>JAWKUC010000042.1:0-16871 GCA_041398805.1 Planctomycetaceae bacterium | reverse complement strand
GTCCCGTTAAGCAACCAGTCATTAACGTTAATAAACGAACTTCGCACGCTGGCGCTTGATGATATTCTGCTGTTCCCTTCCGAACGCAGAGACGGCAAGACCATGTCAAACAATACAATTCTGTATGCACTCTACCGGCTAGGTTATCACGGACGCATGACCGGCCACGGATTCAGAGGGATAGCGTCAACGATCCTGCATGAGCGTGGTTATAACCATGAATATATCGAATTGCAGCTTGCACACAGTCCTAGGGACACAGTAAGCGCGGCTTACAATCACGCGCTATATTTGGATCAAAGAGCCAGGATGATGCAGGAATGGGCGGATTATTTGGACGAAATTAGCTTATAAATATGACAAAAATAATAAATATTTAGTGATATGTGGCTAAATTTGAAAAAGCCGTATGAATTGAGTTGCAACAGTTGGCGATCTTCGATATTCTGAACCAATCCTGTGCACCAACGGGAAAAGCCCGCGAAGACGGCAATCTGTCGCGGGCTGGCGGTACTGATACTAACTATGTTTAGCAATAGTTAACAAATATTGACATGTAAGTTTGATTACGTCAATACGTTTTCTTGATTTGTGTAGATTGTTGTAGATAGTTGTTTACTCAAGTCATAGTTGTGTCAAAAACCGCTCATTGGTGATTTTTTCTTTTAAATCAATGAGGAGGTCAATGCATGGCAACAAAACAACAGATTCAAAACCCCGCCGTTCTGCCATTATCCGGCAAATCCCGCTTCAGACAGTTCAAACAATTCTGCCCTGTTTCAAGGGAGCGATTCCGCCAGCTTAGTAAGCAAGGACGAGCGCCACAGCCCGAGCGGCTGGGAGTCCGTTGTACGTTTTACGATAATCAAGAATTGCATAGATGGCTTTCCGATCCTGTGAATTATCGTTCAGGGGAATAAGCCATGCTTACTGACGCGCATGACGTATGGCTGGAACGCCTTGAATTTTTAATTGTTCGCTTTTCTCACTTAGGAATCAGCGCCGATCTTGCCTCACTCAGCTTGTTCGAGTTGTGGTCGCTGTACGTGTATTTGTCCCGATTGGCGGATGGTTAGACGATGGCGTCCGGCTTCCTTGTCCGTTTGGGTACGGTGAACAACAAAACCGGTATTCTGAAAGCCGCAAAACACAACAAACGTGAAACGCAGGCTGAACGTGGTGCGGGCGCGAATATTAACGCGCTCAAAACGCGGTTGAACTATTCACTGACAGACCCGGCAACGGCTGAAGAAATCGACCGTACCGCCAAAGTTTTGATGGTGCAGGCTGGCATCGATAAAACACGCAAGAATCAGGTGATGGCGTTGGAAATCATTTTCAGCCTGCCTATAAATCGGCATAAACAAGACACCCGGCCATTCTTTCAGGATTGCATGAAATGGACAAAGCAGAATATTCCGGGTGTCTTGTTGTCGTTCGATATTCATCTTGATGAAAGTGCGCCACATGCTCACGCGCTGATTCTGCCTTTGGTTAATGGCAAAATGCAGGGTAGTGACATCGTGGGCGGCAAAGGTAATCTAATGCGGCTGATTAACCGATTTTATGATGATGTTGCTGTTAATCATGGTTTAAGCAGGAATCAGAGTAAATACCTTGCAGGCAAACAAAAGGAAGGCATTGAACAACTGGTTTTAAGCTGGCTGGCAAACGATCCAGTGATGAAATCGCCAATCTGGCCATGTGTGCGTGACGCGATCCGCAAAGACCCTCTACCCTACGCGCAACTTTTGGGAATTAATCAACAAATCAGTAACGGAAAAAGAAGATCGTTCGCGCAAATTATGACATCAAAAGTAAGGGTAGAGCGACAAACCCTATAGGGTTTCAAGGCGAAAAAATAGAAACCCTATGCTCTGTATAGGGGATTCCAAATCGCAGCAGTTCAAATTCAATTTAAAATGGCTGATTCAGGTAACGAAAATATGACGAAAGCGGTTGAGGGCGAACTGATACCGGCGAACCCTGTCCGTTCTACCCGGTTACGTCTTGGTTCGATCCGGGAAGTACGGCGTGAGCTTCAAAAGGTTTACGAGGACGCAAAGGCCGGGCGCATGTCCACACAGGACGCAGGCCGATTAACGTATATCCTGCAAGCATTGGCCGGTATGATTCGGGATAGTGACCTTGAAGAACGGATTAAGAAATTGAGCAACAACATGTCAAAAAATCTTGAAACACGAATTGAACGGCTTGAATCACTTGCAAACGATCCATTAACGAGCTTTTTTCACGAACTGACTGTTAGATTCGCGGCAAGCCAAAACATGCCAGCACCGGACAAGCAGCATGACGTTGATAACGCGCTCAAGCAATTAGCGGGCTATCTTCCAAACTAGGGGTACAGTAATGGACACATTAGAAAAGCGAATCGAAACCTTAGAGCAAAGCATACAAGCAAATGACTTTGTGCCAGGGTTGGTTTATTGGCGTGGAAAAGAAACGCTTGAAGAAGCCAAGAAACGATATGAAGCGCAGCATAACATACCATTCACCGATAACACGCCAGCAATTGAGCTTGTGACTGTTGACGCATCGAAAGAAGGCGGAAATCGTGAAGTAGTCAATTTTAACTGGTGAGTCACATGTCTAAAAATCTTGAAATACGTTTAAACGCACTAGAAGAGCGCGTACAGCGATTTAAACCTGTAATGGTGTACAAAGATATCAAGCAAAGAAAGCCTTGAAGCCGCCATAGCGCGATATAAGCGGCTGCATGGCGTTAATCCGCATACAGTCATAACGTATCGCTGCATTAATGGCTGACACACCTGACAGCTTTTATAATCCGTCACGGGTTTTGCTGGTTTCGCCTTGTGGCAAATTTGCCACAGGGCTATATTGATTAATACCTGATTCTTGCCTTTCCTTCGCCCGCGCTGTGAACTTGCTGGATCCCAGGTGGCCGTTAATGATGACCGCAGAGAAATAAGGGCGCAACGTTGCACCCATAAAAAATAGGTGCCCTCGACAGAAACGAGCGCAGCTAATCACCACAAATTTCACTTATTCATGATTAAACCTCTTGACCATCAAGATCAATTGATTTATTAATGCCTGTTTCTTCAAACAACTCTTTCGCCAGCCAGCCAAATTAAAGAAAAAAGAAATGAATAAAATCAAAACTTACATAACAAAATACACTCCAGAACTAAAAGAAAAAATTCTGGCAGCATGGGGAAACAGCGGTAACTTACCGCCCGTGCAGAAGGTAGATAAAATAAATCAAATAGTGGAAGAGTTTGGAGTCGGTAAAAAAAGCCTGATCTGCTTCCTGACCCTCGAAAAAGTATATACCGCCATCGGCGGGGATCCAGTGGAGGATAGTGGAGGATCCTTGGGAAGCAATCGAGCGGAAGCAATCGAGCAAGCTTTGGAAGCATTCGAGCGCCACTTTAGTTTTTTGGAAAAAGCACTTGACAGTCTGCTTGCAGACATCAAGCAAAGAGACCATGATTTGGAAGAACGTATTAAAAAATTGGAGCAACAACATGTCAAGAAATCTTGAATCACGTTTAAACGCACTAGAAGAGCGCGTGAATGGATTTAAGCCTGTATTGGTACGGGGCCGCATATCAAGCAAAGAGACAATAGAAGCCGCCAAAGCGCGGTATAAGCGGTTGCATGGTTGCAATCCAGGTATTGTTTTAACGTATCGCTGCATTGGTGGCTAGAAACACCGGCCAGCTTTGATAATTCGTCGCGGGTTTTGCTGGTATCGTCCCGTGGTGGCAAATTTTCCACATCGGTATTCTGTTTTAATGTTGATAGTCGCCTTTCCTTCGCCCGCGAGGCAATCATACCCCCAATCAAGAATCTCCAGAGTGACCAGCCTAAAGTACCGTACGTAGCCTTTCTTCCAACGTAAACACACAATTTTGTCGTACGCGCGCGAGGAGTTATTTCTCACTGTCCGATCGGATAGTGACTTATAACCGTTATAAGTCACTATCCTCATAGACATGTACCTGGCTTATTATTCTCAGGAAGAGATTGCGCAGGCGGTTGAGATGCCTCAAAAAACAGCAGGCGACAGAATTGCAAACTTTAGCGATTTTGGCAACCTTGCAAAATCCGCTAAAACTCACGCAAACCACGAAGAGCAATAGTGCAAAGTTGCACCATAGAAAACAGGTGCGGTCACTCGATGGTACCGCACCTAACGCAGTCTTCATTAACGACCGCGTTCATAGAGTTCAGTTAGTGCGCTGTATACGTCGCAAATATCGTTTTTCATGATTAAACCTCCAGGATAATAGAAGCATTAAGGCTACGTGCTGCCTGCTGCGCCTCAAGGCGTGAATAATGGTCTGAATGGTGAACCGGTAGCGCCAGACCTGTGGCAGTGAATAGCTGATAATTCCCACTGGCTATTTTTTTGATATAAACTGATACTGGTTTCTGTTTGGATTGTGTCATTTTGCTACCTCCTAAAGTATGGGTACATTGCTGAAATGTGGGTAACTTTACGGGTAACTTTTGATTTTTAAGAATCAGGATTGTTTATCCATGCGGCCTTGGTAGAATTTTATGAATCCCTCTCTCCCGCCACTGATAAACCAGTCGTTGTTCACAATTGCGGTGCATAGTCTTTTCAACAGAAAAACTCGATATTTTCTAAACAAGACCGCAATCATGCGAATTCTGCAAAAGCATCCTGGAATACAGGCAAAACACTAACAGTCTGTCAGGTTCCAGAACATGAAATTCTGGATAAGGCGAAAATCGCATTTCAGTCATTAACAAAGACCACAAATGACGCTGGTTGATACGTTCCAGTTATCCATCAAAACCATTTTCAGTTATCGACTACGCTCAGCGCTGATCATTCTTGCCATGGCCTTGGGCGTTGCCGCAGTTATCGTGCTCACCGCACTCGGTGATGGCGCACGCAATTACATTGTCAATCAGTTTTCATCAATCGGCACCAATTTGCTGGTTGTCCTTCCGGGCCGCGCGGAAACATCGGGCGCTTTTCCAGGTGCCGTCCTGGGACAGACACCGCGTGATTTGACACTGAAGGATGCCGAATTGCTGGGACGATTACCACAAGTCAAACGCTATGCGCCGCTCAATGTTGGCGAAGCGGAATTGTCCGCCGCGAACCGGCTTCGCGAAGTTACCGTACTGGGCAGCAATGCCAATCTGATACCGATCCGTCATATGGAACTGGTGCAGGGCAGCTTTCTGTCCCACGGCTCCGGAAGCAGTGCGCAGATTGTGCTTGGCGCCAAACTGGCGCAGGAATTCTTCCACAGCAACAAGCCATCGGTCAACGCGTCCGTCTGGGCGGGAACCGGTTCCGAGTCACCGGCGTACTGGCGCCACAGGGTGAATCCATGGGATTCAACTCTGATGAGATCGTGATCATTCCTGTGGAACAGGCGCAATCGCTATTCAACACAACATCATTGTTTCGTATTCTGATCGAAGCCGCCAGCCACAATGAGATTGAACCGGCAAAGCTGGCCATTCTGGAAATGTTGAAGCAAAGTCATGATGGCGAAGAAGATGTTACTGTCATCACGCAGGACGCGATACTTTCGACGTTTGATCGTATTCTGCACGCACTGACGCTGGCAGTCGCAGGCATCGCCGCAATCAGTCTGATTGTCGCGGGCATTCTGATCATGAACGTCATGCTGGTTGCCGTGACCCAGCGCACGAGCGAGATCGGACTGTTAAAAGCAATTGGCGCACGCGCGGAGGACATTCGCCTCATGTTTTCACTGAAGCGCTATGCCTGTCATTTGCCGGCGCGGTAACCGGTTTTTCTTGGTCAGACCGGCAGTCTCATGTTGCGCCTGACTTTCCCGCAGCTGCCGGCATGGGCGCCCGCATGGGCAATACTGGCCAGCATTCTGGTTGCTCTGGCAACGGGCATACTGGCATGCGTAATTCCCGCAAACCGGGCTGCACGCCTGGATGCCGTATTAGCATTAAGCAGAAAATGAAAACCGTTGATACATTCTATTTTGCTTTTCGTTCCCTGAATGCGCATCGGCTGCGTACGGTTTTATCCGCATCAGGGATCGCAGTCGGCATTGCCGCCGTTATTCTGTTGACCGCCATTGGAGACGGTATACAACGTTTCGTACTGTCCGAATTTACGCAATTCGGCACGAATATCATTACCATAACACCGGGTAAAATAACGACACACGGCGGATCGCTGGGTGCGATTGGCAACGCGCGGATTCTGACCATTGATGATGCGCTTGCCATGCAGCACTCGCGTTATACGCCAATTCACCAATGCCAGCGTGATCGGCAACGCAGAAATACGCGCCGGGGATTGAGCAGACGTGTCACAGTGTACGGACAAGGCCCCGATTTCTCGCGCGCATTTAATATGCAAGTGGAAATTGGCCACTTCCTGCCGGCTGACGATCCACGCAATCCGCGCGCTTATGCTGTTCTGGGCGCAAAAGTGCACAACGAACTCTTTGGCGGCAGGAATCCGCTGGGGGAAATCATACAGGTCGGCGGCTCACGTTTCCGCGTTATTGGCGTCATGGCATCGAAAGGGCATGTGCTGGGTTTTGATCTGGATGATACCGTTTTCATTCCGACAACTCGCGCCTTGGAAGTTTTCAACCGCGAAGAGAGTCATGGAGATCAATGTTTCTTACAGACCCGAAGCACCGGTCGATGCTGTCGTTGAAGATATCAAGAATATTCTGATCGCGCGTCACGGCGCGAAGATTTTACCGTCAAGCCGCAACAGCAATTGCTCAGCACGCTATCGACAGTGCTCAATGTATTGAAATTCGCCGTGGCTGCATTGGGTGGCATTTCATTACTGGTCGGCGCCGTCGGCATGGTAACGCTGATGCATATTGCAGTTGCGGAGCGTATCGCTGAAATCGGTTTGCTCACCGCGCTGGGTGCGACACGGGGGGCGCATTCGCACTTTATTTCTGATCGAATCCACCGTACTGTCAACGCTGGGCGGCCTGACCGGCTTGACAATCGGCACCGGCATTGCATGGCTACTGAAAGATTTTTATCGCCAATCTTCCAGTATATATCCCCTGGAACTATGTTCTTGGCGCGCTGACATTATCCATGGTCATTGGGCTGGCGGCGGGCGTATTACCCGCGATGCGCGCAGCCCGGCTCAATCCGGTTGAAGCCTTGCGTACTGAATAAACGATTTTCCTCAATTGATTTCAGATTACGCTTCATGCGTTCCAGTAATTCCAGCATATCCCTGATTGACATCTTGCCGCTGACATCGCCATCCGTCAGGGAGGCTATCAGCCAGATCAGCGTTTATGTTTGTGCAGTGCGACAATTTTGTCTTCAATGGTATCTTTGGCGATCAGGCGATAAATAGTGACCGGCCGTTTCTGTCCCATGCGATGTGCGCGATCGGATGCCCTGGTTTTCGACTGCTGGATTCCACCAGGGATCCATATGCACCACATAATCCGCTGCGGTAAGATTCAAACCAGCGCCTCCCGCTTTCAAACTGATCAAAAACAAATCCCCTGCCCGGATTGAAATGCATTCACGGCTTTCCTGCGCTTCGGCAGACTGGTCGCGCCGTCCAGGTACTGATATGCGATACCTTTGTTGTCCAGTAACTCCCTGACAATGGCCAGATGCGCGACAAACTGACTAAATACCAGCGCTTTATGCTGATTATCGATCAACTCATCAACAAGCTCCTCAAAAGCCTGCAACTTTGCGCTGCTGATATCTATTTCCGGGGATATCAGCCGTGGATTGCAGCATGCGCGACGCAACCGGGTGATTTCCGCCAGCACCTGCAAGTGCTGTTGACCGCCCGAGTGAATCTGTTTTGCAACGCTTCAATGGATTGCAGCGCATTCCGGCGCAGTGCTTCATAAAAGTGACGTTCTTTTTCACTCAATTCGATATGCAAAGTGACTTCGGTGCGCGCGGGAAGCTCTGTGAGCACGTCTCGCTTCAACCGGCGAAGAATAAAGGGCTGCAATAATCTTTTCAGACGACGCTGTACGCCGGAATCACGTTTGTTCTCGATGTCCAGCGCATAGCGTGCATTGAATTCACTGAGAGAGCCCAATAATCCGGGATTAATAAAATGAAACACATTCCACAACTCTCCCAGGTGATTTTCAATTGGCGTACCGGTGGTGATCATTTTAAAGCCGCCTTTCAACGCCATCGCTGCTTTTGACCGTTGTGTCGCCGGGTTTTTAATCGCTTGCGCTTCATCGGCCACAATGGTATGCCAATACTTCTGTTTCAACCGCTCGGCTTCGGTTTGCAACAACCCGTAACTGCAAATGATGAGGTCAAAGACCCTGCATCATCCAGCATTTTTGCCGGTCGCCGCTGCCAAAATAACAGACATTCAAGGTCGGCGCGAATCGCTGCGCCTCTTCGAGCCAATTATTACAGACCGAAGTCGGCGCTAAAATAAGTGTCGGTCCATCGGCAGCGCGCGGACAGAATCAATGCCAGCGACTGGATTGCTTTACCCAGTCCCATGTCGTCGGCCAGGCATGCGCCGGCGCCCAGATACGCCAGCCGGGATAACCACTGATAACCTTCTAATTGATAGTCGCGCAATTCTCCCTGGAAGGTCGATGGCAACTGTGGGTGCAGATCATCCGTTTCGGCCAGTTTTTGCTGCTCGCGCCACTGCCTGGTGGCATGGATATTCATACCTTCGGTAAGATCGTGCAGCGTCCATGAGGCCAGCGGATGAAACGCCAAATCATTACCTTTCCTGCTGCCCAATCCAGCCAGATCATCCAGTCGTTGACGCAGTTCATTGGTCAAAACGATGAACTGTCCGTCGTCAAGTTTGATAAACCGAATCCACTGGATGCGGATAGTAATGTCATCAGGTTTTGAAGTTCAATAACATGCGCCTCGTCAACCCGAACATCACCCGAAAGCGTGAACCAGTCATTGTTTTTGCGCACTGAAAAATGCGCGTGCGACAAACCGGTTTCGCGGCTGATTCTGATCGATTGACCTTGCGGCCACTTCAACACGGCAAAATCACCCAGTTGCTGCAACTACGAGTAAAACTTCCAGCGCCGTTTCCGCATCATCCAGCAGCCATTTCGCAGTTGCCGTATCATACAGGCCGGGACAACTATCGATAACCTGATCAAAAAATGCCTGTTCCTGATCAAGATTGCGAATGGTTTGAAAACGCACGCCATCAATTTCCGCCAGCACGGTCGCTCCGCCTTGCCCGGTTTATAAACCAGGCCGCCGCCGATGCAAATGGCTGCACGAAGATCTCAACTTGAAGACCGCTTCCCAGCGGTTCTGCAAATGAATCTGCAAGCGGCCATCGGCTTCGACTGTATCGGCCTGCGCTGAATGCGCGCCAATCTCGGATTGTATTGTCAGCATCGATGCAATGCCAGATATCGCATCGATAACCTGTTGTCTGGCCTGTTTGGGAACCTTGAGTCCATTCTGCCCGAGAACGGATGCTACTTCACGGTGCTGTGGATCGGTCTTGTACACCAGCAAGTCATCCGATGCTGTTCTTTCAAATACATACTGGCGGTTCGGCTGTGGATAAGGAACAAGTTGAATGAGCAGATTATCGTTTTTGTTCAATCACGGCAAGCTGTAATTCCGCTATCGCTATGCGCACCGGCCTGTCAACCCTGCCCTCCGAATTCCAGTACACATTGGGATGTCCGGCAGCCTCGACCACGGCGCGTTCTCTCAGTACAAAGATTTCGCGGCGATAATAACTGTAGTAATCATCTTCGTATTCAACTTCGATGTGGTTGCAAATACGCTTATCCTGTTCGGTCAGATAATCAAAATCCTCGATTTTCTGGCGCAGTCGCTTGACGGCCACCGGACGCCCCTACTCCACCCACCAGTACTATTCAGACGCTGCATTCTCGGATACAGGTTTGCATGACCATCATCATCGAGATCGATCATCCAGATCATGCGCGTTTGTTTGTGTGACGCGGATACGGCGTCGTTGCCAAACGTTTTCTGTTCACCGAGTAACGTCAAAGCATTCAATGCACGCTTCCAGTCTTCGACGCGTGGAATCAGATCAATCATCGCGTTGAATGTTGAATTTTTATATTTTTGCGCGATCATGACTGTTTCAGGGTCAGCGGCATGGAGCCGGTCAAGCAGATTTGAACCCACCGCGCATACCAGAAATAATCGTTCTGCTCCGCCAGCCGACAATACGTTTTGAGATTGTCGATGGCTTTTCATACTGACTTTCCAGACTGGCGGTTTTATCCAGCCAGTAAAGCATCAGCATTTGAAGCAGGAGAAAATAAGGACTATCCCTATCCATAGCAAAGAGAATGTTCTTATCCGGCAAATCAAATTGTTTTCTACCCTGATAAATATCAAGCACATAAAGTAGTCTGATTGCCAGCTTGGCAAAACCGGATGCTTCACCTTGATGCTTTATCGCCAACTGCAACTGCTTGCGCAGCAGAGTCCAGATGTTCTCTTGCCTGACTGCGAAATAAAGCCAGTTGAAAAAAATAACCCTAAATACCCGTCAATGCTGACATTGCGTCTGCCCGTCTCTTTTTTTGAAGCGTGTCAGCGCTGATTGAAAGCGTTCAATCGCGGCGTCATTTTTGATCCTGTAGAAAATATAGCGCGCCCAGTAGCGCCTCAGCCAGTGCGTTGCTTTGATCATTCAGCAACTTCCCAATGCCTTCCAGATCACCGCGCAGCAGACAGATTTTGACAAAAAGATTAACAGTATCTTTATTTGGCTGTTTACAGGCAAAAAGGTTTTTTCAATAGTTGATATAAAACCCTGTCATTTTCAATCAATAACAGCCGAAAGGCGAAGTAATCGAGCAGCAGTTGCAGTTTAAATGTTTCCGGCAATGTTTCAAACCACGGTTGATTAAAGTCATGGTCAAAAAATTGCTGAATAAATTGCATGCAATAAGATGGATCGGTTCGCCGGATTCGCTCATATTCCAGCAGAAATTCCTGTTCTTTTTTGTAATAAACGTATAGCCGCAGTAAACGTATGGTTTTTGATAACCGAATTCGTCCGGCATGTAAGGTGTATGACTTTTGACGATACGTTCCAGGCACTCCAGCCATCCGGGTCGTTCTGAGGCTTTGAGCAACAAGGTATCCGCAATATCGTCAGGGCAGTACCACCAGCCAACTGGTCAACGATACAAAGCCCAGATCATACAGTTTGTCACGCATTGACTTGCCGATGCTGTTCGCCGCACTGACAGAAACACATCCTGAACTCTTTAACAGCTCTGAAAGTAACCTTGCCGGATCGGAATATAAATCACTGACAAGACGAGTAAAATATCCTGCTCTTCGTGGATCAGTTCCTCAAACCTGGCCAGACGTTCTTTGTTCATTATTCTCCATATCATTGATTCGGTGCTTAAGGTGATTAGTTTGAATATACAATAGCATGATATCCATCAATAGCCGTCCAGGCTCCTCCCCAGACGACTGCATCATTGGCAATCCGGGGTAATTTAATCGCAACTGTTATGACTTTGACAGAAAAAAATGCTGATCTGGATGCTTGCCGGGCTTACGCTGGGCAGCCTGATCAATGCATTTACGCCTGACATTACATTTATTCAGAACTTTCTGGTCAACGGTTTATTTCATGCCGTCGGCGCTATTTCCTCAATCTGCTGAAA
Organism: Planctomycetaceae bacterium; assembly: GCA_041398805.1. Lineage (GTDB taxonomy): Bacteria > Planctomycetota > Planctomycetia > Planctomycetales > Planctomycetaceae > Polystyrenella. Next base: position 5,208 of record JAWKUC010000042.1, on the reverse strand, counting down.
ATAGCTTGTCGTGCCGCTGGTGACTTTTTCACTGATCTGCGGTGTTTGCGGTATTGGCGATATCAGTAAACTGGGACGTATTGGTATCAAATCACTGGCGCTGTTTCTGCTGTCTACCGGATTGGCTATCGCTTTGGCGATTCTTGTCGCCGAGAATATAGGCCCCGGCAAAGGTTTCCAATCCACGCAAAACATGGAAAACACATTCGGGCACCTGAAGCACCACCTTTGACACAAGTCATTATTGATCTTGTTCCAGGTAATCCACTTCACGCCTTTATCGACGGCAACATGTTGCAGATCATTTTTTTTACAATTCTGTTTTCCATTTGTCTGCTGATGATTGGCGAGCGCGGCGCGCATTGATCGAAAGCGTTGAGAAATTGAATGAAGTCATGATGCAAATGGTCGGCATTGTCATGTCACTGGCACCCTATGGCATCTTTGCAATTATGGCGCAAACATTTGCGCTGCAAGGCATTGGATTGATTCTGCCGATGATCGGTTATTTTTGTGTGGTCATTGCGGTATTGATCATGCATGTAGCGGGTACACTGATGGTTTTATTAAAGTTGCTGGGAAAAGTCAGCCCCGTTCAATTCCTGAAAAAAGTACGCACCGCTCAGCTTTTCGCATTCAGCACATCCAGCTCCAATGCGACCATTCCTGTCACTTTGAAAACACTGGAAAAGCGCATGGGCGTCGATAATTCAACAGCATCGTTTGTAGTACCGCTTGGTGCGACGATTAATATGGATGGCACGGCGATCATGCAGGGTGTCGCCACCGTCTTTATCGCCAATGTATATGGCACAGAACTTGACCTGCTCGATTATCTGACCGTTATCGGCATGGCCGTGCTGGCCTCGATTGGCACCGCAGGCGTGCCGGGCGTCGGTCTGATCATGCTAGCCATGGTATTCAATCAGGTTGGTCTTCCTGTTGAGGGTATCGCCTTGATTATGGGTGTAGACCGCTTGCTCGACATGCTGCGCACCGCCGTCAATGTAACCGGCGATGCGGTTGTTACGCTGATTGTTGCAAAAAGCGAAAACAGCCTGTCCGTTTCAATATTCAACGACCCGAATGCCGGCGTGGAAAAATCCGTCCGTCTGCCACGATGTCATGCCAGGGCGGCAAATCATGATTTATTCCCGCAATGAGGGATCGGTAATAAAACCGATTCTCGCCATACCGGCATTGGCCGCTTTGCTCATGACTTTGGCGACATGCTCATAGTGTGCGAGCTTGTCTGCACGAATATGTAATTCCGTTTTGGGATCCTGCGCAACGGCCGCGAAAAACCGGGCTGACAATGCATCCAGAAGAACCGGCTCACCATTCCAGAACAAACTGCCATCGTCTTGTATGGCTAACTCAACGTGTTCAGGCTGGGTGATATTGGGCGTACTCTCTGCTTTCGGCAGATCGATTTGACTGAATGCGTCAACAGCGGTGCTGTGATGATGAATATAATCAGCAAAACGAGCATCACATCAACTAACGGTACAACATTAATTTCCGACATCGGCGCCTGCTGTCCACTGCTATTCATGCTGCCAGTAACGCCATTACTGCCCCCTTCCTTCAAGATTAGAATATGTTGTCGCCGGTGCAATTGTCTGCGGTACCGATTGCTTTTTATAGCTGTCACTGCCGTTCCCAATGGTGATCAACACAAACAAGTCATGCGCAAATGCATCAAGACGTGCAAGCCATATGCGATTGCGCCGCACAAAGGCGTTATAGGCCAGAACCGCCGGAATCGCTACTGCAAGACCCAATGCTGTCATGATCAGTGCTTCACCGACAGGGCCAGCAACTTTGTCCAGCGTCCCCTGTCCTGATAAACCGATTTGTATCAATGCATGATAAATGCCCCATAACAGTACCAAACAAACCTATATAAGGTGCAGCAGATCCAGCCGATGCAATCAGTGTCAATCCGTTCTCCACACGTGCGGCCTCTTGATCGATACCGTTACGTAGCGCGCCGTCAGAAATTCACTGGTTCCACCCGCGGCAGCCAGTTTCTGTAAATCCTGCGCTTTGGAATCAGCCGCCGCCTCCAATCCAACTTGCAGCCCAGCTCGGCAAAGGCGTTATTCGGCGCGGTGCTGTTAAGCGTTGTTTTCACTTCATCTAACGATTCGACGTTCCAGAAATGCTTTAGAAATGCAGTAACGTCTTTTGGCAATAAAGTTAGCGATACTTTTGGTAATTATCAAATACCAGCTTGCAATTGAGAGCGAGATAAGCAAAACCAGCACACCAATCCCGACACCATCAATTTGAGCGAGAAAATTGAGAAAAACCAAGACCTTGTTCCATTAATTATTTCCTTGCAATACAAAATTAAAGGTTGCAGCGCGATCGCACGCACGGGCTGACCATCCCGCATCGACGGGCCGGCATCGCCAGCTTCTTACTGCTTCAAGCGCTGCTTTATCCAAGCGGTCATAACCACTGCTGTCAATCACGCGTGCATCATCGATGCGACCAGCCTCATCCAATTCAACCCGCAACACCAGCTTGCCCTCTTCGCCCATGCGCCGTGAAATTGCAGGATAAGTTGGCGCAGTCAGTGAAGGACAGGAAACGGACAACTCTGATGAAAGTGTCACAGGCCCAGCCGGCATCTGCGGTTTTGTCGGTGCTTCAGCGACCGGTACAGGCAAACTTTTCTCTTCAGCTGGTTCCAGCTCAGGATCCGGATCCGGTGCTACAACCGGTTGAGGTCGTGGCGCTTCCGGGGCTTTTGTCACCAATTGCTTGACTTTTGGCTTGGGTTCAGGTTTTTGGATCGGTTGCAATTTCACCGGTACGGGTTCCGGTTTAACCTCAGGTTGCACTTGCGGTTCCTGTAGTGAAATCACTTCGGCAAACAGCCTGACCACCTGTTCAGGTTGCGGCAAAACGCGCTGATTCCATAGCACGTAAAACAGGGCGCCATGCACAATCAATACCAGCAGAATGCCAGGCAAGGAAACAAGACTTTGTTTCGATCCTAAATAATCGATATTTTTCTGTGAAAGAGATTGCATTATGGATTAATCATCACCCGGAATTTTCTTCAATGCACAACCTGAAACTGTAAAACAGGCAAAAGATAACCCGAGTGAAAACAATCGCCCGGTTCTTTTGAAAAAAAAGCATTGATCACAATTCAATCAAACCAAAAATAATAAAGCAAACAATAATAATTATCAATAATTCCTAGCTATTTTCTTCGACTGAAACTGACATTGGTTGATCAAATGGAATTGCTAATCATCAGACTCAAATTCAGCCTCGTGAATTTTAATCCCAAACTCATTAATTAGTTGATCAATTCTTTCTTTATCTTTCAAGCTAAATATCGGGCGAATAAATTCTGCCTTGTGTAAGATAACATTACTTAACAAGGTATTTGTGAATTGACATTTATAAAACTCTGCATATTGAAGATTTGAATGAGAAAAATCTGCTTTTGTCATATGTAATAGTATTGGAAGAAATTGTGAAACAGTTGTTGATAACTCGATATCAATGGAGGCATCTGATTCTTTCGTATTCTTAAACAAGGCTTTTCTGAAATCCACATCTTCAAATTTAGTGTGACTTAAATCAGCTGACTCAAAAGAAGCAGAATTGAAAATAATTTCCTCAAAAAAAGCTTTCCGCATATTCACATATTTGAATTTTGCAAAACTTAGTTTTGTACGTTTAAATTTAGTTTCAATCAAAGTAGCAGAAACAAAATTAGCCTCGACTAAATCCGCATCGGAAAAATTCGATTTAGAAAGTATGGCCCCACTCAAATTACAATCGGGCAATCTAATATATTGCAGATTTTTGTTATATAAGTTAATTTTTGCTAGATTTGTTCTTTTTAATGGAATCCAATCATTCTTATTACAAATATCTTTTAAATGGAATAATCTAAAAAATTCAGTTTCTTCTTGAAAAATTGTATGCAAAGAATCTATATGTAATGGAATTATTTTGTTTACTAATATCTCAGAAATTTGGACTTTATCCTCACCATCTAATAATTTTTTATCTTCTTTAGAAAAATCCCATAAGGTAAGGAGTGCACGATATATTTCCATGGAAGGCCGAACAAAACGTTCGCCATACTCGCCCTTCAAATAAGGTACTAACTGATAAATAGCAGCTATTTGTAATGTCTGTTCCTTTAATATCCCAAGCATCTCGTCTTTATTGTCGATATTGTTAAGATTTAAAGCACTCTCGTTGACAGTCGCAGCCGCCCACTCTTCAATCTTATGAAATTCAAGCAACCTTATACTTTCCTCCGTTTGCATTAAGCTGGTTCTTTTATCATTATTACGAAAAATCCAAATAATAAATGCAATTGGCGAAGCTACAAGCATTGTTAAAATTGGGCCTAACCATACTAAATTAGTATTTTCAATTAAAAAATAATTTCTAATAGCATCCCTATAAGAAAATAAGAGGAAAAATTCCAAGCCGCCTACTAGCAAAATCCATAACCAACGGCTTTTCCAAATAGATTGATACAGATATTTTACTTTGCCATGAACAAAGCAAAAATATACCCAACAAATTATTAAACTCCAAAGCGTAAATCTAGCAAGAAACGACTTATGAATTAGAAGCCAATCATTCAATTGCTCATAAATATAAGATCTAAACTGCGATGAAAAAAAAGGATCTGGATGTTCAATTATTACAAAGACCAAAATTACTGTGATCAAAATTCGGTGATATGTCTTATCTTCTTGACTCATCGCATTAGCGTCGAATAGTTCTTTTAAAGAAAATCTTGATTATTAAAAGAAACCATGACAAAGTATTTCTCGAGCGAAACGTTTTACTGGTTCCTGATTAACGTACCGACACCCTGGTCAGTCAGAATTTCAAGCAGCAGCGCATGCTCGACGCGCCCATCAATGATATGACAGGAATTGACGCCATTCTTCACTGCGTCAAGCGCGGAACCAATTTTCGGCAGCATGCCGCCGGATATGGTACCGTCGGCAAATAGTTCGTCGACCTTCTGCGCGGATAAGCCGGTCAATAAATTGCCGTCCTTGTCGAGCACGCCCGGCGTGTTGGTGAGCAAAATCAGCTTCTCGGCGCATAATATCTCGGCCAGTTTTCCGGCAACGAGATCGGCATTGATGTTGTACGATTCGCCATTCTCACCTACGCCGATAGGCGCAATGACTGGAATGAAGTCCT
>JAWKUC010000041.1:0-7089 GCA_041398805.1 Planctomycetaceae bacterium | reverse complement strand
TCAGGACCCGTCTCGTGGCCTGGTGTCAGCGAAATCTCAGAAGAAGGCGACAGTGTATCTAAAGACGCTGAATCTGTTTTCGGACCTGCAGCAGGAACACTTCGTGATGGCCGATGGCTGGGACTTTCACACGATAGCGTTTCCCGACCAGAAGGATCACCCAAGGCTGCAGATGACCGATCGCGTGACGGCCTTCGGGCGTCTGGATTCTGGTGTCTTTTCGAGTTTGGCCTCTGGAGTCTCCGGGCACACGGCGGCAGCAGGAAGTGCTCTTGCGAGCCTGACTCAGGAACGTGACAAGGCACTCCAGAACTTTCGTCTGGAGGCAAATGTCCTGAAACAGAAAATTCAGAATGCTCAGAATCAGATCCGCAGCTTACGTAAGCAGATCCGCGATCTGCAGGCTGTTGTACCTCCCGACACCGACGCCATTGCGGATCTGAACAGGCAACTCCGTGAAGCGGTGTCGGAATTGTCAAGACGTACGTCTGAACTTTCAAAACTGAACAGCGGCGGTGTACATCTCAGCAGTCAGCTGCCCGGAACTGCGGAATCCGGCGAATTCTGATCGTTCAGCAACAGTAGCATCTGTGCTTCAATATAGCTGGAACTTTCACACAGCGATTTGAGATCTTCGTCGACAAAATCCTGAAGTACTTTGCCAATCTGCTTCTTGTATCGCGAAATCGATTTGGTTGATCGCCCCAGCAGTTTGGCGATTTCTTCGACACTCTTCCCGTCCAGAATCAGTTCCAGTGTCCGGCGAGCATTTTCTTCCAGCTGGGCCGACGCGGCCTGAATCATATCCATGAATGCCACGGCATCTTCCGATGATGGTTCGGGAACCGTCGTCAGCATCGCATCGTCGGACACCGTTCGAGCAGTCGACCTTCGCTGAGCGTCATGGAATTTGACCTTATTGCGAACTTTGTTGAGGGCAATCACCGAAAGCAGCTTCCAGATTTCGTCTTCGGTCGATATCGCCACCTTACCCGCTCGGATATCCGAAAACCACAGACCGAAGATCGACTGCACAAGATCTTCCGCATCCAGCCGGGAAGAAAAACGCCTGGCCAGATTCCGTTCTACCAGCGACAGCAGTTTGGTCATGTATCGATCACAGAAATCTTTGGCAGCGTCTTCAGCCTTTTGTCGATCTGTGGCATCCTGAATGAGCCCCACCAGGGTCAGATCGCCGTTCAATACATCCGGGTCTGTCATCAGATCAAACTTTGCATGAATTTGGCAGCTAAAACCGAAGCTGCATTCAAGTGGAAGTAAGAAGCACCTGGATTCAGCTCTATCAAGAATCCCCCGTTTTCTTACTCGACAAAATGCGAGCACGGTACTCGCATCAAACTTCCCTGGCCTCGCCAACCAACGGAAGCAGGTCGGGGCTTGGGAATATCCATTGGAAATCGCTTTCCACGCCATTGGGTCAAGGGCTCGCGCTGCTAGGGTAGTTCTTCAGCTTCGTGCCGTCAATTCCACAGGAATTCATGTCCGCCTGAACTGTTCAACGGTGATCTGACGGTTGAGGAGAATCAGAATGAACGTCCATTGCAAAGCTGTGCTCTCGATGGTGTCCAAGGTTAAGAACCATGTGATGACCGTTGTGTGCGTCGCTGGAACCGTGATTCTTCTGACCGTCGCCGCTCCGACAATCCCGCGTTTTTTGCCTGATTTGCAGGAGAATCGTGTCAGCCCGGAATCGACGGAAGAAAGTTTTCTTCAAGAATCACTGACGTCCGAAGATGGATTCGAACTTTCTGACGGACGATGGCTGTTTCCAGGCATGGTGTGGACAATTTCCAGAAGTGGGCCCCGACCGTTGCCGCCCGTTTCCGATATCAAAGAAATTAATGACATTCCCAGCGAGCCGGTGGAACTTGACCAACATTTGATGGCGATCATCAGATCGATGATGAGTCCGGATCTCAAATGCGGAGACCTGCAACGATATCAGCTATCTTCGCCAGAACTGAAAGCTTTGGCCTGGAGCATTCAAACGCCGGAGTTGGAGATTCCTGTTCAATTGCAGGTCTGGTGGCCCGCTGGTGATGGGTTGTGGACGGAAGTGATGGCACTTCGTGAGACTGATGATTCGGTTCACGACTGTGAGCTTACTCTGCCTGATGACTTCCAGCTCGTCGCCACCAGAATTGGATCCGATGGTCGAGTACAGTGCTATTTGGTTTCACTGCCGAATGAATCAGCCCAGATTACAGATCGCTTTGAAGGGCATGGATGGACAGTGCATGCTCCTGCAGCAGCAACAGGGATATCTGACCTGTTCTGGATTTCATCAGGGGCTGATCGATTCGAAGTGTGCATTCGTCGCACACCGAACAAGGTGAAATGCACGGCCATGATTCGAAGAATCGACGTGTTCAATACGAATCATGCACTTACCACTTCAAGCGGAGTCTGAAGTCTATGAAGAACTGGTCTCGGTTGATTTTGCCTCTGGGACTTGGCGGACTGGCCATGGTGATCAACGCCAGTGCGATGCACAACCGCCTTGCGACGGTCACGCTTGTTGCTATTGGAAGCGATTATGAGGCCGGACAACGGCTTGATGAGAGCGACCTTGTACCTGTTGAATTCAGCTATCCGTCGAGCCATCTCAAGAACCACTTCTGGGGCTGGGAGGAACGCGGTTCGCTGTTACAGCAACTCGGCACGCCTGTTCGACTCACCAGAGGAGATCTGATTCCCAGAAACGTGTATCGGGATCTCGGACGAATGGGGCTTGATATTCCTGACGAACACGTCCTGGTAGGAATCCGTTTCGGTGATTCGGTGATCCGGCCCGAGGATCGCCGTCTGCTTATTCCGGGAAGATCCGTAAATGCGAAGTTCAGCGATGATCCACGGGTATTCGGACCGTATCGGATCGCGTTTCTGGAGCCGGTTGAAATCAAGAAAAAGGATACCGTCGTCGGTCGCGGATACCAGATGGGCCTGTTTGTGGCGACGGACGCCTCCGAAGAACTAAGAAAACTGACGTCCAGCCGAGTCAACAGTCTGATCGGACTTGCGGAATAGACACTGCACTCTTTGCTTCTGGTCGACTGTAATCACGTAGATGTCATTTGTGAAGTTCGAAGAAATCTGAGCACATCACCACGTGGCCATTCCCTGTTCGTCGATGAGTCCGATTCATGCAACTGAGATATCACAATATTCACGAAACTCGCAGCTATGTGGCTGCCATTATTGGCAGAGAGATTCGAGTAGGAAGTTCCCGTCGATCAGACGTGGTATTGAACAGTCCTTTTGTTTCTCCCGAAGCTGCTGTCCTTCGACGTGATTCCGATCGCTGGATATTGAAGGTTCTGAATCACGACGGCTGCACCCTGAATGGGGTGAAAATTCCGGCAGGAAAATCGGCAGCCATTCGGGACAACGGAACCTTTCAACTGTTTCCGTTCGAGTTCTCACTGGATCCGGAAGACTCGACTGCGGCAACAGAAGATGACGTCTGGAATGACCTTGAGAATCGGACCCTTGAGCTGGTGCGCCAAATGCACGTTGAGTTGCTGGAGCAGATGAACCTTGCCTCTGTTCCGGTGGATGACATCACCGAAGATTACCTGCTGCGAATTGAACGCAATCTGGAAATGATCGCCCGGAATAAAGGAATCACCGAAACAGCCAACATTGATCTTGTGCTGCATCTCGCCGGACACTGTGTCCGAGGTGAACTGATCGATGCGACTCTGAGATTCATAGAGCCGGAAAAGGCATCCGTGTTTCAGCAGGACTCAAACTGGAGTCGACTTCATTCCGGAAACCCGACACGTGAACGAGAACTGATGTGGTTGCAAAGAAATGTCGGTCGTGTGCTCAATTTTGTCGATCTGGAAAACACAAATCAGCTTACGCAGCGGATGAAGCAGATTGACACGGGTTTCCGAGCAGCATGGAAGCAGGTCGCCAGCGAAGTACTGGAAGAATCGCTGATGTACCTCTGTCTGAGGCAACTGAAGAAGCAGATCAAAGACATCGTCTTCGGTTACGGACCGCTCGAAGACCTGCTGCGTCTTCCCACAATCACCGAAGTCATGGTCGTGGGAAGTGATCGCATCTTTGTGGAACGCGGTGGAATTATTGAGAACTCGGGACGCAGGTTTGTTTCGGATACCGTGACTCTGGCTGTTATTGAACGCATCGTCTCGAGGGTGGGACGTCGAATCGATAAGTCACAACCCGTGGCAGACGCCCGGCTTTCCGATGGCAGCCGTGTCAATGCCGTGATTGCTCCACTGCGCTGGACGGGCTGCTGCTCACCGTTCGTAAGTTCCCCACGAAGCGAATCACCATAAAGGAGTTGGTTGAGGACCATGGGTCGTTATCGCTGGCAGCCGCTGCGTTTCTGGAAGCCAGCGTGATCGGTCGAAAAATATCCTGATTTCAGGCGGAACAGGAACAGGCAAAACAACGCTGCTGAACTGTCTGGCCGACTTTATCCCCGACAAGGAACGCATCGTTACGATTGAAGACACGGCTGAACTACGACTGAACAAGCCCCATGTCCCACGAATGGAAACAAAGACGGCAAAATGTGGAAGGCAATGGGCAATACGAAATCTCGGATCTGGTCCGGAATGCATTGCGAATGCGACCGGATCGCGTTGTTGTTGGTGAATGCCGTGGCAAGGAAGCACTGTGGATGCTTCAGGCGATGAACACCGGACACGACGGCTCGCTGACCACAATTCACGCCAACAGTGCCGGGATGTAGTGCTCCGACTGGAGGTGATGGTTCAGTCGGCAGCGAATCTGCCGGTGGACTCCATTCACCGCCAGATTTCTTCTGCACTGACCTTGTCGTCCAATTGGAACGACTTCGCAATGGCCATCGCGTTGTGTCGGAAATCGCGGAAATACTTCCTCGCAGGACAAAGACTCCACCGTCAGAATTCGACAGATCTTCGTACGTGAGCATGGCGGTCTGCTGATACCGACCGGGCGACTTCCGACGTTTATGTCCGAACTCTTGCAGAGTCATCTGCTTAACCTTGATGCGTTCTACTTGTGACCCATGACTACTCAACATGTCATTATCGTTGGCCTCACATCCGGACTAACGTTTCTGGCTGCGTTTCTGGCCGTTCTGCAATTGATGCAGATCTGGGATGCGGTTCTGGAATATCGGTTCCGGGAACCCGTCGCTCGATATCTGCAACTACGAATGAACGACGGTCGCCTCGCGCGAGTCACTGCGGTACTGGTCGCTGACACTGATTGGAGGCACTTTGTGGCTGACTTTCTACGCTCGGGCCTACCCGCTGGCATTGACCTACTTTTTCTCTGCTCCGCTGCACCGCCCTATGTGTTAAAGGCAGTCATTAAACGCCGCGAGGACCTGCTGGAATATCAACTGATTGCCAGTGCAACCGGTCTGGCCAATGCATTGAAGGCCGGCCTGTCAGTACCGCAAGGACTCAAGACCATAGCGCAGGAGACTCCCGTGCCTCTGAATATTGAACTGAGCAATATCGTATACCAGTTTGATCATGGTCGACCGCTGACAGAAACCCTTGCCGCAACTCGACAAAGACTGCAACTGGAACCATTTACTCTGTTTTGTCTGGCTCTGGAAGTTGCATCGGAACGGGGTGGTCGCGTAAATGTCGCCATGGAACGACTCAGCACCAGCCTGCAGGAATGGTTTCGCCTTCGTCGCAAGCTCTCGTCGGACACGTCGGCGGGACGCTATGCTGTGCTTGTTATGGCATTATGCCCGCTTGGATTTATCGGAATGTTTGCCTTGACCGGACAGGACAGTGTTTACCTTCTCTTCACTGATTTGCTGGGACAGGTTGTCCTGGCAATCATCATTCTGCTGATCTGCCTCGGAATCAGAACGGCCATTCGAATTATGGATATCCGTTTGAACTGACAAGGGCTGCGCCCTTGACCCGATGGCGTGGATAGTCCTTTGACGTGGACCGTTTCATGCGCCACGACGCTCCGTTGTCGCTTGAACAAATTGGTTTCGAATGAGTTTCCTGAGAAAGTCAGACGATCATGTCCGGGAGTCTGAAAAACATCACAGCCGCTTGACCCAGTGGCGTGGAGAGCGAATTGAAGTGGACAATACCAGGCGCCGAGACGCTTCCGTTGGTCGCTGGAACAACGCTACACGCACGGTCACGCGCGGTGGCAGGTCCATGAAGCAATGGTCGGAAAGGGACGTTTCTGATGAACAACATTGTACAACAGGTTGATGTCTGGCAGCATTCCCTTGCTGCGGCGGGATCGTGGCTGATGGGGATCTCTGTGTTTCTGTTGTGTGCTCGCGTTATGCTGATCGTCGATCGTCACATTACTATGTTTGCTGAAGAATGGAATTTCGAGCAGAGTCGGCGTGTAAAGCTGCGGGCATCGAACGTTGTCTACCGGCTGACTGAGCCATTGATTGACGAATTGGCTTTGTCTCGTCTGGTGAAGTTCTTCAACATTGAACGCGTCGCCGTGTCTATTGGTCAGGGCGGCATCGAACATCCGTGGAAGGCGAACGAGTACGTTGCCTTATCGCTGATGGAGTCTCTGCTTCTGCTGCTGGGAGTTTCGTTCTTCAGCAGTGGAATACTGACGCCAGGCACTTCGGTATTATCAGGCATGTTTCTGTCGGGTGCTTATCTTCGGACTTCATTGACGTCGTTGCACCGCAATGCAGCGCACCGGGTGGATGCGATTCAGCGGCGACTTCCGTTCGGGATCGATCTCATTGCTTTGATCATGAAGGCCGGTGCGGGATTTCGTGATGCGCTGCAGACGGTGGTAACGGAAACAGGAAACCATCCGTTCGCCGAAGAGTTTCAGCGAGTGCTGAATGATGTTAACCGCGGACAGACTCTGCACCAGGCACTAGGTGATCTGGATGCCCGTCTGCGAGCCGACAGTGTAAGAGAAGTAGTCTTTGCCATTCAGAAATCAGAAGAACTGGGAACGCCACTGGCTGATATTTTTGCTAACGTCGCTGATCAGATGCGACAGAAAAAATCACAGTGGGCGGAATCTGCCGCAGGCAAGGCTCAGGTGCAAATCCAGTTCCCCGGTCTCATTATTATGCTTGCC
>JAWKUC010000040.1:0-2398 GCA_041398805.1 Planctomycetaceae bacterium | reverse complement strand
ATAGATATTGTCTCCCATTCCGATCTCATCGCCGTAATAGACGATCGGCGTACCGGGTAACGAGAGCAACAGTCCATTCATGAGCTCGATTTTGCGACGATTGTTCTTCAATAGTGGAGCGAGTCGTCGGCGAATGCCCAGATTTATTCGAGCTTGAGGATCGTCGGCGTAAACGCGATACATATAGTCGCGTTCCTCGTCCGTCACCATTTCCAGCGTTAATTCATCGTGGTTCCGCAGGAAGATCGCCCATTGACATCCATCGGGCAACTCGGGTGTTTGGTCGAGAATGTCGATGACCGGAAAGCGATCCTCCCGTTCGATAGCCATGAACAACCGCGGCATTAGCGGAAAGTGAAAGTTCATGTGACACTCGTCACCTTTGCCGAAGTAGGCGACGGCATCCTCGGGCCATTGATTGGCTTCGGCCAACAGCATGCGACCGGTGTATTTGCTGTCGACATGCGAACGCAACTGCTGCAGAAATTCGTGCGTTTCGCGCAGGTTCTCGCAGTTCGTTCCCTCTCGTTCGTATAAGTAGGGAACCGCATCGAGACGCACGCCATCGACGCCCATGTCATACCAGAAGTCGATGACGTTAAACATCGCCCTACGAACTTCGGGATTATCAAAGTTCAGGTCCGGTTGGTGGGAATAGAAGCGGTGCCAGAAATAGGCTTTGGCGACCGGATCCCAGGTCCAGTTGGATGCCTCGAAGTCCTTAAAGATAATTCGCGCTTCGCGATAACGATCGGGCGTGTCGCTCCATACATAGAAGTTGCGCCATTTCGATCCAGGCGCCGCCGTTCGCGACTTCTGAAACCATTCATGCTGGTCGGATGTGTGGTTCATCACCAACTCGGTGATGACCTTCAGATCGCGGTGATGGGCTTCGCGAAGGAAATTGCGGAAGTCACGCAACGTTCCATACATCGGGTTGACGTTGGTGTAATCCGCGATGTCGTATCCGTCGTCTCTCAAGGGCGATGGAAAGAAAGGCAACAACCAAATTGCCGTCACGCCCAAGTCCTGCAAATAGTCCAACTTCTGCGTGAGCCCCCGAAAATCACCAATGCCATCGCCGTCGCTGTCGTGGAACGAGCGAACATGAAGCTGGTAAATAACGGCGTCTTTGTACCAATGTCCATCTTGGCCAGAAGCCGCGGCCTGGATATCTGCCTGAGTTGCCATCACGGGCACGGTCTTGCAATCCTTTAGTTTGGGTGGGAACTGACAGGCAAACTTGCGTCAGAGATAGTATTCAAAGTCCCGTTCACTCCGCACGCGGCGGCGCACGCGGAAGATGTGAGCCGGCACGACATGCGGGTTCAGCTCGACGTAGTTGCGTGAGCCGTACCAGAGATAACGGGCGTCGGTCAGCAGGTCGTGCAGTTGATAAGGATGGTCGTCGGACAACCCGAAATCGGCCAACGGCAACTCGACCCAGCCCGACTGCGTATGATGTGGATCCAAATTGACCACCATCATTAACAGCTCGGACTTGTCCTCCGTCGCTTTGGTGAAACAAAGAATCTTCTGGTTATCCACCGCATGGAACTGAAGTCCCTCGTTGGTTTGCAACGCGCGGTGCTCGCGTCGGATGCGATTCACGCGACCGATTAGAGAAGCCAAGCTGTCTTGCCGGCGCAGATCGTAGTGCTTGACTTCGTACTTCTCCGAGTCCAAATATTCTTCACTGCCGGAATGGCGAGGTGAGTTAACAGAGTGCTCGTAGGCGGGCCCGTAGATGCCAAAGTTGCTGGACAGCGTCGCGGCTAGTACCAGCCGGCCGATAAATGCCGGGCGGCCGCCCACCTGCAAATACTCCGTGAGAATGTCAGGGGTATTAGGCCAGAAGTTCGGGCGGAAAAACTCGGCCGCCTCCGTGGTCGTCAATTCCGTTAGATATTCGCGTAGTTCCTCGGAGGTATTGCGCCACGAGAAGTAAGTATAAGACTGGCTGAATCCGAGCTTGGCCAAGCGATACATGATTTTTGGGCGAGTGAAGGCTTCGGCCAGGAACAACACATCCGGCCAGTCTCGCTTCAATTCGCCAATTACCCACTCCCAAAACGGAAATGGCTTGGTGTGAGGATTGTCCACGCGAAAGATTCGGACTCCGCGCTCGATCCAGAATACAAAGACGCTTTTCAGCTCTTGCCAAAGCGCCTGCCAGTCATCCGTCTCGAAGTCAAACGGGTAAATGTCCTCATATTTCTTGGGCGGGTTCTCGGCATATTGAATGGTGCCGTCGGGACGATGGCGAAACCATTGAGGATGTTCCTTCACATACGGATGGTCTGGCGAACACTGAAAGGCGATGTCCAGGGCGATCTCGATTCCAAGTTGCCGAGCCGCGAGGACCAGTTGATCGAAATCTTCCAAGGTTCCCAATTGA
>JAWKUC010000039.1:0-1567 GCA_041398805.1 Planctomycetaceae bacterium | reverse complement strand
ATTGAGAAGTTTCTCTCCGAGATTCATCAGGTCGTCTGCCAATTGGGCAGTTTTTATCATGTGCACACCGAGCGAATCTATCTCGCCGGTTTTGAAGATGCCGGCGCGATGGCACTGCAACTCTTCCTGAAACGTCCCGACTGGTTTGGCGGAGCTGTTGCCTTCGGAACTCCCTTCCCTGAATCGATGCTCATTCCCGAACGGATGCCGATTCTCGAAGACAAACGGGTTCTGGTGGGCCAAGGGATTAAAGACCCGGTTTCCTCCATTGCCGACTCTGTCTGCTGGACACGTATCTTCAAACAGGCCGGGGTGAACCTGACGACCAAACTTTTTGATGGTCAGCACGAGTTAACCCCTGAAATGCTGAAGTACGTCAACGAATGGTTGATGCAGGGGATCTACGCCGACAACATGATCTATTAAGATCTGATCCAGAATGCCGCTGCGGGGCCAAAATCGCCTTTCCACAATCGAGGCGACTCGTTACACTCCCCGCTCACCGGACAAAACCTGATTCGAGACTCAGGAAGTCACTCAAGTTGTTGCGAAACAGACTGTTGCGCCGATTTGAATGAATCAGTCTCGAACTACTCAAGCATAACAATACAAGGATGTATTATGCGTCGGATTGCTGTGATGAACCAGAAGGGGGGAGTCGGAAAAACGACTTCCAGTGTCAACCTCGCCGCGGCTCTGGCAAATGAAGGTCGCAAGGTCTGTTTGATCGATCTCGATCCCCAGGGCCATGGTTCTCTGCACCTGGGAGTGGAACCCCATTCTGACGAACCTTCAGTATACGATGTCTTCAGCGGCACTCGCACCTTGCGCGAAGTGCGCCATCATGTCGCCGACAATCTGTGGGTTATTCCCGCTTCTCTCGACCTGGCTGCAACTGAGGTCGAACTGGTTGATGCACCCAACCGGGAAATCGTACTGCGACAGGCGATGGAAAAAATGATGCAGGAATCCCCTGTGGATTATGTCATCATGGACTGTCCTCCCTCACTGGGAGTACTGACAGTGAATGCTCTGACTGCTGCTGATGAAGTCTTTATTCCGCTCCAGCCACACTTCTTTGCTCTGCAGGGACTTTCTAAACTGCTGGAAACGACGGCTCTGATTACACGTCGTCTCAACCGCAACCTGAAAGTCAGCGGAATTATGCTTTGCCTGTATGAAACAGGAACCCGGTTGGCGTCTGACGTCACCGACGATCTACTCACCTTCCTGCGTCAAAGCCCGGCAGAGGCCCCCTGGGCGAAGGCGACTGTCTTCAGCAGCCGGATTCGCAGAAATATCAAACTGGCCGAAGCTCCAAGTTTTGGACAATCGATTTTTCAGTACCAGCCCAAGTCAGCAGGTGCACTCGATTATGGCGCTCTGGCAACAGAAGTGATTGCGATGGAAGCCCCCGTCGCCGGGTTGGAATCGGATATCAGTAAAACATTTACCCTGCCGCAGACTCCCGCTCAACAGCCCCCCGGAGAGCAGCGGTTTGCGGCTTGACCTAAACAAAAAAGTGGCATAAACCAGAAAAGAGGCTCATTTTTGAGCCTCTTTTTTT
>JAWKUC010000038.1:0-1591 GCA_041398805.1 Planctomycetaceae bacterium | reverse complement strand
ATAATGACATTTCTGGGTGGGATGAGTGGCTGCCAAAGCTTAGGCCTCAATAAGAGCAGTTTCGGTTTTCGAAATCGCGAATCTGAGGAAGAGCTGGCCAGCACCGACGATATCAAAGGCCCTCTGGAACGGATTCTGCCGATTGGTGCCCGGGGATCTGCCTCCGGACCTTCCGGTGCCTATGCTTTCTCCGAGCGGAACCCCGAGTATCAGAAAGCTTCCAAGCTTTACGATGATGGGAAATATGCTGAAGCTGAAAAAGCATTCAAGCAATTAGCCAAGTCGAACAAAGAGACTGCCCTGCAGGAAGACAGCATGTTCATGCTGGCCGAGAGTCAGTTTCAGCAGAAACGATATCCCCAGGCGCAGGACAGCTACGATGAACTCCTGAATGCCTATCCTTCCACACGGCACACCACACAGACAACACAGCGACTGTTCCAGATCGGTCGTTACTGGCTGGACTTCGAGGATATTGTCACCCCTGGTGAGATTCAACAGGTCGACTTCGAGCAACCCGGCAAACAGCACGCACTCAATAGTGCAGAAGAGACTGCTCAGAAAAAGAAACAGCGACCACTCAGTCAACGCTATGCTTTGATTCCGAACCTGAGAGATCGTTCTCGACCTTACTTCGATTCAGAAGGACGAGCTATTCAGGCATTACGATCCGTCTGGTTGAAAGACCCGACGGGGCCGCTGGCCGACGATGCCCTGATGTTGACCGCCAGTTATTACATGCGGCAGGGGGACTATGTCGAAGCGGATCGTTTCTTCACGATGATTCGCGAAGAATATCCGGAGAGCACTCATTTTCAGAACGCCTTTGTTTTCGGAAGTCATGCCAAACTGGTTTCCTATCAGGGGCCTGCATATGACAGCGAACAACTTCTCGCCGCCCGTGATTTAAAAGCAAGTACCTTGCGAATTTTCAAAGATCTTCCTGAACGGGAAATGATCAGAGACGAATTACGCCTGATTTATGAGGAAGAAGCCCATAAAGAATGGCAGCGGGCGATGTTCTGGCAGAAAAAGAAAAACTACAAGGCAGTGCAGATTCAGTGTCGTGAAATCATTCGACGCTATCCAACATCCGATGCTGCCGACAAAGCGCGACAGAAACTGGCAGAACTGGGGGCCGTCGTCGAAGAGCCAGAACGGGAATTCAAACTTCCTTCGATGCCACGTCCATTCAGCCAGGAACGGGTAGCGGAAGCAAAACCGATCGAAGAACAGACTCAGTTCGACAGTAGCGGTAACCCCAAATGGGCGCCCACTGCGAAACCCAAAGCCGAGCCTGAAAAACCGAAATCGAGCTGGCTTCCCTGGAAATGGCGCGAAGAACCAAACGAACTTCCTGAAGAAGAAGAAGAGACAGGAAAAAAATTGATTCCGAGCTTCAATAACAGTTCTGATTCAGAAGAAGAGGAATTCATTCGCCAGTTGATGTAATCTGCATCAAGCTGGGTTATGAGAATCAAAACCGATGACTGATTTCCCTGACCACCAATCAACAACGCTGCCAACCGACGAGTATCGCGTCAGGCCGCTCGGTGTGCGTCTGTGGGGTGGGGTGATCGCGATGGTGGTG
>JAWKUC010000037.1:0-1620 GCA_041398805.1 Planctomycetaceae bacterium | reverse complement strand
ACTCGCTCAGGAGCGATCACTGGTTCCCGTGCAGGGAAAAGGACGACAACTCTCAGATTTACTGGTCTGAGATTTACTGGTCTCAGATTTTGAGGCCTGAGATTTACAGGGCGGCCTGTAAATCAGCCTCAACGGATGCGGAGGCATCGGCTTGAGGTTGCTCGGCGGCTGTCGGACTTTGTTCCTGTTGTTCAACCTGGGGAAGAGCTTTGACTCCCTCTTCAGTTGATGGTGCGGTTTCATCGAAGTAAGCGTCGATTTCACTCAACAGATCAGGATGCTTACGGCTTTCGAGTTCTTCTTCAACCGGGATCAGTCCAATGAATTCACCCGATTCATCCAGAATGCGTTCCTGAACATCAAGCTGTTTGTTGAGTTCATCAATCAGCTTACGAGTACGAACGAGCTGAGAATCATCGATGTCCATCGATTTAACAGACTCGGTTGCCCGCAGCTGGTTCAGTTTGGCCTGTAACTGGATGACCTGAGCTTCCAGAGTTTTCTTCTGGCTCATCATGCTGTCGAGAGCCTGCTCATTGGATCGCAGAGCTTTCCGTTTGGCTTCGTAAACTTCCTGCTCCCGTTTGAGAGAATCTTCAGCAATTTTGAACCGCTCAAAACGTTGAGCTACATCAGATTCAACTTCAGCAGCGGTGTAACGGTGACGGGCGAACTGATAGGTGGAGTTTCCATCCTGCAGCATCTCCCGCAATGCGAGGATCGCTTTTTTCTGTGACTCAAGTTCATCACGAGTTTTTGTGATCGCTTCTGACTGGTATTTCAACTCGACCTGCTGTTTGGCAACGAGTTGTTTGTGTTTGCGAATTTCAGGCAGAATCGCTTCGACTTCCTCCGCAGCGGCCTGGATTTTGGTTTCCATCGGGACATTCGCCTGTACCGATTCTCTGACATTGTTCGCAGTCGTCCGGACATAACTCCAAAGATTGGAACCGAAGGCAAAGAGCCCCACAGCCATGACAACAGCACCCGTGATTAATGTTTTGTGGATCATTTTTTGTTCCCCGCTTGGTGGACAGGTCCCGATCTGGGACAGACAGAAAAAGTTGACTCGACGATTCGACCTCGATTCCTGCCTCAACATCTTCTGACAGGTTGGTCGATCTCTCTGTTATTCGCGGGGGGATGGCATTTCTTGACGTAAACAGTGGAAAATTTGACCAAAAACAAAAAACCCGAACTCCCTGTCAGGTAAGGAGTTCGGGTTTGAATTCAATTTTAGATCGAAATTGACTGAAAGATCAGTCAATGATCGGCAGCGAGGCCGCCTGCAAGGTCTGGGCGTCATCGGCATCGACGAGGTCCGAATGGCAGGAAGCTTTCTGGTCGTCTCCCTGCATCGCTTTTTTCGTCTTAGAGGCGAGCTTGTGGATTTGATCTGGTGAGAGAACCCCTCGCTTCTCCAGAATCTCGCGTTGCTCGGCGGTTAAAGCGGCTGAGACTTTAGTGCGATCCCAGGCGTAGTTTTCATCTTTACCAGAGGCAAACTGCACAATCTCTTTGGAAATGCGGACGCTACACCAGTCATGACCACACATCGCACAGAAGTCGGTGTCGACATCGAGATCTTCGTCATGATAAGCACGGGCGGTGTCCGGGTCG
>JAWKUC010000036.1:0-1650 GCA_041398805.1 Planctomycetaceae bacterium | reverse complement strand
TAATCTGGAATGCCATCGTCACCGTAGCGTCCCAGAATAATGTCTTCCACGACTCCACCATTGAATGTCAGTTTGACAGCGTTGATCCAGAACCACTCCATGTTCGCAATTTCCTGAGGATCAGCTGTCGTATCAGGATCGCGGTTGAAGAATTCGGCATGCTCTGCCTGTGCATTATCACTATCTGTTGTTGTGGCACAGTCTGCGTCATAGGCTGTGAAAGCCCAGATCGGGTTAATTTCGGATGGTGATACTCCCAGGTTTGATTGAGAGATATAGCTACCGTTTCCAAACGCGCTTCCACCCGCAAGACTGAATGTACCGTTAATGTTTCCAGCTGCATTAAGGTTGATCAGACCTTCAGCGTCATAAATGGTGACACCGAACATCGGCACGAAGAACCGACCACCGTCAGGGGTTTCCTGAATCGGGAAGTCGAGGTCCATCCAGATCGCTTCTTTTGTTCCATCCCCATCCGCGTCAACATCGTAGGCATAATAGGGCTGGGTGTATTCTTTCCAATCGCTCCCATCTACAGGAGGTGTTACCGGAGCGTCGACCAAAGCCCGGAAGTAAGTCTGAGTAGTCGGGTAGTAAACCCACTCACCAAAATTATACGTCTCACCTCCATCGTAATTATCCAGAGCCCAGACCCCTTCACTCCAGGTCTCTGTATAATCCGTAAAATCAGGGAAGGGGAATTCATTGTTGATCCCGGTTGCCGTTTCTCCTTTACCGACAAAGCGTTCTGTCGCGAACGTACCTGTGCCATCATTGGCAAGGTGATTTTCGGAGGGACGCATCGAATAGGTCTCGTCTCCCGTGGTCCCCATCCAGTCCCTGACCAATCGAATATGACCGGAAGACTCACGCAACATTTCAGGACGATGGTAAGAAGGTTTAATGACGAGAACAGGTTCGTTATTGGCATTCAGCGCATAACCACGATATGCCAGAAAAGTATTGTTGAAATCCGGCGCCGTGTAAGGGGCATCGGGAGTGTAATCGAAGAGCGTATCGAAGACGGGATACGATCCCCCATTGGCCGCGGGAGAAGCATTCATCCAGGGTTCTGCGGTTCCATCACTTGTTCCGTCGTAGTTGTAGTCCAGCACGGGCAGGTTGGAACTCAGCATCAGGTTGTAACCCGTCCCTGAATAGGGAATGAGATCATTCCCAAACATGTTGGGAACGAGCGCGTGCCGACCACCACTTAATGAACTTTGTGACAACTCAGCAGGCGCCCCTTTGATGATCTGCTCCAGCGCCCAGTTCATCAGGGCATCGCGATCAAAGTCGGCAACGTTCCGGGCTTTGGCCCGGGGGGTATTGGCGAAGTATTCACTATTCGCCTGTTGCTGACCTGCCAGGCTGTAGGCGAAGAAGCCGATGACCATCATCAAACCGAGGAGCGCCAGCACGACAACAAGTGTCGCCCCTTTGCGGTTCGAATGGTCGACAGAATTTTCTTCCAGTGAAGAAGGACCTGCCGGGTTCAATGGCTTGATGGAGTTAAACATGGTTGTAATTTCCTCTCTCAAAAGGAGAGCCGTGGCCCGAACCGGCTTGAGACTGGTTCGTTATTTATGCAATCGCAAAAATCTGCGAGTTGTTATTCATCAATCAGTGAATGTTGAATGGTTAACTGCC
>JAWKUC010000035.1:0-1681 GCA_041398805.1 Planctomycetaceae bacterium | reverse complement strand
ACAGTTTTTTTGAACCGATTCATTTTGGTAACGCATCACACATGGGGCTGATCGATGCATGTGAATCCGATCATTGCGACGAACTTGATCGTTACATCGAAGCGCACGTGCACGGCCCGGTGTGCCTGTCCCGGGACGTCGAAGCCCTTGTCCTCGACGAATGTTATCACGGAACGGCTGTTGCACTGGATGCAATGAAATTGCCCGTTCATGTTGAGTGGCACTCAGGTTTCCGTGTCTCCCTGGACACAATCCATCAATACCCGGATTATCGTGGCCCATCGATTCTGCGATTGGCTGATAGTCTTGCGGTAGACGGCTGGCTCACGCCAGAAATCATAGGTATGGCTGCAGCTTCCGGAAGCTACGCATACGACGATTTAAAGAAAGTCTGGCACTATGTAGCGCGATTCGCTGTGACGGATTAAAGATGGTGATAAGCCGCGATTTAGAACCAGGCTTGTGTTCTTCCATGGGACGACGAACAATGCGTTGGATGGGCGGGTTGGCACTGTCAAACGCAGGTCGAAAGTGAATCCTGCATCCTCAGAGTTTGCTGCCGCCTCTGCCTGTGCTTGTGTTTCCCCTGAGGTTGATGCACTGGTGAGATGCATAAGCACGAGTCTCTGTCGCCAAACACTAGGCTCGCCTCAAACTCCCAGCATTGCTGGACACCCGCTGAAACGAAGAACTCTCGACCGTGAAGGCCGCATATACGATCAGATTGCTCCTCACCATGCACTACTTTATTCAGGTTTCGGGTTCCAATCCAATTTGAAATCGTCTTCATTTAGTTTCACTAGAATCATCATCTGGAGCCCAGACGACCCAGCCCAGTCACCATTCTTTTCGGTAACCAATTGCCCCTCAGTTCGATATTTGCCAGCCGGCAGCGTCATCGATTGACTCGAAGCAGGGATGTGCGTTTGTGGCCCCAACGCTGACCAACGGAAGCCTTGCCCAACCTCTTCGCCGGTGACTTCGTCAATTACGTGAGCGCCAGCTGTTAGGGTGACGCGTGCTTGCTCTGCGGGAGAACCACCCTGGTAGTAACAGTAGAGGACAGCATTGGTTCCCTTCGGGATTTCCGGAATATCCCATTTCCAACGCGTTTCTCGTGTTTGCGGACCGCGTGTCGAGACGAGTTCGCTCTTCCAGTGTACTAATTTGGGAATTATTGGGGGCAGAATTGCCTCAAGTGACACCGTCTTTCCATCTTTGAGCAACAACTCAAGCCGTACACCCTCAGCCCTATTGGTGCCTGCCTTTCGACCAATCGACAATGTGTGCTCGCCATTGAACTCTTTAGGAAAGTCACCTTTCAGCACCAAGCCTTTTGTTGTCTGCAGTGAGACGACTTTCGCTGGATAACTATTCGCATCACCATATCCAAATCTGAGCAAACTAGACTCTTGTTTGTCGAAGATCATCCAGGCACGGTGATTGCATAACTTCATACACTCCAACCACTTATCGGCAACTCCAACGCCAAGCTCATTCTGAAAGATGTAGGTATCGAGATACTTAACATTCAGCTTCTCGTACTGGCTGAAAACGTCCTGTCGACTTTTTCCAGAAAACGTTCCCTTGAGTGGAATAGCATCAACCATAACGGAGCCAGAACCCCCAAGTTCCTTGAGCCGATTCTCAATACCGATCTGGTTTTCATACAGAAGCGATA
>JAWKUC010000034.1:0-1714 GCA_041398805.1 Planctomycetaceae bacterium | reverse complement strand
TTGCGGGGGAATCGTGGTGGTAATTTCCTGATCGTTATCAAGTTCTTTGAAGGTTATCTCCAGAGGTTCAGCCCGTTTCTGTGCCAGAATACTCTGGAAGCGGAACGGGTCATCAATCGGTTCGCCATTCACTTTGGTAATGAGGGCATTCATCGGGACAGCAGGATCAGCAGTTCCAGCAGGGCTGTTCGGGTCGGCCCCTTTCTCTGCACCTTCCAGGCTGGAGTAGGTTCGCAATCCTTCAGTGGGACCTGTTCCAATCATGCGGCCGAGTTCTTTTTTCTCGGGATCGATGGAGACGGTGTATGCTTCACCATCTCGTCGCACTGCTTTGATTTCGAGTGTTCCGGAAGAGAGGGCGACACCTCGTTTGATATCGAGAAACGAGTTGACCTTGCGACCATTGATTTCGACGATCTGATCGCCCGCCTGCATCCCTTTTTCCCACGCTGGCAAACCGGCCTGAACGGAGCCAATGACAGCGGTCGGGTTTTCAATTCCAGAGCTGAATGCATAGGCAAAGAACAGAATGGCGGTGATGATATTCATGATCACACCCGCCGAAATGATTGCCATCCGTTGCCAGACGTTTTTGGCTGAGTAAGCACGAGGGTCCTGGGCGATTTCTTCGCTGCTGAGCTGGCTGGGGTCCATGTCGTCCTGACCAAGCATTTTGACATAACCACCAAAGGGAACAATGGAGAGTGCGTATTCGGTTTCTCCCTTGCGGAAACTCCAGATGATGGGGCCGAAACCGATACTGAATCGTTCGACATAGACGTTACACCATTTGGCAACAGCGAAGTGTCCCAACTCGTGGAAGAAGATCACGAGGCCCAGTCCGAGGGCAACGTAGACCCAGTTAAGTATGCTGATCAAGTCCATTGTTTCATCTCCTCTCGAGCCCATCGATCCCACTTTTTCAATTCAGCAAGATCGGGAGACGGGTCGAAATGGTGAGCGTTCAGAATATTTTGTGTTGCCTTGACGATCTGGTCGAATCGTAAGGAGCCTGTTAAAAATCGTTGTACAGCCGCTTCATTGGCGGCATTGAGAACCGCACCGGCAGTTCCCCCGCGGGCGGCTGTTTCCAGCCCCAATTGTAACGCCGGAAAGGCGTCGTGGTCAGGGGGATGGAACTCTAAAGTGAGCATCTTCGACCAATCCATCGCCTCGGCTGCCCCTTCCCAGCGCTCGGGCCAGGTGAGGGCATATTGAATCGGTAGCTTCATGTCGGGAGGGGACAGTTGGGCCAGGACGGAGTGGTCTGTGAATTCCACGAAGGAATGCACGATCGATTGTGGGTGAATAATGACTTCTATCTCAGAATCGGCAAGGTCAAATAACCATTTCGCCTCGATAATCTCGAGAGCCTTGTTCATTAATGTCGCCGAATCGATCGTGATTTTAGGTCCCATGTTCCAGGTCGGGTGGTCGAGGGCCATCTCGGGAGTCACCTGCTCCAGTTGATCTTTCTTCCAGCCGCGAAAGGGTCCTCCACTGGCAGTCAGGACGATCCGCTTTAATTCATCACGTCGGCCTGATTGCAGGCACTGAAAAATCGCGCTGTGTTCGGAGTCGACAGGGAGCAGCTCGGCACCAGTTTCCCGGGCGAGCGCTTTCACAATGGGACCTGCGACAACCAGGGTTTCTTTGTTGGCAATGGCGACCCGTTTTCCGGCGGCGACAGCAGCCCAGGTCCCATCCAGGCCTG
>JAWKUC010000033.1:0-2732 GCA_041398805.1 Planctomycetaceae bacterium | reverse complement strand
ATTCCCCATCGGTAGTGGGGATTGGTTTATTCGTGACGGGGGCGGTTCGCTGGGCGATGCTGTAAGTTTGAGATTCGCGGCCGGTGTAGGCGACAATTAATTCTGCCAGTAACCCCAAGGTCAAAGCCTGGGCACCCAGCAGAGTGAAGGCAACTGAGTATGCGAGCAGGGGGCGACTGCCAATGGGGGCGAAATCGAGGCGGAAGATGTTCGTCAGGATCCAGATTCCGACCAGGTATAACAGCCCAACCGCCCCTATCAGGAAGGCGCCTAAACCAAAGGCTCCCAGCATATGTTGAGGTCTGTAACCGAAACCGGTCAGAAATTTCACTGTCAGCAAATCAAGGAAGCCGCGAAGGAAGCGACGAACCCCGTATTTGGAGTGACCGAACTGTCGGGAGCGATGGTGAACGGGTAACTCAGCGACCTTGAACCCGCGTGAATGAGCGAGCACTGCGATGAAACGGTGCAGTTCTCCGTAGATGCGAAGTTCGGAGGCGACTTCGGAACGGAACATTTTTAAACCGCAGTTATGATCATGCAGATCGAGTCCGTTCAGTTTACTGACCATCCAGTTGAATACTTTACTCGGATAGACTTTGTGCCACGGATCGAGTCGACGTTGTTTCCAACCATTCACGACATCGTATCCCTGATCAATCAACTCGAGCATCCTGGGAATTTCTGCGGGGTCATCCTGCAGGTCAGCATCCATCATCATCAGGATGCGACCTGAAGCGGATCGCATACCGGCGATCAGGGCAGCTGCTTTACCGAAGTTCGTTCGAAAGCGAATCCCGTTGATACGTTCATCTTTAGCGGCCAGCTCTTCCACAATTTGCCAGGAACGATCCGAGGAACCATCATCGACCATGATAATTTCCAGGTTGAGATCATGCTCTTTGGCAACCGCATCGATTTCAGCGTGCAATTCATGCAGGCTTTCTTCTTCATTGTACAACGGAATGATGATCGACAGTTTGTGCATGGCAGTCTCGATTCTGTCTGACAAAGATGGATCGCTCAGGCGACGGTGGGAGAATCCTCAATGGGTTTCAAGGCCTCTTCTTATAGAACTGATCCTGAAACCCGGTTGTGGTTTTTTTGAACCTGCAAATAAAGGCTCAATGTGACCCATCAGAGGGTTTCAGGACGACTTATAGTATAGTACGGCAGCAGCCCCGATTTCAAAAGCTAACCAGACGAGTCGCAACAGGATTGCTGCGGCGACCGCTTGCGCCGCGTTAATTTCCGGAATTGCAGCGAGACTCCACATCAACAGACCTTCACGAACTCCCACACCTCCCGGTGCGAAAAGAGCGAGGAAACCAATCGATGTCGCCACGGCAGCCGCAGCGACTACAGTCCAGAAGTGATCGAGGAGTGAAAAATCTGCCTCCAGGCTTTTGAGCACAAATCCGAGACTGATACCGAGCACGATCCAGCCACTCCCGAACATGAAGAGCCCTTTCAGGAGTAAGACGAGGCTGATCTCGATAGGGCGGTCAAGTTGATATTCGGCGGGAGTCATTTTGCGTGCGACAAGTTTGATCATCTGGGCTATGACGGGCAGCATCAGTAGCGTCAATGAAATCATGATCAACGGGAGTACCCAGGGGTTGCCGATGAAGGGGTGCAGTAACTCCGGGACCTGATTGCGCTGGGCTTCCGTAAAGACCAGCGGAAAGAGGCTGCCGACAACGACCAGCCCCGTTCCCATCATCATCAAGGTCTCACAAGTGGCAGTCAGTGCGGCCAGAGCAGGGGGGCAGCCGGCGTTTTTCACCAGAGCTGTGCGTATCACCAGCACCAATGCTTTTCCCGGGACATATTTCCCCAGGTGCCCACAGTAATAGGCACGTATTGCGGCACCCCAGGGGACATCCGCACCACACGATCGCATCAGACTTCGCCAGAACCAGACCGATGGCAGCCAACCCAGCAGATAGACGAGGCCAGCCGGAATCAACCACTTGAAATCGACATGCAGTTCAGAGAGCTCTTCTTTACTGCTCAGTTTGTAACCCTGGTAGACGACAAACCCTAATACCAGTAGACAAAGCGACCACTTGATTATTTGAAAGAGTAATCGTTTCACCGACGACCGGGCGGGCGTGGGAGGGGAAGGCATGTCATGAGACATTGATGACACTTCTGGCAGGGTTAAATTTAGTTTGGAGTGGTCATCATAGCAGAAGATCTCGCTGCTTGCTTGAGCAACCTGAACTCATTCTTTGATGAAAGTTCTCCTCTTATCCAAAAAGAAAAAGCCTCTCCTGTGATGGAGAGGCTTTTCATTTATTGAGTTGTTTCGCAATACGACTATCGACACCGGCAAATATCACCGTGTCGGCAGCGTTACTCTAAGGAGTCATCTCCCAGTTGTACTCACCCAGTTTCAGCACCAGCAGAATGATGCCTGTAATGAGGGAGAACGTAGAGAGAAAAAGCAGCCCTTCGTAAACGGTTGCGGGTTGTTTTGGTTCTTTTTTAGAGCTTTGTTTTGACATTATCCCCTCGTGCGATGATACCGTTTTTGGTGCTCAGGATGAGTCGTCCGACAGCCTTGTCAGGAGTGACTTTGGTAACTTCCAGTTTGCCCAGGTACTGTGCCGGAGTTCCATCGGCAGCCTGGGGGCGGTAGACGAACATGCTATGACCAACGGCCAGACCATCATCGCTACCAATTGATACTTCAACCAGTACTGTATTGTTGCGGGTAATGGTGGTGG
>JAWKUC010000032.1:0-3236 GCA_041398805.1 Planctomycetaceae bacterium | reverse complement strand
GAGTCGATTGCGATAATGCCCAGGTGATTGATCAACTACTGGTTTGGAATTGTTTCTCTCATCCAGGACACAGATTACTTTTTCGAAATCCAATAGGGATAAGATCAAGTCCAGCTGAAGAGACTGTGTTGGTGAGAAAAATCAGGAAGGAGGGTATCAGGTAGGTAGGATGACACGGGTGACCATGAAATCGTCACCACTAAGTCACAGTTGTTTGCAGGTTGCCTGAGTATTGATTGGAAAACCAGAGCTGAAGTTTGACTCAGAACACTCCGATTGATCACCCTGTAAGCTGATCACCCTGTTAGTAAGTGTTTTCAGTTCTGATTCCCTCGGGAGATTGGGGGCTACCGAATTCAGGAGGAAGGAAAATAGTGGGATAATTGGTTTATCACACTCTATTAAAGGTACGAAGCCCAATAGCAAACGTCAAGACTTTTGTGAAAAACCACTATACACAATACCAGTCACTGGTTAACGTTTGCGATTCGAACCTCAGAAGCTACCATGCTTTCCGGAACATCCGGCGAATTTCGGCCCAATCCGCTCTGAAACACTCACAAACAGTCTGATTCAGTGACTGCTCCACCAATATACGGGACTATATTAAGTCGTGATGAAGAGCCAGTTGCGGCTCGCTGTTTCCACAATTTATTCAGTTTGTGCTTTAAATACACGATAGCCCTGAAAATAGAGGAGAGGAAAATTAAAAGGAAACAGTACCTCTATCTTGCTCTGGGATTATTCGTTTCGGTTTGTTGTCTGGCTTACGCCCTGTATGACATCAAATTCTCCGAGCTACGCGATGCCTTTGCTGAAGCCAACTACCTCTCGCTGCCCGCCATGTGGGGATTTCTCTATCTCTTCTTTCTGCTGAAGGGGTTAAGGTGGAAATGGTTGTTAAAGCCAATCGGTAACTATCCCCTGCGGGAAGTCGTTCCCCCGATGATGATCGGGTTTATGGGAAACAATATCTATCCCGCGCACCTGGGTGATTTCATTCGCGTCTATGTGTTTGCCCGCCGGAACAAAGTTCCGTATATGGCAATCCTCTCGAACATTATTCTCGAACGTATTTTTGACATCATCGCCCTGTTGGGCCTGACTGGCTGTGCTCTCTATTTCCTGCCAGATGTCGATGAAAATGTGCGTAAAGCAAGTTTGCTATTTGCAGCAGCGACTCTGATCGGCCTTTGTTTTCTCTCTCTGTATGTTTATTTTACGACGTTCTTTCTCAAACTTTGTCGTTGGCTTCTCTTTTTTGCCCCTGTCTCCATACAGGATAAAATTTTAAACCAGCTCGAATTGGCCGCGCGTGGTTTCCACGTGCTTCGGAATCCTAAATTACTGATTCTCTTAATGTTGAACTCCCTGCTGCAGTGGAGTTGTAACGCGGCGATGATCTATATCGCACTCTGGGGATTCAATGTTTCAGTTTCTCCCCTGGCCGCCTGCCTGGTATTGGGAGTAACCGCCTTCGGGGTAATGATTCCTTCCTCACCCGGCTTCTTTGGTGTGATCCAGCTCTGCTTCGTAACCAGCCTGCTTCCCCTGGGTGTCGCCAAGTCTGATGCGGTCGCCGCTTCATTTTATTACCACCTGTGCCAGTATATCCCGGTGACCCTCAGCGGCTTCTACTACATGTTCAAAGTCGGTTTACACATGCACGATCTGGAAAAGGCAGCCGATGTGGAAACTGAAGCAAACTCTGCCACAATTGAGGCCGAGTAAGATAGCCAGTACAGCAGGC
Organism: Planctomycetaceae bacterium; assembly: GCA_041398805.1. Taxonomy (GTDB): domain Bacteria; phylum Planctomycetota; class Planctomycetia; order Planctomycetales; family Planctomycetaceae; genus Polystyrenella. The sequence goes on along the minus strand of JAWKUC010000032.1, from coordinate 1,486 downwards.
CGCGGATAAAATCAGAGAGGTTCCCTAATACTGTTACCCGTTGATTTGTCCGACATCAAATCTGCTCTCACGATATCAAAGCTCGCACACATGCAGAATGAATTTCCCGATGAGCTTCACGCGCCCTTGAAACGGGTTCAGGCTGCTTTTGCTCCCACCCTTTTCGAAGAACTCTCCCGCAACTGGCGCGATATTCTGGTGACTCATCTGCAACAGGTTGCGAACCGGGAAACACCTGTGCTCAATTGGGATCTCCCCCCGACCAATATTGCTCTCGCCCGGAATCTGCTCGAAACAGCGGATCATCCAGAGCTGGACCATTCCTCAATCGAACAGCTGACGGAAAGATTCCGACAACTCTGCCTGACAGCACTCAGTCACGGACAGAATCTGCACCATCCCCGCTACATTGGCCATCAGGTCCCAGCTTCTGTTCCCGTAGCCGGGTTATTTGATGCCCTGGGAGCCGTGACGAACCAGGTGATGGCGGTTTATGAAATGGGCCCCTGGGCGACAGCCGTAGAGGCCGCCCTGATAGAAAAAGTGGGAACTCAGCTTGGTTTCCAGGCAGGAACTTTCTCCGGACTGGTCACTCATGGAGGCTCCCTCGCCAACCTGACAGCCCTCCTCACCGCGCGAAATGTGATGCTCGAAAACTCCTGGACAAAAGGAGTCACCAGCCTCTCTTCGCCACCTGTACTGGTGACGCATGCCGCGGCGCATTATGGAATTGCCCGATCCGCAGGTATTCTGGGATTAGGAACCGATAATATCATCAAGGCAAAACTCGATAGCCGCTTTCGGCTTGATCCCCAGGAACTCGACAAACTTTTATCGCAATTGAAGTCAGAAAACAGAACGGTCATGGCAGTGGCTGCGTGCAGTTGTGCTACGCCAGTTGGTGCCTTCGACCCCCTGGAAGAAATAGTAGCGGTTTGCCGTGACCATCAAGTCTGGTTACATGTTGATGCCGCCCATGGCGGAGCGGCTGCGTTCAGTTCCCGGCATCGACATCTGCTCAAGGGGATCGAACTGGCAGACAGCGTCATTTGTGATGCTCATAAGATGATGTTTGTCCCAGCGCTAAGTGCGTTTGTTTTCTATCGCAATCGCGAACATCGATTCCAGACGTTTCAGCAGAGTGCTCCTTACCTGTTTGATCCCTCCGATCCGGGAATGGCAGAGATAGACAGTGGTATGCGGACGATTGAATGCACCAAACGAGCGGCTTCTTTCGGTTTATGGGGATTGTGGTCTCTACTCGGCAAAGAGATTTTCTCCGATATGGTCGACATCACCTTTGAACTCGGGAAGATCCTGTATCACAAATTAACAACCGCTTCCGATTTCGAGCCACTTCATGAACCCGAATGCAACATCGTCGCATTTCGCTACCTCCCTGAGGCGATGAAACAGAGTAGTCCCGCTGATATCAGTCGCTTTCAACGATCGCTTCGTCGCAAATTAATTGAATCCGGGCGATTCT
>JAWKUC010000031.1:0-3439 GCA_041398805.1 Planctomycetaceae bacterium | reverse complement strand
TAGCCCCGCTGCTGCCAGCATGGTGGGGACGATATCGAGGGAGCTGACTGGAATATCGGACTCTCCTGCAATAATGTGCCCCGGCCAGTTGAAAAAGATGGGGGTACGCAGACCCGCCTCATTCGGGGACCGTTTGGATCGAGGAGCAAAGGGGTGGTTCCACTTGGGGGGAAGTTTGGTCTGCGGAGTTTTTTGGATCCAACCGTTATCGGTGACAAATACAATTAGTGTGTTTTCTCGTAATCCGCGATCGGTCAGCCTCTGTACCAGTTCACCACAGGTCTCATCAAACCATTCGCACATGGCGTAATACTTTGAGAGTTCGATGGGACGATCTTCCTGGATGTATTTCTCAAGAATTCGTTGAGGGGGAGTGTGAGGTGTATGGGGCATGAAGGGGGCATACCAGAGATAAAAAGGTTTGCCTTCCGCTGAGTCAATGAAATCAAAGACTGGCTGCATTCCTTCGCGTCCGATTTTCAAACCGACATCCCCATGACGACCTCCTCGTTTGGTATCGCCATGAGTCATTCCGGCGATGAAGCCTCCCCTTGCTGGTGAGCCTTCCCACCATTTACCAGATTGAAAACTGACATAACCGATATCGCCCAGCATTGCGGGAAGTTTGGGAATTCGATCAATGTGTTTGAGCATCTCATTTCGGTCCGTCCCCTTGGGAGGGTCGTTACCGGTAATTCCATGTTGGTGCGGGTAATAGCCGCTAATCAAGCTGGCGAGTGAAGGTCGGCAAAGACTGGTGGTCACGTAACCTTGAGGAAAAACGAAACTTTCATCGGCGAGGGCATCCAGGTGGGGGGTTTTGATAGCAGGATGTCCCATAAAGCCGAAATCGGTCCAGGCCTGATCATCAGAGAGAATCAGCACGATGTTCGGTGACTCTGTTGACGCTTGCAAATCGTCAACTGGGGCGGCTGAACCGGTGTTCGAAAATGGAACCGACTGGGGCAAAGTCAGAAAAATAATGGCCAGGAACAGGTGTTTCAGACCCAGTTTCAAATTCAACACTTATCTTTCTCCGAGCGCGTTAATCTTTGGGCAACTTTCCCTGATTAACAATTGCTTTCGAGGTGGTTTAAATAGCTAGCAGGTTTTCGTGACTCAGGTTATGTCAAAAAAGTGCTGCTTCTACTCTGTGAGATCGAATGCTGAAACGCAATGCTCAATTATGCAGAAATTGGGGTTAGTCCTCCGGCTTTCTTTAAAACCAGAGGGGATAGTGAGTTGACACGGCCCAGAGGGGGCATTTAAATAAAAGCGTACTTATGGATGGTGACCATGAGGTCAGGGGATTTACGGATTTGGCCAATTCCCTACCTGTTCCAGGTGTTGTCTATCCTGTTTCAAGAATTTTCCTCTGCAGATTGACTAACTTCTGTGAATGACGTCACTTGTAAACATCGCCATAATTTCTGGAATCAACTGTTCGGGAGGTTGTCTTAATGCGAACAGCACGCAAACTGTGTTCACTCGGTATCGTCGCAGGTTTGCTGGTAGGTATGACTACAGTCATGCACAGCGAAACTGCCCAGGCTCGACCAAACTACAAAAAAGTTATCTCTGAAACCTATCCTGATAACCCTGAAATCAAAAAACTGGGTTGTCTTACCTGCCATCCTCCTAAAGAAGATGGAAAAGGTGCAAACGCCAAAATGCGTAATCCGTACGGCATGGCTGTCGGCAAAGCTTTAGGCGAAGAAAAAGTAAAAGAAGTTGAGAAAATCGCAGCTGCTCTCGAAAAAGCTGCCGCTGAGAAAAGTGCTGTTGAAGGCAAAACTTACGGCGACTTGATCAACGACGGCATGGCTCCTTTCACTGCACCTGCTGAGTAATTGAGTTCTTCAGGTTCTCTCTGATCGAGCAAAACCTGAGAGTGGAATCGACATAGAAAAAGGTAGAAGTCAAAAATGGCTTCTACCTTTTTTAGCGCTCTACGAAAGAGAGTAGAGCCAGCTGATTGGTTTCATGAACAGAATAAAGCCAATCAAAAGTGAAGGAAGATAGGTGGGTGCCGTGCGTGAAACATCTGCTTCTGTTTCACCCGCTGTCAGATAATGCATCGTAGTCGCGGGGGCGAGTTGCTTTCGCCACCAGCTGCGAATTGATCCTGCTCTTTTCCAGTCAGGATAAGTCTGCATTAGTCTGGCCAGATGGTCGCAATACGGAAACATCTCCACCGGGTAGATCACATTCTGATTGATTTTATGATAGCGAACGGAGCGTTCCTTACTCAGTTCCTGATGCAGCATCTGAATATTCTGCGGACGCTCGTACTTTTGAGCAATCAGACCACAGACATAGCGGGCCTGAATCTCACTGATCGAAGGAATATTCCCGATGATTGGCCTGGCAAAACCGACGAGGAAGAGGTCCGGGAATTCCACATGCACACAACCGAGGTGGAACTGTGAGAGTTCAATCTTACCGTTGGTTAGCTCGCTTAACCGTGAATGATATCCAACCGCCGGTACGAGCAGGTCTGGTTTAACTTCGAGAGTCTCTGATGTATTGAATTGATAGCAATTCTGGAAATCGCCGTCGACTTTATCACCTGATAATTTAAAAGTTACTATCGGCAGTGACCCTGACTGATGATATATCGAAAGAAACAATGCCCGTTCACCAGGGCGTTATTCGGTTCTAACTTATCACACCTGAGGTCGAGAAATCTTGTTGGAATTAGAAAATATCAACGAAATAAACTGTTTAAAGAGGATTAGATGATTCAGTTTTCTCGAGCTCCTCGACTTTCGAAAGCTCGAATTCCTGGTTTCGTTTTCGGTAGATTCTGGCGGCAGAGCTTAGTGCTCGAAATGCCTTATCTCTTAAGGCTGTCGTTTTTGGGGCAGAACATCGAGAGAGAGCGAACAGAACTTTTGCCAGCAACATATTCGCTTCGGCAATCATTTCGGGAGCATGATTCCTGGGGATTTTTCTTAAAGCTTCCTCTACATCGGTTTTAACCAGTTCGAGAAGTTCAACATCTGTTTCCTGACTCAAATGAAAACGGGCTTCTGCGCGATGAGTCTTTGTGTTTGCCCATTCAAGTATGTTTCGCTCTGGGGTGCGGATGGTTAATGCACGAGTGTAATGTTCAATCGCTTTTTTACAGAAATCCACTTGGTTGACAGGTTTTTGTTGTGACTGATAAAGGGTGCCAAGGTTGTGATGAATTCGCGCCCAATCGTCGGGGTAGTCTGTCCGGGTATGGATGTGCAGCGCGGCATTAAAACTTATAAACGCGAGATTTGTTTCATCGGTTGATCTTTCCTCAATATGAGTAAAACAAGCGATGCCTAGATTATTCTGAACCATAGCCCATTCTGCAGGGTATCGCAGCTGCGTGAAAATAGTGAGGGCACTCTGGTAAGCAGTGATTGCCTGCTTCAGGTTGAAGTCGGGTTCCGTTAGTGCCAGTGAG
>JAWKUC010000030.1:0-3466 GCA_041398805.1 Planctomycetaceae bacterium | reverse complement strand
CGCTGATTAATGAAGCAGGCGTCACCCCTCACGACCTGCATCCGTCTCCCATTCGCAGTGCTCTGTTTAATTCAGGCAAGACCAGTCGAATTAATGCAGCCCACTTCATGGTGGACTTGCTCGACGATGATTCGCTATGGACAAAATGGAAGGGAGAGATGCCGGTCATCTACAACCGGGAGTAATGTTGCTCAAGCACGATTCCATTCTGTTGTTAGAGCAGATCATCGTCTTCCCTCCGATGGAAAAAGGGGTTCCGATCCTATCTGATCATAATTAAAGGGGCTGGCTTTAAAATAGGAATTGCTCCATTTGACAAACCTGCTTCTTTTTTATTACTTTGTATAGTAAAGTTTAGATCAGTTGGTTCAATTAATCAGGAAGCCTGTCATGGAATTGCGCGAGGCTCTCACTCAGATATCCGAGATTCGCTTACAAATGGCTCGAAGCGAACTCTTCCGGGGTTACCGCTCGCTGACGGTTGGATTCTCTGGTCTGCTCGGCATTTTTGCGGCTTCCATTCAGACAACCTGGGTCGCCTCACCGCAGGAGGATCTGGATGATTACCTCAAGCTCTGGTTCATCGTCGCGATGCTCAGTTTGACGATCGTGGGCATCGAGCTATTTCATAAAGCATTCACCAGTGGCTCGGGGCTGGTAAAACAAATGACCCTGTCGGCCATCGGTCAGTTTCTCCCTTGTGTCTTTGTGGGAGCACTGCTCACCCTGGCGATCTTTCGCGGCGCCCCTGAAGTCGCCTGGATGCTCCCCGGGTTGTGGGCCATGCTATTCGCCCTCGGTATTTTTTCTTCCTATCGAATGCTCCCCTCACCCGTATGCTGGGTGGGTGGATATTATGTGATGTGTGGTTGCCTCTGTCTGATCGTTGGTCAGGGAGAACTCGCTTATTCACCCTGGTTAATGGGCATCACATTCGGTTTGGGGCAATTGATAAGTGCCTTCATTCTTTACTGGACATTAGAACGAGTAGACGACAGGGAACGAGCAGATGGCAGCCAAAAAGAAATCGGCTAAACAGAATTCAAAGGCCGCAGCAAGCTCGGAAGGCCGCTTCTCTTATGATGGTCTTGACCGGGTAATGCATGAGAAAGCACGGTTGGGAATTCTCGCCTCCTGGCTGCCCACACCGAAGGTCTCCTCTTTAATGACCTGAAAGAACTCTGTGCACTCACCGATGGAAATCTCAGTCGCCACATGACCGTGCTCAGCGAAGCAGGTCTGGTTGAACCAGTAAAAGAACCGACCAGTTCCCGCCCCCAGACGATGTACCGCCTCACCAGAACCGGCCGCCAACGCTTCGCTGAATACATCACCGTGCTGGAACAGGTCGTCGCCGACGCCCAGGTTGATGTGAAGGCGAAGTCGAGAGGTAAAGACATCTCCAGTGGCTGGTCACCGGCGTGATTTGCTGCTTTCGCCTGTCTTAATGGCTACAAACAGATTCAGTTTATTCGCATGACAGATCTTGTTCCACTTCCAAAAATCCAATCGGCTTGATTACTACCGCCTGTCAGGAGAAGAATTCCTATTCAGTCTTGCGGACGCAATAGAATTATTCTTCGCTGAACATCAGCGAAGACTTGTGTGATGAACTGGAAGCAATCTACTGCTGGACGAAATTGTTATGCGAAGTAAATAACGGAGGTTTCACTCAATTTTTCTATAACAGGGCAGGAGAGACAGGCATTGAAGAACTGGCTCAGTTTCTGGATGAATTACAGTTGCCGGAAGAGAGCGAAATGATTTGGAATGCAATTTCTTTCTTTGACGAACACGAAGAGGAATTCGAACTCGTCAAAGATCCTGTAGAATTATTCGGTAGCTTTGACGAATTAAATCAGCTCGATAAGCAGTTCTTCAGTATTAACCATTCTATTACCCTGGTGATGGAAAACTGGATTCGAAAAGAATGCCATAAGATCATTGTTAGTGAATCAGGAAATAGAATCGACAATGAATTCTCCGGGAAAGTCGAAGAGTTTTATCCATCGGGACAGCTGCTGCGTACGCTGGAAGTCAATAATGGGCGAGCCTCCGGTGTCTATCAGGAATATTCAGAAGATGGAACTTCGCGCATTATCATCTCTATCAATCCCATGTAGTTAGTGGGGAATACTGGCCGCATGGTAAACCCAAAGAATTGAATCTATTCTGGAAGGAAATCATCTTTTCGAATTTTTCTACCCGAGTGGATCACTGCACAAGCGAATGATCGAGAATGACAAGAGAGAGGTACTTGGTTCAATTCAGTTATATCATGAAAACGGTCAGTTGGCAGAGGAAGTAAATTTTGAAAATGGTAAACGACTGGGAAACTGGCTCCGTTTTTTGAGGATGGTTCTCCACAACTGGTAGCCCGATTTGAGGAAGGGTTTCAACTGATTGTCGATGATGCCTGGGATGAAAACAGGCGCCAAGTTGTAAAAAATGGGACAGGCACCTTTCTTGATGATGGCCTTACACTTTTCTCTGACAAAGAGGTTCTGCTTTACTCACCTTTCCCAACTGAATATCAGTTTAAAAAGCATCAAATGCACGGAAAAGTAACGCGATATAATAGAGGGTTAATACAAAGAGCACCGGAAAACCTGGGAGTGATCAACAAAGTCTCAAGCTACTTTGAAGGCGAATTACATGGTCCCCAGCAGACGTTTGGGGACAATGGACGAGTTAGAACTGAAACTATATATGACCATGGAAATCCTGTCTCAGCCCGTCAATTTCCGATGTTTGACCACCCCGAGCCCACAGCTTCGCTCAGGCTGATCGCAGATGAACGCCACTATGACCTCTGGGGAGAGGAAATGGTCGATGAATTCCCGGTCCCGCAGAATCTGGCTGAAGTAACTCAACAGATTATCATACCCAGTTCCATCGAAGAGCTACATCGCATGAACTGTAGCGGTGAATACCGGGAGCATGAATCTAATCATTGGAATAACTTCCAGGCATCAATATCGTATTCGCTCCGTATCGATCCGTCAGGACAAGTCAACAATATTAAATTAACTACAACCAGTTATCATCTGGATCATGTCACAGATTCATTCATTGATGCTTTAAACCGGCTCTCGTTCAAACCAGCAGTCAAGTTGGGGGTGCCTGTGAATAGTAAGGCTATCGCTGTTATTTCCATTCAATTTACGGAATCTGAAACAAGCTCTCCCTCAAAAGACATCTTCGCCTGGCTCAGAAATCTGTTTCGACGATAATTCCGAGCGGAATTTGCCCTAAGCTAATAAATGCCGTAACAGGCTATCGACAGGCAGATACGACAGAATGACGATTTAATCCTCTTCAGGTTCCATCACACCGGGAGCATGTCCGTCGTCTTTCCCTTTTTGCGAAGTTCGGCTGGCGAGTGTTCCCAGGATGGGTGCGATGAGCGCCGTCCAACCTGTCTGGTGACTGGCTCCCAGGCCTCGGCCTGTTTCTGCGTCGAAGT
>JAWKUC010000029.1:0-3787 GCA_041398805.1 Planctomycetaceae bacterium | reverse complement strand
TCGATTGTCAGCAGGTCAAGAGAATACCAAGAATATCTCCTTCTCAATCACTCCCTCTCAAGCGGTGGACGATTACCAGTGGACTCAGGTGACCATGAATGCGGAGTTTGCAGCGCGCGATGGTGCGGGGGCGCTGGTTTATCAGGATAAGTTGTGGCTGCTGGGTGGTTGGAACCCGGGAGACAAAGTGCACTTTCCACTGATCTGCAACAACGAAGTCTGGAGCTCGGTGGATGGTCGTGAATGGCTGTTGGAGAAACCGAATACGTTTCATGATAAAAGCTTCGATCCGCATTCCGATTGGGAAGGTCGTCATACGGCGGGTTATGCTGTTTACAAGAATAAGATGTGGATTATCGGAGGAGACGCCAATCAGGGTCATTACCAGAATGAAGTCTGGAGTTCGGTAGACGGAAAAACATGGGAAGAGGTAAACGACGATGTTCCCTGGGGACCAAGAGCCTTGCATCAGACTTTCGTGTTTCAAGACAAAATGTGGGTGATGGGTGGGCAAACGATGCCTGCCTTTGGAGGAGGCTCAGAAGAGTTCTATCGGGATCTCTGGAATACGACAGATGGTGTTAAGTGGGAAAAAATTGAACTGTATGAGCCCTGCTGGTCACCCCGGGGAATGATTGGAGGGAATGCCATTTTGAACGACCGGATCTGGGTGCTGGGAGGAGGAACATACGACACTCCCACGACCCCGGCTCGAAATTTCTACAACGATGTCTGGAGTTCAGCAGACGGACAGCATTGGACACAGCATTCCTCCGCAGCTCCCTGGACCCCGCGGCAATATCATGATGTGGCTGCCTATGATGGGCGAATGTGGGTGCTGGAAGGGTACAACCAGGGAAACCGGAATGACGTCTGGTATTCACAGGATGGTTTGAACTGGTATGAAGTTCCCAACACTCCCTGGAAACCTCGCCACGCGGCCAGTGCCTTCGTTTATGAAGGGGCATTATGGATGGTCGCGGGAAACAATATGCAACCCGATGTCTGGAAGTTAGAGCGTTCTCTGAAAAACGATTGAAAGGGAAGCACTCGAACTGATGCAGCATCCTTCCGCACGAACCTCTGATTCACCGAATGGACAACCGACTCACGTCCGCTGGGTCGTGTTGATTTTTCTGGCTCTCGCGGCGGCCGGTGCTTACCTCACCCGCAATTGCATTTCCGTGACGAACATACCCATTCAAAAAGAATTGTCTTTAGACGATGAGCAGATGGGCTGGGTGCTGGGTATCTTTTCGCTGGGTTATTTTGTGTTCCAGGTTCCCGGTGGCTGGCTGGGAAATCGTTTCGGTACGCGCATCGCATTAGCGGGGATGAACTTTGCCTGGTCCCTCTTCACGATTCTCAGCGCTGTCGTCTATTCATTTTATGCACTCCTCTTCTTAAGAATTTTGTATGGACTGGCACAGGCTGGATTTGTTCCCGTTTCTGGAAAGATCGTTCGAGACTGGTTTCCGGAAGAGCGTCGCGGTTTCAGCAGCTCTGTGATTGGCGCCTCGATGTCTGCGGGTGGAGCAATTGCGACTGCCCTGACAGGGGCGTTGCTGGTTTACCTTGGCTGGCGAGAAATCTTTTTTCTGTATTCTTCTGTGGGCATGGTGTGGGCTGTTTGTTTTTATTTTTACTTTCGGACATATCCGGAAGAACACCCGCAGCTGAATCAGGCTGAACTGCAACTTATTAAACCCATCCCATCCAAAACTATAACTGAGCAGATTAAGGCTCCATCTGAGCATGTTGATCAGTACCCACCTGAAAATATCGCCCTGCGGATGCTTCAAAGCAAATCGATGTGGGGGTCTTTACACAGGCTCTGTTCCGGGCCGCCGCTTATGTACTGTTTGTCTCCTGGTACCCCGCCTTCCTGCAGTACCGCGCCGAGAGTTCGGTTAACATCTCGATCGCTTCCTCGGCAGAAGAGATGACTCGGATCGCTGCCTACCTGGCGACGTTTCCGCTCATCGCTGTTTTTTGCGGTGCATTACTCGGGGGATATGTTATTGACTTAATTCTGAAGAAAACCGGAAGTCGCTTTTGGAGTCGTTGTGGAGTTGCGATTGGGTCACTGGCTGCAAGTGGACTGTTTGTAATTGTCGCCAGCCGGTTTGAATCGCTGTATCTGTTCACGCTAATGATGTCAGTTTGTGCTTTATTCACAGGAATGGGAAATCCCGCCGCCTGGACAGCGACGATGGATGTCGGTGGCAGGCAGACGGCGATTGCTTTTGGTGTCATGAATATGGCCGGCGCTCTCAGGGGCTTCATCATGCCCATCGTCCTTGGATACCTGATCGGAGATATCAAACGGACGGAAGGTGATTGGAACCATGTATTATACGTGGTTGCCCTGACTTATTTTGTGGCAGCCCTTTGCTGGTTGCTGGTGAATCCGAATCAAACGATAGATGATTGAAGTTAATCGCAAAACTGAATACCTATTTGCTGAAAAAGCTCGCTATGCTCGTCGATACACATACCAACCTGATGTGGTACCCGGACCATTTTTCGGATGAGTTTGTAGAGTTCGCCTGGGAAGCTAAAAAGGCGAAGATGAAATTGACGAACGACGTTTATTTCGCGGGGAGTGATGTCCAGGAGCAGAATGCGTTCGATTCCCGACCGGAGCAGTTGCTCGAAGCGACGAAGAACATGGACAAAGTCATTGTGTTCGGGATCAAAGCTCCTTTCTGCGGTATCAATGCGAATCAGGAATTGATCGCCAGGTTTGTCAACGAGCATGCAGATCGCTTCATTGGTTGGTGCTCGGTCGACCCAAATGATGCTGATTGCGTCGATCAGTTGACGTATTACGTGAATGATTTGGGTTTACGGGGCTTGAAGGTCTCGCCGATCTATCAGAACTGGGATCCGCAGGATCCCAAACACTTACCCTTGTTCAAAAAAGCGGAGCAGCTGGGAATTCCGATCAACATTCACCAGGGAACCTCGTTTGTCCGCCCCGGTCCACTTAAATACGCCAATCCGATTCAGTTGGAAGATATCGCCATTGCCTGTCCTGATCTCAGAATCGTGATCTCCCATATGGGGCACCCCTGGGAAACAGAATGTGTGGTCTTAATTCGCAAGCATCCTAATCTCTACGCCAATGTTTCTGCACTCCATTATCGACCTCTGAGACATTACCAGGCATTTATGACGGCAGTTGAATACGGCGTCGATCATAAACTGATCTTCGGCTCTGACTTTCCCTCGGCCACGCCCGAGCAAGTAATTTCGGGCTTGAGTAAGGTGAATGACATTGTCGCCGGGACAGCCTTTCCCAAAGTCTCGGAAGAGTGCATTCACAACATGATCTATGAAAACTGGAAAGCATTCCTGCCTGAACTACTTACCTGAGTTTCAGGAAATCCACCGGGAATCAGCTACAGAGTCTCGGGAGTTCAAGGTTCGAAATTCAGAAGTGCTGCCATAGACCTTCTAAATTGGCATCAAACATGTTTCAGAGAGTCAGAACTGGACAAAAACTTCTCAGGCTGGTGAGCAGATTTTAACCAGTGTGAAATTGGGCTTGATGATCAACTAACATCTTAGTATCAAACCCTGAGGAAACCTGAAGTTTCAATCTACTTCTGGTAAGCCCCATTTTCAGGCTGAAATTATTGGCCAGAATTCATCTTATGGTTTAAATCCCTTGATTCTCCGATCTGATTCAGGCCCGCAGTCTGTTTTGGGTACAGGATTCGCATTTATCTGATAAGACTTTTTCGTGATCCACAGAGACCGTTGCTGCATCTCCCCCCGAAGC
>JAWKUC010000028.1:0-4074 GCA_041398805.1 Planctomycetaceae bacterium | reverse complement strand
TTGAATACAGTCATGATGTGATTTTCGACAAGGCGCTGGAGTTCATCGATGAACACAAAGCGGAACCCTTCTTTCTGTATCTGGCCGACACCATTCCCCATGCAAACAATGAAGCACGGGAAGAGGGAATGGAGGTCCCCGAGCTCGGTAAATACGCCAGCACCGACTGGGCTCCCGGTGAGAAAGGCTTCGCGGCCATGGTCGACCGCCTCGATTCTGATGTCGGTAGATTAATGGAAAAACTGAAAGAGCATGGCATCGACGAAAACACCATTGTTTTTTTCACTTCAGATAACGGCCCGCATAAGGAAGGGGGACGTAACCCGGAGTTCTTTAATTCCAACGGCCCCTTACAGGGAATCAAACGCGCCTTGTATGATGGTGGAATCCGGGTCCCCATGATTGTCCGCTGGCCTGGAAAAATCAAAGCGGGCTCTCGCTCAGAGTACATTGGTTACTTTGCCGACTTCCTGCCCACAGCAGCAGAGCTGGCTGGTGAAGCAACACCTGAAAATCTCGACGGCATCAGCTTTCTTCCAGCCTTAACAGGTGATAACGCAAACCAACCCGCTCACGACTACCTCTACTGGGAATTCTATGAACAGGGTTCGCGTCAGGCAGTTCGCTTCGGCGACTGGAAAGCAATCGCCGAGCCGATGTATAGCGACAACATTGAGTTGTATAATATTCGCGAAGATATCGGTGAAGAACACAACCTGTCCAAACAGCGCCCCGATCTGGTTGCACAGGCGCGCTCGTACATTAAAGAGGCACATCAACCTTCGCCTCTCTGGAAAATTCCCGGCAAAAAATAAACTGACTCGACGCTGCTTACTGAATCCAACTTTAATCTGAAACCAATCCTGAAATCTGGTTGCAGCAGTTCCTGAACCTGCCAACCATCGCTTAATGCGACCTGCAAGAGGGTTTCTGGACCTTTAATTCTGAGAAGATTTAACGAATATGAATCCGACTACGTCAACGCTGGTTAACCCTGTGGAGATGATTAAACCTCGCCGGAAAATCACCGGTTACTCCGCCATCCTGCTCCCCTTCCTGGAAAGTGGAGAGGTCGACTGGGAAGCATTTAAGGCTCACTTAATCCGGACTGTGGAAGCGGGCTTAACTCCGGCTGTCAACATGGACACCGGTTACATCAACCTGATTGACAGCGACACCCGACTGGCAGTTTTGAAAACAACTCAGGAGCTGCTCAATGGAAAGTCGTTTGTTGCCGGCGCCTTTGTGAAAGATCAGAGTGGCGCCAAATTTGATGGGGACACTTACAAGCAGCGGATGCAGGAAATTCAGGAGCATGGTGGCACACCAGTGATTTTTCAGTCCTTTGGCCTGGTAGAACAAGCCCCCGATCAGATTCTTGCTTCCTATCAGGACCTGGCTACTGCTTGTGATCAGTTTCTGGGATTTGAGTTAACGACTGATCTCGCTCCCTTCGGTGCAGTTTATGATCTGGAAACTTATGCGGGGCTGATGGAAATTCCTCAGTGTGTGGGAGCCAAACATTCATCATTTCATCGTGAACCCGAATGGGACCGTCTGTTACTGCGAGATCAGAAACGTCCCGACTTCATTGTCTTCACCGGCAATGATTTCGCCATCGACATGGTGATGTATGGCAGCGATTACCTGCTTGGCTTAAGCACCTTTGCCCCCGATCTCTTCGCCAAACGGGACCGGATGTGGGAAACCGGCGATCCCGGATTCTTTGAACTGAACGATCAGCTGCAGTATCTCGGTTACTTTACTTTCCGCGCCCCCTCTGCTGGCTACAAACATTCAGCCGCCCAGTTCCATAAACTTCGTGGTTGGCTCGGTTGTGATGACACCCACCCTCAGAATGCCCATCGTCCTCTATCCGATGTTGAAGTCCTCCGGGAACTGGGGCAACGCATGGGCGTTGTAAAGTAACCCCGGCATTCACAGCTCATCAGGAACCGCAACTTTTAAGGAGAAACAACATGCCACTCATGATCAGCGCCCCAGTCACGATTGAAGCTGCCGGGAACAAACCCAAACTAATCGAAGAGTACATCGGACGAGTGAATACAGAAACAGATAAAGTTTCTGTCGCCAGAATGGTCTCACCAGCGGGATGGGTCGAACCAGGTCAGCGCCCCGAGTTTCAGGAATTAACTCTGGTCCTCAAGGGAATGTTAAATGTCGAAACTGAATCTGGCGATTTGATCGTGCGCGCCGGTCAGGCGATCATTGCCCAACCAGGTGAATGGGTCCGCTACAGCAGTCCAGAAGAGGGAGGAGCGGAATACGTCGCGATTTGTCTCCCAGCATTCTCTCCCGAGACGGTGCATCGCGACGAAGAATAACTTCGTTAATGAACATTCAATTAAAAGGCACTCACGACAGGTTTCGTGCCTGTTTGCGTCGGGCGGAAAAGTTGAGACGTTAATCCACGTTGATTGATGGTTCCCAGGATCCGTTTTCCATCAACGATCACGCCATGATCCGCTCCTGCTTCCCGCAACATCAACAGCACTTGCAACTTCGTATTCTTGATGTCTATTCGAGGCATTTCATGGATAACCGTCTGTAAATCTTCAGGCTCCAATAACAAATCGATCACGCGTACATAAGCATACCACTGCTGAGGTTTACCCTTCCGATGCAGCAGCACATGCCTTAGACCATATCGACTCGCGTACTGCACCATTTCCTCCCGGGGTGTTTCCTCGGAGAGGCCCAATATGCGGTCGAGGGGAGTCATTGCTGAGGTGATTGGTTTATCCGCAATCTGCATCAGGCCACTGATCAGATTTGTTTGAACCTCGGAAAGAATTCCTTCCTGATGACCCCGGCTGAGCACCTGAACGAGTCGTGTTCGCCCGAGGAACAGATCGAGCGTCCGATTTTCGGCTCCAGAGAAGCGTTCAATTAACTTGGTAAAGCCGATGAGCGGCAGACTTATTAACCAGAATGCATAATAAAACCACTGGAACATCCGGGCGTTGTTCCTGAGGAGTGCCAGCGGAGACCGATAATACAGGTTCTTGGGAACCAGCTCGCCGAAAATAAAAATGAGAGGCGAGAACGCCAATGTAGCAATTACTTCTCCCCAGTCTCCCTGCGAGGTTTGAATCTGGCTCGTTCCATGACCGATGGCAAAAGTAGTCAGATAGTTGGCGATGTTATTCCCGATCAGAGTTGTCGCAACAAAGTGACTCGGATGATTCGAAAACCAGAGTAGTCGCTGCGCTGTTTTATCTCCCCCCTGGGCATCGAGATTCAACCGCAGGAAACTGGCGCGATAAAATCCCGTTTCACTCCCACTGAAAAAGAACGACAGGCGCAGCCCAATCACCAGCAGCACCAGAGAAAAAGCGATGTGCAGTAAGACTGACATGAATGCCTTTCCAGTTCCTTAACAGATCAATCGGGGTTAAATTAAAATTCAGAAATATCCGAGGGGACCGGTTGCCGACTGACGAGCAGACGAAACTGGCCGACTTTGGAAACATGAACGACTTTAAAATCGAAGCCCTGCCAACTCACATGATCACCCAGCTTGGGTAGACGATCGAGTTGTTCCGACATCATACCGGCGATGGTCAGCTGGCCATCATGGTTCGTCTGAAAATCGAGTTCAAACCGGGCACTGAAGTGCCTTAAGGTTGTTAAACCTTCGACGTGATACTTGCCTGGTCCGATTTCCAGAATCGGATCGCGACGCAACAGACGCTTTGTGCGGGAAGGTTGCGGCATCAGTATCGTATCGAGTAAATCTTCGAGTGTGATCACACCAATGGTTTCACCATATTCGTTTACCACTGCGGCCACAGAAACAAAACCTTGCTGAAGTCGTTCCAGGGTGGTTGCCAGATCCGCACACCAGGGAACATAAACCAGTTCATCCAGAGTCAGGTTCTGGTTCTTCCCGTTCAGGTTGGTAAAGTTATGTAATGAAAAGACACGGTTCGCCTCTGCAGCCTGTTTATCTTCCTGAACAAGCACAAAGTCTCCCGACGGGGAGATTGTTTTCAGTTTATCCTGTGGAAGAGAACCGGTCACAATCTCGTATGTACCGCGCGGACGCATGAT
>JAWKUC010000027.1:0-5536 GCA_041398805.1 Planctomycetaceae bacterium | reverse complement strand
CTGTTCATCAATAAAAAAACAGGGGAGTTGAAACTGGGTGACTTCGGCATTGCCCGCGATACGACTGCGACAGCTCTGACCGCCGCGGGAAGAACTGTCGGTACCTATGCCTATATGGCCCCGGAACAGATTATCGGAAAGCCCCCTGTTTCCCGGAAAACCGATTTGTACTCACTCGGCTGTGTGCTGTTTGAAATGCTGACAGGGCATACTCCTTTTGAAGCCGAGACACCCGCTGCGATGCTGATGATGCATCTCGATGAAGATCCACCGAGGTTACGCGGACTCAATATGCAATGCCCTATCTGGCTGGAAACTCTCATTAATCGGTTACTCGAAAAAGATCCGGGTGATCGTCCGTTTGATGCAGAAGCAACGCGTCTTGCTCTGGAAGAAGTTCGCGTTAAAGAAGCGACCCAGATGGGAGTAAGTTCACAGGCAGCGACTGGAGGAGCGACTTCAGTTTCAATCGATGCTGCTAACCCTGAGCTGAAAAAGATTCTGCAAAAAAAGAAGAAACAGAAGAAGCAGAAAAAGAAAGCCCAACCCTTTTACGAACAGGTCTGGTTCCTGGTTCTGTGCCTGTTTATGGTCATCGGTGCAACGATCTGGGGGTTATGGCCGGACAGTCCGGAAACGATGTACGATAAAGCTACGGCCTATCTGAAACAGGGAGACAGCAACGGCCTGTATTACGGCCGTAATGAGCTGAAAGATCTGATCGAAGCTTATCCTGAGCATCCCCTGGCTGAATTAGCCCAGGAACAACTCGATGAAATCGATATGCAGAAAGCACTGGAAGAAGCGACCGAAGCAGCCGAGAAAAACCTACCTACGCAACTCGAACGGAATGAAGCGAAAACCCGCTTTGTAGAGGCACTCCGCTACGAATTGTTTGGCGACCGGACGACTTCCCTTAATAAATATCAGAGCCTGGTCGAATTATTTCAAATCAGCGAAGAAATCAAAGAAGCAAAGTTTAATTCAAGACCGTATCAGATCTATCTGAAATTGACTCGACTGAAAATCGCAGAGATCAATGAAGATATTAAGAATGGAGTGATTGACTCCGACCCGGTCATTCTGATTCTGCAGAATATGCGCGAAGCAGACCAGCAGCTTGCTAAAGGAAACAAAGCCCAGGCATTGATGAAGTGGAACAGTTTGCTCGAACTCTATTCTGATAACAAAGACTTTTCGACACAGATGGAATACATTCAGAAACGAAAAGCAGGTGAAGAGGTCGCTCCCTGGGATTATTCGGTGCTGGACGACCTCAAAAAAGCACAAGAGGAAAAAACAGACGAAGAGACGGCTCCAGAATAGTCCATGTCCTTCATTGAGCTTTCAGTGAAGTTGGTTACCCGAGAGTAGCAATGCACTCAATCAACTTTCTGGAAATCTGTGAGTTGAGTATGCGTTCGTTTCTCGTATTTATCTGTAAGTATCCGTTCTTCGGTATAACCTTATCAGATCGACTTCGATGCCGGCCTCTTCTTCACTCCTCCAAGCTGATTTGCAATCACTCTCCCGGCAGATTTGTCCCCTCTCCTGTGAACTAGCTCGCATCTCTTTAAGAATTTAACGTAAACAAGGCATCACCCCTTTCTGCCTCACAGATTGCCGGGTAGTATTGAACTTATCCGGGAGTTCCGGCTCCAGCAGGTTTTCTGACTCTGAATTCTCTATATGCTGCATCTATGAACAAAGAATCTGCCGAACTTCCAAGATATGTGAGTGGAGCCATTATAGTATTGTGCTTCGTCCCATTTTTTGTAGTGCTGTGGCTATCCCGGACACACACTGAAGAGACGACAATCCAATCGGCTCGAAATGATCTACTGGCGACGCGCGTCAATCATGACCAGATTGAAATTCAGGATACAGCAAAGAAAAAGACCCTGGCGACGCTGAATACCCACCTGAATCTGGAATCGCCCAAATCGAATATCACTGCTCTGCTGTTACTTCCCGATGAACGCTACCTCATCTGCGCTAAAAGCGATGGAACAATTCAAGTCTGGGATGTGCAAGAGACTAAACTGTCGGTTGAAATAAACTCTTACTTTAATCCAATCGTTTCTGTGGGAGTTCATACAGAAACCAAAACATTACTGGCAGTCGCCAATAACGGAATTGTTTCCGCCTGGAATCTGGAAGCCGGCGACCCCATCTTACTGCAACAGGTAAAACCCGATATCCCAGCCTCAATCCGATTTTATCATGACATCGATTTCAACATGGAATCGGTTGTGGAGCGGATGTTCTGGTACACCGTGATTGAATGGACTGCGGTCTGTATCGCCCTGTTAACCGGTTTTCTCGCCATCGTGCATTACATCTCTGTGGGAGATGTCTCTACTCCTATTGTAGGGACAGCTCTGTTTTTCTCCGGTTTACTCGATGCCTTTAATGTGCTCTCGGCTGATCATTTAATTAACTCGGTCGAGAATACTCAAAGGTTCATCCCCATCACTTGGGCGATTGCGCGCACATTTAACATCTCGATATTAATGATCGGCACCCTGTTAATTCTGATGAAACGGAATCAGTGGAAGAAGAATTCTGATCAGGGTGAAATTCGTTTTCTGATTCTCATCGCCATGATCTTTGCCGCTATTGCATCGGTGATTGTCTACATTTGCTCTTTTGTACCAGAGCTCCCGCAGGCAATTTATCACGATGGGCGATTGGCGAAACGGCCCTGGGACATCCCCCCTCTCGTATTACTTCTGGTTGCAGGAACTGTCGTCTTCCCCCGATTTTATCACAAGTATCCATCGCTGTTTTCACATGGAATATTTCTGAGTGTGATCCCCTACCTTGCAGCGCAACTGCATGCCGTTTTCTGGTCGAGTGAAATTCTGGATGGTGATTTCTTTGCAGCTCATGCATTACGTGTGCTGGCGTATCTCGTCCCTTTGATCGGACTGATTCTCGATTACAGCCGGGTCAATGAAATGGAAGCAGAGTACCAGCAGACACAACAGAAACTGGCCATTGCCAGCACTGTGCAGCAGAACCTGCTCCCACAAGAATCGCCGCATTTTCCAGGAATCGATCTCGCGGGTAAATCAAAATCCTCCGATGCCGTGGGTGGAGACTACTTCGATTACCTCAAGCTGAATAACAATCGACTTGGTGTGGTCATTGCTGATGTCAGCGGACATGACCTGGGAGCATCGCTGTTTATGGCTCAAACCCGCGCTTACCTGCGAGCCTTGACCGACTTCCATGAAGATCTGGCCGTCGTCCTTCATGAGTTGAATTGTTGCCTGTCCAACGATTCCTCCACACACCGCTTTGTAACCATGTTTCTGGCCAGGTTAAATCCCGAGAAGCAAATTCTGGAATACATTGCTGCCGGTCATCAATCAGTCGTTTTACATCAGGACGACAAGGTCGATGTCATAGGCCCGACGGGCCCTCCCCTGGGAGTAATGCAGGAGGAGCTGGGGTGTTCAGTAGAGCAACTTCCTTTTAAACCGGGAAGTATTCTCGTCGAACTGACAGATGGTATTCTGGAGGTTAAGAATGAGCAGGGTGAAATGTTTGGTAATGACAAAGTCATCGAACTTCTCAAAGCACACAAAGATAAATCCAGCGCTGAACTGGTTGACCTGCTGATCAATACCGCTCTTGAGTACTCGCAGCGTCCTATTCCTGTCGATGACATGACCGTTGTGGTGCTGAAGTACGAAGGTTAATCAGCCTATTCCCAGCAAGCGATGGGCATTGCGATAGAAAATATCTTCCACCTGGGTATCACTCAGTCCAGCTGCCCAGGCCGCCCATTTGAGTGAGCGGAGATGCTCTAACCCGACCAGCACCGGTTCGATAGTCTGGTGTTTTTCCTTCCAGACAGGGGTCGCTTCCCCAGCCATAGGAATGTATCGGCCACCGCCAGACTCCGCCCACGGAGGTGACTGACGTGGAAATCAGAGCCATACATGAAATTCTCATGACCAATGATCTTAAAGATCGCGAGATGCGCCATCATTTCGCAATTAGCGCTACTATCATAATACAGATTGGGTAACCCCTTCAGTTCATGAAGCCCTTCCAGATTGTGGGCCGGTTGAAAGCCCCTGGCGGAGTGAGCCAGAATCAGTTTCATATCAGGATAACGCTGGCACCAGTTTCGAATCGTTTCGTAGTTTTCACGATCGGCAACTGCGCGGCTTTTCACCATATGCAGGGTGATAACCCAACCTTCTTCATGGGCCACTTTAACGACAGCCTCCGGAAGATAACCCTCAATGGGTGAGTCCCAGGTAGGCTGATGAACGGAAGTGATGTGATAACATTTCAGTCCATGTAAGCCCAATCGCTTCACTTCCGAGCGGATCCACTCGGGATCATCGTCAGCTTTGAAGAAAAAAATGCCGCGACTCTTTTCGTCCTGCGCCTGATTTTCAGCAATCCACTGATTAGCCAGATCGCTTTTACCGTTTTTCAGTGGAAACGGAATGAACAAACCGGAGACATCGCGGCCTGGGTGCAGTACATCGATTAACTCTCGATACTCTGCCAGACCGACAGTGCTCGGGAACCCCGGCTCACCGGGTGTGTAGTGGTTCTCGTGATAAAGATGCGTATGCGCATCATAGATTTTATCGGGAATAAAGGAGGAGATTTCCCGATCGTAAAATTCGTAATCTACATCATGCACAAGCGGCAGGCTGTCGGACATCAGATAAATCCTGATAAGTCGTTAGTTGACAAGATGAAACGGATAACAAAGCTCACAACCTGGAGTCGTTTGGGTTGCCTGAAAGTCTTGTTGTACCGGTTTTAGCATATCTGTCTTCCTGCACGAATGAAACGCTGTTTAAAAACAATTTGCTCCCTTCAAAGCGGAATCTATCTTTTAGTGATGAAGTATTTTAAGTCGACATGGCACAATCTCGCTCCGAACGTCCGGGGTGTGATGGAGTCTACCCCGCATTACGTGTGACAGTCAGGAGGTCGCCTATCCAGCAAAGATAAACAGCCTTGAAACGGCAAACCTGATGAAAGTCAGGGACGCAAAGCTATGGGCCTTGTTTCTGCAGTTAATGACTTGAAGCAGAAATGTGGTTGCCAGGCTCCCGAAAGGTGCACTCAAATGTTCCAGCGATGTCGAACTTATTTTCGAGCCTTATTGAACGATTACAATTTTTTCCGACCAGCCCCTGCTCGCCGTTTAAATCGGAATCAGAAAAACGGCGTCTTCAATTATTCCCATATTGAAGTTTATGAACCTCGGGTGATGCTCTCCGCGACCCCTGCCTCGGTCACTTCTACAGCACCGGATGACCTGATGCTCGGGATGTATTCAGAGATGCCGCAGGTCACCACTCAGGTTGACAGTGCCTATGAAGCGTGGCGTAATGAGACATTCGTCGTCGATAGTTACACGCTGGATGATGTGACCTTTGACTCAGAATCGGATGTTGCCATTCAGGACCAGGCGATGTTCGATTTGATTGGGCTAGGTGATGTCTATTCAAACACAGCTTATCGTGGCACAGGTTATTCTGTAGCTGTGCTGGAC
>JAWKUC010000026.1:0-5592 GCA_041398805.1 Planctomycetaceae bacterium | reverse complement strand
TGTCAGGCGATCATGGGCAACGACGTAAGAAAGAACAGGTTTATCCTGAAGATCTGCGAGGGAATCCTGCATGCAAACTGAGATGACCAGATTGTCATACAGGACCGGGCTGTTCGCGTGACCCCACCAGATGGTGTAGTTTCCATAAACCTCTGCTAAATTCTGTTTCCAGAGTTGATCACCCTGAAAGTTATAAGCTGCCAGATCGCCATTACCAAAATGAACGATCACAACTTCACCATCAGTAACTGGAGATGGCGAAGCCATATTGTGAATGTCGTGGTATTTGGGAGCCCGGCTTGAGCCTCCTTCAACCTTGCGATTTGCGGTCCCTTGACCGACTTCCCGCAGCCATTCCTGTTTCAGAGTCTGCCGGTTGAATTTGATCAGTTGCAGTTTTCCCTCATTCTCGACGGTCACGAAAATCGCGTCTTCCCAGATTGCCGGTGTACTTGTACCGGAGAGAGGAAGTGGAACCTTGGTGATATTTTGAGATGTCTCAGACCAGCTGCGTGGCAGATCTTTTTCGCTGGAGATCGATCTTCCTGAGGGACCTCTCCATTGTGGCCAGTTTTCAGCCAGAACAGGACTTAATGTCAGCAACGTAAAGCAGGCGACTACAGGAATGAGAGTGCGAAACCGGTCGGGTGAAAATTTCGGCATGGAAGTCAGTTCCGGAGAGTGTCAGCGGCGAGAGTTCAGGTGTGAGGTCTCATCATACCGGAAACAGGAAGGGTTGTCTTGCGGCAAGTCGGTTCAAACTGATGGGCAGAATAAACTGAAGAGGGCTTAACTTGTTTCTCGGATAACAAATGAGTACCGTAGAGGGCCTGCAAATTCCTGAAAAACATCATAAATAAGGCTTTTTTATGTCTTCTGAGACCCCTCCTTCAAAAGCAAATGAATCAGGCTCTGTTCCTGACGCTTTGGAACTCGAGAAACAACAGTTAGTCGAACTGAATTCAAAACCTCTTATCACCCGCTACCTGGGCTACATCAAACTATCAGGACCAGGCTGGTTACAGAGTGCACTGACATTGGGTGGGGGATCACTTGCCTCCGGCCTTTACCTGGGTGTGCTAACAGGCTACAGCCTGCTCTGGTTACAGCCTCTGGCGATGATTCTGGGGATCATCATGCTTGCCAGTCTCAGCTATTTGACCTTATCAACTGGCGAACGGACTTTCAGCGCGATTAATCGTCATGTCAGTCCGGTCCTCGGTTGGGGATGGTTAATCGGATCGATGATGGCCAACATGGTCTGGGCGTTGCCTCAATACTCTCTGGCGACGGCCGCTATTCAGCAGAACCTGCTACCAGGTGTGCTGGGGACGCAAGGTTCTATGGATCCGATGACCGCCAAGTATCTGATTGTGGGCGTCATTTTTGTTATCTCGACCTGCATTACCTGGAGTTATGGCAGCGGGCACTGGGGCGTGCGCCTCTACGAGAAGATGCTCAAGATTATCGTCGCTCTGATTGTGCTCTGTTTTGTGCTGGTGGTAGGAAAACTGCTAATTAGTGATTCGGAGCTGGCCTTCGGAGATATCCTGAAAGGGTTCATTCCAAGTTACAGCTCGCTTTACGAGCCCTCGGAAGCTTACCAGGCAATGTTGAATAATATCGGAGAAAGTTATCGTCCCTTCTGGAGAGACTATATTCTCACTCAGCAGATCGATGTTGCGATGGCCGCCTTTGCCACAGCTGTTGGAATTAATATGACGTTCCTGCTGGCCTATTCACTGCTGGGTAGAAAATGGGGCAAAGAACACCGAACGCTTTCCATCTTCGATTTGAGCACCGGCATGTTTATTCCATTTTTACTGGCAACAACCTGTGTCGTACTGGCCGCTGCCAGTCAGTTTCATGCGAAACCATTTCCCGGTCTAGTGGAACGAGTTGATGGGATTCTGGCCAGTAATGAACCTGTGAGTGACAAACTGGGGAAAGAATATCTATCGATCCTTTCTGGTCGAATCAAAGCAGACATCAAGCAGGAAGGCGTCGAAACAGAGAGCTGGGGAAAAGCAGAGTGGGATGCTGAAATCGCAAAACGTCAGGAGAGCATCACTCCCGAGGAAAAACATCTGGCTTCTACTCTGGTCAAACGGGATTCCTTTGACCTGTCCCGCTCCCTGGAACCTTTGTTTCAAGGCAAACTTTTCGCCGATATCATTTTCGGGCTGGGCGTACTTGGTATGGCGATGTCCACGATCTCGCTGTTGATGCTGATCGCAGGCTTCTGCGTTTGCGAAGCACTTAATCTTCCGTCCGAGGGGTGGCCATTCCGTCTGGGAACACTCGCGGCGGGAACCGGTGCTCTGGGACCATTTATTTGGGGCGATGCGGCTCCTTATCTGGCTATTCCCACATCTGTTTTCGGTCTGGTGCTGTTACCGATCGCTTATGCTTCCTTCTTCTTCCTGATCAATTCAAAATCCTACATGAAGGATGAAGTGCTTAAGGGAGGGAAGAAACTCTTCTGGAACATACTGATGTTCTGCACACAGGTGTCGCCTTTTATGCCAGCCTGAATGTCATCTGGGATAAAACCGGTTGGAAAGGAATTGCAGGATTAGCGATCTTCATTATCGCTGCTCTGGTGACTCGAAATAGAAATCAGGAGTAAAAACAACAAGTTCATCCTTGTGTTTGGCCAGTTTAAATAAAAAACGGGAACCTGCTCTGGTAGCAGGTTCCCGTTTGTATTTCATCAATTGAGCTAAAGCGAACTCAATGAATTCTTCTCAATTATTCACCGATGCCCAGAAGTTCGACTTCGAAGACGAGAACTGCATTAGGACCGATTGGTCCACCTGGACGGGGGTTTGAACCGTAAGCGAGTTCACCGGGGATATAGAATTTAAATTTGGAACCAACGCCCATCAGCTGAACACCTTCTGTCCAGCCTTTGATCACACCGTTCAGTGGGAAAGAAATCGGCTCACCACGATCAACAGAGCTGTCGAAGACGGTTCCATCGATCAGAGTACCATGATAGTGAACTTTGACGGTGTCGGTTGCTTTTGGTTTTTCGCCACTACCCTGTTTCATGACTTCGTATTGGAGGCCACTTTTAGTGGTGGTGACTTCTTTACGTTTGCCATTTTTGTCGAGGAATTCTTTACCCGCTTTCAGGTTCTCTTCCGCTTCCATTTCTTTTTTCTGGACCTGGAAAGTCGTGATTGCCTCGTTGATTTCGTCTTCTGAAATTGGAGGTTCGGCGTTGTCAAAAGCATCTTTCAAGCCTTTGGCCAGCATGGTGAGATCGACTTTCAATCCCCCTCCTGCCAGGTTTTTCCGATGCTGTATCCAATTCCGTATGCGGCTTTGTCTTCCAGTGTTTTCAATTCTTCTGCCTTGGTTTGGGCGGTAAGGAGTGGGCTGGTTGCAACCAGAAGCAAGCCAACCGCACAAAATGGGACCGCCAATTTAAATAAACGCATGTGAGACCCTTCCGAGGTAATAAGGTGGGCTACGAAGTCAGCGACCGCTGTTTCAGATCAGGTTGAAATCGCAGTAATTGCAGGTTTGTAATTCTTTACAGTATAATGAGCCCCCGCAACCGCTGTCTAATCATCAAATCACCTAATTTTCAGGCTCTTCTCTGAATGTCCTACCCTGCTCCTGTCCCTGTGATTGACGATGTTTCGCTGCCTCAGCTGGTTTCCATGAGTGAGGCAGTCAATCTGATGGAGAAAGCCTTCAAGTTGCATGCTCTGGATAAACTGGTGGCACCACCCCGGTTACGTGCCGATCTAACTTCAGGGGAATTGATGTTCACCTGCGGTGCTATCCAGACCGATCATCCCGTCCTGGGGTTTCGAGTCTACGACTGGAAGCAACTCGATTCCCCAGCCCGCTCGGAAATGACCCCGCTTTTCTCGGGAGTAAATGGTGAACTACTGGGTATCTGCCTGGGACCATTCCTGGGGGCCTGGAGAACGGGTGCGATTGGAGGAGCCATCTTTAAAAAGCTCGTCTCGCACGAAAATCCAAGTCTGGCCCTTATCGGTACTGGTTATCAGGCTCGGACACAGTTATTAGCGGCCCTGGCAGTCCTTCCACTGAAAGCGATCACAATCTACGGACGTTCCGCATCTAAAGCTAAGGAGTTCTGCCAGGAAACGCAGTCACTTCTGCAAACACAACAGTTGGACGCACCGGAACTGCAACGGGTGGATTCGATTCAGGCGGCTGTAGATGGAGCCGATCTTGTGATTACAGCTACCAAAAGCTCAACTCCACTATTACAGGAGGAGTGGCTCACTCCGAATGTCCACCTACATAACGTAGGCCCCAAGTTTAGAGAGTCCCACGAAATACCTCTCGGCGTAATTGAGACTTGCCAGACTCTGGTTACCGATTCCCTGGCACAGGCGAATGCTTACGAGAATCTGATTCTCGCAGGCACGGATTGCCAGAACCGTCTGGAAGAGTTCTCAGCGATGCTATGCGAAGATCAAAGCCAGGCAGATGGCTCAGCTCTCTGGCAGCAACGCCAGCAACAGCGCAGTTATTGCTGTTCCATTGGCCTGGCCGGCACCGAGCTCATCCTGGCTCAGGCGGCTATTGAAAAGCTTAAGCGGAACCATCAATAAAACGCGTTACTGTATGCGAAGAACAGCTGATCGATTTTCTGATTAAACTTCCTGCATTGCAGGAGTATCAATCATGCTGGCGGCTGTGCGTGAGGATGGACTTACTTCTGACGGAGAACGAAAACCCATCGCAGAGATTGAGGTTGAAACGAGTGATCGATTTCGACCTGCATGTTTCGCTTTATACAATGCTTCGTCTGCCGCTTTGATCAGTCCTTCGACATCGTCCCCATTTTCCGGGAAACTGGCGATACCGGCACTCATCGTGATGGGAAATTGTCCCTGCCCGGATTGCCCCGGAATCGCTTCGCGTTCTTTGCGAATTGCTTCTGTGATGCGTAGCGCCCCTGCTGTTGGTACACCGGGAAGCAGGATCGCCATTTCCTCACCCCCATAGCGAGCAACGAGGACCGGATCAGATGTTCGTGTCTGCGATGTGATACGTTTCAGAATATCAGCCGTTTCCTGCAGGACAGCATCACCCACCTGGTGTCCATGACGATCATTAATCTGTTTGAAGTGATCGAGGTCAATTAATACAAGAGAGCAGGTTTTTTGATTTGATTTAGCCAGAAAGAGTTCCTGAGCAATCCGTTCGTCAAATGTACGACGATTGGCAATTTTCGTCAGTCCATCGAGTGTCGCTTTGCGACGGACAATGGCCTCGCTCAAGGTCTTTGAGACGGAGTCTGCAAGTAAAGCAGAAGCCCACTGTACCAGTTCCAGGTGCCGTTCACTGTAGGGTTGAGCCGACTGCCGGGTCAGGCAGGCAATGGCCAGTAATTTTCCGTCAGCTCCTCGCAATGAGAGCATCAGAGCGTTATTGATGGCGCTGCCGATCTTCACTTTTTCCAGGGAGCTCTTGTTTAAGTTGATAAAATCTTTGTTCGACATTTTAACCAATGTCGCCAGATAGTATTCATCATGCACTCGTTGATGATCGAGTGAAGGATTGATGGGTTTCCCGGGCTCAACTTTCAGCAGCGGTGTC
>JAWKUC010000025.1:0-22944 GCA_041398805.1 Planctomycetaceae bacterium | reverse complement strand
AGCCGCCACGGCCAGCGCACGCAGTCCGTCGAGTTGAATCATATGCTGTAAGGGGGTCGATTCCTGTGTGGGCCGTACGTTCGCCGTCGCCATAGTGAAGCTTTTCGAGATCTATCCGGGCAGTGAGAATGTGAGGAAATAATTCAGTTGGCGAACGACCAAAACCGCAGGAGTTGGCACACCAGACAATCAGCAGGGCTGGCGCGCGATACCCATCACGAGGATACCGATCAGAGCCACGACAAACAACGGGTCCCCATCGATTTTTCACATGATCCGATCTTCATCCTCTGTGCTGCGGGGGATAACTGGTATTCTCTATGTTCTCTGCTAGGATAATGAGGGAACGTTCGTTCTCCTTTGGGCCAGATTATCTCTCATCTCATTCACGTCGCAGTTGTCAGGCTGAGTTTATGCAGGATTATGAAAAACTGAGTGCATTTTATCTGGGCAAAGGGTACGACCTGGAGCAGGGGGCATTAACCGAAGATCTACTGCTCTACGATTCCAAAGATTTAACCACTCATGCCGTGTGCGTTGGTATGACAGGGAGTGGAAAAACAGGTCTTTGTCTCTCCCTGCTGGAAGAAGCGGCGATTGATGGAATTCCAGCGATTGCGATCGATCCTAAAGGAGATTTGGGAAACCTCTTTCTGACATTTCCGGAGTTGAAACCGGAAGAATTCAAACCGTGGGTCGACCCGGCGGAAGCGACTCGCAAAGGGCTGACTGTCGATCAATTTGCTGAGAAGACAGCGACGATGTGGCGGGAAGGACTCGCCTCCTGGGGACAACCCCCCGAACGGATTCAGAAGTTTCGCGATGCGGTCGACATGGCGATTTACACTCCGGGAAGTAATGCCGGTCTGCCCCTGACTGTCCTCCGCAGTTTCGCAGCCCCTCCGGAACAGATCCGCAATGACAGCGAAGCCCTTTCAGATCGGGTGAGTACCTCGACCTCAGGATTGCTCGCCTTACTTGGAATCAAAGCCGATCCGATTCGCAGTCGGGAACATATTCTGATCGCCAATATACTGACGACGAGATGGCTGGCGGGGAAATCACTTGATATCGCCGGGCTTATCGGAGCGATTCAGGCTCCTCCGTTTGAGAAAGTCGGCATTATCGATCTCGAAACATTCTTTCCCAAAGAGGACCGGTTGGAACTGGCGATGTCGCTCAACAACCTGCTCGCCTCGCCCAGTTTTGCGAGCTGGCTGGAAGGGGACGCGCTGGATATCAAACAATTGTTATATACAGAGGCGGGAAACCCCGTTTGTCGGTTATCTCGATCGGCATCTCTCAGAAGCAGAGCGAATGTTTTTTGTGACGATTCTGCTGAATGAAATTCTCGCCTGGGTCCAGTCAACCGGGAACATCAAGTCTGCGGGCACTGCTTTACATGGATGAAGTCTTTGGTTACTTCCCCCCGACAGCGAACCCACCTTCCAAGAAGCCGATGTTGACATTACTCAAGCAGGCTAGGGCTTATGGGTTGGGAGTCGTGCTCGCTACACAGAACCCGGTCGATCTCGACTACAAAGGCCTCTCCAATACCGGGACCTGGTTCCTGGGTCGATTGCAGGCCGAGCGGGATAAAATCCGGGTGCTGGAAGGACTCGGAAGGGGCTGCGAACTCGGTTGGTTATGAGTTTGATCGCCAGAAAATGGAACAGACCCTGGCTGGATTAGGAAGCCGCGTCTTTCTGATGAACAATGTGCATGAAGATGCGCCGGTTGTCTTTCAAACTCGCTGGGCCCTCTCTTACCTACGGGGACCTTTGACACGACAACAGATTTCACAGTTGATGGACGCACGCAAGAAAGGGGCAAACGCTCAAGCGGAAGAATCCTCGGTAGCAGCACCAGTGGTACAGGAACAGTTGTCAGCGCAGGAAACGAGTGTGAGCGAGACAGATCCTCCGATGATTCCGGCCGATATACCTGTGGTCTATGTTCCCCCCAAAGCACGAATCAATGAGGGTGACAAAATCGTCTATCGACCGGCACTGTTGGGTCGGGGCGCTGCACTTTAAAAAGTCGACTTATAAAGTTGATACGTGGGAAGATAGGGCATTGCTGATGCCGGTTCGTGATGCGGTTCCGCAAAAACTGTGGGATGATGCCCAGTCAGTCAAAGCGGACGGGTTAGAACTTGATGCAGAGCCGGAACCGGGAATCATTTTCGGCACCTTCCCGGCAGATTTACTGCGTAGTGATAATTACAAAGATTGGGAGAAGGATCTCAAGACGGCTCTTTATCAGACAGCGGAACTGACGTTGTATCAATGCAGTGAGTTAAAGGCTTATTCTCAACCGGGTGAAACGGAAGGGACTTCCGCATCAGTTTGCGTCAGCAGGCACAGGAAGAACGCGACCTGCGAGTCGAAAAGCTGCGATCCAAGTATGCTTCCAAACTGCGACATTGCAGAACCGGATTCAATCGGCTGAAGCGGCTGTTGATCGCGAGAAATCCCAGGCGACACGGGCGACTTTGGATTCCGCAATTTCATTTGGCAGTACCTTGCTGGGAGCGATCTTTGGGAGAAAACTGGCGAGCCGTGCGAATGTTTCTAAAGCATCGACCTCCATGCGGAGCGCTGGTCGCGCCATGCAGCAGCGGAGCGACATCGCCCGAGCGGAAGAGAAGGTGACCAGTTACAAAGAACAACTTGCCGAACTGGAAGAGGAATTCGAACAGGAAGTTGAAAACCTGGAGCAGAAGCTGGATGTTGATCAGCTCGTTATTGAGGAAGTGAAGGTGACTCCTCTCAAATCAGACATAGAAACAGCCCCCATCCCCCTCGTCTGGCTCCCCTGGAAAGTCGACGCCAGCGGAATCGCGGAACCTTATTATGAGGTTTAAGGAAGTCGCGGAACCACGAAATACACGAAAAGCACGAAAGTATTGAACGATGAATCTGTTCGGGACTTGATGGGTGGTCCAGACAATCACGCCAGTGTTGTCTGGATCGCGTAGCGACACGAGTGCTACAATTCTGCTTTAATTTTTAATTGCTTCAGAAACTCATTCCAGCGAGACTGCATTCAATGCTATTGTGTGCCTGCGGCATCCAGACAACGCTGTGCGATTGTCTGGACCACCCCTAGTCTTAGTAATTTCTAATTGATCTCACCGCATGTTGGTTGGTTCGACATCGATGACGTATTCGACGGTGCTCGTTTTTGGGAAGCGGTTTTCGGTGGCGCGCCAGAGTTGGTGGATCTGT
The DNA here is from genome assembly GCA_041398805.1 of Planctomycetaceae bacterium. Classification (GTDB taxonomy): domain Bacteria; phylum Planctomycetota; class Planctomycetia; order Planctomycetales; family Planctomycetaceae; genus Polystyrenella. The sequence continues at coordinate 19,714 of JAWKUC010000025.1, read as the reverse complement.
TCAAGTTGCGGAGCACGGAGTTGCAGGTGAAAACGATAATTGCGTTTCAGTTTGGCGATGGGGGCCGGTGCGGGACCCAGCAACAGAACATCCAGCGATTCTTTTTCTTTCGTCTCTTTTAAAGTCTGGGTGAATTCCTGCGCATAGGCCTGAACATCGTGTTCTGCTTCGCCGCGAAAAATAACGCGGGCCATTTTGGAGAAGGGAGGGGCCTGTAAACTGTGGCGATGGCGCAGTTCGTGTTTAGCGAAGCCGATGTAATCATGGTCGGCCGCTTTAACAATCGCTGGTTCAGCAGGCGAAGCGGTCTGCACAAACACACGCCCCCCTTTGGAACTGCGACCCGTTCGACCTGCCACCTGGGAGATGAGTTGATATGTTCGTTCTGTGGCACGCAGGTCAGGTTGATGCAGCATCGTGTCGGCATCAATCACCCCTACCAGCGTAACATTCGGGAAGTCGAGTCCTTTGGCGATCATCTGCGTGCCCAGCAGAATTTTTGCTTTTCCCTGGCGGAAGATCTCAAGAGTTTCGTCGTGGCTGCCCCGCTTACTCATCGAGTCGCTGTCCATCCGCAGGCATTTCTGATTCGAGAATTTGGTGCGCACTTCCTGTTCGAGTTTTTGCGTACCGATACCGACAAACCGCAGACCAGGGTGATCGCAATTGGGACAGGCGGAAGGAGGTGGAGTCTGATAGTCGCAGCTATGACAGAGAGCGATCTGTCGATCCTTGTGCCAGGTGAGGGTGATGTCGCAATCGGGACATTGAATCGACTGACCACAACGACGACACCACATTGAAGGAGAAAACCCGCGCAGGTTGAGAAAGAGGATGACCTGGCCCCCTTCGTTCAAGGTTAACCGCATCGCTGATTCAAGTGCCCGACCAATCGCAGCCCCTTTATTGATTTGCGGATCGTTACGGACATCGACAATCACTACTGGAGGAAGGGGAAGTTTGGCGACTCTGTTGGGCATCGAGATGAGTTCATACTTTTTCTGATGCACGTTCAGCCACGATTCAAAAGTCGGTGTTGCCGTTCCCAGGAGGAGAGGAATCTGTTCCAACTCGGCTCGTTTACGGGCCACCTCTCGCGCGTGATAACGCGGAGTTGTTTCCTGCTTGAATGTGTTTTCATGTTCTTCATCGATGATGATCAAACCAAGTTGCGGGCAGGGGGCGAAGATGGCACTGCGGGCTCCGACAACGACCTGCACTTCGCCCCGGGAAATCTGTTGCCAGTGCCAGTGTCGCTCCGCGTCGGTCAGATGGCTGTGCAGGACAGCCACATTCTCAAAGCGACGGCGAAATCGGCGAATGGTCTGGGGAGTGAGGCTGATTTCCGGCACGAGTACGATTGCCTGTTTACCGTAACTGACAACTTCACGAATTGCCTGAATGTAGACTTCCGTTTTGCCGGAACCGGTCACCCCGTGAAGCAGCATGGTCGAATGTTGCTGGGAGCGAATGGCGGTGAGAATCTGATTGTAGGCAGCCTGTTGTTCCTCATTCAGGGTGAGATCAAGTTCCTGGTCTGCGGGGCCGAGTTGATCAACCTCGAACTGTTCGGCGCGCTGGCGGACAGGATCGATCAGTTTTTTGTCCCGCAGTCCATGAATGGGGGAGGTACCGCAATCCGCTTTTTCACAAATTTCTTCGACAGTCAGTGGTTCATTCACGGCACAGAGAACATCCAGTACTCGCGCCTGTTTCAATGGGAGTGTGATCGATTCCCGGTTGTTTCTAACGCGGTCCGGAACGACGTACAAGGTGACAAGTCGCGTTCCCGCTTTCTTTTTGACGCCTGCCGGAATGACAGACTCAAGCACCTGTCCCCAACCGCAGAGATAGTGCTCGGAAATCCAGCGGGTCAGGTGCAGCATGTGGTCATCGAGCAGAGGTTCCCGATCTAACAGTTCCAGAATCGGTTTCAGCTTGTGATGCGTTGGTTCCCAGGGCTTCACACCGACACAGAAACCGATTGTTGTTTTGGAACCCCGACCGAAGGAGACTTTTACACGACGGGCGGGGCCGATCCATTCACGCAGTTCATCGGGGACGAGGTACGAATACGATTCCTGCAGTGGACGATTGAAAACAACTTCAGCAATCAATTGATCGTGCTGCGCAGCTTCCTCCCAGGGAGTTAGTTCTTCTGTTTCGAACAATTGTCGTTGCGGAGAATTCAAGGAGGAGAACCTGCCGGGAGAAAATGTAAAAGTGAGAGAATACTTTTCGAATTCTATACGACTTATTCCTCAAAAGACACCTCGCCTGTTCAGCAGTTCGGTCAGTAGTTATTCTTGGGGAATGTTATCAGTAAATTCTCAAGACATTCAGTGGATACATGCATGCGATTAGGCTTATTTGGAGGAACATTCGACCCTATTCACCTGGGACACCTCATTCTGGCGGAGGCGTGCCGCGAGGCGTGTGCGCTGGAGGAAGTCTGGTTTATTCCGACGGGGAGCCCGCCGCACAAAGAATCAACCGGCATCACGGATGCGAAACTTCGCGTGGAGATGCTGGAAATGGCCGTGGCGGGAGTCCGCGAATTCAAAATCAATGAGATGGAAATCAAACGGACTGGTACGACTTACACCGTCGATACGTTAACGGAGCTCAAAGAAGAGGATCCCACGCGGGACCTGTTCTTCATGATTGGCGCGGACTCGCTGCACGATTTCCCGACCTGGCGGGAACCGGAACGCATCGCTGAGTTGGCGACATTACTCGTGGTGAACCGGGCGGGGCGGGCAATGCCGGAATTGGAAACGCTCTCAGATAAAATTCGCAACAGCGTGCAGGTGGTGACGATTCCTGATATCGGTATTGCATCCTCGAATCTGCGCCAACGGGTCGCTGATGGGCAAAGCATCCGGTTTCAGGTACCGCGTGCGGTGGAAGTTTATATCGAGCAGCATAAACTCTATCGCTGATCCTCAATTGAAATACGAGTTGGAGAATAGAGCGTGATGGGACGTATGCGATTTAGTTGGTGGCTTCCCGTTTTGTGCATGATGGGGGCGTTCTTAAGTGCTGAAGAGAAACGGGTGACGGTTCAAGTCGCTCGTGATGGAAAAGCCTTGTTGCCAGTCCTCATTCCAGCAGAGGCTGGAGAACGGGTCGAAGCAGCAGCTAAGAAGTTGCAAACCCATCTGCAACAAATTACGGGAGCTGAATTCAAACTTAGTAGAGAGGTCAATCAACCCGGAATTCTTGTTTGCCCAATTGAATTTGTTCAGTTTCCGTTTGTTGAAAACAATCTGGAATTTGAAGTTCCGTGGAATGAACGAGAAGATTATGGTCTTGAAACATCGAAGAATAGAATATGGTTAATCGGGCAGACTGAAGAGTCAGTTGAATATGCTGTTTGGGATCTGCTGCACCAGATTGGCTATCGACAATATTTCCCAGGAAAAAACTGGGAGTTCATTCCCAAAATTCCTGATCTTGAATTAACGCTTGCGCGTAGGGAGTCCCCCGATTATCACTCCCGTTTGATCTGGTATGGATATGGTGCATGGGATCATGGTGAGGCAGCTCTGATTGATTGGCAAAAGAAGAACCGGATTGGAGCGGCCATCAAACTGAATACGGGTCATGCTTACGGGCGGATTATCAAAGCGAAACAGGCCGAGTTTGAGGCTCATCCCGAATACCGGGCACTGATTGATGGGAAACGGAATCTGTCACCCACGGCGAAGTTCTGTATCAGTAACCCGGGACTGCGGAACCTGGTCGTTGAGTATGCACACGAATATTTCGAGGAGAACCCCGAAGCCGATTCTGTCTCCATGGATCCTTCGGATGGAGGAGGCTGGTGTGAATGCGACGAGTGTCAACAGATGGGAAGCATGAGTGATCGCGCCCTGACTCTCGCTAATGAAGTGGCGCGGGCGATTAATGGTGAAGGGAAACCTGATCGCTTTGTCGGGATGTATGCGTACAACTATCACTCGCCTCCACCAACGATTGAAGTCGATCCGCATGTGATTATCAGTGTAGCAACTTCCTTTATTCGAGGTGGATATACCCTCGACGAGCTACTCAAGGGTTGGGCTGCTAAAGGAGCCAAACTGGGGATTCGCGATTATTACAGCGTAAGTACCTGGGATCGGGACATGCCGGGTAAGACTCGCGCTTCGAACCTGGAATGGTTACAGAAACAAATCCCACTCTACCATGAACTGGGAGCACAGTTCTCGACGGCAGAATCGGGAGAAAGCTGGGGGACAACCGGGCTCGGGCATTATTTCGCCTCCCGTGTCTTATGGGATGTGAACGAAGCAGATCGACTGGATGAAATCCGGGACGAATTTCTGAGTAACTGTTTTGGTTCAGCCCGGGAAACAATGCGTTTGTTTTACGAGCAACTTGACGGTTCGCGATCGCATCTGATGCGTGAGGATCAGATTGCCCGGATGTACCGGCTGCTGAAGCAGGCTCGGGTGGAATCGGAGGATCAACAGGTTCAGGCCCGATTAAAGGATCTGCTTCTTTATACACGATACGTCGATCTCTACTACCAGTATGAATCAGCGAAAGGGAAAGCACGGCAGGCAGCCTTCGAGAAGATGATACGTCATGCCTACCGAGCCAGGAATACTTACATGATGCATGTGCTTGCTCTTTATCGTGATATTGATAAACGTGACCGGGGAGTGGAGATTCCCGAGGAAGCGGCCTGGAATGTACCTGAGGAACAAAATCCGTGGAAAACGAGTGAGCCCTTCAGTGATGTGGAACTTGAACAGTTTTTATCTGAAGGCATGGAACGTTATCAGCCGGTCGAACTTGGTTTTGAGCCTGTGACCTATTCGCAGGAACTTGTCAGTGCTGCTCCATTAGAGTTACAGAGTGGCGAAACATTAACCACGCGTTGGAGTTTTCGTGGGAAGTTTCATTTCTTTACTTATGCCGAGCGACCTCAGACCGAAATCGAAATGGGGATCACCGGAGGGTTGATTGAGCATTACCGGGATCGGGGGAATGTCAAAATTGAACTCTGGAAAATCGGAGGTTCAAGTGAGACGGGTGAGCAGGAAACTTTAGTGACAGGAGATCGCTCCGTGCCACCTGATGGAGAGACACGAGTCGTCAAAATGACTGCAACAGAACCGGGTTTGTATGTTGTAAGGCTTTCGGATGGTGGGGATATGACCCGCATCGACTGGCGTTCCGAGTTACCCTTCACCATTGAAGCCTCCCTGGAAAACCCTCCCGAATATAAGTTGCGGATGAATCATTACTTTTACGTTCCGAAGGGAACAAAAGTAATTGGTCTGCAGGGAGGAGGGACAGGTCGCATTCTTGATCCGCTGGGACAGGAGGTTCTGTTATTGGAGAAACAGAAACCAGGTTTTTACAGTATCCCTGTCCCGAAGGGACGCGATGGCAAGTTGTGGCAGATAATTGCTGCGAATCAGGAGTTTCGTCTGATGACTGTTCCTCCCTATCTATCCGGGAGTAGTCGGCAGTTATTGTTACCGCGGGAAGTTCTGGATCGGGACCGATGATTATTTGCTACGGGTGTTGTCCCACTCGCTGGTATCGGGAGCGGCACCATTCTCGTTAACTTCTTTGACAGCTCGAACCAGGTTGACGAGGAGTTGAACCAAGCCGACTGCGATCAAAACCACGGCGAACCAGAAGGCGATGATCGGAAGCATTGTCATTCCCTGCAGTAGACTCCAACTTGAGAGAAATAGCCCGAATCCACACAGAATGGTTTTGAACTCGGTAGGGCCAAATGTCGCGAGGGTGAATTCACCGATCATTTTGGCTTTGATATTGGTAAGCACAGCGGTTGCCATCAGGATCAGAACCAGGGCGACTGCAAAATCGAGTCGTCCACAGGCAATTGAGATACCAATCATCCAGTAGCAGAACGAGATGGGATCGGTAAAGTGATCGAGTAGTTCGCCCCCATTACGGCATTGGCCAGTTGAGCGGGCGTGGGTACCGTCGAGGCAGTCGGCGAAATGATTGCCGGCGACACCGATGGCGGCGAGTAACCCCCCCCACCAGGTGGAAGTTGCAAAGGCGAAACCGACTCCACCGGCGATGGCACACAAGTGACCAACCAGGATAATTCCTTCCGGCGGAAATTGCCGGGGAATGGCCAGATGCGGATAAAAGGCTTTCAGCCGGGGGCCGAGCCAGGGGTCGATCAAGCTATGTGAAATTCTTTTGGACATCGTTCTGTTTCCTGTTCTCTGTCTTCGTGAAAGAGGGAGACCATGAAAAAACCCTGAAAAAAGAGGATGGCCTCTCTTTTCAGGGCGATGATTTCAGAACGATATCACGCAATTCGTGATTATTTTCAGATTTTCTTGTTTACCAGAGCACTCCAGCGGACGGAGCGTTCCAGGGCGTCGGTTACAGGACGAACGATTGATGTCCAGTCGTTTGTTTTAGAGAGCCGGTCAACAGCTCCCCGTTCAATGCAAGCGACGATATTTTCTGTGTTGGCATTTCCAGTCAACATGATGACCTGCACAACCGGGTTCAGCTTTTTCAAGCGGGGAATCAGGTCGATACCGGTCACATCCTGCATGTTGATGTCGCAGATAGCGATGAAGTACATCTGCTTGCCCATCATTTCCAGAGCTTCATCAGCTGTGGTCGCACAGTGACAGCAGATTCCGATTTTGCCCAGCCAGAACTGAACGAGTCGGCAAATAGTCGGGTCGTCATCGATCACGAGAATTCGTGCATCGGGAGGAACACGTTTGCTGGAAACCTTGGGTGTTTCAGTCGCTGAAGGCTGAGATGCAGCAGGGACCAGAGGTTCTACAGCGGGTGCAGGAGCAGGCTTTTCCTGAACAGGAGCCGGTGCTGGAGTTGGCGCGGGCGCTGGAGCAGGTTGAGCATGAGCTGCTGGTCCTTCACCGTTGGGTCCCCAGATGCCATGCAATCGCTCGACAAAACCCTCGATGTCGGCATCTTCCGAAGCCATCGGATCCGAGCACATGTCTCGAAGTTTATCGAATGACTTCAGCAGTGTATCAATAATTGCGGGAGAGGAAGTCAGTTGCTCATCACGCAGTGCATCAAGCACGTTTTCAATGGCGTGGGCTAACTTTCCGATTTTATCAAGACCGATAAAACCAGAGTCTCCCTTAATTGTATGGGCAGAACGGAAGACTTTATTGACAATCGCATTGTCAAGATGCTCTCCGTTTTCTTCCAGGATTAACAAGTCAGATTCGATCTGATCAAGTAAATCCATCGCATTCTCTACGAACATTTCATAGAGCTGCGGATCATTGTCCAGTTCGAGATCCTGATTGAAATTTAGATCGGCCATGAAATCACCTTAGGGGTTGTCAGTTTAAAGTAGAGGCCAGGGAGGCCTGGGATGAAGAGTCAGTGCAGGTAAATCAAGTCTACGGTCAAAATCTAATTGAGGTTTGAAGCCTCCAGGGAGCAGTCGATGGACTCTCTCTGCATGTTTTTATTCACAGTCTCTACTGAATCGTTAATTGTCAGTAGATCAGGCAGTCCTCCCCGGTCGATTGACCGGGGTACTGCGAATTCCAGTAATGAGTTTGAATCGAATTAATTAATCCGATTCAAACTCAAGTCGATAACTAGGCGGTTGTCTGAACCCACTTGGACAGTTTCTCTTTCAGAGCAACTGGAGTGAAAGGTTTCACCAGGTAGTCGGAAACACCGTGCTGAATCGCTTCCATCACTTTGCCCCGTGAACCTTCAGTGGTGATCATGATGACTGGAACAGTGGTGTTGGTTTTACGGATTTCCTGGAGGAGTTCCAAACCAGACATGTTGGGCATGTTCCAGTCGCTGAAGACAACATCGATTTCGTTAGAGTTGAAGACTTCTACTGCAACTTTGCCGTCTTCAGCCTCTAAAATGTTTTCAATACCAAGAGCTTTCAAAGTTTTCTTGGCAACCATACGTGTCATTTCTGAATCGTCGACAATCAGTACGTTCATGAAAAAGTCCTTTTTAGGAAGATCTTCAAAGAAAAGAAGAAGTGGATTTAAGTGTTGAGAAGTGTGGAAAAGTTGATTTATTCAGTTCAGTAGTGTGGGATTAACCACGTTCTACGAACCCGAAAGCGAGCATAAATGGCCCGACTTCAGAATCGAATGTTGCCAGCATCGGTTGTGAGCTGGAAGGGAATTCCACATTGTGCGATTTACCATGCACAATGTTGGGGAGGCCCATCTCGAGTTCGAGAGAGGCGAGTTTATCTTTGGCACTTCCTGCAATCACATTGGCAAATTCACCAACAGTGTCGCAAACAAGTGGAGTTACTTCCTGAACTTCCATGTCCAACATTCGATGGACCGTTTCAAAGGCCGTTGAAGCTGGAAAACTGAGGCAGAATGAGCCGGCAGATTTTCCAGAGAGACCGATAATGGCCGTAATGTCATGGAAGTGTGTGTCTGGTTTTTTCAGTCCCAGGCCTGTGCGTGTAATTGTGCTGTCGAGCATCATGCTGAATGTGTCGACGGTGGCTGAAATAATCGGATTAACGATCTGGGATGTCATGCTTGCTGATACGGCTGATTTCATAATACACCTGGGTCTTGGGTAAGGGGGTCATAACTACCCAAACCTAGGTTTCCATAAATCAACATGTCGGGGAAAAGATAGATTTTGAGTTGGGAAATTTTTCTTAGAAGGTAATAGATTCAGGTTGTACCGGTTATGACGGTTGGCCTTTTACTTGTCATCTGGTGATCAGCAGATCCAGCCTATGCGACGGGGCTGGATACAGTTATGGCTACGGGCGGGGTACATGTATTCCCCGGATTAATGAGATATCTCATCACATTCGGTGAGGTGAATTACCGACGGAAAAGAGGGGGGAAGGTTTGTGCCGATTTTATGAATTATGAAAGCGGACATCCAAAACCAGCTGTGAATTCCCTTTGTGTTTCAATTTTTAAACAGCAAAAAAATACCAGAGACCTAGGTTTGAATACCCTTTCGTACAGAGGGAGATTCCGCATTACTGGAGTTGTGGTTCTACAAACGCTCACCCTCAATACCAGTCGATCTCCCCTCCAGCTCATACAGCATTGTGTTTGTGTGGAATGGGTGAATCGACTTCATACTCTCTTAAGATCTCCCTGAACAAATCCGGCAAGAAGATTGGAAATAGAAATGTCCGTGGACGTAGCCAAGAAACAGGATACACCTGGAACAACTACTCCTGTGGAACAGAAACGCACGACTCTTTCTATTGATGAGTTGATCATCGGTAGAAAGACGAATTCGCCAATTTATGACTTAAATGGTGTATTGCTGCTCGCAGAGAATCAGGTCATTACATCCGAAATTAAAACGAATCTGAAAAATCGGGCCGAAGGTGGACAGATTCAGATTAACGATGACGACCTTTCCAAACTGACATTGCGTAATGTAGACGTTAAAGAGACGCCCAAGTTTCAGATTGACGAAACTCTCACCCGTAAGATCGATATGATTCTTGATAACGGGTTGATGAACGTTAAAAATACAGGGCCAGCTTTCAGTCAATCCGTCGTAGTGCATGGTCGCGATGGATATGATGAAGAGCAGACCGAACGCCTGGCAGAACAGCACCAGCAAAACAGTAAAGTGCTGGGTGGGTTGCTCACGGATGCAACTCACGGCAATCTGACCGATTGCGATGCCGTAGCCAGCATGGCAGCCTGTTATCTGAAAGAGATGTCTGTTGATACCGACAACGTGCTTACTTCAGCGATTGGCAAAAATGCACCAGATGACATCGCCGCCAATTCACTTGAGTCGGCTTTACTGGCAATGGCCATCGGAATTGAAATGGATTTCGATGCCGAGAACATCAAAAATCTGGGAATTGCCGCATTAACTCACGACTGGGGCATGGTTCATGTTCCTGCCGAATTGCGTAACGCACCACGGAAACTGAACCGCCTGGAACGATTGCAAATCGAGAAACATCCGATTTACTCGATGGAAATGCTGCAGGCAATTCCATCAGTCCCCAAGATCGTCCCGCTGATCGTTTACCAGGTTCTCGAAAAATACAATGGATGTGGCTACCCACGTGGACGAAAAGGGAATTCGATTCCCATCTTCGCCCGAATTATTGCCGTAGCGGACATCTTCATCAGCTTGACTTCTGATCGTCCCTGGCGAAAAGCGGTTACCCGTTATGGGGCGATGGAATGCATGCTGCACCTCTCCAGAGAGCGATCTCTGGACCCGGATGTGATGCGTGCCCTGTTGAAAATTCAGTCCTTATTCCCAATTGGCTCTTTCATCACACTGAGTGATGGATCTGTGCGCGTGTCATTCGAGCCAATCGTAAAGATTATACAAAACCGATCGTACAGCTGTTACAGAATTCTGATGGTTCTGAAGCGGATCCCCATGCCGATGAATCAATCATCGATTTGACGGATACCGAACTGTCGGTTCAGCAAGCATTACCTACACCCGGTAAGAACGAAATGTCATTTTCAGCAGAACTTTTCGAAGAGTTTTAATAGAACCCATCCTGAAGTCTGAATTGGACGATTCTTGAACCTGAATTTCTCGGTTCGATGTCAGTCCTCAGTAGGATCAGGAACACATAAAAAATCATATGATTGACAACTTCAGTATGCGACTTTTTTGAGGTCACATGGTTATGAGTAGCATGAAACAAGGCGAAAAACTGGATAGAGCAGCAGAGGAAGTTCTCGCGATGCTTGATCGCTGGGATTCCAAAATGCAGGGCCATCATACCCAGAAACGCCAATACGTCCGTAAACCTTACCGCACCAAAATGACCGTCTTCATTCCCCAGGCAGAAAGTGTGGTGGGAGAATCACGGGAAAGCACCAGCTTTGCCGTCTGGTCGCGCAATATCTCTCAGGGAGGCGTCTCATTCATTTACCCCGGTGCACTCAAGCACGGTAAGTATCTGATGTGCCTCGACCCCGAAAAAACGGGAAGCTTATGGTTCCTCGTCGAAATCATTCGTTCGCGTCAGGTCCATAATGACTTCTGGGAATACGGTGCTCGGATGCTTGAACGGGCTTCGATTTAAGAATTACAGTTTTCGACTCAACTGAGAATTCAGCCAGGTTAAAACCAAAACCACAACCGAACTTCGCACTGGAAGGTTCGGTTGTGGTTTTTTACTGCGCGTGAAGATGTTCATCTTCCCTGTCTTGAGAGGGCTCGGGTCTTGTGTTAGGTTGGAGTCAGCTGGTTTGTCATGATCAGCTCCGGGGAAGTGGCTTTCTTATCGGCACTCCTTACCTCACCTGTTCCTGAAGTTTTTCTGAATCTCATCCATGATGATTGCCAGGCAATAATGTGTTGTCAGGCTTCTTATTGAATCTGTTGAGAAAGACTTCACTCAATTATGTTCCGGAGAATCCGTATGCGTTTTGCAATTTGTGCTCTGGTTTGTTTGATGGGATTGACTATGTGTTCTGAAAGTCTACCAGCCAGCGAGGCTGAGCGAATGATGATGTACCTTTCGATCGGAGGAGAGGATCGAATTGCTTTATGGAGTGTGGATCCCCAGACAGGTGTTGCCAATGAAGTGGGATCGGTCGATACAGGTGGTGGAGCAGGAGCCCTCGCATTAAACAATGATGAAACTCGTTTATATGCTGCTGTGCGTACGAATAATGAAGTTGTCGCTTATCAGGTGAATGAATCAACTGGTGGATTGACTGAGCTCGGACGCACACCGGTCCTGGCGAATCCTGTCTATGTCGCCACGGATAAAACAGGGCGTTTTCTGCTCACCGCCTATTACGGGGAAGCTAAAGCTGCGGTTTATGCGATTGGAGAGGATGGAGTTCTCAAACCAGAGCCAGTCTGCGTTGTGGACTCAACACGTCATCCGCATTCGATTCGGGTCGATCTGGATAATCAGAATGTGTACATTCCCAACACGGGGGCCGACCTGATTCAACAGTTTAAATTTAATGTTGAGTCAGGGGAGTTAACCCCTCTGGAACCTGCGGATGTGAAGACTGCTGAAAAATCCGGCGCTCGCCATTTCACCTTCGATCCCACCAATAGTTTTGTCTACTTTGTGAATGAGCATGACTGTCATGTAGATGTCTTTCAACGGGACAAATCAACCGGGGCCCTCACGCAGATTCAATCGATCAGCACTTTACCCGAAGGTTATACTGAAAAAAGTTATTGTGCGGATATCGAGATTACACCCGATGGTAAATACATCTATGCCAGCAATCGGGGACATGACAGCCTGGCGATGTACTCCATTGATTCATCAACTGGAAAACTGACCAGCCTGGGACAGGTCTCTACCGAAGCCTGGCCACGTGAGTTTGGTCTCGACCCGACTGGAAGCTTTGTCTACTCAGCGGGTCAGAATTCTCACAAACTGGCCGCTTACCGAATTGATCCTGCAACAGGTGTTCTGACACAGTTTGCCACCTGGCCAGTAGGTCAAAGTCCAGCCTGGGTACTGGTCAAAACCTTGAAATAGTCCTTGCTGATATCTACCACAAAAAAGCCTCTCCTGAAACAAATTCAGGAGAGGCTTTTTGTATGTCAGGATCAGTTCTTATTATTCACATGAACTAGTCGACGAAAATCCCTGTGGCGTACCAGGTGCCATTTGAACTCTGAACCATGTCGTAGCCATAGTAGCGATGGTGTTTCCGCATGGAGTTCCAATGTCCTGATGAAGAACGCCAGGTACGAATGCAACTGTTGGCAACATCCAGAAGTGTGTAACCATTTCCACTGACGGCAACTTCGCTGGAGAGCCCACCGACAGCTCCGTTAATCTGATGGAACCGGTTGGTCCAGTTGTGGTGTCCCACCTGGTGCATGCGTGCCATTGTGGATGAATTCACATTCGACATATGCATCAGGTAGTTATGTGGAACCGCGTTAACAGACTGAGGGCGTTCCGGGTGACGTTTCAGGGCGTAGATCATTGTCCGCTGAGTGATCGTTCCGCTTGGAAGTGAAAGAATTGTGCTCACTTCATCGAGCGAATAAGCGCGCTCGTAACTGAAGGGGTGTGCGGAAACCAGTAAACTGTACAGCGGGGATTCTTCATTCGTTAAATCCAGGACAGCAATTCCTGGAGAGCGATGCATGTGATGGAAGGAAGCATGTTCCAGTAAGTTTTCTTCCTTACCTGGTACGTTTGTGGAAGTGGGAAGCACAACTCGGGTGAATTTATCGAGATCATCGCTGAGTTGTTCACTGGCGAGCACAGTCTGCTCAAAGTTGGACTGGCTTTCCTCAGTTTTCAGCTCAAAACAGATGAGCAGTTGTTTTTTGCTCAGTCGCGCCTCTTTGTAAGCAGCACCGTAATCGGTATGCCAGTCGAGGGAACCGATTTGTCGGACCTCGATTTGAGGTTCATTTTTTTCTGCGTGTGCAGGGGGCTTGATGGCCGCTGCAGCGTGTGGGGTGAATGCGGGTGAGAAAAGAGTGGTGAGAGTCATCAGCATAAAACAGAACAGGGGGCGTAGCATCAGTAATTCCTTCAGATGTTGAGGGGCCTGGAACCTGTCCGTAGAAGGAGTGTGTCCTTCGGAAGACATGGTCTGTTCCGGGGAGGTTAGAGACGAATCCTCATCAATGAATCTCCCGCACCATGATCATCAGGTACGGGAAAAGCTGCTGGTTGAGGTTCGTTTACAGGCGACAGCATCCATGCTGACAAGGGATCGCTCTGCAGAGTGCGAGCGTGTCGACCAGGGGAAGGTGACATCAGGGGTGAGAAGCAGAGATTGCTTCAACAGGGGAAAGGCCTCTTTTCCAGCTCTCGCAGCGAACCCAGCATTATCGGGAGAGCAGGGGCAGTGAATTCAGAAGGGACATCGTTTCCCTTCGGCGATTGCCCCATGCAGCAGGAATCTGTTGCACAGGGCGCTCGAAGTCATGACTGCCTGAAAGCCATTTCAAAACCCGGTTGTGGCTGTTCCTGTCTTGAAAACAAGGTCAAGTGCCACCCGTCAGAGGGTTTTGAAACTACTTCTAGTGAGTTGTCAGCTTAATATGAGCCCGTTTGGCTTTGCGTGCTTTGGCACTGGCGGGGCGCTTGCCGTGATTTGCTTTTTTCAGTGGACGTTGAGTTTTGGCCATCGGAGGGTAAACTTCGGTGTGTTGTCAAAGTATCAGACAAAAATAACGGATCGGCATCCTAATAGATTGATCGGCAGATGAGAAGTCACAGCATCAGAAATTAGGCTTGAAATCCCGCCGGAAAGTATTCTTATGTATAGGTTATGGCTGTTCGGATGCAGAATTATCAATCTGAATGCCTCCAGAGGTCCCCGTTAATTGGATTCCGGTCCAGGCATTCGAAGCTCGGGTGTAGGTGTAGATATAATTGGGAGAGTAGGCCTGAACATAGTTTGAGGAAATATGTGGCTCGACAATTTGGTCTTCAGGTAGGGACAACTCACTCCAGGAAGTCGCTCCCAACCCATAGGCGTAGATTCGGTTCTCCACCCGGATGACTGCCAATTCATTGCCTACAATTGGTTGACTCTCGACTGTGTTTCCCTGCAGTTTGATTGATTTCCATTCTTTGCCCGTACTGTCGAGGACATGAATGCTCTCGTCATCCTTGCAGACGACCAGTTTGTTAGAAGCTATGATGATTGCTTTACCGAACTGATTTTTGAGGGGGACAGAAACCCATTTCCCCGAATCGACTCCCATGCCAGCCAGAGTTTTGCCATCAGGAGAGATCAATCCCATGACATTCTGTCCCATGATATAGTGACTTGTGATTGCATCAGGATTCCGCGCGGAAGGTGTTTGAGAGAAGGAAGTGAACCCCGCACGCTCCTGCGAATAAGCGGGTATGGCCAAAGCGGAACTTAAGGCGATAACTCCGGCAAAAGCTTTGTGAAACAGTGACATAAAAATCTCCTTAGCAGCCCGCCGGGATGTGATTGAAGCTGATTGATCGAGCGATCAGCACAGAGGTGTTTATATATTAGCATAACGGGCTGGTGTAGTACGACAAGATCTGTCGGAGCGATTTCTCAGAAAGAGAGGGATTTGCTCGGAGGGTTTACTCGACGCTGTTTTTGGTACCCAGGAGTTGGTTCAGTGCTCTATTGATGATTCGGACCCGATACTTCCCGTTGGAATGAAATCCCTGGACAGGCTCCAGACCGACTTTCATTTGCTCGACGACTGGGCGTGCCTGTTCGTCGATTTCGTCCAGAACAGTGGCGGCATAGACGCGGTTCCACTGTGTGCTACTATCGAAAGGTTGTGTCCCACTGTCGAGCAGTTCCAGCAGAATGGGGAGGGCGACCTCTGTCTGATCCAGATAACAAAGAGCACGTGCCGCCTGAATGCGTACGACGGGGGTGTCGTCATGTAAGGCAAGGTCAGTGATGGCCTCGACATCAGTTGTCAGAGTCTCTTTTTTCTTCGCCAGATTTCCCAGCCCGGTGACGGACCAGTAACGAATCACATTGTCCTGGTCGTTCAGTCCCGAGCGGAGTAACGAAAGATCTCCATCGACGGCCCCATTGGCGAACTTAAGCAGTGTCTGCATGTATTCAAGACTGCCGGGTTGTCTGAGAATCATGTACTCGCTACCGACTTGCTCACGACGAAGATGCAGAATCGGCTCGGGAATCAAACCAACATCCCGGATTTCTTCCATCCAGCGTAGATGCTCAGCCCGCATCTTTTCGAGTCTCTCTTTATACTCCGGGTTACCTGCCAGGTTGTGAACTTCGTGAGGGTCATTCTCGCAATCGTAAAGTTCTTCGACGGCTTTGGAATCAGTGAAGAGCTTTTCGATTTCTGGTGGAAGTTCGCAAGCCAAGAACAGTTCTCGCAGATTGGTCATCGTCGCACCCTGTTCGAGATAGCTGACGTACTCCAGAATTGGTTTCCACGGTTCATAGTTGCGAATGTATTTGTACTTTTTGTCACGCACCATGCGGATGATATCGTACCGCTCATCCATTCGATCGCGAGCACCATAGACATAGTCGCGCGGTGCTGGAAGGTTTGCTCCCATGAAGGGTTGTCCCTGCATATGCTCAGGCACCTCGACGCCAGCCAACCTTAGTACGGTCGGGCCGAAATCAACCGAGTTCACGAGTTGATCGGTGACTGTCCCCGGTTTTCCCTGATCATCGACCCGGAACGACTCAGGGATCCGCGTGATGAGCGGGATGTGTGTTCCCGAATCGTACAACCAGCGCTTGGCCCGCGGTAATCCGACACCATGATCTGACCAGAACATAATGATCGTGTTCTCGTAAAGCCCGTCTTCTTTGAGTTGGTCAATTAAATCTCCTGCCCAGTGATCCATGGCGGTGATTAGTTCGTAGTTCCGTTTCCAGTCTTCACGAATGATGGGAGTGTCGGCGTAGTACGGAGGAAGGGTCGTCAGGGCATTCGGGTTCTGGCGTTCTTCCGGTTTCAGGTCTTTTGTGACAGAAATATATTTGTTCTTACTCGCAATACCCGATTCATGACAACCGGTGAAATTGAAGACAGCGAAGAAAGGCTGATTCTTGTCCTTGCGATTTCTCCAATGTGCTTTCCCTGAAGACTCATCCCAGGTTCCATTGGGTGTTTTGAACTGATAATCCTGTTTGCTGTTATTCGTGCAGTAATACCCCGCATCGCGAAGATAAGTCGGAAACGTTTTCACAAAACCTGGTAACTGAGCCTCGCACCGCATGTGATGCGTGCCGAGAGACGATTGATAAACCCCTGTGATGATTCCGCTGCGACAGGGTGCACAAACCCCCGCCGTGGTGAAGGCATGCGTATACCGCGTTCCCTCTGTCGCTAACTGATCAAGGTTCGGCGTAATCGCATGCGGATCCCCATAACAGGCAAGATGCGGGCTGATATCCTCGCAACTGATCCAGAGAATGTTCGGGCGAGGACTTTCTGAGGCAGAAAGATGTATCGAGCCGCAGACAAAAAGTAGTCCGATAATGGCGAGTGAGTAGATTGTTGTCTTGAGGAATCTGGCACGCATCAGTCTTACTCATTCAGGAAGGAAGATTATTTCAGTTTGAAAGAGAGTTACATCTATTAAACAGACATGGAAAACCTCTGACAAGCAGAACCCCATCAACTCATTCAATCTCACAGCGTAAAAGTCCTCTGACTTTTTGATGGATTATTGTGGAAATAGTAGCACTAAGATTAGTTTTTCCAGATTGAATGAGGTTGAATAATCAGAGCGAGGTTTTATTACCATCAATACAAATCTGAGTTGAGAATTCAGAGAAACAATCAAGCTTAGTAATAGAGGCGGCAATGATACGATTCGCATTCTCTCTGCTGGTCCTGGGAATCTATATGTTATCTGGGTGTTCCGACATGGGCGAATTCCGATTGGAGGGTATCCATGACGATCTCCTGATGGATGACATGGATGGGGAGGAATGGAGCACGGGGAAAATAACAGACCCGGAAACCGGCACTGCATTTGGCGGGCCTTCAACGGAGAGCCTGTTTGATCCATACGAAGGGAATTGGATGTGGGTTGATAGCAAACTGAAATTTAATGATGGAAGAGCAGACCTGGAGATGACGGGGCACATCATGCGATTCCCTCATACATTTTCAGAGTCAGGCCCCGTCAGCGAAATCAGATTGTGTCAGGCGAGAAAAATTGACGGCGGAATCGCAACAGAAGGCTGGCATCACGAAGACAGACATGACCCGGGTGATATGTCGCGTGCACTGTGAGGTGAAAATCGTGGAGGAGCAACTTGTTCTGCGATGGTACGTAGAAGATGGATGGCCGAATCTGGATGATGTCGAAGTTCCAGTTATCGCTAAAGAGGGTTACACACCACCGGAAGCATTGAAGAACATTCCGGAAAATGAATGGATCGTGGAGAAGTTTGAGCGAATGGTAAAGTAATAAATCGAATTATATCTGGTGTCAGTATGAGATAGGTCTTGTTGTTTTCAGATACGTAAGAAAGAGTATCCCTTGGCTTCTGTTAATTCTAAAGATTCTGAGAGAAATGAAACAAAACCTTCCGGGAGAATTCGTCGAATTCTAGTCAGTTTGTTTCTGTTATTTGTTCTATCTGTGGTCGTTATTTATTCGCTGATCTGGTTTATCAGCCGACCGATGCTGGTTAGAGTTCCTCAGGTTCTCGATCGAAATGAGTCAGGTGATCTGGAAATTGATTATCACGCTTCCTGGGGCCTGGCTTATCTCCCTGTTTCTACCAAGCGGAATTATGAAACGGACTACGAATTCTCTATCGAGCACCTGGGTGACTTCGCGATGGTGGAAAAGCATAGAATATTCGAAGAAAATAATGAAAGGGTAGAGGACAGCATCGTTGAATCGCTCTACATGCCTGACAGTCTCTATTTCTCTGAACGCCGCATAGTAATTTACATACACTCCCATAATCTGTTAATGCAACTGCTGGCGAAAGAATTAGTCAATCTCTGTAACCAATACGGGTTGGGAGAGACCATAGAGATTTATTTTGATAAGTCGGAACGTTCCCCCGATCTGCCAGAACCAGATATGGTCATTGAACTTTTTGAGTTAGCGCAATCTGCTCAGCAATCAGACAACCTTGAGAGTCAATACCATGTTCGACTTTATACTTCTCCAGCAATTCATCCGCTTGGTTGGGACATAGGGCATTCGCGAAGACTGAGGCAATTCGATCTAAATTATTTGATTCGTGTGCAGGAATACGATGATTCGATGCCTGCAAGAGCCCGATTGGAAATTCTATCAGAGCAACTCCGGTATCGATTCGCTAGTTTGTTTACTGGGCTGGGAAAACTTCAGAAACTGCGACATCAACTGGATGAGCGTCAATTACTCTATCAACCTGCATTGAAGGAACCTCCCGAGTTTAAATTCCTGCAGAAGGCCGGGCTAGAGCTGCACGAACAGACCCATGGGTACTTGAAACCGAATCAGACACTCTGGAACCTGGGGCTGACACCGGAAGAGGCAACTTCTTACGCTGGACAAATCGAAACTGAGCTTACGGAGCAGGGGTGGCACAAGTTACCCACACCGATCGGGGTCTCCATGGCCAAAGGGAACGACCGTCTGCTGTTTGTCGAAGCACGACCCTATACGGGAAAACAGAATCTATTGCAACGGTTTCAGGAGAACCCCAGGGAGTATCATCGGTTTCACGAGTACCCACTGGATCGAGCGTTTCAATTCAAGCGAACCGTGATGTTCGTCCACGATGAAAACGAATTTATCAAGTATCACTATAAAAAGTGGTTTCACCTGGAGAGAGAGTTCGAACGGAATGGACAACTGGAGGAGATTCATATTAATGGCCAATCCTATCCGAAAAGTGGTTTTCGCTTTGGCCAGGGAGGAGCCGTGGTTGAGGAAGCAAAGGGAACAATGGGCAACAATTCGAGGTCTTATTCAGGCTCCATCCCCACGGGAAAAACAGGCGAAAAGCTGAGAGAATTGCTGGACAACTTTGTAATGCCTACTCATGTTCCTGATCAGAAAGGAATCACGGACTACGAAATTCATTATCTCGACATACTGGAAGAGAGTGAATTAAATCAGATTTCCAGAGCGTTACAGGAACAGAATGCGACTCTCTCTGAGCTGTTGATGTTCGGCGATTTTATACCTGCTGATTTCCTAAAAGAGCAGGTTGAACAACTGGAACAGAAA
Organism: Planctomycetaceae bacterium; assembly: GCA_041398805.1. GTDB lineage: Bacteria > Planctomycetota > Planctomycetia > Planctomycetales > Planctomycetaceae > Polystyrenella. Next base: position 78 of record JAWKUC010000025.1, on the reverse strand, counting down.
CCGGATAAAACGACCAGTGAGCAGTTAACATTGGCGGGTTTATATGCCTGGGAGCAAATTGAGGACCGGGATCGCGCG
>JAWKUC010000024.1:0-30684 GCA_041398805.1 Planctomycetaceae bacterium | reverse complement strand
CGTTTAGGTAACATTTCAGGTAACACCTTGGTGTTCTTCACCAACCATTTTCAGTAATGCGACGATACTCCTCTGCTCTCCTGAATTGAGATTGTCGTTCTTTTTGCTCGCCCTCCCCTTATCCGCTGAATGAGTTGTTTGAAAATTTTGACAACAGAGTGATAAACTCAAGCTCATGCCGGATAAGAACTTACGAGTAAATCTTCAAATCTTCGGCAGTTTGTGTAAAACAAAGATAAGATCGATCCATTTATGGTATATAATATTAGACATTATTTATCTAAGTGTATTAGATTTGAGACTTATCATGAAGTCGAGCCAGTCTACTCTCCCTCTTCCCGCCCAGCGGGCCATGCGTAAATTAGGGCGAGATATTGCCGCCGCACGGCGAAGACGTCGCATACCGGTCGCGGTCATGGCCCAGCGTGCGTCTATCAGTCGTATGACTCTCAATCGAGTGGAAAAAGGGGAACCCGGCGTTGCAATGGGTACGTACGTGACTGTGCTGTTTGTTCTCGGGATGGTGGATAGAATTGGGCAGCTCGTCGATGTACGAGAGGACGAAGTTGGACTCGCCCTGGAGGAAGAGCGATTGCCACAACGTATCCGCTCGAAACGAAAGCGGTCCGAGTAGTCATGGAAACAGAAGTTTTTGTCTACGTCGACCTTGCCGGATCTCCCATACTGGTTGGAAGGCTTTGGGCTCGCTCGCTCGGGCCTCGTGAAAGTGCCACCTTTGAATACGATCAGGGTTGGCTCTCCCATCAAGAACGTTTCGCACTGGAACCTGCTCTCAGTCTGGGACCCGGCCCCTTTCACTCGGCGGGTGACAAAGCCATCTTTGGTGCCTTGGGAGACTCCGCTCCTGACCGATGGGGGAGAACATTAATGCGGCGAGCAGAACGCCAGCGAGCACTGCAGGCAGGAGAGACGCCTAGAACATTACAGGAGATTGATTTTCTGTTGAGAGTCGATGATGAAGCTCGACAGGGAGCACTCCGTTTCTCAACATCCGAAGGAGGCCCTTTTTCACTGAAGCAGAGGGAGTGCGGATTCCACCACTAGTAGAGCTACCTCGTTTACTATCCGCCGCAGAAAAGATTGCAGATGAGAGCAACACTGCCGAAGAATTACGGTTACTTCTGGCTCCCGGATCGTCTCTGGGGGGAGCAAGACCGAAGGCTTCTGTCAGAGATCATGACGGCCATCTGCTGATTGCCAAATTTGCTCATCGTGATGATGAAATCGACATCGTGCGATGGGAGGCAGTCGCCCTGGGATTGGCACGCAAAGCAGGCCTGACAGTACCAGACTGGCGAATCGAAAACGTGGGAGAAGTTCCTGTCCTCTTACTGCGACGTTTTGATCGTGGAGTCAATGAACGAATTCAATTTCTTTCAGCCATGATCATGCTGGACGCCCGCGATAACGAGCGCCGAAGCTACCTTGAGATCGTCGATGCAATACGTCAATATGGCGCGGCCCCCATCGTCGATATGCATGCTTTGTGAAGACGAATTGTCTTCAACATCCTGATATCCAATATTGACGATCACCTGAGGAATCATGGTTTCCTCTACGAAGGGACCTCTGGATGGAGGTTGTCACCTGCATACGACCTGAACCCTGTTCCAATTGACCTCAAGCCAAGATATCTATCCACCAACATCGATCTGGATGATGGTACCGCCTCGCTTGAATTGGCGCTCAGCGTCGCAGCGTACTTTGAACTTAATGAATCAGAAGCAAAACAAATTGCACGTGAAGTTGGACAGGCAGTATCAGGCTGGCGGCAGGAAGCCGCTACGGTGGGGATTCCGAAATCACAAATCAATCGCATGGAATCGGCATTTGAGCATGATGATTTGAAAACTGCTCTTGAATCAATTTGAGATTAAGCTTTCAGAGAAAGGGAGACAAGAAAAGAGATGGAAGATCTGGACGAACGATTCCCGGCGATTGCCTCCTGGAGAGAACATGGCTGGATCGAGATTGGAGACCAGGGGTGGACCCGATCCAAGGCAATGGCCCATGATTGCGGTGGAATGATCATTGAAATCCGTGATCGCAAGAAAACACTGACTGAATATCTGGAGGCATTGGAGCAAGGGCTCCGCAAAGCGATGAAAGAAAGATGGGGCGAAGAGTTTGAGTAGTTTCGAATACCAGTTATATCAAGAATAAAGGAAGCTTCTCTGGCAGGGTGAATGAGAAGCCTACAACGGAGTAACCGCACAAGTTGGTCATCTTGAGCCTGAGATAAAACCGGGTACATCGCAGGAAAGATCGAATGCCGCGAACGCCTTGGTGGGTTGCTGAAGTATTACTATCGCGACGCAGCGTAGTACTGAATCAATCGACGGTCGCAATTCTCATGCACCATTCTCGGCTACAGGCGCGCCAACGATATCTTTTTCAAGGTAATTTGGACACCATTCGTCAGAAGGGAAACCGAATCTCGCCCCAAATCTGTCGCTCGTCAGCAGCGCAACCACTTGGAATCATTCGTTTTCAACATCGACTGAATATTTTCACGATACGCGATCATCTTCGTACCGATTTGATGATGATTTTCGTATCAGCTTGATGATTATCGTTCGAAAACCATCATTCGGCAGCAACTTAACTTCATGGAATCATTGGTTATCAACGTCGGCTGAGTTTTTTACGATACGAACATGGATGTTTCTATTCTCATGCTGAACGTGAATGTCAATCATGAATTCTTCATTACAAAATCTAGCTTCTTTCGATCAACAACGCCATCTAATGCCACATTGGCTAAAATATCCCTGGCAGCCGCCAATTTTTTGTCAGAAGTTTTCTTTGCTCTTTGAATATCCACCAGTTGTTGACGCATCTGTTGGGCAATTTGTCTTTCTTCTCGAGTTTCCTTCGCATATTTCAGACATTCCTCTTCTTTCGCTGTTCTCATTTGGGATTCTTGGTATAGCCATTTGAGAATTTCGTCAACATCTGTGAGTTTGGTTCACTTCGTCTGTCGGTTTAGATCTCCTCCTCTTTTGAATTGCTCTTTGCGGCTCATTGTTGCGATCTTGAAAAGCATCAATTTTCTTCTTATCCAATTTGACTACTCCAATTAGGATTGCTGCGAACGAAGTTGTCCCATTTCGGTGATGTCTTCCAAGGGAACTTTCACTTCTCTATCGGAAGCCGTATCCACAATGGTGACAGAATCGCCCTCGTCACTAAAATTTAATCCAATTATGATTCCTGTCAGAGTGGTTTTATTTCGAAATACAAATCTAAATGGCAACATCGCACCGCTGTTGATGCTGTCAACGATAATTTTCCTTAAATCGCTGCTCATGTTAATTCTCCATAACGCCACTACAATATCACCAATATCCCCACCTGAAGCCGCGAGTAGTATCAACGCCGTGCAGTCACATGAATCATCTTTCGCACCTGGCTTGTCAGGATGATGGGGTGAGAGACATTCCGCATCTCCCTTGTACTCCCTAATAAGCTCCGTCATTTTGCTTCAAAGTCAACAGTGTGGGGGTCGTCTGCCGAATAACTGAACCGCGTACCGTCAAAAAACTCAGCCGAACTCTAAACACTGCAAAACAAGGCATCTATGAGACACGAACAGCGTCCAATTTCAGGCGACCTGACAACGACATTCGCCGTTACAATCATCACCACCTCTCTAACCGATCGTGGATACTGTCAGTAAGATCCGATTCGTGAGGTCGGTCAGTCGAAAGCATGATTTGAGTTCCAGAGTAACTCCCCCCTCTCGCTCTGGAGCTATATTGATGAACTTACTGATGCAGCCTTGGCATCTTCTTATTCTTGCCCTGGCCAGTTGACTGAATCGCCAGCAGCAACAGGCGATCGAATATCTGAAAACCGAGAACCGTGTGCTCCGGGAAAAGCTTGGAAAGAAACGCATCCTACTCACCGATGATCAGCGACGACGTCTGACTTTGAAAGGTAAAGTGCTTGGACGGAAGTTGCTGAGCGAATTCGGAACGACCTTCACTCCCGACACGATTCTCCGCTGGCACCGGGAATTGATCGCCAGGAAATGGGATTACTCATCGGAGAAGAAGCGTGTCAATCGGCCTCGCATCCGACAGGAGATCGTCGAACACATCTTGAGAATTGCCAAAGAGCTTCCCACGTGGGGAGCCGATCGAATCCAGGGTGCTTTGGTAAATGTCGGCTACCACATCACAGACACGACCGTCAGGAATGTCCTGAAAGCGAATGGTATCGAGCCTGCCCCGGATCGCCCTGCTGCAATGTCCTAGCAGACATTCGTCAAGGCTCATTGGGAAACCATATTTGCTGTCGATTTTACCACCGTCGAAGTCTGGACGGAAATGAGGCTGACGACGTTTTACATTCGGGTGGTGATGGAACTGAAATCACGACGAGTCGAAATCGTAGGAGTCACGACAAACCCTAACAAACTATGGGTAACTCAGGTCGCTCGAAATCTGACAGGAAGTGATGAATTCCTGGAAGATGCCTCGCATGTCATCATGGATCGCGATGGTAGCTTTCAACCACTCCGCACATATCTAAAAAAGACAACTGACATTGAATCTATTCTACTGCCACCGAAGAGCCCCAACATGAATGCCTATCTGGAACGATTCATGAGAAGCCTGAAGTCTGAGTGCCTGAATAAGATTATCTTCTTCGGCCAACATTCTCTCGAACGAGCACTGCGGGAATACGTTGTCCACTACCATTTAGAACGGAATCATCAGGGACTCAACAATCAATTTAGTGAACCCGGTGATGAAGTCGGAAGTATCGCCGGTATAATCGAGTGTCACGATCGACTCCGTGCACTGCTCAAATATTATTATCGCGACGCGGTTTTAATCGGTCTTCCCCTCAATGTCGATGCCCTGACTCATTTACCACTACCGCTGCACTCGGACGACTATTTTATCGCCGGTTTAAAGATGAAATCCGCTACTGCATGATGATTATCGTTCGAAATCCACCGTTTGTTAGCAACACATCCTCTTGGAATCATTGGTTTTCAACGTCGTCTGAATATTTTTACGAGACACAATTCTCTGTGACTGATCGGCTTATATACGAATAAAAAAGATGATGTCCTATAAATATCTTTATCTAAGTTGACTTCAACTAAGTATCCATATGTATAATTCACGTCTACGAAGGTTTTCTCGATCATATTTTGTACTTCTAGATAAGTAGTGATGCATTAAGAACAGGACTCACGTTATGCGGTTCCGTTATCGCTTTGTCGACTTTGGCACAAATTTTACTTCAATACAGGGAAATCGGGATAAAGAAGACCAAGAGAGCGATCATCTTTTCGAAAATGAACTCGTTCTGGACGTTGGCGGACGATGCTGGGGAATTGCTGGATGTTCCATTCCGATTATTGATCACCACTATCATCGTGACTACGGAGGTCAGTTTCCATCGGCATCTTCAGCAGTATTACATAAGGCCGAGACCATTGTTAAGCACTTCCAAGACATGGAGGATGTATGGTTTGTTACGCACAGAATTCCTGATTTCGATGCATTCTGTGCTATGTATCTTGATCGCAGGAATCTCGAATCAACTACCAATATGCCACGCATTCCTTATAATATGTGGGAATCTTACGGCTTGAAGAAAGAGGGATGGTTCAACAGTAAGAACGAGATTAATTGGTTCTCTCCCGATGTTTCAGAGCTTCCAGACGAACGCTACTGGCCAATAGTTTTAGCAAGCTACGCTTCATGCATCGACAATGGACGACGTTTAAAATGTCCGCGAGTTCATGCTCTACACTCTATTCTATACGCCGCCATACATCGTGGAAGGAACTACACATCCGAATCTGACGGAGCAGTTGAGTTTTTTGACGAAGTAGTCCGACAGATAGGGGCCTTGGGATCCGAACACATATCAAACACAAGGAAACATCCATTTTTTGATGCTGTATTGCAAAAAAGTACTATTTTTGTTCTAGAACAAGAATTATTGAAACAGGAAGAAGTAGTATATGGACAAGATATTCGACGTGCACGAAAATCAATTGTTTTCATTCAACAGTCGACAACTCCCTTCAAAGACTGGTTTCCGAATATACAATCAAAACCATTACTTACGCCTTCAGGCGAAGTCAGCTCGGAGCATCTTGGCCCATCGGATCATACACGAATACCGGTGGATGGTCTTTATATTCGAGATCCTGCATGCATGTTGTTTAAGGAGTGGGCAAGACTCGATATTGATAACTCTTCGAATGGTCAAGGTTTTCTCTTTACAGCGATCGCGTTTACAAATCAGAAATCTGATGCCCCTGTTAACAGCAGCGAATATTTCTTTTCACTAGATCCTGAAAGAGCTGGAGACTGTCATCTATATTCCGTATGGGCAAGGCTTCAACAGCATGAAGCCTTAACACTTCAACAGCCCTACAACTCTATTCTTCATAGCATGATCAAATCCAATAATGGTGTTCATAATCGACCTGGTTTTGAGAAACGGGCAGGAAATGACACTTCGGTATTCGATGACCCCTGGTTCGATGGTCACAACTATCAGGCAACTATTGTTGTTACACCCAACCGAGGTTCATTAATTGGCCCACCAGGCAACTCATCCGATCTCTCTGATGATCCTGTTGTAAAGATTGTTCAATCCGAATTGGAAATGTCAATTTTTCGAAGTGATGTAGTGATCGAAGATTTTGCAACAGAAGCATCCGACTCCCTATGTATTCGCCACTCACTTCCGATTAATGAGGCTACAATACTATCCCCACCCATAAAGTATAAATCTCTTCGATATGCAACCATTGAGTTAGAAACGGACTTTGACCTTCTATCTAATGATGTTTCCAAACAAATTGGTGAGCACCTGTGGCGAATCATTGATACCGATCATTCTCGAGGAATACCAACAGACTTTACTGAACGACATCTCCGATGGGATGAAAACATGATCGCAGTATGGTCCCGTCGAGGAATCGCCATTGCCTTTATTCCTTCCGCGATAAATTCTATCGATGAAGTCAGGCCACTATTATCAAAGGTTGCCGAGTTATCACGGGAAACACTATCTATTCTGGGTGAGCCTCATTTAAATATCAGTGACTCTTCCTATTCTTCAAGCAGTCACTCAGTTCTGACTAAAGCGTTCTCAAATGGAATCGAGTCAGCCGTGAGAGAGGTGATGCGTTTACAGCACAAGCTCTCTGCAACAAACGGAGGCATAGTCCGAGAGTTTTTTAAATCAAGTGGAATAAGTACTTCGATTTCAATTGCGGATCATCTTTGTCATGACGAACATCAACGACAGCATAGCATCTCAATTTCTGAGAATACGCGAATATTATCGAATGCCCAACGAGTTGCTGAAGTACTTGAATATATGCTGGTATCAGTCAGTTTCCAGAACTCTGGAATTATGCCGGGTGGACAAGTAGCGGTGCGCATACTAATTCCTCTCAGTGAGAAATTTTTATCACAGACTTAGTGAACTGGTTTGTGTTAGGCAAAGAATTCACACTTACATGGCGATCCATAGAGTCCATAATTCGATGCAGATATCTTCGTGTTACTAAATGATCTAACAAGACTCTAATTACTTGGCAAGGAACTTGCTAGGTCATGTCGTCCCCATATCCCTAAAGTTAATCATAAATAAATGCGTTATTTAAGCTTTAGTTATCCCTGATAATGAAAAGAGCGGCATGAAAACAAAACCAGGTAAATGGGAAGGATCTCCGGAGAAGTATGTTCGAAACGTCCTTAGCTCACCTGGAACGAGACTATCGGGAACGTACTCTCTGGCATTAACTGACTGGCAGCGCACTGGTATTAGTTTAGAGTCACATCCACGAATACACCGAAACTGGCTAGATTCACTTCATGGATTACAGATTCCCTCATTCGGAAGATGGAACGGGCTAATGTTCGTCCCTTAAAAGATCTTACGAAGTTCTGGCGACTGGCCAACCTGAAGTGCTTGAGCATTTATCTAATTATCTACATCTTTCATTATTTATTGATTGTCTGAATGCAAAACTAAACAACGAAGAATTATTGTCTGCAACAGTATTTCGTGATTTTGTTAAAGCTGGCCATAGAAAGAATTACGAAGTCTGGCAGTTAATTGACTGGAGTATCACACTTCGCAATCGCATCAGCCACGATGGTCCGACAGATCCTGAATGGTGGAATGAAGCGGCAATACTCATGTCCCAGATATTCTCTTTCTGGAAAAACGCAACTCGAACAGTGCCGATTCCTGCCAAAAAATGGCCGAGACCTTGGTTTAATATTATAAATGGCGAACTTCTATCATTTAATGGAATGGACCGTTCATCAGTTCCACGATTTGTTTCACGCAAGGGTGTCTCCCATTCTTGTCCTGATCGAGCTGCGTCTATTCTTTCCGGATTCAAATCACTTTTGGGACAAAAGAAATATGAGGATGAAACGCTTCGGCAATATTTGAAAAAGTACACTGAGTAGAAAACGACGGTGTTATAATGGCGACTACGTCGTTGGACAGGAAATTGCATCAGGTGGTTTTGCAACTGTACACGTCGGAAGACAGATCAGTACTGGTCGGAAAGTAGCGATAAAGGTATTACAGGACGGCCGATTCGAGGAAGATCATCTCCGATTCCGGAAGGAGGCAGAGTATCTCTCCCAACTCAAGTCTCCTAACATCAGTGGATTTGGTTGGCCCAGGGGCGGGAGAAGGTCCATGGACGCCACCCAGAAATCCATCGACGAAGAAATCGGAATGGTATCTAAATGGGCCAAGGGCCTCCAGTTAGGAGTTATATCGGCTTGGAGTGGATTGATGGACAGACTCGACCAATTGTATCTAAATGTAGACTTTAGCGCTAATAATGAGCAGCATCAGCGTAGAATTGCAAACCTCTTTATTCAGGCTGCAGAAGCACTTGCCGAAGTGCATAAATCGCAACTGCTCCATCGAGATATCAAACCAAGTAATATGATGGTTACGGGGGATGATCGTCTTGTTTTGATGGATTTCGGCGTTGCACGCTTGGATTTAATATCCCGAACATTAATAACGAAGGGACCTACTCCTTGGAACTCAAGCTTATATGTCTCCAGAGCATTTGAGAGGCGAAGATGTGGCTAAGAATATTGGATATAGCTCCGATATTTACATGCTCTCAGCATCGTTTTATGAACTTTTCACTGGAAAACGATTATTTGATCACGACAAACAAGATCCATTGACTGTCATCGCAAACAGCTTTCTGGCAAGCTTCCTGAACCGCCTAGAGAGCATAATCGAACTTTACCGTGGGAACTCGAAACCATTTTGATGGTTGGCTTACAACCGGAACCTGAAGACCGTTTCACTTCGGCATCAGAGTTAGCAGACAATCTAAGACTCTACCTTCGGATAGACCCATTACAATCAGACGGCCGTCTCTCTCTCGCAGAATAAAATTATTTTACAGACGAAATCGCACATCCACTCGGTTAACTGCTTCTTTTATACTTCTGACCATTATCAGTGTCATGTTCTTTTCCGTTCTCTGGTCCATTGAACGTCAGAATTCAGAAATTGAGGCACAAAAAAGGGTAATGGCGGAAGAAAAATATCAGAACGAGATGCGGCTGAAGAATGAAGAGAGGAAGAAAACAAAAGAACAGGAACTGATAGCTCAGCAAAAACAAACTGAAGCAGAAGAAAGTAAACGTCTTGCCACTCTCAGTAAAGAGCTTGCCAACCTGAGTAAGGCAGAGGAAGAGCGGCCCAACGCCAGAGAACAATACGCATCGAATATATCAAAGATATCCAGGAGGCATGGAACGCATGGGAGTCTAATGATGTCGATAGAGCCTTGAGAATTCTTTTCAAGTACAAACACACAGTTCACGATGATGATAAAAGTTACCTCAGAGGATTTGAATGGTTTTACCTGAATTCAATACTATGGTTGCAATGGAACCCTCATATTTGAGTGGTAGTGAAAGGGATAATATAAGCTTACAGAGTAATCCCAATGCGAATTTTATCAATATTGTTCCAGAACTCACTGAAACTTTCTCACTTGAGTTTATTGATAATAAACATCTTGTTGGATTCGGAGTGACAAAAAGGACTTTACCATCCAGAAGTGGAACCTCGAACTCGGTACGACAACTAAAGCATACTCCTTTTCACGAGGGCAGAATTCGTATCCAATGGGATACACCCAATCGGTCCAGTTTCTTGACGGGCCAGTTTCTCAACCAAGACTTCCTGAAATCAGCAACTGGCAGTAAGCCCCCGATGGTAATTTATTTGCCGTAACGACTTTGGTTGAAAAAAATGGCGCACCTCCTGCCAAACTCAACAATAAATATATAAATAGAGGTTGGTATCATATAGGCACTGTCAAGGTATTTGATTCCGCCCAAGGAAATGAACTCTTTTCCTACGAGGCTGTCGAGTTAAATGGTAAAGGCTGTCCTATTCAGCAGTGATGGACGATGGCTCGCTGCGAGTGCACATGGAAATGAAGTTCGACTATGGGACACCTCGACATTTAGCCCCCAACAAGTAGTAGTTCCTTCCCAGGGAATACATACAGGAGGAACCGTGTCAAGCTTTCCAGGAAAAACAGCATCGCGACTCTGCAATAGTCCCGATGGTTCTTACCTTGTCACATTGAACAACTTACTGGAATGGCCGAAGAATGATATTACTAATCCAGGAAAACAGGGATCAGACAATCGAATGGTTTTGGTTTTAATGGGGCCCTGTCAGGTTTGGCCAGAATTTTCCCTCAAACGAACAGTTCGGACCAATGCCAACTCCTCCTTTTCTCTTTGCGGGCAATTTACCTGTGGCATTTCTTGAATCCGAACCGGGATTTCTCACTGTTGAAGCGGTGGAATTCGTACAAAGAATGGCGAGAATCCAAAGGCAGAAATTTTGCAAGGTCACTTTCTCCGGCGCTTGCGGACAGTCAGTATAAGACTGTTTTAGATAGTGATCATGTTGTTCTACCTATTGGGCCTGTGTCTTGCGCGGCATCGGCCAATGGAAATCTTGTCTGTAGCCGAGGAACTACAAATATTGAGCTCTACTCAGTCGATGCCTCATCACTCGGTTTGCTTTCTCCCAAATTACTTCGAGGTCATAAAGGTGATGTCACCGACTTGGTGTTCAGTCAAGATGGTCAATTGCTGGCAGCGTGTAGTAATAAACTCATCACGATCTGGAGACTGAGTTCTAAACAATCTAAAACAAGAGAAAACCAGAACACTATTCCGAATACAAAAGAACCTGAAAAGGTTAAGAACGTACAACATCGCCAGGTAAACCTTGGTACTTCGACACTAATAAATACAGACTCAATATACCCTGTAGTCGTGGATGATCTCGATTCTCACCAGAGGTACATTGTGGCAAAGATAGATCTTACGGGTGCCCGCATAAATAGTGCCGTGATCGATGTAAATCCTTCCTTGAAACAGACTGCTGTCGTTATTGATAAATCACCTAATTCTAGAATTCTAAATAAAAAAAGTCCTCCAAGAATTCCTGCCTCTGTTTACATAATCAACAACGAAACTGATCAGGTCCAACATAAGTTAGAGGGTCATCAAAATGTCATTGTCAAAGTTCGATTTCATCGCGATGGAAATCTATTGATGTCCTCCTCTGTGAACGGAACAGTGCGTGTCTGGGATACGAAGAGCGGAAAGGAAATGGCTAAGACTAAAAACACTGGAAGTTCCGTCGATTTCGCACAAGATGGCAATTCCATTATTATCGCAGGCGAAGAAGGACTCACGCGTTGGTGGTATAATGAAGGGATTCGGAAAATAATTGTTCCCATCATAGGAAATCGTCAGATGGCCTGGGTGGAATCAAAAGATGGAAAACTCATCGCAGTCTCAACAACAAATAATATTCAAGTATGGAATCTTGAAACTGAACAGAGAATAGCATCTATTCCCACCGAGAACGCTTTCAACACAATAGTATTTTCACAGGATGAAAAACAGTTATTCACACCCGGAATGAGTACATGGTCCATAGAAGCTGAACGAAAGATTGTCTCATTTAAGCAGCCTGGTTTTCCTGAGACAGAAGAGGCTCAAAATGATGGGCAGCCTCTTCTCAATGGGGCAGGCACGGTTCCTACTTCATTTGAATTGACCATCAGAGGGTGGGAGCAATTATGGTATTCCAAGGAGAACCCTAAGTCAGAATAACACACCTGACTTCGGTGGCGACTCTATATCAATCCCGTATCCTAAAAAAATTCAGCCGAACTCGAAAACACTTCAAATTATGGCATTTGAGAGAAACGGACGACGTCCACTTTCAGGCGCGTACCGTAAAATAACTCGGTCGAACTCCAAACACTTGAATTTAAGGTATCTGTGAGACTCGGACTCTGTCGATTCTCAGATGACTTGGGCACGAAGCTCACCGCTATTATCAGCACAACCAATCCAACCGGTCATGGAGACTGACAGCAATATCCAATTCGTGAGTCTGGTCGGGTGAAATAATGGTTAGAGTTCCAGATTGATTTCCCTTCCTCACTTCGCAACGACTTCCATGAATATTCTAGAAGCGATCCTGAAACCTTCTGATGGGTAATATTCGACCTTATTTTTCAGGCCTGAGAACAGCCACAACCGGGTTTCAGGATAGGTTCTAATGCAGCCCTGGTATCTACTCTTCCTGTCCTTGGCCAACTGGCTGAATCACGAGCAGTAACAGGCGATCGAATATCTGAAAACCGAGAACCGTGTGCTACGGGAGAAACTCGGCAGGAAACGGATCCTACTCAGTGATGATCAACGGCGATGTCTGACCGTAAAAGGAAAAGTCCTCGGTCGGAAGTTGATGAGAGAAATTGGAACCATGTTCACTCCGGATGCAATTCTTCGTTGGCACCGAGAGCTGATCACGAGCAAATGCAACTACTCGGCGAACAACAATAGCATTGGTCGCCGTCGTATCCGTGCTGAAATCGTCGAACTCATCCTGCGTTTCGTTAAAGAGAACCCGACGTGGGGAGCAGATCGGATTCAAGGTGCTTTGGCAAATGTCGGCTACCACATCAAAGAGACAACCGTCAGGAATGCACTTAAAGCGACTGATCTCGAACCTGCTCCAGATTGACCTCGTTTCGTAAAAAAACTCAGCCGAACGCAAAACACTGTAATTTACGGCATCTGTGAGGCACTGACTTCGTTCATTCTCAGACGACCCGAATGCCACGTTTGTCGCTTCAGTCGTTAGAACCGGCATTTCCGATATTCGAGACGTACTTCAATATCAAATTCAATAGCTCTGGCGGTTAAGAGAACGCTTATATTTCAAAAGTGACTTCATCTCCTTCACTTCGGAACCGTTTCCATGAATTCACTTATGCAGCCCTGGCATCTGCTCGTTCTGGCTCTTGCCAGCTGGATCAATCGCGAACAACAACAGGTAATCGAATACTTGAAAACGGAAAATTGTGTTCTCAGGGAAAAACTTGGCAAGAAACGGATTCTGCTCACAGATAACCAACGTCGACGTCTGGCCGTAAAAGGAAAGGTCCTCGGTCGGAAGTTGCTGAGCGAAATTAGAACGAACTCTACTCCCGACACCATTCTTCGTTGGCATCGAGAACTGATCGCGAGGAAATGGGATTACTCCAAAGAGAAGCCGAATGTTGGTCGACCTCGCATCCGAAAAGAGATCGTCGAATACATCTTGCGGTTCTAAAAAGAGAATCCCACGTGGGGTGCAGACCGTACTCAAGGGGCGTTGTCAAATGTTGGCTATCACATCACCGACACGACTGTCAGGAAAGTTCTTAAGGATCACGGTATTGAACCCGCGCCGGACCGCCCAGCTTCGATGTCTTGGCAGACTTTTTCAGAGCTCACCGGGAGACGATATTCGCCGTTGATTTCACGACTGTCGAAGTCTAGACGAAAACGGGTTTGACCACGTTCTACATTCTGGTGGTGATGGAATTGAAATCACGACGCGTCGAAATCGCTGGCATCACGACGAATCCGAACAGGCAATGGGTGACACAAGTTGGACGCAATCTGACGGGAGATGATGGTTTTCTCGAAAACGCATCTCATCTGATTCTCGATCGCGATACCTATTTTCAGCCGCTGAGATTATTTCTGATGGAACTGACTGACATCTAACCAGTTCTTCTACCACCGAAGAGTCCCGACATGAACACGTATCTCGAACGCTTCATGAGAAGCCTGAAATCATAGTGCCTGAACTAGATGATCTTCTTCGGCCACCATTCGCTTGAGCGAGCGTTGAAGCAATATGTCGCACATTACCACCGTGAACGGGACCATCAGGGTCTGGATAACCAGTTAATCAATCCTGACGAAGACGTTAGAAGCGTCGTCGGTAAGATCGAATGCCGTGAACGTCTCGGCGGGCTGCTCAAATATCATCACGAAGCGCTGCGTGACATGACTTCGCGCTCCGACTCCACGCTATCGTTGTGCTCAAATAATGCGTTTCGCGTTTCATCCGATCACATTACTCGAAGCTCGAAATGGATCTCGTTCGAAATCCGTCGCTTGCCAGCACCACAACCACTTGAAATCACCCGTTTTTGAGGTCGGCTGAATATTTTTACGACACGGGAGTCAGGTGATCGGTTCATTTATCTACGTGGAATTTGCTGTTCGAATGCCAATACCCTTGCGGACCAATTATTCCTGAGAGATAATTGGGCTGCACTCGCTACCAAATTACTACACTTGGTTTGCTTTTCGTGGAGACTGACAATGGGAACCATCGTGTTGGTACATGGAACGGGAGTTCGGCTACCGGATTATTATGCATCATTGCGAGTTGCCGAAAAAACGGCTCGAGAAGCTGGAATCACAAGTACCTTTCTGGATTGTGCCTGGGGTGACCCTCTCGGTATTAACTTCGAGGGCAAATCCATTCCGAATTGGGAGAGATTGCCACAAATCGACGAGGCTGACGCGAAATGGGAATGGCTGCTTGCCGACCCCTATTGGGAAATTGAACATTACGCAACTTCCGACTCTGAACAAAATCAGAACCCGCCCTCACAACATGACATCAAGAATGCGAAACAGTTCTGGAAAGTGCTTTCTGCCTATAAGCCGTCCCTCGAATTGTCTCTTATGCTTGAACGTTTCGAGAAATCTAAATACTGGGAGCCCGTGTGGTCAGAAATGATTGATTTCTCAGGGGTTCCTAAGAGAGCGGTTAGTGCCTCTGCAGAAGAAATGCCTGAAGTAGGGCACGCAATTGCAAGAGCTATCGTAGCGAGGTTACACTCATACTCTATCGAAAAAGGAGACTTAGGATTAGACCATTTTTCGAGAGAGCAACTGGTGGACCGATTGCGTAGACTGGGGCATTCTGACACATGGGATCGGGGATCTGGCCGGGGGATTGGCACTCCGAGGTCTCAGCAATTTCGTACGTCGAAGGCGTTCGGCGATCAGCCACGCCATCTCGCGTCCAATTGGCGATATACTTCTTTATTTATCGAATGGCGACAATATCCGACAGTTTATCCGGGAGAAAATCGACGAAGCTGAATCTCCCATAACAGTCGTCTCTCACAGCACTGGGGTATTGCCATGGTCGACCTGCTGAGGCTTGCAGACCCACCCCGGATCCAGCATCTAGTTACCATGGGGTCTCAGTCACCATTGATGAGCGAATTGGGGCATTGCCATCAGACCCGGCGTACTCCCTCCTGGCTTCCGAAGTGGTTGAATGTCTTTGATGAAAATGATTTTCTGAGTTATATTGCCAGCCCATCTGGCCTGAAGTCGACGATTATAAATTTGACTCAAAATTGCCCTTCCCAGACTCACAAGCGCTTACTTCGGTTCGCTAGAAGTTTGGCTCGAATAAAGACTTTCATGGAAGTTTAAACATGAGCTCAATGAGTGACGTGTTCGCGTTCATAGTGGGGATTGAGACATATCACATCGACGAGCTGAGGCTTCCTGGCCCACATTTCAATGCTTGTGAATTCGCCTCCAAGTGCTTGGAGATGAATGTACCTGGTAACAACATTCACTTGTTTATGAAACCGGACGTCGTAAACCGCAACAAGTCGCCGGGTTGCAAATTAAAGAAGATGAAGAAACTTCTCGAGTCCAGTCATGTGAATTTGCATGGGGAAACAACTCGTCCTGAACTGGAAACTTTTTTGAAAGAAAAGTTGCTGAGCTCCCCGACAATCATTCCAAGCTACTTATCTACTGGTCAGGTCACGGTTATTACAAACCGGGCTCCGGCCACTTTCTCTTATGTAGCGACTATGGGAGGGATAGAACGAATGCGCATATTTCAACAGAGAGCCTGCTAGCGGTCCTCCAGTCAGTGAAGTATCAGCGATTCAGGCAACAGATGGCATTTATCGACGCCTGCTCTCGAACCGGTGCCGATAATCTAAGTGCTAACGACTTTACCGTTGAAGAGGCCATTGATAAAGAAATTAAGCAGCTAATGTTCGTCGCCTCCGCTAATGGGGAATCCACCCCCTCACTAGGGTATGAGGAACTATCACCATTTACACGTCGGCTATTGAACGTACTACATGGTAACGATGGCTGGCCGGAGATCAAAAAGATTGACGATGACTTAACACAAGAACTAGAGAAATTATGCGAAGGTTTTTCAGGATTCCGACGTTATTCAGTAAACAGCGATATTAACGGTCAAAGATTGATCAGGGAACACTTTTACGGCAAGAACGAGACAGAGGAAACGCTCAAACGCCTGCACGACTATTCCGATGAAACTGATAACAGAAAGGAGTGAGTTGAGTTCTCCAGACGAAATTCGTGAGCGACTGAAAAAACCTCGGCTTAGACAAACCATCGAATTTATATCGCAGGAAGTTCAAACGCTTTTCATACTCCGAATGTGATGACGCCATAAGTGAGGACAAAGAATTACTGGAAGCTACCGAGAATAACCCCACCGGACCCTTCGGGTATGAATAAATTTATTGAAATACTCAACGAGATAAAGCTGCACACTAGATGGCCCTCAGGTAGTGTTTCTCCGAGGGGAATGCGGAAGCGGAAAAACATCGCTCATCTGGCAATTATACACTACAGAGCATCTAGGAGTCACTCCTTTTAAATTACTCGTCGATTACGAAAAATATGATGATTCTAAAGCCGAAAATGCCCCGAACAAGCTGGATAACAAATGGCTTCACGTATATCCCCACTGTTTATTAAATGGACCCATACTTGCCAAAGATCAAATAAGACGTGCTGACTTAATGTCCGAGGAATTGCTAATTCTAGTTGATGGCCTAGACGTGGCGGCGAGACATGTATCGACTCGACTGGAGCGTATCTCAGAATCAGAAGAATTAGCATCATCGTTTGTAAAAGCCGTTATTGCAAAATTAGTATTAGACGATTTCCTGAGTAGAGCAATCATTGTGATAACCATCGATCTTCCTAACACAATCGACGACAGCGATCCATCACAATGGAGTAGGCTTTTAAATAGCTTCAAAGGACGAAGTCATATAATTGATCATTCTCTGGAGGATGACTTATCTCTAGAGGATGACTTATGCTTGTTGGATAACATCTTAGGTAGTTACCGCATGAAGGAAAACACTTCTCTCGCCATCTACCGCGATGCCTTGAAGCGCTATTTAGAACACAATGGCGGGTGCCTCTCAGATTTTGATAGATTAAAAAATCTTGGTAGAACCCAATGCCTGCATGAAACTGCTCCACTCATTTCTGACTGGCAACATGTACTGCATCGGACCAGTGCAGAAGTCAATGATTTCCTACGATTGTTTCCTCAAGAGACAGTAGACAAACGCGAAGAGCGATACGAAATTCTAGTGGGGACAGAATGGACGGGAAGTTGGTTCGATATAATCTGCGATCATCTTCAAAATAGAAACGGTCTAAAAAGTAGGTTTTTGATGGAAATTACACGAATCGCCTCTGAAGAAGAAAGGTGGGGACTATCTAGCACATTTGCTCTCTCAAACCTCATAACGGCCATTTCCATGTCGAGCATAAACGAAATAAATAGTATAGATAAACTTGAATATTGCTGCCTGAAGAGAGCCGAAGTCAGGGAAATTACAATGAGGTGTGATCTTATTGCAGTGGACTGCGAGGGGGCAATATTTGAAGATGTCACATTCGATGGAAGGTTTGTCGCCGTTGATTGTCGAAAAAGTACACTTATGGGTGTCACAGTAAAAGGAGATCTCATTTGTGTGAATTTCGAAGGGGCAACTTTAAGAAATGTTGAGGCGGAGAAAAGGGTCATTGACTGCAAAGACTTTGCGAACGCATCGGCTAAAAACAAGCGAAGTCCTACGAGCGACGGAGCCTGAAATCTTGGTGGCAAAAGAATAGAGAAGGACCTTTTCAAGAGTAGATCAACTTCGGGATTTAGGACGCGTTGAGTAAGGCGCCAATGGAAAATCAACCAAAGCAGAGAATGCGATGAAAAAAAAAATAGACATCGTCAGTTTACGGTTCGGGAGAGACCTTGGAAAATGTCCCCCTTTAGGGCCCCTGATACTTGCAGGGATCTCAGAGCGGTGCGAATGGGAATGGAAATTATTCGATTGTCAGGATTATGATTACATTTCTCCGTTCTCAGTGGATGCTTTTGTTGATCTTCTTGCTGAATGTGAAGGACAGATACTGGCAATCAGTCTGTTTAACGACGCGATACCACTTTTGATTGCCGCTTTTGACAGGCTAGGCGACAAATTTGCCTCCCGTACGGTAATAATGGGTGGGCCTGGTGTCGTGGGAATTGCCGAGGACTTGTTGAATCGTATTCAATGCCTTGACGCCGTGGTAGTGGGCGAGGGGGAAACGACTCTTAAGCGACTTTTGGAACGGGGAACTATTACAGGAGGTCAGGGGGTTTTCACTCGGGATGGGAGAGAGAATCTTTCAGGCTTCGGAAGAACTCCCAGAGAAAACCTAGATGAGTTACCTCAAGTTCCATGGGACTGGTGTAAAGGTCGTGGCTACAGAGCAGTTCCACTATCGACGATGAGGGGCTGTCCCTACGATTGTTCGTTTTGTGAGATAATCGCATTCATGGGACGAAAAGTGTCGAAACGTGATGTCAATGGAGCGATTGAAGACTTACAGAAAGCCTGTGACGAACTCGGTTTAACTAATGTAGATGTGTTCGATGATACATTTACGCTCAGCAAGAGCCGGGTGATGGCGATTTGCGAAGCTATTCGTGGGATGAGTTATCCGATTCGATTTTCGATTTTTTCCAGAATAGATACGATTGACCACGAGATGATGGATGCGTTGGCAAAGGCGGGATGCTGTAAAATATTCTTTGGTGTCGATTCGGGTGATGACGCAGTCCTGTCGAACATTTCAAAAAGAATTGATGCGAGTTCCGCAGAAAGAACTGTTTGTGATGCAGCAGAATTTTTTGACGTGACCGCGTCGTTCATATGGGGATACCCATTCGAAAGCAGGGAATCCTTCGACCACACAGTTGCGATGGCTCAGCGTTTCCTTGAACATGACGCAAAATTCAAAATCCAACCCCAGTTTCACCTTCTGTCCCCTTCTGCCGGCACTCCTCTTTTTGAGCAATACGGTGAATACTTGGTGCTTGACCTAGAAAATGAAGGGTCTACATGCGGCACAATTGAGGGGTTCTCCTTTGAGCCGGATTACGAAGAGGTCATTTCAGTCATTAAGGAAAATCATATATTGGCTGCTCCATTTTATCGTTATCGAACTCCGGAGTTTTCGTATAAAAATCGGACAATCCAAGAGCTCAACAGAAAAATGGACATCGAAGCTGGCGGGTCAATAATCGACTTCCTCGAAAGCAAGATCACTAAGTAGCAGGCGAGAATGAATAATCCGAATATCAAAATGGCGATTGGACGGATTCTTTCGGATCCAGGTTATTTCTCCTTGTATACGAAGAACCCGGAGGCTGTAGCTGAAAAACTGGGTATAAGCCTATCTGCTGAGGACCTCTGTTATATCTCCCAATGTCTATCACTTCTGGGAAGTGCAGAAATTGAGTCTGAAGAGTCTTTTCACACATATGGATTTCGATGGGAAAGGTGGAAGCAAGTGTAACATTGATCTGTCTTAAGGAGCATTCAGGGCAAATTGACTTAGCGGACGAAAACTCAGCCGAGCTCATAACTCTATAAAACACAGTATATGTGAGTTACCGACGACGTCACTTCTCAGACGACCTGGCCACGAAACTCGCCTTCACAATCGCCATAATCACTATTGTCGGCGGTCAAGACTGGCTGCGATCGCTAATTCGTGAGTGCTAAGGAGCAGAGAATGGGCATAGTTCCAGAGTGATTCCCCTCCCCCCACTTCGGAACCGTTTCCATGAACTTCCTGACGCAGCCCTGGCATCTACTCGTCATCTCCCTTGCCAGTTGGCTGAATCGTGAGCAGCAACAGGTGATCGACTACCTGAAAACTGAAAATCGCGTTCTCCGAGAGAGACTTGGCAAGAAACGCATACTGCTCACTCATGACCAGCGACGACGTCTGGCTGTGAAAGGTAAAGTGCTCGGACGGAAGTTGCTGAGTGAGATCGGAACGATCTTCACACCAGACACTATTCTTCGCTGGTGTCGGGAACTGCTCGCCAGGAAATGGGACTACTCGGCGAACAACAATCTCGTTGGTCGACCTCGCATCCGACAGGAGATCGTTGAACTCATCCTGCGGTTTTCAAATGAGAACCCGATGTGGGGAGCTGATCGAATCCAAGGTGCTCTCGCGAACGTCGGGTATCATATCACAGATACGACTATCAGAAATGTTCTCAAGTCGAACAGTATCGAACCCGCGCCGGATCGCCCTGCATCCATGTCCTGGCAAACGTTTTTAAAAGCTCACTGGGAGACGATATTCGCCGTTGATTTCACGACGGTGGAAGTCTGGACGAAAGCAGGATTGACTACGTTTTACAGAATGGTGGTGATGGAATTGAAGTCACGGCGGGTAGAGATCGCAGGGATCACGTCGAATCCCAACAGACAGTGGGTAACTCAAGTTGCTCGCAATTTGACGGGCGACGTTGGTTTCCTCGAAAACGCATCTCATCTGATTCTTGATCGTGACACGTGCTTCCATCCGTTGCATTCTTTTCTGACGGAACAGACCAATATCAAACCTGTTCTGCTGCCGCCAAAGAGCCCAAACATGAATGCGTACCTCGAACGATTCATGAGAAGCCTAAAATCGGAGTGCCTGAATCGAATGTTCTTCTTCGGTCAACATTCTCTTGAAAGAGCACTGAAGGAATACGTTGCTCACTACCATGCTGAGCGGAATCACCAAGGACTCGACAATCAATTGGTTGATCTTGGTGAGGAAGTCGGAAGCATCGCCGGTAAAATCGAATGCCAAGAGCGTCTCGGCGGTCTGCTCAAATATTACTATCGTAACGCCGCATAACGCTGAATCGAACCAAGACCGCTTTTCTCATGCGCCCCGCTTCCTGTGCGCACACCATGTCCTTTTTGAGGTAATTTGGACACCATCCGTCAGGTGTGAAACCGGATCTCGTTCAAAATACTTCGCTCGTCAGCAGCGCAACCTCTTGGAATCATTCGTTTTCAACATCGACTGAATATTTTTACGATACGGGTATGCTCAAGTATTACTACCGGGACGCTGCGTGACACGACGGCGCTCGCAGACCGTAATTCTTGTAATGATCTGCGATACCGCTGCGCTCGAACGGCCCTTTTCGCATCCATTCCGATCACATTCCTCATGCCGCGAAACGAATCTCGTTCGAAATCCGACACTCGTCAGCAACACAACCACTTGGGATTACTGGTTTTCGACGTCGGCTAAATTAATTTACGATAAGGGCTGAATTATGGCTACGATCTAAATTGATCGCAGCTGACGTGCAAAGTCTGCCAGCTTGGATGGGACTGGCGATGTCAGTTGTCGCAACATTTGTTGCACAATTTCATCAAAAACTGCAGGTGCCCGCGGATTCACAAACGAAGGGCGAGCGATCCGTAGACATTTATCGGACACGTACGGGAAGTTCTCGGCTCCCGGTACTTTCTGACCGGTAAGGGTTTCATAGAATATCAGCCCTAGCCCCGCGATATCTTGGGACATCGCACATTCGGGAACTATTGCCGCATGATGAAGCTCGCAATTGCCTGCAGACGATATTCGGGAGATGACCTCGTTGATGGCATCAGACCCCACTGCATCATGGCGAGTCCTTCGCGCTGAACCGATGTCTCCAAACACGACGCCACGAGTACAACGAAGAAAATTTGATGGAACGACGTCTACAGCGGCGAACCCTTCGTTGTGCAAATTCAAGATGCTGTCGCAGTACTGCGAGAAGTGTAGTCCAAGTTCTGTGGGCGACAAATTGTCGGTGAACTCCGGTGTTATCTTGTCGGCGCTTTCACGAACGATGAATATTTCATCGCCGTGACGCCCATAAGAGGCATGAGAGATCATTGACTTCGTCGAGACGTAACTCCCAACGATGATCTCGATCGCGAACGATGCAACTGCTTGGTATTTGCCAATTGCTGATCTTGGGTTCAGGATCTTAAGCGTAACAGGACGCCCGTCTTCTCTTTGTATCGCTTCAACAACAAAACTCGTTCCACCCGCACCGAGAAGGCCCCCTACATCAAATGCCTCTGGCGTCCGCGAGAACTCGAATCCGTAATGCGCCAAAGTTTCTACAACAGTAGAAATTGCCGCATCGACGCAGGACGAATTCTCAACAAAAAAAACTGGCACGAAACTGGTCTGCAAATGGGTGGTGTCGTCTATTGCAACGGATGATCAAAAGTTTGCTCTGGTATTCCGGCTCTTTCGAGGCGCCGTCGCCCCTCTACTACAACTCTTTCGCACCAATTGAAGAGTCCCTTAGCAAACAAGTTGCCTTCCTCATCGTATTCCCAGTTCTCTCTTAATACCTGCATTCCGAATTCAAGTTTCGGCACGATCACCGCAAGGGAATTCTTTAGCACGGCGAGGCTTCGCATTTGGTCGGACGAGTCGTGGTCGATAACGGCAAGGTCAAGGTTTGCGATGTAGGTATAAGAGTATTGAGCATGCAACACAGCGGTCATCGGCCGAAGGCAGTCATATCGGATGGGGCTGCGGAATTGATCGGTCATGGAATTCGCTACCAACCTTGACGCGGATTCGAATTCCACGCCTAACGCCCGCAGTTTGTGATGGGCCATCTCGTGGACGATCCCCTCCGCTAATCCCATGTGATGATTCACCGTGACGGCGATCGATCCAAAGCCATAGCTTCCGGGGCCGCAAATTGAACCAACCACCTGATCAGTCCCCAACGCGTCGCTCTCGGACAATCCAATCGAACGGAGCAGCAACTGGCATTGCCTGAAGCCTTCCGGCCAGAGACGCAGTAACTTCTCGGCAGTCCTTACATTGGGGTGATCTGGCGATGCAGAACGGCATCCCTCGAATCCATTCAGAATCGGATCGCGCGTGAGCGCGATTGTGCCGTCGGCAAAGGTTGCCCCATCCGCATCTGCTTTGAAAGTGTTTGAAGTGTTCTCCTCCAAGAGTGACAGAACAACCTTGCTGTCATAGCCGTCCGCTTCGGCTCAGCAACTCTCAACCAATCAACAGTGGCAATTAATTCACTCATTTCACTTTCCCCGGGTCGATTGTTGCAAGCGAGACACTATCGGTCTCAGTAATTTCATCAAGTTCAATACAGAGTTCGTCGGCTAGCGAACCAAGCGACATTCTGTTGCGCAGGTAGTCGGTGTATGCATACACGAGTACCTTTTGAGCAGATGTCTCAATCCATTTGAGCAAGCGAACAGCATTTTCAGTAGGCACCTCGCTGAGCCGGCCAAGCATGAGGATGCAAACGCCGATTCTCGATCCGAATTGACGTTCGAGAATCTCAGTATTGAACATATCACCACAGACAAATTCAGAATCCTCGATGCCGTTCAAGTCAATCGCCCGCTCGATTTTTTGGTAATCGCAATCGATACCTGCGATCGCCACGCCGGATCCCTCCTCCGCGACTCTCCGAAGCAGCATGCCATTTCCACAACCGAGATCCAAGACCCTTCGTTCACCACCGGTCAGCTCAGACAACAGTCCGATACAAGCTGAGACGACCGGCGAATGAGCCCGTTCCATCGCATAATGCGTCGTAAATCCGTTGTCCGTGTAATGCTCCCGCTCAATCAGCTTTCCCTTTTTAGAGGCATTCAGCTCTACGAACTCGACTGCGGACATCAATCGCTGCGTTGGCTCCTCCTGCCGCATCTGAAATGGAAAAACCACTCCGCTCGCCCCTTCAGCTGGATACTGTGTCCCCTCTATCCTTACAACGTGTTTCCCAGCCGCCGCATCAGTGTTCGTAACAATTTTGAACAGCGGAGTCTTGATCTCCGCAATTCCATGTAGACTTGACCATTCCACAGGCATGGAAATCAACTCGGACAACCACCGGGATTCGTTTACAAACTGATATTTCTGTGCAAGCCCCGCCAATTGATCAGCAATTTCCTCAGACTTAGGACAATTAATTGCACAGGGCAGGTGGAACACTGGCCGAACTCCAATCCATCGGAGATGAGCCGAGCACTTCGTTGCCCCACACGTAACCATCCCGCTGGACATGACTGCAGAAGAAGTGTTAACAGCACTCGACCACGTAGAATCAATCAGACCTTGCTCTACCCAGAAATCCTGGAAATACTCAATACAACACTCGGGATAGCCAAGCAGCCGACCCATCGTGGCGTTGTCGCTGCCGACGAACGCGTCACGAAACTCAGCAATGCGCTCAGTTGCACCGACTACACACCAAGAAACTTGGTCTGCCCCCAGAGTCGCGTCGCTGATTCTGGACTGATATGCACTAACTGCATTGACCCTTTTCAGTACTGCCAAATCAATGCCATGACTTCGCAAAGTAATTGGACGTTCAGACAGCTGCCTTTCATCAAGCATCTGAAGTCCGCATTCTCGGACCCCAGAAACCACAGATGCCCATTCTAAATATGAATGCATCTTGTTGATGCCAGATACCCGTTCCTCCCAAACATTCCTTGCTTCTTCGCTCACCCACGAGATTCGCGTAAAGTCCTGCAAAGCGAACGAAAGGCGATTCATAGGTTCCACGACATTTGGAGTTGTGGGCATCTTAGCGGGCACGGCTCGACTCCAACTGGCCTTGATGAATCTCCCGCATGCGAGCAAGGACATCGGCAAGCCCAGGATTCTTTCCTGCCGACCATTCCCTCATCATGTTCCGCTCAAGATACGGAAGATTGCTGTCCAGCGAGATCGGATGTTTTCCGCTGCGAACCATTCGCTCTTCTATCAGCGTAAATAGTTTCAACCATATTTCACAATGCTCCGTACGATTCCTCCAATCACCATCGATAGCTGTGCCTGGGCATTGCCCCTTGCACATCAGAAAGAACCGGCAACCTTCGCAACCACCGTACTCTTGTGGCGTCTGATAGAGAGCCAGATACCGCTCATATCCCGGTGATTCGGATTTAACATAGTCGATCCCATCCTTATTGGTCCTTCCGCAATTACTACTTTGCCCAAAACCCTCAACGCCCCGTACGGCATCGGTTGTAAGTGGATCGCATGCCTTCCATACACACGTAGCATGCAGGTCGTTAGCGCTAAGCATCTTTTCCATGTCGTCAAAAACATCGAAACGCATTCTCGATAGAGTCTTCTCTAGTTCAGCAAATCCGATCAGCGCTTCAACGTTCTGCTCAGTGGACAGGGCGAACTTGGATCTAATCAAGGCACTCTCTGATTCCATGAGGTGCAATCTTGCTGATGAAACCCCAATACCATCTAAATACCGAAACCAGTCATACATTTGACCAAGCTTATCACTCGTTGCATTTCCTTTATGCAGCGTCACTATTAGGCTCGGGGGCATTTCTTCACGGCACAACCGAAGTATCGCTGCCTCTGACTTGGCGGTCAGGTCATGGGTTCTGTCTTCATTGCCAGCCCATCGAATTGAGTTTAAGCGACCAGGACCATCGATTGAGATTCCAACATGCACCTCGTATTGCTGAAACAGCCGTATGTGGTCCTCGGTAATTAGGGAACCATTGGTCTGCACACTATTACTGCCATATTTCTCCTTGCCCCAGGCCCACAATTCTTCAAGAGTTTCCGTTGGGAGCAACAACGGCTCACCACCAAAGAGAGTGAAGGGCCCTCCTTCTTTTTCTATCGAAGCCTTCATGGCGTCTATGTCGTAGCGCTTTGCGATGTTTCCAGCATCGCGTTGTGGCTGCTGATAGCAGTACACACATGAAATATTACACGCAACGCCCAATGGCCTTAATTCAACTCCCATTGATTCCTCCTAGTCATTGGCGTCTAAATGCACATCGCCGTGTCCAATCTTCGGAGTGTCCCCGTGAATCTGCCTCTCTGGAACGTCGCCGTGAATTCCTGTACTGGGACTATCGCCGTGCGTCCCTGCGGCTGGGCTATCTCCATGAACGCCGACAGCTGGACTATCTCCGTGTACGCCGACGCTTCTGCTATCACCATGAATTCCAACACTACCCCAGTCCGCGTGAGGCCCTCCTCCGAAGTGACCAACATCTCCGTGAGCATCCCCATGACCGATGTCGCTATGAACGTCACCATGCCCAGCATCACCATGCGCATCGCCATGCCCGGCGTCCCCATGGGCGTCGCCGTGCCCCGCATCGCCATGTCCATCCCCGTGACCGGCATCCCCATGAGCATCCCCATGGGGCGTATTGGAGTCAAAATCAACTGCCGGAATTAGAGCAGTGTCCATGTGCCCATGATCAGCAACATCTCCATGAATGTCGAAATGTCCAACCTCTGGTGTATCGGCATGAATTCCAACCTGTGGACTGTCTCCATGCGTTCCGATGGATGCTGCATCTGCATGGACGCCTACCGCAGAACTGTCACCATGAAGTGACACGGGGTTCGCATCACCATGAACGCCAAGTGATCGCGAGTCTGCGTGTGCCCCACCAACTGCAAAGTCAAGGTGTACGCCAAGACCTCCGCTGTCTCCGTGCGCATCACCATGGGGGCCGCCTAGACCTCCGGCATCGCCGTGGAAGTCTCCATGCGTATCGACATGAGCCCCCGTATCGCCATGCGCATCGCCATGCCCGGCGTCTCCGTGCGCGTCCCCGTGCCCAGCATCCCCATGAGCATCGCCGTGCCCAGCGTCTCCGTGCGCATCGCCGTGGCCCGCATCCCCATGAGCGTCAGCATGTCCCATATCTCCGTGCGCATCGCCGTGCCCGGCGTCGCCATGCAGTTCAACAGGTGGAATCAGAGGCGTATCGGCATGTACATCAATCTTTGAAAGCCCTTCGAGTGCGACAATCTCAAGCTCATTGAGCAACTCCTCTGCTTTCGCAAGGAAATCCTCAAACACGTCTCGAATCGCAGTTTTAAACTCCTCAAGCCAATCGTTTGCGATATCACTCAGTCCGCGAGGATAACCCTTTTCGTTGAGCCCTTGCAGCACGAGGTAATCTAGACGCGGCGACTGCTTCTGATCAGGCTTCGGAAGCTCGTCAGGATTACCCGGCACGATATCAGTAACCCAGTCGTTGTACGCTGTGGACCCATACGCGAACTTTTCCCAGCGATACGGCGAGTCGTTGTAGAATGTCGCCAGATGCTCGTTGACTCGTCCCGAATCTTCTGCCAGCCAAGCCCACATTCCAATTGGGTTCCCTTGACCACGAAGTGCGCTGAAAAACTCCTGCACCAGAGGACGCAACAAATCTGCGAGTTCCGGACGAGTTTCAAAGATGGCAATATACGACCACACACTATAGCTCTGAACAAACGTCTTCTGTGTTTTCAGAAGCTGCAATGTGCCAGCAAGCGTCATCGCCTCGACCCAAATCGTCCCATCAAGCCAAGGGCTAATCTGCCTCAACCCAAGAGTCAATATTGACCGCCACTTTTCTGGACCGAGCACCAGGCAGCATGTCAAGAATCCGACCAATTGCTAGCCCAGTTAGTTGGTCTCCTTGGCGATTGATCAGACTGTCAATTCGAACCCATTCGCGAATGATGTCCGTTATTGCAGTCGCAAACGCATCTTCAATCCCCAGCCTAATGTCATCTGGAATCCCGAATGAGAACACACCCTCAATCTTGCCAAATTCCCAGCCCGGGCCGCCAATCGGGATGCCGTAGGGGATGGACCAAACCAATTGATCGAGAATCGAACTGATGGCTCTACCGCACGCGGCACCTATGTATGGGGCAACTACATCAATAAGCGTTTGTTTTAACGCGGGGGTCATGCCTCCAGACCAAACATCCCAATTGCTGGTCTGTTGCCCTAATGCCGCGGCTGCACTCTGCAGGGCATATATCTCATGGGGAAGGAGAAGGAACGCCTCGGGCCCCTTATGTGAAACGAGGCCTCCTCCTTCAGAGAAGATGTTCTTATATTTTTTGTCATCGTCTGGGTGTTTTTCGAACTCACCAGCAATGTACTGTGAGTGAGTCCGCCACTGATTCAAGACAAGATATTCAGTCCATTTCTTTATGAGGTTCTCAGCACGCTGTTTAACAGCCTGTGATGAGTGAGGTGACTTGTAAGAGTACAGACAGGCGCAAATAACCGCTCCGAATCCATCCTTTGTCACTGGACTTAGTCGAAGGAAATTATTGTTGGAATCGTATTCGCGGACATCTGGATGACGAATTGGATGGACTCTGCCGAGACCGTCCTGATTTCCCCAGCCTTTCTCTGTCAAAGCCTGAAGCAATTCATCAAGGCGATTGTTCGCATTGTTCTCTTCCCAGTTGTCTCGATGGTAGCTGCCAGCAGCAACCGCAATAGCAGCCAACGCCGTGTGTAATGTACCCTCTCCTTGTGTATCTGGTTCCCCATCTTTGTTGTAATCAACGATAAACCCGAATTGGTCGCGAAACCCAATCTGAACGTCTGATCGCGATGCCAAGAGTTCCTTCCGGACTTGTTCGCGATAAGTTTCTTCACTCATGATGGATCTCCAGAGATTCAGCCATTTTGACGATGTATGTGATGTACACTGCCGGTTTGTATCAGTGTACCTCTGGTATTTATGTATTGCAAGCTACCAGCCCGTAGAAAACATCAGCGTAAGCCTGGTTGACAGTAAATCATGCCGGTTATCGATACGGGCCGGTTTGAAGGGCGGATTTTAGTGGGAGAACACGTTGAAACGCGAACGACTGCCTATTATCGACTCATAGAGCCACTCGAGGAGGGTTATAAATAGCCAGAACAACCCCCACATCGCTCCCTGCAGACCCCGCGGGCTGCCGGTTCTGAATTGCGATCGCATCAATGTTCACAGATTCCGACTCGCCGCCAGGTCCGCCTGGCACCGCCCGTCTCGCAGGTGTGGGCGAAACTCGTTCGACTTTTTCACTCCGCTCTCGCTGCAGCCGCTTCCCTTTTTTACGCTGCATGCGACGCCGATTGTTGGTCACCGCTCGTTCGTACTCCGCCGGTTTGTCGGCCCAGACGCGTTCATACTTCGATTCCGGTTCCGGGATGTAAGTCCGCACGCCGCATCACGTGCAATCACTCAACGCTTCTTTCGAATGGTAACCCTTGTCGGCCGTCACCTCGACGATGCTTTCCTCACTGCCCGCCAGAATCTGATTCCCCTGCGCCGCGATCAGACTCCCCATTAGCGAGCCCGCGTCACTCACCGTGCCCTCGTGAACCGTAGCGGAGAGGATGATCTCATGCTCGAGATCGACGACGTGTTCAGCCTTGTAACCGAGATGCGTGCGGCCGTCTTTCATTTTGATGATGCGGGCATCGGGATCGCTCTCGGATTTCCACTCCTCGTTCGACACCTTCTTGTTCTTGCGTTGCTTGTCGAACTTGCGGCGTTCGTCGTCCGAAGGTTCTTCGTCTTCGTCGATGTCGCCTTCCTCACGCATCAACCCGGTGACGTAAGCGTTCCAGTCGTCGCCGCGTTTGCTTCAAGCGTGATCGAATCGACGCCGACCGTCTTGCCGCTGAGTAAACCGTGTTGACCGATGATCTGCAGAATGAACTGGAAGACCTGCTCATAAACCTGTTGTGGAAAACGGTCCCGGATGCGGGTGAGGCTGCTGTGATCGGGCGTCGGTTGATCGAGTGGCAGCCAGAGGAACTGTCGCAGCGAAAGCGAGTCGGCACACCGCCAGGCGATGCCGCGCTGGGAATCGATCCCTTTGAAGTACCCGACCATCAGCATGCGAAAGTAAACGCCGGGCGGAATCGACTTGCGTCCCCGCTCGTGATAGTACGGAGCAAACAGCTCTTCGAGAAATCTATCGAACCCGGTCTCGCGTAGCACCTTGTTGAGCCGGATATAAAAATGATGCCCGGGCGCGGCGAGCTTCGCCGTCTCGACCCAGAGTGCTTCCTGCCGTTCGTTCTCGCGTTTGCCCAGTGCCATGCCGTTCCACCGTCGCCGGTTGCGAATGAATCCGATGGGAGAGAGAATATCAATTGAGGATTGCGGCGCGTAGGGGGGAAATCAATGGGCTGCTATGGTTAAGTTCCCGCTTCTGGAAACGCCGGAACAAAACAGTGTGTCAGTCTCACCATAAGCTTCACTGGTAATCGTGGAAAAAA
>JAWKUC010000023.1:0-36628 GCA_041398805.1 Planctomycetaceae bacterium | reverse complement strand
ACAAGATCGCTATTGTCCATCAAGTTCGCGGACATTCCCTGCATCCCAGTCTGGGACTCTTACATACCAACACATTGTTCTTTTATTCAGACAAATTCGAAGTCCAAAGCTTCCATCGGACACTACTGCCTATCGACAAAAGCAGCTTTCTAAACGGGGGAATTTCTTTATGGGATACGCCTTTATTGAACGCGACTCATGCATTACGTGATAGTATTCAGATATTTGGTGCCATCATGCTTCGACTGGACCCCCTTTGGAAAGTACTGACGATCGATCCTCAAGCGGAGACTATTGAAAAGGAAATAACAAAGTATTTTAACGAGCTAAACTCTGCAATTCTGGCCGTTAGACAGGACAAAGTAGTGCTCGAAGAACTTTTGCAACTGGACGGGTCTAACTACGCCATCCAGATAATAGACGCGTTAGACCATGTTGGTGATTTTCCGCTCTTCGAGTTTGATATGACCGACTTTGATGAGACTCCTGAAAAGCTGGATAACTGGCTTGACGTAGTCAAAGATATCCCCCAGGAATATGACAGGATGCTTCTTGAAATCATCGAATACTCAATTCGAGAACAATAGAACCCAGTCTAAAACCCGGTGATAGCCGCTTTATCTACCTGTTCCGTCTTTGGTGAGGATTCTGAAAATGCTTTGAGATGGCAAAGGGTGTGAAACGCAAATTTGAAGAGATCAGATCAAAGATCATGGAATATGATAACAACCGCCCTGATATAAGTCAGGGAATTGGTGGTGAGATATAAGAAGTGAGAAAATACCGTTGATATGCCGTTTTAGCGTGATGCCCGTATCGTAAAAATTTTCAGCCGACGTTGAAAACGAGTGAATCCAAGCGGTTACCTCTCTGGAGAGTGGCAGATTTCGAACGAAATCCGTTCCACGACTTGAACTCTGCTATCAGATTCGATGCAAATATGACTTTCCGAGCGCAACGGTATCGCGGAATCACAACACGAGGACCGGCATCTTTTCGAGGCTGATTCAAGCTGCGTCGCGGTAGTAATACTTGAACAGCCCACCGAGACGTTCTCTGCATTCGATCTTGCCAGCGACGATTCCAATTTCTTCGCCAGGATCAATCAACTGATTGTCGATTCCCTGGTGATTCCGCTCGGAATGGTAGTGCGCGACGTATTCTTTTGACGCTCGTTCGAGTGAGTGCTGACCGAAAAAGATCATCTTGTTTAGGCATTCGGATTTCAGACTTCTCATGAATCGTTCGAGATAGGCATTCATGTTCGGACTTTTCGGAGAAAGCAGCACCGGTTCGATGTCGGTCTGTTCGTTCAGAAAGGTGCACAATGGCTGGAAGCACATATCGCGATCGAGAATCAGATGAGAGGCACGCTCCAGAAAACCATCGTCACAGGTGAGATTGCGAGCGATCTGAGTTATCCATTGTCTATTGGGGTTCGTCGTAACCCCCGCGATCTCGACTTTTCGTGTTTTCAGTTCCATCACTACCATGACGTAGAAGGTGGTCAGCCCGGACTTCGTCCAGACTTCTACCGTCGTGAAATCGACGGCGGAGATCGCTTCCCAGTGAGCTTTTAAAAACGTTTGCCAGGACACGGATGCAGGGCGATCCGGCGGGTTCGATACCGTTCGACTTGAGAACATTTCTGATAGTCGTATCGCAATGATATGATACCCGACGTTCGCGAGAGCACCTTGGATTCGATCAGCTCCCCATCGGGTTTTCATTTGAAAACCGCAAGATGAAGTTCAACGATCTCCTGTCGGATGCGAGGTCGACCAACGAGATTGTTATTCGCCGAGTAGTCCCATTTCCTGGCGATCAGTTCCCGATGCCAGCGAAGAATTGTGTCTGGTGTGAAGATCGTTCCTATCTCACTCAGCAACTTCCGTCCGAGCACTTTACCTTTCACAGCTAGG
Organism: Planctomycetaceae bacterium; assembly: GCA_041398805.1. Lineage (GTDB taxonomy): Bacteria > Planctomycetota > Planctomycetia > Planctomycetales > Planctomycetaceae > Polystyrenella. The sequence goes on along the minus strand of JAWKUC010000023.1, from coordinate 34,706 downwards.
CGTCGTCGCTGATCGTCAGTGAGCAGAATCCGTTTTGTTCCTAGTTTCTCCCGGAGGACACGGTTTTCGGTCTGCAGGTACTCGATTACCTCTTGCTGTTCACGTTTCAGCCAACTGGCGAGAGCCAGAACGAGCAGATGCCAGGGCTGCATTAGAAAGTTCATGGAAGTGGTTCCGAAGTGAGGAAGGGAAATCACTCTGGAACTCTAACCAATCTTTTTACTCGACCAGACTCACGAATCGGATATTGCTGTCAGTCTCCATGACCGGTTGTGCTGATAATAGCATTAGTGAACGTCGTTTCCCAGTCGTTTGAGAATGGACACGGTCCGTGTCTCACAGATGCCAATTACAGTGTTTTGCGTTCGGCTGAGTTTTTTACGGTAGGAGGTGATCACAGATTAAAAATGAAGGAAATAATGGGTAACTCTTACAAGAAATAATCGTCGCCAGAAATTTCAGTCACAGTATTGTCAGTCACCGTATTGTGAGTTAATCAGGGGCTGGTTTGCATTGCTTCTTCAATAAGTTCTCCTATCTGATTTGCAGTTTTAGCCATAACGGCGTTTAATCTCTTTTCCCTGGTGGAACAAGATGAGGACGGGTGAATTGCATCTACTTTGTACTGGTCGGCAAGTGACTGGTTGTTGTCGATGCGAATGCGTACAAATTTCGCCATGTCGGCTTTGTTCCGAGCAACCTCTTCCATTGCAGGTGCCATTTCTTCAGGTTGGCACCAGGGCCCAGAATTCGACCAGCGTTGATCAGCTTCAATGACTTCCGATTGAAAGATTTTCGCGGTTACCTCGATGATAAAATCCCTTGAACCGAGATGCGACGAGGGCTCGCATCCAGTCCGGGATGAACAGGACTGACGCGAATAGACGAATGACAGCCAGGCATACCCCGCATGGCACGGGGGATGCTTTAATGGACTGAGAATTAATCCTGATCAGCAGAGAGTAGCGTCCATTATTCTTCACGTGCAGGAAGCTTTTCACCGAACTTGGCAACGTACTGGGCGATGAACTTCTCTTCCAGTTCCGGATGATGTTTGAAACATTGAGAATCAGGAACGCCATGTTCTTCGCGCAGTCTCCTTTCTTCTGGAATTCCGCGGCGAGTTTGGAGTTACTGAGCACAAATTTCTTCCGGCATGCCATGTTCAGCCACACTGATAACCGTGCAGGTTATGTTCCTCCTCACCATGCTCGTAGATCATCATGCTCTTCTGAAGAGGCGGTGACTGTATCTGCAGTTCCACCACTGCAGCCGGAAAGCAGCAGCAGTCCACAGGCAAAGACTGGTACCATTAATAAATCACGTCCATGTTTTAAATTGCATAATTAAATCTCCTTCGAGGGTAAAGACCGGATGCTAAGGTTGAATTGAAACCGGTTGCGACAACTGTTGTCGTGAATCGGGATCGGTCGGAATGGTTTGATCTGGTCTGGAATCGTCATCTCCATTTTGTCAGGGGGGCGATTCGGTAGATTGAATATGACATACGAAATGCTCGCAGGACCAACAGGCTCATGATCGTAGCGCGCAGACGCCACCGATAACTACAGTCGCCGGAGTCGACAGACTTCCGGCCCCCATGCCCGTGCTGAACGCCATCGGCACAAACCCCAGGCTTGCGACGAGGGTCGTCATGAGAATCGGGCGGAGCCGGGTCATCGCCGCTTCTTCCACAGCCGCATCAAGGGAACGCCTAAACGTCTGAGCCGTATTGTCGAAACGAAGCATGTCGTCCAGCACCGCTACTCCGGAGAGAGCAATGAACCCTACGGCGGCGAAATGAAGGGCATGTCTCGTGCCCAGAGAGCGACCAATTCCTCCGATCCGGGCAAACGGGATCCCTGTGAAGACGCGGATCGAATCGACCATGTTGTTGTACGTCATATACAGTAGCGAGAAGATCAACAGGAGCGCGACAGGGACTACAATCATCAAGCGAGCCTGTGCTCGCTGGAGGTTTTCAAACTGTCCTCCCCATTCAATGTGGTAACGTCCTGTTGGCAACAGTATCTGTTCATTAACTTTCTGTTGAGCCTCGGCCACGAAGCTTCCCATATCCCGTCCACGAACATTTGATTCAATTGTGATGCGTCGTTGATACCATTCCCGCATGATCGTGTTCGGTCCTTCTACAATCTCGACATCAGCAAGACGAGCGAGAGGTATACGTTCGCCTGCTGGTGTCGCGACTAGAATCGATTCGATCGCCTTCGGGTTCGCCCGGGCGTTTTCCGGTAGGCGGATGATGAGTGGAAATCGAAGCTGCCCCTCATAAACTTCACCCACATGTTTACTGCCCAAGGATTCGATCAGTTCCAGTACTGTACTGGCCGGGATTCCATAACGGGCAATTTCATCCTGTTTGATGTGAATCTGGAGGACAGGCTGGCCGGTAACCTGTTCGACTTTCACATCGGCCGCCCCGTCAATGGACTTAAGTATCTGTTCAATCTCACTCGCCTTAGACACCATCAGGTCAAGATCGTCCCCGTACAGAATCGCAGCGACATCCGAGCGTACTCCCGAGATCATCTCGTTCATCCGCATCTCGATGGGTTGTGTCATCGCCAGGCGTGGTCCAGGGAGATCACGGAGTTCTGCCTGAATCTGGGTTGTCAGTTCTTCCTGAGTTCCTGCCCGGGTCCATTGATCACGCGGACGAAGCGTGACGAACAGGTCCGTCAGCTCGGTTCCCATTGGGTCGGTGGCGACCTCTGCCATACCGACTCGGCTCCAGACGTGAACAATCTCATTCGGGAACTTTTCGAGCAGGATTTTCTCCATCTGTGTGTTGTAACGGATCGTCTCCTCGAGGTCCGTACCGGCCAGCCGTACGACATTGATCACGATCGCCCCTTCCGACAATCTGGGGACGAATTCCGTCCCCAGATTCGGTGCAATCATTCCAAACGAGACCAGTAGTGCCGATAGTGCAAACCCGACGACAGCTGTTTTGTGACGCATCGTGAAGCGAAGCACTGGTGCGTAGAGCCATTTGAGGAAACGGATCAGTAGAGGTTCCCGCTCTTCCAGTTTGTGCGGAAGAAAGAGACTGGCCAGGACCGGCATTAATGTCAGCGAGAAAAACATGGAGCCGGCCAGGGCCATGATGACGGTCAGGGCCATGGGGCGGAAAAGTTTCCCTTCGACACCTTCCAGGGTCAGGATAGGCAGGTAAACAATCATGATGATGAGTTCGCCGAACATGGTTGGTTTGCGAACTTCAATAGCCGCGTCTCGGATGATTTCGAGTCGACTTCGACCATCCTTCCCAGTCGCAAGATTCCGGACACAGTTCTCAATCATCACGACCGAACTGTCGACCACCAGCCCGAAGTCGATCGCACCGAGACTAAGCAGACTCGCTGCGATTCCAAACCGGAGCATGCCGGAGAAGGCGAAGAGCATTGAGAGAGGAATAGCGAGAGCAACTATTAAACCTGCTCGCAGATTACCGAGGAAGATGAAGAGAACCGCAATAACTAGCAATCCCCCTTCCAGCAGGTTCTGCTGCACCGTATCGATCACATGGTTCACCAGTTCCGTCCGGTCATAGACCGTCTGTATCGCGACGCCAGGAGGAAGTGAGGGCCTGATTTCTTCCAGTTTATTTTTGAGAGCCCAGGTCACTTCATGGCTGTTTTCACCCATGAGCATGAAACCCAGGCCGAGGACTGCTTCGCCTTGTCCATTCGCCGTGACCGTACCGCGGCGGATTTCATGTCCGGTCTCGACTTCAGCGACATCGCGCACACGAATCGGCACACCATCCTCCGATTTGATGACCACGTTTTCGATCTGCTCCACGTTCACCGTTCGACCGACTCCATGTACGAGCAGCATCTGACTGCGATCAGTGATGGTGCCGCCGCCGACGTTCTGGTTGTTTTTCTGGAGTGCTGTGCTGATCTCATCGAAGGTCAGGTTATGCTTGATCAGCAGGTCAGGATCGAGTCGCACCTGGTACTGTTTTTCATAGCCACCCCAGCTGTTGACTTCCGCGACGCCGGGGACAGATCGCAATTGCGGTTTGACAACCCAGTCGTGCAACGTTCGTAATTCGGTTAGGCGGGCGACACGTTCTTCGTCTGGGAGACGGGAAAAATCGACTCCTTCATAGGTCAGCACGTAATGAAATACTTCACCAAGACCGGTAGAGACTGGTCCCATTTGAGGCCGCTGAATACCTTGTGGAAGTTCGATTGTGGCGAGTCGTTCGTTGATCAGCTGTCGGGCAAAGTAAATATCGATGTCATCCTCGAAGATGACCACCACCTGTGATAGTCCGAACTTCGAAATTGAACGCAGGGAATCGAGTCCGGGTAAACCGCTGATTGCCTGTTCGACCGGGAAGGTGATCTGACGCTCGATTTCATCGGGGGAGAGTGCGGGTGCAACGGTGTTAATCTGAATCAGGACGGGAGTCGTATCCGGGAACGCATCGATATCCAATCGCTGAAGTGAAAAGAACCCGATGCATGCAGAGACGAGCGTGCCGAGTATTACCAGAGCACGATGTCGCAGTGAAAAGTCTATCAACCAGTTGAGCACGTCGGCGTCTCCTTTCTACTCAGCACAACAGCCGGCACCCAGGCTGTTTTTAAGGAGTTGTGCTCTCAGGACGTCGCTTCCTTCCGTGACAATAACTTCCCCCGGTAACAAGCCGGCGATAATTTCTGTCTGCTCTCCCTGTACGGCACCAGTTCGAACGGAACGCAAATGAAAGACTTTGGGACTTTCTTTACTGCTGAAATAATCCTTATCCCTTACGAAAACAATCTGGCAACAACCTTCCCAGTGTATCGCCTCTGTTGGAACAGCGATCGCGTCTGGTTCTTCACGCAGAACAATCCGTCCCGTGCCGAAGGTTTCATCGCGAAGCTTCCCGTTTTCATTAGGAAGTTCCGCGCGAACCTGCACCATGCGTGTCTGTTTGTCCGCCGCTGTGCTGATCCAGCTCAACTTGCCGGTAATTTCCCGTTGACTTCCATTTGGTTGAAAATGAACTTTCTGGCCAAGTTCCAGTACGTCGACTTCTTCCAGTGGGATATTCAGGATGAGCCACATCTGGGAGGGATCGGCCAGTTCGAAGAGTGTTTGTGTCGTGTTGACAACTTCACCCGAAACCAGTTCCCGAGCAACAACAACTCCTTTGAGTGGACTTCTCACAGGAATCAGATTGGCCGTATTCGTAAGTGCGGCGAATTGCTTTTTCATTTCCTGCGGGAAACCAGCGAATCGGAGTGATTCGATCATCTGTTTACTGTTCATTCCGTAGAGCGGCTGTGGCATCGATTTCTAATCCGAGGTTTGCTAAAGCCTGTTCAGCACTGAGCACCTCCGCTTCTGTTTTTTCCAACGTCGCCTGAGCATTAAGGACCTCTTTCCCCGCAACCACACCTGCTCCAATATTGCTTAAACGGTCCGTGTTCTTCTTAGCGAGCTTCCTGTTCACGATCGCTTTAATCAATTCTCCTTTAAATCGTCCCACTTCAAGAGCATCAATGACGGTGATTATTTCCTCTTCCTCTACAGGATCCCCAATGTTCTTGAAGACCTTCCAGACCGATCCTTCTACACGTGACGAGAGTTTGGCGAATCGGGTTGCGTCATAACGAATCTCGCCATTACCGGTAACGGACTCTCTGATTTCATGACGATCGACGAGTTCAACATCTACTCCTGCCTGCTGTACGGCATCCACTGAGGCGAACTGTATACGTTGTTGATATGCCTGACAGGCTGCATTGTTATGAGGTCGTTCCCGAATCGAGATCGCCACCGTGGCACGTTTCATGTCATCGCCAGTCGACTCAGGTGGCTCCTTCAGCTGAGCGACATCAGGATGATGCAGTACGCAATTATGAACGCCATGTTCGGTACACCAACCATAGTCGGGTCCAGGAGGCATTAACTCCGAATTGCAATTGATACAGCGTGATTCAGGAACCCCATGTTCTTCACACCAGTCCTGTGCGAGTGTGGCGACCGAGCCGGTTAGCTCGGTATAACTGGGAAGCTTCCAGTGATTGAAATGTCCGTAAGCTCCAATGCCAGCTAACGTGATAATTACAAGCAAAGTTGGAACGATTGTACGAAACCAACGGCTCAGACGTCGTAACCTACCTTGTTGCGACGTAGTTTGAGAATGTGTTGAGACATTGCCTGAGGCCGAAGTCGACCCGTTATCTGCAGTAATCTGGCTCATGATATCCGCCAATATGGATTGCGTTCAAAAGATAAACCTGGACTCGATAAACACCGCCCCGGATAGACTCGGTATGGTCATCATAAAGGCGTGTCAGTAACAAGCCTGAGAGAAGCGACGACGGATCAATACGCAGAGAGATCAACGTCGGACGACAAAGGCGTGTCTGTCGAGCATGGTTTATAGCAGGTAGCAATTAGCGAGGGTGCAGATATCACGCCCGGAAGCGGTGGGCGGAAAGTGACCACCGGAATCATAATCGCCATGAGAGCGAAACCAGCGGAACGTGCCAGCACTGGTTGCGAAGGAAGTGACTGGCAGGAATAGTTCAGAGAATCCAAACATGGTCGGATCAGGACACCCGACAGTTGCCACGACGACCGCTCCTCCGCAGAAACAGGAGAGTACTTTTCCTTTTGCGGGGGATTTCTCCTGCATTGGCTGGTTTGCATCGGCTGCAGTTGTGTTGCATTCGCAGTGCGAACAACAGTGATGTGATTCAACCACTGGCTCTACTCTAAGTTGCAAACCCATATCGCAACCTGCGCAGCAATCCCGGCAGGGAAGATAAGGACAGAACAGCGTAAGAGCTGTCAGAACTAACGTAATGAAGAGGCGGGTATGCATGGAGTCGACATTTTTCTGATAGTAAACCTCTCTTGAGTATAAAAATGAAAATCAGGTGAGTCAACCAGTGTTCACAGGATCCTCAATTTATTCCGATGGCACCAATGCCATAGCAGAATTTGGTAACGGACTGAGACCGAATTTCATACCATGACATTTCGGACTGCATCGCTGTTAAGTCGAAATCATCGTGGAAGTTACAGCTGGATTGCGGCAGTTCCCCACAGCGATCACAAGTCATAACTGGAAAATCCGTCATAAACAGAATCAAACTGTTGCGAATTCCTGTAGACCCTGATGCTGATAGACGATAAAACTGGTACGACTATGTTCAGGCCGTTTTCTTAGGTGAGAGCTTTTCTACCTATGTTTCGCAACATATTAATTCTCATGACGACGACTGTGGTTGGCCTGCATGCCATCCTAGGGTGCTGTTCGCACAGCTTACTCGCAGCTTGTCCTCAAGAGAATACAAACTGGAAAGCTTCAAGCCTGACCCTGGTTTCGTGTTGTGGCGCTAATAAACTTCATTCACACAGCACTGAACCGGTGAATGATAGACCGTGCGACCATGGTCCCCATGGCTGTGACGATGAAAAATGCAGCTTCATTTTTCTGTTACGAAACGATCAGGTCGACAAAGAATGGTCGGGCGTGGCTTCGCCTGATCAGTTGGGTCTCGCAGTTGGAAACGTTCAGGTTTACGAAGTTCGCCTGTATTACTGTCAAACAGATCTTGTCCTGAATGACCTGCATCTGCTATCGCAACATGGCTCCCGCTATACACAAGTCTGGCGGCTCTGAGAGCCAGATTCGACAACGTCTCTCTACTTCGTTGTCTGTACTCATACGAGTCACTTCTATCATTGCTCCTGCCGTATAGTCGCAGGTGACAAATCGTCTGATGCAATCAGTCTGTCCAAAGCAAATCGTAGTATGCGCGTTTTGTAGCTTGCCAACTGCATTCATCTTACGATTCTCACACTGTACTTGCGAAACACGCAAATAATGAACGCGTAGCAGGCGGTTTCAGAGGTTCTGTCACAGGAATATATTTTGCTGACAGCAGATTCGTAATCATTTTTCCGGACATTCGTCGTGCGAAATAGCTTTGCGGTGAGACCTGAAATCTCCCCGGCTCATTCATTCAAGGCAAGTTTCAATGAATCTCAAACAATATCTGGACAAAGGTCAGCGTTCCATCAGCCTGCATCTGATATTCAGCGTTAATCTTGTTCTGGGCGTACTGCTGCTGGGTCTGCTGGCAATGCAGTATGAGCGGGATATGCGACACAGCATCAATGAAAAACAGACCAGTCTAAAGGATGAGGCAGTTGCTATTCATGCGGCTATTGTGCATCTCGCCGATGAGCATGATCTGGAATCAGTTCAAGATTATATTGATTCTGTAACTCATGAGATGCGCGGTGCCTGGTCACCTTACCATCACATCGCAATTGATTTAAAGGATGTAAAACTTACCAGGAGTTGCGAGAATTGTGAAAAATGCATGTGCAGCGTGCCGGTCGATTCCGGTAATTCCCCCGCCATGTCTGGAAACGATAAGGAGACGGTTTCAGGGAACTATGCCGCCAGCAACATTTCCGTCACCGTGTCGGAAACCCGTGAAAATATTCAGCTGGCAGTTCGAAACGAGATCATCATTCGTATGCTGGTTCTCGCCAGTCTGGGGTTGCTTGCTGCTCTCCTCGTGAATGTAATTCTACTGAGAATTGTCGGGCGGCCGCTTAATCGCCTGTTAAATACGGTTAATCAAATCGGTAAGGGGCATTTCGGTGTCGAAGTCCGCGTATATGAATCGCATGAGATGCAGCAACTGGCTAACGGAATTAACGCTATGAGCAGGACCTTGGCTGAGAATGCCAGACGTCAACAGCTGCAGATGACTCGCGCCCGCCAGATACAGACACACCTGCTTCCGAATGGAATTGAAATCCCGGGTCTTAATGCAGACTGCGTATTCGAACCGGCTGAAGACGTTGCCGGCGACTATTATGATTTCCTACCCCTCTCGGATGGGAAATGGCTCATCTGTATGGCTGATGTCATGGGGCACGGTGTACCCGCTGCTATGGGAGCCGCCCTCCTGAAGGCGTTACTGCTGGCAGAATCCGAAGGTGAACAATTCGATCTCTCAACTTCTATTTCTCTCATCAATCGCCGTTTCGAAAGTTCAATTCTCCCAGGGAATTTTGCTTCGATGATACTAGGCATCTGGGATCCCACCACAGGTACTTTCACCTACGTCAATGCCGGGCACGAACCGATCCTCATTCAACGTTCCGAAGGCAATATTGAACGACTCGAAAGCACGGGCACCCTGCTGGGAATTGATACCCACATGAAATGGACCACTCATAAAGTGAGGCTGTCTTCAGGAGATCGCCTTCTTCTCTACAGTGACGGAGCGAAGGAAGTGCATGACGCGAATGGCAAAATCTTCGGTATGGAACGCCTTTCGCAACTGCTTGTTGAAAATCGGGAGTCCACTGACACAGAGACAATGAAGAACTTACTTAACGAGATCAATTCTCATGGTGGAGCTGAGTTGCGACACGATGATCTGACACTCGTTTTGTTGACATGCACTATTCCAGAGGATTCGCTTACGTTCAATAGAAAGCGAGAAGCGGCGATGGAGTAGAAGCACCCAGGCCTAATTTCAATCGAACTGGCCCACAAGCAACAAGATGTCGTCGAACTGTGTACGTAGACGACGGAAATGTCATTGAACTGAAATCGGAAACTAATTTTTAAGGAGTCTTATTATGACACGGATTGTTATTTTCAGAACGGCCATTCTCGCCCTCATGGCCATTACTCTCTTGCCTGCGAGTCCTGTAAGCGCTGCCAGTCCTGCCGAACAGGCTGTCGCTGATGCCGCCGCGAACAACAAGTTTTCCTATATTATGTTTTATAAAACGAATGATGCCGCTTCAAAACAGATGCACCGCACATTGATGGATACACTCGCTCAGCGGACGGACGCGACTATGATTCCGGTGCACACGGGAAACCAGCAGGAGGAAGGTCTCATCCGGAAGTTTGATGCAACACGACTTCCCATGCCAGCCGTGGCGGTTCTTGCTCCAAACGGTGCCGTCTGTACCGTGATTCCACGGGAAATCAGTGAACAGCAGGTACTCGCCTGTTTTGTATCTCCGGTTCAGGCTGACTGCTTAAAGTCTCTTCAGGAGAATCAGTTGGTTGCTTTGTGTGTACTTCCGAGCCCACAAACAGCGATTCCAGCAGGTGTTTCCAGCTTCAAACAGGATAAACACTATAAGGACCGAACTCGTGTGATTCCTGTTCTTGCAGGTGATCAACAGGAGGCGAAGTTCCTGAAACAACTGAAGATTCCCTCCGTTAAATCAAAACCAGTCGTGGCATTCATTGCTCCTCCTGGAGTCATGGTGGGTATCTTTGATGAGCATGTAACCGCGAACGAACTTTCAGAAAAACTTGCAGCCGCCGGGAAATGCTGTGAAGACGAAAACTGCAAACACAATCAGTCTGCCAGAGGTAACGCACCGCAGAAGCGATGAATCTACCTGCTTGAAAAAATCTGCTTTGCAGTGAAATGAAGCTCTAGCTTTTAGAGAAAATATCATACTCACACCCTTAGGACAGGAATGGATTCCATGAAGTTGCGAAACCTGATTATAAAGGAAGTCTGGCAGCGGCCCACACCCATGCTGACCAGCTTGATCGCTGTAACTCTCGGCGTTATGGCCCTGGTGGCCATTCAGAATCTCACGATCTTTTCGGAAAATAAAATCAGTAGTGATTTAGAGTCGCTGGGAGCAAACGTCCTGGTGATGCCACCCGATGTCACTCTCCAGGACTACTACGCTGCCGACCTGCACGGCCGCACGATGCCGGAAGAATACGTGACCCGTCTGGCACTCGCTCAGTTACCAGGTGTACAGAATCTGGCTCCCAAGCTCTGTGTATCTACAACTGTTAAATCACATGAGATGACGTTGACTGGAATTCTCCCCAAGAATGAATTTCAGAAAAAATCTTCCTGGCAGGGGATCGGCATGTTAATGAATGCCGTTGGATCAGATCGGGGATGTTGTGCCACGCCTGCAAGTACAGACATAGATAACTCGCCGGAATCGCTGGCTCGTACCCGTACAATTCAGGAACTGGGCGAGCGGGAAGTTATCCTCGGAAGTGAGGCGGCGTCTCAACTTGGCTTAAAGCCGGGAAACACATTGACACTGTTTAAGAAAAAGTTTGATGTTCTAGCGGTGCTACCGTCCACCGGCACAATTGATGATAGCAGGCTATTCGCACACCTGCATTCAGTTCAGGATCTTTCCGGTGCTGGACCGGTGGTGAATGTAATTGAAATTATGGCCTGCTGTGATGACGCCGCTGGCGATTTGATCTCTGACCTCAGTGCGGAATTACCCGAAGCACGCGTTATCACTATTTCCCAGGTTGTGGAGACGCAAGTCGCAGTCAATGGGTTGATGTCTCGCCTTTCGTGGGTTTTCTTTTCCATTCTCTTACTGGTTGGGGCTGCCAGTATCGCGAGTGTGATGTACGCCAACGTCACAGAGCGTCGAAAAGAGATTGGCACATTGATGGCACTGGGAGCCACTCGAGGCTTTGTTATCAGTCTGTTTCTCGGCAAAGCTCTATTGCTGGGAATTACTGGAGGGATAGGAGGATATATTGCCGGAACCATTCTGGCGATCATACTCGGGCCGAATCTGCTCGGCATTGAAGTTGCCCCCATGCCGCAGCTTCTGTTAATCGGGTTGGTCTCCGCGACGGCAGTGGCCCTGGCTGCGAGTTATCTACCCGCTCGCCGAGCAGCGGGGCTCGATCCCTGTCTCGTGTTTAACGACGCCTGATTATCAGCTTCCGTAACTTACACATAAGCCTGACTTGTTCGTCTTTGCTAAAAGGAATAACGCTAATGTATCAACTCGAATCCGTATCACAGACATACGAGCGACGAGGCAACAAAGTCCACGCACTTGATAATTGCTGTCTCTCCATTCCAGATAACGATTTTGTCGCGATCGTGGGACCCAGTGGCAGCGGCAAAACGACCTTATTGTCCGTGCTGGGTGGCATGTTGTCCCCCACATCAGGAAACGTCGTACTCGATGGAGTTGCACTCTATGAACTATCACTGAAGGAACGCGCCAAACTTCGAAATCAGAAGATCGGTTTCGTCTTTCAGACATTCAACCTGGTTCCCTGGCTCACAGCGTGTGAGAACGTGCAGATTCCGATGATGCTGAATGGTGGCGACAGCAAAGATCAGCAGGAACGGGCGCTCGCTCTATTGGAACGAGTTGGACTGAGTGATCGCACCGATCATCGCCCTGCAGAATTAAGTCAGGGACAACAACAGCGAGTCGCTCTGGCACGTACGCTGGCCAATAACCCGCAAATTATTCTGGCCGATGAACCTACAGGAAACCTCGATCCGGAAACACGGAAACAGGCTATGAACTTTCTTACCGAATTCCATGAGGATGGACGGACTATCGTTATGGTGACTCACGATAAAGAAACTGCCGGTTATGCTCAGCGGTCAATTCAACTTGTGAATGGCGTTCCCCGTGAGATCGAGAGATTGCGGGCAGCGTAGTTTACACAGTTCTTTGCTGTGTTTTCTAAGTCAGCAAATCGGAGATACTGATATCGTGAAATAGATGGACTACCTCGAAACCGGTCATTTTGGTGTGTTTAAACTTTGTGACAACATCGAAACTCGAAAGAGAATCTTTTCGCATGAAAATATCAGACGAGGTATAAAGTTAATGATTCCAGGAGGTTATGTTGTCGGAGAGCGATGTTTTTCGAACGAGAATCATCAAAGAGAAGCGGATCTCAGCCTGAAATCGACACGAAAATAGTCGTCCAATAATTTCCTCGATAAGATGATTGCGCTCAACGTGGTGGCGAGCAGCGTATTACGCGAGTGCTCGTTCAACAGAATGTGCACCGAGAAAGTTCATCTTTTCCAGGCACTCAGGCTTCCCCTGAAGTGTTGCAGACAGGTATTCATCTATGCCAGGAGCTGTGAGCACAATTTCGTAAGATTATGCCGGTGGCGCTATAACCAGGTCGTCTGAGGATTTCTGTGGTCAGCGCCGCACAGGCCTTTAATTTGCATTGCTTAAAGTTCGACTGAGTTTTTCGATATGGAGAGGACCTGTATAACCGGCACAACCCGTCAGTCCGTTCCAGCCTTACCGAGAGCGAGCCGTTTTGTGACCCCTGTCTGGATTAGCGTGGTTCAACCGCCGATGACGATTATGGCAGTTCTTGTGTTCGGTTGAGCCAGTTCATGTGTGGCTATTATCTCGAAGACGAACTCTTCAGTTCTGACCAGGGAAGGTCGGCGATGCCACCAGAATTAACCAGAAATGAATTATCCATACTCGGGCTACTTCTGATTTGGGGAGCTGCCGGTTGCAGTGCGCATCAGCGTGATACTGTTCTGGGGACTTCATCAGAGCGTTCCAGGACCGTGGTTCGCCAGGAGAAATCGATTCCTCAATTTGATCAGAAGTTTCAGGCATCCATTGAAAGTGATTTGCTGAGGATTTAGTTGAACATGCTGTGCTGAAGAGAGAGAACCAGATCCAGAATGTGGATAACCTGTCGAGTTTAGAGTCAGAAATTCAGACTGTGCAGGGAGAGATTGATCAGGTTCCTGTCGAGATTCGAGTCGACTCACTAGAGAACCTGGAAGTGCAGGCACTGGCAGCGAATCCGGCAATTCACCGCTTACAGAATGAGGTACAGGCATCCTGGGCTAAAGTTCCCCAGGCCGATTCACTTCCGATCCCTCTGTGGGGGCCAATGTATTTGGACACCCCATTGAAACAGCGGCCGGTTCTCAGCGGGCGAATGTGCAAATTTCCCAGATGATTCCCTGGCTGCCGCCTGGATGCACAGGCCCAACAAGCTGCCTATGAAGCATTAGCCGTGCAGCAGATGCTCAAATCGGAACAGCTACGGGTCGTTACCGAAGTGCGGGCGAATTATTACCGTCTGTATGTAATTAACAAACAGATCGAAGTGAATAACAGTAACCAGGAACTGCTGGAGAACTTGATTGAAACAGCTAACTCCCGCATTGAGGTGGGGGCTGGATCTCAGGGGGATGTTCTTCTGGGAACACTGCAGTTAGCAAAACTGGAAGAAGAGCTGATCCAGTTGAAAATGCAGAGGCAGTCTACACTGGCTGTCATTAATAAAGCTTTAACTCGTCCAGTTGATACCGAAGTTGTCACACCGCATGAAATCCAGTTGTCGTACCCCGGATGGAATCATGAATCTTTGCAACAGCTGGCATATCAATATCAACCCGAGATCGCCATGAGCACACTTCAGGAAAAAGCAACTCGCTGGGGTATTGAGGTGGCCAGTCTGAAACGACGCCCCGACTTCTCAATAAACGCGAATTATTTTCTGATTGACGATAATCGTCCTGCCTCTAATGTGGTCGGAATTGGAGAAGATGCCTGGTCACTGGGGGCCGCAGTGACAATTCCCCTCTGGGATCGTAAATATGATGCAATCGAGCAGGAAGCGACGCGGAAGCATTATGCGGCTCATTTCAAAATAGATGAAGTTCGCCTGAAATACGAAGCGATGCTGCTCGACTTTACAGCAAAGGCGAAAGCAGCGGAACAGACAGCGGAACTATACAAAGCAACAATTCTCCCTCAGGCGCGGCAGACATTAGATGCTGATCTGCAAAGTTATGCCCAGGGAACGGTCGAGTTTGACCGGGTGATTCAAGACTATCGCAACCTGCTTACTCTGGAACTGGGGTACCATCGCTCAGTTGGTGAAATCGGAATCGCTTTGGCGTTGATCAATCAGGCCGTTGGGAGAGATGTTCGCTCTACACAGCCTCCCGAAATTCCCCCGGTAGATTTGAACAGCGTTCAATAAGTTTCAATTTGGTGTTGTCTTGTGTGATATATTGGTGATAATACTTCAGGTAGAAGTATGAAAATTCCCAGTAGTTTTCCTGGCAAGACTGACTCCGAGTGATGAATTCCACGACTGCTAGACGAGTTCTAAGTTCAATCCTGCTTGCAGGATACGCTCTCGTTGCTGTTGTGAGTCCCGCCTATTGCGGATGTCGCCAGGCAGAGAGCAAATCACACCAAAGTTGCTGCGAGGACCTCCAGCCTGAAGAGCCCGGCTGT
Organism: Planctomycetaceae bacterium; assembly: GCA_041398805.1. Lineage (GTDB taxonomy): Bacteria > Planctomycetota > Planctomycetia > Planctomycetales > Planctomycetaceae > Polystyrenella. The sequence continues at coordinate 19,631 of JAWKUC010000023.1, read as the reverse complement.
TGCGCAGGAGACTCCGGTGAATGTTGTGGTTGCTGCAGCAGTCAGGAAGAGCCCGGCTCAGACCAGTTGCAGGTTTGCAATTGCAATTCCACCGCAGAGACACCCGCAGTCCCGATTCTACCTGACAATGTGCGTACCTGCTCGCAATTGTGCGACTCTCTGTTTGTTGACCTAATTGTCTCACTGGAACAGGATAGTCTTTACCCGCCCGTTCGTGAGACGAAGGCCGCTCTAACAAGCCACGAAGTTCTGGTACTCTTCTGCATCTGCCAGACTTAACTCTGCCGGCGCCGCTATGCGCTGATTTTCTGCCCCGCCATTCTGCAGGGGAGCTTACGTACTGATCAGCATTCCAGATTGGAATGCCTGACTCTCTTCGGCTTGCAATACGTTAAAGGATATTCAGTTCACCTTGCGCTTATGTCGTGCACAGCACAGGGTGAATCAGTTCCCCGCAAGTCTGTTTCTCCGGTGGGCACCGAGGGTCCGCCGATCTTTTCAGCAGGAGTTTCAAACATATGAAATCTGCTTATCATTTCTGTCTGCCTCTTTCTCTCTAATTGCTGTAGTGACATTAATCTCCTTTACCACTTCTGCTTTCACTGTGGGGGCGGAGGAAGAAGTCAGCAAAAGAACCGATCAACAAAATCTGTCCCATCATGAACAAACCGGTCAGTGAAAATGGGGGAGAAGTGGTCTGGAATAAGACAACCATTGCCTTCTGCTGCAAAGGGTGTATCGACAAGTTCGAGAAGCTCTCTGACAAAGAGAAAGCGAAAAAACTCGACAAGGTCCTGACCAAAGTTGAGCCGATCAATGCAACCTGCCCATGTGGAAGGGAACAAGGTAAAACCCAAGGGAATCTCTGTCTGGAAAGGGGAGAAGATCGGTTTCTGCTGTCCCGGTTGTTTCAAGAAATGGGAAGCAAAACGTCGCAGAGAAAGATGCTTTCGTCGAACCTCTGGTTGAGACTGAGGCTGAGTAATTTTAGATTGAATTCGATGAAAAAATCAGAGTCCCGGGACACAACTGGTTCATCTGGCTGCTGTCCCCCTCTCCTGAATAATTCATATATCTTTTATGAGGATCACCGTCATGCCAGTTACAGAAACGGCAACTGACGCTAATAGTCCATCACCAACAGCGAACCCGCCTCAACGACGTACCATTACCTGGTGGCTGTCGCGGATGATGGGGCCAGTTCTGTTTCTACTTGCGGAATCCTCCTCATCCTGTTGCTTGGAGTGGCACAAGACGGGATGGATCGGTTCCGGAACTGTCGGTGCTACTGCTGGTGCCAGCAGCACCACTTATACCTGTCCAATGCATCCGCGAATTCGGCAAATTGGTCGGGGGTTGTCCTATTTGTGGAATGGCGTTGGAGTCAGCCTCTGGTGGGAGTGATCAGTTACAGGATCAGTTGGCTACCGAAGTCTCCCCGGCAGCAAGACGTCTTGCCCAGATGAAGTTGCTCCCGCGACTCGTCGGGAAGTCGATCTGGAAATCGAAACAGTCGGCGATCGCGGTTGATGAGAGTCGGCGAACCATCTCGGCTACATTGATGGTCGCGTGGAAAGATGTTTGCTGATTATACCGGGGTTCGCGTGGCGAAAGATGATCACCTAGCTGTGCTCTACAGCCCCGATCTGTATGCAGCGCCAGGTGGAATATCTGCAATCTGCCAGAGCCCTGAGCGAGATGGCGATCGAACTTGCAGACGATGAACAAACGCGCCGAAACTACCGGTGAGAAAATTCCGGCCAAGAGTTGATGGTAACTCGGATGATAACGAAACGCAGAATCAGCGACTGGAAGAAAATGAACAGCAAAATCTCGCCTCATCTATGCTCAATCGGCGAACAATGCTTTAAAACCCAGTCAAGAAGGGACCTATCAAAGTCGGATATATCTGTAGTTGCACGATCTGAGTCTTGTCGGTTGTTTCGAACTGTTCCTGAAGAAGCGAGTCGAGTTCGTTTCGAACCCAGCGGAGTTGAAGCGGAGGAGTGCAATCAATGCCGGATGAAGTATTCATGGGGCGTGTTGGTTTCATTGATTCGACAGTCGATTCAAAAACACGGACGGTTGGCGTGGTCGAATTTCTGAATCTTCAGGGAAAATTACGCCCCGGTGATTACGTAACCGCAACGATTCACTCACCCGTCGGCAGCGAAGGGGAGGTTTACGATTCGATGCTGGCTGGAAAGTGGATCAGCCCCATGCATCCTCAGATCATTCGTGATGAACCGGGAGACTGTCCTGTATGCGGAATGGCTCTCGTCCCGACTTCTGATTGCAGGTTTACAGAGGAACCGATCAGGCGACCTGAAAGCCTGGTGGTACCGCGATCGGCGTATTGATGGCGGGGAATGACAGCGTCGTCTATGTCGAAAAGAAGAGGGAGTATTCGAAATGTCCCGTTACCCTGGGACCTATTCTCAAAGAACAGATCGTCATCCTGTCCGGTTTGGAAGAGGAGAGCAGGTTGCTATTTCCGGAAACTTTTTAATCGATTCCCAAATGCAGTTAGAAGGTAAACCTTCTCTGATCGATGTGTCCCGGGCAGTTGCCTTAAAGGAAGATGAGCAGAAAGAGGGACCGCTCGATTTATCTGCAGTGGAACTCGTCAAGTATGAAGGAGAAACTGGCGAGAAGCTCGAATCTCTTTACGCAGCGTATCTTCCTGTGCAGCAGGTGCTGACGGAGGATAAGTCGATTCCTGAGAGTTTGGCTGCACCACTGCATCAAGCGGCATCGGTACTTGCTCCAGGATTCAATTCTTACGGAGCAGCATAAAAAACTGGCTCAAGAGGTGGCTGATTCCAGCGAGCATCTGCATCATGGAGCTGGAGAAAGCCGAAGCATTCAAGCCGATCTCACACGCCATTTTGCAGCTGACAAGTCAGGCCCGAGGTGCAGGTGCCAACCAAGACTTTATTCACTTTTACTGCCCTATGGTGGAAGGAGGTGGGGGGATTGGATGCAGTCTACCGAGCAGTTAGCGAACCCTTATTACGGCTCCGAGATGCTTCGTTGGTGAGAATGTGGAAACACTGACCGCAAAACCTGAATAGTTCCATTCACACTTTTCTACCAACATCGTTCTGAGTTTTGTTGCAAAGATATCTGATGATCGATCGCATTCTAAAATTCTGTATTGCTGAGCGACTGGTAATGACTTGCCTTTGCCTGCTGGTGTTGGCATACGGCTGGTTCTCCTTCCAGCGGGTACCCATTGATGCGATTCCGAATATTGGTGAAAACCAGGTCATCGTTTTCACTTCGTGGCCCGGTCGATCTCCCAAGGATATCGAAGATCAGATTACTTATCCACTATCGATTTCTCTGCTGGCCGTCCCTGATGCCGAGAGTGTACGGGGAAAAAGTCTGTTTGGTTACAGCTTTGTGCAGGTTACGTTTTCGGACGATACCGATTTCTACTGGGCGAGGTCCCGTGTTTCAGAACAACTGGGAACCGCTGCTTCGACTCTGCCCGACGGGTCGTTCCCACTCTCGGACCGGACGCAACAGCGGCGCGGGGCAGATTTACTATTACACTCTCGATGCTCCCCCTGGAATGGATCTGGCCGAGTTGAGGTCGATTCAGGACTTTATGATTAAGTACGAACTGCAATCGGTCACCGGGGTGAGTGAGGTTGCTTCCGTTGGAGGGTACGTTCGCCAATACCAGATTGAGATTGATCCAGATCGGCTCCGCTTTCATGAACTTCCCCTTAATAACGTGGTGAATGCGGTCAAAATTCGAATATCGATGTCGGTGCCAAAACGGTCGAGTCGGCCGGGATGGAATTCATCATCCGTGGCAAAGGGTTCCTCGGAACGGATCAGGATGCCAACGAGACAATGCAGGAGATTGAATCGACAGTCGTAGAGACGCGCGATGGAATTCCGATTCGGATTCGTGATCTGGGCAGTGTACGGTTGGGCCTGATTTTCGGCGGGGAGCCATTTGACCTGAACGGGGCGGAAGCGGTCGGTGGTGTTGTTGTTATGCGGTATGGCGAGAACGCAGGCTGTGATCGAACGATTGAAAGATCGGATTCAGGCAATTGAGCCTTCTCTCAAAAGGGATCAGGATTAAAGGGTTTATGATCGAACAGGTCTCATTAACGAGACCGTGGGAACACTTCCACCACGGCGCTCAGCCAGGAAATCATGATTACTGCTGTGGTGATCCTGATCTTCTGTTACACATCCGCGCGCGAGTCTGGTCGTCGCGGCTACCTTACCTCTGGCAGTCCTGATGGCCTTCATCGCCATGAATCTGTTTGGGGTGGATGCGAATATCATGTCTCTCGCGGGCATTGCGATTGCCATCGGGACAATGGTCGATATAGGTATTATCGTCTCAGAAAACATTTGAGGCTCTCGCTCAGTGGGAAGCGGAGGGAAAACCGGGTGGAGAAGAGCAGCGGAATCAGGTCATTCTCTGCGACTGGCGAGAATCGCTCCTGCTGTGATCACTGCTGTCTCGACTACGATCATCAGTTTTTGCCAGTCTTCATGCTGACAGGCCGCGATCATCGATTATTCTCTCCTCTTGCCTGGACAAAGTCTTTCTCACTATTTGCCAGCTTGATGGTGGCTGTGACAGTCGTCCCGTTTCTCTGTCGCAGCCTGTGCGATCAGTTCACTCGCATTCTGAAACGGTTTCTGCTCAGTCTTCTGTGTGGAGTCGGGTTGAGTATTTTGATTCTGTGGATCTGGTGGGGACACCTGGCAAATTGGAGTTCCACTCAGCGTTTGCTGCTCATCATTGGTGGGGTTTTGGCGTCTTCTCTACTTACTTTCTGGGCGTTGAATGAGAAACTGCGTCCCATGGATGCAGAACCCCGTCTCGTATGATCAATTATCTCTGTATGCTCCACATCGTTTCTTTCTGCGGCATAAGTTAATCTTCCTCTTGTTTCCGGCAGCTATTGTGCTTATAGGGATCGGAGCCTGGCAGAGGATGCCGGGAGTTCTGACCTTTCGAGAGATTCAGTTCACAACTGGGAACAGAGATGAATGAGGTGCCGGAGCTATGTCGATTTGAAGCACAAGCTAACCGGGCTCAAATCGGACGACTGGATCGCACTGGATGAGGGGAGCTGGTTCTATATGCCGACTCTCTATCCTGCGGCCAGTTTCAGCCAGGCAATGGAAGTACTGCAGACTCAGGATGCACTGATTAAAGAGATTCCGGAAGTTCAAAATGTCTTGGGGAAAATCGGACGTATTGAATCGGCTCTCGATCCCGCTCCGGCGGCGATGATCGAAACGCTGTATGCTGAAACCCCAGTCGGAGTGGAGAGTGGGGATCACTGGCTCAAAGGGACTGGGATGAAATCAATTCCGTAGCGAAACTTCCCGGCATGCCAGTGCGACACCGCTGCAACCAATTGAAGGTAGGGTGGTGATGCTGCAGAGTGGGATCAAAGCTTCCATGGCGATTCGTATCTATGGTGATAGCCTGGAAGGCCTGGCCGCTGCTGCATTTGATGTCGCCGATCAATTGAAAAAATATCCGTTTGTTAAAGCAGACACAGTGAACGGATATCATCCTGGGAAACCATACGTCGAGTTTGACGTCGACCGTGAAAGCAGCCCGGTTTGGAATGTCGACGATGATGGTCAATCAGATCATTGAAACGGCATTGGGGGGCATGAATCTGACAACCACCGTCGAAGGCCGCGAACGTTATCCGATTCGCATTCGTTATCAGCGAAATCTACGGGAACAGATCGATAAATTGAAACAACTCTCGGTGGTCACACCTTCCTGGAGGAATCGTCCCATTGGGCGAGTTAGCCACGATGCAAACCTGGGGCCCGAAGGGCGTAATCAACAGCGAAAACGCACGTCTCGTTGCGCATGTCGCCTTCGCGCCCGGCAGAAAATATTGGTGATCTGGAAACCGTGAAAGAGACGGTGTAGAGGCTTTCCTGCGTGAGGCCCAGGAGAAAGGGGTGAATATTCCGACGGGTATTCTCTCAGCCTGTAGGGTCGTTCCAGAGAATCAGATCGAAGCGAACCAGCACGCTATTGTAGTTAGTCCCTCTCGTGATTCTGATCAATCTGTTTATCATCTATCTGCAGTTCAGACACATCCCGATCACACTCGCTGTCTTTGCCGGTATTTCCAGTCGCATTCGCAGGTGGGATGATTCTGCTCGCCTTCAGGAAATTGAAATGAATACCGCCATCTGGGTCCGGGTTCATTGCGGCTGTTTGATTAGGTTGATGACGGAGTGGTAATGGCTACATACCTGGATCGGGTCTTCACCAGGAGAAGGTTACGCACCATTGCTGATATTCGGCAGGCAACCATCGATGCGGGCCTTCGTCGTATCACTTTTGTCTGATGACAACCATCACCACAATCATGACGCTAATTCCAGTCTTACTTTCTAAAGGGGAGAGGGGCGGATGTCGCTAAAGCGATGGCATATCCAGTATTTGGAGGGATGGTTATCGAACTGCTTACCCTCTTCGTCGTTCCGGTTATCTTTTGTGCGTACAAGGAAATGGTCATGAATCTCGGTTGGAAAGACAGGCATTGGGAAGGTGTTGAAGAGACGCCCGAAAACTCATTAACACCTGTGTAACCTGATTCCCCCTTAATTCTCAGGAAGAGAAAGTGAAACGAAATGAATCGATCATATAACGAAATCAAGCATTCTTTTGCACGATGACGCTGATCCTCAGTACCATGCTTCCGCATCTGGTACAAGCTGCAGCGGACCAGACGAAGAGAACCAGGGACCTCATGGTGGAATTCTTGTTCGAGTCGAAGGAGGAACTGTTGAGTTACTAGCGACCAGTCACCAGACCCGGCTTTATCTATATTCATCTCAACGGAACTGATTCAGATATCCGGTGAGCGAGCTCAGGTTGCGTTTCGTTTTCCGGGAGAGCGGAAGCGTCGCTGGTACGATCTCTATCCCGGGGAGGATCAGCAGACGGGAGAAACCTTTCTGCAGGTGGACCTCGACCTGACGAGTGCGCGTTAGATTCTTTGAAGAGTACTCTCTGTCTCCATTCCGACAGACTGCCAAATTCATTCAGCAGGTCCGATGTGAAGTACCTGTTCACCGCACCACAGAGGAAATCGCTCTCCTAAATCCAGAAGTTCTGTCCCGTAAGTCTAAAAGAACTCGACTTGCGATCACGACAAGTGAAACAGCAGATTGATGGGGAGACCCTGTTTTTCTGTTGTGAGAAATGTATTGATCAATATACCGCCAATGAGCATGGCGAGTCGGCTGACATCAAACCCGCCAAGCTACCCAGGCAGATTCCAAAAGCAGTTGCCCGACAACGTTTGTGCCCGGTGATGGAAGAACCTCTCGATGCGATGGGAGGTCCGTGGAAAATTATTGTTGAGGGCAACCAGTATATGTCTGCTGTGAAGGTTGTGTGGAATCAGTTCAGGAGGAACCTCGTGAATATCTTGCGCGTTCAGAAACTGACAGAGCAAACTGAACGAAAGTAATGACAACAGGAGAAAGGTAACAACATGGCGACTGACCCCGTTTGCGGTATGACAGTGGATGACTCTACAAATTTGAAAACAGATCACGAAGGTACTGTTTTCTATTTCTGCAACAGGCACTGTCTCGAAAAATTCGAGAACGACCACTTCCGCATTCATACAGGAAAGTTCAGCATCATCTGATGAAGGGCATGCCTGCTGTCATCATGAAACGCATTTCCCTGCCGCCGAGGATAAGCAGTCACCCTCTTCCAGCGCTGAGTACTACTGCCCTATGTGTCCGGGTAGAAAGTGATCAACCGGGTAAGTGTCCGAAGTGTGGCATGGAGCTGGAACGGGTTCCTGGTAAATCGGCTCCAAAATCAAAAACGATTTACACCTGTCCGATGCACCCCGAAATTCGACAGGATTCGCCGGGAAGTTGCCCCAAGTGTGGCATGGCGGCTGGAACCGGAGACGGTCACTGTCGAAGGGCTCCGAAAATGAAGAGCTGAAGTCAATGACCTGGCGATTCTGGATCGCCCTCGTTCTGAGCTCTCCACTCCTGTTGTCGACCATGTTGCCTATGACAGGTATCGATTTTGGAGTGAGCCCTCATGTCTCAAGCTGGATACAGCTTGTTTTAAGCACTCCCGTGGTACTTTATTGCGGTTGGTCATTCTTCGTCCTTGGTTATAGATCGGTGATCACTCGCAGTCTGAATATGTTCACCCTGATATCACTGGGGGTTGCTGCCGCTTATCTTTACAGCCTTGTAGCCCGATGCTGTTTCCCGGTTCGATTCCGGAGTCATTTAAGGAACATGGTGAAGTAGGCTCTCTTCTTTGAAGCAGCTGCGGTCATTATTACGTTGGTTCTGCTGGGACAGGTTCTCGAATTGCGTGCATGAAAACCGCACCGGCGATGCCATCGGGAGTTAATGCACCTCACTCCTGAAAAAGCGACTCGCATCACCGACTCTGGAGATGAAGAAATCGCCCTGGAAAGATATCAAACAGGGAGACAACCTGCGGGTTCGTCAGGGGACAAGATACCGGTTGACGGTAGGTTCTATCGGGAAGCAGCAGCGTGGATGAATCAATGCTGACAGGTGAGCCGGTACCGGTGGAGAAGCAGAAGGGAGATTCTGTCTGGGGGGAACCCTGAATCAAACAGGTTCCCTCGTCATAGAGGCGGTGGAAGTGGGCGAAGGGACCGTCCTATCGCAGATCATTCAGATGGTTGCAAATGCCCAGCGCACAGTCGGCTCCGATTCAAGCTGGTGGATGTAGTCGCACGTACTTTGTACCTACTGTCATCATATGCGCGTTCTTGCTTTTGTGGGCTGGATGTGGTGGGGACCGGAGCCACGATTGGCGCACGCGATTGTCGCAGGGGTAGCGGTGCTGATTGTGGCCTGCCCTGTGCACTTCGGTTTAGCAACACCGATGTCAGTAATGGTTGGCATCGGCGCGGAGCTCGCGAAGGAGTCCTGATCCGAAATGCGGAAGTCCTCCGAAATGATGATGGAGAAAGTCGAGTTGATCGTTGTCGATAAAACGGGGACCCTGACGCAAGGAAATCCAGAGGTGACTCAATTCGTAACGATCAACTCGATGGAAGAGGAAGAGATACTACGTCTGGTATTGGCGATTGAAAGCCAGAGTGAACACCCACTGCGTTCTCTCATGCGATATGGAGAAAGAAAGCGGATATTTCCGTAGAGGAACCGGAGCATTTCGACAGCATCACCGGAGGTGGTGTGGAGGGAAAGGTAGACGGTCGCGATCTTCTGTTGGGGAACATGAAACTGATGAAACAACGGGAGGTTGCTGTCAGAGAAGAAGTCGAGAACCAGGGCGACGGCATTGCAGGAAGAAGGAAGCACGGTGATGTTCGTCGCGATCGATGGACAGCTGGCCGCGTTGATCATAGGTGGCGGACCCGATCCAAAGGAAACGCTGCGGACGCACTTGCTGCTCTGCATTCACTCGATCTCAAGGTCGTGATGCTAACCGGTGATGCCGAAGCCACTGCCAGAACGGTATCTCAAAAGTTGGGAATCGACGAATTTCATGCAAATGTGTCACCGAGGAAGCGAAACATGAATTCGTGAAGCAGAAAGAATCGAAGGGATTCAGAGTGGCGATGGCGGGGATGGAATTAACGACGCACCCGCCCTGGCAGCGGCGAGCGTGGGTATCGCCATGGGAACTGGAACGGGAGTGGCGATCGAATCCGCTGGAATTACGCTCGTGGGTGGCGACCTGCAGGGTGTTGCTGCAGCAGTTCTCCTCAACCGCAAGACGATGAGCAACATCCGCCAGAACCTCTTCTTCGCGTTCATTTACAATGCACTGGGGATTCCTGTTGCTGCAGGCTTACTCTATCCCGTCTTCGGAATTCTTCTCAGCCCCATGATCGCCGCAGCTGCCATGAGTTTCAGTAGCGTCTCTGTCATCGGAAACGCACTACGATTGAGACTTGTCGATCTGACGAAGTGAGATGATTGATCAATATTCTCAGACGAGAGTGATGTCGATCATCACTGATGAACTTTGAATTGGAGAAAACGTACGACTCGAAAACATGATGTAAAAGGAGTTCTAATGTGGATTGGCGTAAATACTTGCTGTTATTGAAATCTTCGATCCACTCAACGAGCCATGCTGGTAAAGGCAGCTTTCAGGTGTTACCTGAAATGTTACCTAATAGTGAAATAAGCACGCCATACAGGCCGAAATCAGTTTTTCGAAAACGCGACCTGTATAGCGATTAAAGGTTTATGTGATACTCAAAGCAGCCTGTTTCACCATCAGCCGTGTATTGCTAATCCAGTGAGTCATGTAAATGGCTCCACGAGTTCGAATCTCGTTCTCTCCGCTGGAAAAGGACTTACGTCGAAAGATGTGAGTCCTTTTTGTTTGCAATGGGGCAGGTGTAACAATCGTGTAACACAATATCGTTGATATTACCTTGATACCTACTTCTATCGTCTCAAGACAGTTTGCTTTGAGTAACCATCTCCCCCCCCCACAGTACCAGCCTGCGGAAACCCAGGAGTCTAGTTTGACACGATCTTTTGAGATAGAGAGCTGTGATCGGAAAACTCTTTCAAAATCTGTTCTCCCATACTCCACTAACATTGAATAGCCCCCGCCAAGTGTGTCACCCTTCAGAAGTTTTCGATGGAAAGCTATTGTATGTGTTCATGAATTCAAAACCTCTTCCCACTTGCTGATGCAACTGATTGGTGATCGAATGCGTTATCCCTGGAAGCGTTACTGGTATCCACGCGGCGAGAAATACAGGCTGTCAGAACATGGTTATCTTGTGGATCCGCTGAGCCAACAAGGGATGTATGTTAATGCCTCCTTGAAACAATTGAGCGAGTACGATGAAACGAATTGTCTGGTCCTGTTAGGTGAACCGGGAATTGGAAAATCGACCGAGTTTGAAGCCGAACTTAATCGTGTTAAGGAGAAACTATCAGAAACCGGAGATGAATGCGTCTTCATCAATCTGAATGTATATCAAACGGACAGTCGACTGATTGTTGACGCTTTTGAGAACGAGTCTGTCAAGAATTGGTTGGATGGGGAAAACCAATTAGTTCTTTTTTTTGATAGCCTGGACGAAGGGCGATTATCGATCAAACAGATTTCTACAATTCTTTCAACAGAATTAAAGAAACTAAAGCCTTATGCGAATAGACTCAAAATCCGAGTTGCTTGCCGAACAGCCGAATGGTCTTCAATTCTCGAAAAAGCATTAAGTGAAATGTGGTCCAAAGATTCGGGACACGTTCATATTCTTGAATTGGCCCCTCTCAGTCAACAGGATGTTGAGATCGCAGTCGAAGCCAATGGTATGGATTCAACTGATTTTTTGAAGCAAGTGGAGAAAGTTGCAGCAGAACCCTTCGCGTTCAATCCGGTGAGTCTCGATCTATTGCTTCAAATTTATCACCAAAATAAGTCATTACCATCAACCAGTCGGGAGATATATTCAAAAGGGTGTTTGCTTTTATGCGAGGAGGTCAGCGAAACTCGAATGGAAGCAAAGTTTACAGGTAACCTTACGGCAGAACAACGACTCAGAATTGCCAGCCGTATCGCTGCCTGTCAGATTTTTTCGGGGCAGACAATTATTGGAACATCTCGCACAACAGAAGTCGCCGCAGGATGTATTTCTGTATCAGAACTATCCGGCGATTTTGAAACAGTCAAAAATGACAAGTTTGATGTAACAGAAAATGGAGTCGAAGAAACTCTCCGAACTCCTCTTTTTGTTGGCCGAGGTCCTAATCAGCTCTCGTTCGCTCACAAAACCTACGCAGAATTTCTTGCTGCCCAGTACTTGACTTCGAAAAACCTGGATCAAGAACAACTCTCCAGCTTGCTCTTTCACCCAGAGAGTCCCGAAAAAGTCATTCCTCAGTTGGCAGAAACAGCGGCATGGCTGGCGATTCAGAATCAACTGATAATGGAACGGATTATCAAAGGAGATCCACAAGTTCTGGTGCGCAGTGATGTAGCAACTGCCGATGATGTAACAAAAGAAAACCTTGTCAAAAGTCTTTTGGACGGGCTCCAGAATGGGGTATTGGACGACTCCGATTGGGGATTAAAAAAGCATTATTGGAAACTGGCTCACCCCCAATTGGCGAAACAGGTCAGAGATACGTTGATGGACAGGAACGCTCATTATCTGGCAAGACGATTTACAACGGATCTTGCAGAAGAATGTTGCCTAACTGAATTGCTTGAGGACTTGATCGTAATCGCCCTTGATCCAGCCGACTCTACTCACATTCGGAAAAATGCAGTTCAAGCCGCTGCAGCATTTGGCAATACTGAATACTACAATCAGTTATTGCCAATTATATTTCAACCGGATGTGGATCAGGAATTGCTGGGAATAGTCTTACGTCGTCTTTGGCCCTTTAGGATAGTCAAACTATCTAATGTTCTTGAATTACTGAAACCCCCTTTACTTAAGTCATACTTTGGGCCGTACTTGCACTTTGCTCATTGTGACTTTTCAGAAGCGATGACCGCAGAAGAATGTGTTGAATCACTGAAATGGATAACAAAACAGAGGGTAGGTGATGAGTACTCAGAAAAGAGTTTTTATCAAGAACTGCATTCTCAAATTCTGAAAAGATCATTTACACATATTGAAGATTCTTACATTCAAGATGCTCTTGCTGGATATATCGTTTCCAGAATTACCGATCAAGTTGATTTGTGTATAAACCAAGAGGTATTTGATCGTTCACCAGTTGGGTCTCGTCAATCATTGTTGGAAAAGATTATTTCATCAATAGAAAGTGTTGATCAATACAGATACGAGTTGTTCTTTTTGACCCCACGTTTAGTAAGGTCAAGTGATTTCGATTGGCTTTGTGATCAAGTCGTCAATTCCTCAGACGAAATTAACACACAGAAATGGGCTCGACTGATCGAGTTTTGCTGGGATTGGTCAAACCGGTATCAATTCGAGCGAGTAATTAAACTGTGTAGTGACTGCAATGTTGTGGACCAAATCTTCTCAGAAAGCCTGCATCCGATTGAACTTGGCTCAGAGAAGGCGGGTTTGTTGAAAGAGAGGTATGAAAAAGACCAGGATCTTGAGCTTCGTTACCAGCAAGAGACAGAGCGTCCTGTAATTGACCCATCACCTGCGGAAAGAGTGCTATCCTGTTTAGAAAGATTTGAGAATAATGACACTGATGCGTGGTGGCACCTGAACGAAGAGATGATGAGAGAACCGGAAACAGGTGAGATTCAAATTCATCAAAGTCTGAATGATGATCTGACACAGTTTCCAGGTTGGCCTGAAGATGACCATTCTCTCCAGAATCGTATTGTTGAAGCGGCCTACGCATTCTTAAAAAAATGGCACTCGGATGCTGAGGATTGGATTGGTAGTGAATCTCTTGATGACAAAGATGCTGCCGGATATCGCAGCTTTAGTTCTAACTTCGATTTACAAACCAGAGCTAATTCCTCAACTGAAGGAAGAGATATGGGCGACACTCTCTCCGGTCATTGTTGGATTTCCAGTCGATAATGGTTTTGGAAGTGAGTCTGAAATAAGGCAATGTCGATTGACATCCTTGGCTTATGTTCATGCTCCCGACGCGATAGTTTCTTCGGTTCTGATAATGATTGATCGACTAAATCAGCATAATTATTCACTGCAATCAGCATTAGCACCACTTCGAGAATGCGATGACAACATGCTCATAAATTCCCTTCTGGAAAAGGCCTGCGATCCAGATATCCGAGAAGATTGCCGCATCGAATTACTTAAATTCGTACTTTCCAAAGAACCTCATCGTGCAAATGAGGTAGCTGAGGAACTTTTGCTGAACCAATCTGAGCGTAGACCATATTTAGCTGCCTTCTTATGGAATTATTCTCCTAATCGTTGGGAGTTACTCTGGGAGCGGTTTGAGGATTCGGCAGAATATTTCTATGAAGTCATACTGAATGTGTCGAAAAATCGACACCATCTAGCTCACACTCCGCTTAGCTTCACCGAAGAAGAACTGGCAGATCTGTACATCTCATTATTTAAAAATTTCCCTTTTACTGAAGATGAAAAACAAAGCGATTCTGAAACTGATCGTCAATCCGTACAGAGTTATCGTGATGATGTGATCGAAATGCTTAGAAACCGTGGAACACCAGCAGCATATCAGGCAATGAAGCGAATAAGGGACACTTTTCCTTCTGAGGATCATCTCAACTGGTATGTTAGATCAAGCCAGAAAATCATGCTGCAAACAACATGGCAACCGGCCTCCGTATCTGATGTCCGAAAACTGACAATCACACCAAAATCACGCCTTGTCCGTAGCGACCGAGAACTTCGAAATGTGGTGTTAGAATCCATGCAACGATTGCAATATCAATTACATGGCGAGACTCCGGCGGTACGTGATATTTGGGACTATGATCTGAAGAATAAGAAGTGGCGTCCCATCGATGAAAATGCATTCTCAGATTATCTCAAACGCCATTTCGAAAAAGACCTCAACGGTTGCGGGATAGTTTCACTGCGTGAAGTTGAGATCAGAAGAGGGTACGCCACCCAAGGCGAGCACACCGATTTGTATATAACTGCCACAATTCAAAGTGAGACCTCAGAATTATATGACACCGTTCATGTGATCGTGGAAGTTAAAGGCTGTTGGCATAAGGAAGTGAAAACAGCCATGCAAACCCAACTGAAAGATCGGTATTTGAAAGAAAATAAATGTCAGTATGGAATCTACCTTGTTGGTTGGTTTCGATGTAACAAATGGAGCAGGGACGATTCCAGAAACACCAAGACACCGAAAATGTCATTCAACGAGGCTCAGAAGTATTTTGAAAACCGCTGCGTTGAGGTGTCCGATGAAGACAGCAAACTGAAGGCATTCGTGCTCGATACAAGTTTGAAGTAACATTTTGGAGGATCAGGAACTACCACTCCGGTGTTCCAAAGGGGTAGGTCCCCTCCTCACGCGCCGAGGCTGAAGCAGGAGGAATTTATTGTGATTTCAGACCATATTGTGGCTCCGAAGCCCCCCGCTATTAATCGCAGGATGTCACAAGCTGTTCAAGTCTCAGTTACGTTGACCATAACCGTCAAACTCAGGCGGAAGAGTGACTGATCGCTATTATTCGTGAACAGTTCAAGGAGTGCTTAACTGTGAAATCTGGACGAATTTACGGATTAATCCTGATTTCCAATATGCTGTGTTGACTTGTTAACACCTGTCAATTGTAATCGAGTATCTGTATCCCTTTGCTAAAGTGCCTTCCTGCCCATCTGGATTGACACCGTCGCCCAATTGCTCCCCTACTCTTCCGGTTTTCACTCATGCCTTTTTCTGCCTGGCTCCCGGCCCTGCTCCGCACGAACAAATCGTCTTCCACACGCCTGCGAAAGTCCCGCCGCCATGATACTCAAGGTTGGTCCAGGTTCGACTTGCTGGAGGATCGCACATTACTCGCCGCTCCTCAACTGGATCTCGCGCTGACCATCGGCGGCATAGACAGAGATTCGAGCGAGGGGATCGAAGTCGACGCTGCTGGTAATATGTATGCGATCGGCAATTACTCGGAGACGGTTGATCTCGATCCAGGGACAGGACAGATGGAGCTGACCAGTGTCGGCAATACTGATATTTACATCTCTAAAATGGATAGCGAGGGAAACCTGTCGTGGGTAGCGAGCATCGGTTCAACCAGTGAAGAAACGGCCTATGGCCTGACGCTGGATGCGGAAGGCAATATTTTCGCGACCGGATATATCCGGGGGACAGTTGATTTCGATCCCGGATCTGGCGTTGTGCAGGGATCTCCCACCGGCGGTAAGAACATGTTCATCCTGAAGCTCGATAATGACGGCAACTTTGAATGGGTGAAGCAGTTCGGTGGTCGCTATGAAGACGTTGAGGTCGATTCCTCGGGAAACGTTTATATCGCTGGTCTCTTGTCGAGCACTATAGACTTTGACCCAGATAACCCCGGAGGCGAGCTTACATCAGTATGGGGGACTGACGCATTCGTAGCGAAATATGATACCGATGGTAATTACATCTGGGCCAAAAGTATGGGGGGAGGCTCTTTCGATGAGGCAAACGCAGTGTCGATTGACGATCAGGGGAACGTGCTTGTCACCGGCATCTTTCAGGGAACTGTAGACTTCGACCCGGGTGCAGCTGAATTCAACCTCACAAGTGGGGGAGCACGCGATGTATTCGTCACGAAACTGGACAGCTCAGGTAACTTCATCTGGGCAAAGAGTTTCGCAGGCCAGGGAGACGATTACGCTCGAGATGTCATCGTCAACAGTACTGGCGATGTCTATCTGACAGGTAATTTCAGGGAAGACATTGACCTCGATCCGGGGAGCGGTTCTGCAACATTTATAGCCGATGGTTTTTGGGACCTGTTTCTCATCAAGCTTGATGGCGCAGGAGATTTCGAGTGGGGACACGGCCTGGGTGGATCATCGTCTGACTTCGGAACCCGCCTGGCACTCGATGCATATGATAACGTTTATCTCGCTGGTGAGTTCAGTTCCATCACCGACTTCGATCCAGGCCCGGGAACTTATCAGTTAGCCGACTATGGAGAGTTTGTGAGTCGCTGGAGCGAGAGTGGCGAGATTGTGTGGGCAATCAAGGCTTATGCGACGACATCGGCCGGAATCACGGATATCACCGTCGACCATCTTGGCCAGGTTTATTACTCGGGAGATTTTCAGGGTACGATTGATGTCGATCCCGGGGAGGGGAGTCATACCATAACCAGTGTTGGCTCTATGGACGCCGTCATCGTCCGCTTAAGTCAGGAAGGCCCACCAGTAGCAGACGCGGGTGGCCCTTATGAAATTCCGTTAGGAGCCCAACTCCAACTGGACGCTTCCGGTACGGTTGACCTTGATCAGGATCCTGCCACGCTTCTTTATGAATGGGACCTCGACGGAGATGGTCTCTTCGGTGAAACAGGCGCTGCCGCAGAAAACGGAGATGAGGTCGGCATCGATCCGTTATTCAAGACGGACGGATTTACCAACTCCGCAGTTCAGGCGATCTCGCTCAAAGTAACCGATGCCGATCAGCAGGTCGACTTTGCCGAGACGATTGTCACCGTTCTTAATGTCATTCCCAAACTGGACTGGGCCGTCTCCTTCGGCGGCCTGGGCATCGACGAAGCGAAATTCGTCGACCTCGATCCTGCCGGGAATATTTATGTGGCCGGGGAATTCTTCGAAAGCTTCGACGCCGATCCGGGGCCCAACGAATGGTTGCTGCCACATTCCGGCGGGCGTGATATTTTCGTTTCCAAGTATGACCCAGCGGGCAATCTTCTGTGGGCGAAAAGCATCGGGAATGCAGGCTACGAAGATGTTGAAGGCTTCGTCGTCAACAACCAGGGCCATGTCCATCTGGTCGGCTATTTCGAGGACACATTGGACTTCGATCCTGGCACGGGAATTCAAAACCGTACCAGCGCCGGAGAAGACGATCTCTTCGTGCTGAAACTGGATAGCGATGGCAACCTGTTGTGGGTCAATACGATTGGCGGAATTGATTCCGACTACGCGGATAGCGTCGCCATTGATCAGAATAACCGAGTGATCGTAGCAGCCACACTCAGCGCGACTGTTGATGTCAATCCGGGACCGGCCGAAGATATCCGAACGATTGAGGATCACAATGCGTTTGTGCTCGCCTTCGATTCGAATGGTCAGTTCGCCTGGGCAACTGAGTTCACAGCAGCGACGGCCGGGAACGGGGCGAGCAGCGACACTTTCGCGGTTGCGACGGATGCTTCGGGTAATGTTTATGCTGCCGGGTTGTTCACAAGCGAAGTCGATTTTGATCCAGGGGTTAACACCACTCTATTGAATTCCACAGCTGGGCGTGATGATCTGTTCGTGGCGAAACTGACCGAACAGGGCGATCTTGTCTGGGCAAAGGCCATGTTTTCTTCGGACAACACGAGCGTGCAGATTCCGTACGACATCGAAGTGGACGAGAACGCGGATCTTTACGTCACGGGACGCTTTTCCGGCACGACCGATTTCGATCCAGGTCCTGGTGTCTTCAACCTGACCAGCGTTGGTGCCCGGGATGTTTTTGTGCTCAAACTCGATAGCGACGGAGTCTTGGACTGGGCCGACAGTTTCGGAAGCAGTGAAAACGACCAGGGCGTTGATCTCGAGGTCGGCCCGGAGGGCACCGTTTACGTAGCCGGTAACGTGGGCGGCACGACCGATTTCGATTCTGGACCAGGCAGTTACACACCCGCAGAAAGTGAAGGATTCCTCGTCTACTATAACGCCGACGGTTCCCTCGCCTGGGTGACAACCGGGCGATACAGATCGAACGGCCTCGCACTTGATTCCACTGGCAATATCTATCAGGTCGGTGCTTACGACGGAACAGTCGACCTGGCGCCCGGAAATGAAGTGGCAGAATTCACCAGCAGCGGCGACAAAGACGCATTTCTCCGCAAGCTCGGAAAGTTTATTGAGCCGGACCTCAGCATCACAAAATCTTCGCCCGTAGTCGCGGTCGAACAGGGTGCGGAGCATAGTTACACGGTTACCGTCACCTACAGCGGTTCAGAATCAGCGAACGACATCCGTGTTCAGGATGATCCTTCCACGTTCCTGGAGAACATCGTCTGGTCCGCCGAAGTGTTCGGGACAGGTTCATTGACGACCTCAGGAAGCGGACCGCTGGACGAGGTGATTGAGCTCTCCAGCGACAGCTATGTTGTCTATACCATCACAGGGATAGTGAAAGAAACTGTCCGCGGCAGCATTACCAATGTCGCCACTGTCAGTTCCAACACCCTGATCGAGTCGAACCTCAGCAACAATCGCAACGCCGATACCGACATTGTCATTCCTGCAGCCACGGCAGGATCGGGGACGTTCACAAACAGCACACGGTACCAGTCCACCCCGGCGCTCCACCCATTGGATTTCGAGCTCGCGGATTTTGACGGTGATGGAGACTTGGATGCGTTCATTGTTAATCAGGATTTCGATGACGTCGGTCTCGGCAGCCAGTTGTGGTGGAACGACGGAAACGGCATTTTCACGAAGTCGGAACAGGAATATGGTGATTCCTTCGTCTATGGTGTGAGCGCTGGTGATATCGATGGAGATGGTGATATTGACCTTTTCCTGATAGACACCTTCACTGAACTCAACAACGTGCTACTGAACGACGGCAACGGAAATTTCACCGAATCAAGACCGGGGATTGCGGGTATTGACTCCGAACTCGTCGACTTGAATGGTGACGGGATCCTCGATCTTATAGTGCTGGGTGGAGGGGCGAAATTCTATCTGAATGATGGTGCCGGTAACTTCAACCTTATCGATGGCACCAGCATCTCAGGTGCCGAAGGAATCTCTTATGGTGATGTCGACAATGATGGCGATATCGACGTCGTTGTCGCAGCTCGTGACCGCTTCTTCAGCGTGATGACCAATGATGGAACGGGTAAGTTCACAAGAACAGACTTTTCATCGGATCGTCCAGAATATGATAACGGCTTCGATATCGCTCTTGGTGATCTCGATGGCGACGGTGACCTCGATGTCGTACGAGTGGCATTCGATATAGACTACGGG
>JAWKUC010000022.1:0-41829 GCA_041398805.1 Planctomycetaceae bacterium | reverse complement strand
GTTTTGGGGGAAAATGAAAGAGATGTGCCCCGATTGGGGCCGCTTTTCCAGTGAAGTCTGCGGGACAGCCCCTTATATTAGAGTCTCTTCTGTAAGGCAGGACCGGCTCTGGCAGGGCCAGGTTCGTTGATTATCGGGCCAGAGAGGCCATTTCCAGCAGGTTTCGATTGGATCAAAGGCTGGTTACGAGAATCCCTGCTATCAGCTCAATATAAGGCGAAGTCATCTCGGTTCGGGGAATCTGTGGAATGAAAATTCTCGATGCGATTAAGCCCTGGATCAGGAAGGGAACGAATGGCAAAATTCTGCTGATCATCTGCTTTGTTGGTCTGATCGCAAGAATTTTCTTTCTCATTGTCCTGCGGGACCGACTCGATGTGGATGTCGATGCATATCTCGCCCATGCAGAGACCCTGCTGGAAAAAGGTGGCTACTACAAACCGGGAACGGAAATTCCCACTGCTTACCGCCCCCCACTCGTTCCCATTTTTTATGCCGTCCTGCTGTGGACCGGAGGTGGGGTGTGGTTAATCGGTTTAACCCAGGTTCTGCTGGGGACGGCGACCATCTGGTATGGAACACTAGCTTCGTGGAACCTGTTGAAGTGCTCGGATGAAATTATCACCGCCGGGATACTCGCAGGCAGCCCAATCCTGTTGTATGCCAATTGCAGTCTGATGACAGAGACGCTTTTTACGTTTCTACTCGCTTATGGGTTCTTCCTGGCTACGTTGCTCACAAGCAAGTCACGCCTGAAAGAATTTCTCTGGCTGGGAATCATTGCAGGCCTGCTGGCTTTATGTCGTCCCGGTATATGGGCTTTTTATTTGTTACTGGCCATCGGGTGGATAGCAGTTTCACTTAAGTCAAAAGTCTGGCGAAATTCATTCGTCAGAGGGCTTTTCGTAACGGGTGGCTTGCTGCTGGTGATCTTTCCCTGGGCTCTGCGCAACTACCTCGTGATGGGTAGTCCCATCGTGATGACGACGCACGGGGGTTATACATTATTACTGGGTAATAACGACACCTTTTATAAGGAAGTCGTCCAGCAACCCTGGGGGGCAACCTGGCAGGAAGATTCTTTACTCGCTTGGCAACAGCAACTCGAAGAGGAGATGAAACAGGATCTGGGTGAAGAACAATCTCAGCTTGAAATTCCGCGTGACCGCTGGATGAAAGAGCAGGCGTATCAGTGGATCCAATCCAATCCAACCAAGTTTCTTGAAGCCTGCTGGCTGCGGATCCGGCGGTTCTGGGCCATTACACCTAACAACACTCCTGGTGGAACAGAATTCTTCGACAAAGGTATCGCTACAATATTTGTGTTGTTCTACATCGCAGCGGCCATTGGAACCTTCTACTGGTTCAAGTACTCACGCACTGATCAACGTCACATGATATTTGTTGCGGCATTAATTAGCTGTATCGCCAGCTTCTGCCTGATACACACCGTCTACTGGTCGAACATGCGAATGCGGGCCCCAGTTGAAGTCTGCCTGGCCATTCTGGCGAGTGGAGCATTTTTGGATTCACTCTCTATCTGGAAATCCTTAGGAGGTTCGAGCGAGAAAGAGTCCTCGTCACCGCCCGAACAAGAATAGCGCACTTGAGCATAAACAACAACTTACGACCCACATTGACTCAAATTAACAAAGCCGCCATAATCCCCGACCGTTAATCTCCCACCGGTCTGCCTTTTTCGATCAGGAGCTTGTTTTCCTGTGCGAACGGGGAGGGACTGTTCAGAGTGCGGAATGGATTCCGGACTCCGCCTTCAAGTGATGTAAATCCGTGTTGGGCAAAATTATTAAGACGCGAAATGGATATCGCTGTTTAACCAGTGCATTTTTATGGATGCTCCTGGTTCTGCCTCGCTCTGCGCAGATGAATTGAGCGACGCGGAGACAATCCGCGCTACGATCAGCATCCAGGCGACCTACTCTCAGCAGTGGATTGAAGAGAATCAGCTCCATTCAAATCCTGCGTGGCAACTGTGTCATCCAACAGGGACAGACGACCCTTCGCTGCCAGCAGGCGGTTGTCTGGCAGCGTGCAGAGTTAACCGGAGACCAGAAGACCAACTATCTGACACTCTTCCTTAAGGATGATGTGCAGGTAGAAGAACCTTCACGGTCGTTACGCGAACAAAGCCTGGTCAGACAAATGCAAGCGCAGGCTGAAGTCCAGTTAAGTGTCGCGAATACACCCGTTGAAAAACCGCGCCCGATGATCCGCTGCTTAAGCAGGCGATTCAACAGTCGCAGGGAATCCGTCGCAGCAACCTGCAATTGACACAGTTCGTAGGCCAGGCTCCGGAAACAGATTTAAACTGGCAGGGGATCAACATTCCCGCACCAGGTTTGAAGCAGCATATCACGATCGAAGGTCGCAGTATTATTCAACCGACGATCAGTTCGATTGAATCAACCAACACAACCCCTCCGGAACGATCTGGACTCTGACAGGTGGAGTCGCTGGACGCGCGTCTTCGGTGTCGATAAGTTCGGTGTCATTGACCTGAGTGCCGATCGCATGGTGATCTGGGTGAAATCTGATGGAACAGGTCGACAACTTCAGGATCAGGAATTTGACCAGAATACTCCTCTGCAGATCTACATGGAGGGGGACATCATTATTCGTCAGGGGTCCAATACCTCACTGCTTCTCATGCCTTCTACGATGTGACAGATGAACGGGGTTTACTGCTTAATGCGGAACTGCGTGCCTTCATTCCGGAATTACAGGGAGATGTCCGGATCCGAGCGCAGCAATTACGCCAGAAAAACCGTTCGTCTTATCACGCACAAAATGCGTGGGCAACAACCAGCCAGTTTGGTGAGCCAGGTTATCGCTTGCGTTCGTCGGATATTTTCCTCGATTACCGTTATGATCGGGGCTGGCTGGGTAATGGAGATTACGACATCGACCCTGTCACCGGGATGGCGGTTCCCAAACCGACTCCCTGGGTGACCAGTCTGAACAACACCCTGACCGTCACCGAGCATGACATCCCCATCCTCTATACCCCCTACCTGAGTGGCCCGGCTGAAGACCCGAACATTCCCATCAAGTCGGTTACCTTCGAGCAGGACAACATCTTCGGAACACAAATTAAAACCGAGTGGGACCTGTTTAAAGTGCTCGGTATGGATCGTCCCGATGGAGTCGATTGGAGTCTGCTGGCCGATTACTACTCGGATCGAGGACCGGCTCTGGGAACCTCTCTGGATTATGGAGGTCAGGATCTCTTTGGAGTCCCCGGTTTATACACAGGCGAAGCGCTGGGACTGTTTGTCTATGATGATGGTCGTGACAACCTGGGTAGTGACCGTCGCAATCTGATTCCTGAAGATATTTTCCGCGGACGAACCGAGTGGCGACACCGTCAACGTTTAGAACCGTACGATGCACTCGTCATTGGTGAATTTGGATATCTTTCTGATCGCAATTACCTGGAACAATACTTCGAGAAGGAATTCGACCGGGGAAAGGATGTTGAATCGCTCTTCTACGCCAAACAGGATGTACAGAACTGGTCGTGGTCCTTCCTGACCCGTCCGCAGATTAATAATTTCGAGAACACCACCGAGTGGTTACCGAAGCTGGACCTGCATGGACTGGGTGAACCGATCCTGGGTGAATGGTTGATCTGGAGCAGCCACAGTTCGATTGGTTACGCCGATCTCGAACCGGCAGATGCCCCCACTGATCCAAACGACCTGTTCAACCCTATCCCCTATATCACCGATGACGATGGCGTCGTGATGATGACCCGTCATCAGCTGGAAGCTCCCTTTGATCTTGGACCAATCCATTTCGTTCCGTATGTGATGGGTGAAGCAGCGTATTGGGAAGATGGCATCAATAACGATCAGATTGATCGTTTTGTCGGGCGTGGTGGACTTCGCAGCAGCTTGATGTTCTCGCGAATCTTCCCCAACGTTTATAGCGACATCTTCAATCTGAACGGATTGGCTCACAAGATCCGACTCGAATCAGAATATGCTTACACCGATTCCTCAAGATCGATTAATGAGATTCCTCAATACAACGAGATTGATGACAACGCCCAGGAACGTTTCCGCGAACGCCTGCTGACGAACACATTCGGCGGCGTTCTTCCAATGCAATTCGATCCTCGTTTTTACGCGATACGAACCGGGGCTGGCTCGTCAGTGACAGCCCCCTATCACGAGTTGATTGATGATCAGCAGGTTTTGCGTCTGGCATTGAGACAACGCCTGCAGACTAAAGTCGGTCCCCCGGAAAGACAGCGTATTCGGGACTGGATGCGACTCGATCTGGAAGCCTCCTACTTTCCCGATGCGAACCGGGATAACTTTGGCGAAGACTTCGGTCTGTATGGCGGACACTACCGCTGGAACGTGGGAGAACGAACCAGCATTCTGGCCGACGCCTTATACGACACCTTCGATGGAGGTCAGGAATTGTGGAGCCTTGGTTTCCTGAGCCAGCGTTCGACACGAGGTTCACTCTATACAGGGATTCGCCAGATCAAAGGAAGTGGCCTGGAGAGTTCTATTCTCACAGCAAGTTACAGTTACGTGATGAGCCCCAAGTGGATCTCCACGATGGGAACAGCTTACGACCTGGCCGAAGAACAAAACCGGGGACAAACCTTCACCCTGACGCGGGTGGGTGCTGACTTCCTCGTTCATCTCGGTCTGAGTGTTGATGAAAGTAAAGACAACGTGGGCTTCGGTATTTCCATCGAACCCAAATTCGGCCCCTTCAATGCCAACAGCTCGCAACTAAGTTCCTTATTGAATGTCCGGTAACCTGAGACGACATCTTCCCAGCCTGGAATTCACCCCATGCAAACACGACTCGACACACTAACTCAAGAAGATCGCCCCGTTAAACATCGTGCTGGCTGGCGCCAGCATTTAATTGAGGTTGAACGTGGTTTCGCGCAGATCATCCGTAACGACAGCATCTTCTTCTTTCATATTTTCTGCCTGACGATTGTCCTGACCTGCTCCTTCATTCTGGGGCTGTCGATGATGGAATGGGCGATGGTGGTCCTTTCCTGCACGCTGGCGATCTCGGCAGAGATGTTCAACAAAGTATTGAAAGCAATCTGGGACAACCTGGGACATCACTTCTCCGAAGCCGCCCAGAATTCCATTCGCATCGGCACTGCTTCCGCCACGCTAACTTTAATCGGGGCTTCGATCACCATCGGGATTATTCTCGGACATCGATTGTGGATCTTGTTGCATTAATGCAATCAGACAGCGTGATTCAGGATTCGCTGATAGACCTGACGGATTTGTCGCGTCATCTCTTCGTGATCGAACAACGGAAGACAGAATTCATATCCCTGCTGCGCCAGGCGCGATGCGAGTTCGGGTTCTTCAATCATGCGGCATAGTGCATTCAGTAACCCCGTTTGATCTTCCGGTTCAACCAGCAGCCCCGTTTCCTCATGTCGACAGACTTCCGGGGCACCATCCAGGTTAAAAGCGACAATCGGTTTGCGGCACAGCAGAGCCTGAGGCAGAACTCGAGGTAACCCTTCCCGCAGGCTGGTGTGCACAACGATATCCATCGCCTGTAAATAATCGGCCACAGCAGCTGGTTCAACCAGACCTGTAAAGTGAAAATGGGAACTGAGCCCGAGTTGTGAAATCTGTTGTTCCAGAGTGGAGCGTAAGTTTCCGTCACCCACAAACAGAAAATGAACATTGGGATGCTTACCAATCAGTTCCGGTGCGATCTTGAGAAGAAACTCGTGCCCTTTTAATTCGAAGAGCCGGGCGATTTTTCCGATGACAATCGCTTCTGCTGGAATCCCCAGTTCTCTGCGCACCTCTTCACCTGTTGCTGTTGGATTGAGGAATGGTTCTCGTTCCATGCCACTGTAGATGGTGGTGTAATTCTCATGTGAACCAATGCCCGCATCCAGATATTGTCGGGTCATGGCATCACAAACAGAGATCGTATTTCCGCTGCGCCGAAATGCCCATTTCTCTAACCGGCGATAAAGAGCATTCCGATAACCCGTTTCTCCCCGATGAAATGGAGAGCCGTGTACGGTGTGAACCACAGGAATCCCGACCGCTGCCGCTGCGCCTCGTCCCAGAATTCCCGCCTTGGATGAATGCGTGTGTATGATGTCGGGTTGCAGATCGTGAAACAGTTTTTTTAAATCCCGGTAACAACGCAGATCGTGCCAGGGATGAATTGCCCGATGCAGACTGGGCAGTTCGATGAGTGTGAAGGCTCCGCGCGACGCGCGCTCTTTAAGCGTTCCTTCGGGACCTGCATCTGGACCAATCACCAGCGTGACATCATCCTGATAGATTCGCGAAAGGTCCTCGGCATTCAATAGCGTATTCTCTTGCGCGCCCCCTACGACCAACCGGGTGATGACGTGCACAATCTTCAAAACAGGCGGCCTTTCAATTCGTGATGCAGGTGAGAGAGAGAATAAAGTCACAGCAGAAATACTCGGGCATCAACCATGCGATGACAAGCAGGAATCATGGGGAATCCCGGATTTCCGTTGATTGGCAATGTTCAGCCGCCAATGACCTTACGATCCAGTGCCTGCCAGCAATACCACGAACCAACGCTGGCATACGAAAGCCAGGGGGCTGCGAAATTGGTCATCTCTGCCGGTGTCGGCAGGTTGGGGGTCTCGTAGATATGCTGGAAGGCAACACGGATTCCCAAGTCAGTATGCGGGAGGACATCCAGACGCCCCAGACTGAAAATAAGAAACATCTGAGCTGTCCACGGCCCGACCCCTTTGATCGCAACTAACGAAGAGATCACATCTTCATTTTTAAATCGCCCCAGACGATTGAGTGGCAGAGCCCCCTGCTCGACTGCATCTGCAATCCGGGTAATTGTTTCCTGCTTGTTACGGGAGAGCCCGGCAGCCCGAATCGTTTCCGGATCAAGAGCGAGAATATCTGTATGAGAAAAGTCAGGCGGAAGTAACTCACAAAATCGCCCGTAGAAGGTTCGGGCGGCTTTAGTAGAAAGTTGTTGCCCGCAATGGAGCGAACGAGCATATGCAGTCGGTTCCGCCTGGAGTAAAAGTACATTCGCCTACCGCACGGATGATTTTTCATCCTGCGATCCGATCTGGCGATAAACTCAGTCGCTTCAATTCTCTTTTTGGTGAATGACATCAGCCGGAAATCTTAACCTGTTGTTGAATGCCCCTACTTTGACTGGTCAACTTCGGCATCTTTTTTCTTACCAAACAGCAGCTTGTCCATCGAAAAACAACCTGGTCCGGTAAAGAAGAGACTGACATAAACAAGCAGAAAGACTGCAGAAAGCTCTTTAATTTTCCATTCATCAGTAGCATGGACCAGAAAGTGCGCTATGACCATCGTAAAGCCGAGGGGTAGACAGGCCACGCGCGCAAATAGTCCCAGTATCAGAAGAATTGAGCAACCGACTTCGGCACCAATGGCTGCAATCAGACTGAGCTCACTCCCCATTCCCAATGGATCTGGAAAAGCTTCCGACATTTCTGCGTAGCCTTGCACCTTCGCAATTCCATGCACCAGCATGAAACAACCGATCCCAATTCGCAGCACCAGCAACCCGAATGATTTTAAACTATCGGACATGAGTAACTCCTTAAAGCAATGATGTGGAGTGAGCGATCGCTCCAGGTGGTTTACTTGAATGGATTGCAGCATCTGGATAATTTTCTCTTCGTCGTACTCCTCATCGGGAACCTGAATCACAATCATCGCTGTCCCCCTTGGGAAACGAGCCGGTGATTTCACGGAATGCCTGGCCCTGTTTGTTATTCGCTTTGGAAAACAGGAATGATTCTTCCACACCTTTGATCATGATCTGTTTTGTCTCACTACTCTCGACAGTCAAATCGTTGCCGAAACTTTGATTACGCATCGACTTGTCCATCTCCGCCTGCATCTCAGCAGCGCTGCCCCCACTGCCTGCACTTCCATCAACATGAGGGCTGTACCACCACCATGCTGCTCTCCGTACATGGCCATCTTCATGGACATGACACCCATGTTCATTTTCATGCTCATAGCGGGAGGAAACTGGTCCTCGGAATTGTGATCGTCGTGATTTCGTTGGTAGTCGCAATGACATCCGCCGGTTCCTGAGAGATATCAAAAGCGTTATTCATCATGTAGAAGAAGACACCACAACAAATCAGACACATGATGCCCCCGCCAATCCAACAGACCGATCACAATTTTTGAGACCGGTTGACATGCCTTGCTTTCTGCGAGGGGGGTTGGATTTTCAAAGTCCAGATCGTGTCAAAATTATCGCGTGACATCCTGATTGTCCTCTTTTTCTGATATCTATGGAGAAATGCTGACCTGAGCTGGAATCTATTGTGAGCTTCTCACAACTGTTTCTTCAACTTATAACGTATTTCGACGAGCGCGGATCCTGAAATGATGCTCAACTTATTCGCTTTCCAGTATTACTTCGCCCGGAATCAGCATTTATGATGGAATTTCAGTCCTTAAAGTGTGGAAGTTACGAGAAATAACCAAAGTCCCCATTAAACTCCCATCTACTCGTCTCTGACATCTTGTTATACGGATCATTTTCATGACAGCGCTCAAATTTCGCATCCTCTCAATAATACCAATCCTGTTCCTGCTGACCTCTACACAGGGCGCGGAACCGGGGAAAGTCTTCGTCAGTGATTTCCTCCCCGAGAATTATGTCACGGATGGTTCTGTTTCCTATCAATCCGAGTTACAGCAGGCGCTCGATGCCACCAGCCCGGGAGAGACTCTGTGCTTTCCTCCCATGACCTACCTGCTGGAACATGAAGCGGGCCTGAAACTTCACTCCCGACTCAACTTGAACCTGGAGGGCGCACGATTTCTCTTTCCTGCCGATGCCCATGAAGATGGCCAGGCCTTTGTGGGTGAAGATATCGAAGACCTGAAGATCAAAGGGGGTGAGATTATCGGGCGGAACGATGTCTGGCCGGCAGGGATCAACATCAGGGGCATCTACCTGACTGGCAAGTGTCAGCGTATTCACATCGAAGAAATGTTTTTGCATGATCTCACCAGCAATGGGATCGGCCTCTTTGGAAACAGCGATGAGGAGCCAGCCCACGACATTCGCGTCATCAACACCATCATTGATAATTGCTGCAACATCTACGGCGACTACATGGCTCCCCCAAATGAATTGCATGGCCCCGAAAAAGGGAGCGTGCGCGAGGATCAGGGATCAGTCGCGTTTTATTATGTTGAATCGTTTCAGGTTCGTGGCTGTCGAATGGATCGCTCCCGCTCGGACGGAACTCACTTCTATCATTGCCGAAACGGGCAGATCTGCCAGAACGAAATCAATCGTTCGAAAATGGGAGGTTTCTTCCTGGAAGGGTGTCACAATGTGCTCGCCAGTGACAACATTATCCGGCAGAACGGTTCGCGCGGATGCACCATCGAGCGAGGCTCTCACAATTGCACCTTAATCGGCAACCTCGTCGAAGAGAGTGGCCGGGAAGGATTATGGATACCGGACAGCCAATACTGTCTCATCTCCAAAAACATCTTCCGGCGCAACGGACGAAAACCCAACGGCCCCGAACCACATCAACGCTGGAACGCCAACATCACCATCAACCAATCGAAACATGATCCTTCCCATACGGTCAGTGCACACTGTCTCTTCAGTGAGAACCTGATAGAGACCACCAGTGAGCAAATCGCCGCCATTCGCGTCAACCTGACGGAAGAGAGCCAATCGATGGTGATTCATAACAATGTGCTGACGGGCGTTAACCAGTCCATCCTGATTGAAGGAGCAGGGGATGTCATCAAGCTTAATAATGTCGGGTCGAATCTATCTGGACGTTGAAACAAATTACCGGCAGTAGATAAAGCCGGGCTGGCAGGAAGAACTGAGGGAAGATAAAATTTTCAAATAGCAATTCTAGGATCAAATCCTGTTTCAAGGAGCTACTGCTTGGACATCTTTTCCACCTGGCCAACCTGGTCGTTCATTGGCATATTATTGCTGATGATGTTTCTCGCAAACGAAACTGGTTTCCGCACCGGCCGCAGACCAGACCAACAGGAATCCGATAGTTCCAGAACAGTTTCTAATTCATTTAAAGCGAGTATCTTTGGGCTGGTCGCTTTCCTGCTCGCATTTTCTTTTTCTATTACTGCTGCCCGGCATACACTTCGTCGTGATGTTGTCCTGGATGAAGCGAATGCGATTGGAACCTGCTGGCTAAGGGCAGGGTTACTCAACGAACCCTACACGACCGATATTCGGGCCACACTACGTCGATATGTAAATCTACGACTTCAGTATTTTGAAGTAGCTGCCAACCCACAGAAAAGCACCGACACAGTGAAGCAGATGGGGATAGAACTCGATCAGCTTTGGAATGAAGTTGAGGAAGCGGTGCGTGCCGACAGTTCAATCGCCCGTACAAGTCTGATTATCTCTTCAGCGAACGATGTAATCGACCTGCACAGCAAACGTGCCCGGGCTGCTGCAAGCCATCTTGAGCCGATCATCCTGATGTTACTCTTCGTCTCCGTGCTGGTTTCATCCCTGCTGTTCGGGCACTCTTCCGGTCAAACCAATCGACGCCACACCGGGCTTTGGCTCGCTGTGAACGTCCTGTTCAGCCTGGTACTCTATGCGGTACTCGACTTCGACAGACCTCGCCAGGGACTGGTGCAGGTTGACCATACCCCACTCATCGAACTGCAGGCCTCAATCAACCCAGAACAGAAGCCAGATTAAGTTTCCGAATTTATCCCCAATCGGATTCCGTCAGAACACGGCTCAGTTTATGAAGCGCGTCGGCGTTGCAGTCGTTTCAGCTTTTTCCGTTCTTTACGGCTCAGATGATCGAGTGTGCCATCCTCATCGTCATCATCATCTGAAGAATCATCCACCTCTTCCCATTGGGGTGCGGAATCGTCGTGACTGGCGGAATCGCTCTTCAAGCGGAAACGGAGTTTCTTCTTGGGAGCCGCTTCGTTTGACTCTTCTTCCTCGGTAGAGTTCGAGCTGGATTTCGCCGCCTCAGGTTTAGCCACTTTTTTACGTTCGGCAGTTTTCTTCTCTGCTTTCGGTTTTTTCCGTTTCGGCTTGAGCTGTTTAAGCTTACCGAAGAGGTTCGCAACCGCAGCAGTCGAGGCCCCCAGGGTCCGCTTAACGAGGGAGGGATTCTGAATGACAACAGGTGCTTCCGCTGTCTCGTAGAGCACAAATCGAGCATGCATCAACATGCTCATGTAGAAGCTGAGAGCTCCCAGCATCCCTACAGCGGCACGGGCCGCCTGCTGGTTCTGCGTGCCGGGAAATTCAAATCCGAGTTGCATGAAAGCGATAATCACCCAGCAGCCACTGGCAAATGCAAACAACGAGCGACTCGTTTTGCAATCGAACATGTCATGCCGCAATGGCCAGAAAAGCCCACCGGTAATGACCAGCGAAGGGGCCAGCCAGCAAAGGACGTCCTGCTTCCAGAAATCGAGATTCCACAGCCAGAAGATCGTCAGACTGAAGGCGACATGTGCTTCCGTAAGCAAACAGAAACCAAAGACAACACCAAATGTTGCCGCCCAGGCCCACACACGATAGTTGCCGTTGTAGTCATGCAGGCTGCGACTGCGCGCCCACCAGATCAGAAAGGCGATTTCTCCCGCCAGGGTCATCAGGCCACCGCAGAAATAATTCACCGCACGGCCAGTATCAAACTGAAAGAGCTTGAGAAAACCGGGGCCGAATTGTTCGGGGTGAGCTTCCAGATGCAAGCCTGCCAGCAGGATCAAGCCACTCAGCACAAACAGGAATGCCCCCACCATTGCATGCTTCCAGGGGCGAGGTGAGATCAGTTTACGCACTGGAAACAGGGCGACAGAGGCGACCTTCTTCTGGTTCAACTCTTCCTCAGCAGATAACGGAGTAAGAGGATGGCGTTCGCCGTGTCGGGGGAACGGCCATGTCTTCAGAGGCGCTCGCCAGACGACGTCGTCGTCGCTCATCGAGATTTCGGGCACCTGCAAAACTGGCTGCCATTGACCACTCCGTTGGTTCAGGCGAGAGAGAGAATACATCGGGAAGAACTCCCGGAAATGATTACATCAATCCCTCTAGTTATCGACGCAGAACCAATTTCGGTCGACTCGGAATCAGGGACGACACCCGGGCTTAACAGAAGAAGATCCCGGCAAGTGCTTTGTCCGGTTTAATCGGTAGAGTCACACAACACTGCCATTTAGGCACTGCCAGATACGTCATTACTAGAACGCGACAATGCCTTTTTGGCACCTTTGTGGTCGAATCGAAATTCTCGACCCAACTACATTGGTCCTTGCCACAAAAACTGCCAATATGACCCTACGAGAAACGATCAAAAACCGCATACTATTATTTTACAATAACTTACGTCTTTATAAATCGCTTTGAAATTGTATTCCCCAGGAACCATTTTCTGTTTCACTGAATCATATTGGCCATATTGGCATGGTGAGTGCTAATGGAACTGGTAACTGAAAACCAACGAAGCATCCACGCGATGACACAATTATTCCATTTTTCCTGACCGTTAATATCAAGGTGAAATGCAGAAGGAGAACACAAATGAAAACGACTTTACGAACTTGGAATCCCTGGCAGGAACTCGATCAACTGAGCCATCAGTTTGAACAACTTTTCTCCCGACAGTGGCCCTCGACCGCGAAACAAAACCGCATGAAATTCGGCGGCGTCAATGTCCTTCAGGGGGATCAGAGAGTACTGGTTCAGATGGCGGTTCCCGGTTTTGAAGCGGATGACCTCGATATCTCTTTGACTCATAACACACTCACAGTCAAAGCGAGCCGAGGATCTGAACAGCGAAGAAACAGACAATGTTTCCCGCCAGGAACGATACAGCCGGCAGTTCAGCAAAACGGTTTCATTGCCTGTAGAGGTCAACCCCACAAGTTGCGATGCGACTTACAGCAAAGGATCCTGTCACTCAAACTGGAACGACCTGCAGAACAGCAACCGCAGAAAATCGAAGTGAAAGCTCTTTAAGTTAAACCAGCAGTTCTATTAAGAAATATCAAATAAAATCTGTCACTGATCGAATCATATCAGTGAGAAAATAAAAGGAGTCATTCCATGAGCACCAACACCGATCTGAAAACCAAAGAAGCCAACAGTTGCTGTGGTTCCGAATGCAAAGAAGAAGCCAAAACTGTCGATAGCCTCGTCTACTCGCCCGACGTTGATATCGTGGAAACAGATTCTGGAATCGACCTGACATTCGATATGCCCGGCGTCGACCAGGAACATCTCGATATCTCTGTGGAGAAAGATGTACTGACTGTCGTGGGGCATGCGGAGCACACAGTAGAAGAAGGTTACCAGTACCTCTATCGTGAATTCTACAGCGGTGATTACAGGCGTGCGTTCCGACTACCCGATTCGATCGATGCACGCAACAGATCGAAGCGACGATCAAGAGGATCCTGACGATTCACATTCCCAAGGCAAAACGTCAAACGATTACTGTGAAAGCAGTCTGATCATAGTTCTCAATGAACATGAATAGTCGCGGTAAAGCCGTGCATCGCAGCAGAGGAGCTTTGCACGTTGACCGGGGTTGAATTGGGATATCTCATGTGGCTAGAAGCTGTGTGAATCGCTCAGGTCTTTAGGTCCCCGGTTACCTTTACCGTTGATGACCCTCCGGGTGTTTTAGATCCAGCATCCGGAGGGTTTATTGTGCTCCAGATACTCAGCGTTTATTCAACAGGTTTTGTTGAACTGAGCTGTTCCACAACACCGTTGCGATAACTCAAACCAAACTCAGAGAATCCCTGTGGCTGAAAGAGGTGAGCAAAAAGCCTTACTGCTTCTTCGGGGTCAGCAGCATAAGCACGGGCAAAGTCGGTATGCTCCGCAGCGGCGTTGAGCAGTGACTCGTTCGCCGAGAGTTGATGGAACAGATTCAACAGTTCGGGATCGCTCTTAACCAGCTCATCGATCTCCGCATATTGCTCATGAGGCGTATCGACAACCGGCGCACCAGCCAGATCCGTACGAATTTCGAGAGCGGTCTCTGGACTGATTCCGTTTTCCTGGAGCAGGTTTCGCAGACGCGCCTGAAATGTTTCGCGTAACTCCTGATTTTTATCTCGCAGTTCATTGAGCGAACCAGGCTCTTCCGTCTTCTTCCCGCCAGCTTTCAGTAACTCGGGATTGACGGTCGATTGATTCCCCAGCGCGCGAAGGAGTTCGGCGGGAGATTCTTTGCCCGGCTCTTTCTGCTCTGAGGAATGTGTCTTTTCCTTAAGCAGAGCCGCGAAGTCAGCGGCAGGATTTTGCCCCTGCCAGGGACTCGTCACCAGCGAACTCAGATTATCCGTCAGCTTACTGATTGCCCCGATGACCATCGCATCTTATCCGCTTAATATTGTCGTATCTTGTTCATTTTCTGCAACTTGCAGGTTGATCCAAGGTCTCTGCTCAGCGCGCAGAGATCGTGGAGATATCATTTCATCGGCTGAACCGACTGTTAAGGTTTAACGATTCCATTGATTTTACCGCCTGGCCATGCTTAAGATTTAACAGTCATAAATCACGGCCGAAAGACCCGACACAACCGCATGATTGGAAAACCCTCCATGGAAGAAAAGCAGGGTCCCTCCATAACAGAAACAACGCCTGATGATTCCCAGCCCCGAGCCGGTTCTCAGCCTCGCCGCTGGTTCTTACGAATCGGGGTTGGCTATCTGGGGATATGCCTCGTGTTAACACTGCTGCAACGCAAACTCATCTATGTGCCGACGCAGGAAGAAGTCATTTCCCCCCGGGCATACGCCCTTCCTGCGGATCGGATCGAATCGCTTTCGTTCCTGTCTGAGGAAGGTGTAGAAATCAAAGGCTGGCGTGTTACAGCCCCCAAGAATATTCAGAATGCAGTCCCGGCCTCCGAGCGCCGCGCAGTAATCGCCTTTCATGGGAATGGTCATCATCGGGGAGGACGGGGTTACCTGTTCGATCTGTTCAACGATCTCGACTGCGATGTCTTCATCTTCGATTACCCCGGTTACGGAGAAACAGCAGGCTCTCCGTCTGAAACACCGATCCACGCGAACGCCGCGCAGATCTGGGAACTCGTTACCAGCGAACAGGATTACCAGCCCGGTAACATCGTCATCTTTGGGGAATCCCTCGGTGGAGGGGTGGCGACTCAACTTGCCGCTCGACTTTCTGAAGCAGGAGATCCTCCCGCCGGTTTAATTCTGCGTTCCACATTCTCCTCGCTGGTCGATGCCGCCCGCTCTCATTATCCTTGGTTACCAGTCAGTCTGCTTCTCTCCGACCGCTATGAATCGATAGAAGTGATTCCTCAAGTCACCTGTCCGCTACTCATCATCCACGGCACAGCCGATCGCATCGTCCCCTATGAACTGGGTAAAAAGCTGTTCGATGCCGCCCCCACAAAATCCACCAGCGGCACCCCGAAACAAATGCTGACCCTCGAAAGAGGCGATCACAACAACGTCTCCCATCGCGTGGATTCCCCACTGGGAGTGGTGGTGAAGGCGTTTTTAACGGAACTCAAATCGTATTAGTTGCTCTAATTCTGAACCGGAAAGAACAATCCCATGGACGCAGGTAATTACAAATCTTTTCGCAGGGCTTCATTATCTATGCAACCACACTTTGTGAAACTTTATTCTACAGCAGTGAAGATTTTGTTGATTTTAACTTTCATAATTTCAGGCAATAGCTCAGAAGTATTTTCTGAAGATAGAGAACGAACTGATGAGAATTCTGTTCCTCAAGATCCTTTTAATAAGGCGAGGGAACAACAAACATCTCAATGGAGCTGGCTGGAAAGTTCGGCACCCCTGGAGATTGATTCCATCAAGATGAATTTATGGGGTTCTGAATTTAAACAGAACGAAAACGATAAAACTCTCTCCATTGAAATCGCTGAACCCAGCTGGGTCAAGTTGTTTCAAGAAGCGTTGAAGTCACGCTTTATTTTTTCCAATCACGTCACTGGTGTCGGTGGCCCTGGATGTGGAGGGAAGGGAACCATTTCAATCGTTTTGAAAAGCAAAGAAACACACAACATAGGCATCAGCCATTTTGGCTTTTTCCTGGGAGAACAATCAGCTCCCTCAATCGGTTCTACTTTCGACTCCTGGATTCTGGCTAAAGTATTTCAGGATGTGCTTCTGGAGAAAACCGGAATTATTCTGGAAGAAAAACTCCTCAACAACTTATCGGGCATTAACAGAATTAATTATCAAAAAGAGTACTACAAGGAACTGACACAAAATAACATCGATTCCACAGATGACTCGGAACAATCTACGGAAGTTGTCCCGGAAAATATCAGCCACGAGGATATCAACCGGAAGAAAGTAGAGTTGATTGGAATACTTGGCCAACCATTGTTGAAACCTATGACGGTTTACGGTCAATGGCGAGAACAGAATTCATCAGATGGAATCCCCTCAAAAGAATCGGGATTGCTATTTCATGTGCTGGGAGTGAATGGTCAGTTGTTCGACTCTCCCATTATTTTGCATGAGGGCTTCTTTCGTTATGTCGACTTAAGCGGTAAGCCAGTTCCCTCTCCAAAGCATGGAGAATTCTATGAATTGGATGGTTGGGAAGCAGGAAATTATTCTGATATTCCCGCAGGAATTGATGGATATAATCCAGCCATTTACGCAAGTAGTATCTACAGAGCAAAGTACAAATTTCTCCCTGAAATATTGTATGTCAAATATAATAAAATTGATGAACTTCCTAAATCTGAACACGCCTCTCCCTCATCTCTCGATCAAAACCAGATAAAAACAACGGACGTTGGTAAGAAGGTCAAAATCATCGGCCTCCTGAACAAACCCCTCTGGGAAATCATTAAACTGGAAGGGGACTGGATCCGGCCCGATGTTCATCTGGATCAGGAAAACGGACTCGTTTTCAAAGTCCTCTCCATCAATGACGAAGCTCCCGATGAACCCATTCTCATACCTGGCGACAAGTTTGAGCGACACGAAGTAATTGATCAAGTCGAGGGTGTAGAACCGATTCCGGCCCCCAGAGAATATGATCGCTGGACCTTGAATGTCTACGAAACCGGCCGCACATGGGGAGTACCGAAAGAGATCTATAAACAATTCAACCTTGATCCCGCCGCACCCGCCTCTGGTTTTACGACTGACATCAACTATCTGAACGTGTTGAAAGTGGAAACTCGCAAAGAACGTGAAAACAAAGCTAACAAAAACAAACAGGGGAGCGGTCTTAACCTGTTTTAAGCAATCTGCTGATTGACTTCATGAACATCGAACCAAATTAAAAAAACCTCTCACTCCAAAGTGAAGTGAGAGGTTTTGGTTTTCATTTAGTCGTTTACATCCGGATGTAGATTTTGTTTTTCTCAAAGTTGCGGATCACGACCCACATCAGGAACATGCCGAGTGCCAGGCTGCCCCAACCGAACCACCAGGTGGGGTCCTTGGGGACAAAGTTCTTCACGGCACCACAGACAAGCTCGAACAGCACATACGCTGCCAGGGCGTTCGTACCCCAGGTGCGGAAGAGAGGAACCTGCCAGCCCCATTTATCACACATGATGTAGAACAACAGGTACATCAGCAGCGATGCCCCCGCGGCGAAGGTGGGATAAGCCACTGTTCCGGCACGCTGACTCATCATCCAGGCATTCCAGTAGAACGCATCGCGTGGATTATAATCCACAATCTTCGAATCTTCGTAAGGAGGCCGTTCCATCGGGTTACGGCCAATTTTCTTACTCAGTGGCAAAGCCATGTAACGTTCCATGTCGAACGCCACGGGATACTCGGCGAGTTTCAGGTCCCGCCATTTATAATTCGGAATCGAGTTCCAATCGATCTCGGTTAAAGTCTCCAGATGGCTCGCCAGTTGTTCCTGTGGAGTGGCCTCTTTCTTCTCTTCCCCTTCAGCAGCAGGAGTGACTTCAGCCTGAGCTGCCTGCTGGCTGTGGTAGTAAGGCGAGACTTTTTCCAGGTATTCTGGTTTCAGAGCGGCCAGTTCTTCGCGCAGTCTGGTGAGTTCCTCGCCAGGTTCTGCCTCGAACTGTTCCCCTATCTTCTTATTAATTTCGTCTGTTGGCTGATCTTTAGCAGGATCAAGATTCGCTTCGGTCATCAGGCTGTCACGCAGCGCTTCTTTCCGTTTGTACTCCGCCTTCAGAACTTCCTCGTATTTACGGGCAGCATTCAGCTTTACTTGCTCCTGTTCGTCCGACAGGTCTTTGTATTCAGGCTCAAGAGCCTCCTCGTAGTAATCCAGTTTTTTATGGAGTTCGCCAAGTTCACCTTCATAATTTATAGCGTACTTGGTTTCCCACTCGTTAAGAGCAGCTTCGTTGATTGCTTCCGTGGGATAATCTGTTGCCGGGTCAAGGCCCTGTTCGGTCATCATCCGCGCTACAATCGACTGCTTCATTTCAAAGTCTTTGTTGTTTATGTCCCCTTTGAAATCGCCAAAGTACTTATTAAAGGGTTTCAGCTTTTCATTGAGGGGTTTGTTATTCTCACCAATAAGGCCATTCACCTTGTCTCGATGGCGATACTCATTTTCTTTGAGTTCGGCCATCTCAGTTGGTGTAATATCATAAGCCCGTGAGGGGAAAGTAATGAACCAGCCGATGAGCATCACGATGATCGACCAGAATAACATTTTACCAAGGGGGGCATGCCGCTGAGGATTTGCTTCGCGGGCATCGACGACCCAGTCACAGGCAATCGTTCCGAGCAGGGCAGGAATTGTCCAGGTCAGGAAACCAAGTGGTCCCCCATCGACACCGTTAGGAGATGTATTCACCCAGGTGAAGTAGAAATAATGACAGGCGACATGATGCGCGATTCCCGAGAGAATCATCACAATGATGCGCGTGCGTTTGCTTTTTCGCAGCCAGGGAAGAATCCAGAGCGACGTGAGTGCGATCTGACCGAGGGTATTCGTCCACGGACTTTTCCAGGCATTAAGCAGGACTTCCAGGAAATTCAACTCAATGAAATCGGCCCAGGCATCTGCCGGACGACGAACATGATAAACCGAGAAGGTAACGAGCATCAGTCCCAGAATACGACGGATCACCCGAAGATGTGCCTTGTGAGGGCTCTCTTTGTAATCACGTCGACCGAAGGTTAACCGAAATGCAAAGCCAACACAAAAGAGGAAGTGAGGCATAATCAGGTCGGCGTAACTGCAATAGGTGTGATGATGCAGCAGGATATTGGGCGTAATATCCTTATAGCTACTCATGTAGTTGACCAGGAACATTCCGAAAATGGTGTAACCACGGAACTGGTCCAGCGAGACAATCCGGTTGGGCAACGCAGGGGGAGGTGCAGGGGCTAAGGACATAAAAATCAGACCTTCTCTGAAATGCGGATTCGAACGGAAAATGCAATCGCTGAGTGTTGATGGGACAGTGAATGGTGATGCAGAGCTGCGATCGTCACTCATCCCTGAACGGGACGAATCTGATTTTATACCACAGCAGCAGGCAGGAATCGACTCTGGGCTGGTTCAAGCCGACGGACAAATACAGAGGTTTACCACATCCATATATGAATACTCAGATTTTTCTGAGAACCGGGCTCATCCTGAGCTTTACTCTGGAAAGTTTATTGATACCGGTACAGGCTACCTGCAAGGATAGGGAATAGAGCACAGCTCGCTCACACAGATACAACTCGCCTTTTGAACAGATCGAATTTCTCTGATGCGAAATTTCTGGAAACCTGGTGCACTGATCTTTCTTTACACACTCCTGATTGGTTGGGGCATATC
Source organism: Planctomycetaceae bacterium (assembly GCA_041398805.1). GTDB lineage: Bacteria > Planctomycetota > Planctomycetia > Planctomycetales > Planctomycetaceae > Polystyrenella. The sequence continues at coordinate 21,999 of JAWKUC010000022.1, read as the reverse complement.
TTCTTCTCCCTTAACTGCTCAAACAGAAGTAGAGGAAGCGGCAGCCCTCGCTGAAAAGCTGAAACAGGTCCCTGCCTATTGGGAAGATAAAGTTGAGTTTTTCACGCTGGAAGAATACGAACAGACTCTCGAATACTGGTCGCGTACCTACTCTGATCGGTGCCAGCTGGAACGTCGTGGTGTCACCAATGATGGATTCCGCTTTTATATGCTGCGGATCACCGAGTCATCAATTCCTGACGAAGATAAACAGGTCTGCCTGATTACAGCTCTCCACGGAGGTCCCGAGCGAACTGGCACAACAACCGTTCTGAAATTGGCGGAATGGTTACTCGGTAACTCACCCGAAGCAAAATTAACTCCGGGAGCGCCAGATCGTACTCATGCCGGTAATGCACCCCCCGGGGATTATTTGTTACCGATCGCTTCCGCAATCAGGCTGCTATCGATCCTTACACGGGTGGGGCAATTGAGAATGGGATCTCGATAAAATGACTTACCTCGCATGGGACAAAGCACCTGAGGTAGGCACTTTTCTGGACGTGATTGATGAGTATCAACCGGAAGTGATTGCCGACGTACATGGAATCGGACTTCAGGAAATTCCAGATGAACAACTGGGCGACCGCAAGATGTCACAGGGCATGACCATGTTCGAAGTAACCGGCTCAGCCTACTCCAACTTCGTGCTGCGACCCTGGGACTGGAGAATTATTGAACGAATCAATCAGGCAGGAGAAAAAGCTGGTTATGGGTACGACCGCTTCGAGGCCGATGCACAGCGTCTGTTCTATGGAGATCAACTAAAACCAATCGTGCAGAAGTCCTGGAGTGGTCGAGCTAATTTTTACACGTCTCAATATGCTTATGCCAAATATCACAGCCTGGTTCTGGCTTTCGAAGTCGGATGGGAGGAGAGCGGATTACTCCGCCTGCAGGAACTGCTCAAAATTGGAAATGAACATTGGCAGAACGAACCTTATTCCGGGTATCCAGTCAATCGAGTCAAAAACTTTATCGGTCATTTTGTAGAAGCCTATGGTGAAACAGCTGCTGCCCGGCGTAAAAGTCGAATCGAGCTTTGGAATCGACAACACGAATTCAGCCAGGCCGTGCTCTATCCGCAAACAATCGGTCGCGACACCTATTTCATCGGTACGACTCCTGCGGCGCGCGAACTCTTCAAAATCTCTAAACCGGATGAGTTTCTGTTAAACCTCGAAACAGAGCCTGAGATCAAAACCCATAATCTCCGCGTTTACTTCGAGGCTGGTCCTGAACTTAAAGTGACATCAATCCCCGGCACAATAATTGAATCGGAGGACCGACTTCGAATTAAAGAGGGGATGTCCCTTCGATTTCGTCTCCCTTACCCTGAACCTGAACTGATTGATGTCCGTCTTAATGGAACTCTTCTGGAAGAAAGTCCCAGCGATGGTTACCAAGTCTGGAAATCAAATGGTTTCACACAAGTACAGATAAATGTCCCACCAGAAAAAACTGCTCGCAACGACTATCTGCTGGGGACAGTCGCCTACGACCCCCGACAGGAGCGTCCCCAGGGCTGGCGCCCTCCCACCGCAATTCGCCCTTAAAGGGAAAAGGGCTTACAGTGTACGAAAGGGGAGAGGCTCGTTAATATCGTACACTCTTCTCTCGGGGGGCATACCCGCCGCCTGTGCTGTGAAATTTGAGACCGCTTTCAATCAATTATCCGGGAACATACCCTTGTCTGAACAGAATACACCGAACCGATTTGAACAGGCTCGTCTGGAAAAGCTGGAGAAAATTCAGTCGCTGGGGCTCGACCCCTGGGGTCAGCGTTTCGATAACCATCTGCCGATTGCCGAAATCCGCGATAAAGCACCCGAAGAATCCGGTGTAGAGGGAGAACCCGTCCGCGTCGCTGGCCGCATGATGTTGCGGAGCAATAAAGGCAAACTCCGGTTCTTTCACATCCAGGACTGGTCTGGTCGTGTGCAGGTCATGGCAATGAAAAATGACCTCTCTGAAGAACAATGGGAACTGATCACCGCACTCGATCTGGGCGACATCATCGGTGTGGATGGGACCATGCGCCCGGACCAACACGGGTGAAGTGACCGTTAAAGTGACCCAGTTGACAATCCTCTGCAAATCGATGTCGCAACCACCAGAAAAGTTCAATGGCCCCAAAGATATGGAGATGCTGCTGCGTCAGAGGGTACATCGACCTCATTTACAATGAAGGGGTCCTGGCAGATGCTCAAGCGGACGAAGATCATTCAATCTGTTCGTCAGACATTAAACGACCGTAACTTTGTGGAAGCAGAAACTCCTGTGCTGCATGCGACAGCGGGTGGTGCCGCCGCGCGCCCCTTTATCACCCATCACAACACACTCGACATGCAACTCTATTTGCGGATCGCCCTCGAGCTACACCTGAAAAGGTTGATGGTCGGTGGTGTGGAACGAGTCTATGAGATTGGACGTGTCTTCCGGAACGAAGGGATCGATTCAACCCACAACCCCGAGTTCACGATGATCGAAATTTACCAGGCATATGGTGATTACGAATCGATGATGGACCTGACGGAAGCGATTGTGGTAAACGCCATCAAAGCGAGCAGCGATTCACTCATCCTTCCCTGGGGAGAAGGGGAGACGATTGACTTCACCCCTCCGTGGCCTCGGAAAACTTACGCAGAGCTTAGTCAGGAATATGCCGGTTGTGCGATGGATGACCACGAAGCGATCGTCGCTGTCGCGAAGAAACACCGCATTGAGACAGATAAAAAACATCACGATGTGATCGTCAGCGAAGTCTTTGAAGCCCTCGTGGAAGATCAGCTGGAAGGCCCCATCTTCGTGATTGATTATCCCGCATCGATCTGTCCCCTCACCAAACGTAAAACCAGTAACCCGGCCGTTGCCGAACGCTTTGAGCTGTTCGTCAAAGGGATGGAGCTGGCCAATGCCTACACCGAGCTGAACGACCCCTACCTGCAGGAAAACCTCTTCCGGACTCAGCTGGAAGGCCAGGACGAGGAAGATTCGATGGCCAAAATGGATCACGACTTCATCCGGGCCCTCAAAGTCGGCATGCCTCCCGCCGGTGGACTGGGAATCGGGATCGACCGGCTGGTGATGCTGCTCACAGATACCCGCTCGATCCGCGACGTGATCTACTTCCCGCTACTGCGACCGGAAGTAAATGAGTAATCAGCCCCAGAATTGAATTCCCGGACAATTGCAGAACTTCCAATCGATTTTACCAACAGGTGAATTCGGTAAGGCCTTACCCAGATAGGCTAAGGTGAGGGTGCGGAACCAGGTCGGGAACATCGCCCCCTCGGTGGCTGAGGCAGCCAGGGCCGGGTGACCGTAGGTAAAAGGAAGCCCCTTCACAAACCAGTACCCTCCATCCGGTGTCTGATTCTGTAAGACCTCAGCCAACCCTTTCTCCAGCGCACTTATGATGTCGGCCTGTCGGTAATCGGATTGCTGCATCAGGCGCGCGAGTGGATCGATTGAATCGATATCTTCACAGGCGCTACTCAGGTTGGGTTTGCCACTGTGCACACCCTGACCAAATCCCCGTAGGGTTTGTGTTTTAAGACACATATCGATCGCCCGCTCTGCATGGGGAATCTTCTGCTTATCATAAAAATAAAGTAACCAGAAATGATATCCTCCCATGACAGCACGCGAGATCCCATGTGGAGAGTTGAGATCCAACTTACCCCACAACCCGGACTCTGCATGCATGTGATGGTTGGACATCCACTCGATTAATTGACGCACAGCGGGTGCGCAACGTTCCTCTTTTTGAAAATCACGTGCATACTGCAGGAGAGTACCCACGTTGAGCACCTCGTTGCCAACGAAGTCTGGCTCATTCTCCCAGAGTCGTGCTGAGAGCCACTGGTCGAGTTTCACTGAGTCCAGAAATGGTTCCAGCTCCCGCAGCGGCTTGCGTGCGACTGCTCCCAGACAGGTTAGCGCAGTAACAACGTGACACGAAAGATGGCGTCGTCCGCACCATTCTGGGTCATCCTTATACATCGCCTGATCAAAAATGACCGGGTCTCTGAACAGTCCATCATCGTCCTGATGCGATTGCAGATACTCAATCCATTCAATCCGTTCCTGCTCGGAGAGGGAATCGAGGTCACCATACAGATGACGTGTCATGGCGGCATAGGTGAGCTGTATAAAGTCGCCTGCTCACAACTGGTCGAGTAACGGTACTGACCGTAAGGTCCATCGGTGATTCGCATCGATTCGATGAAGGATAAAGTCCTGCGTCGGACATTACTCATGTCGGGAGCTGTCTCATCCGCAAAACTGTACTCTCCTAATAGTGTGGCGGCAGAGAGGCCAGTACCGATTTGCAGAAATCGCCGTCTACTGAAACGGGATTCGAAATTGAGTTGCCAATTCACTGGGACGCCTTTCCAAAGAGCCTGATTCTCTCTCAGTCTACTGAGCACTGTTTAGAATCTATCATCCCCCAATACCGCGGGAAAAGAAATAAACACGTGTTCACAAAATCTGCGTTCGTTATCAAAAAACTCGCAAATCGGTCTCGGCTTCCCGGGGGGGATTCACTACACTACCGGAGAAATTTACGCACTCTCCCTGGGGAAAAGGGGGATGTAGCGGGCTCTCCACGTTGAATTTCTCTCACGGACCGAACTCTCCACCGCCAAAGGACTGGCGTCATGTATAAACTACTGCTCTGCTTGAAGTACCTCCGCACCCGCTATATTGCCCTCGCGAGTATCATCAGTGTGATGCTGGGAGTGGCGACCATGATTGTGGTCAACAGCGTCATGGCCGGATTTGGTGGCCAGATGAAAGAACGGATCCGCGGAATCATGTCCGACGTGATCGTCGAATCCCGCAGCTATGATGGAGCGGACGATCCGGAAGGGGTCATGAAGCAGATTGACCGGGTTGCCGGCGATAAAATCGAAGCGATCACCCCTACAGTGAACTCGTTCGCCATCATGAATATCCCTATTGGTGGGATGTTCGAACCTCGACCAATCACCCTCGTCGGCATCATTCCAGAGGGTAAAGATAAAGTCAGTCCTCTCAGGGAAAACCTGATGAACTATCAGGATATAGAGGAAGATGGCCAGATCGTGCGAGCCGCGCGAAGAACTCTCGATATGGAGCCCGACTGGGAACTCGATCCGGAAGATTTTGAGCGACGTAAGGCGCGTGCGGCAATGAACAGCTGGCGTCCCGAACAGGTCTATAATCAGCAGGCAACCAAATCAGAAACTGTGCCTGAATTTGACGCCACCTCGGTCCCTGAATTCGATGAGGTCAGCAGTTCCTCAACCTCAGGAATTTCGGATGATGCCTTGGATGATTTCGAGGAGAGCATCAGTGATATCAAGGTGACGGAGGCAGAAGCGGTCAAACCTGGTGATGTCATGAAAGCGCGCGTCTATGTCGGTAGCGGGCTCGCCAGCTACATCGATCCCGCCAGCAAAAAACGGCATTGGATCGTTCGACCGGGTGACGATGTCCTGATCACAACCAACCCACTCAGTGCACCCAAACCGGGTGAAGCAAGTTTCTCGGCAACCGTGGTTGATATATTTCATTGCGGAATGAGTGAGTACGACTCGAACCTGGTCTTTATGAATCTGAAAGCTCTTCAGGAATACAAGAAGATGATTCAACCCGATCGGGAATTGGTCACTTCATACCAGATCAAACTTAAAGATTACGCTCAGGCGGAAGAAGTTGTGAACATTCTGAAAGCTGCGTTACCTGCCGGCACTTTTGAAGTGACGACCTGGGAAGACCGTCAAGGTGCTTTATTACAGGCACTTTCAGTCGAGGCCGCCATCCTGAACGTCTTGCTCTCATTGATTATCGCCGTGGCAGGTTTTGGTATTCTGGCGATCTTCTTCATGATTGTCGTCGAGAAAACCCGCGACATTGGAATTCTGAAATCACTCGGTGCCTCATCGCGAGGGGTTATGTCTATCTTCCTCGGTTATGGATTCTCACTGGGCATCGTCGGCAGCGGTGTCGGCGTGGTACTCGGATTGATGTTCGTCTTTTACATCAATGAAATCTCGGACTTCATTTCCAAGTTAACCGGTCAGAAAATTTTCGATGACCAGATCTATTACTTTGACAGAATCCCCACAGAGATCAGTCCCCTGATGGTCTTCTGGGTTTCGCTGGGAGCGATCACCATCGCAGTCCTTGCATCGGTGCTGCCCGCCCGTCGCGCCGCCAGTTTAAATCCGGTCGAAGCATTACGACATCAATAACGAATAGATCAACCGCGGTCCCAGAGGCAGTTATAATTCAGACTGGTCAATGCCAGACTTAACAACCCGGTTCAGCATCAATATCCTATTAATCACATCGGTAGTGTGGTGTTCAATATGACAGAGATTCTTCCCATGACGAATGAACATATCTCGGCAGTCGCTCTCGAGAAAATCTATTTCAAGGGAGAGATTGAAGTCCCGGTACTCCGCGGGATACGGATGTACGCGAACAAAGGGGAGTTCCTGTCGATCATCGGACAATCCGGTTCAGGCAAAAGCACGCTGCTCCACCTCCTCGGTCTTCTGGATACCCCCGATGTGGGTGAAGTCCTTCTGGAGGGGCAGCGGATCGACGACCTGCCGGCCCAGGCTCGGGATGAATTACGAAACCGCGTTTTCGGATTTATTTTTCAGTTCTACCATCTTTTGCCCGAACTGAACGTGCTGGACAATGTCCTCACTCCACAGATGATTCGGTATTCCATGCGGGAGTACTGGAAGAAACGGAAAGAACTGAAAGAGCAGGCCAGTTACTTCATCGAGCAGGTCGGCCTCAGCCATCGGATCAAGCATAAACCCTCGGAACTTTCCGGTGGGGAAATGCAGCGGGCGGCCATCGCCCGGGCGCTGATGGGAGAGCCCAAACTGCTCCTGGCGGACGAACCGACAGGAAACCTCGACTCCTCCACCGGCGGGGAAATCATGGAACTTCTGAACCGGTTGAATGAGGAACAACAGCTCACTATCATCATGGTAACTCATGATCGTTCGGTGGCCAAACAGGCCCACCGGACCATCTGTCTGCGGGAAGGGAAAGTCGCACAACTCGCTGAAGTTGCGTGACCTACCCCACTGGACAGGATAGACGGGAGACTGTTAACGGGCGGTGAAATCCAGCTCGACTTTCCGTATCTCGCTTCTTCTTCAGCATGCATGACTCCCGCAGGCTAGTCGAATCTGATATTTTGTCTCGACTTGACCCCTGGCGTTCGGGGTCGATTTCCCTGATGGATTCTACTCTTCAACCACGCCGGAAACTCCGTATGTCGTCCCAAATTTATATCAACGGTGAATTCTTCCCCGAGGAAGATGCCAAAATCTCTGTTTATGACCATGGGTTGCTGTATGGTGACGGTGTCTTTGAAGGAATTCGCGTTTACAGCGGCAAGGTCTTTCTGCATCAGGATCACATCGATCGGCTCTATGAAAGCGCCAAAGCAATCCGCCTGCAGATTCCCATCGACAAATCAGAAATGATCAAAGCGGTCGAGGAATCGGTTGCACGTAATAAAATTGACGATGGTTATGTGCGTCTCGTCATCACCCGCGGCGCTGGTTCGCTGGGACTCGACATTCGCCGCACCAGTAACCCCCAGGTAATCATCATCGCCGCGACAATCTCACTCTACCCTGAAGAGTATTACCGCGACGGCCTGAAGCTGATTACAGCGAGTTCCATCCGTAATCATCCTCAGGCACTCAGCCCGCGCATCAAGTCACTCAACTACCTGAATAACATTCTGGCGAAAATCGAAGCGACCGACATGGGCTGCATCGAAGCCCTGATGTTGAACCACAAAGGTGAAGTTTCCGAATGCACAGGTGATAACATCTTTATCATCAAAGACGGGATCCTGAAAACACCTCCTACCGACGCCGGTATCCTGGAAGGGGTGACCCGAAACGCCGTGATTAAGCTGGCTCAGGAAGCAGGCATCGAAGTTCAGGAAGTCAACATGACCCGGCACGATGTCTACATCGCCGACGAGTGTTTCCTCACCGGCACCGCCGCTGAAGTCATTCCTGTCGTCAGCATCGATGGCCGCATCCTGGGTGACGGTAAACCCGGCTCCATCACCAAAGATCTCCTCGAACGCTTCCAGGCACTCACCCGCTCAGGTGCTTAACCAGGAATCAAAGGGTGGTCCAGACAATCTTGAAAAGTTGTCTGGATTGCGGAGCAACACGCAAGCTCCATCTCTGCACTCAACTGAAATCACTTCCTCTTTCCAGGATGATCAAGAGCGACATTCCAGAACCAGTTAATGTGTGAGACTACACACCGCTTTAGTGTGCCTGTGGCATCCAGACAACACTACGTGATTGTCTGGACCACCCTTCCATTGATCCGCAATCTCAACTCCCGATATAGCGTGCATACAAGGTCCGCGCTTCGCTGACTTCATCGGTCCCTTTGATAATCGCGCGGCCATCGGGGAAGAGTGTGATTTCGTGATCGGAATCGTTCAGCTTAAGCCGTAACAGAAACCGGTTCTGCGTCACCTTACCAGAGGTTTCCAGTCTGCGACTCATCTCTTCCAGGTTCATCTTAAATCCGGCGGGAGGCGAAACCTGTACGGCATTGCGCCCGCAGAGCACGACCGTCTGCGAACCTTCGCGGCCATCCAGCCAGAGACGTTCCCCTTTGTGACAGGCAGGGCAATCGCCCCGCTCGCGCAAGCTTTTCATATTCATCTTCCGCAGCGTCCCATCCCACACATCAACAATCGTCAACACCGGTTCAATCGCTTCCCGCTTTCCTCCCAGAACTTTCATTGCTGCGACACATTCAAGGGACGAAACCACATTAACTGCCGGCCCCAGTACACCGGCTGTATCGCAAGTCTCTACCGAGCCTGGTTCGGGAACTCGTTCAATTAAACAACGCAGGCAGGCCGTCTCATGCGGGAAGATCGTCATTGTCTGACCATGCGAACCAATGACACCACCGTAGATCCAGGGAATCTTTGCTTCGAGTGAATAATCATTGATCAGAAACCGGACTTCGAAGTTATCACTCCCATCGAGAATCAGATCGACACCCTCTGCAAACTGGGCGATGTTTTTGTAATCGATGTCCGCCACGTGCGGTTCAATAGTCACGGAAGAATTAATCTTCCTGAGTTTCTCTGTTGCGGCGACGGCTTTCGGGAGTTGGGATTCGATATCGGTTTCGTCGAACAAAACCTGACGCTGCAGGTTACTTAACTCGACAAAATCGCGATCGACAATCCGCAAGGTGCCCACCCCCGCGCGAACGAGAGTCTCGGCAATGACCGTTCCCAATGCGCCGCAACCACAGAGTAGAACTGTGGATGCTTGCAGTTTCTGTTGCGCTTCAGCGTCCCAGTCTGCGAAGAGAAGTTGTTTCTGATACCGTTCCGGGTTGTGCGGCATGAGGTCGTTTTTTTCGTTTGAAATCAGGTTGGTTCTTAAACAGGCAATCAGTGCCTCACGCTCATTTTCGCTTACCCCCCGGCAGATTACCAGTGTCATAATTTCACACGTCGAGAGTGACCTGCGAAATAGATGTTTCTCCTGCTGAATAGAGAATGAAAGTGAACCATGTCTGTTAGAAATTTAAAAGGAACCAAGGTCGTCCTCCCCCGCCTGGGGGTCGACCAGCTCTGGGACGACATGCGGCAACATTATGCCGCCCGCAATCAAATCAAGTGGCGACATTTCGCCATGTTGACCCTCGCCGAGCTTGGAAACTGGCCCATCGAAAACATCGCCTGCGCCATGGGACACAGCCCGGGACACATCTCCCGCTGCATCACAAAAGTCAAAAGCGAACTGCGAGAAACATTTGGTGACCCGTTCTTTGAAAAAGAACCTGAGTTACCTCCAAGGAATGATCCAGGGAAAGACCCCTGTGAAAGTACACAGAGATCCATACGTTCGGCTTTTGATTGATGTGTGAGGAACCGATTCAGCTCATAAAAATTCAACGCTTTTGTGCTGCTGCGCAACCCAGACAACTCTGCGAGATTGTCTGGGCCACCCGCTTTTTCTGGCCATCTTTAATCTGTGTTTATCCGTGTCCATCTGTGGTTCCAACCAATTCAGAAAGCTTGACATGTTTCCGATTCGCACGCTCCCCATCGAGGATTTACAACCCGCGCCCTACAACCCCCGCATTCCCTTGAAACCAGGGACGCCCGCATACACGCGACTCGCACGCTCGTTGAGTGAATTCAACCTGGTGCAACCGATTGTCTGGAATGAGCAAACAGGTCATATCGTCTCTGGGCATCAGCGCGTTCAGATTCTAAAAGATCGAGGAGAGACTGAAGTCCCGGTGCTGGTGGTCTCGCTCTCACCCGCACGCGAGAAGGCACTCAACATCACACTCAACAATCAGCAGGTCGCCAGCGACTGGGATCAGGACCGACTCGCCTCGCTGGTGACGGAACTGGTTGAGCTACCCGATTGATGCCACCTTAACCGGTTTTGATGAAACGGATCTCAATGATTTCCTGTTCATCCCGGATTCCGAATTCGAACCAGAAGCCGAAGCGATGCAGACCGAGGTGACATCACTCTGGAAATACCACACGAAGACTGAGTGAAATTCAACCGGAACTGGATCACTTCCTCCAGCGTTGGCATCTCCCGGTGCATGTCCAGTTACCTCGTTCCTGAATTGCTAAAACTATTAAAGCAAAGAAAAGCAGAACTATGAAAATCTCCGTCCAGCGACAATTCCTTCCCAAGAAACCGACGATCAACACATCGCTGTGATGGATCACTTCGGCATTGATTTCCAACAGGGGAACGTAGAGATCATTCCGGAAATCAATCTTCCCATCGCAGAACAGCAGGTAATCTGCTTCACTGGTCCCTCCGGTTCCGGAAAATCGAGTCTCTTGCGCGAAGTCAGCCGGCAACTGGATGGTGTGCTCAATATCGAGCAACTCACCTGGGAAGAAAAACCGTTGATCGATCTCCTGACCTCGCGGCAGGATGGACTCGCATTACTCGTCGCCTGCGGATTGGGAGAAGGAAGATTGGCACTCCGCTCGCCCTCTGAGTTGAGTGATGGACAACGATTCCGGTTTAAACTGGCTCTTGGTTTTTCCAAGAAACCGAAATGGTTGGTGTGCGATGAATTCACCGCGACTCTCGATCGCCTGCTCGCGGAACTGGTCTCGCTCAATATGCAAAGACTGTCTGAGCGTTATCAGGTTGGTCTCCTACTGGCAACAACTCACGAGGACATCATTTCCTCACTCAAACCGGACCTGCATGTGCGTTGCCTGGGAGGAAATCGGGTCGAATGGAAACTTGGTGAGGGCAAAAAAAAAGAAACGACTTCTACCAGCGGTTCTGGATCAGCACAGGAACCAAAGCCGACTGGCCGTACTTCGCTCGGTGGCATTATCGAAGCCATCACCTGGGCTGCTGCCGCAAGGTAATACTGTTATGGGATGGGACAAAGCCAGTCGGAATTTGTGTTTTCACCTCAGCACCCGTGTCGCTGCGACCCCGGAATCAGTTTTTCAAACGGAAAGGAAACTGGACCCGCCTGAAGCTGCAACAACAGGATCGCCAACTCGTCATGTTATCGCGGATTGTGCTGCATCCCGATTACCGCGGACTGGGACTCGCACACCGGTTTGTACAAGCCGCCTGTCGTCAGGTTGACTGGCCGTGGATTGAATGCCTCTCGGAGATGGGGCATTTCAATCCTTTCCTGGAGAAGGCCGGTTTTCAGCGACTTGGCCTGTGTGGCCGGGCAGAATCGGACATCGAACATCACTCAGTACTTTATGGAAGCACAAAACTTCATGGCCAGAAAAGGAAACTCACCCAAACGACCCACAAAAAAAGCCGCTACGCGCGGCCCGTCTACTACCTCTTCGACAACCGCGAAAACCACCGGAAGAAAAGACAAAACAACATCGAGACAGACAGATCAAGCCGGCAGCGAGGTCCCTCTGTTGAAATTGAATGAGCAGCAGAAATTGCTGCAACTGGTGCAACATGGTGCGTCGCCAATGGGAGCGTGTCAGAAGCTCGACCTTTCGACAGGTTCCTTTTTACGCACGTTCACCGAGGAAGAAAGATTTCGCGATGAATATTACGCGGTAATGACACTCCTCAGTCAGAACGTGTTAATGGCATTGTATCGACAGGCGCTCGAAGGGAATGTGAGTGCGCAGACGAACTGGCTGAAAGCAATGCCTCCTCCCGGTTGGGATGGGGTTCCGGCGATTGAACACGTTCCTCTCTTCAGCTTTGATGAAACTCTGGATGGTTTAACAGATGACGAACTTATTAACCTGGCTCGAGCGATGGAGATTGAAGTGCCAACTGCAACTGCGGCAAGTCGCCCATAACAGACTGCTGCGTCAGTCACCTGCTTACTTCCGCGATCAGATAAAAATCTCGGCAGAACAAACCGAACCTCTCTCTGAGTTACTGGAACCGTGGCAACAGCAGGACTTTGCTGCGCTCGATCTCGCCTGGTTACAACTGGCGAAGACAAACCCTCGATCGAGTTTCCGCAGTCCGCTGCGCCGGGCTTACCTCGAACGGCCGCGTGGACACAGCAAGACCTCGGACATGGCCCTGCAGATTGCCTGGATTCTGGAGAACGCATCGCGCCCCTTGCAGGGGGTCGCCGCAGCCGCCGACCGGGATCAGGCCGCCTTGATTCTGCAGGCGATCCGCAAGCTGATTGAACTCAACCCTGCACTTTGTCCTTCACTGGTCGTGCGTAAAGAGTATGTCGAAAACAGATACACTGGCAGCCGACTCGACCTCATCTCTTCGGATGTGCAAAGCTCGTGGGGAATACTACCCGACTTTGTTGTTTGTGATGAACTCTGTCATTGGGAGAAAGCGGACCTATGGTACTCGCTGTTATCGTCCGCATCTAAACGTCGACAGTGCCTCTTGGTCGTTTTGACCAATGCCGGTGTCGGTCGAGGCTGGCAGTGGGAAGTGCGCGAGAATGCCCGCACACATCATCGCTGGTACTTTTCCTCATTGGAGGGACCTCAGGCAAGCTGGATCAGCTCCGAAAGTCTGGACGAACAACGACAGCTGTTACCGCGACCCGTTTACGAACGCTTATGGCTCAACAAGTGGCAGCACGAGGAAGGGGAGTTCATCACGCTCACAGAAGCGGAAGCGTGTCGTCGCGATACGCTCTGCTATCGAGAGCAGGGAGAACCTCAACACGCTTATATTGCCGCGATTGATTACGCCGAGAAGCGGGATTACACCATCGGGGTTGTACTCCATCGGGAAGGGGACCTGATGATTGTCGACCGGATGGATGTCGTCGCTCCCACGGCGGATCAACCGACGCCCGTGGCCTGGGTTGAAGAATGGATGCATGAGGTCGCACAAGCATTCAACATCGACCGGTTCATCGTCGACGAGTATCAATTGCTGGGAACGATCCAAAAGCTCGAACATCAATACCCGATCCAACGCTTCGAATTTGCCGGTAGTCGCGGGAACCATGAACTGGCAATGCTCCTGCGGCAATTGATCGTCGAACAACGGATTCTGTGGTACCCCGGTTGCGGACAACTAACCGGGAGCGAGAAGCGGGACGATCTGGAAACAGAACTCGCTTCACTACTGCTCAAACAGATACAGCGGGGACGCGTGCGAATCGATCATCAGCAACGAGCAGGTCATCACGACGACCGCGCCTTCGCACTGGGCGCGGCATGTCTATATGCAATCAAAGAAAATCAACACCCCGACTGGCTGGAGGTAACTCCCCCCGATAGGGGCGGGATGTTTCAGCTTTGAGGAATAAACACAGTTTTGTTTTTACAACCAAGACACGAAGACACTACGGATCGATCTGATATTTGAATACGCAGTGAGCGTCTTCTGAATATCTATTTTGAAAAATCTTTTCGTGGATTTAGTGTATTTCGTGGTTCAAAAAGAATCAGGGAGAAGAGCGTGATGTGGAATTATCTGAAAGAGCGTTGGAAAACGGCACAATTGAAAGCGGAGTATCAACGGAGGGTGCAGGAGAATCTGCTGGAGCTGGTTGAAGGGGCATCCCCACGAGCGGTGTCGGAAGTCCCGGGGGAGTGGATGTTGCTGGGAAAATCAAAGTCGAGTTCCACCAGTCAGGAACAGACTGAGGTTCGCGACCAGATACGATCAATGGTACGTGAAAATCCGCATGCCCGTAATATTCTGCGGTTAATGGAAGTCTATGTGGTGGGGCCTGAACTTCAAGTCTCTCATCAACCTCGTATACAGGAAGGGGAAGACGAAGATCGTTCGCTGACGCAACAGGCGAATCGATTATGGAAAGAATTTCTGAGCGGAAACCAGCGGCACTTCAGCTATCGTGAATACGCGCGAAGAACATGGCGTGATGGGGAAGCTTTCCTCAGGCGGTTCGAAACAGAAGCGTGGCCGCCCACCGTCCGGTTTATTGATCCGGAACAAATCGGGGCGACGATCGATCAACCGGACAGCGAAGGGATCATCACCCAGCGGCATGATGTGGAGACACCTCTCTACTACCTGCAAGTCGAACCCGGATCAGGAGAATTACTCGAACAGATTCCCGCTGCGGAAGTTTTTCATACTCGAATCAATGTCGATTCAAATCAGAAGCGGGGCGAAAGTCTGTTTGCACCGATACTGGAAAGTCTGTCCTCATTCAACAAATGGGTTGATACGGAACTGCTCGCGCGGAAATTACAGGCTTCGATTGTGCTGTGGCGAAAAGTGCAGGGTTCGGCCTCAGCCGCATCACAACTGGCGGAGAGTGCTCAATCTTCATCGAATCGATATCTGGGTGAAAGTGTCCGCAGAGAACGCTTTGCACCGGGAACGATTCTGACGACCTCGGCGGGAACGGACTTGCAATATCTCTCACCGAATACAAATTTTGGTGATGCCGTACCACTCGGTCGTTTGTTACTGCTGTGTACTGCCGCCGGAGCGGGGCTCCCGGAGTTCATGCTGACCTCCGATGCGGCCAACGCGAATTATTCCTCGACGATGGTCGCCGAAGGCCCCGCCGTGAAAATGTTTCAGGCGGAACAGAACTTCTTCGCGAATGAGTTCACCCGCATCTGGCGGTGGGTGATGGAAGAGGCAATGCGGATACAACTCTTACCCGCTGATTTCCTGGTGCATTACCAGCCGGTCTGGAACTTCCCGCAGTTAGTCAATCGAGACCGCTCGCGTGAACGCCTGGCAGATACGCATATGGTTGATCATAAAATCCTGAGTCGTGCTGAAGTCGCACGACGGGATGGCGTTGATCCGCATACGATGCAGCAGGAGATTGAGCAGGAAGAGGATCGACATCAACCGAACACAAGGAAGGTGGCGTAATAGTGACGGAAAGTAGCCCGGACAATCCTGAAAGGTTGTCCGGGCTATGTGGTTTAGCGAGTATAACATCACAGATATTTGATTCGAAGAAAAGACTTCTGCTAGAATCAGCAAATTCGAACACAGCCATATTTCCAATACTGTTTATCCCAATGAGCAGACAGCATGGGTGCCTATAATACTCTGAACACTCCGATGACTTGTCCACGTTGTGGATCCACAGAGTCGATGGAAGTCGATCTCTATTTCGGATTTCGAAATCAGATTGAATATAATCTGGGTGATGAAATCGTATGGGTGGAACGTAAGATTGTAAAAAATGGAGGACGCCCACCGGAAGGCGATTTGAAAGGTGAAGCGTATACTGAATGTCCTTCCTGCAAGAAAGATTTTTTTGTAGAGGCGATTGTTCGAGGCGATAAATTAATCGAGGTTCAGGTGGATCATACGAGACCGGGATATGTACCCGATTGATCTAATTCATCGGTGGCTTGAATTTATGACCAAGCTGGTTTTATCTAACTTTTCGTATCACTGAAGTTTCTATGTAAGAATAAGTTCACTGCTTTCGTGTCGCTGCGCGATCCAGACAACCTTTCAGGATTGTCTGGACCACCCTTATATTCAGACATAGTTTGTGGGATCAGGTAGACCTGCGTCGCTGAAGCCTTTTTTGCGGAGCTGGCAGGAGTCGCAGTGGCCACAGGCGAGAGGGCCGGGTGCCGGATCGTAGCAGCTTAAAGTGAGACCGTAGTCGACACCGAGTTTGCTCCCTGTCTGGATGATCTGTGCTTTGGTGAGATCGATTAACGGGGTGTGAATCTGGAAGGGGTTCGTCCCTTCGACTCCTGCTTTGGTGGCGAGATTGGCGGTCTGCTGAAAGGACTTGATGAACTCGGGGCGACAGTCGGGGTAGCCACTGTAATCCACCGCATTGACACCGATGAAGATATCCGCTGCATCCAGAACTTCGGCCCAACCGAGTGCGAGCGAGAGGAAGATAGTGTTACGAGCAGGGACATAGGTGATGGGGATGCCACCTGACATATCGGCTTCGGAGCGATCTTTGGGGACATCGATTTCCGCTGTGAGGGCCGAACCCCCGAACATACGGAGATCGAGATCGAAGATTTCATGCCGCGCGACATTAAACTGCGCAGCGATTTTACTGGCTGCGTCGAGTTCATAAGAATGTCGTTGTCCGTAACGGAACGATAGGGCATACAATTCGTAGCCCTGTGAGTGGGCAATCGCCAGTGCAGTCGCAGAATCGAGACCACCACTGAGAAGGACAACAGCACGCTGGGTAGATTCGGGCATCTTGGTTCAAATCAGTAAGTAATTTTTATGAGTAATGTTCGGCGAGCATCGTAAGAGTCACCAGTATAAAAAGAAAGAGAGGTAGCCTGAAGCTACCTCTCTGGATCTTCTTTTCACGTTTTCTGAAAGGTTCAGAAAATGAACATCTCTCCCGGGCTTATGGCCAGAAACGGAGAGGTGAGTAATTGGTGTAAGGGTACAGGTATCCGCCAGAATGGAACCAGGGAGTGGTTTTGCTCCAGGGTGATGTTTTTACGGCAGGCTCGACTCGTTTGACTGTCTCTTTGGGACCATTAGAAACATAAGGCTGACCCAACAGAATCGACATCGTGGCATCGTGGCGGTAAGAAGGGTTGGCCAGGTACTCGGCCCGGCTGAACGGAATCGATTTGTAGATCTGGTTATAATTGGGAACTGCAGTCTGTGCGATTGTGTAGTTCGGGGTCACGACTGGCAGATCACCCGTTGATTCCGTGACTGGTTCCGATGGCTGTTCAAAAGTGATCGGTGGAGGAACCGCTTCTTCATTAGCCTGGGCGAGCTGAAAAACTTCAGTGCGGGGAATGGGAGGGAGCGATTCTCCCGTCTGACGATTCAGAGTGAACCGGGGAGAGATTTCAATCTTCCAATCGTTGCCATCAGCGGCAACGGAGAAATTAATCAGACTGCAGGAAGCGATAAGAGCGACAGAAGCGAATAAAGTACGTTTGTTGCGGAACATGGGAGAACCTCTTACGTTGAAAAGTCGTCAGACGTAATGTGGGAGAAGTGTTCCGGGCGGGGACACGCGAAAGAACCTCTCGGGGTAAAGCGTCAGATGGTCGTCAGCGGGATAATCGTTATTTCCTTGATTACCGTCGCTACGTCCAGACTAAGAGGGGCTGAGGGGAAGTCAATCAGCGATTCGAGAGGAGATCGGCATTTACAGCTGATTGACGAGGGACAGCAGCTTAGTGTTCTCCTCAGTCTGGCAGGTTACACTTTTTTTATTTTTCTCTGATATAATCGGGCAACCTCTTCCCGGAAAGGGGCTGCTGGTTGATTTGTCTTCCGGGCAGTTCTACAGTGTGAAACAATACGCGCCGGGATGTCGCTGGCTCGTATTTCCTGACTTTCCTGACTATCTGATCTCTGTTCCGATTGCGGAGTTTGAACCGTGGCAAAAAAAGCATGGGGTGGGCGATTTAAAGGGCAAACCGACCCCCGGGTGGAATCTTTCACTGAGTCGATCAGTTTCGATGCGCGACTGGCGGAAGTCGATATCCGCGGTTCGAAAGCGCATTCCTCCATGCTGGCCAAGGTCGGTCTGTTAACCACCGACGAGCGGGATCAGATTCATCAGACTCTGGATGAAATCAAAACCCAGATCGACGCCGGTGAGTTCGAGCATGTGACGAGCCTCGAAGATATTCACATGCATATTGAAACCGCCCTCGTTGAAAAACTGGGAGATATCGGACGCAAGCTGCACACGGCCCGCAGTCGAAACGATCAGGTCTCCACCGACCTGCGACTTTATGTCCGCGATGCCATCAAAGAGATCGATGCCCTCCTTGCCGATGTGCAGAAAGCATTCGTCACTCGCTGTGAGATCGATAAAGAGACGATCCTGCCCGCCTTCACTCACCTGCAACGTGCTCAACCAGTCATGGCGTCGCATTACTGGCTCGCGTATTGTGAAAAATATCAACGGGACCGGGACCGACTGGCGGATTGCTACAAACGGGTTGATGTCTCACCCCTGGGTTGTGCGGCACTGGCAGGTACATCCTTACCGATAGACCGGGAACTTTCTGCGAAGCTACTGGAGTTCAGTAAGGTCGCCGCGAACAGCCTGGATGTTTCGAGTGATCGCGATTATCTGCTGGAGTTCACGTTCAGCCTCTCGCTCATTGCAGCGCACCTGAGTACGTGGGCGGAAGAGTGGATCATCTGGTTCACTACCGAGTTCGGTTTTATCAAGTTACCGGAATCGTACACGACTGGTTCTTCCATCATGCCGCAGAAACGTAACCCGGATGTGCTGGAACTGATCCGGGGTAAAACAGCACGCGTGATGGCAGCGGTCACCCAGTTACAAGTGCTGATTAAAAGTTTGCCAATGGCTTATAACCGCGATTTGCAGGAAGACAAAATCGCGATGTTCGACGCCTTTGACACCGTGAAAGCGTGTCTGGAACTGGTTCCGGAGATGGTGATCGGGATGGAGCTGCAGACCGATAAAATCAATGCCCGCCTGGAAGAAGGCTTCCTTGATGCGACGGCCCTGATGGAATACCTCATCAAGCAGGGTGTTCCGATGCGAACCGCTCATCATACTGTCGGTAAAATGGTGGCTGAATGCGAAGAGCGAAGTTGCCGTCTGGCTGATTTGTCGCTTGAGGATTTCAAAGCAGCGTGTGACAAGATCGACGAGCAGGTCTTTCATGTGCTGGGAGTGAAGAACGCCGTCGCCGCGTTGCAATCGTATGGTTCCGGTGGACGCGAACGAGTCGCTGAGCAGGTCACCGCCTGGAAGCAGCGTCTCGGTCTCTGAATACTGGAACCCTAATGCATGCGTAACCTGAAGTTGACGATTGCTTATGACGGGACGAATTATGTCGGTTGGCAGGTGCAACCGAATGGAGTCTCGGTGCAGCAGAAGGTCGAGCAGGCGATTGAGAAACTGACCTTAAGCAGTACGCGCGTCATCGTCGCCGGACGAACCGACTCGGGTGTGCATGCGTTGGGACAGGTCTCCAACTTTCGGACCGAGTCGACGATTCCACCCGAGAAAATTCAGCGCGGATTACAACGGTTTCTACCCGATGACATTGTCATTCGAAATGTGGAAGAAGTCTCACCGGAATTTCATGCGACCTATGGGGCGAAGCAGAAACATTATCGCTACCTGATCCTCAACAGTCGGACTCCGAATCCGTTTCTGCGTAATTATGCTTATCGTCAACAGGCGGAACTCGATATCGACCTGATGCAGCAGGGGGCCGAGTACCTGCTGGGGGAGCATGACTTCCGCTGTTTCGAAACCCAGTTCCCCAACAAGGCGACCAGCGTCCGCACAATGCATTCTGTCAAAGTCGGACGACATCAGGGGTGGGAGCTCTGGAACAACCGATTCCCGGAAGAGTTCATCACGTTCGATATCGTCGGTAGTGGATTCCTCTACAACATGGTCCGCGCGATCATGGGAACGCTGATCAAAATCGGCATGCAGAAATGGCCACCGGAGAGAATGCGGGAGATCATCGAATCTCAGGACCGTTCCATTGCTGGCGAGACGGCACCGGCAGAGGGTTTGTACCTGATGGAAGTTGATTATGGCACTGAAAACCTGCCTCAATAATCAGACTATTCTCTTATCGGTGTGAGAAAACCAGACAATGCATTTGTCGGCGAGCAATGTATTCACCAGGAGCTTCAGCAATGATTTTATGAAGCTGAAATAATCAACCAGCCCCTCCTCATTGCTCGTATCAATTGCGATGTCTGAAACTGATTCAGCCAAGGTAAAGCATCGGTAGTTTCGATCAGGGTCACTGAGATTCGGGTATTTACCTTGCCCCGTCATTTGCTGGACTATCTTTTTCCGTCTCAGAATGTCAGCGATGACTTTGGAGATGAGTATGATAGTTTCTGTAATCTCGTCAGATTGCCAGGCAGTAAAACCTTCCGTCTGGAGTTTTAAACCTGCATAACCAAAATGTTCTGCGGTCAAGTGAAGAAATTCAGCAGGACCGGAATCACGAGCAAAGACAGCAAGGAGGGAGTCATCCTTATCTGCCTGCGTGAAGATTTCAGGTGATCTATCTAATAAAGCTCTCCGTAGATCATCCTGCAATGCTGCATCAACACTGAAGACGAAAGCTGTTTTTTTCTTTTTCAGCATGTCAGGATGAAAACGCACTGGTCCGACTCCCACATCTTCGACTTCTAACTGATGTTACCATCAATCTACAGAATATACCGGCTCATGTCTTCGTCTTCGGTGATTTCGTCGAGTTGGTCTTTGACGTATTTGGCGTCGATCGTGATCGTTTTCTTTTTGAGATCGGAGGCGGTGAAGTTCAGCTCTTCGAGCAGTCGCTCCATGATCGTGTATAACCGGCGGGCACCGATGTTCTGGGTTTCCTGGTTAATCTTGAAAGCAATGTTGGCGATTTCCTGGATGCTATCGTCTTTGTATTTGAGCTTGATTCCCTCGGTTGCCAGCAGTTGTTCATACTGACGGGTGAGGGAGTTATCCGGTTCTGTCAGAATGCGGACGAAGTCATCTCGGGTGAGGTCCTGAAGTTCGACACGAATGGGGAAACGCCCCTGCAGTTCCGGCATCAGGTCGGAAGGCTTCGTCGAATGGAAGGCACCGGCGGCGATGAACAGGATGTGGTCGGTTTTGATCATCCCGTACCGGGTCTGGACAGTCGTCCCTTCGACGATAGGCAGCAGGTCTCGCTGCACACCCGAACGACTGACATCGGCGTTGCTGCGTCCTTCCTGATTTCCGGCGACTTTATCGATCTCGTCGATGAAGATGATACCGGAATCTTCCGCCAGGCGAATCGCCTGATCATTAATCGCGTCGCGGTCGATCAGATGCTCTGCTTCCTGTTCGAGAAGAATCTTGCGTGCATCTTTCACAGTCAGCTGTCGTGTTTTACTTTGGCGGGGCATGATCTTTTCGAACATCGACTGCAGGTCCATGTCCATCTGATCCATCCCCACATTAGACATCACATGCACCGGGGCCTGTCGTTGTTCGATGTGCAGCTCGACCTGCTTTTCTTCGAGTTCGCCGTTACGCAGTTTGTCGCGAAATTTCTGACGGGTTCGCTCTTTGCGGGCGATGGCTTTTTCGCGTTCTTCCTGATCAACCGGGTTCCATTCGATTTCGGGAACAAGCAAATCGAGAAGACGATCCTCGACCCGTTCTTTAGCGGGTTCTTCGACTTCGATCCGTTTCTGACGAAGCAGCATGTTGATCGCCGATTCAACCAGGTCGCGAACCATGCTTTCAACATCGCGTCCGTAGTAACCAACCTCGGTGTATTTTGTCGCTTCGACTTTGATGAAGGGGGCGTTGGTGAGATTGGCCAGACGGCGGGTGATTTCGGTTTTACCCACCCCGGTCGGCCCGATCATGATGATGTTCTTGGGAGTGATCTCTTTGCGGGCTTCTTCCGAAAGCTGTTTCCAGCGCCAGCGATTCCGTAGCGCAATCGCTACCGCTCGCTTGGCATCGTTCTGTCCAATGATATGACGATCGAGTTCTTCGACGATCTCGCGC
>JAWKUC010000021.1:0-48610 GCA_041398805.1 Planctomycetaceae bacterium | reverse complement strand
CCGAAGGAGGTACTTCCCACTCTACCGGAGAGGGAATGGGGCTCGCAAGACAGGGGAGGTATCTGAGGAAGAATCGGTCATTTCGAGGTCTGGCTTAAAAGTGACAAGTTCCTCCGAGAGAACGACTTGATAAATTCAGACTCGGCCAGATTGAGGGTTCTCCTGTGCTGGAATCGGTGAATTGATCCAGCTATGATGTCTCCCGAGCCGTCAGGTATGTTGCCCTGCGGTGTTACGATCCATTCGATAACCGGTCAGCAGAGTTGTAAAAAGAGCTGAAGATGGGTTGTCTGGCAGTGAGACCAGGACAGGAAGATCGATGAAAATTCACGAATATCAGGCGAAGGGTTTACTGGCAAAAGCTGGTGTCGCTGTCCCTCGCGGGATTGTCGCGAAAACTCCGGAAGAAGCCGCCAAAGCTTTCACCGAGCTGGGAGGCAGCCTCGCCGTTGTTAAATCGCAGATTCACGCAGGCGGTCGTGGTAAAGGCCGTTTCAAGGAGCACCCGGAGCAGGCTGGCGTCGTGCTGGTCAAATCGGCAGAAGAAGCCAAAGCGAACGCCGAACGAATGCTGGGCAATACGCTTGTCACCATCCAGACAGGTGAAGAGGGAAAAACCGTTAACACTCTCTTCATCGAAGAGGGGCTCAACATCGCTCGCGAGCTTTACCTCGGTGTGGTCGTTGACCGCGAAATGGGTGGCCCGGTTCTCATTCTCTCCTCAGAAGGGGGAATGGAGATCGAAGTTGTCGCTGAAAAATCACCTGAGAAAATTCTGAAAGCGGCTGTCGATTCCGGATACGGGCTCCATACCTTTCAGGCAACCAAACTCGCATTCCAGCTCGGCATGGAAGGGCCCGCTATCCGCTCGGCTCAGAAATTCCTGCCGAAAGTCTGTCGATTCTTCCTCGACAATGATTGCAGCATGGCCGAGATCAACCCACTGGTCATCACTGGCGATGGAGAACTGGTCGCTCTCGATGCAAAAGTCTCCTTCGATGACAACGCTCTCTTCCGTCATAAAGATTTCGAAGAACTTCGCGATCTGACGGAAGAAGAACCAGCCGAGATCGAAGCGGCTGAAGCGGGCCTCAGTTATGTGAAGCTCGATGGAAACATCGGCTGCCTGGTGAATGGGGCGGGTCTCGCGATGAGCACCATGGACCTCATTAAACATCATGGTGGCGAACCGGCGAACTTTCTGGATGTCGGGGGCGGAGCGAACGTTGATCAGGTGACCGAAGCCTTCCGCATTATTCTGGCTGACAAAAATGTGAAAGCGGTGCTGGTCAATATCTTCGGCGGCATCATGAAATGCGACACGATTGTGGAAGCGCTGTTGTCTGCTTACGACAACATCGGTTTCTCGGTTCCTCTGGTGGTGAGACTGGAAGGAACCAATGTGGAGATTGCTCGCGAAATGCTCGAAAGCAGCGGGAAAAATATTATCACTGCCGTCGACCTCACCGATGCGGCAGAAAAAGTGGTAGGAACACTTTCTGCCTGAACCCTCTCCTTTAATTCGAGCCAGTTTCACGTCCCTCATTAATCAAAGTTGTCATAGCAGGACGGCAAACGTTAACTCATAGATCAGCGGATGAATCAAAACAATGAGCATTCTGGTTGATAAAGATACTCGCGTGGTGGTCCAGGGAATTACCGGTAAGGCCGGCCTCTTCCACGCACAGCAATGTCGCGATTACGGCACCCCCATCGTCGGTGGCGTCACCCCGGGAAAAGGGGGAACCGAGGTCGATGGTTTTCCCGTATTCAACACAGTGCTTGAATCAGTTGAAAAAGCAGGAGCCAACACGGCCCTCATTTTCGTACTCCTCCTTTCTGTGCCGATGCCATCATGGAAGCGGCCGATGCCGGGATCAAATTGATCATCGCCATCACGGAAGGGGTTCCCGTTCTCGACATGGTCAAAGCGAGCAAGTTTCTCGAAAAGAAAGATTGCCGCCTGATCGGTCCCAACTGTCCCGGTGTCATCACTCCCGGTATCGCCAAGATCGGTATCATGCCCGGTTACATTCACAAACCGGGTACAGTTGGTGTCATCAGTAAGTCTGGTACACTCACCTACGAAGCCGCCTGGCAGCTGGGGAATGTCGGTCTCGGTCAGTCAACCGCCATCGGTATTGGTGGTGACCCAATCATCGGTACGACCTTCATCGACCTGCTCGAACTCTTCGAGAAAGATCCGGCACTGAAGCGATCATGATGATTGGTGAGATCGGCGGTAACCTGGAAATTCAGGCTGCCGAATACATCAAAAAGCATGTGACCAAACCGGTCGCCGGTTTCATCGCCGGACAGACAGCCCCTCCGGGTAAACGGATGGGCCACGCCGGAGCGATCATCTCGGGTGGAAGTGGAACAGCCGCTGAAAAAATGGCCGCCCTCGAAGCAGCCGGTGTCGTCGTCGCCGCGACAACTGCCGACATGGGAACTTCAATGCTCAAGGCGATTGAGAAAGCCAAAAAGAAGTAAGCAAAAAGTGGGTAGCCCAGACAATCTCGTAGAGTTGTCTGGGTTGTCTTGTGGCAATGACTTCAAGTGTGCGTTCGAATGTGAAGACTTGCGAGCCCTTGGCCACTTCAGAGCCTTCCCGCAGTTATTTCAATTCGAAGCACCCTCCTGATCAACCCTTGGACCGCACTGCTGGACAAGCCAGCAGTGGCACCCTTTAGCGAAGCGGAAACACGTTTGTTTGTGCTGTAATTGAGCTGATCTCACTCATGTCCAATGCTTTGCCCAGCACCATGCGTACTATCAATGAAACCGCGGGGCAGAATCTGCACCGCGGTTTTCAGCTTTATGTCTCGCACAAAGGAGAGGTGATTGCCGATGCCGGGTTTGGTGAAGCCCGGCCTGGTGTACCGATGACATCGGACATGATCACCCTCTGGCTCTCGGCAGGCAAGCCGATCACGGCCGTGGCGATTCTCCAATTGTGGGAATCGGGACGGTTGGGACTGGACGATCCTGTTCAGCAACACATTCCTGAATTTGCTGGAAGTGAACGGGCCGGGATCACGATTCGGCATCTGCTCAATCATACGGTCGGTTTAAAACAGATTGCGCATGGCTGGCCGCACGTCGATTGGGAAACAGTGATTGAGCGGATCTGCGCGGCTCCTCTGATCGAAATGTGGCCTCCCGGACAAAGAGCAGGGTACCAGCCTTCCATGACCTGGTTTTTGCTGGGGGAGATCATCCAGCGGATCACCGGTCGCTCCTTTTGCGATTATGTCCGCCAGCAGATTTTCATTCCCTGCGGGATGGTCGACAGCTGGAATGGAATGCCTCTGCAGCAATTCCAGGAATATGGAGATCGCATCAGTATCATGTACCAGCGCGAGGGGAAAGAACTGAAAACGCTCGACTGGCATGAAGCCGAACGCTGCACCTCACCCAGCCCGGGGAGCAACTGCCGCGGTCCTGCGCGCGAACTCGGTTTCTTCTATGAGATGCTGCTCAATGGAGGGGTGAGTCGCGATGATGTGCGGATTCTCAAGTCCTCCACCATTGAACTGATGACACGCCGCTCGCGAGAGAACCTCTTCGACGAAACACTTCAGTTCATGGTCGATTTCGGTCTGGGGGTCATCATTAATTCCAACCGGTATGGCGCCGACAAAGTCCCCTACGGTTACGGACCTTACGCGGGAGAAAAAGCATTCGGCCATGGAGGTTCCCAATCCTCCATCGGTTTCGCCGACCCCGAGAACGACCTCGTCGTCGTCGCCATCGCCAACGGCATGGCCGGCGAACCCAAACACCAACGCCGCGCGAAAGCAATTAACACGGCGATTTATGAGGATTTGGGGCTAGTTTGATCGTCATTGGCTGATGACTCGTTCATCAATGTGCTTTTTAGATTCTCCTGCTGATCGCGAGCGCGCCTGATTGTTCGCAGATCGACCGCTGTTGTGAATGCCCGTTACTTAAGGGGCGTCTCTGTAGGTCCTTTTGCTGTAAGGGCTTCGGGAGAAAATTGTAAAAATTGTTCTTCTGGTCCCTCATTTGCGATTAGAGCTGATCAACGAAACATGATCTAAAGCAGCAGGAGGAACTAACAATGAATCAATCAACGATCTCAATGGATACCTGTATTGAAAACTGTCAGAAGTGCCAACAAGTATGTAGTAACACTTTGACAGAACATTGCCTCAGTGAGGGGGGCGATCATGTTGAACAGGAACATGTGAAAACAATGCTCGACTGCATCGCAGCCTGCAATACTTGTGTTGATTTCATGTCGCGGAATTCAGCACATCATGCACTTTACTGTAATGCCTGTGCCACAATCTGTCGGGCATGTGCAGATAGCTGCGAGAAGGTTGGGGGAATGGATGAATGCGTTGAGGCATGTCGAACTTGTGCCGATTCGTGTGAATCCATGGCATCCTGATGCAGCTTCTTTGCCCGAAGTCGTCTGTGCCTCCGGGTGCAGGCGGCTTCACTACAAAAAATACAACAATACAAAAAGACAAGCTGAAAAAAGAAAAGAAGAAGAAACGAACACCGGGAATTCTCTTACGGACTTTTAAGTAACATCAATCTGGTTAAACAAAAACGATAGAGCTTCAGCACAATCACCATTTATACTACAAGTAATGGAAGCCAACGTTATCACACCAGCTTGAAAGTTCGTCAGAAAGTTCCCTGTTTTCGTTTGGTTAGAGGACTAAATCATCCTCTGGCGTAAGGCCCATTTGCAGCAACGGGCAGCTCTGTCAGATTCTCTTCCATCGCTTCTGCAACTCCTCTGGCAGCCATCAAGGCATCCTCAGCGGTGATGCCGATATAAAAACAGGCTCTGAGTCGATGCGATCCCATCGCTCCGATACCGATTCCCAAATCGTTCAATTTAGCCGACAACTGTGATGCATAACCCCGTTCGCGATCAATCTCGAAGAAGACGAGGTTCGTCTCGACGTTCTCCAGATTGATTTTGATCCCCGGTATCTCTGAAATTTCGCGAGCGAAAATGCGGGCGTTGTCGTGATCTTCCTGCAAACGTTCGATGTTATTCTCAAATGCGTACAAAGCGGCAGCGGCGATCATGCCTGACTGGCGCAGGGCCCCACCAAAAATCTTGCGGGCTCGCCGTGCTTTAAGGATGTCTTCCCTGGATCCAACAAGAATCGAGCCGAGGGGACAACCGAGTCCTTTAGAGAAACAGAGCGAGATCGTATCGACATACTTGCAGGCCTCGGCAGGTTGATAACCTTGCGAGACGACCGCATTAAAGAACCGGGCACCATCCATATGCACCTTCAGGCCCTGTTCACCCGCCCATTGCGTCACCCGGTGCAGATGTTCGAGTGAGTAACTGATCCCTCCTCCGGCATTGGCTGTATTTTCGATACAGAGAAGTCGGGAAGGGGTCAGGTGCTGGTCATCGGCCCGCAGCATGCCGGCCAAATGTGGAATATCGAGTCGTCCCTGGTCACCGGGGATAAAGCGGGTTGCCGCGGAACTTAAAATTGCCGGTCCTCCAGCTTCCCAGCTGCCGATATGAGATTTTTCCTCTACCAGAATTTCATCCCCGCGCAGGGTGTGGGCCCAGACCCCCATCTGGTTCGATTGAGTACCTGAGCAGGCGAGCACGGCAGCTTCTTTACCGAACATTTCCGCGACATAAGCCTCCAGATGGTTAACAGTAGGGTCTTCGCCCGACATGTCATCTCCCAGTTCCGCTTCAATCATTGCCTGTTTCATGGCTGCCGTCGGGAGAGATTTCGTGTCGCTGCGGAGATCGACTTTATAGGGAGACATCGGTGGGCTCTTTCGGAAGGGGGCGGGAGGTATGCTGCCTGTTTCTCCACTCTAACGGATTCGATTACAGGCTGTAAACTATCATCAGGTACTGGCTAACAGTGAGTCGATTGTTTACACTCTGAAACAAAGAAATAACCCGCCAGCACAGCTGAAAATTAACCTCAAACACCGAATTTCAAGCCATCATGTCTGAACTGAAATTAATCACGATTAACTGTAGGGAAGAGGATGCTCGCGAGCACTTTGCGGCGTTACGCGAGAAATTAAGCCCCCGGGGAGACATCGTCTCTGAGGCAGGGCGAAAGCGGACGATGGAGCTCTTTGGTGAACCGCTGACACCTCAGCAGGTCGTCGAAAAGATTTGCGCGGACATTCAGAAAGAGGGCTTGAAGTCTCTGCTTTATTATTCCAACAAACTCGATCCGCGCGAGGTGACAGTCGAGACGATGGCCGTTTCTGCTCAGGAGATGGCAGACGCCCATGCTCAGGCAGCTCCAGAATATCTGGAAACGATCCGCCGCATTCGCCAGAACATCGTTGATTTTCAACAGGCCATACTGACGCCCGATGTGAATCTTCTCAAAGAGGAGGGTGAAGCCTGGATTGATCTGCGGCAACGTTACCTGCCGCTGAAGCGAATCGGAATCTGTGTTCCGGGTGGCGCGGCTGCTTATCCTTCTACCTTGCTGATGACTGCCGTTCCGGCTCAGGTCGCTGGTGTAAAAGAGATTGTCGTCGTGGTCCCGCCCACCGATTTTGGAGGTTACAATGTCGATCTGTTAGCCGCCTGTTATGAACTCGGTATCAAAGAAGTCTACCGCGTCGGTGGAGCTCAGGCGGTAGCCGCTCTTGCTTACGGAGTCGAAGGAATCGAGCGCGTTGATAAAATTGTCGGACCGGGAAACCTGTTTGTCGCCCTCGCGAAACGGCATGTCTTTGGTGAAGTCGATATCGACAGCATTGCCGGACCGAGCGAAGTGATTGTACTCGCTGACGAAACAGCCAATCCCGCTTATATCGCGAGTGACCTCATCTCGCAGGCGGAACATTCGCCCGGTTCAGGGGTCCTCATTACCTGGCACGAACCGTTGATCGAAGCGACTCGTCTGGAATTGATCAAACAACTCGACGAACTTCCCCGGGGAGAACTTGCCCGGCAGAGTATGGAAGAATATGGGGCACTCATTCTCGCCAACGATGAAAACGAAGCGGCGGAACTGACCGACCTCCTCGCTCCCGAGCACCTGCATATCTCGATGTCGGAACCGGAAGGAATGCTGTCGAAAATTCAGAACGCCGGTGCGATCTTTATGGGTCATTACACCCCGTCGCCCTGGGCGATTATGTCGCCGGCCCTTCCCATGTATTGCCAACCGGTGGAACAGCCCGCTTTGCCAATGGCCTGTGTGCGAACGATTTTCTGAAGCGATCCTCCGTCATCTACTACAACGAAGCGCCCCTCCAGCTGCATGCCGACGACGTCCGCGACATGGCCGCCAAAGAGGGCCTGACGGCTCACAGTGCGAGTGTTGATATCCGGTTGAAGTGACGAATCAGGGAGAAGTCTGTTCTACCCTTTCCTGCTGCACCTCTTCAGCCGGTTGAGCTTCTAGAGGTGAATGCAATCGTTTCTTCTTTTCCTTCTGTTCCTGGATTGCTGCCTTACGCTCCTGTTCCCATCGCAAGTTATCCTCACGTCTGTTGAACATCGAGGGGATTGTTACCAGGAAAACACATGTGACTGCCGACAGCAGCATCAGAGAGAGGGGCCGTTTTGCACTGCGAAAGTTATACATAATAAACCCCAGCAGTCGGTAATCAGTGAGATACCAGTCCCACTTGCTGGAGACATTCTGGTAATACGTGATGATCAACCAGACAAACCCCGAAAAGCCAACGCCCATACACATCACGGCCAGAAAACCACAGACTGAAATTAACAAGGGAGTGTTACCTGACTACGGGGAGGGGTGATTTATGCAGGTGGACATCAATATTTACAAAAATTTATGTCATGCCAGTTGAGGAAACTACCGAATCTTTCTTTCAACACTATTTTTAGCTTTCGCTGACATCATCATATTGTTCGAAAGAAAGCTGTTCATTCAATAGATATACTTCACTTCCAACTCTAAGTTCACATCGAGCATGTGTGGTAGGAAATGTTAGTCTCAGGTCTTCATCAATTTGAAATGATTTGAGACTAATTTGCTTGTAACCATCAAGTAGTTTTATTGCCAAGATGTCACCTACACCGATTTTATAATCATTCACCATTTCCACACCGACTATGCTCTTTTTGTCCCAATAATGATATATATTTCCGAGGTATTGGCTGTGCGGTGGAGCTGTGCATTGAATGCCTCCTTCAAGGAATGTGTTCATTATCGCCTCACGTGACCAGCCATACTCATTAAAGCCATTAACCATTCTCATGAGTTCTGCGGCACCGATTAGTGTTATAGTGTGATCGCATTCGATGGTGTTGCATGATAAGGAGATAGATAACCTTCGATTCGACCAATTTTGATCGTTTTGATCATTGATCAATATCCAAACATTGTCAAATGGTTCCTTGATATAATTTAGTGAGCTGACTATTGCTTGTAAGTGGGAGGATGAAAAATAATCTGGTGTATCGAGTATGAAAATTGAAATCAAATGATTGTTCAAAGTTAAACGGAATCTCTCTAAATGTTCACATTCATGGATTTCGTAAGGGCTGTCATCTGGTTCGTCAGTGCCTAATGTTACTAAAGACATCTTTAGGAATAATTCAATATCTTTACCGGATTCATCATTACATGAAAGACTTCTTATGAATTGAATTTCATAGAAGTAAATTCCTAACTTTTTATCTGGGGAAAAATGGTTGTCTTCTGACGTTGTGCGTAGTAGTTCTTGAGGTCCGGTCACCAATACTTTCCCGTCAACGAAAGAAGTATGAAAAATTATGGAGCTGAGCCTTGTACCGTAAAAAAATGTTGAGTTTCTGGAACGTCGAAATTCAAAGTCTTCGTCTGTTAGCCAATCGAACAGCCAGGATGTTGTTTCGGCGACTCGCTGCATTAATCCATGATAATTTTGGTTCATTCTGTGACCGTGATGAACAATTTGATGACGCAAACTTCTCGTAGACCGAATTTCATCCCAGAAGTGAAGTCCGTTTAACCAAGGAATTTCATTCAACGTTGGACCAGGGAGACGCCTTCTGGACAGAATGCAGTATTGTTCAATTCTTCGGTCGAAATTATTTCTTGTTTTTTCTAATTCACATTTGATGTCTTCATCGGAGAAGCATTTGCATTTTAAGAGTTGTGTAATTTTATGTTCAAAGATGATTTCTATTGCAGTTACGAATGACCTCACTGCATCGCCAAAACGACCACTATGAAATTGACTCCACCCGTCTAGTAACTCAATTTCACCGGGTATTTCTGCCGTTTGCAATCTTGATTCAATTTCCGAAGTATTAGCAGCATGGTATTGTTCGGAAATAAGTTGTTCGGAATCTCTACTGTGATTTCTAGTCTCAAATTCGGGGAAGCAATCATTAGTTAAATAAAAGTTCAGAGAAATAGGTATAGGGGGGTCAAAGTCATTTATGAACCACAAGGGTACATCCCAAGATGATAATTCATATGCATAAGGATCTGTCGAAGAATGTCGATATGCATTTATCAGTTTATTAATGATTGGGATGTGGCCTGTAGCAAAGCAAGAGAAATAGAAATTGGCCGAGTTTCTACGGTTAGGCTCTACTTCAAAAAGAGCTTTGAGTGCATCGTCCAGAATCTGACTTTGAAATTGAAGTAACGTACGAGTATTTCGGAAGATAACCCCTCCAATCGCATGCGATATCGGAATTCCAATCTTTGGTATCTCATCGCGGGGACCGATTGCTAAGGTGTCAACGCGTGTCGATGAAAATCTATGTCCATGTTGTAGCTCGACACCATCGTTAATCACTCGTATGGTTGTAGAGAACCCGTCGAGTTCTACCTCGAAATTATGTTCTGGAATCAGAAGCCAAAATGGTAATTCAACCAACAATGTTATTGGACGGAAGTTGGAGTTCCAGTCAATGCTGGATCCGACTCCTGTGAAAGATGGAGAGCTTTCTATTTTCGAAGTATTATTATCCATGGTCAAATGTTTCTAATAAATAGATAATCATTGTACCATGAATGTGCTAAACAAAAAGCAATATGATCTCTCTGAAACAATAAAGATCGGTATAGGTCTTATAAACTGAGAATTTCTCAACCATTCTTCTATAAGTGATTATACCTCCCCTGAAGGGGCACGTATTGCCTTGTTTCACTGGCTCAGGAACAACCACAATCGGCTTTCAGAATGTATTCTGGAATTACTTCATCACATGCGTTTCAATCACTCCCAATCAAGCGTTGCCCCCCAGCTCCACAGTTGATCGGTGATAATAATAGTGGAAATCAGCTGGCTAGCGGGTCTTTCAGTACGCGGACCTGATGGTAGGCGGGGCCCATGATGTCGCCGGGGTATTTTTCGATGTTCATGTTGAGGGCACCGACGCACAAGTGGCACATCGGTGCGGAGGCGATGTCCCGCGCAAGGTTGGAACCGATGGAGACGCCATGCTCCTCGGCGAGTTTGACGATTTCGAGTGACTTTCGCAGACCCCCGTTTTTGCCCGGGTAGACACTGATCACATCACATGCCTCATGACGCAGGCATTCACGGGCATCAGCCAGATCGAAACAGATGTCGTCCGCCATCACATCGGGTTTGATCGCTTTGCGGACCTGGGCCAGGGCGTAGTAATCTCCGCGGGTCGTTGGTTGCTCGAAGAGAGCGACATTGCACTCCTCGACAGCTTCGGCCATTTTGATGGCGGTGGGGGCATCAAAACCACAGTTGGCATCCATCACCATCTCGTAATCAGGGCCGATCGCTTCGCGGACTGCTTTGATGCGGGCGATATCTTTTTCCAGCTCGGTTCCCACTTTCACCTTGATCGTGGTAAATCCGAAGGAGACCAATTCCTGAGCCCGCTGGAAAGCTCGTTCGGGATCATAGGCACCCATCGAGAATCGACATTTGATGGTCCGTGAACGAGCAGCACCACCAATCAATTCGTAGACCGGTTTTCCCTGATCTTTCCCCTGGATATCCCAACAGGCGTTTTCAATGGCCGATTTGGCGAACCAGTTTCCGAAAGCGATCCGGTCCATTTTTTTATCGAGACCTTCAATATCGTACGGGTCATGTCCGATCAGGGCAGGGGCGAACATCTCATTAATGATCGCTGCGGTTCCCCAGACCGTTTCACCACTCCAGATCGCGGTGATACTCGCCTCGCCCGCCCCTTCAATACCGGCGTCCGTTTCCACACGCACAATGACATATTCCGAAACCTGATGCTGGCCTAGGGCCGAGATCATCAGGAACTCCGGTTTAAGAGGGATACGAACCGGGTAAGTAACGATGCGGGTGATTTTCATGGAACAGGGACCAGGCAAAATAAGGACATAAAAAAAGGTTCAGCAATGGTGCTGAACCTTTTATATCAAAGTCGATTTATCGAAGCGACTGATATGTTTAGGTTGGAATGAAAGACATTAATAAACCACCAAGACACGAAGACACCAAGGGAGAACAAAAAACTCAACAGTACAGGAGCAATTCCTGGTCTTGATTAATTCACCACTTATTCATTTGGTTTTTAATAGTTAAAAACTTGGTGGTCTTGGTGACTTAGTGGTTCAATTAGAAATCGAAACTCATCATTCCGGATTTCTCTGCCGGTCACAACTGGCCACGGAATTGGACGAAGCCTTCGAGGGCGAAGAATTCGGGGAGGCCGAGTTCGTCGTAGACGCGGGCGGTGTTTTTGGTTCGATCTTCGGCACGAACCCAGAATTCGCGTTCGTCACTTCCGGGGAAGAGAGCTTGATCCTTTTGAGATTCGTGTGCGAAAATTGCGGATCGTTTGCGAGTTACCACTGCGGGGGAGAGTGGAACGGCCCGTTCGATTTCGTGGGGTTCATATTCTTCCCAGGCACCTCGGTACAACCAGACTTCCATCTCGATCCCTTCAGCTTTGACGACGTCGAGAGCTCGAATAATGGCAGTTGCACAAACGCGGTGAGTACCATGCGGGTCGGAGAGGTCACCGGCAACATAGATTTGTTGTGGTTTCAACTTTCGCAACAGGTTGGCGACGATTTCCACGTCGGCATCACCAATCGGGTTCTTTTTCACATCACCCGTTTGATAGAAAGGCATGTCGAGGAAGTGGAGTTTCGATTCCGGAACACCGGCTGTAATGGCCCCGGCCGCTGCTTCTGTCTTACGGATCAGTCCCTTGATTGATTGAATCTCCGGTGAATCAGGTTCGCCGGCGGCTTTGTCAACCAGATCGCTGATCAGTTTCTGATGCAACTGGCTGGTCTCTTCTGTATTAATCCCGAACAGTTCCAGGAACTGATTCACAAATTTGCAATGACGGCTCGCGTCTTCATCGAAGACAGCGATGTTACCGCTGGTCATGTAGGCAATGTGCATGTCATGCCCCTGATCAGCGAGGGTAATCAATGTTCCCCCCATCGAAATAACGTCGTCATCCGGGTGAGGGCTGAAGCAGATCGCCGTGATCGGTTTGTCACCACCTGGCTTGGTGCAGATGCCACCCTGCATTTCCATGAAGACTTCATGCACAAGTTCTTCGCACGACTTGTCACACGCACGCAGCAGTGTGATCAAGTGGTTTTCCATGAAGTCTTTCTTCTCGAGTTTCAACAATGGTTTATTCACGCGGCGCAGGAAAGCCAGATGACTGCCTTTTAACCAGGTAAGGTGTCCAGTCAACGAGCCCCGCCATCCACGGAATACGGATCGCTGTTAAACGACTGGCGGCAGCGGCGTCTGTCACGAACATGGGTTCGGATGTTTTGCCGGAAAGGTTGAAGGAGACCTGATCGATATGGCTCTTCAACGGCGATGCGGGTGATTTTTGATTTATGCTCACCGAGTGCCAGCATGATAATCTGGCGAGCGTTCGTGGTGTTGACCCCCATCGTCACTGCCTGCATCGGGACATTCTCTTCGCCGTAGAGTCGCCCGCAGCATCTTTACGTGTTTTAGGATCAAGGGTGACCAGGCGTGTGGGTTGGTTACGGAACTACTGGTTCCGTTGAATCCAATATGTCCTGTGCGATACCGAGTACGCTGCAGGTCGAGTCCACCCGCTTCCTGAATTTTTCGCTCGTAGTTCTCGCACCAGTCCTCAATTTTCGCCAGAGAGACGGTGCCATCAGGAATGTTGTTTCTTCTGGAGATGTTGATGTGATGGAATAATTTTTCCCACATGAACCGGTGATAGGAGTGGATTGATTCGGGATCCATCGGCCAGTATTCATCATCGAGGTTGAAGGTCAGCACGTTTGTGAAATCGAGTCCCTCTTCCTCGTGCAGGCGGATCAGTTCGCGGTAAACGCCGATGGGAGTGGAACCGGTCGCCAGGCCCAGGACAGTTTTTTCACCGTTGGCTTGTTTTTCACGGATCAGGTTCGCGATCTGGCTGGCCACATAGCGATCAACATCTTCAGAATGTTCGAAAACCAGGGTTGGCATTTTGGTGTGATGCACACGACGCGGTTGAGGTCCGGTTTGAGATGATTCTGAAGTGGTCATCGTCGATTGAGACATTTTTTCTTTTCCTGATGATTACTGTTTTCCCGGTAACCGGGAGTTGAAGTCCGTAGTGGGCATATGATGCCAGTGGAAATTATACGGAATCGTGGAACAAAAGTCCGTTAAGGTCTGGTCAACCACACCGGGAAATGGGCGCAGTTTGAGAATCCTGAGGGTGACTTTCTGGTGGCCAGCAGTTTATTTTCAGCGGGGCGTTTTTTATCTTGGTGACCTGATCAGACCTGTTTTCACAAAAACGCCGTTGGAAAACTGTGTCCAGAAGGTGAGATTCAAACCTCAACGAGTATATTCTGTATGAATGTTCTCTGTTTTTGATGAATTTCTGGTCAGAATCTCCATATTCTGCTGACTCCTCTATCAAACATGGAAAGTGAAGATATTTCAATGTCTCACAGCTCAAAAA
The DNA here is from genome assembly GCA_041398805.1 of Planctomycetaceae bacterium. GTDB lineage: Bacteria > Planctomycetota > Planctomycetia > Planctomycetales > Planctomycetaceae > Polystyrenella. Next base: position 34,722 of record JAWKUC010000021.1, on the reverse strand, counting down.
CGCCCCGAATTCTGGCTATTCATGCACATCCTGACGATATTGAGATTCTGTGCGCTGGAACTTTGATCCGCCTCAAGGAAGCGGGCTGCGAGATTCACCTGAGAACGATGACCGCGGGAGACTGCGGAAGTGCAGAACTTTCAGCGGAACATATCTCCCGGAAGCGTCTGGATGAAGCGCAAGCGGCGGCTGATCTGTTAGGCGCCCCCTACGATTGCCTCCATTTTTTCGACCTGCAGATTGTGCATGACAATGATGGTCGACGCCGGGTGACAGAAGCAATTCGCCAGGTTGACCCGGATATCGTCATCACCGCTCCACCCGTCGATTACATGAGCGACCATGAGATGACCAGCCGGCTCGTGCGTGATGCCTGCTTTAATGCTCCCATTCCAAATTACGAAACAGAGACAGAATCGCCTGCATCCCCAACAAATAAAATTCCCCATCTTTACTTTGTCGACCCGGTGGGGGGAATCGACTACTACGGTCATGCGGTCGAACCGGAGTTTGTCGTCAATGTAACCGAGCAGTTTGGATTGAAACAGCAAATGCTCGCCTGTCATGAAAGCCAGCGCGCCTGGCTTCGCAAGCAGCATGGGATGGACGAATACCTCGATGCAAGCCGCCGCTGGAGCGAATCGCGCGGTGCCAAAGTGGGTGCTTTATACGGCGAAGGTTTCCGCCAGTACAAAGGGCATCCTTACCCGGAAGATAATCTGTTACTGGATGTTCTGGAGAATGAACCGTTGGAGAAGTAAATCAACAGCGAGGTCTCTAGCATAAAATGATGGGTGGCCCAGACAATCTCATCGAGTTGTCTGGGTTGCAAAGCAACACAAAAGTGATGAATTCAGATTCATTTGGAATTGCTTCCTGAATAAAGGCAGAGAGCTCAAGGGGAACACAGAATAGCTTGTCGCTGCGCGATCCGGACAACACGTTGTGATTGTCCGGACTACCCTTATTAAAACGCTGTTAATCACAACTCGTCATACCGCACCTTGAAGGTATCTCCCTGATTGAGGTCTCCTGTTTTGAGACCTTTCATGAACCAGCGCATGCGTTGTTTGGAGGTACCGTGAGTGAAGGATTCGGGGACGACGTACCCTCGAGATTGCTGTTGCAGGCGGTCATCACCGATGGCGGAGGCGGCGTTGAGGGCTTCTTCGATATCTCCCTCTTCCAGAATCTGCCAGTTCTTTCAGCATGATGTGCCCAGACTCCCGCCAGGAAGTCGGCTCTGCAGCTCCAGACGCACAGAAAGTTCGTTCGCATCGGCTGCATTCGATTGCTGTTGTGCCTGATGAACTTTGCTTACTGACGCCCATCAGGTTCTGCACATGATGGCCAACTTCATATGATGACATAAGCCTGAGCAAAGTCACCTGGAGCATTTAATCGTCGTTCCATTTCCCGGTAGAAACTGAGATCGATATAAACCTGCTGGTCGGCCGGGCAATAAAAGGGTCCAGTGGCCGCCTGCTGGAATCCACATGCAGACTGCACCCGTTCTGAAAGAGAATGAGTCGCGGTTCATCGTAAACGCTTCCCATCTCAGTGAATATTTCACCCAGACCTTTCCGTATCGGCCAGCACGACCGACACAAACTGGGACAGTTCATCTTGCTGCGGGTTCGCCGGTCCGGGGTTAACGACACCCCCGGTTGTTGCGGATTATTTCCCTGTTGCAGGAGTGCCTGAGGATCGACCCCCAGCAGTAACAGGATGATGATGATCACAATCCCGCCGATACCTCCGCCGGCAATGACTGGTCCCCGAGCTCCCCGACGAGATCCTCAACATTGCTGCTGCCGCTTCGACCCTTCCAACGCATGATTATCCCTTTTAATCCAGATGCAGTAGATGTGAATTCTTTTCGGGAGGGGATAAGAATTGCCGGGTTTATCATAACCTGAACCGCTGAAAATTCCAGATGTCGGGAACAGGAATCTGATCTTCCCGGTACAAGCCTCTCACCATTTCAGTCAGAGGAGTTCGATTCCCATTTCTGTAATGATTGTCGTGCGTTTTCAGCCTCAGGGCCCCGACTGTCCAGATTCAGATACGTTTCCCAATGTGAAGCTGCTTCGCAGCTGCCTCGGCCAAGTTGCTGATGGACATCAGCGAGATGGTAGATCGCATCAGGGTACTCTGGATGCAGTGAGAGAGCGGTCTGGAAATGTCTGGTCGCTTCTTCATGCCGATTCAGTTCAGCATACAGGCAACCAAGTTGCGTCCATGCTTCCAGATAATAGGGATCCTGTTCAATCGTGTTGTGATAACGTTCGATGGCGCCGGCGATGTTCTTACTGTCGGTATAATGTCTCTGCCAGATGGAATGATATTCCGCTTTGTTCGGTTCATGTTGCAATGCCTGACGAAACCCCCATTCTGCCAGGCTCAGCTGGTTGGCATCGAGCGCGCGACACGCTTCCTGAAACAACAGTTCCGGATTATCGATTGCCCCTTTTGTCTCGTCAGCTGTGGGGAAGGGGACGGTTTCTGCTGAAGAGTCAGAAATTTCTGTTGCTGATGCGGAATCAAACTCGAAGAACCTTTGCCCACTGGCTGGTTCGAGCAGGCCGATTTCATCCCGCATCAACAGATGATGATCGTGAACCAGCAGTTCGAGTTGTGCTAAAGGTCGCTCCACATGGGGGAGCAGACTTTCGAGTCGGCGTAATCCCGATTCAATTTGAGTTGGAGAGACACCCGATTCGAGCAGTTGCATTAAACGCCGAACACCGGCTACCTGTTGAAAATCGAAGTAGGGGGGAGGCGATAGACTTTTTTGACTGCTTTAATCAGTCCGCGTCGTTCCCAGGCGCGAATCTGATTGACAGGTACGTCGAGTGCCTTATGCAGCATCGCCGGCGTGTATAACTTGTGTGCTTCCTGCTCCGGTTCCTTCAGATCAATCAGTTGCAGCCATTCCGATTCCTGCAGAATGCGGAGCGGGTTGCCGGCGTATAATAATTCGGCAGCTTCCTGCAGTTTGATTGAGGGTTGTCCATCTTCTTCCAGTGGCCAGCCTTCTTCTCCCACAACCAGCATTGTTGATTGGCGACCGAGATGTTGAGTTGCTGTCCCACCATGCTGCTCCGTCAATTCAAACGCCTGTTGATGCGTCATCGAGGCGAGTGTCCCTGTAAACGCGACCCGTTCTCCCTGAAGTGGGGGAGATGACTGGGGAAGCGGAGGGAAATCCTCGCTGATTTGACCTGGATCAGACATGATGTCCACAGAGTGAATTGGGGCAGAAGATTAAGTGGGAGTCGGAACAGACCTCAATTCTGAACCGTTATATCATCCTCAAGTTTACCATTTTCCCCTGTGGAAGGGAATTTTCCGAACACTCCTCAGTCAGGAACTCTCCTCACTAGTGGAAGTTGAAAACCCCTAAGTCTATAACTCCACTGACATCAGGCGACTTCGCCTGTGGTCTCTCCCTAAAACAGGAAATTCGAAGCCGGGCTCTACTACAATTCTGGCGTGAATCTCGCTACGATTTGAATCGCAGGAAAGAGGACAGAATACCACGCCGCCTGCGACGAAATAATTAATTCTTCAGATATCAGTTTTTGTTTATTTAACCCACATCAATTCAGGAGACATTGACGCATGTCGTCTGCTCAGGAAACGACTTCTTCCGTACTGCAATCTCAGGATCCCGAAGTTTGGGCGGCCATCAGCCACGAAGCTGTCCGTCAGAAAGAGGGTCTGGAGTTAATCGCATCAGAAAACTACACCAGCGCCGCAGTCATGCAGGCCGCCGGGACAATTCTGACCAATAAGTATGCCGAAGGCTATCCGGGGCGACGTTACTACGGCGGGTGTGAATTTGTCGATGATGTGGAAACACTCGCTCGAAATCGCGCCTGCCAGTTATTCGGTGCTGAGCACGCGAACGTGCAACCTCACGCCGGTTCCCAGGCGAATATGGCTGTCTTTCTGACTTTGCTGCAACCGGGCGATACCTTCCTGGCGATGGACCTGGCACACGGTGGTCACTTGACTCACGGCATGGGTTTGAACTTCTCGGGTAAACTCTTCAATGCGGTTCATTATGGGGTACGTGAAGCAGATCATCGGATCGATTACGATCAGGTGGCTGAACTCGCTCGCGAGCATCGTCCATGATGATCATCGCCGGAGCGTCCGCTTATCCTCGGGAAATTGATCACCCCAAATTTGGTAGAGATCGCCAAGAGAAGTCGGTGCTGCTGATGGTCGACATGGCTCCATTACGCCGGGCTCGCTGCTGCCGGGTTACACAACAACCCTGTTGAAGTTGCTGACGTGGTCACTTCGACATCTCATAAAAACGTTAGCGGTCCCCGTTCAGGTTTTCATTCTAAGTAATGCCGATCTCGGTAAAGCGATCGATAAAACTGTTTTCCCGGGAATGCAGGGTGGCCCTTTGATGCATGTGATTGCCGGAAAGGCTGTCTGTTTTGAAGAAGCTGCTGCAACCTGCTCTTCAAAGTCTATGGTCAACAGATTATTGACAACGCCAAAGTCCTCGCTGAGACATTGATTGCTGTAAAATGAACTCGGCTTTCAGTGGGGGAACTGACAACCACCTGATGCTGGCTGACGTCACCACGATCGGATTGACTGGTAAGATTGCCGAGGAAGCTTTGGACAAAGCGGGCATCACCGTCAATAAAAACATGATTCCTTATGACAAACGGAAACCACTCGACCCGAGCGGAATTCGCATTGGAACCGCTGCACTGACGACACGCGGAATGAAAGAAGACGAAATGCGTCGCGTCGGGGCCTGGATTCTGCAGGTCCTGAATGCTGCCGATGACGAACAGAACATCGAGACGGTCCGCAACGAGATCAAAGAATTTACAGCCGATTACCCCGTTCCCGGCATTGCCTGACATTCCAGTTGTAATCCACTCTCAATCGAATGGGTAGCTCAGACAATCTCGCAAGAGTTGTCTGAGTGCCGGAGGCACAAGAGGGGAGTGTTTGAGTGGATGCTGTCGAGGGGAATACTTTCAGTTCAATCCCCTCTTGTCGCTGCCGCGACCCAGACAACACTTCGTGATTATCTGGGATACCCGCTGTATCATTCTTTGGATGAGGCGATCTGCAACATCTCCAGCGGAACGATGGTATTCATGCTGCCTGATCGGAAGCCTTCCAGATCGAGCGTGATGTAATCGAACCCGAGTTCTTTGAACCGTTGATTGATCTTCTCGCGCATGACTGGTTTAAGTAACTGGGGAAGTGCAGTGATTGGAACTTCAATGCGTGCGAGTTGATTCGCTTCATGCCGCACGCGAAGTTCCCGTAATCCCAATTCTGCTTTAAGAAATTGCTCGGCGGCATCAACACGCTGTACCCGCTCGGGGGTGACAGAGACTCCGTAGGCGATTCGACTGGAAAGACAGGGAGTAGCCGGTTTATCCCAGACAGGAAGTTCCCAGAAACGAGCCAGCTCCCGCACTTCTTCCTTATTGAAACCGACCTCGATTAACGGGCTCTGTACCTGGTGTTCTCTCGCTGCCTGCATTCCGGGGCGATGATCTCCCTGGTCATCCACATTCGCACCATTCACAATCACATCGACATTGAGCTCGGCCTGTTTCCCTTCCAGCAGTGTGTATAATTCTGTTTTACAGAAATAACAGCGGTTCGATTCATTCTTCAGGTAGTCCGGGTTGGAAAACTCGGCAGTGTGAATGACTTGATGACGAATACCGATCTGATGAGCGAGTTCTTCGGCCTCTGCGAGTTCTCCACTCGCCAGGGAGAGGCTTGAGGAGGTGACAGCAATCGCCTGCTCCCACAAGCGAGCTGAGCCGCTTTTGCCACGACGGTGCTGTCAACACCCGCTGAGAAGGCGACGGCCACCCGTCCGTAACTGGTCAGGAGCTCCAGCAGCTGATTGAGTTTCAGTGATATTTCGGGAGAAAGTGTCGTCATCGGTCGATTTTGGAATTCAATCCCTGATGGAATAAGGGGAAACTGGAACGGAGGATAATCTGTTCTACGAACGCGGGGTTTTCAATCCTCATCCGTCCAGTATAATTAAGTCGGTCGGTTGAGATGAGCTGATTTGTTATTCAAAGCTCTTATTATTGGAAGAATTCAGTATTCGATGCATCTTATCAAACTCTAAGTCGACTGCAGTCGCTGTTCGTACATATTGATATCCACGAGCAACGTTCAAAATTACAAGATCTCCACTACAATTCTAATGAGTGTCTATCATCTCGAATGAGTAACCTGGGGACGTAGCTTACGAAGGAACCTCTCCATAGGTGCCATTCTTCGTTGTAACGAATCCATTCTTGAATATTACTGCAAACATCCTGGTCAGCCAATTCATCACACCTCATTGAAAAGTTACGAGGTCGACCACGATTATAAATAGATATTTTGGGGTTTTCTGAGTTGGCGAGAGATATCCGGGCCGGGTGTGGAAAAAAATTTGCCAAAAGTACAAAAGAACAGGAGTGTGCCAGGAACGCCAACACCTGGTACAATCTCTTTGGTTTCAGTTGCCGCATGATCAATCGCCTCCGTAATCGAGCCTATCATATTCAGAAGTACCTAAAGACTTTTAGTGGCCAAAAGTAAACAAATTGCGATCAGTTCAGATTGGCTGATATCCACCCATACAATTCACAAGGCGTTCGTTCAGGAGCTCGAATCGAGATGTACAGCATAGTCTCTAATTCTCTGAAATGCATATTGCTCCTGTTACTCCTGTGTGGTTTCAGCTTTAATTTTGAATCAGTTTACGCTGATGATCAGAAGGAGGAAGTTCAGGCGATCCGGGAGACCCTTCTGAAAGTTACCCGCTTCGCCCGACGTAAGGAAAACGAAGAAGCGACAAAACTGCTCGAACAGGCGAGTCAGAGTCTGGAGGCCTGGAAAGCGAAATACAATGTCGATGCCAATGACAGGACCTACAAAGGGTTAGTCAACCTGATTCAAAAACGACAGGAGCAGCTGACTAAAACCGAGGAGAAAGCAGAGGAAGAGAACATCCCTGCCCGCATCAATCGCAATTCGAAAGTCTCCTTTGCCCGACACATTATGCCCATCCTGGCGCAGAATTGTTTTGACTGTCACGGGGAGCAGGCTGCCGGTGGATTGCGTATGGATACGCTGGATGGTCTGAGGGCTGGTGGGAAAAGTGGAAAAATACTGGTCCCTGGAAACCCGCGAAACAGTCTCATCATGCAGAGTCTGATTGCCGCGGGTGATAAGCGGATGCCGAAAGATAATGATCCTCTCACCCGAGACCAGCTCATCAACTTGAACGACTGGATCATTCAGGGAGCCGAGATTGATCGCTTTGAAGTGGAAGAAGAAAAGTCAGATAAAAAATCCTCAGAGAAAATTGAAATCGCTCGACCAACCGGTTCCGAAACAGTTTCATTCACCGGGGACATTGCTCCTTTTCTCGTCCGCCTCTGTCTGGGATGTCACAACGATCAGCAGACACGGGGGGGCTTATCCATGGTCACGTTCGAAAAGCTGCTCGAAGGAGGAGAGAGTGGTGAAGTCCTGCTTCCGGGAGATTTGGAAAACTCACGGCTCTTCAGGCTTACGGGTGGATTGGAACTTCCCAGGATGCCCAATAACGACAGCCGCCTGAACCGCAAGAATTATGAAGACCTGAAAAAGTGGATTGAAGAAGGGATCAAGTTCGATGGGAAAGATCCCTCAGCACCACTCACGTCGCTGGTAACATCGGACGAGGTTCTTACGCAACAGAAGTTCGCCAAAATGTCGGATGAAGAGTTTCGACAGTTTCGGCGTGAGGAATCGCTGCAATTGTGGAAAAAGGTCGCTTCAGGAGATGAACCTCTGGTTGCCGAAACGGAGCACTTTCTGCTGGTTGGTAATGTAAAGGAGGATCGACTGAAGGAAGCGGGTGCGATGGCGGAGAAAAACTTATAAGTTCATGGAGAAATCGTTATGGAACTCCCGACAAACCAGCTCGGCGAGGACGCCTGACAATTTTCCTGACTTCCGATCGATTTCTACATGGTGAATTTTTCACTTATCTGAAAAAGGGTCGCCTGGAAGATGTCATCACGGGTATTGTCGATGTGACGCGTTCGGATGAAACAGCTTACATCGAGTTGATCGATACCGGGGATCTCGCGTCGTTGCAGTCACCCGGATTTCCTTACATGCTGAAAAAACTGGTCGCCGAGGCTTACCTGATTCGGGGGGGAATTTCGATCGATTCCTGGTTTCGAAGTGGTTACGCACAGAAGTTAATTCTGAAAGAGACTGGCTGGGAAACTGATAAAAGCCCCTGGTTTCAGAAAATGCCGAATCGATTCAAGTCCTCACGGGCGGCTGTCCTGTCCCGTATGAAGAAGGAAGGGGATATTTATCGAGAGGGTTTCTTTACCCCGGCAGAAGTTGATTTGTATGGTTACCTGCTGGTGAGCCTGCTCGAATCCCGCACGAATGAAAAGCAACTCGATAGTGCTCTGGGATCGATGCGGGGGGGCCTGGATCTCAATGAGACCCTTTCCACCGTCGGCAAGGTCGATCTGAAACGTCTCGAGGCCGATTTCTTCGCGACGCTCAGAAAGTAACTTCGAATTCTGGAGGGAAGATTCTCAGGGCTGCTGCCAGGTTTGAGCTGGGAATACTCTCATTTTTGACAAAATCGAGTTCGCTCCCTCAACATCGACTCAGAATTCTCTAGAATGACCGGGAAAGGAACCGGGAACTTTCGTGCTTTTCCATCTTCGGTGCCGTGCTGTTCTTCAGGTTACAGCTTCACTGGAGCCTATTGCTCCACGTTCAATGTTTCCCATCAGAGTTTTTTTAAGGATCACTTAGAGTTCAGGTATTCCATGAGCGATCTCATCATTGTAGGCGGAGGAGTCATCGGGCTGACGTTAGCCTGGAAACTCGCCGAGCAGGGGGCCGAAGTTCAATTGATCGAACAGGGTCAATTGGGGCGCGAGGCATCCTGGGCGGGGGCTGGTATGCTGCCACCTGCCGACCTGCAAGTCGCTCAGGCTCCCCTCGCCAGACTAAGAGCTCTCAGCCATCCCCTCTGGCCGGCCTGGTCAGAGCAACTGCTCATTGAGACCGGTATCGATAATGGCTACGTCGATTGTGGTGCCCTGGAACTCGTCTACTCCACAGAAGAAATGACAGAGACGGAATTGCAATTAAAAAATGAAGGGGTTGAGTTTAAACATCTCTTTGTTGATGAATTGCGACAGAACCACCCCGTTCTCTCCGATAACATCTCAGCTGTTTTTCATATACCAGCGATGGGACAAGTGCGAAACCCAAGACACTTGAAAGCACTTGTTGCCGCTGCCGCTTTGAGAGGAGTAAAGCTGATCGAAGGAGAACCTGTCTCCAGCTTTGAAACCTCCTCCGGTAAAATTAAAGGAGTGAGAACTCCGCTGCGAACGTATCGCGCCGATCAGGTTTGCATAACCACGGGAGCCTGGTCAGCACAACTGGGACAGCAGCTGGGGCTCCAGATACCTGTCAGACCTGTGCGAGGTCAAATTGCCTTACTTCGAAAGCAGCCTCTCCCGTTCACACACATTCTGCAGCATAAAGAGCAATATCTTGTCCCGAGACCCGATGGCCGAATCCTGATCGGCTCCACGATGGAAGAAGTTGGTTTCGTAAAATCCAACACCGTCACTGGTATCTCGGGCTTACTACGCTTTGCTACCGAAACTGTCCCTGCTTTAAAAAATGCAGAACTTGAGCGAACCTGGTCAGGTTTGAGACCTGGCTCACCAGATGGAATTCCCTTCCTGGGGCAAGCGCCAGGCTGCGACAATCTCTATTATGCCTGCGGACATTTTCGTGATGGTTTACAGCTGTCAGCTGGTACGGCTCTCGTCATGTCGCGGTTGATTCTCGGGCAGGAACCGGGACTCGATCTGGCTCCTTACTCATTAGAGCGCAAGCTCGATTGAAACAATTTCCAACCTGCATTCGATACAAGGAATAACCTGTGCGCGTCGTTGTTCAACGAGTCAGCCGAGCCTCCGTGACTGTCGAGGGGCGAGTTACAGGAAAAATCGACGCAGGTTTTCTGGTGCTGCTGGGAGTTGAAGCGGAAGATCAGGAGAGTGACCTGGAATACATGCTCAGAAAAATTCTGGGCTTGCGAGTCTTCCCTGATGAGGCTGGTAAGATGAATCTCGACATTCAGGAAGCTGGGGGCGCATTGCTGGTGGTCAGCCAGTTCACCTTGCTGGGCGATTGTCGCAAAGGACGTCGCCCCTCATTCATCACCGCGGCGGGACCTGAAAAAGGACGTGAGTATTATGAACGCTTTGTGGAACTGGCTCGCCAGGGGGGGCTGGCTGTCGAAACGGGGGAATTTCAGGCTCAAATGGATGTTGAACTCGTGAATGATGGCCCCGTCACGATGCTGCTCGACAGTCACAAACTCTTTTAGAGGCTCAAGTTGCACTCAGTATTGCAATGGTGATGTTATGTGCATAATTGGTGAAAAATGGCCTTTTGCTTCTGCGCGGAAATCCTCTATAATTCTCCTCTCACAATTTCGGGGGGCTGCTGACGGCATACTGGAACTGTTGATTCAGTTCGGGCGATGCTCCTCTCTGCTTAATCTATCTACTGTGTTCCACTCAGACAGGGAAGTCCACCATGTGGTACGATCTATTGATCCTCGCCATTCTGATTTACGCCTTGATTCGCGGAGCGATGAAAGGGCTCGTCTGGCAGATAGCTGCCATAGCCGCCATTGTCCTCTGCTTCTTCTTTGCGGAATCAGCCTCGCTGGTGCTGGCCCCTTATATCGGACTGAAACCCCCTTTGGATCGCTGGGTTTCCATGCTGATCCTCTATTTCGTATTCTCTTTCGCCTCTTTCGCACTCGCACGTATGCTGAAGGAAGGACTTGAAAAAGCCAAGTTCGACGATTTCGATCGCCATCTCGGTGCGATATTCGGCTTGGTGAAAGGCGTGCTCTTTTCCATCGTGCTCACTTTCTTTGTTGTGACTATTTACGATGAAAGCCGTTCCTACATTATCGGAACTCATTCCGGCTATTATGCTGCAATCCTGATGGATAAACTTCACCCGGTGATGCCCGAAGGTTTGTCAGAACATCTCGAACCATACATCCACAAGCTTGATCACGACGGTCTGCCACTGGAGCATACCCACGATCATGATCATGCGGGTAACTCAGATGGCGATGTCTTCAAAGGGATCGATTTCGGATCGATTTTTAAAGGGGTGACACAAGTCTCCGGTACATCAGGTGGGAATGACATCTTTTCATCCCCATTCGAAACTCCGAATTCAAATAACAATAATCAGGATAATCTCGATCCGCTGGTTATGTTTGTGACCAATTTGCCCTCCGATCTTGTCTCTGATCAACTCAAGTCGCAGATGATCACCGCCGTCAAGAACACGGCTCCCGAAGATCGCACAGAACTCCTCACCAAATTGAGCACCGGTGTGCCCGCTCTGATGGAGAAAGTCGCTAAAGAATGGGCGAATGGCAAACCGCAGGAGGCTGGTGCTTCGGTTTCCACACTGATGGAGGAGCGACTGGACAGCATCGCGAATATGTACGCCGAAACCGAACTTGCCCGTCGGGGAGTGCGTGATGAAATTGACACGGCTCTCTATGGCTTACCGCAAAAAGTCGCCGAAAATACGGTTAGCGACTGGTATGCCGATCTGTATGGTTTTCAGGGAGATCCTGATCCACAGACAGATATGTCGACTCCCCTGAATCAACGTATTGTGAGACAGCTGGGCAAAGCGGGCGTTACCTGGAATCAACTCTCCAGTAAATTGCAGAATCAACTGCGAGATACTGTTAATCGTTAAGGTGAATGGTTCAACCCAGATCGGCTTCGATGTCGATCCAGCGTCCTTCTTCTGAAGAGACGAGCACCGCATCCGCAACGGCCTGCGCTGTTGCTCCATGGTCGAAACCGGGAACCGCGTCTCGACCTTCCACGATCGCCGAAACGAATTCGTAGACAAGATCATAACGGAAGACGGTGCTCGGTTTTTCCTTCGTGTGGTTTACGGGGCGAACCGGGATAGACCAGAAATTCCTCCGGCACCGGTGTCTTTTCGAGCGATCCTCCAGGTCGACCAATCCAGTAATGGTTCGGATCGGTCAATTGATAAACAGCCGAGCCTTCCGACCCATTCACTTCGGCCCATTCATAGCCGACACCATCGTTGTGATACCCCTTCATCAGGGTGCTTCCTTCCCAGACACCCACAGCTCCTGAATGAAAGCGTCCAATCAGCGAAGACCAGTCGTCGACTTCTGAGGGGGGCAGGAGGTTCCATCCGCCATTTTGTCTCGTTTTGCAAATTGCGCGACAGCACCACAGATCGATTTGATTGGTCCGAGCATATCCTGGGCGAAGTCAATCCGGTGGATTGTCATGTCGAACAGGTCGCCGGCCCCCGCCAGTTTTTTGATTGTCGCCACCCCCAACTTGTTTCCGGCCATTCCAGAAAACGTTGACTGCGGAAGTGACGAGGTTCACCCAGATCGCCAGTAGTCAGCAGGTGTTTTACATATCGCATCGAAGGAGCAAACCGGTACGTATAGGCCGTCATGTGGCGGACCCCTTTATCGCGAGCGCGCGAACATCCGGGCCGATTCCTCGAAGTTGAGTCCGAGAGGTTTCTCGCACATCACATGCTTTCCCTCTTCAATGCATTTCAGCGACATGGGCAGGTGCATGAAGTTGGGGTGGCGATGATGACAGCATCGATATCGGGATCCTCAGCCAGTTGTTCATACTCGGTGTACTGCTTGTGCTCCGGCCAATCCGAACGACGTTGATCAAGTAATTCCTGATTGGGATCGCAGACAGCGACCAGTTTGGCGCGGGGATCGATTTCGATACCAGGAACATGATGAAAGTCGGAGACGGCTCCGGCACCAATAATGCCGATGTTGATCTGGGCGGTCATGAGGGGTGTTTTCAAACAAGAGGGACAAACAGGTAAGTATTCTGCGTCCTGTTCATATCGTCTTATTCTGCCGCTTTCAAGCGAGTGAGCAGGGCAAGAGCCTCTTCCCGGTTGGTAATTTCCAGATTCAACTGAGCATCCCGAATTTTATCGAGCAACTCCTTCATTTCCGGCCCACCCGGAATACCTGCTTCCAGGAGATCATGCCCGCCTAACAGAGGTGGGGGATTCAGTACTTCCTCTGGAGTGTTCGTCAGAAACTCCTGCAGAAATTCGTATTCCGCGAGTGACTCTCCCGCCGCAATTGCGGCCGCTGCTTCCCACTTAAGAAAATCTTCTGTGTACGGAGAGATCAGCAGTCGTTTGAGTTCTGCGAGAGAACGTTTCTGAGGATCAGCCAGCTCTTTGTGATGCAACACCAGCCAGGTGGCATGATCAATTTCCTGATTGGAAAGTCGTAACTCGCGCCCCTGTTCGGCGAGTCGCTGTTGATTGACTTCACGCGACTCTAGTTCCGAATAAGTCAGGGAGCGCTGCAGGACCGCCAGGGCGAGTGGAAAACTGGGGGACTGCAACTCGGCGAGCGTCTTCATCGCCAGTGACCATTTAAGATCTTGAGTCTCTACCTGCTGATCTTCAGCAGTCAGGCCAGAGGCGTTGAGCAGGCCCGACTCGGTGAGTAATCGGACAGCTTCGACCCGATTCGGATCAACCAGCATCCGGCGTAATTCCTGTGAGATACGTTCCGCCGAAACCGTTTTAAGCATCGTCGCATTAGCACAAATCGCCTGCCAGGTTGCAGGCTCTATTTGAAATCCAAGATGCGCAGCAAAGCGGATCGTGCGCAGTAAACGAAGTTTGTCCTCTTCAAAGCGATCGGCAGGTTTTCCAATCGCCCTCACGATTCCGTTTTTTAAATCAGCCTGTCCACCGACGAAGTCGTGGATTTGCTGCGCGACGGGGTCGTAGAAGAGGCCATTGAAGGTCAGGTCCCGACGTTCAGCATCTTCTTCGGGTGTGCTGAACACGACACCTGAGGGACGGCGACCATCATGATAATCGAGATCAGTACGAAAGGTCGCGACTTCGACATCGGCGACATGCCGTTCATGGGCATGCACGATGATGACCCCAAACGCGGCTCCCACGGCGACTGTTTTCTTAAATCCGAATAACTCACGGACTTGATCGGGAAGGGCGGAGGTGGCGACATCGTAATCTTTGGGTCGTTTCTGCATGAGAAAATCGCGCACGCAGCCCCCCGCCCAGTAGGCAGTGTAACCTGCCTCCTGCAGCTTTTTTACGATTTCGAGGGCAAAATCGTAGTCAGGGTCGTTCTCTAGGACAAATCGGGTCGCTGACGTCATGAATTTCCTCTTGAATAACACTCTCAACAGACAGGTTAGCGAGATTCGGAATAAAGCGGAATGTTCACCCTACCATCGTATATAAGACCGCTATAAACTTCTGTGAGTGATTCTATTCTAAAACATTCCTCTCCCACTCTTTAGAGCGTGAGATGAGTTTCCCGGTTCGTATCATAGCCTGATTTATCTATTCCATGGATGAACTTGACCCTGATGAAGAGATAACCCCCGACCTGGGGACAATATCTCAACTCGTTGAGGAGTCCGAGCCGCGAAACTTTGCGAGTTTGATTGCGCATCAGGTCTCTGTGCGTGTTGCCTGGGTCTTCAAAACCGAGAGCGTTTTTATTCCCGCTTTTCTGGACAGCATCTCAGGGGCAGCCTGGGTACGCAGTTGGTTGCCGGTCTTGAACCGAATCGGCCAAAGTTTTGCTCCTCTCTGGCTGGCGGATCGAATTCAAACAGCCCCGCAGAAAAAAGGGTTGCTGCTTGTCACCACCTGGCTGATGGGTCTTCCCTGGATTCTGCTCGCGATCATGTTGTGGAATCTCAAAAGGAGAAAAGCTTCCCCGGTTTCGCGGCCCTCTTCCTGTTGCTCTATACCTTCTTTTTGCCGCGACCGGTTTGAATCGGGTGATCTTCGGGACGTTGCAGGGTAAGCTGATTCCCGCCGGACACCGGGGAAGGTTACTGGGGATCTCCGGTATTCTGGGCTCCGTTTTCTCTGTGGCGGCGCTCCTCTATATGCAGAACTATATGGTGATTGAGGGTTATCGGCTCTTCTTCGTTTCGTTTCTGATCTCAGGGATCGGCATGGTGCTTGCCGGTTTAACCTGCCTGGCGATTGTCGAACCTCAGGATAACTATGAACCTTCCCGCAACAGTTTCTGGCAGCAGCTCAAAGAGGCGAAGACGATTGTTCGAAACAATCCTCCCTTCAAAAAGCTGGTGATTGTCTCGATGCTGACAATCACGATCCTGCTGATCTTCCCCCACTATCAGACATTTGCCAACGAGCGTCTTAGAAGCAGCGAGAGTGTCGAGTCGCGCCTGATTGCCTGGGTCATCGCCCAGAATATCGGGGCAGGGGTCTTCAGTTTGTTGCTGGGCAGCATTGCGGATCGGTTCGGGAACAAACTGGCTATTCAGGTTGCATTGATGGTCATTCTACTGGGGCCACTTCTCGCATTGGCGTTTTCGCATCCAGCGCTCGGTTTCCTGCACTCCTGGTTCTGGGTCACCTATTTTGTGCTGGGAATGACCCCTGTGACCGACAAGGCAATCACCAATTACACTCTGGAGATTGTTCCCATACACGAACACGCGCAGGCTCTCAGTACGCTCAAGCTGTTCATGATGCTACCCCTTTTCTTCTCGGTCCCCGTGGGGCTGGCGATCGACTTCTTTGGATTCACGCCGGTTTTCGTCTGTTCCAGTTTGATAATCCTGGTTGCCCTCTGGCAGACACGCAGCATGATCGAGCCCCGAACGAAGTAATTCCTCTAAACAAGACTCTTAAACCCTGAACAAGCTCGATATCATTTCAAAACCCGGTTGTGGTTGTTCTCGATTCTCCAAAAACAGGGTAGATGGGACTCATCAGATTTTCTTGAAAATGCCTGTAAAGTTCCTGGTTAAGTAATCAGACACGAGTTCCAGCTAAATGACAACATAATTTTCATTCCAACCACCTGTGTAGTTCACAGCGTAATTAAGTGGGTCATCATTTTGATTCGCCGTGTCGACTCCGGAATTACTTGCAAATAAATTCAGGGTTTTCAGACTGCTTCCATAAACATAATGGTAATCGGTGATTACGTTTTCATAAAACATGCGGAAGCTGCTTGTGGAGAGTTCGATTCTGTCCAGTGAAGGGGTGTCATACACATTGACAGTGTCATTTCCACCAGAGGCGAGGTTAAGGTTGACCTGTTTTGAACTCCAGATCGTCAACAAGGTCGTTCCGTTATCGCAAGAAACTCTGTCTGTATATAAATTAAAAGTCTCTGAAGAGGATTGATCATTTAAATTGATCGTCGACTGGCCAATGTCATAAGCATCGGTAGTTTCAAAACCATAGACATACCCTTCAAAAGTGGATGTATTCAACTGCAGGTAGTCATTTCCCCAGAAAATAGAATCGTCCGTGGTGTCAGTTCCATATAGACTGGCTGTATCCGTGCCCCCATTTAAGGCCCGGACATTCACCGTTTCAAAGTTATTGACGACAGTTGTTACGCCAGTGCTTGATAGAGTTGTCGAGGTGGTGGTCACCGTGGCGGTGTCGTTACCGGAAGTGTCGTACAAATCTGCGGAGTCATTCCCCCCCGAGCTGCCGTTAACGATATATATCTCAAAGCTGTTCGCATAGTTTGCGAAACCGGTGCCAATCATGTTGGAGGAACTCTGGTCGCTGGTGTAAACATCATTCCCACTGGAATCGTAATATCGAGCCCGGTCAGTTCCGCCATTGTTGGCGTAAGCATTCACACGCTCAAAACTATAAGCGTAGGTGTCGTAATTGGAGCTGAGCAGGGCAGAGTAGTCGGATCGTAGATAAACATTATCATCACCAGCAGTATCATAGATGTTGGCGATATCATTAGAACCACCGTTGACAGCCATGGCATCGACCCTGTCAAAACTGATTACTGTATGATTGAAACCAGTTCCAGATATGCTTGCCTGGGATGTGATAGAAGTGTAGGTGTCATCTCCTGAGGAATCATACAGATAAGCCCGGTCATTACCTCCCGTGGTACCGGCAGTCGTATAAGTGTTTGCGAAATCGAACGCATAAACTTTCAGACCTGTGGTCGTCAACGTCGCCTGGTCAGCATAGGCTGTTAAGGTGTCATCGCCTGAAGTGCCGTACATCCAGGCGGCATCAGTTCCACCATAAGCCGAGTATCCGGCATAGATTTCAAACGAATATGCCGCATAGTTGTAACCTGTGCCAATCATCGAGCCGGCGATTGAGTTAACGGTGAATGTGTCGTTTCCAGAGGTGTCAAACAGATAGACTTTGTCTGTTCCTCCATTGTTGGTATAGAAATTCACATTTTCGATGTAACGAATGACGTTTACATAACCAGTTCCCTGCATATAAGCTAAGGCCAGGGGAGTGGCTCGGGCGATATCATCACCACTGGAGTCATCAAAGTTCGCCGTATCATTACCCCCTTCTGAGGCATACGTATCAGTGCGTGAGAAACCATTCGCTGTGTTATCGAAACCAGTTCCGGTCATGTTGACACTTGTAGGTTCAAGAGTCAGCGTATCATCGCCTGCGGAGTCGATCAGGTATGCGCGGTCATTGCCCCCTGCTGCTGAATTCCCTGTTACGGAGTCGAATCCATAACAGTAATTCTCATAACTGCTACCATACATGAACGCCAGGTCTGCATATGCTTTGAACCAGTCGTTTCCTGCTGTGTCATTGAAAATAGCTGCGTCGTTACCGCTTCCATAAGTCATGTCTGCAGCAATCAGATTAAAACTGTTCAGGTTAATGGTGACGCCATTGCCAGATAAGGTTGCATTCTGGCCTGAAGCGGTGAAGGTTTCATCTGCAGCGGTTCCATAAAAATCAGCCCGGTCCGTACCACCGGTGAAGTGGCATTAACGGTGATGTTGTCGAAATTGTTGACTTTGTTGTAGCCAGTGCCGGTCATCGTGGAGTAGGTCAAGTCACCGTAGTAGCGATCTGCACCTGAGGTGTCGGTGAAAGTAGCACTATCTGTTCCACCATTGTCACCATAGGCATCAACTCGATAGAAATTGTTTACAGTGTTACTGAAGGAAGTCCCCGACATTGTGGCCGTGGTTCCGTTCATAGTCAGAGTATCACTGCCAGTCGAGTCATACAGCCAGGCACGGTCGCTCCCCCCATTCGAAGACGTGGCCGTGGCGGAATCAAAGTTGTAGGCATTATTGCGATAGTCACCTGTGGTCATGTAAGCCTGGTTGTACTTGCCGACGAAGTAATCACCGGCCACAGTGTCTGTGAAGGAGACACTGTCCGTTCCGCCATTATTGGCATAGGCATTGACCATATTGATACCGTTCACGGTGTTGGTAAAACCAGTTCCTGCCATCTGAACCAGGTTAGCGGTCATAGAGACCGTTTCATTACCTGCTGTATCATACATATAAACAACATCATTTCCGCCCCCCCCATTTAAAGTGATGGTTTCAGAGTGTTGCTGTCAGAGGCGCTCTGACATCGTGTGTTGTAATCGGCCTTGCCATAGTTTGAAGGTTTCGTCACTGGATGCGCCAGTATAAGTCAGGCTGTCTGTGCCGGTATCACCAGTCAGGTTGATTGCCGTGACTGCGGTCAGGTCGATCACGGCGTCCTGGCCCATTTCGTGTAACATTCATCTGGCTACCAGCAATGGAGATGACAAAGGTGTCATCGCCAGTTGTTCCAGCGATTGCGGCAACTCCATCCGTAATGGTGACAAATTCTTCTACCGGAGCCTCTTCCGGGCCAAGGATATCAAGCATCGCCGCATACAGATCAAGACGTTTGAAGTTAAGGTCCGTATTTGTCACATTGTCATTTTCATCATCACCATCATTTACAGAGACACCCGTGTCCTGCATGATCCTGGAGAATGCTCGGCGATTGGCGAGACTTGTCTGATTGGTGTCATCAATGGCTTCGCCATCAGGGCCGCGGCACCAGCGATCACGGGTGTCGCCATGGAAGTACCTGTCGCGAATCCACCCCCATAGGCCGCTGTGATCAGCACTCCAGGGGCGACGATGTCCATAGTGCTATTCCGTTGTGTAAAGCTGGTAATTCGATCGGCTGCAGTGGTGTAATCCTGGGCGCGCTCGACCAGGACATTGATCCATAATTGGCATCCCAGACTGCTCCAACCGAAACAGTATTATCACTGATGCCGGGGTACCAATGCCTTGAGCACAGATGAATAAAATCATTCCCTGTTGCAGCTGCAATAAAGACTCCCTGACCAATCAAGTCGAGAATTCATCTTCCATGAATGTGTAGGGATTGGTCGTGTAATTACCAGCACCGAGTGACATGTTTACAGCAACGATATTATAAGTTGCCTGGTTCGCGATAACCCACTGCAGCGCATCTTCGACAGCTCCAAAGGATCCACTACCACTTGCTCCCAGGACCTTCAAGGCGATGATGTTGACATCATTAGCGATACCACCATGGGTAGCATCGTACCTCAATGATTCCCGCGACATGTGTACCATGACCGTTGTCGTCCATGGCGTCAGTGTCATTGTTGACGAAGTCATAGCCGACGGTAAAACTTCCAAAAGCGGAGTGGGTATAATCAACGCCTGTGTCCAGCACAGCTACAGAATAACCTGTGCCACGATAAGCTGTGTTTGAATAGACATCACCTAGCCCAATCAAATCGAACATCGCCTGGTCCTGAATGGCAACATCCGATTCTGAGTCAAAGGTCACATCATCCAGCGTGTAACTATCGACGACGAATGTCTCATTACGCCACGCTTCATAGGCACTGTCAACCTGAGTGGTGACCTGCGGCATCTCTGAATACATCCCGAGCATCAGGTCATCCGGTGCTGTAGAAGTGACCGAGGCAGGGGTCGCGGAGAGCATCACCCGAGGTTCATAAACTTCAATAGGGCAATTGAGACGCCGTTTTCTGATTCGATTTAAACGGCGGCAGAACGGTCCGGAAAAAATTGTAATCGTTCAAATAAGGCTCGAAAATAAGTTCGACATCGCTGGAACATTTGAGTGCACCTTTCAGGAGCCTGGCAACCACATTTCTGCTTCAAGTCATTAACTGCGAAACAAGGCCCACTTAACGTCCCCTGACTTTCATCAGGTTTGCCGTTTCAAGGCTGTTTATCTTTGCTGGATAGGCGACCTCCTGACTGTCACGTAATGCGGGGTAGACTCCATCACACCCCGGACGTTCGGAGCGAGATTGTGCCATGTCGACTTAAAATACTTCATCACTAAAAGATAGATTCCGCTTTGAAGGGAGCAAATTGTTTTTAAACAGCGTTTCATTCGTGCAGGAAGACAGATATGCTAAAACCGGTACAACAAGACTTTCAGCAGCAACGACTCCAGGTTGTGAGCTTTGTTATCCGTTTCATCTTGTCAACTAACGACTTATCAGGATTTATCTGATGTCCGACAGCCTGCCGCTTGTGCATGATGTAGATTACGAATTTTACGATCGGGAAATCTCCTCCTTTATTCCCGATAAAATCTATGATGCGCATACGCATCTTTATCACGAGAACCACTACACACCCGGTGAGCCGGGATTCCCGAGCACTGTCGATTGGCAGAGTATCGAGAGTTAATCGATGTACTGCACCCAGGCCGCGATGTCTCCGGTTTAGCTGTTCCACTGAAAAACGGCAAAAGCGATCTGGCTAATCAGTGGATTGCTGAAAATCAGGCATAGGACGAAAGAGTCGCGGCATTTTTTCTTCAAAGCTGACGATGATCCCGAGTGGATCCGCTCGGAAGTGAAGCGATTAAGGCTTACATGGACTGAAATGTTATCACATCACTTCCGTTCATCAGCCTACCTGGGAATCACCCATTGGGGGTTATCTTCCGGAGGCTGTCGTTAAGTGGCCCATGAAGAAGGTTGGGTTATCACCCTGCATATGGTGAAAAGCCGCGCAGATTTGCCGATCGTGAAAACTACACGAAACGATTCGAAACTGGTGCCAGCGTTATCCTGATATGAAACTGATTCCTGGCTCACTCCGCCAGGGGCTTTTCAACCGGCCCACAATCTGGAAGGGCTTCATGAACTGAAGGGGTTACCCAATCTGTATTATGATAAACGGCAGCTAATTGCGAAATGATGGCATCTCGCGATCTTTAAGATCATTGGTCATGAGAATTTCATGTATGGCTCTGATTTCCACGTCAGTCACACTCCGTGGGCGGAGTCTGGCGGTGACCGTCCATTCCTATGGCTGGGGGAAGCGACCCCTGTCTGGAAGAGAAAAACACCAGACTATCGAACCGGTGCTGGTGGGTTAGAGCATCTCCGCTCACTCAAATGGGCGGCCTGGGCAGCTGGACTGAGTGATACCCAGGTGGAAGATATTTTCTATCGCAATGCCCATCGCTTGCTGGGAATAGGCTGATTAACCTTCGTACTTCAGCACCACAACGGTCATGTCATCGACAGGAATAGGACGCTGCGAATACTCAAGAGCGGTATTGATCAGCAGGTCAACCAGTTCAGCGCTGGATTTATCTTTGTGTGCTTTGAGAAGTTCGATGACTTTGTCATTACCAAACATTTCACCCTGCTCATTCTTAACCTCCAGAATACCATCTGTCAGTTCGACGAGAATACTTCCCGGTTTAAGGAAGTTGCTCTGCTGAACACCCCAGCTCCTCCTGCATTACTCCCAGGGGAGGGCCCGTCGGGCCTATGACATCGACCTTGTCGTCCTGATGTAAAACGACTGATTGATGACCGGCAGCAATGTATTCCAGAATTTGCTTCTCGGGATTTAACCTGGCCAGAAACATGGTTACAAAGCGGTGTGTGGAGGAATCGTTGGACAGGCAACAATTCAACTCATGAAGGACGACGGCCAGATCTTCATGGAAGTCGGTCAAGACAGGTAGCGCGGGTTTGAGCCATAACCCAGCGATGCTCCCAGGTCATGTCCGCTGACATCAGCAATGACCACACCAAGTCGATTGTTATTCAGCTTGAGGTAATCGAAGTAGTCTCCACCCACGGCATCGGAGGATTTTGATTTACCCGCGAGATCGATTCCTGGAAAATGCGGCGATTCTTGTGGGAGCAGGTTCTGCTGCACAGTGCTGGCAATGGCCAGTTTCTGTTGTGTCTGCTGGTACTCTGCTTCCATTTCATTGACCCGGCTGTAATCGAGAATCAGTCCGATCAAAGGGACGAGATACGCCAGCACACGTAATGCATGAGCTGCAAAGAAATCACCATCCGTTCACTCGATGAAAACGGCGGTTGCAGGTAGGGGATCACACTCAGAAATATTCCATGTGAAAACAACGATGGATACTTGTGATAAAATCGAGGAAGACGACAGTTCCTGCAACCAGAAGTAATACGAGAGGGGATGTCCCAGGGCCGTTTCGCCAATCGCCCATCGTGATAAATTGCCTGCGGGAGCTCTGGTACAAAGAGCAAATGTGGAGCAATCACCGATGCAATAGCGGCAAAGATCATGGCGATGAGAATCAGAAAACCAATTTCACCTGATCAGAATTCTTCTTCCACTGATTCCGTTTCATCAGAATTAACAGGGTGCCGATCATTAATATCGAGATGTTAAATGTGCGCGCAATCGCCCAAGTGATGGGGATGAACCTTTGAGTATTCTCGACCGAGTTAATTAAATGATCAGCCGAGAGCACATTAAAGGCATCGAGTAAACCGGAGAAAAACAGAGCTGTCCCTACAATAGGAGTAGAGACATCTCCCACAGAGATGTAATGCACGGCGAAAACCGGTTAACAGGGCGATACAGACCGCAGTCCATTCAATCACGGTGTACCAGAACATCCGCTCCACAACCGATTCCATGTTGAAATCGATGTCATGATAAAATCGGATTGAGGCTGGGATATCGGGTTTTACCTGTTGCAGTAGATGGGGTCGCCGTACCGGAAACAATTCCGTTATTGGCGACTGCACCAGTAATGTTTTAGTTTCTGTATGAACTCCACAGAAACGATTAGTTAAAGTAAGAGTTTATTTCAACCGACAGTTTAGTCTCTTGCACATCCCAGACTTGAATTGTTCCATCGCTTTTAGCGCAGATGAGGTAGCGTTCATCGGGAAGTAACAGCAGAGCAGTGATATTCGATTTGGGCGATTCCAGATTCAGGTGGGTATTCAGCGTCGCCAGGGTCTTTTTCTTTGCTGTATCCTGAATTTCAATCTGGTCATGATTGACGCGCGTCGCCAGTAGATCATTTCGAGCCGATTGGATTGTCGTCTCTTCAGTGTGTGTCCGGGATAGCCACAGCACTACAAAAAATGGGACGAAGCACAATACTATAATGGCTCCACTCACATATCTTGGAAGTTCGGCAGATTCTTTGTTCATAGATGCAGCATATAGAGAATTCAGAGTCAGAAAACCTGCTGGAGCCGGAACTCCCGGATAAGTTCAATACTACCCGGCAATCTGTGAGGCAGAAAGGGGTGATGCCTTGTTTACGTTAAATTCTTAAAAAGAGATGCGAGCTAGTTCACAGGAGAGGGGACAAATCTGCCGGAAGTGATTACGGAATCAGCTTGGAGGGTGAAGAGGCCGGCATCGAAGTCGATCTGATAAGGTTATACCGAAGAACGGATACTTACAGATAAATACGAGAAACGAACGCATACTCAACTCACAGATTTCCAGAAAGTTGATTGAGTGCATTGCTACTCTCGGGTAACCAACTTCACTGAAAGCTCAATGAAGGACATGGACTATTCTGGAGCCGTCTCTTCGTCTGTTTTTTCCTCTTGTGCTTTTTTGAGGTCGTCCAGCACCGAATATCCCAGGGAGCGACCTCTTCACCTGCTTTTCGTTTCTGAATGTATTCCATCTGTGTCGAAAAGTCTTTGTTATCAGAATAGAGTTCGAGCAAACTGTTCCACTTCATCAATGCCTGGGCTTTGTTTCCTTTAGCAAGCTGCTGGTCTGCTTCGCGCATATTCTGCAGAATCAGAATGACCGGGTCGGAGTCAATCACTCCATTCTTAATATCTTCATTGATCTCTGCGATTTTCAGTCGAGTCAATTTCAGATGAATCTGATACGGTCTTGAATTAAACTTTGCTTCTTTGATTTCTTCGCTGATTTGAAATAATTCGACCAGGCTCTGATATTTATTAAGGAAGTCGTCCGGTCGCAAACAATTCGTAGCGGAGTGCCTCTACAAAGCGAGGTTTTCGCTTCATTCCGTTCGAGTTGCGTAGGTAGGTTTTTCTCGGCTGCTTCGGTCGCTTCTTCCAGTGCTTTTCATATCGATTTCATCGAGTTGTTCCTGAGCTAATTCAGCCAGGGGATGCTCAGAGATAGCTTCGATCAGATCTTTCAGCTCATTACGAGCCCGTAATACAGGCCGTTGCTGTCTCCCTGTTTCAGATAGGCCGTAGCTTTATCGTACATCGTTTCCGGACTGTCCGGCCATAACCCCAGATCGTTGCACCGATGACCATAAACAGGCACAGAACCAGGAACCAGACCTGTTCGTAAAGGGTTGGGCTTTCTTTTTCTGCTTCTTCTGTTTCTTCTTTTTTTGCAGAATCTTTTCAGGTTAGCAGCATCGATTGAAACTGAAGTCGCTCCTCCAGTCGCTGCCTGTGAACTTACTCCATCGTGGGTCGCTTCTTTAACGCGAACTTCTTCCAGAGCAAGACGCGTTGCTTCTGCATCAAACGGACGATCACCCGGATCTTTTTCGAGTAACCGATTAATGAGAGTTTCCAGCCAGATAGGGCATTGCATATTGAGTCCGCGTAACCTCGGTGGATCTTCATCGAGATGCATCATCAGCATCGCAGCGGGTGTCTCGGCTTCAAAAGGAGTATGCCCTGTCAGCATTTCAAACAGCACACAGCCGAGTGAGTACAAATCGGTTTTCCGGGAAACGGGGGCTTTCCGATAATCTGTTCCGGGGCCATATAGGCATAGGTGCGACAGTTCTTCCCGCGGCGGTCAGAGCTGTCGCAGTCGTATCGCGGGCAATGCCGAAGTCACCCAGTTTCCAGCCCTGTTTTATTGATGAACAGGTTGGCGGGCTTCAGGTCTCGGTGGATAATTCCCAGTTCATGAGCTTTGATCGGACCCTGACAAATCTGAATTCCACAATCGACTACAAACTCCCAGTCAGTGAGACCCGTTCCTTGATCATCTCATCCAGGATTCCCCCGCCAATCAGTTCCGCAAGTGCTGCCCCTTCTGTTTCCTCCCAAAGTACTGGACAATGTGCGGGTCTTTGAGCTTTGAGGATCGTCATTTCCCGTTCAAAGCGTTTCAACACCTGGAGTTGATCGGACATAGCCGGAGAGAGAACCTTAACCGCGACCTTGCGTCCCGTTCTTCTCGTAGGTGGCTAAATGAACGATACCCATCCCTCCCACGCCGAGTTTGCGTTCGAGGAGAAAGGGACCTATTCTGCGATTGGCCATAAAAGGCTCCCGGCATGTACCGTCAGCTGAAGTTGGAGAGCAGACCCAGCTCACCCAGTCTCCTGTCTGAAACAGGAGGCAGGTGTTCAGGAGGATAAACAACCCCGGTGGATTCTGAATTCAGATGTGTCAGTTAGATATGGGAAATATCAGTGCAGATATTTGCTCTGAGAGAATTAAAAACAGGAAATGAACATTTCCATCATATTAATGAAGCATTGATGACCTCTGTTCAATGCAAAATAGAGTAAGTGGAGATGCTGGGATCTCATGAACCAGAATGAAATCGGTCCATTTCAGCCCTGATTCGCTGTTCTTAAGGCAAAAATCTGCCAATTTCCTCGGGAAAAAGGAGGAATAGACCGGTGAGGCCAGTTCCAGAAGGGACTTTATCCAGTTCATTCACGAACTGCCCTTGACCCACTGGTCAACGCTGTAATTATCGTGTTACACTCTCCTTCTCATTTTTTGGCAGGTTTAAAACCTGAACTTTCATTCTCCTGTTTTCAGAATCCTGACGTCCGTTTTGCGGAAGTCTAAGAACTCCTCCGGTTGCACCATGTCACCTTTTCATCCGACACAAGATTTAAATGTCCGCGAAACGATCGCGCTCAGTTCCCCTAACGAATTGAAAGCCGGCTCCCGCTGAAGGTGATGCTTCCAGCGAGATGATTGCCAGTATCGCGAACAACTGCATGATATCCTGCGGGGCGAGGACAAACGACCTGGCAATTACTGTCGGACCATGCTCGATCCACAATGTCGAAGCCGGCATGGAATACGCTCGTAAGCTGAAAACACTGGCGGATAAAGTCTCAGATCAAATCCTGCTGATCATGCGGGTTTACTTCGAAAAACCACGCACTACCGTTGGCTGGAAAATTTAATCAACGACCCCCACCTGAACGATACGTTCGATATTCGAACCGGTATGACCTTAGCCCGTAAAATTCTCTTAGACATCGCCGAGCTTGGTTTACCCCGCAGCTACCCAAATTGCTGGAACCAATCACACCTCAATACATTGCTGACCTGCTCACCTTGACAGCCATCGGAGCACGTACGACCGAGTCACCTACCCACCGTCAAATGGCCAGCGGCCTTTCGATGCCAGTTGGCTATAAGAATGGAACCGATGGTGGATTACAGGTTGCGATCGACGCCATGGTCGCGGCTCGATCCAGCCTACTTCTCGGAATTGATGCCGAAGGCCCGCACTTGTGTCGTACACACCAAAGGAAATGAATGGGGACATCTTATTCTCCGTGGTGGACACTCCGGCCCTAACTATGATGCTGCAAGAATCTGAAGGAAGCGACAGACATGCTGAGTAATGCTGAGGTGTCTCACCTCGGTTTGTGGTCGACTGCACAGCCACGCGAACTCTGATAAAGACTTCTCAAAAGCAGTCTGTAGTAATGAACGATGTTGTGGATCAGCGAATTGCCGGGAATGAAACGATCAGGTCGATGATCGAAAGTAATCTTCAAAGAGGGAAATCAGAAGTTAACTGCTGATCCTGCTCAGTTGGAGTATGGAATCTCCATTACAGATGGTTGTATAGGCTGGGAAGAAACCGAACAGTTAATTCTTGAAACCCACGAAAAACTGAAATCAGACAAAGGGAACACCAGCTTAGTTGTAAGTGATAATGGTTTCTCTCTCCGTAGGGGAGTTTGTCCGATGCGCGTGTTGATCACTGGTGGTGCCGGATTTATAGGCGGCCACATCGCCGAGACTCTCCTGCAGGCTGGCCACACGCCCATCATCGTCGATAATTTTTCGTCCGAGAGTCAGAGAACCTCCCCGCAGGACTGCAAGTCTTCGATGCCGACATTCGGGGACGTAGCCGCTCGCAAAATCTTCGCGGAAACCCGGCCCGATGCAGTCTCTCATCATGCCGCACAGCTTTCCGTCTCCCGATCAGGTGCTGGGAACCTGCCTATGACGCTGAAGTCAACATTCTGCTGGCTGAATGCTCGAACAGCCGCAGCACATCAGGTCGGGCGGATTGTATTTGCCTCTATCCGGGGGGACCTACTATGGGAATATTCATACTCCTGCGACAGAGGATCTCCCCCCGGCCTGAATCTCCCTACGGGTTCACCAAGTTAACCGGGGAACATTACCTGCAATTTTTCACCCGTCAGCATCCTGAATTGACTGGGGTATCGCTGCGGTATTCCAACGTGTAAGGGCCCAGACAGTCCTCAGTGGGCGAGGCAGGGTGATTGCCATCTTTTGCCTCTCGACTCTTGCAGGCCGAAACGACTACCATCAATGGAGATGGCTCTGCCTCAGGGATTTCGTGTATGTGACTGATGTCGCCCAGGCAAATTTACAGGCCTTAACACAACCGATCAACGACCGTTATCAGGCCTTTAACATCGGCACCGGGCAGGGGACCACCATCAATGAACTGGGTCGAGTCCGTTCAGAAATCATGCGGCAGCGGAACGTACTTCGCCAACTTAAGGGGGAAATTCCCTAACCTCAGCATGGTCCCCCCGTGCAGGGGACCTGCATGCTAATCTGATTGATGCCGCCAAAGGCTCAGCTGGGCTGGACTCCAATGTTGATATTCAGGCCGGTTTAAAAGAGACTGTCGCCTGGTTTGCGGAACGCAATTTGGATTAAAAGGCTTTGGCATCTTCCTGTTCCTGTGGTTTAATAGGAAGACTTCCGAGTTTCCTCCACCACAATATTCAATGCGGGTGAAAAATGCTCTTTCGACTTTCGCTGTTCCTCCTCTGCTGTCTGCTTTCCATCCCCGCTCAGGCTGCTCGCCCGAATATTATCCTCATCATGGCGGATGATATTGGATATGAATGCTATGGCTGTTACGGCAGCAAGCAGTATAAGACGCCGAACATCGATCGTATGGCGGCCAGCGGAATGCGATTCGAACACTGCTATTCGCAACCACTCTGTACCCCCAGCCGCGTCAAAATTATGACGGGGTTATCCAACGCCCGGAATTACTCGGCTTTTTCTATTCTTAATCGAGATCAACGCACCTTTGGTCACATTATGAAAGAGGCGGGTTACCGCACTTTTGTAGGTGGGAAATGGCAACTGTATGGGGCCGAGCATTACTTCTATCCTAATATGCATCACGGAAAAGGGACACTTCCTGCTGATGCTGGTTTTGATCAATATTGCCTCTGGCAGATCGATAAGCAGGGAGAACGTTACTGGAATCCGTTATTAAACATCAACGGAGAAACCAGACAGTTTCAATCCGACGAATACGGTCCAGATATTGTCACAGATCACATTGTTGATTTCATGAAGCAGGAGAGCGATCAACCCTTCTTTGTCTATTACCCGATGATTCTGGTCCACAGTCCGTTTCCGACGACACCTGATAGTGAAAATCGTGACCGCAAAAACAACCAGAAAAACTTCGAAGACATGGTCCAGTACATGGACAAGATGATCGGCCGGATCGTCAAGCAAACCGAAGATCTAGGCATCGCCGACAATACTCTCATTCTGGTGACTGGTGATAACGGAACAGGTCGTCAGATCACTTCGACACTGAATGGGCGTACGATTAAAGGGGGAAAAGGAAGCACAACCGATGCAGGTACCCGAGTCGCTCTTGTTGCCTATCAACCGGGTACTGTGAAAGAGGGTGTCGTGAACAAGGACCTGGTCGACTTCTCAGACTTTGTCCCCACCTTGCAGGAAGTCGCTGGAATCCCTGCGGATAAAAACCTCGATGGGGTCAGTTTTGCTTCCGCATTAACAGGCACCAATCCTCATCCGGGCGCGAATGGATGTACTGCTATTATAATCCCGCTCCGGAACAGACCGACCGCAAACCACAGCGGTTCGCCAGGGATCAGCGTTATAAACTTTATGGCGATGGTCGATTTTATGACGTCTCTCAGGATCCCTGGAAGAAACCCCGCTTTCCGAGCAGAATGCTGCCTACCAGAAGCTGTCCGCTGCCCTCGACTCGATGCCGGCGGAAAGTCCGACTTTGTTAAAATTTGTTGAGTAATTTTCAGTCAAAAATCCACGGATTGCAGATTACTTCAGCAGATTGACGCCCCTTCCGGCGGTGGTACAATCTCGCTCATCGCGATATCCGCGTACCAGCTGCTCCGGCAGTCTGTTCCTTTCACAATGGGTTTGATGAGGCTAGCAATGGTCGGTCGTTTTGTTGCTCTCTTTTTTAGTCGGTGTTTACTTACTTCTGGTTTCTCAAGCCAATGCCGCAGAAACAATTCAGCCTCCTAGACTAATCCGCCGCCAAAGTAATCGACTTCTCCGTTTTTCCTCTGGTGGGAGTGGAACCTCAAGCTCAGCAGCAGCGGCTCGCCTCGCAGTCTTACCAGACGAAAGGGACGATTGCTGAAATCGCCGAACAACTCGACAAGGCTTTGACGAAAGAGGGGCTAAAACAACAACCCGCCACACAGTCACTGCCGAATACGCCTCAATGATGGCGAAACGCAGGGTTATAAATTTCTCTGACTCTTTTCCCGTCAGGCACTCCGGAGGCCGTCAATGTAATGTCTCTCTGATTAACTGGGGAATATTGATCTGAATGAATTGCCGAAACCCGAGGGGCTCAATTGGCTGTATGCTGTCCCTGCTGCGGCTGCTTACATCAGCGAACAATCAGTTGAGGAAGCAACTGCCGAATCGCGCCGGGTTCTGGAAGCAGACGGGTGGCATTGGTTTGGGGACACCACCGTTTCCTACTTCATGCGAAAAGAGGGGATTCGTCTCCAGGTCATGGTGACAGCAGCTCCTGCTCAAGGTAACAAAACAGTTCTGCAATACACCGCAGAGCAACTCTCATCAGCGTTACCCGTTCCTGAGAATTCAAAAGGCTCGGTTATTCCGATAACACGATGGTAATTGATGGCGACAGCGAGATGGCGGAAGACGACTCTTCGTAACCTATCGAAAGCTTCGAAGACGCCGGGGCGACGGCAACCAGCGAACAGCCCATCAAAATCGATTTTCGTAAAGTCCTGATCTTCAGAACCCCGCTAAAGAAATGATTGAACTGAGTGTCACACCATCGATTCCCTGACTCGCTTTTATTTGAAGTATTCGACCGCCGAAGAAGTCGAACTCGAGAATCAGAAAGCCGATGTCGCAGTGGCGAAAGCGATGGAAAAGAAAAAGGCAGAAGAGGATCGCAAAAAGAATCCTTTGAAAATCTCCGTTGCAGGTTTTGAGTCAGCGAAGGTGAAGAAACAGACCCCTCAGGTTCTCGAATTCTCAGTTAAGTCGAAAACAGCCAAAGCAAGTGTCTCTAAATGGATCGCCACTCAGAAAGCGAGTGGCTGGCAGGTTGAATCGACTATCGACGAATCTGAAGTCGGAGAATACGCACTCACAAAAGAAGACAAAGTGTTAACCCTCTCCTTCATCGACCCCGGATTTATCCCAGGTGAAATCACTCTGAAAACGAAGACTGGCTTCCAGCTGGAATTATTGAAATAATCCGAATTTCGGAACTGCTGTTAATTTAGCATTGTGTGTCCCCTCTGATTTTAGTAAAGAAACCCTACCCAGCAGACTTCCCGGCATGTTAAAAAGTAGATCAGACAGGGTGCAATTACAGCCACTCTGATGCTGATTTATTCTTTTAACCGTCGTTTAGATTGTCTGCCGGGAGCTAACCATGCGTCTGCATGTTCAAATTGCTTGATGATTGCTTGATTGGTTTCCTCTGGATAACGGCAGTTGAATTCCCGCTTTCAGCACAGGAAAGCCCGCGTCTTGAGACTCGTGTGAGGTGGCGGTCAACGCACTGAGTTACCAGGCTTCAAAAGATGGGCATTCCCTCTGGAAGCTGTTTCCCCGTTTATGTGACAGTAGGAGGGGCTGAGTCGGGTCGAGTGCGGATCGGGTTTTACGAATCTGAAGTCGGCGGGTCCGGAGAACAATGGCGTGCTGCGGGTTGGATGGCCTCCCTGATGGCAGCCCAGTTAACCGATTTCGATCCCGCCACCATGCAGGTCGCTTACGATATTCAAGGGTGGGTTGATGGACCGAGTGCGGGAGCCTTAATGACCGTTGGCATTCTCGCTGCCGTCCGTGGGGATGCCGTCCGACAGGATGCCGCCATGACCGGGACGATCAATCCCGATGGAATGATTGGGCCTGTGGGTGGGATTCCTCATAAGATCGAAGGGGCTGCGGCCAGGGGAATCAAACTGGTTCTCATTCCTGCCACAGCAGAAACGGAACTTGATAAAAACAAGCAGGAGATGGTCAACCTGATCCAACATGGTGCAGACCTTGGTGTTGAAGTCAAACCCGTCATTGATATTTTTGAAGCGTATGCATTAATGACCGGGGTCGATCTTCCCCGACCTGATGTCCCCGGCACACCCACGATTGATATTAAAACAGATCAGGTTCTCGCAGCCCGCATGACTGGCTGGAAAGATCTTATCAATGGAGCGATCGAAAAATACGAGGCCACCGACGAAGAGACACATGTTGAATATTCAGATAATCTGATTGCCCAGGCCAAAGATTTTCTGAAGACCTCAGACAGCCTCGTTAAGGAAGGGGTGATCACCGTAGCGTATACCGACTTGTTGTATGCGGCTATTAATGCCTTTCTCGCGAAAGAAGTGGCGTATTGTAATCAGACCTGGCTAAACCAGGGATACGAGACAACGATCACGCGCATCAATAATAACAGCTGGTTGCAGGCAGAAATCGACAAGACTGCTGTCGCACTCAAATTCTCTGAGCCCACCACCATGAACCAGCTCGCGCTTTACCTGGAAGCCTGCGATGCGTTCATCGAAGCGGTTGCCTTTCAGAAGCTTTCAGCTAATACCATCGCCCGGTTGCCTGAGGAGCCTGAGGACGCTCAGAAAGCTGTGGAAATCGCGATTACCGCCTCCGAATGGAAAATTCTGGAGTGGTTGGATTGCAAGGTCGCGATGGATTATCTGGAATTGATGCGCCAATACGGTGGAAAACCAATCCCTCCCAAGGCTCCCTTCCTGGAAACGGCACAGTTCTATCGACGTACTGCGGATGCCAGCCTCCGCGTGTTCGAGACATTAACCGTAAATGAGATCGCCAAGGCGTTACACGTGGGAAATCAGGAAGCGCGCTTTGCCCTGGCGAGCAAGGATGAATACTTTGGTCTTGTCACTACAGCTCAGAATGAAGTTCTCCCGAACTTGAAAGATTACTTTGGTGAAGGGCCACAGTTTGCCTACGCGACACTGGCGGGAAGTATTTACGTTCACCTACGCTCTTCAATGCTCATTGCGAAATACTATTCACTCAATGCCGAGCTCGATGATGAAATGATGATTATTGGCATTGGACGAGAACGGGCGGCGCAAATGAGTGGCTGGCATCTTCTGAAGAGCAGGCCCGTCGTAATATTATGCATCTCTCCTTACTAGTTTGATACTGTAACCTGTGCCCAGACTTTTGAGTTCTGTCATATGATGCGATCACGCTCTCTAGCCGACAAGCTGGATGCACTCTGCACGTTGCTGTACCTGAATACAATCACAAAAGTTCTGCAACGATTCAGCGATTCGGCATTGGTGGAAAACCTGGAGGGAGCTCCAGTTGAATCAGCAAATCCGGATCCCGCTCAATAACTGGAGACTCGGTTAACGACGAATCGAAACTGTTTCCGGAGATCTCAGGAAGAGAAAATCGTATTCGCACAAGCGTCGAATGGCTTTCAGGATTGTGGGAAGTATGTCGGCTTCCTGGTACCCACCACTTAATTTCGCGTTCTCTTTAATCCGATCAACAATTTCTTTCAGTGATAACTCATCGTCGATCAGTTTACAGAGCTCTTTGACCAGAGGAGGGGTCTCGACCTGGATCGTCGTCTTGATACTACCTCGAAGCAGAAAATCGATTTCCCAATTTTCATTCGGGTGAGCAATGATCGAGTTTCGTACTCCCACCATGCGGGACATTTCACTCCAGCCTGGAATCAGGTTAAGTTGTGTCGGGTTGACCTGTCGGTCTGGTTCTCTGGCTACCCAGAATGCATGTTTGATAAGGCATCCCCAGTAAATTTCGGCCATCTCGCGTTGCTCGGCCACTGGTTTGTTTGCAATCTCCCGCCACCAGGCTGAGTTCTGGAATGCGAGTTGGGGATCATAGAAATGTCTCGACTCCCCGGTAAAGTTCAGCAGAAACAGTCGGCTGCTCGCCAGCAACTCGACCAGTCCCGTCACTGAGTAGGCCTGGTCGCAGGTATGAAAGAAGAGGTCGTAAAGTTCCGAATCGTCCGCCTCTTTGATGAATGTCATGATCATTTTGCCATGCGTATGCCAACTCGTTGCAGGCAGGCTATCCAGCAGGCGACGTAATTCCTGAAACAGTTCGGGAGAGGGTTCTGCACCTCGTAAGCCCGCCAGTTCAATAAAACGCTGCATCTGATAGATGGCAGTCCGACCATACTTTCCATACACCATCAACCCCATCGCACCCTGAGGCTTCATCACCGAGTTGAGCGCTGCCAGTCCCGCTGCAGGATCCTTCAGGTGATGCAGTACCCCGGAACAGTTGATGTAATCAAAGTATCCCGAGTTGGCTGGTGAGAGGTCGAGAAGAGATCCCTGTTTGAAGGTGACTTTATTCTGGAGCCCTCGTTTCTCAATCCGGCGGCGGGCGATTTCCATCGCTTTCTCGCTGAGATCAACATGTACGATCTCCGCATCAAAATTTCGCAACTGCTCCGCGAGAAACACGGTGGAATCTCCTGTTCCTCCTCCGGCGACTAGGTATCGCGTCGGTTTGGAGAGATCGAGACGACCCCGCAGGCATTTATGATTGATCGCCGCCAGCTCATCCAGATTGACGTAGCGTAATGTTTCTAATTCCCGTTCCGGATCACGCATCGGGTAGGGGAGCAGTTCGTACTGTTTTTTAACAGACGCAGTCACTTCTACAGAGCGGTCAGATTGGTTGAATTTTAATTCACTCGCCATCGCTCAATCCTCCCTGCGGGACAGCGGAATTTCTATCGCTTAATTAAGACCGGGATTCTCTCAGAATTGCCACTTCAGGGAAACCGGAATTTAACCCCACCCCTTCGCAGTCTCAAAAAAGCTTGACGAATGACCATTTCCTCGCCATTGTGGTAATAAGCCAGCGAATCATTCTCACCCTCAGGAGCCAGCATGCGTCTAGTTTCGCAATTATTCTCGAGCCTTCCTCACCAAAAAAACCTGATGAAA
>JAWKUC010000020.1:0-54073 GCA_041398805.1 Planctomycetaceae bacterium | reverse complement strand
CAGTAAGGGTCGGATCATCACCCATCATCCGCTTCACCGCGGCACCAATGACGGCCGCGTTGAAGTAGGTGATGACGAAGTAGTTGACGACATAAAAGAGAAAGAGGACCCCGTAATAAATCACCTGATCCTGCACCGGTGCGTCCTGAGCCGGGGGAGCGAGGTTCTCATTAACCATGTAAAATGGAACCAGAAACGAAGCGGTGACGAGCAGACAGCAAATCGCCGAGAAGATTGGAAAGAACAGCAGCTCCTTATCCTTCTTGAGGACATCCCAACTCGCCCCCATCAATTCCCAGGTGTTGCCAAGACGACTAAAGAATAGCAGGATTAAAAGACTCCTACATTCTTGAGCTCAAGCTGTAAGTTCGTGAACATTCATTATTAAGAGCGGAGTCCTGTAATGAAAGTGACCTCTCTCAGTGTAACGGAAATTGATACACCACGGATCACCTCTTTCTCGATAATTTCACCTTATCAGTGATAACAGCACTTGAGTGAGATCAGGATAATTAAATTTAGATTTCACCCATTTACCACTCGCCCGGAAACGATCTTGGCTCGTTTGGGGGGAATCGTTAAGATTCGCGTCCTCTAATTTCAGGGAACCGTTCTATCTATTTGGATGGGTGCCAGGCAGGATGCCGTTACTCTCTACAGGACAATCAGATACAGCACGAACATCGCCTCGTTGGGCGGTGGGGATGCTCCTGGCCTGTCTACTGCTGACGGGGGGGAGTGGTTGCGTCTTTCGGCGGATGATGATTGAATCCGACCCTCCCGGAGCACTCGCCTTTGTAGATGGCAAAGAAGTCGGTTACACGCCCGCGGCGGTTTCGTTCCTCTATTATGGAACTCGCGAGATTAAACTCGTCAAGGATGGCTACGAAACCTTGAACGTGATGCAAAAGGTGCAGGCCCCCTGGTATCAATGGCCGGGAATCGAATTCATTGCGGACAACTTCTCACCGCAGAAAGTCACCGACCGCCACGTCTTCCGCTATTCGATGCAGCGCCAGCAGGTTCCCCCAACCAATGAACTGCTGCAACGGGGACGCTCGTTCCGCTCCCAGGCTCAATTCTCTCAATAATCAGTTGGAGAGAAGTCGCTTAAGTTCGCGCGTATTCAAGTAGCAGCACTGCGCGCATAAATCTTGGAGTCACACTTGCCAGCAAAGCGCAAGCGCGGAGGAAAACATCAACACCAGAGGCGGCGGATACGATTATTCGCCCAGCTCGGAAAGCCGTGTGGAGTCCATGAACTCGTTCACCGGGTTCCCGGAGGAAACCTGGTCAGCAGTGGAATACATCGCTGAGCTCGCAGGTGGAGCCTGACGGTTCAAACGGTGTAATCGATGCGGTTGCAGATTATGCATCAAACTGCAACCTGTGCTGGTCGCAACCCAGGCGGCGATGACAAAAGCGGTAAGATAAAAGCGTAACCTGATCATTTCCGGACGTCCCTGCCGGTTGTATATCACTTACAAGAATGAGGAGAGAGAGCTTGAAGCGGGGCGAATGTTAACAAAGGAGGCCAGTATCTCCAAGATGAATTTTTGCCCCTCTGAAGAGGGGAGAAGGGGCATTCATTCGTCAATTTTCAAGAGTGAATTAACGCGAGAAGAGGTTCTTCAGCTGCTTATCGACCTCATTCTGCAGGAGATTCTGAGCCGCTGAACCGGCGAACTGGCTCGCAAAGACTGCGAGAGCCTGCTGATCAACTACCGGTGCTTTCAGGTTTCCAGAGATCGGCACCCGCAGAATCTGCCCCTTCATGGAGGCGAGCAGTCTGTTGTTACCGAGCCATTTTTCCTGAAGCGGAATTTCTGCCACCAGATTCAGGCTGTTATCAAACCCGACTGAACCAGTTGTGTAGATAACCGCATCGTCGACCTGGAACTCAAGCTTCTTGTGATACACCCGACCACCCGTAACGCGAAATTCACTTTCCTGCTGCGGCATCACAATCCACGTGTTGTTCACATTCCCG
Organism: Planctomycetaceae bacterium; assembly: GCA_041398805.1. Lineage (GTDB taxonomy): Bacteria > Planctomycetota > Planctomycetia > Planctomycetales > Planctomycetaceae > Polystyrenella. The sequence continues at coordinate 52,083 of JAWKUC010000020.1, read as the reverse complement.
TTACCAGCGATGGAACCACGATTGATGATATTCTTCACCTGTTTCACCAGTAATGTCAGCTGATTCGCCATCTGACCCGAACGTACTTCGGCTTGTTGAACCTCCAGGGTGCCAGTGATGTCGGACGATTCCGGAGTGAAGAGGGGAATCTGAGCACTGTTCAGATCCATCGAGAAATGCCCCTCGATCTGAGTAACATCCGCCAGCATCGGTGCGACATACTGCAGAAACTCAGAACACAATTCAGGTGTCAGACGCAGGTTCTCGATCGCACGAGTAGGATCAAGATGCAAAGTTGGCGACGCTTGATCGAATCGAACATGCGGTGACAGATTGACTCGCCCTTCAGCTACAGTCAAAGAGACTGGTTCGATGCGGACAATCTTATCATCGAGTTGTAAAGAGAGTTCTCCCGGACCAACAGGCAGCCCGTAGAGACGAGCTGAGTCCCAGGCAAAGTCAGCCTGACCAGTCAGCTTGCCACTCTCCAGACTCACAGGTTGCAGGGAGGCGGAATTGCCATAGGTTCCATCGGGATTCATCTGTGGAGCAGGTGAATTGACCGCCCAGGCACCTAGTGGACCACTTAAAACAAATGATTTTTTATGATGACCCTTCAACTGAATTGATGGATCATCAGACCTCTGCGCGATCCGCATCAGATTTTCGAGATCATATTCAACATTGCCTGCCAGCTCGACATTACGAATTGTACTCAGGTCTGAAATCTTACCGTAGGTATGCAGTTTCAACAGACGGGAATCAACCGTCAACTGTTCAAGATCAAGTTGATCAGCCTGTCGCGCCGTTTTCCACGTCAGTTGAAAACTGTCTTCCGCCCATAATGTTTTGCTTGCGGAAGGGGGATTCACAGCCAACCCATTCAGTACCGTTCGATTCTGATTCGCCGCATTGGAATCGAGAGCTGAAATTGTGAGTTGATCCAGAGTCAGCTGTCCAATCGTGCTGGCAACGTCAGCTCCTCGATCAAATTGTAATTGAAACTTGGCGAGCCCTCCCAATTTTAAACTCTTCAAAAAAGGATGCGTCGCAAACCAGGTCGATACACGATTGAGGTCCGCCTTCATCGCCACGTTGCCGGAAATTTCCGGAGTCGAATCGGGCACAGGCTGAACTACAAGATTGACCGTACGAAATCCCATGCTGGAACTGGCGACAGTCATCTCTTCTACAGAAAGTTTACCTGTAGCACGCTCGTATTCACCAACCGTCTGCATGCGTACTTTCGACTCACGGATCGAAAGACCAGGCTTTTCCGCAACGAATGAATTGATATCCACATTCGTATCTACAAAGCGAACGACATTTTCTGACAGACTCGAGTGAGAGGTGAGGTTAATATCACCCTGCATCTGCCAGGGTTCCATAGTCATGACAGGTCGTAATCGTTGCTGCCAGTTCGACAGATTTCCCTGTAAGGTTGTCGCGAAAGTGTAGGGGGGATGACCGATTTCAACAGGGGCCGTCAGGATCGTCTGCAGACGATCATTTCCACTCGTCACACTCAGTTTGCCCGCATTAATTTTCTGCAATTGCCGGTCAACCAGGAGTCCCTGAGTCGTTGTCTCCACTACCAGCCGCTGTTCGCGCCAAGGGGTGCTGTTCGGCCAACTGAGCAGAAAGTTCTCCACAATCAAACGGCTGTCGGCTGTCCATTCTGTCCCATTCACCAATTGCGTACGAAACTGGGCATTGAAGTTGCCCTGCAGTTGATCAAAACCTGTTTCCACAAAATGGCTGAGTTGCTCAGCGAATTTCTGTAAATCACCCGTCAGCTGAAATTTTGCATCAGCGATAGAACCTTCTCCCTGGAATTGCATGAATTCCGAGGAACCTTTCAATCGATCAAACACAGGCCATCCCTCTTCAAGATGAACCTGACAATCGACTTTTAAAGGCTCTTTCCAGGCGATTGATTTTCCATTCTGTTCCGCCAGTAGATCTGTAGTTCCCAACCGTGCCTGCAGGACTCGGTGTCCATTCTGATCGAGTATGCAGCGACAGATCTGCTTGACCGGCAACGATCTGCATTCCTTCTTTGATGGCCAGTGCCTGCGGGAAGATTCTGGATATCTCTGCCAGATCGACGTAGCCCTGAATCGCCAGATCAGAATTCAGCAAGGTGGCCAATTGAATTTGCCAGTTGTTCTGGGCACGCATCTCTTCCAGATTGACATCACCTACCAGACGAAAATGCCCGATGGCGGAATCGAAGGTCGCATTCTCAAAATGCATTTCACGAGAGGAAACTTTGAGTGCCCCTCCCGTATTTAATTTCTCAAGTTGTAAGGCTTCCCCTCCCATCTGATCGGGCAATAGCAACTCCAGCTCCTCGACCTCCAGTGGACCACTCAGAGCGAGAGTGGGCAGGGGTGGAATTGTCCCAGGCACAGGTTTGATCAACCGTCAGCCAGCCAGCAATTCGGGAAGCGGGTTGCCAGCGACTTAACAGAGGTTGATAACTGGCCAGGTTGAGATGTTCTGTCTGCCAGTGAACAGAGCCAGAATTATAAGCAGGATCAAACTCGCCCGTGACCTCTAAAGGTGCTTCATTCACTGTTCCTTTCAGTTCGAGGTTGGTCTTCTCGGAACTGGTTTGCAGAGTGAGTTCCTCCAGCATGGTTTTATTAACTAGCCGTTCCGAGGGATCGTAGATTTCGACAATCCCGTTCTGCAGCACCAACCGCATATCAGAAGCTTCTGCGGATGGTTCCTGAGCGGCGAGGATCGGGTTAATCAAGTCTTCCAGGTTACTCCCACCCTCTCTCAATCTTACTTTGAGAACAGGGGAGACTAACTCAATCGTTCCCATGTTGGATGACTGGAATACCAGATCGAAGAGCGTTTTCTCTGTTCGCAGTTCCTGCAAAGTTAAGATCGGGTCTGGATTTTCCCCGTAATGGAAACCTGATGCATGACAACGGGGGACATCAGTCGAGCGAAGCGAACTTCACGTCAGATTCTGATCGAAACCAGGTATCAAGCGTGAAAGTACAGGATTTCTGAGCTCCGTATGCGCAACGATCATCAGGGCCACCCAGACGATGACCAGCAGAATAATAGGACCAGAAAGCCAACCGACCCCAAACCCTTTTTCTTGCGTGGAGTCTTCGCTGGTTTTGGGGGAGAGGTCAGGTTTTCGTCAGTTTCTTGCTCGAGCTCTTCGGGGAGGGTTTGCTCTGACATGATGATCACTCACAATTCGTTCGTTGGCAATTACAGTAACGAGATCTCCGTACGCACTACCCCCTGCATGCAAGCGCATTCCGTAATTCTAAAGATCGTCCAAATCATGGATAGACGACTTCCCAACCGGCAATTTCTGCCGGTTTCATACGAAATAAGCATGCTCCCGGCTGAGCGTAACCCCTATACCTCCCAGACAACCAGGTCGACTTAATCCTGAAATTTTACGCACGTCATAGAAACAAGGCCGAAACAGAAATTAATGCTCTTTACTCAAGAGCCTTCAGCAGGAATCGGAATAAGAACTTTGTAAATTTTCCAAAGAAACAGGGCAGGTCGGGAAACTCGCATTGCCATAAGCTTTGCTTTTTTCGTAAAACGCCGCTTCAAACAGGATTCAAAAGACTGAATTCCTCGTTCACCTGACAAAGGGCATCCCGGTTAAAGAGGAAACCAGGACAGACTGCTGTCCTCTGGCAGGGATGTCAGGCTTTTGTTGTTCCAAGGATGGAAAAAATGATTCAAATGCGATTGTTACTCTCTTTCTGTAGTCTCTGCCTCTGTACAGGCTTTCTGGCTGGATGTGGCTCTTCAGATTCAGCCCCCGCAACTGCCTCCAACCAGACGGATGCTTCTGTCTCCGAAGAAGTCAAAACGGCTGAAATTTCGCTGCCAACGGCATCGATCAATGCAGCTCCCAAAAAACCTGTAGCAGATACCGCAGCATCGATTCTGGAACAGATTTCTGAAGTGATGCGGCAGCCTTTGGCTACTCAAAGAGGACCAGGAACCCAAACAGGTTGCCCACCTGATTAAGCAACGCAACAAGACGATCGTCGGTCTCGCTTCAAAAAGGGTATTACTCGCCCATCAGAACAAAGATACAGACGAAATCATGCACCAACTGGTGCAGCGTCTTTCAGAGGCCCGATTGCAGCTTGCCCTTCAGGGTGACCAGACCGAAGCAGAATCGTTATATGCCGATGCCGATTTCCTGATGGAGCGAAATCCAAAATCCAAGGCTACCATGGAAGCCTCCTGGGCCGTCGTTCGCTTTGCAAATACCAACGCAATGCGTTACAGCCAGAAAAACACAGGTGGATTACTGAGTTCTCTCGACGTGCTCGTGCCTTCTGTGATGCTTTCCCGGAAGAACAGGCCAAAACACTTCCGTTGCTGCTGGCAGCAGGAAAAAGCTGCGAACGCTACAACCTGATCGAAGAGGCCAAACTCTGCTTCGTGCAGATTTTGAATCAATACCCGATACCCCACAGGGAGAACAGGCAAAGGGAGTCATTCGCAGACTCAGCTTACCGGGACAAAGTTTGAGATTTGGAGGATCCACTTATCATGGTGAATTCTTCAACATCGAACAGAACCGTGGTAAAGTGACCGCCATTGTTTACTGGAGCTCCAACATTGGTGGAATTTCCACCACACTGAAAAACATTGATGCGATCGCTCAGAAATTCAGTGAATCTCAACTTGAAGTGGTTGGCGTCAGCCTTGATGACGAAGAACTTCCCCTGGAAGTCGCCCTGGGTGATGCAGCTGTAAACTGGAAGCAGATGTTCGACCCTGATCCAGCCAAGAGAAGCTGGAACCACCCGGTTGTGAAGTACTACGGAGTCTTGAACGTCCCCAGCATCTGGCTGGTCAATCAGGATGGAATCGTCGTCAGCGTGAACACATCAGAAACTGACCTGGAAGAACAACTCAGCAAGCTGATGCAGTAACGACTTAGGGTTTGCTTCCTCTAAACGCCGCTCTCTATCAAGCAGTTGAAGAACATTGTTCTCAAAGTAACAGGACATTCAGTTAGCATAGACACTAATTTCACCTGAAAGCCATCTGACCGTCGGTCAGGTGGCTTTTTTATTGCCCATTGTGTAAAACGAGGTTTTTACTGCACTAATTTCCAGTTTTCTTGGTAAATTAAACGGATTCAGGCGAATATTTTATTGCAATATGTACAGTATCCACTAACGTTAATGGTATACACTTTTTTTGTTCTTGAATTGTTATACATTTATTTCGCCAATATATGTTCAGTCCCTTTCCGTATGTATAGAATGTTGAGAAGTCAACTTTGTGATTTATTCGGTAGCATGCTTGCTATTTTCATACTATCGGACATGCAAATCGACTTTTCTAAATGAGGCAGGAAGATTAACCGGCGGAGAGTTTTTGTTAACTACTAACCACCTAGTTGAATCTTCGAATTAAAAGCTGAGGAGTATTTTCTTATGGTGAATTTAGGCTTGAAAAGGCCCTCTCTGACAACGCGTCAGAAAGAGATTTATGATTTTGTACGCGATAAAATATTGAATCGCGGTTACGGTCCAACTGTTCGGGAAATTGGTGCCCAGTTTGGTATCCGATCTCCAAACGGGGTGATGTGCCATTTGAAGGCCCTGGAGAAAAAAGGGTTAATCACTCGTGAATCTCATATGTCACGTGCGATCCAACTGGCCGATTCCCCCAAGAACCGGATGACTCTGCCTTTAGCCGGGCAGATTGCAGCCGGCCAACCTGTGTTGGCAGTCGAAGACAGTGATCGCGTCGATTTTTCAGCCCTGCTTGATAACGAAGATCATTTCTGTCTTCGCGTCAAAGGGGATTCGATGATCGAAGATCAGATCGCAGAAGGAGACTTCGTCGTCGTTCACAAGCAATCAACTTGTCGTGACGGTGATATTGTCGTGGCGCTGGTAGGAAATGACGATGCCACATTGAAGCGGTTCTACAAAGAACCTAACCGCGTTCGTCTGGAACCTGCAAACAGTACCATGAGCCCGATCTATTCAGATCAGGTCGAAATTCTGGGTGTAGTCGTCGAGTGATCCGTCAGTTCAAAATCATTCCCATTCTGATTGAAGTCGATTTCACAGGTGGAATCGACTTGATCAGGGTTGGGCGGAGTCGATTTACCACTCCGTCATTGAACAACCACCTTGGGGATAAGATGAATTACAAACAGACTCATTGAAGACAAGTTCGAATTCATAAACTCCCTCTATAGATGTTCTTTACGTTTGTAGAGGGAGATTATTACGAGCTTCTGAAATTGAGTTTGCATGATTTGCAGGTGACAGATTTTACTGTTCCTGCACACTTCCTGTCTCAACAAAAAGACCCGAACAGTGCTCTCGCTGCCGGGTCTTTTTTATTACATGAGAATAATCATTCGATAAGCTTATTGCTCATCTCCCGCCGCCAGGTAGGCGGAAAGAGTTAAATCATAGTCAATCAGCTCTTCCTGCTTGAAATAGATTGCGAGCTCTCGCTTGGCAGCCTCTGGACTGTCGCTGCCGTGCACAAGGTTCATTTGCCGACTTTGCGAGTAGTCTCCTCGAATGGTACCGGGAGCAGCTTCGCGTCCGTTTGTGGACCCCATCATGGTGCGGGCGACAGAGATCGCATCGACTCCCTGAGCGGCAATGGCGACAACAGGTGCCGCGGTGATGAATTCTTCCAGAAGTGGATAGAAGGGCTTCTCAACATGCTCGGCATAATGCTGACGAGATAACTCGGGAGTAACCTGCAGCATTTTCAGTCCCACGATTTTGAGACCTTTCGCTTCGAAGCGAGAGATGATCGTGCCAATCAGCTTACGCTGAACTCCATCTGGTTTTACGAGTAACAATGTTCGTTCGAGAGCCATTTTGTTTTACCTTCACACAACTATTTCAGTTATTAGCAGACAATATCCGGAAAGATGACGCACACCATCAATAAAGAGGAGGTGAGTATCATCTGCTCAAAGCAGTCATATACCTCAATCACCCTTTTGTACAGGGTGCGCCCGAGCACAGCAAGCAGAGTTGACTGTTAATTTCCTGAAGAATGTCCAGAAGAAGTCCCTGCTCAAAGATCGAGGGATATGTACTCTGTCTGAACAGCTTCTATCAGCTTATACAGTTCTCAGGCGGTGGCTGGAGCTGCCATCATGTCAAAGAGCAGGCAAAGAGATAATGACTGTCGTGAGGACCAGCGGCTGCTTCGGGGTGATATTGGACCCCAAACGCGGGCACGTCTGTCAGACGAATCCCTTCCACAGTCTGGTCATTCAGGTTGATATGAGTGACCTCTACATTGTCCGGAAGGGTCTCTGTCGCAACCGCAAATCCGTGATTCTGAGTCGTAATTTCGACCCGGCCGGTTGCTTTGTTCATGACAGGTTGGTTAGCACCACGATGTCCGAACCGCCCCAGCTAGATCTCACAGCCACTTGCCAGACCCAGCAGTTGTAACCCGAGACAAATGCCGAAGACCGGTTTCTTACAGTAAATCCTGGATCGTATTGATCGCATAATCCAGAGGACGGGGGTCGCCTGGTCCATTCGAGAGAAAGACACCATCAGGATTAAGTGCCAGAATCTCCTCAGCCGAAGCCGTACCGGGAACGATGGTTACTTTGCAACCCGATTCTTTCAGGTGGCGGGGGATGTTCAATTTCATACCGTAATCAATTGCGACTACGTGTGGACGATTCTCCTCAGAGAATTCCTGACCTGGCGTACGCAGGGAAGTTGGTCTGGCGAAGGCACTCAGCCCTTCTGTCCAGTCAGAGGCAGCTTCCGGCATTACTTCGCGAACAAGGTCCTGTCCCACCAGTTCCGGGCTGCTTTGTGCTTTCCTGATCAATGAGGAATCATCGAGGTCCGTTGTCGAGAGGACACCGGTCATCGCTCCCTGGACCCGGATTCTCCGGACCAGTGCCCGGGTATCGATTCCTTCGAGGCCAATCACGTTGTTCTTCTTCAGGTACTCATCAAGGGACATATTCGAGCGAAAATTGCTCGGGACTGGACTCAGTTCACGAATCAGAAATCCACGCAGGAAGAGCCCACGGCTTTCTGCATCTTCGTCATTGACACCGTAATTGCCAATCAGGGGATAAGTCATGGTGACGATTTGACCGCAATAGGAAGGGTCGGTCAGGATTTCCTGATAGCCTGTCATACTGGTATTGAAGACCACTTCACCATACACCTCTCCTTCAGCTCCAAAAGAGGTTCCAGTGAAAACAGTTCCATCCGCCAATGCCAGTTTTGCAATTCGTGTCATTGATTCATTTCTACTCGTCAGGTGAGATTGCAGGATCAAAACGGGAACCCAGATGCTGGAGGTGGTTTCAAAACCTGGTGTAAATGACAGATTCCCGTCGCTTTCCGTGCCGGGATGAGCCATTTCCTCGTTTTGAAGTCTCCGAATAGTGCCGCGATCTGCAGACTGACTCTCCGCTCGGGGCGTTCAGCCAGATTCAGCGCAAATCAGGCAAATTCTACCGAGATCTGCGAAAAAAAAAAGCGACCTCCCCAAAGAAGGTCGCTTTCATTCTGTTTTTAAGGTGATTTCTCGCCTGCAAATCATTTCTGTTACGGGCGAAGGAGAAATCAGGAGATTTTCAGGTCTATTCAGAAAGACGATCTTTCTGAGTAACGACAAAATCTTTGAATCGAAGTGCGTCGTCACCATCTCCCATCATGCTGCTGAACAGTTCATTCATGATGCGATGGAAGTGGATTTTACGTACTGAATAGAAGTTATGTTTTCCTTCCCGACGAGCTTCAATCAGCCCGGCGACTCTTAATAAGGCCAGGTGATGACTGACGGCGGGTTGGCTTTGTTGCAATCGCTCGCAAAGTGCGGAAACGTGAATTTCCTGATCTTTCACGAGATACAGGAGAATTTTAAGGCGTGTTTCATCTGCCAGGAGTTTGAATACCTGAACGAGGTCTTTTTCCAACTCATCAGACAGCATGGAGTGAGAAGGGGAGACAGCAGGATCAGCAAGTCCGGAGATCATTTCTGATGGCTCAATCTGTGTATTAGAGTTAACGGATGGGTGAGTGTCAGGTTGACTGTTATTATGATCAGGTTTAGTCAAGGGTACGGACCTTTAGATGATTTTGCCTACCCATAGCAAAATCAACGCGTGTAATACATATTATTGTTGAGTAACGAACGAAATTCGTGGCCCATCTGCAATGACCGATGAATGGCCAGGTATTTCAACAGGAAATGATTCGCGCTTTACCTGGTACTGGTGTTGCAGAAAACTAATTTTTAATGTGAGGTGAACAGGGAGTTATCTATTGAAACCGAGGAATAGAAGAAAGGGTCACATCTGGTTGATGTGGTCTCCTCGTAGAAAACTCGACGTATGATGGGAGTTGGCTGAAATTCCAACCCAGCTCCATTATTACTGCCCGAAAGTGTAGCGTCAACGACTTTCAGAGTTAATCCCATTATTGCTTTTTTAAATTCCCAAAGGCCTGAATCACACCAATTTACCGACTTACAACACTGGATAAAAAGCCATAATCAGAGGCGTTAGAAAGCTGAAAACAAGCCATTTCAAGCCAGATATCCTCGATCTCTAACATTCAGAATCGAAACCAGTTAGAGCCTTTAACCTTCCCAAATCCGGGAATAATTCACCAGTGAAACAATGTTTCTGTTTTTGCATATACAGTCTACAGCGGTTCTCATTTTCTCCCTTGCGAGACCTACTTCACGGCAAGAAAATGAAGCTCACCAATCGAAACGGATGAAGTTCACCTGCACACTAAGTTATCACTAGAAATCAGTTGCCTTGTCTGCCTCCAAATCCACTTCTAATTCTTTTGCCAGCCTTGAAGGTCATAAAAGTCTGGTGACTGGCTCTTCCTCGGGAATTGGTCGCGAGATCGCTTTGGAATTGGCCCGAGCAGGCTCGGACCTCATCCTGCATTGCGGACGCTCGATCAATCAGGCGGAGGATGTCGCGGACGAAATCCGTCAGTTAGGTCGACAGGCGACAGTCCTGTGCCAGGATCTTTGTGATTCTTCAAGACTCGAAGCTTTTGCACAAGAGGTGTGGCAGGAGCAGGAGGATTTCAGATAGCTGTCCTGAACGCAGGGGTTGACCTCCTGACCGGGCCGGCAAAGGATTGGAAGTATACAGAGAAACTCGATGCACTCCTGAAAGTCGATGTCATCTCCACAACCATTCTGGGACGAGCTTGGGGTGGAGCGATGAAAGATGCGGGCCGGGGTTCCCTGATTACCATAGGTTGGGACCAGTCTGACCGAGGGATGGAAGGTGAGAGTGGCGAACTCTTCGCCATGGCAAAAAACAGCGTGATGGGCTTCACTCGTTCGCTCGCTTTGAATCTGGCACCGAAGGTGCGGGTCAATTGTATCGCCCCCGGTTGGATCAAAACGGCCTGGGGCGAAAAGGCGAGTGACTACTGGCAGGAACGTGTTTTAAGCGAGACTCCACTGAAACGATGGGGCTATCCTACTGACATCGCCCGCATGGCTCGGTTTCTGTGCAGCGAAGAAGCGAGCTATATCACCGGTCAGGTGATTAATGTCAATGGAGGAGCAGTCCGTTAATGCTTCTTCGCTCAACAACATTTCATTAAGACGTCCGTTGAGAATGGAACCCATCCTGAAACCCGGTTGTGGTTGTTTTGAACCGCCAAGTGACAGGGTAGTGTGACCCATCAGAGGGTTTCAGGATCACTGAATAAATCAAATGAGGAGAGAACCATGGCAGATAAGGAAGTATTATCAGAGAACGAAATTCAAGAACATCTTTCACAACTTCCAGAATGGAAATATCAGGAGGGATGGATTACTCGTGTTTACAAAACGCCAGGGTTCTCCCATACATTAATGGTAGCGAATACTGTTGGTTATCTGGCCGAAGCCGCCTGGCATCATCCCGATATGGAACTCGGATACGCGAAAGTCAAAGTAAAACTGCAAACCCACAGTGCGCGCGGAATCACGATGAAAGATATCGAGCTGGCGACCCAGATTGAAACAACCGTCGGTTGGAAACCCGGGGAAGACTCGGCCCTCGAAGGTTTCCCCAAGAACTGGGTGAAATAAGCAGAGTTTCCAGTCAGACCCACCCGGATCAGGAGGAAGATGGTTTCGAGTGCTTCCCGGAAGTCGTTATGATGGAAGCAGCTATTCAATTTTTTTGCCCCCATTCTTCCCTGTGTAGTGAGCCTTCTGATGCCGGTTGAGGCAGAGTCCCCATCCAGAATTCTGTTCGTGACCGGCAAACTGGCCGAACCGGCATTGCGTGGGTTGCTCCCTCGTCTGGCGCAGCAGCATCATTTCGAATACGAAATCGAAGTCCTCGGCATCTCGGTAGCTGCTTTGATGCATTGTGACTGGGTCCAACGAAAGCTGAACCAGTCCGAACTGCGGGAGCAGATTAACCCGACTCAATTTCAGAAGGTCATTATTCCCGGTTACTGCCAGGGAGAACTCGAATCGTTATCAGCAGAGTACGCGCTTCCTTTCGAACGCGGACCAAAAGATATGTACGATCTTCCGCTTTTTTTTGGTGAGTCCCAGAAGGAACCTCCCGATTTGAGCCGTTACGACATCGAGATCATCGCTGAAATTAATCATGCCCCCCGCATGTCTGATCATGAAATTGTTGCATTGGCTGAGCGCTTCCGGAATTCAGGTGCAGACATTATTGATGTGGGCTGTATCCCGGGTGAGAGCTGGTCCAGAGCAGGTGAGGTGACTCGACTACTGACTTCAGAGGGTCATCGGATTTCAATCGATAGCTTCGAGGAGCGGGAAGTGAGTGCCGCAGTCGAGCAGGGTGCTGAACTTGTCCTCAGCTGTAATCAATCGAATATCAGTTGGGCAAAGAAGCTGGGCGTGGAACTCGTCGCGATACCGGATCGCCCCGATGACTGGAAATCGCTGGAACGAACTGTCGATCAATTATCGGAAGCCAATGTCGCCTTTCGCATTGATCCGATTCTGGAACCGATCAGTTTTGGATTTGCCGCATCGCTGGTGCGTTATTACGAAGCACGTCGTCAATGGCCACAGGCAGAGCTGATGATGGGGATTGGAAACCTGACAGAGCTCTCAGAGGTCGATTCGGCAGGTATCAATTTTCTACTGGCTGGTATCTGTCAGGAACTGAAAATTAAAAGTGTGCTGACCACAGAAGTGATCAACTGGTGCCGAACTGCAGTGCAGGAATTTGATCATGCTCGTCGACTGATGTACTACAGCTTTGAGCGTAAGACATTGCCGAAACATGTAGACCCGAATCTGGTGATGCTGCGCGATCCTCGCGTGAACGTACGCGGAGCCGAGGCACTCTCGCTGATGCAGCAACAGATTAAGGATCCCAACTTCCGAATCTTCGCGGAACGCGGGAGTTGCATCTCATGAATCGGGATGGTACTGGCATGGGACAGACCCTTATGAATTGTTCGATCAGATCATTGCAGAGTCGCCGGATCTGGATGCTTCGCATGCTTTTTATCTGGGTTATGAACTGGCGAAGGCTGTGACCGCACTGACCTTGAGTAAGGACTACCGGCAGGATCAGGCACTCTCATGGGGATTTTTAACTCTTCCTGAAGTGAGTGCCCATGAACGACGTCGACAAGCAAAACGGGAATCGTCATAGTGACGATTAACTGTACGACACTTTTTCGATGAAATAAACAACTCAGATTAGGAAGCTGATGATGCGTGCCTACCAGATAACTTCGATGGGAGATTTTTCGGGTCTGAAACAGGTTGATCTGCCTCAACCGACTGCGGGACCTGGCGAAGTCATTGTTCATGTTAAAAGCTGCTCGCTTAACTATCGCGATCTGATGGTCGTACGCGGTCATTACAATCCCAAGATGCCGGTCCCCAGAATTCCTCTCTCGGACTGCAGGTGAAATCGTGGAAGTCGGTGCAGGAGTGACCCAGTTTCAGAGAGGTGACCGGGTCGCCGGTTGTTTCATGCCAGGGTGGCAGGCAGGCTCGATGGGTATGGCTGCACACAGCACGGCACTCGGTTGTGAATCAGAAGGGTACTGGCTGAATATATAACCCTACCGGCAACTGGGGTGGTTTCGATTCCTGAACATCTTTCTTTTGCTGAAGCCGCAACCTTACCTTGTGCGGGAGTGACAGCCTGGCATGCAATTCTGAGTGGGAAGCCTGTCTTACCGGGTCACACCGTGATGTTGTTAGGCACGGGGGAGTCAGTATGTTCGCATTGCAGTTTGCCAAGATGGCTGGGGCGACAGTCGCAATCACATCAAGCAGCGACGACAAACTTAACTTCGCCCAGAAAATGGGAGCTGACTTCACCGTCAATTATAAAAATGATCCTGATTGGGAGAAGACCATCCTGCAATGGTCTGGTGGAGAAGGGGTCGACCATGTCGTGGAAGTAGGTGGCGCAGGCACCCTGCCGAAAACGATGCGCGCTGTTCGCATGAGTGGCCACGTGGCATTGATTGGAGTACTGGCGGGTGTCGTTGATTTCAACCCGATCTCGATCCTGATGAAGGGGGTGAATGTCCGCGGAATTTATGTAGGTAGCCGCGAGATGTTCCAGAACATGAATAAAGCGATCAGTCGTCACAAGTTGAAACCAGTTATTGATCGGAAATTCAGTTTCGCAGAAGCTCCACAGGCTTATGAGCATCTGGCCGCTGGTGGACATGTGGGGAAAGTAGTGATTGAGTTGAACTGAATGTCAACCTGATCATTTCATTAAAGATGGGTACCAGACGACTGCTTGACGATTCGAGGTCGAGATGGTTATGGAGTACAAATCCCTGATTATCTGGGATGTTAAACAGGATAAGATTCAAAAAACCGGGATCCTGACAACCTCCGGTTTATATGATCTCGTTACGGATAAAAAACAGAGTGCACATCTCCACGAAGCCGTCAAAGAAAAGAACGACTTTACGATGCTGCTTTCGACAAAACATCGATTTATTCCTGCTGATAAAATCATTCGTGTGCGGCATCAGCATCATGGAACCTTCCTGGATGTCACTTATCGGAATGAAAAAGACAAACAGAAGGTACTCGAATACAATTTCAATCACCCTGTAACTGCCAAACGGGTGGCGAACTGCTTCGGCCTGTTGATGCGGGAGACTCAACCAACTAGAACCGAACCCGCCACTGTCAAAGACGTGGCACTCGATCCTTTCCTCTGGGGCCTTGTTACTTTAGCAACATTCGGGTGCGCGCTCATGCTGGCACTGGATGCGGAAGAAATGAATGCACCCTTGAAGAATGGACGCCCCAAAAGCGAGATTTTTGTGCGATTAGTCCGCATGCTCGGTGTTGAAGGTTGCCTGATCTGCCTGGGTCTCACGGTTGCCGCTTTCGGCAGCTATATCATTTACAAATTGATTCGACGGCCACAGATGGATATTTACGAACCATCAAACGACGTCCGGTTTCATCACATTTCAATTGATTTAAACTCGAGACTATGATTTAAGCTAACAACTCGTTCACCACTTTGGCATGGGTGACTTCAGCATCGGTAAGGCTCGCTTCGCGACCTTCGTGGGGCAGGGTGAGCCGGTGGTGATTGATGCCCAGTAAAGAGAACAATGTCGCATGCAGATCGTGCACGTTAACAATGTTTTCCACGGAACTGTAACCGAACTCATCTGTAGCTCCATGAACATAGCCCGATTTGAAACCTCCACCCGCAAACCAGAGTGAAAATGCGTGGCGATTGTGGTCACGACCGTCGGCGCCTTGTGAAATGGGAAGTCGACCGAATTCACCTCCCCACATAACGATGGTTTCATCGAGAAGCCCCCGTTGCTTCAGATCTTTCACCAGAGCAGCGCTTGGCTGATCTGTTCGCGCACACAAGCCTTTAAGTGTCTCTGCATTTTTACTGTGCGTATCCCAGGGTTGTCCGCTTAAAAAAAGCTGGACAAATCGGACGCCTCTTTCAATCAGACGTCGGGCAAGCAGACATCGCTTACCATATTCAGCCGTGGCCGGATTGTTCAGCCCGTACATTTCATGCGTGGCTTTGGTTTCTGAGGAAATATCCAGAACTTCCGGAACAGCAAGCTGCATGCGGGCGGCTGTTTCAAAGTTCTGAATGCGGGCAGTCAGTTCGGTATTCATGGGATCCTGCTGCAGATGGCGTTCGTTCAATTGCTTCAGTAGATCGAGTTGTTTATTCCGTGCAGCGAGCGGAATGCCGTCGGGAGTTTTAAGATTTGAAACCACAGATGGCCCGGAGCGAAAAGGAGTTCCCTGAAAGACAGCTGGTAACCATTCTGAGGACCAGTTCCGTTCCCCATCAACCGGCAACCCACCTGGATCGGTTAACACAACATACGCTGGCAGATTTTCGTTCTGGCTTCCGAGTGCATAAACAACCCAGGAACCCATGACGGGCATCCCGGCGAGAAATTTCCCGGCATGAATGAGTCTGAGAGCCGCTTCATGATCGACTGATTCAGTTTTCATCGAGCGGATGAGCGTGATGTCGTCGGCGATGCTTCCTGTATGGGGAAGCAATTCGCTTAATTCCATCCCACATTCTCCCTGAGGAGAAAACTGATAAGGTGCTCCCAGCACATTACCTTTCTGTTTATCAAAATGGGTCTCCAGATCGCCTCCTGGATAGGGTTTACCATGCCACTTGTTCAAGGCGGGTTTATGATCGAAGAGATCCATCTGGCTCGGGCCACCATGCTGGAAGAGGCAGATCATGTTCTTCGCGCGTGGCGTAAACAAGGTTTGCGAAGGCAGACCTTCGTCATTGAGAGTTTCTGCCCGCACAGACTGTTGCAGTAATTGAGCAAGTGCCATCCCGCCAATACCGGCAGCTGGCGCGCTTAAAAAAGCCCTGCGTGTCAACTGATCATAACTATTGAATGAATTTAGCATGGGTTGTGATTCATTTTCAGATAAGTTTTTCAAGCCTATTGGATATACAGAAATTCGCTGGACGCCATCAGCATCTGACAGCAATCTGTCCAGGCTGCCAGGCGGGCGTTTTCCTGATCGGTATAGAAATCGATTTGCTGTTCTATAAACTGTCCAAGCAATTCAATTTCATCCTGCGTCGGTGTCCTCGTATAGACACGCTGATAGACAAACTGGATCTGCTGATCAAGCAAATCCAGCTTAAGTGTTTCCGTTGCCAGTTCTGCAGCACGGGATCTGATGAATTCCGAGTTCATGAGTGCGAGCGACTGTAAAGGAGTCGTTGAGACATTCCGACGAGTGCAGTTGAAAACAATCTTCGGAGCGTCGAATACCTGTAACATGTTGGGAATTTGTGTTCGTCGCTGGTAGAGATAAATCGAGCGACGACGTGCTCCCGGTTCCGTTTCAGCGACAACCGTCTCCCCCGATGAATTTCGCATGGAGGTAATGTACGGACCGTGCATTTTTTCATCGAGTGCCCCGGCTGCATACAGCATCGCATCCCGGAGTGCTTCTGCATTTAAGCGTTGCCGGTGAAATCGCCAGTACTTCTTGTTTTCGGGATCAATCTCAGCTGCACGATCCTGGTGCAGACTCGATTGCTTGAAGGCGCGTGAGTGCAGAATGAGCCGGTGCATTTCTTTCAGGCTCCACTCATGCTCCACCAGATAAGCAGCCAGATACTCCAGCAATTCAGGATGAGAAGGGGGAGCACCGCTCATCCCCAGGTTGTCCGTCGTATCGACAATCCCTTTCCCGAAGTAATGCTGCCAGAATCGATTCACCTGGACGCGGGCCATCAGACTTTGGGGAGCGGAATCAGGCTTTGTCAGCCAATTCACCCAGGCCGTCCGCCTTCCGGACGTATTCGGATTGGGCGCCACGATTTCAAATGGAGGTGCTTCTGTTTCGGAATCGTCTTCAATAAAACCGGTGTCCTCTCTGAGTACAGAGAAGGGAGCCGGTGTGACTGAATGCCCCGGTGAAGAATGATTTCCTCTCTCAAGAAAAGGGACTTCGGGCGGAGCTCCTGCATAATCAGCAACCCAGGCGATAAGGCCCGGTTTGGTTTTCAAAGTTTCCTGATATTGTTTTTCCTGATCGTCAAGTTTCTGACGCTTTATAGTCAGTTCCTCTTCGAACGCTTGCGCTACAGACTGATAACCGACCAGGTCACTGGGAGATCGTTCGATTTGGACATTGTCCAGAATGAAACTTCGATTGTTGTAATACTCAAAGCCAAATCCACCGGGTGGAAGCTGTTCTGGCCTAAGTGTGATTTCGTCACCTTCGGGTATTCCATCGACAAGATGTTGCAGGCGAATTTCGTCATCTGTAAGTCGCGATAATCGCACCCCGTAATTATGGCCAGGCTGATAATCTTTGTTTCCCACTTTTTTGAGTGGTTCGGAATCGGAGCCTGGATGGTCGTAAAACAGAGCAGCTCCACCACCGGCCAAAGCTCCTTCAAAGATCAGATTCCCACCGGTTAGGTCTGAGTTGTCGTTGTAATCGTGAAGGGCAATTCCATATCCGATGCGTAATGCAGGAGCTGAATTTGATTCGATCCGGTCATTGACCAGATCGAAGGTGACCTGAATCCACTCCCCAATATTTTCAGGTGCCCAGTTGAAGGATTCCTGAGTTGAGATCCAACTGTCTTGAGCCGCTGCATCAGTTGTCTCGATCCGGGCCTGATTATCAACAATATGAAATGAGGGTGATTGATCAGGTTCTCCAATATGTATAGGAACAGAACTTCCAGGGACGTCGTCTCCAGGAGCGGTGTTACTCCAGCGATCTTTCAGATCGAGATTACTCGTAGAAAAATCATCCTGAAAGAGAACCTCCCCATGTGGTTGATTTTCACGAAACCAGTTCCCATATTCTTCTCGAAGCTGAGCCAGTTCCGTTTCTTGATTTGATTTTTTTGCCTCCCAGGATGCGAGTTCTTCGGGAAGGGGGCTTCGACAATGCGGGTGGCAGGCTTTTGCCATTCTACAACATTGAACGCGGGATAAAAGAATGCCTGAAATTGATAATACTCTTCCTGAGTGATCGGCTCGAACTTATGCGAATGACACTTTGCACATTGAATTGTCAAACCGAGTAGAGAGGAGGAAACAATCTGCATCGTTCCTTCCAGCGCGCTATATCGGTCTGTGCGCTGTTCATCTGGATTACCATCACTGCTGTCTGTCCCATCCTGAGCATTGCGCAGGTAATGGGTTGCTTCCAGTAACTCAACTATCTCTGGAGTTGCGGGTTGAGTCGCATCAAAACCGGCCAACTCATCTCCGGCAATCTGTTCTCGGATGAACTGATCAAACGGCTTATCCTGATTCAATGAACGAATGACATAATCCCGATAACGGTAGGCCAGGGGACGGGGTGTATCTGCGTTGAAGTAACCGTTGCTGTCTGCATAGCCTGCAGCATCGAGCCAGAATTTACCCCAGCGTTCACCGTAATGCGGTGAATCAAGATAATACTCGACCATCTCGGTATAGAGATCAGCGTCCGCATTGGTAAGAAACCGAGCCTGCTCCTCAACTGTCGGAGGGAGTCCTGTCAGAACCAGGCTGACCCTTCTCAGTAAAGTCGCTCGATCTGCCTCTGCACTGAAACCTAAATCGGCAGCCTGCAACTGAGGAAGTAATAATCGATCAACTGCATTCAATTCGCTTTCAACAGGATTGTTTTTATCTTCGGAGAGAATTTCCGTCGTCTGTTTCAGTTTGCGAAAAGACCAATGAATCAAATCATCGGGATGCACTTCCTCTGGTAGACCGGGAGCTCCGTTTTCGATCCATGATTTCAGCTTGAGGCGCGTCGACTCATCGAGTGGATTTTCAGGAGGCATCTCGTTGTCAGCAATGCGCTGCCAGAGCAGACTCTCTTCCAGGTTCCCCGGGATCAGCGACGTACCACTGTCGCCTCCTGCCAGAATTGTCACGGGGCGACTCAAATCGAGTTCCCCTTCGTGGGTGATGGGACCGTGGCATTTAACGCATTGATTTTTGAGAATCAGTTGAATTTCGTCGAACGAAACCGGCGCAGGTTCCTCCGCACGAACGTTTGATGGGAGAACGCAACTGATGAGCAAGATCAACAAAAACCAGGCGCGTAAATGGGGGCGTGTTTGGAGTGTAACGAGAAGCAAGCGTGGTCTCCTCAGGTTCAGGTGGGATGGTATCCATCCAGTATAACCGAAGGGGTAGGCTTAACTTAAAGAGCATTCCACCTTCTTTTCCAGAGAGAATCAAAAAAGCTGGACCATCTCCATAAAATCTTTTTTACTGAGGATGACATTTGAGACAGCTTCTGGACAAGGATTCTCTTTCTCCAGTAGAATCAAAGCCCCACTATTTTCCTGCCTTCATGGCCATTTCATCCTGTTTGGCCAACCCAGTTGATACTCACCTCGAATGAGTACATCCCTCGAGACCGATATCAATTTCCCGCCTGATTCATTGGAGTTTTCATGCACGCCATTCGTCTCGCAGTAATTGTCTGTCTGTTGAGTACACCTGCTTGCCTGTTCGGTGCTCCCCTGGAACTTTATGTTTCTCCACAGGGAGAGGACGCACATCCCGGGACAATAGAGAAACCCGTTAAGACCTTAGAAGCGGCTGTGGCTCTCATTGAAAAAACGAAAGCAGACGGTGGCATACCCGCAGAGGGGGTCACAGTCACCCTACAGGGAGGAGATTACGAATTGAAATCTCCAATCTCAATAGAAGGGTATGGCCACAACGGGGAGGGTCCAGTCATCATTCAAGGGGCTGAGGATCAGACTGTACGTCTTCTGGGCTCGCGCATTATCAATCAATTCTCACCTGTTACTCAGGAAGAAGTTGGCGATCAACTCTCCCCTGAAGCACTGAAACAGGTGCAGGTCGCGGATCTTGCGTCAATTGAACTTGATGACATGGGAACTGTCGCCGGTGCGGGAACTCGCCTGGAACTTTTCTATCGTCATGAACCGATGCAGCTTGCCCGCTGGCCTAATGAAGGTTTCACGACCATTAAAGAAGCCGTTGGCGAGACGAAGATCAAGCCGCACGGAATAGCAGGGACCCAGGAAGGGCTCTTTACCTACGAGGGAGATCGAGCTGAACGATGGGTCAACGCCCCCGAAGTCTGGTTACATGGATACTGGTTCTGGGACTGGTCCGATTCCTTCGAACGCGTAGAAAATATTGATCCGGAACAAAAGCGGATTCAACTCGCGAAGCCTGATCACAATTATGGCTTTCGGAACAACCAGCGTTACTACGCATTGAATATTCTTACTGAACTCGATCAGCCAGGAGAATGGTATCTTGATCGTATCTCGAAAAAACTTTATTTCTGGCCTCCTGGTGAAATCAGAACAGGAGATGTGCAACTCTCAGTGCTGTGTTCCCTGATCGAGATTGAGAATAGTCAGAACATTACCCTTAAGAATCTGACATTCGAAGGAACACGTTCAACAATGATCTCACTCCGCAATTCAGAACATTGTGTGGTTGATCATTGCCAGTTCTTAAATGGCGGCAGTGGAGGAGTCAATATCGGCCTGGGCAGAGAATGTGTCGTACAACATTGTCATATCCGCAATATGGGTGAATGGGGAATCTCGATTACAGGGGGAGATCGAAATACACTCACACCAGCTGGACATCTTGCTCTCAGTAACCACATTCACCATTTCGGAAGACTTTTCCGGACTTATCGCCCTGGTATCGCGGTTTATGGAGTCGGTATTCGGGTTGCTCATAATCTGATCCACGATGGTCCTCACAATGCCATTCAACTGGGTGGCAATGACCATCTGATCGAATTTAATGAGGTACACAATGTCTGCTTCGAAACAGGTGATGTGGGTGCTTTTTATATGGGACGGGACTGGTCCGCACGCGGGACTGTAATCAGGCATAATTTCTTCCACGACATCTCGGGCCCTGGCTTATATGGTGCCATGGCAGTTTACCTGGATGATGCTGCCAGTGGAATTTCGATTATAGGAAACTTGTTCCAGCGATCGGGTCGAAGTGCGTTCATTGGTGGAGGTAGAGATAACCTCGTCGAAAACAACATCTTCGTCGACTGCCATCCATCGGTTCATGTTGACTCCCGGGGAATAGGCTGGATGCATGAAACAGTCGCCACCACTTTACCCGAACGTCTCAAAGCAATGCCCTATCAGGAATCTCCCTGGAAAGAAAGATACCCCCAACTCCTGACCTTGCTGGAGGATGAACCGGGCAAACCGAAATATAATATCGTCCGGAAAAACATCTCAGTGGGAGGGGTATGGAGTCATATCGATGAGAAAGCAAAGCCGCTGGTGACCGAGGAGAATAATTTAATTGATCAGGATCCCCACTTTTCGGGAAACCCTCAATCCCCCTCGGCCACTGCGGTCGACTTTAAAATAAAGTCTGATTCCCCAGCTTTTGATCTCGGCTTTGAACAGATTCCAGTCGAGAAAATTGGCTTACTGGAAAAGTAATTTCTCCAGCTAGTCGTTCCCCTCACTACTCGACCAGTTAAACCTTCTACAACCTGAACTATCCCTGTTTCATTTTCGCTTTGAAAAGATCCGTTTCGGCTTGTTCATGATTGTGAAGTGCGTTCAGGAATCGATCAAAATCGGCGCGGACTTCCTGCCAGCAATGATAGACACCTTCGCATTGTTTCAACCGCTCTGAAAAATCATCCAGCTGTTTGAGCAGTTGAGTATGTTGCTGGTGCAGCGATTCTTGAGTCATTGCCGATTCAGATTTTTGATCCAGTTGACTGAACTGAACACTTTGATTTTCTTCTTCATCAAAATGTTGTTCCATCTCGTCACGGAACTCATGAATACGAGAGGCCATTTCTTCGTACTTTGGTCCCATTCCAAGTTCATCAACCTGATGCCAGAATCGTTTCAGGCTATCGATTTTCCTGGCAACTTCCTCATGCTCTTCAATCATTGATTTTGGCAACGAATTCGTTTGTGAAGTAGACATGATCGTTCCCCTTTCTTCCCAGCGTGGTTGTATTGGAAGATTTTCAAGTTCGTTTCGTACTTCCTGAACGAACTCATTTTTAACTCAACCTGGGTATCGATTGAGCCTTCATTTCAGGCGAGAAACGAAAAAAGCCCGAACACTACGCATCGTTAGTGCTCGGGCTATCATCGCCGGAATTTCAGATTACCTTCGTCAGTAATACTCTTCCAATAGGTAAATCTTACCATCATATTAAGCATTTGGGAAGAACGATTTCAGCAGTCAGAAATTTCTCTTCTAAATGAATCAATCAACACTTAGAGTGGGTGACAGAATCCGTTGACCGAACTTCTTTCGCAATCAACTCTTAAATAAAACGACCTGGAAACCTCTTCGCAATAGTTAGAAAAAGGAAGCTTTTCAGCTCCTTTTGCTCCTATAAAATTATCAAGTTTTGAAAACCATTTTTCAGCGACCTCTAACTGTCCAACCTGAGGAAGGAACAGCCCGCTGGTATGACAGATCCACTTCAGATTGCAATCGCAGACGATGACCGGGAACAGCTTCTTGATCTGGAACAGACGCTCATTTCCTTTGGGCACACTGTGTCGATCAAGGCTCATACCGGGGAACAGCTCGTCGAAGAATGCCACCAGAATGCCCCCGACCTGATCGTGACAGACATCAAGTTTCCGGGCATTGATGGCCTGGAGGCGGTAGCCCACTGCCGGGAAGAGCATCCGGTTCCTATCGTGATCGTCTCGGCCTTCCATGCACCGGAATTGATGGACCGGGCACTGAAGGAACATGTAATGGCTTACCTGGTCAAACCGATCAACGAAGAAAGCTTACAGGCAGCGATCGAACTGGCACTTCAACGCTTCAAGGAATTCAGAGCATTACAACAGGATTCCACAGACTTAAGGCAAGCGCTCGAAAATCGTAAGATTATTGAACGTGCTAAAGGGATTCTGATGTCACGAACGAACCTGAATGAACAGGACGCTTTTAAGCGGCTTCAGTTACTCTCCAGCCAGAAAAACAAAAAGCTGATTGAGATTGCGCGAACGATTGTTGAGGCCGAGGACTCTTTTAAAATTTAATTAATCTCAACACCCGCTGTTTGTTTCCAATCATTTATTATTGACATTTGGATTCATTTGTCTTATTTTTTAGAGATGAACACCGAAGATAGGTGTTCGAGACCGATTTGATATATTCACCAAGGCGATGACAGCCCCTGATGCACATCCATGTGTTCCAGGGGCTTCTTTTATTCTGCCATGAAGCAGATCGACTCTCGAATGTTTCACCGAGAGAACACCTACTGAGTTAACACTCATAAGGATACCAGGACGAACTCTTACCATTGAATGAAGGATTACCTGTCCGATGAAGCTGATCAATACCATCTCCTGTAACACCATTGAAGAACCACGATGCTGCAGCGAGCTCTGTCAGGCAGCCATCAAATCATTGAAACAGACTGGCCTGAAATCGCTCCGGCATATCGAGGTTTTCGAAGATAATGGTCAGATTATTCTGAGAGGCTGGGCGCCTACTTTTCATCTCAAGCAGGTTGCTCAAACACTGGTCATGAAAACGGAGGGGGTACATCACCTCAAAAACGAAATTGAAGTGCTGTAGTTAAAGTTGAGTCATACAACATGAATCACACCGGGGACTGAGTTCGTCTTTCTGTCAACAAATCACAAAAAGGAGTACGAAGATGAGCAGAACTCTACCTGAAAAAACAAGTCGCCGTGAAATCTCCAACTGGTTTGGAAGAGATCCTTTCTCTGCTTTACGCGAAGAAATGGATGATGCACTCAGCCGATTTTCGCTCGAAACAAATGGGGACTGGATGACGGGAGAACATATTCCGTCGCTCGATTTATCCGAGACAGAGACTCATATCGAAGTAAAAATCGATGTACCCGGTGTAAAACCCGAAGAGATCGAAGTGGAAGTGATGGGAAATACACTGCGCGTTTCTGGAGAGCATCAGGAAGAAAAAGAAGAACAGGACCGTAAGTTCTATCGCATGGAACGTAAGACCGGTTTCTTCAGTCGCACCATCGCGCTCCCGGCCAGTGTCGACGAAGATCATGTCGATGCCCAATGTCAGAACGGCGTCCTCACCATCCGGCTGGCCAAAATGGAAGAAGCAGGCCGAAAGAAAATCAAAGTCAAAGGATGATGCTGAATCAGGGGGTTGAAGCACTTTTTAGGGAAGGGTGCTGGAAGCAGGTGGTCTGAGCACAGTAAGGCCACCTGCTTCTTTATTTATAGATGACCTTCTTTATTCATAGCTGATAGAGTGCGCGAGCACTAAGCCAGAATCTCATCAACCACTCGGCCATGTACGTCAGTCAGGCGGAAGTCGCGGCCCTGGAAGCGGAAGGTCAGTTTTTCGTGGTCGAAGCCAAGTTGGTGAAGCAGGGTGGCATGAAGGTCATGGACGTGGATTTTCTCATCGATGACATTGAAACCGAGTTCATCCGTCTTGCCGTAGAGGCAACCTGGTTTAAAACCACCACCCGCCAGCCAGAGACTGAAGGCATCAATATGGTGATCACGTCCGGGTGTTTCTTCCCGCTCTTCTCCCATGGGAGTTCGGCCGAATTCTCCACTCCAGATCACGATGGTATCTTCGAGCAGTCCCCGTTGTTTCAAGTCTTTGACCAGCGCTGCTGAAGCGGCATCGACTTCCTTACATCGTTCCTCCAGCGGGCCATTCAAGTTCGTCCCGTCATTCCCGTGGTGATCCCAGTCCGTATGGTAAAGTTGCACAAAGCGAACTCCCCGTTCAATCATTCGCCGGGCGAGCAAACAATTATTGGCGTACGAATTTGCCCCTGGTTCGGCTCCGTACATGTCGAGAATATGTTGCGGTTCGGAACTGATATCCATCAGCTCCGGAGCACTCGTCTGCATTCGATAAGCCATCTCACTGGCGGCGATCCGCGTTTTGATTTCAGGATCCTGAGTCAGGTCGAACCGTTGCTGGTTGAGATCCCCCACAAGGTCATAAAACCCACGCTCACCTTCCCGTGTAAATCCCTGAGGACTGGTCAGATTGAGGATCGGGTCACCAACTCCACGGAATGGGACACCCTGATAGGAACTGGGGAGGAAACCACTCGACCAGAGTGCATTCCCCGCGCGCGGACCTCGTGGGCCCGATTGCAGAACGACGAAACCGGGCAGGTTCTGGGATTCGCTCCCTAATCCATAAGTAACCCAGGAGCCTAAACTAGGACGACCGGGGACTTGAAAACCGGTGTTCATAAACAGCTTGGCGGGACCATGATTGAAGACATCGGTGACCATGCCATTCAACATGCAGATATCATCTGCGATTTCACCCGTATGCGGTAAAAGTTCACTTAATGGAATTCCGCTTTCGCCATGTTGTTTGAATTTCCGTCTGGAACCGAGCAACTTGGCTCCTTTACCGATGAACGCGAAACTTTTCTCTTTGGGGAAGAATGAATCGGGGGCAACTTGCCCGTTCATCTCGCGGAGTTTGGGTTTGTCTGAAAAGAGTTCAAACTGGGATGGCCCGCCCGCCATGAAGAGGTAGATGACGTTCTTCGCTTTGGGTGTATGGTGTCCCAGCCGGGCAGGGGCCTCTTCGGAAAGCGTATTCGCTTGCGCACTCGGGCTGGATAACAGATTCGCCAGGGCGATCGATCCCACCCCCATGGCGCAGTCTGAAAAGAAATGTCTGCGTGTTTGTTCTAATAGGTTCGACATTATCGATTCCTACTCTCTGGTAAGAAATTCATCTGTATTCATGATCGCCCGAGCCACAGCAGTCCAGGAGGCTCCTGTTGCGGGTGATGTTGATTCTAATAATTTACTATTACTGACAGCTTTCGCCGCCTCTTCATCATTACTGAAAAGCTGTTGTTGCTGTTTTTGAAATGAAAGCAGTCGATCCACTTCCGTCTCTGAAGGCTGTCGTGCAAAGCAGATTTCATACAAACGCGCTATACGCGCACGATTTGCGGAATCGTCCTCTCCCGGAACCTCGGTTAATAACCGCAAGGCAAGTCCCTGTGCCATCTCGAAGATCGTGGTATCGTTGGCCATCGTCAGGACCTGCAGTGGTGTATTCGTACGCGTGCGGCTGGTGCAGACTGACTGCATATCGGTGACATTGAATGTCGTCAGAAATGGGTAGGGGGCACTGCGATAAAAAATCGTGTACATACCGCGTCGATAACGATTCGCCCCTTCGTCAGTTTTCCATTCTTTTTTATCCTGAGTAAAAGCATAGACTCCATCAGGCTGCGGAGGATGGACACTCGGACCACCAATTGTTTCACTCAGTAGTCCACTTGCCGACAGGCTGACATCACGCAGAATTTCGGCATCGAGTCTCAACCTGTTCTGTCTTCCGAGGAGCAGATTTAAGGAATCAATCTGCTGCAGATCATCCCGGTGGTGCGAGGATTGCAGATAGGTCTCTGAGGTGACAATCAATTTATGCAGCTGCTTCATCGACCAACCAGACTCCACGAAATAACTGGCGAGCCAGTCGAGAAGTTCAGGATGAGTCGGATACGTTCCCTGAGTACCAAAGTCGTTTTCCGTTTTAACGAGCCCTTGTCCAAAGTAACGCATCCAGATCCGGTTAACAGTAACCCGTGCGGTCAGGGGATGCTCGTCACTTACCAGCCAACGGGCCAGATCCAATCGATTTGCTCGCTCACCACTTTTTTTCAGTGGGGGAAAGATTGCGGGAGTATCCGCCGTTAGTAAACCGGTCTCTGTATCTTTACGAAGAAAGTCCCCCCGAATGTGAATGAACGTCTCACGGGGCTGATCTATCTCCCGCATCACCATGGCCGGTTTCGCTTCACCAAAGCCACCAATCTCTTTTCGCAGGATTGCAATGCGATGCGCAGTCCCGGCGCGTTCCTTTTCAAACTCTGATTTCTGGAATTCAGACTCCAGAGCTTTTCGTTGGGTATCCGTACGTTGACCAGCAGGTGTTCTGATCAGGCGAACTAAAGGGGATTCAAAGTCACTCGCTGGCTCTGATGTCGATGTATCAAAGGCAAAGTGACCCAGATGATAGTCATCGTTAACGTCGTGATGCATCACAATCGTCAAGGGTTCGCCATCAAACGCGACAGGTTCGCCAAAGATAAAATGCGCCTCGTGGGGGGCATTCATTACCACCAATGGTTCCGAATTCTCCTCGATGTTGATTGCCCAACCCGTTTCCGGATTTCCATCAACGGCATGTTCCACCAGATAGTTGGGTTGAGAATGATCAGCCTGCACCCGCACAACAGGAATCGGTTTTCCATCCTTGATGAACTCGATTTCAGAGAGAACAAAATTCCCGTTACCGGCGATCCCTGGTCCCTGCTGTGGTAACGATTGATGGGGAATACTTCTTAAGCGAATAGCACGAACAGGGCTATCGCCGGGGGTGAACTTCAGCGTGTAGGTTTCCTTCTTCGCTCCTGGACTCGCCAACAGCGAACCATCCTCCAATCGCGTCAATTGAGTACCGGCACGTGATTCGAACTGCACAGGCTCCAGCAGCTGCCAGTCAGAGGGACCAGCAGAGGTTTGGGCCAGGATCGATTTCTCCCACGATGACTGACGGGATTTTTTCGTTCGGTCAAGTTCGTTCAGCCTCCGTTCCAGACCTTCCAGTTCGATTTGTTTAGCAGGATCAATATCTGTTCGCAGCAGTTCGCCTTCACTAACCTCGACTGTCGGTCCAGTATCATTCACATCGGCGGTGTGATTAAAGAAGTCAAAGAGTTGATAAAACTCGGTCTGAGTGATCGGATCGAATTTATGAGTGTGACATTGAGCACAACCGACAGTTAAGCCCATCCAGACGGCCCCGGTTGTACTGACGCGATCGACAACTTCCTCATTTCGGAACTGTTCATCATCCGTTCCTCCCTCCTGATTGATCAGGGTATTGCGATGATAGCCAGTCGCGATCAACTGGGATTTTGTCGGGGAAGGGAGTAAATCACCCGCGAGTTGCTCAATCGTGAATTGATCAAACGGCAAATCATCATTGAGGGCACGAATGACCCAATCGCGATAAGGCCACATGATCCGCATGCCATCGATTGTGTACCCATTGGAATCGGCGTACCGCGCCTGATCGAGCCAGTGCCGTCCCCAACGTTCTCCATAATGCTTGCTGGCCAACAACTCATCGACAAGTTGATCAATCGCCCCCGCTCGATCCTGTTCGCAGGCGGTCACAAAGATCGCCACTCGCTCAGGGGGCGGTAACAGGCCAATCAAATCGAGATACAATCGACGAATAATCGTCTGGGGCTCGGCTGAAGGAGAAGGAGTAAGCCCATTTGCTTCAAGCTTTTTGATGATGAAGCGATCGACAGGATGGTTCACCCCGGTTTGATGCACCTCAGGAGGCTCGACTTTCTGAACCGGTAAAAAAGCCCAGTGTTCCTGATATTCCGCTCCCTGGTTAATCCACTTCCGCAGCAGTTCAACTTCTTCGGCAGTGAGATGTTTCTTGGTCACCGCCGGTGGCATTTTTAAATCAGGATCAGTCTCTTCTACGCGCACCATCACGGCAGAATGTTCTGCATCACCGGGCACAATCGGAGCGAGATCACTCACGGCTGCGAGCGCACTCTCACGCAGATCAAGCCGCATGTCGGCTTCGCGTGATTTTTCATCGGGCCCATGACATTGAAAACATTTATCCGCAAGTATCGGCCGGATATCGCGGTTGTACTCCACCTTTTCCTCAGCCGAGATGGACGTAACACCCCCCGGCAGTAAAAACCACGCAGCACACAAGGCGACACATTTAATTAGCGAAGCGAACTTGAACAAGAGAGGCCTCACAGAGGTCATTGAGCAGGAATAGATAAATGAACAGATAAAGATTCATTTATCCTACTCGATTTCAACCGGATTTGAAGCCTGGAAATGGCCGGGGAGGGGAGTTCGTGGGAGGGAATACTAGAACACCCTCTATTTTCATATAAAAGAGATTACCACGAATATCGCCTCTCACAGTTCAGTCGCGATACAAAAGGAAGGATAATCAAGGAAGGTCCCTTTCGACGACTCTATCTGGAACTCACCCATGAAAGCCATGCTCTTAACCAGAATCTCTTCCGTGGCGGAGAATGATCAACCGTTGGAAATGGTGGAGATACCGATGCCGCAACCGGGGAGGGGGGAGGTGTTGATTGAGGTTTCGGTGTGTGGGGTTTGTCATACGGAACTGGATGAAATTGAAGGGCGGACGGCGCCTCCTCGATTGCCTGTTGTCCCCGGGCATGAAGTCATTGGTCGTGTGGTCGAATGTGGTCCGGAGGTCGTGCTGTTGAAAGTGGGAGATCGGGTGGGGGTTGGATGGATTTATTCCTCAACTGGTGATGAGCAGGAAAATTTAAGTCCCCGGTTTATGGCGACAGGACGGGATGTGAATGGAGGCTATGCCGAGTACATGACAGTGGGGGAACAGTATGCTTACCCCATCCCCGATATTTTCAGTGATGCCGAAGCGGCTCCGCTATTGTGCGCAGGAGCGGTTGGTTATCGAGCACTCAAGCTGACTCAGTTAGTCGATGGAGAGCGACTGGGGCTGACGGGCTTTGGTGGTTCCGCTCATATTGTGATTCAGTTGGCAAAACACCTGTATCCGAAGAGTTCTGTCTATGTCTTCGCTCGCGATCAACAGGCGCGCGAACATGCACTCGAACTGGGAGCCGTTTGGGCCGGGCAGACCACCGATCAAGCCCCGGAACAACTGGATGCCATTATTGATACGACGCCCGCCTGGAAACCGATTGTGGAGGCGTTACGAAACCTGGCCCCCGCAGGAAGATTGGTCATCAACGCGATTCGCAAGGAAGATCATGATAAAGAATCGTTGCTGGAGCTGTCGTACCATGATCAACTCTGGATGGAACGGGAAATCAAAACAGTGGCGAATGTGACCCATTTCGATATCAACGAATTTCTACAGATTGCTGCCGAAATTCCCATCAAACCACAGATCGTAACCTTTCCCCTGGAGGAAGCAAATCAAGCGGCTGGTTGAGTTAAAACGCAACCCGGTCAAAGGTGCCAAAGTCCTGTTGATCAAGTGAATGCTTTTTGCGAACCTGAATGTATGTCTGAATCTGCTTCAGCAGGTTCAAAGACAGCCATTACTGAATTTCAGGATCGGTGCTTCTATAAATCATTACCGGAGTTCAACCATTTCTCGGTAAACCAGGTATGCCGTATCGACTTTCCGGTAAACTTCAATTCATTCACATGAGTGAAAGTGCAATGAATCACTCCATCAGCCGACTGAATCATCGTCGGGTACGAGGCCGTGGCTTTTCCTGTCCCATATTCAACTCGTTCCAGAAACCGTTTCCGAACCCAGCTCTCGCCTTCATCTGATGACAGGTAGAGGGAGAGCTGATGTCGTCCCCGGGGATCATCATTGACGGCCATCAGCCAGTTTCCACTTTTGAGCTTGAGTACGGCTACACTCGAACCGGCATTCGGAATGTTCAAGGGAATTTCTTCCCAGGACTTCCCCTGGTCAGTTGATTTCACGCAGCCGGTTGCAGGTGATGAACGCAGATAGGCGAGAATTTCACCGTTCGATCTCTGAACAATCGCAGGTTGGATTCCCCACGCCATGACTGGTCGACTGAATTCCCAGGTCTTTCCTGCATTTGAGGTAAAAGCAAACATCGAGCAGTCAAACGTGTCCGAGTAAAGCCCTAACATCATGCGACCGTCCTGGAGCATGATAGGGGGCTGACGTGGAAGCCAGCCCAGGCGCTGAAAGAGCTTATCTTTAAACATCGACCGCCTCTCCTCGATTTGCAGCAAAGCTTTCTCTTTTTCTTTGCCGGACAGCAAGTCACCATTTTTCAATTGATCGAGACGAGTTTCATATAACTCACCAAATGCATTTTCTGCATCTGCTGGTCGACAAAAAAGAGCATCTTGCCATTCCCACTTGGGGGGACCATCCCCTTCATAATCTACGGAATACCGATATTTCGGAAAAAAACTCCGAACTTCATTATCGAGTGCGGAAGTCCAAAACAACCACAGTTTTTTATCGGTATCGATAAACATCGTGCAGTTCTGATCTGGTAAGTTTTGATTATCAGCCATCAAAAATGGCTTAGACCACTCGGATGCCCCTTTTTTCTTTCTTGCCCCCAGGATCACCAGGCTGTCATCAGTACGTTCCCCCCGACCATGAAACCAACAGGCAATAAGATCACCCTGCGATGTTTCTACAAGACTGGACGAATGGTTGTGAAAGTTTTCGGGAGGAAAGATGTGCTCCTCTCCATAATCCACTGAGTTTTGAATTAAAAGAGCGGTCAATATAATTTGAGCAATCGTCATTCTGTTTAAATCCTTCGGTCTGGAATACTGACCTGTTACCATGAACCATAGCTGTCACATGGTTAAATCATCGGCGGTTTATTTTCTGAATGTGGGGATGGAGTTTCAGAACTGGGATTACCAACAATTATCATTTGCAACGACCATGTAAACATTCAAAGAGCTATGTTATGAGCCCTGATTCAATTGTTATAACTTACCTGCCGTCACGTGTATGCTGAAATTCACTGGAAATAGTGGGATGTCCTAAGGAGAGTATAGCCTATCCTGAGGAGGAACAACATGAGCAAAAAATAGACGAATCAAGCACTTGTTGAGTTAAAACGCCCCCCGGTCAAAGGGGCCAAAGTCCTGTTGATCAAGTGAATGCTTTTTGCGAACCTGAATGTATGTCTGAATCTACAACACATTCTCATCCTCCCCTGATCACAGCCTTATTGCAGGCGGAGAGATATCCTCACACCGTCGATGGGCTTTATCTGCTGGAGACCCATATCTCGTGGGTCATTCTGACCGGTCCCTATGCTTATAAAATCAAAAAACCAGTCGACCTGGGATTCGTCAATTTCACCGATCTCATTAAACGGAAATTCTATTGCGAGGAAGAACTCCGCCTAAACAGTCGGTTTGACACCGGTATCTACCTGGAGGTCGTTCCGATCACTGGTTCCCTGGCGAATCCCCAACTTGCGGGGGAAGGAGAACCGATTGAATACGCTGTGAAGATGGTGCAGTTTCCACAGGAAGTTCTGCTGAGTCACCTGGTTGTGGAACATCAACTCAAACCGGAACAGATCGACCAACTGGCAAATGAGATCGCTCAATTCCATCAGGAGGTGGCTGTAGCCGGGGAAGACTCTGTATTCGGTAAACCGGAACGAGTGATTGAACCGATGCGAGAGAATTTCCGGCATCTCTTTTCCTCGACAGTCATCGAAGAAAGCGTGAATAGCCGCTTGAAACAACTGGAGAAGTGGACTGAAGCCGAATTTCTTAAGCAAAGAGAATTGTTACTGGCAAGAAAACAGAACGGTTTCATCCGCGAATGCCATGGTGATCTGCATCTGGGGAACATGATTCTCTGGAAAGGAAAAGTGACTGCCTTTGACTGTATCGAGTTTAACGAGAGCTTCCGCTGGATTGATGTCCTCAGCGAAGTTGCTTTTTGTGTGATGGATCTGGAGGACCGGGGTGAGCTCGGTTTAAGTCATCGCCTGCTGAATCAATACCTGGAAGCGACAGGGGATTATGCGGGCATCACTTTGCTTCCCTTTTACCTGACGTACCGGGCGATGGTCCGTGCCAAAGTCGCCGCGATTCGATTCGATCAACCGGGGCTGACACCCGAAGAAAGAAAAGAATTAAAAGAAGAGTTCCGAGGTTATCTGACACTCGCCGAAAAATACATCAGCCGCTCGCAACCTCGATTAATGATCACACACGGTTATTCAGGTAGCGGTAAAACATACGGGACGCAATCGCTGGTTGAACAACTGGGCGCGATTCGAATCCGCTCGGACGTCGAACGGAAGCGACTCTTCGAGCGGGAGGATGTCGAACTCTATTCACCAGAGACGACGGACCGGACGTATGCTTACCTAAAAGACCTTGCTAATAGAATTCTGCAAGCGGGCTTCCCCGTGATTGTCGATGCGACGTTTCTCAAATTCTCGCAGCGTGACTTGTTTGCCTCATTGGCCAAAGAATTGAACATTCCCTTTTCCATTCTCGACTTCCAAACTCCGGTGGAAGAAATGCGTCGCAGAATCGTAGCGAGAGCCGCAGAGAACCAGGATGCCTCGGATGCGGATCTGGAAGTTCTCGAAATACAACTCGCCTCGGCAGAATCTTTTCGCGAGGAAGAATTAAGTGAAGTGATCCCAGTTGAAGCAGGGCAGGATGACTTACTGAGTGAGAAACTGGGCAAATAACCTTATTCTGAACAGCAGGTCTTTGAGCCGGAATCGAATCATAAAAAAAGCCCTGTTCTGATTGAGAACAGAGCTTTAAAAGTACACCCGGAGGGATTCGAACCCCCAACCCTCGGTTCCGAAGACCGATGCTCTATCCAATTGAGCTACGGGTGCAGTTGTTTCCAGCAGAAATGGGTGTTTCCAGCAGGAATGGGGGACAGTTTAGCAGAATTGTTTGAATTCGCAAGCTAACCACCAACGTCGATTCAGACCCATAGCAAAGGGGGGAGGTTCACCCTTTAATCTGGGGGATTTTTGTTAATAGCCGAGCTGCCGGAGAATCAGGTTGAAGACCATTTCGTAGGCATTCCCCCACGATTCTTCCCGGAAGAACTCAACCGGTTCGTGCGGGCTGCCAATAAAGGGTCGGAGGACCCAGCCCATCTGGATACCAACAAAACAGTAAATCAACAGCCACAAGATGAGCATCAGCCGGTGGAGTTTGTTCTTGTGAATGAGAGGGCGATAGAACTTCAGCAGAATGAGCTGAGCCGAGAGGCTGGCAATCGCGAACATGACACCGTTGAACAAAATCGCCCGGGAATAATTTTCGACTGAGAGATACCAGACGACTGTATAAGGTGCGAGCGAAGCGAGGATGACAGTCAGGCCGGCCTGCGTCGCCAACAGCGCAGCCAGGACCTGACCAAAATCAGAACGGAGCCCGGCAAGTGAGTTCAATACAAAGAAACTGGGCAGACTGATCGAGAAAGTCGCCAGCAACAGCAGCGGAACTTTGGAACCGGAATAAAC
Source organism: Planctomycetaceae bacterium (assembly GCA_041398805.1). Classification (GTDB taxonomy): domain Bacteria; phylum Planctomycetota; class Planctomycetia; order Planctomycetales; family Planctomycetaceae; genus Polystyrenella. The sequence continues at coordinate 18,023 of JAWKUC010000020.1, read as the reverse complement.
CACCTGCCAGAATCGCTCGCCGGTGAACCCTCCGTAACATCCCATGATGGCCCCATACGTTCCCCCCAGAAAAATGACCAGCAGAGGCAGGACCCATAGTGAGGGAAGCCCATGCTGGCGGGGGCGGAGGAGCTGGTCGGCCTGTTTCAGACAGGAAGCCATGATCTCGCCCCCTTCTTAAGTCAAACCGAGCAGACTGAGCAGTGTGTTAAAAACCGCTTCAAAAAAGTTGGAACCTCGTGGACGGAACCAGGCGAACTCGGAATTCGGATCGCCAATAAATGGTCGGAGTACCCAACTCATCTGGGCTCCCACCAGCCCGAAGACGACAATCCAGCAACGAAAGACCGTCTTTAGTTCGCCCCCCAGAATCGGCCCGTATAATTTTGCGAGCGGCCCTGTTTCTTTCACTGGTTCTTCCACTATTTCAATTTCGCCCGCATATTCTTCGACTGGTGGAGAAGTCTTTTTCTCAGCTGAATCGTCTTCCTGAGCAGTCAGAATCGACATCCGGTGGAGAGTCTGTAACAGGAACTTCAATCCGAGAAAACCGGAGACACTGAAGACGAAAACGTTAAGTAGGATCATAAAAGCATAGCTGTTGGAGCTGACTGAAAAGAAAGCAACAATCAATCCGAGCGACCCGAGCATCGCCAGCGAGACCCCCAGCGAAGCGATCAACAACCGGAGCAGCTCCAGCACACCAAATCGCGAACCGACAAGGGCATTAAAAACATATAGCGAAGGAAACGTGATCAACAGGGTGAGCATGAAGAGGGCAGGGACCTTGATAATCGCCGCAATCACCTGCAGGTAATGCCCCGGGTAATCCTGCGTCATGGCGAACACCGACATGCAGAGTCCATACAACATGCCGAGCAGGATGATCATCATCAGAATCTGCTGCAGTGAGATTTCGAGACTCGCCCGCTTGAGCGCCTCTGGCTTAGTCTTTTCCCCCCGAAGAATCAGATCGAGTTCCTGAAACGCAGGCAGAATTTTCATGCTCATCTCCGTGGCAAGAGTCAACGAGAACGAATCAGACTGGAAGTAACTGATGACGAATATAGTTTACTTTGCATTGCAAAGTCAAAGGAAGATGTGGGGATAATTTAGAATTTTTAGCAGACTACTAATGACTGTGTTCAACACTATTTAAAGATTTCTTCTTCGTTTTCAATCTTCTCACCACCGTCGGGTGTGCCTAACGCTTCCAGTATTTTCGGGTCAACATCCCGACTGATCATCCGCACGGATCCATCGGCCATAACGAAGTTGCAACCTTGCGAGAAGGGGGTCCCGAAACCGTGCGGTGACTGATTAATCCCGAGGGCCGAGTCGCGCCAGTTACCCGGTTTTCCCCACGGGGGAAGATTCTCAATAATCGAACCGACCATCAAGGTGTTCGAGAGACCATCTGCAGCGACAATGTCATCGAGAGTAAGCGGTTCGCTGCGCCGAGAACATGAGCGTTGGCAGAATAATGAGTTAAGGCATAGCCTGTTTCTATATCTATCGTGGGAAGAGACTGAGCAAGCCTCATCTGATAGGCATAGATCGGGTATTGAAAATATGGCTTGTTTTCCGGTGCATCCCAGGTTTTGGCATAATTTATTTTCCGACTCAATGCTGCGGAATCCACATAAGGCAATAGATGTGTTTGCCAGCTATGCAGTTCAGGCTGATTTGTACTGGAAAAGTGATAATCAGGAAAACTTTTATTGACAATGCTGTGATTCAGCATCGCAATGCTTTGCTGTTTGAGATTATTCCGGCAATACAGGATGTTATTCGAAGAGACTCTACGCCATGCCTGATTTGCCTGTTCGCACTTTTCCTGCCAGCATATCAGACCACTTACTGAAAAGCTGACAAGGGCGACAAGAACTGTGTTTCTAAAACTGAGTAGAGAAGGGGATTGTGATTGATCAGAGAATGTTGTCTCAGCATCGCTATCTGACTTCAAGAGATGGTGAACGTATAATACGATCAACATTATTGACATCAGCAGAATCATGCTGAAAGAACCCTGCAACAGATTCGTCACTATCGATGTTAACCAACCTGTTCCTAAAACCCAGAGGACCTGGAATGGAACTAATGGATTTACTCTCAATAGCGTCATGTTGAAAAGGAGAGTAAATACAAGCATCAAGGCCGAGAATATTATCAGGATTTCAACCTGTGTCAGTCCAGATCTGAGGTGGCCTTTAAGTCTACTCATCTCGCCTCCAGACATTCATCTGAAAAGGCAAATTCTCTACTGGTACCAGTTTCTCACCACCATCGGGTGTGCCCAGAGCTTCCAGGACTTTCGGATCAATGTTGTGATGGATCAAGCGGACCGAACCGTCAGCCATGACAAAATAACAACCCTGCGAAAAGGGTGTTCCAAACCCGTGCGGTGACTGGTTGATTCCCAGTGCCGGGTCACGCCAGTTACCCGGTTTCCCCCAGGGGGGAAGATTCTCGATGATTGTTCCGATCAGAATTGTACTCGAGGCACCGTCAGCCGCGTTGATGTCATCGAGGGTAATTGGTTCGCTACGTGCGAAAATGTGAGCGTTGGCTGAGAACGGAGTCAGCGCGTAACCTGTTTCCTGCTGCACAGTCGGAATTTTGTAGTGATTTTCGGGATGGTAATAAAATAAAGAAGTCCAGAATGCCCTCCTGTTTTTCAGATCATACCATGGTTTATCGAATTGAATCTGTTGGTGCAGTGATTCGTTGCCCATGTAGGGTAATAGGTGAGTATGCCAACTGTGAGGCTCTGGAGAGGTTGTGACAGCGTGATGATAATCTGGTAAATTACCCTGATCTTTCAAAAAAGCCTCTAAATCAATACTCATATTTTGGGTGCTATGCAATACATAAAACGGTCCCGATCTCACACCTTCGTACCAGACAAGATTGTATTCCTTAGATCGTTCATTCCAGATATAGATTCCACTACAGGAAAGAGTCATGCTTATCAGTAGCATGAAGTTAGTGATGCTTAACAAACGGGGGTACTCAATCGCTTCATAATCAAACTTCAACTCTCTGTGATTTTCTCTCCATATATGCAGGCAATAACTGACGATGAGCAAATAAGACAGGACCAGTATCAGACTCATTGAAGGACGAATCAGATTCTCATAACCGGAAGTTAACCATCCAGTGAGAAAGACCCAGATAAACTGAATCACAGCCCCTGGTCCCAAATGGACAAAAGCATTCATCATAATTGTCAGGAAAGCAAGTATTGAGATCACAATCAGTAACTCGCTCCATTTGAATCCGTTGTGTTCCTGCTCTTCTTTACTCATCCAACAACTCCTTCCGCAGCTGTTGCACCTCTGTCTGTTCCACTTCCTCTATTTCTCCATTAGACCAGACTACAAACAGCTTTCCCTGCAGAATGCGGGGTTCGTGGAGGACAAGCCGGCGTTCTTCGGGGGATGTGGAAATGTCTGTGGTGTAATAGTCGTAGTAGATGTGAAAACACTCGGGAGCGACCCAGATTTCTTTAGCGAGATTCGACTCTGCGATGGAGGGAGGAAGTTGACCTTCATGGGCATCCGCATATTCCCAGAGTGCTGTTTTTAACTGCTGAATATGCTTCCGACGGATCTCCCGTTTCTGCTGTTGTTCGGCTTCTGTCAGCACAGTCCGGTTGCCCGGTTCATACCGGAAGACTCCCCGACCTTCCTCCACGCCCAGCGTCGTGTTGCGGAGCAGGGGAATGAGCAGGCTTGAAATGACAGGCACAAGAATGACCAGTAAAGTAAATCGAAAGAAAATTCGCGGAGCCTGTTTCCACAAGTTCTCTTTAGACATGCTGACCCCTTCGAGTAGAAACGCCCCAGCCGAGACAATCAAAGCAAAGAGCAGAAACGAAAAGAGCTGCCACTGGTTATAACCGTACTCGGTCAAACCGACATATTCTGAATATTGATGAAAACTGAAGAGCCTGTTCCCCAGACAGACACACACAATCCCAAGTCCGGTCAAAAGACAGACAGTCACCAGCGATCTGCGCTCACTCATCGATTACTCCTTCCATCGAAAACTTCTCGCCACCGGAGGGGGTCCCCAATGCTTTCATCACTTTGGGGTCGAGCTTATCACTGAACCATTGCACGGAACCGTCGGCCATCAGGAAGAAGGCGCCGCCCGTAAAAGGGCTGCCGAAACCGTGGAGGGATTGATTAATACCCAGGGCGGGATCACGCCAGTTGCCTGGTTTTCCCCAGGGAGGGAGGTTTTTGACGATGTTCCCCGCCATGATTGTATTCGAGGTGCCATCCGTGATGCTCTCGGAGGTCACTGGAACCGATCTCGTGAAGAGATAGGCATTCCCCGCATAGGAAGTGAGTGCATAGCCAGATTCCTCATCTGTTGTGGGTAGATTACGGGGAGTCATATAGACGGAGATATGAGTCTGAAAAGCTTCTTTATTCTCCTGGCTATCCCACGGTTTAGTAAAATCGATACTGTCGTATAAAAATTCCTCTTCCACATAAGGAAGTAAGTGAGTCTGCCAGCTGAAGGCTGGTTTACTTGGGTCCACTGAGCTATTACCCGTCTGGAAATTTTTCCAGAGATCATGGTAGCTATATTCAGCGATGCCGATCTGTTTCAGATTATTTCGGTCTTGTGTGCGAATCGCAGGCTGGGAAGAAGCAGTGCTCATACTCCGACCATCAGTCAGCGTAAAGATGATGAGATGGGTTATCCCAACCAGCAACACCCCCGCACTGAATGCACTGAGGGCAAAGAGAGTTGTCTTGCACGAGGTTTTCAACCCCCACCTGAATTCAGGATGACTGCGTCGCCAGGCATGACCGGAAAAATGAATGAGCAGGCTGAAGAGGATCAGGGCTCCGATACCCGTCAGCAAGGTTTCCCTGTTCCAGGAAAATGTGGCTGCGTTTTCAATGAAGTAGAAAATCCAGCCCGTGACCAGATAGAAGAGAAAATGCAGGGGTAATCCCATTCCCAGACAGAACAGTAAGACGCTGAGACCGACGATGATCATGATCGTCGTAAGCCACGTTCTCGACTTCTGGTCAGTTGAGGGAATTTCTGTCATTCAACGATCTCCCCAACTGGAATTCTTCACCACCTGCCGGAGTGCTGAGCGCTTTGAAAATCTGAGGAGGAACGTCCTCGTTAAAACTCTGCACGGAACCATCGGCCATCAGAAAGTAAACTCGATTCGAACCATGTCGCCCAAAACCATGGGGTGACTTATTGATCCCCAGCATCGGGTCGCGCCAGTTGCCCGGTTTCCCCCACGGGGGAAGGTTCTCTTTAATCTCTCCCGCCAGAATCGTATTCGAAGCTCCATCGGGAATGCTCTCGATGCTGTATCGCTCTGGATGAGTGAAAAGATGCGAATTTCCGGAAATATGAGTCAACGCATAACCGGTTTGATCATCAATTAAAGATTGCTCCTGATATCGATCTGAATAGGGAGAAACAGGCGTGGTAAAGACCGGTTTGTTTTCGGGATGATTCCAGGGGAGATCCATCCGTACCTTTCGAGAGAGTTCCTTCTGATTCAGATAAGGGAGCAAATGCGTCTGCCAACTGTGCGGATAGGGGGTACTCGCCTCAGTCTGTTGATATCCCGGCAGGAAATGGAGCTCTTCATGATAATCTCTGGTGGCATCACCAAGTTTTCTGAATTGATTTCGAGGATAAACATACGCTTGAAAATCATTGAATGACCATGGTGTTTGATCACTCCAGGCCCAGATCAGATTTTTTGAGAGTCCGACTGCAGAGAACCCGGAGACGCAAAGAATTAAAGTCAAAACTAACAGGGCCAGGCTGTTTTTCACGGACCATATCTTTTCTGACTTAGCTAGCAACCACTTTTGTCCAGAAAAATGAATTGCTCCAAATCCAATCATCAGAGCCACGATTCCTACCAGCCAGGGTTCCAGAGTCCATTCTGCTTCCTGCACATTCGAGCTGATAAAAGTCAGCCATCCCAATCCGAGATAAAAAAGCATCTGCAATGGAGCATAGACTCCCGCGCAAAATAGAAAACATAAAAGGCTGATTGAACCAACGATCAGGATCTCATAAAAAGAGATTCTCTTCCTGGTTTTAACTGGAGTCTCCGGTTCATTCATTGCCGGATACCTCCTCTATGGTCTCTTCCTGAGGTGTTTCTTCGGGGTTCAACACCTTGTGCAGCATTTCACTCTCCAGTAGTGAAATCGAACCGTCTGTGAACATGACATAGCGAGGAGAACCGACGATGTTCGGTTCAATCACAAGAGGTGCGGCAGCGGTATTGGCAGTTGGTTTCTCCTGAGGTTCATAGAGATATTGAATTTCGAATTGTTCCGGAACCTGCCAGTGTTCGATAAGAAATTCGGAGGCTTCGATGCTCTCTGGAAATTTTCCGTCGTGTTGCAGTGCATAGACCCAGAGCAGCCCCTGGAGTCGTTCGAGTTTCAGGCGACGCTCCTGCACCAGAAGTTGCTCGGCCTCAGGAGTGATCTGCTCGACAGTTGGTTGTTTCAATTTATAAGTCGCACCATGCTGATCCCAGGCACCGGGGGTCATCAATTCACGGGCACCGGAGATCATCGTCAGGACCAGTACGAACATGACTCCCCAGATGGTCGTCGCCAGCAATGCCGATTTATAACTCAACCGGGGAAGCTTCTCGAAATCTTTCTGCAGGCTGTTCCAGACTTTGTAGATCACAAAGGTGGAGATCAGGAAACCAAACAGGAAAAAAGAGAACGTGGAGACCCGGTGAATACCATACTCCGAGAGTTTTACAGTCGGCATGCCAGCCCAAAGCAGAGGGGTGGGACCGGCGAAGATGAGCCCACCCGCGACAAGGGAACGCCACACAAGGTTCCGCATCAGATTTTCCTTGGAACAGATTCAAAACCTGAGAATTGCATCAGGAAGTGCCAGGAGATGCATCTTTAACAAACAGGATTTTGAATGCTGGTGAGAGGTGATGAAGGGACAAAAAAACCCGACTGCTCATATAATAGCAGTCGGGTTTGATTGATCAATGCAGGATTTATCAGGGAAGAACTATTTTTCAATTGCCTCCCGCAGAAAGGCAGGGCGGTCGGTCGTGATGCCATCAATACCATCCCGCACCAGTTGACGCGCCTGATCTGGATTATTCACCGTCCAGACATACAAACCGAGACCAGTAGCTTTCACCTGTTTGATGAATTCGGCATCCACTTTTTCATTCGCATTCACATCTAATCCGTCCGCATGAATTGATTGGGCGGTGTTGATCATTTCATCGATGGTCGGTTCCCACTTGCCAGTCTCTTTATTCTCACTCTGACTGGAAAGCCAATAGACTTTCAATTCGGGCATTTCCTGTTTAACATCGCGACAGACAGTAGAAGAAAAACTGATCACGCAAGTCTGTTCCGGTTTCTTACCGACTTTGGCCAGGTCCGCTTTCAGGTAAGGGACGACTTCCGTCCACACTTCACTTCAATAAATAACCGCTTTCCTTCCGGAATCGTTTCCAGAACTTCGACGAGTGTGGGGATCGATTCTCCTTTGTATTTTGGGGGACTTCCAGCTTCCTGCGTCGAGCTTTTCAACTCCGCCAGGGTTTGGTCGACGATTTTGATATCCGCTCCACCACCATTCGTTTGGTCGTTTTGTCATGAAAGGCGACGATCTGGTTATCTTTGGAGAGATAAATATCGATCTCTACGGCATCCGCATTTTTTCCCAGGCGAGGTTCACCGAAGCCAGCGTATTTTCGGGAGCATCATGCGAAGCCCTCGATGCGCGACGATTTCCACAGCCTGTGCCTGCATAGCGGCCATCGATGCAATCACCATGACCAATATTCCCTGCATGATTGTTTCATTGAATAGGTACTCTTTTTTAAACTTCAAGCGGTCCGAAAACCCCTCTGATGATTTGTTACTACCCTGAATTACACCTTCTTCTGAAGATAGACTCAGTATAACCCGCCCCAGAGGGAAATTCAGCTGCCGATCTGACATTCACACAAAATTAAGTAGCCGTCTGCTGACCGAGTACAGCCAGCATCGCGATGGCAAAGTCTGGTAAATCACCCGGACGACGACTACAGACAAAGTTCCGATCGACGACAACTGACAGGTCCTCCCAGCTCGCACCGGCATTAATGAGGTCATCTTTGATACCTGGGGAGCCCGTCACGGTGACACCATCGTACAGACCGGCAGAAATCGGCATCCAGCCACCATGGCAGATCGCAGCGATCATTTTCCCGACTGATCGAATTCCTGGAGGAGCAATACTTTTGGATTCCGGCGAAGTTTGTCGGGCATCCAACCTCCGGCACAGACAACTCCATGAAAATCGGCCGATTCCATATCATCGATTAAGGCGTCGCTGACAGCCGGGTAACCATGCTTTCCACTGTATGACTTGCCCGCTTCTTCTCCGGCCAAAGTCACATGGGCGGCTGCCTCCTCCAAACGTAATTTGGGATACCAGAGTTCCAGATCTTCATAATCTTCACCCACAAATATCAGTACGCGATAACCTTCCAGGGGTTTGTCATTCATGAGAGTCATTCCTTCTTATCTGACATAACAACATTAGATGAACTCTAAGATCGTTGTTTTTTATGGTTTGGGTTCCGGTTTCTTCGCACGCGCATCAACCAGGTTCAGATCAACGCGCGTCAAATCCTGACCGAGCAGCATCATCGGCTCATGCGGTCCCCGGACGTTGATTGTTCCTTCGACATCGTAAAGTCCGTAGTAACTTTTCTCCTGATCGTATGCGCACAACTGGTGCCCAGATCGTGTCGTTCACCTGGCATTGTATGAACTCAATTCCCCCAGGTCTTTCTGTGTATTCAGGTCTTCTGACCTGGATCAGAATCGGAACACGTGGGCCACCAAAATCCTGATGACGTGAAACCCAGCTGTTTTTGATATTGCAGTTTTCAAATACAACTTCGGCGCTGTCAGCTGATTTATCAAAGACCTTGATCCCTTCTTTCCCGGTGTTTTCAGTTGCGGCAATTGTAAAATTCAATCTTCCCCTGCGGACCATCATCTTTAATTGCCCGACGGCGATGCCTGCCCAACCTGTCATGGTCGGATCAATAAAGTCAGACTTCTGCATGCCTGCTTCACCCATCCGGGAGACACAATTCTCGAAACGAATGGAAACAGGCTCGGATTGTCTGGTCATCGGTTTCAGGTAGATCAGGATTTCGTGACCACTGTTATCCTGAAAAATGCAGTTTCTAACGACACAATTCACAAATCGCTGATCTGGTCCATCCGGTTCAAAGTCGATCCCCGCTTCGGGTGGAGTTCCCCCGGTTTTGGCAAACAGACAATTTTCAATCAACAGATTCTGTGCACTGATCACACTCATACCCTGTCGATGATGATCGAGACAGACACAGTTTCGAACAGTGACATTATCGCAATAACGAAGTTGTCCACCCCCATCAACATAGATGCCGTCACCACCGCTACTTTCGATCTGCAATCCCTCGACGAGCACATTCTGACAACCACGTAAAGCGAGTCCCATCCGCCATTCAGCTTTCTGGTAGGGGGGTTGCTGGTAATCCCGCTTCCACATCCGCCAGGTCGCTCCATAACCTCTGATCGTCAGGTTTTCGACGGAATGGGCCGTAAAGAGGGAGTCACCACCTCCCTTGAATTCACCCCGTTTCGCCATCACCAGGGTGCCCGGTTCGAATATGACCTCGAGGTTACTTCTCAGTTTCATCGGGCGGACGATCCAGGTTTCCCCCAGGTTGGGGACAATCAGTTTTTTAACTGGTGAATCGATCGCTGCCTGTAAGAGTTCAGTGCTATCGACAGGATCAAAACCCCACCATGCCGCATTCGCAGAGTCCCTCTTACCTGCCATCACTTCCGCAACAAGTTGCTGGTTCGGACGACTGTCATACAGAATATCTTCCTCCGCCTGAATCGAAATGGAACAGTATTGAACGAACAACAGGCAGAACAGTATCAACCTCATATCAGATAACCTTGCATCTTCTACTTGTGGTTTCGGGAAACCTGGGGATACGTAAATCCAATGTCGAAATGAGAAGAATCGACATAATCGATACACCTCATTCGAATGGATTAATCCAGATCGATGAACAGCTTTAATCAAAGCAGGTTAGGCGTATTCATGCAAGTGCATGGGTTTCCTGATGTTGTGACACGTACTCGATTCACCCATTTTTTGCGAAGTTTCGAAAAATATTCACCATTGTGCCAAATGTGAACTATGTTTCTGAAAATCAACAACCTTGTAGTGATACATCCCGAGTTCAGTATCACTCAAATCCTCTCCGAACTTTGTATAGTGACAAGGAAATGAAATGGAAACTTGTACCCACGAAACCGAAACACACGTTGAAACAGAAGAATGTGTCGCAACTCCCAAAGTCAGCATGAGCCTGTTCATTCGACTCTGCTGCGTTGCACTTCTGATGATCAGCAGCTTCTTTCTGCCCCAGAGCCTGATCCGCACCTTCTTCATCCTGTTCCTGCTGGGAAACACGATGTTCTACTTCAGTGAATATCTGGAAAAACTTCCCGTTAAATCAGAGAACCTCTTTCTGCGAAAAGAAAGCCAGGTGGTCAACACTGTTCTGGTTGCTTTGAGCAGCATTGTAGCGATCATCTCAATCGCTCAGCGTTTCCCTTTCTGGGAAGCCTAAGCAGCCCAGAGCCAATTGATTTTCCATTTCATTTCATTCCCCCCGGTTTGATTACATGCAATCAAACCGGGGTATGAATGAATTGAGACAGGAAACATCCTATTCGTTGATCGTCTTACCTGAATGCGACTCATAATTCTGAATTTCGCTCAGGTTTCCTTACCCGCAGCAGGGTAGGGGAGTCCAAAGTAATGATGAATGTACTCTTTGCGGTCTCCTTCGCATTGCACGTACTGCACGAGAGCCAGCAATTTCATTTGATCGCGCTGTAACTTGCGGTCCAGGTGTTCCTGATCCTGTAAAACGGTCGGCATCTCACCAGTGATTCGCAAATTCTGACGGGCTGCATCCCCCGTGATTATATTGTAACGATCAAACATCGACAGGACTGTTTCGAGTCGAAAGTCATGTCGCTTGCGACCATGCAATTCTTCTCGCAGATAATCGAGTCCAAACGCATCCAGCTTTTCGGTTTCATGCCGCACAAGATCGTAAACCCGCTGATAGTAGTCGGCATCCGGGTTACTCCATCGCAAAAACTCCATTTGCGTCGCCAGGTCCCGCTCTTCATACAGCAGAGTGCAGTCAGCATCCAGACCATCCCGTCCTGCCCGGCCAATCTCCTGATAATACGCTTCCATCGAACCTGGTAAATCGGCGTGCATTACGAACCGGATATCCTCCTTGTCGATGCCCATTCCGAAGGCATTCGTTGCCAGCACGACAGCCTGTTCACTTTCCATGAATTCCCGCTGCACCCGGCGACGATATTTTCTTTCCAGATCCCCATGATAGCAGAGATGCGGTATCCCTTTCGCGAGCAGAAGATTACTGAATTGATCCAGGATTTTGATCAGGGTGAAGTAGACAATTCCACTCCCTCTGGCTGAAGAGTACTTATTGATGATGGTCTCGATTGCCTCCAGTTTCTCTTCATCACCCCAGGTTTCCAGCACCTGTAAATGCAGGTTAGGACGATCGATTCCTTCATGAAAATGCCGGACCTCTTCCGGCTCCAACCCGAGTTGTCGAATGATATCCTGCTGAACTTCAGGTGTGGCAGTGGCCGTGAGCGCGATCGTAGTGGGGTTATTCACGATCTCGCGAAACTCTTTTAAGCGAGTGTAATCAGGGCGAAAATCGTGACCCCATTCACTGATACAGTGCGCTTCATCAACCGCCAGCAATCGGACTTTACGCTGCTGAATAACCTCGACGAACTCCGATTTACGGAAGCGCTCCGGGGCAACATACAGCAATTGATAATCGCCCTCTCGAACCCGCTGGTAACGCTCCTCACGTTCATCGCGCGAGAGGGAAGAGTTGATGAACTCGGCATTGATCCCCCTTTTTTTCAGAGAATCAACCTGATCCTTCATGAGGGCAATCAACGGGGAGATGATCAATGTTAATGCAGCACCCGGGCGAGCCTCTTCACCCTGCATCAGGGCCGGTATCTGAAAGCAGAGCGATTTACCCATCCCTGTAGGCATAATGACCAAAGCATGCTGCTGGTCGAGTAACGTAGTGATAATTTCCCGTTGTGGTGGGCGGAACGACTCGAAGCCAAAATACTGCTGCAGGTACTGCTCAGGCGTGGAAAGCATAATACGATCTGAAAATAAGGGAGGGTGGCTGAAAATCCAGCAACCAGAGGATCAATGGGAAACCCGGATTCTAGCAGTCGCTCTCCAGCCTGTCATTTCCAGTTGCCGCTTCAATCTGTACAACCGGCCCGATCGTCAGTTCGTTGTAAATAGAACGAACCTGTACAGTTCGGCATCGTATAATCTGTACCAATTTGAAAAAATGAGGGTAACTGGTCCGATTTTCAGGGATCTCTGGCGAACAAACCTGCGTTCACGACATAAGTTTTACGCAAATCCTGTCCACTCGGGAAACAACGATGTTCTACATCTATTTCCTGCTTACTGCAGGCTTGATTCTTTTAACAGTACAACTTGCTAAACATCAGGGCCGTTCTCCACTGCTCTGGGGAGTTTTCGCAGGGACACTCTGTTTTGTTTACCCTTTCAGATTCCTGACGATTCTCATCGCTCTGGTTGTCATTTTTGTCTCAATGACAATCGTTAATACCATTCAGAGGTAAATTCCATGAGTAAGAAAAAAGATGACTTCTTTCTGCCTGATCCCTCCCAGGAAAATTCGGGAGGTCGTCGTACTCGTTTCTCATTAAAGAAATTTGGTTTCGGCATCGCCTATGGGGCTTTGGGATCATCATGGTCTACATGATCTACACCCAGTTTCGTGATCAACGTCCCTGTTTATCACATTGCGGTACTGACGACCAAAACGGGAATTGACCTCAAAATGGCGAAGAGGCTTCGCCCCCAGTGAAGAGTACAAAGGCCTGCAACGGATGTCCTGCAAGAGGGACGATACTTCCGTAACTGTTATTACTGGGACTGGGAAATTTTTATCCCATGGTTGAAATCCCCCAGGACACATGGTGTTCGTATCCGTCTGCATGGAGACGATCTACGCGCGGGCACTTTGTAGCCAAGACTGATGACCACAAAGGAATTGTCAAAGATTAAACCTGAAACCGGACGTTACACCATCAACGCGATTGTGGTTGACGGAAAACAAAACGGCTGATCAGTGCTCCACGTCCTAAACTGATTACCTCGAAATTGTGGAACTCTGGCCTCCTAAAATCCATTCCGGCGGATAAAGGAGTCGTCACCAATCTGGCTGGCGATCTTCCTGAGACTCCAAATACTTCGCTGGTGCCAGCAGGGAATCGAGGAACCCAGCAGGAAACCAAAGAGGCGGGTACATATTACCTCAATCCTTATATGTATCGGATCAATTCGATCGATTGTCGGAGCCAGCGGTTCAACTTGACCGAGGGAACCAATGACATGACCTTCCCCAGGTGATGGTTTCCCAATATCTCTGGATGGAATCATTGAGTTCCGCGTCAAACCGGACCAGGCATCTGAAGTTTATGTGACCTACAACGACATGACGAACGATACCGCAGAATCGGGTTCGGCTCGTATCGCCGAAGAGATCATCGCGAAGGTGATTTTACCAAACGCCCGTGCTTTTTGCCGGTTGCAGGGAGCAAAGTCATCTGCTCGGGAGTTCATCAGCGGGGAAACCCGGGCTGACTTCCAGGAAGCATTTCAAGATTCCATCCGCAAAACCTGTTCGGAGCAGGGAATTGAAATCGTACAAGCGTTGATCACACGAATTAAACCTCCCGATGCCATTGCCAAACCATTACGAGACTGCGAGGTCGCCCGCCAGATTTTGCAGCAATACAAACAGCAGAAAGAACAGTTGCAGGAAGCCAATCTGGCACGGGAATCGGCACTGGTCCAACAACGTACTCAGTTGGTGGAGGCCCGTTGCTGAAGAAGTAGTGAAAGTCACTACCATGGCTGAAGAAAAACAATCCGTCGCCCTCGAAGGAGCCAATCGAGATAAAGAAGTGGCTGAACTTCAGTTAGAAGCTGCTCAGGATAGATCGAAAGCGATTCTCTCCAAAAGCCAGGCCGAAAGGCGGCCATTGTGAACTTTGAAAACGAAGCCGACGCGGCTGGTTGGAAGATCGCAGTCGGCAGTCCTGGGAGGGAAGGGGGAAGCGTTTGCGACCCATGTCCTCTACCAGAAACTCGCCCCCGGCTTTAAGCGAATCATGTCGAATACAGCCGACAGCCCATTGATGAAAGTCTTTGAAAACTTCGGTAATGCCGGAACAGGGCAGTACATCGCCTGGTTCACCAGCCAAACCGAATACACCATCCACACCTGAAAGTTCCAAAGATCCGAAGTTGAAGTGAGCGGCCAATAACCTTGTCCTTTCTCTTCAAGCTTCAACTTTCAATCAATTAACCAGGAACACAAATCATGAATAAAAATTCTCACTTGCTTTAACTTCGTTCTTCATCGTGGTTGTCGTGCCAGGCTTCCTGATCTTCCACTGGATGATCAACCGCATCTACATCCAGGAAGGCCAAAGCCTGCAACTGCGTTACAAGGGACCGCTTGTCTTTGGAAAAGAAAACCTTGCCAAGAATGGCTACTGGGCTGAAGAAGGAGAAGTCGGAATCCTCAAGGAACTGCAAGTGGACCGGGACGTCACTTCACTGTCCTGTCTGGTGGAACGAACGACGTAGACGACATCATCATCCAGCCCGGACAGGTCACCGTCAAATGTCTCGGTGACCCTACTCCCAGATGGCGAATATCTGGTCGAAGGAGACATTGGAGCAGTAAACCATAAAGGGATTCTCCGCAAAGTCCTGCACCCCGGGCGTTACCGCATTAACCCATACGGTTACTCAGTTCAGGTAGTGGAAACACAAACCTTCACTTCCGGTAACCAGGAGAAACATGCCGGTTGGGTCGAAATCCCCACAGGTTATGTCGGCGTCGTAACCAACCTGTCCAAAAACTCGACCACTCACGAAGAAACTGGTATCCAGGACAAAGTGCTTCCTCCCGAATCTACCCGATCAACGGTAAAGAACAACAGATCGATATCGTCGAAGTCGGTTACCGTCACACCACCATACAAGTGGAAGTGAAACGGGACCCCAATGGGGGCGTGATTCTCGATGAAAAGGGAGAAGCGACCATCGCCGATGAATCAAGCGGAATTCAGTTCCTTCTATCGGATGGTTTCAGCATCCACATCGACTTCACCGCCATCTGGGGTTTGATGCCGGAACAGGCACCCCATGCGATCAAACCTTCGGTAACGTGGAAGCTGTCGAGAATAAAGTCGTCGTACCGCAGATCGAATCAATCTGCTGTACTGACGGTTCTCGCTACCAGGCTGTCGAAACTGCTTGGTTGGTGACGACCGCGAAAAGTTCCAGCACGTGACCAGCGAAGAGTTCGAGAAGGTCCTCAGCGAAAAAGAAATCACCTCGCTGTATGGACTCGTACGGCACGTTTACATTCTCAAGGAAGTTCGCGAACCAATTCAGACGGCCTTCATCGCCGACGAATTGAAACTGACCCGTATTCAGGAACAGGAAACAGCGAAGGGAAAGAAGCGAACCTGCGTGAATCCGAGAAACAGGTCGATCTTGCCTCAGAAACCGTTCGTGTCGAAACGCAGAAGAAAGTCGCTCAGGTGAAAGCAGAGGGGGACCGCTGTACAAGACCATCGAGGCCGAAACCGACCGCCAGGTCGCCACCATCGCGGCTGAAACAGCTCGACCTCGAAGCCGAAAGGAAACGGTCTTCGGGGAAGCAGAGAACAAAGGGAAACAGATGGTGGAAGAAGCCCGTCCTGACCGCTTCCGCCTGCTGTGGAAGCCTTCGGTTCACCCGAAGCCTACAACAACTGGATCTCGCGACCGGCCTGCCGGAAGATGTCGACCTTCAACTCCCGTATGCTGGCGAGGGAACACTGGACCGACATGAAAGACGTCGGCATCCGCGGCACCTTCCCACTCCAGAAACCCGAAAAAGAAAACAAACCCGCAAACAAGTAATTCCCTCTTTGCGAGTTAAAAACACAAAGACTCCCCTGCTTCACCCGGTGCAGAGTTCTTTTTATTTGATAATAATTCAACTCCACAACTTAGAATAAGTTTCCTTGAGTCTGAGCCCCCCAACTTGCTGGTTGCCCCTCCTGTGTAGGTTCTGCTCGCAGCATCTCTTCCGGTCCAAAATTGATCTCTTCAATATTCATTGAGGAAGCATTGGTTTCCAGATAAGGTTTCCGCATCTCATTGAGAAACCGTTCGATGGCGTTGTGTGTGCTAGAGGTCTGCTTGATGATCAGAATTCCGTTCATCGCCTGAATACTACCGGCACCTGCGCCAGTGATTTCCCATTCACCCTGGTATTCCATGACCAGACTCATCAGGTGCTTCATTTTCTGGGCAAGCTCACTGGAATAGCGAACATCGTTCCTGTTTTTTATCGGAGTGGTTGCCACCAGAAAATCACGGCAATCATACATGCGAATTTGCAGCTGGTCTGGATCACTCTTAGCTTCTTCACGGGAGATGATGAACAACACACCTTCCCTGGGTGCGTAAGTTAATTCAGATGGCCCTAAAATAAGGTTGAGGATGTTTCTCAATGGCAGCCCACCGTAATTGCGTTCCATTTCAATCGATCCTAAATCAGCCGTATCAGTAACAGAGTGATGAACCACAATCATGAAGCCACCCTGATCTTCAACCTGCTGTAGTGCTTCCTCCAGCGATAAACCTTCAACATCCAGTTGAATTTCACGACTCAACCGTTCTTCCCAGAGCTTCAATTCTTCACTTTCAAACACCTTGGTTTTTTCAGCCAGAACGAATTTTTCCGAAGTGGGTGTAACCTCTTGAGCTGGCAGCTCCTCTTCCGCTAACTCACTTCTCTGAGCCAGAAGTTCTGCCGATCCCTGAGGTCGTTCGGGTTCGTTCCAGAACGCGGTAAACAGCACCAGACCAAAAGCGAGAGCGACAGCCATACCTACAGTAAAACGCATGATCAAATTCCTCCGACGTGATTTAGCTATTGTTGAGAAGTGTTTAGCAAGCTCACCCGCATCGCCCATTTCATCCAGGGCGATCCGAATCGCTTCCTCACGGGTATGGCCCTCTTTAGCGAGATCCTCCAGACGCATCTCCAGGTGACCGCGAAGCTCTTCCGCGATCTCTTCCCGCTGTTGTGGATTCAGTTTCAGAAACCTGGAGAGCAGGGAGAGGTACAGTTCAAATTCGTGCTCGGGCATGGGGAATCCCTTTCTGAGTAGACCCTGCTAAGGCGCAGGAACTGGCAAAGCGAGTTTGGGAGGTAACAGCGACTGGATACAGTTCACATAGGCGTGCCAGGTCTGGGCCTGTTGCTGTAACCGTTTGTGGCCCGTTTTAGTCAACTCGTACCACTTCCGTTTACGGGCCGAAGATTCATCCCACTTGCTGCGAATCAGCTTTTCCGATTCGAGCCGGTGCAGAATGGGATAGAGCGTGCCTGCTTTCAAGTCGACTTTCTCGGCCGAGGCCTCCCGCAATTTCTGCTGGATCGAGTAACCGTACTGGGGCTCCCGATCGAGAATGGCGAGGATCATCAAATCGAGGCTACCGCGCATCAATTGAGAATCGAATTTATCGGTCATCAGTTCCTCCTGAAACAGTGGTAAAGCAGGGGAGTAATACCGCGCAATACTGGCCGGCAGTTGGCAAGCAAAAACTCAATCAGAGATCACCCTGCTCTCAATACATCGTCATTCTATATATAGATACGCTACACATTATCAAATATCAATATCATTTCGAATGTTTTTGGCAAATTTCCAGCAGACTGATTTACAGAGAACGAAAGCAAATGGACTACGGAGCACAAACAA
>JAWKUC010000019.1:0-54261 GCA_041398805.1 Planctomycetaceae bacterium | reverse complement strand
TCTCTGAAACACGGCTCGGCTGAAGATTCAGATAGAACTACCGGATCGTTTCCCGAAGA
Source organism: Planctomycetaceae bacterium (assembly GCA_041398805.1). Classification (GTDB taxonomy): domain Bacteria; phylum Planctomycetota; class Planctomycetia; order Planctomycetales; family Planctomycetaceae; genus Polystyrenella. Next base: position 54,202 of record JAWKUC010000019.1, on the reverse strand, counting down.
TTTTCTGGTACATTTATATGTCCGCGAAGGTTAGTAATATCACTTAAAAAGTTTGGCGCCCCAAAGCGAGAAGATACAATAAGGAAGATACGCATTTTAGAGCAAGGAAGTTTAGTCCCATAACAAAAGCGCCATTCAGGGGAGAAATCATCATGAATTTCCGTACGTTCTTCTGCTTTACCTGGACTTTCATCTCTTCGCTCACCTGCTTTGGGGCTGAATTCAATCGTACTTCGTTGCCTATCCCCCAATCTCCTTTTCAAGGCAAAATCGGGCTCACCCCGGCGGAGTCAACCAAGGATTTTCCGGTTGAAGTCAAGGCTCCAGATGACGCGCCTAACGTTCTCATCATTCTCACCGACGATGTCGGTTTTGGTGCCAGCAGCACCTTCGGCGGTCCCATTCCGACGCCCACATTCGATCGTCTCGCCAAGTCAGGTTTGCGTTACAACCAGTTTCACACTACAGCTCTCTGCTCACCTACACGTGCAGCGCTGATCACAGGTCGAAATCACCATCATGTATCAACCGGCGGTATCATGGAAATCGGGGTTGGCTACCCCGGTTACAATACGCTGGTACGTAAATCATGCGGAACGATTGGTCAGATTCTGAAGTACAACGGTTATAACACAGCCTGGTTCGGAAAGAATCACAACGTACCGGACTGGCATACGAGTCAAGCGGGACCGTTCGACTTGTGGCCGGTTGGACTCGGCTTTGAATACTTCTATGGCTTCGTCGGGGGTGATACGAGTCAATGGTCACCGGCGATTGTTGAAAACACACGGCCGGTTGAGCCACCAGCGGATGACCCAGACTACAACTTTGATGAAGACATGTCCAAGCGCGCGATCAACTGGATTCGTATGCAGAATGCCGTCGCACCCGATAAGCCTTTCTTCTGTTACTACGCAACGGGAACCGCACATGCTCCGCATCATGCCCCGAAGGAATGGATCGACAAATTCAAAGGAAAATTCGATCAGGGCTGGGATGAAGTCCGTAAGGAAACACTCGCCCGTCAGAAAAAGCTGGGCGTCGTTCCACAGGGAACCAAGCAGACCGAGCGATCAAAAGGCATCAGAGCTTGGGATTCACTCAATGATAAAGAGAAAGAAGTCTATGCCCACATGATGGAGGTCTATGCTGCGGCTCTCTCTCATGCTGATCACCAGTTCGGAGAGATCATCGACGCCATCGAAGAATCAGGGGAACTCGACAACACACTGATTATCTATATACAAGGGGACAACGGCGCCAGTGCCGAAGGAAGTCCCGATGGCCTGCTCAATGAGATGACATTTTTTAATAATATTGAAGTACCACTCGATGAGGTTTACAAACGAAGAAGCGAGTTGGGCGGTCCGAAAACGTTCAACCACTACCCGATTGGGTGGGCACATGCGATGGACACTCCGTTTCAGTGGACGAAGCAAGTCGCTTCTCACTTTGGTGGAACTCGCAACGGTCTGGTGATTTCATGGCCGAAGAGAATCAAGAATGCGGGAAAAGTCTGCTCACAATTTCATCACGTCATTGATATCACCCCGACCATTCTGGAAGCAACAGGGCTCCCAGCTCCCGACTCCATCAATGGTATTACCCAGGACCAGATGGATGGCGTAAGCCTGGCCTACACCTGGGACAATACAGAGGCTGACTCCAAGCGAACGACTCAGTACTTTGAGATGCTCGCGAACCGGGCGATTTACGATAACGGCTGGGTCGCCTGCACCACACCAACCGCACCACCCTGGGTAAGCGTTGTCGCTCCAGTCGACATCATCGATGGTTATGAGTGGGAGCTTTACAATATCAACGACGATTTCTCGGAAAGCGAAAACCTGGCTGAAAAACATCCCGATAAACTCAGAGAGTTGCAGCGGCTCTTCTATATCGAAGCGGTGAAGTTTGATGTACTCCCACTTGATAACAGCAAGGCAGAGAGACTTGATGTAAAAAACCGTCCCAGCTTAACCGGAGGTCGAAAAAAGTTTGACTACTATGAGGGGATGACCCGCATTCCTGAAGGTTCTGCACCCGACCTCAAGAACAAATCGTTCGCAATCAATGCTGTGGTCGAGATTCCAGAGGAGGGGGCAGAAGGCCTGTTAATGACACAAGGAGGTCGCTTCGCAGGGGTCGGACTTTATGTCCTGGAGAACAAACCCGTCTTTGTCTACAACCTCTGCGACGTTGAACGCTATCGTGTCGAAAGCCCAGAGGCCTTAAAACCTGGAAAACACATCGTGACACTCGACTTCAACTATGCGGGGGGTGGCCTCGGTAAAGGAGGGACAGCCACGTTATCCATTGATGGAAACAAAGTCGCTTCCAATGAGCTTCCCCATACCATTCCTTTCCGCATGTCACTCGATGAAACTCTCGACATTGGCGAGGATACCGGAACACCGATTAGCGAGGACTACCAGGTCCCCTTCAAGTTCACCGGTGAAATTGACAAGGTGACGATCCAGATCACCGATCACGAACTCACGGAAGAACAACTCAAGGAGTATCGTGAACAACAGGCAAAAGCGGCTTTATCACGCTGATATTTTATCCGCACGATTGGCGAGATGGCTCGAGAATCTTCATTGAATTCGATTCATTTCGTCTTTAAAGCCAGTAATTCCAGACTTATATTGATTCGATACTCCAGTGATCTGGTTAACCAGCAGTCTTATCACAAATCATTAGACTCTGATTGCGAACCTGGTTTCATTAAAGCGAAGTAAAAAGTGGGAATTACCAGCAGGTTAAGTAGCGTCGCTGTGACGAGCCCTCCCAGGATCACGAAGGCCATTGGGTATTCGATCTCGTGACCGGGAATGTTTCCACCAATAATAATCGGGATCAGGGCGAGGCCTGTCGTCAGGGCTGTCATCAGAATTGGAGAAAGTCGTTCGGAGGCTCCGCGGATGATTAATTCTGTTCCGAACGCTACGCCTTCCTCTTTCTGCAAGTGCCGATAATGATCGATCATCATAATTCCGTTTCTGGCGGCCACACCAAGAACTGTGACAAAACCGATCAGTGAACCAAGAGAGATAATTCCTCCACACAGGTAAACACCCGCGATACCCCCAATCATGGCGAAGGGCAAAGTCAGGAAGATCAGCAATGCGGGTCGAATCGCCTGAAAGTCAGCGTACAACAACAGGAAAATCCCAATCGCTGAGAATAATGATAGGAACAGAAGTCGTTGTCGCGCGGCAGTCGCCTCGGCGAACTCACCCAGGAACTCTGGATGATAACCCTTTGAAATTCGACGTTTTCTTTAACGGCAGCTTCAATTTCAGCAGCCACGCTTCCCAGGTCTCTGTCTATCACATTACAGATCACATCGATCTTACGCGAAGAACCTTCGCGAGTAATTACATTCGGGGCTGGTTCAATAGTGATATCGGCAACATCTTTCAAAGCAATCTGAGCCCCCGAGGGAGTATCGATCATCAGGTTTCGTAGTGCGTTAACGTCGCCGCACCGATTCTTCTCCCCAGAGCATGACACGAAAGATCATCTGATCTTCAAAGACTTCACCTACCTGCACACCATTAATAAGAGCGGACGTGGCGGAAGAAATATCTCCAGGAGTAAGACCAAAGATACGTGCATCTTCGTGTCGCACACGAACAACAACCTGGGGCACTTCAACTTGTGTTTCGACTTTGAGTCCAGTCACGCCAGGTACAGATTCCATTGCTCTGGGAGACTTCCTGGGTTGTTTCTCGTAATTGCTCCAGATTGGGACCATAGATACGGACGACTATCGCTCCGCTGGAACCGGAGAGGACTTCTTTAATACGTTCAGTCAGATAGGTTAAAAGGTCGCGATAGAGACCTGGATATCCATCGACAATCTCTTGCACCTTGGCAACTGTTTTATCGTAGTCGACATCCTCATCAATGCTGATCCAGAGTTCTGTGAAGTTGGGACTGACCACTTCGTCTGCGACTTCCGCCCGTCCAATATGAGCACCAAAATTACGTACACCTTCCACAGCCATCATTTCTTCGCTGGCACGAATCGTAATCCGATTCATCGGTTCGATTCCAATCCCCGGCTTCTCGACCCAGTGCATCAGGAAATCTGTTTCCTTGAACTTTGGCAGAAGTTCCTCACCCAAAAATAGTACCGATGCCCCTGAAACTCCTAACAGACATACCACTATCAACGTGGCTGCTATCGCACGTTTGATCAACAATGGCAGAATCGAACCGTAGATTCCCTTAAGAATTCGTACGACAGGTGAATCGCGGTGTGTCAAATCTTTGCTGCGTGGAAGCAGAATCATAGAGAGTGCAGGGGTGACCGTTAACGCAACAGCCAGAGAGGCCATAATCGCCAACACATAAGAGGCTGCGAGTGGCTGAAAAAAAGAACCCGCGAGACCTTCCAGAAAGAATACTGGAATCAAAGTGAGCACCACTATGACACTGGCATAAACGACGCGCTACGGACTTCCATCGAAGCTTCCAGGACAACCTGAAAAGTTGATTTTGGATTCCCTGCCTCGCGATTCAACCTCAAACGACGTTGAATATTTTCCACATCAATGATTGCATCATCAACAACTTCACCGAGGGCAATAATCAGACCGGCAAGCACCATGGTATTAATAGTCCCCCCCGGTAGTAGAGAACCATAACAGCGGTGATCAGTGAGAGGGAATTGCCAGACTACTGATTAATGCAGCACGCCAATCAAACAAAAAGAAACAAAGCACCACAATTACGAGAACACAACCAATCAATAAGGAATGGGTCAGGTTATCCAGCCGCTCGTTCGATAAACGTTGCGGGTCGAAAAATCGTGGTATCAACAGCAACACCGGGCAGGGCTGGAGCCAACTCTTCCATGGCCGCTTCGACTTCACGAGTCACATCCAGTGTGTTGGCCCAGGGCTGTTTCTCGACAATCAGCATAATTCCGCGCTGACTGTTAATGATCGCGTCACCAATTGGTTGAGGAGATCCGACTTGCACTTCCGCCACATCCCCGAGTCGAAGCGGGGCACCGTTTTTCCACGCCACTACTGTTTCGGCGAGATCTTCCGGTGTGGAGACTGCTGATTCCTGACGCAATGACATTCGCTGATTGGCAACATCGATGAAACCACCCGATCCCAGCGTTGTCGATTTTTGTACTGCTTGAGAGACCTCGGTTAAAGTCAGTTCATGTGCACGTAAACGTTCAGATTCACTAGAACCTGGAACTGCTTATCATAATCTCCCCAGATTGCGACATTGGCCACGCCCTCGATTGACATCAGCTTGGGACGAATTGTCCACTTGGAAAGCAGTGTTAATTCCATCTGAGAATGCTTTTCCGAAGTCAAGCCGATCTTCATCGCACGGCTTAAGGACGAAAGGGGAGGCAGAATAACCGGTTGACGAGAGACAGTCGGTAAGCTTCTTGAGGCCAATGCCAAACGTTCCTGGACCAGTTGGCGGGCCATGATCAGATCAGTACCCCGTTTGAAAATCATCCTCACCGAGGAGAGCCCCAATACCGACTTGATCGGATCGTATCGACGAACGGATTCCGTTCATCGCATTTTCGATCGGTACACTAATCAGGCTTTCCACTTCCTCAGTTGAAACTCCAGGTGCTTCCGTCTGTATCTCGACAATCGGGGGAGCGAATTCCGGGAATACATCCAGGGGAACATCTTTGGACTTCTGAATTCCAACGACGATCAGCGCGAGTGCCAACCCGACGATCAAAACCCGGAAGTGTAATGCAGTCGAAATGAGCCAATTCATGAATTACTTTCCTGCCCCGAATTCTGTACCGAAGATCTCAGCAGCCCCATCAACAACTACTTCCGTTCCCGAGGAAATTCCACGATTGATAATGGCGTAATCTGTTGTCGTTTTTTCTAATTCGACACGGGCACGACGGAATTGAAGTTCACCAGTTTTTTCATAAACCCAGGTCCCACCATCTATGTCAAACAGAATTGAGTTCACTGGCACAACTAACTGATCTGCTGTCCCTTGCTGCACAATTGTTACAGAGAGCTTTTCACCCGGTCGATAACGTCCATCCGGGTTGGGTAACTTATAGAACAAATCTGCCGTTGAAGAGAGGGGGTCGGCTGCGGGTGGTGCTGTTACAGGTTCGACTTCGACCGATTGTCCCTGTTGTTCCTCACCAAAGAGCTGAACACGAGCAGTATGACCCAGGTTCAAAGTTTTAAGTAACCCAACATAAACTGGAACACGAATCCAGACTTCCTCCAGATTCACCACTTCAAAGAGTGTACTTCCAGTGGAGACAATCTGACCCGGCGTCACAGGTAAAGAACGGATGATACCGGAAATGGGTGAGCTGATTGGAATGGGGGTCGCTTTACCGTTCTCCATATCTTCTGTCAGTTTGTCTAAGACTTTTTTGCGTTCACTGGCAACCTTATAACGAGCCTCAGCAAGTGCGAGTTGTGCCTGGGCATCATCTACTGCCCGCTGACTCCCGACACGATCCTTCAAGAGAGTTTGTGCTCGATTCAAAGCAATTCTGGCGGCATTGACTTCCTCGATGCTCAGTTTAATATCACCATCTGCGGTCATCTGCAGTGAAATCATTGAAGCCTGTGCATTCACAATCTGGGAACGTTCGGCAGCTGTTGGCACAAATCGTTCCGGAGTCAGCAAAGGAATAAATTTGATGACTTGCAAACCACGCTCAACTGCAGTGCCAGGTTTCGGAAGTGAGGACCGTTCCGGCAACTGAATCGTACCGGATACAGGAGCAACAATAACTGCCTGCTCTCCGGGAGGAATAGTAATTTCTCCTCCAAAGGTCTTGGTACGTGAAACTGGCTCTATCTTTGCCGTAGCAGTCGTCACCCCCAATCGTTCGAAAGCTTCGGGAGTTAACGTGACATTCGCCAGGTTCGATTCTTTAGGCAACATCTCCACTTTGGCGGGTGAATGTTTGTCAGCCTTAGAACTCTTACTTTTATCGTTTGCACACCCCAGCATGCAGACGACGATTAAAGCTAAAACCAGAGAGATATTTCTCATACACATGATTCTCATTGCCTTATTCGGAAATGGTCGGAAAACTGATCGCTACTAACTACTCATCATAGAAGGGAGCAATTTCCGCCCATTAATTCTCCGGTCTCTCAATTACGGGAGGAAGAGAGTTCTGATTGGTGAAGACTGTCTCTTCCAGACTTTCGAAGTGAAAATCCGACAAATCAGTTTCATAATCGGACAGTTGAAGGGTTGAGTCTGCCACTTGTTCGACATCATTTTCTGGATTTGTTTTTATCAAATCTGTACTGGGAGGGGCATCTGAGATCGTAACTGCCTCAGAGAATATTTTCTTACCTACTCCACGTTCGAGTTCAGCAATTGCCTTTCGGAGAGCTGCTTCAAATTGTATCTCTTGTACACGAGCATCCAGGAACTGACTTAAAGATTGCAACACAAACAGATATGTGTCGCCCCCATCCCGGTAAGATGATTCTGCAAGCTGCACAGATTCTTCTAATGCAGGTAATACATCGGTTCGCAATACAACAAGGCTTTCCTGTGCCTGTAATAAATTCGCGTGGGCGGTTCGGACATCAGTAATGACCTGATCACGAATGGCGTAGTAATTATGATTAGCTTGGTCAAGTGACCATTCAGAACGAATAATCAGACCCTGATTTCGATTGAAGATTGGAATCTCAAACCGCAATCCGGGACCAACATTACTTGGTCCAGCTCCTCCATGGTTACCATCAGCAACGGCGTCGATTCTAAGGAATGATTTTTTTGCTAATTCAATTCGTTTGAGGGCCGCCTGCCTGGAGATTCTGGCAGCCTTTACATCGGGACGAATCGCAATCGCTTCCTGAATCATGGAATCGACATCCACGCTAACCACGGCAGGGAGGTTTGCATCTTGTGGAATCAATTTAATATTGAGACTGGCGATTCCCATCATATTTTTCAAATTAGCTTCCGCAAAGTCGACAGCATGCAGGAACCCTGCGGCATCTGTTCGACTACGATCCGCATCGACCCGAACGGTTATTACCTCGAGCTCGCCAATGTCGCCAGCATTGAGTCGCTTCTGAGCCAGATCGGCCAGACCAGTCCTGAGTTGAACCATCTCGCGGGCAAATTCATAGCGTTCCTGGGCAAGCATAAAATCGGCATAGGCGACACGTGTATCACGGGCAACATTCAACCCATTCTGAACGAGCTCATTCGCTATGCTGGAAATCCCGCTCGGCGATTTCTATACGATGTTTGCAAAATCAGAGCTTCAAGTGGAGCGTATAATGTCCACTCCAACTGTTTTGTACCTATCGGTGGAAACAATAAATTCAACTGGGGGTTCGTTAGTAAACCAGCCTGAACCAGATCACCTCGTGCAATTCCCAGATTCGACAATGTCGCCAGAAAAGTCTGGTTGTTCCACAATGCCACAGCAACCGCTTCGTCTTCAGTCAATCCATCCTGCAGGTTGACTCCCGGAGGAATCAGAACCTCACCTGAATCATTATCGCAAGAAATAGAATGCTTCGTGCGCAACGAATTTCGGAATTTACATACCCACGATTCGCACGGCTGTCAGGAGATTTACACCCGGAGCAGAGCATTGAAAATATTAACAGATACACCACAGAGTAATCTCTGAGTGATAATGTACTTTTGCTTGTAGATTTTACATCCATGAATTGTGATCCGAGACATTCAAACAGGATATCCGGCGATACAAACAATAACCGCATGCTTTTAATCACAATCGGAAGAACAACTTCGATTGGAAAGCAAGATATTAAAGATAAGATCGCTCCAATTGATTTCTCAGGATCTCATCACTAGTACCCGCACAACCCTATCAACCATCACCAGGTTCACTTCAGTCCACCTACTATTCATTTAGTAGTACATATTGCATCATTACTCAAAGCATTATCAAGCCATAAAGCCTCACGACTCAGTGAGTTAAACGCAAGCTTGAAGGTTCCTTATGAAACTCCCCATCCTTCATCACGGCCAGAAGATTATCCCGGTCCAGCAGTACCTTGGGATCGGGCAGGGGGACTTGCTCAGGAGTAAGAGGTCGGCCAGGCAGCCTGGTTTGATTTGTCCAAGTTCATCGGGAGGTCCATTGCAAGCGCCGCCGTTTTTTGTCATGGTGAGCAGCGATTCCATCGGGGTCAAACCGCAATAGTTAATCAGGTGATCAAGGTCACGGGCATTGTCACCATGCGGAGTCAGACTGAAACCATAATCACCCCCACCGAGAATCTTTACACCTCTTTTTCGAAGTTCCACCAGACCTTGTGCTGCTCCGGCCAGTTCCTCTTTAAAACCAAGTTCGATCACCTGTTCCGGTGTAAACGCTCCCCGGCCACCCTCGGCCGCGATGGCGGTGAAACCAATATTCGGACTGACAAAAACCCAGTCCTTATTCTCTTCCAGTAAATCGAGTGCTTCCTCATCGACGAAGTTGGCGTGATAAATCACCTTGATTCCGTAGCGCACAGCGAGCTTGACAGAGTCTGCACTGCGAGCATGAGCACTCATCCGCTTACCGTGGGCGTGCACGACTTCCGCTGCAGCAGCCACTTCCGCTTCGCTCATCACTGTCGACTCAGAAGGTGCGTGCGGAACGAAAGTATCTCCCGAGATCACAAGCTTGACGATATCGACTCCTTCACGAATCAATTCACGCGTAACACGTCGGAAGTTTTCCGGACCATCAACCATAATCGCCATCGACGAAACATCCGGCATGTGCAAGGTCCGCATGTCACCGAGACCACCAGTGACTGTCAACCAGGGAGTCGCCGCCAACAGGCGGGGACCGGGGATGCGTCCTTCGTTAATTGCATTCCGAATCACCACATCTGTGCGGGGTTTGGCTGAGGCGGCACTGATACAACTGGTGATTCCATGATCGAGATACAACTTCGCATTCGACATGGCAATCAGAGTTGTCTCTTCTGGAGGACTCATGCCGATCTCGGCCAGACCACCTGCATTGTCGATACTTAAATGCGAATGAGACTCGATCAACCCCGGCATCAAGACGGCAGTTCCACCACCATCAACCAATGTCGCCCCCTCCGGGCTCAACTTCTGGTCTGAAGTAACAACAGCCGTGATTCGGTTCCCTTCAACGAGGACATCACCCGGAAAAGGATCGGCTCCCGAGCAATCAAGAATCTGCACGCCGGTGAAGAGAGTTCTGGCCATCACTATGTCCCCCGAATGAATTTAAGCGCCGATTCAACGAAGTTCGTTGAGCAGTCGATTCGCAGAGCTACCCAGCAGCAGGGTGTCGACCCCCGCTACGATCAGGCTGTAACCCCGATCGATGAAGGGTTGAACAGCTTTGGCATTCACCCCGAAGTAACCGAGGGGCATGGAGGCTTTAAGGCAGGTTTCAGTGATATGATCAATGGCTTCCACTACAGTCGGATGATCAAGCTCACCCGTATGCCCCAGGCTGGCCGAGAGATCATAAGGACCCAACAAGACCGCATCGACACCGGGGACTTTCACAATCGATTCGATATTCTCCACAGCCTGTGCATGTTCCGCCTGCACGACAACGGAAACACTTTCGTTGGCATTATCCAGATAATCCTGGAACGACATTCCATAACCATGCGCGCGAGCCAGACCTACCCCACGTGCCCCCAGAGGAGCGTAACGCGAGAACCGGACCACATCGGCCGCCTGCTCAGCGGTATTCACCTGCGGAACAATGATACCGGCCGCACCCAGATCGAGCATTTTCTTGATGGCCGTCTCGCCGAGCGCAGGAACTCTTACCAGACAGGCACCTTTATGATCAACCACCTGCAATATCGAAAGGATTTCGCCCGTTTCCAGCGGTCCATGCTCCCCATCGATAAACAACCAGTCAAAACCTATGCCGGCCAGTATCTCTGCAGTCGCAGGCGTGGACAAGGTGACCATGGTACCAAGTAGTTTCTCGCCGGCTTTGAGGCGAGTCCGAAATTCTCTGGACATGCTGTCTCCAATACTTCGAGTGCTTTCATTAGGACAGAAAACATCGTACCAGAGGATTAGCAACCATCAAATCGATGCAGCAGCAGATCTTAAAAAAACAGGCTTTTGGAGGTTATCCCAATTTCAAATGATCTGGCAATTCGGGGCAGGCCCCTTTATTTGAACAAACGAAGGCGGCGACTTGATTCGCGAAGGCGTTCACCTGGGGAAGGGAGTAACCTTTAAGAAGCCCCATACACAAGGCAGCAGTGAATGAATCTCCTGCCCCCACAGAATCAACAGGGGTGATGCTTAAACCAGGGGTCATGTTCACTTCACCCTTGGCGACGAGTATGCTTCCTTCACTCCCGCGGGTGTAGGCAACAAGCTTGAGATCAAAATGTTCGCGCAGTAGAGCTAATTGTTCTGTTGGAGAACCCTGCAAATTAAAATACTCAGCGAGAACAGGAAGTTCTTCATCACTCAGTTTCAGAATGGTAGCCAGTTGAAGTGATTCTTCGATGACTTCTTTTGAATAAAAAGGGGTTCGCAGATTGACGTCAAAGATTTTGATCGACTGCGCAGGCATCTGCTGCAGAAAAGCACGAACAGTTTCCCGCGTTTCAGCGGAACGCTGTGATAAACTGCCGAAGCAGGCCGCATCAAGAGTCGAGGCGAGAGCTTTCAGTTCTGGGGTAAAGGCGATGTGATCCCAGGCGACCCCTTCGATGATTTCGTAAGTTGGTTTTCCTTTGTCATCGAGCTTAACCATGACTTTGCCGGTTGGATAACTCGAACTCTCCTGCACATACTCGGTCTCTACACCGAGTTTTGAAAGTTCTGTTCGTGTTCGCTCACCCAGTTCATCAACACCCACGCAACTGACTGGGCAGGAGTCGCCTCCGAGTTGAAAGCAATGACAGGCGAAATTTGCTGGCGCCCCTCCCAAACGGGATCCATCCGGAAACATATCCCAGAGGATCTCTCCGATCCCCACTACTTTTGATGTTGAATTCATAGTCGTCTCATCCATTAGTCGTCCTGAAACCCTCTGATGGGTCACATTGAACCCTTAATTGCGGCGAACCTTTAATTGCGGGCTTGAGAACAGCCACAACCAGGATTCAGGTTCAATGCTGATGCGTACGGCTTTTACCCGATCAGGCAGGTAAACAGACAGGTAGCCAGGACTCAATCACAAGTTTAAGTCGAGCCCCCGGTCGAGATCAATAATGATCCTGCTCTTGATCTTGAATAACTTTCAGAAGTTGAGTCTGGAGAGTCTACTTCAGGAAGAGTATATTGCTTTTGAATGAGCTCTGTTATTGGATTTAACTTCAGATAGAGGTGATATGACCGGAAAGAATCAACAAGTCCAGACTTACATCGACTCTTCTTCAACCTGGAAGAAAGAACTCACACTCCTGCGTCAGATTCTGTTGACAACAGAGTTGAAAGAAGAGTTCAAGTGGCACTCTTGCTACACTTTCGAGAACAATAATGTGCTGATTTTGAGTAGCCTGAAGAGAGTTGCACTCTCAGCTTTTTCAAGGGTACTCCTGAAAGACAAGCATCAAGTCCTGAGCAAACCTGGCGAGAACTCACAATCAGCACGCGTGATTCGCTTCAGGAGTGTCGATAAAATCGTAGAACTGGAACCGATTCTGAAAAAGTATATTTCAGAAGCTATTCAGATTCAGCAAAAAGGTTTGAAAGTCGATTTCGATCAGAAAGGAGATCTGGACTTCCCACCGGAACTACAAGACGAGTTCAAACGTCAGCCTAAGCTCAAAAAAGCTTTCGAAGCCTTAACCCCGGGACGTCAGCGCGGCTATATCCTGTTTTTCAATGGAGCGAAACAATCCAAAAGTCGCATCGCCAGAATCAACAAAGAGACCGACCGCATTCTGGCAGGAAAGGGAATCCACGACTGCATCTGCGGCCTCTCCAATAAACTACCCAGCTGCGACGGGTCTCATAAAGCTCTTAAAAAGTGAGCGATAAACCTGCGCTCTCTTTCAAACCGGATCAACAGCGCGATACGCGTCAATCACGGCCTGTTCACCTGCTTGACCGGGTTTGGAATTGCTGTGTTCCATACCCACAATGCCGGTGAAACCTTTATTGGAGATGTGTTGAAAGACGTTTTTGTAATTGATCTCGCCGGTCCCCGGTTCATTACGTCCCGGATTGTCTCCCGCCTGGAAATAACCAATTTCCGACCAACACTGATCGATGTTGGGAATCAGGTTTCCCTCAGAGATCTGTTGATGATAAATATCGAACAGGATTTTACAGGAAGGGTGATTAACCGCTTTACAGAGTAGAAAGGCCTGGGGAGACGTTTTCAGAAACATTCCCGGGTGATCCGCAAAATGGTTCAGCGGTTCCAGCACCATCGTCAATTCATGCGGTTCAAGGAGATCACAACATTGCTTTAATAACTCAATGCAGTTCACCATCTGGTACTCGTAGGGCAAGCGAGGATTTTCCAATCCGGGCACCACTGTGAGCCACTTGACATTGAGCCGCCTAGCAACTTCAACTGTTTCACTGATATGTTGCAGAATCTCTTCTCGGGCTGCTGCATCTTCACTCGTAAAATTGATCTTATCTTTCAGATCAAGCGTCGCAGAAATGACGCCCATCCGGATACCTAGTTTTTCCATCGCCCCCGCGATGCGGTTCTGGTCCTCCAACGGACGAAGTTTCATCCGGTTATCTTCCCAGGCAGCGAAACCCTGATCAGCAGCAAATTTGAGTTGATCTACAAGATCCTCACCGGCAGACTGCTCGAACATGCCGAAGTGGGGCGCAAAGTTCATTTTGAACCTGGAGCTAGCTTCTGCTGCACTTGTCGGAAGAGCGTAGTTCGCCAGTAGGGTAGCAACACCAGCTGAATATGCAGTCCGAGTAAGAAATTCACGGCGATCCATGGTTAACTTGCTTTCGTGATCAAAATGAACCAGCATGAAACATATTGCCAGAATTCATCCTAAAGCAAGTAGCAGGGAGGAACAAGCAGTTGTTGCTTATTTAAAGATTCACTGATTGGAGGGAACAGGGCCGGGAGGAGACTCGGAGAACTTCTCGACCGAAACCTGCCCAGACATTGAACCCTACGAAGCTGAAGGCTCACATCTCATCACTTGAGGAACCCAATCCAGATGAAAAATTCAGAAATATTACAACACCGGATTGGTGAAACGATCAAACGACTTTCTATTGAGCTATGGACAGATGATTCAACCACCTTTAATACTCCAGTCAGTGTTATCATAGAACTAGAAAACGGAAAGCCATTTATTCTCGCATGTGCAGGTGATGGTGGTATTTCAATTCGTAAAGGGATCCCTGAGTCAACCAATCAGGAACTCCGAGCACACATACTCAACCAATTTAATGGTGCGATTCTTAAGTCTGTAATTACAAGTCAGAATGGTTTGTTGATATCAACAGCCGATCATCATCTTGAGATTATCAACAATGATGATCAACTTGAGCTCATATTGGATGATTCTCCAGCATGGAGTTTCAGACCCTGAGTTGAACTTCTCACCCGAACATTTATCTTAGATGACACTCATTTCATTGCGATGGAATTCTTCATGGACTCTAATCGAATACATCTTCTGGAAATGATTGAAAAAATGGGTACTCTCTATCCTGAGATGAGATTAGGACAGTTACTCTGCATTACCTTGTCCGCATTCCCTGTTCCTGAGAACTCTGAGTTAAGAGCTTACAAAGCATCTGACCTGGAACTAGTTCATTCATTCTCCAGATGGCATGATATAACAGACAAATCAAGCGGCGATGCATCGAAGACGAATAAGTGCAGACAGGAGCTATTGGAAAAAGTCAGAATTTATTCAGAACTAAAACCAGGCTGGACAATTGGACGTATATTAGCTTTGTTTTCAGGATGGGCAGGAACGTCCCGCCCCTGGTTTTTGATCAACACTGATGATGAAATATTTCTCCAAGGTGCCTGCAACCCACAGGAATACGAGATCAAACCAGATCCGCTTGAATGGCCCGCTTATGCCGATGACTAAATCCTAAAAACTGATATTTGCAGTTCATTTTATGTAACATCAAGAAGCACATGCGAAACTCAGCTTTTGTAAACTGTCTCAACAGTGGGAAGACCATTTTTCATTCTTATGAAAAGCCCCCTATTTGTGGACTGATACATATTTGGAAACACGGAGAGGAATTCATCTTAACATGGGAGGAATTCGAAGAAGAAGATATGTATAACGAAAATGAGTACACAAAAGATTATCGCTCTGTCTTCGATGACATTGATTCGATAATAAAGTATTTGAATGAAAACGATTTATCTGAGGATAATTTTCTGGTAGTCAGATAAGTTCATCATCGCAATCAGCCGGCCAGAAACATTACAGGCTTTCTTGAAGGAACTGAAAATAGGTCGGTCACCAACTCGATTATTTCATCACCGGATAGATTTACTGGAAGCGAAGAATAATCGCCCATACCAGATATCCAGAGAAAGTTACTCTGATGGACATGCACAACATGAACTTCAATCATGTGATAGAGCCAGAACAGCTGAATGAGTTATCCTCAGCTCCACATAATGTGGAATTCGCAGTATGTTTGTTGAGCTGGATTCTCGAAATAATCAAAACACCGATACAAAATTTTAGAGTCCCTATGATACTTGAAGTACATTTCATTCAGTACCATGGCCCATACCCCGCTTACTTGGCATTCTTCGACAATTCAGACGACCGATGGGAAATAGAAGAATACGTTCTACAACATATCCGAAGAATCACAGAGAATGCTACAATTATGGATTTCATTGATTACATTAATAGGGACAAAAGAACTGGAAACAAATCACGTTTGAGTTGATGAAGCGAGATAAAGTGCCGGAAGAATACTGGAATCATTATTGCTGAACAAGAACGCTAAGCTTGATTCCACTTTCTAACAGACAGTCCTCTGAGACTATTGACCATGTCTTCATAGTTAATCTCCATCATAATAAGAGTTGCTGATTCTCTATTCCGAACTGGTATTAACCAATTAACAGTCGATGAACTCGTTTGTCAATAAGATGTCAGCAAGAGAGCTTTACCAATTCAGGCACGACCTACGAGCCTCAAATATGAATACATTCCGTCGAGAATTGCTTAACTCTGTTGAGCAGTTAATAAGGTATAATGATGCCACTCGAATTGGTCAGGCGATATCGATGGTTGTATCGCTGTATCCTCCGGTAAACAAACCGGATTCAGTCGCTTACAGTGCTAGTGACGAAGAGTTGATGCAGTCTATTTTGGGTTGGCAGGAAGTGACACCCAGTCGATCAATATTCCGAAACGATGAGATGTTCGACAAAAAACACCCCTTGCTGGCTGAAATTCAGAAACACTCAACTCTGCACCCTGATTGGCGTTTAACTCGGGTGTTAGCGAACTTTTCTTACTGGGCCGGGAATTCTAAACCCTGGTATATTGAGCTGACAGAAGACGAAGAATTTCTCAATGGAGCATTGAATCCACAAGAATCCGAATTACTTCCAGACCCTGACAACAACCCGATCTTTTTCCGATATGGCGACTTACCCATTAGATAGGTACAGACTGCAAGCCATCCCGGTGAACCTCACCAAGATTGTTATTGGGGAGGGTTTGAATGAGTTATTTGGGCGAGTTCTGACAAACGAGGTACTTGTTATATGGACGACAAGAAGTTTATCGATTCAATAAATAACCTTCACGTTCTCAGCCAGGACTACAGGAATGAACCTCTTGTGGGTTTAATACAGATCTGGAAACACGCTGACAAAATAGTCCTGACATGGGAAGAGTGTAAAGATGGTAATCAACGCAATGAATATCTTTATACTCGAGACGTACACATGAAGTTTGAAGATACAAATGAGCTTTTTGAGTATTTAAAAGATAATGGATTGTCTGTAGAGAATTTCGATTTTGCTCGCTGATGATATAAATAATATTCCTTTGGTAAGTTCAGCCCATAAAGCGAATACAGATCTGATCAGCAGTTGATTGTCTTTAGAACAGCGTCCTGCTCACTTATGCATCTCATGCACTGCGTAGACGTTTTCCTCTTCCTCTTCGTCGTTGCCGGTGATGAGGCGGGCGGAGCGGTTGAAGGTCAGGTAGTGCCAGCTCCATTGGGTCAGCACTAGCAGGCGGTTTTCGAATTGGACGATCTGCATGATATGCACGAAGAGCCAGAGTAACCAGGCGACATAACCACTCAACTTCCAGCGGCCCACCTGAGCAATGGCTGAACCACGACCAATTGTGGCCATACTGCCATGGTCTTTATAGACAAAAGGCTCGGGAGCCGGATCACCTTTTAAGCGTGTTCGAATTGATCGGGCTACGTATTCACCCTGCTGCATGGCGACGGGGGCTAATCCGGGAAGAGGTTTTCCGTTTTCATCGAGAGCATGCGCCATATCACCAATGACGAATATTTCAGGATGTTCTGCCAGGGTGAGGTTGGCTTCGACCGGAATTTTACCACACGCGTTAATTCGACGGATGTTTTTTCGGCCAGGGATTCCGCCAGAGGGAGGCTTTGACACCCGCTGCCCAGATGACGGTGTGGGTATTAATCTGTTCTGTGGTGGATTCATTCTCAACAGATTGGACTTCAACGTAACCGGGACCGACATCGACCAGTTTAGTACCGGTGCGTAATTCGATATCTCGAGCTTCGAGTGCTTTCCTCGCCTTGGCGATGAGATCCGCATGGTACATCGCGAGTGGGGCAGGGCCGGCTTCGACAATCAGGAGCGTTGCATCAGCAGGATCGATCGAGCGGAACTCCCGCTTTAAGGTGTGGTGGGCGATTTCGGCGATCGCTCCTGCCAGTTCGCAGCCGGTCGGACCCGCACCAACGACGACGAATGTTAACCAGGCGCGACGCTTTTCCGGGTCAGTCTCTTTCTCAGCCGCTTCAAAGGCGTACAGAATTCGATGGCGAATGTGAGTCGCGTCCTCGATGGTTTTGAGCCCAGGTGCAAACTCTTCCCACTCGTCATGCCCGAAGTAGGAATGCGTTGAGCCGGCAGCCACAATCAAGGTGTCGTAGGGAATGCGGCCTTCCTCACAAATCACCACTTTCTGTGCGACATCAAAATCGATGACTTCATCCAGAAGTACACGGGTGTTCTGTTGTCGTTCCAGGATTGACCGGAGCGGGGCCGCGATATTCGCCGGCGAGAGTGCTCCTGTTGCCACCTGGTAGAGCAGGGGCTGGAACAGATGGAAATTACGACGGTCAATCAGGGTAACATCGACCTGATCTTTCTTTAAGGAACGAGCTGCAAACAGCCCGCCAAAGCCTCCACCGATAACAACGACACGATGAGGATTCATCTGAAAAAAGCCTTCTTTTTAACGACTGAATTCGAGCTATTGAATTGTTCACAGTTCTGAAATCAGATTCCAGTGGAAGATTCAGGAACGCCCATCATTTGGACACGAATTCGCGAAAAAAGTTCTACAGTGGAGGGGTGAAAATCGCACCCTGGTTTCACTTCTGTTTCTTCTCGGCAATTTCGGTGATCAAATCGGTCTGCAACTGCTGGATGGTCAACAAACGCTCCCATTGGTGAGTCAACAGGAGATCAATTTTCGCATGCAAATGTCGGACCTCTAATTCGGTCTTAAGATTAATCCGATAGTCGTGTTCCGCCTGCAGGCGATCCTTATTCTCCTGTCTTTTCTGGCTCATCATAATGACGGGAGCCTGAATTGCCGCGAGGCAGGATAGCAGCAAATTTAACAAAATGTAAGGAAAGGGATCATAGGGGCTGCTTATTATCCAGGCAGAATTCAAGCTGATCCAGCAGACAATAAACAGCCCAAAACCCAGAATAAATACCCAGCTTCCCCCCGCCTCGGCCACCTTGTCAGCGACGATCTCTCCAAAGGTTCGTTTACTGGAAAATTCGGCGTTCAGGTTACGGCTGATGATCTCCTGCTCACGCAGGCTTTCCACCACCGATTTCTCCAGCTCGTTTAGTTCTCCTTTTTCCGCTTCGAGCGCATGCTGCATATAACGACCGCGGTATTCATTCAAGTCGGTCAGGCAGATGTAACCTGTCGTATCCAGCTCCGGGTAATCTTCCTGAAGTTCATCCAGAATGACCGAGCGAACCAGTCCGAGGGGCATCGTCTGATTCACAGGATATTTTTTCCGACAGACCTGGCAGGGAATTGTGCTCGTATGAGAATGGTTCGATGGCATTGAAGTCACCTTGAATGGGATAGAAGTTGTTCAAGTTCAACATGGAACCAGCAACTGGAACCAGAAATAATCTACTGAATTTGTAACCCTTGCTGAAAAAATTCTTTACGATTTTGCTGCTTCGTTTATAAGAGAAGATAAAGGGTGCAGTCTTCTGCAGCATCACTGCTTATCTACTGCAAATTCTATCCGAAAAAATTCACATCACAGAGGTTGCATTAAAATCGGAAAACAATAGAATACTTAAAGATCCAGATATCTCATTTCTACTGTTCAGGATTTTCCCATGCCGGACGATGCGCTCTCACCTTCCGACAACAACACCTCTCCAGATCACATCGACAGACGCTCCTTTCTGAACACATCTTCCACCATTTTGATGGTTGGAGGGGTCGGTGCCAGTTACGGAACCTTCGCCTACATCGCTGGCAAGTACCTGATGCCCAGTAGTGAAGGGAAGGCGTGGTTATTTGTCTGCCGAGCTACTGATATTGTCCCAGGTGGCTCATTCTCTTTTCAATCTCCTACTGGAGTTCGAGTCGCCATCAAAAGGGAGGCTGTTGAGAACCCCTCAGAGGTTCCTCCCATCAATGAATTTCTGGCCCTCTCCAGTATCTGTCCGCATTTAGGATGCCGCGTGCACTGGGAAGGGCAGAACAATCGATTTTTCTGTCCCTGCCATAATGGAGTTTTCGATCCCCAGGGGAAACCTGTAAGTGGCCCGCCTGCCGCTGCCGGACAGGAACTCTCCCAGTACAACCTGCAGATCGAGGAGGGGAACCTGTACATCGAAATGCCCGTTGATTCTGTCTCATCCACGAATACCAGTGCATAAGGATCGCTCGCATGTCACGGCTTGGTAACTGGTGGTCAGAACGGGTTCCTGTATCCGGGGAACAACTGCGTGAATTAACCAATGAACCAGTTCCGCACCATCTGAAAAAGTGGTGGTTCTGTCTGGGTGGAACCCCCGCCTACCTGTTTGTGGTTCAGATTGTTTCCGGTATTCTGCTCGCTATTTATTATCAGGCCTCCACCAGCACTGCCTACGAATCGATCCGGCAGATCACTGAAGAAGTTCAGTTTGGCTGGTATTTACGTTCTCTCCATAAATGGGCAGCGACCTTAATGATTGCCGCTGTGGTGCTGCATCAGATGCGGGTCTATTTCACAGGTGCTTATCGACGCCCCCGTGAGCTCAACTGGGTGATCGGCATGACATTGCTACTCGTCACATTGGGACTTGGATTTACCGGTTACAGCCTGGTCTTCGAGCAACTCAGTTACTGGGGAGCGACAGTCGGAGCGAACATCCTCGATACGGTTCCGCTCGTCGGTGGAATTGGCAAAGAGCTGTTACTGGCTGGTGAGGAATACAACGCGCAGACATTACCACGCTTTTACATCATTCATGCCGCCATATTGCCCGCCACATTGATCGGACTCATCGCCATTCACATTGCCTTTATTCGCTTGCATGGTGTCACTGAACTGGAAGAACCCGATTTACCCGCGGATCAGCCGAAAAATTTCAACTTTTTCCCTGATCACCTGATGACCGAACTTAGCCTGGGGATCGTGTTGATGATCATCCTGAGTGTGCTGGCCACTGTCTTTCCGGCCACGATGGGACCACCCGCTGATCCGAATGTCACGCCGGAAGTCATTAAACCGGAATGGTTTTTCTATGCCACTTTTCGCTGGTTGAAACTGTTCGGACCAACCGTCGCTGTCCTCAGCATGGGATTCATCATTTTCGTCATGTATGCCTGGCCCTGGATCGATGCCTTGCTCATTAAAGTCACACGGAATAAAGAAACCAGCACTTATATCGGTATAGTCGCAGTCTTATTGATTGTGGGGCTCACCCTCTGGGAAGCCCTGGTTGAACACTGATACTCCACGCAAGTCCTGTTCATTGAATTTCATTTTCACACATCCCCTCCCTGTTCGTTCAGATGTTAAGACGAGGTTGAACGATGTCATTAAAAGCTAAACAGTTTCTGCTCGCATTTCTGGGTCTCATTTTTCTGGGCTCATTATTAATCGTTCAATACGTCGAAATGATTCGACGTGAAGCCGAAGCGGGCGTGAGATCTCCTCATGTCGCGATTCCGGCAACGTCGAAAGGGTGTGTCGATTGCCATCAGAAATTATCTCCCGGGATCATCGATCACTGGGAAGGGAGCACCCACGCCTTGAAAGGGGTCGGTTGCCTTGAATGTCATACGGCAGACAAGCAGGATGCAGACAGCTTTGACCATTATGGAAAACAGATTGCAACCATTGTGACTCCTCTCGACTGTTCCCGCTGTCACCCGAAAGAGTTTCAGGAGTTCGAACATAGTCATCACGCCAAAGCGGGGAACATTCTGGCTTCGCTGGATAACTTTCTGGCAGAGACCGTAGAGGGCTCCCGCGAGCCATTCAACCCGCATTCACCCACACCCGGTATGAATGTCGATCTGGTCAACGGAATGGCTAGTGTCAACGTAGGCTGTAAGCAATGTCACGGTAGTAAAGTCGGCCTGAAAGCTGCCGATGGTTCAGTGCTGACAGTGGATGATCTGAAACCCGACGAAAAAGGAAAACCGACGAATCTGGAAGCTGTCGCTAATATTCTGCTGGTGGATAATCGCCCCGTACTCGATCAGGGGACCTGGCCGAACACCGGTATCGGGCGACTCAACCTGGATGGTTCACTTGGATCCTGTTCGGCATGTCACAGTCGTCACGATTTCTCACCCCGACGGGCACGACAACCTGAAAACTGTGGAAAATGTCACCTCGGACCTGATCATCCGCAGAAAGAAATCTACGAGGAATCCAAACATGGTGTTGCTTATCGCGACCTCAAAGACAAGATGAATCTTGATGCGGCACACTGGGTACTCGGAGAGGATTATACTCAGGCACCGACCTGTGCCACCTGCCATATGTCGGCCAACACCCACGACAGGGAAGTGACGCACGACCCGGGAACACGAATTTCCTGGACCAACCGTCCTCCCGTCAGTCTTAAGATGGATACGGACAAAGACCATCAGGTCATCAAAGAGACCGACCCCAAATTACGGCAGGCACAAATTCATGATAGCTGGAGCAGTAAACGGGAGCGGATGACTAATGTCTGTTCACATTGCCACACGCCTAATTACATCAGCTCGTTTTATAAGCAGTACGACGACTTTGTGGTGAACTACAATGAAAAGTTCGCAAAACCAGGTCAGAAAATCATGGGCGTATTGAAAGAGACAGGCCTGACGACCAAACAGGAATTCGATGAAGAAATCGAATGGACCTGGTTCTACCTGTGGCACCATGAAGGACGACGAGCACGGCATGGAGCCTCCATGATGGCTCCTGACTATGCACATTGGCATGGTATGTATGAGGTCGCTGAACGATTTTACCAGCAACTGATCCCTCAGGCTCGCGAGATTGCCGAACATGCCCGGGAGGCGGGTAAAACAGAGGAAGCTGACAAAGTCCTGCAAATGGTCGACGAGATTCTGGCTCGCCCCAGACACAAATGGTTCGAATCTCAGCTGGAAAACCGCAGGGGGAGGGAAGTAGAAATCAAGGAAGAACAGGCTTCTGAAGAGAACGCTGAATAATCATCTGGGCTCAGTTTCACTAACCGGGAGCAGCTTTGGTTCCAGTTAGTTCTATTCACAGCTCACCCAAAACCTGGTGGATGAAGGCTCTTGAAACTCTCCCTCATAGACAGCATCGGGTTTTGGTTTTTGCAGAACGAAGCCTATTTCGCTTCTTCAATTTCCGCCTTGGTCAGTTCACGGATGCGAACATTCCGGATGGCTCCCGTTGTTTGCCAGGTGGCGATTCCGAAAGGCTTGGAAGGCAACCGAACGAATTGATATTTTCTCCCTTCGGTGTGAGCATTGACGATTCGCTCTTCATTCAGCCACGCTTTGATATTCTTGGAACGCACACGCAGGCGGTTGTACCGCCATTCTCTCTTCCAGCTGCTGATAAGTCGCGGTCTCGTTCTCGGCGGCATCATGGCCATCCAGACTGGAGAGACCACACAAGCCACCTATCCCCAACCTCCGATAATCAGGGAGGCATGGTTTTTCTCCCACGAAATGTTAACCAGAAGAAATCGGAACCATCCACACGCTGTGCTTCGAGCTCGACTTCGTAGTCCATAGTAGGGACCTGTCCTGTGTAATTGACTCCGCTTAAATCCGCTCCAGGCGATGACCATTGCTCCTTCTTCGAGGGTGACATCGCCTTCTCCGCCAAAGTTTGTCGGCTTCCAACCCTTCAGACTTTTACCGTCAAACAGGGTGATCCACTCACCGGGTTTCACAGAGAAAGATGTGACAGTTTCTTTCTGCTCCTTATCTCCTCCTCTGACCAGACAGGGAGTTCATTCCCGACATGAACAGCAACAGGAGCATCAGTCCCAAAGCACGATCTAGACTGCACCATTTTTTATGTAAAACTGCTGACAAAGTTTCGGCCTCCGAAATTCAGGGAAATGGAACGTATCCAAGAAGTTGTGGTCAGAACAATACATTGTGAACATATCTGAACAATTTTCAATCACCGCATCCGTTTTACTACAGCCAAACTAGCTGATTTGACTGCGGATGCGTGTAATGAAATTCTGGTTGTAACGATTATACACACCACTTGAAAGGGAGAACTCATTCGGTTCCTCCAAGTGAAATGATTCTCAAGTTCTTCTGAGCTGGAGTTTTGCACGTCTACTGAATATGGATACAATAGTCCTGGGACCTTGTCATATATCCGCAACTGTCCACAGGTCATCAGGCATGAACGCAAGTCTCACTTTCTCATCACCCGTCGATTTGCCCGCCTCGACCAGTGCCGAAACTGCCGACTTTCCAAGTACACCTTTGAATGAAATCATGATCAAATGGAACCCCTTCCAGAACTTCATCAATTCACACATACAATCATCACCAACGGATTGGTTGTTTCCCTCGCTTCGATCTGCCTGTTGTTATGCTGACAACCTCATCGTCGCAAACAGGCAGAACGGGAGTTGCAGAATACGCTTAAACGTGTGCAGTTTTATAAGTACGAACTGGATGGCCTGCACTTGAGCCATCAGCTCTCCAAAATCGAAAATCGGATCCTGCGCGAAATCCTCGGTTCCGTGAACATTCATGCTTACATCGACTCCCTGTTCACTTTACGATTCTTCCTGATACCCGAAAGGCTTCTGCATGCCCATATGCGATCGAAAACGAAAAACAATCGGTACTAGATTACCGTGGAGGAGAAAAATGCAGTTTCAAAACTGAAGGTGTTCCCCGTGATCTGATTGAGCAGATGCGAGAGAGAGCACACATTGAAACTTGACATGAAAGGTCTGGAACAAAGCGGCCTCGTTAAATACATCAATGCAGACACTCTCGCCCGCATGTAAGCCGCCTGTTTATTTTCACTACACCAGAGATTGATGGTGTTCGTTACCTGCTCATATCATCGATCCTCTATCCCGGTAACGTCGATTTCGACCAACAGGTCAGGTTTACCCGACGCCTGTTACGTGGGGCTGATGTAAGACTGCGGCGGCAGGATCAGATGCAGGAACATCAGGAGCAACTGCAATTGGCAAGGTCGAAACTGGGTGCGAAGTCATCAGCAGTAATTTTACAGGGTTTCGTTCTGAAGCTGATTCAGATCACCAGACGGATCGCTGTTCTCTCTTCTGATTTGAAAATGACAAGCAGGAACTGCGTAGACCGCTGCTGAAAGTTGAGCCCAGGAAGTAATCCTTCCTCCATTCATCAACGAGTGCATGATGAATACTATCTGGCGACATTGGTTAAAATGTCGAACAAGATTTTATCAACTTAAACAAGAGCTCCCTGGAAAAAGTGAAGATCGGCAGCGCCATCAATAACGCTCTGATGCTCTCATTGCGAGGAGCTGACGGAAAATTACTGGCCATTGCCTGCCTGACCCGGCAGTCGGCTCAACCCTACAGTGAACGGCACCTGGAACTGGTACAGTGGGCTTCTGCTTTACTTGCAGACTCCGTCTCAAAGACCTTGAGCGAGGCCATTGTCCGTCGCAAAGCGACACTCGATGGACTGACGAAAATTGCCAATCGTCGTACATTTGACGAACGGATTGCTCAGGAACTCTTTCTGGCTAAATCAAATCAAAAAACCTGCTCTCTTGTATTAATTGACCTCGATCACTTCAAACAGATTAATGATCGTCATGGACACCAGGTGGGTGATGCTGTCCTGCAGGAAACGGCTGATATTCTGAAACGTATCACATCGCAGACACGAACATCTGATCCGGTCCTCGTTGCTCGCTATGGGGGTGAAATGGCGATCCTGCTTCAGTGTACCAACAGCAGGGGCGGCACACGCATCTAGAAGCAATTCGCAAAGAACGAAGCGTTCAGAACAATCGGGCAGGACAATTTCCCATCACGATACAGGTGCCGGTATCGCCAGTTTCCCGGAAAATGGGGACGATGTCGAAGGACTGATCAAAGCGGCAGACGAAGCATTGTATAAAGCGAAACATGCAGGTCGAAATCGATCACTCGTTTCAACCTCAATCTCTGCGATGGGTTTTCGTTCTCCGTCAGAAATAAGTCCATCCTCACGCACAGCCGCCAGCATGATTGATACTCCTGCAATGCGGGAAGTTTAATCGAAAATCCCGATCAACTGTTCTTCGCATACAGTAACGCGTTTTATTGATGGTTCCGCTTAAGCTTTTCAATAGCCGCCTGAGCCAGGATGAGCTCGGTGCCGGCCAGGCCAATGGAACAGCAATAACTGCGCTGTTGCTGGCGTTGCTGCCAGAGAGCTGAGCCATCTGCCTGGCTTTGATCTTCGCATAGCATCGCTGAGAACTCTTCCAGACGGTTCTGGCAATCCGTGCCTGCGAGAATCAGATTCTCGTAAGCATTCGCCTGTGCCAGGGAATCGGTAACCAGAGTCTGGCAAGTCTCAATTACGCCGAGAGGTATTTCGTGGGACTCTCTAAACTTGGGGCCTACGTTATGTAGGTGGACATTCAGTGAGCCACTCCTCCTGTAATAGTGGAGTTGAGCTTTTGGTAGCTGTAATCACAAGATCGGCTCCATCTACAGCCGCCTGAATCGAATCCACCCGTTGCAGTTCCGGTGCGTCCAACTGTTGTGTTTGCAGAAGTGACTGCGTTTCCTGGCAGAACTCCTTAGCTTTAGATGCGGAACGTCCGTAGATTGTGATCGCTTTCAGTGGAAGGACTGCCAGGGCCGCTAATAACTGTGTCCGAGCCTGATAACCAGTACCGATAAGGGCCAGACTTGGATTTTCGTGCGAGACGAGCTTTTTAAAGATGGCTCCTCCAATCGCACCCGTTCTCCAGGCCCCCAGGAATGGTCCCAGGCAGATACCCAGTAGTTCACCATTTACTCCGAAAAGCGGGGTCATTTCCGAGCGGGCTGGGAATCGAGTTGCTTCAGTCGTAGACTCTGAAACCCCAGGACGGGATGATCGGTCTGGATAGCACCGCAGGTGAACATCAATTCCCCTGAAGTTAGATCGGCACGTAACCGGGGGTGGTACTACTCAGTTTATCCAGAGCATGTGCAACTTGAAGGCTTTCTCCATCAGATTGACTGCCTCACTCATGGAAACCAGCTGGGCAGCGAGCATCGTCAATCACAGGGACAGGAGCAGGGTAGGACATTCAGAGAAGAGCCTGAAAATTAGGTGATTTGATGATTAGACAGCGGTTGCGGGGGCTCATTATACTGTAAAGAATTACAAACCTGCAATTACTGCGATTTCAACCTGATCTGAAACAGCGGTCGCTGACTTCGTAGCCCACCTTATTACCTCGGAAGGGTCTCACATGCGTTTGTTTAAATTAGCTGATCGCTGCTGGATTATTGGCGCGCTGTTGCAACCAGCCTCGCCGCCCAAACCAAGGCAGAAGAATTGAAAACACTGGAAGACAAAGCCGCATACGGAATTGGATACAGCATCGGAAAAAACCTGGCAGGAGGGGGATTGAAAGTCGATCTCACCATGCTGGCCAAAACTTGAAGATGCTTTTGACAACGCCGAACCTCCAATTTCAGAAGACGAAATCAACGAGACAATCACGACTTTCCAGGTCAGAAAAAAGAAATGGAAGCGGAAGAGAACCTGAAAGCGGGTAAAGAATTCCTCGACAAAAATGGCAAACGTAAAGAAGTCACCACCACTAAAAGTGGCCTCCAATACGAAGTCATGAAACAGGGTAGTGGCGAAAAACCAAAAGCAACCGACACCGTCAAAGTTCACTATCATGGTACTCTGATCGATGGAACCGTCTTCGACAGCTCTGTTGATCGTGGTGAGCCGATTTCTTTCCCACTGAACGGTGTGATCATGAAAGAGCTGGACAGAAGGTGTTCAGCTGATGGGCATTAGTTCCCGGAATTTAAAATTCCTATATCCCCGGTGAACTCGCTTACGGTTCAAACCCCCGTCCAGGTGGACCAATCGGTCCTATTGCAGTTCTCGTCTTCGAAGTCGAACTTCTGGGCATCGGTGAATAATTGAGAAGAAATTCGTGAGTTCGCTTTAGCTCAATTGATGAAATACAAACAGGAACCGCTACCAAGTGAGTTCCCGTTTTTATTTTAAACTGGCCAAACACAAGGATGAACTTGTTGTTTTACTCCTGATTTCTATTTCGAGTCACCAGAGCGGCGATAATGAAGATCGCTAATCCTGCAATTCCTTTCCAACCGGTTTATCCCAGATGACATTCAGGCTGGCATAAAAGGCGACACCTGTGGCGCGCGACATCAGTATGTTCCAGAGAGTTTCTTCCCTCGCCAGCACTTCATCCGCCTGTGGGATTTTGAATTGATCAGGAAGAAGAAGGAAAACATAAGCGATCCAGTAACAGCACCAGACCGAAAACAGATGTGGGAATAGCCAGATAAGGGCCGCATCGCCCCAAATAAATGGTCCCAAGAGCACCGGTTCCCGCCGCGAGTGTTCCCAGACGGAATGGCCACCCCTCGGACGGAAGATTAAGTGCTTCGCAAACGCAGAAGCCTGCGATCAGCATCAACAGCGAGATCGTGGACATCGCCATACCAAGTACGCCCAGCCCGAAAATGATATCGGCGAAAAGTTTGCCTTGAAACAAAGGTTCCAGGGAGCGGGACAGGTCAAAGGAATCCCGTTTGACCAGAGTAGAAGCCAGATGTTTTCCTCGGGAGTGATGCTCTCCTGACGTTTTGCGATTTCAGCATCCCTCTGCTTTTCCCCATCTCTGTTTCGACGCCTTCCTGCTTGATGTCTGCTTTGATTCGACCGAAAGGATCGATAGATATTCTTTCCCCAGTTTGTCACTCACAGGTTCATTACTGGCCAGAATCCCATCAACTCGTTCCACTAGACCGGGAAATGGTTTCGCATGAAACTGACTGGCAGCGGCCAGTACGACACAGGTTGTTGCCAGTAAAAATGGAATAAACATGCCGGTGCTCAAATCGAAGATGGAAAGCGTTCGGTGTTCTTTGCCCCATTTCTACCCAGCAGTGAATAGGCCAGCAGGAACGTCATATTAATTCCAACAGCTGTGGCAAAGGCGGCCATCGCAACATCGATCTGCTGAGTGAGAATATAGTCTCTCCAGAAGGGACGATAACTTTCTCCGATATTATTCAACATTGCCTGGTAAGCTTCCGAGGGCTCGTAAAGCGAGCTGTAACTTGGAATGAACCCTTTCAGGATATCTCCGAAGGCCAGCTCCGAATCACTAATTGTGGATTTCACCAGCACAAAACAGAGCACAATCAGAGCGACGATAATCTTGAGCATCTTCTCGTAGAGGCGCACGCCCCAGTGCCCGCTGCCATAACTCCAGGTAATGCAGGTCGAGATAACAAAAATGACGCCCACAATCAGATACTTGGCGGTCATCGGATCCATAGAACCTTGCGTCCCCAGCACACCTGGTAGCAGGTTCTGCTGAATAGCGGCCGTCGCCAGAGAGTATTGAGGCAACGCCCAGACCATGTTGGCCATCATCGATCCGATTAACCATCCCCAGCCGAGGACCGGACTGACATGACGATTAATCGCGCTGAAAGTCCGTTCGCCAGTTGATAAGGTCAAATAGCTGAGACTGGCAAGCATGATGATCCCCAGAATCATCGCCAGAGGCTGTAACCAGAGCAGGCTGTAGCCTGTTAGCACGCAGGTAAAGGCCGAGCCCAGTGATCCCCCACCCAATGTCAGTGCACTCTGTAACCAGCCTGGTCCTGATAGTTTGATGTAGCCCAGGTTGGCAGGTGATAAGAGGTTTTGAATTCAAGTTCGACTAACTGTTGTTTCTCCAGGTTCCAAAGCGTCAGGAACAAGAGCTAGTTCATTTGCTTTTGAAGGAGGGTTCTCAGAAGACAAAAAGCCTTATTTATGATGTTTTTCAGGAATTTGCAGGCCCTCTACGGTACTCATTTGTTATCCGAGAAACAAGTTAAGCCCTCTTCCGGTTTATTCTGCCCATCAGTTTTGAACCGACTTGCCGCAAGACAACTTCCGTTTCCGGTATGATGAGACCTCACCTGAACTCTCGCCGCTGACACTCTCCGGAACTGACTTCCATGCCAGGAAATTTTCACCCGACCGGTTTCGCACTCTCATTCCTGTAGTCGCCTGCTTTACGTTGCTGACATTAAGTCCTGTTCTGGCTGAAAACTGGCCACCGTGGAGGTCCTGGGAAGATCGATCTCCAGCGAAAAAGATCTTGCCACGCAGCTGGTCTGAGACATCTCAAAATATCACCAAGGTTCCACTTCCTCTCTCCGGTACAAGTACGCCGGCAATCTGGGAAGACGCGATTTTCGTGACCGTCGAGAATGAGGGAAAACTGCAACTGATCAAATTCAACCGGCAGACTCTGAAACAGGAATGGCTGCGGGAAGTCGGTCAAGGGACCGCAAATCGCAAGGTTGAAGGAGGCTCAAGCCGGGCTCCCAAATACCACGACATTCACAATATGGCTTCGCCATCTCCAGTTACTGATGGTGAAGTTGTGATCGTTCATTTTGGTAATGGCGATCTGGCAGCTTATAACTTTCAGGGTGATCAACTCTGGAAACAGAATTTAGCAGAGGTTTATGGAAACTTCACCATCTGGTGGGGTCACGCGAACAGCCCGGTCCTGTATGACAATCTGGTCATCTCAGTTTGCATGCAGGATTCCCTCGCAGATCTTCAGGATAAACCTGTTCTTTCTTACGTCGTTGCCCATGATCGCCTGACAGGTGCAGAAGTCTGGTTTACTCCCCCCGTATGACCGAAGCTTCTTCAGAAGAATGCGATGCTTATACGACTCCTGTTCTCTCCGAAAACTTCTGCAGGAGATCAGCTGGTCATCATGGGGGAAATCAACTTGATGCCTACAATCCGAAAACCGGTGCACAGTTATGGCATGTCCCGGGACTGGTGGGAGGTCGCACGATTACTGGACCCACATTGTCTGAAGATCTTGTCTTTGCGACAGTCGGCATGCGGGGAGACTTGAAAGCCTACGATCTCTGACGACAAGTATTGATGTTGCTGAAGCCTGGGCTTATCGCAACAATACCCGGATACCTGTTGTCCTGTTGTAGTGAATGATATGTTATTCATGGTCAGCGACAACGGTATTGCATCCTGCCTGAACAGCAGGACTGGGGAGCTGTACTGGCGGGAGCGTTTAGGTGGCGACTTCAAAGCCTCACCCGTCTATGCCGATGGTCTTATTTATTTTCTGAATAAAACCGGGGAATGCTCTGTCGTCGCAGCGTCCAATCAATTCAAGAAGATCAGTACCAATCAACTTGAGGATGAATTTATTGCCAGCCCTGCCATTTCCAATGGACAGATTTTCTGCGTGGCAAATCGGCCTTATATGTCATTGGCAATCCCTAAGATTGCCTGAAGAGACAGCGTTTAATACCTTCCGCATAATTATTATCTCGTTTTAACAAACAGCTATTACAGGAACTTGGATGTCGTTAACAGGAAAAACAGCCCTCGTAGCAGGTGGTGGAACTGGAATCGGTCGTGCAGTAGCACTCGCTCTGGCAGCAGCAGGAGCGAAAGTCGTTATCGCCGGACGACGTTTGGAACCTCTTCAGGAAGTCGTCGCACTTAATAAAGGCCCCGGCGAGATTCTTCCGCAAACAACAGATCTGGGCAATCGCCAGGAAACCTTTGATCTGGTCGAATGGGCCGAAGAGCAACTGGGACAGATTGATATCAAGGTCAATGAGCGCTGGCTTAAAATGTTCCCAAACGCCTGATGGAGGAACTCTCTCCTGAAGATTGGGATTTGATGATCAACGTAAACGCGACAGGTAGCTCTCTTCAACCTGATGCACGCTGTGCTCCCTGAAATGCGGAAGCGTGGGGCGATGGCCTGATCGTCAATATTTCCTCCAGCAGGCATTCGCGCCAGCACATTAGGTGGGGTCGGTTGTTGCCGCATCCAAGACTTACGGCGCGCTCGGTTTAACAGCAGCTCTGGAAGATGGTCATAAAGGGATTCGATCAGTAACATTTACCCCGGAGAAGTTGAAACACCGATTCTGGATAAACGCCCGGTCCCGGTATCAGCAGAACATCGAGCGCGTATTCTTCAACTGGAAATGGTTGCAGCCGTGCTATTGCCATGTGAACTTCCCCCGCGTGCGCACATTCCTGAATTGACAATCAAACCAACAACTCAGGATTTTGCTTAATTGAGTTATTGTTTGATGCTTCTTAATCCAGGTAAGTCCACTTCGTATCAGATCAGTTTTCATTCCCTCTCTGATTGTTTCTCTCTATGCCCACCCTGTTTCCTGCTCCTTCAGAAACAATCACTGGCTCCCAGTCCGATTTAAAAATCGGGGAAGAAAACTCCCTTACACAATAACCGCTGAGGCACTCGACTGAATCATGCGGGAAGAGATGGAGGTCCAGGCGTGGGTCAGAATGTTCAGCGGGAAGCACTCAAACTGTCGGGGGAACAATCGGTTCAGTCGCTCAATGGAGAAACTTTAGGACCGCTGGCCGGTATACCGATCGGGATCAAAGACATTATTGATATTGCCGGTTCAGCGACGGGTTGCGGTTTCACGCCGTTTGTGCATACCGATCATCCGCAGGTCGCCACCAGCACCGCTCCCATTGTACAGAAGCTACTCGATGCCGGAGCGGTCGTGGTTGGGAAAACAGTCACGACCCAGTTCGCCAGCTTTGATCCCCCCGAAACACGCAACCCCTGGAATCTGCAACGGACACCGGGTGGGTCATCCAGCGGTTCCGCCGCGGCTGTAGCAAGCGGTACAGCCTGGCGGCACTCGGTACACAAACAGGTGGCTCCATCATCAGACCTGCCGCTTATTGTGGAGTTGCCGGTTTTAAACCGGGCTGATACATTGCCGATGGAAGGAATTTATCCACTTTCAAAACGGCTCGATCATGTCGGTTTTCTTTACTTCACTCAATTGCCGATGGCAGATTGCTCTGGAACATCTGTCGAAATAATTCACCTCCAGAAACGACTTCCCGATCTCAATTGCGTATCGGCCACCTGCAGAATATCTATGAACAGGCTGCAACAAGAATGCAATCCGCGCTGGACAAACTGGAACAGAAGTTAACCGGAGCAGGGCACACAGTCACCGAAACGGGAGATCAGTTCAATTTTAACGCGATACTCGGCCATCATCTGAACCTGATGAGTTACGAAGCAGCCGAGGTCCACCAGGCGCAGATGGAGCAATACCCCCAATACTACCTGCCGAATATCAGAAAGCTGGTTGAAACCGGGCTCAAATTGGGTCCGGCAGAATATCTGGCAAGTTGTGCTTATCAGGATGAACTCAAGCAGCACTCAGCGAGCTTATTCGAAGGCTATGATCTCCTCATCTCACCAGCCACCATTGATGAAGCCCCCGCCCCCAATACCACAGGTGATCCGAAATTCAACTCACCCTGGAGCTTTCTCGGATTACCAACCCTCACCATTCCCATGCAGCTATCTGACAATGGCTTGCCGCTCGGACTGCAGCTGATCGCTCCCCCCGGAGGCGAAGATCAGCTTCTGGAAGATGCCCAGCTCATCGCAAAATCGATCCGGTGAACTGCCCCTGAGTTGCCAGCAGGATTCTTGATGGGGTACGATCTGGCAAAGTCATTTCCGTCATGCAGTCATCAGTGATTATTCAGAGGAATTCTACTTATGAGTATCCAAGGCCCTGCCGTCTTTCTCGCACAATTTGTACGGGATGAAGCACCATTCAATCATATTAAAACACTCGGCCCCTGGTTCGCTGAAATGGGCTATAAGGGAATCCAGATCCCCACCGGCAACGACAACATGATCGAGATCGACAAGGCTGTCGAGTCGTCCAGTTATTGCGATGATTATCTCGGCATGCTCTCAGGTATGGGGCTCGTTCCCACGGAGCTTTCCGGGCACCTGCAGGGGCAGGTCCTCGCGATGCACCCCGCCTATGCCAAGATGTTTGAAGTCTTCCATCCTCCCGGTATGAGCATGACCGAAGTGACCAGTTGGGCAACGACCGAACTTAAAAAACTGATCGAAGTCTCCGCGAAACTCGGAACAAAATCGATCCCGGCCATGTCGGGTGGATTTGCGTGGCACATGGTCTACCCCTGGCCACAACGACCGGATGGCATCATTGAGGAAGCGTTCACTGAACTGGCAAAACGATGGTTACCTATTTTTGATCATGCCCAGGAGCATGGTGTGACCATTACCTTCGAGCTTCATCCAGGCTCCGATGTCTACGACGGAGCCACTTTCGAAATGCTGCTCGACAAAGTGAAAGGCCACCCTGCCTGTTGCATCAACTACGACCCCAGTCACTTTGTGTTACAGCAGCTCGATTATCTCGACTTCATTCGACTTTATGGCGATCGCATTAAGGCCTTCCATGTGAAAGACGCCGAGTTCCGTCCGAGTGGCCGCGTGGGAGTCTACAGTGGATATCAATCGTGGGACAAACGGGCAGGGCGGTTCCGCTCGCTGGGTGATGGCCAGGTTGATTTCAAACAGGTCTTCACACTTTTGACTGAAGCAGGGTACGACGGATGGGCTGTACTCGAATGGGAATGCTGTATCAAAGATCCCGAACAGGGAGCTCGCGAAGGAGCCCCCTTCATCTCTGAGCACATAATCAAGAAAACTCCCTACACCTTCGACGATTTCGCCGGTGGGGCAACCGATACCAACCGCAATCGGGAAATCCTGGGACTCGATTGACAACCTTCACAATTCGAATTGTTTAGCCGGGAGCATTCCCGGCTTTTTTTCTGCCTGATTTTTGTTCAGGGGAGGGCTGTCAATTTATAGAAATTGCAAGAACTGGCTGAATCTCCCCCTGCGATTCATATTCCCCTATTTTAACATTTTTGCCGTAACGGCTCCTTGAGAGAAATTCCTTCTTGCCTGACTGATCCTCAATGGGTATTTTGGGATCAACAATTCTCTCTCTCACAAACTGATTGCCTGCTGCCTGATCAAGACGAACAGAGCAGGCGAAACCTAATCTCTTAACAGGAGAGCTCAAGGATGAGCACATTAAAAATCTATCGTCCCGATCAGGCGCACAAAACGAGCGCCCCCAGAAATATTATCTCTTTTCGACGCCCCTGGGAAAAAGAGGGCCAACCCCGCGACGAAGCTGCCGAACGACTTGTCGCCCGGGCTAAACTGATCAACGCGAACCGCGAATGCCCCTGCTGTAACTCTGCTTCGGTTGTGCCTGTCGAACTCGACAACGCACTCCGCAATCGCAACAACCTCCCCATTCCCGGT
Source organism: Planctomycetaceae bacterium (assembly GCA_041398805.1). Taxonomy (GTDB): domain Bacteria; phylum Planctomycetota; class Planctomycetia; order Planctomycetales; family Planctomycetaceae; genus Polystyrenella. Next base: position 19,120 of record JAWKUC010000019.1, on the reverse strand, counting down.
ACAGCAACGCTCGTCGGTTTTCATTGCACCATCTGCAATAATGAATGGCCCGCCCATCGCCAAGAAGACTGACTCTGCCTGCAGGGTAAACTCAGTCCCTAAGATCAAAATCGATTTCCGATTCTGCGTTGATCTTTTCTGAAATTTTTCAGTACGCTCAAATCACTTGTTTTTCAGTCTTTTCTGAAATCACAAGTCTGCTTTGATTTCACTTCGGGGGAGTGCCTATTCCGTCATTTTGCGGTAGAATCTAATCAAAATCATTCTGGCTTTGTCCCACCGCTGGGAGGGACAAAGTTCTTCTGCGGTTAGATTCTGTACGAAAGATGACCATGTCTAAAGTGCTACTCATCATCGGTGACGCCACCGAAGTTCTCGACACGATGTATCCTTATTTCCGTCTGCCGGAAGACGACTTCGAAGTGGTCGTCGCTGCTCCCGAAGTGCGACTCTATCACATGGTCATGCACGAAAAGCCACCCGGATGGGATATCACCCAGGAATCAAGTGGTTACCACCTGCAATCAGACATCGCTTTTCGTGATATTAATCCAGACGATTACGTGGGGATGTTTATTTCTGGCGGACGAGCCCCTGAATACATCCGTTACGATGAAGACTTGCTCAAAGTAACCCAGGTGATGATGGACCAGAATAAACCGGTCGCATCGGTCTGTCACGGAATCGAAATTCTGGCTGCCGCCGATCGCCTCAAAGGTCGAACCGCAACTACCGTCGCCAAATGTGCTCTCGATGTCACCTTCGCGGGTGGAAAGTACGTCGACGAACAGACTGTCATCGACGGGAACCTCGTCAGTGCCCGCGTCTGGATGGACAACACCACGCTGCTGAAAGAATTCGTCCGCATGCTGAAAGAGTATCGGGCTGCCAACAGCTAGAACTTGTCCAAGATAATTGTGACACGCAATAGTATAAATTTCTCTAACTGATGGAAGTTAGTTCCCGATCGCCACGTTCAGCCTGGTTTCCAGCTCGGCTGCTTCCCGTTCGGCGTCGGGAATTGATTTTCCTTTGGCCACTCCAGGGCGAGTATGACCGGCAGTCGTCAGGTACGCGTCACGAAGCACCGCCATCTGCTGATGCTGCATCTGAATGACATCCCCTGGCTTGCGTACTCGTTTTAACATCTCTTCTACTGAACTGGCAGTTGCACTGTCGTCATCACCGAACCAGCCAATGATGGGCCGTGCAATCGCCCAGTGTCCCGCGAGATCGGGATGAACGGCATCTTTCTGAAAGGTGAACTGAGGATTCGTTTCGCGTTCTCTTTCAACCGCGGCAGTCATGGCAGAATGAAGGTCAATAACCCGAACCCCCTCAGCCCGTAATGAAAGCAACCACTCGGAGTAGGCATCGAGTACTCCATTATAAGAGAATTCTTTATTGGCAACCTGATCGTCGTGGTAGGGGGGAGTGATCAGAATCAGTTTTGCTCCACACGCGCCTACTTTTTCACGCAGCATGTTGATGCCCGCTTTGTATTTTGCGAAGCGGCCTTCATCCAGTGGTTGATAAATTCCGCAGTTCATTCCATAGCAGGCAAAGACAAGATCAGGTTTGACAGTCTCGAGTACTCGATCAATCCTCTCAGCCAGATCGGGGCGAGGAAACATGCCTCCGGCGTGCCCATCTTCCGTTAACCCGGAAACAGTTTCTGAGGAGAGGCCGGTGTTAATCACCAGTGGCATCTCTTCCAACCAGGGTTGTTGTCGCAGCCAGAGTTCGAAATAGGTGACGTAAGAACCTGAATAGGTAATGCTGTCTCCGAGGAACAGAATGCGGTTGGACTCTTTGATCAGTTCCTGGCGTGCCGCTTTTTCTTGAGCACTGATTTTATCAGCAGCCGTTAGAGAAAGTAGAGCGATGCTGAACAAACCCAGAATAAGGAGAATCGCAGAGAGCTTTAATGTTGATTGCATCTGAACATCCGTCGTAAGAGTTTGAGAGACCAGAACCACATTATGGAGAGGACTCCATTCTGGCCGATTGGTCAGGCAATCACAAGCAGGAGTTCAGACTGAGCAGCCGACTTTCTCGGTCAAATACGCTCACGATTTAAAACAGGAACAGGCCGACTTCTTCCTGAAGTGCGGCCTGTCGGACACACCCGGGTGTCCATCAGGATGGCTGGCAATGCACGGATAACTTGCTCCTACGACCCGACAACACTACTGATGCTTTTGTGGTGTGATCGACAGTTCCCCCGGGAAATACCTGTGGTCATTAATTAATAACCACACCCATATCCACCATATCCGTAGTAACTCGGATACGATCGATAGTAGCTCGGTGCATACACAGGTGGGGCGATGACCGGGCGATAATAAGAACGAGGAGCATAATAGCCTCCCCCGTAACCATATCCCCCATAACCACCATACCCGTAGTAGGGTCGACCACCGTAGTAGTACCCGCCGGGGGATCCCAGATTCAGAGAGAAACCGAAACCACGTCGGTGACTCGCTTCAGCTGGTGTTGCTGCTGATAAACAAATCAGACTGCCCACGGCTGCACATAAAAAGAGCGTTTTTTTCATTGCTTCTGTCCTTTAGAAAGCAGCAAAAAAAGAGACATGGGAGAAACCACAATGAGTATCTCCCTACACGTGTGACTCTTTGATGGCTACACAAAAAGTACCAAGTACAATGAAACTGCTAAGCACTTATTAGCGGAGTATTTAGAGAAGCGGGCAGTTTCTGCCACATGTATTCAATGTGACGACAACTGTATTCACAGCGATCATGTAAAGCTAATGCAGATCAATCGCGGAACACTACTGAGCGGAACCTTCCTCTGCGGGCTCCGGTTCACGAGACGATTTTTTCAGACTCGTCTTTATCGTTTGCAATTCTTTTTGAATCGCATCCAGCGCAGTCTTCAAAGCTTTGAGATCTGCAGCGGTCTCCGTGTTTCCTGACTTAACCTCATTCGCGATCAATGTCTGTAACTCAGTAGTGTCAGGTGCGGGAGGATTTTTTTTGGCTTCCTCGAGTTCTGTTTTCAGATTCAACAAATCCTGAGTGAGCATTTTGTTTTTATTGGTCATCTCTGCTAACTGGGCGTTCAGTTCTTCTAATTTCTGGTTAGAAACCTTGGTAATTTCATCCGATTGAGCCTGCAATTTTTTGCTGGCTTCTTTTTCCAGTTGCAGATCATTCTCCAATGTTTCTACTTTTTTGGTCGCCTGAGCGGCTGCCGTTTTTTCCAGTTTCAAATCTTCGAGAACTTTCTTCTCCGCTTCCTGCGCCAGGCTCAGTGTTTTCTCCTGCTCTGTTTGTTGAGCAGCCAACTTCTGCTGTAACTTCTCCATCTCCTGTTTCTGGTTTGCGATTGAGGCCGTCAGCTCCGACACTTTTTGCATTTGCGCTTTCAGTGAATCGTTCAGTTTGGTAACCACTTGTGTACTCTCAGCGGTTTTGGATTCGAGCATCGATTTCAACTCATTTGTAGAGTTTTGAGCGGCATCCAGATTCGCCTGTAATCCTTCTTTTTCCTTCGTCAGCATATCCAACTCAGTAGCTTTTTCAGTCTCCAGCTTTGAGATAATTGCAGCCTGTTCTTCTGTTTGTTTCTGGAGGCCTTCCAGTTGAGTTGTTTTCTCGTTGAGAGTGGTCTTCAGCGTGTTGAGTTCTTCATCCTGAGACGTGACCGTCAGCTGCGATTCATTCAACTGACCCGCCAGCGATTCCCCGTTTTTCCGAATTTCAATCAGGTTGAATAAAACCATCAACAGGATGAACAAGAGCACCGCTACGACCAGCAGAAAGATAGCCAGGGTTTGAAAACTGAAGTTGGAACGACTATCGGAAACCATGAGTATTTTCTCCCTGATCACATTACGGTCTGGCCCATCTCCGGCTGCGGTAGGCGTGGCAGTGGCTTCTAACTGCTTGTTACCACACCATTTATTCACAAAGTCCGGAAAATACAATCACATGACTGGACTATCCCTGCAAAGCTGGCAGCCTGGCGCGAGATGCCTGATTACAGCCTACTCTTTTTCACTTTCTGACGAGCCCCAGTTTAATTATTCAGGGCTGTTTCCCATTTTGCATTAACAGCGTAAACCCCTGACAACAGCAGGCCTTGGGTCTGCCCGGGGAACAAAAAAAGGCTCACCTGTTTTTCAATTCTCATTGCAGACAAAAGTCTTTCAGAGAATAGAACGGTGAGCCAATTCAGATTTAAGAGCTGGTTTTATTCGACGATTTTCAATTCAGTAATTCGTCCATTGGTTTGCAGGTCCTGGGTGAATTCGACAGTCGCTTCAATTTTTAGGTCGGGGAATCCGGCGATGACGATCTCGGGAGTAGAGCTGTAACCATAACCCCCATCAATCACCTTCAATTCGACGACTTTTCCATCTTCAATTTTTGCTTCCGCCTTAGCGGCCTGGTGATTCCAGAGGCTCCCACTCTGAGGGCGATAGCGGTAGAAATTAGAAACTTCATCCAACCGATCATTGGTAACCCCGTGAGGTTCCAGAGCATCCATCAGGACTTTCTTATTGGCCTGAGCTCGGGAATCTGAGGGAGGTCCGTCCTGAGATGGTTTCACATTTTTGAAGGCATCGCGAAAGACCTGTTCTTCGACACCTAATGCGGAGGCAATCAACACCACCGGGCGCCCCCTATCGACGGGATTGGTCTCATGCCCTTTCAGGAAAAAGACCGTGCCGGATGCTGCATCCTGAGGGACTTCCTCAACCTCTTCTGATCCAGGGCGAGGAGGACCGTTCCCATCGCGTCCGGGTCCTCGATTTGGCCCGAATTGCTGGTTACGACCAAAGCCCTGTCCAGGGCCGAATCCAGGGCCTTCCTGAGGGCCGGGACCAAAGCCACGACCATTCTCTCCCTGTTCTCCTCTGCGGCGATCAAACCGGCCTCGTCCTTCCTGGTCACCTCCTCGACCACGTCCAAAGCCCTGAGGACCGCCGTCGCCACCTCGTCCAAAGCCTTGAGGTCCGCCTTCGCCACCACGGCCAAAACCTGGACCATCAGGACCACCCGGTCCTCTTCCGAAACGTCCCTGGTCAGAACGGGGAAAGGGGGAGGGAACTTCTTCACGACTGATGGAACCATCCTCGTTTTTGTCCAGCTTGGAAAGCACTTCAGATGCAGCTTCAATTTCCTCTTTGGAAATTGTTCCATCTTTGTCTGTGTCAAATAGTTCCATTAACGGATGACCAAATCGCGGCCGGTCACCACCTCGGCGGCCTTCGCGAGGAGGGCCATCTCCCTGACGAGGTCCTCGCTCTGGTCTCGCTTCCGGAGGACCTGGTTTATCCGATTGACCGGGATCATCATTCTGTGCAAATTCCACACGTCCCCCGGGAGGAGCCGGTTTCTGTTGCGAGTAGACGAACGCACCTGTCAGCAAAAGAATGACTGCCACTACAACTAAGAGTATTTTCTGCATGATTTTACTCCGTGGAAACGCATTTCAATCAAAACCCAAGTGACGTCCTCAGACCGCTGATTTCAGTTTTGGCTGAGGGCTTACAAATCACTCCAATCTGCATTTAACCCATTTCGACAGCCTCAGGTTCCGCATGATTCGAGGATTTTCTGAAGAAATTAAGAAAATCGAAACTTGCGCTCTAGGCCCGCTGTCAATATTGCTTATTATTTAGCACTACCTCACCTCTCACTTTCCTTTCTAATGACGAGGAGTTTCCTCCATGCGTCGACTACTGATTTGTTTTCTGATCCTTTCCATGACTATGAACCCTGTCGCCAAGGCCTGCATCTGGGATGACGAAACTATTGCTATCGAAAAAACCCGCTTTCCGGATCTCCTTGAATTAATTGTCGGTTATTTCGGTAGACATTCCAGTGATTACTACCAATGGCGAATACAGAAATACGAAGCGACAAAATCAGAGACTTATACTGCGCGCGATTATGACAACTTGGCTGGCTATGAAAAGACGGGGGAACCATCAGCAGGCCATCGAAATAATTCAGGATAAGATCAAACAATATCCAGAAAAAGGTCGCGGCTGAACTGAGGCAAACCTGGGAACATTCCTCATTCACTCGGGTGAATATCTGGAAGGCCTGGTCCACATAAAGAAAGCGATCGAGATCAACCCGGAAAGCCGCACTTTGACGAGAAGTCTACCAGCAACTCCTGGCAATATGTCATGCAGCAACGGAACAGGGAAATCTCAATTTCCGCTGTCTCCAAATTCTACAACAGTGCTGGAGGCTTCTGCTCGTTACGTATTAGAACAGCAGCAGAGACCAGAGGTTTAAAGAATCAGAAGAGTTGAAGAGAGCAATCAAAGGGGTCTCCGGCATGATGCGTTTCGGGCACTACGACTCGCCAATTCTACTGGAAGCCCTCGGCGATTTACTCGTTCATTTTCATTTACAATCCCCTGGAAACCTTGAGATAGTAGGATCTGGCGACGAAGGCCTATCTAAAGCGGCTTATGAAGCTGAAGATTTGAACAGCCAGGAAAGCATACTGCAACAAAGCAGATTTTGCTTACAAACTAAATCTTCGTGGTTCCCTGAAACAGCTTGAACAACAGCTCAATTCCGAAATTTCAAAGGGACTACTACTACGAAACGATTATGCGAGCTGAAAACTGGACGGTTAATAACGAAGATGTTGACCAGTTGTCTTACACTTATGCTGAGCTCCCCCTTGCTGAGGGAAAAGAAGCCGACTTATTCAGGAATGGGTTAACTCCCAGCGACTTAGCCACATCCGAAAAGTCTCTTTCTGAAGTTCTACCCTTTGCCAGCCTGTTTATACTGTAATTCTGGTAGGCTACATCCGCCCATCGCAGAAAGTCAGCAAGGCGAGTCGTTCCATAACGTCTACAATCATCATTATTTGATCCTAGCTCTCTGAATCAGGGCCCAGCCTCCTCAAAAATGCGGCTCTCTGTTGGTTCGAGCGATTTTTCCCGCCACCGTTTTTCGTATTTTCATGAGTTTTCGTATTTTCTACGAGCACTGTTCTCAGGAGTCGTATTCTGGGAACAAACATTCAATCTATTCAGAGGTGACGGACTGCACCGCGGGAGTCGATCGAGTTGGTTCATCATCGTGAATTTTTCAAGCAGTTTCGAAGTCAGTTTGAAACAACCGGCGCGATCGCCCCCAGCAGCCGCTTTCTGGCCAAAGCGATAACCGAGCCACTTCTTTTGAAACAACGTCAAGCGGGGGAGGGAGTTCCTCTCAGAGTTCTGGAAGTCGGTCCGGGACGGGGCTTTCACCTGATTTATCGTCCGGCAAATCCGCCCGCAGGATACCTTTGACCTGGTCGAAATCAACGACGATTTTGCCAACCTGCTGCAAAGCTCTTTCGATTCCGATCCCCACTGGAACGCGGTTTCCAGTCAGAGCCAGCTGCATCGCTTGCCACTGCAGGACTTTCAGGCAGCGGAGCCCTACGACGTCATCATCTCGGGATTGCCACTGAATAATTTCTCACCGGAACTGGTCGCCCTGATTTTCGAACAGTACTGGCGATTATTGAAACCGACCGGTTCGCTTTCCTATTTCGAATATATGTATATTCGATCGGCTAAAAAGAAACTTGCCAAAAAATCGGAACGGGAACGGTTACATCAGCTCGATGAAATCATCATGCCCTTTCTGAAATCACAACGCTTCAAAAGGAGTTGGGTCTTCCTGAATGTTCCCCCGGCCTGGGTACAGCATTTAACAGCACCGGCAGAGCATACGGGTTCCTGATTTGCGTCACCGTTTTTCGCGACGATCTTTGACCCGTTTCTGACGAACGCGACCGGCGATTTTATTCAGTACTGTATTCGCACGTCGTTCCCCATCAGCCGCGGCATCAGACTGTGCACTCCCACACGCTGAGCCAGGGTCTGCATGTTTTTGCGATAGAGCTCGAATCGCTGGACCTGTTCCAGGCCATCAAAAATAGATTCGTGGAACGACGTACTTATCATGCAGTTCCTGAAACTTTAATCGCTGCCCGGCTGAACTGGTGATGCCGATATCAAACGCTTTCACGACTTTGGAGAGCTTGCGGGTATTCTTCGTAACCAGCTGTAAAGACACGCATTCGACTTTATCCTGCGAGCTGGCAGCGAGACTCTCTTCCAGCGTCAGATCCTGATTGAGGCCTTGCAGCTTGAGCCATCATCCCCATCATTACCTTGCGCTGCGATGTCAATTGACGTTCAATCTCCTGACTCCTTCAACCAGTCGGACTCGATCCGTCCAAACAATTCTTCGACTGCCTCGACAGAACTGGCCGAGGAAATTGAAGAAACATTCACATGACACAGCGGGACGGAAAAGAACAGGCACCGGTGTTGCCTGGGGGTGCTCACTCTTCATGATCACCACCACATTCGGATCGACTCCTGCGACCGGTGGTGGGAGGGGATGGTCGAACAGGGGTGAAGTCCCATCGGTTGCTTCATACTGATTCCCGTGAACAAACCAGCTCAACACATCCGTTGCGAACACCCACACGCATCAGCAATGATCTCAAGGAGATCTCCGGTCGGTTTTGATACAGAGCCAAAGTCTGTTCGGGGACCTGCAGGTACAGCCCCTGTGGCATAGTCTGCGGTTTAAACCAGACCCAGAAAACAGTGCCCGCATTATCGAGCGGAACTGTCTCCCAGTTCGTCGAGGGTGGTCGTTCTGTGAATGGGTGAGGTTGATTCATCTGAGTGTGATACATCTCAAAGAGAGGAAAGTCCGTTAAAACGGAGCAAGGTTGGAATTAATCAATGCCGAAGATTCCATCCCAAAACAACACATACATATATTAGCTAAACCCACCAAAGTCATGCCCCCAAAGAAAATATGCTCAGATCATTTTGAAACGAACTGGAGCGAAATCCAGATCTTCAGTTTCCTCATAGCGAAATAATTATAACTGACTGATGAAACGCCCTCTTTCAATCTTCCTGTTGCTGGTTGTTGCTCTTTCCCTGCTGGTGGGGGGAATCATTCATTACTTCAGTGACAACCCTCGTCAGGACTTGCTGGACGAATTGAGAGCTGCAAGTGTGATTGTGCACACCAGGCCCGCCGAATTACAAAATCCATCGACCTGGATAAGATCGCTTAACGAATATAATGAGTCCAACGGTCTCCAGAGTGTCTGGGTTTACTCTACTGATCGAATCTCAGAAGATAAAATTCAGAATGTCCTTGAACTACTGGAAATCGAACTTTTGCTGATTGATAATCCACACTTATCAGCTTCGGCTTTTCATGATATTGATCGATCGTCAAATCTGCGAATGTTCGCTCTATTGCAGACCAGCATAGACAAGGAAGGCCTCGAAGCTTTAACGCGATTACCAGTACTGGCATCATTAACCTTAAGAGATGTAAACCTGAGCACCGATTCCTTTGAAGGTTAAAATACTTCCACGTCTTACTCATCTTGATTTGAGACATACCCAATTACCAGATGACTTCTTTACAAAACCTCAACAGTTTCCAGTTCTACAGCAAATCACTCTTGTTTCGCCTGCAACTACCAACAAAACAATTGAAGCACTCTCCCAGATCAAATCGCTCAATAGAATCAACCTGGGAGGAGATCAACACAACGACGTGACCTTCAAGTATTCTGATAATTGCGCACAGCTGAAAATCCTGCACATATATAGCAGCTCAATCACACAGGAAGCAGCGGATGAGTTTTCGATAGCCCATCCTAAGGTCATTATTGTGCTGGAACGTGACGGAGCGAATCCCGACATGATCCCACAAATGGAGAGGATATTCACGGTAGGTTAACAATGAACCTGCCACTCACCGCTTGTGATTCCGGTCCTGATGAGCTACTTCTGGAGCTCTGCTGTTTTCATTCTCTGCGTTTTCAATTTCTATGTCCGCACTTCTGTATACTGGAGCCTTGGGTGAGCGTTCACTTCGATCTGTCGCAATTGAAAGTCCTTCTCTCTGAACGGGAAAGCCTGACCCAGGCCGGAACAGATTCTGATCGATCCCGATTCAGACCCTAAGCCACTCGACGACGGCATTAAAGAGCCGCATCGAGGAGTAAAAGCGTGAGTATCTCGACAGGCCCGTGAAAAGGGGGCGGACGGTCATGTTGGTTTACGGAGCCCACCTGTTGCGGAATGGCTCGGCCGGTATTCTGGAACGGATGATGGCCAACGACTGGTTGACCCATCTCGCCACGAACGGGGCAGGGACTATTCACGACCGGGAATACCCTGGTTCGGTGCCCCAACCGGAAAGCGTGCGGAGGAATGGGTTTTCCGAACTTTTACACCTGATGAAAACTCAACCAATATTCACTGGGCGATCATGGCGGGGAGCACTGGATGGACTCGGTTACGGTTGCTCGCTGGGTAAGTTGATCAGTGGAGGATGGAGTCACTCTCCCCACAACGGATGAATTGATCACCGTGCCAACAAAGCTGATCCGACCGGATCCTGCTCACCGGTGCCCGGGTCGATTTACTCAAAGCGATGAACGAGCAGGGATGGTCCGCTGGCCGCATGAGATCACTCACAAACAAAGCGCTCGATCATCGCTCAGCTTATAAACATAGTGTGCCGATGCCATGACTGTTCACCCTGGAATTGGTTATGACATCATCTCCACCATTCCGTCTTCAGTGAAGTTCAGCGATCGGTCGAGTGGAGTTGGATTTCAAAACTCTTGGCGGATCCGTGAAGGGCTTGATCATGGAGTAGTCCTCTGGTTGGTTCTGCAAAATTATGGGTCCCCAGGTCTTCGAGAAACGATGAGCTGTGTTAACAACCTCTGATTACAGTCTGGTCGAGAGGTGGTTCAGAATCTGTTCTACGTTGTGGACATCGCCGGATGGAGGAGGTTGGGACTGGACCCAGGGGTGAACTCCCAAACAAACCCGGCCTATTATTTACGCCGGCAAAAGCTACAGCCGGATGGGCGGGAGGATGCATTACGTCCAGGCCGAAGAATGCCACGTTTATCCATCATCTCTATCAGCGCTGAAGTAGAGAGTTCAGATTCTCAAACAGCCTCTAGCCGTATTAAAGGTTGCAGTCACCAGATTTCGCAGGCAGTCAGGATGGCTCGATGAAATGAGCCGCGGGGCTGGCTTGAAATTCAGGTGATGCAGAACTTGCCTGATCTCAATTTCCATGGGCAAGATCGCTTCTATCGGGCTGTGAAACATATTTTGAGAGCCTAGCAATACCCCGGCCAGAGGATTTTCTTCCATCTTCATTATGTTCTAAGGAGTTCAGAAAATCTTTCAGTAACAACCTCAACCGCCTGACCCCCCATTGTTTGCAAAGCTGATAGTTTATGCAGAGGACTTCCAGCGGGGTTGATGTTCATATGTAACGGAGCACGATCTGTTCAAAGTGCAGAACTTTGAGTGTCAGATGTCATGACCACGAAAGGCCCCATGGGTTAATTTCTCAGCGAGTTCCTCATCCACCTGTTTGAGTTGCTGGACATTCTCTCACCAGCAGTGCCAGACTCGCTGGAAAGGGAGTGGACAATCACTTCCGCACAAACGGGTCTGTCTGTCCTCAAACAGGCAAACTGGTGAAGGGGAGACTAAAAAGACCGCCGAGTTGGCCTTCCGGCCCGCAGGCGGAGTACAACCGGCGTGACCAATGGACATATTGCTGCCAGGATTTCACTGAAAGGGAGCTTGAGTATTCCTGACTCGAAGGTAGACCGGCTCGCCAGATCGCTTCATCCAGACACCACTCCAACACTTCAGCCCGAGCACAAAACGGCTCTTCCATCAACATCGAATTACTGACATCCAGAAAACCTTCCGCTTCAAGCCCTTTTCCGGTCCCCCTGTATCACGCTGACAGGAGCCTGAATCCTCTAGGCAAAAGTGATACCAGAACTGGATCCCCAGTGACAGAATTCGCCTTATCTTCTTATAAATAATGACCTTTACGATTTTTACCACCCCTATTGCTTAAAAAATCCAGGCCCAAAACGTTGAGCCAAGTCAACATGACCGATTCCTGGTACAACATGTGCAGCTAATTTATCTGCCTCAGCGAGATCGTTTTCCTATACTTTCGAGGGCCAGCCCTCACATTAATTCGCGAAGATCTTACGCATGAACTGGCTGGACACGGGCAGAGTTTCCATCGGGTGGATGTTTTTACGCAGTGCTGTTGACTTGCGTCGTCTGCGGGTATTTCTGTTACCGTCTTTTGCGGCCATTGATCAACTTTTTCCGGTTCCAGAATACTTGCTTCGTATCCTCTAAAAGTGGGACTGAGTTTCTGGTACAGCCTGATTCTCTTGTTGTTTGTTCTGTCCCCCATTCTGGACGGACTCACGGCTTATGAAATTATTCCGCAGAATTGGGATAAGTATAAACCGCTGGCGATACTAGCAGCCAGCTGGCTCCTGACTGCGAACCGCTTGGAGAGATTACCTCCCAGAGGGTCTTTCTTTGGGAGTGCTCGACATCTTATGAAGTCATTAAATCCTGTGAGGGACCCAGGTGATAAGAGACTCACCCTGAGAAACAAATTTCAGGCGATGGACAGTTACACGAGCTATAAAATGTCCCACCAGGTGATGCAGAAAGTCGTTCGTCATCTGAAAGAGCAGGTGACGGATAAGAGAGAGTTTTCCACTAGCAGCTTGATCACAATCGATTTCTCATCTTATCCCTCCAACAGATTGAAGTAACGAGTTGTATTTATGTCAGAAAGCTGCTTTGAAGTACCTTAATACTCAGAATCTGCGACGTTATCTTGACCGATTAGAGACGCAACCAGACAACACTCTACAGCTGAAGGAAGAATTCCAGAACATTGATGAAATGAAGCCATCAGTTTTTCTTGATAAGAACAACAAACTGGCGACTTTGCAGAGATCAAACAAATAATTCAGCAGGTTTAAAATTCCCTGTTTGAATAATAAAAAGCAAGCGAGCTATCAGCATTCCCAGAGCGGTGATGTATGAAGGTAATAAGCCAAACGATTCCATCCTGGCGATCAACATTTCGCACTCAGCAGATCTGCTACTCAATTTGACTGTCAGCTGGGATTACTTCAATGAGCTCTCCGGAGTTCCCATACGACCTTATGGGTTTCACCTGGCCCATACTCTGGACGAAGAACTCTGCCCGTTATGCTGGATCCCCTTGCAAATTACTGAGTATATCAACGAAGTGATGCACAAAGGGAAAGCAGCCCCAATGTCGTGGATTAATATCGATCAGGAAAGAGGAGTCCGACTTCGACTGGGTGGGGTTAACTAGCGCCAACTCTATTCCAGCCTGAGTTGCCATTCAGAACTGAATCTGGTTCCACCAGTTTGAACTTCGCGAGGTAAATGCTTGTTTTGGCTTCGTGGCTTGCGTAATAGTTGACCGGAGGATGTCGTCATGCCAGACGAAACCGGGGTAGCTGCAATCGCCGGAGGAGGGAGCAGTTTCACCATTTCCAGTTTATCGGGTGTCATGCGAAAGAGACCTATTTTGGCTCCTCCCGATGATGGCGGCTTCCGGCCCACATCTCCCCATTTGGGAGAAGAATGAAGCCCGGGTCACCAACCGGTAGCTGGTCGAGGTGAACTTCCAATCTGTGGTAGGAGTGATTGGGCGCGACCGATCCAGCCTTTCTGATCATCAGCTTCCTGACGAACGAGGGCGAGCATCTCCCCATCGGGCATAAATCGGAGCGTGGTTTCGTTAGGGTTCCCGGAGATGTCCCAGGTCAGGATTTTTTCGTAATGGCGACCGTCGGTTGTTTTGTAGAGAGAGGCGATCTTTTCATGAGATCGATCTTTCTTCTCTGTCGGAACCTGAATGCGTGAGCTTCCATACCCGACACCGTCATACCAGGTAACCCGCCAGAGCCAGTCTCCTCTTCCATAATTTTCCGGGAGGAGACCATTCAAAACCATTGTTTGAGAAATCGAGACACGCGGGCGGCGGCTTTTCAGGATTTTTGTTCCGTTAAAGAGAGCTCGCTGGAGAGCATCAATTGCCTGAGTGGATCGAGAATTTCGATCGCGCAAATCGACGCCCGCTTCCTCAACCAGGGCGACTGATGTCCATTGATCCCCATCTTTCGAAAACAGCACTCGTATTTTGCCAAACACCACCGACATACGATCTGCCGATTCGAAAGGTGACGAAGAATTTGTCCTGAAACCGAATGGATATCCGGTAAAGGCGTTATGTTCTCCCTGATCCCAGATTTTCTCTACGGAGATCAATTCAGGTTCACTTGCGACAACCAGACTGGTCATCAGCAGGATCAATAAAGTAGCAATGAGCGGGAAGTGACGAAGCATGAGTGAACTTTCAGAGCTGGAATTAGTTACTGGACCAACATCTACCCTAACTCAGAGGGGAGCTGATGAGAACCAATCAATGACTGATTTAGCTCGATTTCAGAGCTGTTTTTTCCGCCGGCCCTGCACATTGACGCCACTGCCGATAATCAGGTTTTTCTCATAGGCCCAATTATAACAAGCACCGTTTTTTTCTGGTGGGAGAACCTCCAAGTCTTCAAAGCCAGCAGCTTCGAACCAATCGAGAAGTTCAGCAAGCGTATGATGATGTTGATACTGAGGTGCGTACCAGTCGAACGTATCACAAACACGGTTCTCGTAACTGGAATGGCTACTGAAATTGATTACTTTATTGAGCGTTTTATTCAGAAGAGGAATACTTCCCAGGAAAGCCCCCAGACGACACCATTTTTCCAGTCGTTCTGGTGACATCTTTATGGTTCTGCTACGAAGGAGGCTATTGACTCGCTCCTGCCAGTTCTGGTTTCGTCGATAGAGCCAGACAGCATAGTATCCTCCTGGTTTGACAAGCTTTGCGACTGCATCAAACAGATCACGTGTATTGACATCGTGATGCATCACACCGATGGAGAAAACGTAATCGAACGAAGCAGGCTCGAGTGGTAGTGCTTTCAAGTCTGCCTGAAGAAATTGAACCTGATTCAGATCGATATCAGTCTCTCTCTGACATAATGCGCGGGCCTTCTCAACAGCATGTGTGAGATCAACTGCAACCAGTTCGGCTCCCGCTGCGGCCACCAGCTTTGCGTAGCGTCCTCCTCCACAACCTGCATCGAGAACCCGTTTGCCCTTTAGATCTTTTAATTCAAAACCGGTTTTAGCCTGAAAGGTCTGGCGATCTTCTTCCAGATGGGCCACTTCATATCGATTCCATTGCCTGCCGAAAGAAGCAAGGTGATCATCTTCAATAAACCGGGGGATTCCATCTTTGATGGGAATGACTCTGTTGCACACCAGACAGCTGAGACTATTCTGTTGCGAGTCATAGACCAGAGGTTCCTGATCTAGTGGGCAATGAAGCAACTTGGAGTGTTGGGGAGAGTTCATTCTGGAGAGTGCTCAGAATTCAATCGTCTGGTTGTCTTCAGTGAGAAAAGTATCCAGGAAGATCTGACGTGCTGTTTCGATGCCAATGGGATCGTCGTCCGTGCGGAATGGATCAATATGAATCATTCCCAATCTTTTCACTCCGGCATCTTTCGCAATAGTAGCTACCTGAGAGGCGCAACTGTGTCCCGTCTTTTCAGCGACATTCTCCATGCCATCCGGAAAATAACACTCATGCAGTAGTAAATCAGCCCCTTTAATAAAGGTGGCATATTCTCTATTCGCCTGCGTATCGGTTATGTAGGCAAATGATCGATCAGACCAATTGATTCGAAATCCAAGCGAGCCCCCCGGATGCTGCAGAGGAGTCGAACTGACTTTACCCCGTTCGCCTAAATCGATCTCTCCATTGATCTCGCAATACTCCAGAGGGACTTCAACTGGAAAGAGAGGTTGCGCGAAAAGATGCTGTTGAACGGCTTCGATGTCCTGTGGACGAGCGTGCAACCGGGCGACTTTGATTCGTTTATCATAAAGTGGTACGAGCAGATAAGTGAGCCCGACAATGTGGTCGAGATGGGCGTGTGACAGGAAGATGTCCAGTTCATCGGTTTGCAGATGGTCGACTACTCGAAACGCACTCGATCCGGCATCGAACAGGATACCCAGTTCAGGAAACAGGTATCCGGCTGTATGTCGGCGATCATTGGGGAAATACCCCCCCGTTCCGAGACAGACCAATTTCATTAAACAGGGCTCCACAAATCCGAAGTTCGGAAACAACAATTCAACGTATCCATTCCTTCAGAATTATACGTGACAAATGCCCGATTATAGACAAGCGTTAGAGGATAAACCGAAACTTTTTATTGAGCTGGATCAAAAAACAAGTCGCCACCGCTGAAATGAGAATCAGTAACAGGGTTCTCGGCGTGGGGGAAAGTGGAATGAACTTCTTGAAAATCATGAGGAAGAAGGGGTGAATAAAGTAAATTCCGTTCGCATACAGACCCAATGTTGAGATTGAGCCATAAACGGGAGATTTCATCACCAGCAGGAAAATAACAGGGCTGATCACCAGTAGACCGAGAAGCAGATCAAGTGGATCGGGATAGGAACCCACGACCCAGTTCCAGTGACTTTCCAGCAGAACGGCTAATACCCCGAACACGAGCCCAACAAGTAACGGAATCAATGAAGACCGGTTAACGAAGTCATGTTTATGGATCAGATATCCCATAATAAAGAATGGAAATCCGACAAACAGAAAATTTCGATAGATGTCAGGGGTCTCGAATAAAAACTGTGAACCTGACGATTCGAAATGGTTGTACGCCCGAAAATATTGCAGGCCGTATCCGCAGAGAAACAAAATAAGAGCGAGACCAATTTTGATTCGGTCGGAAGTCCGCTTCAGTAATAGCGTGACCAGAGCCGCCCCCATAATCGCAGAGAGATACCAGAGGTGATTGAAGCCAAAGAGCATAGTCACACCGATTCGCCCCAGGGCTTCAAGACTGAAATCCCCGGGACGAACCCACATGTATGCGTAGAAGAGCATCCACACGACATAACGCTGGAATACTTTCCACAACCAGGTTATCGGTTTGGAATCAGCGACCTGATAGAAGAAGTAGCCATTGATTACCAGGAAGACAGGAACCGCAATTCGAAATATTCCATGGTAGAAATAAAATCCGATCTGGTCATACTCACCCAGAAATCGTGAATGAATACCAACAACCATGCACGCGAGCACCAGCTTAACGATGTCGAGCGAGATGTTTCTTTGCTTATCGTTCATCAATGGGCTCGGTGCTTGAAACAGGCTCTTGGATGGATGTGAGCTGAACTGTCCCTGGTGGAATTAAGATGAGTTCCGACATCCGTAACAATTCTGAGCGCATTCCTTATTCAGGCCATTACAGAGAGCGATGAGCATCGAAAATAACATTCGATCTTACGGCTCTTTGCGTTCCCGAATCCAGTCGGTATGGAAGGTTCCTTCTTTATCCAATCGCTTGTAGGTGTGTGCTCCAAAGTAATCTCGCTGGGCCTGCAACAAGTTGGCAGGAAGCCGCCCCTGTCGATAACCATCGTAGTAGCTGAGGGCAGCACTGAAACCGGGAACGGGCAGCCCATGCTCAACAGCAGTCGCCACAACACGTCGCCAGCCTGGTTGAGCGTTATCAATCGCGTTGCGGAAGAAGTCATCCAGTAACAGATTTTCCAAATCCGGGTTTTTATCGAAGGCATTTTTGATGTCTTCGAGGAAAGTGGAGCGTATGATGCAACCACCACGCCAGAGCAGGGCAATATTCCCGTTATTCAACTTCCAGCCGAACTCTTCTGCGGCAGCATCAAGTTGTACATAACCTTGAGCGTAACTACAGAGCTTGGAAGCATACAAAGCCTCACGGACATCATCGATGAATGCTTTTTTATCGCCTGAGAATTTTGCACTGGGACCACTTAAGATTTTGGAAGCACGGACACGAGCTTCTTTCTGAGCGGAAAGACAGCGAGCGTAAACAGCTTCAGTGATCAGAGTCGTGGGAACACCCAGATCGAGAGCGTGCTGACTCATCCATTTACCGGTCCCTTTTTGTCCGGCGGTATCCAGAATGACATCAACGAGATACTCGTCCGAGTCTGCATCTTTCACGGAGAAGATATCGCGGGTAATCTCAATCAGGTAGCTGTCGAGAACACCCTTGTTCCACTCTGCGAAGACATCGTAGAGTTCATCGTTGGTCAGACCGAGAACATGTTTGAGAATGAAGTAGGCTTCGCAGATCAGCTGCATATCGCCATATTCAATTCCGTTGTGAACCATTTTCACATAATGACCAGCACCCGCTTCACCTACCCAATCGCAACAGGGGATATCATGCTTAGGGCCGACTTTGGCACTGATTTTCTGGAAGATCTCTTTGACGTGTGGCCAGGCTGCTTTCGATCCCCCCGGCATGATACTGGGACCTTTAAGGGCTCCCTCTTCACCACCGGAGACACCGGTGCCGATGAAGTACAGACCTGAATTTTCAACTTCCTCTGTACGCCGGTTGGAGTCGTTGAACTCTGAGTTACCACCATCAATGATGATATCCCCTTTATCGAGGAGAGGGGTCAAATCTTCGATAATTGCATCGACAGCCGGGCCGGCCTTCACCATCAACATGATTTTGCGAGGTGATTTCAGATTGGCGACCATTTCCTTTAAATCATGGTAACCCGTCACCGATTTGCCAGCGGCATTACCGGAAATAAAATCATCGGTAGTGCTGGTAGTTCGGTTATAAACAGCAACGCTATAGCCGTTGTTAGCCATGTTAAGAACCAGGTTCTGTCCCATGACAGCGAGACCAATCAGAGCGATATCATGTTGAGGCATGTTATTTTCCTTCACGGAAAGAAGATTGTGTTTTGATGTTTCGATTTACGAGAGCTCTAACTATTTCCACGAAGGTTTATCAGGGAGCAGTTTTTCAAATTCAGTAATCAACGAATCCTGGTAGGCACCTTTGAATTCGCCATTCAGAAATTTGTCGCAGGCTTCGTCATAAAAGCGTTGCCAGCTTTCTTCCTCATGTCCCGGGTTGATCGGATAAAAGAGGGCATTCACAGCCTGGGCAGCTTTCATATCTCCCGGAGCATCCCCCATCATCAGGACATGATCGTCAGCGTAACCATGTGATTTAACTGTGGTCAGCGACTCTTTTTTACTTCCCGCTTCCTGACCGCAAATCGCAGCGACATACTGGGCGA
>JAWKUC010000018.1:0-54359 GCA_041398805.1 Planctomycetaceae bacterium | reverse complement strand
ATTACAACGATGGCCACCGTACCCCGGTGGCCTTTTTTACGACTCGGTTTTGTTCAGCTTCTAACTTAGCAAGAGGACTTGTTCGACAATCGGATCGTTTGAAAAACTGAGTCATATTCCACATTGAGACAGCTCTGTTTCATAGTGCCCTGACTAGCCACTTAAGCCCTGAATAATTAAGCCTTAAAAAATTAAGACTGCCAAACCATAACGAAACTGTCATTCGCTTATGTCTACCAAACGCTGCTTTTACGAAGTCCTGAGCATCTCGCGGGATGCTACGCCTGATCAGATCAAGAAGGCGTATAAGAAAATGGCTCTCGCCAATCACCCCGACCGCAATCCGGGAGATGATGAAGCGATTGAACGTTTCAAGGCTGCTTCTGAAGCGTATGAAATCCTGAGCGATGAAAACAAACGCAGTCGATACGATCGCTACGGCCACGCGGGACTTTCCGGATTCGGTGGTGGAGGTGGAGGTGCCGGTTTCCACGATGTGAATGACATCTTCGATGCTTTTGGAGATCTCTTCGAAGGTTTCGGATTTGGAGGTGGAGGTGGAAGTCGCCGAGGTGGTGGCACACGACCACGCAAAGGGGCGAGCCTGCGGACCTCGGTGAAAGTCACCCTGCACGAAGCTGCCGCGGGTTGCAAACGGACTCTCGATATTCAGCGTAATGTGCAATGTCAAACTTGTGATGGGTCTGGAGCGAAACCGGGCAGCTCACCTGAAAAATGTGACTACTGTGGTGGTCATGGAAAAGTGGTGCAGTCTCAAGGGTTCTTTCGAGTTCAAACCAGTTGCCCTGCCTGCCGTGGTGCGGGCCAGGTGATTCGCGATAAGTGCGAAACCTGTCATGGTTCTGGCCATACCGCTCAGACTGATACCCTGGAAGTGAATGTTCCGGCCGGTATCGATGATGGCATGCAGCTATGTCTGCGTGGCGAAGGGGAAGCTGGATCACACGGTGGGCCTCCAGGCGATTTGTATGTCGATATTCATGTTGCCAAACACAACATGTTTGAACGCCGGGGAAAGGATCTGCATTGTATCGTGCCGATCACCTACACCCAGGCGGCGCTTGGCGGGGACCTCGATGTTCCCACGCTCTCGGGTCCCCATAACCTGACCATTCCTGCTGGAACTCAACCGAATGCCCATTTCCGACTCAAAGGAAAGGGAATGCCAGATGTGCATGGTGGCCGGGGAGGCGACATTGTTGTGGAAGTACAGATTGAAGTGCCCCATAAACTAACCGAGCGTCAGGAAGAACTTCTACGGGAACTGGCTGAACTGGAACACAAGCATGTCTCACCCCATCGCAAATCCTTTTTTGAGTCGGTGAAAGATTACTTTGCCTCTTTCTCAACGGCTGATGAATAACAAAACATTTCCCCCTGACTGCAGGATAAAGCAGTTTAAGCTGGTTTTCTAAATTTGAATTTGAGTGAATACTATGACTGAGAACGAAGAACTTTCCCCATCTGACGAAACTTCGGAAAACGCTCCGGAAAGTAATGCGGAACTTTCCGTTGAAGAGCAGTTGGCTCAGATATCAGACGAACGCGATCAGAACTATGATCAACTGATGCGTGCCCGGGCTGAACTGGAAAATGTGCGCCGACGTACCCGTACAGAACTGGACGAACAACGTAAGTATCAATCGATGACCCTGGCGCGTGACCTGCTCCCCGGTCTCGATAACCTGCAACGAGCCATCGCCGCTGGAGAGAGCACCGGTAACCTAACCGACCTGCTCAAAGGGCTGGAAATGGTCGTGCAGCAGTTTCAGAATATTTTTTCAGTCCATGGACTCGAAAAGATCGAAGCGATTGGAAAACCATTCGATCCGAATTTTCATGAAGCGATTCAGAATATGCCCAGCGATGAAATTCCGGCGATGCACATTATCGCCGAAGCCGAGACGGGATATAAACTTCATGATCGCGTCGTGCGCCCCAGTAAAGTTCTTGTCTCCAGTGGTCCCGCTAAAACGGAATAAGTTCTCTTCAATTTGTGTTCATTCTTCAAGTGTTCTTTTTGTGAGTTAAACTTGCATGCCAACCTATGATTATAAATGCGGTGCCTGTGAGCACGAATGGGAAGTTTTTCAGTCGATCAAAGCGAAGCCAGTCCGAAAATGCCCTGAATGTGGCAAGTTAAAAGCCAAACGACAAATCGGCCCCGGTGCTGGAATCATCTTTAAAGGGAGTGGGTTCTATCAGACGGACTACCGCAGTTCTTCTTATAAAAAAGCAGCCGCTGCCGATAGCAAATCTGACTCATCCTCTTCCAGCAGCTCCAAAGAAAAAGGCTCCAGCAGTTCGTCATCTTCCTCTGATTAAAACGACTGTTGAATCAGGAGTTGTTTCTCCTGTCTGAAGATTAAGTGGTCATGTGAATCGACAGCAGGTTTTCAGTGTCACTGCAATTGGCTGCCGGTCTACTCCTTTTTCTCCTGAATCTTTCCGGAATGTTCCGCCACGATTCGAGATTACCGAATGATGCGGTATAATCGAGATCATGGAAGCCGTTTACTGCTCGTCACCCGCGACGAGTTTTAGCGGTCTCTGGAAATCGAACAAGAGGAGCACGATCATGATTGGCCACGCTATCTGCCCTATCTGCAAAGAACCTGTTCACGCTCTGGAATTGACGGAGAAAGAGCACCTTCCCTTCTGCTCGAAGCGTTGCAAAGAGATCGATTTCCTGCGCTGGTGCAAAGGGGAATACGCCATTGTGGAACCGCTCACCCCCGAGAAAATGGCCGAGAACTTTTCACCCGAAGATATTGAAGACCTGCTTGATCAGTAAGGTCTCTGCTCATTTGAGACCTGGCACTGTTCAGGACTGATAAGGATGGGATGATGAACCAGAATGTGGCTCTCCCATCATCACAAGCGGCTTCAGAACCAAAATCTCACAAGGTAGCCATATTCGGTGGTGGACTAGCGGGGTTGGCCGCAGCTCAGGCTTTATCTGCACAAGGTCTGCAGGTTGAACTGCACGAAGCACGCACGCGTCTGGGAGGACGAGCGAGTTCGTTTGTAGATCAGACGACAGGTGAGGTGATCGATAACTGTCAGCACGTCGCCATGGGATGCTGTACGAACTACTTTCACTTCTGTCAGCAGGCAGGACTGACTGATCACTTCCGGCAACTCGACGCCCTGCTCTTCATCGATCAGCACCAGCAGCGCAGCCTGTTTAAAAACAGTCTGTTACCGGCGCCGTTTCATCTGGCTCTAAGTTTTTTGAAAATGCGTCACTTCAACTGGCGTGAACGCTGGGAGATCGTACGCGGCCTGCGCCAGTTGCTGAAGTCGAACACGTATCCAGAAAGCTTCCAGCACTGGTTAGATACGCATCATCAATCACCACACGTCCAACGCGATTTCTGGCAGGTGATTCTGGTCAGTGCCCTCAGTGAGTCACTCGATCGAATTCAATTTTCTGCGGCTAGGCAGGTCTTCCTGCAGGGATTCATCAATCATCGGGATGCCTGGAAAGTGAGTCTGCCCACAACCTCTCTCGATGAGCTCTACGGCTCTGCTCTGGAGCAACAGTTGCAACAGCAAGGTGTCGTTTTGCGAAGACAGTCTCGACTGAAAGAAGTGCTCCTCGAAGACCAGCAAGTCTCTCGGGTTTTATTGTCCTCGGGAGAAGAGGTCACTGCAGACACCTATCTGATCGCTCTTCCCTGGCATACCCTTTCTCGTCTCTTCCCAGAAGATCGCGTTCGTCCCCAGTTCTGCCAGCAGGCAACGCAAATGGAATCCGCTCCGATTGCGAGTGTGCATCTCTGGTTTGACAGACCGCTGATGAATGACACTCATGCGGTGCTGCTGGGACGTCTGTCGCAATGGATTTTTAATCGGTCCGCTATTCAGCGAGTTGAAAACCCGGAACGTTATTATTACCAGGTCGTCATCAGTCAGAGCCGCGAACTAGCGAACTGGAAGCAGGAAGAAATTATCGGTAAAGTCCTCTCCGAGCTGGAGGAGATCTGGCCCGCAGCATTCAGACAGGCAACCCTGGTCCATTCCCGGGTTGTACGGGAGCATCAGGCGGTCTTTTCAGTGACTCCGGAATCTGATCAATTCCGGTCCGATCAGCAGACAGAGATTGCGAATCTGTACCTGGCAGGCGACTGGACGCAGACTGGCTGGCCCGCCACGATGGAAGGTGCTGTACGCAGTGGTTACCTCGCTGCCGAGAAGATCTTGCGTCAATATGGAATTCCTGCCAAAATCCTGCAACCTGACCTGCCCCGCTCACCTCTGATGAACTGGCTTCGAGTTTCTTCCCCCACAGAAACGGGCTGATCACATCCCTTCCCGTCTAACCTCACGCAGGAGAAAACCGTGCAGAATGACTCTTCGCAAGTAATGCGACAGATCATCACGATCCTCATGCTGCTGGTCAGTTTAACCTTTGTGGGCGCGATAGGGTTTCATTGGACCACGGATGAAAGTTGGTTCAACAGTGTTTATTACGCAGTGATCACGGTCACCACTCTCGGATATCAGCAACCTGAGAACTTCAGCAATCTGGGTAAGCTGTTTGTGATCGTCTATCTGATTGTCGGTTTGGGGGTCTTCTCGTTCAGCGCATTTCAACTTGGCCAATTGATTGTCAGCGCCCAGTACATGGCCTATCGGGAGCAGAAAAGGATGGAAAAGCGAATCGCCGAGATGCACAATCATTTCATCATCTGTGGTTGTGGGCGGATGGGAACCACGATTGCCAGACAGATGGAATTGCGGAACCAGCAGTTTGTGATTCTCGATTACAACCAGGAATTGCTGGACGAAACCTGCAAAGCAAATGGTTGGGCTCACCTGGCTGGTGACGCCACCGATGATGAGATCCTGCTCAAAGCAGGAATCCAGCGTGCGCGGGGGTTGGCTTCTGTGCTTCCCACCGACGCCGATAATGTGTACGTCGTACTGTCCGCACGCATGTTAATGACCGATCTCCAGATCACTGCCCGCGCCAGCAACGACAAAGCGGTCCTCAAACTGGAACGTGCCGGGGCAACGCGTGTGGTCAGCCCCTTCAGCTCGGGTGCGCAGAAGATGGCTCGATTCATGCTGAACCCACGCGTCGAAGACTTCCTCGAAATCGCGGATACTGGTGGCATGGAATTTGAGCTGGCCGATGTGCATATCGAGCAGGAAAGCCCTTACATTGGCCTGCGCCTGAACCAGGCCGACCTGCGGGAAAAAGGAGCCATGGTCGTCGGTATTCGCCGCGCAAATGGAGAGCGATTGATGCCTCCTCCTGGTAACGCCGAGATTCAACTTGGCGACTGCCTGTTCGTCTTCGGTAGCTCGCATGCTGTCAGCGAATTGACGGGGAATGTCATTAAGAACGCCTAGGGATGCTAGATTGGAGGAACGGGTTCCGGTTTCGGATATTCCAGTTCACCCAGGCGCTGTTGCAGGAGTTCGGTCACTTCTTCCAATGTCTCTTTTTTCTTTTGATCGGCGAAATAAGGACTGAGGTCGATTGGTTCTCCATAGACCAGTCTGGAGCGGGTTTTCATAAAAAAGGGATCCACCATCGATTTTCCCACCGGTGAGTTCTGTATGAAAACCGGATAGATCGGGACTTGAGCTTTTAATGCCAACCAGGCCATGCCTGAACCGAATGGAAGTAAACCTTCTCCCGTATTGATTTTTCCTTCGGGAAATACACCAACGAGATGACCTTCTTTCAACAGGTTAAGGCATTCTTTTACCCCGCTCATGTCTCGCCCGGACCGCGCTATTGGGACACAGTCCATCGTACGGCAGGCCCAGCCGACACCCGGAATGGTGTAATACTCTTTTGCCATCAGGAAACTGATCAGGCGAAAGATTCGCTTTCTGGGGCCGAGATGGTTCCAGGTGCAAACTAATAAAGGATCAACCGGGCTGCGGTGATTCGCAATGATGAGCCCCGGACCTTCTGCTGGATAAGGACAGCGTTTGTTAATGCGTACGCGCTACATCAATGGAACATAGAGGTGGACCATCAGAAAGAGTAACCAGCCCGAGAGAGTTCGCCCCGAGGTAAAGAAGATCCAGAGCCACCAGACGACGATCAGCAGCAGATAAATTCCGAGAATCAACAGTCCGCGGTACTCATAAGAGACCCCGGTCAGCTCATAAAAACGATCCAGAAACATCTTGCACCGAGCCTTTATTAAACAGTTACTTACTATCTGATCTCCGAATGTGAGCCTTAGAGTAGAACCGATTCTGAAACCCGGTTGTGGCTGTTCCTGAACCTGCAAATAAAGGGTTCAATGTGACCCATCCGAGAGCTTCAGGACCACTTATAGAGAAACTGTAACGATTATACAACCACGATCTGTGTACAGCTCAGATCCTGAATTCTCCGTAGAACCGGTAGAGTACGAGCGATTTGATACGATCCTCGTTGAGATAGTAGGAGAAACAACCTGAAGAATCAGCAAAGATTAACGCGACTTGCAGGGCTCATGTGAGTTATTCGCCTGCAACTGATAAGCAGGAAGCTCAAAACAGTATTAACAGCAACAGACAAGATGACAGTCACCAGCAGGATAACCGGAAGAACAGACGAAGGCCGGTCAGGAAATAGACTTCTAGAAAACTCTGGATGCAAAATAGAACTGGACTTAGACGAATTTATTTACAGGGTCATCTTTTTTTGTTGATGCGGGGTCACGTAGATTCATCAACTCATCTCATACAGAATGCTACCAGAAAGAAACCGACCAGTCGTTGGAGGTTTTCTATGCGAATAACCGTGAGCGATCTGATGAACACTGAAGTCTCACGGCTTCAGGAGGACAAGACTCTTCTGGACGCTGCCCGGTTGTTTCTGAACCATGAGGTGACACAGATTTACGTCAGCTCGGCCGATGATGAATTCCTGGGAATTCTAACCGACTACGCCCTGATCAAAGCCCGTTTAGCCGGACTCGAATGGAATTACAAACTGGAGCGGTTAATTTCCCGCTCTGTCCTGACAGTCTCAGCCGAACAGGATATCCCATCTGCGATGCCTCTGTTTCGAGAGGGTCGTGAGATGTGGTTCCCGTACTGCACGAAGGATTGCTGGTCGGGGAACTCAAACGGAGTACGGTGCTGCAGATGATGCTCGCACTCGATCCGACATGCACTTTAACTTCACTTCAGGAACTTGATGACGAAACTCTTCTGGAACGACAATGTGAGTCAGACATGAAACAGGAACATCTCAAGGATGAGCAAGCTGTAGCAGCTCCGATTAACCAGGATCCTGCCACACTCGATAAAACCGTTCCCGCCGCACCTGGTGAAACGGAGTTTAGGGATGATTACGTCTCTGGAACGCCCCGGAAGATCTATTCCAAGATCGGCCATAAACATCTGCATGTCTTCCAGACATCCTTCTTGGCGGACGGATTCCGCAGCAGATATGAAGGATGATAAGTACACATCACTTTACGACCATCGAAGTCGTGAAACTTCTTCCGCATCCGGCCGATCGGTACTTTGGTATCGAGTAAATTCTGGGCCGCGACTGTTCCCCAGCAGATAATATACTCTGGATCAACGAGTGAAATCTGACCATCCAGATATTCGCGACAATTTGCCGATTCCGTAGGACTTGGATTTCTGTTTCCTGGTGGTCGACAGCGGAGAATGTTGCAGATATACAATTCTTCCCGCTTCAGCTGACTTGCTTCGATGATCTTATTCAGCAGTTGCCCTGCTCTGCCGACGAAGGGTTCTCCCTGGACATCCTCATCAGCACCAGGTGCTTCCCCCACAAACATGATTCTCGCTTCCGGGTTTCCGACACCAAAGACGGTTTGAGTTCGTGTCTCTGCCAGCTCCTTGCAGCGGGTACACTTCGAAACGACGCAAGCGAGTTCATCGAGATGTTCCTGACGTTTTTTACGGCTTAGTTTTTTTCCATCAATCATGGTGAGCGTTCTAACCGGTGTCGGGGTTGAAGTCGAGGGAGCGGAAGTCTGAGGGGGTTTGGTTTCCACCGCGGCAAGGGCCTGCTCTTTTAATAAATCGAGTCGCCCCGGACTGAGCGGAGCAGCAGGTCGGGCAGCAGGAGTTGTCGGTGGCGCTGCTGACCGGGGAGGAGCTTTCTCCTGTGGCGGATGGAGATGCAGCGGAATTTTATGAATACCTGCCCTGTTCCAGTCCTCCAGAACCTGACGGACCAGTTCGGGTGTCACGAGGATACCACTGTCGTGACTGAGATGCTCGCTGCTGGGAGCAACTGGCTGCGTTGGGGAGGATTCAGAGGAAGACATGCCACTCGTCGTGAGAAGATATCAGGAACATTGAACTGACCCACAAATCATCTGATTCGCAGGGACCAGGTTCATGATATCGACTGAGGAAGATTGATTCCATCAGCTGCCACTTTTGTGAGTGACTGCGCATAAAAAAACGGGAAGGGAACGCTATTCCCGCAAGCACCTGAACACAAATGCTTAGGGCTGCTACAATTACGTCCTGACCCGGTTCACACCGGCCCACCGCCATTGGGAATAGCGTTCCGTCCCCGGAACAGGTGAGATCGCCTGGCGACTCACAGAGCACATTATGACGTGGGAAGAAGCAGAATCAAGGCTCCCCCTCACTCCACAGGGGATAAGAATCGAATAAAGTCCCCTAATAGGACATTTAGCCCCATAGCTGTGCAAAATAACTGCTAATCAAACCACAGTTCGGTCCCACGGCCCCCAAATATAATAGAGCCAGACCAGAATTGCCCGGAAGATGGTATCGATCGCCATGCCGGTCCAGGCTCCAATTAAACCGCCGTCCAGATAAATACCGAACAACCAGGCAAAGGGAAGTCGGACTAGAAATATCCCCAGCATGTTGATCAGAAAAGGGACGAAGGTATTCCCTGCCCCACGCAGAGCGCAGATATAAATGATTGACATCATCAAGGGGAGTTCGACCCAGGCGAGCAGTTTAAACGCCCCGGAACCGGCCGCGATTACGCGTGGATCGGTGTGCATCCAGTGATAGATGATTTCCGATCCGAAAAAGAAAAAAAGCGATACAAAGAAGATTGGTATCGCGCATTGATAAACGGCTTCATGTCCTGACTGCCGCGCGCGGAGTGGCTTTTCAGCCCCGAGTGATTGGCCAACTAAAGTGGCAGCCGCCTGCCCCCAGGCAGTCGCAGTCAGGTAACAGATTCCCTCCAGCCGCACACCAATAATATGGGCTGCAAAGATTGAAGAGCCGGTTTCATCGTTATCGAGTTGGGAGATGATATAGAGATAGACATACTGCCCCATCCAGCTGAGAATTCCATCCCAGGCAGCAGGGACACCGATCCGGATAATCCGCCTGGGAGTGGCTCCCCAGATCGACCATTCCGAAAAACGTAATTTCAATGTCCCCTGAATTTTCCAGAAGATGATCAGCAGCACCAGCACTTTCGGTGTACTCGCTGATGACGGTCCCCATCACGATGCCGTTGATACCCAGCGCAGAAATGGTCCCCAACCGAAGACCAGTGCGGGTGAAAAGATGAGGTTGAGCAGGTTGACGATCACCACCACCCACATCGGTGTCTGCATGAAGCCGGCTCCTCTGAGCGCAGCACTCCCACTGTGATAAAACAGAAGGCAGGGAAACAGAGCGCTATCCCGCGGATGTAGTGGACTGTAGCTTCCAGAGTCTCGGGGGAATTGGTCAGTTTCATGCTGATGAAACGAGCGACCAGGAAAATAACAATTCCAATCAGTGCTCCCGATACCAGGGAGAGTGCCAGCGCGGCTGTTAGTAATTCTGCGCGCTCTTCAAAACGGCGGGCTCCCCATTCGCGCGAAACGAGTGCCGTCGTACCGACCGAGACAATACTGAAGAGCATCCAGGCGAGCCAACCGACATACGAGCCAAAGCCAATTGCCGCCGTCGCGTTGGCACTCAATTGACCCGAGCCAGGTATCAACAAAACCGACTCCAAAGTTAAGGAGTTGCTCACACAGCACCGGCCAGGTCAGAAACAGGATCGTCGGTCTCAAAGGGGCGGAGAGCAGCCGTTCGTCAGATTCTTCGGGAATACTCATGTTAGCGCTGACTTTACGACTGGATGTCCGTACCGAGACTGTTCTGTTGAGTCATTATGAAAATGACCCCCGAATCGGGAATATGTTCGGGGTTAATTTTAGTCGGTTGAGATTCCGCCTGAGAAGTCAACCTGTTATCAGCAAGTCACTTAGGAGAGAGAGATTCAGGAAACGTCAGGCTGGGTATTATTCGATTCAGACTCTGTAGAAATATAGGTGTTGTCGAAATTCCGCTGGGAACAAATAATAACGAATGAGGGGAACATCTGCACTCATCCCGCACCTCTAACAGCAGAGACTCGCCTCTTCCCGTCTTTCCATGATCTAACCCATGTGGTTCTCATCCAAGTGGTTCTCCATGAAACCTTCCCATCCCAGAGAAGTCAGTTCGCGACTCTTTTTAACCCTCTCGCTGGGGGTGATGGTGGGTATTAGGGATGGCTTACTATCGCGAGAGCACCAAGCCGACCGTCGTTAGAAGTCCCGCTTTTGCAGAACGGGGAATCGAACCTGAGACTCCCCCCATTGATGTCAAAGCAGTGCAGGATGAAGCCTGGACGCGCATCCAACCCCATTTCACTGAAGTCAATCAACAGACCCGCGAATTGACGACGACACTCGTCTCTCAAATCGAAACGTTTTTGAAGAACGCGCCCAAGGGTGCCCCAAAGTTTGCGGAGGATGCCCTCAGTTGGAAAAGTAAGTGGGAGCTGATCAAAAGTCGCCCCGGGCATCGGAAGTTCATCGCGGAAAAGTTTTCGCAATACTTATTCAGTCAGCAGGAACTGGCACAATTGCTGGAGCAGGTTTCCACAGAATATGCACAAGGTTTGAAATCGGTCGAGAACCAGTTCCTGGTGAAAGTCCGTGCGGATCTGGAAGATCTTCCCGTGCAGGCTCTCCCCGCTTTTGCCAGCCAGGATGTTCTGGAAGATCGGTTCGCGAATGTCGTCAGCCTGGTGACTACTGATGTCGCCAGTGATCTGCAGTTTGATATCGGCCGGGAGGTGACCTCGCTCGTTTCTGGCGAAGTCATCGCGGTAGTCATCACCAGGACATTAACTGCCGTGGCAACGCGGATGGGAATTTCGGGAGCGATTCTGGGAACAGGGGCTGTCTCGTCGACGATGACCTTTGGGGCGGGAATTGTGATTGGAATTGCTGTTGATTACATCCTGAACTGGATCATCAGCTGGTTTCATGACCCGGTTGGAAATTTGAGCGAAAAAGTGAAATCATCCCTCGCGGAAGTGAGTGATGCGATAATCAATGGTGACCCGACGACACGAAAAGAATATAAAGTGGTGAGTGAAATGTCGGAATCAGAAGCAGATTCCGAATTGAGAGAGGCAGCGTTCAAAGCCAAAGGAGCTATTGAACGGAGTGGCGCATTGGGACTGAATTACGTGCTTAGAAATGTCACTGAAATTCAGGAACAATCCCGACAACTCGCCCTCAAACAACTCGTCTACGATGAAGTCACCCTGAACACGGAGCAACCATGATTCGTCACTCATCACCTTTTTTTGTTTTAACCACTTTAAGTGCTCTATTAACCGGGTTAGCAGCAGGCTGCTCAGAAGCAACTCCCCCTGAAAAGACATCACTGGAAAAACTGGATACAGAGGACCCGGCTGAGAAGAAAGCGGCCCTCGAAGAAATTCAACAGAAATACGATCAAAAAACTCCTGCCGGAAGCAGCACCGAGTGAGGCTGAACTAATGAAATCATTCTGGAAAATTATCCCACTACTGATGCTGGTCCTGTTCTCTACTGCATTGAATGCGGGAGTGAAATCGGGAGCGGCGCGGGAAGCTGCCGAATTTATTATGGAACGCTTCGGGAAAGAAGTGGGCGAAGAAAGTGTGGAAACACTGACGAAGAAAGTCGGACAGTACACCGCCCGATACGGCGATGAAACCATTGACGTGCTGCGTAAAACAGGCCCCCGCACATTCAAACTGATCGATGAAGCAGGTGAAAATGGAGCGGATGTGGTTCGTTTACTCAGTAAGCATGGAAACGAAGCGATCTGGGTCGCCTCTAAACCGCAGAACCTCGGTTACTTCGTCAAGTACGGTGACGATGCCGCCGAAGCGATGATCAAACATCCGGGACTGGCTGAACCCGCCATTGGCAAGTTCGGTGCTCCCGCAGCCAAAGCGATGATAGAGATTTCAGAACCGAATGCGCGTCGCGTGGCGATGATGCTCGACGATGGTACCTTAACAGCCGCTGGAAAATCTGATGAGTTGTTCGGAGTGATGAGTAAATATGGGGACCGGGCGGCCGACTTCATCTGGAAAAACAAGAAAGCGCTGGCGGTCGCCTCGATCGCGGCCGCATTCATTGCCAACCCGGAACCGTTTCTCGACGGCACGAAAGAACTCGCCCGCATCGGAGGTGAGTCCCTGGTGAAACCGATCGCAACGGGAATGGCTCAATCCCTGAACTGGAATGTGGTGTTGCCAGTCATCCTGGGAATTCTGCTGGTATTCATCCTCTGGCGATTCAAATGGCGACTCGCTTTCTGGGGATTGGGAAAGTTACGTCCTGCACCTCCTGCCCATTCCGCTAAGGAACAAACTGAGTAATAATCCCAGAGCCCCATTAAGTTTAACGGTTACGTGCCTGGGCGGGTTCTTTAAGCTCGATCAGTAATTGATCCGCGTATTGCTCAGGGGTATCAAATATTGGTCGGTACCGTGCCTGGAGTTTGGGGTACGAAGTCCATAACCAGAGCAGAATCGAATCGCGACTGAAGAATGCTTTTCGATATGATTCTCGATTGTCGGCGTATAACTTTTCCTGTGTACGAATTCGCCGCACAGTCCGCTTGAGCAACTGATTGAAGTTCGTCCAGAAACGGTAATTGAGCCAGATCAGACAAGTTGCATGAGGAAAAATCAACGGTTGCACCTGGTTGTAATTGCCATCAAGAATCCAGCGATCCTGTTCCAGAACGTTACTTAAATTCGTCATGAACTCCTCTTCCGGAAGTGGGATCCAGTCCGGCCCCCAGTAGAGTTCATCCAGGGATCGATGAGTCGAATCGAGGTCCACACCAAGTCGATTCCCTAAGGTTGACTTTCCAGTCCCGGTCGGTCCCATGATAAAAATTCGCGCATCACGTTTCTGCTGAAGTAATTGCTCGCGCAACTCTTCATAGCAGGAAATCGAATTTACCTGAGTCACTGACATTGTAGTGCTGCACCTGACTCATCAAATGATCTCGTTTATTCAGCAGTCCCATTCACGGGAGCATGTTGAGCCCGCAAATCGAGATACTCCTGAAGCCCCTGTTGCCACTCGGGCATCGCGACTTTAGTAACTGAATTCAGTCTGGAGCAATCGAGCAAACTGTAACCGGGCCGTTTGGCAGGTCGTGAAAACTGAGCAGAAGTGATCGGTTTGACTTCAATATCGATACCGGAACGCTTGAAAATCTCCAGAGCAAAATCATACCAGGTGGTAGAACCGCTGCTGGTGCAATGATAGAGGCCGTAGGCTTCTGTTTCGATCAACTTGCCGATGGCTTCTGCCAGGTGAAAAGCATATGTCGGAGTACACTGTTGATCGTTAACGACCGTGAGTGCTTTTTGATCCTGAGCCAGTTCCAGCATTGTCTCGACAAAGTTCCCCTTCCCTTCCATTCGCGTCGGACCGAAGAGACCGCAGGTTCGAATGACAAAATGCTTGTCGCATTCATTGCGAACGAAATATTCTCCCGCCAGTTTGCTGGTTCCATAGGCGGAAGAGGACCGGGCAGATCGTCTTCCTGGAACGGAGTTGATCGATGCTGATCCATTCCAAAAACATAATCAGTACTGACATGCACGAAGGGAATTGAGTGTGTTTGGCAGTAAAAGGCCACTCGCCGCGGACCGAGTGCATTGACGACATAGGCCATCCCCGGTTCCTGCTCTGCTTTATCAACCAGATTATAAGCAGCACAGTTGATGATCAGATCAGGTTTCACTGTGGCTAACTTCGGTTCGATATCAGGGAGCTTCACCAGATCAAGATCAAACCGAGTCCACTGGATCAACTCATGCTGAATGAGCTTATGACTGCAGGCGGTACCAAGTTGTCCATTCGCTCCCAGAATGAGAATTCGCATTGCTTACTGTGTCCTGATTTGTGTTTAAAATTCAGACGTTTTCAGAGAGAAGACGACGATCTGAACTCTTTGTGTGCCACTGCTGGCTCGTCCAGCAGTGCCGATCGTGGCTGATACTTGAAACATTTCTTTACGTTTACAACTGTGTGATTCCTCAATCAATTTATATTGCTTCCTTCAGAACAATCCCAAAGTTGTAGTAATCTGGAAGCAATGACAGTCAACCCTGTATTCGCACTGCTGGACGAGCCAGCAGTGGCACCCTCTTAAGCAGTGTTCACTGCATTAGAAAATTCAGTTGCTGTTGTATGTGATGATGAGACTTGGAACATTATGTTGCCGCATGATAAAATGAACTCGTTCAGAATGCACCCGCCGTGAAGAGGATCCTGGCGAATGGAAAAATTATTAACGCTGGAGGATTACCTCGAACAACGATACGACCTGACTGATGAGGGTCGCTGGCACGATCTGGTCGGTGGAAAGCTGGTCGCGCGGGAGCAACCGTCCGATGTCCAGGGAATTGCGATCCTCAATCTGACCCGTTTACTCGGAACGTATTTTCTCAAGACGGCAGCAGAGCAAACGGCCTATGCCTGCTTCGAGCTGGGACTGGTCCTGAACCGGGCGCCTGATTCCGTCCGTTTTCCGGCGATTTCCGTCTATCGGGACGGGAACCGGTTTGAGCATCTTGATGAACTAACCACCGAGCAACTTCCGCAGGTTGCGATTGATCACGCCCGCAGTCCGATTTCAGATCAGGCTCTGGCTGAAGAATACCTGGCCTGTGGAATTCAATCTGTCTGGCTAATCAATACCCGGCAGAAAGTTCTCGAAGTCTATCAACAGGGAGCCGATTCTAATCTGACCTGCTATGAAAAAGACTTCGTGCCGGAGTCGGACTGGCCCGGACTACGAATTCATGTGCCGGATCTGTTTATTGACCCTGAAGGAAAATAAGAGCCATCGCTTGCCTGGTCGAGATCGGTTTCTATTAAAGAATCGCCGGGCCTTTAACCTGAATCCCTTTGAGCATCATCTTGAGTTCTTCGACGTTCGGGGAGACTTCGAAAGCGGTTGATCGAGAGACGAACTCATTCTCGATGAAATAGTACAAGCTGTCGTTAAAGAGCTGCATCCCTTCATCCTTACCAATGCGGATCGCGGCAGGTAGTTTACCGTCTTCCCCTTCGACAATCAGTTTACGAACTGTCGGGTTGAAGGTCATGATTTCGACACAGGGAACCCGCTTGGGATTATCACGAATCGTAGGCAGAAGTTTCTGAGCGACGATCCCCTTCATGTTGAAGGCCATACTACTACGCAATGCATTGTGCATGTCCTGGGGGAAGAGGTCGAGAATACGACCAATCGTACTCGGAGCGGACGAAGCGTGAATTGTTCCGAACACCAGGTGCCCCGTCTCAGCAGCATGCATCGCTGTTTCGAATGTTTCGCGGTCACGCATCTCACCCACCAGCATGATGTCCGGGTCCTGACGCACGGCGTGCTTCATCGCAATTTCAAAGTCTTTCACATCCATCCCGATTTCGCGCTGGTTAATCAGACACTTGTCCTGTGTGTACACAAATTCGATCGGGTCTTCGATCGTCAGGATATGTTTTCGATAATGGGCGTTGACCCAGTTGAGCATCGAGGCAATCGTGGTACTTTTACCAGAACCAGTCACCCCGGCGAGCAGCACCATTCCCTGGTCGAACTTACAGAGTGATTCCATAACCGGTGGGAGGTTCAATCCGGAGAAGTCGGGAATGAACCGCTCGACTTTACGCGAAACCATACCCGGCACACCGAGCTGAACGAATAAGTTCACACGAAAACGCCAGTTTTCACCTTCGTATTCCACAACATGGGCAAAGTCGGCTCCCCCTTCTTCATGAAAGATGCGACGGTTTCGTTCGTCCATCATGGGAAAGAAGAGCGCCTCCATTTTCTCCTTGGTATCAATGGCGGGCATATCCAGTTCACGCAAGGTTCCCTTGATACGCAGAATGGGGGGCTTGCCGACCTGCATGTGCAAGTCCGATCCTCCGAACTTAATCAACAGACGGAAGATTTTGTCGACTTCCAGATTACGGGGACCAACTGTTGCCGTTTTTGCAGGAGCATCGGCTGTAGCCATGAAACAGCTTCCTTATTGAGGACAGGAATTCGATTCCAGTCAGATCACTTTAGATGTCAACTTGCGGGTGATGCGGTTTAGCGGTACAGATATCGCTCCAGCGGAATAGATGTGGAGACCATCCGATTGTACCCTATTCTATGAGTCGGAGGGAACTAATTTATTGAAACGGACAGGAACATTCCGCTCCCGCAGGTAATGCTTGGTTTCATCAATTGTGTATTTTCCATAATGGAAAATACTGGCGGCGAGCACAGCATCCGCTTTTCCCGTGGTCAGGGCATCATACAGATGTTCCTTGGTTCCCGCACCACCGCTGGCGACAACGGGAATTGTCACCGCTTCCGAGACAGCCCGGGTAATTTCGATATCGTACCCATCCTGGGTCCCGTCGGCATCCATGGAAGTCAACACGATCTCCCCTGCCCCCAGTCGCTCAACTTCCCTGGCCCACTCAACCGCCTGTAAGCCCGTGGGAACTCGACCACCATTGATGTGGACATCCCAGAATTCTTCGCCATCCTTATCGACCCGTTTGGGATCAATATTGACCACGATACATTGACTGCCAAACCGGAGTGCCGCTTCTCTTACGAATTCGGGATCTTTGACTGCCGCGGAGTTAATGGAGACTTTATCACAGCCGGCATTGAGTAAGCTGCGAATGTCCTCCAGGGTGCGAATCCCTCCCCCAACTGTTAACGGCATGAAGATGACTTCGGCGGTGCGGCTGACGATATCCAGAATGATATCCCGCTCTTCATGACTGGCGGTGATATCGAGAAAGACGAGTTCGTCCGCCCCTTCCTGCTCATACCGCTGGGCGATATCCACGGGATCACCGGCGTCCCGCAGATTGACAAAATTGACCCCTTTGACAACACGGCCAGCATGCACATCAAGACGGGGAATGATCCGTTTGGTCAGCATAATACTTCGATATTCAAATTGAGTGATCTGGAGCCGGAAGCTCTTTGGAATGCGCTCTGATTTCGAGGGGCTATTTCAAAACCCGGTTGTGGTTGTTCCGAACGCTGCAAACACAGGGTCAATGCGATCCATCAGAGGGTTTTGAAACTGCTTGTAAAGTCTAGCCGCTCGGGCCGGGATAAAGCAAGCAGACCCAGCTGGCTTCTGGTTCCCAAGAAGAGTATGCTGAGAAGTATTGATCGGAGCAGAATATGCCTCCCCTGACCGGGCTCCCCCTCCGGCAGTAAACCACCCGTAATTTCAAGCTAAATAAGTTTCATGCTTCATCAGAATGTCACCTGTACTGTCTGTGGATGTCTGTGCGACGATCTCGAAATCCGTACAGAAAACGATCAGATCGTGGAATTCAAACGGACTTGCAAGCTGGCAGATACGTGGTTTGAACAGCAACTGAACGCACACCCGGAACCCGTTCTGATCAAGGGAGAGGCAGCCACCCGAGCCGCAGGTATCGAACGGGCCGCAGAAATTATTGCGAGTTCTCAGGCCCCCTTAATCTTCGGACTATCGCGCAGCAGCACTCCCGGTCAACGTTCTGCAATTGAACTGGCGGATCGGATCGGCGCCTATGTGGATACCACGGCATCACTCTGTCATGCTCCCTCAATCATGGCGATTCAGCAGGTGGGGGAACAAACCTGTTCGCTGGGTGAAGTGAAGAATCGCGCTGACCTGGTGATCTTCTGGGGAGTTGATCCCCTGGTGACTCACCCCCGTCATGGTGAACGTTATTCGATTGATCCGGTTGGTGAATTTCTTCCCAATGGTCGACAGGATCGAACCCTGGTTGTCATCGATGAACAACCGGGAGAGACATCGAAAATTGCAGATCATTTCCTGCAACTTGATGGCGAAGAAAATTTCAGAACGATCTGGGCACTGCGACAATTGATTCGCAATCAGCCTCTTGACTGGTCGGATGAGGAGAAGATTTCTCTCGATCAATTAACCAGGCTGGCGCAGATGATGAAGAGTTGTCGCTCAGGGATTATCTTTTTCGGTTTGGGAGTTTCTCAAGCCAGATTAGGTCATCTGGTTGTGGAAGCGTTACTCGAGCTGGTGACCGATTTAAACGAATTCACCCGCTTCTATGCCCGACGGATGCGTCTGCCGGGAGATGTGACCGGGGCTGATTCGCTACTCTGCTGGCAGACCGGTTTTCCTTTTGCCGTGGACCTCACTCGCAGCTATCCCCGCTTCGAACCTCAGGAGTATTCCGCCCAATCTTTGTTGGAGCGTAAGGAGGTAGATGCCTGCGTTTTAATTGGAAGTGAGTCGATCCTAAAAATGTCCAAGAAAGCCCAGGATTACCTCTCTGAAATACCGACTATTGTTCTAGATTATCCTGGACAGAAAACCCAATTTGTTTCAGAGGTACGATTTACGACCGGTATTTACGGGATCCATTACGCTGGTACCGCTTACCGCATGGATGAAATACCTCTCCCTTTGCACCAGCTGGTGAAAATAAAATACCCCGCGGATCACGAGGTCCTCGACGATATCCTCAAGAGACTCATAAATATGGGTCGATCTAATATTCATTAGGTGAATCAACCGATGGGATTATCAATTCCCCATCATTTAATTGTTCACAATGAAAAATCCGGAAGTTAACTCAATCCCGGATTTCCATCGGGATAAGATTCATTTCAATAGTGGGCCACTTCGAACAGTCATTTCGTAATCCTCAATCAAGACTTCACTGTCTAGTTAAAGACACTTGTTGAGTTAATCTCC
Organism: Planctomycetaceae bacterium; assembly: GCA_041398805.1. GTDB lineage: Bacteria > Planctomycetota > Planctomycetia > Planctomycetales > Planctomycetaceae > Polystyrenella. Next base: position 35,296 of record JAWKUC010000018.1, on the reverse strand, counting down.
TGACTGATTTCGCCGCTCCAGTTTTCATCACACCTCGAGATGCTGCACTTTTAATTTTTCACTCTGAATCATACTTCGATATTAGATTGGCATTGGCATGTCTTGCTGGAGCGCTGGAATCAGGAAGAGAGAAACACCTGGATTTGCGAGGTCCTGATGAAGGAACGGACCCGGGGTGGAGTTGAGTATCTGGACAACGAGGAATGGAAACCGATTCCCGACTATTGCGGTGACTGGGAAACTGCCATGCAGCTTGTCGGTCATTTGCGCGATACACTCTCCCGTGAGGAACGGATTCGTTTTTTTCAGTGCCTCAGCCGAAACTGTTTCCTCAAAGTCAGCTCTTCCCTGCTTTCCCCTGAAGAATTACTGATGCTGAATTCCTGTAGTTATGAGTTACTCTGGCTGGAACCGGGAGATGTTGGTGCCGCTGCACACGAAGCTTTAAGCAGTGCCCTCGAAGGCAACACGTTAAAGCCTGAGGATCTGGCACCTAAAAATCTATCTCCTCTCGAAGGTCCCATGCTGTAAGCGCAGGTTCTTTCTTTTGCATTCAAAGAGCGCGGAGATGAGCAGCATTAACCGAATTGCAGCTTGAGCATTAACTCTTTCACCGCTGTCATCGGTAATGCATCCTGTTCCACCTCTCGTGAAGAGCAAATCAAAACAGGCGCTTCCTTATCCTCTCGCCCGGGAGTCGGCAAACGACCATGACTCCCTTTCACCAAAGTCGCATCCAGGCTGATCATATCCATGTAATAGCGAAAGCCCAGTTTTTTCTGAGCGAGCCGGCGGGCCATCTTCAGCATGGGCAGCTTGATCTTCGGATCGACAAATAGCTCAACCGGGTCGTAACCAGGTTTGCGATGAATGTCGACTGTCCGGGCGTAATCGGGTGCTTTGTCATCATCCAGCCAGAAGTAATACGTAAACCAGGCTCCGGGTGCCGCAATGACGACTAACTCTCCCGCATGGGGATGGTCGATTCCAAATTCTTTCTGGGCCTTTCGATCAAGTACCCGTTCAATCCCCTCGCTCTTTTCCAGAAGTGACTTCACCTTGCTTAAGTCTTCAGGTTGATTGACATAAACATGAGCAAGTTGATGATCGGCAACAGCAAAAGCTTTTGAGGCTCCGGCATCCAGAGTTTCCCAACCCAGAATTTCGTCTCTCACCTGAAGATAACCCTCTTCACGTAAGATTCGATTGATGTGCACCGGTTGCGAGACATCCGTAATCGCGTATTCAGAGACGACCAGAATTTCTGCATCGCGAACGCGGGCGGCTTCAATTAATCGCCCTGCTTCGGCATCAATGTCATGTATATCCTGATTGATTCGTGTATCGGAAACGCCCAGACGCTGGAGGTTGTAGTCGAGGTGCGGTAGATAAACGAGGGTCAATGTCGGGTCATGTTCCTGCATCACCTGAATCGAGGCATCGGTGATCCAGCGGGAACTTTCGATGTTGGCCGTCGGCCCCCAGAACTTGAAAAGGGGAAACACTCCCAGTTTCGCCTGCAGTTGATCTTTCAGCTCGACCGGTTGACTGTAGGAGTCGAAGACTTTGCGACCATCAGCCGGGTAACTTGGTCGAGGAGTCACCGAGTACTCAACCGGGGCATACATGTTATACCACCAGAACATTTTGGCGGTGGTATAATTCGGATCACGCTGTTTAGCCGCCTGGTAGACCCGCTCTCCTTTGACCAGATGATTCGACTGCAACCAGAATCGGATTTCGGCTGTATCACGAAAGTACCATCCATTCCCCACCACTCCATGTTCACTCGGCATCAGTCCGGTCAACATCGTCGACTGTGCCGAACAGGTAACTGCCGGCAGGATCGTTCCCATCGGTCGAGCAAACCCTTCTTCCGCCAACCTCTTGAGATGAGGAGTATGCTCCCCCAGCATCTCATAGGTGAGCCCAACAATATTTAAAACAACAAGTGGTTTGGTCATGAAAAGATTTCTGAGCAAAACGTTAAGAATGAGAATCGTAAATAAGCTTAATTCAAAGTGATCACGATTCCACTTTCATTTTTCTGACATTGATTCATAAAGGCTCGAAGTTCGACGAATGAAACGACGAGCCATTCGAGGTCTTCCCGTTCGTTCCATTCCCGGGGATAGACTTTCTGCATCTGTTCCGGTTGATACCGTTCTTTGAAGATGACTTCCGGCACCCCATTTAAAGTCTCAGTTAGACGATGAACTTCCTTTGGAGTGTAGTAGCGAAATCCATAATCACCCCAGTCCCAGTGATCTCCTCCCTCGATCAGAAAATCGATCAAGTCAGGAGGCTCAGCTGCGTCTTCCTCGCCAGTCAGGATATAGTGCAATCCATGCCAGGCCTGTCCCAGTTCTAATGCTTCACGGGGAGGAAAGTCATGTTCACTGCCTGCGAGTTTTTGTTTCAGTGAATCTGGATTGGTCAGAAACTGATCCGCATTCAAGAACAAAACCCGTATCATTGAAAGGAGTCCGATGTAGATTTCGCCCTCACCGAATTCTTCACCATGCAATTCATGCCGTAACCGGGCGAACTGCTCGGGATCGTTCGAAGCAATCAACTCGGATTCTTCCGGATGGATTTCGTAGAGCGTGCAATTATCATTCATCTCAAATCACCAGTGGCGATCAATAATTAATCATCGCCTCGGCCGATTTCTTCAGATCGAGTTCCTGCACCCACTCTTCGGCTCGTTCGACCATCGCTTTCATTTCACTCCCCAGAGCGAGGAACTTCCACCCCTGTTCCAGACGTTTTTTGATGTCGGAGACTGACATGACATGCAGTCCAACGGGGATCCCCACCTTGTTCCCGATTTCCAGGACGCGCTGCATCATTGCTTCGTGTTCTTCAGCAGTAGGGAAAGTTCCATCCGGAGTGCGCATCTGAAACCTAAGGTCATTCGGACCGATGAAAATCGCGTCGACACCTGGGAGTGAGTAAATTTCTTCGGCATTCTCGACCCCGGTGGGAGATTCCGTTTGCAGAATGACCAGAATTTCGTCATTGGCGTTCTGATAATACTCCGAGGGGGGAGCATCGAAGTTGAGGACATGCAGCCCTCCTCCCACAGAGCGATTCCCTTCGGGGGGATACTTGGCGGCGGCGATTGCAACTTTCGCTTCTTCGACGGTATCGACCATCGGTACCACAATACCCATGGCACCCGCGTCAAGGACACGTTTAATGTGCGTGTGGTCTCCCTTGGGAACACGAGCGAGAGGAACACAACCGGCATCGGCGATCGCTCCGAACATTTCCGCCGCCATGCTCCAATCAATCGGGGAATGTTCCATATCGACGGTGAGCCAGGGGAAACCGGTGCGGGCCATTAAGCGGCAGGTATGAATATTTCCAAAAGCAAGCCAGGAACCAACCTGAGCTTCCCCATTCGCCAGTGCACGTTTGACAGGATTCTTTTTCATAGGACTAAATCTATTTAATTTCTATTGTGGTAAAGGAGCGGCATATCACTCCAGAGAAATTTTGTCGAGGGAAAATACTCCCGGTATGATTTCACTCTACTTCCCGAGGGATTACAGTATGATATGGAAATCTATAAGCAGCTGAATTTTATTCAGAACATCATACAACCCTACACACTCAGTGGATGAAATGAAAGATGGCCGAATACATTTCGATTGCCAAAGTCGGTGATATTCCCGAAGGAGAGGGACGCAGTTACCCTGTCCACGGGACGACGATTGCATTGTTCAATGTAAATGGCGAATACAAGGCGATTAATGACGCCTGCCCCCACGCCGGAGCCTCACTCGCTCCTGGATACGTTGAGGATGACGTCGTCTGTTGCCCCTGGCATGCCTGGCAGTTCTGTCTGAACACAGGTGACTGGATGGACAATCCGGGTGGCAAGGTCAAAGTTGCCTGTTACCCTGTTCGTATTGAAGGAGACGACATCCAGGTCTCAGTTCCACTCCTCGGATAAACTCAATCGATTTTCCCACGCAGCTCCCCCTTTCCACACCCATCTCCATCACAGGGCCTTTTCATGTCTCGCGCCGAAAAGAAACCAACCACCACTCGCATTCCTGCGATGACCAAAAACAATCCCCGCCTCGCTTCGCTCGATGCCTTTCGCGGCTTCGTGATGCTGACGATGGTCTCCGGAGGGTTGGCCCTGGGGTCACTCGCTCAAAATTTTCCTGACAAGGAAATTTATCAACTCCTGGCCGAACATACCGAGCACGTCGCCTGGGCAGGCTGCGTCTTCTGGGATTTAATTCAACCCTCATTCATGTTTATGGTCGGGGTCGCACTCGTTTACTCCTGCGAGAAACGGAAATCACTCGGTCAATCAAGCTTCTCCATGTTTCTGCATGTCTTATGGCGTTCGGCGATTCTGATTTTACTCGGTCTTGTGCTCCGTTCGAACGGAAGAGACCATACCTATTGGACTTTCGAAGATGTCATTCAGCAGATAGCCCTGGGCTATCCGTTTCTCTTCCTCTTATGGAATCGTCCCCGAATTTTACAATGGACTGTGCTGATTATAATCCTGGTGGGGTACTGGGCCCTCTTTGCCTTCTGGCCATTGCCTCCTGCTGATTATAATTCTGCCGCAGTCAATGCCGACCCGACTGTCGTTCCTCAATACGAAGGCTTTCAGGCACACTGGAACAAAAATGCCAACCCCGCTCACTACGCGGACGTCTGGTTGTTGAACCAGTTCCCGCGACACGAGGAATTTCTGTTTAACTCCGGGGGCTACAACACGCTTAACTTCATCCCCTCACTGGCAACGATGTTAATCGGCCTGCTAACCGGGCAAATGCTGAATCGGGAACGGGGGCGATTTTTCAAATGGTTCCTGCTCGTAATATCAGGAGCCGCCTGCATTGGCATTGGGTACGCTCTGCATCTTTATGAAATCTGCCCGGTAGTCAAACGTATCTGGACTCCCTCCTGGGCGATCTACAGTGCCGGATGGGCGCTCGCCATGCTGAGTGTGTTTTACCTACTGATGGATCTCTTCCGCCTGAAATTCCTCGGTTGGCCCTTCATGGTCGTGGGCATGAACTCCATAGCGATCTATGTAATGAATGCATTGATATCGGGATGGCTCATGTCGACCTTCGTGAAACACTTTGGCGATTCCCTCTTCGCCGCTTTTGGTCCTGAGTACACCGCGGTCGTCAAAGCTTCCACCGAGCTCATTCTGCTCTGGCTGATCTGCTACTGGATGTACCGCAATAAATTCTTCGTGCGGGTTTAGCAAACGCTCATGCCCCCTCTGCGATTGCAGCAAGGGGATAGTCTAAATCGTGACGATAATCTTGCCGCTGAGGGAACCTTTATTCTCAAGCGTATTCTGCTCCTGCAGGAGGTGCGCCTGGGCCGCCTCTTCCAGGGGGAAGGTCTCTCCGATCTGTGGAGCCCATTTACCGGCGGTGAACCACTCGTTCATTTCCAGGGCACACTGTTGTTGTTCCGCAGGAGAGGCGTTGAACATGGCGAAGCCGATCAAGCGCAAATCCTTGACGTAGAATGGTCCGATGGGAAACTCAGGCTTCGCCTGTCGCCCGGCCATGACGATGTAACGCCCCCGTTTCGCCATCAAGCCGATTGTTCGTTCGGGTGTCGGCTCTCTTAAAGTTTCGAACCAGACATCCACCCCTCCCCCTTCACCGACAAATTTCTGAATGAGTGCATCGACATCATCCGTTTTGTAGTTGATCGCCAGATCGGCTCCGAGTTGTTCGCAGTGAGCTTTCTTTTCCTCAGAACCGACAGTCGCAATCACCCTGGCACCAGCCGCTTTCGCAAATTGGACAACGGCTGAACCAACACCCCCGGTTCCCCCATTGACGAAGACTGTCTCCCCCGCTTTCAATCCTGCATGAAGAAACAAGCCGAGATGAGCAGTGATGCCGACCAGGGCTCCTGCCGCAGCGGATTCATAAGATTGCTTTTCCGGTACAGGATAAACCCACTCTTCCGCAACGACAATTTCTTCCGCAAATGTACCCTGTCGCCCGGCCAGGCTCTGGTTACTGCCATACACTCGATCGCCCGGTTTGAAGTTTTTCACATCCCGACCACAACCCAGAACTTCCCCGGCAAAGTCACAACCGACGATATAAGGGAACTTAAGAGGTAAGGCGACCGCACCACTCCGGATATAGGTATCAATCGGGTTAACAGCCGCAGCCTTCACCGCAATCAAGAGTTCGTTCGCGGCAGGTTTAGGAGTAGGAAGTTGTTCAATCCTGAGAACTTCTTCAGCAGGTCCAGTTTGATGAATCAGAGCAGCTTTCATGATGCAAAAACCTCTCGGGTGGATAAAATGAGATTTGTTAGTCTCATCATAAGAGGAATTTTTCGTCTCCTCAAGTAAATCGATCCCAGTTCTTGTAGGAAGGAAGAACGTCCCCTTAATTGCCTGAATCCTCAAATATGTATAGGCTTAGTTGGTAATTTCTCAACCTGCAATTGATTGGCGGCACTTTGATTGAAAGCCGAGATGTATGAGTGACTTTTTCACGAAGAATCTGAACAAGATCAGACACAACTGGGAAGACGACTCCAAAAAATTCTCAATCTGGAATAGATTAACCTACCTAAAATTACGACGCCCTGATTGGGCTATTATGGATCCCGCTGATAAAATCAATATTATTTTCGATGAACACAAAAGGTTATTCAAAGAAGGAGTCATTGTCTGGGGACATATCATTCAAGCAAATGCACATCTGTTTGATTCGAATGATGATCACGATTGTCCCGCCGAGACGGTCTACTCTTTATCGTCCAACGAATCGGCAAACCCTGAAGACTTGGAACGTATAGCACACAAGTTGTTCAGTTTAAAAGGAAGGAGGCCTGTTAGAGATGACCTGAGAATGATTGCAAATTACTTAACGAATGAGTCTATTCGTGTTTTCGGATTTCCTGTACCTGCTGATTTAGCCAAAAGACGTAATTGTAGAATCTCAACCATTATGGTTTTTCGAAAACATCTGCCAGTTCCTTTTCTTAATAATACATTTTTCCCTTTACTGGTCAGCCCCTCAAATCCTTATGTAGCCATGATCCTTCCCTCCCGCTACTGGACTTCCCCGATTCTGAGTCTGTGGACAACACAAGGTGTAATACATCCCTGAACCGATACTTTCCATTGATTACTCTGATGCAAGTTCCTCTAATTCAACCATCACTTGCCCCACATTATCAAACAATCGATCAGGCCGATCATTCAAGCGGAGAAAAAGAGTTCCTGTATAAGGTGATTGAAATTTGATGCGTTCACCGAAGCGGGCAAACTCGGCAAAGCATGTTTCTGCCCCCACTTCTCCCTCTTCCTCAGGAACTATCACTCCGAGTAAGCAGCCCATCGGAATGCCGCGGTAATAGTCGAAGCTGATGCCACGGGCGGTGCTGGTCCACGGTTTTGTGGTCTCCGCGAGTACGAATTCTCCTGCTGCCTCCAGCTGGTACATCTTCCCTTCTTCCAACTTGATGCGACTGTTCTGCCAGCCTCGCGCAGCAGCCACGGGAACTTCTGTCGGTCCCGTTAATTGTGTTCCAGCGGTGAACTCGATATTCAGACGCTCGAATTCCATTCCGTATTCGAGTTCGGCAATCATGCTGATCCATTCCTGGTTGAGCTGTATCGCCTGATCCGCGAATGCCTCTCTGAAATTTTCTGCGAAGGGTTCTTCCTGCAGGTACCGCCGGGAGAGCTGTCGAAACTGATCCTGATATTTCGGATTGTTTTCAAAGAAGGAGCAGAGCGCCCAGGCCCAGGCGTAGGAGATATTACTTTGATAACCTCCACTTTCGAGATTCGTCACTTGCTCGATTGTCTGGTAGCCAGAATCGGAAACATCCTGTTTGATCAATTCGATGCGGCCAAAGCCTTCGTATTTTTCTGTCGCTTCCGGAAAAACATGATAATCAACCTCTCCATTCTCACGGAGTCGATGCGTGGCAAAGAGCTCGGCCATCCCTTCCAGATACCAGACCGGTGCCTGGGTGCGGGGCATGTACATCATGAAGCAGTGCGTTGCCTCGTGGAGTAACAAATGGCGAAGATAGTATTCCGCCGTTGGTACAACCATCCAGAATTCAGCTCCCTGATGACGCCCATGTTGTAACAGGGCAAATTTCGGAGGGAGCAAACCCGACTTTGTATACAGCGGAACATCCTGCATCACATACCCGGAAAGCTGAAAAGGCTTACCGTCGCGATCAGGAGGCAAAGGGCCGAAGTAATCTTCGAGAGATTTGATCAAACCATCAATGAGCGCGGGGAACTCTTCTATTTTTTCGACAGGCAAGTCGCTGTAGATTTTCGCGTGAGTTGATTCAACGACATTGATCCCTAATTTCTCCAGCAGCTCTGGCTCGGGAACCTGCCGTCGATCCACAGGACGATAAACGACTTCCGGTTCGGACTGTTCCTCAAACTGAACTTCTTCGAGAACTGACTTTTCAGATTCCTGGTTTGTCTTGAGATTGGTTGGAGTAGAGTTATCTTCATTCTCTGAAGCATCAGCAGAACTGGTTTCGTCACTGAATAGCGAGGACACTTCACCTGTGGGCGAAGAATCTGCCGGTTGAGGGGGGCTGGTCGATTCAGTGGGCTCACAACCAATCAGGAGCAGACTTATAAGAACTACAAAGAGAGAACAGCGCAGGCCAGCAAACAAACTACTCGGAGGTAGATGTTGGTTGAGACAAACGCTGTTTAACCAGCCCATCGGTTTCCTGCTTCGGCGGTGGCCTGATGTTTGGGAAGATGAAATGTTTTGACTCCACGATCTTCCAGCATTTTGGCTAAATGGAGATGACATGTGAAGCACAAAATCTGCTGACCCGTCTCGGCCCACTTCAAAAGGGTGTTCAAAGTCGTCTCGGTTCGACCCTGATCGAAATTCACCATCACATCATCCAGAATGAACGGCAGTTCCACTTCTTTACTGGCAAACTGCTGCACCAGCGCCATCCGAATAGATAGAAACAGTAATTCACGCGTCCCCCGGCTCACCTGTTCGACTCGAAAAAGTCTCTGCTGGTTGTCTTCGAGACATAAATGCCGTTTTCCCAACGGAGTCCAGACATTCTGATACTTCCCCTCCGTCAGATCAGTGAAATATCTGGAGGCTGTCGCAAGCACTTCAGGTTGCTGGGTCCGTTCATAGCGCGATTGAATATGACCGGATATTTCCTGACTTACCTGTAACCCGAACCAGCGGGAAGTCGCCTCGTGCAATTTCGCACGCACGATCGCCAGTTCCTGCCGGAAGCGCATTAATGATTGATCCGACTCCCAGTGACTGAGCTGCTGCTTGAGAGCTCCCGATTCTTCCAGTGAGCGTGCCAGTTTGGCCGCGATATTTTTTTCCTCTGACGAGAGATCATACAGGCGACTTTGATTCGCCGCCGGGTCGAACTGTTCCAGATCTTCCTCGACAATAGCCAACTCAGGTTCTGTCCGAGCCAGTCGATCCAGGTCAGCCTGCGCAAGCGCCAGTAGTTCTTCGAGTTCCTGTCTCCGTTTCAGCTTCTCTTCAAGTTCGGCGTATTCCTCGAATGAATGCACTCCCGCTTTTTTGAGTAACTCGCTCCGCTCCGAGCGTAACGATTCATACTCTTTCTGCAATCGGCGTACTTCACGACGGGTATCACGGGTCGCGGTGCGGTTTTTACGTCGCACGGATCGCCACTCTCCATATTGCCCCAGCAAATCTTCCCATTGGGGAAAGACTGAGTGCAAACTGCTTCTGTTCTGAATTGTTTCCCCATCCGTCGCCAGATCGTCATTCACCCGGAGTACCTGCGACTCGAAATGATCGAGCGCATGCCGTCGATTTCCGAGGGCTTCCTCAAGCTGCCGAAGTTGTGCATCAGCCGCGACAGTCGACTGGACGTGTTCCCAGAGTGCGAAGGTTTCCTCTGTTTTGACCGATTCAGGCAAACCGATGCGCTGTAGAAGCTGGCACCATTGCTGACGGATTTCACTTACTTTTCGCTGAAGATCCTGCGAACGATTTCTCCAACGGCTGAGTCGTTCACGCTCCGCCTGAACCCGTTGCTCCAGTTCCTGATGACCTTCGAGCTCGCGCACCTTCTGATAGGCGCGATCAATCAGACTCTCGGTATCGGGGGCATCTCCCAGATCGCTGAGACGCGGGTCGTACAATCGATCGACTTCTCGTTGCAGTTGGTTCAACTTGGCCCGGGTTTCGAAGAGGTCATCCTGAGTCTCGCGGACTGTTTCACTAACGACATTTCGAAAATGTGATTTGATCGACCAACCGATTCCGGCCGAGGTTAAGCCGAGGAAAAAGTAAATAGCCCCGGGAAGCCAACTCTGCTGACGGGCCATCCACAAACCGAAACCAACGGCCAGTAAGCCCCCCAGTACAAAAATTGTAATCGCCAGATAAGCCAGAGTCGGTAAGCCGATCCGTTCTTCCTGTCGGGCGAGCTGTGCCTGTGAACGTTCCATGCGTTCCTGGAATGCTTTAATCTGCAGTTGCAGTTCCAGGCGTCTTTTTATGTTGCTCAACTGTTGTCGTGCGCGGGAGAGTGCTTCTGTGATCGATAAACCATTCAGGTCAAGCCGAACCTGAGTCAACTCGGCTGTTCGAGTCTGGTTCCTGCGGACCAGGTTATCGTATCGTTTCCGGAACCGGCTTCTTTTGGCAAGTTCGCGTTGATACTTGCGAGCCGCTGCTAACAATTCACGATTGCTTCCGGAGGTCATCCGGATTTGCCGACATCGTTCCAGACTGACCCCAGGCCATAAGGCCTGCAATTGATTCAGCTGGTGATTGAGATCGTGCCGGGCCGATCTAAGTTTTTCTTCCGCTCGATCGATCTCGCCTCGTTCGTCCTGATACCAGCCTCGCTGATCGAGCAGGGTCTGCATCAGATTGGCCTGGCGGCGTACGTTCGAATCGGGCTTCATGCCACTCGATTGTTTCAGACTGTTTCGATAATACCCGCGTCGATCGCGATAGGAATGTCGAGCCTGATTGATATCCGATTCGAGCCGGCGTAATTTTTCGAGTCCACCGACGGGTAGATTTCTGCGAACAGGTAACCGTTTCAATTCCTGTTCATAGTCGTAAACCTGACGCCAGGGTTTGTAGATCAACTCCATGAAGCGACAACCCCGTTGTTCCTGCTGCAGGTATTGCTGCCGCTTACGGAGTGCTTCAATTTCATCCTGCAGGTTGGAAAGCTGTTTTTTCTTCTCCAGATAGACCCCGGAATTGGTTGTCGCCTGCACGATCTCTTTCTGCAGACGATCCTCCTCGGCCATTAAGCTGAAGAGTTCACCCTGTTTCACAGCGGGCTGAAAAAGTTGCTGCTGATGCCGTTCCGCCTCAGTGTTTGCTTTCAGGATCTGTCGCCCGGCTGGCCCGAGGGTCAAACCGTAAATGTGCTGACCAACTTCTTCTTCGTGCAGGGAAGCAAGATGCTGCACCTCATCCAGGCCTACTGCAAATGCATTCTGAAACAGAAGTTCGTCGGTTCCTCCGGTGATCGAACGTAAAATTGCATCTGGTTGCTCTTCCCGTCGCTCTCCGCTTGAAGACAAACGGTCAACATGCAATGTTCCCCGTTCGTTCCATTCCCCTTCTCGCGAGATGCGATATTCCACACCCCGGTGCTCTACCAGTAGCGCACCCCGCCGCACATCCTCACCGAAATCTCCCCGAGGCCCCTCAAGAGCATGAGAGTCGTAACCGTAGAGGACTCCACGGATGAATCTCATCAGTGATGATTTACCTGCCTCATTCGGGCCGTAAATCATCTCGAAGGGATGTCCCTCAAAGGGAAGCCGCAGGTTGCGCCAGGGGCCAAAGCGATCGACTTCGATTTGGCGAATCTTCATCGCTCTACCCCTTCTTCCGTAGAAACAAAGTAAGCACCTCCCTGTTGGCATGCAGCGGCAAGAATCGATTCCGTCGACAGCTCCGTTCCCAGCTGTCGCAATCGATGTTGCCACTGTGAATCGATCTCCAGGCGGCTGAGGAAATCCGACACAAGATTGCCCGGGTTTGTCTCGGCATATTGCTGCAACTGTTCCAGAAACTGACTGGCGAGCGGCTCCTGGCTATAAGCATGCTCCAATGCGTTTCGGTCAGGCCACAACTTCCATTGATGAATCAGGGGGCGAGACCCTTTCAGTTTTTTCTCCAGGTCACGTCTGAGCTCAGTATCAGCTAACTCAAACAGCAGATCACCAGCTCCATTGATGTTCCATTCGATGATAAACAGCTTCTCAACGGCTGCCGGTTCAAGTGCATCGATCTCTTCCTGCAAGCGCCGTTCTAAATCACGCTTTGAATCAGCGGGGTGAACCTGAATTGAAACAGGAACCAACCGTAAGGGGGCAACTCGCCTGGAAGTCAGATGAATACCCTGTCCCGGTTCGACGCGCACCAGGGTTGCCTGACCCACTTTTTCAACTTGTGCTTCTTCAAAAGTGCGCGGCATTAAACAGCCCGCGGCATGATAGAAGCGAGAATGTTGATGCGAATCCCGTTTTTTCTGTGCCCGATAACCGTACCCGGTCAGGGCTACATAGTCGGCATCGATAGTGCGATGTGTCGATTCAATGACCTGTTCCAGAGCATGACCGCAGGCTGCCTCGGAGATTTCGCTGCCGGCGGTATGAGCCTGTAATAAACTCTGTAATCCTGAGAAGGGTTCATCGGCTTCCAACACAACGATTCGGAACTCATTTTCCCGGGAAGGATCACTCGCCGCATAGCCATTCGATCCTTCTTTTCGTAGCTGAATTTCCACATGCAGATGAGCATGGGCATGCGAACTGGAAGATTCCAGTTCAATACTCGCGGAAAGATTTGGTTCGAGTAAAATCGCTTCAAGTTCATCCCAGTACTGACGAGACAATAACTGACGTTCGAGTGGATGAGGAGCGAGAACAAGTTCCACGCCTAACTCATAGAGTTCTGCCGCAAATTGACGTAAGGCAGATTGCGCAGCCAGACTGGGGGGATCGGCACCGAATAATGTTCCTGTGAGCAACACAAAAGGAACCGACTCTTCCATCGCGTATTCGAGCAGATTATCAAGCAGGTTGAGCGGAGCGGTCGACAACTCCTGCAAGCTGGAGGAGGAAATCGCGCTAATTCCTTCCAGGGGAACATCGAGATTCAATTGATCTGCATGCAGAAAGCGTAATGGCGATTGTGGCATGGCAGACTCCTTCCCACCCACTGATGATGAATCATTCAACTTAGTTGGTATGTGTTAAACAGCTTAAATCCTAGTGATACTCGTTGACGATCAGCATTAATCATCAATTTTTAAAACCGGGGGATCGAACGGTTATCTACCAACTCTCGGGATCAACTCGGTTCATTTATTCTTAAAGCCCAGAATCCCCTCACTTAAGTGGGGAAAACCAGGTCAACAGTTTGTGTCAGGCACCGGATACCCTTCGATCAGGGTCGGAACCGAATCTCAATGACAGGACTGGCTTTAGGAACAAATTCACACTGGCTTATCATAAGCTATACTTTCCACATCCACCAGCCCAGCGCATCTTGACCGTTCCACGCAGGCGACCTAGACTAACGAATAGATCGTTTTGAGTTCAAGATCAGTTTTATCAAGGCTATTTTCAGAGGTGGCAGACAATCCCTCCCCTCTGTCCTACAATAGAGTCAGCCATTACTCAGCTGAGACCATCGGACGCCCCGAATCTGACCAGGGCTGGTTGAGTTCCAACTGATCATTAAAGAATGCAGGTCATCTTTCGTTCCCGTCACGAACTCCAGGTGGAATTCTTCGGGAATTCGAATATCTGATAAACAAAGAGGTAACCCACGATATGCGGCTTTCTACCCGATTGATTCGGTCAATCCTTCTGACCCTGGGATGTCTGACTCTTTGCAGCGGACTTCTGATTTCTCCTCAAATTGCTGAAGCGAGGTCCAGCCGCCCCACGAAAGCGGAAAAACCTCCGGCAGAAAAATATGCTTACCTGACGATTAAAGGAGCTTATCCGGAAGCAGCGTCGACACCGGGGCTCTTTGGGGCAACCCAAACCACACTGGCGAAAGTTCTCAAACAGATCAAAACAGCGGAACGCGATCGGCATTTGACTGGCGTGGTTCTCAAAATTGAAAGTCCGCAAATCGGCTGGGGAACACTCAACGAACTGCGTCAGGCGATTCTCGAGTACCGTAAGTCCGGCAAGAAAATTTATGCCTATCTCGATTCAGCGACCTTACGCGATTATCTGCTGGCGACTGCCTGCGATGAAATCATGATGCCGGAATCAGGTGTCCTGATGTTACTCGGGTTGAGAATGGAAGTTTCCTTCTACAAAAATCTGCTCGATAAACTCGATATTCAACCCGATGCCCTCAAAGTGGGGGAATACAAATCGGCTGCTGAAACGATCTCCCGTGCGGAGATGAGCCCCGAATTTCGTGAAGAGATGGAAGCGATTCTTGATGGTTACTTCGAGTTGATCGTCAACACCATTGCGGAATCACGATCTCTCAGTAGGGAAGAGGTTCAGGCGATCATCGACACCGGTATCAGTACCGTTAACGAAGCACAGACTCAGGGACTGGTTGATGTTGTCGGTTATGAAGATGAACTGATCAGTCGACTTAAAAAAGGAGACCCACGCACCGAGTTCGACGAGAAATATGGCAAGGAAAAAATCGACACTGATTTCTCCGGTTTCGGCGGGCTTGTCAAATTGATGAACTTGATGATGGGGGTCGAAACCCAGAAAAAATCTTCCAGCACTCCCAAAGTTGCCGTGATCTACGCGAGCGGCCCGATCATGCCAGGCAAAAGCCAGAGTGGCCTGTTCGGTGACGTAATGGGGTCAACCACAATCGTGGAAGCGATCCAGAAAGCGGCTGAGGAAGAATCCGTCAAAGCGATTGTACTACGAGTCAACAGCCCGGGTGGAAGTGCGCTCGCCAGCGACCTGATGTGGCGCGCCCTGGAAAAAGTCGACAAACCGATTGTGGTCAGCATGGGCGATGTTGCTGCCAGCGGTGGTTATTACATCTCCATGGGAGCGGACTACATCTATGCTGAACCAGGAACGATCACCGGCTCGATTGGTGTCGTAATGGGCAAAGTTGCAATTGAAGGATTGAAAGAAAAAGTGGGGATCACCACGACTGTTCTCAGCCGGGGTAAAAACAGCGGAGCGATCAGCATTCTGTCACCCATGACCGATTCCGAGCGGGCGACCATGCAGAAAATGCTGGATGATATTTACCTGCAGTTCACCACCAAAGCTGCCGAGGGACGTAAGTTACCCTATGATGAACTCGAAAAGCTCGCTCGTGGTCGTGTTTACACTGGCCAGCAGGCTCTGGAGATCAAACTGGTCGATGGACTGGGAACACTTTCCGATGCCATCGAGAAAGCGAAAGAACTGGCGGGTCTGACGAGCAAAGATCGAGTGGAAGAACTCGAACTTCCTAAATCCCCTTCTCCATTCGAACAGCTCTTTGGTGATATTGATGCGGAAACTTCTCTCAGCTCTGTGGCGACCCTGTTACAACAGGAAGCTCCGGAACTTTTCAGCCTGATCAAAGAGGGCTGGGTAATTAATCAACTCGCCCGCCATCCTGGTCTGACGCTGATGCCTTTTCAGATTAATATCAAATAGATATGAACTTCCGGCAGGTCTGGTTCACTCAGCCAGACCTGCCACATAATTTGACTCCCCTCCTCTGCATACCGATCAAATAGAAAGTTTCCAGGATGGTTCTTCGCCCAGTATTGATGCTCAGCGTGATCCTGCTTGGTAGTCTCTCCTTGCAAAGTTCTCTTTATGGAGAAGAGTCTCCCTCCCTCGCGCAGTACTACGGATTTGAACCTGTGGAACTTTTCAAACTGGAACGACGTTCCCGCAACCTGACCTCCAGAGATCTCAATCAGGATGGCTTGAACGACATCGTCGTTGTGGACAACAGTCACAGCCGGATTGATCTCCTGTTACAGAAAAATCCCAACGATACTTCAGCCACGCCTGCAGAAACAGAAGTTAACGAAGTTTCTAATTCAGCACGCTTCGAGCACATCAAATTAGCCGTCGATAAAGAAGTTCTGTCGCTCACATTGGGCGATTTCAATCAGGATCAACGTGTTGATATTGCTTACCTCGGTAGCCCGGACAGTCTGATTGTGCATCTGCAATCGGAAACAAACGACTGGAACGAAACCCGCAAATTCCGTCTGCCTGACCTGGATGAAATTCCCTGGACATTAGCCGCGGGTGATTTGAACCATGATGAACTCGATGACCTGGTCATCCTGGGAAAATCGTCTACGTTCATCTATTACCAGCAACCTGAGAAAGGTCTCGTCAATCCGCTGGAAATCATGAACACTTCGGAAAAACTGAGCATCGCCCAGATCGCAGATATCAATGGGGATGGACGAAACGATTTATGTTATTCCGCCGGAAATGATAAGACCCGCTTTCTCGCTACCCGTCTGCAGGACTCCTCAGGAAAACTGGGCCCTGAATTACAATTCGACTTGCAGCGTCCCCGTTCCATTACGGTAGCGAATGTTGATGACAAACCAGGCAAAGAAATTGTCTCGGTTGACAGCCAGTCGGGATGGATCAAAATTCTGAAACTGGAAACAGAACCAGGCGAAGAGGAAGAAGGGGGAACACGCCTCGCTAACCGCCTGATTCAATACGGTTTTGGTCCATTAACTCGTGGAAGTGACCGTGAGTTAGCAACGGGAGATTTGAATGGGGACGGCTTAATTGATGTCGTTGTCACTGACCCGGCTGCTGCCCGAATCTTTGCCTTTTCACAAAATGAAAATCACCAGCTCAGCCTGGGGGAAAGTTATCCCAGCCTGATGGCGATCAGTCAGATTCGCCTCGTTGACCTGAATCAGGATGGCAAAGATGAGCTGATCATTCTCAGCAACGAAGAGAAAACATTGGGGATCAGTGAATTCGTAGAAGGCCGACTCAGCTTCCCGGAAACGCTCCCCCTTCCTCTGGAGGAAGCTCCTCACGCGATTGATGTCCTGCGTAAACCCGATAGCGAAATTCCTCTGGTTGTTTACCTGAGTGGTAAATCGAATCAACGGGAACTCCATTCGTTCCAACTGAAAAAATCGGAAACCGGGTACGAGATGATCGAACCCCGCCTGCTGCAGAAAGTCGATTTACCCGCTGTCGAAAAACTGACTCACTGCGATGCCAATGCGGACGGGCTCCCTGACTTGTTGATTTTCCCCGGTCGCGGAAAACCGCCCAAAGTTCTGCTCGGTCGAGAGGGTGGAGATTTCATTGAAATCCCCGATTATCCGGGGCTTGGGTTAACGGCTGCCTCGCCCGGCGAGATGTTCATTCCGGCTGATCAAGGTTATCCGCTTTACAACGCGCAATCCAAATTCGCACGATCTTTAACTCTGGGCAAAAATGAACGCTGGCAGGTGGAAGATCAATTCAATGCGAATGAATCCAACGCACGGATTGTCGGTGTCGCCCGGTTGGACCTTGATCAGAATGAAGAACCGGAAGTAATCCTGATTGACAGCGGAGTCGACAAACTTCGCATCATGCGAAAAAACGAGAATGGAAATTATCGCCTCTGGAAAGAAGTCGAGCTCGGCGGCTTTTCCTATATCAGTAATCAGATTGCCGACCTGAACGGTGACAGCCATGCAGACCTGATTCTATTGGGCAAATCGAGCTTTGCGGTGCTATTCGCCAACGCCGAATATCCCGATCTTAAAGAACTCGCCACGTTTGAATCGGAACTGAAAAACAGCTACTTCTCGGATGTGCTGTGTGGTGATGTTAATAACGATGGCCATGTCGACATTGTGGGGATCGACACCCGTTCGCAGCGAGTTGAAATCCTGGACTACAACCCACCGAAAGGCTTACGCACCACCTTGAACTTTCATGTCTTCGAAGAAAAAGGCTTTCAACGGAACGACGACGGGCGTGGCACAGAACCTCGCGAGGGCCTGATCACCGATGTAACAGGTGACGGCTTACCCGATATGGTGCTTCTCTCTCATGACCGTATTCTGGTTTATCCTCAGGATGCTCCCAAAGAAACCACCGTCACTCAAACAGCAGAGTAAGCAGCTCCGCGTTGTTATTTTCAGGGAACTCGCTTCTCTGAGTGGTCGAGCCAGTGAGGTCTGGGAGTGACATACTTTTGCAGTCGTTCCTGATGAGCGAGGGTCTCTGATTCAGAGAAGTCAGGAAGCAGACTCTCCGGAATATTCTCCGGTGTTTCGCGCACACGGGTAATGTTCGCTCCCAGCTGCTGCAATTTGCACTCCAGCTGTTCATAACCACGATCAAGGTGATAAATACGACGAATGGCCGAATCACCTCGCGCGGCTAAAGCGGCAATGACCAGTGCGGCACTTGCGCGTAGATCAGAAGCCATCACATTCGCTCCGCTTAACTGGGAGACACCACTAATGATGGCTGAAGGCCCTTCCCGGCGAATGTGAGCCCCCATGCGGACGAGTTCCGGAGCATGCATGAATCGATCAGGAAAGACTTTATCTGTGACCACACTCATTCCAGTCGCGGTGGTCAGCAAAGCCATCAACTGTGCCTGCACATCCGTGGGAATTCCCGGATAAGGAAGCGTACAACAATCGGTCGGTTGGAGATCTCCCTTGCGAGAAATCTGCACGTAATCGGCCTGCTCCCGAATGGTGACTCCAACTTCCTGTAGTTTCTCCACGACGGCGGTGAGCATCCGGAGATCGACATTCTCCAGTTCAATTTCACCCGAAGTCATAGCGACTGCCATCATCAGTGTGGCTGTTTCGATGCGATCTGAAATGATTTGATAGCGACTTGACTCCTCTGATGCGGCAGTTAATCGCTCAACCCCTTCAATGGTGAGAAAGGGAGTCCCCAGTCCTTTGATCTGTCCCCCCATCTGATTGAGGAAGTTTCCCAGATCGACGACTTCCGGTTCGCAGGCGGCCGATTCAATCGTGGTTGTCCCTTCCGCCAGGGCCGCCGCCACCATCAGGTTACAGGTTCCCGTTACAGTACTTCCGAAAGGCCCCCCCAGATAAATATGCGCCCCGCGTAATTGTTTTGCTTCTGCAAAAATGTATCCACGCTCAATTTGAATTTCGGCGCCCAGCGCACGCAAGCCTTTGAGATGGAGATCGATAGGACGATCACCAATGTTGCAGCCACCTGGTAAGGAGACACACGCCCTGCCCCGGCGAGCGAGTAATGGTCCCAGCACACAAATGCTCGCACGCATTTTTCGTACAAGATCATATTCTGCCAGGCAGGGGTTGGTATCGGTCACCTCCAACCAGAGGGAGTGATCTTCATGACGCGACTGCTCGATCCCCAAACGAGTCAAAAGGTCGAGCAATGTGCGTACATCGACCAGGTAGGGGACATCAAAGAGCTGGACGGGGCCTTCCACCGCCAGCATCGCAGCCATGATCGGTAAGGCGGCATTTTTGGATCCACTGACGCGAACACGTCCATTAAGTGGTTGCCCTCCCTTCACGACAAACATATCCATCCCTGGCGACTCCCTTGTTAACTTCTGTTACTCTTCCCTGAGTGAGTTTGTCCCGATTGAAGAATCGATCTCATCAATTTCGTCCTCTGACGATTCATACTCTGCCTGTTCGTCCTCTATCTGTTCGTCTTCTGCCCGTTCCTGTTCTATATGGAGATCATTCTCAGGCAGCGGATCAAATTCTTCCAGTAAATTCACTTCGGTTGAAGGAGGTTCCTGAAAAGAAGCGTGATAGACACGGGGGCGACCAGTGCTGTCGTTCAGAAATCGAGACGTTTTGAATTCAGTTTCCTCAGCCGCAAACTTTAGAGTCGCTTCAACCTGTGCAGGATCCATCTCAATCAGCAGATGCCCTTCGGGATTCAGATACTCGACTGCCTGCCGAATGATTTTTCGGACAAGATCAAGCCCATCTGCTCCACCATCCAGGGCAAGATGAGGTTCGTACTTAACCACATCGGCTTCAAGCTCGTTCAGTTCGCCGGTCGTGACATAGGGAGGGTTACTCATGATGAGATCAAATTTCCCCTGCATTCCCTGCACCGCCTGAAAGAGATCCCCTTCTTTGAACTCAATGCGGTCGCTGACTTTATGCTGGTTAGCATTCTCGGCTGCGATCGACAGGGCGGCTGGACTGATATCGGTCGCAACCACTCGGGCATTTAAATGATTGGCTGCAAACGCGACGGCGACACAACCCGATCCGGTACACAATTCCAACACACGAGGTTTCAGAAATTTACGGGAAAGATCGAGTCCTTCCATCACCAGTGTTTCCGTATCGGGACGCGGAATCAGCACATCATGGCTCACCTTGAATTTCAGACTGTAGAATTCGCGAAAGCCGACCAGGTAAGCGACGGGTTCTTTTTTTGCCCGTCGTGAGACGAGATCACGCATGATCGCGCGCTCGTTATCGGTCAGGGGATCATCGTAGCGTGTATAGAGCTGGATCCGCTCACAGCGGCGTGCATGAGCCAGGAGAATTTCCGCTTCCAGGCGGGGACTCTCACTCCCATGCTTCTGGAGATGGGTCGTCGTCCATTCCAGAATGCGTTTGACGGTCCAGACTTCGGTTTGCGACACAGGCAGTCATCCATGAAAATTTTGAGCACCCGCTCATGTTTGAAAACTCGTGGATCGAACCACGGTTACCGGGACTCACGATGGTAGGCCACAGGTGCAGGACAAATCAACAGATATCTTTTCCGAATCAATCGAAATCGGCTGCTGAAATTGAGAAACCTGTTTCGTCTACGCAGGTTCCGGATTGTTAAGACGTTCCTGTCGGTCGAATTCGAGCATTCCATCAATCAGCTCATCCATCTCTCCCAGCAGAATGCGGTCAAGCTTATAGAGCGTCAGATTGATGCGATGGTCGGTGACGCGTCCCTGGGGAAAGTTATAGGTCCGAATCCTCTGACTGCGGTCTCCGGAACCAATCAGAGTACGACGATGCGAAGCCCGTTTTTCTTCCTCTTCGCGTTGTTTCGCTTCCAGCACACGACCGCGTAACACGCGCATCGCCTTGGCTCTGTTTTTGTGCTGGCTTTTCTCGTCCTGACATTGCACCACAACACCACTCGGAATGTGTGTGATCCGAATGGCACTCTCGGTTTTATTCACTTTCTGGCCACCCGGTCCACTGGCGTGGAATGTGTCAATTCGCAGGTCATCCGGTTTAATGTCGAGTTCCACCTCGGTCGCTTCTGGCAGGACCGCGACGGTGGCTGCTGACGTGTGAATTCGCCCCTGGGTTTCAGTTTCCGGAACACGCTGCACCCGGTGTCCACCACTTTCAAACTGTAACTGGTGAAAGGCACCTTCCCCGGTGATTGAAAAGGTGATCTCTTTAAAGCCCCCCAACTCGGTTGGGTGTGCTTCAATCAGCTCATAATTCCAACCCCGGCGTTCAATCAACCGCGTATACATCTCGAATAGATTTCCGGCAAAGAGGGCCGCTTCGTCTCCCCCGGTACCGGCGCGAATCTCCATGATCAAACCACCACGCGTGATTGAATCGCCCGCAGTGGCCAGCTCTTCCAGCTCTTCTTCGAGCTTGGTCAGTTGTTCGTTCAATTCGTCGAGTTCGGTCTGTGCGTATTCCCGAGCAGCTTTATCGGTCTCTTCATCGACCATCATCTCAGCTGTCTCGATGTTTTCATTCAGCTCTTTCCAGGCCTTCATCGCTTTTGCAACCTTGGCCAGACCACCCTGTTCGCGCTGCAGAGGAATGAACTTCGCCGGATCCGAAATAATATCCGGATTGGTCATCAGCTGATCAATCTCTTCGTACCGTTTTAATTTGGTTTCAAGACTGGGGAACATGACAAGGCCACTCTGTTTCGTTTGAACGAGGTTTCAGGAAGTACTGGAAGAGAAAACTGGGTAATGAATCGACACTTCAAACAGGGTAAAAGAAAACAGGATTGCCGAATCACTCCGGCAACCCTGTTGCTTGTTTTCAGTTCGGTGAATCAATCGATTCACGCCGGATCGAACTGTATCCACCTGTCCGGACGTAATCGGCCTCAGACAGCGCTGGATAAAGTCGAACGGTCGCTATTTCTTGCCGCCACTCCAGCCATATTTCTTCTGAAACTTCTCAACACGACCAGCTGAGTCGACGTACTTCATCTGACCGGTGAAGAAGGGATGCGAGTAAGAGCTGATATCCACTTTCACCAGCGGATAGGTTTTACCATCTTCCCATTCCATGGTTTCGTCTGAATACATGGTGGAATTGATGAGGACCTTCTCTCCCGACGCTGTGTCGAGGAAAATGATCGGTTGATATTTGGGATGGATATCCTGTTTCATGATACTGTTTACCTTTGTCCGGGTTCCAAAGTGGGTAACCCGCCAATAAAGCTCTGCTGCAATGTCCAACAGCAATGATGTGACAAGCAACGATTATGGGGGTTCGGTGCGAACCAGTCGAATTCTGACCGGCGTCCGAGCAATTGTACAAATGATCTCCGACCCTGTTACAGATCAGGTTTTGTCGGAATCGGGACAGTTTACGGATAGACCCTTCTATCGACAAGATATAGACCGCTGGAAAACAGCATCTCCCGGAAGAATCGCTGCCAATTTCAGGGCTCGACACCTCATTTCGATCCTCAATCTCTGAGTAGAAGCCCGTTTCGTCCTGCACTCCCTGCGAGAAGGGCCGTTCACCGACCTCTTTCTCATCGCACCCTCAAAGCAGCTTTTGACCGTATCTGCCTGCTGTAATTTGACTTATATCGATTCTGTGAGATCAGACTCAGCTTCTCCTCTGGTCAATTTGGGCTGATTTTGTGGATTTTGCGGTGAAAATGGCCGATTTTGATAAGGAGAGGTTCTGTGTTCCACCAGAATGGCCGGACCTCGGGGATTGTCGTACGGGATTCAAGCACGTTCAGAAACTGAATTCATGTCTGATTTCACACTTCAACATTTTCAGCACGTTGCCGAGCAGGCGAAGGCGAATGGCCAGACGATTGCTGAGGGTCTGAAACAATGCTTCGACAAGAGTTACTCGGTCGAGGCAACCGATCCTGTTGCGGCTCCCCCGCTGCCGAAAGAGCTTTTCTGAATGAACCCGGGCTGCTGATTGGAATTCGAATCGGGGTTCGGGAGCGGTCGTCGTAATACCCGAATCGTTCCCGCTGCCTGGCTGGTATCGGGAACCGGACGAATCTCAGAAATCCCGTTTGGGAACAATCGGGATGGAGTGGTCACTGGCCCTCTTTCCGGAAGAGCTGATGGCGGAAGAATACCGCCCACGCTTTCAATAACCTGAATGAAACACTCGACGAGATACAACCTGCTGCGGATGCACAGTGGATTCCAATCAATGTGATGGAAGATGGAGCGGAAGCTCCGTTCATGATTTTCATCGCAGGACCAGTCGCTAAACCGTGCTACGATCCAGTAGCTGCCGCAGCTGAGCAAACAGAAGCGGCCACCGCACAGGCAGTGATGGAGAGCATGTCCTACAGCGACCCGGCTGGCGGGATGACGGAAGAAGAACGTCGAGCCCGCATGAATCGCATCATGAAATTGAAAGTCGATGTCACCGTCCGTCTGGCTGAAAAGCGGGTTGAGCTGAGCCAGTTGGTGTCGATGGCTCCAGGATCGCTGATCCTGTTTGAAAAAGCCTGTGAAGAACTGCTGGATCTATACGTCAATAACACCCCCTACTGCCGTGGGGAGGTGGTTAAAGTAGGCGAACACTTCGGGCTGAAAATCAACGAAGTCGGTTACCGCATCGAGCGTGAACCCCGTATTATCTAGGTTTGAGCTCACCACCAATCTGCTTTCATTGGCTGGAAGTGGTTTCTCCGTCTGAGATTCGACGGGCTGATTCCCCAGTTCTGATTGATTTACATCAACATTTTTTGATATGATGTGATGATAGATCAAAACAGATCGGGTGAGATCTCTTATCCTCATCCTGATCTCCCCTTTAATTCCACCTGCCTGCGCCAGCCCTGCCTTTGAACCTTCCTGGAATCTGTCCCCTTTGAAACCAGCGACGGAGTAATCTTATTATGTTACGCATTAATGGCTCGTCATCCAAATTCTGTGACGGAATCAATCGACGCAAGTTCCTGGAGATCGGGGGACTGAGTACCCTCGGGATGAGTCTGCCTAGCCTGCTCCGCTCTGAAGCGCAGGCAGCGACCAGCGATGCAGGTAAAAAACATTCACAGCGCGCGTCATTCTTATCTGGCAGCATGGTGGCCCCTCTCAACTCGATACATTCGACATGAAACCGGAAGCCCCTTCTGAATATAGAGGACCCTACTCCCCGATCGCTTCCACTCTGCCGGGGCTGGACGTGGGAGAGTTGATGCCGGAACATGCCAAGATTATGGATAAATGCACGGTCGTGCGCAGCTTCTCGCATCGTAATGGAGATCATTGGGCAGCAGCGCACTGGATGCTGACAGGTCGACTGGGCGCGACTGGTTCGAGTCGCCATGCCCGTTATCCCTCCATGGGAGCCGTTGCCTCACATCTGCTCGGACCAAGAAAATCAGGTTCACTGGCTGCAGTCAACATGAACGACGGAGGCTTTGGTTATCATGGCGTTGCCTGGTTGGGCGTCGCCCATAATCCATTCCGTTATGGCGAATACAGTTACGGTAACGAAGCAGGTCGTCTGCCGACCGGGGACCATAAAAGTTTCTCGCTCGTTGATGGCCTCAGTTCCGATCGATTAATGGATCGACTTTCGCTGCAGAGCCAGTTCGACAGAATGCGTTCTGGAATCGACTCATCAGGAACCTTTGAAAACCTCGACTCGATTAATCAGCAAGCGCTCGACATCATCACCTCCGGTCGAGTTCGGGAAGCATTCAATATTGAAAAAGAGGATCAGAAAACCCGCGATCTGTATGGTCCCGGTTGGGGTGAACAAGCCCTGCTGGCACGCCGACTGGTTGAAGCGGGTGTGCGTTATGTTTCACTGAATACAGGTTACTGGGACGATCACAGTAGCATTCAGCGAGCTCTGGATAACAAAATGCCCCGACACGATCGCGCCGTGGGAGCTTTGATTCAGGATCTGGCACAGCGAGGTATGCTGGAAGACACCCTTGTTGTCAGTGCGGGTGAATTCGGTCGTACTCCCAAAATCAATAAAGATGCCGGCCGCGATCACTGGCCGCAGGCACAATCAATCCTCTTTGCCGGGGGTGGATTGCGGCACGGTCAGATTATTGGCAGCACCAACTCCAAGGCCGAGTATCCCACTTCGAAGCCAATGGGAGTCGAAGATTTCTGTGCCACCATCTACTACAGCCTGGGCCTCAAGCCGGATGACGTCATCTTCGACCACAGCGACCGCCCGACGCATATCCTGCCTAAAGGCGATGTGCCTCAAGAGATGATGTAAGCCCAGAGGCTTACTTTCGCGGATTTAATTTCACGATCACATAAGGTGTCTCAGTCTCCCAATGTGGCCAGAAGGTCCCCCCCTGGGCGACTCGTGCTTCGAGATAATAGAGAAAGTCGAACCGCGGTGAGATATCGCCCGCAGGGATTCGACCTTCATATCGTCCTCCCCCCAGAGACTCGAGGGGTATCCGTTTCCAGGGGACTGTCTGATTCATGGGGCGCAGATAAACTGAAACATCTCTTAAGGGTTCCTCAGAATTGACCTGCGCTTTGATGACGATATCTTCTCCTACTGCAACACTCTCGATACGCTCGTGTTGAATGTCCGGTTTTCTGCTGAGCGGCTCTTCGGCCGGGTAACGGGTCAACGGAAAGTTATTCTCCTCGGCAGGTGTCTCCAGCGGGACCTCATTATTTCGCATCAGTTCAGCGACGAAATCAACATCTGCCTGCACTTCATCAAGCCGGTCTTTCCAGTGTCCGATATGCTCATGCAGTCGATCAGGGAAATCAGAGTGATGTTCTTTGGAAAATCCAAACACCATGTTGTCGTAATATTTACCCTCAGTTAAGTCGGCCATCTGCTGCCACTGCTGTTGAGCGCTGTTAATCTCGCGCCAAACCAGGGGGAGTCGCCCCTTTTCATTCGTCAGGCGAAAGAATTCGAGATGCGTCGCGGCCAGTTTTTTATGAGCATGATAACGGGCCAGATGCATAAGCACGCGCAGATCAATCTCAAGACCACGATATTCAGCGTCGTCGAGCACTCCTTTTTCCTGGTGCTCTTTTGCCTCGACCAGGTTGGCCTCGATTTCATTCGCCAGTTGTTCAAGTTTTCGACTGATTTCAATGGGTGTCCACTTGGAATTAAGGTTTCCCTGTATGAGATCTTCTACGAAGGCTGAATGAGTCGAGGCCCACCCTTCTCCACGCCAGCGTTGACGACTGCTGAAGGGAGCGATCGCGTAGAACTGTGAATAATCTGAAGGTTGGATTGCGCGGTACGCATCGAGATGCATACAGGGATGCATCTCTGGCCACAACCTCCAGCCACCCGCACTGAATTGGCAAGTGACTGTAATCAACGGAAGCACCTTACTGGCAGTCGAAACCGCTTTCGCGAGATGTTTTCCCTCGCTTCCATACTGCTCTTGAAATTCACGTTCCCAGATTTCTTTTGAAGTTTGCGGGTTATAACCGTACCGACCCAGGCTCAAATAAAATGGCCAGTAACGTTCCTGTTCCCACTGATAATTTACCAGGGATTGATCGGCATGAATTCCCCAGAAACCGGGTTTGTTCCCGTAACCTTTATTGGCTAACGGTGCGAAGACTTCAAAACCTTCTCCTCCACCAAGGGTACAACTTTCAGCAAATCGGGCGGCATATTCAGGATCACCCCATTGCAACAAGCGCGTTGTACCACTGTTCCAGAGACGATAAATCACCCGGTAGTTACGATCTTTTTGTAACATTGTGCCGTATCCATAACGGCTCTCAGCATAGGCTTTGTCTTCCCAGGTGGGGTGAAAAGGGAGTCCCATGTGCTCACACCAGTATTTGGTAGAAACAGTCACATCCAGTCCCGCATCTTTCGCCAGGTCAATTGTCTCCTGGTGCAGACTTTTATAACGAAGATCGAGTCGGACAGGTCGACCGCAATTGGCGATTGCAGCAAACTGTGCTTTGTAATAATCGGTCTGTTTATCGTGAGGAATTCCACTTTCCAGGTTCATGCGTAACTGCACACCGGTCACTCCGGGGCAGAGCTGTAAGAGTCGGTTTAACCCTTTCGCACAGTAGTCTCCCCCTGCCACACCTCCAGGCAGGTTTTCCACATAAGACTCGCCATAATCCAGTCCGACCCGCTCATTCACCACGGGCAATTGCGTCCAGAGACCAATCGTGAAATCGAGTCCATATTCCTGAGCCAGGCTGGTGATCTTCTGAAACTTATGCAGGTTCTCTGCGCGAGCAGACTGAGCTAAGCCTTTAACCGCGACCTCCGGATATTCAGGAACTTCGAACATCCAGGCATAGGGAGGTACTTTATAATTTGTGTTGTGACCGAATGTCAGCGTGTAATTGTTGAATCGGTTGCGGGCGAGCATCTGAAAATACCAGTGCCAGAATGCTTCATCCTCGTACCAGACTCGCTCCAGGTCTTCATTGAAGATTTGTTTCTGCACACTGCGTGTGGCAACCAGCGGGCTTTCACATGTCTCCACAACAAGACCCGGCAATGCTGTCCTATCTCCACAGCGAATGGCATCGGCAATTTCATAGAGAGCATATGCCAATCCCCGATCATCACTTCCAGCCACCACATATTGTAGTGGTTCGGTTGAGACCCTGCTGACCAGTAACGATTCAGGAGAACTGCCCAGTTGCTTATCGCAAGCTTTGATTAAATGGTCGAACTCGTTCGCTTTACCAGCGATGCCCGTCAGGAGTGTGAGTGCCGATTCGTTTTCTGTCTTTTTTGAAGCCAGCTGTTTCTCTGTGAGAACTCGTTGCAGATATTTTTCTGCATGCTCGACTGGCTTGCCAACTTCTGTCAGACGCTTTGTGATGACAGACCATTCTGCTGCAGCGCATAGTGATGAATTGGCAGCCAGAATTCCCAGCAGGAGATAAAAACAAGTTAGAAAACAAAGACAATTCGAGCCGCGAGTATAGTTTTTTCATGTACTTAAAACTGACAATTCAGAATTTTTCAAAGTGAGTATATTTAATTCAATTCCGACTCAAACGATGCGGTAGGAATAAAGCCGGGTGTTGATGAGATGGAAACGGAGCCGGATTTCTTTACCGGCTAAAGCGGTTAAATCCTGATGTTCTTTCCAGGTGACTGGTTGCTCCAGACTATCAGCACTGATCGTATTGCAATCTTCCAGGGTAAACCCGGGTATCGCTTGGCGCTGCTCGTCAAGAACTTCCACGGCCAGTTTACCGAAGTCGGATTTGCAGTTCACCTGCAACTGGTTTCCTTCAAACTTGAACGGTCTCGTCGTGACGAATCCCCCATCGTAACTGGCATTGAGCGATGCAAAGCCATCGACGCGAATCGTACCGAGTGAAATCCCCCCGGATATTCTCGACCTGTATCATCGGGCCCACTATATGGACCATGACGCACAGCCAGCGAGCGATAATAAATATAAAGTTTATCACCAATGCGGATGGGAGGTCCTCCCGTCAACATGTTGAGGAAGCGATCGGGTTCCCCGACTTCTCCGACATCAATCATCGGGGTATCTGTGGGGCGTCCCCAGTTAT
Organism: Planctomycetaceae bacterium; assembly: GCA_041398805.1. Lineage (GTDB taxonomy): Bacteria > Planctomycetota > Planctomycetia > Planctomycetales > Planctomycetaceae > Polystyrenella. Next base: position 6,575 of record JAWKUC010000018.1, on the reverse strand, counting down.
CTCCATCGCGGCTGGAAAGGAGACGAACCGTGCAGAGTGGGTCGGAGGCATCTCTGTTGAAGTAAGTCATAAATCCGAGATACTGATCACCGTAGACAAAACCTTTATGGTTATAAATCATGTTCGAGTATTCACCCGGGCGTGCATCAATGCAGGTCGTCAGCGGAGTCCAGTTTACAAAGTCTGTACTTTGACTCATCAGGCGATCGGGCAGCATTCTCAGAAAAGCGACATAACGTCCACGCAGGTTGTCAATCATTAAGGCTTGCATCCTGAACAGGACCCAGGTCACCCTCCCCTCGCGCGGGTGACGATGAAAGACTGGCTCCGGGGTATGAGTCCAGTGAATCCCATCGGGAGAGGTCATGGTGTAGATTCCACTCATGGGACCATCCCAGTTGAAGCTTGACCAACCGATCCCTTTGTAACGTCGCTCCGGATCAGGATCGAGTGGATCCTTCAGAATCGATTCCCAATGATCCATTCCATTATGATGATCTCCTCCGACGATCACATTATTCCGTTTACTCCCATGCACTTCACAGAGACCCAACTCGGGTCGCTCCCAATAGATGCCGTCCTGGGAGGTCGCATAGCAGAGCACATTCTGAGTCGTTTGAAATCCGGGCCGCGTCTCGCCGGTTGGGTCGCCCGTCCCTCCATACCAGGCTTTGAAGATCTGCTCATCGTCATCGAAAAGGACCGTCCCCCACGTTCCATACAGTGATTCCCACTCCTTTTCTTTCCTCAGCACCGGGTTCGCAGAATGCTTCTCAACCTGGTGAAATTTCTGTCGAACATTCTCCAGATTTTCGACGCGCTCCAAATCAACGAATATCTGAGGAGCCTTCCCCAGCGTTATCACTTTTCGAGCTTCTGCACTAAATAGCTCAGGCAATCCCAGCTGGGAAAACACCGGTATGCCGGCCGTCATTGCCAGACCCGTTTTTAAAAAATGACGTCGCGAAGATCGCGAGGAAATATGACCCTGATTGCGATGCGATGCTGCAGACATGGATGCCCCCTCGTTAGAAGAGCAGGATGAAGTCGATCGACAGAGAGCCCGTTCAGGCGTGAAGAGAGAGTATCGATCGTACTCATAAACAATGGTTGATACAACCATCATTTGCGTTACAACGTAACCGGTCAGAGAAGATAGCTTTGCTTCCTGGCTTCATTCCGTTGTGGGAACTTCTGGAATTTGTCCTGACGTTTCCATAACAGGAAGAAGGATGTTTGCCAATTTGGCAATATTTCTTGCATCATCAATGCCCCGATGATGCGTCCCTTCGATTGTCAGCCCTGCAATCGAAAGGGCTCTTTTCATTCCACATTTCTTTGCATTGAAATTGTTGCCAAACTGTTTCTTCAAATTGATGTGTGCCTCAAATCTTTCAGGGAATTCCACTTTATGGCGACTACAATCAATTTTAAACTGAGTCATGTCATATCCACCCCAGGAACAAAGAATGAACGGTGGGCTTCCTATCCAATCAATGAATTCATAAAACACACTTCCAAAATATTCCGCTTTATCAACATCCGACTGACGAATAGACGTTAACTCTTTACAGAAGTCAGAAAGCAGCGGCTCAGCAACGGGACGGATGAAAGAGGAAAATTCACGAGAGTGGGGTGCAGAAGCCTCAAGTAGTTCAACTGCTCCTATCTCAATCGTTTCCATGCGGTTGTAATCACGAACATCCTGCCAGCAAGTTGCCTCAAGGTCGAATATGATGTATCTCATGTAGACTTATCCTGAATAAGAACTATAGCCTTCTTTGACTTTGGTAATTTCAGCAGCAGGGCTAAGCCACGCCACATCCTTGCCAAGGCCTACTCCAGAATCACCAGGGCATCCGCGAGTTCGTTCTTAGCACCATTCTGTGCAGGGAGCTCATTCGCCAGCCGTTCACCAAGGTGTTGAATCGTTTCACACAGTGCATTGGTGATCGATTCCGAATGCAGTCTTGTCGTGAATTCGGCGCAGATCGCATCTAAACCAGCTTGATCGAGTTTGTCGAGAACCTGTTGGTCGGAAACGACAACGGCCAGATGTTCATACAGAGAAACATACAGCAGAACGCCCGAGCTTCCACTCGTATGATGCACGCGGTGATCGAAAAAGCCCTGTCGGGCTTTCGTATACACCTCTTCCTGCATCTGAACTTTGGGTGTGAATAATCGCCGCAGTGGGAGGCACCAGGTTCCCAGAATCGCTCCCAGGATAAACCCGATCAAACCGGCAAAGAGTATCGCCACAAGTTGCCAGATGGGATGAGCAGCGTCCCAGTCCCCTTGCAGGTTTTGAGGTAATGGATAAATGGCCCAGCTGATCGCCGCAAAAATGCCAGCCAGCCAGAGTCCGACCACATCTTCAGCGCGATCATAACGACCGGAACTGGCGGAAACGACCGGAACGATTTCTGCAGACGTTAATGACTCCGCCTGCTGCACGGCCTGATTAATCCGTGTCTGATCTTCTGAACTGAAACGACTTGCAACCGTGGCCATCATTCTGCTTTCTGAAAATCGATTGAAGTTATAGATATCAAATTCGCGGGTGGCCCAGACAATCGCGAAGTGTTGTCTGGGTGCCGCAGGCACACGAAAGCGTTAACTTAGTAATAAGTTGGAGATGCTTCCTGAACCAGATTTCACTTGAGAGCGATCATCGCTTTAGTGTTGTTACGCAACCCAGACAACCTTACAGGATTGTCTGGGCCACCCGGCTTCTTTGTAATTCATCATCAAAAATAAAAATTAAGTCTTACCACGAACCGGACGCTCCACCTCCGCCAGAGAAACCACCACCAAAGGAGCCGCCCGAATATCCTCCCCCACCACCGCCACGATTTGTAGCCATGTGGTAAAGCACAGCACCAATGATGCCGAAGACGACTCCCCAGAAGAGCCAGGCCCAGCCACTGGAGCCTCGCCGAATCAGTGAGACGACCGTGAAGATCAACAGACCCACAAAGACGAGACCAATGATATATGTCGACATCGGAGTGGGTGCACGAGGAAGTTCCAGATCGCGGGCCATCTTATCCAGCCCATCGACACCCGCTAGAATCCCTGAAGAGTAGTTGCCCGCTTTGAATTGAGGAATGATCAATTCATCCATAATCTGCTGAGACTGAGCGTCTTTATCCCTCTTCCAACCGGCTCCCAGTTCAATTCTCGCTTTACGATCTCCTCAGAGACGAGTAATAAGATCCCGTAGTTCCAGGGTTGATCGTTCACTTTCTCGGGACCGATTCCCCATTTATCAAAAAGGAGTCGAGCAAAAGTTTCGATTCGCAAACTGGATCCCATACTTTGACATCGACTCAATCGTCACCACGATAATCGGTGCCGCTTTGGCCTTCAGCAGGTCCCGAGAAAATCTTTGCGGATCTGTTCTCCTTATCTTCCGGACTTATCAGGTTGGCGTTATCCAGAATGACCTCCCCCTGCTCCGGTCGAGGAAGATTGATATCCAACTGAGCCTGGAGTGTTTGACTCATGATCAACAGACCAAACAAACAACTCAGCCAGATGAGCCCAACCTCAGCGAACCATTACTTGATGTTCCATATGTAAAACCTGATATAGTGGAAGAGTATTCTCTTGTTAATTGATTGAACCAACTAAATCTTAACGTATCAAAACTCGATCAGGAAATATAGAACGAGTGCTTTGTCTATCCCTGCAGCGATACACATTCCTCGTATTTTTTGAACCACAAACTCGCACAGAGACCAGGGGACGAACTGAAATTGAAACCTTCTGGGGATAAATTCCTGATGACTGGTTTCTGTTAAAACTGCCCCTGATGAGGGACTTTATTGCGAATGGCGAATTTCATGGTTTATACTCAACTCTACACTCTCACCCCAAAGACCTCCCTCCCAATACCTAATCTGTCAGCTGGAATTCATCCCCATGCTCCATCCCGCCGATTCCCGACTTCGAAGAATCATCAACCTCCAATTCTGTCCTCGATTGAACCACGCATCGATTCTGCTTCTGCTGCTTTGTTTGATTATCTCCCCACATCTCTCTGCAGAGGAGCAAGGAGCAGAAATACCAGATAGCAAACTCGAAACTGTGGACGATTTACTCCGCGGGTTCAGCGAGGAAGAATTAAATGCCGCCGTTAAAGCAATCCCTCGTCGCGAAGAAGAACCACTCAAACCGGCTCACCCTCGTCTGGTAAGTGTGACAGGTAAAGTCTTTCATGATGCAAACGGAAACGGCCAGCAGGACGAAGGGGAACCGGGTCTCGCTGATGTCCCTGTTTCCGATGGCGAGCAGATTATTACTACGGATGCGTCCGGAGATTATAAGTTCCGCATTCGGTTTGACGACAACCCGCATCACCGATTCGTGATGATGACCCGCCCGAATGGCTACCAACCGACGAACGAATTTTTCGTTCGCATTCCTTACGACGAACCCGAGTTGAACTACACTCAAGACTTCGGTCTGGCGACCGACCAGGCTTCCGAGAAGAATGAGTTCTGGTTCATGGCGACCAGCGACAGTCAGTTCACCGCGACTTCAGAAATGATTGCCATCGCCAAAGACTACGAGCAGGTCACATCCGCACCGGGTGGCCCCGCCTTTCTGGTTACGGCGGGCGATTTGACTTCCACCGGGACGCAATACGAATGGGATATGTACGACTTCATCCGCAAGTCATCCCATATTCCTGTCTACGAAGGCTTCGGTGGACACGACGGCAATTGCACTGACCCGCGCTGCACGGTCAGCTTTGAACAACGGATCTGGCCCCCTTTCTATTCCTGGAACTACGGTGGCGTCCACTTCATTCAATTCGTCTCGGAGACACCCTATCTCCGTTCCACCGCCCAGGCACGCCAGGAGGACTGGATGAAAGCCGACCTCGGTTCACTTCCTCCGGGAACCCCCGTCATCGCTGTCTCGCATTACCCACTCAGTCCCGATTACTTCGATAACTGGAAACAGGAAGGAATCAACGTCATCGGCCAGATCGGCGCACTGGCATGTCGTGCATGCGGGAGTCGCCAGGAATCATCATCCTCATTGCGCTGCCTGGCCCGCGGGAAAGACTGGGGTGCCTATTCGCGAACCTATCGCTGGGTGCATGTCACTCCTAAAGGAATTACTTCTCAGCTTCGCGTTGCCGGACAATACAAACGTCTCGAACTGCTGACTCCTGCAACTGAATCAATCACCGGTAAACAACAACTCGTCCTGCTCGCGTATGATACCGCTTTACTTGTGAAGAAAGTCGAGTGCCGCTGGACTTCGCCTGAGGGGCATGAGGCTACCACTTCACTCCAACAGCAGGGTGATTGGACCTGGTATGGTGATTTCACCCCGCAAACTTCGGGTAAGTGGAAGTGCGAACTCGTGGCAACCGATGTTAAGGGCGATGAATGGAAACGAACCAAAGAGGTAAACATCAGCAAGGGAACCTCGCCAATCGCCAGAGTCGGGGGTGATCTTCCCTGGTTACTTGCTGGAGAAACGCCCCGAAATGTTCCTGAGGGTCCCACTGGAAAGATCAAACCTCTCTGGGTCAAACATACGGGAAGCATCCATGTGATTCATAACGCACCCGTAGTCTCTCAAGGACGCGTCTATGTCTCGGTGGGAAATCCGAATGCGTATACACCGAATGCGGGTGTACTCTGTCTCGATGCCGCGACCGGTTCGACCATCTGGAAATCAGAATCTCCCTTCGGCGATATCCGCGGGCCAGTCACTGTGCATGATAATGTTGTCTATGCTATCACTGGTGAAAGCTGGGTCGTTGCCTACGACGCCCTCACCGGTATTCCTCGGTGGCAGAAACCAATGACCAGAGATTATGCCACCGGTCGCCCTCTCGGTATCAACCAGGCTCCTCCTCTGCCCACCTCCAGAGGGTTACTAGTCACCGACTGGCAGAAACCACAGTACCTGATCGATTATCAAACGGGCGAGGATCAACTCGAACTCGCAGGAGATGCCGGTTACTACTCCTCATTTCCCTTCGTCGCGAACGATGTCATGTACACCGTCTGTCGCGGTAAAGCTTCCGCTCTCAGCCTGAAAGATGGGAGTGAAATCTGGACCTACGAAGAAAAAGCCCGCGGTACCTCGGCACCCATCGTCGTCGATGGAAAATTCATCTACAACAGTTCGAATGGAGTCCGCGCCTGGGATGCTTCTACTGCCGAAAACCTGTGGAATAGAAGCGTCCCCAACGTCGGTAATCAACATGCGGTTCCCGTCGTCTGGGATGATCAGTTGATCGTCAACGGCACCAACCTCGCCCTGCTCGATCTCCAGACAGGCGAAGTACGAGAGACAGTAAAATGCGCCACCGATGCCGAACGGTTCCAGCGCTCACGTCGTCAGGCGATGGCGGGTGGGTCAATCCCCATCGTCGCCGGTGACCTCGCCTGGTTCGGTCACGACGACACATCCTTAAGAGCAATCAACAAACAGGGAGAAGTCATCTACGAATACCGCCTCGGCACCCCGATCAAAACAGCCCCCGCCGTGACAGGCAACCTCATCCTCGTCCACGACTTCGCCGGCAACATGTGGTGCTTCGC
>JAWKUC010000017.1:0-55523 GCA_041398805.1 Planctomycetaceae bacterium | reverse complement strand
GTCGGAAGCATCGCCGGTAAAATCGAGTGTCACGAACGACTCGGTGCGCTATTCAAGTATTACTATCGCGATGCCGCATAGCGCTGAATCGAACGAAGACCGCTTTTCTCATGCGTTCTACTCCGCTACCGGTGGTCCTAAATGTTCTGTTCGAGTTAAATCGGACACCATCTGTCAGGTGTGAAACCGGATCTCGTTCGAAAACCACCGCTTGTCTTCAACTCAACCAGTTGGAAACATTGGTTTTAAACGTCGGCTGAATCTTTTTACGATACGGCTTTGTTAGCTAAAGCCATTTCGCTCCCCAAGCCAAAGCCCTTCTAGCCCTATCAGCTCGTCTTCATCCGATCTTGTCTGTACATAACGAAGACGATCCTTTGTGCTTGTTCCCCGCAGCAACAATTCCACTTCATCCAGGTAGGAGTGCCGACGGATTTGATCGCTGTCCACTGAGCCAACTGAGCACGCCTGAAGCAGCGTCCTGCTGCCTTCGTACATGCTGCTGAGTTCGCTATCGCTAAACTTCCAGCCGAAATACAACGCCATGGCGCACGCGCTTTCCGCGACACTACGTTCATTCAAGCTTATCCAAGGGTGCTTGTCCGGTACGCCGTGCTCAGACGAAAGTTCACAGAAGAAACCAACAGTACGCCCGGGCAATGCTGCGATTGCGTTAACGTTACCAGTGACCAACGCATCAAGAAGAATTCGATACTCATCAAATTCAGATCCATCAGGGATGGCGGCACGAATTTCCTCGTAACTTGAATGCCGAAGAAGATACAAAAGTCTGTTTAAATGGTATCGGCAATTCTGCACAAACCAGCGACGTCTCATTCCGTTCGCGGGAACCGGACTAGCCAACAGACCTCTAAGTGAATCGCTCAAATCGTCTCGTACACGAACCGCGCGTGACAGAAAGTCTGTGTCTTTCCAAAAATACAGTCTGGCTCTGTCAACAATTCCCGACAGATGCTGGAACTGAATGAATCGACGAAACGGCCCGTACTTCGATTGCGTCCTCAACCGTTCTAACGGGATCGAAAATCCTTCAGCCTCAAACATTTGTCGAATGGAATCGAAGGATTTGGGCTTAAGCATCAGGTAGACGGTGAGGTCGCGTATCAATGCATTGAAACCTGACTCGTCATCTGCAGACTTTATAGAGGGGCAGTGAGAAAGCCACACTGCCGCGGGAACAACATCGTTTTTCCCTGGTGTATTTCAAATTTGCTTTGCGTCACAACTGAAGCGATTCGACTCGCAACACCCACGGCTTCGGAAGCTGGACAAACCACGATGAGGTCATCAACGTGCGCAGATATCGCTCTCCAAAGTCAGCAAACAAAGTGGCGTCGACGTCTTCTAATGCGACATGCCCGAGCAAATGAGAAAAATCTGGCCCAATAGGAATGCCGCGCCCCCCAACTGCTCTGACACCTTCAAAAAACCGACTGGCCTTCAATCTCGTGACTGTATCGTTGACGCGGTCTAAACGCTGTTCAAACTTTGTCTGCAATACATCCCACGCAACGCTGGGATAGAAGTGACGGATATCGGAGATGACTGCTACACAATCGGGGTTCGTCGAAAGCAGCTTTGCGATTTCGGTTGCGAGCAGTGTATCCATCGTAAAAGTATTGATAGTTGCGGCTGCCGCGTTCCTGGTGCGGCCAGTGGTAGCTGTAAACGCATTCTGGCACTTCAAATGCATCAGAATGGGACAGCAAATGGAGAACGTGAGCCTCAGTCAGGAGAGTTGTTGGGCTGCCAAGCGTGTATTCTCGATACGCCGCTGTACCATCAGCCTCTATCTCTTTGAGAATCGGGAAATCGTAGTAGCGCCACTTCGTGCGTGTGGCGGCTTTTCCCGCTGCGACTTCAGTGATCCAACGAACACGATCGCTGTCTGCGCGACTGTCGAGCATTGCCCGCAGCGCAACATAGGTTGGCAGATGTGCAATTCTTGCAGCGTTTAGAGCGCGCGGCTAAAATGTCAGGCTTCATGACTCACCTCGCAGGCTCTCGTGTCGAACAACCATTATCTTTCCATCACAGTCGTTCTCGTTTAAAGGGTGGTGCCAACGATAGGTGTCCGAAATACGCTTAGTGCCACGAAACAGATTGATTATCTTATCGAAGAAAGGTTCTAGCGCGTCGAATAATTTCCGCGATTTCCTCCAGTCTGGTTCGATCCAGATGAATGCGCTTGATCTGTTGTGTATTCGCTCAGTGATATGCTGAAATGAACGCTCAAACTTTGTGAAGTTGTTGGCAGCAGCGTCAGAAAAAGCTGCGACTAGCACGACAAAGTCTTCGCAGTCTAGAGACTCGTTGAGCCAATGGTCTACGATTGCTGACGTCGAGAATTGATCCGAAGCGTCCCAGGCATGCGTGGTCCAGCTGATCCCGATTCCCTGTTCCTCCAACCACGGCACGGCTTTTGATAGCATGTTGTCATAAAGGCCTCGTGCTGTGCCTGAAAAATCACCAGCTGTAATTTCAATTGTCAAACGTAGCTTGGGAAGTGCCCCATGGATTCGCAAAGAAGCAATTTGAGAGAGAAGTCCGAGCATTCCAGCACCCGACCCACACGGTACATCAAGGATTGCGAGTCGTCCGTCTGCTAATCGGGTGAGCAACTCCTCTGATATCGGCTCCAGGCGTTTATTGGTATCTAAGTACCAAATATCCACTTCGACAAACCGAAGCACAGAACCGATCAACGAACGCATTAGTGCGTGCGTTCTAGGTCTGCCCTGCCAGTTGAACTGCCTGTTTCCTTGTTGCACGCGTCTTCGTAGCGGCCAATGGCATTGAGTTCCTGCACGTAGTCTGCAACCAAATTCTCATGCACTTGTAGCAAGTTTTCGCGGCAGATGTAGTCCGGGACATTCCGAATCGGTGATGTTTCATACCTCCTAGCTCTCCATTTTCGATATATCATAATCTCTCAACACGTAATATCCCTACGTACAGAAAAGTTTTTCGATCAGCTGATTGATGTATGACGAATCAATGCCGCCCTTGAGATCGTCACGAGTTGTGATCAGAGTCCCGTTCGGGCCGCCCCGTCTTCATAGGCGATAATTCCGTGATCGCGATACCACTGTTCTTTTTCATTCCAGCGTTTCTTGTAGTCGCCCGATCGTCCAGCATCCCAAGGTGTTCCCAGTAGTAGGTCTTGCCGGAGTCATCATCCTCGATCGTAAAGTCTGAAACTTGTCCTGCGGCTCGCCATAGAGCACGAATTCCGCTTCGTAGTCGTAGTCGATGCCCTTCGCATGCAGCAGGTTCGCAATGATGACCTCGACTTGAACGCACAAGTTCACCACGCATGGTGTTGTGGATTAACCGTTCTTCGAGGAATACACCCTTAACTTCAACGGGATTCGGTGGCCCGAACAGATTTGTCAATCGGCATGCGGCTCGCTGAGTATCTTTCTGAACTGAAGCGGTGAGGTCAGTTGCCGAACCCTGCAACAACACGACAACTTTTTCCTTCTGTCGTGTTAAAGCCGTGTAGAGCAATTCCCGAGTCACCATTAACGGCGAGCGCGGGTAGCACGAGGAACACCGTCTTGAATTCGCTACCCTGAGCTTTGTGAACGGTTAACGCGTGGCCAATTCCAGACTGTCTTCGCCTTCTTCCTTGAAGTCACTCTCATAGAATTTGAATGCGGTGCCACATTGAGTTGAAAACTCGATCTCCAGAAACTTCGGGTCCCAGTTTCGCTTCTTGGTTCGCCGGTGACCAACCGCGATTCCAATTTCGCCGTTTGCCAGGTACCCACCCTGGTCGGGCGTCGGATACATACGTTTTTTGTAGACGCGTTGATTTCGATTGTTGATCACCTTGTCGCCATAGACGATCTGGTACTCACCCATCGGTTTCGGAATGCTCCGTCGATACATCGGAATCGATTTCCTGGCCTGTTCGATCGTGCGTTTTTTGAACCTCGTGTGAATCAACCGATTCAGCGTTTCGACACCCCACGCTTTTTGCCGAACGGGACTGAGAATCTGCCATGCCTCGGCGGCGATCCCAGAACCCGGCTTGTTGCCGTACTGTGTGTTGAACCAAATTGACTCGTTCCATTCGGTGCCGCCGAGACTAAGTCCGAATGATTGCCATTCCTCGATCGCAGCATCGAAGTTCAGAGTCTCGCTGAGGATTTTCGGTAATTCCCTTTCCAGCTCATCGGGCGTTTCCCATGTCACAAATTGAACTGTGTCGCTCTTGCGCTTTCCTGAGAGAATCTCGAAGACCTGATCGTCACCTGCGCTCGTTTCGCCACCACCAAACCACGATGCAAGTAACAGGTCGTCCCGTTCTCCTGCGCCCTGTCGGCGCGGAATCATCAACTCGGCAAAGCCAGGGGCGACATGAGGCTGGTCTGCAGGAAATCCATCTGGCTGAAGGCGAGCGACAATATCAATGAATGGTCGGCCCGCCCCAATTGGTGGCAATTGCCGATAGTCGCCGACGAAGATCAACCGGTCGACTTTGGCGAGTGACTCGATCAGCGCGGCCATCATTTCTTCCGTGAGCATCGAGCATTCGTCAACGATGACCGTCTTAGCAATTCGATCCCCACGTTCGCCGGTCATGAGGTATCGCTGCGTTGAGCCGTCGTACCTATCGGTTCCGCTCAAGTGCTGGGCAAGTGTAAATGCATTGCTGTTACTTATGCCGGCTTTCTTCGCAACATCCTCCATGCGAACACGTGCTTTGCCGGTCGGCGCGAGTAACAAGACGCCATCTTTGCCAATCTGAGGCTGCGCACAAAGGACAGAAAGAAGCGTCGTCTTCCCGGTGCCTGCACGCCCAATCAAGACACTGAATCGCGACGCTGCAAGTTCATCTAGGGCCGCCGTTTTTTCGATTCGTGCCTTTTCTTCTCGTTCGCGTTCTTCAGTATCGTCGGGCAGTGTGGCATTGTTGACCTTGAGAAACGCGTCGAGCGCGTTACGCCAATTAACCTTGAGATTGTGGCGATCACCGTCGATCCGTTTCTCCACCGTTTTTTTGATCAGATCACCCGCCTGCCCGAGACGTTCAAGTTGATACGCGGGCCGACCATTCGCCATCTTCACGATGCGAATTTCGTCCTCGAACAACTCGTCCTCCGCAACTGCCATTAGGTCGGCGGTAACCTGAGTCTTCTGCTTATCGTCCGAAACCAGCTTTCGGATATCGCGAACGACATCATCGCGTTGTCGAAGTGTGTCACCGTTCCCGGCTGCCAACTCCAGATTGCGAATTGACAAGGCTCGCAATCGACGTGCATCAACAGCGGTTTTGACTTCCGATGGCTCAGGGATCGGAAACTTCTTGCGGATCATTGCGTTGGGAAACAGTCCGCGGTCCACAACGCCAATCGAAATGGGATCAGCACAAAGTCTGGTGCTTTCGTAAATCAGGTAAGGGTTGGCCAGAATTTCGGTGTCCGTCAGAGTGATCCCCCATTTCTCTCGTTCTTCCGGTGCTACGAGCATTTCTGCTTGGCTCTGCGACAAGTCGAGTCGGCTCAGGAGACGAAGAAACTCGCGACGTTCTGCAACCATTCCACTCCAGGCTTTTGAAATCGTCTTATCGATGCACCGAGCAAGCTCCTTTGGGAGATTGGATTCTGGACCATTCAGCGTCTCAAACCACGTCGGCCACGGGTCTTCGGTCTCTCCAGCTTTATCGATGAGTGCCTGAGCAACAAAGTTTCCCATGGATACGCCGGTCGCGGCCAGCACCACGCCGAGACCGGGAAATGGTCCACGTTTGTTCCACAGTCGCCCCAGCTCACAATCAATCCAGGATTCGTACGGAGCTGACGCGAAACCGAACAACTCAGAGCATTGATGAAGTGATTCCTTAATTTCGAGCAGAGCGCTGATAGCAGCATCGTTTCCAACGTGCTCTGTTCCGTAGGAGAACTCATTGAATCGATCCTCGGGGGCAAAGGCGACGACGTCAACAGGATCAAACGCCCGCCCTTCGTCGCTCTTTTCAATTGCTTCGTGATAGGGCAAGAGAAACCCATCCGAAAAGTCCGAGCGAATCGAATGAGTTACCATGCACTCCCACAGCATGCTTCTCAGTCGATCCCCAGGATTACCGTCGTAATTGTATTCCGTGAACTTGCCGAGATGTTTGACACGTCCGACACCAATCAACACACGCTTTCCTGTGTCTTCCACGAGTGGTACCTGCTTCGCGTAGAAGAACACAAGGGACTCCTGTACTCGTACATGCTTCCAGAAGCACTCAAGCAGCGCGATGTGATTCCGTCTTTCCTGAACCCAGTTCGTATGAAAGCCAAGTTCTTCTTCCGAGGGTTCGTATTCGAGGTCAACATCCTCCAGCGGATACCGATTAATTTTCGGGACAATGTCTTTCTTCTTTTGGCTGCCAAACACCTCGTCACGCATCATCCACAGGAATGGAACAGCTGCGGCAGAGTAAGCCGGATGTCGAAGCGTTGTAGGGCGAAAATGTCCGTGCGTATCTGAGTTGTTCTTCGCGTAAGGATGCTCAGTGACCCGATCGAACTCGAAATCCGCCATGAAGGTGGCACGTTCCTTTACGCATGGCGGTAGTCGAGTTCCTTCGTCTAACAAATCGACAATAGATTTTCCTGCGACTTGCTCCTCCGCTTCTTCATCCTTGCTGTCTGCGATTCCCTTTAACTTCAAGCAGGCAGTATTAAATCGTGGTCTTTTGCATACCGTTCCGGTCCAACCGTTGTCATGCCAAGGGACGCGAATTGACACGTGCTGAGTGGGAAAAGAAATGTCTTTCATTGAGCCCTTTCGATGTCAAATTGTCTTTTGGTTGGTTTGTGAGCAAATCGTCAGGCTATCAAACATCGTTGCTCACCAGTAGGGATTCGACCGATGAAATCACGCTTGAACACAAAGGAAACATGGACAAACACCAGCTGTCCGTACCGTCAAAAACTCAGCCGAACTCTAAACACTGCAAAACAAGGCATCTGTGAGACACCGAGCACATCAATTTTCAGACGACCTGGCCACGAAACTAGCCGCTACAATCACCACAGCCAATATAACCGGTCATGGAGACTATCAGCAATATCCGATTCGTGAGTCCGGTCGGTTGAAAGAATGGGTATAGTTCCAGACTGACTCCCCTCCCCCACTTCGGAACCACTTCCATGAATTTCCTGATGCAGCCCTGGCATCTGCTAATTCTTGCCCTCACCAACTGGCTGAATCGTGAATAACAACAGGTAATCGAGACCTGCAGAACGAAAACTGTGTCCTTCGGGAGAAACTAGGAACAAAACGGATTCTGCCACTGACGAACAGCGGCGACGCCTAGCTGTGAAAGGTAAAGTGCTCGGTTGGAAGTTGCTGAGCGATATCGGCATTATCTTCACTCCAGATACAATTCTCCGCTGGCACCGTGAACTGATCGCGAGGAAATGGGATTATTCGTCGAACGAAAAACGCCTGGGAAGACCGCGTATTCGCAAAGAGATCGTCGAGCTGATCCTACGATTCGCAATAGAGAACCCTACTTGGGGAGCGGACCGTATTCAAGGTGCCCTGTCAAATGTTGGGTATTTCATCACCGACACGACTGTCAGGAATGTTCTGAAAGCGAATGGAATCGAGCCTACCCCGAAACGCCTGCTTCAATGTCCTGGCAGACTTTCCTCAGAGCTCACTGGGAGACGATATTCGCCGTTTATTTCACGACTCTAGAAGTCTGGACGAAAATGGGTTTGATCGCATTCTACGTTATGGTGGTGATGGAAATGAAATCACTACAGGTTGAGATCGCAGGGATAACGACGAACCCCAATAAACAATGGGTGATGCAAATTGCTCACAACCTGACGGGAGACGATGGTTTTCTCGAAAACGCATCTCTTCTGATTCTCGATCGCGATACCTATTTTCAACCGCTGAAATCATTTCTGATGGAGCTGACTGACATCGAACCAGTTCTTCTACCACCGAAGAGTCCCGACATGAACACGTATGTTAAACAATTCATGAGAAGTCTGAAATCGGAGTGTCTGAATCGATTGATCTTCTTAGGCCAATATTCGCTTGAGCGAGCGCTCAAGGAATATGTCTCTCATTATCACCACGAACGAAACCATCAGGGACTAGACAATCAATTGGTTGAACCTGACGATGAAGTCGGGGACATCGCAGGTAAGATCGAATGCCGCGAACGCCTCGGTGGAGAGCTCAATTATTATTATCGCGACGCGGCGTAAGTCCACCTCTCGCAAATATCGAGCCGATTTTTCTATACCATTCATCGTTATCGCTGCGCGATGATCTTTAGTTTTGGCTCGACAAGTAGGTAACTGCCAGTTTTTCTTGTCAACGTTCGTTCGAAAATCGACTTTCAAACGGAGCATAACGGACTGTAACAACACGCCTTGTCCTTCGGCGGAGTTTTTTTCGTTACGGCCTACGATGTCCTTATCGAGGTTAATCGAACAAAATCCGACAGGTGTGAAACCGCAACTCGTTCGAAATCCGTCGCTCGTCAGCAGCGCAGCCATTTGGAATCATTGATTTCCAAAGTCGACTGAGTTTTTTACGATACGGGAATTTCCCGCCAGAATCGATACTTCAACAAGGTCCATATCGCCGATAGTCCGTCAGAAATAATTTTTAATTTCTTCCCATCCAATTGTTGTCGTGGAGTATAGGGGACAGGAATTTCGACTATTCGCAATTTCATTCTAGAAGCTTTCGCAATGACTTCGGGACAGAACTCGAATTTTTGGCACTGCAGGTTCATGTTCAGGAGATGCTTTCGCTGCATCACCTTAAAACAACATGCGGCATCATGAAGATGATAACCATACATGAGGCTGACAATAATATTCAGAATCGCAATTCCGATACGATATAAAAAGCGGTTGCTTTCCACGGACGTTATACGCATGCCGATGACAAAATCAGCATCGCCCTGCTCAAGAGGCTCTATTAATTTTGGGTATACATGGGGAGATAATTCCATATCTGCGTCTTGAACGATAACATATTTTCCTTTGACATATTCCAGAGCTGAACGAATAGAAAAGCCTTTTCCCTGATTGATTTCATGGCGAATCCACAAAACCCGTTCAACATTCCGAAACACCCCGCCAGATGATAATATCCAATTATCGATTTGCCGGGCTGTATTATCGGTAGATCCGTCATCCACTATCAGGATTTCTTTTGGTGTGGGCTCGTCAGCAACCAATATTAATAGGGCGTATACTGTTTGATCTTCATTATATGTTGGGACGATAACGGATATTAGTGGCTCAACTCTGGTTGAATAATTAACCTCGGTTATAATTTCCTTTTCACAGGACATTTGGACTGAGCCCATCGTGTAACCTTCTTACATCTGAAACATAGTTTATGGAACACATCCTGAGACTGAGGCAGTTTCAAAACCATTCAAATACGAACAGTTTGTCTGATGATTGCATTGATGTCTCCAGAAAGGAGACTTTACAATGGAGATGACGCTGGAATGGTATCCCCACTTGAACGATACACAACAGCGTCCAGACGACTGTGTTACGGCTCACTGATGGCATGGTTTTGATCGAAGACCTCTTTCCCTGAAGCCCCTCGAGAGTTGGAGACGCCCGCGCGCCACCAGAGTGCTTTGAAGGCATTCTTTGGGTATTGAGGACAGCCGATGGAAAGATTTACCAAAATCGTTTCTTACAACGTGTTGGAGACGTCAAACCGACCGAATCGGGAGTCTTTCGGTTGGTCTGGGAACTCGCTGAGAAACCCACGGGAGGAGAACTCGACTGGACCGAGGGGATGGCTGATGGAACGTTTGCCCCTGCTAAGGGAATGGTTGGTCCGACCAAATGTGGCAAGGGCTCCAAGATCATGCTGCCGTTGATGGGCACGGAACACCGCTGAGTGCAGAGGTTCACGTGCCTCTCCTCGAGGTGAAACTGATTGAATCGTTGCTCGACCATTCTCCTTATCGTGATCCGGAACGATGCTGTATGATAAAATCGCCAGTGATGCCCTACGTTACCGACTCTTCTGGCATCGAGGGATTGAGTAGCGCCGCACAAAAGAATCGTAAGAAGACCGAGATGTCGACTTAGCCGCTACCGCAAACGATGAAAGTCGAACGCACAATCAGCTGTTGAAAAGTTTCGTCGGCTGGTTGTACGCTATGAATATTACTCATCTGTATCATTCGTGCAACTCGCTTGTCTGTTCACTATACTTAGAGGGAAACTGCCTCTAGGTATTTTCTCTTGAACCAGTTCTCTAAGAATTTAAATAACCCATTAGGATGTGCAAACACTCATGATACTACAAGCGATCAGAAAAAACCTCTGATGGGTGTCATTGCCCCATGGTTGACTGGTTCATGAACAACCCAACCGGGTATCAGGATGGGTTGTAGGGAAGAGATACCCAGCTTTCTGGTGCAGCAATATCATATACCATTTAAAAATATGTATATATACAGTAGGTGTCATGCTCGGGCGTGGCTTAAAACATTATTATGTATTTCTGCAACTTATATTTCTCCCTAAACTCGAAACACCAGGTTGTTTCTATATAGAAATAACAATATCCCCCAGAGCAAGAGAATCTCGGTCATCGCCATGGCGAAAGGTGCAAATGCACCTAAAAGCAGGGATACGTCTCCTCCTGTCAACAAGTGGGCATATTCATCGAACGGAACGTAACGAATCATCATAAACGTTATCAGTAGATTTCTACCGATAACGACAAAAGGAAACAATAGCCTGTTGCAGTGGTAAACTTCCCCCAGTACAAAACAGGCGGCGAACATCAGCGCTCCAATCCCAGATGTCAGCACAACGTAAGACGAGGTCCATAATGGTTTGTTAATAGGTAAAGCATAATCCCAGATATACCCAAGATTGATTGCGATGAGTCCCCAGACAATAAAGTATATCACCTTTTCAGATAGACCTTTCTCGCTGTATAGGATGTCTCCCCAAAGCATGCCTATTATAGCACTTCCCACTGCAGGCAATGTGGTCAAAATTCCTTCAGGATCCCATGTCCCATAAAATAGTTTCCCCGGAAGGAACCTTGAGTCTATCCATTTGGCTGCGTTATTCTGCAGCGACATCACTCCGATCTCACCATTATGACCAGGATAGAAGTGGAGTATCGCCCAATAAGACATAAGTATTAAGATCAGGATGCAAGTTCGCTGATTTACAGAAGTGTAAAGATAGATAAATGCAGAAATCAGATAGCATATTCCCATTCTTTGTAACACTCCGGCCAGCCTAATGTCTGGCCAGGGTTCAGAGAACCCACCATTATAAAGAAAACCGAGTAAAATCAGTGTCAAGGTACGTGAAATAACTTTTAGGTAGAATTCAGAACTAGAACGGGAGCCATCTTTGTATTGCTTGAGAGAAAGACGCACAGAGAGTCCCATAAGCATGATAAAACCGGCTAAACTGAAATCAACCCATGTTATTCCATTCCAGGTCGAATGAAATAACTGTGTTTCGACTATGTCTCTAAACCACCCCCCAGGCAGTGTCTGTACTGCCGGTATAAGAGGAAGCCCTACAAGCATTCTCGCCATGACCAAACCACGAAAAGCATCTACAGAAATTAACCTATCGCTTGACTTTGAATTCATTTCCTGATTCCACTTATCGTAACACTAACCATTACACAAATGCAGAACGACCTGCTCGCTATCTACATTACTTGAATCGTGCTTAGCTCGGTATGCCAACTGAGTTAAACACACTAGCGGCAATGAGCCCAGCCTTTAGGAATAGGCAATTCAGCGAACTCTGAGAATTGTGCGTACTGTGATCAGGCTCCCCAATCTCAGCTTGAGACTTTTCATTTCAATGAGCGTACCGAAGAACTCACAAGCTAGCAATCCATTAAGCTTTTTTCTATTCTTAAAATCAATAAGGCTTCACCCTTTTATTTCAATGCTTTTGTTGAGCCAGTTGCAACACCATTGAAACATTGAACAGTTAGGTCTGTTGATTGCATTGTGATGTCTCTCGAAAGGAGACTTTATAATGGAGATGACGCTGCAATGGTATCCCTCACTCGGACGATACTCGATAGCATCCAGGACGGACTGTGTTACCGAACTCTCTGGTCAGCAATGGCTTTTGATCGAAGACCTCTCCCCCTGGAAGGCCTCTCCCGAGTTGGAGGATGCCCGTAGACGCCACCACGAGAATGCTTTTAAGGCATTCTGTGGGTGCTGAGAACAGGGGCTCGATGGAAAGAAGCAAGGTGATATTGCCGAGCGAAGAGCGTGGGTGAAGAAATAACCACGGTAGCTTCATCGTTTCCCTCTTTTGCAACCTGCTGGAAATGTTTCAAAGAGTGGACAGAATCGGGAGCCCTTTGACTCGCCTGGGAGCGGCTCGCTGAGAAACTCCAACGGGAGGGAGAACTCGATTGGGCCGAGAGAATGGCCGATGGAACGTTTGCCCCTGCTTAAAAAGGGGGGAATGGTTGGCCTGACCAAATGTGTTAAGGGCTCCAGGATCATGCTGCTCGCTGATGATCATGGAACACCGCTGAGTGCAGGAGTTCACAGCGCCTCTCACTCGGAAGTGAAACTGATTGAATCGTTGCTCGATCATTCTGTTGTTCATTATCGTGATCCGGAACGACTGCTGTATGATGAAATCGCCGACAGTGATCCCCTTCGTCACCGGCTCTACTGCTGGCGAGGGATTGAGGTAGTCATTCCCCACAAAAGAATCATAATAAGAAAGCGTCTCAAGACGGGCGAGTGTTGCGCCGCAACCGCAAACGCTGGAAAGTCGAACGTACAATCAGCTGGTTGAAAAACTTCCGTCGACTGGTCGTACGTTGCGAATGGCACGCTCACCTGTATCACGGCTTCGTGCAACTCGCCTGTCTGTTCACTATACTTAAGAGGTTTTGAAACTGGCTGTAGAAGTCATTTAATATGATATAGATAAATTGTATTCGTAATTCTTTCTATTGGTTCAAGCGCAAGGAATCGATGGAGTTCCGGTTTGCCAAAACGATATTCTCCTCTCAAGTGATTGACAGAAATCAGATACCATCCGGGCGGAATTGGATCGTCGGCATTCAGTTTTGGTTCATTAAAAGTGAGATTCATTTCATTAAGAGGCAGTATACCCCAGTACGCTATATATAATGGTTGCTTTTCAGGGTGCTCTTCGATCCAGTCCTGAAGAAAAAAGAAGTCTTGCCCCCAATCTAAATTTCCATCCAGAAGGTGGAAATGGCCATTCTTCGCCCCTCCAGCAATCTCATTAAAATAGGATAGGCTGTGTGGGTAAGCAGAGAGACTGCTGAGTATCAACCAAATCAAGGCACCACATGACAGACGCCTACGTAACCCTATAAAGGGCTTAGCTGAAGCAAACGAAACACAGGCAATCATGAAAGCGAACGGAAAAGCCGGCAGAACGTACCTGAGACTGTGACTGAATCCTGACTGGGTACAAGGAAGAGCGAATAACAGGATGCCAGGGATCAATATATAACAAAAGGACTCAAGTCGTAGATCTCTTTTACAGAATGCGAGTGTAGTTAACCCTACAATAAAGAGTAACCAGATCGGGATAGGTACTTTGACAGCGATGACATAAAAATAGTACCACCACCATCCATTGTCGTACCATTGCCCACGTAGATATGATTTTTTCGACTCGTCAATATTTTCAAAATCGCGTCGTTGAAGATCGATTCCTTCCAAAAATGCGGCTGGTAAGGGTATGGGGATGTTTCCTAGAGCCGAATCCTGAAAAGAATATGCTTCTATTACTGTTCTGAAAGTCTTACTGAAAAATTCGTATTCTTTCAGTTTCTTAAAAGAGCCATCAAAACCATACCCCAGATTTAGAACGTAGATCGAAACAATAAAAGCAACAATTAACTGCAGCGTTTTTTTCATAGAGCGACACTCTGGCCTAAAGTAAGAATGCAGAAGCACGCCGGAGGTTAATGCCGGATATAGCACAAGAGCATTCGTCTTCGCCAGCAGAGCCAAGCCTAGAATTCCTCCCGCAACAAGTATTCGAGTCCAGCTCGTAACTTGTGACCACCTCCAAAATGCATAACACGTGCTCATAGATAAGGAAGTTACACCGATATCTGGTGTGAGCAGTTGAGCATGCCGAGAATATTTGGACTAAAGTTCACACAGTATTAAAACTGCAAAAGCGGAAGACATACCAAATAATTCATCCGCCCAACGATAACTCACCCACGCGCTGGAGTAGGGAAAAGGGGAATGCAGGCCCATCTCCCTAGCGTGAACAACCAAAAAGAACGCTCACCGTTTGCGATCAAGAAGTCCGCTCCAACTTGATGCTCACGTCGGATACCAGCGCCAATTATGTATCTGTCCCAATCAAGCTTCGGTTTCGCCATTCTTACTGGAATTGAGGCTACCATCCGGACGAGTGGTGGACTGACTCGACATAAATCATATTTACCGAATTCCCAATGGCTTAGACCCGCTGCCAAGTAGGCTGGCTCATCTACAGTTGGGGAATGTTTCCAGGCCCCCCAACTACAGAGCGCAGCATGGATAATTAAAATGAACCAGAAAGCTAAACGCTTCATTATTTGAAATCTTTGCATTGCGTTTTTGAATTAAGGTCAGTTTCAGCGAAAATGTTCCCAGTCGATCTGCTCGATTCGACATTGCTGAAATTCTGTACTAGCCTCTCCGGATGAGAAAAATTGGAGATCCGACAGGCGTTTCTCTACATCTGGGGGATTTATCTGATCGTCGATCAAAGAACAGTGAATATTAAATTCGGAGATACCAATGGGTAGTTTGTGAATTTGGTCCAAATAATACTCTCGTTTCTTTCCTGGCTCGACGGAGTAATTTCTGTACTCAATGAAGTCTAATACTGGAAAGCCATTATTTTCCAGGATTCGGATTTTTCGTTTGTATTCTTTCAGAAATTGCGGGTTATTTGATAACCTATCGGGAGCAGTACGACAAAAACGTATCGGAAGGTTATACTCCATGCCAAGTTCAACATACAGACTCAACATTTCAGGGCTATGGAACATAACCCACATGTGGTGATCCAGATGCGATATTCTGATACCTGAATTTAAGGCCCTATCTATCTGTGCTTTTAACTCCAGTCTGGCTTCTCCATAGTCAACGTTTTGCGGTGGCCAAAGATAAAAGTTTCCATCGCCCCCCGTTAACGACGGGACAGTCTTCATACCTGTAATTGGCCCCCAGGGAAGCTCACGTAAATCACAGGTCAAGACAAGGTGCACTCCATAATCGTGCTCAGGATGATTAAGAGCGAATTCAGCAAACGCTTCGTACTCAGGGCAGCAGGTCATAATGCTTGTTGTAGAAACCAACCCACTCTGCATGGCTAGGATAGTTCCTTCATTTACAGCTTTACACATACCGGCGTCATCGCTGGTAATGATCACTTTCCTGGACCAATCGGGTATTTTAGCGTCTCCCTGGAAGTATCTTAAGCCTGCTACAGATGCAATAACTCCGCCAATACTACTGAGCGCTCTCCTTCTCGAGATTGATTTTGACATAAATTGCCTCTAAGTTGTTCTTGGGCTTCTGGTTCACATCCTCTTGGAATTATCATGGAATCACATACATTTATCCTATAATAATATCAGCCTTTGACTGTTTTACATACTGCGAAATAAGTTAACCTAATTCATTGGATAATTTTAGGCCCCCCTGTTTTTAAGATGAGCTCACTGACCTTGAATATTGAAAATGAATCTTCAGATCTTAAGGATTCACACTCTATTTGGCTCTCCATTACTGTAGTTCTAATTCTCATAATTCATATTGGACTTCTTTGGTATGGATATCTTGCGTTAATGTTCCAACATTAACGAGATTGCCCACTTACCTCAGGGATCACGCATTGGAAATATGGAAATTTCGACTTATACAGAGTAAACCTCCGCTAACGAGAATGGTTGCAGCACTTCCCGTCATGTTCACAGACGCAAATCTAGATTTTCCAGTCTGGACTTATCTATCTTACCTCGCCCTGAGTTCCAGTTCGATGAAATATTTTTCCACAATAACGGCCTTAAATCATTTTGGTATTTCAGCTCCGCACGGTTCTCCTGTATTCCTTTTCCGTTATAGGTTGTTTTGTCTCATATAGATGGGCCACAGAAATGTATGGCTGGCGTTCAGGGCCTGCTCTAATTTTCTATGCCTTTGCCCTAACATGATTGCCTGGGGGCGTCCATCACTCCTGATGCCGCCTCTACTGATTCACCGGTCTGCTTTCCACTTGGATTCATTGGAAATGGTTGAGAAATCCAAACTGGAAACGAGCACTTTGGGGAGGCCCTTTCTCGGACTGGCACTTTTGACTAAAACGATGTGGATTTTTTTTCTGATACTCTATCCAATGATGTGCTTGATCCAGAGGGTTTTTAAGCCAACAAATACAATAATCACCAAATGAAGTCGCAATCTGGACAACTCTGCTGTCCTTCTCGTTTTTCAGCATATACATCTTAAATTTGGGATATGGGTTTGAAGGCAGCTTTACACAGTTGGGCAAATACGATTTTGTCAGTAAATCCTTGGAGCGGTCAACCCACCCTCAGCACGGTGCCAATATGTTCGCAGACACGATCTTTTGGAGGCGATTCCTGTCCCATTGCCAAAAACTTCGTTCGAGGAACGATCTGCAAAAATATGAGTTCGAGAAAGGAAAATGGTCTTATCTGCGTGGAGAGCAGAAACAAGGTGGTTGGTGGTACTACTATTTGTATGCTTTCTTAATAAAGACACCGGTAGGGTATTTATGCTTGATATTCCTGTCTTTTATCTCAGCTGCAATTTCAATCAGAGGAAATCCTGAAGGGAAAGCAATCAATGAATGGTTAGTCTTAATTCCAGCTATTTTTGTGTTTGTGATGGTGAGTTCCCAGACAGGGTTCAATCGTCATTATCGATATGTGCTTCCCGCACTGCCGTTTCTCTACGTATTTGCAAGCCGAATAATCGCTTATCCTCGAGTAGCTGATGCGAACAAGAGAAGATATCTCAACACTCTGACTTATTGCATACTTCTCTTAGGACTGTCGAATCTGTTTCAATCCTTCCTCATTCCATGTCATTTTTCAGAATATTGCAGTTGGTGGCCCACTTGGTGGACCCCGGCACTTACTCGATAGCAAACGTTGACTGGGGGCAGGATATCCTCTTCGAAAAAATGGTATGATGATCATCCAGAAGCCCGATGCCCTTTTCATGTGACTTACTTTTCCGATTGGGACATTTCCCCTGAGATCGCGGGGATTGAACTCTGAAAAGTTCCAAGCAGGATTTGAACACTCCTGCCCCCCAGTGCTGGAGTCCTGGCCAGCGGTACGCTGTCAGTGCAAACCAGGTTAATGGATACCATTATCAATAATGACCAGCCTGTATACAAATACTTTAGTGAACTAAATCCGGTAGATAGTGAGCAGGTTACCGTAGGATCTACATATACAAGATCGATTGATTACCAAGCATTTTGGCTGTGCAACAGAGCGGGATCTACTACAACCCCTCCGAATAGCCTTTGGGGGTAGTGTACAGAGCACCGAGGCACCAGAAGCTTCCGTGTAGTTCAAGACGTTGCCCTGTTACGTAACGACGGCAGAAGTTTTTCAACCAACCGATTTTCCAGTGATCCTCATACAGATACTGGTTCCGGTCGCTCAGATTTTTCACATTGCCGTTACGTCGTTTAGGGAATGGAGCAATGAGACACAAGCCTCAAACACATGAAGACTTTTTTAAGCCCATCCGAATCGGTTGCTTTGTCAAAGAGTAAGAGAGCGTCAAGAGCTGCTAGCTTGATTTTGACCAAGGTTCAATCAAGGTGGCTTCATGGGGCGAGGGCAATTTCACCTGGAACGCCAAGGGGGGGCCCCCGGCATAAAGTCAACATCATCACCTGGAACCTTTACCCGCTTTGATTGGTTCCATGCCGCTGCCCCTATTTTTGTGACAAATGTTCCATCAGCGATGATTGTTTTAAGATTAAATTGTTTACATTTCATTTCCAGCAACTTTCCCAAGCGAGTTGAAGTATTCCCTGCTTCAAACATTTTTTGAAGTTGAGCAGTGACATACGCTCTGAGAGAGAGTATTTTGGTAAATCAAACCAACGAATTCCTAAAGAAGAGCATAGAGAATTCCTTCGAAGCAATCTTTATTCGAGTTGGTGCTGGTCTGCCTCCTTAAATGTCACTTGACAATCGGGAGAGAGGTCTCGAATCAGGAAACTATAGGTCATCAGTGAGTTGTGTGTGTTGAGTTCCGTCGTGGAGCCCGTATTTATGGAATCGTACGATTCTCGCGGGTCGAGTGGATATGAGTTGGTCCTCCTTTCTGTAGGGAACAGATATGCAATCGGCAGGCCAAACTGTTCACTAATTTACATAGTTTCAGATGGTGTCTAAACCACTTAAGCATTTCTAATAGACAAGCGAATTTAACGAAAAACGCAATACAGAATGGCACAGCCAGTTGCAACACTACTGAAACATTGAACAGTTAGGTCTGTTGATTGCATTGTGATGTCTCCTTTCGAAAGTGGAGACTTTAAGTAATGGAGATGACGCTGCAATGGTATCCTCACTTTAATGATACTGATAGCATCCAGACGGACTGTGTTAATGAACTCTCTCTGGTCAGCAAAATGGCTTTTGATCGAAGACCTCTCCCCGGAAGGCCTCCCGAGCTTGGAGGATCGACGCTGCCACCACGAGAATGCTTTAAGGCATTCTGTGGGTGCTGAGAACAGGGGCTCGATGGAAAGAAGCAAGGCGTGATATTGCCGAGCGAAGAGCGTGGGTGAAGAAATAACCGCAGCTTCACGTTTCCCTTTGCAAAACTCAGGCTGGAAATGTTTCAAAGAGTGGATGAGTAATCTGAGCCCTTCTTTGACTCGCCTGGGAGCGGCTCGCTGAGAAACTCCAACGCGGGAGTAGAACTCGATTGGCCGAGAGAATGGCCGGGATGGAACGTCGTTCCCTGCTTAAAAGGGGAATGGCTGGGCCTGACCAAACGTGTTAAGGGCTCCAGGATCATGCTGCTCGCTGATGATCATGGAACACCGCTGAGTGCAGTGAGTTCACATATGCCTCTCACTCGGAAGTGAAACTGACGGAATCGTGTTGCTCGATCATTCTGTTGTTCATTATCGTGATCCGGAACGGACTGCTGTATGATGAAATCGCCTATTGAAGATCCCCTTCGTCACCGGCTCTACTGCTGGCGAGGGATTGAGGTAGCCGGTTCCCCACAAAAGAATCATAATAAGGTGCGTGTCTCAAGACGGGCGAGCAGCGTGCCGCAACCGCAAACGCTGGAAAGCTCTGAACGTACAATCAGCTGGTTGAAAACTTCCGTCGACTGGTCGTACGTTGCGAATGGCACGCTCACCTGTATCACGGCTTCGTGCAACTCGCCTGGCGGAACGCTAATCTGATGTCTAAATAATTTCTTTTATCTTTGTAATCCCTCTATTTATTTAGATCCTCTTCCAATATCGTCATGTCATTTACATATTCAATATTGGTTCTTTTGGGGGATAGTAGTATAGTATCTTTGTCACCATAGTAAGCTAATTGATTTCCTGCCGCCACTGCCCTGCTGTTCACGGCATACTTATGTACATGTGTAAGTGTGCGTCAATAACATCAATCTCTTCTTCCTTCGCCATCTAAAGGATTGCGGAACAACTCAAACTCTGATGAAAATAGTTTTTCAACATACTTCCACTCACGATTGTATATAACAGCATCAAGATGATTCGCAGGAGTACAACAATGAACAAATTCCCATCCGTGCTTGAGGACGCGGCGAATCACTCTGTTAAATCAAGGCCCTGAAAAAGGCTGGATGGGACGGAATATTTTGATCAGACCAGAAATAGTTGAGCAATGTCGATGGCCTCCGCAGGGTACTCGTCTACTTTTGATTCGATAAGCCTCTGGACAATTGATAATGATCCCCGTATTCAATACCGTATCTGCCGGGTATGCGGCATGCATGATATGGCCCGATTCTCTGAAGGCTTCTCCATGATCACCAGTAATCACGACAATTGTGCTATCTCGATGACCACTATCCTCTAGATGCGAAACCAACTCCTTAATTTGACCATCAACATAATTCAATGCATTGTAGTACGAGTTTTTAATTCTCTCGATATTTTCTTCCGATAGTTGTGTGAAACCTTCGGAAGAATCAACACCCGCTGGATGGAAAGGGCCTTGTTGCCCGCCAGGTACGATATAAGGAAAATGTGACGTTTGAAAATTGATCAGCATGAAATATTTTTGTTTATTTATCTCACGCTGCTTGATCCAGTCTAAGGCAACTTGCCTGGTTATCGCATCGTCAACCTTTCCGCCCAGCTGAATTTCTTTCGTCCACTTGTCAAAATAATCACCAGATTCAAAATGAACTTTTGAATCGTCACTTGAACGTGCATCTACAAAGTAATCTATTTCCACACTCCCATAGAAGAGATGCATATTACTCCACGTTTCATTCTGAGAAGATACCATGGCTGTCTTGTATCCGTAATCCTTGAGATGATCATGCAAAAGCGTTTTAGGCCACGGCTCATTCTTTTGATAATAATAAGGATAAGGCTTACGCAGTGGGTATAGTGAGGAAACGATCGTGGGGTCGGAATAATCGGAATGGGTGCTGTTTGCAATGGCCCTCTTGAAGAATGTCCCTTCTCTGGCCAAACGCGTCAAATTTGGCATTACATACTTATTATGATGAAGGTTAAATACGACATCCTGACGAAAGGACTCGATTACGATCAATATGACTGATTTCTGGTCATTTGGGGGGGGGGGTATGGTTGTTTTTTGTAGTGAATTGATCGGTGTTAGGAGATTCTCAGGTATCCTTGATGTACTGGATGACGGATGTGTATTAAGAGAGACTAGAAAGGAGATCACAGGATTCACGCGATGCTCGAGGTCAGCTGCAAATCCGGGGAACGGATCTCTAAACGCCTCAATTCGATCCCCTTTGATCAGAAATGGGCTATCATAATAATCGGTGCATACAATAATAGAAACCAAACTGTTTAAAAAGACTACCCCCCCAATAAGGACGCAACGAATATCAAGACGGCCATCAATAGAGAGAGGAATAACATACCTCTTATATATCATTACCGTGATCACTGCCGCAAAAGGCAGCAAGCTTCCCACTTCAATCATATTTCGCTGAACCACATACATTATCAGCATATAGTAGTTCGATACACAGAACCTGTACGAACTTTCGCCTGGAAACACTCCCGTTTGGACACGAAAACACCAAGCCGCCAAAAAAGCAGTTGTGATTGCCAGAAGCAATACCACAATCGTCACTCTACCCATGCAGTCCATTAATCGATGCAAGGGTTTCTCGGAGGGTAGTTTTCTAATAAAGAGAGAAAAGAGTAAGCATGGATATAATAAAACTATCCATGCCCCTAAATGTATTAGGCTTCGTGCGATATATTCGTTTTTGCGATTAAGCGAATTGCTGAAATAGTTCTCGTATAAAGTGAGAGATATTAGCGTTTCAACAATCGCGCATACCAGGCAAATGGCAAGCATGGTCCAGAGGGGGTGATTGAAATACTTTCTTAAACTTTGCACAGAGGAACTGCGAGCTGTCGACATCCCCCCATCCTCCACCTATTCAACATGCTCATCATATGAATGATTTACTCGTTATTCAGACTTCTTCTTTTTAGCAAAACGGGCCAGAATTATAACACATATTATCAACAACACGTTACCGATAATAAGAAACCACAGCCATCCTTGAGACCGTGTTGCAGGCTGTAACATCGAATCTGAAAGATTAAACTCAGAAAGTTTAAACACAGAAGTTGGTGAGGGACGAGCCATTATCTCTAGTGCTTCAACTTCACGCCTAAGAGTCTTCTTCTCACCCTTGACGTACGCCCATTCGCGAATGGCCGATGGAATTGGCGTTTTACCAACAGTCTTGTCACTGTAGTTTATCTCGAATAGTATTCCGACGTCAGGCCGCTCCTCCAAGAACGGAATAAAGTATGCTTCATGTAATGCCCATTCTTCGTCGGGGCAGAATACTAGCCAGCCCCCAGTTAACCTCTTTTTATTTTTGTCATCCGGATCCTCTACGGCAAGCTGGTATGATAACTTTATCAATTGCTTCGGGCTATCCCCAGAAATAACTTCAGCAGAGTTGAATCTGAAGCCAGGCAGTTGAGTATAGTCGAGTATAGTATCTTGACCAATGGTGAATGGACTGAAGGGTAGTGCGTTGTTTGAGTACATCTGAGCCATAACACTTTCAGTCGACTCTTCACTAACACGATCTACCGAACCGATGCTATCTACCACATATTCTTTTACACCTTCTTTGCGGTGAATTATGAAACGTCCTTCTGGAGTTACAACCCAGACAATATTTAATGTTTCTGCTGGGCTGTCTGGCGAAATCCGTTGGACATCAAGTCGAACACTTTGGCCATTGGAGAAATAGTGTGACAACTGCGAATAACTTGTTCCGTCCTCGTTAAACTGTGTCTCCTTGGTTTTCATTTCCATGTCCTGAAGGTTAGCCATGAGAGCTTTGGCGGATCCCTCGTACTCACGGTTAAATTCCTCAATCCAATCAGTTTCGCCAGCATGCACAGACACGCATGAGACACACAAGGATAGTGCAAATGCACATAAGATAGTACATGTAAATCGCAACATATTATAGTCATTCGTGTAACTAGAGCACTCTGGGTGCTCATACTGATGATGGAAATGAGGTCGCTAGTCGCTTTGGGGGCAGTCAGTGAAGTGTGAAATATATTGCCTCGCTGTTCCACATCTGCAAGTGGGGGGACAGCAAGACTTCTGTTAATTACAAATGGCCTTCAGGCATGTTGTGCTGGTCCTTATCTTACTCTCACAAGAATAAAAGTCCTAAGTCTCAGGATGGGTTCTATTCACCTTCAAGATGTCGATAAATGATGGACCGTTATGTATAACATTTATCGACCAAAATATTCTGAAAGACTATATGGCACATCGGCATGCTGACACGCCCGATGAGAGTTTCACTTTACATTCACATAAAGCGTTACCTGAGTCGCATTTTTTCTTATTCGTCGAGTTAATGCAAGCGGGAAGGCCGTTGGAATCTGTTCCGGCCTGGCAGGTGGTTGCCCCTCCCCCGCCGTTTGTACACCCACCTCCGTATTGAGCATACAACGAACTAGACAAGCCGACAGTTAAAGTCAGAGATAGTGAAAACACCCCTAAGGATGTAACGATAATAGCGAAGTATTTCTTCATAATATTTCCTTTGTAATTATAATCATAGCGTCCATAAAACATGAGATAAACAATGTAGAACCCATCCTGAAACCCGGTTGAGGCTGTATTAAGTGCTAAAATAGTCTGTCATAATCTAAGTCTTTTCTGACACGTATACAAACCATATTTCAGGTTAATAATAAAAGGATGTATAAGCGTAGGCATAATATAGTCATCGCATTATAAACAATATCCCCAAGACCACAATGATTATATTGCCATCATTTATTCTCAGAGTATCTAACTTCGAGATACAGTATGAGCTCATTTTGTTTTGGAGAATAGTAGACTGTTATTTCGTCCGCGAAAGTAGACCCTGGGTTTTTACCATAACCATCGACACTGATTTTTAAATCATAGTCTTGGTAAGGTTCTATAACGAAAGGTATTTCCTCAACGGTCGTGCAAGAACATTGGGCCCCTAGTCCATGGACTACTATGGGCTCGGATTGCAAATTATGTAACGGGAAAGTGAAATCGACTTTTCCCTCGACATCAGCATCCGACACAATCTTTGTCGGTTCACTACAAGTGATTGACCATCCCTGGAGAGAAGCAACTGCCCGGTGATAAGAACCGAAATACAAAATAAGAATTGCGGCACAAGTCCCGAAAACAGCCAATCCCAATAAGGAAGACTTAAACATGAAAAGTTTGCCTTGACTCATTTATAGTCCTAATTAAATATGAATGAATTCAAATCAAATTTAGCGAGTTTTCCGATCACAAATGACGCGAAAACCAACAAACGGGCTTCCTGACCATGGGTCATTAACCATGTAAACTTTGCAGAGAGGGCCGGTTGCGGCCCAGTGCCAACCTCGAATAACACGTAGATACCCCGTCTCGGGACCCTGAGGATCAGCTGTAGGTGAATTAATGTAGTATCCATACCTCTGGTAATCGGAGACCCACTCCCACACATTACCACACATGTCATACAGACCATAAGAATTAGGAGGGTAGCTACCGACAGGAACTGTCGTGAGCGGGGAGTCAAGCTCGAACTTCTTACAGGCAATTTCTCCTGTTTCAAGCCCTTCGCTCCAGCTTGTGACAAGCTCAATCGCCTGTGTTCGTCCTCCTCGAGAAGCTCGTTCCCATTCAGCTTCGGTGGGAAGACGATAAACGCGACCAGCCGCTTTTTCTTTAGGTAAATCGGATAGACGATTGCAGAATTCAACAGCATCATCCCAGGATACGCTTTCCACTGGACACTTGCTTGTTTCCGCCACTGTAACTCGATCTTGATAAAGGCCGGATACCGCATGGGCACTCGGATTAGAGCCCATAATTTGCTCATACTCAGATTGAGTGACTTCGTGAATCCCTAAATAATAGGGGTTAGTGATGTTAACTTTGTGCGCCACAAGATCTTTAGGAAAAGGGAATCTATTTGCCTTATTAGGAATCCCCATCTCGAACTCGCCTGCTGGCACTAATACAAATTGCATTCCAATCGAGTTTTCTAAGGTTCTCTCTTCCTGGCTTTCCAATGGCCTATTTTTAGAGTGGGGTAATAACTCGGGAGAGGCTTCTCCTGGTTGATATGAGGCAGCCAGTTCCTGTTCAATTACATCTAAATCAAAAGTGTCTTCGGGCGCCTCTCGGGAGTGCATGACGTGCCACAAAGTTATTTCAATTGCATCAGACACGAATTTAACGGAGCCATCCAGCATAAGAACATTCACACCCCCTGGGTGTTTACTACGAGCTGTCGCCTGCGCATTTTCATCGCAATAATCGCAAGCCCCCATTTTTTCTGCTGCAATAACCTCTCGCCCTAACTTTTCATAGAGCTTTGGCGCCCCATATATATCATCAGAACCATTGTCTTTCTGGCTTGAGTTTGGGCCGCCATCGTCGCCCACCATCCCATGCCCCCAGGTGATGCTGCCACCAATTTGCCCCAGCGCCCAGACCCCCCGTGAATCTAGTGGATCAATACCAGCGCGAATCTCCTCCAGGGCCACAGTGGTCGAAGAACCGTTTATGATCTCTTTTCGATTAAAACTTTTATTAATCCCAGCGATTCCATTCCCCCACCACTGAAACTCACGAGTCTCCTCATCGTACCTGTATCGATTTTCTGTTGGACCTGGGTTGGCTAGGGTGCCTGACATAGCAGGAACATATTCACTCCCTCCATTGATTGCATAGTTACCCCGAGCAAAAAGCCTGTAGACCCATCGGGTGCCTCCATTAAATAATGGTTGCCTGGTCTGTTGTAAGGATCACTCGGACAGCCCATAACCCCCAACTCTTTTGTGCGTGGGATCAAATTTTCATGATGAATAACAGGAAGACTTTTATCAAACTGCTCAGCAAGCTCGCTTTCATCCAAGTAAGGAAGCAGCATTTGAACCCAGTTGTCCCTCGTTACCTCTACCCGCGTTGGGAGCTCGTGAGTTAGTAAATTCGGCAGATCAAGCCCTTCCGCCCCCAATGAGAAGCAGGTGGATAAACCCGATGAAGGTCATGATAAACCTCCAAGGCAACACCCAACCGGGTCAGGTTGTATTCACATGCATTTCGGCGAGATATTTCCTGCAGGCGGGCAAGAGCAGGAACACCGACGAGAAACAGAATATTTCCTATCACAAGAATTACAATCCACTCTTTTAGCCCCCACCGAAAATTCCAGGATATATTTGATTCGCTGTTATCCATTGTCTCCTCACACGCAAAATTCACTACTCAACAGAAACGTGAACCGCCCCCGGTATGTCACTAAACTCACGAAGGTTTTAATACTTGCCTTCTCACCCAGAAAATGAACGGACCCATCACATAACAGCACATTTACACCACCATTATGAAAGCTATAGACGCCACTTTCAGCCGCATTAGTACAATTAATCGCACACACATCCCCATCACTCGTTGAATATCCTATAAACCAATTCTCGGCATTCAGAACATCGGCCCAGCCTCCACCTTTAGTTTTATTGCCGGTGTTTGTGCGATACTCGTAAAGGTCTGGGCGACCGGCGATTTCCCATCAGAGCAGTACTGGCCAGCCCATCGGAAATATCCCCAAAAGTAAGATTGGGGTGATTGTTTGACAATACCCCCTCGGGAAGCGATGCCTCTTCGGGGGCGGCAAATGGACGCAACAGGTGACCAATACCCGAACTTGGCCCATAGTCCATCCCCCCCGACTGAAAGGAAATACTGACACTCAAATCATCCCATGTGTCTCTGTGGACTTTTGCAGGCCGAGGGGTGGACGGGCAGAGAAATGTCGCAATCGGTGTCGCTGCAACACTTTGATTGTCAGAGGTGTAATTTGGGAGTCCAACTGATGACAAATCCACCGGGGCGAACACAGGTTCTGAAAAATCAATCAACTTATACAGATGCCCCTGATCCAGATGAGGAAGCAACCTTTCAGCATAGGTATGCACATTGATATCATCAGTGTCACCCGTCTCCGTCCCGAAGAAAGCAGGCAAAACTGAGTCAGTTTCTTTGCGAACGGCCAGGTAGACCGGAGGAAGCTGGCGCGCTAAATCGTGATAGGAATGAAATGCGATCCCCATCTGCCTCAGATTGTTAATACAGGCTGTCCGCCTAGAGGTTTCGCGAACAGACTGCACTGCTGGAACAAGTAGGGAAAGCAACAATGAAATAACGGCTATCACAACCACTAACTCTACAAGAGAAAAAGCTGGGTGGTGATTTCTCTGAAATGAGGAGATTGTCTTCAGGTACATCAGAGGTGCACATCCATTTTCGAAAGCCAGAAATGGTATAGTTCAAGAACAGCCATTATACAGTGTTGAAATATATTCTCAAATATAATATCACTATTTAACGAGGAATAAGATAAAATAACAGCACATAGGCACTTCAGGGCGTTATATCCGAATTAATAGCGTAATTTGGTAACTACCGATTGGGAGACCGAGAGGAATGAATGCAGAGTCAAAGCCTTCGACTCAAAAACGTAGTCATGCACTAGATGGCCTTCGAGGAACGGGAGTGCTGCTTCTTGCTTTAAATACATTCACTGTTGGAGCTATAGCTACCAATTCCGGTGGCTTTAACACCTCATATTTAAAGGCTCAACTGGAAGGGACCGTCTGGAATGGTTACAGCATGATGGATATTACTGCTCCGCTATTCCTCTTCTGCATGGGGGCTTCTCTTGTTTTGTACCTAGAGAAGCTGAAGACGAACAAGCCTCCTGGTATTTACAGCTTCCTGACGCTTCGTGCCCTAACACTCTTTCTTCTAGGTATTATAATAGAAAATGCCTTTTGGACTGGCGATGTACGCTGGCTGGCCCCTACAGCAAATTGCCATACTACTACTAATTGCAACTGCACTTCAGAGACTGCTCTCCCCCATAGGTTTAATCGGTTTGTGTTTATTCATTTTGGTTAACTATGCTTACTTATGTAGTAGTTACCATGTTTCCCCTTACAATGACACTCAGCTAAAGCCTGATTTTCCTTATGGCTTTCAGAATAATATAGTTACTCATATTGATACGATCGGATTGCCTGGCGAGAAGCTGTTTGGCAACTGGGACAAGTACAGTTTGATTTCGGTTTTAGCAGCCCTGCCCTTTGTTCTGTGCGGAGGTATAAGTGCCAAGTGGTGTTCATTGTCGAGGAATAATGCTGCATACCTTGGAACCCTGGTTGCTGGACTAGTTTGTGCGGGAATTGGTTACACGCTTTCAGGCTGGGTACCTGTCAACCAGTACCTCTGGTCTCCAACCTACACATTGATCTCGGTGGGAATTCTGCTGGGTTTGCTCGCCCTTCTTTCCCTTACAACTAAATCTGAGTCGATTCTGACGGGACTCGGGAGGAATGCAATTCTTTTCGTAATTCTGCTTTATATGCTCCAGGGGATGCCAATTACACTTCTCAACAACTGGATAGCGGAGACTTTGTTTCATGAATCGCTACAACTGAAAGGAGCTGTCCTGCTTGCCCTGTTCGAAGTGGCAACTCTTTTATGGATAGCCTGGTTCTTGCAATGGCGGAAGTGGTACTTATCAATTAACCAGTCCCTCATGCAATTCTTTTGTTTCCAGAAGAAGAGCAACGAAAGTAAGGGGAGATCGAGAGCTCTCACTTAGAATTGTTGGCATGAATCTCTCGAAATTGAGGCCAGTTGACTAGTTGGATACCTTGTTTCTTCAGCTCCTTTCGATCTCCAGAGAATTAAACACTCGAAAATCCTCCTGTCGCCCTGATACGTAGGAGGCTCTGGCCCTGTTTCTCCTTTTGATCCACAATGGATGATGAACTCAGACACGCCCGCAGGAAGTGTGCGGATCGATTCGAGGAAGTGGTTCCGTTTATCATCAGGGGCCGCATCGTAATTATCGGATTCCGCATAGGTAAAGAGGGGCATCTTATTCTCAATGAGCTTGTTACCCGCTCGAGAGTAGGCATCCAACAAACCGCCATGAAATTCTGCTCGTTGTTTTAAAGGCATTGTTTCCACATTACGAAAGCGGACGGGAAGATCATATTCAAGCCCCAAACTGACATAAGCATCAATCAAGTCTTCCCGCCCAAGTAACGAGTACATGTGGTTATCTAGGTGGGTGATTTTAATTCCAGCATCTAGAGCTTTTTCAATTTGAGCTCGTAATTCTTTTTCCACATGTTCAAGCTCAGCGTGCCCTGCTACCTCTTGAGATGTTCTCCAGAAGAACCCATCGGCATCAACTAGGCTTGAGACTTCGTTCTTAGGCAATACTGGCCCCCATGTAAACCGGCGGGTCTCATTGGTGAGAGTGAGATGGACTCCGTAATCATATTCTGGATGCGATTTTGCCCAGATCGCGAATTCATCAAATCCGGGGCAAGGGGGCATGACACTGGCTGAAGTTACGAGGCCTCGTTCTAGGCTTTCGATCGTGGCCACATTCATCGAATGGCACATTCCAGCATCATCAGTGT
Organism: Planctomycetaceae bacterium; assembly: GCA_041398805.1. Taxonomy (GTDB): domain Bacteria; phylum Planctomycetota; class Planctomycetia; order Planctomycetales; family Planctomycetaceae; genus Polystyrenella. The sequence continues at coordinate 26,199 of JAWKUC010000017.1, read as the reverse complement.
GGACCATCAGATAACGGGGATTAATTTTACCGTCCGGAACAGTCGCAAGAAGCAAAGCTGAAAAGCCGCCTACAATTAGGAACGAGAATAGAAATCTAAAACGATTCGACATAATAAATACTTCTGGAGGATATATTCATGGATTCAAGGGGAAGTGAGCTCAACTCCCGCCTGATTCAGCAATCGCTCGGCTTGCTCTAAGTGAGATCCTACAAGCTTTTCGTCATTATTAGGTCCGCTTTTTGCTGAGTGAAGTGCGGCAGGAAGGTGCTCCTTGCCCAACCAGAGGAGCTGCATCTGGAGCTGATTACTGGGGGTTGCTGTTTTACTTAGATTCTCGGCAATATCATTAATTTTCGGAGTACCCTCGACTCAAATTCTTCCCATGTGGAATCACTGGCATTGGATTCCCGTAGATATTTGAACTCACTCAGATTTGCACGTAGATTTTATAGTAAGAAGTTTCCGTAGAGAATGGATTTGCAATCTTCTGATAATAATGGTAATTAGCGCCTAACCAGATAGCGGCGATTAGAAAGATCCAGGTCACGCGTGACTTGAGTATTACGGTGCTACTGTCCCAAATGTCCCACATTTTGTAGCTGAGCGTCGCCCCGGTACTCTTTGGTACTGAACGATGGATAGTTTTCGCTGGAACATGCAATTCAACATCAGGCAGGATGTCAGGTTTAGGTTTCGTTTCATTACAATCTGATGTGGCAGTGGTCAGCTCCGGATAGCGTTGCTTTAGTGATTTCATCACCATTTCCGCCGCAATCCATTTTCCGTTTCGCCCTTGTTTTATGAGATGCTGAAGAGTAAACCGACCTGACCGAATCAACTCGACCAGCCTAGCAAATGTGACCGGTCCAAAAGTTCCAGTCGATTCTTTGATGTAAAACTCATCCCGCATAGAAAATTTGCATTACTAAATAAGAATGTGGGTGATATCCTGTTATCATATTAGCAATGGCTGGTGTCGTCAAGTATTGGGGGAATTTATAGCCAGGGGCAATGCTACAAAATAATGAAAGTGCTGATGGATGAGAAAACTGACCTGCACGGTAGCGTTATCGAACTCACCCGAACGCATAACACTATTAGAACCTATCCGCAAACCCGTACCGTAAAAAACTCACTCGAACTCTAAACACAATAAAATAAGGCATCTGTGAGACGTTGCCCGTGTCCATTCTCAAATGAGTGGAAAACGACGTTCGCCGCTACGATCATCACAGTCAATTCAACCGGTCGTGGAGTCTGACAGCATCATCCGATTCACAAGTCCGATGTGTTGGATGAACGGTTATGTTTCTGAAATGACTTTATCTCCCGCGCTTTGGAACCACTTCCATGAATTTCCACATGAATCCCTGGCATCAAATAGTTCTGGCTTTCGCCAGTTGGATGAATCGCCAACAACAGGTAAACGAATTTCTGCAGGCCAAAAACCGTTTTCTCCGCGAAAAGCTTGGAAAGAAACAAATTCTACTCTGCGATGATCAACGGCGATACCTAGCCGTAAAAGGATAAGTGCTCGGTCGGAAGTTGATGAGAGAAATTGGAACCATATTCACTCCGGATGCAATTCTTCGTTGGCACCGAGAACTGATCGCGAGGAAATGAAACTACTCGGCGGACAACTATTGCGTTCGTCGGCCTCGTATCCGTGATGAAATCGTCGAACTCATCCTGCGTTTCGTAATAGAGAGCCTTAAGTGGAGAGCAGATCGGTGCAAGGTGCTTTGGCAAATGTCGGCTACCACATCATAGACACAACCGTCGGCAATGTACTCAAAGCGAATGGAATCTACCCCTTACCTAACCGCCCCGCTTCGATGTCCTGATAGACTCTCTTTAGAGTCCATAGGAGTATAATCTTCGCCGTCGATTTCACAACGGTCGAAGTCTGGACGAGAACAGATTGGACGACGTTCTACATCATGGTGGTGATTAAATTAAAATCTAGGAAAGTCGAAATTGCAGGTGTCGCGACAAACTCCAACAAACAATGGATAGCTCAGGTGGCACGGAACCTGGCCGGTAGTGATGAATTCCTAGAAGAAGTACACAAGTCATCATGGATTGTTACACTAGCTTTCATCCATTCCGAACATACCTGAAAATGACAACTGACATTGTACCGGCACTGCTTCCGCCGAAGAGTCCCAACATGAATGCGTATCTCGAACGATTCATGAGAAGCCTGAAATCAGAATGCCTGAATCGAATGATCTTCTTCGGTCAACATTCTCTCGAACGAGCACTACGAGAATACCTCACGCATTCCCACCTCGAACGAAATCGACAGGGATTCGATTTTCATTTAATTGAACCTGATGTTTAAGTCGGAAGCATCACAGGTTCAATTGAAAGCCACGAGCCTCTCCGCGAACTAGTCAAGTTATACTATCGTGACGGAGCCTGAATCGGTCTTCCCCTCAAAGTCGATGTCCTGACTCAAAGATCGCTACCGCTGCGCTGGGGTGACGATCTTTGAGTCAAATTGAGGATGATTATCGTTGGAATACATCGCTTGTCTGCAACCTATGCTTTTGGGGTTATTTATTTTAAATGTCGATTGAATATTCTTACGATACGCGATATCGTTGAGCTAATCCATGATTCTGCAGGGAATATTTCTGGACGCTTATCCCGCAAAGAATTCTCTTTGCCGCGACTTCGATGAGTTACCGAAATAATCTTTCCACCAATCGCCTGTGCTCAGGTGGCTGGGGTCTTTAGTCAGTGAATTTGCATCGTCTCGTTCCAGGAACTCACGGAATGCATGATGGTTGTACAATCGCATAAATTCCCCTAGATAAATGTCCGCGACGCGATTGTTATTCCGAATCACGAGCATGTTTTCATCGTTGCTATCGCTGGAGGCTTTACTGAAGTTCGCGGAGCCAGCAATCACGATTGGCGAACTCGAGAGAGGATCGATCAGCATGAATTTATTATGAATATACCGGACATTTCGATTGAGTCCGCAGTCGCGTTCAGCCAACCACCGGTCAAACTTTGCACTGGTAAGTTTTGAACCAATCGCGAAGCGGTTTTCCTTCATTCGGCGCAGAGCATCAATCTTCGCCTCTTCTGCGAGTCGCTCAGAACTACCTGCCTTTAGGGGGCGAGTTTTCTTCTCCATCACCGCGTAACGCAATTCGGCACCGCTATGGCGATATACATCCTGAAAGGCCGCATTCATTCCGAACGCAAAAGTAGCAAACAGCCCGTCATTCGCCTTGATCGCAAGATCGGCATAGTAGTCCAACCCATCGGTTTTGCTCCGAGGGCTGAAGATCGACGTTGTTCCCACCGGTGGCAGTCCAGTCGGAAGAGGAACTGTAGAGCTTAGCACTGGTCGCAGAGCGGCGTTAGAAGGGTCATCATTCAGTAGCTCCCAATATCGGAGAAACTCCGAAGCGACGGCGGAATCTTCTACAACATGGGTGACATTTGAATGTCCGTAGATGCCTCCCTTGGAGAAATTAGTTCCCCCCGTTAGAACCGCTTCCGGAACTCCGTTTTTTGCTCGAACAATGAACTTATTGTGTGAAATTGCTGATTTATTTGACTCTCGTCGTGTACAGATCGAGCTGATACCTGCTTTTCGAACCGCTGTGTCGTTCTTAAGTCCAGGGCTCGCCTTTCGATTGTCGAAAATGATTTTCACATCAACACCACGCTTTCTGGCTGCCTTAAGCGCCAGCAGGACCGGTTCATAGTGAAATTCGTAGGCCGCGATTCGTAACTCGAAGCGAGAATCAGAAGCTGATTCGATGAAGCCAATTGTTGCTTCAAACAGCCCACGGGATAGCCAGATGAATGCCGGGGAGCCAACTTCATCAGGACTTCGATCGCCAAAACGACGAACATATGCTTGCGATGCAGCTACGCCGCGATTGAAATACACATCGTGATCTCCTTCCTCTGGAGATTCTGTAGAAATGCGGACTTGAACACGTGCCGCCGACTTTAGATCTGTCGGAGAACCAAATAACGCCTCGACGCGGTAGGTGTAGTCGTGCCCCGGTTTTGCAGAATAGTCAGACCAGCTAAATCCTTGAATCGGATGCTGCCGAGTTGAATAGGAGGAGCCGGCAACGAAGCCTGGATCTGTTTCAGCAAACGTCTTGATTCCCTGCATCCAATAAGCTTCGTCTTCGGTGTGATCCGTTCGATGTATTGCGAGCCCCAATAATCCGGAGCAGTCCGATTCATCCATATCAATTCCAAGAATCACTACATACGTACCGCTGATAGCTCGCACAGATAATCCGTTTTTTGATTTCTTTCGTCGCATTGCAGCTTTCCCCGAAGTTCGAATATCGAAAAGTACGACACACTTATCGACCGGAAGATTCATTTATGGGAATACTCTGGAGAGACCTCCTCACTATTGAAGTTCACAACGAGAATGATGATGCTGAGCATGTTAAACCTATAACACAATATCACGCCTTATTCATAATTCTCAACGAGTATCGGCCTTTTCCGCCTAAAATCGTCGAACTGCCCTGGGTCAACTATTTTGTTAAGAAACGAGAGAACACCCCCATGTCTGAAAAGAAGAGAGTTAACTTACATTGGTACGGTGAACGCGGGATCGTCAATTCCCTGATAACACATGTCGCAAGCCTGCGAGTTGAGGGTGTTCAGGAACTATTGAGCAAGATTGAATGGGGTGATCCGAGTCAAAACGAATGGATCAAGGACCTGAAATCAGTTGAGATACTCGTCGAAATCGGACTAGCCCAATTCGGTGATCCTGATCTGATCTTTGTCTGTAAGACGAAAAGTGGCGAGTTCTATACGATCATCATGGAAGTGAAAGCGACAACTTACCTTGCAAGTGCGTTACAAGGGGGACGAAGCCGGATTCAACGTCAACTGGAGTTGAAATATCGATTTGCGAGATCACTTGCGGGCCGAAAAAAAGACGACCCTGTCAGCGAATCTAAAATGTTACATAAAGCGTATATGCATAGGCCACAGGCATACAAATTAGAAAAAGAAACAAAACATCCCAGGAAATTATCTAAGCAGAGGGTGATAAATCTTTGCCAAAAGACAAACTTATTTAAAACAAGTTTTGATAACTTTAGATTCGTGGCTTGGACTTGGGATCAAGAGGCCTTTTTCCATCCTGGCAATGTTGAGTCACAAGAGTATCTTCCCAAGTTTCTTCAAGAAGATCAGACCGAAAACTGGGAATGGAGCCAAAGAAGAATCGGATGGCTTGGTTATTACTCAATCGAAAGGCAGAGTTCATTCGATAACGAAGCTTACAAAAATGCTGTAAGTACAATGTTGCCATCTAAGCATCCCCAAGTCATAAAGAGAGGTTCCAGTGGGGTAGTCACATCGATAAACATCGAGGAGAACTTTTCAGATAGAACACAACTTGCTCTTGCGGAACTGCAAGAACTGGCGAACGAATACTTCATTGGCAAAAAAATGAAATCCCATAAAGGTAGCTACAGCATGAGATCCAGATTTTCACCAATTGAAAAATCAAAAGTGTTACTCAAAATCATTCCTAAGAAAAAAGGCCGCGTACAAAAAATATTGTTAGGGGTATCGACAGTCTTGGAACGCGATTGCTGGGGCGGGATCGATTCTGATTATACTGCGAGATTCGGCAAACAGGAGTTCTTCTTCTGGGAGCTCCCCAATCACTCGGATAAAGCACGTGAGATTGTCACACCCATCTTTGAAGAGCTTGCTGAAGTTCTTGAGATCCAGCAAGTCTAAGCCAGCAGCAATTATTTCCCCTTCGGTTTCACCCCCTCCGCTTCCCGCTGCTGTCGAATCCGCTCCAGCAGCACCGACGCCGGTTCATCATTCGGATCCTGCGGGACCAGTTCACCGCGGAAGGCTTTGGCAAGGATGGATTGATCGAGTACAGCAAGTTCATCATGTGATGAATGCTGCATCAGTTCAATCAAAACTATTCCATCTAAGGCGATTTCGATCCTCTCAAAGATTGCCTTTTGCTCTTCTTGGGGCGCCACAGCCACGATTAAGTTGCGTATGTTATTGAGATTTAGCCCTGGTTTTCCATTTCCATAGGCATTATCAAGTAACTGAGAACGTCCATTTTCTGGACTAATGATCCAACGGTGAAGGTAAGTAGACAAATTGGGATCGACCGGTCTAACTAAAGCAACATGCTGACTAACATAAGCTTCGTCTATCTCGTTGATAACGCATGCCGCTTTGGCAACATTCGCTCCGGTGATGGTGATAAGCAAATCATCCTTTTGAATTCGGGTACGAATTCCTTCACTTCCCATAGGAGGAGAGACATGGGCGGTATCAGCTAGACTAAGGCTGTCGGTATTTATGTCCTGAGAGCGTACGAAAAGAGGACCTGTTTGAGAATAATACCTTGCCCAACCGCGAGAGCCACTTGTGATGAATTCAACAAAAGTATCCAAACTCGTCCAACACCACCCCTCCGGTAACTCCGGCAAGTTCGTATCATCAACCGGTTCCGGTTCTTTGTACTTCTCTTGCCAGTCCTTTGGTGGTTTCTTCCCTTTTGCTTCGTACTTGGCGAGTTCGGACTCTTCCCATTTCTGGCGGCGTTCCTGGCGGATGCGGTGGAGGAGTTCGCTGGCGGGTTCGATGTCGGGGTGGGCGGCGCGCCAGTCGGCGGTCAGGTCTCCCCGGAAGGCGGACGCCAGCAGACTCTGGCGGAACTGATCGAGCAGCGGCCCCACCTCCTCCAACTCCACCCGAGCCCGCCGACTCCGCTCCTGCAACGCCTCAATCTTGGCCACAATTCGAAGCTGTTCGGCGAGAGGTGGAAGAGATAGTGGTAATTCTTCTATATCTTTGCTGCTAACATTTTGCACTCCTATGCCTTTTCCACGAGCCAGTAGTTTTTGCTGAGCCGTGTGCAAGAAGTGCCAAACAAATCTACTTGACTCTAGGGAAGAATCTTTAAGTTCAATTTTCCCAGTTCGCTGATTTTGTAGTGATACTGTATTCTTATCATATAAACAAAGTTTTCCAATTGAACATGACATGCCAATTAAGATGTCCCCTTTTTTAAGGGTAAATCTCATGTACTCTTCAAGGAACTGCTCAGGAACATAGACCGCATTATTTAAATCAACGGTGTTACCAGCTAAGTTCGATTGTCGTACAACAGGTATTCCGTGTTCTTTCGTGGGTGGCGTTCGACCTGTGACAATATCAGCTACACAACCTATTGTTGTCTTCACCCACCCTGGTGGCAACTCTCCATTACCATCACTCACGCCTCCACCTCTTCACCTTCAAGCAGCGCCCGTCGGCGCGTCCATCTCTTCCATTGCAATCGCCAGTCGTTCGCGGATTAGTTCGGCGATTTCTTCCGGGGCGGGTAGTTCCTCGTGATTCGTCGCGTTCTCGTCGCGAAGCCAACTGATATCGAGGTTGTCTTTACTCTTTTGAATTTCCTCCCGCATGAATGATCGGAACCGGCCTTCCTCTCCCTGGTCGGTTCGTTTACTCGTCCCGTCCGGTTTTTTACCGTAGGCCTTTTCGAACTCGGTGAAGTGCGCGTGAGTGAGTGGTGTCCGTTTGCCGAAGGCGGGCATGTTCGCCCGCAGGTCGTAGACCCAGACCTGCTTCGTATTCCCCTCGTCCGTTTTGCCGCGCGTGAAGAAGAGGACGTTCGTCTTCACCCCCTGGGCGTAGAAGATGCCGGTCGGTAACCGCAGGATCGTATGCAGGTTGCACTTCGCCATCAGGTCGGTCCGGATTTTCGTCCCGGTCCCCTCTTCGAACAGCACATTATCGGGCAACACCACCGCCGCCCGGCCCCCCGGTTTGAGCGTCCGATAGATGTGCTGCAGAAAAGCGAGCTGTTTATTCCCAGTCACAAAGGTGAAGTCATCCCGCGTTGGTTTCCCCCCACCCCGCTTCGTCCCGAAAGGAGGATTGGTCAGCACGATATCCGCCTTCGGCAGCGCCGCCCCCTCGGGCGAAAGGGTGTCGCCCGAGATCATCTCGCATTCAATACTATGCAACTGACAGTTCATCAGCAAAAGCCGATGGGTATCATCGACCAGCTCGACTCCCACGAAGGCCTGCTTGCGTTGGAAATCCTGCTGCTTTTGTTTGAGATCGAACAGGTCATCAGTTCGCTCTTTGATATACCGATCCGCCTGGATCAGAAAGCCCCCCGTCCCTGCCGCCGGGTCCTGGATGATTTCCCCGGGGACTGGTTGCAGGCAGTTGACCATGCATTCAATGAGTGGCCGCGGTGTGAAATACTGCCCCGCCCCCGACTTCTTCTCGCTCGCATTCTTTTCGAGCAACCCTTCATACAGGTCCCCCAGACCCTCTTCCCGGGCAAAGTACCAGTCGAGCTGATCGATATCGGTGACCAGCTTCGCCAGGTTCTTCGGTTGCCGCAGCGACGTATTCGCATCCCGAAAAATCGCCTGCACCCGTCCGGAGCCCTCATTCCCCAGATGCACCAGCAGCGCCCGATAAAACGCCAACTGATCGACCCCATCCAGGGCGGTCAGATCATCCCACCGATACCCCTTCGGCAGCACACTCTCCTGCTCCGTCTCCTTCATCATCTTGAGAAACAGGAGGAAGGTGAGTTCCGTGACATATTCGTGGTACGTAATCCCATCATCCCGCAGAACATGGCACAAAGACCAGAGCTTGGCAACGATGTCTTGTGTGGTTGTCATTGAGTTTGATTAGTTGCAATTTAGGCCGAGGGAGTGTAGACGATGATTTTTAACACACGGGTACTCAGCATTATTCCGAAGGAAAATACAGTCTGGCAGACAATAAGACACTTCTACGACCACTGGTATTTGTAGTGCATTAGCGATCGCGAGACAACAGGACTGATTGCTAATCAACTTTTGGCATGAAGCCAGTGTCGTAGCCAGTTTTAAAAGATTTCCTGGTTGAGGCCGATAACGAGGAAGATTCCACTCACTCAAATCTATGAACTTTTTATGCTCATTTTTTAATCCAATAAATCTCACGTTTTGACTTTCGTAATTAGATCTAATCTCTTTCCAAAACGAACGTGAACTTAACGACTGATATCTGCCTGTCCAATTCACCAGTAAGAACTCTTTAATTTTGGGGTGAGGTTCCAATTCGATCCAAGGTTTCTTTAAATCTGAGACGTCGAATTCATAATTCGATAATTCCTCGACTTCGCTCAGATAATCGAATGAAGATTGGACTAAATTCGCCATTGGCTCATGTCGCCTATCGAACCAGAATTTCATATCCACTACAGTGGAGGATGTAGTATCTCCAACTGAAACAGATTTCACATAGTTTTGAGAGCTAACCAGCGGGACCAAAGATGCAATGGCTCTCTTTGTCAACTGCCAATTAGATTTTTTTGTCGGCGTGATGACAATGTCGACAGGTTCTTGTGTTGTTTCCGCAAGGATCTTTATGAGGGCCATTTGGTAAATTATGTCGCCAGACTTTCCAAATACTCGGATCTGCATGTTCCTTCTTTCTCAGGTCATCATCACCCACATCTTCTCCGCGATCTCACCTAAGATCGCATCCAGTTCACCCTTAAATACCTTATTGAGTCTCGTGTAACCACCCATCTGCTTGAACTGCCCTGCGTCGAGGGCATCCCGGTCAAAAATCACTTCCTGTTCCAACTGACTGCCGATCCGTTTGAGCCAGTTCCGCTGCGGTTCGGTCCAGGGGCGACTGGTCAGAATCTGCTGCATCGCCTGTTGAACCCGATCTTTGTGGTCGACCAGCGGTTGATCGCAGGCAACATGCCGGATGTAACCGATGATGGTAGCGGCGATATCCTGGTTGGTCGTCTCCCGCCAGGCCGTGTGGAGATTCTCCAAAGTAAAGCCAGCCTGATCAAGAGCCAGACGGAGTTCCCGCAGTTGAGCCCGCGTTAATTCCCGCGGACGTTGCGTCACCACAATCAAGGCGGGCAATTCATTTAGATGGTTGGTGATGTATTCCCGGAATGAATCAAGGTAGTCTTCCGGTTTGGTTGCCTCACCATACCCCCGCTCGACCCGTCGCAGTTCGTCTGCATGATCGGAAATGATGTACTTCGTCCCACTCTGACGAACTTCCGACAGGATAGAGGTGGTGACCGGGTTTCTCTGGAACCAGTCGGCCAGTTCTTCCGGCTCGCTCTGACGGATATGCTCGATCAGTTTCTCTCGGTCCATACCAGTCGCCGTTTCGAGCCGCTCCGCTTGATCATCATTCAACTTCTTCCGCTGCAGCTTGGCGAGCAGCTGTTCTTTGATCTGCGACCGGAAACTCGCATCGTCAATCGTTACGAGTTCCTCCACCAGCTGCTCGAAACTGACGTTCGGCCTGGTGACAACTGGTTTCATTTCACTCACATCACACAAGGTCGCGTACAGATCGACCGCATCGAAGATGTGGAACCGCTGTTTGTCCTCTCCAGGGCCATGCAGGTCATCACACAAACGGGTCGCCCGGCCGAGCATCTGTTCGAACAGAATACGGCTCTTCACCCGCCGCAGGAAGACCAGCGTCGTGATCGGAGGGACATCGACCCCGGTGGTCAACAGATCGACGGTAACGACGACCTTTGGCAATTGCTCATTCTTAAACCGACGGATCAGCTGCAGGGGCTTATCTGCTTTGCCGGTGATCTTCATCACGGCCTCATCCGAGACAGCACCATACTGTTCGTCGAAGGCCTCCTTCATCAAGCGGACGACCATATCCGCATGCAGATCATTGACGCAGAAGATAAGCGTCTTCCCCGGCAGGCTCGGATCGATATACTCAGCCAGTGAGGCGCAAACGGTCTTATTGAAATTCTCAGTCAACACCTTCCGATTGAATTCATCAATCTCGACTTCGACTTCATCCGGTGTGTTGAAAAGCTCCAGTTGACTGGTCTGCGAATCAAGGACTTTGATTTCCTCTCCCTCTTCCCAGCGGATCCCTTCTTCAGAGAGTTTGGTGATCAGACGGAAGGGAGGAGCATGATCGACGAGCCAGCCATCAATGACCGCCTGCCTATAGGAATACTGGTAGACCGGTGGCCCGAAGATCTCCGTTGTATGGAGCGCCGGCGTCGCCGTGAGGCCAATGCGAACGGCATCGAAATGATCGATCACCCGCCGGTACTTCGAGATGTAATCGGTTTCATTGCGAAAAGTGAGTTCGGCGTCACTCATCTCCTGGTCGAGGTTATAACCCCGGTGACACTCGTCGATGATAATGCAGTCATACCAGTCGACCGGGACGGGAGGATCAGACTCATCTGCATACAGAATCCGCTTAACCATCCCCTGCACGGTTGCAATATGAACCTTCGTTTCCTTTTCGGGACGCAGATCACCCAGTTCTTTGACATCGTAAATATCTGCAAATGATTGCAAATTCTCAATACGGACATCCTTGAACGAATCAGCACTCTGCGTACCCAATGCGGAACGGTCGACGAGAAAGAGTACACGACGGAATCGACCCGATTTGATCAGCCGGTAGATCAGCCCGATACAGGTTCGCGTTTTCCCGGTACCGGTTGCCATGGCCACCAGCATTTCCTGTTGGCCTTTAGAGATCGCTTTTTCGACAGCCCGGATCGCTCTCTTCTGATACTCACGCAGGGGGAGATAATCGGGCGACTCTTCCTCCAATCTCTCATCCGCAGCGGCGATGTCCTGTTTAAGCAGTTGTTCCAGCCCCATCGGGGTGTACCAGTCTTCCAGGGGACGCGGGTGGTTGACCTCACGACGGGCATCCAGGAACCAGTTCCCACTTTTCTCCGCCAGCTGACGCAGGAAAGGTCGCCCATTCGTCGCGAACAGGAAAGGGATTTTATACTCTCCCCACGGGCCACCAGGGGAAACCTGAGCCAAGGAGATTTCAAATCCTTTGCTGTAACGCTTGGATTGCTGGATTGAACCGGCGACATCTGTATGTTTTCGTTTGGCTTCGACCACCGCAATGGGCGTCAGCCCCAAAAATAGGCAGTAGTCAGCGGCTCCATTGGCGGTCGGCCATTCAGCGATCGCCATGTTACGACCTTTGGCAGGTCGGAATCCCTTACTGTAACGCATCGTGGCGGTATCGACTTCCCAACCCGCATCACGCAGTTGCTGATCGATGATCTTGCGGGTTGCAGCCTCGTCGAGATTAATTTCAGAGCCAAGCTGGTGGGCTGTGCTGATGGTTTTCTGCTGCTGCTCAATCGGCGTCTGTGCAATCGTTTTCTGTAATTCAGCTAATTGCTGTTCGTATTTCTTTCGTGCCTTCTCCAGCTCCTGCTCGGACTCGGCAGCAAGCTCCATCGCTGCATTCAGGTCTGCAAAGGCTTTGTCGGCTTCCGCTTTAATCTCCTCTTTGAGCCGAATTTCGGTATCCAGGGTGACCTGTAGCTGGTCCGTCTCTGTTTTGGCTGTGATTTCTGCTTCACGAAGTCGATTCAGCTCTTCCAGCAATTCCTGTTCGGCTTGTGCTGGATCTGGAGGAACGATAAACGGCCCCGCTTTGAAATTTCGATCTCCCCCGAAAGAGCGATGGAACCAGACGGCCAGTTGACGTGCCATCTGCAATTGGTGCAGCGCATCTCGTTGCCGACCAACATGCGAGTGTGCGGCAATATTTCCAGCTTTCCGCAGCCCATGGAAAAGCTGGCTCACCTGCTCATTAATGACGTTTGCATTCCAGAGCTTGTTAATGACATCATTGAAGTTTTCCCGTTCGTTGACAGGAATCGCCGTGTAGGCAGCACAATGTTCGGCCAGCAATTCGCCAAACTGTCGCAGTTTGATCAGGGCCGAGTTGGAATCATCAAACAGGTACCGTTCCGCCAGCGCAGCATGCCGCACCAGGATTGTATTGTACTTTTCAAGAAATGAAAAATTCGGTGAATGCAGCGGCACAGACGCCATACTCAGCTCCCAGACTCACGGGAACCCCAGCACCAGAAACTTAGGCGATTGGAGAGGAAATGCTAAAAAGAGAGCCTACCAGAAGACCGGGGAGATGGCAACAAGTTCAGTACTGCAGCGAATTTTTAATCGATTGGAATTTCTGCCATCATTTCGGGGGGCATCCCTACTCGGAGAAAGCCACCATCGGCGAACCACCAGGCATCTAGACCGTAAGGTGCCAGTAACAGTTGTGTATTCACCGACTTTGCCGGCTTCTGAGTAAACAGAAACAGCGGTGGTGCCCAGGCACTACTTCTGTCTGTCAGCGCTGCCCGATATTCGGCGATCTGCTCAGCAGCATCGATCGTCGGTTTCCTGTTACGCGAATCGCTACGTAACTTTCGAAACTCGCACATCGGATCAATCACCAATATTCCTGTTACCGGTTTCAGCGGATCGAATGTTTCCAGTAGATCCGCCAACCCTTCCGGTGTACTCAACACCCCATTTCCCAGCCGCCAGTATTCATCGTTTTTGAAGTTGAAAAATGATTCATCTGCAGTTTCTTCGTCGGTAACGATGACCCACGTCCCCCGCCAGTGATTTGAGACCAGGGTTTCGATTTGAGCAGCCAGTTTTCGAGTCTCCGAACAGGCTTCTACGAATACGCCAATGTTCTCGGAGCCCAACTTGGCCGCGGTCTCACTATCAAGTTGCACATCGCCAATCACCGATCGTTCCATGCGTGTGATTCGCCGGCATCGAATTGCGGGATAGGGATAGAGCGCTTCAAGTGCCATTTGTGCTTGGGTATTGAGCATCTTACATTACCTCCAGTGGATCACCGCAGTTCCAGCAGAATTGCGTGAATTGTGTTGCTTGATGATTGCACGTATTGCAGGTCCAGTCCGGGTCAACGTATGCGAAAGATCTCAATTGTTCTTCCACTTTTGTGTTGGGAGTTTCTGTTTTCAGAATTCTCAGCAGTGATTCCAGAACGATCAATACAGCTGCTTTCGAAACATTTCTGCTCCGTTGGGCAGATTGAATACACCGCACACACCCCTGCGTATCGTGACAGTCGCAATGGTTAACCCGTTCGATGGCCCGCTCACAAAGCGGTTCGATATAGTCAAATACCGAACGCGTCAATCCCGCCCCATACTCCACCCGGTCATACAGAAAAATGGCTTGTTCGCCCGTGATTAAGTAATCAACACCGCTGGCGTAGTCCTGCTGATCGCAGGGAGCAGAAAGTGTTGGAAACAAGCTGTAGAACAACGCCGCACAAGCTTCAAGACACGATTGGGGACTGCATAACAGATTGTGCTGCAGTAGAGGCCAGAATTCATTGGAAAACGCCAGAAATGTTCCTTCCGTGGGCAGGCGGGCGAAGGGCATACCTTGTGACCCATTCCAAACTTTTTTGATTTTGTCTGTGTGATCATACTCTGTTACACAAACAAGCTTTTCTGTCACGATCAGTTCTGCCTGAGCTATGCGGACGTCTGAGTAAATATGCTGGCGATGCTCCTGCTTGGCCCGAATCGAGTGATCAACCATGGTCCGAGTTTGATTTCGCGTAAAGATGGCCTGCAGTTTGACAACTCGATCAGTCTGACGGACCTCCTTTACCGAATACATACGCCCTCCATGCCGGTAGATTGAATGGGGGGCACATTCGCGTAAAAGCTGGGAAGAATTGATGGTGCCGATACACCGCTCTCCCAGCATCAATTGATAAGGTTGACTGTTGACGCCGCGGACTTGGACGCGTCGAAAAGGATTGCGCAGCCCACTTGGCGTCAGCCGATCATTTTCCATGTCGTGGACAACTTCGAACAACTCCGGCCCCAGTGCATTGGGAAGCAGTTCTCTAACGCAACCTCCCACCTCTTCAATCGCGCAAGCTATGTGTTGTCTGCGAATCTGCGTATTGGCGAGATTGAGTGCCAGCGGATCCAGGGATTCCTCAAACAACTCGTTCGGCCGATCGACGTAAAAAGCATCCAACGGCGAATTCCCTGGAACCAATACAGCGGCCCCTTCCCGACCACCGCGAGCTGCTCGTCCAACACGTTGCCAGAGGCTCATATTGTTGTCAGGGAATCCAATACACATGACAACGTCAATGGCACCGATATCGATTCCCAGTTCAGCGCTAAGTGGAATAGACGAGCTTTACCTCTCGATTTCGAAGTCCATCCTCAATCTGCTGACGTTCCATCGCCGATAGACCAGAGCGATAGACCCGCATATGGGAATTATCTGTCAGTCGCCCTTTCAACCCAGCATTTGTTCCGCCACCATCCGACTCGGACAGAAGGCCAGTACCGTCAAGCCCGCTTCGACAAATTGTTCGGCCAGCTGCTGTCCTGTTTTGAAGTTTTGCTCATCCGAATCGACGATCCAGAATTTCCGTTTACCCTGGCGACTGGTGTCCTGATCACGATCAATGGAGACAAATGGTTCGCCGGTCAGCCGCTTCCATATGCTGTTGCGGATTGCCGACGGTGGCCGACGTCGCCACAAACCGGGGATTGGCTCCATACATCTGACAAATCTGTTTCAATCGGCGGATTATGAATGCGACATGAGTACCGAAAACCCCGGTATGCATGGCATTCATCAACGACTACCAAATCAAGATGCTCGAAAAACCATTTCCACAGTAATTTGTGGTTCTGCAGCAGACCATGGTGCAACATATCGGGATTGGACAAAACGATTTGAGCTCGCTCGCGAATCCCGGGTCGGTCGAGATCGCAAGTAGAACCATCGTATCGAGAAATCAAGTTGGGATTATGTTCGAGCAGATCAGCAATGGGCTCAATCTCATTTCCCATGTCGATCATTTTCGCGTTCTGATCCCCGGCGAGCGCTTTTTGTGGGAACAGCAGCAGCGATGTGGAGTTCTCATCCCGACAGAGTTGATCAAAGATCGGCAAAGAATAAATCAAGGATTTCCCACTTGAAGTGCGCGTGGCAACGACCGCATTATGCCGGTTCAACATCTGTTCGATCGCTGCATGCTGGTGTTGATACAATCCCTGGGGAAACACTGACTCCAGGCCAGATACAACTGCAGAGTGCAGATTCGAGCTGGAAAGGGGAACATACCGACCTCTCCTGGCCGGTTCGGCAGGTGGATCAAATAGAACTCGATATAGGGAATTCTGCGAAAGAATTTGCTGAACAGTAGAAATCACCGACTTTCTGGTAACCATGAAACTCGTTCTCCTAACGATTTCCAACAGTGAAAGGCAACACAATTTGTTCTGAACAATCTGAACAATGGATAAATGCGACGCATTTTCATTTTACCAGAAAGCATTTTTCGGCGTCGGCTTCAGCCGTAATGCACTCTAAATGACAGATCCACAAGCGATCGACCAGAACGAAGATGAACTACAATGCCAACGTCTAGAAAGGAGATTCGTAATTGCCAAACTTCATCAACGCCTTTTCGTAATGATTCAACATTTTTTAATCGATTAGACTTTCTCAGAGGTCATCAAAGAGGCCTTGTACGCAGAGCGATGTTTGGTTGTGGACAACCTCACAACTCATATATAACAATACAAACAACATCTTCAGAAACTTACTATCGATCGAACACAGCAGAACTCCAGGTGCAATTGGCGACACAATCAAATGGCCCCTCACCGGGCATCTTGTTCCGATCGCCATCATAACCTTATCCCAAACCACATCATCTCCTATTCGAAGTTGTGACAGAACATTTCTAAGCAAGACAACAACTCCAGGAATCAATCATCCAAGCATTACCCGAAGAGATCATTTCTTTAAGTAATCCCTGTCACAGAAAATCAGTAGATACATGCGTGATTCCTTCAAATACTTCAGAATGTTATCTCCGATAACGAAGAACTTTACACAGACACCTTCGGAAAAGGTTTCCCGGAAGAATCACAATTCCTGGTCGACTCAGAAGAAGATAGTTGATTGAAAATCAGCGAATGGAAACATCGGAGCTTACCCAAACTGTTTCGACAACACATTTGGAGTCCGTTGTGTCGATCTCATTTCCAGTATTTCAAAGAAAAATGCGCAGCGATCGCACGCTCAGTGCTCGCTTAAAGCAGGGTGAAAGCCGGTTTTATGACCAAACCACCTCAAAAAATGCACGTTGTAAACTGAGATACAGTTTCGATGTCAGTATATGGGGGCTACGATGACGCTCGTAATCGCTTTATCGCTGGCATCGTAGCCCCCATATACTCAGAGCGACTCTCGAACGCATTCGAGATTAATCACTCGGTTGACGCCCCCCTGATTCCGTGGGTAGCAGGTATTGAACCTGTTTGCCCACGCGAAATCTCAAACCCTGCTCCTGGGATCTCTCATCGTCTCCAGGGAAAGGAATTTCTCGCGATTCCTGTCATGTCTCTCTCTAGTGTTCCAGGAATGCTTTATATAACTGCGAAGTCACTGCTGGCTCTCATACATTATCTGGGAACGGTTTTCTGTTTTGGTACTGATCTTGGTAACAGTGATTTGCACTCTCGATCATTGGTATTGGCGAATGATGTTCGTCCTCTTTTTTTCCTATCAGCCTTACCGATCGAAATACTGAGGATATGGAAACTAAAGGTGTTTCAAGGTCAAGATATTTTAACAGAGGCGAAATACTTCAAGGGCATTGTACTCTGAGTCCCCTGTTCCATAGTTCTTATGTTTTGTCCTGTTTGTGCTCGAACATCGAGATGCGTTTGTTCGAGAGGGATTCTCGAGATTCGCCTGGAACGATGATTGAGCACAGGCGGTGTATTGTACTGCTGTTTCCGATTGTATTTCCCGTCTCTAGTCTCATTCTGCATGCGGTTTGCGAGAAATGATTCTGTGTTGCTGGTCGGAGTAATACTCTTCTGTGTTCCTTTTCCTTCTGAGGATACGGTCTTTTCTGGCAATGCTGAAGTTTTTCATGAGAACGGTGTAGAGCTGGCGATGATAAAACTTGTTCGATCAGCCCGAATGAGGAGCATCAATCGACTTCCCCTTCTGCGTGAGAGTATTTCGATGATGTTTGCACAGAACTGAACTCCTTTAGAGAAGATGAGATGCCGTTGATTGCGAACTACGGATAGTTAGTAGGGCTCCCCTTCCAATGCCCCATTGATATCTCAACGATGTTAGATCGTGACCATGGCATGAAAGAGCTTCTGTCTGCTGACTACCTCCGCCGCCTGGAACTGGACTACATCGGAATTGCTCAACAGTCTTTCCACGAATGTTTACTTGCAACATGCATTCGCTAAGAGCCCTCGGTAAAGAATGGCTTCTTAAATGGCCCGTCACTTTCTCAGGTGTGTGCCACCAAAAAGTCTTTATCGACAGATTTTTTATCGACTAAATAATTCGCAACTCATACCAGAATTCGCTCTGTGTTCCGTTTTGAATTCTGATTCGCGAACTCAGTAGATTACTGGATCTGTCAAGACGTCAAAAATAAGTGACTTTTTCGTCGATCGCTAAAAAAAATAGACCTGTATCGGACAAGATGCAGGTCTATTGCTGATTCAAGCACGCACGAAGTGGCGTGCTTATGTTCCTAATCAGTTAGTTGTACTGTTTTAAAGTGGGTATTACGAAGGATCAGGCTACGACTTGAGTGGACGGTGACTCAGTTGTTTTCAACTTAAAAAATCCAAATTCCTGAAATCTCATCCGCACCATGTTGTTCATTATGATGGACAACATGTAAAGATCCCCCTCCAACCACTCAATGGGATAGTTGTAATGATTTTGCACTAAGATGAACCTGGCGAGATCCCGGTCTTTATCAAGATCATCCTCAGTTTTGAGATCGAATACTTTCCCGCGAGTCGCATTATCTTTCGCTGTTGCAATGTACTCATCGACATATCTTGGATCAACCAATGCAAGATGTCGAATCTGACAAAAGCCTCGCTTCAAATCTGCGTCTTCAAAATCGTGCCACAGAATATTCAACCGAGTACGAATGCTGTATCGTCGAGTTACATCCATTGCATCACGATCAGGATCTAAGCGTCGATTCCCCAACTCACGAATACCGTCTTCAGTTCTTGCATCAAAATTGACTCCATATCGAAACCGGATCATTTTCCAATCTTTGAACTGATCGGTGCGAGCGTATAGAAGCAGCTGTTGATACGACTTCAATGTCCGTCGCATCCGACAAAACGGGCAAGCTCGGAATCCGCAGTTTCGGTAGCCTTTGAAACGCCTGGAGTCCTTCCATGACTGCCAATTTTGAATCGGCCTTAACGTCGGACTCGGACATTTTCCAGCAGCTTCTTTGACTCCGCCCAACAGTTCCTCGGTTTTGTTGCGGACATTGGTCAGTTCAATGAATCGCTGAACCCAAATGTTATTCACCGACCACAAAAGTTGATGAGTAGTTAAGGGTTTTCCAGTTTTACTGGATTTGAACATCGGCCACCTGTGACCGAGGAATGTGTCAAACACAGTTGCATTAAGTAACTTTGCTTCGTGGTTCCCCCAAGGTCTGAAAAAGTTTGAATTAAACCATCCAGGGTCTTTCCAATACCCTGTATCAGTTTGTTCGGTGAAATAGGTTTTGACTTGTTCGTTCAATAGATGCCTCCTTTCAATCAAATGTTTGGCACACAATTTGTTCGTGCGTACGCACACGCAGGCGTCGAGATCCAATAATCATTTCTTACAGAAATAATTATTAACTACAACACTCGATGACGCTACGCTTAAATTACGCCCAGCGTCCGCTTTCGCTTCCGCTGGAGCGGGCGACTTACGTCGCTGGGAAGTGGGTGGTTGGGACTGACGAACGGATTCCTGATATCTAGCGATCAAGACCTGATTCAGGCGACCATCGCCTGTCGATCAGGAGGATGCGCCAGGACGTTTTGAGGGCCTCAGACGATCAATGTGTCGTCCTACAAAAAGAAATCGATCCTAGAGGCTCTCAGGGGCCTTCTCGCGAACAGGGACAGAATCGATTTTCAAGCCTTTATTTGGTGTACTGATAATCACCAAATTAAAATAATTGGGTCAAAATTACAATTCAGTGCAACCCAATTGTAATGCTGTGTATTTAGCAAAATTTGACGTAAGTCTGTTAAGCGTCCAAAATCGATCAAATTTGAGTTGTAATATGTACACCTACATAATTTAACTATTTATAATTTTTCCGAAAAATTATCTGGGTCAAATACCAGCGATTCGTCAGAGGTTGGTCGACCGACTCTGTCGAGTGTTTCAATTGTTTTGAAGATCATCCAACCAGCCCCGATGACTCCAAAGATGTTTGTTACAAAAGTGATTGCGAGTGTGAAATAGAACAGGTATTCAACATAAATACCATTCTCGATCTGATACTTGTGTCCGATGTACCCGAGAACCAGGATAAACGCTATCCAGTGTGACAGGCAGAACGGACATTGCAGCAGCTCACGAATCTTCCCCAGTCGCGGTGTTTCAGCGACGAATGTCCTCGCTGGGTCAAAGATCGATCCATCCAGCCAAGTATTAGTGATTTGGTATGTGGCAAACACCAAGACAACGAAGTCGTATAGATTCAACGACACGCTAAGCATGTTCCCCACAAGCAGTGGGGGAATCAAATTTCAAAGGAGCGGTTCGAAATACTCCGTGTCGTAGAACTCAGTTTAGAATGGTTCAACCTGGCTTTACAGGAGTACGAAATATCCTACACCGGGGCCGACGAAGACAGAGAAAAACTTCTCTACCTCATCAAAACGAAACCAACCGCCACTTCGGATGAGCGAACAGAACGTTTAGACCTTACACGGAAGGAATTTGCGGGACACCTCACCGAACTAACGGAATACGAACTATTACTTTTAGAGGAAGCTGGGTAAGTTGCCAAACAGTAGGGGAAGTTACGAGACGAAGTGCGGAACCGCACTCATGTTGTTCACGGAGATAATTTACGAGACAGAGAAGCGGAAGAACTTGAGAAAAGAGTTGCTGAGAGGATACGACGGGCATTGAATCGCAAAAGCAATAAACTTCCAGGTATGGATAATGTGTGATAAATTAGTAGCGTCTGTTGTCTTGTCCGACCAAATGAGTCCGAGAACCCCAGAAAAAAGCCCCTTCTGCGATGTCAATATTCAAGATTAGCCGAGACAGGGACGCATGGCATGTCATTCGCGGATACAAGTATCAGATTGAACTTACAATTCTAAGGTGGCTAACAATCACCGACAATCAGACACTTGTATTGGAACACGGAGAAGATATCGATATTGTTAATAATGCCTTGATGGATACTGTTTCAGATTTCGACCGCGTGCTGGAACAAGTCAAGCATTTGGACACTCTCATCACTCTAAATACCCCTTCCTGTAAAATAGCAATAGCAAATGCCGTAGCTCATTTTTCGTCAAACCCTCACCAGAGCCTAGAATTTCGTTTTTGTACAAACTCTGAGTTTACTACTGAAAGACCTTCAATTTTTTCTAGCAAAAAGTCTGGCATTCTTGTTTGGGAAGAAATTCGTAAATGCAAAGCTGCCAGGACAACCTATTCCGATGAATTGGATTCACTCCTGCTGTTCTTGAGGAACCTTAACAAGCCAGATAGTGGGATTGACCAAGACACTTGGCAATCTTTCGAAGATTACTGCCAATCGATTTCTTCAATTGAGTTACTCCAGTTTGTTCAACATTTTGAGTGGTCGACGCAGGAGCCAGATGTCGAAGATTTGCCCGCCATAATCACCCAGACATTACAGAACAAGTTTTCCCAATCCGCTGCTATTTCTAATCTAATACACCCTAGGCTGTTCCTGTTCGTAATATCTACCCTTTCCCAAAAAGGCGAAAAGATTCTCACGCACAAGCATCTTGCTGAACAACTGACACTTCCTGGATTGGACGAGTCTGATAGGAATCTACTCGACTACCTTAACAATGAAGTCCTAGCAATCTCAGCAAGGCTCGGAACACTTGAAGATAACTATTACTCTCAACAACAACAAATAACCGCTATTCGGCGAAACCTATTGGAGAAAGAATATGGTCCCGCTACCACGTTTCGGCTTGAGGCCGCTATTGCAAATATCTCCATGTCAATCCCTCCCCAAGTACGAACAATTTCGAGAAGACAGCAACTCATCGATTCCGTACGACAGTCTTTGGAAACGGCTGATTGGCTTTCAGTATATGGCACTATAGGAAGCGGGAAAACACAATTTGCGACGCTTCTGGCCGAACACACATCCTCACTAATCTACGTTTCCTTTCGTGATTTATCATTTGATGAATCAGTAGTTCTGTTGCAGCATTTGAGAATCGAGCTTCAACGCACGGAACCCTGGAAAGAAGCAAGCAGGGACATAGACGAAAAGGGCCTGTTAATTCTTGATGATGTTCCCCGTTTTCATGGAGGGGACAAAATAGGTCAACAACTCCACTCTCTATCCACACTTCTAAATCAACATCAACGCCTGCTCGTTACTTTGAGCCACTATCCTTTGCCCGATGATGTCGTAGCATTTTTCGACATAGGTAGGGTATACCAATTGGCTATGCCACCATTGACAGCACCAGAAATCAAAGAAGTTTTTGAGCGTCACGGTTTTTCGAGTGATGATTTAGCCCCTCATTTTGTAGAAAAGATTAGAAATACAACCTCCGGTCACCCAACGCTAGTGACCTCCTTCGCAAGGAATGCCAGGTCGCAAGGGACGGGCTCTCTGTCATCGCTCCTCGAAACCTTCGATGACACACCTGTCCTCAATGATGTCGTTTCTGAAACCATGGCGATGATTTTACGGACTGTGGAACGTCAAGAGCATCGTGACCTTCTGTATCGACTATGTGTCGTAATTGGTCCGTTCGGAGATAGGGAGATAAGTGCTGTCTCGAATGTGGAGCCGGTACTGCAACGGCGCCTCGAAGCTTATGCAAGCCTCCAAGGCCTGTGGGTCGAGACTCTATCAAATGACACATCCTTAATATGCCCATTGGTGTCGTCATTTGGTGCAAAGGAACTAAGCTCGCAGGTTTACATTGAAGTGGCCGCCTCGCTCGCATCGTTGTTGCTAAATGACGTATTGAATCCACTCGAATTGGTTAAGGCGTTGCGTTACCTCAATAGGTCTCAGCAGTACGTTAAGATAGGATTTGCCCTACTTGGTGCGCTCGACTCTTCGGATAGTATGACTTTCGAGTGGCAACAGTTTATTTTTACGGTCTGCAATAACGATGAATTCATTCAGCATTGCCCGGTTACACTTTCGTTTTTTGTAAATGCAAAACTAATGACCGTTGCCGATTCATTGGGTGTTCCTATCGAGGGTATTATTTCCCGTGTAAGCAAGTTGTCTGAAATAACTACAGAAAAAGAGGAATGGGCAAAAGTTGCATACGCTGTTCAATGCGGACCAATTCTTGCCAAAAGCGACTTTTCGGCAGGCATACAAATGTGCCAGTTCGTTTTAGATAATTGTGATTTGTTTGACATTCCAGATGTCACCGCTTCAGACTCAGACCAGAGCGAAGAATCAAAATCTTACACAAAAGAAAACCTCATTGGGTTTACACCTTGGGTCTATATCCCCCAAATCAAGGGGTGTGACGATTTCGTAATATGGTTTGAGATGCTCATCAATCGAAGCAATGACCAACTTTCGTATATCTTTGGCAACGAAGTGGCACGAGAAGGCTTTAAGAATGTCTTAGACCGTTTGTGGATGATAGAACACGAAAAGAGTCAACGTGATGTAATACCAATCCTAGAGTTGTACTTGAGACTGAGGAAGTTCTGTCTCGAATAACCTGCCACTTTTCGAGGCACTTGTTGTACGCTCTCAAATAATAGTAATGGCTGAGTATCAGAAAGACAGTTGCGCTCGCAATAAATACAGCTGAGGACTTTTTAGCGTCGGTAACAGCGAATGACGAAATTCTGTTTCTTATCAATGATACAATCGGACGTCAGTATTCCTACATTAACGACAATGAAAAATCGTTGTCTCACTTAACCATCGCTGCTAAGTACGACACACATACTTTTGATGGTATAAGATGCCGTACCTTTCGGAAATGAGTAAGGTCACTGGTGATAATAACCCTGAAGAAGCATTGCGGTTCGCCGAGGAAGCGATTGAAATCGCGAAGAGAAATACCGTAGATGTTTCAGAAACGGAAATGGTGTCAGCCTTGGGCGAGGCTGCGACCTGTGCGGGACTTATTGACAAATTCTCTCTGGCGTATGATTACATCGAGGAGGCGTTTAAGCTGCGTTGAGTCCATTCACCAAAAGACACAGTCGAATGGAAGATCGCCAGGCATTTCTCGGAAATACCGTAGGCTATCTGTTGTCAATGGCGATGACAGGAAGCCCTCCGAGTGATGATTATGCGAAACCCACACGAGGGTCACTACTAGGATTCAACAAGGCTCTCGCTGAATGGTATGACGAGACCCATGCGGGTAATTTCAACATGGTTCCGACGATTCTCGCAATGTATGCTACGCACCTTCAAAAGTACGATAACGCAGTGTACTGGGCATCAAAGGGGATTGTTCAGGCGAGAGAAAAGGGAAATCTATTCAGCATAAGCAAGTTGTCAGAATTGTTGATTGCATCGAAGCTTGGCACGAAGGAATACCAAGACGTTGTTGAGTTTGCTTTTGAATCGGCGACATCAACTGCTGCCCTTAAAATTATGTCTGAAGAAACCGCTTTTGACTTGACAGCCGAGTATGATGCTTATTCTATTCTTGGCCCTCCCCCTAATAATAAATGGCAATCGGTGGAAGATATTTTCATATTTCGCTGTGTGCTTCCCCTGCTCTTTGAGCTATATCATGCCGGTAATGGTTCTAACACAAATGCGACGGATATAGCGGAGTGGATTTTGCAAAAGTCTTCAATGGTTAATGGACCACTTGAAAGTGCGATGAATGTTCATGCTAGATTCTTGTCTGAAGGCAATTCTGAAAATCTACAAAAAATGGCTTATGACGTTCGAAGTGACAACATTTACGGTCCAGGAGCGATTGCTCTACTATTGTCTTCATTTTGTGAAGATGCCGATTTGAAATACTCCATTTTGTCCCACGCAGTAGCGATGCATGCATTTAGCTACTATCACCAACCGGATGCGATGCTTTGGAGTTATTGGGCAAATGAATTGAGAGCATACTGGTTATTAAAACTCTCCAACGCACGATTTCTGTTCACCACACCTTCCTTTATAGAGAGGGAACTGCGTGAGATGAATGACATGCCGCCTGACGGTAAAGTCAAAAGTGTGTTGAAAATCGTAATGGCAGGCCTAAAAGTCGGATTTCATCCCGTCTTCGACAACACGAAAAAATGGTTATACAAATAGGAAGTAAAATTCTCCGCCTCTCAATTAAAGCTCATAGCCCACAGGTTTTGAAGTCAATTAAAAAAACTCTGGAAATGACTACTTAAACACGCCCCCTGTCACCCGCCCACCGCCCAAGCCAACCCAAGTACCAGCAGGCCGCTGTGGGCGTGAGAGGGGCCGAGACGGCGTTGATAGGGGCATAGGCTGCTATGGGCTGTCGCCGTTCCAGTCAGACGCCCGCTGAATTTCGGCCTCTGGTGTGCCGAACCACTTGTTGGTTGCGAGAGTCAATTGCACTTTTTTGACGGTCGCCTTCACTTCGTCAGCATTGATAGAAAACTGCTTCGCCACAGCTGGTGTTCAAAGGGGCGTCCATCACCGACTGGTAGATTTTGTATTCCCGCACCGTGCAGGTGTTGAGGTTCTTCTACTCGGATGGGGTCTCGGGGACGACCATTGTGACAGGCAAAAGTACATTGCAGAACGGTATCGAAGAGGCAGTAACAGGAGAAGTGAAGCAAGTGTTTCAGGTTTTCGTATTTGAGTTACCTGGCGACTTCCACATTGGTGGCCGGAAGTAACTGTGCGCATTGTCCACGCTCATTGATCAACCCTTCCCGAAACCAGGTTCTCTGAAAAAGCCGACGAAACTTAGTCAGAAGAAACAGCGACCGATGGTGGTTGTTGGTCGGGAAGTCAGGTGATCTGCCAGCTTGTTCCGCTGTTACAAGCGAAGCGGAACATTTACGTTTTTGCGGACACCTAAATTGGTATCCAACTCGTTCAGGTCCTAGTTTAGCAGTAAAAATAGAACGAATTCAAGATCATCTGGGAAAAAATCAGTTCGGGAAAGTTAATTTGTTCCTCTAACATTGCATTTGACTTAGAGAAATAGATGTGTGAAATAATCTCGACAAAAGAACACTTCTTGAGGCTTTCCACTCACAGCATATTAGAGCTGAAAGTCTGAAA
>JAWKUC010000016.1:0-61107 GCA_041398805.1 Planctomycetaceae bacterium | reverse complement strand
TGCTGGAAACGCAAAGGCCATTTTTCGCATGAGCACCAAAGACGGATTTAACGGCGTTTGTCTCGGCTTTGTCACCCAGCGGAGTACTTGTTCCGTGAGCGTTAATGTAATCGATCTGTTCAGGGTTGATGCCAGCGTCCTGAATTGCCATCGACATGGCGTAGGCTGCTCCGGCACCTTCGGGATCGGGTGCAGTCATGTGCGAGGCGTCGGCGGACATTCCATAACCGACTACCTCGGCGATGATGTTGGCTCCGCGTTGTTTGGCGAATTCGTATTCTTCCAGTACGACCACCCCTGCCCCTTCAGACAGCACGAAGCCATCGCGACCAACATCAAATGGTCGGGAAGCCGCCTGAGGGTTGTCTACGCGTGTGGAGAGAGCACCCATCCGGGCAAATCCACCAAGTCCCATTGCCGTCACAGCAGCTTCGGCTCCGCCCGTGATCATCACATCGGCAATGCCGAGTTGAATCAACCGGAAGGCATCCCCGATTGCATTGTTGGCAGAGGCACACGCAGTTGCCACAGCGCTGTTTGGTCCTTTCAGACCCCAGTAGACAGAGATGTTTCCGCTGCACGCGTTGACCATCATCTTGGGAATCATGAATGGAGAGAGTTTGGTCGGTCCACGGTCGTAGAGAGTGTTGTGCTGGGTTTCAATTTCCTGAAGACCCCCGACACCACTTCCCACCAGGACCCCATGTCGACGCGCATTTCCCTTGGTGAAGTCCATTCCGGAGTTGGTGACAGCCTGATTTGCTGCCACCATCCCGAATTGAACAAACCGGTCGAGCCGACGAACGTCTTTGGCCGGAATAGACATGTGCTCTGTCGGATTGAGTCCTTTGACTTCGCCGCCAAAATTGACTTTGAATTCGGACGTATCAAATCGCTCAATCAATCCGATCCCGCTTTTTGAAGCACAGATCGAATCCCAGAACTCATTAACTTCCGTAGCCAGACTGGTGACGACTCCGGCGCCTGTTACAACAACGCGCTTCCTCATGCGCTAGGATTTCTCCTCGATATAGTCGATAGCGTCACCGACGGTGCGGATTTTATCGTAATCATCATCAGGGATTGTGATTTCGAAAGACTCTTCGAATTCCATCACCATCTCCACGATGTCCAGCGAATCTGCTTTCAGGTCATCAATGAAAGAGCTTTCCCGTTTGACTTCTTCTTTGGGAACACCCAATTGTTCACTGACAATTGTATGGACTTTTTCTGCAATACTATCGGACACTGCCCTATTCCTCCGGTCGCCATGCATCCACATCCAGCCGTTGATGAGATGTCATGAAATTTTTTTGAATAACAATGAGTACGAAGCCGCTATGTGGCTCGCTCAGAAATTTTAATTTGTAACGTTCGCTATTCGATGTACGTTTTATTCATAACGAAGGTTCTCTGAAATACCACTTTTCTCCGGTTTTACTGATCTTCTGAATTTATGTCAAAAGAGGTCGTCTGGAAACCATTAGAGAGTAGTTTTGAGAGAGGAGATCATGAATAAAATTCGTACCTGTTCTTCATACCAGGAAGAGCAGAATAGAGTCTGTTCGTTTGGAGTTCAAAATGAAAGGCCCCATTGCTTCGCAGTACGGCTATACCTACCGACTCCTGACCTTCATTCGAACCTGTTAAGGCGACCCAGCCTGATTTTCCGAAAATGTACCAACTCGTGAGAAGTGCTGCCACTCCATGAACCGGCCCGGTATCGGAATTGTTCGCTTTTTATAAATTTAGCCAATTTCAGAATTTATGAAAAGGCATCTCCCCAAAAGTCGCCTATGCGACAGGGATGTTTTTATTGTGAATCGTTGATCGTGGTGCAGGCGATTTTCCGGTTGATCCGCTTGAGCAGACCCTTGAGGACTTTTCCAGGGCCGATCTCGTAGAATTCATCGACACCGGCGTCAAGCATTGACTGCATCGACTTTTCCCAGAGGACCGGGCTGACTACCTGGCGGACCAGCAACTCCCGGATTTCATCGGGATCGGAGTGTGTCGAGGCATCCACGTTAGATACCACTGGAATTTCTGGTGATTTGATGGCGGCTCCGGCGAGTGCTTCTGAAAGCTGGAGATCAGCCGGTTTCATCAGATCGGTGTGGAATGCGCCTGCGACGGCGAGAGGAACTGCTTTCCCCCCCTTTTCAGCAATCAACTCTGCTGCGAATTCACATGCGGTAATTGTACCCGAGAGGACGGTGTTTCCCGGGCAGAGCAGATTCGCGACCTGAATCTGGCCGTGGGCGGATGCGGCTTCACAGACTTCTGCAATCTGTTCGGCGTTCAATAGTAGAGCGCTGACCATCCCTGAGGGAGTTTTGTCTGCGGCCTGCTGCATCGCCTGGCCACGTCGCTGGACCACTTTCAAGCCATCCTCGAACGAGAGGGCTCGGGAAAATACCAGAGCGGTATATTCGCCCAGGCTGAGACCGGCTGCCATTTCACAGGAGAGTGCGACTTCCGGGTTGTCGGCACGCAACATTTCCAGGGCAGCCAGGCTGGTGACGAAGATGGCAGGTTGGCTGATCACTGTCGAATCAAGTTCTTCGGCCGGGCCTTCAAAGCATAATTTTGCGAGATCGTAACCGAGGATCTCATTGGCCTGATCGTAAAGTTGGCGAGCTGCGGGATATTTCTCGCACAGCTGCTTTCCCATCCCCACGTGCTGAGCGCCCTGCCCCGGAAATAAAAATGCGATTTTGGCCATCCCAGGTATCTTTCTTTCTGGTGAATCGGTGTGTGAGAGGACCGATTCCTGTCTGAACGGAGAGGTTTCAGAAACGCTCTCTCAGCTGTAACGCTGCATTTCTTCGACAATATGCTTGTTAAGCTGATGGTCGTTGAGAGACTTGGCAACGCTTAAAGCATTTTTGATTGAGCGGGCATCGCTTGAACCGTGACAGATAATACAGGTTCCATCGATTCCCAATAGAGGGCTCCGCCTGCTTCGCTGTACTGATGACGGGTCGCCACTTCCTGGAAGACCCTTTGAGCAATGTGACGTTCTTTGTCTAGCTGTTCGAGCAATGCGGAGGCGACGCTCTTGAAAAGGTAGTCTACGATACCCTCACTTACTTTCAGGACAACGTTACCGACGAAGCCTTCACAAATCAGCACATCCGCTTCACCACGGTAGAGTCCACGTCCTTCGATATTCCCGACGTAGATGTCTTTCAGGGGGCTTTCGGATAGGAAAGTGTGTGTCTCGCGATAGAGGTCATTCCCCTTCCCTTCTTCCGAGCCGATATTCATCAGGCCGATAGAAGGTCCGCTGATGCCGAGAATTTTTCGAGCGTAAACGGAACCGATGATTCCATACTGATACAGGTGCTCGGGTCGTGCGGCGGGATTCGCTCCCACATCCATCAGAACGGACTTACCACGCAATGTCGGCAGGGTGACAGCGATGCCCGGACGTTTGATCCCTTTAAGGAAAAGTTTGGTCCATAAACCGGCAGCAACTACAGCACCTGTATTACCTGCGTGACGACCCCTTCGACTTCTCTTTTGCCATCAGTCGCCAGCAGACGGCGATTGAGTTGTTCGGTTTTTTACGATGTGCAATGGTCGGTTTTTCGGCCATTCCCACCACACCTTCGGCTGGAACCACCTCCATCCGCTCACCAGAATAACCTGATTTTTCGATGAGGGAATCAATGAGGGGTTGATCTCCGACCATGGCGATTTCGAGGTCGGAATCAGCTTGCAGTGCAGCGATCGCTCCATCGATATTGGGTTGAGGAGCATCATCTCCCCCATCACATCCAGGGCAATACGCATTCGTATTAGTCCTCAGCTTCCACCAGGGTGCGGCCCTGATAATTGCCACAGGTTGGGCAGACCACGTGTGATGGTGCTGGTGTACCACACTGTGAGCAGTAGGTCAGTTGAATGGGTTTAACCGCGTTAGGCTTCGACGCATGCGGGACTGGCTTTTTGATTTTCTCCGCTTGGGAACAGCCATGACTTTGTTCGTCCTAAATGTTTGTGATTACTGGGAATACAGGATTTTTCGTATTCAGGGGGCACGATACAGACCCTCTCCGCAATTTTTCCATGCGGCGAAGCGAGCATCCTACGTAAATGCTGGAATAAGTGTCAAGTTTCCCCGAACATAACCTCAGCAGGATCCAAGGATTTAAACGTTTCCTGTCCTTCTTTTTACTCTATTTCAGTCTTCTCTACTTCCTGTGGGGTAAGTGACCGGATGCAATTGGAAAGATTCGATCAAATGAGTGTTAAAATGTTCCCTGTTTGAGCGGGTTGAGCATTTCTCACGGGCTACACATTTGAAAGGGCGTGTATCTGGCCTGTTTCTCACTCTGATTCGTTTCGTCTCTGCAAAAATTGGCCAGAATTCTATGCATAAAGTTCAGGAATCGGCGGAATCCTGAGGGAGATATCCAAGCTTCTCTGTGGTCTCACGCAGGTCGAAGATTCCGTTCCGATTATTACTGATTCCGTAGGCAAGGACATAATCGAGCTCTGTTGCAATTGCTTTGCGGAAAAGCTCGACGCAATCGCGTTTACTCAAGTAGAGAACCGACATGTGAAATTCCTGGTCGGTTCCATCAGCCAGATGTGGGTCGTCCGCCTGTTCCGTCCAACCGATACGCAGTCCCACGAACTGGATTCCGCAGGTCAGTGAATAGTACTTTCCCAGATTTTCCCCGAAGAGTTTGGAAACTCCGTAGAGTGAATCAGGTGCGGGAAGGTCAGTTAATCTCGCGCGGAATCGGCACTTGGCGGGGTCGGTTTTCATGGGACTGTTGTCCATGAATTCCCCATGCTGGGTATGATTTGAGCTGGCGAAGATAATCTTCTTAACTCCTGCCCGTCGACATTCCTCAAAAACGTTATAGGTCGCTTCGATATTGTTCGGCAGGATTTCTTCCCACGGAGTCGCAGCAGAGATCACGGCGGCCAGATGGATCACTATATCGAGGCCATCAAAAATCCCCCGGACTTCTTCCGCCCTGGCCAGATTGACAACTGTACCTCCCAGTTCGGACTTGGTCAGATTGAAGTAATGAAAATCAACTTCATTCCCCAGACCCTCTCTGAGTGTGGTGGCAATATTGCCAGTTGCACCTGTCAGACCGACCTGCAGTTTCCGGGAAGTCTCCTGTCTGGCAGTCATAAAATCACTCCTCACAAGTGGGCCGATTGTCAATCCGTCATTTCAGCATTGTCGGAATATTGGTTCTTCCTCATCAGGAAGCTCAGTAAACAATTGGAAATCATGTTAAACTATCGCATGTTTTCGCGTAACTTCAGTGGTCCGGGCTTATTTCAAGTTGATCGAAGTTTCATCAGGTCATAAACCAGCCTCTCTTCAGGACTATTCCTCAGAACTATTGTGTCTCGTCGGTATCAACTCTATCTGCTTTTCAAGTCTGTATTAAAACATGGTAGCTGAAACTCCTCTGCATGAACTGAGGCAATATCTGCACGCGGGATATGGTCTGATCGCTCTGAATACATTCGAAGAGGAACGCTGGTTACCAGATCTGGAAAACCTCGCTCGGAGTGAAGGACGTCAACTTGAGCAGTGGTCGACGATCTCCTCTGAAGAAGCTTACGAAGATTTGCTGGAACAGCTGAAAGTGCTGACATTGGGGGACAACACGCATCGGATGCTGCTGCTTAAAGATATTCATGCTTACCTCGACGATCCGCAAATTGTCCGAGCACTCCGCGAAGTCAGCCAACAGGGAGCCTTACATTACAATACGGTGTTGCTGATGGGCCCCGATCTCAAGCTTCCACTCGAACTTGAAAAAGAAGCGATCGTGATCGACCTCCCTTTACCAGATTATGAAACGATGCAATTACTGATTCAGGAGATATTCAGTGAGAACGAGCTCGGAGCGAACCTGGAATCGGATTTGAATGAGCGGGAGCGACTAGCTCAGGCTCTGCTTGGTTTGACCCTCTCTCAAGCGGAAAGGACCTTGAATAAAAGCGCTCGCCGCTGCAGGAAATCAATTGAATGATAATTTGTTTCTCTCAATCGTGGCGAGTAAACAACACTTGTTGCAGGGATCAGAACTTCTCGAGTATTACGATCTGACTACAGACATGGAGAGCGTGGGAGGCCTGGAGACGCTCAAGGAGTGGTTGGAGCAACGTTCGGCTGCCTTCACAGAAACGGCTCGACGACAGGAGTTCCCGCCCCCGCGGCGTGTTGATTATTGGAGTGCAGGGTTGCGGTAAAAGCCTGGTTGCACGGGCGGTGGCGCATCGTCTCAAGTTCCCTTTGTTGCGACTTGATATTTCGACCTTGCTCGCTTCAGAACGGGGGATTTCTGAACGGAATATGCGATTGGCTTTACAGGCTGCCGAGACAATGGCCCCTTCTGTTCTCTGGATCGATGAGCTTGATAAAGGTTTCGCCGCGGCGTCCATTGATACAAAAAATGACACAACTCTCTCGCGTTTACTGGGACGTTTCCTGACCTGGATGGAGCAGCAGCAGGGTAAAGTCTTTGTCGTGGCGACAGCAAACAACATCGATCAGCTTCCCCCGGAAACAGTACGACGTGGACGTTTCGACGAGCTCTTCTTCGTGGATTTGCCGAATTATTATGGCTGCACAGAGATCTTCAGGATTCATATGTCACGTCGACACTACGACGCCGAACAGTTCGATTTGCATGAGCTTGTCGAAAAAACAGAAGGTTACAGTGGAGCTGAAATCGAACAGATTGTGTCGTCCACTTTGCTGGAATGTTACAGCACCAATCGAGTGCTGACCCAGGAAGACCTTCTGGGAACTGCTGACGAAATTGTTCCTCTCTCCAAAACAATGGAGGAGAAAATATTCGAGATGCGGGAATGGGCGAACGGTCGCTGTCGCCGCGCACACCTGACAGCCGGGTTCAGCAAATGCTGGATCATGAAAAACGGAGTGGGCATTTACAGGAAGAGCCTTCGATGGCCACTGTTCAGGAAGGCTGGAAACGTCTGGCTCAGCAGGACAATCTTTCAGCAGCGGTCGTCGAATATGTACGGGTGAATGATCAGTGCACCCTGGAGGAAGTCGTTTCGTCCTTCGGTCCGTATTTTGACACACGTGGAGAACATGGGCTTGTTCTGAGGCAGAATCCCAAGGTAATGCTGGGGGTTAATTTCAGTGATGAGATGAATCAGGTCCTGGGCGCAATTAATCTCTGGGAGACGAATTTACCTCCACCCGACAAATCCCGATGCTTATCAACGCAAATTACCCCTGCCCGCTCTCTCTGAAGTTCCTGGAGAAAAGGTAAGAGACTTTTCCTGGCTCCCTACCCGTCTGCGGATTGTGCCACCTGTTGTGAATGGTCAAACCTTAAGTCAGGTAGCCCGCATCAAAAAATCGGGAGCAGCCAGTGAAGCCTGAGGCTCACTCACTCTCCCGATAGTTCAGGGCATCCCATGTAGAGTATGAGTTACTCAAGCTTGTAGCCATTGATTGGAATGGCACCGTCTCCAGACCATTTGTTTTCTTTGGTCAATTCTCCGCTTGCCTGGATGTTAAGACAAATGTCAAAGACCCTGCCAATCTCGGCCACTGGTTTTCCGTGCTGATCTTTAAGGAATCCAACGAATGGATGTTTCATCTCAAGTTCGTGGCCATCTTCCGAAAGTTTGTAATCGACAACACCATGCACGACCGGGCCACCATCTTTCACAAAGGTGATCGTGCCATCTTCATGATATACCCATTCCGGGTAATGATCATACTGTCCTTTCTTGATGATATGGTAACCAGCGGGGTAAGGTCCCATTTTACCTTCTTCATATTTTCCTTGCGAGAGGGCAAGGTAATTCTGCTGCAACTCGGCTTTGTCGAGACAGCACTTATTCATGTACATGCCGGTATTGAATTCACCGTTGTACCATTCAATCTCCACATTCATATCGTAGCCTGGACTTGTGGGATAAGTCCCCCCCTTCATGTAACCAGTAGCCTGTTTCGTCATCGTTATCAACATCCACTGCAACCGTGATGTAATAACGACCCCTCCCGGGTGATAATACTTTCCTTCAGGAACAGGTTCTCCTTTTGATGTTCTGCCGATAATGCCTGTAGTACGTATATAGCAATACAGATTTTCTGCATCGTGGGTCACTTTGAATTCGAGAATGTCGACATCCGGATG
This sequence comes from Planctomycetaceae bacterium, assembly GCA_041398805.1. Taxonomy (GTDB): domain Bacteria; phylum Planctomycetota; class Planctomycetia; order Planctomycetales; family Planctomycetaceae; genus Polystyrenella. The sequence continues at coordinate 52,945 of JAWKUC010000016.1, read as the reverse complement.
TTGCCGTGCTACAGCGACATAATCTTTTCTCGTCCATCGGTATCAATCACATCATCGGGTGGATCGGTGACACCAGTTTCAACTTTGGCCCAATCATCAAACTTCCCGTCGATGACAATCGGAACTCGTTCGGCAGCGAAGGCTGATGTGACGAGAAGTGTAGTGATGCAAAGTGTCAACGCGGAAGCAGAAAGATTTGTCGTGTATCGATTCATGGTTATTTTCCTACAGGAACATGGAGTCGAGTAATCGCCGGGTATCCTTCATCGGATAGATGCCGAACTGTAACAATATAATCCCCGGGGTCAGAGTATTGGTGTTTAACAGCCACATATCCATCCGGGGCATGGGGGTTGGTATCTTGAGACGATAAGGACCTGACGGTTGGGCTGCCATCACCAAAGTCCCACTCTTCTTCCCCTCCCTGCATCCGAAAGCCACGAACTTTAAAGGTGATTTCTGTTCCAGCCTGAACATTCTGACTTGGATGATAATTCGCATTCAGGCTGGGGGGATAATGTTCCAGATCAGCAGGGTCAACAACCAGCACATGTGAGAAATCGTAGTCCACATTTCCAGCGGCATCAGTGACCTTCAGCGTTTCAGTAAACGACCCAGGTTCGGGATAGACTTTGGCGAACTTCGCAGAGGTAGCTGTCGATCCATCTTCAAACTGCCATTCAAAATGAAGCTCACCCTGTTTGCTCCAGGAGCGACTTCCGTCGAGTAAGGCTTCTTCACCTGCCGTGATTAGATGTCCCGGTCTCGCGTTGGCGATCAACTGCAGTTGCTCATCGCGAATGCAGATTTCCCGCATGATGGCATAACCTGCCTGGGTTCCCCACTTACCAGAAGGCTGGCGACTCTTCATTTCAAAGTGGAGATGCGACCACCCTCCACTTGCTCCTTCTTTACCGGCGACACCAATGCGGGTTCCCATTTTGATTGTCGAACCGAGTTGAATGCCCGGATCGATTTCTTTGAGGTGGGAATATCGATAATACCAGCCACGTCCGTCGAGCAGATACACAACATCATACCGGGGGCTGGTGGGGGTTTCTGTTTCGTGTCCTTCCAGAACTTCCAGTCCCCGCTGTACAACCAGTGCATCGGTGGCCGCGATCACCTCGACCAAACCTTCCGAAGCTCCGATGTCGAGGCCAGCGTGGTAGTAGATTTTTTTCAGGATTGAATTACCCCCATCCACTGTCTCGTTATCAAACCACGTACGTGTGGCGAGCCAATCCTGCTTGACCGGATAGATCATTGTTCCTGGTTGAACCAGGGGAGAGTCAACTGGCCACAAACGAAACCGGGCTGCTTTATCGAGTCCCCAGAATTCCGGGGTGCCATTACTGTTAAGACCACTGGTAGCCGTACAGTCAATTTTGACTGCCCCTACAGCTTGGGGAAGCACATAACACCCACCTTGCAGGTCAATTTCTGTCCCATTCACCAGTAGCTTCAAGTCGCTACTGCGGACGGCCAGACGACTCGGGTCCCGGTGTTCTTTCAATTCAAGAAGTTTCACAGTCGCCTGTGTACCATCACAGAGTGTGACTTTCGCTTCTTCACCGATATCAAGGTCGACCACTCTTACAAGTGGGTCAATACTCGCCAGCTCAGCAGCCGAAGCAGCCACCATAGATAGTGAGAGTGCGATACATAAAAAAATCAGGCGTAGCATACGAAGTCCGACTTCCGGAAACAGGAGGAGAATTATTTATTCAGGCGGGTATCGAGTTCAGCGAGTTTCAGCCGCACGCTTACGATGTAGGGTTCTTCCCCTTCTGTCCAATGGCCATAAGTGGTCAGCACAAAGGTCCCATCCGGTAAAAGGATATTACCTGGATAAGAGCAGTCAGCCCCCTTTTTGTTATCCATGAGTCGAATCCGGTATTGCCCTTCCCGTCCTTCGACAATGTCTTCATAAGTTCCCACCCAGGCGACCCAGTCTCCTTTGGTCGGGCTCTCCAGAGTCGTATCGCGGAATGAAATCAGAAGTCGACCATCATTTGAGTAGCGGGCCTGATGGCGGTCGCCGGTTAATGCCCCCGGAAGTTCACGAGGTTCCGTCCAGGTCTGGCCTTCATCATCTGAGAAAATGACATAGCCATTATGCTTGCGGCTATTCTCTCTGAACAAAACGGCAAGTTGGTTCCCGTCGGGTGATCGAATAATTCCCGGTTCACAAAGATGAGCATCCGGGAGAAACGCGATTTCCTCAGGTTGACTCCAGGTCAGACCTCCATCAGAGGAGAGAGTTTTGAAGACATGGAATTCGATTGGTTTTGTCTGTGTGCTATCCTCGCGTATGTAACGCCCATCATCATGAAAGAGAGTCATGTAATCACCATTTTTCAGGCGAACCAGGTCAGCCATCGCCACAATCCCACCAAAGTCGCCGATCGGTTCCAGCGGGGACCAGCTCTGGCCATCGTCTTCTGAAACCGCCATGCGGATTGGATACAAACCGGAAAACATGATCAACCGTTTTACACCGGCTGGATCGACGACCCGATAGAGGGTTGGCACTTCTTTAGAGGTCGACCAGTTTTCGGGAACGGGTAATCGATCCGACCAGGTCAGCCCCCCATCTTCAGATCGCTTCATGACGATCCCCCCTTTCCCGTGTCCTTTGGGATAGACGGCGATGATTGTTTTTTTATCTTCCAGCAGGACTGTCGTGGGATGCCCCAGGTACTGACCAGGTTCCCGGTCGACAATAATCTGTCGGTCCGTTTCAGCGGAGATATCGATGATGGGAATCGAATAACCCCGAGAGACAGGCTCGGCGGCGTTGAGCATCAATCCGTTTGATATGAATACTAGAAAGAGGATCAAAAAACAGAATTTCCGGGAGAGAGTCAGTTGAGGCATAAATTATTCCCATCATGATGATCGGTCGGCGTGGTAAAATTTAAAATCTTCATATTCAATCTAAACCGCAGTCAGGCCTACATCAACCGGTGAGTGGTGAATAACTTTTTTTGGCTCGATTTGTTGGAATCCTCTACAGGGGGACCGCTTGCTGAATAGAGCATAACTGAGTAAAACGAAAGAGCGCTAGCCCCATTCAGGGCTGTCAGCCCCCCTGGAACTGTAAATCTGGCGATCACTCACAAGGATGCATGTTTTCGATGCCACTTGATCCACAAGCAGAAGATTTTCTGCTGAAGTACAATAAATTGAATCTACCTCCCCTGGCGGAGATGTCCCTCGATCGCTTACGGGGCATGGTGCTGCCCAGTGCAGGGACTCCGGAGCCAGTTGCCCACATCGACAATCTGGAGATTCCGGTGTCGAACGGGCAGATTAAAATTCGCATTTATTATCCAAAATTGAAAGAGCTCCAATCTTCCCCAGCTGCAATTGTTTATTTTCATGGAGGGGGCTGGGTTACTGGCTACCTGGATGCCTACGATCACCTCTGCTGTGCGGTTTCCAATCGATCTGAATGCATTATGGTCTCGGTGGAATATCGTTGTGCTCCTGAACACCCCTTTCCTGTACCGCTTGACGATTGTTACGCCGCCACTTCCATGGTCGCATCCATGATGAAGTGGTGGGATATTCCTGCCGAAAAATTGATGGTCATGGGAGATAGTGCGGGTGGGAATCTGGCGGCGGCAGTTTGTCTAAAAGCCAGACAGGAAGGGGGACCGCAGATTGGGTATCAGTTCCTCATCTATCCCATCACCGACTATAACCTGCAAACGGTCTCTTACCGGGAAAATGCGACAGGTTATATGTTAACGAGAGATTCCATGGCCTGGTTCTGGGAGCAGTATGTACCTGAGGAGCTTGATCGACTCGACCCGCTTGTCTCTCCTTTACGGGCTGATGATCTGGAAAATTTGCCTCCGGCATATTTACTCACCTGTGAGTATGATCCACTTCTTGATGAAGGAATTGCCTACGGTCGCAAGTTGCAGGAACAGGGAGTTCCCGTTCGGTTCGATCATTGCCCAGGCATGATCCATGGTTTCTTCAGAAAGACGGATCTGTTTGATCTCTCTCTCCAGAAGGTACAGGAGATTGCCGACCTGATTCGCGAGATGTAACGGCCTTGTAATCTTTTATGTTGCTTGAAAGAAGTTTATTGCAGGAATAATTCCGTATGCAGGTGGGTATCTTAAGTCATGCGGAAAGCTGGTATTACCAGGAACTCCACCGCGCGCTGGTTTCTGCAGGACATGATGTTGTCCTGCTCGACTTCCACCAGCAGGCAACGGCTCTGGCGAATACAGCAGTCGAATTCTCAGCGGAAGAACTGGATGACTTATTACAGTTGAATGTACTGATAGTCCGTTCGATGCCGGTCGGTTCGCTCGAACAGGTGATCTGGAGAATGGATCTGCTGACGCGCATTGAAGCAGCAGGCGTGCTCGTATTGAACTCTCCCCGCAGTCTGGAGTGTGCGATCGACAAGTATTTAACATCCAGTCGATTGCAGGCCGCCGGCCTCCCTGTTCCACCGACCCAGGTTTGTGAGTCGACGAATCAAGCGATGCTTGCCTTTGAGGGACTGGGGGGCGATGTCGTCGTAAAGCCTCTCTTTGGTTCAGAAGGGCGCGGTATCGTGAGACTCTCTGATCCCGATCTCGCCTGGAGGACATTCCGCACTTTGGAAGCGACCTCGTCTGTCATCTATCTGCAGAAGTTCATTCAGCACGAAGGAGCCGATATCCGCGGGCTGATTTTTAATGGTCGGTTGATTGGGGGAATGAAGCGGCTGGCTGGTAAGAATTTTCGTACCAATATATCTGTGGATGGAACCCCCACTTATTATCAGTTAACTGAGGTAGAAGAGAAACTTGCTCTCCGGGCGGCAGAGATCACTGGCGTGTTGTTTGCAGGGGTCGACCTGTTGTATGATTGTGTCAGTGGTGAGCCTTATATTCTTGAGGTGAATGGTGTTCCCGGCTGGCGCGCTCTGGAACAGGTTAATGGAATGAATGTGGCTGAAATTCTGGTGCATGATCTGACTGAGTTACTTAAAAAACAGAATTAGGCAGAACCAGAATCGCCAAATGATTTCCTTCCCGCAGACGCTCATATTTGCAAATACTTATGCTTGACAGAGCAGGTCTCAAATGTGAGACTGTATTTCATGAGCAAAACTTCTAAAAATAACGACGACTCCAAAACCTCGTATCGTGCTCCAGCACTCGAAAAAGGTTTGGATGTTCTGGAGCTGATGGCCGAAGCCCCGCATGCGATGAATCTCACTGATATCGCACGTGAGCTGGGGCGGACCAAGCAGGAACTTTTCCGCATTATGACCGCCCTGCAGAATCGGGGTTATTTATTGCGGGACGAAGCGCAGCGTTATCGAGCCAGCACAAAAATGTTTGAGCTCGGTTCCCGCAACTACTCGACACAAGCCCTGGTTGCGCGTTCGTTGCCGCATATGGAGCGACTCGTTGACGAACTGGGTGAATCGTGTCACCTGAATATTGTCGTGCAGGACCGGATGATGGTTGTGGCCCGAGCGGAATGCCCGGCGGATGTCTCCCTCGCTGTACGAGTGGGGGCGGCCTTTCAACTTCATCAGCGGATCTCGGGACGCGTCGCCCTCGCCTGCATGACACGCAAGCAACTCGCTCAATACTGGGAACGCGTTTGCGAGACTTCCGATGTGATTGAATCGATTGAAATGGAATTAAAACAGATTCGAGTCAACGGATATGACCTGGCAGACAGCCCGATCATGCGGGGAGTAAAGGACTGTGCGGTTCCCATTCTGAAAGGAAATAACAGTTTATTAGGGGTCCTTTGTATTTCCTATTTGACGCGCGTTGAAGAGGCCGTGGACCGGGAGGCACTTCCCCTGTTACTGAAGGAAACGGCGAGAAAAATCGTCGCCGAATTCAGCCCGTTACCAGAATCGGATAAAGAAGAAACATCACACGAAGTAGAACTGGTCGATTCAGTGATCAATTCAAGGAATGGCGACATTGATGGTTAACGTTTTCAGTGAATTTATCATTCTATGCAGTAAACACCAGCGAGCGTTGGTATTCGCTCTCTTTGCGCTGATGTTCTGTAGTACGACTCATTGGGCGATTGCTGCCGAACAACCCACTGCCGAAGAGCTACAATTTTTCGAAACAAAAATTCGTCCGTTACTCGTGGAGTCCTGTCTCGATTGCCACAACGAAGATACCGCTGAATCAGATCTCCGGCTCGATACACTGGCGGGCATGCTCAAAGGGGGCAAAGCGGGTGCGGCGATTATTCCTGGAAAACCGGCCAGTAGTCTGTTGATTACAGCAGTTGGGTATCAGGATGGCACATTGCAAATGCCACCGGATGGAAAGCTTCCCAAGTCCGCCGTGGCTGATTTAACCCGCTGGATTGAAATGGGTGCTCCGCATCCCGAAAGTAGCGAAGTAACACTTCCCAGTCAAAAAACAGGAATTGATCTTGAAGAAGGACGGAAACATTGGGCCTTTCAACCTGTGCATAAACCGGACGTGCCGGAGACAGAACTTTCCTCCTGGGTTGTGAACCCGATTGATGCGTTCATCATGCAAAAACTGGAGGAGCACTCTCTGGAACCTGTCCCCCCGGCTGACAAACGCACGTTGATTCGTCGGGCGACGTTCGATTTAACAGGGCTTCCTCCCACACCGGGAGAGATCGCGGACTTTCTGGAAGATGACACCCCTGAAGCGTTTGAGAAAGTGATCAATCGCTTGCTCGATTCACCTCATTATGGCGAACGCTGGGGTCGCCACTGGTTGGATGTCGCTCGGTATGCCGATTCCAACGGGCTTGATGAGAACGTTGCTCACGGTAATGCCTGGCGCTACCGAGACTATGTCGTCCAATCCTTGAATGAAGACAAACCGTACGGCTTATTTCTGAAAGAGCAACTGGCGGGAGACCTGCTCGATTCCGGGGACGATTATCGTCTGAAGAACGAACACCTGGTTGCGACCGGCTTTCTCTTTGGGGCCCAAGGTCCTGGCGGAAGTCGATTCGACGAAGATGCAGATGGATATCATCGACGAACAGCTCGATACCATCGGCGCTCAGTCATGGGCTTAACCCTGGGCTGTGCCCGATGCCACGATCATAAATTCGATCCGATCGCCCAGGCCGACTATTATTCGCTCGCGGGGATCATGAAAAGCACGCAGACAATGGAGTCGTTCAAGATTGTCGCCCGTTGGAATGAAAACCGGATCGCAACTCCCGAACAGGAAGCTGAACTGGCGGCGAAAGAAAAAGACCTGGCGGCTCAAAAAGAGGAAATCACTGCCTTTATTGCCTCAGCGACAGATGCCTTGAAACAACGGCTGGCTGATAATGCGCAGCTCCCAGAGAAACCAGAGACTCAGTTCACTAAAGATGAAAAAGCAAAACTAAAAGAACTGCGGGACAAAGAGACCGAAATCGCCAAGAGCTTTCCTACGCTTCCCACGGCAATGAGTGTGAAGGATGGGGAGATTGAAGATGTTCCCATACATATTCGTGGGTCACATCTGACCTTAGGAGAGACAGTCGAGCGAGGTTTTCCTGGTGTCATTGAAATTTCCAATTCATTTGATATTCCGAAAGATGAAAGTGGACGCCTGGAACTGGCGGAATGGCTCACCCATCCCGAGCATCCGTTGACTGCCCGGGTGATGGTGAATCGTCTCTGGCGGTGGCATTTCGGCGAAGGGATTGTGCCCAGTCCTGATAACTTCGGTTTGCAGGGAACTCCTCCCACGCATCCCGCCCTGCTCGACTGGCTGGCAGTGACCTTCCAGGAAAAAGGGTACTCTCTCAAAGAGATGCACCGGCTGATGATGCTGTCGAATACCTATCAACTGAGTAGTAGTTACGACGAACAGAATGCAGAACGAGATCCGGGTAACGCCTGGTTCTGGCGTTACCATGCTCGTCGTATCGAGGCTGAGTCAATCCGGGATGCCATCCTGGCTGTCTCCGGCACGCTGGATCGCACGATGGGGGAAATCTGCTCAACGTGAACAATCGCGAATTTGTCTTCAATCATGAGTCCAAAGAAAATGTCGATTACAGCAATACCCGTCGATCAATCTATCTACCAGTGATTCGTAATCACCTGCATCCCGTCTTTGCACTCTTTGATTACTCCGACGCAAGTGTTCTCAACGGCGATCGCCAGACGAGCACTGTACCGACACAAGCCCTGTTTCTAATGAACTCCCCATTTATCGATGAACAGACAACGAATCTGGCAAAAAATATAGTTGAGGGTGAACCAGATATCGGGAAACGGATCAACCTGCTCTATGAAACCAGCTACGGAAGATTACCTACGGATACAGAATTAGCTCGTATTTCCAGTTTTTTGGAACAGTTCCCAGATGTCTGGCGAAGTGAGCACCCTGAGGCGAGCTCTACTGAGGTTGAATTAGCTGCGTGGCAGGCACTCTGTCATGCGACGCTCGCTGCCAATGAATTTACTTACCTCCGATAGTAGTTTTCCTGGATAAAACTCATTTATTGAGAACGAATGACGATGAAACAACGTGATTTTGAAGATTACCAGGAAGTCCTCCGCTGGACGGGTTCCCGACGACAGATGCTGAAGAAGTCGTCCGTCGGGTTCGGTTACCTGGCGCTCGCTTCCATGTTGACGGGGGAATCTCTGCAAGCTGCTGCGAAAACAAATGCTGCCGAAAAACAGACGCATTTTGAACCTCGCGCGAAACGAGTTATTTTCCTCTTCATGAAGGGGGGGCCTTCGCAGGTTGATACCTTCGATTACAAACCCAAATTGCAGGAAGATACCGGTAAGGAACTTCCATTCGATAAACCCCGGGTGCAATTCGCTCCGACCGGAAACCTGCTCGCTTCGCCGTGGAAGTTCAAACAGTACGGTGAATGCGGTAAGCACGTGAGTGAACTCTTTCCTCATGTGGCGGAATGTGTCGATGAGATCTGTTTTTTGAATTCGTGTCACGGAACGAATCCCGCCCATGGGGGAGCTGCTCTGAAATTACACACAGGAAGCGATAACTTTGTAAGGCCCAGCATGGGTTCCTGGGTCAATTATGGCCTCGGTTCAGAAAACGAGAACCTCCCCGGTTTCATTACCATCTGCCCCACTCTGGCTCATGGTGGTGTGAAAAACTGGAACTCAGCCTTTCTTCCTGCTGCCTGCTCGGGAACACCCCTGGGTAATGCCAGTCTTTCGTCAGAACAGGCTCGCGTACAGTTTATTGAGAACTTGAAGCTCTCGCCGAGGTCGCAACGGGTACAACTCGATTTGATTCGCCAGATGAATCAGGATTTGCTCTCCCGCACAGGTCCCGAATCTGCCCTGGAAGCGCGTACTGCCTCATTTGAACTCGCTTTCCGCATGCAGACCGAAATGCCTGACGCGATCGATATTCATCAGGAAACAGCAGCAACTCATCATCTCTACGGAATCGATGAAGAAGAAACAGCGGACTTCGGGCGTCAATGTCTGATGGCGCGGCGCTTCTGTGAGCGGGGAGTTCGCTTTGTGCAAATCACACACAGTAACACGCGGGTACAATGGGATCAGCATGGCGAGCTTCGCAAAGAGCATCCGATTAATGCCAAAGAAGTCGATAAACCTATCGCGGGTTTACTGCAAGATTTGAAGCAGCGAGGTCTGTTGGAAGATACCCTCGTTCTCTGGGGAGGTGAATTTGGCAGAACACCCACAGTGCAAGGTGGTGGTGACGACGGTCGCGATCACAACCCGGAAGGCTTCACCATGTGGATGGCCGGGGCAGGAGTTAAGGGAGGCCTCTCGTATGGCGCAACCGACGAATACGGTTTCTATGCAGTAGAAAACAAAGTTCACGTTCACGACCTGCATGCGACATTGTTGCATCTGTTGGGTCTAGACCATCTCAAGCTAACTTATCGTTATGCGGGCCGTGATTTCCGGCTGACCGATGTGGCTGGTGAAGTTGTGCATGACATTCTGGCTTGATCTCTGTGATTGATTACAGAGAACGACTCGCTCCCCTCCTCTCCAATTGAATACGACTTCAATCATTATGCTTACACCGGAATCGCGCTTACAGGATTTCTCTTCTCTTTCAAATCGCAGCTATTTTAATACCGCAGCGGAAGGGATCCCCCCCGCAACTGTATTGGAAGCACTTCGTCAGTACGGTGAGGATAAATTACTCGGCATGGCGGGGCGCGCTCGGCATGAAAAAGTCTGGGAAGCCGCCCGAGTCGAACTTGCTTATGCGTACGGGTTATCGACAGAGGAAGTCAGTTTTTGTTCCTGCTCCTCGGAAGCATTTAATCTGGCCGCACTCGCTTTACAGCTTCAGGAAGGTGATGAGGTCATCATCAACGATCTCGACTTTCCGGCGGGGGCGACTCCCTGGTTGCAGGAGAGTTGTCCCGCAACAGTCAAAGTCTGGAAGTCTCGCGACTACATTCTCGATCCAGCCGACCTGAAGGAGTTATTATCCCCCAGAACTCGTTTGGTCACGACTTCGCTCGTCAGTTTTTTTAATGGATTTAAAATCGATCTTCCTGCCGTCCGCGAAATTGTTCGAGATAATTCAAATGCATTATTGGCACTCGATGTGACCCAGGCCCTCGGAAGAATTCCACTCGATCTGAACGATGTCGACCTCATCATCAGTTCGACCCATAAATGGATTCTCGCCAGTCATGGGGGTGGTTTGGTGGGTGTTCCCAAGCACCGGGAAACAGAATGGACTGTCCCTGCCGGGGGCTGGTTCAATTTACAGAATGCATTTGAAGCCGATCGGTTTGAACGAACCGTCACCAAAAAAGGAGCCGCCAGTTTCTCGGTCGGTATGCCGAACTATCCGGCGATCTATCCAATCCGGGCGGGGTTGGAATACATCCGTAAGAGTTCCGTAACAGCGATTGATGAGTATTGCCGACCTCTGGTGGAGCATTGTTATGCTGAGCTGCAAAAGCTGGATGTCAATCTGCTGACTCCTGCTTCACCGGCATCGCGTGCGGGGATCATCGCTTTCACACATCCCGATGCCGAGAGAATTTATCAGCAACTTCTCAAGGAAGAGATACACGTAATGTATCATGCCGGGCGATTACGCATTGCCATTCATGGTTATAACACCGCAGAAGATCTCGAACGTCTACTTGCAACTCTGCATACCGCTTTGAATTGAACCGCTCGAACTTACCAGCCGAAGGATTGCTTTAAAACATCGGGACGAAGTTCACCGTGCGCCAGGTGCGACCTGTTGTCAGATTCTGAAAGGTTACCTCGGCCGGGCTGAATAACGCCGGATCGAGTTTGTAGAAATCGCGACCTGCTTCTTCAAATAAAGTTAGAAAAGGCTCACCAAATTTCTCGGAGGAATTGGCTGGAACCTGCGGGCCGATTTGCTGCAACGACTCATCATCGCCCGTCACCCAGAGTTGGACACGTCCCCCATAAAGAATGGCGTCGTTAGTCCAGCCAATGCCAGTTAAGGGATCCGGAGCAACCGGTGCGAGTGGAGCGGTTCCTACGGCACTTTTCACCCGTGATAAATCAAACCCCAGTTCGTGAAGTTGGTGCAGAGCCGTTTCCACAGAGCGGGCGATGACCTGAATTGAACCTGCCAGACTGGAGGCGGGGGCGACTGCCAGTATCACATCTTCGGGTTTCACATTGGTTTTGCTGGCGATAAATTCGATAACTTCCTCCGTGGGTAATTGATGGCTTTCCAGAATTCCGACAACTTCGTCGGATGTTTCGAGAAATCCAGTTTTTCAAAGAGCGGTTCAACCGCAGCAACAGCTCGCATCGGACCTGAGCCCATGGCGAAATATTTACCGACATTGATGTTCCAGCCGGCATACTGGCTATACAGGCAGGCAGCGACTGGATGGTCCGTCGAAATGTTCACGTGGGGACAGGTTAAGTCGCCAAGAGGAAGTTGGGAGATAAATAAATCTCCCAGGTTTGCCAGGCAGAGCGAACCGAGCATGATACCGGCATCAAGTCCACCGATGGCGTTAACTCCAAAGTCGAGAATACGCGCTCCGTTTTCGAGTTGATGGACTTCAATACGAAGTTCATCAGCAATTTCCAGAGCCTCTTCGATGGTGAACAGAGCCCGACTATTTAATTCATAATCCATGGAGCGGAAAATTCTAACCTGCATTGAAACTGAAGATGAAACAGGTACTCAGCCTGATGAGTGTAATGTACAGGAAGCGAATTACTTATTCTAACCGAATGACATTCTGAGAGGGAAAAATAACGAAATCCAAAGGTTTTGAAACTGCATGTATTCTATAGAACCAGCGAGGTGGTTGTTCTTCCCCTGGTTCCAGGATTACACTGGAATCAGTTGTCTATCAGAAAAGTATTCAGCACACCTGTTCCAGATTGGAAAGCAGTTTTAATCGAATGAGTAATGTGAAAAATTTCGGCGCAGTGGGTGATGGCCAGGTCGATGACACCGAAGCTTTTCAGCATGCTGTCCAGAACGGAGATGGCCCGGTTGAGATCCCCGCCGGAGACTACCTGATTACCCGCCCCATCCTAATCGATTTGGCCCAGGTTGGTCGTCGCTCAATTCATGGTCATGGAGGTGTGGCGAAGATCATCATGGCGGGTCCGGGTCCTGCATTTTTTCTCAAAGCTTCGCATGGCAAGTCTGCTGATCCCCTTACCTTTCGACCGGAAGAGTGGGCGAAAGAACGTATGCCTCAGGTGGCCAATCTCGAAATTGAAGGAAGACATCCCGAAGCGGTCGGAATTCAGATTGAAGGAGTGATGCAACCGACGATTACGGGAGTGCTGATTCGTAATGTGCATCATGGAATTCATATTACGGAACGGGCCCGGAACGTGGTGGTTGATGGATGCCACATCTACCACAATACCGGTGTCGGTATTTTCTTCGACCATGTGAATCTGCATCAGGCGATCGTGGGGGACAGTCACATCAGCTATAACCGGCTGGGAGGAATTCGTATCGAAGGAGGAGAGATTCGAAACTTTCACATCACCGGCAATGACATCGAGTACAACAACGATAAAGTCTTTGGTCTGGGGGATGTTCCCACCGCAGAGATCTATATCGACCTGCAGGATGGATCAGTTCGCGAAGGGACCATTGCGAGCAATACCATCCAGGCAACCCCCTCCCCGGGAGGGGCCAATATACGCATTATTGGTTCGCAGACTGAAGGAAATGGCAAGTTCGGTTTATGGACGATCACCGGGAATATGATTACCAGCCAGGAGACAAACATTCACATCACCTCTGCCCTGGGGGTTACTATCAGTGGGAATCATTTGGGGAATAGTGACCTGAGAAATCTTCTCGTAGAGGATTCCACCCAAATTGTCGTCGGGTCCAACTGTTTTGGTTACAACGAAGATTATAAGAATACGCAGGACAGTACCGGCATCCGGTTTGTAAATTGCGATCACAGTAATATCTCGGGATCGATCATCTACGGTAAAAAAGACTCCTTTCCCAATGCCTCCGAGCGGGGGGGCCTGGTGGAACTTTTAGATTGTCACCGCATGAGTATCTCCGGAGTGCAAGTGTTCGACGGCATTCCAGGAGGGATCTCATCTGAGGAGATGTGAAGACACAATTCTGACAGGCTGCACGTTTCTGGGCTCCAGCGAGACGCGAGGAAACCCGAGTATTGTCTGGCCGGATGCCAATGCCACAAACCTGCTGGCGAATTGTCGATTCGATCACACGGCAATGCTTAGCCGCGAACTCATTAAGCAGGGAAATGTGCAAATCTAGAATGGATGTGATCCTGGAAACTATTCTGCTGTCGCTGGTTCTACTTCTGGTTGATCAGCAGGTCGTTCCGCTTTGGCTGGTGAGTCTATATCGCTGGTTACTTCATCGACCTCGGGCTCGGGAACAGGATTTGTATTCTCAGGCTTTTTTCGTTCCTCATTCAGGACAGTATCAACCAGGTGATAGCCCAAGGTGTAAGTGGAGTAATAATCACCAAGGTATTCTTTTACCGGGATGAATAACTGATCATGCTTCAGGCCGAGGTAACAGAAGATTAATCGCCGTTTTGCTTCCGAGACAGGCAAGTCATACAGTTCTTCCCAACTGAGGTTTTCAGCAAAGAGTGCTTGTTTGACTTTATAATCCAGGGTGAAATCAGAGAATTCATTTTCGTAATATTCGCGTATGGCGGCTATTGCGTCGTCGTTTTTGTTTTCACTTTGTAGTTTGATCGCTTCCATTAACTTGATATCGAAAAGTTGATAGCTTGGATAGGCTTCACCGTCTTCCTCTTCCAGTTGCTTCCTGAGATTCTCAAGCTCGGTTTGGTAGTCAGGCCTGGTCAGAAGAATCAATTCTACCAGATAATCGACGTAGTCGATTTTGTATTCCCCGGTCTGAACCAGTTCCAGGGCCTCTGCATACTTCTTCTGCCAGATCAACAAAGTTGCCTCAGGATAAATATCGATCCAGTCAGAGTCGGAACCGTATTCCTCGTGATAACCTGCTATCCAGGAGTTCATCTCGTCTCTCAGTTCAGGAAGACGGTCCTGGTTCAGCAGATTTCGAATCCGAAATGAAATATGGTCATTACTCAAAGCATTCGAACGCAAACTGCTGGTGAAGATTTTATCAATCTTCTCCTGCTCACCCAGGGCCATCAGAGCGGTGAGAGTAGTGATCGAGTTGCTCTCTTCCGGAAATTTAAACGTATTTTCACTTTCAGCCACTTCTTCATATTGCGCAGCATCCTCTTCATATCTTTGCTTGCGAATCGCATGTGCCTGTTGTTCGACTTCCAGAACTTTCTCGTACTGTTTTGACCCTTCCAGCGCAGTTCTATAAGCAGAGCTGAATAGGTATTGATCGGGGTTCTGTTCAAAAAGAGTTGAATAGACTTCCAGATCCGTAGCCAGCGATTGCAGACTCTGAGCTTTCATGTGTTTGAAAGTGGGGTTATCCGGATATTTGTCCCCCCATTCCTGCAACTTTGCGATACCAGCATCCAACTGATTCAGGCGTTGCATCATGCTCAGATAAATATCAGCCCAGTAATAAGCATCTGGCGTCTGAATTAACCATTTTTCAAGCATTTTCTCATAATAAACGATCTGGTTTTCATCAATCAGTTGCGCATACGAGTTAAGTAGCGATCCCAGTTCAGGCTCCAGGGGTGCGTCGCCCAGTTCTTCCTCTGCTGGAAGAAAACGTTGGATATATTGTCGCACTTGTGCATCGATCTGCTCTTCCTTCAATTTGCCGGAGTTCAGCTGGCGGATAAGAAATAGCGCCCCTCCGTTCACACCTTCCACAAACGTAAGTGCAGATCGCTCATGTACTTTTTTGTTCGATTTATCTGAAACCATGATTTCCTGAGGCAAATCCTCAAAAGGAAAATCAATGTCATCGAACTGGGTTACCTTTTTGAACATATAGACCTGCGAAGCGTTGCGTGCTTTTTCAAAGAAGTCATCATTCATGTCGTCGGAGTAAAACTCGACCTCTTTGAGATAAATTGCCGATTCGGATGGATCGAGCACAGTGATCGTTTTGTCCACAAGGCGACCCATGAAACTCGACTCAATCTTAAAGTCATAAGGAGCTCGTCCCGGCAACTCTTCAGGTGGGCCAACCAGTTTCACCTGATGTTCCCCTTCAGCCACAGAGATTTCCTGATTTGTCAGGGGAGGAATGCTGTGTTGCTCACCATCAATATCAACCTGTATCGGCTTGCTTAAACCGTTCATGACAAAGACCTGGCGATGACCCTGGATGTAGAACGAAGAGAGCGAAATAGAAGCAATGATAAGCAGCACCACAGCCACCCCAATCAACCAGGGGTGTCTGGAAATGAGGGAATGCTTCGTATTCTGTGCCAGTTCGATTTGATTGACGGGTTTTCTGGTGGAACGATTGAACTTAACCCTGCGGGCTGCCTGGGGATCGTTTTTCTTCAGGTACTCGATAATCTGGTTGGATCGCTGTTGATTACCTTTATCACGATATGCCTGGGCCAGCATTACCAGCAGCTGTGAATCGAAAGTCTCTCCATTCTGCTTCATCTCTTTCAGCATCGCTTCGGCGCGGTCCATCTGTCCGTTGTCGATATGCACGACCACCATCGCCTGTTTAGCTTTATTACTTCCCTGATCGAGCTCATAAACTTTCTCGACACAGGCATGCGCTTCGCGGCGGTCTCCAATGCTTTCGTACCAGTTCGAGAGATAAAAGAGAGCCTTCGGCGAATTCGAAAATCGTTCCCGAATTACTTTGGCGATTTCGGTTGCTTCTCCCGGCTTGCATGATTCCTGGAAGGTTTTATGCAAATCAATTGCGGCATCGAGATTTTGCGGGTTCTCTCTCATCGTCCGCATTTTTTCAGTTAATGTTGTCTCAACCGCTGCCTCCCAGTCTTTCAGCTTCGAGACGCGCGATCGATTGCAGAGGGAACATTCTCCTATAACTCGTTTTCGCCCCAAGGGGATCAGCGGGACGAACAGCACGCAGATGCAATGCAGCGTCTCGTAATCGGTCAACATGGTTTGTTGACCGCAGAACTCACAAGTCCCTTGGTACTTGAAGGTGTTCTTTCTGCCGGAAAATGTGGTACCAATTCCATTGATTGTGAACGGCATAATCTGCTCTTTGCTGGATGTGACATCAAGTTGTCTGAAATGCAACGTGGAGCGAACGCTCGGGTATCTCGAAGATCATTTCAGTAACTGAACATAATCACATTTCCGGTGCTGAAGTTCAAGCAGAATGCCTTTTGAATAAAGAGCTTGGTTAAGAATTATCAGCCTGCACCCTGAGTGATGAAACTGCTCGGTCGAAGCAGGATTTATTCCTCTGAGTCGCTATTTAATTCTTCCATTAATAAACCCGCTTTATCGAGAACATCCTGGTGACTGGTGTAGGGGAAATAAGCCGCGCGCATCACAAACCCATATGCTTCATCAACTTTGTAGTTGGGGATAAACCATTGAAAATCCCAGGCAGGGTTTTTATCACCACCCCCTGTGGGAGATTGAGCAAACCAGATTTGATCTCGCTGCCGGAACAACTGCACAAAGGCCATATCGTGGCTGACTCCATAGTAACCCGGGGCCATATAGACGTAACCTGAAGGATGATTGGCCAGTGTAAGTGCAAAACCCTCGTCAAACGGAATGTTGTAAGCATAATCAGCAGGGGGATGGGTACTCAATTTTCCATGTTCGGGTGAAATGGTATGTACCCACTCCGGTTCTGAATTCACCTCGATACTTTCCCTTCCCCAGAAATTAATCCCAATCTTTTCAGGCTGATGAATATAACTTGCCCAGAATAATCCGATGTAGTTCTGCGAGAAGGTATTAGCGCGGGGAATACATTCGAAGGTATATTCTATCGTTCCATCTGCTTTCAGTTCATACCGTCCACAGCTCTCGAGTTTCCAGTTTGAAGTCGGCGCCTGGTACAACTCGACCGTTCGTTCATTGATGATGCGCATCTCCATCGGGTTATGACGTGGCTCAAAGAGGACGTGCCGTTCTTTATTGGTGCCATCGTGGATGTGCTCAAAATTCAATCCGGCGTAAGTAGGCACGAAGAGGTTATCTTTGCGTTCCCGGTGTCCCCAATATGCGATTCCGTTGTATCCAGGTTTGTGTTCTGGTGTAAGTGAGGTCTGCCCTGCTCCATTATTCACGATGACGAGAACATTTTCCCCGGAGTTGAGCTGAACTGATCCACTGGTGGAGACCGTGAATTCGACTTTTGGATTGGTCAGACTTGTGATTCCAGGAGCAGCCAGAGGATTGGCGCCTGTAAGACAGGAAAAACTGAAAAGTCCGAGCAGCAGACAGCAAAGTTTCGATATCATGGAGAAGAGTCCTCATGAGTGTTTGTCAAACACGGCGTTGGAGATCGAGTTCACTACTTTACCATACTAAGTTGTGTGCCACATCAATTGACAGTCACATTTCTGTTGCTGGTCCGGGTTTCTTATAGAGATAAATGTGTACCTCTCCCCAGCTCCTTTTGAGTGGAGTTATCTTCATAAAGGGGATGTTCTGAGGTGTCAGGCCTCTCGAACTGGCGTTTGTCATGCCGGGGCGATATGGTGGTCGCTACACAGGTTAACCAGCCCAATGCTTCGGAATAAGACTGAAAGAGATCGATCATGGAACTGAAACAGATAACTGATGCGCTGGCTCTGAAAATGCCATCTGTTCTGCGCTGGGCAGGCGCAGTGGCCAAGTTGCTGCGGCAATACAATATCAGCGTCGATAGCAAAGAATCAGGTTATGCGACAACCGATGCGCTTACACTGGCAGACTTGAGCGTACAGGAGTTGGTCGTCGCTGCATTACGTGATGAAGATCCAATCTTTCAAACATGCCGCCTGGAAGCCGAAGAGGTCACAGGAGATATGGGGCGTTTCGCTATGGATGCCCCGTATACTATCTGCCTCGATCCGATTGATGGAACCAAACAGTACCGTGATCACTCCGGGAATGGTTATGCAGTGATGCTAAACCTCCGCTCTCGAGAGACTGTTCATTATTCACTCGTTTACATCCCTGAAACGGGAGAGCATGGGATGTGGGTCGAAGCAGTGGGAGAAACCATTCGCTGTGGATTTGATGACCCATCGCGACCGGCACGAGAGGTATTGGACAGCATGCAGCCCATCCAGGCTGAGAACCGCGCTGATTCACCAAGTATCTATATGATTGGTTTTCAGCAGCACGACCCGGAGAAAGCGCGGCAGGTGACCGAAGCGGGGTTGAATGGGGTCATACCGAGTGAGATGCCTGGCTGCATCTACGAGTTGTTTGCCCGGGGGGAGTTTGGAGGTTCTTTAATTCACACCCCCAATATTTATGACTTCCCGGTTTCTCTACAAATTGCCCGCATTCTGGGAGGCGACGCCTTGTGGGCGCACAATTCCGAACCGGTCAATTTTGATGAACTCTGGATGGATGAGCGCGCCAGTATGTTGCGTCTACCGGGGATCGTCGCCTGTAGCGCCAATCGAGAAACTTTGAAGACTCTGTGTGAAGTTGCCAAAGACTGGAATCAGAATCGATACGAAGACTGACAACTGTGATTGCCGTCTCTAGTCACAAAAGTGAACTACAGGCTGGCGGCCAGATCAGAGGTACTTTCTGAATTCTGGTTGGAGGTCACTTCCTCGCAGTTCTGCGTTCGATCTGTTTCCACTGCGATCGCCTGGATGTCATCGCGAGTCAGTTCCACCAGAATTCCACCCAGGTTAAAGAAGCGATGAATTTTGCTGAACCAGAGTTCGACTTCCACTGCAGCCCGGCTTTCTCGCACGCTTCCTGGAAACGTTTACGATTGTAGGTACGGCATTTCCAGGTTCGGCTGGTCATCGCTCCGGCAAAGGTGTCCTCTGTTGCCATGATGAGGATACTTCCGCCAGGTGTCAGGACGCGTCCCATTTCTTTCGCCGGGAATGGGATCCGGGAGATGTTCAATTACCCACCCGCAGGTAATGCAGTCAAACTCTCATCGGCAAACGGAAGTTGCATCAGATCGCCAGAGATAAAGTTGGGACGATCATCTTTCAAACGAATGCGAGCCCGTTTGAGCATTTGATAGGAAAGATCAAACGCCACGAAGTTGGCATCGATGTTTACCTCTTTGAGAAGATGTCCCAGGATCCGTCCTGCTCCGGAACCGACATCGAGCAGCGATTTTCGCTGGCTGACATCAAACTTTTTCCCCGAATCAAATGACCGACAAGAGGTTCATGCAAGGAGATTAAACTGGCCAAAGCCAACACGGCACCAGCGGGGCCATCGTAATGTTGCTGTACGTGCTCCCGGTATTGTTCGAATGGGAGCCGGCGAATCCCTTAAACTCGACCAGTCGGCGAAACATTCGTTTGGAGAGACTTTTAATTCGTGATCCGCGTCGCTTCAGTTGCATGATTTCGCGTATGTACTTTCAGTCTATATACACAATATTGAAATAAGTCAGGGGTTGAGTGCAGAGTAGGCATACCCGGCAGGTTGCTGTCTTATTCGTCTGGTAGCATTATATATTTGCAGAACGAACCCTGATTTTCTCTGAATGTTCTGCTGTTCGCAATACAATACTGCCTGGTTCTTGAATTTGATAAAAAGCTCTGCTTGAAGAGGTATTTCGTGCACAGTATAGTGACTTTGCGTAGCAGACAACAAAAAAACGGATTTCACAAACCTAAAGTTTCCAGTTCAGTCTTGAAAATTCGTAAATCCTGCGCACTTTAAATATTCAATAGTCTGATCTCCAATCGAAGCCTCTATGTCACAAATCCTGAATATCAGAAATTCAGACGATCCCCGGGACATCATCCATCTTGCTGTACAGGCTTTGGCTGACGGAGAAATTGTCGCATTTCCCTCGGAAACCTCCTATCTGGTGGCTGGCTACAGCCTGCAGGAATCTGCTGCTGAGCGGCTCAAATCGATTCTGGAGTCCATAAATCCGGGAGAGAATAAATCGGGAAGCTGTTTTCTGGCCCTCAAAAGCGGGGCTCAGCTAGCGGACTACACCGGGAGATTAGAGGGTATCGGCCGGAAACTCAGCCGTCGGTGCTGGCCGGGACCTGTAAATCTCTCGTTTCCACTTCCCGATCGAGCTGAATCGTCACCAACCTTGCTTTCTGTTTTCTTCCCCTGTCAGGGAGTTGCTTGAAAATGAAAATCGCGTACAGTATCGGGTACCGGCGCACGATGCGATTCAGGACGCAATGAAATTGCTGCCTGCACCTTTGGTCACTATTAAAGAATGCTGGGGCGGCTCGGCGCTATTGACCAACATTGAAGAAGTGCAGGAATTCCTGGGAAATCAAGCAGCTCTCGTAATTGATGATGGTCAGAGCCGGTATGGACAACCCGCTTCCGTGGTTCATGTCACCGATTCCCACTGGGAATTAATTGAGAAAGGAGTTGTCTCGGCGGCAACTTTAAGGAGATTAGCCAGCGATATGTATCTGTTTGTGTGTACAGGTAATACCTGTCGCAGCCCGATGGCAGAAGTTTTATTCCGCAAACTTCTTGCCGATAAGCTACACTGTCAGGAAGATGAATTGCTGGATCGGGGATTCATGGTTGAATCTGCCGGTCTCTCTGCCCCGCCCGGCTTGCGAGCCAGTGCTGAAGCAGTTGAAGTGGTGGCTGAGGTTGGTGCCGATCTTTCAGTTCATCAGAGTCAACCTCTGACAAATCGTTTGCTGGATCAAGCGGATTATATTTACGTTATGACGCGCGGGCATCTCGATTCGCTGTTGTCGGTTCGACCCGACATTCACGACCGGGCTCGATTACTTTCTCCTGATGGACGGGATGTTTCTGATCCCATCGGCGGAGGGCGTGCTCATTATGAAGAATGTAAAACACAAATCGAACAATACGTTCGTGAGATTGTTGAAAATATTCAATTAACCGATCAATAGGTCTATCGTTATGAAAATTGCCGTGGCCAGCGACCATCGCGGCTTTGATGTAAAAGGTAAAATCCTCGATTTGCTCAAATCACTGGGCCATGAGGGAGAGGATTTGGTCCGAATGGTGAAGAGTCCGTTGATTACCCGGACTATGCATCCAAAGTTGCCGCGCCGTATCCCGTAAAGAAGTCGATCGGGGAATCCTGATCTGTGGTACTGGAATGGGGATGTGTATCGTCGCCAACAAATTTGCTGACGTACGTGCCGCACCCCTGTCACGACGACCTGACAGCCGAAATGAGTCGACTGCACAACGACGCGAACGTGCTCTGTCTCTCAGCCGATTTACTCGGTGACCGACTGGTACACCGCATGGTTGAAATCTGGCTCGAAACCAAGTTCGAAGGGGGACGCCACGCCAGACGACTCGAAAAAATCAAAGATTACGAAGGTGAGAACCACTGTTGTGAATAACAACAGGTAGTGCTTCAAGCCTACTGATAAACAAAAAAGCCGAAGCAGGTTCAGCCCTGCTTCGGCTTTTTCTTGTTAACTCTGACTCACTTCTGTTTTTTGAGCAGTTGAATCAGTCGGACTTCCATGACTTCGTCCCCCGTTACCTCCAGTGCTCTTAATGTGAGCTCTCCCACTCCCTGATTCAGATTAAGGCTGCCGACATCTAGAGATTTCCAGTCTTTGACATAGGACTCTCCTCCCCGATCAGGAGTTCGGTCGAACTCTGCTCCAACCAGTGGTGGGTCGTTCGCAACTTCGACTTTTCCCTCAATTCGACTTCCAATTAAGGTCAATTCGAACGTGGAACCGACATCCTTGGCGGGACAGGCGTAGTAGATAGAGACCTCATAATCACCTGGTTCCAGTACCTCCACATTCCAGGTGATGCGATTGTCCTCAGCACCTGTCCAATGGGTGAAGTAGGAGCAGTTCGGGGCAGAGGTACTCCGTTTAACCGATCCATGTTCCACTCCATCGCGTGCAGGGAGAATCGTAATGGAGCTGCCACCGATTGGAAATGGCCGCGTATCTTTCGTGGGGATTTCGCCCAGTTCGGCAATGAAGTTGTCAGCGGTATGTTTCAATTCTTTAACCACATCCGGGTGTTGTCTGGCGACATTAACTCGTTGACCAGGATCTTCCTGCATATCAAATAAATGCCCGGCGGGATCCAATCTGAAATTCTGGCTGCGAACACTCACTGAAGGAGCTGTAATTTTGCCTCCTCGCTCTCGCGGTGGCTGGTAAGAAATAATTTCGCGATCTGGTAGAGAGTTTTCATCTCCTAAGAGGATGGGAGCAAGATTTTCTCCATCCACAGGTCTAATCGCCTCAAACTGAATTCCGGCCAGGCTTGTCAGCATCGGCAGCAGATCGATTGCCCCTGCGATGGGAGTGATTTTCGTTTCTGCCGGGATCTTCCCTTTCCAGCGGACCAGGCAGGGAACCCGCACGCCCCCTTCATCGATGGTTCCTTTTCTACCTTTCATATCGCCATTCCAGCGCCATCCATTCGGACCATTATCACTGAAATAGAGTACGATCGTTTCTTCGGCCAGATTCAGTTTGTCGAGGTGGTCAAGCACCCGTCCGACATTCCAGTCGATGTTCTCACACATCGCGAGTGCCGCCCGCAGATGAAGTTCATCCTCTTTTTCAGGATCCCGGTGATGCATCTTCAATTCCCGGTCTTTTACCCGGTCATAAAATTCATCCGGAACCTGCATGGGAGAGTGGGGTGTGTTGTATGGGAGGTAGCAGAAGAAAGGCTTTTTCTCTGCCGCATTCTCAGAAATGAATTCCAACGCGTGATTGGTCAGGTCATCTATGATGAAGCCCTCCCCCCTGGTGATGACACCATTGTGATCCATCATCGTGTCGAAATAATGTCCCCAGTGGCCCGAAGTAAAACCGTAGTATTCATCGAAACCTCGTGCATTCGGATGATAAGGATGTTGTGTCCCGTTGTGCCATTTTCCAAACGCTCCAGTGGCATAGCCGGCATTCCTAAATACATTGGCGATGGTTAACTCATCGATATTGAGACGCCTTCCCCTCGAGAAACTCCCCGAACACCAGTCCGTGCGTAATAGCGACCCGTCAGAAATTCGGCACGGGTAGGAGCACAAACCGGGCAGACAAAGAAACGATCAAACTGAGCACCTTCATGAGCAATAGAGTCGATGTGAGGTGTCGACAGGTTCGTATTTCCGTGCAGGCTTAAATCTCCCCACCCCTGATCATCTGCGAGAAAAATCACAATGTTGGGCTGTGAGGAGTTAGACCGGGAGGAGTTAAGCTGTGAGGAGGCGTCTTCTGCAACTGCAACCTGTATAATGGCTCCCTGCAGCAGGAAGGACGAGCATAAAATCAAGATAAAGTTGATGGAACGCATTTGAGAATCACTTTCTTGATGGGTAAGGAATTAGTTGCGGTAGCACAGATGCAGATTAGTCACCGAACATTCCCGGGAACCAGAAGTTCTTTAACTTCGCAGATGTTTCGTGGCTTAATTCTGACCAGGCATCAATCTCCAGTTTGAGATGAGCAATCGCTGATGTTTTTATCTCATGCCATCCACCTGTCAGGGTGCTGAGAAAATCTTCGATGATGGGGTTATGTCCAATCAGCAGGATACGTTCATGTTTATCTAACTGCTGATTCAGCACATCCAGGTAGGAGATCACTGAAGAGAAGTACAAATCAGGATTGATCTCAATGGGGCCATCCCAATTCATCGCTTTGATGACCCGTTCGGCTGTTTTGCGTGCTCTCTTTGCGTTGGAAGCGATCACAATATCGGGTTGCAGCCCTTCATTCACCAGGAGTTCTCCCATCAGGATGGCTTCCCGTTTCCCACGAGAATTTAACGGGCGATCAATATCTGCATCGGCTGGGTTGTCCCAACTCGATTTAGAATGACGCATCAGCAGCAGGGTTTTCATTCCACGTAGGTTTTCTATTCACTGAATTGAGGTGAAGATGCGGAAGAGTGGTGATTTTTGACAGAAACCTGTGCATCCGAGCATGAATTGAGAGAGTTACGATTCAGAAGGAGATGCTTTAGAATACAGGTTTTTGAGGTAGGATCTCAACACTTTTGGTCAGGAGACCCGATTTTTCAGCCAAACGAGATTGTCCGGAAAGTCAGCTGATTAAGAGTGTTGTTTTTTGTCATCCTCGGTTGAGAATGTCCGCGATTTTCTAGGACTAATTATCGAAATTGCGAGTTTCTGGAGTCTGGGCGCCGCCTGACAATGTGGTATGATCAATAAGCGTTTATTGATGTACTGTGCTCAAACGGGATGAAACATTTGCATTTCTTCCTCTAGAGTATAAGTTGGATTTGTTGGATTCTGCCGCTGGTAGATCATCAATGGATCGAAATTCTGTTCTGGTTTTCCACGCAATCCTTCCTTATATCCTTCCACAATTCCTGCCTTTCTTTCCTGCCTGACGAATTCATTTCAGACTCAGGGTCTGTTCAGAAAAAGAATGCTGGTTAAGTGGTCATCATTTTTATCACTGTCCATCTAAGACTTGTCACCATCAACACTCTCTTGGAATTTGGAGAATCCGTATGTTGAAAAACACAAACCGTCGAGATTTCCTGAAAACGGGGGCTGCCCTGAGTACTGCCCTGTGGGTCGGAAATCAAACAGCTGCTTACTCACAGCCAAAATCACCACTGGAACAAATCAACTTCGCCTGTATCGGCATTGGTGGTAAAGGTGATGGCGACTCGATCGTTGCTGGCAAACTTGCCAATGTTGTTGCCATCTGTGATATCGATGGTTTGCGTCTGAAGAAAAAAGCGGCTGACCGTGCGTTTCGTAAAGCAGAGCAATTCTACGATTACCGCGAAATGCTGATGAGCATGGAGAAAGACATTGATGCCGTCACTGTCAGTACTCCTGACCATAACCACGCTCCTGCCAGTTTAATGGCCATGAAACTGGGCAAACACTGCTTTACTCAGAAACCACTGACCTGGTCAATGAAAGAAGCCCGTATGATGCGTGAAATGGCTGCCGAAAAAGGTGTCCAGACCCAGATGGGTAACCAGGGAACTGAAGAAACTGGCTTACGTGAAGCTGTTGAAATTGTGCGATCTGGTGGCATCGGTGATGTTACCGAAGTTCATGTCTGGACGAACCGCCCAGTGTGGCCGAGCCGAATTTCTCGTCCTGAAGGCGAACTCGAAGTTCCTCCCACTCTGAAATGGGACCTCTTCCTCGGACCAGCACCACATCGTCCCTTCAACAATGGATATCACCCCTTTGACTGGCGTGGTTGGGTTGACTTTGGTACGGGTGCTCTTGGTGATATGGCCTGCCATACTGCCAACATGCCTGTAATGGCATTGAATCTGTTCGAGCCAACCTCTGTTGAGCTGCTTGGTGGCGAAGGTATCTTCGAAGGAGAAACCTACCCCAGCAAATCAGTGATTCGCTTTGAATTCCCAGCCAATGACGAACGTGGCCCAGTTACCTTCATGTGGTACGATGGTGGTAACGTTCCTGGTGGCGAATTCGCTGAAGCAATCAAAGGATTGCCCGAGAACAACAGCGGATGTATTCTCAAAGGTAGCGAAGGGTATCTGTACTCACCGAACGACTACGGTGCACAGTACTACCTGTTGCCCCAGGATAAGTATGCTGAGTACAAAAAACCAGAACCGACATTGCCTCGGTCACCTGGTCACTTCACCGAATTCTGCAATGCGATTGCCGGTGGCGATCCAGCCATGTCTAACTTCGGTTACGCTGGCCGTTTGACCGAAACGATCCTGCTGGGTAACCTGGCCCTCCATGCCGGTCCAGATCAGAAAATCGAATGGGATGCTGTCAATCTGAAAGCAACCAATAACGATTCTCTCGATAAATGGATTATGCGTGAATACGCTGATGAATGGAAAACCTGGCTCTAAAATAGAGTCGGTTTCTTTTCACTGTTATCTGATAAACAAAGCAACCGGAGCACTTACCTGCTCCGGTTGTTTTGTTGTTAATGATCAAGAGTTGCGTTTCTTGATTTTATTTCCTGAACCAGTTTACTGAAACTGATTTGTTTGTCAGGCATGTCAAGCAATTGCGCAAGATGTACCAGCCAGGCGATTAAACCCTGCTCCGGGTGAAAATAAAGTTCATGAAGTGCTTTATGCGTTTTGTTTCCGACTTTGCAGCTGTACTCGCTTGCGGGAAGTTGGAAGTAAGTATGCATCTGAAAGTTCTCAGCTCCGCACAGCATGTATTCCACAGCGCGCCGACCACTGTTGATATTTCCGGTTGCAGAAAGAGGCAGAATATTCTGCGCTGTATTCAACTGCCGGTAACGGGTGAGGATTCGGAGATTGCGGTCACTCAGATCGGGGCCGCCATACGCGACACCCAGGTGCCCTTCGAACTCCCGCCGGGGATCAAACAGGCGGTTTCCATAGATGAAGAAATCAGGGTGGTGCTCTCCCTTGTGGATCTGGTTAAGCAGTTCCAACTGGAATTCATCTTCGAATAAGGTATTAAACAGCTTCAGTCCGATTCTGATCTGATCAGGATTGGTCAGACTCGCGCGAATTAATCGCGGTACTTCATTAAGCCAGTTCAATATCTGTTCCCGCACTTCACTTAATCGATCTCCAGCTAAAGTCGGGCTGAAATCTTTCTCCAGAGGCATTGATTTCTTCTCACCAACACGACTCGAATTCCACGCCTCATAGAGCGCTTTGGTAGTGAATCGATACTCATCTTCATTCCATAATTGTTGATGAGGACCGGGTAAGTGATATTTGCAGGAAGGAACAATCAAACATTGATCACCGGAAATCTGATTAGCTTCTCTGATCAAATTCAGGTAGTCATTAAATGACCTGCTCCAACCCCTACCCTTCCAGGTCACTGTCCAGCCGGTATCACCTTCTGCACCGACAATGGGTTCTACAACCATTTTTGTTTCGGTTGAAACCCAGTCCTGCATAGTCTGAGCCCCCGATTCATCCTGAGCAATCACCGTCTTCAGGACAATGAACCCCAAACCTGCAGAGACATCGTCCGCAACCTGTCTTGATGTCATCGAAAGCTGTCCGGAAGCTTTGCCAAATGGAGACTGGATGGGCAAACCCGCATATTGAGTTGTTAAATCAATATGGAATTCATTGCGAATGAATTCTGTGTAACTTAATGGCAGAATCTCAGTTGCGTACTTGAGATATGTTAATTCCAGCTGATTTCGTAATGCTGAGGGTAATTGCGGGAGTGTGGGGAGTGAGACAAGCATGTGAAGATGACTAAATCGAAAGCTAAGGAATTCTGGAAATCGGATGTTGGTCAATTATTGTAACGAGTTCCAGGGGATACTCTTCTGGGAACATATAGTCTTAATTCTCAAGGATTAGCGGCTATCTCAACAGCCATTAATCAGCATGTTCTTTTGTAAAAAACTAAACTTTTGTTGTGATGACGAATCATCAGGGTTAGGATCGAAGTGTTCGACGACAAGAACGTTTCACTCAAAATGACTTCTGTTAGGCTATTCGTTGTTTCATTCAAGAGGAAATGGGCCATGCTCCGATTCGTCCGAACTCATCTTTCAATGGTAACTGCTCTTGCTGTTTTAAGTAGTTCACTTTTTGTTGTGCACAGGCGAGTGCACAACAAAAAAGGAATCAACTGGCACCTGTCAGGATTAACGGGGCCGTTCTTTCTCCTTCAAATAAGAAGAATCATTTTGATGAGCTGCCACCGTTCATGAATACTCAGACGGCAATTATAACCGATGTTCGGAAACGCGGATTCGGTTATCCTAAACAGCTAAGACTCAACACCAGTGCCCCGGGATATGTTGTTATTGCTCTGATTACCGAAGAGGTCTCTTCCCCTTATGGTTTTAAGGCAACTGAATATTTATCGAAAGAGAAAATGTTAGAAGAGAAGTGGGAGCCCATTGGCTTAGCCAAAAAAATGGATTCAATCAGATTGTGTACCGTAAATTTTATGAACAAGGTGAGAATATCACATTTCCGACACAGGCGGACCTCGGTCCTCATGTGATTTACTTTAACGAGCCTGGCATTGCTGCCAGTATCATTAAGCAGCCGGTCATGAATCCTGGTGGTGTAAATGGAGAAAAGTTGTCCAAAAATTCTGCTGTTGAAAACTCTCCTGAAATGAAAAAACCAGCAACGAGTGAGAATGCATCGCTTGATGATTCCCAACCATCTTCTAAGCCAGCTGCTTCCAAAGTTGATAGCAAAACAGTAGACAATAGTGGAGCTACTGCCCCTTCAGTCGCTCAGGTAGAACGTTTCGTCAAGAGAGTCAACCTCGACAAGATCAGGTGCCCTGTTGAACGTGTTCCCGCCCAGAAAGAATTCTATCTCAATCACAATGAAGGGATTGTTTTTTTCAGTAGTAAGGAGGCACTGGAAACATTCAAGGAAGAACCAGGCGAGTATAGCGCCGCTGCAAATTACCAACTATTTCTGACTGATCAGGCCGAGCAGAAAACCTGCCCGATAACATTCAGGATGCCCAACTCCCGATTCACCATGCAGGTTGGAAACGGGAAGGTTGTTGCTGTTGATTCTAAAGCGACACTGAATGAATTGACCCCCAAAGAAGCCTCTTTCAAACTGAATGCCATCTTTGCGGATATAACATTTAAGCAGGCGTTTAATGTAAGACTTCCATAACCGTTCAGATTCTTACGGTATAGATGCGATCTCTCCAGTAAGTTCTTGGCCCTGGAGTCCGGCCTGAGTGTGCAAAACAGGTGCCCTGATGGTATAGGGTTATGCAAAACGCCCCTTTTTTCCGAAGAAATTGCACCTGAGCCAGGTCCCTCTTACATTACGGCTTTGATTCTTGTTATTATATTCACATGGATCAGAACAAATTTATGTTCCCAGCAACGCCAGATCCTTGTTTGTTTTCTATTGGGTGTTGCCTAAGACGCTTTCAGCCGAGGTTTTGACCAATGTCATCTACAAAGAATCGTTCTATTCTTAAACGAAATCTAATTCTCTCAATAGTCATATTCTCATTTCTATCGACCCCGGTCTTCGCTCAGAACTCCGGTATGGCTTCCTACACTGTTCAGAACGCTGGGCTGGTTAAATTCAATCCGGGACAGGAATGGAAACAGTTACCCCCGTATCTTCAAAGTGGTGACTTTTATTTCACCTTAATCAAAAGCAAACGAAATAAATATCCGACTTCAATCTCAGCAAAAATTGCTGAGACCGGATTGATGGTGATGGCAACACCGATCACTGAACCACCTCTGGTTGATCCCGAGCTTAAAGATGAGTCTCCATTTACTTATGTCGCTCCTGAGGATTTCCTGAAAGAGGGTTGGGAGCCATTTGGTGTGATCATCTATCAGGATCATCCGCATGTATTAATGCGTAAACAAATTGAAACCAAACAGGCGATTGAGTTTTCTGTGCAGGGCAATTTGAGCCCCTTCCTGTTTACGACTTCTAAAGCTGAACATGTTCAGGCAATAAAAGATTCACCTGTAGTCTCGCTGCAGAATCCTCAGATTGCTACATCCACAACGGAATCAGAAAATGGTACCCCACAGTCAACAGTAACTTTCAATTTTCCTACTGAAGGAGCTGAAGGTGCAGAAGGTGGCCCGAAAATGGAAGAACCGATGGGTGGCGTCGTCGGTACTTTGTTCGGCTTGGCGAAAGCAATCACAGGAGCGGGTGATGGACCTCCACCAGCTGCGAATGATCTTTTTTCTGGCGGACCAGCACAACCTGAAGATCAGAAAAAAGAGCTGTTCATTAAAAATGTCGATCTCTCACAATTGAAGTGTCCGGTAGAACGACAACCAGTTTCTCTCGAGTTTCATGCTGAGCATAATGGCGGAATTGTTTTCTTCAGTAATCAGGCCGCTGTTGATGCATTTACAAAGGACTCGGATGATTATGCAGCACCTGCGAATTATCAATTATTTCTGACAGATCAGGCGACACAGATCAACTGTCCAATCAGTAATAACGAGATGAATGATGAGTACACAATGCCAGTAGGCAGCGGAAAAGAAGTCGCATTCAGTACAAGGTCGAACCTGAGCCGACTTGAAACAGCAGCGGCTTCTTACAAACTGAATAAAATATTTGGCGATGCTCCATTTCAGCGGTCTTTTGAGGTCTCTATTCCGAAGGTGACTCCCAGAGCCATTGACACAAAAAAAACAACGAATCAGGACGATTCAGACGATAGCGAATCACCGGGTGCAATTAGAAGAGGTAAGAAACGAGATCGCGATTGATTTCTGTAAGTGAATTTTCCGAATAACTTCTATGATAATGAGCAGAGAAATCATCGCAGATTGAAATTTCCCCGATTTCAGACTCAACTTTGTCTGTTCCTCCTCAGCCACTGCCTGATTGACTATACTGCCAGAGCGAGTGATGACTGAGAATCAGTGCTTTCTACCGTATGTAATCCTGATATGGTCTTCTGTCAGGGGTTACCTATTGACCGGCGAGAGAGTCTGGACTCAATTTTCTTTCTCTTTTAGTAATGGCTGACTGGTCATGGATGAGAACCAGGTGACCTTGGAATCTGCACTTCAAGCCCATCAATCCGGGGCTTTTACAGAGGCGGAGTCCGCTTATCGTGCTCTGCTCAAGAGAGAGCCTCAGCAGGTTCAAATTCGATTTCTACTCGGTACCTGCCTCCTGCAGCAAAATCGATTTGAAGAGTCGATTGCGATTTTAGAACCGCTGACAGAACAGCCGACTGCAGGTGCAGACATTTTCAATAACCTCGGTATTGCTTACCGGGCGACAGGGAATCTGGAAGCGGCCATTTCCTCATTTCAGCAGGCCATTAAATCGAATCCCGATTACAGCCAGGCTTACTTTAACCTGGGAGAACTTCTGGAAACTGGCAACGCGGTCAAAGAGGCAGCTCAATGTTATCGCAAGTCGCTGGAACTGACTCCCAACGATTACCAGGCGGGGGCTGCATTCGCGCGTGTACTCACCCGACTTAAAAACTGGAGTGATGCTGAAAATATCTACCGTCAACTCCTGACGGCAGATCCCCACAATGAAGAAAACCAGATTCAACTCGCATTCGTGCTGGCCAGTTCACGCCGAGTTGAAGAGGCTCTTGCGATTTATCAGGACATCCTCACGCATAAACCTGATTATGCAGAAATACTCAGTAGTGTCTGTTTTCTGCACGAGCGATTGGGGCAATTCTCCGAAGCACGCCAACATGCTCTGCAATCGCTTAAGGTTAAACCAGATTACGCGGAAGGCTGGAATAATCTGGGAAGTGTTGCCCTGGCTGAGCACTCACCTGTGGAAGCACTTGAGCATTTTCAAAAAGCAAGCGAGCTATCTCCCGATCTTCCGATCATTCGCTTCAATATTGGTACAACACATCTTCTGCTGGAAAATTATGAAACCGGCTGGCAGGAATACGAGTATCGCCTGCAACTAATGCCATCACGAATTCCCCGCTACGCCGATCAGAACTGGCTGGGAGATCCAATCCCGGAAAACGCTTACTGATCATCGCTGATCAGGGGTTAGGCGACACGATTCAATTCGTACGGTTTTTAAAAAGGGCTCAAGAGCAATCACAAGCCGATCTAACCCTGCTCTGCCAGCAGGGAACTGATTTCTCTGCTGAATCCTGGTTTAAAGGAGATCGGTAATGTTGTCGCTTCAATTGCCAATGAGCGGCCTTACGATTATCAGCTCCCGCTCTGTTCTTTACCGAAAACCCTCGGTTTGAACGAAGCTGATCAGATTACCGCCGAACCTTATCTGAAAATACCCGAATCAGCTTCTGTTGAGATCACAACTCTTTCACGAGAGCTCAATGAGCAACACAAAAAAGTTGGACTCGTTTGGCGAGGCAATCCGCAACAGGATCGCGATCAACTCCGTTCCTGTCCACTTAAGCAACTTGTTCCCTTGCTGCAACTCCCAGATATTC
The DNA here is from genome assembly GCA_041398805.1 of Planctomycetaceae bacterium. GTDB lineage: Bacteria > Planctomycetota > Planctomycetia > Planctomycetales > Planctomycetaceae > Polystyrenella. Next base: position 20,570 of record JAWKUC010000016.1, on the reverse strand, counting down.
AGTGGGTGAATCTGCAGATCGATGATCAATCGAAAACCGACCTGGAAAGTCTAAATACAGAAGCCCGTTTTCTGCATGCTGGCCCATTGGTAAACGACTTTCGAGATACAGCCTGGCTTCTAGATAAGCTTGATCTGATCCTCACTGTCGATACCTCAGTCGCCCATCTGGCGGGGGCATTAGGACTTCCCGTCTGGACCATGCTTTCGCACACACCTGACTGGCGCTGGCATCTTAAGGGGACTCAATCAACCTGGTACCCTCAGATAAAGTTGTACCGACAACCCGCCTGGAATGATTGGGAAAGCCTGATTGCCGAGATCGCCACCGATTTACAGCAGCTGGCTTAATTCACTCAGCCTGGACTTAGAAGAGCTCTGCGATCGGTTCACCATTCTCGATGATGAAGTTGGGGCGACCTTTGGTGTCTTCATAGGTTCCATCTAAAGGAACGCCCATATGCTTAAAGATGGTGGCAGCGATATCGCCCGGAGAAATCGGACGTTCCAGAATATGGCCCCCATCCCGTTCTGTCGCTCCAATCACCTGACCATGATTGAGTCCACCCCCTGCCATGACCATCGACATGCAATTCTGCCAATGGTTACGCCCGTCAGTGCTTCCCTGGGTTCCCATATTGGGGGTTCGGCCAAATTCGCCCATCCCAATGACGAGGACATCATCGAGTAAACCTCGTTCCTCCAGATCGCTGATCAAAGTTGTGAAGAGGCGATCAAACAGCGGAAGAAGTGGTTTCAATCCTTTGGAAATACCACCGTAAACACCTCCAGGAATGCCATGGTTATCCCAGGTGCCTGAGGCCGTGTGGTAACTGAGATCAAGGGTAACGAAGCTGGAACCTGCCTCCACCAGGCGACGCGCCAGCAATGTCTGCTGGCACCACAGATGGTCACCATAGCGTTGGCGAGTTTCAGGCGATTCGAGTTCCAGGTCGAATGCTTTCTGAGCTTTCTGTCCCAACAACAGCTCAACGGCCTGTTGCCGGTAAGTATCGAGCGATTCCATTGAACCCGACTGGTCCAGTTCTTTGCGAAGTTTATCGAAGCCGGTCACCAGGTCCTGACGGCTTCGAATTCGTTCCTGAGATAGTTCTCCAGGTAAGGCAAAGCGATTTCCAGCACTCACCGTCCCGGTGTCTTTGCCCAGCAGATCATAAACAGGAAGTTTGGCGGCATCGTTGGCAATAAAAGGATCGTATTTTTTACCGAGTTCACCGGCAAAGCCAACATGACTCCAATGCTTCATGAACGCCACATAGGGGGGCATCGAAGGGTCGTTGGCACCGCGGAACTTGGAGCAGATCGAAGCGATCGACGGATATCGATCTCCATTGCGATTGATTCGTGGAGCGGCTCCGGCAAAGCCAGTTTGCATCACCATGTTCGGTTGGTGATTACTGTGGCGGCAATCAACTGATCTCAGAATGGAGATTTTATCCTGCATCGCCGCTTGCAGAGGAAAATGCTCACAAATCTGGACTCCCGGCAGGCTGGTCGAGATCGGTAAAAACGGCCCGCGATTGTTGTAAGGTCGCTCAGGTTTCATGTCCCAGGTGTCAAGGTGACTGGGGCCTCCCGTCATCCACAGCAGGATCACACTTTTGCCATTCGGCATGTATTTTCCGGAACGGGCTGCTTCCGCTTTCGTCTGCATCAGGGCTGGTAACGATAAGCCTGCCAGGCCCGCCATTCCTGTCTTGAGCATGTTCCGCCGACTTCTCAGCACGAGCCCTTCGGATGTAGTCGGGTTGAAGGAAGTGAATGCATGCTGATGAGAATGGCCAGATGGCATGGGGTGGGACCTCGACATTACTGAGCGAAGGCAATGTGTCAAAATGCAGGTGGGGTAGTTGCATCCTATCGTAGTCTGAACGAATTATTTACACAACATATTAATCGACATTTATTCGTTACTGTTGATTTGCATCTGGTCAGATAAGTTCTAAGTAAGAAACTCAATTCACATCCAAGGTCTCACAAAAGTACGTATTATTTTGCCGTTATGTATTGATACTGAGTCTCAATATCGGTAATGTGTATGCATATTGTAAGTTAACTACCCTGCACTCTTCCATCATGGATAGACCTTATATGAGAAATCAAAACTCACCAATCAAGAAATTCGTTCTGGCACTCTTTGTATCTATGCTTCTGCTTTACCCGAACTTTGTGCAGGCACATTTCATCTGGTTACTTCCCCAGTCGAGTGCAGAGGGTGCTCTGATTCATCTCTATTTTGGTGAACTTGCTGAGCCGGATGACCCTGCTCTGCTTGATCGAGTGGCCGCTGTAAAAATCTGGCAGCTCGATGCGAATGGAAAGAAAACCGCTCTTTCTACCAGCAAGGGGGACGAAGCGATCGAGGCTGTTCCTCTGATTAAGGGTGTCCCCACAGTCATCGGAGCAGAACATAACTTTGGTGTGCTCAAGCGCGGTGATAGCTCTTTTGTTTTGCAGTATTACGCCAAGACATTTGTGAATACGCCACCAGAACAATGGGGAGCGATCGATTCTTCCCGGGAATTGAAACTCGAAATTCTCCCTGTCAAAAAAGCGGATTCGCAATTCGAGTTGCAGGTGAACTGGCAGGGTAAACCTCTGGAGAATTCGGAATTGAAAATTGAAGATGACAAGGGAGAAATCGAAATCGAAGGTAAAACTGATGCCGACGGGAAATTCAGCTTTTCTGCCTCTCCAGAGCGAGTTCTTTCGATTCGCGCCAAACATGTTGAAGAGACTGCGGGGGAACTGGATGGAGCTTCCTATAGCGATATTCGTCATTACAGCACGCTGTCACTCAAGCTCTGAGACTTAGCTGCTTTCGTGCTGGATCTTAAAAGACAACCTCTTTAGCAGAGGACGGTTCCCGCCTGGGGAATCGTTCTCTGTTTTTTATTGGATATCGTTTGCCAGTTGTGCTTTCAACTCGGCTTTTCTCGCAGGAGTTAACTCATTCCAGTGACAATTCTGAATAGCTCCTTCCAGCGCCCAGAGTAGATTCAGGGTCACCTCCGGAAACTTCTTCTGCAGTTTCAGATAGACAGTTACGGCCCCCAATTCCTGAATTTCTTCCAGGGTCGAGATCTTGACCTGCCGTAACATTTCCCGCGATTTCGGTCCCAGGTTTTTCATTTTTTATCCGGAGAATCTGATTCAAAGTTCATCGGAACTATTCAGGATTAACAGAACCTGTTCAGAGAGCAAATTGAGATGGATCCCCTCGCATGACGCTCTCGGAAACAATTCTGAAAACCTCATGAAATCGCGCTGGATTGGTTCGATACCGCAAGCATGATTGACATTCCCTGTCCCGGCAAGTAAACCAGAAGAACATATCAATCAAAATCGATTCTTTCTCTCCCTCACTCTGTTTCCTGCACTGAGAAACCAGCACTGTGAAATTCGTGACGGAGTTCCTCTGAAATGTCCGCCTGGGATGAAGACTCAGCATGAGAGCGTCACATCGAACTGACATAACATCCATTTTCTGTTCAGGTCTCTTGAGAAATCAACTTGTACCTGGATTGTTAATAGCCAGCTTTTTGATATTAGGATTAAGTGGATCTCTATACGCCCAGGGTTATCCTGCCGACGAGGCGGCGGGCAAGATGACCGTTGCGGAAGGCTTCCGGGTCGAGTTGGTTGCATCCGAACCGCAAGTGCGACAACCCGTCGCAATCGATTTCGATAATCGGGGACGATTGTGGGTGATGCAGTATCTGCAATACCCGAACCCCGCAGGGCTGGAACGGGTAAAAGTGGACCGGTATTCCCGCACCACTTATGACCGCGTTCCAGAACCTCCTCCCCAGGGACCACGCGGTGCCGACCGGCTTACAATTCTGGAAGATCAGGATGGCGATGGGATTTGTGAATTGTCCAAAGACTTTGTTGACGGTCTTAACCTCGCCACCGGTTTCGCTTTTGGAAACGATGGCGTCTATGTCTTACAGACTCCCTATTTATTGTTCTACCCCGACCGTGATCACGATGATGTTCCCGATTCCGATCCTGAAGTCTTATTGAAAGGTTTCGGAATGGAAGATACGAGTTCGCTCTCGAACTCTTTAATCTTCGGACCCGACGGCTGGTTGTACGGAAATCAGGGAACCAACATTCAAGCCAGCATTCGCGGTGTTCAATTTGAGCAAGGGGTCTGGAGATACCATCATGGACGCGATCAGTTCGAACTTTTCTGTGAAGGGGGAGGTAACCCCTGGGGGCTCGATTTTGATGCGGATGGAAATTTATTCTACAGCACCAATCATGGTGGCTACGTGATGCATCATGGTGTGCAGGGAGCTTACCTGGAAAAAGCATTTGCCAAGCATGGTGAACTCCACAATCCGTTTGCCTTCGGTTACTTCAAGCATGTCCCGCACAACAACTTTAAAGGTGGGCATGTGACCGTCGGTGGTTTTGTCTACCAGGCAGATACATTCCCTCCTGAATATCGTGGCCAGTATCTCTCCGGAGACACACTTGGTCACGCCGTTTATGCCAACAGTATCGAACCGGTTGGAGCAACTTTCAAAACGGCATACTCCAGTTCTCTGGTGGAAGCGAATGATACCTGGTGTGCACCCAGCGATATGACGATGGGACCGGATGGAACAGTTTACTTCTGCGACTGGCACGACAAACGTACTGCACATCCCGATCCCGATGCTGACTGGGATAAATCGAATGGTCGAATTTATCGAATCAGCCCGGTGGAGATGGCAACGAAAGCACATCAGGATCCTCGTGATTTGACCAGCACGCAACTACTCGATTGGTTACAAAGCCGAAACAGCTGGGAAGTCCGCCGCGCACGGCTTGAACTCGCCAGACGCAAAGATCGCACTATTGAACCAGCCCTCCTAAGCTGGCTTCATGATAAAGGGGATTCAAATCCATCCAGGGGACGCGAAGCTCTGTGGACTCTCGCCAGCATGGGAGCCTGGACTCGTCTGACAAGAGTGGATCCAGAGCTGATTCCCTTCCTGTTGCAACATCCGGATGCGGTTGTACGCACCTGGACAGTTCGTCTGATGGGTGATGAATATCATCTTGCCAACGCAGCGGAAGAAGCTTTAGCTGCTGCTCCCCTTCCTCTGCTACTCAAACGGGCTGAGGTGGAAACCGACCCTGTGACGCTCAGTCAGATCGCCTGCACAGCCAAGCGGGTGCCTGCTGAACTCGGTTTAAAACTCGCGGCGCGTATCTCCGCCCGTCAGGAGTTGTTGAGTGATCCCTACATTCCCCTGCTCGTCTGGTGGGCTGTGGAAGAACATTGCATGGAAGAACCTGCCCTCGCCCTCCAGCTGTTGGCGAATCCTAAAGCATGGCAGAATGAATTTGTGCGGACAGTGCTTATTGGACGATTGATGCGACGTTACGCGGGTGAAGGGAGTAACGCCAGTCTGAAGGTCGCTGCCCAACTTTTCAACACCGCCCCTGATGCGACTGGCCAACAGTTTTTACTGGCTGAATTGAATAGTGGCCTCAAGATGCTGGGCAAAGAAAAAATTTCCGGCTTACCTCTGACAGACTTATACAACGGTGTCGCCACCTTGCAGAAAGACCAACCGACCTCTGCGACCAACAAAGTGAACGCCGAAGCAATTGAACTATCGCAAACGTTGCAGCGCATCTGGGAAGCGGATCGGGATAATCCATTGCTGCTCGAGATTCTACTCCGGCTCAACAGTGCCGAGGCACTTGATCATGCCCTGTCCATCGTCGCGAAGAAAGATTTACCTCAGGAAAAGCGGATGCAGATGTTAACAGCCCTGGCAGAGGCTGGTGATGAGCGCGTCACACCTACATTAATGACATTGCTCAAATCGGGAGAATCAGAGGCTGTGGCGCTGAAAATTCTGGATGTTCTCGCACGGCATTATACGGAGGAAGTGGGTAAGTCCCTGGTGAATCAATATCTGGAGGGGGACAATTCATTAAAGCCCAAGATACTGGAAATCCTGGTCGCTCACCCCGAGACGACTCTCACCCTGCTAAGAATGGTGGATAAACAGTCGCTCTCTACAGAAATTCTCACCACGGATCAACTGCGTCAGTTCGCATTACATGAGAACAAAGAGATTGACGACCTGGTCCGTAAACATTGGGGATCAATTCAGGCGGGAACAGCCGAAGAAAAACTGGCCGAGATGCGCCGCATTTCAAACGACCTTCGCGCCGCCGAAGGTCATGCCGAAGCGGGTAAGGAACTCTTTAAGAAGGTTTGCGCGAATTGTCACAAACTCTTTGGCGAAGGAAATGAGGTCGGTCCCGACCTGACTCGGGCGAATCGACATGATCAGAACTTCCTGCTGACGAGTATCGTCGATCCAAGTGTGCAGATTCGTAAAGAATATCTGCGGTACGTGCTCGTCACGAACAGTGGTCGATTGGTAGTTGGACTGCTTATCGAAGAAACTGATTCTCAAGTGACCTTACTCGATGAGAAAAATCAGAAGATTGTGATTCCTGCCGAGGAAGTCGATGAATTGGCGGCTTCGGATAGTTCGCTGATGCCCGAGAATTTGTGGAAGCCCCTCACCCCCCAGCAATTGCGTGATCTATACGCTTACCTCCAGAGTAACCCGGAGAAACAACCATGACCTTCCCCCTTTCACGAAGAGCTTTTCTCGGACAGAGTAGTTTGGCATTACTGGCGGCAGGAGGTTTATCTCAATTGGTACGGGCTGCGTACGCGGATGAGGCCCCCGCCCGGAAAGCTCAGATTGCGATTACCTTTGATCTCGAAATGAGCCGCATGTATCCGACACGCGATCAGATGGAGTGGGACTACCAGAAAGGAAATCTCAACCAGGAGACGAAGGATTACTCTCTGAAACTGGCGCAGGTCGCCAGCGAAATGGGAGGGCTGGTCCATTACTTCTGTGTGGGGCAGGTCCTTGAACAGGAAAACGTCGACTGGCTCAAAGAAATTCACGACCTGGGGCATCCCATTGGCAATCACACGTACGACCATGTCTACCTGCTCGCCAAAAAACAGGAAGAGATTCAATTTCGCTTCCGACGGGCTCCCTGGTTGATCGAAGGGATGGAAGTCGAGGATGTCATCCGCACAAATATCCGCAAGGCAACTCACGCCATGCAACAACGGTTAGGCTTCTAACCTGATGGTTTCCGGACTCCCGGTGGTTTCTACACGGGTCTGGAGGGACGCGAAGATATTCAGCAGATGCTGCTTGATGAGGGATTCGCCTGGGTCAGCAGTAAGTACCCTTCTCAGAAATCTTATAAACCTGAAGAGATACCCATTCAGGATATCTACGACGAACTGCTCGCCACTCTTCCCGCAGCACAACCTTCCATTTATCCAACTGGTCTCATTGAAATTCCGATGAGCCCTCGGGAGATGTTGGTGCTTTTCGTAGTGGTTACTGGAAGCTCGATCAATTTCTGGAATACATCGAACTCGCCGTCAACTGGGCAATCGAAAACAAAGCGGTCTTCGATTTCCTCGCGCACCCCTCAATCATGTATGTCGAAGATCCTAACTTCGAAACGGTCAAACTGATCTGTGACCTCGTCAATAAATCGAGCGACAAAGCCGAGATTGTTTCGCTTTCAACCATCGCTGCACAGGTGAAGTGATATTTTTGAACCACTAAGACACGAAGGCACCAAGAGTCAATCTGTTAACGAAAACTTTAAGAAGCTTTTTAAGCTCCAAGGCAATTGTTTTAATAATTCTTTTTCGTGTATTTCGTGGTTAAATTCTTGGTGTCTTGGTGTCTTCGTGGTTCAATTAAAAAATGTTCCCCTGCTCCGACCGCATTTCAGTGGAACCGAAACGTAGCAGGAACAGGGGAACTCCTCAGCTGTAGGCTCTGCTGTAGGGTTGTCTCATTTTCCAGCGGACCTCCGAAAGGGATGGCCATCCCGTGATGTTCCAAGTATCGCAGGATTTTGTTGATGCTTCCAATGCATTTATGTACTATGATCTATGCGTGTAATGCATAGGTCAGTATTGGAGGCTAAAGCGTTGGAAATCGATCAGTTACGTTATTTTCTGAAAATCGCAGAGCGGGGAAATTTCACCCGGGCTGCCGAGGAATTACTCATTTCTCAACCGGCTCTCAGCCGCTCGATTCAGAAATTGGAAGAAGAGTTGGGGCAACCGGTCTTCGAACGGAAGACCCGCTCAGTTTCGCTCACTGAGGCGGGGACGCTGCTTCAGGCGCGTGCGCGCCAGATTATGCAGATCATGGAAGATACCAAAGCGGAGATTTCGGACGACGGCCAATCGGGGCGCATCCGTCTGGGAGTGATTCCCACAATTGCTCCTTACTTCCTTCCCGATTTTCTGCAATGTTTCGCGGCGGACTACCCTCAGGCACAATTAACAGTGCAGGAAGAAACAACCGAGAAGCTGCTGAAGAGTTGTGCTCAGGGAGAGATTGACCTCGGTATCCTGGCCCTCCCTGTGCCGGCAAAATACCTGGAAGTTGAAGAGTTGTTTGAGGAAGAACTCTTCCTGGTCCTCCCCCCTGATCATCCGCTGGCAAATAAAAAACAACTTAAGCTGGCGGATGTCGAACCTTTTCCCTTTGTGCTCCTTGATGAAGCCGCATTGCCTGTCTGACAACATCATGTCGTTCTGTCGGCAGAAATCGGTTCAACCTGTCGCCCTGGAACGAACGAGTCAGCTGGCGACAGTTCAGGAACTCGTTGCTCTCCGGCATGGTGTGTCGATGGTTCCGGAAATGGCGCGTCGACTTGATCAGACGGACCGCCGGATTTATCGCTCTTTTTCTGGAACGAAACCGACTCGCAAGATTGCCCTCGTGTGGAATCCCTACCGGTTTCAAAGTCGGTTGATTGAAATTTTCCGGGATCATCTCAAACGATACGCCAAAAAGAGGCCCAAATAGCGGCTGTTACAGGTACAATCAGAGAGCGTTCTTCTCCCGCCCCGACGTGAGTTACTAAGGATCGTTCCATGATTTTATCCCGCCTGACTTCCCTGCTGCTGATCGCGATATTTGTCAGCTCTGTTGCTTCCATCTCCGTCGCTGATGAGAAAGCGGAATCTCCGCGAGTCTATCAGAACAAGTTGACGCTTCTGGAAAATCCTGAGCCACTTCTGAATGATTACCGGAGTTCATCGCCCCAGTCACCGAACTCAAACGTTACGAGGCTCCCCTGCTCGTCGATGACGAAGGTGCCGATTTAAGCGTGCGGGCCTGGCGGTTCTCTTATAAGCGCGTGGTATTATTGAAGTCCCTAATAAAATTCGCTCCGATCAAACTGCGGTCATCATGGTGCACCCCTGGGTTGATGATGGTCAGGGCTGGACTACGCCCGAACCGGCAGGCGTGGCGGATTTCTGCACCCCGATAAAATCATCTCGCTGCCCAGCATACCCGGGAAGTGATTGATCCCTTCCTGAAGCGGATGCGGGGCAAAGCGGGATTCATCATGTACAGTATCATCGGGAATGTCGATCCGCTGCGGAAAAAATGTACCGGACATTCGATGACAACCCGAGCAAAGAAGAACGGGAAGCTGCCCGTGCGGCGGTCCTCAAAAAACTGGCTGATTTCAAATACGAAGGCCAAGGTCTGCCTGAGGAAATCGAGCTTTCAAGTGAGACACCGGTGATTGACTACTTCAAACAATTCCCCGGTCTGGATGCGGGCCCCCATTACAACAACTCCGGTTTCTGGGAACTTCCTGTGCCGGTTACCAGTGATGTCACCGTCGAACATGACGATGTGTTGATCTTCGACCGTGAGGGATATGCACCACTCAAGGAATTCCTCAAGAAAAACGGTATCCGTCATATCCTCTTGACTGGTTACGCAACCGATATGTGTTTCTGTCGCACGACTGCAGGTTACGAAAACCTCTCCAAAGATTTCAACGTCTTCCTCGTCGGTGATGCAAGTCTGGCAACCTTCCCCGCCAACGACTCCCCACGCCATGCGACGAACGCCCACATTTCCTATGCCGCCCTTAACCAATTGGTAACGCAAGTTTCCTGGGTGAAAGAGATCGACAGCGACGAAGCAACGAAGGTGAGCCAGAAATAAAAGACGTTTGGCTGTAAATCATTCCAAGGGTGGTCCGGACAATCACGAAGTGTTGTCCGGATCGCGCAGCGACACAAAAGCGTCCACTTCAGTTACAAGCGGAAATGCTCCCTGACACAGTTACTGATGTCGATTTTCTCAACATTTTCAATCTTAGAGCAATCAACACTTTCGTGTGCCTACGGCACCCGGACAACTTTACAAGATTGTCCGGGCCACCCTTCACTCTCTATAAGAGAGCCCCACCATCGACGACATGCAATTGCCCGGTGGATAAGGTTGTGCCGATGGCCAGATGCAAGACGGCGTCGGCGATGTCGGAGGGTTTTGCGGGGCGTGGGATGGGGTAGTTGGCGGCGAGGCCTTGCAGGGCTTCTTCACTCATGACGGCGCGGAGCCAGCGACTTTCAATCGGTCCGGGACAGACGGCATTCACGCGAATTTCCGGGGCCAGGGTTAACGCCATCGATTTCGTCAGCGTATTGAGTGCTCCCTTACTTGCACAGTAAGCGATACTCGATCCTCGCCCGCAAATTCCGGCAATCGAACTGACATTCACAATCGCCCCCTGCTCCGATTTCTTAAGCATCGGTGCAGCCGCTTTCATACAGAAGAAGGGCCCCTTCAGGTTGACCGCCAGGATGGAATCCCAGATGTCCTCTGTGAGTGCTTCCAGGTTCTTGTGTTCGATGAACTCTGTCTTCGCCGCATTATTAACGAGTACATCCAGCCGCCCGCACTCTTTTTCGATCTGGGCGAACATCTCCTTGACCGCGGCCTCATCACTGACATCAGCCTGGATCACCCACGCCTGCTGTCCCACTTCTTTAACCAGTTCGGCTGTCTCGCGGGCTTCCGTCTCACTACGGGAGTAATTGATGAAGACGTCGAATCCAACCTCGGCAAACTGCACAGCACAGGCACGACCAACGCCTGTGGCGGCACCGGTGATGAGGACAACGGGGTTGGAAATATCGTTTGTGTCAGCCATTTTTGATTACCGATCTGCGTGGGAAGACATAATTTTATAAACCACGAAATACACGAATTACACGAAAGAATACTGAGATTTGACCCTAATTGGTATGCCTGGAAACATCTGAGTGATTCAGTAATGAATCAGCCTGAAAATCTGTGTTTATCTGCGTCCATCTGTGGTCTAAAGAATAGCTTGTTATTATCAGGTCTATACTACACCCTTGCCCCTCCCCCCTTAGCCCCGGTATCCTGATCTCTTCAGTGGTTTTTGATTACATACACACATTTACAGTCTCGGGAGTCTGCTCATGCGGCGGTTGGTTGATTTTGCTTTGGTGGCGATAGTAATGGCCTGTTCGGCATCGATGGTGATGGCGGGCGAGTGGGTGGAGTTGTTCAATGGAACTTCTCTCGAGGGGTGGACTCAGAAAAACGGAACAGCCACCTATCGAATTGAAGATGGAACCATCGTCGGCAAAACCAACGAAGGAAGCCCCAACTCTTTCCTCTGTACTGACAAACTGTATGGCGATTTCGAACTGGAATTCGAAGTGAAAGTGCACGACGATCTGAACTCCGGTGTGCAGATTCGTTCTCAGACTGAAGGGGGAACCAACGACGGTCGCGTCAATGGTCCTCAGGTTGAGATCGAAGCGAGTGGTGAAAACGGAGCTGAAGGGGGTTACATCTACGGCGAAGCAACTGGCCGTGGCTGGCTTGTTCCCGAGGATAAGCTGATCCCGCATAAACATTTCAAAGATGGTGAGTGGAACAAATACCGCGTTGTCGCCAAAGGCCCCACCATTACCACCTGGATCAACGGCGAACAGATCATTGAACTGACAGATGAAGAGATTTATAAAACTCACGCTGTCGGTTTCATCGGATTGCAGGTGCATGGTATCGGCAAAGGCAAAGGTCCTTACGAAGTGGCCTGGAAAAACATTCGCATCAAAGAACTCGACTAAATCGAATTGATTGATCGATCTATATTATTAAGAGAGCTCAGGTATAATGCCTGAGCTCTCTTTTTTTATTGGATCGGGGAACAGCATGGCGATATTGAAGACATCGGAGTTGGAAGCAGACATCCTGGTCGCTGGTGGTGGACCTGCAGGCGTTTGTGCGGCGCTGGCAGCAGCCCGCAATGGAGCGAAAGTCATTCTGTGTCAGGACCGGCCAGTGCTCGGAGGAAATGCCTCCAGCGAAATCCGCATGCATATTGTCGGCGCGAATGGAACAGGCAAATCGGAACGGGGAGAAGAGCTCGTCACGGAAGCTCGTGAGGGAGGGATTATTGAAGAAATCCGCCTGGAGAACGCCGTTCACAACCCGCAACGTTCCTCATCAATGTTCGATCTCATCCTGTATGATAAATGCCGCACGGAACCGAATCTGACGTTGATGCTCAACACGACGATTGTCGGAGCTCGGGTGGTGAATGGTCGCATTGTAGCTGTGCTGGGAATCAGGCAGAGCACCGAGGAGGAATTCCTGATTCGTGCGAAGAGATACATTGATTGCACTGGTGACGGACGATTGGGAGTCGAAGCCGGAGCTCCTTTCATGGAAGGACGCGAAGATAAAGCAGCTTACGGTGAAAGTCTGGCACAGGAGACCGCGGATAATTTACGCTTGGGATCGACGATTCTTATTCAAGCTCGCAAACATGATCGACCAATGCCTTACGTCGCTCCGAGCTGGGTGCGGGAATTTACGAAAGAAGAATTGAAACTTCGATTGTATGCCGTACCCGGTGATGAAGAACCGACCCACGAATATGGTTACTGGTGGGCCGAATGGGGGGAACTCGCGATACGATTCGCGACAATGAAGAAATCCGCGACGAACTGCTCGCGATCACGCTCGGAATCTGGAACCACATCAAGAATGGGCCTCCTGGAACAGAACCGGGCGCGATCCTTTCAATGCAGCGCATTGGGCACTGGAGTGGTGTGGGTTCGTTCCCGGCAAACGCGAGAGTCGCCGATTCATAGGACAGCATGTACTCACGCAGCAGGATATCCTGAACTCGGTCCCCTTCTCTGATGCAATTGCTTATGGAGGCTGGTCTCTTGATCTGCATCCTCCGGAAGGAATTGATGTTCCGAACGAGGAACCGTGCGTTCAACATGAAGTCCCTTTTCTGTACGACATCCCACTACGGGCATGCGTGTCGAAGACGGTGCAGAATTTAATGTTCGCCGGTAGGAATATTTCCGCAACGCATGTCGGTTTCTCCTCGACGCGGGTGATGGCGACCTGTGCTGTCGTGGGACAAGGTGTGGGGACTGCTGCCGCTTTAGGTATTCGAGCCGATGTGCTACCGGTTGGGATCAGCGATGATGCCACTCTGATGAATAAGGTTCAGCAACAGTTGCTAAGGGATGGTTGTTACCTGATTGGTCACAAGAATGAAGACCTGTCCGATCTGGCACGCAAGGCAACTGTGACCGCTTCCAGTGAGCAGCCCGGTGGTGAAGCGATCAATGTGGTGAGTGGTCAAACGCGAACGGTCTCAGGTAAACGGGGAGCCCCTGCCGAGCGTGTTCATCCGGGAACCCATCGCTGGATGTCTGACCCAACAGCAGGATTTCCCGTCTGGATTCAATTTGACTGGGAGAAACCGCTTCTGATATCCCGGATCGAGTTAACATTCGACACCGGCCTGCATCGTCACCTCACTCTGAGCTTGCATGATGGATACACATCGAAGATGAAATGGGGTATCCCCCAGCCCGAGACAGTCGCTCAATACGATGTGCAGATTCTGGATGAAGAGTCTAAATGGCAGACGATTGTTCAAGAAAGTTGTAACTTTCAAAGAAGATGTGTTCACCAGTTTGGGGAGTCGAAAACGACCAGCTCCCTGCGGGTATTGGTGGAAGCGACACACGGGCTGGACCACGCCCGCATTTGTGAGGCCAGAATATATGGACCCGTGTTAACTGATTTAGGGTCTCCCGGTTTTGGGATTTAGTGGGGACGGACAGGTAAAATATTGACTTTGAATCACCCCCCGATTCATACTGGAAAATAGATAGCACGCTTAACTGGATTCGAATTCTTACGTTGCGTAGAAGTTGAGGCCAGAGGGGTGTTCGTATCGACTCAATGCGGCAAAGAAGTTGAGGGAGCGAAGAGAAGCATTCAAAATGGAGTACCAGAAGTATTTCATTGCGCCGCAGCTGCAGATCAGGCTGACATGTTTATCCACAAGAATCAATTAGAGTATCAGTTATCTTCCGAGCATTACCAGGATCCTGATTTTTATCAGATCGAACTGGAACGACTTTTTCTACCCGCCTGGCACCTTGTCTGTCGTAAGGCAGAGCTCGCCAATCACGGGGATTTCTTCACGACGGAACTGTTCGACCGACCGATTATCATTCGCAATGATAACGGTGAACTGTATGCGTTTTTAAATGTCTGCTCCCATCGTCATTGTAAAATCCGTAGTGAAGAGCGTGGTAACTCACCGCAACTGAAGTGTCAGTACCACGGCTGGGAATATAAAATGACCGGTTTCACGGCGACGATTCCCGACGCACGGTGTTTTCGTCCGTTTGACCGTGAGAATGCCCGTCTCCAGAAATTTCGTGTCGACACCTGTGGCGATTCCGTCTTCGTCTCTCTCCAGAAAGAAGGCCCTTCGCTTCAGGAGTTCATGGGGGATTTCTACTTCATCTGGCAGGCCCTCTTGATATTCCACGACGTCATAACTGGAACTGGAAGTCAGAGTTCGACTGCAACTGGAAAATTCCACTGGAGAATACGGTCGAAACTTATCATGTCCCCTGCGTGCATGGTAAATCGTTGGGGATTGAGTATCCAAGTGAAGAAGCTCAGGAACACGTAATGACCCTGTCGTTCACAGAGCTGGAATACGATGTCTGGGAAGAACCCAAGCTGGCACGATTGCAGCAACGGGCCGTCAAAAGACTGGGAGGCCCTGATACCGGCAAGTATATCCATCGTCATATCCATCCCCATCTGGTCTTCACGATAAACGACCTGGTGCTACATGCCCAGATCTATTTACCGACCGGTCCAACCACAGCCCGGACCGAAATCTGGAACTGGACCCTTGAAGGAACCCGGAAAAGTGTGATAGGGTCAATCCTGCGTCCCGCACTTGCCTGGTACTTCCGGCATGCCAACAAGCGAATCCAAAACAGACAAAGTTGTGTTCGGTCCCTGTCAGGAAGGTATCTCTGCTTCAACTTACAGAGGTTGTCTGGGAAATCGCGAAGAACGGATCTACCTGTTTCAGCGTTACGTGGCAGAAAAGTGCGGGTTCCATCATCTAAACCCATGTCGTTGCAGGAAGAATGTGATCACTTTACTCAACATCCTCCTCAGAGAGAGGAAGAACAGATCACAGAACAGAGCGCGACGTAATATCACCAGGTCAGGATCACGTTCGTGAATTCATTGCGCTCATTCTGCATCGCCTTATTGGTCACTTTCAGTACAAGCTTCGCTATTCAGGCCGAGGACCTCACTCCTCCTGATCCGGTGACTGCACCGGAATCAGCCCTGATGCTTGATCTTCCCGAAACAGGAACTGATCCTGCAAAAATTGATTACGCCGGTCTGCCTGAGATCAAAGGAAAAACACGCTGTTGTTTCGCTGGGAGATCCCGACTGGAATTTCCGACTACATAATTATCTTGCTGTTCATGACGGCAAATACTTCTGCTTCTGGAGTCATGGACCTGTCGTGGAAGATAAAGCGACTCAGCATCTGCGTTACTCGACCAGTCTGGATGGACTCAAGTGGGAAGAGCCCCAGGTTTTACTGGGTTCACCTAAAGAAGGCTACGGCTACATTGCCCGTGGTTTGTGGGTTCGTGATGGTCAACTGATTGCACTCGCCAGCTTATACGAAGCTCCAGGCTTCAATGGTGGCGATCTGGAGCTGGTTGCTTCCATCTGGAACAGTGAAAACCAGTCGTGGGGAGATCCCGCAATTAGTCTTTGATGATGCTCTCAATAATTTCCCTCCAAAAAAACTGGCGACAGGCGAATGGATGATGACCAAACGCTCTGCCCAGAGAGATGTGTCGATTCTGATTGGAGGCGTCACAGCGATTAATGACTGGCAGGAATTCCCCCTCTCCACTTATCAAGCCGCGGATGGAGGACAACCTGAGGAACCGTTCTGGTGGAAATTACCGGGCGATCATCTGGTGGGGTTATTTCGCGACAACAGCCGCTCGGGACGGCTGATGCGCGCTTTCTCGACTGATCATGGTCGAAGCTGGTCGAAGCTGGTCAAAACCAACTTTCCGGATGCGACGAGCAAGTTTCACCTGACTCATCTCTCGAATGGATATTACGTTCTTATTTCGAATGCGAATCCCAAACAACGAAATCCGCTCTGTCTTTCTGTCTCAAAAGATGGATTGGTCTTTGATCGCATGGTCCGCTTACCTGTCCCGGTCGGATTGGAAAATCCACACTGGGCGAAAAGTTCCCGGTTTGGATCGACCAGTTATGAATCGTGGCAGTACCCACATTCCATTGAGCAGGACGGGAAATTACTGGTCGCATTCTCACGTCGCAAACAGTCGGTTGAAGTCATTCAGGTCGACATCAATGAAATTGCCGGTTTATACACAGACAAATAATTGGTTTGATCTGTAAGCGTCTTATAGTACTCATGCACATAAGAAGAGAAGCATCATGAGGTATTGCGTCCGACTGCTGTTGATTATCGCCCTCAGCTGTACCTTCAGTTTCAGGATGCTGTATGCCGCTGAGACTGCTTCCCCAGCCAGAAACGTTGTCATCTTTGTGGTGGATGACATGGGCTTTCAGGCAGGTTGTTATGGCAACAACGTTATCAAAACACCCAATATCGATCGCCTGGCGGCGGCGGGAACGAAGTTCACCCAAGCTTACTGCACTACAGCCAGCTGTAGTGCGAGTCGGTCCGTGTTAATGACTGGTTTATATAATCATGCGACAGGTCATTATGGGCATGCGCATGGTTATAACCATTTCAGTACCTATGAATCGGTGCGGTCCTTACCAAATCTGATGAACGAGGCGGGTTACCGAACCTGCTCCATCGGTAAGTATCATCTGGCTCCCGAGTATGTCTATCATTTCGAGGAATATCGGAACGACAAAATTCAGGGCGCACGGAACAGTGTGCAGATGGCGAAAAATGCGCGTGACTGGATCAGGGAAGAGGATGACCGTCCCTTCTTTCTCTATTTCTGCACCTCCGATCCGCATCGAGGAGGTGGCCCAGATGGTTTTTCCAACTTTAATGACAAGCCTGACAACTATCCCGGGGTGACCCCGGTTAAATATTCTCCCGAGGAAGTCATCGTTCCCGATTGGTTGCCTGATACTCCTGAGTGTCGGCAGGAACTCGCCGAGTTTTATCAGGCGATCTCCAGACTCGATCAGGGGCTCGGTTTGTTACTCGACACTCTGGAAGAAACAGGCCATTGGGATGACACCCTGATCCTCTTTTTGAGTGACAACGGCCCCCCTTTCCCCGGGGCGAAAACAAACCTCTACCAGCCAGGTGCGAACCTGCCCTTAATCGTGCGTAATCCATCTCTGTCCGAGACCGGGTTGAGTACGAATGCGCGTGTCACCTGGGCGGATGTCGTTCCCACTGTTCTGGATTATTGTGAAATCAAACCGGAACTGGGCGTGATGATGCGAACGACTGAAAACAAAGGAGCACTCTCTACGGGGGGCAAGAAGGTGCCGTACTCCAATCATGGACGATCCTTTTTAAAGGTGCTCGAGCAAGAGGAACCTCAGGATTGGGATGAGATTTATCTCTCCCATACCTTCCACGAAATCACCATGTACTACCCGATGCGTTCGATTATCTCCGGTCAGTACAAATTAACCTTTAACATCGCGCATGATCTTCCCTACCCGTTTGCTTCGGACTTGTTCGCCAGCCCCACCTGGCAGAGTGTGCTGAAATCCGAGAAAGAGATCTACGGAAAACGGACCGTCTATAATTACCTGCACCGTCCTGAATTTGAGTTGTACGATCTCAAGAAGGACCCCGATGAACTCTACAACCTGGCCTACGACAAAGAATACCAGACCATCTATGATGAACTTTCCGCCAAGCTTCAGAAATGGCAGAAAGAAACCAACGACCCATGGGAACTCAAATGGCGTTATGAGTGAGTTTCAATCAGCGAATTAAGTACTTATACCGGTCGACCTGCGACTGGATACGCATCGTCCTGGAAGCCTTTGCCGCTGTGTTCGCCTTTGGGTACAAGGGAGTCAATGAAGGCTTCATCTTCTGCTGTGATTGTAATCTTCAGGCTATCTATGTTATCTGCAAATTGTTCCCGGGTACGGGGGCCGATGATGACGGAGGTCATAATCGGATTCGCTAAAACCCAGGCGAGAGCAAACTGGGAGCAGGAGATTCCTTTGTCATCACAATACTTCTTCAATGCAGCCGCCACTTCCAGGCTTTCTTCGCGCCACTCAGCCTGTTTCATGCGGGCATCGTTGCGAGAAGCACGACTTCCTTCAGGAATGGCGCCACCTGGTTGGTATTTACCAGTCAAAATTCCCCGGGCAAGTGGACTGTAACTGACAACACCCAGACCGTTCGCTTCGCAGTAGGGAAGCAAATCGACTTCGATGTCGCGATTCACAATGTTGTAAAGAGGTTGCACACAGCAGATACGATTCAAATTGAATTGAGTCGATAGTAAAGTGGCCTCGGCCAGTTTCCAGGTACGGAAGTTGGAACAGGCAATGTAACGGACCTTACCGGAACGAACCATGTCATCCAGAGTTCGCAAGGTTTCTTCCATCGGTGTTTCATAATCGGGTACGTGGATGTAATAGAGATCGATGTAATCCGTTCCCAGACGTTGTAAACTTGCATCGAGAGCATACATCAGATGCTTGCGACTCGAACCTTTATCGTGAACAGCCTCTCCCATTTTCTGGCCCGCTTTGGTTGCCAGCACGATCGAGTCCCGTTTTTCTTTGAGTGCTTTTCCGACTACGATTTCGGATTGTCCGACGCTGTACATATCAGCGGTGTCGATAAAATTGATTCCCAGATCAATCGCTTCATGGACGATACTGATCGAATCGGCTTCGCTGGTGGGGCCCCCAA
Source organism: Planctomycetaceae bacterium (assembly GCA_041398805.1). Lineage (GTDB taxonomy): Bacteria > Planctomycetota > Planctomycetia > Planctomycetales > Planctomycetaceae > Polystyrenella. Next base: position 1,392 of record JAWKUC010000016.1, on the reverse strand, counting down.
ACATCATCGTACCCAGACAAATTGGGGAAACTTTCAAGCCTGTTCGTCCGAGTTGGCGATAGCTGTCGATCATGGATTCTGTCTTTCAGGGGGAGAATTTATTCGAAAGGAAGGATTCAGACCTGCTTCTTACAGGTGGATCCGTATTGTACTTAATCAGCCCCCAATTTTCTTCCCGCACTGATTTGATAGCTTGGAGTTACGATTACCTTACTTGTGTGGACAGATGTATACATCTTGGTGTCGCGAAGAAATTTGGTGAGCAAAACAGTACTTAATCCGGTCGAACGGCTTAAAAGAGAGTTCGCGGGAGTGTTGATCTCCTGTCTGTCCCCTGATACACTTCTTCGCTCTAAATGATTTGCCACTGAACGTTTCTGGCTGCCTGGCCTGTTCCGATCTGCATCGGAAGGTTGCGTTTCTCGCTGAAAAAGAGCCAGGGTGCATCTATATTTGTGAAAAACTATTCAAAATGATGAGGATTGGTCTGAATGGGGACTAAAAGAACAGGAAAAGGACGACGAAAAATCGGTCGTAAAAAACGACGTATGCGAGCCAAAATCCGCCATCGTAAGAAATAATCTGGCTCAGGCCTGATTTGGCAGCTAAGGCACGAAATATCTAACGGAGAGATATTTACAGACAGATATTTACAATTGTAAACAGTCGCTCGGTAGTCCCCTGCGCCTCTTGTTTACCCATGCCAGCCTGCTGAATAAGAAATCAATGGAAACTCCGCCTCTAATTCGGGCGGAGTTTTTTTGTGGATTTTCCAAGGCTGAGAAGTTGGTGTGATTGGATTACGGTGCAAACCTAAAGCTTGACAAGGCTTAATGTTGTCGTAAAGGTAGAGGTAGATAGATCAACATACTTTGATCGATTCCCACCTGAAATATCCCCCCTCCACCTTCCTGATCATTATTCGCTATCAAGCAGGCCCGCTATGGTTCGTTCTTACTGCTGTTACATGCTTTCAATTGTGTGGACTCTTGCGATCTTCTCCAGCAATCTAATGGCTGAGGATCCCCAGCCCGCAGTTGATCCAGCTGCGTTACAACAACAGGTGGAAAGTTCGAACGCGAAAGAAGCGGAATTACAGAAATCGATTTCTGAAAATGAAAAACAGGTCCAATCTCTATCTGAACAATTGAAGGCGATTCAGGAACAACTGAAAGGATTGCAGGAGCAGGTTACCTCTGCGGAAGCGACCCTGAAATCAGAGAAAGACAATCTGGAACAGCTCAAGGCCCAGAAAGAAAACGCTCTCGAAAAAATCGCTGCAGAAGCAGAAGCAAGAAAAACTGCGGCTGAGGAACAGCTGAAAGCGAAGCTGGACAGTATTAAAGAGTTGAACACTCAGCTGCGTAAGGTGCAGACTGACCTGTTGCAATC
>JAWKUC010000015.1:0-62758 GCA_041398805.1 Planctomycetaceae bacterium | reverse complement strand
GTTTCAACTCCATGGAGACTCCCTGATCCGCCGTCAACGAAACAGGAATTGACTGGTATGCGAATTCTTCCGGAGTTGATTTCAGGACTTCTGCCCCGTTGACTTTTAGAGTGACTGTCAACAAGAGATCAAATCGTTCATGGTTTCGATAAACCCGGTCTGAAATATTAAGGTTGGGAACCGAAAACTGGTACTCTCCTGCGGTGGGAGCTTTCAGTTGCCCGGTGAAGGTGACGGTACAACTTTGCGAAAGCTCTTGCCAGTCTGAAACAATCCATCGCAAGCTATGTAAGTCATCGGTCCATACGTTTTGAAGTTGACCTCCCGCATCAATCCACGCTTTGATAACTCCGTTTCTTTCGTTCCAGCTTGCGTGGTTCCGATCTAATAACGAAAACTTGGCACGGGCTTCGGCATAAGGTCGCCCAGTCCAGTCATCAGTTTTGGCAAGCAGGATCTCTTTCGTTGTGCTCTGGGTCTCCTTCTCTGTGTAAGGATACGCCAGACCATTGATGACATCGATCGTCTCGTAACCGAGCGTCGTGTTGTTCATATCGATCTGCGATAAGAGAGTCGCCGCATGCTGTCGGACTTCCACTTCGTTTTCGAGGTCGAAATAGAAGTGATCCTCGGCCGCCAGATAATGTTTTTTCATTTCATTAGCAAAATCAGTTGGTGAAAGTGATTGCCAGTTAGTAGGCAATTCTGACTGAGCTGATGAAGTCGCAGTCATTAAACCAACAATTAACAACGACCAGACCGCAGTTCGGTAGAGAGGATGAGCCATGATGTCGCTTTCCTGCGCGTAAAGAGATGTGATTTGTGTGAACAAGATGGACCTACGTAACTAGACTATTGGTTCCCAACCTGGTTCGTATTCCCGCTCCCAAAGAGCCATCGCCTTTGGGTCACCGAAGACGTGACCATTATCGGGATTACAATTGAGTGTTCGGCCCGTGCGATAAGCAATATTACCAAGGTGGCATAAGAGTGTGCTTTTATGCCCTTCTTCGATTTCAGCATTCAGCACCCCTGGATCGTTCGCTCTAATTGCTGTCAGAAAATTTTCGAGATGACTAGCCAATACATCCTCAGTTCTCTCTTCTTCATGAATGACTTCCTGGTCATCATTCAGCACCCGGAAGCCACACCCGCTAAAGATTTCCAGTGAGCCGATTTCACCACGGAAAACAATGTAAGGACTAGGGAACCGATTTACGTTCTGCCCTTGCCAGGAAATCATTTGCTTATCTGGAAATTCAAATGCAACGATGTGAGTGTCTGGTGTTTGTTGATCATCGTTGTAGCAGTAACGTCCCCCACTGGAGACAACACGGGTTGGATAATCGACTCCCAGTCCCCAGCGACAAACATCGAGACCATGTACACCGTTGTTTCCAAGCTCCCCGTTCCCCCAATGCCAGAACCAGTGCCAGTCGTAATGCAGGTAATTGTCCTTGTAGGGCAAACGAGGCGCTGGACCTTGCCAAAGTTCATAATCAATGTTGGCTGGCACCTCAGCTGGTTCGCCGTGGCCTATCGGATCCCGCCAGCGGGTATAGACCGCATTGACAGAGTAAACCCGACCAATTGCTCCTTCCTTCAACATACGGACTGCGTTGGTAATCTCAGCAGAACTGCGTCGTTGTGTCCCTACCTGTACGGCTCTCTTGTGTTTCCGTGCCGCTTCAAGCATTAACTCCCCTTCTCGGGGATTATGACTACAAGGTTTTTCCACATAGACATGCTTGCCTGCCGCACAGGCGAGAATTGTCGCTGGGCCATGCCAGTGATTGGGAGCCGCGCAAATCAGTGCATCCACAGAATCATCATCGAGTATTTTTCGAAAATCACCCACGACCTGGGGCCTTTTGAAACCATGCTCGACTGCCAAATCCGCTCCTGCGGCACCTCGTTCGGAATCCGTTTCAGCAATGTACCTGAGATCGACTCCTGGGCATTTAGCGAAGGTTTCAATTAATTTACGACCCCGCTGACAACCCATGAGGCCAATTACGACCGTCTCGGATTTCATGCTAGAAATCGCACTATTTACTGCATTCAAGGCGATTCCGGACGCGGTCAGAAGTGTGCTCTTTTTAAGAACATCGCGCCGGGTAAGATTTCCATTCAGCATCACAACGACTCCTTAAGAATATGGGAAGGCACAAAAAATCCTGATTTTATTCAGGACTGCTACTGTGCCAACGTTGTGGCTGAAATCAAGTTGTTTAGAGGGGAATGAGTCGACATGAAAGCTCCATCTGGTTCAATAGAAGTTCATCAAGTTGTTGATGTCTATTAAAGTGTTTATTACAAGAGCTTATCGTGACTACTTAAAATAAAAGCGCCAAGAAAAAAATGAGAGGGTGATGAAAAATTCACAGATTCAGTCAGTTTGAGAATGCAGTCTATTTTCAAATGCGATTAATTCACTTTGTTTAAATTATTGTAAAAACACAAAAAATATTCGATTCTAGAGGCAGTTACAAAATCATAAATATTGCTGAAAAGTATGGTTTACTGATTGCATAATGACTTTACCAGAAACGGAAAATTACAATGTAGATGACGCTGAAATGGTACCCCTCGCTCGAACGATACAAGGCAGCTTCCAGGAGGACTGTGTTACCGAACTCACTGATGAGAAAAGGCTTCTGATCGAAGTCCTCTTTCATTGAGAAGGTCCCACCCGAATCGGAGGTCGCCCACATGCACCACCTCGGGAATGCTTCGAAGCATTCTTTGGGTGCTGCGAACAGGTGCTCGATGGAAAGATTTACAAAAATCGTTTCCCACTTTTACAATTTGTTGGAGGCGGTTCAAAACGTGGACCGAATCGGGTGTCTTTCGGTTGGCCTGGGGACGACTCGCTGAAAAACTCTAACGGGAGGGATTACTCGGCTAGTCAGAAGGGATGGCTGATGGGAGTGTCCTGCCCCCGCTAAAAATGGAGGGAATGCGTTGGTCCGACCAAATGCGGTAAGGGATCCAAGATCATGCTGCTCGTCGATAGTCGAGAAACACCACTGAGTGCAGGGGGGCCTGTCGCCTATCTTTCGGAATTGAATCTGATTGAATCGTTGCTCGACCATTCCGTGATTCCTTACCGTGATCCAGAACGACTGCTGTATGATAAAATCGCCGACAGTGATGCTCTTCGTCATCGACTCTACTGGTGGCGAGGAATTGAATTAGTCACGCCCCCAAAAAAGAATCGCTAGAAGAAAGCGACTCAGGGCGGTGGAGCTTTACACCGATATTGCAAACGCTGGAAAATCAAACGGACGATCAGCTGGCTGGAGAACTTCTGTCGACTGGTTGTGCACTACGAATATTACGCTCATCTGTACCAGGGCTTCGTGCAACTCACTTATCTGTTCACTATACTTAAGAGGTTTTGAAACTGGCTCTAGCGAAATAATGGGGTGCACACAGAAGAGCTAACTAAATGACACCCAGTGATTACATAATCATTTGATTGACTGTCGTATTTACACTCACACTTATAGTAAGGCCGCGAATTTGATACGCTGTAACTTACTAAAAAAACCTTAGAGTTAGACTGAAGATATTCTGTAATGTCTTTTATGCGACTATCTGCAAAGCTGCTTTTTATATCATTTAATTTCATTCCTTCCATCAATACATTCTCCTCAGGGCATGAATTTATTAATACATTAGGAGCCTGATCCTTTTTTGAGGGGACAGAAGAATATGATATCAAAATTGTGTCTTCATTGTTTGCCTCAGATGACCCTGAAGTGCAGTCATTAATATTTTTATATTCGATAAATTTAAGCCCGTCGAACAATAGAAAATTAATGTTGCTGTCGCGACCTGCTGTCCTGTTAAATGATTCGTTTATTATTTCTCCAGCAATAACTCCCGTGTGCATGTAACAAGGGTGATCGAATGCCAAAATAGAACGGCTAGAGAACAAGAGTATCACTAAAGAGATGGCAAATAATTTATTCGCCAAAAGTATAGACATGCTTACCCCTTGATTGCAAGAACAAGAAACAATGCTACAGAAAACCTGATAGGATCTCAAACATTTAATAGTAGAGAGAAAACACGCACAAAATTGAGACAACAAATACATCTCTAGTAAAATATAAATTTTCGCCGTTCACGGGGAGGGACTGGCGAAATGTAAGTCACTCGCCCAAGAATATCGATTTTAATCTCCTTGTAAATATAACCAACATTGGGAGCCTTATATACATATGAGGTCGCGTTAGGGTCTTCTGCTGAAGCCCCCCCTTTATTTTGTAATTCTGATGGAGTGAATGTGTTGCCCACGCAAATTGTTGTGTAGGCAGATACATCCCAGGACTGTCAGCAAAAATAAACAATTTATTACATTTACTTTTGGGATCGGGCTTCAACAACTTCACAAGTTTGGATTTATCGTCTTCTCTTATGTTGTATAAAATTTCTCCTCTTTGATTACATCTGGGATTATAGGATTTCGAGGATAGGCTACAGAGAGTGACCTTTCTTCATAAAGATCTAAGTAGCATTTACTAAATACTCCTTCTTCAGTTTCATCTTCGCAAACTTTCCATGTCACAAAAAACAGAGTGTTCCAAATAATATCTGTTGCATAGAATGTAGGAAGTGATCGCCTCGGAATATATGCCATAAAATAATCCCCGGCTGACCCAAAATTATAAATTTGTTTGTTTGGAGCATCTTCTGCCATACTTCGTAGTTGTGCTTCTCCCAATTTTGTAAATGGTTCCCCATCTACTAGCTGGTCTAAATCTTTGAATTTTCCTGAAAAATAGATATTGTGATCGCAGACTCCACATTTCAACCCTGATGGATCAATGTCATTGCCTGGATTAGAATTTACATATTGAGAAAGATTAAAAGTCTCTCCAGAAAACTCAATCGGATCCCGGCTGACAAACATCCCCAACTGATTGTGATAATACCGGTTCCGATAATGATACAATCCGGTATCAATATCAAACTGGCGCCCGGTATAAGTCACTTCATTCAGTACATCACTCACCCCATCCCCATCGGTGGCGAAGTTCGCATCAAGTACAATTTGCGTCCCATAGGGTGAATAATGGTAGCGTTCCAGGACGGTTCCGCTGTCATCAACTAATGCAGTCACATTGTAGTTGGCGTCGAAAGTGTAATAGTGGCGATCCGCCGTTCCATCAGTATTGTCATCGTAGTCCCTTAAAACGGGGGCATCGATGTACAACGGATGCCAGACAAATTGTTCCAGCGGATCGGTATCCTCAACACTGCTGACTTCTTTGCGGGCCTCCAGAACCTGCCAGTTTTCGTTGTAGTAATAATGCAAACTGTCTGTGAGAGAGCCGCTGGTGTAGCGATGTTTCAATATGCGGCGATTCAAGCCATCGTATTCGAATTCGGCAACCGTATTGGCTCCATCAACCAGCTTGACCAGTCGTCCCCACGCGTCATAGGTGGCAGTATAAGTTCCCGTTAAGTCCGCCGGTTTAGGAATGGAGGTCATGCTCCCGACAGCATCGTAGGCCGGGTTAGCCCAAGCCGTTCCCGTAGTCTCGGTGATATTAGAAATTTCATTGAAGGAACCCAGCGTGCGGGTCTGATCCAAATCAGTCGAACCACTGGTTTTCATGACATAGTTGGTCCAGTTCCCCAGTCCATCGAGTGTCCAGGTTTCCTCTTCCGTAGGTGTTCCGGAGATCGAACCACTCGACAACGTCCCTTCATCAAAATCGACCAACCGACTCAAGCCGTCATAGGTGAAGGCCTGATCTTTATCGTTACTGGCGTAAATGGAACTGTTGATATCGCGGGTCATCCGTTGCCCCAGATAGTTGTGACTGTATCCGAACTGATCTACGTCAGAAGTGCTGTTATAACCCTTCCAGTATTGATCTTTCGCACGACCAAATCGATCCAGTCCTGCATAGGTGCCGCTGGTTCCCTGGAAATAATCGAGTTCTACATCAGGTTCGTACAAATCGAGAGTCACCACCTGGCCATTTCCCAGGTATTCATACTCAACTAATTCGGTGCCACTGGAATTTGTTTCTCTCAGTTTTTGGATATGAGAAAACTGATTATGAAACCCGAGATTATTGACACTCGTGTTGTAATCATAAAATATAACCCGTCCGTCAGGATAAGTGAGGGTATCCTGTCGATGGTCGCGTTCAAACACGACACCTCCCACGGTGGCGTCATACCCATTCTCCACATACAGCGAGGTTGACGTATTCACCGCACCTTCATGCGACTGATACATCCGCACAACCTGACTGAGGTCGTTATAGGTATACTGGATTTCGTTCCGAACGGTCCCCGTACCATCTGAATTCGCATAGGAAGTCAGTTTTTCCAACTGGTCATAGGAATTGTAACTCATCTTGGTGGAACGGATATGGCCATCGACTCCCGTTCCCAACGTCGTCACCTTGGTCAGTTCCGGTTGTCGTTTACTGGTGAAAGTATGGTCAAATACGGTCCCAAGTTGATTCGTTTTTTGTGTGATTTGACCCGCCAGATTGTAGGTCATTTTCACCTGATCCGTTCCGGAGGAAGTTGTGTCGGACGAATCAGGGTAGATTGTATTAGTAACCCGGGTGGGGTCAATAGCATCTTCATGGAGCGAGGTCGTGACCTGATTGTCCGACAGGTTGCCGTTGCCATCCGGGTCCATCGCGATAATTTGGGTTTTATTGGTCGTGGTCGGATAAACATATTTAACCACCCGGTCCTTTGACTTGTCGGTGCTGTCTCCTGTGTTCGCTTCCGTCGATTCATTAAAATCATCGTAATTGCTGATCGAATACAGAACCCGTCTCATATCATCGTAGACTGTTTTGCTCACCTTTCCTGCAGGATCGGTCACCGATTCCAATCCTCCAGTATTCGAGTTGTAACTATTAGTCGTTACCAGCACTGTATCGCTGGTTGAGGGAGCCGTTGAAGGCCGCGTGGGGATGCTAGCGTATTTCCATTCTCCGGCTCCCATAGCGGTATCGCCACTCCCGTAATCGGCAGTCGCTGTTACGTTGTCGTTATCGTCATACCACTGGTATTGCGTACTGCGGATGTAGTCATCGTTGTTACTGAGATCGATCCCGGCTGTTCCGGCTGTCACATCGCTGTGAATATTGGTCAAAGTGTGAGTGCCGATAGCCAGGAAGTCATCATAGACGGTATGAGACATGCTGAGGACCTTATCATCCCCCCCGGTCATGGAGGAGAGATCAGGATCTGGTACCGGGGCACGATATTGATATACGCCGGAACCATCGTATTTCGTCGACTCCAAAGCGAGGACCTGTCGAGACTGGTACATTCTCCCGAGGCCATCAAACGCAAACTCCTGACGGTTGGTCCGGCTATTATCAACAGCCACAACTCGGCCATTTCGATCAAAATAATTCACTTTGACAAAGAAGTAACTGGCAGAACCGGTCGAAGGGTCAACTTTGTAAGTGCGCGTGTCATAAAGTTGTCCCTGGTCGTTATAATTGTTTTTCACAAACGACAGGCGGTTGCTGGTGTTAATGAAACAGTATTGATAGTACCCTTCCGAGGTCGAAAGGGAGTGTCGACCAGGTCGGTTGAGCACTGTAAGTGACGACACTGCTGGTTTTGCCTTCCCAGGTCAAATCGTACATTGTATAGGGGGAATGGACAGTCTCAGTCGATCCATTCATGTAGAAGGGCTCCACTCCCCGCCTATGCCCCCGGTAGGTGTAATAAAAGTTGGCTCCCGTGAAGTCATTGGTGCCTGTTCCAAAATACGATTTTGTTTTGGTAACACGGCCATCCTCGACTCCACCCTCGTCATAGACCGTTTTAGAAGTCGTGTATAAAGTCGGATAGGTATTGTAGTTATCCGTCATGTTGTGGCTGTTAGCACTGCTGTCGCCGCTGACACCAACCTTAGTTTCGATGACCCGTCCCAAGATGTCGTAAACAGTTTGTGTAACATGCTCCACCCGGTTGCGAAGCAGGAGAGCCACTAATGACTTTAATTTCATATTCCTGACGTCCCAAGCTGTCGTATTGGTATACGGTTCGGTAATAATTGGTACTAAGGGTGCCATTGCCGGAGGAAGGAATGTCATGATAGATATCATGATAAAGTAAGCGCCCTGTATCCGAGTCGTAAGTGTATTTTTCCCAGGAAATGTAGTCTGATTGTGAGGGAGGAGTCGAAAATCCCGTCGGCTTTCCACTACTGGTAGAAAAAGAATTAAACCCCAAACGAAGTTGATACTTTTCAGTTTCTTGTCCGTCACCGTTAAAAATAGTGACGGAGCTGGGCGACAGTGATTTAGAATTTGCGCTGTCCCAATTATTTATTACAATATTTTGATCAGCTTGATATATTAGGAACGACTGATTTACTTTGTAATCCTCCGAATACTGAAAGACGCCATAACTATCAAAATAAGAACGCTTAGATCGGTTTAAGGGTGTGGGTAAGCCGGAATCTCGCGTTGGTTTATTGCTGTTGTGGCTCCCCACCGTCCAGGCTTCCCAGTTCCCGGCAGAGCCACTGCTAATTTCTGACGAGACAGATGCAGGATCGACATCTTGAGCATAGTAAGCTTGGGTGTTCGTAATTGTGTTGTAACTTCGGTAAGTGATGTATCCCTCCCCATCCTCTTCCCACCGCAAGCGACCAAGAGAGTCGTAATAATTCGTCATTGTCGTAGCGACACCGGATCCCTCTTGCCCTGAAGAGACGATTGGTAAAGTAGTGGTAGAAGTTTTAAAGACGGTATCGTTAGCATCCCAGAACGTGTAACTGTAGCTGGTTTTGATCCCATCGGCCCGTGTGGCTGTTCGTGTCGGATATCGATAAGTGGCCGTTAATAGTTTCCCTGAGCATAATCCTGGCCAGAGCTATCCCCATCTCCGTCCCCATAATCAGCCGCCTGTGTGTAATACGCGGTTCCATTTTTCCCCTTTTTTACCATGGTGTCGGTAAGTGAGCCGTTTGCATTGTGAGTGTAGAGGGAGATCATGCCATCGGATGCATTAAGGGTATCATCATCGTTGGACCAACTGGGGTTTCGCTATCGTAAGGATCGAGGAACTTACGTAAGTCTGCAAGCGCTGGTAACGGCGTGAGCACTCGGCATTCGAGATTCCGTAACCTGTTGCGTGAGCCCTGAGGTGGACAGAATCGATGAGCGGCACCAATAGGCTGGAGAACTGCTCGGAGAATCAATCACGACAGAACGGAGCAGTCGTCCATTTTCATTGTATCCATACACCCTTCTTAGAACTGGGTTTCCATCTTCATCTTCAATATCTTCAATAATAAGTTTAACCGTTTCATTGATATCAATTGTGGCCCCTTGATCAAAAGAAAGATAGTAGAATGATTTTGAAATACCACTACCACCACACGATGCACAGCTTCCTGCGACTACTTTCTTGAGCAATCCAGTTTCATCCATATTAGCACCACCATAGGTGGTCTCTAAATCTTCTCCCATTGTGAAAATGGTATTGATACTGGAGGTTGATTCGTTGGAAGCATAATACTCTACAGATCTACCAGCGTAATCGGAGATCGCAGGTGTTCCAAAGCTGTCAGCCTGACTGAGAATGTCTTCCGCAAGCGCTGATGGATCCATTGTTGGCGATGATCTGATTAATTGAGGTATTGGAAAAGACAGCTTTGATTTGGCTACTGGAGTCATAACGATACTGAGTGTAATTCACATTGATAAAGTTGTGGTGTCTCCATCAACGCGGGTGGAGACTTTCACTTGCACCAGATCTCCCGTTGTGCCAATGTCAGAAGAGGGGGAGGTAACGTTTTCATAATAGGTATACTCCACTTTCTGCAATAGAGTGGTGCCATCCAGAACTTCAATTTGTGAAACGTAAGAGCCGCTGTAAGTAAATGAGACTGTGTAATCTTGCCCCTCGGTTGTTGTGATTTCGACAAGCTTGCCACTTATGTCGTAAGTATATTCACAACCTGTTTTACCATCAGCGAAAAGTTGTAACGTACTTTGCTCTTTCAGTTTTCCTCTTTCTCCCCGACGAGGTTACGGTGAAATCGTGGTAGGTGTAACGTTGATTTACCCTTCCTGCGTTAATACAAATTGCTTATTAGTGGTATCGTGAGAAAGCTCCATGTTGCTGTCAGCAGGAGGAATGTAAGTCGATGTTCCCGAATCCCATGTAAAAACTCTTTGAGAGTTTATGCTAAGAATTAATTTTAAATCACTACCACTCTGCACGAAGTAATTATCGGTAGTGCTCAATAGCCATTTATTCCCTAGGGAGGTTGTACCAATTCCTGAGCTTGTGTAGGTACGATTCAGAGTCCATGATTGGCTAGGCCCTTCAATAGATAAGTCTTGAGCTCCAACGCTAAATTCATTAGTAATTGGGTCAGTTCCTCCAGGACCCGTTGACATTGAGCTTGAAACAGCACTTGGGTCAAAGTCACATTGATCTCTTTTTTCGTTTTGACAGGTGTAGCATTGGTTGTTGTCTTCTACTTTGGGATCTCGGTTGTTTGGTGGATCTGGATTCGACGTGCCTGTTCCTACAACAACAGATGGATTTATCAGCAACAAAACGGTTACAAGAACCCAAGCAAACGCCGTAAATCGATTACGAAAGAATTTCGTTATTTGAGCCAACACGAGCATGGAAACCTCTCTTCTAACATCCTGGCAACTACAATGGTTTTCAACAGAAGGATTCGTTTTATGACTATTCACCTTGTGCCGCAGAAATTAACGCTTGATACCGCTGAACGGCTACGTCATCTCCTCTCGCTTGGGCTTTTACGAGGCGAGCTTGGAGCTTTTCAACATAGGCTTGATTTGCCGTGGCAGCCTGGCTTGTTTGTCTTTCCATTTGCAGAGCTTCCAGTTTGTCAATACTCGCTTTCCAGGTTGCAATTTCACCAAGACGTTCCACAGGTGCCAAATTGGTCGCTTCGTCCAAAATGCTTCGGGCTTCATCAAATAGACCAGCGGCTGTTAGGCGTATCGCAATATGCTTGTTGAGGATGAACTTGAGTTCTGGATCCTCAGCCTCCAGGATTGCTGTTTCCAGAAGATCGCGTGCGTCTAATGGGCGAGAATGCGGCATCACGAAGGGGTTTCGAGTGCTCAAACGTATTTCATGAGCATGGGCACGGGCGATGAGCCAACCAGCCCGTTGGTCGCCTGTGAGTGATTCGTTAGCCAGTTTGTTCTCGAGTAGTTCTGTCCAGGCTGTTAGATTGTTCCGACTTAAATAGCTGTATCCCAAAGTGTATGCTACTGGCAAACAGCAACTCCCGTCTGGCATTTCTAAGAACTCGTCCTGCAAACGATCAGCATGCGCGGGTAATTCTTGTGTTACCGGAGATGCCATATGGAAAAATGCTTCCCGATTCTCCAGGTCTACTCCTTGGTTAGACTTATATAGAAAAGGCCCCAATGGAAAGTCTGGTTCTAAGTTGGCATGTCGATGGGCCCAGGTCCCGAAGACGTCCAAAGCGACATCCTCCGCTCCGAACCGGTATGATTTGTAAACATACATCATCCGGAATGCTGAAAATGCATCAAGCAACTCAGGTCGAGACAGTAATATTTCCAGAAACGACTGACGTTGAGAAGAAGTCATGTTCTGAGCAGAAAAGTGAGGATCGATTGTCCAGGAGTGCATACGAATTTTTCCGTTTTCATCGACAAGTGAATCCAGAAAACTCGTGGAGGTCTGGTACTGCCAGGCGTTGGCTACAAGTTGATCATGCAGTGTCATCTCTCCAGCTACCTTAACTTCTCCTGAAGTCCAGGCGAAATCGAGATTTTTATCTACCCGCACAATGGACTCATCTTGGCCTTGGTTTTGCCAGGTATAAGTAGCTTGTAATCCGGTTGTGCCTCCCCCTGGGACGATGAACCGTTCAGTGGGAATGATTGTTTTTGAAATTCCAGGCCCTTCCCAGAACAGTAAGGCGTGTAGAACGCTGTGGGGAATTCCAGTGGATTTTACAGTCAAATCTACCTGTATAGGTACTGCTTGTCCTGCGGTTAATTGAATATCACCAGAAGAGGATGTCCATTGCGTAGGAGTAGCGGATATAACCTCTTCGCCATTGATAGACACACTCATTGATTCTGCAAAAGAATAATCTAGATCAGTATGAGAAGCATTTACGGAGCCAATCAAGAATTTATATTGGCCCGTTTGAGGAGGGATAACTTCACCTCTCCACTGCACCGTGAAATCGTCCGCCGGAATGACCTGGGGGTTTCGTATTGCCAGCCTAGCATAATCCTGTAGGTCGTCAGGCCAAACATTCTCGAACTGCCCACCTGCATCGAAAAAGTTGATCACTTCCTCTGACATTCGCTCAAAAGGAACATCCACCCAATCCATCAACATGACCTTGGAGAGAGATTCCTCATAAGGTCGGCCTGTCCATACATCTTGTCTGCTAGACAAAGCTGTGCGAATAGCAGATGTTTGTTCTTCATTAAGATTCCACCAACCAGATCGATACAAACGATACACTACGGGAAAGTCGCTGACAGGCATGCTCTCCAGATCGAACTGCAGAAATAAATTCGCCGCATGCTGACGCACCGCTTCTTCATCGAAATCTCCCGCAGTTCCTTTGATAGTCGGGTCGTAAAACGGATCGACAGCGTAAGCAAAATCAGATGCCGAGAGTTGCTCCCAGTTTTGGGGAAACGTCTGCGCGAAGGCATTATTTGCCAGCATTAACAAGAAGGTGAACAAAATTGAAAACAGTTTGTAATAGTTAAGAAGGGACATTCGCTGTGTCTCCCTGGTTTTATGAATTTGCAGTAGGCAATGGAAAAAAATTATGGGCGGGCAGGATGTCAATAAGATCTGTTCCTGTTCTCCTGTTTTCAATCGGCCCTTGTGTTTTCGGAAAGAAATCGCAGTTATTAAGCTCTATGGCCAACTTTGTAAGTGCGTTAATTACAGCGATGGAAGAACAAGATTGGGAGGCGCTCAGCAATGCCTCACTTGTAAGCAATTTGAGATGATTCGAACTGTAATACTCCATCATCACCCACTTCATTAAATAATCCTAAGGTCACAAAAAAAGCTTGAATACGAAGAGTATCCAAGCTTATTGGCAGAGTTTTAAGTTGTTATCGAAGAGGAAGTGTCGATTCAGGGAGATTAAAAACGACATTAGAGAACCCTCATTTCCACAGAAGAATATCAAGATCTGATGTGTGTAAATATGAAGTCTTTGATGAAAAGCAATAGTGGCAATCTTACTTTTAGGTGTCAAGTGAAAAGGAATGAAAGATGAAGAATAATTCACACTTGTTAAATATGATAATCGATCTCTATTTGTTGTTGAATGATAAATAACTTTCTGCACAGAAAATACTGACACTGTTTAATCAGTTTTTCTTTCATGTGGAACATACTTAGTAAAGTTAAATAGATAAAACTGTTTCAGCTTCTTACATTAGTTTTTGAGATCTATTTAATTTGCGAACTTCCACCGTTTGCCAGGCACCGTTGAAGTAGGCGTGCTGCTTATGGTCGAGTGCACCGGAAGCGTAAACCGATTTCACGATCCGTTGACCGAGCCCGTCGTACTCATACTCGGCTACGGTGTTGGCCCCATCTTCAAGCTTGACCAAACGGTTAAACGCATCGTAGGTGGCGGTATACCCGGCAGTGGGAGCGGCCGGTTTGGGGATCGTCGTCATGTTCCCCGCCGCGTCGTACGCGGGAGTCACCCAGGCAGGACCGGTTGACTCGGTGATGTTCGAGATCTCATTCGCGTCGTTAACCGTCCGCGTTTGATCAAGATCGGTGACACCAGAGATGTAAACTCTTGCGCACTATCAGCAGTGTGTTCCATAATTCATCGAAAACCACACACAACTGGTTTCGGCACACGTTTTCAACGTTGGCTGGATTTATTTACAAAGCCGTATTATCGAAAATTATATTTGCCAATTTTCACTTATCAAATCCTTACTATTTCCCACAAGGGGGCATTGCCAATCAAGTTTTTCCATTCTTGAAAGGAAATCCGAAGGAATGGCGATATGATATTTATTAATATAATAAACGATATCAGAAGACCAACACCATTCACCATCGCTAGATACAATCAAAGAGCCAATGACTTCGTTGTTTTTTGAAAGCAAGTCAGTAGCAAGGCCAGCAACAATAAAAAGTTCTGTTCCTGATTGCAGGTACTGTATTACCTTTGATTCATTTTTCAATGGTCCATTATTCTTGAAATCTTGAAGAATACTTAGTGCTTCATCCGTTGGTATTTCATCGAAAAAACCTAATTTTATTAACATAGTGCTACCTTCCTCCACCAGGAGTACATCGAATCCACTGCCCACCTTTTTCAAGAACTGGATCCATGAGTCGTTCCATTGAAACACCAACCTTCGTGGTTGCTCCTAACACATTGACGTTCAGCTTGTTGGCTAAATTCTGAGATAGGTCACACAGTCCAGCATTACAAGCAATCAGTCGAATATCACCTTTTATTCCTTTGGAATTAATAAAGTTGGCTAAATCCCGATGCCCTAATTTTACCCATTTTCCATTGTGTAAAACACCAAAATTTTTTGGATTGGAGTGAATAAATATATCTGTATATCCATGCATTGGTTTTACATTGTGAGCATATTGCAATAAGTCATCAGCTAATCCGGTTGGAGCCCATAAAAATTTATTTGGATTAATTGTCGGTGGAGGACTAATTGATTTTTTAATTTGTGAAAAATAACCATGTTCATCTTTCCAAACCTCTCTTTGCAATTGTCGTTGCCATCTTGCATTAGCAGGTTTACCTGCCGTGCTGTAATGGAAACCACCTCCCCTGGTCTGCGGTTGGGCTGAAACTCCAATAATAGAGCACCCATATAGACTGTGAATTCTGCCAAAGGTAGGTTATCAGCAACAAGAGTATTTTCATGGAAGTAGCAAGGCATGTCACCGACTCTCAGAATTCCTGGCTGCCGGATTAACTCGCTTTTCATGCGTTCTGATTCCAACAGATTCTCGAGCAACATCGGCATCACAACCGTCATTAAAAAGATCGAGACCCCAATCGCCAACGTGACAATAATTGCCGGATAAATCAGCGCCGTCACAATCCTGTCTTTAAACAGCAAATACCGCTCCCGGAAATCAGCCAACCTGTCGAGAACAGTATCCAGCGTTCCGGAGTTCTCCCCTACCCTGACCATCTGAATGGTCAACTCATCATAAATCCCCGGTTCCTCTGCCATCGCCTCCGATAGAGATATCCCACTCGTCACCTTCTGCCGTAACATTAAGAGCGAGGTTCGAAACGAACCTTTGTATTGCTCGGTGAGAGTATCGAGAGCCTCAACCAGGCCAATCCCCGTACTGAGCAGAGTGGACAAATCGCGTATCGCAGAAGCGAGTGACGAAGCGTATCGACCTGATCGCTGAAACAATTGAGAGCGATTCGATTTCGCGGCCGATTGTTCCTCCAACCGCTCAACAACAATCCCCTGCAACCGCAGTTTTTCGCGAGCCTCACGGGGAGAATCGGCGAGAATGGAGCCGGTGGCCGCGGAGGAAAAGTAAGTGTAAAGGGACATAGGATAAGTGTAGGGTAAGCAATGGATGGAAGGCATGATTCTAAAGAGAACGATTTATGTCTACTCTATCTTTCACTGCCAAATTATTCAAAAGTATTCTAATGTTTTAAAAATGCTTGAGTGAAAATGAGGAAGCTTTTCCTCGGGTGCTTTCATTTCCAGTCTTTTGAACCGGAGACATACACCGATTTCACGATCCGTTGACCGAGACCGTCGTACTCATACTCGGCTACGGTGTTGGCCCCATCTTCAAGCTTGACGAGCCGGTTAAACGCATCGTAGGTGGCCGTGTACCCACCAGTCGGAGCGGCCGGTTTGGGGATCGTCGTCATGTTCCCCGCCGCGTCGTACGCGGGAGTCACCCAGGCGGGGCCGGTTGACTCGGTGATGTTCGAGATCTCGTTCGCGTCGTTAACCGTCCGCGTTTGATCAAGATCGGTGGAACCACTCGTCTTCAGGATCTGGTTGACCCAGTTGCCGATCGAATCGAGCGTGATATCCTGTTCGCGTGTGGGCGTCCCGCTGATGGAACCACTCGAGAGGGTTCCCTCATCGAAGTTCTTCATCCTGTGCAGGCTGTCGTAACTGAATGCCTGGTCTTTGTTGTTGGTCGCGTAAATTCCGGTGGGAATATCGCGGGTGGTGACGTTGCTGTTGTAGTCGTGTGTGTAATCGAACTCATCAGCGTCGTTGGTCGTGTTGTACCCTTCCCACAACTGACCTTTCACCCGGCCGTACCGATCAAGCCCGGCATACTCCCCTGCCGTCCCGTCGTAGTAATTCAGCTTGAGATCCGGTTCGGGCAGATCCGAAACGACCGTCCCCCCACCCGGCGTGTAGCTGTACTGCGCCAGAATGTTGCCGGTCGAGTTCGTCTCGCGGATGTACTTGGGATACGAATGCCGGTTATAGAAGTTGACGTTCGTCGTGCCGGTATCGTAGTCGTAATGAACCACCCGACCATCGGGATACGTCATCTCTTTCAGGCGATGCAATCGCTCGAAGACCGTTCCGCCGACATTATCGTCATACGCATAATCAACCGAGGGAGAGGTCGACGTATTGACCGCCCCTTCGTGAGATTGATAGAAGTTGGTGATCTGGTCGTATTCGTTATAAGCGACCTGCACTTCGTTACGAACAGTTCCCGTACCGCCAGTGCTGCCGTAACTGGTCACTTTTTCAACCCGCCACTGATCATCGAACGTCCGTTTGATCGAACGGACCGCGCCATCGACATTCGTCCCCAGGGTCGTTACATCGACCAGTTCCAACTGCCGCCGATCGTTGTACGTCAGATCGAAGACCGTGCCGAGCTGATTCGTATATTGATCGAGACTCCCGTCAATGTTGTAACCATATTCAAGCTGATCGGTTCCACTGGAGGTCGTATCGGACGAATCGGGGAAGATCAAGGTTGTCTTGCGTCCCGCGGAGATCGCATCTTCGAACAGGAACTTCGTCTCCTGGTTATCGGTGAGACTTCCATCCCCATCCGCATCGAGGGCGATCAGGCTTTCCAGCCGTACTCCGCCATACCCATATTTAACGACTCGGTCTTTCGATTTGTCGACACTATCCCCGGTATTCGCTTCGGTACTTTCATTGAAGTTGGCGTAGTTCTCGATCGAATACAGAATGCGGCCCAGATCATCGAAGATCCCTTTACTCACATGGCCTGCGGCATCGGTGACCGTTTCCACCGCCCCCGTTTCACTGTGATAGCTCATTTTGCCGACCAGGATCGAACTCGTCGAAGCCGATGGGGCGGTACCGGGACGGGTCGGGATGGCGGTGTATTTCATCACACCACTGTTGGCTCCGGTGTCACCACTCCCGTAATCGGCGACGGTCGTTAACCGCTGCACGTCGTCGTACCAGGCGAACGTACTCGTCCGGATATAATCGTCGTGGTTCGTCAGGTCGATTCCATTCGTTCCGGAATCAACATCCAGGTGGGTGCTCTGGAAGTCATGAACTTCTGTCAGCAAGGTGCCATCGAACGCATAATGCTGAAGCCCCAGGACGACATCATCTCCTCCCGACATCGAACTGAGAGAGGGGTTCGGCTGCGGATCCCGGTACTGATAGACCCCGGAGGCATACTTGGTTGTCTCGATCGACTGCACATCCCGCATCTGATACATCCGCCCCGCCCCGTCATAAGCGAGTTCCCCGAAGTTCGTACGGGAAAAACCATAACCGGCCAGTTGATTGTTGCGGTTGTAATAATATTCGTTTGAGAAAAAGTGGCTGTGGGTCCCGTCGGAGAGGACTTTAAAGTTCCGGGTGTTGTAAACCCGTCCCAGGTCATCGTAGTAAATGGCTGATTTGGCGATGCGGTTGGTGGCATAACCGGTAGCGTAATTGCTGTAATTATCAGCCGTCAGAACCAGCGTCCAGTTCGGATCGGAGTCGTACACGGAACTGACGGTCGTTCTTCCCAGCCAGTCGATATCGCGTACGGCATAGAGTCCCATGTCGGTTTGTGTCGTGCCATCCATGTAGAACGGTTCGATTCCCCGCAGGTGCCCCCGGTAGGTCCACCACAGGTTGGCTCCTGTGTAATCGTTCGTCCCGGTCCCGTAATACCGTTTGATCTTGGTCGGAAAATTGTTGCCGACCCCGTTGTAGTCGTATTCAATCCTGCTGACTGTCTGGAGGGTGGGATAGGTGTTGTAGCTGTCGGTCATGTTGTGACTGTTGGCGCTACTGTCGCCACTCACTCCTGATTTGACTTCGACGACCCGGAAGAGTTCATCGCGGACATACTGGGTCACCTGCTCCACCCGGTCACCCGCTGAAGAGCCTTTGACGACCTGGATCATGTATTCGACCATCCCCATGTCGTCGTACTGCACGAGGGACCGGAAGAAGTTCGTATCGAGCGTGCCATCGCCGGACGAAGGAATATTATGATAGACGTCGGCATAAATCGGCCGACCGTTGAAGTCATCGTAAGTCTGTTTGCTCCAGCGAATGTAATCGTCCTGAGAAGGATCGGTCGAGAAGGCGATCGGGGCATCCTCGGTATCGGCATCGGCATTCGTATCATCGACGGTGATCGAGGCATATCCCGCTTCCACGGAATACATTTCGGTCATTTGACCACCCTGATTCCGCTCCACGACAATCATGGGCGTTTGCGTCACACTGTTCGTGCTATCCCAGTTGGGGAAGATGATGCTCCTGGTGTTCCCATAGGAGATGTAATGCTCGGCCCCTTCGTTGTCTTCAATCTTGGTGATGCGACCCAGGAGGTCGTACTCTGCTTTAGAGGTCAACTCCAGCGGTGTCGGCAACCCACTCCCCCGGGTTGGTTTATTGGTATCCGCCCCTGATTCGTCGTACGGTAACCATTTTAAAAGAGACCCACTCGAAACTTCCGAACTGACACTGGAGGGATCGATGTCCACCACGACATAAGCAGCGTTAGAGGTGTCGCCATGATAGGCAAAGTAGTTGACGTACCCTTCCCCATCTTTAGTCCAGGTTAACCGGCCGAGGTTGTCATAATACTCTTCCGTGGTGGTCGCGACCCCCGACCCGTTCTGTCCCGAATCGACGGTCGGATAAGTGGTCACCACCTTCTTGATCTCTTTGTTATTTCCGTCCCAGTAGGTATAGGAATTGGTGATCACTTCCCCACCCGCTTTACTGGTGGTTTTGGTGGGATAGTAGTAGATCGATGTCGGTTCCTGGTCCGAGTTGTAATCGGTGGCCGACTCGTAATAGTAAGTCCCACTCGAACCTTTTTTGACTTTCGTTTCGGTCAACAAGCCATCGGAGTTATAGCTGTAGGCATAGATCGCTCCCGTGTTTAAGAGCGTGTCGGCATCATTAGTACTGGTGGTAGGATCAATAAATTTAGCGACATCGGTATTGCTGTCGACATCATGTGCTTCGGCTGTCCGGTATTCCGAGACCCGGTGCGCTTTGCCCGACGTGGCTAACTTTTGAGAAATACACCAGAAGTCGGTGGCAGTCACCGGATCGGGAGTGATGGCCTGACGCAGGAGCTGGCCTGTATCATTCACGCCATAGATCTTGCGGAAGACTGCATTTCCATCGTCGTCCTCTGTATCTTCGACCACGACCCGCCGCACCGTATTGGCATCTGTGGATGTTGTATTGAGATCTAGATAGAAGTAACTTTTCTTAACCGCGGTCGTTCCCGAACAACTGCTGCAACCGCCGATTGTCTCGGTCGCAACCATATCCGTTTCATCCGTTCCCGCGCACCCATACTTGGTCTCCAGGTCTTCCCCGGTGACAAACGGTGTATTGATCGAGCTTGTCGTGGCGTCCCCTGTGTAATACGTGAAAGTCCGATCGGCATACTCCACCAGCGCGTGTCCACTCCCTCCCTCGAAGGTATTCGCCTCGGCGAGCAGATCATCCGGTGTGCTGATCCCGCTCATCGCATCGACCATCCGCCACAGGGAAGCATCCTCGAAGACATGGGTTAAACGACTGTCGGCGTTGTAACGATATTGGACATACTTCGTGATGGACAGGGACCCATTCGAGTCGATCATCGAGGTTTTGACCTGCACCAGGTCATCAGCGGTGCCGACATTGGCGGAATGATTGACTGAATCCCAGTAGGTGTACTGGATCGTCATGAAGGTGACATCCACGGGAGTCATTCCCCCCGGTTCATCGACGGAAGCGGTCACACTGATATTAGTCAGGTTTCCAGCTCCCGAATAACTGAAAGAGATGTCATAGGATTGCGGTTCCGCGGTGGTGATCTGGATCAATTGCCCGCTGGAATTATAAGTGTATTCGTCACCCGCCAGTGATTGTGTTTTGTATTGCCGTGTTCCACGAGACTTGATTCTGCCCCGAAAATAGATAGGCGTTGCGTCGAAGTCATAAAAAACGTAACGCACGTTTTTATTGGTATCGGTCAGAATAAATTCGTCATCGAGAGGCACATGCTCCAGCGTCAGGCTGGTGCTGTCGGGGGAGGTGTAAACATTACTTACCGGATTGGTAAAGGTCGCTTTAGCGACAGCGTTTGTTTTGAGAATGACGTCTGTGCCATCCTGCTCCAGGTGAGAGCCGATCTGTGCGTTAAACCATTTGTTTCCAGCTTTCGTGGAACCAACCAGATTACTTGTGTAAGTTTGGTTGAATGAGATGGGCACATTAAGACTGCCCTTACCGCGCCATATGGCTGTCCTTCTTGCAGTGCCACTGCTGGTGCCTCTAGCTCCTCGCGCTTGTCGACTTGCTCCGGGAGTGGGTGAAGGAACCATCCCACCATCATAGCTTTCATAAACTTCTCCCGTGCGGAGGAGGATGGGGGCTGGTGTAGTCTCAATTGGTGAAGTATTAGGGTGATCCGAGTTTAAGCTGAGAAATTCGCCACAAGTACAGGATGAATCTCCGGGCCCCACCTTCTGTTTTGGATCGGCATTTCCCGGCCCGGTCGCAAAAAGCAGCTGCGGAGAGGGAAGCAGCATACTGAAGATCAACAGATAGACCAGCGTGGGTCGAAACCCGCGACGCACCAGTCGATTACCCGTTTTAAACTGCTGGATTAAGTAACGACCCCCAGTACGAAAACACTCTCTCATGATTCGCTATCCTGATAGACTTCCCTGAAGAATGATCTTTTATTGAATTTGCCGTCGGCTTCTAAAAACTACTGATTTTCTGCCGCCTCAATCATCCGTGTGTAACGTTCGATCGCTTTCGTGTCCCCTCGGGTCGTAGCCTGCTCTAACCGCGAACGGAGTCTGTCCAGATGATTTTGTTTCGCTTCCTCATCCTGATTGGCAACCTGTTCGAGCCGAGCCGCCTCAAAACGATTAACACAGTCTGTCCACTCAGTCAGTCGTAACTGATCCTCCGGTGAAGCGGAGGCAGCCGCCTCCTGTAAGACCAGTCGAGCAGCATCCATTTCATTCGCCGAGGAGAGGCGGGCTGCCCGTTCTTTGGTTAACCGCATTTTCGTCTCAGGAAGTTCGGCCGAAAGGATCGCTTCTTCGATGTACGTTAAACCATCCATTGGGCGTAGATTAACAATTGCATAGGGGTCACCCACTGGTCCTAAGCGGATCTCGTGCGCCTGAGCTCGGGCGAGTAACCAGTTCACACGTTGTTCACCCTGTAAGTTTTGGTCGTTTAGCTTGTCTGTCAGGAGAGCCACCCATTCATCCAGGCGTTCCTGCCCCAGGTAGGCGTAGCCCAGGGTATAAGCGACCGGTAGACAGCATTCTCCTGCAGCCGTTTCCAGGTATTCATCCCGCAACAGATCAAGTTGCGTGGGAGACTGTTTACCAATGCAAATTGCCAGGAACCGATACGAGCGTTGATTAAAGAAATCAAACCCATGAAACTCTTTGAAATGCCCCATGCGGTCCAGGTATTCATACGGCATCCGACAAGGATGGTTTTTGTTCTGATGAGCCCAGGTACCAAATAGATCAAGTGCCTTGTCAAGATCCTTCAGACGGTAAGAACGATAAACATCCACGATCTCTTTCAGCTGAAATGGTCCAAGCAAGTCAGGCTGAGACAACATGGTAGTAAGGATTGTAGTACATTTCGGTGTTGAGAAACCTTCTACGGTATCCTCACAATGTTTGAGGAACGGGTGCCGTTCTCCGTTTTGGATACAGTTGGAAATAAAGGTCGGATCCATCGCTCTGTTCCACAATTCGTCGGCAATTTGCTGTTGATAAGTTAAATCACCATAGAAGGAAACTTTGTCCGTCCAGCCATAGTCGATATTGGGGACTGTTTGCGAGTAGGATACAGCTTCCCCTTCGGCTGTCCCATCATGTAGCATCGTGAGAGTCGAATTCCTTGAGAGTCCCGAAAATACTGGGGAGCAACTACCGATTTGGCGATTCCTGGTCCTTCCCAGTACAGGATTCCATGAGAGACATAGGGAGGCATCCGAAATGTGTCAAATTCCAGTTTCAACTCCATGGAGACTCCCTGATCCGCCGTCAACGAAACAGGAATTGACTGGTATGCGAATTCTTCCGAGTTGATTTCAGGACTTCTGCCCCGTTGACTTTTAGAGTGACTGTCAACAAGAGATCAAATCGTTCATGGTTTCGATAAACCCGGTCTGAAATATTAAGGTTGGGAACCGAAAACTGGTACTCTCCTGCGGTGGGAGCTTTCAGTTGCCCGGTGAAGGTGACGGTACAACTTTGCGAAAGCTCTTGCCAGTCTGAAACAATCCATCGCAAGCTATGTAAGTCATCGGTCCATACGTTTTGAAGTTGACCTCCCGCATCAATCCACGCTTTGATAACCCGTTTCTTTCGTTCCAGCTTGCGTGGTTCCGATCTAATAACGAAAACTTGGCACGGGCTTCGGCATAAGGTCGCCCAGTCCAGTCATCAGTTTTGGCAAGCAGGATCTCTTTCGTTGTGCTCTGGGTCTCCTTCTCTGTGTAAGGATACGCCAGACCATTGATGACATCGATCGTCTCGTAACCGAGCGTCGTGTTGTTCATATCGATCTGCGATAAGAGAGTCGCCGCATGCTGTCGGACTTCCACTTCGTTTTCGAGGTCGAAATAGAAGTGATCCTCGGCCGCCAGATAATGTTTTTTCATTTCATTAGCAAAATCAGTTGGTGAAAGTGATTGCCAGTTAGTAGGCAATTCTGACTGAGCTGATGAAGTCGCAGTCATTAAACCAACAATTAACAACGACCAGACCGCAGTTCGGTAGAGAGGATGAGCCATGATGTCGCTTTCCTGCGCGTAAAGAGATGTGATTTGTGTGAACAAGATGGACCTACGTAACTAGACTATTGGTTCCCAACCTGGTTCGTATTCCCGCTCCCAAAGAGCCATCGCCTTTGGGTCACCGAAGACGTGACCATTATCGGGATTACAATTGAGTGTTCGGCCCGTGCGATAAGCAATATTACCAAGGTGGCATAAGAGTGTGCTTTTATGCCCTTCTTCGATTTCAGCATTCAGCACCCTGGATCGTTCGCTCTAATTGCTGTCAGAAAATTTTCGAGATGACTAGCCAATACATCCTCAGTTCTCTCTTCTTCATGAATGACTTCCTGGTCATCATTCAGCACCCGGAAGCCACACCCGCTAAAGATTTCCAGTGAGCCGATTTCACCACGGAAAACAATGTAAGGACTAGGGAACCGATTTACGTTCTGCCCTTGCCAGGAAATCATTTGCTTATCTGGAAATTCAAATGCAACGATGTGAGTGTCTGGTGTTTGTTGATCATCGTTGTAGCAGTAACGTCCCCCACTGGAGACAACACGGGTTGGATAATCGACTCCCAGTCCCCAGCGACAAACATCGAGACCATGTACACCGTTGTTTCCAAGCTCCCCGTTCCCCCAATGCCAGAACCAGTGCCAGTCGTAATGCAGGTAATTGTCCTTGTAGGGCAAACGAGGCGCTGGACCTTGCCAAAGTTCATAATCAATGTTGGCTGGCACCTCAGCTGGTTCGCCGTGGCCTATCGGATCCCGCCAGCGGGTATAGACCGCATTGACAGAGTAAACCCGACCAATTGCTCCTTCCTTCAACATACGGACTGCGTTGGTAATCTCAGCAGAACTGCGTCGTTGTGTCCCTACCTGTACGGCTCTCTTGTGTTTCCGTGCCGCTTCAAGCATTAACTCCCCTTCTCGGGGATTATGACTACAAGGTTTTTCCACATAGACATGCTTGCCTGCCGCACAGGCGAGAATTGTCGCTGGGCCATGCCAGTGATTGGGAGCCGCGCAAATCAGTGCATCCACAGAATCATCATCGAGTATTTTTCGAAAATCACCCACGACCTGGGGCCTTTTGAAACCATGCTCGACTGCCAAATCCGCTCCTGCGGCACCTCGTTCGGAATCCGTTTCAGCAATGTACCTGAGATCGACTCCTGGGCATTTAGCGAAGGTTTCAATTAATTTACGACCCCGCTGACAACCCATGAGGCCAATTACGACCGTCTCGGATTTCATGCTAGAAATCGCACTATTTACTGCATTCAAGGCGATTCCGGACGCGGTCAGAAGTGTGCTCTTTTTAAGAACATCGCGCCGGGTAAGATTTCCATTCAGCATCACAACGACTCCTTAAGAATATGGAAGGCACAAAAAATCCTGATTTTATTCAGACTGCTACTGTGCCAACGTTGTGGCTGAAATCAAGTTGTTTAGAGGGGAATGAGTCGACATGAAAGCTCCATCTGGTTCAATAGAAGTTCATCAAGTTGTTGATGTCTATTAAAGTGTTTATTACAAGAGCTTATCGTGACTACTTAAAATAAAAGCGCCAAGAAAAAAATGAGAGGGTGATGAAAAATTCACAGATTCAGTCAGTTTGAGAATGCAGTCTATTTTCAAATGCGATTAATTCACTTTGTTATAAAATACTGCAAACAAAAAAAGTGTTTAATTCTGACGCGAGGTGTGTAAAAGACTCAGGTCGCAATAGGCAGTGTCGCAAAATGTTCAATATTGAAACAGTTTCCTTCTGGCAGCAGATCAAAAGTCGTGAGTTAATTTGTGCTCGTATCGTAAAAAACTCAGCCGAACTCGAAACACTTCAAATAAGGCACCTTCGAGACACAGACGACGACAATTCTCAGGCGGCCTGGTCAAGAAAATCGCGCTATTATCAGCACAACCAATTCAACCGGTGATGGAGACTGACTGCAACATCCGATTCGCGAGTTTGGTCAAGTGTAAGAATCGTTATAGTTCCAGAGTGACACCTCTCCCCCCACTTCGGAACCGTTCCCATGAGTTTTCTGATGCAACCCTGGCATCTGCTCGTCCTATCCCTGGCCAGTTGGCTGAATCGCGAACAGCAACAGGTAATTGAGTATCTGCAGACCGAGAATCGCGTCCTACGGGAGAAACTCGGCAAGCAACGCATCCTGCTCACCGACGATCAGCGACGTCGTCTCGCTGTGAAGGGTAGAATGCTCGGGCGGAAGTTGCTGAGCGAAATCGGAACGATCTTTACTCCGGATACGATTCTCCGCTGGCTCCGTGAACTGATCGCGATGAAATGGGATTATTCCAAAGAGAAGCCGCGTGTTGGTCGACCTCGTATCCGAATAGAGATCGTCGAACACATCTTGCGGTTCGCAAAAGAGAATCCCACGTGGGGTGCGGACCGTATTCAAATGTTGGCTATTACATCACCGACACGACTGTTCGAAATGTGTTGACGGCGAACGGTATAGAACCTGCACCGAACCGCTCTGCTTCTATGTCCTGGCAGACGTTCTTGAAAACACATTGAGAGACCATTTTTGCCGTTGATTTCACAACAGTGAAACTCTGGACTAATACGGGGCTGACGACGTCCTATGTCATGGTGGTGATGGAGTTGAAGTCACGACGCATCGAAATCGCGGGGATCACTACGAACCCGAACAGGCAATGGGTTACTCAAGTCACGTGGAATCTGACCACTAGTGACGGTTTTCTAGAGAGCGCTTCCCATCTGATTCTTGATCGTGATACGTGCTTTCAGCCTCTGCGTTCTTTTCTGAAAGACCAGACCGAAATCGCACCGGTGCTTCTTTCGACTCAGAGCCCTAACATGAATGGGTATCTCGAACGCTTCATGAGAAGCTTGAAGCCAAAGTGCTTGGAAAGAATGATCTTTTCGGTCAAAATTCTCTCGAACTAGCACTGAGTGAATACGATGCTCACTACGACACGAAGAGTAATCATCAGGTACTCGACAATCAGTGAATTGTACCTGGTGTCGAAACCGGAAGCGTCACGAATTCAATCGAATACCGCCAATGTCTCGGTGTTCTACTCTAGTACTACTTTCGTGATGCCACTTAAAATGACATTGCTCGCAGGTTGCATTTACTATGACCATCCGTGAAACCGAACAGTTCGAAAGGTGCTTTTAACATCAAATCCGTCAACAGTCCTCAGCTGGAGGAACGAATCTCGTTCGGCCCTTGTCGCTCGCCAACTACATAGCCGCCTAGTACTACTGTATTATGACCTCGCTGAATATCATTACGATACAGGAAACATGACCCTTTTCTTCACACTCATAAGCGACCACAACCAGGTTATGAGTTGGGTCCTATTGTCCTCGAGTTGAGTATTCCATGATTTCAAGAAGTATCCTGTCATATTCCTGCGGGATAACCTTGACTACGTCAAGCCAGTTATTCAGCTTTTCAGGAGTCTCATCAAAGTCGGACATATCAGACTCCGAGAACGGAAAATCACCAACATGGTCTAGCATGTCTATTATCTGGATGGCGTAGTTAGATCCGTCCAGTTGCAAAAGTAGTTCCAGCACAGTTTTGTCCTGTCTAACTGCCAGAATTGCAGAGTTTAGCTCGTTAAAATACTTCGTTATTTCCTTTTCTATAGTCTCCGCTTGAGGATCGATCGTCAGCACATTCCAAAGGGGTTCCAGTCGAAGCATGATGGCACCAATTATCTGAATACTTTCATGTAATGCATAAGTCGCGTTCAATAAAGGAGTATCCCATAAAGAAAATCCCCCGTTTAGAAAGCTGCTTTTGTCGATAGGCAGTAGTGCCCGATGGAAGCTTTGGACTTCGAAATTGTCAGAATAAAAGAACAATGTGTTGGTATGTAAGAGTCCCATACTGGGATGCAGGGAATGTCCGCGAACTTGATGGACAATAGCGATCTTGTTCCATTCGACTTCAATTGGCTTCCATTCGAACTCATTCCAATTGCGAAAATGACATCCTCGCCAGATTGCCTCAATGATCGCAGTAATTGATGAATCAATCGTTTTTACTGAATCATGATTACAGACGATTCGCAGATGATCGACATCATCCAACGTCCAAGGATCCTGAATGACCTCGACTGAAGCAAACCCTTCTATCACCTTCGCGACTTTCTCCTGTAATTTGTCCAGAAACTGTTGACGAAATTGCGAGATCTCAGATTCAACGACCTTTCCACTTTTTGTCATTCCATGACGGATCGCAATCGCCGCCGCCCAGAGGTGTCTCCAATTGATTTGTTCGTGTTGCTCAATATTATTCAACACAACAGGTGAATGAAACCGGGCAAAGTGTTTGCGATATTCACTCTGCATCAGTTTCAAGGCTTTCCATGATTCCGCCAGATTAACGACAATATAGTGGGCGTCCTTTTCAGGGTCTTGAGTTTTGTTTCCTGTCTTAAACCGAACCAATTTATTTGTTTGCCTGGCGACACGGAGAAACATATTTTCGATTCCATGTGCATATTGCCTGGAAGCTTTTCGCCATTGTGAGAACCGCCGCAAAATTGTTTCGCTGTTTTCTTCTCTTGATTTCTCGCTTCGGCCTTCCGATGCGAATCCCCATTCATCAATCGCCTTTTGGGGCAACATAGGGAGCTTAGTAGCGAATGTTCTCAGTTCGGTTTTTGGAAATTGATTCAACACACTTTGTTTCACAGATGCAGCCGATAATAAACCTTCCCATGTTCGATGTAATTTTCGGAAAATCACTTGAACCGATTTTCGATAATCCAATATTTGTGCAGAATACTCGTGCCAGCTATTCAGACGATTGTGACGATAGTTGACCAACCCTATGAATGTCGCGTTGAGTTGTACAGCACGGCTCTCCGGTAAGTTATCAACTGGTATTCGTTTTGTTGTTTCATCGGGAGAAACTTCTGACATAAATGGCTCGTGGCCGATGCCCTGACTCGCGTAAAATTTCTTTGCGGGGAATAAATCACGTATCAGTTGTATTCGGGACATTGTTTGAGAATGCCAATCGCCAGTTGTTTTGTTCTTCTCGCTTATTAAATCACCAGAGGCGGCTAGAGTCTCATTTTCCAAAGCAACAGTGAAGAAAACACTGATTTGTTCATCATCCTCCACAACATCAATTGAATCAGACCGAGCCGTGAATTTCTGCTTCAAGCTAGCAGAGATGCTGTTATGCCATTCAGTAAACCGTTTCGTCTTGAGTTTGCTCACTCCTGAAATAAACGCAGCAATCGCATTTAGAGAAGTCCTCTCTTCAAAAATATCCGGAAGTACTTCTGTGAGTGAATCTTGTAAATTACATTGAACGTGATGTCTACCTATCCAGTAGGCTACATCTCCGGCCCCATACCAGTCAGAGTCGGAGACTGGCTTCGGGGGATGATTCGCGTTTGAGGCCCAGTTTATAAAAGGAGTAAATACCTCTGACTTTGGAGTCGTATCAATCCTGGGAATGTTGTCTGCTCCTGAACTGAGTGAGTTTCGAAAACTCTCATGCGCTTCATCCCCTTCAAATCCAACAAATACATCACAACAAAACCGCCACAGTTCTCCATATTGATTTATCGCAGACTGAATTATCTGCGAATTTACTTGCTCATAACGGCTCAGCCCCAGCCATATCAATGCCCTACCAATGCCTCCAGCGTGTGACCAGGATCGGAGACTGAGTTCACGAACAGAACTTTCAATAGCATCGCTTTCCTTTGGATGGCGTGAAAATAGACAAAGCAAAAATCTTTCGATGTCGTCATCAGCAACAACACCAAGTGCACGAATTGCATAGTCAACCCACTGTTCATCGGGTACTAACGCCTGTTCAAGAGCCAAAGATCTGAGCGAGTGCAACCCCTTCACAAGAGTCTGGTGTCCATCAATATGTATTGGCAACAGGTACTCATGTTCCAAGACATCGAGTGGTTTCGAGATAGGATCTAACCCAATTTCTGAACAAAGTGCGAGATAGTCCACGCGTGCCTCAGCAGAATTGGCTATTGCTGCAATCGCGAGCAAATGCAGGTGAGCGTTGCTCACTTGTCCTTGACTCGAATTCACGTCATGGCGAAGTCGCTTAACTTGCGACTGAATCTTAGATTCCAGAGTTTCCCCCTGAGTGATCAGGTGGGTAAACTCCATTAGCGGACCATCATCATTTGCTGTAAATTGTCCCCAAACGTCCTCAAAGTCCAATGTATCGGTGTTGAGGAAGCGTAACGATTCGTAGATCGGCCTGGCTTCCTCAATAGTTACACCTTCTAAAACAACTTCAGCGTAGTCAAACTTGCTAACATCGATACTTGAGCGACGAAAGTCTTCTTCACGAATCGTCACCAGCACTTTTAATCCAGCATCAATTAGCCCACGCGCAAGTTCCTCCCATCCGGAATCATGAGGGGCGACATCGATGTAAACGATAACGTCCAATCGGAGCTTTTTGACATGAGCTTTGATCGCATTAGCAATTCTCAGCGCATGTTCACGCCCTTCGACTAATTTGACGTGAAACCGCATTCCCTCCGCGCCATATTCGTAGAGATAACGCCAACCAAGAGTAGACTTTCCTTGTCCTGAAGCTCCTCGCAATATCACTGCGGAATGCTTACGCAGTTTGCTATGAAGCTCTTTCAATCGATCGGGGCGAGGGCAATCAGCGTTTGCCAGAATGTGTTTCCAGCCCGCTTGAATTCCGAGTTGGTATTCATAAACGAGCTTCTCTTTTTCTTCGGTAGAGAGAGCTTCATTCTTGACGGGACTGACGCTGATTCCCCATTCGATAACCGAACTACTTAGGGCAGCAAGGTATTCTCCGATAACCTCAATTTGAACTAACAACCCTTGTTTTGTGACATCTTTCTGATACTCAGAGGCATCAAAAATCCAATACATCAATAGTTCCAACGTACTTTCCGCATGTCCTCCCGCAATTGTCCCTTCAAGCACTGAGAGCACTTCATCACGCAAGGCTTGTGAGTCAGGATGCTCGATATTTCCTTGAAGACCGTCAAGCATTCGAGCAGCATCAGCATTAGAGATTGAGCTGTTGCTTTCACATATTTTCTTTACAACTGAGATACGATGCTTGGGGTCATTGTCCTGTTTGTTGCCTCGAATTGCCCCCTCCAACTCAGGACCAAGGGGGCCATAACTAACGATCCTGGTCACAGTATGTGGATGAGAGGATAGTCTCCTGTAATATCTTGAAATGAACCCATTCTTCTTTTTTGGTCCAAAATGAGAAAGTGCGAGGCCACTTGAATAATCCTTGATTTGAGACGATTCGATTAAAGTCTGCTTTGCATCGTAAACGGCGAGATCCTCGGCTCCCTCCGGTCTGTAGATTCGTTTGTCAGCTTCTTCATCTCTTAAAATACGATGAAGCACATACAAGAATTGATTGCGAAATCCTCGAAGAGTTGCTGAGGCATCAGAATGATCGGTCATGTTTCGGACATTCCGTTATTATTTGACAGTTTCATACCAGAGCGAGAGTAGTCAGAGCAAATCTGGAATCGTATCCTTCCGTTTTTCATTTCTGCATGGAAGAACTTCTAGCTATCCCCCTCAGTTTGTCCGCCCACCACAATTGCCTCCTCAATTCGAGTTCTCAAATTTGCTGTCAGCCTATTAATCCGCAGCAGCTTTGCGAACTCCTGACAAGGGTCACTTTCGTCCAGGAGTAATCGATTCGACTCGATCAAACCTTTCAGCTCTGCACCACAGATTTCATCAAGACTCCGCTGGTCTTCGTCCGAGTAGTGACTGCGGTAAGGAATGGAATCCTTAACTGAATCCTTCCACAGAAAACGTCCCTGGGCTTCATCGCTGACGGTAACTTCGGGCAACAGTTTCAGGATGCGCTCTTTGATACGAGCCCCCACTCGACCGAAATTGTGTGCATTTGCGATTTGTTTGATGAGTGAATCCTCCAGGAGTGGTGCTTCTGTTGAGAGCATCAGATCGATCATCTGCCGCAGCACAGGGGAATACTCTGCGTCATAGAAACACTCCGGTTCAATGGTGATTCCGTCGAACGACACTCGCTGATAATACTGTGGCGAGTTCACTGACTCGGATGCATCCAGCATTGAATCGAGTTCACGCTGTCTCTCTTCTCCCGGCTTCGTTCCAGTTCGGATCGCAGGGCAGTGTCAATTCGCTCCAGCGTCGCTGCAGGATCGTACCACCAGTCGGGAGACCAGATTCTCAGAATTGTCCACCCCAGGTTTTCCAGTACCATCTGGCGTGTTTTGTCCCGGTCACGAGCGGTATGTGAACTGTGATACGTTACTCCATCACATTCAATGCCGGCGAGATAGACGCCCGGTTTATCCGGATGCACAATACCGAGATCAATGCGGAAACCGGAAACGCCGATTTGAGGAACTGGTTCCCACCCTTTGGCCTGCAGAGCCTGAGAAACAGTTTCCTCAAAGTACGATTCAAAGTCACCTACAGAGCCTTCATTTGCGGCCCGAATGGCAATGTTCCCCGCTCTGCGAAATCAAGAAACTTTTTCAGGTGATGCACACCGACTGAGCTGGTTCGTTCCGTATTCAGCTCTTCTGCTTTGAATGAAGAATAGACAATCAGTTCCTCACGCGCTCTTGTGACGGCCACATTCAAACGCCTCTCGCCACCAATTTTGTTGATGGCCCCAAAGTTAAGCGGAATGGTTCCTTTGTCGGTCCTGCCGAAGGTGATCGAGAACAGCATGACATCCCGTTCGTCCCCCTGCACGTTTTCCAGATTTTTGACGACCGTTGGTTCGACGCGTTCCTCATCGAAGAACCATTCGATCTCCTGAAAACGCCGACGTTCTCTGTCGAACAGGTCCATGATCAATGTCTGCTGCTGTGTGTTAAAGGTGATCACACCGAGGGTAAGCCGTTTATCTTCGGGCAACTTCAACCACCCTTTCATCCTCTCCACCGCATCCGCCACAATCCGTTCCGCTTCCAGCTTGTTGGTCCGGCTTTTGCCGCGATCGTATTCCGATTCCGGCAGTGGATCATGCACCGCTTTATCTTCGGTTGCTGTGGAGGGGAACGTGATTAACTTGTTGTCATAGTAATGCCAGTTTGAGAAGGTGATCAGCGATTCGTGTCGGCTGCGGTAGTGCCAGTTCAGCTGGAGAGTTTTAACGCCTGACGTCTGTACCTCATCCAGAATGCTCTCCAGGTCCTGCTCATGGTCCTCCAGTTCAGCCTCTTCTTCACTTTCAGAGCGACCGAAGAAATTGGTAGGGAGGCAACTGTTTCGGGTCGCCCACGATGATGGTCTGCCGTGCGCGGCCGATCGCACCAATCGCGTCCCAAGTGGTAATCTGAGAGGCTTCATCAAAGATAACAACATCAAACAGAGTCTGACCTGCCGGCAAGTACTGTGCGATGGAGAGGGGAGACATCATCAGGCAGGGGGCGAGTTTATTGAAACTCTCTGGTATCGCGGTGATCATTTCCCGAATCGATTTACTCGGTCGTTTCAGTTTAATCTGATGGCGTAGTAAACCGAGTTCCGATTTCTTGGGCACCTCATCCTGGGCGGGGAGGTCATGTTTTCTGATCCGCTGAACCTGGAGGGGGGCTAGTTGACGTGCCTCTTCGTCCAGTTTGAGAAAGTTGTTTATCGTTCGTTCATGATCATCCCGCTGGAAGGCGCGTAGTTCCGGGGTCGTGTCGATCGCTTTGATCAGCCACCAGCGGGCATACGCGTTTTCAAAGTCCGTTCGAAACTGATCTGCGTTTAAAGGGGCAGAATTCAAGTCCGGAATGATATTTTCAAGCCCCATCCGGCGTGCCGTCTTCTCTGCTTGGCACCACATGGTCCAGGCCTGCAGTTGAGCTCGATTAGAGAGGACCTCGTCCAGATTCAGGGAGGTGTCGTTCAGGAAATGAGTCGAGGAGCTGTGGACCGGGATGGTTCCCGCCAGCTTTTTCCAGTTGGAAAACAGGGACTGATATTCCTGGGCAGCTTTGTAAAAACTGCTGGCGGCTTTAGTCAGGGGATGTTTCGATGCGTCCGCAGAGAGCACCGGTCCCAGCCGTTTGGAAATTCGTTTAACAGCATCACCACCCACCGTCTTCGCGAGTGTGATGATCGCCTCACGCGTTTTCTGAGCTGTACCAAGATGAGCCGATAGACTTTTAACGTCAAAGTTTGTAACAGATCCTGCATTGGAATTTCGAATGAGAGGGCTTTGGGCAATTCGGTGATGGACCTGCTGCAACTGTTTCAGAATTTCCAGATCAACAGCCGGATCGACCTCTCCTCCCTGGGCATAACCCTGCAGTTGCTTGACGACTTTCTTACGAGCGAAAATGGAAAGTGGCCAGAATATGGACTCCGCCTGCTCACGTGCGGCAATCAAATCCGTTACGGGAATTTCACCTAAATTGGTTTCATCGTAGTCACCCTTTAATCGACTGAGTCCCTTCTGCCAGGAGTGGAGTGATTTCTGCAGAACCTCCAGCTCTCTGGTCAGGTTGGCGAAATCTTTGTTGAACACGAGCTGGAAATCTTCTTTCGCTGTCTTCAGCAACAGCTGGCACAAGCGCGTTACCTGTTCGAATTCCGTTAAGGAGCAATCCTGGCGGTCTTCGAGTCCGAGTGCCGTATAAAACTGCTGCAGACAACCTTGAGTCATCGCTGTTTGTTTTTTCAGTAAATCAGCCTGCTCTACCAGGTTCTGTTCCCACCGGATGGACCATTCTGTCTGTTTCACCGCGGCCAGATTCAGCTTGCCGGTTACTTTGGCGTGATGATGTGCCAGTCGCTCCACAGCCCCCAGAAGTTGACTGTACTCTTCCCGCGAATGCTCCAGCTCATCGGACCAACCCAGTTGCAGCGGCGATTCCTCCCGCATTCCGCCGGTTCGCCACATCGCTTTATAAGCCGACCAGCCACTGCCGTCCTCTTTGTGAAGGGCTTTAACATACCGATTCAGCTGCTCCCGATGTTCTTCCAGGTGATCATTGACCTGGTCCCAGTCGTTTTTCCGTTTACCCGCTCGATTGACCCAGGCGGCATCCAGCTGATCCAGAAAACTTCGTCGGTCCGTTTTGTTTGAGTGCAGTTCGAGGCAGAGGTCACCCAGACCATGTTCCCTGAGTCTGCGATAGACAACATCCAGAGCCGCGGTTTTCTCGGCGACAAACAGTACTGTTTTTTCTGTGGCCAGACATTGGGCGATCATGTTGGCAATCGTCTGACTCTTTCCCGTTCCCGGGGGACCGATGATCACCAGGTCGTGGCCTTCCGCTGCAGCCATCACGGCGGCCAGCTGGGAGGAGTCCGCCGGTAGTGGATGAAGCAGGTCATGCGGCCGGTACCGCACGTCCATTTCTTCACTGTGCGGCATGGGAGAAGTCGCACCCGAGCTGAATTCTTTTTCCGGGGTGAACACCAGGTGATGAATCAACCTGTTGTCCTTGAGCTGATCGAGTCGCTCGAGCAGGTCTTTCCACATCAGATACTTGGAGAAAGAAAAAGCGGAAAGCGCCGTTTCTTCGACGACTTCGAACCCAGGGACATCCCGGATCGCCTGTCGAACCTGCCGCAGGACCAGCGGGACATCAATCCCGTTTTCATCCTGAGGGAGGTCCCCTTCAAATTGAGAGATATCTTTATCAAAGTCCCGTTTGAGGAGTTGAATCAAGGTCGCATTAAAGTGGACATCGTCTTCATGGTTGGTCAGCTTGAATGCGGCGGAGGCATTGCGACGTTCCAGCTTGGCGGGAACCAGCATGAGGGGAGCTCGGTAATATCGACTTTCATCATCCCGGCGTCGCCAGCGTAGAAAACCGATTGCCAGATAGAGCGTGTTCGTTCCTCCTTCGGAGAGGTCGTTATTCACCTTTCGGAAAATCGCAGTCAGTCTACTGTTGAGTTCTCTTTCGGAAAGTGTGGAGGCGAGTTCATTGTTTTTCAGGGCGATCCTGGCGAACTCGTCATCCATGTCCTGATTCGTCTGTTGTTTATGCAACTGGGCATCCCGCTCCCCATGCGGGTTCATCTCATCCAGTGAGATCAGTTTAATCTTGGTCCCTGATGCCAACCGGTCTTCCAGTGAGGGGATATCCCGACACAGGAATGGAACCACCAATTGCGTCTCCCGCAGATGAAGCAGTCGATTCCTTCACGAGAGATCAAGTAACTTCCTCTGCCAGCGGTCGATACGGCTATCCGGGGTCGTAGGCTTCTCTTCCTCTTCACCGCCGCCAAAAGTCAACCCGGCATCTCCCAGGCCAGGAAACGTGGGAAGGGCGGGGGCGACTCGAGCAAGCTGTTCGGTTGAAACAAGCTCAGAATCATGCGACGCCAGAGGTCTCACCTGCACCATGCGAGCCCGTTTGATATCGATCGCGGCATAGAAACTCTGTTCTTCACTCTCCCGAATTTCAAAGTCAGCCCGCTCCATTGCCTGGTCGAGTGAGACCGCAGGTTGTTGAGTAATCATCGTTGTTTCAAACAGAATCATCTCACTCAGCGAACGTGCTTTCCGGATCTCCAGACATTCCGGTTCGATCAGCCGGTCGAGAGTATCCTCAATCAACCAGACTCCGACAAAGCAGTGTCCCCGTTGCATGACAATTACCGGGTGCAGTCCCATCGCTTCCAGGGCTGAAGCAAACAACAGCGTACTGTCGAGACAGGTCGCGAGACCTTCTTTAATCACTCGGGATGGGCGACGAACTTTCTGCCCCACTTCTTCGAAGCTGCTGGGGGGATTCGCATACGTCAGATTCTTTTCAGAGATCGCCGACCAGAGTGCCGCCACCTGCAGGAAAACTTTTTGCGGATCCTTACTTTGATATCCATCCAGTGCGGAGGAGTGTCCATGTTTGACGAGGATGGCGCTACTTGATTTAAGCAGTGGGGGAATCGCCGGATCATTCGGCATAACGAACGCCGCGAGTATCTCCGGCATCGAATTCATGCCACCCCACTCATCACGCGCCAGCACCCGCAATGGCTTCCGGAGTTCACACAACAGCTTATCCCGGTGGCTCAACCGGAAAACCAGATCACCCCGCTCGGCTTCATTGAGACCGGAGAGATAAGCCCCTTCCATCTCGAGATGCCGGTCCCGGATCAGGTGACTCCCCTTCCCTTCCAACCGATCGATGATCCATTTCCGGGAACGGGCAAATCCGGGAGTGATCTCCAGCTCCAGGACCAGGTCATTCAGTGTCGTTTCCGTCGGATTGACTATTTCCAGCGACCGAATCAGCGGCACCGAGTTCTGCCAGGAAGCGTAATTGAGGTAATCATTGATATCCGCATCAATCCGCACCTGCACTGATCCGTCCGGTGCCTGAGAGAGAATATCGGTGCTGTCGAGTGACATGGCCCGCCCCCGCTGGAAATGTGTGGGTCTAACAGAGTGGTAATGAAGTGTGATTAGCACTCCACATTAAACACCACTCCGGCAGCTGTCTCAACGTTCAGCAGATAGGAAACCATGATTTTGCAATTGATTGCAAAATTTGATCTAAATCATTCGCTGCATTTGTAGATACCGTTATCTCGATTTCAGTTTCCTCTCCAGTCTTAGATATGTCGAATCTGTAGCCAATTCTTTATCGACTTCCACGATCTTGTAAATCGCATCATCTGTCCCGTGTGGCCATTGGTAGACATCGTCAGATAGGACTATATCTAAAAAATCCAGGAATAAACAAGGACTTTCTTTGATTACTGCGTCGTTGTCACTGTGGAAGAAAAAGTGTTGAGTCTGACGGTCGATGAGCTTTGTGAGTAATGGTGATATTATTGGAAACAGTACAGAAAAGGCCTTCGGATGAGCAAGCAGTATTTCACATAACCGGGCCGTCATTTGAGAGGTTTTTACTATTTTTTGACGTGGCCAGACTTCCTCGAAGAACACACGGGCTTTGACTCGATAATCTTTGCGTACCAACGCGTTCTCGTCACGTAAACCTCGTACGAATTTCCAGAGAACATGTGACCGCAGTTCATCACTTCCCGCCAATAATGTTTCTCTAAACTCGTCGCTGGATAATTGACGTAGTTCGAATTTACCATCGACTGAAAACCACCCTCGAAGAAGGAGAGAAGCGATTGAACGAGTATGGCTGTCGCTGGATTTACCGACTTTGTTCACGAGTTCAAGCAAAGCAGGTTTAATTTCCTGAAACAACTCAAATGTGTAGATATCTGGGTTCCAAAACAATCCTGCCCAGAATGCGTCTTGATCTTCAGCGTTTTCTCCTTTCTCTATAATCGAAAGTAAATACTGCTCGGTCCAATCAGAGCTTTTTCGATAAAACCACTCAAGGTCGTGGCAAAGAATCGTGATTGAGTGTTGCCTGGGATTACCAGCAATTGATAGACATCGTTGAAGGGTCGCTAAAGTTCTGGAAACTGTATTGATGGAATCTCCGTCTAACCTTTTGTCTTTGACTATTGCCATCGTCAGGTTTCCGATTGGAGAATTTATGGATTCATTTAATCTATAACGGCCACGATTTGAACGATGTACATCGGATTGAAATAGAGTCGGTCGATTTTCCGCGAACTCAATTATTCGTCCTACAAGGTTATCGAACGACTTGGAAGAAACCTCCGAAAGCTGTAGCGAAACTTTCTCCAGCCACCAGGTCACTTGATATAATAATTCTTTCAGTTTTTCATCTTCGAACTTATCGATGTCATGAAGTCGTAAGGCAACAGCGTGAATTAGACGCGAATCTGGTGGTTTGTCACGAAACGAATGCAGGAATGTCCTCCATTGCTCAATGGTGTCAACATCGTGTTCCCTGTCTGCGTACTTCAATGCCAAATAGGCTCTTTTGGGATGATCTATACACAAGCCCGTAAACGGATCATGTTCGAGTAGAAAGTTCGTTTCAGATCGACCGGAGAGTTCCTTTGCTTTTTGAATTAAATTATTAAAAGGTTCCTGGAGAAGTAATTTGCAATCTGTATCAGTGGAAACCATGCCGCCTCGCATTTCGCGTGATCTGACCGCTCGGTAAGCCATCTCTTTTTTCCACTCAGGGAGGACTTCTCGAAGAAGCTTCGATTCGGAATCAAAGTCCATTAACAGACGACAACCGCTTTCTTTTAACCATTCCAATCGCCGTAAGACCTCTAAAGCACGTCGTTCTTGGTAAAATTCGTCGTTCTCTTTTTTCCATTGACTTGGACCGGTCAATAAACGCTTTTCGAGTTTCTGTCGATCTTTTTCAGACAATTCATTCCATCGGGCATTTAGTGACAGCAATAAATCCCGCTGATGATAACTTCCCCAGAAAACATGATCACTCAAATTGATGACCGATCTGAAAAACTGGTGAGGTGTCAACAGCTTCAAGTATCCACCCGCCCAGAATCGGAGTCGAGCGAAGACCGTTTCTTCGTCAACTGGCCAGAATTCAAGTTCCTTTTGGGCTCGCTGACGATCAAACCTCTTGAATCTTTGGAACATGCTTGAGAATTTAATGACGTACCCTGACAACCCATGTGTGCGTTGAAAGTCGCTTACGTCTGGGCTGTCATCCTCCACGATTGGACTGATGTCAAATCGCTGATAATCTCCTACCTCTTTGCATAAGTTCGTGGCCAATTCTGAGATTGATTCGAAGTCCTTGAACAACGTATTTAAGGGCTGAATCTGGAACGTCAACATTGTCGGGAGGAACTGGACATTCCACACTCAGTTTCAATAGATCAGAAACCTTCAGAATATTCGAATCGTCTACAGGCACCGGTGGAGTTGAAGTCGCTGGTTCAACCTTCACATAAGGCGTACAAAAATCGATATAACTTTGAATGCCGAGCCCCGTCCATCCATCGCGTTCGAGATCCTCTTTCAGGTCGTTTTGATCCCGTCGGGTATGCCCGGGATTGTTTTTCCAGAATTTGAAGAGGTACTGCCAACCCTGCGAAATCTCTGGGTCATATTTTTCAGGATTTCGTCTGAGTTGCCGTTCTATGTGACTTTGGAAACCCGGGTGAATCATTTCCTGACGGGCTGCCCACCATAATGTGACCGGCTCATAAGCCATTTGGGCAACCCAGAATTCCAAATACTCCTGCCGTTTTAGAGGTGGTGGTATTTGGGCAGAATCAGGTCCTTTGACAGACGCAAGATTTCGTAGCGATAGGTGTTTCTCATCGGCTAGGCTTGTAGCGAATGCA
Source organism: Planctomycetaceae bacterium (assembly GCA_041398805.1). Taxonomy (GTDB): domain Bacteria; phylum Planctomycetota; class Planctomycetia; order Planctomycetales; family Planctomycetaceae; genus Polystyrenella. The sequence goes on along the minus strand of JAWKUC010000015.1, from coordinate 23,269 downwards.
TCCCACGCTTGTTTTGGTGCATCCCCACCTGAATACGGCGATTCATCCTCTATTGACTGGGGAACGGGATCATCGTCCAGGGAATACAATGAAAAAGGATCTAATGGAGGATCATCCAGAAATTCCAGCGGAGTCTTATCCACTTTTCCATATCGACATGCAGGATCGAAGACACAGAGCCACTCCGCAGGAGGTTCGGCTCTTGAGAAAGCTTTCGCTCCTTCCTCGCTGGAGACAAGGTGGGCTACCATCCCCCGTTGATGGGGGGATAACTCTCTCGGCCCTTTATCAGCCATTTCGAGAATAGAATCGGTCCATTTAGCGGGATCGTCCGCCCGAATTGCCCATTGCTCCAATGTTTCCCACAACACAGAATGCTGATTGTCTGGTGAGTAAGCAATGGGGGTGACACTCTTGTGGTGCCATCGAACTAGCAATTCTTCTTTCTCATTTGATTGAAATGCATAAAGTTGTCTCTTCGAATCCGGTATGCGACTCAGTCCCTCAAGGAGATAATTGATGGGAGGATCGTCCGCCGAATAGCCGACGAAGACGACGACGAAGTTTCGCACAATCTCCCGAAAGAATTCAGCCGCCCAACCGTCTGCCAGGTAGGCATGACCAAAGTCCGAACTTGAAAGAACAAATACCGCACCATCTGATTTCGTATAGTCAGCATTTACTCGACCGTGAAGATAGACGATGCCGTCCAGATCGTCGTATCGATGTAGCTGAGGCAATATGGGAGCCTGATAAATAGCCAGACGGTTATTTGTTGCTTCGAACAGACGATCAAAATTAGTGGTCACCAATTGAGTCTTTCCTGCAGGCGTTTTCGCCAGCCTGAGCAGAAGTTGATGAGCCGATCGATCAACGTCTGGTGACGGACAGAGACATTTGGCAACAGTGTCCTGGATATCGATGAGCCGAAAGTCACGCTCCAGCAGTGCAAAAACACGGTCACATGGAATCAGCCCCGTCACGTCGTGGTCGTCGCTCCACTTTCTGGCGGCATCCAGAACTTTACATGCATCGCTGTTTGAATCGGCCTTCAATTCTTTGACCACATCGTCAGCTAAACCAAAGAAGTCGGGCATCCTGGCCTTTGCACGAGAGACCCCAGAACCACAGAAAAATACGACACGGCCTTCATCTCTGGCATCCAGAAGTTCGTCTGGAATCAAGGGGCCGTTTTCGATGAAGCGCATTAGTGATCATGGTCCGTAAAGATATGATGCATATAAGTATGCGTACGAATCGTCAAACAGGTACCGTTCCGCCAGCGCAGCATGCCGCACCAGGATTTTATTGTACTTTTCGAGAAATGAAAAATTCGGTGAATGCAGCGGCAGAGACGCCATACTCAGCTCCCAGACCCACGGGAACCCCAGCACCATAAACTTAGGCGATTGGAGAGGAAATGCTAAAAAGAGAGCCTACCAGAAGACCGGGGAGATGGCAACAAGTTCAGTACTGCAGCGAATTTTTAATCGATTGGAATTTCTGCCATCATTTCGGGGGCATCCCTACTCGGAGAAAGCCACCATCCGCAAACCACCAGGCATCTAGACCGTAAGGTGCCAGTAGCAGTTGTGTATTCACTGATTTGGCCGGCTTCTGAGTAAACTGGAACAGAGGCGGTGCCCAGGCACTACTTCTGTCTCTCAGCGCAGCCCGATATTCGGCGATCTGCTCAGCAGCATCGATCGTCGGTTTCCTGTTACGCGAATCGCTACGTAACTTTCGAAACTCACACATCGGATCAATCACCAATATTCCTGTTACCGGTTTCAGCGGATCGAATGTTTCCAGTAGATCCGCCAGCCCTTCCGGTGTACTCAACACCCCATTTCCCAGCCGCCAGAATTCATCGTTTTTGAAGTTGAAAAAAGATTCATCTGCAGTTTCTTCGTCGGTAACGATGACCCAAGTCCCCCGCCAGTGATTGGAGACCAGGGTTTCGATTTGATCAGCCAGTTTTCGAGTCTCCGAACAGGCTTCTACGAATACGCCAATGTTCTCGGAGCCCAATTTGGCCGCGGTCTGACTATCGAGTTGCACATCGCCAATGATCGATCGTTCCATGCGTGTGATTCGCCGGCACCGAATAGCTGGATAGGGATAGAGTGCTTCAAGTGCCATTTGTACTTGGGTATTGAGCATCTTACATTACCTCCAATGGATCACCGCAGTTCCAGCAGAATTGCGTGAATTGTGTTGCTTGATGATTGCACGTATTGCAGGTCCAGTCCGAGTCAACGTATGCGGAAGAACTCAATTGTTCGTCCACTGATGTGTTGGGAGTTTCTGTTTTCAGAACTCTCAGCAGTGATTCCAGAACGATCAAAACAGCTGTTTTCGAAACATTTCTGCTCCGTAGGGCTGATTGAATACACCGCACACACCCCTGCGCATCGTGACAGGCGCACTGGATAACCCGTTCAATGGCCCGCTCACAAAGTGGTTCGATGTAGTCAAATACCGAACGCGTCAATCCCGCTCCATATTCCACCCGGTCATACAGAAAAATGGCTTGTTCGCCGGTGATTAAGTAATCAACACCGCTGGCGTAATCCTGCTGATCACAGGGAGCAGAAAGTGTTGGAAACAAGCTGAAAAACAGCGCCGCACAAGCTTCAAGACACGATTGGGGACTGCATAATAGATTGTGCTGCAGTATAGACCAGAATTCATTGGAGAACGCCAGAAATGTTCCTTCCGTAGGTAGGCGGGCGAAGGGCATGCCCTGTGACCCATTCCAAACTCTTTTGATCTTATGTTTGTGGTCATACTCTGTTACGCAAACAAGCTTTTCTGTCACGATCAGGTCTGCCTGGGCAATACGGACGTCTGAGTAAAAATGCTGGCGATGCTCCTGCTTGACCCGAATCGAGTGATCAACCATGGTCCGGGTTTGATTTCGCGTAAAGATGGCCTGCAGTTTGGCAACCCGATCACTCTGACGGACCTCCTTTACCGAATACATACGCCCTCCATGCCGGTAGATTGAATGGGGGGAACATTCGCGTAAAAGATGCGAAGAATTGATGGTGCCGATACACCGCTCTCCCAGCATCAATTGATAAGGTTGACTGTTGACGCCGCGGACTTGGACGCGTCGAAACGGATTGCGCGGCCCATATGGCGGCGGTCCATCATTTTCCATGTCGTGGACAACTTCGTACAACTCCGGCCCCAGTGCATTGGGAAGCAGTTCCTTAACGCAACCTCCCACCTCTTCAATAGCGCAAGCTATGTGTTGTCTGCGAATCTGCGTATTGGCGAGATTGAGTGCTAACGGATCCAGGGATTCCTCAAACAACTCGTTCGGCCGATCGACGTAAAAAGCATCCAACGGCGAATTCCCTGGAACCAATACAGCGGCCCCTTCCCGTCCACCCCGAGCTGCTCGTCCAACACGTTGCCAGAGGCTCATATTGTTGTCAGGGAATCCAATACACATGACAACGTCAATGGCACCGATATCGATTCCCAGTTCAAGCGCACAAGTGGAATAGACGAGCTTTACCTCTCGATTTCGAAGTCCATCCTCAATCTGCTGACGTTCCATCGCCGATAGACCAGAGCGATAGACCCGCATATGGGAATTATCTGTCAGTCGCCCTTTCCAACCCAGCATTTGTTCCGCCACCATCCGACTCGGACAGAAGGCCAGTACCGTCAAGCCCGCTTCGACAAATTGTTCGGCCAGCTGCTGTCCTGTTTTGAAGTTTTGCTCATCCGAATCGACGATCCAGAATTTCCGTTTACCCTGGCGACTGGTGTCCTGATCACGATCAATGGAGACAAATGGTTCGCCGGTCAGCGCTTCCATATGCTGTTGCGGATTGCCGACGGTGGCCGACGTCGCCACAAACCGGGGATTGGCTCCATACATCTGACAAATCTGTTTCAATCGGCGGATTATGAATGCGACATGAGTACCGAAAACCCCCCGGTATGCATGGCATTCATCAACGACTACCAAATCAAGATGCTCGAAAAACCATTTCCACAGTAATTTGTGGTTCTGCAGCAGACCATGGTGCAACATATCGGGATTGGACAAAACGATTTGAGCTCGCTCGCGAATCCCGGGTCGGTCGAGATCGCAAATAGAACCATCGTATCGAGAAATTAAGTTGGGATTCAGTTCGAGCAGATCAGCAATGGGCTCAATCCCCTTTCCCATGTCGACCATTTTCGCTTTCTGATCCCCGGCGAGCGCCTTTTGTGGGAACAGCAGCAGCGATGTGGAATTCTCATCCCGACAGAGCTGATCAAAGATCGGCAAAGAATAAATCAAGGATTTCCCACTCGAGGTACGTGTGGCGACGACCGCATTCTGCCGGTTCAACACCTGTTCGATCGCTGCATGCTGGTGTTGATACAATCCCTTGGGAAAAACTGACTCCAGGCCAGATACAACTGCTGAGTGCAGATTCAAACTGGAAAGGGGGACATACCGACCTGTCCTGGCCTGTTCGGAAGGTGGATCAAATAGAACTCGATATTGGGAATTCTGCGAGAGAATTTTCTGAACAGTTGAAATCACCGACTTTCTGGTAACCATGAAACTCGTTCTCCTAACGATTTCCAACAGTGAAACGCAACACAATTTGTTCTGAACAATCAGAACATTTGATGATTGCGACGCATTTTCATTTTACCAGAAAGCAGTTTTCGGCGTCGGCTTCAGCTACCTCCGACTCCCCTTGATGAATTGCGAAAGTGCGATTGAGAGCTCATTTCTCATCGGGTTCAGACCACATTGAGAACCCTGGAACACCATCAATCAGCAACAACCTTTTGTCACTCAAGTGCAGATTATTTAATCGATTAAACATTGATGAGATTACTCTGTTTCCAGGAGTATTGTGCGATAGCTCATCTCCGCCTGATGAATGAGATCTACGTTTTTTCTTCTCTACCCGCCCAAAAACAACGAATCGTTACTGGAGATTTATAAATGGACGTCACGATAAATGCCTGAAAAGAGCCGCCATCAGGGTCGAATGCCGATTCCCCATGGCTAAGAAACGTAGGTAGCATATGTGTGTAAGGAGGATTTAGCCGAGAACGGTGATGAATCGAAATGCTCTCATTCATGGAATAGTCTATGGGAGTGAACCCGCATGATGAACCGGTATTTTGCATTTGATTTCGATTCAGCCACTTTTCTCCTTCGAACAATAACTTACTGTGTGGAATCAATGAATCATACGTCAGATGAAGATGTAACTTTAGAATCGGAATATTCATTTGAGTCATTTCTCGAGGCATCAGAATATCTTGTCGACGCGTTCAATGTCGTTCAGCTGTTTCTAGATGAACAGTCCGCAGGCGTGAACAACAAAACTCGGAGAAAAGGAACTAAGCCTGCAAACAGAACATTCGATGACTACTTTTTGATTCAAGTGTTCGAATTCTCCTCTACATACGCAACTGTTTTGACACGATTTTACCATGCGATTAATGCAGTGTCGAACGGACCTCAAAAGGTACAGGAACATTGGCTGCCGAATGCCCACGCCGTACTGACTTCAATTGTGAATGACTTCATCTTCCTCTATCTAGTGTTTTATCCCTATTCAGAGAATGAACAGCTTCCAGAAGAGTGTTGGAGTGTTATTGGCGTAGTTAATCAGGAGCATAGAGATCACATTGTTAAGTCAGAGAGTGCTTTAAAATTACGTGAGTTCGGAAATACAGAGCTGTTCTATCGTGGGCCGTTCCCAAGAAGTAATCAGTCCAATGGAGCAAACTCTGATGAACTTATGAAATCTACATATCCATGCATCGCAAAGGCTATCAAACAATGCGAGGACGCAAATTATATGGTGCGCTTGGCTGAAATCGAGAGGTCAAAGCTCTGGTTTAAAAACTTCGAAATCTCGAGCCCGGATTCCATTACAGGACTGCCCATCAATATTCTACACCCGCCTTACGAACCTCAAATGATTTCTATCAAGCAACTGGTTCAATTCTCAAAAGAAAGGCGTAACGGAAGATCTGACCAATACTTCAGGAGAAGGCTTGAGGATGTACAGGAACAAAAAGCTGGGAAATGTTACGTTTATGAATACTCCGAGATTCGTCCCATTTTGATGGAGAAAGTCCCATTCATAAATTGGCCAAAGCGATTTCCTTTTCCTCCTTAGAAAATGTCGCATTTTCAAATTGGCACGATAAGTCACGGAAAGTAATGTAGTCGCATTAATGCCATATATCGAGCATCGTTCTGTCCCAATGCGTGCCAAATCGTTCCACCGAAGAATGTTGCAACTACCGCCGCCAACATTGACTCTGGTAATTGGGAAATTTGTCTTTAGAATTTTCTTTCGAACGGGTGGCTCGCATGTTGAGGCCACTCATCAAATGATTTCGAAAAGGAGATTTAAAATGCCAGAAAAGGAAAGCGTGAGCTGTTCTCCCGCGGATCGATCGAAGTCGTTGATCCAACGCCATGAGAACCATTCAGACAGAAAGAAAAGAATGGAGGGCAAGGAAGAATCACAAGTGCAAAGGAACGACGAGAGGCATTTTTCCAGTGAAAGGCCTGAGCAATGGGAAGAAAAAAAGCCCGCGGGGGGTCGAGAACCCGCGAGCTCAATACAAAAATTAGGAGAGTTTATGATAGACGATGACAAGCAACATTTCAATGAAAAAGTGGAAAAGAGCACACCAGGTGACCACTCAACTGGATCTGTTAAGTCGCAAGCAGTGGATGTGTTACCGTTTGCAGGAGATAATGAACTCGCTTGTGCAGCGTTTGCATATGCCCGTCTGGGTTACCCTGTTTTTCCATGCCAACCCGGGAAGAAATCTCCGGCAACAAAGCATGGATTCAAGGATGCGACTTGTGACCTTGTGCAGATAAGAAAATGGTGGAGCTCAAATCCGGATTTCAATATCGGTATTGCAACAGGTGCCATTTTGGTTCTGGATATGGATGCCGGTAATAATTGGCTTTGTGAAGCCCCGGAACAGTTGGCTGAATTAGATAATGGTTGCCCGATTTCCATCACTCCTAACAATGGAAAGCACTATTTCTTTCGGTGTCCCGATGGGCATGAGTGGAGTAGCTCAGCGGGCCAGATCGCAACGAAAATCGATACGCGCTGCAGCTCAGGTTACGTTATCGCAGCTCCCTCTAAGTTGACAGATAATGGTGGGGACCGTTTCTATCGCTGGGCCTCCAATTGCGACCTCACCGTGGTGTCAAACGAATTGCCAGCTCCTCCGGACTGGCTGATCCACTGCTTGGACCGAATCGAGGCTAATAAAAGAATCGGGAACCAGGCACCTTCTCACGCAGGTCAAGATGGTGAACCGATTCTTGAGGGTAAACGAAACGCCACTCTCACCAGTCTTGCTGGATCGATGCGGCGCAAAGGGCTATCGCAAGAGGCGATCGACGCCGCTCTTTGGGAAGAAAATAAGAAGAAATGTCGACCACCCTTGGATCGGAATGAGATACGTACGATATCAACATCCATCAGCCGATACCCATCAACGGCAAAAATGGGCCAACGAAGTGGTGTAATGTCATTCATACTTCCACCAACACAGGAGGAACTTTGTTCGGAAAGTGTATTCTGTCCGACTGATCCAGGTGAAATCCCAGATGAGTTGCTACGAATCCCCGGGTTCATTTCTGCTGTGAAAGATCATTGTATTGAAACCGCTCCTTGCCCTAATCCTGCTTTAGCTTTCTGCGGAGCGTTAGCACTGCAGTCCTTTCTGACAGGGCGGAAGATTCGCAATGAATATGACATTCGCCCGAATATTTACATTCTAGGACTGGCTAGTTCATCCGCGGGCAAAGATCACCCACGGAAATTAAATATTCGCATCGCAGAAGCGGTTGGCCTGCTTCCTCATCTAGGAGACAGTTTCGCCTCCGGAGAGGGACTTGAAGATGCGATGAGTGCTACACCGTCAATGTTGTTTCAAACTGACGAAATCGATTCTTTGATTCAATCGATAACGAACGCGAAGGAGGGGCGTGCGGAGCCGATGGTGGCAAATCTCCTCAAGTTTTATTCGTGTTCGTCTTCGGTCTATTCAATGCGACGCAAAGCCGGGCTGGAGGGCGCCAGCATCATTCAGCCTCATTTGACGATTTTCGGAACGGCAATTCCCACGCATTATTTTGCTGCCTTCAGCGAACGCCTTCTCACCAACGGGTTTCTGCCGCGGATGATTGTTTTGGAAGGTGGAAAACGTCAGGTTTCTCAAAATGCAATCATTCGGGAAATTCCACGTGAGATTCTGAAGGTGGCGGAGAAGTGGGCAAAGTTTCAACCCGGAGACTCAAATGGTCCAGAACCGGTTCAAATTAAATTCGACGAAGAAGCAAACCGTTTGGTTCGGGAATACAGCGAAAAGTGCGATTCTGAATACAATCTCGCCCAGACCCGGGGAGATGAAGTCAGTATGGCAATCTGGGGGCGGGCCAGCGAAAACGCTATGAAGCTGTCGCTGATTTATGCAGCGAGTCAATCAAATGGTGAACTCCCTGTTACTATTTCATCTGATGCAGTTGCATGGTCCAACGCATTCGGTGAATACCAGGTTCGTAAATTGCTTTATCTGGTACATCGCCATGTCTCCGCTGGTCGGTTTGATGCGAACTGCAAGAAGTTGCTTGAAAAACTTAAGAGCAAAGGTGGCGAACTCACCATGTCTAATCTGCTCAGAGCGACATCATTCTCCAAGTCTCAAGTAGAATCATTACTTGAAACGTTGCTTTATCGAGGGGATGTCAAGATGTCTCAAAAAAGCAGCGGAGGCGGAAGACCTGCAACCGTTGTTCAACTCACTACGCTTGGAAGGTTGCGAGTGTGAAGCCTGAAGACCTGTCGGGCGATTGCCCGACAGGGTCAGAATCCAATTATTTGTGATATGAGTCTGAAAGAACTGAAAGAAGTTTGAAAGAAGTAAGTCATAATTTACTTGATTACTAAGATATTCCGACTTCTTTCAGTCTTTCATGGCTCTTTCCCCGCGTTGGGCATATCTTAGTTTAGCATATGCGAGCCCCCCCTCTTTTCTGAAGAAAGAAGTCCCGAGTCCTTGCATTAAACTCTCTACAGAATCCCATCATCTTGTTCAGTAACAATTTTGCTACGCATGAATTACGCCCAGCGTCCGTTTGCGTTTCCGCAGGAGCGGGCGACTTACGTCTCTGGGAGGTGGGTGGTTGGGACTGACGATCAGATTCCTGGTATCTAGCGATCAAGACCTGATTCAGGCGACCATAGCCTGTCGATCAGGAGGCCGCACCAGAGAGATCATGATAGGGATCTATGCTGCCCGGATAAGAATTCAGTTTTAGAGGAACTGAGAGCAGTTTTCGCGATCGTTGTTGGAATCAAATTCGACAACATCAAGCGGTGTGAAAAAACAAAGCTAGTGATTGAGGACTTTAACAAGGGGTGACAAAATTGCTTCAACACTAATGACCAGAAGTTGCTGTGCGCATTATCCACGCTCATTGAACAACCCTTCCCGAAACCAGGTTCACTGAAAATGCCCACGAAGATACGGCAGAAGAAACAGTGACTCATAGTACTTGTTAGTCGGGAAGCCAGTGGGGGTATCACCTTGTTCCGCTCTTGTAAGCGAAGCGGAACATTTACTTTTTGCGGACACCTCAATTGGTATCCAAACCCCATTGGACGTAATTTTAGCGGTAAAAATAGAATGAATACAAGATCATCTGACAGAAAAACCAGGACGAGTAAGAGAATTCTCTTCTCCGATATTGCATTCGACTCAGGGAAGTGGGCGAGAGACTCAATCAAATGAACAGTACCTGAGACTCTTGTCACAGGTCAAATTAGGGCTCAAAGTAAGAAATTTAAAAAATCGTACACAGAACCAGTGTAAACAAGAATACTCCCTCTGTAACATGTTCTCTGATAGGCAGATAGGCACTCGAATTTTGAATTTTTTAATCGATTAAACATCCAACTGCGGTAAACAACTTTTGGGACCTGTTTGCCAACTTGCCTAAAAAGTGCAGTTGAAGTGGGTACCTGGGCGTATATAAACCACCCATTGTGACGTTTCTGGACTTTCAGGTACAGTAAAATCTCACTCGTATTAAGGCCCGTGAAACATAGAGCAGTCGATCGCTGAAATCGCTTTTTTGATTGGAATCTGTCCGAGCCCAGTTCGCAAATCACACCTCGTATGAGTTTACAACTTTGTAAGTGAAGTCAGATTTTGCCGCCAGCAATCGCTTTCAGGTGTGAACAGCGACTGAATTTGATACTCTCAGATTGAAGCTGAGAGTTTGCGTTATCAGAACAGAGAGTAGAGGTCAGACGAAGTTGTCCCCTGCTCTCTCACGAAACCTCCTCACCATTTCCAGGAGAAACATGCATGACTTGAGACCAACTGGTCTCACGACAATTTGAATTGACGTGCGAACGTCAAGTTCTACTTCTCTACAAATACACCACACCGAGTCTTCGGACTCACTTGCAACAGAGGTAGTGCTTGGTTGAACGCTCCCGATACGGGGGCGTCGGCCTTGTGCTGTTCTGTTGCGCCCTGTGGTGGGGTTGTAGAGAGCGGTCTCGGTACGGCGCTCCTTTTTTTCTGCGCGGACCGAGGTGTTGACTCCTTCCCAACTCTCACACAGGCAGTGGGGATCAACTGCTGCCTCTCGAAAGGTTCCGCCCATGCTAATAGCTACTCACTGGGTGTATTCGCCCCCTGTTTGCTGGTGCCACTTGATTCTCTGGTTGAAGAGACAAGATTGGCCGCTTACGAACTCCCGCTATCTGGTCCATGCGACCTGAGAATTACCTCCATGATGAATACCAATCTTGGGTACGAGATGATGATCGTCGCCATGCTGGCGGTCTGGTACATATTCGGTGCAGGGCCTGCCGTTACCGTTCTGGTCGGCTTTTTCGCTGTTTACTACTACCTGATCTGTTTGCAGGGGAACGACAACGATCGCGACCCCAAGTAGATCGCAGGATCTACCCCTGTCACAGCGGATTTCGACATTGAAAAGATGTCGCTCGCGTCAGTGGTACGTACTGCGATCACGAATTCGAACTTTCCACAATTTTCAGCTTCACTCTCTGTGATTTCTGTGAACCTTTGAATGGAAGTCCTGGCAACTTGCCCCTGCTGTTGCCAGTCTTTGCCGATGTTTGCGTTCACAGGAAATCCCATGTAAAGGTTTTACGACCAGACAATGAATGAAAAAACAGCCAATATAGTTCGTAAGGTAGTTTTAGGAATTGTCTCCTTTGTCTTCGTCTTTGGAATGGCTTTCCTCGTCGCCGTCTATACGAAGAATAGGACCTTGGCTCTGTTAACGCTGCCTACTGCATACTTATTGTGGCCGGCAATCGTAGATTTCGTCGTGCATCGGCACCCGATCGACGGCTTTGTTGAACGCAACAAGACCGAGTATGTGACCAGGCTCAGTGTCTGCTTCACCACATTTCTGAGTATCAAGATGCTGTCCCCGACATCTGGATACGCATGGTCGTTTGGAATCCTCGCAGGATATATCCTGGGAGGTTTCATTAACCACAGTATCGGATGGGTAGAATCGGTTCCCGCGGAAGATCAACGTTACCGTTTGGGATTTCTGGCAACGCTGCTCGCCTTTGCAAATGCAACCCCCAAACGCACTCCTCGCGAACAGACGCGTCTGGAGGAATCGACTCGCTTTATTCTCGATCCTGTCGGCGTTAAAGGGAGAGAGGAAATCGATCAATGGTTGCGCGATGCAGAATCCTTCTTTGCAGAAACCTCGATGAGCGAGTTTATTTCCAATCTGGAATCCGCTGAATGGAAGCAAACTTACTTCCATCACGCCTGTATGCTCACCTACAGTACCACTCCCCCTGCTCCAGCACGAATGGAGTTGCTGCATTCTTTGTATGAGTGGAGCGGATTCCAGGACGAACCCCTGTTTCGGTTTTACGATCGCGAAACAACTCTTTCTCCGGAACAGAAACAGCGTTGGCTGAAACTTCTTAATCTGCCGTCCGATGCTACAGAGCAACAAATCCGGATCGCAGAGCGCGAAATCACTCGTCAGTACGCCACCGAAAGCACAGGAAAGCTCCCTCCTGATCTCGCCGAGGCAGCACGGAAGAAGGTGGAACAGGTGAACGAGGCTGTTCGTGGCTTGCTGGGAACGCAGCGTGACATCTCCGAACTGGAATTTCGTCCGTTGCACGGTCACACCCCCATTTCTCCTGAACCGGATGATCAATTCTCCTGCCGCTGCTGGCTTTGTGCAGCAGAGAACCGGATCGGTCAAGCATCACAGCAGGGAGAAGCACGCTGCCAATCTTGTTTTGCCTTGCTGGGTAAGAGTTCTTCGCTCGAAGTACCGGATGGTCACTGAATTTTCAGCTATTTCGTGTCATATACAGTGAATGCCGAACGTTAGCTCTCGCCCATCGCGGATAGTTAACAAAAACGAGCCCAGGGGAGTCCGAATCAGTCGATTCGGGCTCCCTATTTTTTTCCACATTTATGAAAGGAACCTGATGTCACACATCGTCCAAATCAAAACGGAGGTCCGTGACCCCGCCTCCATTCGAGCCGCTTGTACCCGGAATCATCTTCCGGAACCAGTCTTCGGTACGATCGAGCTCTACCGTTCTGAGGCTACCGGCTGGCAGGTACAGTTGCCGGATTGGCGTTATCCCGTCGTCTGCCATACGGAGACGGGAGATCTCAGCTATGACAATTACGAGGGTCGCTGGGGAGATCCAGTGCATCTCAATTCTTTCCTGCAGTCGTATGCGATCGAACAGACACGCCGCATTGCCCGCCGACAGGGATACTCGATGACCGAACAGCGGTTGGCTGATGGATCAGTCAAATTGCTATTGCAGACAGGAGGTGTCGCTTGAAGCAGATTGAAATCATCATCAGCCCCGAAGGAAGTTCCCGTATCGCTTCACGCGGTTATACGGGGCGGAGTTGTCAGTAAGCGACCAGACAACTCGAAGAAGCACTCGGTCAGCGGTTAACCGAAACCCTGACTCCTGAATTTTACTTAAACCTCAACAACCAGACCAACTACGAACAGCGGCAGTAAGCGAAAGCGCATTGCCGTTGTTTTTTGGTCAATCATATTGAAAGACTTTTCATGACACTGAAACGACTGCGTGAATATATCGATGCCTGCTTCACCGGGATCTGGATCGAAACTGATGAAGCGGAAGAAGCGATTCAGGAAGTGAGGCAACTGGTTCACGATGCGGAGTGGACGTTGTCGGTCTGGGATATCGCCCGCGGTTTTGAGGCGGGAGACGCTCAGGAACCAGCCGATCCACTGGCGGCCCTGGAAATCTTTGGTACGCACGCTTCCCAGACCGGAACGAATCTTTTGATCCTGCGGAACTACCACCGGTTCCTCGGTTCCCCAGAACTGATTCAGCAACTGAGTTATCAGCTCAGCCGGGGAAAACAGTATCGGAACATCATCTTGATCGTTGCCCCGGTGGTCGACATTCCCATTGAACTCCGGAAGCAATTCCTGGTGTTGCAGCACGAACTGCCCGACCGGGAGAAACTATTGGAGATCGCCACCGAGATCGGTAGCCAACCGGGCGAACTTCCGGAGGGAACCGAACGGGAGCAACTCCTGGATGCGGCGAGTGGGCTGACCCGACAGGAAGCGGAGTCGGCATTCGCTCTTTCTCTGGTACGGGAAGGACAACTCTCCCCAGCGTCTCTCTGGGAACTCAAGACGAGTCAACTCAAACAGAACGGGTTACTCGAATTGCATCGGGGCCAGGAACGTTTTGATGATCTGGGGGGACTGCATACGCTCAAGCAGTTCTGTGTCCGCACACTGCAATCGCGGCGTGCCGATTCCGTCGCTCGACCGAAAGGTGTCCTGCTGCTCGGTGTACCTGGTACGGGTAAGAGCCAGTTCGCCAAAGCTCTCGGCAATGAAACACATCGGCCGACACTGCAGCTCGATATCGGGCGGTTGATGGCGAGCCTGGTGGGGGAATCGGAGAAGAACATCCGCCAGGCGTTGTCGATCGCGGAAGCGATGGCTCCCTGCATTCTCTTTATCGATGAGATCGAAAAAGGGCTCAGCGGAGTGCAGTCCGGCAACACGGGAGACAGCGGTGTCTCAACCCGGCTGTTCGGCTATTTCCTGTCTTGGCTGAATGATCGGCAGTCGGAGGTCTATGTCATCGCCACCTGTAATGACATCTCACGGTTACCTCCCGAGTTCAGCCGGAGCGAGCGTTTTGATGGGCTGTTCTTTCTCGATCTTCCCGACAAATCGCAACGAGATCAGATCTGGCAACAGTATCTGGAACTCTACCAACTCGACGTCACGCAGCCGCGCCCCGCAGACCAGGACTGGACCGGTGCCGAGATAAAATCAGCCTGCCGGTTAGCTGCCCTACTGGAAGTCAGTCTGCTCGAAGCGGGGCAACATGTAGTTCCGGTCGCGCACACGGCTCGCGAGAAAGTGAAGCAGCTCCAGGAGTGGGCGAGTGGCCGTTGCCTCTCGGCCGAACAATCCGGCATTTATCAGGTGACGAGATACTCTAAAAACGCCGAGCAAGACCACAGGGTGATCCCGCTCTCAATTGATCTCCGTCGCTGATAGCTATTTTTATTTCATCCATTGATTCCCGCGGTGGGCCTCGTTTTCTGAACGAGCGCCGCTCACGGGTTTTTGTATTTACCCCGAAAGGAATTTCATGATCAGTGTTTCATCCTCCTCCTCAACACAACCCATTACCAATTCGTCGGACCTGCGTACCCAGATGGGGGCGGTCCGGTTATCGGTTCACTGGCTGGGAACGAGCAAAGCGCTCCCAGCATCCCAGCAGGCGGAAGCGGCGGCGACGTTCGGTGCCAGTCGTGAGTTCCTCTCCGCCCGTAAGAAGCTGATCGACACCCGCCATCCCGCCTATCGTCAGGTGAGCTCTATCCGCACTCAGATCATCTCTCTCTGGAAAGGGATGACTGTCCCCTACCCTGATCCGGGGTTACGGTTAATTCGGCGGGACCGCATCCAGACCTTCGAATTCGAATTCCAGCAACTGCAGCAGGATCTGGCGGACGCAGTTCAAAAACTACAGCGGGAATTCGCAGAACTCAAAAGTCTGGCACAAGTGCGTTTAGGAGAACTCTACAACGAGGGAGATTATCCTGACCAGCTGGAGAACCTCTTTCGGATTGAGGTCGAGTATCCCAATGTCGAACCTCCCAATTATCTCCAGCGACTGAACCCCGAACTTTACGAGGAGGAATGTCGCCGCATTGAAAACCGGTTTGAGGAGGCGCTCGAACTGGCTGAAGAATCTTTCCTCCAGGAGTTTCGGCAATTAGTGTCGCATCTCACCGAACGGCTTTCAGGTGAGAGTGACGGTAAACCGAAAGTCTTTCGGGATTCTGCCCTCACCAACCTGACCGAGTTCCTGCAGCGGTTCCGTCAACTCAACATCCGCTCCAATGTGCAGCTGGACGAACTGATCGATGAAGTGCAGCAGGTCACTTCGGGGCTCTCTCCCGTCGACTCCGTGGGGATGGGAATATGCGGGGAACTGTTCGTGAACAGCTGCAGCAGGTGAGCAATGTGCTCAACGATCAACTGGAACTCCGTCCCCGTCGTCAGATTATCCGGCACCGTTCTGAGGAGGAGGTGGTCACCGATGCAACTTAAAGTGCAACCGGACGGTACCATCCATACCCTGTATCAGGATGATCTCGATCTGTCCCTGTTAGGCAGCCTGGATATCAAACGGGGCTCTCATGTGGAACCGAACTCGAAGTCTGAATGGGAAGCCGACCTCGCTCCCGTCAATGGGCCTCGCCTGGGCCCTTACCCCAATCGCTTGGAAGCCCTTGCCGCTGAACAGAACTGGCTGGAAACCTTCTGGCTTCCCGCCGTGATGCAGTTCTGATTTCTAAAACAGATACAACTAAACCGACGACCGGCTTCACTTTCGAGGTCGGTCTTTTTTTATGCGCTGACCTGACCCTCTTATCTCTACTCCAAAGGAATACCGTTATGAAACAATCTGATTTGATCCGTGAAATCGCCCGCCGCACGGGTGAATCTGTCTGCACAATCTCGAATCGTGGCTTCAATTTGCTCTCAATGGAACTCCCGGATGACCAGGAAGATCGTGAACCGTTGCTGGTCGACTGGGATGTTGCGCAGGCGACGCGTCATATCCCTCCGATGTTGTATCATCCTGTCGCAACTCTGTAATGTTCTCTCCTAGTGTTTCAGCCCGTCTTTCGGGCTGGAACGCTTTTTCTTAGCTCTACGAAGGTCGTTATCGAAAGAATAAAAATGGTTCATGATAACCATAGTTTAATTTATTAAACTTTCTGATTTCAGGCAGAGTGATGAAGTGAGAGTATGTTGCTGATCGCTTGGCACGCAGGCCGTCGATTTTCCATAACTACTCATTTTTGAACTTCTTGCGATTTTGGAGTTTTTTCTGGTTCAGTCGTTGCGGTTGCTTAATTATAATATGCGTGCTCATTTGGAAATGGGCGATTGAAGTCACCTCAATACACAAGAGACGAAAGGAAAGTATTGGAAACAAAGCAGCGGCCGAAAGAATCGAATCCGGCTGCGATTAATCCAGGCTACGTCTACACCAAATCGCAAGTAATGGAAATCATGCATTGGAAAGATAGGTCCTGGAAGACCGCCAAGAGTAAAGGTCTCATCACACATCGACACGGATGCCGCGACTACATTCTGGGGAAAGAGTTAATCGATTTTATCGTTACCCTGGATGCGTCAGGAAATCCGATCCGTTCGAATCACTGAGACCTGCAAGTTGACCGTCTGACTCATGTTAGACATAGCTAGTCAGGGCGGATACTTGAGTATCTGCAAACTGACCCATGAATATTTAAATCTCGTTGTAAGTCGCCCGTGAATATGGAATGATCTGCCAAGCAGAATCGTCATTTATGGGGAGCCAACGATACAAATGGAATGGTAAACGCCTCTTGTAGACCAGAGGCCTGTAAATCGAGTTTTCTCGATTCCTGTTCCTTTCCCCACCCGGGGAAGCCAAGTTGTTTCCTATACCTTTCGCTGCGTTCGAAAGGACCCCGGTTTCCGTTTTGAGTTGATGTGGAAACTCCGAGTGGAGTGAGGATCGATGATCGAAAGCTTTTGATTCAGAATCAAAAGCGACCTCACTGGCCCCGGTATCAGCTGCTTTGAAGCTGTGTGAGTCGTCCACGCGACTTGTTCGTCGAAGGGAGAAGGATCTCTCTGGCAACTGCCCGATGCTGACGAACGACGGAAACCCTTCTTTAAGTGATCACGGTACCATGTGAGGTACCTCTCTGCCCTACGCCCGGTAGCCCAGGTTAACTGCGCTTCCCCTGCGCGCGGCTCGCGATCACGGCATTTACAGAGAGTGGCTCATCAGTTGGAGGGCCACTCTCTTTTTCTCTTTCGATGAAGAAGGGAGATGTTATGCCTGAAGAAATCAAGGTGCACGTGGTCGACTACGGCCGCAAAAACCTTGTATTACGATATATGGATCCCATGACCGAAAAATTTAAAACCAAATCAGCTGAAACCAAAAACAGAAAAGAGGCTGAAAAAGCCGCTGCCAGATGGGAAGCCGAGCTACGATCTGGAAATTACAAAGTCCCCTCTCGTATAAGTTGGGAAGATTTCCGCGAGCGGTATGAGAATGAACACGTTACCGCACTTTCAACCGACACGATGGATAAGGTGAATTCCGTATTCAATGTATTTGAGCGGATTGTTTCTCCGAAGAAACTCACCAAAGTTACGGCGGACCGAATCAGCTACTATCAGGCCGAATTGCGTAGACTCGGTCGCAGCGAACAAACCATCAAGAGCCATATGCGGCACTTGAAAGCCGCATTGTCCTGGGCACGACAGATGCAGCTGATACCGGAGATTCCGGAGATTCGAATGCCACCTCGAGCCAAACGCATCAATTTCATGAAAGGACGCCCGCTCTCCCAGTCGGAGTTCGATCAGATGCTAACAAGGGTGGATGAGATGCTGGAATCTGATTGTGGTGAATCCTGGAAATTTCTACTGCGGGGACTTTGGCATTCCGGGCTTCGACTGGGGGAAGCCATGAACCTGACATGGAACGATCAGTCCAAAATCTGGATCAGTTTCTCGCATCGAAATCTGATGTTGATGATTCCCGCGGAAATGGAAAAAGGTAATCAGGATCGGCAATTACCCGTAACTCCTGATTTCGCTGAGTTGTTGAATTCAGTTTCGAGCCGAGATCGAATTGGCTTCGTGTTCAACCCGAGGTCTCTGCGATCAGATCACTCAACAAGATTGACTCACGACCAGGTGGGCAGGATTATTTCGCAAATTGGAAAAGAGGCTGGGATCGTAGTGTCAGAGCGTGCCGGCAAGGTGAAATACGCCTCCGCCCACGATCTCAGGCGATCCTTTGGCGAACGATGGTCAACGCGCGTGCCAGCTCAGGTGCTGATGCAGATGATGAGGCACGAGAGCATTGACACGACGCTGAAATACTACGTCGGTCGAAATGCGGAAGTGCTGGCGGACGCAATTTATTCCAGTGTTCGTTAAAGACTAACTGTAAAATCGTGTCAGACGGTTTCTTCGACACCGGGACCCTCATGGAACGGGTCCCGGTGTTTTTCATCTGGATGATTCACTTAAACTCGATTTAAGCCATATGCTCGATCGCGATATTGTAGCGAATTTCAATTGTATGATTTGATCATGGATTTGGGAAGAAGTTGTGGGTAATTTCAACTCATTCAGATAAGTCGGTATGTCAGGACGGCAATAGAACATTTTCTGGACGATGTTCGGGGTTGGGAAGCCGGTTTGCGTCGATGGCTTGACCACATTAAGGTCGATTCTGCCATGTGATCGGCAATTCGTCCCCGATGCAAGGGCTCGCTCCTTTCCTAGAGTTGATCCCAGACTCGCTCTTTCAACTCCCGCTCTGCGAACAACCAGTCGTCGAGATCTCTACCCCCACGATACCATCTAAAAGAGGCCTCAAGGCAAATCTCGGCTTCGGTCGGCAGAGATGTAAGAAGCTGTGCCGATGAAATGTGCTTCTTCGTTGAACTGAAAAGCCACTTGTACATCTCGTCCATATCGCCGGAAGTCTCATCGCTGGCAAGGGTGTCAGCGTAGTGCAGCATTGCTAAATACTCCTGGTCTAGTTTTGTGTTGGGGAACTTCTTGCCTGGTACATCTGTGAGACCGTACTTTTGAAGGAAAATACCGATCAGGGCCAGCGTTGTTCGTGCGTTACGGAATGCAAACCACTCCGAATTAATTCAGTTTCCAGAGTCAGGGATTCGAGTCGCTAGCGAATCAGGATTGCCGTATCAGGCTCGAATCGCCCATCGCACGAGGTGTTCGTCATTAAGATTGTCTCGTACTCTACCGGCAAGGTAAACTTTGGAGAGCCTCGAAATGCCGACACTTTGATCTGAATCGACGAGCATGCTGCCTGATTTGCGTGCCATAGGTGCGACCATATCCATCGTGTCGACCTCTCGTTGCTGACGCAAATGTTCAACGATCTCCTTCAGAGTCTGCGGTAAGTATTCGTTACCTGATCGAAACCAGTCCCGAAACCTTTCCGTTGTCTCCGAAACATCCGGCCCATTGATAGCCGCATTATGGGCGATCACTTGGCGAAGCAGTTCAGATGAGTGGAACCAAAAATGCAGGCGATTTGCAAATAAGTACAATTTCTTCTGGATCGATTCCCAGAGATTTGTGAGAGGACGGTCTGAGCAAAGTTCGTAAATCAGGGTATCAATCAAGAAGAAACTGCAACCACATCGAGCCAGCGCATGGAGGCGTGGCGTCGAGCTATCTCCGCTTAAAGGAAGTTGTTGTCCAAAATCACGGTTTTCTCGCCGACATTCGCTCGTCCTTTCAGATTCAAACAGATCGCTCGGTTCATGCGTTTCACCTGATCAGTTATAGGAGTATGCGCATCACTCCCTCATTAGCGGAATAGTCGATCAGATTTGGAATACCTCTTAGAAAAGCAGTTTGGAAATCGTCGAGTAAACTTTCCTCCGATTTATTCGTTGTCGTGTCGAACCAGAACGCCCAACAATCATGGCTCCACGTCCTATCCGTCGTTAGACGCAACGTCGATTCAAAGGTCCAGATAGCCAAGACGCCTTTTCCGACTACCGCTTGGCGGATGACATCGCCGTTCTTTCAAAGAAATCGCTGCTCCTTGCCTGCGACAGCTGAACGAATAACTGGGATTCCAACGATGAGGTGATGTGTCGGTTGGCCGGATTCTGAGCTAGTGTTAGATCAAGTGCGACAATTCCCGGAATGCCTGCGAGCCGGACTTGGTCCGCAGCATTCTTAACGTTTTCCTTAAATGCCCTAATGGTTTTCAGACGCTTTGCTGCGATCCCTAACAATGTACTTCCGACGAGACAAGTGACGTCCGGTTCCTGATGGCGTGTCGGAAGTCTTGCGTTCGTGCAGAGAGCCGCAACGTAAAGTTGGAACTGGTAATTGCGGCCTGGAGTATTATGCATGATCATGTTGTGGTAAGGCAGAATCTTTCCGCAGTAACCTGGCGGCCAGATCGAATTCGGGCTCTCCCGATAGACATTCATTGTGTCGACGATCAGCCGTAACTGATACATGTCGCGGATTGATTCGAGGACGATGAGATAGTCAGGATCGTCCGGTTCGATGATTCCTGGCCGACGCAAGATCCGTAGCATCCTGCCTATCCGCGAAGATGGATTGATCCTCACACCGAAGTCCGTCAGTCGTCTGACGATGTACTCGGCCCGTTCGCGTCGCGTCTTCGGCTCTGGTTTCTCAGTAGCTCCCATCATATCCTCCAAAATGTCATTTTTGTCATAATGGACACGATTCAGAATATGAAGGTTCTACCAGCGTAGATGTCCATCGGTCTTTCGAGTCGCTCAAACGCAGAGCGATCATTGCGACTTAAGTTGACGGCGGCCACGGAAGTTAATCAAAATAGACTGCTGCCGAGTCGCCGAAAGGCAGCAGCACCTAGTGTTCGTTGCGTATATCTTCGCTCAGACTCTATTCTATAAACTGGCGGCTGTATTTGAACTCTGCAATCGCTTTATCATCAGAGAGTTATGATTACACAGCCTTTGTCTCAGGCAAGGTTGAGTGGCATTTGCACTGAATCAGCGGAAACACGAACTCAGTGTAAAGTGTTGGCGAGAAAAGAAATAAGCACACTGCTGGAAATGATTGTGGGAATCAGGTTCCAATGAATAGAGAATAACCGGACAGCAGTTGAACTGTTTATCGCTGGGGTAAGAGGCTGTGAAGCCAAACTGAAGCATCGGTTGAAAAGGGCACTCATTTGAGTAATTCAATTTCGTGAGGTTAACAGCTAGACGTCCTCGTTAGACGCAAAATTCCTCTGCCAGTCTTCGGCAACTACCTTCCAATTCACATCTCTTTCAACAGGATTTCCCTCATCTGTTATTCGCGTCCATACATTCCAGAATTCAGGATCATCGGATTGGGGCTGCTGCTCTTTGGGGAGGCATGTTCATCTTTACTAGAACCGGCAATTCAGTTGCCCAGCCAAGGAGAATCGCTTTCTGAGAAGGAAGCGAGGGAAGCTCGCGAAGTAGTCCTCGGAGATTGTCGGGGACAAGCCGATGGACCAATTCCTGGTCTCGGTCGTTGCTGATCCGGTGCAGCAAATAGGTGTTGCATTGAGAGGACAGTAGGTGAAAGCTCCGCAGGTCGCTGGGGATGATAGTACTAGACCTAAACCAAATTTCCTGCCTTCACGGGCAATGCGTTCAAACACTTGACAGCACACAGTTGCTGCATCATGGTTGTCCACGTCATCCTTGTATCGCTTCACAAAGGAATGAGCTTCTTCCATTACGAGAACAGTTGGAAGGCTGTGTCCATGTAGTTTACGGTACCGCTGAAGAGATTCAAATACGACTCTTGCTATGACTGCCGCAATGATATGGACAATCTCAGATGGTACCAATGAAAGATCAAGTACGCTGACACATCCTGTTTCCGTCGCATCTCCGCCCACGTACTCACTTAGCCACTTTTCAAGTGTGATTTCTACACCATCACCAGTGACCACTTTCATTCTTGTATCGGCTAAAAACGTGCGAATACGTGCTATTAAGAACTCAAGATATTGGCTGGCATTAGCCTGTTCAGCTAATATTTCCAAGTGATCGGCAAGTGATGCGCCACCAAACGGAAGCGGCACGTCCTCATCAGGTCCATCAAGTGGTACGACTCCTCCAAGCCCATCTAGTACTTCAGTCAAAGCAGTTACGATTGCTTCGATCTGTTGCTCGGTGAATGCTCGATAATAATCGATAGTTTTCCCAGTGCCTCTTTCTTCGAACGAGTTGTGTGTAGCTTGCAATGCCGCATCAATTTGGACCTGCACTTTGTCAAAGTTGATCTCAGTGACGAGAGACTTACGTTGTTCAATATCTTCGTAGATAGCTTTCAATCTAAAACCAAACTTGGACTCATCAGTCTTGATCGATCCCGCCCGAAGGTCCTTCTGTATAGAGGTCAATGTATATGCGACGTAGCGCCTTAATCCAAGTAATAGTTCTTCCTTAGTCGGTTCGGTTGATATAGTGCGCCCAGATTTGACCTCTCGGAGTGCTCGTTTGAGAAGTGGGCGTTGAGCTTTTGCGCTTGCTTGGGTAAACGAGCACCATTCTGAGCTATTCCAAAACCACACTGGAACCTGCAAGGGACGTTCGCCGCCATCTTCAGTTTGTGTGACTTTGTATACGCGAGCATTCAACGCTGGTATTTTGCCTCCTTTGAAGGCCCGCGAATACTCCCCATTCGGGTCGAGCACAATGAATCGAGCGTTTGGCGGGGTGCCGTCCTCTGGTGTTGCCTGTTCAAGCGACCAGCGGATCAGGCCAGCCACAGAACACGATTTACCACTACCAGTGTTTCCTAGAATGGCCAAATGACGCCCGAAAAGACGATCAGGATCGACTCGTACTTCTGCGTTTCCTGCAAGTGGACTCGTGCCGATCTTGACCCTCCTGCGCTCACCTGATTCAACAATTGCGTGAAGTTGAACGGCCGTAGGCAGTACGACGCCAGAACCAATAGATGGCAATGCGTCAGCCCCCCTGCGAAACTCGTAAGTTTCTACTCCATCTAGTGCTCTAATCTTTCGAAGAGTTCCGAGGGGGTTAATGCTCATCTTTCGAAGAGGGTATGGAA
>JAWKUC010000014.1:0-96298 GCA_041398805.1 Planctomycetaceae bacterium | reverse complement strand
TCAGCATGACCCCCATTATAAGTG
Source organism: Planctomycetaceae bacterium (assembly GCA_041398805.1). Lineage (GTDB taxonomy): Bacteria > Planctomycetota > Planctomycetia > Planctomycetales > Planctomycetaceae > Polystyrenella. Next base: position 96,274 of record JAWKUC010000014.1, on the reverse strand, counting down.
CAGGGGTGGCGATCAGCGCGAGTTGCTGTGTCAGAAGGAGTCGCAACATCACCGTCGGGGCCGCGCTTTCATCGACTGGGCCTAACAATTTCTGCATGATGTTCATAGTGGCGAACTGCAGGAACATGATCAGGATGAAACAGAGACCTGCTTCGGCGAATGTCGGTGTTTCCTGTTTTTCTCTCAGCAGCTGTTTGATCCACAGGATCAGGCTGAACCGCTCCGCTTCACGGAAGAGCACATCTTCCCGACCGAATTGATCAATCGCCCACCAGAGAGCGAGAATACTATAACCCGTACTCGTCACCAGAACGGGAATCACATAGATCAACATCGCGGTGTGATCGGGTGAACTGAGTAATCCCTTCAGTAACAACCCCACCCCGATGATCGGCATGATGCTGTAGAAGGGAGTGATTTCCACTGCAGGTGAAGAACAGAAGACGGTTAAGCCAGTCGAGACGGCCAGCATCGGTGTGAGATAATACTGGCCTTCTTTACTACTGCGGGCAAAGGTGGCCAGGGCAAAACTGAGTGCGCTGAAGAGAGCCGCAATCGGGATCAACAGAATCACAACCCAGCAAATGGCTTCCAGAGAAGGAGGAGCAATGACGCCCAAATGCCCCAACCCACTGCCGGAACTGCCCAGCGAAACCATGTATTTCGTCGTAAAACCAAGGCTCAATAAATTGAGCAGGGCGGTCGCCACGCTGAAGGTCAGTACGGTGAAGAATTTTCCCCAGACGATCTCGGTACGGGAGGCGGGACAGATGAGCAATGTTTCCATCGTTCCCCGTTCCTTTTCTCCAGCCGCCAGGTCGACTGCCGGATAGAACGCACCTGTAATCGCCATAATGATCAGGAGCGCCGGGATAATTGTTCCCCACACATTTGCCGAAAGTTCCTGCGGACTGGCCAGGTCAACTGATTGTGGATTAACGGGTGTGGCGATTGACTCGGGTAACCGGGCAGCTGTCAGGCGCTCTTTAAGAATGTCGGCTTCCCAGAGAGCGAGCACGTTTTTGACGCGTGAATAAGCTATCTGTGATTTCTGATCGGCATTGTTATGTAGTACCGCCAGTGAGGGGACGGTTACTTCATTGCCTTCTTCAGTAATATTCCGTTCGGCGATGAGAGCCGTTGTCTTTTCAATTGCTTCTGCAAAACCATCCGGGATCAGAATCAGAACCTGCATCTGACTGCCCGCGAAGAGTTCACTTAACTCTTTCCGTTTGGCATCGATCTCGGTTTCCAGTTCCTTTATTTGCGATTCCAGTTCTTTGGGGGTGAGTGCAGTTTCGGATTCACTCGACGTATCCTGGTTGGGTTTCTGTGATTCCTTCCACTGGTCGATCAGCTCATCATGTTGAGTTTGTGACTCCTGAAGTTCCTGATGAATTTTGCGCAAGGCCAGCGCCGTAGTGAGGAGTTCCTCCTGGCGCAGATATTCATCCTGCTCGGCGGTGCGAACCGCGTCCCCATTTAATTCAGGAAGTTTTTCTTTCAGGGCTTGAGCCGATTGTGGAGTGACGACTTCGAGCTGATCCATTTCCTTCGCGGAAATAAACCAGCGCCCGGCAAACTTTCCTTCACTGATCAGGGGAGGTGGGGGGAGATGTTCTTCGCCCAGGACGACAACAGTTCGTACTTTTTCGCGGTAGGAGAGCATCATCTGCGCCATCCCGATACCGAGTGCCGGATAGAGCAACAATGGCATCAGGAATACCATGAACAACGTTCGGCGATCCCGCAGGAGATCGCGAACTTCGCGCATGAAGATCAGACGTATGTTTCTCCAGTTCATCCGTTTTGTCCGGTTGTTTTCTGTTCAGCCAGTTCCGCCTCGTGCAGGCGAATCAGCTCGAAGAAAAGTTCTTCCATATCGGGTTCGTTGTATTGTTCTTCCAGTTCCTTGACGGATCCACTGGCGAGTATCTGCCCTTTATAGATAACAGCAATGCGGTCACAAAGTTTTTCGACCTCGCCATAATGTGCGTGGAAAAGATGATGCTTTTTCCCTGGTCTTTCAGTGACTCGATTGTTTTAAGCACCGCCCGGGCGACGAGGACATCCAGACCTGATGTCGGTTCGTCAAAAATGAGGACGGGTGGGTCATGCACAATGGTGCGTGCGATGGATACTTTCTGTTTCATCCCGGTCGACATTTTCGAACCGAGCATCTCGGCGACATCGTGCATCTGCAGCATTTCGAAAATATCGTCGACACGGTTCTGCAGTTCGCTCTCATTGATACCGTACAGGCGACCGAAATACTCGACCATTTCACGACCAGTCATGCGGTCATAAATGCCGGTGTTTCCCGACATGAAACCAATGTTTACGCGGACCTGAGCCGGTTGGTCCATGACATTGTAGCCAGCAACTTCGGCGAGCCCGCCGGTAGGACGCAGGACAGTACTCAGCATGCGGAGGCAGGTTGTTTTGCCGGCACCGTTCGGGCCGAGTAGTCCGAAGATTTCTCCCGGTTGGACCTCGAAGCTGACCGAGTCGAGGGCTTTTACCTTCCCCGTTTCAGATCGGCGAATGACTTGGAGATCCTGAACCCGAATCATATCTGCGTTACATTCTTTCACTTATATTTTACAAGAGACACTCTTGTCTCTATGGAAATCCGCTGGTTGAACTGAGTGCACCGAGGGTGCAATCAGCTCTGCCTCAAGGGTAGCCTAGAGGATGGCGGGGTGAAAGAGTTGAGCCTGTTCGGGGGCCTGGGTTGATCAATTTAGAATCGGTAAAGTCGTTACATTCGCAACAGGCGTTACCTTCGGAGCGATCTCTTCATCGATCAGTTCGTAGAAGACATTTCGTTGCCGGGGAATAAATCCGGCCTCAGAAATACAGCGACGGATTTCTTCGATCGAAAGATGGTAGACCGTTCCTGCCTGAGAGACGACGTTCTCTTCGATCATCAGGCTGCCCATGTCATTCGCTCCAAAGAACAGAGGCCACCTGACCGATTTTTTCCCCTTGCGTGACCCAGGAAGACTGGATGTTGGGGATGTTATCGAGGTAGAGCCGACTGATCGCCTGGGTTTTGAGGTATTCAAAAGCTCCAGCCGGAGGAATATCGGCCATGTCTCGTATTTTCGGGCTGCATGGTCCAGCAGATGAAGGCGGTAAAGCCGCCAGTTTCATCCTGCAATTCTCGCAATCGTTCGAGGTGCTCGACCCGTTCAGCCAATGTCTCAATGTGACCGAACATCATCGTTGCACTGGAGCGACCACCCAACTGATGCCAGACACGATTCACATTGAGCCAGTCTTCAGTAAGGGCTTTGCCGCGTGATCTCTTTACGGACGCGGTCCACCAGAATTTCTCCGCCTCCACCTGGAATCGATCCGAGGCCAGCTGCTCTCAATCTTTCCAGCACTGTCTCGAGTGGGAGCTTGCTGATTTTGGTGAAGTGATGAATCTCGGGTGGGCTGAAGGCATGAATGTTGACCTGCGGAAAATTCGCTTTAATGTCCGAGAGTGTTTCTTCATACCATTCGAGTGGCAGTTTGGGATGCAGGCCACCCTGCATCAGGATTTGATCACCACCCAGGTCGACTGTTTCCTGAATTTTCTGCAACAGAACATCACGTTCGAGAACGTAGACCTCGGGGTGTTTGGGAGGGCGATAGAACGCACAGAAATCACAAACGGCTGTGCAGGCGTTTGTGTAGTTGATGTTTCGATCGATGTTGTAAGTGCGATAAGGTTCCGGGTGCAGTCGTTTGGTGACCTCATTGGCAGCGCGACCGAGAGCGGTCAGGTCGTGTGTTTCAAAGAGACGCAGACCTTCTTCCGGAGTGAGCCGTTCACCGGCGACGGCTTTATCGAGTAGAGACGCAATGTCGCTGGACAATGTCAGATCCTCCCGCAGGCAGATAGGTGGCCAGATCCTGAAACAAACGCAGTCCGTTTCGTTCAGCTGAACCCAGATGAAAATGTAGATTATGTCGTAAGTAGTTTTCCGCCAGTTGCGGTGAGATGTTCAGTTTGGGGGCTTCGCTTTCGGCGATTTCCTGGAGATTTTGAACCCCCAGGTCCCGTGCATCAGATAGTACTTCAGCCAGGTCGCCCAGTTCAACACCTCTGCGTGCTGCCCAGGCTGCGAAGACAAAGGGGAGTCCCGTCCAGTTATACCATTCTTCTCCCAGGTCCCAGACGACCTCGAAATTTTCTTCCGGTAGATGCATCGCCCGGTCGCCAATCATCAGGATGGCATCGCAGGGAGAGTCCTCCACCGGTTTTCCGAAAGGGAGGGGGTGGAGTTCGGGATGGACCCCATATTTTTCCGAGAGGAAAATCTGGACGAGCGTGGCGCTGGTCCGCGAACCGGCATCCAGGGCAAGCGTCTTGATTTTGCCGGGGTGTACCCGGCTGTAGAGTCGGACACTCAATACGGGGCCACAACTGGCCACACAGGCGTCGGAAATGAGTTCGTAATTGGGGTTCCGGATGATTTCGATGGAAGGAATGAGGGCTACATCCAGCTCGCCCGCGGCGAGCTGGTCCGCAAGCAGGCTGGGATAATCCAGCGTTAACTCCGCATCAGCTGCCAATTGAGAGAGCTGATAAACCAGAGGTTTGGAGTTCAGGTAACTGACCGCACCGATACGAATCGGCCGATGCTTATTGTCTGTCATTTCGACGGAGAGCCTTCCAGGATAATTGATTACATCCATTGATTATAAACCGTTTTACTGTTGTCGCAAACCATCGCCAGACCGGAAGAGTACAATTTCAGAGCCACTTTCTCGTTCCGTTTCTATTTTAAACGGGGTGAGCTCACTCTGAAGGATGCAATCCGACTCAGGAACGTTACAATCAATCAAAATTACTGCCAGTTGAAGAACTGCCAGTCGAATTGCTGCTCAGGAAGATAACCGCATCAGGGTGGAGCACTTAACCGAATTTTTCTTACAAGCAGTTTCAAAACCCTGTGATGGGTCTTATTGACCCTGTGTTTACAGCCTCGGGAACAACTCCAACCCGGTTTTGAAATCGCCTCTAGAAACAGTTTCAGAAGCAAGCTGATGTCCGAAACAGTTAAAATTGCCCTGATCGGTCTGGGAACCGTTGGTACGGGGGTCGCACGTATTATCCTTGAAGAGCCTGAACGTCTGACCCGTCGCTGCGGGAAAAAGATCGAGCTGGCGAAGGTGGTCGTTCGCGATAAAAAACGTCCCCGTAAGATCGAGCTCCCCGACGAAATCGTCACCGACCAGCTCGAAGATGTCCTGAAGGATGAGAGCATCTCGATCGTTGTGCAGCTGATGGGAGGCATCCATCCTGCCAAAGAATACATGGAGCAACTGCTTGATAGTGGCAAGCATGTCGTCTCGGCCAATAAGGCGCTCCTTTGCGAACATGGGCAGGAACTCTTCAGTCGAGCACGCGAAAAAGGGGTGACGATTGCCTTCGAAGCGGCAGTCGCCGGGGGGATTCCGATCATCCATGTCCTCAATCAGGCGATGAGCGGAAACCAGATAACTTCCATCGAAGCCATTCTGAATGGTACGAGTAACTTCATTCTATCCGAAATGTTCCTCGGCAGCCGCGATTACGAGGATGTCCTGGCGGAAGCGCAGGAACTTGGTTACGCGGAAGCGGATCCGACGCTCGATGTCGACGGCACTGACGCCGCGCAGAAGTTGTGCCTTCTGACACAACTCGCCTGTGGTACGAAAGTCTCCCTCGATCAATTTCCCCGGCAGGGAATCGACACGCTCGCTCTAGATGATTTGTTGTATGCCGATGAGCTCGGTTATTCAGTCCGACTGCTGGCCGTCGCGCGACTGGTCCACAATCAACTCGAAATGCATGTGCAACCAACCCTGGTGCAACTTGATAAGCCGCTGGCACAGGTCAACGGTGCTTACAACATGATCGCTCTGGAAGGGGATGTGGTCGGTAAAACCTGGTACTCCGGTTTAGGAGCAGGCCAGAACCCGACCGCCTCGGCTGTGATTTCGGATCTGGTCGATACTGTCGCCGGACGTAATGAGTTGATCTTCCCCTTTATGGATCTCTGGAACAATCAGGATCCGATTGAGGTGCTACCGGCAGATCAGATTCGACGTCGTTACTACATGCGTTTTAATGTTCTTGATCAACCTCATGTCTTTGCAGAGATGGCCGACATTCTGGGACGCAACCAGATCAGTCTCGCCTCAATCATCCAGCACGAAACCCCCGAGACGGGTGAAAACAATCCTGAAGAAAGACTGGTCGTGCCCGTTGTCATCATGACCCATATGACGACCGAGGGACAAATTCAAGCGGCCAATAAAGAACTTTCCGAACTGAAATCACTGCAACTCGATCGCATCATCATGCCGGTACTCGATTAGGGATGGCTGAAAAATCGAGGTTTCATTTGAACCACCAGGACACTAAGGCACAAAGAATAAAGAGGTGCCTGTCATCAAACAGAATTTGTTCTATCCCCTATTCAAATTCTATAAAATCATTTCCTCTAACAAATGCTTCTGATCAGATTGATTAATCAGAGAGACACATTCGTGTCTTTGTGGTTAAATAAAATTTCCATTTGTATCTTCACAATGGAATTCTAGCGACAAGGGAAAATCAGCATGCCGCGCAACTCGACAGTCGGAATTATTGGTGTCGGTTTGCTGGGTTCTGCAATTGCGGAACGATTGCTGGCAGAGGGTTTCGATGTTGTCGGTTTTGACCTGAGTCCTGCCGCGAATGCCTGGTTGAAAGAGCAGGGGGGGATCGCCTCCGAGAGACCGGCGGAGGTTCTTCAGCAATCTTCGCATGTGATTGTCTGTCTGCCCAACTCGAAGATATCGAGCGAACTATTGCAAAGCCTCGAGTCGGAATTTCAGGCGGGTGATCTGGTGATTGATGTGACCACCGGCCATCCGGATGAAATGGCTGCCATGGGGGAACGACTAGCTGCCTTGGAAGTTGGATATCTTGATGCGACCGTGGGTGGTTCCAGTCAACAGACACGCGATCGGGAATCGATCCTGATGGTAGGGGGCTCCGCTGAATGCATGCAGCGGGCGGCTGAGATTCTGAACTCCTTCTCAAAACAACAGTTTCATGTCGGACCGTGCGGTGCAGGGGCGAGGATGAAGCTGGTCGTGAACCTGGTTCTGGGTCTTAACCGGGCGGTGCTGGCGGAAGGTCTTTCGTTTGCGGAACGAAATGGCTTTGAGCTCGATCAGGCCCTGGAGATACTCAAGGCAAGCCCTGCCTGGTCGCTGGTGATGGATAAAAAAGGGGAGAAAATGATTCATCAGAATTACGAACCCCAGGCCCGTTTGGCCCAGCACCTGAAAGATGTCTGCCTGATTCTGGATGTCGGAGCACAGGAAGAGATTCCCCTGCCACTCTCTGAAATTCACCGCACCCTGCTGGAAACCGCTCGGGATAAAGGGTTTGCGGAAGCCGACAACAACGCCGTCTTTGAGGCTTACCGGCGCAAGCTGAGTAACGAGGCCCGATTACGCTCGAGGCGGAAATATTTTTGCTATAATCGAGGTCCGTACTACTCTCTCCCGTGCTCTTTACTGACAGAACCTTTTATTTCTGTCACAACACTCTCCGGGAGCCCGGATGAATCACACTCTTTCCACAGTTAATGTCTCGGATCTTCATGCGGATGAGGAGTTGCTCAAACTCTATCTCGCCGAGGGGGATCAGGGTGCGTTTACGCAACTGGTGGAGAAGCATGCGGCTCTCGTTCTTGGTATCTGCAAACGCATTTTGCGAGATCAGCAGGAAGCGGAAGATTGTTTTCAACAGGTCTTTCTCAAACTCGCTCGCAAAGGAGAGACGATTCGCCACCGTGATTCAATTGTCAGCTGGCTGTTCGTAGTCGCGCATCGTGAAGCCGTCCGGCGAGCTCAGCAATGTAGCAGAATGCCCCTGATTACTCTGGAGGAGGAACCGATGCCGCTTGCTTCTGAACAGGAGAGTCGTCCCGAAGCGATCGAGTCGGCGGTTGCATTACAGGAAGAAGTCAGTCGGTTACCAGACACGTACCGGGGGCCGATTGTTCTCTGTTACCTGCAGGGAAAATCACGTGAAGAGACTGCCCGGGAACTGAAGGCGACTGATGCCTCGATCAAAGCGCGCCTGGCACGTGGTCGGGAACTCCTGCGCAAACGGCTTGTTAAACGGGGCATTGTTTACGGGACAGCGATTACCGCCTGGCAATCCACCAGTTCCTTATCAGCAGCTACAGTCTCTTCCACATTGATCGCACAAACTGTCGCTGTCTCTGCCACTCAAGCGACCACTGTTTCGACAGGTTTAGCTGGTTCTACTTCTTTATCTTCCTTCAAAAGTGGAGCACTGAAACTGATGGCCCTGTCGAACTCATCTAAAATTGGAATTAGTGTCGGTATCGTTGTCCTCACTCTGCTGGGACTGTCAACAGTTCTGTTTCTGGGGGACTCACCCGACTCGAAAAAGTCAGAGACTAACTCGGTCTCCATGCGTAAGGCTGAACCAACCACAGATAGTACGATACCCGCGCAGACGGTTTCTTCAAGCACCGCAGCGCCAATCGATTTCGACCAACTCGAACCTTTCCACGCGGCAGCGGCTCGATTCATAGATGCAATCGAACGCCAGGAATACGAGCAGGCGATGAACATGATGGATTACCCGCTTGTTACTAAAGATGACCGCTATTGGGAGAAGAAATCATTCCGTGATTCGTACGCCGAATCTCTGGCTCGAATTCAATCCGCCCTGGCGGACAGGCCGCTCCGCTTCACGCTGGCTTACGTGGATCATGATTCGGCACTGATCATTGCCGAACCAAGGAAAATCAGCTTTGGAAATCAAACAGTAGAAAACGCCCAGTTTGAAGTCCCTTGTTCAACGAATGATTCCGGTGAGTGGCGCGTCAATGGAATTCATATGACTGCTCCCGAGGTCCCTTCTTCGGACTACAATGGAGTCGAACAGTTTCTGAAATTGCACCCTGCCTGGAAAATGGTCGACCTTCAGCCGTCCGACCCGCCTGGTGACAAAATCGAGTAGATACGCATAAGCTCTAGCTCAATCGTCCGGGGCGTTGGGCGGACAGAGGTTTCACCTGCTTGCTCAGCATCTGCAGGACGTGCGCCAGGGTTAAAATCGCATCGGCAGTGGGGAAGAGGTTGTTGTACCAGTAGTAACCGCGACTTCCTCCGGCCAGCAAACCGTTTTGGGTGCCGAGTTGGCGGCTGATCGCTTCGTGAGTACTGATATTCGTCAGCACATTTAAACCGAGCATGCGTAGAGTGGCGATTAATGTTTCATTACCGATGCTATCGAGTAAGACGGGACGGCGCACATCCAGCAGCAATTCGGCCAGCATTAATGTCACTTCTTCCGGGGCGATCAATTCTCCCAGTTCATCCAGCAGCTGGCACCGCATCCCATCTTCTTCGATGAGAAAACCAAAGTCGGCGTTTTTCTCAGCGATCAGTTCTCTCAACTGCTTGATGTCCAGGTCGTCGGATGAACGTGTTGAAACAGACCTCGTGGAGAGATTCACCGCCTGAAGTGTGCAGGGAAGTGAGTCGAACAACCGTTCCAAAGTTCGCAGTACCAGTCGAGAGGGAGTTGCAACCGCGATGTTGAGTGGTCGAAGCGCGTGAAAATGTTTCCACAAGCTCGCTTCATAAGGAACGAATGCCTGAAAGGTACGCTGGGGTGGCGATTGTCGTTTCGGTCGTGAGGCCGGTTTCTGCCAGTTCGCCTGTACTGTTGCCAGCTTGCCGGGGAGTGACCAGGGAACAGCACCCGCACCGACAAAGTCGAGCCCGATGGCCGAGGTCTCCGCATTCGCCCCGGTGACCAGAATTCCGGAAGCTCCTTCAAGATGATGCACCGTATGCAGAAAGCAGGGTTTGGTCGTTAACCCGATATCGATCACTTCGCAGCCCATCAACCGTAATCGGGAGTGAACGCCCATGACGAGATCAGGCGAGGCGGGGCGTTGATCGTAACCGACGACAACTTGCGGTACCGGGGTCGATTTCATTCCCCGGTCCTGGTTTCGTTTCTGAGGTTCCGCTTCCATCCGACCGATGAGAGGTTTCTCTTCCCATAACAGACGGGCAAAGGTCGCGGTTAATTGTTCGGCGCGGGACCGGGTGATTTCATTCAGGTAGGTTCCACGAACACCTTCTTCACGAAAGAAGTCGGTCGGTTGTGGTGATGCCGGAATCGATTTCGGTTTGTTCGCGGTGAGGGTGACCTTGAGTGAGCCTGTTTCGCAACTATGAGGGCACTCGCGACATTTGGGATAAAACGCCGCCAGCCGGGAAAGATGCACCGCCCGCGAGATCGGTTCCGTCTCACCGGGACAGACATATTCCAGCACCGATTCCGCCGACAGGGCCGCCAGCGGCCGCGTCTGGGGAAGTGCAGGAGGAATTGCCTCCGTGAGATCAAACTGATCTGAATGAAATGGCGAGGTTCGTTCCGTCACAACTCGCAATTCTGCTCGCAAAATGAGAAAATGATTTGAACCACGAAAAACACGAAAGGCCCGAAAAAATAAATCGATTGCCGGTTAATACTGCTTGGTTTGAACGTTGGAGTTCTCTGGTTGAATGAAACCAGAATGGCACTGCTGGACGAGCCAGCAGTGGCACTCGCAGAGTTTCAGAACCAAATAAATGTTAGACAAAAATTGATTTCGATAGCTCCAGTAACGAATCAAAATCAATTCATGTCCTTAGTGTCTTGGTGCCTTCGTGTTAAAAACAAAGTTTTGAGTAACCAACCTGCTGAACTGTATGCCAAAAGCCTGAATTTGGTCAACAAGGATTCGACCTGAATGCATGTTACTGATTACCTCGCTAAACCGGCGGAAACGACGCTGAAACCGGTGATTGTCCTGTATGGGCCGGATCGGTTTCTGCAGCAGTCGGCCCTGAAAATCTTGACCGAACAGCTATTGGGAGCTGACGATCCGGAGATGAGTCGGGTTGAGTTCACCGGGAAAGACGTCGATTTACGGACGGTTCTCGACGAAGTCCGCACGATTTCGATGTGGGGGGATACCCGGTTGGTGGTGGTCGACGATGCCGACGAATTCGTGAGTGCTCATCGGTCGGGACTTGAGAAGTACGTCGAGAAGCCATCGAGCAAATCGACGCTCATTCTTAAAGTGAAGTCGTGGCCGAAGAATACCCGCATTGCCAAACAGGCGGACAAAACTGGTCTCGCCCTGGAATGCAGCCCGCTCACCGGTGGCCGGTTGATTCAGTGGTTGATGGCCGAAGCGAAACGGCAGTACCAGAAGAAGATGGATAACGATGCCGCACATCTGCTGGTTGAACTGATCGGTAACGACATTGGTCAAGTCCAGCAGGAACTCGAGAAGCTGGTCAACTATGTCGGTGATGAACAGGCCATTCATCTGGAAGATGTCCGCAAACTGGTCGGGGGGTGGAAAGCCGAGACGACCTGGGTGATGCTCGATGCCCTGCGGGATGGCGATCTCAATCATGCCCTCAAATGTTACGATCAACTCGTGATCGCCGGCGAAGCTCCTCAGCGGTTACTGGGTGGGATTACCTTCAGCTTTAAAAAGCTGGTGCATGCCACTGAACTTTCCCGGCATGGTTTACCACTTCCCGAAGCCCTCAAAAAAGCAGGTGTCTTCCCTCGCGATATTGGTGCCGCCTCAACCTACCTCCGCCGCATCGGCCGCACCCGAGCCGAACGCATTCTGCAACTCCTCCTGCAAGTCGACAGCGACCTCAAGGGTGGCTCCCGCCTGTCTGAACGAATTCAGATTGAACGGTTGTTCCTGAGGTTGGGGGCGAGTTAGGAACCACGAAAAACACGAAAGTCACGAAAAATATTCAGGTGCTTTGTGTCTCTCTCCGTGTGCCACTGCTTGCTTGACAAGCAGTGCCGTTGTGGGTTCGATAAACCTTCAATATGCACGTGGTAAGCGTTCGATATATCAGAGCTATCGTGTTGCAAAGCTTCTTGAAGCACCTGCTTCCATAATCTGTAATCGCACTGCTGGACGAGCCAGACAGTGGCACCCTTTGATTGCTAAGTTCAATAGGATCAGGGTCGTGTTTTACCTGCATCCTTGAGGAATTGCAGTTGCTCTGTTGTCAGTGAACCCGGTCGAATACTGATGGAGAAGTCGGAGAAGGCAACTACCCGTTTCCAGTCTGGTTTCGACTCAATAAATTTAGCTAACAACTGTGACTCTTTCTCTCCTTTAATAACGGTCATCTTTGTATCTAAGAAGGTGACCACATTCTCAGCATAGGCAGTCAGGATTACCTCCCCATACATGTCGAAGCTGCCCATTTCCGCAAGATGGATATGAGTGCGGAATACCTGCTGAATGTCTGCTGTATTTGTGTATGACAGCCAGTCTTCATTAGCGGCTACTATGAACCAATTATCGAGTTTGTCGAGGTGGGCCTGTTTTTTTGTAAGCCGGAATGCTTCTTCAGCCAGCCTGGCTGCAATTCCGCCGGAGTCCATAACAGGAGATAGATACATCTGCGGCCTGATCCAGAGAGCAGTGATCATGTCCAAAGTTCTTAAATCTTTATCCGTGTAGACCTTTCTCGATGCTCCCATTACTTCCTCTTTAGCTACCAGTGCAAATCAGTACCGCCGATGGCTAATTCACAAATCAATCTCTCTATAACTTCTTCAAAACCTTCTTCGGCACCAGTTTATACGGGAAGAGTTTCAGGTTGCTGCTGCAGGGGCCGGGGGTGTCGACGGTGTAGTTGCTTCTGGCGATGGGGTTGTAGGCGCGACGGTGACCGACGGCGGCTTTGACGGCGATGATGTTCGCTTCTTCCGGGATGATGCCCTGGCTGCGGAGTTGGCCCAGATCGAAGGGTGGGGTCTTGCGGGAGGTGAGCAGGATCGAACCGAGTTCATGCTGCAAGACGGCACAGGGTCCCATGTCAATCTGCACACCGGCGATGGAAGCCAGGTGACTGTTCCGATCTTCGAGTTCAAATCTCCCATCCGACAGATGCACCAGTCTGGCGGTCACTTCCACGGGACCTTCTCCGAGCGGGCTCCCTTTGCCACAAAGGGTGCAGGTGACTTCGGTTTCAAGAGGGACACTCTGTAACTCGGCAACGGCATCGGCATCATTGATAGCGACGACAAATTTTTTCAGGCGATGTTTCAGGAAGTATCTTAGCAGCGATGTCCCATCCCCCGGTGCACCTCCACCGATGTTGTCGGAAGGTTCCGCCAGCACGACGGGCGTGTTACCGGCCTCGATCTGTTTTTTCAATTCCGGAACGAGTGCTTCGGGGTCGAGGTCCGTAATTTGTGCATGGATATGATCAACATTCGCCTTCTGAATGAGATGCTCCAACAGGTCCCTAGCCCGGAGTGGGTCACCAAAGGTGATCACAGAGATGGAAACACCGGTGTGCGGCGTATCGGCAAAGGCGTATCCACCAAAGATGTTGACAATCGCGATTCCCTGTTCCGTTTTTTCATAGCGTCGCCCCATTTCTTCGAGGGTTTCCATCGGAACGTCATCAGTCCCCGTCGCAGTCGGAGCCCATAGCAGACCGGCCGGTTGATGGAGCACCGTGGGGAGTTTTCCCCAATGAAGAATGTCTTCCAGCAGCGCTGCTCCTTTATGTGCCGCGCGATGAGCATCGGTGTGCGGGTTACAGCGATAGGCGACAAACCCCTGGCTGGCATCCATCATCTCGGGGGAGATGTTTCCGTGCAGATCAAGGACGCCGCAAATCGGAATGTCTTCGGAACCGGGCAGATTGCGGATACGTTTGAGTAACTCACCTTCGACATCCGGGTATTCATCGGTCACCATTGCCCCATGCAGCACGAGGTAGATGCCATCGATCCCGTCATTAATTACGGCTTCGTAACAGGCGGCAAATTCTTTCCAGAAGAACTCAAAGACATCGTTGCTGACTGTTCCACTCGGCATGGCGCGCATGTCGATCGTGGGGAGCATCTGCCAACCGACCTTGTTTCCGAATTCAACGACCGCCGCCAGCGGGGAACCATCACCGGCTACTTCCAGTAATTCAGAACCTCGACGGATTTCGAATTGTTCCAGCCCGGTTACTTCTTCGAGAAAGGTATGTGTCTCATGAAAAAGTCCCGCGAGCAGAATACGGTGTGATCTGGACATGGAAGGGATCCAATCTGGAATGGGGCGTGGTTATGTTTTTGAGGAACCACGAAATACACGAATCACACGAAAAAGTGGCGAGCTGGGGTGGAATGTCGAGGAAGTAATTGAGGCTGAATGAGGAAACGGATTTTATTAAACACGAAGACACAAAGGCACGAAGAGATTGGGCTTGATTATTATCGAAGCGATTTTAATCGAACTATGTTTACAGCATTCGTGTTGCTGCGCAACCCAGACAACTCGATGAGATTGTCTGGGCCACCCTTTTATTTTGAATTCCTTTGTGTCTTCGTGCCTTCGTGTTGAAAATAAATTCTTATACCCGGAGATCATCGTTGCCGAAGTCGAGGTCGTGTTTGTATTTGACGCGGATCGGTTCGATGACATCACTCAGGAAGGCGTCGACCTGTTCGGGGGCGCGACCGATGTATTTACGGGCGTCGAGGGCTGATTCGAGATCGACCTTGGCGAACTTGTCATCCTGTTTGAGGCGAGCGATCAGGTCGTTTTCGAGACCGAATTCTTTCACCTGGCGAGCTGCTTCCTGGCTGTGGACGCGGATCACTTCGTGCAGATCCTGGCGGTCGCCACCGGCACTCACCCCGGCCATCAGGAATTCCTCGGTCGCCATGAAGGGAAGTTCGGCCAGCAGATTCTTTTCGATCACTTTGGGATAGACAACCAGACCATCGACGATGTTTTTGTAGATGATCAGCGAAGCATCAATCGCCAGGAACGAGAGTGGGAGCGATAACCGCCGGTTGGCGCTGTCATCAAGTGTCCGTTCCATCCACTGGGTTGCCATCGTCTGTTCGGCGTTGGGTCCGAGACTCATCGCGAAGCGGGCGAGGGCACACATCCGTTCGGAACGCATCGGGTTCCGTTTGTAAGCCATCGCCGAGGAACCGATCTGTTTCTTTTCGAACGGTTCTTCCAGTTCTTTGCGATTCTGGAGGAGACGCATATCCGTTCCCATTTTGTGGGCCGACTGAGCGATGCCACTCATCACGTCGAGTACCTGTGAATCAAACTTACGCGAGTACGTCTGGCCCGTTACAGCGAAGCGGCGACTGAAGCCCATCTTCTCGGAAACGAGTTGATCGAGTTGATCGACCCTGGCGTGATCACCATTGAAGAGTTGCAGGAAGGTTGCCTGGGTACCGGTTGTTCCTTTCACTCCCCGGAAGCGCATCGTGTCGATGCGGTGTTCGATTTCTTCAAGATCAAGAACGAGATCATAACACCACAACGTCGCCCGTTTGCCGACGGTCGTTGGTTGAGCTGGTTGCAGGTGAGTGAACCCGAGGCAGGGGAGATCGCGATATTGCTCGGCGACCTTGGCGAGATGATGAATCGCCGCAACTAATCGGGATCGAACCAGTTGCAATGCATCACGAATCTGAATGAGTTCCGAGTTATCGGTTACGAAACAGCTGGTGGCTCCGAGGTGAATGATTCCACCTGCATCAGGACATAAATCGCGATAGGCGTGGACATGGGCCATCACATCGTGACGGAGTTCTTTCTCGTATTTCGCAGCGGCCTGGAAATCGATGTCTTCAATATGCTCTTTTAATTGAGATATCTGGGTGGGGGAGATATCGAGCCCCAGTTCGGCTTCCGATTCCGCCAGCGCGACCCACAATCGTCGCCAGGTTGAATGCTTGGTTTGAGCCGACCAGATACGGCTCATCTCGCGCGAGGCGTAACGGGAGATCAACGGGTTTTCATACTGTTCATGCTGTGAAGAATCGGTGGACACGTGGGGTACCTTGTGAGTCGGATTGGCCGAGAGTTTAACGAGAATGGTGGGATACGGGCAGAAATCTTAATTCCGGTTCGTTATCATAAACACTGAGATTTCCAAACGATGGAAGCCGGCTTCTCGATTATAACGAGCCTTCCAGTCAGAAGGTACCGACCCGAAACCGAGGTCGGGCCCGTCTCCCCGGGAATTCAGCCCCTCATTACTCGATTTTTCCCATCAAACACAGGATTCTGTTTGCCATGACCACACCTATTCAATCGCTGATCGCTACGGGAACCAAATTATGGGTCGACAGCGTCGATCCGAAAGATGTCGCAGACACTCTCTCCTTTGGTGGGACAGGGGCGACATCGAACCCGATTCTGATTTCATCACTGATCAACACGGGTCAATATGATGAAACACTGACCAGTTTGATGGAAGAGAGCGACGACGATTCGGAAGTCGCCTGGAACCTGACCGATCACATCATCAGTGGGACACAGCAGAAATTCCTGCCGATTTATGAGAAGACTGCCGGGAACGATGGTTATGTCAGCTTTGAACTCGATCCGCTCTTAGAGGCGGTCGATTGTCCTCTCTCTCTGGAGGAGCGAACGGCAAAATACATTGAGCTCGGTAAAAAATGGTCGGCAGGTCATCAGAACCGAATGATCAAAATCCCGGCGACACCAGCCGGTCTCGGTGCACTGGAAGAACTGGCCGCACGGAGTCACTTTGAATGTGACCTTAATTTTCACTCCCAGACAGTACGAAGCAGCTCGCGATGCCGTCTGGAAGGGAGCACAAAAGCGAAGTTCACTCGATAAGTTCAAGTCGGTCTATTCGGTCTTCGTCAGCCGGGTTGATGTTTACACTGAAAAGCATCTCCCAGATCTCTCGGATAATCTGCAGGGGCAAGTGGCGATGGCCAACGCTCAGTTGATCTGGGATGAAAACCGAAAATTCTGGGCTGATAAAAATCTGAAACTCGAACAGGAAATGATCTTCGCCAGCACCGGGGTGAAAAATCCGAATGACCCTCCGGACAAATTCAATTCAGGCCTGGCTGGTTCTGATATTCAGACAGTTCCCCCCGAATCGATTCGAGAGATCATGGAGATGGAAGGGAAGACTTTCAAACCGCTGCTCCAGTCTCTTCCCGATCAGGCGTTTATCGATCAACTCTTCAAAGAGGTTGATTACGTGAAGCTGGAAGATGTCCTGATGGAGGAAGGCCTGAAAAAGTTTGCCGATCCTCAGAAAGCATTACTGGCCAAAATCGCAGAAAAGCGGGCGGCGCTCATTTCCTGAGTCGGGCCTTTTTGATTGAATTGGTCTTCTCAGAATTGAATCGTATCAGGGAAGATGGCACTTATTTAATAAAATTAAAAAAACCTTCTGCGCTCCAGGGAGTTCGCGTAATGATATTGTATCGTTGCTGTTTTTCAGTTTTGACCCTCTGTCTCGGGGTGGCCAGTTTCCTCGCGGCCAGTTTCCTTGTGGGCTGTGCTGACAGCCAGAATGGAGGAGAGGTGACTCCCTCCAACCGTCGAATCATTCTGCTGACGAATGGGAACTCACCTTATTGGGATGCCTTCGCCGCGGGAGCGAACGAAGCGGGGGCGAAACTTGATGTGGGCAAAGAGGGATTGCAGGTCGTTGTCGATCGTGGAGATTTCTCACCCGAAGTGCAACTCGACAAACTGCGTCAGTACCAGGGTGCGACGGATATCGCCGCAGTTGCCATCTGTGTGACTGACCCCAAGAACCAGGCTCTCGTCAATGAGTTGGCCGCGCTCAGCGATTCGGGAGTTAAACTGATCACAGTCGATTCGGACATCGATCGCAATAATCCCAAAGCTCGCAAGGCCCGGTTTGCTTATCTGGGAACAGATAACCTTGCCGCTGGCAAAGAACTTGGTAAAGCGGCTAAAGCTCTGAAACCAGAGGGAGCAAACTATGCCACCTTTGTTGGGGTGAAATCGGCTGCAAATGCGATTGAGCGAATCGGTGGTTTTGCAGAGGGAGCGGGCGAAGGGTTTACTTCCCTGGAAAGTATGGGAGACGAAGGGAAAACGGACCGGGCCAAAAAGAATGTGCGCGATGCGATTGATCGCCATGATGATTTGAACATGCTGGTCGGGATCTGGTCCTACAACACACCCGCGATGGTCGACATTGTGAGAGAACTTGGTATCCGCGACAAGATGGCTGTCGTTGGTTTCGATGCCGATCCCCCTGCGATTGCCGCCATGGCCGAAGGGAACCTGGATGTGATGCTCGTTCAGGATCCGTATCAGATGGGTTACGAGGGAGTCCGCTTACTGAAAGCTCTGCTGAATGACGACCAGGGAACCGTCAAAGAAATTCTTCCCAACCTGGGGCAGGAAGATGGCGACATCGTCGAAACCGGTTTGAAGATTGTTGTCCCCAGTGCCGACTCGCCCATCAAAGCCGAGCTGTTTGAAGAAGGAACGACCTTCCTGACCCTCGATGAATTCAAGGAATGGCTGGCCAAATACAATCTAACCGGCTCCTGAAATTCAGCACTTGTTCATCCTTTCCACTTCTTAACATCTCCTCTCACTTTGCCCGTTCGAGTCCGGTATGTCTTCGTCTTCCTCGTCTAACAGCCCCAGTCTGAATTCGGGGAAATCGTTCTGGTCCCGGTTACCGGTCGAGCTTGGTTTACTCCTGGCGATTTGCGCGGTTATTTTGTTTACCGGCATCGTGGATGATTCTTACCGGGTCAAAACGGCTTACAACGCGAAGGAAATTCTGCGGCAAACATCCCTGCTGGGGATCTTTGCGCTGGGAGCGGCGATTGTCATCATCTCCGGGGGGATTGATCTCTCCAGTGGATCGGTGATTGCTTTCAGTGGCATGATTTGCTGTTCGATCATGATCTATCTCGCCCCACAGGATGATGCCGGGAACCCCGATACCAGTAATCTGGGTTTGGGCATAATTACTCTGGCGATACTCGGGACGATGCTGGTCGGGTTAATCATAGGGACATTCCATACGTGGCTGATTACAGTCATTGGTCTTCCTCCCTTCGTCGCGACTCTGGCCTCGCTGGTCGGCCTGCGCAGCCTGGGACGCGTCTTGATTCAGGATATCACTGATGGCGTCGGTTCCGTCGGACCGAGCACCAAAATCTATATCTCGGATCCTTTCTTCAGCGAGCTTGGTACGACCTGGTGGATTCCGGTTCTGGTCTTTCTTGTAATCTCGTTCCTGCTCTGGCTGCTAATGAGTCGCACCCTGGTGGGACGTCATCTGTATGCCATGGGAGGGAATGAGGAAGCAGCGCGATTAAGCGGTATTCACACTGATCGACAAAAATGGCTGGCTTACTGCATCGGGGCGGTGACTGCTTCGATTGCGGGTATTCTTTACTGCAGCTATGTCGGTGAAGCCAACCCGGAATCAGCCGGGATGGGTTACGAACTTAATGCGATTGCCGCGGCGGTCATCGGAGGATGCAGCCTGACAGGGGGAATTGGAACGATCACCGGCACGATGCTGGGGGCACTCTTCCTGCGGGTCGTGATCGATTCTGTGGCGAAAACAGTCAAAGGGAGCCCGGATGAATTTGAAGGGATGATTGTCGGTCTGCTGGTGGTGTTGGCGGTTGCCTTCAATGAATTGAGACAGGGGACCGTCAGTCGAAAAGTTTTTTCCCGGGTAAGCTTGGTTTGATCAGCCTGTTTATTCTCTGCACACTGATTGCCATCATGGGGGCGTGCTCTCCTCTTCGAATCAACTGCTGTGGGGGCTGGGGAGTGGTCTGACGGCACTCGTCTTGCTGGGAACCAAGGCACTCCTGGAACGTAAATCGAACCGCTGATTTTATAAAACGTGGGAAGCAACCATGTCTGCTCAACCTCTCATCGAGATCAAACAGATCAGCAAAAACTTTGGTGGCGTACAGGCGCTGCGGGAAGTCAGCTTTGCTGTTCATCGAGGAGAGATGCATGCGCTGGTGGGTGAGAATGGCGCGGGAAAAAGCACATTGATGAAAATCCTCTCGGGAGTTCAAACCGACTACCAGGGGGAACTGCTCATCAATGGTCAACGGGTTCAGTTCCATGGGACGCGCGACGCTGAACAGGCGGGGATCAGTATTATTCATCAGGAGTTGAATCTCGTTGAGAATCTCTCCGTCGCGGCGAATGTCTTTCTCGGTCGCGAATTAACTTCCAAACAGTTCTTTCTTGATGATCGGGAAATGGAAAAGCAGTCTGCCGAGCTGCTGCGCCAACTCGATTGCGAGATCAATCCCCGTCAACGGGTGAGTGAACTCCGCGTGGGCGACCAGCAGTTGATTGAAATCGCCAAGGCTCTGTCATTAAAGACTGAGCTGATCATCATGGATGAACCGACCAGTGCCTTGACCGAGTCCGAAGTCGAACGGCTCTTTCGCGTGATCGATCAATTACTCGCACAGGGTAAGACGATCATTTACATCTCACACAAGATGGAAGAAATCTTCCGACGTTCGGACAGCATCACCATCATGCGGGATGGTTGTCATGTGGTGACGAAACCCCGGTCTGAATTAACCCCCAAAGAAGTGACACACCTGATGGTAGGTCGTGAGATCGAATCGACCAGTCTGGGTTCAGGTCGGGAACCGGGCGAGACCTTACTGAAAATCGAGAACCTTTCATTACCCTGGCCGGGGCATGTGCGGCAATGGCGATTGAAAGAGATCAATCTCGAACTCAAACGGGGCGAAGTTGTCGGTATCGCCGGTTTGATGGGGGCCGGTCGTACGGAGCTGCTCGAATGTCTGTTTGGTGCAACTGACGTCCCACCGCTGGGATCGATTCAACTGGAAGGTCGACAGGTTAAATTTTCTCACCCGGCGGAAGCAATGCAGTCGGGCATCGCCCTGGTGACCGAAGACCGCAAGCGGTTGGGGCTCTTCTCGCACATGAACATTCGCGAGAACATTACCCTCTGTACTCTGGGCGGGCTGACCACGGGGGGATTGATCTCGGGCGCTGAAGAAAAGCGAGCCGCCAATGAATCGATCAAAAAACTGGGAGTCAAAACAGCTGGCAGCGAAGCCCCGATCCTCAGTTTAAGTGGTGGTAATCAACAGAAATGTGTCATCGCCCGCTGGTTGAGAACTGAGCCGAAGTTACTTCTGTTGGACGACCCTACACGCGGTGTCGATGTCGGGGCGAAAGCCGAGATTTATCAGATCATCGATCAACTCTGTAAGCAGGGGATGGGGTTATTGATCACCTCCAGCGAACTTCCCGAACTGATGATTGTCTGCGACCGCATTCTGGTTCTCTGTGAAGGCCACCTGACGGGAGAATTCACCCGCGATCAATTCTCCGAAGCGGCCATCATGGAAGCCGCCACGGGCACTGTTGTGTCGCAGAGTGTTTGAGTATTTCGTAGGTCAGGTATTGCCTGACTTATCATCCAGTTCGATTGACACCGCACTCAAAATCTTTCTGAATCCCAGGCTAGGAGGTGGTCCAGACAATCTCGAAGAGTTGTCTGGATGCCGCAGGCACAAAAGTGTAGATTGGTTTTCAGCGGAAATTGTTTATTGGAGTGATTTTAACCACTCCAGTTTCACCACTTTTGTGTTGTCTCCGCAATCCAGACAACACGTTGTGATTGTCTGGACCACCCTCGTGAGGTCACCCCGGAAAGTTCGACAGGCAGTGCCTGACCTACTGAACGGATTGCTTCACGACTCGGGCAACTTTTGAAGATTGTCCGGGCTACCTTTCGGGTGAAATCGCTTTAAGATGGAATGGACTTTCCTCCTCATTCCGGCCCACCTGTAGAGAGTCCGTTTCATGAAACTTACTCGTCTCGTTTCGACCTTCCTTGTGCTGTTGATTCTCTCTCCTTTATTTGCTGCGGAGCTTCCGAGTGTACCGGAAGGGTACACGATTGAAGTTGTGGCCGAGCATCCGCTGGTGACCTATCCGATGATGGCCGGGTTTGATGAGCGGGGCCGGTTGTTCATCGCCGAAAACATCGGTGTGAATGATCGCTCGGAGCAATTGCTCGAGAATCCACAAAGCTTCATTCGCATGATTGAAGATACCGATGGCGATGGAAAGTTCGATAAGAGTACGATCTTTGCCGATAAGCTGACTTTCCCAATGGGGGCACTCTGGCATCGTGGGGCGTTGTATGTCGCCAGTCCACCTTACATCTGGCGATTGGAAGATACCGACAACGATGGAGTGGCCGACAAACGCGAGCAGATTGTGTCGAAGTTCGGCTTCAGTGGAAACGCTGCCAGTATTCATGGATGCTTTCTCGGTCCTGATGGGCGCATCTACTGGTGTGATGGTCGACATGGTCATGAATTCAAAAATGAAGAAGGCGAAGTGACCAGCCAAGGGCTGGCGGCGAGAATCTTCTCGTGTAAACCGGATGGAAGTGATCCGCAGATCTTCTGTGGCGGGGGAATGGACAACCCGGTTGAGATCGATTTCATGCCGACGGGAGAAATGCTGGGGACGGTGAACATCCTGCTCAACGGTCCCCGTGTCGATTGCCTGATGCACTGGGTCGAAGGGGGGAACTATCCGCACCATCCACGAGCTTATAGTGAAATGCCCCGCACGGGCGAACTTATGCAACCGATGACTCGCTTCGGACATGTTGCCGTTTCTGGAATGACCCGCTATCGATCAGATCAGTTAGGTGCGGAATATCAGAACAATGTTTTTACATCGATCTTCAATCTGCACAAAGTAGTCACATCCTCGTTCGAGCGGGTCGGTTCGACTTTTCAGACAGTCGAAAAAGATTTCATGATTTCCGAAGATCCAGACTTCCATCCGACTGATGTGCTGGAAGATGCCGATGGCAGCCTGCTGGTGATTAACACCGGGGGCTGGTTCCGTCTCGGTTGCCCGACATCGCAAATTGCGAAGCCGGAATTCACCGGGGCGATCTATCGCATTCGTAAAGTAGATGCTCCGGAAGTGGTTGATCCGCGCGGGCTTGATCTCGACTGGACAAATCTGACTTCAACGGAATTGATCACACTCTTAACCGATTCACGTCCGGCTGTGGCCGCACGTGCCATTGATGAACTGGCGCTGCAGGGAGACTCTGCTGTTCCTGAATTGACTTCGCTGGTGACGAATTCCGAAGCCGCGGGAGCACTCTCTGCCGTCTGGGCCTTGAGACGGATGGAAACAGAGGAGGCACTCACTGCCTTGCGGGCGGCTCTCAACGCACCCGAGCACGATGTGCGTCTGGCAGCGATTCGTTCCGTGGGAGGACTACGGGATATTCTCTCGTTGAATCTCCTGTTACCGATCCTGCAGGAACCGGACCTGACTTTGAAACAAACTTCCGCTACAGCGATCGGTCGCATCATAGAAAAACAGAAAGCACAGATTCCTACAGTCATCCAGGAACGGGTCGTTGACGCGTTATTCGCCCAACTTTTAAGCCCGGAGATCGACCGGATCACTGAGCACAGCCTGCTGTATGCCCTGATCCGATTTGATCAACCCGATCTGGTGGCCCCTTATCTCGATCGAGAAGAAATGACTTTGAAACGGGGAGCCTTAATTACTCTCGATCAGATGCCGACGAAAACATTAACGCAGGAGCAGGTCATTCCGCTGTTAACGACGACCGATCCGGGTTTTCAGAATGAAGTTTTGCAGGTGATCAGTGCGCATGAAGGCTGGGCGGGAGAGACATTAGGGTTGTTGGCCGAATGGTTAGAGGCTCCTGAATTAACTGAGGATCAGGCAAAAGTTCTCAGAAGTTTTCTGGTGGCCCAGACAAGTGACGAGAGCATCCAGAAATTTATTGCCGCAAATTATGCAACGACTTCGAATGTGAACAAGTTGTTGCTGTTGGAGGTCATCGGTTCGAATTCATTGCCGGCTCTTCCCATTGAGTGGGAACCTGTTCTGCAAACGGCTTTGGTCGATCAGCATCCGGAGCTCAAACTGGCTGCGGTTAAAGCGATAGGTCAGTATGAAGTCCGACCGTTCGAAAAAGTGTTGATGCAATTGATCTCTGATGAACAACAAGCAGCTCCTATACGAGTCGAAGCGACTCGTACTCTGCGCCCTTGTTATCCGAAACAAGTTTGAAACTGTTTGAGTTTATCCTGTCTCAACTCAGTGCAGATAACCTTCCCCTGGAACGACTGGCGGCCGCTCGAGCGCTGGCTGCTTTACCACTCAGCATTGATCAGCAGCTGGTGTTGATTGATCAGCTTGATTACGCAGGACCCGTCGCCAAGCCGGTGCTGATTCGCTCGTTCGCAACCAGTGACGATGAAGAGCTCGGTTTGAAGCTGGTGCACAAACTGGCGGAACTCAAAGAGAATCTTCCCGCAGAACAACTCGGTTTGCTGTTCCGCAACTATCCCGATTCGGTGCAGCAGGAGGTTGCATTGAAGCTATCTCGGTCCGAGGCCGATCTTGCCGAGAACAAAGCGATTCTTGATCAACTGGAGCCCTTAACTCATGGCGGCAATCCGGAAGAGGGGAAACCGGTCTTCTTTGGTAAGAAAGCGGCCTGCTCCGGTTGTCATGCGGTTAAGGGAGAAGGAGCCCGCATTGGACCAGACCTCTCCCAGATCGGCGCCATTCGGACCGAACGGGATTTACTGGAAGCGATCGTCTTTCCCAGTGCCAGCTTCGCCCGCGAGTTCAATTCGTACACGATCATCACAGATGAAGGTCTGGTTCACACAGGCATCATCAGCCGTGAAACACCCGAGGCGATCTATCTGCGGAAGACTGATTTGAGCGAGGTGCGTATCCCACAGGATGAGATCGACGAAATGCAGGAATCAAAGATTTCGATCATGCCCAAAGACCTGCACAAAGCAATCAACGACGAAGAACTCCGCGACCTGATCGCCTACCTCAAAGCCCAGACAAAACCAGAGTAGAGTAAGGTAGGGCAATTGTTGAGAGATTACTCAGGCACATTGGCGGGAGAATCGACCGCCAGTTCAAGTTCGGTCAGCAGTTGATCGAGGCGGAAAGGTTTATAGAGAACCGATTTCAGGCCCCGTTGACGCGCCTTGACGATCGAGTGCGAGGGGTCGTAACCGAAGCCGGTCATCAGAATCACCGCCAGGTGCGGGTGAATTTCGAGCAGCTTTTCGAAGCATTCGTAACCGGTCATGTCGGGAAGACGAATGTCGGCGATGACGACATCGTAATGGAAGCTGCGGACCATCAGTAACGCTTCGTCACCATTGTGTGCCGTTTCAACTTCACAACCATAACGGCCCAGCAGTTCATGAGCCGCACTACGGACCGCACTGTCGCTGTCGACCACGAGCACGCGCTTCTCGCGCAGGATTGGGTGATCATCCCGAGTGGCGAGTGATTGATAAGCGTTTTGAGGGGTAATGCTCTCACCAACCCGTTGAATCATCTGTTTGATCTGACGGGTATGTTTGAGAATCTGCTGCAGGCGTTCGGCGACGCTCGGTTCATGACCAATGTAGCGTTCGAGAATCCAGGCGGCATCGTTCAGGATGCCATCGACCGGGCCGACCACTTCTTTGAGGATGCGTTCAGTGCTCTCGGTGACAGTCGTTACCTTCTCAGCCACCAGCAGTTCGAGCGTGTTGAGGGCGATGGCGACTTCGCGACTGAAGAGTTCCAGGAACTGCAGGTCTGTTTCGTCGAAAGCACCTTTCTGAGGGCTTTCGACATTAAAGGTGCCAATGATTTCATCGTGCAGAATGAGTGGGACTGTTAACGAGCTGTGAGCACCGGGAGCACCGGGCAGGTAGAGCGGATCGTTTTCCGTATCTTCACAGAGGTAACTTTTGCCGGTACTGGCGACGAAGCCTGTCACGCCGTAACCATCAGGCTGGGCGAACAGAAGTCGCCGTTCGGCATCTTCCTCCATCCCCACAGCCAGCAGTGATTCGAGTTTCTTGGTTTTCTTGTCGACGAGTCGAATCTCGACTGTTTCGAATTCCAGCAGGTCTTCTGTGTAGTGCAGGATTTTGGATTTCAGCAGCTCGATCCGGTCATCAACCGACATCTCCAGGACTTCCTGGGGTGAAAGGTCACCCAGGTCGACGCCCGCCTGATAGACGGCATCGAGTTTCTGTTGTGCAGCATTACTCGAGACATCGCGCACGACGACGAGAAAGTAACTGCGGAGCACTCTCGGTGGAGCGGAGGACGGGGCAGGCTCTGGACTTCGAAATAGGTTTTCTCACCAATTCTCAGCTGGCTGCGGGCACACACTCCCTGGCCGAGGGCTGTATTAAAAGGGGAGTAGTCCGGTCCCAGAATCTCGGGAGTACCAAAGACCTGGTAAAAGTTCTGGCCATCAAGTGATTCGGTGAAGGCGGTTAACTGGAGGAGTCGATCGTTGGCCCAAAGTATTTTGAGATCAGAATCGAGCAGGGCGAGGCCATCTGGGAGTTGATCCAGCAGGCCGTCGACTTCGAGGAATGTTTTCAGGAGAGCTTCCTGTGGACCGCTGACAAGAATCGCTCGAAATTCATCTGTCTGCAAGCTCTGCACACCAGATTCGAAGCTCGGTGGAACCTCGATCTGAAAATGGCTATCCAGAGTCTGCACCAGGCTCGACATCTCGGTCGAATTTTCGCCCAGAACCAGAATTTTCTCCCCATGATGACGACGTCAAAATCACTCCATCCAACAGCAGGTATCGGTCAACCAATCAACGCACACATTCGCAGGGGGGTATGCATCGATTTGCGTAGTAGGTGGCATGGCAAAATCGACCCCTGAGCAGCGACTGAGGTCGCATTGATCTACATTGTGCACAATTAATCCTATCCCACTCTACCTAATCCCTCAATCTCAAGATCGGCAAAGTTTTCGGGAAAGTTGACGCCCTTTTGAAAATATTTCAATTTTAGACAGGAACAACTGAAAAGCAATCAAGATGTTTCCAGGCGGGGTGTACTGAGAAGCTGCCCAGGGTCAATTGAGATTCGGCGAGTACGAACGGATAAAATGTTGGCAGTGTTAAGTTTGAGAAGCGTTGAGCTGAACTGTCAGGAAAGAATTACTCGTCAGAATTTCAGGAATTAAATTACATGTCGGTTGATATTAAATCGCTAATTAATGGGGCTCTAGAAAATCACCCTTTCAAAATGAAATTAAGGCTACTTGTCGATTTTTTCATCCATCATTTGCAGGAGTTGGATTCTCTTTTTGGATCCGAAAAGGTGACTCTTAAAGATTCTGAACTGGGGCAGGAAATTGCCGCTCTGGAAGGTGAACAGGCTTGTCGCATGGCGGTCGCGGCTGCTCATCAGATTGCAGACAACTATGAAAGTCTGAAGTTGGCTGGAAATGTAAAACAGGACCTTGATCAACTGTCTCAAACACTCCGTGACAGAAAACTCAACTTGGAGGAGACAAAAGAAATTTGTCTCAGAGAGTGATCGAAGATGCTGAAAAAAGAATTACCGTTCGATGAATGCAGTTGATGTTCATGATGAACTGGTTAGAGCAATATGAACCTCGCACGACTCAAGTTCCATTTCTGGTGGCAGGAGAACTATTGCGAGGGGAATAAGATCACGCCTGATTTCATTCAGGCAGTTCAGGATTTTCTCAAGAGCAGACGGATGTTTCTCGATTAGTCCATTCAGCGCTACGAGGACAAAATCATGGAAGCCATGCGGAAACATGAGTCTGCCATGAAAGAGCTTACTGAAAAAAGTGACTACCACTTTTTTCTTCCGCGAGGAACATGGGCGAAATCCGCAAATCAGGATTTAAAGAACATGCCCTACCAGGAAAGGATTCTCTGGGAAACGCTGTTAAGACACTGCGAGAAACCAACTGGTTCCAAGCCTTCCGAAAAATGGCTGACTCAGGCAGCAGAATTATTAGAAAAGATTGGTAATGATAATGCCCTGGATATATTCCTCAAATGGTTCTCACAGGCAGTGACGGGTGAACTGGCGGCTCACGCAGAACACGCTCAAGATAAAACAGTGTCACTAAATTCCCAATCGATGAGTTATATCAAGGGAATGCTGTGGATGATTCAATGTCTTGATCATGCCAATGTTCCTGGTGAATCAATTTACGAGATCGCCCGGTACTCTTTTCATAAAGTTCCAGGGGTTGGTCCTCGCTCGCCAATGCTCGGGAATGCGGCCGTGTATGCATTATCAACGGTCGGCACCGTCGAAGCTGTCGGTCAATTGGCCCGCCTCAAGGTGCGTGTTAAATCCCGGTCGGCACAAAACGAAATCGAAAAAGCATTCATCAAAAGTGCTGAAGAACTGGGAATGACTCGGGACGATGTCGAGGAGCTCGGTGTGCCGACATATGGTCTGCAAACAGTTGGCCTGCTTGAGGAGCAACTTGGTGATTACACGGCTCGGATCGAAGTTGATGGCTTGGAAGTAACGCTTACTTTCAGTGATGAGAAGGGGAAAGTTCTCAAATCAGTACCTGCCAGAGTGAAGTCCGATCACAAAGAAGAACTGAAAGAGCTGCGCCAATCGCTCAAAGACATTAAAGGGATGCTTCCTGCGCAGAGAGAGCGAGTTGATGCTTTATTCATGCAGCAGAAATCCTGGCCGATTAAAGTGTGGAGAGAGCGTTACCTGGATCATCCGCTCGTTGGGACTATTGCTCGGCGATTGATCTGGTGTGTCGATGGGACAGCAGTGTTTTTTGAAGAGGGCGAGCTCTTTACAGTTACTGGTGATCAACTTGAGCAGGTAGAAACTGCTGAAGTAACCTTATGGCATCCGATCAACGAGTCGGTCGACACCATTCTGGCCTGGCGCGACAGGCTGGAAGAACTGGAAATTACGCAACCTTTCAATCAGGTTTACAGGGAAGTCTATCCACTCACTCCCGCGGAACGGGATACGCGGACATACTCCAACCGATTTGCGGCTCACATTTTACGCCAGCATCAGTTCCACGCGCTTTGCGCCACCCGTGGTTGGAAAAATGTCCTGCGGCTCATTTACGATAATTATTATCCTCCCGCTGAAAAAGTGATTCCACGCTGGGGATTACGGGCAGAATTCTCGATCGAAAGTATTGGAGATCCTCAAGGGCCAGATACGAACGAAACGGGAACCTTTATGCGGGTGGTGACCGATCGGGTCCAGTTTTATCGAATCGAGTCAACCCAAAACCTGGTCGACTCGAATGGA
Organism: Planctomycetaceae bacterium; assembly: GCA_041398805.1. GTDB lineage: Bacteria > Planctomycetota > Planctomycetia > Planctomycetales > Planctomycetaceae > Polystyrenella. The sequence continues at coordinate 67,200 of JAWKUC010000014.1, read as the reverse complement.
GGAGAGCCAACTGATGCTACAGCAAACAGAGAGGCGAATAACATTAATGAACCTGTTCCGCTGGAGGAAATTCCCGAACTCGTTTTCTCCGAAATCATGCGTGATGTGGATCTGTTTGTGGGGGTTGCTTCCGTTGGAAATGACCCGACCTGGCAGGATGGTGGACCGGAGGGGAGGTATCGTGATTATTGGGAAAATTACGCCTTTGGAGAATTACAGGAGTCGGCACGAACCCGGAAAGAGGTTCTCGCACGCATGATTCCCCGATTGAAGATTGCCAGCCAATGTTGCCTGGAAGATAAGTTCCTGATCGTTGAGGGTGCCCGTCATGTCTATAAAATTCATCTTGGATCCGGCAACATCCTGATGTCTCCTAACGATAAGTATCTCTGCATCGTTCCCGATGCCGGCTCTCGTATGTCTCAGGATTCTGTCTACCTTCCGTTCGAAGGAGATAGAACCTTGTCAATTATCCTCAGCAAAGCCTTTCTGTTAGCGGCGGATGATAAAATCAAAGACAAAACGATTCTTCGTCAGTTATAATACCAGCATTCACCTTCCAAACGATTGAGGTACTTCAATGCCCATCACATTAACTATTCGTGATGAAACGATGTCCGGGGATGTTTATCATGAGCTTCCGCTGGAGTTGCCTTCTGAGCAGGTGACTATCCGGGAATTGATACGGAGCCGGGTGTATGAAGAGGTTCAGAACTTCAATCGCAGGAAAGATGCGAAAGAATTCAATGGGCTTGTTCAACCAACAGATACCGAAAAGGTGTTGAATGGAAAACGAACCTCTTACAAACTAAGTAAACATCGAGAGCTCGACTGGAAGGAACAGTTCGATGCGGCGACAAAAGCCTTTGAGAGAAATAACTTTTTCATCCTGGTCGGGGACCGTCAGGCAGAAAGCCTGGAGGAAGTCGTGACCATTAGCCCGGAGACAAGTATCAGCTTTATAAAGTTGACGATGCTGGTCGGTGGCTGAGAACAGTTATGTTCCGCGCATCAAAAAACCCGCCTGTGTGGGCGGGTTGATTGGATAGTGTGATGAGCCGGTTCGGCCCAGCATCGTTGTGATTTGTTCGTCGCGTTACTTCGCCTGGGCGACGGCTTTCATCTGGCGGGCACGTTCCTGGTCTTCGAAGCGGGCCTTGATGGCCGCGTCACCAGAGGCAGCACGAGTGAGTGCTTCGCTCAGTTCGGCATCGGCGGCAGCGACATCAATGTTTTCAGGTTTAATCGCCCGGCTGGTGAGGATGGAGACTTCGCTCCCTTTCACCTGGACGAAGCCACCATCGATGTAATAGATGACCTCTTCCCCTTTGTTCGATTTGAAACTGAGTGCACCATAACCGAGGCGGCCAACCATCGGGGCACGACCGGGAAGAATTCCGATCTGTCCGTCGATGAGCGGAAATTGAAGGGCAGTAACCGGAGCATCCATTAAAGTCTTTTCCGGGGTTACCAGCACCAGTCTGATTTCGTTCGTCGCCATGATGGGTCTACAAGGTTAAAGGATCAAAGTTGATTCAAATCGTCATCAGTGTGAAGACTGTCTTACGCGTTGGCAGCCATTCTCTCTGCTTGAGCAGCTGCTTCCTGAATTCCACCGACATACATGAAGGCCGATTCTGGAAGATGGTCCCATTTTCCTTCGCACAGTTCTTCGAAACTGGTGATCGTTTCTTCGAGTGGAGTGATCTTACCTGCTTTACCGGTGAAGACCTCGGCCACGAGGAACGGTTGTGAGAGGAAACGTTCGATACGACGGGCACGATGTACGACGAGTTTGTCCTCTTCGCTCAATTCATCGACACCGAGAATCGCGATGATGTCCTGCAGTTCGCGGTAACGCTGCAGAGTTTGCTGTACCTGGCGGGCGACGCGGTAATGACGTTCGCCGACAACCTGTGGTTGCAGAATTCGGGAAGACGAAGCGAGGGGGTCGATCGCCGGGTAAATCCCTTTCTCAGAGATTTTACGTTCCAGATAAATGAAGGCGTCCAGGTGAGAGAACGCGGTGGCAGGTGCCGGGTCGGTCGGGTCGTCGGCAGGAACGTAAACGGCCTGCACAGAGGTGATCGCCCCTTTGGTGGTTGAAGTAATACGTTCCTGCAGTTCACCGAGCTCGGTTCCCAGGGTTGGCTGGTAACCTACAGCAGATGGCATACGACCGAGAAGAGCGGATACTTCAGAACCGGCCTGTGAGAAACGGAAGATGTTGTCGACGAAGAGCAGGGTGTCGGTACCGGTTGAATCACGGAACCACTCGGCCATTGTCAGAGCGGACAAAGCGACACGGAGACGAGCTCCAGGGGGTTCGTTCATCTGACCGAAGACCATGCAGGTTTGTTCGATAACAGAGCGACCGGTATCGCCGATTTTGGTTTCCTGCATCTCGAGCCAGAGGTCGTTTCCTTCACGAGTACGTTCCCCCACACCTGCGAACACAGAGTAACCCCCGTGAGATGAAGCGATACGGGCGATGAGCTCGGTGATGATAACTGTCTTACCAAGACCCGCACCACCGAACAGACCCGCTTTACCACCGCGGACGAATGGGGTGAGGAGGTCGATCACCTTAATACCGGTTTCGATGATCTCTGATTTGGAGCTCAAGTCTTTAAGTTCTGGAGCGTGGCGGTGGATCGGCCATTTTTCGGCAGTAGAGACATTTCCACGACCGTCGATTGGTTCGCCCAGCATGTTGAAGACGCGACCGAGTGTTTCTTTTCCTACTGGAACAGAAACCGCGGTCCCCGTGTCGACCACGTTCATGCCGCGAGCCATTCCGTCGGTGGAACCGAGAGCGACGCAGCGGACGCGTCCGCTACCCAGGTGCTGTTGCACTTCGCCGGTCACATCGATTTTGACCCCTTTGATCTCGGTTTGCACTTTTACGGCGTTGTAAATTTCAGGCATGCTTTCTGCCGGAAATTCCACGTCGAAAGTAGAACCGATAACCTGTGTAACCAATCCAGTATTTTGTCCGTTGTCAGCCATTATCTAGTCTCTGTTCTGAATCGAAACGTGATTCGGACCTTGTGATGAAGTAACGTGTTTTATGTATTGTGAAGCGACCGGGATGATCTACTCGAGTGCTGCTGCACCACCGATGATCTCGGCCAGTTCACCTGTAATCTGGGCCTGTCGTGCCCGGTTGTATTGCTGTGAAAGTGAACCAATCATTTCCTGAGCATTCTCGGTTGCCCGTTTCATGGCGACCATTCGAGCGATCTGTTCGCTGACGGCGGCATCCAAGAAACATTTGAACAAACGGGCTTTGAAAGCTGCCGGAACAATTTCAGTCAGAATTTCTTCCGCAGAGGGGAGAAATTCATACTCCGCTTTTTGTGATTTCTCTTCAGAAGAACTGGTCAACTGGGTGATCGGTAACAATGTTTCGAGAACAGCGGTTTGTTTACCGGCTGATTCGAATTTGGTGTAAGCGACTTCCAGTTTGTCGAGTTTGCCACTGATGTAATCGTTGATGTAACGATCTGCGATTTCTTCGATCTCTGCAAAGGCAGGGTTGTCTTCGAAATTTGTGTAAGCCCGATCGATCGTTTCGCCCTGGAACTTCAGGAATGAAATTCCCCGTTTGCCTGCGACTTCGACAGTCAGGTTACCGTCTGCAATTCGCTCTTCTGATTTAAGACGTCGGGTCACATTCCGGAGAACGGAACCGTTGTAACCACCACACAATCCCCGGTTCGAAGTCAGAACCAGTAAGGTGCTGTTTTCGACAGAGTCGTGTTTTTCGAGCAGGGGGTGGTTGAAAGTCAGGCTGGCGCTGGAGAGGTCGGCGACGATTTCCGAGATTTTCTCGGTATAAGCCGCTGCTTCAGACGCACGGTCCATGGCTTTTTTGAATCTCGCTGTAGCGATCAATTCCATTGTCCGCGTAATTTTGCGGATGTTTTTGACCGCCTTCAGGCGTTTCACCAGTTCACGTGTGTTGGCCATGACTTGTTAAATCTTAAATCGTGTCGTTAGGAAGATACGTTAAGGACAGGAGAGAGGGACTCAGGAAGCAAGACGACTTTTGAATTCAACCAGTGCCGCTTTGAGAAGTTCTTCTGTTTCGGAACTGATCGCTTTATCGTTGCTGATCGCGTTCCAGATTTCCGATTTCTCATCGCGAATGAAGGCCTGCAATTCCTGTTCGACGCGGGAGACATCAGGAATGGGAATTGAGTCGAAGTAACCTTTGGTACCAGCGTAAAGACTGATGACCTGGTCGACGACGTCCATCGGGTTGTACTGGTTCTGTTTGAGCAGTTCGACCGTACGGTAGCCACGATCAAGCTGACCCTGGTCGCTTTATCGAGTTCGGTACCGAGCTGGGCGAACGCTTCCAGTTCACGGAAGGCGGCGAGGTCAAGTCGGAGTGAACCGGCGACTGACTTCATCGCTTTCGTCTGGGCGTTACCACCGACGCGGGAGACCGAGATACCGACGTTGATCGCAGGACGAACCCCAGCGAAGAAGAGGTCTGGTTCAAGGTAAATCTGACCGTCGGTAATCGAAATCACGTTGGTCGGAATGTAGGCGGAAACCTCACCCTCAGTGTTTCAATGATCGGAAGTGCGGTCATGGAACCGGCACCCAGTTCGTTGTTCAGTTTCGCAGCTCGTTCGAGCAGACGACTGTGACAGTGAAGACGTCACCCGGATACGCTTCACGTCCTGGAGGACGACGCATCAGGAGGACAACTGGCGATAAGCCTGAGCCTGTTTAGTCAAGTCGTCATAAACGACGAGTGTATGTTTGCCGTTATACATGAAGTATTTCAGCCATTGCCGCACCGGCGTAAGGGGCGAAGTACTGCAGAGGAGCTGGGTCGGAAGCAGAAGCGGCGACGACGATTGTGTAGTCCATCGCACCATGCTCACGCAGGGTTTCGATGACACCGGCGACGGTGGAACCTCGCTGACCACAACCGACATAGACGCAGACGACGTCTTTGCCTTTCTGGTTGATGATCGCGTCGAGCGCGATGGTGGTTTTACCTGTTTTACGGTCACCAATGATCAACTCACGCTGACCACGTCCGATCGGCGTCATGGCGTCGATCGCCTTGATACCGGTCTGCAGCGGTTCTTTAACCGGCTGACGTTCGGCAACACCGGGAGCCGGAGTTTCGACCGGGCGGCGTTCGCTGGTGACGATGGGGCCCTGTCCGTCAAGCGGGTTACCGAGTGGGTCGACAACACGACCGATCATTTCGGGTCCGACAGGAACAGAAAGGAGTTCGCTGGTAGTTTTGACTTCGTCACCTTCGGAAATTTCGAGGTAGTCACCCATAATGATGACCCCGACCGAATTTTCTTCCAGGTTGAAGACGACGCCGTTGGTACCGTTGGCGAATTCAACCATCTCTCCCGCCATGGCGGAAGACAGGCCGTAACACCGGGCAATACCATCGCCGACTTCGAGTACATGACCGACCTCGGAGGTTTCGATCTTACCCTGGAAGTTCTCAATTTCCTTCTGAATGACAGAAGCGATCTCGTCCGCTTTGAATTTCATGAAGACCTCTCTCGCGTAATTGACCACGCAAAGTTTTCAGGCGCGTCCGCAAGGAACCATCGTAAACTGTATTTCCTACCCGAATGGTAAGACCACCAATCAGGTCTGTATTAACATCCGTTTCCAACACCGGTTGGAACGGCAAGACTTCATTAAGTTTGTTGGCCAAGTGGTTAAGCTGACTGTCGCTTAACGGTTTGGCACTTGTAATGTGGACGCGTTTTTTACCCTGGCGCTGATTGTGCAGCTCCACCGCTTCCACATAAATTCCCCGGATCAGTTCCAATCGATCTTTGCGAGCCAGAACTTTCAGAAAGTTTCCGAAAGTTGAATTTCCATGCTCACCGAGAACCCGTTCCACAAGAGTTGCTTTTTCTTCCCGGCTGAGAGCCTGGGTAGTCAGCATTTTCTCAAAACGGAGATCCTGATTAAGGACATCACTTACGAACGATTCGTACTCTGCCAGGGCATCATCTTCATTTCCACTGGAGGCACCGAGGAATGCTTCAGCATAAACACGGGCAATTGCCTGCGAGCCAGGATCTTCCAGGACGCTTGGTTGCCGGGTTTTAATCTTGCTGGACATATCGGAAATCTCAGAAGAAGTTGATTAATGAGGAAACTGGTAACAGGGTGGAATCGAACCGCAGTTGGTTTATCCTTTGGCTGGTAACTGAGCGAGTGCTTCGTCGATCAGGCGATTCTGATCTTCAGACTGCAGCGCCCGTCCCAGCACATGCTCGGTAGCCATCGCGACTTGTTCAGATACGTTATCGAACAATTCTTTGACAGCTTGGATTTTTGCACGTTCCAGATCTTCCAGAGTTCGTTCTTTCAAAGCTTCGACATCCCGCTGTGCGGCAGCCATAAGTTTCTGGCGAACCTCATCAGCATCACGATGTGCTTCAGCGATGATTTCTTTGACCTGATCCTGCGATGCGGCCAGCTGTTGTTTGTAATCAGCCAGCATTTTTTCTGCTTCCAGTCGAGCTGTTTCGGCAGCAGCGATATTCTCGCGAATCCCAATCTCACGGGCTTTGAGGCCTTCGTTAAGGGGAGTCCAACCGAATTTTGTCAGCACGATGGCGAACAGAATGAAAGTGATCAGAGACCAGAGTGCCAGATCTTTCTGAAAGTCCATTGGTGGCCCAGTCTCGTGATGACCGTGATCGGCTCCATCTTCGGTGCCTGCGGCCGTTTCACCTTCTTCCTCGGCGGCTTGAACTGCGCCAGTCACGAATGACGGAATTAGACTGGTCGTCATTGAGAAAACCGAAAAGGCAATAACGATCGTAGTGAGGTATCTCAACACTGAACTTCCTCGCCACTAAGGGATATCTAAAAAGGAATGAGCAGAAAAACCAGGAACAAACAGATCAGCAAAGAAACGGAAACTCGTGGAAGAGTAACATGACCGATTGGAGATGTTACCATTCTGGTGAGTAACCGGACTTAGCCAGCCATCAGGATCGCGAAGAAGGTAGCCCCTTCGATCAGAGCAGCAGCAATGATCATCGCGGTACGAATGGCGGCGGTGTTTTCAGGCTGACGAGCCATCGCTTCCACAGCGGAACCACCGATACGTCCGATACCGATACCGGCACCCAGAATGATGAGGCCCATACCGATCGCTTTGGTGTCCAGGCTGAAGCCGCTGGCAGCTGCTTCGCCGCCGTCTTGAGCCATTGCCGAGGTGGCTCCCATAGCCAGAAGTGCGACGAAAGTCATCAGGCAAATACGGATAGAGTGACGCACTGGTTTTCTCCTGTGTCTTGTCAAAAAACGTAAAGAAGTCTGTAAACAATTCTCCGAAAGTGAAGGCCAGGGACTATGTGAACTGAGCGAGATTATCAAGTTTGTAGTTAGTCTATTTGGTGTTTGGCCCGTTGGTGTTGGCCCGTTAGGTGTTTTGGCCCGTTGGTGTTTGACTGTTGCTCGAATCAGTGAGGATTAACCATATCTACTGAGATAAGACAGTGTCATAAGCATCGCGAAGACATACGCCTGAACAAGCGACCGATAAGTTCAATGGCTGATCGGATCGTGAGAATACTGGCGGGGGGTGCCATGTACCACAACCCGAGTATGGGCAGTGGTGGAAATAAACAGCAGCATCACGCCGAGCACGGCATGGCCGCCCATGATGTTGGCGAAAAGTCGAATCCTTGAGGACACTGTGTTTAATAAAACCAAAGAACTCAAATATTTAGATCATAGGATGAGGAATCAACATCAGTTTGAGAAATAGGGGAGGTCCATGGAAGGACAGAGGGACTTGAGGAACCCGACCGGACCCGAAGTAGTGACACCTGCATACACGTCGTTCGAACGCACATAGTAGGTACTGATCGTACTGTAACTGGCTGTTACTGAACCCTTGAAAGGAAAAGCACCCAGCGGTGCAAACGAGGATATGAAAAAGCAGGACCAGATGAACGGCAGATATTTATCAGCTGGATGATGAATGTCGTGATGGACAGCTTCCGGAGTGGCGTGCTCGCCATGACCATGGTCGTCATCATGATGATGCGGATAACCAGTAGTGGGGCGGACGACTTCGTCGCGGATGTATAGACTGAACCCTTCCCAGGCATTCCACCAGCCGAAGTTGCTGGTTGCCATCCTGAACCGTTTGCCAGTCCGGAAGAGGCAGAAAGCCGAAAGCAAAAAGCGATCAACTGAGGACCATGAATTTGGTATTTGATGAAGCCGCCAATAGGGGGCGAAATCGATTTCGATGCCGAACGGGAGCTCGAAGTGAGAAATCGAACATGATAAATTATCTTCATAAGCCCATCTTTCAGTCTTACGTGATACCTGGTGGTCAGGTAACGGAGATCCAGGTACTGGAATTATGCTTATCGGAGAATCTGTGATTGGTCGGACTGTTTCCCAGGTCTCCACAAATGACGTGAAGGAACGATGAATCACCCAGGCTTTAAACTGTGTGGGGGCCTTCCGCGTTCCCTACAGGTATCCAGCTATTTGAGCCATTCTATAAAGTCCCGGAACTGATTAAGAAAGGTAAAAACGTGGGTCACCATACCTTTTGTAGATGAAAGACCAGCCAACCGGGGATCAGACATAAAAAAGCTGCCAGCCTCAGTCCTTCAATCTGCAGTTTACCACCAGTGATATATGACCGGATACGCCCAGAAGGAAACTGAAAGCGATTATGATCAGGGTCAGGTACCAGATGGAAAGACCCCGGTCTGATTTCGCTCAGTGGTGAGTTCTTTATTGCCGTTTTTTGAGTTCGACTCGTCGGCCCGATTCAGTTCTTTTGTAGTTAGTCGGTAATACTACAGCGATGTAAACTTCCATAATCCCCCGGTGTATTTCCCAGCCAGGAGCCAATCTCAAAGTTTCTGGTCGAGCCAGATACCAGCCAGAGTCGGAGAAGAATGGGAGCCAGGATAATGGTCGTCACCGGTTCGATACCTGAAAGGCGGCGACCAGGGGAGGCTTCTTGTCCTTTGGTCGGTTCATGCCGGACCTCTCTGGTTAGTGGCAGGATGAAACGCCGTCAGGCCTGATTTACGCTTACTACTCATCTACGCGCAGTCCGCGCACCCCAGCAGCGATGTCAAAGAACTCGTGTGCCTGTTTTTTATATTTTTCGGATTCTCGAATGTGAGATTCTGCTCTCAGGGATGGGAGTATTTTGACACCTCAATCCTTTGAAGGTTGGAGAAAATCCAGCCGTTTAAATGACACGGAGCGGTTCTCACTCGCTTGGGGGTGTCAGAATTGGGCGAGCGTTGAAATTACCTCCGGACATTTGATAAACAGGTTAATTGTTCCTGATTGGCTCTAGAATACTTTCTCTGATCATTTCATTTCATTAAGTTCAATTGCATTTCTGGTTTATTCAATAACAGTGAAAGATTCGTTTTCTTTTTGGACACACAGCTCAGCACCTCACCGGGTTTCAGCTCCATATTTTGTTGATCATTCATCTTCTGCTGCAATTACTTCCTTGTTCTTTCACTACTTTGGAAAAGTGAGTTTTCTGTTTTATTCATGTTCTCGTTTATAGTTATGGCCAACCTGAAAAGGGAAGGTACCTGTTGAGCCTCGATTCATTCCGATCTGATTGTTCACATTGAAAACAGGTGATCCAAGTCAGTGATGGTCATGAGGCTCGCTTGTCGACGGACTGTTGAAGCGTCAGATTCTGATGCGTTCTGTTGTTCGTCTGCAATTCGGGTGGATTTCTCGATTGATTCAGGGTTGGTTCTATCGCGCGTGCATCTCCAGAGGGCCCTTCATCATGATGCTGGAACAACTTCGTGAACATTCCCGTAAAGAACTGGCCCAGATGGCCAAGCCAATCAGATTCGTGGTTGGCATCTGCTTAAAAAGAAGAATTGATTGCGAAGTTACTCCTCATGGTGAATCCACAGTCGCAGAACTGTAACTGGAAGGGAGGAGTCTGATTCAGGAACGATCAGTTAATGGAGGAAGCCACCCTCTAATTGAAACTTGTTTGCTATTCTGCCGAGTAGGAAACAGGTCGAAGCGGACTGCAATATCCTGCTCTGGGGGCTTCCGGGACCCAGGTGTTGACGCCCCATGCGGAACACGATTCGCTGACCCTGGAATTACTCGATACGCACTGGTTCAGGCTGCATTGGGAACTGACCTCTCAGACAATGGAGCGAGCCAAATGCTCTCTGGGGGGTGATTGGACAGAGATCAAACCTGTCCTGCGGTTGTTTGTGGTCGAATCGGAGCCAACTGGTTCACGTCAGGAAGATCAGGTTCTGCAGGTTGTGATTTCAGATCGTTTCCGGGAATGGTACCTGATCGTCCCCGAGCCAGAGCGTCGTTACCGGGCGAAGCTCGGGCTGTTAACGAAAGCCGGGCGTTTTTATCAGCTTGCCAGTTCGGAAAGTGTCGATACCCCACGCGAGGCAGGTGTCCGGGAGGATCGAGATCCAATTGACAGTATTCTCTCAAGGTCCTTTGAGATTGGATCCTGTTTCTGATCTCAAATCGATTGCCCAGTTACTGCAGGAGCAGAGCCAATGCGACCGACTATGATGAAGATCGCTCCCCGTTTGAAGTCGACCTGGAACTCACCTTTCGCCAGGACAACTGATCCTCAGGAGAAGTGACGATCCCTGGGCGAACAGATCAAGTCGACCCCGAAGGAAACTTTGGAAATCGATGCATTCCCAAGGGGCGGAAGTAATTCCTGTCATCGGCTCCGCTAAGTTGTAAAAAGCAGACAGTCGTGCTATTAGTGACAGAATAATGGACAGGCTGGAGCCTCGAATCATGGGAATGATGTCGGAGCTGGATGAGGGGAAGAGGATTGAACCACAGAATAAGCGAAAGGCACGAAAAAAGGCGACGCTAATAATCGAATTGCTGGAGAGTTTCAGGCGATCAGGTGTTTCTGCGGTACAACAAGTTAGAAAAAGCATCGTGTTTCTATCCTCTCTATTCTCAGAGTTTGATTTAATTCTTTCGATTTGTATTTTTTAGTGCATTTCGCGGTTCACATTCCTACTCGCTTGGCGGAATGAAGAAGGGGTTAAAGGTCGAAAATTTAATTATTTTTATTACTATAAATTCGGGAATCCTCACTTTCCTTCTTGTCTGGTTCGACCGGCTGGATACGATGAGTGTGTGATTTCGAGGAGTCACCAGGTAACAGCTTTTTCATGTGATCCATTTGCGAGATCGCGATATCTTGAAGAACCTGTTTCCTGGCCTCTACTACTGGCAATTACTGGTTCGAATGTAGACCCTACAAGCATTTATCCGAAGGGAACCTTGTCTGTTAAGTCACGGATCATACCGGGCATGTACCCGGGTCATCCGGTCTTTTCGCGTGGTACCCACTTTAGCTGATTCGGGTCTATTGCAAGTCGTAAACCAGTCTGTCTCCGGGTGGAGGTTTTTTTATGGACTTATTCAGCCAGCAGGAAAAACAGCATCTTGAAGCGGCGAAACCGCTGGCTGCCCGCATGCGCCCCCGCACGCTCGATGAATACGTGGGGCAGCAGCATTTTCTGGGGGAAGGGAAACTCCTCCGCCGCATGCTGCAGGCAGATCGGATCTCGTCGGTGGTCTTCTATGGTCCTCCCGGTACGGGGAAGACCTCGCTGGCAGAGCTGATCGCCAATCACACCAAATCGCACTTCGCCCGTTTAAACGCGGCTGCCTCCAGTGTAAAAGAGTTGCGGGTGCAGCTCGATCGCGCGAGGCAGTTTCTGGAAACCTCTGGTGAGAGGACCTTGCTCTTCATCGACGAGCTGCATCGATTCAATAAATCGCAGCAGGATGTCTTACTTCCCGATGTGGAATCAGGAGTCATACGCCTGATTGGAGCAACGACGGCGAATCCATTTTTCTCACTCGTATCTCCACTGGTCAGTCGCAGCCAGGTATTTGAATTCAAGGCGCTGGGGCAGGACGACATCTTGAAGCTGCTTGAAAGGGCCCTGACCGATCGCGAACGGGGATTGGGAAAACATCAGGTGGCTGCCGATGAAGAGGCTCTCGGTTTCCTGGCCGAAATATGTGATGGCGATGGACGTCGCGCTCTGAACGCACTGGAGATCGGTGTACTTTCTCTTCCCGACGATCAGAATCGGCTTACTCTGGAAGTCGCGCAGGAATCGATTCAGAAAAAAGCGATACATTACAGTGCTGATGGAGATGAGCATTACGATGCCGCGAGCGCATTCATCAAAAGCATGCGGGGAAGTGACCCCGATGCGGCCCTCTACTGGCTGGCACGCATGATTGAAGCAGGGGAGGACCCCCGTTTCCTCACCCGCCGGATAGTGATTGCGGCGTCGGAGGATGTTGGAAATGCTGATCCGCAGGCGTTAGTCGTGGCGAACGCAGCAGCCCAGGCGACTGAATTTGTGGGGTTACCCGAAGCGAGGATCATTTTGTCGCAGGCGACGATCTACGTGGCAGCTTGCACCGAAATCGAATGCCTCCTACGTGGCGATAGATAGCGGCTCTGAAAGATGTCCGCGAGCAGAGAGTCATCCCGGTTCCCGTTCATCTGAAGGATTCTCACTACCAGGGGGCGAAACGGCTGGGGCATGGTGAAGGGTACGAATACGCTCATAACTCGGCCGAGGGCTGGGTGAACCAGGATTATCTGGGAGTCGAGAAGAGTTATTATGAGCCGGTCGAACGGGGATATGAGGCGACCCTGCTGAAAAGACTTGCCGAATACAAACGCCGTAAACGGGAAGCGGGCGGAGAGGAGTGACGCATTAAGTTGGGTGGCCCGGACAATCACATCGTGTTGTCCGGGTTGCTAAGCAACACGAAAGCGTAGAATGCGAACCTGCACGAATTGTTTCATTTTTCTCTGCTGAAACGATCTAAGTTACAGAGCATTCAGCACTTTTGTGTGCCTGCGGCATCCAGACAACACTTCGTGATTGTCTGGACCACCCTTTTTTCCAGATCTAGGCGGTCGCTTTTCATTCACTCTTCAACCGGGTAAGTTACACGTTTTGCCGGTTTACCGGCTCGTTTTGCACCCAAACTGCTTAAAATTCGAGGTTTAAATCGTGGAAGCCAATATCGTATTGTTGCCCGGGGATGGAATTGGTCCGGAGATTGTCGCTCAGGCGGAGCGTGTGATTCAGGCCGTCTCTGAAAAATTCGGACATACCTTCCACCTGGAAAGCCATGATATTGGTGGTATCGCCATTGATAAGTATGGGGATCCACTTCCCGAAGCGACTGTTGAAGCATGTAAAAAATCGGATGGGATTCTGTTGGGAGCCGTAGGTGGACCCAAATGGGATGATCCCTCCGCGAAAACCCGCCCGGAAAAAGGGCTGCTGGGAATCCGCAAGGCACTCAATCTGTTTGCGAACCTTCGGCCGATTAACCCCAGTCCGCATCTACTCGATTCCTCACCCCTCAAGCGGGAGATTGTTGAAGGGGTCGATATTCTCTTCCTGCGCGAATTGACAGGGGGAATCTACTTCGGTGATTCCGGGCGACGTGAAAACGATACCGTTGCTTACAACGAAATGGTCTACTCAGTTCCTGAAGTCGAACGCATTGTGCGACTGGCGGGTGAGGCTGCGAAAGGTCGTAGAAGGAAAGTCACCTCTGTTGATAAAGCGAATGTTCTGGAAGTCTCACGTTTGTGGCGACAGGTCGCTGAGCGGGTGATGAAAGAAGAGTTCCCCGAACTCGAATACGAAGTTGTGCTGGTCGATGCGATGGCGATGCATTTGATCTCCAAACCGAAGGCCTTCGATGTTGTTGTCACCGGCAACATGTTCGGCGACATTCTTACCGACGAAGCCTCGATGCTGCCTGGTTCACTGGGACTGCTTCCCTCTGCGTCAATTGGCTCAGGTGGTCCAGGTCTGTATGAACCGATTCATGGTTCTGCTCCGGACATCGCCGGAAAGGGAATCGCTAACCCTCTGGCGACGATTCTGGCGACAGCGATGCTCTTCCGTCATTCACTCAAACTGGAAGAGGAAGCGAAGCTGATTGAAACAGCTGTTGATAATGTCCTCGGTGCCGGACACCGTACCGCCGATATCGCCTACGGAAAACCTTCCATTGGAACTGTAGCCATGGGTGATCTGGTGCTGGATGCTCTGACGTAACATTACCGTATTCGAGCGATTTCCGCCGATTTATTGTGATCCAATTTATTGAAAGTGGTGTTCTCTGTTAGAGGCACCACTTTTTTGTGTCGATCAGGTTTTGAGAGATTAAAATGGAACAATCTGCTGAAATGTTACCATTAGTCAGGGCCGGAATTGACCCTTGTTCTCCAGCGACCAATAATGAATGATGATAGAGTTCAATTCCCAAAGTTGATCAAGACGACACCTGATAGCGTTGTAAATCAATATAAATAAGTGAGCTTGTAGATGGCAGGTTGGTTCAAATCGGCAGTAGGAAAGCTGAATGCGAACTTAAACCGCGCGCTGATCGACTTCGAAAACTTTGCGTTTGTGGTGAACTGCTCGAAGTAGAACGAACGCGAATCACCCAGAAAAAAAGTTGTCCCGCCTGTGGGAGGCGATTTCTGGTCCTGCCCGTCAGCCCCTTTCCAACTCCCCGGCCTCCGCGGGGATATGTCCCTCCTCCCTCACCGATGCCTGATATAACTGAGGCAAAAACGGCCCGGCAGATGCAGGAGGTTGCCGAAGGACAAACGAACGGAACATCCACTACCGTCGCCTCTGCACCCATCGATCTCGATACACTTACCCTGGCACCCAAAGTGCCGTTCCGTGTCCGGTTGCGACGTCAGTTCACTCCACTCAAGTTGAGTATTGTGGGAGTGATTTTATTGATTGGGGTCTCGGGCTACCTGTACTGGTGGCGTACTCAGGTCCAGTGGGCCCAGGCGAATTATCCGCTGGCCGTTGAAAATGCATATGCTGCTTTAGCAGAACAACAGGTTGATGAGGCGAATGCTCAATTCGAAATCGCCAGCCGCTCGGCCATCATTCTGGGGCTGGATGATGAACAGGCTCAGGGAGTGAAACAGTATGCGCGGGAACTGGATGTACTCGACAGATTAAGTTCCCAACCATTTCCAGAACTTTTAACAGAGCTGAGCGAATCCAGTATGGAACTGGTGGCTGGTGACGAGCAGAACGATCAGCAGTCCGTCTTCTATTGGGGGAAAGACTGGTACGTGCTGGATGTCTGGGGGAAAGTCGTTAAAGAAGAAGAGAACCGCTGGCTGGAACTGGAAGCGCCGGTCCCTCTGAAGGGTTCTACCGAATTTATGATTCGAATCAATCTACCGAACGATGCTGTTACAGATCGTCCCCCGAATGCGCTCAACCAGCAGCATTTTGTGTTGGCCACCCGCTGCGATCGTATGGTATCGAAAACCAAACCCACAGCACGCTGGACGCTCTACTGCGAAGAAACATTTCTCTGGGAACATGACGATTCCCTGCGAATTCTTGGACTGTATGCCGATGATGAAGAAGGACAGGTTGAGCTGGCGAAGTTATTGAAGAATCAAAGCACGCTGACTGCGGAGCAGAAAGAAACCGAACAAGCGGATGCAGCAGGGGGAGAATTATGAAGAAATATCTCCCACGGAATTACTGCTATCTGGCACTGGTTCTCCTCATTGGTGTATCACAGCTTGGCAGCTTGCCGGCAGCTGAAGATGAAGAGGTGATGTTCATTAGGGAGTTTCTCCTACTTGAAGATCAATGGGAATATTGGAAAGAGTTAGAAACACCACTCATCGTTGAAGGAGAAGTCAAATCGCTGACACGTTTACGATTAACCTTTCAGCAATGCGACCTTGTTTTCAAGCCGGAAGCGAATCTCGAATTTGATCGCAAAGGGACCACTTCCAACCTGGTTCGTGTGCAGGGCAAACTGGAAACCGATCTGAATCAGGAGTTGATCTTCGAAGTCGAAAAGTTTGAACCGCTGCCAGACCTGGAAGAACAGGTTGAACTGCAACGACTGGAGGTTGGTAAAGCGGCTCCCGAGGCCTTTTATGAAATGGCGGCGCGGTTTCGAAAGTATGGTGAGTTTTACGAAAATGATCTTCTGCTGAAACGTGCTGATGAATTATTCAGCAATGGGTTACGCACAGAGAAAAACCTGATTCGCAAAGATGATTACCGCACTCTGTTTACATTGGCCGAGCGGATTTCCCAGGTTGCACCGGGATCACGCCTGTATGCAGAAGTTGTTCATGAAGCCTGCCAGGCGATGTGGAAAGATGTGCAAACCGATCGGGTTGATGGCCCCACCTTCGAGCAGTTGCTTGATCGGATACTGGATACCCTGCCTGGTGCAGATGCCCCCCTGGAAGAGTATCCTTCTCCCTATCAGGAGGAGTACCTGAAGTCTCCGCTGGAGTATTATAACCAGGCCGACGAATTTATCCGCATGGAACTGAATCGCCTCTTTTATGGAGAGGTGGTCCTTCAGCACTTTCGAAAACAACTGGAAAAGGATGGAAGCAACGGGATGGAACTGGCCGATCGGTTGCAGTCTCTGCTTCCTGAAGAGACGGTTCTGCATCACGAGTTTCGTAAACAGGGTTTGAACTTCAAACTGGATCGGATCGCCCGGTTGACACGCAGTGAAATGCTGAAAGTGCGGGAATACTTTATCGAGTATGGTGAACCGGAAAAAGCGGAACGGGCTGCACGGGAGTGGTTAAAAAATCGAGAGCAGCGAGTTCTGGAAGAAGGACCAGCCGGTGTTCCACAACTGGCCGATGATCGCGAGCAGTTGTTGGGGGAAGAGAATGAAGCGCTGGAGTTGCTGCTTAAAACGATTCGGACCTACCCCGAAGCTGAACCGGTAAAACAATCTCTGGAAAAACGGGGTTACGCGTTTCTGGATGGAAGTTGGCGAAGTCGTAAAGACTGGAAGCCGGATGAAGTTCTTGCCCCTGATCTACAGGCGATGCGTCAGGGGATTGTGGTGGAAGGCATGACTTTAAAGCAGGTGGAACAAACGCTCGGTTTTCCACTCTCCACATTGCAGAGTGTCTCGGCGAGCAGAATAGTGGAGGTCTGGATTTATCCTCAATCTTCCGGCAAGCGAATTATCGTTTATTTTGACCGTGACCGAGGAGCTTCGCGCACAGCAGCGAAAGTGAGCAAGTTAGTTCAACAGTAATTTAATTGAGCTGTGTTGATAATCAATCAACCGGACTTGAGCTCATTCAGTTTGTACAATGTGACTCACCCGCTGACCAATGTGGTAGAAAAAAGAGCAGTTCGAGGGTCGCGTTTCCTCTCTTCTGTTCACTAGAATGGTTCATTCACCCAACAGAAATTATTTTCTCCCTTATACTGATCCTCGGATTCGCCGCCGAGAGTAGAGATAACTGAAGGAAACGCATGGAGACGGCTCAGATTGCAGAGAAGATTTCAGGAAAGTTCAACGCAGCTGTTGCGGAAGTTGAAAAGGTCATCGTTGGTCAAACGGAATTGATCGAAGCTGTCCTGGTTGCCTTGCTTGCTGAGGGGAACGTGCTGATTGAGGGTGTTCCCGGGTTAGGAAAAACATTGCTGGTGACGACACTCAGTCGGGTCCTTTCCTGTAAATCAACCCGAATCCAATTTACTCCCGACCTGATGCCTTCCGATGTCACCGGGACTTCCATCTACGACATGAAGTCGCAGGAGTTTGTCTTTAATCCGGGGCCGATCTTCACAAATCTGTTGTTAGCGGATGAAATCAACCGCGCGCCTGCGAAAACACAATCGGCTCTACTGGAAGCAATGCAGGAGCGACAGGTGAGTGTCGACGGGAACACGCATAAGCTGTCGCAACCCTTCATCACGATCGCGACACAGAACCCGATCGAACAGGAGGGGACATATCCACTGCCGGAAGCGCAGCTGGATCGATTCATGTTCAAACTGTTGATCGATTATCCTCCACCGCAGGAAGAAATCGACATTCTGAGAATGTATGCCTCGGGTAAAGACAATCGTCGCCCCGAACAATTTGATGTCGGCCCAATCTTTTCCTCGGAAGAGATTGTTCAGATACAGAATGCTCTCCCCGGATCATCGTGGAAGAATCGGTGTTGAACTACATTCATAAAATTATCGCTTCCACGCGCAACTGGCCTTCAATCGAAGTGGGGGCCAGCCCTCGTGCCGGGGTGAACCTGCTGCTGGCAGCACGGGCCCTGGCTGCCTGTCGTGGACGGGATTTTGTGATTCCTGATGATGTGAAAATGCTGAGCCCCTGGGTATTGAGGCATCGGTTGCGTTTGAACCCGGATGCTGAAATTGAGGGGATTGATCCCGATCAGGTGGTACAGGACATTCTGGAGAACGTGGAGGCTCCCCGGACATGATTCCTCAACCCAGGTTGATCATCCTGATGTTGTTCTTCCTGCTGCCGTTCATTGTAGGAATCTGGTTACCGGAAGGGACAACCATTGGACGGATCGGGCTCGTTGCGTTCCTGGTGCTGGTCACATTCGATTATTTTCTATCTTCAGACTTCAAAAAAATTCTGGTCGAACGTTCTGTCAGCGAGGCGATGTCGGTTGGCGTTCCCAACCCGGTCAAGCTGATCGTGCAGAACAGAAACCCCGCGACCATCATTCTGCAGTTACATGATGAACCTCCTGAACCTTCCACGCTGGAAGGGTTGCCTGTCACGATTGTCCTGCGTCCGCAGCGTGAGACTTCAGTGTCATACCACGCCATTCCGGCACGGCGCGGTAAGAATTCCTTTGGGCGATTATTTCTCAGGTTGAGCAGCCGTTTTGGATTCTGGCTCCTGTTCGAAGAGCGAGTGCTGGAGCAACCTGTAGATATCTTCCCTGATATCCAAACGGTGCGTCAGGTGGAGTTACTTGCCAGGCAGAATCGGCTGGCAGAGGCCGGAGTTCGCATGTCCCGTTTTTTAGGACGGGGGAATGAGTTCGAACGCTTACGGGAATATCGCCGGGGCGATGAATATCGCAGCATCGATTGGAAAGCGACCGCCCGCCGGCGGGAGCTGATCAGTCGTGAATACACGGTCGAGAAAAACCAGAACCTCCTGTTCCTGCTCGATTGTGGTCGGGGGATGTGTAACGAGGTCGACAACATTTCTCACTTCGACCGGGCGCTGAATGGATTGATCCTGTTAAGTTACGTGGCACTGCGACAGGGAGATTCGGTTGGTGTGCTCGCTTTTTCGAACAAGCTGGAACAGTCCGTCCGATTCATGCGCGGCAGGGCCTCTCTTCAGCAGCTGGTGCGGCAAACCTATGAACTTCAGCCCCGATATGAATCGTCGGATTATGCCTTAATGGCTGAACAGTTACGCAAGCGTTATCGGAAACGGTCTCTGGTGATTCTGCTCACTTATGCCATGGATGAAGTTCATCTGGAAACAATCAGCCGACAATTACGAGAATTGCGGACACCTCACCTGATTCTCACTGCCTTTCTGATGAACGAACCCTTACAGGCCCGTTACGAGACTATTCCGGAAACCAATCTGGAGGCGTTCCAGGTTGCGGCTGCGGGCGAAATGATTGCGACGCAGTCTCGGCAACTGGTTCGACTCAGACAATCCGGATTGATGGTGCTGGAATCTTTACCCACACAACTTTCGTCCCGTTTGATTAACGAATATCTGGAAATCAAAGCCCGCCATTTACTCTGATCATCGGTGGATCAACTGTTCCTGTTTTCAGGTCTAAGCCACAGACTTGACTTTGATGTGCCTGATACGGCAGCATAAAGCAATATTGATTGGTTGCCGTCTGTGAAGCGGCCTCTGTTGAAACCACCTGTGAGAGTCTCTGGCTCTCCGCTGGTAGTGGTCCGAGAGCCACAGTTTCTGTTCTGCTTTTTTTCATTCCCGGTTTCGAGCTATTGCTGTTTGAAAAGATCTCGAATTCCTCAAGGAGATTTTGATGTCATTGCGCTGGTTGTCGACTTTCTTCTTAATTGTCACCTGCTGCTTCCTGCAGTTCAATAACGCTGTTCAGGCCCAGGAAAATTACAACGCCAACTGGATTTGGCAACAGGGAGTCAACGCCTGGGAAGAGGCTCCAGCAGGATCAGTCTGGTTCCGAACGGTTGTCCGCTCGGATGGCCCTTCCACAGGAGCTTTGCGATTGGTTAGTAGTGATCCATTCGAACTCCGCGTGAATGGAACCAAAGTTGGCACCGGAAAAGCGGGAGAACTCTATCGCTTTAATCTCAATGGAATTGTTCGCCGTGGTCCAAACGTCATCGCTGTGAAGGTCGATCATGCGAGTGGTAAAGCAGGGCTGTTTGTCGACGGCGAAGTCCGGAACCAGGGAGGGCGATCCTTCCCATTCGATTCGGGCGCCGAATGGATGGCCACTAACAAAGCACCAGCGTCAGACTGGAGCACAGCTGATTTCAACACGGAAGGTTGGGAGAAAGTGAATGTGCTGGGAGTTCATACCGATTCTCCCTGGAACGACCTCGAACTGAAAGATTCCTATCTCGATCGTTATGCACTTGCACCAGGTTACAAGATTGAACGGATCGGCGAACCTGATCTCGTGGGATCCCTGATTGCCATGACCTGGGGAAATAAAGGTCGCGTAATCGCCTCTCAGGAACGAGGACCCATCATCACCATCTCAGACGAGAATGGTGACGGTATCTACGACAAAGTTTCTAACTACACAGATCAGATCAAGAACTGCCAGGGATTGTGTACGGTTCTCAATGATTTGTACGCGGTTGGACAGGGACCGAGTGGTGTCGGTGTCTATCGTCTTCCGGATAACAACAACGATGGTGCGGCGGATGAAATCATTTTTGTGGGTAAAAACAAAAGTGGTATCGGTGAGCATGGCCCGCACGATGTAGTCTGGGGGCCCGATGGCTGGTTGTATCACAACATGGGTAACCATGCCTGGATGGATGTCGAAGCACAACCGAATTCACCCTCTAAAAACACTTACGAAGGTGTCCTGTTGCAGCCTTCCTTCAAAGATGCCGGGGGACATGCCACGAATATCACCGAGCCTGGTGGATCAATCTGGCGATTTACTCCCGATGGTTCCAAATGGTGGCGTGAAGTTTCCGGTTTCCGTAATGAGTACGATATTGCCTTCAATCAATATGGTGACCTCTTTACATTCGATTCCGATATGGAGTGGGATGTCGGGATGCCCTGGTATCGCCCCGTCCGTGTGAACCACTGTGTGAGTGGTGCTGAATTTGGCTGGCGTACAGGTGCCACCAAGTGGCCTGGTTACTTCCTCGATTCACTCCCCACTACTGTCGACATCGGACGTGGTTCGCCGACAGGGGTGGTCTTCTATGAACATACACATTTCCCCAAAAAAGAGCAGGGAGCTTTCCTGATTTGCGACTGGTCGATGGGGCGTATTATTTCCGTGCCACTCCAGAAAGCGGGAGCGACCTACGCTGGCGACTTCGAGACAATCGTTTCCGGGAACCCGCTGAACGTCTCTGACATTGAAGTCGATCGGGATGGCTCGATGGTCTTCTGTGTCGGTGGTCGAAATACTGAGGGTGGTTTGTACCGGGTCACTTATGGAGATGCGGAACTCAAACCACAGTCGGCCTCAACCATCGATGAACTGATTGCACTGCCTCAAATCTCATCAGCGTGGGCTCGTGAAGATGCGGCTGCTGTGAAAGCATCCGTTGGAGAAGGGGCCTGGATTACCAAGCTCGTCACTGTGGCTAAAAATGGTTCTGCTGAAGAACAGATTCGGGCACTCACATTGCTCTCCCAGTTCGGGCCGAAACCGGAACTTGATCTTTTGATCGAGCTGGCTGGTTCAGAGAATGCGATGGTTCGCAGTTTTGTGACGTTGTTACTGGGTGATCACCCTGATAAGAAAACCTACCTGGCACTGGAGAGCCTGCTCCGCGATGCAGACCCCATGGTGGCACGACGTGCGTGTGAAGCGTATGTCCGACTCGATCAAGTTCCTCCTGTTGAACCACTGGTTAATCTACTGGCGAGTGAAGATCGACACGTTCGCTTCGCAGCTCGTCGATCATTGGAAATGATTCCGGCAGAGAGCTGGAAAGAAGCCGTGCTGACATCAGTTCATCCTTCTGTTCGAACTTATGGTCTCCTTGCCATGTGGCATGTGAAAGCCATTGAACCGAGTCAGATGCTGGAAGAAGTACTCAAGCTGCAGGAGTTCGGTCGTGGTGGAATGTCAGATCGGACCCTGCTGGAAACTTTACGACTGGCGGCTCTTGCCCTGATGGATGGAGCCAATGGTTCGACTGCTGAGCAACTGGGTAAAAACCTGGTTGAATTCTTCCCGACAGAAAACACGGATGTAAATGTTGAACTCGCCAGGTTACTGGCACATCTGGATGTTGCTGAAGCGACTCCGGAAATTGTGGCCTATCTGGTTAACAATCCCAGTCAGGAAGGGCAGATTCAAATCGCCACCTTCCTCAGTTATGTCCGTAATGGTTGGACGTTAGATCTGCAACGACAGTATCTCGGTTGGTATGAAGGAACTCGCAGCTGGGAAGGGGGGAACAGTTTTGTTCCTTATCTGGCGAACATTCTGAGTTCAGGTATCGCCAAATTCTCTGCTGAAGATCGCAAAGCATTGTTGCTCGAAGGGGTTTCCCGTCCGTTTGCTTCAGCTTTGATTCTGAGAACGAGCCAGCCCGAGCAAATTGCTGACTTCGAAACGGTCGTTACCACCATTCTTTCCGATGCAGAACAAAGCAAGAGTTCCGGTTCAGAGGAGCTGGTTGATGTTTTGATTTCTTCTCTCGGTAAGAGTGACAAGGAAGATGCCCGTCAGACGTTACGAAATATTTACGAGAACACTCCTGATCGACGCGAACAGCTTGCTCGCGTGGTTGCGGAAAAACCACAGCCTGAAGACTGGGACCTGCTGACTCGAACGCTAGCCTTTGGTGATAACACCACTCTGCAGCTCTGTTTGAATGCCTTGCGTAAACTCGATCAGAAACCGGAGGTGGCAGAACCAATGCGACAGGCATTGTTAAGTGGCCAGAAACTGGGAGACCAGGGGGGTCAGGTGGCTGTGGAACTGTTGCAGCACTGGACAGGTAAACCGCACGACAAAGGGAAAGATGTTGGAGCGGCTCTCGCTTACTATCGTACTGTTTATGCGGAAATGTTCCCCAAAGCCCCTCCCGCAGAACTGCAACAGGTCAATGCTGATGAAGCTGGTTATACCCTGACGCAGTTGATGGACTACCTGGAAAAAGACCCCAAAGGTCAGAATGGTGATGTCGAAAAAGGAAAAGTCGCTTTCGAAAAAGCGAAGTGTGTCAAATGCCACCGATTCACCAGTGTAGGAACGAACGTGGGGCCTGACCTCAGTTCAGTTCGTCGCCGGTTCCAGAAGAAAGAAATTATTGAATCGATTCTGTTGCCATCGCAGGTGATCTCGGACCAGTACCGCATGGTCACCGTCATTACGGAGGATGGTCTTGTCCACAATGGAATGCCTGTGCCGGATAATACAAAGCCGGACAGCCTGATTCTGTTGCTGGCCGATGCAACCAAAATCGAAATTCCTAAAGACGAAATTGATGAAGAGATTCCTTCCAAAATTTCAGTGATGCCTGTGGGGCTGCTGAAAGATTTGAGCCTGGAAGAAATTGCCGATCTGTTCGCCTATCTGGAAACCAGCAAGTACAACGAACCGGCGAAGTAATCATTCATTCGCCTGTTCTGGAAATAACTCCCTAACGGTTACCCCGCACTTTGTAATGAGGTGCGGGGTAATTTTTTTGTTCAGAAGTGAGCCCGTTGAGCGGAATCTGGGACCCTTCCTCTGTAATTTACCCGTTTTGCCCTGCGTTCCCCGGATGCGGAACTGGTCTTGCAACAGATTCTGGATCGGACTAAATTTCCGCCACTTTTGTCGCTGGAGGGGAAATTCTCTCAAGTTTAGAACCTCAATGGCCGACAGCTCTCTCTCCAACAACCGCTCCCACTACGGCGGTTTCCATTAGAAAACATCTGTGATCAATGGTCTTCAGGACCCGGAAGGCATCGTTCATGTCCCGTGTAAGCGAATTTATTCCAACCAGACTGGGGTTGGTTCTCGTGTTGTTCGGCTTAACCGGATGCAATATGTCCAATGGCTGGATGGCCAATAATGAAGGTGTATCCGCCTACAAACAGGGGAATTACACCCTGGCACGCAACGCGTTTCACCGGGCGGCCATCGATCATCCTGAAAATACCAACTACCAATACAACCTGGCGATGGCGATGCAGAAGCAGGGATTTGCAGGGGCTGAGCAGCAGTTGCGTCAAACGCTCAATAAACGTCCTGATCACCAGCCTTCAAACCATGGCCTGGCCGAAATTCTGAACAAACAGGGCCGTTCTGCTGAGGCACTCAGTTGATGGAGCAGTGGGCGTCTGTAGAACCACATCAGCCTCAGTCCCATATTGAACTCGCCTGGCAGAAACGGGAAATGGGGGATACCGCTGGAGCAGAGATGTCTCTGCAGCAGGCATTGCGAGTGCAACCGAACAATCCTGTCGCACAAGCTCAGTTAGGACAGCTTTACCAGGAATCTGGTCGCACATCGGAAGCGGTGGCGATGTATCAGAATTCCTTGCAAAACAACTGGGGTCAGCCTGAGGTTCAATCCCGATTGGCTTCTCTGCAGGGTCCAATGTCCGTGCAGCGTGAACGTGCCCGTATCGCAGCGGCGAATGCACCTTATAGCCTCCCCTATGGAACGGCGACAGCAGCGCTACCGGGGCAGTGGCAAGATTATCAGCCTGGTATGGGCTTCGCTCCCACCATGACCACCATGCAGCAGGTGCCGATGCTCCAGTCGGCTGAAATTAAGCAGCCAACACCTGTGGCCACTGGCTCAGCCGATGCTGATCCGGCCCACTCTGGTGCTGATGCCTCCCAGAATTAGAGGTTTCTGAGTGAGGGTAAAGTCGGAGCCGCTCTGGTGTTCCGACTTTGTGATTTTCGTGAAGAGCGGACGAACCGGGTCTATGGGCTTGATGTTCGTCAGCATAGGGCCGAAAATGGAAATCAGGCCGTAAAAGTGCTGATTTCAGTCTTCTACGCGTCTACAATGAGTAGAGTTTTCCAGTTCGAACAGGAAGTGCCAGCGCGGCATAATTTAAATGTTCAGTAACTGACCCCTCCGTCCATGCATTCCGGCCTTGAGCCTCCCTACCTGTGCAGGACTCCGCCTCAGAGAGTGATGATCCTCTGGATGATCACTGAGAATTCACGACGTCTATTTTCAGTGCAACAGCGTTCCCACACTGAGGATTATCTCGCAGCTGCGAGCCAGATTGACGATCCTGACCGGTTCTCATCTTCTCCCGGAGTTTCTAAACTACAGGTGGAGGTTTGGTATTTCAGGCAAATGTGCGGCCCGGAGTTTCAGACAGAGCCAGGTTCCTCCCTGGAGTGACAGTATTCTGATTTGACCGACGCATACTACCGGCGATATCACAACATCAATTAAAGGCATCACATGAACAAGCTGACGATTTACTTCTGTAGTTTCTTTTGCTGTTTGAGTTTATGCAGTTTCACAGAACAAACTTCCTTGCTGGCTGATGAACCTGCTGTGCCGGCAGGGTTGCCTGCGGTTGTGCATCCTGAAGATAACCCTCCTACCCCTGAAAAAATTGAACTGGGCAAACTGCTCTATTTTGATCCCCGTTTATCACGCAATAACGATATCTCCTGTGCCACCTGTCACGATCCTAAAAAAGGGTGGAGTAATGGGGAACCCAACGCTTCCGGTTTCGAAGGGAAGCGTGGAGATCGCAATTCACCGACAGTAATCAACTCGGCTTATTACACCACCCAGTTCTGGGATGGTCGGGCAGCCACACTGGAGCATCAGGCTTTGGGACCGATTGCCAACCCGATTGAAATGAACATGACACTGGATGAAGCGATTGGTCGCCTGAAAAAATCGAAAGGGTACCAGGAGCGTTTCCAGCAAGTCTTTGGAACAGAACCAAATGAGGAAGGGGTTGCCAAAGCAATCGCGGCCTTCGAACGTACCGTTCTTTCCGGCGATGCCCCTTACGACAAGTTTGTGGCAGGAGACAAAACGGCTCTTTCAGAAGCAGCCCAGCGTGGTTTGAAACTGTTCAAAGGAGCGGCCAACTGTGCTGCCTGTCATAGCGGCCCGAGTTTCACTGACAGTGCTTTCCACAATCTTGGTGTTGGTGTCAAAGAGGGCAAAAACACTGATGTCGGTCGATTTGCTGTGAGTAACTCTGGAAGGTGATACCGGAGCGTTCAAAACTCCGACCTTACGGGAAATTGCTCTGAACTGGACCCTACATGCATGATGGTAGTATGAATACACTGGAAGAAGTCATGCAGCACTACAATAAGGGCGGAATCGCAAACCCGTACCTTGATGAAGAAATTTACGAACTTGGTCTGAGTGATCAGGATGTCGCTGATATCATCACCTTCATGAAAGAAGGGCTTTCCAGTGAGAGCTATCCTGATATCGAACCTCCGACAGAATTACCAGAATAGGTAATATTCAGTCTGGGGTTTTTCAGTACTTCTGAAAAACACGAAGAACCCCTCTCGTTACGATAATCCCCGAAATCTATTAAATAGAGAGTGATTAACTATGTTGATGAAAGCGAAAAGTTTTGCCTTGATGGCCGGTTTTCTGGCACTGGTGACAGTAGGTATCGCTTCTGCTGAAGAACCTGAGCATGAAACATTAGTGATTGATCTTGATAATCCCTCTGGCGTACTGGTTCATCCTGAAACAGGTAAAGTTTACACCGCCAGCCGTTTTGGTGTGCACCGCTACGACCCCAAAGAGCATAAAGCTGTCTTTGAAGTGATGGGTTATGCAACTGATATTTATGGTAAAGGCCCCAAGTACAACATCGGGCCATTGGGCCTGGGCCTGATGACTGGTAACCAGCTGGTTGTGGGCGATGGAAGCCGTGTTGATGGTGAAGAACTGGTCCGGGTTTACCCTCTCGATGACAAGAAAAAGTCAGAAGAAGATGCTGCTTTTACCCTGGGGCCAATCACCGCCGGTGAAGCCTCTGCCAAAGGAGAAGGTAACTTCTATGGGATCGCCGTTAGCGAAAGTGCGATCTTCGTTACCTGTAACGGCGATGACACCAAAGGTTGGGTTTCCAAGCAAGATATTGCTGATGGTAAACCGGGTGAATTGAAACCTTTTATTGCCACTAAGGAAGCAACGGGAACCGATGCCCCTGTAGCGATCACTTTCAATCCTGATGGATCGGAACTGGTCGTTGGTCAGATGGGTGAAATGAACGTAGCGGGTGACAGCCTGTTGACATTCTACGATCCCGCCTCTGGCGAACTGAAAAAATCTTTAAAGACCGGTCTCTCCGACATCGCTGGATTGGCTTACAGCCCTGCAACCGGCTAAGCTGTATGCAGTCGACTTCTCCTGGGCGGATACAGCTAACGGCGGATTGTTTGAACTGGTGGTTGATGGTGATAACGTCACTGCCAATAAAATCATGAGTCTCGACAAACCAACCGCATTGGCATTCGGCAAAGAGGGTCAACTTTATGTGACCCAGTTTGGAACTGAACCTCCCAAAGGTGCCGAGTCTGCTGGTTCTTTGATCGAAATTAAACCAGGTCTGTAAGAGAAGCAATCTTCTCAAATGGACTCTGATTATGATCTTCAATTCAAAATCTCAAGTCAGTCGGCATTGGTCAGATTAAGAATGCTGATGCCGCTGGCTGGATTTGAATTTCCCTCTACAAGCAGTTTCAAAACCCTCTGATGGGTTGCATTGTACCTGTTTGTGCAGCGTCTGGAAAAACCACAACCGGGTTTTGAAATAGCCCCTACATATATTTTGAAAACAGTTAAGAAGGAAACGTAAATGTCTGTAAAAATCGGACAGCCCGCCCCTGAGTTTGCTTTACAGGGTTATGACCGTACCAAAGATGGTTCTGATACTCAGTTCTCTGAGTACAAACTGAGTGATTACAAAGGAAAATGGGTTTGCCTCTTTTTCTATCCACTCGACTTCACCTTTGTTTGCCCAACTGAAATTGTGGCATTCAATAATGAACTCGGTGAGTTCGAAGATCGTGAGTGTGTCGTTCTGACCGCCAGCACCGATTCCTGTCTTTTCCCATAAAGGCTGGTGCGATGCTCATGAAGATCTGGCCAAACTGAAATACCCCATGCTGGCTGACAATAATCATGAGCTTTCCAAAGCCTACGATGTACTCGACGAAGAAAAAGGAATCGCTTACCGCGGTGTCTATCTGATCGATCCCAATGGTGTTCTTCGCTGGATGGCTGTGCATGATCTGGGTGTTGGTCGTAATGTCGAAGAAGTTCTGCGAGTACTGGACGCTCTGCAAACCGACAAACTCTGCCCCTGTAACTGGAAGAAAGGTGAAGGGACTCTTAACTGAGCCTGACACTGATTTTCTAATCACAATATATAAAAAGACGACCGGCATTTGCGGGTCGTCTTTTTTTATTTACAGATTCGTAGTAAGCAAAGATTTATACTTTGCTGACCGCTTCGGAACATCGGGAGGTGAACTGGAAGTTCGGGCTCTGACCGAAGAACTCCATGGGGTTCTCGTAGACTACTTTTCGGATCAGGCTCTCAGCGTGTCCCCGGCATGTCGCATTTCCACGATGAAGTCGGGGACGGCAGTTGGTTTGGACGGGCCCCAGTCCCCGGCGGAATTCACCAGTAGTCGTTCCGGTCCGTACAGTTCAACCATGTCCGCGGCCCGTTGTGGGGTGCACTTGCTGACAGGATAGAGAGTCATGCCGGCCCAGAAACCTTTTTCCAGGACATGCCGGATAGTATGTTCTTCCACATGATCAACGAGCACTCGATGGTGATCGAGTCGCTGGTCGTCACACAGCATGTCGAGAATCATGCGTGTTCCCTGGTACTTGTCTTCCAGGTGCGGAGTGTGGATCAGGATCTGCTGATCGTAGTTAGCGGCCAGTTCGAGATGTTCGAGAAAGATAATACTTTCGTTTTTGGTGTTCTTGTTGAGACCAATTTCACCAATCCCCAGAACCCCCGGTATGTCCAGAAATTCGGGAATCATCTTGATGACTTCCCGCGAGAGGGAAACATTCTCGGCCTCTTTGGCGTTGATGCAGAGCCAGGTGAAGTGCTGTAAGCCAAACTGTCCGGCTCGTTTCTTTTCGAAATCGGTCAACTGGCGAAAGTAATCACGAAAACTTTCAACGCTTCCCCGGTCGAATCCAGCCCAGAAAGCGGGTTCACTCATACCGACACAACCCATTCTCGACAACGTTTCGTAGTCGTCGGTTGTACGGGAGACCATATGAATATGCGGATCAAAGTAATACATTGTGATATCCTTGGGAGGATCGTGTTACAGAATGCGAATAGTTGGATCAGATGCCGAAATTTTCCCGCCAGCTCTCGTCAAATAAGCGTGAAAAGAGCAACTGCATTTGTTCAGCACGGTTTGAGTCGGAAGATTGAAGCAGTTTAAGTCCCTCCTGAATGAGGGATTCGCGACTATCGCCGGAAACGGTTCCCGTGGCGCGATCAAGTCGATCAAAAGATGCGGCCAGTTCCAGCATCTTAGCGCGGATTTCCAGAAACTCCCGATCCAGTATCTGAGGAGCAGTCATGGGATGTGGCATTGGGGTTTACTCCTGAGGATCCGGTATAAAATGACTTAAGTTACTTCTTTACCAGAATGAATTAAACTACCTGAACAAACAGAAGCCTGAGGCATCCAGGGGATTAAATTCAGTTATTCTATAAGTCTAAGTCAGGTGCCGGGCAAAACCAAGACCCCCTTGTGGAAAGTCCCTTCAGGGGGGCATAATCGGTTGATTCTCTGAGGCAAAAAACTCGAAAGGGTAGCATGAATTTTGAAGACTGGGAAGTAAAGCGACAGATCGTCGGCATCCTGGCGATTCTCTGCTGGATCGCGACAGGAATTTTCTATCTGACCAATCCGGAATCAGAATTGTTCCTGGGAGCCTCCGTTCGTATCGCGATCGTTCTCTCCGCAATCTGGTTGGCGCTTCCTTCAATCATGAACTCGGCACTGGTCCGACTTTCCGGTAAATGGTGGGTGACCTTTGGCCTGGGAACTCTGGCGGCCGTAATTCGTCCCAGACTGGCACCTGGTGTGTTAGTGGTGCTCGTCGTTCTCAGTTTTCTGTGGAAACCGAAAGCGGCTCCTCGAGATAAAGAGCAGAGTTCTGCTCAACCCAAACAGAAAATCGATTCTTCCTCGACCGAAAAATGAAGCGGATCAAACTGACGAAATAGAGTTGAGTCCGAATCTCCGATAGCTGTGTACTCTCAAGTAGAAACACTGTCGCCGATCGACCCCTCCCGTCGGAGGAATCGATCGGCTTCAGTTTTTGTAGCTCAAACAAAATGTGGGCGATTCTATTCGAGTACGTTCAGGTTGTAGTGGTGATTGAGACGAGTATGTTTCAATCACCGATTGTCTGGAGGATTCCTCAAGACAGTTCAGGGTCCGAACCGTCTGTCGAGCTTGCCAGATTCTTCAAGAGCAT
Source organism: Planctomycetaceae bacterium (assembly GCA_041398805.1). GTDB lineage: Bacteria > Planctomycetota > Planctomycetia > Planctomycetales > Planctomycetaceae > Polystyrenella. The sequence continues at coordinate 36,649 of JAWKUC010000014.1, read as the reverse complement.
TTCTGTCCTTTCAAACTGACTGTCAGACACAGGATAAAAATCAGAAGACAATCGACAACAAGAAAATGCAGGCTTCAGAAAATTAAATTAATTCGAGAGGGGTTTACCGGAGGTTTGAATCACAGTCCGCTCGGGAGCTGGTTGTGGTTCTGTGCTGGAGAATTTCTTTCCGGCGGGACCTGCCAACTGCTGACGTTCAAATTCCTGATTGACCAGTTCGGTCAGTTGCAGCAGTTGAGTTTTACGCGTTTCCACGACTCCTTCCATACGGGTCGTGACAGCGTGAACCCAACCAGGTTGTCGTGTCATCGCCAGTGTCATCATGTTGAGGAACAGGCTGACTTCCTTGAAGTTGCGATCCACAATCGTATTACTGACTGGTGAAATCGCCCGGGCGATGGTTTCGATCGATTGCGATGGAAACGAGACATACATGTAGAGACGATGTGTGGCGATTTCTTTGCCGTCAGCATCTTTGCTGAATTTGGTTTGCAGATGGAGGATCCCCTGACCTTTAATCGGCTTGGGAAGCAGGGGGCTTTTGTATTCTCCTTCGCAGTAGATAACGTTGTCTGTCTCACCGCGTAGGAGGACATCAATGATCCCGATCGTGCCGTCACCGGCATCTGCCTCGTATTCATTCTTGGCAGTCTGCCACATTTTGAATTCGGAAATCTGCATTACCCGCCAGATACTGACAGCCACATCCGGGTGCTGAACGAAAAAGCGATAGATATGCGGGTTCACTTCGACAGAGAGGGTGGGAAGTTCGCGGAACAGGCTGAGTGAAGAAAGTACGGCTTCCGCTTTTTCACGACTCTGGGCATCCATCTGGGCAAGAGGCAATGCTTCCATTCCCGCTTTACGGGCTGATCGCTGAGATGTCCCTCTTTTAAGAGTGCGGACGCGCTCTTCCAGAGCAGCTTCGAGCTCCTGCTCGGTCATCTCCCGAGATTCCTGATCAGCACTGGCAGGAGTCGCCTGATTTGCGACTGGAGATCGGTCTTCAACGACTTCCGGTTCTCCAGCAATGGATGGTGTTCCCATCCACAATGATGTGGCGAATACCGTCACGATGAAGAGCACGCCTATTCCCGGGACGGAATACTGAGCGCGCAACCTGGTTTCCAATACCATCATGCCCCCCTGATGCATATGTATTTAATTTCGAGTCGTCTTCGAGCCTGTTATCAGGCGCGTGGGTCCGGTGTTGTTGATTCTGGAGAGTATTGAACAGTGTGGGTGTAAATGTTCAGTCTTGTTCCAGAAGTCAGTTTGCATTGCTTCCTTCCAGGCAGAGGTTGGTTCAATCGCCTGATTCTGCTTGAAGAGAAGCATTTTGAAGGATGAGTCTGAGACCCAGATTATCCTCCTCCAAGTTGTCACCTTGCCGGAATGTAAGACGCAACACCGATAAAATCGTCACAATCGGTACAGTCCGAGCAACCGAACTGCAGGAAATGTAAAGCACTGGCAGTGATTTCTCCTCCGGCGCAATAAGCATCGTGGACGAATGATTGAGCAATTTTGCCAGAGAATTGACTGCTGATGAAGTTGACGCAATCAATGTATTAATGGCAGGGGAAGCGTAAAAATAATGATCAAGAGGACCTGTTTTAAGGATGGTGTTTCTCTGAACCATGAACTTCTCTGTCGAGAATCTGTTAAAAAGGGGGACCTTCATGTCAGCGCATTGAAGGGGGACGGTATAAGTAATAGACGATGAATCTGGATAAGTGGGTCATTTTGTTTTAGTTCATAGACGTTTTATCTCGACTATATCCAGCACGATTTCAACGGATACCGTCCATTCACGACGACGTCGGTAAAATAAAGTGTGCCAGATTCGCTCGAAATTTCACTGCCAACTCGCCCGCGCTGGTGAGAAATTGTAGGTAGAGATCACGATGTGCTGCACTACAACTCTTCCTAAACCGTTAAGCCTGCATCATCTGGCTTATCAGGAAGCAATACGTCATAAATGGCTGCAAAGTGAACGAAACGGGTACGACGTTGAGATCGTGCAGTTCAGGAATGGTATAAACTGAACTGATTCTCTATTTACGATACCGTCGACTTGAACATTTACTGGGGCATTGTCACTGGACCGAGTTTGAACCTCAGTCCTTCGGCCTCTTCGCAACCAGCCATAACTTCGATCAGGATTTACTCGATCGCATATTGATCATCTCTGCTGGGCAGGAGAATCTGATGTGATCAACTGGGGCACTCGAATCGAATCTCGACATTGATAGCGATTCGAATCCTCGAAAGTTTCGATGTGAACGGAACCCGTTTGAACCGGTTACTCCGTAAGCGAACATTGAATCTTAAATGAGCCTGGCGGTAAACCTGCTCCCGCTCACTGTGCGCTCGCTCGACCCCCCAATACTGCTGGCTCGCTCGCCAATGCTGTTCAACGCTTTCCGGGATCGCTATAACAAACAGCATGAATTCGCAGTCGTCTACGTCCGATAGCCCGACCGAGCTTTCCAGTACACAGGAGGAACGCTCGTTATTCTCCAACTTCCGGCTGGTCAGTCTGATGACCTTCCTCAGCCGGATTCTGGGCCTGGTCCGTGATATGGGAATGGCCATGCTGTTCGGGAATGGTCCGATCATGGATGCCTTCTCGATCGCGTTTCGTGTTCCGAATCTTGCCAGACGCTTATTTGGAGAGGGGGCACTTTCGACAGCCTTTCTTCCCGCTTTTGTGAAGCACAGGGAAGAGGAAGGTTTGAAGTCTGCCTGGAAACTGGTCACGGCGACGTTGATCTGGTTAACGAAGGTCCTTTCGTTAATCACCCTGGGAGTTCTGGCTTGCCTGGCGGGTCTCTATTATTCCGGTTTTGATTCACCAGAGTATCAGCTCTTACTCAGCCTCACAGCGATCATGCTTCCCTATCTACTTGTAATTTGCCTCGTGGCGCAGATCAGTGCCGTCATGCATGCTCAAAACAGATTCGGTTGGCCTGCTTTCGCTCCATTAATTCTGAATGGATTGTGGATCGCCACAATCTGGTTGATTGCTCCCCGCTGGGATGACGCTGAATCTCGTGTCTACCTCATCGCCTGTTCTGTACTCGTGGCCGGATTTGTGCAACTTCTTTCCCTCGTTCTCCCACTTCTGAATCTGGGATATACCTACAATTCAGAATGGCGAGAGTCGAAGCGGGAGGTTCGCGAAGTTGTCCGCAGTATGATTCCAATCCTGATCGGTCTATCGATTGCCCAGATCAATGTGGTTTCCGACAGTTTGATTGCCTGGTTCTTTTCAGCTCCAGAGAGACTGGTGTCAGCGGCTGATCAGTTTCTGATACCCTCACTGGAGATTGCTTATCCGCTCAAGTCGGGGACTGCCTCGGCACTCTATTTCGGACAGCGGTTGTTTCAATTTCCATTGGGGATGTTTGGTCTGGCGCTCGGGACTGTTCTCTATCCATTAATGACGCGCTACGCCGCCACCGGCGATAATGAATCCCTGCAACGCACCCTGCAATTGGGATTAAAGCAGGTGATCGGCATCGGTTTTCCAGCCAGTATGGGAATGATCATTCTGGCTGCGCCCATCACCCGCCTGTTATTTGAGTATGGTCAGTTCACCTCTGAAGATGGAGTACAAACGGCATACATGATTGCCGCTTACGGCTCGGCGGTCTGGTCGAGTTGTGCCTTGTTGATTCTGCATCGCGGGTTTTATGCACTGGGAGACCGGATGACCCCGTTGTATATTGGTTTACAGATGGTCGTGCTCAACCTCATTTTCAACATGTCGTTCATCTGGATCTGGCAGGGGGTGGGGCTGGCGATCAGCACAGCAGTTTGTGCGGCGATTCAGGTGGCTCTGGTCTTGCACCGTTTTGAAACTCAGATTGGCAAACTCAATCGTCTGGAAATGTTTCGAACGATTGGCAAGACTTGTTTAGCCACAGCAGCGATGAGCCTCGCCTGCTGGATCGTGCTGACTTTTCTTCCCGAGGCCGAACATTTTCTGCAGCGATTGATCAATGTCCTGCTTCCTCTGGGGGTCGCACTGATTGTTTATTTTGTTCTGGCTCGTTTACTGAAGATGGATTTTCTATGGGCACTCTTTCAACGAAATCGTTCAATCGAAGAGATTCAATAATAGAAATCCAAATTTAGAAATCAAACAGGCTATGCGTGCACTCTTCATCACCGGGACAGATACAAACGTTGGCAAGACGTGGTTCACTTCTCATCTGGCGAGTGAGTTGATGGGAGCGGGAAAGCCGCGTTGGTGTTTATAAGCCAGTATGCTCCGGAGCAGAAGAAGTGGACGGGAAACTGCTCTGGCCGGATATCGAACAGTTGCATCGCTCGATCCAGGAGGCGTATCCTCGCGAACGAATTTGCCCGCAGGTTTTCAAAGCCCCGTTGGCTCCACCGGTGGCGGCTGCGGTAGAGGGGGTGAAGTCGATCAGCAACTTCTCTTTGAAGGTGTCGACTGGTGGCGTGAGCAGGTTGACTTGTTATTGATCGAAGGTGTCGGTGGCTGGTATTGCCCTCTAACTGAAACGGAAATGATCGCGACTATGCGGAACAACTTGGTTGTCCGGTGCTGGTTGTTGCCCGCCTCGGTTTGGGGACCATCAATCATACCCTGCTCACTCTCGAAGCGGTGCGTGCGGGGTTTGCAGGTTGCCGGAGTTGTCCTGAATGAATCAACACCACTCGAAAAAGATGCCAGCATCGACACGAATCTTGAGCAGATCGAAAAATGGGGAAAAACGAAAGTGCTGGCCGTGATGCGATACCAGCAGCCTTTGACACTGCGAGAGGATCTGGCCATCGATTGGTTTTCCCTCGCGGGCGAGCTGCGCGGCAGGTAATCCTCCGAAACATTCGGTAAAAAGAGGGATGAAATGTGCCCTCGGTTTGATTCTGTGTGCCGCTTCCGATACAGTCGCCGAGAGGAGTTTTCACTCCCGATAGACCTCATTTTTCTGTTCCTACCAGCTGATTCAGGTACTTTACGATGACTGCTAATGCCGCTCCCCGTGCTTTAATTTCAGTTAGTGATAAAACGGGGGTGATTGATTTCGCCCGTGATCTGCATGCCCTTGGTTACGAGATTCTGTCCACGGGAGGAACCTTCAAGGCAATTTCCGAGGCCGGAATTCCAGTTATCGAAATTGCGACCTATACCGAGTTTCCGGAGATCATGAATGGTCGCGTCAAAACATTGCATCCACGTGTGCATGGAGCCATTCTGGGGCGTCCTGATCTTCCCGCTGATCAGGAAGCGATGGCGCAGCATGGTATTATTCCATTCCAGATTGTAGCAGTGAACCTGTATCCCTTTCAGGAGACAGTCGCCAAACCGGGGGTCACTCTTCCTGAAGCAATCGAGCAGATTGATATCGGTGGGCCCAGCATGATTCGCTCTTCCGCCAAAAACCACAAGTATGTTGCCGTGGTGACGAAATCAGAACAGTATCCGCGTGTTATCGCAGCGATCAAAGAGGGAGGACTCGATGAGAACTTCCGACGTGAACTCGCCACCGCCGCTTTCAAAATGACTGCCGAGTACGACCGGGCGATTAATGCTTATTTGAGTTCTGTTGATTCTGCCCAGGAAGGCGAGACATCCGACTTGTTTGCAGATCACCTGACACTGGAGTTCAAAAAAGAATTGCCACTCCGTTATGGCGAGAACCCACATCAGCAGGCTGCTTTTTATGTAGAACCGAACCCCGCTCCTTCTTCCGTTGCAGCAGCAAAACAATTAAACGGAAAAGAACTCTCTTACAACAACCTGCTCGACCTTGATGCGGCGATGGCAATTGTGCAGGGATTCGAAAAACCGGCCGTGTCGATTATTAAACACAACAACCCCTGTGGTTGTGGAACGGCAGAAGATCTGGCTGTCGCCTTTGAACGAGCGTATGCGGGTGACCCGGTCAGTGCGTTCGGTTCAATCATTGGTTGCAATCGACCCGTCGATGCCGCCACGGCAGAGCAGATGTGTGGACCGGACAAATTCATCGAGGCGATCATCGCTCCTGGTTATGAAAAGGATGCCTTCGAGATCCTGACGACCAAACCGAAATGGAAAGCCAATGTACGCCTGATGGAGTGTCCTGCGATGAATGATGTCGTCGAGGGTGAGCTCGATTACCGCCGCGTCGCTGGAGGTTTACTCGTTCAGGAGCGGGACCTGGGAGCCGACCCCCGGGAATTATGGAAAGTTGTCACCGAGCGACAGCCGACCGATCAGGAATGGCTGGATTTGATCTTCGGCTGGAATGTCTGTCGTCACGTGAAATCTAATGCAATTGTGTATGTGAAAGATGAATCGCTCGTCGGTGTAGGGGCTGGCCAGATGAGCCGCCTCGATTCCGCCTTCATCGCCGCACATAAAGCGGGTGAACGAAGTCAGGGTGGCGTTGTCGCTTCCGATGCCTTCTTCCCCTTCCGCGATGGAATTGACCAGGCCGCCGGTGCCGGAATAAAAGCCGCCATTCAACCAGGTGGTTCACGTCGCGACGACGAAGTAATCGCCGCCTGTAACGAACATGGTATCGCCATGGTCTTCACCGAGCGTCGCCACTTCAAACATTAAGCCATGGGTCAGAGTTACAACTGATAATCAGTGAGTTCAAGAGTCGTCGATCTCCGGCTTACGGGAAGAAGGGTGGGACTTCCCACACGTTTTTGCCTTCGACCATTTCTTTGACATGGGCGGAGACATGGTCGATGATTCCCTCGACGAGAATTTTGCCTGTTTCGGGGGTGGCGAGAGCAGGGGATTGATCGAGCTGGCTGGCCATCGCTTCATGGTCAACATTCTCGGGGAAGGCGTACATGGCAAAGGCTGTTTCGAATTCCTGGGCATGGCCCGGGTAATCATCCGATTGCATTGCTTCTTTCCAGATATTCGCCGGGAGTAAATCCCAGTAAGAATGGAACTGGAGATTGATTTCGAGACGCTGTTGAAACTGTCCCCAGATTCCTTTGCAGGGAGCCATGTTTCCACCATGTCCGTTCAGGACCAGGATATGTTCGAACCCGGCAGAGTTCATACTGCGAATCGTATCGAAGAGAACACCGAGCCAGCTTCCCGGCATTGAGGAGAGAGTGCCGATATGTTTCATATGGTGCTCACTGATGCCAATATTCATGGAGGGAGCAACGAGTACGTGTGGGGCGTTGCGTTCGGCGGCGGCGGTGGCGACATGCATCACACTCCGCCAGTCGTGTTCCATCGCCAGGTGTTCCAGGTGTTGTTCCGTAGCCGCCACTGGAATGATGCAGACCTTCAGTTCACCCGAATGCATCCGTTCTCGAAATTGCTTGCGAGTATGTTGACCTACTAAAACGGGTTTTTCCGGGCGGGCGGGTGTATTCATGAAGGAGAATCCTGTGGTTGTGCAAATTCGAGTGGTGGGCAGGCTGAAACCGGCAGCTGCAGTCGGGCTTGCCCGGTTTAATGCAGACGTTGCTGGTTGGATCCTGTTGTACCGACTGGGGTGTCAGAGAGCAAACCTCGGGCAGGTTTCCCATCGATTTTCCCCTGACGGGAATGAATCAGATGTCGCGAGTTCGCCTACCTGGAGGCCATATCCCGTAATTTCTCGCCGGTCAGAATATGCAGCACCAGCGAAACCATGCCGAACATGCCTGTCCAGATGAAACAGACGACATAGAAACCGGAGCGTCCCCCTCCGCCACCATCGAACATGATGGCTGTACCAACCGAGCAGCAGGTCAGGTAGAAACCGGAGAGGAAAATCGCAACGGGGAGGGCTCCCCATTTCACATAGAGTGACAGAAATGCGATCAGGTGTAAAAAGGCGACGCAGCCACTCAGGAACATGATGATCACCCAGAAACCTTCTTCATCAAAGAATATATTCTCGAGGAAATCAAACACATTTTCTGGTGCGATGGCGCAGCCCAGGAGCAGAATGGAGAGGACAGGAATCAGTCCCCATAAACAGCCGGCGATTTTCTGATAAGCAATCTGGGGTATCGACTGCGGAAGCATAACCAGGACCGATAATGTCTGCCAGCGGACTTCATCCTGAAAAATACGCGCTGCGTAAATGCAAAGTTCCAGAGCCAGCATGATGAGCGAAACGGTAATAAGCAGCAGGCTGAAATCTTTTCGCTGCATTCGCCAGTGAAAATCTTCTCCAATATAGAAGAGCAGACAGATTACAGAGATAAAGAATGTGTAAAGGAAATACTTAATCAGATAATGGCCAAATCCCCCCGCTGTAAAATGGAAATCTTTCCAGATGATCGCCAGATTCCAGACACGGCCCCGGTTCCGATTTTTGGTGCTTTTGGTTGTAAGAATGTCCATCCGCTCCGGACCCGATTCTGTTTGCAGGCTGGAGGAAGTGCATCGTTCGAAGAGTAACCAGGAGGCCAGAAAGTAAAAACCACCCAGAAAGAGGTGTCCCCAGACCTGGGTAGAGAAGGGGGATTCATTGAAGCCCGTTTGCATGATCACGGAGATGCGAAAGGCGATATTGTTTTCGATCAGAAACATATAGGCAGCTTGAAACTCACCTATGATGGCATAGTTCGAACGGAGGAACGGGCTGGCTGAATAGAGGATCGCCGAAATAAATAAAATGGCTCCATATCCAACTGACAGGATGACCATCAGCAGGACGGCATTACGGGAGTTACGCGCAACGACCGAGGCAAGTAAGCCGAAGTTGGCAATCATTATGAGAAACGCAGCCATGCCGCAACATAAACCGCGATGATCTGATTCAGCATCACTTCCCCCAGGGTGATGGAGAGCAGCACGAATGGGATTTGTACGGAGAGAATTAACAGAGCATAAATCAAACGGGACGTGGATTTTCCCAGAAGGAGCACCATCGGGCTCATACCGGTCATCTTCAGTAGTCCGAGTGTTCCGTCTTCTTTCTCCTCCGTGATCGCTGAGCTGAAAACCCCAGGCCCGCCAGGATGATCGCCCCCAGGTTCAAATAGCTGATCGCATAAAAGAAATCGAGGCCCGGTGCAGACCGATAGCGACTCGACTCTTCGGTGAAATAGAGGAAGAGTAGAATCGAGGAGATAAAGAGCAGCATGAACAGGTGCGTCGATAACTTTCTGGAATCGGTACGCAGGGCCTGATGCAGCAGAGCAAAGGTGCCTCGAAACATCAACGAACCCCCTGTTCTGTCAGATCCATAAAGGCCTGATTCAACTGACGTTGTTCTTTTTCAAAACTGACGATCCTGATCTTCCTTTGAATGATTTCGTTCAGCATCTGGTTGGAATCTGTCTGGGTGTCATCGAGCGTGATTCGCAGCGAGCGGCTGTTTCCCACTTTTTCGGCAGTGACAATGCCTGGAATCTGCAGCAGAGTCTCGATGGGGTCATCCGTCCCATTCAGGATTTGAATTCGATAAGCGGGGTTTTCGTGTCCGTGATCACGAAGTTCATCGATCGTGCCGGAATACTTGATCCGTCCCCGGTCGATAATCGTCACCGAGTCGCATAACTCTTCGAGTTCTTTGAGGATGTGAGAAGAGATGAAAATCGTTTTGCCCAGTTCCTGCAGGGCCTGCAGGATTTCCATTAGCTCGATTCGGGCGCGTGGATCAAGACCGGAAGCAGGTTCATCCAGGAGCAGAACTTGTGGATCGTTGACCAGCACACGCGCGAGGCTGACTCGTTGCTGCATACCACGGGAGAGCCCACCGATCAGGCTTTGCTGTCGCCCTTTCATGTCGGTCAGTTCCAGCACGTCATCAATGACCTCGTTCCGTTTTCGCATACTCAAACCGTAAGCGGCACCGAAGAAATCGAGGTATTCAAAGACGGTCATCTGCCGGTACGAACTGAAGTGGTCAGGCATGAAACCGATCATCTGCCGGACTTCACGTACATGCGTCTGCACGTTTTTGCCCATGACTTTCACCAGACCGGTTTGTGGTTTAAGCAGCGTGCAGATCAATTTCAGGGAAGTGGTCTTGCCCGCTCCGTTCGGACCGACGAAACCATGCAGGGCTCCCTGCGGAACGGTGAAGGTGACACCATCCAGGGCGTGGTGATCTTTAAACCGATGGCTGACCCCCGCATCTGAATGGCCGGGGTCACACCAGGTTCGTCGAATTCCAGCTCTGTAGCCTGTTCGGCACGTTGATTATCGGCAGGTGAAATATCGGACATCTCGTTTTACTCCGAGAGAATAAGTTCGTATTGATAAACCAACTGACCACTCTGTTGCTGAAAACTCGTGTTGGAGCAATAGAGTTCTTCCGGCAGTTCAGCTTGAATAAACAGGTAAAGACGGTCACGTTTGAATTTTGTCTGAATGCCGCGATAGTCGGTTCTGATATGCAACCCTCTGCGGATAACAAGTCGGAAAAGAGTGGTGTCGAGCCCTTTGGTATCCACGCCATTCGGGTGAGAGCTGCGGTAATAGTTGTACTGATAATCTTCCGCGAGATTCTGCATGAACTCTTGAATGCCCTGTCCCTTTTTAGAGGTGGTCCAGAACTCTCCTTCCAATGACAGGTTGGAAATTTTGTCACCATACACAGCCCAAACAGGAGTTCTGGAAGAGACACCCTCGATTTTCAACTTGATGTCCTTCAAATCGGACTTGTTTTTAAAGTCAACGACCTCGACTGCAGGAGCTTTGTGAGGGATCAGAGTGCGATGCATAAATGGACGTGATGAGAAGGGTGGGATATCCACATACATGGCTGCCTGTGGCCCGAGTTGAATTGTCCCGAGGACATCATCGTTGTCATTCGCTGTGGAATAGATGACGCCGGTTCCCTGATGGTTCAGCAGGTATTGATCTCCGGATGTCACAAAGGCGTTGGAGAACTGGGTGACATCCACTTCGTCCTCCGGTAGAACCCGGGCGACAGCGATTGAATTGATCTGAGTTGATTCACCATATCCGCGGGCTCCCACCATGTTGAACATCAATCCGAAGAAGCAGGTGGACAGGATGAGTACGCCGTAGGTGAAGCGAAAGTCGTTTCGCTTTTTCATGACAAGCCAGGCACCCGGAAAAATAACCAGCAGATACAGGAACGAGAGAAAGTAGATAATTGCCCAGTTGTGGTTGGGGTTTACGTATTCTTTCAGATTCGGAAAGAACGTGTCGTGAATCGTGTTGCCATAGTAACCGTAAGAGTAATTGTCCTGGTTTTCATTATTGTTCTTGGGGGCCTCATAACCGAAGAACTTATCTTGCTGTTTCTGAATGTCCTCTAAAGCGGTTTTATTCAGACTGTCGGCCGTGCGTGGATGTCTTATGACCAGCCCGCTTCCAACATACTGAGAATCGAGAGGGGCATTGAGGACCGCTAATTCCCCTTCAAACTGAGGGAAGTTTCCTGATCGCGATTGCAGCAGATGCAGAACTCCACCCCGATTGATCCACCTCATAAAAGTTTTGCGCTGTTCGGGTTGCCAACGGGGCACATGATCGAGGAAGACGGCTCCCAGCGAGTCGGTTCCTGTCACAATGGGTGGAAAGAGTTCCTCGGGGAATCGCTTAATCAACGCGCCCCGGTCCAGATTGAAGCGGTCTTCCGTAGCAATGAGGACCCGACTGAGTTCGAACTCTTCCTCTTCCGTGGAATTCGTGCGTGGCGGGGCAGGTATCGCAGCTCCAAAGCGTCCCTTTTCAGTATAGAGTTGCACTTCTTGAGAATTGTAAGTGCAGTAAATATAAAACGTCACCCACCGCTCGGAGTAGGGGCTCAGGAAGAGTCTGTTCCCTTCCTCCGCTACGCTGATCTGAGCACCCACTGACTGGTTGTTATAAGACTTGCGTTTCAGGCTGAGTGAAAATTCTTCTGCTTCTCCCGTGTTGTTCCGAATCTTAAAGAAGATAGGGTTAATCTCATTAGGAACCACAGAGCCATCAAAGCCCCAGCGGACCTCCTCAAGATCGAAGGCTTCTGCTTGACGTGGAAGCGCGCAGAGCAGCAGGCCGATCATGAACGCCAGTAATAAACTGGGGGGAGGGGTAAGTCGGTGTCGTGGCATATTGAAATTACTCTGCGAGTTCAAAGATCAGTCTGAGGAAAATTCGGATTCGAATAGGTTTCAAAGAAGAAGTTCAATCTAAAAGCTGCTGCAGGGCCTTGTGGACCTTCGGTTAACGGATTCTTTAATAGAAACCACCTGGTAATTACATCGCTGCAATTGTCTTTGTTCAGTGTAACGAGCGAAGGTCAGAAAATCTGTATTCTTTTGTAGTCATTATCGAGCAACGAAATCACCCTGGGCTGTTAACGAGGCGAAGTTCTGTTTCAGATCTCACGCAGGAGCTGGATTTTCCTGTTTTTTTGCTGAAAAAGTGGGCGAAGTCGATTTTCGACTGTCGGAAAGGCGCCCAAGAGTTCTGTCAGCCTGATCGAGGCAGATTTTTCTCAGGATCCATGCGAGCGCCATGGTATACGCCAGAAAACCGAGCACAATAATGACTGCGAAGGTCTGGAATTCAGGTTCGATTGCTTCGTATCCATCAATCACCCGTAAAATCCACAACGGGGAAAGCATCATGAGCAGATAACTATAAGGGGGTGTCGGTGTATAGATGACTTGTAGAAATTGCAGTAGTGAATACGAAAAACACCAGGCGGCCAGAAGGCTCATGGTGATCATTATATTATATAAGTGCCGCTTCTGACGGAGACCGACAAACATCGAGAGCCAGATACTGAAGTAAGTGATTGATACCACAAAGCCGGTTGCCAGGAGCAGATAATAGATCTTGAAGAGTGGTTCGTAGGGAATGATCAAGGTCTTGGCAAGGATCACTGTCATCAGGGGAATGAGCAGTGTGATCCATAATTTCCGGATTCCGCGCGCCTTCTGCAGAATGATCTCTTCCCCCGAGATCGGCGTAGTCAGAATGACATCAAGTGTTTGTTGTGCACGTTCCTGGGCAATGAGCCCGGTTGCTTTATTCACCAGCATCAGTACCGCTACTGCCAGCAGAAAGAGAATGAAGGGGAAAAAGATCATTTTATTTCGCACCCCTTCCATCATCAGGAAAAGGGCAAGGAACAAGGTTGGCAATTCGAGCACGACAAGAATTCGAATCAGATACCGTGCCGTTCCAATAGCAGATTTTCGGGTTTCTTTCCAGGCGATGGGATCTACAGTAGGAAGGTCGGCACGATCTTTAATCAGCACAATGCCACCGGCGACTTCTGAATTCCAACTATTAAACAGGCGGTCCAGCTTGATGAAGAAGGCATAGACAATATTACGGGTTTTGGAGAGGGCTTTCCGGACCAACATGACCCGAGCCAGAACCAGAAAGACCGCAATACTGATCCAGATCGGGATCGAGGCCGTTAATACCAGGAGTGTATTCGAGGATGTGCTCCAACCAAGTGGGAGTCGGTATAGATCGCCCTCGTAAACAATCGCATTCAGAATAGGAGGATGGACCAGGTAAGCCGACGTTTGCACCAGCTCGGAAGAGGTCCAACCGTAACTGGTGTAACTCATGAAACTGTAACGCATCACAAACGCCAGGAGCAGCGGGAGAAAGAAAAACCCAATGATGGAAACCACAGAGAGAACCAGTGCACTGATCGCGTTACCGCTGGAGGCAGAGCAGAAAATACAGATGGCATTTAACTGCAGGATCGCCATAACCAGTAGGTAAAAAGAGGCGAAGACATGCTCTTCAGTGATCCCCCCTAATGAATAGAGGTAGGCAAATATGGGCAGCGCGCAAAGAGATATAAAATCATCGGTAGAACGCGCGAGAGATATTTTTCAAAGATGATTCCCCAGGGGCTGAGACGCGTTAAGAGCAAGAGGGGCAGAGAATCGTTCTCTTTTCCTGAGCAATTGAACCGCAACTGAGTATCGGTACGAGGATGTAGATACCGATGTATAAAACATTAATGAGACTGTGCAGCAACTCGCGGCCTTTACCGAGTTGACGCATTGAATTGAGGTTGAAGTTGCTTGTGTTTACCGCCGGTGAAATGGCGAGCCAGATCCAGAGAATCATACTGACAATCAGCAGGGTGCGCGTGAAGTACAGCGAACGGCGACCTGATTGCTGAATCATCTCTCGAGAGAGTAATGGGAGGCTGAATTTGTTTTTCCAGTCGGGCTTCACGCGGTTTTCCCTTCTGTCAATTTCATAAATGCCGTTTCCATATCCATCGCTTCAGGTTGGAACATCCGAATCCGGGCACCGTTCTGCACAAGTTGCTCGTGCAGTTCTTCAATGGGCGTTTCCCCCTCTTTGAGTCGCAAGGCAAGCCGGTCGACCTGTTGATCAACAGATTCGACCCCGGGAATGCCTCGGATGCGACCGATCATCTCTTCGTCGAGATTCATAATCTGGGTATGCACAATGCGCATTAAACTGAGGCGCTGGTAGATATCTTCAAGGGTCCCTTGCGTGACCAGCTTGCCCGTCTCGATGATGCCAATCGAAGTACAGAGCTGCGAAAGCTCATGCAGAATGTGACTGGAGATAAGAATCGTTTTTCCCATGTCCCGCAGTGCACGCAACAATTCACGGATTTCAATACGGGCACGAGGATCAAGGCCGGAGGCCAGTTCATCAAGCAGCAGCAGATCCGGGTCGTGCAGCAGGACCCGGGCGAGTGCCAGGCGTTGCTTCATCCCGCGGGAGAGTGAGTCAACTTGAGCATCGATTTTATGGGTGAGATCTGTTAACTCCAGCAGTCGGCGATAATGGCTTCGCGTTTATTGAGGTCCAGCTTGTAAGCTGCGGCGAAGAAGTGCAGGTACTCGCGTGAAGTCAGGTTATCATAGACTCCAAAGAAGTCGGGCATGTAACCGATGCATTCACGAACCTTTTGTGGTTGAAGTCGGACATCAAATCCGTTTACCCGTACCTCGGTAGCGTTGAATTCACGTTGTAATGTCGCCAGAACTTTAATTGTGGTCGACTTACCCGCTCCGTTCGGGCCAATGAATCCGAAAACTTCTCCCTTGGGAATGTCAAAACTGATGCCATCGACAGCGACCAGTTTTCCGTAATTGACTCTCAGGTGTTTAATTTCAACGATGTTTGTCATTGAGGTTTCTCATTTCGCAGAAGTCGTCGCTCAACGTGCCATGAATTATTTTCTTCCCAGATGATGCGGACCAGGCGTTCGTCAGGATCGGTGCTGTCAAAGATCAACTGGTTGTTATCAAAAGCTCCCGGTCGGGGAGCGAGAGAATGAAACTGCTGAAATTCGCTGGAGTAACGGTATCTGTCCAGAGAATCGAAAAGGTCTCTGGAAAAATTCGTATTAGGAACAGAACCAGATCGAGTTGAATAATTGGATTTAGGGGGCGTTACAATTTCCAGTTTGAAGGGAGCGGGGAAAAACTGGGCCGCCTTTTTATTCAGATTATTTTTATCCTGGAGGTCATCCCAGGATAATTGGGACCAGAATTCCGTATGTTGCTGCCACCGTTCCTGGTTGGAGCTGTCCTCGGCCTCTGGTATGGCAAAACCAACGTAGATCTGGGGATCCCATTTCTGCAGGTTATAAACGAGATCATATTCGCCAGTCAGGCTTCCCTCATAAGTGGGTGTGGACGTGTTAAGGCCCTGGTTGGAATTGCGATAGCTGGAGAATTGGTTCGCCATAAATCGTCCATTGGACATATCGATGGGCGAGACAAGTTGTTGATTCCATGTCTCCCGTTTTTCCATCTGGCTGGGGCTGAGGATACAGGAACAGACCGTCTGTTTAAGGACTTCTCCCTCATCACCGATATCCGTCACGATCATTTTTCGTTCTGGATTTTCAATTTTCATGTGAGCATTGATGCTCTCGATTGTGAAGTAAGTGAAGAGCAGAGTGATCACCGGAAAGGTGATCCAGGTCCACTTTCGTTTGAAGTACTTTCCCAGAATGTAATAGTCACCAGGCCCTACGAGTAACAGGTAGCCGATCATGATGCTCATGATGAAATAGGGGGGAATGACCTGAAATCCATCGGGTAATAATTTTTGCCAGATCGTATCGTTGTTCAGCCAGACTTCCTGCCCCAGCCAGCGACGGGGGGGATTTTCCACATAGAGATTGACCATCATCTGACGAATTCTCTCTTCAGATGTATATTCTGATTCTTCCTCAGAGAGTTGAGACTGCATGAAATCATAATTTCTTGAATAGTACTGATTCCGTTCGGTTGCTTCTGCTTCGAGTTGATAAGCATCTTTCTCCAGCAGCACGTCGGCGACATTCTTTTTCACTCTCCATAGAAAGAGATAAGTATTCAACAAGGCTTCTTGATGGGCCTTCTGCTGTTCCAGCAGATCCTGTTTTATAATGGCAACACGACCTAAACCGTGGTGGTTCAGAAGGTAGGGATTTCCTTTAGTCAGTTCTTCATCCCACTGTAGCTGCTGTTCAAGGTCGGCAAAAAATAAACTCTGGGAGCCATCGTCACCCCCCACTCGATTGAGAAAAGCGACATGGTCTGAACTCAACTGGGGAGGTGAAAAAATCAGAAGTCCACCGCCCGCTTTGACCCATTGCTCAATCGCTTCCAACTGCCTGTTGTTCAACTCGTTCAGGGTTTCGGGCCAGAGAACGAGCATGTCGAGGCAGGTCAGGCTGAGCGCCTGTTCCGGGATAGATTGATGTTCGATATCTGAGAAAACAGTGCGGAAGTGCGGCTCTCCTGCTGCGGTTCCTTCTTCCGAGACATATTGAACCGGGATAATGTCTTTAAATGTCAACCAGTCTTCGAGAACAATCGCGCGCTGATCGGCGACGAGCGTATCCATGATGAACTTATTTTTGTCGCGGATACAGCATCCAACCGAAAAAATACAACTCCCCATGTAGGCAGCGACGACGGTGTGTTCACGAAGATTGAAGAGGTATTCATCGGTTTCAAAATAAAGTTGCAGGTCGACCTGGCCGGTGACAGGTTGACAAAGCTGCAAGGGTAACACGAGGTGTGTTGACTGCTCCCCTTCAACCAGAGTCATCTGCTTGCGGAGCGTAAAGAATTTTGAACCCTGTTCGGAGGCTTCGATAATCAGTTCACCGGTAAAGAGTTGCTTGTCGTTATTGTAGATTTTGAGATCCACTGGTAACGGAGCACCTGCCCGGCTGCGATTAATCAGAGAGAGAACCTCGACGCTGATCATGCGATTGTCGGAGTAGATTTTCTCTTTTGCGATGACGTTCTGCATGTTGCCGACAGAGCAGAGGAGACCACAGAGCAACATGCAAAATGAAACAGAAGAATTTAAAGAATGTAAAACTCGATTCATGCTCTGGCCACTCCCGTTGGTCGTCTCTGGAAGAACCACCATTCCAGTGCGAGAACAACAAACGCCAGAATGGCGAGATAACGCCACAAGGGTTTGTCCGTATCGACCAGGCTGGCGGCCGCCGCAACTGGAAGTTCGTCAAACTGAATTTTTTCGTTGGATGTCAAAGAAGATTCCCGCTGATTAAGCAGACTTGCCCCGCGACGTGCGACGACGGTTTCCCCTTCACGAATCTCATAGGGGCCAACATAGGGGGCCGGGATTCCAGAGAGCAGCCCGTGGTTGTCGGTCGTCTGGGATCGGCTCAATCCTTGCGGGCCTGAAATCGCATATTCTGTTTCCCGTTCGAGCAATTCAGCCGGTAAGACACCAGTCTGCGTTGCCTCGGCATGGGAGAGTCCGGCAGTTTGCATCGACTCTTTAACCAGGTTAGTGACCAGAATTGGAAAGCCGATACGGAAAGGTAATGTTGAAGCTCCAGAATCGAAGAGTAGAAAGTATCGAGTTTGTTCGATCGTTTTCTGTTGCAACAGCAGTGGACCGCGCCGACCATGCACAAGAACTTCATATCCGGAATCCTGCAGATCCTTTTCTTTGATCTCTTCCTGATAAGTGGGTTCCTCGTTGATGATCAGATCCTGAAGCTGAACGTGTTCCAGCAGTGGTGACGTGCGGAACCAGTCGATGACGGTCGCCTGTTCATCCTGCATCGCAATCATCGATTCCAGTTCTGTCGGAATCTGATGATCGTAAAACTCGAGGGGAGCAGTGCGAATCGAATCGGGAGCCTGTTTACTCAGAATTAGGTCAAAATCCCCTGTCGCTGTGGAGGGATCCGTTCCGGGAGCGGGATAGATTTCGATCCGTTCAAGCGAATTGAGTACATGCCGATACGCTGTCAATTCAGGATCAACAAAAATCCTTAACGGCCGAGTGCGGGGAATGGTCAGGAATGCACGATTATCGGCTGCCAGGGCGTCGTGCTGTTTGGGAATCAACTGGAGTTCAAATTGACTCTCATCGGATACTTCAGTTGTCACTCCAAATCGATGCGGGGTTTCTTCACCAACAATGATCGATGAGGAGTCAATTACTTCACCGTCGCGAAGTAGCTTCAAATCAGCTCCGATTGTTGCCTGGGAAGCTTCAATACGGGCGAAGAGATCCCACGAGGTCTCCGATGCTCGTTGTGCATTGAAGGAGGTGATCGCCAGGTTGGATTTCACCACGGGGAGTTGCTGATAGTTAATGGCACAGGGGAGTTCGAAGTCGATCTCTTCCGGGAAGTTTCCATCTGAAAAGAGGATCACCTCTTCAACAGGTGCCGTGCGAGCCATCGCCTGGATCATGCGTAACCCTTCATCGAGTTCACTGGGCAAGTCGACAACCTTAAGGTCGTTAAGGGCAGAGCGGAGTAAACGTTTATCGTTGGTGAATTCCGTCAGTCGACGAGCGGCGGAATCAACCGAGACGAGCGCCATCTGTTGATCGGAAGTCAGGCTTTCAATCATTTTCTCGATTTGCTGACGAGCAACATCCAGGCGTGACTCTCCAGTCTGTTCGTCAACGGCCCCCATACTGGCGGAGGTATCGATGACAATTGGCAGGTAACGTGCCTGTTCGGCTCCACCAGTCAGAAAAGGTTGGATGGCGGCCAGGATCAGTAAGGTCAAGAGCAGAAGTTGAAAGAGTAACAACAGGTTTCGCTTGAAACGTTGAAAGGGAGAGTTCACCCGTTGGTCGTCGAGGACCTGCTGCCACAACACCAGCGAGGAGACGCGCTGTTGCGGACGTTTCAGTTTGAGAAAATAAAACAGGATCAGTGGAATCAGCAGGAGGAATAACCAGCTGAACTGCAACGCCTGAAAACCAAGGCCATTCATTGCACCCAACCTCCCCGTCGTAACTGGTCGAACAGAACCAGTTCGACGGCGGTGTCTGAGCTGATGGAGAGAAAGCGGCCACTTCGCTGGCGGCATTGCAGCGCAAGACGTTCTTCCATGGCGAGACGATGTTCCTGATAGAGTTCCAGCAAATCACCGGCCGAGGAAATATCGAGAGTCGTTCCGAATTCGGAATCGACGAGGCGGATATCACCGTTCAGATCGGGGTGTATTTCTGTGGGGCCGAGAATCTGCAGTCCCATGATTTCTAGTCCGCGGCTGTAGAGCATGTTGAATTGCTTACCGAGATCTCCGAGGGTCAGGAAGTCGGAGAGCAATAGACAGATTCCCCGTCCGCGGTGTGTTCGTAACACCGACTCCACCGCCTGATCGATGGGCTGGTCGCCCCCTCCTTCAAGTCCCTCCATGAAAGCGAGCAGTCGGTTCAAACTGGTGCGTCCACTGCACGCGGGGAGGTGAAAAGGGTAGGCCCCCATCGAATGGCAACCGTAGATCGATAACCGTTCCAGATTCATGATCGCCATGATGCCGAGTGCGGTTGTGATTTCTTTGGCCAGTTTAAATTTGTTCTCGAACATCATCGAGGAAGAGGCGTCGATAATAATGACGACGTGCATCTCTTCTTCGTACCGATACTGCTTCATGTAAGGACGTCGCAGTCGAGAGAAGATGTTCCAGTCAACATACCGGACATCGTCACCCGCCACATAGTTTCGATAGTCGGAGAACTCCGTACTCGTTCCCCCTTTTCCTGAGAGGTGCTCACCGTGTGACTTATTGGTGAACTTTCTTCTTGAAAGGAGTCGCATTTTTTCCACGCGCCCCAATGTCTGATTGGAGAGGAGGGAAGTCATCTGCATTTTTTTCGCAGGGGTATCCAACGCTTACGCCTCCTCGGGGAGTTGTTCCATAGTGCTGCTGATGAGACTGCCCACGGCAACATTTTCCGCCTGACCGTCATAATTCAATAAAGCCCGGTGCTGCAGGACTTCGACACCGAAGTAGCGGATATCTTCATAAGAGACATGCACACGACCTTGCGAGAGTGCCCGAACACGGGCGGCCCGAATCAGCGATTGAGCCGCGCGAGGACTAGCCCCCCAGCGAATGAACTGTTGAATGTCATTGTTGGCGAATTCAGTTTCCGGATGAGTCGCCAGCACAAGCCGTACGGCGTAATCGCGCATCGGATCGGCGACGACAACCTTATCGAGGATGCCGCGCAGTTCAATGATTCGTTCGGAATCGAGTTTCTTTTCGAGCTCGACCTTACTTCGCAGAATCGTCCGGGTGACAATTTCATTGAGTTCATGTCGCGACATGAACGGGACATCGACCTTAAACATAAACCGGTCGAGTTGTGCCTCGGGCAGGGGGTAGGTTCCCTCCTGTTCAATCGGGTTCTGTGTCGCCATCACGAAGAAAGGTTGCTTGAGTGTATACATCGTTCCGCCGGTTGTGACGGTCCCTTCCTGCATTGTCTCCAGCAGAGCCGACTGGGTTTTGGGTGATGCCCGGTTGATTTCATCCGCGAGTAACAACTGGGTGAAGATCGGACCCTGACGGAATTCAAATCGATACTGACCTGCTTCGTCAGTACTCATGATATTTGTACCGATAATGTCGGCGGGCATCAGGTCGGGGGTGAACTGAATACGGCGGAAATCCAGATCGAGAACCTGGGACATCGCCTTGACGAGCTCTGTTTTACCGAGACCGGGAACCCCTTCCAGCAGGATGTTGCCCCCGCAGAGCAGGGCTGTGAGTGAGGCTTCAATCACCCGTTCCTGACCGACGATCACCCGGCTGATTTGTTCTTTGGCATCGTGGTATTGCTGTTTGAAGTGATCGGCCTCGGCTTGAAGCACTTCGTTCTCCTGCACTGGGCTGTTCATATCGGTTTTTCTCCAGTCGGTTCGGATCTATATTCTGTTTGAGAATTTTGTTGTGATTTAGGGTTTAAGTGTCGTTCTCTTTTGATTCCCCACGACGACGTTTGATCTCCAGGAGTTTGCTCGTCATTCGATCGGAATCGGTTTTACGTTTGTCCGCCTGTTGTTTGGCTTCGGCCTGTTTCTGTTGTGTTTTACGAGTTTCGTCCGCTGCTGATTTGGCCCGTTCTTTCAGGCTGGATGTGGTGCTGCTGGTTGCTGGACGGGATGTCGGCAGAGCTCGGCCAGGTTCGCGCTGACTTTCGAAGGCGCCCTTCAGTTGTTGTTTACGATTGAGCAGGGTTCCCATGGTGGCGGTCGATTCGGACTTGCCCCGTCCGAAGGAGAGCCAGCTGGAGATCAGATACCAGTCGATTTGAATACGACGAAACGCTACATCGAGTGGAATGAGACAGGCCAGCGAAATCAGGAACCAGTCGAAGATCGGCTGAGAACTTTCTCGCGATTCTCGACGATCGAAAACTTCTTTGGCGGCAGGTTCAGAGGTCAGTTCTTTACCCCCCGTCTTCTCGGCAATTTGCCGGAGAATAACAGTCTTTGACTGGAACTCCATGTACTCGGTGTCGTAAGGGTTAATGATCGCCCCCACCGTCTGTTCGTTGCGATCACCCGAGACACCGGCTGCCACAATCGAGTAGCGTCCTTCTCCCCAGAGAGGGACGCTCGCTTCGTAACGACGGGGACCGACCTGCTTCAGCATGACCGTTTCCGTTCGTTTTTCCGGTCCGGCGATTTTCGCCTGCACGGAAAGAAAATCCTGCTGGGGAGCAGCATCTTCCACCACAATCGTGCCGGTGTTGCCTTCTTTATAAGTCCACATGGAGAGTGATGTCTGCTGATGGACTTTGGAGATATGAATCACCAGTTGTTGCACGAATGCCTGGTACTGCTCCCAGTTGACCCAGTCTCTTCCCCATTTCATGGAAAGATCCGAAGTGAATGCGGCGGACTTACCCAGTCCATATTGCCAGGTCGCGAGAATGGGATCGACATCGACTCCCTGTTCACTTTCATTGATGACCTGCAGGGCAGGTTCGGCATCTTCCTTAATCGAGGTGAGCACGTAACCATGCAGCGGAGGAATCGATTGAATTCCTTTCATGATCGGAGACGGGAAGCCTTCCTGGGGAACAACCGTCTCATTCTGAATCATGGTCCGCTGTAATGTCTGAGCTTCTTTAATAAAAATCGAGGGGAGTTGATTTGGATCGGAGGGGAAGTAGTAACGTCCTTTGGTTAATTCAGCGATTTTTCGCATCACTGAGATATCCTGTCCCCCGTGCGGAAAGATGGCGACCATCGAGATGGAAATGTTATTCGCTCCACCATTCTCGACATCGCGGTATTGATCGATCAGACTGGGAGCAGGGGGCTCCGGGTCACCATCAGAAATGATGATGAGATGTCGAGCCGAGGCATCACTCGCGCGCAAACCGTCGTAGGCCATTTGCATCGTGGTGGCAAAACTGGGCATGTCTCCAATTTGGGCCGAATTAATCCTCTGGGCCATCATTTCGTATTCAGAAGTGGGAGTCAGTTCAAACAACCACTCTTCCCCTTGTGGACCGTAAATTAGAATTCCCGCTTCGTCCTGTTTGCTTAAGACTTTGACAGCCTGTTTAGCGATCCGCTTCCCCCAGGTGTTTCCCTGATCAAATTCGCAAGTGTGCAGAATGATCGCCAGGGCGGCTTTGGGGAGGACTTTCTTATTTGAGACATCCATGGTGACTGGCAGCGCTTCTTCGATAGGCGTGCGGTGATAACCACCAGGACCATAACTGTTCTGTCCCCCCATCATCGCGAACCCGACTCCCAGATTCTTCACCGCGTCGTGCATCGCCTGTTGTTGAGTGGCGTCGAATTCATTGGCCGAAACATTGACAAAGAAAATACCATCATAAGGCATGAGCGAGAGGGGATCCTGGGGAAACTGATAGGGACTGATCATGGTCACCTGTCGTTTGCTCTCCTGGATGGCCCGCTCTAGGTCCTGCCAGTCTTCCGGATCGCCTGCTGGATCGGTGACGAGAAGAATGTTGCCTTCTCCCTCAATATAGAGGTAATTCACCATGCGGTTATTTTCGGTCAGATTGTCGGTATCGGCATCGGTTTCCAGTTCGGCGGTGTATTCATAATAGCCGGCATTCCGTAGCTGGATCGGAATGACAAACCTGTTTTTGCCGGAATCAAATTCGACTTCCTGTTCAGCGATGAGCTGACTGTTTTCATACAGTTTCAGTTTTCCCTTACCCGCTTTGAGTGAAGAGAGCACGATGGAGGCTTCGTAGTTTTCTCCAATTTTAACCGAGTGCGGGAGATCAAGCCGTTCAAGCCAGGCTTCTGAATCGTAGGTGTACTCAATGGGAAGAACATCAATCATGATATCGCGTGATTTTAATTCATCGATGACACGATTCAGGTTCCCCTCTGTTTCAATGCCATCACTGATCAGCACCACCCGCCCCTGATTTCCTTCGGGAAGCATGGCACTGGCGAGGGAGAGCGCTTCCTCAATATTGGTGGCACCTCGATCGACACGCGAGTTAATCGCCCCTTCATAGGGGAAGGTAATATTCGGAGGCATCTCGACTGCGGAGTTACCACCGAAGACGATCAAGCCGGTCTCATCGGTTTGTGGTTTGGCGGTGTCGATGGAGACATCCCGTGCATAACCAATTGCCTGTTCGCTGGCACTATCCGAAACAGAGTCCGACATATCCACCACGAACATCACGGATAGGACATCGCTGATTCTGACAGCGCGGGGTTCCGCGAGCAGAATGATGAACAGGCCGACGATAGACAAACGAATTATCAAACTGACAGTACGACGCAGCGGAGAAAGACCACTCCAGCCATTGAGTGACATCCACCAGAACCAGACCATGATGATCGACAGTGCGAACATCCAGGGGCGTCCGAAGACCAGGACCTTCAGATAATCGAGTACGTACATCGACCCCAGGAATAAGGTCAGGAAGATCAACAGCGGTAAAGCCCGCGCGAACGTGATCCGTTCCTTCGCTGGTGGGAAAAAGCTTTTCGTGATCGAAATGAGATTATCCATAAATGATCATTGATTCAGCAGCACCACACGTCTGTTACCGGTATCGGCGACGTAGATGTGGTTCTGCCTGTCCACTGTTAATCCCCAGGGTGTATTAAACTGTCCAATACCAATACCGGTTTGACCATAGCGGGCGATCAGATGGCCCTGTTCATCCAGTTTGGTAACTCTGCCTGAACCGTATTCGACAACATAAAATGTATCTTCCGGACCGACGGCGATATCGTAAGGGTAATTCAGTTCGAGCGGGTGCTCTGCTGATCCCCAGGCGGTAACATAGTTGCCATCGTCGGAATAAACCTGAATTCGATTATTAATTGCATCGGCGATATAAACATGCCCATTATGCCAGGCGAGACCGCTGGCACGTTGGAACTGTTGGGATGATTCACCAAAGGTTCCGAATGTCAGTAGAAAATTTCCTGCTTTATCGAATTTCTGAATGCGGTCGTTGCCGCCGTATTCGCAGACGTAAATATTCGCGTCGTCATCTTCTGTAATGCCGACGGGATAGATGAACTGGCCCGGTTCGTTACCAAGTTCGCCAAACATGCCGGTGACATTTCCCTCTTTGTCGAAGAAAACAACACGATGGTAGTGCGTATCAGCGACAGCAATGCGCCCATCCTTAAGCTCAACAATCCCCTCCGGCTTACCGACGTCGTACTCGGGCATATACCAGTGTCGGATCAATTTTCCTTCGGGTGTGTAGACGAGAACGCGGCCACCATTATCGAGGACGAGCAAATTCTGTTCTGACGACATCCCCATCCCGCGCGGTGCCGGAAGTGCCAGATCATCCTTCGGTAACATCCAGTAGCGTGTGGATTCAACGGGCAGAACGACTCCTTCAGCCGATTCACAACCTGCCAGAAGCAGTAGACCACACAGCAGCAGCAACGCTTTCAGAAATCCACGTGCTCCCTCTTGAAGGGGGGGCTTGCTGTTACTTAACCAGACAGTACGAGTTTGCTGTTCATGGCGAAGTTCTACTTCCTGGTGTGAACCAAGGAACCTTGCCTGCTCTACCACACACGTGCCGGATTCATTGAGTTCCAGAGTGAGTTCTTCCGGACGATGATGCCGGGGAGCATTTGCCGGTTCGTCAAACCAGGCGGTGACTTCTTTTTCATCGAACCAGTTCGTTGGTCCGAGATAACGGGCAAGTTCTTCCGAGGGGGGAGAATGATAAAGCTCTGTTGTCGAACCTTGATGAATCAATCGTCCTGCTTTCAGACAGAGGACTTCCTGTGCTTCACGCAGAGCGATCTCGGGCTGATGTGTCGAAAGAAATCGCGATCTGATGAGTGCGGCACCATTCTCGAAGAAAGTTCCAGTAAACAGGTGCTCGGGCAGGGTCGACAGCTACCAGGGTTCATCCATCAGTAAAACTCGGGTGCCGCGATCAGGGCACGGGCAATTGCCAACCGGGATTGTTCACCCTGCGAAAGTTCTGCCGGATATTTACGAGAGAGCTCAGTCAGATCAAATGCGGCAAGGACCTGATCGATTTGTGAGCGGGTTGTTTCAGTCGCGACTTTAGTCAGCTGTTCGTTGCAGGTCAGGTGGGGCCAGAGTCCCCAGGTGTGTGGAACCCAGAAGAGGGGAGACGATCAGATGGTGTCGGGAGATGTTGTTCCAGTTCACCCGATTGTGGTTTCTCAAACCCCGCCAGAATATTCAGTAGACTCGTTTTGCCGGAACCGGACGGACCGAGCAATGCGGTGGGTTGTGTGGTCAGTCTGGCTGAGAAGTCAGCGAGCCGGGGATTCGGTTTACCCGGGAGCAGAACGTTTCTCAAAGTCCACAACACGTCAGACATATCAATTCCGACTCAGGGGAAATCGGTGGAGGGGAATGCAGGAGGACTTCAGATGAAATCCTACCTGACAAAATAACAGAGTTGCTTGCTCCATTTCCAGAACGGAGATTGAGCTGTTTTATATGAGTTCAGGAATTTAAAACTGGAGAAAAAGATGAAATTTGAAATGAGTTATTCACTTTGTGTGAATCTACCTTGATCGGGTCGTCAGTCGCTGAAAGGACTTAATCAGAATCAACAGACTGAGAATTAACAGACAAGGTGCTGTTATGATAGCACATAGCATCGCCGATAATCCAGTGACCTGTCCATAATGCATGAAATTATAGAGGCGTAACGGAGCAGGTGTGGTCGCAGGTGAGGCAAGAATCGAAGGAGTCGTCATTTCCCAGTAGGCCCAGAAACAAACGGGCAACAGACACCAGAATTGCGCCACCATTCCTGATCCCAGCGAAGTTGATTTCCTCCCTGTTGTTGCCAAGGTGATGGTGAGTTTCGAAGTAAATTCCGAGGAAAACATGGTCGCGGTGTGTAATCTCACGAATTAATTGAACCAGCACAGCACGCGGAAGTACGAAGAAGTAGAAGTCCTGTAATTAACGGAAGAGGTGTGTCATACAGCACATGTAATGGTGTCTTCTGGAACAAAGTGAAGTAACGTAAGACTCATCAGAAAAGATCACAATCCGGGAAGACAAACCAGAATTAACAGCAGTTTGGACCACCCACGCAACTGTCCTCTTCCCTACCCCGTAGACAGCCGTACCATGCCAGGACCCCTGAGACTGCTGCAAACCCGATTGCATATAAAGTTTCGCGCAGCAGACTGCGGTTCGTCAGAAAAACTTCCCAACCACTTAATGTCCCTTTCAGTACCAGCACAAGTGGCACAAAGACGACCACCAGACATGCGAAGAACAGATAAAAGAGATAGCCAGATTTTGGAGTAGCGATGTAATTCTTCTCTGGAAATGGATTCTTTCGCTTTACGGAATTAGTTAGCGCAGAAACGAAATCAGAATGATCAACAGCAGCAGAAGTTCGATCAGCAGTGGATAGAGACCGCGAGCAAAGGTATCGCCCAGCCCCCACCCCCCAATCACGCGGGCATCAAATAACCATAAGGTCCAGGAGGTCGTGTTCATGAGCGAACAGATTTCAAATTCCTGAAAGACAATCAGGAAAGTGAGCCCGGCGGCAGGCAAGAGCGGACTCCGCGCTGTCAGCCACCACCAGAAATTTCCCGATGAGGAAGTTAATCGATAGCAGTGATACGCTTCCCGAGTCAGAGGTGGTGGGGGAGAAGTACAACAGGACAGTCGCCAGGATCGCTTTCATGGTGACCAGCAGGCCATAGAAGCATTCATTCCAGAACGGGTGATGGAGCAAGGAGAAGGGGGAGTTGTAATAGGCGTAACCGACAAGCAGGTCGGGAGTAAAGAACGGTGCGGAGTAAAAGCAGCCAGATGGCCTTTTGTCTCCAGCGTCGATCAGATTGCAGTGAGGGCTGCAGCCGAGACGCGAGAAGAATTGCCAGCAAACTGATCAGACAGGCGCGAAAGAGGCTGGCCACGATGGTGACCGAAAACTCACTTCAGAATTCCTCTCTAAGCCAGGCGAGACACTCATTGCGTGCGTTCAGTAAATTATGGGCGGAGCTCCATCGGCAGCCCACTCCTGCAGTTGTTTCACTTCCTGTGAGAGTTGTGTTTCATCTACTGTACCGAGTGGTACCTGACGGGAACGCGAATTCGCCAGTTCGAGTTCGATTTTTTCTGATAAAAGAAAATCGACCAGCTTCTGTGCATCACTTTCCCGTGTTGTCCCTTTAACGATCGCGACTGTGTTGGGAATACAAATCGTCTCTCCCTGCTCTGTACGAACGGGTAACATCGCTACGGGGAGTTTGTCGTCAACAGCCAGAAAATAGTCGTCGGTATCGGTCCAGCCAAAGTCGCAGATGCCATTGGCGACCTGATTTTTAACGACGGCATTTCCCGGAACGATGTTCCAGCCTTGCGAGGATTTCTGCTGATGCCAATTCTTTAATTCGGCACCTCCCATCTCCGACCACATCAGTGTGTATTGAGTTAAGGTTGTGCCGAAGATCGGTTTAGCTATCGCCATCCGGGAGAGGTCACCCGTCATCGTTTCAGCGACCGCCTCTTCTGTCGCTTCCATCAGATCTGTATTAATGATGTATAAACGCAGGCGTGCACCAAAGCCGGTCCAGGTACCCGCTGGTGATTTGAACTTATCGGGAATTCGAGCCGCGTTGGGACTTTGATAGGCTTGTAGCAAACCTTGTTCGGCCAGATCGAGTGTACCCAGAATTTCGTTGTTCCAGAAGACATCGCAGCGGGGATGTTCTGCTTCCTGTTTAATGAGTTCAACCAGCCCGAGTGATTTCGTGGCTTCCGTATCGAATCGCATGTCGATTTGAATGCCCGTTTCATCCGAGAACTTATTGAGGATGTTCTCTGAAAAGATCGAGTCATGCGCGCAATAGACGACCAGCTTTTGATCAGAGGAGGAACAGCCACCGAGCATTACGCAGCAAAGCCAGGTGACAGACCAGAATAATAATGAGCGATTGCCAACAAACAATTTACTCTGATTCATTAGAAGCTGGTTCAGGAGTCGATTCCGGGGCGGGAGCCGTTTCGGTAGCTGGGGCTGATTCCGGGACAGGAACGGATTCGCTGGCGGAAGGTGATTCCCCGGGAAGGACAAATTCCTCCGGTTGCAGCGTGTCGAAGTATTTCTTAATGCTCTCATGATAGCCTGGTGGAATTTGTTCCTGTTCAATCGCTTCACTTACCCCCTGACGTAAATCATCGATCAGGGTACCGAGCTGGTTATTTCTTTCGCCCGATTCGTTCACATCTTTAGAGGCAACGGACATGATCAGTTTTCCCTGGGTCAGCTTGGACTTGGAGAATTCTGTTTTAAATCCAGATTGGGAGGAAGGATCTTCTGGTACAACTCCACCTCGTCCTCTACCTTCTCCTCCAGTTCCGTCGCCATCTCCCTCACCGGAAACCTGCCCTTGCATTCCTTCCATCATTTTGGCAAACATGGCGGCATATTCGGCCATCGCTTCGGCTTCGCTCAACATCTCCATTTCAGCGTCAGTTAACTCTTCGCCCGCGGCCATTTTGGCCCGTGCCTGTTGAATTGTTTTCAATGCTTCTTCCAGCGATTGTAAATCTTCGAGCGACTGCTCCATTTCGCGGAGTTCCATCTGGGCGAGTTCCATGGAACTGAGTGCTCCTTTTTCGCACTCCTCACAGGCTTCGCCTGATTCTCCTTTCTCTCCTTCCTGCATGTTGGCCATTTCGAGCTGTTTCATGGCCCGTTTTAACGCAGAGGTCAGCTGTTGGGATTCAGCATCGTTTTCAGCGAACTCTTTGACCTGCTTCAATTGCTTGAGCAGTTCTTTGCGAAGTTGAGATTTCTCTGAGGGATCATTCGAACTGGCGAGCTTGTTCAGCTTCTCGACAATATCCTTGAGCTCATTTTCCAGGCTGTCAGTATTACCTTCCTGAAGTTCTTTTTTCCATTCCTCCAGTTTTTCGCGTTCTTCGGAAGAACCGAATCGCTGGCTACTCATCTTTTTGCTGAAGGCTTTACTGAGGTCGTCTTTACTCAGCTCTCTCCACATTTTGCCGAGTGGCTTCTGGATCTCGGAAAGTTTTTTCTGATTCTCGTCTAAAGCTTTGGGTTTGAGTTCTTTGAACGTTTTCTTTAACTCTTCCAGAGCACGCTGTACTTCTTCAGAACGTTTCTGTTCCGGGGCCTCATGTTTTTCGAGTTCCTCTTTCCGTTTGTCGGTGACTTTGTTTTCAGCGAGCAGCTCTTTTCGCTGTTCCTCGACAGCATCCTGTGCCTGTAGTTCTCCAAAGGGATCGAACTGCGGGATGTAAAGCATACTGACGAGCAAGAGGAGAGTCATACCTGATAACTGGGCAAACTGTTTGCCGAACAGAAAGGGAACGACATCCGCAGGTCGCACTTCGGCAGCCCGCTTTTCGGCATTCTGCACGACGAGTGGGCGATAATCGCCAAACGCCTGATCCAGTTTTGAAACGGTCAAGTAGAGGTCATCAGATTGGTAATAAGAATCGACCCGCCGGGCGGAATCTGAAAGTGTGGGGCGATGGTAGAGGAGCAAGCTCATCACCAGGCCGACAGCGGGAACCAGGGCGATCGACCAGTGCAAAGTCTGAGGGAAGAAATCTGTTCCGTAGCCCGTGAACCGGCTGGTCAGCAGGAGCAGTGCGTACAGAATCCCCGTACCGAAGGTCCAGAGAAAGAACTGAAATCCCCAGCGTGTTAAGTGCAGACGCAGGGAAACTTGTTTCAGCATGGCCAGCGATTTGGGAAAGTTCATATCACGATCCTGGAGGTTATTCTCAATGGAATTGATAGAGAAAGAGTCGGTTTCCGTCCTCTCTGCCTTTCATCTTAGGCAGAAATGGAAAGGAACTGAATTCTAATTCGGGATTGTTGCTAATAAATTATCAGAAGATGTGTAGTGAATAACTATTCAAGTGTGAACTGCTGGTCTTAGGGAATGGTGGCACTTGAATCGAGTGATTAACTGTTTCATTCAGCTGTTCAGACGTCATTCCGTCGATTTTGGTTCCGCCTCTGCCGGGCTGAGTAAGCCATCCTGATTGACATCCAGCTGCTGGAAGAGTTCTCCAGTTCCCAGAAATTCCCGGCGGGTTAAGTCGCCATCCAGGTTGCGGTCCATCTGTCGAAACCACTCCGGTCCGGCAGTTGTCGGGCTCAGAATCGGGCCAATTCGATCCGCCTGATTCAGTCCCAGGTCATCATTGAACAGGCTGGGGGGCTGTAATTGAAAGGAGAGCTGGTAAACCGTCTTCATTTCGGACTCGGTCAGTTTTCCATCCTGATCACTGTCGAAAGATTTTAATTTCTGGGCGGTGTTTAATAACTCGCGGGGTTCCAACCGGCGATCACTGTCGGCATCGAGTAGACGAAAGAGAGACTGGCTTTGCTTGTCGACCGACATCAGTAACTGACACTGAGCAAGGGCCGCTTCCTGATTGATATAGGCTGTTAACTCCTCACGAGTCACTTCTTCATCCTGATTGGTATCCAGAGTCTCGACAGTAGCCAGGTTGGCAAGTCCTCGAGCTTCTTCTGTGGAGAGGACTCCGTTTTTATCTCCATCAAGTTGTAGAAATTGAAGCTGATAAAATGAAAGTGCGTCTGAAAACTGCGGTCGAGGGTTATGGATACGAATGGAGATTTCCCAACTCCCCACCTGCACCGTAGAACGAGAAGTGGCCGAGCGTGGGTATTTCCATTCCTCCTTCTCGTCGTCGGTTTCCCAGAACCGGATGATCAATTTTTTCTGCACGGGCATTCTCATCCGCCAGACGCGCTGCGCGGGTGGATTGGAAAGTAATTGAAATATCTCTGAACGGTTTAAAAGTTGATCTCCGTTTTGATCGTAGGGGGCGAGCATCTCGGGAGTGGTCCATCCCAGCTCGGTTTGACTGAGGTGACCATCCTGTTCTTCACCGTGAGTGCCATCGTATTGCGATAGCAGCTGATGCGCCAATTGCTCACGAGGTTGCTTGGGATCGATCAGTTCAAAGAGTCCGGCACTTTGCCCGGCAGTCGTTCGTTGAGCCCGGTTGGAGGTTAAATTCAATGGACGAAGCAGCGGCATCACCTCGACCAGATTCAATGTTTCATCATCATCGAAATCATACTTCTGGAGCAGATGTAAGGCGGAATTCCATTCTCCCGGGTCGAGAATCTTATTCTGGTTCAGATCAAGTTTAGTAAACAGATCAGGCAGGTCCGAAACCCGAGCCGATTCCAACTGCAAACCAAAAGGGATACCCAGACTTGGTTCCATCAACTTCAGATACTGATCACGTGGGAGTGGATTGGAGTTCGATTCCTGATACTTCTGCAGGATCAGATGCATCGACTCGGCTCCGCGAAACTTTTGCAACTCATCTGGTTCGAGTTCGTTATTTCGATTTGTATCGGTTTGATCAAAGAGTTTCCCGAGCAACCCTTCTCGCATGCGGGAGGGAGCTTCCTGATCGATGGCAACCTGCAACCGAATGAACCAGGGATGCTCCGATTCGAAGAAGAGCAGGGTGTAATTGTCGTGCGTGGGCAAATCGGATTCTGCCTGAGCGACCTCTGTGGCAAATAAAGCAAGCCAGAGCAGGCCCCAACCCAGGAGGCTGCGAGCGCCGAAACGAAATAAAAATCTGTGGCCGATCATCCGACGTGAAATCCAAATGCTAATTATGAAACAGTTACCCTCAGACTAACAGGTTCCGGCGCGATTGACAAATTGATTTTAATCTCAGAATTCGGAGGCGGGGATAAGTTCTGATTTCAGACAGCCAGGTGAGGGGGGGGATGGCCTCTGAGTTCTGTATGGTAATCGGCATGCTCGACGTAATTGACCCAGCTTTGAATTTTTCGCAGGCGGGTGAGGGGTTGTCCGGGGAAAATCGGTAATTCACTGAAGGAATGCAATTGGCAGACGTCGTTTGCAGTTTACAATAAAAGACGCCTGTTAAGGTTATGGAAACTTCCCCTGTTTCATGTTACCTCCAGAGAAATCAAGTCGATGATAAGAAGGATCGCCCCTGGTTGGGTATTGCTCCTGGTTGGGATGCTCTATTTATCTGGTGCAGCTGCACCTGTCCTCGCTGACGAAGCATCCGATCAATACAACTACGCTGTCGGACTTTACAAACAGCAGCGCTGGAATTTCAGTTCCGAAGCCTTTCAGAAATTTGTCGAGAAGTGGCCGCAGCACGAAAAGATTGAAGCGGCTGAACTTTACCTCGGTCTCTCGCTCGTTAAAGAGCAGAAGTATGACGCCGCGCGTGCCCAGCTGAGACCCTTCGCCGAGAAATACCCTCAAAGTAAGTATCTTCCGATGCGCTCTATCAACTGGCAGAATGCAGTTACTTTCTGAATGATGCGGCGACAGCCAAAGCGGATTTCAAAAATATGCTGGAGCGTTATCCGGACCATACCCTGGCGGAATGGGGCGCTCACTTATCTGGGCAATTCTGAATTAAAGCTCGGAGAGTCAGAAGAAGCACTAGCTGCTTTTGAAGAAACGTTGAAACGGTTCCCCAAGGGTCGAATGTCCGAGGAAGCTGCTTTTGGAGCAGCGCAGGCACTAGGTAGTCTGGGTCGACTTGATGAGGCCGCGGCCGCCTATCAGGCGATCATTGCCAGAAAAAATCGACATACGACTTCGGCCTATCTGAAACTCGCCGCACTTGAATACGAACGGAATGAGTACGAAGCTGCCTTGAAGTTGTATCAGGATTTTCAGAAGGCGTACCCGCAGGACGATCAGATCGGGACTTCACATCTGAACGCCGGTTACACCTGGTTCCGTATGGAAAAATATCCGGAAGCGAGGCATCAATTTGAAGCGGCTGCCAAATCAGAACCTCTACTGCGGCCGGCGACCTACTGGACTGCTCTTTGCTATAAAGCCGAGGATAACCTGCAGCAGGCGATTTCAATTCTGACGGAAATGTACAAAGCCGACAAAGAAGCGGCAGACCCAGAGCGGCCTTTGCAGCCCGAGATTGTCTATCACCTGGCCGATGCAAATTTACGTCTGGAGGAATACAGCCAGGCGGAAGAACTCTTCCTGATATTACAGGAGAAATGGCCCAACGAGAAAATTTCGGAGAACGGATTACACTTCGCCTCGCTGGCAGCCTTTCAGGCAGATAACTTCGACCGCGCGCAGGAGTTAATGGATCGCTTTCAGGAATTGTATCCGCAGAGTCCCTTACAACTCAGGCAGCAGTTGCTGCGGGGGCGAATTCTGACGGCGCGGGGTGGAGATGAAAACCTGAAGCAGGCGGTGAGTATTCTCAGTGAAATTCTGGAAAGCTCGACCATCGCCCGCACACAAACGCTCGCTCGCTTGCATCTGGCCCATGCTTTGACTCAACAGAAGAAACATCAGGAGGCGATGGACAACTTACAGCCTCTGTTAGACTCGAATGATTCCGAACTGCATCCTGATGAGCAGAAGGATCTTCTGTTACTGGCCGGTTTAAACCAGAAGGAACTGGGAAACAGCGATGCGGCGGCGGAGTACTTTCAGAAATATCTGGCCGACTATCCCGATGATGAACGATCGGCACAAATCGTTTCCGAGTTACTCCAGGTACGTGCCGAGAAGAGCAGTCCGGAAGATGTAAAAGCATTGCTTGATCGAATTCGCAAACAGGCCGAGTCCGAAGGTTTAACGGAAGACTCACTGCAGTTACGTGGTCTACGAATGGCAGCCGAGACGTTATACAAAAACGATCAATGGTCTGCTGCCGAAGCATTGTTTCAGGCATTGGTGGATTTGGCAGAGTATACCCCCTCGAAAAAACCAGCGGGGGCTGATCTGTCAGGCCTCGCCTGGTCTCAGTACCAGCAGCAGAAGTGGGAACCGGCGATACAGCATTTCAATCAATTGATCGTGGCATGGCCGCAAGAGGAGGCCTTTGCTCCGGAAGCTTTGCTGATGGTCGGTCGCGCACAAGAAGCACTCGGCAATCAGACTGAAAGCACTCTTCGTGGAACCAACTGAGTAACACCTGGCTGCCAGCGGATACAAAGTCTTTACCCGCCGGAGCTGAAAACGAGGGAGCGACCCGGTATGTCTATCTTGCCTTCCTGCAGGCAGCGTTAATGAAAGATCAGAAAAATTATAACGGTGCAAATCAGGAATATGGTCGTTTGATCGTACCTTCCCTCGTCGGAGCATGCGGAACTGCTCGATGAATGAGCTGATGAATCTGGATGCCGGTTTCTTTGCTCAGGCGGACGATATCTATGAGCGATTGGTGAAAGAACATCCCTGAGTCTTTACGCTTGCTGATAACGCGCTTTCCCTTGCCGAGAGTGATCTCATCGCGGGTCGGCGAACAGAGGCGTAACCTTTGCAGAATTGATAGCATCCGAACAGGCAGATTCTAAAGTGCAGGAAGCCGCCACTTATCAATTGATACAAAGGAATTGCCACCAGTGATTCCGACTGGAAGACAGTCACTGAGCTCGCGCGAGATTTTTTAACGAAGTGGCCGGACAGCCTCTATCGTACCAAAGTCGAGACATCGTTCTTAACGGCACTCATCGAAACAGGGCAAACAGCCCGTGCCGAGGAAATCCTGAGTTCACTCGACGAAACTGTTCCCAAGGATGAACGGAGTACGGAACTCTGGGTCTTACTCGCCGAAGTCGCCTTCCGTAAAAAAGAATACGAGAATGCGCTGAACATTTTAAACGAGTTTCGCGCTGCGGGTGGCGACAGACTTTATCTGGCGGATGAACTGGAGGGGCGGATTTATAAGAATCAGGCTCGCTTCGATGAAGCCCGGACAGCATTTGAGAAAGTGCTGAATGATCCTGTGGGTAAAAAGACTCCCACTGGGGCCAAAAGCCAGTTCCTGCATGCAGAGACCTACCTGATTCAGAGTGCCAAAGACTACGAAACCGCCCAGAAAGAGTATTACGCCGTCTACCTCGGATGGCCGTATCCTGAGTGGCAGGCTCCCGCTTTATTTCAGGTTGCCCGCTGTGACGAGGCTTTAAATCAGCCCGATAAAGCCCGCACCACCTATGAGGAATTGATCCAAAAGTTCCCGGAATCTGAGTATCGTACCCAGGCGGAAGAGCGACTTCGGGTTGTCGACAACGGGTCAACTGAGTAAAAACAGCGAAGATCTAATGTGGGAAGCAGAGTATCTCTTCCTGAACCTTGTGAACCGCTTTTCACCCACTACGGATGGGAATCAGAATAATGAGGGAGCGAACCCTGTATTGGCTGATCACAATCAGCCTGTTGACTGTCTGTTTCGGGATCATCCTCCTGCTGCCGGGAGAGACCGTTTCTGCCCAGGAGACGCCCGCTGCGTCAGACACCATTCAACCTGTGCCGGCACTGCCTGTCGAGGGAAGTGGCTCCACCAACTCGTATATTCCGACCGGCCCGGTGGAGATCATGAACGCGATGGGGTACTTCTTCGTGATCCCCTTCGTCCTCGCTTCGTTTATCTCGGTCTGGTTTATCATAGAACGCGTCGTCGTTCTGCGACGAGCCCGCGTCATTCCCCGACCCTTTGTGGAACGATTTCTACAGCATCTGGAAGAGGGAGGACTCGATCAGGAATCGGCCCTCACTCTATGTGAGGAAAACGATTCTCCTGTAGCGCGCGTTTTTGCCCATGGAATTCGTAAATGGGGCAAACCTTCCGTTGAAGTCGAGCAGTCGATTATTGATGGTGGCGAACGGGAAACAAGTCAGCTCCGTAAACATCTGAAGGTGCTCAATGGAGTCGCTACAGTCACCCCGCTCTTCGGGTTGTTGGGAACTGTAATCGGCATGATTCAAGCCTTCAATCAGATTGCCAACATGGGAACGCTCGGTAAGGCGGAAGAACTTGCCGTCGGTATTGGAGTCGCCCTGTTGACCACCGCTGCCGGTCTGTTGATCGCGATTCCATCACTCATCATGTATATGTATCTCTCGGGTAAGGTCGACTCGGTCGTGATGGAAATGGATGAAGCCGCACAGAACGTCATCCATCTCATCTGTGCCGAAGCCCTCTCCGGTCAGAAAAT
>JAWKUC010000013.1:0-166279 GCA_041398805.1 Planctomycetaceae bacterium | reverse complement strand
AGATTGCTCAAGCGAATCTGGAAGCAGCGAATGCCGCACTTAAACGGCTGATGGCGGACAAGAATCGAGCCATCGCTGTCTTCGAACAATCAAAGCGACATCATGATCGTATGCAGTCGCTCAAGGAGAAGAACGCCACAACGCAAGATGATGTAGAACGAGCCGTCGAATCACTGGAAGTGGCGACGGTGGATATGACACGTGCCGAAGCCGCCATTACCGAAGGTCAGAAAGGTCAGCTTGCAGCGGAGAAAACGTTGGAATATCACCGGGCACGACTGGCGGATACGATCATTGAAGCTCCATTTGGAGGACTTGTCGTTGATCGGCAGCGAGAGTCGGGCGATATTGCTGTACCCGGCAGTGCAGTTCTAACGGTGATAGCCACTGATGTTCTCTGGATCAGTGCGTGGGTCGATGAGACGGAGATGTCGAAGCTGAGCGTCGATCAGCCAGCACGCATACTGTTCCGCTCGCAACCCGACGACAGCTTCCCCGGAACGGTCCTGCGGCTTGCAAAGCAGGTAGATCGAGAGACACGGGAGTTCCTTGTTGATGTTCAAGTCTCCGAATTGCCAGAGAATTGGGCAGTCGGGCAACGGGCGGACGTCTTCATTGAAACCGACCGGCAAGACGACGTGCTGACCATTCCGCTGACGACTTTGAATCGTCGTGAGAAACAGGAGGGTGTGTTTGTTGCAGAAGAAGGCACTGCACGCTGGCAAGCCGTGACCCTCGGTGTTCGAGGGCGAGAATTTGTTGAAGTCCGTGAGGGACTGTCCGAGTCCGAGATTGTGTTGCTCGTTCCAACAGGTCGTTCGATGTTGACAGATGGACGGAGGGTGCGGACACCGTGAACCTCGCCCTCAAAGATATTCGTCACAACTTGGGTCGCTTCGCTTTGACAACTGTGGGAATTGGCTTGCTATTGATGGTCGTGATGGGAATGGGAGGCATCTACCGAGGGGTGATTGAAGACGCCACGCTGCTCATCGACCGAGTGGGGGCTGATCTGTGGGTTGTTCAACGGAGTACCAGAGGACCGTTTGCCGAGATTTCTCGTGTGCCGCCTAATCTCGTTCATCGAGTGCAGGCGGTGCCCGGTGTCCGAACGGCACGTGAGTTCGTCTATCACACGATTCAGCGGGAGCGAGAAGGCAAGCCGCTGCGAATTGCCGTCATGGGACTGAGTTGGCCAATTGACAAAGGTGAGTGGTTGCCACTTACAGCGGGAAGGCATCTTTCGCAGAATCACTTCGAGATGATCGCTGATGAATCACTTCGGCTGCCAGTGGGAACCGAGATCGAACTCGGAAAAGAGACTTACACCA
This sequence comes from Planctomycetaceae bacterium, assembly GCA_041398805.1. Taxonomy (GTDB): domain Bacteria; phylum Planctomycetota; class Planctomycetia; order Planctomycetales; family Planctomycetaceae; genus Polystyrenella. Next base: position 164,948 of record JAWKUC010000013.1, on the reverse strand, counting down.
TTGTCGGCACTACGAAGAACCTCATTAGTTCCAACGGCGACGGAATTGCTTTCGTGACCGTGCAGGATGCTCAGGCAATTCAGTTCGACGTTCCCGGTGAAGCGGTTCGATTGGAACGTGCGTCCCGTGAATCACGTGGCGAAGAGTTCGAAGCCGCCATGAAACAACCGGCTTTGCTCGACAATGCTGGACGACCTACCGGGGAACTTCCCGCAGTCGCTCGTCCTCAATTGAGTGCGGTGATGATCACGCTCGAACCGGGTGCCCATGTAAGTGATGTCGAGCAAATCATTGGGGGATGGAGTGATGTCTCGGTGTACACGCAGAATGGTCAACGGGAACTGCTGTTGCGAGGCTCTGTCGAAAAGATCAAGGCACAAATCGGTCTGTTTCGTGTACTGTTGACGATCATCGCCGCCATCATCATGGCACTGATCCTGTACACGCTCACGCTCGACAAGATTCACTCGATTGCCCTCCTTAAACTGATTGGAGCACCCAACAGCGTTATTCTGGGACTGATCTTGCAACAGGCGTTGCTGCTCGGCGGAATTGGATTTGGCATCGCCTATCTGCTTGGTCAGCGAGTCTTCCCGCTCTTTCCTAGACGAGTCATCATCACCAACGAGGATGTGTTACAACTTGCCCTTATCGTGCTGGGAATTTCAGTCGCCTCAAGTATTTTGGGAATCTGGAAAGCCATGCGGGTCTCTCCTAACGAGGCCCTGTCATGAACGGCACACAGGACGCTCCTTTCGCCATCGAAACCGAACTGTTGACGAAGGTCTATGGCAGCGGCAATACGGAAGTCGTGGCGATGAAAGATGCCACGATGAAGGTTCGGCAGGGTGAGGTTGTGGCTCTACTCGGTCCCAGCGGGTCGGGGAAGTCTACATTTCTCACGGCAGTCGGACTCATCAATCCTCCTACATCAGGACGAGTCATCATCCGAGGACAACTGGTTCTCGATGGGCAAGTCGCCAAAACGAACCTGCGAGCGTTCAGGCGAAAGCACATCGGTTTCATTTTCCAGAAGTCGAATCTCATTCCGTTTCTTTCCGCCGAGGAGAATGTGCGGATTGCGATGGAACTCAATGGAGATTCCCGACGTGCTGCGGCGAAACGCTCAATGGAATTACTCGACTATCTCGGTGTTGCCGACCGGGCGAAGAACCTTCCCTCAATGTTGTCGGGCGGTCAACAACAGCGAGTCGCAGTCGCACGGGCACTGGCCAATCACCCCAGCGTCATTCTCGCCGATGAACCGACCGCTGCTCTGGACAGCCACCGTGGAAGGCAGGTGATGGAACTTTTCGCACAAGTTGCCCACGATCAGCAGGCGGGAGTCATTGTTGTGACTCATGACCACCGCTCACTCGACGTGTTCGACACACGATACGAGATGGAAGATGGTCGCCTGTTTTCTCCGAAGAAGGCACATAGTTAGTGTGGTGAGGCCAATATTGGTGATCACGCTGACGTCAGGCATTTCTTGGTGGTAGAGGGACAAGCTGGCGTCAAAAATGACATACCCACCAATGATGAAGAATGTGTGCCACCCAGCGTGTCGCTGTTCGTTCGATTTCCGCAATCCGAGGGTCGTCAACATCCAGACCATAGGACCAGAATCTCCATATCATTAGATGACATTGAAGAGGGACAAAGCGAAAGCCTGCCTTCGTGGTGAGGTCATGAAATTCTCCGTGTTCTTCCTGTCCTCGCTACTCGTCGGCTGATCCCTCAAGACGACGATCTAATTCAACATCGATGGATACCCTACCACGTCGTACGTTGACTTTGACTGGCTTTTCATGAACATAAGGACGATAACCATCGCACGATACCGTCAGCCGATACGTTCCAACTGGTAACTCGAAACTGTAGTAGCCGGTTCGGCTTTCGCTCTTTTGAAACGAAGTTCCTGACTCCTCGTCATCAAACGTGACTTGTGCTCCGGGCACCATCTTCCCTTGATTCCTGTCTGAGGCACTTTCTCGAACTGTCACGAGATACCGGGTACGCCTGTCTTTGTCAGAACTCTTTGATCTCACCACAGAATTATCGTTGGGGGAGATGACGCAATTCGGGAGGGCAGTGCGGAGCTTATCTCTACCTTCCTTTGTTGTTTGTGTACCGTAGAGGTTCAGAAAAGTCATGCTCGTGAGGGGACGGAGTGATTCGAGGCCGTCATCGGTAACCGGTGTATTCAGCAAATTAAGCGACTCCATGTCTGAAAACTCGGAAAGGTAGGAAATACCACGGTCGCCAACTTCAGTGTCACTGAGGTTCACGTGGGTGACATTTCCCAACCGGTGAAGCACAACAAGGTCCTCGTCTCGAACGTCTGTTTTAGAAAGATGCACGTGAACATACTGATAAAAATCGGGTTTGTGGTAAGACATATCCGTAGCCGGGGTCAAGGAATCATCTTGAATCCGCTCTCGGGCAATGAGAACTGAACCACCCCATGCTTCGATCTCCCATTTGGCCATCTGCTGGCGAAACGGCTTGGCGAGCGAGAAGCCCAAATAGACAAGTACACAGAAGAAAATCAAACCGGCACCAAGGAATGTCCATTTCGAACGAGTGATCGTCGCTTGAGGTCTGATAGATTTCTGGAGCAAGAACCCCAAGACAAACATGGGTATGGAAAAGAGGACCGTCAATCCCAAGAAGTATTCCAGTTCGAATCCGAGGGCGACTTCCCACCAATGTTCTGATTCCCACAGCAAGACGGAGGCCAGATAGAGACTGGACGCCATGGACAACACGCCCCCGGCCAACATCGTCCGTGCACCTGTGTGTCCATCGAAAAACCGTGCCACCAAACCCGAAAACAACAACCACAACGGGCCGGTCAGCATCAACAGCACGATGCCGAGTTCCTGTTCAATCGGCATTCCTCCCTTGCCAAAGGGAGACCCATAGATGCCCGCTCCAAAAACGGAGTACAAAAATGCCCCGGCAGACTCGAAAGCCCCCAATCCGAGAGCGAGCCAAACGATAATACGTGAGCGTTCCGATTCAGCCATGGATACGTAAATCCAATCTTAAGTGATTGTTCAGAGATTCACCCCTCAACGACTGTTGGACTCAGATTGCGACGAATGTTCGACGGGATTGCAGCGACGGACCCACGATCCACATCAGAGGTTTCACGGGTCCCGCTGCTACCGGCGACAGCGTGGTTCACATAGAGACACTCTAAAGCTATGCTGAAGCGACTGACGGGCTGAATGGCCAATCTTACCAAACGGAATTGATCCCGAAATACAAGAGGGGACAGGAGAGTGTCATGACACTGATAAACAAACTCGAATAAGCAAGTTTGATTTCCCTCTGCTGAAAATGAGGCCGAGAATCCCCAGCGTCAGACTGACTGCCGATGTCCCAATGCATCCCAACAGCGAATACTCCATGAAAACAGCGATGTCTCCTTTCGGCGACACAAGAAACAGCATGGAGCAAACAATCGCCATGCCGCCGAATACTGCCGATCCGACAGACAGTAAGTTGATAGTTTGTGATCGAGCAGGCGACATCAGTTACTCCCCCACTTCAAAGTCAATGCATTCAGCGGAAACTCACTCCTCGCTCTCATCCTTGAGGATTTCGGGATTACTGAGTCCTGCCAGACTGATATGGGCGTATTCTGGGCTCCAATATAACGCTCAATTCCATTTTATCTGCGATCACTCGACCTTCAGGTTCATTTTCTCAATCGACTTCACCGAGTAAACCGGCACCGTTGTCTCCGTTACACCGGCAACATCTTGAAACACCACGTAGTTTTCTCCGATTTCAACAACGGTATGGCTCGTCGGTAGATCGCCATCGTAAACGGTAATTGAGTACGCTGCTCCATCGTTCTTCAGGTTTACTGACTGACCGGCCTTGAGCGTCGAGAAGATGCCTTTGGTTTTTGGAGCATCTTGAGCACCAAAAAGGACCGCCACTGTGACCAGCACAAAAAACGGAATCAGCTTCTTCATCCGTCCACTCCCTTCATTTCGGTCCAGTCAATAGACAACAACGCCGTGGCGTTCGGAAGCCCCGCCTGATTGTAATCCACATACAGTCTCGACGCCTTCATCAACCATACTTGCAGATGGAGCAGGTCGGGGGCTTCGTCAGACCGCACCTCGACCTCAATTGGGGCGACGAATCGGAACTTGCGGCTCGCTTCTGATGACTGCGACAGGACCTCGAAAGCCGCCTTCCCGGCGACCTGTTCATCGTCGAAGAGGAGGGCATCCTTCAGCTGAGGGCTCCAGTCAGCTCCCGTCCAGTACAGCCGTGGCAACTTCGAAATCACGAAGCGAATATGCTTAGGGTTCCCCGTGGGGATGAGCGAAAGAGCAGGGTAGGGGGACATGGCTTTCTCCGATCAAGGGTAAATGATTGGAGCGGGTAGTAGGTGTCCGAAAGGGGAAATGGGCGTTTATGGCAGCCATTGCCTGATTTCGTGCCGGTTTATTACTCTCTAATTTTCCATATTTTTACCATATTGTGTCCGTCTCCTGTCACGACGAGGGTGCCGTCGGGGGAGATAGTGGTTGTTGAAATCGTTCGATCAATGATCTGAGAACTCAATTCCCCAGTCGTTGCATCCCAAACATTGACATCGTAAAGCCGATCCAACACAAGGTAGCTGTGGCCACCTGTTAATAGCATGTTGCTCTTTGGTCCAAACACAACATTCTTCACACTGTCCGTATTCATTTCATTTAGTTTCTCACCTGTCGTTGCGTCCCAAATTGTTATCCTGTTATTCCATGTCGATCCGGCGGTCGTCACTATAAGGCGGTCATCTGGCGAGAATCCTCGAAAACGGAAGTTTTTTCCATCCGTATCCTGACCTTGTAGCTCAACAACTTCTGTCCAATTTGACGTGTTCCATATTTTAATTACTTCGACCGTATCATAATTAGTGGCTTTGGATGCGGCTCGCCTTAGAGTTGCGGCTAAGTGCTTCCCATTCGAGGAAACGCCAAAATATGGAAGAAATTCCCATTCGTTGACGGGTTCTGGGGGGTTCAACCATCTCAGCTCTTCTCCCTCCGGGATCGCCCAAATCCCGACTCCCCGTGTAGATATAGTCGCTAACGACTTCCCATCGGGAAAACAGGCGATGTCCTTGATCCAATACCATTGGTTATTTTCAGCCGCATTTTGCGTGGCTCCCGTTATTGCCCCTGCCACAGAAACTTCAATATTGCCAATAGCCCCTTCTTTATTCGTGAATTGAAGTCCTGATTGTGGTCCTCTCGAAATAAGAGTTTCGCCATCCGCTGACCATACTAACCCATGCCAGAATCCGTGCGAATTAAAATCGTGAGTTCTTACAGACATCACCACCGAAGCAGGTGATTTTTGTAAATCCCAAATTTTAATAAAATCATCCGATTCCCCTTCAATGCAGGCCAATAATTTACTCGTTGGAGAAAATGCTGCCGTTTTAACTCTCCATGCCGCTTCCCCTCCCGCACGCAGTCCGGAATCGAACATTTTTTCAGTCCAGTCAGCGACGTTCCAGATCTTGCTTTCACCATTATCAGCGTTGACGAAAAGAAATTCGCCGTCTGGAGAAAACGTGATGAATCTTATGGAATTCGATAATTCTCCTCCTTCGAATTCGAGCAATGGAGATTTCGGTTGGAACAGTAGCGTCGATTCGTGCGGATCCGCAAAGGCATGTTTTTTGCGACGGTTTGTCGTTTGACCGTGACCGATAATCGACAGATTGGCTTTACAACAGATCGATTCAGGGAGCTCAGTAAGTTTATTCTCTGTCGAATTCAGGTCCTTCAGTTGAACCTGATGTATTACAGACGGAGGATTAGGACCTGTTTCACCATGGCGAATCTCAAGTAGAACTAAATTTTGTAGTTCACCAATTGATTGAGGCAAGCAGGTTAGTCGACTCCACTCAATCCTCAGTTTTTCTAAACCCGTCATTTGCCCAATCGACCCTGGAAGGGCTTTTAATCTGGAATTTGTCAGATTGAGTTCCCGCACATTTTTCAACAGCCCTATTCGTTCCGGGAGTTCTTCAAGTGGGTTGCCTTCCAGCACAAGGTCCCGCAGATTAATCAGTCGGCAAATTCCAGCAGGAAGATATCTCAGGTGACAGTCCCGGAGATTGAAATTCTCCAAATGGAGGAGCTCTACGATAGACTCAGGTAAGCTGGAGATACCGCTCGACCAGCAATCCAGCACTTTCAACTCTGACAGAAGCCCGATCTCCACCGGGAGTTTCCTGAAACGATTAAATCGCAGATTGAGTATTCGTAAGGAGCTCAAATCCCCTACCTGCCTGGGCAATTCGATCAACCTGTTATAACCGAGGTTCAATTCCTCCAGTTGTCGCAGCTCCCACAACGATTCCGGTATTTTTTCCAACCTGAGAGCAGAGAGGTCGAGCGAGGTTGCGTTCGTCTCACCCGCGAGCTGGATACGATCGAGGGCCTGCTGATACCAGTCGTTAGTGCTCATTTATTTTTTCTCCCCCACCAACCAACAAAAAAAGGACTCACGCCAAATCGACGTGAGTCCTTTTAGATGTCTATTGAAGTCGAAACCCAGTTGTGGTTGTATTTACATCCACGAACTCTCATTTCGTGTGACCCATCAGAGGGTTTCGACCAACAACATAATGCCCAAGAGAGGACTCGAACCTCCACGGGGTTTACCCCCACTAGAACCTGAATCTAGCGCGTCTGCCAATTCCGCCACTTGGGCTGAGATTTATCGGCCAGCAGTTTGTCTCCAACCTGCAGGTCTCTCAGAGGGGCCTAGAATAGTCATTTCCTCATCGGTCGGCAAGTTTTTGAGACTTGAATTTCCTTAAACTTGCCCGGATTCCAGACTTAATTCAGCCTCAATGGGGAGGATCAGCACGATTTTAACGTGTGAAACCGCCCCCTCGGCCCGTTCATCCAGACCTGTTTGCCCGGCGACCAACCTCAGCAGAGTCATTCGATTCTGCTGAGGAGGACTGGCAATCGATTAGTGGCGTTCCTGCAGGAGCAGGTTCACCCCTTTTTTGTTGCCGAGGATAATATCGTACAAACCATCCCCATTGAAATCGCGAACCTGGAACTGGGTTCCGACCCCGGTATCGCGGCCAGCAATAATTTCGTGGGGAATGAATTCGGGGGCCGCCCCTTTAGCCCGCTTGATTTCGTACCAGTACATCACCACTTCGTCATTTCCACCGGGGTCGTGACCATTATGGGCGAAGAAGCGTTTGCCGGTGATAAAATCCTTCTGACCATCCCCGTTGATGTCGTAGAATTCGAGTGCATGCGTCTGGGAGTACGATTCATCAATCAAGTGGTACTCGAACTGATCGTTATTTTCCGCTCCCATGTTTTCAAACCACCAGACTCCATAAGCATGAGCACAGCTCATCACGATATCCTGATCCCCATCCATGTCGAGGTCCTGCACATACAGATTCGCGGCGGGCAGGGGATTGGCGTCACCAGGTTTGCCGAGTGTGTAAGGATGAAAGACCCACTCAGTCGAACCTGCCGCGGGATGTTCGTACCAGCCGTGAGGAATCAGCAGGTCTGTCAGACCATCCTGATTCAAATCGCCATGACCATTTCCATGATAGAACCGATGCGACCCATTGGTGCCAGGGTCACCCGGACGACTGACAGGGGTGAAAACCCATTTCTCGGTCGCTTTCTCTTTGGAAGGAATCTCCAGATAACCAAATTGCGATTCGGGTTGAGAGCCAATAATCAATTCAGGAATGCCATCGCCAGTGACGTCTTCAAAATCGGGCGACTCATTACATCCACTGTGCCAGATTTCATGTTTCGCCCAATGGCCTTCTTTGTTCTGTGGATTCTCATACCAGTAAAATTCCTTACCGGGAAATCCGACGAGAATGTAATCTTCCCAGCCATCCTGATTCACATCGTATGAGAAGTCGGCAAAGCTCTCGGAGTATCCAACGCCCGCTACATATTCACCCGGTTGAGTGATCTCATGCATTTTCCAATCGGGAGCGGCGTACCAGACTTCACCAGCCAGGACATCAATCAAACCATCCCGGTTAACATCAGCGGTTGTCACTCCCTCCGAGCGAAATGCTGAATCGAGCTCCACCCGTTTCCAGCTGATCTCATCAGCTGTCAGGCCGGTACTTAACGTTAATACCAGAATTGTGGGCAACAACATTCTCATTAGCGGTTTTCCTTGATACAGGTCTGCGGGAGCGGCTCGACGTCACAAGCTGGACGTCTCAAGTGTCTGATCGATGTAGAAACAAAGTTAACAAAGTGTAACATGCTCCACCGAGCGGATGCCAGTATAGAGTTCAAGCAAATATGTTCACCTGACCACTCAGAGAGTTGCCCAACCGGTACCCTCATGTTCCGGTGTGAAGCAGGCCGGGTGCAGTATTTCAGCCAGAATCTCGATCGAATCAACCAGGCGAGGACCGGGACGATTGAAGAACTGACTTCCATCCGTCAGATAAACTCGTCCTTCAGAAACGGCTCGTAAATCACTCCAGGGACCCGCCTGGGTGAGCAGCGTCGACTCAACACGGGAGCGCCCCAGATCAAATCCACAAGGCATCAGCACAATCACATCCGGATCTGCTGACAGCAGTTCCTCCCAACTCATCCAGGGAGAATGCTCACCGGCAACGCCCAACAAGTTCTCGCCTCCCGCCAGTTCGACCAGCTCGGGAACCCAGTTCCCCGCCGCCATCAAAGGCTCAAACCACTCAATGCAGGCAACTCGCGGGCGTGTTGCTTCTGATGTTGTTGATTCCAGAAGACGACTGATGCGACCATGAGCCGTGTCGATCCACTCTTCCGCCTGCTGTTCGGCATCCAAAGCTTTACCGAGATTTCGCATCTGCTTCCATAAATCTATGAGCCGATAAACTTCCACAGAGACAAGCTTCACCCCATTCTGAATAAGGGGCTCCAATTCACAAGCGACTTCTTGGTAACTGATTGCACAGACTTCGCATTGAGCCTGGGTGAGCACCACATCGGGTTTGAGTTCCTTGATTAAGTCATAATCGACCTGATAAAGGGAGTTCCCCTCCTGCAGTGTGCGCAGCACATCATCATTGATTGCGGAGCTTGACTGTTGAGTGATGAGTCGCGAACGGGTACAGATTGGAAGCGAATTGACCTCAGCAGGAAAATCACATTCGTGCGACCTACCCACAAGCTGGCCACCACATCCCAGCGCGAAGACCATCTCGGTGGCTGCCGGTAGCAGCGAGAGAATTCGTTTCATCCGGTGACCTCCTGTAGTTCGGACTGATTCCATAAAAAAAGCTCTCTGAACCTTAAAGATTCAAAGAGCTGTTTTGAATGGGCAGAGGGGGAATCGAACCCCCGACACCAGGATTTTCAGTCCTGTGCTCTACCAACTGAGCTATCTGCCCGGGTAATCTCGTTCTTTTTGAATGGTCTCAAGTTGTTGATTTCAAACAACTTGCAAGGGGCCACCCGGTGAGAGCGAAGAAGCAATATACGCGATCAGAAAGCCTGCTGCAAGCGAAAGCGCAGTCTCATTTGAAAAGGATTTGAATTCCCATCACCCGTTTTACCGGTTATAGCGACCCGTCCTAACCGAATGCCTGATCACCAGTTACAACCAGCAATCAATCATCCGTCCGCTGCAGCCAATCGATCAGATCGGAGAAGATTTGCTCCCGGTTCGGTTCGAACTCCAATGTGTGGGCTCCCTCCTCATAAACCCGCAATTCATTCCGCTGATTCGGGAACCGCCGGAATAAAGTCTCAGTCTGTTTGTTATCAATAATCTGATCACGGCCAGCGAGCAGCAGCAGGCTGGGCATCGTGATGTTACCGGGAAAACTGTGCTGGTGAGTTTCCTGATCCAGATTTCGATTCGCAATCAGAAAACCGGAGGTGACCTCCTCGAGCATCAACGGATCCTGTCGGATGAAGAGCCGGGCAGTTGGTTCCGCCGTGAAGAGTGCCGGTTCACTTAAGGGAATGGGAACTTTTTTGGCTTCAACTTCAAAGATCTCAGCCAGCTTCAACTGGAACAACTGAAACCAATTCGGCCGTACATAGGCACGTAAACCGGGGTAAAGCAGAACCAGCCTGTTAAATAACGATGAATAACGACTCGCCACTACAGAAGCGAGTTTACCCCCCCAACTGAGACCGAGCAGAATAGTCGGTAATTCCGGGTGCTCATAATTGAGAAAGCGCGCGAACTGCACGACATCACCCACTAACCGATCTTCGTGTCGAGTGTGACCTCGGGAGCGAAAATTATGACCTGAACCACGCCGATCGAGAAAATAAACATGATAGCCCGCCGCCGCCAGTCGACTGCTGGAGTAACCATACCACCCGGAATGACTCTGAATTCCATGAATCGCCAGCAGCACACCTCGGACCTCCCCTTGGGCAGGCCAGTGGCGATAAAAATGCTGATAGCCATCTGAGGTGGTATACCGATCAGTGTGGCAATCGCGGAGATAATCGTCTGGGTGATTCATATCGATGGTGATCAGAACCGGGGATATCGGGGAGAGGGTCAGGAAAGTGGCGACAGGCCTAGGATTGTTCTCGAAATTAGTCTAAAAACAAGCCTGATGCAATGAACATCCTTCAGGAAGGAGCTCGAGCGACTTCGCTCACGCCGAATACCATCAAGGTTTGATGAAAGCAGAATGATGCAGTTGACTGAAAATGATCTTGTCTTTGTCACCGGGGCCACAGGACTGGTTGGTTCCCATGTTGTGGAAGAATTAAGAAAACGAAACATCCCCGTCCGGATTCTCGCTCGCAGTACCTCGTCCGCTGATTTCATGAAAGACTGGAATGTCGAGATCGTCACCGGCGATCTGACCAACGCCGAGTCCCTTAAGCAGGGGGTCGCCGGAGCGACTCTGGTTATCCACTGTGCAGCCAAAGTGGGCGACTGGGGACCTGTCGAAGATTACCGCAAGGTTAATGTCGATGGGCTCGAAACCCTGCTTCAAGCCGCCGAGAATAACGGAACGCTCAAAAAGTTCATTCATATCAGCTCGCTTGGTGTCTATCAGGCACGTGATCATCACGGGACCGATGAATCGAAACCTCCCAACACAGAGGGCATCGATGGTTACACCCTGACCAAAGTAGAATCCGAACTCAAGGTTCTGGATCATATCGCAAACAACAACCTGCCTGCTGTCGTCATTCGCCCGGGTTTTGTCTATGGCCCACGTGACCGCACAGTCCTCCCTCGCATCTTCGAGAAATTGAAGTCCAAACAATTCGCTTTTCTCGGTACGGGAGAAAAGTTGATGAACAATGTCTTCGTGGGAAATCTGGTTCAGGCAATTTTCAATGCGATTGAGAATGACGATGTGATTGGCAGAAGTTCAATGTCACTGACGGACGACTCGTCACCAAAAAAGCATTCGTCAATACCATCACAGAACAGGGTGGTTATCCAGCCCCTAAAAAACATGTCCCCCTCGGCATCGCCAAGTTTCTGGCTAATGTACTCGAAAAGCTGTACCGGGCCTTCGAAAAACAGAAGCCCCCATTCTCTCTAATGCCCGCATCAAGTTCCTGGGCTTGAATCTCGATTACAGCATCGACAAAGCCAAACGGGAATTGGGTTATGATCCGCAGATCGATTTTCAGGAAGCGATGAAAGAGACGATGGACTGGTTTAAAGAGCAGGCTTACGAAGAATCACCCGTCCCATGCGTATCCAGAAACTCTACCGCCTACCATGTTCGCATCCCACTCAAGAAAGAGATCAGGCAGGCTGCTTCCTACAATCGTCGTTTCAACGATACGGTTGTGGTCCGATGCGAATTGAATGACGGAAACGTCGGTTGGGGAGAGGGACTTCCTCGACATTACGTCACCGGCGAGACGATTGAAACTGTCTGGAAGCAATGGAGATCACTCCACTACAGGATCAACTGCAGGGCGATTGGTCAGACTGGCCTGAACTCTTCAACTGGTCAAAAGATCGATCTAAAGCGTCCTGATCTGATCGAACCTCCGCTGTTGCCGATCGAGACTGTTTTGGTAATTCGTTGAAGTGCGCCATAGAATTATCGATCCTCGATGCGGCATGTCGTTCCTGGCAGGTTCCCCTCTCTGAAGTCACCAGGCACTACAAAGCCGCCGAGCATATTCGCCTCCCTCGCCAGGAAGTTCAATACGGGGTGGCGATCACTTCCATGTCAAAACGCAAACAGGTTTTAAACGCGATCCTGTATCGTTTGTTTGGTTTCCGACATGTCAAAGTCAAAGTCGGCACGAAGGGAATTGATGACGCTCAATTGCTGGCTCGCATCCGACGCTGGATGGGCTCCGGTGTCGATTTACGTATTGATGCGAACGAAGCCTGGACCTGGGAACAACTGAAACACAAAGCTGACCAGCTGGCGAAATTCAACATCAGCTCGATTGAGCAACCACTGCCGCATCAGATCACCATCGAATCTCCGGGACTTATTGCTCAGTGCCCGATCCCTGTGATGCTGGATGAATCCCTTTGCAGCCCCGCTGATGCGCGCCGTGCAATTCATGACGAACTCAGCCAGCTCTTCAACATCCGCCTTTCCAAGTGTGGCGGATTTCTGAATTGCCTGGAAATCGCCGCCATTGGCTGGCAGGCTCGGCTCGATTACCAGTTAGGCTGCATGGTGGGTGAATCGGGAATCCTCTCTGCCGCGGGGCGGCATTTCGCCTGCTCGGTCGCCGGAATCAAATACCTGGAAGGTAGCTACGATCGCTTTCTTGTTAAGGAAAACCTGCTGCTGAGGGATATCACCTTCGGCTGGGGAGGGAAGGCTCCGGCGCTATCTGGCCCGGGGCTGGGGGTCGAAATTGACACGTCCGCCATCGAGCGTGTTAAACATTCGGAGCAGGATTGGACTTGAGCCACCACCATTTTTAAAGTCAAATCCCTGTGAAATACTAACACTCGTCCTGAAACGGACTAACAGATTAAATTGAGCCTGCAATGGCAGGCTGAGGCACAATTGGGTTACAGGGTCGGTCCTGATCAGGGCCGTTGGAACTTCGTACGAAAAATCGTTCTTATGCAGATTTCTATTTGTGATGTCACTCTCTGGGGGCTTTCTCACCTCAGTGGATCCAAACTCAATTCCACCAGCTGGTCTCAGCTGATCAGTTCGATGGACTCGCTCCAGGTCGATTCGATCCTGGTTCCCGACTTTTTGATCGAACAGGTCTCAGAGACCTTCGACACCCTGCAGTTCGCACAGATAACCTTTGCCGTTACAGAGCCAGGTTTACTGGAAGAACGACTGGAGAGAACTGCCATCGGTTCCTATGGACTCCGTTTTCTTAAGCCTGGTGATTTACCCGATTCAGAGCAATTCCTGGCCTGGAAAACAGCCCGCTGTGAAGAATTCTCCTGCGAACTTGATATCAACACACCCAGTTTAAACACTCAGATTCAAGCCTTGTCGACGCAGGGAGTTGATCAGGTCATCCTGGTTGATCGGACCGGAAGTCTGTTGCCCCATCAGGTCGAAAAATTACTCGCACCTTTACAAACCATTCCTGCCGATCTGATTGAGATCGGCTGTCGTTTTCGGCACGACATGGGAGTCTCGGTGGCGAACAGCCTGATTGCTGTCACGTCCAGAGTGCATAACATCGATTGTTCGATTCTGGGGATTGGCCCCTTTGCTGGTTACACACCGCTCGAAGAAATTGCCACCACGTTACGTATTCACGCCGAGCAATATGGTTGCTCCACGCGAATAAAAACCGAAAAGCTGCTCGAAGTGAATCGCATGATCTCAGACCTGACAGCGACTTCCATTTGCCCGAACAAACCTGTCTCGGGAGAAAATATCTTCGCGACAGAAGCCGGAATTCATCAGGATGGTTTGCTCAAAAATCCGGACACCTACTTGCCCTATCGCCCTGAACTCGTGGGCGCGAGTGGCGTGCAGCTGGTGATAGGTCGGCATAGCGGCCGCAGAGCCGTCGCCCATCGCCTGGAAGAACTGGGACATGTCCCCAAAGACGATCAGGTCCTGAAAGTTCTGGAGCTTTTCATTGAAATTACCCAAGGGTGAGAAGGTAACTGACTCAGACTCTCTGAGTTATTTGCACAGACGTAACTCTACACCATTGGCATCCAGCCATAAAAAAACCCACGTCAGCCGACGTGGGTTTATGTGTTTACAATAATGGAGAGTTTCCTGGTGTCTTTTTCAAAACCCGGTTGTGGTTGTTCTCGCACCGCAACAACTGGGGCACTGTGCCCCGTCGGAGGTTTTGAAACTTCTCTAGAGTGGTGTGCGCCACTGGAAACTGTCGAGTCTGGTAATCGGTGCCTGCTGGTTCTGCAGGTTCTGATTGGTGTTGTACTGCAACATGTACGCATTCACCTGCCCGGTAGAGAGCTCGGTGATGTAAATGAGGCCATTACCATTCTGACCACGTCCTGTATTAGGCAGGTTTGCCACACCTGTTGTCATGGCAAACTTCGGTTCGCCTGATGCCAGGTTAAAGTCACCGGCGACATTGTAGGAATAGAAGTTGGTGAACCGTCCATTACGGGGTTTCAGCCAGGCTCCTTCAGCATCCTGAGGTTAAATCAAGCACAAACACTGCCTCTGATGCTCCATCCACAGGCACGGTCGCCATGATGAATAATTGTTCCCGGTCCACCGTACTTGCCTTAGTAGTCGGGGTAGGGAGGCAATAGGAGACAGTCAACCCCACCAGCAGCCCCAGAGCGATTCCCACAACCAACGTTGATTTGCTTTTCATGGTCGTTCTTCCCTTCGGTAAAAAACTGGGAAGTAACCCGCAACGAGGCCCACTCTCAGTTCAAAAATTTCTTAATTGATGTCTATATAATAGTCGTTTTTCGAAAAACTGCCTAGCTTGTTCCTCGCCGCCAGGAAAGACATTCCAGCCTTTCAATTAACTTGTTTGAAATCGCTGTAAGCCCAGAAACTCCACAGGCAATCTGGTTTTTCCCTGAACTACCATCTCGGACAGAGCCTCCCCGATCACAGAGGTAAATTTAAATCCATGCCCGGAAAATCCAGCTCCAAAGTATAAACCTAGGTAATCGGGATGCTCGTCGACGAGAAGTAGCGATCTGGTTGTGACGGTATACATGCAAACGGCTTGCCGCAGGGAGAGCAAGCTCAAGTTGTGAGCATGAAACTGGAAATGAACTGGCTGACACTCTCGCCATCCCCTTGAGCTCGAGTACGAACCAGATTCGAGGGATGATCAACTTCTGTCCCTTGAGTGTGTTCGGCGACTTGACCGATTGTCCATCGAGCGAGGAACCCATAAAACTCCGGCTGGCGTATCAAAGAAGAAGCAACCTGCCCCCAAGATCGAGGTTGTAGCTTGAAGAGGTGACCGGGTGCCAGCGGACTTTTCTCAGGACCTGAAGCGGAACATGTAAGTCTGTCAGCAAATCACAGCCCACGCCCCAGCAGTGATTACCAGCTTGCGGGCAACGATATCCCCTGAGCTCGACTTAATGTGGAACAGATTATCTGCCCGTTTCCATTCATGCACTGTTGTTTCAAACAGAAGCTTCGCACCCGCTTTCTCTGCCTGCTCCAGGTGCGTGCGAACAGTCTCTTCGACATAGAGAAATCCTGCCGTCGGTTCAGACGTTTCACCAGTATCTGAATACTGAAACCGCTAAATCGCGTTTTCGCTTCTGCATGGGAAATCGATTCCAGTGCAAGCTGATGCCGTTTCGAAGCAAGCTTCGTTCAGAATAATCTTCTCCCACTGGTCCCGCACTTAATAATCCACAGCGTTCGAATAATTTCTTTTCCGAAATTTGCTCCAGTTCACCAAACAGTTCGTAGGCTCTTAAGAGCAGCGGAACATAATCGGGATGTTCAAAGTAGGCCTGGCGAATCACACGTGTTTCGCCGTGAGAGCTCCCTGAGTTGTGGGCTGAGGTGAATTGCTCCAGCCACGACCTTGAGTCCACGCCGAGCGAGATGGAAAATCGTCGAGCTTCCAAAACCACCCAATCCAATCACAGCACAGTCATATGTACCGTTGGTCATGGTCTAAACATCTATCAGAGGAGTTGCTGTTTGCGAAGTCATTCATGCGCATAAAAAGACCGGTCGCCGCATTGGCAGACCGGTCTTGATTTTTTATACGAATTGACGAAGCAGCTACTACTTCACCGCATGCATAATATGTTCTGTCAGGTTCTGTCCAGGCGGTTGAACCCAGTACGATCACGCGGTCGCCTGATTTCAACGCGTTGTGGTCTGAACTCCAGTCGGAAACATATTCCAGCAGACGCTCAGGGGTTTTACCGACAACTTGAGTGTAGATAGGAACCACGCCCCAATAGGGCCATTTTTTGAGCGGTATGATAGTTGTCTGTTAACGCAACGATAGGCACCTGGCGCTGCGTTGTTTGGAGGTCTGCCATCGCAGTACGCCCGGAGTGAGTCGCCACGGCAATCATATTGGCATTCAACTTTTCAGCAGCCATGAAGGCTCCCAGTGTAACCGCCTCGGTGATCAGGGTGGCCCGGGAAGAGGAGGGGTGGGAAACTTCATCGGCACTATGTGCTTTGATCATCCGCTCGGCTTCGCGGCAGATACGGCTCATTGTCGAAACAGCTTTACGCGGGTTTTGTCCGATGGCACTTTCCCCTGAAAGCATGACTGCATCAGTTCCATCCAGAACTGCGTTCGCCACGTCACTCGCTTCCGCACGAGTCGGCAGCTCGCTTCCGGTGTGCATACTGTCCAGCATCTGGGTGGCAGTGATCACAGGAATTCGACGTTGATTACAGCGTCGGATGATATCTTTCTGCAACAGGGGAACAGTAGCAATATCAGCTTCGACACCCAGGTCACCACGGGCAACCATCACAGCATCCGGTACGATCAAATTCCTTCAGGTCTTCAATTGCCTCTGTCTTTTTCGATTTTGGCAACGATCGAAGGACGGTATTCAGGGTTGTGTGAGTCGATAGCCTCTTTCAGTAAATCAATATCACCAGACTCACGCACGAAGCTGAGACCGACGTAATCGATTTTATTTTTAATCGCCCAGGCCAGGTCTTCCCGGTCTTTCTCGGTCAAGCAGGGCGTACTCAGTTTCGCACCCGGCAGGTTAATCCCCTGTCGACTGCGAATACATCCTGCCTGTTCGACGATACAGACGACTTTATCCTGACCTTCGGGTTTTTCGAGTACCCGCATATGCACGGTACCATCGGCCAGAATGACTGGGTCACCCGGTTGCAGGTCGTCGATCAATGACTCGTAAGGCCTGGGTCAATCGGGTTGGATCGTTCGGATCGGCTTCGCGGATAACTCAATTTCCCCCATGAACAGCAGAAACCTTCCTCAGGAAGTTCTCCCAGTCGAATCTTGGGACCACTCAAATCGCCCAGAACGGCGATGGGGCGACCAAGTTCTTTGGAGACCTGTCGAATATTCTTAAGAATGCCTTCCAGCCAGGAATGATCGCCGTGTGCGAAGTTCAATCGAAACAGGTCGGCACCTGCTTCGACTAACTCGCGAATCTTTTCGACCGAGTCCGGATGCTGGCCCAACTGTGGCAATAATTTTAGTTTTTGCGAGTACAAGATTCGAGATATTCTCGGGGCTCATTCATGTGGGGAGCTTGGGGTGAGTGACGGGTGTGTGGTTTCGACGGTTGCTTCCATCTTTGTAATTCAAAGAAGAGGAGTTTGGATGGTATCAGAGCATAACACGAATTGAGAAACAGGACGCAAATTAGACTCTGTCTGGGCGTTTGGCGAGTCATCAACAGATGACTTCATTGAACATTCGCCTGTCTCAAGCGAGGGCGAAGAAGAAACCAGCTGAGACCCGAACACATGAACAAAAAGCCATGTTTCCGTAGACGTTCACGTGGTAAAAACCAAAGCGGAGCTGGCGCAATATACATAACGCTCGTGATCTCATTGATCACAAGGATAGCTTTTTATTTAAAGGAAGGTGGAAAGAAGTTGAAAATCCTGTCAAAAATGACTTTCTGACCACCAGAATTGTAACCTGTTGAAATAAATAAAGTTACAAGCAGAGCGCAGCTTAGTTGAAATACTCAGGATTTCGTTTATTCAGCTTATCCGAGCCTGAAACGACTGGAATTTTGCCTTGAATGGTAATTGTATCCGGAGGTTCACATGACTTGTCATCGCAAGCCTGATATCGAATTTCCATCGTCAATTGGTCATTGGACCCAGCCGCTGAAGCGGGCACATTCAATACACCACTGATTCTGATTTTTCCCTCATACACATTCGCATTTCCCAAACCCTCGATATTAATAACCTGATGTTTGGGGTATTTAACGTCCGTCAGCTTGATGCCCTGAGCCGATTTTATTGTGAACTGGGTGGGAATCAGGTTTTTGGGAGAAGAGGGATTGGCGTTGATATGCCATCCATTCTCAACTTGAACTTCCAGGACCACACGGCATTGGCCACCGGCAGGGAGCTTATCGTATTCCAGAAAGATTTTGGGTTTGATTCTCTTGGATTCAGTATCGGCTCCAGACAGATTTGTCTGATAGAGCTGGCCAGCACACAGAGACAACGTCACTAGTACGAGAGAAGCGATCCGAAACATGCATTCTTCCTTAAGTAGCAGATAAGAATTAAGTGTCAGGAGAACAGCTCAATATTGGAGGAACAATGATCGAGCAATTCTAATTCTGTTTGAGATATCAACACCTTCGGCCAGCCTTGAAGGATGTCGGCCTGTCGTTCCCACATTATTGCAGGGGACGAAACAGTCTCAAACAGGGAACCTGTTCAGGAAGGAAATTCTAAAGGATCGGACTCAAATGGTCCAGTCCGGTCAAATTTGACTGAACAAACGACTCAGGCAAGCTGGTCAGTACAGGAAAGCTGCTCAGGCAGGAGCCGCTGTTTTTTCCACAATCTGACGGATGATTTCCTTCGCTTTATCCCGCTGCCCCTCTCTCACAAAACCCCGGCAGACAATGCGGTGAGCCAGGACGGGAACTGCCAACTGCTTGATATCGTCCGGCACGACGTAATCTCTCCCCTGGATGAAAGCGAGGCTTTGAGCCGCACGATAGAAAGAAAGAGCGGCACGGGTACTCACACCGATTCGCAGTTGCTCGTGGGTTCGTGTCGCCTCGACAATGTCGAGCAGATAATCATAAAGAGAGTCATCGACTTGAACTTCCCGAACCTGTTTCTGCATCTCCAGAAGCGATTCGGTGCTGACAGATTGCAATTCGGCATCCAGCAGACTTCCGACACGATGAGACTTGAGAACATCCTTCTCGATGTCCCTTGGGGATAACCAATCTCGGTGCTGTTGATTAATCGATCCAACTGGTTCTGGGGGAGGGGATTGGTTCCTTCAGATTCAAACGGGTTCTGTGTTGCAATGACAAAGAAAGGCTTTGCGAGGGGATAAGTCTGCCCTTCGGCACTTACCTGATGCTCTTCCATAGCTTCCAGCAGAGCACTCTGCGTCCTTGGGGTGGTACGGTTAATTTCATCCGCCAGCAGCACGTTGGTGAAAATCGGCCCTTTGCGGAAATCAAATTCCGAAGTGTTCGAAAGATAGACACTCGAACCCAGAATATCACTGGGCAGCATGTCGGGAGTGAATTGCAGACGTTTGAAATCGCAATCAAAAACTTTGGCCACCCCTTTGGCCAGAGACGTTTTCCCCACTCCCGGTACGTCTTCCAACAACACATGACCCTCGGAAAGCATCGCCACCAGAACCAGCCGAATCGGCTCTGGTTTACCCATCAGGACCTTACCTAACTCAGTTTCTATTGTTTCCAGTGTGTTCTGAATGGTTGTAGACACGGGGAGACTTTCTAATCCGGGACGGGAAGTGCAGAGATGAGGTGGATGCAGGATCGGACGGTCGAAAGAGGGAACAGATTAACAGTTCCTACGTAATTTCTGATAGAAACACCGGAAATTACTGAAGAATTTGGAGAAATGATTGCGAGATTTTTCCGGAAGCGCGCTGTAAAAATCCTCCCTGATTATAAACAACACTCTTCAAATTGAAAGAATGAGCCCAATTCCTGTCCATTAAACAAAAACACTCCCGCTCAGTTAAATTTATTAAGAGACGAGCAATATTATTTTTGAAATGAGTTTTTTGGATTTTACGGCTTTCCTAAATGCTTCGTAGATAGAGTCGATCTCGATAATTCTGATAGTCGATAAAGGAGAAAATCGAATTGAATCAATCCAGGGGACAAACTCCTCAACCGGTTATGGAATTATTTACATTTGTACCCGTCCCTGATTTCTGAAGCTTAACCATATGTCAGCCCGCACCACTGAGCATAAAGAGAAGAACCAGTGGTCCTCACTGATATTCTGCTATGTCTGTGGTTTGCTCCTGACGCTTCTCACAATTCAATCGAGTTTCGCTTCGAACCCTGCTTTGGTGAATGCATACCCGGGATATGCTAATACATATCAGGCAACAACCTGGAGCCAACCATCCGAACTGGCTCGACGTGCCCAAACCAGCCAGCAGCCTCAACAGCCTCCGGCGGCATACGTTCCAGTTTCAACGATTCACATCCCTCCAGCACAGTCGATGCAGCAACTTCCTACAGCGAATCAACTCTTCCAGGAGCAGAGATACGCAGCACCTCTGCCTCCAATGCACACGACTCAATATCAGCTCGCACCCGTTAGTTCTCCGCATCTCATCGAACCTGTAGAGTTTCATTCTCCCGAACGAGCCTTCTCTTCTCCAGGTCATTTGGATTGCTTTCCTCATCAATACTCATCTCCATCAACCTGCTGCACCAATTCGACCTCTTGTGGTCCCTGCTAAGAAGATTACCCCTGCTTGCCTGAAGACTGCTTTTCCTTCAAGGAAGATGCTCATGATTTCCTCCCGATGATCTGGGAAGACGCCTGTTCGGTGGTTAATCGGGAAAACCTGTTGATCTTGGGGATCGCACTGGGAGGGGCGATTGCCGTTCGTCAGGATATCGACGGGGAAGCTCGTGATTACACCAGCGAGCACCCTAACCGCTGGGGAGAGGGCTCCGAGTACCTGGGAAAACTGGCTGAACCTCAATATCAGATCCCGGTCATGTTTGGTATCTACAGCTGGAGCCTTTACCAGCAGGATGCTGAGCTGCACGAATTCAGCAAGTCCTTAATCAGTGCCTATACCGTCGCCAGCGTGACCACATTGACTATCAAAGCGATTGCGAATACGGATCGTCCGAGTGACGACTGGAATAACGGTCAATATGGTTTTCCGAGCTACCACACCTCGAGCAGCTTTGCGATTGCCGCTGTGGTGGAAGAGTACTACGGCTGGAAAGCAGGGGCGACCGCCTACACCGTGGCCGGCTTAATCGGCTGGAGCCGCCTGGACGAACGCGATCACGACCTCTCGGATGTCCTGTTCGGAGCAGCACTCGGTTGCGTGATCGGCAAGACAATCGCCCAGCACCACCTCGATGAACGAGGCAACCTGACCTGCTACCCCTATCTCGATCCAGCGCAGGGCAGCAGCGGTGTGATGTTTAACTACCGGTATTGACCGGGTCTGAACATACACTTCAAAATTGAACGCGCAATCGGCTGCTTTAAGCATTACTGCAGAATGGTTGCAGGTTGTGAAATCGCGTTCATCCGCATCACTGCCACGTAAAGATCGCTTGCTTCACGCATATTATGGCTTAAGGACTGGTTTGAGACTCTCATCTATCCTGATAACTTTAATAGGCATAGTATCAACCTTAGAAGAATCGTAGACGAGATTCTGTGTCCCAGCCGTATCATCGATGAGGAAATCAGGTGAATACACATCGAATGAAACTGAAGCGCCAGGCATCGCTGGCAGCCAACAAAATTGAGCTAGACCAGTACCATCGGTTTTGACTCGAAATACGTCATTTTCATTCAAGTAAATTCCGAGAATGTTAGTTTTCTCTGGTACTATATCGTTGCGTGTATAGTAGAGCAGACTTGGAAACACGATGACATCTGGTACGGGCTTACCGTCGTTGTCAATTACTTTTATTTTCAGCCTGGAGTGGCCGTGTGTCGTTATCTTCTGATCTTTATCAATATTAGATGCTCTAAGTTTTCTTGAAGAGAATTGTTCCCAGGATTCGTTTCTTTGATTCCCTTGAGCAAATAACTCTGCCCACTCCATACCAACATCGGCATGCAAATCACGAATTCCTATTCCTTCTTCACACTTAAATGCGAACGTCCCGATGATAGGGAGACTTGCCGGAATTGCGAGGGTAGCATTCCCTTCATCATCAGTCTCCGTAGAATCGGCAAATAACGCTTGAGGTGGAGTGTACCCAACTGTAGCTTCAGGCACTGCCTTACCATGCTCATTTAACACTACAAATCTAATAGTCACTGGCTCCTCAAACACCAGTTTCAAATCAGAGATTTCGTCGAGACTGCTTTTCTTAAAAGACTCAAATGCTGCTAAACGTTTATCTTCCGACACACCCATTATCCTCACTGTGTCATCCAATCCCCAAAATACAGCTGGAAACCTAATCGAAAATTTCCCATCAGATGTTGAAGTACCAGAATAAATGCTATACCTGCGAACGTTCTCCCTCATTATATCGATCACGATTTTCGCATTAGCTAATGGTGTTCCTGCCTCATCAACCGCAACGCCTGTTATAGTTTTGTTTTCTGCTTCAGGATCTTCCTCCGATATAAATATATTATCCCTTATCTCAACTGGGAGCACCTTTGCTTTTTGCCCCTCCTTTTTTTTTCTGCGAATAACAAGGATCGGATGCTGTCAATAGAACGAAAACGATCATTATCGTACCCAACAAGAGGTTGCTGCGATTGATAATCACCTTAGCAATATAAATACTTAGACAGCAAAAAAAGGACATGTCCCATCTCCTGTAAGGATTCGGCTAGCATCACGCGAGAAGACCCTATGCATTTGCAAATCAATAGAAATAGTGACACTTTGACCAGACAGAGCTATTTTGATCTCCGCTGAGTGGAGAAGCAATAATGAAATGGCGAATGAACGAGATGACTCACACGATCAACACTTCCATAATCACCGAATCAGTTTAAATTATGCATCAAAACAAAAAAGCCTGCTTTCAAAAACTGAAAGCAGGCTGTCGTTTTATGTGTAGATCATAGAGATGATCTGAAAATCAGATTTACTCAGAAGCTTCTTCTGAAGATTCTTCGCCACCTTCTGTCGCTTCAGGTTCGGCTGCTCCCATTGAGAAGAGAGGTCCGGCTGAACCACCGGTTCCCCCTTTGAGTTCTTCAGGACGTTTCCGTTCTGTTGCTTCAGAGGATGACTCTTCGCCAGCAGGAACTTCTTCGTTTTCGTCCGCTTCCAGTTTGCGACTCAGACCGATCTTACGCTCGTCTTCGTCAACTCGCAGGACGCGAACTTCGATTGTTTCACCCACTTTGACAACGTCTTCGGGTTTCTCGATTTTCTCGTCAGCCAGCTCGGAAACGTGCAGCAGACCTTCGAGTTCCGGTTCCAGTTGTACAAAGACACCAAAGTTGGTGATTTTGGTAACGGTACCGGTAACGATGGTCCCACGGCGTATTTGGTGGGAATTTCGTTCGCCCAGGGGTCGTTGTCGAGTTGTTTGAGACCGAGAGCAATACGACGGCGTTCTTCATCGACAGAGATGACCAGGCACTCGATTTCGTCTCCCTTTTTCAGCATTTCGCTGGCGTGAGAGATTTTGCGGGTCCAGGACATATCGCTGACGTGCAGCAGACCATCGACACCTTCTTCAAGTTCGATGAAGGCACCGTAGTTGGTGAGATTGCGAACAGTACCTTTGACCCGTCCACCCTCGGGGTACTTGGCAGTAACATCGTCCCAGGGATTTGGCTGGGTCTGTTTCATGCCGAGTGAAATTTCCTGTTTGTCTTCGTTGATACCGAGGACCACCACCTCTACTTTGTCACCAATGTTGACGAGTTCGTTGGGGTGATTGATACGTTTGGTCCAGGACATCTCACTGATGTGAACCAGACCTTCGATACCATCTTCCAGTTTCACGAAGGCACCATAAGTCATCACGTTGACGACTTCACCTTCTACTTTACCACCGACAGGATATTTCTCGGTGATGTTGTCCCAGGGGCTGGCTGTTTTCTGTTTCAGACCCAGAGCAATTTTTTCTTTGTCACGGTCAATGTTCAGGATCATCACTTCGATTTCCTGATCGATTTCGACCATGCGGGAAGGATGATCAATACGACCCCAGCTCATGTCAGTAATGTGCAGCAGGCCGTCAATTCCACCGAGGTCCACGAAGGCACCGAAGTCGGCGATGTTCTTGACGGTACCGGTACGAATCTGACCTTCTTCCAGATCGGAAAGAATATCTGATTTGAGACGTTCCCGTTTGTCTTCGATAAGTTTACGACGGGAGACAACGATGTTACGTCGGTTTTCATCAATCTTGAGGATGACACACTCAATTTCTTCACCAATGAAATCGGCGATGTCGGAAGGACGTCGAATATCGACCTGACTTGCAGGCAGGAAGACGTTCACACCGATGTTGATGAGCAAACCACCTTTGATTTTGCGAACAACAGTTCCTTTGACGATATCGCCTTCTTTGTGGGTCTCGATAATCTTTTCCCACTCGCGAATGCGATCTGCTTTTCGTTTTGAAAGCAGAATGAAGCCGAGATGATCTTCGATCTCATCCAGCAGAACCTGTACTTTCTGGCCAGGTTCGGGAGCTTCTTCTTCTTCAGACCATTCATCGCGAAAGACAACTCCTTCGCTTTTGTATCCGATATCGACCAGGACCTCTTCGCCGTCGACTCGAATAATCGTTCCTTCGATGATCTGGTTTACATCGACATTGGAAGCCAGCTCGTTGTAGAGCTCATCCATTGCGGATTCGCCCTCGGCAATTTCAGCCGCCAGCAGGGAGTCGTCTCCCATGATATTTTGAATTTCTTCGTCATCAACATTGAAGTCACGTAGCAGTGGCGATCAACCATTCTCAGTAATTCCAGTCTGTCATTAAGACTACCTGATCAGGAACTCGGGAACTGTTTGAGCATTCGAAAACTGAAATGGTTCTCAGAATCTGAAACAGTACTCAGGAAAACGTCCACGGTGAAAAGATTGGCTCAACAGGCAGCTGAGAATTTTATCATCTCAGATGATATTGCCCGGAGCAGTCTTCCCGAAGTCTTCTACTCAACCACTTTCGAAAGCGCTGTTGTTGCCGGGTTCTTGGACCGGTTCGCAACAGGGGGGAAAGGAGCATTAGAAGGGGGGCGAAGTGGAGTAGAATCAGGTGTTAAGGGTTCACGACCAGCGACCTGTACAAAACAATTTGTACAATCCGGGTGCCAGTCAGAGGAGGGAATATAACAGAAACCCCGAATCCCCTGCCAGCGACAGATGTTCAAAAACGACCTGTTTCCGCATTTTAACCCGTAATTTTCAGGGATTTTAAGCTACTGAGGGTCACATTAGACCTTGGCGGTTACTGGCGCGCAGAACCACGTTTTCAGAGACTTTCGCGTCTAAAAGTCGCCACACTTATCTTGGACAAGATTCAGTCATGATCTCCCTTCAGGTGCTTCACCATGCGATAAATCATCAAATAGAATCCACTCCCGAAGAGTCCCAGAATGATCCCAGGAGTCCCCCCGATTGCCCCAACGGGCCAGGGGGTGGAAGGGTCAAACAGCATGATGTAGACCGTTCCCAGCACGGCTCCCAACAGCAGGCTGATGCCAATCGCTTTTGCCTGAAAGACATTATCACTCCGTCGCCCGTTATAGCCGATCAGCGTGTCGGTCACGATGTTGTAGGACTCTTTTCCGGACAGGTCTTTGCGACTTGGTTCCTCGACAATTTCTAGCTCAACCTGTTCTTCAGACCGGGAATCTTGCTGTTGATCGTCCATTTCTCATTACCTCCCCCAGTACCAGACAGTAATCACTCCATCACTCTTATCTTCAGAATGAGAAATAGAGATAACATTATCGCGTCCCTGCAAGGTGGCAAATTCTGCTGCCTGAGTAAATAAATCATCCCAGGTAGTCAGTCGACCTCGAAAGTACGCATGTCGGACACGCCTGTGAGTTTCCTCCACATCGACATCATGACCGCAGTTTTGACACTTCATTTAGAAATCCTCTTGAACAGCTGCGAAAAAGACTACAGATGAATTTCATCAGAGTAGCAATTCTTTCACGCCCAATCCAATAAAAAAGGGACTCCAGAAGAGTCCCTTTGAATTTCTTAATGATTTGAAGCCTGGCTTCAGGCGGCATCTTTGAAGGCCGTCAACCGATTGCGTACTCCCTCGAAGGGTAGCCAGTCGGGAGTTTCCATTAACTGATATCGCATCAGGTAGGCATCTTCTTCTGTATCGTTGTAATGACTTCGCATCACATTCACAGCTCGGAAACCTTGTGAATGGAAGAATTTCTGGGCGGACAGATTGGTTTCACGCACTGTCAGTTCAATTTCACTGCGACGCTGCTGAGATAATTTATCAATCAGCTTCTGGATCATTTGCACGCCAATTCCGTGACGGCGATATGGTTCCGCAACAGCGAAGTTGAGAATTCGCAAGCTGACTTTGTGCAGCTCGTAGATCATGTATCCGATGATCTCGTCATTCAGCTCAACCACCATGCCAATGCAGTGTCGTTGTCGGAGGGAGCAGAGAAAGTCTTCTTCAGTCCAGGAATGATCAAAGCTGGATTGCTCGATTTCGAGCACTTCCGGCATGTCCCGGCGAATAAGCCAACGAATCTGGACGTCTAAACGCTCTGATATTTTTCCCGTACGCACTATTTGGCCTCCTTGCCAACCAGGAACGGAGATCGATGAATTCTTGAAGCAGAATTCTTTTGTTTTGTAAGAGATGATCTTGAGTAGACAGGAATCTCTAGATGAACAAGACAGAAACAATCCGTGAATCTGTACATGCCGATTCTAGCAAAGGTTCCCAAATCTACAAATATGAAAACACCTTTCAGATAAGAAATCGTCAAATCCATTAAAGTCGCTACATATTAAAGCAACTAATTTTCAAGTTCCGTTGTAAATGCGTCGAAAACCTGCTGTTTCTGCCGCTTTTGTGACTCGATTTGAGCATTTAAGCGACTAAAAACCAGGTCCCCATCACACCGACTGCGGCAGCAAGCCCCACACGCAGATTGTCCGTGAGCTTTGTATCAATCGATTCCGCGATTGCCGCCAGGACTGTCGCCGTTCCCGCACAGAACAAAGCGACCGGTAGCGAGACGGAAGGCTTTGCGACTTGATAAAACAGGTAAGTTGCCACTGGCCCGGCAACCAGCACAAAAGAGATGCAACCCGCCCAAGATTTCTGTCGGTTCCAGGGAAGCTTTCTACGCCCGAAAGTCTTACCACCGATAAAGGCACTTCCATCTCCAAAAGCGAGGATGACCACAATCACGCAGGCGAATTCAATCTGACCGGGAAAGAGCCAGAGACTTCCAATCACAATGACGGGATAGCTCAATGTGGTTAACAGGAAGTCGGACTCATTATTTCGACGCACAACGCGTTGCATGACAATGAATAACAGCGTCAGGACCGCAGCAATGAGCGTGACAAACACCAGGGAATGACGTTCCAGGGGGTCCTCATAAGGGAGCGTCGTCAACCAGAAGGGAAGTAAACCGGGCAGCATGTGTAATGACTTGCGCCAGAACTCGCTGTTCTTCCTCTCGGTATTCTCCAATTCGGCTGCCGGTTCTCCAGCTGGTTCCACGTCTTTAATCACGATATCCTGTAATTCATTCACGGCTTATTCGATTCTGACCTGTGGTGGTTTTGACCACCCAATCTTTGCACATCCTGCGTATTAACCCCATTCCTCCATCTGGGTTTCATTCGTCCGGAAGCCTCTGATCTTGGACGAGAGAGCATATTTTTCTATTCTCAGTTTATGACCCGGTCTGGAACAACCCGGATTTAGACCGGCAAAATGGTATTCTCCCCTGGAAATGCGAGCATTTTGTGCCCTATTTACGGATTATGACGTTTGCAGAGGTCGAAAGCGAGTGGGATCGGCTGGAACTTCCCCCTCTGGAGGAGTTGCTTTCTCCCCCTGAACAGGCTGAACTGAGTATCCTGAAAGCCGAAACCAGGCGTTCGACCTGGCTGGCCGGGCGAAAATTACTCCGCTTAATGCTTCTGGAAGAACGGAAGATCGCTC
Source organism: Planctomycetaceae bacterium (assembly GCA_041398805.1). GTDB lineage: Bacteria > Planctomycetota > Planctomycetia > Planctomycetales > Planctomycetaceae > Polystyrenella. Next base: position 136,709 of record JAWKUC010000013.1, on the reverse strand, counting down.
CCGGAGAACTGACCATTCAGACCCGGAATGACCAGAGGCAGGGGATTCGCCCTTTGATTCATTATCAGAATCAATTACTCCCGGGGTGCTTCAGCCTGACCCACAGCGATAGCCGAGTCGCCGTCGACTGGAGTGAGGAACCGGGTATCTCAATCGGAATCGATCTCATTACTCCCGCTTCGATCTCTCCAACTCAATTCGACTGGGCGCTGACCGATTCAGAGAAAACCATCATACAGGGAGGAGGAGATTCCACCCAGCTCACCAGCGCCATCTGGGCATTGAAAGAGGCAACTTACAAAGCAGCCAATCAACAGGGAGAAGGCTTCAATCCCCAGCAGGTTACGCTCAATCAGAACGCAGCAGGAGAGTGGTACGCCCATTACCGAGGAGAAGATTTATCGCGATGCGGCCAGTGGAGCGTACAGTCGATCCAGGATGATCTGCTCGCCCGGGTTGTACTTAAACTCGATTCATGAATCGAGTTGCTTATGCACAATCCATAAACGGGGTGACTTCGGGTTCTCCTGAACGATTGATTCCAGGCGGAATTCTGCATCATCCAACTCCTGACACCAGTCTTCAACCGCTGCTGCCTCCCGATCTCCTCCATCATGTCCCGGATAGAGCAGGATCGAAAGGCACCCACCCGGTGCGAGTAACTGGATCGCCTGCTCCAGCGCTTCCAGAGAGGTGTCGGTTTGCGTAATCAATTGTTTGTCTCCACCCGGAAGATAACCCAGGTTGAACATGATCGCCTTGATCATTCCATGATATTCAGGAGGGATGTATTCGAACATATCAGCATGGGAGACACAGAACAGAGTCACTTGCGACAGGTCAGCGTTCATCAGCCTGAGAGCTGTCTGGTCAATCGCCTCCTGCTGAATATCGAAAGCAAACACCCGTCCATTTTCGCCCACCTGCTCGGCGAGAAACTGGGTATCAAAACCATTCCCGGCCGTGGCATCTACCACCACGTCCCCCGGTTGAAGCACTGATTTTAAAACTTCGTGAGCTTGTTCCGTTAACCGCATCAGTAATCCGCTTAGTTCATTTATTAGTCAGGTCAATTTCCGGATCGAGTGCTGTTCCCCGCTCCAGATGATCAATAAGTTGTTGAGCCAGTAACGGCCCCATCAAAGCTCCCTTTGAGCCCAGACCATTCAGAAATGCAATTCGCGGCTCTTCAGGCAGGCAACCGACAACAGGTTTCTGATTCTCCATACTCGGACGAACCGCCGCCTGATGATCAACGATTTCAAAAGGTAACTTTAAGAACGACCGCAATCGTCGGCAGATCTCCTCTCTTCCGGTTTCTGTTGGAATTTGATCGAGTTGATGCCACTCGTAAGTGGAACCAACCCGGTAAAGATCCTGCCCCAGAGGAATGACCCACAAACCCGCATTCAGAATTCTCGATTCATCCAGTCCCGAAATTCGCAAAGTGAGAATTTCTCCTTTAGCTGGCTTCCAGGGGAGATGTGTCAACCAATCTGATTGAGAACCCGAAAATCCCTGACAACAGATCAACCGGTTTGAACTCACTCCCCATCCCGGAAACTGCAAAGGCTGGTCAGGAATTATTTTCAGACCAGCAGACAGATCCAATTCTCCGGTAAGAAAGAGGTCTCTTTCCCTGAAAAAATTTCGCGTTGCATCCAGAAAGGGAACAGTGCGAAGTTGACCAGCCAAAGGCATTTCAAATCCTCCCCACCTCGCTTCCAGCTTTGTAGAGTCGATTGAGGGAGGCGAGTTTGGGTCGTTCTCTACATACGATTTTAATTCTTCTTTTTTTCTGAGGAAGAGCTCTTTCTCTTTTGATTGTTGAAAAATCCGCAACATCCGGAATTCACGATAAAATTCAGACTGCGTTAAGACTTCAATCTCACGATAAAAAGGAATCGCCACCTCACGAAATTGATGAAATTTCCAACTGGGGACTAAGCGCTGCCCAGTCACAGGGGTCATCAACCCGGCAGCGACGCGAGAAGTCGTGACAGACTCTTCGCGATCGACAATCAAAGCTGTTTTTCCCCGGCGCCACAGCTCCCAGGCAACACAACTGCCTGCGATTCCCTGTCCGAGGATTAAATAATCATACTGCCGCTTAAACATCAATTGATTCTTATGAAATCGAACCTGGATCGTCTGCTGAAACGAAACCGTTCAAAACATCCTGACGGCAAGTTTACAATCCAGAGCCATTGAAAAACTCAACTGTCGGTTGCACTTGCCACTACGAAACCGGACGATAGACAGATCAGTAACCTGTCGCTTGCCTCAGAACATCTCAATTCACATTAAATTTCTTAAATTCGAAGTTCTCATTCCTTCATGAACTCTGCAGCCAGCTCGTCTCAATCGGTAGAACTGACATCTGATTCGACACTCACCGAAACAGCGTACTACCAGATTTTACATAAAATCATCACGGGTGAACTCCCCGCCGGAACAGAACTCAAAAGCACCCGGTTGGCGCGAGAACTCGACCTGAGCCGCACTCCCATTCTTCAGGCCCTCAGCCGTCTGCTGCATGACGGCATTGTGACCCAGGAAAAAAATCACAGGGCGACAGTCGTGCCGGGTGCCGAGCGCTGGTTGATGGATATTCACGAACTTCGCATCCTGCTCGAACCTCCCGCCACTGAAAAAGCGGCGCGTCTGTTGACATCCGATCAACTTCAGGAATTGAGAAAGCTGGCCGACGCAGCCGATCCCATGAACTCCAACAGTTGGAAAGATGCAGCGAACCAGTTCGATTACGCACTCCACATTACCATTGCTGAAGCATGCGGAAACCTGCCTCTTCGGGAATCAATTCGCAAATGCATGAGCTTTAAGCTGTTGACCTACTCCTATTCCAGCGATGCCCCCGAAATTCTCAAACGGGAATACCACGAGCACCTCGAAATTCTCTCCGCCCTGGAACAGAAACTCCCCGAAACCGCCGCCGCCGCGATGCGATTCCATCTCTTAAGCTCCACCCGGTTTCTGGAGACGAATACCCGGTTTATTTAAGAGCTGCTCTCGGTTGGTCTATGTCCATTAAACCGACAATGAATGCCTCATTCACTCACTTCAATGTAGTGAAAAGCCGCTTGGGAATGACCAACTCTCGCTAATTCATGCGTTTGACATGACGCACTTTGCAGGGTGCAACTGCGCGCATTTGTTCGAATTTCGTTGACAGAGTGGGTCCCCACGTTTACTATTTCACATTAGAAATCATTTTCACAATTGAAATTTCACCAGATTATGAGCCGGGGCGACGCATGGCGACGGGTGATGAATTACTGACGACGAAATCTCAGGCACCGAACCTGCAGCGGGGGTTGGCTGTTCTGGAATACCTCTCCCAGCAGCCGGAAGGGGCGACTGTTACCCAGTTGAGTGAGCAGTTGCAGTTCCCGACGGCATCCGCATTTCGAATCGCGAATGTGCTGGTCGAGCTGGGTTATCTGACGCGTGAACCGCGAACGAAAAAGTTCTTTCTGACGAATCGATTCCTCCTGTTGGGGCAGCCGCAGTCGAGCGGACGCAGCCTGCATGAATGTGCGATTACCCCGATGCGGACAATTCGCGATGCCACAGCGGAGACCACGCAGCTCTGCTGCCTGATCGGCACAGAGATGGTGATGATCGAGCAGCTTCTGTCGACGCATCCGTTCAAATACTCAGCTGATATCGGTGCCCGTTGTCCCTGCTACAGCAATGCTCCCGGTAAGGCGATCATCGCTTTTCTTCCAGCAGGTGAGCGGGAGGACCTGGTGGACCGGATCAAGTTCAAGAAATTCACTGCGAACACGATCACGAATAAAACCGACTTTCAAACAGAGCTCGCAACAATCCGCAAGCAGGGCTATTCCGTAGACCGGGCCGAAGGACTCGATGGCATTCACTGTATAGCCGCCCCCATTTTTGATCGTCATGACCAGCCCGTTGCCGCCATCACCATCGCTGGCCCTGCCTCCCGTATTCCTGAAGATGAATGGGAAGTCACAGCGCAGATCGTCAAAGAAGGGGCGCGAATCGCCACCGAGGAATTCAAACGGCAGGGTTAACATCCGCCACTCACACTCTCTCCCAAATCAACTGAAGTGATCATCAAGGACTCCAAGATGCTCCCGGAAACAGGCCCTCATTCTAAACAACGCTTTTCGCACCCAGGTCTACTCAGCGTTCTCGCCCTGCTGCTGATGACAGGTTGGATGCTGAATAGAGAGTTGCTGTTGAGCGCTAACGAAGAAACTCCAGCTGCGACGCAGGGCGAGCAGAAAATCACCGACGAACAACTTGAGTTTTTCGAATCACACATTCGTCCTGTACTCGCCGAACAATGTTACGATTGTCATAAAAGTGGCGAGGCCGCCGAAGGGGGGCTGGTACTCGACTTTCGCGAAGCCTGTCTGAAAGGGGGAGATTCAGGACCTCTGTTCAACTTCAAAAACCCCGCAAAAAGCCTGTTGATCAAGGTTCTGAAGCACGAACTGGAAGGTCTCGAAATGCCTCAGGGGGGGGATCGCCTGGATGAGGAGACAATCGCTCACTTTGAAACCTGGATTAAGATGGGAGCTCCCGATCCGCGAGCCACACCAGCTTCCATCAACAATACGGCTGTGACTTCCTGGGAAAAGACGCTAAACGAACGAAAAGAATGGTGGAGTTTTCAACCAGTCACAAACCCGGAAATTCCCGCGGCAACAGGGACGAGTTCCACTCATCCGATTGACCTGTTCATCCAGCAGAAATTGAATGAAAAGGGACTCACAGCGTCTTCTCAAGCGGACAAACGGACTTTAATTCGTCGTCTTTCATTCGTGCTGACAGGTCTTCCTCCTACTCCGGAAGAGATTGATTACTTCCTGGAAGATCAATCGCCCGATGCGTATGAAAAACTGGTCGATGGTTATCTGTCCTCTAAACGTTTCGGGGAACGATGGGCGCGGCATTGGATGGACTGGGTTCGTTACACCGATACCCATGGTTCGGAAGGGGACCCGGGCATTCCTTTCGCCTTTCGTTATCGGGATTACCTCATTCGTGCTCTCAATAATGATGTCCCCTACGATCAACTCGTCAGGGAGCACATCGCCGGGGACCTCCTTCCTGAACCTCGAGTAGATAAAGAGCAGGGGATCAATGAATCGGCGATTGGGACGGCTCATTGGCGAATGGTTTTTCATGGTTTTTCACCGACAGATGCTCTTGATGAGAAAGTCCGTTTCACCGACGACCAGATCAATGTGTATTCGAAAGCTTTCCTCGGTTTGACCGTCTCTTGTGCCCGATGTCACAACCATAAGTTCGATGCGATCAGCCAGACCGACTTCTATGCTCTGTTCGGCATTCTGGATTCGACTCGCCCCGCCACCAACGACATCAACCTGCCCGAAGTTCAACATCTGCATCAGGACGAGTTACAAGCTCTTAAAACAAAAATCAAATCCGAATTGATTCAAGGCTGGCAGAATTCAGTTGAGCAGATTTCACCTCAACTGACAGCACCGGATCAAGCACTGGCTGACCGCATCAATCAGTCGCAGGATCGTCGCGAACTACTCAACATCTGGAAACAGCTAAGTTCAACGGCAAACCAGGAAGAATTCAAAGCAGCCTGGGATAAAATAGTCGTGGGTTGGAAATCAGAACAGAACCACATCAAACGGCATCAAAAAAGAGAGTACGGTCAACACTGGACCTTCGATAATCAGGAGGACTATCTACCCTGGCATCGAGATGGAAATGGTCTGACTGAGAGAGTCTCCTCTACTGGAGAATTCAGCCTGGCTCCGAGTGGAGATAAAATACTCACCGGTATCTATCCGGCAGGAGTCTATTCCCACTCACTTTCAAGCAAGCATCGCGCTGTCCTTTCGTCACCCAGAATTCATCTAGATAAAAAATACGATCTCTGGTTCCGCACAATCGGCGATCAAAATGCAATGACCCGCTATGCGGTGCAGCATTACCCCCGCTCAGGCACCATTTATCCCATCCGACGTATTAATAATGGGAGTGAGTGGGTCTGGACCAAGCATAAACTCGATTACTGGGAGGGTGATGACATTCACCTGGAGGCAACGACTTCCGAGGATCAACCCATTCTGGTTACAGGCAATCAACGTTCGTGGATCGGTTTACGCGAAGTTGTGCTCTTTGAACAGGGGAGTGAACCCCCTCCAGCTTATGATCTCGAATACCTGACTCCACTGATGACCAGTCTGGGCGATCAGCCCGTTGACTCTCTGAAACCGATCAGAGCGGCTCTTATCAATACGACTCGTAATGCACTCGCTCATTGGGAAAGTGGAAACCTGACCGATGCGGAGGCATTACTGCTGAACCAGCTGGTGAGCGCGGAATTGCTTCCCAATCATGCCTTGAGTACAGAGTTACAGGAATTAATTTCCGACTACCGGCGACTCGAAGGCGAAGTCCCCGTCCCCACCCGTGTTCCCGGTTTACTGGAATCTGATGTCGTCGATCAACCTTTAATGGTGCGTGGCAATCACAAGCAATTGAATCAGGATGTCCCCCGCCGTTTCCTCGAAGCAATCAATGAAACAGCTTACGACTCGAACGACAGCGGTCGTCTGGAACTCGCCCGTGACACCGTTCGTGAGGACAATCCACTCACAAAACGCGTGATTGTCAACCGGCTCTGGCACTATCTGATGGGCGCTGGCCTCGTCCGCACGCCCGACAACTTCGGCAAGCTGGGAGAAGAACCGACGCACCCCGAATTACTTGATTATCTGGCTCACCGTTTTGGAACGGATGGTTGGTCGATTAAATCAATGATCAGACTCATCGTCACCTCCGAGACATTCAAACGTTCTGCTGCAGAGAGTGATCTCACCGCACGTGAAGATCCGGACAACAGGTACTGGTCACATGCCAGTCGAAGACGTATGGAAGCCGAAGCGATACGCGATTCGATCCTCGCCATCTCAGGCCAGCTTGATCTGACAATGTATGGACCGGGAAATGAATTCGACAAGAAACAGAAACGACGCTCCGTTTACGAACTTATTCAGCGAAATAAACTCGATCCCTTTTTAACCACCTTTGATGCACCAACCCCCTTTGCCACGCAAGGTCGGCGGGATGTGACCAATGTTCCGGGACAATCCCTGACCATGCTGAACGATCCGTTTATCCATCAAAGCGCACAAAAATGGATCAAATTACTGGAAGCGGACTACCCGGACCTTGATGCCGAGTCGCAGATAAAAATCATGTTTGAACAGGCACTGGGACGTGAACCAAGCAAAGTTGAACTCGCGCAGTCCCTCAAACTGGTTAATACTCTCTCTGAAGATTACGGACAACTTGATTTGCAGTATGCAGAACTTGAAAACGAAGTCCAGAGGACGGAGCAGGCGATTGAAAAACTGATTGAACCGGCCAGAAGAAAATTGCTGGCTGATAAAATCGACCCTGTCAACCTCGGTCCCATACCGGAGCCAATCGCATATTGGGACTTTGACGAAGATCTGCTGGACAAGTTTGGACAACTACACGGTGAATTGAATGGCTCAGCACGTCTGGAAGAGGGAGCCTTAATTCTGGATGGAAAAGGATACGTCTCTACTGTCCCTATTCCAGAAACGATTCATGAAAAAACACTCGAAGCGTGGGTCATCCTGGACAACCTGGAACAGCAGGGAGGGGGAGTGATGACCCTGCAGGGAACGGATGGGATTCTCTTCGATTCCATCGTCATCGGAGAAATAAAACCACGGCAATGGCTGGCCGGTTCCAACAATTTCGCACGTACTCTGGATTTTCAGGGGACGGATGACACAGACGTACTGACAGAAGCTGTGCATCTCGCCATCACTTATGATCAAGCCGGAAATATTACCTGCTACCGCAACGGGAAACTTTACGGACATTCGATACGCAAAGCACCTCTGCAAGCGTTCCAGAGAAATGAATCGAACTTGCTCTTCGGATTGAGGCACTTCCCGGGTGTTGGCAATCGATTGTTAAAGGGGCGTATTCTGGAGGCCAGACTTTACGACCGTGCCTTAACTGCTGCTGAAGTTGCGACGACCTCTAAATCTATGGGTGTCTATGTTTCGCCAGGCGAAATTCGAGCGGAGCTGACTCCTGAAGAAGTTCAGAAGTTGATGGGGCATGAATCCACGTTAAGCGAGTTAAAGCTCAAGCTGGAGTCTCTGGGTGAACGCCCTGGAGCTGATCAAGCCTGGATAGAACTGGGACACGCGATTTTCAATCTGAAAAACTTCATTTACTTTGAGTAATCAGCTCCCTCTCCATTATTAATCAGCTGGAATCTGCGGATAGAAATAAATACTGAAACGAGACTAATCATGTCATATCCAGTTTATTCACGTCGACAAGTACTTCAAAAAGCTTCTTCCGGATTCGGCATGCTGGCGCTCTCCGGATTGATGGGCCAACGGGGCTGGGCGGAAACGACAACATCGCAGCCCCATTTCCCGGCGAAAGCGAAGCATGTGATTCTGTGTTACATGTCTGGTGGTGCCTCACATATCGATACCTTCGACCCCAAACCTTTGCTCAATAAAATGCATGGCCAACCGATGCCAGTGAAAGTTGAGCGAACTCAGTTCAACAACAATGGGAATATCTTCGGGTCACCATTCGAATTCAAGAATTATGGCGAAAGTGGTCTACCTGTCAGTTCGCTCTTTCCGCATGTTGCAGAGAGCATCGACGAAATCGCCGTGATCCGTTCGATGACAAGTGCAGTCAACGAGCATGCACAGGGTAACTTTGTCTTTCACACCGGGTTCCCGTTCATTGGTCATGCGAGTGCCGGGGCGTGGATTAATTATGGCCTGGGAACTGAGAACGAAAATCTGCCCGGTTACGTGGTACTTAAAAGCGGCCCATCCGGAACTCCGCACGGGGGCGTCGGACTCTGGAGCAGTGGATATTTACCCGCGGAGCATCAGGCCTCTCAAATGAACATTGATAAGCAGGAACCGATCCGCAATATCAATCCATTAGAAAAGGATGGTATTCAGCGTAAGCGGCTCGCGTTTATCAATGAACTCGATCAGCAATATCTACAGACAACTCGTAACGATGCACAGATTGAGGCGGCTGTCCGGAATTATGAAACGGCTTACCGCATGCAGACAGCTGTCCCTGAAATCTGCAATCTCGAAGGAGAAACTGCCGCGACATTAGATATGTATGGCTTCAATGCGAAAAACCCGATGACACGTTATTACGGAAGACAATGCCTGCTCGCACGAAAACTGGTCGAGCAGGGGGTTCGGTTTATTGAACTCACCTGTCTGCCGCAAAATGAAGGAGATGGGCAGGTTGCCAACCCCTGGGACCAGCATGGTGGCCTCAAAATCGGTCACTCGAATATGTCGGAACAGGTCGATCAACCGATCGGCGGATTACTGAAAGACTTGAAAGCACGAGGCCTGCTCAAAGAGACAATCGTCATCTGGGCGGGTGAATTTGGTCGGACCCCCTTCTCGCAAGGTTCCGATGGACGCGACCATAATCCGTTCGGATTCAGCGTATGGATGGCAGGTGGTGGTTTCAAAGGGGGAACCATCTACGGAGCTACCGACGAGTTTGGCTATCACGTCGTCGAAAACAAAATTACGATTTACGACCTGTGGGCCACCGTCTTACATCAGCTCGGCATCAACCACGAACAACTGACATTTCGCTACAGCGGACGCGATGTCAGACTGACCGACGTCCATGGACATGTACTTCAGGATATCCTGGCCTGACACTATATTAATAGATCTCTGCGGCAAACCTTCAAGTGGCGTAACCACCCCCACCTGGAGTCTCAATGAGGAGTTGATCTCCTGCCGCGACCTCGGTGGCAAACTTTCCGCCCAGTTTTTCGAACTCTTCCGCACCTGATTTTTTGAATGAGTTGACGCCAATTGCGCCAGCTTCTCCCCCCGCAAGACCGAAGGGGGGATAGTCCCCGCGACGTTCTGACAGCATGGAAACTTTGAGTGGTCGCAGAAACTCCATCCGGCGAACGATGCCATCCCCTCCTTTGAATAAACCAGCTCCTCCGGAACCTTTTCTAATTCCGAACTCCCATAAGCGAACCGGGTAGCGACGCTCGAATACTTCCGGATCGGTCATTCGGGTGTTGGTCATGTGAGTATGCACGGCGTCCGCGCCATGGGCAGTCGAGGTAGCTCCACTTCCACCGCAAATGGTTTCGTAATAGCCAAAGGTGTTGTCACCAAACGTCAGATTGTTCATCGTCCCCTGGCTGGCTGCGGCTAGACCGAGTGCACCAAGAAGCACATCGACAACTTTCTGACTCGTCTCGACATTCCCTCCGACGATGGCGGCACAATCTTCCGGACGTTCCTTCTCAGGCGGATTCAACAGGCATTCGGGTAGATGCAAAGTGATCGGTTCGAGAACTCCACTGTTGAGAGGAATGTCTTCATTAATCATGCAGCGGAAGACATACAACACCGCAGCCGTGACGATGGCTCTGTTCGCATTTAAATTCGTTTTCAGAACTGGCCCTGTCCCCGTGAAATCGACATGGGCCGTCTCTCCCTGTTTCGTGATTTTTACAGAGACAGGTGAACCGTCATCCTGGTGATCGGTTCGTTCATAACAGCCATCTGGAAGTTCCCGCAGGGCCATACGCATTTTAGCTGCGGCTGCCTGTTGAATGAATTTCATGTAGGCCTGCACCACCGGTTGCGAGTACCTTTTAACCAGTTCCAGCAATTGAATGGCTCCACTCTGATTGGCGGCCACCTGTGCAGAGATGTCGGAAATATTATCCTCCACCGAACGGGAGGGATATTTCCCCGAACTTAATAGTTCACGTAAGGCTTCCTCTTGTGAATCTCCCCGGTCGACCAGTTTGAAATTGCGAATAAGGACTCCTTCCTCGGCCAGATTGGTCGAGAAGGGGGGCATGGAACCAGGGACAATGCCTCCTATTTCGGCATGATGCGCGCGGCTGGCAGTGAGAAAGAGAAGTTCTTTGGTCTCTTTATCATGCACCGGTGTGACGACTGTCACATCCGGGAGGTGAGAGCCCCCCCGATAGGGGTCGTTGGTCACATAGACATCTCCCGGAGCGATATCGGAGTTATCTTTAAGGATATGCCGAACGGTTTCTCCCATTGCTCCCAGGTGGACGGGAATATGCGGTGCATTGACTACCAGGTCTCCGGTCGGTGTGAAAATCGCGCAGCTGAAATCGAGTCGCTCTTTCACGTTCGTCGAACAGGATGTTTTCTGGAGAGTTACTCCCATTTGTTCGGCGATCGACGCGAACAGATTATTGAAGATCTCGAGTTGAACCGGATCGACTTCCTCTGCTGAAATTCGAAGTTTTGATTCCTGGCTGATATCCTGTATGAGAAGTTCGCCCTGTTGTCCAATGCGCGCTTCAAAACCAGGATCGATTAACACTGTGCTGGTCGGTTCACAGACTATTGCAGGGCCAATTATGAGGTTCCCGGTATTCAAATCCCGTCGATGAAAGACGGAGGTCGTCACCCACTCACCATCAAACAGAACCGGCGTCGTCTCTGTAGATTTTAATGTCTGAGAAATCTTATCCTGATGTGGCCAGACAGGACGCGACATCCGACCAACCACCTCAACTCTGGCCGTCACTACTTCGACAGTGCGGGTCTGGTGCTGGTATCCATACCGCTGTTGGTGCAGTTCGCCATAACGCGTTTTATAGTCGATGCCCATTTCCGGTTCAGTAACGTTGATTGTTGAATCAACTCCCTTGTAACGAAGTTCCAGCGAACGAACGGGGGGGTGGAGTGCCTCCTCGCTTACACCTTCAGCAAGAACCTGCTTTCGTGCTTCTGTTTCGAGTTCGCTGAACAACTCTGGTAATGATTCTTCAAATGATTCGTCATAGGCATTCAGAATTGAGCGTTCGGCAAATTGACGAACATCAGAAACACCAATTCCATAAGCACTCAAGATTCCAGCGTAGGGTGAATCACGATATCTCGCATCCCCAGCAAACGTGCCAAAGCACAGGCATGCTGTCCACCCGCTCCACCGAAGCTGATCAGGGCATATTCGGAAGGGTCGTAACCTTTCGCAACCGAGATGTTGCGAATCGCGCGGACCATATTAGCATTGGCAATCTGCTGAAAGCCGGTCGCCAGTTCTTCTGGTGTATAAATCTTTCCAAGTGGAGACGCGGCGATGCGGTCGCAAATCTCCTGCAGTTTCTGCTCAACGATTTCCAGATTCAATTGGAAAGGAAAGTAACGCGGGAGAATTTTCCCGAGATACAGATTCACATCCGTAACAGTTAATGGTCCACCTGCTCCATAACAGGCAGGCCCCGGATCGGCTCCCGCACTATCGGGCCCAACATGCAGTTTAACCCCATCAAAATCACAGATAGAACCTCCCCCCGCAGCGACAGTTTCAATTGCCAGCATGGGGGCCACAATGCGCACACCCGCTTTGCGGGTTTCAAATTCATGTTCGAAGGTCCCCTCAAACCGGGAAACATCGGTGCTGGTCCCTCCCATGTCGAAACCAATCGATTTGGTGAAACCTGCCTGCAGACCGACTTCGGAAAAGCCAACGACTCCTCCCGCTGGCCCGGAGAGAATACTGTCTTTCCCACTGAAGTGAGCTGCATTGACCAACCCACCTGCCGAGGTCATCAATTGCAGCCGCGAATCGCCCAGACTGGATCGCAACCGGGCGACATAATCTTTCAGCACCGGGTTCAAGTAGGCATCGACGACGGTGGTGTCACCACGCGAAATGATTTTGATCAATGGTGAGAGTTGGCTCGATCGAGAGATTTCCTCAAACCCAACCTGTCGGGCAATTTTTTCAATCAATTCTTCATGTGAACTGTTCGCGAACGCATGCATCAGGCAGATGGCAACCGATTCGATGCCTTTGGATTTCAGCTCCTCAAGTTGCGCTCGCACTGTTTCAGATTGTGGAGAAATCAGGACATCTCCCTCGACTGTCATGCGTTCATTTATTTCAGCAACCTGTTCGAACAGTGGTTCCGGTTTTTGAATATTGAGATCAAACAACCGGGGACGATCCTGATTTCCGATTTTAAGGATATCTCCAAAACCGGCAGTGGTGACGAAAGCTGTTCTGGCCCCGCTGCGGGTGAGGAGGGCGTTCGTTCCTCGTGTCGTTCCCAGTTTGACGATGACAGGAGGAATAGGCTCATCGAGAGGGAGCCCCAGAAGAAAACGAACCGAAAGAATGGGAGATTCTTCCCCGCCATAAAGTTCGTAAGTCGCCCCTGTAGTCAACAGTTCCGGCAATTCGTCAGTCAGTTCGAGTTCACCTCGTTCAACATCAAAGGAGGCTATCGCACTTCGCGCGATCAACTTGCCGGTGGAATCGTAAAGCTTGAACTGATAACCCTGCCAGAAATCAGCAGGATCACCCACTCGCAGGGGATCGCAAAATCGTCGCCCGGTTAGCCTGGTCGCTAGCGAACCCTTAGTGATTCCCGAACTGAGTGTTTTAAAAGTAGTAATAGTTCCGTCAGGGCTGCGCATCAGGACATCGGTAAACGTTCCACCAACATCAATCCAGAATTCCTGCATTTCATATTCCCGGTCGTCTGATTTCCGCAATCAGCCGTCTAGATCTAATTTCAGTTAATCCATGTTGTCTGTTCAATCATCATAAAGAGGTTCTAATCCAGCAGCAAACACCAGAGTGACTTTGAGGTTCGACTTGTATTATGAGTTGTCTGTTAAAATTACTTCCTCAAATGGGCCAAAACAGTTGTACAGGCGGTTTAGCCAGATTAGAATGGCTGCTACCTCAGCGCGAAGGTACATCCTTTTGAGGACTCAAAGAAGGATGTAATCAACCCTTCACTCCATTCCTGTCTGACACCTTTCAATCTTGTCAGATGTGGGATCCAACCTCTTCAGGGAGAACCCTTTATGGCTTTTTCGTCCAACCCCGTCTTTAATTCGGATCAATACACTGAGACGTTCACTCACAGCATGGCGGGCACCGACACGATGACCGTTAAAGGAACGGCGATTAAAACTTCGTTCCTGGTCTTGTTGGTTGTTCTGGCTGGCGCTGTACCCTGGAGCATCATCGACCCGATGAAAGGACTCGAAGGGGCCAACATGTCAGCGGGTTACCCCTGGGCAATCGGAGGCATTATTGCTTCGCTGGTGATTGGACTGGTGATCTTTTTCTCACCTCGCCAGGCCACCTGGGCAGCTCCTGCCTATGCAATTGCTGAAGGATTTTTTGTAGGTGCGGTCTCGGCAATCGTGCAGGCCCAGTTCATGAAAGCAGCACCCGGAATCGTTTTCCAGGCCGTCTGCCTGACTTTTGGAACCCTGTTCGCCATGATGACGGCCTATAACATGGGCCTCATTAAAGCGACCGAAAAATTTAAAGCGGGAATGACCGCCGCAGTGGGTGCGATTTTTCTTGTTTATATCGCCACCTGGGTGCTTCGATTCTTTGGTTCAGATATTCCCTATATCCATGGAAGTGGTCTGATCGGTATCGGCTTCAGTGTGGTCGTGGTCATCGTCGCTACTCTCTGTCTGGTTCTCGATTTCGACTTCATTGAAACAGGAGCTCAGCAGGGAGCCCCTAAATACATGGAGTGGTATGGAGCCTATGGTCTCTTAGTCACCCTCGTCTGGCTGTACATCGAAATTCTGAAACTGCTCATGAAACTAACGGATAGAGACTGACCTTAATCGTCACATCCTGTTAGTAGACTAATAAAAAAAGAGGCTTCTCGATTCAATTCGAGAAGCCTCTTTTTATTTGTGAGCAGTTGAGCAATACCGATTAACGGGCTCCCTGAGGATTCCACTGTTCAAGTGGTTGACCTTGAACTTGAGGCTGTGCCCCGATTACCTGCTGCTGAATCATGGGGACATTCATCCCGTTTGGTTGAGCAACTCCACTGGCGTGCATCACCTGGTTCTGAGGGGCCATGTTGTTCTGGTTTTGCCAGTAGGCTTCCACGACCTGTTGCTGAGGCTGACCAATCACCTGGGCCTGAACCTGTTGGATCGGTGCACCCATCGCTGGTTGATTTACAGGCATGCCAGGTTGTGCTCCGGCAAACTGCTGAGCGGGATAGGCCTGCTGTTGGGGCATCCCCTGATTTTGTGCCAACATCAGTTGTGAGTGGTGAGCACGAATCTCGCCGAGCAACTGTTGTGAAGACTGCAAGCTTGGTTTCTTGGAGAGGGAAGCCATCAATTCCTGTTCTGCGGCGACAGATTGTCCCATTTCATTCAGGATGAAAGCAATGTTGTAATGAGCTTCGGCTTCACCGACTGTTCGTACGAAGTAAGGACGTGCACGGTCGAGGTCTCCGCTGCGAGCGAGTGCCACACCCAGATTGTACTGGATAGAGGTGTCGTTTGGAGAAAGATGTGCAGCCTGTTTAAGTGCATCTGTTGCTTCAGAGAATCGCCCCTGGGAGACATAGAATTGACCCAGCGTACTCAAGACGGCGGGATCATTCTGAGAAATTGCCTGTGCACGCAGAATCATCTGTTCTGCATGTTCTGATTGGCCTGCGAGCTGGTCCAACCGGGCCAGACCAAGAATCGCTTCCACAGATTTCGGATTTTTCTCTAATACGAAATCGTAAGATTGTCGCGCCTCGGTCAGGTTACCCTGCTGCTCCTGCCATTTTGCATAGGACTCATGGACTGACGCTGGCTCTTCCAGTCCTGTCTGTGTTTTATTCCATGCTTTACGAATGGAACTCGGTTTCATTTTCGCCAGGAAACCGCCAGAAGAGGCGCACCCGGTGAGTGTCACCGTCAGAGACAAAATGACCAGTGTCAATTTCCAGTTGTTTACTTTACGCAGAAGCATGCCCCAACCTCCCTGTCGGTGCTGCGATATTCAAATCGAGGCAGCTCACTGCTGCCTATTCCCGAAAAACTGAGGGACTCGCCTGGAAAGGGACTCTCCAGAGGAAGACCTGTTCTTTAGGTCGACTCTTCCGGTTGTCCCTCTCCAGTCAATTTGGATAAATGTGCCACTCAGTTAAAGAGTATCGGTCCTGACGATTCAAATAAGTCAAAACAGGCAATTCAGAGAAGGTCTGCTTCTGATTTACACCTCTGGAAGGGTCCAGGGTTTGCGATATTCGGGGCGTCCCCGCATCGCGTTGGCTTCTTTGTCATCTACAAATGTCTCGGTGTCAGCATCCAGCACAAGCGATCTTCCCAGTCGGCAGGCAATATTTCCTGAGTGGCACAGGACAGAGGCAGGATGCCCGACCGTTTCCAGATCACAGACCGGTTTCTCGCGGCTTTTCACACAGTCAAAGAAGTTCTGCATGTGGGGAGCTTCGTCGCTATCTCCAATGACCTCTTTAACCAGCTTATTCCCAGTGGTATAAGCTCGCCACCAGCTGTTCCCCATAACGAGGTAACCCTGGTCCCCATAAATGACAGCCGCTTCGGTTTCGTCATAATATTTATAGGGTGCCCACAGCTTCATCTCATAAGTCAGAATTCGGGGGCTTGTCCCTTCGTACTCATAGGTCACCTGCATCGTATCCGGAAATTCCTGCAGATCGTCGAAGTACCATTTTCCACCGGCAGCATGAATGTTGCGGGGTAATCCGAGTGGGGGTTCGCCACTCGCTTCGGCGGCGGCGTCCATCAGGGCAACCGCCATATCAAGGCGATGAACACCATCGTTGCCAAGGTCGCCGGTACCATAGTCGTGGAACCAGCGCCAATTCCCGTGGAAACGAACGGGGTTGAAAGGACGTTCGGGGGCAGAGCCCAGCCAGAAATCATAGTCGACTCCCTCAGGAGGATCCGTATCAGCCGGTTTTCCAATGTTTCCCTGTTTGGCACTTTCCCAAGCCTTGGCGAACATGCAGCGACCGAGATGGCCTTCTTTGACATATTCAATTGCTGATTGCAAACGAGTGGTGGAGCGATGCTGAGAGCCCATCTGGACGACGCTTCCCATTTTCCGCATGGCGGCGACCATCCTCTGGCCTTCTTCGATATTGTTCCCATCCGGCTTTTCAACATAGACATCTTTTCCAGCCAGACATCCCATGATCGTGGGAATTGCATGCCAGTGGTCCGGTGTCCCAACAACCATGACATCGATGGACGTATCGTCAACGATCTGACGGAAATCTTTCACGGTTTCGGGACGTGTCTTTTGCCGTTTCATTACCTCTTCCACAGCATTCGGCAGGCGATTGCTGTCGATATCGGCGATCACCACGACATCTGCATTCGGGTTCTCTGCAACAGTTTTAAGAAGCTTCACGCGCGACCGCCGGAACCAACGACTCCGACCCGTAAACGCTCGCTTGCGTTGCTTTGGCAACCTGAGTTCCAGTGAGTTGAGAAGCTGCTGCAACGGAAAGTGTTCCAGCTTTGAGAAAGTTACGACGGTCCATTAATACATCCTTTCCGAAGTGCCAGTATGGCGGGTGAGCGTTGAATATTCATCGAAGGATTCTTTATGACTCGAGCTTATCTCGATAGACTAACATCATTCATAATCAATCATTCTTCCACTCTCTTCAAGACTTAACCCGTCTCTCTCCGAAAAACAGATGATTTCTCCTCCACGTTATCAATTCCGAGTTGAACCCTATTTAAAGGGTGTGAGGATTGATCAATTTCTAATTAAGCACTTGCGAAATTACTCCGCTTTTCGCATGCAACGTATCGTTCACGCCGGGTGCGTCCTGATTGATAACCGGGTCGCGGAATTAATTGAACGTGTTATTCCGGGACAGGAAGTTGAAGTCACCTTAATAGAACCACCAGACAAGTTGATTGCTCCGGAAGAAGTTTCAATCGATGTAATTTATGAAGACGCCTGGTTGCTGGCGATTAACAAACCAGCCCCCATGACCGTTCATCCGGTGGGAACTATTCAGTCAGGAACGTTGTGCAATGCCATCCAACATCATCTTGATCAACAGACAAAACACAAAGGATTACTAAGGCCCGGAATTGTTCATCGACTCGATCGCATGACCAGTGGATTGATCCTGACCACGAAAGAACACCTTTCCCATCGAGCACTCTCTCTACAATTTCAACGGGGCCAGGTTGGAAAGAATATCTGGCAATCGTGGAGGGTCAGATAACAGAGCAGGGTGGGGTGATTGATTCACCAATTGGGAATCACCCCGATTTCGGTACCATCCTGATGGCAGCGGGGCATCAGGTACCAAACGCCAAACCAGCTCAAACAGAATATCAGGTTGTGGGAAAGAATTCCGCTTTCAGCCTGGTTCGCGCCAAACCTGTGACAGGTCGTCTGCATCAGATAAGAGTTCATTTCGCCAGCATCGGGCACCCCGTTCTCGGAGATGAGTTCTACGCTGCTGATGGTGAACTTAAAGGAGCGAGATTGCCTTTAACAACAAATCCTGCGATTTCAGAAGAGGAAGAGTCTTTAATAACAACTCAGACATACCCCAATCGTTTCATGCAACCTGGCCGGCATGCTCTTCATTGCTGCCACATGAAGTTTCATCACCCAATCACCGGCGTCCCCCTCAGTCTGTCTGCACCTTGCCCTGCGGATCTCTGGCTCTCCTGGAAGGAGAACGCCCCCCCACATAACAGACTCGGCTTTAACTGATGCTCGCTACTGCCATCGACAGTTAAAGTATTGACCAAGTCAGTAGAGTCGGATTGTAACGATTGTAAGGACACAAGGGATTAGGATAGCTGATTACGAACTGTCCGATTCATTTTTAGCAAGAATCAATTTGTGGCCTGCCTACCTGGAAGCTATATCACCCTTAGGAAAGAAAATTTAAGGATTGTTTCCTCCAGTTTAATGCTCAGTGAGTCCATCAAGGACTCACTGTAATGCAGTTGCTAAAACCGACATAACACGCACGTTAAACTGAGGTTAAACACTGTCCCATCAAAATGTCGAAGCTAGATTTGATTGGGTAAAAACTTAATCACCTGCTAGTCAAACTCGGGACCTCAACTCGTATTGTCCCCCCCTCGAGAGACAATTTCCATGACGACCGCAACGACCACACTAAGCCGCGAACAGGAACTGGCCAAACCATTCCTGCACGCAGCCAATGCTTTTTTCACAATGATGCTGGATAGCAAGTGTGAAATCAAAGCGGTGATTCCAGTTGGTGACCATACGCTGGAACCAATCACTGCAAGTGTGGGAATCAGCGGCTCTTACAATGGAATTATTTGCATCAGTGTCACCGAAGCGTCTGCCAAAAACGTACTTAATCGCTTAACAGGTCTTGAACCTGAAGAACTCGACGACTTTGTGATGGATGCCGTGGGCGAGATGGCGAACATGATTGGCGGCCATGGAAAGCGCGAGCTCAGTTCAGAAGAACTGCAACTGGGTCTCCCCAAAATCCTGGTTAATGAGAATAACCTCTTATTCGAACCAGGCTGGCAAAGCATGCAGCACGTCCTGCTGGAAACAGATATTGGATCGTGCACACTTTCAATTCTGTTTGATTATCCCAAAGACTAATCGGCTGTCTTACGCTTTTTTCAGCCCTGCTTAACAGACCAGATGCCAGAACTGGTTGATCGAAACGAAGTTGCAGACACTTCAAGTGCGCACTGAATCCGCTATATGGCAGGGGCTTCCGCTACGATGTCCCTACAACCGGCACAACCCGCAAAGCGGACCACCTTCCCCACACTTCGCCCATTTTTCCTCACCTAACGCTAATCCAGCACTCTCCGCGGTTCGATAAGAACAACAGCAGCATGCTTCGCGCGCGGAAAATGAAGTCCCAAATCCCTGGGGCGCCAGATTTCCAGCTGCCATTATTCCTCACCCTGACGATTGCACAGCGAACTGTCCCCAAGTTACCCCTCTTTAAACAACTTTGTGCACTGGTTTATTCATGAAACATTATGACCTGATTGTGATAGGTAGTGGCCCGGCAGGACACAAGGGCGCCATCGCTGCCTCTAAAATGGGAAAGAAAGTCGCTCTGATCGAGCGTCAGTTCAACCGGCTCGGAGGCGTCTGTCTCCACACGGGAACGATCCCCTCTAAAACGATGCGTGAAGCAATCATGCACCTGACCGGTTATCGTCAACGGGAAGTCTATTCAGAGCTCTACCGCAAAAACGACACATCCAGATGGATGACCTACGGAAAAATCGCTCAGGTAACACAGCACGAACGCGACCTGATTCATGATCAGCTGGAGCGAAACGGAATCGATGTCCACGTTGGAGATGCCCAGTTCCAGGATCCGAATACGATTGGTATTCTCGATCATAAAGGTGAATTAAGCCACTGCATTACCGGTGATAAAATTTTAATCGCCTGTGGAACCAAGCCTGCACGTCCACCTCACATGGAATTTGACGGGACTTCGATTTTCGATACAGACCAGATTCTGCAACTCGATCGAATTCCCCGCTCCATGATCGTCGTGGGGGGTGGAGTGATTGGTATCGAATACGCAATCATGTTCGCAATTCTGGGAGTTGAAGTGACCGTCGTCGATGGTCGTGATCGACTGCTTGATTTCTGCGATCGTGAAATTATCGACACACTACTTTACCACGCCCGCTCACTGGAAATGGTGATGCGACTGGGTGAAAACGTGACAGGCATGGATCGTCAGCGAAACGGAACAGTCGTTGTTCAACTGGAAAGTGGAAAACGATTGATCGCCGATACAGCGCTCTTCAGTGCTGGTCGTGTTGGCGATGTTGATGAACTTGATCTCCCTGCTGCCGGATTAAAAACCGACGAACGGGGCCGATTGTGGTGTGATGACAACTTCCGTACCTGGCAACCCCATATCTACGGTGTGGGTGACATCGTCGGTTTCCCCGCCCTGGCGAGTACATCGATGGAGCAGGGACGACGAGCTGTCTGCAACATGTTCAACAAAGTCTACGAGCATGTCGATCAGCTCCCTTATGGTCTCTACACGATTCCTGAGATCTCCATGATCGGCAAAACCGAACATCAGCTGACTCAGGACCGAGTCCCTTATGAAGTCGGTGTGGCTCGATACCATGAAATTGCCAGAGGACACATCTCTGTCGATGTGCATGGTATGTTGAAACTCCTCTTCCATCGGGAAACCAAGAAACTTCTGGGAGTCCACTGCATTGGAGAATCTGCCACTGAGTTGACCCACATCGGTCAGGCTGTCATGGCACTTGATGGAACGATTGAGTACTTCCGTGATACGGTCTTCAATTATCCGACGATGTCGGAATGTTACAAAGTCGCTGCATTCGATGGTTTGAATAAGCTTCAGCTCGACCTTGAACTTTCAGAAAGTGCTTACAAGTACGAAGAAGAAAAAGGTTCTGTTGAGACAGCCGCTGTCGACATCAAAGAAGCAGAGGCTCAAGAGCAAAAGAACCTGGAAGAACAGAAAGAGCTCGACGAACAACAGAAGCTGGTTGTTGCAGCTAAGTCTGAGGAATAAGCCCCCTTTCGTGACATTCACTGTCACGTTTCGATAAGTGAGCGATCGTCTCACACCATTTCGCATGAAGCGGAGCCACCTGATCCCAGGTGGCTCCGTTTTATTTTTTGCGTGGCTTTCTACTGTTATCTTATGGTTGCCAATGCGGCCACATCGCGCCTTCACCAGGCTTCAGTTGTGTGATTTGATACTCCTGATGATCGTAACACCGCATCACAAACAGTTGACGCACACCTTCCCGCTTTGAACCATAAACGAGGTATTTACCATCTGGAGAAGGTTGAGGATGATAATGCAGTGTTCCTGGCGCCGACTTTGTCAATTGTTTAATTTCCCCCTCCACAGAAATCTCAAACAGTTCCACATTCTCTTCGACTTTAGCAGTGTAGAAAACGGATTGCCCATCGGTTGACCAGACAGGAAGGTCGCTGCTCCCTTCATGGAAATCGGGAACATCAAGAAAACTGATGTAGCTCTGGTAGTCCCCCAGATCGACGAGTTTTTTCAGACCGGAACCATCTCTTCGAACAACAAATGGATTACTGTGATGGTGAATGCCACTCAGGAAGAGCAACCACTCTCCATCAGGTGACCAGCGAGGACCAAAGTTAAACGGATTCCCCGTATCAATGTGCTGCTTATCAGTGCCGTCGGCATTGGAAAGATAGATCTGATAATTCTCGTGATAACTGATTTTCTCTCCATCCGGTGATGCGCTGTAACCGTAGGCAAAGCCGGTGTCTTCCCCGGTGACATCCCGTTTATTCTTTCCATCGAGATCCATCATAAAAGACTTTGAACTTCCGTTGATGAGCGGGGAGAATCCCAAACCTTTATTATCTGGCAGAAAGAAGAGTCCTCCGTTGTAGTGACTTACCCGTTCGACGGCGGACACATTCGTAAATGCTCCTGTGTCGAGATCGTACAAAACCGAATCGAGTTCCCAGTATCCTTTTTCCATGCGGAAAGTTTTGTGCTCTTCTTCCCACTGGGCATTTTCGGGGTCCTGCCAGCCCCGATTGATAATCGCCTGCCGCCCATCAGGGGACCATCCAGCAAATTGCGTAGTGGCATTCTCATTATCTATCAACTCCTCGGCTACTTTCTGTGCATTCGATCCGTCACCGTTGGAGATAATCGCCCGAAAGGTGCGTGTGTTCTTCTGCCTTCCTCCGGGGAGATTGGCGCACTTGGGTGTAACCGATTTTCTGGGAGACTAAATCTGGATCATCAGCATTTATTTCCGCCCGAGTGGCAAACCCCAGAATGAGGTTACATAGAATAACAACAGTAATCGTCCTGCGTTGAATCGACATTGGTCCCACTACTCGCTTTCAGATAATGACTCTATTCTGCAAATTGATTTTTCCAGACGCTAAATCTGGTTACCATTTCGGCTTTGATTCCAGGATGCTGGTCAGCCAGATCATGTGATTCACCGAGATCTATTGAAAGATCGAACAACATGAACTCCGCATCTGTTTTCGTGCGTAATATTTTATATTTCCCAGCGCGGAAAGCACTGAAGTTTCGGTACTCAAAGTAGAAGTCTCGTTCTGGAACAGAATCACTTCCCGTAAGGAGTGGCCAGACATCAACACCATCGGATAGAGGTTGATTTTCCAGCGTTCCACCTGCCAGTTTAACGATAGTGGGTAGAAGATCGAGACTGATAAAAGGTTGGTCCAGCACTGTTCCTAGTTCAAGTTGACCTGGCAGTCTTAAAATGCAGGGAACACGAATTCCTCCTCCCACAAAGTCACTCCTCCATCGCGTAAGGGTTTGTTACTGCTCACTTCCAATCCTCGGCCAGGTAACATGAAGGCGCCATTATCCGAATACCAGATGACTAATGTCCGTTCAGCCAATCCCGATTCATCTAACTGTCGCAAAAACTCGTCCGATTGCTTCATCCAGAGCTGTGACGACGGCGTGATAGCGTTCCTGCTCATTGTCAGTTTGGGGTCATATCCATATTCTTTGAAAGCACTCTGGTGCCTGCCACACATTGGGTTGGCCCTCTTCTTTATTTCCTGGATTTGGAAAGTGGGGGGCATTGAAAGGAAGATAGACAAAGAAGGGGTCTTCCCGATGAGCAGCAATATATTCACAGGCAGCATTCGCGAAGAGGTCGGTTGAATACCCCTCTTCAAACACCTCTTGCTCATTTCTCCATAAATCATGCCGACCATTATAGACATGGTGATAGTAGTCGATGTTTCCAGCGGCGAACCCGAAGAAAGTATCGAACCCTCGATCTGTGGGACGATACCCTTCGGCAAAACCGAGATTCCATTTTCCAAAACAGGCCGTGCTGTAACCGAGTTTTTTCAGATACTCCGGTAAGAGTTTCTCTGTCAGGGGCAATCCGACTCCATAATTTTCTTCTTTGCTTAGTTGATGATTCAAACCGATCCGCTGTGGATAACGTCCTGTCATTAGTGTTGCACGAGAGACAGTGCATGTAGGAGAGGCCGTATAAAAACTGGTACAGCGAACTCCCTCTGTTGCCAGCTGATCAAGGTGGGGGCTTTTGATCACCTTGTTTCCAAAACAACCAAGATCTGCATAACCCAGGTTATCTGCAGTAATCAGCAGTACATTGAGGGGTTGCTTTTTTTCTGCTGCTGACAGCGAAACGCCCCCGAAGATCAGAAGTAACAGCAACCAGTAACAACGCAAAACACGGTACCTTTCCAGTAATGGAATTGGATCAAATAGAATCTGTTCCCTCCAAGGTAATTGGCATTTGAACCCGAGAAAACGGTAATCGTGTATCAATTCGTCCAGGTTGCCGGGAAATCCTCTAAATCTAAGGCTCTCTGTATGCAGTTCTCGGAAGGGCTTCGCTACAATCGGGCCTGTTTCAACCTGTTTTATTACGCTTTAATAAGGATTCAGAAATCCATGTCCGCGAGTGGATTAACTACGGCTTGCCATGACTGGCATGTCGCTCACGGAGGACGCATGGTCGACTTCGCCGGATGGGATATGCCTGTCCAATACAGCTCGATTGTGTCTGAACACGAAGCCGTTCGAAATCGAGCAGGTTTATTCGACGTCGCACATATGGGACGACTCTGGTTCAGTGGCAAAGACTCAATTGCCTTACTGTCCAAAATCCTGACACTAAATGTATCCAAGTTGACCAACGGTCAGGTTAAATACGGATTTGTCCTGAACGAGCAGGGGGGAATCCTGGACGACATTCTTCTGTATCGACTCCCCGATCAGTTTATGCTGGTCGTGAATGCTTCAAACCGAAGTACGATTGTAGACTGGATAAATCAGCACCGAACTGGTCTCGGTGTCGAATTCACAGACAAAACCAGAGAACAGTTCATGTGCGCACTACAGGGGCCACTTGCTGAAAATATCCTGCAAGCTCATACCGAGACTGACCTCGGTTCATTGCCTTACTACCATGTCACACAGGCAAACCTGTTTGGACAGCAGGTCATTTTGAGCAGAACAGGCTACACAGGAGAAGATGGTTTCGAAATCATACTTCCAAGTGAACTCGGCTCTGGATTATGGGAGTCGATTATGCAGGCTGGCTCCGCAGATGGAATCGAACCTGCCGGCCTGGGTTGTCGTGACACGCTGCGTCTCGAAGCCGCTATGCCACTCTATGGTCACGAATTAAATACAGAAATTGACCCCATCACAGCCGGCCTTAGGTTTGGAGTGCAGCTGAAAGGAACCGACTTCATTGGACACGACATTCTGTCTGAACGGTCGATTCTCCTCGAAATTTGAAACGGGTCGGCCTGGAACTTGAAGGCAAACGAATCGCCCGGGAAGGCTCGACCATTCATCTAGGGTCAGAACAGGTTGGGGAAGTCACCTCCGGAACATTCTCTCCAACCCTCCAGAAATCGATCAGCATGGGATATATCAAAGCTGAGCTTGCTGAAATCGGACAGGAGGTGGAAATTGATATCCGTGGTAAAAGAAACGGTGCCCGAATTGTTCCACTTCCATTTTATAAACGCATTCAGTAAATGAAGAGAATCAGCCGAATATTGAATCAGGGATGACATCTCTCAATTGAGAATTCCATGGCCCTTTGCCAGGCTCTATTTGAAAGAAACTTACTAATGAGTCGCGACTACACACCACACCAGCAGAAAATCATCAACCGCTATTATGAAAACCGGGATTCGATCGACAGCCAGAAGTTGAGCGAACTCGTCACCAATCTGTACCTGGAAACCAGCGATAAAAAGAGAAGCAAGCTCTGGGAACGAGCTGAGAAGATGATGGAGCGGCTCGAAGTCCCCAAAAGTCGCCAGGCTCATATCATGTCCAAACAGGACCCTGCTATTCTGGCAGAACTTGTCAAAGATATTGAATCGGGCAAACCGCTCAAGTAGGCCTCAACTGATTATATCATCTGGTTGAAATTAAAAAAAAGGAGCTCTCAATGATTATTGAGAGCTCCTTTTTTATTTAGCAATGATCAGAACTATTCCGCTCAGATTACATCAGAGCCACTTTTTCCTGGAATGTTTTCAGGAAGCTTTGAGTAATCTGTTCCAGGGTGTTCGATTCGTCCGCCAGTCGATTGGCAGCGTCCAGAACTTCTGTTGCCCCTTTACCAGCTTCTTCAGCCGCTTCGGAGACAGAGGAAATATTGTTGGTAACTTCTGCTGTTCCCTTGAAGGCTTCAGAAACATTACCAGCGATTGAATTCGTTGCCGCATTCTGTTCTTCGACGGCACCGGAAATTGTTGTTGAGATTTCATCGATTTTGCGAATACTTTCGCTGATCGCTTTGATAGCAGAAGCGGCACCACCTGTGGCTGTTTGAATTGCTCCAATTTTCTGGCTGATATCTTCAGTCGCTTTCGCTGTCTGTCTTGCGAGTTCTTTCACTTCATTGGCAACAACTGCGAACCCTTTGCCTGCTTCACCAGCACGGGCCGCCTCGATTGTTGCATTTAAAGCCAAGAGATTCGTCTGTTGAGCGATTGATGTGATTACCTTGATGACCTGGCCGATTTCATCACTGGAATCTCCAAGATCATTCATGGTAACAATAGTTTTATCAGCATCCCGCACTGCCTGCTGCGTCATACGGGAAGCTTCCTGCACGTGTGAGGCAATTTCGTTAATGGATTGTGATAACTGACTGGCGGCACCCGAAACGGATTCTACATTGTCGCTTGCCTGTCGACTTGCTTCTGCAACCACTAAAGATTGACGTGATGTCTCTTCGGCTGCCACAGCCAGGTTCTTGGAACTGGCCTGCATGTTGACACCTGCTGTTTTGACGCCATCCACGACTGCTCCGATGTTCATTTCGAAGTCACGTGAAAGTTCTGCAACAGCCAGCTTTGCCAAAGTAGAAGCAGTAATGTCTGTTGCATACTTAACCACTTTGAACGGTCGGCCGTTCATATCGAGGATCGGGTTGTAGGAAGCCTGAATCCAGATCTCTTTACCACCTTTACCAAACCGCTTATACGCTTTGGAATCGAATTCGCCCCGATTCAGTTTTTCCCAGAATTGTTTGTATTCGCGGGATTCTTTGAAGGCAGCATCCACGAAGAGGCTGTGATGCCGACCTTTGATCTCACTCAGTGTATATCCTACGGCATTCAGGAAGTTCTGATTCGCAAAGATGATCGTCCCATCCATATTGAACTCGATCACCGCCTGGGCTTTACTGATCGCTTCGATCTGTCCCTGGTAATCAGCTGTTCTCAACTTTTGAGCGGTAACGTCCGTAGCATACTTAACCACTTTAAACGGCTTGCCGTTGCTATCCATGATGGGATTGTAAGAAGCTTGAATCCAAATCTCTTTGCCACCTTTACCAAAGCCGCTGGTATTCAGCGTTGTCGTGTTCTCCCCGATTCAATTTAGCCCAGAAATCTTTATATTCTGTGCTGCGTGAATATTTCTCAGAGACAAACATGCGGTGATGTTTCCCTGGATTTCCTCCAATTGATATCCTACTGCATTCAGAAAGTTACTGTTTGCGTTAAGGATCGTCCCGTCCATCTTGAATTCGATCACAGCCTGAGCTTTGCTGATTGCTTCAATCTGTCCCTGATAATCAGCGTTCCGCTTTTTCTCTGCGGTGATATCAGTAGCGAATTTAACAACTCGAACCGGCGTGCCACTTTCATCGAAAACAGGGTTGTAAGAGGCCTGAATCCAGATCTCTTTACCACCTTTACCGAATCGCTGATATTCTTTTGACTCGAATTCTCCTCGATTCAGTTTTGCCCAGAATTGACGATATTCTGCACTTTTAGCAAACTCGTTTGAGACAAACATCCGGTGATGTTGTCCCTGAATTTCTTCCAACTCATAACCGACTGCATTCAGAAAATTATCATTTGCAGTGATGATGGTTCCATCCATCTCAAACTCAATGACAGCCTGAGATTTACTGATCGCATCTGTCTGGGCAGACAGAAGGCGAGTCTCTTGTCGCAATTCTTCAATCTGATTCAGTAGAGACTCAACATCGCCAGTCGAATTCACAGTGCTTACACTTTTGGTACTCATAGGTCTACTGTCTATCTACTTTTACAATCAGAGGGATTTCATTTGAAATTGAGCTCTATTAGTTTTCAGAGCGTCAACACAATTAATTCGGTGCTATAACGCTGATGATTGCCGTAAATCGTCAGAGTTATTCGTAAATGGGGCAGGGTGCATTCAACAGGTAATTTCAACCCGAACTGCATCGCGATCGAGAAACTGACTGATCCTAAGTCAGTAACCGCAGTGTAAAACCCCAATCTTCCCTAATCCTAGATCGACTAAGCAGAAATAAAACTTCATCCCATTTCAAAACGTATCATTTGTGAGGCATGTCACTTACCTGTCTCACACTTGCCTGGAAAACTGGACTTTGAGTTCCAATTACTTAATGTTTAAGTAACATCAAAGCCATCCAATTACAGATATGTAAAGATGAATAGTCGTAAGCGGTGCTGGCACTGTTGGTTAGAGGATGTAAATCACCTCAGCAGCCACAGACGTTTTCAAGCGAGTTGATGCCAGCCCTTAATTACTTAGCACCACAACCAATTTTTTCCTGCTTTTGAAGCTCAAGCTGCGGAGAAAACGGTTCGTCGGGAAATGCTTCACTGGATTCTTCCAAGGCATTCTCCCCTTCAACAGGACGTGCACCTGCTCGGCCAATCAGCAAATCCTGGTCTGGTTGTCGGGCCGAGGTAAACGCATAGATGAGACCAGTCGACAAAGCAATTGCACTACAGGCATAGTACATCATCTGGAATCCGGCCGAGGAGCCGAATGCCACAATGATCGCTCCCAGCACAGGAGCCGAGGTCACAGAGCCAAGATCAAAGCCTCCCAGAATGACATTCGTCCCGATACCTCGCCACTCTTTTCGGAATGAACCACTCCCTAATGAAACGACAGCTGGAAAAAGAATCGCGTGACCAAATCCGCTGAAGAGGGCAGGGATAATAAACTGCCACTCTTGAGTCAGTGACGGAAGAATCGCATATCCAATTGCGTGTGATCCCAATCCGAACAACACCATGCGGTGACGACCAACAGTGCGGCTCCAGTCCCGACAGGCTAGTCGAAAAATGAGTGCAGAGAGGGCATAGCTGGTGAAATACGTTCCAATTGCTTTGAGGCCCAACTCAGTCGCATATCGAGACAGGAAGAGAGACGTCGCTGTGAAGCAGACACCCATTGTCCAGGAAACGAGCAAAATCCATCCCGGCCACTGCTCAAATAACAGTTTGAAGGAGAAGGGGACGCGGGATTCCTGACTGACGGGAGGTTCTCGACGAGTGAGGATGGTGATCAACACCAGATAGCAGACTCCCAGAATCACCGGTGCGGCAAAGAGGACTCGAAACTGCAGGCTCTCGTCCTGGAACAAACTGATGATTAAATCTCCCAGTTGCGAACCGAGGATCATCCCCACGAAACCACTGCTACCGAGTGTCCCGATGATTTCCGTCCTGCGATGATCGGGCGCCTGATTTTGAATATGCACCATCGAACAGGTGACCATGCCCGAGATGCCAATCGCAAACATAGCTCGACCGGCGTATAAAACCCAGCTCAGATCCTGAACACTCAACACAACCAGAGAGCCCAGAATAAACACGAGAGACATTCCCATCCAGACGCGCCGAATTCCGAATCGATCAATAATCTGTCCCAGGAAACACCGACCGACCAGGGAAATGATCACGGCGAGAGAAATAATCTCTCCGGCAATTTTCTCTGTTCCCCCAGGTAATTCACCAGATCAGCAAAACGGAATGTCAGGGCATTACCGCTCACGACGCTTACATTGGCAAAATAAGCGATCCAAAACGATCTATTGTAGAGTGAAGGCTCTGGGAATGGGCTGCTGTGCAGCGGGGAAACGGTAGACATTTTTAGCAGTCACAACTGTCGTGTTATAAAAAAGAGGATGGAAAAGACCACACATCGTCTGCAGGGATGACATAGGAGCCCAAGCTCAACTAAGCAAAAACTACAGAATTCAGCAGCAGCCCGGGAGGAGGGAAGAAAGCGTCGGAATTATGCTCCGAATATGGGCAGGACACAAGAGCAGCTTTCAGGTTCAATCTTAGTAACTACCTCCCTGAAAAAAGAGACATTTGCAAATTCTTCCCGCTTTTCACCAAACATTCGTTTTCAGAGCCAAGAACGGCCCGGCCAGTAGAGATACGATTCTGCTGAGACTTTTGCCTGTCAAGACCGAATTCACACGGGCCAACCGGGCTAAGTCGAGTCCTAAACTCCGCTTGTGAGAAAAAAGGCTTCCCCTAAAATCCCCGCACTGGGCGTACTCTCACTCTCATCTACCTTTTTCTGCATGGATGCAGATCATTGGCCTTTCTCGGTTGGATCCGCAAATTAGTCGTCACTTTGCTACTGGTCTTATTCCTGGCCGGTTCAGCGGAGTTCGGACTCCGTATGTCCACGGTGATCCATCAGCAGAGCCTCATCAGCTCCCCCACCGAGAACGACCTGGTCACACCCTGCTGGCAGGCTCAATACCAGCTGAAACCTCTTTCACTCCATCAAAGCACCAACCCGGACACACTACAGCCGGTCATCATTCGCACAAACGAATGGGGAGTTCGTGGTGGGAATTATTCTGTCCCCAAACCAGCAGGTGTCTTTCGGATCCTGAATTTAGGGGATGAATCGACACTGGCTGCATCCGTCTCCGATGAGGAGACCTTCTCGCACCAGTTGCAGCTGGCGATGCAACCGATGATGAAAGACCAACTGGAGGTCATCAATGCGGGTGTTCCCGGTTATTGTCCGTTACTGGGATACCTCAAGCTGAAGCACACCCTGATGGCTTTGCAGCCCGATCTGGTCATCTATCACTTCGATATGACAGACATCGCCGACGATTACCGGGCTCGCCGACAGCTCATCCTGGAAAATGGCGTTGCTCAAGTTTGTCCGCACCCAAATCTGGTGAACTCAACTCAACCACAACAGAAATTCTGCCAGCAGTTGATGTTGATCCAACGGGGTTCGGAACTATGGGCAGAGAAAGCCGGTACAACCGATCTGATGAGCGACCGCATGGACATCAGCTCCCCCTTGGGCCGCTTGAGCTGGACCCTGGATCATCCCCCCGACTGGTCCCATTACATTGACCATGCTTTGGAACCACTGGCGTTAATGAAAGAACTTGTTGAGAACTCGCAGGCGATGTTCGTCGTCTCAACCATGCCTAAACCCTGGCAGGTCTCGGCAGCAGCCAGCAATGGCGGGAATATCCGAGCCAGTTATGGGTTAAATCAGAATCAACTCTACGCCAGCAATGTTCCCTTTCAGACGGTTCAGCAATATTGCTCCGATCACTCCCTCCGCTACTGCTCATTGACTCCGTATCTTCGCCAGGCAGAACACTCCGAGAACCTCTTTATGCAGAACGCAGCTGAGTTTTCCCCCAATGGACATCTCTTCTACGCGCGTCTACTGGCGAGAAGCCTTTATCAGCAATACACCCAGCCCGCACCCAAAGCAAATTCCTCATCGCCTCCCACATCTGCCCCTTAGAAATCGTACAAGACATAAAGCCACAGTTTTTTATAAGAAAGACTCTCTTAAAGTCAGACGAAAACAACTGAGGGTTTGAGCTTAACGGGAGACAATAAAATTCTATGATATCAATTGCACAGGCACCAAGAAGGACTTAACTCTGAATGATTCACCTGAAAGTTACAGCGTCTTTTGAACTACATGCATTTGAGTAAACTCGAAACAGTTACTATTCCAAACTCCAATTTCCAACTCGCTCAACTGGACTTGTGAAGGACTCCGATCTGAGTAAACGGATTTTCCTGCAGGCCAAAAGGATTTAAAGGTCAATTAACATGAGTGCAAATGAAGACGCCGCCCGTTACTTTCATCACGCAGCCGGACTGATGGGCTTATCAAAAAATATGCAGTGCCTGCTGCTCACACCAGAACGGGAAATGAAAGTTCAAATCGCCCTGGAACGAGACAACGGCGAAATCTCGACGTTCATTGGTTATCGCATCCAACACAACAGTGCCCGCGGGCCCATGAAAGGTGGACTTCGTTTTCACCACGAGGTCAACGAGGATGAAGTTCAATCACTCGCCACCCTGATGACCTGGAAAACAGCTGTCGTCAATATTCCCTACGGTGGCGCCAAGGGGGGAATTTCAGTCAATGTGAAAGAGTTGACTCAGGGTGAAAAAGACCGGCTGACTCGAAAATTTGTTGATGTCATCCATGATATGGTCGGACCGGACAAAGATATTCCGGCTCCCGATATGGGAACCAACGCGCAGGTCATGGCCTGGTTTATGAATCAATACTGAAATTTCATGGTTACAACCCGGCCTGTGTAACCGGAAAAACCAGTCGAACTGCACGGTTCAGAAGGCCGGGAAGAAGCAACCGGCCCGTGGAGTTGTCACCTTAACGGAAAAACTTCTGCAAAAGGTGAATAAGGAAATCAGTAAATCGATCTTTGCTATTCAGGTTTTGGAAACGTGGGGAGTTATGCTGCTCGCAGACTTCATGAACTGGGTGGCAAAGTTGTTGCCGTCTCGGACGTATCCGGTGGCATCTGGAATCCGGAAGGATTAGACATTCTCAAGCTGGTGGATTACTCGAGTGATACGGAGTAGCATTTCGAACTTTCCAGGCACAGACGCAATTGATAATGACACATTATTAGCCTCTGAAGTCGACGTGCTGATCCCAGCGGCTCTGGGAGGGGTAATAACTTCCGACAACGCCTCTTCCATCCGCGCCAAATACATCGTGGAAGCGGCCAATGCTCCTGACCCCCTGAAGCGGACGGAAGTATTTGCACATAAAGACATCATTGTCCTTCCTGACATTCTGGCCAACGCCGGGGAGTTACCGTAAGCTATTTTGAATGGGTACAGAATCGTCAGCATTTCCAGTGGGATGTCAGCCGGTGCGACGAATTGAACCGAATTCTGTCAGACAGCTTTGATAAAGTCTGGCAGATTGCAACCTGAGAAGAAAATATCACTGCGACTGGCCGCCTATCTGCTGGGAATCGGGAGGGTTGGTCGCGCGACTGTTCTGGGAGGAATCTAACCAATGAGTAGCGTCTCGATCTCACATTGCCCCCTGTTTTCGTCACTCAATCCTGATGAATGTCGGATTGTCTCCGAAATGATGACGGTCTGCTGCTTTGCAGAAGATGAACCGATCATCAAAGAAGGGAGCAAACATCGAGCCTGCATCTACTCACTATCGGAGAGTGTCGAGTTACCAAGCATATTCTGAACGGCGATTCTCATGAACTCGACACTCTGAAATCAGGGGCTGTATTCGGGGAGATTTCCTTCTTCTGCCCGGGGCCTCATTCCGCAACCGTCATTGCAAACACCAAGGTGACCACCGCCGCATTGACCCAATCCAGCTTTCAGATGCTGCAACAGGAACGACCGGCGACGGCACTGAAGATCACCCTGCACGCGACCAGCACGCTGGCAGAGCGGTTACGTCGGATGGATGAATGGACGTGCAAGCTGGTTGAAAAGGGAGTCGCCCCCGAGAAGCACGATGAATGGCACCAGTTCCGCGCCAGCTTATACAGCGACTGGAATTATTAAGCGATTGAGAGAGTGGATAAATTGCGATTAATCCCAATCGGCACTCTGTGCAATCTTATAGCCGAGTCTTCCCAGCAATCGCGAATAGACAAAGAAGATGTACGCAAAATAGGGAGACAAAATCACCAGGTTGGCGATGGGAAACAGGAATGCTCCGAACATCCGCAGGATGATCCAGGGGAGGAAAAACATCCAGGTCACCAGGATAACAATCCCCCATCCCCACCATTCGCGAAAGAGCGACTTGAAGACAACCGGGGAAAAGATGGCGTACAGGGAGTGTTGCTCAAAAGTGGACAGAGCGACAAAAGGAAATGCCGCCAGCGTAAACAGGCATCCCGCAGGAAACAGTAATAGCATGGGGTGAAGACCTGCAGGCAAGCTGATACCGGAATTGTTCAGTACGATATTGGTAATAATGACGGGAGTGAAACCGAGCGCCGCGGCGATCACTAACAGCCAGCCGATATGCATGAGTCGATAAAAATATTCATGCTTATCGAACTCAATCCAGCCTTTGACTTCCCTGCTGCCTGCAGCTGTTTCTTCAAAGATCGTCTGGAAAGTCACAGCAGCATGTGACCCCACCAGAAAAACCATAATCACTGCCGAGAGCCCGAAAGTTCTGAAGGCAAAAATGGGAATGGTTTTCAATGCGAAGACGAAGGCATCGATACAGGCATCCATAAAAAAGATCAGCATCGCGAAAATCACCAGTCGGAATATTACCTCCGACTGAAATGGAAAACCGAGCACCCCCTGAATGTACAACATCAGCCCTTTCGGCATTCGCTCACGTCGTTCACGTGGGGCAGGGGCGATCTCACCGTCGATCAGATGGGATACGTTGTTTCCCCGTCGTGATTTCCGCTCTCGCTGTGAGGCGTACGGATCGGGAAGATCGATGGAGTGATTACACAGCGGACACTGGATTGTCTTCCCGTATTCCGACTCCGTTGAAGAAAAGTTCGTTTTACAACCCGGACAGAGAACAGGTACGGGGTGATTGCTACGAGAGGCAGGAACTTTCCGCCGACCGGAACCTGAACCGCTGGTTGAACGCTGCCTGATTCGGCGCCCCTCAGCCGTGTATTCTACGGAAGTAGAAGAGCGGGCACGCTCTTTAGAACTCGTGTTCTGACTGTTTGCCTTGCTCTTGGCGCGTTTTTTTTCCAGCTCAGAAGAAGCGGGAACACGGATGGGAGAATTGCAACCCTGGCAGCGAATTTTGAAAGACTCTGCTTTAACTTCGGCCTCACAACGCTGCCTGCATTCTGGACATTTAAATACGATTGTCTGACCCACAAATTCCTCACACGATGCAAATAAACACGAAGCTACTTTTGTAACTCATAGTAACCTACCGCACTGCCAGTGTACATACAAACATAAATAGGTATCCATCTTTATCATTTGTCTACATTTGATCTGCATCGTATTGGTTCAATTCAAACCTCTGATGATCTTCATTTCCTTTCGATTCGTGTTACCCCTGGAGGGCCTGTTTCTACAGCATCTTTCATTGAGCTATTCAGGAAAGAAAAGGAATCTAAGTCCTTTTACAAGAATGTTTTGGTAACATGAGCGGCAGTCCTGATAACTTACTGAAACCGAGCGTAACTTTAGATTTCCATATAAACAAAAGATGTCACACCCGGGTGCGGGTTCATGACTGTAGCCCTGCTTTCGACAGATTTGGTTATGGATGAATGACGTGATTCTCGATCTCTCAGGCAAGACAGTTGCACAGGTCATTGATCGAATATCTGGCCGGCAAATGCTGGTTAATCTTTACCCTGTCTCGTTGTATAGGTAGCGAAGTATTCACCTCATTAATACTTAAGAATCATGATTAAAACAGAAGTATTTCGAGATAAGCCTCACTCTCTGAATTAATTTGTAAGTAATATTACAATATACTTGTGCGACAATGTAACGCATGGATATTTATCGAAAGATATGCCAGCTGAAAGTGGAGTACTCGAACAGACTGTTCGATCTCCAATCACACCATACTTCAGGACAAAGGGGGTTTTCATTTAATGGTACAATCGCTACTGGACATGCCAGTAACTGATCTTGAACAGCTGTTAAATCAGCAGAAGAAACGAATTATCGAACTCGCTAAAAAACGCGATAAACTCCGATCCGATCTGGATGCTGTAGAAAGCGAACTGGAATCCTTAGGAGTAGGTAGTTCTTCAAATCGTTCAAGACTGGTAGGCCGGCCTCGTGTGAAAAACAAACTTCCTCTGCATAAAGCAGTTTACCAGACTCTCGAAGAATCACCTGAGGGACTTTCGCTGGTAGATCTGGAAGAAAAAGTTTTAGCAACGGGATATAAAACCAAAGCCGCGAACTTCGGAAACGTGTTATACCAATGCTTGTACAACCGTCCGAAATTATTCCGCAAGGATCCCAAAACAGGTAATTACAAAGTTGTCTCTAAAGCAACTCGTAAATCCTGACAGCACATCCTGACTACACGATGTGCTCAAATGTAAAAAAGAATAGAAGCTGAGATTATCTCTAAAAACGGGGTGTGGTTACACCCCGTTTTTAATTGACTTCAATAAACGCAACTTTTCACTCTGTTATACATGATCAATTAAAGCAAAATAATTTGCGGTTTGCAGTAGATCATCGTCCAGGCTCAACTCGTCGCTCAGACTCTTAAACATCGTGATTTGTTTCGGACGATCACTCAAAGAGGTAAGCTCTTCCACCTCGGCCAGATCAGGCAGCCAGCCTCCCACTTCACTCAGCGACTGCGCTTTGGCCGTTTTAACAAACGCAGTCAATAACTGTTGAATTTTCTCAGGATTATCATCTCGGCAGATCCAATCCACAATTTGTCCCCGTGATTCAGCAATCCCTACGCGGAGATATCCCTCAAGATTCCCTGATGAGTCTTTGAGTCCCCAGAAGCGGTCATTAGGAAACTTTCGCAACGTGTAGTCCCAATACACTTCATCACGCACGACGCCTATTGGTCTCTTGAAGATGGTTTCCTGGTGCAACTGCATCAAACTGGTCAGATCTATCCTCGGGTTCAGGTCCTCCAGTGGGGTTACGTTCGCTAATCTTTCATCAGACCACTCAACCGTTTTGAACCAGCCCGCTTTGGAAGGAGCCAGCACATAGCCCATTTTCTCGTAATACTTGACAGCAATATCACAATAAAGCGCACTCAGCTTCACCCCCCGTTCGGCTTCGTACTGTTCTGTAAACTCGATGAGTAATTCTGCATAACCCAGTTTGCGAAAATCTGCATGTGTATGCACAGATCCAATCTGTATTCCTGGGACCAGCTCTCCTCTTACCTGAAAGGTGGTGGGAAAACTTTGTAACGATGTTGCAACCACGCCATCGACAGTCCCTACAAAATAGTTGGCTCGTTGCGATTTGGGTGACGCCACCCGTTTCTGGAGGTGAACTTCCGGATCCTGATCCATCGGCCAGACATCAAAAACATTTCGATGCGCCGCTAAAGTTTCTTCTGCTGAAGCCGGATGGCAATCAAGTTGGGAAGTCACGCTCTTTCACTCCTGTTTGAACTGGATTTAATGGGGGGCTGCTCACCATACTACAAGTGAATCTGAAAGTCTCTCATGGAACTGATTTCTGCGTTTATTTACAACGTATTTGACCGCTTCAGAGACGACTCAGAATGAGCACTTAGTGGAATCAATCCCTCTATGTTTATCCGATTACTGTAACGATTTGACCGACGCACCGAAACCAAATCGAAGCTCCACTTCCGCCCCATATCCATACTTTAAAGCAAACTCATGCCTCCTAAGCAGAATTATAAATCGTTGGCTGAAATAAAACTTCTCATTGAGATGATGAGTATCCCCGGTAAAAGTGGTGAAGAAGGCCAGATCGTAAGCTACATCAAACGGCAGCTTCTGGATGCCGGGATTCAGGAAAAACAGATTCAGCACGATCAGGCACATCGAAAAACAGTTCCCCCGGGAGAAGTTGGCCACCTGATTGTTAAACTTCCCGGCACGCGCAGGAGTCCCCGGCGGTTACTCATGGCGCATATGGATACAGTCCCTCTCTGCGTAGGGTGTCGCCCCATCATTGAAGGGGACTACATTCGCTCTGCCGATCCAGCCACGGCACTGGGAGCCGATAACCGAAGTGGTTGCGCCGTGCTGCTGAATACGCTACTGACGATTCAACGGGAAAATCTCGACCACCCACCACTTACCTTCCTCTGGCCCATCCAGGAGGAACTCGGCTTGCAGGGAATCCGCCAACTGAACACCAGCAAACTTGGAAAACCGCAACTCTGTTTTAACTGGGACGGGCGCGATCCCAACATGCTGATCAAGGGGGCGACGGGGGATATCGCCATGACCATCAACCTTGCCGGAATCGCCAGTCATGCGGGCGTTCATCCTGAAGATGGAGTTAATGCACTGGTCGTCGCCAGTCTCGCTCTGGCTGACCTGGAAAAAAATGGCTGGCATGGACTCGTCGAAAAAGGGAATCAGCGCGGTACCAGTAATGCCGGGATCGTCACGGGCGGAAACGCCACCAACGTTGTCATGTCCCAACTTACCCTGCATGCAGAGGCCCGCAGCCACAATCCAAAATTCCGTCAAAGGATTGTTGACCAATGGAAAAAGGCGTTTGAAAAAGCGGTTCAATCCTTGAAAAACGTGCAGGGTCAGACAGCCACTTTAAGTTTCGAGACCTATCTCAAATACGAGTCATTTCAACTTAAGGATTCCGAACCCTGCCTGCAGGCCGCTAAAGCGGCTATAGAGAAGATTGGACTGAAACCTCTCTCAGTTATTGCCAACGGCGGCCTGGATGCCAACTGGATGACTGAATTTGGCTTTCCTACAGTGACCCTCGGGGCAGGGCAGATGAATCCGCATACGGTGCGGGAAGAATTATTTATCCCCAGTTTTCTAACTGCTTGTGAAATGGGCCGCATTCTGGCAACGGGATCGGAAAACGACTGATCAGTTTCATCCCCGATTCGCATCGGGTAAACTAACTGCTGAAGCGACTCTCAATTCTTACCTGTTATGATTCTCGTTCATTTACGGTTATATTGAGAGATCCAGGAATACTCAGGGCTCACATCTGGCTGATTCGAGAGACATCATGTCGAAATCCACGACCGAGTTGGAAACAAGTTTGATCGCCTTGCAAAAGTTGATCGAACCAGAGCTACAGCGCTATCTGGAACTCTCACCTGAATGTCCTCCCCGCCTGGCGGAATCAATGAGCTACAGCCTGCTGGCGGGTGGTAAACGGTTGCGTCCGGCCCTGGTCATGATTGCCTGCGAGGCCTGCGGCAGCGATCCGCTGACAGCTTTACCTGCTGCCTGTGCAATAGAAATGGTGCACACGTACTCACTGATCCATGATGATCTCCCAGCGATGGACGATGATGACCTGCGCCGGGGCAGACCGACGAATCATCGCCAGTACGATGAAGCAACCGCGATTCTGGCTGGTGATGGATTACTGACCTATGCCTTCGAGGTCATCGCCCGCAACCAGAAACCGGAGCTTGCGGCCCTGAACTGTGTGCTGGAGCTTGCCTCGGCAGCAGGCCCGGAGGGTATGGTCGGAGGGCAAATGGCCGATTTACTGGCTGAAACAGAGGCAGTCACACAGATTGAGGGTCTAGAACATATTCATCTGCGAAAAACAGGCAGACTCTTACGCGCAGCCCTGAGAATGGGGGCGATTATAGGGGGAGCGGACGACATAACTCTTTCTGCCCTTAGTGAATATGGATATTGTTTGGGTTTAGCCTTCCAAATTACGGATGACCTACTGGACATCACCGGAAATCAGGCGAAAATGGGCAAAGCGGTACAGAAAGATCAGGAATCTGGTAAAGCGACTTACCCCGGCCTGCTCGGTTTGGAGGAAAGTCGTGAACGAGCCACTCAACTGATCCACCGTGCCCAGGAATTAATTGCCCCCCTCGGCGTTCGCAGCCAGCAGCTGGAGCAGCTGGCCAGTTTTGTTCTGGAGAGAGATCACTAAATGGAATTCCCGAAACTGTCTCAAATTCAGTCTCCGCGAGATATCAAAGATTACACCGAACAGGAATCGACCGAACTCGCGCAGGAAATTCGCGAAGTTCTCTACCAGGTGGTCTCGGATCGCACCGCCCATTTCGCCAGTAATCTGGGGGTGGTTGAACTCTGTATTGCACTGCATCAAATCTTTGATTTCTCCAAAGACCGTTTGATCTGGGACACCGGCCATCAGATTTATCCCCATAAGCTGATCACCGGCCGATTCCATGAATTCACCAGCATTCGGAACAAAGGGGCCTGATGGGCTACCCTCATCCGGGTGAAAGTCCATACGACCTCTTCATGACCGGCCATGCCGGTTGCAGTGTCTCGACTGTTCTCGGTCTGAAAGCAGCCGATGACTTGCTCTATCCTGAAGATGACCGCAAAGCAGTTGCCGTTATTGGTGATGGCGCCTCCCTCAGGAATTGTCTTCGAAGCGATGAACAACGCAGCCGGTCTTAAAAAAGATATGCTCGTCATCCTGAACGACAACAAGATGGGGATCTGCCCGAGAGTTGGGGGCCTTGCCTCTTACCTCGACAAAGCCCGTACAGCAACATTTTACAATGGCCTCAAAAAGGATGTCTCCTGGCTCCTTAATAAAGTTCCTGTGCTGGGTGAGCCAGTTGCCGAACAACTGACTCATTTCAAAGATGCCGTCAAAACATTTCTGCATGGAGGGATGTTATTCGAGGAGATGGGCTTCCGTTACATTGGACCTGTCGATGGTCACGATCTTCCGAAACTCAAAGATGCCTTGCGGATGGTTAAGGATGTCAAAGGCCCTGTATTGCTGCATGTCTTCACCGAGAAAGGACATGGTTTCGAACCAGCCTGTGCTGACCCGGTCACTTTCCACTCTCCAGCTCCCTTCGAGCGGGATGAAAACGACGAAATTGTTCCCGTTAACAAGAGCTCTCGACCCGCTTACACGAATGTTGTCAGCCAGGCGATCTATGATCGGATGCAGCAGAACGACAAAGTTGCAGTGATGACAGCGGCCATGTGTGCCGGTAATGATCTCGCTAATATTCGCGATGATTTCCCGGACCGCTTCTTCGATGTGGGTATTTGTGAAAGCCACGCTGTCGCTTTCGCGGCCGGTATGGCGAAGTCTGGTTCCCGTCCGATCGTCGACATTTACAGTACCTTCCTGCAACGCAGCTTCGATCAGATCTTTCAGGAAGTCGCCTTACAGAATCTGCCCGTTACCTTCTGCATGGACAGGGCGGGTATTTGTGGCCCAGATGGTCCGACCCATCATGGGTTGTTCGATAACTCCTACATGCGAATCTTCCCCAATATGGTGGTGACAGCTCCGGGAGATGCTGCCGATATCGGCCCGCTTCTCGACTTTGCTCTCACTTATAATGGTCCTGTTTCGATTCGATATCCGAAATGCAGCGCGGTGCAGGTTCAGCGCGAGTTCGCTCCCATTGAACTCGGCAAGTCTGAAGTCTACAGCTGGGGAACTGACGGAATGATCGTCGCCTGTGGCGCCTTGTTCCCGGAATGCATTGAAGCAGCCAATCTCCTTCGTGAGAAAGGGATGGATGTCGGAGTGATCAACGCCCGCTTCATCAAACCTCTGGATACGGAAACCCTGTTCAAAGCTCTGGAAGAAAGCCCGTTCGTGATCACGGTTGAAGAAAACGTCATCGCCGGTGGCTTTGGAGCAGCTGTGCTGGAAGCGGCCAATGGAGCTGGAATCAGAACCAGTCACCTGCGTTGCCTCGGTGTTCCAGATGAGTTTGTCGAGCATGGTGACCGCAATGAGCTACTCTCTGATCTCGGTCTCGATGCAGAAGGCATCGCCCGCACGGCAGAATCAATGGCAGGCCAGAACAGTTTGATCTGATACCTCTTAGATAGGTATCTCGCACTGGATCAGAAACTTTTCGGAAAACAGATGTATTCCGGTGGAACCTGATCGGCAAGCCAGATCAATTCATTCCCCAGATAAAAGGGAACTCCCGCGGTGTAGGCTCGCGCCGATTCAATTTCCAGAATGACTGGACGCTGTGCTTTTCTCTGCCCTACAAGTTGAGCCGTTTCCCGATCAGCTGAGCAGTGGACATACTGCCGAGCCATGGGAAGCAGCCCCGATTTTTCAATCAGGGGAACTGTCTCAGGACTCGTTCCATGGAATAGTCGCTCGGGAGGAACTGCCGGTTCTTTGCGAATCGTCTGGCTCAGGGAATGTCCATAAAAAGCACGAATCCGGCCATCCACCAGCTCGAATCGTTTCTTGGGAGAGCTCGCTACTATTTCCTGTAAATGCTCCAACATAAGGCCTTGCCACGGCTCACGAGTTTCCTGCAGGGCGACCAGTAATTGCTCAACTGGCGTCCAACCTTCTGCATCCAGTTCCAGTTCGTATAACCAGGGTTCATGCCGCAACGCATGCGACATCGTTTTGGACACATTGACTTTGACTCGAGGATCCCATTGGAATTCAGCTGGTGACATCATTTCACCTCTACTCTTTCTGTATGCCGGTAGACTGCTTCTCTACTCGGGCGGTTTTTCTAATTCATTATTTCCAGTACAGAGTGATGCCCCAGTAGAAGGTTCGGGAATTTTTTAAATAGAGAAGCAGGTTCATCTCAACCGCCAAATGCTCCGTACCGTCGCGTTCCCCATTTGTAAGCGAGGCGGTTGCAGAAGAGCAGAATCAGAATCCAGATCGCTTCGATTGTCAGTTCGTTGATCAGCTCAGGGTGAGAATACTTCGGTTGACCGTCGGCGTTATCCAGCATGATTGCGGCAGGAAAGTATGCAAGGTATTTAAGCGGCAACATCTTCATCCAGGAGCCCCACGGATCGGGTATCCAGTCGAGTGGGATCATATGACCCGACAGGAAGAAGTTGAACATCATGTAGATAAAGAGGAGCGAACTGACTTCCAGGAACCAGAATGAGATCATGCCGATCAGAGCTTCAATCAGAAAGCCAATCATGAAGGCCATAATCAGGGACAGAATAAAAGCACACAGCGTAAAGGCGTCGGGCCAGCCGGGTAGGAATTTGCGGAAAGGAAGAAGACCAGAATAAAAGGCCCCCGCCATGATGTAATAGACCAGCTTATGGGCCACCCGATGCCAGAAGAGGTAACCGAGCATATCGATTGGTTGCGTCAGATATTTCTTGATCGTCCCATCACGCACATCGCGGGCAATCCCGGTTGCCAGACCAGGCATACTGGAAAAAGCTCGTCCCAGCATTGCGAACAGATAATAGGCGACCATGCCAGAGAAGGTGTAACCATTCAGCTCGGTCTTCTGCCCACTTCCATCCCAGACACCATAAATGGCTCCCCACAGAAAATCTGCGTGATGATCGGAAAAAACAACAATGTCGCGAAGATAAAATCTCCGCGATAAACGAGGCGTTCCTCGATGCAGATTCTGAGAATCGTGTAGATGGTTCTTGATCGTGCAGCGACCGACATAAAATTAAAACTCTAAACCGGGGGGAGTATGTTTACAGAATATGGATTTAGCAGTAAGAAGCCGCATCATACGGAGGTCTCTTCTTCGACCGGCAGAAGTCATCGGATTCTCTATCACTGGTAAAGAGTTCCGCGATCACTTCCTCCAATGGTCGTTCCTGCACTCCGACATCCTCGATGCTGTAGCGGGAAAGTAGATCCGTCAATATTTCTGGAATCTGTTTGCGGGGAACCTGCAGCTTTACCCGGGGAGGAGTGGTCTCCTGAATCGTTCCGTACCGGTCTAAATCCTGGGGAACCTCAGAACCTGCGAACTGCAGATCGATGATTTTGTATTTACTGAATCGATCCAGAATATCGACGAGCGGGCCATCGTGCTTCACCTTGCCCCCGTTGATGATGATTGCCCGGCTACAGAGCGCCTCAACATCTTTCATGTAGTGGCTGGTAAGCACGACTGTGATTTTGCGTTCCTGCTGATAGTAGCGGAGAAACTCCTGGACGCGACGTTGCGAGACGACATCAAGTCCAATGGTCGGTTCATCAAGCAGCAGTACCTCGGGGCCATGCAGCAGGGCGGCGATCAATTCCATACGCATCCGCTCACCCAGGGAAAGTTCGCGGACAGGTTGACCGACCAGTTTTTTACTTCGAGGAGATCGGTCAGTTCATTCAGACGTTGATCGAAAGTCTGATTTTCGATTCTGTAGATCTCTTTATGCAACCGGAAAGATTCCTGCGCCGGCAGATCCCACCAGAGCTGGTTTTTCTGTCCCATCACCAATGAAAAGCGACGGCGATAATCATTCTCGCGCTCCCAGGGAACATAACCCAGCACGCGTGCTTCGCCGGAGGTCGGGTAGATCAGGCCG
This sequence comes from Planctomycetaceae bacterium, assembly GCA_041398805.1. GTDB lineage: Bacteria > Planctomycetota > Planctomycetia > Planctomycetales > Planctomycetaceae > Polystyrenella. The sequence continues at coordinate 92,769 of JAWKUC010000013.1, read as the reverse complement.
GAAAGAAGTTTAAGCGTTGTCGTCTTGCCGGCACCATTGGGGCCCAGGAAGGCAACCATTTCTCCCTGGTCAATCTTAAAACTGACTTTTTCCACCGCGTGGACTTCAGAATATTCCCGATGGAACAGACCGGTAATGGAGGCGAGCAGGCCCTCCCGTTTGCGGTAGACCCGATAGGTTTTTGACAGATTGTTCACTTCGATGGCAGGCATGAGCATATCATAGGAGGCTCATGCCTGCGGGTCGAGTGGATGCTCCTGCACTGGAGCCTCAATTCGCTACAGTTTGTTTGGCTTTTTCACGCAGCACATTGATGTAATCGCTGGAGATATTAAGCACTTCGTTATTGTAATGCTCATCCGGGAACAGAGGGCCATCATCATTGTCTGCAGCACGCACGACAGCACTCTCCAAACTCTCTTCTTCGAGGTCCTCCTGGCGGTCTCGTCGGAGAAGCTGTTCGTTCAGAGTGACCTGTTTACGATTTGCGTTCCTCATAACGTGAGATCTGACGAAGGTCCTTGCCGAAACCTTCATCCTGAGCAACACGCTGACTGCTCCGTTTCTGCAGCATGGTGACGATATCAGGAGAGACCAGACCAAAGTTATCATGACCAGCTTCTTCGATCTGATCGAAGGCGAGTGCGTTTTCAAGATATTTTTCGCCCAGCTCGCCATGATCCAGAATTGAGGGCAGAGTCACGTCTGATTCCACACCGCGGTTCTGGGTACTTTCACCATTCACACGATAGAACTGGCTCATTGTCAATTTCAACGCACCGTTCGGTTTACCAACGGGGAATCCAAAGGTGGAGCGTTGCACGTTCATCGACCTGCTGCACGGTTCCTTTTCCGTGGGTCGTTTCATCACCCACAATGATACCGCGGTTATAGTCTTTAATAACTCCGGCAAAATCTCGGAAGCGGATGCCGACAGGCGATTACAAATCACGACCAGAGGCCCACGATAAGCGACACCGACATTCTCATCATCCTGAACAGAGACTTCGCCTTCTTTATTTTTCACCTGAACGACAGGACCGTCATCGATAAAGAGACCGGAAACATCAATTGCTTCGGATAAAGCTCCGCCACCATTATCTCGCAGGTCGATCACAATGCCGTCAATCGGTCCATTCTTCCGACCATCTTCCTGGAACTCTTTCAGGACCTGCAACACATCGTTAGAGGTGCTCCGCAAATTCCCATTACTGTTCGCATTCCGACTGAAGTCGTGATAGAAAGAAGGAATGCGGATCACACCAAGGCGGCCTTTAGCGTTGGGGACGCGCTCATTCAGATTGATGATCTCCCCTCGGACAGCATCTTCTTTGAGTTCAACTTCTTTACGGGTCAATGTGTAAAGCACAATCTCATCTGTCTTGGCTTTCTGCACTTCGAGTTGAACCTCTGTATCAGCTGGTCCTCGAATAAAACGGACAACCCGGCTCAGTTTCATTTCGCGAATGTCTTCGAACTGATCCTCTGCCTGACCTTCCTGACCAACTCTCAGAATTACGTCTCCCTCTTCCAGACGGCCATCTTTATAAGCGGCCCCACCGGGAATAATTCGATGAATGATCGTTAAACCATCTTCCGATCGAAGAGAAGCACCGATACCAGTCAGCTTCAGACTCATCTGAATTTGAAAATCTTCCAGTGTCTGCGGTGACATATAGCTGGTATGCGGATCGAGCGAGTGAGTTAAAGCTCCGATATACATTTCGAAGACTTCAAAATCCTGGGTCTGCAACAGGTTCGATTCCAGACGTTCATAACGTTTGGTCAACCGATCAATCGGATCATGAATCGGTTTCTTTTTCTCTTCGTCTGCTTCCTGCTCGTTCGACTTTTCATTTTTCTCATTGGCAAGTTTCAGATTGAGAATGTCAAATTTGATTCGTTTACGCCAGCGATCATCCAGTTCCTGTTTGGAAGTTGCCCATTTAAGTTCATCACCATCGGTAATCAGATACTCATCGACAGTGAAATCATGGGGCTCTTTGATCTGCTGCAAGGCAATCCCAACGCGTTCTTTAACACGTTCCTTGTAGACATTGAACACGTTGAACGCAAATTGAACATCACCACTTTTTAGCTGGTCGTCCAGGCTCGCTTTCTGCTTTTCGAATTCAGCAATATCACTCTGATAAAAATACTGCTTTTGCGAATCGAGACTTTTGATGTATTCATCAAAGATTTTAGTCGCCACTTCATCGTTGATAACCGGGTGGCTGATATGGTGCTCAGCGAGCAACTCGCAGATTAACTTCGTGGTTGACTCTTCTATCGATTCAGCCGGAGCCAACTTGTCCGCCAGAAAGGTGAATCCCACAAAGGAGATAATGATGATCAGTAAAGCAGAGGCAGGACGAGTTTTGTTCGATAATTTCATATTTTGATCAACCTGTACGCAGCTAGAGTGATAACGCTATGAAAGTCGTTCCCGAACGGGAGGAAGGAGGCTGCTTGTCGAAGAACCGGTCAAAATGACGCAGAATCGGAGAGTCAAGTTTCGATGCCTGTTCAGGAGGATCGGCCATCCAAGACCCGGGAAAGCAACAAACTCTTCAAAAAGTCATGTGATTCTGGACGTTACGTTGTTTTCGACACTTCGATATTATCGGAATTCGAAAAATCGGGCAAGAGGTCATCCTGACTTCGCTAACTTATCTTCTTGAGCAGGTTTAGGTTAGAAAACCATTTTCAGATTCGGGTGTAACTAATCACTGGACAGAATCCGCTGAAAACACCTTTCAAAGACCCCTCATCTTAACATACGTTTTTTCGGGGAATGAAGTTGGAAACCCGATAGGGCAGGCAACCTACGGAAGCATAATGCATTGAGGCGAGCTTTTGCCGCTGTGCACAAAGAGCTGGTTACGGCCTTTGTTTTCGGAATATTTGAGGGCATTGAGAGCCCGATTCATTAATTGATCGGCTGTGTCGGTTGAACCACAGAAAGCATATCCAAAGGAAGCCGTTAACAGCACTTCACTGTCAGAAGTGTTCAGGCGGAAAGTTCCATGTCGGACGGTATGGCGCAGTTGATGTGCGAACTCCGTCCCGGCTTTCAAATCGGTATCAGGCATCAATAAACAGAGCTGGTCCGCTTCCAACCGAATGACGAGGTCATGTTCGCGCGCATTGCTTTTGTCAGGCTGCCCAGTTGCTTGAAGAGATCCTCTGTCGTAGCAGGTCCGAAACGTTCTTTGAAAGTCTCGGCCTTATTCATCTTGATCAGCAGCATGCCGCCTGATTGCTGGTATTGCTTGAGATACTCTGTCAGGTGCTTCAAATTGTGTCTGAGAGTCGAGGCATCTGGAATATCAAGTGAGTAATCGAGAGGTTCCCGTTCCCACTTGAGCGGATATTTTCCTTCTCACGTGCAGCTGCTTTGGCTGAATCAAGATCTGGCTTCAAGCGGGAGAGCAATTGTCCCAGACTATCAATCAAACCGGTCTGTTTATCTTCCAGTTGATTGGTCTGAACATTAGTGAGATTCAATTTAGGAAGAGCGTTCAAACGTCGGCACGCCTGCTCCGCGGCGTCCAGTTGCCCCAGGACAGTTGGAAGCAGTTTCTGGGCATCCTTGGCCAGCTTCTTAAACTGCCAGCGCAGATTATTACGTCCGTACCAGTACCCGATTCCGAACCCGATCAGCGATGCGATCATCGTGCAACAGGCAATCATCAGTGCAAGATACACTGACGGTAAGCTTTTCTGGGCAAACAGCAAATGGACGTACATGATTAGAGGCTTTACTCAGGGCTGAGTGAGTGGATCCTGGGCTCAGTTGGCACCTGGCCATCTGAAGTATAGGTCACACATTCAGTCTATAGCCTCAATCCAGAGCGGGAGCTGTGCAAGAAGACGTGGCTTGTAACGGTTATGCCGATTCTGCAGGGAGTCGAACCCGTTATTTCTCGGCAGCAGGTTCCAGTAACTCCGCGAGGAGCGAATCGAGTTCTTTCAAACCCTCATTCGGTTTCACCTCATAATGCCCGGCGAAATAATGGACCACCTTGCCGTCTGGAGAAAGCACCACCCACAGGGGAAGCTCACCGGCAGATGCCTGGGGGTTCCCAAAACTCCTCAGGATTTCACCGTCATCCAGTGTGACAGGGTAACTGAGGTTCATGAATCGAACTGTCTTTTTGATCTGTAAGAGAGCACTACGCTTGGTTTGAGGATCTCCCAGGCGAGGATCAACAGCGATTCCGTACACCTTCACCCCTGACTTTTCCCGTTGATTGTAAAGAAAATCAAGGTAGCCCGTCTGACCGTAGGGAGCCTTCAGGGATTGATCCTGATACCGCCAGAAATGGAGGACGACCGGTTTGCCACTGTATTCTTCTTTGGCAACGGCACCGTTACGCATGGTTGTTAATTGAAAATCAGGCGCCGCTTTACCGACGAAGTTTGCGGCCAGCGCAGCCATCGAATCGGCTCGCTCTTCGCCTATTTCCGTCTGCAATTCAATTTTGCGGACCAGAGACTCAAAGGGAGTACCTGCTGCTTCACTTTTAAGCGAAGCCAGCTTGGCACGAGTTAGCTCAAGTTGATCTGCGTTCAAGTCGGTAATCGGGACATACAAATCAACGCCGAGTTCTTTTTGCAGGTCGGCTAATGATTTCCAGACTTTGGCAATTGCAGCAGCAGCATTGTTGTCGAGTGGAAGTTGCTCTTCCAGTTTCCAGTCGAGTTGGAAGCGTTGCCCCTGTCCCATGAACAATGTCTGGCTTGCCTGCTGAACCAAACCTGTTTCACTGGCGACAACCAGTTTCTGATCCCGACTGAGGTTGTGCTTCATATTGACCTGCCAGGAAGGAGCCCCCGCAGGATTCTCTTTTGATTTTACAGAGAAGGTAAACGGATTCGATTCCCAGCTAGCACCCTCTGCCAACTGGCCCCGCTCTTCAAACCAGGGTGCGCGAAAAACGACTTCGTATTCGCTCTCGTCGTAATTATTGAGCAGCATCCAGGCTCGGCCACCCGGTGAGTTTTGTACGGTGTTGTACGTTAATGAACCAAACTGCTGCGACCAGTGCCAACCCCCATTGCCGTTTTCACTGATTACGTAATTCATCACCAGTTCATTGTCAGCTGCCTGATCGACAAACGCATCGATCTGAAACCGTTTGACTTCCTGTCCTGCTTCCTGACGGTTCTCGGGAAAATGAATCAACGAGCCCCGATAGACAAAGTGAGCAGGAAGATCAGCAGCCCAACTGAATGTGGTGAGTAACGATGCACAGATTAAAACAACACCAAAGGACAATCGGGAGAGCAGGGAATTCCGCATGAACGGCTCCTAGATAGGGCAGGATAATGTAGGCAGGGGGAGCATCTCGATTTGAAGGCCACTCCATTATGGCCAGCCTGTGATGCATCAGGTGGGAAGGCAGGTGTACAGCCATCAGCTGAGTCCTTATTGTCGCGAACCACCCTCCGGGAAGCAACTAAATAAGCCTCTAACGACCGGGAAATGGCAAGATGTCAATCTGGCAGGTACAGACCGGACATTGAGGTCTCATATTCCGTCCACGAAATCAGGAGACTTCTTCGAGCACGCTTTCATTCACCAGAATCGGCAGAGGTGGATCGAAGTGAGCAGCGAGTGCGATCGCATCGGATGGGCGGCTGTCGATTTCCAGCAGTTCGCCATTCTGACGGACACGGATTACAGCGAAGTAAGTATGCTCTTTGAGGTCGGTGACAATCACATCCTGAATTTCACCCCCCAGGGCTTCGATGCTGTTTTTCAACAGATCATGCGTCATCGGACGTGGGGGTAAATCCCCCGTCACGCGGCGGTTAATACTGGAAGCTTCGAACAAACCGATCAGGATTGGAAATGCGCGATCCCCTTTCACCTCTTTGAGGTAGATGACCTGCTGATCATTAATTTCACTGATGATAATTCGTGAGAGTTCCATGTGAACCAGCACGGTCATTCCTCCCTGAGATCACTCAGGCTGGTTGATTGGTCAGATTAACAAAGCCCACTTCTACAAAACGCCGTCGGAAGTAAGATGGTGTTTTCACAAATCCAGTGGACCCACTCTCATTATAGAGGGAGCCGATTCAGGAAAGGTACTCTCCTGAAATTTTTTCAGGAAAGCTGTTTGATAATTTCCTCGATACTGGTCAATTGCTTTTGCCGCATCGCCAATGTTTCACGCACATTACTCACCACATCTTCAGGAGCGCGATCCACAAAGTTTTTATTTTCCAGTTTCTTCTCGATCCCGGTGATCACTCCGCGCAGCTTGTCTGCTTCCTTCTGCTGTCTTTTGAGTTCTTCCTCCAGATCGACAATTCCCTCCAGCGGAATAAACCCGTCGGCGTCATCCAGGGCGAACGAGGCCGATGCGGGTGGACGCTCAATTGCGGCGCCCGCACCTTCCAGAACAGCCCTCGCGAGATTTTCGAACTGACCGGAAACATTCTGCATGTCTTCCGCCACTAAATCCTCACTGCGCATCATCAACTTCAGTTCGGTTGAAGGGGGAATGTTGTAGATGGCGCGAACATTTCGAATGGCGACAATCACTTCCTGCAAGCGGCTGAATCGGGACTCAAGTTGTCCATCAATCCACTCAGCGGGAAGCTCAGGCCAGGCTGCCTGCATGACACTCATCTCAGCCGGTTCGACATTCAACAATCCTCGCTCAGGAGCAATCTCGGCCAACCGCTGCCACAATTCTTCACAGATAAAGGGGGTGAATGGTTGCAGTAACCGAATTAAGGAATCCAGTACACCGACCAGCACCCGCTGTGCAACCGGTTTCAGTTTTTCATCCCTCAGACGAGGTTTGATCATCTCCAGGTACCAGTCACAAAACTCATTCCAGGTGAAATCCCGGAGTGTGCGTGTGGCGGCATCAAACTGGTATCGCCCCAGTAACTCGGTCAATTCAGATGCTGTCCGGCTCAAGCGACTCAAGACCCAGCGATCTTCCAGCTGGAGGTCATCAGAAGTAACTTCTCCTGGGGTGTAACCTTCCAGGTTCATCATCGCAAAGCGGGCCGCATTCCAGAACTTGTTACAGAAATTACGCCCCGTACTCAAAGCGTTCGCTCACCACGCGAGCCACTTTTTCATCAGGATCAGCCTCAAACCAGGGACTGGAAAACTGTGATGATTTCTTACACTTCGGACAATCGATGCGTGGTTTGTCTCCACCCGCAGGGATCATCTTCTGATGTTCCATCTTCTGAGGAATAACTTCACCACACTCGGGGCATTCATATCCCACAGGTAAAGCGCACATCCTGCGTCTCACCGGCGAAGGAGGCGATCGTAAAGCGAACAGCGTCGGTTCCGTATTTATCGATGAGATCCATTGGATCGACACCGTTCCCTTTGGATTTCGACATTGTCTGTCCGAACCCATCGAGGATTTTAGGGTGAATACAGACATGCGAGAAGGGATATCCTGCATGTTGTAGAGCCCGGTGAGTACCATCCGCGCGACCCATAACGTAATGATATCGCGGCTCGTCACCAGCACTGACCCTGGATAGAAGTAGTCGAGGACTTCATTCTTTCCTGAAGGAGTATCGCTGAACTCGGTTTCCCCATTAACAGGCGGGTTCTGAGTTTCATTCGGCCAACCGAGAGTGGCATGCGGCCAGAGTGCCGAGCTGAACCAGGTATCCAGAACATCTTCATCACGTACGAGTACATGTTCTGAACCGAGCACATCTTCCTCAAGATCCTGCTCAGCACAAATCAACCAGACATTGTTCTCTACATCGAGCTTATAGGTCACATCTTCCCGGTCACCAAAAGCCGCTTTCAGATCGGCTTCAGTACAGGTGGAACAGTACCAGATTGGAATCTGATGTCCCCACCATAGTTGACGACTGATACACCAATCCCGTTTTTCACCTAACCAGTCGAGGTAGGAGTTTCGATAACGGGCAGGGAAGAAGCGAACCCGGTTATCGTCCACGGCATCAATGGCCGACTGGGCGAGTTCATCCATACGCACAAACCACTGATCAGACAGGTAGGGCTCAACCGGAGTTTTGAACGATCCGAGTGCTTCAGGTCAATTTTGCGTGCTTCAACCTCGATGAAGAAGCCCATCATTTCCATTTCAGCCACAATGGCTTCCGCACCTTGTAACGATCCTGCCCTTCATACTTCCCGGCATTCTCATTCATCGTGCCGTTGGAATTCAGGATATTGATCATCTCCAGATTATGCCGCATACCGCAGGCATAGTCATTCGGGTCATGCGCGGGAGTCACCTTCACCGCCCCGGTTCCCATTTCCATCTTGGCGAGCAGGGCATCAGCAATGATCGGAATTTCCCGGCCATTGACTGGTATACGTACCATCTTCCCGACAAGATCAGCATAGCGTTCATCGGAAGGATGCACACAGAGAGCACTATCACCCAGCATGGTTTCCGGACGGGTCGTCGAGAAGGCAATTTTCTTATCTGTACCAACCACGGGATAGGTGAATGTCCAGAAATGACCATCAACCTCTTCGCTGAAAACTTCGTCATCGGCGACGGCTGTCTGCAGATACGTATCCCAGTTCACTAATCGTTTACCACGATAGATCAAACCATCGTCGAACAGTTTGAAAAAGGTACGGCGCACTGCCTGCGAGCAGACCTCATCGAGTGTGAAGCGCGTCCGACGCCAGTCACAACTTGCTCCAAGTTTTTTGAGCTGATTCAGAATTCTGTTTTCGTAGGCATCTTTCCAGATCCAGATCCGGTTTACGAGTGCCTCGCGACCGATATCGTGCCGCGTGAGACCTTCCTCTTCCAGCATGCGTCGTTCTACAACGGCCTGCGTGGCAATTCCCGCGTGGTCCGTTCCCGGCATCCAGAGTGCGGTGTAACCCTGCATTCGACGCCAGCGAGTCAGCAAATCCTGAATCGTTCCATTCAGTGCATGCCCCATGTGCAGCGCTCCCGTCACGTTCGGGAGTGGAATCATAATCGTGTGCGGTTTTTTACCGGGCGTTGGGTTGGCGTCAAACAGGTGCTGCTCTTCCCAGAATGAAAACCATTTCTGTTGAGCTTCTTGAGGATCGTACTGCTTGGGGATTTCAGTGGTCATGTTGTTTGAATTAAATCAGGGGGCAAATAGGAGAGGATCCATTCTCCAGCATTGGACTCCATGGAGAAAGAATCCAGACCAGAGGAATTCCAGTTAGGGATGTTTAAACTCAACTTTTAGCAGCGGTGGCGGATAGCTCTGTGACAAACGTGCCGGCGTCCTTGAGTAGTTTGTACTCCACGCTATCGATCAGAGCAATCCAGCTCGCTTCAATAATGTTCTCACTAACGCCGATGGTGCTCCAGACTTCTTTATCATCTTTACTTTCGATCACGACACGCACCCGGGCTGCTGTCCCTTCCGTGCTGTTGATCACACGCACTTTGTAGTCGACCAGATGCATTGTCGCCAGGTTAGGATAACAGGTGGTAAGAGCCTTCCGCAGGGCGGTGTCCAGGGCGTTGACCGGGCCATCTCCCTCGGCAACTTCGTGAAAGAGCTCGCCATTCACCTCCAGCTTGACTGTGGCCTCGGTGACCGGCTCAAGTCCTTCTTCTGTTTTCACATTGACCCGGTAATGAATCCGTTTAAACAGAGATTTGTAATTCCCTGCTTCTTTCATCACCAGCAAATCGAAGGAGGCTTCAGCAGCTTCGAACTGATAACCTTCGTTCTCCAGATCCTGGACGCGATTCAGGATGCGCGTCATCAACTGCTGGTCCTGATCGAGATGGTACTTGCTCGTTTTGGCCACAATGTTGGAACGTCCCGATAATTCACTCACCAGGATACGCCTCGTATTGCCGACGGTCTCTGGCTCAATATGTTCATAACTGTGCGCGACCCGGTTAACAGCGGAGACGTGCATCCCTCCCTTATGCGCAAAAGCAGAGGCACCAACAAAAGGTTGACCGGACCGGAAATTCATATTGGCCAGTTCGTAGACATAACGTGACAGTTCGGTGAGATGCCCAATCCCTTCCGGTTTCAGCAAATCGTAACCCAACTTGAGCGACAGGTTCGCAGCGACGCTGATCAGGTCGGCATTCCCACATCGTTCACCGATACCGTTGATCGTTCCCTGAACCTGAATCGCCCCCGTTTTCACTGCCATGAGTGAGTTAGCGACGGCCAGTTCACAATCATTGTGACAATGAATTCCAACCGGGATTTTGATCTCTTTCTGAACCAGGGTTAATGCTTCTGCCACCCAGTCGGGCAGACTACCACCGTTGGTATCACACGGAACGATGATATCCGCTCCCGCTTCCTCAGCAGCTTTGATGGTTTTGAGAGCGTAATCTGGATTGGCTTTAAAGCCATCAAAGAAGTGCTCGGCGTCATACACAACTTCGCGACCTTCCGCTTTCAGGAAAGCGATAGAATCGCGGATCATCGCGAGGTTCTCTTCGAGATCAACACGCAGGACTTCAGTCACATGCAAGTCCCAGGTTTTTCCGACGACCGTAATCACAGGCGCCTTGGAATCGCGCAGAGCCCGCATGCAATCGTCGTCTTCAGCTGCGACACCTTTGCGACGAGTCATCCCGAAGGCAGCAATCTTCGCCTGCTTTAAATCAGTATCCGCAATTTCCTGAAAGAACTGGGCATCTTTAGGGTTTGAAAGAGGGTAACCCCCTTCGATGTAATCAAACCCGAGGCTATCGAGCATTCTGGCGATAGAGAGTTTGTCCTGCAGTGAAAGTTCACTCCTTCTCCCTGGCTGCCATCTCGTAAAGTAGTATCGTAAAGTTGAATACGGGTCATATTGGATTAAGTTCTGGTAATGTTGAGTTAAATGTCACCCGAGTTTTATATATACGCTGGTTCAGTCAGGAACAAAGTGAATACGAGGTATACAAAAAGTGGTCTATTCACTGCAAATCTAATCAGCAGGTAGATTCGATCCCGATACCCGATTGTGGATCGCGTCTAACAAAAAAACCCCCAGGCGGGTCTCCTGAGGGTTTGGTTTGATTTATGGAAAAATCTTTGTTACCTCAAATTCACCCGCAGGCCCCAGGCACAGGAATAATCAGCTGGCTGATAATCTGTCCGTTTTCGACCAGAATGGAAGCGTCGACGATTATTTTAATGTTTCGACGATTCATCTGGCGAGCCTTACGAATTCGATAGAGGTGTTGAAAGTAATAGAAATTTGAAATCAGTCTCACAGCCTGAAGCGAAACAAACTTCTCCCAGTCAGAGAGATGTTATCGCTTAGTGGTTCGCCCGTGAATATTGTTCAGAATACCGTTAATTTTGTCAGGAACCGACTCTTCTGATTGTTTCTGAGCCGACTGAGAAGGATCGGAACCGACAACGATATCTTTGGCGCCGGTAGTAGAAGGATCCGGAAGACTGACAGGTGGGGCAACTAATCTGCCGTTAGAGTCTGTCTGAGGTTCGGCCGGTTCTTCATATTCATATTCCGGTTCCATCGCAGGGGCCGGATACTGAGGCATTTGGCCGGGATAGCCATAACCCGGCTGTTGCTGAGGATAACCCGGGTATCCCGGATACCCACCCGGCATAGGTGGGTAACCTGGTTGTGGGTATTGCGGCATTCCCTGTTGATACCCGTAAGGGTAACCCATGGGAGGATACTGCTGCGGTGGATATCCCTGCATCGGAGGCTGTTGAGGATAACCTGGTGGCATCCCCGGAGCTCCCAGGTTGGGATTGTAGACAGGCATTTCATGCGAACCTGGTTCAACAGCAACTTCAGCCGCTTCCGGCATCTCAGGAGTTGATGTATCGGATTCAACCGATCCTGAATCATCCTGAGATTCAGATGCTGACTGGTGCACAGGAGAAACTGTCGGCATGAAGACCGTCGTGTCACCTGAGGTATTCAGGCCATCCACTGACGAATCAAGCAATCCGGGAAGCAGGGAGGTATCCGCACCCGACAGACGCACAGTGTCTGTTTCGGATGGAGAGGCAAGCTCGTCCGAGCTGGGGACGTTGACAATCACTTCCAGATCAAGTTTGCCGATACGGACAAGATCTCCAGCTCTCAAGGGAACAATCCCTTGCACTCGCTGGTTATTCACAAATGTACCGTTCGTACTTCCCAGATCACGTAACCTGACTGTGTAGTCATCGAGCACGAAGACACAATGGTGACGACTTACCATTTCGCTGTTAGGGCGTAGATGGCAATCTTGTTCACGTCCGACTAGAAACTTTGAAGTGTTAAGTGGGATGATCCTGCACGTGGTGGCGACCGCCAACCACTTTAAGTTCAGCCGTGAGCATACAGGGTACTCCAAAATGAGCGATCTCAGCTTTCGTTCACCTTCGGGTAAAGGTGAAGGTCCATGTTCACAGATGTCAAATTTTAGGCTGAAAAAAAATAAATAACCCGAAATGAAAAGATTGAAATACCCCTAAATATGGATAGGTGCAAATGCTAGAGGTAGCAAAGGCTGGAAAAAATGCAGCTAGAAATGAATAGGTTGATGTGAAAACATCAATTCAAAATATATAAGAATGAGATATGTGGAATACGCTATCAGTCGTAATTTTAGATGTCAACGACCGGTTAGTTAAATTCCCATGTTTCTGTGAATTACGTAAGTTGGAATGGAATGAATGAACTCACGAAACATGAGGGAGGAGATATCAATTGTATACCAGGACCAGAGGGTTGTCTCTCACTTTTTCTAACGAATTCAGAACTTAGTGCTAACAACACACCACCTTTTGGGAGGTGAAACCACATCTCCAGCCAATCCCGGAACGAGATTATTCCTTATTCATCGTCCTGATCTCCTCTCAAAGATAACCCTGATATCATTGATTTTCGGAATGATCCCATCTCAGCAACTGAACAAACAGGCGCAGTTCCTGGATTTCTCTGTGCGGAAGATCTATTTCTGTTTCCAGTCAAAATGCAGGTATTTATCCAGGGCCAACCGCTCAACCTCCTGCTTCAGTCCGTTTTCAACATGGCTTGTCTGGAAGTTTGTGAAGAGGGCAGAGGCAATTCGAGCCCCCAAATCCTGCATCATCTCATCAAGTTCTGGGAGCGAATTCCGCGGGTTCAGATCGTGCAGCCCTGGAAAGTCGCTGGCCAGTGGAGACTTTTACCACCAGACTTCCATGCTGTAACAGCGCTCCGCGTCTTCTGCTGCGCTGACCCCAACACTTTTTGGTTCCCAAAACCAGGTCGCGTGCATCCTGTCTTCCAAAGCAGAGAAAGGGCTCTGCATGAAAGCCCCTTCAGCATGAACCGTTTCACCACGCATCGAGGTGTTGACTCCAAACTGCTGAAGATAGTTAATGATGACTGCATGCACCTGTTCATAAAGTTCTTCAGTTTGATCGGCTAACTGATGCTCAGCGGGTAGGGTGCATGAGTACGTGATCTCATGGTGGTGCAGGATCGCCCCACCCCCCGTCAATCTGCGAACACGTGGGAGATGAGCTAACGACTCATGGACTTCGTTTGTCTGAAAGTAACCGAGCGAAACTGTCGGCAGTTCCCACAGATAGATGCGAACAGAACCGATTCCCTGATGAACAGCCCGTTCCAGCAAGGCTTCATCCATCGCCATGTTCCAGACACCCGAATGAGGTGTCGTGTCCAGATACAACTGGCATTCAGACATCTCCTGATGTTCCTTCTTAATATGACGAATTGAAACACGGCGATAGTTAGATCTCACGAACTCGCCGCTGGTAAGGTCGCTTTTAAAACCGGTTGTCGGGCCGCTTTCACTTCATCAGGTCGACAGACAGGTGTTGTGTGAGGAGCCTGATGCACGAAGTCCGGATCTTCTTCGGTCGCAATCGTTCGCAGCACTTGAGCGTAACGATCAAGAGTCGACTTCGATTCGGTCTCAGTCGGCTCCATCATCATCGCTTCCGGAACATCGAGGGGGAAGTAGACAGTGGGGGCATGCACTCCGTAGTCGAGCAATCTCTTGGCGATATCCATGGCAGAGATGCCACGATCACTCAACACCTGACTGGCCGAGGCGACGAATTCATGCATGCAAAGGTCGCCACTCGGTACAGGGAGAAAATCTTTAATCTGTGACAGAAGATAATTGGCATTCAAGACGGCCTGCTCGGAAACTTCGCGAAGTCCCACAGCGCCCAATGTCTTCAGATAGAAATAACCTCGCAACAGAATACCCACGTTGCCGAAGAAGGTCCGAACCTGTCCAATCGATTTGGCGGGTGTGGAGAGCTTGTACTTCACTTCTCCATTTGCGTCTGTTTCCTTCACCACAACGGGGGCAGGGAGGTAATCCGCCAGGAAGTCTCTGACAGCGATCGGACCTGCGCCCGGGCCTCCCGCTCCATGTGGACCGGTAAATGTTTTATGCACGTTGTAGTGCATCATGTCGCCACCAAAATCGCCCGGTCGGGTTCTTCCCAGAATCGCATTCATGTTGGCGCCATCGATGTAAACCAGTCCGCCCACATCATGCAGCATCTGCGAAATGCGACCAATTTCAGGCTCGAACATGCCAATCGTATTCGGGTTGGTAATCATGAAGACGGCGGTTCGCTCGTCGAGCTGAGTTTTCAACTCTTCCAGATCGACAAGGCCTGTTGCCGATTTTTTAAGTTGCACACACTCAAAACCGGCCAGAGCAGCACTGGCAGGGTTAGTGCCGTGCGCACTACTGGGGAAAATCACCCGGGTGCGGGATTCCCCTTTGTCACGAAAATAAGCGGCTGCGGTCAAAAGCGCGGTGAATTCACCCTGCGCTCCCGCAGCAGGATGCAGACTGACCGCTGGAAGCCCCGCAATCTCGGCCAGCATCTCCTGAAGTTCTAACAGGATCGCCAGCATTCCCTGTGCTGCTTCATCAGGAGTGTAGGGATGCAGGTCAACAATTCCCGCTGTTCCGGCGAGTCGTTCATGTCGCTTGGGGTTGAACTTCATCGTACAACTTCCCAGGGGATAGAAGTGAGTATCCACCGACATATTCAACGTCGACAGGTTCACATAATGCCGGACGATATCGGACTCGGCCAGCTCGGGAAGAGGTGCGTCCTCATTGGCTTGAAATTCTGCCGGAATCAACTCCGAGACAGGTTTCATATCTGTGTGAACAGGAAAACGAGTCGAGCGACGCCCCGGTCGAGAGATATCAAAAATGGAACGGATGGAATGTCGGTTACGCATTAAAGTTGTTTACCCAATGAGTATTTATGGTTAAGTATTCAGCCGAGGCATCAGAACTATTTGTTAAACAGTTCGGCAAACTGATCGAGTGTTGCCTGAGAGTGCTTCTCCGTGACGGCGATCAACATTGCATTTTTCAGGAGCGAGCGTGTCTCTTCGCAGAAGGAATCAGCAAAGCGATCCAGCATGGGACCCACCAGGAATCCTGCCTCCAACGATTTGGCCACAACCTCTGCCGTTGAGGCATCCGGGGTGATGACACACTCTTTGAAAAAAGCGTTGGAAAAGGGGAGCGACCATCCGAGCGAAGTCAGTTTTTCGGCCAGATAATGAGCCCCCCTGACAGCTACGCTCGCCAACTTCACGTAATCCTGCTGGTCCCAGTGAACTCAGATAGACGGTTGCTCTGATAGCCATCAAACCCTGGTTTGTGCAGATGTTGCTGGTCGCTTTATCGCGTCGAATATGTTGCCTCGAGCCTGCAGGTTGAGAACGTAACATTCTTCACCTTTGCTGTCGGTGGTCTTGCCGATCAAACGCCCCGGCATGCGGCGAACATATTTTTCGTTGCAGGCCAGAATACCGAGATAAGGTCCACCATACTGCAGGGGTACCCCCAGTCCCTGGCCCTCGGCTACCACGATATCTGCTCCATAACTTCCCGGTCGCTTGAGAACGCCCAGCGAAAGGGGATCTACAGAGACAACCGACAGAGCACCGTTTTCTTTAGCAAGGCCTGTTAACTCGGCAGCCTGTTCCAGGCTGCCAAAGAAGTTGGGTTGCTGAATGATTAAACAGGCTGTTTCTGAATCCAGAACTTTCGCCACCTCTGCGGTATCGACAACTCCCCCCGGAGTTGGCACCACGACGAGTTCACATTCCAGATTCTGCAGGTAGGTCTGTAAGACCTGACGATATTCCGGATGAACAGACTCCAGCACGACCACTTTTTTATGCCGATTCGTGACCCGCATCGCCATGAATGCCGCTTCACTGACGCTTGTCCCTCCCTCATAGAGAGAGGCATTCGCGACATCCATTCCTGTCAATGCACAAATGAGCGATTGAAACTCAAAGAAGGTCTGCAGCGATCCCTGACTCGCCTCGGCCTGATAAGGGGTGTAGGCAGTGTAGTACTCTCCGCGGGATGTAATTTCATCGACTACCGCGGGAATAAAATGATCGTAAGCACCGCCCCCCATCAGGCAGACATGATCATTCAGCGAGGCATTTTTTTTTGCCAACTGCTGAATCGCACCTGTTAATTCGAGTTCAGAGGTAGCTTCTCCCAGGTTGAGCTCGCGACCAAGTCGAAAGTTCTCAGGAATCGAATGAAATAACTCATCAATGGAAGAGACGCCAATGGCACTGAGCATCTCCGCTTGCTGGGCAGGGGTATTCAGCAAATAAGACAAAGAAGATTTCTCCCTTGAGAAATATGAACTATCGATAATTCAGAAACGATTTACTGCATTCTCAGCCAGCGGCACAATTCTTAACCAGTGGCACAGTGTTCCTGATAAGCCGTGTGTCCCATCATGGAATCGACCTGGGATGGATCACTCAATTTGACTTTGATCATCCAACCCGCACCAAAAGCGTCTTCTGATAAAACACCCAGGTTATCCGCCAGGGACTCATTCACTTCGATGACTTCCCCATCGACGGGTGCGTAAAGGTCACTGACAGCTTTGACACTCTCAACTTCGCCGAACGGTTCTCCCGTGGTAATTTTGGAGCCGACTGCGGGTAGATCGATGTAGACCAGGTCGGTTAATTGCTTCACGGCAAAATCAGAAATACCAAGGGTGGCATTCTCGCCGTCCACCGCAACCCATTCATGACTGGCGGAGTATTTCAGTTGTACTGGATCCATTGATCTCATTCTCCCTATGTGAATCTGCCGTGATGTGCTGAACCAGGGGCCTGACCCTGTACGCCCGACTAGAAGAGGGGCCAGCTAGACAACTTTTCGAGCTCTTAGACAGAACCAAAAATGCAATTGGAATCTGCATTCTCGAATAATGAGACAACACGATTTAAACCCGTTGCTCACGGCGTAAACAATACAACTTTGACCAGAACTTGAAAAGTTACACGGCAAACGTATTTAGGCCGAATCTTCCGTTTACAACCATCTTCAGCAACAGCAGTTCGACTCTCTTGTAGAGTGAAATCACTTAATTCTAGAGCGCTGCATGATCGATACAACCGGAATCATTCGCAAAGCTCCTTCCTTGAGACAGAAAAGTCCGAGCTGAATTCACCTTATCCCGGATGAATGTGCTTCTCTGTCATAGATTTAAATAGAACGACCAATTCCCTTTTTGAAGAAATAATCCCTGAATTCTGAGTAGAGCCATGTCTGAAAACAGTACCGTTGACTGGGTTGGCATTCTGGAAAGAGAACTCGGCAATAGCACCATGGAGGCTCTTCCTCCCACGATCAGCCTGCCGGCCTTACCTCACGCCGTCACCGAGTACATCGAGAAAAGTAAAGATCCGGACTCATCTCCTAAAGAGTTGGCGCGGATTATCGAAACAGACACGGGGCTGGCGACAGAGATGCTCCGTTACGTGAACTCTTCGGCCATTGGCTTACGGCATAAAGCCCGCAACATTCAACAGGCGATCTCTCTGTTGGGACAACGCCAGTGCAATACATTTGTCATCACCACCGGGATGCAGGCGGCTGTTAAAGCGAAAAAATCCAAACTTCTGAATCAGCTCGAGGTCTGGAACGCCTGCCTTCAGAAAGCTGTCTTTGCTCGCGAAGTCGCCAAACTGCTGAACACCGATCCTGACCTCGCTTTTGCGGGAGGGATGATTGCGGACTACCTGCTGCCGGTACTGACGAACGATCTCTACGACGATTACGTACAGTATCTGGACGAAAGGACCAACATGCCTGCTTCGATCTGTGAATTCGAGCAGGAACGCTTCGGTTGGACGCACAGTTATGCGGGCGCCAGCCTGGCTCATCGCTGGCACCTGCCGGAAGATCTCGTCTGCTGCATTCTACTGCACCATCGCGGTTTGAGGATGATGGCCGACCCTGAGTTAAATCGAACAGCAGCAACTGCTGTAGCGATTTCAGCCCTGTTGCCCTGCCAACTCCGCCAGAATATGCGCGGACTGGAAATGCTTTATATGCTCGACCAGGAATGGCCCGCATTCAATCTGCCGCAACTGGTCAATTACGTAGACCAGCAGATCGAAGAGATGAATACGGGTGTTAAAAACGCCTTCCCGCTCGCTCGTCGCTGCAAACCGATTCTGGATCAATACACAGCCGCCACGAAATAAGTGGCAGCCTGATTCCAGACCAATCTGCACCCGCAGGAAGTTTCGCAAAGAAACTGGACTCTCTGCCCGCTTTCCGCTGATCCGCGATTCAATTCTCAGCGTTCTCTCTGCTGACCGGGTGAGTGATACTGGTATGACTTGAAGCGACCGGTTACATTCTATCAGATGTGTTAACTTGCATCGTACTGGACCCGTAAGGATTATCGGACAGCAGCTTACGACCACCGATCGATCAGTGAAACCGTATTTACTGATGATTAGCGGGTCAATCTCAAGCTGAAAGATCCTCTGATAGATCACCAACTAGCACTGCTCCTGAATATGAGAGAAGGGAACGTTCCATGGCGGATGAAAACCTAGAGAGTAAAAAGAGCGGATCAACAATTCCCCAGTCGATTTTTTTGGTTCCCTATCCAAAAATCGTCTTCATGTACCCCACACTCCTCGCTGCTATTGTCTGCTTTCTTTTCATGCTGTTCACGGATGTCCCTAATCCTGATGTCGAAGGAGCTGGACACACTGCCGAGATGGTCACACTCATATTTCTCGGTATCTTCGGTTTGAACCTGGTCGTCCTCTCTTTTGATTTTCCCCGGACAACCTCGCTAACGATCTTTTTCCTGATCACCGCCGTGGTGGTCGCCTTTATCCTCGTCTTCAAACAATGTCCCGATTTACTCCCTGGGTTTCTGGGGTTCTTTACAGGGTTAACGCCGTTTGCAAACGCGAGTTTCTTCCTGATATTTTCAATTATATTCGGCCTGATTTTCTGCGGCGTCTGGGTGAGTGTCCGGTTTGACTACTGGGAAGTACGCCCGAATGAACTGCTGCATCACCACGGCATCTGGAGCGACATGAAACGGTACTCCGCTCCCAACCTGCTGATCGAAAAGGAAATCAACGACCTCTTCGAATACACGCTGCTGCGATCTGGTCGACTCGTGCTGCACCCGAGTAGCGAGCGCCGGGCGATTGTGCTGGAGAACGTTCCGTTCATCTCTCGCCGTGAAACAGAATTAACCCGCATGCTGGGAGCACTGCAGGTTCAGGTTCGTCAGACAACCTCTGACTAACCCTGATCCACCAGGCACGTAAAACAAAAAACCACAGAAGGGAACTCTTCTGTGGTTTTTCCTGTTTTAATAACTGGAGACCTGAGCCAGACAGTCTTTTCAGATTTCCTTTTCAGATTATTGCCGCATCGCATTGCGAATTTCGCGTTGATCCGAGCGGGTTTTCAGTTTGTCCCGTTTGTCGTGCAGTTTACGTCCCTTGGCGATGGCCAGCATCACTTTCACCAGGCCTCGATTGAAATGGACCTGCAGGGGAACGAGCGTCAACCCATCGTGCTGAGCTGTTTCGGCGAATTTATTGATTTCCCTCTTTTTCAAGAGCAGTTTCCGCTCGCGTCTGGGTTCATGATTCATGACAGTCGCTTGAGGATATTCCGAGATATCAGCATTGAGTAACCAGACCTCATTGTTCTGAACGCGGGCATAAGCCTCTTCAATCGAGATTTTGTTATTGCGGATGCTTTTAACCTCGCTGCCGCGAAGTTGAATTCCACACTCGAGCGTGTCCAGAATTTCGTAATCGTGGCGCACGACGATTCCGACAGACCACCCGGGAATTGGGGTCATCGCCTTTCTTCTGTTTGTTTTTACTCTTGGCCATCGGAATCGTTCTTTATGTAGATCGTCAGCAACCTGACCAGCTGACGCAATTACTGGTCCATCGACAGGAAAGTCCTGATTTCTGAAGGAGTTACTGTATAACTGGTCCTAAAACCCTCTGATGGGTCACACTGAGCCTTTATTTGCAGGTTCAAAAACAACCACAACCGGGTTTCAGGATCGGTTTTTGTAGCTATTGAGAAATACGAGACTCCACAGGTTAAGAGGTTCGGTAATTTTGCTCAAACGGACGATTATAGATTCCCGGATCATTCAGGGGAAGTTATTTAATCAATCCTTGAGTTCCCACCCCAGCAGCGAGATCTTGACAGGGTTGTTATGATTCGTCGCTGTTTGAAATGGAAGAAACTAATGAAGTAGTATGTCCAGCGAAAAAACACCTCACTTTTTCCTTTTTCCGGACCCTCTCGAAAACTGAACCAAACTGTTCAATCCTCCCCTTTACAGCAGCCCCATTGTTCCCTTTACTTGAGGGAGTTAGTTTCGACACCTTTGTTCTCTGCCGTCTGGACATTCTGCTACATGGCATCTATTACTCTACCATCTCTCACCACGCTGACGCATTCGGATGCCCTGGAGGTTCACCTTCTCGGTCTGGTCGACTTTGAAGCTGCGCAGGTTCTGCAGGAACGGTTGGTATATGAGATCAGTGGCCGGGAAGACAAACTGGGGTGCCTGCTGCTGTGCGAGCACCCTCCGCTGGTCACCATCGGTCGGGAAGGGAGCCGTGCACAACTACAGGTCGATGAGGGGGACCTGCAAGCTCATCAGATCGAAGTGAAATGGGTAACTCGCGGGGGTGGTTGCCTTGTTCATTTGCCTGGTCAACTGGCTGTTTACCCGGTTTTACCCCTCGATCGGCTGGAAGTGGGCCTGGTTGAATTCCGACGTCGACTGGAACAGGCGACCATCGAGATGTGCCGGGAATTAAAGATTCTGGCGAACAGGGCCGATGCTGATGAGCAGGGAGAGGTTGAACCAGGTGTTTTTTGCCACTCAGGCCAGTTAGCCTCCGTTGGGGCAGGGGTCAAAGGCTGGACGTCATTTCAGGGGCTGTTTCTGAATGTTTGTCCGGATATGGAACTGGTACGCTGGGCCCAAATGAATACAATAGGTGCACGTCTCACTTCGATGTCGGCTCAACAGGTTCGCCCGGTTTCCATGCATAAGGTCCGGGAAAGCATGATCCGTCATCTGGCTGAAGCCTTTAATTACACCCGCTATCACGTTTACACCGGACACCCACTTCTTGTCCGCACCAAGAAACGGATTTATGTCGACGCTTAATATTCTGTCTAACGGACCTCAACAACCCCCTCGACCCCGGCTTCCCAAATGGTTGAAGCGCCCTCTGCCGGAACCTGGCATGGCCTACACAGATGAGGTCATCTCTGATTTGAATCTGGCCACCGTCTGCGAAAGCGCTAAATGTCCTAACCGGACAGAATGCTGGTCGCATAAAACAGCCACATTGATGATTCTGGGAGAGGTCTGCACTCGTCCTTGCGGGTTCTGTTCGATCAAAAAAGGGAAAACCGAGGCTCTGCAGCTCGACGAACCGGAACGAGTCGCCGAGGCAGCCGAGCGTTTGGGTCTTAAATATGTCGTTATCACCTCCGTCACTCGCGACGACCTGCCCGATGGAGGGGCAGACCACTGGGCCAAATGTGTCAAGGCTGTCCGGGAACGAACGGGAGCCGCTGTCGAAGTCCTGACGCCCGACTTCCGTGGGAACAGAGATTCAATCGCCACTGTCGTGAAGGCGAAACCAGACGTTTTCAATCATAACACCGAGACCGTTCCTCGCTTGTACGACCGGGTCCGACGCAACTCGGTTTACCAGCGAACACTCGACCTGCTAGCCCAGGTCAAAGAGATGGATCCCGATATGCCCACCAAGAGTGGTCTGATGATGGGTCTGGGAGAGACATTCGAGGAAGTTCTGGAAGTCTGTGCTGACCTGCGAAAAGTAGGCTGCGATATGATCACCATCGGTCAGTACCTGCAACCAACCTTTGAGCATCTTCCCGTCGAGCGATTTCTGCCTCCGGAAGAGTTCGATGAAATCGGTAATGAAATCCGCAAAATGGGTTTCAAACTGGTCGCCAGTGGACCCTTTGTCCGTTCGAGTTACCATGCGGGTGAAATGGCGGAGGTTCTGGGACGGGATGACTCAAATGAGTTCCGCCGGGGAACAATCTGAACTGATTCCCGTGCGGTTACCCCATCCAGAACGCTTCGAAGGCCAACTGAAAGTGGTCAACTGGCTGGTCGAGCCGGGTGAAGACGTGTTATTGGAGATCGACTCCTGGAAGTACTCACCCCGGGAGTCCTGTATATTGTTGACTCTCCCGCCTCCGGTCAGCTGCATTCAATTGAAGTCCCCGTCGATGGTTCCCTCACTGCTGAATCAACGCTAGGATGGATCAAACCTGTTTCGGAAAAGTAATTCCGGCAGGTTAGTAATGTCACCCTACGAGTCTCTCTCCCACACACCTGAGAAATACCTCATCATGCACTGGAATGATCTGAGAGGGCACAATCAGCAGCACGAGTCATTCAAGCGTGCGGTGACGCGTGACCGACTCTCTCATGCCTATCTCTTTGTGGGGCCAGCCGGGATTGGCAAACAGGCTTTTGCCCGGTTGTTGTCTCAAAGTCTGTTCTGCGATCAACATCCAGATAAAGATCTCGAGTTCTGGGGGAATGCTCTAACTGTCATCAATTCGCTGGCGGAGCACACCTGACCTTTTCCTGCTCGGCCTGCCGGAAGGGAAGTCAGAAATACCGATTGAACTCTTCATCGGTCCACGCGAAAACCGGGGTACGGGGCTCTGTCACGATATCTCGCTGCGCCCGATGTCTGCCTGCAGGAAGATCGCCATCATTAACGATGCGCACCTGCTCAATGAAGCGAGCGGAAATGCGTTGCTGAAAACGCTGGAGGAGCCTCCTGAAAAATCGATTCTCATCCTGATTGCCGAACAGGAACAACGAATTCTACAAACCATTCGTTCGCGTTGTCAGCTCGTCCGCTTTGATCCATTGCCAGAGAGTGATGTGGTCGAACTGATGTTAGCAGCAGGCCTGGTGGAAGATCGTGAGAAAGCGGTTGAAATCGCCCGCTACAGCGAAGGAGCCTGGAAACAGCTCGGGAATTTCGCAGCACGACTGGCTCTCTTTAAGACAGCAGGTCTTCAACATACTTGGCCAGTCCGATTTCAACTGGGTTCAGGTTTCTTCCAAAATGGTGGAGATGGTCGAATCAATCGGTTCCGACAATCCCACCCAGCGACATGCAACCCGTTGGGTGATTCGGTTTATCCAGGAGTATTGCTCGGAATCGATGACAGAAATGGTTAAATCGACTCCGCTGGTCTGCCAAAGGGGAATGAAGAGCAGCAGTTGAATCGATTGCAGAAAATTTATGAGCGATCTTTAACAGCCCAGCATCACCTGGAGCAGTTTCTGCCCGTCGGTTCTGTCATGAAGGCTTGTTTGACGAACTGAGCCGAATCAAACGAATTTCTGTCTGAACACAAAATCGGACTTAAAAATAAAATCGCCCTGGGTAGAGATCAGTTTTTACCTTCGACTTGTCAGTTCCGCTCTAACATGGGATGATGAAATCTTCATAATCTCACTTCAATTTTAATTACCCTGGCGAATCTTCAGCGCATCTTTAAACCGCACTGTTCTGATCGCAATGGGTTCAAACAGGTGACCTGGCGGTTGTGCAGCGGGGATTTCTTCCTCGTCAATTTCGAAATCGAGTTTTAACTGACGAAAACTCCCGACAGGACATCGAAGGTAATAACACCTCATGGTTTTCAGCTACATTGTCCGATACGGGAATATCCGTAAACTGGCTGAATTCACCTCTCTCAAGGAACAACGTCGCAACGATCAGGTGATCGAAGAGCGAACGAGGTACCGAATGGGGTGAAGTCCTATGTGAAGCAACCGATCGAGCCAAACAGCTTCTCAATCAACAAAGCCACCCTCAGCCCGATAAACCGGAGAATTTTGCGCGATGCCAATGACGAGGACTGGCAACAACGGGATGCCCACGCCGCCAAAGAGAAAGATAAATTCCTGGCGGTGAGAAGCTCATCAAAGATCACAAACTGCAGATGCAGCTGGTCGATGTCGAGTACCTCTTCGGTGGCGAACGGCTGATTTTCTATTATCTGGCAGATAAACGGGTCGACTTTCGCGAACTCGTCAGCCGCTGGCTGCTCAGTTTAAAACCCGGATCGAAATGCGGCAGATTGGTGTGCGGGATGAAGCAAAACTTCTCGCCGATTATGGTGACTGCGGTAAACCAACCTGCTGTAACACGCACCTGGATGAAATGCCTCCGTCTCGATGAAGATGGCTAAGCTGCAAAAGCGACTCTCGACCCGAACAAAATCTCGGGACGCTGCGGTCGCCTGAAATGCTGCCTACGCTACGAGTACGATACCTACGTCGATATGCGACGTGAGCTCCCCAAGCTGGGGGCGATGGTGATTACCAAGAAAGGGCAGGGAAAGGTTATCGGGCAGAGATTCTCGCCCAGAAAGTCTGGGTCCAGTTTGAAGACTCGCACCGTAACCTGGTCGAAATGGGCCGATATTGTAACGGTTATCAAAGGTGATCGCGGCAAGAAGCCTGTTTCGCCGGCAATAGAGCCTCCCACTTCAGCATCCTAGCCTGTTTGCTGGTCCCTGGCTGAAAAAACACTTCTCTCATGATTTGTGTTTGTTCAGGTAAAACTCTGCTGATTGTAAGGGACATCTATCTTGATCAATCTTCACTTTTTCTGCAAAATGAGCCACGAAAACTCACGTCAGGCGGAAATTTCTCTGATTCAATGAAGCAGCTTGTCTAATTCGATATACTGGTCCTGAGGCGACGTTCACATATAATTCTGCTGAACGATCCCCCAATCAGTTGGAATGGAAAATGCTTGATAAGTAATCAGTGGGGTTTCCTCTACAACTGAGGTAATTTTAGAGTCAATTTAGATTTTATATGAACCTGACCCGGTTCAAATTCGTCTTACTTAATACGGGTCAAATCTTTATCCTTTGGTTTAATTTTGTCCACGAACATCGAGGACCAGAACTGTGACCATGAGCACGACAAGTCAACGCAAACACAAAAAACTGAACTACCACCCCCGGCGTATCGGTTCGTCTTTGATGCTTTGCGATACATGCGGATAAACTCGAAAAATATCCCTCGATGCTAATGAGGAAGGTCTCCACTCACCGGTGGCGAACTCCTGATCGGGATTAAAGAACTGGCTCTCAATCAATACGGTTTACTCACCCAGATGGTTTTCGAAGACTGGGAATCCAAACAACCGACGATTTTGGTCGCATCGTGTTTGAGTTGATCGAGCAGGGCGAAATGCGAAAAACAGACAAAGACCGTCTGGAAGATTTCTTCTCGGTCTACGAATTCAACACCGCCTTCGACAAAGAATACGAAATCGATGTAACCCCCGTGTTTCGTAAGAAAATCGCTTCTTAAAAACGCCAGCTCACTGTCTGGCTGAAGCTGATCAGTCGATTAACACAAAGAGTTCACCTTCACCGTTGGAGAGACCGTATCTCTCCAGTATGATGCTGACTTGTCGATCACCGGCAGGCTGCAGCTTTGCACCTGTCTCCAAGTCAAACCCTGATGCTCGCGATACGGAACTCACGGATGTCGGCTGACACCTCCCCCGATGACTCTTCCCGGTTGAACAGTCTTAAAAGTGGGCACAGTGCCAAAGTCTTTTTTCGGGTCGCACTTGCGCTACGATCATCTGGCTCGGCCTGTTTTCTCTGCTCGTCCTTGCTGACAGCAAACCCGGTTACTCTGAACTGGGAACAAATTCGGCGATCTCAAACCGTCATTCTGGCTAAGGTCGTTAATAAGGACGCGGGAACAGTAGAGGTAGAACGTTTCTGGAAAAACGACCCGCATATCTCCCGCAGGGACAGCTGACCATTCTCAATCTGCCAGCAACTTCAGCCCATCAGGATGAGACCTACCTGATCCCACTCACCTGGCGGTTCCCGGTGCAGGGACGGTACCCGATAGTTTCGATATCCCGCTCACACAATCACAAATGATCGATCAAAAACAGGAACAAGTCGAGCCTGTTCCAATTGTGTACCCCCACTGAGGATGCCATCGCTCAACTCGAAGCTCTCCTCAATAAAGATGAGCCTGAAAACAACTGAGACTGAGCTTCAGCTATTGATGAAATGTGGTTTTCAGCGAATTACTCAGCTGGCTGCAGAATTTCAATGCGGGTTCCGACGACGATATCGCCCACCTTCTGTTTGTATTCGAGCATATGCGGTGCCTGAAAGTGAGCCTTCAGTGCCTCAACGGATTCCCATTTTTCTACCACGGTGACAATCGTGTCTCCCTTTACAGCCTGGACAGGGACATCGGTTTGGGCATCAATTGCCGGTCCGTATTCCAGACAGCCATCCTCCGCACGAACGGGCTCAATAATTTTCCGGAACTCCTCCAAAAATGCATCCCGCTGGCCAGCCTTCACTTCAATAGTCGCAATTACGTGAATCATAAGAGTTGCTTTCTGTATATTTGTGATCCTGAGCTCATTCTTCTGGAGAAGACCGCTGGAACCTGATCCCGGATGTGGGATCATCCTAATGAATTAACTTTTGATAAGTGAGAGTGTGTACCATTTCTGCTTCAGGTATTCCTGATATGATAGCGACTCTATCCTCACTGAAACTCCGAGCAGATTGACGGATTGCGACTCATCCTAGCGGATCGATAAGCCGGGAACAATAAACGGAACAAAGCCCACTATGCCGAATGGTCGTCGAGCCCTGAATTTACTTTATGTAGCCCCAGCTCTGGTAGTCGGCTTACTCTTTGTGCTGATGCTGACGCCATTACCCGACCTGGGATATCTGTTCGGGACCCTGGTCGATTTCATGCATATTCCGTTATTTGCTTTCCTGGCACTCGTCGTCTGGATCCTGACCGGTCCCTTCCTGGTTCGCAAGCCAATTCGAAAAGCTTTGCTCGTATGGGGAATTGTGACTTCGATTGGAATCACATTCGAGGGTTTGCAAGTTCTGACCGGCCGAACAGCCAGCCTGCATGACATCGGGACCAACCTGCTGGGCTCCGGAATGCTGCTCAGTTTTCTGCTTTCAACCCTGATGCTGAAGCCAGGCCAGCAAAAACTGTGGAGGATCGCATCGATCGTCTGTCTATTGCTTGCTCTCTATCGCCCCGCACTCGAAGTGTACGATGTGATTCGCATGCGGCTCGATTTCCCCAGGATCGCCGATTTTGAAAGTCGCCATGAACTTTGTCGCTGGCGTGGAGAGAATGCGGATATCTGTCGCTCAGACTCGTGGGCCGTGGATAGCACCTACTCAATGCATGTTGAATTTTCACCGGCAAAATTCAGTGGGGTCTGGATACCATACTCCGTACCCGACTGGAGCGCGTATTCCAACCTGATCGTTTACATCAACATCCCCGAGGGAAGTGACCCGGTTCCTCTACAGCTGAAACTGGAGGATGCTCATCACAATGGAAAACACAATGATCGCTTCAACTATCCTCTGAATCTGGAATCGGGTAGCCACACGATCCGACTTCCCCTTAGTCAAATTAAACTGGAAGAGCGTGATTTTGATCTCACGCAGGTCCGACTGCTCCAGTTCATGGTCTGGGAGCAAACTGAAGCCCATGAAATATACCTGGATGCGATTCGACTTGAATAACAGGGAACTTCGCCCAGAATCACCCTGTAAATTGGTCTCGCGTCTTGAGGTAACATTTGCTAGGGTGCGTAAATGATGGTTCTGTAAGTAGTTCGAGTGAATTAACATCATCAGCCAACCCTTGGAGGAGAGTCGTACTCTCGCCAGGACAATTCAGGATGAATCGCGGTCTAAAACGCTCGCGAAAAGGAGTTTGACATGAGGTCTGTTCATCAGCTGTTTCTCTTGGCATTTGGTTGTTTCAGCTGCATTCTAATCCTGTCTGCTACCGGGTACACCGCCGAAGAATCGACCGAGGCAGCTCCAACGGCCACTGCAGATGACGCCGGTTATCTCCTGCGATTCAAATTCGAGCCGAACCAGAAAGTGAGTTACAAAGTAACTTACGAAATGACGCATACCACCCGTAAAGGGAAGACTACAGAGACGGTCTCGAACCTTTCGACGACCATGAAGCATTACCTGGTGAAAGAAGTCAGCGAGCAGGGGAATGGCACGCTGGTCTCCTTTATCGATTCGATCAAAATGAAGGTTCAGCAACGATGAACCCCATTTGCTTTTGACAGCACCAAAGGGGAAGCAGAAACGTCCCTGTTCAGGAAAATCAGCTCCAGCATCGGTATCCCACTGGCTGAAACGACTTTTGAGCCGACAGGCAATGTGATCCATATGGAAAACCTGCAGGAAGCTGCCGAGGCACCGGTAGGTAAGGAGTCTGAATCGACTAGCGCTGAGCCTGAAACAGCAGAGAATAACAACACAGAAGAGAATTCCATTGAGACAGTCTCTGCTTCTACCACACCTGCGAAGGCTGAGCGTGCAGCGAACCAGATACTGAAAAAGACGAAGATGAGCTCAATGCGGCGGGGAATTACCTGGTTCGTTTTCCAGAAGAGCCGCTTAAAATCGACGAACGCTGGTCCCAGACATTCACAGTCCCCGTGATGGTCGACAGGAAGCTTCAGCAGGATGTCCGGTTACAACGGGAATACCGATTGCGGTCTGTGGAAGATGGCATTGCACACATCACCTTCAAAACCTCAGTTCTCTCACTGATTCATAACCCGACAATCCTCTCTCAACTGATCCAGAATACCCCCTCCGGATCTATCGACCTCGACCTGAACCGGGGGGTGATCGTCAAGCGGATCGCAAAACTCGATAATACCGAGTTCGGTTTTTCGGGTGATGACAGTTCCATGCGTGCCGTCAGCCGTACAGAAGAGATATTAGTCAGTGCAGACATTAACACTGATGAGAAATCTGCCGATCAATAAAACAATAGCCTCTCAGTTTCGGCCTTCGACTGGTTTATAAAATCTGGGAGTCTCTGAACCAAAATGTAGAGCGGTGTGGTGTCAGTGCATTGACGCAAAGTCGTTTTTACCTAAACTTTAGATGCGGTTCAGACTGACGATCTGCTGAGACACCTTGCAGACTGAAATGAGCTCTTTTCTTTCGGCATAATTTCCACGGTCTCAGGGAACTATCGTCCCACTGCAAACGTCACAGACAAACCCACTATGAGTTCCTGACATCTACCAAGGCAGGCTGACTGGATGAAAAGAGTATCAGGTCGATGAAACGGTCTAGTGTTACCCCGGAAATGAAAAGCCTCCTCATCGCTGCCCGACGTGTAGCTGTTGAGAATGATGCGACTGCGGCTCTCATTCTGGCTGATATTCCTTTTGATTTTCAGGATGTTAAGAAGTATCTCGAAAAAGTACGTTTGCTGATTGCCAGTGATAAAGATGAAGTACAGGAAGCTGCCAAAGAAGACGAAATCGATTTCGTCCCCTGGTGGATGATCCACAAACACGCCACCATCAGTTGAGCCAGGCACTGCTCGAAGCGATCGCTGATGATTTCCTGCAAACAGGCGATAAGGTCGTCGCCGTTTATTCTGTCTTCGATAAACATTCACTCGATTCACTCAGTATCGTGAATCTGGAAGAACACCTGGCCAAATTGACCGCGCGTGACCTGCGTCGTCTTGAAACCCAAGTCCCGCTCGAAACATTGCGCTACCTGGTTGATCTGGCTGTCGAAATTGGTCGGGAAGGGAGAGAAGGGCATAAAGTTGGTACCTTGTTTGTGGTTGGCCAGCATCGCAAAGTGATGGAAATGTCGCACGAAGCTGTTCACGATCCATTCAAAGGCTACAAGAAAGAAGAGCGACTTGTACGGAGTCCTCGTGTTCGCGAATCAATCAAGGAGCTGGCCTGCATCGACGGAGCCTTTATCTTCTCGGCGGATGGTGCCGCTGTCGCAGCAGGCAGAATTCTCGACGCTCCCAAGGTAAACCTGATGCTCTCCAAAGGTCTCGGTTCCCGTCACTGGGCAGCAGCGGCGATCAGCAAAGTGACCAGTTCCATTGCAATTGCTGTTTCAGAAAGCTCGGGCACGGTACGTCTTTTTCAGGATGGTCGCGTTGTCCTGAGGATCGAACCGATGGATCAGGCCCTCAAATGGGTAGACATCGACACAGAACCGCCGGAAGCCTAGATCTTGTCCAAGCTAAGTGTGGCGGCTTTTGCACACGAAAAGTCCTTGAACACTTGGTTTTACACCGCCAGCAACCGCTACGCTTAAATGTGACACGCAATAGTTCCAGAGTCAAAGTTTTCCGTATCAAGACTTGCTTCGAGTTCCGCGATATGTTGGGATAGAGTTTCTTACCCGCCTTCTATCCTCCCGCCGGAACTATCCTCATGCCTTGTCTCGCCACGGCACTCTCTTTCTGTTCACAACCTCTTTTCTGCTGATCGGTTTGAATCAACTTCTTGCCGAGGAACCGAGTTATCAGGCTGAGCTCGTCTTTCCCTATCACCCCCAGCACAATCACGCTCCGGGACTGGTGGAATGCCCTAATGGCGATCTATTGATCTCCTGGTTTAGAGGTTCGGGGAACGCACTGCGGACGATGTGCAGGTCATGGGGGCTCGACGCAAAGTGGGTTCTTCCACCTGGTCAGATCCTTTTCCAATGACGGACTACCCCGGTTTTCCCGACTGCAATTCTGTCCTGTGGATCGATCCGCAGGAACGCTTATGGCTGTTCTGGCCAGTCATCCTTGATAATACATGGGATTCCTGCCTGACGAATTATCTTATTTCGGAAGATTACATGGGCGAGGGAACTCCGAAGTGGGGACGCCAGCGCATGATTCTGCTCAAGCCCAAAGATTTCAGCAAAGAGTACCTGGAGAATGTGACCAACGAACTCGGCAATTCCAAACCGCTTAGTAAGGAAACACAAGGCTACCTGGACCACGCGAAGGCTACAGTCGAGCAGAAGCTGTACCAGCGGATTGGCTGGCAGCCACGTTGCAAACCGACACTTCTCCCGAGTGGACGTATTCTGATGCCCTTATATACAGACAACTTTGGCATCTCGATCATGGCGATCAGTGACGATGACGGAGAAAGTTGGTATGCCAGTGAACCACTCTTCGGATACGGAAACAATCAACCGAGCGTCTTGCGTCGAGATGACGGGACACTGGTCGCTTACCTACGCGATGACGCCTTTTCCCGCCGCGTCCGATATTGTACCTCAACCGATGATGGCCTGACCTGGTCAAAAATCGCCAATACCGATTTTGTCAATCCGGGAACAAGTGTCGACGGAGTGCGACTTGAGAACGGGCATTGGGTACTGGTCATGAACGAGGGAGACAAGGACCGACATCATCTGGTCATTGCTCTTTCTGATGATGAAGGGCGCAGCTGGAAATGGAAGCGGACTCTGGAGAAAGAAGAGGGGGGCCAGTTCCACTATCCTGCCGTGATTCAGGGGAAAAATGGTTCGATCCACATCGCCTACTCCTACTACCCGGGAGAAGGGGAAACGATGAAGCATGTCGAGATCAACGAAGCTTGGATTCAAGCGACAGATAAATAGCCTGTCTCCCATTCGATTGGGGTTCCACCGAACCTTTCCCGGCACTTTGTGTCTGGGAGAGAAGAAATTCGGGGCTGAAACTGATTTTGACTGCCGAAATCAGTCAACTTTCTGTTGAAGCTGAAGCCCCGGTTCTGCTAAATTACCGCTCCGGAACATCGTCAGGAGACCTGATGGGGTTCAACTACTGCCTGGTAGTGTAATGGTAGCACAAATGATTCTGGTTCATTTAGTTGGGGTTCGAGTCCCTGCCGGGCAATTTTCTTAGAGACCTGAAATCCTCTGATGGATTGCACTCCATCCTGATTTTCCAACTGAGAGAAGTCACAACCGGATTTCAGGAGTCCTTTAGTATCGTTGCTGAGGAATGCGGCTGACTGAAGCATTCCTCTCCATCGAACGACCACAACCGGGTTTTGGAGGTCGGAGGGCAAGTGACGAAAAGCTTGCCTCGTTCCCTTTGGTTGATCACTCACCGTCGTCGACATCGCCTAATCGAGAGTTGATGATT
Organism: Planctomycetaceae bacterium; assembly: GCA_041398805.1. Lineage (GTDB taxonomy): Bacteria > Planctomycetota > Planctomycetia > Planctomycetales > Planctomycetaceae > Polystyrenella. Next base: position 60,420 of record JAWKUC010000013.1, on the reverse strand, counting down.
TCCTGCACGCCATCCGGATCGGGCATGCCATTCATGGCGATTTCAACCCCCGATTGCCCAGCAGTGGAAATGCCGATGTAACCGGTGTTCATGATCCGCTGAAAGAATGTCTGACGAATCTGCACGTTCCGCACATGCTTGATGCGGACTTCATTCTCATTCTTGGAGAGTAACCCCGTGCGGTGGATAATCCGGGTATTGGTTATCGTCAACATCGCCCCCAGCGACTTGATCCACCACCAGATGAGAACCACCCAGCCAATCACACTGATGAACAGTAGAAACGTCAGCAGGGGATTATTCCGAAAAACAGCGGGATGTTCTTCATACAAAATCGGATCACTCTCAGCACCACTCATGGCAACCAGCTTCCTTCCAGAAAAGGGAACGAACAAGTACGAGGGGGTGGTTTATTATAACGTTATTCGGTTGCCGGGGTGAATTCTTGGAGGGATTTTGAATGTGGGTTGAGGAAAGTTTCCCATGAGTTCACATGAATAAGACATACCGGGGACAGGGTTTCATTCTGGCGAATGTTCTCTGATCATGGCAATCAGGTGGTGTGCTTTATGGAACAGAGGGGAACACTCATGGCGATGGTGCCCCAAATCTTGTTCGACAGCTTCCAGCGTATAGACTCCTCGATTTGTTAAGACATAAAAGCGAACATTGCCTGGAGTTGGAAGTGGATACGTTTCCGTTTTGGTCATGGCTGACATGAACTTCGTCGCAAGATGACGAAACTGCTTCCCGACTTCTTCCACTGGCTGGTGTGCCCCCGCACCAATCACACCACCACCTGAACTGAAATAAAGACTTATGGTTCCATCTGCGATGGCAACCAGTGTCACTACAGCATTTTCATAACCAGTCTCCATCATCACTCCATGGATGACATTTCCTGCTGATTCACTTGAATCAAATTCCGTCGTTAAAACCTGATTTCTTAATCCACTGTATACTTCAGCAACATTATATCCTGACTCATCAGAAGAAGTCGGTTTATTCTTCTGACCTCCACCGCCAAACACTTTGTTGAAGATATTCATTGGAGCTCGATTTCAGTTTATGTAGGAGAGACATGATTTATAAAATAACAGAATTCAACATTACCAGAATCTCCACCACTTTCGAGAAGAATTCTGCATCATGTTTTTCACATATTCTTCGACCGTGAGAGGTTTCATTGTGCCGAAGAATGTTTTCCTGGTTCTGGGGATATCCAGCAAACTGCGCAGGTAAGCTTCCGTATCAATTCGTTCAACTTGTGATTCAAATCGATCCCGGATTTCAGGCCAGCTACTGCTAACCCTGACCATGTTTTCCAGATATTGAAACAGTTTCATCTCCCGATCCAACCAGGCCAGGTAGATGTCAGCCAGGGATTGATTGGTATCCTGAAAGTGACCTTCCGAAAATGAATAAATAATACTCCCGGACAAATCGCCAGCAGTCACCATCCCTATATCCTGTCCACATCCCTGATCGATAATACAGATGACTCCCATTCGCTGAAGTGGATCATCCATCTGTAAGATAGTCTCTTCAGACATATTTGGATCGAACTGAAATTCTCCAGCATCTTTTTTCGCTCTGTAGTAGCTTTCACCTGGATAGGACAACCCCGGTTGCATTAACAGGCACTCATCTAATGGTCGTAACCCATAAAAGGGCCCCACGCCACCATTCCCAATGTGCTCATAGACGTATCGCAATTCCTCAGGCAATTTGAAACCATGCTGACGCTCATAATCATCAAGATTCTCAGCAATAATTACCGGCCGAAAACTATAACGATGATGATCTGCACCAAAAACGGCAAACTGCCTATCGAATTCCGCCAATTGCAGAATCTTATTCTGGATAATGTCCCAGGTTGATTTGAACATGGAATTCACTTATCCGATTTGTTAATCAACAGAATCGCTCATAAAGAGGTCAGGCAAACCAACTTAACTCTCCCTCGATCACAATTTACACAGCTTAATGCAGAATTACGAATTCGTCTTGCTCAAAATGCTAATTAAAAGACAATACGGATTCATACTCAATCAGGGAGGAAATGAATGTCTGATCTTAAATTACTGGCAGTTGGATTCTTTATTGTACTCATCTGCGGAGTGACTTCTGTACTCGGAGGCACCACTGAAGTAGAGGAGGACTCAGATGTTGTGGTTCGCTTTAAAGAACACCTGCGTAATCAGGTTGATGCCCCCGTGCGGGTGAGAGGGGTTAGAGTACATCATGATGGTGTATTTGATGTTAGTTCTTGTAGTCAGTTTGAAGTCTGCGCTGTCGATCCGGGGAGATTAAACGTCGCCATTTCACCGTGCCGGGATACTGAACTGCTCAAAAGGATATTTTCTCTTCATAAAAACAAACCAGATTTGCAGGTATATTTCGAAGATAGATTTGAAGCTTATCAGTTCCAAATTCAAATGACGGAAGTTAAGCACGAAAAACTAACTCGAGTGACACCAGTAAATAGCACCGTATTGAAACGTTATGAGCATTTTTTTATTTCACCGCACTGGGACAACTTATACAGACTCGCTAGAAGTTCAATTTTGTTCAACAGTTATGAAGAAACAGAAAAGCTATGTACTGATATAAATTTCTCTGTGAGCGAGAAACATCTGTTCTGGGAATTATATCCTGCTCCCATACAAGCACGAAGTAGTTTGCCTTTCACTTCATCTATGCGCGAACAAGAACCCATAGCAAAAGTCATTCTTATTAAAATTGACAAGGAGACTTTCGATTTAAAGGGAGTCAAGTTCTATCACTCCGAAAACCATTCTTCGACCTACCATGTTTCCGAATATGACGTGAACTCAGTGGACCCCACCCTCACTCAAACAACTCCTCCAACCCCTTAACCGATTCGTTTACAAGTACATCACCACCATCGGGGCCGATGACGAAGTTGTCGGCGCTGTAGCCTCCGCCTGATACGGCGGGGCGGGTGGGGAGGTAACCGCAGAGTCCGCTGGAGAGTTGGATCGTCATTGTCATCAGGGCCGGGGAGTGGGATTGCATACGGATACCGTAGTCGAGGTAGAGTTCGAACGGGTTATTAACCAGGGCGACATCCCCAATGCGGATGAGGTGGGTGTCGACTTCGTCCGGGTTGTCCGTGAAGTAGAAGGGTGGTTCGACTTCGGCTTTCGGCAGGGCAATGTTCTTCACGCGATGCACCAGTGGAAGTTCGGTTTGCAGGCTATCTTTGACATAGGGGAGGGTTTCATCTATCGCGTTGACAATCCGTTGGGCGATCTGTTGACGGCTGGAGATCCCTTTTCGCTTGAGCATGATCTCTTCGGGTTGCTTGCGGTAAATATGATGCGGCGAGATATCGCCGGCGGCAGCGCACTGGGGTAACAGATAGATATCCTTCGAATGTCGTTTCCAGAATTCTTCCCGCACATCATGCCAGAAGTCGGCGGTGATCACGCGCAGCCCTTCCGTTTCCTGTGAGGGACAGGCGAGGTTGACGATCAGACCGGTCAATTCCTGCTTTTCATTCCAGAAAAAGAGCATCTGCACGGCATGGTCAGTGTAACCTTCTATGCGGTAGAACTCAGGCACGTTCGTGCGACCGTACATCGTCGCGTGGCCATCAAAATAAGTGGCACGACGATTATGGCCCACTGCAGCATGACCTAACCCCCAGCTGAACCCTCCCGGCTGGCGTCCTTCCCAGGCTTCGATCACGGCACTGACAATTTTCTCAACCAGAAACTGACGATATTCGTTTGCAGTCCAGACACCTTCATCCTGACTGACGTCATACAGGCCCCGGAATGAGTTATCGACCTGCTGAGGTGCGGTATGCGTATGCGTCGCATTCAGGAATACCTTCTGCGAATCGAGCCCGGGGAGACGATCTTTCAAAGCCGTTTGAACTTCAAGTTCAGTCTGCTTGCGTATACCAATCAAATCGCAGGAAACGAAAACAACCTGATCAAGACTTCCCGATTCTTTGACTGTTTCGAGAGCAAGGACTGTTGCACGCAATGGATCCATCACACCTTCAGAAATCCGTTTGTGCTTTTGTCCCACCAGGGCAACTTTTTCAGGTGGAGTGATATCAACCATCGACCAACCAACATGTAGAGTTCCCGACTCAGCAGCTGAACTCGAATTGATAAGGAGAAAGCTGAATCCCAGGCAGAGAATTCCAAGACCTGATATACATTGCCGGACAAAGGTCATTTCAGACTCCTCATTTTCATTTTAATGTGAGTAACTTCAATCACAGTCGAGAAATCACTTCCGTCGCTGATTGACTTTAAGAGCGATTTTCTTCTAACATCGAAGGATTATAAACTGGAATCTATCGATGATGACATTGACCTGAGGGAGACTCAAGCCTGCCTCTCCACAAATACAATGCATTGCCGCAGATCCTCAATTATGACGAACTCCTCTTCCATAAAATCAGAGAGCCTCCTCAGTGATTAAAACTGACTTCAAACGGAAATTATTTGTCCTGATCCTGGGCTGTATTTCTTTACTGAGCACCCGGAACCTTCTTTCCGCTGCGGACAAAACCTTGAGTTTCGCCCGAACGATCGCGTGCTCTTCCTGGGAAATACGATGATCGAGCGGGAACAACTTTATGCTCCCCTGGAGACTTCACTCGCGGCAGCCTTACCCGAGTTGGACCTCAGCTTCCGTAATCTCGGTTGGAGTGGTGACACTGTCTGGGCTGATTCACAGGGAATATTCGAAGCACCTGAAAAAGGTTACGAGAAAATGCTCGCCCAGGTGAAGACGATCAACCCGACTGTCATTCTGCTGGGGTATGGTGGGAACGAAGCCTTCGCTGGTGAAGCAGGTCTGGGAAAATTCACCGAGCAATATCGAAAACTGATCAACGACCTCAAACAGAACTCGGCCGAGCCCCGGTTTATCTTTCTCTCTCCGCTTCCTTACCCCGAGTTTGGCAAACCCTTTCCCAATCCTGATCTATACAACGCCAATGTAAAACTGTACGCAGAGGCGATCAAACAACTTGCTCAGTCAGAAGAAGCTCTCTACATCGACCTGACAAATCGTTTTATGGAACCGGTTTTTCATGAATCGAAACCGGGTAAATATTTTGAACGAAGCATGAACCTGACCGAAATCGGTTACCTGGCCTGGACTGACGAAATCCTGCATCAACTGGGAATCAATTCTGTCGATTTAAGCACGGGAATTCCGGATAGCTGGAGCGATTTAAAAGCGAAGATTCTCTACAAGAATGAACTTTACTTTCACCACTGGCGACCGCAAAACATCACTTACCTTTGCTGTTCCGAAAACATGAGCAGGGGAACAACGCGGTTGAACTGGAGGAATTGCTCAAATTGACTGCGGAGACAGACAAAGAGATCCATCAGTTATCTAAACAACTTTGAGATCTCCCCTAACTTCTGCTTCACTGATCATACCGCTGCTCATTTTCATATCGAGGATTATCTGTGAACCGTTTCTTTCTAATTAATTTTCGTCGCTTCGCATTTTCGCTTCTCTACACCAGCCAGCTGTCTGTTCCACGCTTCCTTTGTTCGCTCAACGGAATTTGACTAATATTCCTGACCCCGATCCGGAACTGGACGCAAGAATTGCAGGTTCATGAAGATTTCGAGATTTCTCTCTTCGCCTCCGATCCTCTATTTGGCGAAACCGATCCAGATAGAATTTCGATCCCCTAGGGTCGCTTGTGGATTGCGAGTTCGGAAACTTATCCCCACATCGAACCAGGAGCAGAATCGAATGATAAAATCTGGATTCTGGAAGATACGGATGAAGATGGGCGCGTCGATAAAAAGACGATCTTCGCTGATGGATTGTTAATTCCCACGGGTGTGGCTCCTACAGCTGATGGTAAGGGAGCCTATGTTGCCAACAGTACTGACTTACTCTATTTCGAAGATACCGATGGAGATGGCCAGGCCGATAAACGTGAGATTGTCTTGACTGGTTTCGGTACAGAAGACACCCACCACATTCTGCACACATTCCGCTGGGGGCCGGACGGTTGCCTCCTATATGAATCAATCGATCTATATCCTCGCACCTGGAAACTCCTTACGGTGTGAAACGCTTAAATGGAAGTGGTATCTGGCGATTTCGACCGGAGACGATGGAGTTGGATGTCGTCGCCCGGGGGATGGTCAATCCCTGGGGTAATGACTTCGATCGTTGGGGCCAGGAGTTCGCCACCGACGGAGCAGGGTCTGAGGGAATTCAATACATTTTCGATGGAGCCGCTTATCTGTCAGCTGTGGGTGTCCCCAGATTGTTAACAGGGATGAACCCGGGAAGTCCCAAGTTTTTGCGGCATGGAAATCATCGGTGGCAGCCAGTTACCAGACGAGTGGCAGGGAAACATTATTACGAATGATTTCCGCGGGCACCGTGTCTGTCGATTTGTCATTGATGAAAACAAATCCGGATTCAGTTCCCAGGAAAAAGCGGAGCTGGTCAAAACAGAGCATGTCGCTTTCCGCCCGATCGATGTCAAAATGGGACCGGATGGAGCAATCTACATCGCCGACTGGTACAATCCGATCATTCAGCATGGTGAGGTCGACTTTCGCGATGAACGACGCGACCACACACATGGTCGTATCTGGCGGATCACTTATAAGAACAAACCCGTTCTTAAACGCCCCAATCTGATGGAAATGACTGACGAGAATTGATCAGTCAATTGGCGAGCCCCGAACCTTATGTGCGATATCATTCCAAGCAACTGATCCAGCAGCGGGGAAGCGAATTGACCCCAGTTCTTGATGAATGGTTGACTCGCCAGGATCCAGAGGAGATGATTACGATCACCATCTGCTCGAAGCACTCTGGGTCTATCAATCGTGGCGGGAACCGAATCTGGAACTGTTAAACCGGTTATTGAACAGCGAAAATCACCAGGCCCGTGCGGCAGCAGTACTCGTGTTAACAGACTGGATTGACGAAGTTCCCAACTCATTTGAACTTCTCGCAGCTGCGGCGAAAGATGAACATCCTCTTGTTCGTCTCGACGCAATTCGAGGATTGGCGAAAATCCCCAAGGCTGAGTCGATGCTGGCGGCCCTGGAGGTTCTTGACCAACCGATGGACACTTTCCTCGACTACGCTATGTGGGTCACCGCTCGCGATTTGCAGCCGGAATGGTTCCCGGCAGTGCAGCAGGGGGATGCCCGTTTCCTGCAAGATACGGATAAGCTTCTTTTTCTGTTCAACGCGATGGGAGGAGATGGAGGCGTCAATTCACTCATCACGCTGGTGAAGCAGAATAAAATCCCAACCGAACAGCGTTCTGCTGTCTATCGACTCTTTCTCCAACAACCGAACCCAGCAGCACTCGGCTTAGTCTTTGACTCGGTGCTGGATACCGATACTCCACTCGAAAACAGAGTGAACTGGTTATCACAGTTGGCCGATGTATCCAGCAATCGAAAAGTAATTCCTGCTGGTGACCTCTCAAAAGTCGCACCTCTACTGAAGTCCGATCAGGCTGAACTCCGTCTTGCCGCCATTCGTGCAGTCGGTGCCTGGAAAGTATCCGGCCAGGAAGCCGCTCTTTTCAGCAAGCTTAAAAATCGTGACCTTTCCGTAGCGGAACAGCAGATCGTCCTGCAAGCGCTGGCACAATTGGGCTCTCCTGAAGGTCTGGAACAGATTCGGAAAATCGCTTCGAGTAGTGAGAATCTGCAACTGAAAACCGCTGCTGTATTGGCGTTGTTGAATCAGAACGACCCCTCTGCAGCCGCACTGGCAGCGGAGTTGCTCGCTGGAGCAAATTCGACTGACAATGTAACAAGTTTGATTCAGCCAATTATTGCGAACGATGAACTGGCGAAGAGTTTCATCAAGGAAGTCGGTTCTCAAAAACTGCCACGCGATGTCGCGGTGTTATCTTTGCGTCAGATTGAACAGTCGGGACGTAAGCTACCCAAACTTATGGCCGCCATTACCAGCTCGGCGCAGATTCAAACAGGTCCCCGGAAACTCTCTGAAGATGAAATGGCCAGGATGGTGAAGTTGATTCAAACCGAGGGAGACGCAGCCCGGGGTGAAATGATTTACCGCCGCCAGGCACTGGCGTGTCAATCGTGTCACGCAATCGCCGGAGCAGGGGGACGTGTTGGACCAGATATTCTCAGCCTGGGGGCAAGTGCGCAGCCGGACTACCTGGTGAATTCACTCCTCGATCCCAATGACAAAGTAAAAGAGAACTATCACACGACCGTTATCATCACCGATGAAGGAAAGACGCTCTCCGGTATCAAACTGCGTGAGACGGATACGGCGGTGATTCTGCGTAATGCCGAAGATAATGAGTTTTCCGTACCTCTTGATCAAATCGACGAGGAGATTCAGGGGACCTCCATGATGCCGACTGGGCTGACAGATAATTTGACTGAAGCTGAGTTTGTCGATCTGGTGCGATTCCTATCAGAGTTGGGGCGTACCGAGAACTTCTCTGTAAGTAAAAAACTGCAGGCACGATCCTGGCAGGTCTTACAATTCTCTGATGAAGCGAGTTATCAGATGCACGCTGATCGAGTCAGTTCCGTAACAGAAGATTTACCCGTCTTTCGATGGTCGCCCGCCTATGCGACTGTTGATGGAAAACTTCCTTTGGACATTCTGCCCGGATTTAGAATTCGTCAACCACAGAATGCGAAAGGATTTGGATTCGCCCGTGCGAAGTTGATCGTCGATGAGGCCGTAAATGCCGAGATCAAATTGAACGACGGCCAACATCTGGAAGTATGGCTCGATGCAAAACCGCTGGACACAACCAGCTCAGCTCCCATTACACTCACAGAGGGGGAACACTGGTTGACGATTAAAGTCAAACTCGATGATCGCACTCTTCCGCTGGCTGCTGAGTTGAGTTTACCTGCCGACCAGACGAGTGCAGCCCGCTGGTATATTGGTAAATAGCCGCGGGTCGCAACGGGTTCGAAATTATTCCTGATCCTCTGCACTATCTGACAGGCAGAGGAGATGGAATTTTTTGACCAGTTTATCGTAGAGAAACATGGTAAAGTCCCCCACATCGTCATTGAACCAGGGGGACCACGCCTGATCGCAGATAGCGACCTGAGCCTGTAAGTGACGATCTTCAATCAGGGCATCTATAAAGTCGCCCGTTAGCTTACGTGCATCATCAACGGAACCCGGGAATTCGTCTTTAACCCCTCCCGAGACGAGCAAATGGGTGAGCACACCTTCTGCTACAAACGGGCCTGATTCGGCCCAATGGATATCGAAATCGGATTCAACGGCACTTAAGTCTTCCATGTTGATATTTAAGGCTCGCAACGCCTCTTCAATTTCACCGGCAAATTCCGATGTCATTTCTACCGGTTCAGTTTCATCATCACTTGCACTCCACTCACCCACTTCATCCTGCTGATCAAGTAACAAAAGGACCGGTTCACAATTTTCCCCAACAAAGTCTTCACTGAAAAATTCTTCCAGAAGTTCCAGAGTTTTATCAGGTAATTCCTGATCCTCATAAATCGTATCAGCAGAATCACCTGAAAGCTGGAATGACCAGAAACCGACTTTTCCATCCGGATAGAGTTCCTGAAATGTTGATAACAATTTCTTAACAGAAGGGGAGGCGGCATCAAACGCAGAAATTTGGTAGTCAGCCATGAACAATCAAGTTCCTTCATGATATAAGTGAAAGCAGCTTCGAATTTGCCATTCAAAATCAGAAGAATTTTACACTGCAAGCACTGTAAACGAAACCGGTATCAGCGAACTCTTTTTACAATCCCAAAGTTGAATTAAACAGACTCGGACTAATTTATCTGAGAGCGGAAAACAACTGGTTTGAGCAAACCGGGCAGGGCATCACACTGGTTAAATCAAGTCATCCGTAGCGATGCCAAGAAAGATAAAGAACGAGTTTCTGGGCGGATTAATAGTCGGAAACGGACCCATCCGGTAGAAATTTTGGGCCGCGCCATTCATATTCCCGCAAATCCTCATTAGCCAGTTTTCCCATGAGTTTCTCATCCAACTCAACACCAAGTCCCGGTCCATCAGGGATGCTGACTTGACCGTTCTCCTTAGTCCAGGATGGATGTATAAACCTGGCAAACAGTTCATCATCGTAGGCTTCATGAATTAATAATTGAGGAACAAAAGCCGCTACCTGAAAACTTGCCGTCATACCGAGATAGGACTGAGTGCAGTGAGGAGCCAGGGGAACGGTGTAGGCTTCAGCCAGTGTCGCGATTTTTCGCATCTGGCTGATCCCTCCTGTATACCCACAATCTGGCTGAACGATATCAAGAATTCCCTCAGTGAGGTAGGGGAGAATACCCCAGATTGTCCGGTCTCGCTCTCCTGCTGCGAGCGGGACTTTCACCGATTGACGAATGCGGCGAAAAACCTCAATGTTTCCAGGCACAGCCGGTTCTTCGAGAAACAAAAGATCGTAAGGTTCGATCGCATTCGCAAACTGGATCAATGTCGCTGGCGGAATCGCGCTATGTGCGTCGAACATCACCACCCCATCTTCACCGACCTGCTTACGCGCTGCGCGAACACGATCGACCAGGGCCTGAATATCCGCCGGGTTACCCGAGAGGGGAAGAGGACCAGTCCCAATCTTAACCGCCTTCTCTGAGGGATAAACAGGAATGCTGTCTCGCGTCGGTCCTCCCAACAGGCGATTCACGGGGACGCCCCACAATTTCCCGGTGATGTCCCACAGCGCCATATCAATTCCCGCAATGCAGTGCAGCATGAAGGCGCCCCCACGCTGATTGCGTTCCGCCCGATACATCGACTGCCATAAATGCTCGATACGAGTCGGATTCTGATCGTCTAGCAATTCAAATAGAGACGTTGCCAGCGCCTGGGCAACTGTGGGAACAATCCCTTTGATCTCGCCCCAACCAATGATTCCCAGATTCGTCTCTACTTTTACATACACGCGATCATGAAAGAGATGTGGTGTCAGCTGCGTAATGCGAATCGAAGAGGTTCGATCTTCGGTTGTCTCAGCGGCACGTACGGAGTGATTCAGAGAACCCACCAGAGAGATTCCAGCTGCACTGGTGGCAGCCGAGAAGAGTAGATTGCGTCGATTAATCGGTTGGGTCACGTCGATGTCGTTCATGGAGTATCACCCTGATAGTGTAATTCACGAGGGAAGCGCAGCGGCAGCGGGGCATGTGCCAGGGGAGGTGATATCGAGTAGAACACAAACCAGGACCAATGGGTAGCCTCTTCCCGAGAGAAAGTGAGTTACCCAGTTTCAATTATTCAGAGGCGCCCTGATCAATCCAACCTCTAATCAGAGAAACCTGTTCCGGGGACAAAGGCGCATTACCACTTCTTTTGGTGGGCATTTTTTTACTGTGAACTAACAGCACCAGTTTGCTTTCACTACTCTTACCGGGCAGAACAACAGCTCCCGATTTCCCACCCGCCATCAATTCCTCATGCGTGCTTAGACTGAACTTCCCCTTTTTATTTTCCGATTCATGACAACTGAGACATTTCTCTTCAAAGATGGGAAATATCTCTTCGGAATAACTGACTTCTCGATCAACAGGCTCAGGCAAGGGGGGAATTTCTTCCTCGACAACTTCTGCCTGGGGAACTTCCTCTTCCTCGACCTGAATTTGTGGTTGCTCCTGATTCTCCGCACACCCGGTTATCGAGAATAAAACGAGAAGAGATAAACAGAGGTGAAATTTCTGAGCCATGAAGTCTATTCCTGAAAGATAGGGAGCGGAAGCAAAGTGTTGATCGTTTGCATGATTCTGCCAAAAGGATCGTAAGCTACGAAAGGCTCAAATTTAACCGATAAAGCGGCGTTATAACGAGATTAACTTCCAATACGGGGTATGAGTAAATTCCTCTGAGTCTACAGGAATCGTTCTATTAAGCTTCCTTCTGAGAATATTACCACGGAACACTAACAAAAAAACCGCCACCTGAACAGGCAGCGGTTTCTTATTTAGGCAAGACCGATGGGAACTGAACTCACCACCCTCGGTCTTTGCCCATACACTTCCTTTGATTGTGTGAGCTGTGGCGTTCCAGTTCAGAATGATTAACGACCTATTGATTGTGAGTTAATCATTTCACTAACACTATCGAATTGAACAGACATGCTCTCCTGACTGGGGGGTATTCTTTAAAGGTCTCAACAAACTTCGCGATTCCTTTACCGGCCTGACCGAGAATCCAGCTGCGGTTCTCAGCCCACTCATCATAACCACGGGCTTTGATAAACCGCTCGAACGGATCAAGCTTGAGATTGATGATGAAAGGAGTCGTCAGCGGGGTTTGCTCACCCCGAAACCATTCTTCCTGATCGATGAACAGCAATTTCCAGTCGCCATAACGCATGCCGTGGAAAGTGGTCTCGGTGAAATAGAAGAACTCCTTGCGGTTTGACTTTCCCTGGTTGAGCAGGATGTCGCTCTGGTCATAGCCGTCGAGATGAACCTTATAGTTCTTGCCATTGATCTCTTTGCCGGAGAGTAATTCTTCTTTGATATCTTTCTCACCAACCCAGGACATCAGTGTGGGAATCCAGTCTTCCATCGTCATGAACTCACCGGTGGTCGTTCCCGCAGGGATTTTGTCCTTCCACTTCACGAGCATGGGCACGCGGAAACTGCCTTCCCAGCCACCAACTCCCTTTTCACCGTGGAACGGATGATTTCCTCCGTCTGGCCACGAATTGCAGGGAGCTCCGTTGTCGGTCGAGAATACGACGATCGTGTTGTCCGCGACTTGCAGTTCATCGAGCAAATCCAGTAGTTCGCCGACATCGTCATCCATTTCTGTCATCCCGTCGGCATAAAGTCCATAACCAGTTTTGCCGTCGTAATCTTTACTGAGATTAGTGCGGTAATGCATGCGGGTGGTGTTATGCCAGACGAAGAATGGCTTGTTGGCCTGCACAGCGTCCTTGATGAACCGTTTCGATTCTACAACTACCTCCTGATCGAGGTTACGCTGGCGTTCACGTCCCCAGTCACCTAGATCTTCAACCGATTGCGTACCCTTACCTGTAGACTTCGAATGAATCACACCCCGCTGCTTGAGGCCGAATTTCTCCTGCACGTTTTCGTCTTTGGGAAAGTCGTACTGTTCGGGATACTCGCCAGCATTGAGGTGGTAAAGAATTCCAAAGAACTCATCGAAGCCATGCATGGTAGGGAGGTGCTCGTCCCGGTCGCCCAGGTGATTCTTTCCGAACTGCCCGGTGGTGTATCCTTGGGCCTTCAGCATTGTGGCCAGAGTTGGATCACTGTTCTGAATGCCTTCTTTAGCCCCCGGTAGGCCTACTGTGCTCAGACCAGTGCGAAGTGGATACTGACCGAGGATGAATGCAGCGCGACCCGCAGTGCATGAGGCCTGGGCGTAGTGATCCATAAAGATCATGCCCTCCTTACCAATGCGGTCGATGTTTGGTGTTGTCCCGCCCATCATCCCACGGTGATAGGCACTGATGTTCCACATACCGACATCGTCACCCCAGATAATGAGTATATTCGGCTTCTCCTCAGCCTGGGACCATTCAGTGGCGTTCATTACCAGAACCGCCAACAGTGTGATTGTCCAATGCATACGATGTCGTCTCATGAATACTCTCCCAAGTCTGGAATCGGTTTAGATACCTCAATCAGTTGCGAATGCCTGGTTCTGGCTGAACACACCAGCTGCAATTGTAGAGTCCGCGATTAAATCCCGGAGCAGGGAGCTGAATTAGCGAATTCGATCTCGGTATCAGGATACTTCCTCTTTATTATATATCATTATGTGTCTCTTAATATGAACTGCCATTCACGGAAAGCCTTCGTCTGTTAGTTCAGGTCAATCACCACTTGTTCAATCTTACCGCTGAACGCATTGGGCGCGATATAAGACTCAGAGACCGTGGAACCCAGGTCCGAACTAATATCGAGGGTTTCCGTAGCGGAAAACGTTTAGGAATAACATGTGGCAACTTACCCATACCAACCTGCGATCCATTTACAGTCAGCGTGACTTTCCCACCGATTGCCAAATCTTCCCCAGATGGAGCACTTTGCTCATAGTCCATGGAAACTTCAACCTCGCCGGAAGGGAGCATTTCAGTCGATGTGATTTTATTGCGTTCCTTGCCAAAGTAGTTGTATTCATAGATCAGTTTGCCATCGTGGACATAGAGCACATACCCACCTGAGCTCCCCCCCTCAGCAACAATAACTCCATTGGCCGCTTCATCACCCAGATCCAGTTTGGCACTAATGGTATGTGATCGTTGATAGATTGGGGGCGCGCTTCCCTCAGGAATTCTTGTAGTACCTGGTGCATAGGTGAAGGATTTACGACCGCGGGTTACTGAGGGGCGTTCCGGGTTTACAACTCGCTCAGAGAATCTGTCATCAAGTGGATAAACGCCATACTTTGTGGCTTCTTCGTCAAATATTGCCTGTAACTCTTTCAGCTTACCGGGATATTCAACGGACAGGTCTACTGCCTCTGAAAAGTCCTCATTGATGTTGTAGAGTTCCCACCTGGTGTTGTCGAACCCTCTTGATCCAGTAAGCTCCCAGGGAACTCCCTGAAACGCGGTTGCTACCCAACCGTTGTGGTAGATGGCTCGGTGTCCCCCCGTTTCGAAATACTGTGTCTGTCGACGACCTTCAGCCTTTGCGTCACTGATGGTATATCCCATACTGATCCCGGCGATCGGTGTCTGTTCGATACCGTTGACCATCTTCGGTTCAGGAATTCCCACTGCCTCGTAAATCGTCGGAGCGATGTCGATCACATGATGAAATTGACTTCGTATTTCACTTGCCGCTTTTACTTTGGCCGGCCATGAAACGACAAGACCATTGCGTGTACCGCCGAAGTGTGAAGGGACGCGCTCATCCATTGAAAAGGTGCGGAACCGGCCCAGGCCCAACCAACAGGCATATGGTTTTCGTGCTTGGGACCGCCAATCTCTTCCATTTCCTCCAACTGAGCTTCAACTGTGTCAGGAATTCCATTCTGGGTCATGATGTTGTTGGTAGTCCCGGTTAAGCTCCCTTCGGCGCTGGGGCCATTGTCACCAGCGACATAAATGATCAACGTGTTGTCAGCATCCGGAGCGCCTGAACTGCATCAAGGAGTCGACCGACATGATAGTCCGTATGCGCCAGGAATCCGGCGAACACTTCCTGATGACGGGCGAAGAGACGCTTAGCATCGTCTGACAAGGAGTCCCATTCTGCAATCTCTTCGGGCCGGGGAGTGAGTTGCGTATTGTCTGGAATGACACCCAGCTCTTTCTGTCGGGCAAGTGTCTCTTCACGTACCTTGTCCCAGCCCTGATCGAACTGACCATTGAATTTAGCGATCCAACTTTCCGGAGCATGCAACGGAGCATGAGTCGCACCGGTTGCGAAGTAGATAAAGAAAGGTTTATCGGGCGCGATTGATTGCTGCCGCTTTATCCATGCAATGGCATCACTGGCAAGATCTTCAGTCAGATGATAACCATCATCCGGTTGTGAGGGTTGTTCAATGGGGGTGGTATTACGGAACAGCTGAGGATAGAACTGGCTCGTTTCCTCCCTGAAAACCATAGTAATACTCAAACCCCAGCCCGGTTGGCCAACGATCAAAAGGACCTACAGGGCTGGTTTCCAGTCTGGTGTGTTGTGCCATTTGCCCCAGGCCGCGGTGCTGTAGCCATTCTCCTTAAGAACTTCCGCGATCGAAGCACAGTCGCGAGGCCAGACACTGTGGTAGCCAGGATAGCCTGTTGAGAGTTCCGTTATTGTGCCGAATCCGCACTGATGATGATTGCGTCCAGTGAGCAGTGCCACGCGGGTCGGCGAGCAGATGGCTGTTGTGTGAAAACGGTTATATCGCACACCCTCTCTGGCTAATAGATCCAGTGCCGGTGTTGGAATCGGCCCTCCGAATGTGGATGGATGTCCGAATCCTAAATCGTCTATCAGTATTAAAACAACATTGGCGCATCTTTGGGAGACGACAGGCTGTGGATAGTCCTGCTTCGACTGCTCAAACGTTTTGCCGATCTTGCCTTTGAATTGTGGGGCCGAAACTGGAAGTTGTGATCGATCAACTCCCTGCGCTTGTACGTAATGACTACAAATTACAACCAGCAGGCTGGTTGCCAGCGAAACAATCAACGCCCGTTTCATGGCTATAGTCCCCGGGTTAGAGGATGGATTGAGAAGCATCAGAATGGATTGCACTATCACATTAAGCAACACGTGATTTATAAAGATTACCAGCCGCTTCTTCTTCGAATTTGATAGCCCGGAATCTTCTCAGGCTTGGCTATTTCGAGTCTCAACTTGCTTTGCTTACTGACATGATAGGGAGAGAAATGAAGAACTCCCAAATGATAGGCTATCTATATCAGTAGTCCGTAGGGTTCTGATTGGCAACAAAAAAAAGCCGGATTTGCTGAAACAGATCGATTATGAGGAATCGATGAAAGTGCAGAGATTCATTCCACACCTAACAGAAACAGAAAGATTCCTAACCCTAAATTATTTTCACATCGCAAGTTAACGATCTGAATTATTTTATAAACAACGGGTCTAGTTTATGACTCACCCATTTAACACGATCGAGAAAAGAGAGCGAAGACTCATTCCACTGACTGTTAATACAAACCAACATCACGCCAACCAATCGCGAAGAAGCTCAGTGATTGTTGATCTCTTGATATATGAAAAAACATTCCGCTTTTAAATGATCAACGGCTCTAAACAGATTTGTTATCGTGCTAATAAACTCTGCCACACAAAAAGTACTACAGAACGATAATGGAAATGAGTCTGGTGATGGAGGAATGGGCTGCGGAGAGTCGATTCTTCAACCTTAGTGAACAAGACGCGAGAGAAGTCTCTATCAAAAAAAAACGCTCGTTGTTCATGATTGAACAACGAGCGTTTTAAGCGAGGCCGACGGGACTTGAACCCGCAACCCCCGGATCGACAGTCCGGTACTCTAACCAATTGAGCTACGGCCCCATTATTAATGGGTGTCACTACCTTAAAACTTTTTGCGGTGCAAAGTTGCTTTACTGCAGCGACGGATCAGATTTTAACGTCTGATCAGGTTCGGTCAACTTACCGATATCAAAAAGTTTCCAGATTTCCCCAAAACCCTGATGATCTAACGAGTTAGCCTCGGCTTTACAGGCTGGAAAGGGTTCGCGGAACCTGCGGTTCCTGTTTCACTCTCCTGTTAAGATGGAGAGGGGAACGAGAATAAGTATCGGACGCATCACTCGTGAACTGAAGCTGGAATCTCACCATTTTTTCATTATTCTTCGAGGCGATACAGCTGCTCTCCCGCTTTACGGACGAGCAGAATTCCTTCTTCCTCGCGATTTGCAAAGGATTCGATATCAATGGTAGATGGGTCGCGGTAACCAACATTGATCTTCTCGCACACATGAGGGGACAAACCCGTGGCGAGGGTCAGCTTAACCCGTGGTTTTTCTACTCCATCTTCAAAAGTTCCTCCACCACGCACATGAGTCGAATGGGCCAGAACTCCCCAGGGAAGATGTTTGAACTGATCCCATTGTTTGGTGAAGTAATCCCGCACGTGATAACCGACCTCCTCGATGAGGTGTCCGTGGGTAATCGAGATCTCATGCATGTGAGGGGCGTAGATAATCAACTCTCCACCATCGGCTACAACAGGTTCGAGCTTATACATGCATTTACCTGCCACCCAGAGTTCATCGTACATGGGAGGAGCGCAGGAGAGGACCTGCTGAAATGGTTTGGGCTTTCGGATAATGTGAACCTGCGCCGATAAATCAGCGGCCTGCTCCCAGGCAGTCTCTGGTGCTCCGTAAAACAGGCCATATAAACTGGCGTCGGGGGCGACGACAAATGTTAAACAGCGTTTTTCAACAGGTATCATTTTTGCCGCGAGATTCACTACCTGGCGAACAGGTGTTTCTTTAATCCCGATGATGCCCACATTGGTAATGAGGGCTCCGAGCCAATGGAAGAAGTTGAGCAGTTTAGGGCCGGAAATGCCGGGAAAGAAGTACTTATTTCCCCCAGAGAAGCCCACGACCTCATGGGGAAAGACCGGTCCAACGACGCACAGCGAATCATAATCATGAATTCGCTTATTGATCTGCACCGGGACTTCCATCGAAATGAGACCATCAGAAATCTCATGCGTTTCCTGCTCGGTCAGCATTCCAATTTCGGAAAGGGCACATTCGTTGTCCCAGTCGTGGTTATAAATCGCAACATCGCTGTATTTCTGTGTTCTCTGTTCGAGAGTCAAACCGAACAGGTTGCAGATCTGGGATTCCGTCATCGGTGGATGCGTACCCAGAGCAATCAGAAAATCGACTTTTTTAGCGACGGGACGCAGTTGCTCCACCAGACATTCAAACAACAGGGGGAGGGGAGCAGTCCGGGTGGCATCGGGAACGATCAACAGAACACGTTTATCACGATAATCTGCCGCCGGGACATTTCGGGAAATCCATTCCCGGACCTGATCGGACGACATAGTCTCCATAATGTGGTTACTCTTCACTACAGATGCACAACGAGTTGATAAGGAACAAAACACCCTCAATTCAGAGAGGGATTCAGCCCTTAATGGGGCTGAAATTTCGAGCGAAAACTTACCATTATAACCAGATTTTGTTTCTTGCCTACGTCGAATGAAATGACTTTCGATAAAAGTTTCGATGAAGTCATTTTGATTTAAAAACGAATGTGGAAAACGCTCCATTTCGGACTGGTCAGACCAGACTCTGATCCGTTAACCTCGGCGGATGCGCGCCCCTGCCTGCCGGTGGCGACATTCTGCTCTGCGCCTGGCGGACAGAAACGTTTGTATTCTGGACTTTACCCCTGACTTCTCTCACCTGAGTGTTCATTCCACCCCGGTGAACTATCACTCCCTCACAAAGGGAGTGAAGCAGGGCATCAAAATAGATAATGGGAAAGGTTTTGCGTCCTCAATGGCACTATCAGACATTCTGGAGTCACAATTTCGAGGCGATATCCGATTTCGAGGAGCTTCTTACCTGGAAACAGAACGCGTAGCAATCTCCCGCGCAACCGCTGATCACATTTTTGGAATCGTGCGGGATTCTCCCAGTTCTGTGGAAATTCAAACTCAAATCAGCCGGGTGGAAAACGGAGTGAAACTCTTTTGCAGTTGCTCGACCCACCTCGATAAACCAACCTGCCGACATCTCTGGGCAACCATCCTCGCCGCAGAGCAGGAAGGGATTGTTCCCGGAACAATTCGTCCAGGCTTTTATCCTCCCTTCAATGGAACAGAAGTCGAATTCCAACTCGTTGATGACGACGACTGGGATGATGAGCCTGATATCAGTCAACTCGTATCTGGAATGAGCTCGTCCAAAAAAGAGATCGCCGTTGCAGCACCTCCCCGTAAACGAAGTCGACTCTGGGAAAATGAACTTCTGAAAATCCGGGAAGCATTGCTGACGCGCCATGAGACTTCGCGCCCCGAGCAAAACCAGGAGATTTTGTACGAACTGGATGTTAACGCCTCACGTGAAGCGGGAGCGCTCTGATCCAGACCTCTCAACGACAGCGCCGGGCAGATAATACGTGGGGTAAAGAGAAACCTCTCAAATTAAAATTGAGTCAGTTGGCAGATGTCGAAAACTCACTCGATCGCAAAATTCTGACCTACCTCCTGGGTGGAACTCCAGAAAAGGCCGGTGCTCCAGCTAATCAGGCAGATACACAATTTCTGGCCTTTCGATTTGCAGTCGGCTACGAACTCTGTGACCTGCTGTTACCGATGCTCGCAGAATCAAGTCGATTCAAACTGCTCGATTCGCCCATCTCTTCCCCGATTAAATGGCAGCCCGAGCGGACTTGGGATTTCAGTATCGAGATGGAAACCAACTCAGACGGAAACTGGGAACTACTGGGTGAACTCGAACGCGAAGGAAAGAGAATGCCTCTCTCTGAGGCCGACTTACTCATTCCGGGTGGACTCGTATTAATTGGAAACAAACTTTCCAGATTACGCGATTACGACGCCTTTGAATGGATGGAACTCTTTCAACACGATCATAAATTTATTATCCCGGCGGATGACGAAAAAGATTTTGTCAATTTGTTGTATGAGATTCCGGAAGTTCCCCGGTTGCACATTCCCTCCGAACTCAAACTGGAAGAAGTCACAGGGACTCCCAAGTTTATCCTGCGGCTGACAACCCCGTCCGGTCGCCGCTGGAAAACAGAAGCGCTGCGAGGGAACGTACAGTTTGATTACGACGGCACCACTGTGGAAGCAAGGCATCGCAACTGGGCGATCGTTGACCGGGAAGCAGAGGTCTGTCTGGTCCGAAACCGTGAGTACGAAGAAAAGGCCTTCGTGCAACTGCAGGAAGCGGGTTTCCGCCGCATGCTCATGGGAACGAATCAGAAAGGGGATGTGGAAATTTCCCCCGTTCAGCTCGGCACGGCCGTCCGCAAATTGATTGAACAAGACTGGCAGGTACTGGCAGACGATAAAAAAGTTCGTCAGTCTGGAAACCTTACCTTCCGGGTCGATTCGAACATCGACTGGTTTGAACTGCATGCCGACTTTGATTTCGATGGTCGTCGTGCTTCATTCCCGGAACTGCTCTCGGCGATCTCCCGTGGCGATAACACCATCCGTCTGGACGATGGCTCGCTCGGGATTATCCCGGAAGAATGGGCCCGTCAATTCGGTTTGCTGGCCAATCTGGGAGTCGCTGAAGAGGAGCATATGAAATTCGACAAGAATCAGGTCGGATTGCTGGATGCTCTGTTAAGCACACAGGAAACCGTAACCTATGACGAGCATTTCACCGCGTTGAAAGAACGCTTCAAGTCTTTCGAAGGTGTGCATACTGCGTTAGCCCCGCATGATTTTATTGGTGACCTCCGCGGTTATCAGCGGGAAGGTCTGGGCTGGCTCAGTTTCCTCCAGGACTTCAATTTCGGCGGCTGTCTGGCAGACGACATGGGTCTTGGTAAAACAGTGCAATTGCTGGCCCTGTTGTCGAAATGGCACTCGGAAGAGAAACTTCCTCCTTCACTGATTGTCGTACCGAAATCTCTGTTGTTCAACTGGAAATCGGAAGCAGCTCGATTCACTCCGCACCTCAAGGTTCTGGAATACACCGGCCTCGACCGGGAACCACTGCTGGAAGAATTTTCCAGTTACGACCTGATCCTGACGACCTACGGCACTTCGCGCCGGGATGTCTTGAAGCTGCGTGAAAAAGAATTCTCATACGTTGTGCTCGATGAAGCGCAGACGATCAAGAATCCGGCTTCTCAAGTCGCCAAGGCTGTGCGATTGCTCAACGCACGACATCGTATCGCCCTGTCAGGTACTCCCATTGAAAACCACCTGGGTGACCTCTGGTCGATCTTTGAGTTCCTGAATCCGGGTATGCTCGGGCGCAGCTCGCTCTTCAAGACGGTCTCCTCCGGTGTCGGCAACGAGCAGGCGAAAACAATTCTCGCCAAGGGACTCCGTCCCTTCATTCTGCGCCGTACCAAGCAGGAAGTTGCATCGGAGCTGCCAGAGAAAATCGAGCAGACCATCTACTGCGAAATGGATAAAGAGCAACAGGAGCTTTACGGAGAGCTACGCGAACACTACCGCGAATCACTACTCGGTATGATTGCAGAGCAGGGGATCTCCAAATCGAAGATGCACGTACTCGAGGCACTCCTTCGATTGCGACAGGCTGCCTGCCACCCGGGGCTGCTGAAGAAAACTCATCGGGCCCGCGCGAGTGCAAAACTCAAGGTGCTTATTCCGCATCTGGAAGAACTGGCTATGGAAGGACACAAAGCACTCGTCTTTTCCCAATTCACCAGCATGCTTTCGATCGTCAAGGATCATCTGGATAAACAGAACATCCGTTATGAATACCTGGATGGTAAAACGAGAAAACGGGAAGAGTGTGTCAAACGGTTCCAGGAAGATCCGGATTGTCCTGTCTTCCTCATCAGTCTGAAAGCAGGGGGCTTGGGGCTCAACCTGACCGCTGCCGAATACGTCTTCCTGCTGGACCCCTGGTGGAACCCGGCTGTCGAAGCGCAGGCCATCGACCGGGCTCACCGGGTCGGCCAGACGAAGCAGGTCTTCGCCTACAGGCTGATCTGCCGGAATACCGTTGAGGAGAAAATCTCCGAACTGCAATCGAAGAAACGGGATTTGGCCGAAGCAATCCTCGAAGCAGAGGGAAGTTTGATGTCCAACCTGACGACGGAAGATCTGGAGATGTTGCTGTCATAGAGACAAACTGGTGGGTGACCCGGACAACCACAAAGAGTAGTCCGGGTCGCTCAGCAGAAGCTATCTCACGTCCCGTTTTTTCTCCCTACTGCACTGGTGCCAGTAATCGTGACAGGCGGACTTTGAGTCGAAACCAGTAAGAGGCATCGGTGTAATCAGAGGCGGATGCCTGAACGCTTTTAGCGAAATCGTCTTCGAGCATCGCCTCCACCTGACTCGCGAATTCCTTATCGAAGAGCAGCATGGTTACTTCGAAGTTAAGACGCATGGAGCGATTGTCAAAATTAGCCGTGCCGATGGAGGCCGCATCGTCGTCCACGAGCATCACCTTCTGATGCAGAAAACCATCCTGAAAACGATAAATCTGGACGCCTGCCGCTTCCGCCTCTTCGAGATAGGAAAAGGAAGAGTAATAGACCATTTGCTGATCGGGAAGTTCGGGAATCAGCACACGCACATCGACGCCCCGTAGCGCCGCCAGTTGCAGGGCGGAGATCAGCTGCACGTCTGGTACGAAGTAAGGACTAACAATCCAGACGCGGTCTTTAGCCGTATTGATCGCGTGCAGAAAGAAGAGCGAACAGGTTTCGAGCTCATCAGCGGGGCCGGTGGGAAGACAAAGCCCGAGGACATCTCCCTCCGGGGCTTTCTCCGGTATCCAGGAGAGTTCTTCATCCATAATTTTTCCCCATTCCGGATCAGAATTCACCGCCCACATCCAGTCTTCCACAAACACCACCTGCACAAACTGGACGACTGGGCCGCGCACGGCGACATGAGTATCCCGCCAGGGGGTCAGGACGGGATCTTTACCGAGGTATTCATCTCCAACGTTGTGCCCACCCACATAGGCGACGTCCCCATCCACAACGACAATCTTCCGGTGATTACGAAAATTAAGTCGGAACCGGTTCCCGTCTCCCTGAGTTGTATTAAAAGGGTAAATCGCCACGCCTGCATCCTGAAGCGATTTCATGTAATCGGCAGACAGGTCCTTACTCCCCAGTTCATCATAAAGAATGCAAACCCGAACACCAGCTCGGGCCTTTTCGATCAACAGGTCTTTAAGACGCGTGCCTAAATCATCGTCCCGGAGGATGTAGAACTGCACCAGGACATATTTTTCAGCCGCTTTAATCCCCTCGAAGATCGCATCGAAAGTCGCTTCGCCATCAATCAGTAACTCCGCGCTGTTGAAACGGGTGATCGGGAGCTTCGCCAGATTCTGAAGGACTGTCGCGGTCTGTTTGTGTCCTTGTGTATCCGGGGCAACAAGCATCTCCTGCTCTTCCAGTCGTGCAATGATCGCGCGAGCAGTCGCCGATTCCTCTTCGAGGTTCTGTCTGCGAATCAATGCGTAATCTTCAAAATCAGACTGTCCGAAAATCCAATAGGCAGGAACAGCAACATAGGGGAAAGTATTGAGCGATATCCCCCAGGCGATTGCTCCCTGAGGAGTACGCGTCTCCATGACAGCTCGGATCGATGTGATAAACCCGATGACGTGCATGATGATTACGAACCAGACTTTCAGGGCCCGTCGTCGTCGTTTCAATTTTTGCCAGAAGGTTTCGTTCCCGATTGCGGGAGAATTCGATTCAGTGGGAGGGGTATTGTCAGTCATCGGACGCCACTTTCACGTGAGAAGGGAAAGAGTACAGAGACGTGGCCTGTGAGCTTTACCCTCGCTTATTCCGGTGCGATATTCAAGCAGATTCCGAGCGAAACCCAAAATCCGTTCGATGACTTTCACGAACATCAAAGAAAACAGCCACCCGCGAAACTAATCGCCGGTGGCTGGTTGAATTATTATCTCGCAGATTGTGTCTGCTGCGTTCATGTAGGTCAGGCATTTTAGACTTCGTGTGCCACTGCTAGCTCGCCTAGCAGTGGCATTGTGAAATCAAAATACCTGATAGTTCAGGAAGGTAAACCAGAAGGTTTTCGTGGTTGGTAACCACCTGGAAATACTCAAAACCGCTAACCGTACTCACACTGCTAGACGAGCTAGCAGTGGCACACAAACAGTTTTTACCTGACATTTACCGGTAGATGGAACACTACGCTGCGTTCGCCTGACTTTTCAATTTGCTATTCACATTCTTTCCCTGTAGCTGGAAGACCATGAAGCCGTTCCACCAGGTGGGGTGACCGCTTTTGGGAGTGCGGCAGTCGAGAAGAAGTTTATATTCGTTTTTACTCTTCTTCATAAAATCGAGATTCGCTCCGGAGACCTGATCCCAGTTGCAGTCATCAACGAGAATGATGCAGTTATCGGCGAAGAAGGGTTCGGCCAGTTCGAGACCATCCCACTGATCTTCGTAATCATGCGGACCATCGAAGAGGTACACACCGATCGGTTCGTGATCATCCCGCTTGAAGTATTCACGGAAATCGGACTCGATGAATTCGTCGTTGGGGCCTTTGAAATTATTGAAGCGTTCCAGGAAAGCTTGCGATGGCGAATTTTTGTGTGAGAAGTCATCCACCCCAATACAGCGTTTCGCTTCGTTCCCAACGACACCGCTGAAGTAGGTGAAACCGTTCCAGACACCAATGTTAAGATAAACCTGACCGGCCGGCATTGAGCTGACAGCGCGATTGATCATTGCCCCAATGGCGAACGTTGACATGCGGGGAATTTTACAGATTCGCTTGAAACGCGATTTCAGTTCGGCGTCTTCTTCGGGCAGCACGGTGTTCATCACTTCGAGATGCAGGCCGAAATTACGCAGAAATTTAGCCAGAGCGCGAAAACCAGAGGGACGGGGACGGTCGGGTTGCAGAAACCGAAAGCGAACCCCTTTTACAAACTCAGCAAACTCCATCTGGGCAACTCCTTTTGCACTGCCGGATCAATAATATCGCCGGGAAATCAATTTTATGACGTGAACAAAACCGGATTTTGTGGCTAACTTGAGCCACAGAAAGTGGATAGATCACGGACTCATAGCACAGATCGCCAATCAATGCCAGACCTTTTAGGGGGAGGGGGTGCTCCGCTCCAAATCTGAGACCTGCTGGACCACTTCTTTCATGATCCGATCCTGAATCGATTCGTCAAAAGGTCCTGGAAACTGGGTATACAGCATGGCTCCACCACCCTCGTAGCCCCCCTCTCTGAGCACTCTTAAACTGGGGACATAACCGAAGACATCGTTGGAATATCCCGCAATCCACAGGTTCCTGTTCGGAAATTCTCTCCTGACCTCCGCGTCATAATCAACAACCACCTCACCCGCTAAAGCGACCAGGGTCAGTTCTTTGCCGATCTGCAGAGATTGAATCAGATACGGGTATTCATCTGAGATCGCCCCTTCCGTGGTCAGCCTGTCAAGAAGCGTCTGGGCATGGCGGCGCTGATACTTATTATCGCTTTCCAATTCTTCCCGCAGTTCGGGCTCAGTGGGAATACTCTTAAAATAGATTGGAATCTCGCTGAGATGCGTCTGAATCTGTCCCGTGAGCCTGGTAGGGTTGATGTCCTGCAGGGCCGCCTCCACCGCCAGCGCGAGAGCCGTTCCATGCTGTTTGATAAATTTTTCCTCACCGCGCGGGTAGGGGTTCTGGTCACCCCCACAGCCCATCATAAACAGGGCAATTGTTCCAGGATGAGCTTCTTCAATAGCCGCCTGGGCGGCCCCCGCATAGTCACCATTGAACTGCATCATGCCGGTGGTCGTATTATGACAGGCGTAACCAAACATCAGCCCCATCAGTTTACCTTCGGCAGTCGTCACCGAGAGAACAGGTACCTGATGTTGCACAGGACCAGGTGGATAGGGGCTGTTACGCACAGTTCCATCAGCGAGCGGATAGCGACGATTCATCGCGAAACCGGCACGCCCGAATGAATAGCTCAACTCTACGGGTTCCAGATCAGACAGGCTCTCCGAAATCACCTGAACCAACTTTGCTTCCAGCTCCTGTGTATACTCCTGCAACTGAGCCAGATAGGCTGGGTCGAGTTCGAGTAGAGACGATTTCTCGGAGCGAAGTTCAGGGCCGCAGTGTGTATGAGATGCGTTTAAAAGAATCTGCTCAGGTTTAAGCTGATGCTTTTTTTCAATAACAGCCACGACGTTCTCGCGGAGCACCCGCGGAATGCCAATCAGATCGGTAGTCACGAGGACAACCTTATTTCCATGCTCATCACTCAGGACGAGTGACTTGGCATAAAGGTCCTGTAGTACTCCCTCTGCTGGTGAAGTTCTTGCCGCGTAACCACCCATCCAGATTTTCTCTGTGGGTGTGATTTTGACTTTAGCGACTCCAGCCTGCCATCCAGCCTGGATCGAACCAGGAGCCATAAGCAGAGTCAAAGACAAAATTGCGACAACACGGAGTCCTGATAAAAGCATCGTAGGAGTTCTCTCTTGAGATGAAGTAAGGAAAGCTGTGAGCAGTCACCAACAGACCGATGACCAGCCTGATATTAAGCCTGCTCTTCCAGCATCCTACTTTTCGAGAGCAGGAGCAAGGCTATTCATATAATGCTCGATCATTCCCGCAATCGCGCCTAACTCCTTGCTTCCCTGGGCCTGCACGATTTCACAATCGTCAAAAGGGGGCCCTAGCGTTCGTTTTCGTGCTGTTTGCAGCATCTGCGGCCAGAAACCATCGATCACCTCGAAAATATGACCATGCACAAACAGGTGAGATGGATTGTAGATATTGATTACCGCTGCCAGCGCAATCGCCAGATACTCTGAATACTGCATAATCTCAGCGGTAGGATGGAGTTCTCCCGACTGCATCAACCGAATCAGGGCCTCAAAATCGAGGTCCTGACCATAATTTCGAGAAACGTGACCGAGAAAAGCCTCATCCGAGGCGACTGTCTCCAGGCAGCCGTGATTTCCACAACCGCAGAGTCGTCCGTTAACATCGACAGTGATATGGCCCAGTTCACCAGCCATCCCAAAGTTTCCTTCGATCAATCTTCCTCCACTGAAAGCGCCAAGCCCCAGCCCGGTTGAAATATCGATGATGGCGAAATCATCAAGCCCGCGCGCAGCCCCAAAGAATCGTTCCCCCATACAGAGAGAGTGCATTTCCTGAAACACGATGCACTCAACCCCCAGCCTCTCAGCCAGATCCTGCCCCGGTGAACGCCCATCTGTAATATGCAGGTTAGGTGAAAAAATGGTTTTCTGCTGAACCGAATTCGTCAGGCCAGGTACAGAAATCCCTACTCCGATTACCGAGTCACACTGCTCGATTAACTGCCGAATCCGCTCTTCAAGACTATCAATCAAAGCACAATAGGTGCCTGGTGTGGCAAATGATAAAGTTCGCTCAGGGGAAATTCTGCCTTCAAAACTGGAGAGTCCGACCCAACATTTTCGGGCATCAAGCACCACACCCACCACCTGCATTTTAGAGCTGGAAAACCGCGCTTTCCGGGTCGCCCTGCGAACTTTGTTGAGACTCCACTTCTTCGACCAGACCGGTCGCCATTAGCGAAACCACAGTCTTTGAAGCAGTAGGGCTGATCCCCATTAGACGAGCAATCCGCACGCGAGCAGGGGCCATTCTGTTGCAGGATTTCGATCGCCATTCGCTCGTTTAATTTACGGAGCAGATTTGGCTGTACACGTGACGACTGATTTTTCGGCGACATTGAAACTGAACTCACGCAACGGTTCTTGCGGTGACGAGCCGTGTGCAAATAGATATCACTCACCAGATGTTGCTTTTAAATATGGAAAATGTGCGTGTGTTTAGGATAGAAGTAGAATCGAGGTCTGTTCAGGGAGGGGGGGATTTTTAATGGACAAAAGAGGTTTGTCTGAATGAAATCTCATTATTAAAGAGAGGGGCGCATTATATCGGAAAACCTCAAGTATCTCACGCCCTAACACTTGACAATTATTGAAATCTGAAATGATTTTAGCAATTCCGACATAGGAAGTGATGCTGATTTCCACAGTCCACATGGTATTAATCTGTATTGATGTTGGCAGAGGACGAATTCCTGAACCCGGGCGGTTCAATAAGCGAAATGTCGACCGGCATTGACCCTCTTTGAGACTAAACTTTGTTGTGTGAAGAGGTTGCGTCAGATTCTCAATTCGATGCTAACTCGGGTACAGGATTACCAGATTACTATCAATTTTTGATTTGCCTGCAATAATGGCAGTCTGGAATCTAACAGCCAGGATCTGAACTTTCTCGCTCTATGCTATTTTTTCCTGATATTTTCGAATTCCCGTCGCCTGGACCGGAATCGTCTCGGCATGGAGTACAACCAGAAGCAATCTTCCTTTCCAAAACAGAGTTAATAATCTGATCAGAACGAGACATCACCATTTGCCCCTGGCATCGCACGTGTCTGATTATCCAAATACACCCAGGGCTTCGGCTCCTCAACTAAATTTGAAATATACAGCAAGTCATGCAGTTTCTAGAAAAAATCGGAGACTTTCGGGTCACTTTCCGGAGCCATTGAGCGGTTCATTACGAATCTGTTCGGTAGCTCGAACGAACGCCGAATTAAAAGATTGGTTATGTCCGGGAAAGGTCGGGAGAGCGCATGTCCTGCCTGGATCAACACTCGACCACATCAACAATCTGGAACCCGAAAGGGAAAAGCTATCGACGCCGAGTTGAAAGAATCTACGAGCAAATTCCGTAAACGACTCGCTGATGGAGAGACTTCTGACGACATTCTGCCGGAGGCATTCGCCGCCGTGCGGGAATCGAGTAAGCGTGTCCTTAAATGCGTTGCTCACGATGTGCAGATGGTCGGGGGCCATATTCTGCACAATGGCATGATCGCCGAGATGTCAACCCGGGGAAGGAAAGACGCTGGTTGCAACATTACTCTTCCTACCCGAATGCTCTCGCCGGTTCAGTGCATGTCATCACCGTCAATGACTACCTGCACTTCGTGACCGTGAATGGATGGTCTCGTGCATACGGCGCTGGGGTTATCCGTTGGTGCGATTCAATCCAACATGTCTCCCCAGCAGCGTCAGAAGTCGTACGCCTGCGACATTACTTACGGTACAAATAATGAGTTCGGCTTTGATTACCTGCGCGACAACATGAAGCCGACCAAAGAATTGCAGGTACAAGGTCCTCTCACCTACGCGATCATCGACGAGATCGACAACATCCTGATTGACGAATCACGAACTCCATTGATCATCGCCGGTCCCGCCCATGACGATGTGACCAAGTATCCCAAGGCGAACCGGATCGCGGCACAACTCAACCGGGACGAGCATTTCGAGATCAAGGAAAAAGAAAAATCGGTCACCATGACTGAGATGGGAATGCGTTACGCCGAAGAACTGGCGGGCGTCGACTCATTCTATACCGTTGGTAACCTGGAATGGCCACACCTGATCGACAACGCGTTGAGAGCACATCATATCTTCAAGAAAGATATCGATTATGTCGTCAAAAATGGGGACGTGGTGATCGTCGACGAGTTCACTGGACGTCTGATGGATGGTCGGCAGTGGAGCGACGGATTACACCAGGCAGTTCAGTCCAAAGAAGGGGTATCGATCAAGTCTGAGACACAGACACTCGCTACGATTACCCTTCAGAATTACTTCAAACTGTACAATAAACTCTGCGGTATGACCGGTACCGCCATGACTGAAGCGAACGAGTTCTGGAAAGTCTACAAGCTGGATGTGATCTCTGTGCCGACCAACCGTCCGCTGCGACGCATCAATTACTCGGATGTGATTTACCGGACCGAAAAAGAGAAATGGAATGCCATCGCTGACGAAGTGCGCGAAGTTCACAAAGAAGGTCGCCCCGTCCTCGTTGGTACCGTTTCCATTGAAAACTCCGAGTTGATCAGCGGCAAGTTGACTCGCCACGGAATTCAGCACAATGTCTTGAACGCGAAACATCAGGAACGTGAAGCGGAGTTGATTGCTCAGGCTGGTCGAAAAGGGGCGGTTACAATCGCGACCAACATGGCTGGTCGTGGTACGGACATTATCCTGGGGGGTAACCCGGAATATCTCGCCTGGGACGATTTGAGTCGGCGGTATGAATCGCGACTTGATGTTCCCAAGCAGGAATGGGACGAACTGACCCGTTCGATCTCAAGCCGCGAAGGCATGGACAAGGAAGGGAAAGAAGTTGCTGAACTGGGTGGTTTACATGTCATCGGATCAGAACGTCACGACTCCCGTCGAATTGACTTGCAGTTACGCGGTCGTGCCGCCCGTCAGGGAGACCCGGGATCCAGCCGCTTCTTTCTTTCACTGGAAGACCGTCTGATGCGTGTCTTTGGTGGTGAGCGTGTCAAGAACCTGCTCACTTCGCTCGGAATGAAAGAAGGAGAGGCCATCGAAAGTCGCCTGGTCACCCGCCAGCTGCAGAGTGCTCAGAAACGGGTCGAAGAACGTCACTTCGATCAGCGTAAAAACCTCCTCGAATACGATGAGGTCATGGACGAGCAACGTAAGCGCCTACGCCTTCCGCCAGAACATCCTCGATGGAGCAAGTTGCCGAGACATCATTCTGGAAATGATTGATCGACGTGTGGAAGATGCCGGTAACCGCATTCTTGATCCGGAATATCGCTGGGAAACCATTTGCGAATGGCTGCGTCGTAACTTCCAGGTCGAGACGGAACCACACTCGCTCAAAGGAATGTCTCTTGATCAATTGATGGTCTTCCTCAAAGAAACCACCTTCACTCAAAGTGAAGTGGAACTGGGTGAAAATTGAAGAGAACATTCCTGAAGGGGAGATTCAACCCAGGACTGGAACTGGACAGCCATGTCGCGCTGGGTCAATCATCGCTGGGGTCTGAATACGAATGACAAAGAGCTCCAGAAGATTGGTCGTGAGGATCTTTATTTTGAGCTGATCGAACGCATCAAAAAAGCCCAGGAAAAAATGGATTTCAGTCGAATTGAACTCTTCCTCGATTCAGACTGGCCCAAATTGACATTGATTACCTGGCTGGACCGAGCGTTCATGCTGAACGTCGATATCGATGAAGTTCGGGAACTTGAGCCTCCCCAAATCATCAACCTGGTCAAGGAAAAATTACGTAGCGCTTATAACGAGAAGGAAATCCGCTTCCCGGTTGCTGTCGGTTTGGCGAACTTCCTTTCCGAAGACCAGAATGGTGAGCGATACGATAAGGACGGACTGGTCCGTTGGGCGAATGGACGTTTCCAGAGCCGAATCAACGCCGATGAAATCCGCACCAATAACAGAAACGAAATTGAGAAACTGCTGCTCGAAAAATCGGAAAGTTTTTATGTCAACGAAGAGCAGATCCAGGAACAGGCACGCAAGTACCTGCAGGCAGCTTATGCCTCTTCCAATGGTCAGAAGCTGGAATCATTGAACGAACTGACCACTTGGGCCAACAGTTCTCTCAATGCAGAACTTAAAGCGGAAGAACTTTCTGACCTTACAGAAGCTGAAGTCGAACAGAAGATTCTGAAGGAATACGACCAGCGATATCGACCTGAGTTGCAACAGGCAGAACTTTCTCTGTTACTCGAAGTCGTCGACGCCGCCTGGAAAGATCACCTTTACCAGATGGACCATTTGCGGTCTGGCATCGGGCTGGTCGGTTACGCTCAGAAAGACCCAAAGGTTGAGTATAAAAAAGAAGGCCGCAAAGCCTTCATGGCGATGTGGGAACGCATCGACGAACAGGTGTCCGAAGCGATCTTCCGCATGGAAAAGGAGAGCCCCGGTTTTGTCGGTTCTCTCTGGCAGATTTCAACGATCACACACGCTGCCCCGGAAGAAGATTATTCGGCTCCCATGGGAGGTGGACCAGAAGATGCTCCCGGGCAGATGCCACCGGGACAGTCGCCGCAAGTCGTTGAACCGATTAAAAACTTTGAGGAACGGGTTGGCCGAAATGATCCCTGTCCTTGTGGCTCCGGCAAAAAATATAAGAAATGCCATGGGGCCTGATCGAATCGAAAACGTTTATTAAGTTAATGTTCTGAGAAGGGTTAGGATGTCCCGGTTACTCAGCTGGAGCTGTAATCTGCTACGTGATGCTGATCACGCTGATCTCTCTAGTTGATTCCCACGAAAATCAATCACTCAGGGAAAATATCCATGGTCAGAGAAATTCTTTGGTCGGTTACCTCCGCAAACGGATGAAAAGCCAGCGGTCTGGTTTCATGCCGTGAGCGTGGGAGAAGTACTGCAACTTCAGCAGGTAGTCTCTCGATTTCGACAGGAACAACCGGGTTACAGAATTGTCATCAGTTGCACTACGGTGACTGGACGAGCTGTAGCCCTGGAAAAATTTCCTGATGACCAGGTCTGTTACTTCCCTCTCGACTTCAGTTGGGCTGTTCGTAATGCGATTCAGCGTATTAACCCGCAACTGATGGTGCTGGTTGAACTGGAGCTCTGGCCGAATTTCATTCTGGAAATAGAACGACAGCAGATTCCATTGGCACTCATCAATGGCCGTATCAGTGAGAAATCATATCGTGGCTATCGCCGCTTACGTCCTTTAATGCAGCGGTTACTCTGCGTGTTTGACGCCCTCGCTGTTCAGAGTCCTCTCTACGGAGAGAGACTCCAGAACCTGGGAGCCACGTCCAGCCAGATTGAAGTGACAGGTTCAATTAAATTTGATGGCGTTGTAACCGATCGCCAGAATTCCAAATCAGCAGAAATTCGAAATGGCTTTGGTCTGAAGCCTGATGAATATGTCTTTATCGCTGGCAGCACCCAGTCGCCAGAAGAGAAGTATGCCCTGGAGACTTATCAAGCCTTAAACAATCGCTTTCCAAACCTGCGATTGATTATTGTGCCGCGGCACAAAGAACGATTCGAGGAAGTTGCCCAGTTAATTGAGAACGAAGGTTTCTCAGTACTACGCAGGAGTCAGATTAAGCAGGGCGGGTCGAATTCAGCCCCAGCGGCGAAGGCAAAGCCTGTTTTATTGCTGGATACCCTCGGTGAGCTGAATGCCTGCTGGGGGTTGGCGGATTTCGCCTTCGTGGGAGGAAGCCTGACGAATCGCGGTGGTCAGAATATGATCGAACCTGCCGCCTATGCGGCGGTGGTCACCTTTGGCCCCAATACTCGAAATTTCAAGGATGTCGTCGATCTGTTACTGGCAAATGAGGCAGCCGAAGTGATCGCAGATCAACAGGAATTGACGTCGCACCTCGAATACTACCTCTCCCATCCAGATGCAGGTCGGGAGCGAGGGGAGGTGGCGCGTCAACTCGTTCTTAGTCAACAGGGGGCGACTCAACGAACTGTGGAGATGCTGGGCAAACTGATACCGAATCACAAAGTACCCGCCACAGAAGCAGCCTGATGACCGGAACTCGACGAATCTGCACTGTTCAAATAAAGAGTTAAGTCAGAAACAGGATCATTTTATGGCTGAAACTTGTTCGAATTTGTCGGGAAGCCTAAAATCCACCACTTATACGAGACATTTCTCTTTGATCTAATCACTCTCTAATCTGATTCAAATTGCACGGAGTCTTTAATGGCGAATTTCTTTTTCACCAGTGAATCGGTAAGCATGGGGCACCCCGATAAGCTTTCTGACCAAATTTCAGATGGTGTGCTCGATGCACTACTGGCACAGGATCCTTATTCTCGCGTCGCCTGCGAGACTTTGTGTTCAACCGACCTGATCGTCCTGTCCGGCGAGATCACAACCCAGGCTAAAGTCGATTACGTCGAAATCGCCCGTCAGGTTGCTCGTGAAGTTGGTTATGTGAGTGATGATATTGGCTTTAACGCCGACAGCTGCCGCGTCCTGCAGGCTCTTCACAAACAAAGCCCGGACATCGCCCAGGGAGTTGACCGCGAGGGAGCAGGTGACCAGGGACTCATGTTTGGATACGCCTGTAACCAGACACGAGAGTTCATGCCTCTTCCAATCGCCCTGTCACACCGCATCATCAACAAAATCACCCAGGTTCGGCAGGACAACGAAGTCAACTGGCTTCGTCCGGACAGTAAATCTCAGGTAACTGTCGAATACGAAGGAACGAAACCGGTTGCAATCAGCGCGGTTGTCGTATCAACACAACATACTCCCGAAGTTTCTCAAAAAGAAATTCATGAGTATGTCATCGAAGAAGTCATTAAACCCTCTGTTCCCGCTGAGTTACTGAGCTCAGACACCAAATATCACATCAACCCGACCGGCATCTTCGTTGTTGGTGGACCTCATGGTGACTGTGGCCTGACAGGTCGCAAAATCATCGTCGATACCTACGGTGGTTGGGGACGACATGGTGGGGGAGCCTTCAGTGGTAAGGACAGCACCAAAGTCGACCGTTCAGCAGCCTACATGGCTCGATATGTTGCCAAAAACATTGTGGCCGCTGGCCTGGCAACCGAATGTGAAGTGCAGCTTGCCTATGCGATCGGTGTAGCTGAACCTGTTTCGATTCGTGTTGATACGAACGGCACAGGAGTTGTCGATGAACAGAAAATTGCTGACCTTGTTCGAGAAGTCTTCCCACTGACACCACAGGGAATCATTGAAAGCCTGCAATTGCGTCGTCCCATCTTCCGCAAAACAGCTCATGGTGGTCACTTTGGCCGTACAGAACCTGAATTCAGCTGGGAAGCGACTGATAAGGCTGAAGCTCTCTATCAACAGGCAGGACTCGGTTCTGAACTCCCCGAACCTGAGTTTGTTGTGAGCTAACCGCCCAACTGATCTTACGTTCACAAACCTGCCTGTCTCGGGCAGGTTTTTTTATTGCCCATTCATGAAGACCAGAATAATTCAGTTGATGGTGCTTGTGGATTCCCGTTTACTAAGCTCAGTATCTGGCTACAATGAAATCAGACATGAACCTGCTATGTTGCGATCCAGAATATGACTCAATCATGACACTCAGACAATCAATCTCTGGCGTGAATTAGATCAAAAACCTACCGAGTCTCTGCAACACTTAAATGTCGGACTTGCCTTCCTCTGCTTTACGCAACTTCCGAAGTACAGATTGTTATTTATGACTCCTCGATCGACCACCGAAAACGAACTCGAGCGGACTCATTATTGGATTGCCATCTCATTATGGCTGTTTACAGGATGTGTCGCTCTGCTATTGGGAATCAGAGGGCTGTCAGGATGGGAGCCGAGTCCGTTCACCGGCCTGGCAATATTTGCGGTGCTGATGGGGCTCTCATTATTCGCTGGCTGGTTACACCGGGCGAACACTGCTGACTGGTCAATTGAATTGGAGTTGATCAACTCAGGCAGCACCCTCTTTCTCGTCATACTGAGCGGTTTATTCACTCTCTCAAGCTCATCTCCTGTTTCTGTCCTGCTGACTTTGCTGGGAGTTCTGGGGACGGGAATCTGGCAGGTTTATCTCTCAGGTAAAATGGAACCGGCCCTCGTGCTGGCTGAACCTGCTAAAGAGATTGAGATCAACCATTCTGTAACCATCCAACAGGAGACAGAGATTCCCCAATCTGAAGAGATTCCGATACTAGTTGAAAGTCTGAACGGAAATCATATTGAGCCCCAAGTGGAAGAGCGTCTGGCAGAGGTTAACTTGCTTGAGGAACAAGAGAATCAGGAACTTCTCGATTCTGACACACGGATAATCGTCATTCCGGAAGAGATCAAGCAACTGGACCAGAGTGAAGCAAATAGCGATCCCTGCGAAGAAGAGCAATTTCAGGACGAGCTGGAGGAGAGCTCCTGCGAAGAGACTGACCGGTCTTACGATCTCTTTGCAGAACAGACTGAATGGGTCATTCAACAGTTTCGCCGGACACGTCGCCCAAGTGGTTGTGAAGCTCTGGAAGGGTACATGAAAGTTGAGTGGAAGGAAGGTCAGAAAAGCCAATCCATCCACATCCCATTCGCGCCTGCTTTCTCAGCTGCTCCTGAAATCTACTGCGAACCTGCGGATGAATCAGACGTGCGGTTAAAGGTGGCGGAATGCCGTTCTTATGGAGTGAGAATTGAACTGAAACTCTCTCGGCCAGCTTTAACAGGTGAAACAACCTGTCTGCACCTGCTGGCCTGCCTGGAACAGGAAGAGGGAGATTGCCTGGAAGAGCTCGAAAAATCGGAGGCAGAACTGGTCTCCTCGCTGGAGAAATCTGAGAAAGATGACTCAGAGCAGGGGGCTGCTTAAACCCTCGATTCAGTGACTGAGAGCAGGGTTAGAGGCTGGAAAACAGCTTAAGTCGACAGCTGGTTATCGGATAGACTCTCTGGTCTCAGGGCTTTTGGCAGTGGAAAATCGACCTGATTCGGCCTGTAACTCCTATCTTATCCAGACAGTTTTACTCTTCCTAACCGGAAATCATTTTGACATCTCATCGCGATTTTCTATAATTAACGGCAAATAAGTGCTGGTTGAGCTCTCAGGAAACCAGTATACTTCTAGAGCTGTAAGCTTTTTCCTAGAAGGAATTTTCGGCAAAAACCGATAATTAAAATCAGAAGAACTTTTAAGGTGCGCAAAGGATTTGTGGCCGCTTGGCTGGGTAGCTAAGCTGCAAAAACGCTGCCACTCTACAGGATCGTAGTGTATGCACAGCCATCCCCACTTTCGTGCGGGAGAACTGGAGACCGACTCCAGTTCTGCGGGATATCATTCCACCGCCGTGAAGACAAAAACAAAACCTGCAAAACGCCCAGAACCTATCGAACGACCAACCCAACTTCGGGTTGATCCTCCACCCTCGACTCCCGCTGCTAAACCGGAATCAACTCCGGATTCCCGACTCTTATTCAAATTGAGTCAGCACTCAGAAGTTGATGGGAGTTCAGATTGGTGGCACCGGTTCTTATGTTCCGGAACGAGTTGTCACCAACGAAGAACTTGACAAGCCGCAGGTTTGAACCTGGTTGGATTGAACAACGTTCGGGTATTAAAAGAACGCCGTTACGTGGCCCCGGCCAGGCAACATCGCATGTGCATCGAAGCCGCTCATAACAGGCAATGGTTGATGCTGGTGTGAAAGCGAAAGATATTGATCTGGTTCTGGTGGGAACATTCACACCCGACTACATCTCACCCTTCGACCGCCTGTCTGGTACAGGATGCTCTGGGGATTGATGCACCAGCTGTCGATCTTTCTGCAGCCTGTTCTGGCTTCATGTACCTCGTAACTGGGGCTCAGTACATTGCCACGGGTAACAGCCAGTGTGCACTGATTCTTGGTGCAGACACCAACAGCGTACTTGTGAATCCTAATGATCAACGTACTGCTCCTTTATTTGGAGATGGAGCAGGAGCTGTGATCCTTAAAGCCAGGTAGCTTGAAACGGGGGCTCGGTGCTATCAGCTCGGTTCTGATGGGGGTGGTAAAGACTCCCTGTATGTTCCCGCTGGTGGCTCAGCTTGTCGAATTGATCAGGATCATCTGGAAGAAATGAGCCAATACCTGCTCATGGATGGACGATCCGTTTTCAAATGGGCGGTTCAAGCTCTCACAAGCACGGTTGACCTGGTTCTTAAAAAGCAAAACCTGACCGCAGATGACATCGCAGTCTTTATTGCTCATCAGGCAAACGCGAGAATCATCTCCAAAGCAACCGAGACTCTGGGAATTCCAGAAGAAAAAGTTTTCATGAACATGTTCAAATATGGAAACACATCTGGAGGTTCAATTCCAATCGCCCTCGACGAAGCACGTCGGGCAGGGTTGTTCAAACCGGGCGACACCTTACTGCTGAGCGGCTTTGGAGCCGGTCTCTCCTGGGGTACCGCACTCTTCCGCTGGTAAGCGATTCAAAGTCTCAAAAGAAAAATAACAAAACCACGGTGAAGCAAACTTCACCGTGGTTTTTTCTTTGTCAATTTTGGTGTTAATTCAGGGCAGACTCTTAATCACCAGTTGGTTTATCCTCCTCAGAAGTGTCTGATATTTCTGCTGGGTCCTCTGACTTCGTTTCTGATGGAACGACTGGCTGTGTGACCAGGAAGGGGGTGAGATGTTGCAGCAATTCGGCCCGAGGTAATTCGCTTCCGCTGAGGTGCGTGGGCCGGTGTAGACTTCCTCCAACGGCCATCATCGGCTTTTCGCATCAGAAAATAAATCACACAGTTCCGGCCGAGAAGAAGAATGCAATTTTGAATGCTTCCACAATCCAAACGAGTGTTTGTGTCCAGAAATAGAGAGCTGGTTTCAGTTCTTTCAGATAGAGCTTGTCAGCCAAATCCTGTTTCATTTCTGGTAAGGTGAAATTGAAAGTCGTTGTTTTACATATTTTCGATAAATTAGAAAACAGTGCGAAGGTCAACAGGGCAATCAAACTCACGATGAGGTCCAGTAGACGAAAAATCGCAGCAGTTTGCTGAACAGGTAACTCAAGGGACGACTGAATCCGTCAAAGCCATCAGAGCCTTCTACTGCCACCGTAGCCAATGTCATCGGCCAACTGAATAACATACCGAAGACGAGCAGCAAGAATGGGATTGTAATCATAAAGGGGATAAACCAGATCCATGATAAAACTGATTCTCCTGTCTCTGAGAGGCTCAGTGTTTCGTCAGCCCGAATAGAAGAATCAGTAACCACAAAAACAGGCTTACAAAGTATCGTAATCAAGGCAGTAACGAGGGGGGCACTTCCATTTCGCAGGCTGAAAGGGAAAGCTTCACCCAGCGACGCTCTGGGGTGTCAGTGACAAACTCACGAGCTGCCAGGCGACAAATTCCGAGTCCCAGAAAACTCCATACGAATATCGTCCAGAGCAGATGTGTCCAGATAGAAGCGACTGTTCCAGTCATTCCCGCTCCCCAGGAACAGCATGACTGGTTCAAAGATAGAACTGCAGGAAAGTAGTGAAGATCGAAACCGGAAAGTTGATCGATATTAACCATCGGCCCCGATTCGGGATTCAATGTGGGCTCTTCATCAGCTTTAGTGAATGATGCTGATAGGCTTGATTCACCGCTGTATTCGCAAACCATATCGACGAAGCGGTGCCCATAATGCATCAGCAGCAAAGCGAAGAGGGCCAGCATAAGCTTGCGAACATCGAGAGCCATCCGGGAATCCGCAGCAGATTCAGGACGGGGGTAACGATGATAGTAGTTCTGGTCAGCAATAGTTTTCAGTACAGCGTCCATGCTCTGGGTCCGGTCCGTCTAAAATGAAGATTGGAACGAGTTCACAATCTTAGCAAATTACCCGGGTAGATGCCCATCCCCTCAGCCTAAAAAGGCTAAGTTGAACACACCATTCTGAAAATTAAAACTCGGCAGTAAGCATCGTCACCCTCCATTTTGAATTCAATCTGATGGTGTAGAAACCTCCGACGCCTTTACAGCGAATGACTTCCCCAACACGCGGATCTGCTCATGATCACGGGTCTCCAGCAATACGTTGATGCGTTGCCTGGTTTGAGTGGTGAATTGTGAATTACACAAATTCCACCATCTGAAATATCCTGGGTAATCACGGAAACGGCTTGCCGAGAGGTCTGTTTTCCACGCTGATGGGAACAATCATGGCTCCCATGGTAACGTGAATCCGGTCGTGGCGACGACGCTCCACCATTTCCGAGTTGTTATTTGCGATGAGCGACCGGTGAAGGAGGACAATTTTTTACGCGATTGCAGATCACTATCAAAAATGAAGTAGACATTTGGACAACCAAAGATCCCCTTCGAATGAGTGGGAATCGATGTTCGATTCGCAGAGATAGTTGTTCGATTTCCCTCTGGATCAAATGCAAGTGCAGAGAGGGGCAATACAGTTTCGTCCATAGGCCTTTGCAGCTAACAAGGCATTATCGTCATGTCGATCAAATGGGCTGGTTGTAGAAAACTTGAATTCCATTCCGCTACACTAATGGTGAGACTGAGCTGAATCGTTTCCTTTCCGGACCTGAATTGGCTGACGAGAACAGTTTCGCAACCGTTCCGCAATATCGACAGCCTGTTTTCATTCGTCCGCGGAAGCATGATGGCGAATTCATCCCCCCCCAAACCGACAGAGAATGTCGTACTTGCGGGTACACTGATGCATCAGTTCCGCAACTTTTAAGTACGGAGTCACCAGCTGTGTGGCCACATATATCGTTAACCTGTTTGAAATAATCGAAATCGATTAACAAATGGCAGAGTGGAACACCACTCCGAATGCTGTTTTCAATTTCCCGCTCACAGCGTTCATCGAAAGCACGCGATTCATCAAAACCTGTCAGAGGATCACTTTCCGCCAGCTCTTTCTGACTGCGAAGTCTGCCAGAATGGATTCGCTTGTTTGATTTGGCGAAAGCAGTTCATGCTCGTCGACTGGTTTCGTTAAAAGTCATCGGCCCCGGCGGAGCCAGCTACTTCTTCAAGATCACGTGGACCATCCTGGCTGTAGCCACCATCAGGAAGATTTCATCCCGGTCATGAATACGACGAACTTTCACGACACAATTCGAGCCCGTTCTTCTGGGCATCTTCAAATCAGTGACGACAATAGAAGGTTTTTCCTTATTGATCAGCCTCCAGGCTTCTCTCCGTCAGCAAGCGCATAAGACATCGTAACCATGAATATCAAGCCAGGTAGAAAGGATCTTAAGTGTAATGGCATGATCTTCTGCAACCAGTATTCTCGTGCGTTCCGGCACAAGAACTGATTCCAGTTCGCTACGGGTCGTAATTTGTTGTGTCTCTGTCATGACTGGACCTTAAACACTCATTGTTGCATTAAAATGATGTGCTGATCTTTTTAGTTGAGTATCATTAAGTAGAGTTGTTATTCGACATCCGCAAATTCAATTTGAACTTTGACAATATCTGACTGTCTTCTGAAGAAGGCATCGAGAACATTCGGATCAAAGTGAGTACCACGACTTTCTTCCATGATTTTGAAGCATTTCTCCCTGGGGAATGCTGTTTTGTAGCAGCGTTTCGAACTGAGGGCGTCATAGACATCGGCTACTGCCGTTATCCTGCCTTCCAGGGGGATATCTTCACCTGCTAACCCAAGGGGATAACCTGATCCATCCCACCGCTCATGGTGAGTCAGAGCAATCGTACTGGCGAGATCCATCAGATGTGATCCACACCCTCTAACAATCTCGGCCCCTGTAACGGTGTGAGAACTGAATTTCATCTGTTCATCAGTGGAGAGGCATTCGAAAATCCGCTTGCCCACATTGCAGTGCAACTGCATCATTTCATATTCATCTTCAGTCAGCTTACCCGCTTTGAGAAGAATCGAATCCGGAATGGCAATCTTACCGATGTCATGCAGTTTGGAGGCCTGTTCCAGATCTTTTACAGATTCTGCATCGAGACCCATTTCAGCTGCAATGATGGAAACATATTTGGAAACTCGTAAGACATGGCGGCCTGTTTCGTTATCTCGATACTCGGCTGCTTTGGCGAGACACTCGATGATATCGACTCGCGAGCGTTCCAGTTCTTCAGTACGCTCCAGGACTTTACGTTCCAGATTATTCTGATATTCCAGAAGCTTCAGAATGTTTCTCACGCGTGGAATGAGTTCATCGGCATCAATCGGCTTAGCAAGAAAATCTGTAGTGCCAAGATCCAGTGCTTCACGTTTGATTTCTGCGCTTTCAGCACTGGTCAGAATGAGTATCGGCATGTGGGAAAAGCGATTACTACTGCGGATCTCCCGCAGAATATCAAGCCCACTTAATTCCGGCATCATGATATCCAGGATCAGGAGATCGGGTGATTCTTTCTCCATGACCGAGAGGACATTGGTTGATTCGGTCTCTGAAACGAAGTTGGTGTATCCTGCTCCAGACAAATAAGCTTTTGCAACTTTGATATTCACCGGCACGTCATCGACAATCATGATTTTCCAATCATATCGATCACGATTCGACCAGTTTCCCGGACACAGCCTCTGCACAAGCTGAGCAGAAGTAGAGGGGATTGAAGTTGTATTTTGCAGTATGGTCATAAATTAGACTCCAGGTACTTTCTATCTGACGTAAAGATTCAAACAGAAGCTTTAGAGCTTCCAGCAGAAATCCGTTCGGTCAGACGATCAAGCTCTTCCAACGCTTGTTGAATGCGAATTACATTCTGAACCTCAGCAGCATCATCCAATTCTTTGGCAGGTGCTGTTAAGACTTCATAACCGGCTGTTCCTCCTGAACCTTTCAGCATGTGAGCTAATTCTCCCACTCGATGAAAATCTTCTTCTTCAAAAGCCTGGTGAATTTCTTCCATTTGTTTATTGAGAAACTCGATGAACTCTTCCACGATTTCACGAAACGCGTCGTGCTCCAGTGGTAGAGCTGAATAAATTGGTTCAACATGGCTTTCAGTGATTAAGGAAGTCAGACTACCAATCTGCTCGGCAATAACTTCCTCTGTAGAATTGGTTTCTGCCGAATGCACCTCTTCACATGTGCAATTCAAAGACTTTTTAATCGCTTCGATAAGCCGATTTTCGTTTACAGGTTTTGTGAGATAACCACTGCAACCCGCATCCCGACATTTTTCTTCATCCCCCTTCATAGCATGTGCTGTGAGGGCGATAATGGGGACCTGGTAGCCTTTAGCGCGCAATTCGGAGGCGGCCCGGTAACCGTCCATAACGGGCATTTGCATATCCATTAGAATCAGGTCATATTCATGCTTTTCGACCAGGCGAACAGCAATCTGGCCATTCTCAGCCGTAGTCACTGTTAAACCGGCTCGTTCCAGAAGCAAGCGAATCAATTTGCGATTCGTTTCTCCGTCTTCCGCCAACAGAACTTTCTGACCAGCAAAGCGAATATTGGTGGCCGGTTTCTCTTCAATGGATTGAGATACGGCATCTGACGGGGGAGCATCCAGTAAATCGATTATCTCTGGAGTGCCGGCCGAAACTGTAATTGTGAATGTGCTTCCATATCCAAAGACACTTTCAACGACAATATCGCCATCAAGAGCCTGGGCCATTTTCCGACTGATCGCCAATCCAAGGCCAGTACCACCAAAGCGACGGGTAACGGAATTATCAGCCTGCACAAACGGATCAAATATGCCGGATACATTCTGTGGAGCAATCCCAATACCCGTATCGGTGACCTTCACTACGAGTTCAGACTGTCCACCTTTGATGAGGTACTCAGCTTTGATTGTTACTCCACCTGTTTCGGTGAATTTCACTGCGTTGCCAACGATGTTTGTCAATATCTGTCGGAAACGG
The DNA here is from genome assembly GCA_041398805.1 of Planctomycetaceae bacterium. Lineage (GTDB taxonomy): Bacteria > Planctomycetota > Planctomycetia > Planctomycetales > Planctomycetaceae > Polystyrenella. The sequence continues at coordinate 17,019 of JAWKUC010000013.1, read as the reverse complement.
CCTGAGTCTGTGAAGATTTTACGAGGAACTTTTCCGACCCATTCGAGATTCAGGAAAATCTCTTTCTTGAGCGCGCGTGCCCTCAACATGGAGATCACTTCAGCCAGAACCTGGTGAGGTGAGCAGTCTTCCTTCTCAATCACCATCTGTTGAGCTTCGATCTTGGAGAGATCGAGAATATCGTTGATCAGATTGAGGAGATGACATCCGCTGGAATGTACCGTCTTGAGATAATCCTGGCGGGGTTTCACTATCACATTGATCCCTTGTTTGAGCAGCAAATCGCTGAAACCGAGGCATACCGGTTAAAGGTGTTCTGATTTCATGACTCATGTTTCAGTGAGGAAGTAACTTTTTGCTCGCTGGCAGCGAGAGTTGCTTCAGGAGCATCCTTCAGTTCTGGTGCAGGTTTTCCAGATGCTCCTCACGTCGCTGAATCTGTTTCAACAGTTCATTGGAAGTCATTATTGAGATGGCCCAGTTCATCATCCCGGTTACAAGTCACCCTCATTGAATAATCGCCTGAGGAAGAGATGGCACGTGTTGTTCTGGCCATTTCAACAACGGGTTGGACCACGGTATTCTGGCAAGATCCTGGCAACCACCAAAGAGACCATCATACAGAGCAGAAACACTCCACTGATGATCGTAGTGATGCGATTCAGCTGAGCCTGCAGTTCATTGTCATTCGCGCAACCGCAGGAAGGCTTCTTCATTCGTATTCATTTTGCGCATACGATCAGATCACCATCTTCAGTATAAAACCTGTCGAAAGTAATATGTCTTCGCCCACAGGGCCTTCATAACCTTCGCGCTGATAGCTGGCAAATTCATCTTTAGTCTCTGTAAAAATGCAGGCGGCATCGATTTCAGGCTCGTATTCCAGTGATGCCAGCAATTCACGGGCGATACCTTCACTGTCGAACTCTACGGCAGAATCGCAGTTCGAAGCCACAGTTTGAGCAAGTGCTTTCACATGCTGCATTTGTAAGCGTGCGAATCATTCGAATGTCATTAATGCACAATGCGACACAGGAACATGTCAATGGAACACCAATGCCCACCCAAAAGAGGATGGCACTTTTGTCGCAATGGAGGCATTTCTAAATCGCTGAAACACTGTCTGAAACCCTGTGAATTCTGGGAATTTTTCAGAAACAATGGGGTGCTATTATCATGTTGTGCAATTGCAACATAGGGTCACTTTTCAATCTGAGATCATTCTTTTCTCCGTGGCAAAGCTGTTAATTCTGTCAACTGGTAACGATTATGCCGATATTGCCACCAGGAAGTCAGCCCTGTTTCGCTCACCTCGAAGACCACCATTCACGATGAAAATGCCGTAGATAATCTTACTCTAAACTCCCCAACTTCTGGATCAGACAGTAAATGATTCACCTCAGTTTCAGCAGCGGGAACTGGATCATCATTCGAATAATCGAGAAAACCCATTTCGGAGTCGCCCAAATTCTTAATAGACCACTAATTGCCATAGAGAGATTTCGCCCATAGAGGCCGAAGATACGGATACCACTCTCCCCTGCGATGCCTCCACCACCATGATTGCTCATAACTCGACTCGAGAGGCCCTGGATTGCCTTAACAGCAGGCAATTTCAACCCTTTTTAAGCTGGAACAGAAATGTGTAAAGTTTCTTCGTTTCTCTAATCAAATTGCAACCAGAAAATCGAATCACGAGTCTCACTCATGCGGTCATGGAATATGAGAAATAATCTACGTCAATCCGGCTCATTTTTTCACGCATCAGCAAAAGGCGTGATTGGAGCATCTGCAGACAGGTACCGTATCGCCCTCTCTGGTATTTTTCATCACTGGCGACTGCTTTTCTTCTGTCCACCTCTTCAGCCAGTCCCTGGCCCAGCAGGGCTCCAGGTCGTTATCAACCGGGAAAATGATATTAAAGCAGCCTACCTGTACAACTTTTGTAAGTATGTGGAGTGGCCCGCAGACCACGTCCACACCAAACAGAAAGTTGTCATCGCTGTTCTAGGGAGTAGTCCGGTCTACAACTCACTCGTTAAGATCACTCATAAGAAGATGATTCAGAACAGGGAGCTTGTCGTTGAAAAATGGAGCAGTATGAAAGATTTTGATTTCTGCCACGTCCTCTTTGTTCCTGAAGACCATGATGACGAACTGCTCAAAATGTATCTGCAGAAATTTAAAGAGAAATCGATTCTGATCGTCGGTGAGCAGGATGGATTCACCAAACGTGCAGGCATCATTAATTTCTTTGTGGAAAGCAACAAAATCCGCTTCGAAATCAATGACAGAATCGCCGAAAGCCGCAATCTCAAAATCAGCTCTAAACTAATGCAGCTCGGTCGCAGGGCAGACTGAAGCTGATGTTCTCTGGTTAGATGTTTTGTTTTCCCATAACAATGAATGTGCTGAGCGTCTAACCCATACTCAACGGCTTTGTTAATCATTCCCACAGAGTGGATACTCTCATCACGCCCCTGTTGACCAGCTCGCGCTTCCAGTTTAGCATGGTTGAAGCAACCGATTCAGCTTATCGGTACATTTTCGATCTGCTCCAATTGAAGTATCGTTTCCATGAACGGACCTGGTCCCGAGCTGTCACATTCGAATCAACCTGTGAAAAGATCTATTGTAAGTCGACTGTTCATTAAGGAGACCTCGACTGGCACTCATTTCCGCTGGTCGGTTATCCTGCTGCTTGTAGCCTGCTTTTTCCTGGGTATTGCGATCTTTCCACATGCAGAAGATCTGCTGATGCTGATCACGCGGGGAAGATTAACGGATGAAGAACGTATTCAACTTCTCGATAGAGAGTTGAACGATATCAGCAATATCATTCCGCGCCCCGCTTATGAACCGACTACCATCAAAGGACGTCTCGAATGGGAAGGAGATATCCCGAATGAGAGTGATTATCATCTCGAAATCCATACTCAACTTCGATTCGGAAGTAGTGGCTACTATGGTGGGAAATTCAAGTTCTCCGATAAAAGAGAGTTCGAGACTGATCCCCAGCGAGGCCTGATCTGGGTTTCCATCAGAAGCGATCTATTTAAAGACAACGTCATCGGTCCCTTTGGGTACTCTGAGAACAACCTTCATGAAAATGTCGTCATCAAGCTTGAACCGGGAGTGACATCCACAATTCGCGTAGTTGATGAAAATCTCGAACCTGCAGTAGGAGTAGAGGTTTCAGGAGGGGGGAAACCACCTTCGCTGAACTGGGCAAGCTACACCCATGAAGCCATCACAGACGAAAACGGGGAGGCGATCTTTAAGAACATGAATCCCGACTACGTCTACTCACTTACCTTGGAAGGTCCCGGCTATCAGCAAGTCTATTATAATCAAATACCGGTGGGCGCGTTTGCCGACGAACCACTGATTATCAAAAGATCGATTCCAGCCACCGGAAAATTGATCGACTCTGCAGGCAACCCCGTCAAGGATGCAGTTTTTACCAGGGTCTCCTGGAAAGAACCAAATATGACCCACAACGGTTGGGATCTTGAGTCAGCCGTAACTACGGGTGAAGACGGCATTTTCAAACTGGAACAACTCAAGGAAAACTGCCAGTACGATTATTGTGTTAGTGCGCCAGATCAGCGCCAACCAGAATCTCTGGTGTTCAGGCCGGCGATCAGGAGCTTGTCTGTGTGATGAACCCCGGAATCTTTGTCAGTGGTGAAATTGAGGTGCCGGAAGCTTTAATTCGAAAGGCAAAGAAAAATCCCAAGCTGTATTGGAATTTCTACAGCGATGAGTTCAATGGGCGAGGAGGCCACAACACAGAATGTGTTCCGACAACATTCCAGGATGGAAAACTGCTGTATCAACTTCCCGCGGTGGGAGTGGGAAGGATTGAACTGAGAATTTTTGACACAAATATCGAAGAGCAGATTACAGAATCAAGAAGTGACCTGAACTTCAGACTGAAGGCTCCTCCCATTAAGGTGGTACAAACTTCTGAACAGCCAGGAGAAGCAACAGAAAAGGAAAGTTCTTCCACAACTGAGGATAATCAACCGCAGGATTCTGAATCAGCAGAAGAGCGAAAAGGGGATTGGCAGCAGGTTATAGTTGATTTCAAAAGTGATGACGAACAGGTCAGGCCGGGAGGCACTCTCGTTTACTCATTCTCGTTGAGTGATCAGCTGAATTCCGAGGATTATCCAGAATACCGGGAGTGGGGAGCCACATTTACGCAACCGCTGGTGCAGGGTACTGCGAGTTTTGAAGTTCCTGATGGTGGTCAGATAACCTTCTACACCTCAGAACTCATCGGTTATCGATTTACAGAATCGGACGATCAACAATACGAGGTCAGTCGCAACATTGATTCCAACTCGTTTACGATACCGGTGATTCCATCAGGAATGGTTAGAGGCAGAGTCACTGACTCAAATGGAAATCCAGTCGCCAATGCAAAAATCTCCATGAACTACATCAAAGACTACTTTTCAATGGAATTTTTTTCGACCAGCATCTCCTGCGAGACTAATTCCGGTAAAAGTGGTGACTATCTTGTCAATTCGGTCCCCCTTGATAAAAAGTATTCCCTGGAAGTTTCAGATGGCTTGATGCAACAGCAGATGTCGAGCGTGCAATTGAAAAGCTGGAATCCGATATCCCAGGTAGATATTCAGTTTGGCTCGCCTGTGAACACGACCGTGCAGATACTCAATGAACAGGAACAACCCGTTCAGGATGTCGAATTCCAGCTGCAGTTCTGTCGCAACATTGACCGCCATTACAACCATCTCGATACCTTCAACACCAATCAGCATGGCATAAAAACGCTCTACCGCTTGAACTCAGCAGAAAATGGAAACTACTACCTGAGCATGCCCAATTCAACGAGTGGAAACCTTGTACCTCTCGACCTGTTGCAGAAGACCAACACCTTCTATCTCGTCAACGGAAACCTGTAGTCGCATCCCTGATGATATTTTGATTCGATACTGGAAGCACGAACCTTTCCAGCTGAAGCGGACTCCTTTGATGAGTCGATAGAAAAACAGTTCTCTGGTTTGGAGTTCGTTTTACCCCGGAAAATAAAACGAGAACCAAAATGAGTCTCTGAGGAGACTTGCGAAAAATCGATCCACCCGTAAAACTACACCAACCAGAGCAGGGAGCCCCAAAAGTGGCCTTCTGTTCACATTTTTGGATATCAATTTCGGGATGTGCGCAGCCTGGTGTACGCACTTGACTGGGGGTCAAGGGGTCGCAGGTTCAAATCCTGTCATCCCGACTTAAATTCACAACAGCTCGTCGCATTTGATTGCGGCGAGCTGTTTCTCGTTTGGCGGGAGCGAGTTAGGCAAGCCACGAAGCTCGACTCCACCAGTTCAAACAGCCAGCGGTATTCAGCAGCCGATGATGGGGCATCAATTGAACCTACTGCCTGGCAGGTAGTTACGGAGTTCAATTCCAGCCGCCACGTTGGGTGTCGGTTGGCTTGGTTCGAGTTCTGTTCGGGGAGTTTTCGGACGGTTGTACGAATCTCGCGAGAGGCTGACACAATCGTTTGAAGAGGGTGAATCTCTGATTTCCTCATGAAGCATCTTCGGTAGAGAACGGACGGATTATCATCTGTTGGCCGTGTCAGCAGGTCTGTGTGCCTCGCCGCAGGGGCCATCAAATATCGCCTCCGAACGGGTCTCGACAGGAAATAATGCCCGCCAGCGGTAATGCAATAACCAATCTCTGAGCAAGTCAAACACCTTACGCTTTGTGGATTTCGCGTCGCGGTACCCAGCTGAAGAACTCTAATCGACCAACTCAAAGTCACCTGGCTTCCAGGTTTTGTCGAACCACGGCTCCAGAGGGCCGTAAATACGGCAAAAGAACAGAAACTCTTGTCGGGAACGGTCTGGATCCAGTTGCCCTCGTGGCCGGCAGGCGGTGCCGGGCCAAACCACATAGTATGGGATCCATCCGCGTTTGGTTTCACCGACGGATTGTTGCTGTCTAGGCCAGCGAGCTTTTGGTCAGTCTCAAGCATCGACCGATGCTGACCTGAGTAAACCATGAACGACCAGAAGTTGTTAAACGGGATTGTGGGCGGCATCTCAACCTTGTACGTCTTGCCGCCATCTAAGTAACGCCCTTACTATCTTTAGCTGCAAATGCGTAAACCGAGCCAGAGCCCACCTTAGGCGCCGCCATCGCGGGCGTGATCCCTGTTGCGATGTAATGGAAGAAGATGCGATCGTCGAGAACTCGTTCCCCGTTGTTCAGGAACTGATAATTCAACCCCGCAAAAGGCGAGTTCCATTGGCGGTCCTCCCAGAAGTAGACGCTCTTCTTCCTCGGAGAGAAGGAGATGGAGCGGGCGGCTGCGTTCCCAATCGCAACCCCTTCGGTCAATAGCTTCTTCATACGGTCATCTGGTTCAAAACGCTTACCCTTCTTGATACCGATTGCTGCAAACTGGCCAACCAGTTCTGGATCGAAAGCGTCCGCCGGCTCATATTGAATGACCGCGTTCAATTCTTCGAAGAATCCAAAGTCATTCGAGTGGACAGTGTTGAAGCGTTTTCCAGAGAGGTTGTGAAACACCTGAGTCGGCGGGTTACTTCGCTTTGAATGGATACGCATGAAAGCCCTTCTTCACCGCCGCTGCTGTTCCTTCCAAATCGTTATCTTTTACAAATGCACGGAAGAAAAAGAGGTTCCTGTACGTTGGCGTCTTTGCGACAAAGTAGCCTTCAGGGATCGAGCCTTCGTACTTTTCGTGAACAAAGAGATACTTGCCACCCTTGCCACCATCGGGACCGGTCAGGCCGACATCGGTAATGAAGCGAAAGTAGGCGTCATCGACTGGACCGAGAACGCCCGGAGGCACTTCTACGACGACGGGGCCATCCTTTACGTTGACTTCTGTCATACAATACATAGTTGTCGAGTTCGCGGTGAGGAACAGCGAACGAGCGTCCATCAGCTCCTCGTAGATGCCAAGCTCGCCTGGTTTCAGCCCTGCTTCTTTGAAACCCTCAAGCAACGCATAGACCGAGGCTGCTGGAATTCCATTCAAGAACGCTTCCGAAGCACGTGACACGTCGAGAAAGTCGTACGTCTTTCTAACAGTTAACTCGTCCGGCATACCGTCGAAGAACTTCAGATCGCCCAGCAGTTGCGTTTTTACAGTGTCGGGCGTCGTGACGGTCGCTGGGACATCGGCAGAAAACTGAGGCGGATCAGCACCGAGACTTGGTGCGACGATCGTCATCGTTAGAACAGAAAAAGCGAATACAAACCGCTTCGACAGTAATTGATGCGTCATAGAACTTCTCCACGCAAACTATCCGGGGTGGCGAGCCAACAAGCGAATACGCTGTTCGGCCGCTTGTGATACGTCCTCTGAGTAGCAGGTGCGACCTCATTATCGGTTCTTGAGACAGTTCTGCAACTATCGCCCGTCTGCTTGTCGCTCAGGCTGCAAATATGGCTTACATTTAGAATAGCTGGAGGTGGCGTTTCGGACAACATCCACAGCATTGATGCGACGGATTCTCACTCGATTGCCCCCACGATAACATGAGCCGAATCCTGCAAGCGCTGTTCGGCGTGGGCAAACCGGGCTGCCAGCCAGGTCGGAGCGGATAGTCTGCAGCCGAGTTCAACCCGTCCGACTTGCACCAGACCCGATGGCTCGTGCAACTTCAATCCAGACTCACAACGGCCACCCGCCCTGCCAACTTGGTCTTGGTGACCCAAGTTGCGAGGAGCCATGCTATTGCAGCGGGCTGTTACTGCCTGAGGTTGCATCACCGCTTATGAATTTCAACATTGCGAATCCACCCCATTGAGGCACCACCCTTCAGCGGCGAAGCAGAGTCTCGTTCTCACGCTAACGTTCCATCTGATGCGCGAATCTTACAGGAATCATGATCTCCTGTTTGCTGCATACCAATCAGGCGGGTAATGCCGCAACGTGCCTGCACAGCAGTGGTAGCGACGTTTGTAGTTCGACGACACCACGGCGAAAAAGTTCTAACGGTGTCCTGTCATCCCGACTTAACGATTCATGAAGCCCATTGCCCATCGCGGCGGTGGGCTTCTTCTCATTTTGGCCCTATGGTTTACGTCTGACAGTCGATTCGCTGGTGCGGTCCAAACGGCCAGCCAGAGATAGCCGGGGGTAGCAATTCACGCCAGCCTCTGGAGATCGTGGAGAGTCTCCCAGGCGGCGGAATTACGCTCCCCCCTCACAACAGGACGATCAGCAAAACTGAGTCTATCCCACTATTCAATCCAGGTAATGTTATCAATGGAATAAAAAAATCTTAAAACTGCACATCAACCCATTTGCAGATGCAGGTCATTTCAGCTGACCGTGATACTGGCAACATCATTATCTCTGTTGAAATTTACTTAAAGAACCAACATTTTCCTTCCCAACGTCGTAACCTCTGTTAGGATGAAGTTCTATTTGCAATTCGTTCGCATTTAACAGTCTGGCCCCTGATACAGGCTCCATTGATGTTTTTCCGTAGTTTTCTCCTGACAGCGTATGTAACCGTCGCCCTGATGGGTAGCGCGGGTGCGCATACTGTTTTGGAATGGCTGGGAGCTTGTACACACTTTCATATAGGTGTTGGCGGACATCATCATTGTTCTCATGGCCACCACCATGACTCGCATGCGGGACATGGGCATTTTCATCCTGATCATTATCACGATGAGCACGCCCATCATGGTCATTCACATTGTAGTCACGGTCGGCCAGTTAATGATTCAGCGGAAAAGAACCCGGAAAAGCCTGCTGAACAGTCGGAAAATCCAACACATGACAGTGAAAACTGTTTGGTCTGTCAGCATTTCAGTCTGATCGCAAAATCAACTTCCTATGTTGAAATGCCTGTTCTGGACGATGCAGTCGACCAATCACCACTCCCGGCTTATGAGGGAGAAATTGTCAGCTTTAAAGCAGCTTTCTATCGACGTGGACCTCCCTTCGCAGGTTGAGTGTCCTTCAGCATAAACCCTGGTAGTCTGCAAGGCTCATCATGCGCTACGAAAGTACCTGATTGTAACCTTTTCGGGTTCTCATTGCTCATGTGTGGGTTGATATGCAACGCTGCATTTCTCCAATGAAATCTGACGCTGTGCAGTTTCCCGGAGTCTGGTGGGCGCTCATTGCGCGAATTCATTCGCTCCCTTCATCATTCGGTTGGTGTAGCCCCAGTCTACGCGCACCTTTTCGATTCCCTGCGATACATCATGTGATGTCACGCGCATTGGAATTGTGCTAACCCACCGTGATGACCAGAGCAGTTATTCAGCCGTTCTCATCTTTGCGCTGCTGCGCTCTACATGGCATTCCTGATGCCATGTTATCGAGTTGGCGTGCGCTATGTCCTTCATAGAAAGTAGCGATCCGTGTCCATTCCCAGTTCCGAAAACATGCTTCCATTCTATCGACGTTTCTGTCGACAGTTCCACAACTTGCTTACGAGCGATTTCTGTCCGCAATTCAATAAGTACGTGTACTGGATGAAACATCCTCTGAGTCTTGTCGGGTTCGGAATGTTGAGTTCTCTGTTACTGGCGCTATTCATGAACCGTACGATGTTCTTTGCCTTACTGGGAATGACTGCCATTTTAATCATGGCTGTTGTCTGGCCGTGGATCACAGTGAAGGGGATTCGAGGTGAACTCACGCTGGAAAAACGCCGGTCAAGAGTTGGTGAACCTGTGCAATTAAAATTGAAACTGACTAACAAATGGCCCTGGCCTTTATGGGGGTTGATTGTCTCCAAAGGATTCTTTCAGGATTCAAATAATAGTGCAGGCATGTCACTCTCCAGAGTGTCCGCCTGGACGACGGCAACCTTCACCTGGAAATTCACTCCACGACAGCGTGGGGTGTATCCACTTGAATTACCACAGATTGAAACCAGTTTTCCCTTGGGCTTATTCGCCTGCCGCGTTCCTTTGAACTGCCAGAGCGAACTGATTGTCTGGCCCGAAACATTCGATCTGGAAGGTCTGCCCGACACCCAATCATTTCATCTCAATGAGCAAAAATTAACGGATCGCAAGGCGGGAGACTGCGGTGATTTACTCGGTACGCGTCAGTTTCGACAAGGGGACTCACTTCGCCGAATCCACTGGGGACAAACAGCGCGCACCCAGAACCTGATTGTCTGCGAACGACAAGCCCCTGCTGCAACCTCGCTGGAACTGATCATTGATGCAAATTGCTATGAAATGACATCATCTGCTGCGGATTTCCAGATAGAAAAAGTGCTCTCCATTGCTGCCAGCATCGTGAAGTCGGTTGTCTCTCAAAATGGGTTCATATCCTGTCATTTCAATGGAACTATTTTTGAACCAGGCAAGGGAAATCGCGAGTATGAACGACTCATGGATGGACTCGCCAGAGTACCCAGAGGGGGAGATCTGAATCAACTTAACCCCTCGATCCCCAGATATGTGCGACATTCGAGCACGTTCGTAGTCGGTCCACAGAACTCGCCCTTGTTCAACTCTTTGGGAGATCTACACGGGCTTTGTCATCTCCAATTGATTCGCGTTGAATCGGTGGAACATCAACCTGAATGCAACAGCAATCTGTCTTATATGTCAGAACGTTCAGAAAGCTGGAAATACCGATTGGCTCATCAATGGAAAAGGGGACGTTTGAATTATGGTGGTTAAGCAGCAGACAATCTCTTTATTCGAGCATTCCTGGCTAACTCTGATCAGTCTTATCGCGCTCGGCCAATTTTGTCAGGTTGAAGCTACGATTTATTCACCCTGGTACCTGCTTTGCTGTTTCATGGTACAAATGCTACTGCTCGGTGGGGGTGTCTATTACTTCCGCCGTGTCAATTTACGATTTGAAGGGCAACCTGCGTTATTGCCGGTCATTCTCCTTACAGGATTGTTGTCACTGCTGGTCGAACCGTTTATGCGATTACATCAGGAGGCGGATCGGCAATAGAGGTCGTTCTGATTCGGGCACCGGAAAAACGAAATGCTCCTGTTCACAATGGCTCGCTGTTGGCGGCAATATCAGCCACTTTTGATTGCAACGAGTTTATTCGTCTTATTATTTTCAGTCGCTTTAAGCGAAACGACCTTGTTGGACACTCTGCAAGTTGATCACGTTGTTTCTGTGTAGCTGTACTTTCTGGCTCGTTTATCGATACCTGCAGAAATACTCACACACTCTTCACGCATCCCAACAGAATTATTCGCTAAAGCGTTTTTTGTTTCTCGCCTTCATTCCTCTAGTTGTAATTCTCAAAGGGCCCCTTTACTTCCGGCAGAAAGGTATGGTCATTGCAAGGCTTTCTGCCCACCTCGGGTGGTGATGGGGGAAGTGATTCTTATGCAATGGGCGGCATTGGTAATGGCGATGCACTCGTCCTTGGTAAAGAAAACGTACAGACCTTCGCACCTATCGACGACGCCCCCTTTCGAGAAAAAATGACAAGCCAAGCCTATTCGATGCATTCAGCGAATCTTACGGCGAACTCCTTCAAACCTAAAAACACGGATCGATCAGTCGCACCAGCGCCTGAGCAATCTAAAAGTATGATTCCCGAACTGAATGAAGAAATGAGAACCATGCAGGAATCCGGCCGGGAATTCTCAACGCTGAGGCGGGAAGGCATGGAGAAGCGGAATGACATTGAGAGCACTAAATCAAAAGCGATATTTCATGTGGTCGGACGAGTCCCATTGCATCTGCGAATGGAGACTTATGATTACTATGATGGCATCAGTCTGATCTCGGCATCTGAATCAAAAGAGCCTCTCCAGTGTGATCTCGTTGAAGAAGATGAGTTGCATTGGCTGGAACCTCACGAGCAAACAGCATACGACTTTTTCTCTCCGGAGGAGACGCATGTTTTAAAAATTGTTGGAGTTGATGCCAATGTCATTCCAACTCCCCTGCATTGGACCGGTAGTGCGATCAAGGATGTGAATGTCCGCAACTTTTATCGCGAAGGACAGTATCGTGTGATTCATTTGGACAGGGACAGCCTTCCTGATCTGGTACCAATTCACATACGTTCTCGCGTTTTGGATGAACGATATTTTGATGGGGCTCAAGTTCTTTATTCTGGATTCATTCCCCGATCCAATACATTACCAGACTCTCCTGAAATGGAGAGAATTAAAAAGCTCGCCATAAGAATTACTGCTGGCTGCACACGCAATCGTGAAAAGGTCAACCCGATTGTCAATTATTTAAGAGAGCATTACCAGCATGACAATGAACATCAATCTACAGACTCTGGAGAGTTCGATAAAACCGAACTTTCCATATCACGATTTCTATTCGACACGAAGTCGGGAACAGACTATGAATTCGCAACCGCGACCATGTTATTGTTACGTTCACTTAACATTTCTTCTCGGGTTGTTTCCGGCTTTTATGTTGATCCGGATAATTATGATCGCAAAAAGGATCACACTTCGGTTTACACAAACAATATCCACTTCTGGTGTGAGGTTCATTTGGGCGGGAACGTTTGGAACACCTTGGAACCAACACCTGGATATGAAAAACTCGCTCCCCCATTGTCTTTCTTTGAACGGATTCAATATGCTTGCGTGCTCTTGATTGACTGGCTTTCTCAACATCTTCTCGCACTGAGTGTATTTACCGTCTGTGTGGGGAGTGTCTTCTGGAAACGTCGTCCCGTAATGGCATTCCTGTGGTACTGGGATTTGGAAGTTTTCCTGTTTCTGGTCGCAGGTCGTGATTTCGAGACCAGAACTGGCACTGATCTCTACCCGTCGATTAATTGACCGTTTCTCAAGCTGAGTGGAAATCGCCGGCCTGATGGTATTCCCCTGCGTACCTGGATGACGACCCACTTTCAATTGCAGGAGGTAGAGCGAAATAAACTCACATTATACCTCAATAGTCTTGATCAGTTGATGTATGGGCCTTCAGGCCGATTGGTTCAACCACAAAACGATCCGATCACGCTCTCTACCGACACCATGAACCACTTCCGTTGGTCTCGTTTTCAACAGCCATGAGCGTTTTGTTGATTCGAGTCTATTTTGAAACACGTTAAACGTATTTTCTGTTTTTCAATCACTTCTGAAATAACTCCTATGAATAATGTATCACCAAATTCAGCTGTTGCAGATGACTTGCTGGCAGACTCTTTCCACCGGATTGAGCGTCTGGAACAGGCACTAAATAACGCAATTAAAGGGAAGAAATCTGTTGTTCGAATGGTCCTCGTCTGTCTTCTTAGTCGCGGTCATCTGTTAATTGAAGATAAGCCCGGGCTAGGTAAAACAACGTTGGCTAAAGCGCTTGCCGCCGGGATAGGGGGGCATCTCGCTCGAGTCCAATGCACACCTGACCTGCTACCGAGCGATATTACTGGTTTCAACATTTACAACCAGAAAGATTACTCCTTCGAGTTTCGCAAAGGGCCTGTTTTCTCCGAAATCTGCCTGGCAGACGAAATCAACCGGGCAACTCCCAGAACACAAAGCGCGCTTCTGGAGGCGATGGCTGAACGACAAGTAACTATCGACAATCATTCACATCAACTCTCTCAGCAGTTCTTCGTGATTGCGACTCAAAACCCGTCCGAACAACACGGAACTTTTCCACTCCCTGAGGCACAATGTGATCGTTTCTCGATGAAACTGAGTATTGGTTACCCCGGCCAAAACGACGAAGTTGCGATGCTTACATCGGCTATCACGAAACCAGAAACCATGTCTGAGCACAACAAAGCCGAGGCGATTCTCGATTTAAAGACCTTGAAAGCAATGCAGGAAAGAATCGAGCAAATATCGATGCAGCAAATATTGCTCGATTATATGGTGCGGTTCGCTCAGGCTACTCGAGAACATCCTTCTCTGAACCTGGGGATCTCACCTCGTGGATTATTGATATGGCAACGTACTGCGCAGGCATCTGCATTCATAGCACGTCGAGATTACGTTATTCCGGAAGACCTCCAGGACACGGCGATTCCTGTACTATCCGTTCGATTGGGTTTTGAACACGATCAGGATCATGAAGTTCTGGAGGAGTTACTTCAAACGGTACCTCTGCCCGAGTTTAAACCTCAGTGATTATTTCTTTTTTCCATCTACTGTTCAGGCTCACGTTGGTAAGGAGCTTTCTATGAATCCTATCTTCTTAACTACTCTACAACAACAATGCCGCGGATTCGTTGTGATCCCACTGCTGTTGCTGGCACTTATTTTAGTTATTTTGTCAGGATGCGAAAATGCAAACTCAGCTTCCTCGAACGGAGAGTCTTCGCCGCATCCTAAAGAGGATGAACATGACCACGAACATTCTCACGGACCAGCATATAAGCCAAAGAACTTCAAAAAAGCGGTTCATGAGATAGACCACCGCTTAGAGCATATGCGAGAAGATATCGAACATGACCATCTGGACCATGTAGCAGATGAATTACCGAAACTGAAAGAGTTCATCAACTGGCTGCCGGAGTTAGCGGGCGATACCGATATGCAGGAGCAGGAATGGAATGAGGTTAAGTCGATCAGTCAGGAGATGTTGGTGATCTGTGAAAGTGTTGCGTTAGAGTTATCGGCGGGAAATCTGGATCCCAAATATTTATTAGAATTGGAGTCAAAAATGAAACTTCAGCTGGAACTTATCCCGCTTACTCTTGAGCAACCAGCAGGTGTGCCAGTGCCTCGTCCGCGAACCTCAGTCGTCAAAAGAACGTTAATCCATTTTTATACCTAATCACTTTTTCATGGTAATTGATCATGTTTCAGCTCATTATTTCCGGATTTCTAGTCCGATTCGTCCAATGTCTGGCCCAAGCTGCTCCATTCATTCTTACAGGAATATTCGTTGCCGCGATTTTGAACCGAATGTTGGGGGCCGAGCACACGAACAGATTATTCGGGGGCAACTCCCGACGATCACTGATACAGGCCTGGGCAATTGGTATGCTGCTTCCAGTTTGCTCACTTGGCGTCATACCGGTTGCCAACGAAATGCGCCGTTCCAAACTTTCGGGTGGAACAATTCTCGCCTTTGCGATGGCCGCTCCGCTGTTTAATCCTTATCACTTTTGTAGGTCTGACTTTATCTGAACCGATGGTAATCATTGCATTTACCTTCTGCTCACTTATCTTGCTGACGATTACCGGCACGATCTTCGACAGGTATTTTCAAGATAAAACGGAAGTACCAGAACAGTCGGAGATGCTGGAACCCGGGCTGAAACGTATCCTTTCGATTGGTATCACCGCAGCTCGTGAATCGGTGGGTCCTTCATGTAAGTTCACTTGCCATCGGCCTGGTTGGTGTTGCCATGTTAGGAGCAATACTGCCGGCCGTAGTAGCCTGCATCGGTCAATGAATTATGACAATCTATTCGTGCCCGATTCTGATGTCGGGCCTCGCTGTTCCCGGTCTATGCAACACCGATGCTTGCTATGTCGCAGCTAGGTATGATGTTCGCCCACGCCAATTCGGTGGGGGCCGCTTTTTGTGCTGTTGACCCTGGGTGGAGGGATGAATCTCTGGACTCGTCTACTGGATGAAAGTTAATTTCGGAGTCAAAAAGTCTCTGATCTGGTTCGCACTCTTAATGATCATTGTGCTTGGGCTCGCTTACGGAATTGAAAGACCGTTGTTCCCCAGTGACATTGACCCGGCTGACCATAGTCACGCTTTTGATATCTATTCACAACCTTTTCATAACGCACCTCAGAATATGTTTGTCGCGATCAAGAATAAATGGAGTCGCGACATCCTCCCTTATGAATGGTATGCCCTTTCTATGTTGGGGGTACTGATCTCTGCTGGCCTGGTGCTGAAGAAAGTAGAGCAGAAACTGGATGTAGAAGGGTGGCTACGCAAGAAATCGGAACAGGAACAGAAATCCAAACTCGATCGTAATGTATCTGCTCCAGTATTAGGCATGGTAGCGATTGCCATGATGATTCTTTTTTCCATCGTCGGCTGTTTCGTTTATTACCCTCCTCAAAAGGAAATATTTGAGGAAATGCAGATTGCAAGAGCTGAAGTACTTACTGCCGCAATGACCGGTGACGCTGATCATGCTTCCTACTGGATCGAACTGCTGGATGACTGGAGTCGTAAACTCGAAGTCAGCACCTATCTTCGCGAATGGGAATTGAGCGACTACCGAGCCATGAAGTCACGCCTGCTACGTGAGCACCTGGAAATGCTTGAGCACGCCGTGCAGGACAAAGAGAAGGACGAGATCGAACATTACCGCATCAAAGTAAATATCGCCTATTCCAGAATGAAGAAGGCGTATGAAAACTCGATTTCAGTTTCGATAAAGTAACGACATACCCCTATTTTGAATAACATTATCACCCAAGAGTACTCCTGACTTGTTGATCCGTCTCCTATTAATCATGTGTTTTCTGGTTGTTTCCTTGTTGGGAAGCCCCGGTTTGCATGCGCTGCAGGAATGGAGCGGGAGTTGTTGTGTTCATCATCCGAATGAAAAGGCACAGGATTTACATCACCATTGTTGTCACAATCATTGCCATTCGCATTCAAGTAGCGAAGAGAAATCCAGGCCTAAGCAAAAACCTGTCGAACACGATGGAGACAATTGCTTCATTTGTAAGCATTATAACTCCAAAGCATCCAGGTCCTGTTTCGTTCACATCGACCTCGTGTTCGAAACTATCGACATTGCAGTACATTCAATTCAGGTTAACGCATATGTTCTGCCATTGCTTCCATACTCCGAACGTGGACCGCCCGCAATCTGACTGGCACTCTCTCGATTAAGTGCCACGTGTTATCTCATTTGCGTGGAAATTCCGTACCGATCTCTGTACGAACACCCGTTTTACGCGCTGATCAGTCTTCAGACAGAATCGGTGCGCACAGCGATCATCCGTGCCATTGTATTCTGATCGGCCCCACAACATTCATACATGATTTTTAAACAGGAGTATTACTATGAAACGCACAGGCTTTACTATTATCGAACTTCTGGTTGTTATGGCAATCATTTCTATATTATTGGGGTTACTCCTGCC
>JAWKUC010000012.1:0-183317 GCA_041398805.1 Planctomycetaceae bacterium | reverse complement strand
CCTGTGGATAACAGGGGTTTTGTAAGTAATGGAGGCGGCGGGAATCGAACCCGCGTCCTGTGATGCTTTGAGAGAAGCCTCTACGTGTGTAGTTTATTGATTGTGTCTCGTTACCGTTGGATCAACAAACAAAGCCTCGAGTAACCAGTTCACCACTTTTCTCGTATCAGGCGTAGCGAACATTGACCTGATACCAGACTGATTTTGTCAACCAGCTGTCGGTCTCCTCAGTCAGGGATCCCTAGGCTGGGGCTAAGCCAGATTAACTAGCAAGCCATTGCAAATTGTTTATTATTTGCAGTTATTGTTTAATCTGCTTTTTACGTGGCCAGCAGATCAACCACGACACGCCACCTCAATCTACGGCGATCCAGTCGAAGCCGATCGCCCCCATGATTGATAAGTCTATCACATCAGATTATTAAAGATCTTCATCTCACTTCAGTTTTCGATCGGCTGGATAAATTCCTTGAGGTCGAAAATCTGGTTTTCTTTCTTTTCGACACTTTATACGCCGGCCCGGTTCACTCTGTTTGAGGAATTTCCCTTATTTTTTTTCTTCCTCTTGTCCCATATTAAACAGTTGATACCCGGACTCTTTCAGATAAGCTTCTGAGGCCTCTTCCGTCGGAAAAACCCAGTCATTCGACTCCATCAGGGTTCGCTGAACCTCTGTTAAATCGACTTCCGGATTCAAAAGCAGCTTATATGGACGGGCGTTTAGTGATATACCAACGACGGCAAACACCTTCACATCCTCAGGAGTCACTTTTCCTCCCTGTGACTTCACATAACCATCCTCTATGAAGTGGGCATATTGCAGGATCATGTCAGGAAGCCTCAGCATGGAAAACTGCTGGACCTTGTTCAAATGTAGTGGCTTATTGGGATCGAGGGTGCGAACCTGCATCACCCGCATCTGTTTGAAATCGCGTAACTCAAACATGACCTGGCCAATTTTGTCATCCAGCATCATGCGCCAGGCGAAGATGTCGCCTCGCCCATTCCAGGCTGGATTTCCAGCGTAGAGAAAGTGGCGGAATGGGAATAAAAACTGAAAACCAAAGAACAGGATCAGTGCGAAAATGAGCAGTTTCTGACTGGGGCGAAATGGGGCAGCAACAACCGAATCCGGGACAGTGATATGTTCTGTTCGCCAGAGGATCGACCAATCGAATTTTTTCTCTTTCCTCCACGCCGCCAGCGCATTGGGTATGAAGTCTTTGGGAAAGAACAACAGCGTTGCGGAAATCATCAGGGGAGGGAAGATTCCAATCCTGAAGATCATCGTATTCGTCAAATGAAATGCCAGTATACAGACACAGGCAAGCAAGCGGGTGCGGCCCCAGAATAACGCCGGGACAACCAGTAGATCGAACAACAGACCGTAATAGCTGATAAAGTAGGCGACAGGGATGGTTTTGAATGAATCGGGCATCATCGTGGCAATGCCCCCTCGATTCATCCAGACCCAGACTGGCTGAGCTGTTAACCAGTCGGGATTCATTTTCGCAAACGAGCCATACACGTAAGGGATCGCGATCAGGAGACGAATTGTCCAGAGGCTCCAGGCGGGGGCGGTGGTGCTCCTGAGATTTTTGCGAAATAACACATCAATGGAGAAAAGCTTATGCGCTGGAATAAAGATCATCCAGAAGGTCAACAACAAGACCAGGTAGTGGTGATTCTGATAGACCGCCTTTTCGCAAAGAAAGATGTAAGTCCAGGTTAGCCAGAGGGCGAAAGCCGAGAAGCGATAACAGAAGCCGGCAGCAACCCCCAGGGCAGCAGCAAACATACCCCAGAAGACATAGTACATGCCGTTCCCGGGTAATGGCTTGACCCAGGAAAATCCATAGTAGTTAAAGTTGAAGCCTGGCCTGATGTAGTATTCTTCGAGTAGTTTCAACCCGATGTACTTATCAACAATCAGATAAGCAATCAGAACTCCCAGCACGACTCGAAATAAAACGAGTCCATGGATCGGGACAGGCTCAAACCAGGTGGAAAACCAGCGATCCAGAAATCCTGTGCGCGTACTCTCTGCCTGAGGATGCATGTCGGTTCCTGCTTGTGAGACGCTCATGGAAAATGACCTGACTGGACGATTCTGAATAAGATAATGTGGGAGATGAGTGCTTGATTCCCGGGAGGAATCGTCGAGGTTTCATAGTCTTTTTACGTGCAAGATGTTGCACTATGTGGGGATAAACCGAACGAATTCAGAAACTCTACAGCAATTCAAGTGAAATGATGAGTGGAGGACTGGAATCACTCGGAGAGGGCTCTTATTCTATCGTTCACAACAGGCCAATGCACGCGAATTTGTTCACCACTTTTAGAGGAATCGATTCTCTGAATTAGCAGGGAGAATTGCTGGTTGAACCTGTTCTCTCCTCACCTGACCGACTTGGCTGTTTAATTATTTCAGACCATCAAACCTACCTATCCTGAACACATATATTCCTCATGGAGCCGGAGCCTTCCGAAAACCTGATTTCCCGCTTTCAGAACTGGACTGTCCAGTCGCTGAGGAAATGGTTTACGCATGAAGTCACCCTCACGATCTTTCTGGCGATCATTATTGGTATCGCCGGCGGTTTAGGCTCCGTTGTTTTTACAGGTTTAATTCATGGTGTTAGTCACATCAGTGTCGACGCCATTCTGGATCGGGCGTTAACTGTTCCGGCGGCAAAATATCTGCTGATCTTATCGCCTATCATTGGACTTCTCATCGTTTCCTGGCTGACCTTAAAATTTGCCCCTGAGGCTCAGGGACATGGTGTGCCTGAGGTCATCGCCGCTGTCGCTCGCAAAGATGGTATCATTCGTCCCCGGGTAGCACTCGTCAAAATCCTGGCCAGTGGAATCTGCATTGGTACAGGGGGGTCTGTCGGACGTGAAGGACCCATCGTGCAGATTGGAGCGGCACTCGGATCAATCTCCGGTCAGTTCTTCAAACTTTCTGCGAGGAACATGAAAGTGCTGGTCGCTTCGGGAGCCGCTGCCGGCATCAGTGCGACCTTCAACGCCCCTTTGGCAGGGGTGATGTTCGCCAGCGAGATCATTCTGGGCAACTTCGCCGTAGAAAGTTTAACACCGATTGTAATTGCCTCGGTCCTCGCTGCCGTCGTGCAGTCTGAGATTGGAGAACATGGATTTAATCCTGCTTTTACTCAGCTCTACCATGAATTCGAAGGAGCCTGGAGTCAGCTTCCCTCGTATCTGATTCTGGGAGTGATCACCGGCCTGGTGGCGGTTTCGTTCACCCGGCTTGTCTATTACACCGAAGATGTCGCCTTAAAAAGAATTCCCATCTGGTGGCATCGCGCAATTCTGGCGGGACTCGTTGTGGGAATGATCGGTGCACTTTATCCATCAACTCCACCCACACCCTCGTCATACACTCAGTCACGACAACTGGCAGGGGAGCCTGCCGAACCCCCGCTATTCGGCGTAGGTTATGAAGTCGTCGATCATGTTCTTCACTTGGAGAACCAGCAGAAAACCAGTTCAATCAAAGAGCATAACCTCACCACCGGGCAACAGAAGGTGGTGCAACTCAGCCCGATGGAGATGATAAAAACCTTCTGGTGGTTGCTACCCTTAGCATTGCTGAAGCCGGTCTTAACCAGCATCACCTTAGCAGGTGGAGGTTCGGGAGGTATCTTTGCCCCATCATTATTTATTGGGGCAACGACAGGGGCCTGCTTCGGACTGTTGCTGAACTGTTTTCTACCCGAACAGTTCAGCGCCCATCCCGGTGTCTACGCAATTGTGGGCATGGGTGCAGTCGTCGCTGGAACAACTCATGGAATCATGAGTGCCATCATCATTGTTTATGAAATGACAAGTGACTACCGCATTATCCTGCCGATTATGGTCTCGGCCGGTATGGCGAGTCTTGTTGCACGCTTCGTCGACCCGGAAAGTATCTATGACAAGAAACTGAGTCGGCGCGGCGAGACGGTCGCCCGCGGGCATGATATGCACCATCTGGAACATGTCATGGTGCGCGATGTTATGATCAGAAATTTCCCCACCGTGCAGAATACGGACAATCTGACACAGATCATCCAGGTGGCTCAAAAGAATAGCCACATTGAATCGATACCAGTGATGAATGCCGAGAAAAAACTGATCGGTATTATTCGTCCGGAAGATTTACACCGCATGCTTGATACGGACATCCCTCCGCATCTCCTCAATGCCGATGACATTGCCATGGCCAGCCCGATCTCTGTATCACCTGACGAGAATCTACTGGAAGCGATTCGAGACTTTGGTACCCGGGATGTCGACAGCCTGCCTGTGGAACGGGTTGTACAAGGACAACGCCAACTGGTCGGAATTCTCATTCGCTCCGATGTGATGAGACGATATCGCCAGGAAATGCTGCGAAATTATTGATGTTTGAATCTGGCGTTTCTTCGTGAAACCCGTCAGGACTTTTAGTGGCGTTTGCTGCAACTTAAGTCGAAAAGAGTTCAAGATTTCAGGCAGGCCTTTTCATCAAATCGGTTCATCATCTGAGATCTCAAAGTTATCGAAGGCGATCGTGTAGCGTTTTTCAAACCAGTCTTTGATGTATGGTCGACTATCCAGATCGTATTGAGGTGTGACTGACTGTAACTCTCCCTGGGTTACTTTACGGATTTCACCATCATCGACAACCACTTCTCCTCCTGCGACCACATATCGGGGAAGTTCAAACATTCTGCGTTTGTCGTCCTGAGGTTGATATAAAGTCAGATCGGCATCAGCCCCGGGACCAAGATGTCCTTTCTGCTTCAAACCGAGAATTCTCGCAGGGGCTGCCCGGGTGATGATCGTGATCTCATTGAGCGTGTATTCCCGTGTCAGTTCCGGCAGGGTGCACATCGATTGTAACTCCGGTGGTACCTGTGCCAGCATTTCGTCGCGTAATCGAGAATCCATCAACAGGGCGATGATTTCCGGATACGCGAGGAAGGAACCTCCGTTAGGGTGGTCGGTGCTCATGGCTATTCGCCACGGGTCGTCCATCAACAGATACCATTCGAGTCCGACTGCCCACTGCAAAGCATGCACCAGACTTTTGTTTTTGTAGGTAATGGGAACAATCCCACAACCGGCTTCCATTTCTATATCACCGCTGAACCATTTATTCCCTGTCACCTTATGCAGAAAATGCCCGAGTGGCCCGTCACCCGTCATTGAAGTTGTCTGTCCGAACATTACCTGACCGACATCCACTGTCAGATTTTCATGAGCATTCACATATTCGACGAGTTCAGGTACTCGACTCGAAAAAGTCGATTGATCGTCAGCATCTCCCCCGTAGCTGTGGAACTGGATGTGAGTCAGGTGCCCGCGCGATCCTTCCAGAGCCCGCATCGTTTCGAGGGTCGTAGTATAATTACCGGGCAGACCCAGATTGTTGCAATGAATATGCACGGCATGCGGAAGATTCAACTCTTCGGAAGCCCGGGCGATCTCACGAATTATCGATCGGGGAGTGACGTCAAAATGATCAACGGACTGATCCAGTCCGGAAGTTTTCTCTCCGTTCTGTTTCCAGGTCTCGACTCCTCCTGGATTGACCAGCTTGCAGGCATACCCTCGCGTCGCATTCAGTAACCAGGCAATATAGTCTTTGACAAGTTTAGGTTCATTCGCCTTTATGCGTTCCATAAGGAAATGGTTATTCCCCATCATTACATAGAACCCCTTGTCGAGTAGGGGGGTATCGCGGAATTCTTCATGTGCATGCCGGGCAGTCAGCGGAGGAATTGCCGCGTCAAAAGCGGTTGTGTAACCAAGCCCGGCATAAAGATATCCCGTCGCAAAAGTACTGGGGACCGATCCCACAGTTCCTGATCTCGTGAGCGCAGTCCTGTGAACCGGCTCTGAATGTCGTTTTTCCTCCGGAATCATCTTGCGCGCTGTATTCACTTTCGGTCCGGCAATATGACAATGCATATCGACCCCGCCCGGCATTACAACCAGTCCCCGTGCGTCAAGCGTGCGATCTGCTTTTACGCCAGGATCAGTCGGCGCAGATATAATTTTTCCCTGCTGAACCCAGATATCGCGGATTTTACCCTCGATACCATTAGCCGGGTCATAAACTGTTCCTCCCTGAATACGAAGCAAGGTCATCTGCGAATTCTCTTTTACTTTATCGGTCCGATAGAAACTGCTTGATCTATGATACAGAAAAGAGTGAACCAGGGGGAACCAGTAACCTGATGAATTACGGAGCAGTTCTGGTCAAACGCGAGTTGGAATGGGAGAGCTCAGGATAATTTCTTCGCCCCGAATCGCTCTCCCTTCTTCCGAAACAAGAAAAAGAATCGTCTCAGCAACTTCAGTAGCTCTCAACCACTTCCATGGGTACGCTTCAATTACTCTTTCCAGTTCTGGTAACTCCCAGGCAGTTGTTTTTACCGGGGAGCAGGCAACGCCGTTGATTCTTAAATCTTCCTGCTGCTTTCCCACGGTGCGTATTAAAGATTTCAGGGGAGCTTTGCTGACACAGAATGCCTCCAGGCCGCTGATTGATTCCAATAGAGGAGCAGGGGTAGCCATGCAGACAGCTCCCATTTTTGACAGAATCGGTTTGAACTTCTCAAAAGTTTCCCAGGCAGAAAGGGAATTTATCTTTATCAGAGCGTCAAGATTTTTGACTGGTGACTGACCCAGAACTGATACACCAAGATATCCAGCGAGAGGACAAAGTATATCAACATGCCGTAATCGTCGTTGAGTAAAATCCACCAGACGGTCAAGCTCTTCTGACTTGGTAACATCTGTCTGTTGAGTAATCAACCGGGCCGAGGAGAGTTCTTCCAGCTCTCCCAACAACTCAACTGAACGGGAAACGGCAACCACACGAGCTCTTCCTGCAGCAGTTGCTCCACGACGGCTCAGCCGATTCCGCGACTTGCCCGTACAACAGCTGTTTTATTAAGTAGTTTAGGTGGCATATAGGTTCCTGGAAGCCTTTGAGAATCTACATCTGACGATTTCGAACAAGTGAGTGAGTAAAACAGCTTTACAATCGAAATCGGACTGAGAATGTCATAATATGTTTTTTAGATGCCATCAGTTCACTCTTCGCCGGATTATTTTTCGAAGTTTTCTACTGAACCTCCTTCCTGGAAACGAGCCAGCGTATAAAAGTCATCTGTTTCTTGCTGTTCTGTTTATTAGCTTTAGTACATCGCTCAACTGTCAGGGGGCAAATGATGAACCACTCTCGGTTGGGGCAGCCACGATTGATATCACACCTCCATCTGGATTCCGGATGAGTGGATACTTTTATGAACGTTTTAATGAAGGAACCAAGGATCCACTCGCAGGCGAAAGCCCTTGTACTTCGAACAAGGGGAAACCAAAGCTTTAATCATTGTCTGCGATCTGATTGGCATCGACTGGAAACTGGGCCAGAAAGCCAAAACAGCACTGAGCTGAAACGGGAATTCCCGCTGAAAATATTGCGATCACAGCCACACACAGTCATACAGGCCTGATGTATTTTTGGAGCCCTGCGGAATCGATTTCATCAATTAGCTAGAAGCGCGAATGGAGAAGACGCCGCCGAATCGATTGATTACCCAGGGTTTTTGACAGAACAATTTAAAAAAGTCACACAAGAAGCCATTCAGAAACGGCAAGTCTCTCACATACGTGTGCCGGGTATGGAAACGAAGCACGAGTTAACTTCAATCGTCGATTCCATATGAAGAATGGAACAGTCCAGTTTAACTATGTTCTCAACCCGAATATTGTCCGTGTCGCGGGACCAGTCGATCCTGAAGTTGGCATGATTCTTTTTGAATCGAACACACCGGAGAACAACCCTTATGCCTCGTTGATTTCTTTTGCCCCTGCATCTGGATACTCTGGGAGGGATTGGGCATTCGGCTGATTATCCCTATTATCTCCAACAGACATTCGAAAAGTATGGCGATGATTTCGTCTCTGTATTCGGAATTGGAACGTGTGGTGACATCAATCATATTAATGTCTGTACAAACATCGCCTGACGACTGAGGAGATTGGCGTTCTGCTTTCTGAATCTGTCACGAAGGCATTACCAGATCTCAAAGAAGTCTCCCAGGCCCTCCTGGCAGTTCGTACTGCCGTTAATCACGCTCTGAAACAGCAATACACACCAGGCACCATTAAGCAGGCCGAAATCGATATTGCGAATGTAGCGGATAGCAAAGTCCCATTTCTATCCCGGGTAGAAACATACAAAACTTTGACTTACAACAGTACGAGGAAGAAACGATTGATATTGAAGTCCAGGCATTTCGCCTGTCACCCGAATTAGCCATCGTCACTGTTACCCGGTGAAGTCTTTGTCGAACTCGGTATGGCGATTAAAAATGGCGGAATCTCCGTTCGAGACTACGCTGGTTATCGAACTTGCAAATGCCGCTCCCGGTTACATCCCCACGAAAAAAGCCTTTGCAGAGGGAAGTTACGAAACCGTCAATTCCCGAGTTGTGACTGGAGAAGGGGAGAAGATGGTGGAGACTCCGCCATTCGGCTACTACAGGAACTTGATGCAGACCTGGAGCAACTGAACCATTTAGATCGAAGCGCTGGTCTAAAAATCAGCCATTTAGAGCCGCTCCTGAAAGTGCTGTGATGTCCTCACCTACCGTAAGTGATTCTGAGAACCAGATCGTTCCTGACGAAGTCATTCCGCATAAGCATCTTCCTCCGCTGCATTACCGTGAAATGCCTGTCGCGATTCCCTGGCGAAAGATGATAGGCCCCAGTATTCTGCTTGCCGGACTCCAGTCTCGGATCAGGAGAGTTCATCCTCTGGCCTTACATCACATTTAAATCAGGGTTCATCTTTTTCTGGGCCTGTTTTATGGGAGTGATCACGCAGTATTTCGTCAACATGGAGATTGAACGGTATACGCTGGTGACAGGTGAGTCCGCGATAACCGGGTTTTCGCTGACTCTCTCGTCACTGGGCCTGGATCATGCTGTTGATGAATATCATCCCCGGGCCTGGCCGATGCAAGGCCAGGTGCTGAATATTGTCAGCTGATATTCGGTCCGGAAGCAACTGCAACTGTCGAGGTCGAAGAGGATGCTTTAAAGGCCCTTAAATCAATCCCTTTACCAGCATCGGTCAAAGTGCATGAGCAATCTTCATCGATAAGCTGGAAAGGTGAAATGTCCGCCGATGATGCCGATGCCTGGAAACAATCCGCTTCCGCACTTCCGGAAGCAGAATCCACCAGGCAGCCATCAATTCGCTGTTTGATGATCACTCTCAGGGTGCAAACCTGACTTATTCCGCCCGCTACAATGAATTCTTTGGTATCGCAGGATTGATTCTGGTCGGCATCATTCTGACAGCCGGTCCTGTGGTCTATAACACGGTCGAAAAAATTCAGCTCGTGCTGGTTGCTCTGGTCATTATCTGCGCAGTCATCCTGGGGTTTTATCTGATCAAACCCTACGCGATTGAAGCGATGCTCGAGGGTATCATCAATTTTGGCGGAATGCCCGATGCAGCTACGGGGCTGGGGACGATCACGCTGCTGGGGGCACTTGCATTTGCTGGTGCCGGTGGCTCCATGAATCTCAGCCAGAGTAACTTTATCATGGATAAAGGATACGGGATGGGAAAGTATATTGGCCGTATCACCAGCCCACTTACAGGACAACAGGAAGCGACCAGCCAGACTGGTTACCACTTCCCCCACACCCCCGATAATCTATCCCGCTGGCGCCAGTGGTGGCTGGGTGCGAATATCGAGCATTTCTTCAGCTTCTTTCTTACCTGCCTCGGCTGCATTATGCTCCTTACACTGATCGCTTATTCGATGTTTTATAATGCCGATGGGACTCTCATCGAAGGAGCAAATCGTTACGGGTCCGGTTTGAATTTCATCTGGGGTCAGGCCACCATCATTCAGGATCAGTTTGGTGCCTTGCCCCATTATCTCTTCATGTTGATGGGTGCCGCGATTCTGCTGACGACTGAGTTGGGGGTACTCGATGCGACAGCGCGCATTTCCGCAGACATCGTGAAGGTCAACTTTCTGCGGAATAACGACCAGTACTCCATCAGTCGACTTTATTTTATCTTTCTCTGGAGTGAAATCGGACTCGGTTCACTCATTCTGCTTTACAGCAGCATAGACCCCACGTTTAAGCAGCCATTGTTCCTGCTCACCATCTCGGCTGCAATGAATGGGGGGTGATGTTCCTGTACTCGATAATCCTGCTTTATCTCAACAGCAAGATCTTGCCACGAAGTGTCAGCATCAGCCCATTAAGATTTGTCGTCCTGATCTGGTCGTGTGCTTTCTTTGGTTACTTTACCATTCAGGTTTTTCAACTGGAATTTCTCCCTTACTTCCAGTCCTTGATGGGAGAGTAACTTAGAGTGCAATTTAATCTCAATGAACCTAACGAAGCAGGTGCAGAGCGACAAACACTTTTGGATCAATCAGTTTCCCCTCACTGAGCCACTGCTCAAGCTGAGCATCAAATTCTTCCAGTGATACAAGATGCACAATGATCTCCTCACTGGATACACCACCATCCGCGGAAATCTTTTCCAATCGTTCGGCCAGGTAAATGCGAACTGTTTCGCTCGTCAATCCGGGTGAACTTGGAACGAGTAGGCTTTCTGTCCAAATTGCGGCTTTGAACCCGGTCTCTTCCAGCAGTTCGCGTTCAGCGGCAACTTGAGCCAGTTCACCCGAATCTGCTGTACAATCCCCCACCAATCCTGCCGGAAGGTCGATTACCGTCCTGCCAACTGGTATCCTGAACTGCTCCGTCAGCACGAGGCATCCCTCAAACAGGGCAGCAATAGCCACGACGGCAGAGGCGTTTTTATGTTCCGCGTACTCCCAGCGTCCGCATTTCATGACATTAATGAATTTCCCTCATAAGCCGGGACGGATCGGTCATTATATTAGCTCTCCATTTTGCCAATAACTTTTTCCAGAAGTCAGTTCACTCACAGCGTAGTTTAAAATCGACCAGGATACAGAATTTGCACCACTCACTGGGGCAGGTTTCGATAGTTTTCGCTTCGTTCAGCAGGTAAACTGTTAAGAATACAAAATGCAACTGCTTGCCGCTGAAAGACTCCATTTACTAATCAGGACATCAATTCAGAGTTGATGTTCATCATAAATTCAAATAAGTACACATACTTTAATAAAAGGAACCTGGGAGTTCATTATGAGACTGACACAATTCATCCTGACAGGATTGCTCTGTTGCACCTTTCTGACATTATCGATCGCTGAGACTCAGGGAGCGGATCAGGTCAAAACTCTGATGGTGACTCAAGCTGCCGGGTTCGTACATGGCTCGGTTAACCGCGGAGAGAAAACACTTTCACCAGCCGAAATTGCGATGACTCAACTCGCTCAGCAATCCGATTTTTTCGATGTCGATTGTACACAGGATTGTGCAGCTGATTTCACCAAAGATAATCTGCAGAATTATGACCTGGTCATGTTTTACACCACCGGTAATCTCCCGATAGCAGAAGAAGACCTGGATTACTTCTTCAAAGAGTGGTTACCAACCAAGGGTCATGGTGTCATCGGCGTCCACTCAACCGCAGACACTTTCCATGAATACGAACCCTTCTTGGGACATGATCGGTGGAACATTCAACGGTCACCCCTGGAACGCGAATGGGACAGTGACTCTGGCCGTTCATGATCCTGAAAACCCCATGATGAAACCCTTTGGTGCAGAGTATTCTCTGAAGGATGAAATCTATCAGTACAAAAACTGGCAACCGGAAAAAAGTGCATGTGCTGATGAGTATCGACATGTCCAAAACAGAAGTCAAACGCCCTTATCATGTCCCTGTCGCCTGGATTAAAAGAGTACGGCGAAGGTCGTTTACTTCAACAACCTCGGTCACCGGGAAGAAACCTGGACAAACACCGATTTTCTGAACTCACTCGTGTCCGGTATCAAATGGACCTCAGGTCAAATCCAAGCCGATGCGACTCCAAACCCTGATCTTTCAGCTGCCCAGGAAGAGAAAGCCAAAAACGACACTGAAGCAGCAAAGTAATAAATAACTTGAAACCTGAAGACCCCATGCAGAGAGTTAGCCTTCTGCATGGGCTCTCTCATGATTTTCCAGCAAAGAATCTCAGTCCCCACCATTAACTCCCCACATTATCCTACCTCGCTGGAAGCTATCTTCATGATGAAACAAGACGATCTCTGTTCGCTCCGTCGTGGCAAACTCGATGGTTTGCTGGTGCTCCTACCGGCTCTCTGGTATTGATCGCCATACTTGTCCTGGAGCCTCCGCTCGTTCGGACAAACAGAATCTGCCGCCACTGGTAAAAACATCACTTTGTTTCGGCGCTGCGGGCATACGCCCCGTAGCAGAACAAATCTGCAATCAGTACCGGGAAGAGTATGGTGTTGAAGTCCAGATCCGTAGGGGGCTCAAACACTCTGCTCAGTCAGATCGAGGCCAGCCATACAGGTGATTTGTTCCTTTCTGCAGATGAGGTTTATATAACCTTAGGGGCAGGAGAAAGGTCTTATTCTGGAAGACTCCGCTGGCGACCATGAAACCAATTCTCCTTGTTGCCGGTGGAAACCCGAAACAGATCAAAACAACAGATGATCTCGTTAATAAAGATCTGGTCATCGCCATTGTTCCTGGCCAGGCAGCAGTCGGTCGCAAGACAGAGAAGCTGTTCACGGACTCAGGACATTGGGCCAGGCTCGAAGAGAAAATTCGCGAAAAAGGAGTGATGAAAGCCACGGTCCCCGATGTGGCCAATGATGTTAAGTTGGGGACAGCTGATGTCGGTATCGTCTGGGATATCACTGCTCTGAACTATCCCGATCTGGAAGTCGTTACCCTGGAACTGGACGCCGGAACGGCACAAGTCAAACTGGGGTCCTGCTGACAGCCAGTAACCTAACTGCTGCTTTAAAGTTTGAGGTATACCGCGCCCAGTGATAAAGGCCTACTCGTCTTTTAAAGAGAGGGGCTTCGAGACGATCCCCGATGGTGATATCTGGGAAGAACACCCCGAACTTAACTTTTATTGTGGATCCGTGAACCGCCGCGGTTGAGCAGGCGATTCAACAATTCGAAGAACGCGAAGGAGTCACTGTCAACACCAGATATGACGGATGCGGAATCGTTGGGCAGATGCGTACCATTCTCGATCAGGAGCAGGGGGCAGGCTTTCCGGACACCTGTTGGCATGCGATCGATATTACCTGGAACAAGTCAAAGAACTCTTTCAGGAAGATGTAAACCTCCTCAACTGGATGTCGTTATCGCCGTGCCCAAAGGAAATCCCAAACAAATCGAATCGTTAGAGGATTTGACTCGGGAAGGGATGAGTGGCAGTTGGACAACCTGAACAATGCACCATCGGCGTTCTCTCAAAACAGGTGCTTGAAGCGGAGGGGTTACTTGAAAAAATAGAGCCCAACATTGTCACCCAAACAACAAGCTCTGCCCAGCTCGTCCCCCTGGTACTTACCAATGCCGCTGATGCAGTTCTGGCCTATCAGACAGACACCAAAGCAGAAGCCGATAAAATCGACACGATTCCGATTGATATCAAGGAATCACGGGCAATCCAGCCCTTCAGTATTGCCAAATCGAGTAATAAAAAATATCTAGCCAGGCGGCTTTACCAGACAGTCGCCCATTCACAGCAGGCATTCGAAACAGCTGGTTTTAACTGGTTACTTGATGAGTCCTCAAACAAGAAGTAAAAATAGCCGGCCTGCGTTTTCTAACAAGTACAATTCCGTTTCATAAAGCCATCTCATCAAACTTGTAACTTAATCTTATGCCTGACGATTCTCAGAACAACGCAGCTACACCACCACTACATAAACACCGTGTAGGTTCTGATATCGTCTTTTATCTGGTCATCGGCAGCATCAGTCTGCTCTACATCGGCTTTCTGGTAAGTATGCTGCTGGGAGATATTGGCTATCTCTCACGCAGCACTGAAGCCAACGAGCTGGTGCAGGAGTGGCCCGATATTCTGAAACCGATCGGCCGACCCATCGTTTCGATGCTAAAATTGCTGGATCAGAAAGAGATTCGCTATTCAATCAAACTGACGCTGGTCTCCTGTCTGATGAGCTCGATTCTCTCTGTGCTGGTCGCGATTCCAATCGGGTATCTTTTCTCAAGGTATCAGTTTTTCGGGAAGTCGATTCTGGACGCGATTCTGTACGTTCCCATCGTACTCCCCCCCCTGGTACTCGGTATCAGCTTACTGGTCTTATTTCAGTTTTCGCCCTTCAAGCAGTTTGCTTCATTCTTTGTCTTTCAGATTCCGGGAGTCGTCCTGGCCCAATTTATGGTGGCTGCCGCATTTTCTATCCGCATGATGCGGGCGACGTTCGACCAGATTGATCCGCGATTGGAAAAAGTTGCCTTAACTCTTGGCTGCAACGAACGACAGGCATTCAGCCGTGTCTGTCTCCCCCAAGCCTGGCAGGGAATGCTGACTGCGGGAACACTTGCCTGGGCGCGGGCATTAGGGGAATTCGGCCCGCTACTCGTCTTTGCCGGCACGACACGCAACAAAACAGAAGTGATGTCGGTGAGTGTCTTTCTCGAATTGAGCATCGGACATTTGAATGACGCTGTCGCCGTTTCTTTGATGATGGTCTTTTTCGCGGTGACTGTTCTGGTTCTGACTAGAATCTTTGGAGCACGCGAACCAGCTCTTTAAGCTGGAAACCAGGCAATCAACATCTACTTTTCCTTAGCATGAGTTGCCAGCCAATCGCAGGCCGCAGTAGCTAACCCTTCGTGCCCCCCCTCAAAAATGGTGACACGGGAAGGTCCTGCAGATCGACGCAGGTGAATGGCTCGCGGATAGTTTTCCTCGATTGAGCTATGTGCGTCGACCACTGGCACATTGTCAGGAACGTCTTCAGTCTGCACGATTGTTTCGATCAAGTCTTCTGAAATCTGTGGTTGATCAAGTGCAGCAGCGATCACATTAAAAGCTCTCAGAGAATGACTGACCTCAACCGACCCGGTATGACCATCATGAATACCCGCTGAAATTTCCAATGGCAGGTTTCGTGCATTGGCGAGATGATGAATGGGTGAACGAGCCTTGTATTCGGCATCAACCTCCGGGCGAATCACCCGGCTTGCCCCCACAACTGGCCTCGATATTCAGTGCATAATTTCCGGATTTTCCATTCGGACTATGAAACTTCTGCCATTCGACCAGATCAGATATACCCACCCAGGCTGAAGCTGCCGTAAAGCGATCAGGGTGATAAGCCGACATTTGCATCGTCATATGACCTCCCCCGGAAACACCAGATACACCCGATTCTTGTCGATTTCAAAACTCTTCAGCATGTAATCGAGAGCTGCAATGACATCGTTCCGGGCAAGCTCAGATCCACAGGCTGTCGGTTGAAGGTTTGGTCCCTGGAAATCGGGCAGCACAATCGCCCATCCCCGATTACTGGCTTCCTGAACCCACTCAGGTTTGGCTGGGCGTAGTTTCAGACCAAGTGTGTAGCAACACCAGTAAAGGTACGGCTTCGGTCTGCCCTAACTGGAACGAAGTAACGAATCGATTGAGGTTTATCCCCCTCCGATTTGATCTTTGTAACTTTAACATCAATGACTGCCGGTTCAGCACCAATTGCTTCGTAAGTTCCAAGATATAACCAGCAACATATAAAAAGGAGAAGTGGCGAATATTCATTAAGTTCATCTCTAAAGTCATTCAGTGATAAAGAATTGTGTAGCAATATGGGGAACTTAAACGCTAACGGAAATCATTCTTCGCCCGCGGGTTTTGTTTTTCGATACTTCCCCACATATGACCTCCGACATCTCCATGCTGCCAGGTGCCGGCATAACGGGATTCATAGAAGAAAACCCTGGCCGTAAATGTTCCAAGGGGAAGACTGACATTCGTCATGCTGATCATGGGGGCATCGTCGGCCCAGACGACTCTTAATGTCATCGGGATCTTCAGATCAGTCTTTCCATATTTAACTCGAGCAGTGATCGTCCATAAATCACCCTTGAATTTTGTAACACTCTCGATTTCATAGCGTTCAACCTTGGGATCTGCTGTTGGCTGCCCATCTACACTGAAATGTCCCACCAGGGCAGAATTTGACAACATCTCAGAAAAGGCGGCTTCGCGAGTAGCAATCTCATCGGCAGTAGGCTCAGCTGCCATAATGAGGGAACCAACCGTACAGAAAATGACCGCCACTGGAGTAAATCCACTGCAGTTTATTCATAAACATGAGTTTATCCCAAATGTTAGATAATGGACCAGAAGTAAGTTCATCCTGTTTATTTTGTCACATCAAAAGAGGACATACCAGCTTCAATCGGGAATCACTTCAGGCTAATCTGCCAGTTGAGGACTTCAACCATTTCCAGATTTTCTCAGAGGACGAATTCCCAACGACCTGAAAATCCCCTAAAATTGAGTAGCAATCTGGCATATTCCTATCTGAGCATTGCCAGAAACAGTCAGTCCTGTTTTCCGAGATCTCTGTTCAGGCTGACTGAAAGAATTCTCTCATAATTCCCACCAGCATCCCACGACAAGTCCATAATCAAGTCGTCCTAAGTTAAAGGTCGTCACTGTGACCCAGGCAAACTTATTGGTCATCGAAGGCCGCAATCATGGAAATCGCTTTGAGTTAACGGGAGCCCGCTACCAGCTCGGTCGCGGGGCAGGGTGTCAAATCCGGATCACAGACAATCTGGTCTCTCCGCGCATGCCACAATTCGTAACCAGGATGACACTTTTATCATCGTGGACAACAACAGTTCCAATGGAACGATGGTGAATGGGCGCGATCTCCGAACATCGACTTTCTAATGGTGACCGGATTCAAATTGGTGAAACAGTATTTCTTTTTACCTGCAAAGAATATCAATCTTCCCAGGAGATCGCTGCTTCCCGCATTGCTTTGGTCCGGCAACCCTGAGATCGAACGCTCGCGTGTATCGTCGCTGAAGTGAGCGATCGAACAGTCGCTGCCTTCACCGGTGTAAAACCAGCCGAGAGTCTCGCTGAACAGGCAGAGATGGTTGCGCAGTTGCAAACGCTTTACCGCATCTCGGAAGAAGTTGTTCGACCGACTCTTTCTCCAGATCAATTGCTCGATCGAATTCTGTATCTTACAACTGAAGTCGTCGGCGCAGATCGAGGCTGCGTCCTCCTATTCTCTCCTGAGAATGGCAAAATTGTCCCCCGTGTCTTTACGGATCGAACAGGACAGTCCGAGCGCATGCCGGTCTCGATGAGTATTGTGGATTACGTTCTGAAAAAACGGCAGGGTACGCACCTCGGATGCCCAAACCGACAACCGCTTTGACCATGGCCAATCGATTATTCAGGCGGGGAGTCCGCGAAGCCATGTGCGTTCCCTTACAGGGACGTGACGAGTTGCTGGGGGTGGTCTATGTCGATACGACCATGAGTTCAGAGGAACTTCTCTACCGCGCACACGAAGGGAGCCACTTTTCTGATGCTAAACTTCGGTTGTTGATTGCCATTGGTGGACAGGCTGCACTCGCAATAGAGAACCATCGCTATCAGAACGCACTTCTGAAAGCAGAACGCCTGGCAGCGATGGGGCAGACAATCGCGATGCTCAGCCACCATATCAAAAACATCATGCAGGGTATTCGCGGAGGAAGCTATCTCGTCAACAACGGTTTAAACGATTCGAATCAGGAGATGATCCTGAAAGGCTGGCAGATCGTCGAGAAAAACCAGAATCGAATCTATAACCTGGTAATGGACATGCTCACCTTCAGCAAGGAAAGATCTCCCGCGTATAACGAAGGAGAGGTCAACCATGTTGTGCGTGATGTGTTTGAGTTAATGAAGGGCAAAGCCGACGAAGCTGCTGTTCAGTTAGTACTGAATCTCAATGAAGAAGTTCCTAACGCCTGGTTCGATGATGAGGGAATCCACCGTGCTCTGTTAAACATCGTCGGGAATGCCATCGACGCTGTAGAAGAAAAACAACAGGATGGTGGGCGAATTGAAATCAATACAAGTTATGATGAAGCCCGGGATCGTATTCTCATTAGTGTCGAGGATAACGGACCAGGAATTTCTCAGGAGCAACTTGAGAAGATCTTCAACATGTTTGAATCAACCAAAGGCTCGCAGAGGGACTGGACTCGGGCTGGCCGTCAGCCAGAAGATTCTGCATGAGCACAATGGTGAAATTACCGTAGAAAGCCGACCAGGCCTGGGGTGCAAATTCATTTTGCATTGGCCCCACATGAAGAAGAACACCGCCCGATCGAAGGCCCAACGTTAGGGTGAGAGACTTCACCATAACTGAATCCCCACACAGATACTTAAAACTCAATCTTCCGGGGTCGAGGAGATGTATTTCGACTATCCTCTTTACTCTTTGTTGACCGCGAGTAAGTACTTTTCTGGCCACCAATGAGTGAGGGAAGATGCTCCAGGTCGGCACCGTAGAGCGGTTTATCATCGGCATCTTTAGCTGCCTGCTCCTGATTAATACTCAAGTAAAGAGGCGAGACTGTCTTCGGCATTTTATCCGGCATCGGCTGCTGAAGATAAAGCTCAGAAACCACACCCGTTCCATCCTTGATTGGATCCAGTTTCCCAGTCAGTGCCAGACTGATATTCTGACTTGATTCAGCTGCTGTATTCTCATCTTTAGTCTTCGTATAAAAGCTGGGGAGAACCGCATCATTTACCCCGACATGATCCGAGGTAACTCTCAAGCAGGGCTCTGCGGCCATGTTTCCGGAGAATTGAACCAGCTGGGGAATCTTAGCCTTCTCCAGGAAGGAAGGACCAAGGTAAACGTGAAACAATTCCAACTCCATAGCATTACGATCCAGGGGTTTGTTTCGCTTATTTTCAATCTGCAAATATTGCGACCAGCAGGAAAAGGAACTGTTCGACCAGAGATTCTGACAAAACGGGCTCAAATGTTCCTGTAGAATCTGTTGCTTGACAACAGAGTTGCCGGAAATCAAACAACTGTTATGAATCTGTAATCGAGAATGCTCTACAGATGAATCAACCATGGGAGCGAATGCACAGGAGAAGGTATCGATAATTCGACCCGTGCGGATTTCTTTTTCAACAGTCTCAGATTCGACCCAATGCACGATTGAATTCGGCCCTTCTCCTGAAGCAGTTTCCTTAAAACCTGCATCGACGATGCAATGTTCAAAGATGAACCCCCCATCGACAACTTCCAGCACTGCTGATGGCACATCGCCATTCCGCGCCGAGCGTAACTCGAAGGCAATATTCAGAATTCGAATATCTCCTCCATCGACCCTGATCCAGGGGGAATCTGAATTTGTAGCCAGAGGATGAAAGCGAACTGCCTGACCCGAGCGGCCAGGTTTAAATTCAATACTGATGTTTTTTCCTGCCACCGAGACGGGATTGAGCTCCACTTCAAACAGCTGGTCAGATCCACCAGTTCCCGTTAGGAGAAAGTGAGTATTATTTTTCCACTCGTCTGAATTGAGACGCTGGACAAACTTGTCTCCTTCATCAGGTAGCTTGAAGCGTTCAACAATCGGTTCAAATGGCTCAATGGGGAACTGCTCACCAAATCGATCAGCCAGTTGTTCGTGATAGATGGTATAGAGCTCGTCACCTGTGGGAACTGATTTCCATACTCCATTTCCCCCCACACCTTCGACCAGTGTGCCCAGAAATTCGGGTTTAATGAATAACGCAGCCGATCCAAGTAGATTTCCCGCTGCCTCAGACCAGTGATCAGGGAAGATTTGTGTTTTTGAAACGGCCTGATCCCAGAACAGATTCCATTGTTCGACCGTTTGTATCGGAGCTGTCGTATTGTCATTGAAGTAGAGGAGATCCGACCAACCTGTAAAGCAGGATCCTTTTTCTGACCAGCGCATTTTAAGGCTATCTGGAATATCCTCACTACTCATTTTTAAGGGCTGGATTTGAACCGATGATTTTACAAGTCGAGATTCATCTCTGGATGCAGAGAATAGATTTTTCGAAGAGTGAATTCGGAACTCATGAGCCGCAGCTGAAGGGATCTCCAGACAGCAATCTCCGCTCAGCAGATTGCACGAGATAAACTGAAGGTTGGAAGCAGGCCTGGAACTTTCGTCAACAGCCGAATTCGAACCATTCGCCAGGGAGAATAATGGAACTGATTTATTACTACACAATGAGTTCACCAGGATGACTTCATCAGCAAAGCCCATACCTCGCGTTACCTGAATAGCCTCTCCCCGAAGTACGGCATCTTCCACGATAACATGATTTGGTTTACTCGAAGTCGAATCCATTTCGATTAAAGTTGATTTCGAAGATGCCAACGAAGTAATCGAGACACTTTTTAAGCAAAGTTCACCCCCATCAAGTTGAAATAATGGTGTTTCACCTGAGGTTGAACCACGTGCTGGCAGTACGAGGATATCGAGATTTTCCAGAACCAGATCACTATCTGGAATTTGCAGCAATGGAACGGCATCACGCAATTCAACAATAATTAAGGGCCGATTTCCCTGGCGATCACTAATCCCTTTGAACTCGATATGTTGCCCGGGAACGAGTCGGATCGCGTCCAGCTTTACTGGTTCTGAACCACTGATTTCAATAATAGCCCCTTTATTGGGAGCATTTTTGTAAGCCTCGTTTAAAGTATCATTCTCAATTTGTCGACTTGCGTTACTTTTATAGGTTATTGACTTTAAATCTGAGTCCGACTTTTCTGTGTAGAACTTTTTTCAACCACGCGAAGTTCTGTAAATGCAACCTGTCAGCCGAGTCAATCTGGGGAAGAATGACTTTCCCATGATGTTGGAATTTGATTCCTGATTCTCTATCGCATTTGCCTGAACGGTTACAGACTTGGTCTGGTCAGTTTGCGATTGCACCTTTGCCTGCTTTGCTGTGGCATCACTCTCCGCTGGAGGTTCATCTTTTTCGACATCACTTTGACGATTTTCCAACTCACTCGTCTCAAGTGCTGGAGAACTTTTACGTGAACCAGACTCATCTCCTGAGCCTTGCACCATCAACACGACCCCATAGATCAATGCCGCGAGGATTATTAATGATCCTCCTCCATCAGAATCAGCTTCAAAGGGTCGAGCCTGAATCTTAAACGAATCATTGGCGGAGTCAGGTAGACTTCCATCAACTCGCTGCGGAATCGACATTTTCCTGACAGAGGAATGCGCTGGAATTTTCATGCCCCGGAAGAAGTGGCCGCTCTGGGTGCTGGTGTCGGAGTCTTTGTAGGTGGTACAGGTGTCGGGGCATCGACTTCATCAAAGCCATCTTCATCCTGAAGAGAGGCTAGCACCGTATCAGCGATATCTCGTTTGGTAAGAATTGAATTTTCCAGATCGTCGATCAGTTCCTGAGGACGCTGATATCGATCCTCAGGCCGTTTCGCCATCATGCGATGCATGATCGCCACAACACCGTCCGGGACTGCCTCGTTAATAATTTGCGGATTTGGAGGAGGTTTCACCGCATGTGCGTGGAGCTTGTTGGTCAGACTGCCATCCGGAAAGGGAGGAAACCCTGTCAGCATGTGATACCAGGTACATCCAAGCGAATAGATATCACTTCGAATATCCGCTGCTTTGCTGTTGCGTGCCTGCTCTGGAGAGATATAGTCGACTGTTCCAACAGTTGTTCCCGCGCGGGTAACCCCCGCTTCTTCTGCATCTTCCAGGGAACGGGCCAATCCCAGGTCACCCAGTTTTACAGTCCCATCCCGTTGAATAAACAGATTCGATGGTTTGATGTCCCGGTGCACAATTCCTTTGCTTCCAATATGCTCCAGTGCTGCCGCCACCTGTTTAACAATCTCGATAGATCGTTTAACACTCAATTGATCTTTCTTACTGATCAATCGATGTACGTCGACTCCTTCCACGTACTCCATCACCATGTAGTAATAGCCTTCATGCTCCCCCGCACCATAGAGCATGACGATATTATCATGTTTCAGCGTAGCTGCTGCCTGGGCTTCCGCTTTGAAGCGTTTAAGGAGGGTCGGATTTCCAGCCTTATCTTTGGGAAGAATTTTGAGGGCAACCGGACGCCCTAATTCTGTGTCTCGTGCGAGATAAACCGAACCCATGCCACCTGAGCCCAGTTTTTTCTGGATCTCAAACTTACTGAACATCTTCTTTTG
The DNA here is from genome assembly GCA_041398805.1 of Planctomycetaceae bacterium. Lineage (GTDB taxonomy): Bacteria > Planctomycetota > Planctomycetia > Planctomycetales > Planctomycetaceae > Polystyrenella. The sequence continues at coordinate 161,111 of JAWKUC010000012.1, read as the reverse complement.
AGCCTTTGCTGCTCGGCTCTAACGAAGGCTGATCCTCAGCATTCTCCGGGGGTTTCTCTTTGGATGGTTTCTGGGCCATACAGGTTTCGTTGTATCTGGATGCTAATCAGGATCGAAATATATGGTGTGATCCGAAGATCTATCTCGACTGTTAGCGGAGCGGTGATATGAATTCATTCAGGCAATCGGGAGATTGCCGGCAAGATTTTGTGAAGTGCTGAAGTTCTAAATAGTATAACGGGATGAGCAGTTAGAAGAATAAAAAATCACTGTGACATCCCAGACATTCCACTCTTAAAGGCCCGAATAGATAGACATTCTAACATAACCAATCAAACCAGGATGTCGTGCACGACCTCCCCGGCAATATCGGTTAAACGGAATTTACGTCCCTGATAGAAGAAGGTCAATTTTTTATGATCCACACCCAGAAGATGCAGCATAGTCGCATGCAGATCATTGACATGGACCGGGTTTTCAGCAGCATGGTAGCCTAATTCATCCGTTGCGACCGTACGTTTGACCACCTCGAACTCCACCACCACACTGAACAGGCTGAACGATCTCATGTGGTGGTCTCTACCTGCTGAATCCCTTTGTTCGACTGCGCCATTGGAGTTCGTCCAAATTCTCCAGTCCAGACGATCAACGTCTCTTTTAGCATGTCTCGCTGTTTAAGATCCTGAATCAATGCCGCGGTCGGCTGATCGGTCAGTTCGGAGCAGACTTTCATGTATTTCGTCAGATCGTTGTGATGGTCCCAGCCCCGGTGATAAAGCTGAATAAATCTTACCCCTCGTTCGGCCAGTCGGCGTGCCAGGAGGCAATTATAGGCAAACGAGCCATCTGCCCCCTCTGTGCCATACATATCAAGAATATGTTTTGGCTCATCCTGAATATCCATTAACTCAGGAACGGATGCCTGCATGCGAAAGGCCATTTCATATTGATTGATTCGCGTTTCGATTTCCGGGTCGAAGCGTTGTTCTTGCTGCAGACGGTTGAGCTGTCCAACCGTATCCACCAGTTGCTCTTGTCGTGCTCTATCGACACCCGCCGGATTTTTACGAAGTGAACAGGATCTCCTGAGAATAAAACTCAACACCCTGATAACGCCCAGGTAGAAACCCGCTGTGCCATTGACGTGTGGCGATCGGTTGGGGGTTTCGTCCTCCCTTGCTGGTCAACACTACGAAACCTGGCAAGTCCGCGCTTTCAGAACCAAGACCGTATAACAACCAGGATCCCATACTGGGACGCCCTGAAATGGAAGTCCCCGTATTCATTACCGTATTCGCCGGGTCGTGATTAATCTGATCGGTATGCATCGAGCGAATGATGCAAATGTCATCAGCTACATTTCCCAGATGTGGAAAGAGTTCTGAGATCTGCTGTCCACTTTCACCATATCGGTTGAACTTGAACATCGATTTCTGGCAGAAGAGTTCCTGTCCCTGCAACTGCGCTATCGGCTGGCCGGTTGTGATTGAGGCCGGCATCGGTTGACCATGCATTTCATCCAGTTTGGGCTTATGGTCAAATGTCTCAAACTGGGATGGTCCACCTGACATACTGAGAAAGATGACCCGTTTGATTGAGGAGGGAAAATGAGGCGTTGTTGCAACCGCAGGCTCCAGACCAAGTTTAATATTCGAACCTGCCTGAAGACCTGATTGCCCCAGTAATGAAGAGAGCGCAACAGTCCCCAAGCTCAATGTTGACCGTTTCAAAAAGTTCGACGCAGTAATTGATCATGCAGTGATGATTTATGCATATCGATTCCTATTCCTCGATGACATCAGACTCGCCATGAAAGTAAAGGTTCCCTCCTAACAACTAATTCCGGGTGATAAACTCATGCAGGTTCATCAGTGTGCGAGTCACCGCAGTCCAGGAAGCAACTTCGATCGGATCGAGTTCTTCAGGAGTCGGTTTCATTCCCACTGTTAATATCTGCGGCTTCATTCGGATGTTGCTGGTAATATTCTCGTTGAGTTTGATAAAGATCGAGTAACAAATCCCGTTCGGTAGAGGAGGGAGAGCGGGTCAGGGCAGTTTGCCACAGGCTTTCGATTCGTTCAGCTGAAGGAAGGGAGCCATCCTCTTCCAGGGAATGGATGGCAAAACAGCGGGCAGACTCCACAAAACTCGGATCGTTAAGTAAAGTCAGGGCCGCTTTAGGGGTATTGGAGGTTGGTCTTTCTGCAGTGCACTCTTCTCGCGAAGGTGCGTCGAATGCAAGGAGACTAGGGTGTAGAAACGTACGTTGCCAGAAAACGTAAACGCCTCTTCTGTACTGATTCTCATTTTTATCGTGTTCCCACTCTCGCGTGGGAAAATTCAAGTGTTGCCAGTAGCCCGCCGGTTGGTAGGGTTTCACACTTTCTCCGCCGATTTTCTCCACCAGCAAACCGGAGGTCGCCAGGGCGTTATCTCGAATCATTTCGGCATCCAGTCGCCAGCGGGATTGACGGGCGAACAACCTGTTTTCCGGGTCACCTTTGAGTAGTTCAGGTGGAGCAACCGATGTCTGCCTGTAAGTTCGAGTCATCACCAGATTTTTTATCGCTCGTTTGATGTTCCAGCCATGATTCTGAAAATCAATGGCGAGATAATCCAGCAACTCAGGATGTGTCGGCCATTCCCCTTGTCCCCCAACATCATCCATTCGGCGGGAGAGCCCATAACCATAAAACAGCTTCCACATTCTGTTCATGAAGACTCGAGAAGTCAGCGGGTTTTCCGGAGAGACGATCCAATTCGCCAGATCCAGCCTGGTCAGTCGTCCGGATGTATCTGGATTCTCTGGGTTGAGTGATTCCGGAAAAGCGGGTTGAACTACTTCACCTGATTTATCGAGCCAGTTACCGCGCGGCAGGACCCGCATTTCGCGAGGCTCTGTGGCCACGGTAATCATCGTCTTACGATCACTGGCCGCCGCCTCTTCATGCGATTTCTTCAGGTTGGATAATTCTTCCTCCAGAGCTTTAATCTGCTCTGCATTCTCATCTGATTGATTCTGTTTAAGTACCGTTAACTGCTCCTCCAGCTCGCTCTCTTTCTGAATCATCAGTGGGTCGACTCCCAACTCAAGATAAGGAGGGTGCTTTTGAGCCCGATAATGCCCGACTTCTTCAATGTCTGCGAAAAAGGCTGCCAGACTGTAAAAATCTTTGGTGGTGAATGGGTCATACTTATGATCGTGACACTCCGCACACCCCATGGTCACCCCCATGAAGGCACCGGACAACGTTCGAACGCGATCTGCTGCGTGCTTCACCAGGTATTCCTCAGGCTGAGCACCCCCTTCTTCGGTCATTTTATTCAGACGGTTATAACCGGTGGCGATCAGCTGTTCCCGAGTTGGCGATTCCAGCAGATCTCCCGCCAGTTGTTCGCGGGTGAATTCATCAAAAGGCTTGTTCTCGTTAAACGAGTTGATCACGTAATCGCGATAGAGCGAGATGTGCTGCATATTATCGCTGTGGTAGCCAATGGTATCTCCATATCGAACCAGATCCAGCCAGTAGATCGCGAGACGCTCTCCAAAATGAGGCGACGCTAATAACTGATCGACCAGTTTTTCAAACTCAGCATCGCTGGGGTTGTGGATGAACGCTTCGGTAATCTCTGGTTTGGGAGGTAAACCTGTCAGATCAAATGAGAGCCTGCGAGCTAATGTCACTGGATCTGCATCTGGAGAGAGAGATAGACCATGGCCTTCCAGTTTCCTGACAATGAAGTGATCGATCTCGGTTAGAACAGGCTGGTCCGTTTTTACTTCGGGGATCGATGGATTTTTTAACGGTAAATAAGCCCAGTGACCAGACCACTCAGCCCCAGTCTCAATCCAACGCCCGATGAGATCTATTTCATCCTGAGAGAGCTCCAGGTCAGAATCTGCTGGAGGCATCTGCTCATCTGCATCAGTCGATGTGAGGCGTCTGAACAGCTCACTCTCATCGGTTTTATGAGCTTGAATTACCCCGCCAGTTCCTTCTTCACCAAATAGACCAGCTTCAGTGTCGAGCCTGAGGTCTGCCTCACGAGAGCGGGCATCGGGACCATGACAATGAAAGCATTTCGAAGATAGAATCGGACGTATATCCCGATTGAAATCGATATCTTTGCTTTCACCAGCAGTCAGACTCTGGCTAAGCAGCACGAGTAAGAAGGCAACACTTACGCACAGGATCTGTATTCGAAATAAAAGCTTGAGCACAACTGAAACCTGATAAGTAGGGCATCGCAGATTAAGAGGCATTCGTAGCAGAGAGAGAGCTACGAATAAACACCCGTTTATCTTACCAGATCAGGAAACCGGTTATCCAGAGAAGAAACCGGTAAATGTGAGAAGTGCGAATGACCTAATCTGCTGTCAGTTCAGCAGATAGAACCGGACGAGTGCTTTCAGGAGGCCGCTTTACGAGGCAACGCGAGCCGAATGAGATTCTTTTCGTGAATCTTCAAATGAGAAGCAGCCTGCTGGAGTTCGCTAAGAAAACTCAAACTGGGAGAGAGACAGGGATGCTTATACTGCTCAAAACTGCCACCCACGTTCAATTGTCGAGCTCGAGAGAACTGTTGCCAGACAGCATGCGGAATATGATGCCACCGCACTGATTCGAGTCGTCCAGTCTCGCGTTTCTCTTTGTACTCGCAATTAAGCCGCTGCAATTCTGCATCAACCTCAATCGCGAAACGTTCCGAGAGTTCTTGTGGAGCTTTTCCTGTAGAGCAGGTCATGTCTTCAGTAATGATGTGATAGAAGGGAGGATCGCTCCACATGGGTGCCAGGGAAAAATACTCGAACGAAAGCCCCAGGCGCTGTTTTACATTATCAATGGCCTGAATCGCCTGATGTTCCGTCAGTTTTTCACCAGTGACGTTGGAGATATGCGCCCCTTTATGCAGGAAACGCAACAAGGGGGTCGTGCCGTGAAACCCGGTGCAACGGACCACATCACAAATATCATACCGATAAAAACCACTCGAAGTCGTCAACAGGATGTAATAGTCTCGTCCCTCTTCCAATTCGTGCGCTTCCAGAATTGTCGGGTTGGCAGTTTCATATTCTTCAACAGGAATGAATTCAAAGTAGTGAGATTCGACATCAGAATACCTGAAGAAATTCCATCTTCAATGGGAATCGTCATTCGGCCTTCGCTGGCAGACAGCCCATGGTCTCGCACAGTAACATCGCCATAAATTTCCTGCACCTTGGGCAAGAAGGCGCAGCTGCCGCCGGTCCAGACAGCCAGAACGGTCAGGTTGGGCCAGCATTTTTTCGGAACGAGAGATCCATGACGTTCCAGAATTTTATGCAGCCTGCGAGCGCGGACTGGTTGTGGTTTGAAAAGTTGTTTTTCAAGTTCACGTCTTACCTTGGGATTTATATCAACTGAGAGTGTCCCATCATGGATGTCGCGAATTAAATCTTCGCTATGAGTTTCAGCAAACCGGGCCCAGTGAATCAACGTGCTTGGATTAGCTGTCGTCAACATCGCCACTTCGGGATCGGTTAAGGCGAGACGTAGAGCGGTGTAAGTTTTCGTCTCTGGTGAGTCAATCTTACTGACCACCGGTGGGATGGTGTACATAGCCCGTACAATTTTAAGTTGCATGGTGGCTACCAGGCCACTGATGTTTCCGCAGGGAATCCCCCTTCGGTACGACATTTATCGTAGTCACTGGTAAGCTGAACGATGGAACGACTGCAAAGTGGCTTATGCTCGTTAAGTACGCACTCCCCAGATACGCCATCCCCGTCGATAATCTTTCAGAAACCGATCAGTAATTGGAATGTATTTCGCCTCTGAGGTCGTTCCCGAGCTGAGCGAGAACATCAGCAATTTACTGCTTTCCCCTAACAGTGCCCGCAAGTTCCCTTTTTTCAGCTGCTCAATATAGGGACGATAATCTTCGAATGTTGTGACGGGAAAGTATTTGCGAAAGTTATCAGCAGTGCTCATGCGGTTCAGTTTGTAAGCGTGAGCAAAATGACTTTCTCGATGTAATGAGAGAAGTTCATCAAGTAATCGACGTTGAACTTTGCGACACCGTTTCGCCCGTCGGATACTTTTATTTGCTTCATGGGTGATATAAGCCCTGGGGAGTGCCCCAACCATCGCCCTGATATTGCCTATCACCTGCATCCCGAATCTGTCTCCGGCCAGTGGATCTCTACTAAACAGTCTCCTTCTCACCGGGCGGCGTATCCATAACACATTCAGTGCCGCAGCGGTCGATAAAGGCGTAGTTAGACCCATACTCATATATGAATATCAGGTTAGATCGGCATTTTCAGTGCAGTGTGTTTAATCGGCATGGTCGTTATTCCCTCTCTCGCACCTATTTCTGGCAATTTACACAGCGCGCAAAGAAAAACGCCCGCAGGTAGAAAGTCCCGCAGGCGCTGATCCGGATACAAAAAAGAGGAGTAGATTACTCGTCTTCTTTTTTCTTTTTCTTTTTCTTTTTACCAACCACGGTTTTGATGACGCGAACTTTAGGCAGACCTACCGGAGAAGAATCTTCATCCCAGCGTTCTTCCATCTCCAGGCGTTCAATGCGTTCGTCACGGGTTAGTACATTACGGCTGCGAACCAGACGGCTTCCACGTCGTAAACTTTTGTCGATTGTCACAGGACCAACTCCAGATTTAACTTAATCAATATTTGTACAGTTTAAGAGGAGCTGAATTATTTAACGGCACATATCCATCGGCAGTTGCAATAAATCCAGAAACCACTCCTCGCAGGTTTGTAATGTCAGTCGAATGTCGAAATAATTTCAACTGGTCAAGCTGTTTAGAACAAACGGCCTCTCGTCAGGGCATCAGGAGTCGTATCTGTACTCCTGTTTCGTTCCTGAAATTTCGAAGCGGCATTGTAATGAACCGACCTCAATCAAATCAACCACTCCCGAGTCCTTTTATCACTACATTTTTCGACTTCAGGGCCGAAACAGGCGAGTTTACCCATTGGAACTCTGCCAAATACAGGCCGAACCGAAGTGTTCGGGGCTCATTTCCCAGAATTGCCTTTCATACATCCGGCAGTCCACCTCAATCGACTCTGCAGGAATCTTCAGGATGGAACTCTTTCAGACCAATTTCAGTTCACTCGACTGGGCCATTGTCCTTGTTTACCTGGCCGGCTCCGCAGTCGTCGGACTCTGGGCGAACAGATATGTAGGCAATCTCTCCGACTATCTGGTCGCCGGACGAACTCTCCGCATCCGTCTGGCCCTGGCCAGTATGACCGGCACCGAGCTTGGCCTGGTGACCGTGATGTACATGTCCCAGCTTGGTTTTACCCACCAGTACGCGGCCATGTACCTGGGTGTACTGGAAGCGATCGCGCTCCTGATCATTGGAGGGACCGGGTTTGTCGTCGTTAAACTTCGCGAATCTGCGGTCATGACGATTCCCGAATTCTACGATAAACGCTACTCACCAGGCGTGCGGGTCCTGGGGGGAACAGTCATGGTCCTGGCGGGCGTCCTGAACATGGGCCTGTTCCTGAAAGCGGGCTCCATTTTTGTCACTGCCCTCACAGGCATGGACAATCCGGACCTACTCAAATGGGTCATGACCGGCATGCTTCTGCTGGTTCTCTTTTACACAGTTCTGGGAGGAATGGTCTCGGTTGTGATCACCGACCTGATCCAGTTCTTCGTACTCGGAATCTCCCTCCTGATTGCCAGTGGCTTTATCCTCGGAGAATTAGGATTGGATGGAATGCGGGCGATAGCCACCGAGCAGCATGGTTATGTGAACCCGTTCGATGACCTCAAGCCGGAAGGGGCCTTCAATATACTCAACCCGGAGACAGACCGGGGAGGGGTCGGGCTGATGTCGATCATTCAGATGATGATCATTGTCGGAGCCGCCAGTTTCCTCTGGCCAACAACAGCATCCCGCACTCTCTCCGTCAAAGATACCAAAGTCGCCCGACAACTATTCTTCTGGTCCGCAATTCCGCTTCTGGCCCGCCGCGCAATTCCAGTCCTGTTGGGGCTCGGTACGTTCGCCTTCTTTGCTTCTAACAGCGAATTGGGAACGGAACTTATGCAGAAGATTGAAAGCAAAGAAATCAGCTCGCTCTCTGCGATGCCCCTCTATCTGGCCAAGTTGATCCCGACAGGTTTACTGGGCATCATCGCCGCCGGTATGCTTGCAGCCTTTATGTCCACACACGACACCTACCTCCTCACCTGGAGTAGTGTGATTACGCAAGACATCTGTGGCCCCTTATTCGGCCCTCTCTCGCAACGCACACGCATTCTGATCACCCGGATTTCGATTGTCGTGATCGGGATCATGCTGCTTGTCTGGGGTTTGTGGTATGAGTTAAGCGACCAACTCTGGGATTATATGGCGATCACCGGAACCGTGTACTTTGCCGGAGCCTTACCCACCATCGTCGGGGGACTCTACTGGAAACGGGGAACAAGTGCCGGCGCCGTCACCGCCATTCTGCTGGGTTTGATCGGGGTCCTCGCCCTGAATGATCCCGTCACCTGGGTCGACACCAAATTTCACAGTCTTGGACTCCTCCCGGAATCGTTCGTGATCACCGGCGGCATCATGACGATCTTCACCTTCATCCTCTCCAGCATCGGTTACGTGGTCGTCTCTTTAATGACCCCTAAAACAACAAACTGAATATCTATCAAATCTGAATTTCATGAGCCCATATGGCAATTTGATGGGCTAAATATCGATGACTATGCTTGATATACAAATACTCAAGTGACCATAATACATCGGAAATATAAACATAAACTACGATGTAAATAGTTCTTTTATCATGAGTTTGATCCCATGAGCGATTTGTTGACGACGCCTATTTGCGAAATCCCGATCGCGGTGATCGATTTTGAAACTACGGGATTAAATTCAAACAACGAACGAATACTGCAGGCGAGCGTTGTACACATTAACGGGAATGGGAAACCTGAAGTTGTATTTGAATCTTTAATCAACCCTCTTCATAGGATTGATCCAAGAGCGCAAAACGTCCACAACATCACGCCGCAAATGGTAGCAAATGCCCCTACATTCAGTCAGGTCTATGAAAATCTGCTGGAAACTTTAGAAGGTCGGCTTATTGCCGCTTACAATGCACCATTCGACCTGAGATTTTTAACATCAGAATTAAGTCGTCTCCATCTTGCATATCGGACAGCTCATCTATGCGTCATGCAGCTTCGACAGCTTATCTTAGCTGATCGACGACGCAGCTTAATTGAAGCCTGCCAAGAGATGCAAATCAACCTGCAGAACAGTCATAATGCCAGTGCGGATGCAATTGCCACAGCACTTCTGTTAAAAACCTATTTCCAGCTACTATTTGAAGAGCAGGTTTTTAATTTCAGAGATTTATCGCGACTTGGCAATAAGTCGTTTATGCGTAGTCTCTCAAGTCAATTATTTGAGACAACATCCGCACCGGAGATCGCCCTTGAACTTACATTCGATAATGACGTTTATCAGGACAAAGAAGTTGAACTAGCTAAACTGAATGATCAATGCGAAAATGAAAATAAAAAGATTGAGCTGACAACCAACTCGTTGGAAAATCTCCTAGTTGCTGGGCTTAAACCAAAACACTCTGTTGAATGGAACGGGTTGCTCTTACCTGCAGAGTTCGGAGAACCGGAACCTTCTAAACCGACTCCCATACTACCGGAAAAACCTGATCTTAACCTCCGCCCAAGTGTAGAGGATAAACCTAATCCATCTGACCCTAAGTATCACTTCAATGAGACTATTGTAGACGCGGTTCTTCCCTGGAAACTGAAGGAAAAACACAAGGAAGCAAAATTTCGCTACGACTATGATGTCGCACAATTCAAAACCAAAATCGAAAACTGGAAACGGCTTGTCAATGAATATTCACAAGCAAAAGAGCTAGCCAGAACAGAATATGCGAAGAAACTAAATCTTTACAAAAAATCTAAATCAGATTATGAGATAAGGAAAGCTCAATATCGGCAGAAAGCTGCAGTGCACAACGCAAAAGTGCTCACAGAAAAGGAGCATTTTCTTAAAGGAGAACCTCAACCCGTTATGAAAGCAATTACCAGATTAATTCTTGGCGGGGGATTACCCGACAACTTTCCAACTGGTATCGATGTCTCATATGACAAAGCCTTAAAACTCGTCACCATTATTCGCGAATTACCTCCACTTGAAGCCATGCCGGACCTTAAGGCGTTCAAGGTCATCAAAACAACATTGTCGTTAAAACCGGTTCCATTTAGTGATGCAGCTAGAAAAAAACTGTATGATTCAGCAATCTATCAATTGATCCTGCATACTTTCCATGTGGTTTTTTCTGCAACACCTAAAGAAATAATCGATTGTTGTCGTGTAATTGGAACTATCGATGGATTCTCGCCTGCAAATGGCCATCCTGCGCAACTAGTTGTTTCTGATTGTGAAGCAACTCGATCTGCAATCGAAGGAATACGATTTGAAAATATTGACCCTAAAACCTGCTTCACATCACTTAATGGAAAAACAAAAGGGCGACCTTCAAATTTAACTCCTGTTGATATTATTCAGTAGCTCTGAAAAGTGTCTTGTCTTATCTGTAACATCATTAACAGATCAACTTCTATCATCACTCGTTCTGCAAGAGATATTCAAAATGACCTGGCTCAACATCTGGTTAATCGTACTTGCTACCAGCCTGATCTCATTCCTGTTAATGATGATCCTGATCGGTGGCGGTGCGATCAAAGAACTCAAGCTCACCTTCGACGATCTCCGTGCCGACACAGATGAAGCGACCGCGCACCCGGAAGAACTTGATAAAGAGATTTAATCGCACCAACTCATTTCTTCACCTGCGGAACCGGATTCTCAATCTGTCCAGCCGGTCGCTGTCCTGTTCCCTTTTCACCAGCATCTCCCAGATCCTGACGTGCCGCATCGGCAAGTTTCATCAAGTCAGCCACAATATCCGGATGATTTTCAGCAACATCTGTTGTTGATCCAGAGTCGTTGGACAAATCGAAGAGGAGTGGTTTCGCCTCCTGTCCCTTCTTGAAGTAGGGATGAGAATTGAAATTCTCCAGCGGCAGAAACAGCTTCCAATTCTCCTTGCGTACAGCCTGCAATTGCTGGGCAGCGTAATAATAATAGACCTGGTGCGGAGATTGACGCTCTTCCTGCGGGGCATCACTGAGAATGATGCTGCTGATCTCTTTACCATCGATCTGCTGCGCAGGTTCATAGTTCATACCGACCAGGCTAGCGAAGGTGGGGAGCAAATCCATCGTGCTTGTTAATGTAGAGCAAGCAGATCCGGCACGAATGTGCCCCGGCCACCACATGATCGTCGGGACTCGAAACGCCCCTTCCGCAGTGGTATATCCGCGTCCGCGAAACGGAAGATTCGAACCACGACTTGGATTATTCACATCCGCTGCGAGGGGAGCGCCGTTATCCGAAGTAAAAATAACGAGCGTGCGTTGATCGAGTCCCAGTTCCACCAGCTTGTCCAGAATTTCTCCCGTTGACCAGTCGAGTTCTTCAACCGAGTCACCCCAGGGCCCATTCGCACTCTTCCCTTTGAACCGGGGACTTGCAAAAGGGGAACTGGTACTTCCCGGCATCGCCTGCGGCAGATAGAGAAAGAAGGGCTCCGTTTGATGCTCCTCAATAAAGTCAATTGTCTTCTCGGTATAATCGACTGTCAGTAAATCACGATCAACGGGGGCATCGACGACATCTTCATTCACCATTAATGGAAGAGGAGGCCACTGATTTCCCTCCAGGCGATCGCCCAATCGCTTTCCGACATCGGCCGTCATGTCATCGCTATACGGAATGCCGTAGAAAGAATCAAAGCCCTGACGAGTGGGGAGAAAATCCGGTTGATCACCGAGATGCCATTTTCCAATACAGGCTGTTGCGTAACCCGCTGATTTCAGAACCTCAGCAATCGTTTCCTCTTCGGGGTTCAGTCCATAAGGAGAAACCGGCCGCAGGACCTGACCATCTCGCGGATTAAAATGCATGCCAACCCGCTGTGCATAACAACCGGTCAGCAGCGATGCCCGTGAGGGGGTGCATACTCCGGCTGTCACATTGAAGTCGGTAAATTTTCTCCCTTCGGCTGCCATCCGATTGAGGCAGGGGGTCCGATGAACCTTCGAACCAAACGGTTCGATATCACCAAATCCCAGATTGTCACAGAAGATGACAATGAAATTCGGCTTCATTTCCTCCGCCACTAAGAGCGGGGAACCTGAGAGCAGAATCGGTAAAAGTACCGCGCAGAATCGTAGCCAGGGCATGGAATGAAAGCTCTATCGAATACAGAAAAGAGGGAGAAATACTCTCCTTCCTTTGTACCCTGAAGGCTGCTCTGGATGCAATCAATTAACAGTGTGGAGGTAGAGAGTCTTAAATCTCGAAGGTCTGACCGTCTTCTTCGTATTTCACGTGATACAAATCACGACGGCGATCATTCCAGTTCTGCACACTTCCCGATTCCTTATGTCGCCGCAATTGTTCGAAATCAAGGTCGTGAATAATGACCGTTTCGACATTCGGATTACATTCCGCCGCGACGGCATCACGTGCGAATTCGGCATCAGCAGGAGTAAAGATACCTGACTGTGCGTAGTGAATATCGGCATTCTCCACAAACGGCAGGTTCCCCGTACAACCCGAGATCGCCACATACAGGTGGTTTTCGATACAACGGGCCTGTGCACAATGACGCACGCGCAGGTAGCCATGCCGGGTATCGGTGTTGAAGGGAACGAAAATAATCTGCGCCCCCTTTTGAGCGGCAATACGTGTCAATTCGGGGAATTCGATGTCGTAGCAGATTTGGATCGCGATCACACCGCAATCAGTATCAAAGACTTCAACCCGGTCTCCCGGTACGACACCCCACCATTTCCGTTCGCTGGGAGTGATGTGAATTTTGTACTGTTTCCCAATGGAGCCATCCCGTTTGAATAAATACGAGATGTTGTAAAGCTTGTCATGTTCAATCACAAACTGGGAACCACCAATCACATTAATGTCGTACTTAACCGCCATCTCTGTGAAGAAATCGAGATACTGCTCGGTGAAATCGGCTAATTGTCGGGCCGCCTGACCGGGCCGACTTGCCTCCACGCAAGAGAGTAACTGTGTGGTGAACAGCTCCGGGAAGAGAATAAAGTCGCATTTGTAATCGGAAGCGGTATCCAGGAAGAATTCACACTGCTGGGCAAACTCGTCAAAGGTGCTGATCGTTCGTAATTGATACTGCACGGCACAAATACGGATCGGTTCCACAATATGATGAAAACGTCGTTTCGCCCCTCGAACGTAATCGAGGTTCGTCCATTCCAGATAGGTGGCATACCCGCAAGACTCTGTATCAGTAGGGAGGTAATTCGGAATCAAACCCTGTACTGAGAAACCGTTCGAGAGCTGTGCGGTCAGCACCTGGTCGTAGGCCTGTTTATTCACGACATGATCAATGTATTCCCGGGCCGACATTTTATTGGCCAGCTTATGATAGCCTGGAATTCGACCCGCAATGATGATTCTCGCGAGGTTACGTTCGCGGCACAATTCCTTACGGGCATCGTAAAGACGACGGGATAGTTTCATCCCCCGATAGTCGGGATGCACCATAATCTCGATACCATACAGAGTATCGCCCCGTTTTTTATGATTGCGGATGTATCCTTCATCAGCAACCGCCTTCCAGTTGTGCCATTCCAGGCTGGGATCAAATTCCAGAACCAGACTGGATGAAGAAGCCGCCAGCTTTCCATCAATTTCGACACAGATCTGACCTTCAGGAAAGACCTCGAGTTGACTCTCGATCTGAGAACGGTCCCACGGTTGCATACCCGGAAAACAAAGCCGAGCCATCTCAACTAATTCTTCATAATCATCAATCGTCAACTGACGTACAACTGTTTTTAACTCAAACTCCCGCAGATCCAACGGTTCCATGTTCACAGTCCATTTCTAATATTAAGGAAACTTGTGGACTCTACTTCAATCATAGTCAATTAAACGTGTTTGACGAGTACAGAAGAGAATACGCATGTGCATAACCTGTTATTCACCTGCGTAATCTATCCTGTGCGTTCGGAGTTAATTCATTTTTTGCCTGGCAGTCTCTTCCAGTTCATCCAGCACCCGGTCCGGGGTAAGTTCGGTGCTATCGATTTGAATCGCATCAGCAGCTGGTTTCAAAGGGGCTATTTCCCGGGTCGCATCCCGTTCATCCCGTTCCTGAATTTGATCCAGAATTGTTTCGTATTCCGCTTCCTGGTTCTGGTTGGTTAATTCCAGATAACGTCGCCGTGCCCGTTCCTCTGCAGAGGCATTCAGAAAGAATTTGCATTCAGCATGTGGAAAGACAACTGTCCCCTGATCACGCCCTTCGGTAACCAAATCCTGCGTGTCGGCAATTCGACGCTGGACTTCATTCAATGCTTCGCGTACTTCAGCAATGACGGCCACTTGAGATGCCCCCTGGGTGACCTCGGCCGATCGAATCTCTTCAGTGACTTCGACGTCATTTACCCACAACCGTGCTTCCTCCCACCGTATCTCCATCTGTCTGGCGAGATCGATTATGGCAGCCACATCGTCAAACGGGACATTCTTCTGCAGACAGGTCCAGGCGATAAGCGCGGATATAAAGCCCCGGTATCCAGAAACAGGAAACCCTAATCGCTCTGCCAGAGCCGCGAGCCACGGTACTTTTTCCCGTACCTGCTGGCCATCAATGGTAATGATCATGGTTTCCGATTCTACCGGGTTTTATCCTGCCGAATTCTAAACCGCCATCCTGGCTGATAGATATAACCGTTGAAATTAACAAACCATGGCTGGAAATCAACCAAACCAGATCTCAATTTCGGCTACTTCATAAGGAGAAAGATAAACTGACCGATTCTTCAGTCGTTAACAGTTCGGTCATGGTGCGACCTGTGAAATCCCGCCGCCGAGCTGAGACAACCGGACGAAAAGTATTGATATGCAACAGGCGTTGTTGCCCGGAGGTTTCCATTAATCTTAGACAAAAGCCATTTCGGTTGAGCCTGTTCACTTTCCTTCTTGCGGCTCTGGAGGAGTCGCTGGCAGAAATCGCAGAAGCTGGACATGCCGGGTATTGAAATGGAAACCAGGGTTGAGCCGCTCGCTGGAGGACTGGCCTGACCCTGCAGGGAGCAGGGAGTCTGAGTGAAATTTTCCAGTGCAAAACTCGCTACACTATCAAGTGAGATCCGAAAGCTGAACTTTCTTGCCTGCTCTTTTCCTGTAACCAGCAAGGTGTCGAGCATTCTCGCCCTTGAGCCCGATGAAAACGGAAGCCCGGGAAGTAACAGAGTCGTCTGTGTCTCGTCGGAAGCAATTTCAATCGAACCAGGCTTTCAAACCGATCCTCTCGAATCCAAAGCCGGCATGTTGAATGGTCCGGGTAATGCTGGCCCCCGAATCATTCCAGGCAAAACGAATTCCATAATAATTGTTCCACGGATCGGCCAGCGGCATCTGCTTAATATCCAGCTCCAGTTCGACATCCACGAACTTGCACCCCCGGTAGACGCGCGTCATCTGTTTGACCCGGGCGAGCTTCAATGACCGTACAGGATCATACAAGTCCGTTTCTGTAGTGATCTCATTCATTACAGGCCAGTCACCGTCAATTCACAACGTCGACAAACTGGCTCTGAATAAAACGATTTCACACGCTCCTCATCACCATCCACGGTCATCACATATTCCTGCTCCCGGGGAAAACGATAAGCGACCTGCTGGCTTAAACGAGCGGGTGACCGTTCCAGACCTTTGATTTTCGCAATCCCCCTGTAGCAGGATTTAAATGGACTTCGAAGAATTCATTCCGCAAAATGTTCTCTTCAATGGCCGGATAACGCAGCTCAGGCAATGCCGAGGAGCTGCTTTCGCCTCGGGCAACCAGGCAAACCCACATGCAGGTAGATCAACGACACATGCTTCTGGTCACTGCACTCCTGAACGCGCAATATCATTCACTTCCGGCAGGGGAACTTCATTCGGCCATTCCAGAACAGTTCGACGTGATTGAGGCAGAGCATGAACAACAACGTACCGGGAGCATGGCTTTCACCAGCTTTGAACAGGTTGGCTAGCTGCTGAGTTGATGTGGCAAGAGATTGAGCGAGTTCGTCATCGACATCCAGAGAGGTTGTCTCCGAGCTTTCGACTTCAGGCGACGTTTCGGCATCTATCGTCTCTCCCCAACTTGCAGGGGGGTAACTCACTCACTGGTCCGGATGATTCAATCCGATCTTTCCAGTTTCTCCAGATTGAGATCATCCAGAGGTTTATTAAGCAGGATGTGATAGATCGCCTCCGTCCATTCGATTTTTTCCGAATTCCGTCCGCCTCTGAAATGATCGACAAACTGACTGATCGGATCACTTAGCTCATACGCCACTCGTTGAATCAGCACCGGGCTGAAGTATTTTTTCTGAGAGAACTGCTCACCTTTGCTGTAATGGTCGACCCGGCTGAACAGCTCTCCCCAGGTTACAAATTTTCCCGTGACTGGGGCGCGTAGGCAGCGATGCGTCGCAAATCTTCCATCCAGGGAGTTTTCTCTTCCGGATACCGGGCAAGAATTGCCCCGCCACATTGTCAGATTGCATGCTCTCCGCAAGACGCTGCGGAAATTTTTAGAAAGCCACTGGCGGAATCAGCCGCCATCGGAATACGACTACAGGCATCTTCAATTGAGGTTCCATCAGCACCTTCCCATCTAAACCGGCATGCTCTTCATCCGGATACAGACCATCATCCAGCCGCAAAATGGAACGCCGACTGATAGCCCATGCGGTTTAACAGCATGGGGAGTAAGGTGCTGAATCCAAACCGGCGACGCGCCCACATCTGTAGACGCTGTTTGAGAATTCGTTCATAAATTGCATGCCCCGTACGGAAGTTCCAGAGAACAGACTCCAGCGGTTGCAACATCGCTGGTCGATCGAGTTCTTCCCCACAGAAATCGATCTTGCCCATCCTCCAGGTCTCTGCCAATTCCTGACAAGCTGCGGGCTGTTTCTTATTTAACTCTTCCAGTTCAGCAGCCGTCAGCATGAAGTTCACGGGATGACGATACCCTGTTCCCGGTGGAGTTTCCCCTGAGTCCGCAGAATTTGACTCCAGGCAGAACTTTCGCTCGCTGGCAGAGTTCAATCGGGCGGGTCCGCCCGGCATCGGGCGTCAACAGACAGAGATCACCCGAAACGATTCCACCGGATAGAAGATTTCCGCACATCCTGTAATAATTCAAAGCAGCGATTCAACCCCACACGCCGCCGCGGCATCCTCTCCTTCGAGCGCACTTTTGGCAGCCCTACTGCAGCAGAGCCGCAAGGAGATCTCATCCACAGACGCAGAAATGATGCATCTGCCGCGCCAGCAACTCAATTTGCAGTAAGCGAAACCAGCGCCAGGAAATCTCTCTCAAGTTCGGGCGAAAGTTTGTTTAAGGTCCTTGTCCTCGTCGAATCCGCGGGCTTCTCTTCGGATTCGTCGCCTCGAATTCTTCCGCTAATGAACTTCTTGTTTTTATGATTAAATCAGAAAGGTTACTAGAAGCATCTTCAGCCGACTCTTCACCATGATGCCCCTCATCATGGACATAATCATGTTCGTGTTCATGTTGTGGTGGTCGCTTATATAAAGTTGGCCTTCATTTTGTGCGCAGTCCGAATCGCTTCCAGCCATTCTTCCCGGGTCACCAGACCTTTCAATGACGGAACCTCCCGCCTGTAAGACACGATCCGCGAAATCGGGGACACCCAGCTACACGCAGTTGGAACGAGGACTAACCTGTCAACAACACCTGGTTCGGACTCCAGGCGACGCCATGTCGGCAGCTGAGTAACATTCGCCAACAGCAGGGGATGCCACATAACAGCGAAACAGTTGAGCAGACTTTCCGCTTGAGTCTCTTCCAGATCCTTTGAAAGTCTTCTAGGTCATAGGTCGGAATGAGGGTACAGATTTCGATAACTGAGCACGGGAAACGCTCTTTCTAAATCGAAATCCGCCTGATGAAACCCTGATCGTCAGGCTGGTTACAGCATAAGTCTTGGTAATCGCTCAGGGCTTGGCACGGCGACTGTCGAATTTTAGCAAATTGCGATATCAGGTGTGTTTCAGGCCTCTGATAATCTGCAAATTTAACCAGCACCCACCACTTCAATTGGAATTCAGCCTCAAAATGGAGCTTACCGGAATCACCTGACAATTTTGATTTTTCCGACTCAAATTCGGAACTCTTTTCGAGAAAACCCGTCCTAAAACTGTTACAATAGGAAGTCTCGTCCCACGGACGAATTTCTCGTAGCGTTCAGCGGGCCCACGACTTTCGTCATACTTTAAGCGAAACCGCAATTACGACTCTTTGGGCCGGATAAATGTACCGGTTATAGGCATCGCAGTTAAATCCGGGGCAACCCGGGGAACTGTGGTTGACTAATCCAGAAGTTGCTTGATAGCTTTAAACTTAGGAGAAATACTTAAACTCTGGCGATTCTCACATTTCTCAGGGCCAGAATTCCTGCCGGAATTCCCAATTTTCAGCTGAACAGATCGTACTCTATAATATACAGGAATTATCAGAATCCTACATTTCACAGGATGAGATTTGATTGCTGAAACTACTCATGGAACCTATTCATGAGTTCACATCTAAATCTCCATCAATCCTTCTAGAGCACGTTTCCGTTCTTAAATATTCCCAGACTAATAACACCATTCAATAATCATCAGCTGTCAGAATTCCACTTTCTGACGCATCACTGATTGAGAATAAATAATACAACAGCATTCTGTTAAACGAATTCCTGCATTTCAAATGAGGATTACTAATGGCAAGCAAACGAGCGCATGGGGCATTGAAATTGGACAAGCTGCCCTCAAAGTTGACTTTGCTTGGAATACAACGATAATAGAACAAGTGGTGGCGACCGCATTTGATTATGTTCCCCACCCGAAAATTCTGAGTCAGCCTGATGCCATTCCCGAAGAGTTGATTGCTCAGTCGATCGAAAATTCCTCTCACGGAATAAACTCAGCGGCGATTCCATCGGAATCAGTGTTCCTGGACGAGATGCCTTAACACGTTTTGTGCAGCTCCCCTCCATGGATGCCGTAAAATTAAAGACATCGTCCAGTTTGAAGCACGTCAGCAGATTCCCTTTCGATCTCGAAGAGGTTATCTGGGATTATCAAACCTTCGGTTCTGGGTTGATGAAGAAACGGGCTACATGCTCGATGCCGAAGTCGGCCTGTTCGCCATGAAGCGGGATCTGATCGAACAGCATTTCCTCCCTTTTCAGATGCCAAAGTCGAATTCCACTTAATCCAAACAGCTCCGCTCGCTCTGTTCAACTTTCTGACATACGACCAACTGGGACCTGAGCAGGGGACGAAGCAGGGGCCACTGGCGAATACATTCTGTTGCTTGATATGGGTGTCGATAACACCACCTCATCGTTTCCAATGGACAGAAAATCTGGACCCGAAACGTCGGTATTGGGGGAACCATCACCTCATGCACTGACCAAGGAAATGAAACTGACCTTCGCCAAGGCAGAACACCTGAAATGCAATGCAACCCGTTCACCTGATCCACGGGCGGTCTTCCAGGCCTTACGTCCTGTCTTCAATAACTTCGTGGCCGAGATTCAGCGCTCGATCGGTTTCTTCTCCAGCGTGAACCGCGATGCCCAGATCTCACGGGTTGTCGGTGTGGGGAACGGTTTCCGCATGGCGGGTCTACAGAAGTTCCTCCAACAGAATCTACAGTACGAAGTCGAACGCCTCGACTCCTTCAATGAATTAGTTGGCGACAAGGTCATCAGCGAACCACTCTTCACTGAGAACATTCTGACCTATGCTGTTCCCTACGGCATTGGCTTACAGATGTTGAATCAGTGTCGTATCACAACCAACCTGCTGCCTCCCGAGATTTTAACGACACGCAAAATCCGTCAGAAAAAACCATGGGCTCCTGGTGATCGCCGCCACCATCATGGCCGGCATTACCCTTTCGACACTTACTTTTCGATGGTCAAAGGTTCTGTCTCTACTGAAAAGTTTGGGAAATTTGAAGACGAAGCCACAAGTATTCAAAAACTGGTTCAATCTAATAAAACCAAATATGACGGGCTTGTTGCTGAGAATGAAAAAATTGTTGCCAAGGCAAACAGCTTTACCAGCTTTGTAGACAACCGAGAAATGTGGCTGGAGGTTTATAAAGCAATCGATGAATGCCTGCTCTCAGACAACCCGGATTTGATTGACAGCATGGACCAAAAGAACGAGAGCATGATCCGTCTGACCTCAATCAAAGCCAATAAGCAAAGTGCCAGCCAGTTAACCAACTGGTACAACAATATAAAAGATAATAACGATGCGGCTGCTTCAACATTTGCAGATCGTGACTGCGGATAATCCCCTTCCACCAACGGCTACCTGTTCACGCTGGAAGGGATCAGCTACCACTACGATCAGAATAAACCTGTCGATGGTGCCGGTGAGGGTTACGTTAAAAGCACCTTACTTAAAATCTTCCAGAAATGGAATCTGCCTCTGCCCGGTGGACTAACCTTCCCAGCAGGACAACAAGGTATCCATTACGCTGTTCTATCGGATTACAAACCTCGAAAGTCGCGAATTTAATCCTGACGAAAACGAATTTGATCCAACCGAGTTTCTCGAAGCACCCAAAGTTGAACTGGAGCAGCCCAAAGAAACTCCAGAAAACGCTACTGAATCAGACGAGGAGGGTGACCGTCGCAGTCGCTCTCGCAATCGACGAAACATTCACTCCTGAACTCAACCCGTTCCAGGAACACCAGGACAAGAAGAAAAATGACGATTTTGGAAACCTCTTTTAAAATCGAATTCGGATTCCTTGCCGGATAATCTACGAGGTAAGACACCAGAAGAAGGACAAGAACTTTCAGAAAATAAAATCAGCACCTCCTGCAGCACCCAGTGCCGCACCAAGTTCAGGGAAGCGATCATCAGGACGTGATTAGAGTATTATGTAATCTGCAATAAACAACAGAATCTCTTTACTCGCAGTTAACACACTAACCTGATTACAAACAAATACTAATTTCAGCAACAATCGTTTCTGATTCAACTCCATTCAGGATTGAGCACAATGGATAAAGTGAAAGCATTTTTTCTGGCTTTACATGACACCATTACTGGATTCTGGCTTTGTCGTAATCATCCTTCCCATTTGGGCCTGGCAATCTATGGCAGATGCATCCAACAATGCCATCCAGACTCGGAAAGGGAACAGCAGCTGCCGAAGCTAAAATTCAGAACGTAAAGGCCTGAATCGGAATTGGATTGATGAAGTTGAAAAGCTGAATCAATTGAATACGGAACAACAGCAGCAATCGATTGAAAAATCCTCCGTTCGCAACAAGCTGATATCACCTGGCCTGAGTCAGTTGCCCAGATTGTGGCCGAAAAGAATCTGAAATACCGCCAGCAATTTTCTGACCCGAACATTCGACGGAATCCTGCTGGCACATTACCCGCAACGGGAAAGCGAGTTCATAATGGGTACCAGAAAAAGCCGCTCGATGATCTGGTAGAGCGACTCGAACCATATGATCCATTTACCAAAGCTGGGCTTGTTTATCTTGAAAAAGATCAGGTGATCGAAGGCTATCCAGACTCAAAAGACTGGTTGGAAATTCAAAATCTCCCGTTGACCAGCAGATGTGGGATGCACTCGAAGATTACCCCTGTTGAGTTCTATAGTCGACTCTATTCGAGACATCAATTCTTCAGCCACCTCCATTGGCGACTCACGGATCAAACAGATCCAGAAAATCCGCCTGGTCGCAGGGTCATACTCCGACTTTCGCGATCCAGCCGGATTCGAGGAAGTCGTCAGAGAAGCTCTGACGCGAATCAGGCTTTCGCTCACGCGAGAATTATTAGCAGCAGATAAAGGAAATGTTGTATCCAGAGGTGACCGGGCACGTGCCGAAGAACAGGCCAAGAGCATTATGGAAGAAGCTCAGGCAAAGGATCCCACTGCTGGAACACAAACCAGAGTTGAAGGAAATATGGCCGCTTTCTCACCCGCATCACAGTTTGGAGAAGCAAAGTTAGACCCGGACTCTGATCAGGCGAAGGCACTCGCCAGACGAGAGGAACAAGAAAAACAAAAGGCATTACAAAATGCCCGAGAAGAAGAATCTGCCAGTCGCTCAGGAGCAACTGAGATTTGGTTGCGAAATTGCCGCTACGCGCCGCCACTGAAAAGAAAGAACCTGAACTGGATAAAATTGAGGTCGATACTGAATCTTTTGTCAAACGCAAAGAAAACCGTTACATCGACCTGGATGATACGAAAGAATATGTAACCTGCGGGTTTTACATTGAACTCAAGTACGATGGATCATCGCAAGTTACCTGAACTCCTTGGTAACCTGACCAACATGAAATACCCAACTGTGGTCGCTCGAGTTCAATCTGTTTCCCGTAAACATGCTATAAGTGACTTTAGCTCCCGAAGCAGTTCCGGAAGGAGTTCATCAAGAAGGTCTCGTGGAGACGACGATGAAGAACCCACCGCAGATGCACCTGCGGCAAACTCCAGGCTCAGCAAGCAAACCTGGATGATATAGCAGAGAATCTGCTGGCGGATCCAATTCTGGCTGACGTTGCGATCACAGGTTACATGGCTGTCTTCAAGCTGGAAACAATTCTGGACAAGTTGAATTCTGCGGATCCACAACCTGAGAATCCTGCACCTGAAAAGCAGGATAATTCAGAAGCAATACTTCATGACAGGTTCCGTCCATTAATCAATGATGAGCGTTCTGAAGCATACAATTCTTCTGCAATCACATCAGATTTACTACCTAACAAACACTCTGAAATTCGGAAAAAACCCATGAATTTCAAAAACCTGATCACAAAAATCAAAACTGCTAATTACAAAACTTTCTTCATTAATCATGTAGAAAAGTTTCTGGTTGGTTTTGCAGTCCTGTTTGTTCTCTATTGCCTGGCTGCCACCAACTGGAGCATGGAGCAAAAGAACCCGGCCGACTTAATGGCAAAAGCTGATGCCGCCAAGACAACTTATACGCAGCGCTGGACTGCTGAAGAAAAACAGACCTTTGAGGCAAACTCAAACCTGACTACAAAATCCAGCAAATCCCGCACCCTATCGCTGTCTACAAATATGGATTCAGTACCAGATATGGATTGGCCCATCCTGGAAGAGCAGGAACCAGCTGTAGAACCCCAGTTTCTGGCTGTAGCAAGTGGCTTGAAAGGAGACAGTGGAAGAACTCGCTTCCAATTGATTGATCTGACCAAGATGAACCAGGTAGGCACTGCCATGGAAAAAATTGAAAGCACCAGTGAGGATAAACTCTCCATTGAGAATTCTGAGCTCTTCAATCAATTTGGATTCACACCAGAACAACTCGCCCAATACAAAGAAGCACAGCGCGAGCAGAGGAGGCAGCCAGCAATCCAGCGATGAATCGGGGGCGCGATCGATCAAGACCAAATAATGCTCAACAGCCAGATGCCTCTACCGGTCGAAGCAGTGATGATGGTGGCGGGCGTGAACGACGACGCAATCTACAGAATCTGGTTCGTACCAGTTCCGGCCAAAACTGAGCCCCCATCGATTCATTTCTGTAACTGGAGTTTTTCCAGTACGCCAGCAAAAACTGGAATTACTGGAAGGCAATGAATTCCAGCTCCATGGCTCAATCAGCTGCTAATATCGAACAGTATTTTTATGACTTTAAAATCGAACGTCAGGTAGCTCAACCAGAAAGACCCCCGGGTCGGTGATTGGCAGTGAAGTCAGCCGCCACGTCACAGAATTAATTCTCAGTCGCTCTGCGGGCTTTCCAGAGGTCGTCAATCAGTTCGTTACAAATAACATCTTCACAATGCCCCTTCCTTCTCCGATCCCCGAGGTAGCTGGGGTAAATACGCCACTCATCCACTGATCGGAAAACTATGTTCTTTCACCAGAAGAGATTGAACAGCAGACAAAAATTGTCTCGGAAATGGTGGACCGGGAACCTGCCAGGAAAAAAGCAGAACAGGAGGCACAGGAGAAAACAGCTGGTTTCACTAACTCTTCCTATGACCCGAATCAGTTCCGCTCCAACGGTACAAATACCGCTAACAGCTTTCTGGATGTGAAATTTCAACCAGTCACCCGATGAACGGGAAAAACAAATTGTTGCCAAGCTGAAAGAAGCAGCCACTGCGAGAACAATTTACTCCTGTTCCGTTATCTCATTTTTCCGTCGAAGCGGGACAGACCTATCGCTACCGGGTGAAACTGATCTTCAAACCCAAACTATCAGAAGGAATTATACAAGGTCGCTTCACCTGAAATTACGGAAGGAGAATTCCGTGAATCTCCTGGAGTAACTGACTCTACCCATCCCCGTCGTGGATGACCTGCAGTATTACGTTACCAAAGAACCAAGGAAACTCAGAATCGCTGGGCAACTACTATCGAGGCCTTCAGTGGTTAGAGAAATTCGGCACCCTGATTCAGTGAACGTCTCAACCCGAAACTGTGACTTTATAATTGATGAGAAACTGTCAGAAGTCGTCAAACCAGACGAAATGAAAATCGATAAGGAGTAGCTGCTCTTTACTATTCGGACGACATGCTACTGGCAGTCGACTACCCAATTGAACTCTCTCCCTGATCTACATCCTGATTTACAGATTCCAAGTGCTAGTGGACGCGATCTACCTGGAATTCCTTCAATGGCATTATTCACCAATGATTCCGGCATTATGAAAGTAAAAGACATCGCCGAAACAAGTATTCAAAAGCAATTGGAAGAAACGATCGAATCTGGAACAACTCAGCTATAAGTCCGATGGGTTGGGAGATCCAAATGCACTGAGTATCGCTGGAGATGATGAACCTGGACGTGGGCGAGATCGTTCGTCGCGCGATCGCGGCTTTAATCCATTACAACGATTCAGACGCTAAACAGTTCCCGAATTAAACCTTCTCAGCGTCGTCAGACAATAACAATAAGCTGATGAGCTGATCAATATATTCACGAAATCCTCGTCTTGATCTAATTCAGGATTTCCGGGGGATTTTTTACTGGTAGATCAGTTATCTGTTTCGCCAAAGGTTCAATGCGTTCGAACGACAGTTGACGTCAACTTGTTTAATTAAGGCATCTCCTTCTGAGATTGCAGAAAATGATGGAAGTGCTGGTATTTTCCGACAAGGTGCTGAGGATTATGCTTCACGATTGCTGGGTGCATTTATCAGCGACTTCAATTAATCCTGCTCGACATGCGTGAGAACCAGCCAGCAGCAGCAGTTTATCTCTTCCAGAGAACTGCTGCTTGTTCTGCGAGACAAAAAGCTAATTCAAGAGAGTTCATTAATGCCTTGATCATGATGATCCACAATGACGCTTTCTCTGCCAGCACGCTCAAATCTATTATCAAACCCGAGTGTGGTTGTTCTCGACACTGCGAAAAGAGGGTCAGTGTGAACCATCAGAGGGTATTGAAACTGCTTCCAAGGTGCCCAGCACAAAGTTAGGACCAGGTTTCAGTCCATCTTAGCGTGGCAATCAATCAGAAGAAGCGGTGGCGGCATGCGGATGCGATTTTTCGTAGGTCTCGCGAAGACGCCGAGTAGATACGTGAGTATAAATCTGAGTGGTACTTAAGCTTTTATGCCCCAGCAACTCCTGCACGCTTCTTAAATCTGCCCCACCATCCAGCAAATGGGTAGCAAAACTATGGCGAAGTGTATGCGGAGAAGTAACAGTCTCTAAACCTGTTTGTTTGAGATATTTCTCCAGCATCCGACCGATACTGCGAGTCGTTAATCGATTTCAAAGCGATTAAGAAAATTGCAGAGGTGGAATCCGCTTTACCTTTCGCATTCGGTTTACGAACTTCCATCCAATCGAGCAAAGCCCTGGTAGCATAATCTCCCACTGGAGCGATACGCTCTTTTCGTCCTTTACCAAAGACTCGTAGAATTCCCGCATCACGATCCCAATCGTCAACATCCAAACCGACAAGTTCGCCTACACGTAATCCAGCAGAGTACATTGTCTCCAGGATCGCTCGATCACGAAGTCCCTGCGGATCAGTTTTGTCCGCCTCCAGGAGGGTGCCGACCTGATCGGTTGTCAGAAAGGGGGCAGGCTGGAGCCAAGACGAGGTGTGCGTAGCGGTTTGGCTGGGTTGCTGTCTGCCAGTCCTTCACGACAGCAGAAGCGAAAGAAACTCCGCAGACAGGCCAACCTGCGTGCAATCGTACGTCGCGAGTACTGGCACTCATGAAGATAGGCGACATATTGCCGTAACTGGGCAACATCGACCTCGCGTGGTCTGGGCAGAGATGGCCTACATAGTCTGTGTGTAATATTCGATCAGACTTTTGAGATCTTGAAGCGTATGATTTTTCTGTCAGTTCAGACGCATTTTTCTCGATGGTCATATATCGAATAAATGCATCAATGGCAGACACATCAAATCACCTGCGGGAGACTCGTTTTTCATGCAATCATAGATTCTTGATTGCAGTAAGCACGAACACTTCGTGCTATTTGAAAATCTGTCGGGTGCTAACAGCCAGGTAATTTCTGGGTGAAGTGGGGCTTACGTGCTTCGGCTTCCTGCGTCCTGCTGAATGCGACGTACTTTCTGACTCAGAATAGCCGCATCGTACCAGGTAAAGTTCAGCTCAGATCGGCTGCCTTTTTTGCCCAGTTGTTCAAGTAACACCTGTGGACTGGAATCGTCATATAAAAATATATAACGTTCTGATTCTTTGACCAGAGCAATCACGTTCATTCCACGGTGCATTGGTATTCTTTCCTTGAATGGCCTCCTAAAACATCCTTGCTGAGGGTCGCATCACAACTGAATCTTCAGTTAGACGAATTATCCCTCTTGTGCATCGCTGACAGGGGTCCATCTTTAGTTATCGGCCCCAGAACCCACTGATCACTTGAATTTTCGTGGTACAAAGATGATTCGCCGCCGTGCTTCCCCACCATGCAGCATCAGCATTTCCTTAACCATCAAATGTGATACAAACCGAATAAAATCATCTGATCGATGTAATCGGGAGGCCCAACTGCCACTTCGAGGATCACCGCTCAGTTCGCAATAATCGCGGAAATTAGTCAAATCAGCATCCGTTGCATCAAACAACCGGCTGTATTCCATGAATGGGCGGGTATTCCTGATCTCCTGATAGACTGGTGTTCCTGGGGAGCCCCAGGTGATATCGTGTATACATCTAACGGATGCGTTTTTGGCATTGATTCGGCAGGTACAGGAATCGCCGGTACTTGAGCTGGCTGAACTTCCTGATTCGTATTTTGAGGTACAGGGGGCGACCGGGATTTGATCTGCTGGAATTTGCGAGAACTGAACCTGATCGTTCAGATCACCCCAGCCACTCTGTGACTCTTCATCGAAGGCAGGAGCTGCAACTGAGCATGACACGTTGCTCCGGAAAAACATCAGCAGGACGCAATTCCATAGCCCGTGAATGTTGCCTGCTGCTGCTCTTCATGGGGTAACATCACCTGCATTGCTCCGGTGGTGTTCTGAAATGATTCGGACCCTGGAACCAGTCACAGGTTGTGTTGACGTGGGCAACGCCAGGGGCTGATTCGAGGTCATCGAATGACCAAAACTTACTCCCCTTCTTCGTCAGGTGACTGACCGCGATAATCGGGCCAGGGAAATGGGATGAGTCTTATCTTCACGAGGTCCTTTGTGAAGCTCAAAGGGGTCCTTCATTTCTTTTGAAACGGGACCATTTCACTTTATTTTCAGCATGTTTACGGTTCAGCCAGGCCCCTAAGCCCGAATGATGTTCCTCACAATACTGGCAGTCTGCGCCGGTACAGATTCCACCACAATGTGCATGTTCGCAGTGTTCCACTCCATGCTCACACGCGCAGCGATTTTTTGCGAGACAACGGCCATCACAGGTCCCCTCCGGGCAGTTGCACATATCACCCAGCTCCAGAGGTCGCCGATTTGCGGCGCGATACATGTTCTCCCGTTGTTCCTGTTCATTCTCCAGACGTGTTCTGGCAAGGGGATCGACAGGCATACCGGGAATAAAATCCCAGTTTCGAGGAGAATACCAGGAGACTTTCAGTCCAATCCTGGGAGGCACATAAGCTTTGTAATCAGTGACCGCCCCCACAACGACGGCATCGACATTAAGAACCTCAGCCAGACGCACAGCGTCTTCAGACCGCGTAATTCTTCCAGCCCATGCTGCACCATCGCCGTCTCAACGACACCTACGGGTACGACTTCGAAACCGGGGGTTTTCTGCAGTTCGGCGAAATAAGCTTCGGCAAATTGACGTCCGTCGACAGCTCGTTCCGAGCTTAAATTCAGAAATGGAGCAACTGCGACTGTTGAAAGTCCCGGTATGGGGTTGGTCACACCGGTATCCGTAACGACACAACCGGCTAGCAACGGGATCAACATTAAAATTGGCAGTAAGAGCCGCATTTAAGCGCACTTTCTCTGGAAACAAATCTGCACTCCTCAGAAAGATCGGCCTGATCGTCAAAGGGACTTTAACCGGAAAAGTCGATCCAGACTTCCTGGATTAAAATGTTCCAGAATCTCTCACCCAACCCACAACCTATTAAACGCAAACCTCCTATTCCTCCAGTTCCTGCTTGAGAATACGCAGGAAGGGTTCCACATCAGTCACCAACCTGACCGCTTGAAAAGTCCCACGATCAGCCAGTTTAGTCACAGTCGCCGGGTTATCGACGCAAACCACCTTCACCGAAGCCGGCAGCAGGTTCCCCACAGCGATTGAGTGCAGTGTCGTGGCGATCATCAGAGCGAAAGACAATTCCTGGACAAGCTCCCGCATTTGCCGTTGTGCCTCCAGGACATTCAGATCACGTCGGGCAGGGGCCCGTCATCACGGATACTCCTCAGCCATCAAAAAGGGGATGGGGCGTTTGACGCACCTGTACATGATGCCATCGTTCAGCAGTCCCGTTTCGACCGCTCTTTGAATGCTCCCGACTCTACGAATCCGATTGATGGTCCGCAGATGATGTTCATGACCTTCTTCTATCGAACCACCATGTTCCATGGAAATTCCCAAACTGGTGTTGAAGAACGACTGCTCAATATCGTGCGTTGCCAGGGCATTCCCGGCGAACAAGACATCAACAAACCCTTCCCGGATGATAGCTGAGATGTTCCCGGCTACCGGTATGTACGACAGCAGGTCCAGCCACCACCAGAATTTTACCACTCCCCTGACGGGCTTCACGCATCGCAGCTGCGATTTCCCGAACGGTTACCTGTTTCGGCTTCTCACTGGAAACTGTGCTGTTCATAAACTGAAAGAGATCGGCATTCTTACTCGAGGCCGTTCTTCCGGTTGCACCGGACTCTTTTATGACCGACTACAATCAGCTCACCCATTTTCACATCGGACATGGGAACACAATCAGCCACATTGATTGACGATCGAAACGGATTCCGCAATCCATTTCCTGACGAGAGACCGGGATCCATTTCTCTTTGACACGAATCTCGGTAGCCAGATTCGTTGTCGCATAAACCCTCCGGTAATACACCATTCTGCTCGACAGCTGCCATTTCACAATCAGACTGATCGAATAAACAGGCCCCGTGTTGCCCAACTAACTGGAATAATCTCATCTAGAGTTTCTGGATTTTCAGCTCCCACTTTAATGACGACGTGGCTGTCATCCTGCTGCTTTTTCCCGATTTCGACTTCTTCAAACTCGAAACTCCCCCCGAGAGAGATGATCAAATCGAGCACCTTGGGTAGCAGCAGACTATCGATAATGTGCCCCTCCAGGATAACTTTTTCCCAGACAAGTGCCTGATCTGAGTTTGATTTCCCGGAAGATTCTTGTTTGTGATTCATGACAACCTTTCGAGGGAGTTGCCGCTTGATATATAACTTGTCCGGAAACAGAACTGTTCCTGAAATTTTAGAGAATTCCACAGCAAGATAATGATCCTCACCACAGGCTGGATCGTTCTGATGGAATACTTTCGCTACACTGGAATTTTACGCAATAAATCGCCAGAGGACGAAACAGTTGTTCCCTTTTTTTCACTGAATCGGAAACGCTCTAATTCGACCTTGATTTTCAGCAGATACATCTTGCTGATCACCCCTGAATCGATCCCACCTGAATACGACTGCATTCCTGTTAACTGAAGCCGCCAGAAAGCCACAGACCTGATGGACGCCCAAATCCTCGAAATAATTACTTCCTGGCCCTGGTACCTCCTGTTTACCTCTATTGTCGGTTTGCTCCTCCTGTTGGGCTGGGGAGCCGATATGCTGGTCGACGAAGCAGTCGTCCTCTCTGAGCGGGCTCAAATCCCCAAAATCGTGATTGGGGCCACCATCGTCAGCCTGGGAACCACGATGCCGGAAACAGCTGTTTCCGTCTTTGCAGCGATCCAGGGTAACCCGGACCTGGCTTTAGGGAATGCGGTCGGCTCCATCATTTGTGATACGGGCCTCATACTGGGAATCGCGTGTCTGATCAGTCCGTTGCCGCTACCAAAACGGATTGTAAATCGTCAGGGGTGGATTCAACTTTTCGCAGGAATCGCTCTGGTCCTCGTCTGCTGGCCCTGGGGAGCCAACGTAATGGACGTTATGCAGGGCAATGTGCAAAGCAGTATGAAACAATG
Source organism: Planctomycetaceae bacterium (assembly GCA_041398805.1). Classification (GTDB taxonomy): domain Bacteria; phylum Planctomycetota; class Planctomycetia; order Planctomycetales; family Planctomycetaceae; genus Polystyrenella. Next base: position 130,318 of record JAWKUC010000012.1, on the reverse strand, counting down.
GGTTGGTTTTCTATTTCTCGGTTTGCTGGCTCTCTACCTCTGGATGTCAGCCGTCTGGGCCAGGCAGGAGCGGAATGGAGGGACAGTCCTGGAAGAGTTCGAAGAAGATGTTTCCGCTCCCATGTCGAAAATTGTGCTTAAACTCCTCTTCGGTATTTTTCTGGTCGTGGGGACCTCCAAGATTTTGATCCCGATGGTTCAGGTTGCGGCAGAGCGAGTCGGTGTTCCGGCAGCGGTCATTAGCGCCTCTCTCGTCGCGTTTGGAACATCACTTCCAGAACTGGTAACCGCGGTGACCGCCGCGCGGCGCGGGCACGGTGAACTGGCTGTTGGAAACATTGTCGGGGCCGATATCTTAAATGTGCTCTTCGTCACAGGAGCAGCCGCGGCCGTCACTCGCGAGGGCCTGCTGGTTGGCTCCCGGTTTTACACCTTGCTTTTCCCGGCGATGCTGTTGATTCTCATTGTCTTCCGGGTGGGCATTCTCATCTCTCCAGAGAAACTCAGCCGGGGATTTGGGATCCTGCTCCTGACACTTTACCTGCTGACGATGCTCTTTCTTCCCGGTGGAATTCATTGACCAGATTTAGCATTACGCCAGATTGATCCCCGCCTCGATCGCGATCCGATTAAGAAACTCGAACGACTCAGTAACGACTTCGGGTGCCATGTGACTGTGTCGACTCAGTTCGATGTTGAGCCCACCAGTAAATCCGACATCGTCCAGCGTTTTAAGAACAGGGACGAAATCTATTTCTCCCTCACCAAATCTAAGGTGCTCGTGCACACCCCGGACCATGTCCTCGATATGAATGTTGTAGATGAGATCACCCCAGTGGAGCAGATAATCGGCGATTGGTTTTGCTTCAACACATTGCACATGTCCGATATCAACAGTCAAACCAAAAGCAGGTGAGGGGATCGCCGCTTTCAAGTGTTGGAACTGATCGAAACTTTCGATCAGCATGCCCGGTTCCGGCTCAAAGGCAACCAGCACATTTCTAGCTTCGGCATAGTTGGTGACCTGCTGACACCCCTCAATCAGCCATGCCTCTGCCAGACCACTCTCGCTGGCCTCGAAGCTGGGGACTCCCGCCCAGAAGGAAACAGCCGATGATCCAAGTTGGTCCGCGATATCGACAGCTCGGCAGAGAAAATCAATCCTGCGTTGACGCTGATCTGCATCGGCCGTGATCAATGTCGGTTCATGCTTCTGCCGGGGATCGAGTAGAAATCGGGCTCCTGTTTCAATCACCGAAATCATTTTCGCTGCAGCAAGCTTCTCTCGAACAACCTGGATTTCTTCTTTCAGAGCTCGCTCATTCTGAAATGGATTTAGACAGTGATGATCCAGAGTGATGGCGACCGAGCTGTATCCCGCTTCGATGAGTAAATCAATCGAGTCGGGCCACCGGTGAAAAGCTAATCCGTTAGTGTTATATCCCAGACGCATGAAACATCTCTCTCTGAGAGAAATTCTGAAGGCTAAAAATATCGTCAGACAATAAAACAGGTCCGAACTCCACAAGGGAGCCGGACCTGAATAATAGCATCTATCTACTCAGCAGTCACATTAGTCTTCGAGTGGTTTCACTCGGATGTTGCGGTAGTAAGTGACGCTTTTGGGATCGTGTTGTTGCAGAGCGAAGCTACCTTTGCTCAGTTTACGATGACCAATCACACCTTTGCTCGCTTCATACTCACCGGTAGTACCAGCAGGTTCGACATAGGTGTAGAGAATTTTATCGTCGATTTTGACCTGAATCGTGTCTCCTTTGACGATGATCGTCTGAGTCCACCATTTGTTGTCCTCGGCGGGAGTCTCATACAGTTTGATCACGTTGTAAAGACTGCCGGTTTTGACAGGGTCGCCATGAGTAACGTTTACCTGTGTTTCATAACCTTCGGTTGGCCATGTTTCGCAGTATTGTGTATGGAAGTAAATACCGCTGTTAGAGCCAGGAGTCGTCATCACTTCGGCTTTGAATTCGAAATTTTTGAATTCCTGTTCGGTGAATAAGTGAGAGCGGTCTCCGAAAGCTTTGATCATGCCATCTTTGACTTCCCAGGTTCCGTTCTCGCTAATTTTCCAACCAGTCAAATCTTTGCCATTAAACAGACTGATCCAACCTTCTTCGGTCTCTTCAGCCATGCCAACAGTCAGGCTGGAAACAATCAGTGCCAACGCGAACATCATGCGCTTCATCAAAATATCCTCTGCTGTGTCTCTAATGATTAAATTGGTGATGTAATAAGTTCAGACAGGTTGCGTCTCTATTTACCCACTCTAACGAAGGGGGGAATCGTGGGCAAGTTGATAAAGAGGAGCAGACCTGGAAGTCCCCCTGAAATTAAAGGCTATTTTTCACCAATTCCCTTGATGAACGCGACCACATCGGCCATCTGGGCGGGGGTGATGTTTTTCTCCATACCCTGGGGCATCAGCGAAAGCCCGCTGGAGGAGAGTTCATCGATATTAGACCGCAAAATCGTTACTTCCTTCCCTTCTGACTGCCGCAGGGTGATGCTCTCACCCGATTCGGCCACAATGATACCGGTATACAGTTTGCCATCATTGGAAACAGCGGTGTAGGAAACATAATTTGCCTGGGCTTCGCGGTTGGGATCCAGAATCGCGATCAACAGGTCTTCCTCGGATTTGTTCTTAACTGAAGCGAGTTCCGGGCCGACTTTGTGTCCCTCCGAGCCAACCTGGTGACAAACGGCACAATTCTTCACAAAGACCTGATGCCCCCGTTCCTTGTCGGTCGTACCCGCGAGAGCCGAAGTATACTCCTTCAGAACTTTTGCAAGCTCGGCACTGCTGGTCACCTGGAAGAGCTTCAAAGCCTTTTCCTTGATCGATTTGTCCGGATGATTCTGTAAGACCTGTTTTCGCTCCTGCGCAATTTCCGCCGGTTTAATCTCTCCCGATTCGATGGCAGCAAGTAGTGTATTTACGCGATCGGCACGGGCTGTCATTTTCTCGGCAATCTGATTACGAACATCAGGTGAGTAGCCTTTCCAGTTCTCGATTAGAATTTCGCCCACAGAAGCATCACTCTGTTCAGCGAGTGAATCAATCGCAGCGAGTTGCAGTTTACGCGGAACCTGTGCACCAAGTAACTCGGGTAAAGTTTTTGCGGCGAGTTCAAAATCACCGAAAGCCAGTAACTCCACAGCGAGCAAGCGAGTGCTCTCACTTGCTGACTCGTCAGTGGCAATATCCGCGGCGTTCTTTAATTCATTTTCTGCCAGCTTTTTGATGGTTGCCGAGGGACGATCTGAAACGAGATAGGCAGTCAAACCGGCACCACTTCGAGTCAAACCCTCATTCAAGGCTGAGAGGACCAATTCTTTCGCAGCCAGCGATTCATCGTAATTAAGGACCACTTCGAGAAGATGATCGACTTCGTCTGTTTGATTTCGCGCACCCACAATTCGCCCAAGTTCCACGACATATCCAGCTAAGGATGACTGGTTATTCTCGACATAATCGCGAGTGATGGAAATGGCCATTTTTTCAGCGATGGGATTCACCGATGAAAGGATGGCAATCCGCATATCCTGATCTTTCGGGTACTGCCGGGCGATGCTGATCAACGCACTCACCGCCTCAGGCGTGTTGAGTTCCCCCAGAGTGAAAGCCAGTTGCCATTTCACGATATATTCCGAATCATCAACCAGCTTAAGGGCCGCCTGATCCACCTCCGTATTATTGTTGATCACCGCATCTGCCAGTCGCAGGGCATGAACCCGCACCCAGGGCTCCTCGTCCGACATCGCCTGGATGATTAACTCGGGACGGAGCGAATCGAGGTCACGCAGTGTCCACAGGGCGTGTAAACGACCAAGTGATACGTTGCTCTCAGCGAACAGTTTTTCCAGCTGTGGAACGACCGCTTTATCACCCCGTTCAATCAACAATCGCTGGGCTGTCTCTCGATTCCAACTGTTGAGCGAAGCGAGTTCTTTGACCAGATCGGCGCTTGTGGCATCCTGAAGTTGAGGATAAGCGACCAGGTTCATCATCGGAGAAACCATGCGGTAGACTCGACCTCGATCATTCCCACTCTCCAGATAGAGATATTTTTTAATATCCTCAGGAATCGAGTAGGGGTGGCTCAATCGTCTCTCGGTACATATCGAGAACCATTAAAGAACCATCGGGGGCATTCACAAAGTTGACAGGTCGGAACCAGGTATCTTTAGAGCGAATGAACTCCGTATCCTGATCAGCACGTTCGGCCAGCCAGGTCGCCCCATCCAATGTCATCGTTTTGCGATGCAGTAGATTCCCACCGACATCCCTGATGAAGGCATTCCCCGATACTCGGGTGGATAAGCGGAACCGCGATAAATTGTGACACCCGTAGCCGATGTAAAGAATCCAATAGGCACCAGTTCGTTTGCAGGTAAGCGTTTGGCGAAGCTGGGGTCGGAAGTACGACGTTTGGTTCGGAATAATGCGCCAGGGCTCAGGAGGTGAAATGCGGAAGACAGGTGCAGCCGCCCCTTCTTTTGCAATCGACCTGGAGATTCCGGAAGCAGCGAGATAAGGATTTCGTTTTAGATATTCCAGCGGATATACAATCTGGATGATGTGATTACTGTTAGTCGCCTCAAAGCGATTTCCCCAGTCGTCCATGGAATGACCAAACTGATTTCCACCGCTGACTGGCTCGAACTCCAGAGTTTTGGGATCAAACCGGAAATCCTGCCCGCGCAGTGAAAGCAGTTCTTTGCCGTCCCGGTTAATGTCCCTCCATTCGATCCAGAGCGCCATAAATTTTACCATCCAACCCCCACTTTAGATTGTTCGCCAAACCCTGCACATTGTTGCGATCAAAACCAGTGGCGATCAGTTCGTGGTGATCTGCTTTAAAGTCTCCATCCGTATCTTTGAAATAATGCAGGTTGGGAGGGGCAATCACAAATACACCACCGTCATAACAACAGACGGAAGTTGGCCAGCTGATGTCCTTGGCAAAGATAAAACTTTTATCCATGTTGCCATCACCATCGGTATCGCGAAGCAGACGGATGATACCGACATCAACACGTCCCGGTGCACTCGGATCATAACTGACTGGATACTGAGAGAATGGATAACCACGCATTTCGGCAACATACATCTGCCCGTTCGCATCAAAGCAGGCATCCACCGGTCGGCTACCAGAGGTTCGGCTGCGACGATTTCCAGAGAAAAGCCATTCTGGACCTCGATCGATTCCATCACATCATCCAGCTCTACAGCGGGAAGACGCTTCATATCTCGCTCGAGGTTTTCGTCATCGAGAGCTTTTTGAGCTGGGAGAGTCTGTATACAGATTAAGCTCGACAGAAGGAGAGATGCCGAAGTAACAAAGACTTGACGCCAGTTCCAGCAGGAAGCAGTCATGCACAGGGCCTTTCAGTGCAATCCACTTATATAAAAGCAGATAAATGATTCATACAGAGTCGAAACGTACTCCGAAAGTTACCTTCGAAGTGATATCTAATGATGAGACACACTTTGAAACTAGCCAATGTGCATACATTTCTCAACCATTTCGACTCAGATCAACGCGAATTGATCTAAATTATACCGGGAGCAGAAGAGCCAACGCCAGCCTGCACTCAGGGCAGCTGCGAACAAAATGTGCCCGGTGGCAAAAGCGCACGAAATGGTTAATCAAAAACCAGATCCGCCCCGGGAAAAACAGGTCCTTCCACGCAGGTCCGGCGGTAGTCCCAGTCTCCCTCAGGCATGCGGACTTTCGTGACACAGCTGAAACAGGCGCCAAAGCCACAAGCCATAGGCGACTCCAGCGAGAGCCAGCTTGGAATCTCGGCGACCACACAGATGTCACGAACTGCTTTCATCATCGGCTCGGGACCACAACAATAAACACGATCAGGAGCTTCACCAGCATCAATCGCCTGTTGCAGCAATTCCGTTACATATCCATGATGACCGGCAGTTCCATCATCGGTAGAAATGCGAACTTCCAGTCCAGGCAAACTCTGAAAACGTTCGACACCGGCGAGGTATTCCTGCGAGCGGGCACCATAGCAAAGCGTCACCTGTCAGGTCTGTTGCTGCAATCCCGTGATCCATCGCCATAGGTATGTAAACCGAGTGCTTCGCGGGCCGTTGCCAGGAAGGGGTTTGGACCAATTCCACCGGCGATCATCATCAGGGATCCACCGGCAGGTTCAGGAAACCCATTACCAAGCGGCCCCCAGATTTCGACTTCTTCACCCGGTTGAAAGGTCGTCATCAGAGAAGTCATTTTCCCGACGACGACATAACCGAAATCGAGACCAACAACCTCCCCGCTTCTTCATAGATGTCAACAGCGCAAAGGGACGCCCAAACAGAGGATCGTGACAACCCGGTTTACGAATCATGAAGAACTGACCGGGAGTAATCTGTCGGGCAACATCCGGGCAGCGTAACTGAATCCGATAGGTGTTACGGGCAAGCTGTTCCTGTTGACGACGGTCACAATCTGTTGTCGGGCCGTAGCGACCAGTCCGGGCAGGGGATGATTCATAGTTCTTCAATTATTTGTTAAATGCTTCAGTGCGAGTAAAATTACGTTAAGGCTCTACTTTCGCTTATTCCCCTGCGATTTTCCAGTACCCGGTTTTCTTCGGGGATTTACCAGCGCCCGGTTTTCGTTTAGGTGGTTTACCCGCGGACTTCGGTTTTCGCTTTGCGGGTGCGGCTCGCTTTTTCTTTTCTCTTGGGAGCTGCGGGGCTTTCAAAGCGTCCTGTTCCTCGACTCGATCGTCGTGATTCTTCCCGTTTAGGTTCCGCGGCTCGTTTTTTGGCTGCACGACGTCGGCCCGCTGTTGTCGGACGAGCTTCAGTGGAGACACTTTTTTTCTCGGGAGATGTGGGGGATTCGAGCAATGCTTTTAAAGAGTCGAACTCAGCTTTAGTCAGAGGGCGATATTTCCCCAGCCCCAGGCGACCCAGTCTGAGTGGACCAAACCGAACCCGTTGCAGATGCATGACCTTGTGACCAACGCGGGCAAAGAGCCGACGGACTTCGCGGTTTTTACCTTCGTATAAATCGACCGCCAGAAAAGTACTGTTCCCACGAGTTCGCAGCTGTTTCACCCGTGCGACTTTAAAGAAGCCATCCGAGAACCACATCCCTTCCCGCAAGGTCTCCAACGTCTCTTTCGTCGGTCTACCGGCCACCTGCACTTCATAAGTCCGGGTGATATGGTAACGGGGATGGGCCAGCCGGTTGGCAAGTTCGCCATCGTTCGTGATCAGCAGCAAACCGCAACTACTCTCATCGAGTCGACCAACCGTGAAAAGTCGCATGTGCTCATGCGTGATCAAGTCGACAGCCAATGGTCTACCGGAGGGATCTTTATTGGTACACAGATACCCTGCCGGTTTATGAAGCAGGTAATAACGCTTTGGTTCCGGCTTCAGGTAATCGCCGTTGACTTCAATTCGCTCTGCGTGCGGATCAACCATCGCCCCCAGTTTGTTGACGACTTCACCATCAACACAGACTCGTCCTGACAGAATCAACTCCTCACAATGACGTCGGGAACCGACACCTGCCGAGGCAAGAAATTTCTGCAGTCGAACTTTATTTTCGCCATCGGTAGGGGACATCGGATTTACGATTCTGAAAGTAAATGAGGAAAAAGTTTTTACGGCATGAAACGATTGATAAAAATCTGAATCATGCACTCATTCAGAATTTATTGTGATCCACCAGTGAGTCAGGACTTTTAATATTCGTTCTGAACACCCTCGTTCGATTCGAGACCGGCGAAGGAAGACTTAACGACCTGGCGGATGGTTTTCTCGGCGACCTCCTGTTTGAGTCGGGCCAGCGCTTCGTCGAAGGGCATGGTTCCCAGATCACCTTCGAGGCGATCCCGGAGAGAGACACCGTTCTCCTCTTCTTCCTTGGGTCCGACGACAATCATGTAGGGGATGAGATCAAGCTGCGCGTCGCGGATTTTAGCCTGCACTTTCGCACTGTTCAAATCGGTCGAGACCCGGAAACCTTCCCGTTGCAGTTTTTTCGCGATATCAATCGCATATTCTTCGGTTTTCTGACTTAAAGGGAGAACTCGAATCTGTTCCGGAGCGAGCCAGAGCGGGAATGCACCGGCGAAGTGCTCGATGAGCATCCCGATGAACCGCTCCATCGAACCAAACGGAGCCCGGTGGATCATCACAGGGCGATGACGCTGGTTGTCCGAACCGATGTATTCCAGCTGGAACCGTTCCGGCAGGTTGTAGTCAAGCTGCACAGTACCCAACTGCCATTCGCGACCGAGACAATCCCGCACCATGAAGTCGGCCTTGGGACCATAGAAGGCAGCTTCACCCTCTTCAGCAGAGAACTCCAGACCTGATTCAGTCAGCACTTTTCGCAGCGCCGCTTCGGCTTGCTGCCAGTTCTCTTCGCTACCCACGTATTTGTCGCTGTTCGGGTCGCGTAAAGAAAGCTGAACCCGATAGTCGTCTAGACCGACACTGTCCAGCACGAAGCGGACGAGTTCGATGGTCTCGCGGAATTCCGCTTCGACCTGCTCGGGCATACAGAAGAGGTGCGCGTCATCCTGGGTCAAACCCCGCACCCGCAGCATCCCGTTGAGTTCTCCCGATTGTTCGTGTCGATAGACAGTACCGAACTCCGCCAGTCGAACTGGCAGTTCCTTATAACTGCGCGGTTGAGCTTTATACATCTGCACGTGATGTGGACAGTTCATCGGTTTGAGCAGGTATCGCTCCTGTTGTTTCTCCCAGGACCGGAGGACGGCCACTTTGTCCTCGACAGACCCTTTCGGGTTGTACTGGTTCAAACAACAACCGAGCACCTGACACGCTTCGAGTAATTTTGATTCTTCACTTCCGTCTAAATCACCCTCTTGCAACTTACGGATCCAGGCATCGACCATCTGGCCTGCATCATGCCCGAAGATCGGGGCGAATTGCGAATCGCGATAGTAGGGGAAGTGACCCGAGGTCTCATAGAGTTCCACCCGCCCGATGTGTGGCGAATAGACAGGTTGATATCCACGCTCAACCAGTTCTTTCTTGATGAACTCTTCCAGCACCGAACGAATGGTCGCCCTTTAGGTAACCAGAGGCAAAGCCCCTGACCAACATCGGGGTTGATCTGGAAGAGGCCCAGTTTACGTCCCAGAACTCGATGGTCACGGCGTTTTGCTTCTTCGACCTGTTCGAGGTAATTTTTCAGATCATCCTTACTGAACCAGGCGGTCCCATAGAGACGCTGTAATGACTTATTATTCGCATCCCCCTTCCAGTACGAACCCGCCACGGAGAGGAGTTTAAACGCTTTGATGATTCCGGCGTTGGGAATATGCGGACCGCGGCAGAGATCGACGAACTCTCCCTGGCGATAAAAACTGACCGAGTCATGTTCGCCGAGGCCAGTTTGAATATGTTCGACTTTCAGTTCCTGATTGAGCTCTTTGCAGAGGTCAACCGCCTCATCCCGCCTCAGACTGAAGCGTTCGAATGATTCCGCCTCTTTGATGATGTTCTTCATCTCCGCTTCGATTTTGGGAAAATCATCCTCGCTGATTTTCTGTTCCATGTCGAAGTCGTAATAGAAGCCATTCGCCAGGGTCGGGCCAAAGGCCAGGCCGACGTTTGGATAGACACGCATCACAGCGCGGGCCATGACATGTGCGCAGGAGTGCCGCATCACGGCGAGTGCTTCAGCATCGCGGGTGGTCAGCAACTTGAGATTAATTTCATCCCCGTTCTGACTGACTTCTTTCAGGGGGCGGGTGGCGTCGACAATTTTTCCATCGACTTCTGCAGCAGCGACTGCCTGGGCGAGTCGGGAACCAATCGACTCAGCAACATCCAAAGCAGAACTCTCTTCAGCATACTCCTTGACGGTACCGTCCGGCAGTTTGACGTGAATCATAACTCATCCTAATTGTGGTAAAGCGTGAGTTCGCCCATACGAGAGGCGAACGAAATTGTGGCAGGGGGCTCGAGTGAAACTTTTCCAACCGGGATTGTCATTCGAGTAACCAGAGGAACGTCCTGTCCCTGATGGTTAAAACTCCTCTAACACATTAGCGGATATAGAGTTATATCGGACGCCCCGAGAAGACGTCAACCACGGCTTGACCGGTAGAACCTGTTTAGTCTGAACTCAATCTTGTTCTTATTCAGGTTCTATGAAGTTCCTGACGAAATCTGGCTCTATCACTTGACGATAGAGTTCTCACAGCATAACTTTTGACGATATCAGAAACCTGCCTAACCCGTTTCCGCTGGCTAGTTTGACGCAATCCAACGGCCACAGGTTCGGTGTAAGTTTCCAGGGACGATTAGCTCAGTTTGGTTAGAGCGCCACGTTGACATCGTGGAGGTCACTGGTTCGAGTCCAGTATCGTCCACTCGCTTCAGTATTTTTCGTAATTCTGCTGGAGTGACTACCTTCAGATTTCCTTTCGGAGCAGACAGACCCCTGTCTGCTCCGTTTTTTTATGCCTGTTTATTTGCCCCTGAGTGGGACATAATTACATCACGAGAAAGATATTTTCCTTCCAGAACTCAAAGCCCTTTGATTTAACGAACCTATGAAGAAAATTCTAATTCAGCTTGATACCGACCCGCGTCCCAGTTCATTTGATCGTGTTGTCGCCGTCGATGCGGATGTCGATGAACTCTTTTCCTATGGGGGAATCACGCCGGAGAATGTTGTTCCCCTGATTCACGGGGCAATCTTCACCCGCGGACCTCAGGACCTGAATAACACCGCTCTGTTTCTGGGGGGAGTAACACCGACGACGCCGAAGCGATTCTGAAAGCGGTGCAGAGTACGTTCTTCGGCCCGATGCGGGTCTCACTCATGTTCGATCCGAATGGTTCGGTCACCACTGCCGCTGCTGCGGTGCTGTCGGCCGGTTCGCATCTTGATCTTGCCTCTGCAAAGTCAGTCGTGCTGGGTGGAACTGGCCCCGTAGGGTACCGCGCCTGCCAACTCCTTGCGAGAGCCGGGGGAACAGCGACACTTGTTTCGCGCACGGAAGAAAAAGCAGCCAAAGCAGCGGACAAAATAAACGCGATGGGTTACCCCGGCAACGTCATTCCCGCAGGGAGCACCAGCGGAGAGGAAATCATTAACCTGGCGAATGACGCAAACTTCCTGCTCGCCTCCGGTGCCGCTGGCGTCCAGTTTCTTTCCGAGAATCAGCTGAAATCACTCTCGAACCTGAAAAGTCGCCATCGACCTCAACGCCGTCCCTCCCGTGGGGCTGGAAGGGATTGATGTCATGGCCAAAGCTAAAGAAAAAGATGGCCTGATCACTTACGGGGCGATCGGCGTCGGTGGGCTGAAGATGAAAATCCACAAAGCAGGCATTCGCGAGCTTTTCAAATCGAACTCGCAAGTCATGGAAACGGAAACTCTATACGAGTTAGGCCGGGAGTTGAAGAAATAGAGAAAGTGTCGTGAGCCAACCTGGGATATTTTTGAACCACCAAGACACGAAGACACCAAGTGTTTCAGATTAAACCAATACTTTAGATCAACACCAATGAACTAATCGAAATAAGGGGGCTTGTTACTCAGCTGTAAGTAGCCTGAACTGAATGTATGCGACCAATGCCCATTTTCAGTGGGATCTTTGTGCCCTTAGTGTCTTGTATGTTTAATTCTAAAGGATGTGATAGTGTATTGAACCTTGCAGGTTGTCTCCAGACTTCTTCGCATAAGAAATTGGATACTCCTGCGGCTGGTAATAGATCGTTCGTGTCTGGGTCCACTGAGACCGTCACCAAGCTGGATCGTTGCCAGTCTTTGAATTTAAACCCGAACAGCCGCCGGAGCCGTCTTTCTTCAAAGAATAAAACGAGCTCGTATTCGCAAGACTGGGACCTTTTCATGGAACAACACATCACTTCTTTCGTCGGTATCGATGTCGCCAAGGAAACACTGGAAATCTGCATCCTCCCAGAGGACACCCGTAAAACGGTGGACTACTCCTCCAGAGGAATTCAGCAAATCCTCAAACTCCTCCCCGAGATCGAAACCTGTCTCGTTGTTGTCGAAGCGACCGCGCCTACCAGCGTCAACTCGTTTCGGAACTCGCTACGCGCCGGACATCTCGTCGCTGTCGTAAATCCCCGGAACGTTCATCATTACGCCTTAGCCCTCGGAATACTCCTAAAACAGACCGGATCGATGCGCATACCATCGCTCAGTTCAGCTAAAGAACGACGACCTCGAACCATACCGCAAAACCATGAAAAACAGGAGGAATTGCAACAACTCGTCACACGCAGGCGACAACTTGTCGACTTGAGAACCGCGGAATCGAACCGACGTGAAATCTCACCAGTCGTTCCGTTAAAAAAAGTTTGAACATGGTCCTTTCCATGCTGGAAAAACAAATTCACGCTATAGAAAAACAAATCATCCAACTCATCGAATCGGATGATGACTGGGACGACAAGTCGAAAATCCTGTACTCTGTACCGGGAATCGGTTTGGTGACCGCCGCCACTTTGTTGACGGAGTTGCCCGAACTGGGGCTTCTCAACCGCAAAGAAATTCAGCCCTGGCGGGCGTCGCTCCTTATAACAGAGACAGTGGCAAGTTCCGTGGTCGACGATCAATTTACGGTGGTCGTGCTCCTTTACGAAAAACTTTATATATGGCAGTGCTGACAGCGCGTCGCACCAATCCAGTGATCAAAGCGTTTGCAGATCGCCTGCAGCAACAGGGGAAATCTTATAAGGTGATCGCTGTCGCGTGCATGCGTAAACTACTCGGGATCATGAACACCATGATCAAAACCAATTCGATGTGGAACCCAAAGTATGTGTAAAAAATCATTGACAAATAACACAGCCGCTTGGTGGTTCAAAAACAATCGTCATCAATGACTGAATCAGACACTTAATCCAGAATCTCGCTATGCGCCGTGCTTGTATAACTCGTCCAGTTGATGCTGGTATTTGTTGATGATATGTCTCCGGCGGACTTTCAATGTTGCTGTCAGCTCTTCTTCTTCAAGCGAGAGTGGACGGGCGAGAATCAGAAAACCGGCGGACCCGTTCCGGTTGGCTCACCTGTTTCATCAGGCGATTTACTTCTTTTTCGAACAGGCTGTACACCTCGGGTTGTTCGATGAATTCCCCATTGACTCCAGAGAAATACCCTGATCAGCAAGTTTCACCTTCATTAAATCAAAAGCGGGGACCAGTATCGCCGTGATAAAGTTTCGATTATCACCATACACAACCGCCTGATCGATTAACGGATCCTGCTTGAGGATTCGCTCAATCTCGGAAGGAGCCACATTCTTACCGGTGGAGGTGACGATCAGGTCTTTCTTTCTGTCAGTGATCGTCAGATACCCATCAGCACCCAACTCACCCACATCCCCTGTATGGAACCAGCCATCGACAATCGCCTCGGCTGTCGCTTCCGGGTTCTGCCAGTAACCGAGCATCACATGCGGACCACGTGTCAGAATTTCCCCATCGTCCGCGATTTTAACTTCAACATCCTGAATCGGTTTCCCCACCGTCCCCGGTTTGATCTGTCCCAGTTGATTGAAAGTGATGACCGGCGAGGTTTCTGTCAGGCCATAACCTTCCAGGAGGGGAATGCCGGCATTATTAAACGCCTCGCAAATGTGCTTGGGCAGGGGAGCTCCACCGGAAGAAAGGTGATCGAGGCGAAACCTGAATATTTTGCGTAAGGCCTTGGGCCGGACTTCTTCCGGTAACTGTTCGACATGGGCCCAGACTTTTCATAAAACCGGGGAACGGCTGTCATCCAGTGCGGTTGAACCTCTGCCAGGTTCAGCATCAATAAATCGACCGACTCACCAACCGCAATCACTCCTTCACCGAGCTGACTGACATACAGATCAACTGTCCTTGCGTAGATATGACTGTAGGGAAGCCAGCTTAATAAAACATATTGTGGATGTACGGAGGCAACCTTTAATACCGCAGCCGCATTACTGAGAATATTTCCGTGCGAGAGCATCACCCCTTTAGGGGGACCTGTTGTTCCGCTGGTATAAATTATTGTCGCGAGATCCTGTTCGCCCAGATTAGATTCCCGCTTATCAATCTCTACACGCAATTCATGAAGGCGACGCCCTCCGCGATGTTTTAAACCTTCCCAGGAATAGACACGCAGAGTCTCTTCAGGCAGGTTGCATTTGACTGGTTCAAATGAAATCAGGAACTCCAGCCCTGGCAGACTTTCAATCACCGCGAAGACTTTATCAGCCTGCGCCTGATTGCTCACAATGATACCCCTGGAACCGCTATTAGCGATCTGGAACTCAGCCTGTTCGGGTGCTAATGGAGAGTGCAGGGGAACATTCACAGCCCCGGCAGAGAAGACCGCCTGATCAGCGATGATCCACTCATAGCGGTTCTCAGCAAAAATCGCGACCCGGTCACCCGGACAGATTCCCAACTCGATTAATCCAGCTGCCGTTTGATCGGCCTGATTACGAAACTCCTCCCACGTCAGGTTGGTATACTTCCCATAACGTTTAAAACGGAGAGCCGTCCGCGAGCCCAGACGCTCACTCCTGGCCCGATGCATACTGGCAAGATTCGAATAGTTAACCATAGGGAGCGTTCCTGGTGTTATTTTGATGCTTACTTATCGGCTTATAGTTGCTGCTTGTGCTTTTTCATTAATCTCTAATTGAAGTCTTTCACTGTTCAGTTACTGCATGACTCGAAGATCGTCGCAATTCCCTGTCCCTGACCGATACACATTGTCGCCATTCCGTATTTCACATTCTCATCACGCATGCGATGCAGCAGGGTCGTCGCGATGCAGCGCCGCCCGCTCCCAGAGGATGACCAAGGGCAACTGCCCCACCGCGCAGGTTGACTTTATCGACTCCCAATCCCAAACATTTAAGAACCGAGAGAGCTTGTACCGCGAAAGCTTCGTTGAGCTCAATCGCTCCGATCTGATCCAACTTCAACCCAGCACGATGTAGTGCCTTGTGAACTGCCGGTACCGGACCGATTCCCATTTCGCAGGGGTCCACACCGACAACCGCCATCGACACGACTTTTGCCAGTGGTTTGTAACCGAGTTCGTTCGCTTTCTCTTCTGACATCATTAACAGAGCCGTCGCACCGACACTCAATTGAGACGAATTTCCCGCGGTGACAGAACCTCCCGCCGGATTGAAGACTGGCTTAAGGGCAGAGAGCCCTTCAAAACTACAGTCGTTGCGAATTCCCTGATCTTTCTCAACGATCGATTTGTGTCCTGCTTCATCACGTCCCCAGGTCGGAACAATCTCTCTCTGGAAAGCACCGCTGGTGGTCGCTTCTGCAGCAAGTTGATGACTTCGCACCGAGAACTCGTCCTGCTCCTTGCGACCGACCTGATATTTCATGGCGAGATATTCCGCCGTCATCCCCATGTTCATCATCGCTTCGCTGTATTTATAGAAGAGCGACGGGCAGGGGTCATATCCCTGATTCATGGAGATGTGATCCATATGTTCGACCCACCACAATCTGGATGTCGTCGGTCCCTCCCGCGATATACATCGCCGCATCATTAATCGCAGTCAGACTCGAACCGCAGTTCCGGTTGAGAGTCACACCGGGAACTTCAACCGGCAAGCCGGCAACCAGACAGGCAATGCGACCGATATCATATCCCTGTTCTCCCTGCTGTTGCACACAACCCCATTTGACATCTTCAATCAGATGAGGATCAATGCCGGTTCGTTCAACCAGGGACTTAATAACGTGCGCCGAAAGATCCTCCGACCGCACGTCCCGATAGTAGCCGATGTCAGCCGAGGCTTTCGCCATGGGAGTTCGCACGGCATCAATGACGACCGCTTGTTTCATGTTGATCTCCAGATATCAGTTCGACAGCCATCAGACCATCGTTTGAGCACTTGTGAATTGAATCTATGATGGGATCCTGTTTCCGTGTTTAAACAAACTATATGTTTATTTTTCAGCATTTCGACGATTTCTTTCGGGATGGGATAAAACTTCTTATCGTGTTTTGCCATCTCGCGTAATGAGTCGGGAACTTCGAACCGTTTACCGAGGGGAGCGAGCTTATCTGCCCGGTCAACGATATTCGCGGCCCCTTCGTTATCACACCAGCGGAGCAATCCACCCCGGAAGGGGGGAAAGCCGGTTCCCAGGATCATACCCATATCGACATGGGCCGGGCTGGCGACAATGTTTTCATCCAGTAATCGAACGGCCTCCAGAAGCATCGAGAGAAATAAGCGATCCCTGATTTCCGCTTCGGAGAGTTCATGCTGTTCGAGACGACATTTATCGAGAATCGGTTCGAAAGCCGGGTCGGTTGTCGGTTTCGCTTTCGGTCCGACAAACTGTCGGAAGCCGGCTCCACTTTTCTTACCGAGGCGTCCTGCTTGACCAGCTCGCCGACGATATTCACATCCACGACGCGGTCACTGTAAGCAGCACTCATCACTTTGCCGGCTCCATACATGGTATCGAGCCCCACCATGTCACTCAGGGCGATCGGCCCCATCGGCATGCCGAAGTCGGTTGCGACTTTGTCTATCAGATCCATCGGTACCCCTTCCAGCAACAACAGCATCGCTTCGTTCATGTAGGGAAGCAGGACCCGATTGACCAGGAAGCCCGGACAGTCATTGCAGACGATAGGAACCTTCCGGATTTTTTTGGCGAGGTTCACAATCGTGGCAACAGTTTCGTCGTCCGTTTTTTCACCTCGGATTACTTCCACCAACTGCATCCGGTCGACTGGCAGGAAGAAGTGCATGCCAACGAACCGTTCGGGATGAGGAGCTGACTCGGCCATGCGGGTGATGGAAATCGTGGAAGTATTCGTCGCGAGAATCGCATCGTCACGCATCACCTGTGCGAGTTGACCGTAAACTTTTGTTTTGAGTTCCTCTTTTTCGGGAACCGCTTCAATCACGACATCGCAATCCTGAAAAGCCGTTTGTGATGTCGACGTATTGAGCATCATCAACAGATGCTGCATGTCTTCCGGTGTGGCCCGTTTGATTTTAATTCGTTTTTCGATGACATCGGTTGCTCGTTTGAGTCCCGCTGCAACCGCTTCCTGATTCACGTCAACCATCGTCGTCGGGAAATTAATGCGGGCATGGGCTGTTGCAATGCCGGCTCCCATTAACCCGCCCCCCAGTACTCCTACAGATTTCACTTCCCGTGGTTTGATATCTGGATTCGAGACTCCTTTGTCTCGCGAAACCGCATTATTGGCAAAGAAGACCGAGATCATATTGGCTGAATTCTCGGAACCGGTCACCTCCATTGAATGTTCGAGCTCCACCTGCAATCCTTCCTGTAGAGGCAGATTCAACCCTTTCTGCATCGCTTTGAGCGCGATGAGAGGGGCCGGGTAATGCCCTCCTGTTTTCCCTCTCACAAAACCTTCAGCGACGGCGAAGTTGAAATACATCTGATCTTCACTCAGGCCGAGTGGTTGCTGAAATTTTTCGCGATTCTTTTTCCACTCACCTGTCTTCTGGGTGTACTCTATCAACCGGCATGCTTCTTCGACGAGCGATTCCACCGGTACCGCATCAAAGACGAGACCAATCTCGGCGGCTCGTTTCGCATCAACAGGTTCGCCAGAACAGATCATCTCGATCGCGTAGTTAATCCCAATAACGCGCGGCATCCGCTGGGTTCCCCCCCAACCGGGAATGATACCGACTTTCACCTCGGGCAGAGCAATCTTCGTCGCCGGATGGAGCCCCGCGATTCGATAATCCATGGAGAGAATCATCTCGGTTCCCCCACCCATGCAGTTACCGGCGATCAATGCCACAGAAGGGAAAGGGAGTTTTGCAAATTTATTGAAAAGGTTATGCCCGATCTGCATCCCCATACGTCGGGCTTCTTTTGAAGCAAAGGCGAGTGCGCCGAGTTCTTTCAGATCAGCACCGGCGATGAACTGTCCTTCTTTTCCACTTTGAAAAATGAGGCCGCGTAAGTCGTCCCGACTACTGAGCGAGTCGATCAGTTCAGTCAGTTCCTGCAGAATCTTTTGGGAGAACGTATTAACTGACTGACCTTCCAGGTCGAAGGTAATCAAGCCGATGCTTCCGTCCAGTTCCTCAAACTTGAATGCACTACTCATTAGTATTAAAACTCCCCTCGAGCGATTTCGGGAACCATAACTGATCCATTGTCTATTTTTGTTTCGGTCTAATCTGTTTCTGTCTTACCTGTTTTCATAATTCATGAGAATCTCATTCGGTTCGATATCTGAGATCGGTTTGTAATTGCCGTTAGCAATTGCTTCACCTAACTTAGTGACCGTTCTCAATTCTTCATTGGTTACTCGGGCTCCCGTGATTTCACGTTTGAGATCCTGTCCGAGAACAATAGCGGCCTCGACGACCAGTTCATCCTGTTGTTTCCCAGCCCACATGCAGGTTGTGAACATGACGATTAACTTCTGGATCCGACTGGAAACTTCCGACATCGCACACTGGCGATTCGGAAGACTCAGCTTATGCTTCATCATCATATTGCTGCAATCGAGACGCGCGTGTTGCAGCTGATTCGCCGCAAATTGAGCGAGTTCGGCGAGCTTGGAGGGCATTGTCGGCAGCTGCGCCTTGCTGTAGGCACCGGGCATCATCTGCCGTGTTTTCCAGAAGAGGTAGGGCAGGGCGACTGGCGCCAGTTTAATCGCATGCACCGGGTTCAACGGATTCGGTTGCTTGATTTTGTTTTCGTAGAGCACTTTTCCGACAGGTTCGAAGAACTTTTTACCATGTTCTTTAATCAACGACTTCATAAAGGCGAGGCCCAGAACTTCTCCTTCACCCTCGTAAATACAGGGAGCCAGATATTCATGGACATTATCGCCAAACATATGACCATGCAGGAAGGATCGACCGCCGTGAGTCTTCATGTAGTATTCAATCGCCGCTTCCTTCTGTGCTTCGCTACCAAAGATTTTAGCGATGATGCACTCCATTTCACCCCGGTAACCCTGATCGAGTAACCAGGCTCCCCATTCGGTGAGCGCATCGCAACCGGCAATCAAGGCGGCCATCCGGCCCAACCGGCGCTGCACCAGTTCCCGGGTTTCGATGGCGGCCCCGTAGGTGATTCGGTGATGAGCCCAGGGAAGTAAATCGGCCAGCATCAATCGCATGTTACCCGCCGCCCCCGCGCAGAGAGCAATCCTCCCCCGGTTCAACCCGTGATAAGCAATCGTCAACCCGTCCCCTTTAGGGGGAACGAGCAGATTCTCTTTGGGAACACGGAAGTCCTTAAAGACCATACCCTGGTTGTAAGTATGCTTGAGCGCCCAGATGCCATATGGTTTGATTCGAAAGTTTTCACTCTCCTCAGCAGGAAGATCCACAATCAGCACCGCGGGCTTCTCTTCTATCAGACAGACCAGACCAATCGTTCTGCCAGGGACGACGTTTGTGATAAAGAGCTTCTCCCCATTCACGACATAATCATTCCCATCGAGAACAGCTGAAGTTCGCAGGACGTCAAATCGGAACCAGCGCAAGGCTCTGTCAAAGCAAAGCAGAGATACGTTCCCCGCTCGCGAGTATGGGAAGATACTTCTGTTTTTGCTCGTCGGTTCCAAAACCTCGCAACGGGTCGACGGCCCCAATACAACCATGAACCGACGCCATACCGGAAACCGTCGCATCGACAGTCGCCATTCGGGTTAGAAACGCAGCAAAGGCAGTGAAAGGGACAAAGCTTCCGCCATATTCCTTATCAACCAGCAACCCCCAGTAACCGGCTGCGGCCAGTTGATTAATCGCGTCATTGGAAATCTTTCGATTCTCATCAAGCAGGCGGCCTTCACGCTTTAAGGTGCGGACGATATTGATGGAATCATCCATCACTTTTTGAGCAGCCGCATCGGCCTTTTCCATGGTGGGGTTGAATAACCCAACAGGAAACTCATCTCCCCAGACTGCCAGATGTGCCGGGCTACCCGAGGTCTGGTATTTTTTATCGAACAGATCCTCAACCTGCTCATCGGCCCGATCAAGGGCTCCTGTTTTACGTGCCTCTTCTTCGCTGCTCCCTCCCAGTTTGAGAGCGGTTTCCACGAAGGTTTCTTTTGCATCCGATGTCTCAGGTGCCATGATATCTCACTTTGATTGCGAACGCGATGTGATATGCCAACCGGGCAATGATTGATGAAGGGCGTCCTCTCTCTCATTGAGGAGCGAGAACTCGATTCCATGTAAATCATTGTGGTTGAATAATTATATGATAACGACTTAATCAGAAATGATTAATGCCGTTCTCTTTTGTTTGAAATGAGTGTGAGAAGAGGTGAATTCATAAACGTGATAGAGAAGGATTCAGCCCTGACTTCTCACTTTTATTATAGAATCATATTTCGCAAAACGGAGTCAGGCTACTGACCAAAATTGACTTGTAGAACTTACTTGAAATTATTTAATTTTTGACTTTCCTTTTACTTCTTTTATCATTTTGCCATTGGACACTCAGGCGACACACATAATTTTCAGGTCGCAAAACCGCATCACGCCCGTACACAGCCTGGAATTTCGTGACTTTCTTCTGACTCAGAGTAGTCTTTATCCGACAGTTGAAATAAAAACAGGCAGAGCATGATAACCACGCTCTGCCTGTTTTAAAGTCTATCTGGTGACCCACCCTGAAGGTTCAAAGTCACACCTTAATGTAGTCTGATTGCTGTTTAATGCTGGAAGAGAAACTCTTTCGAGTTCAAGACGGCCCAGGCCACATCCTCTAGAGCCTGTGTCCGATCAGCAGCCGATTTGACATGTTCGAGAGCCTTATAACCTTCGACCTCTTCCGGTCGACGAGTCACGGCAGCCAAGTAAATCTCGTTCACGATGCTGGCGTCGTCTTTCCCTTCTTTGATCAGAGTTTGCAAGCGGCCAGTCTCTACTTTCAGTTTGTCCTGAATCACTGGTCCATTAATCATCTGCAGGGCCTGGGAGAGGTTGGAATCGCTTGAGCTTCACATTCACAGGCCATTTCCCGCTGTGGCTGACCAAATACTTTCAGGAAATAGTGATCTCCAGGTGGCTCGACCAGTTGGACAGTCCGGGTATCCGCAGGAACTCCTGCGAATTCTCCCCAACGCCAGTGACATCGCAGATCGCATCGAGCAATTGCTCTGCAGAAAGCAGGCGGGTTGCCGCGTGAGAGTGATAAATTTCATCGTCTGCGTTGAAGTCATTTTTCTGTGAACTGAGCTGATACAAACGGCTGTTCATAATGGTTCGAACAGCCCATTTCATGTTGAAGTTATTCTCAACAAATTGCCGGGTCAATTCCTGCAGTAAGGAGAGCATTTGAGGGGGGTTGAATCGTGAAATCGTCGACAGGGTCGACAATACCGCGGCCCATTAAGTGCCCCCAGATGCGGTTCACCGTTGCTTTGGCGAAGAAGGGGTTCTCCCCGGCGGTTAACCAGTCCGCAAAGACTTCGCGACGATCAACATCGGCTGGAACATCGACATCCCCTTTAAGTAAGAGGTGTACTTTCATCGTTTCGCCCGTACGAGGTTGAGTCACTTCACCGGCAGCTTTGGTAAAGATCACTTCCTCAGTGGCATCGGCTACTGTTTTACGTTCGACGCGAGCAAAAGTCGCTGCCAATCCGTAGTAGTTATCCTGGGTCCAACGTTCGAAGGGATGGTTATGACATTTCGCACATTGAATTCGAATTCCCAGGAAGAGCTGCGCAGTGACTTCTGTCGCTTCATTCGGTTCCCGACTGGCACGCCAGTAGTTCGCGGCCGGGTTTTCGTAGGCACTTCCCTGTCGCAGTCAACAACTGATGTGCAAACTCATTCAGCGGAACATCCTGATAAACGACGTTCTTGATCCACTCATGGAATTTGTAGGAACCGGTGTTATTAAACTTTTTACTGCTGGCTCGCAGAACGTCACTCCATTTGAGTGACCAGAATTCGGCGTAATCCGGGCCATCGAGTAATTGATCGATCAACCGGCTTCGCTTGTCAGCAGAAGTATCATCCAGGAAAGCGGCCGCTTCCTCGACTCGGGGAAGACGTCCGGTGACATCGAGATAAGCCCGTCTCGAGAAATTCGTCATCACTACAGATATCAGAGGGCAGAATTTTCAGCTGCTGCATTTTGGCGAAAGCCAGAGTATCGATGAAGTTGTTTTCAGCAGGATTATTCCAGGCGAAACCAGGGACATCCTCCAGGAAGGAAACCTCACAGGTCGACATCTTATCGAGATAGCGGGCGAGAATAGTCGTTTCACCCCGGTCAGACTTTTCAACCAATCCATCAGGGGTAACTGAAGCGACCCGTTCGCTGGAAGAGCTGAATACAGTCAGATCAGTCAGGTCTTTGATCGAACCGTCACTGAACCTCCCAGAACATACAGCTGCTGCCGAGGTGATTTTTCGCGCAGAATTCGCTTTTTAGGATAGAGCTCAATTTTAACCAGGTCGGGAGTTCCCTCTGCATCCAGTTTCATCCCTTCCCCAATCCAGTTGAGCAGGGCTGCGTGCATTGGATCCCTTTACGTAATTTACGACCACCACCATGCGCAACCTGCATGAGTGGTTTCTTGAGCAACAGGGACTCATCCGGATTGAGAATATTTGTGCGGCGACCATAAAACTCGGTTCGCAGAGTCATTGTATCCAGTTCAGGATCATATCCCCGTAGTGAAAGGCGAAAGCCACCTTTTCCAGAGGGAGAACCATGGCAGGCTCCCATGTTACAATCAGCTTTAGTCAGAGCTGCAAGTGTGTCCTGTTTGAAGCTGGTCGGATAAACCACCTCTACATTGCTCACCACCACCTTGATTGAGGATTCAACTCCGGCAACTTTGGCTGTTACTTTCGTTTCGCCATTTCCCTGGGGAGTGATTCGAGAACCTTCCACTTTGGCAACAGCAGGGTCGGCAACCACATACTCGACATTATCTGTCAGATCCCGGTTTCATCGTTTGAATAGAAACCTGTCGTGACGAGCTGTTGAACAGAACGAGCTCCAACCAGATTGATCTGAGCCGGTTCGAGTTCGAGTCGAGCTGGTTGTTCCACAATCACCTCAGTGGGAATCTCAGATTCCGCAAACAGAGATGTCCCATTTACCAGGAATAATGTTCCCGCAAACAGGATGGTGATTGCGCCGGCAACTGTCCATCGAATTGAATGAGACATATTTTTACTCATTTCAGAAGAACGAAGCATATTAAAAGGGAATTTTGTGTTTTGTTGTTGAGGGACCATCTTGGCGAAGTTCCTTATTGCTTCTGATTGCTGATGATAAGTAATCCGTTACGAATCGGCAGAATTTGCTCATAGTAATAATCGGTAAATGTTTTTATTCAATCACCTTGAATGAGACCGGGGCAGTATCGACCTTGAAGACCTCTTTCCCCCGTTTCAATTCCAGTGTAAAGATGAGATTAGTCACCTCACCCAATGGCGCTGCTCTGGAATCGGTCAACATAATTGTTCCTTCTGCAGCATCTGCAGCCAGTGTACCTGTGGTCGCTGCATATCCTTCAGGAAGATTGTTCAGTTTATAAGTAATCTCTCCAGCCAGTGCCGGGTTTCGGTTCACGGTCAGTTTCAGGGGAATCGTTTCGGTTCTACGTGCTTCCGTTTTTTCCAGACTGGTCGAAGCAGTGAGAGGAGCCAGTAACTTCAAGGTCACACCGGGAAGCGACTGAGAGTAAGCTTGTTTTTCCTTGGTTAGCGTCGCACTCAGTGCGATTGTGAACTCACCGAGGGCTGCCTTGTCTGTCGCTGTGAAGGTGATGCCAACTTCATTTTTATCTTGTTCTACAGGACTGACAGCAGCCGTGATATTAGCAGGCAAACCTTGTTTATCGGCAGGAGGATTAACGGCGAGTGTAATGGCTTCGTTAAAACCTTCGTTGCGTTCGACAATAATTTTGGAACCAATCGAAAGTTTTGGCCCTAAGACAATCTCGTTTGTTTCGAATCGAATTCGATAGGGCAGTGCTGGACCAACCCCCAGGACCAGAGAGTCTTCATACTGGTCCGAGAGCGTAGTCATGTTATTCAGTTCTGTTTTCCAGGCCGAAGTAACAGTCGCTGTTTCGATCAGTTCCTGATCTCCCTGTTTCACCATTCCGATAACTTTAATCGTATTGATGTTTCCACGAGCTGTTTCTGCGGTGCCGGAGAGTGTCAACATGACTTCGTTCTTGCCCGGTCCCATTACAGTCCTGTTGGCTGTAAGCCCTTCAGGAAGATCAACTGCGGAAATCTCAATGGGCCCCGCGTAATTGTACCGCTCTGCTTTCACTTGAACGGCGACTGTTCCAGTTTGCGGCACGTTCAAAGTGGAGGCATCGGCTGTCAACACAAAGCCGGATTGAACGGGCTCAACTTGAATGTAATAGGCGTAATCTGCGCCCTCCTTTGCGATTCAGATCTCGAACTTCGACTCGATATTCTCCAGCAGCAGTGGCTTTAAAGAAGAACTTCGCTTCTAAACCGGCAGTGTCATCGACTTCATTTAATTTATTGCCACTCGTGTCAAACAGAGTGATGACCAGGTCGGCTGGGGAGCCATATTTTTTCAGAAACACCTTTCACCAGATACCACTGCTCCGGCTTCCCGGTAAATTTGAATTGATCGATATCTTTCACGGGGTCCAGTTTGCCATTGAAGATGAATCCGACCTCCGTGGTGACAGGACTGGCTGCAGCGGCATCATCATTTGGTTCAGTTTCGTTAAATAATGGTTCTGTCGAGGTGGGCAGTGCCAGAAAGGCGGTGCCTGATGGAGAACCAGCAGAAAGAGCGGCTGTGGCTTTATCGGCAGATCCTGTAATTGCGACTGTCTGGTCATTTTCGGGAGAGCTGCCGATAAGACTAACACTCGTCTCCTGGCCTGCCGGGATCGCCAATGGATAGGCCGTATGCACCAGAGGGAAGTTCCCTAAACGCAGATGATAGGGATGTGTGTTTCCCCCCTTATACTCGATATCACGTATTTCAATCAGGTACTCACCAGCAGCTGGCAGCTGATACTCCAATTGACAATCACGTTGTAAACCGGCTGAATCATCCGCGTAGGTCAGTATGCGACCAGAGGCATCATAGAGATAGACAACGGGATCGAGCATTGAACCAATCCGACGCGCATAGACTTCGACGGATAGCCTTTGAGCTTCGGCAACACTGAATTTATAGAAATGTTTTGCCAGAGAGGGACTGAATCCATCAATAGCAACCGGAAAGGAAACCATCTGGGCCGCTTCGAAAGATTGATTGGAGCCACTTGAAATCTCGACAGGTAAATCTTCGATCAGGACTAGTTTTGGATTCGAGATCCCCTCCTGATTGGCCACTCGCAGGGCATAAATGCCGGGAGCAGCATCTGCCGGAAGTGTAAAATCAACCGCGACTGACTCTGCTTTACTTCCATTTCCTTCCGGCTGGGAAGAGAGAGCCCATTCACCTGGCACGGTTTTCCAGACAGAACTGAGCCCCGCCAGATTGGAGCCATTGATGTTGACTGTCGTTGTTTTTCCAGGAGCAATCGCCAGCGGTTGCAGATGCCCGATTTGAGGTGGAGCAGCAACAACCAGGGTACTCAGACTCAGGGTTGTCAGCAGTGTTAAACAGGCTAAGCAAACAGGGTTCTGGAGATCATGTTCGTTAACTATTCGTCGTAACCAGCCTGACTGGATTACTTAGCGGATAGAACCGCACCAGTCAGAGTCAGGAGTGTTTGGGGGGGCTCACTGTACCCCGGGTACGACAATTTTCAGGAAGGTTGATCAGGTGGGATTACATATTCTGATGGCCAGAAATTTCCGGCAGCAGAATAGCGACTTTACACGTACTTTCCTCTTGATTTGAGCACCGTAAATTCGCGGACATATAAAAATAGACTGTTATGACATGCTAACTTACCCTAGGCGAGATAGTCAAAGATAAAACGGTTTAACTCATTGTCTGCTGGAAATTTGGAATAATCACTCAGTAGCAGATGTGAAGAATCATCCAATTATTACAGCGTGAAAGTCACCGCAAATTACCAGACCGGCACGACCCTCTCTGTCATCCCGGTCGGCAGTCTTGGAACGCATCCTGTTGCACAGAAGGCACTTACAGCCTTGCCACTGCAATTCATGCGAATATTACAGTCAATAATGCCCTTCAAGTACCTAAAGATTGACCTAAACGGATCCCGATGGAATGGATGGCTGCTAATTATGCAGACACATGGTAATTCGGCGGCTTACGTGCTCGTGACCAGATGGCGATTGAAACTGAAGCTAACCAGCAATGGATGCAGGTCGCTTCAGGAGATGAAACTGGCCGGGCGATGCTACTCAATCAAAGACCTGAATTACCGCTCAGAATTAAATGTAAACATCACTAGAAGTCAGGGATGACTTGCGAATGAATCGTGATCTCCTCACCAACTGGGTGCGGGAAGAATCACCCTCTATTTGTTCGTCACCCCAAGGAAAATTACGACAGGGGGCTGTTGCTATGAAGCTCGGCTGGAAGGAAATCTTTACGATTGCAGGAGTCGGCTTCGCTTGGACGACTGCACCGTTGTTTGCAAAATGTTAACCTCGCACCAATTCAACAGGTGCAATCTTACCTCGGGCGGTACAGTAAACGGGCAATATGCTCAGTACCCGACTCAGCAGGTAAATTACAATTTACCTCAAGTCCAGTTCAATCTGCTCCACAGGGGTTTCACTATACCCTCCGTGGAAGTGCAGAACCAGTTCCCACAGCAGGCTTATACACAGCAGTATCAGCTTCCTGTGCAACAGGCTCAGATTCAACAATCACAGAACATGATGCCGGTTCAATATCAGGCACCTGTTCAACCTCAGTTTTATACTCAGCAATTACCTGAGATGAATCAACCTGCTGCACTGGGAACAAACCCCTGGAACGGAACCGCCCCCTCCGCACCAGTAATGAACAACCAGACTTATGCAACACAGTCTTTTCCCGTTCAGAACTTCAGTGCTCAACCACAACAGATTCAACCTGTCCAACAGGTTCAACCTTATATTCCTCCGGTTGCTCAGCAGCAAATCTATGTGGAACAACCTGTAGTTTCTCAGAACTACAGTCCCATTAACGCTGCTCCTCAACCTGTTCAGCCGGTTCAGCAGTACCAGACCCCTTATGGTCAGGCTGCTTTCAACCAGCTGCAAACTGCCAGCTACTACACACCAGTCTCTTGCGACAATTGCGCACCTCCAGCAGCACCCAGCTGCCAAAGTGGAACCTGCAATTCAATGCCTTACGACTCTGGTTACTCTGCTGACGCTTACTGTGGTGCAACTACAGACGTCTGCAGCACAGACTACTGTGGTACTGGAGGCTGCTGTGGCACAACCGACTGCTGCAAATCAAGCTACTACGCCGGCGTTGAATTCCTCTGGTTGCAACCCAACTTCCAGGAAAACGTCTGCATCGTGCTGGACCCACCTCCCAGTGACAACATTGTCATGCCCTGCGACTATGACTACGAGTTCTCACCTCGAGCCTGGTTTGGCTGGGAAAGCTGTGATGGATACGGTTTCCGATTCTCCTACTGGGAATTCGATCATGACCTTGCTTACGGCGAACTTTATGTCGACGTAAACCAGCTCGCCTTCATTGAAGTAACTGAAGCCAACGGACAGTTACACCGTAACGCCTTCGCTGGCCCTGGCGAAACTCTGGTTGCTACACACGAAATGAGCCTGCAGACTGCTGACTTCGAATTCACCAGCCGTCATAAATTCTGCAAACACGACATTCTGGTCGGTGCAGGTTTGCGATACGCTCAGATGGATCAGCACATGACCGGTACTGCCTACAGTGCAGGCTGGGTTGTCGACGAACTGGTTGATCACAAACATGGCTTCGAAGGATTCGGCCCTACAGTCTCTCTGTTCTGGAACCGTCCATTCGACAGCTGTGGCGGACTCTCAGTCTACAGTCGGGCACGTGCTTCTATCCTCTTCGGAGACGCTTACCAGAATGTCTACGAAGTCAAGAACGCTGGTGCTAACGTAGGATACGATACTTACAGTGGCGATGAATCACTCGCTATCGGAGAACTTGGCCTCGGTCTGCAGTACACCATGATGATGGGCTGCGATTGGGAACTCTTCTGCCGCGGTGGTTACGAAGCTCAACTCTGGTGGGATGCTGGTGGACCTCTCAACACTCAGGGCGACATGGCCTTACATGGTCTGACCCTGGCTCTTGGCTTCAACCACTAAGCCCCACGACGCAAGTCACCCTGTTAACCTGACGGACCGGGTTTACCTGTAAAGTCAGTTCACTATAGATGACCCTCTCGCAAGCTTGCTTGCGAGAGGGTTTTCTCATTTATACTTTCCCTGGTCTTCACTTTTGCTGTATTCTGAAACCTCAGCATTAATCGTTGCAGTCAATTAAGACTATGCGACTTTCACAAACACCAAGTGAAGCGGGTCAAACCTATGCCAGTCATCAGCAATGTAACAAATCAGATGAGTTCTCCCCCCCGCAGCTCTATCCAAGCTCGTTGCAGAAAATCGCTCCTGATTGCCTGTTGTATCTTTTTATGTTTGTGTGGCTCCACAATTGAATCGTTGCAGGCCGAACCACCTCTCAGCATCAAAGAGGCACGCGTGCCGATTACCGGGTCTGATTTTAATCGCCCGGATCCCTTTCCCGGACGAGGTGAATTTCAATGGCCCGGAAATGTAGCACAACTGTCCGATGGAGAACTGCTGATGGTTCATTCGGCAGGTTATTATCATGTCTCCTTTGCTCAACCACGACTGATCGAACCGAAGTTGCGTGAAAACTGGTTGGCTGAAGGATGGCCGCTTGATTTTCCGGCACCAACTGGAGGTCGTTCGATGCTGGTGCGATCTTCCAATGCTGGCCTGACATGGGGTAAGCCTCATACTCTCGTCGATCTTCCTTTGGATGATTGTCCTTATGGTCTATTGCGCTGTGATGATGGAACCCTGCTCTGTTTTATCAATGTTCAGGCAAGCTGGTACGGTTACGACTCGGCTCCAACTCCCTTTGATAAAGATCTGGATGGGCTGAATACTCAACAATGCGTTGTACGATCTATAGATGATGGTCTCACCTGGAGTGAACCAATCTGGCTGAAGAGCCCCGGTAAGTTTTACGAGCGCAGCCACGCCCAACCGATTCTGTTGTCTGATGGTGGAATTCTCTGGCCGACCTACTTCTATGACGGTGGAAAAGAGAAATTAAAAGGAGCCATCCACCGCTCGGACGATCAGGGCCAGACGTGGCGCCACATCAGTACGGTTGCAAGTGAAGAGGTAAATGTCGATGAGCCTGCTATCGCTCAGCTGGCTGATAGCCGCTTTATCATGATCTCCCGACCAGATGGCGCCTGTTTCTATTCCGACGATGCTGTCACCTGGACGAAACAGGGCACCCTTGTGACCGAGGGGATCTTCAAAGCTCCCCGTTTGTTTGTGCTGCAAGATGGCACGATTGTCACGGTTTGCACCTACCGCAACCTGCAAGTCTTTCTGGGCCGCAATGGAGGAGAGTCGTGGGTCGGCCCTCTTGATCTGGATCCACAGTCGTATGGTTACCCTGGTGGAATCAAACTGGCCGACGAATCCCTCCTGATCACCTATGGCTCATCAGGAAGAGCGCCGAACACTCTTTATGCAGTTCGATTTCGAGTCAACTCGGAGAGAGATAACATCGAACTCTTACCGATTAACAAAAAATGATCCGGCGCTCATCAACAAGAATAAGATTGTTGATCTATACCGATCCTTATGCAGCCGAGGCCAGCCATTTTGTCAACGCGATCAATACGGCAACTCCTCCCCAGGCTAAAACAAACCCGGCAATATCCTGGAAGGTTAAGCGGGGTAGCTCAATATCCGGATGGGAGAACATTTTGGGTTCCTGTGGAGCTGGATTCTCTGGAAGAGTACAGGGCTCATCAACCTCTTCACCTGGAGTCACCGGTGTGTGGATCAACTTGAAAAAGTTGTCCATCTTTTCCTGAGATTGTCGGGGTGTAAGCAGGCTGACCACAATCCCGGTCGCCACTCCAGCTCCCATATAGAAGAGCATCTGATAGACATCGCTCATCTGGCCACCTTTTTTGAACATATCGGCTGGTAGGTATTCAGCGAGAGTGGCCGACTGCGAGCTGACGATCCACCAGGCAGTTACTGCCGCAAAGGTGGAAGCCCAGACTGACAGGGCGTTCCAGCGACGCCACGCAATCCCAAACCAGAAACTGATTCCAATGGCAGCGGGGGTCTTAATGATAATCTGTAAAGCGTGAATGACATCCTGGAAGCTTGTTTGGAGAATTAATGCCAGCAGCACAATCGTCAGACCGGCAATTCGACCCACCCACAGGTAATGGACATCTGACTTTTTCCGGGCAATAAATCGCTTATAAATGTTCTCTGTAAACAGACCACTACCAATCACCATTTGCGCATCACTGGTGCTCATGACAGCCGCCAGCAGCGACGCCATCAGCAACCCAATCAGGCCTGGGGCAATGGTGGGGAGAATCTCGAAAGCAGCGCGCCCGAATAACGAGTCCGAAAAATCTTTATCAACCAGATCAACACGCTTCTGTTCATCCTCGGGCAGGGCATTAAATAACTCTTGAGAGTTTCGCACCTGGATATCGTTGTACAACTGCGGGTCAGTCTCTTTGAGAGGACTGCTATCACCGAGGTACCAGAGAATGCACGCCAAACCTGTAAAAGTCCAGGCTACAGTACAGAAGCGTTTCAGAAAGTTCCCCACAGTGAAACCGAAGCGGCCTTCAAATTCTGTCTTCCCAGCTCCACAGACTCCCATGATGTGGGGCTGCACGACAATTCCTGCCAGGGCCGTGATCGAAAGCATAAAGACATAAAAGTAAGTAATTGGTTCCTTACCCAGGTTTTCAGCCACTTCCGGTTTCATTACCAGGCTGAGCATATTCTCCTTAATTTCAGATCCTTCTTGAAGTGATCCAAACCCGCCAATCATTTTGAAAACAAATGGAAGTAATAAGAACGAGAAAACAATCGTCAAAATCCCCTGGATGAAGTCGGTAACGATGGCCGCCCCCAGTCCACCGGCCATACCATAAGCAACGAACAGAACAGTCATTGCCAGAATCGCATACTCGTAACCATGTAATGCACGGGAGCCCATACCCACAAACTCTCCCGTTTGATCATCGTATTCCGCAGCAGGAACCTGCACGTCCCACTGCTGTGCCATGATTTCGAGTTGACCACCAGTCAAAGCATCGACCATCTTGCCAGAACTGAACAGCCCCGCCGCGATAAACACAATCGCCATGATGATGCCGTACACTGTATACAGGAACGCGGTTGGGGTATTAAATCGATGTTCAAAAAAGTCAGCAGTCGTCAACGCACGCATCCGGCGCATGACCGGGGCAACCAGCCAATAGAAAGGGGTGGCCCATAACCAGAGGAACTGCCACCAGATCCCCGCCAGACCAGCACGCCACGTTCCGGCAACCACACTGATAGCCTGTTCGCTACTGGTTCCGGAACCGAACGCAAAGAACATCATGAAGACTTTACCGAAGCGGCGGCCCCCCATGAAAAAGTCGGAAACATCACTCACTTTCGTCATCGACCAGAGACCGACCACTAAAATGACAATGAAATACCCCAGCAGCACAATCCAGTCTGCAAGTCCTAAACCGAGCCAGCCGCTCGCAGCCGCCTCGTTTTGCACGACCTGATCAGCAATTTCCTCCGCTTGCGCAAATAACATCATGTTTTCTATTCCTTTGTCTTCACCTCACTGGTGAATGACAGAGTGCAGGGGTTGGACTTCACTCCCGGGGGGAGTAAAAAATGTATACACAACAGACTACCGGAGCGATCTCGACTTATCAAACCTGGAGAGAGAGGAACTCTCAGACTCCCGGGAACTTTACAGCGAGACGATTCTCTCGTTTAATCACCCCGAAGCTTTTTTTGAATTTAGTCCCAGACAGAAAACGAATCCATGCGCCCACAACGTCATCCTGGACAGGAACAACCTGGTATCAACTGGGGACCGTTCACTTTACGGATTCCGTTCTATCACACTCGCCCGGAATGGCAGGAATTCCTCCAGGGAATTTTTGTCGCAGGTGCAACCGGGCTGGCGGTTATTCATATCCTGGTCGAGCATTTCGGACTCACCTTCGAGGAGGCAGTCGCTTGTGCATTCATCCAGTCTGTACTGATTGGAAGCGCCACGATTCTATTCGGGGAACCCTTCGCCCCCGGTTGGATCACTCCGGCGCTTCCGTTGGTGCTTAACTTTATCAGCCTCCAGACGATTGCCGGGGAGGACGACTATTCCTCCACCGAAAAATTCCAACTGATGACCGCAATGACGCTGAACTTCGCACTGCTCACTTTTTTGCTCGGTGTAACCGGGCTCGGACAGAGGTTCATCCTCTGGATACCTAACGCCCTGAAGGGGGGAATCATTCTGGGAGCCGCCCTCGCTGCGTTTAAAAGAGTGTTGTTCGACGAGGCAGATCGCTTCATCGCTCCGCATCCAGTCTCAACCATCGTGGCGGTCTCCTGCTGTCTGATCCTTTCCTTTTCAATCCCAATTCAAAAGTGGAAGGCCAGATTCAAACCACTGGCAGTTATCGCGAGTATGGGTTTGTTACCCGGTTTCCTGGCGGCAGCTCTGGTTGGTGCTTTAGTCCCCTCAGGTAAGATTGATCCGGAGACCGGTAAATCAATTCCGGAACTGGTCTTTAACATTAACTGGGAATTTCATCTTCCTCCTTTTGGGCAGATGCTGGAGAAGGCCTCCCCATTTTATATCGGCTGGCCTGACGGGGAGATGTTCATGACCACCTTCCCTCTAGCGCTAATCGGTTACATCATTGTCTTTGGCGACTTGATCACCGGGCATGAAGTTTTAAAAGCAGCGATCCCCTCGCGTCCTGATGAAAAAGTCTCAGTCGATTTCAACCGCAGCCACTACTCGCTCAGTATCCGCAATATCCTGATGGGGCTTTTTGC
Organism: Planctomycetaceae bacterium; assembly: GCA_041398805.1. Classification (GTDB taxonomy): domain Bacteria; phylum Planctomycetota; class Planctomycetia; order Planctomycetales; family Planctomycetaceae; genus Polystyrenella. The sequence goes on along the minus strand of JAWKUC010000012.1, from coordinate 97,252 downwards.
ACCACTATTTCCCACCCAGGGAGCCCTGTGGACCGGGGTGCATGTCATCATCGTGCAGCGCTGGCGGGAGGGTTCCAAAGCGATGGAATCGATTTACAGCGGTATCTCCTCTTACTATGTGTTCGGGATACCGGTGCTTTATCTGGTAACGCCAGTCATCATGTTGCTCGCTCCGTTATTGCGGATCGCCCTCGCGTTGACCTTATTCCTGACTGGTTTTGCCTGCGCCTATGTCGCACTTGGACTTCCCAAAACATCCACGGAGCGAGGTGTGGTGATCCTCACAGCCGTGATGTTCGCTTTTTCAGTTCACCGTGGATCGGCATGATCGTCGGTATTCTGGCTACCGGGTTACTTGTCGGGTTTAAACCAGTCGTAGAAGAACAAACCGAACAATCCGCTTGACGCTTGCTGTTCAATTCAGGAAACTGAGCTTCGCGTTTTCAATTCCGCTTATGGAGATCCAGAGGAGGGGTCGTGAAGAATAAACGAGCAATTCAGCATCGAATAGAATACATTATATTCCGTTCGCTGATCTGCTTTGTCGAGGCGCTGCCGACCAGAACGGGGATCCGGTTAGCCGAGATGCTGGGCTACCTCTTCGCTTACATACTTCCGAAAAAATGGACTCGTTACAAAGTCGCCCGGGAAAACCTGAGAAGGGCTTTCGGTGAATCTCTCAGTGAAGAGGAGATACAGGAAATCTTCTATAAGATGTGGGTCCATCTTTTCCGCCTGGTAATCGAGATCCCTCAGCACACCCGCAAGATGCGATTGTACAACTGTGCCGACATTCTGCAGTTTCGTTATCGCGATTATTCGACACAGGCGCTTTGTTGTGGACGCCCCATAATTCTGCTTTCGGGTCACTTCGGTAACTGGGAAATCGCAAACACAACCTTCGGGTTGTTTGGATATCCAGCCGGAGTTGTCGCCCGGGATCTCGATAATCCTTACCTGCATCAATGGTTTGTGAAGTTCCGCCAGTTCACCGGTCATCGGTTGATCTCGAAAAAAGGGGGGGGAACTGACATGACCGAGTTGATGGAGCAGGGGGGTATGGTCGCGCTGCTGGGCGATCAGGATGCCGGTAAACGGGGGCTGTTTGTCCCCTTCTTTGGTCACGATGCCTCGACCTTCAAATCGATTGCCCTGTTGTCGATCCAGATGGACGCTCCCATTCTCGTCGGATACACGCTGCGGCTCCCCGATAATTTCGTCGAACGTCGCTGGACAGGCTTCGAAATGGGTTGTGCAGATGTTATTGATCCCCGCAATTATGAAAATGTCGACGCGATCCGAGGGATCACCGAGGACTACACTCTGGCTCTCGAACGTTCCATACGACGAGCTCCAGAGCAATATTTCTGGGTTCATCGACGCTGGAAAAGCGAACCTCGGCAGAAAAAGAAGAAGACCAGCGAAGTCGCCTGAGTGGCACATAATCAGTCGAAATATCGCGAATCCAGCCCCACCAGGGCCAGTTTTCAGCGAATTCCGAACTATTCAGCACCATCGTAACCCTGAATTTTGCAGTAAGGATCGAGATCGCCTCGAATGGACTCGATTGACCCTTGTCAGCGGCTTCGGAGAGAGTAAAAATGGAGCGAGTGGGTAATTCCTCCCGGTGAGTCAGTTCAGACATGCGATTTGTCGAACTCACCTGAATAAGTGAGTCTCGTGAACAGTATTGCCGACCTGCTGAGAATCAATCAGCCCGTCCCGTTCGTTCACCCGTGGCCAATCCAATTACCCGCAAGCCTGCCATGGATAGACTTATTCCCTCCTGATCTAATCCTGCCAACCCTGAAATTTGTTTGTACACACAAGAGGACAATCATGAAACTGTTCGCCGCGCTGACCTTAACAGCATCCTTGTTCACATTGAATTCAGCTGCTCTGCTGGCTGACAGCTGCAACACCTGCGATAGCTGCACCACAACCACCGTTCAATCCAACAGCTGCTGTTTCAAATATCCGCTCCCTTACCACGTCGCTCTGCAACGTGCTGAAGATGCCGACAAAGCTGAAGCCGAACTGGCCGATCTGAAAGCCGCCATGGAAGCCCTGCAGGCAGAACTGGCTGGAACCAAAACTCAGCTCGAAGAAACAACCGCTGCTCTGGAAGCCTCCCAGAACGAAGCAACCGCCAATGCTGAGTTAGCTGCAAAAAATGATGCCGAAGCTAAAGCCCAGATGGATCGTGCTGTGAAAGCTGAAACTCAGGTCGCCGAATTAACCAAAAACCTGGACGCAACCAACACCGCTAAAGCAGATGTCGAAAAACAACTCGCTTCAGCCAACGAAATCAATGCCGCTACTGCCCAGGAATTGGAAGCAGTTAAAGCTGAACTCGGTACTGCCAAAGAAGAAAACGCAACCATCCGTAAAGATATGGAAGAGTTGCAGGCCAAACTGAAAGCAGCTGAAGAAGAACAGAAAAAAGCGGAAACCGCTGTTGAAGAAGAAGCTGCTACAAAACCTGAAGAAGCTAAAGTCGAAAGCGAAGAAGCTCCCGCTGAGCCTGAAGCCCCTGCAGAACCAGAAGCGCCCGCTGAACAGAACTAAGTTCGAATTTACTATTCGACATTAAATAAAAAAGCAGAGCCTGTGAGATTCTCACAGGCTCTTTTTTTATGCCTATTCTATTTGTATTCCCGTTACTTTTTCACGTCAGGAATTTTGGGATCTTTCTGCAGTGGCAAACTAACTTTCTTACCCGTCCAGGAAGACTGATAAATCGCCAGAATGATTTCCACACTCTTACGACCTTCTTCACCATCGACGAGCGGTTTTTTATTAGTCCCCAGTGTGCTGATGAAATCGGTCAGTTGAGCCTGATGTCCGGCGAAACTGATCGCCGAGGGATCACTCGCTCCACCTGTTCCGCCAACTTTCTGAGCGAATTTCTTTTTGAGTGAAGCGTCTTTGCGTTCTTTCTTCGCGAACTCCCACATCAACAGGTCATCCTGTTCGACGATGGCAGAACCTTCTGTTCCGTGAATCTCAGTTTTCTTCAGCAGACCAGGGTAAGCACAGGTAGTTGCTTCAATGGTGCCCAGGGCTCCGTTTTTAAATCGAAGGGCTGCGACACCGGCGTCTTCGACTTCAATGCGCTGATGAGCAAGCGTGTCTGTCAGGGCGACGACTTCATTGACTTCGCCCATGAACCAGTAGAGGAGGTCGACATTATGAATCGCCTGATTCATATACGCTCCACCACCATCGAGCTTCCAGGTTCCGCGCCATCCGCCACTGTCGTAGTACTCCTGAGAGCGCCACCATTTGACGTAGGTATCACCAATTGTCAGCTTCCCAAACCGTTTCGCCTCGATCGCTTCCTTCAGTGCGATATTCACCGGGCTGAAGCGGGAAGGCATGATGGTTCCCAGTTTGACTTTGTTTTTCTTACAGGCATTAATGATGGCGTCACACCGTTTGAGAGTAATCTCCAGCGGTTTTTCCACGACGACATGTTTTCCTGCATTTGCTGCTGCAACCGCCGGTTCCATGTGGGCACCAGATGGTGTGCAGATATTAATCACATGAATATCCGGGTTGGCGAGCATCTCGCTCAGATCATGATAGGGGGTGCAGCCGTTGTTGGCTGCAAACCGGTCCGCCGAAGCAGGAACCATGTCGAAGCAGCCTACCAGCTTCGCACCTTTGATTTTCTCGATTGCCTTTGCGTGGAAATTGGAAATCATTCCGCAACCCACCAGGCCGAATCCTGTTGCCATGCTATGTCTTTCTCGTTCAGACTCGTTAGTACTAAGCAGGGTCAAGTTTCCCACTAGAGGAGACTCTTCTGCCTGCATACAGCTCTTTCAGTCCGTCAACTCTACCTGACAGAACCGCTTTTTTCCAACCCAGAGAAGTAATCCATCCTGAACCTCAATCTCTTCATCATGCGATTTGATGACTGTTTTCTCCTCACCATATTTCGCTCCCCCTTGCTGAATGGTCCGACGGGCGTCGCTGGAGGAATTACAGAGGTTAGTAATGGTCAGCAAGCGTGCTGCGGGTGCTTTTCCCGCGGAGAGCTCTGATTTGGCCACCTGAACGACCGGGATATCGGACGGTTTTTCTCCTCCCGAGATTTCGCGTTCCCAGCGTTCTGCCGCCTCATCCGCTGCTGCGGCATCGTGGTATTCAGTGATGATCGTTTTCGCCAGGCGAATCTTGGCCTCTTTCGGGTGACCTTGTAGAATCTCTTCGACTTCGTTCAGGGGAATCTCAGTCAGCAATTCAAAAAACATTTTCATCACGCCATCGGGAAGCTGCATGAATTTCTTCATCATCTCGTAGGCGGGTTCGCTGATGCCGATGTAATTGCCCAGGCTTTTGCCCATGCGGCGTTCCCCATCCAGACCGACCAGAATCGGGGACATCACACTGACCTGCTCGGTCATTCCCTGGTCACGCTGCAGGTCACGGGCCAGCATGAAACTATAAAGCTGCTCGGTTCCACCCAGCTCGATGTCAGCTCGAATTTGCACGGAGTCCCAGGCCTGCATCAGCGGGTAAAGACATTCATGCAGATAGATGGGCGATTCGGCTTTGAACCGCTTGGAGAAATCATCGCGAGTTAATAACTGGGCGACAGTCACTTTGCTGCACAGGGAAAGCATCTCCGCAAAATCCATTTTGCTGAACCAGTCCCCATTACGGACGACTTCAGCAGTCGAGAGATCAATCACTTTTCCGACCTGGTTCAAATAGTCGACTGCATTCTTCTCGACTTGTTCGGACGTCAATCGAGCCCGGGTTTCATCGCGACCACTGGGATCGCCGACGAGGGCAGTATAGTTTCCGATGATGATAACTGCCTGATGCCCCAGTTCCTGGAACTGACGCATCTTCCGCATGGGAACGGTATGGCCTAAATGCAGATCAATGCCGGTGGGATCAATACCATATTTAATACGCAGCGGCTTTCCCGATTTGCGACTCGCTTCGAGTTTTTTCGCGAGTTCCTCTTCCGGAACAATTTTTTCCACACCACGGCGGATAATCGCCAGTTGTTCTTCCACGGGAGGAAACTGAGGCATTTCAGATCCTGATTTCAGCAAAAAAGCCATTGTTTACAGATTTATTTTAGGGGACACACCCTGCTCGCAGCTTAACAGGCAACTTGAGCCGCTTCCAGTCATACACATTGAAGACCGGCGACGATTCCTGGTTGGAATGACGTTTCAGTACCAAGGTTCGCCTGACCAGAGCATTTCGACTCAACCGAGCCGTTTGGTGCTGATCGCCCAGCTGAGTGCCATCACGAAGAGGACGACGGTCCCCACCGTTGGTATGTATCCGAACTTAAGAAAGTCGGGGAGCACATAAGGCTTCAGCACGAAATTATCGAGCAACACCCCTCCGATGAAAGACCAGCTCAGCACAATCCAGGCAACCTGTTTTCGTTGCTTTTGTTCGTCTTCACTGAGATCGGCCATGGAAACAGCAGCAGGTTTGCTTTTCGCAGCTTTGGCGGGCTTGGCAGCTTTCGATTTGGCTTTCTTACCACCAGAAGATACGGGGGATTCCACTTCACTGGTTTCTTCGGCGCATTCCGGGAGCGTAATATTTGGCGATTGCCTGTTGAATCTGCAGAGGAGGAGACATCACAACATGCATGGGAACACCATACCTCAGACGAAATTCGTCCTCCAGTTCGTGAGTCGGTTCATAGACCGACGCAACCAGCACCCGGTCCTCTTCCAGAAAGAGTGGAATAACCGAATATTTTTTGACGGTCTTGCGTGGTGTTTTATCCAGAACGGAATCATCCGGAATCGTGATACTGAGATCGACATAAGATCGACCTTTTTCCTCCGCATAGGCTCGGGTCGCCAGTTCCGGTTCGACTAACCGCATCTGTACCAGGGCATCGCGCAAATCTAACCCACGGGCTTCAGCGAATGCTTCTGCCTCTTTCACCTGGGCTTTACTGATATGACCATGATTGATTAACCAGACACCCATGGATTGATGTCCGAGTTCGGTCAGATCCTGATCAAATTCTCGACCAAGACTTTCATCATATTCACGTTTGCGTTCAGGATCTGTGAGACAGAGCATGGCGCGAGCGAGTTCGTTCAGCAGATCCTGAGATTCCTGCTGGTATTTACCCGTTGCATACTTTCGCACATGCGCATTCAACTTCTTGTAATGCGCTTCGATCTTATCGAAATCGTCTTCGAATTGAATCAGGCGAAGTAATTGATAATGATCAGGGGGACGATCACCCTCTGGAATCCCCAACCAATCTTTATAGACATCCAAGGCCACGTATCAGACTCCTTATCGCTCCCAAGGCAGTATTGAGGTGATGGTGCAGAGAATAGCATGAATTGAAAAACCACGCTATTGATACTACTCCTGTTCAGAACAGGCTGCCTCTAATTTATGAGTAAACAAAGAATAGGGCAAATAGAAAAGGGGCCCCGAAAGGCCCCTCTTGCTAGTCTCGTTCCCCAACGATTACTCGACTTTATATTCATCCGCCAGACGCTGAAAGACATCAATGCCCTCTTCGTCCAGACCGGAATCACGAACAATCTCTGTGGAAGCTTCCTTGTTTCCGGTCATCTCTCTGGCAACAGCACTGATACGCCCACTCGAATCGTACCTGTAGGTCAACTCGACTGGCGATCCCTGTGGCAGATTGGGAGGCAGGTCGTAAACCCGGAAGTCACCAATCTGGGTGCAGGCATCTGGATCCGCAGCTTCCCCTTCCAGCACATGTACATGGACGCGTTGCTGGTTGGGAGAGTTCGTCACGAATCGTTGTGTTGTCTCAAAAGGAATCTCCGTATTACGCGGAATCATAATATGGTTAATCTTCTCAGACCGATTATTTGGATCGGTCAGCTTCACACCCAGTGAGTGTGAATTAACATCGGTTGTTTGAACCGCCTGCTATCGTTTAATAACAGCCTGAGCCATTTTACCCTGGCCACCCGTCGCTTTAGCTTCGAGAATCGCCGCATGAATCGCCGCTCCCTGGGAAACAGCTTCTTCAGGCTGCAGATCACGGGATGGTTCCCGCTTACAGACTTCACGCAACATGTGCTCCACAACAGGCATGTAGGTTGAACCACCAACCAGAATCACGTCATCAAGTTTATCAAGCGCAATTCCAGCCTGTTGCAGCACCAGTTCTGTAGTATCTTTGGTACGTTGCATCAGGTCCGATGTCATGCGTTCGAAATCGGCACGAGACAATCCAACAGTCAATGTTTTCCCTTTGTAGTAAACATTGATGGGCACCTGAGTTTTCTTACTCAATTGACGTTTGGCGTCTTCCGCCTCTTGCGAGAAGATCCTCAATGTTTCCGGATCTTCACGAGGGTCATCTCCAAATTTACGACGAAACTGTTCGGCAATGTGATCGACGATTCGTTGTGACCAGTCCAGACCACCCAGCATCACGTCACCGTCTGTTGCCAGAACACGGAAGTGAGTTGGTGTGTAACTGACAACAGTCACGTCGAAGGTTCCTCCCCCGAGGTCGTAGACCAGAATCGATTTTTCTTTCTGAGCCAGATCAGCCCGACCCAGTTCCCCTTTATTCCAGGCATAGGACAACGTAGCCGCTGTCGGTTCGTTAATAATGTCGATCACATTCAGTCCGGCAATGCGGCCTGCATCCTGTGTCGCTTTACGACGAACATCGTTGAAATAGTAGGGAACAGTGATGACTGCATTTCCGATAGTTCCCACACGGGCTTCGGCATCCTGTTTCAATTTTTTCAGGATCAGGGCCGAGATGAATTCAGAGGTCAGTTTTTTGTTCTGATAGACGACATAAAAGTCAGGGTTCCCCATCTGTCGTTTAATCGCTTCCACGATGTGGGTTGGATCTTCAATCGAAATCCGTTCGAAGGAAGGGCCGACCATCACATGGCCGTCATCGCCCAGTAGAACCACCGAAGGAGTGATGGTTCGATCATCAGCATTGGGAATGAGTTTCGGATTACCATCGTCATCTAATTTGCAGATGGCTGAATAGGTGGTCCCGAGGTCAATTCCAACAGTATTACCTTCCAGTATTTTCATGCTTCTCTCTTAATTTCCGATACAGAAGTGTGGGTGGCGAGTGGTCGAAATCAAAGTGACGAAACTTAAAGATTGTTTTGACCAGCCTGAAACAGGCGCGTGTCCCCTGAGGAGTGTGTCAGGTTGAGGTGAAATGAATGGATCAGAGTGAAAATCGAGCACCGGTCCATTTTATCTGAACAGCTTATTCTGACAGCAGATCGGAGGGGAATCAAGCGCCCCTTCCACGAAACTAACATCTTCTCCAGCTGTTCTTTGCGCAATTCCTCCCACTGCTGTAAGCTGAATATTATTGCGCCAGCCCTAATTCTGCCGGAGAGCGGGTAATTTGCTCGGCCCGGACAGGTTCCACCTTCTCTGGGCGTTGGGGTTTCATAAACAGGCGCGCAATCCGGTCATCGCTCCCGTCGCCTTCCACCCAGCGAAATTCAACGTCAGCCCCTAAGGGAAGTGTGTAGAGCTCATTTACGCCGTTAACCTGGCGTTGATAGAGCATCGGGTAGGGGAGTGTGTACTGATGAGTTTCACCCGCTCCTAACACCCATTCCTGGCTCCAGTTGGTATAGGGTCCCCGGGTTCGATACCGCTGGGGTGCATCAGTCGTATTGACGATTCGCACGACAGGTGTCGAGTAAACCACACTCAATTTTCCCTTATTCAGTTGCAATTTATTAGCTCGTAAACCGGCCGATTTCATATCCAGATCGGGAACGACCATCGTTTGTCGGGTCGCTTTTTCCAGCCAGCTCTGCAAAGAAGTCATGAACTCTTCAGAAGCAACCTCTTTATCTATGGGCAGGACTTCTCCTTCCTGACTACTTCGGGATTCAACCTGTACCTGCATCCGTTCGGGGAAGCTAACCTGGAGCTCCCTCAACGTGTGTGCGGGTTTCACAAAGGAAAGATCGAATAACTGAGTCAGATCAAAGTCCAGCATACACCAGGGTTCCCAGACGGTTCTCTCCTCGACAACCGATCCTGTTAACAGAGTCAGTCGGACATCCGGCATGGTCAATCGACTGCGGGAGATTGAGAGAACTTCGGCCGCTCCGAGTGAAATCTGTTCGGCTGTCGGTTTATCCAGATCATTTTGCACAGAAACCTGTGAACCGACATAAAGGGGCTGCTGCAAGGTCAGTCGCACTCGCTTGGGTCCCGAAGGGAGCGTTTTCCCGGAGGGAGCCAGGAGGGTTTGCCATAAGTTCGGATCCGACCACTGGTCGAAAGCTGTCCCCGGAATGTCTTCGACGTCGATTCCGGACAGCCCTTCATCGATCAACAACTGCATTGCCTCGGTCATCGTATTAGTAGCCAGGGCAACTTCGAGCTCCGTTCCCGTGCCGACTGTCAGCGGATCCGGGTTCACAACAATTCGAGGGTTCTCCGGTGCCTGGGTTTCATCATAAGCGGCGACAATAAAATCGAGCCCTAATGAAAATCCGTTCGCATCAACGGATACTGAGTTGGGTTGTAGTTGTAATCTCGGAGCATAAACAGGAAGGGGCCAGATGCTGGAACTCTCTTTAATGATCTGATTCAGATCGAGATTTTTTTCCAGTTGAGCCACAATCAGCGGAGAGAGTTTTTTAATCTCCTGTTCAATCCGTGTCCGGCTATCGTATAAACCACGAACGAGCCCCTCAGAAACACGATCACGAGTCATTCCCAGGCCGTCGACACTGACACCCGATGGAGGCGAGACGCGCATAGTGTTTCTGTCGAGGTAAAACTGTGATCCTTTTTCCCTCAAATGAATACGTCCATCTTCAATATAGGGCTCAACACGAATATCGAGCCATAATGGAGATTGAGTCCCCAAAGTCATCTGGATGGGGCCAGTACTCGCAGAATGTCGTTGTCCCCTGACCGAAGTTCGCCCTAATGTTAAATCGATCTGGCGGAACCCCAGTTTGAAGGAGAGATCATTATCGGAAGTCGCTTCCAGATGTACCCGTTCGAGACTCGCCCTGTAAGTTACTCCACTGAAAACGACACTGAAGGTATATCCTTCGACGCCTGTAGACGTATTGATATTTTGGAGCGACCCCGCCATCAAATCTGCCGGTATGCGGGAGGGAATGGCGTAAGAGAACATCGACAGGGCCTGATTGCCCAGACGAACTTTGGCCGCCTGATGTAACTCCAGAGCGGGAATAAAAGGGGCGGGCAGAGGATCAATCACCTGCTGCGAGAGTCATATTCAACAGGTGATCTGGAACCGGGTCGAGCATCCACTTCACAACGCCCGTGTAACCATAGACGTTTCTCCAGACATCATGCCCCGTCTGTTTCACATAGGAAAACGCGGCATGGTGAGGTTCCCCCAGTTCAGTGAAGGCTGTTTCCAATTTTTCAGACTCTTCCGGAAGAACGACATAGTCATCCAGTCCATGCAGACTCCAGATGGGGGTATCCTTCAACTTCTCCGCCCAATCAGGTTGACCACCTCCACTCAGGGGTAAGACAGCTGACCAGCGTTCCGGACTTTGAGCTGCAAGACTCCAGGCTCCATAACCTCCCATCGACCACCCTGTCAGGATTTGTTTATTTGTGTCGACTGAGTATCTCGATATGACATCATCCAGAATGCGAATTGCTTTAATGCCATCGGGGCTCTCTGCCAGCCAACCTTCAAGGTAACGACCAGTCAGATCTTCAACCTGAGGAAAGACGGCGATGAAAGGATAACTTTCCGGGTGAGTTTGAATGGCAGGCCCCAACCGATGCGGGTCGGTTTTACTCCATCCGTTCCCCGCTCACCGGCACCATGCAGGAACAGGACAACAGGCCATTTCCTGGATTCATCGTAACCCTGGGGGAGATAAAGTGCGTATTTGTGATCACCTGATTCGTTGGTGAATGTATTCAGTTGAAATACTGAATCAGCAGGCAGACCTGGTTCGACCCCATAGACAGAAGAGGTAATCAGGAGCTGCGCACAGGGAGATGCATATAGACAGAATTTTCCATTTTTGAATCAACATTCTCTGTTGCAACAACACGTTTTACTTCCTTCCCGTGCAGGGTTGTACCGAGCTGCTTCCCGAAAGATTTGTAGAACGAAATCTTCTCTACTGTTAAGAACTTGCAGACATGACCCCGATCGTCAGGTATCAATGCGGCAAAATCATAACAGTACCCGGTCATAGAAACCGGCTTGAACACTCAGTGGCAACCAGAATGGCGTAAGTTACATGAGGGGTCATGTTTTTCGAAGTCTCCCACTTCTGATCAAATCAATCAATCGAGAGAAAGGAGAATCAGGCTGCCTGGCCAGAGTTACCAGTCTGATACGGTAAGTCTGCCCCACTCGCATCTATTATAGCTTAGAAAAAGTGACTAACTGAGCTGAGCAGGCTTTTAACAGAGAGAACGCCCGAATTCATAATTTTTTTATGGACCACTTAGGAGCTCATCTGGTCATTTTGACCAGGCAAATGCCGGCCTCTGAATCAGGAGCGAACCTGATTATCTTTCATTCGGCTGCGGGCGCGGGTCAGGGTGGGGCCGATAGTGTTCTCTGGAACCCCTAATGCGGCCGATATTTCCCGATAAGAACGCCCCTCTAAATGATACTGTTTGACAATTTCAGCTTCATTTCCGGGAGATGATTCATCAGGGAGCGAACCTGATCGGGTCTTCCCAGCGGTCAATTTCGACGGAGGCAGCCGCCTGATCGAGTGAGCTGCGAGAGGCACTGACATGCCCCAGAGCCTGGGCTTTTCGTCGATTACTGATTTCCCGAACAACAATTCGCCGGGAAATCACAGTCAGATAGGTCGCCAGTGACGACTTACCCCGGAATCGGGCCAGCACCTGATAATCGTTCGCCAGTAATTGCAGGAAAACCTCTGAGCAAATGTCCTCTACATCCTGGTCGGACAGTTGGGCTGAGCGAGCGGAGGCGGTGTGACGGATTACGTGAATGAACAACCCCAGAAATCGATCAACAAAATCCTTCCAGGCCCCTGGCTCTTCAGCCAGACACCTTTTCAGCAGATTTTTATCGATCTCTGTCAGCGCCACGACAAATACTCCCGGCAGGGCAAAAGCCACAACCAAAACACCTGCAAATCCAGAAACTTGAGGCAGTTACTAACAACCTCTAGCGCGTCGCAGAAACTCCTTATCTGGCTGAAAAGAATCTGATGGATTTGTTCTGTCCAAACAGAGTGGCAGTAGACTTGCAGATGGAGGAAGTGAGAAGAGAAGGGAACACATTAAAAATTGTGTATCTTCTTAACTATGGTAGACATAAACGCGAGTCGGAGCAAGACGATTCTGCTGTGTTGGAAAGAGTTTAAGAGCCCCACGCGTCCCAGTGAACCAATACTACGTATTCCCTGCACTTACCCCATAAATCCATTCTCGAATGTGGACTTGGATTCAGATAAAACAAGTCTGGGAACTCTGAGGAACAATATCGTTCAGCAATATTGCCTTTTTTATCCAATTTGCTTTAGAGTGTCGATGGCTCGTCATTCAGAATGACCATCAGGGACAGATTCCGCTTTCAATGCCAGATTCACCGAATTCTCCGCAGATTCGTAACCAGATCGCTGGTTCTATTTTTCGCCTTCTTGAAATCAGATCACCTTATAAGGTCTGGATCTTTCTCTTTTGCCTGCTGATGGCCACTCTGGTCGCCTGGATCATCCCGGAGAGCACAGGCCTGGAGCCCGCCGCTCGCCGAGCGTTATTCATTTTGATCTTTGCCGCCAGCCTCTGGATCAGCGATGCCATCCCCGCTTTTGCTGTCGGTATTCTCATCATCGGTTTACAAATCGCGTTGTTAGGTCAACCAGGGGAGTTTTCGCTTCTTCCGAACATGACTGGGAACAGTTTGTCAAAATTCTGGGGCACCCGCTCATCTGGTTGTTCTTTGGTGGCTTTGTGCTGGCTGCCGGAATGTCGAAGACATCACTCGACTACACACTCGCGAACAAACTGATCTTACGCAAAGAGACCACACCTGTTTCGCTCGTGATCTCTGTCCTGGGAACAACATTCCTGCTCTCGATGTTCATCTCGGAACACCGCCACGACTGCGATGGTGCTGGCGATGCTGCGACCGATCTGGTCACAAAAACATACAGGTAAGTATATCACCGGACTGGTCCTGGTCGTCTCTGCCGGAGCCAACCTGGGTGGCATGGCGAGTCTGATTGGAACCTCCGAATGCGATCGCAGTCGGCAGCCTGGAACAACTGCCCGAAGCCATCCGAGTCTCGTTTCTGAAGTGGATGGTCCTCGGACTGCCACCGGGTTATTGCTACTCGGCATCCTGGTTTTATATGTGAAGAAATTCTATCTGAAAGATCCGATCTCGATTGATAATCTGCTGGAACAGATGACTGTTTCCACTGATGCCGAATCAGAATCCGAAACGAATTTCCCACCCGTTGCCCGGTGGCAACTCTGGACTGTTTCGGGAACCTGCATTTTAACTGTACTGCTCTGGATGACCGGTCAATGGCATGGTTTACCGACAGCAGTCGTTTCTTTTCTGCCAATTGTGATTTTCACCACCAGCGGTGTATTGAACGCCAAAGATGTTCGCTCACTCCAGTACGATGTCCTGTTTCTATTGGCCGGTGGGCTCGCTTTGGGCCAGACGATCACGATGACTGGCCTTTCAACCTGGCTCGTTGACCATATTCCGACCGATTCCATTTCTCAATTCTGGTTGGTCCTGGTACTCGGTTACGCCACAGTCCTCTTTTCCAACTTCATGAGCCACACCGCCGGGGCAAATATCCTGATCCCACTGGGCATTACTCTCAACCCGGGAATGGAGCTGGAAACAGCTGTCGTCATCGCCCTGTGCGCTCCTCCGCCATGTGCCTGCCCGTCGCGACGCCACCAAACGCCATGGTTTATGCCACCGAGAAATGCAGTTCCCGCGACTTCCTCAAGCTGGGCTTAATCATGGGATTAATTGCCCCATTATTGTGTGCGATGTGGGTTAGTTTGATGGGGATGATCTTTTAGGAAAAAGAGCACCGAAGGCCATATTATTAATTAACGTTTTACTTAATTGACAAATTTTTAAAACGTCAAAGTTAATATCTATTGGATGACTCAAAATTGATATTAAATTCGTGGGCATGATATCTTCTGGTTACGCACACAAACGTGTAACCTCCCTCAATCCAGACTCACGGAAAGTACTAGGGAATGAATCCTGTTATCTTGATCGCCATAGGTGTCTTGTTGATTGTGAACTCTCTGGTAATGGCCGTCACATTGCGTGCTGCATTTACCATCTACAACAAACTATTCTCTAAACAAGAACTCACCCTTGCTACATCTCCAAGTGAAAGTGAGCAAGTAACTGTTGATGAAGATCATACCAGATTGAAAGATCCCCAAATGGGAAGTGCCTTCGCAATCTCGTTGGGAACCCTTTTAATCATCTTTGCTTTCAACCTTGTTTTGTTTATTTTTTTAAAGAATGGGAGCAATGCATTTGATTTCGACCCTAACGGACCAGCTAGTTTCCTTAGCCTCGCAGGAATCCCCGCACAGATTCTTTTATTAGCAGTTTTTCTGGCAAGCAAATCTTATTGTTCATTTGGCCAAGGACTCATCATCGCTATCTTCCAGATTCTGTGCCAATTTGGGCTATTTCTTTTTTTCACTCTCTTTGCAGGTGGAATTTGGTATGCACTCAATTAGCGATAATTAATCGCCGGCAAACTCAGTCCACTCTAATCCGAACGTCTCCGCCACCGCTTTGTTTGTTACCTTGCCAGAGTGAATATTGATCGCGGAGATAATCCCCGGAACTTGTGCAGCGGCCCTCAGCAAACCTAGGTTGGCGATTTGCAATGTGTAGGGAAAAGTGACATTGCTTAAGGCATAGGTGCTGGTTCTGCCGACCGCTCCCGGCATGTTGGCGACGCAGTAATGAACGATGTCGTGGACGATGTAAGTCGGTGCGGAGTGCGTTGTTGGTTTTGTCGTTTCAATGCAGCCTCCCTGGTCAACGGCGACGTCGATAATCACCGCCCGGGGTTTCATCATTTTGAGGTCCTCTTCGAGAACCAGCTTCGGCGCTTTTGCCCCCGGTATGAGCACTGCACCGATGACTAAATCCGCCCGTTGAAGTTGTTCGCGAATGTTATGCCGGTCGCTGTAAAGCGTATTCACATTCGGAGGCATGATGTCTTCCAGGTATCGCAGGCGGTCGACGTTCACATCGAGAATGCAGACATCCGCCTGAAAACCGGCCGCAATCTGAGCAGCGTTTTTCCCGACGACGCCCCCTCCCAGGATAGCGATATGCGCCGGGGCGACCGGGACCCCTCCCAGCAGAATCCCACGACCATCCTGTGGACGTTCCAGAAATTTGGCCCCTTCCTGAATACTCATGCGACCAGCCACTTCCGACATGGGGGTGAGCAGGGGGAGATCTCCTTTCACCCCTTTCAATGTTTCGTAAGCGATCGCCGTGATCTTAGCTTCGATCATCGCTCTTGTAAGCTCTTCGCTGGCGGCGAAATGAAAATAGGTGAACAGCATCTGACCCGGTCGAAGCAATTTCCACTCGGCGGGTTGCGGCTCCTTTACTTTGACAATCAAATCGGCTCGCTCATAAATTTCAGCAGCAGTTGAGACGATCTCCGCACCATTCTGAGCATAATCTTCATTGAACAGACCGCTGCCCAATCCCGCATCCTGCTCGATCAACACCTGATGCCCAGCGCGAGTCAGTTCCTCCACACCGGCAGGAATCATGGCCACCCGATACTCATCCGTTTTAATTTCACGCGGTACACCGACGATCATTTTCTAAAATCCGTTCTCTGGTTGGAGGGCGCTATGGTCAATTGCATCAAATTGGTTTTGTGAAAAATGATTGAACAACAAAGACACAAAGACACGAAGGAATAAAACTACGAAGCGAGATTCTTGAAGCACTTACCATGTAAGCAAGGATTTCAAAAGCCTATAAAACATTTTCCATTCGCTGATTGATGATTTGTATTGATACTTATTCCGTACAAATAACCCGAAATTTCTTCGTGTCTTTGTGTCTTCGTGTTTCAAATAAATTATTTACTCTCTGAAGACTGCCTTCAAACAGTTTCATTGCAATTCAACTGTAGATTACATTATCTCAACTCGAACCTGTTTCGACAATCTCAGCTCTATACTTGTGACCTGACTGATCTTTCTAAGGATGGTTGCTATAATCGCGACCATATTTTCCAAACCAATGATTATTACCTGTTACAGATAGATATTGGGTATGAACACGAACCTCAGTTTCGGCCCGGCAGAACGGGACGCTGCGCGTACTTTAATCAAGCTTGCCCTGGAGGAAGATCTCGGGAATGTGGGGGACTTAACCAGCCAGACAGTGATTCCCGAAGGCGAGTACGCAGAAGTACAAATTGTCGCCCGGAAACCAGGTGTGCTGGCGGGAATACCGATTGCAGTCGAAGTTTTTGCACAGCTCGACCCTGCAGTGAAATGCCAAATACTCCTGGAAGATGGTTCCCCATTGATATCCGGTTCTGTGGTAGCCACAGTCGCTGGCCCTTTGCGATCGTTATTAACAGGCGAACGGACCGCCCTGAATTTCCTTACCCTGCTATCAGGGGTGGCGAGCCTGACAGATCAATTCGTTCAGGAAGTCGCAGGACTGAACGTGCAGATTCTCGATACACGCAAAACATTTCCAGGTTACCGGTTACTCCAGAAATACGCTGTCCGGGCAGGTGGAGGAACCAATCATCGAGTCGGGCTCTATGATGGAATCCTCATCAAGGACAATCATCTCGCCGGCTGGAAAGAAGAAACAGGTCGGACGATCTCGGCTGCCATTGATCAGGCTCGGCGGCAATCTCCACTGCCTGTTCCCGTAGAGGTGGAGGTCGATACACTCGAACAATTGGAAGACGCTCTCTCAGCAAAGCCTGAATTCGTGCTGCTTGATAACATGAGTAACGAGCAATTACGAAGCCGCCGTGCAAATCAGAAATCAGCTCTCTCCTGTGACCCACCTGGAAGCCTCTGGAGGGGTCACCTTTGCGACAGTACGTGGAATTGCTGAGACCGGGATTGATCGAATCAGTATTGGTGCTCTGACACACTCTGCACCTGCCCTGGACCTCGCTTTCGACTGGTCGGCTCGCTTGAGATAGGTCGACTTTGAGTTTGTTATTTTCCGCTCACGGAATGAGCCTGCAAGTTGAGAGTTGAATTCCTGCTGGAGAGTGAGTAGGGTTCACCCTTATTACTCAGAGAATAAAGGAGAAGCAACAACATGACCGGCTACACCGTTCATACAGGCAGTTCCAAAAAATACGCCAGCGGTTGGGATGATATTTTCAAAGAAGGAAAATCCAGCAAGAAAAAAGCAGCTAAGAAAAAAGCCCCCAAGAAAGCGGCGAAGAAAAGTGTCAAGAAAGCAGCCAAGAAAAAAGCGGTAAAAAAACAGGCAAAGAAAAAAGCAAAATCAAAATAAAATAGCCCGCCAGCGACCTGTGCGATCGTGTATAACAGAGAATTCCAATCTTTCTGTTTTCACAAAATTGTTATCAGGTTCTCACATGCTCCGCTCCCGCTCACTTCATGTTTTAACTCTCTTGCTGGCATTTTTTGTATTGGGCAGGCTCCCCGAACAGGGGGGGTATCGCTGTGAAGCAGGCGAAGTTCGCAAGGTCGACTTATTCACCGCAGGTGAATTTGATTACAAGCTCTTCCGTATCCCCGGCATCGTCGTGACTTCGAAGGGGACGATCCTTGCTTATTGCGAAGCCCGTCGTGCGGGAGGAGACTGGGCACAGATCGACGTCATGCTACGTCGCAGTACCGATAACGGAAAATCCTGGTCACCCGCTCAGAAACTTGTGGAGATAAAAGGGGACCTCCCCGTTAATCCGGTCGCGATTGCCAGAAAAGTCGACGAACCGGGTGCGAATACAGTCAATAACCCCGTTGCCATTGTGGATCACGAAACAGGTACGATTCATTTTCTGTATTGCCTGGAATACATGCGCTGCTTCTATATGAGCAGCGACGATGATGGCGTGAGCTGGACCGAGCCGGTTGACATCACCTCGACGTTTGATAATTTCAAACCCGACTATGACTGGAAAGTCATTGCGACAGGGCCTGGACATGGAATTCAACTTCAATTGGGACCACATAAAGGCAGACTTGTCGTACCTGTCTGGCTCTCGCTCGGTACAGAAGGGAACGCGCATCGTCCGAATGTAAATTCCACGATCTACAGCGACGACCACGGCAAAAGCTGGCAGCGCGGTGAATTCGCAATGCCTGTGGAAGGTATTGTCAAAAACCCGAATGAATCGATCATTGTGCAACTCGCTGACGGGCGTGTGATGCTGAATGCCCGCAGTGAGTCCGCCACGAATCGCCGATTAATTGCAATCAGTCCGGATGGTGCCACCAACTGGGGCCCCGTGACCGCAGCGGAAGAATTGCATGAACCGATCTGTATGGCGGGGATTACTCGAGTTCAATTACCGACAGCAGACAAACCGGGCATTATCGCCTTCTCAAATCCTGATAACCTGGAACGTCGTGATGGACAGGAAGCTCCGGGGAAAGGACGAGATCGTAAAAATGTCTCCGTAAAACTGAGCTTCGACGAAGGGACTACCTGGCCTGCAACACGCGTGCTGGAACCGAATGGAAGTGGTTACAGCGACCTCGCGGCATTAGGTGACGGAACGATACTATGTTTTTACGAACGCGGCAGCAGCGATGGTCAAAGCAATTCAAGCACCGGGGTTCTAACTGTTGCCCTGTTTGACGCAGATTGGGTTCAGGCAAAATCAGAGGCGGATGTTTGCGTTTATGGTGGTACCTCGGGAGGAGTTGTCGCTGCAATTCAGGCCGCACGATTGGGCAAACAGGTCATCCTGCTGGAACCGGGAGCGTTTGTTAGGAGGGATGACTTCTGGAGGATTGTGTGCCGTCGATATTGGCGATCCGCACTGTCGGTGGCATTGCCCTTGAGTTCTTCACCCGACTCGTCGCGCAATACGGTCAGGAATTAAACTGGGACCAACCTTTTAAGCACACAGGCGGCCCGGCGACGGGGAAGGGGCGTATTCGATTGAACCTCACGTTGCGGAACATCTTTTCGACGAGATGGCTCGCGGAGGTGTCCGCGTCGTTAAGGGGGCAGCTCTTAAAGGGAATCATCAAAGATGAACCTGATATCGCATCACTCCGTCTGGAAGATGATCGACAGATCCATGCCAGCATGTTTATTGATGCCACCTGAAGGGGACCTGATGGCCGCTGCCGGGGGTCAGTTTCACGTTAATGAGAGAGGGGAACGAAAAGTACGGCGAAAATACAACGGCATTCAGTACGAGTCCGCTTATCGCCCCCGCCTGAATCACCTGCAACCTGGCGCGAATGGCCGCGTTCCCAAAGGGCAGGGAGTGTGGGATCGCGATTTTCCACTCGATCCTTACAAGGTCAAAGGAGACCCTGCCAGCGGTTTACTGCCACTCATTTCAGAAGGTGACCCGGGAATTGAAGGGGAAGCAGCTCCAGGCATTCAGGCTTATTGCTTTCGTCTCTGCCTGACAACAGATCCGGAAAACCAGATCCCAATTCATCCGCCAGAAAATTATGACCCCGCCAGATATGAAATTGTCGTTCGCTTTATTGAAGCCTGTTTGAAAAATGGAGACGACATGGACCTTCGCTGGTTCTCCAAACACGACCCCTTGCCCAATCACAAATGGGATTTCAACACCGCGACTTTTGGAGGCAACCTACCTGGTGCTTCACATGCCTGGCCTGAAGCGAGTTATGCGGAGAGAGAGCTGATTGCCAAAGAGCATGAAGATTACCATCGCGGTCTACTTTACTTTCTCGCAACCGATGAACGCGTCCCTGTCAAAGTCAGAGAGAACATGCAACAGTTCGGGCTGCCGAAAAATGAGTTTCCGGATAACGGTGGCTGGCCGCATCAACTCTACATTCGTGAGGGGAGACGCATGGTGAGTGACCTGGTAATGACCGAACATCACACCTACGGACGGGAAACAGCACCTTCCCCCATATCCATCGGCAGCTACGGCACTGATGCACATGAAATACGCCGGATCGTGAAGGATGGAGTCGTCACCCGGGAAGGAAAACTGGCTCGTGGACGTGACGGAGCTCCCCCCTATGGTATTGGTTATGGTGCGATAGTTCCCAAGGCAAGCGAATGCGAAAACCTATTCGTCACCTTCGCTCTCAGTGCAAGTCATACTGCTTTCGCCAGCATTCGCATGGAACCCGTTTTCATGTGTACCAGCCAGAGTGCCGCCATAGCTGCCTGTCAGGCCATCGACTCGGATGTCCCGGTTCAGCAGATTGAGTATGAAAAATTGAAAAAAAGCCTCGAAGAAGCGGGTCAAATTCTGGTTTTCAACCGAAAGCATAAATAGGCTTAAATGGGCATTTTCCCCGCAGAAAACAGCCTGCTTTCCCCCGGATTTCATTCCCGAACTCCCGTCAAATTCTGGGCTTGGGGAAATAATGCGATTTCTATAAGATTCCCGCAGAGCGGTTGAGCTTCAATCAGACCCTACTGGTCTTAATTTGCTATTTAATGAAGCCTGCTGTCTGAATTATGATTCTCACGAACAATGATTTTTTCAGTGGCTTCAATCGGATTACCGTTTTTCACCCCCTGGGCATTTTTATCGCGAAGGAACTCGATAATGTCTGAAGAACAATTTGATGAAACTGATGAAGAGGGCTTCGAAGAGATTTCCAGTGATGAAGTCGATCGAATCGTAGGCAGCTTGGAAAGCCTGGCTGAATCTGTTGAGAGCGAAAATATTCGTTCTTACCTCGAAGAAGCAATCCACAACATCTACTACCTCGTCTACGATGACGAAGATCTGGAAGATGATGTTGCTGATGCCGCTTAAATAAAGCTGCTCAACCCAAAAACAAAAAGCCTGCTTTCCATTAATGAAAAGCAGGCTTTTTTATTTGTTATGATAGGCGTCTATTTTTCTGTCAGCGGAAACTTGAATAACGCTACTGTTCCATCCAACTCTTAATGTCATGCATTATAAAAAAGGGTAGCTCAGACAATCACGAAGTGTTGTCTGAGTGCCGACAGGCACAAGAGGGCAGTTCGATTTGCGGTTTAATAATGATTGTATGTTCTGTATTCCCCTCTTGTCGCGTCGCGACCCAGACAACTCTTCGAGATTGTCTGGGCTACCCGCCTTGATTTTTATCTAACAAATAGAGATAGATTGAACTGAGCACTCATTCAGCTTCCGTGGCGGAATCGGGTGCTGGCCCTGGCAGTTCGACAATGATCTGCTTTTTCTCATGATCAACTCTGGTAACTGTACCAAATTGAATTCGATCAGCAGCTGCCTGCAGATCTGGCACTGGCATGAGTGTGAACTCTGTCTGATCATTATTATTTTTCCGCAGGTAACACGAGGGCTACCTCCGGGATACTGACATAGCTCC
Organism: Planctomycetaceae bacterium; assembly: GCA_041398805.1. Lineage (GTDB taxonomy): Bacteria > Planctomycetota > Planctomycetia > Planctomycetales > Planctomycetaceae > Polystyrenella. The sequence continues at coordinate 75,715 of JAWKUC010000012.1, read as the reverse complement.
AGCACCTCGGTGGCGTACTCCTGCTCTTCGGCGGCTGTTAACTTTTTGAGGATAACGATCGCCGCGTGCGATTGCAGATCGATTTCTTCGAAGGTGCCGGTTTAGCGAGTTGGTTCCTCAATCTGAGAGATCACTGAAAATTTCGATGCTGCGGGAAACGACCGCAATCTGCTGAGTCTCGTCTTTTTCCAGGCTTCTATATGAACTCCACTTCATCATTTATGGCGTTCAGGTCATCCACTCGTTTATGAAGTTGAGGAATCAGATTCGGTTGTGCGAAATCGAGTCCATTCAACTGGTAGGCGATGCTCCTAATTTTAATTCTGTCGCTTCGAACCATTCTGACCACGCAGCCTGCCATTGTTCGGGGAATCCATTTCCCTTCTTTCAGCACAAACTGAAATTCAGTTGGCTCACCCTCTACTTCCGGGTGAGAAAATTTCAGAGTGGCCTGGTCTTTCGATTGTGAAACGGGGATCACTTCAAACTTTGAAATTCGATTGAAGTAGCTGGAGAGAATTGGATCCTCTACCTGCTCAGAATCACTCGATAATGCTTCTTCCGTCGACCTTCCTGCAAAAAGAGCAGGAGCGACAACCAGATCTGCTCGAGGTCAGTGCTGCTCGCCTGATCAAGACTTCGCAGCGGGCGAGGGGATAAACTCTTCAGAAGCCCATGCACATAGTCGAGGTTGCTTAGAGTTGAGTCTTCCCAGAAAGGGAAATGGTTCGTCTCCTTGAGCAGTGAGAATCTGTCGCATGTTTCGAGATCAACTCGGCCAGACTACCTGATAATCGCGTCAGCCGTTCCCAGACCTGGATATCAGCCCGGTCCAGAAATATATTTTCTGATCATTCAGGCTGACTGGTATTCTGCTTTTTGGTAAAGCGTCCCAGACGAGTTCCGGTTCCGGATTGAAAGTTCTCGATCAAATGAGAAATTTGTCTGGCGGCATCAGGAGCTGTGGAGGTTTCATCCCGAGCGGCTTCCAGTTTTGGTCTGCACAGCATCATCTGTCGTCGTCGTTACAACATTCGCATCGGGCCCACAGCCAGCAAGCCCCCAACTGACGACCAGCATCGAGATGAGCCACAAGCACTGACGATCTATTCCCGCAGGAAGAAACAGCCTGAAGCTGCTCTGCCGATAGGTTCCCTCCACTAGAATGACTCCTGATAGCACTGTTGGGACCAGTTCGTCTATATACCATTCGCAGCGAATAGACGAACTGTTGTTAAACCGGGACGAGCTACGCACCGGTTAGTGTCATTCTAGGAGAGTCAATATTCCTCCGGCAACCTGAAATGCGCGCAAGGAGAGTGTGCCCGGGTAAACCAGAAAATTAACGGATCAATTAATAAGATCAGTTTTAGTACCAGCCAGAGCAGGCCAGATCGTCGGTGAGTGATGCCGTTGTCTGGGGCTGACTCAGAAATTTTGGGGTTGGAATCTCTTTATGAGCAGGATGCAAGGCCAGAATGCTACCTGGAATCAGGGGAACCACAGCAGCCGGACCGGTTCTCGCCAGTTGCCAGGCTTCGTGTTCAGCTTGCATAGCCATAATCTCGGCATCACGCCGACTCATTTCATCCAGAACGATGGGGTGCCAATCCTTTGAGCGAGCTGCCGGGGCGACATAGTTCTGTCGAGCCCAACTGCGTAATCGTAATTCCTTTACGATATCCGTTTTCTCGGTTGGCATAAAAATTCCTCAACTGAGTGGGAGGCAATTTGGAGAGAGATTTCTTCGTCATCGACCCGCTCGCCGACCGGGAAACACAGAAAGCAGGGGAGAGCAATGGGCTCTTAATGGAAAAACCGGGAAGGTCCCGAACAGGACGAACAATCGGTATATCAGCCTCACTAGAATCGGCCCCCACAGTACTATCACTGATATTGATACTGCCGGAAGAACCAGTATCACAGAATCAGGGAAAGTAGACAGAAAGAAGCTGTGCCAGAAGCAGCTGAAATAGACCTGGTGGCAGCCGAGAGCTCAAAACCCTGGCTGAAAGCAGTTAAAACACGCCTATCCCATGAAATACCAGATACTTACAACACTTACCCACATCCTGATTCCTGTTAAAAATAGATAAACTTTACCAATAGGTCTCATAAAATTAGTAACGGATTCTAAACGGGGACAGAGAGAAGACTTGACGATTCTGACAACAGGGAGTTAAATATCCGTCCGCCTGAATTGAAACAGGACATGTTATCGGATTTCCTGATAATAGAGCTTTTGGCATGAGAGCCTGGAATGCACTTGAAGAACGTCGAAATCTTCTGTGAAGTGGCAACTAATCGCAGCTTTTCCAAAGCGGCGAAGGTGATCCACATTTCACAGTCTTCAGCAAGCCAGGCTGTCCAGTCTCTGGAAGAACGTCTGGGAGTGCAGTTAATCAACCGCTCAACCAGGCCACTCGAATTAACAGCCGCTGGTCAGCTCTTTTTAACAGGATGCCGTGATATCCTCGATAAGTTTCGGCAAATCGAGGAAAGCTTGAAGTCGATTCAGGATGATGTGACTGGCCGTATTCGTATTTCCGCGATTTACTCCGTCGGCCTGCTGAGCATGGAACGCTTCGTAAAGAAGTTTCAACAACAGTATCCTGGTATTGAAATACAACTCAGTTACTCACATCCAAACGACGTCTACGATCAGGTCCTTCAGGATCAGGTCGATTTCGGTTTGCTCTCTTTTCCCCGTGAAGGGGAGAGATCAGCTGCCTCCCCTGGCAAAAGCAGGAAATAGTTCTGGTCGTCCCCGCTGACCATCCTTTTGCCGAGAGAGACGAAATCGCACCAAACGAATTCAATGCTGAACCTTTCATCGCTCTTTCTTCGGAACTGAAGATTCGAAGACAGATCAACCGCTGGTTGAAAGCAGAAGGGGTTCAGGTCGACATTACCCATACATTCGATGACATAGAAAACGTTAAACGGGCCATTGAAGCAGGAGCTGGAATTTCACTGCTGCCTCACCCCACAGTTGTCCGCGAGGAAGTTCTGGGAACCCTGAAAGCCATTCGGCTGATTGGTGTCCATTGGGAGCGACCTCTCGGAATTGTCCATCGTCGCCATAAACAACTCAGCAGCGCTGCCAGCGATTCGTGGGAATGCTGCAGAACGATTTTGTCGACGATGTCAGCATGGTGAATGATCATTACCGTGTCCACGTCAGGCAGGAAGCCGTCAATTCAAACAGATGAACCATCTGATTTCTTTCTCTCTCATCCAATCAGATGGAAAACCTGTTCTCAACGAGTAACAGCCTGTCCAATATCGGACAAAACCGGGTTGCCGCTCCGTACGGAACAAGCAGTCTAGATTTACGCTGTATCAGTCTTTTGAAGAGTTTCTGATTTACTAACTATAGATTTAAAACGTGAAATTTTGATCTCGATCCGGTCGCTTCAGGCTAATCCTGAACAACCTTCTTTAATCCGAGCTGCAAATATGACAGATTTATCCCTTCCACGAACCTCGTCCAACAAACTGACTGCCAACGGAACCATGCCAGCTGCTCAAGGCTTATATGATCCTCGGTTTGAGCATGAAAACTGTGGTATCGGCTTTGTTGCACATCAAGGGCGTGCATAGTCATCAGATTGTCCAGGACGCCATTGATGTTCTAACAACGATGGAACACCGGGGTGCGTGTGGCTGTGAAGAAAACACTGGAGACGGTGCGGGGATTCTTACCGCTGTTCCTCATGAATTCTGCGTACGGGTCGCCAAAGAAGACCTGGGAATCGAGCTTCCTGCTAAAGGCCTGTATGGTGTCGGAAACGTCTTCCTGCCCCAGGATGCTGCTGAACGCGCCGAGTGCAAGCGGATCGTTGAGGAATTGATTAAAGCCCAGGGACAGAAACTGCTGGGTTGGCGCGAATTGCCCACTGACAGCAAAGCAGCCAATATCGGTCCCTCAGCACTCGATTGTAAACCTGTCATGGAGCAACTTTATATTGCTGCAGCAGATGGTCTCGATTCAGACGGACTGGAACGTCAGCTGTTTGTAATCCGCAAACTGGCCAGTCATCGCCTCCGCGAAGGGAGCATGAAACAGGCCTTGATGTTTTACATCTGCTCACTTTCCACCAAAGTGATCATTTACAAAGGAATGCTCACGACCTGGCAGGTTCAACCTTATTACCTCGACCTGCAGGCTGAAGACTTCAGCAGTCACCTGGCGATGGTCCACTCACGCTTTTCAACCAACACCTTTCCCAGTTGGGACCGTGCACAACCTTGTCGCTTCATGAGCCATAACGGAGAGATTAACACCCTGCGAGGAAATAAAAACTGGATGGATGCCCGTCAGGGAAATATCTCCAGCGATCTCTTCGGAGATGATTTGCAGAAGCTCTTTCCAATCGTGGAAGATCATTGCTCTGACTCGGGTAACTTTGACAACGTACTTGAGCTTCTGCTCTTGAGTGGTCGCCCCATTCCCGAATGTATGATGATGATGATTCCAGAAGCGTGGCAGAATCATTCTTCCATGTCGGAAGAAAAACGCGCCTTCTATGAATATTACTCATCAAAATCAGAGCCTTGGGATGGCCCCGCTTCGATCAGCTTTACTGATGGTAAATATATTGGTGCGACACTCGACCGGAATGGACTGCGTCCGAGCCGTTATTACATCACAAAAGATGACAAAGTCATCATGGCGAGTGAAGTCGGTGTTCTCGAAGTCGATCCGGCCAATGTCGCTTACAAAGGGCGACTGCAACCAGGCAAAATGTTCCTCGTGGATTTCGAACAGGGTCGTATCATCGACGACGAAGAACTCAAACGGGAATATGCACAGGCTCGACCCTACAAAGAATGGGTCAAAAACCAGCGTATCCAGTTGAGTGAGTTACCTGCCGGTGAAACCCCCGAACTCTACACAGAAGATGCATTGCTCCGCAAAATGCAGGCTTTTGGTTACAGCGTAGAAACAATGCAGTTCTTCCTGTTGCCTCTGCTGCAGTCGAAAAAAGACCCGATTGGTTCCATGGGTAACGATACGGCGCTCGCCTGTCTGAGTGACCAGCCACGTATGTTGTACGATTACTTCAAACAGTTGTTTGCCCAGGTGACGAACCCTCCGATCGACTCCATCCGCGAAGAAGTGATCATGTCACTGGAGTGTTATATCGGTCCGGAAGGAAACCTGCTCGACAGCAAAGAGGAAGATGCACACCGACTGCTGATTCCTCATCCTATTCTGACGAACGAGGAACTCTCCGCACTTAGAACCCTGGATCACCGGGGTTGGAAAACCAAAACGATCGACATCACCTATCCTCTCAGCGAAGGTAAAGCGGGCATTCATTCCGCGCTGCAGCGTATTTGTGAAGAGAGTGAAGAAGCAATCGATTCCGGTTACAGTCTGATTATTCTGTCCGATCGCAAAGTTTCTGCCGAGCGCATCGCATTAAGCACACTCCTGGCATCAGGAACTGTGCATCACCATCTGATCAAGAAAGAGCTCCGTTCTCGTATCGGTCTCGTTCTGGAATCGGGCGAAGCACGGGAAGTACATCACTTCTGCTTACTCACCGGTTACGGTGCGGATGCAATCAACCCGTATCTCGCCTTTGAAGCAATGTTCCAGGCACAACGAGACGGGGTTCTTAACTCGGAGTGGACCCACGAGAAAATCGTCAGTACCTATCGCCTGGGTATTAAGAAAGGAATGCTCAAAGTCTTCGCCAAAATGGGCATTTCAACCCTGGCCAGTTACAAAGGGGCACAAATCTTTGAGGCCGTGGGACTCAACAGCGAAGTCATTGATCGCGCTTTCATCGGTACCGCCAGCCGTATTAAAGGAATCGGACTGGATGTCGTTGCCGAAGAAGCAATTCGACGCCATGAGATTGGATACCCGCCTCGCGAGACAGAACGAATCAGCCAATTGCCGAACAATGGGGAATTCCACTATCGGAAACATGGTGAAAAACATGCCTGGAACCCACATTCTATCTCTCGGTTACAGGCTGCGAGCAAATCGCATAACCGCGAAGCTTATAATGAATTCGCCAAACTGATTAACGAGCAGGTCAACCCGGAGACTTCTCTTCGAGGAATGCTGAAACTTAAAAAAGGAACACCGGTTCCTTTGAAAGAAGTTGAATCCGCCGCAGACATTGTCAAACGTTTCTGCACCGGGGCGATGAGCTACGGCTCGATCTCGGCAGAATCTCATGAGTCTCTGGCTATCGCCATGAACAAAATTGGTGGTAAGAGCAACACCGGAGAAGGGGGAGAAGATCCCAAACGATTCGCTCCCGACAGCAATGGAGAACTTCGTCGGTCGGCCATTAAGCAGGTCGCCTCCGGACGCTTTGGCGTCACCAGTTGGTACCTCACCAATGCCGATGAGATTCAGATTAAGATTGCTCAGGGTGCCAAGCCCGGTGAGGGGGGAGAACTTCCCGGACACAAAGTCAACAAAATCATCGCCGCCACACGTCACTCGACCCCTGGCGTCGGTTTGATCAGTCCTCCACCACACCACGACATTTACTCGATTGAAGACCTCGCTCAGTTGATCTTCGACCTCAAAAACTCGAACCCATCCGCACGCATCAGCGTGAAACTGGTTTCCGAGGTGGGAGTCGGTACGATCGCCGCCGGAGTCGCCAAAGGCCATGCTGATAACATCCTGATTTCAGGTGACAATGGTGGAACAGGAGCTTCTCCACTCACCAGTATCAAACATGCCGGTTTGCCCTGGGAACTCGGTATTTCCGAAACACACCAGACCCTCGTCATGAACGACCTGCGCAGCCGTGTTCGTCTGCAGACGGATGGCCAGCTGAAAACCGGTCGCGATGTCGCCATCGCCTGTATGCTGGGAGCCGAGGAATTTGGTTTCGCGACGGGCCCACTGATTGTCCTCGGTTGCATTATGATGCGGAAATGTCACTTGAATACCTGCCCGGTCGGTATCGCAACACAGGATCCTGTTCTGCGGGCAAAATTCAAAGGGGCACCAGAACACGTCATCAACTACCTGTTCATGGTTGCTGAAGAGTGCCGCGAGATTATGGCTGAACTTGGTTTCCGCACGATCAATGAAATGGTTGGACGCTGCGACATGCTCGAAACCAACGATGCCATTGATCACTGGAAAGCTCAGGGAATTGACCTGACTCCAATTTTAACTCTGGCGAAAAAACCTCATGACAATGTCGATACCTACTGCACTCGGGAACAGAATCATGGTCTTGAAGAAGTCCTCGATGTGGGCCTGATCGCCGATTGTAAAGCGGCTCTTGAGAATCGGGAGCCAGTTCGTCTGGAGCGACATCTCAAAAATACTGACCGTGCATTCGGAACGATGCTCAGTCACGAAGTTTCCAAAAGCCAGGGTGCTCAAGGCCTGGATGAAGACACGATCTATCTCAGCTGCACTGGTTCAGCCGGACAGTCTGTCGGCGCCTGGATGGTCAACGGAGTCACCGTCGAGCTTGAAGGGGACGCCAACGATTACGTCGGTAAAGGTCTCTCTGGTGGAAAGATCATCATCTATCCTCCGAAAGAATCGACCTTCGTTGCTGAAGAAAACATTATTCTGGGTAACGTCGCCCTGTATGGTGCCACCAGCGGTGAAGCTTACTTCCGTGGACGTGCGGCAGAACGATTCTGTGTGCGAAACTCGGGTGCAACGGCTGTCGTGGAAGGGGTTGGTGACCATGGTTGTGAATACATGACCGGTGGCCGAGCAATTGTCCTCGGACCAACAGGTCGCAACTTCGCAGCGGGAATGTCCGGTGGAATTGCTTTCGTCTATGACCCACAGGACAAATTCGCGATGAACTGCAATCAGGAACTGGTCGATCTGGACGAGCTTGATGATGAAGATGCCAATGAGCTGAAAGAGCTGATCACCAAGCATGCCAAGTACACCGGCTCAACAGTGGCCAGCGAAATCCTGTCCGAATGGGATACCGCTCTGGAATCGTTTATTAAAGTGATGCCTCGAGATTATAAAAAGGCATTACTTGAACAGGGTGCAGCAGAGCAGGAAGAAGCTGTCATCTCGGCAGGCGGCCAGAAGTAAGCGATTCCGCTACCGCAAGTAGAATCAAAGTTATCCAAATTAATTTATCCAACAACTGTGCTTAGATGCCATAACGAGAATCACGATGGGTGACCCTACCGGCTTTAAATCAATCGAACGACAAATCCCAACTGATCGCGACGCCAAGCTTCGCATTCTGGACTGGAATGAATTCCATAACCATATGTCCGTGGAAGAAATGCAAAGTCAGGGTGCGCGCTGCATGGATTGTGGTGTTCCGTTCTGTCACACGGAGACTTAATCGCCAACATGGCATCCGGTTGTCCGATCAACAATCTGATTCCTGAATGGAACGATCTGATTTATCGAAACCGATGGAAAGAGGCACTTGATCGTCTGCACAAAACAAACAACTTCCCGGAGTTCACCGGTCGTGTCTGCCCGGCTCCGTGTGAAGGTTCCTGTGTGTTAGGCATCAATGAGCCTCCTGTCACAATCAAGAATAACGAAGTCGCGATTATTGATCGGGGCTTTGAAGAAGGCTGGGTGGTCGCCCATCCTCCAGAATCTCGTACCGGCAAAAAAGTGGCCGTGGTTGGTTCGGGGCCGGCTGGCCTTGCAGCAGCAGCCGAATTGAACAAAGCAGGACATGAAGTGACCGTCTACGAACGAGCCGATCGTCTGGGTGGTCTCCTGATGTACGGTATTCCCAACATGAAGCTTGAAAAGCATGTTATTGAACGTCGCGTCAAACTGCTGGAAGAAGAAGGTGTCAAATTTGTCTGCAATACAGAGATTGGTAAAGACATCACCTCTGAGCAGCTGAAGAATGATTTCGACGCCGTTGTCCTCTGCACCGGTGCGACCAAACCGCGTGATCTGAACATTGCAGGCCGAGAGTTAAAGGGTGTTCACTTTGCGATGGAATTTCTTCATCAGAACACCAAAAGCCTGCTCGACAGCAATCTGGATGATGGTAACTACATCAGTGCTAAAGACAAACATGTCATCGTGATTGGGGGAGGGGATACCGGTAACGACTGCCTGGGTACCTCGATGCGACATGGTTGCAAGTCCCTGATCAATCTCGAGATTGTCCCTCAACCTCCCAACGAACGGGCAGCCAATAATCCCTGGCCTCAATGGCCCAAAATCTTCCGCGTCGATTATGGCCACGAAGAAGCAGCAGCCGTCTTTGGTGAAGATCCCCGTCAGTTTGAAGTCTCCACTCTGGAATTCATCGGTGACAATAACGGCAACCTGACAGGTCTTAAAATCTGTGAGGTCGACTGGACCAAACCAATTAAAGGGGGCCCTCCTTTCAGCCAGATCGATGGCTCTCAGAAAGTCCTCAAAGCAGACCTGGTCTTTCTGGCACTCGGGTTCCTCGGTCCAGAATCACCCGTCGCCGATCAACTCGGTATCACTCGCGACGATCGCTCAAATTACAAAGCCGATTATGGCAAGTACACGACCAACGTCGATGGCGTGTTTGCAGCCGGTGACTGCCGTCGTGGACAGTCTCTGATTGTGTGGGCGATCAATGAAGGTCGTGGTGCGGCTCGCGAATGTGACCGCTTTCTGATGGGCTCTACCCAGTTGCCAGGTTAATCAATTCTGAATCTGGTGGCTTGACCACAGTCTCAATATTCCTGAAGCTGGAGTCGGTTGCCTGAACCGGCTTCAGCTTTTTTAATTGTCTTTATATTTGATCAAATGATCGGTTGGAATTAGATGAAAGTCCTCTTAATCTCGATTTCTTCTGCGCTGCTGTTCTGCTCAATAATAACGCAGGCTGACGAGCCCCGAGCGTCTATTCAGGTCGTCGCTCATCGGGCATACCATGTTTCAGCTCCTGAAAATACAATTCCGGCAATCGAAGCGGCAATTCAAATCGGTTGTGATTTTGTCGAGCTTGATGTACGAACATCGAAAGATGGGAAACTGATTATCATGCACGATTCGTCTGTCGATCGCACGACGGATGGGCAGGGGAAAATTGACCAACTGACATTCAGTGAAATCAAAAAACTCGATGCGGGCATCAAACGGGGCGAGAAATGGAAGGGAACAGAAGTTCCAACTTTCAGCGAGGCGTTAGATTGCTGCACAGGCCGAATCGGTTTATACCTCGATCACAAAAATGCAGATGTCCCGCAGGTGGTCGCACTTCTTAAAGAAAAACAAATGCTGAAGAGCACGATTATTTATTGTGGCTCTACCGCCATTCTTAAGGAGTACAGGCAACTCGCTCCCGATTTACGCATCATGACAGGCCATCCTGATTCTGAAGCCAAACTGAGAGACCTGATGAAGTCACTAAAACCAGAGACACTGGATGGAAATTTACGGGACTGGTCAGCCTCTCAGGCAAACCTCGCCCGTGAACTGGGGGCAGAATTATGGGTCGACTGTCTGGGTGACACCGATGATGAGGCCAGCTGGCAATCGGCACTCGACCTGCAAGTCACTGCGATCCAGTCAGACAAACCTGCCGAGCTGATTGAATTCCTGAAGTCTAAGGGGCTGCGCTAACACTGCCCACACATCCCATTTAGCCCACACTCGCATAAAGAGTTCGCATTAACCCCTTCAGGAAGAGGGCATAAAACGAATTAAGGTATTCACAAAAACAAAAAGCTGATAGCTTTCCCCCACTCGCCCTAAACTCTTCTCCAGCATCATACTTGCAACATACTCACGGCGTTTTTGTGAAAATCAGGTTGAGGGTCAATTCGAGAAAACATAGAGACGGGTGGTCAATCATCACCTGCCTGATGTGTTTGTGCATGCTCTTCTGGAGCTCCTCGCTCGCAGCAGAACCTCTATTAATCTCCGAGGGTTCAAATCCAGACGAACGGCTGGAGGAGTTGCAATCTCAGTTACAGCAGCAGGCACTTGAACTGGAACAATTGAAGCAATCATTTGAGCTTCAGCAACGTTTCCCCGTGGGGAACGGTTGCACTGAATGTGATTCGGATGACTGGATCAGCGCGAAGTACGATGATGGTTTAGTCTTCACTCAAGATCATCCCAATGAGCTCCCTTTCCAGTTGAAACTCAATTCCTGGGGACAGGTTCGTTATCATAATTTCAATGCCTATGTCGATTCCTGGACCGATAATGCCGGGGTGACCCGCCCTGTCTATGATCGGAACAGCTTCGATATTGAACGCGCCCGTCTGACCGCCTCGGGATATGCTCTGGATGAACGGCTGGTTTACTATCTGCAGATTGATGGCGACTCGGATGGTCAGCATCAACTCGATTTCTTTATGTATTACTGGGGCTGGGAATTCAGCGATGCCTTCAAAATTCACCTGGGCAAAAAGAAAGTCCCCGCCAGTCGCCAATGGTTACTGAGCGCTCGCCGCACCCGGTTAGCTGATCGACCAATGGCGACAGATTTTCTCCGCCCCGATTTAACCGTGGGAATCTTTGTACTCGGAGAACTTCCCCAGAATATTCATTACGAGATGATGATCGGCAACGGTTACTCCACCTCCAACTTCCCCGACTCCACCATCGATGATCGGTTGAGTTTTGCGGCGACTAATTACATCGAACCGCTCGGAGATTTTGGTCCTCAAATTGTCGACTTCAATCACAGCCCAGACCCACTCGTTCGATTTGGGCATTCGTTTGTCTATTCACCATTTTCCGGGAGAGCTGCTGGTGTGCCGACTGCTGAGACGAGCGTTTTTCGATTGACTGACGGCACATTATTGACTCAACCTGGTGCACTGGCCCCGGGCGTGACTGTTTCTGATCTGGATGTTTACTTTTACAGCATTGATGCGGCGCTGAAGTGGATGGGGTGGAGTATCACCACTGAGGTTTATTTCCGCTGGTTGGAGCAAATCAAAGGGAATGGCGCATTACCCGTTTCTGATTTGTTACAGCATGGTTTTTTCGTCGAAGGGGGCTACTTTCTGATCCCGAAGAAATTCGATGTCAACTTGCGTTACTCAGAGGTCAAGGGGTTATATGGACACGGTACCGAAGCAACCATCGGTTGCAATTACTATCCACTGGAAGATCCACGTCTGAAATTCAGCTTTGATGTCACCCGCCTGGTTGACAGCCCACTGCAAAATTCCCCCGACGATATCTTTGTCGGAGATGACGGAATGCTGTACCGCTCGCAGATCCAGTTCGAATTTTAAATCGATTTTCCTTCTCAGCTCTCGGGTGACTTACAACATCCCCCGCTCGCTTCCCTCGCACCGCTTGCGTTTACAGTCCGATTTCGTACGATGGAAGGATAAAAGTCCTCACGAATGTTCGAGGTCATCAATCCTGAAATACTGTCTGGGATGTGAACGATATGAAAATCAAAAGCGCCTTGTTTTTATTATTACTGACAGGCTTGCTCAGCAGCGGAGTTCTGTACTCGATGAATGCAAATGCAGATGATGGTTTTGGTAAAATCATTCGACTGGATGATCGTCTGAACGAAATAATTCCCGAGAGCAATACGGTTGAAAAACTGGCCGCAGGCTTCACCTGGGCTGAAGGACCTGTATGGATTGCTGACGGTGGCTATTTACTCTTCTCTGATATTCCACGTAACTCAGTGATGAAGTGGAAAGAAGGCGAAGGGATTTCTCTCTTCCTGAATCCATCCGGATATACAGGAAGTGAATACTACGGACTCGAACCTGGCTGCAATGGCCTGGCACTCGACGAAGAAGGGCAGCTCCTTTCCTGCGAGCATGGTGACCGGCGTGTGTCTGTCCTCACCAAGGGTGGGGGGAAGCGAACTTTGATTGACAATTTCATGGGCAAACGGCTCAATAGCCCCAACGACCTGGTGTTAAAATCAAATGGGGATATCTACTTCACCGATCCGATTTACGGATTGCCCAATCGCTGGGATGACCCTCGCCGCGAACTCGATTTCTGTGGTGTTTACCGTCTCTCGAAAGATGGTACGCTCACCTTGCTGACGGACGAAATGACCCGCCCAAATGGTCTCGCCTTCTCACCTGATGAATCAGCACTTTATGTCGCTCAATCCGATCCGGAAGCCGCTATCTGGAAGAAATTTCCTGTTCACGAGGATGGCACACTGGGCGAAAGTCAGCTCTTCTACGACATCACCAGCGAAGTCGGCAAAAAGCCAGGCCTGCCTGACGGAATGAAAGTCGATGCCAAGGGAAATGTTTTTGCAACAGGCCCGGGAGGCGTTCTGATTTTCTCGCCCGAAGCAGATCTGTTGGGCGTGATCGAGACCGGTGTGCCCACTGCCAACTGTGGCTGGGGAAATGAGGGCAGCACGCTCTACATCACCGCCGATTCATACCTGCTGCGACTCGAAACTTCGACCAAAGGGGCAGGGTGGTAAATCCTGTTGATCGATCTCAAAGCAATTGTGGCTCAGACAGCTTCTATCAGCTGCCTTGGCCACTCCTGTTTCGATGAGAATTTGATCTTAAAAGCAACTTCCTCCGCGCGCGAACCATCATTGCCTTAATGTTTCGCTTGCGGACCTTCTCAATCCGGCAAGATTTCCTCCCAGATTTTCGACATTCTCAGCGCGCTATTTATCGGCGCGCTGGTATTCCACCGCCGAACGGTCTCCTCGAAAGGGTTAGCGCATGAATAATTCGGTCACGAGACGTCAACTGCTTAAGGGGGCCTTCGCTACTGGTCTTGCCGGTAGCCTGCCATGTCTATCTCTACTGCAGGCCCAGGAGAAAACTTCAGATAAATCTGATCTGCCTCAACCCAACATTGCCTGTTTCACAAAATCATTTCAGGATTGGTCGATCCCGGAAGTTTGCCAACGGTTTAAAGAGATTGGCCTCGATGGCCTTGATCTGACTGTCAGAAAAAACGGTCACATCAATCCTGACAAACAGAATGTGCATCAAGAACTTAAGATCGCCGACCGCACTGCTCGAGCGGCTGGACTTGAAATATTGTTTTTAACCACCGATCTCACAAAGCCCGATTCGCGTGCGGAAGAAGTTCTGGCAGCGGCGGAAGCAATTGGTGTCCGTAAAATCAAATTAGGCTACTACGATTACGAAAACTTCGGCACATTAAAACAACAGATGGATCAAGTTAAAATTAAACTCTCGGCGATGGGACAACTTTGTGCTCGATACAATATCCTTCCCTGTGTCCATATTCACTCAGGAACCAATATCCCTTCCGATGGGTTGATGCTGTATGACCTGTTGAAAGATTTTGATCCAGCTTACATCGGTGCCTATGTCGATTGCCTCCACATGACATTGGAAGGAGCACGTGATGGCTGGCGGCAAGGTCTTGATTTACTCGCTCCCTGGGTCAGCCTCTGCTCTATCAAAAACTTCCAATTCAAGGAAGATGGTCGAGATTCCCATGGCCAGCTGAAGTGGCGAAACTACAACTGCCCTGTCGCGGATGGAATTACTCCGATGCCCCAGTTCATCGAAACCATGCAGAAAATTGGTTTCAAGGGAACTTACTCTCTCCACAGTGAGTACAAAGGGAAAGGATCTTTTAGAGATCTATCCACTGAAGAATGCCTCACCCAAACAGACGCTGACTTTAAATATCTGCGCAGTTTGCTGTAGGCATCTGCCTCAAGCCAGGAATGCCTGCTCGACCGCAGCCTTCATTTTCTCCAGCCCTTCCCGGGCGACTTCTTCCGGATTGCGCGCCCAGTACGTTGGATTAAAGAGTTCCAGCGAAAAGGCTCCGCGGAATCCAATCTCATGTAGATTTTTGAAAATCGCATTTAAGGGAGCAACACCATCACCCGGGAAGACACGATCTTTGTCACTGATTGTCGCTCTGGGTGGATCAGCCGGATAATCGTTCAGGTGGAAGACCTGAATCGCTTTAGAGCCCAGCATATGCAGGGTGTTGAAATCAGAACCTCCTTTGTAGATATGATACACGTCCGGCAGGAGACAGGCATCCGGATGTCCTGATTCCATGGCGACAAAAGTCGACTCGCCAACGCGGGACAGGTTCTTCGAGAAGCCCCATACCTCCAACTGAGGTACGATTCCAAATTCGGCTCCAATATCCATAATCTTTCGATAACGTTCCGCGGCAGCCAGCAGATTTAGGGAGGCACGTCAGTAGCCCCGGTTGGCGGAGCGGCGATGCACGCCTCTGATGCTGAAGTTTATCGAGATCGATTTTCAGCTGCTCCAGCCCCGCCTGGCGTTCCTGTTCCTCGTCCACAATCCAGCGAGCGAAACCGATGGCACTCTCAACTTTCAGTCCGCCATCCTCAATTCGTTTTCGCAGATCTGCCAGCGAGCCCCCTTCAGCCACATACTGATCGAGTTGGCGAATCCAGGGTTCGATTCCGTCGTAACCCAGTTTGGCAGCTAATTCCACTTCGGCAACAATGCCAAGTTTCTGCTCACGAATTGTGCTTGTATTCAGACAATAACGAAAATCATTCACGGAAGGGGTAGCAGTGCTTACTTCAGCAGCATCCGCTTGAGGTTGTCCCCCGGAAGTAACGAACCCGCCACAAAAGCACCTCCTGTCGAAAGTAATGTCCGCCGTGAAATAGATTGTGAGTCGTTGTTCGACATAGATTTGATTTTCTATTGAGTTGAGGTCTAAACGCAGCTGAACTATCAGCGAGCAGAAGCTTCGACCGTTTTCTGTTCACGCTGATAGAGCATAAACGTTGTGTTCAATTCCTCGTGATTGATATTCCACTCCGGGTTATCATCAGTGTATCGCTGACAATGCTCGACGAGCAACCGATGCAGAAACTTGAAGAGATGACGCGGGACCCGCAATTGAGCGAAGAGACGAATCAATTCCTCCCGGGAGACATCACTACTGAACCAGTCTGAAACGCTCAAG
Organism: Planctomycetaceae bacterium; assembly: GCA_041398805.1. GTDB lineage: Bacteria > Planctomycetota > Planctomycetia > Planctomycetales > Planctomycetaceae > Polystyrenella. Next base: position 59,868 of record JAWKUC010000012.1, on the reverse strand, counting down.
TTGGCAACAGGTTCATGCTGATTTGCCGCACAGGCACGAATTCGGTCATTCGCCACATCAAAGAGAGATTCCCCGGTCCATTCCAGGGACATGATCATGTTCTGCTTATCCAACCGGGAACGCTCGTAGAATTCATCTTTTTCCCTGTTGAGGTAATAAACCACTTCCGCAGGCAACAGCATTTTAAAACCAAGCCCGGGGTGCTTCAGGAATTTGTTATCAAACATCGGCCAGAGCAGGTCACGTATCCGTTCTGCATTTCCGTTAATCAGGTGCGGTTCATCCATACGATCCACCAGAATCACAATGCTCTTGAATCCAAGCGTTTTCAGTATCGCCTGGAACTTACGCAGCAACTCGTAGCGGTCATCGCTCCGGTCTTTATGAGGCATTGGCTGCCCCAATATTTCATCACGGGTAAAACAGGACAGTACTTTCCGCAACTGATTCGCTGAGTGATCGAAAATGCGAATCTGACGCGAGATTCGCCAGCATCGCCACCATAATCTTACCTGTCTGTAGATCCAGGGAAGCCAGAAGATTGCGATTAACACTCCAATACCGATCCACTTCCAGCGAGTGAAATCAGAAACTCCATACCAGAGTAAAAAACCGACCGTAACTGCTGTTAAGAGAGCAGCCAAGACCCAATCGAGTTTTGATTTCCAACAGGGGTACTTCAACTGTTTTCGCAAATGATGCCAGCGGGTCCGGTATGGCTCATCGTGGGAATGATTATAGAAACTGGCCAGCAGTAATAAATCGCGTCGCTCCAGACGTGAAAGCCGCGAAAGTCTTTCTGGATCAACCGATTGTTTGATCGAAGAAGTGGAAGCACCCGTTCCGGTGATAGCATTCACAAGTTGATTCACACCGAGAGAGAGAATTCCATCCATGTGATCCCACAGTCGCCAGTACGAAATGACTTTTTCGGGACGTCGTTTACGTCCGTGCAATCGATCACGGAAGGTATCAAGGTAGGGGTTAAAATTGTCGTACTCGAGTATGAAAACCTGTTCTTCAGGATGTTGCGCATTGAAACTTTGCAGCTCTTCGACAATCTGCAACCGGAGCGCAGTCTTTCCCGCTCCCTTTTCTCCAAATACGACGGATGTCGAAGGGTGCGCCGGGTTGCCATAGATCTTATTCCAGGCAGGGTGATGTGTCGCAGAGAGGCAGAACCGCTGAAAGATATGATCCGACTGAGCATCTTCTTCAGCAAATGGATTTTCTTTCAGTCCGTGATGTTCAAGAAACTGTTGTAATTTCATCGGCAGGTGTGATTCTTCAGTGTGCTGTGCCCCAAAACTGGTCAAATTTGGGGCGGAGAGTTCGCGAATGTTAACTTAGTGAATTCTGGGTCATTTTACGGGCTGGCGATAGGATTTCTCCCTCAAATTACCAGAAGTAATGCATGAAAAAACCTTAAGCGAAGGGGACTGAATGGTCTGCCTGTGAGCAAATAGGAGTTAGAACGATTGTTCCGTATATAAAATGTGCAACAATTGTCCATATTAGACCGACAATCCTGATAATACAGGAAATTCAGGCAATGATTGAAGGCAAAAGCGAGGTATTTAACCTAGTCCAGAAGGAGTGCACGATAGAGAGAATGTTTGAACATAGTGTCATTTACTGAACAGATAGCCGATGCGGGATTACTGTCGAATGTTAATTCTCTAGCACAAGCGTATCCACTGAGAAGGGGTCAGCAGGAATCTGGTTATTGAACCGATCTGGAAATGCCTCTGAACTGAGATATGAAATCAGCCTTACAGACTTGCAGGACAAATTGTCAAACAGTTTGCGGGTGATGCAATTCTCGGGAGGACTGCACACGATTGAATTAACTGGTTACATCCGAAGTTCGGGTGACCAGCTTCCGATTACCAAACTGGGAGATACCATCACCTTGAATGTAACACACAACCCAGTCACGATTCCTCCGGCACCACCGCCAACACCGTAAACATTTTAGAACACAACTTGAGCTGCATCTGAAGGGAGAGAAGTCACATTCTCTCCCTTCAATTGTTTATTATTTTGTGATCCTTCTGCTCTGTGAATATCCTGAGTCAGAATCAGGACTTAACTCACAACCATTAAATCCGTCCGGCTCACGATTGACATTTTTCTCCTACAAGGTACGATCAAGATCGACATGGGTGCTCGATTCGTTTGTTGCGAATTGAGAGAATAGGGAAAACGGTGTAATTCCGTTGCGGTCCCGCCACTGTAACCAGGTACGAACGCTACAAGGGAATCTTTCCCAAACCACTGCTGAATAAGCGGGAAGGTGTAGTCAGTAGGATGAACTGGAAGCCAGGAGACCTGCCCAGATGTCGTCTCAGGATCAACGGTCTATTCGAGGAAAATAGGGCTTAAACCGTTGAGGCTGGCTTCTTGTCACCTGATTAATATCAGCTGACGCAGATTACAGTACCCCAACCATCTTAGTTCGTCTTGCTCTCCGAATCGGTCGGAGTAGATTATTATTTGATCCCAACGAACTAGAGCCTCTATTAGCTCTCAACTAGACCTCGTGATCGCTCCCTCCGGAAGGATTTAATTCCTTTCGAAGACAACGAGGACTTGTCATGTTCATTACCCTAAACCCAAACTCGACAGCACCGGTACGTTTACACTTCCAACAACATCACAACGAATTTCAAAACTCAACATCAGCAGAGATCAGTACTCGCCATAAAAAACGGGATTCACGATCATTGAGCTGCTGGTTGTGATCGCGATTATCTCTTTGCTGATTTCCCTGTTGCTTCCCGCGGTCCACAATGCCCGCCTTGCTGCCCGCCGAACACAGTGCCGTAATAACATTAAGCAGATCCTGCTCGCCTGTCATCTGTATATGGACACGTACAATAATTACTGGCCCCCTGCAGCACCCGATTCTTACGTTGGTGCCGGTGGATCGATTCGCTGGCATGGTGTTCGCGCAACAACAGATGGCTCAACCGAGTACGACTCCCAGAAAGGTCCATTAGCTCCCTTCCTGGAGGGGAATGGAGCAATCAAGAAATGCCCGGAAATTGGCGTCTACAGCGAACTGGGCGAAGATGCGGACGCGTTCGAATCGGGAACAGGGGGCTATGGTTATAACAGTGCCTATCTGGGTGGAACGGATTGGAAAAACACCTATCCTCAGAATCTCATTGAACCGACTCACCTGAATGAAATTGATAGTTTGCAACGGACGATCGCTTTTTCAGATGCAGCATTTGCTGTGACTAGTGTCGACCAACCGGAACCTCACCTGATCGAGTACGGCTTCATTCATCCTCCATACTGGGTTGATAACTGGACACCAACCTTCGAGGAAGCTCCCTTTCGACCCGATCCCTCGATTCACTTCCGCCACAACGGCGTGGCCATGGTCGGTTGGGCGGATGGGTCGGTGTCAGCCGCACGGATGACAGGCAGCGGTTCCTCCTACTATGGAGCGGAACCGATCGACTTTAACATTGGCTGGTTTGGACCGATGGATCATAACCGCCTGTTCGACGTACGACGAAAATCACACGAAGAAATGGGAGCGCTCGCTCGATGAAACGAACTCCCACATTCAATTACCTAACGCCAGGTTGGTTGCTGCTGTTGGTCGGCTTGCTGACCGGTTGCAGTGAATACAATGCCGCCGAGGATGTCGGTTATCCAACGGCCTGGTATGTCACCGTGCAGCTGGATGACGATTCTGAGCAGAGTGTGATGCTGGAAGAGCTGAATTCCTTCTCACATGACCATCCCACTGCCAAAGGAGTCAAAGGCTGGGATCGAAAAAGTGGAGAGAAACTGCTCATTCCTTTACCGAAAGCACTGGAACTCGATCCAACCAGCTCACTGGTAGTTGAGCGACATCAGGGAATCATTTCGAAATCGGAATAATTCCATTTCTATGTGTAACCAACATGAATTCAATGCCCAACACCCTCCGCATGGAACTGGTTTTGGGCATTTTTTTATTTCTCAACCGAGCTGCCAGACAACGAGTGGTTCACTTTGCCCTCGAACATCCTGAGGTGGGTGGACTGTGCAGGGAAAGTTGTCATCAAGACCAGCACGGGTCGCCTCGGTCATCAGGAATGGGGACTGGAGCCGCTTGGTTAAAGACTCCACTCGCGAAGCGACATTGACCGTATCTCCGATGACCGTGAATTCCATGCGGCGCGGGGAACCAATACTTCCCACAATAGCAGGGCCGGTATGCAGACCAATTCCAATCTCCAGCGGAACGATTTGTTCCTGTGTAAGTTGAAGATTAAGGTCGTGCAGTCGTTCCAGCATTCTCTGACCCGCTTCCACAGCATCCAGCTGCTGACGATCTGGCTCGGGAGTTAAACCAAAGATCGCCATAAAACCATCCCCCAGAAATTTATTCACCATCCCGCCTGATGATTCCACAATCTCAACCATCTCTGTCAGGAATCGGTTCAACAGTTCAACGATGACCTGCGGTGAAGAACTTTCACACCGCGCGGTGAAACTCCGAATATCGACAAACATCATTGTGACCGTCGTTTCAAATCCGTTCGCCCCGAGTTCTCCCTCCAGAATCATGCGGGCGGCCTGCTTGCCGACATGCCGACCAAATGTCTCTTCGACTCGTTCTTTCTCCCGTAACCCCGTCACCATCCGATTAAACTCATCAATCAAGGGACCAAACTCATCCGCCCGCATCAGATCAACATGCGCGTTGAGATCTCCAGCAGATACCTGGCGAGAGGCTTCTTTCAAGTCATCCACAGGTCGAGTAATCCAGCGTCCTCCCAGCCAGGCAGTGGTCAGTCCAAACGCAATGCCGATCACACCGACGGAGATTTCGAACCAGGGAAAACCGAGCTCTACATCCTGCTGTGGAGCGATTCGCAATAGTAACAACGAAATAATCGGGCAGACGCCTGCAGAAAGCACCCATAACAGACCGCGTGCACGCAATGTGAGGGGTTTCGCTCCGGGAGTGCTGGATGGAGAACCTGTTTGAAAGAAGACTGGATAGAGCAGTTTTTGCGAAAGCATTTCCAGAATGAAGAATGAATGCGTTGATGCAATCAATCCGGAAATCCCAAAGGATATGGGGAGCAGGGCGTAAACACGACTATCCAAGGGCATCTCATGCGAAGCAAGTGACCCCAGAAAAACAGGAATACACATAAACCAGCCCAGTACCCCGAAACCACTCCCATACCAGGGCATGTTAATGACGAACCGTTGTGTTTTTTTCAATTCCTCCGAGGGCAACTCTCCGCCGGACTTCAGAAGGTTATAGCGGTTATGAACGTATCGTAATAACCAGATCCAGGCGAAGATCGCCGCAGGATAGACCGAGAGGTTATAAATCGCCACGGTTTTGAAGAACAAAGCGAGCTGATCTGGTGTCAGTAATCGTTCAATATAGACAGCGTTGTAGGTGATATTGAAGCAACTACCAATCAACTGCGGAATAAAGATAGAAGCCCCCGTCACCAGTAATGGGTGACGATAAACCCACTCAGGCAATCGAGTTCCTCGGCGAGGAGGAATTGTGGTTGTCTGTTCGATTGTGGGCATTATTTTTTCCGCAGTTCAACGAAATTATTTCTATCACTGACACCTTAAGATACTCAGTCCTGCTTTTTATACAACCAGACTTCCGAAAGGAGTGTTCCCCATCCACCCGTATTTCGCCAGACGGTCACATCTCCCAGTTCCCCCTCACCAATTCCGTCCGCTTTCTGGCACCATAGCTTGAGTTTCCCGTCAGCTGTAGCTGCGCGAGGATTTCAAACTCGAATTGCTCGGGAGTGAACTCGGGAGCTCCATTTCTTTGACCAGCGGGATCTCATCAGCATAAATGCTTTCCCGTTTCTGGGGCTGAAAACCAGCGTATCGCTCCTTGTAAACTGGCCTCGCCAGAGTTAACCGGGCAACATATTGTGCGTCTGGATCGAGATCTTCATACTCCAGGGTAACCCCTTGTGCTTCATCAGTGGTGTAAGCACAGACTCGTTGCGAGTTCTTAACCGTCTTGTCAAAGAATCCGCCATCATAAGGCCAGCCATAAGTGACATGCGGTGATTTTTCCGGGTTGCCGACATCATCATACAGGGCATCGAAACAGGTCATTTCGTAATCGATCATATTCTGCAAAATCGGTATCGCCTCGGCAGCATCAACGACACTCGCCTTCTCGATCTGTTCGGTGTACCACCCAAGCCCGACATAGTCCTGCTTGAGACGATACATGCCGGCAATCTGCACACCGTAAATCTGGTCACTCTCTTTCCCCAGCTGATGGGCTTTACTGACCCAGTCAGCAGCACCTGAGACAAGTTGCGGACCGGCGATCAGTAACCCATTCATCTCCTGTAATTTTTCTCGCGGCTCTTTTGATTCAACAGCATCTTCTGCTAACAAGGTCAGTTGTGCCAGCAGCTTTTGCTGGGCTTTGAGATCTGCCTGAATGTAGAGATCGGTATAGGCACGCTGCTGATACTGACGCCACAGCCAGTCCTGCTTCATCAGATTCTCTGGCATTTTCTCACCGACCTGTTCAACCAGGCTGGCGAACTTCTGAATCCCCGAGTTCTTGCCTATCGGTGTTTGCAGGTTCTGTTCGAACTGGAAAATCGCCTCCACCATCAGAGGTGCCGCTTGCGGACCAAAAGAAAGTCTGCGCGTATTCAAAGACGACCTCATCGAGAGAAGTATCGGGTTCCCATAATAAGCGTTGCCACATCCAGTTATTGAAGTGGTCATGATTCCCTTCCGAATAGGTGACATCTCCAATCCCGTAACGTTCCGATTCACGAAAAAAGTCGTAGTACGCAACAGGTCGGGCATTAAAAGCACGTCGATCATACACCCGGTACATCGCCCGGTCCGGTTTGCGATCATAAACGTAATGATCACTGGCGGGAGGAACATCATGGTTTCGATCGGGCAGCATATGATGCCCCATCAATCCATTTTGTGCATAGACCCAATGCGTAATGTCTGTGAAAAAGACCAGGTCATGCCGTGGAGGCATGTGTTGCAGCATTTCCCGGTAGTAGCGATCCATTGGACCAAACGCCGGATAGCGGAAGAGATCCATCCGGTGATCCTGTCTGCGCCCCGGCATCCATCCCATCGCATTTGAACCAGGCCCGACAGCAATCGCCCGTAACCAGGGTCCAGGGTTTTCTCTGAGATATTCAAAGATTGCCAGATCACCTTCATTATCCAGCTTCTGATTCAGCACAAAGATTTCTGCCTCTGGCTGATGCTTCTTGATGATTTTGGCAATGGCGTGACACATCTCGATGTAGACTGCCCCATAGGGCTGACATTTCTCACATTCACAACCTCCACCATCTCCAGACTTCATGCGGATGTAGTCAACATGTGGAAGTTTCGACCAGCGCTGTTCTTCCATCATCAGCTTATGTTCACGCGCTTCCGGTATCGAAAGACAGAGATACCCTGTGCGACCAATCGCCTCTTTCGCTTCCCATTCCGGCTCGCCCGATCCCTGAGTCGGATTAAGCGAAAGCAGAATTTTCAGTCCCAATCGACGTAAGAATTGATATTTCGGATCGGACTCGCTGGCACCATAACCGACTGAGAAGGTGTTGGCCCCCGCCAGGGCATAGCCAATTACAGCCCGTTGCCATTCCTCTTCTGTCCATTCCCGGGAACCTGTCAATTCCGTAATTGTATATCCCTGAGAAACCCCCGTTCCGCGAACTTCGAACGCCGGAGCAGTTCGAATTTCTAAATTATCGGGAACATCCACACTCTCTGGCAGAAAAGTCATTTGTCGCAGTAATTCACCGACTCCATATAACACCCCGCGCATGTCGACGCCGATAATATGCGACTCATTTCCATTCTGGACCGGTACAAAACCTTCGGACCAGGATCGCGTTCTGAGGAAGTCCTCCATCATATTCGATATTGAATTTCTCAAGAGACTCAGCCGTGTGTAAGTAAACGAGTAACGTTTCTGACTGGGAATCCTTTGAAGCATCTCCCGAAGCGACAATCGTGACCGGCAGACTGGTGCAAACGTTTTATTTCTGACTGCAGTATCGACTGATACAATTCGATGATCGAGATCTGCTTCTATTGTTGTAGTGATGTCGACCGGCAACATATTCGGCAACTGATACTGCTTCTAAGTAATAACCAATCATCAATCCAATAAACAAAAACGGAATCACGTATTTAGAGATCATTCTGAATTCCCTAAAGTCTCACTAATTACAAATTGGAACAATCGACTGATAGAAGAAGGAGTTAGCAGAATCCTATTAGCTTTTATTTAACGCGACGTACACGATGATTTTCATGTCACCAATGTAGAGCCCCATCCCGGGCCACACAGATTCCGTGGGGCCGGTTCATACTCACGGAGGTGGCGTTGCCATCACCTGCCGGACCACGATAGTTTGGTCCATGTCCCGCAACAGTCGAAATGCGATTTACAGCCAGATCCACTTTGCGGATCCCTGGACATTTTTCATCAACCATACACATTCCCATCCGGGCCGACCGCAATACCCTTCGGTCCATTGAGGTTGACTGAGCCTGAGCTCTCCATCTCCCCGTGTGGCCTTTTTTGCCCGTACCGGCCACATGCTGGATCGTCCGTTTCCAGATTGAGTTTCAGACGCTGTGTCCTTCACGAAGTGCAATCCATAATGTGCTACCATCCACCGGTTAAGGCCCGTGGTCCCAGCATCAGTTTTCCTCGAACTTTGGTGCCTGGTTCTGAGCTTTTTCTCACCATTGCCGGCCAGCGATTCAATAATTCCTGTTCCAGATTAACAACTCGGAATTCGATGATTGCCGATATCAGCGATGTAGATTGGCATCATCAGAGATCGATACTGTAGGCACCTGCAATTTCGCCTGTAGAGCAGGGCCTCCATCACTGCGTAACTTGTCTCACCATCCTGCGATGGTCGTGATGATTCCTGTCTGATGATCGACTTTACGCACAACATGATTTCCGCATCTCGACAAAATAAAGATTACCCGCGGCATCAAGTCGAACTTCGTAGGTTCGTTCAACAAGGCTTCATCGCTAGCCCACCATCACCTGCATAACCTTTCTGGCCCTGACCTCACTGTAGTCAATTCGCCACTTTCGAGATCAAGTCTGACGAACTCGATGGAAGTCGACCTCGCAAATATAAAATAACCATCAGGACCAATCTCCAACACCAAACGGGTTGCCAATAGGAACCTGTGGGGCATTAAACCCCCTTGGGGAACCATTCTGTGATTCCCCAGTTCCGGCGATCGTCTCAATAACAGGAACATCCGCTCCCTGAGTTGGTAGATAACAAGTGATGCAAATCAGAGTTGCAATAAGGCTGGCGATTTCATAGTGATTTTTATTCACTCAATTCGAGGATCTGTTTCAGATTTTGATAAAAAGGCTGCGAGAGATTTGTTTCAGGGGAGGTGAGACCTGACCATCACCCAACTCGATAATCTTCCACTCTCCAGTTTCTGCGAGCGCGATATCCAAGGTAAAGAAATTACTTTTAATTTCTGAAATCACCCGGTGAATATCGAGCTTCAGGTCACTTTCAACAGGTGGCTTAACGTTTGCATCATACACAACTTCCGGCCAGTAAGGAAACCAGTCGATCACCTTCCCGTACATGACAAACAGGCGATATTCACAGGTTAATGGCATCTTGCTGACGGGATGCTCGCCGATCTTTTTGAAATCTAAATATTCACGAAAGACCAGATTCCCATTCAGATCATCCCCCTGACGTTCCAGGAAACCATTCACAACTCGCATGACTTCCGCAAGAGAAGATGAATCAGGAGTATAGCACGCTTCGAACCAGTCGTGTTTGCACGACTTCACGTAGTCTTTGACAATCACCGGTCCCCCCTGAAACAGATCCAGTCTCTGCAGCAGATCTTCAGGCTCAATCAGTTGATCAGGTTCCAGCCAGATCGATCTGGGTGTCATCTCCTCGATGAGACGATAATAACCGGGCAGCATATGCGTCAGGCGGTATTGTTCCGGCGCATTGATTAACTCGATCTTTCGTTTTCTCAATTCGTAATAGAGCATTTCATAGACTGGTGGCTTTAACATCCAGCCACGATAGATCGCCGATTGGTGCTTCTCAAAACGGGGCAGCTTTCGAAGAGCTCCCTCAATGGTTTCTCCCTGCTGCAGAACATCAAAGTCAATCAGACCAGTCTGGAAACCGGCAGCCTCGGCGGCTCTTGCTTCCTCCAGAAAGACTTCTTCAACTTCATAAGAGTTCAGTGGGTCCTGACAGTACAGTATCAGCATGTATGTCACCTTTGAGATTTGCAGCTGGAAAATTCTTTTTTCTGCTTCCCGGAACGGGTGTAAAATCTACAATTCCTAAATAGCATGTTGATGCCCAATTTAAATTTCCGTTTTATGACATGGTGAGATAACTATTTAATTATTTACTTGATACCTCTCTGATTTCCAACTACGACATCATCAAGGAATCCCGTCCCATGCTTATTTTTATCCATTCGGATTCTCCTCTCTGACCTGATCCTTCCTACCGGCGAGCTTCTCACCCTCAATGGTTTGCAGGATGCCGTAACGGTTCATACCGGTACGGTAGTCCATTTCTTCGCGGGCTTATTTACGTCACCTCTTTCTGCCCACAAATCATTTCTTGACGAACCTGGTGCGTCCTGCTATTGATTCGCTCTCCCGGCGAATTTCTGCACCCTGTCTGCGCGCCCGGTTCGCACACGAGGAGAAGGAACATGAACATCAACTTGTTGCCCAAACGCTGGCGGAACTCGATCCGCAAACGAACCAGCCTGACGACCGAACCTGCTCTGGAACGGCTCGAAGAGCGCGCATTGCTTTCCGGGGTCACTGCCCCTATCGATGGAGTTGGAAACAATGTGGCAAACCCCGAATGGGGAAGTACTGAGACCGAATTACTGCGTATCACCACACCTGAATATGGTGATGGAATCTCCACACCAGCAGGAGACGACCGCCCAAGCGCTCGACTTGTCAGTAATGAAATCGTTGCTCAGGAAACAACCGAACTCAACAGTCAGCATCTCTCTGATATCGCGTGGATCTGGGGCCAGTTTCTCGATCATGATATCGATTTGACCGAAAACATCGTTCCCTATGAAGAGTACGATATCGAAGTTCCCACAGGGGACAACTGGTTCGACCCTGATGGTAGCGGTGATGATGTGATTGATTTTAATCGATCGGTATATGATCCGGAAACCGGCACTTCTACAAGTAATCCTCGACAACAAATCAATCAGATCACGTCATTCATTGATGGTTCGGTTGTCTATGGTTCCGATGCCGAACGGGCCGCAGCACTGCGAACCTTCTCAGGTGGCAAGCTGAAAACGAGTGATGGAAATCTGCTCCCCTTCAACGAAGAAGGCCTCGCCAATGCAGGGGGAACCAGCGCATCATTGTTTCTGGCTGGGGATGTCCGTGCGAACGAAAATATCGCTTTGACCTCAATGCACACAATCTTTGTGCGCGAACATAATCGGCTCGCTGATGAAATCGCTGCCAACAGACCACAACTGAGTGACGAGCAGATTTATCAGGAAGCCCGTCGTATCGTAGTCGCTGAAATTCAGGCGATCACCTACAACGAATTCCTGCCGGCATTACTCGGCGAAGGGGCTATGATGCCTTATCGAGGTTACGACGCCTCTGTCGATCCAGGCATCAGTAATATCTTCTCAACAGCCGCCTATCGGTTGGGACATAGCCTCCTTTCCTCAGAGTTACAGCGTCTCAATCCAGATGGAACTGTCGCTGACGAAGGCAATATTTCACTCAGCCAGGCTTTCTTTTCGCCTTCCGAAATTACAGCCAATGGTATCGATACCATTCTGCAGGGAGCAGCCGCTAACCAGGCCCAGGAACTCGACAATCAGATTGTGGACGATGTCCGCAACTTCCTGTTCGGCCCTCCCGGTTCAGGCGGTTTCGATCTTGCCTCGCTGAACATCCAGCGTGGTCGCGACCATGGCCTTCCCGATTACAACCAGGCCCGGATTGATCTGGGGCTGGCTCCGGTCACTTCGTTTGCCGAGATCACTTCCGATGTCGCTTTACAGCAGAAGCTGGAAGAAGTCTATGGTTCGGTGGACAACATCGATGTCTGGGTGGGGGGACTTGCCGAAGACCATGTCGGTATGTCTAACCTGGGTGAACTCTTTCAGACAGTGCTGGTCGATCAATTCGAACGACTCCGAAGTGGGGACCGGTTCTGGTATCAGAATCAGTTCTCGGATGGACAGCTTTTGAAAATCGAACGGACCACTCTGGCGGACATTATTGAACGGAATTCGAACGTCGATAACCTGCAGACGAACGTCTTCTACGATCCTTCTGTTCTCTACTTCAAAACCGACATTGCGAAAAACTACTCCAATGTCGCGCTTCGCATCGATGAACACCGTGCGATCGTACGGGATATTGAGACGGGACGAATTCTGGCACAGCATTCCGTTCGCGATTTATCCCGGATCAAGCTCGTTGGTTCCCAGAATCAGAATTCCCGCTTCGTCGTCGATTTGTCGAATTCTGATCTGATGGACCCATTACAGATTGATTTACATGCTTACGGACCAGGTGACCAGCTCGTTTTTCGAGGCATGGCCGATAATCAGGAAATGAATGATCGCCACGGTATCATCACCGCCGATCAGGTCATGGTCGTCTACACCAACTTCGAGAAAGTAACCCAGCAATCACCTAAGAAAAGTCGCGACGATGGTTCTCCTCGAACCAGACAAACGACCCAGCAGTCGACTCAATTGGCCGGCAGCACCCAGGATCAACGGAAGAAGAAAAATGATCCTTACGCATTGCCTTCTTCCACCTTCGATTCTGTCTTCAAAGAGTTTGGAAGCGATCTCCTTGCTTGAGTTGTTTGACACCAAATCGCTTCTAGAGCCTGCCCCACAGGGTGGGCTCTATTTTTTGATTCTTCCAGAACGCGGTCCTTCCAGTAAGCCCCCTGCAGAAAGAAGATTCCATTCGCTGAGACCCGATTGAAATCAATCTGTGAGATCGAGTCATACAGCAATTGCTGCTGTTGAGCTTCGAGTGGTTCTCCATTCACCATCTGCAATAAAGCGGCCTCCCCACATTCCCGAATCGCATTCCAGACAGGACGATAATCTCCCTCATGTGACAAACCGGGGGTTGTCCTCCAGTCTCCACACACTCTTGTTAGATCACTACCTGTCAATCTCCCATGAGAATCAGCTAATCGACGCGGCCCCTCGCCTGCAATACGTCCCAGGATCTCTTCCATCATCGATTTCAACTCTGCTTCCGGTTCCAGCTCAGCCAGCAATTCGAGCGAGATCGCCATCTGAAGCAGGGCATAGGTCGACTCGGCCACGGGGATTCGCTGCGACTTCTCCACGGCTTCATTAATATATTTCCGCCAGAGTTTGTGATATCTCTCATCTCGAGTCACATCCCAGGTGGCCGCGTAAATCATCGGTAACCGTGCCCACTCATGCGAATTCACATTCCACATCCGACTGATCCCCCGCGTGTCGCGCGTTCCATCTGCCCGGAGTGAATCGTAATTATTTTCGGCAATCACATTCCGCTCCATCCGATCCGAGATTCGTGACAGCAACTGACCAATCTCCTGCCGCGTCGTGTCAGTACACAAGGGACTCCGCGCATACAACCAGAGCCCATGCACCGCATGCGTATATTGGTCACGAGAGGAATTCGGATAGAAACTCATCAGATCCTCATGACAAACCGCCCGCGCGACAAACCCTTCCTCAGTGACGCAGTTCCTGATTCCCATGTAAACAGCTTCAGCTCGCTTACGCAGTGCTTCTACTTTAGTCAGCTCATACTTATCCAGGACCAGGGACATTATCACTCCGGCCGAGATCATCCCATCTTCCATCCCGGTTCCATACCCGCATTCATTCGGTTTCTGCTGACGAATCTCCTCTATCCCAGGTAAATGAGCCAACTCTTTCCCCGGTTCATAACTCGACAGGTAATCATAAAACAGGTGCGTATCCTCTCGATAAAACCGGCTCCAGGTGACCTCCCAGGCTTTAACCAGCTTGATTTCAACATTACCCGGTTCAGCAGCAATTGACGAATACTCCTGAAAAATAGAAATATGCAGGAGCAAAAAGAGAGCAATGAGCCAACGAAACATCTTCATTTATCTGAATCTTTTTGAGCAAAGTGGTATACAATTATTTAAACTAACCATCATAAATGAGAACCATGTCAGAAGACAGCCTCTTAATTTCGACTCTCATGAATCCGATCCAGATTGAAGCGTAAAAATGCTCCTGATACATATCCTCAAAATCATCTGGGCTCTCCCTAATACCGCTCTGGGAGTTTTTATCGGCCTGGTGAGTTTGTGCCTGGGGGCTCGCATCCGCTGGCGGTTTCCGCTTGAATTCTATGGAGGAAAGATTGCCAATTACCTGACCAATTCCCGACATGGAGAATTCGCTCTAGCCATGACTCTCGGTCACGTCATCCTGGGACGTTCCCTCGCCGCACTCGACATCTCCCACGAACACGAAATGGTTCACGTCCGCCAATACGAACGCTGGGGCCCATTTTTCCTCCCCGCTTATTTTGGCTGGATGCTCTACCTCAAGCTGAAAGGAAAAGACCCGTACCGCGACAACCCCTTCGAACGGGAAGCGTATGGGGAGTAGGCTTGTGAATTTGTGAAAGGGCAAGGCGATCAAATCGTCCCGCGCATCAGGCCGCGTCCGACCAGATAACCACACAGCATAACGAGCGTGAGACCGGCGACCGTGCGAGTTCGATTGGGCATTTTGGCGAGGGTGATTGTGCCGATCATCAGAATGACTGTCGGGCCGACATCTCCCCAGGGGATCAGCGGGAAGACATAACCGGTGTCGGAGAAGGGCCAGAAGGGGAGGACATGCCAGTCCGAGAGGCCGTGTCCACCCGAGACAACCAAATCGCAGACGAGGTGCAGTGATTGAAACAGAAAGAGAACCCCCATCAATGGCAGCAGGGAGATTTCTCTCTCCGGCTGGTTGAGTGTCGCTTCCGTTTCGGCGGGGAGTATTTTTTTAACCTTGCGCGCGGCCCGTTCAATCCAGTGATAGCGGGCCTGCGTCCAGGCGAGCAACAACGAGGTGATCCCAATCACCAGAAAGTTATGCCCCCACACCCGGTGTCCCGATTCGAACTGCTGCACACTGATGAGCAGCGGCAAACCATCAAGGTCGGGAACATTCGAAACAAGTGCAATCAACACCACCACCGCCCATCCCATTTTCGCTGGCAACCCCAATAAAAACGCACCATGAATTCCAACCAGGGTATGCTCAGGCGTGGTCATGCAGTGAACCGATCAGGAGAGGGGAGTGTGCAGAAAGAAACTCGGGCCAACACCATGCTGTTTTATTGACATCTGATTGTATTCAGGTGTCTTTGATCGGGCAATGGGTGAATCTCGTCAAACAGATATTCAGTCTATGACGATTCAAAACAACATTGGGCAATCTTCCTCAAACCTAAGTCTAGCCACGATTCGACTCATTATTTCTTCGGTACAATAGATATCCGATTAAAAACACGATACAGATACCATTAATAAGCAAGATCGGGCCGTACCCCCAACCTTCCTCCGTAGTGATAACGCTTGGAATTCGTGAATTGTATAGTCCTGTAATTGGTTCGGAATTGCTTGCATCGGAAGCGTGCGTTTTTTTGTGAGCTTGTAAAGCCGCGGTTCCGCACCCCTCATGTCCTGCACTATTACACCTTGCGCAAATAACACATCATCTACTGGAAGAGTATTAGTATCACTGGGTAAGCTGATTTCTTCTACATTCTTCACTCTCTTGCCATACTTATACTGCTTCAGTGGCAAATGCTCCCAATTTATCGAGGGCCCCCCTTGTTTGTTCTGCTTGATGTTTCCCTCGTTGTCTCGAAGAAATACGTCCTTATGATCATCACTGGAAGGCGCAATTGGTTTTTCTTCGATTGCTGAAATCGCAAGCGTATAAGGAACCCAGAGTTGGTCTCGGAGCTTCCTGTAATCTTTCCAGTCGAATTTATACTTAACCCCCTGTGACTCGCTCCAGATGTTGTCAAAAGAGCCCGATTCTTGCGCGCCATAAAGCATTCGTGCAGAGGAGGGCGTCCGGCTTGAGATATGTTCAACGCCAACTCAACACGCGATGAGGTGACGCCATTAGATATGTATAAATCAATGATATCTACCTCATCAATCCCAGATTCATTTGCAGACCCAATTGCTAATACCGAATTCGCGTTTAAACATTCGGTAAGTAGTTCGGACAGCAACTTAGGGTCCTTTTCTCGCCCCGATATCTCATCGGGAACGTGATATCCTATAACATCAAGCCATATTCGTGATTGAAGGTCATTGTCGAGCGATACGCTAGCTTTGTCTGGTGACGAAATACTTAAAATGTGAGTTGTCCAATAATCTCCATTAAAAAATATTCGTTTCGTCCAGGTGGAAGTTGCCGCCAGATCACCATCTGCAAAATACATTTCCATATTCCCTGCCTGGTCCCGCGAATACTTGTATCGTGACAGGGAAACGGTATCGACCATTTTCGACAAATCTGAAGGGGTATAGGCGGGAATGGTGAATCCGTTTTCTCGTGCTCTTTTAGAGAGAAACTCATACAATCTTGCTTCATCGGCTTTCTTCATCTTCCTTGGAGCAGTTAGATGTTCGATCTCGTCTGTATAATCAACAGAATACGTTGATAGAATCTGCTCGCGATTGGAACTCAATTCAATCAGGCGTTCGATCTTCGAGGTGTCAACCTTTGTTTTGTTTTCGTCATTCCCGATGAGACGAGACGTTGAATGACAGACAACGAGGAGGGCAGACAAGAGAAGGCACATTGGTCTTCTCGCATATTTTAGCTGATAATGCATGTAGTAACCTCGGTAATTCTTTGGCAGAAGCGAATTGTTGATTAATCTTGCTTCACTAAGTGCGTGTGTGAATCAGTGAACCGATCAGAAGAGAGAGGGGAAGACATCCACAAGAGTGCTAATATAGCAACAACCGATTTTATCCCGTGTCTACAAAGTCGACAATGGGACATTTCTGATTGAGTTGAATAAACAGGAATCGTTCACCACAAAACATGGGACCTTGAAGAGATTCCATCAAGCCAATCTCAGCTCTCGGCTCGAATCCAGTTTATCTCAAGCATCAAGTTGAGATAGAATATTGAAGCGGCGGACAGTAACTTAGGAGTAGGAGAAAAGTAACATGTCCATCAACAAACCAACCACTGAAGCAGATATTTATCCACCGTTTGAGAAGATCGGTGATGAGGGTTGGGATTCTAAGTTACGTGATTTTTTGACTTCTTTCGAGGTTCCACTTCCACAACCAGTATCTGCACAAGAGATCGATTATCGAGAATCGGCATTATCTCTTTCTTTGCCAGCCCCGATTCGAACCTTTCTGATGGAATTTGGCCCAGTTTCATTTGACTACGTTGAAGTCCTACCAATACCACAGATATCGAAGGCCAGCGAACTGTGGTTTGCGGAACAGTTAGAAGCAAACCTCGATAACTATATCATCGTAGCGAATGCTGGTGGGACTGACGATCATTTTCTCATTGACTTAGAAAGTGGAAAATGCCTCCTCACCAGGCATTATCCGGCAGAAATCCAACCTTGCCTGGCAAGCTTTAGCGACTTAATTCGTATTGCCTGCGTCGAGCTGTATACAGGTTACTACGGCTGGGATGATCCTGAATTGTACGAGATGTGCACGAACGTAATGGAAAAATTATTCGGGTACTCTTTGTAATCTTTATTCATCGTCGAATTCTCAACGCTGAAGCTTGCTGGTGATGAATCCCGCAATCCCAAAGAGTAGTGACAAAACGACCGCCCCCAGGAAACCAATCAGCGATAACGCCATCACAACGGCGATTCCCTGCTTGGGTGAGAACAGAAAGACCAGCCCACACAGAATCGCCACACCCCCGAAGATTTTCGATAACCCATACAGAATCTTGATCAACGTCGTTCGCTGCACGAATTCACCTCACTGACTTTCGAAGTAATACTTCAGTATTTTATCTGGTGACTGTTTTAGCTGTTTATCGGACAGGTTAAGGCGAGGATTTCCCACAAGCATTAATCGTTTTAATGAATTAACACTAAGCAGAGAGCGGGGAAGATGGTTCAAATCATTATCATTGAGAATCAGTGCACCTAAGTGAGATAGATTCCCAATCGACTCTGGCAAAGAAGTGAGTTGAGTTTTATTGATAATTAGCCCAACCAGATTCGAAAGATTAACGATAGATTCGGGGAAGTACTTCAGCTTTCCTCCTGAAATCTCCAGTAGCTTAAGGCCAGTCAGGTCGCCAATACAGTCTGGAAGCCATTCCTCTTGCCATTCGCGTATGGTCAACTGACGTAGTCCAGTGAGTTCACCAAAGTTCTCAGGAAGAACTGAGACTTCCAGACTCAAGTTTTCAAGTGATTTCAGTTTAACAATATTCGCAGGTAGCTTTTTTAAAGGATTGCTGGTTAGATCAAGTCTGACAAGAGAGCTTAAGTTACCAATCGATTCAGAAAGCTCCGTCAATAAATTGTTTTTCAAATCCAGATTAATCAAAAAACGCATATGATCGAATATCTCGGGACAACTGGAGATTTTATTGTCATTTAGACGGAGCAACTCTAACTGAGTTAATTTAGACATTGATTCAGGAATCGAGGTTAACTGGTTAGCGAAGAGATCCAGCTTCTCCAATGCGTTTAGCTGCCCAATTGAAGCTGGGAGCTCGCACAGTTGATTGCTCCCCAGATTCATATAATCCAAGTTACTTAAGCAACCTATTGAGGTAGGAATCTCCTCCAATTCGTTAGAATAAAGATCCAATTTCTCAAGGCTAATGAGCTGACCGATAGCCTCTGGAAGTTTTTTCAGTTTATTGTATTGCAGATTGACATATTTCAATGCTTTCAATGAACAGAAGGAGTCTGGTAAATGCTTGAGTTCATTGTGTTCCAGCTTCAATTTGGAAAGGTTTTTTAGACTTCCGATGGAGTCGGGCAACACACTTAATTGGTTCTTAGAAAGATTCAGACTCTTCAATGAATCAATATTGTGGAACATTTCAGGGAGCTCGACGAATTTGTTACCAGCCAGATTAAGTATTTCCAGCTTTTTCAAATTCTTCATAGATTCAGGTAGAGCAGACAATTTATTGCCAGAGATATCCAGTTTGCGTAATGAAATTAGTTCGCCAATATTTTCCGGAAGTTTAATTAGTTGATTACAGCTTAAATTTAATTCTTGCAGATTTTTCAACTGCCCAAGCGAGCAAGGTAATGTTTCCAACGCATTGGCAAAAGATTAAGTCTCTTGAAGCTCTGTCAGTTGACCAATATCTTCAGGGAGTTTGGCAATCATATTGCTCCACAGGTCCAACTTTTGAAGATTACTCAAACAACAGATCGATTCAGGGAGCTCAGTAAGTTTATTCTCTTCGTCGAATTCAGGTCCTTCAGTTGAACCTGATGTGGCTACAGACGGAGGATTAGGACCTGTTTCACCATGGCGAATCTCAAGTAGAACTAAATTTTGTAGTTCACCAATTGATTGAGGCAAGCAGGTTAGTCGACTCCACTCAATCCTCAGTTTTTCTAAACCCGTCATTTGCCCAATCGACCCTGGAAGGGCTTTTTAATCTGGAATTTGTCAGATTGAGTTCCCGCACATTTTTCAACAGCCTATTCGTTCCGGGAGTTCTTCAAGTGGGTTGCCTTCCAGCACAAGGTCCCGCAGATTAATCAGTCGGCAAATTCCAGCAGGAAGATATCTCAGGTGACAGTCCCGAGATTGAAATTCTCCAAATGGAGAGCTCTACGATAGACCCAGGAAGCTGGAGATACCGCTCGACCGCAATCCAGCACTTTCAACTCTGACAGAAGCCCGATCTCCACCGGGAGTTTCCTGAAACGATTAAATCGCAGATTGAGTATTCGTAAGGAGCTCAAATCCCCTACCTGCCTGGGCAATTCGATCAACCTGTTATAACCGAGGTTCAATTCCTCCAGTTGTCGCAGCTCCCACAACGATTCCGGTATTTTTTCCAACCTGAGAGCAGAGGTCGAGCGAGGTTGCGTTCGTCTCACCCGCGAGCTGGATACGATCGAGGGACTTGCTGATACCAGTCGTTAGTGCTCATTTATTTTTCTCCCCACCAACAAAAAAAAGGACTACGCCAAATCGACGTGAGTCCTTTTAGATGTCATTGAAGTCGAAACCCAGTTGTGGTTGTATTTACATCCACGAACTCTCATTTCGTGTGACCCATCAGAGGGTTTCGACCAACAACATAATGCCCAAGAGAGGACTCGAACCTCCACGGGGTTTACCCCCACTAGAACCTGAATCTAGCTCTTGGCAATTTCCACCAAATTGCGAACACACACAGGACACACCATTACATGTTCTCCCACAAAGACTTATGACACACACTTGCCAAATCATGTTGCGTTGATATTGTGTTGATGTGGGACATTTTGTTCCCAAAATGTTCCCAATTTTTGTAGCACATCCATTTCGAGATGAAGCGAGTCACTCAATGGCAGGCATCCACAAGAACGGCGACTATTGGCATCTCTCTTTCGTTTTGGTGGCCAACCCTTCAAACGGTCCCTGAAAATTAAAAATGAATCGAAAGCCGAAGCCAAGAGAGTAGAGATTGAAGAGACAATAAATCTATTGGAAAGCGGGCGTCTGACTCTACCCGACAAGTGTGTTTCCGAGTCCGACATCTGCACGTTCATTGTTTCGGGCGGAAAAATCAGCGAGAGACTACGGATTGACCGAGACACCCCGTTCCCGACCGTAGTCGCCGAGTTCGAGAAGCATGACATCACTCATGCCGATTCGACAAAGAAGACCATCAAAATACACTGCAACCATTTGACACGCTCTATAGGTAAGAGCATTCAAGCCATTTCTTTTGCTGACCTCAACCGTTACGCCCACAAACGACTCAAACTCGTCAAATCGAGGACCGTCGAAAAAGAGCTCGTAACATTCGACGCCGTCTGGAACTTTGCCGTGACAAGAGGATGGGTGAAGGGACCATCACCGGCTAAACAGGTAGAACTCCCGCTACAGAACGAAGCCCCGCCTTTCAGAACGTGGAAGGAAATCGAAGAAATCATCGCTCGGGGGAAGCTTTCTGAAGAACAGCAGAAAGCCTACTGGGAATGTTTGTTTCTGGACAAATCAGAGTTGCTGGAAATTGTAAAACATGTTGTCGGTCACGCTGAACCTCATATGTCAGCGGCCATCAGTATGGCGATATTCACAGGTGCGAGAAGGTCAGAAATCATGCGTTCCAGAATTGAGGACTGGGACTTCAAGAAAAACATAGTCAGCATCCGAGGCCGAAAAGACAGTCGAAAGGTTGATATCAACATTCGAACCGTGAACATGCACCCTCGGCTCAAAAAAGTCATGAAGAATTGGTTCGAATTTGAGCATCCGGGCGGCATGCAAACCATATGCCTCCGTCGAGAGGGAGAAGTGCAGCCCGTCTCACGAGATCAAATGAATTCACATTTCAAAAACACGTTCAAGGATACCAAGTGGTCAGTATTGAAGGGTTGGCACGTGTTTCGCCATTCATTTTGCTCCAATGCAGCAAGAATAGGAATTCCTGATCCCATCATCGATGCTTGGATGGGTCACAGTGGCGATGAAGCAATCAAAAAACGATACCGGCATCTGTTCCCGAGTGACAAGAAAGATTTCATGTATAAGCTATTCAAGTAGACGGCTCAAAACCATTTTCCTTGATGAAGAGTACTCCTTGGTTCGAAATACGCCACTGGTTATTCCGTGGATTCTTTTCAAAGAGTTCTTCGGGAAATCGTTTCTTGTTGCACGCTTCTCGTATTGTGTACTCCGATTTCCCCGTCATTTCCGCCGCTTCTTTTACGGAATACCACTCTCTTTCACCCAGATAAGACTTGAGATGCTTTTTCAGACCGTTCAACTCACGCCTTAGCTCTAGCATTTCCGACTTCTGGTGAGCACTTTCCGATACGTTGTCGATCCTCGCTTTGAATCGACTCAGATGTGTCATGAAGTCGTCTAATTCGTACTCTGGATGTCGCATTTCACCAGCTACATCAACCGCAGGCATTCCTGAACGAAGCAGGGCAACATACTGCTCATCGGTGAGCTTCCAAACACTAATCAGCTCTTGCTTCGTATAAAGCTTCCCCAGTCCTTTGCAGCCGATCTCTTTTCCGAATTCGAGTAGGTCTCCAGCCACCAATAACGCTTCACCAGATACTCGCTTTCCGTTTAGCTGGAAAATGGTATCGTCGGGGATATTCATCACATCTCGTAGCAGCTTGACCGCCTTAAAGACCGAGGAACCTGAAAGGTCGTAGTCGCCCTCATTCGCCCCGTGGATCACGTGTACTGATCTCGACCTGCTTTTGGTCATTTTTTTTCAGCCCCATACATCTGCAAACAGTTCTGCCCATGCACTAAAAGTGAATTCAAGGTAGTTTTGGTCGAGGAAGCAGACCATGATTCTTAAACCGTTCAATCTCGGAAGCAGTGATTTCCCATTCCAAAGCATCGCCACGCCCTATCGGTCGCTTCCTTGCTTCGATTCTTCCAAAACGGCACCATTCTCGAACAGTATAGGACGACTTACCCAACATTTCTGCAACTTCCGTTGGTGTGAAGAACTCCTTGGAAGGCGACAAGGCTTCTCTATGGTCTTGATTCTCAAGCAGATGAGCCAGTTCGTCGAGCCTTTTCTCCATTCTCTCAGTACGGTCTGAAAGTTCATTTATTGCAGCGAGAAGCTTCTTGTTTCCCATGTCGCCGTCTTCCTCTGGGCCCAGATTCTAGTCATTCTCCGTCATACCGATCTGCCTGTTGTGGTCAACGAATGCGTTGACCCTTGCGTTTATGTGGTCTCCAATTTGGGGGTACATGTCGATTGAAGAGTAGGGGGTTGTGCGAGCATCTTTGAGGTTGACGACGAGGACCAAAGCAGGAAACCCCGCTCCGATATCGACGAAAACGCCAAATGGCCTGCGAGCGACGACTGTACCCGATACGAGCTGTCCTATCTGTAATTCCGCTTTAACGGATTCCCATTCCTCGGTACGTTGCTCTGTCATGTAATCGCCGAAGCACTCACACAGTTCACTATTCAAGTCCATTTTATTCCTCCGGCTTGCGACCGACAACTTCCGACTTCATTCGAACATACAAGCTGTCCTCCAAATCGCCCCCAATATTCCCGTTCAATTGAGCCAGAGAGCTTTTCCCAGCGTCAACAAAAATATGCTCATCGTACAGGTCTTGCGGCACGTCTACCGACCAGTCTTCGCCGCCCCGCAATCCATTCAAAGACAGCAGGTAGTCACCATGCTGGCGACGAAGCCATCGAAAAAACATTTCGAAGTCGATCATGCCGCTGTAAAACGGGTGACGGTGATTGACCCGATATGGTGGATCGAGGTAGAGCAAATCGTCATCAATGGACTGAATTCGACGATAATCTCGGGCATAAAATCGCACGTCATGTTCTCGTAGCTTCTGTGACCAGTCCTCAACAACAGCCTTCACGTTCTCTGGTCGCATGCCCGACCGTCCATGATGGAGATTTGCTGTGAACTGCCCTCTCTGATTAAACCGCACGAGTCCGTTTCGACAGGTGCGAAGTAAGAAGAAGAAAAGGCAAGGATTCCCGGTTTCATTGAATTTTTCACGGGTTTTCAAATAGCACGCAGCCCCATCGTCCTGAAGCTCCCTCCACAGCCGGTCGTATGCTTCGATGAGATGCCGAGGTTCGTTTTTGACAACCTTCCAAAGCTCGATCAGCGGTCGGCAGATATCGCTGCATTTGACCCGGTCGCACTGAATATCGCTGGACAGCAGTTCGTAGAGCACTGAGCCGCCACCAATGAACGGCTCATAGTAGGTGCCGATTCTTCTTGGAAATCGCCTTACGATCTGCTTCGCCTGCAATCGCTTGCTTCCCGTCCATTTGATCAAGACGGACCCACCGTTGCCCTCCAGTCGTTTGGGCAATTCATCATCCCAGAGTGCTGACACCGTCAAATCGAAATGGGTGGCGACCTTCTCCAAGCCTACAGCAGTGCGTCGATCCGGGCGGTGAAGACCTTGATGGCAAAGTCTTCTGAACCACTTGTAATCGACGCCGATCTGCTCGGCGGCTTGTCGCTGAGACAACCATTCTCGACGCAATAGCCGTCGGAGGTTGGCCTTGAAAATGGATGCTTGGTCACTGCTCATGATTCAGATCGTATCCAATGCCACCATTTCGTGTCACCACAGCCATCATTCGGTTTTGAGATTTTTGCCCCAACTTCGGGAGTGACGCCTGAAAGAGAAAAGTACCACCGCCGAGTGACGAGACACCCGCAAAGCAGCCAACGACGAGCCAAACCGAATAAAACGGGACACCCAAAATGTCGTTTCAAGTAAGCACTGGTTCGTGATCGTTCCACGAATGCGGAGTGGGCGTTTTGCCCCAACTTTTTGGTGTCCGCTCCGAGTTTGAGCGGGCAGTTGTAGACTCTAAAGCTAAAGGACAATGAATGACAGACAAGATTGAACACTTCTTCTATTCCTGTTGCCATGAGTGGCACATGTATCGGAATCAGGACCTAACTCTCGAAGAGTTGTATCACCAATTCGAGGAAGCATTTTTCGAAGCGGAATGTCTCGAAATGGAACGTGGAGACGTTTTGGCGTCTCAAGTTGATGCTGATGATGTCGAGTCACCATTCCTTTGCGAGGAGCTTCTAGAATGTGACGATTCACCGCTCTCCGATATTGTCGCAAACTTCTGTGATGCGTGTACTTGGACGGGAGAAATGATCGACGAGTACGGGGGTGATGTGAAGTGCGACGTTTTTTGTTACGGCCAAAGCATTATCACTGACGAGCGTCGGGCTGAATTAGTGAAGGCCAGTTGAGCGATAGTGTTTGGCCGCCGAAATTGCAGTTGTTGGGATGATGGAACCCAAGTTCCTTATCGTGGGTTGTAAGGTGACGACGCATGGTGGCAGCAAAGTGTCGCAATACAGACTCGTTCAAAGCATTCTCGACAATCTGATTTACAACTTCGAAAATCCACGCATATTGTTTCTGCCTCGAAATGTTTCGAGGCATCTGACAACCTGATTTGCTCGTTGAAGAACACCCTCTTGGGAGAGTGCGTTCCCTACAGCTCTAGCATTCTCCGTGACAACGAGGCCGGCAAGGACTGGGGCATGTTTCGCTCTCGGCCAAGAGGGTGTTTTTTGCTGTAGGATAGAGCAACTGCAAAACACATAAACCATCCTGCTTTTCAGAAGGAGACGTGATGCGATTCGAAATTGATCATCTAGGACCGTCATCCAAGGTTAAAGCGTTGAACTCATTGACATCATTTTGCGGGGAGTGCCAGTAAATGTCCTTAGCAAATGTGAGCAACAGAAAGCCACCGACCCGAGTTTGAATCTAAATTAAAGAAATGCTGCCTACGAACGTGGTACAGCCCACCGGCAAATCCGCCCGAATATGAATTCGGCCCGTTGCAGGGAAGCCAAAAACAATTGGCTCTATGGATCACCGGCCACCCAGATCGCCGACGACTCCAACGGCTTGCGGAGAGCGGCGGCATTTGGGTGCGGCGCATCCACAAACGCCTGTGTGAAGTCTGGTTTCGCAACGGACGAAGTTATGCGTTTGCGAACTTCAAAAAAATTGACGATCTCGGTAATTCATTTTGAACGGGCATTGAAACGGCATTGAGCGAACTGAACGAACACTTTTTGCTGGTTTCGTGACCAATCGTTCCACCAATCTGTTTTCGTTCCGAAGTCATTCAGCGAGATTTGTGTCAAGCGTGTGAACGGCACTGAAATAAGTCACTGTTGGTTGTGTTGAGGTGTTCCTCGATAGGAAATCGCTGAATTCCATAAGGCGGTTTTTTACTGTAACAGTAAACCATATCCGATGCGTTTCTTTCTGAGAAAGTCAAATGTCGCAATTTAAAAGTGATCTTAAACAACTGAAGAAAATGTCCCCCGAGGCTGCAAACATCGTGAATGCCATTCTCAAAGACTGTCGTGAACGAGGAGGATGCTGAAGGGAGAAGCGGCGATGCCGAGATGAAGTGACGACCATCCGTTCCGAGCGGCGGAAGTCAGGAGGAGATCAAACGGGAGGCAACAGTCTTCTTCGAAGCAAGATTCAGTTACTGAACCAAGAATTGCAGGCTGCGTCTGCTCGCCAGCATGAACTGGCACAGCTGCTCGCTGACAGGAAGAGAATGCCTCGTCGGAGGACGACTTTTGGTTGAAACTGTTTCAGCAGCAGAAACGGGAAGAAGAAGGCGTCGAACCCGGACATCACCAACTCTTGTTCAAATGCTTTTATGCGACCTCACTACGTGGTTTGACATGGTTTCAGAGAAGCACCCAAGTCCGTGTTGCCCAGAGTGCGGGGGTCGCAATAGCTTTCCGTTGGTCGTCACGCACGTGTCGCATGAAATCTATCAGGTGGCCGATGGGATTGTGGAGTGACGGAGCAACATGACACTGAACCGTCCCGATACGATAAGTAAAAAGGAGAACTCAACTATGAGGCTCGCCATCGAGAACAGGTACGGCAATGTTGATCTGACACGTCAAACTTCGACGAAACGGTATGTCCGAACCGACGTTATAAGTTGCCTACGAGGTGGTCGAGGGCTACCTATGAGTGGCATGCACGAGTCCGTATTCGCCGAAAGTGGTACGAGGACGATTGGAACTGGGCTTAATACGAAGGAGAAGACGAGCCATGAATTGCGACATTTCTGCGGACAACATCCAATTCAGGCGATGGCGATGAGATCGGTCAGTTTGCTGGAGGAACGCTGGAATCGTAGAGTCTTTGGTTCCTGTCCGGCTCATGTTCAAACTGACATGCAGTTCAGCCGGAAATCAAGGCATTTCTTCTTTCCATCACGAAAATAACACCGGTGACACTACCTAAAGGAAAGGAGATCACCATGGATCAGATTTTCTCAGCGGGACAAGTAGGCAAGCTGCTGGGCGTCCAACCATATCAATTACTTATGCCATCAATACGGGACAAATCAGCGAGGCCAGCTTTCGGTTTTTGGGGAAGCGATGCTTCACCAACGATGACATCGAACGAGTCGCACAGCATTTCGGCGTAGACAATATCCACCTTTTTGGATTCGAGTTCGCCGCAGAGAGTTTAGAGTGATATGGCTCGTCTTGCCCGTGGGAGCGGGCAAGACGAAACCAAATGGCCTACAGAATCAAGAAACAGGACCAATGAGTTCTTCAGAATTAGATAGATTAAATGACGATCAGATTCAGCCTCTCCGTCCAACGAATGGGAAGCTGAACTGATCGCCGAGTACGACGAGAACGGCGTCATGCGTCCTAACGGCAAAGGCTTTCGCAGGCGTTTCCCGAACAGTTTACTCTCTACTGTGAGCACTTCATCGATTTCTTTCCTCGGTCACCGTACTTCGTCAAGACAACGTATGACGACTCCAGCAATTATTCTGGTTGGCCGCAGAAGAAGAGCAGGAAAAATAAAACGCCGCTTGTTCTGATTGATAGCGGCGACTGGCTCAACAAGACGGACTGCGTCGAGCGGCACCTTGATTATGAACAATGGCTCCTCTTCAAGCAGACGACTGATAACTATCGCATCAGACGCAGCGGAGATTTCTTTTGGTTGGGCATGGGCCGACCGAACAAGACAAAATTCCACAGCATCGATCTTGATAACAAGCGGGTGATCGGCCTCTATGGTGATCCAGTTCTGCCAGTGGTCCACACGCCGCTGGAACATTTCAAGGCGATGAAGCGAATCTACGACGCTTTCCCAGACCGTATCTGGTGTATCACCTCAGAAACACTGGGACTGGACATTATCGAGCGACATAATCTGATTGACACCGACAAAGTCCATGATCGAGTGAAGCGTACGTTGAGCAGGCTCAGTCTCGGCAAGACTGAGGTGCATCCCATGCATGGACGCTGCAAACGACGCCCGTTCGGTGAGCACTATCGCACGATCACGACCGATGGTGTGCTCGACACATGGCAACACCAGCTTGAGAATTACCTGAACCCCAGACCCACTCCCGAGTTCGACCATATCTGTCGAACTCTGCTCGAAGCGATGTTGGAGCAATGGAAGTGCTGGACTCGATGGGGAGATGCTCATGATCCACAGCTCGACACCAAGGCCGTGGTTCAGAAGTACTTGCCAGAGTTCGAGCAATGCAAAAAATGGCTGCACGAAGGATGTCCTCTGACGCAGCCGGTACAGTTCGTTGTTGCGGACGACCTTCCAACAGCATCCCATTCAACCGTTCGCAGCGAAAGCTGCCAGCATCCTAAGAGGAATGACTGTGACTTCAGCCTGAAAGAACTCAGGAACGGCAACTGGGCAAAAGGGCTGGAGCGAATTGCCCGAGAGGGACTCCCCTATGAAGACTGCATCGGACACGTTGCTCACGAGTTGGCCAAGTTTCTGTGGTGGATCGAGCTTTATGAATTGTCCGAGGACGAGCGGGATCGTGAAGTCCTGCATCTACTCATGACTTTTGTCGAGGCCAAGCACAACGGCTATATCACCCGCTGGAATAACGGTCAGAAAACAGATGTCTTCAAGCAGTTGTTCCGTTGTCTTCAGCTTGCGAAGCGTCTGGACATTGAACATCGTTCACAAAGATTGGAGACCTTCGCACTCCTCAGACAGAAGAGGCAGGCGAGGCAGTACAGCCATGTGATCAGACTTAAACCGTTAATAACGGGCAGTTCATCAGTTTTCAGGACTGTTGAGGATTGTCTGGAGTCAGTGGGCGGTGTTGATGTTGATCGCTCCCCACAGCATGGGAATCCTGCCTCTACTTTCACCTCTCTTCCCTCTTCGTCTATTTACTTTAGTGTAGGCGGTTTGGCTGCTCTCGATTTACCTCTCCCTCAGACAGTCGTTTCCCTGATCGACCAGTATCGGGGACGTGCCACGCCCCACCAGTATGCCACTCGACTGTTGAACCATCTCTTCCAGACAAAGGGAGTCTGTCGTCTGCCACACAAGGCATTGACGGAGATGCTGGGTTATCAAGATCGCAAAAGGACCACTTCGTACAACAACATCCTCCTCAAAGCCGGACTGTTGGAGAAAGACCACTACATCCGAGGGCAACGGACATGTGGGTATTGGCTCACCCAAACAGCTCGACAACTCTTCGAGAAAGCTAAACGAGAAGACATGGGAGCCGCCTGACCCCGTCAGAGCTTCCAGAATGATTTGTAAATCAACTGAATCAGAAAGAGGACCGATCAGTCAGGTAAGCCGGTTGATCGCTGTACAAACCAAATGAAAAAGGAATAGGGACGCCGTCATGTCTGTTCTCGTCGTTCATGGAGTCAATTCGAAGAACTTTGAAGTTGATGGAATGACCATCAAGCAGGTGATCCGACAATTGAGAGATGTGCTGAACATCCCCCCGGATGCAGAAGCCATCGTGAATGATATGGAAGTCGGACCCGAACTCAGAGTCAGAGACGGTGACACCGTTGAATTTGTCCGAGTCATCGGAAGGAAAGGTGGTATCAACGAATTTTGGTCGGAATCTGAGGTGACTGACGTGTTCGGCGCTGATGCAGTTGAGGAGATGAGAGGTTTGGGAATCGAGCCAGTCCAAGTCACGGTCTACACGAGTGACCAAATCGCTTCATTTCAAGCACAAAGAGTAGGGAATCCCGAGCCATCGAAACACGGACTGATCGTTGACCCCGGCAGCTTTGCTGCGTCTTACCGAGATCAGCGACCACTCGTACTTGGAAACACGATCAGCTTCAATTTGTTCGCTCGATTGGCCAGACGCCCGAATGTCTTTGTGGACTTCAATAGGCTGCGAAATGATGTCTGGAAGGATGAGAGAACTGAGGACGCAACGATTTCACGGGCCATCAGTCGATTGCGGAAACAATTACAAGAAGGCGGACTTACTGGCATCACGCTCGAATCGCAACGTCATGTAGTGCGGTTAAAGTTGGAGTGACAGTTTTACAACTGCCGCCATTTGTCCGAGTTCTGTCCGAGTTGCTGCCGAATGCTCAGATATGTTGTTCTTGGCTCGGTTATGAATGCAGTGAAATAGATTGACGGTTGCCTGCATCTTCTGACGCACTCGTCAGTCGAAAGATTGTGAAACCTCCACCACGAGGTGGAGGACATCGTAAATGTATTGACTTGTACCTGCGACAATAGAAGGTAAACAAATGAAAACTGTAGAACTCGTAATCGATCAGCCTGTCTGGTTTTCACGCACGATTGTGGTGGAACTTCCTGACGGAGTTGATCCTCAAAAGTCGAAAGCACTGTGTAAGGCACTTGCCGATGAGAGACTGATTCATCAGGTGACATTAGATCGTAAATCCAAGTGGAAGATATGCATTCCTGATGGAGACATGAGCATGCATCTTGGTCCAGTGGAAATTGTTTCCGCAGATGCGACCGACCGTCAGGCTGATTTTCGGATCGAGCCTCGTGTGTTCCGATATGAATGGCAGGAAGAGGCAGAAGATTTCATGGAGGGTTTCTCTTCGAGCAAGGACAGACGAGGATAGTGACAATCACTTATCGACGGTCCCTATCGAACAATCCTGCAACGATTACGAAGGGTGGAGCATCGACGGCGACGGCTCCGTCGAGTTGGATCGCAATATTAGCGTTGGGCCAGAAGCTTCTGGAGACGCTGATGTTGACGTAATCCTGGTGGTAACCCACCCAATGGTATTGAGAAACAACTTCTCTTGCGACGCCGTTTGTTAGAACACATCACCTCGAATTTGAGTGACGACGCCATCCGAGTTGCAGTTAACGGATTTCGGGAACTACTGCTTGAGTGTCCCGAACTTTCTGAACATTTATTGTTGCCTCTCTTCGAGTCATCCGACTATTGGCCGAATCAAATTGCCAAGGAAGTACTTGGAATACCAGAAGATAGAGAAGTCGAGATTGAACGCCTAGTAATAGAGTTCGAACGGAGACAACCACGAATTAAAGGCGACCCATCGCCTACCATCCGCAGTCGTTTTGCGGCATGGCTTGCGGAGGGCGTCCGGTATGAGATTGACTTCAGCATTGGAGAAGACGGAGTGGCATTCGCCCAGCCGATTGAAGGTAGGCCGACAATGGTCGAGTGGCTCAACGAACCATTCGGTACGTTTACTCGGCAGCCGGTTGGTGTACACACGGGGATTTTGTCGAAAATGACGCAGGCCCGGAATTCGTTGCAGCAATTCGGCGAGGCGAAGTTGAAGAGCCTAGCTCACAGGAACTTGAAGCTGCCGTGGAAAAGGTGAAAACAGAACGAGCGTTAATAGAAAGGCTCAAGACTAGAGCTAATTTGACCTACGACTCAACGTTGCATCACTGCACTGCCTCACGTGATGTCGTCTACGAGGATCATTTAGGCCTGACGGTGGACACTGAACGGGACGTCGAAAACATTCCTGAATGGGAACGTCAACTAATTTGGGCGAGCAAGGTGGATCGCAACAAGCTGTATGGATTCCAACACGCAATATTCCATGGTCAAGAATTGATCAGGAAGCTTGAACAATGGGCATTGCAGGAATATGAGACGGAGTATGTCCATCCCCCAAATCCACTATGAAGATGATCAAAGAGGCCGCCGACATTCAATTGCTCGTTAATCGGTAACAAGGAAGGGGCCAGCGACACTGTCGTACGAAGAATACATTTAACAGCATCATCGTTTGAGAGCCAATCAGGGTTCTGTGAAACACGGAGTGTGAATATGCCAACAAAAAACATCAGCATCACGCAGCCACTCAAGTGGCACGGCGGAAAATATTACCTCTCGCAGAGAATCATCGATCTGATGCCTAAGCATCTGCACTATGTAGAGCCGTTCGGCGGTGGGCTGGCTGTTCTGCTGAACAAGAACCCATTCGATGCACGGCATCAGTGGGGCGAGGTGTCTTACGAGCAGGGGATTTCCGAGGTCGTAAACGATGTGTATGGCCCGCTACAGAACTTCTGGAATGTGATGAAAGATACTGGTTCTTTTGCAGAGTTCGAGCGGATCGTCAACGTGACGCCCTTTTCGGAAGTCGAGTTCGATGACTCTGCTGAAGGACTTATTCCAAATGTTGATCTTGATGTCGAAGCGGCTGTGTCGTTCTTCGTGCGCTGCCGCCAAAGTCGGGCTGGTTCATTCAAGAGCTTTGCCACTTTAAGCCGGAACAGAACTCGGAGTCGAATGAATGAACAGGCGTCTGCGTGGCTCAGCGCCGTTGGTGGACTTGCGGATGTTCACGACCGGCTCGGCGAGTCGTTATTCTGTGCCGAGATGCAATGGATGTGATTAAGCAGCAGGATGGCCCGAAGACGCTTTTCTACCTTGATCCACCGTATCTGTCATCCACTCGTGCAAGTAACGGTAATTACGAGCACGAGATGACAGAGGGTCAGCACGTACGTCTTCTGGAAGTCATTCAAGGCTGTGAGGCCAGCGTGATGCTGTCGGGGTATCCGAACGAACTATACGACGTCCATCTGACCGGCTGGCATCGACATGACTTCGAGATCGACAATAAGGTCTCTGGGTCGAAAGAGAAGCGAAGGATGATTGAGTCGGTTTGGTGTAATTTCCAAAATGATGAGGGGATTAGGAATAATCTCACGCAGCCCGAAGAAGGAGGTCACGCATGACCATGTTGAATAAAGAGCAAAGAACCTACCTGCGAGACATAGGTTGGTATCAGGCCCATCCATGGACAAACAATACCAGAGACTGCCTGTTTGAATTACGGCAGTGGCAAAAGTTAGGCAGTCGAATTGAAGAGGTCATCGTCAAAAGAATGATTTGTCACACGGGAGACATCTTCGACAAACATTGTGAGGTGATTTGATGTTGAAACAATGGCAAATCGAGTTTCTGGAATCGATACCGGGATGGCGGGAGTTTTGTGAAAGTCCTGTTGATGAAGTGCCGGATGAGCGAGAACGGTCAACTGTAACAGAAGGGCTGAAGGGGCGTAACAAGATTCATGATTGGCGCAAAGAAGGATTCTGAGCGACTCAAAAAGACAATGCGTAGAAAAGAAAATGGTTCATATTGCAGGAGGTACAAAATGAGAGAAATAGAATTTGACTGGTGGCATCCGGGACGAAGCTGCCGCATCTACATTGGTGATGACATATCGTTTCACGATCTGTGGATTGAGGAGGTTCAAGCATTGATTGATCAGATGACCTTCGCAGACATGGAGGATGGCTACCAATTGCCTCCAGTCAGAGACCACGTCTGGGAAGGGCGGCGGACGTGGTACGCAACCTCTCACCGCAATCAGCCGGGTGTGATCTTATCAGCGTTCATCGACGTTCGAGGAGAAGATGGCGAGGAAATGTTTTGGGACATTTGTTACGGCGGGGCATGTGTCTCACTTTCGATGGAAGAAGGAGCACTTCTCATTCAGAAGTGGGAGGAGTTCGTTGCAACCGATCCAACAGTTAGGCCAGATGTCTGCTGGTCGAGGGAAGGTTTTTGACGATTTGTCAACAGTATCCAAAGATTCCATGTGCGGCGACGGGAATCCAACTTTTGTACTCATTGTCTTTCTGAGCAACGGAGTTCACTTCTGGAAACAATACTTCTCGAAACACAAGTGTACGGCTGAGGGCCAACTATTCTTTCTGCGTTCGGACTTTTTGCGGGCGGGAGACTCCCAACCTCTCTGCGATCAGTTCAAAACCGGCGTCGTTTTTGAAGGGCTCGATCTCCTTTTGGAGTTTGCGTAGATGAACCTTTTGCCACGTTGAAGATGCAACGTGATGTTCTCGAATGAACTCGTTCGGGAGTGTGTAGAACTCGATTTCATGCTCTCCCGTCGATCCGTCGTTTTTCCCAAAGAATCTGCCGATATTTAGAAATGTAACGACCAGAAAGTCGAAAGCGTCGAGGCTTGCTTCCTTTACAGGGAAGCCACGATCACAGTCTGTGGCATAACGACTTTTCACCTGAACTCTGACCTGAGCCAACTCGTCAATAGCTGGTTGATGTCGAGGGTCAGGGTGAATGCAGATCAAGTCATATCCTTCGTTGTTCGGCGGTGCCTTGTAGGTGAGGATGTTTCGACGCATGAGATACCCCATGACGAGGTACTCTGCTCCTGCCGACACCACGGGAAGCCTAAGAAACTCTGTCTTTTGTTTGCTCATAGATACCTCGTCTCCCGCCGCACGTTATATCCTGATGAACTTGAAACGTTGATCGCAATTTGAAACCGAAGCAGCTATATGCCTAAAAACACACTCGCCACAATACGACAAGGGCCAAAACCGATTCCGTGAGCACTGTTTTCCTTGCTACTACACTTTCAATTCAACTGCCACCCATAGTCTCAAGAAAAGCAACTGCTTACTCCTGTCAATACACCACGCCCAGATGCTCTTGAGCACAACCTTGGCAAACCGTCTTCGAATGCATCCATTCTGGCGGTTTCAGTTCCTTACATAGTTTACATTTCCTGAATTCTCCCCGACGAATCTCAGTCGCTGTTTGAACCATCGTAAAAAGTATCCTCGAAAAAGAGGACTCATATAGTTCTCGCCATTTGATGGCTCCGATTTGACGAGGACGAGCGACCGACGTATACGGACTTGTCCATCCTCCAGCATAAACTGCGACTGATACATCATCATCGCTTATTCGAATAACAACTTCAAATGGGTCGCCGATCACAAAAAATGTACTTCCGTCAATGGACGTTTCTTCTTGAACTGGTTCTTGAATGGAACTACGAATTGTTTCCAGTACAGTTTCACGACCAAGAGATTCTTCAGACATTATAATCTACCTCCTCCATCACTGAGCGAATCACTTTCAATCGGTGAAGCAGATCGAGAATGTGTCCATTCCTGAACACTGAAGCTAGATGTCCCTCGGAGAATCGCTCAGATCGCACATGCGTGGTGAAGAGCTTCTGGATCGTCGTGGCGTCCGCTGTCTTGATCGCACTGGAATCGCTGATGTACTTTTCAGCAGATGCTTTCCATGCGATCCAGTTGAATTCAGGTGTTACCCAACCATACTCATCCAATGTTTGCAGAAACGAGATGACGTCCTCATCGAAACTGAATGAGGGAAGCTCACCTTTCGCCGAGTTCCATTTGCCTGTCGTAAATCCCTTTTTCTCGAATTTCTCAATGAAAGGGAGCAGAGCGTCATTTTGTTCTGGAGTGACTGGCGTCATTTTTGTAATCGATTCATGACAGACCAAACCTCGTGAAGCGAGTGCTCGTAAGCTCTTCCATCGCATCCTTGATGGCGGGCCACCTCCGATTTGAAGTTGTCATAGTCCAATTCAGAAGATAGTTCCGACATGACCTGAGCCCAAACCGTTTTCGGCACGAAGATACGGTATGCGTAGTCGGTACCGGGGAACTCCATAATCTCTGAGTTCGCAAGGAGGCTGGAGAATCGTTCCCTCATGGCCTCCAGATGCCCTCGGAGCCTCGCTCTCACCATGATGCGATCTGGGTCGACTGGTTGACCGTCACCGCCGTTACCCTGTCTCGCACAGACAGCAGAATAGAATCCATACTTCGTGAATACCCACATCTTTGGGACCTTTCAGATCGCATCGGAATTGGTCAGCACTTCAATCATAATCCTGTTCTGGCTCAGCCCAGACCCGAGCACTACCGTCATCGCTCAGCAGAACATGAATCGTATTAGGATGACAGCAGACAGGACAATCTTCAACATACGTCTGGTACACCCCTTCACTCAAGTCGAGTGGGATTATGATTAATTCTCCACAAGAGTCGCAGGTGTAGCTGCCTTCATTCTGTGACGAATGACTGCCATTGATCGATTCGCCGTCATGCAACGTGGGAACTCCTTCGCCCGAAACCAATACTTCACATGCCCATACAAGAACAGCTAACGATTCATCGTCGGTGAGAGAGTGGTCCTTGCCCACGGCGATTAGAGTTTCTGGTGACAGACCGCTTTGGGCGACAAGTTCCTCAGAGTCGGTGAAGGGGACCACATTGTCATCAGGACAGTGTAAGATCATCGAATTGGGTTTGAGTGTGGTGTTTATTCCCCATTGTTTCCAGTCGGGGCAAAGGAGAACGATTGGAGTATCCCCAGAATTAAGCATCATGGCTACTGCACCGCCACGACATGAGCCAACAATTAAGTCAGGTTGGTTCTGATTGTATTCGGCTTGGGCAGTGAGTAGTGCGAGCTCGGAGCCGTCATAATTGAGGGACAGAATGATAACTTCATTTCCGGCCTTTTTTAGACATGACAGAGTGACGCCGCCAGCACGGCTGTGCCAGCCATTGAGAAAAAGAATTCTCAGAGTCTTCTTCGAGCTACGGATAATTCGAATGACATTGCATTCCGCCATTCGTCTTAATGAAATCGGAGATCCAGACGATATCGCCTTTGTGCCAAGCTTTATCTCGAACGGAAGTTCAAAGTCCAAATCAATCGCTTTGCCAATCCACGACACAACGCTGTATCCGTGATTACCCAGACTTGATGAATTTACACCGACAACGCCCCAACTGTCTTTTGATATCGCTGGGCCACCGCTGTGCCCCGGTTTCATTGAAGCAGTTGTCTCGATGCAGGGGTAGAAGCACTGCCCTTCATCTCGTTTGAATTCATTTAATCTTGTTATTTCGCCTTCACTTGCAACGAGCCCAATCCATGCCGCTCCCTCTATTTTTTGCTCAATGACATCGAATTGGATACGATTGTTGCTACCCGGATACCCAGCGACCGTTAATACCTCTCCGACTTGCGGATGCTCAATCAGCGGCAGGATAGCTATCGGTCTTTGGTCATTTGTAGTACTTCCTCGTTCGTCTTCGTGAAGAAAGAGAAGGGCGATGTCCTCGTCAAGAAAAATGACCACATGCCGAACCAATGAGAATCCTTTTGGGCTGAGCTTACCTTCCCTTATCCCGGAGTGTTCGAAAACGAGAGCGCCGCAGTTGACATCAACGCCTTCGAATAATCGGTTTGCCTTCATGTCGGCTTGCCGATTCAGCTTGTCTTCAAGTGGTGGAGGTCCGTCTCTTGGGTCAAGCGGCTTGTAAAGCCGCCGTGCCTCCGTGAACGGATCAAAGATGTGAGCCGCAGTGGCATAAATTCCGACACCGATGGCGAAACAGGAGCCAAGTAATTGCTCGGGTACACCATGCTCGTCCATTTTGAATAGTGGAGAAATCACATCGAACAATGAAAGCTCTTGGTAGTCATCAAGAAACGACTCCTCCACCTTCAGTTGCTTCATCATGCACCCTTGAAAACAAAATCCCTTAAAGCAAAAGGTCCGACCATACGCTTTGCTAGATGCGGCATTAATTCACCCTTCACATAATCGACAAATGTAACGGAGTTTGGTAAGGTTGTCCAATGACAGGCTTAGCTCTTTTCGTGGTAAGTGGGAGACCCACTCATGGATAAACTGACTGACTTTTTACGCATCTCTGAGGCGGCGGGGTATCTCGGCGTCTCGTCGAATACGCTTCGCAACTGGGAGAACGCTGGCAAGATCGCTGCACACCGTCATCCGGTGAACGGTTATCGGTTATTTAAGCAGGAAGAACTCGACAAACTGTTACGGCCAATCCAGCCCAGCGATGTCGTCGAGCCAAATGACCAAGTAAACAAGAGAAAACAGACACGTAACCCACCTAAGAAACCTCGGTAGTGGGGCGGACCGCAGGCGATGGAAACACCTCGTTGGAACATAATTACTCCCTCGCAGTATGAGCATGAACGGCGAGGCCTCGACTTCGTTCGGGCGGGCTTGCCGGACCATGATCCGTACCGTGCATGGTCGAACTTTGAGTTTCAGGCCAACGATGGGGCTATCTACGAAGTGGACCTGCTGGTTCTGACCAAGCAGGGATTCTTTCTAGTCGAAATTAAAAGCTGGCCCGGACGAGTTCGTGGTGATGCGGGGACTTGGACACGCACTACACCGGAAGGTCGGGTTATCTCCGACGACAATCCGGTGCTACTAGCCAACCGGAAAGCCAAAGCTCTGTCGTCCCTGTTAAAATCTCAGTCAGCCACCAAGAAGATCAGAGTCCCTTGGTTGGATGCAATTGTCTTTCTGTCGGCGGATGATCTGCACTGCGATCTCACCGGCCCGGCTGCAAATCGTGTCTTTCTGAAAGATCGCAAAGCATCTGAATCCCAGAAAGAACGCAAGGGGATTCTGGCCGCTTTGATGCGTCGTGAAGGGCAAGGGATTGACCCTGAACTTCGCAGCACCATCGACACCAAAGTCGCTCGTGCTTTGGCAAAGGCGATTGATGATTCGGGAATTCGTCCTTCGCAGAAGTCACGGCGGATCGGCGACTTTGTGCTGGGCGAACTGATTGCTGACGGACCGGGTTATCAGGACCGAATCGCCGAACATGTGTCGGTAAAGAATGATTTCCGACGAGTCCGTCTCTACACGGTGGCGGCGGCTGATTCGGAAGAAGATCGTCAGCGTCTAAAACGAGCGGCGATTCGTGAATATGAAATCATTCGTTCGCTGAATCATCCCAATGTGCTGCCGGTCACGGATTACAAGGAACACGAACTGGGCCCGGCGCTGTTGTTCCGCTATGCCGATCCGCACTCGATACGCTTTGACCACTATCTTGCCACGCAATGTCACAACCTAACGACATCTCAGCGGTTGAAATTCCTGCGTGATATCGCCGATGTCGTGCGGTACGCCCACCGCAAGCGAGTCATCCACCGCTCGTTGTCTCCCTACAGCATCTTGGTGATGAAGGATGATGGCGGGCGGACGGAGGCTGAAAAGCAGCTTCCGCCCGGAACCATGACGGTTCGAGAATCGTCGGTCTTCGATGATCCCTCGCAACTTCACCTGCAAGTCTATAACTGGCAGGTTGGTGCGAGACTGCAAACCAGTGTCACGGCTCAGGTGACGGAAGTTGAAGATCTGGTTGAGTCACAAGCATTGGTCTACATGTCGCCCGAAGCGGTTGCCGATCCACGGCGAAAGGCTTCCTGGAAGCGTCCGACATCTTCTCGTTGGGAGCGATTGCCTATCACCTGTTCACGTCTCGTCCACCAGCGGGAAGTTTGAGCGAACTGACGCAAATCCTGCGTGACCGCAAAGGATTGAGTGTGTCGTCGGTGATGGATGGTGCCGGGGCGAAGCTGGAGGAATTAGTGGAGCACGCATCCTGATGCTCTGACTCGCATCGGCAACGTCGAAGACTTCGTTGATGCTGGACGAAGTTGAAGACGAATTGACAGCGCCCGATCAGTCGGCCATTGTCGATCCGCCATTGGCAAAACGTGGCGACCTGGCTGACCAGTATCATTGTTATGAGTGTCTTGGGACAAGGTGCCACGGCCTGAGCGTTGTTGGTCACGAAAGACGATGAAGAGTTTGTTCTGAAAGTAGCGTTGACCGACGATACTGCGTTACTGGCGGAAGGTGAAGCTCTGAAGAGCACCAGAGCGAGTTTCATCATCAAGATCTTCGACATCGTTGAAATCGCAGGCAAAACGATCCTTGTCCTGCAAGTCGCAGGCGAAGAGTCGCTGGCCAAGCATCTGCGGAAATACGGTGTCCCCACACTGGACTTGCTCTCACGCTACGGCAGCAACCTGTTGTCTGCTGTCGAATCGCTGGAACGCCACGGAGTCGTTCATCGAGACATCAAGCCAGATAATATTGGAATCTTTAAGAACAATCGTAGTGAAAACCAGTTGATCTTGTACGATTTCTCATTAACCAGCGCTCCGTTGGACAATCTGCGAATCGGAACAACGGGTTACACCGATCCGTTTCTGAAGAATCGCAAGTCGGGTAGATGGGACTTGGCGGCGGAACGCTATTCGGCAGGCGTGACGTTGTACGAAATGACGCTGGGGCATGATCAACGTCCGAAGTGGGGCGAGGAAGATGTTGCCAATCCGGCAGACACCAAAGATGAACTCATCTTGGACGTGGAAAAGTTCAAGCCGAGCGTTCGTGAAGGACTGACCAAGTTCTTCACCAAAGCGTTGCATCGTGATCCCGACAAGCGGTTCGACAACGCTAAGGAGATGCGGTTTGCTTGGGAAAAGGTCTTCATGGAGGCCGATGACCAAACGGTCACCACTCCCAGTGGCGAGAAAGTCACGACGACGATTCCGCTGGAGGAAGCGGAACTCGACACGCTGGTTGCCGCACTCGACCTGTCGGCTCGTGCTCGGGACGCTTTGGACAGTCTGGATATCACGACCGTCAAGGATCTTCTGCTCTGCTCGATCCACGACATTCGGTTGATGCGTGGCGTCGGTGATCAATACCGACGAGAGATCATGGGATTCATTGCGGAACTGCGAGAAAAGTTCCCTGATGTCACTGCCAAGAAGACATCCACCACCGAAGACGATCAGAACCCCAGCCTTGAACGATTGCACAATCGAGTTGTGGGAACTCGCAATGCCAAGAAAGAAACCGAGTGGCGAGTTCGTTCTGGCCTGCTGAACTTACTGGCCGAAGATGACACTCCGGTTGATGTTTGGCCTAGTCAATCGGATGTGGCCGATGCCTTGAATGAGACACGTGCCAAGGTCGGTCAGGCGTTGGCGACGGATCAAAAGCGGTGGGGGAAAGATTCATTCCTGACGGCATTTCGTCACGAATTGTTCGAGCAGATACAGCGATTAGGAGGCGTCGTCACAACAAGCGAGCTTGTGGAGCTGACGATGCTGCTACG
Organism: Planctomycetaceae bacterium; assembly: GCA_041398805.1. Lineage (GTDB taxonomy): Bacteria > Planctomycetota > Planctomycetia > Planctomycetales > Planctomycetaceae > Polystyrenella. The sequence continues at coordinate 18,964 of JAWKUC010000012.1, read as the reverse complement.
ACCTGCTGCCGAAACTATCGACACGAACAAACAACAACGGCTGGCATCGGCGATTGCTCGTGCGGCGGTGGAAACGGAAGGCTCGTTGTTGGAACCTCGTTTTGAAATACGACGATTGGCTGGCAAAACAGTCGTGGCCTGCACGAACGAATTGGCCCTTTACGCTGAAAAGCTGGGTGAGCTTGCCGACCGGATCGCCAAGGCCGATCCGTTGTTGCCTCGGTTGCGAGTGTTTCAGGAGTTGTATGACGTAACGCAACCACCACCTGTTCCCGGTTGCCAGCCATTCAGCAACGAACGGCTGATCAAGCTGGCGGCGGCAATGAGCAGCGAAGCGGCGGTGTCGTCCCGTCAGGAACTTTATCCTCACAACATGGAAGCACTGCGAGCCCTTAAGTTGGGCATCGGGACGCTCAGTGGCTTGGGGCTGGGAGAGAAGAACGAAGGCTTCACGATCTGGCAGGTTCACAATCGAGTCAGCAGTCGTTACCCGGAAGCGATGGCATTGCCAAGCGATCCGAAAGAACTGGAGTTGATGCTTCAGAAAGTCGGCATCGATGTGCGATGGGAATCGGACGCCGAAGTCTTTCGTCGTCGAGAAGCCAAGATTCTGGTCACGTCGGGCTCGTCTATTGGCAGCAGACGAGATACCGCTACGTCCACTCGTCATGTCGATTCCACATCACCGGAAACGGCGGAGGCACGTCAGACCGAAGACCGACTGCAACATGCGTATCGAGACGGCGGCTTCTTGGTGCTGACGGTGAAGCCTAGTTACTTGCGGCCCTGCGAAAGCAATCTGCTGCATCGGTTCCCTGAATTGGAACGAGTTTCGTTTGACGATCTTTTGTTCGAGCAATTGCGAGCCAAGTCCAAGGAATATGAATTCCCTGGAGCGACTTGTACGAAGCCGATTCCGAAGGCACCAATACCGATGATTGGGCCAACCTGCTGCATTTGATGAGCGAAGTTGGTCCGAACATTGAGACCGAGTTAATGAACAGCGAACGGCCTCTGCTGTTGGTTCATCCCGGCCTGATCGCTCGCTACCAGATGATGTCGGTGTTGCAAACGCTGCGAGATCGAGTGGGTCACGATGCGAAATGTCCCACGGTTTGGGTGTTGATCGCAACGGACAGCCAGAACGAGATGCCGTACTTGGATGGCGTGCAGATTCCGTTGATCAGCAAAGGCCAGCGAGCCGCCGTGTCGGAATACTGGATCGACAACCTCCATCGAGGCCGCACCAAAGAAATTACTGCCGAGAAAACAACAGGAAGTGGATCGTAAACATGGTTGATATCAAGACACTACTTCCGAGTTGAAAAAGCTGGTCACGGACCTATCGGAAGACCTGTTGGCTCGCAGCACGGCCACTGCCGAGGTCGATACCGGTTTGCGGGAAGCGTACACGCAGATTGAAAAAGGTGGCCGCACGGCGGATGCGTTTGAAGTTTGGCGAGAGGACTATCTCGATCAGGTGGCTGTGGCATGGGTCTTGGGTTGCGTTTTCGTGCGGTTCATGGAAGACAACCATCTGATCGATGAATGCTGGCTGGCTGGTGAAGGCGACCGGCGAAAGCAAGCCGAAGACTCTCACGAGCTTTACTTCCGAGAACATCCTCGTGAATCAGATCGTGAATACTTCGAGCATGTCTTCCACGAAGTTGGCAAGATTCCGGCGTGTCAGGATTTGTTCGCTGAAGGTAAGACGCCGTTGTGGGCGGTTGGTCCCAGCGGTGATGCGGCAATGAAGCTGCTTGCGTTCTGGCGAGAGATTGACACGGATAGTGGGCAACTAAAACGCACCTTCGATGTTGAAGAGGGCGACACTCGATTCTTGGGTGACTTGTACCAAGATCTCTCTGAGCGAGCACGGAAAAAGTATGCGCTTCTCCAAACGCCCGTGTTTGTCGAAGAATTCATTCTGGATCGCACGCTCACTCCGGCCATCAACGAGTTCGGTCTCGATGAATTGCGAATGATCGATCCAACGTGTGGTTCCGGTCACTTTTTACTCGGTGGATTTGCTCGCCTGTTTGACCTGTGGATCAAGCGGGAAGACAACGAGATCGTGGCCGCACAGAAGGCCCTCGATAGAGTTTGGGGCGTAGATGTCAATCCGTTTGCGGTAGCGATTGCCCGCTTTCGGTTGATCATTGCTGCGCTGCGAGCCTGCGGAATTAAACGGTTGAAGGATGCACCCGCTTGGAACATTCACTTGGCGACCGGGGACAGCCTCTTGTTCGGAAGTCGCTGGGATCGAGAGGGGAAGAAGAAGGGCGAACAGCAATTCCTTGGGACGGCAGAGGAAAGCTGGGCACCGGAGATTTACGCTTGTGAGGACAAAGAGGCGATCTTAGAGGTGCTGGGGCAGCAGTATCACGCCGTAGTCGGAAACCCTCCCTATATCACAGTCAAAGACGCACACCTTAATCAAGCATATCGTCATAAGTACGCTTCCTGTCACAGAAAATACTCTATTGCAGTCCCATTCACCGAAAGGTTTTTTGACCTTTGCTTTTGCAGAAGCCAAGGAAGCTCGGGCCATGTTGGATTAATTACGACCAATTCCTTCATGAAGCGGGAGTTCGGCACAAAGCTGATCGAGGAGTTCTTTCCGAAGGTTGATCTCACGCACGTTCTCGATACGTCCGGTGCATATATTCCCGGGCATGGTACACCCACGGTAATTCTTTTAGGAAGAAACCGTCCGCCTCAAAGTGACAATGTTAGGGCTGTTTTGGGCATCACAGGTGAACCCTCTACTCCAGATGACCCGGCAAATGGACTTGTGTGGCAATCGATTCAAAGGAGCATCGATGTCGCTCCTTCGCAAGACGACTACACATCTAGTAGTGATGTTGTCCGATCAATATTTACAAAACATCCTTGGAGCATGGGCGGTGGCGGGGCATCTCAGTTATTTGAAACAATTAATTCAAATGCTGCCGGGACTCTTGACAAATGCCTCGACGTATCTGGTGTTTTCGGGATGACTAACGCCGACGAGATGTTTTTGGCAGACCGTCGAACATTCCATCGAAGCAAGGTAGAGAATGACCTAGTTCGTCAGTTAATCCTTGGTGATGAGATTAGAGATTGGCGTATTAATGGGCATACACATTCGATTTTTCCTTATGCAGCCGATGGGAGCCTTATCACTCCGGAAAAGGCTCCCGGGATGCACCGCTGGCTATGGCCTGCAAAAGCTACTCTCGGTAATCGAGCAACATTTGGAAAAGGCACATATTTCAGCGAAGGATTGCCTTGGTGGAAATGGCACCAGATTTCTTTTGACCGACTGAAGCCGTCCTTCACCATTATGATGCCAAACATTGCTACGCATAATCACTTTGCGCTTGACCGTAATAATCGTGCTAGTAACGTCACGGCGGTAATCGTGCAATTGACACCGGAGCATGATGAACGTGACTACCTAGGAGTGTATGGGCTACTGAACAGTTCAGCCGCATGTTTTGGATCAAGCAAGTTGCTCACAACAAGGGGAGCACTGTTGATCAACATCTGCCCGCCAAAGAACAGCACCGTTCGAGGATTTCTACCAAGTAAGTGGAACGAGGTTAAAGCAGTTTCCGGCAACGAGCTCTTTTCCCGTTTCACGGGCGACTTCTTTGGACACGCTCGCCAATGAATTTAGAAAACTGACTCCAGAATGGCGTATCTCAAACTCTGTTGGTTTGTCAACAGACGAACTGAGAGACTTCCGCTGCGAATATGATGGAAAGCTCGGGCAAATGATCGCTCTCCAAGAAGAACTTGACTGGGAATGCTATCGGCTTTATGGGCTTCTGGAAGACGACGTATGTTGCCACGACAGTGAATTGCCGAAGGATTGAGCTTGGTCAACGTGCGTTTGAGATTGTCATGGCCCGGCAGATGGCTGTTGGCGAATTCGAAACAACGTGGTTCGATCGGCATGGCTCCAAGCCGATCACCGAGATTCCCACTCACTGGCCTGAAAACTATCGCAAGCTGCTCGAGCGCCGAATCGAACTAATCGAGACGAACAAAGAAATCGGCTTGATCGAGAAGCCCGAATATAAGCGACGTTGGAACACGGAAAGCTGGGGTGACCAGCAACAGCGTGCGTAGCGCGCAACTGGCTGCTCGACCGACTAGAGAGCGATACTTATTGGCCCGACCCTGAGCAGCACGAGCCACGCATGCAGTCGATCTCGCAGTTGGCTGATAAGGCCAGCGGCGATCAAGGCATCATGCAGGTTGTCGCCATCTACCGAGGCCGTGAAGACTTCGACCTCGCCGACCTCATTACGGAACTGGTCGAATCCGAATCTGTCCCGTTCCTGCCAGTTCTGCGTTACAAAACCGCTGGGCTTCGCAAGAGAGTGGTATGGGAGAAGACATGGGATCTTCAGCGCAAGGAGGATGCAGGTGAAGATGTCGGCGATATCAAAGTGCCACCGAAATACTCGTCCGCTGATTTCCAAAAATCAGACTACTGGCGGTTGCGTGGCAAGCTCGACGTTCCCAAAGAGCGGTGGATTAGCTTTCCTAACTGCGAGACAGAAGGTGATCCGTCTCTTGTTGTCGGCTGGGCGGGTTGGAATCACCTGCAACAAGGCACGGCAATCGTCAGTTACTACGACGCCCGCAAGAACGAAGGTTGGTCAGCAGAACGACTGACTCCGCTGCTTGCTGGTCTCGATCAATTGCTGCCGTGGATTCACCAATGGCATCCAGAAGTCGATCCTGAATACAACGAGACGGCAGGCACATCCTTCCAGACGTTGCTTGAATCCGAAGCCCAAGAACTCGGACTCACGTTGGAGCAGATCCGCAGTTGGACGCCGCCTGCCAAGAAGAAAGCCACCCAAAAGAAGGCTGCCAAGAAGCCACGCAAGAAAACTAAAAGTGCTGAAGCGATAGAAGGCGAATGATCGCCGCTGAATCTGCCAAAGCCGAAAGCGAACACTGACAACCGAAAACTGAAGACTTACTAACTATGTCCAAACTCATCAGTGAACTACTCGATCTCCCGGAACGGGTTCGCAAGGGCGATTTCGTCCTGAACCTGTCCAAAGGAGTCAACGAGCCACAAAAGACGCTCGACCGGTACGTCGTCACTCCGCAGCTTGTGGAATGTTTCAACGACAGCCTGAATCTGATCAAGACCGCTGTGGAGGCGGACAATAGCAAGGCCGCTTACCTGCACGGTAGTTTCGGTTCGGGTAAGTCGCACTTCATGGCCGTGCTGCACCTGATCCTGCAACACAATCCTGATGTTCGCAACGTCAAGGAATTGCAGTCGGTCTGTGACACGCACAAGTGGGTCGAGGACAAGAAATTCCTGCTGGTGCCGTATCACATGATCAACGCCAAAGACATGGAGACCGCCATCTTTGGTGGCTATGTCGATCATGTGGCGGAACTGCATCCCGATGCACCGTTGCCCGGTGTGTTCTTGGCCGATGAAATCTTTGACAACGCTAAGTCACATCGCAGCAGCCTTGGCGATGAAAAGTTTTTTGCGGAACTGAACAAAGGCAAGACGGGCGGCGATCCGAACGGTGGTGGCGGAAAGCCTCGGTTTGGCAAAATGAAACACGCCAAGCTGTCGTCAGACGGTTGGGATGCCACCAGCTTTGAAGAAGCACTGGAAGCCGAGCCGGGCAGCAAAGAACGATCCCTGCTGGTCGGCGATTTGGTTAAGAACATCTTCCCGGCCTTCCGTGGTATCGCCCACGCCAAAGACGAAGCCTACGTCGAACTGGATGAAGGCTTGGGCATCCTGAGCGCCCACGCTCAATCGCTTGGCTATGACGGTTTGATTCTGTTTCTGGACGAGTTGATTCTGTGGCTGGCAACCAACAGCGGCAACCTCGACTTCGTTCAGCGTGAAGCCAACAAGCTGGTCAAGCTGGTCGAATCCAAGAAGTCAGAACGGCCCATCCCGATCATCAGCTATGTCGCTCGTCAGCGTGACTTGCGTGATTTGATCGGTGATACCGTCAGTGGTATCGAGCAAGTCAACCTGTCCGACATTCTGTCGCACATGGAAGAACGCTTCGACATGATCACGCTGGAGGATCGCAACCTGCCGTTGATCGCTCAAAAGCGTGTTTTGAAAACCAAGAACGATGCCTGCAAGGCAGAACTATCCGATGGTTACGAACAGGCGATCAAACTCCAGCCAGAAGTGATGGAGATTCTGCTGGCTCGTGACGGCAACAAGGAACTGTTCAAACAGGTTTATCCGTTCAGCCCGGCACTGATCAAATCTCTGATCGCCATCTCCAGTGCCCTGCAACGTGAACGTACCGCCCTCAAGATCATGCTGGAGATGCTGGTCAAACGGCGAGAAACGCTTTACGTCGGTGACATCGTTCCACTGGGCGACCTGTGGGATGTGGTGGCCGATGGTGACGACACGTTCTCCGATGTGCTGCGTGTCCGTTTCGCCCACGCCAAGAAACTCTACACGAACAAGCTGTTGCCGATGCTGGAAGAACAGCACTCGGTGGACTTGGAAGTGGATCAGGAGAAGGCGAAGACCGATCCCGAAGTGGCTCGCAAGTTCCAAGCCTTCGAGAACGACAACCGACTGATCAAAAGTCTGTTGTTGGCTGCATTGGTCGAAGGTGAAGAAACACTCAAGGACATGACCTGCGCCAAGCTGGCGGCGCTGAATCATGGCAATGTGAAATCACGTTTCTCCGGTCGTGAATACCAGACAGTCAAGAACAAGTTTCAAGACTGGTCGGGACTGCACGGCGAAATTCGATTGTCGGGTGATGCCACCAACCCAACGGTCTCGTTGCAATTGGTGGGTGTCGATACCGACCAGATCATCAAGGCGGCTCGTGCTTACGACCGTCCGGGCGAACGACAACTTAAAGTCAAACGCATGTTGCTCAAGTCGTTCGGGATGCCCGAGCAGGACAACATGTTCTTTGCCCACAAGTTCAATTGGCGAGGCACACACCGCATTTGCGACGTGCTGTTCGAGAACGTCCGACGCACTACCGACGAGGCTCTCAGGTCTAGTAGGTGACGATTGGAAACTGGTCATCGACTTCCCTTTGACAACGAAGGTATGAGTCCGCAGGAAGACATCGACCGAATCGGAGAAGTTCAAGGAGAAGGGGAGTCGCACAAGACGATGATCTGGCTTCCGAGTTCTTCAACGAAGACGCAAACAGAACTCGGCCAGTTGGTGATCATTGATCACTTGCTGGAGAGGAAATAACTCGATCAACATGCTTCGGATTTATCATCACAGGACCGGGAGACTGCTCGCACAACTCTTGAAAGCCGCCAAAGTGCTTTGGCCTCGAAGCTGCAATCCATCGTCGAAGCAGCCTATGGCATTCGCAGCGTGCGCCGCATCCCGGCTCACTGGATGATTCCTACAACATCACGGACTCGCAGTTCATTTCGCTGTTTCCGTCGTTGTCTTTGCAACGACCGGTCGGTTCAACGCTGGGTGAGGCGATGGAGCATCTGCTCGATCAGGCACTCAAGCACCAGTACCCCAAACATCCGAAGCTGGCCAAGAGATCAAAGTCAACAAAGACCTGAAGGATGCTGCAAGTCTGTCAGGAAGGCCCACACGCAGGACGGACGAATCTATGTCGAAGACAGCCGCATCCGCAAAGCCCTGAAGAACATCTGTGATCCACTGGAACTGGGTTCGATGGGGAAACCCACTTTGTTCTGAAGGCTTCTGGAAGACGCTGTTCAACAAGGCTCTATCGGCATCGGAGAAAGATAATCCTGATGTTGCCGACATGAAGTCGTGGATGGGCGATGACCGTGGATTACCAAGGGAAATCGAAAACCTTCTCATTATGGTTTACGCCGAGCAGACCAACCGAGCGTTCGTGCGTTTTGGCGGCAACTTCATTCCCGTTGGATGACTTGCCCGGCGAGTTAGAGTTGCGTCAGGAAGTGCTGCCGACAGAAGACGAATGGCAGGAAACCAAGAAAACGCATTGGTGATCTTCGGCGATGATTTGTCACGCCTGTTGAATGCTTCCAACTTGGCGAGCTGGGCGAAAAGTTTTCAGATAACGGCGGTTACATCGCCAATTTAAAGCCGACTGCGATGCCCCGCCGAATCGCCTGCAATTATCCTGCACAAACTGCGTGAGTGAAGACGGTGCGAGTGAGTGTGACCGAGTGAAGACGGCTAAGGCGGCCCGTGCTTTTCGATGCCGTCGAAGGTCAGAAACCAACGCCGTTGGTGAAGTCAATTGGCCAAAGCTAAAATTGAAACCAGCGGCAAAGCACTGGGCCGCAGCATCAAGTCGGCGGCAACCGTGCTGGCCAGCCTGCTGGAACCCAACCGCTGGGAATTGTTCGAGGCAGTGTCCGAGATCAACGACCGTCGCAAGACCGATGCAACACTGTTGATCGATGATCTGCGTGACAGCCTGATGATGGATGAGTTCGCTCTGGCTGGCGGTCTTCCAGCAAAGTTGTCGGATGCAGAAGGCCGAGCCGTGAAGTTGTTGCGACCACCCAAAGTCGAACCGCCAACAACCGATCCACCCTCCAATCCCCGATCCTCCCCAACGAAGCCCGGCTGGAAACGGCTGGACAGCGGTTCCACCGAACGCATGTCGGGAAGTGACCTTTCGGCTTTGACTGAGAAACTGACTGGCAAGCTGGAGGACAATCCCAAGCGGCGGGTCACGGTTCAGTGGACCATAGAGGAGCAGTCCGAATGACCGTTGGCGTCCTCAATTCTCAACAATTGCGATCCATCGTCGAAGAACTTTGGGCTGGAAGATGCCGAGGGCGTCTGCATTCGGCTCCGGGTGCACGTCTCGGTCTTCCGTCAAAGGACCACCCGAGGTTGAGTTCGAGTTTGGTACGTGCACGTCTTGCGAGCAGACAATGTGTTTCAGGAGCCGCTGCTGGAAGCCGAAGAGAAGAATGACCGGATCATCTTGCTGACCAAACTCCAGCAGGGCGATTTAGGACATGATGTCGTGGCACGCTTGGCTCGCAGCCGACTGTTCCCATTCAATCACGTTGCCAGTTTGTGTTCGTTGTTCAAAGCAAAAGAACTCGACCGTTCCATCTGCGATCCCGGTATTGCTCACGCCTGCTGGAATACTTCTCCTCGTGACGGCTACCCCACCTGTGTCGGCAGGCGTATTGGATGCCGGAACAGTGTGGAGGTTTTGTGTCGCCAAGTCTTCGACATGGGAGACCGTGAGCCCGATTTGGTGACACTGCTGTTGTGGGCGACTACCGAGAAGGGCCAAAACGCCAAGCATCGAAGCCACCAGCGAACTGAGGGGCAGCTTGCGTCACCGGCTGCATTCCAGACTGGGCGATGCGGCGGATGCCATCTTGCGAATTGTTGACAGCGGGGCAGGTAGTGATGCTGTCGCACTTGCCGTTACCTGTCAGGTGATCTTTGGCAGTGGCGATGAACCCGTTCTGGATGCAGCGGCGGCTCGCTTAGAGCAGTACCATCAGAACAAAACGATCTCGAAAGCTACTGGTCGAATGCTGGGCGAATTGGCCAATGATGCCATCGCCGACTTGATCGTCGAGATGATCCACGAATTGCCCAGGAGCCATCTGAACGAGCTGATGTTTGCTGGAACAGTTCCACTCGCAAAGATCACTCATCGCAATAGTCTTTCCAGAAAAGGTTACGAACAGCGGCTCATTCGTTTTGGCCAGCACATTAAGCGTGCCATCGCCAAGTTCAGGAACTGCGATTGCAGAATGCGAACAGCAGCAAAAGTGTGTGGCCGATCACCGGATTGAAGACAGCGCGCTACGCTGATCAAGTTTTACGAACGGAGATGGCAGTTCGGCTGATTCGCCAGGTCAACCAACCGCTGCCCGAAGCGACCTCCTTGCGGAACAGTCAAACGCTTATGTCAGAGAACTTCGGCGTTTGCCGATTGGGCACGGGAAGCGATCTGCCGTGAGGTGAAGATATTCCCGAAGTGTCGGATGCTTACATCGCTTTGATGCGGCTGTCTCAAACGGCAGCGTGGTTTTGCAGGGCAGTTTGCCAAGGGTTTGGCGGACTGGTCGTCGGTTGGGTCAACCAGCATCGGCGTGATCGTGTCGAACATGTTCTGGAAGAGGTGGTTGCTGCTGTCAGCCCAGAAGAACCGTGCTGATGATCGTGCTGGACGGCATGAGTTGGGCAGTTTGTCACGAATTGCTGGAAGACATCCGGCAAGATCACTGGTTTGAATCCACCTTCGACGAAGACTCGGCCATTCCGCATCCAGTCATCGCCACGGTCCCGAGTGAGACGAGGTACTCCCGCACGAGCCTGCTATCAGGCGAATCATCGGATGGCGATCAGACGAAGGAACGACGGACCCCAAAGAGAATCCAGCCCTTGTCGATTGTTCGGATCGTCGCAAGCCTCCGATTTTGTTCCACAAGAAGGACATCACGGAAGGCAGTCGAGGGGCGGTTTCCGAGGAAGTCAGCAAGGCACTTCTCGATGAGAAACAGAATGTCGTCGGGGTTGTGATCAACGCTATTGATGATCGATTGGCGAATGCTCAACAGATCTGTGACAACTGGTCGATCAGCTTCATCAAGCCGCTGGGAGCGTTGCTGCGGTTGGCCAGAGATTCAGGCCGAGTGGTTGTCTTGGCCAGTGATCATGGTCACGTTTGGCATCGAACCGACGCACAGTTCGAGCCATCCACCGAGGGCAGTCGTTGGCGTCAGAACGATAGTGACTGCAAAGACGGCGAGCTTGTTGTTTCGGGAAAGCGTGTCATTCCGGCTGACAGCATCATCGTCCCATGGACGGAAACCATTCACTACAAACGGAAACAACACGGGTATCACGGCGGGGCGACTCCACAGGAAATGGTGTGCCCGCTGGTCCTGCTCACTGACAGAAGCAGCGACTATTCCAATTTGAAACGGTGCGCTTATCCGTTTCCTGACTGGTGGTCGCCTGCTCCCGTGGCATCACCTGTGGAATATGAGCCCGTGGTTCATGTGGCTGTGCCTTCTGGCCCGCCCACGCTGTTTGACAATTTGGAGCCGGATGAGCCACCGGTGAAGGCACCGACACAACCCGCTCCAGTTAAAGTGCTGCCAGCCAGTGCAGACTGGATTGATCGACTGCTGGCGTCTCAGGCTTACAAAGATCAAAAATCCAAGATCAAACGGCATCCGCCACAGGATTCAGTTATCCGTCAGGTTCTTGAAACACTAAATGCGGCGGGAGGTTTCCTGACGCCCGGTGCGTTCATCAAAGAAACCAGTATGCCTGCCGCAAGGCTCGATCAGGTGATTGCAAACATTCGGCGAGTCCTGAACGTGGATGGATACGAAATCCTCGTGATTGATCGCACGGAAAACAAAGTGGAATTGAATATCGCCAAGTTGAAACGACAGTTTGACATTGAGTAATTATGGAAGTTAGCCCCGAAAAACGAAGAGAGATCATTTCCGCTCTGAGGAAGGGTACGGTTCCACAGCGTGGACTGGACTTTCTGGCAGTCGGCCTAAGTCCATTTGAGGAGACCATTACGTCTGAACTCAACGACGTGGCTGAGGGCGGGGCAATCTTCAAAGCAGTGCGTGGTGAGTACGGTTGCGGCAAAACTTTCTTTGGGCGTTGGGTTCAGGAACAAGCAAAGCTGAACGGATTCGCCACCGCCGAGGTGCAAATCAGTGAAACAGAAACGCCGTTGCACAAGCTGGAGACTGTGTATCGCCGAGCGATGGAGCAACTTTCGACGGCGGATTGCTTCTTGGGAGCCTTCCGCTCGGTAATCGATGGTTGGTTCTACGGGCTGGAAGAAGACGTTCTGGCCGAAGGGACAATTGATCCCAATGATGTCGAAACGCTGGCCGAGAAGTCCGACGAGTTGTTCGAACAACGGCTCGTTGAAATCACACGAGCGACTCCTCAATTCTCTGCCGCACTACGCTGTATCGAGCCGCTCAACGTGCCAATGATCACGCCACGGCAGAAGGACTAAGGGATGGCTGGCGGGACAGCCGCATATCTCTGCTTCTGTCAAGCGAACAGCGGGAGTCAAAGGGGACGTAGGGATCACTTCGCAGCATTGAGTTTCCTTCGTGGGTTGCTGCTGATCCTGAAGGACTCGGTATTCCGGGTTGGTATTGGTGCTGGATGAGATCGAGATGATTCAACGTGTTCGGTCTGAGCGTTCGTGAAAAGGGTCGGAACGCTCAGGCAGTTGCTTGACGACGTGGATGGTAAGCCGCTTTCCGAATCTGTATCTGGCTATCACCGGCACGCCTGCTTTCTACGATGGTCCGCAGGAATTGCGACTTGAGCCGTTAGCTCAACGACTGCATGTGGATTTTCAGACGGATGCCCGATTCGATAACCCTCGGGCTGTGCAGTTGCGACTGACCACGTTTGATAACGAGCGTTTGGTTGAGGTTGGAACCAAAGCCTGGAGATCTGTACGCCGCAGATTGTTCGGCCCCGGATCGAATTCGACGTTTGGCTAATAACGAGTACATCGAAACACTGGCCCGCCTGATGACAGGAAAACTCGGGGGGAAAGCGTTGGCATTGCCCCACGATTGTTCCTCAAGAAGTTGGTGTCGGACATTCTGGATCGCATTGATCAACACGACGAGTTTCGACTTTCGTGTGAATTACCAGCTAACCGTTTCCACAAGCGAAATGATCAGCGTTGAGCGAGAGGCTCAGGCCAAGACCGTTGATGACATCGAGTTGGATTTGTGAAAGCTTTTGACCGACTACATCCCGCACTTCAACATCACATCGTAAACTCGCTTGGCTGGCGAGATTTGCGAGAAGTGCAGTCGTTGTCAATTGATGCGTACCTCGACGGCAACAACATGGTCGTGTTGGCTCCGACCGCTGGCGGAAAAACGGAGTCTGCGTTCTTCCCTGTGATGTCTCAGATGTTGGAGGAGTCTTGGGAAGGCATCTCGTCCTCTACGTCAGCCCGATCAAGGCGTTGCTGAACAATCAAGAAGGGCGTCTTCACAAGTACATGCAGTTGGTGGGACGGCGAGCCGCTTTGTGGCACGGTGACACTCCACAAGGTGAGCGAAAAGCGCATACTGGTGCAGAGCCACCGATCTGTTGCTAACCACACCGGAATCTGGAGGTGATGCTAGTCTCGTTCAAAATCGACCACCACCGATTCTTTAAGAACATCAAAGTGGTGGTCATCGATGAGGTTCACGCCTTTGCCGGTGACGACCGAGGCTGGCACTTGCTATCGGTGTTCGCTCGAATCGCCAAACTTGCTAAACACGATCTTCAGAGAATTGGATTGTCAGCGACGGTTGGCAACCCTGATGAAATGTTGTCTTGGTTGTCGTCTGGATCAGAACGTCCGCAAAGTTGTCTGGCCGAAAGGTAAGAGTACGAGCAGCCGGATGTTCAATTGACTCCCGTTGTCTGCTGGCCACGCCGCCAAAGTGATCAGCTTGCTACATCAGGGCGAGAAACGCCTTGTGTTCTGTGACAGCCGATCACGGGTCGAGCAGTTAGCTGTCTCTCTACGCAGCTATGGAGTAGACACGTTTGTATCGCATAGTTCGGTTGGCTTGGATGAGCGGCGACAGGCCGAAGAAGCATTCGCTCAACGGCAAAATTGCGTGATCGTAGCAACCAGTTCATTAGGAACTGGGGCTCGATGCCGGAGACCTCGACCGAGTGATCCAAATCGATGCCCCCGGAAGCGTGTCATCGTTTTTACAAAGAATGGGACGAACGGGTCGAAGATCAAATACGACTCGCAACTGTTTGTTCTTGGCAACGAAAGACGAAGGGCTTCTCCAGCGGCAGCGTTAATTGAACTTTGGCGACGAGAATACGTTGAGCCGGTACAAGCTCCACCGTGCCCGTATCACATTCTGGCTCAACAACTGATGGCGTTGGATCCTTCCAGGAACGTGGAGTCGGAAGGTCGCAGTGTGGTATTCTGTTGTAGATGTCCCGGCCTTCAGCCAGATGCCCGAAGAGCGTGTCGCTGAACTCGTCGAGTACATGATCGCCAAGCTCATCCTGTGGGACGACAATGGAATCATCTCGTTCGCACCGGAAGGCGAGTCCATCTTTGAAGTCAGAACTTGGTGGACCTCCCCATCTCGCCCTCACATCGCCGCCGTTGTTTCGAGTGTTGTCGGGACAGAAGGAACTTGGATCTGTCCACGAGTCCACCTTCTTCAAGAAAGAGGACAGCGACGGACCACCGATCCTCGCACTCGCTGGCCGAAGCTGGAAAACGAAGCACTTGGATTGGAAGCGAAAGATTGCTCACGTCGAACCAACCGACCAGAAAGGCAAGTCACGATGGCTCGGAGAAGGCCAGATGCTCAGCCAAGCGATTTGCCAGAGCAATTCGACGCATCCTCGCACAGATAACGACGATCCATCATGGTCATCAAGAGCCAAGTCACAATTCGCTGAAATCCGGGAAGAGTTCCCATGGATATCAGCGGAATCAACTTCCGTCGTCCTTCAGCCCAATGGCGAACTCCGCTGGTGGACCTTCGCCGGTGGCGTCGCCAACACGCTGCTGGCCGACGCACTGAAACCACATTGTGACGTAAAGGGAGACAACCTCCTCGCTGGTTTTCCCCAAAGCAACATCACTCGACCAGATCGCTGCCCTAATCAACGAGATCGAGCCGGAAAACGTAAGGCCGATTTCAACACCGACGCCATGGAAAACTTAAAATTCTCCGAATGTCTTTCCGAAGAACTCTCAGCCGAGGTGTTTACGTCTCGGTTCAACGACCGCAAGGCAGTTGAACAAGTACTGCAAGAAAAAAGGCGAGTGTCGGTAGTTCAGTAAAGTGAAACGAAACATTGAGTTGCACCATGAAAGACGACAATTTGTCCAAAGCCGATCAGCACAGCCTGTTACCTGACACAGCCCTTAACGATCCAGAACTGGATCGGTTGGATCGAGCACCGTTTGCTGCATCTTTGTCGTCTTCGATCCGCAGCCTTGAAGGAAATGACTCTTTTGTAATTGGGCTATGCGGACCTTGGGGGTCAGGAAAAACGAGTGTATTGAATTTCGTGATTTCTGGTCTTGAATCAGACAAAGACGATGCGCCGATCATTCTACGGTTTAATCCGTGGTGGTTTTCCGGGCGGGAGCAATTGTTGGAGGCATTTCTCGCTCAATTCACAGCAACACTCGACATGCCGAAGAGGGGTGAGAAAGCCAAGAAGGCAGGCAAACTGCTCGGCACGCTTTCGGCAGCACTACGTCCAGTTGCTCTACTTCCATTCATTGGAGAAGCCGCCAAAGCAGGACGAGAAGCCGTCGATGCCTTAGCCGGTGCATCGAACGCCTACGGCGAGGCAGTGAGCAAAAACGTAGTTGCAATTCGAAAGGAGATCGACGAATTGCTGACGGAAACTCCGAGTCGAATCATTGTCGTAATGGATGACATTGATCGGTTGGCGGCGAAGGAAATCGCCCAGCTTTTTCTGATACTTAAAGCCGTTGCTGACTTCCCTCGAACCGTATATTTGCTCGCCTTCGATCAGGAAGTTGTTACTCAAGCAATCAATGAGCAGCTAGGTGTTGACGGCGAGACATACCTTGAAAAGATCGTTCAACTTCAGATCGATGTCCCCCCAACGGCACAGACTGCGATTCACCAAATGTTCATGGAGCAACTCAATGAACTATTGAATGGTGACGAGATGTCCCCTCAAGAGGGTCAGTATTTCTGGAATGTGTTTCACGACTGGCTAAAGCAGTTCCTTGTTACGCCACGGGCGGCGAAGAAGCTCATCAATATGCTTCGCTTTGCGTATCCGCCATTACGAGGTGAAGTCAACGTCGTGGACATGATTGGAATTGCATGTCTGACTACCTTCGTTCCACGAGTAATTACGACTATTGCGACAAATGCCGACCAATTCACTGGTGCCGGGGCTCGCAAGGTATTTGGGGGGCAGGATGAGTACCAACAACGCAAGGCGTTTCACCAAGCGTGGCTTAACGAAGTTCCAGAGGGTGAACGTGCCGCTGTCGAAGGGATCGTTAAGCGGTTATTCCCTAGCGTGAGCCACGCTCTTGGTGGATCTGGATACTCAAGCGGTTTTGAAGCCACTTGGCGCAGTGATCTGCGAGTTTACTCTGCCACGCACTTTGAAAAATACTTTCGCTTGGCAATCCCGGCAGGGACGATCAGCGAAAACGAATGGAATCAAATTGAAAAGAGCTTGGATAATGCGGTGAAATTGGACCAATCGTTAGCTGGCTACGTCGGCCAAAGCGGCCCGCATGGTTTTCGCAGCAGGGCCAGTGAGTTATTGGATCGGGCATTGCTATTTGCACGGACGGCCCAACCGGATGAGGCAACAAAGCTTTTTCAGTCCTTGTTGCGAGTCGGTGACGTGTTGCTTGCGATCAGAGACGTTGACACCATTGGCGGAATGCTGCCAGTTGACAACGTGTTGAGGACAATATGGGTTTTGCATGAATTGCTTGAACGCCTTGAAACGCAAAGACAGCGGGAAGCTTTAATCGTGGAATCCTTAACGCAGGATGTAGGCCCGCACACAGCATCCGAGTTAGTTGTCTCGCTCGGATTTCAGAACGGAACTTATGGAGAAAAAGAGGATGCGAATGATCCGAGACACATCCCGATTGTCGCAAAGAGTGCTGTGAGGCGGCTCGCCAAACAAATGAGAAAGATTATTCGAGACGAGACGCAAAGTGACAATGGCGACCAACTGGCAAGGCATGGCGACTTTATGAAGATCGTTATCAACTGGTGGCGGATTGGTGGGAAGAAGGAAGCTAAAGAGTGGCTTAGAGAGGCAACCTCTTCAGACACGTTGCTGGTTTCCACGCTAATCCAACAACTCAGTAAGACTCGTGTACATGACATGAGCGATAGAACGGCCATCGAAACAGAAGTCATTGATGCTGTTTTTTTGAAGAACTTCTTGAAGCTTAAGGAATGCCGCCAGCGGTGTGAAAAGTTGTTGCAGAATCCGCCAGAATGGCTCGACGAGAGGGGGCGGACAGCACTGACGATCACTGTCAACTCGATCAAGCCAAGCGGCAAGCCGATTGATCATTGGGCTGGGAGAATTGGAGGAAGTCGGATAGGAAGCGGCAAAAGAATCAGGTTGAAAAGAAGCCTGTCACGACCGAAAACGAGCCTACAGAAGTCTGAGTACAAGAGCCCATGGCCAAGAAAACCAAACCGACGAACCAACTGGTGCGATGGAGCAAGAGTGTTCCAGCGTCGGAGGTTCAAGATCCACTCGGGCTTGGACTTCGTGGATCGACTCGGCTTGCAAGTCGCCTTCTGTTTTGTATTACGTCGATCACGCCAAGGGCTCGCTACTTCTCGTTTATCCCATGGTGCATTTACAACTTCCAGAAACACGAGAAAGACCAGACTTACGCTTACGGATTGCGGCAAGCCATCAAGATTCGGGAAACGGCACTCACACTCGCTTGTGTCTTGCATCACGACGGGCAACCTTGTGACGGTGGAGCTTTGGTGGGGTCAACCAAGGCCAGCAAGTGGGACGGCTCAAAGTCAGAAGCTAATTTCAAACGACTCGATTTTGCCAAGGTTCCGGCGTTGGACGCTTATTACAACTCTCTCGTCAACCTTGGCTGTTTCATCACCGATGAAGAGCGGGCAGACTCAGATGAAGAAGCGGAAGAGATCGATTTTACATTTGACGACATTCAGTTGTCACCGCTTGGCTTACGACTCGCCGAAGGGTACGACTCGCTCGTTGGGCGGCTGGAGTCGGTAAGAAATATCTCGGCAAGTAATCGGAAGTGCTCCGTCAACAGCCTTCGAGAGTGGGGCAAGCGAGGCGGTCTTTGTGAGTTGACAAACTCAGCGGCTCCCGACCAACCGTTGCTTCGAGAAATGTTCTTTGCAAAGGCTAGTTCCGGTGAAGACTCGCACAGTGTCCGTAATCGCTCGCTTGTCCTGATCCTTGAGCTTTGCAGGCAGCTAAGTGCTGACGACTGGTGCATTGATGTTCAGAGCTTTGGGCTGGCAGTTTACTATGGCGAGGTCGTCAACGACGACGGCGAACGAATTGGCATCGAATGGCCGAGCAGCCTTTCGGATAATGCAGTTCGCTGGCGAATGTTCTACTTCCATCATTACATGTCGGTTGCGTTGGAAGGGATGTTTGCTTGGCTAGTGACTCATGTTTCTGAGAAAGGCATTACAGGTGCTACCTCGAAAGAACTTGCGATCAAGCTCAACGAAACCACCATTCACCGGGATCTGAGGGAATTCCTTGGCACCAACTTCTCTGGCCAGTTCGGCAGCACAACGCCTGTCGATTTCTTTAAGAGCGTTGGCGTCGAGGCTCTGTTATTGGACGAAGCCTCCAGCCAACTGATCGACGAAGTGCTTCGGGCGGATGCGAAAGCTGCTGAACATTGGCTAGAGGAAGCGATCAGGAAACGGACATTCCTGCATTCGCCAACCGGCTTGGCTGTGCCGATGATTCTTTTTGTACTGACGCTCTCTCGATATCGTCGGTGGGCCGGAACCGACTATGGTAATTGGCTCGCTTCGGCGGCGAATGATCCTTACCTCGACTTGGTTCCACCGGTCGTTCTGAACGGACTGGAGCGACATTTTGGCGAATGGTGGACGTGCCCATGGAGCGAACTCGCAGACTTCGTTCTGTCACGCTACGTCGTCCAGCAACATCAGGCGATGGCCTATGAAAAAACGGCCAAAGGGGATCGATGCCTGCTGCAAGTTGATGGTCCGAAGATCATTGCTGATCTGCCCCACGAAAAGATCGGGATCGGCAATCCTCGCCTCAACAGCGCCATTCAAGTGCTCACGGATTTGGCGCTGCTGGAGGAGGATGACAACGAAGTAACACACCTGACAGCACAAGGGAAGTCTCTGCTGCAAGCTGAACTCGAAGAGCGAGGTGGCCAATGAAGTACCTCGACTGCTTTTCGCTGTTCGAAGGCGATCCGGC
>JAWKUC010000011.1:0-186546 GCA_041398805.1 Planctomycetaceae bacterium | reverse complement strand
TCCATCAGCGGGACACCCACGCGCGAACAGGATATCACGCTCGATTCGATCGGTAACTGGGTCAACCAGATCCTGAAGACGAGTGGCACAACCGACCTCGATCAAACGCGGACAGTCAACGACGCGAACGAGATCACGAATATCACCGAGTCGACCGGCCCCGCCTGGGTGACTCCCGCGTACGACGCGGCGGGGAACATGACGACGATCCCCAAACCGGCCGCTCCCACCGGTGGGTACACGGCGACCTACGATGCGTTTAACCGTTTAGTCAAACTCGAAGATGAGGCCAACACCGTAGCTGAGTATGAGTACGATGGCCTCGGTCAACGGATCGTGAAATCGGTGTATGTCTCCGGTGCACTCGATCATAAGCAGCACGCCTACTTCAACGGTGCCTGGCAGACGGTGGAAGTTCGCAAGGAAGTGAGCAGCGTCGAAGACACCGACCCGCTCGAACAGTACGTCTATCACCCCGAATACATCGACGCGCCGTTACTGCGCGACTACGACGCGGACACCGACGGGTCGGCCGACCGCCACTACTACACGTTCGACGCCAACTACAACGTCACCGCGGTGACCGATGATACCGGCACGGTGTTAGAGCGCTACGAATACAGCCCCTTCGGCGAACTAACGGTCCTCGACGACGACTTCAGCAACGACGCCGACGGCGCGAGCGACATCGAAAACTCAGTCACCTACACCGGCCGCCAATACGACAGCGAAAGCGGCATGTATTACTTCCGCCACCGGTACCACCATCCGCAAATGGGGCATTTCACAACACGGGATCCACTCGGGTATGTCGATGGGATGAGTTTGTATCAGGGGTACTTTGCGCCAGGTGGGGTGGATCCGAGTGGTCTGTCGGGTTTTTTGCCAGGTTGGAACAAATATGAAGACAAAAAATTCTTCTTACAAACTGTTGGTCCTGGCTACGAAACGAACACCTATGGATATCATTTCAAGGAAGTCACCAAAGGAATGGGGATGGCGTTTGGTGGTGCGATGTTGGAGTCGTTTGAAATGGGCTCTAATCCTGCCGAATACACTTGGAACACGGCCAGCGGCCTATATACGTTAGGCGATGCTCTCTATACCAAGCCGACCGAGACAGCAAATGCGATTCTGCTGGAGTATGAACGAAAAACTAGAACAAGTTGTGGGATGGGGCAATTAGCGGGTGAGGGCATACTTACTCTTGCCCCTAGCCCTCCAGCATTGAAGCAAGCTAAAAATATTCTTAAGTTTGCAGACGAAGTAGCAGATCTTGGACAAGGAGCGAAAAAGGTTGTTAATCATATCCCGTCAAATGGACCTACGGGAGCAGGATACGCCGACTTTGACCCGGACGCTCTGAAGAGATACAATCAGATTATTGATGCTGATGACATCTCCGAAACTGTCCCAGAATTCGGGATTACCTGAGAATGTTATCCGTTCGGTTAAGGACCATTTATTTATCCGAACACGATATTCCGATTGGACCAAACACGTGGAGTAAACAACGATTTTCTGATCATCAAATAGCTGACATTTGGGAGGCTGCTACTCTCGGAGGTGATATGGGCGATTTTAAGGAATTATTAGGCCACGAAATATTTGGAAAACACTTTAATGAAACACCTAGAAATGCCTTACAGATCAGCCATCCAGATGCTTTTCAATTTTGATGGAGAATGGATAAACCGTCCGACATCAACGATATGGTGCCCATGATCTTTGCCCCAATGCGGATGATGATTAATGAGAGAAATGTCACGAAAACTATGGGATCACTGGCTGAATCAATAATTATGAATACAAAAAAATCTTTCCAGCGGAATTAATCGGCTGAGCGCAATATCTGCTAAGTACGATGATGAAAAGAACTAGAATTATGCACATTTAGTGATAAGATATTTACGGGCGGCTAAACAGCGAGGCCTGAAACACCCTTTCATGAATGTTTGTGCTGGCTACGATATTCATTTGCCGGAGGAAGCATATGAAAATCTGGAAAGCTTTCTTATAAGGATACCTATCTCGACCACCACGTAGAGTTTGTCGATGAGTATCTACTTGAACTCTACGCTATGGATTTGGGATTGATACCTGAAGATCCGAGTTTTTACGAGCCGCTTATGACAATAAATTAGGTTGTGATTTTTATCTACATCACGGAGACACTCTGTTTTCAGGAAGCAGGCTCAATACCTTTAACTCGCTACTGTAATTACACTGATTGATAAGAGTTCATTTGGTGTTATAGACTTGATCTTTCGGTACGGGAACCGTTCGAAACGAAGTGCAAGTCGCTTACAACGAATACGACCAGATCACCAACTTCTATCAAATCTCACGAGAAGGGGCGGTCAATACGTCGACCTCTCCCTCGGTGCAAATTATGCTTGACGTTAATGTTGGTGGAACTGTCTTCGAGCGGTTGCATCGTTTAAAAGAAGGTGACGTATCTCGATGGTCAGGTGGTCCATTACGACTACGATACCGGCACGAATGTCAACTTCTATAACCGGCATTCGTATCCCAAGTACATCCGCGAGACGAACTCGACCGGCAACATTCTACAGCGCGTACAGCTACACGGGTGGGGGACGGTCGTTTCGGATCTGCCCGAACCGGATCTCAAGCTGAATTACTACGACGGGACGGCAGGGGAGTATGCCGGACTTGATCATTCTGGCCGGGTGAAAGGTCAGTTGTGGGAAGGGGTACAACAGTACTAGCGACGCCGACCAGTTCGATTACGCGACTACAACAGCAACGTCACCACGCGATATCCCCACCGGAATTTACGCGACCAACAACAAGACCAGGCGTTCAGTTACGACAGCCTGCACAGGATGAAGAACTTCGATGAGGAACCCTCTCGAGGTAGTTTCCATCAGCAGGACGCCCACACGCAGGTAGGATATCACGCTCGATTCGATCGGCAGCTGGATAACCAGATCCTGAAGACGAGTGGTTCTTTGATGCTGATCGGCGCGGACGGTTACAGCGGCGCGGAGCAGGATCTCGAACATCACCGAGTCAACTGGCCCGCCTGGGCTGACTCCCGCGTACGACGGCAGGAACCTGGCGACGATCCCCAAACCGGCCGCTCGACTGGTGGGTACACACGGCCACCTACGATGCGTTTAACCGGCTCGTCCAAGCTTGAAGATGGGGCCAACACCGTAGCCGAGTATGAGTACGACGGTCTCGGTCAACGGATCTGAAATCGGTGTATGTCTCCGGTTCAAAAGACTGGAAATGAAAGCACCCGAGGAAAAGCTTCCTCATTTCCTCAACGGCACTAAAACATTAGAATACTTTTGAATAATTTGGCAGTGAAAGATAGAGTAGACATAAATCGTTCTCTTTAGAATCATGCCTTCCATCCATTGCTTACCCTACACTTATCCTATGCTCCCTTTACACTTACTTTTCCTCCGCGGCCACCGGCTCCATTCTCGCCGATTCTCCCCGTGAGAATCTCGCGAAAAACTGCGGTTGCAGGGAGATTGTTGTTGAGCAGTTTGGAGGAACAATCGACGCGAAATCGAATCATCCTCAATTGTTTCAGCGGTCAGTCGATACGCTTCGTCACTCGCTTCTGCGATACGCGGTTGTCCTCTGCTCAGTACGGGGATTGGCCTGGTTGAGGCTCGATACTCTCACCAGAGCAATACAAAGGTTCGTTTCGAACATCGCTCTTAATGTTACGGCGAAGGTGACGAGTAGGGATATCTCTATCGGAGGCGATGGCAGGAACCGGGGATTTATGATGAGTTGACCATTCAGATGGTCGGGTAAGGGAGAACTCCGGAACGCTGGATACTGTTCTCGACGGGTTGGCTGATTTCGGGAGCGGTATTTGCTGTTTAAAGACAGAGTTGTGACGGCGCGCTGATTTACCAACAAGGTATTGTCACGTTGGCGATTGGGGTCTCGATCTTTTTAATGACGGTTGTGATGCCGATGTTGCTCGAGAATCTGAGAGGAATCGGGGAAACCACTTCCCTGGCCAACAAAGGTGTTGCAAACGATGAGTAATCTTCTCGTTGAAGAGAGGGGATCTGGTTATTGCTGGGAGCGGTAGGTATAATTAGCACTCTGTGGTCGATTCTGCGAACCAATTGGGGAAAGCGGGCATGGCAGTCGTTTCTCTTAAAGGTTCCCATACTGGGACCACTCGCCCGGAAGCAGGAGATTGCCCGGATGGCGATCATCGTTTCGACACTCATACGTAATGGAATTGTGTTTATTGAGGCGGCCGGAATTGCAGCCCGGTCAACGAAAAATATTCTGCTGCGGGAAGCACTCGACGCGATGGCGGAGCGGGTGCAGTCGGGAGGAGACATTGGTGAGGCGCTCACAGTGACTCGATTCTTTCCGCCGATGGTCGTGCAAATTTTTTCGGTCGGTCAACAAACTGGGCAACTGGAAGAGATGTTGGTTCGCCTGGCGAATGGTTACGAACGGCAAGTGGAAACATCCACGGATCGCCTGACGGCGGCAATCGAACCTGTTCTGATTGTTTGCCTGGCGGTCTTTGTCGGGTTCATTCTGTTTGCGACGGTGTTACCTATCCTCGAAGCGGGCAATGTTCTTTAAGGGAGTTTGAGACAAGCATGATTCAAAATGCGAAGCAACAATCCCGCCGGGGTTTTCACTTCGGAACTGATGGTGGTGATCGTGATTATCGGGCTCCTGGCGGGCGTGGTCACTATCAGTGTGCGTAGCTACCTGATTAAGAGTAAGCAGAATGTGGCGAAAATGGAGATCGCCAAACTGCATGGAAAACAAGGTTCTGCCTGCCGTTGAGTCGATATCCTCCAACGAAGAAGGAATCGAGATCCTGGCCGAGAAGTCAGATGAGTTCCCGGCCGCACTTCTTTCCAAGCTGCCTAAAGACCCGTGGGGAAATCCATATGAATACATTATTCCGGGAAGTAATGAGGCAGCCTATGAAATCATCTGTTACGGTTCGGATAACAGAGAAGGGGGAACGGGTGCAGAGAAGGACATATCAAGCGTTAATCTGGATGCTGAAGAATAATGCGAAGTCGCCCAGGAGCTGTTCATCGCCAAAGTGACCCGCGGGTTCACCTTACCTGAATTGATGGTCGTCATCCTGATTATTGTGATTGCCGCTGCAGCCGGATTGTTTACTGGGTAGCACCGTGCCAAGTTGGAATGGGCGTCACAACAAATTCGTTCGACTGATGAGCAATTAGAGAAGATTTGCGTCCGTGACGGAGCAAAGGGAATCCTCAAAATTGATCTGAATGACAATCAATTGATTCGTGTCTATCAGGATAAAATTGATCAAGAGTTGAAGATCGATCTGGGAGAAACGGTCACCATCAAGCGGTTTCTCTCTCGAACGCGGGATTTGAAATATAACGAGGCTCAAGTGCATTACACTCAGGAGGCGTTACAGAGAGTTTTGCTCTGGAACTGGGCTTGCCCTCCGGGAAATCGGTTTGGCTTTGCGTAGCCGGGTTGACTGGAAAAATTACGGAAGAGGAACAGACCGAAAATGTACAGGAACTTTTCCGCAAACTTCCCTGACCAACTCGCGATAACGCGAGTTGTATGTCGCACCAGGGAAAATAACCCTATATTTTCGCAGGCTACGTCACATCGGCCTTGTTCCAACCGGGTTGGATTAACGTTGATTGAAGTTGTCAGTGGGTTATTGATCCTGGCGACGTTACTCGTATCGATTTTGATGGCTTTTAATGTTCACAGTCGACAGATTAATCGGCAACGGGTGTTTTAACGGCGATAACGAATTAACGGACCAATTGATTGCGAGTTGGTATCAAGCGGGAGAGTTGCCGGAACAGGAGCCGAAGAATTCTTTATTGCCCAACCGAATTTGAAGTGGCGCGTGTCGAGTGTTGCTACAGACGTCAGTCCGATACCCGCTCAAGTCTCTTACGAATCGAAGTCTTCGAGATTGATTCTTTGCGCGTGAACCAGAACGTCTGGCTACGGTTGAAATTCTGGCCTCAATAGTTAAGGAGCAGAAATGAAGATTCTCAATGAACATTCGGTAAGACTCCGCTCTGGATTTACTTTGGCAGAACTTTTGGTCGCCACGATCCTCGCTACGATGATGCTGGCTGCAGTACTGGCGTTTTTGACTGGCATGACGCGTCAACAACGACAGTTGGAGAAATCAGTCCTCAGGAAGCTTGGCAAGGCCGATTTGTTTCACAGCTGGAGTGGGATCTCGTCAATTCGCGTAAATTCATTCCACTAAAAGAGGGTTTCGACTGGAGGGATTCGCGGGCAAGGATCGGTCCGCGGAATTATTCATCATCGCCCGACAGTTGTAGAATACCTGATTCATTCGACGAGTGATTCGCGTTTGCTCATTCGTAAAACAACTCCACACGATTTGAATTCCATTGAAGAAGGCTTCAGCGAAGTTGTGGGGTTCGAGATTGGTCAAATCCGGTTGACTTATGCGTTACCTGAATCACCCCCGACTCCGGAAACAATTGTCTCTTTAAGTGAGGGCCGATTCCTGCTCAATCCGTGGTGGTCTTATTTGATTCTGAAACTTCAAAGTCAGTTTTAACACATGCGTATGTGCTTCGATAAATTGTCCACTCCTAAAACAGTACCTTCCCGCAAGGGCTTTGTGCTAGTGATGGCGCTCGGCCTGATATTGATTGCCGGGCTGATTCTAGCCGGAGTCGCCAGACGTAGCTTGGCGATGGCCACCGAGGTTGCTCGGGCACAGGAAGAACTACAACGACGCTGGGGAGCAATTTCTACTCGGAGGGTATTACTGGAAAATGCTGAGAATGTCCTGGAGGGCTTGGCAACCCCAGTAGAATCCCCAAATACCTACCACGTTGGCCGTTACCTTCCCGTTTAAAGGGGGAGTATCATCTTGGACAACTTCAGTTTGAAATAGAGTTGTCGGATGAAGATGCGAAGATGAATCTCAATCGCCTGTATTATCGAAATCAACAACGGCTGCATGAGATCGTCAATAATGAACTCTTCGGAAGTGGTTCAAGTAGTCTCAGTAAACAATTATTGACACCCGTTACCAATTCCACCCGGAAACAACCAATGTTGTTT
The DNA here is from genome assembly GCA_041398805.1 of Planctomycetaceae bacterium. Classification (GTDB taxonomy): domain Bacteria; phylum Planctomycetota; class Planctomycetia; order Planctomycetales; family Planctomycetaceae; genus Polystyrenella. The sequence goes on along the minus strand of JAWKUC010000011.1, from coordinate 179,454 downwards.
TATTCCTGGGGACAGGTATTTCGTATTCCAGACGATCTCGCTCCGGGAGCAAACTGTAGCGGATGATCTCCAGGCGACTACCGAGCAGCTCACGCTCTGGGGAGGGGGGCGGTTAAACTTGCGGCGAGCAGATGACGAAACCGTGAAAACCTGGGCGGCGAGAGAGCTGCCGGCCAATTAGTCGATCAAATTATCTACGCCCGTCAGGAACCGGGTATGACCAAACTGGACAATGTGCTGGAGCAAGTCGAACTGAAGGGGAATCCAGCGTAGCACCGCTCTGCATTATTCGCGATCAAGCTCAAACCCATTCTCTCTGGCTCCGAATTCGGAGCCCGCGTCAAACCTGGACACGTATCTGGTTCTGGATCAGGGAAGTGCGGAGACTGATACAGACAGCCAGACTTTCAGTTGGTAAGTTAGACTTAAAAGATACACTCGCATTACACTTCTGATTTATCGCCATGAGTATAAAAATAAAAAACGATTCCTACTTCTCTTAACAATGCTGTATGGGTATTCGGGTATTTCGTCTTTGATTGGGCATCGAGTGAGGCACAACTTCCTGATGAGGACTTTCGTGTACAAACTCCGGCTAAGCTCACCAAATCGAATCAAGAACCGACTAGAGTGTAGAGAGACTCGATTAAGTTCTCAATCAATTCGAGCCACACCTTGAGAAACCGTTACGACGACCACTGCATGACCCTCCGCCCCCGAACCGAAAGTGAAGTCAAACCACCTCCCCCCGGATTCAAACCACGCTCTTACTCACCACCGTCGAACCAGATGTGGCAATGGCCATGATACAGTTGTCGGGGAACCAGGTTGTCTTTCGCAAAATTGGTGACATTCTCGGGCCAGAAAATCCAGAAGCTGTCATTCAAGATATTCAAGATGGTTATATTTTAATCAAACAGAATGACCAGGAAGTAAAATTGGCCCTTCCCGGAAATTAATTTCTACTTCGTTCTCATGCATTGGCTCTTTCTCGAAATCTAATTCTGCTCCGGCTTTGTCGGAGGAATACCTATGGCACGAAATCAAAAATGGGTTCTCTGCTGGGATCAGTCGGTGTGGCAACTCTACCGGCTGAAAGGGAAGCAGTTTGTTCGGGTAGAACGAGACAGCGATGAAGAAGTCGATGAGAGTATTATTTCCCGGCCTGAGCAGATATGGACTACCTGGGATAAAGTGGGTTATCGAGGAGAACCAGTCTTAATCGCTTTGGGTGGTAATGTTTGTTCAGGAACGAATTTCCGTTCCGAGTGCCCGAACGGGAAGAAACCGAACAGCACTTTCTTATTTACTCGAACCTGAATTACCCTGGTCGGCAGAAGAGGTCGCTCATGATTATCGCATGCAGGGAGGAACCGCCTATGCGGTGGCGACGGCAACAGCTCCATTGCTGGAACTGGTGCCTATTTCGAATTACGGGGGTCGTTATCACTTCGATTACCCCAATTAGCAAACTGGTTGTCGAACATCACCTGAAGAAGTATCCCAAGCTTGCCCAAAGATATCTACTTCTCTGGGAAGAAAACTATCACATCCATCTCTGGGTGATCGCGAAGGGAAGCGTCCTTTCCTGGGAAGTGATTGCCGCCGAACCAGTGGAACTTTTACTCTCTTCAAATCTATTCTGCTAAGCGAGCGCGACGTGCTGCAGCTTGCTGTTCGCAATTTAAGTCCGAAATGTCGGAAAGTGTTGGAAGATCTGGAGGACTTCACTCTACTCAAAAAAGACTGGACCCACGAAGTCGAGTTTTTAGAAGCAGGATTACTGGAAGCTGTCCCGATACTTGGGAAAAAAGTCAGCTCCCATTGAATTCTATCGTGATGAATTAGTGAACAAGGATCCGAATCGGGCCATTCGCGGTTATCTCGGTTTGCTCCAAGTCACTCTCTTGTTTCTACTTCTCCTGAGTGGCTGGGGATTTTACCAACAGACAGAACAATATGATCAAATCCGTAAGGATTTTGGAGCTGATCAAACAGAACTTTATCGACAAGTTTTCCCGAATCAAAAGCTTAGCATTAAAGTCTTGCTTCACTCTGGAGCAGGAACTCCATCGCCTAAATGGTTTACAAGGCCAAGACGGCGAAATTCCCAAGACGATTTCCAGTTTGGAAATAGAGTCAAGCTTACTGGAGGGGTTTGCCTGCTGACTTTCGATTTCAGTTAACCGAAATTCAAATCAACAATGGTCGACTTGATTTGGCTGGTTTGTTCAGGAACACACGGATGGAGACCGATTCGCCAAATTGCTGCGTAATACAGGAGTTTGGAGGTAGAATCTCCCAAGACAATTGTTTACCCCAATGTGGGAGTTGAGTTTCGCCTCCATGCGGATCTCGATTCCACTCCAACAGCCGGGGAGGTATCCAACTAATGAGCCAATCTCGAAATCGATTCTTTCGCCTCTACTTTTTTGTACTTCTAGTCCTTGTTGCCGGGAATGGATGGTTGATCTGGATGTGGAACGATGCCCGAGTCGGCAATTGCTTCAAAGCAGCAATATGCTCAAGTCGAGCGGATTGTGCAACAGATTCAGCTTCTTCGGGAATCACCAGTCGAAGTGCTGGAGACACAACAATCGGATGCTGCGATTGTACAGGAGGTTGAAACAGCTTCCCGACAACAGGGGATCAAGCAACAGCAATTAATGAGCATTACCCCCGCAAAGCCCCGACGCATTGCAGAGACTCCCTACCTGGAACAGCAAACAAAAATTATCCTGCGGGAAGTCTCACTGAAACAGGTGATCGGATTTGTTTTAGCTTTAACAGAAAATTCAGGTGCAGGCTTCGAAATCCCCGAGCTCAGCTTCCGGACTCCCCCCTCATTTAATGCGGCCGAAACTACCCCCAAGGAGGAGTTCTGGAACGTCGATTTGCTATTGACTTCGCACCTGTACGAACCTAAGATTCCGGCCCCCTAAACTCTCTCAATTTACTCGCAACGATATACACAAGTGCCTACAAGTACTTGCTTTACGATTGGTCAGCTGAGCATGTTTCGGATGCCGCTGGTGGTAATGATATTATGCACATTTGGGGGAGGGTGCGCTCTGTTTCGCCCAGATGAACCCCTGAATTACCAAACGGTTGAGGCAGACCCCCGTTACAACACTACAGAAGCTGCCGAAGAGCATGAAAAAGCTCTCGTGATTATCGAAAAATACTTCGATGATCGCCCCTGTTTGATTCAGCACAAGCATGTCGATCTCATTCAGGCAGAACAACACCTGCAAAAAGCATTAATTGAAGATGTGACTTATGGACCAGCTCACAACACGTTGGGAACGATCTATTACTGGCAGCGTAAATATTACCTGGCTGCTTGGGAATTTGAGTATGCGATCAAATTGATGCCGGATAAGGCCGAACCACTCTTCAATTTAGGGCTTGTGTATGAAGATTCAGAACAACTTGATCGAGCGACAGAATATTTCAGTCGGGCAATGATGTTGGATGATCGAGATCCTAATATCATGATCGCTTATATTCGCGTAGAGATGCGTCAAGGAAGAACGATTGACGAGATGCGACCGATGATTAAGAAGTTTCTGTTCTATGAAACTCGGCCTGAATGGATCGCCTGGGCCAAAGATCAGGTCGGAGAACACCCCGAGCAGGTTGCCTGCGTTAATATTGAGTCGCTCAGCAAAGAAGAAGCACAGCCAACGCCTGTGGAGGAACCTTATCCAGCTTTGATTCCGCCAGAACCAATCAATGAAAACAAAGAATAGTAGCCGTTTTACAAGCTGGAGCGAACAGTAACCCGAGCCACTTCCTCGGGAGTCGTGATTCCGGCTTTGATCTTTTGGATCCCATCTTGTCTTAACAACTGCATTCCATGTTGAATGGCGACATCGCGAATTTCCGAGGCGTTCGAACAATCCTGAATTCGACCACGGACTTCGTCATTAACGATGAGAAGTTCATTGACTGCTAGTCGTCCCCGATAACCTGTCTGACGGCATTCTTTACAGCCATTCCCTCGCATATATGTATTTGCTTCGGTGTCATTCGGAGAGATTTGCAATCGTCGAATGTCCTCTGGCGTGAATTCAGTTTGCTTTGAACAGTGAGGGCAAACTTTTCGTACCAGACGCTGAGCCAGGACTGCGAGCAACGAGCTACTTACAAGATAGGGTTCAATTCCCAGGTCGAGCAAACGGGTAATCGCACTGGCCGCATCATTCGTGTGCAGGGTGGAGAAGACGAGGTGCCCTGTCAGGGCAGATTGTATCGCCATCACGGCCGTTTCCTGATCCCGAATTTCTCCCACCATAATGATATCGGGATCCTGCCGTAATACATTTCGCAAACCCGCAGCGAAAGTGAGCCCTTTCTTCGTATTGATCTGTGTCTGACTGATTCCTTCGATGTCGTATTCAATTGGATCTTCCAGAGTGACGACATTGCGGTCGCTCGTGTTGATTTCCTGGAGACCAGCATACAAAGTGGTTGTTTTCCCGCTCCCTGTAGGTCCTGTTAATAGAATCAAACCATGCTCTTGTGCCAACAATTCACGAAAGTGGTCACGTGTTTCTGGTTCCATCCCAAGTTCGGAAAGGCTGAAAATACGGCTACTTTTATCAAGCAATCGGAGCACTATCCGTTCACCGTAATTTCCCGGCAGGGAAGCGATCCTCAAATCGATCACACGATCTCCCACTGTCACAGTCGCCCGTCCATCCTGCGGGAGTCGCTTTTCGGCAATGTTCATTTTGCCCATCACTTTGACGCGACTGAGTGCCTCTTCTGGACTTCTTTCGGAATCGTGTGGCTGTCAAACAAAGCTCATCAATGCGATATCGCACGACTAATTTTTCGCGATAAGGCTGGAAATGAATATCACTCGCTCCTCCTTTAACCGCATCCAGCAGGATCAAGTTGATCAACTCCACGACCGGAGCTTGCCCATTCGTATTGAGCAGATCATCCCGCTCCAGGTTAGTCAGTTTGGCTCGGGTTTCATCCTGGGAAATAGAATCCAGAATGAGATCAGGCTGAGAGGATTGCTGTTCGTAAGCCCGGTTGATCGCCTGCAAAATCGCGGCGGAAGGAGCGAAGAAGGGCTTGATTCTCTGATTGAGCACCCGGGAGATCGTATCACGTGACTTCCAACTCGACATATCGGCCATTGCCATGGAAAGTTTGTCAAAATCATCAACAAACACCATGACCTCATGCTGACGGGCGTAACCGATTGGAAAGGTTTTAATAAAAGATGCTGCTGGCCGAAGCTGAGCGACCTGTTCTATGTAGTCGAGATCCAGCACGGCGGCAGACGTTTTTGCGATGAGTTCTGGCGGGACTTGAATCCGTTTAGCCCATTCGATAGGTAACTCCGTTGGCTCCGGTAGCTGCTCAGTTAGGGCGTAGAGAGCCTGCTTTGCTTGATGCTGTAGTTCATACGCCCACGCGGCCTGCAATGATGGAGGCAAATTTGGTCGATCAGCAGGCGTATTATTTGCAACAGACATCAAGTCGACTTCAGTTGTTGATTCGAAGAATGAAGAGTCAGTTTCCTAGATCACTATTTTATCAACAATGGAGCCGAAGTGGGATAGTTTCCTGGTTCGCGAGCCAGCGGAAGATCGCGATCCGAAAGATATTTCAGATCCTGAAATTTGTCGTCCCTCAGAATGACGGGCCGCAAAAATATAAAGAGGGTCGTTTGGCTCTGAGTTTCGGAAACAATACTGGTGAGCTGGCGAAGAATGGGAATCTTTTCAATATACGGAACTCCATCCTCCGATTGGGAATAATTGCGGCGTGTCAATCCCCCGACGATGACAGTATAACCATCGGGTATACTCACATTACTGGTGATTTGATCCGTTTGGCGGGGCGGGGGAATGCCCGCACTTCCAGCATCAGTAAAGCTATTTAATGTGACATTATAGTCAAGTTGTAACTGATCGTTTGCAGTTACTCGAGGTTTGACTTCGATCGTGGTCCCCGCTTCTGCAAAGCCGGCAAAACTGGTGGTGGAAACGGTATTGGAGGCATTCACACTGGTGAAAGGAACCTCGGAAACAGATGCCAGGGTACCAGTGGCATTATCGTTGACTAGAATACGAGGCTGACAAGATCTTTGCCCGACGATGAGTGGCGAGTGCTTTCAATACAGCATCGGCTGAATCAGGATCAACCAGAGTCCAGTTAAACCCTCTCCCGGGAATTAAAGCGAGAGCTCCCGTAGCCGGATCTACCGTACTCAATCCGTAAGAGGTAAACTGAATCAGCTTGCGAAGACCGACCCGATCCCCACCTGAAATTTCGATCCCGAGTGAAAAGTTATCGCTGGTATCAAGAACAACGACCTTCGCTTCAATCATCACTTGAGGACGCTTCTGATCAAGTGCTTTAATCAACTCTTCATAGACCTGTTGCACCGAGCGTTCTGCAATCACGATGATCGAATTCGTATTTGGGTCAACAGAAACCCGTGCCGATCCGGGCAAAATTGTTGACATGCGATCTTCTAAAGCTGCCCCCACTGGAGAAGTTACACCAGGAATAACCGGTGGTTCGGTTCCCGGTGGGACTTCCACGGCAGGGGAACCGGGGCTTGAGTACCGGGTGTCTCTGGAATATTCGGCCCGGGTACAAAATCGATCGGACTTTCCAGTTCACCGTTATTTCTAGCCGCACCGACTCCTCCGCGTCCCAATGGAGAAACTCCGCGACGATAACTGGGTTGATCTGAACTGCTTTGCCCCTGGATAGCCCGCATGGTATTGAGGACTTCTTGAGCATCGGCAAATTTGAGTTTATAAATCTGAACGGCGCTTCCCGGTTTTTTTGTCTCGACATCCATTTGCTCTTTGAGCCATTTCAGCTTTTCATGGATCTCTTCTGTACCCGTGGCAATGAGCAAATTGTCCTGTGAATCGATTGCCGAACGATAAAAACGACTGACCGTCAGTGGATCGAAAATGTCTTGTAGTAACCGGTCGATTCGCTCAGCATTCACATATCGAAAAGAATAGATTTCCGTTCGCTGCCCCAAGGCAACATCAAGCTTCTCGGCCAGCTTTAAGACCGCCTTAATTTGCTCTGGTTCGCCAATAATCAGCAGTTGATTGGTTCGCTCATCAATCGAAATATCGACCTTTACAGCCTCTTCGCCTTTTTGAGTTGATAAGGACCGACTAATCTGGGGACCAAGTTCGGCTGCAGGAAGATTTTTAACTTCATAAAATTCCAGTTTACGCTCTGGTCCCGCCTGATCGATTTTTTCAATTAGGCCGGCGATTCTTTCGAGATTAGTAGCGTAATCAGTGATGATCAGCAGATTTTGATCTGCGAGCACGATCGTGTTTGCTCCCTGCTTCGTAAGAAAAGGCTCCACAATCGTTTTAATTTCTTCCGGTTTCATATGCTTGATGAGGAAGGTTTGGGTCAACACCTTCGTCCCCAGGAGTTTTTCCATCGCGGGATCCAAACCAGGTTGGGCAATCTTGGATAGATCATCAACCTTCTCGATCCGTTTCCAACCCTCGACTTCTGCATCAACCAGAGCAAATCCCTTCATCTTCAGGGCACTTTCCAGCACATCCATCAAACTGTCGGCTGGGATTGGCCCGGGGGCTCTGACGGAGATTTTTTGATTGGAGATTGTCTCATCGTAGAGAAATCGGACCTTCAACCGTTGGCTCACAAAATCGATTAGGACTTTGAGCTCTGTTTCCGGGGGGAGTGCCAGCTGGACCATTCCTTCCTGGGGCTGATTAACAGCCGGAGGTCCTTGGGCACACGATTCGTCTGCGATACAAAATAAAAGCAAAACGCAGCAGAAAGGCCATGCACTCTGCAGGATTTTAAAGGGCAAGTTCAGACAAAACTGCATAGATGCCTCACGTGCGACAAACCCTTGACCCATAAAACCTTAGAGGCCAGGCGCAGTCTGTCCACAAGCATATTTTGTAAATAAGAAATTAGCAGAGAGAGGTCTCAAAGATAGAGGATTTTGCCGCAAAGGGTCAAGCTGAGTTTTTTAAGCGGAGGGGTACTGAATTCGGCGACAAACTTCCTGAAATCAAGGTACTTTGTCCTCAAAACCAACATCAGCAGGGAGTGATATAAATAGGAGAATCTGCTCTCATTTTCATCTTGAAAATGATCCTGCTGTCTCTGATTGGGATAATGGTGACCGAACACAATGATTGGTAAGCTGTAAAGACGCTTAAGAGAATTCATCTTCCAACCTGCAGAGAAGACTATCGGACATTTCGAGACGTATTATGAATGAACGAATCTTGGAGTTAGAACATGAATTACAACGAAATAAGAGCGCCTTTCAAGATTTTGCCTATGCGGTGAGTCACGACCTCCAGGCTCCCCTTCGACATATTATGGGCTATTCTCAGGATCTCCTTTCAGTACTTGATGACAACCTTTCGAAAAGAGCTCATGAGGATCTTGTTTCCCTGCAAAAAAGTACGCTCTTAATGCAACAAATGCTAGAATCACTACTCGAATACTCTCGAATTGAAACTCGGGGTAAACCGTTCACCACGGTTTCGTGTAATGATGTCCTGAAGGTCGTTCTGGAGAACTACTCAAAAGAAATTAAAGAAAAATCGGCAACTATAAGTTCTGATTCATTGCCTGAAATAAATGGAGATCCGACTCAGATCTATCAACTCTTCAAGCAGTTAATTGGAAACGCTCTTAAGTTCAATTCAGACGCTGCTCCAGAGATCCTTATCACTGTCACCCAGGAGAAGAAATTATCGCTATTCCGAATTCAAGATAATGGCATTGGCATTGATCCCCGTCATTTGGATCGTATTTTTGTGATCTTCCAGAGACTAGGCATCAAACCACATGTTGAAGGTTTAGGTAGCGGGTTAGCTCTTTGTAAACGAATCGTCGAACGCCACCAAGGGCAAATCTGGTGTGAATCAACTCTGGGAGAGGGGAGTGCTTTCTTGTTACGAATTCCGCTCAGATGAGCCGTATCATTAAAAATATTCATCCGACGTCATATTTTGGTGTGATTTCAGATGGTTGTGTAGATGACGAACGACGGTTTTCCGAACGAGAATCGGTTCCATGACTGACGGATGGTGTCCGGTTTACCATGAAAAGGGCATTGTAAGCACTTTCCGGTAGCGCGTATCGTAAAGATATTCAGCCGAAGATTTGAGAAACGGTGATTCCAAGTGGTTGTGTTGCTGACGAGCGACGGATGTCGGACGAGATTCGTTTTGCGACCCTGAAAATTGTGATCGGAAATGACGCGAAAGGTACTTTCGAACGCAGCGGTAGCGGAGAGGGGCTGACACACGAAAATGCGGTCTGCGAGCGACGTCATGTCACGCAGCGTCGCGATAGTAATACTTGAGCAGCAGCGGCAGCGCGAGACGCTCTTGGCATTCGATTTTACCGGCGATGCTTCCGACTTCCTCACCAGGATCAACCAACTGATTGTCGAGTCCCTGATGATTCCGCTCAGCATGATGAGCTGTATTCCTTCAGTGCTCGTTCGAAGGTGCTGCCCGAAAATCATCTTGCTCAGGCACTCAGACTTTTAGGCTTCTCATGAAGCGTTCGAGGAACGCCGCATTCATGTTCGGACTTTTTGGCGGAAGAGTACGGGTTCGATTTCCGGTCTGGTCCACTCAGAAAGGTGCGCAGTGGCTGGAAGCACGTATCACGATCAAGAATCAGATGAGACGCGTTGTCGAGGAAACCATCGTCACACGTGAGATTTCTAGCAACTTGAGTTATCCAATGTCTATTCGGGTTCGTCGTAATCCCCACGATTTCGACTTTTCTTGTTTTAGTTCCATCACAATCATGACGTAGAACGTCGTCAGACCAGCCTTCGTCCAGACTTCTGTAGTGGTGAAATCAACAGCGAAAATAGTCTTCCAGTGAGCTTTCGAAACGTCTGCCAGGACATCGAAGCAGGGCGGTCAGGTACGGGTTCGATTCCGTTCGCTTTCAACACATTCTGACAGTCCGAGTCGGTGATGTAGAGCAATATTCTTAGGGAGCGCCCAGTTCTATCAGCTCCCCAAGTGGGGTTCTTTCGCGAACTTCAGAATCAGTTCGACGATCTCCTGACGAACACGTGGCCGGCCAACACGCTTTTTTCTCGAAGAGCAAATCCCATTTCCTGGCAATAAGTTCCCGGTGCCAGCGAAGGATCGCATCCGGGTGAAGATGGTCCCGATTTCGCTCAGCAACTTCCGCTGCATACTTTTACCTTTCAAAGCGAGACGACGTCGTTGATCATCACTGAGCAGTTCGCGTTTCTTACCGAGCTTTTCCCGGAGAACACGATTCTCGACCTGCAAATACTCGATCGCCTGCTGTTGTTCGCGATTCATCCAGCTGACCAGATAGAGGACGAGCAGATGCCAGGGCTGCATCAGAAAGTTCATGAAAAGAGTTCCGAAGTGGGGGGAGGGGAGGGGAGTCACTTTGGAACTATAACCATTCTTTCACCCGACCAGACTCGCGAATCGGATGTTGCTGACAATCTTCACGATCGATTGAATTGGTTGTGGTGATTGTAGCGGCGAGCTTCGTGACCAGGTCGTCTGAAAATCGATGTCGTCCATGTCTGAAAGACTCTGTATTTTGTGGGGTCTTGACCTCGGCTGAGTTTTTTGACGGTACGGGTTTCAGAAGGTGTGCCAAAATCACATCGTCTGGGACGCGGTCGAAGTCGTAAGTTCAGCCGCAAACACACGGCGAACATCAGAGACGGGCTCGACGAGATTCGCCGTCTGGTGGAGCATCTGGTTGCCCGACGAGACGCCTGGAAAGACAGTTTCGCGACCGTGCTTCGCAAGGCGATGACCGAGAAACTCGGCGATGATGCCGAGGGAGTTGGGGAAGGTGCTCAGCCGTGAGGATCTGCCCAAAGGGCTGATCAAGGAAGCACTGACGCTGGCTCAGGCTCAAGGGAGCGTTCACGATCTTTGCACTCGTGGATGCCCTGACGCGGCTAAGTCAGAACGTGAAGTATGCGGGGGACCGGGCCGAACTCGATCAGAAGATCGGTCAACTCTTTGCTCTCGCACTGGCGGCCTGACCATGGACCCGCAAGCTACCTGGGAGGAGCTGCTGCGTTGCTACGAACAGCAGCAATTCGAGGACGCCGCTGCAGCCGCTGAGGATTTACGCCAGTGGCTGCAACGCGGTGGCTTCTCACCGACAACAACTACGCTCATCGCCGCCGGCGACGAATTACATCGCGTGATTGCGCAGGCTGTCGTCCAGCATGTGCTCGCTAAATGCAAATCGCTTTGATGTTTTCCTTTCTGTTTTAACTTTGGAGATTGTACTCATGACTACGAAATCGAAACCTGCGCGTCCAATCCACGAAATCCGAATGGGCCGCATAAAGGCTGCGATCTGGGAGAATTCCACTCAGAACGGTACTCGTCACAACGTGACCGTCAGCCGTCTTTACAAGGACGGTGACGATTGGAAGGACTCGACCAGCTTCGGACGTGACGATCTGCCGCTCGTATCCAAGGTCGTCGATCAGGCTCATTCCTGGATTTTCAGTCAGGGACACGATGCCACGAACGGCGACGGTTGATGATTCGCTCGAAGCAGCCAACGAGCTGCTCCGACAACAGAGGTCTTGGCACCACCGTACCTCTGCGATTCTCTGCCCTCAGCGCTTCCGCTCTGCTGAACAGCACTCGCCGCCTGGGCAGACTATCTGCCACCCAAACATTTTTTCACCCCCGCAACTCCGCAGAGGCTTCGTCGTCCATCATCCGTCGGGGCTCGCCCCGTGAGGCCGCCAGGCCCTTGGCCCCGCACGGTGATGGATGATGAAGCCGACAGTTGCGAGCAACTCCGTTCCGCACTTCCAACGCCCGCGACAGCTCCCAGCAGAGGCTTTGTTGTTCGGATTCCTGAGGGGCAATTGAGCGGCTCATCGGTCAGCGGGTAACCGTCGCACTGGATTTGTTTGGACTGAATCTTCTCTTTGGGCTCACTCTTACTTCACTTTCGGCACCGAAAGTCGGATACTGGTGCACTGCGTCGTGGATGCACGAGGATGTTCTGATGGTGGAGCGAACTGACTTGAGGAACCGGGAGAAGAGGATGCTGGAATTGGGCAATCGATTGCGAGCTCGTCTTGCACCGGGTCGAGGTGATCGTCCAGGACGCCCGAGTGATCCGACCTGGACGGTACAGCGAAAACTTTCCATGAGCGAGGAGACTCTGGAGAAACTAGAAGAGCTTGCCCGAGCACTCAGCACCAACGAGCGTCAAGTCAGCCCGATGCAAGTTGCAGCGCTGTTGGTTGAGGATGCGGCAAAAGCGATAGGAGAATCAAGCAAGTGAACGCCAGGGAAGAAATCAGCATCGTCACTCCAACACTGAGCGACAAGGTAGACGCGGATTGCTCGCTGGGACGGAGACGTTGATGAGTAGCAAGCTACCTCTGAACCTGGAAGATCTGCTTCGCCAGAGAACGGTCGAGGGGGATCGCATCGAGTACAAGGCCGGATGGAATCCTGATGCGGTCATCAGGACATTGTGCGCATTCGCAAACGACTTTGAGAATCTTGGAGGCGGCTACGTCATCATCGGTCAGGAGTGCGACGAAGATGGCCAGCCAGTGTTTCCTCCGGTAGGTCTCGCTCAGAGCGAGTTGGACCGGATTCAGCCGCGAGATGTTGGGGCACTGCAATCTTATCCAGCCCAGCTACTTTCCGATTCTGAGCATGGAGAAGTTCGAAGACCGTAACTTGATCGTACTTTGGGCACCTGGGGGCAGAACCGACCGTACAAGGCTCCGCGTGCCGTAACCGCAAGGCAGAAAGAGTACCATTACTACATTCGACGCTTTTCGAGCACCGTAGAGGTGAGACCGAACAGCGAGGATGAGCAGGAGTTGCTGCGACTCACAGCAACGATTCCCTTCGATGACCGGCAGTGCCAGAAAGCGGATTTGGAAGATCTGCGTTTGCCGCTGATTCAGGCGTATCTCAAGGAAGTCGGCAGCGAACTGCATATTGCGGCCAGCAAGATGCCGTTGGCCGAATTATGTCGGCAAATGAACATCGTTGACGGTGCCGATGAGCATGTGAAGCCGCGCAACGTCGGTGTGCTTTTCTTCAACGACGAGCCATCAACCTTTCTGCCGGGATGCCAAATAGATGTTGTTATCTTTCCCAAAGGCCCCGGGGGCGGCGAACTGGTGGAGAAAGTGTTTCGGGCTGCTCCACGAACAGGTACGAGCGCTGCGGTACCTACAGAATCATGTTCTGAGAGAGAAGGTCATCAAGCATCGGAATCGAGCGGAAGCAACCCGCATCGTCAACTATCCATTTGCCGCTCTTGAAGAGCGCTCGTGAACGCCGTCTACCATCGAAGCTATGAAATGCGCGAACCGGTGGAAGTACGAGTGAACCCGGATTGCATTGAGATTCTGAGCTATCCGGGACCAGATGCCTCTATCCGCCGTGAAGCACTGAATGGCGAAAAGATCGTCGCACGCCGCTACCGCAACCGGCGCATCGGGGAGTTCCTGAAGGAGTTGGACCTGACCGAGGGGCGATGTACGGGGATTCCCACCATTCGAAGGGCCATGTCCGAGAATGGCTCGCCGCCTCCCGTGTTCTCGACAGACGAGACTCGCACGCACTTTCTGGCCAGAGCTTCCGGTGCACCCGGAAATGGCTGGATCTGGGCAGGGACAAGACGAGGGACATGAGAGGGGACAAGACGAGGGACAAGAGGGGGAAATCGGCACGTTTCTCAACGAAACCGAGATGAAAGTCCTCTTCTTCCTTGCCGAAAATCCGAAAACGAGGGCCGAGATCGCAGAAATGCTCGGGATGTCGTCTAGTCGGAGTGGTCACCTCTCCCGCCCTTCAGCAGCTTCGGGACGCTGGGTTGGCGGAGCTGACGATACCCGACAAGCCCCAGAGCAGGAACCAGCGACTTCGACTCACCGACAAGGGGGAACACGTGTTGCCTGAGCCACTTAGAAAGAAGCGAGCCGACGGCTCCCCGTATTTCCGCCCAAAAGAGGTGGAAGCATCGATAGCAGCTCTTAAGCTGTTGCCTACCGACGAACTGGTCGAGCGGGCCAAAATCCGAGACTCGCAATCATCGGAGTTCGTGCCATCCGAATGCCTGCTCTACTTCGTGCGGCGAGCCCGAGAAGGTAGTGAAATCGAGACCTTTCGTGAACTCTTTCTCGCGTTACGACAGCGCATACTCGCGGCAACGCCCGTGATCGAACGCAAGAGCAGCGGCAGTTCCAAGAGCGCGGCAAAGGCAGTTGACCTTGATATTCAGGAGGCCGTCTTGGACTCCTTCAATGAAATGCTGTGCAACGACAGGAACGACTATGACGACCGCCTTGACTATTTCGAGGTTCGCTTCAACTCCGCACTTGCTCGACTTCGATTGACGGCTCGCCGAGCGGCGGTGCGAACTGACTCCCGGACAGAGTCAATGAGTGTCGAGGAAGGGTCAAATGCGCCTTCACTGGAGGTAGAAGCCGCAATAGCGAAGTTGAAGGACACGGAGGAAATTCCGGATTTCCTTTACCGGTCTCGCCTGGTCGCCGCGATTAACACTTTACCCGCTGACGAGAAACGAGTGATCAAATTGCTTTTGCAGGACTTTCCGATTGATTCGACGGACCCGGAAGTCTTCACGATTTCCAAGGCCCTCGGGTGTACAGAGAAGACAGTGCGAAACAGACGAGATCGCGCGTTTTCGAGGCTGCGTGCCGAGCTAGGGGAAGGAGAAGGGAAATGAGCGATTCAAAAACACGAGATGACATTCTCTATGCATTTTCGATTGAGCCAAAGCATGACCGCGTAACATTGGAACGATATCTCCGCAAACATCCAGAGTTGGCCGAAGACCTAATTGACCTTTCGCATGAGTTGACGATTGCCGTCGCGTTGAGAGGCAAGGACGTCGGGCCGCTGCCTGACCCAAAGGCAGAGGAAGCCTGGCAGGCACTATTGAAATGTGGTCCATCCACCAGTCCGGCGGTCGATCAGAATACGGCATTCGCGAATTTGAAAGGTGCCGCGCTTGTGGAACTTGCCGCGAGACTGGACATTCCGCGCTCGCTGCTGACCGCACTTCGCGACCGGCTTGTTGAACCATCAACGATCCCCATGCGATTTCTCAGTCGGCTAGCGAATGCCTCTGGATCAGCTATCAAGGGGATTCAGCAGTATCTTGCTCTTCCACCATTAACTGCCGATGGTCTTCAATTCAAGGCAGACAGTCGACCGGCCAACCAAGGACAAGTTCCATTTAGGAAGTTAGTCGACGACACGCCGATGACGGATGAACAAAGAGAAGCTCTCCTTCGTGACTGGGGGGAGAATGGACAGGATTGAAGTCGCTCGCCAAAAAGCTGAAGAACTTCATGTTGCACTCGCAAATACGGGAGTGTGCCCTACACAGCCTGTTGCTTTTGCGATGGCAGAAGCGAAGCGCCGGAACATCGAAGTCGAAAAGCTACCGCAGGGAGATGTGCGTCTGTATGGTGGCCGCGCACTTTATGATCCCGATGCGTTCTTAATTCTTCACGAGGATGCCGGAGACGATTTTGTTCATGCCTTCCTGATAGCCCACGAGATTGGACACGTCGAATGTGGCGGCGGGCATGAATACTCAGTAACCGCTAACGCTGACCTCTTACGCACAGCGGAAGCCGCGCCAGTAGGTGTGGACAGAGTGGTGGACTACAGTCGACGGCAACGTCAAGAGGTTCAGATGGACCTCTTTGCCCGCGAATTCCTGCTTCCCCGTAGCGTAATGCGTCGACTCCACGTTGAAGAGGGATTGACGGCATCGGCAATCGCAGACCGATACAAAGCGCCGCATGCAGTGGTCGCTCAGCAACTGTTTGATGCACTGCTACTCCCGCCAAGTACACGTTTGCAAGCAGACTCTCCTCCACCGAAGAATCCGCACCCAGACCAACTCGAGGCCATCGCTCATCGTGGAAAGGCATTTTTGCTCGAAGCTGGGCCTGGCACAGGCAAGACGCAGACGTTAGTCGGACGCGTTAGCGACCTCTTGGTCTCGGGAGTGGAACCGAGTCGACTTCTAGTACTTACGTTCTCGAACAAGGCTGCGGGCGAGCTGTCTGAACGGGTTGCGGCTCAGCATCGTGAGGCCGCAGCAGCAATGTGGATCGGCACCTTTCATGCTTTTGGGCTTGATCTCATTCGGCGATTTCATGATCGCTTAGGATTCTCCGCTGAGCCGCGACTACTTGATCGGACCGAGGCGATCGATTTACTCGAAAGCGAGTATCCTCGGCTAGAGCTGGTGCATTTCAAAAACCTCTGGGACCCTTCGCAGCCACTTAGCTCAATCTTAAGTGCGATCTCTCGGGCTAATGACGAAGTTGTAAATGCAGAGGCATATCGAACGCTCGCAGAGGCGATGAAAGGTCCTTCTGCCACTCCAGAAGAGATCAAAGCCGCCGAGCGGAGTATCGAAGTAGCGCGAGTATTTGCCGCTTACGAACGCCTTAAGCTGGAAAACGGCTGCGTCGATTTCGGCGATCTCGTATCGATGCCGGTACGTTTGTGCGAGAGCTTTCCGGACATCCGCGAGCATCTGTGCAGCCTTTACGTGCACATCCTTGTTGATGAATTCCAAGATGTGAATCGTGCAAGCGTCCGTTTGCTCAAGGCAATGACAAAGAGCGGAGAGAACCTTTGGGCGGTGGGCGATGCCAAGCAGTCGATTTACCGATTTCGTGGTGCGTCGTCATTCAATATGAAGCGATTCGACCTGGATGATTTTCCGGGCGGCGAGCGCGGTCGACTCACGGTGAATTATCGCAGCGTTGCCGAGGTTCGTGATTCATTTGTCTCTTTCGCATCGGATATGAGTGTGGTGGCCGGGGGAGAAGTCGCTCTGGAGGCAGAGAGAGGCGAGTCAGGATACGTGCCGGAGCGACGTGAAGTTGGGACCGACGAGGAGGAAGTTGTTGCGGTTGCTGAGGCAATTGAGGAAATGCGCAAGGCCGGACACAGTTATCGCGACCAAGCGATTCTTTGTTCGGGAAACGACAAATTGGCTCGCTTTGCCCGCCGCCTCGAAAAACTTGACATTCCGGTGCTCTACCTCGGGAGCTTATTTGAGCGGAGTGAGATCAAGGACCTGCTTTGCCTTCTTTCGCTCGTCGTCGATTGTCGCGCCATGGGCCTGTTGAGATTAGCAGCGCTGCCGGAGCACAGCGTCAGCCTGGCAGACATCGATCGAGTACTGAGTCACCTGCGCGAGCACGGCTGCGAGCCAAGGCAATGGGTCAACGATCTTACTGGTATCGAAGGGCTAACGACGGACGGCTCGAACGGCTTGAAGAGGATTGCTGCATTGCTCGAAGGTTCCGAGATTTCGGCTGATCCATGGAGGCTACTTGCCGAGGTGCTACTCGATGGAAGTCGAATCGTTGCAGGTATTGCGTCAGCAAGCGATATCAAATCTCGATCGCGTGGGATTGCTATCTGGCAGTTCATGAATTTTCTTCGTCTTCAACCGCCCGGCAGTGGCTTGCCAATCACCAGAGTGCTGGAGCGGATTCGCAGCCTTGTGTTGCATTCTGACGAACGGGATCTTCGGCAACTTCCGTCATCGGCGCAGAGCATAGATGCCGTGCGGTTGATGACGATGCACGGCAGTAAGGGCCTGGAGTTCGAAGTCGTACACATTCCAGGGCTAACCTCAGCAAGCATGCCGCGATCGCCCAATGCTTCTCTGGCCAAAGGGATTACGCCACCTGATGGAATGATTGACGGTGCATCAGGATCTGGGCTCGATGCGGCACGCGCTGCTATTGCTGAAGAGCAAGAGTGCCTGTTTTTCGTGGCGATCTCCCGTGCGCGCGACCGCCTATTCTTGTACAACCCAACGCTGACCTCCAACGGCCGGAATCGACCTCGCTCTCCGTTTCTTGACCGACTTGGAGGTCAGGTGCGCGCCCGCCGGATTTCACCAATTTCAGCTCTCCCACAGGATGAGGGCGAAATTCCGATACCAATTGCCCTCGATGGCAACTGCAGCTTTACCAACCACCAGCTTGCGCTTCATGAGCGGTGCCCGAGACGGTTTCTTTACACGCACATTCTCGAAATTGGCGGACGCAGAACTGAGTCCGCCTTCATGCGGCTTCACGTCGCGGTACAACAGGTGGTCAACGACGTGTGCCAATCCGCTGGTGGTCCGACGTCAGCAGACGACATTGCGGCCAGTCTTGCTGCCGCTTGGCAGTCCCACGGACCGGTAGACCACGGCTTCAGCGAGGATTATCGAAGAATCGCTCAGCAGTTGGTCCGATACTTTATTGAGTCGGGCTCCGATATGGCTCATTCGCCAGTGGCAGAGCTGCGTCTAGCGGTTCCTGGCGGCGAGATCATCGTCACTCCTGATCAAGTCCTCAGAGACGAAAATGGGACTGTTCACTTTCGTCAAGTCAGAACCGGACACAAGAAGTCGAAGGAAGGAGATAGCCTTTCTACTGCTGCGTTTCATCTTGCCGCAAGCGAGCACTCTCCCGGATGCACCGTCCAGCTTGTGCATTTGGGGGATGAGAAGGTTACTTCGATTGAAATGACCGAGCGTGTCCTCAAAACTCGCAGGGGGGCGATCTCTGAGATGCTTGCTTCGGTCAAGCGGGGATATTTCCCACTCGAAGAAAGTATCACGTGCCCCCGGTGTCCGGCATTTTTTGTCTGCGGAATCCTGCCCGCCGGTCCTCTCGTGAAAAAAATGGCGGAATAAATTACCGGTCCCTCTAAGTCGCAGCGATTAGTCCTTCAGAAGCCAATGCAAGGGGCGTTGGCACCTTACTGAAAGGACGACTCATGAACGACAAAGGACAGGGCCAGCCACAAGGCCCGAAATACACGATTGACATCGAGGGGACTGCCTATCCCTGGGACAAGGACACGATCACGACGGAGGAGATTGCTGCTCTTGGTGGTTGGGAGGCGACTGTGGGTGTGATTGAAATCGACAAGGACAACAACGAGCGGACTCTTCAGCCGGGCGAAGTTGTGCAGCTCAAGCCTGGCATGGGCTTTTCAAAGAAGATCCGCTGGAAGCGCGGTCATCTGCTCGAAGAGCGACTCGATCGCGAGTTGCAAATGCTTCGGAGCAGATACCCGACCGCCACCCGTGACGGGATGTGGTTTCACGTCCCGGACTATCCGCTGCCCGCCGGCTGGAGCCACGCGAAAGTAAACGTCGTTGCGTACCTGCGAGCTGGTTATCCCGGCACTGGGCCCTACGGGATTTACATTCCGCAGGATCTTCGCCACGGCAACGAATACCCTGAGAACTATCGAAATGTGGCAGAGCTGCAGCCGCCTTTCGGGGGCACTTGGGCTTTCCTGTCCTGGGAAGCGGAGCAGTGGTTCGCCACTGCGGAGCCCCAGGGGGGGCACAATGTCTTGACCTGGGTTGACGGATTCGCGACACGCTTTCGGCAGGGTCGTTGATCATGAAAGTTCAACCGATTCTCGACATCGACCGGGGCAGCTACACAGAGATTGTCCGCTACGTACTCCCCGGAGACTCTCGCAATGAGGAAGCCGTGTTCGTATTCGCCCGCGTCGACGACAACGGCGTCTTTACCCCAATTGAAGTCTACTTTGTCCCACCTGAAGGTTTTGTTCATCGTTCGCCATTTTTTCTGGAACTGACCGACGACACTCGGACCGCAGTAATCAAACGGGCGCACGATCTGACCGCATCGGTCATCGAGATCCACTCACACCCGTCGCAATTCCAAGCAGAGTTCTCAGAAAGCGATATACGGGGCTTTCATGAATTCGTGCCCCATATGCTTTGGCGCCTGAAGCGGCGTCCATACGCAGCGATTGTGGTCGCAAGAAGTTCGTTTGATTCCTTGGCGTGGTTCGAGTCAGAGGTTGCGCCTGTCCCGATGGTGCTCCGTTTTGAAGATGGGGCGATTCATGCACCTACCGGTACAACTCACTCCACTTGGGGCCAAGAGGAAACAACATATGAATGATGAACGGCTTAACCGAAACGAAATGTTCTTTGGCAAGGACGGCCAAGATCGAATTCGAGCGACAACGTGCGCTGTCGTCGGCGTAGGAGGTCTCGGCACTCAGGTCGTGCAGCAACTGTCATTACTCGGAATTGGTGCCCTGCGTTTGATTGACAGCGAAGAGGCCGACACCACGAATCGAAATCGTTACATAGGGCTCCGACACGACGATCCCGTTCCTGGATTCCGAAAGGTGGACCTGGGCGAACGGTTGGTAAAAACAATTGATCCGACAATTCAGGTCGAGAAGGTCTTCGACTCATTTGTTAGCGAGGCGGGTTTCGCCGCGATTCGCTCCGCCGATTGGATTTTTGGCTGCCTCGACTGTGAAGGGGCTCGGCTTATCCTCACTGAGCTATGTTCAGCATACGGTCGACCTTACTTCGATCTGGCGACCGACATCAATCCGCAGGTAACACCGCCAGCGTACGGCGGGCGTGTTTGTGTTTCGCAGGAAGGCTACAATTGCCTCGTCTGCTTAGACGTACTTGATGCGGAGGAGGCAGCGCGCGACCTGGAAGGTGAAGCCGAGCGTCGAAATCGTGAGGCGATTTATGGAGTAGCTCGTGCCGCGATGGGGCGGTCAGGGCCTTCGGTGGTATCAATCAACGGAGTGATCGCCTCGATTGCTGTCACTGAGTTCATGGTGGGGGTAACGGGGTTACGCAAACCAAACAGCATCAGCACGTACTACGGCCACAATGGTAAGGTAACCGTGAGTATGGACGCACCCAAACAAAACTGCTGGTATTGCAGCTTATGGGAGCAGGGATCAAAGGCGGATGTCGAAAGACATCTCCGCAATGGAATCGAGAAGGTGCTTCGGTGAAGCATTGTGTGACGCGTTACCTTGGCAGTGTATCTCCCTGAACGAGATCACGTACGAAGCATTACTAAACACAATAGAACCTGGGGCAACAACATGTCCGACGTGCGCTCTCAATCATTTCGATTCATTCATGCCGCCGATCCCGTATCGTAAAAATATTCAGCCGATCTTGAAAACGAGTGATTCCATGTGGTTGTGTTGCTGAATAGGAACGGATTTCGAACGATATCCATTTCGCGGCCTCAACTCTGCTATCAGATTCGACGCTAAAATGACCTTCCGAGCGCAACGGTAGCGGTGATTAGCGAGTGAGGGTTTTGGTATGCAAGCGGTGTAGTTTCAAGCAGCATCGCGATAATAATACTTGACCAGACCACCGAGTCGTTCGTGACACTCGATTTTACCGGCGATACTTCCGACTTCATTACCGGGTTCAATCAACTGATTGTCGAGACCCTGGTGATTCCTTTCAGCGTGGTAGTGAGCGACGTATTCTTTCACGGCCCGTTCGAGTGAGTGCTGCCCGAAGAAGATCATCTTATTGAGGCACTCAGACTTCAGGCTTCTCATGAAGCGTTCGATGTACGCATTCATGTTTGGGCTCTTCGGTGGTAGAAGGACCGGCTCGATGTTGGTCATCTTCTGAAGATATGTCCGGAATGGTTGGAAGCTACCATCACGATCCATGATGACATGTGATGCGTCCTCCAGGAATTCATCACTCCCGGTGAGATTACGAGCGACTTGTCTTACCCATTGCTTGTTAGGATTAGTCGTAATCCCTGCGATCTCAACACGGCGTGATTTCAATTCCATTACCACCATGACATAGAACGTCGTCAGCCCCGTTTTCGTCCAGACTTCGACGATGGTGAAATCGACGGCGAAGATGGTTTCCCAATGAGCTTTGAGGAATGTTTGCCAGGACATCGAAGCAGGTCGATCAGGTGCGGGTTCGATTCCGTTCGCTCTCAATATATTTCTGACGGTTGTGTCGGTGATGTGGTAGCCGACATTCGCCAGCGCTCCTTGAATTCGATCAGCTCCCCACGTCGGGTTCTCTTTAGCGAAACGCAAGATGTGTTCGACGATCTCTTTTCGGATGCGAGGTCGACCAACACGCGGCTTCTCTTTGGGATAATCCCATTTCCTCGCGATCAGTTCTCGATGCCAACGAAGAATAGTGTCGGGAGTGAAGATAGTTCCAATATCGCTCAGCAACTTCCGACCGAGGACCTTTCCTTTCACTCCCAGACGTCGACGCTGGTCATCAGTGAGCAGAATGCGTTTCTTGCCAAGTCTCTCCCGGAGAAGACGATTCTCGGTTTACAGATACTCTATCACCTGCTGTTGTTCGCGATTAAGCCAGCTGGCCAAGGATAGGACGAGCAGATGCCAGGGTTGCATTAGAATACTCATGGGAACGGTTCCGAAGTGGGGGAGGGGAGTCACTCTCGGACTATAGTCATTCACTGATCCCGTGGAACTCGAAAACTGGAGCTCACTGTCTTTCTTGGATGCCGGTAGTGGCTGCCGGGGTGTCCGATACCCATGCCACATAGACGCTGCGGCTTGTAGGGCCTTTGGCTTCGCTGTTTTTCGACAGTGCAGCCTGAGCTTGGTGATTGTGACTGCTTTCAACATTGGCAACATTTGCCATTTAGAGTAAAATATGTCGTGAACTTGATTGGAGGACAAATGCCTACACGAAATATTAATCTTACTGAGCATTACGATCGATTTGTCGCGGAACAAATTGAAGCTGGACGTTTCTCGAACGCCAGCGAAGTATTACGTGCCGGACTGCGACTACTTGAAGAGCAGAAACAGACTGAAGCTGAAAAACTCAAAATCTTACGGCATTTAGCCGCGGAAGGGTTCAAAGAACTCGACCAAGGTCAAGGACTTTCTGCGACAACTGCAAAAGGAGTGCGGAGCACAATTGCGAGACTTGGCCGCCGAGCTTCACGTTCTGAGAAGAAAGGTCGCGAACATTGACGACGCGTCGTATCCGTCTCGCACCAGCAGCTGAACAAGATATCGAATCAATTTTGCGTTGGACATACGAAACCTTTGGAGAACAAATTCGCCTGCGTTACGAAGAATTATTGATTCAAGCCATCTTGGATCTACAAACCGATCCAGAACGGGCTGGAAGCCAACGACGACCGGAATTGGCCAAAGAGGCTCGATCTTATCACCTGAGAAGTAGTCGGAACAACGTGGAAAAGTCGATTGGAAGGATACGCAACCCGCGTCATTTCGTAATCTATCGAATTGGTAAAGATACCTCTCTCGAAATAGCGAGAGTACTGCACGATAGCATGGATTTGGCACTGCATATTCCTGAGGAATAATGGGCCGCGAACGAAATCCATAAGGATGTATTTTCTAAACTCCAGATGTTTCTGGTGACGTTCGACAAAAAGAAAACGACTTCTGCTGCCGGACAGATTTGGGTGCTTAAGAAGCATCCTGACACTATGCGAGGAGATGCTCACAATACGATCGGTGTTACCTGAAATGTTACCAAAACACAATTAAATCATGTTATATTGTCTGAAAGTTGGTTTTCATAAAGTCAGAGAGTACAGTATTTAAACCCTCATAGCATACGTAAGCCATACTCTTTCACACTTTGGTATGGATTCAAAATCCAGTGGGGGTAAACCCCGTGTGGGTTCGAGTCCCACCTTCGGTAATCATTAAAGGACTTACGTTGTAATGGCGTAAGTCCTTTTTTTGTTGCGCCGGCCACAAGTTCAGATAATCCAACTAGCATCTTTGTTCAGTCTAACTCTTCACAACCAGCCACTTATTAAAGCAATTCAGGATTCTTCGACAACCTTCAATAGTAAAGAGACTTGGTTATGAATTCCGTTATGATCGCATTTGGTTCAAAGCATGTTCTCTCTCTGGGGAAAGTACTGAGACACGAAGATGATGTTGCGTTCGCACTAGGTAGAGATGGTGGCAAATCCCACGATGGAACCGGAAAGATTGATCTCAGAAATGTGATTTATCAATTCATTCTTGACCATTACAGGGAAGAAATAAGAATTCTCATCTTTGACAGATTCATCGAACAATTTGATGTCGAAGGCTTTATCTGGGTTGATGTTGATTATGGACTGTTCAGGCAGGGTACAAGAAGACTGGACGGCCAACCACATGAACTTGACTCTGAACGCATAAAAGAATTTCATCGTCAACGAGGATTGATCGAGTAATACATTTTTAGTCATGTGGTGATTTTTAGGCATTATCGCGTGAGGTATAATACTCATCCGACTTACGAAACAGGTTGCCTGTATTATAAAAAAATGCTCAGCCACATGTTCACGACGAATCAGTAATGTAAAAACGCAGATGACAGACAAACTGAGATTTTGAAGTCTGTTATGGTCCAATAGTAAGTCGATTTTCGGACAAACATTGACAAGTAGAAAATGAACTCTAGTGTGCAGATAGTCGATTACCTGTTGCTGCTCGCGATTCTTCCAGCTGGCAAGAACCAGAACGAGCAGGTGCCAAGGCTGCATCAGAAAATTCATGGAAGTGGTTCCAATGCGAGGGAGATGAAGTCACTTTGGAAACATGACTGTTCACTAACTGACCAGGCTACTGAATTCGATATTTCAGTCAGTCTCGAATATCGAAAATGCTGGTTCAGACAACTGGGGCTACGAGCGAGGACGTCGAGTCGTCTGAAAATGAACGCAGTCAGTGTCACACAGAGGGCTTAAATTACAGTGATTTGAGCTCGGCTGAGTTATTTGCAAACGGGATAATCCCTGTTGCAGGATACTATGTTGACTTTTCACCATCTGGGTGATGTAATCAATGCAGGATCACTGCACGCCATCAACTTGCGCGACTTTCCGGGCCAACTAATTCGCGACAGGCATTTACCCTTTCCCCATTGCCCCCATGCCAACGTAAGAAACCCTCATGAATTTCACCACTTGGTTGACTTCCCGCCTTCGCGCCAAGAAAAATGACTCCCGGAAACATCGCTCCTGCTTCTCTCTCCATTCAAACCAAGTTGGCTGGTCTCAGTTGGAAAGGCTGGAAGACCGGACATTGCTATCCAATACCGGGTTTGCGTTTAATGTGGGGGGAGATGGTACCGACTCCATCTATGACATGGTTGTGGATCCGCAGGGGAACTCTTATTCGATCGGCCGCTATCAGAACACAGTCGATTTCGACCCGGGTGCAGGGGTCATTGAACACACCAATACAAGCGGCAATGGAATTTTCATCCTCAAGACCGACCCGAACGGCAATGTTGTCTGGGCAAAAGACATTGCTGGCACAGGCAGCGTCAGTTCCTATAGTCTGGCCATTGCCATAGACGCGGCGAACAATGTGTATGCGTCTGGATATTTTACTGGCGTCAGAGATTTCGACCCCGGGCCGGGAGTTCACAACCTGGATGCGGGGTCGGCAAATGACGGTTTTCTCCTGAAACTGAACAATGCAGGTAACTTTATCTGGGCGACTAATCTGGCATCAGATACAGGATACGTTCAAATAAGTGATCTTGGGGTGGACAGCGCGGGCAACGTCTATATCACAGGGGCTTTCAGTGGAACTGTTGATTTCAATCCTGGCCCGGGAACAGCAGAGCTTACGAAAACGACCACCACTAACTTATTCGTGGCGAAATATAATTCCACTGGTGCATTTTCCTGGGTCAAGCAGCTACACGGGGACTCAGACTCCTTCACGCCAGACATGGCCGTGAGCGGAACCGGAGATGTGTTTCTAACCGTCCAATATAAAGGAACGATGGAGATTGATCCCGGCTGGGTGTGTTTGAAGTAACCAGCACGGAACCAACTGAGTACGATCTGCTACTCATGAAATTGAATTCTAACGGCCAGTTCCAATGGGGACATACTGTCGGCGGGGTGAATGAAGAACGGAGTGGAGGAATCGCAGTCGACTCTCAGGGATACGTTTACTTGGGAGCTCGCTTCACTTATCGCGTTGATTTCGATCCCACGAATTCGATCTATCAGGTCCTGACAGGATATAACACTCAGTTTCAGTACACTGAACCCGAAGTCAGTTTCATCGCCAAATATGATGGCAATGGAAAGATCGCCTGGGCCAAAGCCTTCGAAGGGGGATCCGACCCGTATATTGATTCCGTCGAAACGGACCAGTATGGCAATGTTTATGTCACCACCGAACATCTGGGGTTGACTGACCTCAATCCCGGCCCGGAGGAATTTCTAGTCTATAATGAGCACAACGAGCATATCAATCTTGTCTCACTCGACACGGACGGCAACTTTCGCTGGGCAGATGAATTAGAAACCTACTGGTACAACTACGGTTTGGCGATTGGCATCGATCAAAACGGTTCCGTCTACGTGGCAGGCTCGATCGAATCCTACGCTTATGCAGACATAGGCATGGAGACCGTCAACCTTGAGCAAAATGGAGGATACAAGGACGCTTTTCTCTGGAAGTTACCCGCATTGGGTGGCCCGATGGCCAATGCAGGGGGATTGTATGAGCCAGAAGTCGATACCATCGTGCAATTAAATGCCTCTGCAACAACTCATCCCACCCAGGATCCAGCCACGCTGACATACGAATGGGATTTTGATGGGGATGGTATATTTGGCGAGACAGGAGGGGCAGCACAATACGGGAACGAAGTCGGAATGCACCCGAACTTCACCGCCGTCAGATTTTATCCTTTCTTATCACAGAGAATTGCTCTTAAGGTTACAGATTCCCAAGGTCGTACAAGCACCGACTACACCACCGTCTCCGTTCAGGAAAACACGCAGTTATCAACATATGACAATTACTATCGTGGAGATTACAGCTATGGAAAAGCGGTCGCTCTGGATGGTGAAGGCAATCTTTATAACGCTGGTGTTTTTCGAGGAACGACTGATTTCCTGAACTATTCTGTAAGTCAGAACCAGACATCAACCACCGGTCACAGTATGTACGTGACCAAGTCAAATCCACGAGGATCAACAATTTGGGTCAAGCAGATTGATGGCGATGATGACATTGAACCTTTGGGTATGGTGACTGATCACACAGGAGCCGTCTATGTCGTCGGAAGATTTTACGGAAGTGTTGATCTTGATTCTGGCCCTGGAACTCATAATTTTACCAGTGCAGGACTGGGCGATATTTTTGTTCTCAAACTGGACAAGAATGGGAACTACCTGTGGGCAAGGCAATTCGGATCGACAAGTCGGGATACCCCCGGCGGTATCGACGTTGATCAAAACAACAATATTTATATCACAGGCGAATTTGGGGCAACCGTCGATTTCGACCCCGGCTCAGGCACTTTCAATCTGACAAGCAGTGGAGGGTACGATGCCTTTGTCTTACAACTTCATCCCGACGGTACTTTTGGTTGGGCGCAGTCGTTCGGAGGAATTGGAACCGATAACGGACAAGACCTCGATGTCGACTTATCAGGAAACGTCTTCATCACTGGCGAGTATTACGGAACGGTTGACTTTAACAGTGGGGCAGGCGTCTACAACCTGACCAGTGGCAGCATGCGGGCCGCCTATGTCCTTAAACTGACTTCCAACGGGAATTTCACCTGGGCAAGACAGGTGGAGAACTCTAATGGCA
This sequence comes from Planctomycetaceae bacterium, assembly GCA_041398805.1. GTDB lineage: Bacteria > Planctomycetota > Planctomycetia > Planctomycetales > Planctomycetaceae > Polystyrenella. The sequence goes on along the minus strand of JAWKUC010000011.1, from coordinate 151,927 downwards.
CATCCGACGGTATTGCCCTGGCTGCCACTGATTCGGGCGAAGTTTACATCGCTGGAAAATTTACGAATACCGTTGATCTGAACCCAGGCACTGGAACGTACTATGCGAACAGTGCGGGAGGATTTGATGTTTTCATCCTGAAGCTCAACTCCAATGGTAGTTTTGTCTGGGGAAAACAGATCGGTGGATCGACTGGTGATCAAATAATGGCAATTGATACCGACTCTTCAGATAGCGTCTACCTCACTGGCCAATTTGATGGAACCCTTGATTTTGATCCAAGTCCAGAAGTGGCTGAAAGGGAAAGTGAAGGTGACGGAGACATCTACATCAACAAGCTCGACTCCAGTGGGAATTACGTCTGGACAAAAAGCGGAGGTGGAATGTACAGCGACTCCACTGAAGATATTGTTGTCAATTCCTGGGGTGATGTTTATGTCACTGGAGTCGTCAAAGGCGTTTTGCGTTTTGAAGACATAAATGGCGAGTACGACTATTTCAATACCGGCGATGAATTAAATGCCATTATCTGGAAATCTTCCATTCCCTTCCATGAACTGGCAGTCGCTGGCGTTGGTACTGAGTATACCGTTCAGGAAAACGAAACAGTGCAGTTGGACGCATCCACTTCTTCCCACCCACTTGTTAATACCGAATCGCTCGTTTATCTCTGGGATTTTGATGGTGATCGGATCTTTGGGGAAACAGGCGCAGATGCTCCCTGGGGTGATGAAATAGGTATCCAACCAACATTTAAGGCGAACGGGATCCCCGCGGGCTCCACCATTGGCGTTTCGCTTAAGGTTGGTACTTCACAAGGAATTTTTGATGGTGCCTTCACCCAAGTGAAAGTGACTGAAGCCCCGAACGTTCTCCCCTATATTCAGGACTTCGAATCAGGATTACCCTTCAGTCTCACATACAGCAAACCGGCAAGTGCTTCCATTGCAACGGAGGTGGATAACCATCGTTTGCAGTTCAATAACTCGAACTTCACCGGTCTCAGTACAGCGACAATTGAGAAACCCGCTCCGCTCACAAATACGTTCGAATTGTCCGCCGAAGTGAAATCGATGAATGGAGCCAATCGTTGGCTCGATGGTTTTTTGATTTTTGATTACAAGAACGAAAACGATTTCAAATATGCCGGTTTTTTCACCGGCCAGAATCAATGGATCATCGGCCACTACGAAGGGGACTTCAACAATCGCCTGGCCCAGGTCGATTGGGACGACTTCGGACGGACGATCAATACCAATACCGTTTACACCCTGCATGTGCGCGTGGACGGGGTCACAGTTTATCTGTCCGTCGATGGGGAATTCATTACGCAAGCCAACTTTGGTGGGGCTCTCGCCGCAGGTAAAGTTGGGATGGCATCTCAAAACGCGGTCACTCGTTTTGATAATTTCATACTCGATGAGAAGGTGGACCAAGGCGCTCCGACTGATTTGCCTTACGCCGAGAATTTTGATGACAATGTAGCGGACCGGCTAAAATATATCGGCACAAACCGATGGGGGATCTACCCGGATTCCGGGGGCAAATCGCTTATTTTTAACGGACGCAACTCGTATGGGCTGGGGGTTGCTTATCTGGATACTGATTATCCACTCCCCAATGCCTATGAGATCGTTGCCAAGGTTTCCTCTTTATCGACTTCCAACGTCTGGTATGACGGATTTCTTGTGTTCGATTACAAGGGGCCCAACAATTTCAAATACGCAGGACTGTTCACAGGGCAAAATGAATGGGTGATCGGACACTACATGGGAAATTGGTCCCAACGAGTCGCTCAGTTTGATGAGGACGACATTGGAGGATCGATCAACGCTGACCAGGAATACACGCTTTACCTCAAAGTGGATGGGGATCACGTCGACTTATTCGTCGATGGGATCAAGCGAGTCTCCGCCACCTTTACAAGTGGAATTCATAACGGCTCCGCCGGTGTGGCTGCCTACAATGCCTTGACCGCATTTGACGACCTGCAAATTGCTGAATCTGTCACCTATGGCAAACCTGTTGATCTACCTTATAACGAGGACTTCAACGACAACAGCGCGGATAGCTTCTACTACAGTCGATCGAACTACTGGAAAGTCGTTGCCCAGGGTGGCGAAAAACTGTTGCGAACGAACACATCTTACAACGATCTACTCTCCGTTGCCCACGTCCCACTTAACCCCGAGACAACTCCTGAGAATTTCAATATCTCAGCCGATATTCGTTCCAATAATGTGAGCACGGGCTGGAGAAACGGTTTTATTATATTCGACTATAAACACGAAAACGATTTCAAGTACGCCGGCTTCTTCACGGGACAAAATGAATGGGTAATCGGTCACTACCAGGGAGACTGGAACAACCGCCTGGCGGTTGTCGACTGGGATAACCAAGGTCGTACGATCAAAACCAACCAGTGGTACACTCTCAATATCGAGATTGAAGGCTCAACGGCTCGGTTGAATGTCGATGGCGAATTCATTACCTCTGCCAATTTCGGAGTTCCCCTGAATCAGGGCGCAGTCGGTCTGGCTGCCGACAAAGCCTTCACCTGGTTCGATAACTTCAGGTTGTGACACCAATCAGCAGCCCTTTCTTCAATTCGAACGATCTGTTGTTTGCCAGTTGGGAAGACGAATCAGACTTACTTCTGTTTTAAGAAACTGACCACAGAACTTCAGCTAGTGGAGTAGGCTGAAGCTGGGTAACCGGAGTTTATTCCATGGAGTGGAATCAACTCAGTTTTATTTCTTCCGGCAGGGTAGGACAGGCTCCTTGCTGAGTGCATACATAGGCAGCAACCTGATTAGCAAAGGTGTTGACCTCGGTGAGAGAACGACCTCGAATAAGTCCCGTACAGACGGTAGCGGTGAACGAATCACCCGCACTGACCTGCCCCCGTATCGTATAAATATTCAGCCGACGATGGAAATGAATCATTCCAAGTGGTTTCGCTGCTGACGAGCGACGGATTTAGAACGAGATTCGTTGCCAGGCCTGACGGATGGTGCCCGTTTTACCTCGAAAAGGATATTTTGGACGCACCGGTTGCAGAGTATGTCGTGAAAGAAAAGCGGTCTCCGGTCAATTCAGCACTATGCAGCGTCGCGATAGAAATACTTGAGCAGCCCGCCGAGTACTTCTATGCATCGCGAAAGGTGGTTTTAATTTATCGTACTAATTCTTGCGTCGTGTATGTGAGACTGAGATGGCTCGGTCAAGGGGTGTGTAAAGTAACTACAGATGCTTGCGTAGATTGAATAAAACACGGGCACCAGGTACAGAACGACCAGCGTGCTTAATAGTAGACCAAACGCCATACTGATCGCCATTGGTATGAGCATTTGTGCCTGACGTGATGTTTCAAACATCAGAGGAAGAATTCCTCCGATAGTCGTCGTGGATGTGAGCAGGACTGGTCTGAATCTGCGACAGGCAGCTTCCACGAGAGAATGCTCAAGAGATTCGTTTTCACTAAGATTCCGATTAATGAAGTCCATCAATACAATGGAATCATTAATAACAATTCCGCTCAGAGCGACTATTCCCAGTATACTGAATAACTCCGGGGGCGTCCCATGAGGTAATGACCCCATACAGCTCCAATCGCACAGAAGGGAATGATGGCAAGAATAATAAAGGGTTGCGCATAGGATTTAAATTCAATCGAAAGTAAGAGGAGAATAGCCATCAAGGCGAGAAGGAAACCTAACAGCAGACTGGATAATGATTCTTCCTCCTGTTCCTGTTGACCTCCCCAGCGAATGGATACATCGGGAAATTTAGTATTGATTTCAGGAACCACCTCATTCTGCAGGCGTCTGACAATTTCGTGTGCGTTGCCAATACTTGTGTCTACATCAGCCGTGATGGTTATGTACCTTTTCTGATCTACCCGTTTGATGCTGGAGTACCCACGCACAACTTCTATCTCAGCCAGTTCAGTGAGAGACCGTTCAATACCATCTCCAGTCCTCACCCGAATCTGTTCGAAATCTGCGAAATTCTGTCGATCTTCACGTGGATAGCGGACCATGATTTTGACCTCATGTCGCCCTCTTTGTATGCGCATAACCTCGTCACCGTAGTAGGTTGCTCGCACTGTTTCGGCAAGATCAGCTGCCCTCACTCCCATAGCAATTGCTGTCTCTTTCACCCGAATTCGAAATTCCCATTTTCCTGGTGTAGAATCATCACTGATGTCAAAAACACCCGCGTAGTTGGCGAGTTGTTCCTTGTATAATTCGACTGAGGATTCAAGCTCACTGGCATTTTCTGGACTGGCGAGCAACTTGAATTCGATCGGATTTCCGCCAGGGCCACCAAACATGGTTTCAAAAGTCAGCGCATCAACTCCGGGGACAGTTCCAACTTCTTCCCGCCAGAGAGCGAGAAGCTCAGAACTGGAGGACTCCCGCTGACTACTTTCCACAAGTTCAATTTCAACACTTCCTACATTACTCGATCCCGATCCTGAGCTTGCCTGATTCCCGCCTGGAATACTGGATACTTGAGACCCCACTACACGTGCTGAACGAACCGCTAACTGTTTCGGTTGCGAGTTGATCTCAGTATTTCTTTCGGTGTGCCCTGTGTTGCTCGTGAGACGATCACTAACTCTCCAGAATGCTTCTTCAATATTTCTGGTCCAGCGATCCGTTACTGTGCCTGGAGTTCCATCGGGAAAAGTGACCGAAGCGATCAGATTGTTGCTGTCGAGTTTTCCCAGGACGACAAATGGTACCATTCCACTTCGCACCACTCCCATCGTTACCATCGTCACAGCAACCATTACTGCCAGCACAATTAGCCTGTTTCTCAATGCAAAACGAATGCTGGGACGGTAAACGTACTGAAGAAAATAGTCTAATCCCGCACTTACCCAGGTATTGAGGATCATCAAGAGCCATCCAATTGGCCACAGAATCCAGAGACACAATCCCAAGATCTTGAAAACTGGGGAGTCGTTATGACTAAGATGGCAGGGAAGAATAGTGAACGCTTCAAAAAGTGAAATAATGAGCATCGCAATAATGGCAATCGGCAGGACACCAAGAAACTTGCCCATGTTACCGCTGACAAACATCAAGGGGATAAAAGCGATCACTGTAGTGAGTACGGACGTTGTCACAGAGGGAATCACCTCACAAGTACCATCAACCGCTGCTTTTAAAGGAGATTTACCTTGATTGAGATGTGTGTGAATGTTTTCACTGACAACGATGGCATCGTCAACAAGAATTCCTAAAGCCATGATGAAAGCAAACATCGAAAGCAGGTTCAGAGTCTGGCCGGCGAAAAAGAGATAGGCTCCTGTGGCCAGAACAGCAAGGGGATTCCGATGGCGACCCAGAAAGCAGTTCTCATATCAAGGAAGATCGCCAGCATAAAGGCAACCAGCATAAGTCCCTGCATGCCATTAGTAATTAATAAGCTAACACGTCCCCGAACATCCACAGATTGATCATTCCAGGTTATCAGCTGATATCCCTCTGGAAGATTTACCGATTGCACGTATTCATATATTTTGTCTACGACTTTGAGTAAGTCATCAGAACGGTTACGCAGAACGGACAGCGAGAGACCTGGTCGACCATCAATCTCACAAATCGCAGTGCTGTCGGCAAATTCGTCGCGAATTGTGCCCAAGTCCCCCACCGTAAGCACGACACCGTCAGGGTTAGTAACGACCGGTAACTCTGCGATTTCTGCACCGGTTACGCGTTTGTTGTGCCCACGCACAAGGACTTCCTGAGAGTCCCCTCTAATAGTTCCGGCTGGAAGATCATAGTTTTCCCGGCGAACAGCCTGAGCTATCTGAGAGAGTGAAAGATGATAGGAACGAAGAGTTTCTTCCGGGATTTCAATGTCAATCTGATAATCTTTTGCTCCGGTGAATTGCACATCGGAAACACCTGAGAGCAGCAACAGATCGTCTCGAACTTTTTCAGCAACTTCACGTAGTTTCAGTGCGGATTCTTCGGCATTATCCGGGCACAGCACACCAATCCGAATGGCCGTTTCCTGACGAGTTGCCTGACGGACCTCTGCATCCTCTGCCAGAAGTGGAAAAGTACTGATCCGGTCAACCTCCGATCGAATTTCATTTAGAACCCTGTCTACATTTTTGATTCCGGATTTCAATTCGATATTAACTCGGCCCATTCCTTCAGAGGCAGTTGAGGTGACCTCTTTGATTCCAGAAACGCTACGCACAGCTTCTTCTATTTTCTGACAGATTCCTTCCTCGATTTCTTCGGGTGATGCACCAGGATAGGTAACAGAGACAGTTACTTGTTCCATTTCGAATTCTGAAACAGTTCTCGTTTGAGATTTGTCGTGTAGTACCAACCGAAGATGATGATAAAGATCATCAAAATATTCATAGCAGGGCGATTGGAAACGGCCCAATGTACCAGCTTGTTCATTGGACTCTCCCTTCAATTGTGCTCACAGCTTCAGATTGAATAGATTTCTGGACCTGAACGGCCATGTTCTCTACTGGATCAGAGAGCGGTGAGACGACGACAACATCTTCAGGACTTAAATCGCTGTCTGCTTCGTAGATCAGAACAACGCCATCTCTGGAGTGGGCGATATTTACAGGGGTTTTATGTAGAGAACCCCCTCGAACTGTCCACACAGTTCCACCTGGCTGGATTGCCTGCTGTGGCAGTGATAAAAGGCTGATGGCAGGCTCAGAATGGACTTCAATGTTGACAAACATTCCTGCCATCAGCACTGGTGGAGTGACGTTCCTTCGACTATGAGATTTGATATCAACATCTGTTGGATTCGCGATCTCAACTCTGCAGGGGATCATTCTCGTCTGCTGATCGACTTTACCACCGTCAAAATACTGCAGTGTTCCCTTCCAGTGGCATTCAATTCCATCCATGTTGTAAATCACTGTGACTCTTGTCTTGGGGATTTTCCAGAGACGGCTAACTGCTGTTTGGGTTTTATCCTCAGTGGCATCGCTGGAAGATGATTGCCACAACCAGTGCATCTCTTTCATTTGTAAACTACAGCGAATATCCATGATCGATATGTCTTGAAGCTGAATGATGGATGTGCCTGGTTGTACGTATGCTCCTTGTTCTAATGGTTCCGATGTGATTAATCCTGCAACGGGAGATCTTATCTCTGTTCTAGTTAAGTTGAGATTTGCTTTTTCGAGTTCTCGACTGACAAGATCGCGACTGACACCGAGTGATTCCTGTCGAGCTGATTGAGTATTCAATTGGTCTTCCAGTGTTTTCAATTCAGATCGGACTTGGATTTCTTTCAGTTTTCCTGAGTCTACTTCTGAAAGTGAAACGGAGCTGGACTTTGCGAGTCTTTCAAGACGATCCATTTCACGTTTTTGTATTTCATGCTCTTCTTTAGCTATTTCAATCCTGGTTTTTGTTGCCTGGATTTCCAGAGCAGCTTCTTTCAGATTGGCATCGGCTTGTTTCAGTTGATCTTCAATTCGACGAACTTCAAGTTCATAGTCAGAAGGATCAATGCGATAGAGTAGTTCGCCTTCTGTGACAGTGTGTCCTATACGGCTATTTTCTGAGCGCCAGTCGATCACTCCTGAAATTTCAGCCGCAACATCAAGTTCCTCAGAAGGAACAACAACTCCATTAACTGAAAAGTGATGCCATCCTCATGAGACATGATGGAAGCAACTTCTACGGATTGTTGAATCTCTTCTTTTTCAGGAAGTGGTGTGGAGGGTGGGGTGGAACTCAGAATTGTAAATGTAACGAAGCCGATGGAGAGAATCGTGACTGAAAAAAATGCTTTCAGCAAACCTCGTCCCCAGACTCGGAATTTATTCCTCTTTGAACTCAACGGTTCCTTACGGGGAGGTAATTTCGTTTTATGTGTGCCATTAATTGTCCCTGATTCCAGTAGATTCTGCAGATGAAGATTCATTATTTATTCTCGTCTCTGTCTCACATAGTGATAAAACAGGAGGGATTTACGGGAGAAAACCGCCTTTTTTAACAGTTGCAATTGGGCTCCGGTCCCGCCGCAGAAGAGGGGCAAAAACGGCCGGTTCTCAGTAAAAAGTCAGAAAAAATGCCCATGAGTTGCAGAAGCTAAGGCGGTTTCAGAGACAAATCTCAACTATCGATACAGGCTTTGCGAGCTTGCTTCCAAAGGATAACTATCCATATTTCCATCAATGCAAGAGTCTGTTCCATGAGTGAGTGGTCAAAAATTCTGTTGCTTCTGCTACTAGCTATACCGGCTTCTGCGGCTGCTCAACCTCCAGTCGATGAACGTGGCCCTGACAGGAAGCCGCCTGGAATGCCGGGTGGAGAATCGATTGAGATTCTCAACAAATTCGACCGCGATGGAAATGGCTGGCTTAAAGCTGAGGAAAGAGTTGAAGCTGCGGAATACCTTCAGAAGAACCTCCCCCATCAGAGAAGACGACTTGGTCCCGGGCCGAATCTGGCCAAAGGTTCGGACAGTCCAGGACGTCTTGATGGAAAGGAACGTCCTGCTCTTCGAGGGAACTCACGTGGCTTCATTCCTCCCGGGGGGCTGCCTCCCGGGAGGTTTCCTCTTCAGGGTGAAGCGAAACGAGGAATAGAGATCATCAAGTCCAGTGTGAGTCCAGTCGAAGGAGACTTATATGATGTCTCTGCTCTGCGTACCATTTTTATTGATTTCGAAAATGAAAACTGGGAAAGCGAACTCGAAATCTTTCATAACACGGACGTCGATGTTCCTGCCCTCTTAACTGTTGACGGGAAAGAGTATCCCAATTGTGGTATTCGTTTTCGTGGTATGTCTTCCTATCACATGGTTCCATCTGGATATAAACGGTCATTGAACGTATCCATCGACATGGCCAATGAAGATCAACGAATTAACGGATACAGAACCTTGAATCTGCTGAATGGAGCCAGCGATAACTCGATGATGAGTACTGTGCTTTATTCCTATATCGCCCGTAAGTACACAGTTGCCCCCAAGGCCAACTTTGTGCGGGTAGTGATTAATGGAGAAGATTGGGGTATTTACACGAACGTACAACAGTTCAACAAGGAATTCCTGAAGGAAAACTATGGTTCCAGCAAAGGGCTCGCTGGAAAGTGAGTGGTTCTCCTGGTGGTGGAGGGGGCCTGGATTACCGAGGAGAAGATCCGGAAGAGTACGGATACCCTTATGAGTTGAAAAAAGGGGATGAGAAAGATACCAGGAAGCTGATTGAGCTTTGTCGTATTCTGGATCAGACATCGGTTGAACAATTGCCGGAAGAGCTCGAAAAACGGGTCGACGTTGATGAACTACTGTGGTTTCTGGCACTCGATAACGGTTTGATTAATTCTGATGGGTACTGGATTCGTGCCAGTGACTACAGTATTCATCTTGATAAAGACGACATATTTCATTTCATCCCCACACGATATGAATGAAGCCTTCCGCGGAGCGGGTGGCCCTGGAAATGCATCCCGGAGGAAGAAGACAAAGACCTGGTTTTACGGGAGAGGCCCTGATTCCGGAAGAATTTCTCGGTTTGGTTCGGGAGATCGACCTCCTTCTCCAGGTCCTGAACGATTTGGACAATTCCAGGATACCCGGCGTCCAGATTCCGATCAGGGGGTAACAAGTTCCCTTTAGAGCTCGATCCTCTGATCGGTCTGGACGATCCGATGAAGCCTCTGAGAAGCAAAGTTCTCCAGGTTCCTGAATATCGCAAACAGTACCTTAAAAATCTTCAAGTACTGGCAAATGAATTGCTCACCTGGGAGCAACTCAGTCCCTCTCATCGAGTCACAGGTCAATTTAATCGACGAAGTGATGCAATTCGATACTCGAAAACTGGGAACCTACGACGAATTTCGTGTAGCGGTCCGTGCCCAGGAAGTAAAGAGCGAATCACAAATCACGGAGCAGCATGGTCCTGGCCATCACGGAATGAACCTTAAAGAATTCATCGATGGTCGTCATGATTATCTGATTCGCAAAACGAATGAGCTTCTTCAATCGAAGGTTAATAAGTAAATAGATATTGTGACTTGTGAAGTCCTTTTGCTTTGACTCAGCCGCAAGTCATATTGAAATATGAGGGGAATATATGTCCCGTGACAATTTATTGAATACGAACGAGCAAACACAACCGACCCGTATGGAGCTGAAGTATCAGATCGATAAACAGCTCTCAAGTGAGATCCAAGAATGGGCGAAGGAACATATAGCGGCAGATCCCCATTGTTCTGAACCTGGATGCGATTCTTACAGGGTTTCGACACTTTATTTTGATAACCCGGAACTCGATGAATATCACCGAACTGGATTGGCCGGAAATACCAAACACCGTATTCGGTGTTATGAAGAAACTGCGCAAATCTGGCTTGAGGCCAAAAGTAAAAAGAAATGTCGTGTGTCCAAACGTCGAACTAATGTTTCAGCAGATGAGTTTCAGCATTCTCTTAAAGAGTATCTTTCCAGCAGTCAGACGTTCGATCAATCATGGCCAGGGTATTGGTTTCTGAATGCAGTTGACGAACTGCGACTGATATCGATCGTCGGTGTGCAATATCAGCGATTTGCCCGAACAGAGGTAATTCAGGGAGAATCTCTGCGACTGACGATTGATAGTGAGTTACAGGCGGCATCAACAACATCCTGTTTATTCCGTGATACCTTACCGCTACAGTCGATTGAAACACCAGATATACTGGAATTGAAATTTCATAATCGGATGCCATTACTGTTCAAACAATTATTGAGCCAGTTTCCTTTAACCTGCCAGGGGTTTTCCAAGTACCGGACCTCAGTAGAAGTGTGCGTCAATAATAGAGATAAATCGGAGTTAATTTCCTGTGCCTGACTGGCTCCCTTCAATATCGGAGGAAATAAATATTACGTTATCCACTCTGGTCACACGTCTATCGTTGGCTTGGGTTGGAGGAATTGCCATTGCTTCAATTGCCCGCGGTGGAATAAAGCAGACACGAAATGATAACTTATCTTTAACGCTGGTCTTAATGAGCATTCTGATTGCGATGGCAACACAGATCATTGGTGACAATATCGCTCGAGCTTTCAGTCTTGTCGGCGCATTATCAATTGTTCGGTTCAGAACTGCTGTTCCCGCTACACGCGATGTTGCATTTGTCCTGGCGGCCGTCGTGGTTGGAATGGCTGTGGGTGCGGGACAATACGGGGTTTTCCTGCTTGGTCTTATAACAGTTGCTCTGGCAACCAACCTCAGCTATTGGACGACAAGTGGCTCAAGAGGCGAACACAGGTCGTTCTCTGTTGATCCGCATATCTGGCGTTTAAATTTACAGGTAAGCCTGCATCAGTCAGAAAGTTGGGACAAAAAACTGGAATCACTGACAGGTGGATGCCAATTAGTTGCGGCGAACACTGTACGAGGAGGAAGCGCACTGGAGTTGATCTATCAATTCTTGCCTGAAAACGATTTCGATGCGGCTCAACTGATTACAACATTGAACTCGCTACCCGGAGTCGAGTCAGTGTCCGCTAAACAATCAGGATAGTATGGAAAACCACCTGCTACAACACGGCTGATTGGGAAAACAAATAATGTAAAAACCAGTCTCTATTCAAGAAAAAAGAGAGTATCTGCCGATTTAGTTAATATGTTTACAATCGCTGCAGGACGCGATTCATTTCCAGGGAAGCCAGAAGATCACCGCACTCAATTCGTGTTGCCTTTCTTACGATTGTGTTTCACGTTTTGAACGGGGTCGAATTGTGGCTTCTCGTTTTATGAACCCCGTTTTGCAGGAGTGTGACATGAGTAGTATCAATTCGGTGACAGACTCAACATCTCTCATCGAAATTCTCAAGGCATCTCAAAATTCGCCTCTTTCTGGAGCTTCGGCTCCACCACCACCTCCCGATTCTGAGCAGTTTGAAGCCAGGATTACAGATTCTCTTAAAGAAGCTGGAGTGGATGATGAAACTGCCGCCGTGTTGAAGTCGGAACTCAGTGCTGCTTTTGAAGAGTTTAAATCATCCGGTGAATTTAACCCGGCTGCTCATAAAGATAAGATCGATTCGATCTTTGCAGAGCATGGCCTTAATGCTGAAGATATTCTGGGTCCTCGGGCTGAAAAGGTCCAGTCAGGTGAGTGTTCCGGGCACCAGGATGCATTCACAGCTAATCTGACAACATTACTGGAAACATTGTTCAGTTCAGATGCTGAAGGTTCTACTTCTACAGAAGCAATTCTGAACGGTTTATTCGGACTGGATGCGACAGCCTGATTCTGAAGGAATTTATGCCGGGGTCGGCAATTCCAAATGGGATCTACTTCCGGGCTCAGCATACTGTATGGCTACCGTCAGTGTGTTGAGCCTTTTTATTTATCTTCGGTTATTCCACTTGAAGTTTCATAATCTCTGTGGAGTTTACGAGGCCGAAATTCAAAAGGCTCCCCGATTATTTTCTCCCATTGAGCCAGCTGTTCTGGTGTCAGTATTTGCTTTATTTCATCCACAGTTTTGGAAATTGTATCTGAGAGATGTTGATTCCTGGCAGGATGATCTGCTGGTTCACCTGGACCTGGTGTGAAGAATGGTCTTTTGCTGATAACAGGCCGATTTACTTCAATGATCCGATTGATCTCAGATCGCTGGTTTTGAGTGAGATTTAGCAATTTCACAATTTCAGTTGATTTGAACGTAAATGGAAGTCTTTGCTGCCTCGCTATCTGATTGAGTCGTTTAATCTGGTGGATATTGAGGCGAAGGAGTTTACTTTCGATTTCCTGTTCGAAATCATTCAGATAGCTTTCATTGTCATCATTTCCTGAAGCACGTTGATTGCGTCGGTTCAGATCGTAGGATTCGATTGATTGAATAATGTCATCTGCGACATCGTCTGAAACCCCCACTTCAATTCGTACTTCAGGGTTATCCAGATGCAACAATGGTAATATGCGATTGAGTAGTTGCAATTCGCTGGTCAATCGATCGACCCGGAGGGAAGTAGAGCTTAACTGCCCTGCCAGTTCCGGATCATCTTTGCGTTGATCGAGAAACTTCTGATAGAACAGGACAGATGTCTCCAGGAATTCGCGTCGCAAATCTTTAAGTTCTTCCATTGGGTAATTAGGCAGCTCAGACTCACTCAGAGAAATGAAACTATCTACAGTTTCTTTGGCTTGTCGATAATTATCTTCCGTCAATTCGCGTTGTTTTCGTTCAGCCAATAAGGCCTGTTTAGTTTTCTGTTCTTCACGCCACACGAGCAGAGTCGTTGCTCCTAATGCGATCGTGGCGATCAGAAGGATTACGCTGACCACGGCTACAAGTCCACTGTTTCGACGTCGCCATTTCGACAGAGATTCCACCAATGTGGGAGGCCTTGCCTGAATTGGTTTATCCTCCAGCCAGCACTCCAAATCGTCAGCAAAAGACTGCCCATCCTGATAGCGTTCGGCCGGATTCTTGGAAATCGCCTTTCGAATAATGACATCCAGCTCTGCAGGAAGATTCGGGTCGAGACTACGTGGGGAGACAGGTTCTTTTTCAGCAACATGATTTATCAGTTCCCTGTATCCATCCCCCACGATGGCCGGATGCAGTGTCAGCAGTTCATATAAGGTTACTCCGAGAGAGTAGATATCGGTACGATGATCTATCGTTGCCTTTTTTCCAGATGCCTGTTCTGGTGACATGTATCGTAAGGTTCCAATCGGATCACCAGTTCTCGTCAATCCAGAATCAAGTTCCTGTACCTGGGCAAGACCGAAGTCTGTAACCCAGATTTTTCCAGTAGAATCAAGGAGTAGATTTGCAGGTTTAATATCTCGATGGACGACACCATATCGATGGGCATGTTCCAGAGCAAGGGCCGCCTGGTGTATCATTCGGACAGCAGACTCGTAGTAACGGCGTCTGGATGCAGAATTGCTGTGCAGTACTGTTGAATGCTCACCGCGGCTCGTATCACCTGTGTGAGCTAGGTTCACGCTACTCTCGCTATGAGTCTGAACGGAAGAGGCTATGGGTTGATGCGATGCCAGATGGCTGAGCGAATTTGCATGACGCATTTCATCGATGATGTCAGATAAAGTCTTACCATCGATCAATTGCATTGCATAGTAATGGACGCCTCGATCAACTCCTACGGCGAAAACGGGAACAATATTGGTGTGATGTAACCCCGCGGCGGCATGAGCTTCATTTCGAAAACGTTGCAATCGGACTTCGTCTAAACCGCTGGCAAATGGAAGGACTTTAAGGGCGACGTGTCGACCGAGAGATAGTTGAATTGCCTCATAAACAATCCCCATTCCTCCTCTACCAATCTCTCGAACAATCTGGAAATCACCAATAGGTTTAGAACTCGAAAAGGCTTCACTTTCTTTATGGCTATGACCTACCGGGATTGAATTAGCCTGATGGAGCAGGGCTAATCCCTCAAGTGCGGGACGAAGTTGTTCGGCGATCTCACGGTATTTAAGGAGGAACTCATCGAGAGAAGGCGCTTTGCCTTGTTCAATTAATTCCATGTATTTTTTGACGGCATCCACGACAGAATCCTCTTGGGAATCAATCACGGATGATTCTTTGATCACTGTGCTATTCTGTGGAACGTCGTTTGGTTTCATTCAGCATGACCTATTTTATCACGAAGTTTAGACAACGCACGGACCCACATTTTTTCCACAGAATTTACAGATTTGTCCATTTGTGTGGCAATCTCACTGAAACGCAGGCCCTCAATATTTCTCAAGGTGATGACTGTGCGATAATCTTCAGGAAGATCTTCCAGAGCTTCTGCCAGCCTCAGGAAAGATTCATTCCTCGCAAAATGACCACTTGGAGATGTAAAATCCCCTGCAAGCTCTGACTGCAGGAACTTTGATACGTTAGTGAGGCTATTGCTGATTCTCTGTTCGAGACGAGGATCTCGCTTTTGAGTACCAAGATAATTTCGCAGGTGCATTGCTACTACATTCGAGAGAATGCCGCGAAGCCAGCCTGTAAACTCCTCCAGGGTTGATCCCTCAAAATCCCCTATGCAGCCATGTGCAGCCAGACAGGCCTCTTGTGCGAGGTCAGAGGGATCAGCTTTGGCCTGCATGTGCTGGTGAAGCTGAGTTCGTGCCAGGAATATCAAATAGCGCCTGAAAATAATCAGAAGCTGGCCTAGCGCCTCACCATCTCCAAGGCGAGCAGCATCAATGAGCGGTTCCAGTTGTCCTTTATGAAGGTTTTCTTGAGCCAATGGTTTCTCTGTGTCTGGTTTAATCGAACAAGCTTTATCGCCCCGGAAAATGTCTAACTAGACAGCCCCAATTATATACTTAGTTGCCATTCCAATCAAAAACCGCCTGAATATTTCCTGCATCGAAAAATATTTTAAAAAATAAAAGAACCCTCGTTTCAGCTATGGTTCTCGCTGGATATTTCCAGCATGAATTAAATTTTCATTGAAGTCATACCTATGGAAATACTTAGGTTAGGGAATACTTTTGTTTTTTCGCTGAAATGTCATTGACCAGTTTTTAACTGTGGAATAGAACCCGCACTCTCTCTCTTCGTCTGTTTCAATCTGCTCCTGTAAAAAGTATGAATTCATAGTATTAATCGGTTCGAAAGCTTGCGTCGAATGGCAACGCCTGTTGGTGCGACGCTTTCTGTTCTTCTCGTTTGCTCCAGTTGAACAGCTTATATTCAATTCATCTCCAGCGTAACGGTTTCGGCAGATGCGGCTTCTGCTGTCTATGCAGCTGAGACGACGATGAGGAAGACGCTCGCTATCATCGTCGAGAAAAACGTGCCAAAGTCAGCTGATGGACCCGGTATCATCGGCCGATTTGGTTACAACGCAATGAAAACCTTTGGTCGAGCAGATTCCATCACCAACCTGGAACTCATGCCTTATGTGACTGATGATGGAGTCATGCTGTTTCTGATTTGCGGTTCTTTCTTGATAACGATTTGCAATACGGTGGAAACCTTGGACTTGGTTATCGCCAGGAGGTATCTCATCAGACAGTCGTAGGCATGAACCTCTTTTATGACCTTGATGAGACTACTGAAGATATGTTTCATCAGTTAGGCTTCGGTCTGGAGGCTTATGCAGAAAAAATGGGATGCACGCATGAACTTCTACTTCCCAATTGGTGAAACCAGTGGCGACACTCGTGTTCAGGATATCGAACACCGTTATTCAGGAACTTCCATTATCTATGACTGTGAACGTCGCACCAATCAGAGCCTGCAGAGGAGGGACGTCGAGCTGGGTTTATCTACCGCCGACAGATTTCGGTTACGATCACAACGTACGACTGTTTGGTGGCCTCTATTATTTCGATGGAGAGACCGGCGAGGCGATCAGGGTTATAAAGTCCGGGTTCAAGGAGATATTACCGATTCTCTGCAGACCCAGGTGGGGCGTATACCAGTGACGATACTTTCGGAAACAATGTGATGCTGGCCATTCACTATCTGTTCCCAACGGGCCAGGAAGATCAAGCAAGAGCCGACCGGTCAAGATGCTGGAGGATTCGTCCATCGTAATTAGCCTTGTCGCTGAAGGGGTGGAGACCTGAAACTGGCTTGTCTGTGACAAGTAATTCAGCTGACTTGAGCAGTCAGGACGTAAACTCTTCTGATGCATTAACTGTTAAGCACGTCTATTCTGATGGAACTCCATCTGGAGGGACACACACTGGTAGTGTTGACGATCCATTTGAATCAATCGCCGATGCCCAGTCCTCTGGAGCAGATATTATCCTGGTACATGGTGGAAGTGTGCTCTCAGAAATGGTCACTGTCGATGCAGGACAGAAAATATACGGGAAGGTGGAAATATCTCGTTCAGAACGGTTCGATGTCCAGTTTCATTTTGCCGAGAGCAACAGGCAGCCAGGAATTACCTACGATTCTGAACAGTGCCGGCAATGCCTTCCTGCTGGCATCTGATGCTGAGGTCTCTGGCTTTGTGATTGAAAATGCCGGCGGCTATGGTATTTACGCCAGTGGGACGACGAATGGCTATCTTTCCAATATTGAAATCCTTAATTCAGGGGGTGGTATCAGGCTCGATGGTGTTGATGGTGAATTTATTCTGGATGATATCACTATTGACGAAAGCACGGGAACTTGCAGTCTCAATTCTGAATAACCAGGCAGACATCAACTTGACGCCAGTATCTACAATTCAAAGAGGTATAGTCTGGAGATCGTCAATTTCGCAGCGGGATCAATTACCTTTAATCAGCTGGCGTTTGGAGGGTCAGGCGGACAGGGGATTTACCTGAGCGATATCGACGAAGAACTCACTTTCAATAATTTATCACTTGCTGACACATCAGGCTCTGCCCTTCGTATCAATGGTGGGAAGGCACGATTTCATTCAAGGGGTACCACCAATATTGAAGACGCTGAAGATAATGGTTTGATTATTGGAAATTACGAGGGGAAGATTTCCTTTAATACAGTCAATGTATCAAACACGACCGATGGAGATGCTGTCGAACTCACTGGTAACAGTGGCAGTCTGACAGCATTTCAGAAGTTAAATATCACGAAGAACCAGGAAGGAACGGGTCTGTCGATTCACGACTGGCGAGGAAGTGGTTATTTATGATGGTTCGATAGAGACCACCAGTGGAACGGCTCTGGACATACAGGATTCCACTGTCGATATCGGCTTGACGTCCGTTTCCAGTACCGATGCAGAAAATGGTATTCAGGTTATTGATACCAATGGCCAGGTTATCGTGTTCGGTAAAACTGACGATGCATCAGGAGGTACGATCACCGGAGCAGAAAACGCGATCTTTGTTTCCGGCACGGAGAAAGTTGGTTTTCAGCATATGCTTCTGGAAGACAACGAGACCGGAATCAAAATAGAGGATTCGGGAGATTTTTATCTTTCTGAATCCATTATTCGCACAGTGGATACCTGGGGTGTTGACGCTATAAATGCACGCCTGGTAAGCATAGATAACTCCATACTCGAATCGAATGGAGAATCGGAACACAATCGCATTCGTTTTCTCGCTGATAAGGAGGGGTCCTATGAACTCGGTGTGAGTAACTCTATTCTTGCAGCGAACGATGGTTCAGCGATTCAAGTTGAATCGTTATCCGGCAGTGAGGGCTCTACGCTCGGCGTGGTTCTGAGCAGTAATGATCTCTACGTGTCACATACGGCAACAACGGGACTCGATATTGACTGGAATGGGACATCATCAGTGACGTTATACGGAAATGAGTTTGTGTCTGAATACGGGGACAAAACAATTCTTGACTTCAATGGAATCTATACCACCGATCTCTCTTCCATCACAATTCAACAGAATCTATTTACCATGACAGGCAGCAACGACGCTGCGGTGAACATCAAGACGGCGGGCGAGTCGGATATTGTGGCTAGTGGTAACTATCTATTTTTAAGCGAATCGGATCAGACAGGTTTCCTGTTCGACCTGGCTGAGGATGCCGATGTGAATCTTTCTTCAAACATTCTGACTTCATCCGACGCCAGTGCCACAGCTGTCTTATTTGACTTCATTGGAGATCATAGTTCAGTTGTATTCACAGGTAACGCTTTTGCTCTGGACACCAATTCGTCACTCATTGACCGTGGGCTCATCTTTGACACAATCGATGGAGTCATTGATTTAACCGGTCAGAATAACTCTATTACAGGGGCAGGTGAAATATTCAGCGCACCCACCGATCACATTTCAGGCAGGGTGATTATTAACGGCTCAGTAATCGAAGGTGAAGCGTCGGATGATTAGAAGAAAGAATTGACACTCAGAAAGAACAGTTAGTGAAGCGCTGGCCATAACCGATCATGAACCGCGTATCGTAAATATATTCAGCAGACGTTGAAAGCCAATGATTCCAAATGGTTACACTACTGACGAGCAACAAATGTGGGAAGGGATTAGTTGCGAAGCCTGACGGATGGTGTCCGAATTAACTTATACTGGGATTTGGTGCTGCATATTCCAGAGAACTATCGGGGCGCGATCGAAATCGACTAGGATGACATTTCTCAAATGCAGATGTTTCTGGCAACGTTCAAAAGAACGACGACGACTTCTGCTGACGTAAGATTTGGGCACTTAGGATGCTCACCGACAATGTGCGAGAAGATACTCATAACACAATCGGTGTTACCTGAAATGTTACCTAAACACGATTAAAGCATTTTATATTGACTGAAAGCTGGTTTTCATAAAGTCAGAGAGTACAGTGTTTATACACTCAACGCATATGTAAGCCATACTGTTTCACACTTTGGTATGGATTCATAATCCAGTGGGGGTAAACCCCGTGTGGGTTCGAGTCCCACCTTCGGTAATCATTAAAGGACTTACGTTGTAATGGCGTAAGTCCTTTTTTTGTTGCGCGGCCACAAGTTCAGATAATCCAACTAACATCTTTGTTCAGTCTAACTCTACACAACCAGCCACTTATTAAAGCAATTCAGGATTCTTCGACAACCTTCAATAGTAAAGAGACTTGGTTATGAATTCCGTTATGATCTCCTTTGGTTCGAAGCATGTTCTCTCTCTGGGGAAAGTTCTGAGACACGAAGATGATGTTGCGTTCACACTAGGTAGAGATGGTGGCAAATCCCACGATGGAACAAGAACGATTGATCTCAGAAATGTGATTTATCAATTCATTCTGGACCATTACAGGGAAGAAATAAGAATCCTCATCTTTGACAGATTCATAGAACAATTTGATGTCGAAGGCTTTATCTGGGTTGACGTTGATTATGGTCTGTTCAGGCAGGGTACAAGAAGACTGGACGGCCAACCACATGAACTTGACTCTGAACGCATAAAAGAATTTCATCGACGACGAGATTGATCGAGTAAAATGGTAGTTTATCTACATACCAGACATTCACTCCGCTTGATATGAATGTTTAAAATAATAGTTACTGAAAGTGAGTCTCTGCAAAGTAAACTGCTGGAGCGAGTGCTTTTGCAACTACTTGCCTGTTGGCTAAGAGTAAGGACCTTTTTATAATAATCCCCTAAACAACAGCGTTTTCCAGTCGGTTAAAATCTTCATTCTATTTTTCATAATCAGCATACCGGATTATTCATGATTAACTCTCATCCCTTCAGAAACCGGCTATCTGCAATATTGCGATTCTGTTTGCTCCTTATGCTTTCTGTGCATAGCACAATTAATGCGAACAAGGCGGCTGCTCAGCCTGTGATAGCTGAGGAGTGGATTCAGTATATTGATGAAGCCTTCGCAAAGCCGGGGGCAGAGCTGTTGCCCTCCGTGGTGGTGTTTCCTGCAGTGGATGGTGAAAACAAAATCAGGGAAGGGGGAATCGCATTATCAACTCAGGCGAATTTGTTTTATGAATTAACGCCTCAGCGGAGATCGCATTCCTCTTTTCTCTCTGCAATTCACACATTTCGAGACGGAGGTGAATATGAACCTGGTCTCGAAATTGATCATGAAGAAGTGACGCTCTATGCCAAATCTCTTTGCGCAGATTTCTACTATTTCCCGCTGTTGATTGACACAGAAAATGGCTATCAGTTCACACTGAACCGAACTGACAGCAAGAATGAGAGCAAGAAACAGATTCTCTCACAAACCATTCAACAGGAAGAGCTCCTGAAACTCCCCGGCATGATCGCCCTGGCAATTTTTCAAGACCAGCAAGGGAAATTGACAGATGAAGAACGCCAATACATCTCCACACCGCAAGTCAGAAACCACGATGCATTACTTCAGCTCGAACGCCTGATACGCGGTGACATTATGGGTGTTAAAGAAGATCTGGAAAAAGTCTCCTGGTTTCTGCATGAAAACCCCACTTGCTTCACAGGCTGGCTGGTTGCTATTAACCGGGAATATATGCATGAAACCATGCTGGATCGAATACGACCACACAATCAGAAAGTCTCTGAGGAAGTTGTTCGTGATTTACTGGGGCCGGCAGATGCCCGATTGGATCGCAATGAATTTCGTAAAATACTGAATCGAGCATCTCTTTACAAATCCGATCCTGTTTACATGCTCTCCCTTTCTGAACAGTTCTTCTTCCTGGGAAATGAGGAAGTAATCGATCACTTCTTTAAGAAATGGGATGAGCTGTCCAACAATTATGACCATGTGTTAACCAAAGCCGTTGCGTATACTCTCGGTGCCTGGCACATACGCGGAAACGGATCGGGCTCTGATGTTCCTTTGAAGTCGGCTCATCTATTTAACAAATACACAGAGCGATTTGGAGAAACGTTGACTGAAGCTCTTGAGGTGAATCCGGAAGGCTGGTATGCACACTGCCACCAAATTGGTTATGCAACTGAATCTGAAACGCGTACTTCAATAGCCAAAGAAGCGTTTGATGCTGCTGTAAAATTGAGACCACGTTCAAAGTATCCGTACAAATATTACTACCGGTACCTGCAACCGCGTTGGGGTGGAGATGCTTATGAGCTTCTGGAATTTGCTAACGAATGTATTTCGACCCAGTACTGGGGAACAGAAATTCCCGAACAAGGCATACGTGTGATTAATGAGTTGGCTGATCAGGAATTCATCAGCGGATTCGATCGACAAATCTTCACCGTCCCTGAAGTATGGGAGACCTACAAACATTATTATAAATCATTTAAAGAACATGGTCCACAGGACAAGGAACAGCAGTACGATAAGCTGAATGAATTTGCCATGTATGGAGCGTTTGGCGGTCACCTTGAAGAAGTGAATGCTGCCTTCGAAGAAATCGCCTCCAATGGTCCTTCTGAAAAAGTCTTCTGGGATGGTTATACCTACGGATTTCTGCACGATTATGTACAAACAGAGACGACTACGGGAATTGATCAGGAACTGGCAACTTTGAAAACGATGCTTTGTCTGGGTGCCTTCGAGTATGCACAGCATTCACTAGATGAATTAATCAAACAGGACGCAAATAACGCCAGTTTTTATGAGCACTTTCAGAACATCATCGATTTTGGAAACCAGTTGTTTGATAAGGGTGAACTCGACATCGCCCCCAAACAGATCGTCGAGTTATTTGAGGGTTCCAAGGAACATCTGGAAGCACAAGAAGATCGATTAATCATTCGCGTCCCGCCCAACACAACTACCCAGCTGATCAGTCCGTTTGGATTTCTCAACTGCGATCTGTCAGGAGACATTCACTTTGTTTCCGGCAACGGTAAAGTGATCCTGAATCTGCATACGCGATCGATGCATGACATTGTCGATTTACATTTCAATCGGGAGCGTAAGTCGGTCGAGATGCATCGTAACAATCAACGGTTCCGTGAGTTTCTCAATCAGGAATCTGATGACGCCGACTTTATAATCAGAAAGTTGACGGCGGGTGATATCATCTCGACCAACAATAACCCCGATTGGGAAGTTCGGTCCTATTCTGAAGGACCGAGTGGCTTCGGTTTAACCGTGATCAGTGGAGAACAGGAGTTTGTCGTAGAAGTTTCCAACTTGAAGCTGAACTTTCTCAACGAGGATGAATAGGCCTGGAGTTGCTGACTCATCAGATGATTGAACCGAAGAGCAGGGAAGCTAAGACGGCTGCACCACCTTCATTGCATCCCAACTACAAATACTTCACGAGAGAGAGCAGGCCGAGTGGGCGAAGAGGGAGTCTTCTTTCCAGATGATTTGCAAGGCATGCAGTTCGACGTAGTTTTTGAGTATCAATTCTAATAGTGATCGTCTCAAACCATGAGACTATCTCCTTCCTCCTGCCACATTGAAAACAGAGGGTCAATAGGAACGCTTGTGGGGGGAGTGTCACGCTGAAATTGTCGAACCGGGTGACACCATTAATAGAGGCGACTCCCACCTGTCCTCCTGCTCTCCAGTTATTGAAGCTGAATTGAACGAGCAGTTCTCCATTGATTGTTATGTAATAATTCCTGCCTCTTAACTGGATGTCCAGTTTGTAGGTCGTATCCGCGTCAATAGTGCGTTGATAATCATCCCAGTCCCGTCTGAAAAGTGTCGAGCTGTTTCCGTTGAGGAAATGTTTGAGAACCCATTCATTTTGACCCGTGTTCATTCCCACGATTTTGTAGTCGTTCTCGCTGTAGTAATCGAAAACGAGATACCCGTTAAGCCAGCGATCAGGCCCACTAACGGCCGTCATCTCCACAGAGAGGTTGAGGTCACTGGGAACAGGCGCGCCAGGTCAGCCAGTAAAATTCCAGTCCCTTTTCCACCGGACATATCAATCTGCAACTGATTCCCAGAGACACTCCAGTCTGCCGCTTGAGGAGCATGGAACACACCAGCATTGTTCTCGTTGAAGTCTTCGTGATAAGGGAGATAAACCGGGGCTCCAGAGTCGACCCTTTCCGCCACCTGGAAATTATCGTACCAGGTAAAAGCGGCTCCCACTGCCATGCCAACTCCACGGGTATTGATCGGGATACCAAAGTCGGCACTGACAATCAGGTAACCATCCACAGATAACCGAGCAAGATCGCCGTCAATACGGAGGTGGAAAGTGTAATTCTGGTTGCTGTTGATGCTGCGTCCGAAATCATCCCAGTCGACCTGAGCGATGCGGTTGTTCCAGTCGCCCTGGTAGTGGCCAATAACCCACTGATTTTCATCGACCAGCATACCAGCGTATTTGAAATCCCGGTCATTTTTGTAGTCAAAGATGAGAAATCCATTTCGCTGTCCGGCCGAAGTCTGGATCGACTTGATGCGAGCTGAGACTTCGAAGGCGGATGGAGCATCCTCAGGAAGAGCCAGATAACTGAGACCGACCTGATTGTTGTAAGAGTTATTTACTCTAAATATCTTCTCGGCACCCGAGGAGATCACGGCCCAGGTTGAGGTTTTATCGTAATAAAGATTATTGGCCTGTCCGTCGGAGAAATCTTCATAGTAGGGCAGGGACAGGCCTTTTCCATAGGAAGTGGAGAGGGCCACTTCGACCCCGTCGAACTGTGTAACCGCGTTGTAGGCGGCCAATCCTACCTCACCATTGTTAATTCCTTCGGCGAATGTAACATTCAGAATGGAGATGCCATCGACTTTTAAGTCAACCTGATCGTGGTCCACGCTGAGGTGGATTGTATACGGCCTGTTTGGTTTGACTGCGACACCAATATCGTCCCAGTCAACGACCGCCAGATGGTTGTTCCAGTCTCCTTTATAATGACCAATGACCCACTGATTCTGTCCGGTAAACACGCCTGCGTATTTGAAGTCTGTCGGGCTCTGGTAGTCGAATACGAGGAACCCATCCAGCCAGCGATTCGCCCCACTGAAAGTAGTGAGCGTTGTTGCAAGTTCGTACTTGTTTGGAAGTGGCCAGTCGAAATCGATGCGGGCAATCCCCAGGCCACCATTATTCGCTCCATTGAACAGCAGCTTTTTCTGACCATAGCTATTAACGATTGACCAGCGTGAGGCCTTGGTAAACATGAACTTGTCTGCAGTTCCGTCTTCAAAATCCTCACGATAAGGAAGATCGTTTACAGCCCCTCTGTCGACGCGGGTGTCAAAGGCAAAGTTATCGAAAAGACTCTGGGCAGAACGAGTCGCCATGCCGACGCCACCGTGATTAAGGGGCGTGCCGAAATCGCCCTGGGCAATCAGTTCTCCATCGACAGAGAGATAAGCCCGGGAACCATCAATGCGGACATGCAGATCATACGGAGTCTCTGCCAGAATCCGACGTCCCGAGCCAGTCCAACTGGTGACTGCGACCGTGTTATTGAAGTTACCCTGGTAGTGGCCAATCAACCATTTATTCTGTCCAGCCAGAAAACCGGCGTACTTGAAGTCGTTGATATCCTGGAAGTCGAAGACCAGAAAACCATCGAGCCAGTAGCCTGACCTGTCGAGGGCTGTTACCGTCGCGCCGATTTCGAAAACTTCGGGAAGCAGGTTCGATGTTTTCAGAACAGCCGCCAGTGGTGTCGTGGAATTCGTATAAGAATGCAAGAAGAGAGACGAGTTCGTACTGCTTATCGACCAGTATGCACTTCCATTGGAATGATAATTGAAATCATAATTGCCTGCATTGTCAAAGCTCTGATAATAGGGGGAGAATATTGAGCTGTTTTCGAAGTTTCGAGGTCAACAGATCTGCAATCCCGTCGCCATCAAAATCACCCACGAACATCGAACTGTAAGAGGAGGCAATTATGGTTGTTGACAACTTTTTGAAATTCCCATTGCCATCATTGATAAATGTGTTTGGCGTTGATGAAAAAGACACAATATCAAGGTCACCATCATTGTCGAGATCAATGAGTGCATTACTATTATTACTGGTTGACGAATAGCGGTCGTCAGGATTCTGGAGTGTCAGATTACCGCTTCCGTCGTTGAGGAAGATGATGGGCTGGAAAGACCTTCCCATAATCACGACGTCGATGTGATTATCAGAATCAAGATCCCCGGCCATAATATGTGATGTGGAAAGATTATTGAGGGTCTCCTGGGCTTCTGGTTGGAAATATCCATCACCATCATTCACCGCTACATACAGAGTGCCATTCACTACATAGACGAGATCACCTGTACCATCCCCGTTGATATCAGCAAATTCAACGTGATCAATGGGAGTCGGGCCATTGGAAAACCTGGAGCCTCCGTCCAGAACAGTGAATATTCCAGAGCCATCATTCTCAAGGATTTTAAATACATCGCTACTGGATGAACTGTACATCCTGGTGAGAATATCAATGTCTCCATCTGCATCAAAGTCTGCTGCTTCCAGGAATCTTGTGGTGGTCTTTAACAGGCCATCTTCAATAGTGAAAGTCTGAGTGGTTGATGTAAACCTGCCGCTTCCATCGTTGAGCCATACAAACTTGCCGGCCGTCGAGACGCCTGTCATAAAGAGATCAAGGTCGCCA
The DNA here is from genome assembly GCA_041398805.1 of Planctomycetaceae bacterium. Lineage (GTDB taxonomy): Bacteria > Planctomycetota > Planctomycetia > Planctomycetales > Planctomycetaceae > Polystyrenella. The sequence goes on along the minus strand of JAWKUC010000011.1, from coordinate 126,065 downwards.
TCTCCGTCGAAGTCAGCCAGGAGGTGTGCATTGAATTTATTGAATGATTGCATTCCTTTGACAAAAGTACCATCACCATTGTTGAACCAGATCTGGCCGGTAGACGATATTAAATCGTTCCCAATGACATCCAGATCACCGTCACCATCAATATCCCCGGCCGCGATGAGGCTCATATTTGATCCGGGAAAGACTTCCAGCCCCGGGCCAAAATATCCGGAACCGGGCAGACTGGTTTGGACAATGTTCTTGATACTTCCCGCAGTATTATTGGCTGGATTAAAGTCGATGACGGAGGTAGGCTGAGCGGTGAAGGATACAGAGAGTTTCTCCGCAGTTGTTGGCTTCAGTCTTCCAGTAATTGTATAGATAACGCTGGCTTCCACAGGCAGGCTGACCGTTTCGTTAACCTCACCCGTACCGGAGGCTCTGCCTGCTGCACCTCCAGTGAATCTGGCTGTCCAGGTAAGATTGCTCAGTTGTGAATAACTGTTGAACAGATTCCTGGTATCGAACACATTGCGGGGCCCCTGATTCTTGACAGTGATCTGGTAAGTTACCAGTTCACCCGCGCGGACTTCACGCTGAGAGGGATCGATGCTTACGGCTACATCTCCCAGCAGTTTATCGTAAGCGTTGATCTGATAATTATCGAAGATCGTCACGGCATTATTGGCCGCGAAACCAGCTTTCCCCTGGTTCAGCGGAAGTCCGAAGTTATAACTGGTGATCAGTTGATCGTTCACCCGCAAGAAGATGCTGCTGCCATTGATGCGTAGCCTCAGAGCATAATTCTGATTCGGATTGATCGATTTACCCTGGTCATCCCAGTCAACAACGACTTTGGGATTGTTAAAACTTCCCTGGTAATGGCCGATGACCCACTGGTTCTGGCCGGTGAGCATGCCCGCGTATTTGAAATCGTTCTGGTTCTTATAGTCAAAGATGACAAAGCCATCCTGCCACCGATTGGGGCCTGGGATTGCTTTCATACTGACCGAAAGTTCGAAAGCAGAGGGAAGTTGACCGGAACCCTGGACGAGTGCGGTGCTCGGCCCGGTATTGCCGGAATTGTCGATCTGGAAGGCATGACCTTCTGGAAGTGTCGACGAGTTGGAAGTGTTGAGGTGACGAGAGAATCAGACCTTTCCAGTTGTTGTCATTGAACGTCTGCACGTATGGAAATGCTCGCCCTTTTTCTCCTTTAAGAAGGATCGGCTTGTCAGAGTAGGAGTAGCCTCGAAACAACACATCTAAATCGCCGTCATTGTCCAGATCAATAACGACGGGGTCGTATGAATACCGTCTAGTGGAATCCAGGTACTTTTCTGAGCTTGATGTGAAAGTTCCTTTTCCATCGTTCAGCCAGACTTTTGCATAATAGTTTGTTGAGTAATGCGTGGTGAACAGGTCCAGGTCTCCATCGGCATCTAAATCACCTAGAGCTAAAGACTGAAATATTTCACCAATGCCGGTGGGAGTACTGGAAAGGGATGAGAAGTAACTGCCAGATCCATCATTCAACAGTACGTAAAAACCTCCAGTGCCGGTGATGTTTGAGCTTAAAACGAGATCCAGGTCGCCATCCTGATCCACATCACCTAAGTCGAGTGTGCTGAGGCTGATGTTGTTAAGGTCGTGTGATTCGGCAAGTGAATAGATACCGCGGCCGTCATTCTTCCAGACGTTGTAATTATAAGTGCTCCTGTAGACCAGATCGGTGTCCCCGTCTCCATCCAGATCGCCGAAATGTATATCCGATAGACTTGCACCTGCTGTGTAGACAGGACTCTTCTCAAGAAACTCTCCGTATCCGGAATTGAAGAGGAAATAAAACCCGTTCCCGGATATTACGACAGCATCCGGATGGCCATCCATGTTAACGTCTTCAAAGGCAGAAAAACTGATATTGAGCAGTCCGGGAAAAGTGGTCTCGGTGAAGTTCGCATCTCCATCGTTGAGCAGGGTTTTAGTTCCACTGTTAGATGTGAGCTGGAGATCCAGATCACCATCACCATCTAAATCGGCTGTAAAAACACCTACCATTTGGGGCGAAATATTGCTGTGAAAACTGAAGAAGCCGGTCCCGTCGTTCTCCCATAAGGAATTCTCTGCGGATGAGCTTAAAGGAACTATCAGAGCGTCCTGATCACCATCCCCGTCGAAATCTCCGAATACATATTTAAGTGTATTGATAGGGAGACCAGTCTCCTCATCAATCTCAAAATAGCCATTCCCCTGTTTGGATTTCACAACCAGGAAATCATAATCGGCATCGACATTATTCTGAGGGCGAGGATCTGTAAAAGAAACGGAAGAGACAGATGCACCACTCGAATGATTAACCTTGAGGTCAGTTTTTAATTTCCCGTTGACGGCGTAACGAATCCATCCCCCCGCTGGCAGAGAGACTACCTGGTTCAGGTCACCCGTGCCAGATCGCGTTGCAGTTACACCCGCCGAAGTGGTTGCCGTCCAGCTGATGTTCGTCAAGTTGGATGTCAGCTTGTCCTGAACTCGCGCATTGGAAACGGTGTAGGTTCCCTCATTGCGAACCATAATCACATAGTTGATGGACTGTCCTGGTGAGACGATCGTCGGAGTTGATGACTTATCAATGGTAAGGTCATTAACAAGAGGGACAACGTCATTTGCATAGAAGTTGTCAAATTGGGTGACGGCATTGATGCTTGCCAATCCAATCTGACTTTGGGAGCTGAAGGCCTGATTGAAGGAATGGGCCATCAGAAATTCACCATTCACCTTCAACACGACACGATTCGTATCAACTGAAAGAAGTAAGGTGTAGGCGACGTCCGGCTTGATATCGCGGCCACTGTCGTCCCAGTCAATCATTTTGTCGTGATTGAAGTTCCCGTCATAATGCCCAATGACCCACTGATTCTGGCCAGTGTAGAAACCGGCGTATTTAAAATCGGTCGGGCTCTTGTAGTCAAAGATCAGGAAACCATTCTGCCAGCGATCAGTACCAGACAGAGTATTGATCTCTGCCGACATTTCGAATTTTGCAGGTAATGGAGTTCTCAGTTCACCGACCGCAGTTCTGAGACCCGTCAAACCACTGTTATTTAACTCCAGTTTTTTGTTACCCGCGATTTCGACGACTGAAATATTACGGGGATTATTAAAATCCAGACCTGTCGTGTGACCATTTTCAAATGTGAATTCCAGCGGCCAGGGTAACTTTCCATTGAACAGCACGCGATGGGCACTCAGAAAATTGCTCACAAACAAGTCGACTGAGCCATCATTATTTAGATCGCCGGCAGCGAAACCGAAGCCATTGGCATTGGGAATGCTTTGAAGTGCATTAAACACACCGTGACCATTATTGAGAAAGGTTGTAATGGCAGTGCCAGTTCGAGAGACTGCATCCAGATCACCATCGGCATCGACATCAATCAATTCATATGAAAATGTTATGCCTGGATGTGAAACGTTACTCTGGGCTGAGAAATTCCCATGACCATCATTAATAAGCGTTGTAAATCCTGATTTCCCATTGTGGTTAGCAACGAAAAGGTCCAGATCTCCGTCACCATCCAGGTCACCCGCTTTGGCCGCAAGGGCCGTATCAAGTGAACCACCAGGAGTGAAGTTTCCACGGCCGTCATTGAAAAAGAATGAATTCGTGTTCTCATCGTTGGGGTAATAATAATATGGCGAGTAGAGGTCAATGTCACCATCGCCGTCAAAGTCTCCTGCGGCGGCGACTCCCCCGCCTTGTACTAACCTCTGTTGGGTTGTCCTGAATTGAACATTTCCTTCGTTTATATAAATGAGTGAGTACCCAGATGAGGTCGAGGCATAGAAGTCCACCAGGTTGTCTCCATTAAAATCCGCCATGGTAATGGCGTATGGAGAATTGGGGGAAGAAAAGACGTTGATAAAGGCTGGTTCAGCGAACGTTCCATTCCCCTCGTTGGCGATGTAGAACGATCCATTCGCTCCAATGACCACCAGATCTAAATCATGGTCGCCATCAATGTCGACCATCAGTGAGTTTCTGCCATCATTGTAGAAGTAAGCTATATCCACACCTATCGGCTGTTGAGTGTAACGACCAGTCCCATCGTTGATCCATAAAACCGCGGGTTGTTCAGCCTGATAGCTCACTGTAAAGGCATCGATGTCACCGTCACCATCGACATCTCCTACTGAAACGTCATAAGTACGATCATAGTATCTGCGGGAAGGGTACAACGCCTGTGCAGAAATGCTGAATTTTCCTTCTCCTTCATTGAAATAGACCAGGTTTCCATCGTCCGTCGTAAGAAACAGATCTTGTCTGCCATCACCATCCAGATCAGCAATTCCATAATAACCACGATCTGGACTTTGCGAAAATTCTTCATATTCAACGGCAGCATAGATTCGGTTTCCCTGATTCAGAAGAATAATGGAGTTGTTTATCGCAAGGAGAATATCCAGATCTCCATCATTATCGGCATCGAAGAGATCAAGGTCAGTGAAAGAGTAGTCATAGAAGCTGGTGTTCTCCAATCTGAGGAATGAAAAATCCAGGCCCCCATTATTTTCATAAACAATGAAATCCGAGTTGAAACGGGCCAGGATGATATCCGTATCACCATCACTGTCGTAATCTCCTACTTTAAACAATGTGCTATTAAAGTAGTCGTTATTAAAGTTGCGATACTCCACTGGTTCAACGAAGACTCCTGTTCCATCATTGAGGAGAAGCCGATTTCTCTGATACTCAGGTAAGAACGCATCGACATCACCGTCATTATCAAAGTCAGCAAGATGGACCTCGGTGTACCGGGTGGGAGCAGAATTAGGATTAACCACGTCCACAATCGCAACCTGATTGGTCAGGACAAAAGCCCCTGTTCCATTGTTTTTCCAGACTTGTGTTTCTTCAGTGGTCGCCGAAAAGATATCCACATCTCCGTCACCATCCAGATCACTGAGTTCAACACCAATGAACGCGAATGATTCCGGATGGGCCAGTGTCTGAACCAGCTTAAAGTCCGTACCACCCTGATTAAAGTAGACACGAATGTTATTATCACCCAGGATCAGGTCTAATAAGCCATCATTATTGAGATCAGCGAAGCCACCAGTTGTTTGTCTTGCCGATGATTTGGTGAAGTCGAATAATGCAATCTCTTCGATCTGCTGCGTGAATTCACCTAAACCATTATTCAACCAGATCGGATTAGGGTCATCACCAATTACGAAGGCATCCTCGTCGCCATCGTTATCGATGTCTGTCATGATTACATCCCATCCAGATAAATAACCGAGCCACTGTTCGCCATCTTCGAACAGCCCGGTGCCCGTGGTGAAGTCTGGTTCAACCAGTACGGAACCCACGACAAAGTTGTTTCCGGGAGTGACATCATTGATGCCGGGTGAGTAAGCACGAGCTTTGTGAGATACGATTCCCTGATACTCTTCTGGAATAATCCCCTGGATTGAGTAGATGACTTTGGCGCCTCGGGGTAGAGTAACAAGTTCATTCAGATCGCCAGATCCGAACAGCTTTGCATTAGCTCCACCGCTAACCTGGGCAGTCCAGGTTGCACCAGATAGCAACTCGGAGATGCTGTCTGTGACACGTGTATCTTGCGCATGGACCCCCAGGTTCTCAACGATAAGAGTGTAAGTGTATCGTTCACCAGCAAAGGCTGTCGCGTTGTGCTCTGTCACATTGATTTTTAAATCACCAAGTCGACCGTTCTTCAGAATGGAATCGGAATCGGTTCCCGCATTCGCAACGTATGCGTCGATATCGCCGTCACCGTCGAGGTCACCCACTGCCACTGACCTGCTGGAATTGGTTCCCAGGGGCTGGTTGGCAGAAGTGAATTGACCGGAGCCGTTATTAACCCAGAGCATATTATAAAAAGTGAGGCTGTTGACGGCGATGAAATCGAGGTCACCATCCGCGTCAAAATCAGCGAGACCGACATCGTATGTTTCACGATTCCCCAGACGCTGACCGCTATCGGTGAACTGGCCATTGCCATTATTCACTAGAACTATGTTCCCACCGATACGGTTGGCAATCACGGCATCCAGATCACCATCACCATCAACATCACCTAATTCAATACCGCGCATTTCTTTCGGGCTGACATTGATGACCTGCAATAGAGAGAACATCCCTGTTCCATCATTTCGATAGACAGCTTCGCGCGCTCCATCATTTGTGACAAACGCGTCCAGATCACCATCGCCGTCCAGGTCACCCAATGCGACATCCCAGGGCTGGAAGTTACTATTGTCTCCCGGGATACGAATTGATTGCAGGCTGCCGGTGAAAGCCTTGTACCATCGTTGAGCCAGACTTTGTTTGCTGAACCAACACCACTGACTGTCACGAATGCATCCAGGTCCCCATCGCCATCGAGATCGCCCAGTTGCACAGCACGACTGAGATCGGCCCCGAGCAACTGCCCGCTGTTTGTGAAGAGTCCCTGACCATTGTTCAGCCAGACTTCGTCGGTAGAGTCGGCTGGCGTCGAGGAGGAACGGACAAGATAAATATCGATGTCTCCATCGCCATCCACATCGCCCAGGGCAAGGCTTTGACTACTAGTTAGAGACTGCCCGCTTTTCTTGAAATTAGCATCACCCTCATTGAACCAGACCAGACTGGGGCCTCCCAGCACCGAGACAACCGCATCGAGATCGCCATCCTGATCGAGGTCCGCCAGTTCGACATGCTGGCTGTCACCCGATTGTAAAATCTGTCCGCTATCATCCAGAAGTCCACTCCCATAGGGAGAACGCTGGACAACGATATCGATATCGTAATCACTGTTATTTTCCGGATTAGTTTCAATTGCACTGGGTGCAGTGATGCTGGCGACACTGGAGATCAACTCATGAACTCCCGCACGCACCTTACCTGTGACGGTGTACCTGACTAGACCTCCCACCGGGAGTTCAATCCGCTCCTGTAGATCTCCTGTACCACTCAGAGTCGCAACGGCTCCTCCGGAGGCGACGGCAGTCCAGGTAACCTCTTCGAGGTAATCCGTAAGCTTGTCAGTAATAAGGGCATCCTGGACTCCGTTCGGACCCAGGTTAGAAGCTATGATGACATAAGTTAAGGTGTCACCAACCGAGACTGATTTCTTGCTGGAGGATTTTGTAATCGACAGGTCTGTCGGTAGTCCGTTAAACAGAATCTGGTTGGGGGCGTTTCTGATTGCCATAAAAAGGTCATAGTCACCATCACCATCGAAGTCAGCGGTGGCTGTCGATACTGTATCATTATTATTTGAGTAGAGGGTGAATGTAAAGAAGCCTGTGCCATCATTGAGTAACAGAGTATTACCAGTAGGGGCCTCATTGGCATAATTCGCAACAAATAAATCAAGATCACCATCCGCGTCGTAGTCGGCGGCATTTAGTCCATTTAGATCCGGCAATTGATATTCCTGTGAGTGTGCCGAAAAATGACCTGTACCGTCATTCAACCAGAGACGAGATAAGGCAATGGAGTCGGTTGGATCAACACCCCAATCATAGTTGCCTGCGAAGAAATCAATGTCTCCATCTCCATCGAAGTCTCCGGGCTCCACCTTCCAGGTATTACTCTGACCCAGGCGTTGATTGGAGTTTGAGAAAGTTCCCAAACCGTCATTAATAAACACGTAATTTGAGAAACCCGCATCTTGAGTGATGATCAGGTCGACATCACCATCACCATCGATATCCGCCGGTGCGGCATCCCAGATTTCATTATCCAACACAATCTGACGTTGGAATTTGAACTGGCCGGTACCATCATTGTTCCAGATTTCCAGCACACCAGATGCAGTGATCAGGTCGAGATCCCCATCCTGATCAAGATCCGCAAAATGGGCAGCATATTTTGATGGAGCGGAGAACGATTGGTGACTCAGAGAATAATTACCAGCGCCATCATTAATCCATAACTCTTCAATATATGTCGGATAACTTGAACCCAGAAACAGGTCAAGGTCGCCGTCCTGATCGACATCTCCGAGTCTGGCGACATTTGATGAAATAGAACCGAAGCTATTGTTACTTAAAACAAAATTTCCTTTGCCATCATTTAACCACAATTCCGTGACGGAGTTATTGTAACGATTGGTAACGACGATGTCATAATCTCCATCTCCATCCACATCTCCTGCCTCTGATCCCCTTGAATCATTAGAGCCCCCCAGTATTTGCCCACTATCGGTAAAATCACCAATCCCGAATCCGGAAGTCATCAGCACCAGGTTGGTATCTGAGATATGGTTATCTAATGGAGTGATTTCAGTGAAGGTAGCAGAATCAATATCAGCCGAATTCAAGGCCAGGCCACGGGCATCTTCCGGATTCGCCCTGTAACGGAATAAACGACATCCCATCTGGGAAAGACTGATCTGCTCCTGCAGCTCTCCCGTTCCGAACTCTTCACCCGCTGCACCTTCGCTGAAAATCGCTGTCCAGGTAATATCCTCCAGGAAGTCTGAAACGTTATTGGTCACAATTGCATCATCAACATGAAACGGCCCATTGTTTTCAGCAGTGATGGTATAACTGATTTCCATTCCCGGTGTAATGATCGTTCCCTGGGAATTCATTTTAATCGAGAGGTCATTGTTGGGGCCGTTAAGATAGACCATGTTGTATTCATCAGTGGAACCCCAATCAATAATGTCTATCGAACCATTTCCATCGAAGTCTCCCAATGTAAATGCATAACCGAAGTTGATATCCGCGTAACTTAAAGGAGCGTAAGCATCGGCGTTGTTTTCACCATCGATATAGTAGTCGACAAGGGGTTCGCCAGAGCCATCATTTAAGTAAACATACTGACGCCAGCCTTCCGATACGACAAAGTCGAGCAAACCATCTGCGTTCATATCCCCAAGATGTAAATCTCTGACTCTTGGGTCTGAATTATTGGTTTGATAATTAGAGCTGAACACACCTTCGTTAAATGCTATCGCAGCTCGACTAGAGGAATAATTTTCATAATAGGTGGCGCCATACTGCACATAAACCAGATCGAGCTGTCCATCCAGATCCAGGTCGCCATTTTCTGGATAGTATCTGGGCAAAGACTGAAACTCCGAGGGATCCGCATAAGAGAAATTCCCCTGGCCATCATTCTCGTAGAAAATGTCTGCGACTAACGGGTAGATATCGAGGTCGCCGTCATTATCATAATCGCCTACAGCAACACTGCTTGGGTGTCCCATTAAATCGGTTAAGACATATCCTCCAGCACCGTCGCTGAGCAGCACTTCCATATTCTGGGCGAGTACGAAATCAACAATCCCATCTGCATTGAAATCACCTGTTGAGAAACTGTAGCGATGAAAGTCATGCTGTATCAGATCGGATCCCGGCACAATTTCACCAAATTGAAACAGACCAGAGCCGTCATTCAACCACACCTGAAGTCCGCGGGTGGAGGAACCTTCTTCTGTCACGACAAGGTCAAGGTCTCCATCTCCTTCATAGTCAACAAGCTTCATCCATTCTGAAAAGCCTGATGTCCCCGCGGGGGCATCGTACAAAGTCATGCTGAATTGAGCGGTTCCGTCATTCAGATAGACTTCAAAAGAATCATCTGTGACCGCTATGAGATCAAGATCACCATCCTTATCCAGGTCGCCCGCTTCCGCATTGATGATGTTATGCGCCGAAAGAGGAAGAGGCTGTTTCTTTTCGACAAATTGTGTCGTGCCAGCTGTTGCTTGAACTCTGAATTCAAACACATATGGGGTCACCGGCTCGCCGGCAGAATTTTCAACGGCATTTGTTACCAACACCTGTACTGTTTCACCAGAGATAAAATCATTGGCCGGGTCAATAGTAACCACTCCTCCCTCGATTTCATAAAGGCTTCCAGGATCCATTGGTCCGGACTGGGAACCACTGACAAGGATGCTGTACGCATTGACGGAGCGAGAACGCAGTGTCTGATCGAGCGTAATGACGATATCGGTATCAGCTGGTGCCGTCATCGAGTTGATCACCGGCGTGGTACTCTGCACCAACGCAGATAACAGAGTTCGGTCTTCCAGAAGATCGAAACGTTGCCAACCAGCTCGTTCACTATGCTGAGATTTTGAATGGGAACGACGTGCCTGTCGCGAGAAGCACGCAACTTTTCCGTGAGCCAACTTATCAATGGCATAGGGGAGCTCATTATTCTCTGATGAGGAAATCTAGCGGGAGATAATAGAACCAACCCTGAAACCAGGTTTTGGCTGTTACTGTATCTTTGAAATCATTTATTAACTTAGCCGCTCAGGGTAGTCATACTCCCTAACCAGAAAGAGAAGCCCCCGTTGGCGCCACGGAGACGAAGATTGCGACATACTGTTAATAGATACAGTTCCTGAAATTAAATCATTTCATATTTATAAAGTCAACATGTAGAGGCTGTTTCTGTTATCTAGACTTTATTTCTCACAGCAATATTTCAACATATCTGCCAAGACTACATTTGCATTATTTGTTAATTGAGACCCAGACGAAAAATGGAGACCTCGCAAAACCCTCTAAGGGTGGAGTACGACGCACTTTGGTACCAATAGGTTTTATTTAGATAGAGATGATCTTCCCTGCGGTTCACAATAGAGATCAGGTCGTGCGGGTGAAGAGGGTCTTCGTTGTGGCGGAGTGGGGTCGCGGTAGAAGTTGTAGGTGAGGTATTCTTTTTCGGTGAGTTCTTCGATATCCGTCAGTTCCCAGACCATCAGCGCGACTTGCTGGAAGAATTCGTTGATACGCGGGTTCTCGTATTCCTTCGCCGGTCGACCGAAGAACCGGGTGACTTTCATTTCGTCCAGCAGTTTACGAATCTGGGTCATGACAATTTTGACTGTTTCGCGGGAATCGTAATCCCCCCGGGATAGCATGCACCATCTTCCAGACGGTTGGATCAGTCTGCCCCGGCACCATCGAGAGTAGAAAATAAAACCCGGCCTCTTCATCCTGATAAACAAACGCCCGCCCCTGACGTTTCCCCAACAGCAACTTCATCTCATCCATATTCGACTGCGCATAAAACGTCGTCGTCTCCCGCAGAAGTTCCACGTAGAGTATTGAATCGTCAAGGGTGCATTCGGTCCAGGTGGGCATTGTTGTATTTCTTCTATTTTATGATAGTCTAAAAACCAGGATTAACAGGACCTTGCCATGTAGTGACAGGATTGTATCCATAAGACTGGAGAGTGTTTACCCACTCATCTTTGAATAACTGTAGAGGGAGTTTCAATACCATTCAATTACTTAATAGTTTGGCCTTTTGATTGCATTTTGATATTTCCTGAAAGGAGACTTAACAATGGAGATGGCGCTAGAATTGTATCCCTCACTCGAATGATATACAACAGCGTCAAGGACCTACTGTGTTACGGAACTCACTGATGATCAATGGCATCTGACCAAAGATCTCTTCCCCTTGAAAGACCCCACCCGGGCGGGTGGACGAACGCAAGCACCACATCGAGAATTCTTCAAAGCATTCATTGATGCGAGTGTTTTCGTATTTATCAGCGAGGCAACAGTAGTATCAGGTAACTTCCAGTTCATCTAGGATCTTGCGATTTTTGGTGATGATGATGCGGACAGTTCCTTCGAGATCGAAATTGCAGCCGGGGTTTGCATGGGCTATTTTGAGGATATCGGGATTGGAGGAGCTGGGGGACATCAGTAGTAGAAAGTAGAATTCTTGCTCGCCATCTTGATTAATAAACGCTCAGCCCGGCCGTTTACCGAGGAGCAGTTCCAGTTCTTCAGATTTTGTGTCAGTGTAAACGGCGACTGATCTACGTAGAAGTTTCAGGTAGATTGCTGTATTTTTGGAAGTGTGCTTGGTCCAGTTGGACATGGTAATTTGGATTTCTTTGGTTGTGGAAGTTACGATGCGGACCGTTTCTTCGGAGTTTATTTTAAGTTAGTGATATTTAGACCTACATAGTTAGGAGTATCGTTACTATTGTGTATTTTGAAGTGGCTTATATCTTTTTTAAATCAGAAAGCTATTCTTAGCTTGGAATCGCTGGGTTGCGCGAAGCAGCCCTGGCCGGTATCGTTGTAAAACGAGCAGATGCATCTATCCCGTAATCAAGTTGCTCTTTTATCGCGATTTCATAGAGAGAAGCCGCATCCTCAGGGTCAAATGCCCCCCTCAATGCATCTTTCAAGACTTCATTATACTCTCCTACCGTTGGAAATCTACCCGCTCTCGTGCCTCCTGGTCGATACATGTCCCATAACCGAACCTCTAGAACTCCATGTACCAAACCATGTTGAGACGCTTGCATGGAGTGACCTACAACTCCTACAACTAAACCTTCATCACGTGGAATAGTCACAGATTTTCCATTAACATTAATATTGGTAAATGCAGAATCTTGATTTAAGTGGTGGCCTTGGAAATTAACACCACTCACACCATTTTCAGAAGCTGTTTCTTGAAAAGCTTTGGTGAAACCTTTGTACTTCCCAACTGAAACAACAGGTGCTCTTGTCGACCATGGATTCCATCGGCCCCAACTACTCCCTCCATTTAGAAGGCGATTAATTCTTATTTGGTTCCGTAGCAAAGACAGTGCTAACCCAGAAGCACCGGCACCAACAATTCCTGTCCCAAAGCGGAATAATGCTTGTGATTGAGTTTCAGCCGTTTGAATATCTCGATACGACTGATAGAGTGCGAAGAAAGCAGCCCCGCTCAACATTGTATATTTTGTCCCCGCAGATAGGCCTTTAAACCATGCTGAAGCTATTGGTCCAATCCCCCTGTAACTCCACCAACTAGGGCCCCAATCCCCGCTCCCATCATTGCTGAAAGTGCAACATCTGACCACGTTGCATTTTTACCAAGAGCTGCATCTGCACCACCCATAAATCCACCAGTAATACCTCCACTTATTATTCCAAATTTAATTGGATTTAACTTAATCAATTTTTTGTCGCAACAGCTCGAGATCTCATTGCTGATACCATCTCGACCATACTAAACAGTCCCGTTGGATCAATTCCATTGACCGGATCACCGTGAGTGTAGAGGTATTTGTGGAGGGATTCTGGGTCTTTCAGATCGCCAAAGAAGGGATCCAGTCTGTTGAAGGTCCCGGTTGATAGGTCGTAGTATCTTGCCCTTAGGTATTGTTGGTTGATGCGATGGTCGTATTGTTCTCCGGAGTAGAGGAAATTGGTTGCGCTTTGCGATTTATTGAAGCCGACCGCTTCTCCATACGCATCGTACCGGAAGAGTTGCGTGATGCCGTTGTAGACGGCCAGGGCGCGGTCATGTCGGTCAGCATGCGGGTACTGCCGTGACCGTCGTAATGGAAGACGGCATTGAAGCCGGCGGTGTAGTCAACGTTCACCCGGAACTGGCTGATGATGTCCAAGCCAAGCGTGTAGATAGTCCGATCTTTTTCCGCCTGGGCGAGGTTGTCGTAGGTAACTTCTTCCAGAACCTGGTTGTAACCGGTAAAATTGCCAGGATCATTTAGGTAGGTTGTCGTTTCATCGGACTCAATTTGCAACGGCGTAGCGGGATTGCTATCGTGATCGACTTCGACTTTATTCGTCGCTTCGACACGAATTCCCTGATCGTTGTACTGATAGGTTGTGGTTTCTTTACGGATCACATCCCCATTAGCATCATAGTAATCAGTGATGACTTCATCCATGCGGCCCTGCAAATTGTAACCAAAGGTAATGTTCTGGAGGTCGTTGCCGGAACTGTCTTCGACCAGTTTGCCGGTCCGGAGCGTGCCGGTGTAGGAGTAGGTCGTCACTCGGTCGTTGGTTTCGAGATTTACGCCATCATCAACATCACCGACGACTTTTGTTTCGGTCAGAAGTTGGCCTCGGTCGTTATAGGTGTAGGTGATCGACTCGTCACGATCGTCATCGGCAGAGTAATCCAGTTCTTTCGTCAGGCGGTTGCCGACCAAATCGAATGTGAAATCAGTTATATAATCGAGATTGTTATCCGCACTGTCGTAAGTTTCCTGGATCAATCGACCGAGATTGTCATAGGTCCAGCTGAAGGTCTCCTGGATAAAGTTCCCCGGCTGTGATTTATCTTCCCAGCGGGTCTCCGTCACCGCCGTTCGTTTACCGTCGGCCCGAACGGTATAGTCGTATTCAGCCAGTTTCTGGTTATCTGACAGATCACCGGGAGTGACATCGCCGTAGTAATGAGTCACCTTGTCGAGCCGGTAAAGTTCATCATAGGTGTACTCGGTAACGGTCCCATTCGGCTGGTAAACGAGGACGAGATTACCGAGCAGATCGTACGTGTAAGTCGTGATTTCGGGGCTGGCGAGAACAGTGTCGTTCTGCTCGTGGACTTCCACAGTTTGAAGGCGTCCCCAACCATCGTAGGTGTACTGGAAATCATTCGTGATGTTATTCCCGGTTCCTTCCGTGGTCGTCCGGGTTTTACGCCCGGTAATTTCGTCGTATTCGTAGTTGATGATTCCCTCGGGGGAGTCAATTTGGGTCAGGCGACCATCAATATCGTAACTGTAATTGGTTGTTCCCCGATCATCGGTCATGCTCGTTTTTCGATTGAGATCATCGTAGGTGTAGGTAACCGTTTCGCTCGGTGGGTCAAGCTCGGGATCGGAACCGGGCGCGAAGTAACGGAGTTCTTCCAGCAAACCGTCTTCGCTGAAGACGGAATCCATAATATTCCCTTCGAAATCGGTGCTGATGTCGCTACGGAAATCATCATCGTAAGTGAAAGTTTCGGTGAGGGTGTTGTCAATAGTGGGCAATGTACGACTGATACGTTGATTGAACTCATTATAAGTAAAGGTTGTCACACGCGTATCATCACCTGTAACATCATCGTGGTCATAGAAAACCTGGTCGTTGATCTGCACAACATTATCACGAATCGAGGTCTGGTTTCCGTATTCATCGTACGTATATTCGTATCGGGGACGAACCATCTGGCTGGTAACCGGATGTTCGACTTCCGGGAGAATAACAGCAGTGAGCCGTCCTTCGTCGTCATATTCGAAATCGCGGCGGAGGCCAAGTTGGTTGATCTCATAAGAGACATTGCCATCTTCATCATAATAGGTCTGCGTGATCAGATCATCTGTTTCCGATTCATAGCCGACAGAGCCATCGATCCCCCCCACGGCTTGCGTCATGGACACCAGTCGTCCGAATTCATCGTAAGCGTAGAGAGTAATACGACCAAGCGGATCAATCATCTCAGAACGGTTTCCATTACTATCGAAGGCGGTTTTCGTCGTTCGAGTTTCACCATTCTGGGTGACGTCCGTTTTGTACTGCCGACCGTAACCGTCGTAGTAATATTTGGTAACGGTACCATCGTAAGAGGTCTGGGTGTCCACCCGACCATCGTCATTATAAGTCGTAAGAGAAATAAGACCGTGGCGATCAGTGGTCTTGTATTGTCGCCCTTTGGCGTTGTATTCGTAGGTCGTGACTCGCTCTTCCGGGTCGGCTGTGGGATTGTTGATGTCGGGAACGAACGTGCGAGTGATTTTGCTTCGACCTTGTTCGTCGTATTCATATTCAGTGCGGGTGGTGACACCATTGGAGGTCCGCTCCACAACCGATTGCTGACCTTTGTCGTTATACTCATAGGTGGTGACATCACCATCAGAATTGGTACTGATCAGCATACGACCACTAATATCGTCGTAGACGGTTGTCGAATAATCATCGATCGTTCCTGCATTACTGACTTCTGTAGAATAAATGGCATCCAGGTCAATCGGGTTCTGACTACCATCAACAAGGACACCACTCGCATTGATGGAGAAGGTAACCGGATTGCTGTTGGCATCGAGCAGGCCGATGGTTAGACCATCAACCTGCTGGGAAGTGGTTACGCGGTCGAGTGCATCGTAAATCGATTGCGTCCCCCCTCGGGATGCTCCTTCTCCGTTGACGCTGACAGAATGCGTACTACGACCTTTGGCATCGAAGACAGAGGCCGAGTAGGAGCCATCAAAATTAACGGTCATTAGGACCTGCCCACGGGCATCGTAGAGATAGTAGGTGTTGCGTCCCAGATCGTCAGTCGTATAAGAAACCTGACCGATGCCGTTATAGTAAGTCCAGGACTCCCTCCCCTGAGCATCAATTGTATGATAGACACGACCGGAGTCGTCATATTCAGAAGTCGATTCAAGTAGACGTTGATCTGTGGGATTGTCAGGATTGACCCAGGTATAGCTGGTGCCCACCTGTTGTCCCAGGTCGTCGAATTCAAATTCAACAGGGGAGCCAAGCGGACCTTCAGTCCGAATAACATCACCATAGCTGTTGTAGTAGATGAAGGTATTCTTATTATTCGGATCAGTCACAATGTCGTAGCGATCCCCGGCGCCATTGGCCGTTTGTGTAATGGTCGTCGTGTTATTAAACGGATCGGTCACAGATTGTTTGTATCCGCTACCATAAGGTGTCCTGCTGTAGGTTGTGCGGTTTCCATAAGTGTCAATCTGGAGATACAAATCACCGTCAGAGTTATAGTAGTTTTGACTCTTATTACCAAGATTATCCGTTTGCGTTTTCAAATCACCATCTGCTGTATATGTATATGTCGTCGTTAAGTCATCCGTTTCACCATTTGTAGCATTGTCTTCCAGGCCGATAACTTGTGTCTCAGTCAACATTAGATCGTTGTCGTTGTAGGTTCGGATGACGATACCGCCCAACGGATCTTCTTCGCGGATGATATTGCCTCGATCGTCGTAGTAGGTTGTCCATTCGTAGTCTAGCTGGTCGGTGCGGATTTCTTTTCTGAGATCGGTGTCGTATTCGAATTCAATGGTTTGGCCATCGGCGTCGATTACTCTGAGGAGGCGGCCGTCTTCGTCGTATTCACTGCGGGCAGCGGGAACGCCGTTGGGGGCGATGATTTCGTCGAGATAGTGGGCGGGGTCGCCTGGTTCGTCGAGATACGTGAACTGGGTGGTTGCCTCAACACGGTCGGTAACGGCAATCAGGTCGCCGTGGACATCGTAGGTGTAGGTGATGTGGTTACCGAGGGGGTCGATGACTGCTTTGATGCGGCCAGCCTGATCGCGTTCGAATTCGACTCCCCGACCACTATTGCTGGTGATGCCGTTGTCGGTGAAGATCAGTTTGTTGCCGTCTCGATCTTTGATGGTGCTTAACTGGAGGTCATCACCATCGATAAAGAGTTCGGTGCCGTTGCGGTATTTAAGGGTGAAACCGCCACCGAATTCGGGCGAGGTTGGGTTATAGGCATTGAGCGTGCCCGGGATGTACATTTCCCCTTCGTATTCTTCGAGCAACGTATAGGGAACAACCAACTCAGTTTGGTTACCTGAATCGGACTGGAATTTCGGGTTCCAGTAGGCGACTGGTGTGTAAGGGTTGTTATAAGTTGGATCGGGTTGGTAATAGAGCGTGAAGCCTTCGGTGGAACCATCGGGCATGGTGACCACAATGCGGGTATCTTGCGGATAGTAGAGATCACCACCAAGCTGGCTTCGCTCAGGTTCACCAGTGACCCAGTCGATATCGACCTGTACATTGGAAATGTCGAGTGTCCAACCGTAGCCGAAGTCACCCTGTTTGTTGGCATTGAGGGTGTCGTAGGTACGCGTGATGGTGATCGGAATTCCGGCGACGGGGACTTCCAGGTCGAGGAAGGAGACAGAGAAGTTCCCTAGTTTCAGAGCGCCTTGTATTTCAATGTAGGTTGTTTCAGATGCGTAATGGGCACCGTTATCGATCGCTTCCAGAGTTAACGCATAGGTGCCGTTGGGCAATAGTGTCGTGTCGATGTTGCCGAGCAGACCGTTAGTGACGGCACCGGTACCGGTCGCGAGTTCTTTGGTGATCGAGCCGTCGAGTGAAGAGAGGGTGAGGGTCCAGTTGACAGAAGCGGGGATGTCGTCATTAACACTACCGATGACATCTGTCGGTTCTGTCAGAATAGATTCACTATCTGGAAGAAGGATGTTAACTGTTGGAGGAAGTACATCGTTCGGGTCAACCACCTGTAATGAGATCGGAGTGGCGTTCCCGACATTACCTGCCAGGTCGACAGCGGTTCCTTCGAAGTTCAAGGTACCAATCTGATCAAGCCTGAAGGTCGCCCAGCCTTCGCTATCGAGAACGAATACTCGATTGAGGAGCGTTGTATCTCCATTGACGGTGATGCTGGTGAGGGTCAGCGTTTTAGAAGCGATTCCAACATTGTCATTCGCATAGAGTTGCAGGCGGACGTCGGTACCGAGGTCACCGTTCGGGTAGGTGTCGATGTAGAGGTTGACGAACGGAGCCTGTGTATCGGCATTGACAGTAATGTTGAATGATCTGGACGCAGTGACCCCCAGAATGTCCGTAACGGTGACGGTGACAGGGTGGGTACCGACGTCAGCATTGTCGGTATTCCAGAGAATACGACCATAATCATCGATAATGGCCCCCTCGGGAGCTGTTGTGAGCGAATAGAAGATCGGGTCGCCATCCGGATCGCTGGCGTTGACGTCCAGGCGGAATTGTTTTCCAGCGGCGATCGTTTTGTTACTGATCGAAGAGATCACCGGCGGCTGAGTTCGAGCGGGCGCGAACCTGGAAGGTTTGACTGACCAGATAGTAACCATCAGAAATCTGTACTCGGAATGTTTCCCACCCTGAGCTGGCGACCGCGGGAGTCCACTCAATCAGACCGCTGTTGGAATCAATGGTCATCCCGGTGGGACCGTTGATGAGCGTGTAGGTGAGGGTGTCGTCGTTCGGATCGGAAGTCAACAGTTCGTGAGAATAAAGTTGACCAACCAGGGCGAGCAGGGGAGGGACGGATTCAAAGCGGGGAGGTCCATTCACTTCGGGGGCATCGATAACCAGCGTGTAGCTTTGATCGACTTTTGCTCCTCTGGCATCTGTCACAAGCAGAACAATATTGACCGAGCCTGTACCGGCAGGAGTCAATTGATGAGTCCTGTGCTGGAGTTGATGGTCATTCCGGAGGGATAGGCGGCCAGGCTGTATGTCAGC
Source organism: Planctomycetaceae bacterium (assembly GCA_041398805.1). Taxonomy (GTDB): domain Bacteria; phylum Planctomycetota; class Planctomycetia; order Planctomycetales; family Planctomycetaceae; genus Polystyrenella. The sequence continues at coordinate 107,051 of JAWKUC010000011.1, read as the reverse complement.
TCATCACCATCGGGGTCGTGAGCCTCAACCTGATACTCATACAGATCGCCGGCGATGGCCTCGGTGACGGGTGAGGAATCAATCATCGGAGCCAGGTTTGAACTGCGCAGTGTCAGTGTGTAAGTCTGCGTTGAGCTGCCACCATAGGGGTCCGTGACTTTTAATGAGATTGTGTGTTGACCAATCTGCGACAGAGTCGGAGACCAGGTAATCAGTCCTGTTTGTGAATTAATCTGCATTCCTGCAGGTTTCTCAGTTAAGGACCAGGTCAGGATGTCTGCTTCCGGATCTGTGGCCGTCGCCTGATATTGATAGACAAAGCCGGTGGTTGCGTTGAGAGAAGGAGTCGACGTAATTTCCGGAGCGGAATTCACTGCGGTGGTTGTCACAGTGAGGGCGTAAGTCGCTTCGACAAACCCACCTCGTCCATCTTCGACTCGAACGGTATAAGCATGAGGAGATGTGGGAACATCTTCTCCATCTGGTGTCCAGGTGATTAATCCTGCATCATCGATCACCATTCCAGTGGGTGAACCGGACAAGAGACTGTATGACAAATCATCATAATCGGCGTCTGTAGCGATGACCTGATGGACGAAGCTGGAACCGAGTTGAATACTGTTTCGAGGAGTTGAGTTAATCACCGGATTCTGGTTTACCGCGATGGGATCTCGAACAACCAGCTCGTAGGACTGCTGAGAAGAAGCTCCTGTGTTATCGGTGACTACGATTGTGATTGGGAAGACACCGATTGAATCTGGAGTCCATTCGAATAATCCAGTTTCGGAGTCGATGCTCATACCGCTCAAGGCTGAATCCAGAGAGAAGGTAAAGGTGTCCCCTGGGTTTGGATCGACGGCCGTGACAGAATAAGTGTAGAGCGTATCGACATCAGTGTACTGCGATGGAACTGAAGTGATATAAGGAGGCGCATTTTCCACGACAGGAAGTGAAAATGTCTGAGTTCCTAATGCACCGAAGGGGTCGGTGGCTGTTACGGTAAATTCGAAAGTTCCTGTAACAGTGGGAGTCCATACAATGAGACCGGTATTGAAATCAATTGTTGCTCCGCGACTCAGAGAAGCCTCATCCAGGCTGAAGGTAATTGGGTCGCGATTTGGATCGTCTGCGGTAACCTGATACTGATACTGCCGATCGCGAGCAGCGGGCCCTTTGGGTTCTGAGGTGATTGTCGGCGGTTCATTCTGCTCAAGGGGAGGACGTTCTTCTATCACATTCAATGTATAACTTTGCGTGACACTTGCTAGTTGCGGATCTTCTACTTTGACAGAGACGGAGTAGGGACCAACCGTTCCTGCAGTCCAGGTGATCAGACCCGTTGCAGAAATCGTCATACCAGTAGGAGCATTTACCAGAGTGTATGTAATCGTATCTCCATTCGGATCATAGGCACTCACCTGATACTGGTATGTATCCGCACTATGGACCTGCGTGCTTGGCTGAGAGCTGATCACAGGTGCTGCATTGGCCGGGGGTGGAGTATCGACTGCAGCCAGTGTGAATGTCTGTGTTGCATAGGCTCCATTTCCATCGTCGACGGTTACGATAACGGTTTCTTCGGTCTCAACCGTCGGCGTCCAGGTAATCAGACCTGTAGCATTGACCTGGAAACCTGCGGTGAGTGCGGCACTGTCCAGGCTGTAAGTCAATGGATCGTCGTTAGGATCAGTGGCGACTACCTGATAGGACCATTCGTTCGTCAAGTAAGCGGGACCGCGAGGCGTAGAAGTAATTGTGGGTGCCAGATTGATCGTGGAGGAATCAATCACATCCAGGGTGAAGGACTGCGTAATGATATTTCCGTTTCCATCATCAACGCTGACTGCGACCAGGTAACTTCCCTCGGTGTCAGGAGTCCATTCGACAAGGCCATTGGCTTGGATTGTCATACCTCGATTTAACGAGTCCTGATCGAGTGTGAATGTCAATGGATCTTCATTCGGATCCGTCGCAGTCGCCTGATAACTCCAGAGGATACCTGTAAATGCGGGGCCTTCTGGTGTCGAAGTGAAGCTCGGGGCATTATTGATGGTAACGCGATTTACAGAATCAATCGTGAAGGTTTGAGTTCCTGAGCCACCAATTCCGTCGGAGACAGTTACGGTCACTGTTCTGGTGAGTTCAGCAGTCGGAGTCCAGGTGATTAATCCATTCGAATCAATTGCAAATCCATTGCTGATGGAAGTGGCATCAATGTCGAAATCCAAAGTGGACTGTTCCAGATCGGTCGCTTCGACCTGATAGGTCCATTCTTCATCAACGTAGGCAGGCCCAGTAGGCACAGAGGTAATACCGGGAGGAGTATTAGGATCGACCGAGGTAATTGTGAACAGTTGAGTTGCATACCCTCCGCGTCCATCTTCAACACGAATCAGCACTTCTGCTTCTGTTTCCGCTGTGGCATCCCAGGTGAGCACTCCGGAAGGAGAAAGACTCATACCTGTGGGAATATAGACACTTTCTGTGGGGGCTAATTGAATGCTGTATGTCTCTGTAGATTCAGATGTCACATCCTCATTCAGAACGACGGTGAATTCGATACTGTTCGCATAAGAAGAACCACCGTAGAAGGTGAGTGTTGTGCCATCATAATCGACCCCCTCTGTTGAATTCGCAGCGGCTGTGAGAGCCGCAACAACATCGGACGTATAGTCACCGGAAGTTGTCTCACCGAGATCATGAATCACATCAACTCGTGCAACTTCGCCGGCATTTAAGGCACCAGTGTAAGAGATGGTAAAGGTCGCTTCATTGTTGTCTGCATCAGAACTGTCCTCGGTTGTGGAGCCATCCCCACTGATTGAAAATACAATATTGGCAAGCGCATTTTCATTATCAACAATCGTCGTAGCAGCAGATTCCCGGGTAATCACCACTCCGTTCGAGTTGGCTGTTTGAGCATTGGAAAGCACAATCTCGAAGGCTTCGCTCGATTCGCTGGCACTATCATTGTTAATGGGCAACGTGAATTCCAGGATCGTTGTTCCCGCACCAATGGCATCTTCATAGCTGATGTCGATCTTGGCTGAGTAGACGTCGAAGTCGCTACTTCCCAGAGAGAGATCCGGAGCGACCAGGACACCAAAGTTTGAGCTGTTGATATCAGAAGGTGACCAGGTGGTTCCCCACAGATCCGTGCTGCCTCCATAAACAACTTGACCTCCCTGCCAGGTTCCGGTTGTCGTGCCGGGATTGCCGGAAGAAGTGGTGCCATTCTTCGAAATCTGAACCGGGAAGCCGGTCAGTAATGGTGAAGCAACACTCGAATCGGTCTCTAACGTAACCGTGATCCCTTTGATGGTAGCGGTGGATGGAATTGAGAATCCATAGTTTGTCAGACGGAGTTTTTCTGTGGTGTCGTCTTTATCAACATTTATTGTGGCAAATGTCGATGAATTATTTCCGGCAGCATCACCGGAGTTTGTCCAGTGAGTGGTTCCAGAGGAACTGACTGAAGCTGTTCCGGCATAGCCGTAATCCGTCAAAGTGGGATAGGTGGCGTTGCCGTCGAAAGTGAGTGTTGAACCACTTAAAGTGACTGAAGGATCTGCGCTGGCAGCAGTCGCAAGAGCGTTGAGCAGCGTATCTGAGAAGTCAGCACTGGTCGTATCTCCGAAGATTTGCGACACATCGACTGAGGCAGATTCACTGGGATCCAGCAGGCTTGTGAAGGTGATTTGATAGGTAACCTCATTCTGATCACCATCATTAGGATCTTCAGTGACTGAAGGGGAACCGGTAATCGCAAATGTCGCCTCATCACCTGTGACTGTCTGTGAATCGACAATGCTGCTTGAGATCGAAGCAACAGAAACAGATGGAGTCTCTGGTTGAGTCACGGTAAACGAGTAAGTAAGTGGATCGAGATCGACATCCGATGCATTAACATTATAAGTCCAGGTAGAACCAACTTCTGCGGGACCAACCGGCGTGGAGCTGATCGATGGGGCATGATTCACAACATGCTCAGCAATGACAGTCAGTGTAAAAGATTGAATCGCTGAGCCACCATTACCGTCGGAAACAGTAATTTCAACAGATTGGCTGCCAACAGCAGTGGGAGTCCAACTGACAAGTCCATTCGCATCAATGGTAAGACCGGCACTTAACGATGCTGCATCTAATGTGTAGCTGAGCGTGTCATTTTCAGCATCGCTGGCATCTACCTGGTAAGTCCACTCTTCATCAACAAGAGCAGGACCGGACGGAATCGAACTGATATCAGGGGGGGTATTCTGATGATATGCAACTAACGTGTAGGATTGTGTGGCGTAGGCTCCCTTGTCATCACTGACTTTGAGCTCAACATCAATACTCGCCTCGAAAGTTGGATTCCAGGTCAGCAATCCTCCCTCGGTGAAAGTCAATCCTGCAATTGTGGTATCGCCAGTCGGTTGACTTAAAGCAATGCTGAATGACTCTGTTGCTTCAACATTGACATCATCCGCCAGGACAACGGTGAAATCGAAACTGCTGGGGTAACCATTTCCCCCAAAGAAGGTCAACGTGGTACCGTCGAAAACGATTCCATTGAGTCCATCCACTGCATTCTGAATGGCCGTGACCACATTAACCTGGTAGTCAGAGGCAGATGTATCATTCAACAGATGAGTGACACTCACCTGGGCAATCTCGCCAGCATTCAATGTACCCGTATAGCCAAGCGTATAGATGAGTTCATTTTGAGTAGCTGCTTCGGATGCAATTCCTCCCCGAAATATCGAAGGCGATTGCCGCTGGAGTAGTTTCATCATCTTCAATCGTAGTCGCGACTGAAGCTGATGTAACCACGACATCCGTGCTACTGGTTGTCTGGGGATTCGCCAGATTCAGCAGGAAATGTTCCGTCCCTTCGGTATCCAGATCGTCCGCAATATTCAAAGTGAAGTTGATATTGGTTGTCGTAACCTGTGGGGTGTAGGGAATCTCATAGAAGACTTCGATCTCTCCAGCATAAACACCGAAAGCATCCCCACCATCCAATGCCCATACCTTGATTAATGAGCCAAAAGTGGTTGCGTTAATATCAGCGGGAGTCCAGCTCGCTCCCCATAAATCAGTTGCACCTCCATAAATTGCAGTTCCACTCATCCAGGAACCGGAAGTCGGTGAACTTTTTGAGCTAAAGACACTGGTCCCATCTTTGCTTAATGCGATCTCTTGATAATCTGGAGTTTGCGTAGCCGATGTGGTTAATGTCAGCTGAATTCCCTTAATCACGGCATTCGTGGGGATACTCATTAAATAATTAGTGATCGAGAGATATCGACTCGAATCATAATCATTAGCCAATGTAACAGTGGCTGGGCTACCGGTGGCATCTCCGGTTGCATAGGTTGGATTAATCCAATTAGTGCCTGTAGAAGTAGTATTGGCTGTGCCAGCATAACCAGGATCACTGTCAGTGACCGGAGTTTCAGCGCACCGGTGATGGTCAGAGTCGACCCAGTCAGAGAGAGCAGGGAGTTTCCGCTGATTGCGGTACTGATCGCGTCTTGCAGTGTATTTGTATAATCTGCTGAACTTGTCGACTTAAATGCATGGGTCAAATCAATCGATGCGGTTTCACCATCGAGCAGCAAACCGGTGTAACTGAGGGTGAAATCGGCATTGTCTGTTCCTTCTGTTATGGTTCCTGGACCAGTGATTGAGAAATAAGCTTCGTTACCGGTAAGATTACTGTCCTTAACAGAAGTGGGAAGTTCTGGTGTGAGAATGGAAGAAGCAACAGGATCCGTCAGCGTAATCGAGTAGGTGATTGGATCACCGTTCGGATCATGAGCGTCGAGTTGATATTGATACTGCTCACCAACCGGGACTGAGAGACTTGGTATTGAGCTGATGACAGGAGCGTCGTTTACAGTAGGGGTATCCACAACTGGTAATTCAAAGGTTTGAGTTGAGATAGAACCATGTGGATCTTCAGCCTGGATCACAACCAGTTCACCTGTTGAAACTGCGTTTGGAGTCCAGCTCACTGTAGTTCCAGTTAAGGTCATGCCCGTTGGGAAACTTCCCGAAACGAGGGATAGGGTGACCTGGTCGCCATCCGGGTCGGTCACATCAAGCTCGTAAGTCCATTCTTCCCCGACAACTGCTGGCCCCTTGGGTTGAGAGTTGAAAACTGGAGCCTGGCTACGAATCACTTCTTCAATGATATGCAGTGTATAAATCTGAACCTGACCCGCACCATCCTGGTCGACGGCGGTAATTCGTACCTCGAACTCACCTGTCACTGTGGGTGTCCACGACAGGGTAGTTCCTGTTAGGGTCATTCCACGAGCCAGAGATTCCGCATCCAGAGTAACCGTAACCGTATCCCCCACATCAGGATCGTTAACAGAAATCTCGTAGGTATATTCTTCATTAACAATCGAGTAATTTTCAGGAGTTGATGTAATTTCCGCGGGAGAATTATCTGAAATTGTCAGTGTTATTTCCTGGACGGCCCGTCCACCGCGTTGATCGTCGGCCTGGATTGACAGACGGAATGTACCTGTAGTAGTTGGAGTCCAGGTGACATACCCGGCACTCGTGATCGACATACCGGCCGGTGAATCCAGAAGCGAATAGACCAGAACATCTCCGTTAGGATCGATTGCTTCAGCCTGATAACTCCAGGGTTGATCGACTCCGGCAAGGGGTGCTGGCTCTGATACAAATTCAGGAGCCTCATTAAGAGAATAAATCATCAATTCGAAATACTGGGTACCATACCCACCTTGAGGATCGACGACTTTAATTCCAACGGGATGAATACCGAGATCAGTTTCCGCCGGGTTCCAGACAAGAACCCCGTCTGTTCATCAATCGACATTCCGGCAGGTCCCGAAATGAGTTGATAGCTGATCGGTTCGAAATCGTAATCAACAGCCTGCACGTCGTAACGATAAAGTACGTTTGAGACACCAGAATAGTGCGGGGTAGATGTAATTACGGGTGGATGATTCGCAGGAGGCAATTCATTCACTGTGATGGAGAACGTTTCGAGATCGACACCACCACGGTGATCGGTCACGCGAACGCTGAACTCGTAATCCCCCGGTATTGTTGGCGTCCAGTTTACAAGACCGGTGTGAGAATCGATCGTTAAGCCTGCGGGCGGAACCCCGAATGTCTGATAGGTGATCGCATCCCCATCTGCATCCGCAGCAAGCACCTGATATTCGAATTGCTCACCCGGATTCGCAGTTAATTCGACTACTTCCAGAATTTCGGGAGCAGTATTTTCGGATGCCGCCGGACCGACTATGACAGTCCAGGTCTGGGTATCTTTACCACCATTGCCATCAGTCACCAGAGCGTTGAATTCATAGGTCCCATCTGCCGGAGGTTCCCAGATGAGGAGACCTGTTTCAGTATCAATCGTGGCACCGTGTGTCTCACCGGTCAGAGTATAGGTTAACAGGTCACCATCCGGATCGATGGCATCCAGGTCGTAGTAATATTGAGTATTGATTTGAACAGGAATGGATGCCAGTACGGCATTGTGATTGTTCTTCCGAACGATCAAGAGATCGAAACTTTGCGCTTCAGTGTCGCCCGTAAATTCGATGTCGAACGAAACGGTTTCACCAGCCATGACAGATTCAATCACACCCGTCAGATTGTTGATCGTCACTCCTTCAATCGAAGGAATCACTTCAATCGCCAGTTGGTCGGTAATGTGGTCTGCCAGAATATTTGTGAAGGCGGCAGTGAATGAATTGGCCGAGTTGCCACCCTGACGAAGGATATTGAGGTTCCAGGCACTACCACTGTTGTCCCAGGCGAGATCGATGTAGTCGGTTTTCGTGGAACTTGGGGATGCCGTTCCTCCCGTTGCACTGGTGTAACCACCTGTGCCATCAGCAATATAAGCATTCCCTTGCGAATCAACGCCGATCACGGCTCCCGCGTAGGGACTGGTAGAAAATCCATTCGACACGACAGTATGTAAGTCGCCCCATTGGCCTGCAGTTCGGCCAGAATGCCGCTTTGTTCAGGGACGTATCAAAGATATCGCGGTCTTCATCAGTCGATGACGATATTAACAGCCGCCCCTGGCCGGAAGGGATAGTTTCTTAAGGCAAAGTCGATGGCTGCGTAGCCATCTTCCGTACCTCCAAAGACATTCAACATCTCGGTTCGCGCCCGAAAATCAGCGGCATCGCCCATGTAGAAATCAAAACCGGGAAGTAATGCTCAGCCGTTCTCCTTCAAGCCCGTTAATCACGAATGTGTGCTACGATTCCTGATCAGTAATTGAGTTCACATTTTCATCATCAACAACAGCAAGATCTGTATTGTCGATGTCGACCCATACGAAAACTGAAGCGCACCGCAGTGTTCGGTCACGGAACCGATAAAGAGTTCATATTGACCAGACTGGGTCAATGTAAATGTTCCGGAATCGTCGTCCAGGGCTACATCAAACAGTGTCTGACCATCGGGCTGAATAAACTGAGCCTGAAGTGAACCATTTGTAGTTGATAAGCCATCAAAGAATAAACGCTGACCCTTCGTTCCGGCAAAGGTATAGATAACTGGTTCGTTCGTACGTTCAACAGTGCCAGTGACAGTCTGATCCAGGGTTCGGGGCAGTCGTCTCCTGATATGGTCAGATCGACAATATATAGAATTCGTTTCTATGCATTGAAACTATAGTTCGTGGAAACAGTATCAGAGCGCCTGACCTTCCACCAGTAAATAGTAAGTCCCGGGTGTGGTGAATTCGATAGGTGCAGCAGAGGTGCCATAATCCGGAGTTTCGGGACTTCTCGAAGACCACATCACCGTAGGGATTAACCAGACGCCAGAAACCGTTGGTTGCGCCGGTAAGAGAGATGGCATCAAAATGGAATCGGTCACCCGCAACGACATCAAAATGGTAGAAATCAGTTGAATTCGCAGGGGTAGGGCTACCAGCTTATCAACCTGAGTGCCTTGAATAATTACGGTGGACAGATTTGAATCCAACAGGTCATAGAGCGTGAAACTGTAACTTCCTGTAGCATATTGGAAACCGTAAGTCGGCCCTTCCACGGTGAGCGTGTAATCACCCGGATTCATTTTGAGTTGATTCAGCACAATATTCTTATTGTCGTAACCCGGATCATCAAAGTAAGAGAATTGAGTCGGGGAGGCAATTTCACCCGCAGGACCTGTGAGTGACCACTTTAATGTTTCATTCGCAATGAGGGTGTCGAAATAAAGAATTGTCCTGTCAGTCAATGTGAAGGTGTATTGATCCTTTTGACCAATCTGATCAATGGACTCCCGTGACATTAGTTCCTAATGTGAGCTTCTTGTCGGTTTTGTAATACCCGGGGTTGGATACGGATCTGGTAACTGAAGTCCCCGTAGCCGAGTTGGTAATCGCCCCTTCAACCAGCAGGTAATAGGTCAGTTCCAGTTTGGGCCAGTTCGCCAAGACCAACATCGCGTTCGGATTTGCATTAAACACAACTCCACCAGTCGGACTGATCAATCTCCATTTACCCGCATTGGGGGCACCAATCGTCTGAGCATCAAAATAAAGCCGATCACCAGTAGTACCACTGAACTTGTAAATATCCGAACTTTGTTAGCGGGATCAAGCTGTCCAGTGATATTGGTTGCGGTCGATACGGTCGTTCCGGAATCGAGATCTTTCAATGTGAAGGCATAAGTACCTGTCGCTGTTCCAAATCCATACACTTTGATGCGATAGGTTCCCGCCTCCAGGTTGCGTACAACTTCTGTATCGCTGACACTGCTGGCATCGGAACTTGTAAAGAGATTGAAATTATCAATTACCAGTCCATATTGCGAAGTTAAATCCCATCGCATGGAGGAGTTATTGGTAATGGAATCGAAGTAGAGCAGGCTATCACTGGCGAGCGTGAACTCATACAAATCGACCTCACCTGACGTCGAAATATCACTGGAGTCTGATCCAAAGTCAGTGATGTTGCGCTGGGGACGGACCCGCCAGTGCCTGTTTTGTAAACAGTAAATTCGTACTCCGAATCATTACTGCCATCATCACCTTCAAGCAGGAGATAATAGGTTCCGGTTGTCTCCGCTACGAAACCGTTATAATTCGCATCATAATTGACTTCCAGTACAACATTTCCGTTTGGTTCGACCAGGCGCAAGAGACCTGTTTCCAGGGCTTGACTACCACCCACGTCCTGACTGGAAATATTGAAAATATCACCAGCTGTGGCACTGAAGTAGAAGATGTCTGTAGAGGATCCGGAATTCAAATCACCACTGACGTAACTGGATGTATTAATGTCATGCGAGGTAGCGCTGGCAAGATCAAGCAGATTAAAGTTGTAAGAAAGCGTAGTGGACCCGGCATTTGAAATCGACAGCGTGTAATCGTCTGCCGGGAGATTCAGCAGTACATCCAATCCCGAAATATCACCGGCATTACTCTGTGTGAACTTGCGATTGATGACAAAATCACCATTCGTATCGGAAGTTAAGGTCCACTCCAGATTAGCCTGAGATGTTCTGGCATCAAAATAGAGCGTTTTTGCACTCGCCAGAGTAAAGGTGAATTCGTCAATTTCGTTTACGGCAACAGAATTGGCAACACTGGTTCCGATTGTCAGAGCAGCCGTATTAACAGTCGGGGAACCTCCACCCGATCCAGGGGGAACATAGGTTTCGATTTCAATGTTGTAGTTCGAAACCACGGTGGTATACATCTCACCTTCAACCAGATAGAGATAAGTTCCGGTTTTGTTGAGGGTCTGTACAAAATCATTGTTTCTTCCAGTTTCCAGTACGACAACGCCATCTGGATCCAGCAACCGGATATATCCCGCACTCGATCCACTTGTCACTGTATTTGTGAATGAAAGTGTGTCTCCAGCGGTCGCAGTGAACTCATGAAAGCTCGTTCCATTGGCAGGATTCAGTGAGCCTGTATTGGTTGAGCCATCAGTGGCCAGAGAACTGATCGTCTCGGTCAGGAGATCACGCATCACAAAGCTGTAAGCACCCGTCCCCGTTCCATCATGCTCAATCAGTAAGGAGTAGCTTCCGGGTAGCAACTCTAATAACATCTTACTGTTGATTTCGTCGTCGTTATTCCCGTCATCATAAGCCGTGAAATGATAAGTGGTATTGTTTACCACTCCATTGGGACCATACAGAGACCAACGCATACTGTAATCATCAGTTAACGGGTCAAAATGCATGAATGCATCTTGCGTTAATGTGAATGAATAGACATCCTGTTCACCACTTACAGAGATGGAATCTGATGTCGTCTGTCCAAGCGTCAGTGAAGTCCCGACAAGATAAACAGGGGTAAGCTTGTAATTGAATGTCCAGGCAGATTGGGAACTCGATTTCCCTTCAACGAGGACTGTATAAGTACCCGTTTTGGTCAGTTCCTGATAACCACCATCAACACCAGTAGCTCTGGTAAAGACAACATCACCATCCGGATCAATCAATCTCCAGTAACCAGCATTGGTAATTGTGGCCGAAACGGAATCAAAGAATATTTTATCTCCCGCATTGGCGGAAAAGATTCTGCGATTCGTTTCATTTCCGGGAGACATCGAGAAGGAGATGTTTTTGTTGTAGTTCGCCACGCTGGCAGCATGCAGGTCAAGCAACTGGAATTGATAGTCGCCGGTGGAATGCCTGTTACTGGCGATCTTGACGACGTAGGTTCCCGGTGCCAAATCGAGAGCGACATTGCTGTTGGCCAGATATTTCGCGTCCGATCTGATAGTCGAACCTGATCAACAATGTTTCCACTGGGACCGCCAATCGACCAGTTCAGCAGTGGATTATTAGTTAGAGAATCGAAGTAAACCAGTTTCGACTCTGTAAGTGTGAATGTATGCAAGTCATAATCACCGGCCGAGCTGATGGTTCCATTCACCACTGTCCCTAAAGTCATCGCAGAAGAAGAAACCGTCTGGCTGCTTAACTGAAATTCATAGGTACCGCCAGAGGCATCCAGCGGAGAGCCCTTTAACAGGAGATAATAAGTCCCAGAGAGTAAAGGCTGTTTGGTCAGAAGTCGTGGCAGAACTGAACTCACCTGAGAACAGACTCGTACCATAGGGTGAAAGCAATTCCCAACTCGCATTGGCAGCACCACTCCTTGATGTAACATCAAAGAGGATCAAATCTTCAGCAGTAGCATCGAATTTGACTATATTCGTTTTGGCAACCGTATCAAACGAGCCAGAAATGGTCGAATTCATCGAAATTGAGGCAGCAGTGCTCAGGTCACCAAGCTTGAATTCATAATCTGCGGACACAGCGGAACTATTCTCAACAACGACCAGAAAAGTACCTGATTCCGGAAGAACAACGAGACCTGAATCACTATTAGCATCGATATTATCAAGCAGAATATTTCCACTCGGACTGACCAGTGAAATCACAGCCGTATCAGTTCCTGTGGAATACGAATCGAGATTCAGTAAATCTCCGACATTACCAGTGAACTGATAATACTCCGCCTCATATCCCGTCTCTAATGTTCCAGATTGAGTTCCCGCTGAGAGACTGGTGTCAATGGTAGTAACCGTTTCCAGGTCGACGAGTCGCAGGCTGTAATCACCAGTGCTTGCTGAATCAGCGCCCCTGACGGTAAGGGTGTAGTTGCCTGATCTCGGAATTGAAATCACGCCACTGTTGGTAGATGCACTCTTGCCCGAGAAGACGACTTTGCCTGATTCATGTACGAGGTCATAAACAACGGCAGCATCGTCGACATCAATCGTATCAACATAGATTTCGTGACCCGCTGAGACAGCAAAGTTCGCGGTAACGGATTCTCCTGCATTGATAGTCCCGCTGTAATCGACATTCAAACCAGAAGTCACGACGGGAACATCCACCACATTTTTGAGGATGTAACTGGTGTTGGTCAGTCCACTTTGCCCGGGGGCATCCACAACGATCGTGTAAGTCCCATCCGTCGGCAGGGTAATATCGGGCGAAGAATAGGTTGCATTTACAGTCTTCTCTTCAACGAGATTGTTATTGTTGTCATACAGGCGAATTCGATAGGTGTCTGAGCTGGTAATCGCACGTCCCGTCGCCAGGTAACCCACCAGACCATAATAGTTAGGAGCAATCCCCTCAGTCGTGAGGTTACTCTCCAACTGATTGATCATTTCACCCAACCATTCGTGTTCCGTATCCATGGAGCCCGATTCGTCAACAACAAACACGATGTCTGCCGCCTGGCTGAGTTCACCAATGGGTGATGTATAGAAGACAGGCTGAACTTCGGTTTCGCCTTCACCCAACAACAGACTGATCAGTTCGGGAGTAACGGTCCCTGTTGCTACATTCGAGGGTGTGGGAAGATGATGTACTGTCTGGGGATCAGAAATAATGATCGGATCATGATTTGCGGGATTCGCATGCACGCGAATTTGATATGCCTGACGGGCTGACCCGCCATTTCCATCTTCAACCTGAAGCTCCACGTCGAAATATTGATCGATATCCTCTGCTGTTGGCGTCCAGGTTACGGCACCATCCGTACCGACTGTGAAGTCGCCTCCCGGTATGTCGTATCCGGAAAAGAGCAGAGTATCCCCATCAGGATCAAATGCCGTCGCCTGATAAGTGTATTCTATTCCTACGTAGGCATCGATAACTGGAATCGATGTAAATCGGGGAGGCCTGTTGGCCACAGTATCCCGCACATGAATTACGAATTCCTGTGTGGTTTGTCCGCCGTAAGGATCTTCCGCCTGTATTGTGACTGATTCATAGGAATTGGCATCTGAAAGGGACGTGGTCCAGGTAATCAGACCGGTATCTCTATCGATAGTTAATCCTGTTGGCCCGGAAATCAAACTGTAGGTGAGCGTATCATTATCCGGATCGACTGCATCGGAATCGTAACTGTACTCCTCGCCAGCAATCACTTCCGTTCTGGCTGTAGTTGTGAATTCCGGGACCTGATTCAATTTTGCAAGCAGCACAATTTCATAATCAAATTGATCATGATTGGGATTGGAGAAGTTCAGGAATATTTCTTCGATAGTTGATTCCCCTGGCCAAACCAGGAAGTTTGATCATCAAACAGAAATTGACTTAAATCGTAGTAACGCGTTCCATCCGACCCAACGACATCAGCATTTTCCAGTCGCACATATTGGGACACTGATACCACGAACACCCAGCAGCAGGGGACCTCTGACAGAGTAAATACCTTGATTTGTGAGTTGAATTCAGCCGTCCAGTCGGTCCGTATCTTCATTGAAGGAGGTGACGGTGTAATCTACACGAATACTGTCTGTGACATCCTCAAGTTCGGAGAGATTGATCGGCTGCGGTGTGGTATCGGAAGTATTGGAGTTGTTGTGGAGGGTCGACGACGGGAGAGATGTAGCCAGGAAAGTCAGATTTTCAGCCAGACCGACCGAGGTCGTCGTGTCATCATCATTATTGACCAGACGAGCAATCATGGTCAGAGATGTTCCTGCCAGCAGATGAGTCACATCAATGGTGACCACACCTGTTCCTGCATTATAAATCGCGCCTCCACCAAGTCTTACTGTTTCGCCTTCTGTCTGATTAAAGAAGGCATCACGACCCGCCATGATTGTACCGACCACTGAATCTCCGTTCGAATCAACCAGGGCGAGTTCAAATGCGTCGTTAATGGAGACAGAATCATTCGTATCGAAGAACAAATCATAAGTTGGAATCTCAATCGCATCAGTGACTCCATCCAGAGTAAACTCGTATCGATGCTCAACGACAAAATCACTGTTTTCAATAAGGAAGACTTCTGAGACATGAACATCCAGCGTGTTCGAATTATAAGTCCCATCCTCATCAGTGGCAGTTGCTGAGATAGTGAAATCACCCGATGCGGTGAAGATATGATCGACCGACATTGTCGACCCGGGAACGGTCTGGGGAGTCGTCCCGTCTCCCCAATTGATCACCCATTCTGTCAGAGTATCATCACCCGGATCAATCGCACTGAGATCAAGCGTGTAGGTGATATTTTTTAGTGCATTCGCTGCACCGCTGATTGTAAGAACTGGATCAATATTCACGACAGTTACGGCAATATCATTGGTCGCGTAGGTATCTGTACCATCTGTTGCCGTGGTTGTAATCGTATAATTATTGGGGCCATCCGCATATGTATGTGTGGCCGTCAACACACCACCTGTTATGGTCGAGTTCGTTCCATCTCCCCAGTTAATCTGCCAGGAGGTCACATTGAAATCACTCGCTTCCAGATCAAGCGTGTAAGTGGACCCTTCATTTACAGTAGCGGCTCCTGTAATGGATTCCAGATAATCCGCATAAATGACGATATCGAAATCGAACTGTTCCTGATTCGGATTCGAGAACTGCAGCGAGAAACCACTCAGAACCTCAGTTGGATCCCAGGTGCTGCCTGTAAGCAGATGAGAGATGTCATAATAAGGAGTTCCACCCGGTAATGTTCCATCGATATTTGTGAGACTGACATTCACCGAGGAGATATTCTGCACACCCACGAGAATCGGCCCACGGAGTACCTCACTGGATGTGTTTTCCAGCTCCACGGAGGTATACATGATCTCCGTGACGGCATTAAAGGATGTTTCGTGGTAGGTAATATTGCTGAAGGAAGTCACATCCTCCATCCGGTCTGGATAGATTGTCTGGGGTGTATTATCAGATTCAGCCGGGCTGTCTGTTGTGGGATTGCTGACAGGAGAGACGCATCAGCTGGAAGAGATGTGGATCAAGCACAACAGAAGTGGTGGTGTCAGTATCATTATTGACGAGGCGTGCAATTAATGTCAGTGAGGTTCCCGCTGTCAGATGGGAGACATCGACTGTAACTGTACTGACCTGTGAGGCCGAATCTGTTTCAAAGAGAACACCATTCCCGAAGTTGGGTAATTCTCCCTCTGAATAGTTAAAGAAACTATCCCGCCCCTGACAGATCGACCCGACGACCGGGTCTCCATTGGCATCTACCAGTGCCAGCTCGAAGGCATCATTGACATCGTTGGTTGTTGTGGTGTCGAAATTGAGATCTCGAAAATGAAGTGCGAGCGCAGTCGTTCCACTGGAGAGAGTGAATGAATCGCTGTAAGTCGTATTAAAATCAGAATCCTCAACTAACTGTACATAACTGGTCGTAAGCGCAACCGGGATTGTCCCTACAGGGTTTTGCGTATCACCATTTTGAATAAATTCCAGATCGAATAGATGCGAAGCTCCATTCTCTGTGAATTTGATATCAAAACTAACCGAAGTTTCCGTGATGGTGCTATCGATGATTTCATAATCGACACCAGTTTTAGACAGAATGAGTGAGTAGAAGTCTTCACCGACCTGATCGGTGATCACATCCACAAACGCTTTAGAGAAGGAAAGGGCAGTAGAGAAGGACGTCCCAACATCACCTCCCGCCCGCAACTGATTCAGGTCCCATACAGTCCCCGCGTGATCAGCAACATTGAATGTGAGATCGATGTAATGAGCTTCTGTATTAACGAATGCATTAACAAAATCAACTCCGTTACTTTCCTCACTCGTGTATCCCCCTGATCCATCAGCGAAGAACGCATTGGAAGTTGTGGCAGTCCCATCAATACCGAGAGCATTTTCTGATTGGCCGGTCGTATCAATTGTCGCATTCACCACTGAGTGCAGGGTGATATCCATCGATTCAAGTAATGCATCGATACTGGATATTGACAAGCCTGTATTATGATTATCCCGGTCTTCGTCGGTGATTAGAATTACATGCTTGGAAGCATTCTCACGTAAATCAAGCAACTCCAGACTGACATCCAGCGCGTTGTAACCATCTTCCGTTCCACCCAGAGTGGAAAGTCGGCCGGCCGCGTAAGAGAGATCCGCTGCATCTCCCCAGACATCCATTTTGATCTGCACATTCTGACCCGCCAGACCGCTGAATTTGAATACTTCTCTTGAAGAAACTGTATCCAACGTACCAGCCACATCATGATGCATCAGCAGACCGTCTCGGACAGTCATCTGAAATTCATAAGTCCCCGTGGAACTGTTCTCTGCTGAGACAACCAGTTGATAAGTCCCGGTCACATTCAGCATAAGATTACTGATTTGATTTGCCACATTGGTGCTACTGTAATTCGTCGTCAGCAGAATTTCTCCCTGCGGTCCACGCAGAGTAATCTGATGATCTGTGGTAGCGGCCGAGTTGAAATCGAGAAGCAAAGTCTCTCCAGCAGTCCCTGCAAAGGTGTACTCGTGCGTATCGCCAGCAGTGGAAAGCGTACCACTCGTTAAGCTACCCAAGGTAAGTGGAGGAAAGAGGTAGTGATTGCTTTGAGTTCGATCATCAGATCAAGTTCGGAGTTGAGAACCGTTTCTGCCAAGTCCCCCTCGACCAGCAGATAATATGTTCCCCCCGCTGTTAAAGTAACTGCTCCCACCCCCTCACCAGGGAGCCCAGAAGTGACTACAGACCCGCTGCTGTCAACTACGCGCCATCTGGCTTCAGTCGATCCGGTCCAGTCATCCATCGTGAGATGTAACCGATCGTTCGCAGAGGCACTGAAACTGTAAACCCTGGTTTCATGAGACATAAATGTGGCGGTCGCTCCAACTCCCGAAGTGAGCGCAGTGGCGACTCCACTCAAATCAAGCAGGCTGAACGCGTAATCCCCTGTCACACCTGTTTCCGCATCAATCGTCAGTGTGTAAGTGTCTGCCGCCAGACTTAACACAGCATCCGCATTCGCTACTCCGTTGGCGTTGGAGGATGCGAATGTTCGATTCGTTACAACGGTTCCACTTGTGGAACCCGTCAGAGACCAGCGCACAGGGCCATTATCATTCAAGGCATCCAGGTAGAATAGTCCGGCAGAGGCCAGAGTAAATGTAAAATCGTCCTGCTCACCACTCGTACTGATGTTCCCGCTGATAATTTGTGCCAACGCGAGAGGGGCTGGGTCGGAAGTATCGCTCCCCTGAGAGACGACGTTGAATGTGTAGCCTGGTGTTCCACTATCGGCTTCGTCACCTTCCAGAACGAGGCTATAAGTTCCCCCCTCATGGAAATGCATTGTTCCCACATCCGCACTCAACAACTCGTCAAATAGAATGTTTCCATAAGGATCTACCAGTTTCCATCGAGCTGCAGACGAACCGGACCAGCTTTGACTGTCGAACGAATACTTGTCTCCAGCCGTGACAGAAAACTGATAGACGTGCGATTCACCCGCTGGATCAAGTGTACCACTCTTCGCTGTATCAGGCGTGATGGTTGACGCCAGATTAGAAAGAGTATCCAGCAGGAATGAATAACTGCCGGTCGCCTCCCCGGTTCCATCCACAGTCAGGGTATAACTGCCACCAGCTAACGACAGCACCTGGTTTCCACCATTAAAGGCTTGCGATTCAATGACATTTCCATTTGGACCTGTTAATGACCAGTTAAGGTTGGTTGCCGCTGTAATTGAGTCCAGGTATAAGAGCGCCGCTGCTCCCAACGTAAACGTATAATGTTCCTGTTCACCCGCACTTGAAAGAGAACTACTGGCCGTTGTCCCCAATGTCAGTGCTTGCGTGTTACTGGCAGCGGTGCCGAGATCTTCCACTGTAAAAGAGAAACTTCTTGCAGTAGTCGCAGTTTCCTGAACGTCACCCTCAACGATCAGATAATAAGTCCCCGTACTGCTGGTGGTAATGAGATCATGATCATCATTCATACTGGCATCAAAAAGGACTGTTCCAGAAGCATCGACCAAACGCCAGCGTGCTCCACTCGTTCCATTCCAGCTGGTGGCGTTAAAGTAATACTGGTGTCCGGCAGTCGCCGACAGACTATAAACAGCTGATTCAGTAACAGGATCAATTGTAGCTGTCGTCGAAGACCCGGTAGTCAGTGAGGTTGGAGCCGATAAATCAACCAGCCGGAAGCCGTAGTTACCCATCGGACTGGAAACAGAATTAATCGTCAACGTGTAACTACCCGTTGCGGCTGTAAGCAGATAGTCATTCAAATCAAATCCCTGATCCGACACGACATCTCCGCCAGGCCCTGTTAATGTCCATTCATAAGTGGCATCGGGACTCAGTGACTCGAACAGCAATTCGGTACTGCTGGAGGTGGTGAAAGTGTAAGTGTGCGGAGTAGAGGTGGGCGACACGATACCGCGATAGGGAGTATTAAACGAAAGCGCCGAGTTAATAACGGCAGTTGAGTTATCCTCCAGGAAAAATCCGAATTCGCGAGAACTGGAATTCTGCAGGAAGACATCTGTCCCAGACTGTGCACTTTGTGCGGGCCCCTGACCAGTCGGGCTGTAATTCACATCCTTGGTGAGGACGATCTTATCGATAATGACCCCATCTTCACCCATCCACATGTTCAACGTTTTTTCGCCAGTGGACGAAACCGTGATTGTTCCCGAGGCACGAGCCCAACCGAGATTATTTTCGAAGAAATCAAGTCCATTGCGGGTTACGATATCACCATTAATCCCCAGGTGAACCCGATCCCCCTGATCGTTGGGGCGTTTTCCGCGTACCCAGGCGTAATAATCTCCTGTCTCTTCAAAATTCACCTGATAATCCAGACGAGGAGAATTGCCGACTTCTGCAGAGGTATAACTCGTCCCGCTATTGGGTCCCGCTTCGACCACTTCTGTCCCGGAAGCACTGTAATTCCCTTCCACTGACCAGGTGTGTCCACTGGCCCCTGTCGTAGAATTATCGTAGTTCTCGGCATCAATCGAGACGAGTCCCAGCTGATCCAACTCTGCCGTCTCCACCACGGCATAGTAAGTCCCATCAGACGGCAAATTAAATTCAGCACGAATGAAAGCGCTGTTCCCGCCGGAATTATCTTCGTACTCTTTGGGAACGTTCGCCTGATCTACAAGTGTCCCTGATTCATCATATATGGAGATCACCAAATCCTGGGGTGCCATATTAAACAGCGACCCTTCGGCAAGATAACCTACCAACGCAAACCGGTTATCCGTAATACGAAGCTCGAGCGATTCTCAAGATCGGCGACCATCTCAGCAATCAGAGCATGCTCCCCACCCATCGATCCCGACTCATCAATGACAAACACAATATCGGCAGTAGGTATTGAAGGGGACCGGCGTTCGGATCAAGATTCAAGGTTACCGTGTCCACCACAGTCTCGAACGGCAACAAATCATGATTAATCGAAGTTGGATCCACATCTCCTGAAGCAGGGGAATTTGAATCACCCGAGGATCTGGATTGAGATCAGTCGTTGTGACTGTCAGTAACAGACGTTCTTCCAGGTTCTCAACTGAAGCCGGAATTTTTTTGTGCTCGTTTCGATGACGTTTGAGCACTTTGCGTTGAGTAAGATTATTTCTAACAGAGTTTCGGAGCGTTTCGAACCAGTAGAATAATTTCATTGACAAGCCCTTAACCAATATCAGTATGGAAAAGCTGTAGGGAAATGTCGGCGCGCAAGGGCAGCTTCTTGCCAGCCAACCTGGAAGACTTCAAGGTGAGTATTAAGCAATCATCGAGACACAGAGAAAGCATCTTACGGTTAAGATGCGTCTCGATTCAGAAATCACAGCAGATTCAGCTGTTTGGATCAGTCGAGTAGAGCAGGTAGCGTGGACAATATGCTCGTCCATAAGGAGCAATTACAAATGAGGCCCATCATGCACTCCTTGAACTCCAGATGCGAGACTTTGAGGGTTTAACAGTAATCTGTTATAAGAGAAATGGAATTGATTCCTGAAAGGAATTATTTCTAGTAAGTCTGGTTTATATCTGATTTTGATTTTTATGCGTATACATTTACCATTTTGTATTACGAATAAAGTTTTCAGAAACAACAGCAATTCGAATTTTGCCTGATCAGTATTAGAGAATTAAAGATAATAACAAAGACAAATCAGACGAAGGTTGAATCAATTGCCTAATTATTGGCTGCTTGAAATAGCATGGTATCTTAACGAAGAGATTTGGAATGACCATCTAGATAATGTAAGCAGAATTGATTTATGAGGAACAACAAATGGCGAGGATACAATCTGTCTGATGACCTCTCCACGACATTCGTCTGTTATTCAGAAGTTGCATTCAAGAAATGAATTATTGAAAGTGAGATACAACACAAATAAAGCGAAACACAAAAAGATCAACTATGAATATCTGTTTTTATTTAATTACTCATAATTTGGATTTTCAGATACACAATCTAAGTTTGAGTTTAAAAGGCATTTTTCATTGCTAACAATAAATCTAACGAACACTTTTCCACTGTACTGATTTCAAGTTGAACTCTCTTTGTCACCTTGATTGGTAGCCTCGAATCATTTCAAACAGGTACTTACTGCCTTCACTGTCCACTCATTGCATTTATCATTTTGAAAGTTGTAATATGCAGAGGAATACAGTCACTTGTTTTTTAGAGTGCCATGTCTAAGTCTGCTTCGGAGTAGATGCTCAATAAAATTATCCACAGCATTGAGTACCCCATCACCGGTCACATTCTCTTCCGATGTGGAAAGAATATCATGATTGACGAAAAGTCAGATAATCGAATCATGATGGAGCTTCAGAGAATCAGCTAAGCATCTGCTCCTGCAAACTCGAGTCGTCCCGCTCCTCAATCAATACCTTTTCACCACGGAAATAAGGGGGCCGCTTCGTCCTATGGAGACGATGTGACGGCATTACCCCTTTTTGAAGACTCCAGTACATCAGGACCGACTTTAGAGTCGGTGGCATGCCTTTTCTGTATGCCTGAGACATTGAACTCAGAGCAGAACGTTCATTACATCGATATTGACTCGATTTCACGGAGTAGATACGGTTCCCCCGCAGAGATATCTGTACCCGGGGAGAATCCGTACCCATGACCACGACAAACCTGTTCGTCGAATTGCTTGTAATTGGAGTAGGGGCGGCCTGCTGGATTGTTCTCACCGTGATGGGTGTGTTTGGGTTGGAATGGGTTCACATTGAATTGCTGCAGAACTATTCCGTGGTGGTTGTCCTCCTAGCCCTGGTTTACCTTTTGGGAATCATCACAGATCGTCTTGCCGATTATGTATTCGACAAACTTTTCAGCGCTCCTCTGAGGGCCCGTTACTTTAATGAAAAAAGGGAATATCAGAACGCACGACGCCTTATTTTCAGCACCTCCGATCGCCTTGCCGATATGCATGAATATGGCAGAACACGCATCCGAATTTGTCGAGGTTGGGCAGTAAACGCATATCTGGTTGCGATCAGTTTCAACTTTTTTCTTTACAACCAATACTCCACCGCGGAGTGGTATCGCACTGCAATGCTCACCGGCACAACCGCCGCCTTACTTCTGTCGTTCGCCTCATGGATGTCCTGGAGGATGCTGTGCTCAACAGAGTACCTCAAGATTCGGGAACACGCTGATTTCTTACGCCACCAGAACAGCCTTACAACTGACAATCTGGTTTCACAGTATCGTGAAGCAGCATGAGATCAGAATCCAGTTGAATCATTCGAATCTCAGACGCTGTCAGGCCGCAGTAAGTTGAGTTGCAACTTTCAAGCCATGAACTTAATTACGTTCAAACTTAAGAACTGCTGGAGATCGCCATATTCTCACTCAGTTGCCGGTGGGTATTTTCTGGCGTTAAATAATCACGCTGAAGTTGCTCAGCGAATTGCTTGATACAGTACTCATGCCAACGTCGAGCATCGCATGGTAACGAGCCATTACGAGCATGAAAACCGACGTGGCCACCCTGTTCAGTAAGGACTGGAAGCAGATATGCATTCTAGTGCCAGTTGCGATTGGTATATTCACTCCCATCAACGATGGGATCATCCAGCGAGAAGAGTAGCAAAGTTGGAATTTCTATTCGATCCAGCACCGGTCCTGCTGAGTTGTCCCGGTAATACTCTTCCACAGTGTCATATCCTGAGTGGGGCGCCGTGAACGTCTTATCAAACTCCCAGACGCTGGAAGCATTTCGTATACAGACTTTTTCCTTATCAGTCACTCGGGAAGCGGGGCATAGCAATTCCTGTTTCATTTTCTGTAGCAGGTAATACTGGAACATCCATCGCGTTGGCAGCTTTAAGCATTTGGAAGTGGCCATAAGGTCAAGAGGAGCGGAGACAGAAACTGCTCCAATGATTCGTGAATCCAAATCTTCACGTGCAAGATAGTTCAATAGAACGCTCCCCCCGAGAGAGAAGCCTACCAGGATCACTCCTGCTGATAATTCCTGCTCGTAGGATTCACTGGAGCCAACTTCATTAAACAAAGCTGTCAAGTCGGAGTAACGACCGGGATGATGAATGTGGTCACACTTCTCAGA
The DNA here is from genome assembly GCA_041398805.1 of Planctomycetaceae bacterium. Classification (GTDB taxonomy): domain Bacteria; phylum Planctomycetota; class Planctomycetia; order Planctomycetales; family Planctomycetaceae; genus Polystyrenella. Next base: position 83,748 of record JAWKUC010000011.1, on the reverse strand, counting down.
GGCATTTCCAACTCCGCGAAAGTTCAAACAGACAACTCGATATCCCTGCTTACAGAGATACAGTGCGGCACTCCGCATATAGACACTCTGAGATGTCCCACCTAGACCATGTAATAACACAATCAGGGGACGAGCTTCGGCCTCGGGATCATCTGGCTTAATCAGCTCAGCAGTTAAACAGTCACCAGTCCCATCGCTGATAGGTAATGTTAAATGACGTCGCTCATATTGATCCCAGCTCGAATCAGATACGCGCTTCAGCCAGGTAAGGGATGTCTGCATCATTCCGCTACCGAAACATCGTGTTGGAACGAATTCAGGCAGTTCCAGCTCACGGGCAAATGTTTTTAGGTTCCAAGTTGTGAGACTCATATCTTCGAAGTTGATTTGTTTTTCAAGATCGACGTGATGGGCTGGCATGCTTCTCCTCCCTGTTTTGTCAGTAATGTCTCCCCATTGAAGTAGCTGACTCTGTTCTAAATCGAACTCGTGACCGTATGTTAACGCTCTGAAAATGAGCGTGGACGATGTTTATAGAACATGAACACAAGCATAATTAGCGGAATGACGCACAGCAGACTGAACTCCCAGAATTCCAAAGCCGAGACTGAGAATTCATCCAGTGTAAACATCGCCACCACCAGCAATAACATGACCCAGCCAAACATGAGGAGACTCCTTATTCATTGGCAGACATGGTTCGTCACAATCTGTTTGTAAACAGAGCGATTACTGTGCCAATGAGGTAACTCCTTATATTTCATACTGAAGCGTTGCATGAATTACATTATTGAACGATAGCAGATCAATTTGGCCTCTCCTTGATCGATACTTGATCTACTGCAATTACGCTGAATAGAGAATTTGTTCAGCTCAAGAGAACTCGTTCTCAATTCAGAATCGTCTCCCCTTCAGAATTTAGACTCGCAAACAGTGCATCAAATGCTACAGGTGAAGGAACGGGAAGTTCAGAAACGGAGAAGTTGTCATATCGGGCAACGCCGGCCCAGTTGCCGTAGCCAACTCCTCCACCAGTCACAGGATCATCAAATGTGGCTGTACCGATCGATTCACCATCGACTGACAGTTCAACATCAGCACCATCGATTTTCACATCCAGTGTGTAATAGACATACTTATCGATCGTGCGTCCCTGATCATCCCAGTCAACGGTTAATTCCCGTTGACCTAAATTGACTCCCTGCCAGTGGCCGATGATCCATTGATTTTGACCTGCCAGCGCACCGGCATATTTAAAATCATTCTCATTTTTGTAATCAAATATCAGAAACGCTGTAGCAGCCCCACCATCTTCCATTCTGGCATCAATCTGCATTTCAAATGTGGAGGGAAGTGGATCCTGAAATGGAATTCGAATAATCCCAAATTCTAAATAACCAGGATCCACTCCGATATAAATTCGATTGCTCGAATAATTCACATGATCATTTATCACCGGCTTCAAATACCCAATATTTGGATCGCCACTCGAAAAATCTGTCATGAAAGGAAATTCAGCAGCATTACCTCTTGAGATATAACTGTTCAATGTCCAGTCGTCAAAGCAGACAACCGAGCTAATGCCACCGAAACCGGTCATACCAACATTCACAAGTGAGGCAAAAGTCGTTTCGGCAACTAGATCTCCATCTACGCGGAGTTCAACATGTGCCCCTTCCACCGTCAGGTGAAAAGCATAAGCTTTGTCGAGTTCAATCGGCTTATTCACCGATTCCGCACTGTTGGCAACAATGGGTGAATTGAAGCCTCCCTGAAAATGTCCAATCACCCATTCACCAGAATCTGCAGAAACACCGGCATATTTGAAGTCGGTTTCGCTGACATAATCGAAAATAAGATAAGCGTTATTTAAGCGATCCACTCCACTTTCGAGTGTCACTTGAATGCCCGCCTGGAACTCTTCCGGCAACACATAAGGCGTTGGTTGCAGCATTAACCCGAGACCAGCTGAACTGGACGCATCCAGTTTGAAGTAGTCGTTGGTGACATTCACGAATTCAAACAATTCCTGTTGCACGAATTCGTAAGGAGACTGCTGATTAAATGTGAAATTGTTGAAATTATTGTAGTAGTGAGGTGTGTTGATCAATTCATTTTCAATGACGGGAGCGACTTTGAAATTATCGAACTGAGTTACTCCATATAGAGAAGTGACTCCAACAGACCCTCCTTTAAACTTCTCATAATAATTCCCTCGCATAAGCAATTCGCCATTTAGAGAAAGCTCGGCATAGGTATTGTCGACCCGCAGGTGCAAAGTGTAAGGTTCATTGCGGTCATAGATCGTCCTACCTGTTGACTCAGAAAGATTCGAAGTGAGTACGAACTGATCAACGCCGTCAACCACATGGCCGAACATACCCGTAATTCCGAATCGGCGTATTTATAATTATCTGCATCCTGATAATCAAAGACGATCACACCACGAGGAAAATCAGTCTCTGCTGTCACAAAAAATCAACCGCCACATCATAATGATCAATTAATGGATACTTCTGAGGCGATGACCACCTCATCAAGGTCACCATCTGGTCACGATAAACGATAATTTCCCATCAACATTAATGATGGAAGCGACGGTTCCCGGTGTCGTCTGAAATTCGCCAAAGGTTCAGACTCGAAGTCTTGCCTTTCATGTAAGGGAAATTCTGTGGTGCACCGGTGGCGACGAGATCGCCCACTTCAAAAGTGTTGAACAGGTATTGGCGTTGTAGGTGGCTACTCCGACATGCCACCATTCATTGCAGGAAAACAGCTGTTCCCAGCATTTCACCATCCACCGACAGGGTTACATCAGTCCCGTCGATATCCGAGATGCACGGCGTACTCAGTGCCGACATCGATCGATTTACCGACATTGTCAATCACTGTCAACCAGGCGATTCGACCAGTTTCACTGGTAATAACCGACTACCCATTCATTCTGCCCAGTGAACATACCAGCGTATTTGAAGTCGGTGTCGCTTTCATAGTCGAAGATCAGGAAACCATCATGCCATTTTCCGGTGAATTAGAAGTCATGCAGTGGCGACTTCAAAATCGACCGGTAGTTGAGCAGCGGTTTACGGTCGCAACAGCCAGGCCATTGCCATTCATTGAATTAACCTTCAGATAACCTTCATATCTTTAGTGATGACATCAGCCCTATCCGGAGTATTTGCCTCAAAGGAATCAGTTGCCAAAATCAAAACGGTCGAGTAGGGGAGATCAACTGCTCCGGGAAGCGGGAATGTCAGGTTCAAATTATCGAACTGAGTAACACTGTTGTAAGCAGCAAGATACTGCCTTGCCACCAGTGACTGACTCTGCAAACTGGCCAGAGACGACGGATTCACCATCGATAATCAGTTCCACATCAGTCCCATCAATAGAACTTGCAGCAGATAGGACTGGTTCGGTTTGATGGTGCGGCTGGTATCATCCCAGTCAACCTGAGCGATGCGGTTACTGAAGTTCCCCTGGTAATGCCCGATGACCCATTGGTTCTGACCGGTAAACATACCAGCGTATTTGAAGTCGGTGGGACTGTTGTAATCAAAGATCACGAACCCATCCAACCATCGATTAGGGCCTGAGGCCGTTTGGACTTCAGCAGATAACTGGATCGCAGGTGGGAAAGGTTTGAGTGTGTCAATCAATGCGAGTGACAAACCGGTCAATCCGGAGTTATCAAACTGGAGAACCTGATTCCCCATGTTGTTGACGATTTGCGTTGTGGCAGGGGTCAGATACTCCATCCCCGGGATATTCCCCTCAAAGTTTTGAGAGTAAGGAATCTCACCACTAACGGAGTTATACCAGATGTCTGTGCCGAATGTGTCGCTGTTCACAACCGCATCGAGAGTACCATCGTTATCCAGATCACCCACAGCGATATTGTGCATGTAATAGTTAAGCTCACCGGACTCGGCATAGAACTGATGTTCTGCAGGCTCAAAGATACCCTGTCCGTCATTTAACCAGACGTTGTTATCGAAACTGTCAGGGTAAGTCTCTCTGTAAGAACCCGCGAAGATAAAGTCCAGATCACCGTCGTTATCAATATCAGCCAGTTCCAGATCTTCTGTGTACGCAGTGCGGACATAGTTATTGCTTCTCGTGAAGTGACCTTCACCATCGTTGATCAGGATATTATGGGCAATGTAATAATCATCGTAAGGCAGTGTAATCGCATAATTACGCATGTAGGAAACGGAAATCATGTCCAGGTCGCCATCGTTATCAATATCTCCCACCTTCAACGTAGGAAAGTTATAGGCTTCAGCCGCATAGACACCTGTGAAATTGGCATCGCCATCATTGAATAGAATTCCCACATAGGCATTCATTGAGTTTGACTCATTCGTCGGATATGAGTCTTCAGTGTAGGCAAGATCCATGTCTCCATCGCCATCAAAATCACCCGCCACCAGATCATACGGAGCAAGTAGAGTTATAGCCTCGGGCTTTATGGAGAACTGACCAGTACCATCGTTAAGCCAAATATGTAAGCTGCCATTGGTTTCACCGTAATTATCCGTTTGAATCGCGATATCCAGGAAGGAATCACCATTCAGATCGGCCATGATGGACATTTCAAAAGCGTAGTCGAGCAGACCCTGCGTGCTGGGACTGAAGCTGCCCGTACCATCATTGAGCCAGACATTTGCTGTTGATGAGTAGCCCGTTGTCTCTCCTACACCCAGGAATAAATCGAGGTCGCCGTCCTGATCCAGATCGCCAATATGGAAATCATAGACCTGCAAATCTCCAAAGCTCTGACCGGTTAAAGAAAAGGTTCCATCACCATTATTAAGCCAGAGCTGATTATCTGCCGTTGCTTCTGGTGAGTAGAAATACTCGATTAAGATAATATCGTTCCAACCATCCCCATTGAAATCGGCAATCTCGATAAGGTGACTCTCGTCCGTGACGGGGGTCAGTCCATCTTCATTTCTCACAAAGTAACCGGATCCACCCTCGCTGGCCAGAATGACAAGTTCCGAGTCACCGTCCACATTGTTTTCAGGAACGGTATCTGTAATCGAAGAAGAGCTGACTTCCACGGAATTCGCAATCGTGCCATAAGCATCGGATTTCACTGTCCCTGTCAGCACGTATTCGACGCTCGCCCCGGCGGGGATTTCGACAGTCTCATCGAGATCACCAGTACCGCTCGTGTTTCCCACAGCGCCACTATTTAAGGTCGCTGTCCAGGATACATTCTCTAGAAAGTGAGAGACCAGATCGACGACCTGAGCATCGGTAACTCCCTCCGGGCCATTGTTGGTCACCGTGATGTCATAACTGATGTTGCTACCCTGCTCAGCAGCAACACTGTTAGAAGTCAGCTCCACAGCCAGATCGGTTTCCACAACGATCGCTTCGGGAGAGACACCAGACAGTAGCACTCTGGCTTCCAGCACCTCTAAGGCAACTGACACTGAATCCAGACCTCGTTTGGAGCGACTATTTTCACGTGTTTTGAAGGAAGAGAAGAGGGAACGGACAAAGACAGCTAAAGAGGTCATGAACATCTAAATAACCCATTTATAAACAGGGGAAGGCCCACAGGAAAAATATGCCTTATTCTGATACGCTCCCTTCTACCCGTGATAAACAACAAAACCGGAAATCCGTGGAAAACTGCTAAAAATATGCTAGTTACGCAACACGATTGCTTAACTATGCAATCGAAAGATTCTGACCACTGTTTAGTAACAGGCTCCAAGACTTAGAGATCGGAGCTCGGGATGCTATCAGCCGTTCGTCGTCTCGGAGAAAACTCTGGAGAAGTCTAAATCTTGTAGATGTTGGTGTTGAATCAAACCGTGTATTTCATGGAAATCACTGATTACCAACCCCGATTTGTAGCTCGACAAAATCTTCCAAAAGGATCTCCACTTGTCTGTTTCACCACCACATCGGCGCACCGCTTCCTGTCGCATATCGCCGTTGAGATCACTGAAGCGTCCCAGAATTTGGCCGAAAAACTTATCGGAAGAGCAGCCAAAGCGATCACATAGCTTTTCATATTCTTCCTCCAGTCCTGCTTCGATAATTTCAACAACAAGGTCATCACCGTAGCGTGGAAAATCGACTACCATTTCTACATTCAGAGTCCAGGGAAGCATTCTTCCAAAAACATAATCCGGATCTTTCGGAGGCATGCGATGACGAATAAATTCAACATCCTCAAAATAGAATGCTTTACCATAGTCCGCATTGATGTCGGCAAAAACGGAGATCAAGCCAGAATCAGGAAGCCCGAGTATATTGGCCTGAGGTAGATCAGCCATGTTGACCTGATAAATAAAAACTAAATCAAGTAACTGAGCCGTATCAAATGACTGGGGGACATCCGGCTCGCCACCAAACCGGCTGATGCCCAATTCACTTGATTCTGTCTGCTCTTTCCCCAAAAGACGGTAGGCGCTATAGGCCCCATTCAGGATTTCTGAACTGAATGAAGAAAGTCCAGTATCACCAATGAGATAGCTGATGTGATCGCGCTGTTCCTGGAGTAGTTGCAGAGTCATAACATTCTCAATCAAGAAATTATTTGTTGATATCATTCTAGAGGTTATTTCAAAACCCGGTGGTAGTTGTTCTCGACACTACCAAAACAGAGTCAATGGGACCCATCAGAGGGTTTTGAATCAGTTCTTAATAGAATAACAAATTCGGTTAAGGAGCCAGGCATCCTCAAGTCGCATAAATTTATTCAAACTCATACTCGGATGGCCCAACAATTAACCATTCCATTAAATGTTACAGGAGATATTTAACTCCCATTCCCGCTTAAACCAAATTTTCATCGTCGGGATATACAGTTAGCTGGCAAGTTCGTACATTTAGAAGATCAATTGCACAAGCTTGCAATTGGTTTTTGGCTACCTACATTTCTCCCTTATCAGGTTTTATCGAATCATGGACAGATTTCTTCGATTGAATCATCTCTTCTCACGGAAACAGATCGTTAGACATAGCCGCAAAACCTCGTACTCCCCAGTCATGCCATAGAATCGATGGAAACGAGGGTTCTGTTATCAGCTGTTAGTGGAACAGTAATAAATGAAAGTGCCGGCCCAACAACAAACCCGCTCGAGACTGAACTTCCCCTTGCTCAACAAGTAACAACGGTTAACCCTTCTATGCTCGACTACGTCGTCGGCTTTGGTGGGAACAATTACGACAGTGCTCAACAGCTGGCGACTGATGCGGCAGGGAACCTCTACACAATCGGTTACTTCGTGAATCAAGTCGACTTCGATCCGGGCCCCGGAACTTACAACCTGGACAGCCCCGGTTCCTATGGAATTTTTCTCTCCAAGTTTGATGTGAATGGCGACTTTGTGTGGGCCCAGAAAATTGGCTTCGATTATGCCATGACTTTTATCTCCCTGGATGTGGATAGTAACGGCAATATTTTCACCACCGGTTGGTATGACAGCACAATCGATTTCGATCCCGGTCCAAATGTTTTTCAGATGTCACCTAAAGGTCTCGAAGATGTCTTCGTGACCAAGTATGACTCAGATGGAAACTTTCTGTGGGCCAAAAGTATCGGTGGAAATTCCACCGAACGCAGTTACATTCTCCGGACCGACTCGGATGGAAATGCTTATATCGGTGGACGCTTCCGGAGCACGACCGATTTCGATCCAGGCGCGGCGGAACATAAACTAACCAGTCAGGGAGACAGCGACATCTTCCTCATGAAACTGGATGCCGACGGAAATTTCGTCTGGGCAAATAGAACTGGTGCCTTTGGCAATGATCGCATCTACCATCTGGAAGTCGACAATTCGGGTAATGTATTTTACACCGGTCGTTTTTATGGCACTGTCGATTTTGATCCCAGCGGAAATACCTACTCCCTGAATGCAAGTGGGCAGAGTGATGTCTTTGTTGCCAAGGTCGATTCTGCAGGTAATTTCGGTTGGGCGCGCCACTTCACCGGTACGGGAGAGAACGACGGTGAGGGAATAGCAGTCGATGCGAATGGAAACGTGCTTGTCGCAGGTTATTTTGAAGGAACGGTCGATTTCGACCCCGGTGCGGGAACCTATCCACTCACCAGTCATGGTGACTATGACACCTTCACTGTCAAACTCGATCCCTCCGGCGATTTCATCTGGGCACGACACTTCGGAGGTGCAGGTCGAGACGAGAATGGCAACGTGGAGGTCGATGCTGCCGGCAATGTTTACTCGTACGGAACATTCCTCGGTATTGTCGACTTTGACCCAACCAGTGGCACGTTCGAATTAAACAGTGGAGCAGATCGAGATCGTCATATCTGGGCTCTCGATAAAGATGGATATTTTCTGTATGCCACGCAGGTCATCGACGATAACGCGGCTCGGTTGGAACAAACCCTACTCACTCAGAACGGAGACTTTCTGGTAGCAGGCGCCTTCTCCGGGAACCCCGACTTCGATCCCGGACCGGGAGTGACGAATCTCCCCAACAATGGGCAAGAAGACACCTTTGTGGGTCGGTATCATCAACCCGATTTCCTCTCCGTTCATATCGAAGAAGATGATCTCTTCACGATTACCGGCGTCACTGCGACTAACATCGGTTTATTCCGTACCAATCCCGGCACGAATGTCACCTTTGCAGCTTCTCTGGGAACAGTAACGCCTCTCGGCAATGGTGACTTCAGCTGGTCATACACACCCGGCCCGGGCGACAACGGAGTGCAGGAAGTCATCATCACCGCCACAGGCACCAATGGCGTGCAATCGACGATCACTTTCGACCTCCATGTCGACACACTGGAATCCTTCGATCAGGGAATGGCTCCTTTCTTCAACCCGCAAAATCCGGCTGAATGGTCTGTTACCAACGGACAGTATCAGGTTGACAGTACCGGCACGAATGGTCTGGGAGTTTCACTGATTGAACTCTCCGGAAATCTGCCAGCCAACTTCGAAATGTCAGCAGAAGTCACTTCTGTGAGTGGACCAGACCGCTGGTTGAATGGATTCTAATCTTTGATTACCAGAATGCGAACGACTTCAAATACGCAGGTCTCTTCACGGGACAAAACCAATGGGTGATTGGCCACTATCAGGGGAACTTTAATAATCGCCTCGCACAGATCGACTGGGATGACTTTGGAAAGTCGATCGACCCTGATACTGCTTACCTATTGCACCTGCACTTTGATGGATCTCGCGTGGATCTCTCTGTGGATGGTTCCCTTGTCACCAGTGCAACCTTTGTAAATCCATTCAGCTCTTCCAAATTGGGATTGGCAAGTTACAACGCGGTCACTTCATTCGACAACGTCACCATTGGCATGAAAGCTCCGTTAGCGCCTCCAGCAATTCCTTATGCAGAGGATTTTGAGGACAACACCGCAGATCAGTTCGCCTTCGTCGGATCGAATCGGTGGACAACCTATAACATCAACGGATCACAGAAACTGCTCTTCAACGGAGCCAATCTCTATGGCCTGGGGGTAGCCTACCTCGATACCGATACACCGCTGCCCAGCCAGTATGAAATTGTCTCGCGCGGCACGAGTTATCAGGGGAGTAATGTCTGGAACAATGGCTTCCTGATCTTCGACTATCAGTCTCCCAACGACTTCAAGTACGCAGGGATGTTTACCGGGACGAATGAATGGGTCATTGGCCACTTCCAGGGCAACTGGAATAACAGAATCGCAGTCACCGACATGAGCAGTCTGGGCACAACTATTAACTCCATCCAGGAGTACACACTACTCGCCAGAATCGATGGAGCCCATGTCGATTTACTTGTCGATGGGATCAAAATCGTTTCAGGAACATTCGCCACGGGAATTCATCAGGGAACTGCAGGGGTAGCAGGGTATAACTCACTCACCAGTTTCGATGATATCGAAATCAGTTCTTCTGTCTCTTATGGGAAACCCTACGGCCTCCCCTACATGGAGGATTTTAACGACACGGTAGCCGATCAGTTTGAGTACAATCGTCCCCTCTATTGGAAAGTGGTGGGAGCCGGGGCTGATAAAGTCCTGCGCACGAATAATACTTTCAACCAGAAACTCGCCACTGCTTATGTTCCACTTGATCCAGCCCAAACTCCACCCAACTTCCTCATTGAGGCAGACATTCGCTCCCTGAATGCAGCAACAGGATTGAAAAATGGATTTATCATTTTCGACTACAAAAATGATAACGACTTCAAATACGCCGGTTTCTTTACGGGTCAGAATGAGTGGATCATTGGCCATTACCAGGGAGACTGGAACAATCGTCTGGCTACAGTTGACTGGGACAACAACGGTCGCACCATCAATCTGAATCAGTGGTATTCCCTGGCAGTCACGATTAATGGCTCAACGGCCAGCCTGTCGGTCAATGGAGAATTCATCACCTCGGCAGATTTCGGCACGGCACTAAACCAGGGAAGTGTAGGGATTGCAGCAGACAGTGCCTTCACCTGGTTCGACAACTTCAGCCTGACCACCCCATCACCAAGCCTTCCGCTAGCCTCAGACCCGATTTATGCAAATTGGGAACAGGAATCTGATCAGTTACTTATCTGAGTCGATTTCTATTCCATAAGATTTAACCTGATTGCCACACTCATCAATTGGTATGAACAGCGATAAACAGCATTACAATAATCTACCAGGCCAACAGGGTGAGAAGGTCCGCATTGAACCGATTAAACCCAATTTCCCTGACATCACCTTTGATGAGTTACTTCAGGAAGCGATTGATGATTACAACTCTTCAAGAAATCCTAATGAAGTAATTTTGTCTAAAGACTCTGCTCCTGAAACGCTTCATCAGGTAGCAGTTGATTATGCCCGCAGCCAATATTGTTTCAACTATGTAGTTGCCTACTACCGTACGCTGAGAAACCTCGAACAGGGTGAAGCAAAAAGACTTACCTGTAATTCTCTCTTTTCCCATATAGGCAGAAGATGGCCTGAGCTTGCAGACGAATGTTCGAGACAGGCAGAAGGCAGTTATTAACCTGTTTCCATTTTTCTCAAATGCCGGTAAGGTTTTGTTTCTAATGTTTCAGAACTGCGATAAATTGGTCGAGAAACTTTAACAAGGGCATCTGGGTTACAATGAACATCCCCAGTCATGTGGACTTAGTGAATGCAATTGCGGATGCTTGCCGTTCAACTGTAATTTCACTTTTTAGAAATCATCCTGAAAACTTCTATTATTTCTCACTATTCACATCTCAAGAATTGCACCCACCTCGTATTTCAGCATGGTCAAAAGAGTCATTAGATCGGTATTGTTTAAAATATAATCTTTCCGAAGACGACAAAGCATGCATCAGGTGGTCCTATGGAGAGTCACCATTTTTTTGTTATGGTGAAGAGAATTTTAAATTAGTAGATCAACTGTTTTCCGAGAGACCTCAGCTTCACTATGACATGACGGATGAGGAATGGATAACAGAATGTAATTTTCGTCTTGATGCAATGGTGGAGGCAATCAAAAGGCTGGACAAAGAGGGATTATTCGGCGTCGGTTCCGAAAGAAACAAAATTGTGCTCCTGGATGAAGTAATGCCTCCAGATTACACCAATACAGAAAGAGCATTGCTTCTCAACCCACCTGAAGCAGTGCAGGAATGGTATAATGAAGCCGCAGAACCTGAAGAGTAAATCTTGTAACAAAAAAGGATTCTAAATTGGATATGCTATTCATCAGGCATCCCAAAGTCTCCTAAATAAAAAAGCCCTCAGCCGGAACTGAGGGCGTTATTGTTTCGATCAACAGTTCTTATCGGGCATTAAGTCAGCCCAGTCAAAGCACCACCGCCGCAGAAGTCGGGGTTTCCGAATGACTCGACTGGATGTCCCATCGCTTCGCAGAAGCTCATCAGCAGGCGATTGTGGCTGACCTTTTTGAAATCGTAAGACAATCCGGTTTTCCAACCAAGGCCACCACCTACCATCACGAAGGGGATATTCATACGGGTGTGTGTATTACCCTTACCCAGTTCATTGGTCCAGACAATCGTCGTGTGATCCAGCATTGAACCATCGCTGCCCGGTTCTGGTGTTTCAGAAAGCCGTTTCGCCAGATAAGCGACCTGCTCGCAGTACCAGGTGTTGATCTTGATCAGTTTCTCGTAGGACTCTTCGTTATCATCTGGATCGTGGGACAGGGTGTGATGCCCCTCATCGATTCCAAGCCAGTTCATACGAGGTTGACCAACACTGTTCGTGATCTGGAAAGTAGCAATGCGGGCGAAGTCCGCCGCAAAACCGTTCACCAGAAGATCGATCTGCATTTTCGTGAGCAGCGGCATATTGTCGTTCTGCTCTTCAATGTTAGCAGGCAAAGTTGGCACAGCGTGTCCGACAGCCTGACTTGCTTCATTCTCACCCTCTTTCCCTGCGGAGAGTTCGACTTTCAGATCTTTTTCCAGCTGGCGTGTCATCTCCAGATGCTCTTCCAGCATTCGACGATCTTCGGAACTGATCATGCTGGACAACCGGCGATAATCATCCTGCAGCCCATCCAGTACAGAAGCGAGCATCTGTCGATTTTTCTGCTGACCATACAGTTTGTCGAACATCTGATAAGGATCATCAATGGGGGCCATTGGCTGGTTGGGGCCACCATAGGAAAGACGAGTCCAGGTATCAGCACGATCCGGAACCATCACACCGAATTCGAGTGAACCAAACCGTGTCTGTTTTTCCGGAACAGCCTGAAACTGATTTTTAAGGTACTGATCGACAGAGATGCCCATCGACCAACCGGCAGGGGTATCTGATCCACCCTGAATGTCTCCCGGAAACAATTCAATCCCGGTGAGCAGGCAACCAATTCCCCGCATATGACCATCACCATCTCCTTTAATGAGATTGCAAATCCCTTTCATCGAGATAGTCTGATTACGAAAAGGTTCCAGCGGTTTGAGAATCCGTTTGAAATCGAATTCAGATCCAGTTGCCTCTGGCCAGAAATGATCAGGAATGACACCGTTAGGACTGAAGACGAAAATCAATCTCTGTTTTTTGTTTTCGACTGTGGTTGAATCGGCAGCGAGACTCGGCAAACCCATCGCAAGATGGATTCCCAGCGGCTCAGTCCAGTGTTCCTTAAAAAGTCACGACGTGAGAGATAGTGTTTCATCATGAATATTCCTGTATCAGGCGGGCCAGTGTGGGGAACTGGTTAGTTTGAGGCGAGCCAGCTGTGGTAGGTGATTGGTCAGGTAAGGGGAGGGCGGCTATGACAGCGATTTCAACAAGCAGCTTCCGCAGATCATAGTTTTGTTCTCGAAACTTTACCATCAGTTCGTCCAGTTTTTCGGGACCATATGCCGCGATGGGCTGCTTGACGAAATGCTGAAAAGCTCGATGAACAAATGCACGATGTGCTTCTTCACTCTGTGACAGATATTGTGCCAGATCTTCCGATCCCTGGAAAGTGATTGTTTCTCCATTTCGGTCGATGTAGCTTCCTGAAGGATCAATTGGTTTTTCCCCTTCTATCTCTCGAAATCGACCAACAGCATCGAAAGTCTCCAGCGTAAAGCCCAGACTGTTGATTTTTGAGTGGCAAACCTGACACGACTCCCCTCCCGTTTGTAACGCAACACGTTCGCGGGTAGTCAGTCCGGGGTGCAAATCAGCACTGAAGGGGGTAAAGGCAGCGTTAGGAGGACGCAATGTGCGACCCAGCATATACCGAATCAGAAAGACTCCCCGGTGAACTGGAGACGAGGTATCGGTGTAAGCTAACCCACTCATCAGATAGGGATGAGATAGAATCCCCTGATTGTATGGAGCCACAGCCTTCGTTTTAATAAATCGATTGACCGCTTGCAGTCCATAGAAATCCTCCGCTGCACGAGGAACAGGCCTCTCCGCGAAAGCTGGCCCCTCAGGATCAATCTCAATCGTTTCAACATTCTCTTCAGGAACTTCTCCTGTTGCCCAGGACGCTCCATAAAAATCAGCGATGCGGTCATTCGTATAGACCCAATCAGCCCCGAACAGCTGCCGGAAATCACTATCCGCATCAATCACTGAATCTTCCAGAGTTGCTTTCAGAGAAGATCGAAGATCAGCAACAAGCTCGTGATCAAACTCAGGGTACTTTGTTGCGTCTTTGGAAATGTCGGCTATATGGCTCAGGTTCAGCCATTCAAATAACATTTCCTCCATTTTTCCTTCACAGCGATAATCGTCCACCATGCGTGTGGCGATCTGACGAATCTGTGCTTCCGTTTCCAATTCATTTTTGCTGGCCGCTTCACGAAGGTACTTATCAGCAGGAAGGGAGTCGAATAGTGTCATCGCCAGTCGATTGGCCGCACGCTGACTGACCGATCGATCCTGATCCAGCGCGGGGTAGAGAAAACGGGGTGACTTCAAAATAGTGAGTAAACATCGCTGAATTGCAAGTGTGTCATCCTCAGTTACATCAATCTGGTCATCGACATAGAACTTTCGCTCGACTTCATTTAACGGACCTCGAAAAGCAACAGCAGTTATTTCGGAAATAAATGACCGTAACAAGGCACGATTCTCATTCGGTTCATCTTTGTGACGACGGAGATACTCGGGCCACAGATCTTCAATTGCTATTCCAGCAAATTCCGCAGCTGCAAATGTAGTTGATTCATCCCAGGTCCGGTCCACAGCCAGCCCACGGTCGTACCCGTAACTGCGATCATCGGGAGGCAGCTTGACCTGCAAAGCAAACGTGGCTGGAGGTGAAATCGGTAACAGGTTCCGAGTCGGAATAATTTCTTCTACCCCATGGGGAGGAACCCACGAAAGACTCACTTTCACCGGTGGCTGCTCAGTTTTTCGTTCACGCTGAATTAATCTGCAGCGGATAGACTCTTCCTGCCAGCAGTTTAATCGTTTTACGGAACTCACTTTTGTCTCCAGACTGCACATGATTATCGATAAACATGCGACCGAACTTACCGAAATGCATCGGAAGGCAGCGGTAGAACGCATCACGATTTCATACTGCCCTTTCTTCAAACTTTTAAACCTCCACGCCATTGGACGCAGAATGACTTACGACTGATCACGCTCACCTGGACTCAACTTTCCCAGTCAAAATTAATGACGGGATCGAGGCGATCCATTTTCAGGTTTTCTTTTTTCTTGGCACGCCAGAATAATATTCGGCTTTAAGTCCCCGTTGCTCCTCGCCGGAACTGTTCCTCCGAAGTAACCGTATAGATCGGCCAGACTTTGCTCAAGCTGATTCCCAGTGAGATGAACCAGCATGACACGGGCAGGGCGGTTACGTAACCGGGCCGCTTCCGAATAGAAAGCGTGGTGTAACCAGGTCGCCACAGCCAAGGCATCTTCACCGGCACATTCTTCGGGAGCTCCTTCGGGCATGGTTTTTGTAATATAGTCGGCCAGTTGGCTGACCGTATCGTCACCAGCTAAAGCTTTATCATAAACCTGTTCGACACCTTCCCCCATTCTGACCATGGCACTCAGCATTTTTGTTTTCCGTTTCCTCTCCCGTTGTCATCAGCAAATCAACTTTTGAAAGTTGATCGGCTGGAACTGGATTTTCTTCGCCACTCGCAATCACTGACCAACAGAAAAGCAAGAGCGAGCAAAGCAAGCCGGACATAATCTGTTTAATGCAGCGACAAGTTGATTCAGCGAAGGCCAATAAATGTCTCACGGAGAAACGGCGATCACTGGAAACCTTTCGGTCAAACAAACCACCAGGTTGAGAACATTAAGGTGATAATAATTTTCAGGTAGGAACTGCGGCAGGGTTGGAAGCAGTGCGTGGGGAGGTGGGATGCTGAGAATCAGGCAGGCCTGATTGAATCATCCACATTATGTTGATAACTGATTATAGTTCAACACTTTGTGGATGATCGGCTAATTTTCGAAAACGAAATACACGTAATATTATATACGTAGCCGGGTGGCAGAATCAGCTGTTGATTCTGGTATATGACTGCAATTTTAGATTTGAGAAAACTCAGTTTTTCCCGCAAACAGCAGGCTATTCGGCGATATAGCCGTAATATCGCCCCATATAATAAGCGAGCAGGTAGTGAAAACCGGGCCTTAACTTTTTTCCATCATAATCGATAGACAACTTCCAGGGGTCCCAGTCCCAGTAGACTTCGTGTCGTTCGTCAATGGGGAACAAATACCCTTTGCTGTCTGTGCCGATTTTAGCCTCTTCCCTGGGCTGGCCTTCCAATGGGAGCATGTCAATGCGATGGGCATTGTTTATCGGCCAATCGACCAGATCGAGGGGATATCAACTTCAAGGTATCAATCGCATCCGTATAACATTCCAGTGGTGGAGAAAGATCAATCTCGCCCCAGTTGTCCTTTCCGAGTCTCCCCCTCACAGCAGGTTGCGTAGATGAAATTCGTGAATGCGTTGCGTTCATGCTCTCGAAGGTCCAGTGCCTGCTGATGGCAAACAACATACTGAGCATGCGCCGAGATCAGTCTCATACTCAAACAAGTGATAATAATTCATGAAGGCCATATTATCGCCCGGTTGATGCCCTGTGAATGAGCACCCCGGATCCATTTGTACTGACTCATCCCATTCATACCGTAACCATAATCAATCGCAAGCTTCATATATTCATCCAAGTACTTCTGATCTCCAGGATGTGATGCGCACGAACAAGCAGGTAAGCGAGGATGCTGTATGAATTGATCCCGCAGCCCACGCTTTCCAGTTGGGATTCTGGTTCAAATCTTCAGGGAGCAAAGTGTCCCCCAACAGGTCAGTTTTCCATCATAATCGATCATTGTGTAGTTATGCTCCAAGCAGGTGATCGATAATCGGACTTACACGACCTCGCCGCTGGCCTGCTTCTCGGCCTCTGTTTCACAGATCAAATCGTAGTAGGTCGCATAACCGAAGAAATGCCCGTCGAGTTCGTCTGAACTTGAATCACACTTCCAGTACCACTTGCCAGTCTTATCAGGGGGGACACGCGGTTGAATAATTTTCCAGAGACCAACTCCTTCTTGTTTCGTCTCTGGTCATGCTCCCAGATCAAAACGCAGGTTGGGATCCGGATCGGTAATGGGAATGATATTTCGTGCAATAAAACCTTTCGGAGCACCATACGGTCCCCCCTGGGTTACCTCGCTTAAAAAGGCGAGAAGCGAAAGCTCTGTGTGCATATTCCAGTAGTTCGGGATCGTTCGTCGCTTTATAACCGAAACTGACAGCCGCCAAGTACAATCCTGTATTGAATCCATCATTGTCCGAATAAGTCGCTTTGGCTGTGCTTCGATCACCTGGCTCGCTCAACAGAGCCGGGTTCACATATCCATATTCGGTACGTCGATGGTATTTTTCGATCTCTGCCTCATAGAAGTCCGCCTTTTCGGCCAGAGTCATTGTTTTCTGCGCAATACAGGAGATCCCTTTCGACGTCGCAATCCACGCAGAGCCATTCGCATCGACTGCGATATCCAACACATGATTATCAAGGAGCCAACGTCCTCCCTGACGAAAATGCCAGTTTCCATTTTCGTACTGAATCGCTCCATTGGTCGTTCCAAACCAGACTCCATCCGGTCCGGCAGCGATACAGGTGAAGTCGTTGAAGGGGAGGCCATCGCTTCCCGTAAACAACAACCACTCGTTGGATGCCTGCCGGCAACCGACCCCTTGAGGAGCCGCGAACCAGAGTTGTCCCTCATTGTCATAAGTAACCGCACGCACATCAACAGGAGCCCAGCGCGTATTCCCCTGTTGAGGAAGAGCGAGATGCCAGATCTCACCATCTCCCAGATACAAACCCGCCGAAGTCGCCACCGCGATCTCATCCCCCTGAATGGCGACATCCCGCACGGTGTACTCACCATTAATTTGCGCACTGAGTGTGGGAAAGGCGGGAACTTTATCGAACAGATATTTACTACGCGCCGAATTCTCAAGCCGCTTCCATTCTTCTTCATCAAGGTAATAGACCTGCCCACGATCATCGAGAGCGATCAATCCCCCCTCAGCAGTAACCGCCACCTGCCTCACCCCATCCTCAGGCAATCCCTGTTCCAGAGAATAAGGGACATGAAACGGCTGCTTGAATTCCGGAACCTCAATTGAGACCTCTGCACCGGGCAGGCTTGAATTCTCTTCACAAATCAAAGCCAGGACCAGACAGACAGATGACAACACATTCCTCAGCCGAGAGATAAACATTAAACAAAACACCCAAAGCAAAACAGGAGCGGAAATTAAATCAAATACGATAATCCCAGTTTAGAAAGAGAGCCTTGTTTTTGCTCTTTGAAACAAGTCCCGACCGGAGTTTTTCGGGAGATTTTGAGAGGCATTTCTTGCGCGTCTGAGTGTCCATCCTGTCATTCGCGAGACGTCATGCACGACAGTTGTACAAAGCCACTTGAGTTTATTGAATTGGCCGCGCCAGAAGTTTCTCATCAACTATGGAACGGGTTGTCATTAAAAGAGAAAGATTCACGTTTAAATGAAGCGGTCAAACTAGCACTTTCAAATCAAGCTTGCAAGTAGTGTAGCCGAATTTGGAATTCAAGACTTGGTTGCCTAGCAAGATCTAGTGAAGATCACTTTTCAGAATATACTTCCTCCAACTCCTCCCACCACAGCGCCGCTTGACCTGCATCCCAGTCTTTAAAATTCGCACATCGTTTCAATTCCTTCTGTATAACAAATCTCCTCAGGCTGACACCATCATTGGAATGAAAAATGAACGATTCCAACCACGACTCTCAATTACCTGAACAATATGACGTCCCTAAAGTCATGTTGATACCAAATTCAGAGTTACCCGAAGGTTTTGCCTACCCTCCGGAATATCTCTTATTTGTGGGACAGCGTATAGTATTAATGGGGCCTTGTGGTCTGATCAATGGCGATGAAATCGTAAGTCGCTATGAAGGTTTGAAGAAACGATACCCAGACAGGATACTCGTACCTTTCGCAAGGCGGTATGATTGCGACGATATCGCCTGTTGGGAAGGTACAGACAATCAGAAAGTAGTCGTAATCCATGACTTCACAGCTCCCGGGTGGGAAGCGAGAGGTGAGGAATACACTTCCTTTTGGGACTGGTTTCGAAACTGTATGGAAGTAATGATAGAATTTCTGGAAGGTGAAATTTAGCGACGACCTCTATTAATATGACCCGTTCCTAACTCGTCTCAAAGTCTTTCAGATTTATGATGATTTTTATTTGGGAGATTCGTTTTGCCAGAAATACCTGAAATCACACCGGATCAAATTGAGGTCCCCAAGGTTTCCTTAATTCCCGATGAATTACTACCCCGCAGGGTTTACCCCTACCCGAAAGGTTTTTATTTCTCATCTAGAGAACGTCTGGTTTTCTTTTCTCCCTGGCATCTGCTTTGTAACAACATCATTTCCCGGTATCAGAATATCCAAAAACGTTATCCTAAGAGAGCTCTAATTCCATTCGCAGGGCGGGAGGATTGCGATGACCGAGCTTGCTGGGAAGGCTCTGATAACCAGCAGGTCGACATCGTTCATGACTACGCCTCAGAGGGATGGGAAGATCGAGGAGAAAAATACCCTTCCTTCTGGGACTGGTTCCGACACTGCATGGATGAGATGATCGAAAATGAGGCCAGTTCATCTTAGCGACCGACAATGGCAATACTGAACTCCTTTAATTCAACCTGGACAATTTCATAGGTAAAGCTTTCCATGTCGCGAACATTTTTAATGAAGTTCAGCAGCGATGATAGTCGTGATGCAGTGGATCGGATTGGTGGAATCCCAGCGCAAAGGCCCGAAACAATACCACGTAATCCACATAGCGGTGAGGAATTGGCTTTTCTTGCTCAATTTCAGATTGAACCAGATAAATTCCAAGTCAAAGAGACCCTACTTGTACAGATATATCAGGATCCGGATTTTGATTCTGACCGAATCCCTGTCGCAATTACGATAAAGGAGACTGATCCGATCAATACAGGTTATCCGGGGCGTGAATATGATGGTCTACCTTGCCTGGCAATAAAATGGGAGGAAAGGTACGAAGAGCTTGAACGTGAAAATGAAGATGAGATTTATGAGTTACCTCAGGAAGAATTCTTACTCTATCTAGCATCAAAAGCAGGGGGTTGTTGTTATTTTCGATATGTTCTTGAGCCTGAGGAAATATTTCTTCTCCAGTTAAACGAAAAGGATATCATGGAACGAATTTTTGGTGGACTAAATTTAATACTCTTCATAAACAAGAAGAATGAAATTCAAGTCCGCTTAGGTTAAATACTTTTGAGCATGCTATCAGCCCATTACTATTGTCCGCTTACAACTATTTCACGTTGCACTTATCTCCTCCTCCAATTCCTCCCACCACAGCGCCGCTTGATTTGCATCCCAATCTTTAAAATTAGCACACCGTTTCAACTCTTTCTGTAACTCGAACGCAGATTGAAATCGGTCGTCCCGGTTTTTTTCCAGGCATTTCATGATGAGGGTTTCGAAGTCGTTGGGGATGGTGGAGACGAGTTCTGAAGGGGGGATGACGGTTTGGTTGGTGTGGGCGATCATGACGGCCATCGGTGAGCGTTCTTCGAAGGGGGGACGGCCAGTCAGCATGTAGTAGGCGATGCAACCGAGGGCGTACAGATCGCAACGGGCATCGAGGTCTGGTTCGCCCAGAACCTGTTCGGGAGCCATGTATTGGGGCGTGCCGCTGATCATCTGGTCGGAAGATAGCTGCTCCGAGTTGGAAGAGGTCAACTTGACGAGACCGAAATCGAGGACCTTTAATGAAGTCGTGAACGCCACTGTTCCGGAGACAACAAATTGTCTCGGTTTGAGATCGCGATGGACCAAACCTGCCCCGGCGCTTCGATCAAGGCATCACACGCCTGATTGAGTAGATACAGGGCGCGTCCGGCGGGCAGGGAACCATGTTCTCGAACCAGGGTTCCGCAAACTCACCCGGGAAGATATTCCATCACGTAATAAAAGACACCTTCATCGGTATGACCGTAATCGTAAATCTCGATCGTATTCGGATGGGTCAAGCTGGCTGTCGTGCGGACTTCCCGGTTCAAACCGGGCAATCGCCATATCATCATCCGATTCATTCGTCTTGATCAGCTTCAGGGCACAAGGTCGTTTCAACAGAGAATGTTCCACCAGATGAACTTCCCCCATCCCTCCCGCACCGATTTTACGGATCAGTTGGTATTGCCCGTATTTTTCCGCCTCGTGTACTTTGAAGCGCGCATCACATTCAAAATCCCCGCCGCCATACACAGCCAGCAGACATGCGACAAACAGATTCATACTCATTGAGGCAATATGAGAGGGCGTCGTCAGTTCCTTAATTTGCTCCATCAATTCAGGATGAAACAGGCGGATCAGCAACATCACTATAAAGGGGGCGTGCCATTGTCCCCACCACTTTTGCTGTCTCTTGCCAGCGATGGGGAATCAACATCCTGAAACTGAAAATAATAAAGACGAGCGACATCATACCGTTGAACCGATTGGTAAGCAGGTCGGCCTCGGTGCTCACTTCGAGAGCAGAAAGAATCAAAACATAGCGTTGACAAATCCACATCAGGACCACAAAACCGAAGAACAGAAACTCCACCCCTCTTAATTGAGAGTGTGTCATCCTGCTGTAAGCCAGCAAAGTCGCCAGGATTACAGACAACACCACCAGCCGGATGATCACAAACAGGTAGTAATACTCATATCCCCGGAGATAACTCCTGCATCTGCAACAAAAGTCAATCCCAGCAAGACATTCACCACCAGGGCCAGAATCACAATGGCCTGCAATCGCCAGTGGAAGTGATTTTGTAACCGAGCGGAAACTGTCAAAAGACCCCTCAATCAATTTAACCGCACGCGGTTCAAGCAGAGTCTGTTCAATCCAGAACGTTTCAATTGAGATCGAGCACATCGTCCTGATCAGGATGCGTCAGTGTAGGTTGAAAATCTTCGTTATCAGTTGAGGACATTGATCATTTCTTAGCTGGTAAGTGTGACGATTAGAAAAATCGATTCTGAGCAACCTCTATTTGATTCAAGTGCCTGCTGCCATCCTTAACTGGTTCTATCTCTTCAAAAGGTTCCGCGTCAGAATCTGGTTTTTCTGAACCAAACTCATCGACTTTCTTCTATGCCTCTCGTTCAAAAGTTTAGTCCCTTGTTCGCGTGAGAATTCCTCTAATTTCGCTTTGTTCGCATCCGTTTCTTCGAATAAAGATTTCGTTTCCTGTTTCATCCGTTCCGGTAGAGGGAGATTCTTGCTCTGTTCATCACTGTGCAGGAAGGGAAGCATGGTGAATACCAGTATCACAGCAAAGATTTGAAACAGGGGACCGAACAGTTTGAAGGCTCCCTTCTTCATCGGTTTCCAATGCTTATAGAGGTAGTAGAAGGTAATCGGAGGAATGAGAAACAGAATTCCCTGCATTAGACTCTTCCGGAAGGGGATCACTGCCAGATGAATAAGGTTGATGTAAAAGCGAATGATGTTAATCAGAATAATGCCACTCGCCCCGGTTACAGCCCAATCGCGTGACTGCCAGATGACGCTGATTATCAGAATCGCGATGAAGGGGACACAAAGCAAATACCCAAACTCGTTCAGGTTATCGAGGAGGTTCCTCACTCCTCCAATTCTTTTCCAGTAGAACTCTTTCAGCGCACCGGGAGGGCCTGATTTCTTTCTGCGTTTTGCGGCTCGCCGTTTAGCCTGCCACGTGACTTTGGGAGTGACAACATGATAAGAACCGGAATTGTCCTCCTCTTCCCAGCGGCGTTCATTTCGACGAATTCGCTCCAGGCTGTGGGCCGACACAGCGGCAAGACCAACAGAAGAGGGAACCTGATATTCGCCAGCCTGCTTCCGGGCTGCTGCTCCTCCCAACTGATAATGTCCGCTGGTTGCCGCACTGTCGAGAACAGGCTCAAGTTGGGGAACCTGAAAACAATGCTGACAACTGTTACAGCGACCTGCTCGCCCCGCCAATTCATCGCGGACCGAAAATGAGCGCCCACATTTCGGGCAGGAAAAACTGATGGGCATGGAGAATTCTCCTCAGAGCGGCTCAACCACAGTGAATTGGAAGCACCCTTCATTAGAACCGCTTTCGAACCCCAATTCCAGCCGCTGGAGAGAACTCACTTTGCCTGAAACACGCATCCAACCACAATTTCAGCCCAATATCATTAACGCGTAACTACTTATATAAATTACACTTACAGTTACACGACAAACGCAGAGTTCTCAATGAACCTGAAATAGAGTGCTTTTGACAGAGAGTTCTCCACTTGGCTCGGTTGCCGGTATAAACTGATTGAGTCCCTGATAAGCCGTTAATCCCTGCTTTTTAAGACTTTTTTCAGTGAAAGCGCCGTGAACCTCGATCTGTTGCTCACCTTTTTTTCCGCAAATCCTGCTGCGAAGCTCTTTCGGTCTCCGCATGCGGCTTATGTTGTCGATTTTCTGCAGCGGCAATTCAAGGATTGTGAGCGAATCGCGATTTCGCATTCTGAGTTACAGCACCTGCTGAGCCTGTACCTCGATGATCTGCACGAGACGGAACCAGAAATACTGCGCGATTCTGCCGAGGCTTATCTCAACCAGTGGGCTTCCAGCGAGACGCTCTGGTTACGACGTTATTACGACAAACAACACGCCGAGGCGGTTTATCAACTCAGCTCTCACACAGAAGATGTCCTCCGGTTTCTGACGGAGGTCACCAACCGCTCTGTCGGTTTCATTGGTACAGAATCTCGGTTATCACGGATCATCAGCACGCTCTCCGAGATTGTCGTGCGGGGCTCGGATAATCGGGAACGTCGTCTGGAACATCTCAAAAAGAACAGGCAAGAATCGCGGCGGAAATCGCCTCGCTCGAGTCAGGTGATGATGTAGATACTCACAGCCCAACTGCCATTCGGGAACGGTTCACTGATGTCGTCTCGGACCTGAATTCATTACAGGGGATTTCCGCGCAGTTGAAGAGACATTTAAAGAGATCACCCAGCAAGTTCAGAAACAACAACTGAGAGCCTTCGACCCGCGAGGTTCGATCCTGGGGTATGCACTCGAAGAAGAAGACCGCCTCAAGCAGGAAGATCAGGGATCAGCTTCGATGCCTTTATGAAACTGCTGTTCTCCCAGGTACAGCAGGAGGAACTTGAGAACCTGATTCAGCAACTCGATGAGATCGCCGAACTCGCCGGGCATGAGGAAGGGAAGGACAGACTGCGGGGCATGATTCGCCATCTCTCCCAGGAAGCGGACAAAGTGATGCAAACCCTGCGGAGATTGAACACGACCTTAAGACGCCTGCTCAGTTCCCGCGTCAGCAAGTCTCGCATGCGACTGGTCACGACTTTGAATGAAATCAAGGAAGCGGCGATGCAGCAGGCCGAAGAACCACCTGCAGAGATTGGTTTTGAACTCTTTGTGGATCTCGATTTGAACAATGCGATGCAGCGTACATTCTGGCAGGCTCCCGTTGCATTCGAGGAACTCACCTTCGCAGAGGATGAACCAGACGAACTGGAACGCCAGAAAGCATTCGAACACCTCGCCGCGATGCAGCGTCTCGATTGGGAAGTGATGCGTCACAATATCAACAGCCTGGTCGAGTTCGAAGAAGAACGAACGCTTCCCGACCTGATTGACCATTGTGGTTTACAGAACGGAACCATTGAAATTCTGGGTTATATCCAGCTTGCACATGATGAAGGGCATATTGTGGACGAAGCCGTACAGGAAACGATTCTCATTCCTACTCGTGAAGGAATGCAGCACTTCGAAGTACCGCGGGTTGTGTTTCTCTCAGAACGCCAGCGTCTCTTTCGATCTCTCAGTAGTGCAGGGGAGGAATCCGCATGAGTGAGCTTCCTGAATTCCGCGAACGGGGCATCGCCGCTGTGCATCTGCTGCAGGGAATGATCGACGAAAAGGAAACCGAAGTCTGGTCGATTCTCCTCAGTAATGAATCTGATCTGCGGGACTATTTCTACGAGATTGCCCTGGAACTGGTGATCGACCGTGAAGAAGGAATCGCCTTCCTGCGTCAACTTTCAGACGATGAACGGACAGGGGGATACGAACGCATTCCCCGTCTCTTCCGCAAGTCGTCGCTCGGTTACCAGGCTTCCATGCTGGCCGTCCTGTTACGCGAGGAGTATCGCAAATTCGAAGAGGAAGATTTGGACAACGAACGGTGTGTCGTCGATCTCGACGAAGTGCTGGATGTCTGGAAGTCTTTCTTTCCCAGTTCCGCCCAGGCAGATGAAGTCAATCTGCGGAAGAAGTTGACCAGCACCTTTAACCAACTGGAAAAACTGAGATTCATCAGCCGGATT
Organism: Planctomycetaceae bacterium; assembly: GCA_041398805.1. Lineage (GTDB taxonomy): Bacteria > Planctomycetota > Planctomycetia > Planctomycetales > Planctomycetaceae > Polystyrenella. Next base: position 58,420 of record JAWKUC010000011.1, on the reverse strand, counting down.
AAATCGGACCGGGATACCTGGGAAGTGGAAAAACTGTTGAAGGCCCGGATTCCGCTGGAAGAACTGGAATCTCTGCGTGACCGATTAGTCGCCAATCAACCCGAGAACGAATAACAAATCGGACTGGAAATGAGTGGAATGGAACATTTATTCGACACACGTCCTGATCGCCCCGGTTACCGGCTTCAGCGACTGGAAGTCTTCAACTGGGGAACCTTCGATAGTTCCAAAGGGAATATCTATCGTTTCGAACCAGATGGACGCACTTCACTGCTGGTGGGGCATAATGGATCCGGGAAATCAACCTTAGTCGATGCGTTGCTGACATTACTCGTCGATGGCAAGACACGTAACTACAACGTCGCCGCCGGAGCCAAGAAGACCGAACGAACAACAAAGAGCTACATCAAGGGAGCCTACGACCGAACGACCGATGCCACTGGGACCAGCGCGAATGTGACAGTCTATCTGCGGCCTGAGGGAAATCAGCTGACAGCCCTCTCCGCCGTCTTTCACGATGAACAGCAGAACAAAACATTTACTCTAACACAGATTCTGTTCATGAAAAGCGATGGATCGGATGACCGCGTCTTCGCTTTTGCCGATGAAGCCTTTGAACTCAAACAGGTTCTCAAAGGTTTACATAAGTCAGACCAGGTGATCGAACACCTGAAACAACTTGGATACCAGACGACCCGCGCTTACGTGGAATACCATAGCTGGCTGGTTAAACGGACGCGCATGCAGGCGAAGGCGATTGATGTCTTCAACCAGATGGTCGCCGTTAAAGATATCTACAACCTGAACAGTTTCATCCGCGCCCACATGCTGGAGTCGTATAACTGGAACGACAAAATCAATCAGCTGCTCAGCCACTTCAATGACCTCAAAGTCGCTCATGAAGAGTTAGTCCGCGCACAGAAAGCGGAAGAGCTATTGCTTCCCGTCCAGAAGATCGGCGAGAAATACGCTCAGAAAACCTCGGAGTTCAGCGATCAGGAAGCGCAATTGCTCGCGGCGGAATCCTTTATTCCGATGAAGCAGATTGAAGTCTATGGCCCCGAACTGGAAATTCAGGAAGCCAATCTGAACCGTCAGCAGTCACGCATAACGAGTCTTAAAGAACAACTGGAGCAGGTTCGGGAAACGATACGTTCTCTCAAAAACGAGATCGATCAGGCTGGAGGAGACCGCCTGAAAGAGATTCCCCGGTTGATTCAACTTGCAGAAAAAGACCGGGAACATAAAAAGCCGGGAATTTCGCCGTTACTATGAAAACCTGCGACTCTGTAACCTGGACCAACCTGTTACGACTCCGAAAGCTTTTCTCAAAACACAGGAAAAAATTCGCCAACTTCAAGCTTCTACTCAGCAGTCATTAGCCGGCTTAAACAAACAACTCTCTGAGGAACTTTTGAGTAGACGAGGTGTCGAACGGGAACTGGAATCCGATCAGACAGAATTAAAAGCACTCCAACAACGGAAAAGCAATTTACCGGAACGATTCATCAACATCCGCCGGAACCTGTGCGAGCATTTGAATCTCAACGATAAAGAGCTTCCCTTTGTCGCCGAACTCGTGGCAGTTAAAGAGGAGGATCAAGCCTGGACTGCTTCGATCGAGATGGTCCTCCATTCATTTGCACTCAGTCTGCTGGTTCCTGAGAAATACTATCCACAGGTCAGGGCCTGGGTTGAACAAAACCGCATCGTGGATGCCCGTGGCAAAGGGCAACGGTTGGATTATCTGTGCGTCGGTAAAGCGGCTCCAGTGAGTGGTGACCGCATCGACCCTCAAGCACTCATTAATAAGCTACAATTCCGTCCGCATCATCACCTCGTCCCCTGGGTGCGGGATGAGATCCAGAACCGTTTTAATTTCATTTGCTGTAACACTGTTGATGAATTCAACCAGATTTCACACCGGGCAATGACAACACAGCGTCATGTCAAATTCAGCCCGGAGCGACATCAGAAGGATGATCGTGAACACCGAACCGACCCGCGTCATTTTGTGCTCGGATGGGACAACACGAGTAAAAACGAGTCCTGGTTCAACAAATCACTCGTTTAGAAGAACAAATGCTTCAGTTGACTGAAGTTGTGAAACAGATTGAAGCGGAAATTCAGACAACGCAATGTCAGGAATCTGCAACCGCCACAATTCTTTCTATTCCCGCCTTTGACGACATTGATGTGAAACAACATCAGACAATCATTACTGATTTGGAGAAAGAACGACAACGCCTTGAAGAATCCAACGACCTGGTGAAAGAACTGAAATCGCGGCTAACAGAAGTCGAACAGCAGGAAGAGACGTTGACCAGCGAGTATGATCAATCGCAGCAGGAGCAGGGACGTCTCAAACTGGAAATCCAGAATGTCCAGCACATGCTCGAGAGCGCACGTCTGAATCTGGATGACCTCAAGAGCAGGGGAATTTATGAATCCCACGCGGGTTCATTCGCTAGTATCGAAACAGAACTGGGTAAACGCCCGCTTACAATTAACGACTTCGACGAACGGATGCTCGTCTGGAAGCGGGAACTGCAACAGAATATCCGCAAACTGAAGGAACCGATCGAAAGGCTGGTCGATCGCCTGATTGAGGCGATGTCCCGATACCTGCGTGAGTTCACCGAAGAAGCAGACGATCTGGTCGCTCGCCCGGAAGCACTGGAGAGTTTCCTGGGTCGACTGGAACAAATCCAGGAGGACGATCTTCCCCGCTACGAAAGCCGGTTCAAAAGCCGTCTGAACGATCAGATCAGTAAAGAGATCGGTGTCTTCAACACGCTGCTTCTGCAGGAACAGCAACAGATCAAAAGCCGCATCAATCAATTGAACAAAGCACTCAAGAGTGTCGATTACTCATCCGGTACCTTCATGCAGCTCAATGCGCAACCACTCAAAGATAAAGAGATCGCCCAGTTCCGGAAGTTAATCTCCGAATGCATGGATGGCTCGCTCGAACATACCGAGGCGGCCTACGAGCAACGTTATGCCAGAATTGTAAAACTGGTCAAACAACTGAGTGACAAAGAGAAGAAAACCTGGAAAAGCAAAGTTCTCGACGTTCGCAACTGGTATAACTTCACCGCTGAGGAAATCGTGCGGGAAACAGGAGCGATTCGCAGCAGTTACAGCGGTAGTTCAGGACAATCAGGAGGAGAAAAGGCAAAACTCGCTTTCACCATCCTGGTAGCTGCTCTCGCTTATCAGTTTGACATCGACCCTGCGAAAATGTCTCCCGGTCGTTTTCACTTTGTCGTCATCGACGAAATGTTCTCCAAGGTCGACGACCAGAACGCCGAATACGCCCTCCGACTCTTCCAGCAATTCGGCCTGCAACTCTTAATTGTCGCACCACTCGATGCCAAAGCCGCGAGTCACGGAGCCTTTCGTCGATAGGTATCTCCATGTCGTCAAAGATTCCCGTACAAATCACTCGCAACTCTACAGCATGACCGCCCGGGAATACGACCGGATTGTAAAACAGGCGAGCAGTCCAAGTTCATCAGAGCAACCTGTCTCCTGAGTTGAGTATCCATCGGCCAAACCGCATTTAGCCCTCTCTAATAACCTGATTTTAACCTCTTTCCCCTTGCCGAGACGGCAAACTAGGGGGAAGATAAAAATGCCCCCTTGAAAAGAGAACCGAATTTTTAATCCCCGAAATGGAAGAGATACTTCGGTGATCAACACTCATACCAAACACCATCACAGGAAGAGACAGCACAATGGAACGTAAACAAGCCTCGGAATTTGATCAGGAAATTCTCGATCTCTACGACGACTATGCCCATGGTCGCTTGAATCGTCGCGATTATATAAAACGCTTAGGCGTCTTCGCCGTCGGTGGTCTGACTGTGGAAGCGCTGCTTAACAATCTGAGCCCAAACTACGCCTGGGCTGAACAGGTAAAAGCAGACGACTCGCGAATCAAAACAGAGAAAATCTCCTATAACTCTCCACAAGGGGGAGGGCAGATGAAAGGTCTACTCGCCTGGCCAGCTACGGGAGATAAATTCCCTGCTGTAGTCGTTATTCATGAAAACCGGGGTTTGAATCCGTACATCGAAGATGTTGCCCGTCGCCTGGCTGTCGCTGGCTACCTCGCTCTGGCTCCCGATGCCCTGGCCCCTCTGGGGGGTTATCCCGGCAATGACGACGAGGGTCGCGAATTGCAGCGTAAACGGGATGGCGAAGAAATGATTCAGGACTTCATTGCTGCTGCCCAGCTACTCGATAGCCATAAAATGTCGACTGGCAAAGTCGGGGCAGTCGGTTTCTGCTTTGGTGGAGGGATGGTTTATCAACTCGCCATTAAAATTCCTGACGTCATCAATGCTGGTGTTCCATTTTATGGACGCCAACCCGATCTCACTGAAGTTGAAAAAATCAAAGCACCGCTGCTGATTCATAATGCTTCCCTCGACAAACGGATTCTGGAAGGGGCTGAACCGTTTGAAGCGGCCCTCACAGAGAACAATAAAAAGTTCGAAGCGTTCGTATACGAGGGGGCAAATCACGGTTTCCACAATGACACCACCCCCCGTTACGATGAACATGCCGCCGAACTCGCGTGGAAACGAACCATCGAGTTCTTCGATAAGAATCTCAAGGGATGATCATCTCCGGCGGTTTCGAGACGGACATTTACTGATCGATTGGATCAAGCTCCAATTGACCGCGTGATTCCTGGAAAAACAGGTTCTTAGCGAGTGGGAACTGATGCGAACGGCTCTCTCGAAAATGCATGAGGTAACCGGCCGTATTGGGAAATACAATCAAGTCTCCCACGGAAACTCCTCGTGGAAAGACAAATTTCCTGAGGGTCAATAACTCCGATTCAGTGCAGTAGGCTCCCGTCAGATATCCCTCCATCTGGCGGGCCTCTGCCTGGGGAAGCCGGCTTTTCAGACGAGGCTGCACCGGGAGTAGCAGGGGATCAACCATAAAATCGTCATCACTCGTGCGGCATTGAGTGTGATTCATTGCAATGCCGATCATCCAATCTCCATTCGACATCTGTTTACGATGCTCGACTCGGGCCAGGGTGATCCCACAACCGTCGAGCAGGTTTCTCCCCGGTTCGCAGCGGAGTTCGAGATCACGCTTCTTCAGAGCACCTGCGACAGTCGATTGACCACATTCCGCATCAAGCAGTTGCTCAAACCATTCCCCCTGAACTGGTGTTTGCCAGTAGGGATAGGTATTTCTTTTCCCATGCACTTCACCCGCAGCAACGGTCAATCCCAAGCCATGATTCCGATAGGTGATCGGCTCTCGTTGAGAGAGCAATGCTCGCGAATGCTCGCGTCCGAACGACACCCACTCCTCTCGAGATTCCAGATAGCAGACTGGAATTCCTCCCCCAATATCAACGAACCGAATCGGATGCCCTTCCGCTCGCCAGTGATCAATAAAGGGGAGTAACTCATTTATTGCGGAAACCCGCTCTGCCAGATGACCACCATCCAGGTGAAATTGCAAACCATTCAATTGCACCCACTCACCGACCAGTTCCTGATTGAGTAATACATGAAAATGGGAACGAAGCTGTGAGAGTGGAAAACCAAACCTCGACTCGAGTATATTCCCTTCATGCTCAAACTCACTGATGCGTAATGCAATCCGGGCAACGACATTTTTATGACAGGCAATGTAAGCAGCAATACGCAGCTCATCTGCATTATCAATAATTAATGTCACCTGATGTTCAATGCAGAGTTCCAGGAGTTGTTGCGATTTGACAGCAGCCGTACAAACGATTTTCTCACCTGAAACCCCCAGAGCTAATGTCTGTTTCAGCTCTTCCTCACTGGCAACATCAACTCCACAACCCAACTCACGAACAATATCAATCCAGGATAAGCATTTGTTTGCTTTTCGAGCGAAATAGAGATCGAACTTCAAATCGTGCAGTTCCGTCACCTGATACAGACGCGCAATATTTCTGCGGAAAGGGCGTTCGTTAAGAATATTTAAAGGCGAACCATACTCGGCAATCAACGTGCCTAATTGTTTGCTGCTGCAGAGACGCTCCACCCAGGGCTCCAGCCGTGAGGTAAGCGGTTTCTTCCCCCGACAATAAGATCTGAGATCGCCAGAGGTTTGACCAGGCATTTCAGAGTGGGGGGGAGAGAACTCATGTATCTGATGTTCTCGATCCGGTTGACGATTCATCCTCTGGTCCCTCCTGGACTATTAATTTCCCGTGAATGTCTTCTGTCATCTACGGGGGAATCACTTACATGATTCTCAGTGAATTATTCCAACAACTTACAGCTGGCTCCCTGCTTTATTCGATGCTCATTTTCATTCCAGGTTCGAATCAATAACTGCGATGATTTAACAGGATGATTGACAGCATATTCGAGCAGTGAAAATGTGGTGCTTTCCAACACCATTCAAATCTTAGCAACCTGATTTTCGGGCGAACAGGGATGAGAATGGGGAATCTGCTGACCTGAAATAGAATAGATTTCACACTTCAGTGAACTTGATTTCTGAAATTGCATAGAAACAACAATGGAACTATTCTCTGTTGAGTTCTAAATTCTGTTAAGTATGCACACAGACAGCGTATTAGCTCAGACCATTTCTTTGCGGTTTCGGCTCGCATATTTACTGACCATGCCAACCAGTTCCGTACGATTGATTGGTTTCATCGTGTAATCATCACACCCGGCATCGAGGCATTTTTGACGATCATGGTTCATCGCGTGCGCTGTTAAGGCAATGATCGGGTCTTCATTTCCCAGTTCGCGAAGTTTCGCCGCAGCGGTATACCCATCCATCACGGGCATCTGCATATCCATCAGAATGACGTCGAATGGTTCTTCTGTCATCTGTGCTCCCAACACCTGATCGCACGCCAACTTACCATTCTCAGCAACGGTCACGGTTGCACCCGCTTTGGAAAGAATAAATGAAATCAACCGCTGATTATCCGGTCCATCTTCCACCAGTAGAACATTGACCCCCTCAAGTGAATTCTGTTTTTGCTCTGAGGATTTCGCACGTTCCGGGGCAGGGCGAGCAGTTACATGCTCCTTGATGAATTGAACATTTTCCAGATTGCCAGTCGCCACACTGAAACGGAAAACACTCCCTTTACCAACCTCACTCTCAACAGCAAAAGTCCCGCCCAGCAATTCTACCAGTCGCTTACAAATCGCCAGACCCAGACCAGTTCCACCAAATTTTCGAGTGGTTGAACCATCCGCCTGCGTGAACGGTTTGAAAATGTTTTCCAGGCTCTTCTGCTCAATTCCGATACCTGTATCGATCACGCTGAATTCCAGCAGGGGAGATTCCCCTTTTTGATCGAGCAGTCGTGTCATAATCGTGACAGAACCCGCTTCGGTAAATTTGATTGCATTGCCGACAATGTTGATGAGAATCTGACGAATTCGAGTCGGATCGCTCTGAATATACTTGGGAATTTCGCCCTCAAATTGGAGAGCCAACTTCAGATTTTTCGCATCCGTCCGTACTTTCATCAGCGATACAACATCCGCAATCAATTCTTCGGGTTCACATTCAATTGATTCGACCTGTAACTTGCCCGCCTCGATTTTGGAAAGGTCCAGAATATCGTTGATCAACGTGAGTAAGTAATCCCCATTTCTCTGAATCACTTTCGCCGCTTCGATATTATCCGGATTTGTGAGACTATTAAGCAGGATCTCATTGAACCCCAGAATAGCTGTCATCGGAGTACGAATTTCATGCGACATGTTCGCCAGAAACTCACTTTTCGCCACTGTCGCCGCATGCGCTTTCTCGGACATCAGTTTTTCCTGAACGGTCTGCTCCTCTAACTGCTGATTAAGCCGGTTCAATTCATCCTGAGACGACTCGGCCACTTTCAGTAATCGCTCTGTCTCCGCAGCCCGTTCTTTAAAAATATGAGCCGCTTCCGCCAGAGAGCCTAACTCATCATGGCGTTCCAATGCTGGAATTGAATTACATAAATGCCCATGCGTCAGATTCTCAAATGTTTTGGTAATGGCGTTGAGTGGGGGGACAATATCGCGCTTAATCATCCAGGCAGCAACGCCCCCCAGGACGATTGTGATGATCGAGAAAATATTACTGAGCATCTGAAAGTTCTGGCTGTCATTCTTCATGACCAGAGCCAGTTCTTCTACATACTGACTTTGGCGCGATCGTAGTTCACTCGCCAAGCGACGAAACTCTTCCGACTCACCAGCTAAGACCACATTCACAAGATGTAGATAACCTCGAGTTGCCTGAACCATCTGAATCAGGGCATCTTCGTAACCTTGCGTCGCTGCTAATGCTTTTTCAAGACCAGTCATCAGTTCCTGGTCAGTTCGATTCTGTTGCAGCAGCTGATTGAGCAGTTTACGTGATCTTTCTAGATTCATTTTTGCATTGCGAACATGCACAGAATCGGGGGGAATTAACAAAGCGCATTGTTCCTAATTGAGCTGAATGAAAGGCTGATTCAATCATCGAAATCTTACCTGCTCGGGCAGAATGCTCCGAAACCAAATCAATTGCTGCATTGAATTCGAGGTCATATCGAGTAAGCACATCATTCACAATATGACGTCGTTTCGCTCGATCAACAACAACCGCCTCCAGGATTTCCCGATGCGTTTCCAGGTGCTGTTGCATCTCGATCAGCATTTCCAGTTCAGAATCACTGACAGGATTAACTTCTGCCTGCAACAGCAATTCCCGCAATTCATTCTGCAAGTCGGCCGCCCGAACTTCCGGTCCCTGGTAACCCGTAAATGTAAACAGCAAAACGTTTTCTGTAGCGCTCTACCAGGCGATCAATTTCATTGTAGATTGCAACCTGTTCCTGTAACTTAGTCACTTCGTAATTCTCCAGGTCTTTGTCTGCCTTGATCCATTCCACCAATGACTGATCATCGCAATCGAAATATGCAGGATGAGCACGACCGTGAATCCGAGCGTAATTTTGCTACCAGCGCTCAATCGCTTAGGTTTATCTGATTGTGTTGCTTGATCAGTCATTGCAATACATTTCATTTATTAGAAGAACTTGTGAATTCACATTCTCATCAAGCCGTCGAAATTCGTACCAGCGAACCAGACTATATTCATAGGTATCCATAACGGTGTTCCATACAGCGACATTACTCAATCGATTCAGATAGGACCCGCCAGTTCTCACACTTCCGTCCTTCACGGCAATCCGTCCATTCGCACCGGGCAGGTTCCCTTCAGCAGGTTTTCCTTCGTACCAATAATCCCATTCCTGAGGGGTTAAGTATTCGCGAGCAATTCCAGGAATCGAAATGTAATACCCCTGTCGAGCCATATATGCCCCCGCCCAACCATCCAACCACCAGTTCATGTAGTCGGCGGCGTCGCGCACATAACCATTTGTTTCAGAAGAGAGGCACAAAACACCATGCCATCCCCGGTAACCCTCTCGTGGTGCCGCATAGGTGACGGGAATCCCCATCCCATTCAATGTTGAAACAGCGGGAGAGAACATGCTCTCAATACAAACCCGACCTGTCTTCATAAAGTTGACAGATTGCGGAACCGAACTCCAGATGCCATTAAATTGCCCACGCCTTTTATAGTCGACCATCACTTCAATCAGGCTATCGACCTCAAGACGAGAAAGATTTCCAATATCATTAAATGCAATCAGTCCCTTCGCCTGGGCCGCCAGCGCCGCGTCGAAGATTCCAATCGTGGGTTCATTGACCAGACCGACACGACCTCGATAAGCATCGTCCAGTAACCATCCCCAGCTTTCAGATTCGTACGCTGTTCCTTGTGGGATGACCTGTGTGTTGTAGCCAGATGAATCGACGTTATGCCTGGCACAAAACTGATTTGCTCCATATCCATCGAACCTAACTGACCATCTGCCTGCACATGCAATAACTTATGTGGTGCATCCCCGGCGCTATTTTTTCATATCCGTAGTCAGTTGGCCAGTTTTTCGTGAGTGAGTTAATCTGATCCCAGCGCGTCGGATGCGGCTTTTATCAATTGGCTGAATCGCATTGGCCTGCCACAGCACATTCATACTGTTCGACCATTGCTCATAAACATCAAAGCTCTCGGGGCGCGTAGAGGCTTTCTGCAATACGCCGGCGCTCCCTTTGGGTTCAAATTGAATTTTGAAACCCAGGTCCTTTTCCGCCTGACGACGGATATCTTCCTGCAAGGTCACATTCGTCCCCAGGACGCGCAGTGTGACCTCTCTACGGGAAGCATGAACTGCGGGTGGTGAAATCAACCAACTCGCTGTCGCTGCCGCTGTAGTGGCCAGAAACTTTCTTCGTGAAAAGCTTTCTGACGACGTGGAAGAATCTAGCGTTAACGTTTTCTTCATAATGAGCACCTGAAAAAAACGGCAGCTGGGACCCCTAATTACGATATCAGCGAGGTCCATACTCCCGCACTCTATCTAGCTGCTTAAAATTAGGTTTCAGGTTGACCACATGCAAAAAATGATCAACATCCGCGATGCTGTTTAAGGTCAGAAAGCTAGAACAGACCAATTGTGCGGATTAATCCGATTTTGAGATGCAGGGATCTACCTGAGAGGCTTTCCTTCTCAGACAAGTCCCGTAGATGACACTCACTAAGCAAGAGTGTGAAAGCTTGAGGAATCGGCTCAAATTCGACCACGGGAGACACGGTAGCCATACTCAATGGCGAACCAGTTCGCATAGCGTTCCCGATCTTCTTCGCGGGTATTGCGATGGTCGTTAATGTGGCCAATTTCGTGGATCAGAATATTGTTCAGATAGAAATCTTTAATCGATTCCTCTGTCCAACTCAGGATCCAATGTGCCCCATCCTGCTCCCAGTGCCCCCCATACATCTCCGTTTCGATTCGCTGCTGGGGTAGGGGTGCCCGCGTGTAAACTTCTTCCAGGCTCGCTTCGATGGGGTAGAGATAAACGGTGTTCCCCCATTGCATTCCATAGCAGGGAAATAAAGCACGTTTCCGTGTCATGCGGCTGAACTGAATAACATCCAGATCTTTTACCAGATCAGCAGGTAACTGACGAATCCGTTCCAGAACTTCATCCTTGCTGACCGGATGCATGTAATTTTCACCAGCAGCATATTCTACGATAGTGAAATGATTCGCTTCCGTTGGTGCGTGCCAGATCTCGGGTGCATTGAATGATTGAGATCGGTTACGTTCTCCAATTCCTCTTTTATAGTATAGACCGGTGCTGCGAGTACGAGGTTGCTTCCTCGTCTGCGAACGTCGAGACTTCTGCTTGTGTGAGCGCTCCGTTTTTTGTGGTTTGAAATGTTTCATTAGAAGACCTTCCACGTAACGAGCTCGTTCCGTCCCTGGAAGCCTCCTCCATGTCATTGGTCCTGTTTGCCATCATGCCTGCTGGACACTCAATTTTACCTCAGGCCAGTCTCCTCAGACGGGCCAAATCTGTCGTATCCATGCTAGGCAGAGGGGAAATCAGATTCAAGATGGACATTTTCAAATCAGATAGGGATTTTTGAACTTGGACAAATCAATCCCGACCTGTTTGACTCACCCGTTTCCCCCGCCAAATTGTCCTCCCTGACTATCCTGCCACACAATATTTCCCCCATCCTGTTGATATATAGAGACTTACAAATCTCGCCCACTCAACCAATTGCGAAAAATGGAACTGCTAGAGTGCCTGATTTTCACCGTTGTTTACCTGACTCCTCAAGCTTCACCACTCCATAAATGATTCATATGTACATATACATTCTGTAAGTCGATCTGGCTAAAATGCCGAAAAGTAAGGAAATTCCGCCTGAATTCCGGGGAGACAGAGACCATTGAGTGACCGTCCATCAGAGAGCGATTTTGAGTCGTGGTCAGCAAAAGAATTGCTGGGTGTGGGGCTGATGCTCTTTGCCGTCGTCATATTTGCCCTGTTGTGGATGGATCGAACCACCGGTTTGCCGTTCGATATGCCCTCCAGCTGGTTTAAATCCCGCCTGATGCTGTTCATCATGGCCTTGTTCGCCTTACCAGTCAGTTACGTCCTGATGCGAAGATCTACGGGAAAGATGATCACTAAACCGCAGGAGCAATTAGAGTTGCCTAATTTCAAAACATTTCGTTTTTACTCGCGAGCCAACTGCCACCTCTGTGATGAGGCTCTGGAACTGATTCGCCGTTACGAAAATCTTCTCCCCGAAATCGAAATCTACGATATCGATGCCGATCCGGAACTTCGCGAGCGATTCACCACCTGCGTCCCTGTAGTCGAAATCGATGGTAAAGTCCGCTTCCGTGGACATGTGAACGAAATTCTCTTCCGGCGACTCATCACCGCCTCAGCCCGCACCACCAAACCGGTCACAGGCAAGGTTGTCCCCCTGAAATGAGCCTGATCCGGTCTCTACTCAACCTGTTTTTGAGCTTCGGCAAAATCAGGACTGCGAGGGGGACGGGGATACCCATCTTTTCCACACTTTTTTATACTTAAACTCAGGCAACCTGAAACCCGCTGAGTCAATTTCACAGCTCCTTATCTGGGGTCTCAATGCTTTTGGTGGTCTCAGTGCTTTTGCCTGCAGAAACTAAATCAATTCAGAAATTCACAATATCAATTGAGTAAATAGACACGAGGTTAGCATGACTTCTACGGAATCCCTTCCACCATCCCGAATTCTGATTGCGGACGACAACATTCAGAACTGCGAGTTGCTGGACGCCCATCTGGAAGCGGAGAACTTCGAAATCTTTATGGCGCACGATGGCAAAGAAACGCTGGAGAAAGTGGCCGAATGCAAACCGGACCTCGTTCTGCTCGATATCATGATGCCCAAGCTGAGTGGTTACGAAGTCTGTCAGCAGTTAAAAGAAAACCCCGAAACTGCCAACATTCCGATCCTGGTCATCACCGCGCTTCATGAAAAAGGAGACATTGAGAAAGCGGTTAAATCGGGCTGCGACGACTTTCTCTCCAAACCTATCAACAGCATCGAACTCAAAACCCGGGTCCGATCGATGCTTCGCGTTCGACACCTTACCAACGAACGAGACCGCTTACTCGCTTATCTGGCAGAAGTAGAAAAGGCCGCAGGCCCCCAAAACTGAAAAATCGACTTCTCAATCTGATCCCACTTTGGATGCACCCCATGCGCGCCTTTTTCTCTACTCTCCTCCTCTGTTTATTATTCTGTTCCAGTCTGTTCGCTGACACGCGCCCCCGCCTGATGATTTTAACGGACATCGGTGGAGACCCGGATGACCGCCAGTCGATGATCCGTTTGATGGTCTATTCAAACGAGTTCCGTATCGAAGGACTCATCGCAACTGCTTCCGGAACCCCGGGTGAGCTCAAGAAGGCAATTACCCAGCCGCAATACATCGAGGAAATTGTAAAAGCCTACGGTCAGGTGCGCGATAACCTGACTCGACACGCGGAAGGCTGGCCGGAAACAGAAACACTCCTCGCTGTGATTAAAACAGGAAATCCCCAGCGAGGTCGGGATCACATCGGGGAAGGGCACGATACCGAAGGTTCGAACTTCATCATCGAACGAATTGATGCCGGCAGTGCAGCAGACCCCCTCAACATCTCGATCTGGGGAGGCCAGTCGGATCTCGCCCAGGCTCTCTGGCGCGTCCAGCACGATCGAGGTGAAACGGGTTTTGCCGAGTTCGTAACCAGGTTCCGCGTCTACGACATCGCCGACCAGGATCGGATTGCGGGTTGGATGGAGCAACAGTTCCCCGGTATGTTTTACATCCTGAGTAAAAAACGCTCCGACTCCAGAGACCGCACCGCCGCCTTTCGGGGAATGTACATGACGGGTGACGAATCACTCACTTCAAAAAAATGGATCGTAGAGCACGTGCAGTCGAAAGGCCCCCTCGGTGCGCTGTATCCCTTACGGACCTTCACCCAGTCCAACAAACACAACTGCATGAAGGAAGGGGACACCCCCTCCTGGTTCTTTTTCCTCCCACTCGGCGGCAACAATCCCCAGGACCCTACCCAACCTGGTTGGGGAGGCGAGTTCCGCAAAACAGAATCCGGCTGGTACCGCGACGATCGCCCCGATCTCAAAGCACGCGAAACAGTCTCCCGCTGGCGCCCTGATTTCCAGGCCGACTTCTCCAAACGAATGAGTTGGACAGTCGGAGAAGAAAAATAGTGTGCGATCTATCGCTGTTTGTCAGGCAGATCAAAGGGTAGTCCGGACAATCTCGGAGAGTTGTCCGGATGCCGCAGGCACAAGATATTAGAACCGATCCTAATACCCGGTGATGGTTGTTTTTGAACCTGTAAATAAAGGCTCAATGTGACCCAACAGAGGGTTTCAGGACGACTCGAAGGTTTCCGTCTCAGTCCATTCAAGCCTGAACCCACTCGCGGGCAGCGTCCAGATCTGCCTTGTCGAAGTATTTGATACTCGCTGTGGTGAAGGGGCGGCAGAAAAGCGCCATTCCTTTTTCCCAGCGTGTCTCTCCGACAATGGCCAGACGTTCGATGTGATTGAAATGCTTCACATCAAACTTGAGGTCTTCCCAGAGTGCTCCGGCATCCCAACCATGGAAATCGTTGAGTACCACCAGCATCCGAACTTTCCCATACTTCTCAATCTGCGCCTCTGTCGCCGGCACAAACACATCGTAGGCTTCTTTAGACAGCTTTCCTGTCAATTCCACTTCAATCACTTTGCCATCTGCAACTTCAGTAACCATACAAGACATGATTATTCTCCTTAAGTAAGCGGCAAGTAAGATTTGATCTCCTGCTTAATTGTACGATTTTCTGGCAGGAATCTGGGGGAGTGTTTCCGTTTTTTGCGGATATTTAATGACATACTCCTGTTAGAATATCTCCATCGATAGACACAGATGAGCACAACTTAATCTTCTATTAACGTCTCTAGATTTGGGCAAGATAATTCATGCAACTGAAGAAAGATGACCACCTGAAAACTACTTGTATATCAGTGGAATTCGCATGCATACTGATGACTGTGGTTAAATTTCTCATAGCTTTGCCTACACTCATTATCTTCTGGGGAATTTACGAAACGATTAAAAGCAAAATAAGCGGAGAGCCTGTTGATCCCTCTATTCGTTTTGAATGGACGATCACCCAGATTAGCTGTGCCATTCTCATTCCCATAACAGCCGGTATCTTTCATGACCATCCGAAAGAATTACGACAAAGTAATCAAAATGCTCGCGTTACTGTCATCTTGATATCTCTGATAGACGCGGTCCTGTTAATGATCTACTTCATAACAAATCCGACTGTCGCATTTGTGGATTTCTGGGCGAATCGAATCTATGAAATCATACTGACAGGACCATTGTTCTTGATTTGCTTACTACTTATTTCCCCTGGAGCAAATCAACACTTTAGAAAACCTGCTGGACCATCAGACATTTCGATAGATGATGAATCAGAGACAGAAGAGAATGAATTTCTATAGCGCAATTCATTTTAACCGCCTGCATCACGGCAGCGCGTGTCCCATCTTGTCCCGTTTTGTATTCATATACTGCTCGCGGTGTTTTTCCGGCGGAGCAATAATCGGGACTTGCTCTACCACGGACAGGTCGACGCCGTCATAAACCGAGGCGGAAGTCTTTTTCGGGTTGTTGGTGAGCAGCCTGATTTTCGTCAGACCGAGATCTTTCAGGATCTGTAAGCCAACCATGTAATCCCGCAGATCCGCTTTGAAGCCGAGTTGCAGATTCGCCTCAACCGTGTCCATTCCCTGGTCTTGAAGTTCGTACGCTTTCAACTTGGCAATCAAACCGATTCCGCGTCCTTCCTGCGGCAGGTAGACCACGGCGCCAGTCCCTTCCTTGTGAATCATCTCCATCGCCATATGCAGCTGGTCACCACAATCACAGCGAAGGGATTCAATCAGGTCTCCCGTGAAGCAGGAAGAGTGCATGCGCACCAGCGGGGCTTCAACTGACGAGAGATCACCCCAGACCATCGCCAGAGGTTCCTGGCTTTCATGATCAACCCGGTAACCCATCAGACGCGGGGTTCCGTAATGTTTTGTCTGGATTTCGACATCCGCTTCCCGATGCACCAGTTGCTCGCGAATACGTCGGTAACGGATCAGGTCTTCAATGGTGATGATGGGAATATTATGTTCCTGTGACAGCTTCACCAGCTGATCGACATTCGCCATGTCCTCACCGTTCGGCTCGCAGATTTCGATTAACACGCCGACGGGTCGTTTGCCCGCTAATCGCATTAAATCGATCGTCGCTTCAGTATGCCCCGCCCGGCGCAGCACACCACCTTCTTTGGCCAGCAGAGTATTAATATGCCCTGGACGAACAAACTGGGAAGCTTCCGCATGCGGGTTCGCCAGTTCGCGAATCGTAATCGCCCGGTTCTTCAGACTGACGCCCGTTCCTGCTTCAATATGATCAACAGGGGTCAGAAAGTGGGTCCGATGCGGAGCAGTGTTGCTTTCATCCTGGACAGCTGGTTGTAACCGAAGCCGATTGGCGGTCTCATCAATCATGGGGACACAGAGCACCCCTTTTCCCTGAGAGAGCATGAAATCGACCTGCTCAGGAGTGATTGTCTCAGCGGCACAGATAAAGTCCCCTTCGTTTTCACGATCTGCATCATCAATCACAATCACGAGGCGACCTTCTTTAATCGCCTTGATTGCCTCTTCAACAGAATGGAAATTTCCTGTGTTCAGATCTTGATTTATCATGCGTGGAACCGCTTTGTTTCCGTAGAGAAATTAAACGTGCGAATACTCAAATGTGTACACTAGCCGCCTACCCACCAGCTCTTCAGGCAGGCGATCTTTCTTTATTCTATGGGGGGCAGCCCTGTTAGCAATTTCCAGCCCCACGAATGCGGCAGGTTTTCCCAAACTCAAGAGAAAACAGGGGAAATTCAGGACAATGCTGATCCGAGTGCTTATCTAAAGCCCCAGAAGCGGCTTCGACACTACTGGAACAGGCCCCACACTGGAAATCTCTTATTTTGTAAAACAATCCCCGGGGAATTCTAACTTATTGACAAAACAGTATTTATTGATATGTTGGATTGGTAGAGGGTTTCCTGGTGAAACGGAGTTCGTTTTACTCAGGCTGTTGATTCACCAATAATTAATGGCAGAACCTTAACCCACCTGTGTCTCATCGATCTCGATAGACGCTGCTTACATTCTATCCTACCAAAACATTCTTAAAGCTCAGCTTTAATAACCTGCAACTGATTTCATCAGGAGCTTATCGTGAGCTGTGTTTGCAATCTACTTGATTCTCCTTACTTCATCCTCAGCGCACATTCACAGGCATGATGTCTGCCCCACCGATAACTTCAGGAAGTTGACATGGTCGAAGAATTATGATCTGGCGAAATCTGGTTTCCCACCCTTCTCGGATACTCTGCTGTTCACCACTCCCTGTTGGCAGAGAGCACAACTCCGCCCGCAGAAGCGAAACCGACAGAGCAGGTGACTGCGATCAAAATCGAAACAGCCGTTCCTGACAAGGTGACAATTCGCAGCAAAGATGCAAGACAACAGATTCTGGTCACAGGTGAAGTCGCCGACGGTCGCCCTGCAGGATGTGACTCGTAACGCCGAATACACGATTGAACCAGCGAATATCGCCTCGGTTAATCAGAAGGACAAATTGTCCCTCTCGCCGATGGTACCGCCAAACTGATCGCTTCATTCTCAGGTTTCAATCCGAGATTCCTCTGGAAATCAGCGGGATCGAAAACCCACTTCCGATCAACTTCAAAAACCAGGTGGTCCCAGTCTTTTCCAAACTGAACTGTAACGGGGGAGGTTGCCACGGAAAATCAGGCGGACAGAACGCGGCTTCCGACTTTCACTACTCGGTTTTTATCCGGATGAAGATTACGAATACCTGGTTAAAGAAAACCGCGGTCGTCGCCTCGTTTCCTCCGGCTCACCCAAAGTCTGCTGCTGACCAAAGCAGCGGTGTCTCACCACATGGTAGGGGTAAACGGATGGAGCTCGACAGCTACGAGTACCGACTTCTCTTCAGCTGGATCGAGCAGGGGATGCCTTACGGATCTGAAAGTGACCCCGTCGTAACCAAAATTGAGTGCTTCCCTAAATCACGAGTCATGTCGCACCACACTGAACATGGAAATCACAGTGATGGCCACCTACAGCGACGGTACGACTGAAGATGTCACCCGGATGGCTCTCTATGAACCGAACGACACCGAGATGGCTGATGTTTCCAAATCAGGCCTGGTAACAACTCTCGATCTTTCCGGTGAAGTCGCCATCATGGCCCGTTATCAGGGTCAGGTTTCGACCTTCCGCGCCACCATCCCATTGGGAGCTGAAATCAACAACTTCCCTGAATCGGACAACCTGATTGACCTGGCAGTCTTCAGTAAGTTGAAAGTATTGGGAATTCCACCTTCAGAACTGTGCGACGACAGCACTTTTATTCGTCGCGTAACGATTGATATCGCTGGCCGACTGCCTGTTTGAATCGGAAGTCCACGCGCTGTCACCGATGAATCACCCGATAAACGGGCACGCTGGGTCGACCAGTTGCTGGAAAGTCCTGAATACGCCAGCTACTTCGCCAATAAGTGGAACATGGTGCTGCGAAACAAACCGAGCGGTGCGACAGATGCCGCTGGTACCTATAGTTTCTACCAGTGGATCTGGAACAGTATTTACGAAAACAAACCTTACGATCAGTTTGTCTCCGAAATCATCACCGCAGCCGGTGACCCACACCCAGAACCCGGCTGTGATCTGGTATCGGTGTGAACGAAAGTAATGAGAGGATACAGCCCAGCTCTTCCTGGGTGTCCGTATTCAATGTGCCCGTTGTCACCACCATCCCTTCGAGAAATGGAGCCAGAACGACTACTACAGTCTCTCGGCCTTCTTCTCTCGAATCGGTTACAAAGATCTCGATGACGTCCGTTATGCACACGGAAGCGAAAAAATTCTGTTGCACAACGAAGGAAAGGCCCAGACTCAGAATCCCAAAGATGGTCAGATGCTCGTTCCAGCCGGTCTCGGTTCCGAACCATTTGCGATCAGCGATGACCGTGATCCCCGCGTCTTCCTCGCAAAATGGATGTCGGCTCCCGATAACCCGTTCTTCGCTCGATCACTCGTCAACCGTTACTGGAAACACTTCTTCAGTCGCGGTATCGTCGAACCGGAAGATGATATGCGGGAAACAAACCCACCAACCAACCCGGAGTTACTCGAAAACCTGGCCCAACATTTCGTTACCTCCGGTTTCGATATGAAAGATCTGGTTCGCACCATCTGTAATTCCAAAACCTATCAACTGAGTGCGTTTCCCAACGAATACAACCTCAAAGATAAACAGAACTTCTCCCGTTATTATCCCAAACGATTGACTGCGGAAGTTCTCTATGACGCCTTCCACCTCGTCACGAATACGAGTGAGAACTTCAACGGCTTGCCACAGGGCAGCCACGCTGTTGAACTTCGTGACCCGAATTCAGGACCTTACTTCCTGAAAGTATTCGGTCAACCACAAGGTGACACGGCCTGCGAATGCGAACGGTCTCAAGACGCTAACCTGGCGCAAAGCCTGCACTTGCTGAACAGCACCGAGGTACAGAACAAGGTCTCTTCGGACTCTGGTCGTGCGGCCATCTTCTCGAAAGACGCCGACCGCACTCCGGAAGAAAAAATCCGGGAACTCTACCGCTGGATGTACTCACGCGAACCGAATCCGGATGAACTTTCAGTCGCCTTGACTCACATCGAAAAGAACAAAGAGAACTCTAAAACTGCCTACGAAGATATTGTCTGGGCATTGATCAACACCAAGGAATTCCTGTTTAACCATTAATTCCTGACAGTTAAAAATCCGTATATACATGCGACCACAAGTTGGTCGAGAAAAACACAATTTGATTGTTTTCTCCCCCTGCTTCTCAAGGTAGACTGGACGCATACAGGACAAGGTTGTCCGACAACTATTTTCAGTGACATGAGTCGTCTTCAAATCCCTGAAGTTTCGACAGCATCCCCACCTGATTGTCGCTGATTCCTACCTCAAATAACCCGCCTCCTGTGGTAGTGGCCTCTTCTGTTCAATCGAGAGGCAACTTCACTCCTTAAACGAATGATATCGGAAATCATCATGGGAACGCTTTCGGACCCGTTTCGTCGCCGAATTCAATGCATTGGATTCTCAGTAGCCCTCAGTACGCTTCTGATCACACTCAGCCCACTGCAAAGCGAAGCCCAGCTACTCACAACGACGTTACGATCAGTGAGCCCTATGGGTGCTCAGGTTGGATCAACCGTGGAGATCAAAATCAACGGTGGAGCCGAAACAGCCGAAGTGACCAGGCTCCTGTTCAATCATCCCGGCATCACTGCTCAACCCAAAATGTCTGGAGAAGGGGAGGCTGCCAAACCTGTTCCTCAGCAATTCCTGGTGAACATTGCTCCTGATGTTCCCGCTGGAATTTATGAGATCCGGGGAGATGGTTTCTTCGGAGTAAGTAATCCACGACGATTTCATATTTCTAATCTGAGTGATGCCCAGGAAACTGAACCGAATAATTCATTTGAGCAGGCAACTGCCGTAACCTTGGAACAGGTCGCCAACGGGGTCATTCACGCTGCGGGTGAACTCGATCTTTTCAAATTCGAAGGAAAACAGGGACAGCGTCTCCTCGCTTATGTGCAGGCTGCCCAACTCGACTCACGTCTTAATGCCGTTCTGGAACTTTACGATGCCAACGGCAAACGAATCAGCTTTGCCCGTAACAACAAAAAATTCGATGCCTTTATCGATGCCGTCTTACCCGCTGATGGAACTTACTTCCTGAAAGTCTACGACCTGCAGTTTCTTGGTTCTGAAGACCATGGCTACCGGCTCTCCATCAGCACTCAGCCCTATATCGATTTTGTCATTCCCTCCTCAGTTCAAGCTGGTACAACAACTGAAGTCACGCTCTACGGTCGTAACCTGCCCGGTGGCACTCCCGCAGAGCAGAAAATCAATGGTCAGCCGCTGGATATGCTGAAGGTGCAGATCACCGCACCAGAAAACAACAATCAATTGCCAGCGAATGAATTGTTCTATTCACAACAGTTCGATGTCGCTGGATTTACCTGGAGGTTACAACAGGAGAATCTCACTTCGAACCCGGTTACCATCTACTTTGCGGATACGATTGTTGGCACAGAACAGGAACCGAATAATACCCCAGCTGAAGCTCAGACCATCGCTGTACCAGGCGAATTCACGGGGCAGTTTCTAGAGAAGGGTGACAGCGACTACTACCTCTTCGAAGCCAAACAGGGCGAAGTCTATTACATCGAGGCGTACGGGGATCGTAACGGAACCGAAGCCGATCCAATGTTCGTTCTCGAACAGCTCAGTTACGACGCCGAAGGAAAAGAAACAGCCAGTCGCATCACCTTACAGGACGACAACGCGACAGAGCTCTTCGGTCCCTGGTTCACCAGTAAAACTCACGATCCCATTTTCCGTTTCGAAGTCCCGGCTACAGGAAAATATCGCCTGCTGGTCCGTGACCGCTACTTTGATAGTCGAGGTCGTGCGGAGTTTGTATATCGTGTCGCGATTCGACCAGAATCACCCGAATTCAAACTGGTCACCATTCCTCTCAAAACCAAACCCGCCGGAGACGCTACCGCCGAGACCGGTACCATCACTTTGCGGAAAGGGGAAAATCTGGAACTGCTCGTCCTGACTGGACGCCGAGATGGTTTCACTGGCCCCGTAGAGATCAACATCGAGGGACTCCCCGCAGGCGTCACCCATGATCTGAAACCTGTTCCCGGCAACGCCAACTTGAATAAAGTAATTCTCTCCTCATCAGCGGATGCAACTGTAGGAACGACGCAGTTCAATATCATCGGCAAGGCTCATATCGAGAACCCGGATGCCGTACGTCATCTGGCAGCAACCCAACGGCCCTCGCACAAAAACAGGAAGCCTTAAAAAACCAGCAGGCAGCACTAACTCCAGCAGAAGAAGCAGCCAAAGCGGCTAATCAGAAAATTGAAGCTGCGGTCGCTGCTGTGAAAGCTCAACCGGAGAATGCGGATGTACAAAAGCAGTTGATCACCACTGTGCAGGCTGCGGCTACCGCTGATAAAGCGGTCGCAGATGCAATCGCTGCCGTGAAAAATGCAGAAGCCGCCATTGCTGAGGCACAGACTGTCGTCGCTCAGGCAGAAGCAAACAAACAGGAACTGGCTAGAGATGTCGTGCGGGAATCACGAGCTGCAACCATTGCCTGGAACACCCTCGCAAATGTTCCCGCAATTCCCCGACTCGCCCGCTCCCTCTATCTCTCCGTCATTGATGAACCAGCACCTTACCAGATTAAAGCAGCCGATACAGAAATCACTCTTTACCAGGGACAGCAATATTTCCTGCCTCTCGAAATGGCCATCGGCACCCCGTTAACAGGTAATGTGGAACTTGTGGTGAATGGCCTAGATAGTGCCAAACAGAAAGTCACAGCCGATCCTGTCACGTTAACCAAGGATCAAACAGCAGGTCATTTCCGGTTCTATATCGCCCCCGATGCTCCCGCTGCTGAGTACCTCTATTACCTGAAAAGCAAATCGACCTTCGGTTACCGCAAACATCTTGCCCGTTTGCAGGCACTGCAAGCAAAGCAAACAGAGCAGACGGAAACAATCAACCAGTCAGACGCGGCACTCAAAGCAGCTGTCGCCCAGGTTGAAGCGATGACAAAAGCTGTTGCCGATGCAACCACCGCCAAAACCACCGCTGATCAGAATCTGGTCGCCAATCAGCAAAAGCTCAAAGAATTACAGACAGCTCTGACACAAGCACAGACTCGGGAAAAAGAATACCTGGCATTGCAGACAGAATTATCAAATCTCAGCAAATCCGCCAAAGCAAACCTCGATCGGATCGCTCTCCTCGCCAAGAATGCGAACAACGAGGAACTCGCCAACAGTTTAAGTGCAACATCTCAGCAGACTGAACTTTCACTGAAACAACTGCAACAGGCAGTGGAAGCTGCGACCAACACTTATAAGTTAGCGCAGGCAAACAGCACCAATGCCACCAAAGAGATTGAGGGGCAAAACACAGCCATCGCTACAGCAGAGGCAGACGTGAAAGCAGCTCAGCAGAAAGTCGCTGAAGCCGAAACAAATAAACAGGCTGCCGTGGAAGCTCAACAGAAAGCCGATGCGGACTTGAAAGCGGCACAGGCTGCAAAAGCAGATATTGATGCACAAGTCAAAGCAGCTGAAGAAGTTTCCAAACCAGCGAATGTCGAAATCTATCCACCCTCAAATCATTTTAAAATCACCATCAAACCTGCTCCGGCAAAACTCGCAGCCACTGTGGCAGATTCCGGTCAGTTGAAGCAGGGAGGAGAAGTCGCAGTTAAAGTGAATGTGACTCGCACCGAAAGTTTCAAAGGACCAGTTAAGCTGGAACTCGCGTTACCCCCAGGTATCACCGGTCTTACCAGCGAACCTGTTGAACTGGCCGCAGACCAGACTGAAGCGACCTTAACTTTGAAAGCGGCTGCTGATCGTGCCGAAGGCGATTTAACTACCTCGCCATCCGTGGTACGGCAGACGTGAATGGTCCTGCCAATCCGTGCACTTTTTTAATCTGAAAATTATCAAGTAAGCCATATTTGTCTTCCGGCTTGACCTGATTCCAAACAGAACACCCTCCTATCCAGATTCGATTTACTTTGAATTGTTTAGCGAAAATCAAACATATGAAAATGTCACCGAACTCCAGTCGATCTTTCACAGCACTTACCAGTCTGTTTATTATTTTTTCGATTTCTGCTCAGCTCAACTTTGCGCAAGCTGAAGAGGAAGCGGAATTGAAACCGATCCAGTTCGAAGAGCCGAATCTCGATCATCCCGTCAGTTTTGAGGATGAGATCCTGCCGATTCTGGAAGACAACTGTATTTCCTGCACCATAGACCAGTAACGACGAAGTCGACTCAACCTCGAAGAGCTGGACACCATCCTCAAGGGGTAAACGCTGGCCCTTCTGTCGTTGCTGGTAAGCCTGATGAGAGCCTGCTCTTTTTGGTCTCTTCACGACACAAGAACCCTTCATGCCCCACTTCCGAATGAGATTGAAGCGGAAGAACTGACACCGCTTCAACTCGGACTGATGCGACAATGGATTCTGGAAGGAGCTAAAGCAGAAGGAGGCGATGGAATCTCAAATCGCCTGGCAACCTCTTCCCGAACACTTACAGGCAATCTACTCCGTAGCTTTATCCCCCTGGGACCGTTTTGTAGCAGCCGGACGTGCGAATCGGATCAGTGTGTTTGAAATTGGGACTCAATCGAAGTCGCTCAGCTTTCCGACCCCAGCCTGACCGAACTTCAAAACGCAGGAAACCCCTTTTATCAGAGATGTCGCCCATCGTGACTTTGTGCAATCCATTGTCTTCAGTCTGACAGCAGCACCTGGCCTCCGCTGGTTACCGTGTAATCAAACTCTGGAATGATAATCAATCTCTGGTGAGATCAATTCGAACTCCCACAGGATATCGTCACGCTGGTCGCCAATCCGGAAACCCGCCAGGCCGCCGCGGCACTTGCCGATCATTCCATCGCTCTGGTCCAGTTAAGTGATGGCCAGATCACCAAAACATTAAGCGGTCATACAGACCGCGTGAACACCTTGATCTATCTCGGTGAAAATCAACTCGCGTGTTTCCCGCAGATCGAACTCTGAGAATCTGGAACACCACCGAAGGAACATTAATCAGTCAGGCAGAAGCCACGGCCGCATTGACGGCATTGACTCTCACTACCGAAGGGAATCTTTTAACTGCCGACGCGGAAGGTAAAGTTCAGCTCTGGACCAAAGGTGAAAGTGGCTATCAGGTCAGCCAGGAATGGCCGACTCATCAGGGAGCAATCACTTCACTGGTCTTAGTCGCCGAAGGTAAATCCGTTGCCTCCGCAGGTGCTGATGGAACCATCCACATTCGCCAACTGGCTGATGGAGCTGAAACAGCCAAGCTGGAGCGAGGAGCCCCATAAGTGCTCTCTTCCTCCGTCCTGATCAACAAGTATTGATTGCAGGTTCCAACAACGAGTCCTCAAATTCTGGCAACTTTCCGATGGAAAATTACTGGGAGAACAGAAAGACAACCTGCTTGATGAGCGGGCGAGAGGTATTGCCGAACAGAATCAACAGGTCGCACAACAGCTGCTGAAAATTGCCGAAGAGTCTTGCCGCTGCAGATAAAAATAAAACAGAACGAGACGAGTCCCTCAGAAAACTCAGGAAGATCTCGAAAAGCCAAACAGGCAGTTCCTGAAGCGGAAAAAAAATAAAACCGCAGCCGATGAAGCACTTGCCGCAGCTCAGGCAGAATTAGAAAAAGATAAAGAGAACGCTGACCTCAAGAAAAAGGTCGAAGAAGCGGACAAGAAAGCCAAAGACTCTGTAACTGCGATTGAAACAGCCAAAAAGAATCTGACTTCACTCGAACGCTCACTCAAACTTGCAGAAGATGCTGTTGCGAAAGCCGTGGAACGTCAACAAAACGCAACCACTGAAAAAACCGCGAAAGAAGCAGCGAAAACGGAAGCGGAAGCCACCTTCAAAGCAGCTTCAGAAACGGTCGCAGCGGCCACACCTGCTATTACTAATCTGCTTCCCCTCAGTAATGGCACTTACTGCCTCGCTGTATCGGCAGATCAGACGGTGCAACTCTGGAACCCGGTTTCCATGCAGGCTCTCGACGCAAGCTCGATACTACCTGCGGCACCAGTCGCGGCCAGTGCTCTGAACGGACAGCAGTTCATTACGGCCACTGGCAAAACCCTTTCCTTGTGGGATTTGACACCCAACTGGAAACTGTCCAAAGTCCTGGGGCCGCCTGCAGATGATTCCCTGAACCTTTCTGCCTCACCATTCTCTTCCCGTGTATTAACTCTCGATTTCAGTCCTGATGGCAAACTGCTTGCCGCAGGTGGAGGTGATCCATCCCGTTCCGGTGAATTGATTATCTATAACTTGGAAACAGGCGAAATTGTCCAGAATCTGGAGAATGCTCACAGCGATACTGTCCTCACTGTCAAATTCTCCAGAGATGGTTCTCAACTCCTCTCGGGAGCTGCAGACAAGTTTGTCAAAATCCACAATGTCGCGGATGGTTCCTTTGTGCGCTCATTTGAAGGGCACACTCACCATGTCCTGGGCGTCACCTGGAAAGCAGACAGCTCCGTGATCGCCAGTTCCAGTGCAGATGATTCCATCAAAACCTGGAATGTCGAAACTGGCGAGCAAATCCGGACCATCACCGGTTTTGGTAAACAGGTCACTGGTATCAAGTTCCTCGGTACAGGGGACCAGCTGGTCGATTCCTGCGGGGACAAATCGGTCCGTCTCCACAACTCCGCCGATGGCAAAGCCCTCAAGACCTATGCTGGCGGTACCGACTTCATGTACACAGTCGATGCGACCCGGGATGGAAAACTGATCGCCTCCGGTGGACAGGATGGGACCCTCAGAATCTGGAACGGAGAGGATGCCAAAAGCATTCTGACCGTCGAACCCCGGGAAAAATAGGCGTTCACTCCCCGATCAGTCACCTGGCTGGTTTCAATCTCACTGATTGAAACCAGCTTTTTTTACGCCTGACTTGAACTCCATAACCGTTCCGGCGACACTGCACTCGTTGAGATTTACCCACTGAAAACACCTTGGAAAGCCAAACTGCGACTATGTCCCTGCAAGTAAAACAGAATATTCTCGCCGAACTCGAGCAACTCCCCTTAATCGATCCGCACACTCATATTAACCCGCACTCCGCCGCCTCTTCGACGCTCGCGGACATTATGGGTTATCACTACTACACAGAGCTCGCCCACTCTGCCGGACTCCCTAAATCGCGTATTGAAGAGAAGGGGATTGACCCTAAAGAGAAGGTAGGACGACTGGTTGAACAGTTGGGAGATCTCGATAACACCACGCAGCTCAGCTGGTTGATCGAAATCGCCCGGGAATTCTTTGGTTTTCAGGATGAGAAAATCACCACAGAAAACTGGGAAAAGCTCTACGACACCGCTCTTGCAAAAATGAATGAGCCAGACTGGGAACAACAGGTCCTCAAACAGAGCAAGCTGGAACAAGTTTATCTCACCAATGAATTCGACGATCCTCTCGCCGGATTTGATACCGATCTGTACGTTCCCTGCTTAAGAACCGATGATCTCGTCTTCCATTTTGCAAAACCAACCACTCGCGAAAGACTAGCCAAAGCAACGGGCGTCGAAGCGGGAACCGCAGCCAGTCTGAAGACCGCGATCGGAAAGTTATTTACTCATTTCACAAGTAATAATGCCCGTGCCTGTGCGATTTCACTTCCCCCTTCCTTTTCTCCTCAAAGGGTTGAAGCCGCAGTTATCGATTCCATTCTGAATAAGGTCTCTGCAAATTCAGAACTCTCCTGTGACGAAGCCAATCAGCTGAGTTGCTTTATCTTCTGGTCACTGGCCGAATGTTGTGCTGAATTCAAACTCCCCTTTGACCTGATGATTGGTGTGAATCGCCGCGTTTATGAAGAGGGTGTCTATCAGGGTCAGGACCTGTACGACTCTCGCACCTCGCTGTATCTCTACAAAGAGTTGTTCAACGCATTCCCGACAGTCACCTTCCCCGTTTCTGTCCTCGCCCCCACCAGCAATCAGGAACTGGTCAGTTACAGCTGGATTTTCCCAAATGTCGTCACTAACGGTCACTGGTGGTATTCCAACATCCCGGCACACATCGAACTTGACTGTCGTGCCCGGTTGCAGGCTGTTCCCCAATCCAAACAGATCGGGTATTACAGTGACATGTACAAACTCGAGTTCGCCCTCCCCAAATTTGCCATGTACCGCCGGGTGCTGGCTAAAGTCCTTGCTAACGATTTCGTGATCGATCGTGGCTGGAGTGAAGACCGGGCAATTGAACTGGGCAAAACCGTCCTGCGCGGGAATGTGGAACGGATTTTCGGAGGTCTCTCCCGATCCTGAAATTTCCGAAAAAGATTCGTAATTAAGTCGCTCCTTAATTGAATGGATCGTCACTCGGGCTGAATCGAACAAACAAGTCGTCGAATTCAGCAGGTGTCCCTCCTTCCACTGGTTGAATACGACCTCAAACCGATTTAAAATCGAGATTCCCCCTCTGTGCCATGTAAATCACAACATGGGTAATGGCTTTCGGCCAATGGATGACCTATTTCGTTCCACTAAAGGATGAGAGAGATGAACAAGTTGACGCTCCTGGAAGGTGGAAAAGCCGTTCCATACGAGCTCTCTCTGGACGAAATGACCATTGGTCGTCACCCGGACTGCCATATCTTTCTGAATTCAGATATGGTTTCGCGTCGCCACGCACGCGTCTTCACCAAGAGCGGTCAGGTTTTCATCGAAGACCTGGGCAGTGGTAACGGGACGTTCGTCAACGGGAAGCGAATCAGTCAGCCCACGGCAATCAAGAACGAGGACCGGGTCAAGGTTGGCCCGATTCTGTTCCGCTACGATTCCCAACAGAACATGACCAAAACTGCACCACTCCCCATGCTGGCGTCGGTTGCGGAAGGTTCCACCATCGCGATTAATTTTGACTACACTCCCGATGACGCCGAACAACCGACGATCATGGGAACGGTGCAGAATTCCGGAACCTTTGTCGGTTTCGATTCTCAACCTGCAGAAAAACTCAAAGGGATCATCGAAATCAGCAGGGCGTTGGCAGGAACTGTTGATCTGGATGTCCTGCTGCCAAAGATTCTGGATGTCCTCTTCGAAGTCTTTCCCAATGCCGACCGGGGCTGCATACTTTTAAAGGATGCAGGAACAGGGCATATGTACCCACGGGCGTACAAAACCCGCCGTGGTGGTGACGAGGAAACAGTTCGACTGAGTAAAACAATCCTCAACAAAGTCCTCGAAGAAAAAGCAGGAATCCTCTCCGCCGATGCGACCAGCGACGCCCGCTTTGAGTCCTCCGCATCAATTTCTGACCTGACTATCCGTTCGATGATGTGCGTCCCCATGCTCGATCTGGAAGGGAACCCGCAGGGAGTCATCAGTATTGATACTCAAAATCCGCTGCATCGATTCAAAAGTGAAGACCTCGATCTACTGAATGTGGTCGCTGCTCAGGCTGCTCTTTCTTATGAGAATGCGACCCTGATGGTCAGCTTCATGGAGAAAAAGCGTCAGGACCGCGAGATGGACATTGCCCGGAATGTTCAGCAGGCTTTGCTTCCCAAAACACTTCCCGAAACCGACGGTTACGAGTTCTATGCCTCATACGACTCTGCCCAGGCAGTAGGGGGCGACTATTACGATGCTTTCCAGCTCTCTCCTAATAAAATCTGCCTGGCCTTCGGCGACGTGGCCGGAAAAGGGGTGCCGGCTTCGCTCGTGATGTCTCGAATCTCGAGCGTGGTTGAATCAACCATGGGGTTCATCGACGATGTCGCCAAAGCGATTTACAAAATCAACAACCTGATGTGTACCAACGCAGTGGAAGGGCGGTTTGTCACTTTCATCCTGCTCGTGATCGACACCAAAAAACATCTGATGACAATCGCCAATGCAGGGCATATGCCCCTGTTGATTAAAAAAGTCGACGGGACCCTGGAAGAACTGGGCGAAGACGAAGTGGGGATTCCGATCGGTGTCATGGAAGATTTTGAATACCAGACTGTCACCCGCAAACTTGAGCCAGGTGAAGTCTTCATTATCTATACCGACGGTGTCAGTGAGGCAATGGATCCCAACAATGAACTGTACGGGATTGAACGTCTTAAAAACCTGACCTTAGCTTCTTCCTCCGAGCCGGTCACCCTGGCGCAAACGATTCTTAAAGACGTAAAATCACACGCTGCCGGCCGGGCACAGAATGACGACATCACGCTGATGACCTTCGGGCGCGTGTTAAACTAGTCGTCTCAAACTGCTCGTCATCAATTCTGCGAATCAATAAAAAAAGGGAGTCATAAAGACTCCCTCTGTGAGCTTCCGGGAATAGTAATGGGGAGGTTTCCGGAAAACCCAGTATTCGTTATTAATTGATCTGCGTTATTTTTATCTGATGGAAGCAATGCTTTCGCACACTTCATGCTCTGCGAATCGCGATCAGTCACCTATTGCGTGTCACAATTAGGCCTAGCGGTTGCTGGCAGCGCAAAACCACGTTTTCAAGAACTTTTCGTGTGCAAAAGCCGCCACACTTATCTTGGACAAGATCTATCGAGCGATAATTTTGATTTCACGAGGCTCTTCGACACGACGGTAGCCCATCGCGTACAGAACTTCGAGAACTTCACTCCAGGTTGGAAACTGACGACCACTTTTGCGTTTGTAATCGTCCATCGCTTTCATGAAGTCGACTTCATCACTTGAATAATCCCGCTCGCAGGTCGTGGGATCGATCTGACGACGTCGTTCGCCTTTACGTCGATCCGAAACTCGACGATCTTCGCCGTCAAACGGTTCGTCTTTTGTACGACGCTCCGGTTTAACTCGGCGGTTTTCGATTCGACGATTAATTGTCGCAGTCGCATCGGCTGAATTTTTTTTGGTACTTTTGGGACTTGTTTTCTTATCAGCAGATTTTTTGGCGGCAGTTTTTTTGGCAGCGGGCATCTCTTATTCCTTAAGTCTCGGGGCAGACTGGAAAGGGGGATTTTCTGGACACAATTTCGTGTCTGGGAACTTATGAGTTACACCCGTAATATGCCCTGAAAACTCCGCGCGCGACGGATTAAGGGGTGAGGAAACCGGCAAAAGTCAGGAAAGGAGGGAAAGCTGTTCGGGTTGTTCCGATTGTGCCGGCAGATCGACCTACCCTTTGGCACTGCCTGAGAAGGTGATTCAACGCCCAGAGAGCTGCTGATCTACGTAAAATCAGCTTATTGCAGTACTTAGCCCCGATTACAGCTCCATTCAACTCTTAAAGCAGTTCCGGGTGCTGTCCGTACATTGATCCAGGCTGCATACCTGCCGATCAGGTCCTAATTTCGTTTGTGTCTGGCCACACCAGAAATGACCGTCTCCGCTGATCTCTTCACCCGGTGGCAACCCGTGGTTCGTGTAGAGCCCCTTGGAGAGTAACAGCCGACATCGTATCGTGGCGACTGGTCCCAATGGAGTACTGCCCTCTCGATTTGAATCATCAGACATCAGGCTGCTTCCTTATTGAAAGAGAGTGTGCTGATCAAAGCCCGTTTAATCGCTGCCTGACATTGTTTTATCTTGTAGCGATTTTCTGATAAAGGTGTCGCACCTGCTAAAGCCAGTTCAGCCACGTCACCCGCCAGGGCATCTGTCAGACGTTTTCCAGTCAACATTCGAGCGGCTTCCCGGGCAACCCAGGGGAGGGGAGCGACTTGTCCTAACACGATACGGGCTGCCTGCACCAGATCGTCTTTTAACTCCAGAGCAACACTCGCGGCAGCGGTCGGCCAATCCAGCCCTTCACTTGCGAGTACTTCATAACTCGCCAGTTCGACCCGCGACGCAAATCGTGGCAACCAGACATGCGTCACCAATTGCCCAGGCAACAGAATATTGGTTCCATGAGATTCAATTTTGGGGATCCGATAGAATGACTCCAGTGGGATCCACTCTTCCTGATCTGCCTCAGGGCCAATGATCCGCATCTGAGCCCCCATCGCAATCAGGGCAGGGGCAAAACGCGAGGCACTGACAAACTTGGCTGGGCCCTCATTTCCCAGTACCGCATGATACAGATTGCGTCCCTGTTCGGGTAACGATTCCCCCTGCTCACGTCCCAGCAAACCGTACCCATTTCGATAATACCAGCAATTCGGGTGATGGCATAAATCACCCACCAATGTCCCCATCGAACAGATCGCTGCTGAGTGAATGTTTTCGATCACCTGAATCAAAGAGGGGTAATACTGCATTGTAGGTAAATCTTTGATTTCAGCCAATGTCGTTGCCGCTCCAATGAGCAAGCCATCACTCAATTCTTCAAAACCCTGCAGACTGCTGATCTGCTTGATATCCACTACTCGACTCGGGCGTACCACTTCCTGCTTCAACAGATTGAGTAAGTCGGTTCCACCGGCGAGGATCATGGTCTCGTGAGGAGACTCATTCAGGAATTCGAGTGCTTCAACTTCTGTTTCAGGATGTGCATATTCAAATGAGTTCATGCAGGTGCTCCTTCCAGGGCATTGAGGACCCTTGCTGGTGTCATGGGAAGAACTGGAACCCGGACTCCAATTGCATTAGCCACAGCGTTGGACAGGGTTGCTCCGCAGGAAATGACGGGAGGTTCCCCTAATCCGATTACTCCTCTAGCATAAGTTTCGTCTGTCTCATACAGATGAACCTTTAATTCTCCGATATCACCAATTCGCGGCAGTTTATAATTGAAGAGATCCGCATTGATAAACCGGCCGGTTTTATTATCCAGAATCCGTTCTTCAAACAGGGCGTAAGAAATCCCCATGATCATCCCGCCATAAACCTGACTTTCGGCTGTCAATCGATTGAGAATCGTCCCGCAATCCTGCACGGCGACGAACCGGTTGATTTTGATTTTCCCCGTCTCAATATCAACAGTCACATCCGCCATCTGGACACCACCGACATCAATACTCGTCAATCCATCCCGTTTGGGTCCTTCCCCCTGAACTTCCAGAGGCATCGGACCGATGAGCGAAGTCGCCTCATTCCAGTTGCAAACAGGGTTACCGTTCGAAAGTATCTTTCCCTGTTGGGCAGTCAGGGTCGACGCATCAACCTGGTATCGGCTCGCAACCAGGTCAAAGATTTTCCACAGGGCTTCGAGTGCCGCGCGTCGGTTTGGTCCGCTGACTCCACCAGAAGTACTTGAACCACCTGATGGCCCCGAACGGGGATATTTACTCGAACCAATATTCACCTGAACCTGATCGAGTGGAATCTCAAATGTCTCCGCAACGGTGATCCCGATGATGGTTCGAGTCCCGGTACCGATATCCTGACTTCCACCGAAAGTCTCAACCGTTCCATCGGCATGTACCCTAATCAGGGTCGTGGCCGAGTGAGCACTTCCCGTCCATTCATGGAGCGCCATACCTAAACCGCGCCGTAGTGAACCATCCAACTTATTCGTCCCGCGTGGTTTCCAGTTCTGATCCCATTCGATCAGTTCCGCAGCGATTCGCATCTGGTCCGCATAAAGTTCAGGGTTCCAGGTTTTGTCTAGATTCTTCAAAAATAACTGGTAAGGATCCAGATTCAATTTCGCCGCCAGATCATCCATCGCAGTCTGACTGAGCGCCGCTGCCTGCGGATGATGCGGAGCACGCCAGGCCTGCTCGGGACCTCCGTTGATTTTTATCCCAGTCGGTTGAGTCCGGTGGTTTCTCACTTTGAATGCATAGGGAAGTAACTTCGCGGCAATCGTTTTCCCTTCGATATCGGTTGTTCCCCAAAGTTCCGCATCCCAGGCAACCAGATTTCCATCGGCATCGGCCCCGAGTTTCACCTTGCTGAAAGCAGAGGGACGCAGTCCGGCGGTTTTCAATTCCGTGGCTCGATCAAGCATAAAGCGGACAGGGCGGCCTGTCTCTCTGGCTAACTCAGCGGCGGCTAAGCCCCATTCTCCGGCTGAAAACTTGGAACCGAAGCCTCCCCCCAGATAATCACAACTGATGGTGACATCAGTCGCTTTCAACTCCAGTGGTGTGGCGAACTGACTGGCCGTGCCGGAGACATTCTGTGTGGAAAGATGGACATGCAGTTTCGCATCATCATGCCATTCACAATGCGCACCGTGCGGTTCCATGCACATGTGGGTGACTGTATGAATTCCGTAATAACCCTCATGAATCACAGCCGCACTTTTCAGAGTCTGCTCAACATCACCTCGATCTTCTTCTTTTTGCGGGTTCTGTTTATCAGCTGTTTTGGCCTCTTCCAGATTTTCCTCATCGACAAAATGTTCCAGGACTTCATATTCGACTTCAATCGCTCGAATGCCATCGAGTGCGAATTCGGGTCGTTCCGCTGCCACGACCGCGACCAGTTGACCATCCCAGAGAACTTCATCGCCTACATTCATCATCACTTTAATCGCTTTTACGCCGGACACTGATTTGGCCGCTTCGATCTCCAGGCGTTTGATGCGTGCATAGGCATGAGGAGAAGTTAACGCCCGGGCGAATAGAGTGCCTGATGTATTTATGTCCGCCGTGTATTTCGCTTGCCCTGTCGCTTTGGCAACCCCGTCGATTCGCTCAACGGGAGTTCCCAATAGTTCATTCTCAGCCCTGGGCTTCCAGCTGTAAGTTCGTTCGACCATTAGTTATCACCCTCCTGGCGAGCGAGTTCCAGTGCACATGCCTTAATTCCTGCATAGGTACCGCAACGGCACAAATTTCCTCCCAGTGCTGAATCAATCTCCTCGGCAGAAGGGTGGGGATTTTTGTTGAGCAGGCCACGTAAGGCCATCACAAAACCGGGAGTACAAAATCCACATTGCAGGGCATCGTGCTTTACAAAGCTGTTGATGATTTCGGCATCAGACGCGAGACCTTCGATGGTCACAATCTGTTTACCCTGACATTCAACCGCCAGCCGACTATTAGCCAGCACTGGTTTACCATCAATTAAAACGGTATCAGCTCCCGCCGCTGTGGTTTCTTCGACCTCTTTGGTCCCAGTTAAATTGAGATCATTACGGAGCGCTTCGAGTAAGGTAACGCGGGGCTCCAGCTGTAATGCATACTCCTTGCCATTCACATTCAGAATGACTTCACCGGGGCCACTGGGAACCAGATTCTTTTTGAAAGTCTGGGGACCTTCAGCAGCTGTCGAGGTCGTTTCAGCACCTGCCCAGGCTCCCGCAGCCATTGCCGCCCCAGAGCCTTTCAGGAAAGCCCGCCGATTGAAAACTGCTTTGTCGCCTGACGACTGCGACTCCTGTCCCATAGACGTTCCCCTTCAGGAGAGATGGTGATCATGCTGTGAATTCATTTCAGGCTATTCAGCTCTAAGCAGTCCTGAAACTCCCTGATGGATCACTTTGAACCTGTATTTGCAGGTTCATGAAATAACCACAACCAAGCTTCAGGATGATATCCATTGTAATGGAGAAGGTGAGGATCACAACAGATTTATCAATATTAATACATATGTTCGAATGTCAGGAAATTCGCTGTGGAGAACCAAAACCTTGGTGCTGTACAGGTCGGATTTTGAGGAAAAGGAGCCTGGGGAAGGAAACAGGCCGCAAACTTGTAGAGGGTTTAAAATCAGCCGTCGAATTTAAATCGGGACTGGAAAATGGTTCGCGCTGAGTTAGCATGGTAGTTATGAATAAGCCAACTCAAGAAGCTACATCATGGTGTCTCGTTCATCAACTTCCTGAAACACAGGCAAGTCGTTACGGGAAAGTCTGTCCCAAATGTAAACAGAAAATTTACACGGGTCAGCTTGAAGGAATGGTTCGTCGTTTCTGGGACAGCCAACCCGGTGCCTACCTGATGAACGGGGAACCCTGTTTCGTCTACAATCTGATCTGGGATAATTTCCAGATCCGTTCCTTGCAGTTTTTTGAACCTGCAAGCCCAATCTGCCAGCCCTCATTGTTGAATGAGTTTGAAGCACTCACTCGTGACGACATCGATCACATTACAGAGCTGCTGAAACAACGGGGCTTGATTCAGGATATTGTTCCCGACCCTCCTGCGTCGGAGAACAGCTCTGAATTATCAGGATTTGAGCCACCCGAACTCGATCTCGATTTTGGCCTCGACCTCCCTGATTTCGAATCACCAGAATGGGAACAGGATTAATCAAGCACGAATTCGATAATCCGACTTCAACGAGATGATTAATTTCTGTGCTATTCCTGCTCGTCAGGCTCAGCTTTAGCGCATGCTGTAGATGCTCCCAAAGTCGATCCACTTCCGCTTGAGTCATCGCATCCAGTTCCAGCGATAGGGTTTTCGGCGCGAGGTTGTTGTAAAGATACCCTGCTTATGCAGCAGGTATTTTTCTATCGCCAGAAATCCATCCAGACCGCCTGCATCTGCAATGTGGCCAGGGCAAATCGGAAAATAAAGCTGGTACGCTCGCGATTCATCGCCTGCCTGTAATGCTCTCCATAAAGCGACAATGCCTGCCAGCATATCGCAACCGGGCATTGTGCCAGTTAAGCCGCGTCGATAACAATCGATCATCAGTAAGCCACCTGAACCATCGAAAACCTTCGCTCGATTACCTGTCAGTTCATGAAACTGAGTCAACTTGGGTCCCAGGGGTGCGGCTTCCGGTTTGAAGAGGATCTTATCAGCACCATATTTTTCCAGGAGACGAAGATAAAACGATTGGGGCAATTCCTGTCCTACGTAAGAGGAAGCATCCTGCACAAAGAGGGAAGTTCAATCTGATTGGCTAACGCGGTGTAATACTCCACAGGGCCGATTCGGGTAGTGCAGTGTTAATAGGTGGTATGGCCATGATGGCAGCACAACCCGCCTCAGCAGCGACTTCTCCGTAATAGAGTGCGTCCTTGGTAGACTCGGCTCCCACGCTCGCCACCACCGGACCGCGGCCCTGGGCAGCAACCACCATCATGAGGGTTAACTCTCTTCGCTCCGCAGGGGTCAATCGCAGAATCTCGGAAACCATCGCCGAGCAGACCCCCTGAGCCCCCACCTCAAAACAGAAGTCGATTTCCCGCTGCAATGATTCACGGTCAATCTCATCTGCCGCAGTGAAAGGGGTATGCAAAATGGGGAGAACGTCTTTCAGTTCCTGCGACTCTGAAGCTGAGCTCTGCATAGTGATGCCTGATCAAGATTCTAAATTATTATTTTACTGCGGAATCAGCAGCAATCATCGATTGCACGAAATCTTTGGAGCTTTCTACAAGCCGCTCCAGGGATCCGCATCCAAAAGGAGACTGCCAAACCTGATAGATATTCTGGCGATAGCGCTTTTCAGGTGCCAGATAGCCAATCGAGCCATTCAATAGATTCAGACAGGCAATATGACGATCCGGAAATTTCCGTCTCAGTTCCTGTTGAAAGAGAGTATAGGCTTCGGTCATGGTGCCGATCAGAATCGTCTCTCCCAACTGCCAGTACCAGACAGGTAAATCCCATTGATCGTCATCTCCCAGGTAGAGTCGAATTTCCCGTTTGCGGTAAAGTCGTTCCTGTTGAAAACGATCTGGAGCAGCTTCCGCTTCCGCTGCCAGTTCTTCAGCGAGAGGCCAGTTTTTCAGCTCCAGGGGGACATTCTGCAGCGCCGTCTGCTGATCAGTGCGTGGAGCAAGGGATTTATATTTCCAGACAGCCAGAGGCGCTCCAGAAGGTTCGATATGATCGAACTCATATCTGCTGGATGGGGGATGCATATCGGCCAGGGTGGCCAGCACGGCGTATCCAAGCTGACGACCATGTCGATCTGGAATTTCGAGATCAGCAGTGTATTGTTCCCTTGGACTCACTTCACCCGCAGCACCAATCAAAAACAGTGAGAGCGCCCCGTCTGTCGCTGTTTCGATAGTCTCTTGCATCGCACCGATGAAGTCAGGTGAAATCGCTCGATTCTCCCAGGCCAATGTGGTGGGATGACAGGCATAATTGATCAGTGTTGCCAGATGGCGACCATCGCGACCTGTCACCCGGCCCACCAGCAATGTTTCATCTGCCTCAGCATCAGGATTGAAACCACAGTTGATCTGGTCTGCATCTTGCGGATCCGGCAAGTCACGTGCTTTCGCGAGAAGACATTTTCCGTAGTGCCAGTCGAGAATGCCTTCCGTCGTGTTCGACAGAGCCTGATGTACAACTTCAATTATTTTTTTCTCAAGCAAATCGAGGTAGTCGCCCAGCAATTCTCCACCGGGCAGCTCTGGATTCGCCGGTTGCAGTGGAACGGTTGCATGGGAATGCGTCATGGCAAACCAGAAAGACTCTTTGGGCAGCTTCAACTGCTCCAGAAGGCGGTCACGCATCGCTTCGAATAAACTGGCAGATCGCCACCAACCGAGATCTCCACTGATCAGCACCAGTGGAGAACTTTCAGCTGAGTCGTTTATTGAAGAAATCGTCAACGCCGTCAAGTACAACGGACGATGAACAGACTCGGCCTTATCATGTTTGGCTGCTCCCCAGTTGCGCAGGTAGATCCCGATCGGGGGGGTGATATCAACACGAGCTGAACCGAATTTCGCGGCAAACCCGGGTACCCCTCTGTTTAAAACCGTGGAGTGTGCCATCCTACCAGTCTCCTACACTACCATCAGCATAAAATTGACGCTGGGGCAATTCCTGTTCGAAGGGATGTTTCTTCACTTCCTCTTCATTCACTTCAACCCCCAGACCAGGTTTGTCAGAAGGTCTTACAGTGCGGGTTTTCGTATCTGTAATGTAACCCTCGGTCACAACATCAAATCGCCAGGGGACATCATTGCTGACCGTCTCACAGATGATGTAGCTTGGTTGTGAGAAGCCGAATTCGATTGATGCTGAAGTACTGATCGGTCCCTGTGGATTATGGGGCGCCAATGCGATGCGATGTGCTTCGGCCAGGGCAGCAATGCGTCGTGCTTCCGACAAGCCACCACAATGTGTGATATCGAGCTGACAGATTTCACAGCCTCGTTTCTCGAACAATTCCTTAAACGCAGCCAGGTGGGTCATTCTCTCACCGGTTGCAATCGGTGTGCGGACTGCCGCATTGATCGCCGCGAGACTGTCAACCTGCTCGGGCCAGCAGGGCTCTTCCAGAAAATAAAGATCATACGGTTCGAGTGCTTTAGCGAACTGCATTCCCATCGCCGGAGAAGGGCGGGCATGACAGTCAACCATTACATCGATTCCTTCTCCCACTGCCTCTTTCATGGCGACAACACAGGCTTCGGCAGCACGTATTGGTTTTGTCCCTTCGATCGGCATTGTCGCGGGGACGGCCATTGATTTGAACGCGGAATAACCATCCTCCACCGCAGCGCGGGCAAGATCACCAAAACGCGCGGCTTCATCGAGTGGGGGTATTATAAAAATCCTCCATCTTCCCTCCGCCCAGGTGGCAGTAGAGCCGGATGTAGTCCCGCACAGGACCACCCC
This sequence comes from Planctomycetaceae bacterium, assembly GCA_041398805.1. Classification (GTDB taxonomy): domain Bacteria; phylum Planctomycetota; class Planctomycetia; order Planctomycetales; family Planctomycetaceae; genus Polystyrenella. The sequence goes on along the minus strand of JAWKUC010000011.1, from coordinate 19,312 downwards.
ACAATTTATGACAGGGAAGATTGGCCACTTTTCCAAGAATGTCCCACAGCGCGAGATCAAGGCCCGCAATAGCTGTGGATCTCACGATTCCGTTCCCATGCCAGAAATGTTGACGCCACATCATCTGCCAGAGATATTCGAGTCTGGTCGGATCCTCGCCAATCAGCAGCTGAGACAAATCTTCAATCGCCCCCACCACACTCCGGGTATGCCATTCCAGAGTTGCCTCACCCCGAACCGACCAATCCCGGCTGATCGGTGACTACTTTTACGAAGATCCAGTTCCGCATCCGCGTGGCAAACCAGGGTTTCAATCCGCTCAATTTTCATGCTGTATCAATTTCGAGAGAACGATTAAAGGGTTGATTTATTAATCTTCAATTTACTTTGTCTACAATGTGTTTACCAGCCACGCGGTTAAACAATTATACTACAATGTTTATGCTTTGATCGCAGAACAACTATTCTGTACTCACAGAAACTTGCAAGGTGACCTTGAAAACCTGCTCACCGAAAATGATGATCGTTTCATTGAAATTATCTTCCGAATCATTTTTAACTGGCCTATATAATCAGGAATCTCAACTGGTGATAAAACATCTTCTTGTTGTATTCGTACTTTGGATGCTCTTCGGTTTTGATCACCTGATCCAGGCTGGTGACTGGCCACAGATTCTCGGTCCAAACAGAGACGGCGTGGCCGTAGGAGAATCATTGGAAAGCAATTTCCGCGGGGTCCAAAACAACTATGGAGCCACGCGGCAGGGAACGGTTCTTCGGGGGCTGCGATTACAGAGAACAAGGTCATCATATTCCACCGGGTGAGAAATGAAGAGCTCGTGGAATGTTGTGATGTGGAAACGGGTAAGCCGCTCTGGAGCTCCCGTTTTCCAACTCGCTTTCGGCCCCAGGTCGGTTCGACCGACGGACCGCTGGCAGTCCCTCTTATCCAGAAGAACACGGTATTTGTTTACGGAACATCGGGTATCCTGGCTGCACTCAATTTCACCACAGGAGATGTTCTCTGGCAAAAGAATCTGATTAATGAATACCGAGCTCAAGAAGGTTATTTTGGTCCAGGTTCGTCCCCTATTCTGGTTGACGATCTGCTCATTATCAATGCGGGGGTTTCCGAACCGAAGCAGGGGTGGTGGCGGCTCGACCAGGCCACAGGCAAAGAAGTCTGGAAATCAACATCGGAACATGCGAGTTACTCTTCGCCCATTGTTTATGAAGCAGGAGGACGAAAATTCATCCTCATCACGACGCGAATGAATACTTATCTACTCGATGCCAAAACAGGAGCAGAAATAGATAAAGTTCCTTTCGGACAGCGTGGCCCCACCGTCAACGCAGCGAATCCAGTCTTAACGGGTGACCATTTTCTGCTGACAGCCAGCTACGGCATTGGATCAGTCTGGGAGCTATCTCAGCCGACGGTTTTCAAGTCGAATGGACGGACGAAGATCTACTTGCGAGCCAATACACGACGAGTATTCCTTATAAAAATCATTTATTCGGGATTGATGGACGTCAGGATCTGGGGGAACCAGTTCTGTGCTGTATCAATCCTCAAACTAAGAGCGTATCTGGGAGCAAACAGGGCTTGGTTATGCGACCCTGATTCGCGTGGAAGATAAATTACTCCACATGAATACCAGCGGCACTTTGCGGCTACTCATAGCAGATACGAAATCCTACCAGGAACTCGATTCCGCAGATTTGACCAGCGGAACAACCAGAGCTTTGCCTGCTTTAAGTGAGGGAAGCTTGTTATCAGAACGACAATGAGTTTCTCTGTTTCCAACTGAAGTAAGCAACAGCGGCTGTTCAAACAGAATTATTGCCCGACCCTACTGGTTCTCGAGGATCTTCTTCACGTGGATTAAATCCTGCTGCATTTTTTGTGACAGGGGATTCTCCCGTGGTTTGTCATACCCAACCAGGGCATCATTCTGTTCCCAGTTGAGTTCAACATCCGAACCGACCATCTCTGTTTCTTCAAACGGTAAGCCGAACTCCACCAGCAAGTCCTGCACTTCATCCAATGGATTCTTTTTGAAGTCATCGGTAAAGACAGGCATTAGCTTCTCAGCATAGATTCGGACTAATTCCACATTTTCAGGTGGCACCTTCAATAAACGCTGAACCCGGTCGACGCGGGTGATCCACATGGCATTCTGTAGCACCAGGTGCATATCTTCTTCGTTCGTTTCACTTAAAGCTGAAAAGGACCGTCGATCCTCTTTCAACTTCTGCACAACACGTTCCCCTTTTTCCATGATTTCGCGCAGGTTCTGATTTTCGCGTAATGTACTTCGACTGATCGCCATTCCGATAGTGCGTGTGAAACCAATAAACTGCTGCGGAGTCATCCTGGCTCGCTTCAGCCTTTTCATCAGCGGTTTATTTCGCAACAACTGTCTAACCAGGGCTTCCTCATTCCAGAGGTTTTCGATGTACTTTTCTTCCTCTAACACCAGATCGTGCACACTCAAAGTACGAGTTCGCTCCCAGTCAGCCGGGGCGGCATAAGCAGAGGGCAGGGTGGGCATTTTCCGGTTCGGCAGCGAATAAATAATTTTCAGATAGTCTTTGATTTCACTACGCGTCAGCTGCTCATGGACTCGCTTCACTTCGGTGTATTCAATTTCCGTCTGCTGACACCCGGATAGACCCGCAAAGCTCAGCGCGCAAAGGAGTAGTGCTCCTGCCAGACGTTGGGTTACTCGAAGTCGCGGATACGTCATCTACAAAGTTCCTACAGTAACAGAAATTGACCTTATTCTTATCGACCCCTGACCTTCATTCTCCGCACTCTCTCTGTGACAACACTCCATACCTGAGTCAAAGTGCACAGTGCCGAGATCAAATCATGTCAAAATCAGGGCTTCAAAAAGATACTGTTTTAACCGCTTCACCCGGCTTCCCTGATTCACATAATCGATACCAATAAAAAACGCCTCCTGCAGAAACAGGAGGCGTTCAAGTTTTTTGTCTGTGGAGATAACTCTTAATTCACAGAGGGAATCGTAAATGTTGAATTCAACACCTGCTGAATTCGTCGCTGTGAATCGAGCAGATGAGCTCTTGAGTAATCATCCAGTTTGAGTTTCTCGTTAGCCAGGGTCGCAGTAATCTGCTCATCGAGTTTCTGTAAATGAACTCGAGCCAGAGTACGGGCTTCCTCTGGAATCTCATCCGCAAAGGAAAGTCTTTCCAGGAAATCCCGCAGGGATTCATCCGGTGATTCCAACCCGCCATTCACGAGATAAATCAGTTCTTTCAAGGTTTGTCGCTGTAAATTGCGACGGTAACTGTTGATGTAAGGAGAGCGGATATTGAACTCGCCTTCCGCTTCATTCCCTTTCCATTCGGCAAAGATCCCATCCACGATCGTCTGCAAATGCTCTGATAACGAATACAGGGCCTCTTCCGGGGCCACTTTGTATTCATTTTCATAGAGACGGGAAAGAGTTAATCCACCAAACAGATGCATTAGAATCTGCTTCTGCATGACTGCAACCTGATCATGGATCGGATAATCCAGACGATCAAGCTCACGCATACCCCAATGGGACCAGCGGCTGGGCCCGAGGTAATTAAGAACTTTAGGATCATAACTGGGCGAACCGAAAACTGTTTCCATTAACATCTTCATCGCCTGGCGTTGCTTGTCCGCCTCGACAACCTGGAAGGGAGGACGCTCAGAGTCTCCCTTATGATCGCGATGAACATACACGCCTCCGACATCGAGCCGCAAAAACTGCAGAGCGCCAATACTCACTAAAGAGCATATTGAAGGCGGTACGCACACGCTCATAGTTGTCACCCTCTTCCGAGGCTCGCTCAATGACTTTCGGAATCAAATCGCTGGTGAGCTTCATCTGACGGGTAACATAATTCATTGGTTCTTTACCGAGGTCGAACCGGTTCGTCAGTGGGTCGGAGTTATAGAAGGTCGTATCCTCATCGGTTGCATATTCGAGGCCATCCTTGCCACCTTCAGAAGCGATCTTCTCAAGCTCTTTCTCGTCGGCACCTTCCTGGTAACCGTATTTGATTGCCCATTTATCATAAGGACCAATAGTCGTCGTGTAGTAGAGCCCTTGTGTTTCCTTGTCGGGAGAAATATTCGCCGGAGAGTAATCCATCACTGAAGCAACAATTCCATTCGCTTCGCCAGCTTCTTTGTTGCCGACTTCCTCGAGTGTTTTCCAGCTACTTGCTTTAAAATTATGACGCAGGCCAAGGGTATGCCCAACTTCGTGCATCACCACTTCTTTTAAGGCCTGCTCGAGAAACTCCTCAGGAAGTTCCCCCTTCTTATCACCTTCTTTTTCCTCTGAAGCCATCAATACGGCCGCAGCGAATCCCATCTGCTGCTGCATACCATTGCAGTAGTAACAGGATTGATGTCCCATTTCGTGTGAATGGCTGGCGAGGGCTTGCTGATACTGGTCAAACGGCTCCAACTGCACAGCTTTATTTCGCGGAATGATTGTTTCCTCACGCTGATTCCAGCGAGAGATCAGACTGGCAGGGAGGCTCCGGCCCATTAACTCACGGGCTGAGTCCGCCGAGAAAACTTCATACCGCATTTGCCAGTAACGCAGGAAACTGGCATCGAAAATAATATCTGCATCCAGAATTTCACCTGTTAACGGATTTACCCGGGAAGGCCCCATGGCAAAGCCGGCCTCGGCCGTAATCCAGCGGAAGGTGTTGTATCGCACATCTTCCGGATCCCAGTCTTCCTCTTCACCCTGCTGGATTACCTGGATGGCACTATCAAACCCAATTTCTTCGAAGGCTTTATTCCACTCCAGAATTCCACTGCGGACGATGGGACGCAGATGTTTTGGAATTGTTTTTTCCATATGGAAAACAATAGGTTGCTTGGGCAATGAAAGTTTGGCTTGAGGTGCTTCCTTCTGCAGATCCCAGCGATTGATGTATCTCACAAAATGACGCTCTTCTTCGTTTTTGGAGAAGTTCTTATGCACTGTCAGAAAATAACCAACCCGGTCATCAGCCAGTCGAGGTTTATAAGTTGATTTGGGGAGTTCGCTGATACTGTAATGCACATTAATCTGGACTCCGCGTGCATCAGGAACGGTTTCAAATTCCTGACCCAAACCGGAATACACAGCAGCCACCTGCAACTCAACATTGTTCGGGAACGCTTTCACACTCGACCAGGTCGAGCGATCAGAAGCAAACCGAAACCCGGGTCCCAGTGAGCGTCCAATTCCCTGATCATCACTCATGAAGATACGTGACATATCAACCAGATCCCCGCCATTTTCACTGGTAAGAATTGGCAGGGCATACAGCACACTGTCACTGTAGGTAAGCTTTACCGCTTCAGCTTCGGGGTTTTCGGATCGGCTTTAAAACGGACATTCCGGCGGAGAAAGGTATGAATCTTCTCCCCTAACTTTTTGAAGGTCCAGAGCACATCATCGCCCGAAGCCCCAGCTCATCCCTCCGAGGACAGCACCTTCGCTGATGCCGCACCGATTGATGTCAGGAAGAGATAATCTGTATTCAGGTGCGATGATTTCAAATGCACCAGCATTTTCTCTTCGTTGTAGTAAATGTCCCACATTCCAGAGACTTGTTTCATTCCCTTGGCTTTGGTGAGCGTCTCAAATTTGGAAGTCGTTTTCGTCTCTTCTGCAGAAACAACTGAAATTGCGCCGGTCAGGTTCGCAACGCTTAACAGCAGGAGACATAAAATAGTGCCAGAGAACGATTTCATCACTAATCTCGATCGCATGAAAATAAGTCTCGCAAGAGGAGGGAGTTCGAAGTCGATTCCTGATCCAGGTAACAGAACAATTCTGTGCTGAGATCAGATTATTCAGGAACCGGCAGGAGTGTTTCAGGTGAGGTTATATTGAGGCGGGGACCTCTTGGATTGGGGCAGGCCCACTCCAGCACAGTTCAACAAAAAGAACGAGTCCAGCCAGGACGGGGACCTGCTCTTCCATTATATACGCGTCAATGAGAAGAAAAGATGGATTTTACATACCTTTCGGCATCTACCCACTCATCCCTATTCTGACATTTTCTCAGATCACCGCCCGCCTGTCGACACCCAAAGAACCTAATTTCTCCCCGTTAGCGGGCCTCTTGAACCACCTGCAACGATCTGTTGCTTTTACGCAACACCTTCCCAGACAACTCTTCAGCGGTTTTTTGGGGATTCAGATCGAGCGGGATTCCTACACAGCAGTGCAGGAGCAGGCCATCGGCCTGCAGGCGACTACATGAAGATCGTGACACAGGTAATGTTATCGCGACTCCCCCCATCGAGTGCCGCCTGCACGATGGCTTCGGCTGTTTGCTGGGGATCATCTCCTTCGGCGACGAGCTTCTGCAATTGCTCATGATCGACTCCATCCATGACCCCATCAGAGCAGAGGATGTAGCGATCGCCCTCGACAGGTGTTCTCTCAATCAGCTCAACGCCATCGCCACCTTCTTTAGCTCCCAGGTAGCGAAACAGAACATTTCGGAAACGGTGAGTGGCTGCTTCTTCAGGTTTAATAGTACCTGCTTCAATCAGCGCCTGTGTTAAGGAATGGTCCTTGGTTAACTGCTTCAACTCTCCATTATGCAGCTGATAAATGCGACTGTCCCCCACGCCCCCCATGTAGAAGCGATCCCCTGCATTGAGCAGAAAGACAATCGTGGTGCCCATTTTGTGGTATTCTGGCTCGACCTCTCCCAGAGCCATGATCTCGATATTGGCATGACCAATCGCTTTATCAATCGCTTCCTGGATCTGATCGCGCGAGGAGGAATCGAATGAGACCAACTGGTTCAATTTCTTGGAAACCAGCTCTGTAGCCAGTTCACTCGCTTTCTCTCCAGCAGCCTGACCACCCATGCCATCGCAGACCAGAAAATAACGCTGTTGATCATCTACCAGGCAACGATCTTCATTATTTTCCCTGTAGTTGCCGGTGATGGAGACGGAACCGTAACGAATTGCGACCATAATTAGCTAGAAACCTGATTCAGGGTGGAGACCGTTCACTCTCCTGTAGAAAAGGAGGTGTTCGTGAGCAGCATGATTCGGGAAAAGATGTGTTGAAGAGAGACCCACAGCGATTCTCGTATTGTGCTGGAGAATCTGGAAGTGAAAATCTTAGGTGCCCGCTGAAAGCCTGAATATTATACGCAGAATTGAGGGAAACATCTATTCACATTACGAGAGAACTGTCTGCATAAAGTCAGAAGTCCCAAGGACCATGGGGGAGACAAAAAGTTCCCCCGCCCCAAAACCTGCACACGCGCCCAGATGCACCGCCTTACTCTCCACCAGCTGAAATACGCGCTCTTTTTCTGGAGGGAATTGAGTCTGGTAGGCACGAACCGATTTCAGCTTTAAGTCCAGAGTTTCTGTGATATCAACAACGAAGTGTCCATTCCCCTCGGGAATCGTCAATGACTTCAATCCCAGCGGATACCAGATTTGACGCGAGATGGTATGCACAGGAAGTCGATCGAACTCTTCGTCCCACTTGCTCAAGCGGGCATAAAAGACGGCAGCATCAATCAGGTTGGCCGCCTGAAGATGATCGGGTGAAGCCATGGGGGTCTTGCCTGCAATCCCCAGCACGACCTTGGGTCGATAACGACGAAATACTTTCGCCAGGGCAACACGGCCCTCATAGTCATCAAACAATCGACGATTGGGTAAGGGCAAGGTCTCTCGTACAGCCACTCCCAGAATTTTTGCCGCGTCTTGCGCCTCCTGCAGTCGAACTTCCGGACCGGGACTTCCCGGGGTCGGTTCACCATCGGTCAAATCGACGATGCCAACCCGGTATCCCTGCTGTGCTAAACGGGCGAGTGTCCCTCCACAGGAAATTTCCACATCATCCGGGTGTGCTCCCACAGCAATTAAATCAAGTCGCTCAGGTAATTCGACAGACATTGCGTAATTCGTCCCTTAACATGGGTGAAACAACTTCGCACTGTGACTCCTGATTTCATTCACCAGGACAGACCTCAGCTTAGCCGATGCCGGAGCTCTGGAAAAGTGAATTCACGCATCACTTACAGTGCTGTCTGCCTTACAGATGAGATCGTATGAAGATTTTGCATCATCAGCGTGACGCAGTTCATCGAGCAATCCGGGCAGCTGGAGAATTCGCCCCAGTCGAGCAAGCACCTGCAGGTGTGTCCGCGAATCTCGGCAGAGAATCAAAAAGAAAATGTCTGTCAAACCCCGATTCGAAGCCCCAAAGGGAATCCCCGTAAAAGTTCGACCATAGGCGATGACAGGCTCACCGATGCAGTCGGTGAGAGGATTGCGTGGGTGGGGAAAAGCAACCCCGTTATCGATCGCAGTAGAGAACAGTTCCTCACGCTCCTTAACCGCTTTCAGAACGGTCGCCGGCTCCCAGACCTGATAGGTACGACCGGCAACTTCCACTAATGATTCCAGTACAGAAAGGCGAGTTCTCGCCTGCAAGGGAACCTCAATCGTCTCCAGTGAAAGCAGACTGCTCACAGGAACATCGGCATCGACTACTTTATCTTCAGACCGATGTGTTGACTCAAGAATGGCCAGTTCGCGGTCTGTGTAGGCATGCATCTCCTGCTCCAGCCACTGGGTAATTTCCGAGGTATGGAATTGCCATTCATCCCCCATCTTACGACCGGGAATGCGACCTCGATTAGCCAGCTTCAGGATCTCGCGGCTATCACGTCCCAATTGACGCGCGAGCTCATCTAATGTGTACCAGTCATGTTCCATGGAATACAACAAGGGCAGGGTGGGAAGAAGGCGTGATGGTTACCAGGTAAGCATCTGTCAGGAAGGAGTCGATTTCACTCTTTACAGGAGGATACTGAGAAGCAACCATCTTGACGATGCGTTTCAGTACACAGAGTAAAAGTCATTCAAAGGCAGGAATTTCATCCTACCATAAGAATTCTCGAAAAACACCCCCGAGCTCTTTTTCCAAATGATTTAACGAAAACCAATCCACCAGAAATAGTTAGCATCCTTCGTATTACAGCAAAAGGTTATCGATGGATTGCACACCTCTCACCTGTACATGTAACAGGAGCAACGCCGGTCTGTGCTTACAAGCAGTTTCAAAACCCTCTGATGGGTCACATTGAGCCTGTTTTTGCAGGGTTAAGAACAACCACAACCGGGTTTTGAAATAGCCTCTAAGTGTTTCGTGCCGATTACTGAACACGAAGGCTCATTGAATAGAGCACAATATCAAACAATGCAGAAGTGCATTACATGAAAAAAGGGACTGACCAGCGATCCGCATAATACGGAATTTAAGGACACTCCCATGTAGAGTTGAAACTGTATGTATATGCTCAAATGCAATTCAGTTTATATGAGGACCGATTGAGCAAAGAGGTCGCGACAATTGAGCAGTTGCTGAAGGTATAGTTTCATCAGTTTATCCTGATTTCCCTCATAATCACTCTGCTTCAATGAGAGATCAAACTCAAAATATCCTTCATAATCATGCTGTAGAAACAGATTGATAATTTCTTCCTGCGGAATTGAGAGCTCCTCCCGTTCATCAAGAGTGAGCAGGTCAGAGTTGGTTTCAGCATCCAAACTCTGCAAGCGGACAAGCTTCGTGTGAGGAGCAACACCCTCAATGGTATTGGAGAAGGATTCTGTTCCATCCAGTAGAGAGAAATCAATTCCCAGGCCAAGGTTAGGACAGTTACAGTGCAGAACCACTTCCATCGCCTGATCGATAGAGCTTAAACAGGTCCAGCGTCCTCCCCATTCCTGATTCATGGGTACTATAGCCAGCTCAACTTTTCTTTTGGCAGCAAAGTCGGAGACTCGCTTCAACCCTTCGACAATCAGTCGACTCGTATGTTTCCGGGTATGACCATAGCGAGAGCCGGTCGCTATCAGCACTGAAGAGGCACCCGCTTTATAAGCCAATTCAACAGCATCGCAGGAATCAGCCACCGCCTCCTCAAAAGAGAAGCCATGTGATCCTGTAAATCCACCAGCCCAGGCTATGGAAGAAACCTGAACCTGGGACTGCCGCAACAAATTGAGGCCATGCTGATCACCCGATTCAGCAAAGCGAGGTCGATAGAGACCCACTGCTGAAATATTAGCTTGTTTCAAAAACTGGAATTCATTTTCCAGAGTCCAGAAACAGCCAGGGAGCTGACAAATCGAGAGACGATTTATCCAGTTTTCATCATTGTTTTGTTGCGGCGTATTGTATTCATGTGTGCGATAGTCAATTGAGTTGATCTCACCAGGGGGAATGGAGTCGGTCACACTATGACTTTCAGGCTAAAAGGGAGACGAAAGGCTGCTTCGTTTTTCGAGCGCGAAGCGAAGCAACCAGGTGGAGTGGAGGTTCTCAAGCAATGTCTCTACAACCAATCAGTAGATAAATAATTCGTTTTACTGATTGATTCAATCTTGATTTGTAAAAAATCAGATTAGCCTGTTGAGATTTTCACACCGGGATCGTCTGCCACATTAGCCCAGACATGCACGTGAGGAGCCCCGCGATAGTGCCAGACAAAGGCAGGACCTTCCAGACGCCAGTTATCCCAGACGCCATCATTTCCAATATCGCCTGATTCGTAGAAGACTAATCGGCAATTATCGAGACCGCCTTGTGCTTTCAGGCAAGTCATGGCCTCAGCCTGATCTGTCTGACGGTATGGCTCAAGTAATGACTTCAGCACAAGCTCCATGTGCTCTCTTTGATCTGCGGTCATTTCAGAAACACGTAGACCAGGAATTTCTGCTCCAGCAGCCCGAAAATGAACCTCGTCCTCGGCTGGAAGCTGTTTCTGCAATGCGACTGCACGTTGTTTGCCATCAAGCATTTCATACAACCGGTTGGCTTTCAATGCCTGACCCCAGAATACGTTGTCAGGATGATCTGCGGGCTCGTTAAAATCTCCATGAGGATCATGACCATAGAAAATCGGTCCACCGAATGCGACATTCTCTGTCGAATTTCCATCACAACGGACAGTCAGGTGACGACCAGTGAAAACAAATTCAAATTTGTCGGCACCTGGGATACCAAACAGAGCAATTGAATGTTCTTCACCAAAGCCACCACAGTCATCATTCATTTCCTGGCGGATTTTCCCCTGCCATTCAGGACTGTAAATGTTGAAGACAATCGCTTCAATCATTTCCTGCTGATCTTTAGTGTAGAAGTCTGATCGAATCAGTTTGTCTGTGATCTGCCAGTTGTTCGCTACCCGCAGGCGAAGTGGGCTTCCATCTTTCAGGTGATTCCAATCGAAACAGACAACAGACTTCTGTTCCGGTGTGAATGACTCGAACAGTTTCTTGACGAGTTGTTCGGGCTCTGCTTTCGCTAAAGGTTCGCTGGAGGTGTCAGCCGCAAAACCATTCAGATTCGGCAGCAGAGTTGCAGCAGCAGTTACACCAAGAGTTTTCACAAATTTACGTCGGGAAAAATGGGGCACAACCAGTTCATGATTTCCAGTAGAAGAAATCATTGAATCCGAATTCATTTTATCAGACATGTTGAATTACCTTCCTCGTCAGGCGAGTAGAATCTCAAGCCAGAATTGATAGAAGTTTAGAGCGAAGATGTCTCAGAAACAGGGAAGTGCATGGCAACCGGATCAGGAGGAGAGACCAAACAGAAAGATGGGAACTTACTGATTCAAAGCTTCGAAACCTGAAGAACCCAACCCTGCTTCCACCATAAGTAACACCTTGTAGAGATGATTAAATAGGGTGCGACAACAGGAATTAACTGGTCCTGTCAGATTTGGGAAACAACCTTCGGGATGAGAAATCATCTTCCGGTAATGCCATACAATTAGAAGGTTGCTTTATCAGTATGCGCAAGGTCCCGATAAACAGCAATTGAATTTCGCATCTATATTACGAAACAATCAGGAAAGATTTTTTTAAGGATTTTGCCTTCAGGTTTGTCTTGCAGAATGGAAGATTTTCTGCTTACACCTCTTCCACATGCTGAAGGAAAACCACCTCTGGCATACCTTACTGAGGGCATTCCAGCAAAGAAATGACCGGCTAAAAAATACCCAGCTCGTCGCGAGCTTCATCGGTCATACGCTCGGGAGTCCAGGGAGGCGTCATCACCAGTTTAATTTCTGCCTCATCGACATCTCTCAGTCGAACCAGAGCCATTTGAGCCTGTTGTACAAGTTGCGGGCCAGCTGGGCAGGCAGGGCTGGTTAGTGTCATTTCGACAGTGACTTTGGCACCTTCCTGGCTGACATCGTAGATGAGTCCCAGGTCGACGATGTTCACCATTAATTCCGGGTCAATTACTTCCTTCAAAGCTTCAATCAATTCCAATTCGCTGGCCATCTTCAGAGTCCTAACACTGCACATCAGGCAGGGTTAAATGTGTTTGAAAAATCCAATCCTGGATTCTTCAAGATTAAGTAAGAATCTACTTTGCTTAGTTGTTTACGATAAAACGAGTGATATGAATCTCAGTTTTCTCGCAACCAAATTCGGCCATTTTCAATTTTAACATCATAAGTCGGAATTGCTTCAGTTGCTGGCATACACAGCGCTTCTCCAGTGGTCAGATCAAAACGGGCCCCATGGCGTGGACAGGTAATCTGACAATTCTCGATTGGACCATCCGATAATGGCTGACCATCATGAGAACATACATCTTCAATTGCGTAAAAATGATCCTCCTGTTTGATCAACAATACAGGAACGTCATCAACGATGACTTCCTTGCGTTCCATCCCTTCGAAATCACTCACGAGAGCGACTTGCTCATAACCTTCCATTACGGGCGGACCTTATAAAACAGATTCAATTGAAATAAACGACAAAACTCTGAAAAAAGCTTCCCCGATCTGGTCAATCGATCCCCAATTTGTGAATAACCGCCTGACTGAGTGTTTCACGGACAATCTCAACAGGAATACGATCGTAAACACCCTGGAAGAAACCTTCCACAATCATATGCATCGCTTCGAACCGGGGAATGCCCCGACTCATCGCATAGAAGATTTGTTCTTCGTCTACCTGGCCCGCGGTTGCTCCGTGCGTACATCGAACATCGTCCGCTTCAATTTCCAGCCCGGGGATCGAGTCATTACGACATGTTGAACTGAGGAGCAGGGCATCACAGCGTTGGTAACCATCTGTCTGCTGTGCTTCCGGTTCAACACGAATCATGCCGCGCCAGATCGCTTTTGATTTATCTCTCAAGACCTGTTTATAAAGTAGATCAGAGCGAGTCGATTCCGCGTTGTGTGCCTGTTTGGTGTAATAAGAAATTTTCTGACGTCGATCAGCAAAAGTCACTCCATTCACCTGGGCTTCCGCCCCTTTGCCATCCAGCATCACATCCTGGTGAATATGAGCAGTCGATGCCCCCAGACCGGCGACAGTCCATTGCAGACTCGCGCTCTGAGCGACTCGTCCACACTGATGGGCCAGATGCCAGGTCTTCTGATTCCAGTTCTGGAGCTGCACATACCGCAAGCGGGCATTGGCAGCGACCAGTAACTCGACCGAACCAACATGCAGTCCGGGCTGATCTTCAGTTGAGGAGACCGTTTCTTCCAGCAATGTCGCAGAAGCATTTTCTTCCAGGATGACCAGCGTGTGGCTGAAATCAGCGGCACCTGCTCCGGAAAGAGCGATCAAGCTGTGCAGCGGACGGTCCAGTTCCACATTGCGGGGTACAAATAAGACTGTTCCCCCAGTGCAGAACGCCGCATGCCAGGCGGAGATGCGATCCGCATCGGGCTTTACAGCTCGAGTCATGAAGTAATCTTTAAGTAACTCTCCGTGACTGTTCAGCACAGTCTCCAGATCACCAAAAATAACTCCCTTACTCTTATACTCTTCAATCAGATTTTCACTGACAGTTCTGGCATCAACATGCGTGACTTGTCCTGCAAATTCGGCTCGGTCCTGCAGCAAAGTATCAAATGAGGCACCCGCTTCCGTTTGCACCTTGATCTCGAAATTCTCCGGACGAAAGGTCCGCATATCGAGGCGTTTCCATTCTTCCGGATCGAGTTCTTCAGAAAGTTTTTCAAGGTAAATCTGATAAGCATCGCGACGCAGTTGTGTGAACCACGCAGGTTCATTACGCGTAGCCAGGAAGGCGTCAAAGACGTCTTCAGCAAACGAGGCAGGGGGAGTTACATTAAGAGTCGTAGAAGTCATTGGTTTCAAAATCAATTACGTAAAAAAGGGAATGATCAACTTCAAACAAACCGGTTTCAGCGATTAACCCACAGATCCTTCCATCTGCAGTTCGATCAATCGGTTCATTTCGACGGCATATTCCATCGGAAGTTCTTTCACCAGCGGTTCAATAAACCCGGTCACAATCATAGAGGAAGCTTCCGCCTCGCTCAGACCGCGACTCATGAGATAGAAGAGCTGCTCTTCCGCAATTTTTGATACGGATGCTTCATGCTCCATCGCGACGTTGTCGTTCTCGACCTCGATGTATGGGTATGTGTCACTGCGAGATTGATCATCAAGGATCAAGGCATCGCAAACGACATTCGATTTACTGCGTTCCGCGTGCTTTTCAACTTTGACCAGACCCCGGTAACTCGAACGACCTCCCCCTTTGGAAATACTTTTGGAGATGATTCGACTCGAAGTATCCGGAGCACAGTGGACCATCTTGGCGCCTGCATCCTGGTGTTGTCCTGTATTGGCGAAGGCAATTGACAGCGTTTCGCCGCGTGCACCTGGTTCCATCAGGTAAATGGCCGGGTATTTCATAGTAACTTGAGAACCAAGGTTACCATCCACCCATTCCATCAGAGCGTCGCCATAAGCCATCGCCCGTTTGGTAACCAGGTTGAAAACATTGTTCGACCAGTTCTGAATGGTCGTGTAGCGGCAACGTCCTTCCCGTTTGACGAGAATTTCGACGACCGCCGAGTGGAGCGAATCAGAAGAATAGGTCGGGGCAGTACACCCTTCGACGTAGTGAATTGCCGCACCTTCATCAACGATAATCAATGTTCGTTCAAATTGGCCCATGTTCTGCGCGTTAATGCGGAAGTAAGCCTGCAGAGGAAACTCAACCTGCACCCCGGGAGGAACATAGATGAAAGATCCACCCGACCAGACTGCCGAGTTCAATGCGGCAAACTTGTTATCTGTGGGAGGAATAATCGTCCCGAAATATTCTTTGAATAATTCAGGATGTTCCCGCAGAGCTGAGTCGGTATCGGTGAAGATCACTCCCTGTTTCGAAAGTTCTTCATCCAGACTGCCGTAGACTACTTCGGATTCATACTGAGCTTTCACACCTGCGAGATATTTCTTTTCCGCTTCGGGAATTCCCAAGCGATCGTAAGTTTTGCGAATTTCTTCCGGGACATCATCCCAGCTTTTTTCCTGACGATCTGAGCATGGACATAATAGTGAATGTTCTGGAAATCGATTCCACTCAAATCGCTTCCCCAGGTGGGCATCGCTTTTTCATTGAAGATTTTCAGAGAGTTCAACCGGAAGTCACGCATCCAGGCCGGCTCTCCCTTCATCTCTGAAATCTGAGCGACAACTTGCTCATTCAGTCCTTTTTTACCGGTGAATACATATTTATCAGTAGAATCATGGAATCCATACTGGTATTCGCCAATATCCACATTCTCTTTAACTTCAGTTGCCACGATTTATCTCTCCTTACACGTTCGAACTAACGTGGAGTTTTAATCTTCTATTCTGCACAGCTTTTCGCTGTTGAATTAATTCAGTTAATGCATCCCTGATCAGGAAGCAGTTGTCTCCAGTTGAGCGGCAGCTTCTTCCGGATGACGTTCACGAACGGCTTGATAACCTTTGCTGTGCAGCTCGTGCGCCAGACTTGCATCACCGGTTTCCACAATTTTGCCCGCCAGCATGACGTGTGTGAATTGAGGAATGTTGTATTCGAGGAGCCGTTCATGGTGAGTGATGATTAACACACCCATGCCTGGCCCAGCCAGACGATTGACCCCTTCACTGACAACCTTGACGGCGTCACTGTCGAGACCACTGTCTGTTTCATCAAGCAGGGCGAATTTCGGTTGGAGCATCGCCATCTGCAGAATCTCCATACGCTTCTTTTCACCGCCGGAAAAACCTTCGTTCAGATAACGACGGGCGAATTCCAAATCCATGCCCAGCTCGGTCATGCGTTCCTTGAGCTCTTTACGAAACTCACGCATCGGCATCAGGTTCTCACCTTCTTTACGATCCGGATTCCGAACATTTGTGATGGCATGGCGAATAAAGTCTGCCACTTTCACACCGGGAATAACCACCGGATACTGGAAAGCCAGGAACATACCCAAGCGGGCTCGTTCACAGGGGTCGAGCTCGACGATGTCTGTTCCGTCGATTTCAATTTTTCCACCAGTGATTTCATACTTGGGATGCCCCGCCAGGGCATAGGCCAGTGTACTTTTGCCGGAACCATTCGGCCCCATCAAGGCGTGAATTTCTCCCTGACGGATTTCGAGATTAACACCCCGTAAAATGGGAGTCCCTTCGACCGCCACATGCAAGTCTTCAATTTTAAGAATGCTGTTCATGAATCTCTTTGAGGTTTTTAAGTCTGAAGATTTAAACGGTAATGAATTTCAATTTGTTTTATGTAGAGCCGGATAACGACCGGCATGCATTTCATATTCAATTTCAGGAGAACTACTTATTCAGGAGAACTACTTACTGGAAGTTGCCTGCTCCTTGGTTTCCAGATCGACAGTCACTTCGCCTGGGTTTGAGGTCACAAACTCACAACAGTTATGACCATCGAGACAACAGGAGGTCAGTGATACTGAACTTCCCAGTATTTTCTCGTAAACAAGCTGTTCCATTTCAAGATGCGGGGATCTGACTGAGCCAGTTCCAGGTAGGGACAATTCCGCTCCCGCAGGATCGGCAGGTCACCCGACTGATCGACTTCGACATCGAATCCACGATCCTGAAGAGCAGTCTTCAACTGGTCGACCCGCTCCTCAATCGTTTCCCCATCCACATCGCGACCGTAACGTTTGACCAACGCTTCCTGGATGCGCTGCTGCAAGTGAGCTCGAACCTCGGGGAGTCGATCGTTTGCAATTCCTGCCATAATATGGCAGCAAGTTCAGCGTAGTTGTCACCTAATTCCCGCTGTCCAATATCAGATACCTTATAGGTATGATGAGGACGTCCCCGGCCGGCCCGAACAAGTTCTCGAATGACAAAACCGGCGGACCGCAAACGGACCAAACGCTGACGAACGGCAGTCGCAGTCACGCCAAAACGTTCACACATTTCGGGAACAGTCGCAGAGCCCAACGGCTCAGCTGTTCGAGAAACTGTCGATCATTCTGGTCCAGGTTGGTTTTCATCCTGGGACACCACTTTCCTCATTCGAAACATTGGCAGACGCTGGAGTTCTGACAGAACTGTGCCTGGAGACAACCGTCGTCTGGCACTGTCAGAAAGGCGGAATGTTGGATTCGACACGAGATTTTTGGCTTAAAACCTGTTACGATCCACTGACTCAAGGACCTGAATTGCCCTTGTTTAACCCCATCATAGGAATAATTCTATTTTTGACAACCAATATTGTCTAAATAACTTCTCAAATTGACCACCCCTGTCAAACAGCTTGCCCAAACCGGCTCTCTTGCCAGTACAGATGCTGCAACTCCTTGACAGGCTTGATGATACAAAATCCCATCTACCGGCAATCGCTCTTGCTGAATGATTCTGTTTCCTGTTAAATAGTTATTCATTTGTGAACTGATTCCCCTGTCAAGGATTTAACCCAACTCTCCAGCGACATGGCTGAATCTCTCAGCGAAGAGGTTTACCCCACCCGCATAATTAAGCCTGAAACCGACAGAGCCAGGTGCATTTGCAGGAACTCGCACACAAAAAGGAACTCGCACACCGAGGAGCCCCATGAAATTCAAATCCCCTCTCTTGAAATTACTGGCGATTCTGCTGGTCGCATTTCCCCTGTTTCTGAAGACAGATTTTAGCACCGCCCAGGAACCCGAGGTCGCTGATCCTTTCTCGGAAACCGAACCTGTTAAAAAGCCAGATTTCCAGGATGAGGAACAAACTCGCAGTCGATCCTGATTCAGGGGAAGAGACCGAAGTCGACCCGAATTCTGCGGAAGCGACTACAGAGGAAGAAGACATCCTCAAAAAAATTGATGATGGTTTTGCATTTCTGGTAGGGGGGCTTTACAAAGTTCTGTTTCACAGCGTCTTTCAAAGTGAGCAGGAATATTTCGAATACGAATCGAGCGATGCATCTCAAACAGATAAAAATGGAATCTGGATTTTCAGTGAGGAAGATCAACTTTTCCACAAGCAGGAGAAGCTCCGGGAACTCCTCAGTTCAACAGAGACGATGACTCGCGATGAGGCACGATCGGCAGCTGAAGCGGGAAACCTCAAAGAAATCACGGCACCAGATGGAATGAAAGTATTCATCTCCCAACGCTACGTGGGTGGAGCGCCGCTGGTGGTGCTCTGGCTTGCGCTAGGCTCCCTGGTATTCACTTTCTACATGGGCTTTTTCAACTTCTGGGGATTCAAACATGCCCTTGAAGTCATCCGGGGGAAATACGACAACCCGGCAGAAGCTGGAGAGGTCACCCACTTCCAGGCACTCGCTTCCGCACTTTCCGCCACCGTCGGCCTCGGTAACATCGCCGGTGTCACGATCGCCATGACCCTCGGTGGACCAGGCGCTTTCTTCTGGATGATCTGCTGCGGTTTCTTTGGGATGTCCAGCAAGTTTGTCGAATGTACCCTGGGTCAAAAATATCGCACAGTAAAACCAGATGGCACAGTTCTGGGCGGTCCCATGCGATACCTCGATGTCGGCCTTACCGAAGCAGGATTGCGACCACTCGGACTGGTGCTGTCGGTCGTCTTCACCATCATGTGTATCCTGGCCAGTTTCGGTGGTGGCAACATGTTTCAGGCGAATCAGTCAGGAACCGTTCTGCTCGAACAATTACAACAGGATGACAAATCAACCCTGAAGAAAATCAGTGCCGACCTGGAAGCAGCACAAACAGCGGGTGACGAAACTCTGATCGCATCACTCTCCCAGGAAAAAGAAACTCTCGAAGGAGAAATCGCTTATTTCGACAAAGCCTTCCGTGTCTTTTACGGACTCATTCTGGCAGCATTTGTCGCGCTCGTGATCATCGGTGGAATTAAACGAATCGGGGCGACAGCCGAGAAGATTGTCCCCTCCATGTGCGCCATCTATATATTCGTCTGTCTGTACATCATCCTGATGCACATTCATCAGGTCCC
>JAWKUC010000010.1:0-196364 GCA_041398805.1 Planctomycetaceae bacterium | reverse complement strand
GATGGAGCCAAAGAACGGAGAGCGGCATGAGCCAGCTGAGACTGGGTGTTGTGGGAGTGGGTGCCCTGGGACGACACCACGCCCGAATTCTGTCCGAAATGGATGGCGTGGATCTTGTTGGTGTTGCTGAAGTAAACCCGGAGCAGGGTCAATCGATCGCCGCAGCCCATAATACGACCTGGTATGAGTCTCCCGAAGAATTGCTCGAACTGGTCGATGCGGCCTCCATTGTTGTGCCTTCCGTCTTCCACCTCGATGTCGCTGAGTTATTCATTCGTCGCGGCATTCCTGTGATGGTGGAGAAACCTCTCGCAGCGACTTACGATGAAGCAAACCGAATTGTCGAACTCGCCGATGAGTTTGGTACCCTCGTGCAGGTTGGACACATCGAACGCTTTAACCCTGCCTTTCAGAAAATCGCACAAAGCTGTAACACTCCCAAATACATCAAATGCGAACGACTTGCTCCGTTCACGTTTCGCTCTACTGATATTGGTGTCGTGCACGACCTGATGATCCACGATATCGATCTGGCGTTGGCTCTGAATGACTCACCAGTAGTCAAAGTAGAAGCGTTCGGGGCATCGGTCGTTAGTGCTCATGAAGATTGCGCTCAGGCACGCGTCTATTTTGAAAATGGCTGTATCGCCGACTTGAGTGCCAGCCGTATTCATCCTGAAGCTAAACGGACCCTGCATTGCTGGGGTTATGAAGGAAGCTTCTCGGCCGATCTCAATACCCGTGAAGTATCGATCTTCAAACCGGGTGATACATTGAAACATGGCCCTTCTCTGCCCGAGCGTGCTAAACGACCTGGTTCCGACATTGAAAAGATGAAACAGGAAATCTTCGGCAAGCAGATTGAAGTCGAAGAACAGGTTGTTCCTAAAATCGATGCTTTAACCGCTGAGCTGCAGAACTTCGTCGACTCGATTCAAGCCGGCACACAACCACTCGTCGACGCACGAGCAGGTCTGGCGGCAATGGACGTCGCCGAAATGGTGCTACAGTCATTGAACAGCCACCAGTGGGAAGGAAATGTGATGGGCCCAGTCGGTCCCCATTTCCAGCTGCCCGCTGCCTCCGGCTTACGCGTCGCCTGAGGCCGAATCGGGTTCAGGGTTTCTTATCCCCTGCGTCAGCTGCAACTGGCTTCAGGTCTCCGCACGCCATATAATGAATCTCTTATCTGATCGCAATTTCAGGGAGATTCTCGCTTTATGCTCTGGCCGCGCAAGTCACTCTATACAATACCTGTTAACCATTCTGATGGGGCTATTGGTCACTGTCAGCTCGGCTATCCTTAAAGCTGCAGAACAGACTGCCGACTCGAGTCCGGTTACTTTTACGGACCAGCAGCTGGAATTCTTCGAAAAAGAAGTTCGACCGATCCTCTCTACTCACTGCTATGAGTGCCACGGTCCGGATACTCACGAAGCCAATCTGCGACTGGACGCGCGCGAGTTTGTGCTGAAAGGGGGAGATACTGGCCCGAGTATAGAGCCCGGACATCCCGAGAGCAGTGAACTCATTGAAGCGATCAATTACGAGGCAGACAGCTATCAGATGCCTCCGGATGGCAAATTGTCCTCAGATCAGATTGCCATTTTGTCTCGCTGGGTCCAGGAAGGAGCCCCCTGGCCTGACGAAGTATTAAAAGATGGTGATCATACAGAAGAATTCAATCTGGCAGAGCGTGCCAAGCACTGGTCTTTTCAGCCGGTGCAGGATGTTCCCATCCCCGAATTTCAACATCAGCAATGGCCCTTGCAGCCGATCGAAAATTTCATTGTACAAAAGCTTGAGGACGCTAAACTTCAACCTGGTCCAGCGAGTTCTAGAGAAGTCTGGTTGCGCCGCGTCACATTCGATCTGACTGGCCTCCCGCCGACCCCCGAAGAACGCGAGGCATTTCTGAATGATGAGTCCGACCAAGCGTACGAAGTCGTCGTGGATCGACTGTTGGCCTCAAAGCAGTATGGGGTGCGTTGGGCTCGGCACTGGCTCGACCTGATGCGGTTTGCTGAAACCTATGGGCATGAATTTGACTTCAACATCGAACATGCGTGGCGATACAGAGACTATGTCGTGCGGGCGTTCAATCAGGATCTCCCTTATGACCAGTTCATTAAGGAGCACCTGGCAGGTGACTTGATGGAGTCTCCCCGTCGGACTTCCGATGGTTATAACGAGTCGATCGTCGGGACTGGCTTTTACTGGCTCTCACAGGGGAAACATTCGCCGGTCAGTATTCGAGCGGAAGAATGCGATCTGGTTGATAACCAGATTGACGTCCTCAGCAAGAGTTTTCTTGGTTTGACAGTCTCGTGCGCGCGGTGTCACGATCATAAATTCGATCCGATCACCACAGCTGATTACTATGCATTCGCTGGCTATCTACAGAGTTCACGATTTGACTGGCCCATCATCAACGATACTCCTCAAGTGCAAGCCAGCCTGGAGCGAATCGAAAAACTCGCGACAGAAGGGCACGAGAAAATCAGTATTCCTCTGCTGCAAAGTCTGAATGAACAACTTCAAGCAGACGTAGTAATCGCACAGTTAAAAGAGAAGCTCTTCGAAGAAAAGTTAATTACAAACGAACCGCATCCGTTTCATCTCTGGTTCAAGCTTTCTCAATTGCCGGACATCAACGACCGCAATAATTTGATGAAGGAGACTTCAGAAAAGATTTCGAAAGAATCGGACTTCATCAAAAGAAGCGTACTGTTTGAAGACTTTCAATCTGCCTCTTCCCCTTTCTGGTTTTTTTCGGGTTGGGGAATGCGAAAAGAATTTGCGAAACCGTTTGAATTAGTTCCCGCCAGCCTGGTGGCTGATCATTGGGAATTCACGACCGGTGCTCAGCATCACATGAGCCAATTTGGTCGGAAACTGGAAGGGACCCTGCGGTCTGATACCTTCAAGGTCGAGAAACGATACATCCACTATCTGGTTAGCCGTAGACATGGAAAGCTGGAACAACCTCGTGGTTACAAACAGGGCTCAATCAATCTGATCGTCGATGGATTTCAGATTATTCGTAACCCGCTCTATGGAAATCTCTCAATACAGGTTCCACTCGATCCTCAGAATAACTGGATTACACAGGATGTCACTAAGGGAGTTGGTCGCAAAGCCTATATCGAAATTTTAGATGAAGATGATGGCGATCTTATTCTTAACGAAATCCGCTTCTCTGATGATCCGAATCCCCCTCTGACAACAATCAACAAATCAATCTATCAGACTCTTGAAAACTCCGACTTATCAAAACTGGACGAAACCTGTTACCAACTGATTCGTTCCATCACCTCACGGGCTGTTTCTCATCGAGAGACATTAAACGCTGACGATATTCACCTGTTGAATACAGTCGTTCGTGCGGCCCGTCCCTTAGCTCCTCGTCCATTGAAAAAGAGGAAATCCAATTTTCGAGAGGGGCTGACCAAACTGCTGAAAACTATCCCTGAGGCGAAAAAAGCCGTAGCAATTGCCCGGGGAACTCCAGAAAGAGAGACGATTCTGATCAGGGGAAATCCGGAGAAGCAAGGTGACTTCGTCCCTCGCCGTTTTCTGGAAGTCTTCGAAGAGGAAAACTCAACTATAGAAGAAACAAACCGACTGGCTCTGGCTGAAAAAATTGCTTCAGCTGAAAACCCGCTCACAGCGCGAGTCATTGTGAATCGTCTCTGGCAGCATCACTTCGGCCGGGGAATTGTCGCCAGCTCTGACAACTTCGGAGTTCTGGGGCAACGCCCCTCCCATCCTGAGCTTCTGGAATTTCTGGCCCGTGAATTAATCCGACAGCACTGGTCCCTTAAAGCCCTGCATCGCCAGATGGTCCTGTCACAAACATATCGCATGGCCAGTGAGCAATCTGATTCTCTGGCGGAAGAACAGGACCCGGCCAATTTACTCTGGCACCGGATGCCGATCAGAAGATTAGAAGCAGAAGCGATACGGGATTCGATATTATTGATCTCGGGAGAACTTTCCCCTGATCTGGAAGGTCATTCTGTCTTACCTTACTTAAGTGAATTCATGGAAGGTCGCGGGCGACCAACTCGATCAGGTCCTCTGGATGGGGATCGCCGTCGCGGCCTTTATCTAAATGTGCGTCGAAACTTTTTGAACCCGATGTTTCTGGCGTTCGATTACCCAACGCCTCACAGCACGATTGGACGTCGTTCTATCTCGAATGTTCCTTCTCAAGCGCTCGCCATGATGAACAATCCCTTTGTCGTTGATCAGGCATCCAAGTGGGTAACTCATCTGAATGAAGAACAGTCCACCTCACAACTCATCCCCCAACAGATCACTCGCATGTATCTTCAAGCCTACGGAAGGGAACCGACCGTGGATGAAATTGCTTCCGGAATGAATTTTCTGGATCAGCAACAACAGGAATACGTGGGCGATCCCTCTGCTATCGAGAAAAGCTGGGCCGATTATGCCCATGTGCTCTTCAACGTCAAAGAGTTCATCTACCTGAAATAAGTCTCAGAAATATCACGATTGGGATCACCACAGCGAGCCACATTTTTCGGAAAATAATTTGATGTCTAACAAATCTGAACAATCAGCTCGAGTTACTGTTGTCTGCCAGGATCGTCGTCACTGGTTGCAGCGGGTGTCGACTGGTTTCGGTGCGCTGGCGATGTCGACTCTGGCCATCGAAAATGGATATGCTGCGAGTGAAGCAGTAGTTAATCCATTACAGTCCAAAGAGACACACCATGCGCCACGGACCAAGCATGTGATTTTTCTGTATATGGATGGAGGGGTTTCACACATCGATACATTCGACCCGAAACCACAACTGGAAAAAGAGCATGGCCAGGCTTTCAAAATGAAAGTGCAACCGACGCAGTTTGATAACGTCGGCAAAGTGCTTAAATCACCGTGGAAGTTCACTCAATATGGTGAAAGTGGATTACCAATCAGTGACTTGTTTCCCCACATCGCACGTCATGCGGATGAGCTTTGCGTGATTCGGTCGATGACTTCGAGCTTCTCAGAACATACCAATGCGAACTATTTTCTGCATACCGGTCATGGTTTACAGGGTCGCCCCTCGATGGGTTCCTGGTTTACCTATGGACTCGGAACGGAGAGTGAAAATCTACCCGGATTTGTCGTTCTAAATGGAGGATTGATACCACCAGGGGGACTGGACTGCTTCCATAATGGTTTTCTACCCGCGACCTTTCAGGGATCAGTCTTCAAAAGCGGCACTGTTCCCGTGGCCGATTTACAGCGTTCAGAAAAAACAGATTCGTCCCAGGCCCGAAAGTTGAATCTCTTAAACCAACTCGATGCCAGTGTGATCGAACAACAGGGACCGCATGATGAGCTCGAATCAGCCATTCGCAACTATGAACTCGCTTTTCGGATGCAGACGGCCGTCCCTGAACTGGTCGATCTCAGTCAGGAATCGGAAGCGACACAAGAGAAGTATGGTCTGAATTCTCCGCAGGAACAGACGCAGAATTATGGTCGGCAATGCCTGATTGCCCGTCGGCTCGTCGAACAGGGGGTACGATTTATCGAACTGACCTGTCCGAAATTTTCGGGTGTCGATCGCTGGGATCAGCATGGTGGCCTGAAATCAGGTCACGAGAAAAACGCAAGTGCCGTCGATCAACCCATCGCTGCCTTGATTGAGGACCTCAAAGAACGTGGCTTACTTGCTGAGACCTTGATTGTCTTCGCAGGAGAGTTCGGCCGCACACCCATGGCCCAGGGTGCTGACGGACGCGATCACAACCCCTTTGGTTTCACTGTCTGGATGGCGGGAGGAGGAGCCAAAGGAGGGATGACCTACGGTGCCACAGACGAATACGGTTACTACGCGATTGAAAATAAATTGCAGATCCACGATCTGCACGCCACGATGCTGCACCTGATGGGCATCGACCACACCCGCCTCACCATGCGTTTCAGCAGCCGCGACATGCGTTTGACAGACGTGCATGGACGAGTTGTGGACGAGGTCATCTCCTAAAGAGCTTTTTCAGCTTTGCACCAGCAGGTTCGGTCTTGACCATTTGATTCGTGCCAGCAAGGTGTTTCCCTTGTAACCAGCGTAGGGGAGGTTCTCCCCGACAGTCACCCACGATTCGTGTTGATTCAGATGGGTGATGTTAAAGTCACCCATCAAGGCAACCCCTTTCGGAAAGTTCACCGGATCTCCGAGAGCAGGAAGCACAATTTGCTCGGTTTCGCGATTAAGCTGCATTGTCTCCAGGTTGACTTCGGCCATGTAAATTGGGGCGCGGTAACGGATGACTTTTGCGTTCGTCTCATCCCGTCGCGTATAGACCAGATAGAGAGCATCAGAATGTTCGAGCCAGTGTTGCTGCGTGGTCGACATCACCAGAGGTTCGCCATCTTCCCAACACCAGGGAACCTGAGGTTCCCAGTTCAGTCCATCGTCTGAGACGGCGACATAACCGCGATCGTCCTCCGCCCGAATGGTGACGTAATACCTGTTGCCGTAAGCGACCAGGGAAGGTTCGAGTAGACCTCGTTTGACAGAATTCTCCAGCGTATTACCTGACTCAGTCACTTTGATTTCAGATCCGTCGTAGGTGCAGCGAATCGTTGAAATGAGACGGGGCTGTTTAATATCTGCCCCAAAAGTGAGGGCAATTAAGATATCCCCATTTTCGAGCACGAGCCTTTGTCCACAATTGCAGGTGTAAATGAAGGCTCCGCGCGGGTCGTCCCAGTGTAACTTTTGTGGCTGCGACCAGGCTCCCTCTGCATTGCGAATGGAGTAGACGGGCCAGCGATTCAGTTGGGGATTCGCTAGAACCTGATTGCGATAATAAACATTGTGTCCCATCGCAATTGTTGTCTGAGTTTGTGGATGGTACTGGGGTGTCACATCGCAAACTCCGACTTCATGCGTCGCATCAAATTCCCTGCGTCCCAAACCGGGAATCAGTTCGGGAGTGGTCCAGCTTTTGCCTTGATCGAGCGACTCTGTCCAATGGACGGGGCCAAAGACATCGGACCCTGTAATCGACTGCATGGTCATTAAAACTGAGTCATGGTCTGTACCTGGCACAACACAGGCGCGGGGATGAAACCAGCGATGATTCTCCGTTCGACCATTGAATAGGACTTCTGACTCAATCGATTTCACCAGGCTGGTTGAATTCGCAGGTGCTGCTTTTAAACTGTCCGAGATCGCGAATGCAGTCAGCCCCAGTCCTGATTGAATCAGAAACTGGCGTCGTGAAGGAGGCTGGGCTTCGGTGTTGTTCATCATGCTGTCTTTTATGGAGAGTTGTTTTTCAGAGATTTTTAACAACTGATATATGAATTCTGCCTGAATCAAGGCTTCCAGTCGAAAGTACGATATCGGGCGATCTGCTCCAGGCTGGTTTTCGTCATTCCCAGTTGATCAATGAAACCTGCAGAGGCATACAAATGTGAAAATCGATCATCCAGATGTTCGAATTGGATACCTGTCACTGACTCCTTGGCGCACATTAATGAAATGGCTTTCTGATACCATTCCAGTTGGGTTTGCGGTGAAGTGAGGTGGGCTTGATCTGCGTCAACCTGATAGCGGGCGTGAGGAATCGAATCGCCCGAGGAAGGAGCCGCCAGGATAACCTTCAGAGGAATTCCCAATGCAGCCCAGTAATCAATCAGGCGCGACAGTTCTAACCAGTCCATCGCTGGAGTTTTGCCGTCCTGGTAGGCATCTGTGAAAACCAGTTTGAGGGAAGTGACATTCCCACGCGAGCGGGTGAGCATGTCTACAAACTGAAACGGGGTCAGCAGGTAACCACCTGCCCCGTGGTATTGTCCCCATGGATCAGAGATTCTGAGTGAGATTTCCAGCTGATTGTCGATCTGTTTGATTATCTCCAATGCCCGCAACAGTAAACGAAGACGAATTTCCTCCAGGAAATCCCAACTGGAATCAACAGGTCCCATTTCCGCATTTACAGCCAGATCCCATTTTTCGAATTTTAGGAGCATACTGGGCGACCATTGTCTCCACAAAATCGCACAGCAGGCTCTGAATGCTGATCGTATCTCCCTGCCACTGCTTAATCCAATCGGGTAAACCGGCATCTGAAAAATCGAGGAGTGGACCTGCCAGAAACTTTCTTATCTAACTTATGCAGGAAATCGATCGTCGAGGTGATTCCCAGTGCATACTCGGATCGGAGAGTTGATCCATTTTCCAGTTGATAGGAAGACAGACCTCATCGAAATGTTCGAGATTCTGCAGCATGTTCGTCGCGGTCGATTTCGAAGTGCGTTCCACAAGTCCATTTTAGGGTCGAGCTGTAACGGCGACTTTGCAGTTTAACTCGCTGCTCAATAAAACTGGCCATCAACAGGTCTGAAGCGAGTTGTGCCTGTTCCAGGGCAACAGTTGCCAGTTCGGATGATTGGCAATTTCACTTTGACTGTGAATCGCCCGCACAAGGTGATCGTAGGCATCATCCAATCGATGAAAGAATTCCAGGAATGGCCATCCCCATAATCTGCCAGCTGCCTGATTGATTTCTCAGCAGCGAAACTTTTCCACGGGCAAGTTCCACCAACAGATGATAAGGTTCTTCCCGCTCCATTAAAGAACCTGTAACGAAAGTGACCTCACCTGAATCGGTAATGGGCCAGGGAAATAGAGTTTAGCAGCTCTTTCTTCCTTTACGAATCGATAGCTGATTCTCCTGAACAACAATCTGTTGTCCTGCGAATACTTTACCATCAAACCCAACGACAAAGCATGCCGTGCCAGGCGGTTGATCAGACCATTCCTGTTTTGCTCAGGGTCAAAAGCAAATCGCATAACACCCATGCCAGTACCTGTTCCTGCCCCAGATTACTTTATTGAATACTCTATGTTGAAAGAGGGATGACGACCGAGCTTCAATCTTGAAGAAACAGAACCCTGTCTGAATTTACGGCAATTTGTGATCTACTGAAATCGAAAAGAGGTCAGCGCGTGGCCGATCACGGGCATGAAAACGGGTTTGATATGAACAGGAATGATTGCGAAAATAGTATTTCGGATCAACAACTGGAGAATATTGAACCTTTCAGTGTACTTCTGCGGTCATGATTGTTCAAGAAGACCTCAATTGGTAGACTCCCAGAAATGGTTCAGTACCTGTATAGATACGTGAAACAGGGTGACCTGTAGCTCCAGGAACATCCCCCAGACTCCGTTTTATCACAATTAGCCTGTCAGAGCCTGCGATTTAGAGAGCAGTATCTGGCCCTTTCTGTTCTGATCCAGTCGACTTCCCGGCAACAATAATTTTTGAGAAACATCCAGTCATGACTACATCCGCTTTCACTCAAAGTGACCTGTCCGGCTATCCCGTCAAACGTGGAAAAGTTCGGGATGTTTATGACTTTGGTGACCGGTTACTCTTTATTGCCACCGATCGAATCAGTGCCTTCGACTGGATTATGCCAAATGGGATTCCAGATAAAGGGCGCGTACTGACAGGCATCAGTGAGATGTGGTTTGAAAGACTCCCTGTCAAAAATCATCTGCTCAGCATGGACCCGGCGACTCTGCCTCTCCGGAAGATGCCCCGCTGGATGATTTGCTGGGGAAGAAGCATGGTGGTTCGAAAAACAGAAGTGGTGCCGATCGAATGCGTAGTGCGGGGTTATCTGTCTGGCTCGGGGTGGAAAGAATATCGCGAGAGACAGACAGTATGTGGAATCGAACTTCCGGGAAATCTGGTTGAGTCGGATCGGTTACCCGAACCTATTTTCACTCCGGCGACTAAAGCGGAATCGGGACATGATGAGAACATCTCGTTCGACAAGATGTGCGATGCTGTCGGCAGCGAGTTATCAGAGAAACTGCGAGCACTCTCAATCGACATTTACCAGCAGGCCGCCGACTTCGCCAAAAGCAAAGGAATCATCCTGGCGGACACAAAATTTGAATTCGGCCTTTTGAACGGAGAAATTATTCTCATCGACGAAGTGCTGACACCAGACTCATCCCGCTTCTGGCCAGAGGCAACGTATCAACCTGGTCAGGCTCAATTCTCGTTCGACAAACAATTCGTACGTGACTGGCTGGAATCAACCTCCTGGGACAAAAACAGCCCTCCCCCGACACTTCCTGAAGAGATTATCACTCAAACCAGAGCGAAATATATTGAAGCTTATGAACTGCTGACAGGGAAAACGTTTGAGTGGAAGTGAATGGGTTATTCGAGATTGTGAATCACCGTATAGGGTAAGGTTCTACCGGAAGGATCTTCAGGTATAAATATCGGGACCAGGATGGCTGTCATATCCTTCATTAAGGATTTGTACGTAAAACTGTTCTCTATTTTTGTTTGGGACTTCGTACTTTTAGGGGCTGGCGAATCTGACGAACTTCCGAAATCGAGTGCGGGAGCCTGCTCTTCCACGTTAGCCATGTCCAGTTTTAAAGCCGCAGGAGTAAGTTCGAGCGCCTGCCCCCACACCATCTGGCCCGCTGAATTCTCCAATGCCAGAATCACATTCGGCTTGGAGTTTCGCATCAGTGATCCTTTCGCGATGTTTTCCCAAGGGGCTCGAACTATGAGAGATTGGTTTTTCTGATAGACAGCTTTTGTGATGGACTCACCATAATAAAACGCCAGCGTAAATTCAGCGTCGTCAGCGTTGACATGACCTGCCTCCTCTATTTTTGATTTTAAAGCTGCTTTGATTGTCTCCAGAGATCTTTCTGTGGGAGTTACATCAGGTGAATCGATATTAATTTTTATGGACAACTCCGAACCACGATTAAGCAGTCCCCCAGATCCCGTTCTGATTTGATTCAATGAATTATGAACAGCCTCATCCATGATTGGAAATTTATTAAACAGCCGAGTCGTTCCAAAAGTCTCCGGCTTGAGAAGCACCAGATCGTCGTTTGAACTAAAAGCCGCTTCATTAGAGAAGTCTCTACTGGTATTAATTCGTTGCACAAGATTATTCTTGAGTAATCCAAATCGCCCAATTACTTTTTGAGATTGTTCATCAACTATTGTGCTGTAATCGATCATCCACAATGCCTCGGCTGAAAGTTCCAGGATTTCCAGAATAGACTCATGCTGGAACATTTGAGCGGGAAGTGCAATTTCATTGATAATTTTTCCAGTCTTCAGGTCATAAGTTCTGAAAAAATGTTTCTCATCCTCAAAGTCGCTTCGATCTTTGAATACGACTGCGATCTTTTCTCCATTATGGCTGAAGTTCCATCCCTTCAACTGAGGGCTAGTGTTCCCTGCGGATTTTGGAATGTCGATAAATCCAGCGATTTTATTATTTTCAATGTCGTAAAACAGCAATGTCGCCCCGGTCAGACCGGTCATAATCAAGTAGCGTCGATCTGGAGTTAATCTTGGGCCTTTAGTGGAAAAATAGCCTGGTGAAAACGACTGAGGCAGGCTGTCGATATATTCTGTTTCACCCGTGTTGATATCCAGAGTAAAGAGTTTGGGTCCGGGGTAATCAGGTAAAGTGTCTCGAACTTTTTGATTTCTGAAAAGGGAACTACATAAACTGCAGGAACCCCATTCTTTGAACCTGGTAACCCTTACGTCTGAAATATTCAAACTCGTTCGGGTCTCCACGCCGATCGGCCTGGTCAGCCAGAATCAGCTTATCTGAGTTGATAAATTCAGTATACGTTATCTGCCTTTTACCTGTGAGTGGTTCAAACTTTCGTATCAGCTCTCCTGTTTCCAGAGAATGCACATAAATCTCATAACGTGAGAATGGTTGACCTGATTTTTCGGCCTTAAGACGAGCTTGATTCTGAGCAATTTGCTCCGCGCGAGATAAACGTGCCGATGATCGAACCGCATCCTGATCGACAACGAACATCACAGACTTTCCATCCGGAGTAATGCAGGTAAATCGAGGAGTACCTCCCGGAAGTGTGTATTCATTCAGAACCTCACTGGTCTCCATATTGACCAGATAGCAGTTACTTGGAGCGCTGTATGTAGGTTTCTCGCCTAAGAGGATGTACGGAGATGGAGTCGTGCATTTATAAATCGTCTGGATTTGGTTCTGAACTGGAAACTCACCTGGAAACAACTCTGAATTTCGCAGATCGTAAGCGGGGGCAGTTATATTCACATTCCACTTAAGTTCTGATTCACTTCGAAGAATATTTGGTTGTTTCGGAGCAGACGATTCCTGAGTAGAGGGATCAGAAGCTGGCTTCGCTGTGGAAGCCGTTTCGGACTTCGCTGAGTCATCAGTATTTTTCTCTGATGACGGCGCAGAATCTGGCTGACTCTCTTCCTCCTCACTCGCCACGGACATCTCTGGCGATGAATTGCGATTGGACACCGGTGTAGGTGACGATTGATCTCCCAGAGCGAATTGTTTACCTGAAGCCCCGGCATCATCACCTCCCATCATCATAAAAACACCAATGCCGGCAACGATGAAGAAGAGAACACCAGCAGCAATTCCCCCAATCAGTAAGTTTGAATTGGACTGGGGAGCCTTTTTAGATTTTCGACCTCTGGGAATGTCATACTCACTGCTTTTCCGTCGCTGTAGAGGTGCGAAATCATCCTCTGTTTCGCGACGCGAAGGCTTTCGAGCAGGCTGACGGGAAGAGGGTGATGCCCCTGCTTTTGCTTTTTGAGTACCGCCTGGAACGGAAACTACGGAACCGCATTCTTTACATTTGAAAGATCGTCCAGCGAATTCGTCTTTGACTTTATAGGATTTGCTGCAGGAGGAACATTGGACAGAGAGAGGCATAGAGGGAAGTCCTGGATGTAGAGTGTCGGCTTCGTCTCCAGGCTCTAATCGAAAACCTGATAGGGAGAGACAAAACTGGCCCAAGCAACTGAATACTGAAGTGGAGATCATTCTGCTGACTGCAAGGAACCAGCAATCAACAATTGAACACCATGATGCCAGTGAATCAAGCTACTGGCAAGTCGTAAGTGGTAAGAAATCACCCTGTTAGCAGAAATTCAAATCTCATAAAACGGCATAAACAATAGCGACCGAAATAAAGAGATTACTTTCAAGCAGCAGGCCCCTGGACACCCAGTTGAGCTTCCAGATGGCGTTCATTCCGGTGATGATGAATCAGTTGCTTCATCCACAGGTGAAGTTCCTGCTTCAGGCGAGAGATGGTTTCTTCCCGCAATCCACGTGTCACAAGTTCGGCTCTTAATTTCCTCAAGCGGACGTAGACCTCATGCTTTTCAGAAAGCAGAGATTCGAACTCAGTCTGATGTGTCTGATGGTCGCGGCTGGTTCAGGTGGAGATACTGACCAGATTCGGCCAGATCCAGCTCGCGAGGAAGAGTCGTCAGCAGCGTATCAATGATAGCAACCATCCAGTTTACGGTCGATTGGTCGGGGTTCTCTTCCAGAACGTCCCGCAGATCACCTAACAGGATGTATTCAAGCGTGCGGCAATTGTTCAAGACTTGCGATTTGTCAGCAATACTGGCACACATCAGAATCCCTCCGTTCTCCCTGGGGAGTTCCTATAGTGGAGGTCATAAAAGATTCATGACTTTGTGAGACCACCAGGTGGCAATCTATAAGTGGTCCCAAAACCAGCTGATGGGTCAGATTGAGCCGTTATTTGCAGGTTCAATAACAACCACAACCGGGTTTCAGGATCAGCTCTAAACTCATGAATGGTCACTTCCTTGAGAATCATATCCACCTATCGAGGATGGACTATATTTATCTTAGTTGATCGTTTTCGGGTTGTCAAAATATTCCGGGAATCTCCATGAGAGATAACGTGATCCAGGAAATTTTCTCAGATCGAGTCAGGCTCTGTTGACGGATTCACCCGGAAGTTACACATAAGAATTCCGACCTCGTACAAGATCAACAGCGGAATCATCATCAGAATCATACTTTGCGGGTCGGAGGGTGTCATCAACATGGAAACGATCGAGATGATCAGAATCGACATACGACGTTTCTCACGATAGGTTTCGACAGTACAGATTCCGATTCGTTCCATGAATAACATCACAATCGGCAACTGGAAACTGATCCCGAACATCACCGGAAGCATAATGGCGAAGCTGATCCATTCTCTCAGGAAGATCTGCGGTGAGATGCCCATGGATTTATTAAATCCAAGTAAGAAGCTGAGCACATAGGGCAGAACCAGATAAAAGCAGAAGAGTACACCCGTTAAAAAAAGCCCTACGCTGAAGGGGAGGTAGTAGTAAACATAGCGTCGCTCTGTTGGATAAAGCCCGGCTGCGACAAACAACCAGAGTTGGTAAATAATCCAGGGGCTACTGAGTACCAGTCCCGAGACAATTGATACTTTCAGATAAACCAGGAAGGCCTCGTGGACTTCGCGGGTGACAGGCTGGGCCTGTTTCTCAATAATCTGATTGATGGCATTCTGTTGATTCCGAAATCGGTTCAAGTCTTTAAAATGGGGGGACTGTAAGGAAATCTCAATCTGCTTGTCAGATTGAATCTCTGATTCAGGGAACTGTTCCGGGCTGACTTCATGTAAAGCGGGAGCGAGTTCGGCAACAGGAATTTTAACCTTAATGACATCACTCGGTTCATGCGCAGTGCTCGGTTCATTAACAGCATTCGGATCACTCTCAGCTTTCGGATCATGCTCGACAGATGCATCTGTTTCGGACGTGGATTCTTCTTCGGTTTGTTCTTCAGAGGGGTCCGTCGTTACTTCTTCTTCCTGGTTGAAGTCCTCCATTTCAAAATCATAATGTTCGACGAGTGCTTCTTTAATGGGACGGGAGATGTAATCGACAAGTTCCTGACCGTAGAACAAGGTGAAGCAGCAGGCAATCACCAGCCCGATGATCGCCCGGATCATATGAATCCGCAGGACCTCCAGGTGTTCCCCAAAGGACATGGATGATTCTTCAAAAAGATCTTTCGATTTTGCCATATTGAAATCCTGAGTCTTCTTTATCAGGTGATCTGCCGCTGTAAGGTAGGAATCGGACGAACCGAAAAAACAAAGGGGCGAGGATTGACCAGAACAAGATCAACCTACGGTGCAGCATTTATCGACTGCGAAGGTGTAAGATCACGCCAGCGGTTCTCTGATACGTTGATAAGATTGCTGCTGAATTTCAGGATCGTCATGATGAAATAACAACGATCAGACCAAAGCATTTAAGCAATCAATGCAGAATCAGAACAAAGGTCTCTGTTGCAGAATAATGAAACCTTTGTGACTCATGATTCACTCATCGGAAGGCACTAGCTGCCCTCCTCATAGTTCTTTGAGCGACATTCTGCCGGCTGGTGATACTGGTAGCTCATCCACCAGATTGACCACCTCCTCCAGTAGCCGGAGGCAGTACGTCGGCAGATGTTCCCAATCTACTATGACTTGCGACGGCTGTCAATTGGCCTCAATCAGGATGTTGTTCGCCAGAAACAGTGAACATACAACACCCATATTTATTCATCGTCTAACTCAGGAGGGGGTCGGTGGGTAGCCGTCTGGCCCGGTCCATACTTCTCCCCAGAATTGTGTAGAAGACAGGTGAAAGGAATGCCAGACCCAGCCCATAAGAAATCGGCTTATCGAACCGCTCCGCCATTTTGATATTCATGTAAATCCAGATCACCATCAGGCTGATGAACAGAATGCCTATCAGCGGGATGACGACCAGTGAGTTCAGGACCTCCATATCTGCCACTCGGGCTGCGACACCAATCAACAAATCAACAAACAGAAACATCAGGAACCACACGATCGGTAATCCAGCTGCCTTGAATTGCACAAATTCCCTATAGAAAGGTGCGAAGACAGTCATGCCGTTATTATTCGTCTTCTCAAAAACTCTGCAGAGACCATCCATATACAACAAGTTTGGTAGAAAGACCAGGAGATACGTAAATACGACTATCTTTAACATAAACCCGAGGGGAATGCCCGCACCGAAGGCCAGGACCAGGTCACCTGCACAGAACAGTCCAAATATCATATGCCCAATCATCCAGACTTTTCCTACATCAGACCGGAAAGGAATAGGTAAATACTTTCGTTTATCGATTACCTTGTAGGTAACTGCCTGCGCCTCTCGAATTAAATCGAGTTTATGCTGATTGAAATAAACCAGGTGGGATACAGATCGTGTCGCACCAATGAAGAAGGCTGCAGAAATGGAGAAAGCTCCCGTAAGGATCAGCTCCGCAATGAACCAGGGCAGTATGGGATAATTTTCAATTGGCTTCCTTCGACGCAGTTCAATAATCTCCGGTGGAATATCTTCGGTGGGACTGAAATAGCGTCCTCTGGCAGCACTGATTTCTGCATTGAATCTCAAGGGTTCAAAAGTCGCGTTTATATCATTTTTCACATAATCGTAAGTAAACCCATAGATAACAATTGGAATTGAAACACAAATCAGTAGCAGCAGAGACCACACCAGGCCAGGTACTGCTGTCCGAACTGCCAGCTGCATGAGCTTGAACGGGTTCCAGGCCTGCCAGGTGACAGGCATAGACATGTGACCAATAGCCAGCGGAATCGAGAAAAGTATGATTAACGCAGAGAGCCCTACCAGGATTCCCACAGGAATCAGAAATAACAGTGAAGTAGAGCTACCTGTGTAAACAACAACCATGGAAAGCAGTAACAGGATCGGGGTGAGAATCAATGCGTGTGCGATCACATTACAAAGTACCCACGCCATAAAGATGTAACCGCACTGAAACCAGTAAAGCACATCAGCCTTGTTTGGCTTATAAGGTTTTGGCTTTTTCTTCTTTTTAATCGTCGCCTGTTCGGCAAAAGTGAATTTCACCAGTTCAATCGAGAGGGACCATAACCAACCAGTAAAAAGTGCAATCGCAATACTGGCAATGAATGCCATGAATAGTTCGATTGTTTCGCTGTCACTGCCATTGATGAAAACGCGAGCAAATGCAAACAGCAGATACGCGAACGCAGAGACAAGTATTGAGCGTCCAATCAAGCCAAAATTTTTGAATGGAAATACAAAGAAATCCTTCAGAACGTATTTGTAGAACTCTTTCGGATCGGCCCCCTTCTGGGCAACTTCCCGTGCTCGTTTCTTTGTCAGTTGACCTGTTTCAATATCAATCCCGCAATCGAGACACTCACCCAATTCCGGATCGACGTCCTGACCACAGCGGGGACAGATTTTTGCTCGTTGATCTTCGAGCGGCAAACTTCCCAGAGCAGATAAGAAACCTGTCGAGGCCGCCTTCTGTTGTTCACGTTCAGCTGAACGGCTCCCCTCATCTGCTGAGGATGCTCTGCGAGTCGGCACTTTGATTCGGTTGGCACATTTCGGACATTTCACGACCTTGCCCATGGCTGCATCAGGCAGTTTTAAGCCAGCTTCACATACTTTACAGCGAATTTTTATGGGCATCGTCTGCTGTCCATTGAGTTCCTGTTCCTCAGGAAAGACCCGCACCAGATTCGGGTCAGGTTTGCGTTGCATCCTGACAACGTTTGCACAAGCTTCGAAAAATTAACTAACGAGACTGAATGAAAAACAGGCACTAAATTTCACACCGACTTTTCCAATTTATAACACCAGAGTCTGAACCTCTTGCCGAAAACTCTCTCACGAAGTTTACAGGCATCTGTGATCTGTTTTCGTTCAGAATCTGAAGTACTGGAAAAAACCATTACAATTCATGCCCGGGACCTGATGACTTCAGAGTCTGTTGACAGCTGAAACCGTCAAAGCTTAAATCCTGAACATTTCAGCAGTCGGCAATGGTGTGATTATTTTCATAAACCTCTAAGTTGCATTCCCTTGGGATGAAACGCAAGAGACTTAATCAGGAATACGTAGAGATGGACACAAAAACAACATCGAACCTATTTTTCCCACGCATTCAGACCTCTTTGTGAAGCGAGAACCGGTATAAATAGACATCTATCGCATTCAGCTTAAATGTAGACATCCCCTTGATTGACCCAACCTGCTTGCCAGTCAATAATCTAGGGTCTATCAATACATCAATTCATAATTCGTATAGAACGATCCTGTTTCAGACGGTTTCGCTGAGTGAAATTGTTCAGTCAACTGTCTGAATGGAGAAATGTTATTAAAACAACATTCCAGGCGTTCTTCATTCACCATTTCTGATGACCTGAAGTCTTATTATGCCCACAAAAGCCTCTGCGCAAGTCCCCGATATCAACGGCTGCTATGGAGAATTCGGACGAAGATTCGTTCCTGAAACACTCATGCAGGCCCTCGAAGAGTTAACTCTTGAGTACGAGAAAGCCAAAGCCGATCCATCGTTTCAGCCCCAGTTGGATGAGTTGCTGCGAACATTTGTCGGACGGGCAAACCCGCTCTACTTCGCTGAACGACTGACGGAACATTGTGGTGGTGCCAAAATTTACCTGAAGCGGGAAGACCTGAATCACACAGGTGCCCATAAGATCAACAACACCATCGGCCAGGCATTACTGACTCTCCGTATGGGCAAAAAAGGGTCATCGCCGAAACAGGTGCCGGTCAACATGGTGTAGCGACTGCCGTTGCCTGCGCCCGCTTTGGTCTCGACTGCGTTGTCTATATGGGTGAAGAAGATATTCGTCGTCAGAAACTCAATGTCTTCAATATGCGTACGATGGGAGCCGAGTTCGCCCCGTCACCACCGGTTCCCGCACTTTGCGAGATGCAATTAACGAAGCGATGCGCGACTGGATGGCCT
This sequence comes from Planctomycetaceae bacterium, assembly GCA_041398805.1. Lineage (GTDB taxonomy): Bacteria > Planctomycetota > Planctomycetia > Planctomycetales > Planctomycetaceae > Polystyrenella. The sequence continues at coordinate 177,674 of JAWKUC010000010.1, read as the reverse complement.
CGGTCGACACAACGCATTACATACTGGGCTCTGTTGTCGGCCCCCATCCCTCCCCGAATCGTACGGGATTTCAGTCAGTGATTGGAAAAGAAGCTCGTCAGCAGTCTCTGGAAGAAGCTGGCCGGTTGCCCGACGAAGTGATTGCCTGTGTGGGGGGTGGTTCCAATGCTGCCGGAATGTTCTACCCCTTCGTCGAAGACGAGTCGGTCACTTTGACAGGGGTTGAAGCAGGCGGACGAGGCCCCCACCGGGGCAGCATGCCAGCCCACTCAGTTATGGGCGCAAAGGGGTCCTCCACGGTAGCTTCAGCTACGTCATGCAGGACGAGGATGGACAAACCTGTGATGTGCACTCCATTTCAGCTGGACTCGATTACCCCGGCGTCGGCCCCGAACATGCCTACTGGAAAGATACCGGTCGAGTCAACTACGTTGCCGCTGAAGATGACGAGGCGCTTGCAGCCTTTAAAACGCTGGCGACATTAGAGGGAATTCTGCCGGCTTTGGAGTCATCTCATGCCATCGCCCATACCATCAAAGCTGCAAAACAACGTAAGCCAGATGAAATTATCGTGACCTGTCTTTCAGGACGAGGTGATAAAGACGTCACTGAAGTTGCCCGCCTGCTGGGTCAGGAACTCTAAACGTTGATGACAGTTTTTTATCTCCCTTACGTCTCGCTTGATTTTCTAATTCAACTCACCTTAGCTTCCTGGGATCGTCACTGTGCCCTCCTCCCGTATTTCACAAGTCTTCGAAAAACTGAAAACCGACAACCGGCTCGCCTTTATGCCGTTCATCACTTCGGGAGATCCCGATATTGAAACGACGGCACAACTCATCACCGAATTAGGAAGTCGCGGTTGTGATCTGATTGAAATCGGATTTCCCTACTCAGATCCCATCGCAGATGGTCCAACGATTCAAGCATCTTACACACGTGCTCTCGATAAAAAACTGCACGTGAATGATATTCTGAATGCGGTCTCGGCATTACCCACGGACAACCTTCCCCCATTGGTCGCCATGGTTGCCTTCGCAATCATTTATCGTATTGGTCCTGAGGAATTTGCGACCAAACTCAAAGCAGCAGGCTTCAGCGGCATGATTGTTCCGGATTTGCCCGGGGACGAAGCGGCCAGCTTCTTTGAAATTGCCCGTAAACATGACCTCGACCTTGTTCAACTCGTTTCTCCAACGACTAAACCCGAACGAGTCGAACGCATTCTGGCTGCCGCGAGCGGATTCGTCTATTGTATCTCGGTCGCTGGAATCACCGGTGTTCGCGATGATTTGCCACCGGAATTGAAAGATCAACTTCGCTGGTTACGTGAAAAAACTGATCTCCCTCTGGCCGTAGGTTTCGGTATCGGTAAACCGGGACAGATTGATATGCTCCGCGATGTGGCTGATGGAGTCATTGTCGGTTCCGCGATTGTTCGCCAACTCGAGCCTCTCAATGAATCTCCCGATCAAAAAGCAACCATCATCAACCAGATTGGTGACTATGCCGCAGAGATGCTCTCCGCCACCAGGTCCTGATGAAAGTCTGCCCAACTGATTAATCGAAGTAGAATGTCAAAATCATTTTCTAAAATCAGTTGGCTGCTACTGATCACTTCTGTCGGATTCTTTTCAGGTCTGTCAGAAGATGTGCTCAACGCTGAGGATGCATCTGAACCGAGCCCGGTGCAGGATGATTTTCTTAAAGAACAAACCTCGCAGCTTATTACCGAGTTGGTAAAGAGCCAGAACAAACTTCGTTCAGGTATCTACTTTGTTGAAGGCTACTACCGTCAGGAAGACGCTCAAAAAGATCGGCTCGCCGAGGGAGAAATGATTGCCTCGGCCTACTTTGATCTTCGGAATGGTAAAACCCGGTTTCAGCAGAGAAGACCAAACGGAATGACGTCCCTGGAACGTTCCGATCCAGAAACTCCGCCCTTCTATTTCAGTTCACGCTTTACGAACACTCAAGGGCTCCATGGAGTGAGTGGCACTGTTGAACCCAGGCTCAATACAGCTCACCTGGTTCCACCCAGGCCTGATCAACCCCCGTACGAAAAGATGTTCGACCCCAGAGCACTCAGTTTTGCAAATCAACATCATCAATTATTTAGTGAGACAAAATTCAAGGACGAAATTAAAAGGTTTCACCTGATCACCCCGAGTCAGATCACCACTTCTCCTGAAGGCTACATTATTATTACTTACGACAAGGAGTCGATCGCCATAGCATCGTTGCAAGGAGGAAAAGAAGAGAGAAGAAAAGTTCCTTATTTCAGAGAAATCGTACTCGATCCGAACCAGGGATATAATATTTTAAGTCGGACGGAAAAGTTCTACTTTTTCATTCCCCAAAGCTCTGTCCCATATTATTTGTCCTCAGAATACAGTCAGGAAATTCGCTGGTCTCGGCGAGAAGAGGTCTTCGTTCCTCAGCGAATCATCGTTTCTGGGAAAAAGTACCTGGGGAATTCTAAACTCGACGACGCAATCGATTATGACGTCGAGTTCGATTGGATCTCGGTGAACCTGTCTTTCCCCGAAGCGAAATTGAAACACAAGGATTACATCAATTTTGATTTCTCAGCAGAAGAGATTCGCCACTCGCTGAAAGAACAGGGTTTTCCCTATCTTTCTGAGTCCGGGCAATTCATGCAGAATCAATAAGTGATAGGATCAGGGAATACTCGTGGCCACACCTGCCTGAGGAAGGGCTCTTTACGACGAATGAGTTTCCTGCTTTTGACTGGTTGTCGCTGATCACAAAACCGTTTGGGTGAAAAGCGGGTGAACAGCAGATAAGCAGGGAACCAGAAAGAGAAACCATTATCGTCGCAGCGGCAACTCCCCCCGAAATCGCAATTGCCAGAGGAGGCCAGAATCCCCTCCCGATCAACAACGGCAGAAATCCGGCTATAGTAGTGATCGTTGTCGCCAGCACATGGCGGCTTTCATCCATCACAATGTGATGAATTGCCTCCAGGCTTCCATTGCGGGCTTGTTCATCCGTCCGCAGTGCAGCGAGCACCACAATCGAATCGTTGATCGCGACCCCCACCAGCCCCATCGTCCCGATAATTGCCATGAATCCAAAGGGATATCCGGCGATCCAGAGCGAACCCAGGCCGGGACCGATCGATAAGACCGCCACAACTAAAATTAGGCCTGCTAACCGGAATGAGTTGAAGGAGAGTACCAGCGTCGAAATCATCAGCACCATCAACATACCAACAGAAGCCATCAGGTTTCCGACGGCAGAATCGCGTTCCGCAGCTTCTCCCCCGTAACGGGCTTTGTAACCGGGAGGGAGGCGGAATTGATTTTTCTCCAGTAGCTGCTGAAATTCACCTAACACCTCAGCCGGCAATATTCCCGCGGTGATAAATCCCTGTACCGTATTCACACGTCGCCTGTTGTGCCGGGTAATTCCCGCTGATTCCGGAATCAATTCCGTCGTGGCCAGCACAGAGAGTGGAACTGTCGTCAGTTCTTCCTGAAACCCTGGCCTCCGGTTTCACTAAATCGAGCGACATAATTTCTTCAAGATCACCGCGGCGACCCCCAGGGCCGTACTCGCACTGGTAACTCTTCAGTTGCTTCCAGAATCGATCTCCTGAGTACCCTTCCAGAGCCCCATTCATCTGTTGTGCAATCTGTGTATGATCGAAACCCAACAAACGAGCTTCAACTTCGTCGATCTCCAGACCGATTTTCGGCAGATCTTCCGAAATGACGGCTCGCGTATGCAGTACATGATTCGCCTGGGCGAGGATGCAGCGGACTTCATCCCCCAGCTCTTTCAGCTTATCGAGGTCGGGACCATAAATACGATATTCGATCGGAGCTTCAAAGGGAGGTCCCTGCTCCAACTGCCTCCACAATTGTTCGAGAAGCAGGCCACGCTTCATCCAGTTCGGCCTGGAATTCATAGAATCAGCTCGCGGTTCCCCTCAGCAGAATCAAGCTGCACAGTGCATGCATACCGGGAAGCCTGTTCGCGTGTCTGCACAATGTTGTAATAAAAGTTCGGTGCAGCTCCGTCCCAGAAACCAATGGACATTCTGCACTTTAGGATGCTTAAGCAGCTGTTCGCGGACTTTCATCACAGCCGCTTCGGTCTGTTGCAGGGAAGCTTGGGGTGCTAATTCAAATTCAATATGAAACTGATCCCGGTCAGCCGGTGGAAAGAATTGTTCAGGTAGCTGCGGAAAAACAGCAAAGCCAAGAATGGGTCCTACCACAGCAATCAAAATACCAACCACAGGGTAGTGCAAAGTAAAACGCAACAACCGGGAAAAGCTGGCCGTCAACTGCGGCAGTACTAACCCCTGTTTCCACCAGGGACCACGTTCATCGATTGAACGTTCTTGTGCTGACTCTTCGTTTCCTGCATGTAAATAATTAGGTAGATGGGGAAGTTGCAGGGATGCCCCTGTTGCATCTCCACTCTCTTCAGTTTGTGCCTCATTCGACCACTGCTGTTGAGCCCGATTGATTAACCCATTCAGGGCAGGAATAATCGTTAACGAAACAAACAGCGAACTGAACAAAGCCAGAATCACACTGAGGGCGATCGAACCGACAAATTCGCCGGCCGGTCCGGGCATTAAGGCAATCGGCATGAACGCGAACATCGTCGTTAATGTCGAACCAAGTAACGGTACCGTCAATTGCTGCACAGTATTCTGGATCGCTTCCAGCACTGACATTCCCTTGTGCAGGCGACGATTCATCTCATCAACGACCACAATGGCATTATCAATCAGTAGCCCCAGCGCGATGATTAACCCTGTCACCGACATCTGGTGAATAGGAATTCCCCAGAAACGCATCCCACTCAAGACCATTAACGAGGAGAGCGGAAGCGAAAGCCCAACTAGGATCGCCGAACGCCAACCCATCATGATGAAAATCACGACGAAAACAGCACTCGCTCCCAGAAGCAGGTTGCCGATCAGCGTCGAGAAACGTTCAGCGGTGTAACGACTCTGATCGAATACCAGGTTGAGTTTCACTCCCGCCGGTAATTCTGCTTCGAAACTTTCGACGATCACGCGGGCCTCGGCAGCCCAATGGTCAATACGCCGGGTCGGTTCGACATAGACACCCAATGCAACTGCTGGTTCTCCATCGAGATAGACCCGACTGGAGACAGGCTCCACAATTCCCTTCTCGACTGTGGCGATATCCGCCAGACTGACAAGTTCTCCCTGGGAGTTCGGTTGCAACGGAATCTGACGTAACCGCTCCAATGAATCGAGTTCCGTATCCGGTTCGATCAACAAATCATCTTCGGCAGAACGTTGTTGGCCAGCGGAAAGTTTGGCGTCGCTTTGACGTATCATTCCCGAAAGTTGTTCGGCAGTCAGTCCCAACGAACTGAGTTCCGTCTGATTGATCTCCACCAGAATCTCTTCATCGGGTTCCCCAAAGTAGTCGATATCTTTGGTGCCATTCACTCCCCGTAGCCGTGTTTCCAGTTCTTTGGTGAGCCGCCTGAGAATTCCATATCGTGGGGCATCTTCCTGATCCCAGGCCAACCCGACAATCAACGCATAAGCCTGAGCATTCACCTCTTCAAAAACGGTTCCATCGCCCCGGGCGGAAGTTCCGGTTTGACATCGTTCAATTTGTCCCGGACGCGCGACCAGACTTCGGCACTCGTATCGAAACTGACACCATCGGAAAGTTCGATCTGAATAAGCGAGAAGCCCGCTGAGCTGGTCGATTCCAGATTCTTGATCTCTTCGACTTCCTGCAGTGCTTCTTCTAACTTTTCGGTTAGTAACGCCTCCACGCGTTCGGGACTGGCCGAAGGGAAGATGGTTTTGACCATGCCGAACCGTTCAGCCATGACTGGATCTTCCAGTCGTGGCAGTAATCGGAAAGCAAAAATCCCCGAGACTGTCAACAAGGCCAGCGTCAGCAACAGCAATCTCGGATTACGATAAAAGAGAGTCGACATGGGTTACTTTTCTCCCCCTGTCTGAAGGGGTCGCAGCAGGCGACTCAAGTTTCTCCTTAGCCAACTGCATGCGCACCCGGTCCCCCTGAACCACCCGGTGCGCACCTTCCGTGAGTAAAAAATCTCCCTCCTGCAAAGTCCCAGTCACGTAGACGTTGCCATCCAGCGTGTAAAGTTCCTCCACATCGCGTCGTTTTAATTCAAAGACAGACGACGACGTGATCTCCTCAGCTTCCGGATCAACAGGAGAGAGAGTATAGCAAGACCACAATCCCGGGTTCCCGCACCAGTGCGTCGATCGGAACCCAGTAACCTGATTGGGTAATTGTTTCGGCAAAGTGGAACCGGGCGAGTTGTCCCGGATAGATATGTGCGGGTTGTTTCCCCTCAGGAAAGCGGAAAAGTACCGTTTGCGTCCGTGTTTCCCGATTCAAACGGGGCAGTAAACTGACACGTTCCACCGATATAACTCTTCACCAATTGTAATCGCAAATGAATCCTGGCTGAGTACATCGCTACTCAACTCCACAGGCACTCCCACCCAGATCTCCAGATTCTGATCTTCAATCAATTCGAATACCATTTGACCTGCTGTGACAACTTCTCCCTCATCGATATCACGCGCAATGATGGTGCCAGCAAATGGAGCTGTTAAGAGTGTGTCTTCGATATCAATTTTGATGGCATTGAGTTCCGCTTCCAGTTCCTGAACCATTCCCTGTTGAGCTTTGATTTGCTCGGCGGGTCCCTTCTTCAGTTCATTCAACTGTTCTTTCAGTGATGAAAGCCGCGACTCGATTGAAAGGTAATCAAAATAATACTGTTCCTGATCCTGATCAGTGATCGCTCCCTTCTCGTGCAGTTTGTCACTTCGTTCCTTTTTGGCGAGGGCCAGATCCCGTAAGGCAGTCAGTTCCGCTACCTGCTCGCGCATCGACGAGATCGTCTGTGCGCGAGGACCGGCCACCAGTTCATCCAGCCTGGCCTGGGCTTGAGAAAGTTTTGCTTCCGTCTGCGCTTGTTCAGCCGCTAAACGATCCGACTCCAGTCTGGCCAGGGGAGCCCCTGGCTCAACAGTGTCCCCTTCATCCACCAGGCATTCGATCACCTTGCCAGCTACTTCAAGCTGAGATCACTTTGCCTTCTGGCCCGCACTAAACCGGTAAATGTACGTTCCTTGCGAAACTCTTCCTGCTTCACCAGTTTTTCAGCTGGAACAATCAGCAGTGACTGGGGAGTGTGCGCTGCCTGAACAGCGTCTGTATCTGACGAAGAAGAATTGAACCAGTAGACCACCGTTGCCAGGAGCGCGGCACAGATGACTAATTGAGTTAACAGTCGCCGAGACATTGATAGACTTTCTGTCAGTTTCAGAAATGCATACTCACTAACAAGCAGTTTCAAAACCCTCTGATGGGTCACATTCACCCTGTCTTTGTTGTATCGAGAACAACCACAACCAGGTTTTGAAAGGCCTCTTAGAACTATGCCGGCTGAGATTCAACCAGTAGATCCGCAAAAATCTCCTTCGCAATTCGCTCCATCGTTTCCTTGTAATCAATTTCGTGTGACAACGGTTTCCAGTTCAGGCCATCTAACAGCATTTGAATGTTGTTGATGATCGCCTCGAACGGGTTTTCAACACCAGTTCGGCAAGTTGCCCTGTCACAATGATGCTGCTCCTCCAAACGAGAGAGACCACATTCCAAATGTAAGTTGTTCGGGAGATAGAAATTCAGGCGAGTTAAATCCCCCACCTCAATCGCATCCCGAATGATTCCCGTGACGATCCCCATGCAGCGCAGCTCGCACGAGGTCAGTTTTTCACGCCGCTCGGGGCTGTTTTTTCCCGAATCGAATCGGCACGCACGATCTGCTCGACCCGAAAGTAATCTGCGAAATTCCTGACGAACAATTCGATACCAACCCCAATGCCGCAATTCGTTCTCGGGGCCTCCGTTGAATCGAGACGCTCTCCCCAGCAATTCGACACGTTTCTCGAAAGTCTGTGCCGCCAGTTCCATGATGACATCTTCCTTAGAGCTGAAATGCTGGTAGATTGTCCCCTTGAATACTCCATTTCGGCCACGCAATCTGTCCATTTTGAGGCCCAGATAGCCATGTTCCATGAGCAATCGCCGCGACACCTCCAGGATGCGGGCTTCTCGCTCATTCCATTCACGTTCTTTGCGGGTCGGCTTGTTCATCCCGACACTATAGACAGCACGTCAATTTTTGACAATCCGTCATTTTTTGAAAAACAGACGATTTTTGAGAAGTTTCCTGCTTCGCTGCGTTCTGTGCGGAGGAAGTGGTCAAAGCAGGGTGGAATTGAGACCTATTCGTAATTTCTTTCCTCTGCAGGCTCTGGAAAATGCTATCGGACCACGGGATGCAGTATCATATCTAAACAATTATCATCTCCCCGGAGAAACTCACTAATCCTACCTCCTGGTTTCCCGCACACCGCATAGGAGCAGTCCTTGTTTGCCGGTCACATCGTTGCCCCCAGTAAAATTGAATTAATCGAAGTCGAAGAACCCCAACTGAGTGACAAGGGAGGAGAAATTCTCTTCCAGCCCGAATGCGCCTGCCTCTGTGGTTCAGACATGCCCTTCTTCACTATGAATGGTGAATTTGATCCTCCTGTGATTGGACATTCACTGCACGAAATGATCGGATCGGTAATCGATACCAACGGCTCCAAATTCAGGCCGGGCGATCGTGTGCTGGCTGTACCCATCTATCAGGTTGGTTTTTTTGAACGATATGTACTTACGGAAGAACGCGCGATTCCACTGGCCGATAACATTGCCGAGGACATCGCCATGATGGCTCAACCTCTGGGCACAGTGCTATATGCCTTAAGAAAACTTCCCAACCTTTTAGGAAAATCTGTGGCTGTGGTCGGGCAGGGACCGATTGGTCAGCTGTTCGATCTGGCCGTTCGAAATCTTGGAGCACGGAATATTATCGGAATTGACCCGATTCCAGAACGGTTGGAGCTTAGTCAGAAGTCCGGAACAACGCACCGAATCAATCCGCAGGAATCGGATCCCATCGAAACAATTAAACAGATCACAAATGGTGCAATGGTTGATGTTGTGATTGAAGCAGTCGGCCATCAGCATCAGGCATTGAATGAATGTGTGGGACTTGTGAAGAAATTTGGAACGCTGCTCTACTTTGGTGTTCCTCCCACAACGATTGACGATGTGCGTTGGGGAGATGTGTTTCGCAAGAATCTAACGGTCATTACCAGTGTCGAACCAGATTTTTCATTAGATTTTCCTCTCGCCATGCAATGGATTTCAGAAGGACGGGTCGATGTGTCGCATTTACTTACACACCGCTATCCCTTGTCCGAAATCCAAAAAGCATATGAACATTTTCGTGACAAAACAGACGGTTCCATCAAAGTGCTCATTGAATTTCCTTCCTGGAAACACAAAACAGTTTAGATGACTTCCCGAAACCTGTTACGTTTTTTTTTGAACCTTTAAAACTGAAGGCAGATTTACCAACGACATGGTTTCAGGACACTTGTAGAAAATGCATGACTCGATTCAGCTGAATAGCGCCTATTCGGTTGAAACGTTCATGTTTAACACAGGTTGAATAATGACATTTGAAAAACACCCGTTGAACTCACAGCTCCATCGACACTCCCGCTTTTATTTCTCGCCCACTAATCTCTCCTCCAAAACACTCAACTATTATTTTCTGATTCTGATCTGTTTCTTTTGTTGTGGAATTCATCTTTCCGCTGCAGAGAAAACGATTGATTTTGATTCACCGGCAGAATCGCTCTGGCTTCCGACCCCTGCTTTTCAGATTGATGAATCGGATCTCAAGCAGCATATCGGTTTCCTAGCAAGTGACGCGATTGAAGGTCGCGAATCGGGCAGTCAGGGGGGACGTGCGGCGTCAGCCTATATCGTTTCTGAATTACAGAAATATGGCCTCAAACCTGGTGTAGGTGAAAACGAGTTCTATCAGGAGTTCGGCAATGGCTTTCGGAATATCCTGGCCATTTTGCCGGCTGGTAATGACGCCAACAAACAGTTACCTCCTGACGGGGGATATGTCGTGATTGGTGCGCATTACGATCATGTAGGTTATGGCAATTCACGGAACAGCCTGGGGCCGATTGGTCAGATTCACAACGGAGCCGATGACAATGCCAGCGGGACAGCCCTGTTGCTGGAACTTGCCCAGGCACTCGCGAGTCTCGACAAAAAACCAAGCCATCCTATTCTCTTCGCGTTTTGGGATGCTGAGGAACGTGGATTGGTAGGCTCAAAACACTGGGTCGCAAACAGCACCCTACCCCTGGATCAGATTCGATTTTATTTCAATTACGACATGGTTGGTCGCATGGAGGAAGAGAGCCTGGAGGTTTATGGTATTCGGACCTATCACCGGGCCCAGGAACAACTCGTTCGCCATAATCACGATCCCGCCTTCCGGTTAATTTATAACTGGGATAACAAAGGTGACAGTGATCATTATCCCTTTATCAATAAGCGAATACCTTATCTCATGCTGCATACGGGGAAACATGAGGATTATCACCGCCCCTCCGACGATGCCCATCTGATCAACTACAAAGGGCTCACTCAATTAGGTCAGCTCTCAGCACGATTACTCTGGGAAGAAGCCAACCGATTAGAACCTGTACGGTTTCGCCGAGAGTATCTTCAGGAAGATGAAACATTACGAAAAGGGTTGGCATCGCATCTGGGGACATCCACACTGCGACTCGGATTATCAGCAACGCGACTGGAAGAATCCGAAGCAGGTTTTCTGGTCAAACAGATCTCGCCCAATTCTCCTGCGTCGCAAGCCGGCTTGAATGTTGGCGATGTCATTATTCGGATGGGTGATGTGGCACTTGATTCGACCACTTTCGAATCTCTGATCCTGAAAAATGGAAAGCTCCGTCTCATTCACTTATTTACGCCCCCCTCAACAGAACGTAAAAAGTGATGGTGCGACTGCCGGTAACCCTCAGCTGTTGGGCGTCAATCTCTACTTTGATGCAGCCGATCCGGGAGCAGCGAGAATCACTCGCGTGAAACCAGGGTCGCCCGCACTCCACGCGGGACTCCAGCGTAATGACATCATTCTCGCGCTTATCCAGGGAGTTTGGCCGGACGATCAGGAAGAGTTCTACCGGCTCATTCAATCCATTCCCGGCGATCAGAAAACGCTTTCCGTCGCGATTGAGAGGGAAGGCCGACTGCAGGATCTGGAAATCGATCTCTGGCCCCCGGATAACCAGTCGAGTGAATAGAATTCGATTCTGACATTCAGCTCAGAGTTAGAAGCTGGCGGGAATGGCGTACGCCTGATCGAGGTTTTCGCCAATGGACAGAAGCCATTTGGAGCCTCCCGATTCCAGAATGACATCCGACTCAGCGATTTGAAGAACCTTGCCGCTGAAATCTCCAACGACCAGTTCATCACCCTGTTTCAATTCCAAACGCTCATCAGTTGCCCCCAGAGTAAACCAGGCCTCAGGTTGGCCTGTTAAGGAGGAGTAGGTGATACCGGAGAGTCGGGTTAAGTTGACAGGGTCAAATTCTCCGCCGACAGAGAAGAAATTCCGTGAGATAATGGGACGATATTCCAGCACATCGTTGTAGGCCAATCGCTCGGATGGCTCATCCAGATTGAGATGATCCCGTTTCACGCCAACCATCGACAATGCTTCAATGCTGATGGAAATATCAATCTGATCTGAGTTCTGTTGAGGAGTCAGGTTCAGGAGTTAATGCGGTGAAGCAGGTTCGTGTGATAGAACTCATAGAGGAGTGCCGTCATCTGCTGGAGATTTCCTTTGCCTCGCAGCGAAAATGAGAGTGATTTATAGACTCCTTTTTTAGTCGAGACGGAACTGTTCGCTTCCACATTGGTATTTTTCAAGCCGGCCCGTTCGACCAGTTGCAACAACCAGTTCTTATACAGAGCGCTCGCGCGATCGACTTCTTCCGGCAGCGCCTGTCGTTCCCAATCGGGAATCTGTTTCTGCGCAGTTGCCCCCGCCTTGATGATTTTGTCGTACTTGGCAATGTCCTTCTTCAGCGTTTTCTTACGCCCTTCGAGCACTTTTTTCGGCTCTTCGACGAATTTCTGCTGGATCATCTCCGAAGCCTGAAATAACAACAGGCCAGCAAAGGCAATATAAACCAGGATTTTTGTTCGTGGTGACATAATCAGTTCGTATCAGGTTAAAAGCTAAATTGATGTTCTTGTCTGGTATCGCTCAACGGGCATCCATCACGGATTGACACTCGTTAAATCAGGAGCCACTTTGGTCGCGGTTTCTTCGCTGTCAGAAGGCTCTTCCTCTGACTCAGATGATTTCAGGTATTCTTCCGGTTCCCGTTTACTGACAGCCAGGGTCGCATCGTAATGCGAGCCATAGATGTCATCCGCCCGTTCCTTCACTTTCGGGATTCGAATCTGGTGATGTTCATCAGCCAGACGCTGTTCGATTTCATAGACGATGGATGAATCGCGGATTAATCCCTGAAATGAAATCTGTCCCCCTGCTCCCCGGCCAGCAGGTGCCAGCGAGAGTGACATCCGTTGAATCATGGCATCACGGCTTGAAGGGAGTTGCACAGAGATATCCCGCAACTCATCAAGCCAGTTGATATTTCGCGCTTCCCACTCTTTCAATGCAATCAGATGCTTGGCAGGCTCGGCTGCCTTCTCCATCTTTTCTTTTTTGTTGGTCCGCTCCAGGGTCAAACGATCTACTTCAGCACGAAGGCCGGCAATCTGGTCATCCAGATACATCCAACCACACGCGAGAAGTGTGAGGACTCCTGCGGCAATGAGAAAACGTTGACGATTTCGATCGGGTGGTGCCGGAGCTTTGCGAGGGTTGGCAAAATCAAAGTCAACCATCTCACCCTTGCAGTTCGCCAGCAGCATTCCCACCAGGGATGCATATCGACCGGGGTCGGTCGATATCGTCACCTTGGAAGCACCTACTGATTCGAAGACTTCATACGAACTGCATTCGATATCAATTTCCTCTTTAATACGATCGAAGAGTTCCTGATGTTCTTCACCACCAAAGACATAAGCATGGTGGATCGATTCTGCAGCAATCTGCTCCTGGGTGATCAACATCAGGGTGCGATGAATTTCAGCCAGAATTTTCTGATAGAGTTCAACCGTGCTCGTCTCTTCGGGCAACTGAATCGTTCGCGAAACTTTAACTTTACGATTTTCCATCACCGTCAGGTCAAAGGAATCGCTGAGCAGGTTGATGAGCAGGCAGGGCTCGTCAATTCCGCTGGTCAAGGCAAACAATCGTGCGGCGGCGTAAGGACGCAGCTGAATTTTCGCAGGATGAATTCCGGCAGCTTGAGCCGTATTTATGACTTCCGTTTGACCAGCAGCAGAAATGGAAGCGGCAGTTACTTTCAGCTGACCTTCATCGCTGGTGCCGGTGATGATGAAGTCGAGCGTTGATTCTTCTGTAATCGTAGAAGAATCACGCATCGCCTGGTTGGAGACAAGCAGGAAGTTCTGCATCCGATGCCTGTGGGACCTGCATCTGGAGCAGTTCGACCTGACTACGATCGACCCCCAACAATGTGAAGGCTTTAGTCGCACGCATCATCTCGACAGCTTCGTGCAACGCTTCACTGACGTTCTCATCCGGATTGAGATAGATCGCTTCAACACGCTCGATGTGCAGCTCTTTACGACGTGCTGAGCCGAGCACGAGTCGAATTTCTTTACGGTCCCAATCGACTGCTAACAGACGAGCCATATTTTATTCCAATGTCGTAATTAAGTTCGATAATGCAGTGTGTTAATGCAGAGTAAATAGTGGGGAATGATCACGAGGGATTAAGATTATCAGTCAAGATAAAATCACAAGTGAGGAATAGGGGGTCACTACTTGTTTTACTGATCAGGAAGGTTGAACATCAGGTGGGTTATTGAAATCAACTTGTTTCGGTGAGAAACGGAGAGTTGTTTCAGGCAGGTTTATTTTCGTTGATCTCAACAGATCAACAAGGTTGATTTCGTGAAATGTGTTTCAGGAAATACAAACCTTCAACAAACAGGTTCAGGATCAACCTGGTTTCAGGTGGGATTCAAATTATCAGGGAGCAGGTCCAGCCTCCCCAGCCGGGTTGGAACTGGATGAACTCAGATCATCGATCTGGGCTCCCAGAAATTCCAGTTGAAAGGGTTGGCCCTGCAACCGCAGGTCTGTCCATTTTACCACTCGTGGAGAGCGTTGGGTACCATCGATTGTGACCTCTGCCCGTGCAAATGGCCCATTTTGATCGTAAAAACCGACAATTTGTGCCTGATAGACATCTCCTCCACAGGTGAGATAGGGGAGCAATTCTTCCATTTTTTCCAGTGAAACGAGCTCTTCCAGCAAGGGCCAGATCGGGTAGTTCAGTGTTTCGCCGTCGATACTGGACTGGTTTTCACGTCCATTCAAAATCGCTTCGACTGTCGTCTCATCCATCCCGGGGATCGCCATCAGAATCTGAGCGGGAGCGAGATTGAGATTGATCCTGCCGATGATCACTTTCTCTGGATCGACGGTACAGTTTTCAAACAGTCCGATTAATTCTTCCGCCAGGTTTTCACTAGTGGCACTCAATGGACTTTGATAAACAACTTCAGCCTCTCCCCCAACAGGAATTAGTTTTACAGTCGTGCCTACCAGTTCCAGTAATTGATTAATTGGAAAGACTGCCGGTTTAGAAAAATCAATGGTCATCGTTCCAGCCGGTTGGCCTGTGCTGTAGAGGGCCGCATCTCTAGTTTCAGCCGCTGGTCCCAATTGACGGTAGGCGACGATGTAATTCGCCCAGTTATCACTTAGCTTTTCTGAGAGTTGCTGATGAAGTGACTGAAGATCAGTTTCATTAAGATTGATGAGCGGTTCGCCACTTGTATTTTCATTTCGCTCTGCACTATGAACAGTTAACAACCAGGTCCAGGGGAAAATGGAATCCTCTGAGATCGATTCAGATGAGTCTTCCTCAGAGAGAATTTCATTCTCTTGAGCATCTGTGTAAAAGTCATAATTCAGATCGTTGCCGTAGAGCATGTTCCGATTGACATCACGAACCAGCAATAATTCATCCAGGCTGAGTGGAACACCATTTCGGTTCGAATAGGCAGGTGTTAAACCGCCATAATAATCTGACTCGGCCCCTGACTTCTGGGCTGCGAATCGGCATCGATCCAATCGAGTAAGGCATTCGCAATCGGTTCCGTCATTTGCGGAAGTTGCATCAGTGCATTCAAACCGGCACCGGGAGAATCTGCCTCCCACTGCGCCACGGCATGGAGATTTAACTTTGCCGATTCATTCGACGGCCCGAATTGGAACTTGGCTGGGGTCGATGCCTGAGGATTAACAGAGAGTATTGTGAATCGCCCTCTGAAGAAGGAATCTTCCTCTCCAGAAACCAGAATACCCTTATAAAAATCGTTCGAATTTGTTTCTTCAGCAAAGAGTTCGGCCTTCTCTGCTTTCGACTGTGCAGCGATAGCCGAAATCATGGCCACTCCAGAGTGGACCAGGTTCTCTGCCTGAAGTTCATCTCCACGCAGGTAGACAGCCTTATTTTCAGTCATCAGCGCGTTCAGGAAGCTGTACCCGGCTAAACTGATCAGCACGATCACAATGAGCACGATGATCATGATCATTCCGCGTCGTTGCTTTGCAAATCCTCCAGGGGTGAATCCTCTGTTCATCGCTTTCTGCATCAGGGAGTTTCCTCCTCTGCAGCCTGCAAGCGATCGAGGGCTGTTTCTGTATCGCCATCAGTGGAACTGGAACTGCTTGTGGGGGATTGGAATGCGGCTGACAAGGCAATGACGCGGCGATATTGAGGTAGTTCTTCCTCGCCATCGTTCAGTAATGTATTGAGGTTTTCTTCAGGATCGAGTGCTTCTTCGTCTTCTTCCAGGTCAGTAGTCGTTGGTAAGCCATCGTCCTCTTCAATGGGATAGCGGGCATCGATCCCCTTCTGATAATCAAAGTCGAGCGAGACTTCAATCAGCATGGGGAGTGCTTTTCGATAGCGGGAATCCCAGCTTTCACTCCAGGTTTTTCCATCCGAGTAACGAAACTTCATCTTGACGATTTCGGGAACCCAGTGAAATTGATCATTCTGTAAATCGGCCTGAACAATTTCGTATCGTTCCATATCACCCAGCAGATCATCGCTCAGGAATTGCTGGTCATCACTGGTCAACTCCTCTTCCTCAAGTGCCAGCTCGCTTTCACTCTCTTCTTCATCAGAGTTAAGGGCCAGAGCGGATTGCCAGTCGAGTTCACGTCGAATCAGACCAGTCGGGAGAGAATCACCAGCACCAATTTCATCTTCCTCTACAGTGAAGTCATACAGAATTACCCGCAAGTCCGGGGCATAGAACTCTGGTTTTTCGAGTTCATCGCTCAGTGCTCCTGTTTCATCATCCTCATCTCGGGGTAACCGTGGTGTCCCTGGTTTGTAGGTATGAACTCGTAACGAATACTCTGTACCCATCAAACGAAATTGTGGCAGCGTACTCAGGCTCGAAACAGGTGAGGAAACGCTCTGATCCTGAGTGGAACTGGTAAGACTGCCCGCTACGGCCGAGGTTTTCAAATTCTCGGGAAGGGATACATCAGCCACACCCGCGAGATCAGCAGCAATCTGATCGAGCACAGCACGCGCTAAACGTGATTCCGCCGCTTGCTGCTGGCCTGCTTCAAATAATCTCGTATATGAGGTGAACAGATTCCACAATCCCGCCAGCAACACGCCCGAGAGCAATAATGTCATCATCATCTCCACCAGGGTAAAACCCCGATGAAACCTGAATGAGATTATTCTGTCTGGTGTTGTGGAACGCATATTTTTCAGCCAGTAAGAAAATCGAGCAATCTCGATTAGTTGCTCAATTCACTCAAATTATTTTCAGAAGCTTCTTCTCCTTCAGAAGAAGATGCAGCAGGAGCCGGATTGACCCAGCGGACAAGTTCGTATTCCTGAGGTTGCAGGAAGAGTTCTTCATCCTGCCAGACACGAACTGTTAATTTATTGAGTGGGAGATTATCGAGCGGTTCCAGGTCGACTGCATAATGCCAGTTCTCATCGTCTTCCCAGGCCGTGTCTTCGGTCGGCTCGATTGATTCCATTCCGGAAAGCATCAGATTCAGCTTCTGCTCACAAAGTAATTGAGCTGTGACCATCGTTTCCGCGGAGTTAGCACTGATGCGGCCCAGGGTGGAAAGTTGATCGAGCACCACAAGGCTTCCGATAAGAATCGCAGAGGCGATCAGCACTTCCATGAGTGAAAACCCGGCTCGAGAATGCCTGAATTTTACGGTGTTCCGTTTCATGGGTTGATTTCACAAAGATGAGGCCACAATGTTCTTACGCTAATGGTTGCCCGATCCCTGGAATAAAAAGCATGAATAATCTGGAAGCTATCTCCATGACCGCTTCGATTTTCGCATAGTCGTCTCAGCTGCGGGAAGTTCGTCTGAGTCAAATTCGAAGTCCTCTTCCGTCGCCTGATAAGCTTCAACTTCTTCCGGTTTCAGTTTCTGAATCTGTCCGACAGTTGCATCGCCCGTGAGACTTCGTAACTGCAAATCAACAGTAAAGTTGGGATTCTGCAACAGATAAATCTGCCCACCGGTACTTTGCCCGTTAGGGAAAAAGATAACGGGTCGGGACCAGCCTTCATCGTCAGTCCAGACCTCTTTGGCATCGAGCAGAACTTCCGAATCCTCTTCCTGCGCTTTTCGCATCATGCCCGAGAAAGAAATTCCTTCGGGCAGTTTACAATCACAATTTCTTCTGTCTCGCTGTTCTCTTCCAGCGGGTCAGCAGCTATCGCAGAGGAAAGTTCTTCACCATAGGGTGAAACGGTTGTGTCAGCCGTGGTCGAATCTGAGGAACTCGAAAGAAGATCATCGTCCTCTTTCAAAACTTTCTGCAGTTCCAGTAACCCGGCCGGGCAGGGAGTAATTTCGTAAACTCCTTTGCCCGGTTGATATCGAAATTTCTGGGCGACACCCGTTTCGATGGCCTTAATCCGTGTTTGCGCGAGTTCGTGACTCACTTCTTTGCAGCAGACTCCAGCTGACTTCTCTGAAGTGTCGACTGCAATGCCGGCCAGGAAAAGCTCGCCAGGACCACTACCAACCCCAGCACCACGAGGACTTCAATCAGGGTGAAGCCCCGTGGGGAGTTGAGTGACTGACTGGTTGAATCCGACTTTATCATCAGGTTCATTTCCTCGACACAGCTGTAAAAACACGTTAAAGGAAAACAGGCAGAGATTTATTCGATACCAGAAGTATCAACCTCGTCACCGGATTCGTCTCCATCTTCTGAAGACTTCCAACTGGTGATGTCATCATCGGTTCCATCTTCACCATCGGGTCCGTAAGACCAGATTTTGGGAGATTTCTCACCAGCTTCATACTCGTACTGGTAATCATTACCCCAGGGATCGGCAGGAACTTCTTCCATGTAAGGTCCGGTCCAGTTTTTGGTATTCCCGGCTCCTTCAGCATCCTCCTCTGGTTCTTCGACCAGTACACCCATACCAACTTCAGTCGAAGGGTAGGTTTTCATATGAAACTGATAAAGATCCAGCGAGCTCTTGATGTTTTTGATCTGGGTAAAGGCGGCATCGATATCGGCTTTGTCACGAGTTCCGAGAATTCGAGGTCCAACCATCGTCGCCAGCAGGACGATAATTCCGGCACCACGAGCACCTCAATCAACGTAAAACCATGACGTTGACGAGTTGTTCTATTAGTACGTTTCTGCATGTTCATTTTCCTTTCGATTTTCATTTCTGTATCCTGTGTTGTTTCCTGATTGATTCTTATTGGAAAGACTTGGAGAAACTGAATTCGTCCACGTCTGATTGATATTTGGATATTTGTAGTTTTATTTTTTAAGTGTAAGACGCTTAGACTGATGTGCTCGCCTCAATAATGGGCATCAATAAAGCGACGAGAATGAACAGGATCGCCAGACCCATCACGATGAGCATGATCGGTTCCAGCAATTTCACCATCGCATCCAGCTTGCGGTTTGTCTTGCGGTCGATTCCTTCCGAAATATTGATCAATACCTTCTCCAGACTGTTTGACTCTTCTGCAATGCGAATCATTGCCATGACATCATTCGGAATCAGTCCACACTGAGATAACGGGCGGGACAGGGTTTCCCCGACGTCACATTCTCGGCTGATTTGGCGATTGCCAGCGATAGAACTTTACTACCTGAGGAATCTTTACTGATCTCCAGAGCCCGGAGCAGCGGAACACCGTTCTGGAGTAAAGTTCCCAGAACCCGGGTGAAGCGAGCGACCGCCGAACCCAGGAAAATATTGCCCGCCACCGGGATTTTTAATCTCCATTTGTCAAATTTGATTTTGCCATTCTCGGTGGCCAACCATTTTTTCAGGAGTACGACGCCACCGACCAGAACGAAGAGTAGACTCAACCCCCAGGGGGAACCGAGAAAATTACTGATCGTCAATAACGCCGTTGTGGGGCCAGGCAGGCCTCCTTTTTTCTCCAGTGAAGCGAACAGTGGTTTGAACTTTGGTACCAGGAAGATCAGGATACCAGTCACCGCCAGCACGCCTACGACGAGCAGAAATGCGGGATACATCATCGCCCCTTTGACACGGGCTTTCATTTCTTCCTGCAATTCCAGAAAGTCGGCAGTTCGCTTGAGTGCATCTTCCAGGAAGGCCCCTTCGGAACCCGCCCGAATCATACTGACGGTCAGTTCATCGAAAACCTGTGGATGTCTGACAACGGCATCTTCTAAAGTGGAACCTTCGACCATTCGGTCGTGAACGTCGGTCAGGACTTCCTTGAGTTCCGGGTGAGTTGCTTCCTGGGACATCAGCTTCAATGATTCCAGGATCGAAACTCCGTTGATCAACAGGTCAGACAATTGAGTTAATGTCTGGGCAATCGCTTCCGCTTTGATTCGTTTTTTGAATTTGAAACTGAAGTTGAATGGCGAGCTCCCCCCTTTGGCATCTTCTACCGACAATGGGAACAGCGAACGCTCATTCAGCATATTCAATGCTTCGCGTTTTGAATTCGCAGTCAGTAAACCAGTTAACTGGTCACCAGCAGCGGATCTTGCTTTATACGCAAACTCGGGCATGATGGTCAGAAATCAAATTCTCAGTTGAGACGGTGGGACAATCGGTCAGGTCAGGTTCTATCGAAACCTGGATTGTGAAAGTCTCAGTTAAAAGGTAGGGCCGGCAAAGAATGACCGGTGAATTATCAGGTGGGAAATCAGAACTCATCGAGATCGACTTGAAAGTGCTGATTTAAATCAAGGTGAGGAATCGTAAGGTGGGTTCAAATATTTTAACAGATCGAACAGCGGGTGAAAGGGCTTTAATTTTATCTGAATCACAACTCACAGACAAAAACAATGAACACACGATCACATCAACTTTAAATAAGTCATTAATGATCGGCTTTGGCCACACGGATGACCTCATCAATGCTCGTCCGTCCATCAACGACTTTCCGCCAGGCATTCTGTCGCAAAGTTTTCATACCGCCGCGAATCGCGGCCTGTTTGATCTCGTTGGTAGTCCTTGCTTCTGTCGCCAATTGACGTACTTCGTCATTAGCAATCAATAATTCGTAGATACCGGCTCGCCCTGAGTAACCGGCACCACGACATTCGCGACATCCTACGGACTTATAGATGTAGCCAAGATCGGCCGCTTCGAACTCATCCCAGGGGAAGTCCTCCGGAACTTCATCACGAGTGGGAGTATGTTTTTCTTTGCAGTGAGGACATAACCGCCGCACAAGACGCTGAGCCAGAATTCCTTCTACAGTACTGCTGACCATGAAGGGTTCGACTCCCATATCACCCAATCGCATGAAGACGCCGGCGGCATCGTTCGTGTGCAAGGTACTGAAAACAAGGTGACCTGTTAATGCTGCCTGAATCGCGTTCTCAGCAGTCTCCTGGTCACGAATCTCCCCGACGAGACAGACATCCGGGTCGTGTCGCAAAATCGCTCGTAAACTGGCAGCAAAGGTCAGGCCGACTTTGTGATGCACCTGAATCTGGTTAATCCCTTCGAGCTGATACTCGATCGGGTCCTCTGTGGTGATGATCTTTGTATCTTCGCTCTTGATCTCATTGAGTGCGCTATAAAGCGTCGTTGTTTTACCGGAACCTGTCGGGCCAGTGACCAGAATGATGCCGTGAGGTTGTTTAATGATCTCACCGAATTGAGCATAGATATCGGCGTCCATACCGATCCCCTGCAGTGTGAAGTTCATGCGGTCCTTATCAAGCACACGCATGACCACGCTTTCACCGTGTAGCATCGGAATGATGGAAACACGGATATCGATTTCGCGTCCGGCAATTTTCAGCTTGATACGACCATCCTGCGGAATTCGTTTTTCCGCAATGTTCATGCGGGACATGATTTTCAAGCGGCTGATGATCGCCGCCTGGAACCAGTTGATCTCGAGGAGCATCGGCTGAGTCTGCAATACACCATCGATACGATACCGGATTTTGATCCCTTTCGCCTGACTTTCGATGTGAATATCGCTCGTACCCGACTGCACCGCTTCGATCAGAATTTCGTTGACGAGGCGTACGACCGAAGCTTCCTGAGCCATGGCCGAGTCTTCAGATGAATCGAAGTCGAGGTCTTCCAGGACCTCCAGACCATCGCCGTCATCCTCTTTCTGGGCCATCAAACCTTCGACAGTTTCGGCCCCCACACCAAAGTGCGCTTTGATTAATTTCGCCAGTTCTTTCGGAGCCGCGACTGCCGCTGTGCTTCGTCCGCTCCAGCAAGGATCTGGTCGAGCGAGTTCACGTCCGAACGGGTTGCAGGTCGCGATGATAAATCGACTGGTCATCTGTTTTGCCAACGGGGAAGACTGTGTAGCGATGAATAATCTTTGTGAGAAGGTGTTTAAGAGGTCTTTATCGATTTCTTGGTGGGAATATCGATATAAGGCATCCCCAGAGTCGGGGCAGTCGATTTGAGAACTTCCTCTTCCGATTCAAGCCATACATGGGCAAGTCGTCAAGCCGCCCCAGCTCCAGTAAGAGCCTCGGGCAAGTTGCAGATGCCGTCCTTCAAAGGACTGATATTGGATGATGGAGTCGATTGCGATAATGCCATGGTGATTGATCAACTACTGGTTTGGAATTGTTTCTCTCATCCAGGACACAGATTACTTTTTCGAAATCCAATAGGGATAAGATCAAGTCCAGCTGAAGAGACTGTGTTGGTGAGAAAAATCAGGAAGGAGGGTATCAGGTAGGTAGGATGACACGGGTGACCATGAAATCGTCACCACTAAGTCACAGTTGTTTGCAGGTTGCCTGAGTATTGATTGGAAAACCAGAGCTGAAGTTTGACTCAGAACACTCCGATTGATCACCCTGTAAGCTGATCACCCTGTTAGTAAGTGTTTTCAGTTCTGATTCCCTCGGGAGATTGGGGGCTACCGAATTCAGGAGGAAGGAAAATAATTAGGATAATTGGTTTATCACACTCTATTAAAGGTACGAAGCCCAATAGCAAACGTCAAGACTTTTAATGAAAAACCACTATACACAAACCAGTCACTGGATTAACGTTGCGATTCGAACCTCCAGAAGCTACCATGCTTTCCGGAACATCCGGCGAATTTCGGCCCAATCCGCTCTGAAACACTCACAAACAGTCTGATTCAGTGACTGCTCCACCAATATACGGGACTATATTAAGTCGTGATGAAAGGCAGTTGCGGCTCGCTGTTTCTAATTTATTCAGTTTGTGCTTTAAATACACGATAGCCCTGAAAATAGAGGAGAGGAAAATTAAAAGGAAACAGTACATATCTTGCTCTGGGATTATTCGTTTCGGTTTGTTGTCTGGCTTGCGCCCTGTATGACATCAAATTCTCCGAGCTACGCGATGCCTTTGCTGAAGCCAACTACCTCTCGCTGCCCGCCATGTGGGGATTTCTCTATCTCTTCTTTCTGCTGAAGGGGTTAAGGTGGAAATGGTTGTTAAAGCCAATCGGTAACTATCCCCTGCGGGAGGTCGTTCTACATTGATCGGGTTTATGGGAAACAATATCTATCCCGCGCCTAAATTTCATTCGCGTCTATGTGTTTGCCCGCCGGAACAAAGTTCCGTATATGGCAATCCTCTCGAACATTATTCTCGAACGTATTTTTGACATCATCGCCCTGTTGGGCCTGACTGGCTGTGCTCTCTATTTCCTGCCAGATGTCGATGAAAATGTGCGTAAAGCAAGTTTGCTATTTGCAGCAGCGACTCTGATCGGCCTTTGTTTTCTCTCTCTGTATGTTTATTTTACGACGTTCTTTCTCAAACTTTGTCGTTGGCTTCTCTTTTTTGCCCCTGTCTCCATACAGGATAAAATTTTAAACCAGCTCGAATTGGCCGCGCGTGGTTTCCACGTGCTTCGGAATCCTAAATTACTGATTCTCTTAATGTTGAACTCCCTGCTGCAGTGGAGTTGTAACGCGGCGATGATCTATATCGCACTCTGGGGATTCAATGTTTCAGTTTCTCCTGACGCCTGCGCCTGGTATTGGGAGCCAACCGCCTTCGGGGTAATGATTCCCTTCCTCACCCGGCTTCTTTGGTGTGATCCAGCTCTGCTTCGTAACCAGCCTGCTTCCCCTGGGTGTCGCCAAGTCTCTGATGCGGTCGCCGCTTCATTTTATTACCACCTGTGCCAGTATATCCCGGTGACCCTCAGCGGCTTCTACTACATGTTCAAAGTCGGTTTACACATGCACGATCTGGAAAAGGCAGCCGATGTGGAAACTGAAGCAAACTCTGCCACAATTGAGGCCGAGTAAGATAGCCAATACAGCAGACCGCGGATAAAATCAGAGAGGTTCCCTAATACTGTTACCCGTTGATTTGTCCGACATCAAATCTGCTCTCACGATATCAAAGCTCGCACACATGCAGAATGAATTTCCCGATGAGCTTCACGCGCCCTTGAAACGGGTTCAGGCTGCTTTTGCTCCCACCCTTTTCGAAGAACTCTCCCGCAACTGGCGCGATATTCTGGTGACTCATCTGCAACAGGTTGCGAACCGGGAAACACCTGTGCTCAATTGGGATCTCCCCCCGACCAATATTGCTCTCGCCCGGAATCTGCTCGAAACAGCGGATCATCCAGAGCTGGACCATTCCTCAATCGAACAGCTGACGGAAAGATTCCGACAACTCTGCCTGACAGCACTCAGTCACGGACAGAATCTGCACCATCCCCGCTACATTGGCCATCAGGTCCCAGCTTCTGTTCCCGTAGCCGGGTTATTTGATGCCCTGGGAGCCGTGACGAACCAGGTGATGGCGGTTTATGAAATGGGCCCCTGGGCGACAGCCGTAGAGGCCGCCCTGATAGAAAAGTAGAACTCAGCTTGGTTTCAGGCAGGAACTTTCTCCGGACTGGTCACTCATGGAGGCTCCCTCGCCAACCTGGCGACCTCTCACCGCGCGAAATGCTGATGCTCGAAAACTCCTGGTTGAGTCACCAGCCTCTCTTCGCCACCTGTACTGGTGACGCATGCCGCGGCAAGTATGGGTGCCCGATCCGCAGGTATTCTGGGATTAGGAACCGATAATATCATCAAGGCAAAACTCGATAGCCGCTTTCCGGCTTGATCCCCAGGAACTCGACAAACTTTATCGCAATTGAAGTCAGAAAACAGAACGGTCATGGCAGTGGCTGCGTGCAGTTGTGCTACGCCAGTTGGTGCCTTCGACCCTGGAAGAAATAGTAGCGGTTTGCCGTGACCATCAAGTCTGGTTACATGTTGATGCCGCCCATGGTAAGAACGGCTGCGTTCAGTTCCCGGCATCGACATCTGCTCCAGGGGATCGAACTGGCGAACAGCGTCATTTGTGATGCTCATAAGATGATCAGCCTTTAAGTGCGTTTGTTTTCTATCGCAATCGCGAACATCGATTCCAGACGTTTCAGCAGAGTGCTCCTTACCTGTTTGATCCCTCCGATCCGGGAATGGCAGAGATAGACAGTGGTATGCGGACGATTGAATGCACCAAACGAGCGGCTTCTTTCGGTTTATGGGGATTGTGGTCTCTACTCGGCAAAGAGATTTTCTCCGATATGGTCGACATCACCTTTGAACTCGGGAAGATCCTGTATCACAAATTAACAACCGCTTCCGATTTCGAGCCACTTCATGAACGAATGCAACATCGTCATTTCCTTTCACCTCCCTGAGGCGATGAAACAGAGTAGTCCCGCTGATATCAGTCGCTTTCAACGATCGCTTCGTCGCAAATTAATTGAATCCGGGCGATTCTATATTGTGCAGACGGAGTTTGATGGGGTTGCTGCCCTGCGAGTCGCCATCATAAAGACCTACGACCACCTCGGAAGATTTGGATCAGTTACTGGAAACTCCTGCGGAGCTGGGAGCTGAAATTTCCAGAACAGTATAAAGCACATTTTATCGAATCCTTTCTCAAATAAAAAAGCCAGTCTCAACATGGATAATCCATGTTGAGACTGGCTTTATGATTGAACCTGCTCAAACCGATCGTGTTTTTAATGCAGCTGCTGGAAAGGGAATCAACCAGCACCTCTGTTGAAAATCTTCTTATTGATGGAAGAAGCAGTCCGGACCTTTGAAGGTGTAATACGGATACCGAATCATGCTCCCTGGCTGATTACTGGGGTATCGCAAATTGTTGGGTTGCTCGTAGCTGTAAGTGTGATGGTGGGTCGGATGCCATGGGCAACGAACGAGCATGCCATCACAATTACCCTGCTGGCAGTCGCCATACATTCCATCCTGGGGACAGTTGGGGCGGTAACCATCACCATAAGCGCTTATATTGCATCCCGGCAGAGGGTCTGATGATGCTGGAGACAATCATTTTCATGATCCATGGCGAAAGCGGCCATATAGCCGAAACCGGTCTGTTGAATCTGACCTTCACCTGGAGCAGGACTTTGCGGCTCCGGACCAGAGCTTGATTAGAAGCACATCCTGTACTCAGCAAAGTTAAACTCAACAGTGCCAACCCGTAATAATAACTCGACTTCATGTCTCTCAATTCCCTTGTTTTGCGGTTCTGGATTGCAGAGGAAACAGTCACGCAGGTTTGTGCCTGTTTCCAGATGTTTTAATGGAGGTCCTACCCCCATTCTGAACTCCCAGGCAGAATGTATCCGCGCTGCATATTCCTTCTATCGGAGTACGATCGCTTTAATTCTTAGAAACATCAGGTCCGGTGCGACCGGTTTTACACATGCAGGCCATCAACCTTGCAGAATCGTTATAACCGCGATAAATTACCAAAACGAGCTGTCTTATGCCGTTCGACGAAATCGACGGAACGCAAAGCTCCTGAATATCTTATGCTACCTATTTTACGGACAACGGAGGGTTCCGGGTGTTTATAGCGGCGTCTACACATAGTCTGGGTGATTTCAGTTTTGAAGAAGCCTGCTTCCAACTCGGTGAGATGGAGTATGATCGCCTGGAACTCTGGATGGACGAAAGCTCAGACCATCTCAAACCCTCCCAGGTTGTAGAAGATCCGGAACGATTCATCGCTCAATACCGGGAAATAACGCGACTCACGCCAGTCGCCTTCAGCCTGAACCATGATGTCGATTTGAAAACACTTACAGAGCTGGCGAAAACAGCCAAGCTGATGAGGTTTACTCAGATCACAGTCCCCGCCGCTCAGTTGGGAACCCCCTTCAATACCGAGATTGATCGCTTACGCTCGTTCGTGCAGGCGGCTTCGATTGAGGGAATTCAGGTCTCCATCAAAACTGAAATCGGCCACCTGACCGAAGACCCCCGCACCGCTGTCGAGCTTTGCCAGTCGGTGAAAGGCTTGGGACTGACACTCGACCCGAGCCACTACATTTGTGGCCCGCATGCTGGAAAATCCTACGACATGGTTTTTCCATACGTGCATCATGTGCAGCTGAGAGACACCTCTCCCAAGGAATTGCAGGTACAGATAGGACTCGGTGAGGTCGACTACAACCGGCTAATCAGCATGCTCGAAGCTCAAGACTATAATCTGGCTCTCTCAGTCGAGTTGCTGCCGGAATTACTGAATAAAGAGGAACGCCCCCTCGAAATGAGGAAGATGTGAATGCTCCTCGACTCGCTGCTGTAGGTCGATTAAACCTGTTGCCATCCTCTCAGCTCCTCACTGAGACTCCTCATGCCTGAAGAAATCTTCGACATTGTCAATGAAGCCGATGAGGTCTTCGGTCAGGCCCCTCGCTCCCAGGTTCATGCTGAAAAACTGCTGCACCGGGCTGTGCATGTCTTTCTGTTTAACTCGCAGGGTGAACTCCTGCTCCAGCTGCGAACTGCAACTAAAGATGAATACCCCAGCTGTTATACATCCTCTGCATCAGGGCATGTCAGTAGTGGTGAAACATACGATGAAACAGCTCCCCGAGAACTGGAGGAAGAGCTGGGAGTGACTGCCCCACTTACCCGGCTCACGAAAATTGCGGGTAACTCGCAAAACGCCTACGAACATGCCGTTTTATATGAGACAGCGACTGATGAGCCATTAACTCCTGACCCAGGCGAAGTCGAGTCAACCTGTTTTCTCTCACTCACCGAAATTGACAAACTTGTGGCGGAGACACCGGAAAAGTTCACCCCCCCATTCCTGGAACTCTACAAGTGGTATCGGGAGCAGGAATTACGAGATTGACAGCTCCCCCGGCTGATCCCCCCGGTCGACATCCATCTTGACCCAGAACGCCGAAACCCTTATTACGTCGACTTTTCCGGATATCTTTCAATGGCAGGATGCCATGCGATTGTTACAACGATACATCCTATTCGAACTCCTGCGAGTTTTCGTCCTGCTATTAAGCGGTTTGACGATCATGCTTGTCTTCGTGGGCGTTTTCAGAGAAGCAACGGAACGGGGCCTGGGACCACTGCAGGTCCTGCAGATCATGCCCTACATCGTTCCGAGCCTGCTCCCATTTACAATTCCCGCTACATTTCTGCTGACGGTCTGTGTGGTCTATGGGCGAATGTCCGGTGACCTGGAAATCACAGCCGCTAAAGCCGCCGGAATCAATGTTTTCTCGTTACTCTGGCCCTCGTTTCTGATGGGGGGAGTCCTCAGTTTGTCGGCTCTACTCATGACTGACCAGGTCATTCCCTGGGCGATGCATAACATCGAGAAGCAGATAACCCTGCTGATGGAAGATATCTTTCTGGATATGCTCCGCTCACAGGGGAGTTTCCAGGACCAGGATCGAGGCGTTTCAATTACCGTGCGCGGAGTCCATGAGAAAACCCTGCTCGAACCGACGATCACCTATGATCCGAACAAAAGCACTCCCATCACCATGCAGGCGACCTCGGCGGAAATCGCTTTTGACCTCGATACGAGGGAGGTGATCCTGACCTTGAGGGAACTGCGCGCCGATGTTCCTGGCCGGATTGGCCTCTATTCGAGTGACGAAAAAGAAATTCGCTTTCCGATGCCGGATGCCGTTCGTGACCCGAAACCTCGTCATCTAACGATCCGCGATATCCGCCACAAGTCCGACTCGATCGGCCATGAGTACCTGGAGAATCGGGAGTGGCTGGAGATTGAATCCGCATTTACGGTAGCTATGGGTGACTTCGACCGCCTCTTTGACCCCGCCATCACAAATTACGACGCCCAGGCTGGCTTCAATAAAGAAGAACTGCGTAAGCTCGACACCGAAGTTCATTCCCGGTTTTCCATGTCGAGCTCCTGCCTCTTTTTTGCCCTGCTGGGAGGCCCCTACTCGATTGCACACGGGCGAAAACAGTTCTTAACCAACTTCTTTCTCTGCTTCATGCCAGTGCTGCTGCTGTATTACCCGGTTTCCATGCTGATGATGACCCTCTCCAAATCCGGAACTGTCGACCCGATCTGGGCGATGTGGATTGGAAACGGACTGCTGTTGATCGCCGCCCTCAATATTATCCGCAAAGTTTTACAGCATTAATCCGGTCGACTGATCCAAACCAGGAAAAGTGTCCTTTTGAACACATTTCCTGGGTCAAGTTCAGCACGAAATTGATATAAAATCAGGGCTCACGCTGGAAATCTGATTTCGACTGGGCTATTATCCTCGTTCGCTTGAAATCCGGAGAAGCTGCGCGACGAAGGCGCACCCGGTTTATCCACTAAATCAACCTTTTTTATTGACCGTAACGTCTTACTATGCCGGGTATTAAATCAGCCAAAAAAGCCTTGCGACAAAGCATTGTTCGCCGTTTGCCGAAACCGTGCTCCACATCGGACCACTCTGCGATCTGTACTGAAAAAGTGCCGACTTGCTGCAGCAGGGACTGATCAGGAAGCAACACGAACCGCTTTTCGTCTGGCTGTAAAACGGCTCGACCCAGGCTGCCGCCCGTAAGCTGATCCACAAAAACAAAGCTGCCCGTCTCAAATCACGACTGGCCAAACTGGTGAAAAACGCCGCTCAAGCTTCTGCCTGAGTACGATCAGCCAGTGCTCATTGAGCACAAACTTACATTACAAGAAAAGCCTGCACACGAACTCGTATGCAGGCTTTTTTGTTTGGTGACTCAACTGGCTTATAATGGAAAGCAGACTTCTCCATCTCGCAGAGGTCCTGAACACACCATCTAAAAAAAATGGGCTGCCCACCCGGGCAGCCCACGGAGATCTTGTTTTAATGGATCAGCTTAAGCTCTCAAGTAGCCTTCACAATTTTATTCACCGAAAATTGTTGAATCGATCGGCTGCCCTTGTCTTGCACCATTCGGAGACAAGAGTCGAGCGTAGATTCCACCATCAATCTTTGTCGACATCGATTGCACACTACCGTCGCAAAGGGTCACCACAACGACATCAGCGTGATTAGAACTCGGACGTGGGGCGGTACCAGGCAATGCAGAATCTCGATTTTCATTTGGTTTGGAAATATTCGCAGCATTCAGACCAAAGTCTGAGTTAACGCTGACAGAACCAGATGTATCAACTGCGATACCAAAGCCGATGTCCTGTGCAAATCGAGAGTAGAATCGACGCGATTGAATATTCTCTGCAAGCATCACTGTGTTACTTAAACCATCACCATTCGAGATATAATCTACGGTCATATTATAATTGTCTGATCTCCAGAAGACACCAGTGCTGAAGGCAATAGTTGCGTCTGTGCTATCGACAGAGGAATCATTATTCCAGTCAATGATGCCAAGGTGGTGTTGATTGTTATCTTTCGTTGGCTGTAACAGCGGTTCCCCCTCAGCACCCCACAAAGCACTATCAACATATCCCATATTTGCGGCATAACTTAAGCCGAACGCCTGTTGATAGTTGTTTTGGTCTTCTGGACAAATAAACGTCGCAATCCTGAGTCCGCTGGGCAATAGCTCACCTGGATGATAGTAGGTTGCTGGTGTATAGATAGCATTATCTGGATCATTTTGTGGATCAAAAGTGTGTGTCGTTGAACCACCGTCGACGTAGGTTGCAACTCCGTCATCATCAAAAGTTCCGCCAGGAATATTGAATAAAGCACGCTGAGTAGATATCTGTCGATCTACTGCTGCACTGTCTAAAGAAGAAAGAAGAGCAATTGGCCAGCCATAATTTCCGTCTTCAAGCTTAGGCAATTTTCCGGAGTGAGTAGAAGCATAATTGTGAATAGCAATACCGAGCTGCTTTTGATTATTTCGGCATTGAAGAACTCGAGCGGCTCGACGGGCATTCTGCACCGCAGGAACTAACAGGGACATCAAAACGCCGATGATCGAAATCACTACCAGTAATTCGATCAACGTGAAACCGCTTCGGCGGTGAGAGGTGATTTTCATAAGAGATCTCCGGAAATTGTTGGGGGATTAGCAAAAGTTCGATAAACTCGGTAGCAGTCGCTGTCGTAAACCAGCCGTTAGAAAGAGTTGTCAGAGCTGATAATCCAGGAAATGAGTGATCGGGAACGCATTAAACTTAAATACGTTCTTATCGAGTCAACAAACCTGCCGCGGGGAGTGGCCCTGCTCGTGCGACTTTGCGAAAGCCATTTGCAGCCTGCTGTACACAGTCTGTTTTGCTTTCAAGTGAAATTATAATGTTCCGTCAATCATCCAGATAGGAGAATACGGAAGTGATAGGCAATAACTATTCAATCCAGTTATGGACAGGATCCCTTGAATTCTATCCATCAAAGTCTTTTTCAAGCCCGAAAATCGGGAATTCAGCCCGATTTCAGGCTCTATTATATACAGTTTTCCAGTTACGTGGATAAGGTAAATCAGGGAATTTAAACCACTCACCAAAAATTATTATTTAATGTTCAATCGGTGTAGTACAAGATCCCGCCATTCGAAATCATCGTCACCTTTTCGCAGACTGAACCGGTCGTCCGGGTCACTGGAAAAGTCGTCACCATCCAGAGTTTCAAACGCTTTGGAGCGATCCACCACAAACATCGAGCGGTAACCGGGTGAGTCATCCAGTTTGCCACCAATTCGAACTGATCCATCCGACTGTACAGCCGCTTCAAAGAAGTCGACTTGTACAAAGACGAAGAAGACATGACTGCGGTTGGTCGAGTTGTTCACGATCTTCGCCAGCAGTCGCTGTTCCAGCGGGTAATCTAAAGTATCCGATGAATTCCCAACCTGGAACAACCGGCGATTCGAATCGATCGGCAGCTCTCGTAGCATGGTATGTTCCATACTGTCGGTTGAAGAATCGATAAAGCTGAAATCACGAAACGGCCTCGACCCAGGCATACCAGGCAGATACATCCCTGTCACTGAATCGCGACCATTGTTGGGCAGCAACGTTCCAGTGGAATCAAAAAGCTGATCCCGTGCACGAATGAACTGCACCCACCAATCCCGTGCTGATTCGCCATTGGCATCCGGAAGATATGCCCCATCGGTTAAATCAGCCAGGTCCTGGGTATAAAGTCGAATCTCATCCATCAAAGCGGCCATCACTTCGTGCGACCGGATGGTATTCCAGTTGATCTTACCCGGTAATCGATAACGAGCCGGATTGTTGGCATTGAATGCATTAGGATCATCGACGTTGGAATCGTAACGGGGAACTTCCACAAAGCCCAGCAGGCGATACCAGCGATTCGCGTTGGAACCATCTGGATCAAGAAAATATTTTGTACCAGCGGTGTTGGTGCCGTCCATACGGAGACCAATACCTGTAGCATCACCATCGAGTAACTCGGTTGGGTCATAAAGTGGAACTGAGAGTAATTCAATAGGAGAGGTGAAGTCCCGGTTGAAGTGAGGGTGCCAGACGCTGTACTGACCTGAAGCCAGTGAAGCTACCGAGGCGTTATCAAAGCCGATGGTGTGGCGAACCATATCGTATGTTGCATGAGCCGAGGAGTTCTGATTGTCATTCTGATCGAGCAATTCACGACGTTCTCTTGAAAGTGGAGCACCACTATCCATCTGGGTGACAATATCAGTCTGGACAGCAGAGCCGTCAGCCAGAACATTCACACTATCATCAATGTTGAGAGCGAAAATCCCGCTCCCCTGCTCAATTTCAAATGTATCGACGGTAATCCAGGAATTGTCGTATCCCACGCCAAAGGGAAGAGAACTGGCAGAAAGATCATCTGGATCGACACTGCGAGTTGTATTCATCCGGCGCTGCAGTTCAATTGTAACTGTTTGCAGATCCGCATTGAGATCCTCTTCACCGGACAGCATCGGGCTAGCAGTGTTCACGATGCTTCCCAGCAGGTACGGATTAGCTAAGTCGCCCGCCATGCCGGTTTCGCCGATAGGTAGTCCAGCACCATCGACCAGGACATAGTCGTAATCCTGGAAGTTACCCGAGACGGCCGGAATCGTCGGGGTATGTGTCGCCAGGTCTAGATACCGATAGCCATAGGCCAGAGGAGCAATCAAATTATTAGGATCGTTGTCACTGAAGTCGACCGGGTTTGTTCCATCTACATAATCGACGTCGACACGCATTTCACTATGATATTCATCCGCAGTCGTTGCTGCTGGGTTGAAATACGAGCTCGACATGATCACATAATAATCACCTCCGGAAATCGTCTGTTCCTTACGAATTGTGAGGTATTCTTCATATATATTAGGCGTACTTCCAACCTCATAAGTCAGTTTCAATCGCCAGACCCCGTTGTCATGCAGGTCATCGGTATCGGCAAGCAGATTGTCGTCTGTTGCAAAGTCATCGGAACCATTATCGAGATTGATCGATGATGGGAGCGCGTTTTTGAGTTCGATATATAAGAACGAATGTCGCTCGGAATCATCCCACTCGGTCGCATTGATATTTGTTCCCCCGGAGGTATCGGGATGCTCGGTTGTTAAAACCAGGTAGGCCTCGTTCAAGACGAGTTCCTGTGCTTCTGTCCCAAAGACAGCAGCACGGGCAGTCTCTGAAATTGTGTAGGGGTTATCGTCAACATCCCAAGTCAGGTCTGTCAGATCGGTGTCGTACTCAAACACATCAATGATGTTGTCACGGTCCATCTGATTGACGAGGTTGACCGCAAACTGAGCCATTTCCTCTTTTTCAATCAGCGTGTACGGGTCTGTCACAAAGGGATCACCTGCGGTTGTATCCCCCAGCATGTAAAGCAGTGTATAGATGTCTCGCGCCATCATCTGGCGGTCAGTTCGTGCCCAGAATTCCTGCAGATGGGAACCAACACCAAAAGAACTCAAATCCGTGGTGTAGGTACGTGTTGCGGGAGTCCAGGAAGTATCAATTTCAATTTCATCCAGCCCTTCAGGGTGGGGAGTCAATCGTCGCAGATAAGATGAAACAGTCCCTGCTTCATCCTCAACGATATGATTCAGACTGAGCAGTCGTTGCACCATTTCCTGAGCTGAGAGTCGGTTCTGATAATCGTTCGCCAGATCGCCATGATCTGTTAACAACCAGTTGTAGAGTGCAGGACGCATCACAGCAGCAGCGTTGGCCGAGGGGAAAATTGTTCCGGAATCTGTTTCCCAGGCGCGTTTCACACTGGGACTCGCATTGCGGGAATTGATATCGGTACTGTGCGTTGTGAAATTCCGGCGAATCGATTCGGCCCGATTGTTTTCGCTGAGGTTGTACGGAGCTAATTCCATTACGCGGGAACTGATACTGGCGAGGTCCAGATCAGAATTCGACATCTGTAAGGGACCATTCTCGGACATTTCAAACTGACTGTCCGTATTGGAGTCCTCCAGTGGAACCCAGACATGTGGATCCGCTTCCATTTCGTACGCTTCGTTCAGGAAAGCATTATCGATCAGGTTCACATCGGATCCTGACCGTGAATTCACACTGACATCCTCACTGCTCGGAACGGGATCCCCATCCCACATCGACATCGTGGGATAAGAGTAGTTGGTATACTTCAGCCAGTTGTTCATCGACAACGTCGTGAAGATGTAATCTTTGCCAGTGGTGTCGAGGTTATTACCAGTTCCACGGAAATCGAACGGATGCAGTCCGAGGTTCTGCTCTATTCCCAGCCGCTCCCAGATTCTTGCATCAGCGGCCGCCACGCCCGGATGATTATCACCGGCGATCGTACCCGGTTGGGGATAGGCATAGCGATCGGTATTTCAGGAGTGTCGTAATCTGGAATGCCATCGTCACCGTGTGCGTCCCAGAATAATGTCTTCCACGACTCCACCATTGAATGTCAGTTTGACAGCGTTGATCCAGAACCACTCCATGCTCACTTCGAGGATCAGCTGTCGTATCAGGATCGCGGTTGAAGAATCTGGCATGCTCTGCCTGTGCATTATCACTATCTGTTGTTGTGGCAAAGTCTGCGTCATAGGCTGTGGAAGCCCAGATCGGGTTAATTTCGGATGGTGATACTCCCAGGTTTGATTGAGAGATATAGCTACCGTTTCCAAACGCGCTTCCACCCGCAAGACTGAATGTACCGTTAATGTTTCCAGCTGCATTGTTGCTGATCAGACTGAAGCGTCATAAATGGTGACACCGAACATCGGCACGAAGAACCGACCACCGTCAGGGGTTTCCTGAATCGGGAAGTCGAGGTCCATCCAGATCGCTTCTTTTGTTCCATCCCCATCCGCGTCAACATCGTAGGCATAATAGCTGGGTGGCCTTTTCCAATCGCTCCCATCTACAGAGGTGTTACCGAGCGTTCGACCAAAGCCTGGAAGCAAGTCTGAGTAGTCGGGTAGTAAACCCACTCACCAAAATTATACGTCTCACCTCCATCAGAATATCCAGAGGTACCCAGACCCTTCACTCCAGGTCTCTGTATAATCCGTAAATCAGGAAGGGGAATTCATTGTTGATCCTGCTTGCCGTTTCTCCTTTACCGACAAAGTGTCTTGTCGCGAACGTACCTGTGCCATCATTGGCAAGGTGATTTTGGAGGGACGCATCGAATAGGTCTCGTCTTCTGTGGTCCCCATCCAGTCCCTGACCAATCGAATATGACCGGAAGACTCACGCAACATTTCAGGACGATGGTAAGAAGGTTTAATGACGAGAACAGGTTCGTTATTGGCATTCAGCCGCATAACCACGATATGCCAGAAAAAGTATTGTTGAAATCCGCCGCGTGTAAGGGGCATCGGGAGTGTAATCGAAGAGCGTATCGAAGACGGGATACGATCCCCCATTGGCCGCGGGAGAAGCATTCATCCGGGCCTCCGCGGTTCCATCACTTGTTCCGTCGTAGCCAGTCCAGCAACAGTGTCGGAACTCAGCATCAGGTTGTAACCCGTCCCTGAATAGGAATGAGATCATTCCCAAACATGTTGGGAACAGTAGTGCCGACCACCACTTAATGAACTTTGTGACAACTCAGCAGGCGCTGATCTGCTCGGCACAGTTCATCAGGGCATCGCCGATCAAAAGTCGGCAACGTTCAGGCTTTGGCCCGGGGGTAATGGCAGTATTCACTATTCACTGTTGCTGACCTGCCGTTGTAGGCGAAGCTGATGACCATCATCAAACCGAAGGGCAGCACGACAACAAGTGTCGCCCCGCTTTGCGGTTCGAATGGTCGACAGAATTTCTTCCAGTGAAGAAGGACTGCCGGGTTCAATGGCTTGATGGAGTTAAACATGGTTGTAATTTCCTCTCTCAAAATGGCCCGAACCGGCGAGACTGGTTCGTTATTTATGCAATCGCAAAAATCTGCGAGTTGTTATTCATCAATCAGTGAATGTTGAATGGTTAACTGCTGGTTTTGCTTTGCAGATCGTGGTATCGAATTGTAATTTGAATCGCGAATCGGTTGGGGAACACTCGATCCATCAACTGGTCGATAGGGAGAAATCGGTGAATTGCTGTCTGTCGGACGATCGATACCCGGGTGCGGTATCGAAGATGTGGTCAGATGATCCCTGAGGTCCATAAGCCGAAGAACCAGCATCGACTTGACTCACATTCAGATCACCACCAGCTCCATCGGCATGCCCGACATCAACAAATCTGTTGACTCCTTCATCCCATAATTTCACATCGAAACTCAGGACGTTGGAAAGCAGCAAATCTTCGGCAACGCGGGGGCCATCCTCAAAGCCTGTTACCACTCCATCTGAAATGGTGTAGCCTGAGGTATCGGCCGAGCTCATGGGACTGAAACCTCCAGGCAGACGACCGGGATAACCAAAGTCAGGATCGGAAGTCTCCTGATGTGTGTAGCGACCAATGAAGTCCGCATCACTGTTCACATACTCTCTTGGTAGACCGGTTGCATAGTCAAATCCGAATCGCAGTTTAGGAATCCCTAATCCAAGTGCCAAATCATTTCTCAATGAGTTATTGCTATCACCTATATCATTTCCATCCCCATTGAAAAGAACTGTAGAGCCATTGTGATAGGCAGAGTAATCAAAATCGTTCCAGAAATCCGAATCGGCTGGATCACTGTCATCTGTTTCCAGCGTTGAGTCTTCTCCTGCATCGTAGTCGCCTGTTATTAATAGACTGCCAGTGGTTCCATCTGTACCGGATATGGGCTGAAAGTTGTCCCCTATGACAGGGGTGTGTAATAGGAGTACGCGGCGAAACAGATTTCCATTCCTCAGAAAGTAAGCGACCTCACCGTACTGGGAAGCACCAATTCCGCGATTACCCAGTTCATCAAGTGTGGAATCGGTATTGGAAGGTTGATTAATATCATCATAGGGATTACTCGTCGCAAAGCTGTCTGCCTTGCCATACAGCAAACGGCCCGGATCCTCGCCATCGTGATATCGGTCAATGACTAACTGCAAAATATCATCACTTTCATCTTCAACGAGATTCTCGGAAACGTAAAAGTAACCTCGCCTTTTATCCTCCTGAAGTGATTCAATCGTCGGATAATCCATCGAAGGGTCCTCTCCATCCTTCCAAGGAGCGACTGTTCGAAAGGTGCGCGTATCCAGATCTTCCTTAATAATAGTCGTCAGCATGCGGGCACTTTCATCATTAGAGGAAAGTCCCCGAGTCTGCACGATGGTATCTGTCGCCAGCTGAAAAACACGTGAAAAAGCGAGCATCATAATGCTGACGAGCACAATCGACACGAGCAGCTCGACCAGGGTAAAACCTGGTTTCAGGCTCTGCTGTTTTAAGCCCTGTGGTTTCAAGCTCATTGAGGCATAATATTGAGTTGTAAGTCTCATGATTTTTCCTACGGAGCGGGCTCAGAATAATGTTTGCGAGGATAGACATCCACAACCTGCGGAACGAGCATCAACGAGGTGCTGTTGCGTCGGGCATTACGGTCTAATGTCAACACAAACTGGTCATTCGCAGAATCGTCCACGACATCAATAATCCGATACCAGAAACAACGTTCGGCATCGAACACATAATCATCTTTTTCAGGTTTAGGCTTGTCTGTATCTTCGTAGTTCAGATAGGCAACCGGCTGACCCGCTTCGAAAGCAGTGGGGTGGATATAAAGTTGCTCATCATCCTGAATGAGTATCCGTTTGTGAAAACAGACAAAGTCGATCTCATTACGAATCGAATTACCTGGTTCCCGGATGCGGCGGATAGTCGCGATCCAACTGTAATCCGAATTCATCTGTTCGAGGCGCACCCGTTCAGGGCTGAAACCGGCCGGAATATCCATCGTTGATAACAACGCCATCGAAGTTCCAATCCGGTATCTGATGTCTCATCCCAACTGATTGTATCCCCTGTATCGTTTACATTCCGATAATGACCCCCTCTCCCGGTGCTGAACAGAAGGACTCGAATCACGTTGCTGGCGTCTGGAGATACGGTAAACTCGCGTTATCAGAGACATTCGCTTCCGAAGCGACAGTCACGGAAGTCGCTGTGGAGCTGACCACATCAGCATCAACGAGTGGTTCCCAGGCATCGGGTAGACTGGTAAAGAGTCGGGCATCGACGATATCGACATCCCCGTCACCATCGAGATCAAGATCGGGGCGGGTATCTCCGTTAGCATCTAAAGTGTTATCAAATGTCAGGCGCTGCATAATAAAAGGTGCCCCACCCGGGTCGATTCCGAAATCAGTCACGGCACCAAAATCGACATACCCGAGTGGATCAACGATAACATAGGTTTCATCTCCCACGTTGGTGCCCGGATCGGGCCAGGTATCTTCATAGGAAGAATATCTCAATGTCGCTTCCGCATTGAATCTCAGATGGTGGAGTTGGTCAGATGATGCGCACGGACGGTGCGTAAAATCGAGATGGGGAACATCGTTGCCAGAGCGACCAGGCCTATTCCCATAATCAGAATCGACAGCAGAACTTCGACAAGGGTGGTTCCCAATCGTGACCGGGTTTCCTGTGGAGTAAATAAAATGCGCGTAGAGTGATGCGGCTTTGGCATAAGTATATGGTTCACCGGGGGTCGTTGACTGAAAGACGGGATGCCGTGAAGCCTGTCCCGTCTGAGTCACGATCGTGACGATCAGCTCATCCTCTGTTTTGTCAGGGTCACCCAGATATCGCTCATCGTAAGATCTTCAATATCAACCAGGGAGATGTAACAGCCCATGAGCAGCTAAAGGTCCGGCGACAGTCCGATTGGGTTGAACATGATATCGACGTAACCTTCAGTAAGAAGGTTTCCGGGATGATTCGCTGTGTTCGGATCCCGATACGGATCAGTAATGTTCCAGCTCGCAGAGCGGAATTCCATCTTCATACAGCTGGCTCAAATCAATGTAGATCCCCTCCGAAAAGATAATCGGATCTTCCCCCGCCATTTCGGTTGGATAGAGTTCATAGATGATGTCATCGGTAGAAGCATCCAAACTCGCTGCATCAACACTTGGATGTGCGATTGTAGTCGGACGAAAATCCGGTGAGATATGAATGGTTTCGGGTGAGAGGGCAAGGAGATCTTCGAGATCTGGATCAGATGGAAGGTCACCATGAGGATTTGGTTGAATCGTATACCAGCGAGTATCTAGTTTAATCTTCGTTCAACCCGATTTTCCCCTCTGCTGCAAATCGCCCCAACCCGCGTGTTGGATTCCAAGATGAAAGGTTCATCTCGGTCTGCAACT
The DNA here is from genome assembly GCA_041398805.1 of Planctomycetaceae bacterium. GTDB lineage: Bacteria > Planctomycetota > Planctomycetia > Planctomycetales > Planctomycetaceae > Polystyrenella. The sequence continues at coordinate 138,108 of JAWKUC010000010.1, read as the reverse complement.
CCAACGGTTGCGTCTTCATCAGGCCGTTTCACATCAATCGTCACTGTCGAATCCGCTCGGGCGTTGGAGTTCGACTGGATGTATTGAATTTCGTGAACGAGCGCCCGATCCTCGATTTTCACAAACTTCAGGCGCAGACCACGTGACTCACCGGCCAGACTGGCGCGATCGCGAATTCCTTCAATCGCGGCCTGAAATTTCCGGGCGGAAGCGGCCATGCGGCTTTTATCAAACGCGACACTGATCGTGGAAACGGTCACCACGGTCAGAATGCCCAGAATCACGACGGAGACCAGGAGTTCGATAAGAGTGAAACCGGTTCTGGTAATATGTGTTTTCTGTACTAACATATCAGCTTCCTCCCACCTCCTGATAATTGGTGATATCATCATTCATCGGTGAATTGTATGCATGGGTGCCGACACTGGAGTCTGTCTCAGCAGGATCAACGACTTCGTTGGGAATACCGTTTTCGTTGTAGTCATCTCCACCCGACCACTCCGTTTCATCGAGAGGACAGGCCCACAGATTCGGCAGAGTTCTGGTGGTATGAGTACTCACATCTTTGTGAGTCGGCTCGAATAAGCCGAGAGTCTTATCATTCCCCGCAGAGACAATCAGGAACTGATGATAAGTGTGCGGTGTGTGGTAATTGAGTTCCGGTGTACTGATGAAATCACTCCAGCTATCGAGCTGGCCCGTCGGATCATCCTGGTCGCGGTCCAGAGATGTTAACGGCATATCAGAGAGGGAAGGCATCAGTAAGCGGATACAGAATTTTTCCGTGTAGACGTCACTGTTGTCAGTGGCGATGTCATTGTCTTCTGATTTCACGATGCGGGTTGCGAAGGCAAAAAACCGCAATGGTTCTCCCCAGCCATCCACAAATTCCAGATTTCCATCGCCATCCGTATCTCCCACCTCACTCGATGAAAAGTCAACGGTATCAGAGACCCCCCCCAGCTCGACCAGTGGGAAGTCGCCATTGATTTTCCCTGTCGTCAGCAGTTCATACATCAATTCCGAACTTTGAGCTTTTTTCTCGGCGTAGGTTGCTGGTTCAGATGTCAGTGAGGGAATGCCGAACAGGGAAGCGACGATCTGTTTACGGACAGCAGCCCGCACTTCCCGAGTCTGTTAAACCTGTATCATTCCGCATCTGTGAGACACGACCTTCCAGTTTTCCTTTTCGGTCCAGCTCGATATTGACGGCACGAATTATCATTGATCAGTGCATGCAACTTTTGACAGTCGCCCGTGTCTGACTCTCTCGACCTGCATTCAGCGCATTACCAATCACCACCGTCGCTAACGTCATCCAGCACGGCAATAATGGTGATCACAACCACAGTTCCACGTGAAACCTGATTTGCGATATTAAGGGTTAAGCTTTTCATTCTACTTATCACTCTTTTTTTGTTTGGCTGCTAAGGAGATAAATGTCAAACTGAATCAGGGAGCTAAGGGGCCCTTTAGCAGAAGTTCGTGATATTGTCTCTATCACTTGCAGAGTTAACTACACCATTGTCGAGATCAACTATGCCCCCCAATCCATATGCCCCATCTTGACCTGCACTAATAATCTGGAAACTTTCTGACTTGTAATACGAACCTGCACTCATTTGATAGGGACCGTTGCTCATGCCGGTGGAACCTAAAGCCACACTAAGTCTCCCAGTAATCATCCAGATCGAACATAAAGGTAAGGTGCCGTGGTATCATTGAGAATGTCGCTATATTCCTGCATGCCATCACCACCTAAATCAGTCTGTCGACTTAGTTCAAACTCATAGAAAGGAGTCTATCACGATTGTCCACCAGATAGGATCTAACGCGGTGGGGATCCGTTGGATCGTAATTTAACCTGAAAGGATCTTCTCTATTTTTAGAGAACCCCCTGTAAGTGTAAATCAACTCTGCACGTTGAGCCGTTCTTGTGCCGTCGGTGTCTAGCGGTGAGGGAACAATTGCCATGCCTCTAAAAAAACGCAAGGCACTCTGCACCATTGAGTGTGAATGTTTCGTTCTTGATTTCCGCATTTGTGTTATCCACATTGAAATTTATATTTCGATCCAAATTGAAATTAAAGTTGGGCCAGATTTTTCTAATCTTTGAACGAGACTCATTATCCGAAGCCCAATCAGAACCAGTTTTCATATAGAACAATACTGCTCGGAGGATAGTCACCATATTTGAACTTAAAATCTGCCAAGGCTTTCTCTAGAAGTAATTTCTGCCTGAACTTGCAAATCCTTGGCGGGTGCCAGCGCAGACAATGCGGCGTAAGTGATCAAAGTCATCAATATAGTGATGATACTGATTACCACGAGGAGTTCCACGATGGTGAAACCTGCGCGGTTCTGTGTTGAGATGTGGGATTGTCGCATGATGGGTCAACTCCTTCTGTACCAGCGCGAGGGGCCGGTGAAACAGAATCTGATTCTTGTGCTATGATGTGTCAGGGTCACAGTGTTGGTGTCAGTCGGTAATGGTGTCAGTCGGTGTTGGTGTGAGTCTTCAATAATCTGAAACGATTTGTCTTATTCAATACAGTTTTTATTCAATACAGTGCTGCCTTCCGGTTCGTTTTTGTAGAACAAACCAGAATCAGGCGAGGCTGTTAATCAATTCGATCATGGGCATGAAGAGGGCGACCACGATCCCCCCCACCACAACTCCCAACACGACCACCATGATCGGTTCGAGAATACTGATGAGGGGATTCCACAGCAACTTCCACTTCTTCCTCGTAAACGTCGGCCACTTTATACAGCATGGTATCGAGAGCACCGGTCTCTTCACCGACGTCAACCATGTTGACCACCATGTCGTCTGTAATACGCGCTTCACGCAGTGGAATAGCCATTGATTCCCCTTCGCGAATCGCCGCGTAAATGTTATCGAAAGCACGGCGAAAAACAGCGTTCCCCGAAGTATCCCGGGCGATGATTAACGCTTCCAGAATGGGTACACCGGAAGCAATCAGCGTTCCCAGGGTTCGCATCGTTCGGGCAATGGTCGACTTCCGCAAAATCCCTCCCAGTAGAGGAAACTTCAGACTTAAGAAGTCACACACGTAGGCACCGGTTTTGTTCTTTTTGAGGATCTTAATGAACAGCCAGGTTCGATCAGGTCGAGATCAGGAACCAGTTATCAACTACCCAGTCACTGATTGCGATCAACCACAATGTCAACCAGGAAGTTCAACCTCAAACTCCTCGAACATTTCTTTGAACGAAGGAATGATGAAGTACATAATACCAGTCACGATAATGACCGCGACGCCCATAACCACGATAGGATAAACCATCGCCCCGATCACTTTTCGTTTCAGGGTCTGGGCTTTTCCTTGAAGTCCGCAGACGTTGCAGAATGATTTCCAACGCACCACCGGCCTCCCCGGCTTTCACCATGTTGACATAGAGGTTGTCAAAGGCCTTCAGTTGCTTGGCCATCGCTTCTGATAAAGTCGAGCCCGATTCGATTTCTTCAATCACATCGATCAAGGCGTTCTTGAGTGGACCGGGACGCGACTGGCCTTCCAGAATTCGCAAGCTTCGCAGAATCGGCAGACCCGCATCCTGCAAGGTGGAAAGCGACGGGTGAAAGTGGTCAGGTGCTTGGGACGAACACCACCAATCGCGAGAGTCTTTTGGGGTTTGTTCGATTTCTTCGGAGCCGCTTCTTGCGGTCCCGGAGTTCGCCCCTGCTCACTGATTTTAGTGATGTAGAAGCCCTTCTCCTTGATTGCCGCTGGGCCTCTGCTCTGTGGCTGCCTCCGCAGTATCTTTGATCTCAAGACCAGTGTTGTCCATTGCTTCATACTGAAATGTAGGCATGTTGCCCTCCGGAGTACTGACTGTGTAACGGGGTAATCGTTGTTCTGTTCAGGATTGAATTTATAGATTGACCGCGATGATTTCTGAATGAAATCACTTTGGCTCGTAATGATGTTTTATCTGGAATCGCAGAGATCGGATTCATTATCGGTTGTCTTGCGGTTCCTGATGGTAGTGAAAGTCCGCCCGGATCAGGCTCGCTCTCAGGATCACTTATAAATTGTCAGGCCCGCTTTGTGTTGTTACGGGAAGAGTTGATTCCTGTAACATTCTAATTGAATAGAATTGATAATGTTTTCAAGGAGAGAAAATAGAGTTTATGTAAGGACAGGATTTATCTTTAATCTAGTTTCGAATTATGTTGTTCTGATGAAGATAGTTTATTCGATATCTTCCATGACAGTTTCACGAACGACTTCGTCAATGGTCGTGACACCATCGAAGATCAGTTTCAAACCCGCTTCCCGCAGGGTCGTCATTCCCACAGGTTCTGGCGTAGTTACGGATGTCATCAACAGAAGCCTCTGAGGTGATCATGTCACGGATTTCATCGTTGATGACCATGAATTCATAGATACCACAGCGCCCTTTGTAACCCGTGTTGTTACAACGTTGACAACCTTTACCGTAATAAAATTTATATCGACGTGCCTGTTCGATCGGCAGTTGAAGTTCCATCAACAGCTCATCGCTCGGTTCGAACTCAGTCCGGCACTCGGTGCAGATTTTCCGCACCAGTCGTTGAGCCAGAATGGCCTCTACTGTCGCGGTGATCAGGAAGGCCGGGACCCCCATATCGCGCAGTCGAGTAATCGCGGTCGGGGCATCGTTTGTATGTAAGGTTGAGAACACAAGGTGACCGGTCAGCGCACTCTGCACCGCGATTTCACCTGTTTCGTAGTCTCGAATTTCTCCGATGAGAATCTTGTCCGGGTCGTGCCGCAAAATCGCCCGCAGAACCGTGGCAAAGGTCACATCGATGTCGGGGTTAACCGGCACCTGCACCAGACCGTCGATGTCGTATTCAATCGGATCTTCGGTGGTGATGATTTTGGTTTCAATGTCGTTCAGTTCGTTGAGCGCCGAATAGAGTGTCGTTGTCTTACCGCTACCCGTCGGCCCCGTCACCAGCACAATACCGTTCGGTGCATGAATCGCACTACGGAATCGTTTGAGTGTGGTCGGGTCCATACCGATCTTATCCAGGTCGAGCTGCACCACTGTACGGTCCAGCACCCGCATAACGACCGCTTCGCCAAACAGGGTGGGAAGCACACTCACCCGCAAGTCAACCGGGTTACCGGCAACGTTTAATTCAATTCGACCGTCCTGAGGCAGGCGACGTTCGGCAATGTCCAGGTCTGCCATCACCTTCACGCGAGAGACGAGTGCATTTGCCAGGTGGCGCGGTGGAGGAACCATCTCATAAAGGACACCATCCGCACGAACCCGAACTCTGAACTCTTCTTCGAACGGCTCGAAGTGAATGTCGGAGGCCTGATCCTTGATCGCCAGCAACAGAATCATATTGAGCAATTTACGAATGGGAGCCGCCTCAGCCATCTCTTCCGGAGAGGCGAGATTGAATCCCCGCATTCCGCCATCTTCGTCATCGGGATCAGAAAAAGATCCAATGACATCTTCAATGCTCTCTTCCTTGTCTGCATACAGACGGGTAATCGCCTCTTCGACTTCGATCGGACTGGAGACAGCACCACGAACTTCATAGCCCAGGAAGTTGCGGATGTCGTCCAAAGCGGCAACGTTCTGAGGATCAGCCATCGCCACCGTCAGCACATTATCCCGCAATGAAATCGGCACAATGTTGTAAAGCTCGGCCATTGTCTGAGGAACAAGCTCCAGCACGTTGGGAGGGATATTCGTTTCGGCCAGCGAGATGACCGGCATTCCCCATTGTTCAGCGAGGGCTTCGGTAATTTGAACTTCGGTGACGAGCCCCATCCGTTTGGCTACCTGTCCGAGAACCTCCCCGGGGGATTGTTTCTGCTCTTCGAGCACATCCCACAGTTGATCCTGGATACCATATATACGCCCGAGTCGACCAGAATTTGACCAATACGTCGTTGAGCCATAGTCCGTTGTTCGCTTTACCAGAGGTGATCACTCAAAGATGAATTTAAATTTCTTGAGCTCTCGTCTTAATGTTCTTATTCCGCTTCCTGAATGTGCGGATCATTGTTGTCCGTAAAAGTAAATCCGTGGCCCGAATTTTAAATTTTATATTGAATGAGATGATTGAGCTTCGCTTTAAGGCGAGCTTGAATCGTGTCTATTAATTCAACTCGCAAGAATTTCAACTCTCAATCATCATCGTATTCATCATCTTCATATTCGTCTTCGTATTCGTCGTCATCCATGGCAGCGTCATCCAGCAAGCCCCGTTTGGCGCGGGCAATACGCTGTTTCAGTTCGCCTGGATTATTCGATTTGACGATGACATCCTTCTCCTCGACGATGTCGTTCTTCCATAAGTCGAAGAGCGCATCATCAAGCAGCTGCATACCATATTTACGTCCCGTCTGAATTGACGAGTTAATACGAAATGTTTTGGCCTCTCGAATCAGGTTGGAAATCGCCGGTGTCACAACCAGCATTTCGTAAGCGGCAACCAGGCCACCTGATTTTCGTGGTAATAATGCCTGGCTCAAAATCCCAATAATCGAGACAGACAACTGTGTTCGAATCTGCTCCTGCTGGTGGGTCGGAAAGACGTCGATAATTCGGTCGACTGTTCCCTGGGCACCCGTGGTGTGCAAAGTTCCAAAGACGACGTGACCTGTTTCCGCGGCAGTGATCGCCGATTGAATTGTTTCAAGGTCTCGCATCTCCCCCACCAGAATCGCATCCGGGTCCATCCTCAAAGCACGACGTAGTGCCTCGGGAAAGTCGGGAACATCGACACCAATCTCACGCTGGTTAATCGTCGACTTTTTATGATCGTGGTAATATTCGATCGGGTCTTCCAGGGTGATGATATGATCGTACTTATTGTCATTCATCCAGTTGATCATACTGGCAAGACTCGTTGTCTTACCGGAACCGGTCGGCCCGGTCACCAGGAACAAACCTCGCGGTCGCTGAATCAAATCTTCGATAACGGGTGGAAGCCCGAGTTGTTCAAACGTCAGGAATTCATTTTGGAATTCGCCGCAACACCAGGCCAATGTGGCCGCGTTGCTTAAAGACAGCGACACGAAAACGGGCCTTGTCTCCATAGGCGAAACCAAAGTCGGTTCCTCCCCATCTCCTGGAGTTCCTGCTAACAGTTCCGTTCCGGCGTGATACTCTTCATCAGACTGACAGTATCATCCGGAGTCAGCACCTTGGTATCGAGACGCACAATTCGTCCCCCCTGGCGCAACGCCGGAGGTTGATTTGTCGTGATGTGCAAATCGCTCGCTTTATTGCGAACAACAGTTTCCAGAAGTTTATCAATCACGCTAGGTTCGCCAAAAAACCAAAATGGTTTCCTGTGGGTAATTAATTGTCCTGAATCCCGGTTGTGTGATTCTGTTCATTAGGAATTCCTGAGACAGAGTTCAATGATTTATTTGGTGACGCAATCTGTGTCACCTGTTCTTCAAAGATAGAGGATGTCGGGAGATCAAACCTGGAAATGACAATTGAATTGATTGGTGAATTGGATGTGACTCAGGTGGAACTGAAATGAATTAATATCACTTTGATTTCACCTGCCAGAAATGTCTTTAAAGACCTACTGGAGAAGATGGTATGAGGCTTGTCTTTCTTTGATTGAAAGTCGAGGATTCAAACACACCACCAGAAGGTTTTGAGACATCTTCTAGAATTAACCTGTCTGAATCGCAATAACAAAGCCAGCTTAAAATCCGAGTGGCCCAAAGAACTTGTTCCGATGTACCCGGAACATTTTGACAGAAATGAAGGTATGAATGATTTATGAAGAGTTCAGCGGACAAAGAAACGTCTGAATGAAACGTCGGTATTTCATCACACTGAAGGATATGAAGGGATAAGCACTTGAATGATGTTGCACTTCTGCAACACAACCTCATTGTTACCCTTGCGATTGAAAAATCAAATAATTGGTGAAATTACCAGAGTTACTCAATTCATCCACCTGATTTGTGACCTATGAGCGACCCAGACCTCAGCCAGCATGGGCTTCAACAGAAACCAGCACATTGAACCCCCGCCACTTCACTTACTAGTGCGATTCGCCGGGCAGGCTGCTCCCCTTGGAAAAGCCATTGAGATTTACGATTTCGGTAGAGCTCATCCATGAAAGCTCGTCGATTTATTCACCCTGCACCCGAGGGATGCAGAATTCCCATCCGGATCAGCATTCAGGCAGACCAGGTAACCTCCCCGAGGACCAGGCAAGGCTTAGTGGCCACCCGACCGGAGCTTTTCGACCTCAGCCAGAGTCGTAAGTCCCAGTACAGCCTTATCTTTCGCGTCTTCTACCAGAGTTTTCATTCCATTCAGACGGGCCTGACGACGAATATTCTGGGTTGGCTCAGAGCGGAACGCCATATCCCGCAGAGCGGCGTTCATGAGCATCAATTCGAAGACCGCCCGGCGTCCCCTGTAACCGGTATGCTGACAGGCAGAGCAGCCCGCTCCACGTACCATCTGTCCATTCGCCACTTCCTCTGAGGTGATTTCATACGTTTCCATCTCGGCCTTGGTGGGAGTGTACGGTTGCTTACATTTCTGACAGACAACGCGTACCAACCGCTGAGCCATCACGGCCATGACGGATGAAGCGACCAGAAATGGCTGAACACCCATATCGGTAAGGCGTGTAATAGAACCGGGCGCATCGTTCGTATGCAGCGTACTGAAAACCAAGTGTCCTGTTAAAGATGCTTGAATCGCCATATCCGCGGTCTCCACATCGCGAATTTCTCCCACCAGAATGACGTTGGGTGCCTGACGCAGCATCGCTCGGATGATCCGCCCGAAGTTCAAACCGATACGGGCTTTTACCTCAACCTGATTGATCCCCGGAAGGTAATACTCAACCGGATCCTCGGCGGTGATGATCTTCCGGTCGGGGCGATTCAGCTCACCCAATGCCGAATACAAAGTGGTCGTTTTTCCACTACCAGTCGGGCCTGTCACCAGGAAAATCCCGTTCGGGCGACGGATGATATTCTGGAACGACCTGTAATTCTTTTCACTGAAACCGAGGTTACGGATACCGACCTTAATATTGTCCCGATCGAGAATTCGGAGCACGATCGCCTGCCCGTGGTTGGTGGGTAGAATACTGACACGAAGGTCGAGCTCCTTGTCCCCCACGACGGTCTTGATTCGCCCGTCCTGACAACGCCGTTTCTCAGCGATGTCCATTTTCGCGATGACCTTCACACGGGAGACAAGTGCCCCCAGCAGACGTCGAGGGGGAGAATCCCGCTCGACGAGGTGACCGTCGATCCGATAGCGAATCCGGACGCGGTCCTCGAACGGTTCAATATGGATATCGCTCGCCCGCAACTTAACCGCTTCTGTAATGATCAAATTGACCAGCTTCACCAGGGGAGAGCTGTCCTCATCCCCTCCTTCCAGCTGGGTTCGGGTATCTTCTGTTTCGGTAAAGTCGATCTCGGTTTCGGTAAATTCCTTCAGCATCGAGTCGACCGATTCGGTCTCGCTTTGTCCATAATGCCGGTTAATTGTCGAGAGAATCTTGCTCTTGGGAGCCAGAGCGACACTGATATCCTTGTTCAGAATGAATCGCAGCTTGTCCAGCACCTCCAGCGCCATCGGGTCGCTGATGGCAACTTTCAGCATGTCCCCATCCAGCTCCAGCGGGATCACTGTGTTCTCCCTGGCGACCGACTCCGGAACGAGTTCGATAATGCTGGGAGGAATTTCGAGACCGTCCAGAGCGACAAAATCGGCCGTAATAGACTGCCTGGTACTGAGCGAGCACGTCTGGATCGACGTAATCGAGGCGTACCAACGCTTCGGCCGTATTAATACCACTGCTGGAACCGACCGATTCCGCCTCCATCAACTGCGAGGCGGCGCGATGATTCCATCTCCGACGAGTTGTTCCAGCCATTCACTGACCATACGTCATTTCTCCGCGGTGTGCGATTTATATTATGTCTTTGTTCTGGCCCGCCTTATCTCACTCTCAGAGTGTTATGAAAGGGACCTGAATCAGTATCTATCTGAGCACGTCTGCTGCCCAGAGTAGGTTGGACACTGTTTTATGGTAATGTTCACAAGTTCTGTCTGACGACACATCTTCCGTCTACCGGAACTTTGAGTGCATTAAATAGGCCCACTGAAATGAAAGGTTCCTCACTTTTCACAGTCAGGAGTCTCTTGTAATCAGAGAGTAACACAGATGTAACAACAGGGAAAGGAGGTTCTGTGTTAAAGATGATGGATCAGGTGCAGGAAGAAATATTTCGACTGAAAATGCCGAACTTCTTCTGCGGAATTTCTCTGAAATGGCCCATAGATATGTTTCTCTATCAATTCTGTTCCGGGTACATTGAACTGTCAAGGCGGCAAATCGCCCCTTTGATATCGGATCCGGACTTTGAGGCTGTCACAGAGAAGCGAAATCATCGAATCGGGGCGGTAGCTCAGTTGGGAGAGCGCTGCGTTCGCAATGCAGAGGCCGGGGGTTCGACTCCCCTCCGCTCCATTTTTAAAACGTCACGCTTTATTAGATGTGACTTGTCTAAGCTCGAAATCACTCACTTCGCTGGAAACTGGCTGAAAATTCCTGTCCCAGTGGAATTATACCGATTTGATTTTGTTCCAGGATTTATCGAACGCTGCTCCGACGTAAAGGTGCAGGTTGTGATCTGAATCGAGGATCGGCTTCATGGTGGCGAGGCCCGTAGGCGTCGTCGCTCTCGCCTGATTTTGCCACGAAGAGTCCCCGGTCGTTCCAGGTCACTCCATGCGGCTGTCGGCAAAGGCAGGTCCCCTGACCCGATTCGTAGAGCATGATCCAACCGCTCTTCAATACGCGTGACATCAATCCCGCCGGCATTATTCTCCAGGATTGGGTTGAGTGGATACCTTGTCCAATGCACACCATCGCGGGAGATGGCGTATCCCACACTTCGTCGAGAGTTCTTTACCTTGGGGACATCTTTAACCGGGGCGTTCTCGGAGAAATCTTTGCGGCCATCGTACCAGAGATGGAAATAATCCACCTTCGTATAACACTGTGGGACGACCAACCGAGAAAGGGAATCCCATGTCCCTGCATTGCCCTCCAGTAGGCGACACCGGAGAAGCTCCAGGTTTCCCATCACTGGAAACAGCCAGATCGATGCGGTCGATCACATCCCGCACAGCGCGGGTATAGAACATGTAGTAGCGACCATCGACCACAACCACACTCGGATCGTTGACATGGTTGGCAGTGCCATTATCAATCACAACTCCCTTGCGATCCCAGTTCAGCCCATCATTTGATTGACATACAGAATCGATCGTGACCATCAGATCCCTGAGCCCCATACCATCTGATAGAGGCCGTTCCGATGGAGCACTTCCGGTGCGTAGATGTTCCCTTCTCCATGAGGGGCGGCTTCGAGTTCGCCCTCTCCCTTGAGGAGAATTCGAAAGAAGACCCGGCATCTTGAGCATAAAGACGAGGTTATCGCCGGCAGTGATGGAGAACCAGACCCCCAAAATGAGCAGAAGCCTGACCAGGTGAATCAGCTTTTGAACCGCTGGTATCGATCTAACTTGCAAAACAGCGATCCATTCTTTCGGCGATCTCTTTCAGTCGCGCGCATCTCCACCGCGCACTTCTGCCGTTCCCCAGCCACTGTATTCAATATCACGCAGGGCCTGCATGACTGCGGGCCAATCACCAATCTCCCTCGCCGAGTTCGACATTGGAAACCTTTACCGGTTCCTTCTTCGAACTAATTTTGCGGCTGTACTCTTTGATGTCGAGCTTGACGATTCGTTTCCCCAGAATCCGTATCCACTGTTCGGGCCAGCCAAAGCGAACAACGTTGCCGACATCGAAGTATGCTCCAACCATCGGGCTGTCGAGTTCATCCAGATATTGAGCCTCTACCATTGGACTGGAAACAGGGAAGTTGTTCCAGACATTCTCAACGAAACTGCTGAATTCCCAAAATCTTCCGCGTAAGGAATCGCCTGTTTCAAGGCTGCCTGGGATCGAGTGTAACAATCCTGGTAGTTCACATCCTTATCGACTTTGCCGACGACTATTAAAACGGAGGTGCCGCCATAAGCGTGCGAATCCTTGATGGACTGAATCAGAGACTCAGTTCCTTCTTTGCGAATTTTCAAGATCTAGTTGTACGGGTTTATTCCAGTGAGTTGGTCAGCACCGTGAATGGGCAAACCACTTTCATCACGTGCAGCAGAACCTCATCCAACTTGAGGAGTCAGAGGGAGAATTCAATTCGATTCCATCCGTGAGCTTTTAACCAGCTTGAACTTGTCGAGTAATGTCGCTCCCTCACCCACCATGCCAATTTTAACCGCTTTTTTGATACCGTGAGCAGCCGTCTCGGCACCTGCCAGTCGAGACGCAGGGAGGGCAAATGATGAGAGTGCTGCCGCAGAAAACGTAGCGATTCCGGCCTGTTTCAAAAAATCCCGGCGAGGCAGAGAGGGTTGGGACGTAGACATCTATTATTCCTCATTTTCGAGAGTTCGGGTCATATGTGCTTGGAATTCCATCATAATCAGGTTTCTGAACTCTTGAAAATCGCTTCCCGCATTCTCATTCGGAGAAATCAGAAATCAGGCCCGCTTAATTTGAGCAGACAGAAGTCCAGATTCAGCCAGTTTCTGCCACAAGAGACTCGCTTTAGCCCGGATTTGTATGGTATGTTGATGAGAGCAGCAGGGATTGAAAAGGTGATCTGGAGTATCACAATTCCTCTGTCCCGCCTGACTCATCTGCTGTATGTCTGATTTGAAAGTACCCAATTCAGATTCAATACACTTCAGCAGATGATGATCAAGAATTCCTACCCACATGCTTCAGAACTGGCTGCTCTTTAGAGCAGCGTAGCCGACTTCCACAGGAGAGCCTATTTCATGTCTGGAAATGAAACCTCATCTCAGCGACAAGGTCGACGCGATTTCCTGAAAACAACATCTGCCGCAGCAGTCGGCACTTCATTGTTGTCGCTTTCAGGTCTGCAATCGTCCGTCTATGCCGACTCATCCGATATTCTCAAAGTCGGTCTGATCGGTTGTGGTGGTCGCGGAACAGGAGCCGCTCGTCAAGCCTTGAACGCCGACGCCGGTACCAAACTTGTTGCAATGGCAGATACCTTCTCCGATAAAATTGAAAACTCTTTGCATAACCTCAGCACATTTAAAGACGTCGTTGAGAAAATTGACGTGCCTGCTGAAAACAAGTTCTCAGGTTTTGATGGTTATAAGAATGTGATCGATATGTGTGATGTTGTGTTGCTGGCAACACCTCCTCACTTCCGCCCTGAGCATATTCGCTATGCTGTCGAAAAAGGGAAACACATCTTCGCCGAAAAACCTGTCGCTGTTGACGCCCCGGGTGTTCGCTCGGTGATGGAATCGTGCCGACTCGCCAAGGAAAAAGGATTGGCTGTCGTCTCTGGACTCTGTTATCGCTATGACCAGGCTAAAGTGGAAACCTACGCTCAAATCCAGGAGGGACTGATCGGTGAAATCGTCTCCATGCGAGCGAGCTACTTCACTCGTGGCTTATGGAGCCATGAACGTCAGGTTGACTGGAGCGACATGGAATACCAGGTTCGTAACTGGCTTTATTACAACTGGCTTTCCGGAGACCATATTAACGAACAGCATATTCACAGCATCGACAAAATGGCCTGGGCAATGCAGGATGTTCCTCCCCTCTCTGTAAGTGCGACAGGAGGACGTGAAAGTCCGCACCCAGGAAATTTACGGAAACGTCTTTGACCACTTCGCTGTTGAATTCCAGTACCAGAACGAGGTGCGCGGTTACAGCCGATGTCGCCAACAGGATGGAACCCAGGGAGATGTGACAGACCACATTGTGGGTACTAAAGGGGTCGCCAGTATCATGGACCATACAATTCATGATCATGCCGGAAAACGACTGTGGCGCTTATAAAGGGAAAAGCCAAAAACATGTACGATGCCGAGCACGAGAAGCTTTGTTTGCTTCCATCCGCTCAGGAAATCCGATTAACAACGGAGAGTACATGTCGAAAAGCACCATGATGGCCATCATGGGACGCATATTGCCCCACACCGGTCAGACAATTACCTGGGAGCAGGCCTTTGAACTCTCAGGAAGATTTGACTCCTCCTGCTTATGAGTGGTCATCGATGGCTGTAGCCCCTGTCCCTGTACCAGGTGTTACCCCCTTCGTTTAAACGAAGGTCTCGATATTCAAAATTCACAGAAACCGGCTTCCCTCACCTGAGAGGAGCCGGTTTTTTGTTTTCAGTGGGACTCCAGTTAATTCTGGCAATTTAGGCACCCCGAAGTATTTCCAAGTCTTCAATTATTTTGAAGAAAAGGGCCGAAATGTTCGTATTGACCTAAAGTTATCTAAATTCAATAATTCCGCGCGTGGTTTGTTCCCTCGAACCACATCGACGAAAGTCCTGCATCAAAATGCAGTCCTGCACTAAGGTTCAAGGACTTTTGTCATCAGGATACAAGGATGTATCTCATCACTTCCGGAAAGGGATTTCCGCCAACTTCTCGCCTGGAACAGGTTGCTGGTAGTCATCGGGGTGGTTGAACCAACCGGAATGTGATGTTCTCCAAAAACGGCTGAAGCTCGATAAAGCCACGGAATGGCTCCTCGGAGAACATCAATGACAGCACTGGCCACGGACGCGAAAAAACCGATCAGCGTTCAGCAAGAAACTCCTGGTCCGTCTGGCCCGGCACTTCGACGACTCGACAGGTTGGTTTACGACTCGGCGTCGATTTTATTCTGGCTAATACTGCACTCATCTGTGCGGCTGTGATATCGCTAACAACGAGTGGCAAGGTAAGCCTCTCCAGTCCGGTCGGTTACGCCCTGGCACGCCTCAATAGCGAACTTTTGGCAAGTGCAGGTTGGTTTTCATTTTCAGCCATCAGTGTTTTTGCAATATGCGGTCTCTATCGACCGATTCCCAGTACCAAAATCTGGAAACGCCTTTCCACAGTTGCAATTGCCTGCCTGGCAGGATTTGTCCTGAGTGCTCTCGTGGGAAGTATGATTCTGGAAAGCACCGCTAAGATAGTGGGTGCGATTGGAATGGCTTGGGCCTTTCTGTATTCGTTCGTGACTGCCAGTCGATTTTCCCGGATGTATGTCGCGCAGCGTTATCGCGTCGAGCCTCGTCAGTCGCATGTGAAAGAAAAAGTTGAAGACGTCCTGGTCGTCGGTGGAGCTGGATACATCGGTTGTATTGCCACCCGGCAGCTGCTGGATGCAGGTTACCGCGTGCGGGTACTGGACATGCAGTTGTTTGGAATCAACGCTCTGAGCGACGTCCTGAATCATCCCCGCCTGGAAGTGATGCAGGGTGACTTTCGCAATGTGGAAGATGTTGTTAAAGGCCTTAAGGGAATGGATGCCGTCGTGCACCTCGCAGCGATTGTGGGGGACCCGGCTTGTTCCATTGATGCCGACACAACCATCGCCGTGAATTATGCGGCGGCCAAAATGATCGCTCAGTTATCGCGGGCTAATGGAATTTCCCGTTTCATCTTTGCTTCGACCTGTAGTGTCTACGGAGCGAGTGATGACATTCGAGACGAACAATCCGATCTGAACCCGGTTTCGTTATACGCCACAACCAAAATCGATGCCGAGAAAGTCCTGCTCGAAACAGCAGACTCCGTCTTTCAACCTACGATTCTGCGGTTCGCAACGGCTTATGGCTGGTCTTATCGTCCTCGGTTCGACCTGGTCGCCAACCTGCTTCCCGCTCAGGCAGTCACTCAGAAGAAATTCCGCGTCTTCAATGGGGAACAATGGCGTCCCTTCGTACATACAGTCGATCTGGCAAGGTCGATCGTCATGTCATTGCAGGCCCCTCTCAGAAAAGTGGGAGGAGAAATCTTCAATGTGGGGGATGAAAGCCAGAACTACACATTAACCCAACTGGGTCAAATCGTGAAAGAGATGGCTCCCGATGCAGAATTCGAAGAAATCCGCAACGACGAAGATCCCCGTAATTACCGGGTCAATTTCGACAAAATCAAAAATACGCTGGGTTTCCGGGCCTCTGTGGGGCTGGAATCCGGGATTCGGGAAATCGTGAACGCCGTCCGCTCGGGTCAGGTCCAGGACTGGGCCGATCCGATCTACAGTAATCGGCAGCATTTACAGGATCATGGATTGAATATCCTGAAATTCGAACCGAAGGGGCTCGAGCATGAGATGCCGATGACCCAGAAGTTTCTGAAGAAAGCAGGCTGATCCGCTTCAGATTTTTCCCGGGTATGAGGCTAAAAAGGTAAGTCAGCCACAGCATTACCAGTTATAATCAATTCCAGTCAGCCAGACCTCGGCTTGTCTGACTTTAAACAGCTCAACACAAGAATAAGAATCATGACTAAATATCTTGTAACCGGCGCATGAGCTTTATCGGTTCCCACGTCGCAATGCGGCTTCTCGATCGAGGAGAAGAAGTTGTCGGCCTGGATAACCTGAACGATTACTATGATGTTCAGTTAAAAAAGAAAACCGCCTCGCCCGATACCAAGGATAACTCGAATTTCACACTCCTTGGATTGATCTCGAAGATCGGGAAGCGATTGGAACTGTTTACCGCTCACGAGTTCGACGTGGTGATCAATCTCGCCGCGCAGGCTGGCGTACGCTATTCGCTGGAAAATCCACATGCTTATATCGACAGTAACATCGTCGGTTTTGTGAATATTCTGGAAGGGTGTCGCCATCATGGTGTGAAACATCTGGTCTATGCTTCTTCCAGTTCGGTTTATGGTGCCAACACAACCATGCCCTTCTCGGTGCATCATAATGTGGATCACCCCCTCAGCCTGTACGCTGCCAGCAAAAAAGCAAACGAGCTGATGGCGCACACCTACAGCCATCTGTACAACCTGCCCACAACGGGACTTCGATTCTTCACCGTCTATGGACCGTGGGGACGCCCGGATATGGCGCTCTTCCTCTTCACCAAAGCGATTCTGGAAGGACGCCCCATTGATGTCTTCAATGAAGGCAAAATGCAGCGCGACTTCACCTACATTGACGATATCGTGGAAGGCATCATTCGCGTCGCAGATAATACCGCCGCGTCCAATGAAGACTGGAGCAGCTTTCAACCCGATCCGGGTACGAGCCGGGCTCCCTTCAAAATCTATAACATCGGTAACAACCAACCGGTCAAACTGATGTACATGATTGAAACGCTCGAAAAATGTCTCGGCAAAAAAGCGGTCAAGAATATGTTACCCATGCAACCGGGTGACGTTCCCGCGACTTATGCTGATGTCGATGACCTGATCAACGATGTCGATTTCAAACCCGAAACTTCGATCGAGACTGGTGTCGCCAACTTTGTGCAGTGGTACAAGGAATACTACAACGTACAGGAAATTCCTTCCCGCGCGAGTGCATGACCAGTCGTTGCGAATCAAGACTGGCAGAAATGCTCGATCAGTTTGCCATACATGCTTTGGCCAAGTTCGAGTTGCTCCAGGGTAATCCACTCGTCATGAGTGTGCGCTTTCGCGATATCACCAGGGCCGAAGATGACTTTATCTTCAAGCTCATAAAAGGCCGCCCCGTCTGTAGCATACGCCACTGTTTTGGACTCGGTCTGCCCTGCCAGACTCAGCATTGTCTGCACAAACTCTGAGTTGGGATCGACATAAAAAGGCTGATTGAGCGAATCGGCACTGAATTCGATTCCGAGTTCCTCAGCCAGCTTTTGACAGCGATCGATCAGAATCATTCCATCCATGCCGGGTGCGGGACGGAAGTAAACGGTGCAGATACTCTGGGGAGCGTGATATTACAGGCGAGTGTTTTATCATTAATCCCGATGTTCCAGCTGATTCCGGAGGGTGAGAATTCTTCGTTATGCCAGTAGGGGTCATTCGTGGTTTCATCGTAGATTTTTCATCTCGGTGAGAAATGGAATCATCTGAATGTTCGCATTGATCCCCTTGTCAGTACTGGAGTGGGCAGCAACCCCCGGGTAGTCGCTTTGAAACCAAAAGTCCCTTTGTGGGAGTGAATCTTCAGCATGGTCAGTTCACCAATAATCCCCTTGGTCCGATTTTCGACCATCTCGCGATAGAGCTTCAGTGTTTAGCAACCTGCTTTGCTCCACCGTAGCCAATTTCTTCATCCAACGGTACAGGTGATGTAGAGGGGCTGTTTGAGAGTCACTTCATCCACGACCAGAGCCGCAGCAGCCATCATACAGGCGAGTGAACCCTTCATGTCGCAACTACCTGACCGTATAATTTGTCCCCGACGATCGAAGGTTCAAACGGACTGGGAGAGTCGACATACCAGGGGTTGGCCGGGACCACATCGGAATGAGCAAAAGTAACTAGCCCGCCGACACCTTTCCTTTTTTCCCAACCACACGACTTCGCCACACCGTTGGCATCGTTGTAGTTGATCCGCTCGGTGACAAAACCTGATTGTTGTAGTTGCTCATCAACATAATCTGTGACGACGACATTGGAATAACAGCTGGTGGACTCGAAGGTAATCAGTTTCTGGGTCAGTTTAAGCAATTCATAGAGGGACACCGCATTTAAAGGATTACAGGTTCAGATGGTCGTTCCACCGAGGTTGCACCCATCTTAACCAGAAAAGCGGTCACAGAAATAGTCCGACTACTTCTGTTCGACAGCGAAACTGACATCCCCCACTCCCCGTTCGGCACATGCCCTCATCAGAGGCTCGACCAACCGGAATGGAACATCTCTATCGGTCCGAAAACGAACGGCGGTTTCCGGTTCAGTACGGGCAATCAACTGGAGCAGTTCTGCCAGGGGAACGACGCGACCGGCCAGCGAATACTCTTCGTCCGCTGAAATCGTGATTGTTAATCGCTGCGGTTGATTCCGTTCTTCTTCCTGAGCCAGTTCCGCTTCAGGTAGAGTCACTTCCCGCGCCGAGTCGTGCTGCACTAGCTGACTGGCCACCAGGAAGAAAATCACCAGGAGGAACACGATGTCGATCAGCGGCGTGACATTAAAAGCGAACCCACGATCTGTCTCCCGCACCGGAATTCGCATGCTTAGTCCTCAACCTGCGATGGGGAGACCCGGGACGAAGAGGTCGCTGACTGACGCTGTTTTAACTGAGCCCGTCGCCAGCTACTGAAGACATGCTCGGCCATCAACGAGGATTCCGCCACGAGTTCATCGATGCGATTACGGAAAATCGCGAAAGAAGCGAGGGCTGGAACAGCTACACCCAACCCGAGCAGTGTCGTTACCAGTGCGCGGTAGATTCCGGGAGCCAACTCGGACGGCAACGGGTTTTCCTGCACAGTAAATTCGAGAAACGCCTGAATCATTCCCCAGACTGTTCCCAATAGACCGAGCATCGGTGCGATCGAACTGATCAGGGAGAGATACTCAATTTTGCGATAGAGGCGGGATGCCTGTTGCACACTCGCATCTTCCATCGATTTCTCAATGACAGCATAACCCAGCCCGACTTCATTCAATCCAGCGAGTAAGAGGCTCGACAGGAAGGCTGGTTTCGCCCGACAGACTTCCTTCGCCTGATCTATCTGTCCAGTCGATAAGTTCTGATGGACCTGTTCGGCAAGTCCAACGGGCATGAGCACTTTGCGACGAATGGTGAGGGCATGCTCCACAATCAACGCAATCATCGCGATGCTGAGGAGTAAAATGACAAAGCCAATCGCCCCACCCGCCTGAACCAGCTCTTCCAGGGATAACTGGGGAGCAACCCGCTCCGCAGGTTCCTCCTGTGCAAGAAGAAGCGACGGGCTAAGCAGACTCAAGCCGAGGGTAAGCATCAGAGGGAACTGTAAAATCCATTTCATATTGAAGTTCCAGCAGGCTGTTTCTTAATCAGTTTAAAATGTCAGTTTATTTTTACTTCGAGGAAGAGGTTTCCGGAGGTCGAATTCGATCTCGTGCCATTTTTCCGGAAGGACTTTCAGGATAGGCTTCTACGAGTTCTCTGTAAACGATCAGTGACTGTTCTGTGAGTCCCAATCGCACCAATGCTTCGGCGGCGTTTAGCTGTGCTTCGCTGGAAAGGAGATGATCGGGCGATTCATTCGCCTTCAACCAGAGCCAGCGTACGGCGGCATGATCGAATTCCAGCTTTCGATTATAGGCGACTGCCAGCAGGTAATAGGGGCCAGATCGATCAAGATCATCCAAATCTTCGATGCGAGTTTCCCAGCGATTCAGTTCGGCCTCAGTGAAACGTCCTTCGGCGATATAGGTCCGCCAAACCTGCATTTGAGAAGCGTTTTGAACTCGATCATTTAAACTTCGATTGAGCAGCAACAGCGTCCGTTGCAGCTCTTCCTGATCTTCAGATCGGAATAGTAACCAGCTCACCCCCAGAAGCTGTGCCACGGGTTCTTTTTCCTGTAACCAGCGACGTGCCGTCGTTTCGGATACAGCCCCTTTGATAATCAGATTCTCAGTCTGATCTGATATTTCTTCCGGGAGACGCCAGTTGAGAGGGATTAAATGAAAGTGCCTCGTTTTTTCATCACTCTTACAGAGGGCGATGAATCTGTTTCCCGCTTTTTCATAATCAAATAGCGCCAGAGCGACACGAATCTGCAACGCCAGAATTTCCCTACGAACCCATTCCCTGGGCTCAACTTTTAATGCTGTTTCCAAGCGCTGTTCCGCTTCGGCATAATTTTTTTTCGCCAGGAGAGCCACCCCCTGTTGATGCTCGACTGATTGCTGATAGCGGGTTTGCAGGATATCTGAGGTGGCATAGTATTGAACGTTTCGATCAACACTGGTGCGAAACTGAAGTTCATCTCCGTTGAAATCGACAATCTCGCCTTTCAACCAGGTGGTACCCGTGGTCCCTTTGCGAATTTCAATCTGGTCGCCACCGGCAATGACCTCATCCTGTGCGACTCCCACCGAGCTCAGTAGCAGGAAACAAATGCCGACAGAGGTTAATCTGATTCCTGATGTATACAAAGAGTCGAACATGATACAGATTTCAGAGTGATGCTGCTTAAAAACGGGTGATATCGAAGTAGCGATAGAGACCCCCTGTATCGGCCGCCAGTCGCTGCATGAAGTTTCGTTCCTGAGTCCCCACTCCTGACATCTGAGGCCCTTTCCCGAATTCCACACAGTTGATGATCGTGTTCTTGCTCATCCGCTTGAGCGTCTGCAACTGCCCCGGGTCGAGTTGGGTATCGGCATCGGTCAGAAAGTAAATGACATCCGGATGGAGACTTAGTGCCAGATGGAGTGCCTTCAGATGATGAGTTCCGCGATCCGCCCTGATCTGGTCGACAAAGTTCATCGCCTTATTCAGATTCAGTTCCGAAACTGGGAGTAATTTAATGCCTTTAACGGCATCCTCAGACGACCCGAGTGCCTGCGTTGTTTCATGGTAGAAGATGATCTGAAACTCATGCGTCGAAGAGAGAGAATTCAGACTCCGTTTTAATTCAGCTTTCGCAACAGCCAGAGGTTTCAATTTCGATTCGTGAAAGGAACTGTCCATACTGGAGGAGCGATCGAGGAGGAAGATTACTTTTTCCCCTTTGGTCCGCATCCCCAGAAATGAGCTCTCACCAATCCCCAGGGGAGCGGTCGCTTGCGGAGGAAGATTCCCGCTCGCTTCCTGTAGAATTGATTCCCCTGTCGAGTTGCCGCCACTGCTTAAACTACTATCAGCGGAAGATGGTGTTCCGAATCCAATGACCGGGTCAGGCTCATTCAGCGGGGTGACTTCGAGCGTTGCTGGTAGCTTGTCAAATGGATTCTGAGATTCATCGGATTTTGCAGAGGTCGTCTCGGAGGAATCCGAGGTCGAATCCTCAGTCTGGTTTTCTTCCGGTCGCTGCTCGAATTCCACCGATTGTGGATTCTTGATTTCCAGCCCGACCTTGTTGAAATTCATCAGAGAACCATCGCGATTTCCCAGACCGGATTCGGGAGAACCGAACCAGTAGAGCAGTCCCAGAAAAAGGAACAGATGGAACAAAATAGAAGAGGACCAGCTTTTTAAGAGCGTCCTGTTCGCAGATTCTGATTGATTTAAGATTGGGGAAGCCATCAGAGACCCGTACGTTAGAGCATAATAGAAGCGTTGCTCTATTGTACGCTGAAGGGGGGCCTGTCGGAACAGCTCTCTGTCTACTCACAACCAATTAGGGCTGCACGATCAGAAATTCGCTTTTCGGACCAGATAGAAACAGGCTTAGGGCTGTTTATCCTCTTCTTCTTTGCCCAGTCCCAACAGACGTCGCCAGTTACCACCAGCGGCCTGATCTCCAAGCTGTCCGGCAGCCTGAGAGGGATCCATCTTCTGGACCTTCTGCATTGAATTCGGATCAGAGGGGTCAACTCCCAGGCGTTTGAGGATGCGCTGCGCGTTGGACTCCAGTTGTCGCACCCGCATCTCATCTCGTCCCAGCTTAGCTCGCTCGACCGCGATGGAAACCTCGGCCAGACGGAGTTTTGCTTCCAACTGGGATTGCAGATTCATCAAACGATCCTGCAATGCCTGAGGTCCCTGGGCAATGATCTCCCAGTTCATGTCCAGCTTATGCACTGCAGTGATGTAGTTCAGCAGGCGTGAAATATATTCATCCCGCTCTTCGAGTGCCCGCACAACCTCATTGTGCGAGGCGTTATCGAGATCGACTTCACCAAGACCTTCAGGAATAAGCTCTGCCAATTGGGCCAGAAAGGCAGCTTCTTCTGCTTCTGAGTGGCCACCACCCGGGGCAACCTGGGAATGCTCCGCAAAGGCTGCTGCCGAGCCATCCATTTGGGGTGCAGGTTCACCTGAAGCGGTCGGTGCTGCGGGATCTCCCAGCATACTCCGTTTGATGGAATCCCAATTCGAATACTCACCACCGGCAGCATATTTGTCTTGCGGGTTAACAGAACTCTGATTCTCCTGGAACAGATTATCTGGTAACTCGACATTGCCATCTTCGAAATCGGGATGCGAGGTGTGTTCAACAGGTTGAGCAAGTTGTTGCACCGGTGCGGGTGCCTGAATCACCTGAGGAACCATAGCCTGTTGTTCGCGAACCGTTTGCGAAAGTTGCACGATGAGATCGCGCACTTCACCCACTTGAATTTCCAGGCGACCAAAGCTGTTGTGCGCCTGCATTGCATCCCACTGATCGATCAACCGCTGCAAATCTTCATGCAGGGGATCACCAGGTTTTTTAGGCTTTTTGGGAGGAGGCGGGGGAGCGGGCGTTGTCGCGTAGTTGAGCAGTGCCTTGTCGACTCCCAATCGATGCAATCGATCCAGCTGCTCTGCCGCCGCTCTAACCGAGCGGTTAGCGCAGCGACAATCGCATCTTTCTCTTCGATTTGTGATTGGAGGAGATCCAGTTCCGAGGACATGACAAGGCTTCGTATCGATGGGGTGAGTCGCAATCATCCGTACACCTGATTCCGTCAACAGGGCCCCAGTTGACGGAATTCAACGGATTTTCATACCCTGAATCTAGCTCGGAAATGCCAGATTATCCCCAAATAGTTCGCGAATCCGCGTGGAGTCTCAGTCAGATTGGCGCGCTAACCTTACTTTTTATAAACATGCGGATTAATCACATTATCCGGTTGTTCGCCCTGTAGGACTTGTATGATCTGGCGCGTCGCGCGGACCCTTAAATCCTCTAAAGATTCCTCTGAGACAAAAGCAGCGTGAGGAGTGACGATAACACGCGGATCCTTCCACAACGGATCACCCAGATCGGGAGGTTCCTGTTCAAATACATCAAGGGCCGCCCGGCAATTTCTTCCTTCTGAATATGCGACTTTGAGAGCCTCGATATCGATCAGTCCACCCCGGATGTATTGGAGTAAAAAACTGGTTGACTTCATTAACTTAAACTGTTGTGTGCTAATGAGATGCTCTGTCTCGGGCAGCAGGGGTGAATGCAGGGAAACGTAGTCGCTGCGCTGGAGTAATTCCTCCAGAGAAACCATCTCGCAATCCAGTCCATAATTGTTGCCAGAGGGGGTGTGTGCGATCACTTTTAACCCCATTCCGACAGCTCTCTGGTAGACCTCGCGGGCAATGCGTCCCAATCCGACCAATCCAGTGTCTGCCCCATTAACCGAACCAGAGGGGCTGCAACATTCGCTCAAAAGACCCCGCTTTCATCAGGTTGTTCAGCTGAACGATTCGTCGATTGCAGGCGAGTATAAATCCCAATGTGTGCTCGGCAACTTCGATGACACAGTAGTCAGGGACATTGGTAACCACCATGCCCAGCTCAGTTGCCCGTTCGACATCGATGTTATCCAGACCAATCCCATATCGGACCACGGTTTTACAGGGCGCGTTATCAATCACCTTACGGGTTACTTTCGCCCAGCAGGTCCCGATCGCCTGAACATCCTCGGCGAGTCTGGTTAAAGTCTCTTCATCAGACTGCTCGGTGGTCACCAGCTCGTACCCCGCTTCGGCAAGCAGGGAACGTTCGATTTCGTAATCAGCCCAACCTTTATCCGTTAACAGGACTTTGATCGACATAGCAGAATGAGATTCCTCTTAAAGACTTGAGAGAGTATTGGATAACAATTTGCCGAGCCAGGGTGCATCATAGATGAGTAAGACCATGTTGGTCAAACGGCCCACCAGAGTCCTGATTATTCTTGATTTCCAGGCAGCAGGGGGACTATTCCCAGCTCTTCCCCGCTGAGTTACACTGCGGAGAGTAGTCCTGTTTAACTCCACTTTTTGAACGCTCATCGATGAACGACTCTGTAGAACCCGAATCAATCCAGCTTGATCAATTCCTGAAACTGACTGGAGTCGCAGCAACCGGAGGTCAGGCGAAAGTATTAATCCAATCGGGCGAAGTTCTGCTTAATAACGAGGTCGAAACCCGTCGTCGAAAAAAATCTACCCGGGTGATGTGGTCGAGGTATTCGGTGAACAATACGTTGTCGCCACTGATGAAGATGAAAACCCGTCGGAATCTGCTGATCTCGATTAACGAAACCGAGTACTTTCTGTGGATTTAAAACCATAATCTGATAGAGAGTCTCATCGCTCACATCCAGCTTTTTTCAGTTCATCGATCAAGATTGTCGAACAGACTGTAAAATCAACCGGATCATAGCTCCAGCCTTCGATCTCATTTTTGCTGGTGGCGTAGTCAGTATAGACATAAGGAACAGCATCGTGGCTGACGAGAATCTGGTTGGTGTGACCACTATCGATTAACTTCCGAATCTGCATCGCGTCTTTTCCGGTGGATACTTGGAAAGCCCGATCCGATCGAATTGCACATTGAATCCAAGTTCTGCCAACTGGCGATGATACTCATAAGCATTATCATTCTCCCGGTCATCTTTATTCCCCTGATGGCCAATACAGATCTTTTCGGGTTCGCTTTCACCTGCAGGAAGAGTTGTGCTTCTTCGAGACCTCCTCCATTGGTTGTATGCGTGGTGATGGGACAGCCAGTTTCAATGGAAGCCGTCGCAGCCGCTTCATGCACGCGACGTTCGCTCGGCCGGAGAAAAGTACTGGTAGCAATCTTGATCATTCCTGCTTTCATATCGGTGAACTTTTCTCCGAATTCACCCAGCGGATCTTCCATCCCCTCAGTAATTTCTCGAATGAAGAGATCCGCAAACCGTTTCACTCCATTGTATGCATAGCCTAACTCAATCGCCCAGCGATGCTGGGAAGCCGCTGCTTCACACCAGAACCAGCTCGCAATGATGTGCACCTTAGTACGTTCAGCGAGTTCTTTCATCAATTGAGGATAACGACCAACCCGGATCGGAGTGCATTCGACAATCGCCCCCGGACCAGTTTTATCATTCAAGGTATCGTGAAAGTCATTCAGCAGTTTGGCCACATTGGTCAGCATCTCTTCCTGAATTCCCGGTAACGGCCCTGGTTTCTCTTCATAGAGTTCCGACCAATCGACAGTCGGAGCATGCTCGTGCATCAGGGTCATGCCGAGTTGATTAACCGGAACAGGGCCGAGAACAGTTTGAGCATTCAGAACTTTTTCGTCAGCTTGAGCCTTCGGCAAGAGTGGCGATATTGCAGTGGGTAACAAGCAGGCTCCCGCTCCCCATAACGCCATCCGCTGCAGATAATCACGGCGAGTGATTGATTCAGAATGATTTACAGACGCAGTTTTATCAGCCATGTTCTGTTTCCAATGAGGAGCTATACGATGTAACTCTTCAAATTGTAACCAGCATTGGCAAGCAGCGTCACCTGGCAGCGGTGAAAAAATGCGTCGAGCGAGGATTGTGATCGAATTCGGATAAGTTCGTTATTCGAAAACCAGAGCAACTCAGGTGCCTCATTCACATCCTCAAGCGGTGCTTGCAGCTTCAGTTGGGAAACGAAGTCGAACTCGGTTCGGCTTTTTTCGACTTCGATAATCACACCCGACAACCGGACCAGGAGCCACCTCTTAGATCGCCCCCGGAGACGTGTTCTACCGGGACGGTTGCAAGTCTTCAGTCAGTATCTCGCGAAATGCCTGCTGAATGGGTGCGTTATCTTGTTCGTGATTGTTGTGAGTTCCAAACTCTGAAGCAGCCTCTTCACCTTCAGAACTCTCCTCCGCAGAGACCTGCGCAATAGAGCTACCGGTAAAATCTTCCAGACCATCTCCGTTTGAATTCTGCAGTTCTCTGTTCACAGACTCCAGCACTGAAATCGGGGAGTCTGACTGGGCAACGATGACAAACAGAAGCCCCACGGCACAGCTGACACCGATGATAGCGTAGGAAAACCAGGCTTTCGCATAATACGATCCACTCCACAATTGAGACGAAGTGGATTTGTCGTCAGGTGTATTAGCTCTTTTCGCCATCAGACGATGACCCATACTGCTGCTTTCCGAATTCAATTCCGACGTTGTCAGTTGAGACTTCTAAGCCAAAAAAGTCTCTGATGTCGTTCGCATGTGAAGATCACACAACGCTTGAATTATCGGCGCGAGAGTGTTGGGACATGAGGTTTTTACGGATTCTACCGTAAAAACAATTTGGGCAGTTTAAGAAGAATTACCAAGAGGCGGCATATGGCCGGAGATGATCAGGGTCGAACAACCTGACTGTTCCGCCAGGTCGTACTCGGAGCACGGGGCCCCAGCGACTGACCGGGAATCACCCCTTCGAACATACGTTGTTCAGCAGCCTGTCGCTCTTCGGTACGCTGATCGATGAAACTGCGTGGTCGCAGATAAGTTTCAGGCGCAATGTCTTCATCGGGGAACGGATCATTCCGCTCCATGATGCGGCGTTCTGCCAGGACATTGGGGATATTCAGGTTTGGCCAGCGCATATTCGGATTCATGCAACCCGAGGCACTCAGGCAAATCCCGATCAATATCCCTAGCTGGATTGCTATCGAACGCATCCAGAAGGGGCCTTTATCGAAAAGTTCAGGGTACAAATCCCCAATCCGGCTCTCCTGGAGCAAGTCCATTCCTTTCCAAGGGTGGGCAGCAGAAAGGATTTCGACTGGAATGGGGGCGACTTTAAAGCGGCAGGAATCTTATCAATTAACGGATTTCATGGATACCCCATTGCCGAAAGGGAAATCAGGCTCTTTTTCAGCGGAAACTGGCCCAAATGAGTGGTCGATTCCCCCTTTTTTCAGTTGGGTCAGCGACCGAAAGCGGGCGTTCGGTGGCAGACATCTCTGACTCCCGATATGATCCGCTGACGGGTGGAAAATTGAGCCAAATGACCACTCGCGGGCGGTGTGCTTCCGCCGCGGCCCCCTCCTTTATCGCAAATTCATCAGCAAGGTGACGAAGAACAACAATGACTGCACCCCGTGTCTGTGTACTGAGAGCCCCCGGAACGAACTGTGATCTTGAAACGGCACATGCCTTCGAACTGGCAGGAGGATCGGCAGATCGTCACCACATCAACCAGTTGCTTTCCAACTCAAAGCTGCTTGAAGAGTATCAGATTCTCTGTATTCCCGGCGGATTCAGTTATGGGGATGACATCGGGGCGGGAGTCATTTTTTCACGTCAACTGCGCAACCAGCTGCGAGACTCCATTCAACATTTTCTGGAGAAAGATAAACTGATCTTGGGAATCTGTAACGGTTTCCAGGTGTTGTTGAAGGCTGGAATTCTACCGGGTGGCTCCAGCAGTTGGCCTCCGGTTGAGAATGGTGAAGCGGAAGCGACCTTAACCTGGAATCTGAACGGGCGCTATACTGCTTTGTGGACTCATTTGAAGGTCGCCTCTTCGACGAATGTCTTCCTGCGAGGGATCGACACCATTGAACTTCCCATCGCTCATGCGGAAGGACGTCTGATGGTCAGGAACCAGGAGACATTAAGCTCGTGGAAAGAGGCTGATCAGATCGCTTTACAATACTGTCGGGATGGAGAAGTTCCCTCAGGTAACGAAATTCTGGAGTACCCGCTGAATCCGAATGGTTCGACGGCAAACATTGCCGGGTTGAGTGACCCTACTGGTCGGGTCCTCGGGCTGATGCCGCACCCGGAGCGTTTTCTGTTCGCCACGCAACATCCGCAATGGACTCGTTTGAAACTGCAAGGCGAAGGGGACGGGATGAAACTCTTCCACAACGCCATCGGCTACTTTGATTAAGGCCAAATAAAAACCGAGCTGCCAAAAATTACAGCTCGGTTCGAAATTGTGTTTGTTGAGAAAGATTCGCGAATCTTACCGGATATTTGCGAATTCTAGACCAGGCCAGAGCCGAAACCTTCCTCGTTCTGAGATTTCTCACGCTCGGCAGTCACCTGATAGGTTTTATGCTCAGCCGGTTTGACGTGGTTATGATGTGATGAAGGGGACGAAGGGGGATCAATGCGATGAACCTTCTCTTCCCGCTGCATCACCATAGTTCCATTGGTCTCCATGTGACCATTGGAAGCGGCTGAAGCATGACCATTAGTCATGTGCATCTCTTCCTCGGCCAGAGTCGCGAAGCTATCCTCGCCGAAGTCATCGTAAGTACAGACATAGCCTGGTTCCTGAGCACGAACTTTTTCAAGTTCGAAGTTTTCGATGACTACTCTCTGAATCTGCTCACGACATGAGGAGTTAATCGGATGAGCGATGTCGGCATACAATTTTGCTCGACCATCCGAATCTTTGGTTGCTCTCCCTTCATCCAACTTCACGCCACACTGATTACAGAATTGAGCCCGAAGATGATTTTTGGTGTAGCAACGAGGACATCGATCTGTCAGTTTGCGGCTTGGCATAGCCACAAACGAACCTTTCGCACCCTGAATTATTTTTAAATCCCGTATGACAAACATGCCATCCAGAGTTATAGAACAAAAAGCTTGTAAACGATCATGTGGATCATCCATCAGTTTTATTCGAACTTCTGTGATATCCATGGTGCATCCTTTAGGGGTGAAGTGTAGACACACTGACACGAGCCATCCGTGTCGCGCGTAGATGGGAGGAAAGGGAAGTCGCCTGTCTAAAGGAATGGCATAGACCGAAGCAGCAGGAACCGCTGCCAGTCATTAAGAAGCCGGGCAGGTTGAACTTCCTTAACAAAGATGTGAGTTGCAAGAGTTGCGGACTGAGGTGCTCAGCAGGAGATTGCAAAGCATTACTCAGGAGATGTGATACAGTTGCAGATTTACCCAGTCGCAGCGCATCCAAGATGGGCCCGACAGAATGCTGATCTGATACTGCATTAATTTCTCCCCACTTTTTGAAAACGGCAGGAGTGGATAGACCGTTTTCCGGTTGAGCGAGGAGCACCGGGAAATTGCAGCGAACTGGAATAGGAGTGATCAGTTCGCCACGCCCACGACAGAGAGCTGCCGTGTGTGTATTGATGAAGAAGGGAATATCGGAGCCGAGTTTCGCCGCCAGAGTTTCAAGCTCAGTTACTGAGAGCGAAAGTCCCCACAACTGATTCAAGCCAACCAGCGTGGCCGCAGCATCACTCGAGCCTCCACCTAAACCCGCTTCCACAGGAATTCGTTTATAAAGTTCGATGTCGGCCCCTGCTGTGCATCCTGTCTCGAATTGCAGCAAACGGGCAGCGCGCACCACGAGATTTCTCTCATCGGTAGGAATGAGGGGTAGACTTCCAGCTGCTTGCTGAAAGAATGGGGCACAGGCGAGGACAGATAAATTAATGTGCGAAGGATCTTCAGAACTTGAAGAAGAGAGCTTACTCAGACGGAGCGTATCATGCAGGGCGAGCTTAACCATGACCGTTTCCAAATCATGGAATCCGTCCGTTCTCCTTCCGAGAACCTGCAGATGCAAGTTCAACTTGGCAGGAGCGCGCATGAGAACAGACTGTCCGTCGAGCCATTGAAACATCGGATCACTTCCTGTGAACCACTTGGGAGCTGAAATCAGAGGTGTAATTTATCAAAGGTTCTAGCCCGGAATTTCGCCTCAACTGCGATTTTCTCGGGAGTCTTTTTTTCGGCTTTAGATCAGACAGTTCCCAGAAAAAATATGGACGCGGTCGTCCATTTCAGAAAAAGGAACTTGTGATAATCGTCTAATTTGAAGCTACTGTAAAAAAACCTACCCGTCAAGGAGGTATTACCTCCTTAAAAGTCTACAAATTACAGGTTGAATTCTTCCAACAGTTAGCTCGCTCACTACGTATGTCTAAAAGTGAAAAGATAGTCAATTCAAGTAATTCAAGTAGGTGGAATTGATTCCGCCGACCAAATAATGAGACACATTCTCAATTGAGGGATTTTTTGGGACTGCCAAATTCAATCGTTTTCAGGAGGCTTTCTGAACATGAAACAATACTCAATGATGAACAAATTCGGTGCAACTTTAGCACTAGGTGCGGCCCTCCTTGTGGGAGGGGCTTACGTCATGGCTCAAAAGGAAACTGAGCCACAACCAGCTTCGATCGCCACGGCCAGGGAACTCTCCTCGGTCTTTCGCGATGTTACCAATGAAGTCTTACCCAGTGTCGTCTCGATTCGCACGACCTCGACTCACCAACTGACACAGCGGGCCACCCCGTTCGATAAATTTTTTGAACAACAGAAATATCCCCGTGAGCAACGACGTCAGGGACAAGGTTCCGGCTTTATCATTTCTGATACCGGACTGGTTGTTACCAACAGTCACGTCGTTCAAGACGCTGATAAAATTGTCGCACATCTGAATGACGGACGTCAGATTGAAGCGACCATCGCCGGGTTCGACCCTCGTAGCGATGTCGCTGTAATTCAACTTACCGAAACAGACAATCTGAAACCTGCCAGACTAGGTAACAGTGATGATGTCCAGGTCGGTGACTGGGTCCTTGCCATGGGCAGCCCATTCGGTCTGGAGATGTCGGTCACCGCTGGCATCATCAGTGCCAAAGGTCGTGGTCCGGGAATTAATGACCGGGAAGATTATCTGCAGACAGACGCTGCCATCAATCCGGGTAACAGTGGTGGTCCACTCGTAAATATCAATGGGGAAATCATTGGTATTAACGCCGCGATCTCCTCTCGAAGTGGTGGTTACGACGGAATTGGATTTACGATTCCAATCAATATGGCGAACTTCTCCATCGACCAGATTGTTGATCATGGAACCGTAAAACGGGCCTTCCTGGGTGTCGGTATTCAATCGATGAACAGGGCCTTGAGCAACGCGTTCGGAACCAGTACTGCAACAGGTGTTCTGATCACCAAAGTTCAACCAGGTTCACCCGCTGAAAAATCGGGGCTGCGTCAGGGGGATATCATCACCGAGTTCAATGGCCAGAAGGTCACCAACGAACGAAACCTGCAGGGGTTGGTTGAAGTCTTACGACCTGAAAAAGCCTACCCGATGATCATCGAACGTGATGGTGGCAAAGAGACTATTGAAGTCACTCTGGGCGAAATGCCTGATAATTATTCGACAGCTTCGTTCGAAGGTGACAAACCTGAAGAACCCGCAGCCGAAGAAACCAAACAGGAAGAACTGACAGAACTCGGCGTCGAAGTTCAGGATCTGAACGAAGACTTCTACGAGCAATTTGGTTTGAAAGTCACCAGCGGAATCGTGATCACCGCGGTCGATCCGGATGGTCCCGCTGCAAATGCTGGCCTAAGCCCCGGTATGGTGATTTCTCAAGTCGGTTCCAAAGAAGTCAAAACCGTGGAAGAACTCAAAGACGTTCTCAAAAACGCCAATCTGGAGAAAGGGATCGCCCTCTTAATCAACGGCTCCCGCTTTGTCCCCATTAAAAAGTAGTTCACAGAGTTGGAAACTTGCTCCACGCTGGTTTCAATACTCTAACAAGTTTCTCACTACGAACCTTGCCTGCGAAAGCGGGCAAGGTTTTTTTCGTGTCTTGCCGAAAAAGACCTGACTGTTACAATTCCAGCAGAACCAAACCTGACTCCCCTTCTACCTCTGGCGGGAATACTGTTTATGGAAATGATTCGTAAATCAGTCACCACCATTACACTCTGCCTGGTGGCGGTCCCTCTGGTGTCATTCTCTTATTCTCATGGAGATGAAATCAAGAAGGGCATTTCTGAGTATCTGGCACAGTTTAAGAGCCGCCGTCCTGCGTTCTGTCCAGGCTGCTGTTCCGGGCCAGCGCAACCAGGATCCACCATTAATCATAATGACCCAAAATTTCTCGACATGAAGCTCGAACGTCTAATGACGCTGGTAAGAGATTCGAATATGAACAAGGCGAGACGTTCGGCTGTAACCCTGGGAGGAATGGGCGCTGCTGCTGCTGCCCCGGTGCTTCAGGAGCTAAAACAATTAATTCATCATCCGGATGAAAAAGTGCGCAAGGCGATCCGTGAGTCAGTCTCGAAAATTGAGGCATCGATTAAAGCGTTTCATCTTCCCGCATTTGCAGAACGACCGATCAGCGAATAGGGAGTGGTACTTCTCGGACCGGGTTTTGGCCGATGTCGTAGATCCGTTTGGAGATCGTCGGGATCTGCCACTGTTCTGTTTGAGATTCGGATTGAGGATTGAGCTCGATGCTGGAGAAATGGAGCTTGAAGGCCATGTCTGTCTGCGGCCATTCCAGCTTGATCTGATGAGGCATGATTACATGCTCGGGCCCCACAGCGCGGTGGTCACTCATCGTGGCTGTGGCGATTAACTCTCGCTGAGAGCCGTACATCTCGTGACGGACAATGTTGCCTGATTGGGCATCAACAATCATACGGCGATAAATGGTTCTTCCCTGCGGGTCGCTGGTTGCTGTTTTCAGCTCGATGGCATCGAATTGTTGAGACCGTCCATCCGCTTGGGTGAAACTCATCACGTAACCGGACTCGTCAAAGGGAACGACCCCCATCACCTCCATCAACCAATCGGGATTAAAGGGATCGGAAGATTCTGCCGCGCAATCGCCAGATTCTCATGAGGTGCCATTAAGATGGGAGGATTCACTCCCTCATTCGCCCAGAACCAGAAGTGCTCATCATTAGAGCCAAAGTCGACTTCGCGCTTTCACGATTGAGGTGACAACTGTGCGGAATCGTCGAGGGGCTTCACAGGCGACCATTGCTTTTAATTTGACCGGGATTCCACGAGCACTGACCGCACAGTTGGTACAACGCCAGCCATGAACCTGATAGGCCGTTTTATTCAAGTGGTCAAAGACTTCTGTCGAGGTAGAAGTGAGCGTGAAAACAGGAGCTGGTTTGCGATAGTCTCTGAAAACAAATCCACCGCGAGTCGCGCATCCGGCCAGAGATAAGATCAACATCATTACGACGAACAGCCTTTTCCCACGGTGAGGTTTCACCGGGCGATCTGTTTTCAGGCTGTTGCTGGGCAGGTTCACTGGGACGCGTCCATTCGTCGAGAGTGATGATGTCAGGGTGAGATGCTGTTTCAGGAATTGATGTTTCAGAAATCGTTTATTCAGGCAGCAGCTAGAGTTCCTTTTAACTGCTCCTGCATCAGTTTAACTTCCTCTTCAGGAAGTGTGAAGTTTTTTATTTCAAAAGGGCCTTCCCCCTGTTTGCCGGAACAGATGAGGTATTCTTCGTTTCCATCCTGACGGGAACCATCGATGACGAGTCTTCTTTTTTGAAGCAGCATCAAGGCAATAACGTACCTGTTTTTATCAACTGCTTCGCTTCCTTCTTCGGAAAGCTGTTCGAAATACTGCATCAGAGCTTCTGTATCCAGAACCTTGGGCTTCCCTTTCTCCAAGTCAGGAACGACAGATTGCCAGAAGCCGACAGCATTTTCAGGTAGACCTTGCCAGGCCTCTTCTGAGTAATCCTCTCGAACAAACAGACCGTTGCGTTCCACAACGATAGAAAAGCAGACCGATCCGGGAACCAGCGGTTCCCCTGTGGCGGCACATGTTTTACCAATCGGGCGTAGCTTGTAATCCACCGTGATTCAACGCGTTTTGAAAACAGCTGAAAGTAGTGTCCAGGCACGCTGTCTGGACGGGGGGAGGATCATATCGCAACCTCCGACAACCAACAACCCCGCCCTGTATCAGGCTTTATTTCGTAAGATCCGTGGCAGAGCGGGGCTTCGATTAACCGACTAAGAACAGGCATTGTTCCCCGGAGAGTTGCAGAATGTGAGACATTTCGAGATAGTTGGGGCTCCAACCCGTGATCAAAACAGACCCGGAAAGCAGTACCGGGATCCTTGATAAACCTCTTCCAGCCAAGATGTTACCGATGAAATACGTATTAGTGATTCCCGATGGTGTGGCCGACGAGCCGCAAGCCTCCCTCGGTGGCAAAACTCCACTCCAGGCAGCACACAAACCGAACATGGATAAAGTGTGCAAAGCAGGAATAATTGGTCAGGCAGATAATGTCCCCCCTTCCCTGCCAGCCGGTAGCGATGTAGGGACGATGAGCCTGTTCGGATATGATCCCCTTGAATTTCACACGGGGCGGGCCCCCATCGAAGCAGCAGCCCAGGGAATTGAACTGGGCCCGGACGACTGGGCCGTTCGTTGTAATCTGGTGACCATCGAAGATGGCCTGATGAAAAGTTTCACAGCGGAGCAGATTCCGTCTGAACTCGGTGTCGAACTGTTAAAGTTGATGCAGAACCAACAGGCTTCCGATTCACCGTGGCAGTTTATGCCGGGAGTCAGCTATCGTAACCTGCTGATTTACCGTGGTCAGGGTGAGGCTGCGCCGTTTGATCAGTCGACAGCAACTTATCCTCCACACGATATCACCGATAAAGAAGTCGCCCCCTGGTTGCCTGCGGGGAAGGGTGGGGAGCTGCTTCAGTCCTTAATGAAACAGAGTGAAGAACTGTTCCTCAATTGTGAGTCGAACCAGAATCGCCCCGGTGGAGCGCCTCCCGCATCGGGCATCTGGTTATGGGGTCAGGGGAAGGCTCCCTCCTTAACCGATTTCAAAACCCGCTTTGGTTTGTCGGGAGCGGTGATCACCGCCGTCGACTTGTTGCGGGGACTGGGACGCCTGATTGGGTGGGATGTCGTCGAAGTACCGGGTGCGACAGGTTACCTGGATACCGATTACGCAGCAAAAGGTCGGTACGCGATTGAAACACTCAAAGAGAAGGACTTCGTGGTTGTGCATGTCGAAGCGACTGATGAAGCCTCTCACGAAGGGAATGCGACAGAAAAAGTGAAAGCGTTGGAGGCCATTGATCGCGATATTGTCGGCCCTGTTCATGAGTACCTGCAATCTCAAGGCGAATATCGCCTGCTGGTCTCTCCCGACCATCCGACCTTCCTCAGAACCAAGACTCACAGTCACGGTTACGTTCCCTTCACCATGTGCGGAACGGGCATCTCGTCCGATGACGCCGAGTCGTATGACGAACCGACTGCGGCCAAATCTTCAATCGCCATTCCCGGTTATGAAGTTATTCCCCTGTTTGTGAAGTAAACCTTTACCTCCTGATCCGAGACAGTCGATTCGAAATGAGAACCGTCCTCTATAAGGTGGGAGGGAGTCTGCTAACAGACTCGACATTGTTTGCGAGGCTGGAACAATTTCTGCAAACTCGCGATCAGCAGGAATTCGCATTGATTCTCGTTGGAGGTGGTGCAAAGGTCGATCTGATTCGCGAGCAGGATGTCCTGAATGCTGAGCAGGACGACGAAAAATCTCATCAACTGGCACTTAAGGTGATGGATAGTAACGCAGAACTTGCGTTGAAAGCTCTCCCCGCTAGTAAAGCAATCCTTCAACAGTCCGATCTTGATCATGCAGTACAGCGCGGGGAAGGACGTCCCGTTCTATTTGCTCAGAAGTTGCTCACCGAGCTGGAACCTCGCTCCGATTTGCAACTCCCCCATACCTGGGAGGCGACGAGTGACAGCATTGGTGCCTGGTTGACGATCACGCTTAAGCTGGATGAATTCCGCTTGCTGAAATCGATTCCACCACTCCCGGAAACAGAATTAATCTCAGGTAACTCTGACGGTGTTGATCGAGCATTTCATCGATATGTGTCGCAGTTGCCCGGTTTATCGTGGGTGAACTTCAGGCAGGAGCAATTAGTGCCTGATATCCATTATTATAACCGGATCTCTTAACCTGCTGAGGATCGCTCCAGGTCGATATCAAAGGCGGGGCCTGGTTGTTCTTCAACTTCGACCTGCTCCAGATGGACGCGACGGACAGCGGTTAAGCCTTCCGGTTTTGAAAAATAGTTCTCGAGGGTTACTTCCCATTCCGGATTCAAGACCTGGGGCTCACTCAAAATACTTTGAGCCGAGAGCAAAACAGCATAGTAACGTCCCGGTTCTGTTAACCGGGCGAGAAATTCACCGGCGGAGTCAGTGACAGCAATTGTTCCGCCGAAATTTTCCAGGCGAGATTGCAGCAGCCCGATCGCTTCTCCACTTTCGAACTGCTGAAAAGTGATCGCCGGAATGAGCTCTCCTCCGGGACTGGATTCCGGCAGGAAGAGCATCAACGCACCGACATCAGGCACAAGCTGCCCCTGCTCTGTACGAAAGCGAATGCGTCCTGTGACATCGAACAAAGCTTGAGGGGTTGATCGATCCGTCTCTTTGTTTAAGAAACCTGCATCAGGACTTTGCTGAACTTCTGCCTGGATGAGTTCAGGCTCGGAGGTGTTACCGCTTCCCCAATACGTCCCCAGTAAGCAAAGCAGAGTGTATGCCACAGCCAGGCACCCCCAGAAGCGAAGGCGTTTGTCTGCTCCATTGGACCGGGTAACCGAAGCAGGTTCTTTGGTCGCGACATTCGCTCCGATGGTTTCTGGCGGTGTAATACGCCCCAATACTTTTAAAGCGGAAGACAATGAAACCGATTTCTTCCGTAATTTCTCTTTCGAAGATTTTGGTGTGGGCGCCACTGAGAGACTGCCGCATGCTTTCACGAGCTGTTTATCAGCGGCAGGGTGCCTCATTCGCGCTGGTCCTGCCAAACCATTCTGGCGAGGAATGTGAATGCTGCGGCCACAGCTGGGACAATCGAGATCACGATCCGCACCTTCCTCTTCGATACCGAAGAGGTGTTGGCAGTGATAACATCGAAATCGAACGATCATCATGTCCCTCAGATGAGTCACATTGACTCATGATTAACGGGTTCAAATATGCCGTGGTGCCAGATTGATGCAGTTTAAGGTCTTATTCACTCTCCGCGAGAACGATCCAAAAGTCAATATCCTGTTTTTTGAAATCAAACGAGTTCAGGGAATGCAGAGTTATCTCCCAATCGAGGCGGAAGGTCGACGTGGTTTTACTGCCGGGGCATGCATTCTGAAGTTTGCCTGACCGATCGCTGCTGTCAGTTCATCCCGGAATTTTGTGCTGCAGGTGACCCGCAGGGCCGCCGGGGTGGAGATGACGTAACGGAGGCGTTCTTCTTCCTCGTTCTGCGAATCGAGCAGTAACACAACTTCGGTATTGCCTGGATAGCGGTCCAGAATATCCCGCACCCGGACCATGTCCTGTCGGGTATGCATCCCATTCTGAAACTTAATGGCGACTTGCGTGGTGTATTCCTTGTCGGCCTCTTCCACCGTCATCAGGCGGTTCACGACGATATTGGGCTCTCGACCTCGACGGTCGACTTTCCCTTTGACATATACAATCGCTTCCGGTTCCACTTTTTCCCCCATCCGGGAGAACTCTTCCGGCCACATGATGCAACGGACAATTCCCGTGGGGTCTTCAAAGTCGAAATTGACATACTTCGTGTGCCCATTACGACTCGGTTTTTTGGTCGTCGCCCGTTTAATAGAGGAGACCATTCCCCCCAGGGTGACTTCATCACCATCTTCGAGTTCACCAACAGCATGAACGGTATGACTTGCGTAGCGGGTGATTTCAGCCTGTCGTTCTGTCAGTGGATGCGAGGTAAGATAGAAACCGAAGACTTCCTTTTCACCGGCAAGCTTCTGGGTGTGCGTCCAATCGGGAGCATCGGGTAAGATCATGACGGTTTGATCTGCTTCACCATCCATAGCGGGAGCATCATCGCCAAACAACGATTTCTGACCCATCTGTTTATCTTTTTGCCGTGCGATGGAGGCCTGTACCGCCCGCTCGACAACGAGTGTCAACTGTTCGCGATTTCCTCCCAGGTGGTCCAGAGCCCCAGCTTTGATCAGCAATTCGAGGGAGCTTTTGTTGAGTAACTTGGGATCAATGCGTTCGGTCAGATCGAAGATATGCTGATAAGGTCCATTGGCCTGTCGTTCATTCACAATCGCCTGAACCGTGGATTCGCCAACCCCTTTGATGGCCCCCATGCCGAAGATGATTTTCTCACCATCGACAGTAAAGTCGACATCTGATCGATTTACGTCCGGGGGTTGCACTTCAATTTTCATGCGGCGGGCGTCGTCCACATGCTCCATGATGCGGTCAGAACTTTCCATTCCACAGGAGAGCAAGGCGGCCATAAACTCGACTGGGTAATGGGCTTTCAGGTAGGCCGTCTGATAGGCAATCGCACCGTAGGCTGTCGAGTGCGACTTATTAAAACCATAGCCGGCAAACTTTTCGATCATCTCGAAAATGTTTTTAGCTTTGTCCTCCGAGAGTCCCTGCTCGACAGAACCTTTCAGGAACTGCTCCTTGTACATGGCGATGATTTTCAGTTTCTTCTTACTGATCGCCTTAATGCACTGATATGAGGAGGGTAGCTCAATCCCACCGAGCCGGTTCAGGATTCGCATCACCTGTTCCTGGTAGACCATCACCCCATAGGTTTCCACCAGGATCTCGTCGATGATCGGATGGACCTCGGGAATCGGTTCGCGACCATGTTTGACGTTCACATAGGTCATTACCATCCCCCCTTCGAGTGGGCCGGGACGGTAGAGTGCCGATGTCGCAATGATGTCAAAGAAGCTGTCAGGCTTCATCTTGGTGAGGAGGTCGCGCATACCGCCACTCTCCAACTGGAAGATCCCTTTCGTCTCTCCCCGTTGCAGCAGGGCGAATGTCTCCTGATCGTCCAGGGGAAGCTTATGCGGGATGATCGCAATTCCCTGATGTTTCTTAACGTTCTGAACCGCTTTATCCAGGATCGTCAGGTTGCGGAGACCGAGGAAGTCCATCTTCAGCAGACCAACACTCTCAACAGTCGGACCATCCCATTGGGTGATGATGTCTTCCTTGCCTGTGATCTTCTGTAGAGGAAGCAGCTCATAAAGTGGGTTGTCGGCGACCACAACGCCAGCCGCGTGCGTACCGGCACTTCGAGCGAGACCTTCAAGTCGCATCCCGATATCGATTAATTCTTTGACTTGCGGATCCTGATCATAAGCCGATTTCAGCTCCGGGCTTTCTTCCAGAGCTGTGGCGAGCTTGATGTTCAAAGTTTCGGGAATCATCCCCGCAATTTCGTTGACTCTTGATAGAGGCACACCGAGTGCGCGGCCGACATCGCGAATCGCCATTTTGGCTTTGAGTGTTCCGTAGGTACCAATCTGAGAGACACAGTCTTCGCCATATTTCTGCTTGGTGTAATCGATGACCATTTGCCGACGATCACGGCAGAAGTCGATATCGATATCGGGTGGCTCTTTTCGACTGGGGTCGAGGAATCGTTCGAAGAGCAAGTCGTACTTGAGGGGACAGACAGTACTGAGGCCCAGGACGAAGGCTACGAGTGCGCCACAGGCAGATCCACGAGCCGTGCAGGGAATTCCATTTTCCTCAGCGAAACGTACAAAGTCCCACACGATCAGGAAGTAACTGGCGTAACCCATTTTCTCGATGACACTCAACTCGTATTTGAGTCGTTTCCAGTGGGCATCGGTTAATTCATCTTCGAATCGCTCAACCAGCTGTTGTTCACAAATCTCTTTCAGGTACTGGATGTCGGTTTTGTTATCGGGTGGATAGAACACCGGATAATGTTTCTTCTGCTCCAGTTGAATATCAACTCGATCCGCGATTTCCTGCGAACGTTTCACAGCCTCGTATTGATCGGGAAATGCGGCATACATTTCATCTGGAGTTCGCACATGAAATTCTGTCGTCGACATTCTCATGCGTTTTTCATCAGACCGTAACGACCCTGTGTTGATGCACAACAACACATCGTGAGGCCCGGAATCAGATTGATCCAGATAATGGGCATCATTGGTGGCAACAAGAGGCAAGCCCATGCGCTGCGCGAGATCAATGGTTCCTTCGCCACATTCAACTTGTATGTCGACACCGCTATTCTGAATCTCCATGTAGAAACGATCGCCGAAGACTTTCTGATACCATCCGATCAGTTCTTCGGATTCCTTCCATTTCTCGGCCAGAATCAGTCGGGAAAGTTCACTGGAAGCGCAGCCGGAAAGACAAATTAATCCTTCGCTGAACTGCTCCAGAATTTCTTTGTCGATACGTGGTTTATAATAAAACCCTTCCAGAAACGATTTGGAACTGAGGCGGATCAGGTTTTGAAAACCGGTCGGATTCATTGCCAGCAATGTGAGGTGATAGCTGGCTTCTTTCATTCTGGAAGCCGAGCGATCAAAACGGCTGAGCGGGGCAATGTACGCCTCCATACCGATGACTGGGTTGACCTCCTCTGCCCGACAGGTATTGTAGAACTCCATCGCCCCATACAGATTGCCGTGGTCGGTAATCGCGACCGAGTTCATTCCGTTCGCTTTAACTTTTTTGACCAGGTCGGGAATACGGGTGGCCCCATCCAGCAGGCTGTAGTGAGTGTGGCAGTGAAGATGGGCGAATGGTCGGTCTGACATTGCAATTCCTTGCAGCGGGGAATCCATTAAGCGAGGAGGGCCTCACGGAAATTGGCGAGGTATTATAAATGGACCTGAAACCCTCTGATGGGTCACAATGAACCTTTACTGGCAGGCTTGAGAACAGCCACAACCGGGTTTCAGGATCGGTTCCAGTCTGAATTCTCATTTTATCAAGGTGGCGGTGGATCTCAATCAGGTTCCTGAAGTTCAGGAAAGTTCCACTGGAAAGAAATTTCGGGTGAGCTGGAATCTCCCATAAAACCCGATTGATCTGACGATTCAGCGTGGCTTATCCGGTAAAGTCGCTCTCTTTTCCAATTGCTAATTTCGCCCTCCTTTGCAGATGGATTTATGCTCCGTTAAACTCAATTTGCTCTCTATCATGCACTTTTTCGAGTTCAACTAAACGTAATCATTTCGGAATATCTTTTTCTGGCATTCATGTCTCTCAGCTACCCGCTGTTTTCGTGACCACTGTAACCAGAAAGTGTCCAGGCAAGATTAAGGCCTACTCTTCCATGTTTGAGGATCTCCCCCTGCTACTCACCTGTCAGGACATCACTGACGAGGAGGTGCTGCGCATTCTTAAACCGGTGGGGTTTTCCGATCCACTGAAGGCACAGCAACGCCTGGTGGAAATGTGTCCTGATGAGCAAAGCCGGGATGCACTGGCTCGCTGCCTCCATACCTTGCTCGTCGCACTGAGCGACACCGCCTCTCCGGATGGCTCTTTGATCAACTTCGAACGCTATGTGCAATCGGTAGAAAACCGGACGACCTTATTTGAATACCTGGCCCACAACCCGCGAGGGGTGGAGATTCTGATCAAGTTGTTCGTGGGAAGTCAGTTCTTAACAGAGATCCTGCTGCGAAATCCAGATTACCTGAATCGGCTGACCCGTCATAAACGATTGTCCGAGTTCAAGTACCTGCAACAATTCATCGAAGAGGAACGAAAGGCAACAGAGCCCTATACCAACTTAAGTGAAAAACTCGATGCAATCCGGCGATATCAGCACTGGGAATTGCTGAGAATCGGAGCCTGCGACTCCTTTGGTTTGCTCGATTTGAAATCGGTGACGGTGCAGCTTTCACTGTTAGCGGACAGTCTGATTCAGAGTTGTTTACGAATTGTAGCCGAAGATATGCAGATCGATGTCTCCCGGTTCGTCGTGATTGGTTTCGGAAAGCTGGGTGGTGAGGAGATTAACTACAGCTCCGATATCGATCTGGTCTTTCTTACCGATGAGGATGCCTCCCGCTACTGGGGATTGGGACAAAAGCTGATTAAGGCGTTAATGGACTCGACCGGTGAAGGGTTTTTATACCGGGTCGATATGCGACTCCGTCCGTGGGGCCGGTCTGGAGCGCTCGTTAATACTGTTAAAGCTCACCTTGATTATCTTAAAAAACATGGGATGACCTGGGAAAAACAGGCTCTGCTCAAAGCCCGGATCATCGCTGGCAACAGCGATATCGGGAAAAATTTTCTACGCCAGGTAGATGAACTGATTTACGTAATGCCCGAAAAAGCAGTTCGCGAAAACATCGATACGATGAAGAGTAAAATCGAGAAGAAAATCGAGAAGCAGGGCCACAGCTGGGGTGAAGTGAAACAGGGACCAGGATCGATTCGAGACATCGAGTTTGTCACTCAGTACCTGCAACTTCGATATGGTGGCGAGAATAGATCGATCCGACACTTCACTACCCTGGAAGCCTTAATTCGACTGGCAAATTACAGCTATATCAATGCCGAGGAATATCGGCAGCTGTCAACAGGTTACTCCTTTCTGCGTACGATTGAACACTCGCTTCAGCTGATGCATTACAAGCAGACTCATCATCTGCCGGAGAACGAACGAGAGATGGCGTACCTGGCGCGTCGGCTGGATTACCCCTCCTCTTCCAAGTTCATCAAACAGTATGAACAACATAGCTCAGCAATTCGGAAGATTTATGAGAAATACATTCTGCAGAAGGGGGACCCCTCCTTACCCTCGCCTGGTGAGATTAATCCGACTTTCTCACACATCGTCACCACCTACAAAAAGGTATTCGAACCAGAACAGATTGAATCCCACATCCGCTTGATGAAAGAGTTAAATCAGGAACGTATTGTTTCCCTCAAAAGCCGTGAACTTGTACCTGGTCAATGGGAGTTGACCGTAACGGGCTTCAATATGCGGGGAACTTTATCGGTCGTCTGTGGCCTGTTGTTCGTTTACGGTTTTAACATTGAAGGTGGTCATGCCTTTACGAATCTGGATGTTTCATCGACTAATGAAGTTATAGGTAATCTGGATGTCCATGACACAAACCGCAAGTTTATTAATGTCTTCCAGCTGAAACCACCACTCGAAATCGTCCTGCCGGAGGTCTGGGAACGTTATGAAGAGGACTTGAGAGGATTGCTCACACAAATTCAGCAGGGAAAAGTCGATGAAGCACAGGGAACACTGGCAAAAAGAGTCGCACATGCCCTTAAGGATGTTCCCTCAACCCAGGCGAACCTGTACCCGGTTACTATCGAGATCGATAATGATCGATCTACACACTCGACCGTCCTGACGATTCAATCCGAAGATACGCTTGGATTTCTGTATGAGATGGCCAATGCACTCTCTCTGAATGAGGTCGATATTGGTCGTGTGATTATCACCAGTGAAAACAATATCGTTCACGACACGATCTTTGTGACCACAGAAGATGGCAGTAAACTCACCGATCCGAAACAGATTGAGGAACTTCGAGCTGCGATTGTGTTGATTAAACACTTCACCCATATTCTTCCCCATTCTCCAAACCCTGAAACGGCCCTGCTGCATTTCCGTGATTTTCTGGTTCAATTATTCAGTCAACCCGACTGGGCAGCTGAACTTGCTTCCCTCGGAAAACCAGATGTTCTCAATGCATTGGCTAAACTTCTGGGGGTCAGTGATTTTCTGTGGGAGGACTTTCTCCGTCTACAACATG
Organism: Planctomycetaceae bacterium; assembly: GCA_041398805.1. Lineage (GTDB taxonomy): Bacteria > Planctomycetota > Planctomycetia > Planctomycetales > Planctomycetaceae > Polystyrenella. The sequence continues at coordinate 93,977 of JAWKUC010000010.1, read as the reverse complement.
CCAACCTGTTTCCGATTCTGAAAGACACCGAATCACTCAAAGTCAGGAAGCACAAGGAAGATCTCCAGGAGGAGCTGAATCAGCTTCTGAGCGGCATACCTGAAATGGAGAAAAAGATTGAGGTTCTGAACGCATTTAAAGACCGGGAGATGTTTCGAATTGATATGCGACACATCCTCGATCTGATTGTGGAATTTGGTGACTTTTCTGCTGAACTCTCCGATCTGGCCGAAGTGGTCGTTGAATCAGCAACGAATATGTGCCTGGAATCTCTAATGGAACGCTATGGCACGCCAATGCTGAATGAAGAAGATGAATGCAGTTTCTCTGTCTGTGCACTTGGGAAATGTGGGGGACGCGAACTGGGCTTCGCCTCTGACATCGAACTGATGTTCCTTTATGAGGGAAATGGAAAAACGACCGGTCCCGAGCAAATCACCACTGCAGAGTTCTTTCAGCATCTGGTCGAGCAGTTCAAACAGACGATTCGGGCTCGTCAGGAAGGTATTTTCCAACTCGATTTGCGGTTGCGACCTTATGGACGGGCGGGCAGCCTGGCCGTTTCGAAAGAAGCCTTCGAGAAATATTTCTCGCATGATGGCCCCGCCTGGCCTTACGAGCGTCAGGCGCTGGTAAAATTGCGTCATGTGTGTGGTGATGAAAAATTTGGCCACGAGATGACCATCCTGCGAGACGAATTGATTTACCACGGCCCTCCGTTTGATGCATCTTCCATGCGGGCAATGCGGGAAAAACAGGTTCGCCAACTGGTGAAAGGATCAACATTAAATGCCAAACTGAGTCCGGGTGGCCTGGTTGATATCGAGTACCTCGTTCAGGGTCTGCAGATTAACTATGGACGGGCCAATCACCTGCTGCGTTCAAGCAATACCCGTAAAGCGATAGGGGCTTTATACCATTCGGGTATTTTATCACCGCAGAATTATGAGAAGCTGCGTGCTGCTCACAAGTTTCAACGTAAGTTGATCGACGCATTGCGTATGGTCCGCGGTCACGCCAAGGACTTAACCGTCCCCCCGGTCGACAGCGAAGAATTTATCTTTCTCGCCAGACGTCTTGGTTATCACTCGAATACCTTGAAGCTGAAAAATGATCTCGAGGAATCGATCACGAATGTTCTGGAAATCAGCCGGGCTTTAATGTAAGCAGTTGCAACCAATTCAATCGACCATTTCCACTTTCTCGCCACGTGACCGAGTCATCAGAGCGCGTAGTACACGCCCATTGATAGTGTAGGAAACGGACCGCACTGAGCCATCAACCAGGGCAAAGTTGCTCACCCCATGGTGCCAGCTACCAAATCCGAAATATTGCGATCGATAAAAGCGATTCCCCCGCGTTTCATCGCGAGCGACACCATCATCCGACTCTTCATCTGGCGGGCGAACATCACCCGGATCAGGAATTTCATAGAAGAAGTATGAGAAGAACTCGGGACGGTCGTCGTGAATACTGGCACAGCAGCTGAAACCATCGTTCCAGAAACCGAGCGTCGACTCACCAAACATGAAGGTGTTGCTCTCTCCATCTGTGACATCACTGAAACGGGTTTGTTTGTTGATTTCGAACATTCCCGGATGAAGTAAATAGTCGGTGGGATCTTCTTCGTCCAGCTCGGCATCGTCTGTGGCGCATTGATCTGCCCAATACCCTCGAACCCCGCGATAGCTGGTTAGCCCGAGATCAGAAGAGATCTCCTGCACTCCATTCAATGTTCGTCGGGCCAATTGACCGTCGGCGACAGAATTCGCCAGCACGGCACTGGGGCAGGTATAGGAAGGGATTTTCATCTGCATCGCTTCCCAGTTATTTTCGCTGTAACGCTCTTCATTAAAATGAATGTCGGTCGTCATCTGCCCCATCTGTGGTAGGAGCATGGCGTGCCAACCCCAGTAGCGGGCCATACGCCAATCCTCAACATAGACGAAATCTTCCTCCTGCTTCATTCCGTCCTCACCCTCGACATCGGAAATGTAATACCATTCCGGGATTTTGGTAGTCGCAAACGACAGGAATACGTCTTTGGCCGGTGTTTCAAAATCGGTGATGGGAATATCACACCAATGACAATCGTAATACCGATTGTTGTAGTCATCCAGATTTTCCGGCTCGACCCAACCAGGTGGAAAGGTGCGATGAATATCGTGGTAACTGTGGGCCGCGATCGCAATATTGTGAAGATTATTGATGCATTCCGTACGCCGAGCTGATTCCCGCACAGCCTGCACCGCAGGTAACAGTAAGGCAACAATCAAAGTGAAATGATCGTGATGACGACCAACGTTCTATAGGTGAATCCACTATTTCGGATCCGGTAAATCAAATTTTCGCGCTTATTACCCATGCCCATGTATAAATCCAGTGTCACGAATCGTCAATCAACTTTTTGTTCAGAATCAGATTGTCCAATAAGTTCATCCTCTTTAGCTCTACTTCCTTCCAAGACCTGGATTTTCTCACTCCATTCCTGAAAGAAGAAGCTGGTTCGAATCCAGTGTTTTCCCGGTCGGATATGTTCGTTCAAACTCACCCTTCTCGTTGGTCTCGACCCAGGGAAAATACCTGTTCTGCAACATGTCTGTAGAGGTCAGTGGTGTCTCACCAGCAACAGGCTGACCTTGATCGCTCCGATCAATGTGCCTCGATGGAGCTGATTGGTGAAGTTATTTCATTCTCGTATTATCCCAGGTTTAGTCGAAGCGGTTCGCCTCTCATTTGCCCGCTGTGCCACTGGTTGAAACCTCCATCGTGTCCGACCAGGTTGTAAGACTGCTCGTGGCGGAATCTGTGCTGGTGAATTTCCTCCGGAGTCACAAGGGAACCTGTAGCGGGCATCTCCAGTGGGGTGCCTGTTCAGTCAACGCCACAGTGACAGTCCCGCCGTTAACTGGTTTTCCCCGTGGATCGAGCAGAGAACCTGAGATTTTGACAGCGGGCTCCAGCCGAATTGTCCCGGTTCATATCGGGTTGGATATCCAAATTCAGAGATAATCCAGATTTCTTCAAATCGCCTCTCTCTTTTGAAATATCGAAGATACATGTTGCTGCACTCAGCACTCCACCAACGCCCGTAACTGTTCGCTGTGCCACTTTCATTAAGTGCTTTATCCGAACCAGACAGATTGAATAAATATTTGCCCGGTGCGAGATCGGTGATGTTCACCAGACCTTCTTTGTCAGAAACGATGATCATCCCTTTGATTTTGCGTGAGGTGAAGACCACCCCGGGAACGGGTTCCTCAGTAACATGATCAATCAATCGAGCTTTGAAAGTGACTGCCGGATTCAGTTGAATATCGAGTATCTGTTGAGGCTGATCCTGAATTTGATACTTTGCCTGTCGAAAAGCCCCTGCTCCCTCATGACGCACACGAATTTCATACACACCCGGTTCGAGCTTGATTTCATAGTGCCCTGACTGATCAGCTTTCGCAGTAAATTTAACTTCGACACGCTCACTGAATTCCGGCACGAATGTCATTTGGACAGCTTGAAACTCGACTCCTGGAACCGGTTCTCCATCCGTCCCCTTAATCACACCACTTAAGGTGATGTCCTGCCGCAACACCACCTGCCAGTTGGTATTTCCTGTTGGTTTTAAATTGTGCAATTGGGGAGCATAGTCCGGATGCGTGAACAGAATCTGCACAGCACCACTACCGGGAAGATTCTTCAATTGAAACTTGCCCGTCTCATCTGTGATCGTTTCATTACCCAGACACCAGGTACAGGCATCGACAGTTACATCTTGAATAGGTATTCCATTCTGATCGACAATTTGACCGCCGAGAACTTTGGAGGGAACTGGCCGGTTAGACAATGGACTGAAAGACCTTTGAGAGGCCGAATCCCGGCTCCCTGACTGTTCACTTTTGTTTTGTGAGTGACCGATTATCGCCGCAGAGGCGCTCGTCTTATCAGAGCTGGAGAAATCCCAGCCTAATGTTCCCCATAAAGAGGTCAAAAGCAGAGCCAGAACCAGTCCAAATCGATAATGCATGCGTGAAGTAGAGCAGGCGCGAATTGGAGCGGAACCGAGAGCCGTTAATCGTTCCCGCAGTCTTATGGAAGCCATCGAGAGGCACCAGGCGGGAGGGGCTGACATCACGAGGCCCCGGGCCTGCTGCAGTAAGACTTCGATATAAAGCTGTCGATCCTGTAATTCGTGTACGGTGTATCCATCACGATTATTTCCGCCAGGGCCTGCAAACGCCGGTGCATGATCCAGTAACCGGGGGTGCCACCAGTAACAACAACAGAGCAATCGCGACAGTAGTTGATACTGAAAATCAAATCGGGTGATATGCGAAATCTCGTGTAATGAATCGCCTCAATAAGTTGGCGATCTTTCACCTGTCTTAAACGAGCAGGAACTAAATGTACGACGTCCACTGTCCGTAAGTCATAGGTACCGCGACCTCTTTCGAGCAAAGCAGCTCGATTTGACAATCGCCTGAGAGCGAGGCACGCTCCTCTAAAACTTGAAACCAGACCGGCCCGAGGTTGGACGTCGCACGTGAATGAATTAACCTCAACGCACGCCAGGAGAAAAATGTTCGAATCGCAAAGAAGACTCCACCGAGCAGAGACAAGGTAAGTAGCAGTAGGGTGAGCGATGTTACCAGGGAATATCTTCCGAAAGCGGATGTTCTCGTGTAGGCTGTCGCTACAGAAGCCGAAAAACTGGCTGACTCATCAACCGATGCACCTTCTTGTGGAAGCAGACCTGTTGTATAGGTGTAATCATTTCGCAGGCTTCCACTAATCTGTTCCGATCCGGCATTATTTCCTTCGAGTGAAATATCGAGAGCCGGAACGATATTCAGTCCGGCAGAAAAAGTATGGTCAGAGGAGCACCAGCATGATTAACAACATCGCTCGCCAGCAGCTATCTGCCAACAAAGGGTGCTTTTTCAGAAACAGCTTTTCGATACCCAATAGCAGAGCGATTCCCACCATTGACTTGAGGAACAACTCCAGCAGGAAGACCAATACCGCGGTGCTGTCAAAATCTGGCATGAGTAAATTCTGCAAGTAGACCATACTTCATTAACCTTTTGGTTTGTCCTGTGTCGAAATTCCTTTTCCAGTTCCTGTAACTCCTCGGGAGTAATGCTCGATTCTGAAAGTAACTGTTTCACCAAATCTTTTGCGGATCCTCCAAAGACCCGCTGCAGTAAATCGGCGGTCACCTTCTTCTGAAACTTCTGTTGTTTGAGGAGTGGTTGATATTCGGAAGGCCGCGTGTTTGGAATAATTTCCACACAACCTTGTTAACCAGGATGCGTAATAATGAAGTGCACGCTGGAATCATGCGGATTTCCCCTTCAGATCAGAACGAATTGTTCTGCCGTGGCAGAACCCCGTTCCCATAGTGAATTCATGATTTCCGTTTCTTTTTCAGTCAGTAGTGAGGTGTTGGTCTGGCCATTCTGGTCCTTTCGTTAATTCATTAACGTAATTTACGCAGGTGCGATTCCGATTCAACACCTTTTCGTTAATAATTTAACTTTTTAGTCTAAAAGTAATCGGCCAACTGCCGAGAAGGGTCCCGCAACTGAAACTTCTCCGGGGGAAAGCGATCTGGTTCCGGATTGCTGATTCTGTTAATATTCCCCCACCGTTCAGGCGGGACAGCCTGCGCCCGGACAGAACACAATTGCAACTTCCTGTTATGAAGTTGGACTTCATAAACTGGAAGCTCTGATCATATTTGGAACCATTACTCGAACACTAAAGGAAGGATCCCGCTCACAATGTTCGATTTTTCTAAACGTCGAGAAATCTTCACTCCAACTCATGTGGTGGCCAGCAAGTTATTGCTCCCATGCTGGGGATAACTGGATTTCTGACAATCTCCATAGAGGCTCATGCCCAAGTGGGTCGTGCTCAGGTGCAGCAGGCTGCTGCGAATGCTCCTCAAGATCCTCGACTCGAAGCGATCCTGGTGAAGTGGTCAGCCGCCTCTAAGAAAATTCATCGATTAGAGGGAAATCACCGCCGGACGCATCTCGATCACACCTTCCGGGTCTGTGATGAGACTCATGGCTCTTTCATCTTTGAAGCTCCAGACCGGGGTCGTATGGACCTGGAACTGATCAAAATTGATCCCGAGAACAACGAAAAAAAGATTAACCGAGATGGTGAAGAAGTCGTCTATGTACGCCAATCTGGTGAACATAAGAAATGGATTTCAGATGGAAAGCAGATCACAGAAATCCGCGAAGACGACAAAACTTACATTCAAATTCCTGTCCCGGAAGAATTGCAGGGAGCGAATGTGATGAATGGACCCCTGCCCTTCCTGTTCGGACTTCCTCCTGAAGAAGCTCATCGTCGCTTCAACCTGAAGCTGGAGAAAGAATCTGCGGATGAAATCATTATCAACGCAGAACCTATTACGCCTGTCGATTTGCAGAATTATAAATTTGCCCTGGTGAAACTTGATGCAAAGAGTTTTCTACCAGTCGGCGTGAAACTGTTTGAAAGTGAGAATTCAGATACGACTTATCTGTTCGGGAACTTCAAAATTAATCAGAAACGATTTTTAGGAGGCATTTTCCAGGAGGATCCGTTCAATCCAAAACTGGACAAACATAAAAAGGCTCAGATTCCCTTGGGTGAGGAACCTGAAAAAACTGCCTTGGAAGAGATGCCCCTTCGAAAAATACAGCAGACCAACGGCGAAAAAGAACAGCCTAATTTCATCGGAATGCATTTTGAACAAGCCAAGGAACTGGCCATCAAAATGGGTTACGAGCCGAGTTTTGTGGCCGGCAAAACAATTGAAAACCCCAAACTGCAATACACGGTTTACGGCATTCAAATTGTTCCCCCCAAGGAACAGCAGGACAAAAAAATACTCCGGATGACCCTGTATGATGATCCTGATCGTAAGAAGAAATAATAAGGCGATAACAACAGTCCCGCCTGACCTGGACAGATAACTGATTGACGTATTCCCGGACTGAACCTAGACTTAGATTAGATCGGGAAACGGCAGCGAAGCTTACTTCGATGCAGTGAGGAGATTTCCCGTTCGGGAACTCTATCAGGAAAGTCGCAGGTGCCGCTGGTGCGAAAGTTGATCATCGATGCTGACCCCGGAATTGGCAGCGCTCTCACCATATTAGCGGCCATGCAGGACCCCGAAATCGACCTGCTGGCTATCACCGCGACGGCAGGTCGAGTGAGCGCTGCACAGGCATCCAATAACATCCAGGCGCTGGTTGATCTGTTTGACCCACCCAAACGACCCCGGATTGGCTGGGCCGCCGAGAATGTCTCCTCACTCGCGCAACTTCCTGATGAACCTTGCTCTGCCCTGTTGAATGGGAAGCAGGGTCTGGGAGATTTCCAGTTCCAGCCTCCGCAACCTCATCATCGGATTGAATCACCTAAAATCATTTCCGAGCTGGTGCGTGAGTATCCGAATGAGATTACGTTGCTCACACTCGGTCCCCTGACGAACGTCGCCCGCGCGAATGATTATCACCCTGGAACTTTGCAGAAGCTTCACGAGATTGTCATCGTCGGTGGAAATCATCATCACAGTGGTGATATCACTCCGGCTGCGGAATTCAACTTTTATGCCGATCCTCCCAGTGCCCGCACTGTCTTAAGCGTGCCTGCCACGAAGACACTGGTTCCCCTGGATGTGAGCGAGAAAATTGAACTTTCTTTCGAACTTTATTCCAACTGGTTTGAAGAATCGCAAACACCCGTCGGGCAATTACTCCGGGAGATGCTACCCTCCAGTTTCCGCGCACACCATCAGCTGCTGGGTAGGGAGTGTATACCCCTGCGTGAGATGGTCGGTCTGGCTGTGGCCGCTCGTCCATTAACGGCACAGTCACGTCAAATCGCAGTCGATGTTGAATGCCAGGGGAAGCTGACCAGAGGGATGACCATCTTCGATGACCGCCCCCACCCCACCTGGAAGCCGAATGTGGAAATGATTACGACGCTTGATTCACAGGGGGTTCTCGATTACTGTCGAAATATGCTCCACTGTTGTGGCAAACAGGGTTGAGGTTTCTCCTTTTTAATCCTGTCGACGTTTCAAGGACGCTTCCTCATTCCCGTTTCCTGATTTCAAGTCTGTGCGCTTTATGACAGCCAATGCTGATGACCCACTGGTTTTCATGATGGGAAATTATGAGGCGGTCATCCCTCAAGATCGTTCCTATAGTTCCAATCACCTCTGGCTTCAGGAACAGGATTCCGGCCTGTATCGAGTCGGCTTCACCAGTTACTCGGTTCGATTGCTGCAGGACGTTTATTTTCTGGAGTGGCGAGTGGATGCACCAACGCATCTCCGTGAGAAGCAGGTAATTGGTGAAATTGAAAGTTCCAAGGCACTTTCAACGCTTTATGCCCCTTTGCGGGGAACTGGTCTGCTTTAATGAACAGTTGCTGGATGATCCAACTCCCATCAATACGGATTGTTATGGAACTGGCTGGTTGTACGAGCTCCGCACAACTGCGATAATGAAAACGCCGTCTGAGTACATCACTCACCTCGACGAGGGTTGGGAAAAGACCCAAAACATGCTCAAAGGTCAGATTAACTGACTCACCCTCGATTGGAGCACTGACGGTCAAGTCTGGACAGGTAGCCTGTCTGACTTCGGAGAACATAGCGATCCATTAACAGCACCCAGTTTAATCAGGGCTACTTATCTTTTATGGCCGGAAAAAAACTAACCGTCGTTCTATCTCAAGCGCAGGGAAAACATCCTGTCCGTTCCAAGCTGGAAGAAGAGATTGCCGGCGCACTCCTGATGGATCCTCAAGTCAGCATCTCGCTGATTCCGCATCTGTACGATATGAGTGCCGACCATACGGGGCTGGTCTTTTTGCGATCTCTTAAAGGTCCGTTCGTACTATTAGGCTGGCAATACCCTCGCGCCTTGCACTGGACTCTCGATCGCCAACAGATACATGGACATGTCGGTGAAACAGAACTCATCGAAGAAGTAGATGACGACGAAGAGATTGAAGAGGAACAGCATGAATCAATCGGTTCCGTAGAGAAACCAAACCGGAATATCTACTGCATCGATTTGAAAGTCTCTTCCAACCCACAGGACTATGTCGATGAAATCCACCGCATTTATGAAGTGGAAAACTCACAACTGGTGCAGTTGACACTCGGCCCTGTGAGCAATGGGAATGGGTCCTCAAATGGGAATGGTCACAGTACCAATGGGGTGAATGGTTCTGCATTCGATCTTTCACAGTTCATTCTTGATCCGGATATAGTCGCGACCAGTACGCCACAGGCAGAGATTGCCCAACTTAAAGAAACACAAACACCGATAAAACGTCGGTGGTATCCGGTGATTGATTACAGTCGCTGCACGAATTGTATGGAGTGCATCGACTTCTGCCTGTTTGGTGTGTATGGAGTCGATCAACTCGACCGAATTCTGGTGGAGGAACAGGATAACTGCAAGAAAGGTTGCCCGGCCTGCAGTCGTGTCTGTCCTGAAAACGCGATCATCTTTCCCGGTCACAAAACCCCCGCAATTGCTGGAGCTGCCGGTGAAGTGGCTGGTTTGAAAATTGACCTCTCCAAATTATTTGGAGGAGGAGATGAGGACGCACTCGACCTGGCGGTTCGAGAACGTGATGCCGAGTTGATGGCCGATGGTCGGGACATGGTTGGTAAGTCGGTCGGTCTGGCAAGACGACACGTCGATCCACAACAACGAGATGAGCTCGACGACCTGATGGACGAACTTGACAGTCTGGGAATCTGACCCGTGGAAGGTTCGCTCGATCCAGCTCGTCTCCAGAACGCGTATCATAAAGCGCGCGGGCAGTTATTCCGGGAACAGACATCAAACGGCTGGTGGGAAGGAGAGCTTTCTACTTCTGCACTTTCAACTGCCACCGCGATCGTCGCCCTGCAGATGGTGACCCGCCAATTACCTGCGAATGAAGCTCCTTACACTGAACTGATCAACAACGGTATCCGCTGGCTCGCAGATCATCAGAACGAAGATGGTGGCTGGGGCGATACCGTGAGAAGCTTCAGTAACATCTCGACCACCATGCTGGCTCGGGCGGCGTTTATCACCACGGAGAAAGTGGAAGAGTATCCGGAGACGATCGAACGGGCAACGGGGTACATCGATCGAATCGGCGGTGTCGATGCTGTTATTAAACGCTACGGTAAAGACAAAACATTCTCGGTTCCCATCCTGACCCAGTGTGCGCTGGCAGGTGAAGTCGATTGGAACCAGATTCCGGCACTCCCATTTGAACTCGCCTGCTTACCCCATCAGTTTTACAAGACAGTGAAACTTCCCGTGGTCAGTTACGCCTTACCCGCTCTGATAGCAATTGGTCAGGTCAGACATCATTTTGCGAAACCGTGGAATCCGATCAGTCGCGTCATTCGTAACTTGAGTATCAAACCAACGCTGAAAAAACTGATCACACTCCAACCTGAATCAGGTGGATTTCTGGAAGCGGCACCATTGACCTCATTCGTGACGATGAGCCTCGCTGCCATGGAGAGCACGAACACCCGGTCGCTAAAAAGGTGTGCAGTTTCTGCTCGACAGCGTTCGTGAGGATGGTAGCTGGCCGATTGATACCAATCTTGCAACCTGGGTGACGACGCTCGCGGTCAATGGACTTGAGGGGGACGTTCCCGAAGAGAGTGCGGAAGCGATCCTGAAGTTTCTACTCGATCAACAGTACCGCACCGTGCACCCTTATACGAATGCCGATCCGGGAGGCTGGGCCTGGACTGATTTAACGGGCGGAGTTCCTGATGCAGACGACACCCGGGAGCGATCCTGGCCATTCTGAACCTGAATGAACGAACTGGTTTTCAATTTGATGAGCAAATTCGCGAAGCGACTGACAGGGGAATGAACTGGTTACTCGATCTGCAGAACCGCGATGGGGGTTGGCCGACTTTCTGTCGTGGTTGGGGGGCATTGCCGTTTGATCGTAGCGCTCCTGATTTAACGGCACATGCACTCCGGGCTTTGCATCAATATCAGAGGACGTATCAATCACGATGGCGATCTCAACAGAATCAGAGTCAGTTAGCAAAAGTTGAGCAAAGTGATTGAACGGGGGTTTGCTTATCTGAGTCGACAGCAGCGTGAGGAAGGGAGTTGGCTCCCCCTCTGGTTTGGAAATCAACATGCTAGTGATGAAGAAAATCCTCTCTATGGGACCGCACGGGTACTGGCGGCCTGGGCCGATCTGAATCGAGTCGATTCACCCGCAGCAGAGCGCGGCTTAAACTGGATATCGAACTCGCAAAAGGAAAATGGATCCTGGAGTGGACAGTCCGGTTTACCGGAATCGGTTGAAGAGACGGCATTGGCCGTGGAGATGCTGATTTGTTGCGGGGGTGATGAAAACCAGATCAGTAAAGGTTTAAACTGGTTATGTGAGGCGGTTGAAACGGATCGATATACTGAACCGAGCCCAATTGGGTTTTATTTTGCGAAATTGTGGTACTTTGAGCGTCTGTATCCGTTAATATTTACAGTGTCCGCCCTGCAAATCAGCTCTGCCGGCGGATTGAGAATTTCAACTTCGAATCGGTGAACGGGACAATCTGAGTATTGCAGGCAGCCCCGGAAACATCGAAGATAGATATCACACCCGCACAATCAGTAAAGAGACATGTCGGAAGTGATCTTGGATCACCCCGAAACCAAACTTACTGTCCTCAAAAACAATACGGCAAACCCGAGTTCTTCGAGCTTGTTTCCTCACCACCAATTCACTGGTAAAAAACAAATCGATTAAACCTGTTACACCAACAGGTTGACGACGGTTGTCGTTTGGGAGCACCTTGTGTCGATCGCACCTTCTGATCCCCAGGCTAGAGAATTAAACCGGTTATCCGGCAAAGATGATCTCGACAAGCCGGTTAAACGCAAAAACGACGCAGCACGAGTCACCTGAAAATGGTGCCCGAGACACTCGAAATGCGCGAAGCGATCAAAGCGGCTGCCGAGAAATATGCTGAGCCTCTCGATAAATCACGCCCGTTCCTTAAAGGGAACTCGAACATCATGGGCAGCTCTGCTGAACAGATGGAGTTACCCGAGAAATTCCTCGGCTTCGTGATGGTGCTCATTGGTAACTTTCTGACGCCAGTTCCTGGCCGTCCCGTTTGAACGCCGTCTGCTGTTGCTACCCACTGCCTTAAACATGCAGAGGGCTGCCCGGCCGAATACGATGAATTCGGACTCGATTGCGGAAACTTTATGCCTGTTCCATCGCTGACTACAAAGTCAAAGCAGAGAAGCTGGGTTACAAGGTCCTGGTTGCGGAAGGATCTCCCGTTGTTCTGAAGATTATCGTCGCCGGTTACGTCGATGGTATTCTGGGGGTCGCCTGTCTGAACGTGCTGGAAAAGCGATCGATAAAGTCCTGATCGCTGGTGTCCCTTCCTTATGCCGTACCGCTGCACTCAGGGGATTGCAAAATACAAACTCGATGAAGCCTGGATCTGAAGTCCCGAACAGTACGAACCTCTTCCCGCACCCGAAACAAGTAGTTACTCGCCGTTGATGCGAGCCGCAAATGATTTATTCGAAGATCGATTCGAAGAATATCTCCCCAGACAAAGAAGTGGTAACGGGCAGACAGGGCTCTGGCTTTCACTGAAACAGAGGCGTATCAGTTCCTGCAACATGGTGGGAAACGGTTCCGTCCTTTCGTAACTCTGGCCGCATACTACGCCTTGAATGGTGAAGCTCAAGAACAGGTTTCTAACACAACTGAGAAATGGGATATCCCCCTCTCGGTCGGCCGGGTGGCCATGGCGATTGAAGCTTTCCATAAAGCTTCGCTCGTGCATGATGACATTCAGGACGAAGACCAGTACCGCTATGGAAATGAAACATTGCATCGACAGTATGGTGTCGGCCAGGCGATTAACATTGGTGATTACCTGATTGGTCTCGGGTACCGGTTACTTGCCCTTGGTCGCGAAGAACTTGATGCTGCCATTGTCTCAGACATTCAGGGAAGATGGCCGAAGCTCACTTGAAGCTCTCCGATGGTCAAGGGGCCGAGATGGCCTGGTCACAAAGTGGTTCCGCCGAGTTGACTCCTATCGAAGCATTGCAGATCTACGCTCTTAAAACATCCCCCGCATTTGAAGCCGCCCTATATGCCGGTGTGCGAATGGCGGGTGCGGTGGAGCAATACGGCGAACTGATCACCAACTATTGCCGACAAGTAGGCGTAGGGTTCAGATTCTGAATGACTCTCAACGACTGGCAGCGGGATGGCCACAACAAGCTGGTCGCCGGGCAGGATGCTGCCGCTCTGCGGCCTACCTTTACTGCTGGCACTTGCTCTGCAGTCTGCTCAGAGTGATGATAAAACTGAGCTCGAAGCAGCACTCAAACCAGAAGCGGATCCAGCAGATCGCATTCGCACTCTGGAACGTCTCTATGAGGAACTGGGCGTCTTCGAAAAAGCTGAAGCCCTGGTTGACAAATCCCGCTTTAGAGCTCAAGCACTGGCAGATGAAGTCGAATCAGACGATTTCCGCCAGCTGCTGCACTTCCTGGTGGAAACCATTCTGGAAGTTCCTTCCGAGGCCAAGCAGTTCAGTGACCCTCCGAACGAAACTCTGGTGCAATTGAATCTCCGCCCCACGTTAAAACAAGGGTGGCCTGGACAATCACGCAGTGTTGTCCGGGTTGCGGAGCAACACAAAAGTGATGATTCCGGAACGATTGAAATCGCTACCTCAAGCCTTCCGATGTAAGAGCACACGATGCTTTTATGTGCCTGCGGCATCCAGACAACTCTACGAGATTGTCTGGACCACCCTTATATTTAACTGACGCTCGTAATTCGGCTCTGTTATAAAACGAGAAAGCCTCCCGCATTCATCTCTACGGGAGGCTTTTCTTACGCATCATCTCTCGTCACAAGGGTGAAGAGTTCGTTAGCCATCAGGCTTGATTCGTTATTAACCCAAAGGCGGTGGTTCGAGTTTCAGCCAAATGGCATGGGTTCGGGTTGCAGTGCGAAGGGGAAGACGCGGATCGGTTCGCCATCGGGATAATCGTCCCGATAGGTTAACTGAGCGGCCCGGTCGGCTGCAAACTGCAGCATGACAAATTCCAGACCACAGAGGTGATCGAGATTCACTTCGGCGGCAACATCGGCAAAAACCTCACCGGCGGAAGCAGCGTGACGACGGACACCATGGATACTGTTCTCGCGAACTTTCACTCCGGCTGCGGCCAGTTTGACCAATCCTTTAAGGAAATGTCCGACTGGGGTATCGGGGCCAGAGACGCGCCACAGGCGCTCCCATTCATCGTTGGCTTCCCAGTAGAAACCCTGGTTAAAATAATCGATTGCCAGCAGGTAGACTCGATTCTCAGCCCAGTTGTCAGCAGTCAAACCCATGGAGGGGCGTCCGCGACGTCCGTAGTTGTGACCTTTGGGATCTCGAATCGGGTGGGGAGTTGAAGTTCCGGGAACAAACGTGTAATCAGGAAGTTGAACTGCAGGTAATAGTCGTTGAATTTCACCTTCAACCTGGTACATATTGTGAATCTCCAAGCCTGAAATTGAAAACGGGAGTCTCAACAGAAGTAAATCAAACGTTTAAGAACAGTGTTCAGCAAGAAAACTAGTGTTCAAAAGAAAAACTGGTCGGGCAGTAAAGCTGTGTGTGATGCTCAACCCGGTCATAGTCCACTGTTCCAGTGGGGACTTCATCCATGAGAGCGATCATTCGGAGAGAGTAACCAGAGCAATCTGGAAAGCAGCCGGATGATACAGAAAATCAGCCCATTCTCCTCCGGGTCAGCAGATGTATATCAGGGAATTTGTTTCGACCTGAGGAGTCAATTATCCGAAAACTCTGTCCGTTTTCGAGATGATTGTTAAAAAAACGGTATTTTTTCACAAGATTCTCCCTCTGACGGGTCAAATTCGGGAGAGCTTTCCCCGCTTACTATTCATTTGCATCATCCTTGCCCAGCTTCGCATCACTCCCTGTTAATGGGACGACAAAACTCATGTGAAGCTCGGCATGCCGCAGGTGACAGCGAACCCAGTCGTCGTAGTCCATGTGACCAAAAACTGCGTGGGGCTTATTAGGGACATGATCCTGTAACCTGTGGATCGCATCGTGCATTTTCTCGACCGCAGTTGGCAAATCCTCTGCATCCTCCGGCAGAAAAGGTTTTGCCTGACGGGGCATTTTGAACCCGGAGGGAAAACCAAAATGGAAGACTGGTTTCCGGAAGAGTCGGGCCATGAAACGGACAGGCCAGGGCATCATGAACGGAAAACCGTCGAATGAGGCATTCATCACCCGGTAGAGATGCGTCAGAATCTGCGGGTAGGACCAGTTCCCGACTGTCACATAAGCATGCTGAGCGAAAAAATCGACATCGAGACGAAACTCGTCCAGAGAATCGTATCGTACCCGACGTCTCTGATAATTTTCCTTATCCGGCATACAATCGCTTTCCATGCAGAAGATGAGTCATTTTGTCAGGAACAGTGCGAGTACAGCTCAATTTTAGTCTTCAGCCCCATGACATGACAACAGTGCCTGTTTCAGCGAAGAATACGGTCAAATTCGAAGCGTTGACTGTTGTGACGGCGGCAACCGGGCTATGATTGAGGACTGTTAGAAAGAGTAGTTACAATTACTTTCTGATGACCACTCTGTACAAAATCTACATCCCGTTTTGACCCACCTGCTCAACCCTCAAAGGCAATTAAAGATGGCCGCAGCCCCTGCACTTTCTCCTGAAGTTCTCGCCGGACTTGAAAAGTACGACACCCCCACCGTCTGCAATGTGATCGAACTATTTAACATTCGTCCGCGGAATGAAGGATACATGAATGAAACGATCAAATCATGCTTCCCCAAACTGAAGCCGATGGTCGGTTTTGCACTGACCTCCACATTCCGCTCTCAGAAACCTCCCCGTGGTGGCGATGTTTATGCCAGCATTGATAAGCAGCTCTCTGCATTTGATGAAATTCCCGGTCCACCTGTTATTCTCTTTCAGGATCTTGATGAACCGACTGCATCCGCGACCTTCGGCGAAGTGATGTGTACCACCTACAAAGAGTTTGGTTCTAAAGGGCTGATCACATCGGGTACAGGACGCGACCTTGATCAGGTGGAAGCGATTGATTTCCCCTGCTTTACAGCGGGGACCACCTGTGCTCACGGTTACTGTCATATTGTCTCCGTCAACATTCCGGTGACTGTTGGTGGAATCACCGTTTATCCTGGTGAACTGCTGCATGGTGACTGTAACGGTGTCACAACGATTCCCGTCGAGATTGCTTCAGAGGTTCCCGATGCCTGTAAGGCGTTGATGGAAGCTGAAGACATCATTCTGAATTACACCCGCCAGGCAAACAAAACTGTCGCTGGTTTCACAGAAGCCCGTAAAGCTTGTGCCGATGAAATCGCAAAACTGGGTAAACGCCTGCGTGGTGAAAGCTAGGCTCGTTTTCCAACAGGACTTAAACACCACAGAGAGTTTCGTCTGTAGATGATGAGCCAGTATGGAGTTGTTGCTCAATTCTGTCAGTGGATCATTCAGCTCTTCTTCCGGTTGTTACGCAAACTGCCGGGAGAGAGCCGAATGCTGCGGTCTTTCCCTAATCGCTATCGCCCTGCTTTATGCCTGGAATCAGTTTATAACTTTGGTTTAGGGCCTTATGTGGCACTCACAGCCCTCTCTACAGTCGTATTGAAATCGATTTTGGATGGGTCGGAATTTCATCTCGCGGTGATTGGAGCTGTGGCGGGTGGGAGCAGCCTGCTTAGTCCAGTCGTTACCTGGCTGGAGCGGTTCGTCAGTAATAAGAAGCTGGTGGTGATTCCCTGCCTGTTGATGACAGGCTTACTCTGGTTAACACCGCTCACTCAAAACTCGGCGACCCTCTTTGTGGTGCTGATGAGCAGCCTGTACCTGTTACAGGCCGCACCGCGCGTTGCTGAAATGAATATGTTTCAGTTCGTCTATCCGGCGACATTACGCTCACTGGCCGTTGGTTGGCTGAAATCAATTGCGGGCGTTTGCGCGTTAGTTATCACGCTGCTCGGCTATCTCTGGTTCAGCCGATTTCCAGAGCTTTACTGGTTAATCTTCTGTACGGTCGGGTTCCTGCTGTTACTGGCGGCGATTGCCTATGCTTTTATCCCGGTTCGCTATCCTCCCCGTCGCCAACGGGAAGCCCGGGCGACCCTGTGGACTGACTTCAGCCATAACATCAAAGTCATTCTACAGGACCGACGATTCGTCTGGTTTCAAACCGGGTTTGCGGTGGCAGGCTTTGCGAATCATATGTGCCTGATATTCATCGCGGAAATATTGCAGGAAAAAGTATTGGTTCAAGGAGATCTTGTTGCCAGATTAACCGCTTGGCTGCAAACAATTGGGCGAGGTTACCTGGAACTGACCGAGCAGAAAGTTCACGTGATTGTGGTTGGCCTGATTGTGGCCGTGATTCCATCTATTCTTGAATTCACTACTGCTCCGCTGTGGGGCCGCTGGATGACGACGAAAAACCCAATCGAGTGTCGACTGGTTGTCGTGTTGATGCAACTGGTCGCCTTTATCTGCTTTGCCATCGGGGGCATCACTCTGAACCTGATCTGGTTTCTGATCGGCATTTCGATCTGCACGGTCGCCCGTTGCGGGAGGATTGATCAACTGGCTAACCGGCAGCCTCTACTTCGCACCACGCGAATATGTCTCCCTCTACAACTCACTCCTGACGGCAGGCATACGTGGATTAACGCCTGTTGGATTTCTGATCTCTCCTGCAAGGCAAACCTGGGACACAATATCTTCTGGTCGGAGCGGTGCTGCTGTTTTTCTCGGCCTGCATAAGTTCGCAACTCGTCTACGAACGCCGGCGCGGCATCACTGAGAACCTCTATTATTTTCCTGCCAGCTCAGGCGAGTCCAGGGCAATCAACCCGAAATTGAACCAGGCGTTGATGCTCGACTTCGGTGACGTAAACAGTACGTCATCAGGTCCCAAAACAGACATTACTCGGTTGATGACCCAATACGTCAATTTCCGGACTTTCTCCGGAAAAGTTTCACGACCGTCCCTTTGCCATAACGACTGGATATAGAGGTTCCCGTCAACATCGCCCATCATCGAAACCGAAGTCGTCGAATCTCTTGAGGAGTTTTTGTCTGTCAGTTGCTTATCCTCCGTAATCGTATACTGCCAGACATTCGCCAGACACTTTCATTCACATACAACAGTTTGCCATCGGGAGAGATTGATTCCATTTGAGGTGCCCATATTTTCGGCAACAGCATGCACACTTCCATCGAGATCGATGGCCAGATGTTCCCTTTTTCTTCGCCCCAGTTCGGATATGATGAACAACGTTCCATCCTGCATGATGGTGAGATCGTTCGGCGACATTTTGTCCGAATGAGCGTAGATCTTAACATTCTGCGTCTGCACATCGACTTAAGGACGGTACAACATAGTCTGCAATGAACATATTCCCGGATTTATCAAACCGGATTCCGTTGCCAACACTTTCTCCCTTTAATCTGAGGAAGATCGATGTCTCACCGGTAGGAGTCGTCTTACCGATGGTCTGCTGTTCCTGAAATTTACAGCGTGATATTTCCAGCTGCATCCAGGCGGGACCTTCAATTCTGCCGAAACCTTTCTCGGCTGTTAAAGGTTCGGCGACGAATAATTTTTCTGCAGCGAAGAGTGATGTTGTCACCAGAGCGAGGACCGAAAAGCTAAGGCAGAATCTACAGTAAGACAGCAGCATGAGATCAACTCCCATTCGACTGGAGAATAATGAATGAATTGAAACAGATTAGGTGAATAAAATCAGTGGCGGCAGCCAGGCATTGCGCACATTGCCCTTTCAGAAGAACCTCGGTCACTTCACCGAATGATCCTCCATTGGCAGAGGCGGACATATCGAAATTCAAATCGTGGAGGCAAGCGACTTTCCCGCAGGCGGTGCAGAGAAAATGAGGGTGATCATCGAGCCAATTTCTCGGGTAACCCACTCAAATCGCCAGACATGATCGCCCAGTTCAATGCGACGCAGCAGACCTGCTTCGGCCATATCGACCAGATTTCGGAAGACGGTTGCTTTATCAAAACCAAGTGGAACGAGCTTATCCGCTAATTCCGCATGAGTTACCGGGGCAGAAGCCTGTTTAAGTTCCTGAATGACTCGAATTCGGGCAGAGGTACAACGAAGTCCAACTTCTTTTAGCAGAATACGAAGCGCTTCAAGTTCATCTTTCGATATCTTGAAGTTGTGTTCTGCTTTATTTCTGGTACGCCGATTTTTCAGTTCTGAAACCACCAGTGAATCCCTGTGTGAAGTTCAATCAAATTCAGCTCGGATCACCAGGCACACAATCAGTCATCAGGTCAGAAGGAGAGCGTTCCCCCCTACCTGTCTTCCCGTCTGGCACTCCGGAGCAGGCTCCATTCTAACAGCCTGAACAATGCAAAAAACAGGTCTTAATCGGCCTGATTTCCCAGAACAGCTTAACGAGAGCCGGGAGGTCTGAAACTTCCCGTAACCGGGTATGAGATTCGCTCTTTTGCCGCTCCGCTGCTTGTTAGAAGCAGGTGTTTCTGAGATACTTCGGACACTTCCATCGAATCGGCTATTTCACCCCAGAGGTCTGTTTTAGCCGGAGTTTCGGGAAGATTTCCGAGACTGTGACTCCAGACTGAATACAAAGGACCTATGAGCGATCAATTAATCCACACCGAGGTCTTACCGAACGGGTTGACACTCGTTATGGAATCGATGCCGGCTGTGCAGTCAGCCGCATTCAGCATGCTTGTGCCGGCAGGGAGCATGTATGACCCCGAGGAGGCCCCCGGTACCGCTTGTGTCCTGGCTGATATGTTAACCCGGGGTGCAGGGAATCGTAACAGCAGAGATTTATCTTCAGCTCTCGACAATCTTGGTTTGCAGAGAAATGAATCGGCTGGCACCAACCACATCACTCTGAGTGGGGCGACCCTGGCCGACAATCTTCCTGAAGTTTTAAAAATCTATGGCGATATCGTCCTGAAACCGCATTTGCCCGACGAGCAATTTGACGCCGCACAGGAAGGTGCCTTGCAGTCACTTTATGCACTGGAAGATGAGCCTCGCCAGAAAATCTTCTCGGAGTTAAAACAACGCTGCATCCCTAAACCCTGGGGAAGACCGAACGAGGGGACCATTGCCGGTGTCCAGAGTTTGAGTAATGAAATTATCAACGAGCATTACCAACAGAACTTCCGACCGAACGGCGCCATACTGGGTATTGCGGGGAACATCGATTTCAAGCAGGTTCTGGATCAGGTCGAAAAAATATTTGGTGACTGGGAACCTAAAGATGTTCCCGCCATCGTACCAGAGGATGTCGGACCGAAGTGGGATCACATCGAGCACGAATCAACACAGACACACATTGGAATTTCTTATGATTCCATCACCTACAGCGACCCGTTGTATTATGCAGCCTGGGCTTCCGTCAGCATTTTAAGTGGGGGAATGAGTTCGCGGTTATTTACAGAAGTCCGCGAGAAACGAGGGCTCTGCTATTCAATCTATGCCTCTCACAGCAGTATGAAACAACTCGCTCGCGTCTTATGCTATGCAGGCACAACGAATGAACGCGCTCAGGAAACGCTGGATGTCACCCTGGCTGAATTACATCGACTGAATGAGGGAATCACTGGAGCGGAACTCGAACGTTGTAAAGCGCGGGCGAAAAGTTCGCTGGTGATGCAACAGGAATCTTCTTATTCGAGATCATCCAGTATTGCCCGCGACTGGCATCACCTGGGACGGATCACCACACTCGACGAAGTCCAGGATCAGATTAACGCCCTGACTGTCCCTCGAGTTGAAGCCTTCATCAAAGCGCATCCTCCTGAGGACTTTACCATACTGACGATCGGCCCCAGCATGCTGGAAAAACGCATATGAAATTCCACGAAACCAAACTGAAAAATGGCCTGCAGATTATTGGAGAGCTCTCTCCAAACGTTCATAGCGTCGCCATTGGATTTTTGTGAACACCGGTTCGCGAGACGAAACCGATGCGGTTTCCGGTGTCAGCCATTTTCTGGAGCACATGGCTTTTAAGGGTAATGAAAAATACACCGCAGACGACATCAACCGAATCTTTGATGAAATCGGTGCCAAGTACAACGCTTCGACCAGTGAGGAAATCACCCTGTACTATGCAGCCGTATTACCGGAATATCTGCCGCAGGCTTTTGACTTGTTGAACGCGTTGATTTACCCCTCTCTGCGCCAAGATGATTTCGACATGGAAAAGAATGTCATCCTGGAAGAGATTGGGATGTACGACGATCAACCCTCGTTCAAAGCGTATGAACTTGTGATGCAAAGTCACTTCCACGGGCATCCTCTGGGACAAAGCATCCTCGGTTCACCTGAGTCAATTACGGCGCTTACTTCCGATCAGATGCGTGCCTATCACGCCGAGCATTACAAAGCTGGTAATATCATTCTGGCTGTAGCCGGTAATGTTACTTGGGATGAAATTCTCGAACTGGCTGAGGAACATTGCAGCCAGTGGCCCGCGGGCATTTCTTCACGTGACCTTCGGGAAGCCGAACCTCAACCTTCCATTCAGATGGTTACAAAACCTGACAGCCTGCAGCAACACATCATGCAGTTAGGCAAAGGCCCTTCAGCTAAGGATGATCTACGCTATGCAGCGGAACTACTTTCTGTCGTAGTGGGCGATGACGGTGGGAGCCGCATGTACTGGGAACTGGTTGATCCCGGACACGCCGAGGCAGCTGAACTGGGATACAACGAGTATGCCGGTAGTGGAACCTGGTTGACCTACCTTGGTTGCCGACCATCGCAGGTTCAGGATAACCTGATACGCATTGCCAATATCTATGATGATTTGAATCGGAATGGCATTACTCCTGAGGAACTGGAACAGGCGAAGAACAAGGTGCTCTCCCGAATTGTACTTCGCTCTGAACGCCCCATGGGTAGACTTTCGTCGCTCGGAAATAACTGGGTTTATCGACAGGAATACCACTCTGTGGAACATGACTTGAACCTGGTGCGAAACATGACAAGCGAGCGAATAGGGGATCTTCTTGCCGCTTACCCCCTGTCGCAACAATCGACTATTGGAATTGGTCCTCTGGCGGAATTCCCAATGTTATAGGAATTGCTTCAGTTAATTTCTGGAGCAGGCGAACCCTCGACTGACTTTGTGATTCCAGATATGTAGAGAGACCTGTTCCGAAGGATACTTGACGGAAAGCAGCACGTTGAAAATTGCATTGGCACAACTGAATCCCATCGTGGGAGATTTACAGGGAAACTGTAAACTGGTTCTGGATGCGGCGAAGCAGGCCGCAGAAGCAGGTGCGGAGTTACTCATCTGCCCGGAGTTGATCGTCAGTGGTTATCCTCCGAAAGATTTACTGCTGCGAAATGGATTTGTCATTGCCTGCGATGCTCAGGTTTCTCGACTGGCACAGGAACTTCCTCCGGATTTGGGCGTATTGATTGGTCACCCGACTGTAGCTGAGTTACCCGCCAAACGATTTGCAAACGCTGCCAGCCTGCTCTACCAGGGAGAGGTGCAGCAGACGATCCATAAGACGCTACTTCCCAACTACGATGTCTTTGACGAACACCGTTACTTCCGGGCAGCTCATGGAGTGGAACCTATTGAATTCAAAGGAACTCGCCTGGGAGTTCATATCTGCGAAGATGCCTGGTGGGGAACAGAGTCGACTTACTATCACGAAGAACCGCAACGTTATCCGGACCCGGTTCAACAACTGGTCAGTAAAGGAGCGGAGATTCTGATTAATCTCTCGGCCAGCCCATTCGAAAAACAGAAGCCTTACCTGCGGGAGGACCTTGTCCGTAAACATGTCCTGAAACATCAGCTTCCCTTCCTGTTCGTTAATCAGGTGGGTGGGAATGACGACCTTGTATTCGATGGTCGGAGTTTCGTCATGAACCGGGAGGGAAAAATCTCGGCAGAACTGGTCCCCTTCGAAAGTTGCATCGAGTATGTCGAAAGTTCGGAACTGAAAGCGCGGAGACTCGTCAAAAGCGCGACTACGAACAGGAATTACTCGACGCCCTGATTCTTGGTTTACGTGATTACATGCATAAATCGGGGTTCACCGATTGTGTACTGGGTTTATCGGGCGGGATAGATTCGGCACTCGCTGCATACATCGCTGCTAAAGCATTGGGACCCCAGAACGTCCATGGCCTGTTGATGCCCAGCCGTTACAGTAGTGATCACTCGGTACACGATGCCTTAAAACTCGCCCATGCTTTAGGAATAGATCACGAAACGATTCCGATCGATGATGTCCATCGTGCTTACGAAGGATTACCGGTGATTGGCGAGGACTTACAGGGAGAAGCCGCCAGTCTGTCAGACCAGAACCTGCAGGCCCGTATCCGCGGTGCGATTGTGATGTTACGCAGCAATCGTTACGGGTGGATCGCGCTCGCGACGGGTAATAAAAGCGAACTCGCCATCGGCTACTGTACGATCTACGGTGACATGGCAGGCGGTTTCGCTGTGCTGTGCGATCTGTTCAAACAGGATGTCTATGCCTTGAGCCGTTACATTAACGAAAAATGTGAAGGCTGCGAGGTCATTCCAAACAACATCATCGAGAAAGCCCCCAGCGCAGAACTCGCCCCCGATCAATTCGATCAGGATACGCTTCCTCCCTACCCGATTCTCGATGCGATCCTGACTGGCTTGATCGAACAGGAGAAATCATTCAGCGTTCTGACGGAGTCTTATCCAGCGGAGACCGTCCAGTGGGTTATTAATCGCCTCGACCGCAACGAATTCAAACGGCGTCAGATGCCCCCTGGCATCAAACTCTCACAGCGCGCCTTTGGTTCTGGACGTCGAATGCCAATTGTCGCCCGTTATCCACAGACATAGAATAGATTTATGGATAAATATCTGGTGACTGTTACTGCATTTCTTTTGAATCAGTGATTTTAATGATCACCAGTCCGAATGAGGCTTCTCAGCGGCCAAAGTCTGCATCTCATGGGAGAGGTGATCCATAAATTCGGCTCGACTTCCAGGCCATTGGAAGCTGTTACCTACAAAGATGTCGCAGAAAAAAGGGACGAGTAACGCTTCGCCGCGCGGTAAAGCTTTTCCTAACCCGTGCATGTAGACGGGAACAATGTCCACATCGGGATGATGTTGAGCAATACGGGATATCCCCGTTTTGAACTGTTCCAGCTTTTCCGGATCTCCCCGGGAACCTTCCGGAAAGAGAATCAGAATCTGCCCGGCGGCGAGGGCATCATCAATCGGAGCGAATAAATTCCCTTTGGTTTTATCTACTTTGCGGTCAAGGGGAATGATGCCAATGATGCGAGTGGCAAACCAGCCGAGATATTTATTCGTCAGAAAATAATCTGCCGCGGCGACAGGTTGCACGTATCGCATTTTGCGAGTGTTGTAGAGTGTCATCAGGACGAGGGCATCCAGGTGGCTGTTATGATTGGCCACAATGATGGCGGGCCCTTTTGCTGGTAATTGCTCCCGCCGGCGCACATTTAAACCCAGGACGATTAAGGCAACCGGCCGTATGATGATCAGGAAAAAGAGGGCTCGTAGAAACTGGTTCATTGAACGAGAGGTTCACTCTTAGAAGTAAAGGTAATAGACGAAATGAAAAAAGAGGGGTGCCGTAAAGGTTAAACTATCGACTCGATCCATGACACCTCCATGCCCGGGAAGCAAAGTGCTGGTATCCTTGACTCCCAGATCGCGTTTGAGGGCCGAGATGCTTAAATCACCAAAGAAACCACCCACTCCAATGATGAGTCCGGCGAGAAATGAGTACTTGAGTGACATGGAGGTCAACCAGGGACCGACCAGGCTCGCTACGATCGCCGTCGTCACCACACCTCCCAGAAAACCGGCGACTGTTTTGCCAGGGCTGACATGCGGGGCAATCTTTTTCCTTCCAAATGATTTCCCCCAGATGTACTGTGCGACATCATTCATTTGCGTGAGTGCAATCAGCATGATCAGCAAACCGTAACCCGGTATTAACTCACTTTTTTCATAAGGCCAGTTAAGTAGATTTCGTGCCTCGGTATTCCACTCCATCGCAATCAGCGCTGCCGCGTGCGACAAGCTGAAAACGGTTGTCATCAATCCCCATTGCACCATTCCCACCGAGCGAAGAAACCCTTCGGTTTCGCCCGTTAAGATCATGCGTGATGGAATGAGCATGAACATGTAAACGGGAATGAAGACGATGAACATTCCATACCACTCAATATGAATCCAGTAGTATTGCAAAGGGATTGAGAGGTAGGCCCAGAAGAGGACACGGCGATCGGCTCTCCGTGCGGGAATCAGGGAGAAGTATTCCTTCATCCCCAGAAAACTGACGAAACCGAAAAAGCAGAGTAACGTCGTTTTACCCAGAAGAAAGGCCGCTCCGAATGAAAGGATGATGATCCACCATGTTTTCATGCGAGCCACCAGTTCGACACGATCTTTTCCCGGTTGCAGCTTGCATAAGACAAACACAATCAGGGACGCGACGGTCTGAAGCAGCAGGATTCCAGCCAGAGCCCGCGCACTTCAGTCGTTAAGTGATCGATATCCATTTTTCTTCCAGTACAACTCTGCCAGTCACAAGGATTAAAGGGTCGGTTCGGTTGGTGTTGGCTCGGGAGGAGATTGTTGATCCGATTCACTGCTCGGCTGATTTACTTCCTTCAAAGCTTTGTGAGCCCGATTCAGTATTGTGACACACAGCAGAATGATCATCGCCCAGAGGAGATAATCAATCCAGGGTTGGGGATTCAAACCACACCCGACTAACAGGCCAATCAACCCGAACAAAAAGCTCGATCACTTTTTCCAAGTGGTCCCTCATAATGGCGAATGGTCCCCAGTTGCACTCCAATAATGCCCGTCATTTCGCTGAGCACGGCCAGCAGCACCACGATCGTCACCAGAATAGGAGAATGTTATGAATCAGTGCGAAGGGAAGATATAAGGCGCTATCAGCGATGACGTCGCCCAATTCATTCAGGACCAACCCGAGATTTGATTTCATGTTGTGCTCGCGGGCTAGCATGCCATCAATCGCATTGAGTGCCATCCGCAGGAGAGAAAGGGTGGCAGTAACAGGAGTAACCACTGCTGCTTTGGATAAAAGGCAATGAGTGCTCCCAACAGGACTGAAAGCACAAGGGCGAGCAGGGTCACTTGATTCGCGGTCACCCCCTTAGCAGCCAGACTATTCGAGATGGGGCGTAATAATCCTTGAAACTTCGGTTTCAAATCATAAATGCTGGCCATACAGAAAGGCTCCTCGGGGTGTAACGCGGAGTGATGAGAGAACATAGGATCATCTCAGTCTATCCACATTCACCCGGGAAAGTCTAACGTCAGTACCGTAAGTTAGTTCTGAATTAGAACTGTCCAGCCAGTTTCTCGACAATGATTTTGCCGATGTTCAGCGAAGAAGTGGCCGCAGGCGAGGGGGCATTTCCCACCAGTACCATGCGTTCCGATTCATTGATAATGAAGTCGTCAACGAGGCTGCCATCCGGCCCGAGAGCTTGAGCCCGAACACCCGCAGGAACAGAAATGAGATGATCTGAACGGAGCTCTGGAATGAGATGCTGTAGCGCTTTTACAAAAGCTGATTTGCTGTAAGAACGCCACATTTCGCCTAACCCTGTCTGCCAGTTCTTTAAGGCGAGCTTGAGAAAACCCGTGTAAGTCAGGGACTCATAAAGGTCACGCAGGTTGATATCCGATTTGCGATAACCTTCACGTGCAAAAGCGAGCACGGCGTTCGGACCACATTCAACACCACCATGAATGATGCGTGTGAAGTGGACCCCCAGAAATGGGAACTTGGGATCAGGTACAGGGTAGATCAGGGTACGACAGAGATGATGTGCTTCTGGTTTCAGTTCGTAGTATTCCCCCCGGAAGGGAACGATCCGGGCATTGAATCGCTCATTAGCCAAGCGTGCTACCCGGTCACTTTGTAAACCAGCGCAGGTAACGACAAACTTACTTTCAATCGTTCCTGCTTTACTTTCGACCATGATGTGATCGGTATGCCGGCGAAAGTTGAGTACTTCAGCACTGGTCAGAATTGTCCCGCCCGCTTCTCGAATACGCTCAGCCATACGTTCGGCGACTTGTACGTAATCTACAATTCCAGCTTCAGGAACGTGGATCGCTTTTATACCGGCAGCGTGCGGTTCCAACTCTCGCAATCGCCCCTGATCAATGATGGTGCAATTCACTCCATTCGCCTGCCCACGTTCATAAATACGATCGAGCGCCGGGAGCTCTGCTTCATTAACTGCCACGATCACCTTGCCGCAGATATCGTAATTGATTTCCTCATTGCGGCAGAATTCTTCCATCGCCAGTTTGCCGGCACGACAATTCGTGGCTCGCAGGGAACCTGGCCGGTAATAGATTCCCGAATGAAGCACACCGGAGTTGTGACCCGTCTGATGCTGGGCAAGGCGGGATTCTTTTTCGAGAACGAAAACTTTTTTCTGAGGATACTCGCGCGTCAGCTGATATGCGGTTGCCAGACCGACAATTCCCCCGCCAACAATGGTGATATCTGCGTGTTGTAAATCCATCGAGAAGTCAATCTGGTTGAATCAATTCCGACCTGGGCAGTAAGCGAGAGAGTTGTTACTGGTGGAGAGTTAATAAGCAATCACTCATCATCATCCTCAGTCGCATGTTCGGCTCGTCCACGACATTCTGGTGACGGATTCGTACAGGCATCGCAGATGGAGTTACCATGACTGTCCGTCATGTTGGCTAATCCGCCACATGTTCCTTTGAGAGATCGATTACTCAATAAAATTCCGACACTCATGGCAATGACTGCCACCAGAAAAATGCCGGCGGTGATCCCTAAAATAACCAGATAATTCATGACTCTATTTGTAACCGGTTTGAGCTATTGAGAAACTTAATTTGAAGAATAAATACTGAGACTGAGTATTCAAAATTCAGGAATTGAAACTCCGTCCCGACCCGAGTCAGTACTTCCGGGCGTTCAATCCAGACACTTTATATTATATGCCTGATTCAGACGGGTCTCTATTGATGTCCGTTGAAATTCCAGTCTTCAGTCGTAAAAGTCGCGCCTGAAACTGCGTTTTTCATTGTGTTTTTCACACTGATTCAAGGATTTTGAGTGGCAGACTTGAACTGGGGCGAAGACCACTCGATCTGTCCCCCCTCGGTGTCCCGATAGACCAGATAAATGGCAAGCTGATGCTGCCCGACAAATTCGCGTGCCTCATCAGGCCCCATCACCATCAGAGCGGTCGCTAAAGCATCCGCACGCATACAAGTCTTATCTATCACAGAAACTGAAAGCAGTTGATGGGTGACTGGTTTACGGGTTCGTGGATCGAGTGTGTGGGAATAACGATTTCCATCGGCATCCTCAAAATAGTTCCGGTAATTACCCGATGTGGCCAGAGCCTGATTATACAGGGGAATCGCTTTCAGAACTTCCGGAGCAGCAGCAGAAGTCGCCGAGGGCTTTTCGATGGCCACGTGCCAGTAATCCTTATCAGGCTTTTTGCCACGGGCGACCATTTCACCGCCAATATTGACCAGATAATTCCTGATGCCTGTATCTTCCAGCACCTGTCCCACTCGATCAACTGCGTAACCTTTGGCAATGGCCGAGAGATTCAGAAAGACATGTGGATTCGTTTTTTTCAGTGCCGGTTCTGCTCTGCGTGTCTCGACAAGTTCCCATCCTACATACTCTGACAGTGTCTGTAATTCCTCTTCCGTCGGAACGTGGAAATCCTGTTGCGGTACTCCGAAATTCCACTTTTCAACCAGGGGACCGACTGTCACATCAAAGGTTCCCCCTGAAAGCCTGCTGATATCGAGAGCATTCGCGACGACCAGTTCAATTTCAGGATGAATCGGATACCAGTCAGTTGTTTCCGAGTTATTGAACTGCATCAGATCTGAGTCGGACTGCCAGGTCGACATCAATTTATTGAGTCGATCGAGTTCAGCTTCAACCTTGAGCAGAATTGATTCCTTGGTTTCGCCCTCAGGGACTTCATTGAAGCGAATATCAAAATAGGTTCCCATTGTCTGTCCGCTGAGTTGGACAGGAATTCTGGTCAGACTGCTGTCACATCCGGTAAAGATCAGCAATGGAGCAGACATAAAAAAGACCATCAGGAGAGAGTGTCCTGTCCAGTGGAACCGGTTCAGCAAGGACGACTGTCTCATGATGGTCTCGAAATATTTTGATGTCTTTTCGGCGAAGGTGTGGGCTCTAGCCACCGAAATCGTCGAAGCGGACGTTTTCAGGCTCGACTCCCAGATCGTCCAGCATTTTGCGGACGGCGGAAAGCATCATAGGGGGCCCACAGATGTAGTATTCAATATCTTCTGGAGAAGGATGATCTTTCAGATAATTCTCCAGCAGAACCTGGTGAATGAAACCTTTATAGCCAGTCCAGTTATCTTCGGGCATCGGCTCAGACAGAGCGATATGAAATTTGAAGTTATCGAACTCTTTTTCGATGTCCTCGAATTCGTCCTGGTAGAACATTTCCCGCATACTACGGGCACCGTACCAGTAAGAAACTTTACGATTTGTTTTTCGATTTTTGAACAGCTCGAAAATGTGTGAGCGAAGCGGTGCCATACCAGCCCCCCCACCGATGTAAATCATTTCGGCATCTGTCTCGTTGATGAAGAACTCACCATAGGGTCCACTAATCGTGACTTTGTCACCTGGTTTACAATTGAAGATGTAGGAGGATACTTTTCCGGGGGGAATGCCTTCAGGTGCCCGTGGGGGAGGTGTGGCCACACGGACGTTCAACATGATGATCCCTTTTTCCCCGGGATAGTTGGCCATTGAGTAAGCTCGAATGGTCTCGTCATCAACTTTTGATTCATATCGCCAGACATTGAACTTGTCCCAGTCTTCGTGGTACTCCTGTTCAATGTCGAAGTCTTTATATTTGAGCTGGTGAGGTGGGACTTCAATCTGAATGTATCCACCTGCTTTGAAGTTCACGTCTTCACCGGCAGGCAGGCCGAGTTTGAACTCTTTAATGAAAGTGGCGACGTTGTGGTTGGAAATAACTTCGCATTCCCATTTTTTGGTCTCGAAGACCTCGGGGGGAACTTCGATTTTCATATCCTGCTTCACAGCAACCTGACAGGAAAGTCGACAACCTTCGCGAGCTTCGCGATTTGAGATGTGCGTTTTCTCAGTGGGCAGAATGTCCCCACCACCTTCCAGTACTTTCACTTCACACTGGGCACAGGTACCACCACCACCGCAAGCGGAGGAAACAAAGATTCCCTCATTCGCGAGTGCACCGAGAAGTTTACCTCCGGCAGGAACGGTAATTTTCTTCTGATTGTTGATCAGAATGTTTACATCGCCAGAGGAAACGAGTCTCGATCGGGCAACCAGAATCAGGGCCACGAGCGCCCCGACAATGACGACGAAAAAAACAACACCAAGGATGATAGGAGTTACCATTGATTATCAACTCACTGAGCAAAGTTCGAACAAGAACAGGCTTCGTAAGGGGTATTTAAAAACTTACAGGCTGATTCCAGAGAATGACATGAAGGCCATCGCCATCAGACCGACAGTAATAAATGTGATGCCCAGACCACGCAATCCTGGAGGGACGTCGCTGTATTTCAGTTTTTCACGAATACCCGCCAGTGCCATAATGGCCAGTGCCCAACCGAGGCCGGAGCCAATTCCATAAGTGACCGATTCGGAAAAGTTATAATCCCGCTCCACCATGAATAGTGATCCACCCAGAATGGCGCAGTTCACCGTAATCAGCGGCAGGAAAATTCCGAGAGCGTTATAAAGCGGGGGAAAGAATCGATCGAGGGCCATCTCCAGAATCTGAACCATCGCCGCAATCACACCGATGTAACTGATCAATCCCAGGAAGGAGAGATCTTCATCCGCATAGCTGTCACTCATCCAGGCGAGAGCCCCGGTTTCAATACAAACTGAAAGAGCAGATTGTTTGCTGGAACGGTAATAGCCTGAATAACAAGTACGGCAATCCCCAGTCCAATCGCTGTTTTCACATTCTTGGAAACAGCCAGGAAGGTACACATTCCCAGAAAGAATGCGAGTGCCAGGTTTTCAATGAAAACCGATTTGATAAAGAGGCTTAATAAGGTCTCAAAATCAGACATATTTCTATTACTCCTCAACCTGTTCCGGTTTGATGGTGCGGATTGCCCAGATCAACAGGCCGATGATGAAGAAAGCACTGGGAGGTAATAACAAGAGCCCGTTCGGAACATACCAGCCTTCATCGCCTGACTTAACAGCGAGTAAAGTGGCTCCAAACAGTTTGCCGGAACCAAACAGTTCCCGGATAAAAGCGACGCAGATCAGGATGAAGCTGTAACCGAGTCCGTTTCCGATCCCATCGAGGAAGCTCATCTGGGGGCCATTTTCATGGCGTAACCTTCAGCACGTCCCATCACGATACAGTTGGTAATGATCAAACCGACGAAGACGGACAGCGTTTTACTGACACTGGGCAGATACGCTTTCATGATCTGATCGACCACAATCACCAGTGAGGCGATGATCGTCATCTGCACGATGATACGAATGCTGTTCGGAATGTGCTTGCGGATGAAACTGACTGCCGCACTGGAGCAAGCGGTCACAATCGTTACCGACAAAGCCATCACGACAGATGTTTCCAGCTTGACTGTCACAGCCAGAGCGGAACAAATTCCGAGAATCTGTAAGGCGATCGGGTTATTATTGAGAACAGGGTCCAGCAGAACATCTTTAGGCGATTTACCAGCCATTAGTTCCCTCCCTCGGTTTTAATTTTTGTAATGAAAGGACCGAAACCATGCTCACCCAGCCAGTAATGGATCATGTTATCGACCCCTTTGGTGGTGATGGTGGCTCCTGATAACCCATCCACTTTATAAGCAGCGTCTGGATCACCTGCGGTGTCCACACTTCCTTTGATCACATTAAGCACAACATCACCCTCATCATCGAGAGCGATTTTATCTTTCCATTTGGCTTTCCAGACGGGGCTATCAACTTCGCCTCCCAAACCGGGAGTCTCTGCATGTTCGTAGTAGGTGATTCCCTGCACGGTTTTCAAATCTTTACCGAGTGCCAGAAAGCCTCTCAGGGTAGACCAGAGACCGTATCCTCGAATTGGAAAGACATATTGCTCAACCGAGCCATCGGAACCTTTGACTTCGTAAACGAAGGCATACTTTTCTCGACGTTTAATACTGGCAATGTCCTCAGCCGGAGGAAGTTGCTGGCTCATGGCCGGGTCTTTAGCGGCCTGTTTGGCGACATATTCGTCGATATTGAAATCAACATCTTCCGGTTTGACATATTCACCGGTATCCAGGTCGACCAGATGTTTTTCCACACTGCTCTCGAAGACCTCGGGAATAGTTCCGCTCCCGTTTGTAGGTTTGCCTTCGGCGGCATCCCATAAACTGGCGGCAACCAGGATATTCCGCTGGAATTCAATCCGCTGGTTTTCCTCCTGTTTCGGACGCAAACTGACTGCGGCAAACGAAACAATAACGGAGCAGACCAGACAGACTCCCAGGGAGACGACGATCACATTCTGGACCGAATCACGCTGCATTTCGGGCCAACCTTCTCTTAATGTTAGCTTGGATGACGAAGTAATCGATCAACGGTGCAAACACGTTCCCGAAGAGAATGGCAAGCATAATGCCTTCGGGAAATGCCGGGTTGATCACACGAATCAGAATGGTCATGGCACCAATCAGGAATCCATAAAACCATTTTCCACGATCGGTCATCGAGGCCGATACGGGGTCTGTAGCCATATAAACGGTACCGAAGGCGAAACCACCTACGGCGAGGTGCCAGATCGGGTTCATCTGGAACATTGGGTTATCGACACCCGGAATCAGGAACAGAATGGAGGATAATGCCAGTGCCCCGATTACTACGGCCAGCATAATTCTCCAGGAGCCGATTCCAGTGATAATTAAAATCGCGGCACCAATGAGACAGGCGAGAGTCGATGTTTCACCCATCGAGCCCTGCATCGTACCGAGGAACGCCTGTCCGAAGGTGACACCAGTGTCGTAGATGCCCTGCATTCCATTTGCAGCGGCCGCTCCTAAGGGAGTCGCTCCACTGAAACCTTCTACGGCAGTCCAGACTTTGTCACCAGAGATGGCGGCCGGATAAGCGAAGTAGAGGAAGGCACGGGCAGTTGGCGGGGTTCAGGAAGTTTCGTCCTGTTCCTCCGAAAATTTCTTTTCCAATCACCACCCCGAAAGAAATCCCCAGGGCAACCTGCCAGAGAGGAATGGTGGGGGAAGTGTAAGCGGGAAGAGCATCCCGGTGACCAGGAATCCTTCGTTGATTTCATGTTTACGCACCATGGAGAAGAGACCTTCCCAGGCCCCCCGACAGCCATGGTGACAATATAGACGGGAAGAAAATGGAAAGCCCCTAAAACCATGTTGTCGACCCAACTGGTGTGATCGAAGCCCAATCCGAGCATCGCATACCACTCTGCCTGCCAGGTACCGGCTTGTTCAGCCGAATCTGCATGCAGGTTGACCTGATAACCGGTGTTATACAACGCCATGTAGATACAGGGGAGTAACGCGACGATGACCATGGTCATCATCCGTTTGAGATCGAGCGCATCGCGCACGTGCGAGTTGGATTTAGTGACCTCGCCCGGGGTAAACAGGAAGGTGTCCCCTGCTTCATACAGAGGATAAAGTTTTCCCATTTGCCACCATGCTCAAAGTTAGGAGCGAGGCGGTCTAAGAGGTTTCGCAAAGCTTTCATAACTGTTTCGCTTCGAAATCGTTTACCGACAAGTCGGTTATTTCAGTGAATGGTTTTCTGTTATGACAAACAAGACAGAAGCAGCACTACTGTAATTCAATATTGAAAATCGACTAACCTTCTTTTTCAATCTGCACCAGGCAGGATCGAAGCAGAGGACCATATTCGTATTTACCGGGACAGACGAAGGTGCAAAGTGCCAGATCTTCCTCATCCAGTTCCAGACAACCAAGTGCTTTGGCGTCTTCGGTATCACCAATGATGATGGCCCGCAGTAACTGGGTAGGGAGGATATCCAGAGGCATTACTTTTTCGTAGGACCCGATGGGGACCATGGCCCGCTTACTACCATGAGTTGAGGTGGTAAACGGAATTTTGCGATCCATTGTTCGTAAAGCCGAGGCGAAGGCGCGTGTCACCGAGAACTTATTCAAACCTGGTTTCTGCCAGCCAAAGAGCTCGCGTTCGTGACCTTCCGGCAGCACCGAAACCTGATTATGGAATCGGCCCAGATAATCAAACGGACCTGCAGCAGTGCGGCCTCCGAAGACAGACCCGGAAATGATTCGGTTGCTCTCCCCCTGCAGCTCATCTTTAACAAGCTCACTCAGGCATGCTCCGACCTGAGTGCGAATAAGACGAGGATTTTTTACAGAAGGTCCAGCCAGAGCGACGACGCGTTCTGTGGATAGGACACCTTCGGTGAAAAGTCGTCCGATGGCGATCACATTCTGATAATCGACATGCCAGACAACTCGTTCCTCACTCGCAGGATCGAGGAAATGGATGTGTGTTCCAGGCAGACCTGCTGGATGTGGACCGGCAAATTCCTGCTCTGCCACGAAGTTCAGCTCATGGCCGGGAAGTGATTTTCCTTTACCACGGCAAAGGTAAACTTTGCCATCGGTCAAGCGACCGAGAACTTTCACTCCCTGCAGGAATGCGACTTCATTCTGGCTGATGACCAACTGAGGATCAGGAGCGAGTGGATGTGTATCAATCGCGGTTACGAAGATGGAACGTGGTTTGGAGTCGATGGCGGGGATACGACTGTAAGGTCGGGTCCGCAGGACTGTCCACATACCGGACTTCACCAGCAATTCGCGGACTTTACCGGCATCCAGAGTAGAAATGTCGGTATCAGAATAGGATTCAAACTGAACCGAATCGCTCCCTGATTTTTCAATCACAATTGATTGAAAAGCCCGTTTCGCTTCACGGTTGATCTCGACCACTTTTCCGCTGGCAGGGGCGGTGTAACAGACGCCCTCTGTTTTTTTATCGGTGAAGAGGACATCGCCCAGTTTGACGTGGTCCCCTTCAGCAACAACCATAGTGGGCTTCATGCCGTAGTAATCGTCGGCGACTAAAGCCACTCGCGAAATGGCGGGACCATCCTGGATTTCCTGCTTTGGTTCACCTTCAATCGGAAGGCGAACCCCTTTCGAAATTGTAATCATCTCGATTGCGATCCCTGAATCATCGGCAAGAACGCGTTTTATGAAATGGAACCTGTCAGCAGATTCCCGTGAGTTCTTATCTATCGTCTTGATTAATGAACGAAACTCAATTGATGTAGAGATTCATTCCGTTTGAATTAACACTTTATAGAAGCTGTGATTTCAACAAACCATACTGAAAAACCACATGAATAGCCATCCAGTGAAAGTGACTATTCTGGTGAATACTCAGGAGCCAGTTACAAACCCTACTCAAAAGGTACTCAAGTACTCTAAAAGGAGCCTTCAAGTTTATTTTTGAGAGACAGGTCTGACAGGCATCAGGCAGGAGAAACCATTTTGCTTCAATCTCATAGTTGCAGAACAACCAGAGAATCGATTTGCCAAGAGATGAGCAAATCGAGAGCAGTCATGAATCAAACGAGGCTGTTTTAACTCCGTTCAAAATCGTCCTGAATTAAAACAGGCAATCTGAAAAGACAGGTTAAACCTGAACCGGCTCAGCATGATGGCGATTCATCGAACGTCGTTAAAAGCTTAAACACCGGTATCTTATCGTTCGATTTTTTTTTGGATAGGTAAGTTGCAGGAGATTTCAGAGAACAATCAGAACTTGAGGAGAGATTGATCCTGTTTCTCGATTATGAGAACGCGGCGATTCAGAATTTCTCTGATTAGATAATCGAGTGCGGTAAAAACTTGCACCCGCACTCCATGACCTACTGCCATTCCTGCAAAAAACTGCCGGACTCTCAAAGAGCTTAATTTCGCTTGGGACGAAAGACGTGAGTCGCCTGTCCGAATGCACTCTCTGCTGATTCCATCAGCGTCTCAGACAAAGTCGGATGCGCGTGGATGGTGGCCGCCATATCGCGAGCCAGGGTGGCAGTCTCAACTGCCAGCACCCCTTCCGCAATCAGTTCGCCCGCTCCAGGGCCCACAATCCCCATACCAATGATGCGATCTGTGTCGGGATCGAAGAATAACTTTGTCAGACCTTCCGGGCGATCAATCGCTTTCGCTCGACCCGAAGCTCCCCAGGGAAACTTGGTCACCTTCACAGGGATGTTCTTTTCCTTGGCGTCCAGCTCCGAAATTCCACACCAGGCCACTTCCGGATCGGTGTAGATCACAGAAGGAATCGCAGCGGGATCAAATGCTTCCGGTTCACCCAGAATTGAACCAACGGCGACTTTGGCTTCGCGTGTCGCTTTGTGGGCGAGCATCGGGTTTCCATTCACATCGCCAATGGCGTAGATATGCGGTTCTGAGGTACGGCGCTGGGCATCGACAGGAATAAATCCTCTTTCGTCGACTTCCACCTTCGTGTTTTCCAACCCCATGTTCGCACTATTGGGACGACGTCCCACGCAGACGAGTACACGATCGAATGTTTGGGGCGAGGTGACTCCCTCCCCTTCCAGTTCGGCAACGATTCCACTTCGCGTTGCCTGGAGACTGTTCACCTTCGTATTCACATGAATCGCTTCGAACTCGCCTTCCAACCGTTTCTGGAGTGGTTTGATCAGATCACGATCAGCACCTGTCGCAATTTGTGGAAGCATTTCGACGACGGTGACCTGCGAACCGAGCGAAGCATAAACCTGCCCCAGTTCAAGCCCGATGATTCCTCCGCCAATAATTAGAAATCGTTTGGGAATATCTTTGAGTTCGAGTGCCCCGGTGGAGTCCATCACGCGATCGTCATTGAGACGAAACATCGGAGGCATCACCGGTACAGAGCCAGTAGCGATAATGGCTTCTTTGAATTTGACTTGCCCCACCGATTTGCCATCTCGCAGCAGGTCCAGTGTATTGGAATCGATGAATGAACCGCGTGCCTGAACACGCTCGACTTTTCGAGCGGAGGCCAGCTGACCGATACCGCCGGTGAGCTGCTCGACAACGCCGTTTTTATATTCGCGAAGTTTATCCAGGTTGACCTTGGGTTTGCCGAAGGAGACACCCCAATGTTCCGCCTCCTGGGCTTCATGCAGTAACTTGGAAACGTGCAGCAAGGCTTTGGAAGGGATACATCCCCGATTGGCACAGACACCCCCAGACGAGGATCTTCATCAACCAGGATGACTGACTTACCATGATCGGCTGCTTCGAACGCCGCTGGATAACCACCAGGACCGCCACCAATCACGACCACATCACATTCACCACCCAGCGTTTCCGCCATAATAACTTGCTTTCAGTGTTTTCGATCAGAGCACAAGCAGGGTTTAATTCGCGAACGGAAATCAAGGTCCCGCGTTCTGTGCTTGATGCTGCAATCAGCTTTCAATTGAATTTTTTAATTGAGGCATCCTTGTCCCTCCGCCGTCCCTGCTGGTAGCGGTGAAGACAATCCGCACTGTCCAGCAATGATCCTGATCAAGCTGACTGGCAGACTGAATTCGATCGACGATTAACAGTCGGTCAATAACTGGAACATATCAGAGAAGGAGCGGACCAGTTTGGAAACAAACCGGGCAGCATCGGCACCATTAATGACACGATGGTCATATGACAGCGAGAGCGGCATCATCATTCGTTCGGTGATCTCTCCATTTTCCAGGGAGAGCTCATTACGACTGCGACACATTCCCAGAATGGCGACCTCGGGGTAGTTCACAATCGGAG
Source organism: Planctomycetaceae bacterium (assembly GCA_041398805.1). Lineage (GTDB taxonomy): Bacteria > Planctomycetota > Planctomycetia > Planctomycetales > Planctomycetaceae > Polystyrenella. The sequence continues at coordinate 55,920 of JAWKUC010000010.1, read as the reverse complement.
TGAACCCCGTTCCTCCAATCCCACCAAGATTCGTGATGGTGAAGGTTCCTCCCTGCATTTCATCCATGGACAACTTGCGATCACGAGCTTTGATAGCAAGTTCCGTCGTCTCCTGGGCAATTTCCAGGATCGATTTCTTATCTGCATTTTTGATAACAGGGACCACAAGTCCGTAAGGTGTATCAACAGCGATCCCAATGTTGTAATACTGTTTCAGGACCAGTTCGCCGGCCTGGGCGTCGAAGCTCGCATTGAAGTGCGGGAAAGCTTTGAGTGCATTAACAGCGGCTTTTACAGCCACAGCAGTCATCGTCACCTTGGGACCATTTTTACCAACAGTCGCCATGAAGGTTTTACGGGACGCTTCCAGGTTTGTGATGTCGGCGAGATCATGTTGGGTCACATGCGGAATGACCTGCCAGGCCATGCTGAGGTTCGACGCTGAGGTCCGCTCGAGCTTGCTCAGTTTGCGACGTTCTACTTCTCCATATTTGGAGAAGTCAGGCAGCGGAGGAGCAGCGATCGGTCCACCACCTCCAGAAGCAACACCCGCTCCGGAAGTTAACTGACGAACAAACCCCTGCACATCTTCCACCGTGATTCGACCACCCGGACCGGTACCATTCACCAGATGCAGATCGACACCCAGTTCGCGTGCCAGGCGACGAGTAGAAGGAGTCGCCGGAGGAGGAACCTGTCCGTTTTCGGCTGTCGTCGGTTTTGTTTGCTGAGCCGCAGGAGCCGGTGCAGCTTTGGCAGGTGCAGGTGCAGCGGATTCCTGTTTGGGAGCTTCCGCTTTAGCGGGAGCTGGTTCCGATTTGGGTTCCGCAGTTTTAGCAGCTGCGGGTGCAGCCGGAGCTGCGCCGTTTGATTCGGAAATGGTCAACAGCACAGCACCGATGGGAACTGAGTCCCCTTCGGATACGTGAATCTTGGAAACAGTTCCAGCATGTGGACATTCAATTTCGGCGACTGCTTTCTCAGTTTCCACTTCCATGACTACGGAACCGGCAGAGATCGTATCCCCCTCTTTCACCGAGATGGAAGAGATGTCCGCTTCGTTCACACCTTCCGCAACTTCTGGAAGCTTAAATTCAATCGACATACTTAGCTGTTTCTTAAAAAGTGATTCAAACTCGATCTGTGTGCGAACCTCACACGTATCGATGATTGGAATTGAAGACGGACATCCTGCCGACTTCAGATTTTAATCCAGTTATCAAAATATCTACAGGAACTGAAAAGCGATCTTCTACGCGTACAGAGGATCAACTTTATCAGGGTCAATTTCGAGATCTGTCTGAGCCTGTTTAACCAGTTTCCAGTCGATCTTGCCTTCGTTCGCCAGAGCAACCAGAGTTGCATAGACAGTATGCTCGGCATTGACTTCGAAGTGTTCCCGAAGTTTTTCCCGAGTATCGCTACGACCGAAACCATCAGTTCCCAGTGCTACATATTGTCCGGGAATCCACTGGCGAATCTGATCATGAACCGCACGAACGTTGTCACTCGCGGCAATCACAGGACCAGGCATCCCTTCCACCTTCGAGTCCAGGAAGCTCTTATGAGGAGTTTCTTCCGGATGGAGTCGATTCCACCGATCGGCAGTACGTGCTTCACGGGCCAATTCGCTGTAACTGGTGATGCTCCAGACATCAGTACCAATATCGTACTTTTCTTTGAGGATCTGTTGTGCTCTCTGAACCTCCAGTAAAATCGGACCACTTCCGAAGAGTTGAGGTCGGGTCCCACCGGCACCTTGCCCCTCTGTTTTATCCAGGTGATACATTCCCTTCAGAATGCCCTCGACAACTCCATCCCCTTCCGGCATGGCTGGCATTACGTAGTTACCGTTATAGACACTCAGGTAGTAGAAAATGTTCTCCCCTTCGTGATACATCCGGCGGAGACCATCCTGAATAATAACGGTTAACTCATAGGCAAAGGCGGGATCGTAAGCACGCATGTTTGGAATCGTGGTGGCGATCAACTGGCTGTGGCCATCCTGGTGCTGGAGACCTTCCCCGTTAAGGGTAGTCCGTCCAGATGTTCCTCCCACAAGGAAACCTTTTGCGCGGGAATCGCCAGCGAGCCAGATCAAATCCCCTACTCGCTGGAATCCGAACATCGAGTAATAGACGTAGAACGGGATCATATTCACACCGAGGTTACCGTAGGCAGTACCTGCAGCAACGAACGAGGCCATCGCCCCCGCTTCGTTAATACCCTCTTCGAGAATCTGACCATCTTTGGCTTCTTTGTAATACATGACCTGGTCACGGTCGACCGGCTCATACAGCTGCCCCGTACTGGCATAGATACCACATTGACGGAAGAGACCTTCCATACCAAAGGTACGTGCCTCGTCGGGTATGATCGGAACGATGCGTTTGCCGATCTGTTTGTCTTTCAGCAAACCACTGAGCAGGTTGCCGAATGCCATGGTAGAAGAAGCTGGCTTACCACCGGAACCCTGTAACATTTTGTCAAAGGATTCGAGGGAGGGAGTTTCCAGTTTCTCGTCGGTTGGATTTCGATGAGGAACATATCCTCCAAGTTGTTTGCGTCGTTCCTGCAGGTATTTGTACTCAGGACTATCTTCAGCAGGACGATAGAAAGGTGTGTCTTTGACTTCTGCATCGCGAATGGGAATACCGAATCGAGAACGGAAGGCGAAGAGTTCCTCTTCATTCATCTTTTTAGTGTTGTGAGCAACGTTACGTCCTTCACCCGCTTCACCCAGACCGTAACCTTTAATGGTTTTCGCCAGGATGACTGTCGGAGAACCTTTATGCTCGGACGCCGCTTTATAAGCTGCGTAAACTTTTTCGCTGTCGTGTCCACCCGCTTCAGCTTTTCAAGTTGCTCATCGGAGAGGTGTTCCACCATGGTCTGTAATTCAGGGTCGACACCAAAGAAGTGCTCACGAATGTAAGCTCCCCTTCGACGACATATTTCTGATACTGTCCGTCGACGATTTCACCCATGCGTTTGACGAGTTTACCGTCGTTGTCGTTGGCGAGGATTGGATCCCAGTCACCACCCCAGACAACTTTGATGCAGTTCCAACCAGCACCACGGAATGCGGCTTCCAGTTCCTGGATGATTTTACCGTTACCGCGAACAGGACCGTCGAGTCGCTGCAGGTTACAGTTCACTACAAAGCAGAGGTTGTCCAGTTTTTCACGAGATGCGAGAGTCAACGCACCGAGTGTTTCCGGTTCGTCGACTTCACCATCGCCTACAAAACAGTAAACGCGGGAGTCAGCGGTATTGATGATCCCACGATGTTCGAGGTAACGCAGAAAACGGGCATGATAAATTGCTGTGATTGGCCCCAGCCCCATGGAAACAGTTGGGAACTGCCAGAAGTTCGGCATCAACCAGGGGTGAGGGTAAGAGGAGAGTCCACCACCGCGCGGGATTTCCTGGCGAAATCGTTCGAGGTGAGATTCTTCCAGACGCCCTTCAACAAAGGCACGTGCATACATACCCGGAGAGGCATGCCCCTGGAAGTAGACCATGTCACCGATTTGACTTTCATTTCGCGCCCGGAAGAAGTGATTGGAGCCAACTTCATATAAGGTCGCGGAAGAAGCGAATGTCGAGATGTGACCACCAATACCATCGTGCATGCGGTTTGCGCGAACAACCATCGCCATGGCGTTCCAGCGGATGATACTTTTGATTCGTCGTTCCAACTCCAGGTTCCCCGGATAACGGGGTTGTTCATCAGCGGAGATTGTATTGATGTAAGGCGTATTTGCAGTGAACGGCATCGTGACACCACGAAGATAAGCCCGCTCCTGCAGACTGACTAACAGTTCCTGCAATCGCTTGGGACCATACCGGTGCAGTACATCCTCCAACGATTCAAACCATTCTTCCATCTCGTTGGGATCGATGCCTGAAACAGTGTCCATTAAAGAGTGATTCGCCATATGCTAAATTTCCTGGGGGTGTTGTTTGCCAAAAATCGATCGCCAATGGTTGGATCGACTGGACAACATCGGTTCAATCAATTGTGGAACTTTCGCTCCTGATCTCTGATATCGAAATCTGAAATCCTGAATTCTTCCCGATTTTTACTGGTTCCACCCGAAAGATGTCCAGTCGTTGGGAAAGGGAAGCGTTCCGAATTTAAAAAGTTGGAATCGAAGAATGCTCCGGCTGGAGCATCGTGACGATTGCAGATTCGATCTACAGAATTGTAGCGCTGTGAGGTCGCGCGGGCTGTAGTCTTCAAAATCCACTTCGACTCGGATGCAGAAGCTGATTCACAAGGTGGGCATTAGAATGTTACTTTTTATCGAATTTCGACCACCCACGCAAAGGTAGAATGCCTGAACACGATTGGACACACATTCAGATAACTCCACCCAATCTGCCTATCATACCACAGTCCGCAGCAATGAGAAGTGAGTCTATGAAGACTTCGATGACTCAATTCCTCAAATGACAGGGAGTTCCGCTCCGACTCCCTCTCCAAGATCAGCCAGATCGGCGGCTGAAAGAGAGCCGAATTTCAGCCAGAAACCGGGAAATCAGAGAATCGGGACCGGTTGCAGCAACGATAGCTGTTACCGAAAGATGGCATGCTGCATGAAGAGTCGTTACAAAAATCCCAATATCAGGAATCCGGAATTCTGCTGGAAACTATCCGGGACAGTTAATCAACCTGTGTGATTTGAACTTATTCATCCTTCGGGGGCCGCATCATCAATGAATCGGTCGCTTCGACAGGTGATTTTTCGGCGAAGAGGACCTGAAAGATTTCTTCGGTGATCGGCATGTCAATTTCGTGTTGTAGTGCCAGCTCATGCACACTGCGTGTTGTCGCGACCCCTTCAGCGACGCCATGCATGTCTGTGACTATTTGTGACAATGTCTCCCCCTGCCCCAGTCGTTCGCCCACTTTGCGATTGCGACCATACGGACTGATGCAGGTTGTAATGAGATCTCCAATTCCGGCTAAACCGTAGAAGGTATTGGGTTCTGCCCCCAGATGGGTTCCGAAGCGGGTAATTTCCACCAGCCCCCGGGCTACCAGGGCCGATTTCGCGTTATCACCGTAGCCAAGACCATCACAAATTCCCGCCGCAATGGCGATCACATTCTTCATCGCCCCAGCGAGTTCCACACCGACAATATCGAGATTCGTGTAAACGCGAAACCGATCTGTATTAAAAAGCTCCTGCACTTCCCGGGTCAAACGGGCATCTCCTCCAGCCGCTACGACAGAGGCAGGTAACCCCCGGGCAAACTCTTCTGCGTGGCTGGGCCCACCCAGTGCGACCACAGATCTTTGATCGAGGACATCGGAGATGATCTGACTGGGACGCATGAGTGTTCCGTTTTCGAGCCCTTTGATCACACTCACCACGGGGCGCTCTGCATTCATAGCGGGAGAGAGTTCTTCGAGGACCTTGCGCAGAAACTGGGTCGGGATCGCAGCGACAATAATCTCGGCATCCTTCAAGGCGAATTCATAATCGGAGGTCACCCGGATCGAGTCAGGAAGTTTGATACCGGGAAGCTGTCGCCGATTTTCCCGTTCCTCCTGCATCTTCTGTGCATGCTCTTCGTTTCGAGACCAGATCGAGACCTGAACACCCTTATGTCCGAGGATGACCGCACAGGCGGTTGCCATCGCCCCGCTGCCAATGATCGTGCAGTGCTGAATCATAATTATCGTTACATCCTGTCTAATCGATAGGTGAAGTCTCTTCCTGAAGGTGTGTCTGCCCTGAGACCGGAACAGGTTGTTTTTGACTGGAAAGACAGGGTCAAAGTCACTCACTCAGAGTAATTCAGTATCGCAGCTTCGCAGATAAAGTGCGAGGTAGCAGTGGTTTACTGCTCCCCAGAAGGAAGAACAGTCGTAATCGGAACGACACGAATATCAACAGGAATTGCTAAACGCGCTAAATTAAAAAATGTTTCCGAGAATGACTTGCTTTCCTCGTTTTCTGACCTAACTTTCCACTGGAGTAATACCCGAAAAAGATAAGGGATACTGCAGTATTTTATTACGAGGAAAATCGATGCAACAGACCTTCGAACAACAAAAGAATGAATTTGTTGATCGTCGTCAGCAGGAATCGGACGCACGCCGCCCTTCTGTTGAGCGGCGACAGTTCCAGGATGCCCGGACTTACGCGAACCAGGATGTTCAGGAACTAGCCGAAGCGGTGGATCAGTACAAAATGCGCCACCGACGTCGCTTCATCACTTTTGAAGAACTCTTCGAAGTGGTCAAAGGCCTGGGCTACCACAAATAAGAATCGCGTGATTGGTATCAAGCTGCTTCGCAGTCCACCAATTTATGCCTGAAATGACCTCGCTCGATAGATACCCAACCCGGGTGTCAAATTGGGCGAGCTTGTTTTATTTACGCCGTGCCACAGTCTTATTTATTTACGCAATGCGTATATTGTCACAGAGGCCCTGATTTTCGAAGCGCTGCATACAGACTGATCAGCAAAGCAATCGGCATCCCCAGATAATAGGCCAGCTTCTGCTTTCTCTTCAGAGCATTGGAGAGCTGCTCTTTCTCACTGCCACCGCGCGTTTGCAGCAGGGTGTAGAGGGTATTCCGGGGTAAGGTTCTGTTTTATTCAACCACGACTGAACCCAGCCGAACGGATTCATGCGGAGAGAGAAATGATGCTCGGACTCGCACTCGAATCCATTCTCTTCCAGTAATTGACATAACCCTGCAACCGGAAAATGAAAGAGATGCCGGGGAAGATCGAGATGGAACCAGGCTTCTGCGACCAGCGGCTTTGGCAGACTTGAATAGTTTGGAACAGAGACCACCAGCCTGCCCCCGGTTTGAGAATTCGGGCCGCCTCCTGAATCGTTTCGCGAGGATAGAGCAGATGTTCGAGCACGTGCCAGATCACGACCTGGTCGAACATTCCTTCTGCGTAGTCTGCCGCCTTAAGAGTGGGGGCAAAGCGAAGCTGAATTCGTTCGTCGGCTCCTTCCGCAGCCATGGGACTGATTTCCATCCCGTGACTTTCCCAGGCCTAACTCGACAAGGATTTCAGCAGCACGCCTCGGCCACATCCGACATCAAGACTTTATCGCCCGGCTTCAAACCGCTTGCCATTTTGCGGGCCTGTCTGGAGGCTATATAACGGATCATCGCTTCGACAAAGGGGACGAATTTTGTCCCTGTCTCGCCGTAATAATCCTGTGGATAGAAATCAGGAATTTCGGCCGGTTCGGGTAAGGGGTCTAAACACCCTGTTCCACATTGTTCGCATTCAAGAAGCTGAAATCGCAGCCCTTCCAGGGCATAGCGACTGGCCCGTGGTGCCAAGACAAACCGGGCAGGGAGAAATGGGGCGGGGAGTGATTTCTCCGGTAGTCAGACGTCTCACCGGATAATCGTAAACAGACATTTGCAGCTCTTCCTGTGCAACACTCTACAAGCAGTTTCAAAACCCTCTGATGGGTCGCATCTACCCTGCAAATGCAGCGTCGAGAACAACCACAACCGGGTTTTGAAATGGCCTCTATACAGTTTCCCAAAAGAGAACAGTACAGCATCGAGGCGAGCGAGAAAAGACGAATGCTGAGTTAACTGAATTTTCAGAGGTCCACCAGGTTACTCAGCAGCGACTTCCTCGGCCCAGGCTTCCAGCAGATCAAACTGCTTATGGAACTGCGGCAGGTCGGTACCCATCGGGCTTTTGAAGAAGGAACTGAGGAATCCCATGATGCCGGACTGATTTCCACGACGCCAGTTTCGCTCGGTGAAGCGAATAAGGTCGAGCACCAGCGGTGCGGCCAAGAGAGAATCGCAACCCTGCCAGGTAAATTGCATCACCATCGGGGTCCCCAGAAAACCCTGGAAGTGAATGTGGTCCCAGGCCGTTTTCCAGTCTCCCATCGATTCGATGTACTCAATCGAAACAAGCGTCTGCGGTTTATAACCCAGAATTTCGGTGAGCAGATGATCTTTGGAATGGACCTTGTTCGATTTATTGACGGGGTCGTCGAGAACTTTTCCATCCATGTTCCCGAAGATGTTGTGCCCCACCCAGCTCATCACATTCAAATGCCGATTGGCAAACATCGGAGCAAGAATACTCTTCAGCAAAGTCTCGCCCGTTTTTCCATCTCTACCAACGTGTAATGTGCCTGTTTGTGTTGAGAGCTCATCTAATGCGGGAAGATCACAGCCAATGGAAGGAGTGAAGTTCACATGCGAGCAGCCGGTCTGCATGGCGGCAATCGCATACATGGTGCTGGCAGGAATTGGGAAGTCGCCCTGTTTCAGATGTTTTTCGAGCTGAGCCCAGGTGAACGATTTGATTTCTTCGCTTTGTGGAGGTTCGGTAGAAGAGACATTCAGCACAACAACGTGCGCCAGATTATGCCGGTCACGAAATGCGACGATGTCTGACTTCAAGCGTTCGAGTGTATCAGCAGGCGTTTCTGACTGATGTTTGAGAACATCACCGGAGGCCAGAGATGTAATCGTCGGACCGACATTCATCAATGTGCCGGGACGAACATTCTTATCAAACTCGCTGAGCGTGCTTCCGATTTTTTCGAGCGTGCTGGCATCGAAAACTCGTGACCCTTCATGGAGTTCTTTCGCTGCTGCGACATAACTCGTATCACGAATTTCGTGACCACCGACAACGAAGCTACTCCATTCTTTCAAGTTCAGTTTATTAAACTGCGGGAGTGCCGAGACGAGTCCATATTCTGGAGTGAGCCCCTGCTGTAGTGCAGCCAACCCCGTGACGGTTGTGGTGGCAACGCCACCCCAGGCTCCAATTAACCAGATACCAATTTTCTGATCGCTCATGGTGTTTATTCTAAATTGACTAGAACCGATCCTAAAACCCGGTTGTGGTTGTTTTTAAACCTGTAAATTGGGCTCTATGTGACCCATCAGAGGGTTTTAGGACCACTCATAATATAAAAATCGACGACTTTTGATATTTCAAACAGCTGAAGCCTCAAAGCTGATCCTTTAGAAGAATGCCTTTTTATGAAAAGAGGCCTTCCCCGGGAAAATAAATTCACCGGATGGTGTCGCGCTACTCTGGAAGGAAACAGTGGCAGCAATTCTGCGGCAGGAGGTTCAGGCGGGAATCACCCATTTTGGGGTCGCTGCAGAGAAAATGAAAGCCTGCAAATCAATTTCACCCCTGTTTTCAGACATCTGTGACTGTAAACAGAGTCCTAAACTGACTATTTCCCATAAATTCCACCTGATCAACAGGTTAGGAAGCCTATTTACCCTCTCAGATCATCAGGAGAGCTGACTGTCGATCCACTTGCTGAGAGCATCCTGAAGCTCTAACAACCCTTGCTTGACCGTCACTTTAGTGGCTGCCAACTGATCTTCGCCGGGAACATCGGCATGAGCAAAAAAGTAAAATTTGATTTTGGGTTCTGTACCTGAGGGACGCACTGCTACCCGAAACCGCGTCGTTGCTCCTTCGAGTTTGAAGACCATCAGGTTGCCGGAGGGCTCAGGAAGGTCGGCTGATTTTTTATTTTCCGGTAACGAACGAATTTCATGAGTACCGTAGTCGAGAACTTCGATAAATCGGTTCCCAACCAGTTCAGCAGGAGGATTTGTGCGGAAGGCTTTCATCAGATTCTGAATCTGTTGTTGTCCATCACTTCCTTCGCAAACTTTGGATCGTTGACCCTCCAGGTAGTATCCGTACTCCACAGAAAGCGAATCGAGTTCATCCAGCAAGGTGCGGCCCTCGGATTTCAATTCGGCAGCGAATTCCATCAGGTACATCGCTGCCACAGCTGCATCCTTGTCTCGACAATACTGACCAGTCAGGTACCCAAGGGACTCCTCTGCTCCAAAGACAAACTTATCCGGCCCGTTTGCATCCATGGTCTGCGCGATGTATTTAAAACCAACGAGTAAGTCGTCGATGACTTTGACTCCGTATTTTCGTCCCTGGTCGGCGATCAAGGGGGTCGTCACCAGAGTTTCCACCACAAAATGTTCGGGGGAAAGGCTGCCTTCCGCTTTTCGTTTTTTGAGCAGGTAATCGACAACGAGGGCACCAGCCTGATTCCCGGAGACGGGTATGTAAGTTCCTTCGGCATTCCGCACACAGATGGCAATTCGGTCGGCATCGGGGTCCGAAGCGAGAATTAGATCGGCGTTGATCGCAGCGGCAGGTTCCATCAGCGGTTGAAAGACTTCAATCCGCTCCGGGTTAGGAAGCTGCTGAGGTACATTGGCGAAGTTCCCATCCGGTTTTCGTTGTGGTTCGTAAATTTGCACTTCTTGGAAGCCAACCCGTTTCAGAACTTCGAAGACCGACGTTTCACCAACTCCATGCAAAGGAGAAAAGAGAGCCACCACATCTCGCTGATCGGAGTAGCTCAATTTACAGACTTCGTTCCAATACGATTGATCGATCTTCGCATCCAGGATTTTGATTTTGCCTTCCTGAACAGCCTGATCGAAATCGATGGTTGGAATTTCGGAAGCCTTATACACAGCATCGATGATTCCCTGGTCGTGAGGTGCCAGCACCTGGGCTCCACTCGACCAGTAGGCTTTGAATCCATTGTCGCAGGGAGGATTGTGCGAAGCCGAGATCATGGCACCGACATCGCAGCCCAGATGTCTCACTGCATAGGAAAGTTCTGGTGTGGAGCGATGTTCATTGAAAAAGAAGACCTCAAACCCATTCGCAGCCAGAGTCGTCGCTGTTAAGCGTGCAAATTCGGGAGACCGGTTTCGGGTGTCATGGGCCACCACCCCCTTACCGGGTTTGTCATGATTAGTATGCATGAAGTAGCTGGCTAAACCGTGTGCCGATTCCGCAATAGTCCGTTCATTGATGGTTGCGGAACCAAACTCGGACATCAGCCCCCGGCGCCCCCCAGTCCCGAAGTTAATCACCTCCCAGAAGAGGTCGTTCAGCTGGGCAAATTCATTATTTTTGAGCAGATCCAGAATACCGGGCAGGTTTTTCTGATACTGAGGTTCCCGAACCCAGCGGACCAGATTTTCGCGGGTAGACTCCAGAAGTTTTCCCGTCTCCACGGCTTGATCGATGGTTTCAAGAGCCCATTTACGTTCTTCAGCGAAATCAGTTTCCGGCATTTCTGGTCATGTATCCCGATAAGTCAGAGAGTCTAAAAAGAGAGCGATTGTGATCTACTATAACAGCTTTAATTCGTGACCGAAAAGGGAGCGAAAAGCTCAATTCCAGAATACTGCTATTCCACACTGAAATCAGTCTCCCCGGTAGGCGAATCAGGTGCTGTGAATACTGCCCGATTCGAGAGAAGAGTTCTCTTATACTGCTTGCAATCTGTTCGTCCGTGGGTTTAGATAGAGGATCTAATCTCTTGATCAGGGGCAGGAAACTGCATCCTCAGGTTCAATTCAATTCTGATTTCAAATGGTTCGTTGTGTCAGATTCTGTTTAAGCCTGTTACAGCTCCTGATAAAATCATATCCTCTCATAATACCCGCCACTTCAGATTCGATGTGATCTTCAGAAATGCGGTGATATTCCTTCAGTTCCGACTCTTAGACTTTCGTTCTCACCATACACTTTTGTTCTCATTATACATGGGCATAAGTAACCACACACTCCAACTTGTTTCGATCAAGTTGTGGATACGGCCTCGGAGATTTCACTATGGCAGGAGATGAGTTCCGATTTACAGGCTCGACCGGTGCGGTTGCCCATCAGATCCTGGTCGTGGAGGATGATCAGGAGACCGCAGCCAGCCTGAAAACGGCCCTCAGTTCAGCGGGGTTCTCTGTAACGCTCGCCAAAGATGGGGGACAGGCACACGCCACTTTCGTGATGCACAAACCGGATGTAGTCGTTCTGGACTTAATCCTTCCGCGCGAGAGCGGCTTTGAAGTCTGTGAACGAATCAAGGGGTTGGACCCTCATATTCCAGTCGTAATTCTTACAGCAATTGAATTGCAGGAATCTCGCGTTCTGGCTGATCGAGTGGGAGCTGATGCCTACTTGAATAAGCCCTGTGATCCCGAAGTACTCATTCAGACGATCAGGGATGCTGCTGAGAAGTGCTGGGCCCGCAAGCACTTAAAAAAAACCAACACCGAGGAACGCATTCGCTTCAACTGCCGCTGCGGTAAGCGATTCAAAGTGAAAGCAGCTCACCGGGGAAAAAGCCTCTCCTGCCCGATGTGTGGCGAACAAATCACCGTCCCCCGCTGATGTTGCTGAATCCCCCACGCCTGTAAAAGTGACTCTACAGCCTTTTCAAGCTTTTCTCTTTTTAAGCTTTTCCCTTGCTTTTTCACCTCAGGAGTGAGAGAGTGAAATTATCTCATTCTTATCTTTTTGCACGTCATCTCCCTTATGCGATTCTGCCAGCAGGGTCTCATCATTTCTTTTGTTCGAAACAGAATTAAACCCTTTCCCTTTTCACCACCACTGTTCGAATTCACGCCAATCTATTATTCGCATTTCAAATTCTGGGCAGCAGGTTTTGCTCGGTACCCTGAATTCACGTTTGAAATCAGGCTCTCATCACGACAACCGAACAAAAATTCACCAGAGCACACTTTGAGATCAGATTGTCCGGCCACTATAATGGAGCCAGAATTATCTATTGATGATTAAGGCCTTAGACTTTTGTGGTTTAGCTCCCAGTTATTCTAAAGCAATTAAACTGGGGCGGTGAGTACTTCGAATTCTGTAGAGCACTTCATGCCTGAACTACTGATTAAATCTGGAAAACATCAAGGAAAACGCCTCGTGCTTCCCCAGGCGGAAGTCATTCTAGGTCGTGATCCGAGTTGTCAAATTCGTATCAGCTCTGAGGATGTGAGTCGCCAGCATTGCCAGTTAACTGTTACGGAAGAAGGTATGCTGGCCCGCGATCTGGGAAGTCAGAACGGAACTTTTGTTAATAACATCGCACTCGAGGGAGAGACACTGCTCAGCCCGGGTGATGAAATCCGGATTGGTCCGATGATCTTCCAGATTCCCAAGTCCAAAAAAACCGTCAAACGCATCAATGTCAAAACTCAACCTGAAAATGCCGCGAGCAGTAAAGGGGCGAGTGATGCCGACATTCTGGACTGGTTAAATACCAGCGATGACATCAGCGGTCAAATGCCGGTTCTTGACCCTTCCCTGAGCGACACCACGGTGATTCCCAAATCGACATTGACGGGTAAGAGCTCTGTTTCTTCCGCTACGCACCAGCAACTTTCCGTTGCTGAAGAAGCTGCCGAAGTCATTCGCAAACACTGGAAAGCGGTCCGCGAGAAGGAAAAAGAACAGAATCAGGAGAGTTGAATTACGACTTCGCTGCATTTCATCGCATCCCCGCAGTAGCATGAGTTCAACCGAATCGCTTTAATGATTCCAACCAGCTAATTAAGTATTCGTCGCTCTGCTCGTGTTGAGCCTCCAATTTACCTCCCAGGAGAAATTCAAATCGCCCGGTTTCACTGCGCATTATTAGTGGGAAATATCGTCGTCAGGGACTCTTTCCAATCCCGGTTTAACGACCCGCCCCATTGCGAATCGAATGAAAGAGTATCTGTTTGAACGGTTACGAAATGTAACCCTGGTGCGCGCGAGTTCTGGATGCCTTTGCTGGAACCGGTACGATCGGATTTGAGGCCCTTAGTCGCGAAGCACGGTCGGTGGTCTTCATTGAACAAGATCATAAAGCTTTTGAGTTACTGAACCAGAATATACAGAAGATAGGTGTCGAACAGGACACGCTTGCCTGGGCGCAGATATTTTTCGTTCTTCGTTTATTCCCAAGGGGCAGGAAAACTTCACCCCGTATGACCTGATCTTCTTTGATCCTCCTTATCCTCTGGTTCCCGGAATGAAAAAGGGAGATCCACTTTTCAAATCACTGGAACGATTGTACGCGGGAGACCGTCAGTAGCGATCAGGCCCTGCTCACATTCCGCACTGAACGACAAACTAAGTTTCAGTTTCCATCGGAATGGACACTGGTCGATGAGATGTCGGTCTCCAGCTCGACGATGTATTTCTATCGCAAGACAGAGCATCTTCCCGCTGAAGAAGAGGAGACCAGTTCAATTCCAGAGTCACACCCCAGCTAAGCCCCTCTTTCACAGCCAAACTGTCAGATAACAATCAGGATTTCCACCATGTCTGTTCTGGATCGATTTCGCCTGGATGGGAAAAAACTATTCATCACAGGAGGAAGCCGCGGCCTGGGTCGTGAGATGGCTCTCGCCATTGCCGAAGCAGGAGCTGATGTCATACTGACTGGCAGGGATGAAGCCAGTCTGAATAATACAGCTCGCGACATTGAGTCTTTGGGTAGAAAAGCCACCTCGATTCAAGCGGATCTCGCTGATCCGGAAAACTGTGAAGCAGTATGTAATCAGGTCCTCAAAGATGCCGGATCAATTGATATTCTGATCAATAACATCGGCGGGCGACGAATCGATGTCCCTGTAGAGAAACAGTCTCTCCAGGAATGGCAACAGATTCTTGATTTGAATGTGACGAGCACCTTTTATGCACCCGGATTATCGGGGGCTCGATGCTTGATCGTGAGCAGGGGGCGGGTAATTAACATCGCTTCCGTAAGTGGCCTGGTGGCGACGAAAGGGCATCGGAGGTCGTAGCTACGAAACATCCAAGGGAGCCATCATTCAGTTCACACGTGCAGTCGCCACCGACTGGGCAACTCGTGGAGTAACGGTGAATGCAATTTGCCCGGGAACATTCATGACCGAACCAAATCAGTGCTGGGCAAAAGAAAAGCCGGATGTCATCGATAAATTTGCCGCATTGATTCCCATGCAGCAGTTTGGAAATCCGGAAGACATCGGTCCGCTGGCGGTCTATCTTGCTTCGGATGCTTCTCGCTACATGATGGGAGCCACCCTGGTCCTGGATGGTGGTTACACGCTGGTGTAGTTTCAAAGTCCGCGCTGAGTCTGCTCAACCGGGTAAATTATTCCTCTGGTTCGGGAGCAGTTTTTGAGGCATTAATCCAGGGAAGAAGGTTTTGGAGGGTCGACTCTAATGAAGGAATGGGGACACCTGTCTCCTCTTCTTCAGGGTAGGGAGCATCCTCAGGTGCCACTGTCACTCCATCGAGTTCGATTCGATGAATGCGTATCCCTTCCTGGTAAATGTCTCCTTCGCGAACGAGTTTCGTTCCCAGATAAGCTGCAGAACTTTTTCGCTCTTGATCAGAATTTTTGTCTTCACCGAACCGGAGCTGCTTCGCGTACCCGCTCCTGATCGCTGACTCGGGAATGCCATCGGGAGCAACTGAAGATGCGGCTTCCAGCTTTTCTTCAAGTGACCTGAGATTATCTGTTCACAAAGGGATCGTGCTTAACGATCCGGTCGAGAGGAGTCTCTAACCACTCCCGTTCCAGGGAGAGGTAGTTGTCCTCATTGTTTTGATTGGAAACTAAATCAGCAGAGTTCGATGTTGAGTTTATTGGCTTTCGAAGTTTTGCACCGGGATCCACAGCCACAGTTTCAATCACCTCCTCCGGATTCATCTGGCTGTAAAGTACAACAGCCAGCACGAGCACCAGAACTGGAATCAAAGCAAGTTTCAGTTTTTCCCGGCTGGCTACTTTGTCGGGATCAACATTAGTGTCAGCCATTTTCCAGCTCCTTCTTCAAGGCAATCTGTTCCGATTTTTTGACCGGCATGAAATAGATATGCAAGTGAAGAGAAGCATCATACAGAGGAACCAGAGATTCCTCCTGAAACTTAGACTTGGAATTTTTTGATAAGGGGCGAATGTTAATCTGACTGACACGATTCAGACGTTGCAATTTATGCATTTCGTCCAGAAAAGTACAAAGCCCAACATAGCTACCGTGAGCATTCAACTGAATCTGAAGTTCACGATACTCCACGCCTGTCGATAGATGTTGCGGATGATAATCCTGTATTCGTACGTTAGCCTTCTATGCCAGATTGGAGATTTGCGAGAGAAAATCAACTTCGCGGGGTTGTTCGGGCATTATTGCTTTCAGCAGATCAACCAGCTTCTGTCGTTGAACAGCCAGCTCCTCATTCGCCAGCTTATGTGCTTTTTGATATCCTGTTTCTCTTCCAGCAGCGTGATAAATTCTGGCGTTCGGTTTCGATTTCAACTTCTATTTTTGAGTTTCTGTAACCGAATTTGTAGCTGAGTACCAGTGATAGTATCACCAGCAGTACAGCTGCGAAATGGATTCCGAGGTCAATCCATTTCAAATGATTTCGGTCATGAGTTGTTTTCACGTGATCACTCAACGGGCATAGTTAAAGTTGAAATTATAATTTGCATTCAATATTGAAAATTCTGACCTGGCGGTCATCGACCTGTTGCTCTTTGATTGAAATAAGTTCGACTGTGCGAAAGAAACCCGTTTCATTCATGTCATCAATAAAGGCAGTAATTATTAAGTCATCAAGTGCCATTCCATCCAGAACCAGTTTCAACTCTGTCTGAATTTCTACCAGTTCATCTGCAACTTTGGTGGCTCCTGCCGGATTTAACTGATGTTGTCGGTGTTGTCTCTCAGAACTGAGAATAAACGAGGTGAGGTATAGATCACCATCTTGAGTAGAAGCGGCTTCACTTACTTTTCCGATGGCCTGCAGGGGAATGTTTTTGTGTTCCAGCCCCACACCTAATTGCTGACGTTTGCGCAGGTTAGTTGTTTCTGTATTTGCCTCTGTCGTCTCAGCCTGCATGACCAGTAATGGTTTAACTTGATACTTCAACAGTTCGGTCTGCTTGACTTCACGCTGAATTCCGGCATTGTGCGCACCGTAGTAAAACAGGATGGCCCCCCATAAGGCGATGAACACTGCTCCCCACTGCTTCAAACGAGTTTGAATGAGCGAGCGTTTGAGAAAACCGCCTGGCAAGAGATTCAGATGATGAGTCATCGCCACCTCCGGAAGCTCAAGGCTGCCAATGCTGCGGCTGGTCCAAACAAGGGGACGAGTTCCCGATGCATGGACGAATCCAGTTCCTCAGCCAGCGGCAAACTCCAGGGTTTGAGCGTTAACTCAATCCGTTTCTCCAGTGGTTCGTAAACCTGCGGAAATAAAGCTCCTCCGCCCAAGACAGTAATCTTCTCCCAGCGGGGTAATCGTGAATTCTGTTCCACATACTGCAAAGTTCGCACAAGCTCTTTCTGCACAAGATCCAGATAATCCTGAATGACAGGCTGAAGACGTTTACTCAGAGCGGACTGAAAGTCGACGGATCGATTCTCGCGAGAGAAAGATGTTCGCAACAGATTCCAGCAATGTTGTTCGGGTAAATCGAGTTCCCGGGAAAGCATTTCCAGGAACCGCTGGAACTGACAGCCAC
This sequence comes from Planctomycetaceae bacterium, assembly GCA_041398805.1. Lineage (GTDB taxonomy): Bacteria > Planctomycetota > Planctomycetia > Planctomycetales > Planctomycetaceae > Polystyrenella. The sequence goes on along the minus strand of JAWKUC010000010.1, from coordinate 38,582 downwards.
GTAAAATTCGCGTGTAGAACGGTGTATGACTCTTCAGAAATGTTATGGAAGCAGTTGAGTAACCCCAATCAAACGCCACCATCGTCTGGTGACGCGTATGAGGCTCCGCCATGGCGACTGCCCGTGCCAGAGCGAATGGAAGACCATCCAGGATGCGACAGTTCAAACCTACGCGCGAGAGTGAGTTGCCGACAGCACTGGAGTTGTTAAAGGTGTGCGAATAGACGATCAGCGAACTTAAGTCGTTACTGGAATCACTCAATTCGGCTTCAGTTTCCCAGTAGTCGAAAATGACATCTTCCTGGAAGTCTTTAACCAGTTCATCGTAAATTACTTCTTCAAATTCATCACGTGCAGTTTTCGGCAGACTCATGATGCGCAGATCAGCAGCAGACATCGATAGAAGTGCCGCCGCTTTGCGGTGTTTCCAACCTGAAGAGAGCTCCATGAGCTGAGATAATTCACGGGTCAACTCGGATGTCGACAGCGACTTGTTCTGCCAGAGTGAGAGATCGCAGATGGAGCTGTACTGCATCTGGCAGATTTTCCAGCGATCTTCATCTTGTTCCACCTCAACCAGTTTGAGCGCACTCCGACCAATATCCACTCCCAGCCAGGTCTTCAATGGGGCCAGGTGTCGACTTTGCAGCGGAGCCAGAATACTGGTGTTTAAAATCATGAGGTGCGGCTTCCGTCCATAGTCAAAAGAGCTGAAAACAGGAACTCATAAATTTCATGAACATCCTGTCTCTTGTTCAAGCTCAGGAGTTCCCTCCCACTTTCTTTTCGATTCGCTCCAGGCGTGTGTCCATGCGGAGCAGAATTTCTTTAATTTCCTGCAGAGTTTTAGCAGAACGAGCACCACCACTTTCAAAAGTAGCGGGTTTATTCTCGTTACCGGGTGCTGCCTGCAGATTTTCATGATCCTGCAGAGAAAGTCCCGTAAACAACCCGAATATCATGGCGATAACAATAGCCAAAGGGAGCGTTCGGTTACGCGGCTGGGAGGCTTCTACTCCCAGTGTTGCTTCGTCTTTCATAAGTCCTTCACTCCATTGATTTAATTCAGTCATCCCTGCGCGCACTTACGCGACTGAATGCATGTACGATCACCAGTCCGAAACTGGCAAATCATCTTCCGGTTTCTTCAAGCTGGTCTCAAAACCTGATTCTCATAAAACAGATCGACTGCTAATGAGATTGCGTCGAGACATCGAGCAGGGGCAACATGATCGAAAGCACAATACCAGCCACGATCGCTCCAGTGACCACAATAATGGCTGGCTCCAGGACTTTGGTCAGTCCTTTTACCTGTCGCTCTCCTTCATCTTCGAAGAAGGCCCCCACTTCCGTGAGCACTGTTCCCAGGTTTCCAGTCTGCTCGGCCGTCAAGACCATCTGGGCAGCCCCTCGGGGAATAAAATCGGCTTTCATGAAGATCGCCCCGATGGACCGTCCACTTATTACTTCGTCTTCCAGACGTTGGAAGAGCGACTGATAATGGACATTCCGTAGCGATCCCTGGCAAAGCTGCAACGACTCCAGCAGCGGAATCCCACTTTGCAGCAAGGTTCCCAGAAGCTGAAAAACCCGCCCAATCATTACAGATTGTGATGCAGCTCGGATGGGTCGGAAATAGAGCAGGAATGAATCACGACATTTGTGGGCAGATTCTGTTTTACTCCAGAAATGAAATCCAACTCCCCCCAGAACCCCTAATAGGCCCAACAGGTAAAGATTCTCACGAATCGCTTCAGAGACATCCAGTAGAAGCTGTGTCAGGGGTGGAGCCACTGTCCCGAGATCCTGAAACACTTTGGCAAACTGTGGCAGGACGAAGAAGATCAACGCTAGTAACACGAATCCACACACACCCATCAGCACTAATGGATAAGCCATGACCTGACGAAGTGTGGAAATCAAGCGGAGTTCATTCCGGATGAGTTCGGCCATACGATTCAACACCTGCGGCACACGACCGGCGGCTTCACCAGCCGCGATACTGGCGATGTAAGTCGCGTCAAAAGCATGAGGTTGATTCCGCAGTGCCGCCGAAACCGATTTACCATCGGAAACTTCAGAGTGAATCTGCTGTAATGTTTCCCGAAAAGCTTCGTGAGTCGTCTGCTGGGCAATATTGTGAATCGATGCCGCCAGGTCGATACCTGACCGGCACATGATCGACAGCTGGGTGGTGAAGAATAAAATTTCCGACCGCGGAATCCTCTTCTTTCGCTTTTTTCGCGAATACGCAGCTTTCGAAGAAGAGGATTGCCGTTTACTCAGTGTCCTCTTGAACGAGTTTTTGTCGTTCTCTTCCGAGCTCATTCCCGTCTGACGATCAAATACATCAGGAATTCCTTCCTGAGTATTGTCCTCAGTCGTATTTTTAGATTTTCCATTCCATTTGGATGCTGCTTTATGTTGATAAGCCATGGGAGTAATTCCTGTCCAAATGAGACTATTTAACTTTTGCTTTTCAAATGTGAGTGAAAAATGTCAGGGAATGCACAGAACAGAATTCAGATATTTTTATAGTTGATTTGAATTTTGGAAATGAAATAGTGTGTTTGTAGATTGCTAGTCAGCAAAGGCGAGTCGGACGACTTCATCGAGACTCTGTCGAGCCTGCCTCTGCAAGTTTGACTCCTTCGTCGAGTAGACTTCGATACCTTTTTTCTGGAAGAGAGCTCTCACTTCGGACATGTCATCGGAGTAAGTGATCGTCTGGCGGAAATCCCGATCAACTGTCAGGACTTCATAGATACCAGTACGCCCTGCGAATCCAGTATCGTAACAGTGAGCACACCCTTCCCCTTGGCAAAGCTGCGGCGGGTGTCTCCCTGATAACTGATCATCTGAAGCATCTCTTCGAGGGGTAATATTTTGTACGACAGCGAGACAGATAGTACGCACCAGTCGTTGAGCAACAACACCAACCAGTGCGGCTGAAATCTTGTAGGGCAGAATTCCCATGTCCATCAACCGGGTGATAGCACCAACAGAGCTGTTGGTGTGCAACGTGCTCAACACGAGGTGCCCCGTCAGTGAAGCTTGAATTGCCATCTCGGCTGTTTCCGCATCACGAATCTCCCCACCATGATGACGTCCGGGTCCTGACGTAGAATCGACCGCAGGGCATCACTGAAGGAGAGATGCGAGGCCGGGTTCGCATAGACCTGGTTAATCATTTCCAGCTGATACTCGACAGGGTCCTCTACTGTCACAATGTTTGTATGTACGGATTTGATCAGTCTCGAGAGCCGAATAGAGCGTCGTGGTTTTACCACTACCTGTCGGCCCGGTGACCAGTACGAGACCATGCGGTTTATGAAGCATGGATTTTATCGGTAAGAGTTGTTCCGGAGGTATACCGAGTTCATTCAGATTGAACGTCAGGTTTTTGCGGTCGAGAATACGCATCACAACTTTTTCCCCTTTTACGGTGGGTAAAGTTGAAACACGAATATCGACTTCGCGATGGTCCACAACCACATGCATTCGACCATCCTGAGCCTGGCGGTGCTCGGCGATGTCCATACGGGCCATCACCTTCACCCTGGAAACAAGAGCGGCGTGGAAGTCGCGCCGCGGACGCAAGACTTCTCGCAGCATTCCATCAACACGAAAACGGATGGTGGTATGTTTCTGGCCCGGCTCAATATGAACGTCACTCGCACCCTGGCGAATTGCATTCACGATGAAGTAGTTCACCAGGTTGATGATGGGCTGCCATCGGCCATCGCCTCGGAAGATTGCAGGTCGAGCAACATCGTGTCGGCCTGCAATTCGATCGAAGTCTCGTCGATATCTGCCGTGACATGGTCGACCTGAAAGTCTTTTTCATAGCAGCGGGGAATCAATCGCTCAATGGATGATTTCAACGCGATCACAGGTTTCACATTTAAACCGGTGATGCGCTCGATTTCATCGACCTGCCTCAGGTTTTGAGGCTCCGCCATTGCCACGAAGAGATCGTTACGGACTTTAAAGAGTGCGACCGCTTTCAGTGCTTCCGCCTGGGAACGGGGAATCATCAGCACGATTCTGGGATCAACCATCCCTTCACGCAGACGAACTGAGGGGACACCCAGCTGCTGGTTAAGGAACGGAAGAATCTCTTCTTCCTCAACCAGACCCATGCGGGTCAGAATTTCACCCAGACGGGTATTTTCTTTGGCTTGTCTGTCCAGCGCGCGTTCCAGGTCATCCTGACTCAGCAGCCCTGCCCGCACCAGGCGCGCACCCAGCGGCAACGAAGCTTCCGGTACATCCCATAAGGGATCGTGTGTTTTAATCTTGGATGTCGAGGGAGCGGTACTCATCGTGTATAACTCCCTACTGCTGACAACGTATCCGGGTAGACTTCAAATTTACTCAGGAAGCCCGTGATACGCAGAATGTCTTCACAGAGAGTATTCGGAGCAGCCAGTTTGAGGTTGCCACCACAGGAAAGACATGTTTCCTGGGAATCGAGCAACCACTCTAAGCCAGCGCTATCGACCAACGGTGTGTTTTTGAAACTGAAGACAATTTTCGGCTGACCATTTTTAAGGCATTCCTGGAAGAGTTCCTGGATCTCTTCCAAATGGTCATTAATTAATGAGTCGGTCCCTTCGAGAATTGAGATCGCACCCTGTTTTCGGCATTCATACATGGTTCCCTCCTGTTCCTACTCAATCGGCAACTGCACGGTGAACTGGGTTCCTTTATCAATCTCGGATTGAATCAGGATTTGACCGCCGTGCAATTCCACAACTTCATTGGTGTAAGCCAAACCGATTCCGTTACCCGGAATCTGGCGTACTCGAGGATCGTCACTTCGGAAGAACTGGTCGAAGATTTTACTGATCTCATCTTCGCGAATACCGATACCGGTATCTTCAATATGGAAGTGGAATGGAAGAACCGGACCTGCTCGACACGAAACCGAACTTCTCCCCCTTCCATGGTGTATTTGGCTGCATTACCGAGCAGGTTCACGAGTGCAGCCACAATTTTGTCTTTGTCTGCATTGATTTTGCTCAGTTTGGGAGGAACATGAATATCAAAGGTGATCTCTTTCTGCTCCATTTGAGGTCGGACATTTTCACAGACCTCTTCAATCAGACGCATAAGGTCCGTTTCATGTCTTGGAAATGGCGAGTGAACCAGCCTGTATCTGTTTAATGTCCAGGAGGCTGTCAACCAGTCGAGAGAGACGTGTCGCTTCGCTGTTGATGATATTACAGAAGTTCTTCTGATCAGCGATGTCCAGTTCCTCGTCCAGTTTGTAATGTCTCGGCATACGCTTTGATATTAGCCAGGGAGTACGTAATTCGTGAGTGGCTGAAGAGAGAAACTGGTCCCGCATTTCATCTGCGAGTTTATCCTGGGTGACATCACAAAAATGCCATATCAGCATCTGATCCTGATTCACCATCCGTCGTGTTTTGACGGAAATAACTCCATCAGCCGTATTCGCACCCATTTCAATTTCAAAGTTCATAGGTCGATTGGCTTGCAGCATGCGATCAAGTTCGAATTCGATCCAGCAGCTCTTGTTGCATCACTTCGATCAGCTTTTTGGTTTCTGCTTCCTCGAGTAATTCGACATTGATGATCGCTCCAAAGGCCTGGTTTGCGTACTTGATGTAACCTTGCTCATTGGTGATCACAATACCTTCAGACAGGCTTTCCAGAACCTGAACGCTTAATTGATCGCTGATATTGCACAATCCTCCGCAGAGGCGTTCTTCCAGCAATTCCAGCGATTCCTGACGAGACATTTTGTCGACCAGATTATTCCAGGCGACGATTAATGGTTGTCTGGAGTTCAGAATCGGGGCCAGGACCAATCGTCCTTCCTGGTCATCATGAATCCCGCGGAGACGATTTTCCAGGTAACTGAGGATCTGGATATCGGAGAGAGGAGATAACTGCCGACGGTCATGATCAAAACAGGGAGCAGGACCACAATGGCCAGATACAACGGCAACACATCGCTGAAGCTTCTACCCCACTGCAGAATGCCCCAGATCAGAAGCAGCTCAGTAAATAACAGAGAACCAGCCGTTGCCGAGTTGTCAGATTGTTCAGAAGTGGAGTCTATCATTATTCTCGATTCGAGAAGCGTAGCCAGGTTGTCTCAGTATTCAGGTTATCCCAGTAATGCTGTACTTGATGCTGTTGGTAGTAGAACCGGCTCAGATTTGAGCAGAGTGTATGATTTGATGTAGAAAGGATTTTTATGAAATCAGGGTTGCCGTCAGGCCTGGCTTTCGGCGTTCGAAAAGTTTCATTGATAAAGGAAACGATCTCTCGGGGACTGAACGGTTTATAAAACAATTTGATAATTCGAATCTCTTTGGAATAATTCGTCGTAATTCAGTTCGAACCCTTTGGCGGAACACATTGATAGGAGTCGATTCGTAGCCGGGTATCTGCCGCATGTGAAGAGCAAAGTCGTACCCTCCCATGCGTGGCATCTGATAATCTGAAATTACAAAATCAACCTGATGTTGTTTGAGTAAATCCAAACCTTCTAATCCATTATTTCCGACAACGACTTCATATCCTGCTTGCATATTGAATCGCAGAACAGAAGACATTGCCCGATTGTCTTCTACAATTAGGACCCGCTGAGACAATTGACTGTACCTCCTGTTTTATTTCATTTTATTTCGTTGATGAAAACTGAACGTCCCTTACACCAGGAACGTACTTTTCGGAAGTTGACCGTCTTCGAATTTGAAGCCAGTCGTGCAGTCTCTTTGCCGGAGATGGATTGTTTTTCTGGAACCTGATCTTTCAGATTCCATCAACTGAAAAATAGTTCACGAGAGCAGACATGCGTGAACTATCTTCCGGTAGTGCTGGTATTCTAAGAGGTATTGAAGGCTTACCAGGCGATGTAGCTCGCGTGGTTAATCGCGATTTCACCAGTGGTCTGGTTGTATACCCAGCCATCGGTTCCCGCTTCCACAGCGATAGGATCTTCAGTCGATGCGACTACAGTCGCGTTTTTATTCCCTACCTGAGGTGAAGGGAATGGCCCCTTCAGGTAAGAGCCGAGTTTCGAGGCCGTAATAGCGGCAGCAGTGGGATAGCTACCTTCATTTGCCCGATAGAGTTCAATCGCTTCCCGTAAAACAATCAGCGACTGCTTTGAGGCATTTTCGCGTGCATCATTGGCGGTATCGAACATCTTGGGAGTCGCGATCGCTGCAATAATCCCGGAGAATCAATTGCACAACCACAACCAGCTCGACCAGTGTGAACGCATTTCCTTTTGTGTGATGTTGAGGAGTTGTTGCTCATTATCGTGTTCCTCTCTGAACAAGAAGTGTTAGCTAGGAAGGTTCTTACTTACAGAACAAATAGTTGGTTCCTGGCAATGTTTCAGAAATCGTCTTATTTAACCCTGTTTAAAAAATAGGGAAGACGAAATTTAGAATTGTGTGAAACTATACACCGCGTCTGGCACGTTGCAAATTTGAAACATTTCTCTCCCGGAATCGTGTCAACAAACCGCTTGATCTAAAAGCGAATCTAATTAGTTCAGTAGAAAGACCTACAGTATAACTGTCACAATTCGTCCTATTGGAACGAGAGAGTTATCCTGACAGCTAACTGTTCTACGATCAAGCAAACGGACCAGTTTCAGAATCTTTTTTAACTGCACGGCCAATCGGTTCAAACACCCTGCTACTTATCGTTGAATCCCAATTTGTTTCAATAAATCAACGCATTCCTACAAAACGTATGAAATACTTAACTTAACAGGTTTATAGGCCTGACGCGGAATCAATACGCATTGAGAATTCTTTTCCAAGTCTCCTCAGTGTAAAGATTCCTTTGACCAGGTGCTGAGAGGGAACAGCAGATCAGAAAGATAGTGTACGAGGCCATTGGTCAATGTTATTAAGAGATTTCATTCCAATGAGACACGTCTATATCAGCATTCAAGGACAAAACGGTCTGCTTCGGAATCAGGAGCAGTTGTCTAAGTCTGCGCGCGGCGTATCAGGACAAACTCAATTTCGATCCGGCTTCACACTTGTCGACCTGGTGCTGACAATTGTCATCATTGGAATACTCTCTGCGGTTGCGCTGCCCCGATTTACTCAGGCTATTGAGACTCAACGAGTCCGCGCAGCTGCCCAACGACTGAAGGCCGATCTGGAACTGGCCGGACGTTACGCTCGAGCTAACAACAAATCGGAAACGATTTCTTTCAATACAGTCGATAGTTCGTACAGCTTTTCCTCTTTTAAGGATATTAACCATCCGTCAGAGGTGTACACGATCTGGCTGAATCAATCGCCCTATAACGTGACCATCGATTCGCTTTCCCCTTCCAGTAATACAAGTATCACTTTCAACGCTTTCGGCATTCCCGATCGGGGTGTAGAAATCACCATCGCAAATGGGGCCTACACCAAAACAGTCTCTCTAGAGGCTGTCACTGGTCGTGCCGAAATCGTGCCTTAATACAGAATCTGTGCCTTGTTTCCGCAAATTCATATAAATCTACAGTGTTTGCATTCCATCATCACTCACTTTCTATCTCTGTATCATCATGTCCAACTCCAGACCCAGAACCGGTTACACGCTGATCGAGCTCATTGTGAGTATCGGTGCCAGTTCGTTTCTGGTGATGGGGCTCGGTTCTTCGCTCTACCTGGCGGGACAGGCGATATCTCCCTCTCAAGTACTGGAATCAACGCTGGATGCCACAGAAGCTCTCCATAACTTCACCGACGATGTACAAAATGCGATCTACCTTTCTGAACATACAGATAAAGTGATCGAGTTCGTTGTGCAGGATATGGATGGAGACAATTCCCCCGATGTCGTCCGTTACGAATGGGGGGGGGATCCTGGCGATCCACTGATTAAGAAATTCAATTTTGGAACCCCCGTTCAGGTTCTCGATTCGGTCCAGAATTTTGAACTGAAATACAACTCACGTTCCACCATTGAGTATTTCCCCCCCAGTCTTGTGGAGAGTGAAGAACAGCTTATCGGTGGCGAACTCATCGTAATCAGCGGTACCCAGCGTGTGCTGGCGATCTGGAGTGGTAGCTGGCCCGCTTTTTACTTTACTCCCACTTTGGCGCCCGGTGCTGAAGGTTGGAACCTCTCGCGCGTGAAAGTCGGCCTCAGACAGGATGACCCTTCTGAGAACGGCCAGTTCTATTTTCAAATGCGTCCAGCCGCCAACGACCACACCCCGACCAGTGAAGTACTCGATCAGATATTGATCAGCGAGTCGTCTCTCAGTAGCACGATGAAAGTCGAAGAATATGACTTCTCGGCCGTCAAAGGTTTATTACCCACAGATCGATTGGCCGGAGTATTCGAGTTTGTCTCTGGAGCAAATGCCGGTCAGGTGAAATATCACTATAAGAATGGAACCGCGAATGCTCATGCGATGATTTCGTACAATCAGGGATCGACCTGGAATTATGACACCGACAACTACGAGATCGTCTACCACGAAGTGTATGGAACATATTACACCGGAAGCGGGAATGGAATGACGGTCACTCGCAACTACCAGACTGGTCTGAACGCAACCCTCCAAATTGGGGACACCACCGCTTCCCAGGTGCGCACCGGAATTCCGTTGCTGAATTCACCTGAGCTACTGGTCAGGCAGTGGGAACTCGACTTTGATATCGACCCGCTCACAACGGATACCAACTACGATAACTTGAACGACTGGAGCTTAACGAGTGGTGCCGACTTCGATACGAACACGCTCGTGTCCGGTATCTGGGATGCGGACAACACTGTCTTGAGAACCTCTCCTGATCATGACTTCACTCACCCGACCACTATTGTTGTCCGCATGCGGGCCACGACTACGGGTGGCGATGGTGCTGTCTACGAACACTACGCCGACTGGGACAATTCTGATGCTTTCGCATTACGGCTGAGGGTCACCAGACAGGCAGACGATACCCAATGGTTCATCGCTGAATCTCAAACAACACCTGGTGTCTGGAGTCAGGTCGTCAAAGTTGAAAACCTGCCACTCGATTTTATCGAGGCACGTGTCGTGATTAGCCCTGACGATTCCAACCACGCCATTTTTCTGCAGGGCAACCTGCTCGATAACTATGCTTACCACGCGTGAGTACTGTTTCCACAAAAAAATACGCTGCCTTATATGAATCAGGATGTGAGGCTGAATTCGATTATGTCTCTATCCGGGTCTCAGAATAACAACCCATTGAAAAACGATTAACGATAAAGAACGAAGCCGTTCACTAACTTTACCAGACCAGAGCCACCGATGCTTTCGAACAGTACCAGTCAATCGAAAAGAGAACGAGCCTCAGTCACTCGTGCGGGCCTCAGCCTGCTGGAAGTGACGATGAGTACGTTACTCGTGTCGATTCTGCTGGTCTCTGCTTTGCAGACGGTGGGGGCTTCGTTTCGGGCGGAGTTTTATACTGCACAGCAAACACAGGCGATTCTCTTCGCTGAAGATCTGCTGTCCGAAATCATTCAGATGGAGTACGAAGAACCGGACGACGCTGTCTCTTTTGGACGGGAAGCGGATGAAGGAGCTGCCTCGCGCGAAACCTGGGATGATGTCGACGATTATCACCTCTGGTCATCCAGCCCCTTGAAATATCAGGATGGAACCACAATTCCCGATACAGAATTGTGGAAGCGTGAGGTGACCGTTGAATTCGTAGAAGCTGATAATCCGGAGACTGTCTCCAACTCGGATGAGGGTCTGAAACGGATTACAGTCACCGTCTCCCGAGATAACGTCGAATTCGGCTCTCTCTCTGTTCTGCAATCACGGGCCTGGATTAACACGATTCCCGACCCGGAAAACAATCTAAGTACGGGTAGCCGGCCTGCGGTGAATCAATCACCCATTGCGATCGCTTCCGCAACTCCCACTTCGGGGACGAGCTCGGTAACTGTCCAGTTCGATGCGACTTCCTCTACCGACCCGGACAATGATCCCCTCATTTATTCCTGGGACTATGGCGATGGAACCATCGGCACCGGCTCTAAACCTTCACACACTTTTACCAATTCAACCGGTTCCACACTTGTCAGGACGGTGACTTTGACTGTCAGTGACAGCTCGGGCGCCCAGGCGACAAAAAGTCTGATCATCACCATCAACCCATAAATTTATCTACAGCTTAACTACTGAAAACAACAAAACGACTGCTGCAATCATGTTGACCAATCCCATCCACAATCGAAATACACGAAGACGAGGGAGTATGTACCTTTCGGTACTGCTCGTCTCGGTGCTGGTTTCGTTACTGGGGATGTCGGCGCTGGTTGTGAAACGGGTACAACGCCGAAATCATCAGGCGGCGATGGACGCGAGCCAGGCACGTTTCATTGCTCAATCCGCGCTGCGAATCGGGATGTTGAACATCGAAAACGACTCCAACTGGCGCTACAACTTCCCGAATGGAACCTGGGAAGAAGATGTCAGCCTGATGGGGGGGACGTACACACTCGAAGCATACGACCCTTCTGATGGAGACCTCTCTGACAATCCTGAAGAGCCAGTCGTCCTCATAGCCACAGGGACCAAAGGGGCTGCTTCACAGAAGACACAGTTGACCCTCTCACCTGTCAACCGGGGTTATGAATTCCTGGAAAAAGCACTGGTCAGCCAGGGGGATGCGACGGTGGAAACCCCGGCAGTCGTCTACAGCAACCAGATTCTTGCGACTAATGGCAAGTTCTGTAATCTGGGAACATCTTCAGTCACGGCAGATGTTGAATCCAATTCAGAACTTCAGGGAACAGGAACCTACTACGGAACAACCGAAACGGGTGTGCAACAGGAAGATTTCCCAGACGTAAACGACATTTTGAGTTACTACCTGGCCCGAGGGACAGCCATCAACTACAACGATATCCAGGATCAAGCCCCCAACTTATTCAAAAACTCCACCTTTGAAAGTGGAATTGATCATTGGACCGGTGACAATTGTGATCTGAATCAGTCTTCAAGTCAGTATCATTCAGGGGCAGCCAGCTTACGCTGTTCCGACCGGGATGATCCGGATGATTGCCCCACTTATGATCTGACCGACAATATCCAGTCCGGCCAAACGTATACATTAACTTTCTGGGCCAAAAGCTCCACATTTGTTGTCGACTTCTTCAAAGTGATCCTGGAGACAGATAGTACGACAAGCGGCGTGCTGCAGAAAATCTCATACACAAGTTGGATGAGCACGAACTGGACCAAGTACACCGTTACTTTCGAACCCACCTGGACGGGAACTCTGACCAGGGCGACACTGCGGTTCGAAACCAACTGGGACGATGAAGACTTCCGACTGGACGATCTCGAATTCCGTGGGCCCACCCCCACCGCCGGGACCATCTACAAACGGGTGATCAGCCCCAACCATAATCCGTATGGTGATACGAATCCGGAGGGGATTTATATTATTGATTGTGACGGAGGAAACCTGTATATCGAAAGCTGCCGTATTCTGGGAACTCTCGTCATTCTCGATCCGGGGAACAACAGTCAGGTGAATCCGGGGCCGCTGGCCTGGTCAGCGTTCAAGTCGAACTACCCCTGTCTGCTCGTCGATGATGATTTCAAAATCAAGGCGACCAATGATGGCCTGAACGAAACACGCGATAATGTGAACTACAACCCGATTGGAGCCGCCCACACGACCCTGGGAGAGGACAGCGATATCACCGACATCATTCCCTCCAAGATGAATGGCCTCATCTACGTGGATAATGATCTTTCTTTCGAAAATCAGAACAATATTGAAGGGGTCGTACTCTGTAAGGACAAACTGGATATCGCCGGTACTTTCAGTCTGGTATACAATTCGATCTTCTTCACCAATCCCCTCCCGGTTTCAGTGCTCCGGAAACGATCCGCATTCTACTCAACTCGGTCCAGAAACCCCTCGACTGAGTCTCTCCACAGTGCCTGATGTTGATTTTTGTAAACACCGATCCGCCTCTCTGTTCCCTTTGCAATACAGGACGAACCAGCCGTAAGTTAAATATTTCTACGTTTCCTCTTATACAGTAATAACTTACATTCTCCGCACGCTCTTTCTGTAATATTGGTATCTGACTTGCGATTCTCTGCCAGTGCATTTCCCGCACTTAAGAGGATTCTGGTCACATGCCCGTTCTGCTTCGTCTCTCATTATTCATCATGGCCTTCTGCTGTCTCTGCTGGACTCAGGGAAGGGCACTGGTTGCCGCTTGATCGTGACTCACAAATTGAAGTCACCACGGTGAATGGACGAGAAATACGCGGTTATGTCGATAGCCGTACGAACTCGGAAGAGCTGATCCTCACTATCGCCGACAATGAAGCCCAGGTCACCAGCCATCTTCCCTGGAGAGTCATCTCCACAGTTCGTCTGGGGGGATATACCCTCACTCTCGCTGAGTTACAGAACCAGCTCCCTGCACTTCAGCAGGAATTCAACATGCGTCCTGCGTTTGGAGGCTGGACAGCGGAGGGAATTCATATCTCACAGGAAATTCCTGCTTCGATTTCTGAACCCCTTCCCGCTCCACCACTTCCTGAATCAGAGCTTCCTGCCACTCCTCGAAGAGTTACTTCTCTTGATATCAATGCTGATGTGGCCAACTGGGACCGGGACCCCGAGCGCGATGGAATTCTGTTAGAAGTTCGACCTCTCGACAATAACGGCGATCTGATTCCAGTTGATGGACAAGTCGAGTGTGAACTGATCATCGAGCATAAAACCTGGGAGGGAGGCGAATACATCAGCCGCTTACCCGAAAGATTTGAAGTCGTCGCCCGCTGGACACAACCGATTCAGCAAACTGATTTTCGTAGCTCCGGGGTGACGCTGAAACTTCCTTACCGGGTTCGTCATCCCGAATCGGACCTGCTGATTGACCCGGATGCACTGGTCCATGCCCGCTTGAAAGTTCCGGGAGAGGGAGTCTTCACAGCATCTTACGAAATCGTACGCTTACGACCCTTCAGCTCAATCCGGGATGAATTCCAGCTGTACGAGGGAAATCGCTATTTCCCCCAGGAACGGACACGCTTCGTGCCACGTCGAAAAATTGATCACTAGCAGAATATCTGTCTGCCGATCTTGTGAGATCCTTCACAGTTAGACGATTCCTGGATCAGGTTCAGTTGCGGTTTCCTCGCAGCTTGATATCTTGAAGCAATCGATCGCGAATCAGACCAGCGATGATTTCTGCTTCTTTCTGAAGGATTTTAATAATGGATTTAACTCCGGATAAATTGAATCGACGTGATTTCAGTCAGCTGACTGTCGCCGCTATGGGTGGCCTTATAGCCGGCACCGCCGCCGGATGTGGCACAGGTGAACCAGCACGAGAGACGGAAGAAAGCGCTTCCACCGAAGGCGATCACCAAGGTGATGCAGTCGCTGCTGCAGGAGGGATTCCTGAAGACTGGATGGAAATTATCACCTCGGGCAAAAACGTCTGCCGCGGACTCAACACCTGCAAGAATCATCGAGATGGCAACAACAGTTGTGCCGGCCAGGGTGCCTGCTTCACCGCCAACAAACATACCTGCCATGCGGATAACGAATGTAAGGGGCAGGGGGGGTGTGGAACCACTTCCGGACGGAATGCCTGCTCCGGCAAGGGGGAATGTGCTGTTCCTCTCAACGATAAAATCTGGGAAAAAACCCGCGCCGCCTTCGAAGAAGCAATGAAAGCCGCCAACAAAGAGTTTGGCGAAGCCCCTGCCAAAGCTGAGGAAGCTTCCTGAACACGTACCGGTCACAAGCACCTATGAAATTTAACAGCGCACGTCAAATTGAGACACTCGATTTGACGTGTGTTTTCTTTTAAACAGTAGCCACAGATGACTTCACCACGACTTGGACATCCTGATTTAGGCCTCGGCCTCGGACTACGTGCGCAGCACTACCAGCATATCCTCGATCACCAGCCACAGGTCGACTGGTTTGAAATCATCTCCGAAAACTACATGAACTCGGCCGGTCGTCCCCGATATATACTCAACCAGATCGCCGAGCAATACCCGCTGGTCATGCATGGTGTCTCGTTATCGATCGGTAGCAGTGATCCACTCAACTTTGATTACTTAAAGAAGCTGAAAAGACTTTCCATCGAAATCAATGCCCGCTGGGTCTCCGATCACCTCTGCTGGACCGGGATCGCGGGACGCAACACTCACGATCTGCTACCCGTTCCGTATAATGAAGAAACATTATCGCACGTCACGAAGCGCGTTCTGGAAGTTCAGGATTATCTGGAGCGTCCCCTCATCCTGGAAAACCCCAGCAGCTATGTTACCTTTGCGGCATCGACCATAACCGAGTGGGATTTTCTCTCACAGTTGGTTGAAGAAACTGGCTGTGGGTTACTGCTTGATGTGAATAATGTCTATGTCAGTTGTTACAACCACGACCTAGACCCGCTGGAGTATATAGAGCGATTGCCTCATCAGGCGATAGTGCAGTTTCATCTTGCTGGCCATACCAACCTGGGGACGCACTGCATCGATACCCACGACGGGCATGTAATCAACCCTGTCTGGGAACTCTATCGAAAAGTCTGCCAACGGACGGGGAATGTCTCGACGTTACTCGAATGGGACGCGCAGATACCTGAGTTTCCCGTGCTGCATGCGGAGGTCCTCAAAGCGAAACGCTTCCGTGATGGAAATAACTCGATAGAAGCCACCGAGGATGAAGAGACCGCTGTAGTCACTCCTTCGAAAACAGTTCCGCATCCAACCACCTCGGTTCCGATGGAGTTCGAATAATGGCCCATGATCCAATATTCGAATTACCGGTCCTGCAGCAATGGATGCAACTGGTCATTACACACCCGGGCGGAATTGAATCGGGATTGAATTCTCCCGAAGCTCAACAGCAGATTCCGCTCGAACAAAGTGAACTGGAATCGGTCATCCCCAGATCACAACAGCTATCGAGTCTGGATCGGTTGCGCGTCTATGGAAATGCCTATTACACCCGGTTAGTTGAATGCCTCGGTGAGGAATTCCCGGCACTCAAGTTTGCGCTGGGCGAAGAAAACTTCGCCGGTTTTGCGTTTGCCTATCTGCAATCGTATCCTTCCGCCAGTTACACCCTTGATGACCTGGGAAGAAACTTCCCCCAGTTCCTGGAACAAACTCGCCCGCAGGACAGGAAAGCTGACTGGGTAGACTTTTTAGTTGAACTCGCACGTCTGGAGCGAACCTACGCGGACGTTTTCGACAGCCCGGGGATGGAAGAGTTGGAACCATTTAATGTCCATCAACTCGCAGCAATTCCTCCTGATCAGTGGGAGCAGCTCACACTGGAACCTGCGCCCACGTTACGACTGCTTGAACTCAAGGTCCCCGTTCATCTCTACGCGACAGCCGTTAAGAATGACGAAGGGCCAACATTACCCCAAGCCGAAAAAACCTGGCTAGTCGTTTTTCGCTGGGACTACGTCGTCCGCCGTGCCGTTGATGAATTGCAATTCCGACTGCTGGAGCAACTCTGTGCAGGAACCTCACTCGGCACAGCCCTGAGCGAGACGCTGGAAGGAAGCCCTCTGTCACAGGAAGAGCTCGCCATCCAGCTGCGGGAATGGTTTACCTTCTGGGCGAAATGGAGATTCTTTTCGGGGAATCGATTACAACGATAATTCCAATATTTCCACGATTCTCACGAAGAATTCAAAGTCGGCATCCGGCATATCCTGCACATCGTCGGACACTCTGTTAAAGCCTTGTGGAATTACAGTTTACTCCTTTCCTGACTTTGCTCCAGTAGCGTATGATTGGGTAGCAACCTGCAAAGTCCATCCTGCTCAATCGAGGGAAAAAACTGCCCGTGTCACTGTCGGAACTGGCCCATCAATTAAAAGAATTGAAGAACGCGACCGAGCAACTCGAGCGCGCCAGTCAGTTACTGCAGATCGCTCCCTTACCCGAGCGGGAATGGTACCAGTTGATCGTCCACAAACTGCTTCCGCAGATGCAGCAGGACTCCTTTCTGATCGCCGCTGTGGTGGGTGGAACCAACATTGGTAAAAGCGCGATCTTCAACCGCCTCGCGGGAGAGTCGGTCAGCTCGGTCAGCCCACTTGCTTCAGGAACGAAACATCCCGTCTGCCTGGTTCCCGCAGGATTCACCAATCGCCATAATTTGAGTGACATCTTCAACTCCTTCGAACTCAAAGCGTGGGCCGATGCGGATGAAGCCCTGCAGGAATCGAGTACCGACTTTCTCTTCTGGCGGGAAGCGACGAATCTTCCTTCCAACCTGTTGGTACTCGACACGCCCGATATCGACAGTGATGCGATGGTCAACTGGGATCGGGCTGACAAAATCCGATTGACGGCCGATGTGTTAATCACTGTCTTGACTCAACAAAAATATAACGATGCCGCTGTTAAAGAATTTTTCCGCAAGGCGGCAGCTGAAGATAAAGTGCTGATGGTTGTCTTCAACCAGTGCCAGTTACCCGACGACGAAGAGTTCTGGCCCGTCTGGTTAGAGACCTTCTGTGCCAGTACTGGCGCGAAACCCGAATATCTCTACCTCGTACCGAACGATCGCGCGGCGGTGAATGAAAACCGACTGATTTTTCTCGAACGGGAATACCGCAACTCAGAAACCAGTACGACCCAAACTACCAACAAGAATGTCACTTCTTCCAGTAATCTGGCGACCGACCTCTCGCAGATGAAGTTTCAGGAAATCAAACTCCGCACCCTGCAAGGCTCACTTAAAGAAGTTCTGCATCCGCAACAGGGGGTGGCCGGGTTCCTAAGTGAAATCGAACGGGTCAGCCAGGAATTTCGTGTGGCTGCCGAAAAGATCTCTACGGAAAGCGTTACACAAATCTCCGATTGGCCCATTCTTCCGAACGGCATTTTAGTCGAAGAAAGTCGTCACTGGTGGAAAGAGCATCAGACAGGTTGGGCACGCCAGGTGCAATCCGTGTACGACACCGTGGGTGCTGGAGTCATCTGGCCCTTCAAAAAGATCAAAGAACAAATCTCGGGAGTCTCTCCCCTTCCGCTGGAAGAATATCGTAAACGGGAACGAACAGCGTTACTCAAAACCGTCGATGAGATTTTCAAGTCGCTCACCTGGATGCGTGACTCGGCTTCAACCTTGATACGACCGAACTTCGAACGGGCGTTATCCGGCAAAGACCGAGAGCAGCTGTTAGCAAGATTAAGCTCGCCACGACGCGTTCGACCTGTCGCATACATTGAAAGCAGTCGTTCATCAGGAGATGGAAAACTTTCAGAAGAACAGCCCGGAAATGTACAAGTTCTATCAGAATCTGAACCAGGCTTCCGCCGCCGTTCGCCCGGTCACCAGCATTGCTCTCTTCACATTAGGGTGGGGACCAGCGGGCAGATGGTCGCACCGGTTGTTTCCTCGTTCGTCGCCGACTTTACCATTGGAACAGTCACAGCGGTTACTCTTGAACAACCTGTCACCCGAGCAGCCAGTTCCTCACTCGGATTTCTGCAAGCGAAGTTTCAAAAGCTCCAGGACCATTTCACTAAAATCCGTGTTCAATGGATGGTGGAGCTTCTTAAAGAAGAGCTGTTGGGAAATCTTCCCGCGGAATTACAACAGGCGGCGACACTCAATCAGTCGGATGAATTCAAACAAGTCGAAACGGCTTTGTCTCAATTGCATAAACAAGTCAATAATTTAGAACCGCAACTCCAATAATCAGCAAACACTCAGTTTCGGATTAATTATCATCAGTAAAGTAAAGTGATGAACGGACCTCGTATCGATCAAATTGAACTGTTGACTCGCATCGACGAACTGACTTCCCAGTTGCGTCGCTGGATCGATACGGAACATCGTGGGAACCCTTGCAGCATTCACAAAACCTGTTGAAACAACTTCTCAATCGCCCGAGGATTTGCGACTACGCATTGAGCAACCTTTAATCGTGGCGACATTTGGAGGAACGGGAACTGGCAAAAGTTCGCTCGTCAATGCGCTCATCGGTTCGGAAGTCAGCCAGACAGGTAAACAACGTCCGACCACCCGACGGCCTGTGTTACTGGTACATCCTTCTATCAACCCGGAAGAGCTCAGTTTCCCCATTCATGATTTCGAAGTCGAAGTGATCGATTCCCCTTTACTGCAGGACATTGTCCTCGTCGATTGTCCCGACCCGGATACCGATGAAACAGCAGCTCATGAAAGTAACCTCGCCCGGTTGCATCGCATGATGCCTTATTGTGATGTGCTCATCTATACAACGACCCAGCAGAAGTACCGCTCCTCCCGCGTGAAGGAAGAACTCTTCCAGGCGGCTACGGGCTGTCGACTCCTGTTCGTTCAATCTCACGCTGATCTTGATGAAGACATTCGGGACGACTGGAAACAACAACTGGAAGAGACCTATGCCGTTCCAGAGTTGTTCTTTGTTGATTCGATCAAAGCCTTACAGGAACAGCAACGTGGCTTGCCGCTCACGGGTGAGTTCGGTCGGTTGTATGAGACGATTCAATCAGAGCTCTCCGCCTCGCATCGTCAACGCATTCGCCGCGCAAACTTGCCTCGACTTACTTCAGGCAGGAATAGATCGGGGACTCGATCATCTTCAGACGCATTTCATCGCACTAAAAAAAACTCCGAACAGGCTCTTGAGCAGGAACAACGCAAAGTCGCCGGTCAACTGACGAAAAATCTTAAATCAGAACTCCTCACCAGCCGAGGATTGTGGGAACGGCGTCTCCTGAACTCGGTGGCCGAAATCTGGGGAATCAGTCCCTTCTCGCTTGTGCTGCGTTTATACAACAGCCTGGGAAATCTGGCGGCTTCGTTCAGTTTCTTTCGAGCACGCAGCACGGCTCAGATGGCGATCATCGGGACGTTGCAGGGAATGCGATACCTCAAATCAAAACAGTCAGGGCAATCGGCTGAGTCACCAGCTCAGCGGATTTCGTCGATGGGTATGGATGACGACATGCTCCGCGAAAGCCAGATCGTTGTCTCCGGCCATGCGATTGACGCTCAATTCAATCCGCAGGAAATCAACGACTTCGCCTTCGACAGTCTGCAAGCCGATGCCGCCCGTGTTGAATCCCGGTTCCTCGCCGATGTAAGTAGCGAGATCGACGAACTCATAGAGCGGATCGCCAAACGAAACTCAGGCAAACTGACCCGGTTCTTTTACGAAACCTGCTGGTCGGCTTATCTCCTGTTCGTGCTCGCCCGGATCGGGAAGAACTTTTTCTACGACTCATTCCTGCTCGATGCTCCACTTCTCAAGATGGAGTTTTATATTGCGGCGGGTATCTTCCTCGTCCTCTGGTCGGGCTTGCTGGTGATCGGTTTAACCTTAGCAGATTCGCCGGGGCTTAAACCGGGAAATCGAAAAACTGGCCGAACGTTTGACAGAAAAGAAACTGACCAGCCCGCTCTATCCCGAATTAACCGCCGCCTGCCGAACTGCCCACCAGCAATTGCGACAGCTCGAACATCATAAGCAGCAGCACTCGGAAGCCCGTAAACTGCTCTCAGACCATTCCCCTCTGGGGAACTCATGTTCGCAAAGTCTCCGCTCACTGAGCCGTGCCTCGGACAAATGGATAAGCTATACTTTCCTTTTGCGGGAATATCGCTGTTCCCATTTAACAGCGCAGGAGAGTCCAGAGCGTGAAGAAATTAATCGAAGCGGATGAAATCAAAGAGTCCGTTCGCAAACTCGGTCATAAAATCGAGAAGTATTACGAGGGAGAACCCCTGACAATCCTGGGGGTGCTCACCGGAAGTGTCATCCTCCTCTCCGACCTGGTACGCCGTAGAGTTGCCGATTAAAATTGGCTTGAGTCCAGGCTTCCAGTTATCGAGGAGCTACGACTCGGGGGAACTCAAGATCAATGAAAGCATGATCCCCAATGTCGAAGGTCGACATGCTGTTACTCGACGATATTTTCGATACGGGTCATACCTTGCAAAAAATCATCCCGTTTATCGAAGAGCGAAACGCCCGATCGGTGAGAACGGCTGTACTGCTCTGGAAAGAAGAACGTACCGAAGTCGATTTTGCCCCGGACTATCACTGCTTCAAGATTCCGAATGAATTCGTCGTCGGTTATGGGCTCGACTACAACGACGAATATCGGCATCTCCCCTTTATCGCCGCATTGGAAGAAGAGGATCTAACCCAAGCATCTTAGTGACAGCGTCTAGTTACCGGTTACGCGAACCGGCACTAATTTTTTCCTGGGCCAACAGGCGGCCACCATGCAGACGAAGACCAATCCGAGGCAGAGGATGGCAAACCAGTCGCCGTAATAAAGATACGGGCTGGTACGGCTATCGAGCGGGACCTGGTCGATCAGAATTCCATTCACCTGCTTGTACCAGTTGCCCGTTTCCGGATTGATAATCGAAGCATGTTTCTGAGTTGTGACTTCATCTCCAAATTCATAGGTCTGGAACAACTCAACATCGTTCCGAATGACTCCCTGGGAATCAATGATCGCCGAAATGCCGGTGTTCACGGCCCGCACCATGGGAGTTCGTGTTTCTACACATCGAAATGAAGCCGTAATCAGATGCTGATCGAGCTCGCTGGAACCGTGGAACCAGCCATCGTTCGTCAAATTAACCAGGCAGTCGACCGGTTTTTCCTGCTCAAGTCCCTGTTTCACATAATCGCGTACCAGGGTGGGTACTGTATCTTCATAACAGATGAGTGGTGAGAAGTTCCAGTTCTTATAATTGAAAAACGTCGGTTCCGTTCCCGCATCAATTCCCATCGCACCTGTGGTCGGTGAAGCAAAATTATTGTGGAAGATCTGATCCTGAAAGGGGATGTACTCGCCGAAGACGACTCGATGTTGCTTGTCATAAACCTGATCGATTCCTTCCACCGGTTTCACGCAGACGGCAGAGTTGTATGCATGCATCCGGTTGGCATCGACTCGGCGTGAATCGACACCAATCACCATGGCAGCTCCAGATTGAGCACTGAGGTTATGCAGGCTGCGACGAGTTTCCGGGTCATGCCAGAAATCGGCCGGGACATCAGGGGCCATTCGCACAAGTTGATCCCGATCAAGCGACGGATCAGCAGTCAGCAATGGATAACGAAACATCGTTTCCGGCCAGACAATGAGATCAGGTTGATGCTGAACCGTCTGTCCCGTGAGGTAATAATGTGTCTCAAAAATACGCTGGAAGGATCGCGGATCGTGCTTCAGCGAGGATGTGAAATTTCCCTGCACCAGGGCCACCCGGGGGCCTGGAGCAAACTCGGTTTCGGACAAGCGGTAATAACCGTAACCCAGAACAAAACCAAATAAGGCCAGGTTAACCATCACCGCCATGTAGGGGCGGGAGGGTGAAACGAGTAATGACTGATGAGTTGCTTCACCGTTCTCCACTTTGGTCGGTAACATCTTGAGTGCATAAAACCATGACTGGGGAAGCAGGGCCGTAATCACGGCGGCGGTCATCGCCATGAGAAAACTGACACCGTAAGTTCCGGTTAAATCGCTGATCTGAATGAGTGCGGTCCAGCGATACTGGGAGTGTGCCAGAAAATACCAGGGGAAACCGGTCATCAGAAAACCACGTAAAAACTCCAGACCGACCCAGATCACAGGAACAGCCAGTGTGAAAGGAATTCGTAATCGATGAACTGCCGTTCGCGCCAGCAGGACGAACATCGTCGTGTAGATAGCCAGGTACATGGAAAGTAAAGTGAGAGCGATGTACATCAAGGGATCACCCAACCGCATCCATTGCAGTATCGCGGCATAACCGATCCACGAGAGCAAGAAAGTTGCTCGATAGGTCCAGCGCGTACGGCCGACCGGGCGGACTAACATCATCAAGGGAACCAGCGCGATCCAACCGAGAGGCGCCCAGTTGAGCGGAGTAAATGTTAACCACAGACAAAGCGGAGTTAATGCGGCGAGTAACCAGGTTGCTTTGGAGGAAATCGAAGCAGAGCGTGCTTTATCGATAATCGCCTGAATTTGAGGATCCAGATGAGATGCTGAGATTCCCCGGTGGTGACCTTTCCAGATGGTGAAGGGGTCGCTGAGGAATTCGGTGTCGTTTCAGGCGTCATGGTTTCAGTTGACATCGTTCGGCGTCCGTGCTGAATCGGGTGTCCTGGAATAATCAGGAAACAGTCGTCCGCAGACAGAACTACTTCCAGGGGTAAAAATTAACAGCAGTTCCCGCTTTATGAGACAAAATCAGGTTTGAGAATAGAGCCATTCCATCCGCCTGGATCGTCCCCTTCAGGTCCGCCGACCCCCGCCAGTTGATGGGAGTGACGCGTACTTCCCCCTCCTGGAGCTCATATTTCATCGGCCAGAACGTGGGACGATCCCCTTTGTGGAGATGATCAGAGGTCAATTTACCGCAAACAGTTTCAGGCAGGCTACTTAGCTCTGCCTCTCCCATCAGCCGTTTAATGGCTGTTTTGACGAATAATTCGAAACAGACCATGCTGCTGACAGGGTTACCCGGAAGTCCAAAGACGGTCTTTGGTGGTTTCCCGGTATCCTGCTTCTGCTGTCCGAACCATACAGGTTTGCCCGGTTTCATCTGAACTTTGTGGAAGATTTGCTCTACCTGCAGCGATTCCAGCACGGAAGGGACCAGGTCGAGTTTACCAGCCGAGACACCCCCGGAGAGGATGAACATGTCGTGCTGTAGACCGAGTTCGATTTTCGCCTGAAGTTCCTCGCGGTTGTCCCGGGCGATTCCCAGGGGAACGGGTATCGCACCCGCCTGGCGAAGCTGTTCAACCAGCATAATCTCATTGGTATTCCGTATCTGCCCCGGACCGGGAGTCTGCTCCACCGGGACAAGTTCATCCCCAGTTGCCAATACCGCCACGCGTGGAGCCTGATGGACGGCGATCTGATCAAAACCCACCTCGGCGAGTAGAGCTAGTTCCTGCGGACGAAGCCGGATTCCCTCACTGAAGATCGTTTCACCTTCCTGCATAATCTGACCGCAACGAAGTACATTCATCCCATCAGAGATTGCTTCAATTTTGAATTCAATCTCTCCCGTGGCTTCATTGAATTGTGTCAGCTCATGCTGAACGACCGCGTCGACTCCAGCCGGCAGGGGAGCACCAGTCATGATGCGAATCGTCTCGCCTGAATTTACCTTAGTAGAGGAAACCTGACCGGCAGTGATTTCACCAGTCAGTTTCAAGACTGGCTTCTGTTTTTCAAAATCTGCAGACCGAACGGCGTAACCATCCATGCAGGCTTTATCAAATGGAGGTGAGTTAAGTGGGCTGGAAATTTTTTCACCCAGCAGTAACCCTTGAGCATCCTGCAGATATCGTTTTACTGGCGGAAACGGGCTGAGGTGCGTAGCAACACTATTAAGGGCTTCGTCAATCGAAAGCATAATCAGACTCAGGAGAGGTAAAGAAAATCGACTGGTTATAAGACCCCTTCAGCATAACAGAGGACTGGAATCAATCAGTAGCCTGCCGGGCGACTTTTCATGCGATTCACTCTACCCCGCTAATCTTCACGATTTGACGCGACATGGAGGCCCGGGTAAGCTCGATATTCATTTCCGCTTCCAAGCACATACCCTGGAGACATACCTGTTCGCATGACTGCCCACGATCCAGCAACTGAGCACAGCGCAAAAAATACCCAGCGTGGTTACGCTGGGCGATCTTTGTATGCTGCTGGGGTTTGATAGCTGTCGGCTGGTTAGTCGTCTTCCCTCAGATGAGTTCATCCCGAGAGGATCAGCAACAATGGCAGAGATGGAATGCGATGGGAGTCGATCCGGGAGCAACCTATTATTCGGAGCTCGAATACCACACGGAAATACTGGCGCGCTGGAAAGAACGCCAGCAATCACTCTCGCAAAAGCAGCCGGTTCCGACCTCACAGGAAGAGTAAATGTCATACTCCTCTGGAAGTCGGTTTATGTATCAATTGAAAGTCGACCTAGGCAGCGATGCGGCCCAGGTAAGCGTGCAGTTCGGCATATCCATTCGACATTTCAGCTTCGCTGCTGCTTTTGCAAGCCTCTTCCAGGCGTGATGCAATAACCGAAAGATCAGGAAAGCCATAACCACCCCCGGCCCCTTTTAACTGGTGGGCGAGTTTTCAACTCTGTAATGTTCTGGCTATTGAACGCCGCTTCCAAACGTTGACGACGTGATGGAATCTCGTCGGTAAACATTTCCAGCAGCTCGGCGAAATCTTCATCGTCGGCGTACTCGGAGCGAACAGGTTCAAGATTCTGGGCGGAAATCATCAATGACTCCTCCTGGTGACTACAAATGGTGGTGTGAAGAAATGTTTACTACAAAAGAATGACTCTCACTACTGAGACTTCATTCAAGTTCTTGAGATCCGTCATTCATCAGGAAATGAAAAACGAAACTCAATTAAGCATAGCTTTTATTTGAAGACCCGGACGAGAGTTCTTCATCGAACATTCATATACGAATCACTCTAAGTGAATTGAGTTGAAACCTTCGTGTCCAGATATAATTTCTGTAGTGAATATGCGGAATGTGCGGTTCAATGAACATGAGTGTCGTTATCCATGAGCGACATCAGAAACTGTAACGTGGAAAACGAGCTCTTTTCAGCCAGACAATCGGCCATCATTTTCGATACAATCGTCACAGACAGTAGAACCCGTTTAACAAACCGGATTTGCCTCATTTCCAGAAGTGAAGCCTTCGTTTAGATTGAGCTGTTTGATGACTTACACAATTCCCCGCTGCCGGGTCGTTCCACTTCCAGATTCTCAGGTCTCTTTTGAAATCGACCGAGAGGAACGCGTACGCTGGCATTTTGGACCTCAATATTCCCGTCCGTTCCTGTATCCATTCCTGGGTCCCAGTCGCATCTCTCTGACCCGAATGGGGCACCCTGGTACTGTCAGTCATGATCACCACAAGTCGATCTGGTTTGCACATCCTAAAGTCATGGGAATCGATTTCTGGGCCGAGAATAAAGAAGCCTATACAAGACAACTCTCCTGGTTCGCTTACGAAGACCGGGATGACGAAGCCCGCATGGCGATTCAAATCGGCTGGTTCGACGGACACGATGCCGCTCCCTTAATCGAACAGAACCTGGTTGTCGTGGTGCGGACGAATTCGGAAGAGGAAACATTCCTCGAACTACAGGCCACCTTTCGTCCCGTGGCAGAACAACTCGAACTGCAACAGACAACTCTGGGATTATTGGGCATTCGTGTCGCCGCTGAAATCTCGGAATATTTCGGTGACGGACAACTGACTAATGAAGCGGGTCTTGTCGGTGAGAAAGCGATATTCGGACAACCGGCGAACTGGGTCGACTACAGTGGTCCAATACAGGAAGGTCAATCCGAAGGGATCACCTGTTTTATCATCCCCAGAATCCAGGAGCACCTGTCGGCTGGCATGTTCGCGAGGATGGCTGGATGTCTCCTTCAACCTGTGGACAAGCGGCTGTCACTCTGAAACGATCCCACCCGTTAGAACTTCGCTACCTTTTGTGGGCACATGCGGGTGAAGTTGATCTGGAGCACTTGCAAAAGTCTTCCAGGAGTTCGCGCAGACTCAAGGCTACAATGTCAAACCCGCCACAACGCGGCATCGCGAATTTGAGATTCAGAAACGCTAGATGCATACTGGATTTATCCCTGAGAGGATTGGATCGAAACTGCGATTTTCCCGCCAGAAAAGATAACTCTCCCGTTTCGAAAGCGTGTCCAAAGAACTAAACTGAAAGAAGTACACTGTAACTCAAAGACAGATTCTCGAGTTAGATTGGATCCCGATACTCGGTGTTGGCTGCTTTTGAGCCTGCGTATAACGATTCAATGTGACCCATCAGAGGGTTTCAGAATCACTTAATAGTACGAGAAGATTAACCTGCTTATGAGTGCTGAGACATTGCAGACAGATAACCCGTTTCGTAACCAGCCGCTCAGCCTGGATTACGCCGTGGAGACACCGGAAACAGTCGTCCTGCATTATCAACTGGCAGGACCTGCTGTACGTCTCAACGCTTACCTGATCGATTTTTTCATCCGGGCTGCTATCACTTTTTTCCTATCGATCATGCTGAACCTGGTCGGTGTTTTTCTCCCGGGAGTTTCCTCCGGTTTATTCCTCATCTGGATGTTCGTTAACGGATGGGGTTACTACGCAATTTGTGAAGGGTTCTTCCAGGGAAGGACGATCGGAAAAAGTGTGGTGGGGTTACGGGTCATTCACAAGAATGGCCATCCCATCAATTTATGGATGGCGATCAACCGGAATTTTATCCGCGCGGTGGATTCGACTCCATTTTATATCCCTGGATTAATCAGCATGATCTGCACACGCCAGTTTCAACGACTCGGCGATTTGACAGCGGGGAGTGTTGTGATTACCGAGCGCCGCGTTCAACTTCCTCGGGAACCAGTCATCCTGGAAAAAATTGATCCACTCCCCCTCAATCAGTTAAATCATTATCGTCCCGATGAACAGACATTAGCGGTCATTGGAGACTTCCTTTCCCGTCGTATCGCTGTCGAATTCAAACGGGGGCACGAAATCAGCCGCCCTCTTGCTCACGAACTGGCTCGCCGTTTTGAATTCCGCGGAGACCCAGACCTCGTTCGAAAATTTCCAATGGCTTTCCTCGCGCGTGTCTATGTCACATTCCTGCGTCGCGACGAAGAGTCGACACCTTCATCATCCAGAGCTGACAGAACAGAGCAGACACCAGTGTCGGCCGTTAGTGGAGGACTGTTTGATGAATAAAAAAGCATTCATGAATAAACGGCGTCTCGCCTGGAAAGAATTCTCCCTGCTACTGGAAGCACGCGAAAAAGCCCGCAAGGCTCCCCTCTCAGGACCAGAAGTTCAGAAGTTTTCAACCCTGTATCGTGAACTCTGCAATGATCTCTCCCTGGCTCGCTCCCGAAATCTGGGCGAAGACCTAGAAGCCTATTTAAATGCACTCGTCTCACGAGGGCACAATCTGTTTTATCAATCTCCGCCAGTTAAATTCCGAGCGTTCTGGGACTTTCTGTTTGTGGATTACCCCCAGACATTCCGAGCCCACTGGAAGTATTTTGTACTAGCCGCTCTGCTGTTTTTCGGCCCATTTTTCTGCAGCTGGATTGCCGTACAGATTAATCCTGAACTGGCAGAGCGCGTGATGGACCGGGAACAGCTCGACCAGATGTCCAAAATGTACAGCGAAGATTTCCAGTCGCAGATGCATGCCGATTCGGTCTTCGAGTTTGGCGAACAACGCAGTCAGATGTTCGGATTTTACATATTCAATAACGTCGGCATCGCACTCAAAACATTTGCCGGAGGAATTCTGTTCGGAACGTTAACTGTCTACACGCTGCTGGCGAATGGAATCAGCATCGGCACCGTTTCCGGATTTTTGATCAGCGAAGGTAATGGAGATCGGTTTCTCAGCTTTGTGATCTCACACGGATCCTTCGAATTAACAGCCATCGCCGTCGCCGGCGGGGCAGGGCTCATCCTGGGACATGCACTCATCCATCCGCGACAACAGACGCGCGTGCAATCCCTCATCACCAGAGGAACCGACGCCTTGAAAATCGCCCTGGGCGCGGCAGTCATGCTCGTGGTCGCAGCGTTCCTGGAAGCATTCTGGTCTCCAGCGAATATTCCCAGCATTGTTAAATATATAGTCGGCTCTTCACTCTGGATTTCGGTGGTAATCTATCTGCTCTTTTCCGGGAGGAACCGATGAGGACCCAACAGGAAAAACGCATCATTCCCCTGCAGGCACTGACCGTGTTTCAGGCAATCGACATGGGATTACTGACGACCCGCACGCACTTCACTGCGATCTACAAAGTAATCCTCCCTTTTGGATTGATCACCTGCCTGGTCGTCTACCTGATGAATCATTATTTCGACATGCTCACCATGACGGTGTACCCCATGATTCTCCTCCAACTCGGGGCGATCAGTGAACTGCTGATTCGAAAAGCTGTGCAGTCAGACTGGATTATTCCCGCTGCAATCACACCGCATGGTAAAAAAGCACTTGCCTCAGAGACAACAGCTCAACTTGTTCTGAAAAATCTGGGAAGGCAGCTACTCTTGATGTTGTCGTTCGTTCTGCTGCTTATTCCTGGTTTGCTTTACTTTCGCAAACTGATGTTCGCTCCCGAACGAAAATACCTCGACAATCCTGAGTCGAAAATTCAGAACAGGGTGTGGGGCGAAATTAAGAAGAAGGAAATGATGAACCTGGAAGGGAACGTCTTATTACTTCTCTGCTTCTGGATTTTTCTGAGCCTTCTCTGTTTCCTGTTCATCGATCTCAGCTGCACTTTGTTATTCAGTTATCCTATTTTTCTACAGCGGTTTCTTTATGAGGCTCAACTCTTTTATCTGCTGAATTATGACCCTTATGTCATGGTCACATGGACCGCGATACTGTTCTTCATTTATCCTCCCATCCGGTTTGCCTGGTTTTTCAGTTACATCAGTTTACGAGTCCAATCTGATTGCTGGGATATCTCGACCAGTATCAATCGGGAGGCTGAACGCTTGAAACTCTCCATGCAGGACTGATTCTCCAGCTCTCACACTAACCTTTCGATTATTTTCTTTATTTGCGCCCGGACATCACATCCATGAATTCCTCATCTCCGAAATTGAAACAAAATCGTAAGGGCATCATCCTGGCGGGAGGGTCCGGAACCAGGTTGTATCCGGCAACGCGTGTTGTCAGTAAGCAGTTATTGCCCGTCTATGATAAACCGATGATTTATCATCCCCTCTCGACAATCATGCTCTCGGGGATTCGAGACATTCTGATCATCAGCACGCCACACGACTTACCCCTGTTCAAACAATTGTTGGGAGATGGTTCCCAATGGGGGCTCAGTCTGACTTATGCCGAGCAACCCCAACCCGAAGGGCTCGCGCAGGCTTTTCTGATCGGTGCGGATTTCATTGGTGACGACCCCTGCTGTCTCATTCTGGGAGATAACATTTTCTATGGTCACAAGATGAGTAACGCCCTGCAGGAAGCTTACTCTCAGGAAGAGGGGGCAACGGTCTTCGCTTATCATGTGCGCGATCCGCGGCGTTATGGGGTAGTGGAAGTCGACGCTGATGGCCAGGCAATCTCGATCGAAGAAAAACCGGAGAAACCCAAATCGCATTTTGCTGTGACGGGACTTTACTTCTATGACAACTCGGTCATTGAAATTGCACGGAACCTCAAACCTTCGGCCCGGGGGGAGTTGGAAATCACAGATGTGAACCGGGTCTATCTGGAACGGCAGCAATTAAAAGTTGCACAATTTGGTCGCGGGACAGCCTGGCTCGATACAGGTACACACGAATCGCTCATTGAGGCTTCAACCTTTATCAGTGTGCTGGAATCGCGTCAGGGCCTGAAGGTCGCCTGTCTGGAAGAAATCGCCTGGAGACTCGGTTATATCGACCGAAATCAGGTCATTGAACTGGCGCAACCGATGCAGAATAATTCCTATGGAAAATATCTGCTCGAATTAATGGATGCAAACTGAGTTCAGGCCTCCGCTTCTGTTCAGGAGCTCCTCCAGTTCCCTCCCGCGGTACGCTACCAATTCGCCGCCTCTGCCATTACCATTTGCGCAGGATTTCGCTCCGGAAGAGGAAAATCCCCCGAACAGACAGGCTACACTCTATCTCCATTTTCTGTATCTCCGTTTAGAGAACAATCCCCTGTCAAACCTTCAATCTTAAAGTATTAGTCCTGCAGGTAATTTCATGGCCCAGATCAACGATAATTTTCTGAAACTTAAAGCTGGTTATCTTTTTCCCGAAATCGGACGCCGCGTCAGTTCGTTCTGCGAACAGAACCCGGACGCAAAAGTGATCCGCCTCGGTATCGGAGATGTAACAGAGCCACTTCCTGCCGCGATCACAGAAGCAATGCATAAAGCGGTGGATGAAATGGCCACTCGTGAAACATTTCGTGGTTACGGGCCAGAACAGGGGTACGATTTCCTCAGAAATGCGATTGCAGATTTTGACTACCAGGCCAAGGGAATTAACGTCCGGGCAGATGAAATCTTTGTCTCCGATGGGTCCAAATGTGATTCGGGGAACATCATTGATATCTTTGGTCAGGATAATGTCGTTGCCGTTACAGACCCTGTTTACCCTGTCTATGTTGCTACAAATGTGATGGCTGGTCGCACTGGTGCTGCCGATGAAAGTGGTCGATACGCTGGGCTGGTTTACCTGCCCGCGACTGCCGAAAACAATTTCACTCCCGAACTCCCTTCCGAGCCAGTCGATCTGATCTATCTCTGTTATCCGAACAATCCGACCGGAACAGTGGCTACCAAAGAAACTTTAAAACAATGGGTCGATTACGCCCGAGCGAATCAGGCCATTATTTTCTTTGATGCCGCCTACGAAGCCTTCATCCGTAGCCCCGAGATTCTCACTCGATTTGTAGGGTCGAAGGTGCACGGAAGTCGCGATTGAGTTCCGCAGTTTCAGCAAGAATGCTGGATTCACAGGAACACGCTGTGCTTTCACTGTAGTGCCTAAAGGGCTGCGAGCTAAAACAGGTGAAGGCAAACTGGCCGAGATTCACCCTCTCTGGAGACAGACGCCACTGCACCAGTTCGAATGAGCGTTCATACAACAGATCAACGAGGGGCCGAAGCTGTTTACTCTTCGAGCCCAGTAAAGCTAAAATCAATGAGTTGATTCGCTTCTACCTCGAAAACGCCAGCCTGCTCCGCAAAGGTTTGGAAGCGGTTGGGATCAAAGTCTATGGTGGTGTCGATGCTCCCTACGTCTGGCTCAAAACTCCCAGGATCTTTCCAGTTGGGACTTCTTCGATAAACTGAACCAGGCACGCACCTCGTCGGTACACCGGGAAGTGGCTTTGGAGCGAGTAGCGGGGTTGCACTTCCGACTTAGTGCCTTCAACAACCGGGCCAACGTGGAAGAAGCAGTCGAACACTTGGAAAGTCGTCTCCTGATCCCCGTTCTCAACTTTCAGTGGTCAGCGCGATACAGCTGGAGATGCTCCTCCGCACAGCATCTCCAGCGATTGATTCGCTCTCTCGACACCACAATGGGCGAGATCACTGCTGCGCTCAGGATACCGGCAAAGTTCATCAATTTTCTTAGCCCAGGCATAAGCATCTGTCGCGGGAGCATATTCGATCCCGTCCCGATACAACTCGTGGAAGGGTGCAATATCCGAACAGACTGTCGGTAGCCCCATTTTCATCGCTTCCAGCACGGAATCCACGGCTTTCGTAAAGGGATGGGTACAGGAAAAGAAATCGGCTTCCTGCAGCAGAGCCGGGAGTTGCTCATGCGAGACCGGAGGCAACAGGTCAACATGATCTTCAATCCCCAGCTTGATGATCCAGGACATCCAGCTGATTCCGATCACTGGGCTCAATACCCACCAGCCTTAAGACTGGCTCTGCAGCTGATGCTTCTGCCTGAGTATTGGCATCATCAACAATAAGACCTGCAGATTTTTACGTAAGTAGGGTCTTCCCCACCCATAACAATCAGGTCCCGATAGAGTCCGAATTCGGTGATCCTGTCGCTCGAAACGGGAGTTCACACCGTGATAGATCACATTCAATCGATGCATAGGAACGGAGAGATGTTGTTGAATCAGCTTGGCATCCCCATGTGAAACAGACAATGTATAGACATCTTTGTTTTTCAACGCCTGATCACACAAGGCACGATACCACTTCTGGCCACTTGGCATCTGTTCGGAAAACAGAAGCGGAGGGTATCGTGAACAGTCACCAGCGACTGACCACTATAGCCCAGCGACATCGTTCCATAAGGAAAATGCATCAGATCAAGTTGATAGCCCCGCAGCAAGGTGGGGAAATTCCGTTGTTCCCACCAGATACGCCGGTATTTTTTATGCGGGTCGACTGGTGTTGGAATAAGTTTGATATTGGGATGATTTTGTAAGACGGGCCAATGCTCGAGTTCAGAATCCTCAGAGATAAAGATACGAAACTGAAAAGGTTGCAACAGCTCGGCTGGAAGAGTTGCCAGGTTCTCAATCAATTGCCGCACATAAGTTTCAGCCCCACCCATCCGACCGGGCTGCAGGAAGACAGTACGTTCCAATTTTGGGGATCGGACATTCCTGGCTTTCGGCAAGAAGTCAGCAGAGGAAAGGGACTCGAATTCGGAAGTACACGCTTTTGATCCGCATCATGATCATCAAACTGCCAGTCTGGTTTCCATCCCCATTTTCGCTGCCAGTGGAACCAGGGACAGGCATGGAGCCAGGCATCATACGAGAACAGGTTTCGGCTGGCGTTGTTCATGGTGATGACAGAGCGCCCTCACCATGAAACATCACTTTCCAACGCTTTTGCTGCATACGCACAGGAAAGTAATCGACATCCTCAAAACCTTTCGGAATCGTTCGTCAAAGCCACCAACCTGTTGATATGCGGAACGTCGGACCATCAGGAAGCATCCGGAAAGCCACTCACAGGCAAAGCTGCTATGGCGGTTCCGATCGAGATAAAGGTACCTGTTGTTCTCAGTGGGAAAGAACCGGGACAACCCCAGGCGTCGAGATGCGAACGTGATTGGCGACTGTAACCGGCGTGCTGAATAGCCATAAGCTCCCCCGGGAAGATAAACCCGGCAGCCTGCCAGACCACAATCGGGATGCTGGTTCATAAAATTCACCATCCGGTCCAGACAGCGATTCTCCAGATCGAATTCGATATCCGTATTCAGCAGCAGCACGTATTCTGCCTGGGAAGCCTCCAGGATGCGGTTCAGGTTTTCCGCATACGTTTTACGGGAGGAATTCTGCAGGACCTCTGTTCGCTCGATGAACTCCCGATAACGCTCGACTCCCTGACGGGAATCATTATCGATCAGCAGCAATCGAATTGGGAATTGAGGCAGCGTCGCCCGCAACGAAAAGAGCAGCTTCTGCAGATGCTCATCGTCATCAGTATAAATAACACCAATATCCAGAAGGGGGGGCTCCAACGGCTCGTCCTTGATGTTTCAGCCTCGAACAGGTTCCTCGAACAGAATTCTCAGCTCACTCATTTCGTAATCAGTATGAAGTAAGCATTTCCTTTTAAATATGCGATCTCTGCTCACATTCCAAGTCTTTTCAGGGTCGAGATCAGATTATTTGAAAAGGTAGTTCTTCCCTAAGTCATTCCATTTAAATGACTTGCTGCACAAAGTTCTCGTTTCAAAGGGCGTCAATCTGATTGGGAAAAAATTACAAATGGGAGCCCGCAACCGGCCTAAAAGAGCTTGACCTGTTTTTGACATCTGGCATATAAACCGCGCCATCTGCGTATAACTTTAGGTTTTCTGGTAAAAAAGACAGATTTTTGGAGAAAAAAACGATGAGTGAAAGGACTCACTTAACATCGAACAAGCGCTCAACCAAGAAATGGGCGATTGTCTGTGGAACAATTCTGGCGATCACTGGTGCTGTAGTGACCAGTCAGTTCTTGAAATCAAAAGATACTCAGGCTGCCACCGATCGTCAGCCAGCGAGTAGTTCAAGCTCAAGCCAAACCAACTCAGCAAAAATGGCTCGCGTTGGGAACAACTTCATCACCGAAGATCAGCTGAAACAGGAATGTCTGGAACGCTACGGTAAAGAAGTTCTTGAAGCGCTGATCAATCGCATGGTCATTCAGACCGCCTGCGAACGGGAAGGGATCAAAGTCACCGAGGGTGAGATTAATCAGGAAATCATCGAAATCGCTAAACGGTTTCAGCTGGAACCTGATTCCTGGTTATCGATGCTGCAGGCTGACGTGGTTTGACAGCGTTGCAGTACAAACGGGATGTGATCTGGCCGATGATCGCACTGCGTAAACTGGCTGGTGAAAAGGTCCAGTTGAGCGACAGCGACATCGAAGAAGCCTTCGTTCGCGATTATGGCCCACGAGTGAAAGCTCGCCTGATCATGGTCAGCAACATGCGTCGTGCCCAGGAAATCTGGAACAAAGTCAAAGACAATCCCAAAGATTTCGGCCGCTACGCTCGCGAGTACTCCTCCGAGCCAAACAGCCGTGCTCTGGATGGCCAGATTCCTCCAATTGCCAAATACAATGGCAACAAAGAAATCTGGGAAAACGCCTTCAAACTTCGTGAAGGTGAAGTTTCAGGCATCATTCAGCTCTCCGAGCTGGATCAGAACCAGTACTGTATTCTTCTCTGCGAAGGTTTCACCCAACCTCGTACGACGAATATCGAAGAAGTCCGCCAGGACCTGGTTGAACACCTGACTGAAGAAAAACCCAGAAGCTGGTGGCCAACGTCTTCGAAAAAATCAAACGGAAATCCCGGTTGATAACTACATCACACATGTTCAAACTGGTGGAATCACACCTGCCGGTGGAACAGCGACAGCCAAAGGCCAGGTTCGACCTGCTGCTGGAAATCGACAATAATCCAGCCGCGATCACCAACCAGACTGTCGTCCCGGATAGCAGATGACCCGAACCTCTTCCTGTATTTCAGGCTCTAGAGCCGTGAAGTGCTGGTAAATAAGGGGTCAGGTCACCGGAAAACCAGAACAAACGGCGTCTCCCATCTGAGGAGACGCTGTTTTCCTTGCCATCCAGAGCGGGTTGGTAAAATTGAAATACCTCTTCTTAGAGTCCACTCTTAAAACCCGGTTGTGGTTGTTCCTGAACCTTTAATTAAAGGCTCAATGTGAACCATCAGAGGGTTTTAGGACCACTTGCAGAGTCCACTCCTTTCCAGAAGTGAATAGCCGAATATGCGTAGCGAAACTGAAGTTCCATTTGAAGACAAACCATTCAAGGTTCCCGTTTCTGACCGGGTGAACCGGTTGCCCCTACCTGTTTGGCAAAATCAACAAATTGAAAATATGAAAAACGGGTCGCCGGCGTCGATGTCATTGACCTCGGTATGGGAAACCCTACCGATCCGCCGGACCCGATTGTTATCGAAAAGATGAACGAGACCCTCAAGGATTCTCGTAACCATCGCTATTCTTCCCGAATGGAATCACAAACCTGCGTAAAGAGGTCGCCAAACGCTACTGGAAGAAATATGGTGTCCGTCTTGACCCGGCCGATGAAATTATCGCTGTATCGGGTCAAAGAAGGTTTCAGCCACATGTGTCTCGCCCTGATGGGACCGGGAGACACCGCGATTGTTCCTTCTCCCACTTTTCCAATCCACGAATATGCCGTCATGCTCGCTTCCGGAAACGTGATCAGCATTGATGTGCGAACCCGGAAAATTCCTGGAGAATGTCGCCTACACCTGCGAGCACCTGTTCCCCAAGCCAAAAGTTGTCATCGCGAATTTTCCACACAATCCATCGAGCACAGTTATCGAACAGGACTTTTTCGTAGAGCTGGTGCGGCTTGCCAAGAAATACAAATTCCTGGTCATCAGTGACTTTGCTTATGCTGATATCTGCTTTGATGGTTATCAGGCCCCGAGTTTCCTTTCGACTCCCGGAGCGATCGATGTCGGTGTTGAATTCACCACCATGAGCAAAGGCTACAGTATGGCTGGCGGCGTATCGGCTTCTGCTCCGGAAACGCCGAGATGGTCCGTGCTCTGGCTACCATAAAAGGATATTACGACTACGGCATTTTCCAGCCGGTTCAGATCGCTGCGATTGTTGCCATGCGTGAATGTGATGGAAGCGGTGGAGAGCATCGCCGCGCTCTATCAGAAACGTCGTGACGCACTCTGCAGCGGCTTGATCTGCCTCGGTTGGGAGATTGATATTCCCAAAGCAGGCATGTTTGTCTGGGCCAAAATTCCTGAGCCCTGGGCAGAAATGGGATCGATCGATTTCGCCATGAAACTGCTGGATGAGGGGAGCCGCCGTCAGCCCGGGTCGCGACTCGGTGAGGATGGCGAAGGCTATTTGCCTGGCCATCGTCGAAAATGAGCAGCGACTGCGACAGGCTATTCGACAAATCGACCGGTGCCTAAAATCAGAAGAGCAGGAAACCCCCTGCCGCGACCTGATCACTGCCGCGACCTGATCACTGCCGCGACCTGTCCTCTGGGAAGTCGCTGAATTTATTGGGGGTCGTTTCCTGCACTGCAGGGGATTCTGAACCTGTTGTCGATGCGCAGGCTCAAGATAGATCAATCCGTAAGCCAGAGCTAACCCAACGATGAGTGCCGCGGACAGGATACCCCGGTCGTGCGTATGGAATTCGAGTTCGGGCAGGAGGTCTGACAGGGCGATGGAAAGAAAGACACCTGCCGAGAAAGTCAAAGCACAACCCATCAGCACCTGTTGCGGCTCCGGCGTTGTTGAGCCCCAGCATGAATAGGAATGCTCCCAGCGGACAAATCAATGAATAGACGAAATTGACTTTGTTACGAGATTGCCTCGACCAACCGGACGATTTCATCAGGCTGGTAATAGAGACTGCGTCCAGCGGTTTATGTAACAGAATCGCCAGAAAAGTCCCCAAACCATAAAGCCCAATGGAAGACTCTCCATGCAGGGCACTCGACTGCACGCTGGCACCCAGGGCAAGACCATCGATCAGGGTGTGAACAGAGAGCCCGATAAAAACACCGACCCAGCTTAATTTATGGGGGTGTTTTTCGCACTCAACGGTGACTGGAGCATGTTTGTGGTCGTGGTCGTGGTCGTGATCATGATCGTGAGTGTGAATCGAACTCGAAGCCGGGTCGCAGTCGTGCTGAATGTCGTACCCGTCGTGATCGACTTCCGCCACTCCATGATCGTGAAAGTGAAACATTCGGAGCAAAAAGAAGGTGGTGATAATCCCCATCACCATCCACCAGACCCCCCGATCAAGGCTCCCCAACTCGTAAACTCCATGCGGGAGCAGATGGAAAAGGGCAATGCCCAGCATCAACCCACCCACCAGACTGGTGATGATCTGCATCCGGGTGTGGGTCAGGCGAACCAACTGGGGGAGTGCGCCTCCCATGAGTGAGCCGACGACAATGACCGCACAATAAATTAAGAGGACGAGGTACATATTGGGTTTTTCCAGGGTGGGAATGCGCCAGAATTCCCCAAATCATGTCCGAACAGGCGATGTAGCGAGATTTGGCGTCATTTTGCCCAACACTACAGAGAAGAGGCTGGAAAAAAAAGAGGAAAAATTTAGCAGAAAATTAAATTCAGGGAGATACAAACAGAATTCTTTCGCGTATCTAATCTGGGACTTTTCCAAATGACCAGATTCAGGGGGTTTTCCTCTGGATCGGGAAGTCGATATCAGCCGGACGCACTTCAAGCAATTTATCAGCCCGGGTGAGATCTCCACCACAACGCAGAACTAATCCTGAAGCTTTCTGAGGGGCCATAATTAAACTGAATTGATGGGGTTATTATTCATCACTGTTGATTCAGCCAGAATCTGATTCAGGATCTGCACTGCAATTCAAATCAACTGATCAAGGCATTCAGATTGCCTGTCAGGTGGAAGGTACGCCCTGTTCCAGGGTACGAGATCACATCCGAATTTAGTCTCCATTACGCTTGATCGTTCTTCTGGTAGATCAGACTTTTCAACGACTATCGAGATTTGCTGTCCATCTTTTTCAGGCAGCAATCCCGT
>JAWKUC010000009.1:182500-217050 GCA_041398805.1 Planctomycetaceae bacterium | reverse complement strand
TTTAGAATTAAACATACAAGGCACGAAATCACCAAGAGTCGAACTCCTGATAAAGTCGCAAAGAAGCGATTGAAATCTATGTGCGATTTCTTTTTTCGTGTTTTTCGTGGTTACCAAATCACCCAACCGCATACTCATTCGGTTTGGACCATTTGATTTTGACGGCGTAGACCGAGTTGTCGCTGCCGTACTTTTCACAGCCGACAGGTTGCATCCATTCTGCAACGGTTACCCAGGTTTCGTGAGGAGAGACAGTCGCGACAGCGAAGTTACCCAGGCGGGCACCCCGTTCCGGAACCAACACCTGTAGAGTATCCTTCTTGAGGGTCAGATTTTCTGCATTCACTTCGGCCATAAAGAGTGGAGCTCGTTGGCGGAAGACATGCTTGTTGTCATCCCGTTTATAAGTGAAGACGAGATACAGACCCTCCTGGTGAGAAACCCAGTGCTGCTGTGTATCCCCCGTGGAAAGCACGGAGCCGTCATCCCATTTCCAGGGTTGATGCGGTTCAAAGTTCAAACCATCCTTGCTGCGGGCGACGTAACCATGCCCATCCCCGTGACGAATCGTCATGAAGTATTCATCCTGGAAGAACGTTAATGATGGCTCCAAGGCACCGCGTTCAGTAGGGATGTCGATCTCGGTTCCATACTCTAGATAACTCAACTTCTCGCCATCGAATTGACACCGCATGACGGTTGCTTTTCGAAACGGATTATTTCCATCGGAGAAATAATACGGAATCAGAATCTCACCGTTGGGTAAATCGACCCGTTGAGCGCAACCTGCTCCGGCATGATAGAATTTATTCTGCATATCGGGCATCTGCACTACATCCCAATCGGACCAGGCCCGTTTCTCATTATCATAGACGGCATACGAAGTCTCTCGTTTACGGCGACCTTTCTGCACATGAATATCTTTGTATCGCACCGTGTGACCGACACCTAACAGTTTGCCTGTTTTTGCATGCCACTGTGGGGTGAAGTCGCACACACCGACAGTTACCTCCCCTTCCTCGTCTCGATGAGCAAAGGTGGTATCGCTCGGGCCGCTCCAGCTTTTTCCCAGATCATCGGTTCGCATCTCCTTCAATGGTTGAAAGACATCCGATCCTTTAAGCCATAAATGCTGCATAGTCATGACGACCGATGGAGTCTCTCCGGGGATCGCTCCCGCGCGGGGATGCACCCAGCAGTAGACACCATCAAATCCGGAAGTCGCCACTGTTCGCTCGATCGACTTGATTAGTCCCGTTTGATTTCCCGCTGCTTGTGAAACCGAACCGAGTAATCCCCCCGCCAAGACAGAAGCAGAACCATATTGCAGGAATTGACGACGATCAAATTTTTCGGGTAACACGAGCGACTCTCCTGTAGTGAAGGGGAAGATTGGAGGGTTCCAGTCCCCTCTAAAGTAAACATGGTCGGATTTGTTTTCATCTCCGCCCGGAGCTCTTATAATCATGAGTCTCTATTCTTGAAGCCTTCCGTACCCAACGCAACCCTGTATCGTGGCAATCGACTTCTCTGGTTGAAATCCCCTCCCCTGATTGTGCTCACTGGAACCCTCATCATGAAATCATACCGCCTCCTCAGTTGTCTGTTGTTCTCATTGCTTTGTGTTAACTCGCTCCTCTCTGCACAGGAATCCGAGTTGTTGACGCCGGCTGAAGCAGCAGAGAAGTTTTCTGTGCCGGAAGGATTTAATGTCAAACTCTTTGCAGGGGAACCGGACGTCGTCCAGCCAATCGCTTTCACCATTGATGATCGGGGACGCTTGTGGGTCGTAGAGTGCCTTTCGTACCCGCAATGGTCAGAGACGAAGCAAGATCGCGTCATTATTCTGGAAGATACGGATGGAGATGGAACCTTCGACAATCGCAAAGTCTTCTGGGATCAGGGAGTCAACCTCTCTGGTATCGAGTTGGGCTTTGGCGGGGTCTGGCTCTGTTCAACTCCCAACTTGATTTTCATCCCCGATAGCGATCTCAACGATGAACCGGATGGGGAACCTGTCATCCTGCTCGATGGTTGGGATGACAAAACAAGTCGACACAATGTGTATAACGGGCTCACCTGGGGACCGGATGGATGGCTGTATGGCCTGAACGGGATTTTATCCAAGTCTCTTGTCGGCAAACCAGGTACTCCGGAAGCGAACCGCGTCAAACTTGATTGCGGTGTCTGGCGTTACCATCCTGTCAAGCAGGAATTCGAAGCTGTGGCCCATGGCACCACGAATCCCTGGGGGCTCGACTTCGATCAGTATGGTCAGATATTCATAACCAACTGTGTAATCAAACATCTGTGGCATGTCGTACCGGGTGCTCACTTCGACCGTATGTTCGGAACCGATGTCACTCCGCATACCTATGAACTGATCAGTTCCATCGCCGATCACATTCACTGGGGTGGAGGAAACTGGACCTCCTCGCGTGATGGTAAAGGGAAACATGATTCTGCGGGAGGTGGCCACGCGCATGTGGGAGCGATGATCTATCAGGGTGATAACTGGCCCGAAGAGTATCGCAATAAACTGTACACCCTGAATGTGCATGGTCGCCGCGCCAATCAGGATATCCTGGAGCTCGAAGGTTCCAGCTATGTCGCCCATCACGGTGAGGATCATTTCTTCTCGGGAGACCCCTGGTTCCGAGGATTGGAAATGAAATATGGCCCCGACGGCGCCGTCTACATCACCGACTGGAACGATACGGGTGAATGCCATGATTATGAAAATACTCAGAAACAAACGGGACGAATCTTTAAAGTCTCTTACGGCGAAACGAATGCCTCAGCAGTCAATCTGGCTGAAAAAAGTGATGCGGAACTGGTCGAATTAATCAATCATCCGAACAACTGGTACGCTCGCCACGCACGACGCCTGCTGCAGGAGCGCATGTCACAGGGAAAACTTGTTGATTCCGCAGGAACCATTCAGCTCTTACGTGACCAATTCGATCAGGCGGAAACAATTCCTCTCAAACTTCGCCAACTCTGGACACTCTATGTCCTGGGAGCGATTCACGACCATGAAATATTAGAGTTGCTGTACAGCTCAGAAGAATGGTTGCGCGCCTGGGGAATTCGCCTGGCTGTGGATGACCGTTATGTCTCCTCTGATCTTCTCGCTCGATTGATTCAACTCGCCCGGGAAGAAAACTCGCCCCGGGTCCGACTGGAACTCGCCTCGGCCCTGCAACGATTACCGCGTCCCTACCGCTGGATGCTCGCCCCGCACCTGGTAAGTCGCTCAGAAGATCGGAACGACCAGTATTTGCCTTTAATGCTCTGGTATGGAATTAATGAAGCGGTTGAAGTTTATCCACAACAGGGAATCGATCTGATCGCGAATACCGAGATCCCCCAGGTACGGCGACTCATCGCTCAACGACTTGCGTTGGAACCCGCGCTCTATGAAAAACTGGCGGTCAGCAATTACGACGTTGTGCGTCTCGACCTGCTGCAGGGAATTCAAACTGCGCTGATCGGACAACAGCAGGTGGAAAAACCAGAGGCCTGGGATCGTGTCCGGGCTCGCTTATCGTCGACATCGAACCCGGAGATTCGCCTTCTGACTACCCTCCTCTCCTTACAGTTCGGCCAACAGGAAGCCGCCGGAGAACTTCGTGCTTTCATCATGGATCAACAGGAACCCATTGAATTTCGAGAAACAGCGCTGGCAGCCCTCACCCAGCATCAGGATGCGGAACTTGTTCCACAATTAATTAAGCTGCTGGACGAAGAAGCAATGCGGGGTGGGGCACTCGTCAGCCTGGCTGCATTTGAGGACGCACAAATTCCAGCCGAGATCCTCACTCGATTCGAGAACTTGCCTCTGGCCGATCAGCAGAAAGCAATGGGCACACTGACTTCACGCCCCGCCTACGCGATGGAGATGTTATCAGCGATGGAAGCTGAGAAAATTCCACGAAACGCCCTCTCGGCCTTTCAGTGCCCGTCAGCTAATTGATCTGAAGCAGGAGGAACTGACTAAAAAACTGGAAGAGGTCTGGGGCACAATCGGCCAGACGGATGAAGCCAAACAGGCTCAGATGGAGGATCTCAAGAAATTATTAACAGCGGACAACATCACCAATGCCGATGCCTCCCGCGGAAGAATGGTCTTTAACAAGACATGTGCGACCTGTCATCAACTGTTTGGTGAAGGCAGCAAAGTTGGACCAGAGCTAACAGGCTCTCAACGAACGAATTCCGAATATCTGATTCAGAACCTGATTGATCCGAACGCGCTCGTGGGTAAAGATTTCCAGATGACGACCTTCACCACAACTAAAGGCCGCGTGATTTCGGGCATCATCATCTCTGAAGAGAATAATGTGCTGACCCTTCAGACTCCAACCGAGAAATTGACGCTCAACCTGGACGATGTCGATGAGCGAAACACATCCAATCTATCCCTGATGCCGGAAGGTTTGCTCAAACCTTTATCTGAACAACAGATTCTGGACCTCGTTTCGTATCTGCAATCTCCCGAACAGGTCGCCTTGCCTCCGGAAACAGCTGACAGCAATTAAAGAAAGACTTGTGCTGAAGAGTACAAAGAACGAGAGCTTAGCCCAGGTCGGTAATGATGGAGCCCGTGCTTAATTCACGGGTTACCTGCTGAAACTCATCGTAATAGGTCCAGTGTGGATCGAGACCGAGGTGATGTAAAATAGTAGCAGAGAGATCCGCCGGGGTGACAGGT
Source organism: Planctomycetaceae bacterium (assembly GCA_041398805.1). GTDB lineage: Bacteria > Planctomycetota > Planctomycetia > Planctomycetales > Planctomycetaceae > Polystyrenella. The sequence goes on along the minus strand of JAWKUC010000009.1, from coordinate 212,336 downwards.
TTGTCATCAACGTACCCCGCTGTTTTGTTCGTTGCCCCGTACACCTGTCCGCCTCGAACGCCTCCCCCGGCCACTAAGGATGTAAACGCATGCGGCCAGTGATCGCGGCCTGTTGGCTCGGTCATTCCGTTCTGAGTAATTAACCCGATGCGGGGCGTACGGCCAAATTCACCGAGGGCGACAACCAGCGTATCTTCGAGTAGTCCTCGATCCGCCAGGTCGGCCACCAGAGCAGAATATGCCCGATCGAAAACAGGGCAAAGTCCCTCCTTCAGTTTCTTGAAGTTATCGTGGTGCGTGTCCCAGTGGGGTGAGACTTTGTCAAACCGGGTATCGTCATCCCAGTTGACTGTTACCAGCGGAATTCCCTTCTCCACCAGTCTTCGTGCCATCAGCAGGCTTTGACCAAATTTCGTTTTACCATAACGTTCCCGCAGATTTTCTGGTTCTTTGTGCAGGGAAAAGACTTCGGAATCGGATGCGTTCCGAATTAACTGCCACGCTGTTTCATAATTCTGCTCCATCGTTGCAGAGAGATTCGTGCGGGTGATGGATGGGGGAGCCATTTTATTCAGACGGGTCCACAATTCCGACCGGCGGGTGAATCGAGTTGTATTCACATCAGCAGGAAGCTGCACACCCTGCACCTGGAAATCGGACTGACTGAGATCACCCTTAATGAGGAAAGGATTCCAGTTTTCCCCCATGCGGCCACCCGTCTGGCCGGCGATCCGTTTATCCTGTCCGACAAACTGACTGTACCAGGGTAGCACCGCTGCAGGTGGCAGGCCATGATGCGATTTGCCAAAACGGGTCACCATCGCAGTTGATCGAAGGCCAATCCTCCGGTTTCGCTCGATTGGTTGTCGGTGGACCGAAGTATTCGCGACCGGAATAAATTTCACTACAGGCGGGACCATGCACACTCATTTTGTGGGTCATCGAACGGAGCAGACAGAATTTATCTGCCTCCTGAGCCATCATTGGAAGATGCTCACACAATTCCATCCCGGGGACTTTCGTCGCAACCGGATTGAACTCGCCTCGAATTTCAGCGGGGGCCTCTGGTTTCATATCCCAGAGATCTAATTGACTCGGTCCACCAAATAAAAAAATAAAAATACAGGACTTATATGATGTATTAGAAACGTCAGCATGCGAACGTTCCTGGGCCTGCAAAGATTTTATCGTTGATAAACTGGCCAGATTTAGTCCTAATAGGGAAAGTGCACCTACTTGTACTGTTTCTCTACGGGAAATGTTTTTACTCTGACTCATGCTGAAATCCTCCGTCGCTGGTTCCAGTTGAGTGTGCTGTGGCACACAAACACTCCTCCGATCTGATTTCAGCACAGATGAGAGCGCGGGCCCTGAGTGAAGCATTCAATGGGTGATCAGACATTATCATCTCTACCAGAACCAAGGCAGAAACGGGAAGACCGGCAGAGGTTCTCAGAAGCCTTAAATAGAGGATTTTGAGATCAAGCGTCCGGTAACAGGGAACAATTCTGTTCCTTACCGTTATACCAGAATCTGGCCTGGTTCAATCATCTCTTTCTGGACTGCCAGTCCAATTTCAGGAGAAAACATTCATGCTGATCAACTCCAACAGCCCCAAGAAACTGCGTCCCGGTACGGCCAGGAGACGACGCGAAATTCTGGATGCCGCACTGGAATGCTTTTTGAAGCAAGGCGTCGAAGGAACCAGCATCGAACAGATTCGCAAACTTTCAGGAGCCAGCCATGGGAGTATTTACCATCTCTTTGAGAGCAAAAACGCCATCGCCTGCACCTTGTTCCTGGAAGGGGTGGAACGCTATCAGAATTTAATGCTGGATCAGGTTCGAAATACCGAATCCCCACGGGGGAAAATGGAAGTCATGATCAGGACTCACCTGAAATACTCGCATGAGCATCCAGCCCTCGCACTATATCTGAGCCGCATGGGTTTGTCGGACCTCATTGAGTCGATTGAAAAGCAGTACCGACTCTTGCGGGAAAAATTCGTGCAGGCGATCTATGAAGAATTTGTCCCCTTTATAGAACGAGGTCAGCTGCTCGATTTAGACAGCCACTATTTCTTTCTTCAGATCACAGGCCCCTGCTCTCAACTTGCTCGTGCCTGGCTCGTCCGTCAAACGGAAATTCGAGATATCATCGCCTACACCGAGCAACTTACCAGCTGCGCCTGGAACTCACTGAAAAAAGAAGAGGGAGCGTCTCTGAAACGCCCCCTCCCGTTTGATTGAGTTCAATCTCAATGAAGATCGTTTTTCCTGATCTTAGTCTGGGTCAGGAAAAACGATATCAGTTCAGTGGTCCCACCAGTTCGACAAAGTTTCCATCCGGATCGCGAACAATCGCCAGTACCATTTTGTTGCCACTTCCCCGGGAAATATCGGTCGGCCCTTTGGCGATCGGTTTCACGTTGTACTCAGCAGCATTCTCCAACATCTGACTCACGTTTTTAACATGCAAGGTGATGTAACTCATTCCGAGAGTACTGTTGATGTAAGTGAGATCCTGTTTCTGCGGGGTCTCATCACCGATCTGCATCAGTTTTACTTTGGTCGCCATTTCTCCCTCACCCGCTGTCATCACATGCACGGTGGCGGGTTGCTGATTTGTTAATCCGGCATCTGTCGCAATCTGGCTGGAAACATCAAATGAAAAGGCCTCGGTCATTCCGAGGACATCTCGATAAAATTCCACAGACTTATCGATATCACTGACCACGATCCCAAAGTCGACGGTGGTCGATTTGAACCAGGATTTCTCCTGATCATCTCCGACACTGCTGTTCCAGCTGGCAAAAGCTCCGATCCCCATAAGTAACAGGGCACTGACGATCAGATTTTGACGCATTCTCGATTCTCCTCAGGTTGATTCTTCCAGGTTAAATTCAGATGTGATAATTCCCTTCGATTATGCGGGAAAGCAACAGGGAAAGGCCAGTCTCTCCAGAGGGACTTCCCAATCAAATCCTCAATTATTAAGATGCACTGACTCAATTCAAACAGCCTCTCTTCGATGACGGCCTAATCATGATCTCAGGATTACTCGATGAGACCTAAAAAAAAAGCGTCTCCGAAACCAACCATTGGTTGGCGTGAATGGATTGCCCTGCCCGATCTGGGTATCGATCGAATCAAAGTCAAAGTCGATACTGGTGCCCGATCCTCTTCGCTTCATGCTTATGACCTGACTTACTTCGAACGCAAAGGCCAGCAATACGTGCGTTTCAAAGTTCATCCATTACAGAGAAAAACACGCGAAATCGTCACCACTGAGGCTAAAATTATTGATATTCGCTCTGTTCGCAGTTCGAGTGGTAAAGCAAGTAAACGCCCTGTCATCCTGACGAATATCACGCTGCTGGGAGAGACCTGGCCTGTGGAATTGACCTTGGCAAATAGAGATGAAATGGGATTTCGCATGTTACTGGGTCGTGAAGCATTTCGGGGAAGATTTCTCGTTGATGCCGGAAAGTCTTACTATGGCAGTAGAAATGATAATTCACGAAAAAACAATAAAACCTAATTTTGACTTTCCGGTTTCTAACACCTGAAATACTGCTCTATTTCACTATAATGAATAAAAGAGTCCTGAACCCTTCCCTGTTTTATTCATCCTGCTATTCTCTCAACAAATTCGCAAATTAGTAAGTTCGCCCTGAGAGATCACCACTGAAGGTTTAAGGTTTTCTGATGAAACTTGGTATTCTGTCCTGCAGTCCCCGTTGTTACAGCACACGACGTCTTGTTGAAGCCGCTAAACATCGAGGCCACAAAGTAAAGGTTCTCAATACGCTCCGCTTTGCGATCGATTTAAAGGAAGGCGAACCCGACCTTTATTACTCACAGAAAGAGCTTTCGCTGTACGATGCCGTTCTCCCACGCATCGGCGCTTCGATCACCTACTTTGGTACAGCCGTCATTCGGCAATTCGAACAGATGGATATCTTCTCCGCGAACTCTTCCGCGGGTGTCACTAACTCTCGCGATAAACTTCGCTGCCTGCAGATACTCAGTCGACATCATATCGGTATCCCGCAAACGACCTTCGTTCGCGACAAGAAAGATGTGCTTCCTGCTATTCAGCGTGTGGGGGGCGCCCCTGTCATCATCAAACTGCTCGAAGGAACCCAGGGGATCGGTGTGCTCCTCGCAGAAACCGTGAAGTCCGCAGAGTCGATTATCGAACTGCTGCAAAGCCAGAAACAGAACGTGCTGATTCAGAAATTCGTGGCGGAAAGTAAAGGGAAAGATATCCGCGCTTTCGTGGTGGGTGACCAGGTCGTGGCCGCCATGCGTCGCGTCGCCCAGGGTCAGGAATTCCGCAGTAATGTTCATCGGGGAGGAACCACCGAAGCCGTCACTCTGGATGCCAACTACTGCGAAACAGCTGTGCGGGCAGCGCAGATTATGGGACTGCGCGTGGCGGGTGTCGACATGCTGGAAGGTAAAGATGGCCCGCAAATCATGGAAGTCAACTCATCCCCCGGTCTGGAAGGAATCGAGAAATGCACCCAGCTTGATGTCGCCGGGTCAGTTATCGATTACATCGCCGCACAGGTCAACTTCCCGGAAATCGACATCCGCCAGCGTCTGACCGTCAGCCGTGGATACGGGGTCACCGAGATCCACATCCCGGAAGGCTCCGAGTATATCGGGAAAACGATCAGCGAGTCCGGTTTGCGGGAGAAAGACATCAACGCCTTGACTCTTATCGTGGGACAATCGTCATCTCCCAATCCACGAGCGGATCGACAGCTCGAATCAGGAGATCGTTTACTCTGTTTTGGCAAACTGGAATTGATGCGGGACTCCGGTTCCCGCTAAAACTCGAAAGAAGCGGCGCTACCAGGTACAGGAACTTCCTTCCCCTGCCTGTTGCTGATCAAGTCCATGCGATTAAATAAAAAATGCCATCTCGGAGGTAAGCTCTCACCCGAACATGTGTGCTGAGCGTATTCGAAAACCGATCGATAACTGGAATGGAACCGAAATAAAACCGGGTGAGTCCAGAAATGTAACTTTAGGCGTCAGTGAGACGTACAGCGGGATGACCCTTAAAATCCCGATCCATATCCGACGAGCTGTGGAAGAAGGGCCGACTTTGTTAGTCACCGCGGCCCCTGCATGGAGATGAGATCAACGGAACAGGAGCTATCTGTCGCCTTATTCAGGACGAAGAGCTGAAACTGGTTCGTGGTGCGGTCATCTTTGTCCCCGTGCTGAACCTGCTCGCCTTTGATAGACACTCCCGGTATCTGCCCGACCGCAGAGACTTAAACCGCTCCTTCCCCGGCTCTGCGAATGGCTCGCTGTCCAGCCGTATGGCACGAACTATCTTCGACGAGCTGATCACCCGGGCCGATTATGGAATCGACTTGCATACAGCGGCTGTCCGCCGGACGAATTACCCGAACGTACGTGGTGATTTGACCATTCCGCAGGTAAAAAAACTGGCGAAGTCGTTTGGATGTGAAATCATCATGAATGGCAAGGGACCTCGCGGTGCTCTCAGGCGAGAGGCATGTGCGGCAGGTTGCCCCACCATCATCATGGAAGGAGGCGAAGTCTGGAAAGTCGAACCCGGCATCGTGACCGCTGCTGTCCGGGGGATCCTTAATGTGATGCGTGCCTTCAAAATGATTGACGGAGAACCGGAACGGGCCGAAAGCCCCATCGTGATGGATAAATCAAAATGGGTGCGTGCAGAACGGGGTGGCTTTCTGCAATTTCATATCAAACCGGGAGACGTCGTTAAGAAGAAACAGCCGCTTGCCACAAACACCACCCTGCTTGGGAAAGAACGCTCAGTTCTTGTTTCTCCCTTTAATGCCGTCGTGCTGGGAATGACTACCCTGCCCGCGGTCAGCCCGGGAGAGCCGGTCTGCAATCTGGGACGATTACCAGATGACATGGCCCCTTCAGATCTGCGGCAAATCCGAACTGACGACCACCTACTGGAAGACCGTATCTCGGAAGAACTGGGATCCAACGTCCTGATTTACAAACGCCCTGACAAACAGTCGAACTCCGACTAAGCTCGGCAGATTTCAGCGAATTTTTCATTCCGCTTTTTTTATGCTTGCTCTTTGAAAAGTTCTGACTTACGATGATTTAATTAACAAAGTTAAATTATTCTTTTCGAGGGGCCGGCGATGCACTCTGCCAGTCGATCTCAGCGCACTTCTTATATCCTCATTTCAGCTGGAACTTTACTTTCGACTCTGTTTCTTTCAGCACATCTGTTTGCTGAAGAAATTGATTTCGAAAAAGAGATCGCTCCCATTCTGCTCACGCGTTGTGTGGAATGTCATAACGATACGGAAGCTTCCGGTGGATTGAATCTGACATCGCTGCCGGCACTGCAGGCAGGCTCCGATTCAGGAACCGTTCTCACTCCCGGTCACCCGGAAGAAAGCTACCTGTGGGAACGCGTCTCTGCGGGTGATATGCCACCTGAAAAACAGGGCAAACCCCAACCTCTTCCCGAACAGGAAGCCCAGTTACTGAAAGCCTGGATCGAAGCAGGAGCAGTCTGGCCGCAGGATCGCAAGCTCGATCTCTTTGAAAAAACAAACAAGGTGCGGGCGGGCCGCGACTGGTGGTCATTACAACCAATCGTCAAACCAGTGCTTCCCGCGATAGAGAACATCCCGAATGATGCGAACGCGATTGATCAGTTCATTCTAGCGGAACTCAATGAACAGAATTTAAACGCGGCTCCTCTCGCAGAACCTCGCCAATTGTTGCGCCGATTGTATTACGACATGATCGGTCTTCCCCCTACCGCCGAAGAGTTGGACAAGTTCGCTCAGTCCCCCACTCTACAGAATTACGAACAGCACGTCGATGAGTTGCTTGCTTCTCCCCAATTTGGAGAACGTTGGGATATGATACTGGCTCGACCTGGTTCGCTTTGCGGAGACTTCCGGATACGAACGAGACCAGGAAAAGACTTATATCTGGAAGTATCGTGATTATGTCATCAACGCCATTAACAACGATAAACCTTATGATTCGTGCTCGAACAACTGGCAGAGATGAACTTCCCGAACGAACTGAAGAGACGGTCATCGCCACCGGTTTTCTCTGGCTCGGAACCTGGAATGACGAACCGAACGATCCGAATGAATATATTTACGAGCGTCTGGAAGATATGGTCCATGCGACAAGTTCTTCCTTCCTGGGCCTGACGATCAACTCTGCCCGTTGTCATGACCACAAGTTCGATATCCGATCCCCCAAACCGACTACTACCGCATGGCAAGTGCCTTCTGGGCCGGTCCTGTGAAAGCTCGGGATCGAAATCATCTGGGTGGATCAACCTATGATGAACTTGGTTATGAAGTTTGCGGCTGGACCGATCTCGGACGGGATATCGAAGATTTACATCTCCTGAAAAAAGGAGACCCGAAACACCCCGGCCCCGTGGTTGAACCGGCGCATCTCTCCTTTCTACCTGATCTCGAAAAACCATTTAATCCACCGACAGAATCAGACAGCACTTCCAAACGCCGCCTGCAACTGGCCGAATGGATCGTCGACCCGAACAACCCCTCACTCCCCGTGTGATGGTGAACCGCCTCTGGCAGCATCACTTTGGTGAAGCTCTTGTCCGCTCTCCGAACAACTTTGCTCACTGGTGCCCTACCCACACACCCGGAACTGCTCGACTGGTTAGCCACAGAACTTGTGGAGGGGGATGGAAACTGAAACGGCTTCATAAGTTGATGGTCATGTCGCACTTATCGACAATCTTCTCTGCATCCCCAATATGATGAATTTGCCGAACAGGATTTCACCAATCTTTACTGGTGGAGAGCCAATCGGCGTCGGATGGATGCCGAAGCTTTTCGCGATTCACTCGTCAATGCCGCCGGAATTCTTGATCTTTCTGAGGTGGGGGGCGAAAGCTTCAAACCAACCATTCCTGCAGAAGCGCTGGAAGGGCTCTCTAAAAAAGGAGCGGCCTGGAATCCCTCTCCGATTGCAGAACAAAATCGCCGGGGGTTGTATATCTACAGCCAGCGTTCGCTGCTCGATCCGTTCCTGATGACGTTCGATTTCACTGACACCACCCTTCCCTGTGCTCAGCGCGATGTCACTACCGTCGCTCCCCAGGCATTGGCATTGCTCAACAATGAATTCGTACACGAGCAAAGCGAATCGCTCGCCAAACGCATCACCTTGCTGGCACCGGATAATATAGAAGAACAAATCAATCTGCTGTGGCGCTGCGCACTCGGGCGGGAACCTTCCGAATTGGAACAGGCAGCCGCACAACAACATCTGACAAGCCAATTGAAATTATTTCAACAGGAAGTCGAACCAACCGAGGAGGCTCCTCAACTCGCACAACTTCCGGATTTATCCGAACTTGTGTTGCATTTGCGAGCGGATCAGGGCATCGAACTTGATGACCAGGGTCACGTCGAGCGTTGGACCGACTTCTCCCCTCAAGGTCACGATGCTTTCCAGACCAATCCTGCTGCCCGACCGAAGTTAATAACCTCGGCGATGAACGACCACCCGGCCCTGCATTTTTCAGGGGATCAGCAATTTCTTAATCTGGAGGGTCAGGTTCTTCACGATCAATCCTTCTCTATTTTCGCGGTGGTTACCGACGAGAACACGGGAGCACACCGGGAGATCTTCTCGAACTGGAGTGGATCTGAAGGGAACTCGACGACTTCTGTCTTCCTGGGAAGCACCGGTTCGGGAACGTTCCGCTTGAGCGACGACTTCGCCGCCTCACCCCCCTACCCCGAACCACACGAACATTTTCTGGTCGCCGCGATTAACAGTGAATACGATGCCACCATCTTTCTGAATGCTACTGAGCAAATAAGCAAGAGCAGCCCCCTGCAATCGAGAAATCTTTCGACCCAATATGTCATTGGACAACAGGGAAATATCAACGGTGAGTTCTGGAAAGGGAACATCGCCGAGTTGATCATCTATAACCGTGACCTGGAACAGGGTGAACTCAAACAGGTGGAACAGTATCTGATGCAGCGGTATCAGATTATTCCTCCGAAAGAAAAACTTTCCCCTGAGTTATTAGCACTCGCTTCGTTATGCCATGTCCTGTTTAACAGCAACGAATTCATGTTCGTTGATTAAATAAAAAACCGGGAAGAAACTTATGAGACAACAACAAATTTATCCCTGCGGTCTCAACCGTCGTGAATGGTTGTGGGAAATGGGAGGGGGTTTTACAGGGACAGCTCTGACGGCCCTGCTCGCCCAGTCTGGTTTCTTCGCGCAACAAGCGCTCGCTGCACCTGCACCGAACACGAATCCTCTCGCCCACAAAGAAGGTCACTACCCTGAAAGGCCAAGTCGGTCATCTTTCTGATGATGAATGCCTCAGCCAGGTCGATACGTTCGACTACAAACCTGAACTGGAAAAATACGCGGTCAACCATTACCGGAAGACAAGGAGTACATTAACTCCGGTGGTCGCAAAGTCGGTTACCTGACTCCCAACTTCCGACCCTTCCGGCCGGGTGGAGAAAAGTGGACTACTCATCTCCGACTACTTCCCTGAAGCCTGTAAGCATGCCGATAAACTGGCCGTGATCCGTTCCTGTCACCGATTATGCGTACGGTTCGGGCACTCGTGCACGAACACTGGGAAAACATTCATCGGTCGCCCTTCCCTGGGGTAGCTGGACGGTCTACGGTCTGGGAACGGAAAAAAATGAAATCTTCCGGGGTACGTCGTCCTGCTCGATAAACGTGGGAGGCCCGATCAGTGGTCTGCCGAACTGGTCGAGTGGTTTCATGTCCGGAACTTTTCAGGGACACTCTTTCGCCCGACGGGAAATCCGATTCTGAATCTGCAGGGCCCAAAACCACATCAGCCCTTAAGCACAACGCAACTGGAGATGCTCGAAAAAACTAATGCTGAACATATCGCGCGCCCAGGCGGTTCGGATTTACAGACGCGTATTAATTCTTATGAGCTGGCGTATCGAATGCAGTCTGCGCGTCCCGCAGGCCGTCGATCTATCACAGGAGTCGGATCAGACGCAAGCCGCTTACGGGATCGGAAAAACCGACCGATGAATCTGGACGTAACTGCACTGTCGCCCGTCGTTCGGTAGAGCCGCGGAGTTCGCTTCGTCCAATCCTTTATTCAGGAGGGGGCCATCTGGACGATACCTGGGATGCCCACAACTCGATCGAGAAGAATCATGGTCAACATGCTGCTGAAGTCGATCAACCGATCGCCGCCCTGCTCTCTGATCTCGATCAACGGGGAATGCTGGATGAGACCCCGTTGTCTGGGGAGGTGAATTCGGGCGGATGCCCTTCAGTGAAGGCAAAGGAGCCGAGGGCCGCAATCTACAACCTGTATGGTTTCAGCTGGATGGCTGGGAAGGTGAAAGGAGGCATCGCTCACGGAGAAACAGACGAATTTTCGGTTTTGAAGCTGTAGTCGACAAGGCCCACATCTCCGACATTCACGCGACAATTCTTCACCTGATGGGTCTCGATCAATGAACTACTCACCTACTTCCATCAGGGACGCGAAGAAAGCCTGACCGATGTTACTGGTAATGTGATCAAGGGCATTCTCGCATGAGATGGATCGGTCCTCTGCTATTGTTGATTGGAGTCTTCACAGAACAGATAGCAAGCCTGTCCGCTGCACCTCCCGCTCTTGCAGAAAGACTCCAATTCGGGTTTGGTGACCTTATCATCTTACTCGATAAAATCGATAACGTATCCGATCCCAACTGGGAACTATGGCTGGAGAAGCTCGATCAACACCATACCGGTTTATCGGGAGATGTCTTCCTCCAGTATTCTGAAGAAAGAACTTCCCCAGAAAAAACAGGCCCGAATTCTGGAGCTCAAACAGAAATGGGAGCAACAGGAGAAATTGACCTCACGGTTGATCAACTTATTTCTCAGCTGAGATGGCGTCTGGATTTCGTTGTTACGCCGACCTTCTCTGTCGTATGTATAAGACTGGCATCTTATGCGACCACACTTACAAGACCCTACCGATTTCGCAATGATCCCGCCTTAATCGCTGAGCTTCAGCGAATGGAACAGGAATACGAACCTCCCTCGGAAGAGGAGCTCTTCCAGACGACAGATGAAATTCTGAATCTGGTAGAAGATGAACTCTTCACAGAGGAAGAGTTACGAAAGTTCAACAGAGACATACGCAAACATCAAAAGTGGAGACTTAAATACCATATCAAAACTGGGCTCAACCCCCGCCAGATTTACATTGATTATCCTCAGAAATGAGTTCAGCTCTTTCACCGCAACCGAATCCGAATTGAGCAATCACATCCGTTGAGGATACCTTTCTGCTGATTTTGTCACATTATTTTGAAAAATGAGGAACAAAACCCGAGCTACTCCCATCCTATGAGAAATTTCTAACACATTTCTCACAAGGGGGCTCAGCATGTTCCAAATGAAACAGGGTGTTTTTTTTGCCGTTCTTTGTGTCTTGACTTCTGCTTTATACGCAGAGGAAACCCCAGCCCTCGACCCGGTTGCTGTCAGTTTACGAGGAAAGCCGATCCCGGTTACTGCTTTTAAATCGGTTGATATCAGTTCCGATGGAAAATATGTCGCTGCCGGCAATGGCGAAGGAAAGCTCTTTCTCTGGGATTTGGAGCGTCAGGAACTTCTCCAGAATAATCAGGTGCATGAAAATTGGACGTTCGATGTCCATTTCAGCCCGGATGGGAAACGATTGGCCACCGCGGGTGGAGACAACCTGACCTTTATCCTGCCGATGCAGAACGACCTCTTCTCAATTCGGTTGGGCGGACACACCGAAGATGTGCACGGAGTTCGTTTCTTTAATAATTCCAATCGACTCGTCACCGGGGGCGACGATAAAAACGTTCGCATCTGGAACCTCGATCAGCAGAAGTCAGATCTGTTAGAAGGCCACACTCTTCAGGTTACTGCTGTCGCGATTAATAAAAACGACACACTGATCGCCTCTGCCAGTCGTGATAAATCGATTCGCCTGTGGGATCCCGAAACATTGACAGAAGTCGGTCTACTTGAAGGTCACACCGCCGATGTACTGTCTGTTGATTTCAGTAAACCGACCAAGGAAGACCCTGAATATCTGGTCTCCGCCAGTTATGACAAAACAGTTCGCATCTGGGATGTGAAAGCAAATACTGTTTTGAAAACATTCGATTCATTTGAGGATTGGGTATTTGCAGCCCGTTTTGATCCTGCGGGAAAATGGCTGGCCATTGGGGTCGGCAATGGGGATTTCACCATTCGCAACTGGAAAACTGACGACCTCATCTTCCAGCATAAATTCCCCCACGACATTTCCGGCATCGATTTTTCCGACACGGGGGACCAGGTCGTCGTCTCCACCAGTGGCGGGCATGTTTATCTGAGTAAAATGCTGCAGGGATTCTGGATCGAACCTGTGGAACTCCCCTTGTCCAAACCGACAAGCATTCCCCGAAAACAAAATTCAAGCAACTGATATTTCTGGCGGATAGACAGGAGTGATCGTAGCTCAGTTCGCTACAGGTTCTGCCGCCATCTGGTAATCAAGTTCAAACTGCTCTCCCTCTTCCGTTTTGAATTCATTCAAAAACTGAGAATACGATTTGACTTTAATTTTGTTCTCGGCGGGAACAAATTCCAGGACGCGTAACCAGCCATTTCCTCCATTTTCGAGGTTCTGATAGTCGACCAGCATCTCATGGACTGGCTCACCAGCGTCGTTTGTACTTGTCTGCATACCGACACCCGCGACATGACCACAGAAAACTAAATCAACATTCGGATGTTTGCTGACGAATTCTGCTATTGGCCTTCTCCGCTGTTTCCGGATATTTTATATGCCTCTGGTGTCCGGGTATCCCGTCCATTTTTCGTCAGGTAAGGGTGAGTCGCCATGATCAATGCTGATGTTCAGGGTGATCGTCAGCAACTTTACCTGCCCAGCGTAAGACTTCATCGCGGAGCGTTTAATTCCAGGTTGATGATCATGAACTTCATCCCCCCGCCTCCAGGAAGACATAATTGTTGTCATTCTTCCCTTCGAAATTGCCACCATACCAGGGTTCAACTTCAAAGCGTTCCGGTCCGAAGTAGTGATTGTACAAAGTTGTATTGCGAGTTAACCCACCCGCTTCGTTTACCTGGTCATGATTCCCGGGAACCATGCTGTAAGGCAGAATGCCATCCAGCAATCGCATTGCCTTATGGGCATGAACCCATTCCTGTTCCACCGCAGCTGTCTGCACAATATCACCCAGATGAATCGCGAACTGATGTTCTCTTTCTCAATGCGTTCTGGCGAATCCGGACGGTCTGTTGAATGTACGTATCCGGGAATTTCTCAGAGTAGTTCTGGGTATCCGAAGCAGCACAATACTGAATGGTTCCGCGACTTCAGCTACAGCGACAACCGGCTCTGCAGTGTTCAGTTCATCGACAACCGCTTTTTCCTCTGCACACAGGTTTAAAGAGCAGGCGAGGCAGCAGGTCAGGAGAGTGAGGAAACGATACATAGGAAACTCCGGTGGGTTATCAGGCAGGATAAGACAGGTGAGATGCCTTCAGCTTAAACTAGTCCCTGAAGCAGAAGCAACCTGCTCTCCCTGAATTGAGTTGGTTGATTTCGCATTTTCATCGAAAACAAACATACCGGAAGCAGTAAGTCAGTCGAAAGTCTTATTGCTGTCAGCTGGAATGCATGAATTATCTCCGCTATGTGAGAAAAAGCTCTCGCATTAACTCACTTTTTTACTAAAATCTACCCGCACGAAGGATGCAAAAAATTAACGGAATGGAGGTTGATGCTCATACGACCCTCTTTATTCCACCACTGAAGCTTATTCGAAAACTGAAGCCATCAGCTTGTGCTGTAGAGATAGTCGAAACATGAGTTCATCATTAACCTGGTCCCCACCCGAGAAACCGGATCTGCGGAAAATACTGCACGAGGCGTACGCTGATACCGAGGCGGGGCAATTTGAAAACGCGCTGCAGAAACTTCTCTGGTTTCATGAGAACGCGAACAAAATCGACTTCTTTCGCCGATGTACGTTTAAGTACCGCCCTGGCTTTCTGGCGTCGGTTGTCACAGAAGTACCCTGCCTGTTTCAATGAAATGATTCGCCTGCGAAACGAACTTGTAGCCCGGCTCTTCAGTGAAGGGTTCCGCTGGCCGATTTCGAAGAAGTTCAGGCCCTCAATAAAGTTCTCAAAGCGGAACGTAACACAGCCGACACATTTCTGAGTATTATCCAGCGAGAGCCCCCAGGCAGCAGCCCGTTTACTGGAAACAGCCACCCCTTCACTTCTCTATACTCGAAAAATACGAAGCCTACAAACTGCTGATCAATCCTGAAAAACATCTGCAGGAAGAACTGGTTCTCTTTCAATGGAAGAGATGCTCGATACCGATCTGCCAGAGAGGCATTCCGCTCACCAGAAACCTGACAGAACCTCGTTGCCACCCTGGTGCATTACGCCGCAGGAATGAGCGCTCGAATTATTAACTCAAGTTGCAGCACAGTTACCAATTTGAATGGAAAATCCTCGCCCCCGCCATCAAAGGGGACATCGAGCCTCCAAAGGGATAAAGTCGAGTAGTTGAACGAGCCTAATCCAGCCCCAAATGCTCGGCGAAGAAGGCCCAGTTATCGGCAATCTGCTCGATGATCTTGGTGATGGGAGTTCCCCCACCATGCCCCGCCGAAGTTTCAATCCGAATCAGCACCGGCGCCTCTCCCTGTTGCCGTTCCTGTAACCGGGCGATGAATTTGAAACTGTGCCCGGGAACAACACGGTCATCCGTATCCGCCGTAGTAACCAGCGTCGGTGGATAGGCAGTCTCTTTGATATTGTGATAGGGCGAGTACGCATACAGGGCGGCGAACTCCTCCGGGTTGTCAGCCGAACCATAATCATCAACCCAGTACCGACCGGCCGTGAATCGATGAAACCTCAGCATGTCCATCACGCCCACTTCAGGAATCGCCGCACCGAACAGTTCCGGTGCCTGATTGAGTACCGCTCCGGTTAACAGCCCCCCATTACTGCGGCCAGTGATTCCAAGATGAGCGGGCGATGTGTACTGATTCTCAATCAACCATTTTCCAGCGGCAATGAAATCATCGAAGACATTCTGCTTGTTGAGCTTCGTCCCCGCCTGGTGCCATTCCTCGCCATACTCTCCCCCACCGCGCAGGTTCGCGATGGCGACGACTCCTCCCATCTCGACCCAGGCAAGCCAGCTCACACTGAACCGGGGCATCAGCGAAATGTTAAAACCACCATACCCATACAGAATCGTCGGGTTCTCTCCATTCAGTTCGATCCCTTTCTTCGACATGATGAACATCGGGATTTTTGTTCCATCTTTACTCGGATAGAAAACCTGTTTCACTTCGAGTTCATCAGGAGAGAACTTCACCTCAGGTTGACGAAAGATTTCCTGCTCGCCGGTGATCAGATTATACCTGTAAATCGTGGGAGGGACATTGAAGCTGGTGAAGGTATAAAATGTCTCTGTATGATGGCGTTCCCCATAGAAACCGCTCGCCGTGCCAATGCCGCTCAGTTCCACATCACGCAGATGCTTTCCATGCGTGTCGTACATGCGGACCCGGGATTGCACATCGTCGAGATAGTTCGCCACGAACAGACTGTTCACCAGCGATATCCCTTCCAGCTTCGCTTTTGCTTCGGGAATAATCTCTCGCCAATGCTTTTCATCTGGTTGGGTAATATCAATCGCAATCACTCTTCGAAGGGGGGCCTCTTTATCGGTTGCGAAGTAAAACTCGTTCCCGTCGTTCCCCAAAAAGCTGTACTCATTTTCAAAGTGATCAATTAAAGCAACCGGTGCAGAAAGTTCGTCCTCCAGATCCTTGTAATAGACCCGGAATTTCTCGGCAGTTCCTTTCCAGACGGTCATCACCAGGTAACGGCCATCATCACTCACGGCATTCGTAAATCCCCAATCAGGTTGATCGGGGCGTTCATACACCAGAGTATCTTCTGACTGGCTCGTCCCCACCCGGTGATAGTAGACCTTCTGATTCTTGTTCAAATCCTGAAAGTCATCTTGCGGTTCCGGGAACCGCGCGTAAAAGAAACCTTTGTTGTCTTTGGTCCAGACAGCGGAGGTGAATTTGGTGAAATGAATTTCGTCGCTCAACTTTTCGCCGGTATCGACATCCATCACGTACCAGATGTTCCAGTCCGATCCCGATTCCGCCAGGGCATACGCCATCAGTTTACCATCCGGGCTGACTTCATAGCGGGCAAGCGCGACAGTTCCATCTTCGGAAAGCAGATTCGGATCGAGCAGAAGTCGTGGTTCGGCAGTGAGATCTTCCATCACATACAGAACCGACTGATTCTGCAACCCGTCATTCCGCCGATAAAAGTATCGCCCCCCCACCTCTTCCGGTAACGAATAACGTTCGAAGTTCCAGAGTTCCTCAAGTTTCTGTTTGAACTCTTCCCGTTTGGGTAAGTTTGCCAGGTAATCGAGAGAAACAGCGTTCTGCTGATCGACCCACCCCTTCACCCGGGCCGATTCGCGGACATCCTCTTCCAGCCAGCGATACGGATCAGCAACTTCAGTTCCATGATAATTATCAGTTTGTTCCACAGTTTCAGTTTCCGGATAGTCGAACGGCTCGCCACCTGCTATAATACCTGCACACATCAGACAAGCCGCAATCGCACATAGATAAGATTTCATCAAAAGCTCCTCCCGGGGAGAAAATCAGTCCCCTCTCGATCAATTAGAGCGACCGGCAAATGGTTTTAGAACCCATAATTGTCCCCAACCTCTTCTCCCATCTTAAATTGAGAAGCCTAGATCATGCTTCGTTTTTTAAAGTTAACCTGGCCGATGTTGGCAGTGCTGCTGATTTATGCGGCCTGGTGGAAGTTTGAATGGCCTTCATCGCTACCAGGGGGAACAGCAAATACAGTTGAAGAATTGAAACAGCAAATCTCGATGCCCGATTTTCTACAGGACTTACCTGAAGTAGGCCCCTTTCACTGGGAAGGTCCTGGCAACCCGCATAGCCCGGAAGACGCCGTCAGTGATACCTACACCATTCGTGGTCAGACAAAGGATCCCCGTGTCTTTCTGAAATGGATGCACTGGGAAGCTGAAGTTACAGACGATGAGTTAAACTCGAAAGAAGTCAAGCTCATCGCACAATGGATAACAACGGGTCATAGTATCTCGCTTTACTCTGATGGAAGTTTTCTCATCAGTTATTTTAAGTTCTTTGGAAGAAGTAGCTGAAACATGCGACCCCTAATCAAAATTGCCTGGACGATAATCGCAGTGCTGCTGCTACTCATTTGTTGGTGGGGATATCAACAATTTAACCCACCCACGAAAGGAACAGCGAACACTGTGGCGGAACTGAAAGGAATTCTTCCACTGAGTGGAAAGTTTGCCACTATTCCCGAAGTTGGTCCATTTGAATGGGAAAAGCGTAGTCAGGGTTACACCATTCGGGAAAGCCAGCGATCCCATTCTACTTTTCAAATGGGCCGATTCTTAGAGAAGAAAATGATTATGAAAATCTTGTAGACCACAAAACGAAGAGAAATTTCATCCTGGGTCACCAGTGAATCTGGAGTTTACGTCTTTTCCGATGGAAGTTTCATTTTGAGCTATGGCGAATACGAATTCTGAGCGTTTTAAAAATTTAACTGAACCCATGCGACGAGTTCTTTCAATCACCTTTGTACTCGTCCTACTTCTCCTGATCGGTATCTGGTTCTTTATGGACCGGAACCAGTATCCAACCGAACTCACCAGTGGCACCGCGGCCACAGTAGCCGATTTGCGGACACAAATTCCTCTCCACGAATCCCTGAAAGACTTACCTGAAGTCGGACCGTTTCACTGGGAAGGGCCGTACAATTCGACTGTATATCAAAATGAGTTTCACATTTATGGGAAGGCTTCAGATATCTGGATGCTCATTAGATGGCTGGATTTAGATAGACATCGAGATCCAGCCGAACTGAAATCATCAATCGAGCCAGAAGAGGTCACCAATCTGGCCGTAGTCAGTTCTACCGAGTTCGGTATCAGCGTCGAATCCGATGGGACCTTCGACATCGGTTATGGAAACTATAATCCCCCTCAAGAATCTCAATTCAATTCAACATTTGGAGAGAAACTCTTCTTCTTCATAGTGACTATCTTTATGATTCTCATAATGATTCTAATTTTCAGAACAGTACGAAGAATTGAAACGTAATCAGATTCAGCACCAGCTCACTAGTCAATAAATAGAAGCAATCTATGAAACCAATCACCACCTTTCTCTGGTTTGATGACAATGCTGAAGAAGCGGCGGATTATTATGTTTCGCTTTTTCCTGATTCTCGGATCACTCAGGTCAAGCGTTACCCGCAGGCGAGTGAAAAGGTAAGCGGTAAACCGGCCGGAAGCGTGATGCTCGTCGATTTCGAGTTGAACGGAATGCCCTTTACTGCCCTGAATGGAGGAGAGATCGCCGGGTTCACTTTTTCCCCTGCCACTTCGTTCGTATTGAAATGCGAGGACCAGGCGGAAATCGATCGCTACTGGGCCGCACTCTCTGCTGTACCCGAAGCAGAACAATGCGGTTGGTGCACCGACAAATTCGGCATCACCTGGCAGGTCGTTCCGACGATCCTCTTCGAACTCCTGAACGACCCCACCAAAACTGAAAAGGCACCGCCGCATTTCTGCCCATGAAGAAGTTCGATATCGAGACGCTGCTGAAATCAATAGAATAGAACTCTTGCATGAAGACATCATATCGTTATAGTTTAGTTATCGTGCTGCTAGTCATCCTGGGTGTGTTTGGATATTTCCAAATCCCTCCCTCAGGAGTGAATTCCAAAAGTGGAACAGCTCAAACCGTCGCAGAACTGAGGGAACAAATCCCCTTTCATGAAATTTTACACGATCTTCCCGAAATTGGACCTTTTCACTGGAAAGGTCCAAACACTCCCAACAATCCAGAGGAAACGATCAGTGATGATTACACGATCTGGGGGAAAGCCAGTGACCCTGTGGTTCTATTGAAATGGATACGTCAAGAAGATGTGAAGAAAGATCTGAATCCCGAAGAGACTAATCCGATTGGAGGGTTCGTGACTACGGGTTTCGGAATTGAGATTTACTCCGACGGAAGCTATGAGATTGGAGAATATCGTTTTTTTGGCTCAGGCTACTTGGACTAGATCATATACTCGTCTACCTAGAAGTATGAAAATTCTACAAGCGGTTTCAAAACCCTCTGGTGGGTTGTATCAACCCTGTTTTTGCAGCGTCGAGAACAACCACAACCTGGTTTTGAAATGGCCTCTAATGAAAGTGTCACATTTTTCCATCACCTGCTCAATTAACCATTAGCAGGAAGTACAAACAATCATCTCTCCCAAATCATGAGTGAAATATGTTTATGCGAAGAATTCACAGGTATTCAACTATTGTTTTGCTTGTACTAATCATTGTATGCACTTGGTATTTTTTCATACGGGAACCTCCCATCGATCCCTCAAAATTCCCCACTGTTCCCAGCAAAGGCACCGCAGCCACATTTTCAGAATTGAAAAGACAAATACCTCTTCATGGTGCCGTTAATCTCCCGGAAATCGGCCCCTATCACTGGGAGGGCCCCCTGAATGGTGATCAAGCAGACTCTGACTGTCGTGATCAGTTTATTATCCGGGGAGAAATAAAAGATCCGGCATGGATCGAACGGTTGAGAGAGCGTGGCACTCTAGAAGGGGATTTTAAACAAGGTAACGTCACTGAGCTCGGAGGTTCTTACACAACAGGATATGGTATGTATTACTACTCCGATGGGACTTTTAAAATTGTCCAATGCCGATATTTCGGAGATGAATATTAGCCATCCTCCCCTTCGCTTCATCAAACATTAGCATGACAGGAATTTCTCCAAAAACCTACACCTCTCCTACATTCTGGTGATCCAATCTCGATCCCGATTACGTTCTCCAGGTAGAATGAGAAAAAGCAATACTATTTACGAGAATGAAGTGAATCACCCTCCTCCCGGTACCAGTAATCTCCACAACCTGACCGATCCGTTAAGGTTACTGGTCGAGCGTGAACTGCGCGAGGGGGAGCACATTACCTGGATCGGACAGCCTCTCCCCTGGAAATTCGGAAAACTCTATATCGGACTTACGCTCTTCGGTATCCCCTGGACCGCCTTCGCCCTGTTCTGGATGGCAGGTGCGGCGCAATTTGAAATCCCTGATTTCCAGCGCAAGGATGATTTCTTTTTTCTCTTCGGATTGCCATTCGTACTGATCGGTTTCTTCATGTTAACCGCCCCTTACTGGAGCATGCGAAAAGCAAAACAGACAGTTTATGTGATGACAACAAAACGGGTTATTCTTATTGAAAAAAGTCTCTATGTCACCATTTCCTCGTTCAGTCCCGAACGACTCAAATCGTTACGCCGCGAGGAATACCCGGATGGCTCCGGTAACCTGATTTTCGAACAAACGATTACTTACAATAGTGACTCAGACCGTATCACCACAGACAAAGGCTTTTTCGCTTTGCCCGACATTAAAGAAGTCGAAGACCGCGTGCGGGAACTCGTCGATGAACATGATCAATATGAAGCTGAACGGAACCGCGGTTAAACGCTTATCAGTCGATGCAAATTGACTGATGCACTTCCGGTCAACACACTTCAGGTAAGCTTAATCCCCCGCTCAGTTGCCACCCTTCCCCCGAGAAGTTAGCATCGCTGGTAGTCTCACCCCGCTTTTTCCTCTCGGTTTGATTTCAGGATGCCCGCATGTCTAATCGTTCCGTTTATTTTAACGGTCAATATGTTCCCGATACCGAAGCTCGCGTCTCTATCTTCGATTCTGCTTTGATGGTAGGGGATATGGCCTTCGAGATGACGCGGACCTACAACCAGCAGCTATTCAAGTTACGCGAACACCTGGAGCGTCTGTACGCTTCGCTGCGTCTGCTCGAAATTGATTGCGGTTTGACAATCGAGGAGATGGAACAGAAAACGTACGAGTGTCTCGAACGTAACATTCCAACCGAGTCAAACGAGATGGACTGGCAGATTATGCATAATGTCTCGCGCGGTCCCCTCTCGTTATACACCTCCCTTTTCCCGCAAGGTCTGGAACCGACAGTCACTATAAGTTGCTGGCCGCTCATCACGCACATGGGTCGTTTCGCCCCGAAGTATAAAACGGGCGTCGATATTGTCATTCCCGCGCAACAGGCAATTCCCGCTCACCTGCTCGATGCCAAAGCGAAAACGCGCAGTCGCCTGCACTATCAGATGGCCTCCCTGCAAGCCGCGCATGAATCCCCGGTGCGTGGCCTGTGCTGCTCGACACCGATGGCTTTCTGACCGAAGGCCCGGGTTGGAATATTCTGCTGGTGAAAAATGGTGAAATTCTTTCCCCTGAATCGCGTAACATTTTACTCGGTGTCAGTCGGGCGACCCTGTTTGAAATCGCCCGAGACGAAGGGATTCCGATGCGGGAAACTAACCTGGGTCGTTATGAAGCACTCACTGCGGATGAAATTTTCTGTAGCGCCACATCCTTTGGAGCAGTGCACGCCGCCAGCTTTGAAGGCCAACCCATCGGCGATGGTCAACCCGGCCCCATACTCACACGCATCCGCGAAGCATGGAAGAAACGGATTGGTCTCGACTTCATGGCTCAAGCCGAGAAGTACGCCAACCAACTTCCCGATTGGGAAGCCGCCGCCCTGAAAGCAGCTCAAGGTTAAACATCGTTCTCTCACTACATGTCTTAAGTTGTGGTTTCCATTGAAAGATCTCTCATGCAACTTCGCACCCTCGGTTCCAGTGGCCTGCTCGTCTCACCCATCTGTCTCGGTACGATGACCTTCGGTTCCCCCGTCGCCGAAACCGACGCTATCAAACTGACCCATCACGCCATTGAGAATGGAATCAACTTCATCGACACCGCTAATGTCTACGAAGGGTACTCCCGTTATCTCGGCAGCCCGGGAGGTGTTGCGGAAGAGATTGTCGGTAAGGCGATTCATGACCGGCGCGATCAGGTTATCCTCGCTACCAAGGTCGGTGCACCCGTCGGCCCGGGTCCCCAGGATAGAGGTTTGTCTACCTCCCATATCCTGAGAGAAGTCGACCGCAGCCTCCAGCGTTTACAGACAGATTACATCGATCTCTACATCATCCACTGGCCCGATAAATACGTCCCCCTTGAAGTGACCTTGAACGCGATGGAAACAGCCGTCCGTCAGGGTAAGATTCGCTACTTTGGTGCCTCGAATCACGCCGCCTGGCAACTGTGCGAAATGCTCTGGCTCGCTGAGAAACATAACCTGCCGCACGTCGTCAGTTCGCAGATCCCCTTCAGTCTGCTGCGACGCGAATTTCATCACGACCTGAAATTCTGCGAGAAACACCACGTGGGTGTCACTCCCTATCAACCCCTGCAATGCGGTTTACTCACAGGCAAATACAAACGGGGATCCGCCCCACCAAGTGACTCGCGCGCGGCGGAGAAACCGGACTGGATCTGGGAGCAGGACGATGCCCTCTTTGACAAACTCGAAGCCATCGAGCAACTGGCCAACTCCGCCAACATCCCCATGGCTCAATACGCTCTTGCCTGGGCTTTAACCCAACCCGCGATGAGTTCCATGATCGTTGGTGTAAAAACTGAGGCACAAATCGACGACGCAATCAACGCCGCCGCAGTCACAATCCCCCTTGAACACCTTGCCCAACTCGACCAGATCGCCCCCCCACCCTGGCAACAACCCGACCCAATGCGCGGCGGGATGTGATCTCTAAATTAGCTGAGGCTCAAATCAGCAATTCATCCTCGATTTCACCTCCGGCGAACAAGGCATCCATTTCCATGGCTGAAGGTTCAAGTAAGTTAATATGGAAAAATGCATAACGTGAGGTGTTGTTATCGAAGTAGGCCCCATAGCTGACTCTTTTCCCGACACCTACAGTTCCTTCATTCACTGGTTCTGCAAAAGTGCCGGTTAATTCTGTTACCAGATCAACGCCGAAGGTTCTGGATTTACCCAGACTTAGTGTGACTTCAGCACCATCGATGAGAACATCTATCGATGGACCACTATTAGTCAGCAGGAAGAAATCAAAGTCTCGCGCCTCAATGACAGCCACATTGGTATCCACGCCATTAAGATGGTGACCAATTACCCACTCGCGCTCTGTGTAATTGATACCGGCATATTTGAAATCTGTAGGACTTTTGTAATCAAACAGGAGATAAGCATTCTGATAATCGGGTGGGGTAGCCTGATTCATCAGAGAGATGGAACTTATCTCAAAGGATTCCGGTAAAGGTTCGGCAAGAGGCACAATCGCTCCCTGCAGACTGCGAGCTGGATCTTTGATGTCGATCATCTGATCGGGAATCCGATAGACGCCAACTCCGGTATCCCTCGCAAAAGGCAGAGTGGCGGGCTCTCCTCTCTGAAGATCATCGAATAAAGTGAACCGATCAAACATCGTTACCGAATTAGTCGCAGCAAAACCAGTTTGCCCGGTGTTGACCGGCTCGCTAAAGGTCGCTGTTCCGATCAACTCACCGTCGACATGCAGAGTGACCTCCGGACCATCGATCTTCAGATGCAGCAGGTAATCAAAACCAGTGTAGATACTGCGTCCCTCTGCACTCCAGTCGTAGGTGACTAAACGATTGGCCCAGTTGCCTTGATAGTGGCCGATAATCCATTCGTTCTGACCCACAAAAGCGCCCGCGTATTTGAAGTCATTCTCATTTTTGTAATCAAAGATGACAAACCCGTCGTACCAGCGGTTGCTTCCCTGAACGAATTGCATTTCAGCCGAGAATTCAAACTGTGGTCGCAGAGGTTCCTGAGTTTCAAAGACGGCAATTCCCAGTCCCGCCATACCGGAAGCATCCAGTTGCAGCTTGCTGTAATCGGGGTTACCAAGGTTAACATAACTGAAGAGGGACGGATTATTGAAACTGAAGGAATGCACTTCGGTAGGCTTGATGAAATCTTCGTAATAATTCAATCCATAGGGTCCTCCCCTGTCGGCTTCATCTCCAACCACGAAGTTATCCAGACGATACTCCCCATCATTGGTAACCATACCGACGACACCATCATTCAGAAACTCATCGAATTCATGGGTGACCAGTACTTCACCATCCAGTGAAAAAACTGCTGTGTTTCCTGAAACTTCCAGATGGAATTTGTAGTCGACTCCCGGTAAGAGAATTCGATCCATTTCCAGATAATCCACAAAGGTTCCGGTGATATAGTCGAGATCGTCAATCGTTCCATTATCGATTTCACCAATCACAAACGATCCTTGATGGTAACCCGCCACCTTGAAATTCTCTTCATCGATAAAATCGAAGAGAATCAAGCTGGATTCATCATTCAAGTAATAATCAGAGACCAGAGGAATCTGCATATCCATTGAAATTTCAAACGAGCTGTTTAAGCCTGCTCCCGGATCGAATGTAAAGTAATTCGAGAGGGTTGAGCTTTCGTCATCCATATACAGATAGTCGTTTGAATTGTAGGGACTTCCTGATTCTGATCTCATCCTGGTTGCTCTTGTGCGGTCAATATAAAAACCCTGAGCGATTCTATCTTCGAATCGTTCGACATGTACATCGTACGCATCAAGCTTTTCATCAATGTGTAGCTCGCTGAATAAGGTCTCCCCTTTGAAAGTGGCGACACCCGCTTGCCCATCCCCGTACCAGCTGTTGAATGTTCTTTCCAGAAGCAGTTCGCCATCCACGCTGAACCGGATCATCGGGCCGATCAACTCAACCTGCATCTCATATTCAGTACCCGCCTTGATCACCTTGTCATAATCCTCCCATTCCACAAGTCCGATTCGATTATTCCAGCCCCCCAGATAATGGCCAATCACCCACTCATCCTGTCCCACAAAGGCACCGGCATATTTGAAATCAGTTTCACTCTTATAGTCGAAGACAATAAAGGCATCGTTCCATCGACCAGGCCCGGCAATGGAAGTAAAAGATGTTTTAATTCCCATCACCTCCGGCAACAGCGTTCCCGGTTCCGTCAGCCGCCACAGCCAGTTGATTAAGCCCTCCCACATTCAGATTCAGGTAACCTTCGCCCATCTTCTGCGCACGGATGTCCGGGTCGGCTTTGTATAATCGAGTGTTGTGGGGAGACCGTACTCAAAACCTTCATGGATCGGATAACTTTCCGGCTCCTCAATTGTTAACTGCAAGTTGTCGAAATGAGTCACCGCATTATAAGCAGCAACCCCCACAGCACCATTGTTAACAGGTCCAGCAAAGCTCGCTCCGACCACTTCTTCACCGTCCACGAGCAGTTGAACATCGTTGCCTGTCACCACGAGTTTGAGCAGGTAATACCGATTCGTATTGATCGACCGCCCGGTATCGTCCCAGTCCACCTGAGCCAGTCGGTTACTGAAGTTCCCCTGATAATGACCAATGACCCACTGATTCTGGCCGGTAAACATTCCCGCGTATTTGAAATCGGTTTCCGACTGATAGTCAAAAATAAGGAACCCATCCAGCCAGCGATTGGAACCACTGATTGATTTGACCAGTGACGAGAACACGAAGTCCTCAGGAAGTTCTGCAGCCGTCTCTACTATCACACTGGACAGGCCCGTCAAGCCGGAGTTATTCAACTGGAGCACATGGTTTTCACCATACTGCTGAATAGAGGTCGTCGATTCCGAATTCAGTATCAATCCCTGATAGGGAGGAAGAGTTGGTTCAAAGTTATTGCGATAGGGCAACATCGCTTTATTGGTATTAAACCAGACAGAGTCATTGCGACCAATTTGACCCAGCAACAAATCCAGAGCTCCATCGCCATCGAAATCTGCTGACTTGATTGATTTTAGGCGAACATCTCCTTCCGGGCTTTTACCAGGGAGATGAGCACTCGCGTAAAAGGTTCCCTCACCATCATTGAGATAGAGTGAATGTTTCCAGACATCAGGTGTCAAATCATCGACATCTATCGCCACCAGCAGATCGAGGTCGCCATCATGGTCGACGTCAGCAAACTCAAGATCATTTCCGGAACGTAACCATTGCGATCCGGGTTCAAAGCCCCCCTGGCCATCATTAAACAGAATTCGTGAATGGTCATAATCTCCTTCATCTTGACCAAGTAAAAACAGATCAAGATATCCGTCGCCGTTCAGGTCTCCCATTTCTATAGCCCGCGGATTCGACGGATAATAACCTGAAGCCAATTGTTCAAAGCTGCCAGTCCCGTCGTTGATGCAGACGATGACAGACTCAGTATAATTCGGACCAAGAACACCGTAGGAGATGACCGCATCCAGATCGTTGTCGCCATCAACATCACCCAGTTCGATATCTGTCAACCAACTGTTATCGAGTAGATTGCTCTGATAAACCAGGCTTCCCTTCAAACTGAAATGACCAGTTCCATCATTTTCATAAACCTGTGGTGTGAGTGACTGATTGGTCGCGATGATAATATCCTGATCCAGGTCGCCATCAACATCCCCCACGGCATTGGGGACTTGCAGTCCATAATAGATCGTCTCAAGAATCACTTCCTCGCTGAAGTTGCCGCTCCCATCATTTCGCCAGAGGGTGAGCCATCGAGTATTCCCATCGCGCGAGGTCACCAGCAGATCGATATCTGTGTCATTATCAAAATTAGCCGCCACCACATTCTCAATCTTCGCGGAGCTGGTCTGTTCACTGAAGCTGGTAAACGTTCCATCGCCGTCGTTCAACCAGAGTTCATTTCGCAGTGTGGATGTTTCCGCCTCGGAATCAGCGCTGGCTCCCACCAGAAAGACATCGAGATGCGAATCTCCATTAAAATCCTCGACGACGGACAAATTTGAGAATTGGCTGTCCGCAAAGCTTTCGGCCGATTCCTCAAAATAACCGGTGGCGGCTGTCGTCATGGAAAGAGGAGCGACACCGGAGAGCAACTGGCGGTCTTCCAGAACTTCCAGGGGACGCAAGTCGATACGTTCACTCTTACGGAAGGATCGTTTCTGAAATATAGTAATCGAATTCAACAACTGAAAGGGGCGAAACTTAAAACAAGGATGCACGGCAGTTCTCTTTTATGATTTGGGATAAGTTCAGGGGGAAATGAACAGCGACCCGCGTAAACCAGATCCCGTTACGCTAATTCCCTGCCACAATCAACATTAGATCCGCCGATATTCAGATAATGCAGCTAAACAGCCCTCTGGCTTGCAAGACTTGCATAGTTATGCAATTGCTCAATCATGGTTGAGCCAATTGAGCATGTTGACAGGCACACTTAGTCTTAAGTTGAATTATTCATATCCGGTGCCGCTCAGAATTTCTTTGACCTGGACTCCTAAAACGCCTTCCCCATCAAATCGACTTCAGAAATCTCTTTAACTTCAACTTCCTCCCCAGGGGTCAAAATCATAGCCATCTCTGACCAAGGTACTTTACGCCCCTGATTCTCGACAAACACCTGACACGCCAAAGTCTGCCAACCCAAAGTGCGATAGAAAGGCACCAGTTCGTCCAGACAGAGCAGGACTCCATACTCGACCTTAAGCGTACTGAAGATCACTTTGTGAGCCTCCTTCATCAGCAGCATTCCAAGCCCCTGGCTTCTCCACTGGGGGTCAATAACAAGGCCACGCACGGCAGCAATCAATCTCTGTTGCGAATCGAGCAATATTTCCCGCCTCATGACACCGACATAACCAACAAACTCACCATTCACATCCAGCAGAATGTTGTAATCACCACCAACCGTCCATTCGTATTTTTTCGTAACAGGTAGATGGGAAAACTCCGCTTCATGCCACTCAGCAATCTGGCTCCGCTCCGCTTCCGACAAAAGCCCCGTCCCCACCGGATATATGCGGAATGAGATATTCATGGATTGCTATTCCACTCTCCGATAGGACTATCAATCTTCGAGAACGCGCAACAAGTTTTTAATTCAGAAAGAAATCAGGATCGGGCTCAGCTGTTGAGGTTTCTTCAGGCTCATTTACCACCTGTGGTTCAACCTCTTTCGGCCCCACGATCAATCGGTATAAACCGAGTGCAGGCAGGGAGGCAATTGCCTGAACCAGTGTGAGTTCCACACTATGGATGGAGTCTCTGTTTTTAGCATAAAAGTAAATTGCCAGAACACTCAACGGCCCGGCAATCAGTCCGCATAGACCTCCCCAGAATTTAGATTTTTTACTCATCAAAGTTCCACCCAGCATCCCACCACCCAGAGAAATGATCAGTGCAGTCTGCAATGAAAGGTGAAGTCTTCCCAAAAAGCCAACCACTGCCATTCCCGGAAAACCACATAATAAGACCATGACCACAATTCCCAGTTTTTGAACAACCGATATTTCCTCTTTCTGTTTCTGCTGAGTTTGCTCACCAACAAATTCAATGTCATTAGAATTGTCCATCGTTCATAAACCCCATTAACTTTTCTTAGTCTCGAAAAACAAGTACCCTGACAGATTCTCTCTAGATTAGATCAATTCACCATGTCGATCTCTAATCAAATCCATATACCGAGTAAGATTTCAGCACAAATTCAGTGCATAAGGTAGACGATGATTCAACCAAAGCCCTAATCTGACAACAACCAGACCCGCGGTGCGGAGTAAGGAAATTTCTTAAATTCCGAGAATACTTGGAACAAATCTCTACGTGGCTCGTCTAAACATCAAGTGGACACACTCAATGTTATCACGCATCGAACCTTCAGCGTTTGAATAACTACAGTGAAGAAAAAGGCTTACCTATGTTGCGGACAACCAATTATTTGAGCATCTCCATTCCGGCAATCATCTGTTTCGCATTGGCCCTTGTGTCTTTTCCCTCGCTTGCGCAGGCTGGAATCGATTCGAATACCGAATTCTCTATCGACTTCACAAACGCGGATCAAGCCTCTGTCAAAGCGACGTGGGCCAGGCCGGAAGAGGTAAAATTATCCGCTAAAGGACTTCGCTGGGATATCGAGGACCATTCCGGTAGCATCGACTTCTGGCTGCAATCGGAACCGATCGCCATTGGCGAATCGTGGCGGCCACCTCAGAGTGCATCAGTCACTACTTCGCTCGATTACTCCGGTAAGCCAGGGAATATATTTGTTCGACACAGTTGCGACCGCAAACACTGGTCCACCTGGCAACTGCTTACTCCCGGTGAAAGAGAGACCATCCACTCCAACCTCGATAAAAAAGACTTAACCTGCTGGGGATCGATCCAGATTCCTCTGCGTGAAACGGCTCCCTATAACGAGCTTCGCATGAAATACGCCCGACGGGGAGACGTAGCCTGGAGAAGCGACGAACAGGCTCTGGTAGAGGAACTCGTTGCCGAGGATCCGACCTTCTTTGAAAAGTCGACCCCGTTCATCGGCTATGTACAAGTCCTCTATGAAACGCAGTTAAAAGCCACCGACTCAATTCAGTCACTGGATATTAACATCGCCTGGTCAATCGGAGGCAGACACCTCCCACCTGAAGAAGACCTCCCCTCCTATCGCGAACGGTTCAAGAAACCTTGGCAATTCAAAGCAAAAGAAGATTGAAGAGATTATCGCCTGCGTATTTGTAGGTCAGGCACTGCCTGACTAATCATCCGGTGTGAGCAACGACGCGATATTTAGAGAACAAACCAGGGTTGCTCACGTAGTCGAGAGAGAGTAGTTGAATCGTGGCGGGTGGTGTTGATAGTCGTAGCCGTGATGATCATCCCCCGGAAAGTTCGTCAGGCAGTGC
>JAWKUC010000009.1:105000-177500 GCA_041398805.1 Planctomycetaceae bacterium | reverse complement strand
TCAGCCACATTGGGCGAGTCTTCCCCAGCGTAACCGGGCGCTTTCCATAAGATGTTGCCATCGATATCGAATGCATAAATCGCTTCATGGGAATCATCGTGATTGTAGTTGTCGACCGACTTGATGATTTCGACAGTTCCATCTCCGTTGATATCCGCCAGCACCGGGTCAGCGCTGGATGCGTTATCATCCGTTTTGAATGACCAGACCGATTCCAATGTACGCGGGTTGATCCGGTGCATCACTCCCTTCGCATCGTGGTCGTCACCTGAACCGGCAAAGAGATCCCACTCGCCATCACCATCGACATCGAGTGCACTCGTATGACAACCACACTGACCCCACGCTTCCCGACGGGAAACGAGGTTAAGTTCCGGCATACTCAGACGCACAAACGAACGGGCTCGAGTTCCGAAAAAGCCTTCGAGGTTATTGTCTCCATCGACATCAATCACCACGGCCGAGTTCCCGATTTTATGATCACCCGCATCCCACTGCTGAAGTATCTCACCCTGACCGGAGAGCAGATAGACCAGTCCAGGCGATGAAACGGTGTAGAGGATTTCCAGCTGTCCATCTTGATTCAGATCAAAGGCAGCCATCGACTGTTGTCGGCCGTCGAGCTGTTTACTCCAGAGTACTTCACCATCGGCGGCGTTGAGCATCTTGAATTGATAGTTCCAGCGAGAGGTAAAACAGAGTTCCCGCTTGCCATCACCATTAAAATCAGCACACGCTCCCGCGTTGCAGAAACTCGGATCAAAGAGTCGATACTGCAAACTGAAAAGTTTCGATGGAGCGGGAGTGATCGAAGACTGCTTCGGATTGGAATAATCATCAGCATCTGTCTTATGCAACATCGACAGAGTTATGCAAATCAAAACCAGGAGCGAACACACAATTCGTTTCATGATCAGGCACTCAACAGGCTGACGGTGGGAAGAGCTCGGTGGGAATGCGGAGCAGCGCGCTTGTTATCCACAACTCAATGTCGCCCATTCAGTGCGCGATTGCAACCACCTTCCCGGGCAGGATGGCCGGAACTCATACAAAAGCATGCGCCTGGAAAATCATCAGTTCCGCTGGAGTGAGGATTTTGCAGCGAGATCACCAGCCGTTGGCCATAACTCGGTGGCCGTTTTCACTTTGATAAACTGCTGATGTTCGGGAGTCAGTCGTGTGAAGAACTTGAGTCCCGTGAAATGCTCAATCGTACGTACATTTGTCAGATAAGGCCGGTGATCATACCCACCTCTCAGCTGAGGTGTCTCCTGGGGATAGATAAACGCCAGCACGTCCACTGACTTATTCGCGGAAGGCTTATAGACAATCTTAAACAGAGCATCGGGAATCGCAACGGGGACTTCACCCGATTCGCCCAGCCAGTCACGGGGTTCTTTTCCATAAATGATCGGTCCCGTAATAATCCAGATACGACCATAGTGATCCGCCCACTCCGCGCATTTATTTTCCAGATCGAGCCAGGCTCCCTGATTAAGAATGCTGCGCTGCGGCACACAATTCAAAGTCGTGTGCGTATTCCAGTCGGCATGCGACCCCATGCGGGCAGCATGATGTTTCATGCAGAGATGACCTCGGTCGTAACCAAGCTCAGCATTACCTGAGTGACTCGCTCGAAACACCTGAGAGAAATGGTACGACTCAGAACCAGCCGCTTCCCGGCGGGCGTATAACTGCGGGTCGGTAAACCACTCGGGGCGATTGTGATCGGGGATCGGTCCGGAAAATCGACGGAGTTCATAAGCCACCCATTCCGGAATCGCCTTGCGGTCGGGTGTGCCATCTCCCCCATCGTCATCGGCCGAGTCAAAACTGACCGTGTACGCGCGGAAGTACCGCATTGTTTCCTGGGGTTGCGTGACCAGGATGTCGTGCCGGTACGAAGGATCGAGCACAATCGGTTTTTCAGCAGCGAAGATCTCGAGCGCACTGAAACTGAATAAGGAGCCCAGCATGACCCCTGATAGTAATATGTATCGCATCCCCACCTGACGATCCCTGTCAGCATGAACCAGCTCTGGCCTGTTGCCGGTAATCCATCACCAGCATTTTCAAATCGGCGGGAATCTTATCAGGCCCTGGAAATCAGATCACCCTCAATTCAGGGGGATGTGAGGAAGGTCGAAGACATTATATAGAGAGCGCATAGAAAAGGCCTCCGGTCAAAACCAGAGGCCTTTTTAAATTGATGTGCACTTAAGCGGGCAGCTTTTTACTGCCGAAGTGCCCAAGAGAGGACTCGAACCTCCACGGACTATTATGTCCACTAGGCCCTCAACCTAGCGCGTCTGCCAATTCCGCCACTTGGGCTTTCGTTGCCGGGCTGAGGAATACCCGGGGCCCGGTCGAAGCGTGTAACAGTATATCAGACCTTTATCGACCTGCAAGGTTCACCCTCATTTTTTTGGTAACAATAACCCGTTGTCAGAAAACCACTTATCTGAATCCCGGTCCGGGAAAATCTGAAAACTGGACCGACTTGCGAGATAAAAAATCGCCGGATTCGATGAATCTCCCCGGGTCGGTCGACTTCAAGCGGACTGATCCTCTCCGCCGGTATACCGATCTTGACCTGAAACGGGGATCGGAATATCTTCCCCCCCTCTCTGCTCAGACAGGTCGCGCGCGAAGGATCTGCGAAATGGCCTGCCTGGGAGACTCTCTCTCCATCTGATTACAGTCAATTTTCCGTTATCCAGGATGCTGCTCGCTATCTGATGTGAGCCTCTTGATTGGGGAAAACGTGATTGTCAGTCCGGTTGATGAAGGCCTGTCCGGTGATTCAACAACCTGGGCCAGATAACCTGAATTACTTATTGAGCGATCGTCGTTCCCGAAAGGAATCGTACACGATGACAACGCATACAGTTATTACAGAGCTGACTTCTGACTCGTCGAACTCTCCTGCTGAAAGCTGGCGAAGAGGGTTCCGCAAACTCTGTGTACGTAGTCTCTGTCTGATCGCCTGCCTGGGTTTCACATTCAGCCCGGTCTTTGCCCAACTCCCTACACTGAAGGATTTGAACCCATTCAAAAAGGATGAGTTTGAAAGTCTGGCAGATAAGGATCTTGAAACAACTCTCGATACTCCCATGATCGGAAGACACACCCAGTTGGGTGGAAACTCCGGCGTGCGCGTTTATGGAATTGGTCTGGTCGTCAACCTGAAAGGGACTGGCGACGATCCCCCTGTCTCCACGTATCGCACACAATTGAAGCGGGAGATGGCCCGGAAGAAAATTGAAGATGCCAACAGCATTCTCAGATCTCCTAATACGACTCTGGTCGAAGTGAAAGCGGTTCTTCCTCCTCTGATTCAAAAGGGTGACCTGTTTGACGTCGAAGTACATATTCCCGGTAACAGTGAAGCAACCGACTTGAACGGTGGCTGGTTACTCGAAACCTATCTCTCTGAGATGGAACCTGTTCCTGGAGAAGGCTTGAAAAAGGTCACGTCCTCGCTGTCGCTCAAGGACCAATTCTGGTTTCTACGGATGACCCTGAGTCAGGCAGTACCTCGGTGGAAGCACTGCGTAAACGGGGACGTATCCTCGGTGGGGGACGCTCTTTCAAAGAACGCGAGTTGAAACTCTATCTGAATCATGACATGCGCAGCGTGCGTAACGCGAAACGTATTTCAGACGAAATTGGTACCCGCTTTTATGACTACGATGATTATGGTAGTCGCGAGTCGATGGCTCATGCGAAAACAGATACCGAAATCGAACTCAAAATCATGCCGCAATATGAAGACAACCATGACCGCTACATTAAAGTGGTGCGTCAAATTGCCTTCCAGGAAAAACCGGTATCACGGCATGTCCGCATGACAAAACTCAAAGACAAACTCCTTGATCCGGTCACAGCAGAACGAGCCGCCATTGAACTGGAAGCGATCGGTCTGGAAGCTATTCCAACGCTGGAATCGGGCTTGAAGAGTGAGTGGCTGGAAGTTCGTTTTCATTCCGCGATGGCCCTGGCCTATATTGGCCAACCGACTGGTCTGGATGTCCTGGCGGAAGCAGCCGAAAAGGAACATGCTTTTCGTATTTATGCCCTGGCGGCGATGACTGCGGTGGATGATATCGAAGCCCATCTCAAATTGCGTGAGTTGATCAACAAGGTTGATATCGTCAGTGCAGAAACCCGTTACGGTGCATTTCGTGCACTGTCGACACTCGATAAGAACGACCCTTACATTCGCGGGGAAAACATGAACGACCAGTTCATGTTGCACGAAGTCAAATCAGAAGCTGCCCCCATGATTCACCTGACAACCAGAAAACAGGCCGAGGTCGTCCTGTTCGGCATCGGTCAGCGGTTCAAAACCCCGGTTGTTCTGCGTGCCGGAAAAGAAGTTCTCATCAAAGGTGACGCAGGTAATGACACTCTGACTGTCTGTAACTTCCATCTTCCAGATCAGGAACAGCAACGAACCGTCAGCACGAAAATCAGTGATGTGATTAAAGCGGCTGTTGAGATGGGTGCCAGTTACCCGGATATCGCAGAAATGCTCACCCAGGCAGAACAACAACATAACTTGCCCGGTCGACTGGCCATTAATGCTTTACCTAAATCAGGTCAGTACTATATTCGCCCGGAAGTTGCCTCAGGCACCACCGACAAGAAGGGCAAGAAGGTTCGCGTTGGTAACAGCAACGATATTCCGAATATCTTCTCTGAACAGCGTAACCACGATGCACGCCTGATCCGAAGTGATGACAAGGCGGGACTGGAGGAAGTTGTGAATGATGGAGGAATTCAACCAGCGACCTATGAGGAAGAAATTAAAGAAGAGGATGAGTCCCCAACGGATGACTCGCTCAAGAAATCTAAATATGTCGAACGGCGAACAAAGTTTTACGACTTCAAAATTCCCAAGCTGTTCAGAAAAGAGGAGTGATCTTTTCCGCCTTTTGCAGGCATGCTCCCTGCTCTATTTTTTGTACCTGACTTTTCCACTGTTGACCCAACCCGCAACAGACCGTTTTTTCATTAAGGTTTAGAAATGCTTAAGTCTCTGGAACTATATGGTTTCAAGAGCTTTGCGGATCGGACTCGGTTTGACTTTTCAGCGGGTGTGACGGGCGTTGTCGGTCCGAATGGAAGTGGAAAAAGTAACGTTGTTGACTCGATTAAATGGCTGCTGGGCGACCAGAGCGCCAAAAGTCTCCGCGGTAAGGAGATGTCCGACGTCATCTTCAATGGTTCCGGCAGCCGCAAACCGGCCCAGGTCTCGGAAGCGTTACTCACCTTTGATAACACCTCCCGCTTTCTACCCCTTGATATCGATGAAGTCCAGATTGGACGTCGACTCTGGCGCAGTGGTGACTCCGAATACCTGATCAATCAGCAACCGGTCAGGCTCAAAGATGTCCGCAATCTGATCAGCGGAACCGGTACAGGTGGTTCGGCCTACGCCATTATCGAACAAGGACGCGTTGGACAAATTCTGCAGGCGAATGTCTCCAGCCGCCGCGCGATTGTGGAAGAAGCAGCGGGAATCAGCCGTTATAAAAGCCGAAAGATCGAAGCGCAGCGCAAGCTGGAACATGTCGATCAGAATCTGAAGCGCTTAACAGACATCGTCGAGGAAGTCGAATCGCAATTAAACGCGACGCGCGACCAGGCTGTGAAAGCATCTCGTTATCGCGATCTCTCCCTGGAGCTGAAGCAACTCTGGCTCGGCCTGGCTGCCGACGATTACCGTTACATTCACAGCCAGGGAAGTAAAATTGAAGAGCGTTTAGCGGGAGCTCGCAAGAACCTCGAAGAGAAAAATCGCCTGCAGTCCGAACTGGAAAGCCAGTTAAGTTCCTCTGAGCAGGAAATCAACGAGATTGATGAACAACTCTCGTTGATCGAAAATGATCGCTCACAGAACAGAGAGAAAATCGCCTCTCTTGAAGCGACCCAGCGCCATCAATCGACTCGAATCCGAGAGCTGGAAAACGAGTTGACCCGGTTGCAGCATCAACGCTCGACCTTGATGTTACGCGCCAAGGAAGGTCACCAGGAGCACGCATATACGCGGGATCAGCTCAATCGATTCCGTCAGGATTTCGAGTCTCAGCAGAAGCGTATCAATGAAGGGAGTTCCCATATTCAGGAGTTGACCGTGCGGGTCACTTCTGATCGGACTAAACTGGAAGACGCACGTAAGAGCTTACTCGATCAGACACAGCAGATGGCGAGTGCTGCCCATCGTGTCGAAAGTCTGCAGGAGACGGTCGACAACCTGCGGTTGCAGATGGAAGAAGTTCATCGGGAACAGCGGGACCTGGAAAAGGAACTGTCGCATTACGTCACCGAGCTCGATCAACAACAGGAAGTCCACGATGCCCATCAGGAACAACTGGAAGCGACCCGCAAGGAAGTTGAGTTTCACGAATCAGAATACCAGGACCTCTCCAACCAGCATCGCGAACTAGTCCGCAAGATTTCACTGCTGCGGGAAGAGTTAAGCGGAATTCGCCACGTAAAACTGTCCTCGAAGACCTGGAGCTGGCGAGGAAGGGATTGGACTCGGTGTTCGCGAAATTCTGAAGCGCGCGAATCAGGCCGAGAAAGGAACTCCCTGGGGTCAAATCCGTGGCTCGGTGGCTGACCTTCTGGAAGTCGATCTACTGCACGCTGCCGAGTTGGAAGTGGCGGCTCGGTTCACGCGGCTCAACTTGTCGTCGTCGATGATGTCGCCCCAATCCTGGAACACATCTATCTCAACCAGATTCAACTCTCCGAACGGGTGGGCTTCTTCTCTCTCTCGCGACAGGCAAACCGTCAGCAGGTTGTGGATGACTTCACAGGAGTGCCAGGCGTTGTAGGACGTGCAGACCAGCTGGTGCAGAGTTGTCCGATCCCGGAGCTCCCTGCTCTGTTACTGGCCGAGACCTGGCTCGTCGACAATCTGGATATCGCTTTAAAGTTGCAACAGCAGGCTCAGGCAGCAACACGTTTTGTCACCTTACAGGGTGAGCTGCTTGAATCGGATGGAACACTCTTTCTGGGAAGTTTAAGGACCGAAACTTCGCTGATCACCCGAAAATCGGAATTACGCCAACTGCGGCATGATATCCAGATTCAGGAAAAGAAGATTGAGGAACAGACCTCCAAAGCAGATCAGTTGCACCTCAAGCATCGCCAAGTCCAACAGCAGAAACAGGAGAAAGAGCGGGAACTGCATGATCAGATGGAACGCTTCAATGCGGCTCGTCTGACTCTGGATCAAAAACAGAAACAGGTCGACAACCTGCAGTCACAACAGACTGCCGCCAATACGAAATCTCAAAAGCTGCGTCTGGAGCATGAACAGCTGAAACAGCAGTTGGATAAAGCGTTTGAGGATCACTCCGAAACAGAGAAAAAGCAGGCCACTCTGCAGTCGTTAATTGACGAAAAAGAGCATGCGCTCTCCAACTCTGAGCATCGTCTGCAACTGCTGAAGCAATCCGCAACCGACGAACAACTGCAACTTGCCAAACAGGAAGAACGCCTGAGCAGTCTGCAAACAGCCTTCGACAAAATGGAGCATGAACTGGGACAACGGCTCGAACGACGTGAAGAGGCGGAAGAAAGGTATAAAGAGTTTAAAACCAAGTTGGCATCACTGAGACTGCAATTACTCAACACCAATGCGAGTCTGGCCGAACAGGCTCTTTCCGGTGAGAAACTCGAAGACAAGTCACTCGGGAAAATGCGTCTGAAGCGAAACTGCCGTAATGCTCGGGCCAGTTTACTCGAAGAAGAAAGCAAACTCCGTCAAAGCCGACGGGAACTTTCTGATCTCGTCCATAAAGAAGAAATCCGCGAGCAGGAATTTCAACTCCAATTGAAGACCTTACGCGAACGCATTGAGGAAGAGTATCAACTCACCCTCGAAAAGGTCGTCAGTTCAGGGGCTTCCGCCGTTCGATTGTACTGGCAGGAGGAAGCCGCCGAAGAGCTGAACGAAGATAGCGACGAAAACATCGACTCAACTTCAGCAGAAAATGCTTCATCCATTGATGATGAAGATGCGGAGCAATTGTCATCCGCGAATGAAGTCGACGAAACTGATGACTCCGATGAGGTAGTCGATTCCAGAGATATTTCAGCGAACCAGAACGACACTTCAAAAGTCTCTGATGCTGAACCCGTACTGGGTGAAGCCGAATTCAACACATTATACGAACAGGTTCGGGAAGAAATTGAATCGCGAGTCAGTAAGTTACGTCAACGGTTAAAAACAATGGGCAGTATTAACACCGAAAGTCTGGAACAGCTCGATTCTCTGGAAACCCGCTTTGCGCATCTGAGTATGCAACTGGAAGACCTGACCCAGGCTAAAAATGCTCTCGAAGATATTATTCGCCGGATCAACACGGAATCACGGCGCATGTTTATCGAAACCTATGACTCGATCCGCGAAAACTTCCAGGATCTCTTCCGCAAACTCTTCGGTGGAGGAAATGGTGACATCATCCTGGAAGACCCCGAAGATCCACTTGAATGTGGCATCGAGATCGTCGCCCGCCCACCCGGAAAAGAACTCCGCAGTATTTCACTATTGAGTGGTGGCGAAAAAACCATGACGGCTGTTGCCTTGTTGATGGCGATCTTCCGCAGCAAACCGAGTCCGTTCTGTATTCTGGACGAAGTTGATGCCGCCCTGGACGAAGCCAACATCGGCCGCTTTATCAATGTCGTTAAAGAATTTCAGTCCGAGACTCAGTTTATCATGATCACACACCGCAAACCTTCCATGACAGTTACCGATCGACTGTTCGGAGTCACGATGGAAGAATCAGGTGTCTCTAAACGCCTGACTGTTCAATTTGAGGACATCAAAGAGAATGGGGAGTTCGAAGTGAGTGGTGATCAGAATCGCCGCGCTGCCTGATAACTGGCCCTGCTCTAATCTGGGAAACACCCCAACAGGATCGTTCCTCCCCGGCCAACAGATCAAATCCCTAACTTCGCGAAAATGATGTCAACCCGAATACAAAGTTTCTTCGAACATTTTTCGTGAACATGCTGAAATCAATTTCGGGTTACAAAAGCAAAACCCTTCGCATCCGAAGCTTCGTTGTAACTCCTGTTAAGCGATGTATTTCATGACAGCGAGTTGAATATAAAGAATGTCAGTTATTGCCGCCACGAGCAGAAACATAGTGCAGATCGTCGTACGTGCAATAACGGTCTCGTTGGTTATGGCCGCTAAACACCCTAAAGTCGATACCCGCGTCCGGTCGAAAGAATAGTGCAGGCAATTGGAGCCTGAATGCGAAACA
Organism: Planctomycetaceae bacterium; assembly: GCA_041398805.1. Taxonomy (GTDB): domain Bacteria; phylum Planctomycetota; class Planctomycetia; order Planctomycetales; family Planctomycetaceae; genus Polystyrenella. The sequence continues at coordinate 168,210 of JAWKUC010000009.1, read as the reverse complement.
CCAAGAAGGTGTGTTCCCTGCAGGGATGCAAGGGTTGCATTCAAGTTTGAATTGCCGAATTGGGGGGAGACATAACGGATGCAAATTCACCAATCGAGCCGAATGCTCAGGCGATAAGCCTTCGGTCCCTGCCCCAACTCCCAATTGTTGAAGACATGAAGTCAACAACAAAACTGGGAGTCTCAATCTCTGGTTATGACTGGAAACACTAGATGGCTTCAGATCCTTGCGATCTGACGAATTTTCTTGTGCACATTCCTTTTTAAAATGTTGCTAAACAGTGACCTCAGCTCATAACTGCGACAGAGTTCAATCGGACCCTGAAACCTGATTACAGAATTCTGACGTTGTTTGAGGCACACGTTTGGAGGGACTATCCCTCTGCAGGATCAAATGAAACGATTGGAGAGCCCGCGATGAGGACGATCTTCACTACTGGTCAGGTAGCTAAGATCTGTAAAGTTGCCCCGAGAACCGTCAGCAAATGGTTCGACTCAGGGCGTTTACGAGGATATCGTATCCCCGGTTCACAAGACCGCCGGATTCCTCGCGAACACCTGATTCGTTTCCTCAAAGAGCACGGTATGCCTCTGGGTGAACTTGAAGATGCAGTCATGGGTAAATTCTTGCTGCTGGTATGCCGGCCGAAAATGTTCGTCGCAACTTTCGGCGAGATGATCGGCATCGATGACTTCCGCATCGAATCTGCTATTAGCGGTTTCGCTGAATTCAGGCCGAATCTCTGCATCCGGATTGTGTAGTCATCGACTTCACACTCGGACGGCATGAAGCCCTGATGATTGCACAGAACTTGAAAAAGAACAACGAATACCTCGAAACCGTACTATCGGTCTATTAAGCGACGATGACAATGTATGGTTTTGACCGAACCTTGTTCATCGAAACCTTCCGTAAACCTTTCGACGCAGCTCTGCTCGCCGAACGTATCCGGACTTTGGTTGGACGTAAAAAACAAATCGCATAAGTCGAACGTGAATCACTGAAAACTCGCAAGAAGCCAGCTTTCAAGATTCAAATTCGTCCTCCTGCAAGCAACATGGGCGATTTCAATCTCCACGTTATTTGTACGCAGGTGAGACAAATCTCGAGTAAGACTCACTGCGTCTACTAATAACCTACGGACCAAATTACCGTCATGAACCCTTTCGTTCATGACGGTTTTTTTATTGCGCAAGAAACACTTACTTGTGTTCACTTTCTGACGGAACTACGATATTAGCTTGTGACACTGATATCCCTCCCTGGAAGTTTCAACACCATGAACGACTTCACCCACTTTGATGAATCTGGCGCCAGCCGTATGGTGGATGTCGGTGCGAAAGCGATTACTTCCCGGCTCGCCCGGGTTGAGGGGTTTGTCCGGATGCAACCGGAGACACTCGCCCGCATCAAACAGCGCGATTTCAAAAAGGGAGATGTCCTCGAAGTCGCCCGCCTGGCCGGAATTATGGGAGCCAAACAAACCGGGAATCTGATCCCCCTCTGTCACCCGCTGCCGATCGACGCGGTTACAATCGATTTCGAATTCCCGGACGAACAAACCATTCAGATACAGGCGACAGTCAAAACCGAAGGAAAAACCGGCGTCGAGATGGAAGCTTTTACCGCCACCTCGATCACCGCACTCACGATTTATGACATGTGCAAGGCAATCGATCGGGAAATGATCGTCGGCCCCATCGCCCTGGTGGAAAAGTCAGGGGGAAAAAGTGGGCATTTTCTCAGAACAAAGTCTGTTAATGAGTCCGAATAAATTCGGTTCTGGCTATAATTGGACCTGCCGGAAGAGTACACTCTCTGCCACAGTCTCTCCCCTTCCCAGCGGGTTAATAACCGTAAGCAACGAACTGAGAACAAGTTAGACCGCAGAAGTCGACGAACATGGATACCAGCAAGGATTTGGCCGAACAAAATCTGATTGCAAAAATTCTGGAAGCGATCGGAATGGATCTGCTTAAAGCAGAACAGATTTTCGCTGAAGAATTGCAGACAGATCAACCTGTGATTCGCGATATCCATGAACATGTCTCCCGCTTTCGTGGCAAACGAATCCGCCCGACTCTCCTCTTACTGACAGCCGATGCCTGTGGTGGCATCAATCACAGTCATCATGTACTCGCTGCCGTGGTGGAAATGATCCACACCGCAACATTGGTACACGACGATGTCCTGGATGACGCCGATACCCGTCGGCATGTCGCCACTGTAAACAGCCGCTGGAACACAGAAACGAGTGTGCTGTTTGGGGATTATCTTTTCACCCACTCTTTCCATCTCGCCAGTAGTCTCGAAAGCACTTACGCCTGTCGTAAAATAGGTCGCTCGACCAATATTGTTTGCGAAGGAGAATTGACTCAAATTGGAGAACGGGGTAACCTCGACCTGACCGAAGAACGTTACTTCGAAATCATCGATGGCAAAACCGCCGAACTTTGTGCGATCAGTTGCCTGTTGGGTGCTCACTACGCCGGTTGCACAGAAGAAGAAACCGCCGCGCTCGAACAATTCGGGCGCGATCTAGGTTGTGCCTTCCAGATCGCCGACGACATCCTCGACATCATGGGTGAAGAAACCCAGGCCGGCAAATCTCTCGGTTCCGACTTTTATAAACAGAAGATGACCCTCCCCCTCATCCGGCTCTTACAACAGGCTGAACCGGCCGACGAAGAAATCATTCGCGGACTCCTCGCCAGTCCCAGTTCTGAAAACTGGGAGAAACTCGCCGGTTACATCCGCGAGTACCAGGTGATTGAATCAGCCCGCCAAACAGCGAACGAATACGCCACCTCCGCCCGTGCCCACCTGGCAAAACTCCCCGCCAGCAACAGCCGCACGATCCTCGAAGAACTGACCGAGTTCGCGATTCAACGCTCGCACTAACGCTGGATCGATCACAACCACGCTTCCCATCGCCCCTGTTGCGTGTTACGGTGAGTGAATGTTACCGCTGTTGGTTTCTCACTCAATTTTTCCTGACACGAGCCTGTTATGAGTCGATCCCGTTTCGCTTTAAGCCTGTTAATGCTTTCCAGTTTGACGAGTTTTATCTCGCTGGAACCTCTATCTGCGGACCCGATCGAACGCATTGAACTTCTCCCACCTTCCCCGGGGAATCCACGTAACAGCGAAGGGGACTTCATTGAGTTAAAGGATGGGCGACTTCTCTTCATCTATACGCACTACACCGATGGGGCGGCGGATCACTCGACTGCTTATCTCGCCAGCCGCACTTCCACCGACGGTGGCGCGACTTGGAGTGATGAAAGTCTCAAGGTGATTGAGAACACCGCCGACCAGAACATTATGTCCGTCTCTCTACTGCGGTTGCCGGATGACACCATCGCTCTCTTCTACTTACACAAAAACAGCCTGAAAGACTGTCGCCCGGTGGTCCGATTCAGTAAAGACGAAACGGCACCGTGGTCAGACCCGGTAACAATCATTCCCGATAGCGACATCGATTACTATGTACTCAACAACGATCGTGTGATTCAGCTGAAGTCGGGACGACTGATCATGGCTGTCGCGCAGCATACCAGCCAGACCGAGAAGTTTAACGCGTACGGACACATGGTTTGTTATTACTCCGATGACCAGGGTCATACCTGGATCCGTTCCGCAGGAGTCCCCGATGCCGATCTGGTTAATGGCCGCGAAATCTATCAGCACGAGCCGGGGTTGATTGAGCTCAATGACGGTCGCGTGATGATGGTCATCCGCACAAGTGGAGGCACTCAATATTTTGCTTACTCGGAAGACAAAGGGATCACCTGGACACAAATGAAACCGGGCAACCTCCCCTCTCCTGTTTCGCCCGCAACGATTGAACGCATCTCGCAGACGGGCGACCTCGTCTGTGTCTGGAACAATCACACCGACATCAGCTCCGAACTGGTCGGTAAACGAACTCCCCTGACGCTCGCTATCTCGAAAGATGAAGGGAAAAGCTGGAAAGTCATCGGCAATCTCTACGACAACCCCCACGGTTGGTACTGTTACATCGCGATGGAATTTGTCGGAGACCACATCGTGCTCGGTCACTGCGGCGGCGACCGCCGACAGAACAACGGCCTCGCCCAGACAAACATCACCCGAGTTCCCCTCAGCTGGGTTTATGCTGAATAAGATCTGTCTTACAGAATTCAATCAGCCAGTAAAGATTCACTGCCTCTGATTATCATGGTGATCCTGGCGAGACTCTGTTACGGTGGAGCTTCTACTGCAGAGAGTTTTAAGGACTTCCGGTAGATTGACCACGCTTCGCACGACTCCGTTTCCCAGGAGGAATTGCCTGATGAAGAGGACGAGTTCCCATTTTACTGACTTACTAAGTCGCCTCCCTCAATTAATTCTTCTTACAGCTTTATTGTTACTCGCTGGAGTCGGCACCTCCCGGTTGCAAGCCGAGGTTTATGAATACGACCTCAATCAGAACCTCGATACTGCCTACTTCCAGGTATTTGGAAACACGGGTGGCGAAAGTTACTCCCGGTTAACGGATGAAGGCCTGCACATTCAATTCGAATCAGCCGCACAACCATCGATTGAAACGGGGATCAAAGCCCGTTTTCCGCTCGAAGGTGATTTCACCCTCACCGGGACGTATGAAATCAAGCAGCTGACCAAACCCGATCAGGGTTATGGTGCGGGGGCGACACTCAGATTAAACGAAGTGAGTGGATTTCAGGCGCAGTTAAAACGGGTCTGGGTACACAATCGTGGTAACGTCTTCAAATCCGACTGGGCCTTTCCTCCACCCCCCGAACGGAGTAAGCCGGGCAGCACCTCGCTCGATCATAAAATCAAGTATCTCAAAACCGAGTCCCAGAAGGGGAAGATTCGTCTCCAGCGTACAGGAGAAGAAATGATCTGGTTCGTCTCGGAAGGCGATACCGAAGAATTCCAGGAAATGCGCAAAGAAAGTTTCCCCACCGGCCGTGTTTACAGTTTCGAACTCATGGCCGAATCGGGTCGTGGTTCCGCGACGGTCGATTTTCTCTGGAAACACCTGACTGTCGAAACCTCCGCTCCTCTCCCCGACCTGACAAAACCAGAAACCACTTCCGCCCCTTCTTCAAGATCACCAGCAGGCTCGAACACGAGCATCGAGGACCTCAACTGGAGGATGATCCTGCTGGTGATCAGCGTTCTGATATTGGTGGGGAGTTTGGTTTATTTGATAGTGAAGAAGAAGTAACTCTGTTATTTTCGCTGTGATTGGGTATATCGAATTCAAATCACAATTTATAAAAGCGATCTAGCTGAATCACCAAATCATGAACATTCCAACGGCTGTTACGGAAGCATTAAGAGATCCAGTTTATGCACGTGAAACGATGGAGGCCGAAGCGGCTTTGCAACGTCTCGGTGTTAATCCGTCCCCGGCCTTTGTTGAATTCTACAACACGTACTCTGGACCCTTCTGGAGTGAGACATTAGGATCGAACTCGCAGACATCACCGAGGATGAACCGAATATTGAATCTCTAACTCAAACCTGCAGAACCTTATACGATTTTCCCGTTCAAATGCTTGTGCTGACCCAACTTTCCCCGGTGGTACGGTTCATGTTCTGGACACGACTTTGGATCACGTGTTCATGGTGGATTTTGAAGGAGGTGAAGAACATCTGAAGAAAGGAGAATTGGAGCCCCGCTGGACCAGTTTCAAAGATTTTCTGGTGAGTTATTTCCAAATGAAATAACCTTGCACCTCATGACCAGTTAATCATTTAGGAGGGAATAGTGGTTTTAGGCCATTGAACCAGGGAGCTTCGTTGGTTTCATCTCTTCCCCTTATCGGAATCTCTCATATACTCGGCCTCTCTCAAGAGGAGCCAGACATTATGAGGATCCAGTCCAAACATTTCTCCATCAGATGTGGTAACTTCGCTAATGAATCCGCGACTGCGAAAGAAATCTTTCACAACCTGGCCTGTATAAGAATTCGAAGATTAGACGGCATTCGGGTAGGGATGATCATGCGACTTACGAATTTCAACACATCGATAGCCACTCGACTTTTGAATCAGATCGATCACGTACATTTCCTCTAGTTTAATTTGTTGAAATGTCAGGCTATTCATTTACAACACCTCACCCTCTTTATCAGGATTTATATCCGCTCTCTCTTTGTAGCCAGAATATATCCACCAACCTTCACGCGAGGGATTAATGAGGTCAATCCAATCATCCTCCCCATAATCAATTAACTGCCAATCGTTTTCCTTGGCCAGCTTGACTAAAGATGGAAGCGGATCGCCACTCCCCGTAACACTGATTGTAATCATCATGACTGAGGGACTATCTGGAACAGAACAACGGCCTCGCCCAGACAAACGTCACCCGAGTTCCGCTGAGCTGGATCTACGGGGAATAGCGACTCATGAGGACTGCAGCAATCGCTGTAGATGTTCCAGTTCTATCGGACTCGTTTTAAGCGTCACCTTACGACCATCGCTCATGATCAGATCGACAAACAGCATGCGCTGGTACATCGGTAAGGAAAGCGATTCCGAGGTTGCATCGGAAAGCTCCCGCTGACTGACTTCGACGACCTCGGTGATGTCGTAATGACGATGATGATGCAGGTAACCGACTTGAATATCACTCCGCTGGACCTTCAACCACACCGGTGTTTGCAGCCCAAAGCGGATGAGTGGGAGCGAAAGCAGAAACGGAACGAAGGCCAGCCATACGAACTGGCTTAACTGTTCCCACATCCGCAGCGCCCCCCCCACAACAACAAACTGACGCCCCCCGCCGCCCCGATACGAGCGACAGCAATGTTGTAATTAGTGAAGCGCCGAGACTGCGAATGAACAGTAGAGAACTTGGATTGATTTAATTCTGTCATCGATTCTCTTTCCATTTATGATGATCCAAGGCTAGGAGAAAGCGAAATTCTTATGCTTTTATTTCGAACCAACAGGCTCGAACATCCTATACCCTTTTCGCCTAGCTTTAGCATAACAAGAGAACTGTCGTTTTACAGACATTTATTGCTTAAACCTAATGTTACCTTAGGGAACTTTACTGAACTTCTTCGAGTGAATGATCAGCTCTCGCTGGTAAATCGCGAACTAAATAAGTTTTGTTGTGTCAGAAAATTAATGAATCAGAAGGAGTTAGTGAAATGGATACGAAATATTGGCTACCTGAAGAAGCGGAAAACGAAAAATTCTACAACGAGTTCTTACGGAATGATTTGATGTTCCTAAGAGAGTTGTTGACCATCGGTTTGGAATGTTCTACAGCCTTCTGCCAATCACCGACAGAGGATTCTCAAACGCGAATAAAAACATTAGTCGGGGGAATATTGGTTCGTGAGATACGCCGACTAAGACTTCTTACGATTGCCTATGAAAAGGGGTTTCCTGAGAACGCATCTATACTAACCCGATCACTTTTCGAGGGTTTGCTCGGTGAGAGGTTTCTCTTAAGAGAACCAATAGCAGACGAGAGATGTAGCGACAAATTGTTGAAAGCGCGAAACAATCTTCCATCAATTCCAGATTCTTTCTCTCGAAAGGATTTTCATTCTTACCTCTATGCTGCCTTACCATCTGTTAACAGAGAACGTACTCGTTCTTTAATAGTTTTAAACGAGGCTGAAACGAAGAATGCAGACGAAGAAATTAACGAAATTAAACAGGTAATTGGACAAAAGTGGTTCAATATACTCAAAAACAAAAATTACTCTGGACTGACCATAAAACAACTTTCTGAGAATTATGAAATGTCAGACTACTATGAAAAAGTATATGGCATCCAAAGTTCCTCTGTTCATGCAAGCGACGCACTTCAGTTTATTGAAATTGATCACTCAACAGATTCAAGTGAAATCTCCCTTATGTTTTGCTTAAAACCAAAGACTTTACACAATGTTCCGGAAGCGATGAGACTTGCAGGTGGATTATCTGGCCAGCTTTTTCAGGACATAACAGAGTACTTCAAGTTGGACTTGAAGAACAAACTGTTGAATTTCAGAAATCGTTACGCGTCCCATGTCAATTCAACTAAATAGCCTATTCCCCCATCACCCCAACAACTTCCCAATCCCCGCCATCAACTTCTGATCAATACTCGGTTCACAAAATGCGACACTGACTTCGTAGCCACCCTGAGGGTAGGCGTCTTCCGTGGGGATGTACCAGGGGCCGCCGTCGCCATAGGCTGCGGTGGCGATGAATTTGCCGGGGGCGAGTTGCTGGGCGCGGAGTTGGTATTCGAGGAAGGATTCGGCGGGAAGATGCAGCAGGGCGACATCGTTGATACCGAGCGAGCTGAGAATGATCGGGATCTGTTTTTCGCAACGGCGTAACCAGGTCACCATGTACGAAGGTCGGTTACGATGCACAACCGGGTTCTCTTTGTTACTGATCCCCTCCATAATTTTCGCTTCATCAAACGATGCCCGCGGTTGGGGGAGCAGGTCCTGCGTGTTCCAGCTGATCGAGTGGATCGGCTGAGGGGAAAGCTCCGCTTCAGAAGCAACCAGCCCCTCGTAGAGCCGGTTGGTCAAATCAACGCGCGCCTGCACCGAGCCATCGTTGTATTTACCCGCGGCGATATTCCCCGAGCAACCGGTGAAGTAGATGTGCATGCAATCGGGCTCATCCGTCTGTCGTCGCTTACGTGCGAGTCCGGCGAAGTCACTCGTCACGCGTCCGTCACCGTAATAACTCATCGGGTGTGTCGCATAATAATGAAGTGACGCGACTTTTTTCTCTCCCGAATAAAACGCAACTGTTTTTAACCAGGGATCGATCAATCCTTCGGGGAGTTCGCGTAACTCTTCCGAATTGCCCGAGGTGCTACCGCGCCATTTTTCAATCTTCCCATCCTCACCGACAAACCGACGGTTCGAGGCGACCTTTTCGACTTTCCCCTGCCCTGTGGCGATGTGGGTCAAGGGAACCTGTTTCTTCAAAGCTTCCGTGATCGCCGCCTGCCCCCGGTTCAGGCAATCGTAGTAGTATCCCTTCTCGATGATGTGCGGTAGATCTCCCTGTTCAAGGATAATCTCTTCCGCATCCAGACAGGCAAAAGGAGCATTGTGTTGATGCACACATTGCACAGCGACCCGCTCGGGAGTTGTTCCTGCTGCTTCAGCGAGCGCCTTCCGCCATTCGATATGCGCCGAGTTGAGGAGCCCCGTCCAGTCGACAGCACATAAGACAATTGGTTTTCCCGCACCAGTAATAACGACGCCAATTGCTTCAAGGTCATCATCGTAACCGACGACAGGTTTAATCCAGCCACCGCAAAGGGAATGCCCTTCGGGAGGAGAGACATTAAATCGGAAGGAGGCAATTGCCAGGTTACTGACATTATTCTCTTCCTGCGCCGAGGCCGTCCCCAGTTCGAACGCATTAACCAAGGGGACCATCCCCAGACCGGCAGTCAGTTCCAGAAATTCACGACGAGAAAACATGGCAGTGGGGACTCCTTAAAAGAAGGACTGTGAGACAGGGCCGATTCAAAGAAACCAGCCAGATTCCAGCATAACGGTCGGAAGTATCCGTCACAACGGGGAACCCTGCCCAACCAGTTTTCCAGCTGAGGGGGCCTCCTCTCGACAGATCAGCAGAATTGCGCACGGATCAAGAAAAACCGGCACCGGATCGTTTACCCGTTCATTGCTGATCATGGGGAAAAATGACTAAGATGAAGCAAATTAGACCTCCGATCTCGATTTTAATTCTCCCAACGAATACTGAAGCCAATCATGTATGACAATCTGACCTTGATGAGTGGTCGTGCTCATCCAGTTCTCGCTGCCGAAATTGCGGAATACCTGGGCGTTGTCCCGGCTTCGGTTGAGATTGGTAACTTCCCCGATGGAGAGATCAGTCTGCAACTGATGCAGAATATTCGCGGTTGTGATGTCTTCCTGCTGCAACCAACCGGCCCTTCCGTGAACGACAACCTGATGGAGTTGCTGGTGCTGATTGACGCCTGCAAACGTGCCAGCGCCGCCCGTGTCACCGCCGTCATTCCCTACTTTGGTTATGCACGTCAGGATCGCAAAGATTCAGGCCGGGTTCCCATCACGGCCAAACTCGTTTCCAACCTGATCACCAAGGCGGGCGCTGATCGCGTCTTAACGATGGACCTGCATGCCGCTCAGATACAGGGATTTTTCGATGTACCGGTCGACCACCTGTATGCCGCTCCCATTCTGGATGGATACGTGAAATCACTCCGCATTCCAGATGAAGAACTGGTGATTGTCAGTCCGGACGAAGGGAGTATCAAAAGTTCGCTGATGCACCTCGATAACCTGGGTGGCACGCTGGCGATTGTTGATAAACGCCGAGCGAATGCCCTCGAAACCAAACAGGCAAACCTGATCGGCGATTCCCTCGAAGGAAAAACCGCCCTCATCTTTGATGACATGATCTCCACCGCCGGTTCCATCGTCGGCGCGGCCCGCATCGCCCGGGAACATGGTGCCGCGAAAGTTTACCTGGGAGCCTCCCACGCTGTCTTCTGCGGAGAAGCGTATCAGCGGTTACAACAGGCCGAAGTCACCGAGATCATCGTCACGAACAGTCTCCCGCTGAAACCTGATCACCCGCTCAAGAATCTTCGCACGATCTCGGTCGCCCCGCTCCTGGGGGAAGCGATCCGCCGCATTCACAGCAACGAATCGGTCAGCTACCTCTTCGACTGAGACCCCGAAGTCCCAACCAGGGTGGTCCAGACATTACTAAGGGTGATTCAGACAATCACTTAATATTGTCTGGATTGCACAGCAACACAAAAGCTGTGCAGCAAACTTCCGCCGGAAACGCTCTCTGGCTTTATTCCCCCTTGTTTCATGCAATTTTGGCAGGGGTCAGTGGAAATACAGCTCAAATTCGCCTACACTGCCATCTTGGCAGGAGCAGGACTGTAGTCATGAAAACGTAACCCATTGCATTTTAACGGGTTGCACCTTGCTCGCCATTTGGCACGCAGCTTGCATTCTGAGCTGAACCAAGTTTCCGAAACTCTGCGGGCAGCCTCCATACCTGCACTGACCCCTGTAATTGAGAGAGATGAAGTTTCTTCAGACTCTTCATCCCCGGGGACGCTCAGTCACTGGGAGGCGCCAGCCGTATTTTGATAGTTCTCGACCCATATACCAACGATGATTGTGACGAGGAGAAGTTGTGGCAAAGCTTTTGACATTTGATGAGGAAGCCCGCGGCAAGCTGCTGGACGGTGTTTCCAAACTGGCTAAGGCAGTCAGTAGCACACTGGGTCCCCGTGGTCGGAACGCCGTTCTGGACAAAGGATGGGGCGCTCCCAAAGTAACAAAAGACGGTGTCACCGTTGCCGAAGACATCGAACTGGAAGACCCGTTTGAAAACATGGGTGTTCAGCTCGTTAAAGAAGTCGCTTCCAAAACCAACGACACCGCTGGTGACGGAACGACCACAGCGACTGTGCTGGCTGCGGCGATGTACAAAGAAAGTTTGAAATACATTGCTGCCGGTGCCGACCCCATGTCTTTGAGCCGCGGAGCTCAAAAGGCGGTCGATGCCGTTGTCGAACACCTGAAAAAACAGGCCGAGCCTGTTAAACCCAACGATAAAAAAGCGATCGCGACTGTCGCCACGATCGCCGCCAACAACGATACTGAAATCGGTCAGATTCTGGCTGACGCCCTGATGAAAGTGGGCAAAGATGGCGTGATCACTGTCGAAGAAGGTCGCTCCATGACCACCGAAGTGGAACTCGTGGAAGGGATGCAGTTCGAGCGTGGCTTCCTGTCACCTCACTTCGTCACCAACGAAGATTCACAGGAATGTGTTCTCGATAAATGTCGTATCCTGATTCACGAAGAGAAAATCTCCAGTGCAAAAACACTGGTTCCCATTCTCGAAGCGGTCTCCAAAGCGGGTGCTCCTCTGCTGATCATCGCAGAAGACATCGAAGGGGAAGCCCTGGCGACTCTGGTTGTCAATAAAATGCGAGGCATCCTGAAAGTCGCCGCTGTGAAAGCTCCTGGTTACGGCGATCGTCGTAAAGCGATGCTGGAAGACATTGCTGTACTGACCGGTGGCCGGGCAATCTTCAAAGACCTGGGTGTTAAACTGGAAAGCGTCGAACTTTCTGACCTGGGTATGGCCAAAAAAATCATCCTCACCTCAGACGAAACGATCATCATTCAAGGCTCTGGTAAGAAAGAAGCTGTTGAAGGTCGTGCCGCTCAGATTCGTCGTGAGATTGAAGGAACCGATAGCGATTACGATCGCGAAAAACTGCAGGAACGTCTCGCTAAACTCGCAGGGGGTGTCGCTCAGATCAACGTCGGTGCTGCTACCGAGACCGAGATGAAAGAACGCAAAGACCTGGTCGATGACGCTCTGGCTGCGACTCGTGCTGCCATCGAAGAAGGAATCGTCCCGGGTGGTGGAACAGCTCTGCTCCGTTCAGCGAAAGCTCTCGAAAAACTGACTCCAGGTGGAGACCAGGATCTCGGTGTCGCTCTCGTTCGTAACATTCTCGAAATGCCTTTGCGAACCATCGCCAGCAACGCTGGTCTGGATGGAGCCGTCGTAGCTAACCGCGTCAAAAAGAACGGCGACAAAAACTATGGTTACGACGCTCTGAACGACAAGTATGGCGACATGCTCGACTTCGGTGTGGTTGACCCAACCAAAGTGGTCCGTACCGCTCTGCAGAACGCCGTCTCTGTCGCTTCACTTTTGATGACGACCGAGTCGATCGTCGTTGATGAGCCGGTTGAAGAATCGGACGATCATCATCACGATGACCACCACGATATGGGTGGCATGGGCGGAATGGGTGGCATGGGAATGCCCGGAATGGGTGGCATGCCCGGCATGATGTAAGCCGACCCATTGCAGCTGATTGAAACAAACAAACTCGTATATCAACCTTACATTTTTCATATAGACCAGCCGCTCTGTGCAATTCATTTTAAATCACAGGCGCTGATATTAAGACTGGAGTCCCAGAGATGCAGTTGAAACCTTTGGATGATCGTATTGTCGTTAAGCCGGTTGAAGCCGAAGAAACTACCGCTGGTGGAATTGTTCTTCCTGATGCCGCTAAAGAAAAATCACAACGTGGCGAAGTCATCGCCGTTGGCCCCGGTCGTCTGCTCGACAGTGGCGAACGTTGTGCTGTTGACTCGAAGTTGGCGACACTGTCCTCTTCGGTAAATACGGCGGATCCGATATCGAAGTCGACGGACAGGAAGTCAAAATTCTGCGTGAATCTGACATCCTCGCCAAAATTGTGTAACTCGGTTTCTCAATCCGATTGCGAAACTTTCACGGCAGTTAAAACGCTACAACAACCTGCTGTGGATCGAATCCATCACCAAACAGAATCATCTCCAAGGAGAATTCAAGCGTGGCAAAGCAATTACTTTTTGATGACCGGGCACGCATCAAACTGCAACGTGGGGTCAGTACTCTGGCCGACGCCGTTGCCGTGACAATGGGGCCAACCGGTCGCAATGTGATCATCGACAAAAACTTCGGCAACCCGGTTGTCACCAAAGACGGTGTGACCGTGAGTAAAGAAGTTGAACTGGAAGACCCCTACGAAAATATGGGGGCTAAACTGCTCAACGAAGTCGCTTCCAAAACATCAGACACCGCCGGCGACGGAACCACAACAGCGACCGTTCTGGCACGTGCAATCTACGAAGAAGGTTTGCGAAGCATCTCTCTGGGTGCTAACCCAACCATCGTTCGTCGCGGAATCGACAAAGCCGTCGACGCGGCAATCGCCAAACTGGAAGAACTGGCTAAACCAGTCAGCTCCAAAGAAGAGATTGCCCAGGTTGGTGCGATTTCTGCCAACAACGACGACACCATTGGTCAGCTGCTCGCAGATGCCATGGAGCAAGTCGGTCGTGATGGAGTCATTACTGTCGAAGAAGGCAAAAGCAACGAGACTACTCTCGAACTGGCCGACGGTTTGCAGTTCGAAAAAGGGTATATCTCTCCTTACTTCGTAACCGACGCCAACAGCATGTCCGCTGTACTGGACGATTGCCTGATTCTGATCTTCGAAAAGAAAATCTCCGGCCTGCGTGAGTTCCTCCCCTTGCTCGAGAAAGTCGCACAGACTGGCAAACCACTGCTGGTGATTGCTGAAGATGTCGAAGCCGAAGCATTGACTGCACTCGTCGTCAACAAACTTCGCGGTATCCTCAACATCTGTGCTGTGAAAGCTCCCGGATTCGGTGAACGCCGTAAAGCGATGCTCGGCGACATTGCCGTTATGACTGGTGGTACTCTGATCTCTGAAGATCTGGGAATCAAACTGGATGCTGTCGAACTGGCTCACCTTGGTGCAGCGAAAACAGTCGAAGTGACCAAAGACAACTGCACCATCATCGATGGAGCGGGTGACCAGGAGCAGATCACCGCTCGCATTCAGCAGATTAGAAACCACATCGAGAAAACAGATAGCGAATACGACCGGGAAAAATACCAGGAACGTCTGGCTAAAATGACCGGTGGCGTCGCCATTATTTCTGTCGGTGCCGCTACTGAAGCGGAAATGAAGCAGACTAAAGCCCGTATGGAAGATGCCCTGCACGCCACACGTGCTGCGGTTGAAGAAGGAATTCTGCCTGGTGGTGGTACTGCCCTGCTTCGCTGCGTCGAAGTCGTTCAAGGAGTCAAAGCCAAAGGGGACGAGAAAATCGGTATCGAAATTCTCTCTCGTGCTCTGCAGGCTCCCATTCGCCAGATCGCTGAAAACTGTGGCCTTGATGGGGCAGTGATCGCTGACGAAGTGAGCGAAAAACCAACCAACACTGGTTACAACGCTCGCACAGGCGAATATGTTGACATGTTCAAAGCAGGTGTGATTGACCCCAAGAAGGTCGTCAAAAACGCTCTGATCAACGCCGCATCGATCGCCGGATTAATGCTGACAACCCAGGTTCTTGTTACTCGTGCAGACGATAAAGACAAGAAAAAAGCCAAGGTGGAAGGCAGTATCCATTAGAACCGATTCTGAGACCTGGTTGTGGTTTTTCGTAAACCTGCAATCAAGGATCAATGTGACCCATCAGAAGGTTTCAGGACCACTTGTAGTAACTCCGACGGATTGGCGCTTGTTCGCGGGCTATTGGTAATCACAGATTTCAACTCATTGAAAAAATCAGGAATTACAAAATGCCTGCCTGGCCTGGGGGACCTTGTCCCAATTGCGGCGAAGATATGCCGGAAAATTTGATCCACTGTCAAACCTGTCGAGCTCTCCTCAATGCAGAACTCGAATTTGATAGTGTGGAAGTGCCCGAATTCATTCCATTACAGGAGCTCGAGAGTATGGTTGACGTCTCTCTCGAAGGTTATTTCGTGAACTGTCCGGAGTGTCATCACGAGCTACGAATCAATCGCAAATATCTGGGCAAGAAGGTGCAATGCAAGAAGTGTGAAGCACCGTTCGAACTCAAAATCGATGAGAAGCAAGTCGAGTCCAAAGCGTTCTTCAGCAAGTGCCCTTCCTGCAATAACGAACTCCGCGCGGCTCATAAATACCTGGGCTCGAAAGTCGCCTGCAAATACTGCGGTGGCAAATTACAGTTCGTTAAATGACGTATCAAGTCATTCCGCAGCTGTGGTAATCTGGGTGCGCCCCGGCATTGTGTTGTAGAGAGCGCCCTCTTCATCAAAGAGTAACGCCAGATTCATTTCCCAAGTCTTGCCATCTTCACGACGCCATTGATCGCAGTAATAGATGGTCTGACTGGTGCCGAATTCCCCTTCAATGCCAGCCTGCTTCGCCCAGCTCTTCCACCTGATCGCGGTGTCCCTTTGGGACAGATTTTGAAAACTTCGTTCTGCTGCGTCGAATACGTCTGTGTGACAGGTTCCGGTCGAGCAGTCAACATCGCATAACCTGATCCCGAACTGACAGCGGTGGTCAGTAGTAACCAGAGAGAAACTGTAAAGTACAGTCTGCCTGGGAACGGCGGGTTTAAGCGAACACGCACGGTTCTGCTCACAAGACTTCAGGAATGCGGTCTGCAACGTTCAACAGCCCGAAGTTGTAAACCGGATCCGGGAAAAGGGTCAATATCAACCCGCGGTGGGCTAATGAGGGCTTAATTAAGGGAAAGACCCTTAGAATTGCTGCAGGAACCGGAGGTCATTCTCGGTGAAACGGTGGATGTCGGTTGCGTTATGACGTTTCATACAGAATCGCTCGATCCCCAATCCAAAGGCGAAACCGCTTACTTCTTCGGGATCGTAACCGACCGCTTTAAGCACATTCGGATCGACCATACCCGCCCCACCGATCTCCATCCAGTTTCCATCCCACAGCATATCGACCTCGACAGAGGGTTCAGTAAATGGAAAGAAGGATGTGCGGAAGCGGACCTCAGTCCCTTCACCCAGGTAAGCCTTGGCGAACATGCGCAAGGTCGTCTTCAGGTGAGCCATGTTGACCTCCGCACCGATCATCAGGCCTTCCATCTGATGGAACATGCAATGATGGGTGGGGTCAATTGTGTCCGGGCGATAAACACGACCCAGGGAGACAATCCGAATGGGAGGTTTTGTTTTTTCCATCACCCGAATCTGCACAGTGGAAGTCTGACTTCGCAGCAGAATCGGTCCACCAGTGGCGGCTTCCGCTGCCGCCAGATAAAAGTTATCGAGCGGGTCGCGTGCCGGGTGCTCCAGAGGAATGTTCAATGCTTCGAAGTTATGCCGCTCATCCTCAATCTCCGGCCCTTCCATCACCGAGAAACCAAGCCGCCCCATAATCTCTTTGAATTCTTCAATCGTCTGAGTCAGCGGGTGCGTATGACCGAGCTTGTATGACTGACCGGGCAGGGTGACATCAATCGCATTGAGGGCCACTTTAGGAGCAGCCAGTTCAGCCTGACGCGCTTCGAGAGCGCTACTGACTTTCTCTTTGGCTTCATTGAATTTCTGTCCGATTACGGGACGCTCTTCCGGTGTCGACTTACCGACCAGTGACTGCAGGTCTTTCAGACGTCCCTTTTTCTTCCCGAGAAATTGAATACGAACCTCTTCAAGTTGTTGCTCATCTGTAGCCGCAGCGATAGCGGATAACGCTTCTTCCTGATAGGCGATGAATTGTGCGGTCGTATCCATGTCGGTCTCGATCAAGTTTTCGTGAGTAGGCAGCATCAAGCTATGTGAGAAAGCACAATCTTCGGTAGTTCGCTGAGAAATTGCAACAAGCAGCAAATCTCAATGCGGTTTCCCGGATGATCATGAAAAAAGCCCGCGATTGCCGTTTTTCAGAACAGCTGCGGGCTTCGGTGTGACTTCATTCAGGGCTCTTTTAGGCCTGTGAACTTGAGGCCCGTAAACTTGAGGCCTGTGAACGAGTTCAGGCAGCCAACGCTGCTTTGGCTTTTTCAACGATCTCGTCGAAGATTTCCGGATTGGTAATCGCCAGATCGCTGAGAGTTTTGCGGTTGAGGCCGATCTGAGCGGCAGTCAGACCATTGATGAAGCGTGAGTAGGAAATTTCACGCTCACGGCAGGCTGCTGACAGACGAATGATCCACAGCGAACGGAAGTTGCGTTTACGGGTTTTACGGTCGCGATACGCATTGGCACGTGAACGAACAATCGTTTCTTTTACTGTTCTGGTCAGCTTGCTGCGACCACCACGATTTCCCCGGGCTTCTTTAAACAGTCGGTTTTTTGAACGACGACGGGCAACACCAGATTTAATTCTCATGACGACTTACCATCCGTTTTACGGAACAAGTTATTAATGATTTAATTATGAATGTCTCAGTCTTTGAAGTCACGACCTGTTGTCAGACCAGTCTCTGATGTGAGCTTCGTTCTCACAGTTTTCCAATCGGAATATGTCCAATCGGCACAAGGGAGAACACACCTTCGAGTCTTCTAATAGAAGAGAGAAGGGAGCGGGGAAACTGGTTTAAAAAGAACAAAGCAGGTACAGCACAATCAGATAACATTCACTACAGGGCGACACTCTCCGCAGAGAGCCAGCATCTACATACCGGGGCGTAAGCCCTCGATGATGTTGATGGCATCTTTGCCTGTGATGACATTATCAGCCCGCAACTGACGTTTCCGATGAGGGCTTTTGTGACTCAATTTGTGACCACGGAAAGCATTACGATGCTTAACTTTACCCGAAGCAGTAATCTTAAACCGCTTGGACATTCCTTTATGTGTTTTTTGCTTAGGCATGGATACAAATTCTACCAGGTTGATTTGAACAGAAACGAGGAACCTCTTGCAGGTCTTGCCTTCATCCAGCCGGGATGATCCTCATTGACAGCTCTAGACACCATTCCCTTCGGAGCGAATTCACCTGAAAACAGATGAGTTTTGAACGAACTGCCCACGTTAGGGGAGATTTCGTGCCGGGAATGGGAAGGGAAGATTATAGTAATCCCCCGCCAACTCTTTCCACTCACATCGACGAAATTCTAGCCTCTCCCGGTAAGAAAAATGAGTCGAGGAGCCGATTTGCTTATCTGAAACTGTAATTGTGTATACATTCTGTTTCAGGCGTTAACTGGTTTTCACTGGAGGAAGGAGCCGCTATGCTGGGTTTAACTGAATTTCCTGCCTGTAGACTCATCCCGTTTGAAAGTTCTCTGCTATGTCCTATCGGTTTCTCACTCTGATCCTGATCTCACTCCTATGGTTGCAAGTGGCCAGTTTAAAGGGGGAAGAGCAGCTTCCCGCAGTCGATGCGGAACTTCAGATCGAAACCCAGGAATGGCCCTTTCAACCAGGTCCCCGGAAGGTGACCATCTACATTTATTATCCAGGTGGCAAACTGGCTAATGTGAATTCAGAAACGGGTTTGATGCTGAACCTCCACAACTGGGGGGGTACTAAATATCGTGGGGCCGGGGATCCCCGGGAGTTAACCGCGGGCCTGAATGTCATCGCGATCTCTGTCGATTACCTGCAGAGTGGGCCCTGGGATCAGCAGGCTGGTGCCCCGTATGATTATGGTTACCTTCAGGCTATCGATGCCCTTCGTGCTTTGTCGTACGTCTTCCGTCATCTTCAATCAGAAGGAATTGACTTCAACTCCAGACGAATCATGGCCTCCGGTGGATCAGGGGGAGGGAATGTCAGTCTGATGTGCCACAAGTTCGCCCCCAGAACATTCAGCCTGGTTGTCGACATCTGTGGCATGCCCCGGCTCATCGATGATATTGCTTACAACGAACCGGGAGGAAGCAAGTTAGATGCACGTTATAGTCGTGATCCGAACTCCGCTGCATACCTGTCACCAGGACGCCAGGAACTCCACTTCATTGGAAATCCGGAACATCTCAAACAGACCAGAGAATCAGGTAGCCCCACACAGCTTGTGGTGATTCACGGAAGCACCGATGACATCTGCCCTATCCTGAAGCGGTCCTCATGGTGGAGAACATGCAGCAGGCGGGGCTGAAAGTCGAGCCCTTCTTTGTGAAAGACTCCGACCTCGACGGGAAAGTCTTCACTTCCACAGGACATTCTCTTGGCAATCGCAGCAAAATGATGCTGCAATACGGGCAGAAATATCTAAATCCCGACAGTGATGACTACTTTGAGAGACCCACCGAGACCGACTTTGAACTGCGCGAAGAGATCGTGTACCCCACCAGTGATGGCAGGTATATCATCAGCTATGAGGAAGGAATTCCCGCGATCAGGTTTGAATCATCCGCAGCCGCAAATTAATTAGTTCATCAAACTAACGTCGGCCGGGACGCGCTGGAATCAGCGTGGAGCAACCACTGCTGACATATTGCGACCACCTTCCATACGGGGAGGTGCTTCAACTTTGGCGATGTCATCCAGAGACTCAATGATGTTGAGCAGAATTTCTCGACCACGTTCATGGTGCGCATTTTCGCGACCTTTGAACATGATGTTGATTTTCACTTTGTCGTTGTGCTCCAGAAAATGACGGGCCTGATTCACTTTGAAGTTGATATCATGTTCGCCAGTTTTCGGACGCAGACGAATCTCTTTCAGCTGTGTCTGATGCTGCTTGGTATTCTTAGCCTGTTTTTTCTTCTGCTCGTATTTGAATTTACCAAAATCCATGATACGGCAAACAGGAGGACGTTCATTGGGAGCAACCTCCACGACATCCATGCCTGCTTCAGCAGCAAGTCTTAAAGCTTCTTGCGTCGGAATGACGCCCAGCATTTCTCCATTTTGATCAACGACTCGAATAGGTGAAATTCGAATCTGTTCATTCATACGTTGGGTGGTTTCGATTGTTAAGCCTTCCTGAAATTGAATCAATCAATTCTCGTCTGGAAGATCTCATTCCAAACGGGTTAGAGGAGTGAATTTATATAATTAGTTAACCCACTATCGCTTGAGCACGTCAGCACTGGAAACTTCAAGAGGGTTTGTTAAAGACAGAACCAGCATACATTTTCACAAGGACTCCTGGAGGGAGTCGACTGCTAAAGTTTTTTACTTGCTGAAAATGGAATGTGATTCCGGGCGAGCGGCTGGGTCAGAATGGAGAGTGAACTGTCAGAAATGACGTGACCGCTGCATAGATTGATTCTACTGAGATTACTCAGCTGGAATCAATGACCTCTTTAACCAATCTCGCCTGTCAACAATATTCGTCAAGATTGATCATTTGGACAATTATTTCTTAACCGGTAATTGAGATTTCGTCAAGAATCAAACTCCTTTTATGTACCGGGATCAGTTCATCGGCATGATTTCACGCCATTAACGATGCGTTTTGAGCGATTCTGTAGGACGGGAGAACTCAGGTTCCTTCTTCAGTTTCAGGATGTCTCTCGCCCTGGTAATTGGTTTGCCAATCTGTACTGCTTTGTGACCTTTCAGAGTCCCCGGGGAACCTCCGAAAAACGGTTTTCCCTCGATAAGCAAAGTCAAACCTTCCGAGACCTCCCGCTCTGTCATAATGACGTCTCCCACCGATAATCCCATCAAATCGTTGGCCGAAAGCTTAACATTGGTCAATTCAGCGACCAGTTCCACCTTGGTTTGGGAGATGTTGGTCTCCATGTCGAGCTGTTCTTCCGGGGTGATCACCCGGGTTTTGTAAGCCGACCAGGAGTCCGAGCTCAATTTTGAGGATAGGGGCTCGATTGTATTGAAAGGGATACAGAAGTTCATGATCCCCCGCATTTCCCCCATTGTCAGTTCAAAACTGACCAGCACAATGACTTCGTTCGGGGGAACAATCTGCACCAGTTGCGGGTTACTTTCGATCTGGGAGACCTTCAGGTCAAGATAGCAGAGGTTGATCAAGGTATTTTCCAGAGCGGTAATCGCCTGATTGGTAATGCGGGAAACCAGCTTTAACTCGATCTCGGTCAGAGCCCGGTTAGGGAAGTTGGCCCGTGCCTGGCGTCCCCCTCCCAGCATACGGTCGATAATCGGGAAGATGATCGACGGGTTCAGGTCCAGAATCATGTGACCCTGCAGATAGGTCGATTCCAGCAGGTTAAAACAGGTGGGATTCTCCAGGCTGAAGACGAACTCACTGTAGGTCAGCTGATCCACGCTGATCAGTTTGCACTCCACAATCGTACGGAGCATCCCGCTCAATGAAGCCCCGAACTCGCGACTGAATCCTTCATGCAGACCCTGAATGGCCCGCATTTGTTCCTTACTGACACGTTCCGGGCGTTTGAAGTCGTACAGGCTGATCTGGGAATGATGATCGGCGCCCGCCTGGCGGAAAGTCGGTTTAGGGGCACCACCGGAACCATCCGGATCGAGTGCCGCCAATAGCGATTCGACTTCTGTTTGACTGAGAACTTCTGCCATCCTTGGCCTCCGTCCTGATACAGGAACTGATAAAACGCTGTTTTAGAGATATTCGTAATATCGGCTCTCCAGTCCTTCCTGGACGAGAGAGCTTGGTCAACTTTTGAAAAAAATACAATTTACTTCGGGGCTTACGGGTAAGGTTCTCCCCCAAGCCCGACACTGTTCCGTCTCAGGAACGAATTTGTCCTGAGCCATCGACCAGGTATTTATAACTGGTCAGTTCTTTCAAACCACAGGGACCCCGTGCATGAAACTTATCGGTACTGATTCCAATTTCAGCACCAAGTCCGAATTCGCCCCCATCATTAAAACGGGTGCTCGCATTCACAATCACCGCAGCGGAATCAACTGCCGTTTGAAACTCATGCGCTGCCTCCAGAGTACTGGTGACAATGGCATCCGTATGTTTCGAGCCATACTCATTGATGTGCTCAATTGCAGCTTCCAGATTCGGCACAATCTTGACGGACAGAATCAGATCGAGATACTCGGTGTGAAAATCTTCTTCAGTCGCGGGAATCGCTTTCTCAAGAATTTGACATGTCTTTTCGCACCCACGAAGCTCGACTCCCTTAGCGAGCAGGGCGGGGCCCGCCTGGCTCAGGAAAGATTCTGCTACATCGGTATGCACAAGTAATGTCTCGGCTGCATTGCAGACACCGGGACGTTGTGTCTTGCTGTTAATAATGATCTGCTCTGCCATTTTGAGGTCGGCAGTTTCATCCACATAGACGTGACAGATCCCGTCAAAATGTTTAATGACGGGCATCGTTGCTTCCTCTGTCACTCGTTCAATCAGCGAACGCCCACCTCGGGGAATCGTCACATCAATCTGATTGTTCATCTTGAGGAAATGGCCAACTGCTGCTCGATCAGTTGTTTCAACAAGTTGGACTGCATCACGTGGCAAACCCTGATTTTCCAGGCTATCGGCGATAATTTTGTAGAAGGCCATGTTACTGTGAAAGGCTTCTTTGCCACCGCGCAGGATGACCGCATTTCCACTTTTCACACAGAGTGCCGCGGCATCGATGGTCACATTCGGACGTGATTCATAAATGAAAAAGACGACCCCCAGCGGAACCCTTACCTGCGAAACCCGCATCCCATTCGGACGCAGCTGACTCTGGATGACTTCACCCACCGGGTCGGTTAGTGATGCAATCTGGTGCAGGCTGTCGATAATTCCTGCTAACCGGCTCTCGGTCAGCTTCAGGCGGTCGAGTGCGGCGCTGTTGAGTCCGTAGTCTGGTCCCTTCTCGAGATCGAGCTGGTTTGCTGAGATGATTTCTGTTGATCGCTCGTCAATGAGCTCAGCAAGATGTTTCAACCAGGCTGATTTCTGGTTCCCGGTCAGATGTGTCAAACGGCGCGATGCCAGCTTGGCCTTGCGCGCCACCTCTTGTGTGTATTCGGCCAACGCTTCCTGGTTGGGGGCTGTCATGGAAGTTGAATTCATAATAATTTCGATCAGGCACCAGAAAGCGGATTAATGCACAAGGGGAACAGGAGTCAGGACTCGATTTGTGATTGGAACGAATCGCAGCATGATGATCTCCTCTCTATTTGAGAGGGGAAGCCCAGTCCCGGTTCCCGCAAAAGTATCAGAAAACAGGCAATTTATGTCAATGGTACTCAATCCGGGGAGGTCATCGCGACCCCTTAATTTCAAGATCTTTTTCGATCTGGTGCCCCACTACTGAAAATTGCCACGTTCCACCATTTCGAGGGATGCACTTGGCCAGCTGATTGTTTATAAAACAGTTAGCAGAGAATGTATTAAAAAGGCCTCTTCAGGCTGAGCTCACACGGACAACTCAGAGAGTTCGAATTACATCACTTTCTATTGATTTTACACCATTCTGATGAGCCGGGCAGACTGGGTAATTTCTGTCTGGTGGGTTAAGTAAGTGGTACAGGTTTCTGCTCGCGCTATAATTCTTGATACGAGTCCATTTTCTGTAACCGGTTCCCATCAAGCGACACCCTGTTCTTAAGTATCCCTTCGGGTGAAGTTTGTGAATTTCTGTCTGTGACCCGATCTCATGTCCGATTCAGTTGAAGCTGATTACAATCAGGATACCTCGATTCAGGAGGATGCGGCCTATCTGGTTTCGCGGTCTGATGGGGAGTGGGCTGATACGTACAAAATGACCCCCGGGCAGGTCATGACGATTGGTCGCGCCCACACGAACAAAATCGTGGTGGATGACGAAATCTGCAGTCGTCGCCACTGTGAGGTCTTCCGTTCAGGATTGGGCTGGATTGTCAGAGATTTGAACAGTCGCAATGGAACCCTGGTGAATGGCGTAAAAATTCAGGGAGACAAAGAACTTCAGCCGGGCGCTCTGATCCAGATCGGAAAATGCCGTCTGGGGTTTGCTCTCGATATTTCTGATCCACTGAATCCCTCATTCGGGGTTCCCTTCCTCGACGAAGAACAACACGTTTCTAACGCAGATACTGTTCCCAGTTTGAAACTCGATTCGAATAATCTCTCCGAGTTTGGTCCGGAGATTCTCAAAAAACAAAGGGAATCACGTTATCGGAACGCCTCTGCATCGAGCAAACTGATGCGGGACCGAACCAGCCGCGAGCTGGCCAGTCTGTATCGACTTGCTCTCAACATGGGCACCGCCCGCTCAGTTCAGGAAGTCTGTTCGATCACGCTCAAAAATGCGATTGAAAACACGTCTGCTGACCAGGGAGCAATACTGTTACTCCCGGAACCAGTCCTTGATGTGCCCGATCCGGACAAACTGAGCAAGATTGTCAGCCGGTCCGAATCCGATTTCTCCTATCAGATGGTCTCAGATTATCTCGCTGGTCTTGTATTACAGGAACGCGAAGCTGTACTCGGACGCGATATCGACGATGACAGTAAGCTCTCCACACGTGACCATCTCGGTAAAATACGGGCTCAAAGCCTGATTTGTGCAGCGATCACCAAAGAGTCCTACGTTTATGGTCTGATCCATCTCTACTCGACCGATCCTGATAATGAAATGACTCCGGACGACCTCGAATTCACCCTCGCGATTGCCGATCAAACCGGAGTTGTGCTCGATAAGTTACAGGAACGGGATTCACTCGAAGTTGGTTTAGAGCGTGCCCGAACAGAGAATATCTCGCTGAAACGCCAGTTGCAGATAGAGAACGAACTTGTCGGGAACAGCCGGGCGATGGAGGAACTTCGTAAGACAATTCTCCGAATTGGTCCTACTGATGCCACAGTCCTCATTCGCGGCGAAAGTGGCGTGGGCAAAGAGCTCGTGGCGGGAGCAGTGCATGCTGCCAGCGGTCGAAATCGAGCTCCTTATGTCTGTATGAACTGTGCCGCCTTGAGTGAAAGTCTGCTGGAAAGCGAGCTCTTCGGCCACGAGAAAGGCTCTTTCACCGGAGCGACTTCTCAGTCGACCGGGACGTTCGAACAAGCCAATATGGGGACACTTTTCCTCGACGAAGTCGGCGAGATGAGCCAGGGGGTGCAGGCAAAATTCCTGCGTGTGCTGGAAGGTCATCCTTTCGAGAGAGTCGGGGGGCGAAAGCCGGTTCGAGTTGATGTCCGCGTCGTAGCCGCGACCAACCGGGACCTGGAGGAGGCTGTCAAACAGGCGACCTTCCGTCAGGACCTCTATTTCCGATTGCATGTCGTTGAATTACTGGTTCCCCCTCTCCGTGAGCGAAAATCGGATATTCCAATACTGGCGCATCATTTTCTCAAGCGCAGCGCGACTCGCACCGGTCGCGAAGTGAAAAGATTTTCGCATCAGGCGATGGAACACCTGCTGAATTACGATTGGCCCGGGAATGTTCGGGAACTGCAGAATGTGATCGAACGAACGGTTATCATGGCCTCAGGTGAAGAAATTCAGAAAGATGATATCCATCTCACTTCAGTTTCCTCTTTCACAATGGATGAGGAAACCACCGAAACAAAGTTAGAGGAGTACGCTCCCGCTTCACTCGAAGAAATCGAGCAGAAACACATTCTGGCCACGCTGGAGCAGACGAACTGGAACAAGTCCTCTGCTGCCAGTATTCTCGGGGTGGAACGCTCTACGCTCGATCGCAAACTGAAAAAATATGGTGTGAAACGACCTGGTTTTCAGGACTGAAAATCGCGCTAAACGTTGCCAGATGCAAGTTGTTTGCAATACTTTGTATGCATGCTCTCTTATGTATCAACTCTGATGCGAGCTCAAGTTTTAAGGCCACATATAGATCATTTGATATGTAATAACCTCGTCAGAAATCGGATGAAAAGGGAAGTACACTAATTGTTATTGCCTCGATCTGCCGAAATCTGGTAAAACGGGTCACCGAAGAGAGCAACTCGAAGAAGAATTTCTAACGACGGCTCAATTTTGTGAAAATTTGTTTGACATTCTGGCGGATCCCGTCCAGAATCAGTCTGTTCGCTAGTCGAACTTCGAGCCAGTCTGTTTTAGATTTTTTTCAGGAGCAAGGTCGGGTTATTTTCACACAAGTCAGGCTTCCCTATTAATCGGCGACTCTACTCTGTTCGCCATATAAATCGCCTCATACTTGTGAAAAGGGCCGAATCTAGCCGATCTGTTTAATTTTCAGACTGTCTGGAACCCGCCACTGTGAACAAGGTATCCTCGCTTCCCCTGGAGTGATTTACCTTGTCCTGCCATGCAGCTGGGCTGCATTGAAGCAGCCTTTTCCCAGGACTTGATTGGACTTCACTTCCACCTGATGGGATCAGTTTACGCACTGATCTGCCTCTTCAGGACCGGTTCGGGGTCTATGTACGTTCTGGACAGGACAAACTGGTGTGCGAGTTCTAATTACTTTTTATGGATACACCCTTTCACAAGTTTTGTTATAGATTTCGATCTGGAGATTATTAGTAATGTCGGACTCTATCGGAGTGATGGACGAAGTAGAAGATTTCGAAAACGATTCTCTCGAACTCGAAGATGATCTCGGACTGGAAGAAGATCTTCTGGATATCGACTTTGATTCGCTGGGAATTGACCCTCTGGCACCGACGGAAGCCAAACCAGGTTCAGAAGAAAAAGTTCTGATGTTGGCTGCCCGTTACGCTGCTGGACTTCCCCTCTGGCACAACTCGGACTGTTACGATCATGGTCCTGGTGGGCTGATGGACGAGGAACTCGAAGATCTCTTCTAGTTCGTAGCGGTTGAGATATTCGATTTAAAGAAGTTTCTCAACTCAGTTTCGCCTACGTAACACAAAACAATAAGGCCCGAAACCGATTGGTTTCCGGGCCTTTTGTTATGCGCCGTTCACAAGTTACGAGCAATTAGCAGCTACCTATTTTTTACTTTGCTTCTTCAATCCGGAAAAGGTGCTCTTCTCCCCGGATAATCAAGGCTCCATCCAGTGGGAGCGGGGAAGCGAAGACACGTTCTTTCATGCCATTGAAAGCGACTTTCTTGTAGGTGCGGCCTTCTTCCAGGACGATCACCAGCCCCGTTTCATTGGGAATGTAGATTTTCCCGTCGGCATAAATGGGTGAGGAGGAGTACTGGCCTGGAATCCGTTTCTTCCAGTATTCCTCGCCTGTTAACGCATTCACGCAAGAAGCAATTCCCTTGTCACTGAACAGGTAGAGGTTCTCGCCGACAATTAACAGGGAGGGGGTATGGGGGGCACCGCGGGTCAGTCGCTGCTTGATATGCGTCTCTGTTACATCCCCCTTGCCGGTTGGGTCGATCATCAGCATTTCGGATTCATTGAAGCTGGTCGCCATGAAAATATGATTGTGCACGTAGAGAGGGCGAGGGACGACTGAGTAACCAGGGTGCGAGACGCGCCACAGCTCTTTTCCATCTTCGGGAGCATAGGCCGCAGCCACATAAGCGCCCGGGCTGAAGATTTGTTTTTGTCCTCGAACCTCGATCACAATCGGCGTGCAGAAGGCAAACTTCTGCATATTGTCATGCGGAGGGCGGCTGGTTTTCCAGCGTAACTTTCCGGTGAAGCGGTCCAGAGCAACAACCTCGGCGATCTCGTATCCATCACAGTTAAATACGAGCAGGTCGTCGACAATAACCGGCGAACTTCCCGTTCCGTGCCGCGGATCGTAATAGAGTTCCTGATTCTTCCAGATCTCTTCTCCATCCATGGTCAGGCAGGCTGTTCCCTGGGGACCGAAATGGACATACAGACGCTCGCCATCCGTGATCGGGGTGCCGCTGGCGTGGCTGTTTTTGCCATGTATGTTGAAGGCGCGGTCTTCGGTCTGGTGGAAGACTTCGATATTCCAGATCTCCTCGCCCGATTTGGCATCGATACACATAGTTCGCAGCGAGCGTTCACGCGAGGTCTGTTCGCCATTCCCGACGGCGGAAGTCAGGTAGAGGCGTCCTTCCCAGAGGATGGGTGAAGACCAGCCGTCGCCCGGAATGGGAATCTTCCAGGCGACATTTTTCTTCTCAGACCAGGTCTCTGGCAGATTCCTGGCGGAGGAATGGCCGTTCCCCTCCGGGCCGCGAAACTGGGGCCAGTTTTCGCCCCGAGCCGATTGAGTGAGCAGGGGGGAAAAGCTCAGGAGTGAGATTGCGAAAAGAAGTCCCCAGGTGGTGCGGAGTAAGCGACAATTCATAACGACTCCCAAAGGCTATTTCAAAACCCGATTGTGGTTGTTCTCGACACTGCAAAAACAGGGTCGATGAAACCCGTCAGAGGGTTTTGAAAATGCCTGTAATGTGCATCAGGACATTGCATAGAGGTAAGGAGGGATCAGAGGCGGGTGTAAGAACGCCTCTTCAATGTCGCACATGGGGGGACCGGGATGCAAGCTCAATGCCGGAAATTGTTTTAATCGTCGATCTGGACAATTTCGAGCTTAAGCATTCCCATCGGGGTTTCGACCTCGACCTGATCGCCTACTTTTTTCTGAGAGAGTCCCTGAGCGAGTGGGCTGCTTGTCAGAATTTTCATCGGGTCGGTGGTGTAGTCTTCCTCGCCTGGTCCCACCAGTTCGTATTTTTCGAGTTCACCATCATCGAGATTTTTTACGGTGATTACGGAACCGTAGTTCGCAACACCTTTCGGCATGTCTTCTTTTTTGGCGATGTAACAATTCGAGAGACGTGCTTTCAACGCATTAATCTTAGCTTGCATCATCCCTTGCGCTTCACGCTGACCGTGATACTCGGCGTTTTCTTTCAGGTCTCCTTCGGCACGAGCTTCGGCAATCTTTTCCGCAATCAGAGGCATCTCGACTTCTTCAAGATGTTTGATTTCATCTCTGATTTTTTCGTAGCCTTCGCGGCTGATCGGTTGTTTTTCCATTTGATTCTCCTGATCCGAAGGGTCTCAGACTGGCCGTTTCAGACCAGATTAAGTCTTCTCTAATAATGACCAAAGCCGGCAGGCCCAAAGGGCGTTACCGGCAATAGTCTTATATTTTAGCGTGGTCATCCCAGCGCGATTGATAATTTTATTGATCAGATTCAGTTAGCGATCAAAATTCTTCCTCAGCGGGGATGTCATTAATAATTTCATATACACAGGTTTAACAGATAAACCTGTTCTTGGCAATTGTGGAACCTAAACTCCTTGCCGACTATTTAATCTCAACCCATTGACCTGTTTTGGCACTTTCCAGAACAGCGTCGCATACCTTCTGGGTTTCGAGAGCCGTGCGGAAGGTAGGTTCGGTTCCGTTGCCACTATCGAGCCCTGCGATGAAATCGGCGATTGCGTTAGTGAAGGTGTGTTCGTAACCGATCGTACAACCGGGGACCCACCATTTATCCATGTAAGGATGTTCGAAGTTGGTGACATTGATATCACGCCAGCCGGTCACATGGTCTTCCATTTTGGTGCCAGTGGTCGGATTCTTGTATTCAAAGTAGCTGAGGAGATGGGGATCTTCCAGGTTGAAGTGGACAGACCCATCCGCACCGTTCAATTCGAACGTGTTGAAGTTTTTGCGACCGCGTGCGTAACGGGTCGATTCGAATGTTCCCATGGAACCATTCGCAAAGCGAGCGAGGAACATACAGGCGTCGTCGATGGTGACGGCCTGTTTCTTGCCGGTTTCGGCATGCTCGCGTTCTTTCACGAAGGTTTCGGTGGAAGCGACCACGGAAGTAATCGGGCCGTTCAACCAGATCGCAGTGTCGATGCTGTGAGCGAGCAGGTCACCTGTCACCCCACTACCGGCGACAGCGGCGTCGAGTCGCCATAAAGTAGCTCCCCCCTGGGGAACATCTTCGGCGATTGTCCAGTCCTGCAAGTAGGTCGCCCGGTAATGGAAGGGGCGACCAATGCGGCCTTCATCAACCAACTGCTTGGCCAGGGTAATCGCGGGGACACGGCGGTAGTTGTACCAGACCATATTCGCGACACCGGCTTCTTCAACGGCGGCCACCATTTCTTCGGCCTCTTTGACATTCATGGCCAGCGGTTTTTCGCAGATGACCATCTTGCCCGCTTTGGCAGCTGCCAGGGCCATCTCGTAGTGAGTGTTGTTCGGAGAACCAATGTCGATCAGGTCGATATCATCCCGCTCGATCAGTTTTTTCCAGTCGGTTTCATAAGATTCCCAACCCCAGTTTTCAGCGAAGGCTTTGATCTTTTCTTCGTTACGGGCACAGCACGCTTTGAGGACAGGTTCGTAACCGAGATCAAAGAATTTACTCACCTGGCGATAAGCATTCGAGTGAGTTCGGCCCATGAAACCGTAACCAATCAGTCCGACATTAAGCGGTTTTGTCATTTCAATAATTCCTGTTTAGCCAGTTTGTATTTATATGTGAAAGATAGTGGGAGGTTGGTGTGAAAACTTACTCGGTCCAACCGTGAGCATCACGCACAGCCAGCATGGCGGCGAGAATGCTGTTCCAGGTTTCCGGTTTCATCATGGTCTCGTTGGAGAACATGCAACCATCCCAGCAGATGTGTTTGAATTTCTTAGTCGGTTGTCCATCTTTGCCACGCAACCAGTACCCAGCCCGTTTGACGATATCCAGTTTGCCGTTGGGATCATCAGGCAGGCAGTGACGACCTGTTTTGTCGTGGGAGCCGGAACCAAAAACCGTTCCGTCATTCTGGGCGACGTGGAAGTCGAGCGTCCAGGGGCGGAGAGCGTCGGTTAGCTTGGTGTAAGCTGCATCGAAGGCGGCTTCATCACTGAAGTCGAAATCAGCAGGGACCAGGCTATCTTCAGGAGCGTTATAGCCCATCAGGTAGAGGAAGGTGTGGCCATGTCGGCCTGGAAACCGAGGACATTCGGTC
Source organism: Planctomycetaceae bacterium (assembly GCA_041398805.1). Taxonomy (GTDB): domain Bacteria; phylum Planctomycetota; class Planctomycetia; order Planctomycetales; family Planctomycetaceae; genus Polystyrenella. The sequence goes on along the minus strand of JAWKUC010000009.1, from coordinate 137,159 downwards.
GATTGACCATCTCCAGAAGTTCGACCATGCGGCGCCAGCTGTGCATCCCCGCCCAGCAGATTTCCCCTTCTGCCACCAGGACTTCACCATGGGCTTCGGCGATGTCGCATGCTTTGTTGAAGGTATCAGCGATTTTTTTCTGGTTGGCATCCGGGTCGTTTGCCCAGTCGCCAGGGCCACCCGCTGAGTCGATGCGGACAGCTCCGTAAGGTCGAACTCCTAATTCACGGAATTTCTGGGCGATTTCACACCCTTTCTTAACCTGGGTCAGGAAGCTTTCGACTTCTGCGGCATCGCCCATTGCAGAACCACCTCCGGTTGGACCCCAGACAGGGGCGACGACGGAGCCAATGACCAGGTTGCGGGCGGCGACTTTATCTGCGATTGCTTTCAAGTCGTCATCGCTGGAATCGATATTCACATGCGGATCGAACAGGAAGACGTCCGTTCCATCGAATTTGACCCCATCGACTTCCGCGGCGGCGGTCAGGTCAAGCATCGTGTCCAGATCAATGGGGGGTTCGGAATCGGGTCCCTTACCGACAACACCGGGCCAGGATGCATTATGTAACTTAGGAAAATTATGGGGATGGCTCATCAAGTCGATCCTTCCAGGTGGGGAAATTAAAATTCAAATTCTGGGAACCACGAAATACACGAAACTCACGAAAAAAGTTCAGGGTGAAAACAATCTGTATGAAGCAAATGCAGATCTGATCGGTATCACAATTTTTATTTCAACACGAAGGCACGAAGACACGAAGTTTTTCAAGTTTTATTCAGAGCAAAGAATGTCTCTTGGTTAATTTCATGATCTGTGAAACATCAACTCTTTGTGCCTTGGTGTCTTCGTGTTAAAAAATAAATCGTCTTAGGCAGGTGCAACGAAAATTGCTTCCTGCCAGCGTTTTTTCCCTGAGACCTTTTCGTGGATTTGGTGTATTTCGTGGTTACAAACATCATAACGAAAAAACAGCCCCGATTGCGAGCAACCGGGGCTGTGGAGTCAACTTGGGAGATTACTTCTGGCGGTAGTCACCGACGTTCGGAGCGTCCGGTTGAGCGTTGGGGCCGAAGTATCGGAGCGAGACGAGTGGCTCGGAACCGGTGTTCGTGACTTTCACTCCACCCTGAGCGGTTTTGGCGGTGACGAAGACTTCGTCTTCTGTCATCTGGCCGAACCGGATCATGGCTGGTGTTTGCAGACGCAGATTGCCGATAGAGCCTTCGCCCTGAACGGTGATCCAGCCGTACGCACCACCATCTTTAATCACACAGCTCTTACCGGGATCGACGGTCAGTTCTTTGGCGGTGAATAACTGTTTGCCATTCACTTTACCGTAGACAATCCAGCGATCGACATATCCTTCAGAGCTGGTATCGGCGACAGGGATCGGTTCGAGGTAGTTATTCTCTTTGAAATTCGGATCGACGTTTTTCTCCCAGTCGAGGGCATCAACCAGGTAAGCGTTGTCGACATGTTTGTCTTCCGGGAAGTCTTTTGTCAGCAGAGAGCGCGGGACAGGGCGTCCTTCGACGAGTGACTGATACATCCCGAAGACATCGCTTCCCCATTGAGGTTCGTAAGTCACGAGTGAACCAGGAGCATGCAATACACAGGGGGGAATCAACCATCCTGTACCCGGTTTAAGGCGGTACGCTTTGGAGAGATCGAGAATCCCGTTGTCGCCGTCATTCCAGCGATCGAGGCAATCGATCACATCCTGTTTGGTCGTTCCCGGTTCCAGACCCATGAAGGTGTAAGGGAAGTTGTTCCCAATCGCGTTCATCTGGGGTGGGAAGTAATACGATTCCGGTTTTCCTTCCTGACCGACCAGTTTTGCCTGCTCTTCATTCTGGTGCATGTGGTGAGGGATGGGACCCATGTTATCGAAGAACTTGGAGTAAACAGGCCAGCGTTTGTAAGTGTTCCAGATATCATCACCAATGATCTCGGCACCCAGTTCGCTGATGGCATCCCGCAGAGTGAATTTTTCGCCGTTGAAGACAACATAGCTCAATCCTTCATCCGGAGGAGCACCTTCGTTGGCAGCGGCAGTGGTAGAACCGAACCAGCGTTCATCGATACCACCTCGGTTCATGCCGAGTGCGTAGTAGTCAGCGGGATGGAGTTTAAGTCGACGTCCCGGTTGCAGGAATGAACGGGGAACCCAGTTAGGAGCGAGACGCAGAATTCCGCCCCCTTCAGAAAGTGCATCAGCAGCAAGTTTCGAAACGTCGGCCATAGTTAATCCTCAAAGTTTTGACAGAAAGATCGCGCGATTATCTCAATGCATGTGGTAACCGAAGGCGATTTGATTGAGAGAGAGTTCCCAAATTTAAAGGGTGAACGGTGTTCACTGCTCACAACAGAAAATCGGGGGGGCTATTTTGAACTTTTTGCGTGGAAATTTCAAAGTCTAACCGCTTGAAATTGCCGGAGAAGAGTCGTATTGCCACCGGATTTTGAGAAGTCCCGGTTGAACTTTGAAAATCAGGGAGACTATTTCTCTTCAGGTTCTGTTACGGCCAATTTTTCTTCCAGCAACATCCGACTTTTGGCGAAATAGTCGAGGACCTGTTTCTTCTGGGGGAATTCCCGGGCGGCCTGCTTCTCGTACTGCTCGGAGACTTTAGAGATTAACCAGCTCACACTTTCGGGAGAGGCATAGGGTTTTCCATCGAGAACCACATAAACCGGGTTCGTGTGAACCTCGTTATTTTCTCTTCCCGAAACACTTTTTCCCCAACCCCGAAAGGCGATCCAGGAACTCTGTTTGATGGGGAGATCGAGATCCCAGGTGAAAAAGCTGGTACGCTCAGTGCCGATCAATTCCTTCCGGGCGACGACCTCGCCTTGATGAATCAGTTGCAGTTCCTCCAGGGGAGAGACGAGTGAGAGCCCGGAAATACTGACATGCACTTTCGGTTCTGCTCCTGATTCCAGCTGAATAACATCTCCGGGACGTTTTCGGTTGACGGTGAATTCGACAACCGGGCCGGTGGTGAAGAATGTGCGACCGGCACTCACTGCTTCATTCCAGGACTCTATCGATGGGGCGGGGTCATCAATCCACGCATAGGTGCGGCAATCTCCCAAAGCTCGACAGAAGGGGTAATCACTCGCCCCAATTGCCGGGAACCGGTAACCTGCATTCAAAATGTGATACCAGCCCTCGAGTCCGATTCCGCGATAGAGAGCAAACTGGAGCAACTCGACACCATCGGTCGCTTCCTGCACGAAGTCGGCATAGATTTCCTGCTCATACCCTCCATGAGCGTGGATCGCTTGCCCCCCGAGTGCATGTGTTTCGTCAGCAACCACACCAAACAGCGGCCAATTATTAGGATCAGTGGTCGGTCCGTCGGCGTCGACCAGTCTTTTTCCACCGAGAAGCAGAATGTGCCCATAAGTCTGACAACGGTATTCCTGCCCCGAGATCATCGTGTACTCACCCCGGGTGCGAACCGATTCCGGTCCCATTCCCCGAAGTTGGGGAGTCAGCTGGTCCGTCATCGTCGGGCGATATTTATTCACATCACCAAAACAGAGAATCTGCCCATAACGAATGTCTTCCGCTTCCAGCAGGTCAAAGATCACTTCATCCTGCTCGTCTGTATTGCGTTCGATATGAATGTGAGGATCACCCGAATACCAGTTTCGTTGAGCCATGTTGATTTTTCGAGAGAGCCGGATTTCTGCCTCGGCTATTTTTCCCGCTTCGATTTCGACGGTCAGCGATGTCGGTTGATATTCGAACCCCTTCCAGACTTCGATCCGGGTTTTTCCTGGAGGGACAGGAATCTCCTCGGTTCCCCGGCTATAGAAAAACCAACCGTAGTAACGAAAGGGGCCTTTATCCTTACGATTTCCGAGCCTTTGCAGGCTGTACGGGTTGAGGGTCGATTCCGGCGGTTCGAAGTAATTCCCATCGGAACCCACCAGGTTCACCCGACAGAGCAGCGGTTTCTCCGTGCGGGAATCGACGATTTTCAGCTTGAGAGTGCCGGCATTCTCCTCCGTAACTGATTTGGGAAACCCCGGTTCCGGATCCTGAAAACGCTGGTGGATTTCCGCCTCGAAGGTTTCCTCTGGCTTGGGAGGTTCGCCACTGATCATTTCCGAACAAAGAAAAAAGCACGAACCGATCAGCAGCAGGGTGCTCCAGAAGATTGTAAACCGGTTGATCATCAGGGAGACTCCAGCTGTGGCAGGGTAGACTTGGATTTGGGATCGTCGAAGGTAATCAAGTCTATTCCATCAGGAGACCGATTGCACCTGACTATCCTATCCTCTGGCTGATGAGTAGTTGGGTGACTATTCTCCTCGAATGATTTACAATGATTCCCGGAGTCCTTCCAGGGGGACGAAATAAGGCCTTATTCAACACAAATACATATACGGGCGGATGGCCCGGGTGAGTGACAGATCGATGGTGAATGTGGGAGTTGTGGGAGCGACAGGGTATACCGCGCTCGAGTTAATCAAAATTCTGCTGCGGCATCCGCAAGTGAAAATCACGGCGTTGACGACCCGCCAGGAAGATACCCCGCACATTCAGGCGATTCATCCTTCGTTGTACGGTCGGTTGGATCTGGTCTGTGAAAATCTCTCACCCGAAGAACTCTCCAACAGAGTCGATTGCGCTTTTTGTGCGCTCCCGCATGCGGTCAGCATGTCGGTCATCCCTGATATTCTCGCAGCTGGCTGCCGGGTGGTCGATCTGAGTGCCGATTATCGGCTCTCCGATCCGGGCGTTTATGAAGAATGGTATGGGCATGTTCATACCGACCCGACCCGGTTAGGGACGACAATTTACGGTCTCCCGGAAATCTGGAAAGAGGGCATCCGCGAAGCAGAGTTGATTGCCAACCCGGGTTGTTATACGAGCGCATCCATTCTGGGGCTCGCTCCACTCCTGTGTCACGCTGATATCGAGCCGATGGGAATTCACATCGATGCCAAAAGTGGTGTCTCCGGGGCAGGGCGTGCACCGAAGCTGACGACCCTGTTTGCTGAATGCAATGAATCGGTTTCTGCATACTCGGTGGGAAATCATCGCCACACGCCCGAAATTGATCAGGTACTCACCCAGAAAAGTGGTCAACCAGTTCAGGTTGTCTTTACTCCTCACCTGATGCCGATGGATCGGGGAATTCATGCCACCATCTATGCAAAGCCAACTCGCGAGGTAACCGAGGATGAACTTCTCGATGTGATGCGCGATTTCTATAAGGATGCCCCGTTCGTAAGAATTGTGGAACATCTTCCGGGTACCAAAGATGTCAGCGGGACGAACTACTGCGATATCACGGTGAGAGTCACCCGCGGTACGGTGATCATCCTCGTCTGCATCGACAACCTCATCAAAGGAGCCGCCGGTGTCGCCGTACAGAACTTCAATCTGATGTACGGCTTCGAAGAGACAACAGCGTTGATCGTGTGAAAAAGCCTCTAAATGGATCGCCTGATAGTGTTCTGTGTGATCAGAGTTTTATTTAAACACGAAGGCACGAAGACACCAAGGGTCGAACTATTCTCACGCTCTTCAGAAGCATCCTGAATCTAGCTACAAAATTTTGAGTAAGTTATGTTTTCTTCTTTCAATCTTCGTGCCTTCGTGCCTTCGTGCCTTCGTGCCTTCGTGCCTTCGTGCCTTCGTGCCTTCGTGTTAAAAATCAAACTTCAATTCTCTGGAATTGAAAATGCTTCCTCTGATGCGTTTTTCTAGTTCAGTCCATTTCGTGATTTTCGTGTCTTTCGTGGTTCTCAACCTCAAACGGAGTTTTCTGTGACAGCTCAATTACCGGTTGGTTTTCTGGCAGCGGGTTTGCATTGTGGGATTAAATCGGACTCGGCAAAGAATGACCTTGCCCTGTTCGTTTCGGAATCGCCCGCGGTTGTGGCCGGAGTTTTTACACAGAACAAGGTCTGTGGAGCACCTGTAGTCATCTCGCGTGAACGGGTAACACAGTCTCAGGCACGGGGCGTAGTGATTAATTCCGGGAATGCGAATGCCTGTACCGGCTCTCGTGGTCTGGAGGATGCCCAGTGGATGACGGCCCAGGTTGCAGCACGCTCCACTGTGAACCAAGTCAGATGCTGGTTTGCTCCACCGGGGTGATTGGTCATTTTCTACCCAAGGCGAAGCTCGAAGCGGGCATTCCAGAAGTGGTCAAGAAACTATCCGGTTCGCATGAGTCACTGGAGCTGGCAGCGGGGCATGATGACTACAGACACATTCCCCAAACTCGTATCCCGTCAAATCGAGATCGGAGGGAAGCCGGTTACCATCACAGGTGTTGCCAAGGGAGCTGCAATGATTGCCCCGAACATGGCGACGATGCTCTCGGTGATCATGACCGATATTCAATTAACTGAGCAGCAAACAGACATGATGTTACGTCATGCGGTCGATCGCTCGTTCAATTGTATCAGTGTCGATGGTCACATGAGTACGAGTGATACGGTGCTCTTTTTTGCGAACGGTCAAGCCGGGGTGACGATCACGTTAGAAGAGGAAGAAGAACTACTGCAGCAGACATTGAATGAAGTCGCCCGGGAACTTGCCACATCGATTATCCGGGATGCCGAAGGGGCCGAGCATTTTGTTATCGTTGATGTAGAAGGGTTGCGAACACGCGAAGATGCGTATTTGATCGCGAAAGAAATTTCTGAATCAGCCCTCGTTAAAACGGCAATTGCGGGAGCCGACCCGAACTGGGGACGAATTGTCTCCGCAGCAGGTTACGCGAAAGTCGATTTCGATGAGAAACAGGTGACACTCTATCTGAATGGAACCAGAATTTACGAAGCAGGTATGCCCGTCGAATATGATGATGCCGCACTATCGCAACAGATGCGTGACCAGCGAGAAGTCCATATTCAATTGCAAATGACTCTGGGTGAAGAAAAAGTCCGCTTCTGGACCAGCGACCTCACCCAGGAATACGTCCGCCTGAACTCCGACTACACCACGTGAAGTTGATTAACCACGAAATACACGAAATTCACGAAAAGGGCTGAGCGTGTAAACCCAGTCGAGCAAGCATTTTCAATTTCAGAGAATTGAAGTCTGTTTTTTAACACGAAGGCACGAAGACACCAAGGGCTGAACTATTTTGACCATCCTTAAATGCATTTCAGACCGGAACAGATAAAAAAAGAATTTTAATGATGATTCTTGAGTGAATTTTCCCTGGCTATTTAAATCTTTGTGTCTTCGTGCCTTCGTGTTTAAATAAAAACTCTGAACATAGAGAAAACATCATCCGCTTCATCCAATGGCCATTTCACTCTCGGCCATTTTCGTGAATTTCGTGCTTTTCGTGGATCCATAAAATCCCTCTTACGCGACGGATCGGGCGTATAATGGGAATATCGGTGTCTCGCCATTGTGAAACCGGGGGGGCGTTCATTATGCTTTGCCACTTTGATTCGTTTTGAATGGATTTTACGGTTTCCGGCCCACTCAAGTCTTTTTCATTGAGCCCGGAAGCGATCACTGAATATCGAAAGTAACCCTTGAGTACGAAGAAAACTGTCCAAAGGAAGTCAGACAGCCCCGACGTGCTGGAAGAGCGGACGCAGCATATTGGCCGCGAGTTGTGGAGCCATCTGGAGCGGAGCACTCCCTCCATCTTTGAGCGTCGCTGGTGGGATGACCGCATCCTTTCCTGGGCGATGTCCGATGAATCGGTCAAAGTGCAGATGTTTCGGTTCGTCGATGTCCTGCCGATGTTACGCGACCATCAGTCCATCACCCGGCACCTGCAGGAATACTTTGAAGAGGTTCGCACACATCTCCCCTGGGCAGTGCGACTGGTAACCGATTCGGCTTCTGCGAATTCATTTCTCTCCCGCGCACTCGCCTACAACGCCCGATCTAATGCGACCAACATGGCAAAGCGCTTCATTGCCGGAACCAACAGCCAGGAAGTGGTCGAGTCGGTCGAGGAACTTCGCGGACTCGGCTACGGCTGTATTCTCGACCTGCTGGGTGAGGCGGTCATCAGCGAGACCGAAGCCGAAGTCTATCAGGCTGCTTATCTCAACCTGCTGGAAGAACTGGAAGAAGACGCCGGGAGTTGGCCGACAGTCAGCCAGGTCGACCATGATGACCGGGGGAATATCCCCCGAATTCAGGTTTCATTGAAATTTTCTTCGTTATACAGCCAGTTCCAACCCGCCGATCCGGAAGGAACAGCGGAGGCTGTGAAAGAACGTTTGCGGCCGATCCTGCGGGCGGTTCAGGAGAAGGAAGCCTATCTGCATGTCGATATGGAGCAGTACTCCTATAAAGATCTGACTCTTGAGATCTTTAAGGAAGTCCTCCTGGAAGATGAGTTCCGCCAGTTCGACCAGGTCGGGATTGTGATTCAGGCTTATCTGAAAGACTCTGAACAAGACCTTAAGGAACTGCTGGAATGGGTTCAGGAACGGGGAACTTCCATCGCCGTGCGGCTCGTCAAAGGGGCGTACTGGGATTACGAAAAGATCCACGCTGAAGCTCATGGCTGGCCGATTCCGGTCTTTCGCATGAAATGGGAGTCGGACCAGAACTTTGAAACACTTTCCAGGTTCCTGCTGGAGCAGCATGAATGGTTACGTCCGCAGTTTGGTAGTCATAACCTGCGCAGCATTGCCCGGGTCATTGCGATTGCCGATGAGCTTGAACTGCCGAAATCAACATACGAGTTTCAGATGTTGTACGGCATGGCGGGTGAGATTGGCCAGATCCTGGTCGAGCGAAATCATCGTGTGCGCATCTACGCTCCCTTCGGTGAGCTGCTTCCCGGCATGTCCTACCTGGTTCGCCGTCTTCTTGAAAATACCTCGAATGATTCTTTCCTGCGGCAAAGCCTGCGTGAAAATATAAATGTGGAGAACTTGTTCATGAGTCCAACTGAAGTGGGTAAAACAATGACACCTCCAGAAGATTATATCCCCGAGTTTCAGAACGAGCCTTTCTCGGATTTCAGTAAAGAGTCCGTCCGCGAGCAGATGGAAACTGCCCTGGAGGAAGTCTCTAACTATCTTGGTGACGAATACCCGTTGGTTATCAATGGACGCATTCAGGAATCTCACGACGTACTCCTCTCCCGCAATCCCTCCAACTTTGAGCAGGTGATCGGTCGAATTTCCTCGGCGACTCCTGATCAGGCTGAAGAAGCAATCGATGCAGCGAAGCGGGCCTTTAAAACCTGGTCGGCAATTGAGCCCAACTATCGAGCTGAGTACCTGGAACTCGTGGCGAAGGAACTCCGCGAACGCAAATTCGAGATGGCATCCTGGATGGTTTACGAGTGTGGTAAACCGTGGGCGGAAGCGGATGCCGAAGTCGCCGAAGCGATCGACTTCTGTAATTATTACGCCGAGCAAATCCGCATCCTGGGTGAACCCCGCCATCGCGATTTACCGGGGGAAGAGAATGTCTACTACTATCGTGCCCGCGGGGTTGTCGTCGTGATCGCTCCCTGGAATTTTCCATTGGCGATTCTCACCGGGATGACTGTGGCCGCTCTGGTGACCGGGAATACGGTAATCATGAAACCTGCCGAACAATCTTCGGTTGTCGCTGCCAAGCTGATGGAGATCTTCAACAACGCGGGGATTCCTGCGGGGGTCGTGAATTATCTACCGGGGAATGGCGAAGAGATTGGCCCCGTACTCGTGAGTAGCCCCGATGTCGATATGGTCACCTTTACCGGTTCACGGACAGTGGGACTCGAAATCAACCGACTTGCCTCCGATACCGATCAACGGCAGAACTCGGTTCGCAAAGTGATCGCCGAGATGGGTGGGAAAAACGCCATCATCGTCGATGCCGATGCCGATCTCGACGAAGCAGTGCAGGGGGTCGTCTACAGTGCTTTTGGTTATGCGGGACAGAAATGCTCCGCCTGCTCAAGAGTGATTGTACTGGAAGAAGTCTACGATCAATTCCTGGAACGACTGGTCGAAGCAGCTTCGAGTTTAGTGGTAGGGGCGGCGGAACATCCTGCGACTAAAGTTGGCCCGGTCATCGATCAGGAATCTCTCGAACGAATCAAGGAATATATTGAACTCGCTTACGAAGAGGGAGATGTTGTCCTGGCAACTGATGTAAGCGAGATCGAAAACGAAGGTTATTATGTGGGGCCCCATATTGTTGAGAATGTCGCTTCCGATGCTCGCCTGGCCCAGGAAGAAATCTTCGGCCCGGTGCTGGTTGTCTTCAAAGTGAAGAAACTGAACGAAGCCTTCGAGATTGCGAATAACACCGATTACGCCTTAACCGGCGGAATGTTCAGTCGCTCTCCCGAAAATCTGAAACAGGCTCGCATGAAAATGCAGTGCGGTAATCTCTATCTGAATCGAGGCATCACCGGTGCACTCGTCGATCGCCAACCTTTCGGGGGATTCAAAATGTCCGGGATCGGTAGTAAAGCGGGTGGTCCCGATTATCTGCATCAGTTCCTGATCCCGATCAATGTAACTGAAAACACAATGCGTCGTGGTTTCGCCCCCGATGCCATTGCTCCCGCAGAGGAAGCAACGGAAGATGAGGATGAATAGATAGAGCTTGTGGTGCAGACAAAGCAGATGGGTGGCCCAGACAATCACGAAGTGTTGTCTGGGTTGCGCAGCAACACGAAAGCGCTGCTTGTTTTATCGATTTAAATCGCTTCCATCCCCATGTCACACGAGAGAGCACTCCAGGCTTATGTGTGCCTGCGGCACCCAGACAACCTTACAGGATTGTCTGGGCCACCCGTCATAGATCCATTGTTAGCGAACGATCGGCATATCCATTGTCGGTTGGTTTTGATACCGCAGCGTTTCCACCTGAATTGATGTGCCGGCTCCGGGAGCGAGACGAACAGTGAAACTGGAATCGTCCGCTTGCAGATTTCCATCAGCGGCGGTGCTGACTTTACCGAATTGATGCTCGCCGTAGGCACCCCCTTGCACGACGACTGTGCGGGGTTCTGTCTGATTCAGGTTCACCAGGGTCAGCTCAGTGGAGTCTTTACCGAGTTTGGTGACAAGTGCGGCGACATCTTCGGGTAGTCCTGCTCGATGTTCAATCGGATCGAAATAGCGGACTCGACAATGCAGTGGTGCACCCTTATGACCCGGATGCAGACCACCCAGCATCAGGTTGATCATGTTGTGTACAACAGCCGGGTTATACGGCATGGGATCATCGGAAAGCCGAGTGTCAGGAGTGGTAGGGTCGTTTTGCATCCCTTCCATTTTGACGCGCAGGCTGGCGAAGTCACCCTGGAATGCACGAGTGGGATACTCAGGATCATCTCCATCCAGGAACTTGATCCAACCCTGTTCGGCAACAGGGGCTTTGTCTTTTTCGTCCAGTGTCCAGTAATAGATCTCCTGATTACCGCTGCCATAGGGATGGGGGTAATATGCGTACCAGCCATCATCGCCATACATGAATGGGTAGTGTTTGACACCATCAATTACTTTAACATTTGAGTTAATGACTTTGATCATGTTTCGCCAGACGTCGACATACTTCTGATCGCCGGTCAGCAGATAGGCATTCGCAAAACCCGTTATGCCCAGGGCATGCGTGTTTCGATTTGTTTTTTCACCCGTTTGCGGAACAGTGACAGTGAAGCCCCAGCCATATACGCCTCCATACCACTTGCCGTCTGTTTCTCCACCGATCTTTCCATTGAGGCCGATATTAGTCGGTATGACGCCCCCGTTTTCATAGGTTCGCTCCAGCCAGGCATCGACATATTCCAGCAACCAGGCTTTGTATTTTGCCTCGTTGGTTAACGCATAGGCGTTGAATGCAAGTGAGGTCGCCCCCATGTTTTGAGGATGGTCACCGACGATGTCGTTGTATTCTTCAAAGTGGGCGAGCATCTGTTCATAGTTCTCTTCACCATGTCGGGGAAGGAAACGGTCTTTGACTTCGATCGGATCCCCGGCCCAGTCGAGAGCAGTCGCTTTACGCAGCAGGGGCCCGCGGGAACCATTGAACATGGAGCGGATGATTTTGTGTTCCGGGTCGTAGTTCTGAGCAGAGGGATCTTCATTCATATAGAAGCCGGCGAACCGTTTGACACGCTGTTGAAACTTGGCATCGTAGGGTCGCCCAATCCCTGCAGGTCAAAAACAGTCAGCCCTTCACCATTATGAACCCAGTCAAACATCACCGGGAATTCTTTGTAGTACATTCCATCCTCGCGAAGGGAACATCAACAGTCTTAGCCAGCGTGTACTGTCGCAGATGACCTTCCCAGGCAGTTTTGTACATGGTGAGAATATCTTCGTGGCCACCAATCGCGTGCAGAATCGGCCAGTCGTTCACGTTTTCAATCGCATCATCCGGGCCATCATCGCCACCCCAGCGTTCGACACATTCGAGGTATCCTTTGGAATCGAAATAGCGGTCATAAAACTGCTGGCAGGCAATATGCTCCTGTTTCAGGAGTTCCCGTTCCAGCACTGCCCAGGTGGGAGGAGCCATCGGTGTCGATACATCAAGGACTTTGTCGTCGGCAGTGACGGGGAGTTCAGCACCAGGAAGATGTTCATACTTAAGGTGAACGTCAGGCCGAGGAGACAGGTTTTTCGTAGCCAGTTGGTCGACATGGGTAGCCTCTCAATGCTCTCTGAAGTCTGGCGGGAAGGACTGAGGTTGGAAAAATCAGGTGGTTTTTTACGCCATTTCCGAATCAGTTGAGCGGATAAATGGCGGAAGTGAGCGAACTTATGCGAATTCCATACTGCCACAGTTCCGGGAGCAGAACAAGCCGTTCCAGCCAGAAAAACAGGAAATATTGAGCGTATGTTCCTGCTCTGTATCGGGTTAGTTTCAGAGAAATTGCTTGCGATTTAACCTTTTACTGGTTATCTTTAGAGTCATATGTCTATATGTCGATATGACATAAGGCAGGGAAGAAGACTTCTTCCACAACTTCCTGAACCTGATGTGAACCCGGTGACAAACCCAGTTCGCCAGCACATCAATTTTTCCTACCTAGATTAGAAATACATTGTTCCATTCCCCATGGAACATTGTCCGACGGGGTAATTCATGGCTGTTACTCGAAACTGCGAGGGAACAACCCGCCGCGATTGCTTAAAGCTTGGTATTGGTGGTCTTTTCGGAGGAACGCTGGCAGGTGCTCTTCAGGCACAAGCCGAAGCAAGTCCTTCTGTCGTTAATCTGCCCAAAAAAGCGACTAACTGTATCCTCATCTGGATGGATGGGGGACCGACTCACTTTGAAACATTTGACCCCAAGCCGGAAGCTCCTTCTGAATACCGAGGTGAGTTGAGCGCGATTGATACCGCTGTTCCCGGAGTTCAGTTCTCTCAGAACATGACGAAGCTCGCCGCGAACCTCGATAAGTTCGCGATGATTCGCTCGATCAAACATAACCAGGGGAATCATGGTGCTGGTAATCACTACATGACAACAGGCGCCCCTCCGCGAATTCCAGTCGGTTGTGGTGCGTTCGTCAGTTTTCACCCAAGCATGGGTTCTGTGGTTTCACATCAACTCGGTAAAGACAATGGCCTGCCTCCTTATTTCAGTATGCCGAACATGGCTCGCTCAGGTGGCCCTAACTTCCTCGGTGCAAAATACGCTCCCTTCGTGGTGGGTGACGATCCCAATAAAGAAAACTTCCGGGTGCGCGACGTAGCAATTCCCCGTGAGTTGAACGAAGACCGCTTCCATAAACGAACCGACCTCCGACAGCTTGTTGATCGGATGAAACGCTTCGAAGATGAAGTGGCAGGCGATCCTGTTCTTGGCTTGGATGAATACTACCGACAGGGATACAGCCTGGTCACTTCTCCTGAAGCCCAGAAAGCATTTGATATCTCCAAAGAATCAGGCGAGATGCGAGATGCTTATGTCAGAAACAGCTTTGGCCAACGCTGTCTGCTGGCTCGTCGACTTGTTGAAGCGGGAGTTCCTTTTGTGACTGTCTATGATGGTGGATGGGACCATCACGATGACATCTTCAAACGCTGTAATGAACGCTTACCGCAGTGGGATCAGACAGTCTCTACTTTGATCAACGATCTGGACGAGCGTGGATTACTCGAAACGACTCTCGTGATTGCTATGGGTGAGTTTGGTCGTACACCGAAAATCTCGATCATTCCCGGACGGGAAACTGCTGGTCGAGATCACTGGGCCAACGCGATGTCAGTTCTGATGGCCGGTGGTGGAACACCGGGAGGAACAGTCGTTGGTGCAACAGACCGTAAAGGGTTCTCGGCGGTAGAACGTGTGCTCTCACCTGAAAACCTGGTCTCTACCATCTACACAAAACTGGGAATCGACCCGAACAAGATTCTCTATACTCCCCAGGGACGTCCCTCACACCTCGTCAGCGATCCTACAGTGATCGATGAACTGATGGGATAGACTTTTGTCAAAATCAATAAGCCGGAAGTGTGGTTATTTCTCCATGCTTCCGGCTTTTTTCATGCCATAACAATTTCAAAAGTTCATCTATTCTTTAACTCCGAGTTTGCCTTTCCTCACTATTCATATCAAGATGTACTGATCTCATTATAAGTAGTCCTGAAACCCTCTGATGGGTCACATTGAACATGTAGTTGCAGGTTCAAGAACAGCCACAACCGGATTTCAGGATCGGTTCTGATTTCTCCACACCTAACGCTGTATCACTTATCGGGTCGTAATCATGTATCAATTTCTCATGCGCTCAACATTGATTCTCGTCACTCTCACTACTGCTTCACAGCTTCTCTTTTCTGCTGATCTGGAAGCCAAAGGGGGCAAGCAGTGGTACAAGGGGAATCTGCATACGCATTCTTTATGGTCTGATGGGGACCACTACCCGGAGATGATTGGTCTCTGGTACAAAGAGCATGGTTACAACTTCCTGACGTTATCCGATCACAATGTCTTTGCGGATGTCGATCGCTGGATTGATGTCGAGATGAGTCGTGGGGGGATGAAAGCCTACGACAAACTGAAAGCAAAGTTTCCGGAAAAGTGGGTAGAAGAACGTAAAGAAAACGATGTTCTGGAAGTGAAACTGAAAAAGTTTTCGGAATACTCAGCGCTGCTCAATGAAGAAGGAAAGTTTCTGATGATCCCCGGTGAGGAAGTGACCGATGGTTTTCAGGGGGCTCCCGTGCATATGAACTTCTCCAACCTGCAATCGATGATCCCTCCCATGAAAGGGAATTCGATTTACGAAACGATGCAGAATAATGTGAACGCAGTGATTGCTCAGCGGGAACGAACAGGTCAGGCGATGATGATTCATCTGAATCATCCAAACTTTCATTACAGTAATACAGCAGAGGAAGTGATGCGGGTTGTCGGTGAAAACTTCTTCGAAGTCTACAACGGACACTCTTCAGTAAACAACAAGGGTGATGACACCTATCCTTCTACAGAAAGAATCTGGGATATCATTCTGACCCGCAGAATTACTGAACTGAAACTCCCGCTGATGTATGGGTTGGGTACAGATGATTGTCACAGTTATCACCAGGTGCCCTCGCCAGCAAAACTGAGTGAACCCGGACGGGCCTGGGTGATGGTTCTTGCAGACAAATTGGAAGCGGAAACTCTGGTGACTGCTCTGGAACGGGGCGAGTTCTATTCCTCCTCAGGTGTTGAAGTGAATCACATTTTCTCTGACGACAACGGAATCTCGGTCGAGGTCGAGCCTGTTGAGGGGGAGACCTACACAATCGAGTTTATCGGCACCAGACAGGGGTATGATGCGACCAGCCAGCCTGTGCTCGCAGAGGATGGATCGGAAAAGCACATCACCCATTCCTACAGCGACGAACTGGGGCAGGTTCTGCATTCCGTTCAGGGGACAGAGGCCCGGTATGAGTTTCATCCCGATGATCTTTATGTGCGGGTGCAGATCACTTCTTCCGCAAATCATGCGAATCCCTCGCAGGAGAACGACAAAAAACAGGCCTGGATCCAGCCAGTTTATGGTCCCGCCGGCCGGGCACTGATGGTAGAATAAGTAACAGCTGAACTAATTTTTACCCACGCTGTGAACTACCGGGGAATTCCGTGCCTCCATTTATCATTCGCTGCTTTTTGTTGATCGTCTCAATCATCTGCGGTGGGCCATCGTTGTCTCTTGCTGCTGATCAAGACGAGAAAATCGACTTCAATTTTCACATTCGGCCGATTCTCTCCGACCGCTGTTTTGCGTGTCATGGTCCGGATCATGAAAATCGTCAGGCCGATCTCCGGCTCGATATTCCCGATCAACTCGATCATGTTGTTGATGAAGGTGCCGGCGTTCATTACGTCACGCCCGGTAAACCCGATCTGAGTGAAGTCTTCCTGCGTATCACTTCTGATGATGAATCGATGGTGATGCCACCTGTCGATTCCAATCTTTCGCTGACTGACCGAGAAAAAGAACTTATAAGGAAATGGATCGAGCAGGGAGCCGAGTGGAAAGACCACTGGTCGTTCATTCCGCTCCAGCGCGTAGACCTTCCCGAAGTCAAACAACAGAGTTGGCCACGTAACCGGATCGATCACTTTGTGTTGAGGAGGTTGGAACAGGAAGGTTTAGCACCATCCCCTGAGGCCACCCGGGAACAGTGGTTACGACGTGTCAGTTTCGACCTGACAGGACTTCCGCCGACCACTGCGGAGTTGGATGCTTTTCTCGCGGACAGTGACGAAAACGCTTATGAAAAAGTGGTCGATCGTTTACTCGCTTCCAAATTTTATGGAGAGCGGATGGCGGTTGACTGGCTGGATGTTGCCCGCTACGCCGACACCTATGGTTATCAGTCCGATGTCTACCGGGCGATGTGGCCGTAAGCGCGACTGGGTCGTTAAAGCTTTCAATGAAAATTTACCATTCGATGATTTCATCACCTGGCAGCTCGCGGGTGATCTTCTTCCAGAGCCCACCCGTGAACAGATTCTGGCGACTGCCTTCAATCGGCATCATCGCCAGACGAACGAGGGGGAAGCATCGAAGAGGAATTCCGGATTGAGTATGTAGCCGACCGGACCCAGACCTTTGGAACCGCCTTTCTCGGTTTGACCCTCGAATGCTCGAAATGTCACGATCATAAATACGATCCGATCACCCAACAGGAGTTCTATCAACTCTCCAGTTATTTCAACAGCATTGATGAATCGGGACTCTATTCTCACTTCACTGACGCCATGCCGACTCCCACACTCATGCTGCCAGAAGCAGAAAAAGCAGCCAGTCTGGAGCAGTTAAAAACGGACATTATAAATTCCGAAAAACAATTACAGGAGATTGCCGACTCGGAATCAGCGGCGTTTGAAAACTGGCTACATAAAACGGAAGCACATGAATCCCAGGTTAATCAGGGATTACTGGGGCATTTTACCTTCGATTCCATTCAGGATGCCGAAGGACAACAACGGATTGATAATCAGGTTGAAGCAGGCCCCTTTGGCAAACTGGCTGATAATCCCGAGCTGGTCGCTGGTCAGAGTGGCCAGGCGCTCAAATTAAGTGGCGAGAACAATTTCACGACAGCCGTAGGGGGAGATTTCAGCCGCGGACAACCATTCACCATTTCCCTGTGGATTAAAGCCGATCAGCGTCACGAACGAGCTGTGATTTATCACCGCAGCCGCGCCTGGACCGATGCGGGAAGTCGCGGCTATCAACTGCTGCTGGAAGAAGGCAAACTCTCCGCTGGTTTGATTCATTTCTGGCCGGGAAATGCGATCGGCATCCAGGCGAAAGAGGAGCTGCCACTGAATCAATGGGTCCAAGTGACAGTGACCTACGATGGATCGAGTCGTGCCGCAGGATTCAAACTGTATGTTGATGGAACCGAGGCTGATGTGGACATCGTTCGCGATAAACTCGTCAAGGAATTCACGGGTGGGGGAGCGACTGAATTCACCATCGGTCAGCGATTTCGAGATCGAGGTTTCATCAATGGAGAGGTAGATGACCTGTTAATCTATAATCGCGAACTTGTCCCTGTAGAAGTAACCCAACTGCACGACGGACAGAGACTCGATCTACTGTTGACCAAACCAGTTGATCAACTTGCAGAAAGTGAACGTAGTACACTCTACACCTACTGGTTGCACCATCAAAGTGAATCTTACCGCGAGCAGCAATCACAGTTAACTGCACTCCGTAAACAATATAATGAACTGATCGAACAGGTTGCGGAAGTGATGGTGATGAAGGAACTCCCCGAACTCCGCACGACGCATGTGCTTTATCGGGGAGCTTATGACGCACCACGCGAAGAGGTGGAACGCAACACCCCCGCGAGTTTGTCGACGCTGTCGACAGAGAAACCCGCTGACCGACTTGCGTTGGCCAGGTGGTTGACTTCACCAGAACAACCTTTAACCAGCCGGGTGACTGTGAACCGGTTCTGGCAGATGTTCTTTGGCCAGGGGCTGGTCACTACTCCGGAAGATTTTGGTAGTCAGGGAGCATTACCGACTCACCCCGAGCTGCTGGATGATCTGTCGCTGCGGTTTATTGAATCAGGTTGGGATGTTAAAAGTCTGCTGAAAGAAATCGCGTTGTCGTCAACATACCGGCAGTCATCCAATACATCTCCGGAATTGTATCAGCGTGATCCCTTAAATGAGCTGCTCGCCCGGGGACCTCGTTTCCGTCTCACCGCCGAGATGATTCGCGATCAGGCACTCTACGTCAGTGGCCTGCTCGTTGAAAAGCAGGGGGGAGCTCCTGTGAAACCGTATCAACCAGGTGACTTATGGGCGGAGAAATCAAGCCAATCTTATAAGCGGGATGAAGGCGAGGGGAGCCATCGGCGTAGCCTGTATACTTTCTGGAAGCGAACCTCGCCTCCACCGGCGATGATTACCCTCGATGCAGCCAAGCGGGATGTTTGTACGGTGAAGCGGCAATCGACCGCCACTCCGTTACAGGCACTGGTTCTGTTGAACGATGTGCAATATGTCGAAGCAGCCCGTGGTTTGGCAGTGAAGATAATCAAACAGACCCCCAATGACCTCGATCAGCAACTTGTTACCCTCTTCCGTTCTCTTACCAGCCGCCAACCGGCAGAGGAAGAACTTCAGTTACTCAAACAGGTTCATCAGGAACAACTGGCCGAGTTTAAAGACCATTCTGAAGAGGTGGAAGAACTTCTGGGTCAGGGCGATCTTGCTGTTGATTCGGACATCGATAAACTCGATCAGGCTGCAATGACGATTGTGGCTCAGTTACTCCTCAATTACGACGAAGTGGTTATCCTGCGATAATCGGATTATTCAAAATACTATCTCTGAACCCTGGAGGTTCAACATGAATATCGATAGCGAATTCAATCTACTTAAAGAGACCCGCCGACACTTTCTGGGAAAGGCGTCGGCCGGGATCGGAGCGGCTGCGCTGGGGACGTTGTTACAGCAATCGACCTTGCAGGCGAATACGACCAATGGGGGAGTGATGGAAACATTTCATCATCCACCCAAAGCGAAACGGATCATCTACCTCTTCATGTCCGGGGGGCCATCGCAGCTTGATCTCTACGATTACAAACCAATTCTGAATGAACGGAACGGAGAAGACCTGCCCGATTCGGTCCGTCAGGGCCAACGGCTAACCGGCATGTCGGCGAATCAGGCCCGGTTGCCGCTGGCGGGATCGGTATTCAAATTTAATCAACAGGGTCAGTCCGGAATGTGGATGAGCGAACTGCTCCCCGAAACGGCCAAAGTTGCAGACGATTTATGTCTGATCAAATCGATGCATACCGAGGCCATCAATCACGATCCGGCAATCACCTTCTTTCAAACTGGTTCCCAGATCGCCGGTCGCCCTTCCATGGGCGCCTGGCTCAGTTATGGTTTGGGATCTGCCAATGATAATCTGCCGACATTCTGTGTGCTGGTCACCAAAGACAAAGGGGGCCAACCCCTCTACGCCCGCTTGTGGGGGAGTGGTTTTCTCCCTTCGATTCACGAAGGTGTTCAATTCCGTGCGGGAGCCGATCCAGTTCTGTATCTGCATAATCCACCTGGCATCAGTGCCAAATCGCGTCGTAAGATGCTTGACCGTCTGCAGGAACTGCATCAACTCGAACAGGAAAAAAATCTCGACCCGCTGATTGAATCACGGATCGCTCAGTACGAGATGGCGTACCGCATGCAGACCTCTGTTCCGGAAGTGACTGACCTCTCGGAAGAGCCGGATCATATTTTTGAACTGTACGGGGAAGATTCGCGTAAACCGGGAACCTTCGCAGCTAATTGCCTGTTGGCTCGGCGACTTGCTGAACGGAACGTGCAGTTCATTCAGCTTTACCATCAAGGTTGGGATCAGCATGGTAACCTGCCGAATGCGATCCGCAATCAGACTAGTGAAACCGACCGAGGCTGTGCCGCCCTGCTGCAGGATCTGAAACAGCGCGGAATGCTGGAAGACACGATCGTCCTCTGGGGAGGTGAATTCGGACGTACCAACTACAGCCAGGGTAAGTTAACGGCGACAGATTATGGTCGTGATCATCATCCTCGTTGCTTCACCATGTGGGGGGCTGGGGGAGGATTTAAACCGGGTATGCAGTTTGGTGAAACTGATCCCTTCGGTTACAACATCGCTCAAAACCCGGTGCATGTGCATGACCTGCACGCGACCGTTCTCCACCTGCTTGGCATCGACCACGAACGCCTCACCTATAAGCATCAGGGACGACGTTACCGCCTGACCGACGTCTTTGGTGAAGTCAAAAACGAGCTGCTCGTCTGAGAACCTGGTTGATCTCTTATTCTTTTGCTTGATAATCGCGCCATAGCCAGACGAGTGATTCGGGGAGAATCGCTCCACCATGTTTGTGGCTGTGACGACCGACACCGTACTCGAATTTGTAATCGTATTCTTTATATTTGAGTGCGAGAGCCATCTGCTGGTTGGCGAGGGGCCAGTTACCGAAGATATTGTCGAGATCGTTTTCTCCGTCCTGCATGAAGATGCGAATTGGTTTCGGTTCGGTTTTACGGATCAGGGGAGGGTAGTTGTGGCCTCCCCGGATATCGACATAACTGCCGACGTGTGACAATACCTTGCGAAAAGAGTCTGGCCGTTCCCAGGCAACCGTCCAGGCACAGATACCACCCGAACTGAGCCCACCAATGGCGCGTCCTTCTGGATCATTGGTGAATTTGACATCGTATTTTTCTTCCACCATCGGAAGGAATTCGTCCAGCAGAAAACGGGCGTATTCATCACCAAGTGAGTCGTACTCGACGCTCCGGTTACTTTTGGGTTTGGCACCTTCTTTTTCAGCCGGGTAAACGCCAGGTTTAATAAAGACACCAATAGTGATCGGCATTTTTTGTTGATGAATCAGGTTGTCAAAGACAACCGGCACACGCTGGTCACCTTCCACATCGACATACTCATGTCCATCCTGAAAGACCATCAGGCAAGCCTCTTCACCAGGTTGGTACTGGGCGGGAATGTAGATGAAATAATCCCGAACAGTTCCAGGGTAAACATTCTTGTTCGTGTAACTTCCTTCCAGTATCTCTCCTTGAGGTACACCCGCCTGACGTTGAGAGTCGGGGCCGAGTTTATACGGTTCTTCAGCATGAGAAACTGAGAAGGTGGTGAGAAAGCAAAGTGTGAAACAGAAGGCGAGAAGTTTATACATGGAGGGCCCTTTTCTGATAGAAGCAGGGAAGTCAGGTGGGAACTGGCTTAAGCCAGCTTGGGTTCGACTACCGTTAAAGTATGACTTACCTTCCGGGGCTGCGAACAGGATTAGCCCTGGAATCTCCCGCTCTTTTCTCAGAAATTAAGGATTTAGCGGGAAATTACGTGACACACCTTTGAATATTTCGCCTGATATGAAGAGGCTATTTTAAAACCCGGTTGTGGGTTTTTGTCGATTCGACAAAAACAGGGTAAATGTGACCCATCAGAGGGTTTTCTAACTGCTTATAGTTCCGGTCTCACGATCAATTATAGTGTTGAATGAAGAACCGACTGATTATTCTCTTATCTCTCTTAAGCCGTTTCGAGGAGCTCCACGATGGAGGAATGCTTCGGATTTATTGCACTGATTTTTCTCGTGCTGGGAATTTCAGTGATTGTCTACCTGAGCAATGTCAGTGCCACCTCGAAATCGAATCAGCAGGAGCTCAGTAAACTTAAACAACGTTTAAGGGATGTCGAACTTCAGTTACGCAAACTGAGAGCCAATTTCGCTGACCTGGAAATGGGTAAGCCTGTCGACCGACCTGAGACATCCACTGCCGCGGAGACAACGGAAGAACTAACATCACCAGAGACGCTCAGACGTGAGAAATCGCGGCAAACACTCGAACGCTGGTTGGAGACAGAAAAGGAAGAAGCAGAAGAACTGGAATTGGAGATCGTTCCCGAAGAGCAGTTTTCCAACAGCTCGCATAAAACTCTGCATGAGGAGGTTCGATCAACTCCCAGTGATCGAAACGATGAGCCGGGAAAAGAAATCAAAGAGTATACCTTTTCTTCCGATGAGTCGAACACGTGGGAGCAGCTGCTCGCCGGGCAATGGCTTTCTTGGTTGGGGGCGATTACGGTCATCATCGGGGCGGGGTTCTTCTTCAAGTACACCATCGATATGGGATGGGTCGGTCCACGCGAACGGGTCATATTGGGGCTCATCACCGGAGTGTTGACATTCGCAGGAGGAGTGTGGGCACACCGTCGCGATTACAGCTACCTCAGTCAGGGGCTTATTGGAACGGCGATGGGTATCCTCTACTTTTGCATCTTTGCCGCAGTGCAGTGGTATCAGCTGG
Source organism: Planctomycetaceae bacterium (assembly GCA_041398805.1). GTDB lineage: Bacteria > Planctomycetota > Planctomycetia > Planctomycetales > Planctomycetaceae > Polystyrenella. The sequence goes on along the minus strand of JAWKUC010000009.1, from coordinate 114,384 downwards.
TACCGGAAACAGTTGGTTTTACCGGTCTGATAATTGTGACCACATTGACGCTGGGTTTTGCTGCCTGGTCAAATACACAAGTAACAGCCATCCTGGGAATGTTTGGCGGTTACCTGACTCCGTTGATGTTATGGCCGGGTGAGCACAGCTTGACGCCCCTGTTTTCCTACCTGTTTGTGCTCAACATGGGAGTCTTGTTTGTTTCCACGCTGCGTAACTGGCCTATATTGCAGTTACTCGCTTTGGGGGCCTCGGCAGTTTCCTGGAGTACCTGGTTAGGAAATCATTTCCATGAGACGGATATCAAACTCACCTTCATCTGGATGACAGCCTTCTTTGGACAGTTCATCATCCTCTCTGTCTGGAATCATCTCGTTCAGAAAAGAAAACTGGAACCAGTCGACCTGATCCTGATGCTGGCGACTCCCTTCCTCTATCTGGGAGGTTATCTCTGGATAACGCAAAACATCTGGCACGACTCTCAAGGCTTGCTGGCGATCTGTCTGACCATAGTGTATGCCCTCCTCGCCGCAGTCTGCTGGTTCCGCCATCCTGACAACAAATTACTGATGCAGATGCAGGTTGGAATCGCCCTCTGCTTCTTCGTTCTGGCTGTTCCACTTCAATTGGATGGTCACTGGATTCCGCTCGCCTGGTCAGCACAAAGTCTATTGATTTCCATCGCCGGGTTCAGGCTCAATAACGGACTGGTACGCATGGCCGGTTTAATCTTACTCGGCTTTGTGCAATTCTTTCTGATGAGCTACACCGTCGAGACAGTTCAAGCCCCATATCGCTCTTACTGGCAGTTCGTGCTGCAGGAAGAGGGGACTCGCAGTATTATTCCTCAGAATTCGTTTGGTTATCAGTTTGAAATCTCGCACCTCTTTAACGAACGATCTTTCTGCTTCCTGGCAGCAATGGCAGTCACGATGATTCTGGCCTGGGAATTTCGTCGCTGGGCATCAAAAACGGAAGTGGCTGATAATCCCACTATCAGTCCCTCCTGGGGATTGCTTTCACCTGCATCATCAACAGAGTTCATGACTCTCTCTGGTGTTCTAACTATCGAATGGATGATCACACTGCTGGTGATGCTGTTGAACGAGACGTTAATGTTCGGTCATCTGCTCGGTTGGATTAAACATGCCTATGCCCCTGTGTATACATTAATGCTTTCTGTGACAGCATTGATTGCCTGGGGATATTTCACCCGTCGCAAACCTCATTGGGGTTTGAATTTCATCTATTTCCTTATGTTTGCCACAGGACTATTACTGGTTGTGAATAGTTTTCATCATCTGGACAGCTGGAGAAACACCTCTCAACAGATCGGCAGTGCAGGGTGGTCCTCGCTCCTGTGGAGTTGGCCTGTGTTGAATGTCCGATTCCTGGGGCACTTCTCAGCAATACTGGCCGCACTCTGGTTTACTGTAAGTGCGAAACGGCTTCATCGTTTCAATTCTGACTCAACAAATGATTCCACTACAGATCTCTCCACAGCTCTCGAACCAGAATTGTGGCGGATGACTTTCGGTTTATTCACCCTGGCAGCCACCTTCGTACTGATTACTCTCGAAGCGTATGCTTATGGAACTCAGCAGCATTGGGGAACGACCACCTCTCTGTCTGTCACCGGGGTTTGGATTTGTTATGGCTTATTCCTGATGATTTTGGGAATTGGTCGAAAGTCTGCCGATTTAAGAACAGCCTCTCTGGTGGTCTTTCTGGTGACAACATTGAAAGTTTACCTGTATGACCTCTGGTATCTCGACAAAACGATTCGGATGGTCGCCTTCATTGGCTTGGGGGTTGCACTCCTCTCGATACCCTGGTTGTACAAAAGGTACGGTCATTTATTGAAATCAAATTCCGAGGAAAAGCGGAAAATCGCTGATCCGGAGGAATAACTGCGGCGTTCTCTTTTGGAGAGGTATTACAGATTCGCTCCGAATTTCCGATTAGGTGCGCATGGAAAATCATCACATAAAACAAATCATTGGCTGGGGGTTGGTAGCAGCATCAGTCATTCTCTTCTTCGGCACTTATCCCGGGAAATATACGGACAGGATTACTCTGCCGGCGCTTGCCGAGTTGATCGGAATTCCAGTTCTCCTGGTTTTTCTCGCTGGGCTCTTGTTCATTTGCTATCTCTGTCGCTCATGGTTGGCCGTGGGGATTGTGGTGGTGGCCCTGGTAGTTGGAATTCTCTCAGGGAGCTGGCGTGAAGCCAAAGCGAATCGCCGCGAAGCACAGCTCCGGCCAGAGTATGTTGCCCTCTTAAACAGAACGCGTAGCGAGGTGGAGCGGAACTGGCCCCGGCATAAATTACTGGCAGGAGTCAGCGTTGCCAGTCTCGCACTCAGTGCCGCCATGCTGAAAGATAAGGTTTAACGAATCCGATCGCAGAATTCGTGAGTCGCACAGGGGGCCACAGATTGTTGAGTGAACCCCGGATCGCTATCGTAGGGGGCTGAATGTCTGCCTTAAGAGTTTAGCAGACAGAACGCTTGTTTATTCCCCTCTGGAACCCCGCCCGTGAAACTGACTGTTACGAACCCGTTCGATCAAAGTGTGATTGCTGAATTACCGTCCGAAACAGAAGCCTCGCTCGAACAGAAATTGAAGCAGGCACGTGCCGCTTTCCTGACCTGGAAAAAATTGCCACTGGCAGAGCGGACTCGAATCGTCACAGCAGGGCTGGATAAATTTCGTCAGGCCGAGGAAGAAATCGTCAGAAATGTCACACTGCAGATGGGGAAACCTCTCTCTCAGGCGCAAGGCGAATTCAACACGGTTTTTGATCGGGCAGCTGCCTGTATCGAGTTAGCTCCCGAGGCGCTGGCTGATGATCTGCTTCCGAAAAAACCAGGTTTTGAGCGGAGAATCCGGCAGGAACCTCTCGGAGTCGTATTCGATATCGCTGCCTGGAATTATCCGCTGATTATTCCCACGAATGTAATCATTCCGGCGTTACTGGCGGGCAATACCGTCATCATCAAGCATAGCGCAAAGACGCCACTCTGTGGTCTCGCTTTCGAAAAAGCCTTTGGGGATTTGGAAATTCCCCACCTGGTTACGAACGTTATTCTCAATCATCAGCAGACCGAGCAATTGATTGCTGATTCCCGGATTGATCATGTTTCGTTCACTGGGTCAGTTGAAGGGGGCCGGAAAATCTATCGGCATGTGGCGGAAAGACTGATCGATGCCGGGCTCGAACTCGGTGGGAACGACCCGGCCTATGTCGCTGAAGATGCAGACCTTGATTTCGCTGTTGCCAATGTTGTAGATGGGGCAATGTACAACGCTGGACAGTCATGTTGTGCTGTCGAGCGGGTGTATGTTCACGAGAGCCTGTACGACCGCTTTGTTGAAAAGGCGCAGGAAATCATTCAGGCTTATGAAGTGGGTGACCCATTAGCCGAAGGGATTGGTATGGGTCCTCTCGCAAGTCGGAATGCCCTCGACGAACTGGAAAATCAGGTGAACGATGCGGTTCAAAAAGGAGCGACACTGCTCTGTGGAGGAGGGCGACTGCCGAAAGCTCAGGGAAACTTCTTCGCGCCGACACTGCTCAAAGATGTCCCCCAACAGTCTCTGATCATGCAGGAAGAGAGTTTCGGCCCGTTGTTACCTGTCATGAAGGTCAAGTCGGACGAAGAGGCTCTGGAGCTGATGAATGATAGTCGATTTGGCCTGACGGCTTCCGTCTGGACAGCCAGTGTGGAGCGAGCCGAGAAGTTTGCCGCCGATCTCAACGCGGGAACCATCTTTCAGAACCGCTGTGATTACCTCGATCCGCTTCTTCCCTGGACTGGATGGGGAGAAAGTGGCAAAGGCTCAACTCTCTCGCAGTATGGATTTGTCTACCTGACCCAGCGGAAATCGATTCATTTTCGCACTGAAGTGAACAATTAGTCTCCTAAACCAGGGTAGATTGTGAACCAGCTTGATCTATAGGTAAAAAAGTAAAATTTTTGGTCTGTCCTTAGATTTTTTGTGGCCAAAATAAAAGTGGTTAATAAAATATTTTGATTGGAGACCTTGCTATAGAATGAGCGTCTAGGATGAATGTCTTCTCCTTTTGTTACCTGACATGCTTTTGACTAGACCCCGCAGACATAATGAAACACAACTTTATTGAATCTTGAACCTCTTGCCCGAACTGATGAATTGTGGTTGAGAGTCGGACTCAATTTTTAAGCTTCTGTTCATGACCAGGGTTCATTGCTGTTTTGTTCCACCCCCCTATACTCTGAGAATTCTTCTCAGTGATTACAAAAGACTAACTCATGCTGGCTTACGACTAAAAGATTAGTATTAACTCTTCTCTTAGGAATAGATTACAGCCACTTAGTTTCACTCAACTTAAATTGGATCGAGAACGGATTTAATAAATAGAATCACCTCCTCCGGGATTGTTGCTGCCTGGCCCGAGACCCGATTGATAAATAATCAGGTGTATGGAACGAGTCGGCTGTGTCTACCCAGAGGAGGTGTGTTCGTATTTGGTTTTTGAGGCAAGCTGGAGTGTGTGCAAAAGCAGATAGAGGACTCAGGTCTGGTCTTCTATGAAGCTCGAGATTTATGCTCCAAAAGTGGAGTCTCTCGCTTTAGTTTTGGATTAAGGTGGGAGATGGAGCAGAGATGGTTCAAGTTCTTATCTGGTAGCGTTATCAAATACGCTAAATCTCTGATCCTGATTTAGGGAAGGCGTGATTTCGGTGAGGCAAATATTAAAACGTTATCCTTTCCAAATAAAGTCTGTTCTGTAGGAAAAATCGCATCGTGGGGTTAATAAAAGGAAAGTCAGAAAATCTCAAATCAATTGAAATTGAGTCTCAAATTTCTGACAGTTAACCGTTCTCACAATAAATCGTCCAAATTTATAATGCAAGACAATTTTATCTAAATGTAAGCAAATATTTGGACCTGAATGACCTGAATTGACGCTACAACTCGCATTAATCCAAATAATCATTTTTCAGAATTAAGGCTTGAAATTTTGAGCGTACATTACTACTGTACTGTTACGGATAGTACAGTAAGGGTTGCTCATGAACATTCAAATTTCAACCGGTGCCAATGTCCCAATCTATAAACAGATTGTGGAGCAGTTTCGTCAGGCAATTGCAACCGGCGAACTGAAACAGGGGGAAGCACTCCCCAGTGTGCGAGCCCTGGCGAATCAGCTGGTGATTAACCACAACACCGTCGCCAAAGCCTATACCCACCTGGTACAGGACGGGATTGCCGTTTCTCACCCCGGTAAAGGGCTCTTTGCCGCTGCTGTCCGCAACATCTACTCCGATGCCGAGCGTACCCGTCGTCTTGAACAGGCGCTCGAACATTTTCTCTCGGAAGTCCTCACCCTCGGTTACACCAAAGAGGAACTTTCCCGCTTCCTCGAAGAAAAGATCGCTGAAACTGCGTTGATTAAGGATTAATGCGATGGCAGATTACGTGCTCCAGACTGATCGCTTAACACGTTACTTCGGCTCAAATTGTGCCGTGAACGAACTCAACCTGAAAGTTCCCCGCGGGGGAGTCTTTGCACTCCTGGGTAGAAACGGTGCCGGCAAGACAACCACGATTCGGATGCTTATGGGCTTCATGCAACCAACCCGGGGCTCGGCCACTATCCTCGGTACCGACTGCACTCAATTGACACCAGAAATTCGGGGCCGCATCGCTTATGTTGCTGAAGGTCATTTTCTATATAAGTGGATGACAATCGCGCAGCTCGAAAAATTTCAGAGAGACTCTGCTCCCAGATGGAACCAGAAACTCTTCCGGGCGGTGTTGGAACACTTTGCTCTGGATGAAAAAGCCAAAGCAGGCTCACTATCACGCGGACAAAGGGCAGGGGTCTGCCTGGCTCTCGCGCTGGCCCCGAACCGGAATTGATCATTCTGGATGACCCGACGATTGGTCTCGACCCGGTTGCCCGTCGCCTTGGTCGAAGCTCAATGCTGATGGTCACAGGACCGCAACCGGACCATTCTCTTCAGTTCTCATCAACTTGACGACGTCGAACGGGTCGCCGACTGGATTGCCATCATGCTCAACGGAGATTTGCGTGTTTGCTGTTCTCGGACGAATTTCGTGATCGATTGAGTCGCTGGATTCTCTCAGGTTCGACCAGAACGGTCCCCCGATCTGGAGAACTCCCCGAACTGGTTCATCAGATGCGATTTCCGAATGAACTGCATCTCACACTCGCCAATGCCGAGCCAGCCACGATTGCCCGCTTGGCAGATCTCGCAACCAGAGGCTGTGAACAGGTTCCGTTAAATCTGGAAAATGGAGTGATCGATTACTTAAGCGATAAAACCCGCGGTGGCTCGCTGCTGCATAGCATTGGAGGTGTGTGATGAAACAGATGATCTGGAAAGAACTCAGAGAACTGGAAGTGGGGAGCAACATTAGTTGGCTTTATGTTCCTGCTGGAGTGGTTCGTTTTTTCGGTGGGCGGAGGAGACTTTACTTTGAGAGCACCGACTTCCTGGTGTTTATTTCATTCACTGCATCACTTGGCGGTTTTGCATTCGGATTAATTCAGGGTTATCGCGAATCGGCACAGGATCGCTGGGCTTTTCTGCTGCATCGTGCGGCAGCGAATCAGATTGCCGCTGCCAAACTTCTAGTGGGCTGTGGAATTCAATTCGTATGTTGGGTGACCTTACTGGTCGGTTCTGCCCTCTACCTCAAACTCAATAATTCTTTCAATCATCCGTTCTACTGGTTTACGCTCTTGCCCGCGTTGTTGGTTTCGCTGGTATTTGTGCCGATGTATGCCCTGGGTTTACTTTTCTTCATTTGGAAGACACGACGGAAAATTGTCAAACCGATGATTTTGGGGTTCGTTCTCTCTACCTGGATGACATTGGCGAGTCTACCTCCTTCAGTGGGTTGGTCGGGTTTATGGGGTATGGCTTTTTCACTCGCAGTCCTGACGTTGCTATCCATCAGTGCCTTCCTCGCGAGCTACAGGTCATACGGAGAGCTGGAATCAGCAGGGCTACCCTCTCGCCTCTTTCTGCACAGCGGAGTCGTCGTGACGTTGACGGCTGTTTTTATGATTGTCGCACAACTGGTGAACTCCATGGTCACTTGAACCTTCTCTGGCCTACAGCCAGATTTTCCAGCTTCTTGTTTAGTTGCAGAAGGCAGATGTATAAGCATCGTTTTGAGACGGGTGTGTACGGAGCAGATTCAAAATCACGCACGAGTTGTTTCGAGTTGATAATTTGAATGAGCCTCTGGTTGAGGTGAGGTGGAAACAGATGGCAACGGAAAATGAAATCCAAAAAGCTTTCGAAGTCGATTTCGCCCCAACGTTTGAAGTGCAATCCGCTGCTTACTTTGCAGACCAGATTTCTTATCATCCCCTGGTTGCCGAGTCGCTTGCCGGTGTGCCTACCAATAATTCGTGGCCCCATATCACCACTCGGGGAGTGCTGACCGCTTCGTTTTCTGGGTGACCGGTTTAATTCACGTCTATGAACAACCTGTTGTTCCCGAAGAAACGTGTCTCGATGAGCTTTCAGGAAGCAACACTGGTGGAGGCAGAAATGGTTTTTTCCTATGGGTACACCTGATGTAGAGCCATTCGGAAGAAGTACATCGCTGTTTCACAAGCGGCCGGAATGCGGAAAACAGTCAATGCTGAGGGACAAATCAGCACTGCTAACATCATAAATGACATCTATCTGCTGCTGACTGCGGATGGAATTTATACGATCAATGCCAAGGATCAAGAGGTCAATCTGATTTATTCCTCTACCAGTGAAACGGGTCCCCTCATCTCGATGAGCATCGACAATACAGAGGCCCACTCACTTATGCTGTTGGAGCATGAAAACAACTTCAGGTTATTTAAAACCGGACAGATCGACGCAACCAGAGGAGGGGAGACCGAGGAAGGAGAGGCAGAAAAAACTCAGATTTACATTCCGGATACCCTGATTTCAGAATTCAGCAAGCCGGAATATCTGAATTCCCATGAACCGTTCAAGATTGCTTATCTGGAAAACTCCGGGCAGCTTATTCTGGCAACGAAAGAAGTAGTGTCCCCTTACGCAGACACAACGGACACGTTTCAGGTATTCGAACTCAATCAGAATGGAACGATTTCAGGCGAAACTCAATATGCATCAAGCCTCTTCAATCCTCCTGCTCCAACGGATTTCTGGTCGGGTGCGATTCTCGCCGCTTTTGTACCAGGAATGATTGTCGTTTATTTCTTTACTCAGATTGCTGTGATTGAACTCTTCTCTACCGATCTGTCCGGAACTTTACTTTATCTGGTCATGTATGGTCTGGGGGGAGTGATGAAAGTCGTGCTGTTTCCTCTGGCAGGGGCATTGATCGCCACAATTCTGGGGCAATGGTATTGTCGTCGCAAGCAGGTTTCAGCTAAGCAACGCCGATTGATGTTATGGATAACCATCCTGTTTGGTCCCCTGGGATTGATTTCCTACTGGCTCGTGGAACAACAGCCGCATCGGGTTGTGTGTAAGAACTGTGAGAAATTGACCACCGCAGAGAAGTTCTCCTGCCAGAAATGCGGTCAAACACTGGTCGCGAATACACCCCGTTCGACAGATATCATTTCCACCGAACTTTCACTTGAGAAGACTGCTGGAATCGTAACTCCTGAACCACAGACCGTTTTGTGATTTTCGGTCGTGCAAAGGTCCCCACAACCTGGCAAAAGCTGCCGGATTGTGGGGATTTTCCACTTTTACTGATCAGGAAAAGTCGATAAAAAGCCGTGGAACAAGTTGTTTTTTGAGTTTGCCACGGAAGGCGATTGAGATGAACCTGAAATCACTTATTCTCTCTGGACTGGTTCCCGGAGTACTTGCTTTGACTGGTTGTGCATCAACCGGTAACTATCACACCACGCGGGGGGCCGCGATTGGAACCGGGCTGGGAACAGTTGCGGGGGCCATTATTGGTTCGCAGACGGGTAATGCCGGAGAAGGGGCTCTGATTGGGGCCGCTGCGGGTGCACTCGGTGGAGGACTGATCGGCAACGCGGAAGATGCCCGCGAAGAGCGCGATGTCGCTATCGCCCAGGCTGCTTATCAACAGCAGATGAATAATGCTCTGACGAATAATGACGTCATCCTGATGTCCCAGAGTCAGTTGAGCGAGCAGGTGATCATTTCCTCGATTCAGTCCCGCGGAGGCCGCTTTGACTTGTCTCCACAAGGCCTGGTCATGCTCAAGCAGAGTGGTGTTACGGACGGAGTAATCACCTACATGCAGACAAATGGGCAAGCTGTCGATGCCGCTTCGCCAACGGTGATTACTGCGGCACCGCGAGTTGTCACGGCTCCTCCTGTCGTAGTGGTGGAACCCGCTCCCTTTTAT
>JAWKUC010000009.1:0-100000 GCA_041398805.1 Planctomycetaceae bacterium | reverse complement strand
TCGACAACGCTGAGACGAACACTGAAATCCCTGCTTCACCAGATGAGATTGAGCTGTTCAACCTCGATGGAGAAAAAGTGCCTCTCAGTGATTATATCGGGAAGAAAAAGATCGTTCTGGTCGTCACGCGCGGGAACACCTATCCAATCTGCCCATTCTGCTCTACACAGACTTCGCGTTATGTCATGCTCTATCCCCGTTTTCAGTCGATGGATGTTGAAGTTCTACTGGTCTACCCGATTCAAACTCCCTTCGCTCGCGATGGTATTGATGTCTTTCTTAAAAAGTCGCAGAAAGATCATTCCTGGAGTATGGAAAAATCTGAGTTACCTGTGCTGGTGGATGCGGAATTAAGTTTGGTGACTTACCTGGGAATTCAAGAAGACCTGTCCAAGCCCTCAACTTATGTCTTCAACGAAGAAGGAGAAATTACGTTTGCTTATGTGGGCAAAAACATGACAGATCGTCCTTCTGTTCAGTCGGTGCTGGATCATCTCAAAACATTGGCAAAGAATGAGGAGCCAACCGCGGAATGAGGCTGCCTTTCCCGGCTTCCAGTGGTTTTGGAATGGCAGTTGGCGGTGACTGACTTATAATAAACTTGCCAGTGCTCGCTCTGACGACTCTCAAACTCCTCCTCCAATGCGACTAAAAAGCCTGCGGTATGCCTTCAGCCGATAAGAGCAAACAATTCTTTGCCATGGCGGTGAAGCTTTCTCTGCTTTCCCAAGAGCAGGCCAGTTCACTGGAAGAGGAAGTTCTCTCTCACGATCGAACCCCTCAGGAAGTCGTCTCCGAAAAAGGGCTTTTGAGTCCGGTACAGCTGGACATTCTGCAGACGATGCTGGCACCGGAGAGTGTCATACCCGGATATGGAATTCTGGATGTCATCGGCCTGGGAGGGATGGGAGTCATCTATCGGGCCAAGCAGATTGCCCTGGATCGGGAAGTCGCGCTTAAAACAATTCTGATGTCGCAAATCGGGATTCCCAACGTCATTCGCAGGTTTCAGCAGGAAGCTCAGGCAGTGGCCCGGTTGCAACACCCGCATATCGTCACGGCCTACGACTTTGGACAGGCCGAAGGACGCTTCTATTTTGCGATGGAATTAGTCAACGGGGTCAATGCTGATCAGTATCTTAAGCGGGAGGGACAGGTGGAAGAGACTGTCGCTCTCTCCATTGTGCTGCAGGCAATTTCAGGATTGGCACAGGCCCATGAGCAGCAGATTATTCATCGCGATCTGAAGCCCGCCAATTTACTTTTGACCAATGCTCCCAAAGGATATCCACTACCACCGAATGTTCCCTTGGTCAAAATTGCTGATTTTGGTCTCGCGTTTCTGGCAGAGCAGGGAGAAGATCGAACCCGGTTAACTTCACAGAACTCTGCGATTGGAAGTCCTAATTATCTGGCACCCGAACAACTGGAAACAGATGGTGTCGATCATCGGGTCGATATCTATGGGCTAGGAGCTACGCTGTATCATCTGCTGGCCGGCGAAGCTCCCTTCAAAGCGAAGTCGCTGAACCAGATTCTCTCCCTGAAGCTGGCCGGCAAAGTGAAACCTCTCTCAGAGTTAAACGAAGATGTCTCGTTGGAGACGATCGAACTCGTCAGCCAGATGATGGCCGCCGATCCGAATGAAAGAATTTCGGACTACTCGCAGTTATGGGAGCGATGTTCAACCCTGGTTAGAAAGCGAGCAGGAGAGAGTGAGTTTGCCAAAACAATTCTCTCCGGCAAGGCATTGAAATCATCTGCGGCGCGAGTTACTGAAGCAAACTCAATGGAAGATACTGTTTTACTTGACGCTCCCACCGTGAAAGCGAGTGGAGCTCGCTCAAATAAAAACAGTGTTCGAGCATTGAAATGGACAGCCATCATTCTCTGCGTTCTTCTGGGAGGGTGGGGCGGTTACGCCTGGGTACAATCTTCGATGATGCCGCCGCGACCTCAATTGCTGACGGGGCCAGGTGTGAATCTTTTTAATGGAGACAATCTTGCTGGTTGGAAAACTCTGCAAGGCTACGTGCATCCCGGTAAAGGAGAAGAAGGTGAGCGACTGCTGGTCGTTGAAGACCAGGGAATGGCTGAAGCCGAAATTTGTAATGGTATGTTGCCGTTGTTAGATTCAATTGATGAGTGTCCTGCTTCTTATGCGATCGAATTAAGTGTTGATCTATCACAGGCGGACATTGTGTTGATCGGTTTTGCTCAAGCTGCTGATGGGAGTTTGTGGTCGATTCGATTGACTGAAGCAGAAGCCGCACTAGTGCAAAGCCCTCCCGGCGAGGTTCCCACCGGAAATGAAACGGTGTTTACTTCAGCAGCCGTCAGCCAGAAAGGACCGATGCAGCCGCTGCATATTTCGCTGGTTCGTGATCGGGACTATTGGTTTCTATCTGTGAACGATTACTCGATCGCTCGTGTGCCGTTGAATGAAACCGTGAATGATGCGGAGAAACGCGTCGTATTATCTGCCACGGGCGGGCCTGGTCGGTTCGGTGATTTGACGGTGTTTCTGCTGAATGAACCGGCTGCCCCGGTCAAAATGATCGATTAAATCCGCTTTTTTAAATAAATCACGAGATTCGCTTTGATTCGGCAGGCGGATCCGGGGCCGAGAGCATCCTTCTGATAGGAAGAGAGGCAATCGATTGGTCTCTTTTCTCTGTATCACAGAACTCACTCTGGAATTGGCGATATGAACACGCTCTCTACGGAAGAAACAGAACTGATTGAAGATGCCGAACTTCTGCGCCGTGTGGTTGAGGAGCAAAATAGTGCTGCTCTGGAAATGTTGATCAGACGTCATTCCCGCTTAGTGATGGGAATTGTGCGTCAGAAATTATTTCGACAGGAAGATGCAGAAGAGGCTTTTCAATCAACGTTTGTGAAATTGATCGAGCAATCTCAAAAAATACGGAATCGAGAGGCGTTGCCCGCATGGTTAATGAGGGTGGCGCGAAATGAAGCTCATCAGTTATTGCGTGGGAAACAGCGAACTCCAGTTCATTCGACTCCTGAAACCCTGGAGCAAACCGTAATGGCATCTGAAAATAAGGACGTTCAGCACGACTTACAGGTGCTGTTGGATGAGGTCGATCAGCTGCCTGAGAATTTTCAACCGGCGGTCATTCTCTGCTATCTGGAGGGAAAGACTCAGGAGGAAGCGGCTCGGCAGTTGGGTCTTACCAGTGCTGCTGTTAAAGGACGTCTGGAACGGGGGCGGAAGCTGCTCAAAGAACGTCTGCTAAAGCGGGGAGTGGGAATGGCGGTTCTGGTTTCGTCCTGGCAGGCAAACCAGGCGGGGGCCGCAGGCATGGTGACTGCAGCATTAGTGCAGCAGACCGCTCAAGTCTGTATGAGTTCTGTGGTGTTGACAGTGGGAAGTGCCGCTGTCGCGACATCAACTCTTTCTAAAGGAGCAGTGCTCATGTCTATCGCCGGAAGTAAGAAAGTCATTGTGGGGGTCGCATTAGGATTGCTGATGATTGGTGGGGGGACAACCTATGTTGTCAGTTCCATTTCTAATCAAACAATCAAGGCTCCCGCGGAAAGAGAACCAGATGAACCACAACCGGTAGTGACCGCCCCTGTGGAGGCCCAACCCGCAACGTCAGGCCTCAGCAAAGAATTGCAGGAGCTTGTGGAAAAGGTGAAAGAGCAGGAAACGCTGTATGACAGTATCGAAATGAAGTCTGTTAGCGATCTGGTATTCCACAATCCATTGGCTCAACCACAACCCGGGTTCGATGTGAATCCTTATCAACCGACAGGTAATTATCAAAACCATGAGGCGAGTCAAAACAGGGATGGTTATGACACTCATTCCCATCACGGTCGATTCGTCATTCATGACCACGAAAGGAAATGAATTTAACCTGGATAAGGTCATCGATTCCGTTGTGGCTGTGATGAAAATGGATGGCGAAAAGATCACTTCTCAGGAATATCTGGAGTATCAGATCACTCAACAGATATCTTCCGACGGTCAAATTGTAAAACAGCAGGATAATGGTGGGCCAGTCGAATCGTTCTCAGCAGAGGGACTTCATTATGACTGTGCGAGTCCTCACACTTTATTATTTCTTAACCGCTTTATTCACAGGCCATTATCCGAGATTCTGGCAGGTAAATCACCAGAGGAAATCTATGTAAAAATCTCTCACAACAAGTGGAACTCCAGTTGCGAAATCACCGGTGAAGAAATGGTAGATGATGAGCCGGTTGTAGTTGTGAAATGTGAAAGCAGAATACCGGAGAGTAGCTTTCAACAGGACTGGACGGAGTATTTTTATCTGGCAAAAACAAGAACTACATTCCCGTCAAAATTGTTTCTGAGCGAACAAGTGATCTGGCTGGGGGAATGCTAGAGGAAATAAAAGTTACCGACTGGCAGAAGTCAAACCAGGAGTCTGGTATCCCCGGACAGCGACGATGTCTGTCTCTACTTCGGAGAGTTCTCCTGCCGGAAAGCATGTGATGGCTGAAACGGAGACGACGTATGAGGTAATTTCTCTGGATGGTACCGCGATCTCAAAATCAGAGCAACTTTTCAGCTTAGAAGAATTAATTGAAAAGGTGCAATCAGAGGAACAGAAATATCAATTTATCGAAGTCAAATCGTCCACTCAAATTGTAACCAACAATCCGAAAGCACAACCGCAACCCGGATTTGATATCGACCCTTCACGGCCTACTGGAATTTATGATAGACAGCTGGAGCCTTATGTGCCTGGAAAACTACATGCGGTTCCTCATCATATGGAGTTTATTTCTGATAGCATCAGACAGGGAGAACGACTCACTTCGACTAATAATGTCTCGGTGGTCATGTCCGTTACAAAGTACGCTGACGGAGAAGGCCAGAAAGTTAGTTCGCAGGAATACCTGACTCAAGAGCAAGTCGCCTTGATAAAATATGATGGGCAGACTCTATTGAGTCAACACCCGGATTTCGGTGAAAAATCATTGGAAATAGCAGGACTGAAATCTGGTCTGCTTGAGCCACAAACAGGAATGTTCGAGCATTTTGAGTGGCAGCCACTTTCCGAAATTCTGGCTGGAGTGGAGACTTCACCTGCTCAGACCGCCATGGCATTCAAAGTCAATGAATTTGATTGCAAGATTACCGGACAGGGTACAGTCGGAGAGGAACCGGTGATTATTGTAAATTGCACGAGGACTCAGACGCTGAATAATTTAACCTTCAACGAAGTCGCCGAGCTTTATCTGGCCAGCAATAAAAATTACATACCCGCAAAAATTCTATGGAAAAGTATTACCCCGAATTCAACAGGAGTTCAGGAACGGTTGGTGGAATCTTGGCAGGAGGTTAAACCGGGTATTTGGTATCCGCAAAAAATTGTGATTCAATCAACGAGTGATAATCCAGAGATTGCTGCTCCTTTTCAGGAGACAGAATATCAGGTGGTTTCACTGGAGCCTGATTATCCGGATGAGTTCTTCAGAAGTAATGATCCTGCAGAGTAGAGGTAATTCTGAAGTTGCTGAAACTCCGAAAAATCTCATAAAACGCGTGCCATTCCAGATGTGAGTGTATCTTGTCCCGGCGAGGTAAATTGGTGAGATTGGCTTATCTCCCTCAGAATTAGAACTCACTCCGGTTATTGCTGTATGACTCTGCCTGCTCAGGATGGTTCCGCCTATGAAATTGATGCGGAATTGCTGCGCAAACTGGTGGAGGAGCGAGACAGGATTGCATTAGAAGCGTTGATCGAGCGTTATTCCGGGTTGGTGATGGGGATTGTCCGTCAGATGTTATCGTCCAGGAAGATGCCGAAGAGGCCTTCCAGACGACGTTTCTCAAATTGATTGAGCAAGCCCATACGATTCGGAAACGGCAAACGTTGACGGCCTGGATCTTAAAAGTTGCCCGTAATGAAGCCGCAACAGATTTTGCGATGCAGAAAGCGGAGTCCCATCCTGTCCAGCCCTGAAATTCTGGAGCAGACTGTGATCGCATCCGTATCCCAAGCAAGCGAACAGGATTTACAACTATTGCTTAATGAGATGGAGGCTCTACCCGAAAAATATCAACCTGCGGTAATTCTCTGTTGCCTGGAAGGGAAGACACGAGAAGAAGCCGCTCAGCAATTGGGCCTGAGTAACCAGGCCGTTAAAGGGCGCCTCGAACGGGGACGCAACATGCTGAAAAAAAGGTTATTAAATCGGGGTGTCGGATTGGCCGTGCTGATATCTGCCTGGCAGGTCAACCAGTCATCTGTATCGGGAATGGTTTCGACCACGCTGGTTCAACAGACGATTCAGTCGTGCATGAGTTCTGTTGTGTGGACAGCCGGAAAATCGGCTGCCACCACGTTCACTTTTTCTAAAGGAGCAGTGCTCATGTCGATCAGCGGTGGTAAAAAAATTCTTGCAGGGGTTGCCCTCGTTGTCCTGATGCTGGGAGGCGGAACCGTGTACGTCATTCAATCCAATGCAAATCGAGTTGCTAACTTCAGTAAAGAGACTCATAATGTCAACGATGAACGAGATTCAGGTAAACTTTCACCGGAATTAGTTGATTTAATTGATCGAGTGAAAGCACAGGAGAAGTTATACAACAGGATCGAAATGCACTCAACAACGCTGGCTTTATTTAGTGATCCGATGGCAAACCCTCAACCTGGTTTTGATGCCAATCCAGACGCACCAACCGGAGTTCTTGATCCTCAGTTTCTGGGCGAATCACCAGATGAATATCGTGTCCAACCGCATCACATGGAGCTCAAAATTCAGGGGGTAAAGCAAGACGAACGATTCCGAATCGGTTATTCCTCCCGCATGGTGGTGTCTGTTCTAAAGGTAATACGGAAGCAGAACCAATCAGAGCCTGATATTCCTGTCGATGAAGAGATCGTTTCTCAGGAGTATCTCAGCCAGGAGAAAGAGGCACTCTTTCAGTACGATGGGAATTTACTTTTTCGAAAGGCGACTCATGAAGAGAATATCATGAAAAGTGCTCCTGACTTGATGAATGGTTTTCTTTACCCACAATCCATATTTTTTCTGGATCGTTATCTTGCCAGACCTTTATCTGATGTTCTTGCGGGAGGGGAAACATCGGGTTCACAGAAATTATTGTCACCTGATAACTGGTCCTCGCGATGTCAGATTGTCGGAGATGAATTCGTGGATTCTGAACCGGTTATTGTTATTCGATGCGAAGGGAAAAACCGGGAAAATGCTTTACATGAAGATTTGACAGAGTATTTTTATCTGGCGAAGAACAGGAATTATATTCCCATCATTTACCGTACAGAGAAAAAGTTTTCGGAGCAGGATATTTATGTCGAAGAACGAAAAGTAACATCCTGGCAGGAAATTAAACCTGGGCTTTGGTATCCGAAGACGTCCCGTTGTAGCTACAAACCTGCTGATAACACTTCGTTCCGACAACCGAGGCTGACTACAGAGACCCAGTATGAGGTGGTTTCACTGGTGCCTGAATATCCGGAGGCGTTCTTTCGAGGTGAAGCCGAAGCTCAATAGTCCGTCAACTGTTTCGGTGGTAACGCCACTCTTAAAGCGTTCAAAACGGCGAGGACATCGATCACTTCCTGGATAATGGCACCGGCGACGGGGGTAAGATAGCCGGTGGCGGCGAAGAGCATGGCGATGATGCTGAGGAGCATGCCCCCCACCGCACTCTGCAGGGCGATGCGGCGCATGTGGTGGCTGATGTGCATCAGCTCATCGACCTTCTGCAGAGAAGAATCGAGCACAATTGCCCCGGCTGCTTCGGAAGTGACGTCGCTGTTCTGGCCGAAGGCGACACCGACGGTGGCTGCCATTAAGGCGGGGGCATCATTTATGCCGTCACCCACATAGAGCGTGTTCGCCCGAGTCGTTTCGTCCTGCACAATCATCAATTTTTCTTCGGGACTTTTTTCGGCCAGGATTGTTTTGATGCCTACCTGTTCGGCCAGATAACGTGCTTCTGACTCGCGATCTCCAGAGAGCAGCATCACTCGCTCAAAATGATGTCGGGGACCAAGGTGATGAATGAAATCGGCTCCCTCTTTACGGGGGACATCTCGAAACTTGTAGGTTGCTGCGTATTGTTGATCAATTACAATCACGCACTCCAACCCCGCCGATTCCGCAGGAAGAAGTTGGGCATTCTCTGGTTGTTCTTTTACAAAACCTCGCCGGTTGGTAATGCGAATCTGATGTGCATTTACAATTGCAACCAAACCCTGTCCAGGGGCTTCGTTAATCTCAGTCGCTTCGTGCAGCAGCAGGTGTTCCTTATTCGCCTGGTTCACAATCGCTTCGGCAAGAGGATGTTTTGAGTACCGCTCGATACTCGCAACCAGCGAAAGAACTTCCTGAGCGTTGACTCCAGAGGCATAAATCTGCTCGGTCAGATGAGGTTCGCCGTAGGTCAGGGTGCCTGTCTTGTCGAAAATAACGGTGCGGCAGCTGTTAATTTTTTCGAGGACAGTCGGATCTCGAATGACGATCGCCCGTTTTGCAGCCAGAGAGATCGAACCGATGATGGCCACGGGAATGGCAATCAGCAATGGGCAGGGGGTGGCGACGACAAGGACGGCCAGAAAACGAATCGGTTCTCCACTGAAGAACCAGGCAATCAAGGCGAGAGAGACAGCGATCGGAGTGTAAATCGCACCGAGTTGATCACCGAGACGCCGGATGTGAGGTCGCTGTTCCTGGGATGTTTCGATGACTTTGACGATCTGCGCAAAGCGCGAGTTCTCGGCAAGTTTATCCGCCCGGATCGTCAAGGCCCCCTCACCGTTGACTGCCCCCGACATGACCGTCGAGCCTGGTGTCTTGGACATCATGTAAGGCTCACCGGTCAGGTACGATTCATCCATTACACTGTGACCTTCGACGACAGTTCCATCGATAGGGCAGACTTCGTGTGGAAAAACGACGACGATATCGCCAATCTGCAAACTCTCTGCGGGAACTTCTTCCAGCTCATGTTTCAGCTTGCGATGAGCTGTGGTCGGCATGCGTTGGGAGAGAGCCCGCAAGACGGCGGAAGCACTCTGAACCGCATAAGCTTCGAGTGCTTCGCCACCAGAGAGCATGAGGACTACCAGTGTACCTGCGAGATATTCTCCCAGGATAACGGAAGTGACAATTGAGATTCCGGCGAGCAGGTCTGAACCGAATTCTCGACGGATCAGATTGAGGAGCAGCTCCCAGACGAGCGGCCCCCCTCCCAGAATGAGGGCTATATAGAGCGGCGCTTGTATCCAGTGAGATTCCGGGTCGCTGGAAAAATAACGAAATACAAGATGAACCAGGATGGCAATGATTGCCAGCAGGGCAATCGACAGCATTTTCCAGTTTACAAATGATTTGAACATTGGAGTGTGCAATTGCAGGAGGAGTGATTTATTTCTTCAACTGCGATCATACTCTCTTTAATTCGCCTGAAGATAGGCAAAGAGGTCGCGAAGGTCCTGGTTGGAGAGTGGTTCGAGTATTTTCTCCGGCATGAGTGAGAGTTTTGACTCTTCCATCTCATCGATTTCATCGCGATTCAGAACGGTGCGATTATTCTGTTTATCGACGAGTGTGACTGTGTTTTCATTGGAGTCGGCCAGCAAGCCTGTAAGGACGCGACCTTCGGTGGTGATCACCGTGTAGGAAATATACTGAGCTCTAATCATGGCGCTCGGATCAACAACGTTCTCCAGCAGTTTACGTTGATCTTTCCGTTCCGCACCGGTCAAATCCGGGCCGATACTGTTCCCCTCACCGTGAAGTTTATGACAGGTGGCGCAATTCTTTTTAAAGAGAAGCTGACCATTCGTTGAGTCCCCATCTGCCTGAGAAAGAATTTTGAGGATCGCTTTGATGCGGCCCTGTTTCTCCTGAGCGGTGGCGGGTTGAATTGTTCCCCAAATCTGTTTGACCCTTTCCTGAAAATCCGGATCCTGATGAACCAGCAACTGACGGACTTGATCTAATGTCACTTCGGAGGAGGGGACTTGTTTGGTTTCAATCGACTGGAGTAGCTGACTGGACCACGCCAGTCTACTGCAAAGCAGGGTGATTGTCTGCTCTCGTAATTTTCCAGAGTTGACAGAAAGTTGTGCCAGCAAATGCTCGCCAATCTGTGGGGCATCAAACCTGCCTAGTGCTTCCAGCAGGGAAAGCTTGATCGCCTCGCTCTCAGTTGTTTCTAATTCTTCCAGCAAAGGAGAAATGACAGCAGACGAGCCCGTTTGACCCAGACAGGTAATCAACTCGACTTGTTCAGCAACGCTCAGCTTCCCCTGCTGCAATAATTCCAAACCGATCGGTTCCGCTTCACTTAAGCCAAAACGGAGTGCGAGTTGCACAACACGCGGCGCTGTGGGGTTTTCGTCGATCAGAGCTTTCAATGCCGGGGCTAAGACGAGCGGAACTGACTTCAGTTGACGTCCGGTGAGGGCCTCGGTCATGCCGAGGATCAGTAATTCTTCAGACTCCTGATCTGGAGCATGATCGAGCAGGGTCGCCAGGGCGGCATAGGCATCTTCACTTTGCTCAGCCGTGTATCGGCGTCCCAGACGTTCAATAATCGTTGATTTAACCAGCGGTCGCTGCCAGATCGACTCTTCTGTGAAGAGATTCGTGACCTCTGACATATCGGAGATCGATTTGTCTTCAAGTGCCCACCAGATGAGAAGTGGAATGAAAGGATCTTCGAGGTCTTCCTCATGGTTCCACAATCGACTGATCAGCGCTAGAGTCTGTTCACCGGGAATTCGTTTGGCAGTGCAGGCGAGTTGAGACCGAACAATCGGGCTGGGATCATTTTCGGCCAGTTCCAGGCAGGCTTCATGAAAACTGGGATAGAGTTCATTCGAGTCCCCATGTAGTCGAATTGTCCATGCCCGGACGTATTCATGCGGGCTCGCGAGCAGTTCTAAAGCGAGAGATTCGGTCATCTCTCCCCGCTGGGAGAGAATCCATAATCCCTGTAATGCCAGAGTTTGTGACTCGGATTGCAACGCCAGTTGTTTCAGCTTGTCCGCAAGATGGTTGTCTTCCCGAGTAACTAACAAGCGTTGTGCCTTGCGGGCATACCATGCGTTCTTATGCTCAAGTAGTTCCAGTAAAGCAGTACTATCCAGCTTGGTAAGATCGATACTGAAGCTGGGAACGGGTTTCACTTCTGGAGGAGCGATTCGAAAAATGCGACCATCGAACCGGCTCGGCATGTACCACTGGCCGTGGTTTTGAGGCGACGAGTGGGCGATGTTGTAATCGTACCAGTCGGCGACATACAGGGCTCCATCGGGACCTACTGTTGATTCCACAGGACGAAACCAATTGTGGGTTGACGTGATGAAATCGCCGGCGGCCCTGGTGGCGAAAGTCGATCCCCGCGCTTCGATTGTGCTCCACCGCATCGCACTGTGCCGCGTGTTGGGGGCAATGCAGCTGTTATTAAACTGTTCCGGAAAGGCGCCTCCCTGATAGAGGACGAACCCGCCCGTTAAACTGTCGCCTACATACCCATGATGTAATACCGGCTGGAAGTAACCATAACTATGAGGATTATGCAGCGGACCATGTTTGCCAAAGCCTTTCACATAGTAGGCTCCCTGAACATGATGAACGAGTGGTTCCACTGTGTTTCCACCGGCAAACACATTTCCGAATCCGGTCGAAATCGAGCCCGAAGGAGTTACCGCCTCCTTCCGAGAAGAGCTCAAAGCGATCTGTTTCCGGATGGTAACGCGCTCTGTTGGAATTCAATGCCGCGGATATTGGCCGTGACGGTGCTTCCCTGGACGCCATATAACCAGCCATCCGGTCCCCAGGTGAGAGAATTGGCAAAGGCATGCGCGTCTTCCATGCCGAAACCTGTCAGGAGAACCTGGGGATCTCCATCAGATATGTCATCGTGATTCTCGTCCGCATAATAGAGCAGGTAAGGGGGCTGAACGACATAGACACCATTATGGTCGAGCGCGAACCCTGAAGCGAGATTGAGATTCGAAAGAAAATGGCTGACCAGTTCCATCTCTCCATCGCCATCGGTGTCCTGATAGATCGAGATGCGGTCCTCGCCCGTAGGGCCATTTGGAGGAGGTTCCGGAAGTTTGTCGTACTTTGTCCGCAGGTATTGATCGACCTCAACTGCCCTTCAGCCCATTGGGGATGGGGTATTGCAGGTATTGTAAAACCCACATACGCCCCCGATCATCGAATTCAATGGAGAGAGGCTGGCTGACATCCGGCTCGCTGGTTACGACAGATGCGGTTAACCCTTCACTGAGTGTAAAACTCTGGACTTCCTGTATCGGGGTGAGTTTCTGATTTTCAGGAGTACTTTCTTGTGCTGAGGAGAAATTAACTGGCAAGCTGCTGATGATCAGTAGAAGAATGCACTTGGTTCTATAACTCATTATAAATCCATAAGAGATTGAAGGGTGATGTAGCTGGGAACCTGATCATTTTCAAAAATCGATTACGGCTTATCGACACCCAGGCAGATACGGAATCCATCGCGCGAGTCGGAATAATAATCGGTGTACAAACCAAGTCGAACTGCGCATCGAGCGTTACCGGGCACATCAAAGTAGTTTCCCCCTTTGCATACAGGGCGACGTTTTTCTTCAGTCCAGTACAATTCTTCATGACCTCCGGTTGGGTCGAAGTGATCTAAGACAATTTCCCAGACACCACCACAGGTGTCGGCGAGACTAAAACCGTTTCTGCCATTCACTCCGTAATGGTCCACTGGAGAGACGAACGCATAACCATCGCTCCAGGGAGCGTTTGCCAGCGGCCGATTTTGTTCCGACCAGGAAGAAAATCAACAGCCGAGATGTTCAAGCGGCCTTCACCATCTTTCAGATCATTTCCCCACCAGAAGTAAGTGCTTTCTTTACCACCACGGCAGGCGTATTCCCATTCTGCTTCAGTAGGGAGTCGATATTCCAGTTGGTCATCCAACCGACCAGCCTGTCGTTCTCTGGTGGTGAGCCATTCACAGAACGCGCGGCAGTCATTCCAGCTGACACAGACCACGGGGTAGACGTCACGGAGAGGAAAAGCGAAACCAGGGTCGCGCCAACTGTGGCTATCGCTCACAATCCAGGGGTGAGGTGGTGCGAGGCCGGATATCTCCCAATTCGGGTCAAATATCTGTGTCCACCCGCCCGGTTTTTCGGCGTCACTCACATAGCCCGTTTCTGCAACGAACTGTTTGAATTGACCGACGGAGACCTCTGTGCGTCCCATCCAGAATCCATCAGTTACTTTCATGGACCGGGGAGCTTTCCCTTCGTATTCTTCCCGTTCCGTTCCTGGTGTTGCTCCTCCCTCAATGCCAGTCGCCCAGGCTTTCTCCTCGGGAGTGCTCCCCATTTTGAATTCCCCCGGTGGAATGTACACAATTTCAAGTTGCACACCATTCCCCAAGTCCAGTTGCTGACTTTTTTCCGGAGTCGGTTCCTCGGCACTCAAGAGGCTGCCACTCAGGTAGAATGAAAGGACAAGCAGTCTGAACGGAGATAATCTACAGGTGAAACTCATGGTACAAACTACTCCAGGTGAATGATGGATTGGAAAAAGAGTTCATAGAAGAGTGTTAAGTGTATACACTAAGAATCAGCGTACGTTGCGGCTTACTTTCCGTCAAGCATCTGTCAGTGACTGAATTTGTGAAATATGGTGCGAGAACTCAAAATTCAGAGGGCGGGTGCCCCCTCAAATCTCTCTTTTGAGTTAGAGGAAGTGTTAAGGATGAGTCGCCCATAACATTTCTCAGAGTTGTTTTGTCTTACTGGAAAAGAGCAGTTGTGACCCGATTAGTAAGTGATGCCGATTTGATGAGTGCCTATCTGGATCATCAGGATCGCGATGCGGCTCACCTTGCTCATCGAACGACATTCCGGGACTCGTCTGGAAAGTTTGTCACCAGTATCTGAACTCAACAGCTGAGGTTGAGGACGCGTTTCAGTCAACTTTCCGTATTTTAATGGAACAGGGCAACCAGATTCGGAATCGCCAAACAGTGGCGACCTGGTTGTTTCAAGTTGCCCGTAACGAGGCTATAGGTCAGCTGAAACTTTCCAGAAAAACAATCAGTGGAGTCGACCAACAGCAACTGGAAACTGTGATGAGTGGAAAGTCAGAACCAACAGACGCAAGGTGAAGTAGAAGCACTCTTCAGGCGATCGACTCATTACCCTCGAAGTATCAGGAGTCGGTCGTGCTCTGTTATCTGGAGGGGCATACCCAGGAGGAAGCTGCTGAAGAATTGGGACTGACAGCTTCCGCAATCAAAGCACGCCTGGCCAGAGGACGAAAATTACTCAAACGGAATTTAATCAAGCGTGGTGTGGAATTAACCGCCGTTCTGGCTCTCTGGAACAGCAGCAATGTATTCGCCGCCTCCACAATTTCGGGGCAGCTGGTGGAGCAGGTAGTCGGAACAATGTCTGTTACAGACTTCTTCCAATGTCGGTATAACTCTCGGAGCACCAGCCTCAACAAAACTTACCAAGGGGGTTGTCTGGATGACTGTCTCGAAGAGCACAAAAGTTGTGAGTGGAGCTGTTCTGTTACTGGCTGGAATCGGAGCGGGATTGTTTTTAAGTGGCGGTTCTGAAACTGTTGAAACCAAGGCTCCAGCTCTAGCTCAGAAAAAATCGGTCACGAAAGTCCTCACTCCAGTTCTATTGCCTGAATCAGACTACGATTCTGAAGAAGTTAAAGCAACTCATTGCTGTGCTCAAAGAGCAAGAGAATAAATATCAGAATATCGAGTTCATAAAACATGGAAAAATACTCTCCGGGGACAAAGATGACAGGACGGTTCTCCCCCCGGAAATGGATCTGAATCTGGAGAAGGCGGTTGCTAATGGGAGAGCCGAATCCTCTGATCGATTTTCCATTGGAGAAGGGGATACACATCGTTTTCTGCAACTTGATGATATCTTTGAAGAGCATATCATCACGAATGGGGGAGGTTATTCTCTGATCTCGAAAAGTACGATTTAGGGGCTTTTATCATTCAAGACGTAGATAAACAAGTGATAGCCCATGCCTTAGCTAAGGGTGAACGCCGAGAAATATCAGTCTATGACGGCGAATCGTTGATTCGATCATCGTACAGGAAGGCGAGTAATAACAATGTCAAAATCGATTGGAATGGTGTTCGATTTCAACCCCATACATTGACTCAGCCAGGAAATCACTGGCATCGAAACATGCTCTTTTCCGAACTGCTCTCCCACGAGGGGATGAACCGACGGTGTTCTATCCAATCTCCGATTCTTTTCGATCTGAAATTACTTGCCGTTACATGGGGACGAAATCAGAGAATGGTATCGAGAAACCATTCTTCATGGTTCAAACAGCTTCACCCACTTCAAAAAATTATCCTGAACCGACGGCCCGTTTTAATGTTTTGTTGAATCCTCTCAAGAACTATCTACCGGAACGGATCGAAGTTGAAGGTTATCGTAATCAGCAGTGGGTATCAGGTTCCATATACCAGGTGCTGCAATGGCAGAAGCTTGAGGAGGGGTCTGGTTTCCTCTGCAAGCTGAGTATCATGTCAAAACGATTCCCTATGAAGGCGAGCAGCAGGAACTTCCCACTCAGGAAATCACTTTCGAAGTCATCTCCTTGAATCCGGAGTACCCGGCAAACTTCTTCACTGAGGAAGCCGAAAAGCTTGTGAAGGCGTCTGAAGAGCAGGGAATTAGCTCTTTCGATTTCTGCCTCGTTCTAGTTCCTGATAAAAACTCTCATATGGACGTGAACCTGACTCTCGATTCAGGTATCGTAGTAAATGGCATACGAGCATCAAGTCCATCCTGTCAGGCTCACTTCGCACCTTGACTCGCTTTAATTGAGTTAGACACGCATTATCAGGGGGCGATGCTGCTCGGTCTTCTCATCCTCACTCCCGGAATCATTCAGTTCTCTCTTAACTTCCAGATGGAGTGAGCTCATGTCTGTTTCTGCTAAACAATTCAGTATGGGGATGCTGATCGCCCTGCTGGTACTGATTGGGTTTGTGGGCTGGTATTTCAGTTCTGGCTCTGCTGAATCTTCTCCAGCTCTAAAGTGAGACAAAAGCAACCAAATTCAAAACCGAGTCAGTCACGCTTTCTGCCGAGCAAGTGGCAGCACTGGATGCGGCTGGAGAGCAAGTTAAAGGAAAACGAAGCTCACTATTCAGCGATCGAATTAGTGGAGAAGTTCAAAAACTACAACTACATGGAATCGATGAAGTTGCCTCCCGATTTTCAGGGAATACCCGAGCAACCGGAGGGATTACTTATCGACCTTCAAGCAGGCCCGACTGGATGGTTACGAAACAGTTACCAGTTGGGCTCTGATCCGAGGAGAATTCAAAGCGGTCAATCAGATTGACATGTATAGTTTTGAAGCCGAAGTGAACCCTGTTTATCTGCTCAAAACAGAAAGAAAAGGGAAAGGGGATCCTCAGTTTCAATTTCTCGACAGTTTGAACAGCTGGGATGATATTTGTGATGGTCTAGAACGCATAGAGACTCTGGATGGAGCTGTTACAGAAAAACAGGCGGTCTCGGAATCTAAAAATTACCTCTACCTCCCCCACTGTTTTCTGAAAGAAAGAAGCCTCAGCAGGAAACCTAAAACGGTGCTGCTATCGAGCATCGTCTCTTTGCTCAAAGCGAAGCAGGTTGAATTACTCGACCCGCTTACTCAGGAAATGGTCAAATTCAGCTGCGTTTCTATCAATCCGGAAAAAATCGAAGGGCCAAATCCGTAGAACTCGTCCTGCGTAAAGAGGGCCTGGAATCAAAAAGATGGAAAAGGACAAATCACCGAGTATGTCTATTCTCTGGATCCGGAGCATAATTTTATTCCAGGTAAGATGACAGAAGAACTCAGGGAAGACGATCAGCGACGCATGCTGTTTACTTACGAAGTGCTCAACTGGCAGGAATGCGAGAGTGATATCTGGTATCCTCAGAAAGCGAGTCAGAAGATGTATGGTGAGAAGTTTCGGGACAGATAGAGCCTGTTTCCGAAATTGTTTCCGAATACGAGGTGATCAGCCTGGCTCCCAGCTACCCCCTGAATTTTTCAGCGAGAAGATCAAAGAGTTCGAAAAACCAGCGAAATAACCCCGGCACTGAATTATCTCAGAGATCAGTTGGACATGCGTTTGCATTTTCAACTGAAATCTGGCTTACTATGATGGAAGAAAACAGCTCACTCTTCAGAGAGACTTCTGTTGTCCTGTCCTTTATAGAAAGCTTTGTGATGGATTTGCTCAGTACGATTCAAGGTTCAATGCTGGAAGGTTTTTTTCCAGCTGGTTGGGATTTGAAGAAGATTGATGATTGTGTCGATGATGACCCGGAGTCGATCACCAAACGGCAATCTTGGTGGAACCCTGGTTTCGAGCCGATCCCCTGTGACGATGTTGCCGACTTCGACATGATGCTGGGGCATGAAATCGCACACACCATCAAGCAAAGCCGCGATGCAGGAGAGAAACTAGCGTTGATTCTGCCGGTGGGACCGATGGGGATGTATCGCTGGGCAGTCTACTTCCTGAAAGAGTGGAACATCTCCTGTGACCACTGTTACGGGTTCAACATGGATGAATGGAGTGATTCGGCAGGGAATACCCTCGACTCCAGCGATCCGGGGGCGTTTCAGAATGCGATGGCCGACGCGTTCTATAATCCACTTGGTGATTTAACTGTTCCGGTTTCACAACGTCACTTCGCAACACCCGATGTCTTGCCCAGTTACGGCGAGAAAATTGCAGCTCTCAAAAAAGAGGGAGCGAAACTTGTCTGTATCTTCGGGATTGGTCGTGTTTGTCACATCGCCTTCTGGGAACCTCACTTTGCTGAAGAGTTTGAAACTGAAGCAGACTGGAAAGCTCAAACTCATCGGATCGGCGGCTCGACTGCACCCGCTGACCATTGAGCAGAGATGCGATTACCAGTTTTAAAAGTCGTACAACTCTTGTCCCCGCTTTCGCCAAATACGATCGGTCCAGGTCTATTTCTGCAGGCTGACAAGATCATTGGTGGTGCGGATGGAACACTTTCACGCGGGATGATGTGGCGGGGTCTCCAGTTTGTGGATGACCTTGCGGCATGGCCCTTCCACCTGGATTCCATCTACTACATGCCCACTCTGGCGGGTCGATTGTTCTTCCTCAAAGAACTGGCCGAGCCCACTGGTTGCTGAATGTAATTGAAATAACTTGCTGAAGTAGAACTAATCCTGAAGCCCGGTTGTGCGTGTTCATAAACCTGTAAATCAAGGTTCAATGTGACCCATCAGAAGGTTTCAGGACGACTTATAGTATAGAAAAAAGGTGACAAGGCGATGTTCTTGTTGCCTTTTTTTATGACGTGTTACGATACCCTTAAACCTTAGAACCGACCCTGAAGCCCGGTTGTGGCCTGTCATGAGCCCGCAAATAAAGGCTCAAGGTGACCCATCAGAGGGTTTCAGGACCATTATATTGTCCCTCCTTAATTTTTGTTGTCTGTCATAAAACCACTCAAAGAAAGAGAGAGCCATGTTTGCCTCCTTATTCATGAAACGACAGCCAAAGGTCGGGGCACGGCCGGGAACACTGGTGATTCCCAAAGCGGCACCAGAGCCCAGAATCAAGCTGATCAGCTATTCGCCAGAGACTCTCGTAGAGGAAAGTCGAGAAGGTCGAGCATCTCGCCTCTGCCTTTGCAGATAAACAGGTCAGCTGGGTTGATATCCAGGGCTTCGGCGATAGATCGGTTATGCAGGAAATCGGCGATCTTTTTCAGCTGCATCCTCTGTTACTGGAAGATGTCGTCAATCTTCCGCAGCGTCCCAAGACAGAATCGTACGGAGATCAGGTCTTAATCATCGTGCGCATGGTGCAGGTACATGAGTCTGGTGAAATTGATCTAGAACAGGTCAGTATCGTTCTAGGTAAGAATTATGTACTCACCTTTCAGGAGAAGCATGGTGATATTCTCGACCCGGTTCGTCGACGTATTCGCAGCAAAACCTCAACGATCCGCCACCAGGCAGCTGATTTTCTGGCGTATGCCATCGCAGATACAATCATCGATGCTTACTACCCGGCACTGGAAGTGCTGGGAGATCAGATTGAAGAACTTGAAGATGATGTCATTTCTGATCCGACACCAGAACTGCTGAGAGAATTGAACCGCATGAAAAATCGGTTGGTCAATTTACGTCGCAGTATCTGGCCGCAGCGTGAAGCGATTAATCGCATGGTCCGCGGAGATTATCCTGCTATCTCCGAAAATGTACGCATCTACTTGAGAGATACTTACGACCATTGCGTGCAAACTTCAGAGGTTGCTGAAATGTATCGGGAGATGGTGACGGGGTTGATGAATACTTATCTCTCCTCGATCGCCAACCGTACCAATGAAGTCATGAAGGTGTTGACGATCATGGCCAGCATATTCATTCCT
Organism: Planctomycetaceae bacterium; assembly: GCA_041398805.1. GTDB lineage: Bacteria > Planctomycetota > Planctomycetia > Planctomycetales > Planctomycetaceae > Polystyrenella. The sequence goes on along the minus strand of JAWKUC010000009.1, from coordinate 80,534 downwards.
CTCACATTCCTGGCGGGTATTTACGGGATGAACTTCAAACATATGCCCGAACTCCAGATGGAATGGGCCTACCCCACGGTGTGGATACTTATGCTCCTGACCGCGGGAGGAATGCTCTTTTACTTCTGGAAAAAAGGCTGGATTGATATTGGTCAGGGAGATGACGAAGAGAAAGCCAACTCCGAAACTTCTTCCGAAGTTGTCTGAGCTTAAACTACTGTCGGACGCTGTTTAAATGAAGCTCTGGTTGAGTTTCGAGGCAGCGATTAGAGTTGTTTCACAATCGCCCGGGCCGAGCGCAAACCATCGACCGCAGCACTGACGATCCCGCCGGCGTATCCTGCCCCTTCGCCTACTGGGTAGAGCCCTTTGATATTCGGGCATTGGCGATCTTCCCGGTCTCTCTCTATGCGAACCGGGGCGCTGCCACGCATTTCAGGTCCAACAAAAATCGCGTTCTTGAAATAGTCTCCTCCCCATTTTTCATCCAGTGCGGGGAGCCCGTTCTGCAACGAGTTCAAAACAACGGGAGGGAGGACCTGTCTTAAATCGGCAGGTTGAACGCCACGTTGATAAGAACAGTCAAGTTGCTCGGATGGGGCAGGGGATCGGTTCTCCAGGAAATCCATTGCGCGTTGTATGGGGGAGCGATAATCTGATCCCGCAATCTGGTAGGCAATACGTTCGTATTGACGTTGCACCTCAATACCAGCGAGGGGATGCGTGCTCCCGAATTCTTCCGGATTCAGTGTCACCATTAAACCACTATTAGCATAGGGAGTGTCATGACGGGATCGACTCATCCCATTGGAGCAGAACATCCCCGGTTCTGAGATGCTCGGGATGATGATCCCTCCAGCACACATACAGAACGAATAAAGTTCACGATCTCCACAGGTGGCGGACATCGTATAGTCAGCGGCTCCGAGTAATTCAAGATAATGTGGATGTCCGTACTTGTGTTCGTTCACCTCAGTTTGCGGTTGTTCAATTCGTAATCCAAGTTGGAAAGCTTTCTGAACGAAGGGAACTCCCTGTTCAAATAACGTTTGATAGGTATCTCGTGCACTATGTCCGATTGCCAGAATGACATGACTGGTTTTGATGTAACCTGAAGAAGTATGCAGACCGACCAATTGACCATCGTTAATATCGAGCGATTCCAGTCGGCAGTTAAATTTGTATTCACCACCCAGCTCTTCAATCTTGCGGCGAAAATTTCGACAGATCAGCGGTAAGCGGTTACTTCCCAGGTGGGGGCGGTGTTCATAGACAATCGATTCCCGACCACCACACTCGACAAATCGTTCTAAGGTCCAGTCGACATCGGGGCCGGTCATGCGGCATGTCAGTTTGCCATCGCTGAAGCAACCGGCACCTCCCTCTCCAAACAGGTAGTTGTTTTCCTGTTCGAAAGGTTCTCCCCGGTCAAAACGCCTGATTTCAGGGACGCGTTCTTTAACTGCAACTCCCCGTTCAACAATGAGGGGTTGATACCCTTTGAGGGCGAGATAATATCCAGCCAGAAGTCCGGCCGGTCCTGAACCGATCACGACGGGACGCTGTGTTAAACGTTCGGGGTGACCGTCGTAGTCTTCGAATGTCTCGGGTTGATGAAGGCTGACATTCGGATTTTTCAGCTTCTGTAGATGTTTCTCGGCGTCCGGGATAGAGACCTGAACCGAGTAGACGTATTTCAGTTGAAATCGAGAGCGAGCATCCAGGCTGCGTCGCAGGATTCTCCAGCCGCTGATCGAGTCCGCTTTGAGCTCCAGTCGTCGCGCAATAGCCAGACGGAGAGCCTCTTCGGGCTCCTCAATCGGGAGTCGGATGTTAACAATTCGGATCGACATGAAATTATGCAGAGGGGAGGAGGTGGAATGAATAGAGAAGAGTACGTATTTCAGGGCGAAAATGCAACGAATTAAGGTGTTTATCTGACTATAGTTTTTGTGCTGTCACCGACCGAAACTGGCGAGATTGAGTCTCAGCAGGATCGCTCTTGTAGAAAATGCCACAAACAGCTAAAAAACAGGGTGTTTTAATATCTATATCTAATGGATGCTCATCGACTTACACAAATTTCCAGCCTTGCAGGGATGCGATAAATGACATGCACCGCTTTACAACTGGCGCAACTGTTGAATGCGGAGATCGTCGGTCCTCATGATATCACCCTGACCGATGCCCAACCTCTCGATTTTGCAGAGGGAGATCATGTTTCCTTTGTCGGTGAAGCGAAGCACTTTAAGACATTACGCAAAAGCGAGGCGGGCGCCATTCTGTTACCCGCAAATCTGCAGGCAGAAATCCCGGACCAGGAAAAAGAGTCTCGTACTTTTCTGTTAGTTAAAGATGCGCTTAATAGTTTCATTCAGGCAATCGAATATTTTCGACCTCAGCGCCAGTTACCCGATGTAGGAATATCACCGGAAGCAGTCGTCGCTGAATCTGCCACAATTGGGAGTGATTCACACATCTACCCCGGAGCGATTATTGGTGAAGAAGTCGTGATTGGTGAAAACTGCCGCATCATGTCCGGGGCAGTCATTGGCGATGGTTGCCGATTGGGGGACAATGTCACAATCTATCCTAACACCGTTCTCTATCACGATGTGATTCTCGGGAACAATGTGATCATTCACGCGAACGCTGTGATTGGTGCCGATGGCTTTGGCTACCGCTTGCACGAAGGACGCCATGTTCGCATTCCGCAGTTGGGGACTGTTCGCATTGAAAACGATGTTGAGATTGGAGCCTGCACGACTATCGATCGGGCGATGGCCGGGGAAACGGTGATTGCCGAAGGAACTAAAATCGACAACATGGTGATGATCGGGCATAACTGCCGCATCGGAAAACATAACGTATTCGCCTCTCAGGTCGGCTTCGCCGGTTCCACAACCACAGGCGACTATGTCGTCTGCGCGGGTCAGGTGGGCGTCGCGGATCATGTGCATCTTGGAACAGGATCAATCTTCGGAGCCAAGACGGGAGTGCACACCGACATGGAAGGTGGCCGAACTTATCTCGGAGCACCTGCTGAACCGATTGAGGTGGCGATTAAGGCTTCCAAGATCATTGGTCGTTTACCGGAAATGCGGCAGCAGTTACGAGACTTAACCAAACAGATCAAACAGTTGGAAGCTCAACTGGAACAATCAGGCCCCAGTGGATCAGAAGCGGCCTGAGCAATAAACAGCGACAGCTAACATAAGGAATCATTCAGGGATCGAATGAATAGTCAAACCGACAGCCAGATTGGAATATTCGGCGAACGGAAGAAGATTGGTTTACTGGCCGGAGCAGGGCAGTTTCCCATCGACTTTGCCCGGGCGGCGCGCAGACAGGGACATTATGTCGTCGGTCTGGGTGTGAAAGAAATGGCCTCGGAAGAGTTACGTTCCATCTGCCACAGTTACAGCACCGTCCCCCTCACGAAAATTGGTCGCGCAATTCGCTGTTTCCGTCGTGCGGGAGTGACGCGGGCTGTCATGGCCGGGAAGATTCACAAAGTCGTCCTCTTCCGCAAATTTCGCTGGCTCCGAAATCTGCCTGACTGGCGGGCAGTGCATATGTGGTTAAGTTACGCCGCTCATAATAAAAAAGATGACACCCTGCTGCTGGCGGTCATCCGCGAATTTGAACGTGATCAAATCCTTTTCGAATCGGCTCTAGATTATTGCCCGGAGTTACTCGTGCCTCACGGATTTTTAACCAAACGCAAACCGTCCAGCGCCCAGTGGCGTGATATTCGATTCGGTTGGGACCTCGCCAAAGAGATGGGACGTCTCGATGTTGGCCAGACTGTCTGTGTCAACGACACTGCGGTCATCGCTGTCGAAGCAATCGAAGGGACAGACGAAGCGATCAAACGGGCAGGCACTCTCTGTAAACGGGGAGGCTTCACCGTCGTCAAAGTCGCCAAACCGCAACAGGACCGCCGCTTCGATGTTCCGACGGTCGGCCTGGAAACGATTCAGAACATGTACGAGTCGGGAGGACGCGTGCTGGCGATTGAGAGTGGTGAAACAATCATGATCGGTCAGGACGAAGTCATCGAACTCGCCAACCGCCTCGGCATCACCATCGTCTCCCTCCACGCTGAAGAACTGTCGCTATCGGAAGCTTCGTGAAGAGGTCTTTTGTAGGTCAGGCACTGCCTGACGAACTTTCTGAGCGATGTTCATCACGCAAAAAATTGCGCTATCCCTTCGCACCATCAACAATGTCTCTGCAAAATTCAACGTTGTTTTCTGAAGGTTGCTGATCCCTGAAATCTATGTTGCTGAACGCGCTGGATGATAAGTCAGGCAATGCCTGACCTACAAAATCACCATCACGCTCTACAACAACTCAATTCTCTACCGCGAACAGAATCGTGATTCGACTTCCACATTCACTCTTGCTGCGAATGACTGGATAGGCACCATCTCCACAGGGAGGGAAAATCGAGATCGCCACTATGTGGCCTTCCTGATTAGACACCAGAACGCAGGTGTGGTTTTTGCCGACCTTCCAAATATGCCTTGAAAAAGCAGCGAATTCGCGACTTCGTTTGTCATTGAAATTCGCGCGCTCGAAAGATCCGGTCTCACGAAAAACAACGATGCCGGAATCGATGACAATTTCTATTTGTGACCAGCTGGAATCTTCAAATAAGCCACTAGTCTCCACGTCGACTTGCGAGAGTCCCTCTGCATCGCATGAAAGTCGAATCCGACCCACGCAATCATGAGCTCTTCCCAGTTCAATTATCTGCGATGAGTCCCCGCCATCACTCACTTGCCATTGACCACTACACAGCGTGAACTCGGTGTCATCTTTCTCCAGAGCTGCATACTTCCATGGGGGAAGCTCAACAGACTTTTCTATTAAATGGCCACATCAAATTTCTCCGATTATCCCGTGATCTTTTCCCGCTGATTGCACGTAATCAATTCCGGTTCGTATTTTTTTACAGAATGTGAGTGAGATATAGAAGGAAAGCTCGCCTTTCAATCAAAGGGTTGTTGTTTGCAAAGCCCATTAATTGTTTTCTGAAAATCAAGGCGAACCTGAAATGTTCTATCTGCTCCTGATTCTCACAGGGTTGATGTTTTGCGGAGTTATGCCTGGTATGGCCGAACGGCTTTTGCCCGTTATGCCCGGATAGAACTCTCGGATCAGAGCACAAGCGGCAAGCTTTGTCATTCCCTCGTTGAGAAATCTCTTTCTATTCGAAGTCGTTTTCTGGGGGACAGCGGCAGTGACCACGGGCGTACTGCTGGTTTTATCTGGAACTCAATCAGTTGATTTCTCCAATCTGCAGGAGATTGGAAAGCTGACAGGCGGTTGGGCGGCCTTGGTCTCTGTTACTGCTCTTACACCTCATTACATTCACTATCTTTGCCAAACAACATTCCAACCTCGAGTTCCGGAGAAAGTATGCATGTCGCACTCCTTCAGGGACTCGTGATGGTTGGAACGGCTGCCGGAATAATATTTTTCAGCGGACTGGTTGTAAGCATCATCGTGATGTTGATCACATTTTGCATTAGCGTGTTCTTCGGATGCCTTGGAGATTATTGTTGCTGACTCTATCCATAGGAAAGATGAACTGATGACATCAGACTATAAACTGGAAGAGACATATCTGTTTGTCCGCATCTTTCAAAGGACAAGGGAGAAGTCGGCTGTTGAACAGACAATGAGACAGTTGCTCCTAATCTGTGACATTGCTGGTCAGCCCCTGGAAAATAAGTCCTTCCGATATTGGCGAGACGAATCACTCATGATCTTCTCTTTGCAGTATCAGATGGGAGAAGATACCGGTTCTAATAAAATGCAGACTATCGCAGATCAGCTGAGTAGTCAGTGGGTGAAAAATGATTCAGTTTCATTCACCTGGAAACCTGAGTGCGGTCCTTTTGCAATTGAGCATGTGGAATTCGCTGATATCGAAATGGTGCCTGTGACTGAGTACTTTGAACTTTCGGATCAGAGTGTGAAAGTGCTTTCATCAGAAAAGTGAATGCGAGAAATGAGCGGTTCCTGTTCGCTGAATCAATGTTGTGTCGAGGATAGATTCTTTCCATTTCCTGGTTAGATCATTTCCAATACTTAAGTGAAATGTAAATAGATTGATCACTTCATAACTAATTTCAGGGAATCATGGACTTTCAAGTTGATCATTGAAGTGGCATGCGTATTGCATTGGTAAAGAAACACATCCATGCTCATATTTCCATGTTCAAATCTCTTCATCGCACACTCTAATTGCTGCACGGCAAATCGATTGACGAGATGCAGGACGCTCGAAAGGAACTGTCAATGATCAAGTCTCGAACCGGTATTCTTACCATTACACTCATTACGATCTCCCTCGGTATGGGAAGTATATTTGCAAAAGAGGGCTCGAAAATCTTCCAGAAGTTATCACCACTGGGTGAATTGTTATTTGCGTCCGATTTAAGTGGAGACTCGATTGAAGAGCAGAAGAATAGGGAAGTATCCGAACTCTCTGTGAACGAGAATGAGCAGGACGAAGCTGAACCCGAGATTGAGGAAGCTGCAGTTGCTGAAACAAAGGTTGATTCTACAGAACCAGTAAGCTCCGGAGTGACAGACAGCAAAGCACAACGTGATTTCTCATCTAACATTGGAAATCGTCAGGGACTTCCAAATCAGTCCAGTGGTGGCTTCAGCCAGACTTCCGGATACTCTATGTCAGGCAGTTCTACGAACTCTTTCGGCAATCATCAGTTCCCATCTTCCACAGGCAGTGTGGGCAGCGAGACTTCGACTACAACGGGAAATGGCGGAACCCTGAGAGATGCCGACGACGATCAATTGAGCGATGCTGCTGAGGATGATCAACCAACCGATTCGGATTCTTCAGCCGATGTCATTCCAGGAGATGATAACTCACCGGGAGATGATCATAACTCTGGTGACGACGATTCAGAAAACCATAATCCGGGGGAACCCAACCATCCTGATGACGACGATGATTCAGTAGATGATACTGGCTCACATGATGATCATGACAACGATGGGAACCACGATTCAGAGGACCATGACTCCTCTGACCACGACCAGGATGATTCGTTCTCAAGCACAAATTCGCAAATCACAATTCAGAGATCATATACAAGGCAAAAGACCCGCAATCGCTTCCGATCTCGCACCTACCGCGGTAGAGCCGGTCGGAATTGAGAAACACGTTAGAATTTATAGTAAAACCGGGAAGCCATATGGAAATCCGTGTTTTTAATTTAACCACAAGCAGAAACTGTTCCGAGGCAGGGCAATAGCCTGAGATAATAACGATCTCAGTCACTTGCCCTGTTTTTCATCTACTTCTTAAATTGGAGACAATGACTTCCCAAAGTTAAGTGATTATGAGGAGATGCTTCTCCAGGCGCCAGTCTTTACACGGCCAGCGGAGGGTTCAGCTCTATTTGAGGTGGTGTTCTATCATAAGATCAGGAAGTATGCCTCTACTGGTGACTATGCCCTCGTTCATCAGGGCCTGAAATCTGAATTATCATCAGCCCTCGAATTCTGGTTCTGCTCCTGCTACCTACAGTTTCCCAATTTGTCAGCGAGGAAGTTTCTCAAGTTGATGAAAGAGGCCGTCTGTAGACCGCTCGACTCAGGGGTATTTTTACAGGGTCTTGCCTGTAACCGGGCTCACTTATCAGGGGCAGCTCCCGATTTTCTACTCGCCGATCATTCGTTCCGCTCTGCAATGCAAATGCACGAAGCCGTTGATTTAATCGATGGGTATCACATTTCACAGATAGCAGAGTATGAAGATTTCTATCTGGCATTGCATCGGCAGATTAAAGATTGAGTGAGCATTCCCGTCTAGCGTTCCAATTTGAAATATGATCTAACCAAACAGGCACTGATTACAGTCACTGTTTTTCCAATTCTCGAATCGCCTGTTTATATTGTTCAATACGACGTTTGTAATCTTCCATTATTGGTTCGATTTCTCTGATTTTTCTTTTCAAAAGTTCGATCTGAATCAAAGGTGGTATTCCTCGACTCGCAGGAAGAGGCCAGGTTTCTCCCAACTTGGTCGGTTCATTCTCTGGTTTGAAAAGATCGGGGTATTCATGCCATGGGGCATCGATATTCGTTCCACATGCAGAATTGTTGTGGATCAGGAACTTGCCATCGGCAAGGTGAAAGGAAAATTTTCGCTGCCTCGAGGAATCTGCAGTGAGACCGGGATAGGGGGCGTCTAACCAGAGCGGAACTACATGTGCCCCTCTTTCTTTGAAACACCGAATCAGGTTCTCAGATTGAGTTCGAAATCGGCAGCCACAAACCACTTCGAAGAGTAGAAAGTTAACCAGAAAACGAGAGAGAGAATCATCGATGAGAATCCATTCTCCGTAACTTTTGTCCTGAGCATATCGGTACCAGACGGGTGGGTCTTCGCCAGAAGGCAAAGTGGCCATATCCCAGACACCCTGGTTCTCATATAAAAAGACAAGCTTGCCATCCACCAGCTTCAAAAGTTCAACAGGAAACAGACTGTCCTGATGAGAAAACAACGTCTCCCAATAGTATTTTCTTCCGTACCATTCGCCCGCAAAGCCATAGAGCCATTTGAGAGGTTCCGGCATTTCGATTTCATTCAATTTCGTTTCGTCCACCCCATACCACGGCTTTTTGTGAGCAAACCATTCCTCAATGAATAACTGCAATGATTTATGAAGTGCCTGGGGATTATCCTGCCTGCTGAACATGATTCATTCAAGTTTCTTAAATAGCTGGTGACATAAATCAATATTGATCAAACAGTGTAGGATAGCATTCCCACGGTGCTTCCTCATTCGTTGCGCAGAAGTATTCTCCGAAACAATCTTTCATGATCAGGTACTTATCCTCGACCAGGTAGAAAGAGTAGCTTCCCTCTTTTTCGTAACGTGGATGTTGCCAGCCATAAGGGTGATCAATCCAGATCGGCTCCAGATGCTTACCCAGGCAGTCCATTTCGGCCAGAATGCTGGTGCCAATATTCGGCTCGTAAACTGTATGCCGGGCTGAATAGACGGTGTCATTGAGGATGAGGGTTGTCAGGAAATTCATCAGCGAATCGTCAACCAGATGCCAGTGGCCATCGTCCATTGCCCAGACTGGTGGATCAATTCCAGTTGCTTCTGTTCCGGCAATCCACACGGCTTGAGCTTCACAGGCAAATTTGATTTTGCCCTGATAGGATTCCAGTTCTTCAAACCTGATTAGAAAATCCTGGCCACGAAATATTGTTTTCCACGTTCCCTGATTATCGCTGCTGTTACCCGCAAAGCCATACAGCCAACGCAATGGTTGAGGTAACTCCTTAGAGTTCAATGTCGCCTCATCCAGACCACTCCACGGCTGACGACGCTCAAACCATTTCGTAATGAATGGTTCCAATGATTTTTTAGAGCGAGGGGATCATTCACTCGCTGTCTGGCTCAGCTAGTCCTCGATCAACCGGACGTCGCTGTCGCTGCCGTCGGTTGCCATTAATTCCTCGTCGGCGAAGCTTTCGTCGAGAATCTGGCTGAGATCGGGTTCGTCGGGGCCGAGGTAGACCTTGTAACCGATTCCGGCGAAGAAGAGCTCGTCACCGGGGAGCAAGGCACCGCGAGTGACCTTTTGTCCATTAACGCGGGTCCCGTTGGTGCTGGCCAGGTCGCGGATGTAGAGCAGGCCATCGGTCTTCGCGATCAGGCAGTGGAGCTTGGAAATAGAGTGTTTTTCAATGACGAGGTCGCAAAATCCCTGTTTCCGGCCGACTAATGTCAGGTCGTGCGTGATGACAATCGGATCGCTCCCATCGAGCGGAATCAATTTGGCCAGCATCGGAATCAGTCAGGCAGAAGTGTAGGTGAAGTGGTCCCCGGAAAATCAGCAGTATTTCATTCTGCATTGATCGGGATGAATGTCAAGATGATTCTCCCTGACTATTGTACCCTAAACCCTTGAAATCAGAGGAAATCAGGCATTTCCAATTCAGCGGAAAAGCCTCAGAAAGGGGCCAGTGGGTTGACGTTCGATGCCCGGATTGGTACGTTCAGCGTGCCGTGATTAAGAATGCTGTGAGTATTGCAGGCCAAGCCACGCTTATGCCTGTTGGAAATTACTCCACAAACTCGCATATCTCTCGATTTAGACACCCTCTCCTGGCGTCATTGGAATTGAGGAAACCTTGTTCTGAACAGGTTTCGCAGATTGTCCGGAGATCGCATCCGACTGTTGAGCAGTAGCTCTTTTCTCCTCCTGCATAGACCAGAACTGATTTCTCAGTCACTGTTCCAGGTTTTCTGAAAACGAGAGCTGGCATTGCCTCAACGAAATCGACCAACAAGAACGATCGTTAAGCAGACTCCATCCCAATTTTTTATCAGCTTGGATTCCAGTTCTGCAGGGTGCCAGATAATGAGAGTGGTTGAACTCCCAAGTCAACCAGACAATCACGGTCCGATTGTAGTAGGACATTAACCGTTTCTGTGTGATCAAAATGCCCCAAGGCAAGGATTCTAGAATGAGCACAAAGTACGTTTATTTTTCGGTGATGGCAATGCAGATGGCGATGCCTCACAGCGTAACTCCTGGGTGGTAAGGGCCAACCTGGCCGAGATGATCAACATCGATCTTCCTGTACCAGCCGGTTTCACACTCACAACCGAAGTTTGTACCTACCACTACACAACGATCGGTCTTATCCTCCCGAGTTATAAACTCAGGTCGAAGAGGCCATGAAAAAAGTCGAAGACGCCATGGGGCGCGAAATTCGTTGCACTGAAAACCCGCTGCTCCTTTCCTCTCCTGTCGTTCCGGTGCTCGTGAATCGATGCTCGGCATGATGGACACCGTCCTCAACACTGGTCTGGTCTTAACGACGATACTGTCGCTGCTCTGGCCAAACATGCCAACAACGAAGCCTCTGCCTGGGACACACGCCGCTTCATCCAGATGTAATGTGGGCGTCGATGGAAATGAAACTGTCAATAAAGGAAGGACGAAGACTACTGAAGAAATTCTTGCATCACAAAAAACAGAAAGCGGGCGTCAAGTTTGACTCTGAGCTCTCTGCTGAACAACTCAAAGAACTCGAAGTTGCCGAGTACAAAGCCTGCGTCAAGAAAGTGTGACCGGGCAAGACTTCCTGACTGATCCTATGGAACAGGTCTGGGGAGCGATCATGAAGCTGCTCCTCGGCAGCTGGATGAACGATCAAGCGATGGTTTACCGTCGTCAGCATGGTATTCCCTCACGAATCGGGCACTGCCACCAACGTCCAGGCGATGGTCTTTGGCAACCTGGTGACGATTGTGCGAACGGGTGTCGGACTGACCTCGTGACTGCTCCATGGTGGTGGTTTCAATGGAGACTACCTCATCAACGCTCAAGGGGAAGACGTCGTCGCCGGTATTCGTACTCCTAAACGTATCGAAGTCACTCTGCCCAAAGAAATGCCCGAAGCATTCAATCAGTTGAATGAAATCGGTAAGAAACTCGAACAGCACCAAAGACGCAGGACATCGAGTTCACCAAGAAGCGTGGTAAACGGATGTTCCGACTCGTAACGCCAAACGTACCGGTTTCGCCGCCGTGACTCTGGCTGTCGATATGGTCAACGAAGGGCTGATCTCTAAAGAAGATGCCTTGAGCTCCCAAACGGATCTAGCCGACGACCTGAACCAGCTGCTGCAACTTCGATCTTCGACCCGGCTGCCAAAAAGAAAGCTGAAGCCGAAGGAACACACATCGCGACTGGTATCAACGCCGGTCCTGGTGCTGCCACTGGTAAAGTCTGCTTCATGCCGCTGATGCTGAAGCACTCTACGATAAAGATCCCAATGTGAAACTCATCCCTTGTTCGCCGCGAAACCAGCCTGGAAGACTCCGCGGTATGCGTATCGCTCAGGGGATTCTGACCGCCTTCGGTGGTGCCAGCTCTCACGCTGCTCTCGTTAGCCGTCAGATGGGTAAAGTCTGTATCGTCGGTTGTTCCGATCTCGATATCGACTACCACGACGCTACACCATCAAAGTCGGTGGTAAAAACCATCAAAGAAGGGGACTGGATCTCGATCGACGGTTTCACCGGTGAAGTCTTCGCTGGTCAGGTTCCGACCAAACCAAGCGAAATCATCGAGGTTCTCCTCAACAAAACTCTGAAGCCCGAAGACTCCAAAATGTATCGTGCTGCCATGAGCAGCTGATGAGCTGGGTCGACGAAGCTGTATCACTCTGAAAGTTCGTGCAAACGCCGAACGACGAAGCCGAAACCGCTGTTGCCTTTGGTGCAGAAGGTGGGACTCTGTCGTACCGAGCATATGTTCTTCAGTCATCTCGATGAAATCCGCGAGATGATCCTCGCTGAAGATACCGAAACCTGTCAGAAAGCGGTCAACAAACTGTTGCCTTCCATGTTAAGATTTTCACCGAACTCTTCCGCACCATGGCTGCCGACCGGTTACCATCCGTCTGTTAGACCCACTTCTGCACGAGTTCCTCTCCGAGCACCACCTGCACGAGCAACCTGACCTCGTTCATAAGCTCGCCGACATCATGGGAACCAGCAAAGATGCGATTGAACGTCGCGTTGAAGAGCTGAAAGAATCCAACCCGATGCTCGGTCACCGTGGTTGCCGTCTCGGTATCGTCTATCCTGAAATCACCGCGATGCAGGCTCGGGCGATCTTCGAAGCGGCTTGTGCTCTGAAGAAAGAAAACGGCGAAGCGACAACATCATTCCTGAAGTGATGATTCCTCTCGTCGGTTTCGAAACGGAATACAAAAACCAGGCTGCTATCGTCTGCAAAGTGGCGAAAGACGTCATGGAAGAGCAGGAGTTAAATTCGAGTACCTCGTCGGTACAACGATCAAATTCCTCGTGGTTGTTTGACCGCCGATCAGATCGCCAATACCGCTGAGTTCTTCAGCTTCGGTACCAACGACCTGACCCAGACGACTCTCGGTATGAGCCGCGACGACTACGGTGGATTCATCGGTTACTACCAGGAAAACGACATCATCCCGAACGACCCGTTCCAGACCATCGACCAGACTGGTGTTGGTCGCCTGATGGAGCAGGGCGTTTCCCTCGGTCGTGGTACCCGCCCCGAACTCAAGATCAGACCTGTGGCGAGCATGGTGGTGACCCGCCTCTGTCATGTCACCGCACCGGGCTCGATTATGTCGCTGTTCTCCTTCCATTCCGATCGCCCGTCCTCGCCGCCGCCCAGGCCGCCATGCTGGAAAAGAAAGCGAAGTAAGTTCAGAACGAAAGGCAGAGATAAAAGAGAAGCGATTAACTTGCCTCTCACAGAAAATACCTCAGCCGCCTTCTTTCCCCCTTGGGAAGGGGCGGTTTTTCTATTGATACCATTCGTTCGACTTCCGTGTGCCACTGCTTGCTCGTCACAGTGCCATTGTGCGTGCAACTAACCATGCGTCCCGAAAGGGAAACCAACAACTCCCACCTCTCCTCCCGCTTTCCAAGATTTCGACAGCCCAGACTGGCGATGTCCCTGTCGGCTTGGTACAGTATGTCTCTGGTGCCGCCCTGGTGTGCGGGCAGACTTGATCCCTTTCCCACAGACAGACAACGCTTGAGCATCATGGCAGTTCGTGGAATTCGAGCGCTAGCATCGGTTGTGCTGACAAGCCTGAAGAAATTCTGGCAGCGACGTCCGAACTCCTGCAGGAAATCCTCCGGGCGAATGAATCGACACCGAAGAGATCTCCGGCCTTTTTTACGACGACCTCCGACCTCACCTCCTGTTTCCCCGCCAACAGCCTGCAAGCTCGGTTGGTCGCGGTGGTCCCGCTCCTCTGTGCGACAGAAATCCCTGTCCCCGGCAGCTCAAGCTGCGCGCGGTATCCGGATTCTCCTCCATCTCAACACCGACAAACCCCAGGCCGGAGATGGAACACGTCTACCTCCGCGAAGCCAAACGCCTCCGCCCCGACATCCACTCGGCGCAGTAACCTTAAGTGGGTTGCCCAGACAATCGCGCAGCGACAAGCTATTCCAGTGGCAGGCCTGCACAATCACCTGTGTTGTCTGGGCTGCGAAGCGTATACGCATGCCGGAACCTCCTGCCAGGAATTGCCCTCGCCCCACCAAATCCCCCCGCAAAAAATGGAGAAACTGGTTATCCTTGCGAGAGTTTCTGGGCGAACGGAGGACGAATAACCGCCGTCAATCAGTTCAACCGCCTCTTTTTCCGCCGAACCCCGCGAGAAAAAGGACCGAACCCTTTACAGATCCCCCCTCAAAAGCTTAGATATGCGTAACCCCGGCCCCCGGTCGCGGTAAGCCACCCCAATATTCAAACTCTCTCTAGCCAATTGGATAGAGCATCGGTCTACGAACCGAAGGCTGTTGTCTGAATCCAGCGGTGAGAACGCCAGGCAACAATACGTGAATGTGTTGCCTGGCGTTTTTTTGTGACTTGTGGTTGTGAGAATTTCTTATCCTATAAGGATATGTTTCATCGTGTGACTTGAGAATCTATGCAACAATATCTCAGGAAATCCTGTAAACCATTGAGTGTTATGTAGGGCGCACATGTTCCATTATGAAGTTGCGAAAAAAAATCCCAGTTTTCGAGTATACGCTTACGGACTTGAGTGGCAACGTTTTGATTTTTACACTGGAGGCCTATGACGCAGTCAGAAAGTACAATTGGAGCTTTTCCAAAATATAGCGAGCATTTTTGCGAATTTGGAGAGCCGACACGAGCTATGAGGACAATTGGACCCATAACTGGTCGCCTCGAAATGTGTACTTTTCGATCAGTTAACTCCAGATGTTTATTTCTTAAATCCGTAGTGTGTGCAAACGCAAATCGCTTACCCGCGTATCCATTTTCAGCACGAAATACCGGAACACATCCACGAGTGATGGTAACACTAAGTTGAGAGTAATTCTTATTGTTTAGTAAAGAGATAGGTTTCTCATCTTGTCGCGATGATTTAGACATCCGAAACCTCATGAGCACTGTTGACGCAACACAGCCACTAAAAGATGATCTGCGAAAGCGCATTACTTCAGATAGTTGTCCGAGTGTCTTGCAATATCTTCGTGCCTCATAGTCCTTTTGGCTTGTTAAGCATGAAGCCGGAAGGATAGCACAGATTTCACCGCCCTTTCGAAGGAAGGGAATCGACAAGATGAGGAATGCCATCGCTAAACTGCATTTGATAGTTGAAGTTTTCGTTTGAATCTCAATAGAACTACTTCCCCGGCCACTAAAAGGGGGATTAAGAACTACCAAATCGCATAAGCTCCGATAATTTGTCAATAAACTATTGGAGTGAGTTGAACCGGAACTGAGAAAATTTTCTCCGTAGTATTTCCAATTCGGTATTTCTTTTCGTAATTTACATATGCACTCGGAGTCAATTTCATTTGCAAGGACTCTGGCTGAGGGCCATCGTTCAAGAGCTGCAAAAAGTAAGTCGCCATTTCCAGCTGCAAAGTCTGCAATTAATTTGACTCGACGGACGGTGGCACATCCAACAAGTGAATTTGCCAATTCCTTTGGTGTGAAGAATTGGTCACTCATTTTTTAGAAGAAGTCCCGTAATGTTATAAATATGAAGTCGTGATTGCCCCTCTGTTCTGTGGGGCTTTCGTCGAGGATGATCGTAGACGATTTCTGTACTATCCGGATTTTGAATTGCATAGACTATAGCTGCTAACGATTGTGGTTTAGTGCCTATTGGAGCAATTGTTGCGAACTTTTCTGAATTAGCCTCTCGAATTCGGCTGATTATATTGAATGTAGAGAACGGGCAACTGGCTGTGGCAAAGTAGACGCGTTTCCAAGCATGGCTGTCTAGTAGCGACCTCCGGTTTGCGTAATAGGCATGAAAGGGATATTCGGCACGGAATCCAGGGGCGCCAATAATGGGATAAATGTTGTGCCCAATTGGTTCAATGTGGTTTAACAAAAACTGTAAACGAGGCCCTTCAAATCCGAGGATGGGCAAAAAAAGACCTTTTGAGCTGTCTCGCCTAAATCTCTCAAAGCCAGGTAATGGCGAAATGCCCTCGATGCTTTCACTCAGATCATAAACCTCACTATCGGAGGGGCTAGAACTCGTACGATATATTTCGGGTTCCACATAGACGACAAATATCCTGCGCATGTCGTTAATAAGACCACGCAGTAAAGCAGACCATGTACTATGAAGTAATCCTGTGATATCGATGTAAATATTGACTTCTTGTGAGCTTTGCCAAAAAGCTCTCAACTTTGCTTGGCTTCGTAATGAAAGCGTCGAGTCTTCACCGTCACTGAATCTGAAGCGGATTTGCTCCTTTTGCTCGTCATAAATCTTGCACACATGAACTTCGCTAGCATTTTCGGACCATGTTGAATAATGGGCGGATCTAGCTTCAGAAGAATTTCCACAAACATATAAACTGTTTGCGATTGGCCGAAAAGTATCCGGAGTAATATGCGTCTCGGTTAACGTGGGTAACTCAATCATCTAAGTCATCTGACTGTGAAAAAAGTGTGCGCTGACCTGGTATATAAGATTCAGAAATTCGCTTCTGAGAGCGTAAGAGTTTCTCAACTGCTTTCTCGGGTGAGTCAATCAGCATCAGGAATTCGGGTGATGTTAATTCCATTTTTCGCTTGCGTCGGACGCTTATTTCAAAGAGAGCACTATATATTGGGTGAATCGCGTAATCATAATGTGAGGTGTCTGTTTCGCCTGTTAACTTAGTGCCTGGATATCTAATTAGTGCAAGATGCATGACGGCATTCCGGATGATTTCTTTTACTGGCTCCGTCATGTCAGAAAGATAGAACTGATTGAGTTCCGGAGTGTGTCCAAAAGGTTGTGCGGCCATGAACTGGAATATTCTTCCCAGAGCGCGGATAAGCTTGGTTAACTTCGCTCCACTAACAGAAAGGCCTTCTAATTCAGTAAGATTCATTGATCCAACATATCTTGCTGCTTTAGTTTGAGTTTCAGGTGAAATATGCTCATTTAAATTACCACCATTCCGAATGTGTTCCAGAAAACTATTGTCTATTAATTCCAGCATATAACGAATGTTTCCGCCAGCCATATTGGCGTAAGTCTCAAGGCCGCAATAGTATTTGTCAATGCCGCGTTTCCTCTTACGTATTGAAAATAGCGTCGCATATTTGTAATTCTCATAACGAGTTTTCCAACTCGATGGGTCAGACCTAATCTCATGTATTATGTCAGTTAATAAGAATTGCTGAGACTTGGCCCAGCTGGATAAGAAATAAATCTCAAGAGGTGACATCGTTGCAATGATGTTGTAATCATTCGGTTGCAATTTATTGCCAAGCTCATTTAGTATGATTTTTGATTCATCTTCAACACCAAGAAGGATAGCTTCATTTTCTATGCTCAAGGAAGGTAATGCCTCATTCAAAGTGATTTCAAATGATTGATCACTCATTTGTAAGCGATGAAGTCGCTTTTCACAGACGTTGGTTGCGAAACTCAGAAAGGTACTTCCTTGAAGTTTGTCTTTTATGTTTACCAGTGCATAATCTGCAGGATGTATTAAAAACTCGTCGTCCTGAAGTGTGTTATGGCATACCCAACCAAGTTCCCGAACACCAATTTTGAAGTAGTAAAGTCCTGAAGTATGTTTGATGAGCGTATTAACTACCTGCTGCTGATAAGGCAATAAATTTTCGTATTCGTCGAGTAGAATAAAGAAATGGCGATCTTTGAATTCTGGGTGGGATAAGACCAGTTTGCAAAGAAGGTCAATAGGACGTCCTTGAAGTGATAATTGTATAAATGGCTCGTCTGCTACATTGTTGATTTGAGATTCAAACTCGAGTCGAGAAGTAATCAGTGCTTGGTTTAGTTCTGAATGTGTGGATACATCAGATAGGTGTAACGAGACACAAATTTTCTGCAACTCAAGTTCATCAAGTGTGACTGATAAATTGAATGAAACCTCATACCACTCAATGAACTCGAGTATTAATTCACAGACCAGTAAATTAAAGTAATGTGCAAATAGACTTGTCCATTGGAGCCGCTCTGCAATTCGATTCCTTTGAACGCAGAAACGTGATTAGTATTTATTCGATGGTAGAGTCCAATAAATGGTAAGCTTCGGAAATCCGTTGAGTTGAAGTGCTTAGAGAGAGCGTGTTGTCCTTCATAGGAAAGGCCTTTCAGGACAGTAGTTTTTCCCGTGCCTCTACCGCCGATTAGGACACAAGATTGGCGAGTCTCTAATTCAGGAAAGTATTCAGGCTTCGTGAAAAGCTCAAAGACTTCATTTTGTAACCATTCCGCTCTGTAGGTCCCAAATAGCTCGCTTAATTGCTTTTGCAATTCATTTGCGTTGTTGTTCATTTTCTTCGTACCAGTGGGGTCCATGACTGTGTTTCGTGATAAATCAACGGGATAGTTGCATCCGGAACGCAATGTTCAAAAGCCATTAAAAGACCGAGATTATGAAAACCTTGCCAACCATTAATAATCCCTGCTCGGTGACTTGCATTGCGTATGACATCAAATGCAGATGATTTTAAATGTTCAGGCCAAATATGAGAATTCTCGGAAAAAACATTGTATGATGAATCGATCAAGTGTGTGGATTCAAGTTCACACTTGGCACCAGATTATTTATCTGTGTTTTACCGTATGTCGTACAAAGTGTGGGAATATAGAATGCTTTGAATGGTGTATGATTCATTATATCCGCAAAGGATTTGTGAACGCTGGGTGTGATTGTATGAACGCGAAACCAAGTTTCAGTAAATTGTTTTCCTGAGCCAACAAAATCATCGACGAATACGATCGTTTTGGGGGATTCAAAATAGAGTAGCTCAATAGCTTTTTCATTAGGCACAATGTTACCTTGAGGGATGCCTATTTCCTGTCGAGTGTAACGGGAGAAAAGGTTTCCTGAATCAGTGGGGTTGGGGTCTTCGCCCGTCACAGGTGTCACTATAACAGAGGAAAGGAAGTTCTCCCAATCAAGATTTGGCTGTTCAGGTCTGTCAATTACAAGTGGCGCGAGCTGACGAAAAGCAGCTCGAAGTAATTGTTTGGTTAGCGTGTCCGAGAAGTATAAGAACGAGTTAAGTAAACATTCTGCGTATTCAACTTCGTCTTTTTTAAA
The DNA here is from genome assembly GCA_041398805.1 of Planctomycetaceae bacterium. Classification (GTDB taxonomy): domain Bacteria; phylum Planctomycetota; class Planctomycetia; order Planctomycetales; family Planctomycetaceae; genus Polystyrenella. Next base: position 61,391 of record JAWKUC010000009.1, on the reverse strand, counting down.
GTTACGTATCCATCCTCGGAAATCCAATTCTGACGTTATTGGCCAGACTTGAGTGTTGACAAAAAATTCACATTTTTCAACGAGCTGATCGTTTAAATGAATATCATTCACGGTCAATATCTCTGTGAAGGTGCCATAAGGAATAGTTAATCAAAATAGTTGAGGATAACCTCTTTGTTTAGGGCTTACAACAAAATGCACAGTAGATATTCTGAGCAGCATATAAAAACCGCATGATGACTTTGCTTACTTATGGTTCGTGTTTTCATTAATATCTAGATCAATTAAATAATTGGAACACATTGCCAACATGTTGAATAGCACATTGTTCGCACTACCCAAACCCCCACCCCCTCCGTTACGATGAACCGACACCTCTAACTCCCATCATCACCAACGGGGCTTCCACCATGTCACTTCCGCGCATCCTCTTATTCCCCCTCATCCTGCTCGCTCTCTCCCTGGCGGTTACCCAACCTACCCGTGCCGCCGAGCAACCCAACGTCCTCTTTCTCATCTGCGACGATCTTAATTGTGATATCGGGTGTTATGGGCATCCGTTGGTGAAGACTCCGAATATGGACCGGTTGGCGGAGCGGGGGGTTCGGTTTGAGAGAGCTTATTGCCAGTATCCCCTCTGTGGGCCGAGTCGGGCGTCGTTTATGACCGGGTTGTATCCCGATCAGACGGGGATTCAGGGGAACTCCATCTTTCTGCGCGAGACGCTCCCCGATGTCCAGTCGATGTCGCAACTCTTCCGGCGGAACGGTTACTACGCGACGCGGATCGGCAAGATTTATCATTACAACGTACCGAAACACATCGGCACAGGCGGACACGACGACCCGTACTCGTGGGATCGGACGATCAACCCGATTGGCCGCGATGTCTCTGATGAGCATCTCATCTTCAGCCTGAAGAAGGGCTCCTTCGGGGGGACAATCAGCTGGCTGGCGGCGGAGGGAATGGACGTCGAACAGACTGACGGCATCGCCGCGAACGAAGCGATCAAACTGCTCGAAGAGTACCGCGACAACAACAAACGGTTCTACCTGGCGGTCGGTCTCTATCGCCCGCACACCCCCTTCGTCGCCCCGAAAAAATATTTCGATATGTATCCGGCTGACGAGATTGTCATCCCGGAAGTGCCGGAGGGTTACCTGGAGACCTTGCCCGAACCGACCCGACGATTTCTGCAGCTGAAAGATGAAGACAAGAACCTCAAACCGAAGCTGGCACGGGAAGCGATCCGCGCTTATTACGCTTCGATCACTTTCGCCGATGCCCAACTCGGACGGATTCTGGATGCACTCGATGCGAACGGACTGTCGGAGAACACAATCATCCTCTTCACGTCCGATCATGGTTACCACATGGGCGAGCATGGTCACTACAAAAAGATGACCCTCTTCGAAAACGCGGCGCGAGTCCCGCTGATCATCGCCGGTCCGGGAGTCACCGCCAAAGGTCAGGCGACTACAGCCCCCGCCGAGATGGTCGACTTCTACCCGACACTCGCCGAGCTGGCCGGTCTGGAAGCGCCCGATTTTCTGAAGGGTGTCAGCCTCGTTCCGGCACTCACCGACATCAACGCTCGACCGCGTGACTCGGCGCTCACGCAAATGCGGAATGGTTACAGCTTACGAACCGACCGCTACCGCTATACCGAGTGGGGGGAGGGTGGCTCCGAGGGGCGTGAACTGTATGACCACGCAGTAGACCCGGATGAGATGCATAATCTGGCCAATGGAGATACCGACCGGTCGATTCTCGGTGCCCTCTCCGGGAAATTACTCGATCGGATCGCGCATGCCAAATCGAAGCCCGGTAACCTCAAGCAGAATGAACTAACCGGCAACCGCAACTTCCCCCAACCCTTCCTCCCCGGCACAATCCGCGGTGACGACTCAGGCCAACGGTAAGTTGGGCTTTAATGCCTGCGGATAAATGCTGAAATTAGTCCATGATTCCCCCTGATTATTAGGGTAATCAATTTCTGCTGGTATATAGTCGAGGTTATTCCTGAACTTTCAGATCAAGGGGCCATGTCATCTGAGAGAAGTTTCAGGAGTTGTCATCTCCGTCGTGAGCCCCCTTGATTCACCACCAGTCAGACAACTAGAGGGGCGTATTGTGGCTAAGAAAACAAGCAAAAAGAAAACAAGTAAAAAGATAGGAGCCAAGTCCAAGGGAAAACCTCAACCAGCACCGACCGCAAACCTGGTGCAGGGGGATAGCTTTGGCGTCTTAACGGGGTTGTTTCCCTGCAACATCTTTCAACCTCCCCAAGTTCCCGCCGGTACGGACCTCTATCCGCAAGCAATGGCCCTGGTGGGCGTAAAAGCCCTGGGGAACGAAACCTGCCGATTCAAGATTGAGTTAACCGTCACAAGTGGTAACCAGCTCGTGATGCGCAGCGTCAGCGAAACCGACGTCAACCCGGGCGAAGCAGTAGAGCTGACTCTCTCCGGCACGCACATCAACCCGATTGTGGGAAATTACACTCTCCGCGCCGAACTCTCTTCACGAGAACTCTTCCCACCGGGCTCTACAGCCCCATGCACGCGCTCGAATGCGGGTACGAAGCGATCTGAGTCAGGTTCTGCTGAAGGTTCACTCAACAGGTTTGTCAGCAGTGCATCAACACAGCTATACGAGGAAAATATTTATCCAACAGGGGGTAAGAAAGTTTCCAGACTTAGTGGGAGTAACTAAGAGCGACGTCAACTTGGAAAGTGATTTTTGAATTGATACCGGGTCTCACCTGAGTGGGTCAGGAATTTGAATACCTTTATTAAATGGATCAAAGTACTTCTTTTGGTTTGATCGACTGCATTCATTTTCTGATCGTGATGGGATTGAATTGAAATTTGACCTGTAGGTATACTAATTGCTTAGTAACACAAGCATTCTTGTTTGTGTATGTGACTTGGGGGCAAGACCATGTTTCTACACATGATGAATCCTCAACTATCTACCAGATAGTTTTGAGTGATTACTCTGGTAATCACCACGAAGTAAAGCGTGGGCGATTTCCGAACGACTGAAGGCCAAGGGCCGGCTTCAGTTCTTCATACTGTCACACTTCCCCTATTCCCCTTCAGTCACGGTGAGACAATTGCTGAGGATGTCTCATCTCATGGAGTCGCCCATGCTCACTTCGACGCTCGCTCGAAAACTTTCTACTCCCGGTCTCTTAAAAAAATGGTCCCATAAATTACTCTCAGGAAAACGCAGAAAAAAAGGCCGCTTCCGATTAGCTCCTTTTGAACTGGAACTTTTAGAGAGTCGTGTTCTGCTGACCGCCCAGATTAATGGTGCCGTCTATCACGATCTGAATGCGGACGGTGTCCGCGATCAGGGTGAAAAAGGTCTGGTTAACTGGACCGTCTTTCTGGATCAGAATCAGAATGGTATTTTCGATGCCGGTGAAGAATCTGACATCACAGACGCCGATGGTAAATTCAAATTCACCAATCTGGCTGCCGGTGACTATCGTGTTGCTGAGATTCTCAAAACCGACTGGACTGCAACCAATCCAGTGTCGGGTTACATCGATGTCACACTGAATGATGGTGATGACACGGCGGTTGAATTCCTGAATGAGGGAGTTACGGGTACAGGTGCCATCACCGGTAATGTCTGGCACGATTTGAATGGTGACGGGATTAAAGATGCGGGCGATACTGGAATCGCTGGCTGGACTGTCTACCTGGATCTGAACGAAAACAAGGAACTTGATCCGGAAGATCCGTTCGTGTTAACAGACGGAGACGGGAATTATCTCTTCGAGGGAATTCTGGGAGGGGCACCGGGTAATACAATCAGTTATGAAGTGCAACAGGTTTTTCCCGTCGGATGGGAAGGCTCACCTGGTTTTGACGAAAACCTGACCGCGGAAGTGATCGAAGGTGAAACGACAGTCCTGCCCGATTTCGCGAACACGACCGAAGCGATTTCGGGTGTCAGTGGTACTGTTTATCACGACCTGAATGGAAACGGCATTAAAGATACGGGCGAACCTGGATTGCAGGGTTGGCAGGTCTATGCTGACTTAAATGTGAATAATGTGCTCGATGCCGGGGAGCCGTTTACCACCACGAATGCGAGTGGAGCCTACAGCATCCTGGGCCTCACTCCCGGGACCCATCGAATTGCTGAAGTAAGAGCTTCAACTTACTTCTCAACCAATCCCGCGACCGGCTACCAGAATGTGGCTACAGTAGAAGGGGATACTACAAGCAACGTAAACTTCGGGAACAAACTCCGTACGGATGGTGCCATTGGTGGTGTGATTTATGTAGACCGCAACGAGGATGGGGTCCGTGACCCGGGTGAGGAAGGTTTGTCGGGCATCACGGTTTTCCTCGATCTAGACAGTGACGGTGTTCTCGATCCTGAAGAGCCCAGTATGATCACCGGCGAGGACCTGTTCTATACCCCCGATGTGGACGAAGCAGGGAGGTATCGTTTCGATCATCTTGCTGGTGGGTCATACATTGTCCGTCATCTCGTCCCGGATGTGCTGAGTGACACTCCTGCTTCTGAGCGGGAGCACACGATTGAACTCGAACCGGGTGAAGATCGGGATGATGTTCATAGCGGCGACCGATATCGCCCGAGCGAGATTCATGGTGTCAAATTTGAAGATATCAACGGCAACGGACTACGAGATATTGATGAACCAGGCATCGAAGGGGTCACGATTTATATCGATCTCGACAGAGATAATGTATTGGACGTTGGTGAACCGACCACGCTCACCGGTCCCGATGGATCCTATTCGTTTGATGGATTAGAGACCGATTCCTATGTTGTTCGCGAGGTTGTTCCTGAAGGTTATGTACAGACATTTCCGGAAACGACAGGGGGAGTCCTCTGGCCGGAAGGTGTCAGTAACCCGGCAGTGGGAGATGTTACTCCCGAGCTGATTGAAGTCTCCCTTGCCAAAGGAGAGACGCATACCGAAACTGTCAGCCTGACTTTGCCAACCACGGGTGCTTTAACGAACATGGTGGACGTCTTTCTGCTTTTCGATGACACCGGTAGTTTCACTGCGAATAGTCCGATTGTTCGAGCCGCGTTCCCGAATATTATTGCCGAATTGCAAACACGATTACCCGGTATTGATCTCGGTTTCGGTGTGGGACGTTTGGAAGAATATGGTAACTTCGCGGCGGAATATGCCACGGGTCGACCTTTCGTGTTGAATCAACCGATCATCGCCTCCGATGTTGCTGGCTTCGCCAGTTCAATTCAAGCGGCTCTTGATCATGTTGCACCTGGTTACGGTGGCGACCGCCCCGAAACCGTCATTGAGGCTCTTTATCAGCTTGTCACCGGGGCCGGGTTTGATGGGAACAACAATGGTTCTGTGCTCGATAGTGGCCCGGCCGGATTACTCTCCACCCAAGTGAGCCCCGGTACCAGTGGGGATGTGCCTTCCTTTGCTTCCTTCGTTGCCGATCTGGCAAATGGCGTTCTCCCTGCTTCCGGCACGATCGGTGGAGCCGGTTTTCGCTCGGGGGCATTGCCGATCATTATCACCGCGACCGATACAGGTTTTGCCTACCAGGCGAATGGGGACACGAACATCGTCGGACTGGATGGACTGACATTGCCAGTCACTGATATCAGTTACAATGGACGTGGAACAACTCCGTTCTCCAGTGGAGCAGGGATTCAGGAGACAATCACCGCATTGAATGCCCTGGGAGCTCTTGTCATTGGTCTGGGAACGAATGATTCCGACGCCACTGATCCCCGTATCGGACTGGAAGCATTGGCCAGTCTCACTGGGGCGATTAATAAAACTGCGACTTCAATTACCAACGGAACTCCCAATCCGATTGATACCAATGATCCGTTCTACTTCAAAATTGGCACCGGTGGGGATCCCCTGGTGGGGAACATTGCCGATGGGATTGTCGCTGCGATTGATGGGGCAGTCACCTCTGTAAATGTGAATGTGACCTTACGGTCCTCCGACCCCCGCGTACACATCGATTTCACACCAGGTGTGATTAATGGGCTTGGTTCCGGTGATACTGCGACCTTTGATGTGACCTTCACTGGCGACGGCCGTCCGCATCGGTTCGACTTGCAGTTCGTGCGGGAAGGTACGAATGTTGTGCTCGGATCCATTCCAATTGTCCTGGGAACACCCATTGCTGGTGATGGTTATGAGTACGAAGATTGCGAAGATGGTGAGATCAGTAATGAAATCAACTTCGGCAATCAGCTTATAGTGGCTCCCACAGACTTACCTTACCAGGAAGATTTCACTGATGGCACCGCCGATCAGATTGGCTATCACGGTGCGGCTCGCTGGGGAGTCACCCCAGCGGGTGGGAATAACAAGCTCTTCTTCAATGGAAGTGATAGTTACGGATTGGGTGTCGCTTTCCTGGAAAACACATCGCCACTTCCTGCTAACTTTGAGTTTGCCGCGGACATGGCCAGTTATTCAGCGACTGGTTTCTGGAACGATGGTTTTCTGGTATTCGATTATCAGGGACCGAATGATTTCAAATATGCCGGAATGTTCACAGGTCAGGATGAATGGATCATCGGGCATTATCAGGGGAACTGGGGAAATCGCCTGGCAACGGCCTCGCGCGAGCTCTATACAGACATTGAATACTCTCTCCATTTGAAACTGAATGGTGACCATGTCGCACTCTTCGTTGATGGTTTACCGGTTGTGGATGCAACGTTCACAGGTGGAATTGGAGATGGGAATGTTGGTGTCGCCGGTTATAACTCCCGCACTGGCTTCGATAATCTCTGGATCGATACCACAGTGACTGCTGGACAATCGGAAGAGCTTCCGTATGCGAACGATTTCGAAACTCAGACTGCTCCCAGTATTTATTACTACAACGAGCTGGCCTGGGGATTCACAAATGGGGCAAATAAGTACTTGCGGGCGAATACATCCTACTTAAGCAACCCCGCCCGTCATCTGGCGACAGCTTACTTCCCACTGGACAGCACAAAGGCTCCTGCAGATATTCAAATCGCAGCGAAAATTGCTTCCAAGAATGGGGCTTCAGCAGAGCACAATGGCTACATCATTTTCGATTATCACCATGAGCACGATTTCAAGTACGCTGGTTTTGATGCAAATACCAATCAGTGGGTGATTGGACATTACCAGGGTAACTGGAGTGATGTACGGGCGATGGTTGACTGGGACGACACGAGTCGATCAATTAATGTCAATCAATGGTATTCTTTGAATGTCGACCTGACCGGTACGAGTGTTTCACTGAAAGTCGATGGGGAGTTAATCGCCTCCTACGATTTCGGAACACCTCTCAATCAGGGAGGAATCGGTCTGGCTCTCAATCAGGCGTTTACCTGGTTTGATGACTTAAGCATTAATCAGGCACCCGCCATGGGGCCCATTGAGTCGTTCGGTCTGCCCTCTGCCTCAGTAGCAGCATCTGAATTTACATATGATTCTACTGTCTGGAGTTCCTCTGGTCGACACTCCAGACAACCGCATCGAGAACAGATTTTCCATCGATCGCACTTTCAAACAATGCACTCCCCACAGGTTCAAGCTTCAAGTTATCCGCAGAGATCACTTCGATCCTGAGCCCTGGCGACTGGCATAACGGATTGTGATCTTCGATTATAAAAGTCCGACAGATTTCAAATATGCAGGAATGTTTGCGGGTCAGAATCAGTGGCTGATCGGTCACTATCAGGGCAACTGGAATAATCGAGTAGCCCAGGTTGATTGGGATGATTTGGGACGGGCAATTGAAATTGGTCTTTCCTATTCTCTCGAAGTTCAACTGAATGGAAACGATGTTCGATTGATCGCTGACGGCGAAACCGTTTTGTCTGCGACTTTCGACTCGGATGTGACAGGAGGCTCCGTGGGGCTTGCCACTCAGAATGGCTCGACTGCATTCAACAACTTCCTCGTCGAAGCCACCCCAACAGATCCCTTACTGGTTGATGCACTCTTCTCCGCCTGGGGAGAAAGCTCTCTGGTCTAAAAGTATCCCTCAAGAGAGGTTAACACTCGAAAACTGTTTTCCGGGATGGTTTTCGAGTGTTCCTCTCGATTGAGTGATGAGACTTTGATTTCATAAAGCAAATCTGGAAGACGTCGGATAAAACTTTCTGCTGAGTTCTATTGAGGGTCTTCCATCGAGAGACTACTTCGTTGGCTGGTCCTCAATTGCCTCCATAATCAACTTGGCATGTTCAAGTTTCGTTCCACCCCAGCGACCACGGGCGGCGATGACGATCCGTTGGGTCGGAAGCATTAACATGCACTCTTTTCCCCAGTGACCATTAGCCTGAAAGGCGTCAGCCGGTAAGTGGGGCATGAAGAGTTCTCCGTCAGGACCGATGGGCTCATTGAACCACCAGTTGAATCCATAGATGCCGGGTCCCTCAGCACTTTGATTCGGACCTCCACCTAATGTCTTGATACCCAGATAGTCTTCCCCCTCCGAACTTGTGCGGGGAAGCTCCAGAGGAACATCGGCCTGACAGCAGTTGTCAAACAGCTCTCGGGGTAATAGTTGCTCACCATTCCAGTTGGCGTGATTCAACCAGAACCAGCCGATGCGCGCGAAATCACGCGGGCTGGCATCGACTCCATTGCCACCACGTGAACCAAAGACGCCACCATCTTCGAACTCCAGCTTATCGAGACGAGTCATGGCAACATCATTAAGGGGTGACTGGAATACTTCCAGCATCATGTGGATATAGAGCATGATTCCATAATCATTATAAGCCCAGTGGGTACCGGGCGCTTCGCCCCGGTTATAACCGCTGGTCATGTCAGCCAGATGACGGAAGGTCATCGAGCGATCTTTTTCAACCAGATCCTTTCCAGGCCAACGGCGTTGAACCCACGGGCGTACCAGATCGTCCGGGCTTTTCAAGCGACCTTCCTGAATGGCAAACATCAACAATGTGGCCACGACTGGTTTACAACTGGAGGCCCAGTCGCGACGTCGTTGTGGATTTCCCCAGCTTTTGATCAGATATCCATCCCGGATAATAACTCCATCCCCTCCTACTTTCTCAGCGAACTGATCGATCAGGTCGGCATTTAAACCGACTTCAGCAGGAGTTCGTTTCTCCCAGGTTTTTCCAGGAAATATCTGTTGGACATCTTCTGATTGTTCTGCTGAATGAACCAGCGAGAACGAACAGAATACGAACAGAATCAAAAGCAAATTGTTAATTATCAAAGACCGCATCGTCTCACCTCGTTTTCCTGATCCAGACGGCAACTTGAGTCCCGAGTTGATCGGGGGCCGGCCAACTTGCCTCACCGCCAGAGACGCGAACTTTATTCTGATTGATTGCCTGACCTGTGGCACAATCGAGCCAGGTGATGTGGTACTCACCCGATGACAAATTACGGATGCCAATCTGGCCAGTGAGGTTTTCTGCATAAGCGATATAACTTTCCCCCGGAACAGCCAGCACATAATCGGTTGCGCCAAAGGCAAGTTCGTCATGATTTGACATGCGGTAAAAGTCTGTTGCCTCGAAAAATTCCTGCACGATGCGGCAGCTCTCTAAGACTTCGGGTGGGGTATCATATATCTTCATCCCCAGCCTCATCGGCATCACACCTGCCATGGCGATGTTCCAGTTGTACCGGCTGACATCCAGGAGGTCATTTCCCTGCGAGGCTGTCGTTTCACTGTAGATCGTCATAAATCCATGCCTCTTTTGAGAAGCCGCTTCTCCCGCCTGACGAGCACGCAGGGCAGTCTTGTGTACTTCATCTGTTTTTTTGGCGCATTGCAGAGAGTGATGCGTCATGACTGTGTCATCGCGCCAGGTTTTAAATTCTTCGCTCGAATTATGATGATTCCCGATGAGATGTGCATACTCATCCGTTTCCGCAATGATGTTTGCGATGTCATTCACATAATCAACATCGTCATGCTCTTCGCCCACAATCCAGATCAGATTGCGATGATGTTTGAAGTGATTGACGATCGTTTCCACATAGTTGCGTTCTCCCGGATCGACTTTGCCCGGTTGATAAGGCCAGGGGGCATCTCCATCGTCATAGATGAAGAGATAAATCAGAATCCCCGCCTCATCCATCTCCGTAAACCAGTCTTCCCACTGATCGAGCACCAGCGTGTTGACACCCTTGCGATAATCTCCGTCAATAAAGGGATTCTCATTTGCAGCACCATCACCACCTCCATCTTTTCGGCCGTCACCATCTTTGTCGTAACCCCGAATCGTCTGCAGGTAGATGCAGTTGCCACCATGCTCGATTAACTTCTGAATCAGTTCATGTTGTTTTCCATTGCGGGTTCCGTCTGATTGGCGAGCTCCCAGGTAGAGAAAATTCTCCGGATCTCCTGGCCCACAGATGAAAAGATGCTTTCCCTCTTTTCTCATCAACCATTGCGGATGATTGGGATCTCGAATGATTTGCCCTGGTTGAGGGCCTTCAGGTTCACGTGCTTCGGCGACGAGAGCCAGGGAAAAGAGAGTGAGAAACAAAATCAGAAAAGAGAACCGGATCGCCATATGCGAACCAGGTGGCAACGGACGCGCACAGCGCGACATGGCAGTGGAGGGATTCATGGAGCAGCTTCCAGGTGGGGTAGGGTGAGGAGGGAGGTTCAGTCTGAGATAGACCGGTCTTCATAGATCCTACCTGTTCAGGAATGGGGAGAGCAATAGATTGAGGCTTGAATCAGGTCCCCCAGTGGAATTACAACAGAGAGACCTTCCAGGCCTTGAAGTCTGTTCTAATTCTCTCCTGTATCATCTTGGCTTAAATTATGAATGCGACTCTTAAATGCTTCTGCTGCTGTCTGATTGCAGCTTACTGCCTGATGATAAATTCCCTGTATGCAGCGGATGAGCAACGATTAAAGCCAGTATTTCCCGGGCAGGAGTGGGAACGCCGCACACCAGCTGAACTTAATTTGAAACCAGAGCAACTCCGTGAGTTCAGTCAGTTTGTGGGGGCGGGGCTGTATTATTCGAAATGGATACCTGGTTGAGAGCTGGGGGAATATGATCGTCCGCATGATATAGCCTCTGCTGCCAAGCCTTTTTACAGCTATCTCATGTTTCAGGCGGTCGCAAACGGAAAGCTGAAAAGCTTTGACGAACCTGTTGCTCCCTATTGGTCCGAGTTACCGATTGTTAAGCAGAATACAAAGCATCCCGATTTAAAATTAACCTTCCGACACTTCGGGTTTCAAACAGCTTGTCTTGGATTTTCGGAAGCTCCCGGAACTGCTTTTGACTACAACGATGGCACCATGGGTTTCTTCTGGGACACACTCATCAATAAAGTATATGAAGTCCCCTGGAATGAAGCGGAAGCCAAAGTGATCGAGCCGTTAATCAGTGATGCACTCGAATTTCAGGATGGTACACCGCATGTGCTGCAGCGTAATACAGGGCGCTTTCAGGTATCCGCTCGGGACTTCTGTCGCTTTGGTTTACTGTTTCTCAACGAAGGACGCTGGAAGGAGAAACAGATCCTTCAAGCAGACCTCGCCCGAATGATGATCACTGATCCGCTTCCGCTTACTATTCCACGCACCGCAGGAAATGAGTCAGAGACAATCTTTCCTCTGCGTTCCATTGGGGGACGTGGTAATCAGTGTGATCACAACGGAGGTTACAGCTGGATGTGGTGGCTTAATCAGACAGCCCGGGATGGTAATCTCTGGTTCAAAGACGTACCCGATGACTTCTATGCCTGTTTTGGACATGGGGGCCGGGAAGGAATGGCTGTCCTCCCTTCACAGGGAATCATCGTCAGTTGGATTACCGAACGGGAACTGCACCAGAATCGAAAAGATGGGAGCCACGCCTTCCGCATGCTGGTCGATGCTGTTAATGAATAAAAAGAGAAAAGCCCGCTTCTTATATTTCGGTGAGCTGACACTTGCGGAGAGAACTGCACACTGAGAGTGCTCTTCCGACTGCTATAACCGTAACAACAGGCTGGAATGTCGCCTCTTCCGATTAAAGAATACTGCATCACTCAACCCGGATAAGAGCATCGTCGAAGTTGACAATAAGTCATCGCACAATGGACGCTCCCTGGACCTATCCGATCGGCAAAAAATGCCGGTTAACAGACGCTCAACGGATTGAGGTTTCGACATGCGAATTCAGCGAATCACCTGTCTGCTCTCATCATTATTAATCATCAGCATAGTCTCATCAGTTTCTGCGCAGGAGCTGTTTCCCATTACTGAGCCAGGTTGGGACTTTTCATCCAGCTTTCTGCTATTGAAACAGAATGGACGCGAAAACGAGTCCTTATTATTCTTCTCGACAGGTGAAGAAGAGATTACCAACGGCAGCAATTTTAATCTGAACTATGAAACCGGTGTCGAGTTTGAATTGAGCCGTGAATTGACTGAAGGCTTACGCCTTTCGGGCAGCTTTTTTCAGGTCTTTCAATCGGGAGCCGATGAATCAGGAATCTTTGCCGCTGGAAATTACACTTTCGGTACGATTCCCTCGTCATCAATCACTCTTGCAGCACCTTCGCCGACCACAGTTTCACTTCAGTCAGAATTCATCTCTTCAGAACTTAATCTGGAACACGACCTGAACGAGTTTATTACCATCCTGGCTGGTTTTCGCTATTTCGGTTTTGACGACAAACTGAGTTTCGTAATGCGTGATCCCGGCAATGTGAATGTCTATCGCTGGGGTATTTAGAACGATCTCTACGGCGGACAGATTGGAACCGAGATTCTCGTCTGGGAGACAGATGGGTTTCGCCTCGATTTTACTGGCAAGTTTGCTGTGTTTAATAACCAGGTCGAGGGCTCGTTCGTAGCCCGAGATGAATCGCTGACCTTTAATAACTTCGCTGACGAATCAACCGAAACAACTTCCACGATGTTCGATTTGCACATGGAGGGCGAATTCTTCATCACAGATCACTGGTCCTTCCTCGCCGGATACCGCGTGATCTGGGTGAATAGTGTCGCTTTCTCGACCGAGCAAATTCAGCAAACCAGCCAATTCAGCGGCGCGAATGAACAGGAATCAATCGCTCTGGCACCGAACGACGAACTTTTTCTGCATGGCTTCAACTTCGGTTTGCTCTGCACCTGGTAAAGATCCCTCGAAAATCCCAACGGATTATTTGAGAGGCAAGTAAATATCCGTCACCAGGTCGGCCTCTTCCGTATCAGAGGGGGAGTTGCGATAGATCTCATAGGGGCTCAGCTTGCTCTGTTTGATTTTCTTGTGCCGTGTGTGCATATAGGCGGTGGTCCAGCCATTCCCCAGATGCTTGTAAGAACCGACATGCTCCACTCGAAAGACAGGGCTGGCGGGCATGCTCCACTCAACCAGACCCGCTGGAATTGATTCAGAATCGGGAATAATATAGCCCGTTGTGAACTCAGTCTGCTTTCGTTTCATGTCGTACTTGTGATAGACAGTCAGCATCGCCCCTTTTTGCTGGATGGAAGCTGTTTCCAGTTTCTGGTGCAACTCATCGATGGCCCGTTTCATATTACTTTCGATCTCGTCGAACGAGCTCGTCCTGCGAACTCCCATAATGCGCAGCGACTCGGTGATTTCTTTACCGGGGATATTGACCTTGCTGTTCACTTTGCCTGTTTCGATCCACTCTTTGAGCATCATCAGACCACGTCGATAATCCATTCCAATCATCGATTCCATCATCCCCTTCATAAAGAAGAGGAAGAACGGGAGCTTGCCATCCATGTTCCAGGTGATGCGGGTCCCTTCTCCAGCGGGTTCCAGAGAGAAGGAAACCTGCGAAACTGACTTCCACGGTTTCAGGAAACGAATTTCGTCTTCGATCAGACGGGGGGCTTCGAGCCGCAGGTGCTCCAGTTCACCAGAACCGGTGACTTCTCCTTCCCAGGCATAAGTCGATCCCACCGAATTACTATTCTTAGAGATAGTCAATTCCGCGTCCGGTTCTGCGATCAACCAGGGTGACCACTCCTTCCAGATTTCGAAATCGGAAACGATTTCAAAAACTTTTTCCGGAGGAGCGGCAATTTCAATCGAGCGACTGACATGGAATTTCGGCATTATGTTTTCCTTACAGGTAGTGAACGTTCCTTCATTCTTCAGGAAACGCAGTTTGAAGTCAAGTTACGAGAGATAATGCTCTCTCTACTCAAAACTTACAAATGATGGGCGGATCTATCCCGTCTGACAATTCAATGGGGGTCGTACGCTTGCTGTCACGCGTTAAAAAAGAGAAAGTAGACGAACTCTCACTAATAGCGTCTGAAAACGATCACCTCCAGCAGAGGATCATCTCAGGAATCCCCTCCACAGGAGCAGGGGAATTGCATCATTGAAGGAAAGAAATTCATGTCAATTGAGACCGTTAAACCGGGCCAGACGAAACTGGGTTGGATCGGAACGGGTGTCATGGGATCCAGCATGGCAGGTCACTTACTGGCCGCCGGATTTGAATTGACCCTCTACACACGCACCAGAGAAAAAGCTCAAAGCCTGATCGAAAAAGGAGCCCGTTGGGCAGCGACACCTAAAGAAGTTGCTGAAGCGTCTGACGTAATCTTTTCCATTGTCGGTTTCCCGGAAGATGTTCGGGAAGTTTTGATTGGAGAGTCCGGGGCACTCGCAGGTTCCAAGTCTGGAAATATCCTCGTCGATATGACAACCAGCGACCCGTCTCTGGCTGTTGAAATTTACGATACAGCCAAAGCGAAAGGGGTTCACAGTGTGGACGCTCCTGTCTCTGGAGGGGACGTCAGGGCTAAAAACGCTGCTCTCTCCATCATGATTGGTGGCGATAAAGAGGTCGTCGATGCCTTGCAACCCTGCTGGGAAGCGATGGGTAAAACAATTGTCTACCAGGGAAAAGCGGGTTCTGGCCAACACACCAAAATGGTGAATCAGACATTAATCGCCACCAACATGATCGGTGTTTGCGAGGCTTTACTTTATGGTCACAAAGCAGGTCTGGACTTACCGACAGTTCTGCAATCTGTCGGAAGTGGGGCGGCTGGTAGCTGGTCACTCTCCAACCTGGGACCGCGGATCATGGATAATAACTTCGATCCCGGCTTTTTTGTCGAACACTTCATCAAAGATATGGGTCTTGCTTTAGCAGAAGCGAAACGAATGGGCCTCTGTCTACCAGGACTTGCACTCGCACATCAGCTCTATTTATCAGTGCAGGCTCAAGGTCATGGACGGGACGGTACTCATGCGTTACAACTGGCCCTGCCCAACTCGCTGGAGTTGACTGGAAAAATCGCTGAGCGAATTCCAGGTGATTTTGTCAATTTACAATTAACACATCGAGCTTTTAGATAGAATGAGGAGTTTCCCTGTTATGGCAGGCAAGGGAGATCAGTTTTCCGGATTAACAGTCGCTTTAGTAACCCCGTTGAAAAATGGTGAAATCGACGAGCAGGCTCTGCGTGCCCTGGTCGATTTTCAGGTCGAGCAGGGGACAGACTGTGTCAGCCCTGTGGGAACAACAGGCGAAAGTCCCACCCTCTCTCACGATGAACATGAACGGGTCATCGCGATTGTATGTGAGCAGGCCGCAGGTCGGGTAAAAGTTGTTGCTGGAACGGGATCGAACAGCACACGGGAAGCAATCCGTTTAACCAAGTTTGCCAAGTCCGTGGGGGCCGACGGCTCTCTGCAGGTCGCCCCTTACTACAACAAACCGACTCAGGAAGGTTTCTACCAGCATTTCAAAGCGATCGCAGAAGCCGTTGATATCCCGCTCGTCCTTTACAATATCCCCGGGCGATCCGCGAAAAACATCGAACCGGAAACCATTATCCGTCTGGCCGAAGTTCCGAATATCGTTGCAATCAAAGAGTCAACCGGTAGTATGGATCAGGCTTCCCATATTCTGGCAGGGTGTGACCTCACATTACTGTCAGGTGATGACAGTCTGACTTTGCCTTTGATGGCACTCGGTGGAAGTGGGATCGTCTCTGTGGTTGGTAATATTGTTCCCCAGGATGTGAAGGCGATGATCAATGCCTTTAATTCAGGAAACCTGGAAGAAGCCCGAAGATTGCACTACAAGCTCTTCCCCTTATGTCGGGATATGCTGAGTCTCGCTACGAATCCGATTCCTGTGAAAGCTGCCATGCAGCTTCTCGGTCGCGATACGGGAGAAGTTCGCTTGCCCATGACTCCGCTTTCCGATCAGGAAACCGCTTCCCTCAAGAAAACCCTGACCACCTACGGGCTGCTCTAATCAGACTATTCTGCACTTCTCCACGCACGAAAACGATCAGCCGAGATCCGTTGATTGGACAGAGTGAGTGTGGTTTGCTGTACAGACTGTCTGAAAAGGGGGCTGACCTCTAAAAACTCTCTCAGTTCCTAGCGGCACTCACTTTTTGAGACTGGATTTTCCCCTCTCTCTGAGGGAAACTGGGAGTTACTTACCTTCAGCCCCCCCTCAGTGACGATTGCCGAGTCACCCTGTTGAACATAGATCGACAGCGCGAGCGAGATTCCTCCAATGGACCGGAATCGCTGGAACTCCAATCGTCTGTGACCAGCTGAAGTGGACCCGTGGATATTTCAAAATTTACTTGTGGAGTTTGCGAGTGATCTTTCGCAGGAAGAAACACCAGGACGACGATTACGACGAAGACGATGATCTTCTGGATGACGAGCAGGAGGAAGAGGAGTACGAAACAGTCCTCTTCCAGGGAGCAACCCAGGGGCGAGAGGTCGACCTGTCTGCAAACGGGGCATTAGTCCGCGCCGCTTTAATGCCGGTCAAAGAGCTCATTTCCGACGTCATTGACCGTCGTAGTGAGAGAATGGTTGTTGAACCTCGTAAAGGGGGTTCCCTCGTCCGGCTCGATATTGACGGGGTTGGTTATGCAGGTGAACGCTACTCGGTCAAACAGGCCCTGGGCATCACCCAGATGATCAAAGTCCTCGCCGGACTCGATACAAAAATCCGCAGCCAGAAGCAGGCGGGTGGTATCAAAGCCGAGTTCATGGGAATCCCGTATGAACTCACTGTGGAATCTGTACCGACTCAACTCGGTGCCGAACGGATCGTCGTCAAGATTCGAAATATGAAAGAGAAGCTGGATAGCGCTGCTCAACTTGGCATCAGTGAAGATATTCGGCAACGCATTCGAAAACTATCCAGTCAGAATCAGGGAATCTTCATTGTCTGCGGACCTCCCGGCTCCGGAGTCACCCGGTCGTTACATGGTGCCGTGCTTTGCGTTGATATGTACCTGACGACCATTTTCAATCTTCAGAAAAATCTCAAAACCAGCGAAGTCCCCGGTTTAAGCGATTACGACTATCAGGCCGATCTCAGCTTTGCAGATAACATTGTTCGTGCTCATCGCAAAGAGGCAGATGGGGCACTCGTCGATCCAATTGAAACTGCCGAACAATTCAAAGAGTACACTCAAAATTGTGACAAGATGTTCTTCTTCTCCGAGTTCAAAGCGGCGAACGCAGCAGACGGCCTGATCCGTCTGGCGAAGTTGGTGGGTGATCCTCAACTGGTGACGGAGAATGTGCTGGGCGTGCTTTGCCCCAAGTTGATTCGCAAACTCCGCGATGACATCAAAGAAGCGTACCGCCCGAATCCCAAACTGGTTCAGCAACTCGGTCTGCCACCGGAAACCAATATTCTTTACCGTCCTCCCACTCATGGTGGCTTTGACGACGAAGATGAAGACGAAGGTCCGGGCTATGACGGGGTTCCCTACGAGGGACGAACCGCGATTTTCGAAATGATCGAAATGACCGAGGAAATCAAATCCCTCGTCCTGAAAGGGGCCGATGCCCGGCAGATCACCCAGCAGGCGAAAGCCCTGGGAATGCCCAACCACCAGGAAGGAGCCATGGACCTCGTCGCACGGGGGATCACCTCTCTGGAGGAAGTTCGCCGGGTATTCAAGTCCTGATTTCGCTCAGTTTTTAGAATCAATGCACAGACCAAAGCCCCACACAAAATGTGTTGGGGCTTTTTTTGTTCAGCATCCTGCAAGCAGTTTCAAAACCCTCTGATGGGGCACATTTACCCTGTTTTTTCCAGAGTCGAGAGCAACCACATCCCTGTTTGCAAATAGCCGCTACTATTCGCTTCTGGTTGCGAAAATGTAAAAATAGGTTGTTTGGTGGTGGTTAGGGTGAGTAGGTCGAGGCTCAGGATTCTAAGGTTTCGCACTAATCTTCTGATTTTTCTGAAGAGGAAAGGCTTGCTGGTCGATAAAGGTAATAACTCGTTTTCGGTCTTATAATTCGTCACAGGTACAGATCCAGTCTTTTACCCCTGACGTTTAGCTGAAACGGGAGATCGAGACCCGGTTCAAAACCAAATCTCAGACAACTGGGCAACATTTATTCTGAGATCAATAAGTTAGCCCTCCGGTTTTGAACAAATACCACTCAAGCGAAGAAGTCGGGAAACTGAAATGAAAAATACTATGGGCAAATTGGCTGGATTGACTGCTGGATTGATGATTTGTGTATCAGCCCTTTCCAGCACCGGATGTCAGTCGACCATCGGGGGACAGACTTTGCCTTCTCCGCATTATCTTCTGGACGATATTCAGTACTTCCCCAAGGGGCCTGAATTTCGCCTGACCAACGCAGTGCGTCAGCAGGAAGAGTACCGCCTGCAGCAGGAAGAGATCGACGCTGGTCTGATCGAATAAACTGACAGCATAGTCACCCTCCAAGGTAGGCGTCGTTCTACTTTGCAGATGAACTATTGAAATAAAAAAACGGCTGTAGAAAAATTTTCTACAGCCGTTTTTGCGTTCCGATCTGCACCGGTCAGGCATATTCCTCCTGCTGAACCGGTTCGCCATTTTTAAGGGCTTCCCAGTCCTCCCAGGAGTAGAGGACTTCTCTCGCCTGTGACCCGTTGTAGTCACCGACGATGCCATCCTCGGCCATGTAATCGATCAACCGGGCTCCACGCCCGTAACCAATTCCCAGAGCCCGTTGCAGCAACGAGACAGAGCCTCGACCTTCACGGACAATGACCTCAATCGCCTGTTCGTACAGTTCATCTCGTTTTCGCATCTCATTGAGGTTGCCGGAGCCACCTCCCGAGGAACCAATCCGGGCGAGTTCTTCACTGTACTGCGGAGCATAATCAGAATAGAAATCGATAATCGAGTTCACCTCGTCATCGCTGACGAAGGTTCCCTGAGCACGCACAATGTTGCTGGTACCAGGTGTCAGGTACAACATGTCACCATTACCCAGCAATCGTTCGGCCCCCATCTCATCCAGCACCACTCGCGAGTCAGTACGGCTGGCGACCTGGAATGAAATACGAGCAGGGAGGTTCGATTTGATCAAACCGGTGATCACGTCCACAGTCGGTTTTTGCGTAGCCAGCACAAGGTGAATACCAACAGCTCGTGATTTTTGAGCCAGGCGAATAATGTGACCTTCAACTTCTTTACCCGAGGTCATCATCATGTCGGCCATTTCGTCAGCGATAATCACAATGTAAGGCATCGTTTCCGGTGTGGCGTCTGCCTCCTCAGAGTCAGGATCGATTCCCAGCTTTTCGAGGATTTTTTCCTTCCCAAGCTTATTGTAAGAATCGAGATGCCGGACCCCGGTGCGGGCGAGCAAATCATATCGTTCTTCCATCTTGTCGACGGCCCACGACAGGACCGCTTCCGCTTTCTTCATGTCCGTAATAACCGGATGCATCAAGTGCGGTACGCGTTTATAGGGACTCAATTCGACCATCTTGGGATCGATCATCAGCATCTTGACCTGCTCGGGAGAGCGAGTCATCAGCATCGAAAGAATCAAGGTGTTCAGACAGACCGATTTACCTGTACCCGTTCGACCAGCGATCAACAGGTGAGGCATTTTAGTCAGATCAACCGCCAGCGGATGACCTGTCACATCTTTACCCAGGAAAACCGGAATTCGCATTTGTGCTGTCTCTTCAGGCATTGATTCGATCAATTCTTTAAGACGCACCATGACCTGTTTGTCGTTGGGAACCTCGACACCGACCGTATTCTTTCCCGGAATGGGAGAGACAACACGCACGGCAGGCACTCGCAATGCGATGGCCAGGTCGTCTTCTAAAGCAACGACTTTAGAAACCCGTAAACCTGCTTCCAGTTCCAGTTCAAACTGAGTGACGACAGGCCCTGTATCAATTTCAGAGACTTTCACATTCAGTCCGAATTGCTGAAACGTTTTTTCCAGAGTTTGCGCGGCCACCTGAGCCTTTTTTGCGAGTAACTCGTAAGGAAAATCTTCGGGATCTTCCAGCAGGTCCACCGCCGGTAACTCATAGTCTTCCACGTATTCATAGCGATCATCGGACTCTTCGTCTTCTGATCTCTGATTCCGTGGTCGACCATGGAGGGTTGACCTTGATCGGTGCGCGCTTTTCCGGTTCGTCATACGCTTCTTCGTCCTCCTCTTCTTCATCGTATTCTTCCTCCTCGTCCTCTTCATACTCTTCATCTTCGTCGTACTCTTCGTCTTCCTCCTCTTCTTCATCTTCGTCTTCGTACTCATCCTCCTCGAGCGATTCCTCGCTCTCAGCTGATTCGTCCGCTACATCTTCATCCTCTGTGGTAACAGCGGAATCAGATTTGGAACCGAATACACGGAAGGGGAGTAACAGAATCATGATCGGAAGCAGAGCCAGTTTCAGAGGCTTACGCAGGAAGGAGAGATCGTTAGCGAGCATTTCTCCGGCTATCAAACAGGTCGCCAGAATGACGAGGACGCCATAGTGCTGGAACTCTTTCTCTGCGAGCGATTTGCCCCATGCACCCAGGTATCCACCACTCCCGATTACCGGTCCCGGAGTTTGGTTGGGCAGATAAAGTGCGAAGCCGACGCATAAAGCTCCCAGAATAAGAATACGACCCAATAGCCGACCCAGGGAATCACCATGTTCTTCACGAGAGAAGAGGCGGAAATCTGTCGCAACGAGAATAATAAGAATATAAAACGCTCCGTAACCGAGGCCGGTTAGAAGTGAGTGCGACAGATGCGCGCCGATTGGACCACCCCAGTTGACCAGTGTGTCGGGCGGGGGATAAACAATCGTGGAGGGGGGATCCTGGGGAGAATAAGTCACCAGACTTAAACCCAGAAAGCAGATCACCGCTAACAATCCGAGAGCGAGGAAATCGGTTCCTAGCCGCTTAAGATTGAACATCATCAGTAGGGAATCCTTGTTAGGAAAATCCTGGAAAAATCAAACCAGATACTCCTTCAATCCAGTTAACTGTAAGTGATCCTGAAACCCTCTGATCGATCACCTCGAACCTTTATTTACAGGTTTAAGGATAGCCACAACCGTGTTTCAGGATCGGTTCAAATTGAGTGTGAAAGTACATTGAGTGTGAAAGAACTGAGTATTCAGCAGAAAACCTGTCTGCCGCAGTTTCCCGGTGCAGCAGACAGGTTTCTTCGATAGGATTCGCTGAATGACAAACCGACAGGTCACAACAATCCCTGTTTTCTACATCAAACAATGATCTGCAAAAGCGGCTTACCAGGAATATTAACCAGGCTACTGAAACGCTGATTAAAACAGGAAGGCCTGCCGCGGAGAGTCTTTCGTTTGACGTTCTCTCAAGTGAAAACAGCCATAACCACAACAACTTCGT
The DNA here is from genome assembly GCA_041398805.1 of Planctomycetaceae bacterium. Taxonomy (GTDB): domain Bacteria; phylum Planctomycetota; class Planctomycetia; order Planctomycetales; family Planctomycetaceae; genus Polystyrenella. The sequence continues at coordinate 39,756 of JAWKUC010000009.1, read as the reverse complement.
CAGGGCGAATAACAAATTGTTTCCAGAATTAAGTGCGAGTGCTGGAGCCCCGATTTCTGCCGGAAATGGGGCTCCCTCGCATGTGAACATAACTCACAACCTCTGGAGAATTCGATCAGGATGTTCACGAGCATTTACTCGTGAGTCCAATCAAACGTATCACGTAGTTGATCGAATGCCGGGAAAAGCGGCCGCGCGCGTCTCACTTTTTTAAATCCGCACCGATTTCAGATCGCATTGGAGAGGTGTGGCAGGCTCGGAAAGAGTTTGCCGGCAGAAATTCAAAGTCGAGAGCAGTCTCACTTCTTTAGCGAAAAATATGGGGAATGATACAGGAAGCGATCATTTTGTTTCGCCAGATGGCAGATTTGATTCGAGCCACTCAATCAATTGATTCGCTATCTGCTGTTTTGATCCACTCCATTTCCTGATCGGATGGCCTGAGTCATCAATCAACTCAACCTCGTTATTCAGGCTCCCGATTGCCGAGGGATTATTCAGCACAATCCAGTCACAGTTCTTTGCTCGTAACTTCTGTAATGCATTCTCACGAGCGTTCTGCGGTCCAGTGCAAACCCCACCACCCAGCGGCCGCTTTACTCGCCCCGAGTTGAGCCAATACATCATCTGTTTCAATCATGTCGATGCTGATCAGCCCACCTGTTTGGCCATCTTTCCGGAGATTCGCTCCTTAGGTTTGTAATCACAAACAGCGGCTGCACGGCGATCACTCCATCACAATCCGGAAAATGCTCGACGGAGATGTTCATCATTTCTTCCGTCGTCTCCACCGCATAAAACTCTGCCGCTGCAGGGCTCTATCTCCACAGGGCCCACTCACCAGGACGACCTGGTGACCTGTGATGGCTGCTTCAGCCAGCGTATCCCATCCGACCGCTACTGGCATTGGAGAGGTAACGCACATCGTCGATATATTCCAGGTAGGACCGACGGTGATAAGAATCCGCATGACTGATTTGATTTGATTTAGAGGAAGATAATATCCCCGCTTCAGATGGGAAGGAGAAGAGAGGTTACTTAACTGGCAGAAATTCCTGAATACGGAAGAGGATCTCGACTGGCTCAGCCATTCTCCCGGTCCAACCTGTCCACAACTGAGCCAGCCGCTTCCGGGGGCAATCAGTTGGACTTCGTCTTCTTCCAGTTGCTTCAGATTTCGTTGCACGGCAGGTTTGTTCCACATCTCCGTATTCATGGCAGGAGCCAGAAGCAGGGAACGGTGATCGTCAGAGCCAATGTAGAGAGCAGGTCATCTGCCAGGCCATGAGCAACTTTCGCCATGTAATTGGCCGTTGCCGGAGCAACAACCATCAGCTCAGCCTGTCGTGCTAATTCAATATGCTCGCCACGATAATGATCGTGGGCAGGAAAAAGCAGAGTGTAGGCATGCCTGCCTGTGAGAGCTTCGAAGTCGCCGGACCCACAAAGCAGGTAGCAGACTCGGTCATCACGACTGTCACGCCGTACCCGGCCTGCACCGGTTTACTGGCCAGATCAGCTGTCTTGTAAGCGGCTATGCCTCCTGTCACGCCGAGCAGAAATTTCCGGTTGAGGCATCGTAAGGTTCCAGCTCTGGTAGACCGACCTGACTACGGTTAATCAAGTAGTAATCGGGTCGATCGATTGTAAAGCATCAGAGGATTCTGAGAAGGAAATACCGTCTCAGATCGGCCTACATATCTTCGTCAGTTGGACCGGCATCATCCAGCATCGACAGCACATTACGAGAGTCATCAGAAGCGATGGCGACCTCGCCCGATTCGTCGAGATAGATTTTATCTTGCAGGATTTCCTGCACAATCTGTTTGAGGTTTTTGGTAGGCAGATCAACCAGTGGGCGAGCTCCACGATTCAGGGCGACAACCCGTTTTTGAATCAGTTGAGGTCAGCAAGCGACCGCCCACGATCATATCGTCATTTTTGAATTCATCCAGCATGAGCCAGTTACTCCTGTGCGACAAGAATTTGGGTGATTTCGTCTACAGTTCTGTCGAGATCGTCGTTCACTACCTGGTAACGATAGCGATCTGCGAAAGAAAGTTCGCGTCGGGCAGTTGCCAGACGACGTTGTATGGTTTCTTCGTTCTCGGTGGCCCGATTTCGAAGTCGTTGTTCATAAACATCTTCAGAAGGGGTCTTCAGGAAAGATTGTAAGCGAATGTGGGTACCGTTCCATCACTTTCATGGCCCCATCGACGTCAATTTCCAAAAAAGCCGAGGCATGTTTTCCCGCAGCCCGTTTGACTTCTGACCAGAGTGTTCCATACAGGTAGCCTGTCCGAAAGACCTCGGCATGCTCCAGGAATTCACCCTGTTTCAGTTTCTCTTCAAAGGTATCCCGGTCAAGAAAATAGTAATCCACTGATCTTCTTCATGAGCCCGGGGAGGGCGGGTGGTTGCCGAGATCGATTTCACCAGCGGAACAGGTTGACGTTCCATCAATTTCTTGACGATGGTCGTCTTACCGCTCCCACTCGGGCCGGAGAGAATCAAGATTCTAGGTTCCTCTGTCGAAGAGGCATCCACCTCGGTCACCTGTTGTTTTCCTTTTATGATTTTGTAGTGCGTGGTAATTATTCGGCGTTCTGCAGATTCTCACGGATCCGTTCGACGGCTGCTTTCATTTCCACCACAGCATGTGCAATGGTGATGTCGTTTGCTTTTGAACCAATCGTGTTCACCTCGCGGAACATCTCCTGGCTGAGAAACTCCAGTTTGCGCCACATCGACTCTTCATTGTTCAGGAAGGATTCGAACTGATTCAGGTGAGACTTCAATCGGGAGATCTCTTCATTGATGTCACAACGATCGGTGAAGATGCCCACCTCGCCGGATGATGTCGGAGGCTTCGATGGTCACTCCCTGGTCCGAGAGATCTTCAAGACGAAGGCATCCGGTTCCGATAATCCGCCACCACCAGGAGCCCGTTCTTCGACAGCAACCAGTTCACGACCGACAACCATGCAGTTGTTTTTAAATCGAGTCGGATCGATTCTCCCTCTTTCTCGAAACGATTGCAGTTTGCCCAGGGCGGAACGCAAGCATTTTTCAATGACGTTCCATTCCTCGGACGAGTCTTCTTCGAGTTGAGGTTTCTCCCGGACAATCCCCGGCAGAGTGAAAAACGCCGAGATGCTCGGTTGCTCAAGATCGGCACCAGGCAGGTCTGAGGCGAGTTTGCGATATTGATTCAGTATGCTCTGTGGAAGGCAGGTTCGCAGAACTCGTAGCGTGCCTCTTCCTTCATCTGCTGAACACTGATCGCGATCTGAACCGTCCCGCGTCGAATCACTTCCCGCACAACCCGCTCGATATCCCCTTCGTAGCGAGCATAAGAATCAGGTGATTTCAAGGAGAGCTTGAAGTACCTGTTGTTGACAACGCGAATCTCGACAGCGACATTCATGAATGTTCCTGGAGACGGGCATCGCCAAAACCGGTCATACTTAACAGCACAGTACAGACTCCAATTTAAGTCAAATTCATATCGGATTCGAGCAGAGGATGATCTGAGTTGCCGACCGGGATTGATATTTAAGGCAGGGCAGGGAGCCTTGCGCGACTGGTGAAGACCGAAAAACATCTATTTAGAACGAGGGCAGAACAGGGAGTGAAGCAGAAAGGAGGAACTTCGGAAAGTTCCTCCTGGATTTCGCTTAGCTCGATATTCTGCTGAGATTGAATATTACTCCGGGTTCGCGGGGTTTCAGTAGCAGGCTCTGTCGAAGGGCTGATTCAGTGCTGCTGGCTTCCGAGGTCGAACTTTCTTCTGTGCTCTCAGGAGCAGGCTCTTCCGAAAGGGGAAGACTCGGGAGTCGTTGACTCTTCGGTGGTTGGTTCTCTGTATCTGTTTCGTCTGTGGTTGCAGCAGGTTCATCTGTCAGAGGAGCGGCACCCGATTCCAGGGCACCGGTGTCGTCAGTGGTGCTTCCCCCTTCATCGGTATTAATGATCGCTGACTCGCCATTCTTAAATTGATCGGCAAGATCCTTGTCTGAGCTGCCACTGATGACGATTCCAGTGATGGCAGATGCTTCAAACCAGATCGTTGCTACCACGATGGTGATTCGCGTGAAAGACATCACCCGCTGGTACCAAAAGCTCTCTGTCCACCAGCTCCGCCAAAAGCACCAGCCAGTCCTCCACCGCGACCTTTCTGAATCAGAACGATCAACATCGAAACAGCCCGACGAAGAGCAGGAGAATCATCAGGAACGTAGCCATGACATGAAATCCTTGAGAATTAATTTCGGCAAACTTCCTCTGCCGAGAAGTAACAAATCAGAATAAGTTATTAACAGGTTGTGATGACTCACCAGGGTGAGAGCTCACGATTAAATTTGTAAGGGGGGAGGCGTTCTTCAGGAGGCAGCCAGTTTGAGTGCGGCATCGATGATGCCCCCAAATGAATCTGCCTTCAGGCTGGCTCCACCAACCAGAGCACCGTCCACATTTGGTTGAGACATCAGTTCTTCAGCATTGTCAGGTTTAACACTGCCACCGTAGAGGATCTGCATTGCTTCTGCTGCGGTCTCATTGTAGTTGGAAGTCAGCCATTTCCGCAAGAAATCATGTGCAGATTCAGCTTCTTCGGTTGTAGCGGTTACACCTGTTCCAATCGCCCAGACAGGTTCGTAGGCGATTACGACATTTTTGAGTGCTTCTGCGGAGACTCCAGCGAGTCCACCTTCCATCTGGGTTTTCAGAACCTCATTTGTCTTGCCAGCTTCGCGCTCTTCCAGCAGTTCACCGACACAGAGGACAACACAAAGTCCTTTTTCGAGTGCCGCTACGGTTTTCTTATTGATGTCAGAATCTGTCTCGCCCATCACATGGCGACGTTCACTGTGCCCCAGAATGACGCAGTCGCAACCTACATCGAGCAGCATGCCAGCCGAAACCTCACCAGTGAAAGCACCTTCGGCTTCGTGGTAGCAGTTCTGAGCTCCCAGCTTGATTGATGAGCCAGAGACTTTCTCTTTCACAGTGGTCAGATAAGGGAAGGGGGGACAGAGGAGAACCTCGATGCTCGATTCCTGTTGAACTTTATCCGCCAAAGCACCTGCCAGTGCCGTTGCAGAGTCAGTTGTTGTGTTCATTTTCCAGTTACCTGCCACAAGCAGCTTCCGCATCGGATTAGACTTTCTTCTTTACGTGAATAACTTGTTTTGTATCTCTGGGAGATAGACTCTGGACGAGGAAGGTGGCTTCAGCCTGTGAAATCCTCGTGAGGTCGATCAGTGCCTGAACTGATCTGCGAGAGCCTGCTCCTGGTGCGAGCACCCCTCCCGATTTCAGGGGACAATTTATTCCACTCAGAAGGTGTTTTCGAGGGAATCCGGGGGGAATATCAGCGAGCGAGTATCATCCCAACCTAAAGGTAATTTGGCAAGCCACTTAGGAAGGTTACTTACCACATCAGGCAGACTTGTCAACCAGAACAGCTTTGGAGACGGAAACGGAGCGTTTCCAGCTGTTCTAGAGGGTTTCTGGGATAGTGAACATCTACTTCAGGGACTCGCAGCGGGGGTACGAACCGAGGATTTCGATTCGGATCGCTTTTTTCTCCAGATCGGCAATGGCCCGTTTAATGCGGGCTTCTTTGACGTGTCCTTCAAAATCGAGGAAGAAGAGATAACCGACTTCGCTGCCACGGAGCGGATAAGATTCAATCCAGGTGAGGTTGATCTTATGCTTTTTGAAGGCCGCCAGTGCGTCGCCCAACGAGCCTGGTTCATGGGGAATCTGCAGCAGGAGTGCTGTGCGGTCCCGGCCAGTCTGGTCTGCGTCGTCATGCCCGATAATGGCAAAGCGAGTCACATTATTGGCGTTGTCCTCGATGTTCTCTGCGACGAAATCGAGATTGTATTCCAGAGCGGCCTGATGGCTGGCCACAGCTGCGGCACCATGTTTGTCACGGGCCAGCTGCGCGGCTGTTGAGGTACTGGTCACTTCGATCAGACGGGCTTGAGGCATGTTTTTCGCCAGCCACTCGCGACATTGCGAGAAGGCTTGCGGTTTACTGTAAATTTCGGTGATTTCACTCCGCGGGCATTTAGCCAGCAGGTTGTGATGGATCCCGATCTGCACCTCTCCACAGATTCGCAGGGGAAGTCGCGTGAACATATCGAGTGTGTCCACGACTCGGCCGTCAGTACTGTTTTCGATGGGGACCACACCGTAATCAGCATGTCCCCGGTTAACGGATTCAAACACAGCAGCAATGGTATTCACCGGTACGAGGTCCGTGTTTTCTCCGAACCGCTCCATCGCAGCGAGATGAGTGAAGCTGTAGGAAGGTCCCAGGTAAGATACGCGGGGCATATGCACGCCACGGCGGGATTCACTCAGGAGGATTCGGAAGATACTGCGGAGCGCGATATTGGAGATCGCTCCATTGCTGTTCATCTTTTCGAGCTGTTCCCACAGAGCGTCTTCTGATTTGAAGTTCGCCTGACGGAATTCGCATCAGCATCTTTGCTGTGCAATTTGGTGAGCAGTGAAATGCGGCTCACCATCAGTTTGATCAGATCTTTATCAATCTGCTTCAAATCCGCTTCCGGTGTGCTGGTTCGGGCAGTGCTCCTGGCGGGAACTGCTTTCTTCACCTTCTTTTGGGCAGGTTTGCGGCTGGTGGTGGTTGAACGTTGTTTCTTACCAGGCGACGACTTTTTAGCCATGGATGCGTTCCGTTAGAGATCAGCGAATGCGGGCCGTTAGGGGTGATGTCAGGTTCAACTGACATACTGAACAACGAGCGAATTCCCTAAGTCTATTTTTCACAAGGTGTTATGGAATAAGATATCGCCGCTTGTCTATCTCAGGAGAAGAGGGTTTCTCTCTTCTGCCGAGGCATGGCACCACAGCCCATCTTTAGTTTATTACTGCTTATATTGTCCTAAGTGATTTATTCATAACAAGATAGGAAGAGTTGGTCGGCAGGTCTATATTTGAAAACTGCTGACCTTGCTTCCTATCAGTAACCGCAAGGAAATCAATCCTTCCCAAGGGAGATCCATCGAGCGAGTTGAGAAGGTGTGAAGACTTAAACTGTTAAATAGTTACAGACTTTGTACAGCTCAGAAATATGAAAGTCAAGGAGCCCGGTCCGCCACTCTCCGGTAAGAAAACAGGCTTTCGCGTATGTCCAGGGGATGCTCAGGAAAGTCATAAGATTAGGAAGGGGATCGGACCAGAATGACTGCCAATATGACACTCACTGTTTTCGGGCTATCTGGAAGGGTGAGTGCCAATATGGCATTCTTTCTAGCCCCGAAATTTGAGTGCAAGTTGTAAGCATCTATTTTATAGTAACTTACGGATAATGTTTACTCTGTAAGTTCTTGGCACAGAGTTTGCCTTAATGGGTTGACGTTCAATTCGCTCTCCGTCTGTAAACGGGGAGCGTCCAACTCAAAATCAAAGTTAAAGCATATACAAATAGATATTGTGAGGGATCGATTGATCTTCAGGATGAATGAGCTCAAGAGAGCTCTGTTCATCCTCAACTTATCGATCCTATGAAAGGAGCAGAGTTATGGCTGTCGAGGGTGAAAAGGTGATCGGTATTGACCTGGGAACAACGAACTCCGTCGTGTCGTTGATGGAAGGGGGCGAGCCCCGTGTGATCGCCAACCTCGAAGGGAACCGTATTACTCCGAGCGTGGTGGCGTTCACTGAAAAAGGGGAAACCCTGGTTGGTGAGCCTGCAAAACGTCAGGCGGTGACCAATCCATCAAACACGATTTATTCAATCAAACGTTTCATGGGTCGTCGTCACAACGAAGTCGAAAGCGAAGAAAAAATCGTTCCCTACAAAATCGTGGGGGGGGCTAACGACTACGTTAAGGTGCATGCCAACAAGAAAGACTACACTCCTCCTGAAATCTCTGCGCTCGTTCTGCGTAAGCTGAAAGAAGCAGCCGAGAGCTATCTGGGGCATAAAGTTAATAAAGCGGTCATCACCGTGCCTGCTTATTTCAACGACGCCCAACGTCAGGCGACGAAAGACGCCGGTCAGATTGCTGGATTGGAAGTCGCTCGTATTATTAACGAGCCAACCGCTGCCGCTCTGGCCTATGGTCTGGAGAAAAAGAGAGAAGAAAAGATCGTCGTCTTCGACCTGGGTGGTGGTACTTTTGACGTTTCGATTCTGGAGATCGGTGACGAAGTTGTCGAGGTGCTCAGCACCAACGGGGATACTCACCTTGGTGGAGACGACTTTGACGAAGTCCTCATCAATCATATTGCGGATCAGTTCAAAAAAGAGCAGGGGGTTGATCTTCGAAACGACCCGATGGCTCTGCAGCGTCTGCGTGAAGCAGCTGAGAAAGCGAAAAAAGAACTCTCCAGTTCACAAACGACCGATATCAACCTGCCGTTCATCACGGCTGATGCCAGTGGTCCAAAACACCTGCAGATGAATATCTCTCGTTCGGAATTCGAACGGCTGGTCGATGGTCTGATTGAGCGTTGTAAGGCACCTGTCCAGAACGCCTTGAGAGATGCCGGACTGAAACCTTCCGACATTGATGAAGTCGTGCTGGTTGGTGGTTCGACCCGTATTCCCAAGGTGCAGGAAGTTGTCGGCAAAATGTTCGGCAAAGAACCTCACAAAGGGGTCAACCCGGACGAAGTGGTGTCGATCGGTGCTGCGATTCAGGGGGGTATCATTACCGGCGATGTCGCTGATATGGTCCTCATGGACGTTACTCCGCTCTCCCTCGGTATCGAAACCGAAGGGGGCATCATGACCGTCCTCGTCGAACGAAACACAACTATTCCAACGACCAAGAAAGAGACCTTCTCGACTGCCGCAGATAATCAGACTGCTGTGACTGTTCGAGTATTCCAGGGTGAACGAAAAATGGCTAACGACAACCGTCTGTTGAGCCAGTTCAATCTGGATGGTATTCCCCCGGCACCACGTGGGGTTCCTCAGATCGAGGTCTCTTTCGACATCGATGTGAACGGTATTCTGAACGTTTCCGCGAAAGATAATGCCTCTGGCAAAGATGCTTCGGTCCGAATCGAACAATCAAGTGGATTGTCTGATTCTGAAATCGAACAAATGCGTAAAGATGCCGAATCGCATGCAGCCGAAGACGAAAACCGTCGTAAGCTGGCTGAAGCGGTGAACAAGGGGAATACCCTGGTTTATGAAACAGAAAAGATGCTCAAAGAGAACGAGGAGAAACTCGACGACAGTTCCAAATCTGCCATCGAAGCCTCAATCGGAAAAATCAAAAGCGCTGTCAGTTCAGAAAATGTTGACGCCATCAATACTGCCTGTGAAGAATTACAGCAGGCGGCGATGGCCTGGGGTCAACAGTTACATGAATCGGCAGCCGGCAGTGCCCCGCAAGGTGAACCGGGCGGTGGTGCTGAAGCGACATCCGAAGCAGGAGCCGACGATGATGTCATTGATGCTGAATTTGAGAAGAAAGGGTAATCTGAAAGAGAACCTTTTCTCGATTAATCATCTCCAGGATACAAGGTTGTGTTCTCCGGGTCTTCTTGCCCGGGGACACAACCATCCCGGACTGGAATCCATTCCCGGAACGGTCCAACTGGAAAAGCGACAGACAGCATTCTCCAGCACATCTATCGAACAGTTTCTGTTCCCACCTGAAAGCCGGATGAAGTCCTTTCATCACAGGCACCATTCCAAAGATACAACAAATAAATATTTCCAGACGAAGTTTCAGCCGGGGCTGTTCGTCGCCTCTGCTGCTGCGCGGTCTGTAGAGGAGGCAATACCATGGCGTTTCGCCCAGACAAACTGACTGTGAAAGCTCAGGAAGCATTGCAGACGGCGCAAGAGCTGGCCCTCAACAGCGGGCATCAGCAGTTGCAACCGCTGCACCTGCTCAAAGGGCTGATTACCGATAAGCAGGGAATCATTGTTCCCCTGTTAAACAAAATTGGTGTACCTGTAGCCCAGCTGGAAGGGATCATCGACAGCGAACTCAAACGGCTTCCCAAAGTGAGTGGAGCCAATGCAGAACCGGGTGCCAGCCCGGCGCTGATGAAGGTTCTCAATCAATCGGAAACGATTGCGAACGAGATGAAAGATGTCTTTATCTCGACAGAGCATCTGATGCTGGCACTGATTAAGACCGAGGACCAGGCGCAGAGATTATTGAAAATGAACGGGGTCGAGGAAGCTGATTTCCTTGAAGCTTTGAAAACCATCCGTGGGGGACAAAAAGTGACAGACCAGAATCCGGAAGATAAATATCAGGCTCTGGAGCGCTACGCCAAAGATCTGATCGAACTTGCCTCGCAAGGCAAAATCGATCCGGTTATCGGCCGCGATTCCGAAATTCGCCGTGTCATTCAGGTACTCTCTCGACGTCGTAAAAACAATCCGGTTCTCATTGGTGAACCTGGTGTGGGTAAAACGGCAATCGTGGAAGGCCTGGCCCACCGCATCGTGAAAGGAGATGTTCCTCAGAATCTGAAGAACAAACGTGTTTACGCCCTCGACATGGGAGCGCTCATTGCCGGGGCCAAGTATCGTGGAGAATTTGAGGATCGACTCAAAGCTGTTCTGAAAGAAGTAACCGACGCGGAAGGGAAAATCATTCTCTTCATCGACGAGCTACATACAGTGGTTGGTGCCGGAGCATCTGAAGGGGCGATGGATGCGTCCAATCTGCTCAAACCAGCCCTGGCTCGAGGTGAACTGCATTGTGTGGGAGCGACAACTCTCGATGAGTATCGCAAACACATCGAAAAAGATCCGGCCCTGGAACGTCGATTCCAACCTGTTTTGGTTCAGGAACCGAACGTCGAAGATACGATTTCGATCCTGCGGGGTTTAAAAGAACGTTATGAGACGCACCACGGCGTGCGGATTACGGACGATGCGCTCATTTCGGCAGCCTCCTTATCGGACCGGTACATCACTGATCGTTTCCTGCCTGATAAAGCGATTGACCTGATCGACGAGGCTGCGAGTAAGTTGCGCATGGAGATCGACTCGATGCCGACAGAAATCGATGAGGCAACCCGCCAGTTAACGCGGATGCAAATCGAAGCGGCAGCACTCGATCGAGAGAAAAGTGATGAGAGTAAAAGCCGCCTGGAAGAACTGAAGCGGCAGATTGCCGATCGTGAAGAGGAAGTCAATCAACTGAAAGCTCGTTGGGAGACTGAAAAGGAAGCTCTTTCCGGTTTGCAACCACTAAAGGAAGAAATCGAGCGTTTGCGAACTCAGTACGAAAATGCATTCTCCCGTGCTCAGAAAACGAACAGCAATGACGATTACGCCCTGGCGTACGAATCCCAGGTTCAACTCGAAACGGCCGAAAAACGATTGGGCGAACTGGAACAGAAATTCCAGGAGATTGGTACCAGTCATGAAGATCGACTGCTGCGCGAAGAGGTCACCTCGGAAGATATTGCCCGGGTTGTCAGTACCTGGACCGGGATCCCTGTGTCGCGTATGCTGCAATCCGAGCGTGAGAAACTGCTGCATATGGAAGATCAGATCCATCAGCGGATGATCAACCAGAACGAGGCCGTAGAGGCTGTGTCCAATGCGATCCGCCGTTCAAGGGCAGGTTTGCAGGATGAACATCGGCCGATTGGTTCGTTCATTTTCCTGGGGCCAACGGGGGTTGGTAAAACCGAGCTCTGTAAAGCCCTGGCAGAATTCCTCTTCGATGATGAACGGAGCATGGTGCGTATCGACATGAGTGAGTTCATGGAGAAGCACTCAGTCTCCCGTCTGATCGGAGCGCCTCCCGGTTACGTTGGTTATGAAGAGGGGGGTGTGCTCACTGAGGCCGTCCGTCGGCAACCTTATTGCGTTATTCTGCTCGATGAAGTCGAGAAAGCGCATCGCGATGTCTTCAACGTCCTGTTGCAGCTGCTCGACGATGGTCGTCTGACCGACGGGCAGGGGCGAACAGTCGACTTCACCAATACGCTGGTCGTGATGACTTCCAACATTGGAAGCCAGTACCTGATCGAGCTATCCGGTAAGGAGCATGAACTCGAAATCAGGGAACGGGTGATGGATGCCCTTAGAGCACATTTCCTACCTGAGTTCCTCAACCGGGTTGATGAGACAATCGTCTTTCATCCTCTGGAGAGTGATGCCATTAAACAGATCGTCGATCTGCAGTTGCAGCGACTCCAGAAACAGGTCGAAAAGAATGGATACGAACTGGAAGTGACCGATGCTGCCCGGGCCTTACTCGCCCAGGAAGGATTCGATCCGGTGTATGGAGCTCGACCCGTAAAGCGGGTGATTCAGCAACGGATTCAGAATGGTCTGGCCAACGAGATTCTCTCCGGTCGTTACGAGGAGGGAAGTACGATTGTGGTCGATGCCAGCCCGGATGGGTTCATTTTCGATAGTAAGTGAGGGGTTTAGGCTCTCTGCTGAGATCGTGTGAAAGTTCTGTTTAAAAAGTTTAAGCCACGTGGAAGAAGTCTCTTTCACGTGGCTTTTTTCTTTCCATGGCTAGAATACTGTACACCCTCTTTTCAGATGTAGCAGTCTGATTTTAGAAGTTGTTTTTGACTGGTGAGAATGTACCATGAGGGCTATTCACTTCATTATTCTTATTTTCTTCTCCATATTCCCCTCTAGATATCAATGTGAGTATCTCATGTTTCGCATTGGGTATATCCACAATCTGCGTACGGATCTGGCTTTCTTCCTGCTGCTTCCATTTTTCGCAATCGGCTTTGCCCTGTTTGCGCAAAACTATCTCAGCGCCATCGCACTGCTTTCGGTCAGCGTCTGGATCACCTATCCCCATCATGCCGCGACGTTTATTAGAACGTTTGGTCTCAAGGAGGACATGGCCCAGTATCGGGACAGGTTGATTGTCGGCCCGATTGTGATTATGGGGTTGGCCTGGATTGGTCTGAACTACGCGCCGATCACCTATCTCACGCTGACCCAGCTCTGGGCGTACCAGCACAGCATCATGCAGCAGCATGGTTTTGCCAGGATTTACGACTTTAAAGCACGTGCGGGGATGGCGACCACCGGTAAATGGGATCTGGGGCTTAACTGGGTGCTCTTCGTGAACCTGTTGATTACGGCGCCTCTCTTTACGAACTTCTGGGTACGTGAAGTTTATGTCTACAACTGGAAAGTGACTGCCGCACAGGTAACGACCATCCAGACCGTTTCCTACGTGATCACCGGGATTTATCTCTTCTTCTATGCGATTCACCTGATCAAGGCTGTTCGCACAGGGCATGCTTTAAACCCGTTGAAATACTGCTTTCTCGCTTCCAGTTATTTTCTGTGGTACTTCGTCGCCTGGCAGATTGACAATGTTTTTGTCTTCGGGATTGCTGACCGCATCATGCATGGTGTGCAGTATATGGTGATCGTCTATCTGTACATGGATAGAAAAGCTCAGGACAAGGAAGTGGAGGGGACCTTTATCAAGAGATTCCTCTCTTTCGGGCACATCAGCGCCTATGTCGCCATGCTGCTGGTCTACACGCTTCTGTATCAGATAGTCCGTGATAAACCTTACAGTGAGTTCAACTTTGGAATCGATTTTCTGGTCTTCATGCAGCCCTACATGAGAGCCATTCCAGAAGCTGGCTTAGATGCCATGAGCGAGAAGACAGCCCTCTCGTTTGTCTTTTTCATCATCGTCGAAACAGTCGCGACCATCCATTACTACTACGATTCGTTCATCTGGAAGGTCAGCAATAAAAAGACTCAAAAGGGACTCTAATCGATGGAGGAAAAGCAGCCGAGCTGGGCCAGGTTTATCTTCGTTCGCTACAAGCTCCTCTTCATCGTCTATGGTCTGGGGCTGATGTTAGCCCTCTGGGAAATCTACAAAGTCCCGGATGCCAACCTGGGTATGAAGCAGGGGGAGTACCTGAAGCATATGATGGAGCATCTGGATGAAGAGGACAGTTATTACCAGTTCCAGATAGAGAAATTTGAAGGTCGACCCGAGGCGGATTTCCTGAAGGGAATGCGCAGTTTCAGAGAGTATTCACTTGCACTGAAAGAAGCCACTGAACTAAGGAAAGAGGGAAAGGACGAGGCCGCTGATGAACAGGAGCAGGTCTCTCTGGAGCATGTACAGGAAGCAAGGGAACATCTGGAAACGGCGATCAACAAAGGGGTGATCAGCAACGAAGACATCTACATGTTTCACCTGCAGGCATCAAGATTCTGAAAGTCCCCAATGAGGAGTACATGGTTGCTTTCAATCGGATGCGTAGACAATTTCCCATGATGGAGGTTCCACCCCAGCTGGAACCCGATGCGGACGGTTCGGAATCGCCCGAAAACATCACCAATCAGAAATCGGGTTATTGAAGCTGGTCGATCATCAATAAAAAAACGACAGGTAGAAATACCTGTCGTTTTTTATTTGTTTCAGAAGCAACAGTCGCCGGGACTATTCTTCTCCCAGTACCACGAACTGGCTGACGCGAGTCGCTTTTTCCTGCAACGCCTGTTTTTCAGCATCAGTTTTAGCGGCAGCAAATTTTTTGCGAAGCTTAGTGAGTTTCACACGTCGTGTACGACGGCGGGCAATTTCACGAGAACGTTCAATCCGACCCATGAGGAACTAATTCCTTTCCTGAACTTTGTCTGTTTCCAGCTTGGAGAATGTTGTTTGGCTATCAGAATCGGCTGGAATCGGGCATCTCTATCAGTTGAGATGTGTACGCCAGTCGATGAAAAATAAATTTGATTTAAATCCAGAGGGCTAGTTTTACGCGAAATCGAAGCGATTTTCCAGTGAGATGGTTCTCTCTGAGGGGAGAAATGCAGGGACTTCTCGCTCCTGAGGTGAAAAGAGCCTCTATTTTGGTCTGTTTTCAGGCAGTCACTGGACTGAAATGGTCGAGAGCCATTTGTTTTAAGGCTCTCAGATCGAGCTTACCTGTACCCAGAATGGGGATCGCGTCGACTTCCAAAAAGCTGTCCCGGCTGGGTAACCAGAGGTTGGGGATGTCGCAATCGCCCAGTGCTTTCAGAATCTCATCGACGGTCCTGGTCAGTTTTTTGTGAACGATAATCAATCGTTCTCCTTTGTTCTCATCAGGAATCGAGGTGACAGCCAGGGCGATTTCCTCCTCTTCGTCATCGGGTGACTCGATGATATTAGTGAGCAACTGTTCGATTTTTAGGTGGGGAACCATTTCGCCGGCAATCTTCGAGAATCGACTCTGGCGACCTGTGATCTCCACAAAACCATCCTCGTGGATCCGGGCAAAGTCACCCGTGACATACCAGCCTTTTTTGATCACCTCCGCTGTTTTCTCAGGTTGATGCAGATACCCTTTCATCACGTTAGGCCCTTTGACCAGCAGCAGACCTTCCTGTTGAGCACCCAGGTCATCGCCCGTATCCGGATCGACAACTTTCACGCTGATATTCGGAGCTGCTCGGCCCACGGTTCCCATCCGGGTTCCTTCTTCGTTAGTCAGCTTGCTGCGATGATCGGGGACATTACAGCAGACAAGCGGAGAAAGCTCGGTTGTACCGTAACCTTCTGTCGGCATGACTCCGAATTTCTCGTAGAACTCACACGCCAGTTCGATTGGTAGTTTCTCTGCTCCCACTACAACAGTATCGAGGCGATGGAATTGCTCTTTCGTGCAGCGCTTCAGATAACGTTTGAGGAATGTTGGCGTGGAGATGATGACGGAGACTCCGTATTTCTCGCACAGCTTGCCGATCATTTTTACATCAACCGGGTTGAAGTGATAGACAGCCTGTGGTCCCGAAGTCATTACCAGCCACAAGGTGGCCATGAAACCAAACGAGTGGAAGTAAGGAGCACTCCGAGCAGGACATCGTTATTGTCGAAGTGGAGTAACTGGTTCGCAGCGTCAATGTTGGTTGCAATATTGTGATTGGTCAGCATAACCCCTTTAGGGTCACCTGTTGATCCGGAGGTGAAGATCACCGTGAGGAGATCATCCGGTTTCAATTTCATCAGGCCATGGATCCGTTCCAGGATGAAAACAGGCACCAGAAATGTCTGGAAGAGGGCGATGGCTTTATCGAGCAGCGTGATTTCTTCTTTGACATCTTCCAGGAAGATCAGTTCCGATTCGATATTCATCGGACGTTTTTCCAGGAATTTGCGGCTGGTGATGACGTGTTTGATACCACACTGACTGATGCAGTAGTTAACGTCTTTCTCAGAGAGGGTGTAGTTCAGGTTGACGGCTGCATTGTGTTTGAGCGCCAGGGCCGTGTTGGTAATCGTGCCGGCGACAGAGGGGGTAAAAGCACCCCGACCAGTTTTTCGCATTTACCGATTTCTTTGCGTTTGAAAAGTCGCTTGAAAATGAGCGAGCCAGTCAGCAGTCTGGAACCGGTTGCTTCTGCACCTGAATAGTCACTGATTTTTCGTCGGAACAGGCTGGTGCGACATTGTCGCAGGAATGCCCGCACAGGAACCATGATGCGTGATTTGCGTTCTTCCATCAGTTCAACTCCCAGGTCCTGAACCGCTTGGCGGATTTGATGGACGTTATCGGGTTTTTCAAGAGGCTTGCCAAATTTAATGGAAAGAGGGTAGGGGAATTTCATGGGGAACTTCCAGAAGAAGCGTCCTCCGCGATAACTGAAAATACTCCCCCACAACTCATCAAGATAAACGGGGATGACCGGTGCGTCGGTCCCTTTCAGGACGTGCATCATGCCTCCCTGGAATTCCTGCAATTGGCCGGTTCGGGTGAGTTGCCCTTCAGCGAATATACAGACCAGTTCGCCATTATTGATGGCTTCCCGGGCGGCCTGCAGCGATTTGATCAATGCCTTGGGGCCAGAGCCTGCCCGAATAGGAATGACGCCAAACAGTTTGGCCAACCATTTAATCCAGGGTTTTGTTACATAGTCCTCATATGCGATCATACGAATTGGGCGGGATGATGTCACCATCAAAAAAATCCCGTCGAGCCAGGTGACATGATTGGCGACCAGCAGGGCTCCCCCCCGCTCAGGCAGGTTATCCCGGCCCCATACACGAACTTTGTAGATTGTGTGGGTGACCAGCCAGACTGCAAACCGGATCGTCGCATTGGGAAGCAGTACGAAGATGTAAATCGCCACTGGTAAGGTCGCCAGGCCGACCAGCAGGAAGATCGTGCTGGGCTCAAGTTCGAGTCGTTCCCTCAAAACCCAGAAAATCCCGGAAGCAGCCAGAGTCAAAGTAAAACAGAGGAAGTTAGCCGCAGCCAGAATTCGTCCTCGACTTTTATCGGGGCTACGATGTTGCAGGTAACTATCGAGAGGAATATTGAACAGCCCCGCCGCACCCCCTAAGACAACCAGCCAGACACACGACCAGCGATACGCTGAACTGGTGGAAAGTGCGTTGGAAGGATCGACGAGTGTCCCGATCGAATAGAGCACAATCGAACTTAAAACGATCCCCAGCGCACCCAGGGGGGCAATTCCGAGTTCGACATGATCACCAGACCAATATCCCGCCAGCACGCTTCCAATTCCGACACCAATCACCAGCACGGCCAGTAAGGGTCCAACGGCCTGTTGATCGAGCTGTAATTGAATGGTTCCGTAGGCATCGATGTTTAACTGAGCCAGCGAAGCGAGAAACCAGAAGAAGGAAATCCCCAAAGCTGTCCGGAAGAGAACTTTCGTTTTCCAGAGTTGGTTCAAACTCTGATAAGTATCGGCGACAGGGTTGAGGGGAAGTACCCGTTCCGGATCAGCTGCTGGAAGTTTTTTAATGAACAGGCTGCTGATGAGTCCCAGGGCGGCTAAGGAAAAGAGGACCACAGCGGCGGGGAAAATATCGAGTGATTCCACGGGAACAGGGTTCGTGTGGTCGACTCCCATGCGGTCAGCGATTCCCATTCCGACCACAAATCCAATCGCGGCGGCTACGATCGTCGCCATTCCCAGCAGTCCATTCCCTTTGGAAAGTTTTTCGGACTTCAGCATCTCGGGAAGGCTGCCGAACTTGGAGGGATAGAAGAGCGCGCTTTGGGTCCCCATGAGAAAGACAACCGCGAACAAACCTGTAATGCTACCAAACCAGATACAGACGAGCCCGATTGCCATGATGACGAGCTCAGCAATTTTGCAACCTATGATCACGGTCCGTTTACTGTATCGATCCGCGAGGTAGGCAGCGGGTGTGGCGAAGAGCAGGTAGGGAATCGTAAAACAGGCGAGACCCAGAGAAAGTGCCGTGGATTCATCATAGACCATCTTGCCAATCGGAACTGCGAGCCAACGGAAGGCGTTGTCATTGATTGTTCCCAGAAACTGGGTCAACCACAGCCCGATGTAGCTTTGTGAGCGTAAGCCCTGTCGTTGCGTTTTGGCAACAGGTGTAGAAACTGTGTCCATGTTTTTCTATTCACTGCATATGATGAAGTTGTCCCTGATTCCTGTAAGGCGAAAAATCGGGAGCAATAAAACACAGAATCTTAAGAATTTCGCGAAACTTTGGCGAGTTTCGGGCTCCTGGCAGCTCGTTTTTAATCAAAATGAGTCGACCTGACAGGAGTCGTCAGGGAAGCTTATCAATTATAACCGATCGAGGAGGCTGGATGTGATGCCAATTATCCAGAGATCTTGAGAGGGAGCAGATCCACAGCAAGAGCTGATAAAAGCTGATCCGGGCGATTCATCAAGCTCTCTGAAGCGGTGGGACTTAGGGCACGAATTTGTAGGTACCGCGATTCTGTTCGGCAATTTTGAGGACGGTGTTTTCACCATCCCGATTACTGATGCAATACGTGTTGATACTGACTCGGCCCTGATTGATTTTGCGAACGGTCTCGATGAGCAGCGGATTGATTTCACCATCTGTCAAAAAGTGAATCACGTCGGGACGCATTGAGAGGGCGAGTTGTATCGCGTTACTCGGGTCAGTTTCGCCTTCGGCGCGATGTTTACTCATCCAGATCAATGCTTCATCGGCGTTCTGCTCGCCCGCCAGCTGCATCTTACGACCGGGCATCGGCATCGCTTCGGTATTGAAGAAGATAATAAAGAACTTGCGGTCAGGGGACATCGAGCGAATGGCGCGAATCAATTCAATCTTCACGCGCCCAAAGCGTGACTTCTCGCGACCCGGATAGGGGCTGTTCATACTTGCTGAAGCATCGACTACATAGACGATGTCTTTACCTGTGAGGTCCGCAGTGAAAATTCCCCCTGTACCACTCCCATCCCCATTCGAGCCTTGATTTAATTCGCCCAGCGAACCTGTTAGATCGAGATTATCAAGTTCCGATTCCCAACGGTTATCGAGAGGTGTCACCACATCTGTAGCTAAAGGATTGGGGACTACAACCGGCTCGGACGAGGGTTGAACCAGAGTTGGGGAAGGGGAGTTCTGTTACACTTCCTGGACAGGTTCAATTTCGATCTCTTCCAGAACGGGTGACTGATCGAGTGAATCCTCCCAACTGGTATCAACCTGGACATATGCAGTTTGAGCGGGGATCGACATGATCAGTTGAGCGAGCACGAAAATGACCAGCAGATGCACGACAGTCGAGAGCGTCAGGCTCATAAACCATTTGCCGTAATCGGGTCTGCTTCCCTCGGATGTCACTACAGGGAATGGTGGATTTGCATCGCCAGGTCCAGACTCTGTCTGCTGACTCACCCACGGGCGAGTCGCTTTGACTTTCTGGTTGTCCGGTGTCGATGTGGACATGGAAGAGTGTTTCAGATTCCTGCTGCTGATGCCGTTGGTTTGATCCTCCCTGAATCAACGGAACTGATGCTTGCTGATGTGGAGTTATGGATGATTGCCGGGCTGCTCAACTTATCCTATTATCCCGGGTTCTCAGGGAAAACCAAGCTGATTCTACCGGCTCACCAATTCCGTTAATTAATACGCGAAACGGCCGATGATCTCTCGAATAAAATATTCTTTTCTGACAGATTGAAGAGCCTTTCTGTAAGATCGGATTGAGCAAATCCGTGGTCGGCTCCCTTTTAATGCAGACTCGGGAAATCGGTTAAGTTCTGAAATTCCTGACGGTTATGACAGTGAGGTAATGCTTCATCTGATAAAATGAAGCGATAAAAGTGCGAAATTATATCGACAAAAAAGGTGACTCTCGTACAGGTGGGTTTTCTGGGTTTAAGACATGGATGAGTTGAGTAAACCAGTTCTTTATTTTGACGGTGTCTGCGGACTCTGTAATCGATTCGTCGATTTCGTCCTGCGTCACGATCGAAACCAGAATGTCCTGCTCGCCCCCTTGCAGGGTGAAACTGCCGGGCAGCAACTGCTGGCTGAGGACCGGGAAAATCTCTCTTCGGTTGTCTTTCAGAATCACCTGGGGACCTTTCGGCATTCCTCGGCAGTCGCTCGTCTCTTGTGGGAACTGGGAGGAATCTGGACGCTGCTGGGATGGTTACTCTGGCTCATTCCCAAGCCAATCCGCAACTGGGGATATCGAGTGGTGGCCCGCAATCGATATCGATTTTTCGGTAAAAAAGAGACCTGCCGAATGCCCACCCCTGAAGAACGAGCCCGTTTTCTCCCTTGAGGAGAGTAGGGGAACCCGTTGTAATAAGTAGATTCACTTAGAAAGCTACTTTCTCGTTCGCTCCACATTTTCAGCCAGAGTCCCGCTATGTCTTATCTCAACCCGGCTCGTCTTGTCTGCTTCTCGGTTCTTCTGATGCTGTTTGTTTCGGGAGGGACCTCCGCTTGGGGAGCAGGAGAGCAGGCTGCCGAAACGCGTCCCAATATTGTGTTATTCATCGCCGACGACATGGCCTGGGATGATTCAGAACCTTATGGACATCCTCACATCCGCACGCCGAATCTGGCGCGTATGTCCAAGGGGGGGCTGACATTCGATAACGCCTTTCTGACCATCAGTTCCTGTAGTCCTACAAGGTGTAGTTTGATCACGGGACGTTACCCGCACAGCACCGGTGCTCCCAATCTCCACGAAGCACTTCCAGCGGATCAGCATCTCTTTCCCGAAGACCTGAAGAAGTCAGGCTACTTTACCGCTGCCTGTGGAAAGTGGCACCTGGGGCCTCACGCAGTTCGAGGATTCAACAAAATAGATAAGGACCTGCATGCCTGGAAAGATTTTCTGAAGGAACGTCCCGCAGACTCTCCCTTCTTCTTCTGGATTGCGACTACCGACCCTCATCGTGATTATCAGCCCAATACCATTGAGACTCCGCATACTGCCGATGATGCGGTCGTGCCACCTTACTTGATCGACAATGCGGAAACCCGCCAGGATTTTGCCATGTACTATGATGAGATCGGTCGGCTGGACGAAGAGGTCGGAGCGATTATGGATGCACTGGAGAGCCAGAACCAGTTAGAGAATACTTTGTTCGTTTTTATCAGTGACAATGGACGTCCTTTTCCACGCTGTAAAGCGACGATTTATGATAGCGGCATCAAAACCCCGTTGATTTGTCACTGGCCCGCCCGCATTAAAGCAGGCGAACGCTCTGACGCACTGGTGAGCACAGTCGACCTGGCTCCCACATTTTTAACTCTTGCCGGAATAGAGCCGGGTGAAACTTTCCAGGGTAAAGAGTTCAGCAAAGTTCTCTCCGACCCGACTGCTGGTCATCGTGATTATATTTTTGCCGAACGGAACTGGCATAACTTTGATTTCTGGGGCAGGGGAGTTCGTTCGCTCAAGTTCAAATACATCCACAACAACTATCCTGAAAACTACGATACTCCACCTGCCGATGCAGTCCGTTCTCCGTCCTTTCAGGAACTGGTCAAAGCGGAAGAGGCGGGGACGCTCGAACCTCAGCAGCGATATGCGTTCATTCACCCTCGACAGGTTGATGAGTTGTACGACCTGGAAGAGGATCCCAACGAGTTTCATAACCTGGCACAAGATCCTGCCTATCAGCAGCAGCTGGAACATATGCAATCTGTGCTGGCAGACTGGCGCACCAGAACCAATGACCCTGATGAACGCACTCCATTTCCCAATGACTTTGATCGAACAACAGGTGAGAGAGTTCGCCCCAACCCGACCAGATAAATTCTGATTTCAGAGGATTGAAATCGAATCAGATTAGCCCGGCACTTTCTGGTGCCTGTACCCTTACGGAAAGCTTTCATTTCATGGCTGATGCCGAAAATACTCAGCTGGAACCAGCTGTTGCTCCTTCTCGTCTCCTTAAATATCGCTGGGTCTCTTTATTTCTTATTCTTCTCATCGGGATCGGTTTGCAAACTGCTGCCTGGTTACATTTCGCTGATCAAAGAACGTATCAGGTCTTCTCGTTCTATCCCGTTACAGGTGCGACCTGTCTGGGGCTGATTCTGTGGTGGTGGTTTTTATCCGGATTTAAAAGAAAACGCGAGCCTATGGTCTCGGTTCTCTGGTCTTGCTCGGAATTCTATTTGTTGTCTGCTTCCGGTATGAACGATTTCAAGGGGATATGATTCCCACCTGGTCCTATCGCTGGTCCACATCTGCTGATGTGAAACGGGCCGAGTTCATTGCGTCTCAGAATACCGAGGGGACGGATCTTGTTGAACAGGAATTGACTGTCACCGAAGGGGACTGGCCACAGTTCCGAGGATCGGATCGAGATGGCAAGGTCGAAGGTTTAGGAATGGATTCCGATTGGAATGCGAATCCCCCCAAGCTGCTCTGGAAACACCCGGTTGGAATGGGTTGGTCATCGTTTGCCGTGGTGGGGGACTATGTCTTTACCCAGGAACAAAGGGGAACCAGTGATAAGCCGGAAGAATCTGTTGTCTGTTACGACTTGAAAACAGGAAATCAAATCTGGGTGCATGGCGATCCGGTCTGGTTCAGTGAAACACTCGGTTCTGACGGTCCCCGTTCGACCCCCACATTCTACGAGTCTCGTTTATATTCATTGGGAGCAACGGGTATTCTAAACTGTCTGGATGCATCCACTGGTAAAGAGATTTGGGAACGCAATATTCTGGAAGATGCGGAAGCGACTAACCTGCAATGGGCAATGTCCGCCGCTCCACTCGTTTACGAAGATTTTGTTGTTTGTAATCCGGGAGGAGAATCCGGTAAATCGGTGGTGAAATACAACCGACTTGATGGTTCTATTATCTGGCAGTCGGGCAACCGGGTGGCGGGATATGCCGGGGCCGTACTGGCCACGCTGGAAGGAGTTAGACAGCTCATCGTCTTCGATGGCATGGGACTCGCGGGCTTCAAAGAAGAGTCGGGTGAAGAACTCTGGTTCTATCCCTGGAGTAACGATCCGAAAGTGAACGCAGCCTTGCCCGTTGTCTTTGAGGATGGTTCGATCTTTATCAGCGCAGGTTACTCATCCGGTTCAGTGCGTGTTAAGCCTGTTAAAGGTGATGAGGGCTGGAAGGTGGATGAAGTCTGGGTTTCGAAGAATAAGTTCCGGTTGAAATTCCAGGATGCTGTGATCATCGATCATTACGCCTATGGAGCCGATGACAGTATCCTTTCCTGTCTCGATCTCGATAACGGCAACCGGTTATGGAAAAAGGGGAGGTACGGATACGGTCAGATTGTAATGGTCGATGAACAGATCATTGTCCTGACTGAAGCTGGTGAACTTGTGCTTGTGAAGGCCACACCAGAGGGGATGACCGAACTGTATAAAGCGCCCGCATTAGAAGGAGGAATCACCTGGAATCATCCGGCTGTTGCGGGGAACAAACTGTTAATTCGCAATGCGGTAGAAGCCGCCTGTTACGAGTTGCCGCTTAAGAAGTAACTACAGAGTTCGTTTGTGCTTACTTCTGCTGTTCCGGCAGTTGCAGATTGACGAGGGTCTGAGCAGGTTGGTTGGAACTGCATCCATTACAGCTGGTACCGCAGGCAGAGCCCCCTTTGCCAGTTTTCAGTTGCTGAATCAGGGTTTTGAGTTTCAGCCCCAGATAGAACAGACCACCTCCAACGAGGAGCAGGGCGATAATCAATTGCCATGTCTGATTCATCATTAGGTCTCCCTGAAAGTTTGAGGCCACTTTAAAACCTGATTGTGGAAAACTTTGTTGTGGAAAACATGGATGTGGTTGTTTTCGACTCCACAATGTCAGGATTAATTTGACTCATCAGAGGGTTTTGAAACTGTTTATAGTCAGGCGACAAACAACATTCCCACCTGATAAACCAGGAATGCAGCGATGTAGGCCAGCACAGTCATGTAGGTGAAGCTGAAGAAGGTCCAGCCCCAACTGTTGGTTTCACGACGAATCACCATCAACGTCGAGACACACTGGGCACACAAGGCGAAGAAGACCATGATCGAGAGAGCAACAGGAATGTTGAACACCTTGCTCCCATCCGGCCAGGTCGACTCCTGCAGCGCTCCGCGTAATCCTTCATCCTCTTCGTCGACATCCCCGCCCAGGCTGTAGATTGTACCGAGGGTGGCAATGATGACTTCACGAGCCGGGAAAGAGGCTACCACGCCCACACCGATTTTCCAGTCCCATCCCAGGGGCTTGACGACCGGTTCGATAAAATGTCCCGCTTTCCCGAGGAAACTCGCTTCGATCAATTCGGCACTGATCTCTTGATGTTGTTCCTCCAGAGCTCCGAGCTGATCGATGTCTGTCTCTTCGTCGAGTGCTTCCATTTTAGCCTCCAGCTCATGCTGAGTGGAGTGGTCGCCTGGAAAATATCCGGCGGCCCAGATGAGGAGTGTCGCGGCGAAGATTAAAGTACCCGCTCTGACAACAAAAGCTTTCGCTCGATCATAGACGCGGTAAGAGACTGTGCGGAGGGATGGCCACTTATAGTCGGGGAGTTCCATCACGACGGGAGGGGGATCCCCTTTAAAGGCAGTCTTTTTCAAAATGAACGCGACTGGTATGGCTACGATGACACCGACCAGATGCATCAGAAAAATAACGAGTGCCGGTAACGTAAATTTCAGGATCCTCCTTCTGTGATTCCGGGGAGGGGAATCTGAAAGAGCACGATAGCCGGTACGAAGGTCATTGTTAATAACCAGTAAACCGGGAAACGAGCGGTGCAACTCATCAGCGGTGCGATCAGCATCGTGACAATCCGGTCGCGCTGGTTCTCGACAACGCGGCTGCCATCACTCCGGGAACGGCACAGGCGAAGGAGGACATGAGTGGTAGAAACGATTTTCCACTCAGGCCGAATAATCTCATGAAGCGGTCCATCATCAACGCTGCGCGCGACATGTAACCACAATCTTCCATCAGGGCGATAAACAGGAATAGAAAGACGATCTGCGGCAGGAAAATCAGTACGCCCCCCACACCAGCAATCACACCATCGATCAGCAAGCTGCGGAGCGGACCGGGGCTGATGATCGCTTCTACCTGTCCGGCAGCCAGTTCCTGAAGTGCTTCACACCATCCCATCACTGGTTCTGCCCAGGTGATAATGGTCTGAATGATGAGGAACATCAGACCTACGAAAACAAACAGCCCCAGAAAATTGTGTGTTAGAATACCATCGATCTTGTCCGAAACGGATCGAGGTTTGACTGTGCTTTCCTGAGTGAACAGCCCCTGCATGATCGACTTGGCCCATTTGTATCGGGACTCCGATTCAATCCGCGGGATAGGGCAGTTCTGGTTATTCAGTTGCTGGCGCACTTCCACAAGATGTGATGTCAGGTCTGTACCTGCTTTTCGTACGCATCTTTTTTCGACAGTCCCTTCAATATCCAGAAGGAGTCGTTCGACTTCAAAGTCTTCGAGTTGATCCAGTCCCCATTCTGCCAGTTTTTCTTTTAGTTTAGCCTGAGCGTCATTGAAGGGAGTTGGAAAGACGTTTAACCGTTTCGGTTTCGGTTTGTCTTTAAGTAGTTGGGCCAATGCCTGTTTGATTTCAGTCACGCCGATGGACTTGCGGGCAACGGCGGTGATGACAGGAATACCTAACCGGTTTCGGAATTCATCGAGGTTGAACTCGGACTGTCTGTTCTTGAGGGCATCCCACATGTTCAATACCAGGATGGTGGGAATTCCCATGTCGAGTATCTGGCTGACGAGGTAGAGATTGCGTTCAATGTTTGTTGCGTCTGCGATGCAGATCACGGCATCGATGTCACCAATAGAAGGGGCATGGCCCATCAGAACATCGACGGAAACCATCTCATCAGGTGTGCGGGGAGAAAGGCTGTAAGTTCCCGGTAAATCGATGAGATCAATCTGTTGACCTTCCCAGGTGACGCGTCCGATTTTCTTTTCGACAGTGACGCCCGGGTAGTTGCCCGTGCGGGTATTCAAACCAGCAAGGACGTTGAAGAGAGTGCTCTTACCAGTATTCGGATTTCCAATCAGGGCGACTTGGCTGATGCGTGTGACAGGTGGCGTTGTTGTCATGGAGAAGAAGTTGCTCCAGTGGGATAAGTATGAGCGGGAATCATTTCCCTGGAAGACTCAACCCTGTGGACAGGCAAGGGGCAGGGGCAGGAATCTGAGATCTCACTGCTGGCAGGTGATTGTGTCAGTGGGATAGGGGAGTGGGGTGTTCTCAAATAGCAGTCTAATCGAATTCCACGACAGAGTCAGTGTGTCGCTGCTCTAATTGACTGGCTCAATCTGAATTCGGCTTGATTCTTCCGGGCGTAAGGCAAGTCGGAAACCACGAGTCAAAAATGTGGACGGTTGGCCAAACGGGGCAGAACCTACGAACTCGACCTCTTCACCCTCAATCAGTCCCATCTCCATCAGGCGGATAGAAATACCATCATCCCCAGCAACATTTCTGATGCGACCTCGTTTGCCTTTACCAAGTTGATCGAGACTGAGGTTGTTCATAATTTGAAGATTCCGGTCAGTTTGGGGTGGAGACTGCAGCGAGTCCGATTGAAAGCAATTGCTCAATCAGGATTTTGTTAATATCGAAATTGTATCACTCTAATGATTAGAAGAAAACTGAGACTCAGTCTCAGGGGTTGTTTTTGTTGAAAGATTTCGGAAGTTTCAGAGAGAGCCCGATTTGCAGCGAGGGCGACTTCCGGGCCTGACCAGGTTAAATAAAAAAAGCCCGCCGGAATCAGGTTCCAGACGGGCTCTATTGGATTAGAAGGAATTGGCCAGGTGCCGACTTGTTCAGGAGGCTTTCGCGGCCAGTTCTTCCAGCTTTTTCGTGGTCGATTCAAGCTGCTTTTTCAGTTCTTCTGACTGCTTCTTCAGCTCTTCAAGTTTCTTGGTCGCTTCATCTGCTTTCGCTTTGGCGGCGTCGCTCGCCTGTTTGGCCGCTTCTGCTTCCGTTTTCACTTTCTGGGCAGCTTCCTGTTTGGGGGCAGAATTCTGTTTTTCAGTCTCTGCTTTCAGGCCAGTCAGGGCAGCCGCTTTGGCTGTTTCCTGAGCTTTATGAATCGCAGCGATGGCAGCCTCAGCGGCGGCTTCGGCTTGTTTCTGTGCCTCTGCGGCAGCGTTGATGGCAGCCTCAGCAGCTGCTTGGGCCTGAGCGGCAGCTTCGGAGACGGTTTTGTTCTGAGCCTCTTTATCTGCAGCTGCCTTAGCGGTTGCTTCCGCTTCCTGAGCCGCACTCGTCAGAGCGGCTTGAGCAGCTTCGACCTGTTTGGTGTTCTCGGCAACCTGCTGTTCCGCAGCCGCTTTTTCTGTTTTGGTTTCTTCGATTTTCGCCAGCAGTTTTTCATGCTCCACGACGAGATCAGGAATCAAAGCAGTTTCAGGTTTGGCCTCTTTGAACTGCTTCACCCCTTCCAAGTTGACTTCTGTCTGCCAGATATACAGTTTTTTGATCGATGCGAGACTCGCCAACTTCATTAAACCGGCATTGGTCACTTTGGTTCCGTAAATATTGAGATACTCGAGTTCCTGCATATTCGCCAGGTGATCGAGACCTGCATCCGTGATTGCGGTTTTCTCCAGATGCAGTTTTTTCAGGTGGACCAGACCGGCAACCAGGGCGAGTTGCTCGTCAGTGACAGCTTTATTGCGGACATTCAGATGGACGACCAACCGGGTCAGGGGAGCCAGGGCTTCCAATCGCTCGTTAGTCACCTCTCCATCAGAGAGATGGTAGGCGATTTCCAGGTGTTTATCTTCCTGGGACAATTCCAGCACATGCCCACCCAGTTCCCGGACCTTGGCGATCGCTGCTTCCTCTTCTGGTGTGAAGGTGATCTCTTCCGCAGAGAGGTTTGAGCCTGCCATCAGGAGACAGACCAGCAGAAAACCAGTGAGCAAACTGAGTGATTTCAGCGTGTGAGCGTGGAGATTACGGTGATTGAGCATAATCCAATTGTCCTCAAGGCTGTATTGTGGGGTGCGTGTTGTAAGTTATTGTCTGTAATTATGATGCGTTCATTCTTTACAGGCGGGGCCAGGCTGGCCTCCCATGGGCAGGGTGTGACTGAACGATCAGAATAGCTGACCAGTTCTACCTATATTACCACATGGCTTCCAGCCTCGAAAAGATATTGATAGCGAAAGTAGATAAAAAGTCATTGATCTGTTGGGCTCGTTCTGTCTGAGCGGGTCAGTCGGGAGAGGGGGCAGAAATGGTCTCGCTCTAAAATCCGATTTCTATTAAGGTTCTGCCCTCAAAAACCTTCTCCATTACAGCTGCAAACCCCCGGAAGGACTCTGGTTCGGTCATGGCAACAGGTTCAATACCCAATCCCCGTTCAACCCCCATTCATGTCCTCGGAGGGCTGATTCTGAATGCGGTGGCCGGGTTGGGAAATTTCTCCATCTTCGGGTATGAGACAATCCGCTGGACACTCGTCGGGCGACCTCCAAAATCAGTAGTCTTACCCGCTATGTATCAGATTGGAGTTCGTTCGATCTCTGTGGTGATGGTCACCGGGTTTTTCATCGGGATGGTGCTGGCCGTTCAAACATACGATCAACTGCACATGATGGGGCTCGAAAGTCGACTCGGTTCGGTCATTAATGCGACTCTTGTTAAAGAACTGGGGCCTGTGCTCGCGGCAACGATGCTGGCGGGACGGGTTGGCAGTGCAATGGCGGCGGAACTGGGTACGATGCGGGTGACAGAGCAGATCGATGCCCTCCGTGCATTAGGTGCGAATCCACTGCAGTTTCTGGTCGTCCCCCGATTTTTATCCTGCGTTCTGCTCATTCCCTTGTTAACGGCCATCGCGGATTCCCTGGGGATTTTCGGAGGGTGGTTATTCGGAACTCAGGTTCTGGGCGTGAACAGCTTTTTCTACTGGCGATACTCGTTCGAATTCATCACCGCCTACGATGTCCTTTCCGGCATCACGAAAAGTTTTTTCTTTGGAGGAGCGATTGCGCTCATTGCGTGTCAGCGTGGATTCAATTGTGGATCGGGTGCTGAAGGGGTGGGGCGCGCCGCGACCGAATCGTTTGTCTTCTCTTTTGTCGTAATTCTGATCCTCGACTTTTTCCTGGGGATGTTCATGAATCGGATGTACTACTTCCTGTGGCCGGTGGAGATCACACTTTCCTGATTCAGGCCTTCATCACTGACTTCAGGTAGAGTTTTTTCACATATGAACTTCCAGAGAACCCATGCACATTAAATCCCATTTCGACGAACCAATCATTGAGCTTCGACGAGTCTTTCGCTCGTTCGGAGATCAACAGGTGCTGCGCGATTTGACGGTTGAAGTCGAACGGGGGGAGACCCTGGTGCTTATCGGGGAGAGTGGTTGCGGTAAGAGTGTGACTATGAAGCTGATGATGGCGTTGATGGATCCGTCGGCTGGGGAAGTCCTCTGGAACGGAGCAGACATCAAGGCGTTGACTGAAGAAGAATTGCAACGTCAGCGGTTGAAGTATGGTTATCTTTTCCAGGGGGCAGCCTTATTCGACAGTATGAATGTCTTTGACAATGTTGCCTTTGGCGTGCGGCAGAATACACAAATCAAGGAACCCGATATCCGCAAAATCGTTCATCAATGCCTGCGGGATGTGGGGCTTCCCGAGACGGTTTGTCCGAAAAAACCGGCGGAATTATCGGGAGGGATGAAAAAGCGGGTCGGATTAGCGCGGGCTTTGGCGCTGGCGCCTGAAGTCATGTTTTACGACGAACCAACAACCGGGCTCGATCCCGTGATGACGGACGTGATTAATCAACTGATTATTCGGACCCGCGATCGAAGCAGTGTGACGAGTGTGGTGGTGACTCATGAAATGAGCACCGTCCGGAAAGTTGCTGATCGCGTCGTGATGCTTTATCCGCTGGTCCGCTTAGGTCGCGAGGAACCCCAGGTTATTTTCAACGGCACTCCAGAAGAACTTTACGAGTGTGATGATCCGCGGGTTTATCAGTTCGTCCGTGGTGAAGCGGAAGAACGTTTACAGGAACTGGCGACAGCATAATTAACATACAAAGTCTTTTGAGACTTCAAACGTAACAGATAAGAAATAATGGGCAGATCATGAACGAACGACAGATGCAGTTCCGGGTTGGGCTGTTTACGATCGTTTCTCTCGGTTTAATCGGCTTGATGGTTTTCAAGTTCGGTCAGATGGATCGGTACTGGCAGGCCTACTACACCGTACAGGTCGAATTTGAAAATGCGGGCGGGGTTTATCCCGGAACACCTGTGAAACGACACGGGATTCAAATCGGCCAGGTGAATGAGCTGAAACTGATCCCCGGCGAAGGTTATGTCTCGGTTACATTACGCATTGCTGAGGAGTACCCGCTCTCTGAAAATGTGGAACCGCGGATTGTCCGGTCTCTGCTGGGAGGCGTGACGATCGAAATGACAGGGGGGAACTCGCAGAACCTGCTGGCCGAGGGGGCAGCCTTAAGGGGGCGGGCTGCGGCTGACCCGATGCAGATCGTGAATAACCTGGAAAAGAATGTGAACAACACGCTGTTGACCTTTGCCGAAACGAGTGCCGAATGGAGAACCGTCGGCAAGAATGTGAATTCACTGCTGGCGAATAACAATGACAAAATCAACCAGGTGATCGTGCAGACCTCCGAGTCTTTGCAGCAATTCTCGGACACGATGAAGCAGATGAATCGTTCGCTCGAAGCGATGAATGTGACTCTGGCGGATCCACAGAACCAGGAAAACCTGCGCCGGACACTCGCCTCCATGCCGAAACTCGTTTCGGAAACAGAACAGACTGTCAAGCACATCCGGCTGGCTGTCGGTCAGGCGGAGGGGACGCTCTCGAATATGCAGACGCTAACCGAGCCACTCGCCCAGCGTAGCAGTCAGATTGCCTTGAATCTGGATGGAGCGATTAAAAATCTGAATTCTCTCACAGGGGAGCTGAATCGCTTCTCGCATATGGTGAATAAATCAGATGGAACTCTCAATCAGTTGGTCAGCAATCCCGATCTCTACCGGCATCTGGATAAGTCGTCGCAGTCGATCAACGTCCTGCTGGAAAATCTCGAACCGGCCCTGCGTGATTTGCGAATCTTCACCGACAAAGTCGCCGCCCATCCGGAACTGCTGGGAGTCAGCGGTGTCTTCAAAGGAAGCTCTGGCCTGAAAGAAGTCCCCCCCACAGAGCAGGGGAGCGGCCCCATCCAGCAGACGAGCGGTGCAATGCGGTATGGTAAAACGCGGAAGTAAACGCGAGTAGCATAACCGGGGTTGAAACTTTCCCTCAATTGCATTTTTATTAATCAGAGATTCTCCAGATCGATGCCCCTGTCTATTTTGACTGGAAGTTCTCATGCGCACTCTGCTTCACTTAGTTCTCATCGTGATCCTGTCTGGTTGCTCAGTCCCTGAGAAGGGGGAAGCCCTTCCGCAAAACGACAACGAGCTGGCCGAGCAAAGTGGTGATGCCGCTGTCGATCGATTTATCGAAGAGCTGCAATCGCAACTCGAAAAACGGGACTGGCAAGCTGTTCGGAATCTGCACTGGTCCGGTATGGAGATAACTAAAGAAAGCTTGCAGGAGCAACTCGAGCCGCTCCTGGAAAAAGTCGGCCCGACATCCGGTTACACAGTCACAATGCATAACAAATACGACAAAGAGACCTACCAGAACTACATCGACCGGGAAGAAATCCCCGGTCCCCCTGAACTGCTTCGAGGTTCGATTGAATTCTCCATCAAAGCTGCCGATGAAAATTCACCCTGGCTGAACCTCTGATGTACCTCGCGGAAGAGAAGGGGAAGGTGAAGGTGTTTGATTATCTGGAGGTGTGGGTGAGTGAGTTAAGGAAAATAATGAGAGTGGAACTTACTGCGTTGTAGTGGTTCGAGAATTTCGTGTTAATTCTCAGGAAGGGTCAGGTAGTAATTCAAGTGTTGCTGCAGATGTTCATCACCATCGTATTTTTCAGTGAGACGTGCAACTTCTTTGTTAATCGCTGATTGTCGATCCGCCCCTTGCTTTTTCGTTAGCTGGTGGCTGAACAGCCCTTGAATATCGATGGGTCCAACCTGTGTCGTTTCTGGAAGTCTCCATGTCAAAATCGTAGGCGATGTCATCATTCAACACATTGTAAGTTTTGATAGAAAGTCTGGCAGGAGAGTAGTCGACTGAATGATCGGGCGGTACAGCTTCGATGTATTCCGGCACAAGATCATCAAGCTGGTATGGCAGCATTCCTGTTTCTGCACGATATTCGCAGATAGCTCGGACAAGATATTCATATTTTGCGGCTGTCGCGTTATGTGTTTGCACAGTATATGCGATGAGAGCTGCAAAACCGCCAGCTAAAATCAACAGAACTACAACAGCTGCTGACAAACTAAAAACGTTGCTCATCTTCATGTCGGGAATTATCAGAAAGCATGAGATCGCTTAATGTAAATGTTTCTTCAGAACGCAACAGGATGACACATTATGATATCAGCTCAACAGGTGTTTTGATTTTAAGCGGCTCTCGAATATGAATGCAATAAGTATTGAGTGACGACAGGTTCGGGGTACGTCAATTGATAAACAAAAAAAGCCACGTCCTCCTCTAGCAGGACGTGGCTTTTGCTCTGATACACTTTATTGATTTTCAACCGTTACCCAGCCTGGCGGCTCTGGTGCTGGTTGAGTTTGTTGTAGAGGGTTTTGAGGGCGATGCCCAGTTCACTGGCGGTTTTGGGTTTGTCGCCGTCGTGTTTGTCGAGGACCTGGAGGATGAATTCCATCTCGACTTCCCGTAATGTTTTGCGTTCTTCCACAGACGACTTGATTGAGAAGGTCGTCGGATGTGAAAGCGATAAGGTTGGTTTCCCGGACGATTGACGAATGCTGGCGGGGAAGTCTTCTGGTTGAATCTGTTCGCCACCGGAGAGAATCACCGCATGTTCCAGGACGTTCGCCAGTTCGCGAATGTTACCCGACCAGCGATGGCTGAGTAGCAGCTCGATTGCTTCGGGAGAAATGATTTCCGCCGGAACGCTGTTTCGTTTCATGTGTCGGGCGATGAGATGCAGGGCGAGTTCGGGAATGTCTTCGAGACGTTCCCGGAGTGGAGGAAGCTGCACTTCGAAAGTGTTCACGCGGAAGAGCAGGTCTTCGCGGAATTCTTCCTCGGCGACCATCTCCTGCAGGTCCTGGTGAGTCGCACAGACAACGCGGACGTCCACAATCTTGGGGTCGTTATCACCGACGCGACGAATTTCACCCGCTTCCAGGAAGCGGAGCAGTTTGACTTGGGTGGCTTTGTCGAGTTCCCCGAGTTCGTCAAGGAACAGGGTTCCCCCGTTGGCAACTTCGAAGAGTCCTTTACGGTCGGCATCGGCACCGGTGAAGGCCCCTTTACGGTGTCCAAAGAGTTCGCTTTCGACCAGGTTATCGGGAATCGCACCACAGTTTACAGCAACAAAAGGAGCATTGGCGCGGTTGCTTTGTTCGTGGATCGAACGGGCGACAAGTTCTTTTCCGGTTCCTGTTTCTCCCAGAATGAGCACAGTTGAGTCGGTCGGGGCAACGCGGCTGATCAATTTCTTGACCTGGCCCATGGCGTTCGAGTTACCAATCAGTTTGGTTTCACCTTCGACCACCTTGAGACGCTCTTCCAGGGCGAATGTTTTGTTTTTCAGAGAGAGTTTTTCACCCAGGTTCTGCAGCACATTACTGATTTCGAACAATCGGCAGGGCTTGGGCAGGAAATCGTAGGCTCCCTGGCGAATCGCCTGAATTGCTTCGTTCATGTCTCCATGAGCGGTGCTGATGATGAATTCCGTGTTCGGGCTGTTCTCATTAAGGTATTCGACAACTCCCCAACCATCGATCCGCGGCATACGCAGGTCGATAATGGCGGCATCGTACTGATTTTTCTTAATCGCTTCGATCGCCTCGGCACCATCTGCGCAAATGGTGACGTCATGACCCATACGGGGAAGTTCCAACCGCATGACTTCGCGAATTGCCGCTTCATCGTCGACAAACAGGATGCGGAGCTTGTGTTGTGTATTGGAAGCCAACGATATCTCCTTAATCGTTGTGGTTTTCGATTACCCTTCGAATCCCTTCGAAGTTTGAGTGGGACGAGTTAATAACAGAAATCGTAAAACGTGACAATCTGGGATTTCCGTTTGTAGTGAAAAAATTTCAATCGATTGAAATCTTTTTTAGGTAAGAAGTTAGGTGACGTGCATGGATGGGAAAACAGCATCAGAATTCTCGCTTTAAGCGGCCTGTTTCAGTTGCTGTGCCGATTTTTTGGGAAGCCGGATATGGAAGACCGAACCTTGTCCGATACCGGGACTTTCGGCATTCAGTGAGCCGCCATGATCGGAAATAATCCGGTTGCTGATCGACATCCCCAGGCCGGTTCCTTTCCCATCCTTCCGGTTTGTGTAAAAGGGTTCAAAGAGCCGGTCGAGCGTCTCTTGTGACATACCCTGGCCATTATCTCGGAAGGTGAGCAGAATTTCTTCGGAACGTTCTTCGAGCTCGATGGAGAGCTTTCCACCCGGATCCATCGCCTGCAAGGCATTGGAGACAATATTGATGATCACCTGCTTGATTTCCGGCCCGTTGACGACAGCAAAGCAGGGGGTGGCCCGGTCGAATTTCAGTTCCCGATCGCGGTATTGGCTCATGTGGAACACCATTTCCAGGACTTCATTGATCAGGGCAACGATGTCTGTTCGTTTACGTTCTTCGTCCTGGCCGCGGGCGAATTCGAGTAACCGATGGGTGATGTCCTGGCAACGTTTCGATTCGCGGCAGATCATTTTGAGGTAGTGCTGGGCGACCTCCATGTCGGGTTTCTGTTCTTCAGTCGGGTTCAGATAGGCGAGACGCTCGTTGATTGATTCCGAGGCCATGCTGACTGCGGAGAGGGGGTTGTTGATTTCGTGGGCGACGCCTGCGGCCAGCAATCCAATTCCGGCGAGTCGTTCAGAACGAACGAGTTGTCGGCAGCGGGCGTCGATTTCGTGTTCCCGGTCTTCAACCATATCCTGGAATTTGTCCGCCATCTGGTTGAAGGACTTGGCGAGTTCCCCCATTTCGTCCTGAGTTTCTATTTCCAGGCGATAATCGGTATCTCCATTGGCGATTCGCGAGGCCCCCTGACGCAGTTTTCGCAGGGGAATGACCACGCCCCGGTTCAGTTTAATTGTCAGGTAGAGAAACATCCCCATGACGAAGACGGCGGAGCTTCCGACCCACCAGAAACCGGCGTTGTAGACGTCGGTCGCCTCGCGGAGGGTGTTGTCGATGTTTTCCTGATGTTCGGGGAATTCCTTCACAATATTCAGCAGGTAAAACGTCTCTTTCTGCAGGTATTTGAGGGTCTCTTCCCGCTGGGCAGGGGAGGTAAGCCCGGCCAGTAAACTCTCCATTTCCTGGAGCTCATCCCGAATTGTCCCCAGTGTTCTGTTCATCTGGCCCCGCAGGGGACTGTAGATGGTGGAATTCGGGAGGAGATCGAGCTTTTTATGAGAGAGTTCGAGTGCTTCCCGCGTTTTCTGCAGGCTTTCGATAACAGCCTGTTTCTGGCCCAGCCAGGCTGAGAGTTCGTCGGCGACTTCAACATTCAGAGGTTCGGCCAGATTGGCAATGGCGGCGATCAGCTCGGAACGTCGGGGAGCTTCATTAATGGCGAACTGAAATTCGGAGACCGAGTTGCGGTAGGAATAGAGCCCGTTCAAGCCACTGAGCGTGAGGATCACGATCATCATGGCGACGATAAATAATCCACCGTAAAGCTTGCGCCGGATAGAGCGGCTGAAGAACACGGTGACCTCCTTGTCCCAGTAGTGTTGAATATGTCCCGATGGGACTGATGTATCAGTTTGCCGCGGCTGCCTGGATCACTAATGACCTGCACAATCCTTGTGCCCTCAGGCGATGTGTTTGTAAATCTTACATACGTCCGCCCAGAGCCGCAACATTATTTTCTGAGCCGGTTAGACTTTCGTGCTCCAGTAACCGGTGTAATGACTTAAGTCCCTTGTCACGTAGGAGAAAGAGAGACCGTTTATTCTCCGCTGCGATGTTTTTTAAGGGCTGTCATGAAACGCTGAACCAACTCGGCATATTTCGACAACGCGGTGGCGAGGGACTTCTGGTTCAGCTCAGCCCGGGCTTCGATCAGTTCCGCATCGACCTTGTTCCAGTTCACATGCCATTTGTCCTGTTGAGCGGTCCGGATCAGCTCATCGATGATGGCGTCGAGTTGTTTGATGAAACTCAGGCTCAACACGGCTGAAGCAGTGCGATAAGGACGCCAGACGATGGTCGAGGCATCGTTGGGAGCTGGTTTGTCAGGTTCCAATGCTCTTTTGCGAAGCTCCCTCTGGCGACTCCAGAGAAGATAGGTAATGAGCGTGTTGAGGCCACTGAAACCGAGCAGCAGTGAGGCAGGGCCCCATTTCTGCAGGAAGGCGAGGATGGCCGTCGCCGTGAAGGAGACCATCATGGTCAGGAACGAAATCTGGATGGGTGTGTTCAGCTGGTTGCCAGTGGTGGAGGGGCTGGAGGTTTTGGAATCGGGAAGATCGTCTCCCACCTCGGCCACGACCACAGAGATATTATCGACTCCCCCACGCAGATTGGCTAGGTTCACCATCAGTTTGCAAGCTTCACCAGAATCGAGCTCGCGACAGATCATGCCGATTTCATCATCAGAGAGATGTCCAGTCAGGCCATCCGAACAGACAATGTAAACATCTCCCGGCAGGATCGGGTAGGGGCCTTCGATATCGACCTCAACAACACGCTCGGGTCCGAGTGATCGAGTAATCACATGACGGGAGCGGCTGAACAGACTGGGGTCGACATCTCCTTTGGCCTCTTTCTGCAGTTCCCACTCGAGACTGTGATCTGCCGTGAGCTGGTCGATTCGTTCTCCACGCACTCGATATACACGACTGTCTCCCACATGACCGACAATCGCACCATGCGGTCCCAGGACGAGGGAGGAACAGGTTGTTCCCATGCGCTGAAATTCATGGTTTGCTGAAGAACGCTCATAGATTGCCGCGTTCGCAGAAATGATTGCGTTTCGCAATTCTTCGTTCGGAACACCGCTGGGAAGAGACTTGTAATAATTATGTGGAACAGAATCGACGGCGATTTTGCTGGCAAGCTCTCCAACCGCGTGGCCACCCATGCCGTCGGCCACAATGAAGAGATGGCCGTGTGATTTCCACAGCTCTTTATCCTTCAGGAGTCTTACTGATAACGAGTCTTCATTGTTTTGACGCCGAAACCCGAGATCGTCAAATTGCTGTACTGAATACGCTGCTCCCAAAGCATTCGCGTTTCCTGACTGTGTTGATATCTTTTAACTGAGATTCTGTCTGATACTTCTGGACTTTACAAATTCTGTCCATCAACGATGATCGGCCCCACCTTTAATTGAATGTCTCTCATTCTGAAAGCATAGAATTCAGTGAAATGGTGAAGTGTTTTTTCGAAGTGCGAAACTCATCTTCGCTGAATTGGCTTCCAGTTCTGTACCTGAAACCAGTCAGTCGTTTTCGATTTTAAAAGTCGAAACCAGATTCCATCACTGAGTGAGAAGAGATGGTGAAGGAGAGAGTAATCTACTGCACTGCTTAACTTATCGTAACTCGAATGTCTGGCTGGAGTAAAGTTTCGGCTCTTCTGTTTAGTGCGAATTGAAGTTTTCCGGAATCCTTAATTGTTAGAGTGTGGCAAATTCTCCTGGAACTGGAGCGGTGATTATGCTGAAGCCAGGTTGACACTTCTTCAGTACAACTCTAATCTCGAAGGCAGGACTACGGTTATGTTTGCACCAGTAGTTAACTTTAATAACTGAAGAATCAGCTGGAATTCCCTTTCTTCGCCCGGAGGCCGCTCATGTCTCATGTTGACTCCCGCTCTATTTTTCCTCAGGCCGAATACAATTCGCTCTTGCTGCGTTCTGTTTATCCCTGTCTCTGCCTGGTGGCTCTGGCCAGCATGGGATGGGGAACATTGGGTGAAGTGAATGCCCAGGATTCGAAGGATGAAAAGGAAAAGCAGGTCACAATCGAGCGAGAGCCTCTTGTAATCAAGCGTCCCGATGAATATCAGTTTCGGTTCCATCTTGAACCCAAACGGACCGCTGAACTGGTAGCTTCAACCTCGGGCAAAGTGAAACAAATCAACGCGAAACCGGGCGAAAAAGTTGTGGCGCAGTTCATGTTGATGGCCCTGGATGACACACGACAAAAAATGAAAGTGGCTATTAAAGAGGCTAATTTAAAATTCAATGTGATCTCTCAGCAGGCAAAATCAGAAGCCCTGGCTGCTGAAGTGCTGGAGGCCCAACGGAATCTTGATGCAGCGGAGCTTGAACTGGCTCAATACGAGTTATCTCTGACAGAAGTTCTCGTTCCTTTTAATGGGAAGCTGGACCAGCTTTATCAGCAGGAGGGTGTGTACGTCACCGAAGGGACCAAGGTTGCCTCGGTTGTTGATGAAACTGAACTGACTGTGCAACTTCCATTGGAGAGAGGCTCAGTTACGCAGGGAAGTAATGTCTCGATACAAGTTGAGTCTGCACAAGTGCCGGCCCGGGTGACAAATATCTCTGCATTGCCTGCAGAGTGGGATTCTCTCCGCGATCTGGCTTCCTCTGTTGCAATGGTGACCTGTGTGATTGATAACTCGGGAGGGAAGTATCACGCTGGGCAAACCGTTTATTCACCACTCATTCCGCGAAATGCTGTCGCCGAAGTCAGTCTGGAAGCCGTCGCCACCAGCAAGCAGGGGGGGAGACAGGTGCAGGTGATTCGCGAGCAGACCGTACGGAACATTCAGGTGCAGACGCTGGGTCAGATCGGCACCGAGCGAATCTTTGTCAGTGGTCTACTCCTGGAAGGTGACGAGATTGTCACGAAAAGCTCGGACGAACTGAAAGAGGGTACGCTTGTTCAATCTGTGTTTGATGCTGAGCCAGTTCGCGGCAGCAAAAGCCCTACGCCCCAAAAAGGGGGCAAATCGAGCGGTCAGCAATTTTAGAATTTCCCTCTGCCGTTAAAATCCGCTAAAATGAAACAGCTTGGCAAGCTTATCTATTTTCGCTTGCGCCTCTTACAGTTACGGCTCCAAATGAAGCTGGTTGCCTGGAGGTAACTTGGAAGCCTGGTCAACATCTGTCCCCAGTTCTCTCGATCTCCATTTAGCAATGTTTTCGAGTGTGGCAGATCGACGTCACATCGGGATGCGTCGAGTGGGGAGGCCGGGGTGATCTATTGAAAGGTTTTCGGTGTGTCTGAAGATGCAATTCTGGTTGATGGTTATGAGCTGCTTAACTGTATCGCCACCGGAACGTCGACTCAAATCTGGGAAGTCATGGAGCAAGGGACTTCACGTCATTTTGTAATGAAGTTGATGAACCCCGATGCATACGCCAAGTCTGCCGAGCGTAATGCAATCAAGCATGAAGCCAAAGTCGGCCAGGCTTTAGAGCACC
>JAWKUC010000008.1:0-221584 GCA_041398805.1 Planctomycetaceae bacterium | reverse complement strand
TCGATTCCGTAAACCTGAATATTTTTACCAATCAGATGCTGGCACATGATGGGATGAGTGACGAGTAAGGTCGAGAAGGCCGAACCAATCTCGACGTAGACGTTATTCAGCTCTGGATTACGCTGTTTGATTTTCATCAGGTCCGCATGCCAGGCGAAATCCCCTGTTTCCGGATTGAAGAATTCAGGTTGATGAAAATCGGGTTCGCTCGGTCCATGTTTGATGGCGCTGTGATAGACGATGAATGTCAGCTCCGGGAAATCGAGTGCCGCCCGCTCGATATCACCCGGGTGAGCATAATGCCCGAGAGTTTTGGACTGAGCCGCATATCCCTTGTGAATACTGAAAATCTTCAGACCGAGATCGCGTGATATTTCGTAGAAGGGATAGGTCAGTTTTTCGTCATCCATACGGAAACCATCACCCGAACGCCCCGGGTCGGTATGACAGTACCATTTCCAGCTGTCGATCTTGTAAGTTTTGATTTCCCGTTCGATCTGTTCGAAGAGCGCCGCCTGGTCCTGGGTTTTGGTTTTCTGATCCCAGTAGTGGTTAGGGGCACAATTCCCCTGGCTGAGAACGCGTCTTGAACCAGCCAGTTCGTTGAGTTCGTTCCGTCGTTCCGCCATCAGCCAGCTGGGAAGATAACCACCTCCTCTTGCGCGGCCTTCCAGGACTTTTCCATCGTCACTTCGCAGATCTTCTTTTCCAGGGACACCCGAGATCACCCCCATGTCCGTTTCGCTGTCGAGAAAAATTTCTTTCACGAAGTTTTTAAAGCTGTAGGCGTCGGCATCGTTGTCGAGTTTGATACCGATGTTCTTCAGAAATTCAGCATTGCGAAAGGCGAAGGTGAATCCATCGGTGAAGTGGGTCTGCACATCGAAGATGAAGTAATCGTGCTCGGGATATTTTTCGGCGGAGATAGCCTGATCTTCCGTTTCTGCCGCATCGACTTCCCAGTAGGGACCGAAGACTTCATTGGCAGCCAGAAAAGCGGTCGCCATCCCCATGCTGCTCCGCATGAAATCGCGGCGGGACAAACCGACCCGTTTGGCTTTCTGTTCGGCCAGTTCACCAATCCGTTTTTCCCACGCTTTCTGCTGAGAGTTTTGAGGACGTGGAAGAAATTCCTCGTTGGAAACGGCTTGAGTTGGAATCGGGGAATCGACTCCCATGGCTTGATCACGTTCCCATTTGCGAATCCACATGGTGGTGATTTGGGCTTTCTAAGTTATGTAGAAGAAAACAAAAACTGGTTCTGAGATTTGCCCTGATTTTAGGAGCTGAGGTATTCTCTCTCAATTACAAATGTCAGAAATAAGAGTTCGGAATTTTCAGATAACCGTTCAGCGGAGTGATTGATTTCGGGTCTCCTGCTGTTGCCGGGGGACCTGAGGCGACTAAAATCAGGTTAGCTCGCTAGTTCGGGCGATTAGACCAGCCTTCCAGAAGAGTAAACTGGGGGGCAATTCCTATCAGCAGGGAGAGGCAGGCAAACCGGGTGACTACAGATTATCAGGCATTAATTCTGGTCGGATTTGGTGGACCAGAGAAAAAGGAGGATGTGATCACTACTGGAAAATGTTCTGCCGCGAGAAACGCGTACCTCGCAACGGATGCTGGAAGTTGCCGAGCATTATTATCATTTCGACGGGGTCAGTCCGATCAATGAGCACTGCCACCGAACTGATCGCCGCTTTAAAGCCAGCTCTGGCAGCGGAAGGAATTGATTTACCGATCTACTGGGGAATCGAAACTGGCATCCTCTGCTACCTGAAACAGTGCAACCAAATGGCCGATGATGGGATTGAACGCGGCCTCACCAATTGTTATTGCTGGCCCGGATTCAGCTGTTACTCGGGCTGCCGTCAGCGCACGAAAACATTGAAGATGCCCGGGCGAGTGTCGGTGAGAGTGCCCGCAAATTGACAAGATTCGAGTCTTCTATAATCACCTGACTTTATCCAGCGCCTCCAGTGCCGGTGGCAAAAGCGATTGAGCAACTGGCCTCTGACGGTATTTCGACTTCAGAAATTCGTCTCGTCTGCACGGCACACAGTATTCCCGAATCGATGTCCAGCACTTCTGACTATGAAAAACAACTGCAGGAGTCCTGCCACTTGATTTGCGAAGAACTCGATTGGCCCGCTCGATCCAGCTCGACCTCGTCTATCAGAGTCGAAGTGGTCGACCTCAGGATCCCTGGCTCGAACCCGATATCCTTGACCACCTGAAATCTCTGCATGATCAGGGTGTCGATAACGTTGTGGTTTACCCTGTTGGATTTCTCTCAGACCATATGGAGGTCATGTTTGACCTCGACATTGAAGCACACGACTTATGTCAGGAGCTGGGGATGAATATGGTTCGTGCTGCGACAGTCGGCATTCATCCAACCATGATTGATTGCTGGGTGGATGTCATAAAGGGAAGGGTCACGCACCAGCAAAATAAAAAAGTGATTGGCTGCTATGCAGCCAATCGATGTTGTCCTGAGAATTGTTGTCCCAACCCTTGCAGGGCTCGACCTCAATCCTGATTTGAAGGCAACGATTAGTTGTTAGCCACAACCGGAGTCGAGTTGGACTGTCTCGCAACCGCATCCGGTGGAGGCTGGTGCAGAGGAGCAACCGCATGAAGAGGAAGTTGTTGCTTCAGCAGCAACTGGTGCCGGTGCCATGGAGGCGGCGAGTTCGTCACGAACTCGTTCCCCTTCAATACTCGTCGCCATAATTCCATCTGGCTCGCTCAGATTCTGGCCTTCGTATTCGATTCCCGTAACCGTTGTAACCAGCGTCGACGTCGATCTTCATCATTTGAAGTAGTCGGTTTTGGTTTCGTTGCCATTCTCATCAAAGTCATTGAGACTTTGCGGCGACTTCTTTTGCGTAAGGCATCAGTTCGGTTACACCTTGGTAGCGGTCATACCATTCGTCTGTTTCGTGGCTGAGACGGAAGTTGCAAAGTCGGCAGGGTTCGCAGTGATCATTGCCGACTAATTTCATGACACCACTCAACCACGCTCCATTCGAAGAAGGCCACCATGGTTTTCGACGATGATGTTAATGCCATGTGGGGTCGCAAATTCTGTCAGGCGGCGTAAACCATCGGCGGCGAGTTTTTGAGACTCGTCGTAATCTGCAGAACTACGGGCGTTGACACGAATCGAGTGACAACCCAGGAACTTGGCAGCTTCGACCCATTTGTAATGATTCTCAATCGCTGGTTCGTTTGGCTTCATCTGGATCCGCAAAGGCACCTTCACCGTCGATCATGATGAGCAGGCTTTTGACTCCCTCATTGGCGGCGCGACTTTTGAGCTCGCCGAGGTAGTTCATATCTTTTGCCTGGTCTTTGAAGAACTGATTGACGTACTCGACGGCTTCAATTCCAAATTCATTGCGGGCGATGGAGGCAAAATCGAGGTGATCGCGTTCCCCTTTCTGGAAGGCAGTGTGCAATGACCAGCCAGCGAGTGAAATTTTATAGAGTGGTGCTGCTTGTGCGGCGAACAAGTTTCGTGCGTTTGCTCCGAGGAGTGTGAATCCGGCAGAGAGAGCGATACTGTTTTTCAGAAAATCGCGGCGATTAAATGAAGTCATCAATTCGGCCTTTGTTAAATCAAGAAGACAGGAGTCTGTGGATGGCAGGATCCTGAAGCAGGATGAAGCGTGCAACGGCGGGGCAATCAGACCACCGCACCAGATCGTTTTGTAAGTCATTTAACTATAGACTACGACGCAAGCTGGCACAATAAGCAAGTAGGGGAGAGTGGGGGCTCTGCTGCAAGGCTTAGAGGGGAGTCCGACTTAAATGACGTAGTCGGTCTCGCGGCCTAATATACGGTCGATCAGGTCGAGGGAGAGGTCAATCTCACCTTCAGTTCCTCCTTCGACATCGGTCGCGTTGATACCGCAATACATCGACCAGGGGCCGAGGTGCCGCCAGCGTCCAGCCCGTTTTGGTTCATCAGGAAGGTCGGGTGTAGTACACCGATTGCAGCCAATGGTCGGGTAACCCTGTTCATGCAGCGGATTGGTGATCACGTTATTATTCTGCATGAATTCAGCCATTTGATCGTTGCTGAAATTCGCCAGTGGATTGATGCGGACGCAATTCATCTTGGGATCGATCGAGAGAATCGGCATCTTGGCCCGTTTACCCCCATCACCCCGTCTGAGACTGCTGATGATGCCATCGTATTGGTCGGCGACAGCATGCAGCGGTTCCGACTTACGCAGGTCGCAGCATTCCTCCTGGCCTTCCGGAGTCAGGTACAGAACCCCTTTCTCCTGGATTTGCTCGGCCATGGTCTGCTTTGGTTGCAGGGTGATAATCTCCAGCCCATATTCATTCTGAATACGATCTCGAGTCTCAAGCGTTTCCTGGAACAAAACACCCGTATCAACGAACAGCACAGGGATTTTCAGATTCAACTGACCCAGCATACAACAGACGATCGAACCGGCTGATTGCATCGCCGAAATGGCGGCGAGGCGTTTGCCAAAGACATCTTTGGCCCACTCAATCAACTCTTGAGGAGTACGCTCC
Source organism: Planctomycetaceae bacterium (assembly GCA_041398805.1). Taxonomy (GTDB): domain Bacteria; phylum Planctomycetota; class Planctomycetia; order Planctomycetales; family Planctomycetaceae; genus Polystyrenella. The sequence continues at coordinate 217,030 of JAWKUC010000008.1, read as the reverse complement.
TCCAGCTGTTGATTTCGTTCTTCTAGATCTTTCTGTGTCATTTTCGTCATTACGAATGTCCAGTGAGTGGAGTGATCCAACAGGGGTTCCTGTGCTGATTCGCGTCAGGTGGCATGGTGTGAAAAAATACAGCGTGTGAAAAAATACAGCATTTCGGGCTGAATTGCTGATGTTGTAATAGGATCGGGAGCCAGCGTCAACTACTCACAAGTCGGGGGGCCGGGCTCTACTTCCTGTTGGAGAAGCGAATATGATACTGGGTTCAGCGAGAGATTTCCGCTTGCAGTCCGTAAATAAAAAGACGAGGTCAGGAAAATTCCCAACCTCGTCCAGTTAGTTTGTTTATAGCGACCCGCTTAGCGTCCGGATGCGTCCCACCACCAGCGATTTTCTGGCAGTTGATGACGATGCTCGTCTGCGACAGACTGCATCTGAGGGGCCGCTTTGGTGATTTCACGATCACGAATGATCTCATTCGTTTCAATCGTCACCCCACCAGCGACCTGTACAGCGATTTCCCGATTTGAGAAGACGGTGGTCACCGACGAATTCAATTTCGCGAGGGACATTATACCGGGCAGGTTGATAAGCCCCGTTTTCTCCGAAGACTCCATAGTCCCAGCCAGCAACCTGATCGAGTTGTTTCTGATTCAGGATGCTTGCGACGAAGAAAAGATCGAAGATGTTCTGCAGGTCAGCAAAGACGAGTTGCTGATCAGCCAGCTCTTTGTAGTTGTCAGTAAACCGGCGGGCGAACTCCTGGTTGGAAGCAGAAGATTGCCAGGTGTGGATTCGATTACCACTCTGATCGACAAATTCGTTTTCAGAGAGACACATTACAGAAGAACCGACCAGTTCATGTACGTTGTGGTCATCGGAGTGTTGGATGGAATCGCACTTGAGGGTTAACCACCAGCGTAAGGCGGTCAGGGTGGAGGCATCGCGTGCATCTTTGTCGGTCATCAGATCGAAGTAGCTCGCCATACCGGGGGCACCCATCAATTTTCCGACACCGATCAGTTTCAATCGATAGTCCGCTTCGATGATGACGCGAGCGACGCGGGAATCGGCGGGAATTCCTTCAAAAATGGTGTCTTGTCGACCAAGTTCCTGTTCCAGGTTTTGGACCCACTTGCCGACAGTCCCTTTCTTGAGCGGTGCTCCAGAGGTGCTGTCCACATAAGCTTTCAGTTTTCTCAAACCTTCCTGACGAGGAGCGATCAGGCAGCGGAACTTCTGAGGACCATTGTCCGAGAATGTCCGCAGCACAGTTACCAGGTCGTCCAGATGCATGGTTGGTTCACCAGTGGTGGTACCGACAGCCTGATTTTGAGTATTGTATTCCCAGCCTTCAGCAGGACCGGCCAGAATTACTTCGCCATCCTCAGGATAGACGAAGAGATACTTGATTGAGTTGAGACCAGCGAGTCTTTTCATTGACTCGGGGACAGGTTTGCCTTCAGCCAGCAGTCGGGCGACTTCTTTTTCGAGTCGAGTCAGAGAGACCAGACGAAGTTGAGAAGTCGAAGCCATGTCTTCATTGAGATCAGCCTTACGAGCCTGGAAACCGAGAGCCTTCAGGTGACCTTCTTTTTCTTCCACAGTCAGGTGAGCCAGCAATCCATTCGGATCGACAGAGATACCCCCAGCCTGTGAGTCGAAAGGTTGAATCGTTCCGCCACCTTCACCCGTATCTTCCCATTCACCGACAGAAGTCTGGATCAGGTTGATCAGACTGCTGAAGTCGGCCTGAGCCCCACCAGCAGCTTGTGTCTGGGCACGTGCTTCGCGAGAAATTTCTTCAGTGCTGGATTCACGGGCATCAGGAAGTGGAATCCGGCGGACAGAGGTCATGGCAGCTTTGGCATCGCCAGAACGAGCCTGAGCCATGGCGACCTGTTGAATCAGTTTTGTTTTTTCAGCTGGATTGGCAGCCTGCTCAGCGAGTTGCATGGCAGGAGCGAATTCTCCCACAGCGAGATGAGCATCAACCTGATCCTGCATTGAAGTAGCAGGAGCGGGAGCAAATGGCTCGCTTGGGGAGCTCTTGAGTGTTTGAACTTCGGGCAGAGGTTGTGCTGCCTCCTGGGGTGCGGCAGGATTGGTCACAGCCGGACTTTGCTCTTCGGCAACTTGTTTAGGTCCGGATTGCGCTGAGTTAGGAAGCAGCAGCGTGACGGCAATCATCAGGGTGGCGAAAAAGGAGAATCCCATGATCCAGATACCCGCAGCCTGACCGCGGCGTACGTTTTGCAGAGCAGTGAAATTCTGGTTCATTCGGCCAGTTGAATTTACCAGCATAATGAGGTCCTTTGGGTGTTGAGGTGTTTCAGGAACCTGAGGCCAGCATCTCCAAATCAGGGAGCTGGTTCGATTGGTATTTTGAGTTGTGCGATGAATTTATCTCGACAGTAATCTGCAGAAGAAGACTGTTGGAAATTCAATCGTTTTCAGACAGAAATTCAGGGACGTATATTGCCTGAAATTCCCGCGAAAATGTGGATGAGAGTGGCGCAGACCGCTTCCTTCCAATACTAGCATCACCTCAATGAACGCCTGCGTCAAGCAGTTTTCCAGTTTTCTCATTCTCTTCAATTTGACGCGCGAAGCTCAAGCAAGAGAATGATTAAAAACGCTGAAAATTCCCAAACCTTCCTTCGAGAAGATGGGGAAAGTATGCTGGATCGCAGATTGGATTTCGAATGGTCTGCATCGATTACGGAAAGATTGAGAGTAATCAACATTCGAACCAGCTCAGTTCGTGAATTTTTTAACAGAAAGGTCCCTGAGATGCCGGAACTTCCCGAAGTGGAAACGATGGTGCGGGGGGTGCGTCCGTACATGGAGGGCAGAGTACTGGCTCAACTTCGCCGTTTGCCCTGCAAGCGGAAACCGCTTAGTTACAAGCCGACTTTTCCACAGATTGCCCGGAGATTGAAGGGTTTCACCATCTCGGAGGTCGAAAGAATTGCGAAGCGGATTGTGGTCAAATTCAGGGGACCGAACACAGATCCGCAGAGTTTTGAACAGGCTTTGTTAATTGAACCGAGGATGACCGGCCTGTTGTTGATTGATGAACCTCCCTCCCGTGAGCACCTGCGGTTTGAGTTCGTCTTTGAGAACTCAGCTGCAGATTCTGGAGGCGAGCCCACAGTCTCTTTCTGGGACCGGCGGGGCCTGGGGACGGTGACTTTGTTTTCGAAGCCGGAACTGGAGCAATTCCTGAATTCCGGCCATCTGGGGGCAGATGCCCTGAAGATTACTCCCGGTGAACTTTCTGAGAAGCTCAAGCGAACCAGCCGTCCCATCAAAGTCGCCTTACTCGATCAGAAACTGGTCGCTGGCATCGGGAACTTGTACGCGAGTGAAATTCTGTTCCTCTGTCGTATTCACCCCGAAACAGCGGCGGATAAGGTTCCCTCAGGGAAGATCAGATTACTGCATCACTCAATCCACGAAGTATTGGAAACAGCTATCAAATACGAAGGCTCGACTTTAAGCGACGGAACTTACCGGAATGTACTTAATCAGGATGGAAGTTATCAGAACGAGCACCGGGTCTATCAGAAAGCGGGTGAGTTTTGCCATCACTGTAAGCGCAACCAGATAGAGCGAATTGTGCAGGCACAACGCTCGACTTTCTTCTGCTCAAAGTGCCAGAAACTGTATCACTGATCTGAAGCTTCGGTTGTTCACTGCTACGATCGATACAACCGTTAAAGTTTAACTAACCTGCAAAACAGTCACAGATGTTAGAACATGCGAGGGTCAAGTCTTACTCTGATAGACCCTGCGGAATGGTTCACGCACTCGAAAGGGATATGACGATTCTGACAGCAATACACATTGTAATCATTACTCTGATGAACGTGTTGCGCTGGCATGATGTTGAACGACCCATTGAATGTAGATCCAGGCGGCCTGTCTCACCGAAGGGGGGAGGGGAAGCTTCGTTTATTAAGCATACTGTGGCTTGGTCTGTTTTTATTCTGCTTTACTCAGAAAGCGTCGATCGCGCAACAGCCGCCTCGGCTAGTCCCCGTTCCTTATCTGAATTCCTATTCCGCACAACAACCTGTACACCAGCAGATCAATCTGCAGGTACCTGCTCAGCAGGCCTGGAGTTCGACGCAGATTCAGGTTCAACAGGGTGAAGTGGTTACTCTGACCGCTCAGGGCGAAATCCGCTTTTACGAGCGTAAGTATTTCGACAAAGACCTGCCAACTGCCTGCGGACCTGAAGGAACCTATCACTACTCAGAAAAAGTGATTGATGAAAGCTTTCCCATCGCATCAGCCAGCCGCGGTCCCGCTCCACCCTATTCGCTGATTGCTCGAATTGGAAATGGGATGCCCTTCTATGTAGGGCCGCGTAAAAGTTTTCATGCGCCGCACGGAGGCATGCTCTATCTGGGAATCAACGACTTTGATTGCAGCGACAATCAAGGTTCATTCTCAGTGAATGTACGATTGGGAGGCCCATTACAGCCTTTCAAACAGGAGACGGTTGTCACCGCCGAAACACCTCCGGGGCGGCCTGCTGCCGACTGTCAGGTCATGGTTTTTTACATCGATGGTCTGCGTCCCGATGTGGTTCGTGAAATGGTCGCAATGGGACATTTGCCAAACATTGATAAGCTCTTCGTTAAAGGGGGAACCTGGCTCAGTCGTAACTGCACCGCCTTCCCTTCCGATACAATTACCTCGAATGGAACAATGTGGACCGGTTGTTTTTCAGACCGACATGGTTTGAAAGGTCAAGTGCGATTCAGTCGGCGGAAGTTGATTTCAGAATCGTATCTTGAACCGCTGGGACCAAATCGATCTGCCCGATTGCTCGATCCACAGGGATTAGATGGAGCGATCCATACAGCACAAACCAAATCCATTGGGGCATTACAGGGGAAAGATGCGTCCGAGAGTTTTGATGGACGAACTCGAACTGGGGTTCAGCCCCTGTTTGGACATCTGCGGAATCAGGGCTCAGACTGGGCGACCGGTATTTTACCGATGATGACCGAGGTCCCTCCCTCCTCTGGACGCGCAGCATTGCGCGAGATGCCGATGATGAGTTCGCACGAAAGTTACAAATATGTCGACGATGCGAACACACATTACACTTTGCGAAACCTGATGCATCGCGATCGTCCTGTTACGGTCGTCTGGCTGCCCGAGACCGATTCGATCTCTCATAAACGTTCACGGGGACAGTTTGGAATTACACGCCGTACCATCGCGGAAGCGGATGTCCATATTGGCAACATCACAATGGAACTGGCGAAACAGGGTAAGATCGATTCGACTTATTTTATTCTGGTGAGCGATCATGGTCACCACGGAGGGCAGGATACTCATCTTCGGCACTTCGATATCGCCAATGAGCTCTTCCATCAACCTCGGCAGTTAGCCGCGAATGGAGCCTGGGTCGGTGGGGGACTGGGAATGTCCGTTCGGCAGCATCGATTCTGGAATCGTCATCCGGAAGATGGTACACGCGACTTCGTTTTCATCGATGGAGATTGCGATGGAGCAGCCAGGATTTATTTCCCACGGGATCAATTTCACAGTGGCAACTGGATGGGTGATTTCAAACCGGCATCCATGCTCGCCTATCCAATTAATAACGGACAACGCCCTGTTAATCTGATCAACGCGATTCTTTCTGCTCAGACGGAAGATGATCATGGCCGGTTGATGAAACCGATCGACCTCGTTCTGATGCGTCTTGATGAAAGCTCCATCCTGATCTCTACCAGTGATCGTGGTGAGGCAGTCATTCATCGTAAAAAACTGCTGAACGGTCGCTGGGCTTACCGCTATATGGTTGTTACTGATGTGCAGCCCAATGGACAGGGTGGAGTGCAGTTTAAACAGGTGCCCGCACCGGTGACAGACCCCTTGGGATTAACCCAGGTTCTTTCTCCTCAGGTTCTGGGACAGTATCAGAGTGAACGGGACTGGTTGCGCTTAACTGCTGAGACGACCTACCCGGATGGTGTGGTGACCTTAACACGTCATATGCTCTGGCAGGAAAACCTGGAATATCGCGAACCTGAATATGCCCCTGATCTGGTTGTGACTGCCCGTCGTGGCTGGTACTTTGGCCAGGAAGGCTCCAAGGGAACAATGCATGGTTACCCCTTCGCAGATGCCACCCGCGCCTCCTTTTTTGTTTCAGGGCCCAACATTCGACGGGGAGCAAGAATTGAAGAACCGAGCCGATTAACCGACCTGACACCGACCATTCTCGATATGATCGGAATGGAGACGGTTCCCCATGATTTTGACGGGATACCACTACGGCAAATCTATAACAACGGAACTTCCGCTGCGCCAGTATTGCAACAGGCATCCACACAGCCTCCACGTTCTTTCCCTGTTCCCGCCTATCAGCAACCACTCTACTGGGAACAGTTAAACCTGAATGCCTGGAATGGTTTGAACTACGTCGAGAAAAAGCCGTATCCGTATTTACCTGTTTCAATTAACAAGCCCGCAAGTCGTTTTGACCTGAATAATATGGCGTATAACCTGATCGCGATATCTGAATGGAATGTGCTCAAGTTGTTCGACGATATCATCTCACCACTCTCAAGCCAGAAGGTGCAGGTGTTGAATTCGGTGGAGCGATTCGATCAGAACGTGCGCAGTGGGCAAAGCGACTGGGTCTCGGACGGAGTGCATGCGATCGATATACCGATGACCTCGATTGGTGACTACAGTCTGACTTCATTAGGGAATATGCAACGCATAAACAGAGCGGTCGACTGGGTGCAGCATCAGGGGTTGAGCCTGGATCAGATGCTGGCATCACAGGTGGGACGGGACCAGTTACCGGGGACACAACTTCTGCATACCGGGATTGATGGTACCCAATACGGTGTTTGGGAAGTCTACCGTTTCGGACAACGGATCGTCGTACAGGTTCTCGATGAGAACCTGCTGAACGGCATGGAGAACAGCACCGATCGGGCTGTGAACGCATTTCGTAAAGTTCCCGCTGAAGTGGTTCTGTCGCCGCAGCAATCTTACGGGTTGCAGGTGGTCAACCATCAGGTGTATGACCCGAACTATCAACCGACGATGTTAGCCCTGCAGAAACAACAGCAGGATCCGTTTCGATTGCGCTATAAACATCAGCAAGAGATACTACTCCCCCCATCGAGGCCGGTTGTTCCCCAATCGATCCCTCTGGGGCAACCCCTGACCATCGAACAATCGACACCGGGCTGGCATCCCCGCGTCACCATCGAACCTTCGCAGCCAGTTCGACGTTAAGAGTTACTGATCTGACTCTGGGGCGATCAAAGCTGCGTAACCTCCATCGGCAGGCTGACCGGGGAGAAAACGCTGTTCCTGAATCAGTTTGAACTGGCGATGCCCCTCCAGAAAACGTTTGATCTGTCCCTCGTTTTCTTCGGATTCAATGCTGCACGTGGCATACACGATGCGGCCTGTCGGTTTCAGAAATGATAGAGCCGACTCCAGTAATTGACGTTGAATGCGGGCCAGCTCGTTGATCTCCTCTGGTTGCAGTCGCCAGCGTGCCTCGGGTCGTTTCCCTAATACACCTGTGTTCGAACAGGAGCATCAATCAACACCGCATCGAATTTGCCCTGGATCGCATAGGGAGCGCCTCGGGTAGGGTCGCTGTTTTAATAATCGATATATCCAATCGGGTTGCGTTCTCTCTAACTCGCTTTAACCGATTGAGATTCGTATCGGTTGCCAGTACCCGGCCCTGGTTCTGCATTTGTTCGGCCAGGGCTGTCGATTTGGTTCCTGGAGCGGCACACATATCCCAGATTTCTTCGCCTGGTTGAGCATTCAACAGCGCGCACACCTGTTGTGGTGTCTGATCCTGCACGCTGAAGCATCCCTCAGCAAAACCGGGCAGTGACGAGATCGGGGTCGATTTCAGTAACCGGATCCCATGTGACGATTCGCTTGCCTCGGCTTCGATCGCCTGTGCAGTGAAACGTTCGAGTAATTCCGCACGAGTCGTTTTTAGTGGATTCACTCGCAAATAAATGGGTGCTGGATGATTAAACCATTCGCATAAAGTCTGGAGATCCTGGTGAGAATAATCTTTGCTCCAGCCGCTCCAGCAACCAGAGTGGAAAACTGGCTGTCTCGGACAGATATTGCAGCGGTGCTGTTTGAGGATCGGCCAACAGTGGTGAATTCAAGGGCCGGGTCATACCACTTCGAGTTGGCAGCAACTGCGTAGCAGGAACAGGTGTGGATGCTTCTGCAAACAGCCGAATGACGGATCGCAAATTCCCGTTGAGATAGCTGCACCAGCGTTGTTTACCATACCAGCGGGCGACATCGACCGTTTCGTTCACAGCAGCATGATCGGGAATGGAATCGAGATAGACCAGCTGATAAGCTCCCAACCTCATTAACCAGACGAGTGGAAGTTCCAGTTCGTGGAGTGGTCGTTGGCAGCAGGCGGAAAGCAGCAGGTCGAGTGTCCCCTTGCGGCGCAGAGTGCCATTGAGCAATTCCTGAGTTAATCGCCGCTCTTCAGCTGAAAACGAGGACTGCGAAAACGCTGCTTCCAACCGTTCTGTGGCAAAAAGTTTGGGCTGCTTGTTCTGCTTCCGTTCATTCAGCAGGTCCCCTTCCTGCAACAGTTGGAAGGCGAGTTGACGCGAAGTCTTAGCAACAGGTTGAGAGGGAGCGGATCGTGCCTGGGAACGATCAGGCCTGGGAGTCGTTTTCTTTTTAAAGGGGCGATTGCGTTTACGACGGGAATCGAAGGGTTCGGGTCTGGATTTCATTTAAGAGTTGCCATCTCGGAAGAAAGATAAGGTGCTGTGGTTTAAGAGGACGGCTGAAAGTATCAGTTCTCTGAAGCTGGTCTGGATTGATCAATCAAGTTCTGTAAATCGGAAAAGTAATTCGGATATGTTTTGGCGGTACACCCGGGATCGGCGATTTTAATCCCGGCGTGTTTGAGGCCCACTAACGCAAAGCTCATTGCCATCCGGTGGTCGTCGTAGGTTTCAATAACAGCGGGATTCACTTTACCCGGAAAAATCGTCAGGCCATCCGGGTAGACCTCGACTTTGATTCCCATGCGCCGCATTTCATTGGCGATTGCTTCGACGCGGTCAGTTTCTTTATGACGCATATGTTCGACATTTCGTATGCGTGTGGGACCATCTGCAAAGAGGGCGACAGCAGATAATGTCTGAGCAGTATCGCTGATGGCATTCATATCAATGTCAATTCCCCGGAGTGGGCCACCAATCACGGTGATGTTGTGCTCTCCCCAGACGACCGTGCAGCCCATCTGTTCCAGAGCCTCAGCGAAGAGGACGTCACCCTGCAAAGAGTCTTTCGACAGATTGGGAATAGTGACTCTTCCCCCCGTGATCGCAGCAGCTGCCAGAAAATAACTTGCTGCGGAAGCGTCCGGTTCAATCTGATAAGTTTGAGCCTCATATGTCTGGGGGGCGATAGTGTACGAGTTGTTTTCACCTTTAGTGGAATTTACACCGAAGGATTTCATGACTTCCAAGGTCATTTCCACATAGGGTACGGAGACAAGTTCTCCGATTATTTTGACTTCCACCGGCGATTGGGCGCAGGGTGCCGCCATGAGTAAAGCACTCAGGTACTGGCTGGAGAGGTTACCTGCAATCTGGACTGTTCCCCCTGTGAGTCCTTTTGCCTGTACGAGAACAGGTGGGCAGTTTGTTTCGAGCTCGCTTCGGCAGTCGCAGCCAAGCTGTTGCAGGGCATCGAGCAGATCCTGAATGGGGCGTTCCCGCATGCGTTCAATCCCGTCAAGACGGCATTTGCCCTCTCCCAGGGCAACCAGGGCTGTCAGGAAGCGAATACTGGTCCCACTGTTTTCCAGATAAAGCTCTACCGCATCGTGGCCGACTTCGGGGGCCAGCATCGGTTTGCCGGCACACCCCTCTATGGTGGCCGTGCAGTTCTCCAGGTCCTGACTGATGTTGAGCCCCAGTTTACGGAGACTGGCAACCATTACCTCGGTGTCACGTGAGTGCAATACCCCACGAAGATGAGATGTCCCTTCCGCCAGAGCAGCCGTAATGAAGGCCCGGTTCGTAATGCTCTTTGAACCAGGTGGCTGGATTTCCCCTTTGAGGGGAAAGTCGATCGGTTGTGTTTCGTAGATCTGAGTGGAGGTCATGGACGGAGGCAGATAATTGGCAGTGTTTAATGAAGAGTTGCAAGTCGAAACCTGAGGGATTAGCGGACGACAGTGTAACGCATTGTGAGAGCATTCAGAACAGGTCAAAGCGATTCAATCTGATAAAAGCCGGGAACTGGTGCAGGGATTTACTGCATGATACCCCTGTTTTAAAGGGCTCTGGGCGAATTCCTTCGCCTGAGGAGGATAACCCTAAGATCGGTCTAACCCGAACAATCTTTGTATTTTGCGGGGACCCCGGTCTCTTTTCTTAAAAGACGTATATCTCCTGAACCTGCTGATCGTCAAAGTCCGACAAGAGGAGAGAAGCTTACCAGAGTCACACCCCTGTTAATTTTTTAGAAATCGAAACCCAGTCAGGAAACGTCGCTCAAAGAACTGTTAGTCAATCTGTTGTCACACAATGAATGTGTGTCTGAAGACTGGACTACAGATAATCTTCCTCCGCGTCTTCGGAGAACAGGCGACCTGACCTTTGTAATAACCGAGTGACGGAGTACACGTCGTCATGATATTTCGCAATGTTGTTTTTGTTCTGGTCGCAGCGACACCGCTGTTCTGTTTGAAATTTGCCGGCGAGATTCAGCCGCTAGTTTCGAATGGTGGTGCTTACGATCTATTAGCCATGTTGGAAAACTACGCTGATCCTGCGCGAACGGATCGAGAGATCATGTCAGACGAGTTCCTGGTTCTATCAGATGAGATGCTGGGAGCTGCTATTGCCGAACCGATGTTAAACGTCGTTTCAGACAACGATTTCTTTGCCGCCTGGTTCGAACATCCACAACAGACGGAGCCAACCTTGCAGGAATCTTACCAGGCACTCATCAGTGTTACCGGTATCGATCCGATGCAGGTCTGGAACGAGCAGGTGATGGGACAGGATGGTTGGAAAATGCTCCGCACCCTCGCTGGCATGCCCGAACGAACTCCAGTGATGGCGGAGCGTCCTGTCGTTCCAAGTCCGTTCGTCTTTGCTTCTCATAAACCTAAGATGCAGGTCATCACACAGGTTGAAGAGAACCGGGACTTCCCCGCGGACATCACTGCAGGACGCTACCGGGTTGTTGATAACCTGGGCCTGGTGACGGAAGTCGTACTGACTAATGAAGACATTCGCGAAATCGGTTCAGAGAAAACAACGTTGCAGACCACTATGTCCTGCATCAGGGAGAGCGCCGATCTACTTCATCCGGTTGAAGCCTCCGTCTCTGCCCGTCAGTACCACTACCTGCTGATGTACAATCAGTGGATCAGCCTGATGAATCAGAAGCATGTCGAACCGACCGTGCGGGTGATGTTGAAATATGCCCTGCCCATGGACAAAGCCGAAAATTCGATTCGTCGAGTGGCTGGTATGGCCGAGAAAATGTGGATGAAGATGGATCAGGCAATCTCTGCACCGACTCAGTTGAGCAATGGTCCCCAGAAAGAAATTCGTCGATAGAGCGAAGGGCGGAAGTCTGAGAATTTGATCTCACTCATTCTCCATCTCAGTCTCTGTCGAGTGGCCGACCGATGGGAACGACTAACGGGGTGTTGTGTTCCGGGTGAGTCAGCACCTGAACCTCGATTCCATAGGCTTTTTCAATATGAGCTGGAGTGAGAACCTCCTCCGGCTTGCCGATTGAAAGAATCTGGTGCTCGCAGATCAACGCAATACGATCTGCGTACAAACTGCATGATTAAGGTCGTGCAGGGTGAGTGCTACAGTTAAGTTCTGCTGATGCGCCAGTTGTCGGACGAGTGTGAGCAGATCAAACTGGTATTTCAGATCGAGCCCTGCGGTTGGTTCATCCAGTAACAGTATCTGCGGTTGTTGTGCCAGGGCGCGTGCGAGAATCATACGTCGCCACTCCTCCCGAGAGCGAAGTGATTTCCCGCTCTCGAAAGTCGATCACTCCCATCTGCTCCATTGCAGTTTCGACGATTTCCCGGTCGGAGGTATCGATGCGTCCTGTCCAGCCTTTGTAGGGAGATCGTCCCAGAGTAACTGCTTCTTCTACGGTCAACGCCCAATCACGATACTCCTGCTGCACTGCCAGGGCGAGTTGGCGGGCAATGGCCTGAGGTTTCTGTTTCCAGATATCCTCGTCTGCCAGCAGGACCTCCCTGAGGTTGGTTTGAGTAAGCGCGCCAGGCGCGCATCAAGGTCGTTTTGCCGGCACCATTCGGACCGATTAGAACCAGCACTTCCCCGGGGATCAGTTCCACGGAGAGTTGATCGAGTATCTTCTTTTCTCCGTAGGCACAGGAGAGGTGTTTTGCTTTTAACATCGGTTCTAGCCCCCTGCTTCGGCATCGAGAGAGTACTGGCGTGTTTTCAATAGATACAGAAAAAAGGGACTTCCCAATAAAGCGCAAATAACGCCAACTGGAAGTTCACCACTTTCAACCACCGAGCGGGATACATCATCTGCCAGCAGGAGTAGACCTCCCCCAATTAAGGCACTTGCCGGAATAACGCGGGCATGTAAGGCTCCAAACAACATGCGGGCTCCATGCGGGGCGAGTAAACCGATGAAGCCGATAATCCCTCCCGCAGCAACAGCCGTGGCCGTCATCAGAGTGGCCAGCAGAATCACGATCAGACGAATCCGGTTCATCTGGAAACCGAGTGCAGCGGCACTCTCTTCACCAAAGGTGAGCACATCCAGGCCGCGTGAGAAAAACCAGAGAAGCAATGTGCAACAACTGATGATAAAGGCGGAGGGCCAGACGATGTCCCAGTTCGAGCCGGTTAAACTTCCCATCAGCCAACTGGTAATCGTCACCAGTTTCTCATTGTTCAAAAACATGATGAGGGCCACGATCGAGCTGAAGATACTGCTGACGGCAATACCTGCAAGTAGTAGCGAAACAGTCGGAACACGTCCTCCCACCGAGGCAATTCCATAGACAATTCCCACGGCCAGCAGTGCACCTCCCATGGCTGAAATGGGAATGGCTCCCCAACCATAGACAGTCTCTCCCCAGTTCAGAATGATAGCGATAGCCGCCCCTAAAGCTGCTCCACTCGATGCCCCAATGACGAACGGATCTGCCAGAGGATTCCGGAACATCCCCTGGTAACCAGCCCCGGCTGCTCCCAGTCCGGCACCTATCACCAGGGCGAGAATGATCCGCGGGAGTCGCAGTTTGAGAACAATCATCTCTGAGGTGCTATCCACCTCTCCATTACCAGTTATTATCGAAAAGACCTCTCCCACCGGAATATAAACGTCCCCCATAATCAGACTAACGACCAGCAATAAGCCGATGCCAATGGCCAGGGCGACTAGTTTCCCGGTGCTGATTGTGGATGATTTCGAAGTCGGCATGAGAGGGCACTGTGTTTATATGAATGGCTTGGTAACAGACCGTTGTTTTGAAATTTGTGGATTGATTACTCCAGAGATGCTTCAGGATAGCAAGCCTTGAAGATCGCTTCGAGTCCATCAACAAATCGAGGTCCATGCCGCGAGACTTCATCATCGGGAAGGAAATGCACACGGTTGTTTTTAATAGCTTTGATATTCTGCCAGGACTCACGCGAGAGAATCGCCTCCCGGTCCTTCTCACCACCATGATACATGGGAACCAGAATAATATCCGGATTCTTGATGAGGAGTGCTTCTTCATTGATGGGTGAGTAGCCTGTATTCAGGTCAGCGAAGATATTTTCAACCTGGATGGTCGTTAACATCTCACCGATAAACGATACATTCCCTGTGGATGAAAGCGGGTCATTCCAGATCTGGTAGAAGACCTTGAGTGGCGGAGTTGGTTTGACCTCTTCAGCTTCTCTCCGAACACGTTCAACTCTCTCTTTTAAGCTCGATACAAGTTTATCGGCAGCTTCATTGACGTTACAAATTTTTCCCAGAAGTTCCAGCCGTTCGTAGATCTGCTCAAGTTGCTTTGGTTCAACAGCGACGACATTCAGATTCAACCGTTCGAGATTGGTAACCAGATCACGATGAAAACCGGATCCCGATATAATCAAGTCCGGTTTCAGCGCAACAATTTCTTCCAGGCTGATGCTGTTCGCGTTGAAGTCACCTACCTTTTCGACATCTTGAACTGCAGGAGGATAATCACACAGCGTTGTAACTCCCACCATTCTTTCTTCGAGGCCAAGAGAACAGATAAGTTCGGTATTCGAGGGAGATAATGAGATGATCCGCTGTGGTGGCGAGTCGAAGGTGACTTGACGCTCCAGGTCGTCGGTGATTGTCAGTGGGTAACCGGGAATAACTGGAGTCTGTTCGCTGGTTTTCTCTTCGTTCGAGACTGATTCAGCGCAGCCCACCAGTTGAAACAGGAGCAGAGCCAGGCCGAAGCATAGAATGAATTGCTGCTGAAATTGTAAACGTGAGCGTTGAAAGTTTTGCATTGAAACCAATGGGTGTGGGGAAACAGAGGGGGAAGATTCTCAAATCTATTCGTACTGTAGCGAGTTCCCCGGTAGGGAGTAACTGATCGAGCAGGATCAAAACCAGATCGCAGAAAATGGGCAAAAATGAGGGTGTTGATTAAGCTTTTCAGTGTCGATTAACTTGTTACTCATTGCTCTTTAAAGCGATGATAAAAGCCATTTTGGGGTGACTGGGTGTCCCATTTACCGGGACATAAAGCGTCCCATCCGCTCCCAGGCTCAACCCTTCACTGAAGCTGGAGTTGGCAGTTCCCACCTGTTTTGCCCAGAGAACTTCACCAGTCTGCTTATTCACAGCGATCACCTGGCCAGTTCCACTCATCCCGAAATAAACAGCCTTGTTGCCGACAACCAGCCCGGCAATTCCCCGTCCTTCTGAGAAGGATCGTGACCATTTTTCTTGACCGTTTAAGTCGACTGCAAACAAAAAGGGCTGAGGCTGGTTGAAGCAGCTGTAAATTGCTTCGTTATCGACCGCTCCTACACGAGGGACACCTCTCCCCTCTTTTTTATACGACCACTTAAACGCGTGCACTTTACCCAAATCATGAACAGCATAAAGATTGGCGAACTCTTCGTCCTGGATGTAAACCGTCCCCTGTTGATCGACAATCGGAATATTCCAGGCGAACGAATGGCCTTTGGAGACTTCCGGGCTCCAGGCCCAGCGGCAGTTTCCCTCTACTGTATCGATCGCGTACAGATAACCGATATCTCGCGCCGTCCGACCGATGTAGACTGTTTTCTGATCATGCGACAAAGTGGGTGATGAAGTGTTCCCGATGGAGTCATCGATAAATTTATGCACCCAGATGTACTGTCCTGTCCGGCTGTCTATTTTTCGCAAGGTGGGAATATCGCGTACATGCACGTAGATGTTCCCCTCGCTGTCGGCAATCGGAGTCGAAGTGATCGGGTCCGTTCCAGCTGTTAAGCGACGTTCCCAGAGCATGTCACCAGTATGACGGTTCCAGCAACGGAGCCAGCCGAACCGGGAACCCATAGCGACCAGGTCCTTGCCAACTAAGATCGGTCCTGTTAACTGGCTCCAGGTATTCTGCTGGTTCTTATTCCAGGTCCAGTCGTAGCGCCAGTTGACTTCTCCCTCAGGACTGAGTGAAACCAATGTCCCTATGGGGTCGAAGTCTTCCTCCCAGGTTTTCTGATTCACAGGGCAACCGGTGACATAAATATTCCCATCCACATCAATCACAGGCTGCGTATCGGAGATGCCAATGACACCGAGATTGTGCTCCCACAGAATCTCCGGTTCTTTAAGCGGCCCGTCAACCTGCACAAATCCGGATCGCTGAGCGTCTCCCCCAGCGTTCTGAAACTGGGCCGACAGGTTGTCCGTACAAAGCAAGGTTAAGACGACACTGATGCAGAGGCTCTTATTAAGGTGGGACACCATGTTGAACTCGAGGATTCTGGTCTGATGATTTAGAGATAGTTCATTTCCTGAGAAATTGTATTTCCTTACCCTAAATCGATTCTCCAGACAAGTAAATCCTCAATCACTTCAGCATCAGGGGAAGAATGAGAATCGCCTTTCCCTGATGTCTGTTTTTTTATAAATGAGATGTTTCTCACTTTTTTGAAGATTTATTCCAGCTATGCCTTAAATCAAGACCTCAGAAGATTCCTCATTCCAGTTTGCGAAGAGGCCATCTGCGAGGGGGGATAGCAGGGTTTCCCTCTCTCTGACGGAGAAGTTATCGAACCAGCTGAAGGCGTTGGCGGCGCCGACGCCGGCTGCTCCCCGGGTGACGTTGCTGTCGAAGCCGGCGGTGAAGATTGTCTCTCCATCTACAATCAGCGTTGCTATCCGGTCATGCAGTTCGAGTTCCAGGTGGTAGAACTGATTGAAGTCAATACTCCGACCGGTATCGTCCCAGTCGACCATCTTCGTATGGTTGTTCCAGTCACCCTGGTAATGGCCGATCACCCACTGATTCTGACCTGTGAAGAAGCCAGCGTATTTGAAATCGTGTTCGTTCCTGTAATCGAAGATCAGGAACCCGTCGCTCCAGCCATTGGTTACCTGGTTCGAGCGGACATCGGCAGAGACAACCAGATCTACCCCCGCCTGATTCTCAATCGGGACGTATGCGATTCCGGTTCCCCCTCCATTGGAGATTCCGGTTCCCCCTCCATTGGAACTGTTCACACGCAAGACCGAATCCCCTCCCGGTGCAACCACGGCCCAGCGTTTCTGGTTGGTGAAGTAAAACTCTTCCGCCTGGCCATCGTTGAAATTATCCTCAACCGGGAGTGACAGCGACTTACCCCGTGCTACCTGCGTATCCACCATCAGGTTGTCGAATCGGGTGACGGCGTTGTAGGCCGCGACGCCAACAGTTCCATTGTGGATTCCGTTCGCGAATGCGGTCTTAACCACCGGCAGTCCGTTCACCCGCAGTTCGACGCTCTCTCCTTCAATCGTGAGATGGAGTGTGTAGGGGTTGTTGGCATCGATTTTCCGTCCGACTTCATTGAGGTTCACCTGTGCTACCGGTTTCCCCAGTGACCCTGGTAATGCCCAATGACCCACTGGTTCTGGCCGGTGTACATACCGGCGTACTTGAAGTCGTTTTCATTCTGGTAATCGAAGATGAGGAACCCATCCATCCAGCGATTCGGTCCACTCACCGAGGTGACGACCGCCGAGTTCATAGTTGTTCGGCAAAGGCCAGTCGAACTCAACGGTTCCGATTCCGAGCCCCTGGTTCCCGGAAGCATTCACCTGTAGATAACGCTGGTCGAGATACGTATCGACCGTCCAGAGTCCCGGGTTGTTGAACGTCATCTGTTCGGGAACTCGGCATTGAATTCATCGTAATAGGGAAGATCAGACGGTGCTCCTTCATCGATCTTCTCACCAACGATGAAGTTATCAACTGGTCACCGCATGGTAAGAGGCCATCCCGACGGGGTTGTTATTCAGTGGCCCGGCAAAGCTGGCCATCGTCACGAATTCACCATCCACCGAGAGGTAAGCGGTTGTTCCTTCAATGCGTACATGGAGGCGGTAGGCTTGATTGGCATTGATAGATCTACCGGTGTCATCCCAGTCGACCTGGGCAAGTCGGTTTCCCCAGCTTCCCTGGTAATGACCGATGACCCACTGGTTCTGACCGGTGAAGAAACCGGCGTATTTGAAATCGTTTTCGTTTTTGTAATCGAAGACCAGAAAGCCATCCAGCCAGCGGTTGGGACCATTGAGCGAAGTCAGCTCGGGCGAGAATTCAAAAGCGGGTGGCAACGGTTCAGGAGCGTTCCAGATCGCCGTGCTTAGTCCTGTGTTACCGGAATTATCGAACTGCAACTGATTACTCCGGCAACCTCGACAATTGAAGTCGTGGCCGGGTTACTGTAATCGAAACGGGAAGAGAGACCAAAATCGAAGTCAGCTTGAAAGAAGTACTGTTTGGCGAGTCCTCGAATGTCGCTGGCACTGATATTCCAGATATAGGAGTTCCGGGTAAATTCGTAGGTGTAATTTACCTCTTCACCAGGTCCGATATCGAAATCTGCATGTTTATCATAAAACCCAGACACCGTAATCGAACCATCGTTCAACGTAAGAACATCTAATGGGACGTTAAAAATTCCTTTTTCTGACAAGTTTCGTGGGTACTGATTAAGTTGTCCCACCCAAAGTATGTTGGCATCTGAATCCAGCGAAAAGATAACCGATCTCGCATAATCCTCCCCCACGAGAAATTCACCACTGCCAATGTCAATATCACTGACACCAATCATGTATGCGGCAATAATCAGATTGCCTTGCGCATCGAAGTCTAGCCCTCTTAATCTCGCACTTGAGTTATCAGGATCAATCTTTCCAGCCCAGTTCAGCTGACCATCAGGAGTAAAACGTGCCAGGAAGGCTCCCGGTGGATATCTACCAGGACTGGTTTCAGTCTCAAGAATTTCTGTATTCGATGAAGGATCAAAATCGACAATTCCAGAGAAGGCCCCTGAGATTACGATGTTTCCCTGATCATCAACTGCAACATCCTCGAAGTCTTCATACCCTGAACCACCAATCGTATGTCCCCAGACAAGTTCACCAGCAGAGTTTAATTTGGCAATTAGGATATCAGATTCCCCATTGCTGTTGCGGATATCTCCCCCCGTTTCATATTCCAGATCAACGGAACCTGTGAATTCTTCGACCAGGATCAGGTTTTCGTCTTCACCCATGACCATTTTGGCTCCAATGTAATGATCATATACCTGCTGAGAGATTCGCGGTCCAGAAATAGCAAATTGTTTGACCCACTCCAGGTTTCCTGAAGGGTCCAGTTTAAGGACGATGCCATCAGGTGTTTCAGACGTCGAGTTATAAACAACAGTATCATCGCCCTCGCCGATTTCTAACTCTCCAGTGAAATAGCCTCCCAGGTAAATATTTCCAGCACTATCAACAGTGACTCCACGCGATGAAATTCCCCCGACGAAACCATTAACAATTTCAAATTCCTCAAGATGGTTTCCAGCACCATCAAATTTCACAACATTGCTGGTCATACCTGTTTGAAATACATAGACGTTTCCGTCATCCCCTACCGTCAAGGTTCTTGCAAAATAAAGATCAGCGTTATGAGTATTTGATAACCCTTTGGCCCAGACGAAGTTTCCCGTGGGATCGAGTTTTATTAATGCATGGGGAGCTTTCTGCAGTTCAAACAGGTTTGGTCCTGGGTCGAAGTCAACTATTCCATCAAAGTCAACTAGTGCATAGGTATTGCCCTGCGAGTCAACTGCCGTTTCAAATGCTCCTTCAGATATGCCAGTTCCATGAGATCCTGCAACATAATTAAATCCATCAGCCGAAAGCAGCACCCGGTCTTCCAGGCTCTCCAGGCGAGTTGCCACCGAGCTGGGTTGTCCAGCCTGCCGGGCAAACCGTCGACGGTTGGAGTGGCGGGTAATCAGCGGTTGATTCAAAACATTCGATAGCGCATTGAGCAGAGGGTAAAGAAACATTGCGTGGCCCATCATTATGTAAAGAGAGTTTGAATGAATCAAAAAAATGAACCCAAGGGCTGATACGGTTTCAGTGCTGCCTTTTAAACTTGCAATGTGCATGTTTATTCGAAAAGTAGAATCATTCGATGAATATGCAATTGTTGAAAGGGGGCGAAGACTTCCCTGGCTTTCAAGCCCGTCTGTAAATCAGGCTTAAACCTTAAATCAACACCTCGGCAGATTCCTCATTCCAGTTGGCGAAGAGACCATCTGCGAGGGGTGATAGCAGGGTTTCCCTCTCTCTGACGGAGAAGTTATCGAACCAGCTGAAGGCGTTGGCGGCACCGACACCGACTGCTCCCCGGGTGACGTTGCTGTCGAAGCCGGCGGTGAAGATTGTCTCTCCATCTACAATCAGCGTTGCTATCCGGTCATGCAGTTCGAGTTCCAGGTGGTAGAACTGATTGAAGTCAATACTCCGACCGGTATCGTCCCAGTCGACCATCTTCGTATGGTTGTTCCAGTCACCCTGGTAATGGCCGATCACCCACTGATTCTGACCTGTGAAGAAGCCAGCGTATTTGAAATCGTGTTCGTTCCTGTAATCGAAGATCAGGAACCCGTCGCTCCAGCCATTGGTTACCTGGTTCGAGCGGACATCGGCAGAGACAACCAGATCTACCCCCGCCTGATTCTCAATCGGGACGTATGCGATTCCGGTTCCCCCTCCATTGGAGATTCCGGTTCCCCCTCCATTGGAACTGTTCACACGCAAGACCGAATCCCCTCCCGGTGCAACCACGGCCCAGCGTTTCTGGTTGGTGAAGTAAAACTCTTCCGCCTGGCCATCGTTGAAATTATCCTCAACCGGGAGTGACAGCGACTTACCCCGTGCTACCTGCGTATCCACCATCAGGTTGTCGAATCGGGTGACGGCGTTGTAGGCCGCGACGCCAACAGTTCCATTGTGGATTCCGTTCGCGAATGCGGTCTTAACCACCGGCAGTCCGTTCACCCGCAGTTCGACGCTCTCTCCTTCAATCGTGAGATGGAGTGTGTAGGGGTTGTTGGCATCGATTTTCCGTCCGACTTCATTGAGGTTCACCTGTGCTACCCGGTTTCCCCAGTGACCCTGGTAATGCCCAATGACCCACTGGTTCTGGCCGGTGTACATACCGGCGTACTTGAAGTCGTTTTCATTCTGGTAATCGAAGATGAGGAACCCATCCATCCAGCGATTCGGTCCACTCACCGAGGTGACGACCGCCGAGAGTTCATAGTTGTTCGGCAAAGGCCAGTCGAACTCAACGGTTCCGATTCCGAGCCCCTGGTTCCCGGAAGCATTCACCTGTAGATAACGCTGGTCGAGATACGTATCGACCGTCCAGAGTCCCGGGTTGTTGAACGTCATCTGTTCGGGGAACTCGGCATTGAATTCATCGTAATAGGGAAGATCAGACGGTGCTCCTTCATCGATCTTCTCACCAACGATGAAGTTATCGAAGCTGGTCACCGCATGGTAAGAGGCCATCCCGACGGGGTTGTTATTCAGTGGCCCGGCAAAGCTGGCCATCGTCACGAATTCACCATCCACCGAGAGGTAAGCGGTTGTTCCTTCAATGCGTACATGGAGGCGGTAGGCTTGATTGGCATTGATAGATCTACCGGTGTCATCCCAGTCGACCTGGGCAAGTCGGTTTCCCCAGCTTCCCTGGTAATGACCGATGACCCACTGGTTCTGACCGGTGAAGAAACCGGCGTATTTGAAATCGTTTTCGTTTTTGTAATCGAAGACCAGAAAGCCATCCAGCCAGCGGTTGGGACCATTGAGCGAAGTCAGCTCGGCCGAGAATTCAAAAGCGGGTGGCAACGGTTCAGGAGCGTTCCAGATCGCCGTGCTTAGTCCTGTGTTACCGGAATTGTCAAACTGCAACTGATTACTCCCGGCAACCTCGACAATTGAAGTCGTGGCCGGGTTACTGTAATCGAAACGGGATGAAAGACCAAAATCGAAATTAGTCCGCTGGCCGCGTCTGGTGGAAAACTTTTTTATCTGAGCGGGACTGATGTTGATGATATAAGCGTTGACGGGGACATCTCCTGAGGGAATATCTCCGTCAATGATATTTGTACCCGGTCCAATATCGAGATCAATCCAGCCCTTGTATTTTCCTGCAACGGTAATCGAACCATCATCATTCAACAGCACATTGGTAGCCCAGTTTCCGGTGCTGGAATACCAAGGGCCAGAGGTGTCTTCAATTGTTTCCACCCACCGCAAATTTCCATCCGGGTCATAGGAAGCGATCAATGATTCCTCTCCAGCTTTGCCAGATTTTCCAAAGATGTCCACTCCTGGACCAAGCTCAAGATCGGCTTCGGCACCAATCCACCCGACGGCAATAATATTCCCCTCCGCGTCGAGATCAATTCCTGTAAAGGATATGAATTGATCAACGCCGCTGATATCGCCTGCCCAAATCAGGTTTCCATTCGAAGCGTATTTTGCGAGAAAACAGTGATAACGATCCTGAGGAGTTTCCAGAATCCAGGTGTTTTCAGAAGGGTCAAAATCGAGGCTACCGGTGAACCTTCCGGAAATGTAAATGTTCCCTTCTGTGTCGACACCTATATCATTAAGGGTATCATTTTTAACGGTACCTAAATTGTGCCTCCATTCAACCTCTCCCTCGGAATTCAGTTTCGCCACATACAGATCTCGATTGCCGACAGCGGAGAGAACATCCCCTCCATTTCCGTATTCGTAGTCAATGCTTCCAATATAATCACCATACAGGATCAGGTCTTCGTTTTGATCGAATTCCATTTGGAGATGGATTCTATCTCGCCCGACACCAAGAACGTTCTCTGCTGAGAGATCAAGCTGCTTGAGCCATTCCACTGTGCCTGAGCTGTTGATTTTGAGGACCATACTGTCAGCTGAACCGGACGAGCTTTCGATATTAACGACTTCACCATTTATGAGTATTTCAAAATGACCCTGGAATGAAACACTCACATAGACGTTGTTTTGGGAATCGACCAGAATCTGTTCGGTAGAGGCGTAAGTAGAATAACCCTCATGTATCAATGTCTCTGATAGTAAGAGACCATCGTTGCTGTATTTGTATAACTTCCCGGGGATACCCGTGTTCCAGAACAGAAGGATGTTGTCATCGTTGTCTATGGCTATTGAATCCATGAATTGCCATTTATATTTCGATGATCTAGGTAATACTTTCACCCATAGAAAATTACCCTCAGGATCGAATTTCACCAGGTGACCCGATCGCGAAGGAGTTGCGAAAGCTTCACCGGGACCTGGATCAAAATCAATCTCTTTTGAACTGTCGAGTAGTTCAACTAAAGCGAAGGTATTCCCTTGGGAATCGACATGCAATTCATAGGGCTTAGGTTCTGTAAATCTATAATCGGACCATCTTGAGTCCGTTTGATCTTCCACGGGAACATTGGTCGTGGCATACATGAACCCATCAGCCGAAAGCAGCACCCGGTCTTCCAGGCTCTCCAGGCGAGTTGCCACCGAGCTGGGTTGTCCAGCCAGCCGGGCAAACCGTCGGCGATTGGAGTGGCGGGTAATCAGCGGTTGATTCAAAACATTCGATAGCGCATTGAGCAGAGGGGAAAGAAACATAGCGTGGCCCATCAGCGAAAGGAGGGTTTCGATGAATCAAAAAATGCAATCCAGAAGCTGATACGGATTCAATGCTGCCTCATAAACAGGCAATGTGCTCGTTTGGTTCAAATCAGAAATCATTTATTGAATGTGCAACTGTTTAAGTGAGGCAAAGTCCGGACGGCTGACTTTGAGATGCGTATCGATCACTACCAGTCATAGTGGTCAGGCAGATATTGATTGTGAATCACTGGTTTCCATGAGGTGGAATTCCATGGATTTCCAGCCCGCTTGCAAATCAGTCTGCTGTTTGGGATACTTTTCCAGCGTTTCAGAATTTTTTGACGAACCACTGAGTTGAAGAAGACTCCTCTTGATGAGAAAGCTTTCACCACGCCTCGTTTAAGTTCTGAAAAAGCGACTTTATCAATCGATAAAGGGCCGTAGCTCAATCGGTTAGAGCAGCAAACTCATAATTTGTTGGTTCAGGGTTCGAGTCCCTGCGGCCCTATTTTCTCTACAAATCGCCAATCTCTATCCCCCCATTTGCCGCACAATACCCTCTCAAATCCTCAGGATGGGGGAGGATCGCCTGGAGAAGAGCTCCATTCCTCCCGGTAGACGCTTTAATTGATGTGCGGACGCTTTAATTGACAGGGGGAGTTTCGCTAGGATACGCGGTGTGCGGCGGCCTCTCCCATTGAGGCAAGCTCGCCTGTCTCAAGTACAAACTCGATCAGGTTTTCCTCCGTAATCGGGTTCCACGCATAAATTACCCAACCACTACATTTTCTTTGAACAGAAGTCAGACTAACACGATGGCCAAGAAAACGATCGCTGATGTCGATGTCTCCGGTAAAACAGTTTTGATGCGGGTCGATTTTAACGTTCCTTTGAACGATCAACTTGAAATCACCGATGATCGCCGTATTCAGATGGCGCTCCCTCGATTACCTCGGTTCTGGATCGGGGTGGAAAAGTCATTCTGATGAGCCACCTGGGAAGGCCCAAAGGGGATGGCGCTTGCTGACGATGTGAAATACAGCCTTAAACCAGCCGCAATTCGTTTGGGTGAATTGCTCGGTAAAGAGGTCGCTTTTGCGAGCGATACTGTCGGTGCAGACGCCAAAGCGAAAGCGGCAGCCTTGACTGCAGGTGATGTTCTGGTACTCGAAAACCTGCGATTTAATTCGGGAGAGAAAAAAGGGGATGCCACCTTTGCGGGTGAACTTGCTGCGATGGCGGACATTTATTGCAACGATGCCTTCGGTACCTGCCACCGGACTGATGCCTCCATGGTCGCAGTTCCGGAAGCGATGAGCGGCAAACCTCGCGTTGTCGGTTTCCTGGTCAGTAAAGAGATTCAATACCTGACCGATGTCATTTCCAATCCTGAACGTCCCTTCGTGGCGATTCTGGGAGGAGCGAAGGTCTCGGATAAAATTAATGTCATCAATAACCTGATCGGGATTTGTGATAAAATCGTGATCGGTGGAGCGATGGCTTATACCTTCTCACTGGCCCAGGGAGGCAAAGTGGGGAAAAGTCTGGTTGAGCCGGACAAAGTCGAACTCGCCAAAGAGTTGCTGGAAAAAGGGGGAGACAAACTCGTTCTCCCTGTTGATACGCATTGTGGTGATGCTTTCAGTTCCGACTGTAATAAAGAAGTTGTGAAAGCAGGCGAAATCAACGACAACTTCGAAGGGTTCGATATTGGACCAGAAACGGCGAAAGCATACGCCGAGTTGGTCAAAGGGGCCAAAACAGTTGTCTGGAACGGCCCGATGGGTGTTTTTGAGATGCCTCCCTTTGATGCCGGTACACGTGCTGTAGCGGAAGCGATTGCCGCTTCGGATGCCGTCAGTATTATTGGAGGTGGTGACTCGGCGGCTGCAATTCAGCAAATGGGTTTTGCAGATCAGGTTTCTCACGTCAGCACCGGTGGGGGAGCGAGCCTCTCCATGCTGGAAGGACAGAAATTCGCCGCTGTGGAGTTGCTCGACGAGAAATAAGTCGAGTTTTTCAGCACACTGGATGATTCCATAGAAGAGCCCTCTTAGCGGTTTAGACCGGAGAGGGCTCTTTCTGTTCGTGTGTTTAGTTGTGTCTGGTTCACTTTGCGGGGAGGCTGCGTGAAAAATCGGGAAAAACTGAGCTTTCTAAGCGGTAGTAACTCACAATTGCTCAACAGGTAGCGTATACATAATATCCATCTCAAGCCGATTTCCGGCTCAGTGCTGGGACTTTAAACCGGGGAGATTCAGAACACTCTCCTGGTCAATTCGATTTGCCAGTCAGTCGAAAGTCCTCCGGTTCTTCATCCCCAGTCAAGGTCTCCTATCTCCTGCCTGAATAGAGCCGTCCTCACTGGTCGACTCTTATTTCGGTACCTATTCCCTGATTATCATTGCTGTTTCATTCTGAATTATTGATTACTTCAATTTTGATTGTTCGATTGTGACATTTTCTTTCCGCCTGCTACAGGTTGATCTATTACCGAAACGCTTCTACATACTCTTCCTGTTGGTCTGCTTCGGTATGATCTGCGGAGAGCAGACTCACGCACGGGCGCAATCTGATACTTCCAGCAACAGTGCTACCATTGATGCTGTTTCGGTGGGCATCAAAGATGTCTATAAAGTCGGAAAATGGACACCCATCTCGACGACGGTGACAACCACTGCTGGCGGTGAGTATCACCTTGAGTTTGAAACAGTCGATGCAGATGGGGCCCCCTTTCGGATCGCAATGAAATCTGTAGCTATTGAAGCTGCCGGTACTCAGACTCTGACGGGTCGATTTCTTCCCGGTCGTATTGAAGCGGATCTGAAAGTCCTGATATATCAGAAGACGGGGGAAACTCAGGAACTCATCTCTGAACGTATCTTTCCCAGCCGCAGATTCACAGAGAATTCGCTCCCGGTGGCGGAAAAGCAGTCCCTGCATGTCATTGGTGTGCTCGATGCAAAACTTTCGAATGCCAATATAGTAGATTGGAAAACCGCGAGTCCGGAGCAACTCAGAGATTGGCCACTCAATTTCATTTCATCCCAAAACCAGATCAAAGAGACTCTCAAACCTAACCGGGTGCTGATGCTCAATGCCTATGAGGAGCTTCCCATCGACGTTGAGTCGTGGCAGGGGCTGGATGCGCTCATCGTCACTGGGAATTACAATGTTCCGCCGGAACAGGAAAAAGCCCTGCAGAAATGGGTTCAATCAGGTGGGCATTTGCTGGTGATGGTTGGTGATCGCCTGGAAGAGTGGCAGGCAAGTTCACTTTCCAAATGGTTACCGGTATCGATCAATGGGACCATTAACCTGAAGCACCTCGGTGATATTGAAAACTATGTCTCTCAAGGTCGACGTCTGGTTCGAACATTACTGGACACAGTACGAATTGAACCGGACAGTTTTCATGGCAAGGTGGAAGTTGCTTCGATTGAAGGGCCACTTGTTGTCAAGATACCGCATGGGTTTGGCGAGCTGACTATCTCAGCGATCGATTTTTCTGAAGAACCATTGAGCGAATGGGAGAGCCTTCCCCCCTTACTGGAAAAACTCCTGGGGAGAGAGACGACTGCGACTGGCTCGGAAGAAAGTCAGGTTGGGAAAAACCTGGTTCACGCTGGTGTCAGTTCTTTGAGAACTCAATTACAGGGAACTCTCGACCAATTTAAAGCGACCCGAAATTTGAACGCCTGGGAAGTGATGATTCGTATTCTGGGGATTATCATCCTGTTGGGGCCTCTCGATTATCTGCTGACACATAAAGTTCTGAAACGTCCCGGTTTGACCTGGGTTACTTTTCCACTGATGCTCGTTGGGTTGATCCTGGTGACATTCAGCATGTCGGGGAGTATGCATCATGATCAATCATTGCTGCAGGAGGTGAATCTCGTTGATCTGGATGCGGAGAGTGGTCTGTGCCGGTTTGAGTCATGGCAATCTTATTATTCAGCAGAAAGCGAACAGATTAATATAGAGGTTCATCCGATATTTAACCTGGGTCTTTCAGCTGAAGATACAATTACCTTTCCACAAACTCGCTGGTCGGGAACCCCCGAAGAGAATTTCAGTGGGATGTACCGGTCCTCCGGAATTTATTTTGGTCTACCGACCTATCTGATGCAGGTAGATAAAAAAGGATTGGAACAGGTTCCGATTGGTCAGTGGTCGAGTAAAGTCATCGAAACAGCCTGGCTGAGCCAGCTCAAAGACAAGTCGCTGGTCGAAAGTAATTTGACAACTGGCACCGGGGGAAATCTGGAAGGGACTTTCAAGCATCAGTTCCCTGTTCCACTTAAACAGTGGTTTGTGGCTTATCAGAATCAGGTTTATCTACCTGAATTGGGACAACGTGAATTAAAAGTCGCATCCCTCGCTGCAGGTGAGGTCTGGGATATTGGTCATCATGATGTGATGAACAGGACCATGAAAAATTATCTCACCAACAGAGTGGGCGACCAGAATCGTACCGGACAGGATGTGCTGGGTGTTTCCTTCGACAAATATAACGTCGAAGAAACAGACCCCTACAGAATTATGCGTTCAGTTACATTTTATGAAGCCTCCGGCGGTCAGGATTATTACACCTTAAGTAATGAAGTCTTTGCAGATTATGATTTTTCCGCAAGGCTCGATATGAAACAGGCTGTACTTTATGGAACCATTGATCTGCCCGTAATATCAACAGAGGTGAATGGAACTCAAATCGAGCCCGTTTATCAGAAGACGATCATTCGCATCCTGCTTCCAGTGAAGTAAATAGATTAACTCAGCACGAAATCGGAAAGTTTTAATTTCCGAATAATGAATAATAATTTGTGAACCTGAATTTCCTGACGAAAGTGTTCAGCCGTGATCGAAACGCGGAAACTCACCAAACAGTACGGTAACCTGATTGCCGTGAATCAGATCGATCTCAAACTTGAGGAAGGTGATGTCTTCGGGTTTATCGGACCGAACGGATCCGGTAAGACGACCACCATGCGCATGATCGCCACCTTGCTTGAACCGGATTATGGTGAAGCCTACGTCTGTGGCAAGTCTATCTACACGCACTCGGAAGAGATCCGCCGACTGGTGGGGTATACTCCGGACTTCTTCGGTGTCTACGATGATATGACCGTCATGGAGTATCTGGAGTTCTTTGCCTCCACTTATCGAATTAAAAGCTCCGAGCGTCGTCGAATCGCAGAAGAGAAGCTGGAGATGGTGGATATGGCCTTCAAACGCGATGCGATGGTCAATCAGCTCTCTCGTGGACAGACTCAGCGTATTGGACTTGCCCGCACACTGTTGCATGACCCAGCCGTACTATTGCTGGACGAACCGGCAAGTGGTCTCGACCCCCGTGCTCGTATTGAGATGCGTAATCTGCTTAAAAGGTTGGGTGAACTTGATAAAACAGTGATTGTGAGCTCACACATTCTTCCTGAGCTGGCGGATGTCTGTACCCGGGTGGGGATGATTGAAAAGGGAAATCTGATTGTTGATGGTTACGTCAACGAGGTGATGAAGAAAGCGCGAGAAGCGACTCTATTGCACATCCAGGTAACCGAGAACTCAGAACAAGCTGCGAAATTGATTGAACAACTTGACAGCGTTGCTAAAGTGGAGATGCGATCCGATATTATCGATGTCACCCTGAAACCGAATGTGCTCGATTACAGTGATATCCCTTCAGCTCTGTTCGAAGCTGGTTACAAGTTAAAATTATTCCGAGAGGAAGAAGTTAACCTGGAAACAGCATTCATGGAATTGACCAAAGGGACGCAGCAGTAACGACACTATTTCCAGGTCCAGAAGCGGAAAGAGTTTTATGTGGCCTGAAGCAGATCAGACTGGACAGTTTCTTCAAGCAGCGGAAGCAGGAGATCAATCCGCGAGAGAAACTGCTCGAACGTCATCGAGAATCTGTTAAACGCATGATCGAGTTACGACTTGATCGAGGTCTGCTGCAACGAGTGGACGCCTCTGATATTGTGCAGGATGTACTCCTGGAAGCTCACACTCGCCTGACTGCTTACTTAAGCGATCCGTCCATCCCCTTTCATCTGTGGTTAAGGCAACTCGCTCAGGATCGCATCATCGACATGCATCGCCGACATCGAGTCGCTCAACGGAGATCGGTCGATCGCGAACAGTCCCTCTCTCCAGCCTGGGTAGAGAATTCTTCTCTGAATTTATCTGCTCAATTGCAGGATCAGGAATTAACTCCTGCCGCAGAAAATCTGCGTCGCGAAATGGCAGACTTATTACTTACTGCAATTGATCGACTTGATGAATCTGATCGAGAAATAATTCTGATGCGTCATTTTGAGCAGTTGGAGAATCAGGAAGTTGCCACATTACTGGGGCTGTCCCCGGCAGCTGCGGGAATGCGTCACTTGCGTGCTTTGGGGGAAATTAAAGGACTTTCTTGCTCCCGGTGAACATGAGTCTGATTAATTACCGCATTTCTATCTGAAAATCAGGCATCTGGTGAATCTGATAAAATCTGAATGTTATTTTATTGAACCTGAACAGGTCGTTGACACTGGAACATTTCAAGCGATAAATTCAATGTTATTAATATGTTAACGAAGTTAATCCTTCTGCAGAATTTTCGATTCCACGATTCAATCTCCAGACAGAAATGATCTCCAGATTAAACCTGTTTTCTGAATCGTGTAATTGACCGTGAATTCCTAGATTGTCCTGTTTGTTGTTACAAACTGCCAGGTTTTGTTCATTTTCGGATTTTCGTTAGCGTCTGCAGTCACATCTCTCTGTCTCCTTAATATTCAATACCAGTGAGTCATTGAAAACCTTTTGAAATTCGCTCATTTATTCAGATCCAGCTGATCGAATTCAGGATGCGTCGTTTCAAAATCGTGATTGAAGAGGCTTTTTCGATTTGTATCCATCCATATATTTCTAAATGAAAGTGAATCACCAGGATGAGATTCTTTTCGCTCGCGACTCGAACTGTTAATTGCACCTCACAACGCTTCAGCCTGCCAGGTAATTCACGCACTCCCGACACTGACCTGCAGGGATATTCTCAACATGTTCCTTCCGGTATCCGGTTATTTTTTCGAATCGGTCTTTTGGCGTTGGTCGCTCTGCTCCTTTTAGTACTCCACTGCTTGCGGCTGAGGGTGAAGAGAATATTAATCAAATCCCTATCGTCTTCTGCTGGCTGATCAGTTTTGGTGGGAGTCTGGCAGCTCTTTATTTCGCCGTTCGCTTTTTTCTCTGGATGAAAAAACAGAACGAAGGCGATGAAAAAATGGTGGCCATTGCCGATCACGTAAGAGCCGGTGCACGAGCTTATCTCAAAAGACAATATTCTGTCGTCGCTATTTTTATTGTCGTGGCGATCCTCGTCCTCTCGTTTCTGTCCTTCGGTCTGGAAACACAATCGAAATGGATTCCGGTTTCGTTTCTGTTTGGAGCCCTGGGGTCAGGTGTCGCCGGTTGGTTCGGAATGAAAACCGCAACCGAGGCGAGTTCCCGGACTACACAGGCAGCAAAGGAATCATTGAACTCGGCACTACAGGTTGCTTTCCGCAGTGGTGCGGTGATGGGTTTGACTGTAGTCGGATTGGCTCTGTTGGATATCAGTATTGAGTTTGCCCTGCTTTACTGGGGCTGGAATTTCAGTCTGACCGACGTCACCTTGTCCCTCCGGGAATCAGTATGGGGGCGAGTAGTCAGCGCTATTCGCACGTGTCGGTGGAGGTATTTTCACCAAAGCTGCCGATGTGGGTGCAGACCTTGTCGGTAAGGTCGAAGCAGGTATTCCTGAAGACGATCCGCGGAACCCGGCGACGATTGCCGATAACGTGGGAGACAACGTCGGCGATGTGGCCGGTATGGGAGCCGACCTGTACGAGTCGTATTGCGGATGTATTCTTGCATCAGCTGCTCTCGGTGTTGCCGCCTACCAGGGCGATGGCATGATCCAGGCGATGCTGGTCATGTTGCCTCTCGTTCTGGCTGCCGCAGGTATCGGGCTCTCCATCTGGGGGGTCTTCCTGGTGAAAGCCGATGAAGATGCTTCTCAATCAACACTGATGAAATCACTGGAGAAAGGGAGCAACTTTGCCAGCATTGGTGTGGTGATCATCGCCTTACTACTGGTGCTCTTTATGCTCGTGATTCCCTCCAGTTCTGATAATACCCTTGGCTTACCGGGCGGCTGGAAAATGCTCGGAGTCTTTGGCTCCATCTTTACTGGTCTTGTCTCCGGAATTTTGATCGGTCGCTGGACTGAGTACAGTACCAGTGCCGAATTTGCACCGACCAAGCGGATTGCGGACCAGTCTCGAACAGGCCCGGCTACAATCATCATCGCCGGGGTTTCCGAAGGGCTCTACAGCGTCTGGGTACCAATCTTCATTGTCTGCGTCGCCATTCTCATGGCTTTTGGGTGTTGCACGGGATTCGATTTTGATGATCCCAAGCTCGTCACGATGGGGCTGTATGGGGTCTCGATTGCAGCTGTCGGGATGTTGAGCACCTTAGGAATTACTCTGGCGACCGATGCGTATGGTCCCATCGCCGACAATGCTGGTGGAAATGCCGAGATGAGTAATCAGGAACCTTACGTTCGTGAGCGTACCGACGCACTTGATAGTCTGGGCAACACTACTGCTGCTATCGGGAAAGGTTTTGCGATTGGCTCGGCTGCCTTAACAGCGCTTGCACTTTTAGCGGCATACATTGAGCAGGTCAGAATCGGTATTGATCATTGGGTAATCAGCGAACAGGCTTCGGTTCATGTTTCGGTTTCGGCAGATGATGCCCTGGCGACTAAAATCGGCAGTGGGATCGCTGCTGTGAAACTGGGCGAAAGCGATCCCGTTCAGGCTTACCTGCTCTTCTCCTCTGGTTCAAATCGGGAGGCTGATGGAGGCTTACAAGCGTTTCATGAGGCAGAAAAGGGAGCGGAAGTTCCACTGAACCTCGCACAGCTTCTGAATAATGATAAAGCTGTCGCAGTTAAAACAGCCACGATGCCCGATTTTGTGCATTTCTATCATGCCAACCTGATGAATCCCAAAGTTCTGGCAGGCGTCTTCATGGGAGTTCTACTGACCTTTGTCTTCTGCTCACTGACGATGAAAGCGGTAGGGCGTTCCGCCAGTGATATGGTGGAAGAGGTCCGGAGGCAGTTCCGGGAAATCAAGGGGATCATGGAAGGGGAAGCCGAACCCGATTACGCTTCCTGTGTCGCTATCAGTACGGCTGCTGCACAGCGAGAGATGATCATTCCGGCACTCCTCGGATTGATTATTCCGATCGCGGTCGGTGTCTTTCTGGGTGTGGGTGGAGTGATGGGAATGCTGGTCGGAGGACTCACCTCAGGCTTTGCTGTCGCCATCATGATGGCCAACTCGGGAGGAGCCTGGGATAACGCCAAAAAGTACATCGAGACCGGTGCCCATGGTGGTAAGGGAACAGAAGCTCATAAAGCGGCTGTGGTGGGCGATACTGTGGGCGACCCGTTCAAAGACACGAGCGGCCCCAGCCTGAACATTCTGATCAAGCTGATGAGTATTGTCTCGGTCATTGCGGCGGGCTTTATTGTGCAGTATTCTTTGTCCATCTTCTGAAAATAAAGCGATAAGACGACCCGAAAACCATGTTTTTCGGGGAGTTCGCAGTCTTCTTCATAAAATGCCGGGAGTGTAGTCGCTTCCGGCTTTTTATGTTGATATCTTGTAAACCAGTCCCCACGGGGGCCGATCCGGGGAACGTACGTACCTTATTTCTCCTGGATCAGAACATCGAGTTGTTACTATGCCGATTTTAAGTGGAGAAAATCCAATTACCCAGTCTGATGCGTCTCAATCCCGCGAGGAACAACTCCGGGAAAGTCAGAAAAATGCGATTCGTTGCGCCCGCATAGCGGATGAGTACAAATGCAAAGATGTGCTTGTACTCGACATGTCGCTGGTCACACCGATTGTCGATTTCTTTGTCATCGGCACCGGTATCACCCCACGCCAGATGCGTGCCGTGGCAGACGAGGTCGACCGGGTCATGGAGGAACACGACTCTCCCCGTCGGGGGATCGAAGGCCGGGACTCAAGCATCTGGGTTTTAAACGATTACGGAGACATCGTCCTGCACCTGTTCAGTGCCGAAGCACGTGAAATGTATAACCTGGAAAGTCTGTGGGCAGATGCCCGGCTTGTGGACTGGAAGCCGGAAAGCGGCAATTAGTCTTAATGATCAAACCTGTTTGAATTTCAAGCTTAAGTCTGACGGCCTTCCTTGAGGCAAGCCTCTTAAACCAACCTCTGTGTGGTCAGCACGCTATCTTTATTGACCTGATACGAGAGAGAACTCATGCATCCTCTGGCTGTCATTCGAGAAAATCTGAGCCCCCTGTTCCTGAAATATGTTGACGATCCAACTCCTTTTCTGGAAATGGTTCGTCCCGCTCAGGATTCCCGGTTTGGAGACTTTCAGGCCAACTTCGCGATGTCACTCGCCAAGCAGGTGGGCAAAAACCCCAGAGAACTCGCTCAGGAATTTGTCGATCAACTACAACTGGATGAGATCTGTGAATCAATTGAGGTCGCAGGACCGGGATTCGTCAATTTTAAATTCAAGTCAGAATGGCTGACTGACCAGCTCGGTTCGATGTTGCAGGACGAACGGTTATCAATTCCGGTAGCTTCGAAGCCTCAAACAATCGTCGTCGACTACTCCGCTCCCAACGTGGCAAAACCGATGCACGTCGGTCATCTGAGAAGTACGGTCATTGGAAACACAATCTGCCGCATTCTGAATTTCCTCGGCCACAAAGTTTACGGTGATAACCATCTGGGCGATTGGGGAACCCAGTTCGGAATGATTATCTTCGGTTACAAAAACTTTCTTAATGAAGATAGTTATGATCAAGAGCCAGTCACGGAACTTGCGCGGCTGTACAAACTTGTTAATCAACTTTCTGAATATCATCAGCTTTCAGATAAGCTTCCCAAACTGGAAGCAAATCTAAAGGGGGCAGAGGCACGGCTGAATGAGCAGGAAGCCTCGCTTGATCCAGCAAACAAAGATCAAAAGAAAGCGCTCAGTAAACTTCGTAGTGAAATTGGCGGATTAAAAGAAGAGATAAAATCGACTAATGAAAAACTGGCTACAGTAAGTTCCTCTGCAGAATTAAGTGAAAAGGCCAAGGCTCATCCAGACATTGCTCGATTGGCTCGAGAGGAAACGGCAAAACTCCATCATGGTGATGCAGAAAATCTGGAACTTTGGAATAAGTTTCTCCCATTATGTATCGCGGCAATCGATGAAGTCTATCAACGGTTAGATGTCAAATTCGATATGATTCTGGGGAAAGCTACTTTCAACCTTTCCTGCAGGATGTAGTGCAAGACCTTCAAAAAAAGGGACTCGCTTCCGAAAGTCAGGGGGCCATGTGTGTCTTTCATGAGGGAAACGAAGCCCCTTCATTGTGCAGAAAACGGATGGGGCTTTTACATATGCCACGACCGACCTCGCTACAATCAGGTATCGAGTGGAAGAGATGCATGCCGATCAGATTCTATATGTGGTCGATGCCCGCCAGGGAGAGCATTTCAAACTGCTGTTCGAAACGGCAGAAAAATGGGGATATGGCGAGATTGACCTGCGTCATATCAGTTTTGGGACTGTACTTGGTGAGGACAAAAAACCATTCAAAACCCGTTCCGGTGATACTGTTGGTCTCGAAAGTCTGATTGAGGAATCAATTCAACGGGCTCGAAAAATTGTAGATGATGGTGATGATGCCAAGCCGACTCCGGAGTTGGATGAGGCGACTCGTCAATCGGTGGCGGAAATGGTTGGTATCGGTGCTATCAAGTACGCCGATTTACGACACAACCGGGAAAGCGATTACGTTTTCAACTGGGAAAAGATGCTCGCCACGAACGGTGATACAGCGACTTACATTCAATACGCTTACGCACGTATATGCGGGATCTTCCGAGAGGTAGGTGCGGATCGTGTTGCGTTACGAAAGGAATCAAACTCCGTTCTCTTCACGCATGATGCTGAACGTGCCCTTGGATTGCAGTTGCTTCGATTTGCTGAAACGATCGATTCTGTAGTTACTGATTATCGTCCGAACATTCTGACTGCTTATCTCTTTGAAACAGCGAATGCATTTACCACCTTTACGGTAACTGCCATGTCAAAAATGAGCCCGATCAAGCCATTAAAGAGAGCCGACTGATTCTTTGCGACTTAACGGCACGAGTCTTCCAGCAGGGACTCGCATTGTTGGGCATCAGTACCACAGAGAAAATGTAATCACAGTTCTTGCTCAGGACACAAAAAAACGACGTGTTTCAGAAAACACGTCGTTTTTTATTTGTGATATAATATGACCTAAATTTCGCTTCCTTCGCGATCGTCGTACGGCTTGCCGAAGATCATGCGACCGGCACTTGATTGCAGCACGCTTGTGACGGCGATTTCAACTTCGCGTCCTTTCTTGTCGCTGCAGTTTTCACAAACGACCATGGTCCCATCGTCGAGGTAACCGACTCCCTGTCCGGGAGATTCACCATCTTTGATGACCTTGATGCGGATATGTTCTCCCGGAAGAAATCGAGGTTTGAGGGCATTGGCGACATCATTCAGATTGATCGTCGGTACTCCCTGCACTCCAGCTACTTTATTCAGGTTGTAATCGTTGGTCACAATTCGCCCACCCAGGTTTTTTCCGAGCAGTACCAGCTTCTGGTCGACCGGCATACCATCGTAGGTGTTTTTATCGGTCTCCATCATCCGCAGATCGACTTCGGAATCTTTCTGCAGCTTGCTGAGAATTTCCAGACCACGGCGCCCCCGGGTCCGGCGACCTTTGTCGCTACTGTCGGCAATGCTCTGGATTTCATGCAGAATGAAATCGGGTATTACCAGTTGAGCATCGATAATCTTGGTCTCCAGCACATCAGAAATACGACCATCAATCAGGGCACTACTATCGATGATGAGCGGTTTGGATCCTTTCAGCTCTCGTGAGAACTCAACATAAGGGACAATGAAGCGGAAATCGTCACGGGTCTGCATCAACAGGGAAATACTCGTGTAAGAAAGCATCAGCGTGACCATAATAGTCACCAGACCTTTCCATACGGAGTACTCCAAAGCTGGCCTTAGCGCCAACATGAGTACATAAGAAAGTAGAAAGCCGGTAAGTAGCCCGAAATAGATAGAAGAAAATGTGGAGACTTTCTTCTTAGGGTACATGAAGTCAATCACCACGACGGACATGGCAATGATCATCAGGATCAGATAGCTGAAAAAAGGATGTTTTAGAACTGCATTGGGGATGTCGCTCTCATCAGCTGATGAGACGTATGTTACGAATGCTCCAAAGCAGACGATAAAATAACAGGCGGTTAAAATGGTACGTATCATGAATTATCCGGTATGAAGAGAGTATTAAAAAACAGTTCAGATAAAATCGCTTGAATAATGTGTGAATAGCTCTTCGATGGTTTGTTCGATCTCTACCAGGTCTGAATCTAAAGGTAAAAATGGGGACTCAAAGGTGATCGAATCAGGGTTTCGTTAAAGTCGTGTGTAAATAATATGGATCCCGGTCACTTCAATCTTAGGCAAAGCTGTCTTGCCGGATGTATTAAAATTTGACTCCTGGCCAGAACTTCACAGTTAAATGAATTCAATAAAACAGAGACAAATTGTCTCCTGGAAGCTGGCTGGGCAATAGAATATTAAGAAGAGCAGTTTGTAGTTCAGGGAAACGGATAATTGTACGGATATCCTTATCCTACAACATCGTCCTTGTTTGCAGATACAGAATCAATCATTAAATATACAGGAAACGGGAGATGCCACCGATCATCAACAATATCTCAAAGCCAGTCAGTTTAATCAGTTAAGTTCCGGCTGAGTAATTCATACAAACTATCTAATGCCTGTGGAATGACTTTCGTGTCTGCTATGACAGGCATGAAATTGGTGTCCCCGTTCCAGCGGGGAACAAGATGCCAATGGAGATGACCGGGAAGTCCGGCTCCAGCCACTCTACCAAGATTCAGTCCAATATTAAAGCCATCAGCTCCCATCTGTTCAGATATGATTTCCGAAAGCTGGCTCAGGCTTTCCATGCATTCCAGATGTTCCTCGGGAGATAATTCGCTCAACTTGCCTTTATGGTTCAGGGGACAGACCAGCAGATGGCCGTTGTTATAGGGGAACCGGTTCAACAGAACGACGCTGTGCTTGCGTCGAGAGAGGATCAGATTCGTGCGATCCTGCTCAACTGACTGCTTGAGGTAATCACAGATAAAGCAGGTAGTTGATTCCGGCCTGGGTTGTTCTGGACGCGAAACATAGGAAAGTCTCCAGGGGGCCCATAGCTGTTGATCGGTCACGCGAAATCCTTTAATTCGGGTCAGCAGTGTGCGTTAACAGTTTAAATTATTCTAACGAAAGTTTTCGGGACAGGAACTGACGATTCTGTGAGTCAGGCGAAACCGAAAAGTTTCCAGCTGATGGAATTCGAACGGAGTTTTAAGCAATTCAGGAGAGAACCAACAGAGTCGGATCCTCGTGATTCAATAGTTCTTTCTTAAGTTCAGTACCAGAGGGAGCTGAGAACCCACCCAGTTTTTTGTTCGCTCCCAGAACCCGATGACAGGGGATGAGTATCGGTAAAGGATTATTCGCCATCACCGATCCCACGGCACGCGCTGCTCCCGGATGGCCAGCACGTGAGGCAAGTTCCTGGTAAGAAACGGTTTTGCCGTAAGCCAGTTTTCTGGCGAGAGCGAGCACCTTCCGTTGGAAGGGAGTTAATTTCTCCGGTAAGTGAAGTTCAACTTTTCTGAAATCAACCGTCTCTCCACCAGAGAAACGTTCTAAATCTTTTCGGAGCTGGGGGTACCAATCCGTAGAGATCGCCCCGGTCTCTCCCTGTTTCGAAAGTCGCTCAATCAGGGCCTGTTCGGCTGATTCTCGATCCAGGTGTCCGATAATGACGGCATGAACCTTCGTTCCATTTCCTGCAATTCCCCAGAATCCCAGATCCGTCGGAAAGACAAAGTACTGCAACATGATAAAAATCTCTCGAATTGAGGGAGAATGTTACGTGCTGGAGAGAACTTTTGCTCAAAAAAAGTATCTGTTTAGTACCCTCTTTGACCTCCCCATGGGGGCATTATACAATTCTGATGGAACATTCACCGGTTCCATCTGAAAATCAATGCATTTGTATGTGGGAATCCTACTCCTGAACTTGTCCCTGAAAGACCGGTTCCGCAATTCCCGCTGCTGAGATTGATTTTAACTCGACCAAACCTGAATAAGAAAGTCTCAGCTATGCATCCTTATGGATCACTCGCAGATGATTTTTATACAAACATGATCTTGAATACTGAGATGGAACTCCCTTCGGAACGGGAAACTATTCTCGGATTCTGCGAGCGTGTCCAGCGTACATACCCCAGCATGCGCAATTTCTACACCAGAGATCACGAAGTACGAGGATCAACTGATTTTGTGCTGGAAGAAGACAAAGATCAGGGACATCAACGCTGGTTGAATATTGAACGTCGACGAATCTGTAGTGGTTACATCAATCCGGCTGAAGTCGATGCCGCGATGGAGCAGCACACATTGGTGCTGGAACTGATTCCTTACATGCTTTCAGTCAGCCCGCTGGATTGCGAGGCACTCGATTTCACTCTCGGTTTCGATTTCTCCTATCGAGGCAATCACGATGAACTGGTGGCCGAGGCTCTCGGCATGGGACCCAGCATGGACCCCATTCGAGATATTCCCGGTGTCAAGATTCTCAATTATGAACCTGCTTTTACCCTGAGCCTGGAGGAAAACTGTCGTCGTCAGGCCCGGTTGATGGTGGAAACACGCACAAGCGCTTACCAGGTTCGCCGGGGAGAATTTCCAGAGGAGCAGATCAGTGTCTACTTCACGATTCGCCAGTATGGCAGTTTGAATCATGGAGCTACCTACGAACAAACCTTAGCAGAACTCAAACTGAAATCGGATGAACTGATGCAGGAGTTTGTCATCGGTCAGGTGCTGCGACCCCTCGCCCAGGCGATTTCATTGAAGTAATGAACAAGGTTTTGGATATTGAATAAAAAAGAGCTTCGAGAAATTCTCGGAGCTCTTTTTGTTGAGTCATGGTTTCTTAATCAAAACCTGGTTCAGGGAGCCGTCGTAATTTCTATGGCGGAGAGCCGCAGATTTCTGGCCTGAGCCGGATCTTGTGGAACCAACTCCAGCTTCAGGTTCTGCGAGACGCTCACGGGAGGAAGCTCAAAAGTTCTGGCGTTGATGAGTTCAGATTGCGAAGTTGGTTCGAGTTCAGCATTCGCCAGAACGACTTCTCCGTTCAATTTGACATCGAAGAGCAGGTGCTCTGCTGTATCCGAGATGGAGGGATTCGCGAGGTGCAGCGTCACCTGGTAATTTTGAGGAGAGCTGTTCTCTTCGAGTAGGGGAATCGTGCAGGAGGTCAAACCGGCCCCATAAGAGGCATAAAGCCACTTCGGTTCCTCAGTCTGGATTTCGAGGAACTGTTCATTGAAGTCCTGGAACTTGCCTCCTTCGGTGAATTCCTCCTGCAGGTCAAGTTTGTAATCGAGACTCGTTTCCCGACTTGGCAGGGGACGTGGATAACCGAGCCAGACATTCCCATTCGCGTCCCGTCGATCGCCAGGAGCCGCAATGTTGAGCCGCATCTGTTTCACAGGGAGGTGCTCGCCCACCAGACTGTAGATGGTCCAGGGGGAACGTTCGGCACGAGGTTCCAGTGTAATAGTAGAAGCGAGCGAGAAGAGGCAGACGCAACCCGCACTCGATTCAGGCACCATAACGAGTCCATTCGCGGGAATCGCATTCACCCAGCAACCGATGCGGTGGCCGGCAAAATGTTGAGTTCCACCATCTTCTTTGAGATCAAAGAAACTGGTAAAACCGGAACGGAACATCAGCATGTCGGGACAACCGGTGATCATTCCACAATGGTGGCCAGATCGCATAATGCTCCAGGGAACTTCTTCACCGGTGATCGGATCCTGACGCATTTTCTGTTCGCCACTGTAAAGGTCGTAGGACCAGGGTTCCGCGATCAGTTGATCTTCAACAATGATTGGACGATGGCGATAGTTGGCATCTTTGGCCCAGAGTTTTTCACCATCAATTGAAGAGAGAGCTACCAGACGGCGTTGTGAGAACTCCCCTTTCATGAATTGTTGCCAATAGTGACCATTCGCATTCGCACCACAGAGAATCAACACGTTGTTCTGGAACATTAATGTCAGTTTTCCCCCTCCTATGCCGATGTCGCTGCAATCGGTGACATCGACGGGGACTTCCCATTCTACTTCTCCGTTATCAGCCTTGATCGAAACGGCCAGGCGGGCATCAATCTGCTTAATTTTGGCTTCGGCTTCTGCCTCTTCCTCGGGAGTCAGGTTTTCAAACTCAGACTTGTCTTCCTGTAACAGGGCGGCACGTTGGTCTGTTGTGAGATGACTGTCAATGAAATAAACATGGTCAGGGCCATGGGCGATAGTGTGGTGTGTGATGTTATGGCCCTGGTAGGTCCAGATTACATCACCAGAGGCAACATCAATCGCGAAGATCGAATCGGTGTTATCAACAGTTGCTTTACCTCGGCGACGTTTTTTGGCTTCAATTTCGTCGCGAATGGTCGCGGAGCCGAAGAGTTTCCCTTCGTTATACGCAACGTAGCCCCATTCATAATTCTGTTTGTTTTCTTTGACAGGTACTCGATGTTCCCGGATGACCTCGCCCGTGGCTGCATCCAGTTCCCAGCAGATTTCGCGCTCCATGATGAACACGCTTGTCTCGCTGGCTACGAGGTTCCCCGGGTTTTCATTCAGGAAGACTCCCGTGCGGATAGAACGGGGATTTTCCCGTTCCCATAGCTTGACTCCATTGTAGGCGTCGTAAGCCATCACTGTATCTTGACCTTGAACGATCAATCGACCATTGACCGAGAGTGGGCCGACAGCCGCTTCGTGGCGATTCACCATCTTCCTCGCTCCCGGATCACCATACCAGAGAACACTCAGTCCTCCTTTGACGCGACGGTCTTCTGTACTGGCCGTGTTTGCCGCATTCCCGTACTGATGTGACCAGTTGCTGGCACCAGGCAGGGCTCCGCGGGTCAGCACGGTTTGCCCGTTTTCCTCTGTGATCTCAGCTTTCTCTTCGAGGTTCATCGCCTGTAACCACTCCCGTGCATCGGATGTGCTCAGACAGATGGTTCCTCCGAGTGGTTTAACATGCCGGGCAATCAACTCCGGATCAGCTGGAATTGTCCCGGTGGATAAAGCCGTTTCGGATACAACCAGATTTGCAAAATAATTTGCGTAAGGTATGTCACCGAGGTCGGCCTGATGAATGACCACTCGATGGCCATATAACTTAGCTGACTTCAGGTTCTGGCGCGCTTTGCGAACTTTAGCTGGGTCTGGCTCGATCCCATAAATTTTCAGTTGCGACTGTTTCGCCAGTTCATAAGCAAGTTGGCCTTCTTCGGCTCCGACGATCAGACAGAAACCGGATTCGATTCCAGTCGACTTCAGGATATCTGCCGCAGCTTTCTGACAAAGTTGTGCATGCTCACTATCCTGTGAGAAAGTGAGTTCTGCTTGTGCTGAGTCTGCTGCGGATTCTGATTTCTCAGGAGAGAAATGGTAAATGTTCCCAGTGGTTGTACTGACGAAGAGTGAGCCATTCGCCACAGCCATGCCTGTCGCTTCTCCTTCGACAGCATGTTCTTCCAGTTTTTCTCCGTTGTCCCGATTGAAAATCTGGACGAGTTGTTCGCCACCCGTAATGACGGCGTTTCCACAAATTACCAGAGCCCCTTCCAATGGGCAGTCTGCTTCCCATTTCTCACCAGTGGTCATGGAGTGTGCAATCTTGTCTTCCAGTTCTGCCATCTGTTTGCGAATGTCATCAACTGGATTTTCACCTGCCTGCCAGATTTGTCGTTGCAGGTTATTGATATCCTGCTGCATTTTGTGGCGTTCCAGGCTGGCTGCGGCATATTCGGAACGTATGTAACAGGTCAATTTTCCTTCATGCAGAGTGAAGACCAGGTCGTCCGAGACGGCAACCTGTTTCCCCATGAAGTAACCGAAACCAATATCACCTGTCTCCTGATCCATGGCGAGCATATGATGTGGGCCGGCAGCGTAGATCTGTCCGTCGGCCAGGAATGCCCGGGTACCACCAATGACTCCTCCTGCATCACTGCGCCATCCAAAGGTCCGCTTGTGCATGAAGTCGCCCGTGTTTCGATCGAAGACTGCGGGAAGTGATCGTCCTGAGGGAACCACCAGCACATCATTTTCGACGAGCAGATATCCTTGCGGAGCGATGTCACTTCGATTGGCACTGAACTGGCTGATGTTATTTCGCTTCCAGATAGACTCGCCCGTTTGCGCGTTAACCGCATACAGAAAAACATTCTCATAAGGAAAGAGACCTGCACCAAAATAAGCGGTTCCATCTTCGGTGACTGTAACATTGGTACGGACCGGCCAGCGGGAAGTCATCTCTCCACGACCGAGCAGCCAGTAGTCATCCGGACCGACGCGAAATTTCCACTGCAACATTCCGTTTGTGGCATCCACGCAGTAGATGTATCCATCGTCCGAACCAAACAGGGCAAGATTCTGCCACAAGGTGGGAGCAAGACGAACGGGGCCATCCGTGAAGAAACTCCACAGTTCCTGACCAGATTTCTGATCGAGACAATGGACCTGATGATCAACTGTTGATCCGTAATAGACGCGCCCCTCTTTGACTGTGACATGAAAGGCATCGTCAAACCGGACGCGGTCGCCCATTTCCTTACCTTCGTGAACACGGCCTTTCTGCCCATCCCAGGCGGTGTGCGGAATCGCGGGCGATTTGATCTCCCAGCTCGTGACCAGAGGAAATGTTAACTCTTCCGATGTACTGCCACGACGTGTGTTGTCGTGCATGTAAGTTGGCCAGTCTTCGGCTTGCAATGAATGGAGAGCTGAACCAGCAAGCACAACCAGTAACGAAATTCGGGACAGAGATTTGAGCATGGCAAATTCTCGTAGAATGAGTAGAAAGTGAGAGTGAGGTCAGGATGACTGTATGTCAAAATCAGAGGCGAGAATCGATGGAATTCAGAGGAGAGAGCTTCGGGAAGCTGAATTTCATTATGCAGGATCAAAGTTCATCCTGTAAAGGCGGTCCCCGGAAAATGAAGATTAAATTCACAGAGTCTTTAATTCCAGCCGCACAGCAATAGCAACCTGTTGCGATCCCTGTTACGTGTGGTCAGAATAGGTAGAATACCCTTGTTTATAACTTACACCTCATTCAGATTTTGCGTCGCAACTTATCAGTTGAAAACTCCCAGATAGGATTGGGTCTTTCCATGCTCCAGCAATCTCTCCATCGCAGAAATTTCATGAAGTCGTCCCTGTTAGGAGCAGGAGCACTGTTACTACCGACAAGTATGGGTAA
Source organism: Planctomycetaceae bacterium (assembly GCA_041398805.1). Classification (GTDB taxonomy): domain Bacteria; phylum Planctomycetota; class Planctomycetia; order Planctomycetales; family Planctomycetaceae; genus Polystyrenella. Next base: position 173,275 of record JAWKUC010000008.1, on the reverse strand, counting down.
CGGGGCTGAGCGTCCTGATGTGGTGAATCCGCGGGCAACTTCGGGGGATGACAAGTATGCACCAGATTGGGAGCAGAAATTGACGCTCACTGTGGGGCAAACCGAGGGAGATCTGACAGGCAAAACGGATAAAGCGATTCAGGCTGCCGTCGATTATGTGGCTCGCCTGGGAGGTGGGACAGTCAAAGTGCTGCCGGGTGAATACATCTTTGATAATGGTATTCAGCTTCCCTCGGGTGTGCGTATTGCCGGTTCCGGTAGCGAGACGATCTTCAAAAAAAATGCAATCAAGCAAACTACACTGGCTCAAGACTCTGATTGGTTTGACCAGGAAGTCACCTTCCAAAAGGGACATGGATTTAAAGTCGGCGATGGTGTCTGTCTCGTCACTACGAATCCTCATAATGGAAGTCAGACAGTTTTAACGCGAACACTGGTTTGCGCGGCTCTGGAGATCGATTCAAACTCGATCGTGCTTTACGCAGTAATTACTGGAAAATGGGAAAACCGGAAGCACTCAGTCTGTTCTCGCTGATCCAATGTGATCAGGTTCATCACATTGAAGTGAGTGATCTGGTGCTGGATGGCAATCGCGAGAATAATCCCAATCTGAATGGGAACTATGGCGGAAACATCTTCGCCCAGGATTGTCATGCGCTGACGTTTCGTAATGTCGAATCCCGTAATTTCAACGGAGATGGGTTCTCCTGGCAAATCTGTCATGATGTCGTAGTCGATAATTGTCACTCTCATCACAATGCCGATCTCGGTTTGCATCCCGGTTCAGGTTCGCAGCGGCCCATCATTCGCAACTGTAAACTCGAAGAGAATAATATTGGGATCTTCTTCTGCTGGGGAGTGAAGTTCGGTCTGGCGGAAGGAAATGAAATCAATGCCTGTCGTAAATCGGGGATCTCGGTTGGTCACCGCGATACACACAATCTGATCACCCGAAATAAAATCAGCAACTGTGGCGAATACGGAATTCTGTTTCGCCCGGAACGGGGTGAAGGCTTCACTGGAGACCATAACCGGGTAGAGGAAAACGAACTGCTGAATAATGGTGCTCAGCAGGCTCTGGGAATCGATGTCCAGGGGCTGACAGCTCATCTACAGATTACCGGCAATCAACTGAAAGAATCACGAGGCATGGCGAACAGCATTGGTATTCAAATCGGAAAAGAGACATCTGCCATTGATCTGAAAACAATTCCTTTTCCGGTTTTGCCACCGATGTTAAGCAACTTGCCTGACCAACTGTGAAACTATTGGTCTCAATCTCACTTCCGTACGACTGTTCTTTTGAAACCATCCATTAATGCAATCCTCAAGTTCTTCGGAAAAATGATCCGTGGATCCGGCGACTCTATCTCTCCGCGATTGTTGTACGAGTGATTTACTTTTTCTTCTTTCTGCAATCCCCGTATGCAGTCCTGCAGTTAACCGACCAGGCTTATTATCGCAATTGGGGTATCGCAATCTCGCATGGGGACTTGTTAGGGACTCACGCATTTGAGCAGGGGCCGTTCTACGCTTACTTACTCGGGCTGTTCTATAGCATTGGGCTATCGGACAAGGTCATTATTGTCATTCAGATGCTGCTGGGGGCGACCCTGGCACCGTTGATTTACAGCTCTGCCTTGAAGCTTCAATTGAAACCCGCAGTGGCGATTATCGCCGGGCTACTTACCGCCTGCTACGGACCACTGGTCTATCATGAAGCGATGATCATGAAGTCCTGGCTCTCTCCGCTCTGCACCACGCTTGCCTTGTGGGCGACGTTGAATTTTCTGTCGACGCAGAAGCTACGCTGGTTAGCGCTTACAGGAATATCGACGGGCATCGTTTGTCTCTCCCGGGAAAATCACCTGCTGATGTTGTTCCCGGTGGTGGTCTTTCTCTATCTGAACCGGGTTCAATATGCCCCCATTCCTCTCTGGAAGGCTGTTTCGCTTCCCGTGGTCTGTACTGCACTGATACATACTGCCGGCCACGATCAGAAACTACATCGTGCGCATGAGTTTGTACTGGTGACATCCGGTGGTGGAGAAGTTCTCTACATGGCTCACGGTCCTTTTGCGCAGGCGAATTACAATCCGCCTCCGTTCATTCGCCCTAACCCGTATTACGAACACGAAGACTTCCGCAAGGAAGCCGCCCGGCGTAATAACCAGCAGATGACCCGTTCGGAATCTTCCAAGTACTGGTCAAGTGAAGCAGTCGCGCAGATCAAATCCGATCCCCTTCGCGCAATGCAGCTCACCTTCTGGAAGGGCTTCAACCTCATCAACAATTATGAAGTCCCTGACAATCAGAACTTTCTGGTGACTCAAACATTCATTCCCCTGCTCTATCTGCTGCCAAGGTTTGCCTGGTTACTCGGTTTTGCACTCTTAGGCCTGGTGATGGTGCGCGACCAACTGAAATTGCATCTGCTTCCCATTGGTTTGATTCTGGTGCATGTGGTGACCATTCTGATTTTCTATAACTTTGACCGCTTCCGCATCGGCTTGACGCCCATTCTGGCCATCTATGCTGGCCTCGGTTTATTCACTCTCTATTCCGGTTGGCGGTCAAAAGATTTCGCTCATCTGTCAAAGCGGGGTTTGATCTACGCCTCGTTACTGGTGGCGACTGGCTCGGTGATTTCCTTACTCCCTCCACATGGTGTTAGCCTTTCGGGAGCACTCGATACAGAGGTGTTGAGCGAAAACCTGCAGGAGATGTCTCAAATGGGTGCCTATCGGGCTGAGGCAGAGCGACTCGTCGCCAATCATCCAGATGATGTTGCCGGTTGGGTCATGCTTGCAAAAGCCCAATACACGCTCAGTCAATTTGAAGAAGCCAATCTGGCTGCCGACAAAGGATTAAAAATCTCAGCGGCTCACCCGGAACTCCTGGAGGTCAAAGCCGATGCGTTGACCGGGTTAAGAAGAACCGAAGAAGCGATTTCTATGTTAAATGAATTGATCAGCAAACATCCCGATTATCTCTCCGCCTATGTAAGGCTTGCCGTCCTGCAACGTGAGGACTACGAGACCGTTGCCGCTATCAATACTTTGGATCTGGCTCTCGAACGTGAACCACGTAATGCATCACTCTGGTTTAACAAAGGGAATATTGCCGCCCTGCACTGTTTTAACAGCAGTCTCTACGGCGAAGATCAGCATGAGCAGATGTGTGAAGAGGCAGAGCAGGCATTCGAGAAAGCGCTGCAACTTGACCCGCAGAATGGCCAGATACAATTAAAAGTGACCGACTATTATCTGCGGACGGGAGATACAGAGAAAACGTTGAATACACTGACTACAGGTATGAAGACACACCCGGAGCTCGATGACTATCAGGGGGTCCTCCTTGAGGTCTTGCGTCAACAGGGAACAAGTTACACTGCGGAGCAGCAACAACAACTCGCTTCTGCCTGCAATGTTTACCTGACTACAATGTTGAAGGGCCCGATGCAGGGACTTACTCGGGAATTTCTCCAGGAGATTTTGCAGATTTGTCAGGAGCACAAAATCACCACGCTGGCAACGGAGCTGCAACAGTTTCAAGGCAACATGGCTGATTAAAAAGCTAATCTGACTACGATTCAATCAAGTCCCGCAGTTGAAAGAGATGTGGCCCAAGCTTGCCGCCATAATTTCCAGCCGTGATTAACGTTAATCCCGGACAGGCGGCCGCCGCTTTTAAACCAGCCTGCATACCTTTGGCGACAGCCTCATAAGTCAGTCCATCCAGCACCAGTTCCAGCACACTGTTCGTGCCAGGTGGAAGCTCTGATTGTGCTCTGGGGATTAAGGTCGGGCAGTAAGCTTCGTTGGTACTTGCTTTTAAACCGGGGTATTTCGAGCCGACTTTGCTCCCACTCCGCACCACACCTCCCGGAAAGGGAAGAATGACATCGGGAATGTCACGTATCGCAGCGACCGCTGTTTCAGCAGCGTACAAGGCCGCCTGACTCGATTCGGCGCAAAGAATCAGGTTTCCCCCACCCACTCCCTTACAGGTGCCGAGTTCCTCTTCACAGAGGAATTCCCCCTCCATGACGGGGATCCGCCAGAAGCGACGATCCCCCAGTTTTTTGGAGCTTTGAAATCCATCACCGAAATAACGTAGCTGCCCACCCAGCGAGAGCGACTTTTCAGGGTCGATGGGAGTGATGCCGTTGTAACAGGCTGTTGTGGGACATGTCAGCACATTCTGCCCCACACGATTGACGACCGCCTTCTGAAGCGATTTTCGATCAAAGGCAAACATCAGCACGCTCACCCCCGGTCGACCATCGGGGGACTCGTCTGTGGGAACAGCTCGTTCAATCGCCGCTTCCACATCGCAGGCGATTACGCTGGTGGCATTGCCGGTGACTTCACGCCCTGCCTGCTCTGCCCAGTACTCTGTCTCAGCCGTGATCACAATCCTTGTCCCCACAACCGGGAACGCTTCCGCAAATGTTTCAGCGATCAAGGTCTTAAGGAAGGGAAAGGACTTCATTAGCGGTTTTTATCTCAACTGAGAGTGACTGAACTCTCTTCGAAGAAGGCAAGTTCAGCAGGCAAAAAAGCGGTGGATCGATTCGACCACCCGTTGCAGCTCAGTTTCTGTAATATCGTAAAACATCGGTAATCGCAACAACCGGGCACTGAAATCTTCTGTCACGGGCAAGTGGGGAACTTTTTCCTGCAACTTCATCCCGTAAGGAGAATTATGCAGCGGGACATAATGAAAGACCGCTTTAATACCCTCATTATTCAGATGCTGCATTAAGTCATCCCGTGTCTGGGCATCATTCAGCAGGATGTAGAACAGATGATAGTTCGAGGTGCATTCGGCGGGAATGATCGGTCGCCGCAGCAGTTTACGCTCTTCCAGTGAGGCCAGTTCCCGTTCATAGAATCGATAGACTTCTTCACGACGAGTCGAAATTTCTTCCAGCATTTCCAACTGACCGTATAGAAACGCGGAGGCAATTTCACTGGGGACATAAGAAGAACCGACATCGACCCAGGTATATTTATCGACATGACCCCGGAAGAACTCCTGGCGGTTCGTCCCTTTATCCCTAATGATTTCCGCACGCGGAATAAACTGAGAGTCGTTGATACAGAGTGCTCCCCCTTCTCCCGAGATGTAATTCTTCGTCTCATGAAAACTGTAGGTCGCCATGTCTCCCAGCGAACCGAGTGGCCTCCCTTTATAAAAAGCATTCACTCCCTGAGCAGCATCCTCAATCACTTTCAGGTTGTGTTTTTGAGCAATCTGATTGATCGAGTCCATTTCACAGCCGACTCCTCCATAATGCACCACAAAGATAGCGCGCGTTCTCGGAGTAAGGACAGCTTCGATCAGGCTTTCATCCAGGTTCAATGTATCCCGACGAATATCAACAAAGACGGGTTTCCCCCCCGCACGCACCACCGCATTGGCGGTAGAGACGAAGGTGTAGGAGGGGAGAATGACTTCGTCGCCCGGTTCCAACTCGCAAAGCTCGGCGGCCATTTCCAGCGCCGCTGTGCAGGAAGGTGTTAATAGAACCTTGGGAATATTAAACGTCTTTTCCAGCAACCGGGAGCACAGTTGAGTATACGGACCATCCCCGCTGATCTGTCCCAGGGTGACTGCCTGGGCGATGTAGTGCAGTTCTTTGCCCACGATAAAGGGCTTGTTGAACGGGATGGGCGATTTCATGTCGTGCATTCTACTGAGATACCGAACCGACCACCAACAGGTTTGCAACTCGACACGCGAAATCGTCCTCCCTGCAATCGTTATAACCGGTACTTCATGCCTATCTCAGAATCCGAGAGGAGGGAATGCTACTCAGTTCCGATGCAGTAAAGCTTTGTCTTTGTGCGGAAATAGAGTCGGTCGTGAGCTACTGCGGGGCTGGCCAGCATGTACTCCTCAAGGCTGTTCTCCTGCACGAGTTCGAATTTGTCACCTGCACGCAGGATGAATGTCTCCCCTTCTTCATTGGTGAAATAGAGCAGATCCTCATAGATCAAAGGCGAAGCGGAGAATTTTCCAGAGAGCCGTTCCTGCCAGACTGATTTTCCGGTGGCCGCATCGAGACAACGCAGAATACCGGTATCGGTGGCGATATATAACTTCCCGTCATGGTAAGCGGGTGAAGGGACATGCGGTCCTCCGCGTACATTTTTCCACAGCAGGTGGCTTTCTGTGACATCGCCTGCCCCACCAGGTACCAGTGCCAGGATCGGGCCATTTCGCCCCGACAGGGAGTAGACAGCATCTAGTCCTGCCACCATGTTAGGAACCGCTTCGCGTGAAGGTCCCGCCAGATTCCATAATTCGGTTCCTGTTTCAGGTTCATAACTACGGACAAAGTGCGAGCCATTGTAGATTAACTCGACTTTGCCATTTACAACGAAAAGTGTTGGGCTCGCCCACCCGGATTCTGTTCACGCGGTTGACGATAAACCTGCTTGCCTGTCCGCTTGTCATACGCCACAAAGAGGGAGTCACCTTTATTCTGGTCCTGGATCAGAATGACGAGATCCCGATAGATAATAGGGCTCGTCGCCGGACCGTGCATGATTTCGAATGTTTCCAGAGGTTGATGCCATTCCTGTTGACCCTCCATCGTAAAACTGGTCAGTCCGCTATTACCCAGGAAAACAACAACGCGCTTACCATCTGTGACCGGGGTGGAACTGGCATAGGAATTTTTCCAGTAAAGTTTTTCAGTCGATTCCGGTGGAGCCACTTTCTGCTGCCAGAGTGGCTCTCCGGTGTGCGCGTTGTAACAGACCAGCTCGCGCGTCAGGCCATCTTCACTGGCAATAGTGAGAAAGAGCTGATCTTCCCAGATGACTGGGGAACTATGCCCCGTTCCAGTGACCGGTTGTGTCCAAAGCACATTTTCGGTGGTGCTCCATACGAGGGGGAGTCGACTCTTAAGCACGTCCCCCTGTCCATCTGGTCCTCGAAACTGGGGCCAGACTTTTCCCAGCAAGGTTTCATCGACGACCAGGTAAGGGGCGACTTTGACTTTATTTTGGACTGTTGCTTCGGCAGTCAGGGCGGGAGGTTCCGCGAGGAAAGCCTCCAGCAGTTCACCACGTAATACCTGAGACTCTTTGTTTAACGCCGCGTAAGCGTTGTCCATCAGCTGGAGATATTGATCAGCGACCTCTTTGCGTTTCGCATAGGCTGCTTTTAATTCCGGATCCTGGTTGATCTTTTCGATGCCGCCATGCTGATTTCGGAAACGAATGTAATTGTCAGAAGTCGCGACCCGTTTCCATTCTTCTTCCAGATCATTACGAATCATCTTGGCGACAATTTGCTGATAGCCCTCGTTCTCTAAATCGTTCGCTAACGTCTTCAGGTCATCGCTGAAGGGATAAGAAGACGCTTCCTCTCCCTGAAGAGCGCTTATTGAAAATAAAACGAGGCCGACCAGTCCCAGACGAATTGTAAATGACCGCAGTAATTGGGTGTTCATACTCTGCATTGCTCTATTCCAGGTACTGGAAGAATGGATGATTTCAGAAATTGACTATGACAGAAGAATGAGCGGAACGCAATCTGTTCAATGCTTCGAAACAGGTAAGAAAAATCTAAACGAACTGCGGTTGAGAGAGATAAACCGATAAAAATAAGCCTGTCCGAGGTTCCTCTCTCCTTTTTTGTGAATTGCAGAACCTTTACAATCACCCGATGTAATTCAACGGAACCCCTTTATTCCTCCTTGCTGAATGTAATCCAGTTAGACCTTTCTACTATGCAGAAACCGCCTTCGCTAGACCCTACCCTCTCCGGAAATGAACCTGCCCAGTCCGTGCGCTGGAGCCTGTATACGCTGATCATCACGATCACGATGGCGGTTCTGCTGGTCGGTTTGTTTCAGGCCAAGCCACTCGCCAGTGGTAATGATCGCTCACGCTGGTGTACTGTCTGGTCGTTGATTGAACGCAAAACTTATCAGATTGATGAAATCATGGCGGTTCCCGGTTGGAGCACCATCGATAAGGTGAAGCACGAAGGGCATTATTATTCGACAAAGCCTGCCCTCTTCCCGACTCTAGTGGCCGGAATTTACAGGATGCTCAAGGTCACTACCGGGCTCGATTTGCTGAAAGATACCGAAACCACCACGCGCACTATTCTGTTCATCGTCAATATTCTGCCGTATCTCTTTGCGATGCTTATCTGGTGTCTGCTGCTGGAGAAATACGCCACCCGATTTGACACGCGCCTCTTTTTGCTGACGGTTGCGGGCCTGGGTACATTCCTGCTTCCATTTTCAGTAACATTGAATAATCACTCGATTGCCGCCTTCAGTCTACTCATTTCAGTCTATGCACTCTTACGCATCTTCGATGCTCCCTCTGAAGCGGCCGCTCGCCCACGACTTTATTTTCTGGTCGGGTTCTTCGCCGCTTTTACCTGTACCAATGAGTTGCCAGCGGCCGTTTTTGGCATTATCAGTTTTGTCCTCCTGGTACGCCACGACTGGAAACGAACAGCTAAATATTATGTTCCGGCCGCCTGCATTCCCCTGGCTGCTTTTTTTCTTTCTACCTATCTTTCGACGGGGGGATTAAAGCCATTCTACATGTACTACGGAACGGAGAAGTATCTGTATGTTGAAGATGGTATTCCCAGTTACTGGTTCAACCCGGGAGGAATCGATAAGAGTACCGACTCTCCTCTGCAATACCTCTGGCACTGCACCATCGGACATCATGGTATCTTTTCGTTGACCCCCGTTTTTCTCCTCTTTCCTTATGGCTGGTATCTGACGAAACAACACTCCGAGGAATTACTGAGCGGGCTGAATACTATCGTGTGGGTCGGTATGGGACTGACGCTCTTCCTCTTCTGCTTTTATTTGACTCGAACAGAATATTACAACTATGGTGGAATGACCTCTGGTTTGCGGTGGACGTTCTGGTTAATTCCTTTCTGGATTCTAGCCATGATCCCCGCATGTGATCGGTTTTTCCGACAGGCCAACTTCTGGCTCGTCATCTCTCCCCTGCTGGTCATCTCCATTTATTCCGCTCTGTATCCCATTCAGAATCCGTGGCAGCATCCCTGGTTGTTTCAATGGATGACTCGTTCAGGATTGATCGACTACAGCGACCCGGCCCCTTCCGTTAATTTCGAACGCCAAACCTGGCTCCAGACTTTACCTCCCGCAGGGAAAACTGAATGGGCTCAGTTCTCGCTCGATCAAATGTCGGGAGAAACCCGTACCATCAAGCTGGCGGCCAATGGGGGAGAGACTGAAGTGGAGCTGATCATCGAAGAGAGTGATCAACAACCAGTCACCCTCAAGCTTGATCGCAAAATGTATGACCAGGGGGCTCCGTTACCAGAGATGGCTCAATTTGCAGAGGACGTTGATGATGAGACACGAACTCGAATCATCGAATGGCTCTCGGTTGGTCCCAAAGCGGGTTATTTCCGAGTCCGGGACTATCGATATTTGCGATCCCCGCAACTTCGCTCCGAAGCCTTCCGCTGTATGAGAGCGACATCCTCCATAACGCATCGCAGGCACGCCGATCAACCTTATTATCGCTACTACTGTATGGCGTGGTGGACAGAGGACGTACCTTTTGGGGTCGTCCGGGTAAGGAAAACTCTTTCGGACGCCGCCGGTGTATTACTGACTCAGCAGGTCTGGGTGATGACTTCTGCAAGTCATGTGAATGAGTTTGTAAATCCCTTTGCCGACGTTCTGCCCGAAAAAGATTCAGAGTAAGCGACGCGAGTTCTGTCGAAGCTAAAGTTCTGTCTAGCTACTGCTACAGAAGCACAAGCTATTGATTGCTCCGTGTCGCTTTTTCTTCCCGGCGGATATCGTTTGTTGAACCGGGTAATTCATTGGTGACATCGGCGGTACTTTTGGCCTGAATTCGAATGCGGGCGCGGGCTTCAGCAGCTCTTACCATCAATATCGCCTGATAGTCGAACCAGCAATGTCTGCGAGCGGCCAGTGGTTTCAGCACCTCGATAATTTCATCGGCATTCTGATAGCGATTCGCCGGTTCTTTCTCCATCAGTTTCTGGACGATTTTGATTACATCCTCAGGGATATCCTCAGTCAATTCACGGATCGATTGCGGTTCTTTGGTTCGATGTCCCTCCAGCTTTTCGCGGATCGGTTTGGCTGGGAAGGGAACCTGGCCAGTCAGCCAGAGGTAGAGCGCACAACCGAGCGAATAGAAATCTGCCTGTGGTCCCACGCGAAAGCTGTCCAGAGATTGTTCCGGGGCGATGTAATCAGCTGTGCCAACACAATCGTGTCCGTAGATCATCGCCAGGGTGAATTCATCTTCCTCCTCATTCATCATGGCTAATCCGAAGTCGAGAATTTTAACGTTCCCGGAATCATCAATGATGAGATTGGATGGTTTGATGTCGCGATGAATCATTCCTGCTTCATGAATCGCCTTCAAACCTTGAGCTGTCTGTAAAGCGAAATCACACGCTTGCTGCCAGGGGAGTTTCTCGTAGAGTTCGCGGTATTCGCTCAGGTTAATTCCCTGAACAAGCTCTGTAGAGAGATAATCGAACTGTTCGTTCTCCCAATTTCGATTGTCCGAATGACATTCGGGTGATTGACTCTCAAACCTGCCTTCGCCTCAAGCTGAAACCGGGTAAGGAGGGAATTATCAGAGAGCGACTGGCGATTCAGTAGCTTCAGCGCGACGGGTTTGTTATTCCGTGTATCAATTCCCTCGTAAAGCCAGCCCATGCCCCAGTATCGAGTAAAGAGAGCACTTTATAATTATCGATGGTGAATGCGGGAACCGTCCATTGATCATCCACTCGGCCTGATAGCGGGTGATCTTCCCGTGAATCAATAATGATTTTGCGATTGCGACGTCGTTCACACTTTCACGAGCATCAAGTCGTAATAGTTTCCAGTATCGCAGTCTCCCTTTTTCCAGTGATTTAAGGCCCGACTGAAGATTCTCTTTCCAGTTCTGAAGCTGTTGATACTGCTGTTTGAAATCCTGATGATCTGTTTTGTGATCGCTGACAGTTTTCCCCAGGGATTCCAATTCCGCCTGCAGCTTCTGACGATCCGCTTCGTATTGTTTTCTTAATTCTGCTACAGCCTGGGCCTGAGCCTGATGCTCCTGTTCGCGCTGCTGGGCTAATTCAACTGTAGTTTCAAGCTCCCGTTCCTGACGCGACAGCAACTCTTTTAACGAGGCGAGTTGCTCTTCGACTTCATTCAGCTCAGTGATGCGCGCTCTAATTGAAGATGACGCTCGGAAAGTTCGCTCTGCAGAGAATTAATAATTGTCTGCTGGCTGGCAACTTTTTCTTCGCGTTCGGATAAGTTAGTTGATAGCAGACTGATCTTGTCGGACTGATCTATCTGTTTCTGACTTTGATCAGCCTGTTCCTGTTCGAATTGCTCTCGTTGATCCTGTAATTCTGTCTGTAAACGTTCTACAGCACCCTGTTCCTCAACAAGTTTGTTCTGATCTTCAGTCAGTTTCTCCTGGGCCGTTTCCAGGATCGCTTCATTTGATTCCAGTTTGCGAACCCGGGCTAATATTTCTTCTTTACGAGATTCGATCAATTCCGTCTGTTTATGAAGTTCTTCGAGCTGGTATTGTAACTCGTCCTGTTTTTCCTGAAGCTCTTTCTGAAGAACCTCCCGCTGTTCCTCCTGTTTCTGTAACTCAACCTCCCGCTGGTTGAGATCAACCTGCTTCAGATCAAGTTCAGTCTGACGGGCGACCAGTTTGGTTTCGAGCTCCCGCAATGAATGACTTTGCTGGTCCAACTGGCTTTGAGTCGATGTACTCTGACTCCGTTCTGCCTGGAATGTCTCATATTGAATACGAAAATCCTGAGCTGTCTTTAACAGACGGCTTTCAGCCGACTGGATTTCTTTTTCACGTTCACCAATATCCTGCTCACGCTGTTCCAGATGCTCCAATCGCTTTTTAAGATGACCCTCCTGTTCCTCGCATTTTTTCTCGCGGGAATCAATTTCGTGTAATAATTTTTCGAATTGAGCACGCTGACTCTGGTTAGTGATAGCCTCTTCAGCAGGAACCTGTGCTGTGAACTCTGGAATTTCAATTTCCATGGTCTGCGCCAACTCAGCCGGTTGAGAGACAGGTGGAGCGACTGGCGATGCTTCTTTTGTTCTGACTTCTGGATTCAGCAACATCGAATGCTGTGTATCCTGCAACGAACTGATATCGGTTTCTTCGTTGGAAAGATTGGTTTCCAGGGTGAACAGGAAATTGCCAATCTCAATCCTGTCTCCATGTCTTAATTCCTGAACCTCGACAATTCGTCCATTCACGCGCGTGCCGGAGCGGGTACGCAGATCACGAAGTACCAGATGTTCCGATTCCAGAGTAATCAGTGCATGCGCCGGAGCGATCGTTTCAGCTATAAGTTGTATATTGGAACCTGGCGCCGATCCAATCAGTGTGGTGTTCCTCAGAATGTCCTTGAATCCGACACTACCTGAGGCGTGCGTGAATTTCAAACGGGCAAAGGCCGAGCCCCGTCGTAAGCGATCCGCTTCGTTAATGGTATAGTCGTGACTGATATTGGCAGCGGCGCTCGGCTCATGATGCAGGGCCATCAGTAGCTGCGTATCAGCCTGTTCAGACATCATCGATTTATACAGGTTGGATTCGAAGCGTAAATTCACCCCACCGATGCGTATCAGATCACCATCATTGAGCGTCGTCAGTTCGGTTTGCTCACCATTGACCAGGGTACCATTCACCGTCCGCAGATCGCGTAACCGGAATTGATTTTTCTCCAGCGTAATGACAGCGTGAGCTGGTGCCACAATTGTGGAGATGAGTTGTATATTACAACCTGGTGCGGAGCCAATGAGTGTCGTGGACCGATTCACATCTTTCTGGATCGGCGCACCCTTATCCCGCTCTATCACGAGTCGAGCATATTCCTCATTTGAATGGCCGCGTGATTGGGATCGCACTGCTCAGGATCTTTGTTCTTAATCAGCCAGAAGGAACACAGGCTGTAGATGGGTTTGTATTAAAACAAGCACACAGAACTGAGTTGAGAGGCCAAATTTGAAATGACGTGATGTGCTGGTGTAGTGTTCAGTGTCAGGTGTGATTGCGCTCAGCTTTATGGTTCAACTGTACCATCTACAGAGGGTGTGGAAAACAGTTCCTCCCCAATTTACGGTTCTTCCTCAAGTTCTGGATTGATCGGTCGGAAATTAATGATTTTTCGACACGCACAGAAAAGTACTCAGGAACAACGGAAAACCTCTGGTTTTAGAGCGTAAAACTCACATTGCCTCGGATTTATGTAAATTCTAGAATCCCGGCCCCTTCTCCCCTGCTCTCTAATGTCAAGAGTCTTCAAGAAAATCAGCCCGTTGGGTTCAGGGGGAGATTGTTTATTTTGAATCGCACAAGGATGTACGATGCCCTCAGCCACCAGTAGTAGCCTCCTTTATGGGACTCCCATTTCTGCCCGACTTGGCAGCCATGTGCGTTTGCTGCTGGTATTGTTCCTTGTCGTATTTGCCAATCTGTTTGTCGGTGATCAGCTCGCTCAAGCCGAAGAGCCCTCTATTTCAGCGACTAAGACTGTAGGCACCCTGCATCTAAAGGATGGTCGAAAACTGACCGGCGAGTTGACCAGTCTCTCCATTTATCAGCTGAACTGGACTGTCCCAACCGGGCAAACACTTTCGTTTCCATTATCAATGGTGCAGAAAGTTGATGTTCAGCCAGTTAACAGTAGTACTTCCCAACCAGCACCACTATCTGCCACTCCCCCAGAGACCACTTCTCCGCTCACACCACCGGAATTGATATTTCCTGCACCCCCCACTGATGGCTTGATTAAACCGACGGGACCTTCCAGTTTACTGGGTGAGCCTCAAGCTCTGGATCTCGACTCTGTCGAGCTGGGTGGCGAAATAGTGGCAGAGACACAGGCAGCCTTGAGTGAGGAAGGGATCGCTGTAGAGGATGCTGAATCTGAGCAAGCAGAGACCGACGACGAAGCGCTGAAAAACCCTCCAGCGATGAAGAAGACGCCGAATCGGAAGAAGCGATGTTCGAACTGACACAATGGGAAGAATCGGTCGTCGCTCCCTTACCGGAACCTGTTACCTTCAGTTATCGATTTTCGCGACAACAGTTGAAGGAATGGACCAAACGTTTCGAAGTTGGAGCACGCTTTCTGGATGGTAACAGTGAGGAGACCTCACTCAATTCGGATGCCCGTTTTGAAAATCGTTGCTTCGACTACACCACTCGCTTCGACCTGGGAGCCAAATGGGGAAATGCCCGCGGGGTGCAAACCTCCAATCAGGTTTTCGGGAATGGTAACATCGACATTGGTGAAGTCGGGAGCTGGATCTTTTATGTTTCCAGCCAGAACCAGTACGACGAGCTACAGGACCTGGATTACCGGGGAACACTTTCCACCGGGCTGGGTTATCGTTTCCTCGACGATGACGATCGCCGCTTAATCTGTCGTCTCGGTCCTGGTGTGACCGCCGAGGAATACCACACACCCGGAAACGACCGTGTAACCGCAGATATCTTTGGCGAGGCAGAGTTTCAGTGGCCTCTCTTCGACCGTACCCGGTTTGAAAGTAAATCAACTATTCGGCCCAGTATCGAAGATTACGAGATCTTCCGCTTTACCAACGACATGGCTGTACTCGTACAACTCGACGAAGATTCCACCTGGCAATTCAAACTCGGCCTGAAGCATGAGTACAACTCACAGCCCGCCGCTCTGCGGAAGAAGTCGGATTTCACGACCGTCTTCCAGCTGGTCTACACGCTGAAATAGATCAAGTGGAGCTGGAATTTATTCGGCCTTGCTACTGCGCCGTTGCTTCAATAACCACTCATAAAATTCCGGATCATCATACGCCTGGCTCCAGGAATTATGTCCAACACCTTCATAGACAGTGAGTCGCGCTTCTTTAACTCCCCGTGTTTTAAGCTTGTCGATCAGCTCCTGGCTGTTACGCAGGGTGACCACCTGATCCTGATCGCCATGAAAAGCCCAGACAGCCAGGTCTTCATATTCCGTCGTCAGGTAAGCGACACCTCCGCCACAGATGGGAGCAATCGCCGCCAATCGTTCCGGACAGTAGGAAGCGAGGGACCAGGTTCCATAACCGCCCATCGAAAGACCTGTGATATAGATGCGATCGGGGTCAACTTTGTACTTCTCTTCCAGTTGATCCAGTAAAGCGTCCAGCTCATTCGGATACCACCAGGACCCTTCCGGGCATTGGGGAGCGACCAGAATGAAGGGAAAACTCTCTGCCTGCTGCAGCCTGCTTTGGGGGACCATGAACTTTAACTTTCTCCAGGTTATCCCCACGTTCTCCCGCTCCATGGAGAAACAGCACCAGCGGCCATTTTTCCTGCTCCTCATAATTCTCTGGCAGGAAGGTGAGGTATTTAAAACTGGCAGTGACCTGCACAGTCGCTCCCCCTTCTTCGACAGAACCGGCGTGTAAAGGAGCGGCTGGGCTGATTATCAGGCAGAGTACAAAACAAAGCAAAGATCGCATGAAAATAATTCTCTCGTGTGGGGCAAAGAAGTTATCAGGAAATAATGCATCAATTCTGTCGCCTGACACACCCCATGTAAAGTCGCTATTCAGCAAAGCCGCTTGACTCATTAAGTCGAAGAGACATCTGTGCCCGGTGCCGGCGGTTCGCTTTCCTGGCGACTTTGAATCAGCTGAATTTGTTCCCGCAGACTGGCAGCCAGTTGATCGCCGACATTTTCTTCGTCACCCACGACCTGATGCGCTCCCGAATCAAGAAACTCCTGAGTATGAATCTGGTAACGGCTCCGCACCATCACATTCGCTTCAGGGTTTAATACTTTAATCGCTTCCAATGCCTGTAATGCTGTTGTGTGATGCGGAACAGTGATGATGATCGTGTGAGCATGAGCGACCCCCGCATGTTCCAGGACTTCGATCTGTGTCGAGTCGCCAATCTGGCCAGCGAAGCCGGCCTCCATCGCTTTCTTGATTCCCGCCTTATTTAAATCGAGCACCATTACTTTCGCCGCGTTCTCCTGTAACGGAATACTGGCCCGCTCTCCGGCTGGACCGAAGCCGATGATGATGTAATCCGGTTGGGGATGATCTCCGGAAGAGTCCTTCGCGGTTTCCTCCTTCATGCCTGGTTTCAATAGTCGCTCGATTCCTGTTCCAAATCGTTGAGCATAAATCACCAGATAGGGACTCAAAAACAGGGTGACGATTGTGGAAGAAACAATCAACTGGTAGGTGTCCGTTGCCAGCACACCCGCATCTTTACCGATCGTCCCGAGGACAAATGCGAATTCTCCAATTTGTGATAAGCATAAACCAGTCGCAACCGCGATTCGAAGTGGCTTACCAAGCACAACCAGAATGAGACTGATAATTAAAGTCTTTCCGGCGAGCAGTAAGAGCACCACTCCAGTTACCAGCAGGGCGTGCTGCACCAGCCAGAAGGGATCGGCCACCATCCCTACCGCTCCAAAGAACAGCGTTAACAGGATGACGCGTAATGAAGAAATATCAGCCCGAATTTGAGTCGCAAATGGAGAGTTCCCCAGAAACATTCCGGCGACAAAGGCTCCCATCGCCGGTGAAATTCCGACGGCATGTGCTGCCCAGGCAGAACCTAACCCGGTCGCCACAGCCAGCAGGACAGTTAACTCCCGGTTTTCCTTTAACGTCAATGTTCCCAAGGCGCGGACGGCGATGATGTTAAGAAAGACGTATAACACAACAACCAATATCGATGTCATGCCCAGAATTTTCAGGAGTGGCCAGATAAAGGATGTTTCTGAATCGGGTTGTGACATCACACTCATAATGAGCGCCAGCGGTACGACAGCCATATCCTGGACCAGCAGGATGGCCAGTGCGTTGCGACCATAACTGCTATCGATCTCCGCCTGATCATTAAGCACCCGCAGCACACAGGCTGTACTGCTGAGGGCGATCATCGCCCCAATCGCAACAGACTCCTTCATTCCCAGTCCGAACAGGCTGGAGATCCAGGTTCCCAGAAGAGCGGTGATGATCACCTGCAGGAATCCGCTGAATAATGTTTTTTTGCCGAGTGATGTTAATCGCTGCCAGGAAAATTCCAAACCGAGTCCGAAAAGTAATAAGGAGACACCGAGTTCAGCGATCGATTCAATCTCATGACCCGGATGAATCAGTTCGATTCCTCCCGGTCCCCCGAGCAGCATTCCTGCCAGCAGATAACCGACCAATGGCGATTGCCCAAACCGGAGACAGAGCCCTCCCAGTAACAATGAAGCACCGAGCAACAGCACAATGTCCAGAAGTAAGTGCCATACATCCATGAAGTATTCCCTGTTTTGGCCAGCTGGTAATCACTTCTCCCAAAAGTTGGAGCGAGCTTGAGACAGTGATAGAATCTGACTCTGAAAATTGCTACAGCAGCCCGTTTAAAATCTTAAAATCAATACAAAACCGGGACGCAGTCTTCTGTTTAGCGTAGACTTGCTCGTCGCAGGCGGTCATTCAGCCGCTCGACCTAAACCTTCATCCGGAAATGGAGTCGCCACGATTTGGCGAATATCGCATTTGTCCAATCTGCGAATCCCGGAAAAAAAGTGAATCGCCGCCTCCCTTAAATCGGAGCCTTCCGATAATTGCTCCACAGCCGCAAAGCGAGTCAACTCTTCCGAATTACCAAACGCTAGAACGCCAGTCTCCGCGGGGGCAAATCTCTCGCCAGCTCGGGAGAGATCATCCACCAGATATAAGGGTTTACGCGGGGCATAATGTTTGAGCAACATCCCGGGAGAACTTTGTGGTTTGGTATCGTCCTCCGCAGTTGCCTCTGGTAAGACGACCTTCCCGACGACTTCCTCTACTGCGCTTCCAGTGGAGTTCCCCCCGGGCGTAACAGCGTAACCACATCGCCCGTCACACCAACTACTGTCGATTCTAACCCAACCGTGCAATTTCCCCCGTCGAGAATGTAATCGATCCGATCTCCCAGTTGCTCCTGAACATGCAACGCGGAAGTAGGGCTGACCTGGCCAAATAAATTGGGCTGGGGGCAGCCACAGGAATTCCGGCGACTGATAATAATTCTCTCGCCACCGGATGAGCCGGAATTCTCACGGCCACATTGGGTAAGCCGGAGGTCACCAGATCGGGGACAACTTCTTTCTTCGGGAGTACCAGGGTCAAGGGACCAGGCCAGAAGGCGTCCGCTAACCTGGAGGCCATGGGGGAATTTCGCTGACCAGCAGATTTAGTTGATCTCTCTCGGCAATGTGCACAATCAGTGGATCAAAACTGGGTCGCTCTTTTGCTTCAAAAATCCGGGCAGCCGCCTGTTGATCGAGCCGCGTGCACCGAGGCCATAGACCGTCTCGGTGACGAATGCGACCAGTTTTCCCTCGCGCAGCAACTCGGCTATGCGCGGGGAATATCTTGTCCAATTTCACAGCTCATTCAATCTCATTTTCCGGTAGATCACACGCTAAATCCAGGTGCCTCGGTGGAGGGCTGACTCCTTATAACCGATCATTCCCCTCCTGCCAAATGCCGGAATCAAAATATGCGGTGGAATTACTGTACAAACAGGTGGTTCTAATCGAATTCCTCTGGCCATAAACGGGCAAATTACCTATACGACGTTCACATTCTGGTAGATCGAAAGGATTCGGTCCCACAGGAGAATGTCTCTGCATTGCTTCTCAAGACAAAGGATGTCGTACAGTTGGAACAACAGGAAATGATTGTCGGTCTCGGGGCGATGATTGGTGCCCTGATCTCGGTTTTACAGATCATCTCCAAATGGCGGGAAGATCAACGTAAGGAAGTCAAACTCGGACAGAAGCTTGCACAAGCTGAAAAGCGAGTCGCATTTCTGGATACCTGGCGTAAAACACAGGCTACCGTATCTGCTCCAGAACGCCAGCAGCACATCGATTATTATGTCGCCCGAGAACTCGATCTGTTGATGGTCGATACGCTCTACACGGTTGATACCAGCACCTCTATTCTGGAGACCTCCCGACGCTGGTTGTTGCTATTCCTACCCCGATCCTTCTGGGGTTGGATGGGACGGTTCGGTTTGTTCCTCACTTTCCCCATGTTTTTGTTGTTAGTCCCTTTTTCATTGCTGATCTTTCGCGAGTCATGTCCGAGGAAGACACAACTGCGGTAGGAATGGCTCTCACTGAGAATGTAGAAGAGCCGGTCACAGCTCAACCTGTCCCGGATCTGAACAAAATGACGATCACCGAATACGCTCGTTATTTACAGGAACAGAACCCGGAGGGAGTGAATCAAGGCGTGCTCACTGCCGACAATCTTCCGTTGGCAACGCCGAATGATTCATTTTATGAAGACGATATGGCTCCCGATCCGGAAGCTTTTGCAGCAGCTCTTTTGTTTTTCGGTAGCATTTCATTCTGCTGCTATTTGGTCGCCGTCTGGGATGGTCGTGAGCCGCGAACCACAACATGGTCCGCATCGGGAGCCATTGCCGACTTTTCTGCGTTACTTGGAACATGAAATCGAAATCGTCGATGAAGACGAACTCGATTTCCGCGCGGCTTAATCTGATAATGGGATAGAGGATCCTGCAGGGAGCTGACTTCTACTTCCCCTTTTTCCGGCCAGCTTCGGCGGCTTCTGCGGTAATTTCATCGTTCAGTTCTTTCAGTTGCGCCAGCATAGAAGCCAGACGTTCTTTTTCCTGACTGGCGAGATTCGTCTGTTCGCCAATGTCACTTGGCAAATGATAAAGTTCCGGTTCGCTGTAATCGTTACCGACGAGTAATTTCCATTCCCTATCTCGCATTGCGATTTTGCGTGCAGTGAGCGCTCGGTCATACCGCCAGTAGAGCGGGTGAGGTCGCTCGATAGTATCATTGGACAGGAGGGCAACAGGTTTGCTCCATCCAGTTTTTTATCGACAGTCACCTCGACACCTGCCAGAGCACAAACTGTCGGGAGCACATCGACCCCACAGATAGGTTCTGCGCTGGTTGAACCTGCTTCCACATGCCCCGGCCAGCGGATAATTCCCGGCACACGAATTCCACCTTCATAGACGTGAAGTTTCATTCCCCGTAGCGGAGCGGGTGAACCATACGAACGACTGGAACGTGGACCATACCGGTTCAAGGTTTCCGGACCATTATCACTGGTGAACAGCACAAAGGTGTTATCTCGTAGCTTCTCGCTATCAAGTTCTCCCAGAATTCGACCCGCAGCCGCATCCATATGAGCGACGTTTCCATAATACTCAGCCCGTTTTTCCGGTTCGAATTCCTTGTATTGTTCGACATACTCAGGTGCTGTAGCGATCACTTCATGCGGGGAATGAAACCAGACGACCAGGCAAAAAGGTTCCTCCTGATCCCGTTGTTTGAGCCAGCGAATGGCATCATCAGCAATGATATCACTGGAGTAACCTGTAAGTGGACCAACTGCTTCACCATTCCGCACAAAGTTGACTGGTTCGTGATGGGTCGGCAATGCGTTGTTCTGAGTAGAGAACCAGTAATCAAACCCATGATCACTCGGTTGGGGTTGGCTCGGACGATTGAACTGGCCATTGCAGTGCCATTTTCCAATGTGCGCTGTCTGATATCCATTCTTTTTGAGAAGTGTTGCAAATGTCGTCTCGTCCGACTTCATGTGCATCGGACTTCCTTCCGGAATCCAGTCAAACACACCGAGGCGATGCGGAGTTCGCCCGGTGAGCATGCCGACTCGCGACGGAGAGCAGACCGGTGCAGCAGCATAACAGTCCGTGAACCGCACTCCATCGGCAGCCAGTTGATCAAGTACCGGAGATTTAATAGCGGTATGTCCGAAGCAACCCAGATCATTATAACCCAGATCATCGCACAAAATGATCAGAATATTCGGACGAGCGTTCTCGTCCTCTGCGTTAAGCAAAGTGACAAAGTTCGCCACTGTCAAAAACAGACAGAGATGAAGCGTGGATAGTAAAACTCGTCGGAAAGTAAATGGAGCAGACAACATTTAAAGAGCACTCTCGTTTTTTCAGGATCAAAATGTCATTCAAGGAAGTTAAAAATCCAGGTTTTCTGTGTAACTGTCAGGTTGCCCGTCGTTAAATCGTTCTTCTGTCCAGGGGTCACCATGATTATGGTAACCGACCCGTTCCCAGTAACCGGGGCTGTCGGCAGCGACGAATTCAATAGCTTTCAACCACTTGGCACTTTTCCAGGCGTACAGTAAAGGGACCACTAACCGGACAGGTCCACCATGATCGGCATTCAGGGGAGCCCCTTCATGCAAATCGACCAGGAGTGAATCGGGTGAAAGAAACTCTTCCAACGGAAGATTGGTTGACCAGTTGTTATCGAAACCATGCGCGATTACATATTTCGCCTCCGGTTTGATTTCAGCTCGTTGAGCAATCTCCTGAGTGGAAACCCCTTCCCAAAGGTTACCCAGACGTGACCACCGGGTAACACAATGAAAATCAGAAAAAACCTTCACACGCGGTAATTCCTGGAATTGTTTCCAGTTGAGGCGGAAAGGCTTTTCAACGAGACCGAAGACTTCCAGAGACCATTCCTCGGTGGATATCTCAGGAATTAATCCGGCCTGTAGCACCGGCCATTTGCGGGTCCTTACCTGTCCGGGGGGAATTCTGTTCTCGCGTCGGGTATCGGAGCTGATAATGATTTCGGGGTCTGAAATCTCCTGCGGAGTAGCAGGCTCCCCTTTCTGATACTTGTCATCCGGAAACATGAACGTCGCGACCTCTGCAGAAGCAATGAAATGGAAAGAGAAGCCCGGAGATTATCCTGAGCAGACTATTCCATCATATCAGCTTCGCAGAAATAGTCACCTCTCGGCTTAGAGAGACAGAGAGAGTGTCGCATTCCCGACGACATTTTACATCAGAAAGCTCATTGGGCCTGCAGAGGTGCAGAGATAGTTTCTGAGAGTAAATCGAGGTTAATACGCGTCCGATGGGCGACGAGTGATATACGTCGATCTTCCGGATCGTAAGTTGCAAAGACGAGTCGGTCAGTCAGGATTTCATCATGGAATCCTAATGTTTCACCCGTTTTGTTATCAATCGCCTCGATCGCCAGTGAGTGCAAATTCGGATTCACGCGGTCTCGTGTTCGACTTACGAGAATCAGGCAGGGAACCTGATGCGGAGTCAGTTGCAACACAGAGGCGGGTTGGAACGTTCGCTGCCACAACAGCTTGCCGGATTTCTTCTCAAACGCGAGTACCTTACCTCGAATGGTCATGTTGTCGAGTAAAGTATCACCCGCAGGATAGTACTGCCGGGGAGGTCGAGTGCATTATTATCGTGTTGTTGCAGGTTCACGTAGTAATGGTCCCGATCATCAAAGACTCTAAGAAAACTGAGACGTTGGGCTTCTTCCTCGTTGAGTTCATATTTAAGCAGATGAGTTTCTGCTTCCGGATCAATAATCTCCAGCAGCATGCGATTCTCATCCTGGCTGTTTTCCACAGGGGAAAGTAAGGCGAGTTTTTCGTCGGAGGTACGCGAGCTGAAGACAGGTCGATCAACCTCTCTTTTAAAGACATAGCGGTTTCTCAAGGGATCGTACAGACAGACTGAGCTGGCTTCACCTTCTGGTTCGAAGTAGAAGATTTTGCGACCGAAAATATAATGACGTTCGCTTGGATCAAAAGTGAACTGACCCTGCCGCAGTTCCTCACCTGTTCGTGTTGTGAAGACGGTGTAGTTAAGATGA
This sequence comes from Planctomycetaceae bacterium, assembly GCA_041398805.1. Classification (GTDB taxonomy): domain Bacteria; phylum Planctomycetota; class Planctomycetia; order Planctomycetales; family Planctomycetaceae; genus Polystyrenella. The sequence goes on along the minus strand of JAWKUC010000008.1, from coordinate 150,517 downwards.
TCTTCAAACATGACCAGCGCTTCTGCATCACCCATCACTCCCGTCTGACCTGTGTTCAGACGATTTCCGGCAGGACTGACTTCATCCCGTTGCCATAAAATCTTCCCCGTTCCTGTATCGACGACGGCGATCTGATGCCGACTTCGCAGGATTGTGTAATCGGAATTGATCGTTAACACCGAAAGCGAATCCCGTCGTAATCCTGTATCGGGAGAAACTTCCCAGACGGCTTTTCGTGTCAAAAGTGAAAGCCCGATAGCGGTGTTGCTGCCACCCAGGCAAAGCTGGCTGCCAAAGAGTTGATTACTCGAAAGCTGGTGAGATAACGTTCCAGTAGGAACATCAATCGGTTCGAGAATGTTACCCGACAGTCGATCAAGTAGAGTCAGTTTTCCAGTATGCCCCGAGCCTTTTGTGAGCAGAGTGAACGGTGTAGGAGTATCTGATTGCAGGGCACTTCGATAACCCATCAATTCAGCCCCTTCATCCGACCATCGTTCTTCACTGATACGAATCCGCGTGACAGGTGAGTCCTGTTTCTGGATCTGTCGCAAACAGAGTCGCAACATCGCGTCTGAATCGGCATTGTCGTAGTTTTGTAGTGCACGGGATCGTTCAATTTCAGCAGCGGCAAGTTGATACTGATCAAACTGCTTCCACAGCTGAATCAGGTTGTCACTGGCAACCCTGGCATACTGCTGATTGGGGAACTCACGCACACTCATCCAGAGTTGCTCGGCCAGGTGGTATTTTCCGTCGGTGAAATACTGCTGAGCAAGCTGCAGTTTAGCTTCCGCTGTCTCTTCTCCGTTGCCAAATAGAACGAGCAGAACTTCCAACCGATCTGAATCGGTTTCTTCCATGGCCCTGGCAAGATAGCGTTGGCACTGTAATTCAAAGAGATGCTTGAATGAATTCCCTCCTGTTGCGAGGAGACGTTTTCGCATTAATGGAATCCAGCTGCGCGGCGTGATTGTTAATGTGGCGTCTGTCAAATCCATCAATGGAAGATTCAAATCATATTCAGCCAAAGCGATGACATTTTGCCATGCTTCTTTATGGTTGCCATTGAGCAGCTGAAACTCCGCTTCCTCCATCAACAGCCTTCCTTCTTCAGCCTTGGTCTGTGCAAATTGCTGAAGAAGTCGAGAGTGAGACTCGCGATTGGAAGGCTCAGATCGTAAGCGGGCGAACAGAACTTCCCTCAGTAAATGCTGGGCCTTATTTCGATCTTCAGAGGTTAACGCCTCACCCTGCTGCAGGCTCAGTTCCAGAGATTGTTGAGCCTCTTCCAGTTGATCCAGAATCAGGGATAGTTCCGCTCGACGTAAATGATGATAGGCATCCCGGGGTTTAGCACTTTCTTCTTCAGTAGCCACAGTCAATTCAACCTCGGTGGAGTTGCCTGACGAGTCGCTTTGATAAACTTGTGAGCCTGCCTGTGGGAAAATGGTGATTCCTCGGGGACCCGCAGAAATGATGTAGTCCTGATTCGCAATTAAATTGCCAGGCGACCACTGAACCTGGGGAGCCTGTTCCGTCTCGGCTTCCACCTCTTCGTTTGAATTGAATAAAGCGGTGGTCGTAGCGTTTACATCAGGAGTATCCACTCGGTTATGCAGATGACTGAGCCCGGAATAAGCACCCGTTTGAATTTCAATTGATGCAACTTGTCCCGATTGCAGGGGTAACAGGTAAACAGAGCCAGCCCGTGTCCCCATTCCACTGGGGGTTCCCAGACGCGAGGACCAGAGTTCTCTACCATTTCGCAGGGAAAGCCCCCGACATGATTTACGCCCGACTACGAAAGCAAGTTTGTCATCCAGTGTTCCAATATAGTCAGCATCTTTGCGTAATTGTTTCCATAAAGTTTTACCTGTTGTCAGGTCAATGCAGTGCAGATGTTCGGATTGATGCGGCAGGTAAAGAATACGGTCATCATGGACGAGTGGGAAATCGTCGAAACCGATGTGTCCCCGGTTACCCTTGGAACGACGAGACCAGTGTCGCTGCTGCTGGCTGTCCCCAGGTTCCCGGTAGTCGTAAACCCATCGCAATGACCCGGACGATCGATCGACAGCCACTAATGTACCTGTCAGGCAGGGACAGAGTAGCAGGTTATGGGCCAGGATGGGGGTCGCTGCTCGATAGGTTCGGTTCATGTCCTGATCGATCAGAAACTCGACCCAACCAATCCCCTGTGACCACAACAGACTTCCAGATTCTGCTTCCAGTGCGACCAGGTTAATCTGTTGTTTATGCTCGGTGAGCAGATAAAGTTCATTTCCATGAACCAGAGGTGGGCCAAGTATAAAATGGCCAGAGAGAACATTGTTCTGACGTGGGTCTGTCTGGTGAGTCAATCCTCCCAGGCTCCAGCTCGCTTTAACGGGTTTGTTTTCTACAGACTGTTCCTGCAACAACGGCAGGGCAATCAATCGGTTCGTGCGACGACGCGTTTCGGCTTCATCGTTAACACCATCTGAGATGGAGATAACACTTGCTGGAACAGGAGTCTTCATCGCCTCAAGTTCAACTTCATCAATCAGGTACAATCGTGATTTGTCGTGGGTTAAGGTTCCCAGCAGATTGTTACCCACCAGAATCTGTTCGAGATTCAGTTCGGAGGTTAACTGCGAGAATTGAGTTCGGCTGTGTAAGCGACTGTGAGGACGAAAGTTTTCGAGTAAGGGACTGAAGCGACTTTGACAGGAATACTGCCAGAGCTCTTCACCCGTTTTGAGATTGTATGCGTTGATTGTGTCGTAACTGCGAACATAAACGGTTTCTCCGACGACAATCGGTTTCCAGCCCACTGCTGCTGGTTTTAACTCGCCGGCCTGTTCCTGCTCCCAGTACTCCATCGTCTGATCGAGCAGTTGGCTATCAGCCTCGACATGAGAAGCGGACCAGACTGCCTTCAGATAGGGAGGGGTAATATCCTGCCAGACTGTTCTCAAATCAGAATGAGAAACTGGTGAGAAATATCGGGAATCGAAATTACTTTGTGAAATCTGCAGTACTGGATAGTCTCGTGTTGTCGAGTCTTCAAGCATGGCTGTTCGTAATGGATGTTGGTTTGAATAACTTTCATTCCACGAATCAGACTGCACCTGATCTTTCAAAAAGTTGTACAGGGTAAAGTCACTGGCAGTCAGACGATCACGATGAATTTCAGAACCGAGCATCTGGGAGAGATGGTGATATGCTTCGTGAAAACGATGTCGGTCGAGAGCATGGTAGATCAGAAAACGGCGACCTTCCCAGCCGGCAGAAGTAAATGCAAATCGATTGACTAACTCATGATAGAGTTTGGTGTCGTGGGAACTTTGAGCTTCTTCAAGGAGAGCCGTTGCCGCCGGTTCATTCAGCTTGGCATACAGTAACCACTCAGCAGGCGATTGTTGGAAGAAGAGTTCCTGAGCAGCACCCCGGATTGAAATCGGAGTCGGAGATTGAGTGGGCCAGTAAAAACTGTCCTCGTCAGCATCGAAGAGTTGCTGTAAAAGCTGAAGACCTTCTACGGTTCGTCCGGCGATGAATGCTCGGCGAATTTCTTTATAGATCGCTTCGTGCTGGCGATCCCGGTAGAGCAGTGGCAGAAGTGCCTGTCGTTGTTGGAAAAGTTCGGGAGGAAGTGACTCAGTTTCAGTATCGAGTGTGTCTCGGGGTGGGGGATGGAGTCTCTCCTGATCACCTCCGGGGTCTGCCTGAAGTGTAAGCGGAGTCAGCCAGTAGATCAGGCTGAGCCAGACCAATATCGGGTGTGGCCGGGTTAAGAAATGGATCACCCGGCCGGACCATCCTGAGTACATTCATACCCAGATTCCTCCTGAATCGGATTTAATCTTAATACTGATATCGGAGATCCTGAAAGATCAAATTCATCCGATATGTAGGGTAGTGTCTGCTGTTCTATGAAAAAATCGTGATGTCGATCTGAATTATGAGAGACTGGGTAAAGAGCGTAGCTAAGGGCGTGTGTCCCCAGAGAAACTTCGCTCTAATCCCTGAGATTTGAGTCGCTAAAGATATTGCAAGTTGAGTACCAATTCAGGGTGCTTAACCCATTCAGGAAATGGTGTCTTGTTGCGCTGCAATGGATAAGCGTTGGCAGCACAGCCATTTAGCTTCAAAGATTTCTCGGAACCGTTTTGCAGATCTCCAAACAGTTTGTTAAGTTGCTGTGCAGAATCGCTTAAGGATTAAGCTATGTTGTTATGCATTAGAACTTCTGAAACTGAGCAGAAGCTATGGTCGAGAATTGAATGCACGACTGCTTTGTTTACAGAAACGCTTTTCAGTCGGCGACGATCCTTCATCCTCGATATGTTGAGAATTACTGATCCGTTTCGTCGGCGAGAGGTGTGGCAATTTCAAGCAAGTCAACAGCGGGTTGACCATTACAGAAAATGGTAGCCAGGCGACCGAAGGTCTCTGTTCCTGTTGGCACATTAAAATAGCCGGCCATGGTCGGTCCCAGATTGATTCTTAATACCGCTCCCAGATCGATGTGCCTTAATACATTATGATTGATTAAGACTCGACCAGTGGAATCTCGCGAGAGAGATCTCCTGTTTAACTTCCTCAGTCACATACTCGAAGTTGAATCTCACAATCCCAAATTGCACCACTTGTCCGGTTTGATCACTCTCCAGCAGAATCATACGACAGTAAAGCTCGTCGATCACTTTCTCTTCGAGGACCTTCACATTGACTTCGCAATCGAAAAATTCTTCCATCGCGATCGTCATGTGGTGATCGTGAGCGAGTAAGCGTCGAAAGGCATCGGGGACAAGAGCTGGCGGAACGTGTTCGGCCCGCGCATGAGTGGCTGAGGTTGGGGGAATAGTTGCAGCAGGGCAGTCAATTCGTCATGTGGATTCACGGCAACTCGGATTTTTACAGTTAAGGTGGGATTTAAAAACTGCGTGGTGTGATGCCTCAATCTTTTCAGAGTTCAACCACGGTTTCAAGGGACAACCCGAAGTTGACTGAAAAAGCAGGTTTCCCTGCTGTCTGGAACTGGTGGACACCTCCCTGACTTGTAATTCTGAAAAGTCTCTCTAAACAGATCTACATTCCTTAAAATAAGCTTGGTATAGTGAACAGTGTCTCTTCTCGCTTACCTGTGGCGATAGGGGCTCGCACAATTTTGATACCCCTTCTGTATAAGCTCCCAGACAAATATGGTCACAGAGACTTCCTCCGATTTGATTCGCTACTGCCAGGGATGCAATATCGCCTATAGACAGGGAGAAGAAAGTCTCCCCTGCCCTCGGTGTCAGCAACCTCTGGTCCTCTCCCTGGAAAGCAGTCTCGCTGATTCTCTGTATGCCCGTGATTTGCTTAAACCGAATGAGCTCTTCAATCGCAAAAAAAGTTCGATACTCGATCTGAATGAGCTTGATTTAGTTGGAAAACAGATTCATGTCTATGCGTGTGAATTGCTCCTTGGCCAGGGAAGTATGGGGCGGGTTTATCTCGCACATCATCAACAGCTGAAACGAAAGTGTGCTCTGAAAGTTCTTTCTAACAAAACAATGTCGCACCACGATAATTTTCTGGAGCGATTCTATTCAGAGGGAACATCTTCCGCAAAACTGGTTCATCCACACATCGTCACCACTCACGCGATGGGGGAGATAGATGGCCATCATTTCCTGGAAATGGAACTGGTCACCGGGCCAACCTTGCAGCAGGTTATTGAAGCTGAAGGGCGACTTACACCAATCCGCGCGACGGCATTAGCAACACAGATCGCCGATGGCCTGGCACAGGCACATCGTCATGAAATACTGCATCGCGATTTGAAACCGGACAACATTCTGCTCACCCTGCAGGGGATTCCGAAAATTGCCGACTTTGGTCTGGCAAAACGGGTTTTCGATAAATCCCATCCCAATGAGTTGGCTGGAACTCCCCACTTCATGGCTCCCGAAGTCTTAGCAGGCGAACCCGCTTCAACTCAAAGCGATGTTTACTCATTGGGGGTCTGTTACTACCAGTTACTGACCGGCAGGTTACCATTTGTGGGAGAGACTCTGGAAGATCTCACTCAGCAGGTGCAGCAACATAAAATTCCTTCCATTCGTAAACAGGCGCCTGCCGTTTCGATTGAGATGGTGGACTGTGTTTGTGCCATGCTATCCAAAGCCCCTGAAAATCGTCCGGCCAATGGACTCGAAGCGGCTCAATGGTTACATGCGATCTGGGGACAGATTCCGGATATGGAGAGTCTGCTGAAATCGGCTTTTGAAAATCATCAGAACGTCTCCTGGGAACGCAGCAATCAAAAATATACGATCCTCGTTACCTTTTCAAATGGACGTAAGCAGCAGGTCTTCATTGAGCCGAGTGAACATAGCCTGACAGATCGCCTGCTTAAAATTTACAGCATCTGCGGACCGGCTGAAGAGCGATTTTACGAACGGGCTCTTTTTCTGAATTCCGAAATCCCACATGGAGGCCTGGCTCTGCGAGAGATCGACGGTACCAATTATTTCGTAATGGTGGAAAACTATCCCCGGAGTACGGTTGATGTGGAAGAGATCTACCGGAGCGTGCTGGAAGTGGCCGAGAAGGCGGACTCTGTGGAAAAGGTCCTGACGGGGATGGATCTCTACTAAAAACAGGGGGCAGAGCCTCCAGAACCACTGGCAGGGTCGCCTTAAAATGGTCCAGAATCCCCCTATTCAAGCCGATTTCGCTGACCGGTCCAGGCGTTATAACTGCCTGAACTGGCTTGGTTTCTGCTAGAATAGCGTCTTGACCCTATTTTTGTCGACTGGTATACTCCAAGCTGGTTACCATAAAGACAATATGTGGATTCGCACCCTGTAGAGTGTGGTGTCGATAACTTATCCCGTATCCAGCGGGTAATTCCCATGACGGAAAGTCCTATAATGTCAGACTTTAAAGCCCTGTTCAGGGTGAGTCTTTTATCTCTGTTCTGCTTCAGCAGTCTGCTGTTAGGCAGGAAGATGCTCCAGAAGATGGGGCAGCTCCTCAGAAAGTCAGCAAAGAGACGGGTGGATTTCTTCCCGTGCTGAAGCAGAATCCGTCCAGTGCTGAGCTCGAATTGCAGGATGATCTGTGGATTCTGGATGTCTCCTTTAAACCAATGCGGATGCTTCCCCTGGAATTGACCGATCCACGCACGGGTGAAAAAGTGCGAAAAACGGTCTGGTACCTGATTTACAAGGTTCGAAACACACCGGTGGAGCGCCCTGTCGATAAAGCAGATCAAACTCCAGTTAACGTGGAAGATAAAAAGCGAATCGGCAATATCTTCACCCCCGAGTTCGAACTGGTCACCTCCGATAATGATCAGTCAGAAGTCTATCAGGACCAAATCCTGCCCGAAGCTGTGAAGTTGATCGCTAAACGGGAGCGACTTCCTCTCCAATCGAACCTCGAATTGACTGGGGATTTGTCCGAGTCAGATCCTGAGAAATATCAGTATGGAGTCGCGATCTGGACTGGTGTGGATCGTAGAACCGACTTCTTTACTGTTTATGCCAGTGGGTTCTCCAGTGCTTACAGCATCAATCCCGAGAACAAAAATCTGCTGAAGCGGACAATCGTGCTGAAATATGCCCGTCCGGGTGATCAGTACGAGGAAGCCGAACGGGAATTTCGCCCTCAGGATGATGCGGAATGGATCTATCGCCCGACGGAAGTGACAGTTGATCAAACCGCTTCCCGCTAAGAATACCTGAGCGAATCATCAGTTTTTTGAGCAGGAACGCTGGTTTTTTCGGGCTCAAAGTGGTGTCAGACTTGCATCAGACCCGATGATTTGGATAAATTCTCTCCTTCTCCAGAATTCACCAGAAACGACTCCGATTGAGGGCCAGTTTCTATACTATACAAAATAGCCTGTAATCAGCTTGCAGGAACGGTTTCACAGGAACGGAAAAGAACAATGGCACATAAGAAAGGTCAGGGATCGAGTCGTAACGGTCGCGATTCCAACGCACAACGTCGCGGAATTAAAAAATTCGGCGGACAGGCTGTTCTCGCTGGCAATATCCTTGCCCGTCAGTGCGGAACCAAATGGCATCCCGGTCGTAATGTCGGAATGGGAAATGATTTCACACTGTTCGCTTTGACTGATGGCGAAGTTTACTTCGATCAGCAAGGTCGACGTATCAATGTGAAAGCTGCCGAAGCGACAGCTAACTAAATCGACTACTGTAATCGACAGTAAATAAGCTCATAAACCGGAAACGCGAACTGCAACACAAGTTACAGTTCGCGTTTTTCATTTAATCAGGTTGCGAATTCAATCGCGATTATTTAGCCATCCCTTTGCCAATCCGGGTGGCCAGACGATTGAGCGCGGGGCTGGTATCGCGTGGTTCCAGGTGCACGTTTAATAGACTGAAGGCATCTTCATTGCCTAATGCGGCATTAAGAGCTTTTTCAAAGTCACCTTCGGTATGGATTTCAAATCCCCACCCACCACCATACAGGTCTGGGATACGATGGTAGTTCCAGTTCGGAATGTTATTGAAGGGACCTTCCTGAATAAATCGCTCTGTGGTGTACCCTTTATTGTTGAGCACAATCACGATGGGGTTAAAACCATATCGTAAACCGGTAGCGAGTTCATTGCAGGTCATCTGAAAAGCACCATCACCCACCAGCACCAGCGGACGCAGGTTTCGATTGGCGACCTGAACACCGAGCGCTGCAGGGATGGCGAATCCCATCGAAGTGTAATAGGCCGGGCTTAAAAACTCGGTATGTTTGTAGATGGTCAAATCTGCTGCGGCAAACAGAGAATCACCCACATCCGCAACAACCACGGTATCGTCCGCCAGTTGTTGATTCAGTCGGGTGAACATGCGACCGACAGTGATTTTTTCTCCGGATTCAATTCGTAGGGTTTGATCTTGGGCTTCAGCTCAGCCGGAATTGCCCGTTTTTTGCTGGCACCCTTCAATTTGGTCAGCCCCTGAACAAAGTCGGTCAGCAGGACATCATGAAAGTGATGATGTCCCATGCGGAGTTTTTCACTGGTGATGTAGATACAGCGACCTGGATCGAGATGAGCCGTATAAATGCCCAGGTTAATGTCCGTCATGAAGGTTCCGATCATGATGACCAGGTCGGAACCTTCCACGAACTCCTGAACTCCTGCCCGTCCTAACGCCCCCTCATACACACCGATGTGTAAAGGGTGTTTCTCGCTGATGGCCGACTTGCCAAGCAGAGTCGTGCAGAGCGGAATGTTATGCTTTTCAGCGAATTTAAGAACCTCTTCCCGCAGACCGAATCGATGGACTTCGACCCCGGCGATGATGACCGGTTTTGTTGCTTTGCCAAGTAGCTCCTGCGCTTCCTCCAGAGCTTCCTTGAGAGCATTTGTTTCACTTTTAATGTTATTTCGAGAAGGCTTGTATGGAACTTCAGGAACCACATGCACCTGATCGCGAGGAATTTCGATGTAGACAGGTCGTTTATATCGCACGGCTGCTTCCAGACATCGATCAATTTCACGGAAGGCAGTCAGTGGGTCTTCCAGTGAGGTGGAAGCGACAGTGATCTTTTCGAAGACTTCGCGCTGCGTGCTGAAGTCGCGCACACGATGGTGCAGCAATGGATCCGATTCGCGTTCTTTCAAACCGGGCGCACCTGTAATGACAATGACCGGTGATTTCTCGGCATAAGCTCCGGCAATCGAGTTGGTGAGGCTCAGACCACCGACACAATAGGTGACACAAACCGCACCGAGGCCATTCACCCGTGCATAACCATCTGCTGCGTAACCGGCGTTATCTTCCCGAGTTGTTCCGATGACACGAATCGGACTTTCTTCCAGCATGCCATAAAACTGCAGGATAAAGTCACCGGGAATTCCAAACAGATCCTTAAGACCATAATCTTGAAGTCGTTGAATCAGGTACTCACCGATAGAAAGTGTGTTCTCTGCTGATTTTGGTTTGGGGGGGCGTGAGTTCGTATGCTGGCTGTGTCGAGTCATCCCTGTGGATTTGTTTTTGACCGACTTTTTTGAACGCGCCGTTTTTTGAGAAGCAGATTTGCTGGCCATCAGGTTCCCCAGTACGGAGGTTGCGTGGATGACGGAAAAGGCGATCGACTTCGCGGTAGACACGATGAGGCGTAAGCCGATGTCACATCATGACGTATGTGACTCTTTAATTGTGGGTCACTTATGTCAATCGGTCAAGGAGATGCTGACCAGAAAGGGAACGGATTCCGCCTGTTGGAATATGTGTAAGTCATTGATTTGCAGGAGGAAGCGGCGTTTTTTGTGACCGGTGGGTAAGTGTTAAATCCAGGTCTTAAAGGACCCCAAAATCCTCAGAATTCACTCCCCTGCAGGACGTTTTCCCAATTCACGGGCGAGGTCAAAATCGGGTTCAACTCCCCGTTCTCGCGAGGTGAAATAGTTGAACAGATAAATGCCGTCGACCTTGTTCTTGTGGAGTTCGGTGGCGAGTTCCCGATAGCGTTCTTCCGATTGTTCGACTTCGATCGAACCGTAGAGTGGGAATCCTTCCGGCAGGATTTCGCGGTAGGCCTGAATCGGCAGATCAAAATCGTTTCGGAGATAATGGGAAGCCACCACAAAATCGACGAGGCCCTCTTTCGCCCACCGCGAGACATCGAGCCCGAGTTGTCTATTCTGTTCGACTTTGGCCATGGTGCGTACAGAAAGCAGAATGGGGTGATTTCGTTTCTGACTCGCTTCGACTGTCCGATTGCGAACTTCCTGTACGAACCCTGTCATCGTATCGAGGTGCTGTTCTGCTTCTTCATGTTTGAAGTACATGGGAAACCGCTGAAAATCGAGTTCGATTCCATCGACATCATAGCGATCGAGGAACTCCTGGATCTGAGTCAGTCGCCATTCCCGTACTTCGGGTAATGCAAAGTTCAATCCTCCGGGTAACCAGCCATAAACAACCGGGCTGGTTCTTTTGCCGAGAATCTCCTGGTGCAGTTCAGGCAGGGGATCGTTCGGTTTACCGATCCAGTATTGGGGGTGTTCTTTCCAGAAGCGGGAGATGATGAGGTTGTACGGATAAGTATCAGGCTCATTCACCCAGTGTACTTCGTTTAACCTAACCGAGATGAATGTCTCCAGCCCCTTCTCGCGCGCTCTGTCGATCACCAGTTTCAATGGGTCATGTCCTGCATCGACCAGGGCCTTTAGATTCAGGGCAGTACGTGCGAGCGTCCCCTTGCCTGTTTCCTCAACACCCTCTCTCTGAATTCGCTGGGTTGTTTCTTCATCCTCTCCCATTCCCAGCATGCGGACATGCTTCGAGGGGAAGTTCATCACCATCGCCAGATAAGGAGAGATCAGAAAGGTCGTTGCTTCCGTTTCAGCAACTTCATCGACATAACCATACACCTGCTCCGGCTGCATTGGGGGTTGTACATCCATAAAGATGTTCCCGGCATCAGAGTTATACAGGAATCTGTAGTTCTTAACTTGCTCTTCAGCACACAAGATAGTTTGTAGGGAGAAGAAGAGCAGCAGAGTCAGGACCGAGGATATTTGTCGAAACATGATGAACCCTATTGTGGGAAGTGGTGGGATGACTTATTCCCAGACTTGGTCGGTGAGTTCGCCTGACTGTCGATTGAAACTCAATTTTGCTTTACGAGTCGCAGGCGACTTGAGCCAGTGAGTGTACTTTTCAGAGAATCCCGGGTAAGCATCCCCTGCCTCATTCACTCCATACAAGGTAATGGTTTCAAACGGTGCGTTGAGTAGACCAAGGTGATAGAGACCGCCATATTTCAGGGCACCAGGTAAAAATGCAGGATCCTGATACGTTTTCACCTGAGTAAAATCGAACTGATCGAGATCGAGCTTCAAGGTTCCCAGTTTGTCCGGTTGATCCATGCGTCCATTGGCCAGTAGGGCCACAACAGCAGCGTGACCCTTGCCGGTGAGGTGAATTTTTTCGATGTCCTTGTTCTGCTGAAATGAATTAACAATCGTGAGTACATCAGTCACACGATGTTGTAACAGGGGATGATTAAAACAGAAGGTATAGTCTGCGAAGTCCTCATCGACCTGCCAGAGTTCAGCGAATGATTTACCCTGCAGCGACTCGCCGGTTAAGAAGAGGTCAATCGAGGCAATGGCGTAACCATTCTTCAGAGTTTTTCTGACATTCTCTTTCAAATCTCCCTGCTCGGTAAAGAGATGCTGTTTACCTGTTTCATCCAACCAGAGGATTACTTCTCCACGATAGTTTTCCGGAGTCAGGAACAGATACGGAATTGCAGCACCGGTTTTGTCACTTTTTAACAGTCCTTTGTAATACTTGATTTTACCAATCTCAGAGTCATCGAGTTCCATGTCGACTCGTGTGTGACTCGAACTATTGGTCTGAGAGAGAGGAGAACCGAGTAATACATCGGAAGCTCCTTCCATAATGCGTTGATATTCCGAATAAATATTGCCGGGATGATTGACCATTTCGTCCCACTGGGCATTGGAGTAGTCAGTCATATAGGCTGCCAGTTCTTCACCTGTTCTGGCATTTTCCGGCAGCGGATACTCTTCATTGAAGACAGACAATTCAGTGGGTGGCACCGGCCAGAAATCTTCCTCGATAAAGGGAGTTGATTCCGACAGGTTGAGGTAGTTAATCATCCAGTTGTACATCATGTTGCGGGCAACATTGTTGTAGTTGTGTCCGAATTCAGGCCAGGTTTTTGCCTGAACCCGATCGGCGGCACCATACAGCGCGTAAATTGATTTGAGTTCCGGCAGACCCTTTGTTTCGATTTCAATCGTCCAGTCATTGGCTCCCGACATTGCCATTGGTTTGGGTGCGAAGAGAGTAGCGATAGCGACGTTGTTAATGTCTTGCCGTAGATAGGCCGCGTTTTCGCAGACACAGCCCCCCTGCATGCCAGTGGAAACCATGACTGCCGGAAAGGCGACATCAGGACGATCATCGAGCGCACAGAGCATGAAGGTTTGAGTTCCTCCCCCACTTGAACCGGTGACACCGATGCGATCCGGGTCAACTTCAGGCAGAGAGAGTAAAAAGTCGAGACTGCGGATGGAGTTGAATGTTTGTAATCCCATTCCATTTTCAAGGCGAAGTTCTGTCTCGACAGTCTGGAACCATTTTCCATGACCAACTTTTTTGCTGTCTGCATAACCGACCATGTCATAGTGAAAGACCGTGCAACCGAGGCGGGCTAATTGTGCCATGCGAGCCTGAACAGGATAGTGGGCACCGGAAAGATGTTTTTCAGCTCCTTGAGCAAGTTGAGATTCAGCTTCTGCCAGTTTTGCTTCGTAAAAACGTCCCTGATCCCAGTGACCATGCGGACAAAGAATGCCGGGAACCTTTCCGGTAAAATGAACGGGGCGATAGAGGTTTCCGCAAACATAATGACCGGGGTGCGATTCAAAGAAGACTTTTTCAATCGTGTAGTCACCCCGATTGATTTTTCCGTGAATCGTGGCGTTGAGGGGATGTTTTGGAGGCAGCGGCCATAAACCGTTACTCACTGCGATTTGTGTCTGCAGCTTGGATCGTTCCGCTTCCCATTCGGCCAACTTGCCCGGTGGTGTCCAGGGATGGAATTCATCCCGCGTATGTCGAGGCTTTTTGATGCGGCTATCAGGTAAGGTTTCACCTTCGGCGAGCACCTGATGAATCTGTTGCGGCTGCGCAGTTTTTTTGTAAGTGGTTTCAGTCTCTTCCTGAGCGGTGATCAGCAAAGGGGATGAGACGATCAGAATGATCGAGAAGCAATAACAGCAGACTTTGGACAACATGCGGGAACCTCGAAGTCAACAGGATGTAAATGATATTCAGTACATCCAGTTAACTCGAAGGCCCCCCCATTTGCAACTGAATCCCCTTATTTCCAGCGTTTAGAGCTGTCTGGAAGGAGTATGAAGGGCTCTGTGACACCTCTTTTACAGCGAGTAGTTCCAGTATCCCCCTCGTGAGTGATCAAACCGGGCTGCGGTTCCGCGTACGTCGACATTCACTTTGCCATCGCTGTAAACCAAATTGCCCCCCACCCAGGTTTTGACTGGCCAACCCTTTAGTGTGACCCCATGCCAGGGGGACCAGCCCGATTTCGTAAGCTGGTTTTCATTCAGAATGGTTTCTTCACGATTCATATCGACCAGGACCAGATCGGCATCGAAGCCGACTTTGATGGCGCCTTTATCAACCACGTCCCAGACCCGCGCGGGTGCTTCACACATCCAGTGGACAACCTGCTCCAGAGTACATAAACCTTGATTCACCCGGTCCAGCATGAGGGCCAGCGAGTTTTCCACGGCTGGTAAGCCTGAAGGAGATTTGGGGTAGGGTTGATCCTTTTCCTCCAGCGTATGGGGAGCATGATCTGTGGCTACCACCTGAATGGTATCATCCAGCAAAGCCTGCCAGAGTGGAGCATTATTCTCAGGATCTTTGATCGATGGGTTCATGACAACCAGCGATCCCAGGCGTTCATAGTCATCGGTGTTAAACAACAGATGATGAGGGCAGGCTTCGGCGGTGATCAGGTTCCCGTGATCTTTTATCAATGGAATTTCTGCGGCGGTGGAAACATGCAACACATGAAAACGATGCTGATGTCGTTTGGCCAGATCGATGGCGCGACGGGTGGCGATGACAGCAGCATCAACATCGCGCACCAGGCTGTGATCTCGATATTCAGTCCCACCCCCAATTCGCTCCCGATTGGCACGAACGGTGGTTTCGTCTTCGCAGTGGGCGCAGATCGGTAATGTGGTCTCAGCAAAAATCTGTTCGAGGGCAGCTTGTTCGTCAACGAGCAGGTTTCCGGTGCTCGATCCGATGAAGATTTTGATACCCGGGGCCTGATCAACCTGTTGCAGTTCTGCCACGTTGTCAGGAGTCGCTCCGATATAAAAGCCAAAGTTAACCACCGCTTTGGCTGCGGCAAGTTCGTATTTTTTCTCCAGCTCTGCTTTAGTGATCGTGGCGGGATTGGTGTTGGGCATTTCAAAGAAGGTCGTTACTCCTCCTTTCGCACAGGCAAGACTACCCGTGTGCAGGTCTTCTTTGTGTGTGAGCCCCGGATCTCGAAAGTGAACCTGATCATCAATCACGCCTGGTAAAAGATAAAGCCCGGTTGCATCAATTCGCTGATCAACATCACCAGGGTCCGCAGGATCGATAGCGGCGATCTTTCCATTTTCAATCAAAACAGAGGCCAGGCGGGAACCAGATGGGAGAACACAGGTAGCATTTTCAATAAGAGTGCGCATTAGTAAAGCTGACTAATTTTTGATTGAATCTGTTTAAACTGATGGAGTGAGTAATGTCGCGGCGATGTTTTCGGTGGTCACCGGGCTAATGATCCCTTTTTGAGTCACAATCGCAGTAATATTCTCTGCCGGGGTGACATCAAAGGCGGGGTTATAAACATTCACCCCAGTGGGGGCAGTCTGTTTTCCACATCCATGCGTGATTTCCAGCGGATCGCGTTGTTCAATCGGGATTAACTCTCCCGATTCGAGGCTGAAATCGAACGTACTCGAAGGGGCGATAATATAAAAGGGTATGTTGTGTGCTTTCGCCAATAGCGAGACCGAATAAGTTCCGATTTTGTTGGCGGCATCACCATTGGCAGCGACTCGATCTGCACCGGTGATCACGGCCTGGACCCGTTTCTCTTTCATCACCCACCCGGCCATCGAATCACAGATTAGGGTGACATCGATTCCATGATTCTGTAATTCCCAGGAGGTTAAACGGGCTCCCTGGAGCAGAGGACGTGTTTCGTCGGCATAGACTTTGATATTCTTGCCAGCACGTTTTGCTGCGTAGAAGACAGAGAGTGCAGTTCCATCTCCGGCGGTCGCCAGGGCACCCGCGTTGCAATGGGTCAATACCCCCTGCCCCTCTTCAAGTAGTGTAGCGCCGAATTCTCCCATCGCGCGGCACATTGCTCGATCTTCCTGTTCGATGCTGCGTGCTTCGTCAAGTAATCGTTCGAGTAATTCAGGAGGAGCAAGATGCTGATGAGACTCAGCTGTCTGTCGCATCCGGTCCAGTGCCCAGAAGAGGTTTACGGCTGTAGGTCGACTTTCAGCGAGATAGTCAGCCGTTGAATTGAGCTTTGCGAGAAAGTCTGAGGTTGTGAGCGTCGTCTCGTGCTGGATACCTAATAGAAGACCATAGGCAGCCGCGACACCAATCGCAGGAGCGCCACGAACGGAAAGCCGTTTGATTGCCTGCCAGGTATCTTCAGGGGTATGGCAATCGATCCGTATGAATTCTTCCGGTAATCGGGTCTGGTCGATCATGTTTAAGTGACCGGGAAGTTCTCCAATCCAGCGGAGGGTGGAAGTATCTGGGCTCAGGGTGTCCCGGTCAGCGGAAGCAGACATGGATATTGATTAATCTCCAGTTAAGTGAATTCGTGATTTGCAGAAGTTGGGATTTCAAGAAAGACTTCGATCAGGGAGTCGTGTTCCGCACGGGTGGGCCTGTGGTGGTTAAGAGAACCGGGATACGTAATTTTTCTCCATCTCGCAATATCTCGATAATCACCCGATCTCCCGGTTTTTTGGTTTCAATGTAGGTCAGAAAATCATCAACTGTTGTTGCCTCCTGACCATCAATCCCCACAATCAAGTCGGCGACGGATCGGTCAACCCGCTCGACGACAAACGGACCTCGGCGTTGACGTACAATCTGGGGGCCACGTAACCCTGCTGCTTCGGCGGGGCCACCGGGTGTGATTGTTTCAATGAGCAGTCCGGCATCAGTCTCATAGACATGTTGAATTCCAAGCTCCGGACGAATAACTCGGCCATACTCGAGCAGTTGAGGGACGACGCGGGCAACAAGATTGACCGGAATGGCAAACCCCACCCCGGCATTCTGACCATTCTTACTGGCAATCGCGGTGTTCACTCCAATGAGTTTTCCCTGGGTGTCGAGTAATGGCCCTCCCGAGTTCCCCGGATTCACCGCGGCGTCGATCTGAATGATGGATTTGATCGTGCGATTTTCCCGTACCTGTAAAGTGCGGTTCAAACTGGAGATGATCCCTGTGGTCATCGTCCTTTCCAATCCAAATGGGTTTCCAATCGTATAAACCTTCATTCCAACTTTTAGTTGGCTCGATTCCCCGAACGCGACCGGATGTAATATTTCCGGAGCGGCTTCGATCTGGATAATCGCAATATCGTTCACGGGGTCAGCGCCGATGAGAGATGCTTCGTAGCTGGAGCCGTCAAACAGGTTGACTTCCACGCGGTTGGCATCTTCGATGACGTGGAAGTTCGTGAGAATGTGACCCAGGGAGTCGATCACCATGCCAGAGCCGGCACCCTCTGCCGGCATGTTTCGGAAAAAGAGACCTCCCGCCTGAGAACGTGTGGTGATGTTGACCACACTTTTATTGACCCGTTCATAGACTTCCACATTAATCGCTTCTTCATTTGTCATGCGAAAGGCGGAGGAAGCGATTTCGGGGCGTTGTTCTTTTCCTTCTTCGTTCTCTGGTGTGTCGAAGGGAGAACGTTCTTTCAGCGGTGGCCTTTCCAGTAGCGGTCCCTGTAATAAATCAGGACCAGAATTAGACTGAGCCTGAAGAGGATTTACGGGAAGACCTGAGAGCAACCAGACTGTAAACAGACTGGAGAGTAAAGCAGAACCGAGACAGGCTATGAATAAACGCATGGTTCCCTCCTTATTTGAATGAAACACATCCCTGTTTCCGGGCAGGGTTAGAACCGGATTGGTATGAATACAAATGCGAACTTGATTCCTGAAGAGAAATCGGTTCCATTGGTATAAAGTGTTTGTTCCAGTTGCTCAAGTGCTCTCCTGAGACTTTCTCTGCATTCGAAATTTCAACTGGTTCGGGGGCGAGTTCCCCAGCTGAATATAGATTCCTGCATGGATCAAGGCATGCGAGACCGTTTCTCATGTCACATCAAATTTTAATCCCTCTGGGAGAGTGAAGATGCGGCGAATTGCAGTCTTAACTGCAGGTGGCGATACCCCCGCCCTGAATGCGACCATTTATGGCGTCGTGGAGCGTGCGAATCAGCTCGATATTGAGGTTTTTGGAATTCTCAAAGGTTTTTCCGGCCTGATTGACCCGGAAGTTCCACATGTCCCATTGAACCCTCTGTTTGTCACCATTCCCGAAATCGATCCTTGCCGGGGGGGAACAGTGATTGGGGCATCGAGGACTTATGTCTCTCCAGATGATCCACAGCAAATTGATCAGATTTCACATCGTCTGCATCGATTGGGGATTGAGGGTCTCGTTTGCATCGGTGGAGATGGCACCATCAACGGTATGCAGAGTTTGTGTGATGATTTTCCCTGCGTACTCGCACCGAAAACAATCGATAACGACCTCGGTCTAAACTACATCAATGAACCGAGTGAATGGAGCCTGGTTCCCGATGCTCAGGGGGTGAAAAAATATGTTCAGCAGCGGGAGCATGAAAACCTGGAACTGGAAGAAATTATCAATTACGCGACTCCCGGTTATGCGACAGCGGTATTTGTCGCGGTGCAGTCGATCGAGCGAATTCGCACCACCGCCGAAAGCCATCGACGGATTGCCATAATCGAAGTCATGGGACGCAACTCTGGATATATTGCACTGGGAGCGGCTTACGGTCAGCCCGATATGATTATGCTTCCGGAGGTTCCGCTTGATTTTCCCGCTTTCAGTCACCGTGTGCGAGAGATCTACGATCGACAGCAGAATGTCGTGATTGTGGTGGGTGAAGGTATTAAAGATCAAAACGGAGAACCGTTAGGAGCCGCACACGCCAGTACCGATCCGGCAGGTAATATTCTACTCGAAGGAGCAGCGGAGTCGCTCAAGAGAATGCTGGCCGCTGAACTGGGGCAGGATTACTTCCTGCATAATCGACGTCATGAATCAGCTGCTCAGGCCATCTTTACTAGAAAAGTGGGGCACACTCAGCGTGGTGGTCACCCCATCAGGTTTGACAGATTTTATGCGACTCAACTGGGTGGCAAAGCGGTTGATCTATTGGTTGAGGAGCAGAACAACACTTTGTCCATACTGCAGTACCGGCAGAATGAAGGTTTCACCTTGAGTTCACTCCATGCCAATAAATTACGTGATCAGTGGGGGCGAATCCATGCCCGTACTGTTCATCCCAGTTTATATGACACCCGGCAGTTTCAGTTATCGCGGCGGGGAGTGGAATATTTATCCCCGATATTTGAAAACGCGATTGGCTCCGATGATCTGGAACTTTTCCGCAGCACATTTTTCAAACAGGGAAACCTGACATCCCGTTATCAATCTATAAATGTCGACATGCAGAAACGAACGCGGACACTTCCACCTGAGTAGCTGATATGAACCTCAGTTTTGAGAGTTCTGCATCAGGACTTATTTGCCAGGGTAATCTTCCAGCGGAGGAAATTCTGCGGGCACAGTTCGATATTCACCTGATTGCGGTTGCAGCTGATTTGATTGCGGGGGCTGAAACTCGAATTCATTTGCTGAATCAGAATCATCCTGCTCTTCAAAGTCATCCCAACCTCCCAATTGATCGATTGGTTGCCGCTGCTCATGTTTTGGAAGAGAGTTGTAGGCAGGTTGTTCTGCAAACTGGTTCTCTTCTAGCAGTTTTGTGCTGGAGTCGGTCAAGATTTCAGCCGGGGCTCTGGATGCGGTATCCTGGTCGAAGGGAACACCGATCAACGGATAGCGTGATCTCAAATAACGTCCATGATTATTGAGTTGATCACGAGCAGCTATTTTCAAATCGAAGCCTTCGTTCTGCCCCGCGATCAGGTGAATTTCATCAATTCGATATCCACCCTGCTCCTGCACGACTTTCACTTTGGCTCCCCAGTATTGGTCGCCAAATTGAATCATCTGTTGATTCTCATCGATTTTACGAACAGTGGTGACGGGGTTTCCAGATGTTCCCGACAACTGAAGAATGTGTCAGGTACGATTTCAGTATCTTTCCAGACAGTATGGTTGAAATCGAAGGAGCAGATGGACTGCATTTGTTTAATGATCTGGAAGTAATGGCTACCCAATTGATCCAACTCTTTGGCCGATGAAGGGGTCTGCAGATCTTCAGGTGGCTGCGACTTCGCTGCAATCTGAGCAAACTGATAAGCCGGAATTACAATTTCCATTAACTCTTTAACGGAGTTCGGTTTGTCTGGCATGGGAAATTGAACGTCATCAATTCGTAATTCACCCGAGTTTTCGCGTAAGACATAAGTGATGGGAACGCCACCATACAGTGTAAAGACTTCGGTCAGATCTCCGTTGAAGACGATATCTTCCACAACAAAGTTTCCTTCCTGGGAAGGTCAATCGGAAGTCTGGAGAGAATCTCTTTATCAATTGTTTTCCAGACCCGGGCATTAAAATCGTATGAGGAAGAGTAAGTCAGGACTTTCAGATCCCGCTTGATAAATGCCTCATGGAAGATGTCGACTCGAGCTTTGGCTGTTAATAACGAAGAAAGTTTTCGGATACCTTCATTCCCCCCATCTGCTGGAGAGAAACATCGGTTATGTGAAATCCGGGTTGTTTCCATTTGCCTTCTTCACGGTTTATTTCGCGTAAGGTGATTGATGCAACCTGCTCGTTAAAGGGAATATCGACGTCGATTCGATTCCCCCGAATCACCATTTGAGATTCTTTAGTTAAAGAACTCGTACCAGGCAGGCTGACATCGGTGAGTTGTCCGGGGACAATTGCATTTGTGAAGAAGTTCTTTTCTGTGACATTTTCAATCAGATTTTTATCTCCCTCACCATATCCCTTGAGGAAGATCGCTACAGATCGCAGAGCATCCGCTGACTTGACCATTGATGTAAGGTGATCTTCGTTACGTGAAGATTCTGCAGCGATTTCATTCACCATCCATTGTTCATTGACCAGTTTCATACCGATATCGATTCGGCCCGATTTACGATTTAAACGGACAACCGCGGTATCTTCATTCAATGTCGCCTGTGGTCGAAAACGATCGAGGGAGGATTTCACATCCCCGACTTTTTCATGAAGATAACTGAAGTATTCATCAGGCAATTCGTGAAGGATCCCGGCAAATTGAGGGGTCATGCGACTTTCAATTTTCAGCCGATTCTTTTTCTCCCAAATTTGCAGGAATTCTCGCACGCTGAGATAGAGATCCATCTGCTCGGTCACTTTTTCGTGACTCTCAAGTGACTGTCGCGGGACTGTTTGAGATAAACTTCATCAACCACCCAGTCTTCTGACTTCCAGTTTTCAAAGGCCCACTTGCTGGAATCTTCTTTTTTGACCAGACGGTAGACTATCGTTTTCTTGGAATCACCGATTTTGACATTCACCAGCTTGGATGTTTCGGATTCATCCTGAACTTCGACAATCTCGAATTCCTTCGTCGGTAATTTGAGTTGTTTCAGGTCTTCAGCCGATTCATCCAGCGCATGCCTTTTCGTTGAAGTCTTCTGATGTATTTTCCCGCAGCTGTTCCAGATCTTCTTCTTTGAGCGCGGTAACGAACTGTTCGATCGCTTTGGTTTCCACAAAGTGAGTACAGCCCATTAATGTCACACTGGTGATCAGCACACCACAGAGCGTTACGGTCCTGGTCATAACGTAAAATGCCCCTCACCGCGCAAGGCGGCCTGGCCAAGAGAGTCTATTGAGTGACGTATGGAGAGAGAGTGGAGGGGCTTTTCGCAGATAACCCGATATGGGTCAAGACGAATTCAGGGGGGACTCGATATCGTCACAACCCGTAAGTTAAATCTGGAAAGCCTGGCAGTCTCCCTGTTTGCCCAGGTTCACATCGCTCGATTGAGAGTGAAAATAAACCCCTCGGCAAATTATTCACCACGACTATTTCGCGGTGTAGCCACCATCCACCATCAGGCACTCAGCCGTGATAAACGAGGCTTCCTCGGAAGCGAGAAAAAGGGCTGCATTGGCGATTTCAATCGGGTCAGCGATCCGGGGAGCATGTGAGCACCTCCCCAGTCTGGGTGAGCATCGGCTGCTTCCCGACTGAGTCCCGCTTCCCGGGTCAAGCGTTCGACGATCTGGGTCCAGACCGTGCCGGGGCAGACGGCATTCACCCGGATATTTTCCGCAGCCAGGTCCATCGCCAGGCAACGGGTCATACTGGCAATGGCCGCTTTAGTGGCATTGTAAGTGATAAATTGAGGCTGCGCGATGAAGCTGGAGATCGAGCCCAGGTTCACGATTGCACCAGCTGAGGATTTTCGCAGTAACGGCAGTAGGTGCTGACATGTCAAAGCATAGCCGATCACATTGACTGAAAGAATCTTTTCCCAATCCTCGCGAGTCGCATCAATCCCCTTCAGCAGAAAAAGGGCCGCATTATTCACCAGGATGTCGAGCTTTCCATACTGCTCAGCGACGATTTCACTCAGCTTGATGATCTCCTCTTCTTTACTGATATCACACTGCTGAAAATTAGCTTTCCCACCCGCTCTGATAATTTCTGCGACTGTCTGCTCACCCGTCTTTCGATTCAAGTCGGCAACAATCACCTCGCAACCTTCCGCGGCGAATCGTAAGCAGATCGCTTTACCAATGCCATCTCCTCCTCCGGTGACCACTCCAATTTTATGTGCCAAGCGCATTCGATGTGGATCCTGTTCCGTTCAGAGAAAGTAATAGAACCGATCTTGAAACCCGGTTGTGGCAGTTCTTGAACCTGTCAATGAAGGTTCAATGTGACCCATCAGCGGGTTTCAGGACCACTTTAAGAAGAGAAATTCAAGGAGTCTCAGCAGTTTCCTCTTCATGAGGAGTGTGATCAACGGCGACCTGGTGCAGCAATTTTTCACTTGGGGGTTTGAAGAAGAGTGCAACAGGGACCATTAATAATGCCAGGACAGGGAAACACCATTTTGATGACAATTCCAGGTTTTGCAATTCATTGAGTACCTGCGCCAGAAAGGCACTCGAAAGCAGAATCCCGATCCAGTTGATCAGATTCATCGCACCGATCATCTGTCCCTTCTGGTCAGCCGGAGGGCGGGTTTGCATGAAAGTCTGCAAGGGGACGGCAAACAGACCGGCGAATAAACCGACCAGGGTGAGCGTGAGGCGTGCTCCAAATTCCCAGAAGCTCTCTGGAATCAGCTTTTGCCAGAGGTTTTCATTCAGATGCGGGTCGACCACTATTGGGGCCTCTTCCACAGTTGCTTCGCCGGTCGTATCCGAACCATTCTGCTCCACTGTTTCTACGGAGCTATCAGTAAGAGAGGTGTCAGGATGAACATTGACGCCAAAGAATGGAACCACGATCAGGCAGACAACAATGCCCCAGGCTCCCACTCTTACCAGGCGAAAGTTAATTTCATTCCGGGAGAGTTTTCCGGCTAAGAGGCATCCCAGGCCAATTCCAAAACCCATGCAGGCGGCCAGCAGGCTGGTTCGGCCATCTCCCAGATGCATTAACTCCTTTCCCAGCTTATTCACGGAGGGTAGCACCGCCCCGCCAATGAACCAGAATAAGGAAGAGATCAATAAGACCATCAGCAAAGGACGATCATTCCACAACATACTGCGCGTGGATTTGTTGATCGCCAGAGACGAAATTTGAAACTGTAGATCAGGTTTGGCCACAGGAGTTTTGCGAATGAACAAAGAAGTCAATGTGCCGGCAATCGCTATTACCACACAGATCAGCCCTATCTTCCACAACCCATTGCCGGCCAGCTCTTTACCATAACCTGCCAGGGCCGTCCCCAGAATGATGGCCAGAAAGGTCGTCATCTGGATGATCCCATTGGCTTGCGGCAGGTCATCATCACGTAACATCTCGGGCAATATGCCGTACTTGGAGGGACCAAAATAAGCACTTTGGGTTCCCATCAATGTGAGCACGATCAGCAACAGGGGAGCATCATCCCGGGAGCAATGCTGCCAATCACAAAGGTAATCAGCCCCAGAGACATAACGACAATTTCAGCAACTTTACTGCGAACAATGATGGTTCGCTTACACTGCTTGTCGGCCAGAAACCCAGCCAGCCCGGAAAAGAGTACAAACGGGATCGCGAACAGAGCCTGTGCGAGTAGTTGCTGGTCTTTCCCTCCCTGTAACTGGAGATCAAGACAGTACAGCAGGATCAGCTGTTTAAAGAGGTTGTCATTGAAGGCACCCAGATACTGGGTGATTGTAATGCCCAGGAAAGATCGGTCACGCCAAAGTGGAGGAAGTTCAGTTTCAGCAGTGGCGGACATCTTCCAGTTATACTCCTTCACAATTTGTCAGGGAAAGTGGTGGTAGCTGTATCTGACTTCCGAAGTTCACCTCAGCAGATTATGAGGGTAATTTACACCCGCTACTAGACAGGTAAACATCAGCTAACAATAGCGGGCCGCTGAGATAATTCCCAGCCATCCTCGTGCGTATTTAATCATGCAAATAAGATACGCCTCGTCTAAATGTTAAGAGCCACCTCAAACTCATCATGCCGTTATAAATCAGTTTCATCTGTACGAACAACCATCCAGATTTCGCTGGTTCAGCACTTGTTCACTTGTTCGAGACACTTCACTAATACTTTAATAGTACAAACCCACCTGCACTTCAGCCTGCACCATAGTCCAATGTCCCTCTCTACATTGGTCACACCTGAAATCCCGCTGTTGGCGTAATGCCAAGCGGGAGCAATCCATCTATACCACATTACAACCTGAACAGCTGAGAGAGTTTTCTCTGTCAGTTATTCTGAGCGTGTCATTACACACATCTAATCTACCAAGTTTTTATGGAGTGTTTGCGTTGGCGAACTTTACTGCTCAATGTCCGACATGTAGTGCCAAGGTCATTGTACCGAATGAAGAGTTGATCGGTAAAAAAACTCGTTGCAAGAAATGCAGCGGTGTAATGGTATTAAAACCGATCGACGAGGAGATAGAGGAGAGCGAAGATGGCTCCATCACGGATGAAATACGTGCATTACAACCTATGGGTGGGCGCCGTCATCGAGAGCCGGTTAAGAAAGACTCCGCTGCCTCCAAATCAAAGAAGAAGCCCAAATCTGCTTCTAAAGAGGACTCTGATAAACGAGTCCTCATCATCAGCCTGGTTGCCACGATTGTAGTCGTATTAGTTGTCGGCATGCTTATCGCGGCAATCGTCTTCCTGCCGCACCTCTTTTTCCCTGAAGAGGGATTGGAAGAGGGAGAGGAAGAGGTCTCAATCCAGCAGATGCTGTTTCAGGATGACAGTTTGATCAATGTCAGCTGAGATTTGAATCTTGGGTTTTCTGACTGAATCAACAAATAAACATTGCTGAATATGATATTTCAGTTACCATAATACTGACTATTGTTACACCAATTCGAGGGGGTTTTCATAATCCCTCCATGAGGCTCCTGCCCAATACACACGCCCTGCAATTCCCACCTGAAAAGCAATTGAGGTTCTGGTAATGCTGAATCTGTTTCAAGGTTTTAACAAAGATTGTGAATCTGTAACTCGACGAAGCTTTCTACAGGTGGGAACCCTGGCGGGAACAGGTCTCAGTTTGAGTCTTCCCACTTTACTGGCGGCGCGTAAGGCTCAGGCGGCAACTCCTGTTTCTGATGTGAACTGCATTGTGATCTGGAATCGTGGCGGCACAAGCCACCACGACACGGTTGATCCCAAACCGGAAGCACCCGTGAGTGTGCGCGGTGAATTTAAAACGATTGACACCAGAGTTCCGGGGGTGCAGTTTACTGAGCATGTTCCGCGCCTGGCTGCCTCGTTAGATAAGTATGCGCTGCTCCGCTCGTGGAATCCTGAAAACGGGAGCCATGGAATTGCTGATCAGTTTGTCCTCTCAGGAAGACGATTTAACCCGGCCCTACTCCTATCCCACCTATGGTTCTGTGGTCAGTTATCACAAGGGGTTCAAGTCAGCAATGCCCCCCTATGTGCAACTTGGAAATTCGGTAGATCATCGGTTTGGTGGAGGGACGGCCGGTATTCTTGGTCTTGAACATAATCCGTTCGAACTGACAGGGGACCCCGCTTCAGATAAGTTTAAAGTCCGTGATATTCAACCTCCTGCTGGGGTCGATCTGGAAAGAGTGGATCGCCGTCGTGATATTCTGGCCCAGATCGATGGTTTACAACGGCAGTTTGATGAACAGCCCGATGCCTACAACGCTCTGGATGAAAACTATCAGGCGGCCTTGAATATGATCACCGCTCAGGAAACTCAGACCGCTTTCGATATGGCTGCAGAATCGGAAGAGATGCGTGAAAAATATGGGAAGAATAGCTTCGGACAACGTTGCCTCCTGGCACGTCGACTGATTGAGTCTGGTGTTCGCTTTGTGACCGTCACCGATGGTGGTTGGGACCATCATCAGAACATTTTTAACTCACTCAAATCCAATGGACTTCCGAAAGCTGATCAGGGGGTCTCGGCACTGATTGAAGATCTGGAAGACCGGGGAATGCTGGATACCACTCTGGTTGTCTGGCTGACCGACTTCGGTCGTACACCCAATGTGAATTCTGCGAGCGGTCGCGATCACTGGGCATCTGCTGGTTTCGCCATTATGGCGGGAGCAGGAGTACCAGGTGGACATGTCCTGGGGGCTACTGATGACACCGGCAGTCGTCCGATTCGAGATGAATACAAAACGTCCAGTATCGCCTCGACAATTTACACCAAACTGGGTCTTCCGCAGGATTTGCTCGCCTACAGTGCTGATGGTCGTCCGATCCGCTTGATTGAGGGAACTCCGATCAAGGAATGGATGTAATCTGCTTTCGTTCTCATCAGTTATCGTGTCATCGATTTCACTGAAAACTACTCAAATCTCCCCTCCAGAGCCCCCATGCTCTCCGATTTGACTTGCCCCGGATTGCACTTTGTACTTTTTGCTCTCCCAGCCGGAACAGCTACTTGACACTCGACTATGTTAATGGGCAGGATGGGGTTAAATAGCGTAAATGCGGTCGAGGTCTATTGCGCCGGAAATCTCACCCAGTCGCCCCTCCTGAACTGGTTTTCCCTGGTCTGCTGGAATTCGTATTCCGGACCAGCTTGTCCTGGATTTCCATATTGAAATTTCAGTATCGCATACCCTCTTTGAGTGCGCTCATCGCCAAGTTTACGACGTCCAGTTAACCCACCTGTGAGTTACATACATGTCACCCAATCCGATTTCTGATCAGCCTGTATCCCAATCTCCCCTCCAGGGTTTCCTGGACATGATGTCTGTTTTTCAGCGACGTAAGGGGATCATCTTCTTCGGAATCATTCTCGGAACTGTGGTGGGGACAGTGCTGGTGCTGCGGTTACCAGAAAAGTGGGAGTCGAGTGCTCAGATTCACATCATCCGTCATGACCCGAATCTGGCGACAGAAGGTTCTGAAACGTCGACGATCAACGACTTCCGACGCATGGAAGATGAGTTGGCCAACCAGATGAAAATCATGACGAGCTATCGCATTGTGCATGATGGCCTGGAAGAAGCAAAACTGCTCGACCTGAAATCACTCAGAGATGAGTGTGAAGAGGATGAAACAGTCGTCGATTACGTGATCGATAACCTGTATCTCAGTACTCAGGGTGAGCAAGGTAATGTTTCCGTCAACGGAGGTCACTGGATTTACGCGACTTTTGTGCACACCAACAAAGAAGATACCCCCAAAGTACTCGAAGCAGTCCTGGCGAAGTATCAGAAACATATCTCTGAAATTTACTCCGACCGCACAACTCAAGCGGCAGAGGTCATCACCAAGTTTACAACTGGTGTCAAAGAAGAACTCGAAGAGCAGGAAAAAAGCTATCGGGACTTTATGCAATCGTCGCCGATTTACACCTCGGATACAGATTCGGTAAACGTTTACCTTAATAGCTGGAACGATTACGAAACACAATTGCGTCTGTTGCAGTTCGAGCGATACGCGTCCGAGTCTCGCCTGGAGATTATCAAAAACTCCATGAAGCCCGAGAATCGTGATAAGTACACCGACTTTCAACGTCTGGCACTCGTCGATGCCAATCACGTGGAGCGGCTGGGATTGCTGCTGAGTGTTGAAAATCTTGAGGTCACTATTGCTACGAATTCTGTTACGACGGAGCCATTTCAGGTCGATCAGATTTTGCGGGCAGAAACTGCCAATACTGAATTTGACACGATGCTGGCAGCTCGACTGGAACTGAAACAGAAGCGTTCTGAGTACGGTGCCAATCATCCCAAGGTGAAAAAAGCTGAAGAGAATCTACAGGACCTGGAACTCTTCCTGGCGAATAAGAAAGAGGATGTCCCTCCTCCCAGTAATGACACCATCGAAGCAATCCAGCCTGCAGTATTGATTGATGCCTACATCAGTCTGCTGGAGAAAGATCTCGAAGACCTGCAACATCGTGAAGAAATTCTAGTGGGTTATCGTGATGCTGCTGAAGAGAAAGCGCGAAGTTGCTACTTTCAAGCTGAATGGTAAGTTGATGCTTGATCAGTTGGAAAGAACCAAAGAACTTTATGCCAAAAACAGCGAGCGTTTTGATGACATCAATCTTCTGAGTAACTACGAAGTGATTGAATCAAAACTGATGAGCAATGTGGATGAAGTTAAAAGTGCTAAAACATCTCTCTTTCTCGGGGCAATTCCCGGGGGATGATGGGGCTCTGCTTCGGAGTGCTGCTGGCCTTTCTGATTGACATGGCTGACTCAACGTTCCGTAGTCCTGAACAGATTCGTAATACTTTAAATTCACCCGTGCTGGCTCACATTCCACGATTGAATGTTCGTCGATTGACCAACCTGGCGGATAAGAAGTCACGTCTTTCTCCAGTTCTGGTGACGCATCATATTCCACAATCTCCAGAAGCAGAAATTTTCCGGGCTTTGCGGACGAATCTCTATTTTGGAAAACATGGCGCATCGCCCAAAGTGGTTCAGGTAACCAGTCCGAACCCCAAAGATGGTAAATCAGTAACCACCGGTAACCTGGCGATCTCGCTGGCACAAACTGGTAAAAACGTGCTGCTCATCGATTGCGACATGCGGTTGCCCATGGTTGATAAATTATTCGGCCTGGATATGAAAACAGGTCTGTCTGACGTATTGCGTGGTGAAGTTGAAATTCCCGATGCGATTCAGGAAACAGAAGTGAAAGGGCTTTCTGCTCTGGTCTGTGGTCCTGTTCCTGATAATCCTGCGGAACTCCTGAATCAGGATGCATTTACCCGCTTACTCAGCGTTGTAAAAGAACAATACGATTACATCGTCATTGATACGCCACCAGTACTGGTGGTTTCGGATGCTTCGGCAATCGCTCCCCGAGTCGACTCGGTCATCGTCAACTTGCAGCTTCAAAAGAATGGGCGTCCGGAAGCAGAACGAGCCATGGAGATTCTACAGAATGTGGATGCCAACATTCTGGGTGTCACCATGACTGGCTACGATGCTCAAACTGGTCGCTACTATGGCTCAAGCAAGTACACCACATTTTCTGCGAAGGAATCCCGTTCGTATTACACCTCCTACACCAAAACCTCCAGGAAAGCCAAAGCCTGATGGCAATTGGCTTATTAAATGCTTGAAGCATTAACTGAGAGTTGGGCCGCTTATTATCCACCCTGGGCCAGGGGTGGCTTAGTGTTCACGTGTTGTTAGCTGTGAGCAGCTGTGAGATTCAGTCGCTGAGTTTCCATCTGATAGCTCGCTCACCCCGAGATTTCGATCAGCTGACAGAGATAAACAGCTCGAAATCAATTCGAAGCTGGTCTGCGTGGTTAGTCTTTTTCCAGACAATCATGATCTTTCCAATTCGTGAAAAACCTCTGAAGTTGTCTATGCACACTTGAGACCTTAGCCTGCATAGATCAAAATGAAGCTGATATCTTAAGCAGGATGTCCTGGTGGTAATGTTCAGTTAAATTACATAAACCTCCCGGACTCGCCAGGTATACAGAGGTGACGCTCGATTCGACTGCTGACTCTCGACCATGCTTCTTCATTTTTACTAAAGCATTTCTTCTTCTAAACTTCAAATCGGACGGTCTGCCCAGTTTGGGAGTACTCTGTAACTTAATAAATATGAAACGGTCATTGGAACAGCTTTTGCAATCTTTACAAGGCAGGGGTGGTCTACCCCGATATTGCAGCAAATTGCAATTGTTGTTTGCTCAATTATGTAACGATCTGCATCATTTCGCAGCTGTTTAATACTTAAAGCATGCAATTGTGAATTATCAGTTGTCGCTCGATCTCCAATTTTCCTCTGATTGATTGACACAAGAGAATTGTCCCCCTAAAGGACTCAGGAAGGGCTCCTTACTCCATGACAATACTGAACTCTGAATCAGGAACACTCCTTTCCTACGAGCCATCACGTGAAGTTGACGTGGTTACGCTCGACAACAAGGAGATCGATCAGTTTCGGTACAGTACATCCCAGCGGATTGTTCCGGTGGGAGCCAGTTTTTCCCGTCAGGTTGTCCTGACTGCATTACCATTAATTCTCGCTGATTTAACCGCGCTCATCTGCTCTGCATGGTGGAGTAACATTGCTGTTACTCTCCTGGGTTATCCGGGGGTTCCTCTGGGAACTCTGATCCCCGTTCTCTCCTTAACAATGTTGCTGGTATTCGGTTTTCTGGGGCTATATCCCGCTGCCGGCCTGCACCGCGTAATGGAAACCCGCCAGTTACTGCTGGGTACCTCGCTATTCATGATGCTCTCAGCCGTATGTATCGGAGCTTATGCGACTGGGCCATCACCTCTGGGTAGTATTCTGGTCACCTGGATACTCGGGTTGTTTCTCATTCCCACATTCAGGTCTGGTGCTCGTTCGTTCTGTACGAAACCGCGCTGGTGGGGGCAACCTGCTCTGATTCTGGGCAAAGGCAAAACTGCTGAGCGGCTTTATAATTCACTTAAACAAAATTCCCGTCAGGGAATTAAACCTGTCGGCCTTGTTTACGATTCCACCCCTGGAGCTGTTGAGCGAGAGGACATGTTTCCCACCTGGGCGACACGGGAAACATTGTCGATATTGCGAGACAGCATTCGGCCTACTGGCTCTTCGTGATTCAAAGCGAACTCTCCTCAAATGCTCGCCAGTTCGAGCATGAAGTCGAAAAGCTGGCTGGCTCATTTCCGAACCTCGTCATCATTCCAGATAACATGCAGATTCCTACCTTGTGGAATCGATGTCACGACTGTAATGGTCTGACTGGAATCAATATCCAGGAACGACTGATGTTGCCCGGCCCCCGGTTGCTCAAAGAACTCTGGATATTCTGCTGACTGTTGTTGGCAGCCTGCTGATCTCACCGTTACTGGTACTGATTGCCATCTCAATCAAATTTTCCTCACCCGGTCCGATTCTGATTCCAACCAAACGGGTCGGACGCAATGGAAAAGAAATCTATCCCTTAAAATTCCGCTCGATGGTTTCCAACGCCGACGATGTGCTCAATAAATATCTGGAAGAGAATCCAGAGATGCGAGCTGAATGGAAGAAAATTCGCAAACTGAAGAACGATCCTCGCGTCACCCGGATCGGTCAGTTCCTGCGAAAAACCAGCCTTGATGAACTCCCTCAGCTGTGGAACGTTCTGAAAGGTGATATGAGCCTGGTTGGGCCTCGCCCGATCTTTGAAGATGAGATTCCCCGTTACCGTGATGAATTCCGTCTTTATTCTGAAGTCACTCCCGGATTAACTCGGACTGGTGGCAGATTTCCGGTCGGAATAACACGACCTATGCTGAACAGGTTGAGTACGATCGTTTCTACGTTCGCAACTGGTCGTTGTGGCTTGATATCCACATTTTGATGAGAACCCTGAAAGTCGTTCTTCTCCGTGAGGGAGCGTATTAACATTAGCGGGCAAATTTGATATTGCCTGCTCTGTTTCTCCGATGAGAATATCAGCTTCATTGATAGATTTGAGGCCTGGTTTATCTCTGGCGGACAGGGTATTTACTGTCTCCTTCAGCTTCCCCTCAAATAGTCCTTATTTCCACAGGGAATCGGGTTTCGCCGACTGTGCGGAATGAGTATGTTGATGTGTAGCGAGATCAGTGTGTGTCTCCGTCCCACCTTCTATTTTCATAGCATTAGATACTAAGCATAGAGTTAGCCGAACATGGCCCGTATTGGAATGACACTGGCAAATCCGAACTTCACCGGCGCCTGTAAAATGGCCCGGCTTTACGGTCAGGCTTTCCTGGATGCAGGTCATGAAGTCTTTCTATTGCATGGACCGGAAATCGTTTCGAACAATCATTCGAAAACATTCATCGAATGTTTACAGGACGAGGTTTTGAGACATTTCTCATTCCTGAAATGAGAAAACTGATCGGTCCTAAAGTCATCAAGACAACCGTAGAAGAAACCCAGAAACGCAAAGCAGATTGCCTGATTGGCTTTCAGCAACGTGACATCCCTGTCGCTTTGAAAGCATCCCGCGAACTGAAGTTGCCCGGGCTGACCTCATTTCAGAATCAACATACGTTTCATGGCCGCTGGCCGTTACCGAGGCTGAAAGAATCCGTTTTTGCACGGTTGGTTCGTGATAAATTAACGATGGGAATCTGTACCAGTCCGGCTGTGCAGGAAGAGCTCATTCATCGCTTCCGGGTTCCCCTCGAAAAAACCTGCGTCATTTATAACGGTGTCGAGGTCGTCAACTTTCCTGAAGTTGATTCTCAGGAAACGATTCGCATTCGCTCGGAGTTCGGTGTCGGTTCTGATGAACTGATGCTGGTTAATGTGGGACGCATCGATCCGCAAAAAGGTCTCGATACACTGGCGAAGTCCTTTGCGGAGGTTAAAAAGAAGTATCCCCGCCGCAAGGTAAAGCTTGTGCAGGTGGGGGATGTCATCTCCGGACCTAACGAGCATAACGTCCGCAAATATCGAGACATGGTAGCGGCTTATATCAAACTGCAGAAGCTGGAGGATTCCTTCATTCTTGCCGGTTGGCGTAACGATTGTCCTTCAATTCTAAAGGCTGCGGATATCTATGTTCATTCCGCAATCTGGGAAGGTTGGTCACTCGCTGTTGTCGAAGCGATGGGGGCTCGTCTTCCCAGCATTCAAACAGATTGCTGTGGAATTCCCGAGCATTATGAACAGGGACGTCATGGTTACATTGTGCCGAGTGGAAATGTGGAAAGCCTGGCGAATGCCATGTCCCAGATGATCGAATTCCCAGCGGAAAAACGTCGTGAAATTGGGGAAGCAGGATTTCAATTCGCTGCCGAATACTTTGAGATTCGTAAAACCAGTCAACGTTTTGTTAAACTCGTAGAAGAAAACCTCAATTGATCAACCACTTTCCTGTTAAAGGACTAATGGTCGCCTGTTATGTCACAAATTGTGATCACTTTATGTCTACCTGATTTCACCGGTGCTTCCAAGATGGCGAAGTTCTATGCCGAAGCGCTGGTGGCTGCAGGTCATGAAGTGTTAGTGATTCATGGACCAGAACCTAAGGTCGTTGATCAGAGTAATGTTAACCGGACGAACTTTCTGGTTTCATTAAGAGAGTCCGGTATTAAAACAGAATTGCTGGCTGACCTCGCTTTTCCTTTATTTCCTTCAGTTATTACGAAGACGGCGGCTATTGCCCGGAATTTCGGTGCCGACTGTATCATCGGTGTCAACGCGCGAGATCGTTCTGTGGCCTTAAAGACGGCTACCCGACTCAATGTCCCGGGGGTCTTGTCGCTGCAGAACATGCATCATTTTCATGGCCCACTCTTTATTCCAAAACTCAAGGAAAGCTATTATCGCAAAGCGATGCAGCAGCATTTGACGATGGGCATCTGCAGCAGTCCTGCTGTTGAAGATGAGATGCGTGAACGGTTCTCTGTTCCTCAAGATCGAACCTGCGTTGTATATAACGGTGTGGATGTGCTGAACTTCCCCACGGCCACAGAAGAAGAAATCGCGAGTGTGCGTAATGCATTTGATCTTCAACCCG
Organism: Planctomycetaceae bacterium; assembly: GCA_041398805.1. Classification (GTDB taxonomy): domain Bacteria; phylum Planctomycetota; class Planctomycetia; order Planctomycetales; family Planctomycetaceae; genus Polystyrenella. Next base: position 116,564 of record JAWKUC010000008.1, on the reverse strand, counting down.
ATGAACTTATGCTGGTGAACCTGGGAAGGATTGATATCCAGAAAGGACTGGAAGTTTTAACCTCCGCTTTTCAACAGGTCATTGCCAGCGGACGCAAGGCAAAACTGATTCAGGTGGGTGATGTACTGGATGGTCCGAATGCGGCGGAGATGACCAATCACTTTAATTCGCTTAAAGCATTCCTGAAGCAACATGGGCTTGAAAAACTGTTTTTCTTTGCCGGCTGGAGAAACGACTGCCCGCTTTTGTTACGTGCTGCTGATCTGTATGTCCATTCTGCTCACTGGGAAGGTTGGCCCCTCTCAGTTGTTGAGGCGATGGCTTCTGAAACACCGGTGATCATGACTGATTGCTCGGGACGCCCAGCTGGTTTTAATGACTATGAACATGGTGCGATTGTTCCCAAAAATAATCCGAAGGCCCTGGCAGACGCGATGTGTAAAATGATCGATTTGTCTTCTGCTGAGCGGCAGCAGATAGGCCAGCAGGGTTATCAATTTGCTCTCGACAACTTTGAAATCAGCCGGACTGGCAAGAAGTTCGTGGAAATTGTGGAACAGATGATTGAACAGAAGAAAATGTCAACAACCTCGGTGACAGCATCCTGAACCTGAACTTATTTTTCAATACTCGCTTGATCTTATGACACTTCCGACCAGTATGACTGAATCTGATTTGATTTCTGCCGATGTTGCTTCCGGTGAAGCGGACACGAAGCCGAAATCTTCGAGCACTCTCTCTCAGCGCAAATTGAAAGTCGCCCATATCGTGGAGGCGACCTTCGCAGGAGTGGGGCAGCATGTTCTGGATATGGTTGGCGGATTGCTCGATCGAGGTGTCGAAGTTCATCTCATCTATTCCGCGATTCGGATGACTGATAATTTCCGGCAGAAGATGCAGGAGTATCAGGAACGGGGAGCGATTCTCTTTGAATGTCCCATCAGTTCCAAAATTCGACCGTCGGATTCAAAGTCCGCATTGAAAGTTCGCCGGTACCTGAAGCAGAATGGCCCCTTTGATATCATTCATGGTCATAGCTCCAAAGGAGGAGCGATCACCCGACTGGCGGCTTGTGGTCTGAAGACACCTGTCTTCTTCACACCCAATGCGATCAGCACAATCAACCCGATGATCTCGAAACCGGGCAAATTCATTTATGGGACCATCGAGCGTATTCTCGGTTTGATGACGACCCGGTTGGTGGCCTGCTCGCCCGAAGAGGCAGAGCACTGCGTCAGCCTGGGAATTCCATCAAAGAATGTTGTCATGATTCCCAATGGAATCAACGGGATTGATCTTCCCTCTCGTGAAGAGGTGCGACAGAAATACGATTTACCCTCCGATAAAATCGTGCTCGGTTTTGTTGGTCGGTTCTCACCGCAAAAAGGGCCCGAAATTGCCATTAAAGCGTTCTCACTCATTGCCAAACAATATCCGAACGTCATTCTGGCGATGATCGGAGGAGGGGAACAGGAAGCCGAGTTGAAAGAAATGGTCAAGCAGAATGGTATCGAAGATCAGGTTCGCTTTCTCGGATATCAGGCGGGGAACTGGTCGATGCCTGGTTTTGATGTTTTCTGCATGACCAGTCGGTATGAAGGTTACCCCTACGTGGTGATGGAAGCCGCACATGCTTCGCTACCTATTGTGATGACCCGCTTCCAGTGTGACACACTGATGGTTGAGCAAGGGGTTCAAGGATATGTTGTCGAGACAGACGACTACCAGGGCTTCGCCGAATCGCTTGAGAAATTGCTAAGTGAACCTGAAAATCTAAAGAAGTTCGGTCAGGCTGCTCACGAGAAAGACAAAGTCTATTCCGCCCATGCGATGGTCGAACAATGTCTGGCCGCTTATCGCGATGTGCTTAAATAAGTTTGAGCCTTATCTAAGCCGCTTCAGCCAGAGGTTCATTCAACTCGTATAACAGTGCGTTTCCCTGCTTACCGACCAGACGGATGCATTCGGTTTCTCTTAAGCAGTAGGCGATTTTCTGAGCTGTCCAGCGAGGGACATCGGCTGCTTTGGCGAGTTCGGCTGTGGTGAATGTTCCTCCAGGAGTATCGGGAAGCAGATTCCATAAATCAATCGCGCTGTTGAGCTGACGTGTCTCCGTTACTTCTTTGAGCATGCGGTCAGTTGTGCGGTAATCTTTTTTACGCCAGCCTTTGCGTTTCACGGGGACGCGATGTTCTTCGAGTTCGACCAGAGCGATCTCCAGCGTCAATTTTGGATGCGGGAAGACGGTCACGAAATGGACCAGCTCTTCAAAGAGATCGAGCCACGATTGACGAACAGGGCTGTAACGGGCGGAGAGAATTTTATTTCCGCGGGCTTTCTTTCGAACCAGGTATTTCCGCGCGGCCAGAGGTTTCACCACCCGGACCTGATGCGTTTTAAGCAGATCACGGATTTTGTCTCGAATTGCCGAGAGGGAAGCACACTGGATTTCGATCAATTCCTCCCCCGAGACGACATCAATGATGTAATCGCCCAGACGGACTTCGATCTGGTCTCCCTCCCGGGCGTAATGTTCTTTGAGCTGTTGATGTAAGGATGTCTCCATCCCGGGCCTCCTGCCAAGGGAAAACTGAGTCTCAGGTATACCTTAAAACGTTCATCGGTTCGATCCCAAACTGGCTTGAAGCGTGTTCCGTAAAAGAGGCAAAAGAAGCTGATTTTGCCGGTAATGGAAAAGCTGGTCGCATTCGTGCAAGAAATCCAAGCGTATCGGTTGCTTACGACAATAAGAGTCGGCATGATCGTGTACTTGGTATTTTTTGATGAAACCCAGATTCAGCACTTCTTCATAGAAATCTTCGTCAGATTCCCGGATCAGCAGCGATTTGCTCACCCATCCGGTTCGGTTCGATGAAAGGAAATCCGCATGGATTCGAAAGTAACGGCAGCCAGACTCTCTGTCATGATGTTTATCCAGTTTTGTATCTGGGGGGCCTGGTACGTGACTGCTCCACTTTATCTGGGTGGCATTGGTTTCGAACCTCAAAACATCGGTAGCGTCTATGCGATGGGTCCGTTGGCCGGAATTCTTTCTCCGTTTATCGTCGGCATGATTGCCGACCGATTCTTTTCCACCGAAAGAGTATTGGGCGTCCTTCACCTCGTCGGTGCAGGAATCATGTATTACATCATCACGTTAATCAATGTGCAGGAAGGAACGACGTTAGATCAAACTCAGGTCGCGTTTGTTGTTTCGTGCATTCTGGGTTACATGCTGTGTTACTATCCCACGCTGGCATTAACCAACTCACTGGCGATGCACAATATCGCCGATTCCGAGAAAACATTTCCTCTGATTCGCGTTTTTGGCACGATCGGTTGGATTGTGCCTGGTTTGATTATCAGTGAAAAAGAGTGGGATGCTCAAATCTACCCATTCTGGATTGCCGCAATCTCTTCGCTGGTGATGGGGCTTTACTGTTTCACTCTTCCTCACACTCCTCCTCCAGGCCGCGGAAAGAAAATTTCAATTCGCGAAATCCTTGGGCTCGATGCGTTTACATTATTGAAGAAACCCTCCTATCTGGTCTTCATGCTCAGTTCATTCCTGATTTGTATTCCACTCGCATTCTATTATCAGATCGCGGCCAAGTTCATTGCTGAGGTGGGCGTTGATAAACCTGCTCAGAAAATGTCCTTTGGGCAGATGTCTGAAATCTTTTTCATGCTGGCTATGCCCTTCTTCTTCGCCCACTGGGAGTCAAGAAGATGCTGCTGATCGGAATGCTCGCCTGGGTCATTCGTTACAGCCTGTTCGCGTTCGGTGCGGACGGACCTGTGTTGTGGATGTTAATCGGTGGTATTCTGCTGCATGGTATCTGCTATGACTTCTTCTTCGTCACCGGGCAGATTTATACCGACAAAGTCGCTGGCCCTGAAATTCGTGGGCAGGCACAGGGGATGCTGGTTCTCTTCACACTGGGCTTCGGTATGATGATCGGTGCCAAAGTGGCTGGGTATATCGAAAGCCGCTTCTCACCTGCAGATGCACCCGTCGACTGGCAAAATCTGTGGCTGACGCCTGCGATTGCATCTGGCGTGGTACTGGTTATTTTTGCCCTGCTCTTTAAGGACAAAGTGACCGCGACTAAAGAACCTGTCGCCGCTGCCGAGTAAGACTACCGTGTCAACTGCACGGGCATCATCCGGTCGATAACCAGCACGTGTCGATTGAGGTCCTGGCGGAAGCTGACTTCTCCCTGGATTCCCATCGACTGTCCCACAAAGCTATCGAGATCGAGATTGCCACGTGGTTGCACGTAGGAAATGATCTTTCCTTCCGGGCTGACAAGCACATGTTGTGGTAAGCCTTCACGTGGGTTCAAGGTGCGCTGGATGATTCCCGCTCCATCGAAATGGGGTTGAGATCCATCCGTTTGTGCAATGGGTTGTGGTGTCGCCACTTCTATCTGCTCGGATGAATTTTGAGGTGCTGGGGCTAACTCGGGGCCAGTCATGACTGGTTCTCCCAGAACCGGGCCACTCATACCTGTTCCAGAAGAAATTCCGGGAGGTCCACCGATCAAGTCACCCTGAGGTGCGGTGAGCCGGGGCAGGTTTGGGTGGGAAACAATTTTTCCAGTAGCCGTAGCACCTGCGAGTGGCTGCGAATTCTCAATGGATCCCAACTCTACCGGGTTGGGTCCCGGAGCGAGCATTGGTCCAGTTAACTGCGGGCTGGCTTGCGGGTCAACCATCGTTTCCGAGTCGCTTACGATCGTCGGTTCACTGGTCCCTACTGTCTGGGCAACTTGTTGCTGTTGATTTAGAAGTTCCGCTTCACGCTCCGATGTGGCTGAGGTGAGCTGAATGAAGTCGTCGTATTGGGCTTTGATTTTCCGGTATCGGGTAACTGCTGACAGACGTAAATCGACCTGGCTGGCCAGAACCTGATATTTTGTGTGCGACTGCAACTCCTGATAGGCGGCTTCAAGACCATCCAGATCCCATTCTCGCGGGTCCATTTCAATCATCTCACTGAATGCCGTATCAAGATCGTTCAGCGCCTGACGATCTGCTTCAACTTCCGCAACGGGAGGAGCTGATCGCCTTACTCCCTTACTGTTAGAAGGGGCGGGGACAGCTTGTTTTTCTGCCACCGGTTTTTGTGTTACGGAAGCTGTTTTGGAAAATGGATCCTCATATTGGGGAGCTTCGTTATAAGGTGTCGGTTCCTGTTGGATAGTGAAGGGGTTACTGTCCTGGGCTTCTTCCTGATACTGATCGGCGGCAATAAGTGAATGCCCCTCAATCCAGCGATATTCATAAGCGGGAGGGGTGATCTTATACATCTCCACTGGTCCGCGCTGGGTGTTCACGGTTACTTTCTCAAGCACAGTCACTTCATCGTTCTTCGAGAGTTTGGTATGCACACCCGTGTTCAGTTCTCCCACGGCACTACCCATGTAAGCCGGGGTATTATTCTGTAGAACAGTTCCCTTACCGAGCTCGGGACGCATCTCCGATTGTATTTACGGGAACCAGACTGAAACTTCCTTTTGGCGGTGCGGAACAATCTTGTACCAACCACCTGGTTGATAGGCGCCCACGACAACCCGGTCTCCCCGGAATAGTTCGTTGGTTACAACGATTTCTAGCTGTTATGCGACCGCACCACTGCTGTTTCCGTTTGCACCACGGCATCATAGGGAAACTGAGAAGCAGCTTCAGAAACAGTGAATAATGTCGTTAGGATTCCAGTGGCCAGCAGGATCACGCGACTCATTGAAGAGACTCCAGTACTTCTCCGGTCAGGAAAATATCAGTTCAGGATCGATACACATGCTTTACACAAATCAGTGGGCGTGTGAATTCAATACAGTGGTCGACACAGATTCAACCTGTGGACTGCATGGGGCATGTGAGTAATAGGGTTTCGATCCAGGGGAGAGAGAATTTCTGCGGGAATCTTTAACGAAAAATCAGATTTGACTCAAGACCCTCCGGTGAAGAATGTCGGACTTGTAAAAATGACAATTCAGCTGGAATCAAAGTGAGCCTGCAAAGAGCCGTCCAATCAATCCTATCGAAGCTATAGGCTGTTTAGAGATGAGATGTTAAGCTCCCTCCCCGCACCTTCTCTCTCTCTCACTCCTGAATTCATTCCGGGTGCGATTATCAAGAACAACTGTTATTGACAATGAAATCCGCTGCGCTGATGGAACGTTTCGGACTGCGTCTATTTCTCGGATGCCTGATGGTTATTCTCCTGGGAGGATGCCAGCGGTTCACCTCCGTCCCGTCGAAACACTCGCGTTGACGAGTCCTTTTCTCCGATGAACTGGCACAATTCTCGAATGAATTGAATCAGGATAAGTGGCAGTTGAATTCTGATTGGAAGGTCGAAACTTACTGGACCTCTAATGAGACCTTACCGGAGCGGCGTTGGCGATATGGAGACGAGGCTGAAATAGCCGCTCTTGTCCAGAAGTTGTTAAAGCCGCGTGAGACGACGTTCTCGATTACTGTTGCCTCTGATCCCATTGAGGATCGCAATCCGCAGCCAGGTACCCGCCCGACCACTTATCAGTGAATGTCGCGTCTGAGGGCCACTCAGTGGTTGGAACGCTGCGATCACTGGGCCGGACACGATCCGAAATCTGCCCGGGAAGTTTCTCCCGTGCTGGCTCGAATTGTTTCAGGCAAGTGTCAGTATCGCGCCCCGGCTCCTGAAACAGAACAACTTGAGAAACCAGCAGAGACAATCATCAAACGTGGCCAGTCACCAGAGACTGCATCGAATCAACCGCTCTCTGTGACGAAATCAAACTCTTCTTCCGACGACATGGACAACTCCGAAGAGTCTCTCTCCATGTCCGCGATTGCTTCCGCGTTTTCAACGGAAGATGAAACTTTACGATTTAAGTTTGCAAATGCGGTGAACAGCGGAGAGACCTGGTGTTATTTATTAGCGAGTCAACCGGGAGAGCCGATTATTAACCCTGGCACCCATTGGTCGTCTGCTGGAAACAGATGAACTTCCACCTGAACTGCGAGCCGAACTGATGCGTGGTGTCGCACTGGGTCCCTCCTCGTGAGATTCCGGGACTGGAAGCCGCTCTTTCACCCGCGAATCAGGTACAGCATCCAGGGGTCTTGCAAACGGCAGCGATTGAATCCTGTTTGATTCATGCCTGGGAAAATATATATCGGGAACAGCAATTAAAACCTGTCTCGAGTGGAGTGCTTGAGGAAAGAGCGGCTAATGGCCTGCATGAACTTCGGGTAAATTCTAACCCGCCTCACGTACTCAATATGCTTGCGGCTTGTCTTTGCGAATCATCCTGAATCGTTACCAGAACTTCAGAACGTCAATTAACAGATTCCAATCCAGCAGCCCGATTGGCAACGCCTTTCGCGCTGGCTGCAGGACTACTCGGTACAGGCGAAGCGATTTCTTTTGCTAGAAAGAGTCTTAAATCTGACAATCTGATTGAACGGCAAAATGGTATTCATGGATTAGCGATGGCCGATTTGAGATCAATTTTGCCTTATCTCAACGATGACGAAATGAAAGTCCGTCAGGCCGTTGTCGAAGAGTTAGTAGCTCATCCCGCCAAACAGCACCAACACGCACTACAAGTAATTCCTGGATAATCGCAATGAAATGCATCTGACCCTGATTAGGGATTAGCCGATTGGCCTGATGATGAGGCGTTACCGATTTACATTTATGGGTTACAGGAATGTCCTATGCTGCCATCGCGAAAGTTATGTCTGCTGGAAATCCAGAAGCGTACGAATTCCGAAGTCCCCTTCCCGGTGGAGAAAGTCGTCGATACACGACGCCAGGAAATGAACACCTGGTTAACAATGCTGGGTTTACCACCGCAGGATCTTCTGGGAATTGAAAAAGGAATTGTAGAGCAGGGGAACTTCAGTGTCAGGCAGATTGAGCTACAGACACGCATCAATGAATTATCACAACAGCCGCGAGAAAGCGCAATTTATCAGGCAGGGTTACAGCAGTTAACGGAACTCTCTGAAAGTGACGCGCACCTTCTCGAACAACTTGCACCCCAGCAACCATTGGAACTGCAACAGGATTTACACTCAACCGTCCTTCCGCAAATTCATCCCTTGTTTCGTGCGGCTGAAATGTTGAGTTCACCACAGGTTGAAATCCGTCGTCAGGGGGCATTTCAACTTCAGACATTCGCTCAGGGAAGAACATTGCCTGCCACTCTCTTTCCTGCCATTCAGGATCACATGATCAAGGAGCAGGATCAGCAGGTGTGGCGCGCAATTCTGGCTGCCTATCAACATGATCGGACTCGAGAGTCTGCGGAACTCGCACGAATCGCATTGCATCATCCCTGGCCGGACATCCGCATGCTTGGTTGCCAGTACCTGGAGTTTGATCCGCGACCTGAATATGCGGAGTGGCTAAGAGCATCAATTCATGATCGCCAGAATCGTCAACTGAGAATGAAAGCAATTCAATTGGTAGGGCGATGCCGCAATCCAAATCTGTTGAAACCGCGCTATCAACAGGAGAACAATGTGCAGACTACGGAGCAGGGCTTGATCTCTTTGATGAACGAAACCGAGCCCGAACTCAGGTTCGAGATTATTTCCGCGGCCAGCCAGTTAGGATATCAACCCGCCCTCCAGGAACTTGGATTTCTGGGAGAACACCCGGAAGTTAGAGTTCGCTTACGCGCTATACAAGCAATGGGCTTAAGTGGACAGACCCGCTTTGCTCAAACCCTGCTGGCGATCGGTGCCGTCGAGAAAGAAGGAGAAGTCCAACAGGAGATTCTAACAGCTCTGGAACAATTAACGACGTTTGGAAATCATCCCCCCGCTCAGATCAGGCAACTCCGATTCGATCAGCAACTGGCCGCCTGGAACCAGGTCTGGTCCCCAGTCGCTCAGACTGTTTCCGCCCCACAAGATAGCCCTGCCCTGCTTAATTACTGAGAAATACAGCAATTCACCACAAGAAGCCTGTTTGGACCGCGAATAGAAGTCTGTGAATTGCGCTCTTCCACTGAATTTGACAATTCGTTGCTGGTTCATTTCTCTATCGAAAAATGTTAAATTGAGCAATCAGATGGAGTGGCGACTTTTTTCTCGATGAAACCAGCTCTATCTATCTGATCCATTTTTTGAATCCCAGATCAACAAGATATTCCTGCAGGAAGGATGAATCGATAAATGACCGATGCAAATGAAGACTTTCGTTTGGAATGGCATGGAGGGACTGTGGTCGTCGTTCCAGCTGAAGATGTGGAGTCCATGCGCTGGGATTTAATCGAGCAGGCTGCTGAGATTGTAATGGAACCACTCAAAGAGCTCGAAGTTCCGATGGTGGTCTTCGATTTGAGTGATGTCAGTTACTTTGGATCAGTTTTTCTCGCATTACTGCTTCGCTGTCATAAATTTGTAAAAGCACGTGGCGGGGAATTAGTCTTGTGCGGTGCAAGTAATATGGCACGGGAGCTGTTGCGGGTCACCGCCCTCGATACGATCTGGGCGATTTACGATACACGTGAAGAGGCACTGGAAGCTCTGGAGTAGTATGCTTCAGTTGTTGGTTGGAATTTCACTCCTGATGTTCCGCAGACCGTTTTAAGGATGAGAAATACGGAATCGAGCATGAGTAAAAAACATCCGAAAGCACGCCCTCTCGTTTCTGAATCGGAAGTTCTTTCTTCCGAGCATGAAGGAATGAGTGAAGCCAGGCAGGAACTGGTCGACGAACTGAAAGAAACGGCCGACAAACTTGCTCGTGATGGCGCGACTACGGGCGACCTGAAAATTTTAAGTCGTGCCTTAAGAGAGCTTCGTTATGCTTTTAAAGTCTTCACCCCTTATCGACATCATCGCAAAGTGACTGTCTTTGGTTCGGCACGAACCCAGGATGACGACCCTGATTTTATTCAAGCTGTCGAATTTGGTCGCTTGATGGCCAAACAGGAGTGGATGGTCCTCACCGGGGCAGGTGGTGGAATCATGGAGGCGGCTCACCGGGGTTGTGGTCGTGATCTGGCCATGGGGGTCAACATTCTGCTCCCCTTCGAACAGGATGCGAATCCCGTCATTAATAACGATGCCAAACTTGTCCACCTGAAGTACTTCTTTACCCGGAAGTTGATCTTCGTTAAGGAAGTTCACGCCGTTGCTTTGTTTGCGGGTGGTTTTGGTACTCAGGATGAAGCCTTTGAAACACTCACGCTGGTGCAAACCGGTAAGCGGGATCTTATGCCGATCGTACTGATCGATTCACCGCAAGGGGATTACTGGCAGGGTTGGGAAGATTTCATCCACAAGCAGTTACTGGATAAGAAACTGATTTCCCCTGAAGATCTCTCGTTATATTTCCACACGAATAACGCACAGGATGCGGTCGACGAAATTCTGAAATTCTATTCCGTCTATAACTCGATGCGGTACATTCGGGATCAACTCGTGATCCGCCTGCATGTGGAGCCGACAGCAGAATTACTCGAGCGTCTGAATACCGAATTCAGCGACATTCTGGTCTCAGGGAAAATCGAGAAAGTCGCCACACATCGCTTCGAAGCGGACGATGCACACCTTGCGGATCTCCCCCGTATCGGGTTCAAGTTCAACCGCAAATTCATCGGTAGATTGAGACAGATGGTCGATCTGATCAATGACGAATTAGCACCGCTCATTGAAGATGATTAGCGTAGACCGTTGCTCTTAGTGATGCTGTAACATCTGTTTGTCAAAATCGATATCGTACTTCTTCATTTTCTTATAAAGAGTCGTACGATTGATTCCCAACATTTTTGCTGTTTCCTGACGGTTCCAGCCATTGCTGTCCAGAGCATCGATAATAATCTGTCGCTCTGGGGCAGCCATTGCCGATTTCAGCGATCCGGCATCGTTGAGGTTGTTGGAGTATCCACCATGAATCGATTCTTCATGCAGAGATTCGGGGAGCTCGAAGGCATGGATCACATCCCCTTTGCTCAGAACTACTGCTCGTTCAATCACATTCACCAGTTCACGCACGTTGCCGGGCCATGAGTAGCTTTGCAGCAACTGCATTGCTTTCTCATCGAAACGCGATACTGATTTTCCGTTCTGATCGTTCATCATCTTCAGATAGTGATCGATCAACAGAGGAATGTCACTGATACGTTCTCGAAGAGGGGGTTGAGTGATCGAGATGACGTTTAAGCGATAGTAGAGGTCTTGCCGGAATTCACCTTTACGCACCATCTCTTCCAGATCGGAATTGGTTGCGAAGATCAGGCGGACATCGACTTTGTGTGTTTCTGTAGAGCCAACAGGTTCAAATTCCCGATCCTGCAGAACCCGCAGCAGCTTCACTTGCAGACTGGGAGAAGCCGTTGCGATCTCATCCAGGAAGATGGTTCCTCCGTCAGCCTGGAGAAACTTACCGATTTTGTCGGAGGTTGCACCGGTGAAAGAGCCCTTAGCATGACCGAAAAGTTCGCTCTCCAGCAGATTTTCCGGTAGAGCACCACAGGCGACTTCAACAAAAGGTTTGCTTTTGCGATTACTTAACTGGTGGATAGAACGGGCTGTAATCGTTTTTCCTGTACCATTTTCACCCAGGATGAGAACTGTAGCACGAGTATCAGCAACTGATTCAATCACATCAAACATGCGGACCATTTTGTAGTCCTGTCCGATGATGTTGTGCAGACCGAACTTCTCGTCGAGTCGGCTCTTGAGTGATTTATTTTCTTCGACGATTTCTTTACGGCTCAACGCACGTTCAATCGTCAGATGCAGTTCTTCATCAATCACTGGTTTCGTCAGGTAGTCGAAGGCTCCCATGCGGATCGCTTCGATCGCACTTTCAATAGTGCCGTAGCCTGTCAGCAGAATGATGGCGGTATCTGGTTTATTTTCGACTCCGAATTCCAGCAGTTGAAACCCATCCTGATCAGGCAGATTTACATCGCAAATCACGACATCAAAGTGGGCTTCTTCCAGACGATCGATCCCTTCCTGGCAATTCAATGCTGTTTCGGTGCGGTAGCCCAGACTACGCAGGTAGTCGGCCATCGCCTCACAGATATATTTGTCATCATCAACAATGAGCAGGGAGCCGGTATGAGTCGTCATGGGAGGTCCTGATTTTCGGAACACTAATGTGTCTGGTCTGAATTCGAAGTGGGTGATTCTCGGTTGAGGGGCCTCCGTGGCTCTTCTGTCTGAAGAGGATCTCGCTCAAGGGGAAGAAGACACTTCCCCCTGTTCGTCGTCGCAGCATGAACTCACGCAGCTGCGCACATCCTGACGAATCCCAATAGACAATCTGTCCGAATGGGATACGGAACACTCAAACATAGGTCACAAGTTGCAAGTCGGCAACAACTTGTTGGATTGCCGTGTGAAAAAAACGAACACGATTTCACCAGTAAACAGCATGTCGTAAGTTATTGATACGTAATTGAATACAGAAAATGTTCCAGGCTCAGGCGTCTCCAGGTCCATTAATAATTACTCTGGAAAATGAATTCGTGAACCGGAAAAGCCTCGCAGGCAACCTGCTATCAGGCGGGCAAAAGTCCCATTATGGTCGCGTGTTAATATGTATAGTTTTTACGCCCGGTCTGAGGCGTCCATCTGCAGGCTCGCAGGGTGAATAACCTGTAGACTTGGTAAAAAATGGCTTAACTTGACCCTTAGCCTTCTGGACCACTAAACTTCGCTACCAAAGTCGGTAAGATTATGTTATTGCAAGCGAACTTCCTGCTGGTATTGGGATTTTAGACTCTTAAGCTGGGTGTTCAGATGACAGGACCAATCTCCTGCAAACACCTCGTTTCTGCCTTGCAGGGGGCAATTCTTCGCTGGACGACCTGGCGTTCGAATAAAGCTGAAGGCTTGTGATGGAAAAGAAGCAATTTCCAGGCAGATTGCAGTCCGAGGGTGCTTCGCCTAACCATTGCAGTTATAATCGCTTAGGTTGACATTTGCCCCCAGTCTTCCCCAATGGCCTTCCCGTAGAACCTGCAGCGGGAATCGAAATCATCAGTTCGTCGAGTTGAGTCTTATCAAGATGGAAGAAAACAGGACTTCTTCTCGGCCCACACTGCCTCTGCAGAGGAAAATTTGAGTTGAAAGCAATCATTAGTGATATCCACGGTAACCTGGAAGCGCTTCAGGCCGTGCTGGAAGACATCAAGTCCCATTCAATCGAAGAGATCTATTGCCTGGGTGATATCGTCGGTTATGGCCCTAACCCCCGTGAATGCGTTGACCTGGTCATGGAAAAATGTTCTGTGGTTATTTTAGGTAATCACGATCAGGAGCCCTTTCGATCCGGAAGGGTTCAATGCCGGTGCCGAACGGGCGATTTTCTGGACCCGAAAAATGCTGGAATCGGGTGATCCAAAGAACAATGAACGTCGTTGGGAATTTCTGGGAGAACGTCCCCGCATCCACCGCGATGAAAATTTCATGTTTGTGCATGGGTCCGCCAGAAACCCGCTTAATGAATATGTCTTTCCCGAAGATATCGTTTATCAGCAGATCAAAATGGAACGGATTTATTCACTCGTTGATCAGTACTGCTTCCAGGGACATACTCACATTCCCGGTGTCTTTACTGACGATAACAGTTTCCGTTCTCCGGAAGAATTACACTTCGAGTTCACACTCGATAATCGCAAAGCGTTAGTCAATGTTGGTTCGGTCGGTCAGCCGCGTAATGGTGACTGTCGATCTTCTTATGTCATTCTGGATGGTCAGAAAGTCAGTTTTAAACGGGTTGAATACGACCTCGAAACCACCGCACAAAAAATCTACGACGAACCGGAACTCGACGACTATCTCGGCGACCGACTGCGTAGTGGCAAATAAACTATGAAAGATCAGAACTTAATCAAATTCTTTATCGCCTCTTTGATCCTGAGTGTATTCTGGGTCGCTTTTGGCGAACAACTAGGGTTGCGCCCCCCTGCTAAAAAACCAGATAAAAATCAGCAGAAAATTGTCGCACCTGATGAGCAGAAACCTGCTGAAGGCGCCGAGACCGAAGCTACCTCTGAAGAGAAAGAGGGAGCTGCCGAGGAAAAGCAGCCTGAAGCAACTACCCCAGAGGTAGAAGAAGAGTTCGTTCAGAATGAACATCGTCTCCTCAAACTGGGAACGCTGAAAGAAGATGCTCCGTACTATCTGGAAGTCGAACTCGATAGCCAGGGAGCGGTTGTTTCCGGGGCCTGGCTGAATGATCCTCGCTATAAAGAAGTGAGTGATCAGACTGAAGCACTGAAAATTCTGGGAGCCGATACGGGAACTGTGAGAAAGTCCTTCGAACTTTCCATGAAGCAGATCGATGATCAACTCGCACGTCACAACACAAACTTGAACGAAGTCGACTGGAAAGTCGTCAATGAAGTTGAAGATCCTGATGCGAAGGTATTGAAAGAGGTGACTTTTCAATACACGGCTCTCGATAAATCGCTCGTACTGGAGAAAACTTACTCCCTTAAACCTGTTGAGGTGGAGCAGGGAAAACAGCCATTCAGCCAGGAAGCACGAGATACACAACCGGGTGGTTATCTGCTGCATGTGGCCTTCAAAGTGCAGAACAATCAGGAAGCCCCAGTTACAGTCGAGTATCAGGCACTCGGCCCAGTCGGGATTCCTCTGGAAAACGAGATATCGACCTATAAGTACCGTGACATCAAATTCCAGTCGGAAATGGAAGAAGGAGATCTCGAAGGAAGCACCATTCCAGCCAAGAAGATCTTCGAAGGTAAGGTCGAGCCCTGGACGAACTACATGTCCTTCATTGGGGTCGACGTCCAGTACTTCGCAACCCTGGTCATGCCTGAGGATAACCGTCCCTTCCAGGAACGTATAAGCAATCGCTGGATCAAGGAATATTCACCTCTAGCTTTAAACGAGAATCCTGAGAATTCCAATCTGACCGATATCTCGTTCATGATGCATTCTGAACCGACGAGCGTGAAACCGGGTGATGATCTGGTACACCAGTTCCAGGTTTATCTGGGACCTAAACGGGATGAACTTCTCGAACCAATTAAGGCAGAGTACGTAGCCGAAGTCTGGTCCTGGATCTCCTGGTTGAGTAAACCGATGATGGGGTTGATGACCAAACTGCACGACTCGCTCGGGTTTCCTTACTGGCTGGCGATTATCTGTCTGACAATCATCGTCAGGGGTATTCTACACCCACTGACACGTAAACAGGCAGCCTCGGCCAAGCGGATGAAAGAGTTTCAGCCCAAGCTGCAGGAACTTAAAAAGAAATATGGTAACGATCGCGAAAAACTCGGGCAGGCACAGATGCAGCTCTATCGGGATCATAATTTCAATCCCTTCGCTGGTTGCCTCCCAGTCTTCCTCCAGATGCCGATTTTCATCGCCCTATACCAGGGTTTGAGAAGTACCCTCGATCTTCGTTTGGCGAACTTCCTCTGGATCGATAACCTGGCTGCTCCCGATATGTTGTTCGATATGGGAGTCGACCTCCCATTCATTCGCAACTACTTCAACCTGCTTCCGGTATTGACCGTCTGCCTGTTCATCGTTCAAAACAAGATGTTGATGCCGCAGCCTGATCCGACAGATGAAATGGCTGTGCAGACTCAGAAGATGATGAAGTTCATGATGATCTTCATGGGGTTCATGTTCTATCACGTTCCCTCGGGACTTTGTATTTACTTCATCACTTCCAGTATCTGGAGTCTCTGCGAACGTAAATTGATCGACTTCCAGCACAACTCCCAACCTGCTCCGGAAATCATCGAGAACTCCGCTGCCGCGACAACTTCCACGAATAAAGGGAGTTATCCCAGCAATGGCAACAAAGGACCGGAAAAGCAACCTGGAAAAGTGGGAGGAATGTGGAATCGTCTGCTGGAAGCCGCCGAAGCACAGAAGCAGTTGCAACGGGAAGAAACCGCTAAGAACCGTAATCAGATGAGCGGTAAAAAGAAGAAGAAACGCTGAAACAGGTTCTCGTAAACTTCTCCAACTGCTGGAGAAGTTTCGTGGCGATGGATTTCTGTTTCAGACTGCCTTTTAAAGATCGGTTTGTATCGTGACACTCGATCTGGACGAGACCATTGCAGCACTGAGTTCTCCTCCCGGAGCTGCTGCCCGCGGAGTACTCCGTTTGAGTGGCCCTGATGTTCTCAAAGTCCTCCTCAGTCTGTTGCAGTTTCCTGAGCAGAATCCGCAATCGATCAAAACTGCTTCCCGTCTCGCCTGTCATGTTTCACTGGATGAGGAATTACTGGTTCCGGCGTCTCTTTACTACTGGCCGACGTCACGAAGTTATACCGGCCAACCTGCCGCCGAGATTCAATTGCCCGGTTCCCCCCACTGCTGGAGGCTGCCCTGGGACGGGTCTATCAGGCAGGAGCGCGTCCAGCTCGTCCGGGAGAGTTCACCCTGCGATCATTTCTGGCGGGTCGACTTGATCTGGTGCAGGCAGAAGCAGTACTGGGAGTGATTGACGCGGATGATCAGGCGGAACTCAAAGCTGCTCTGAAACAACTTGCGGGGGGAATTTCGACTCGATTGAATCAGCTACGTGAAGAAATGATTGAACTCGTCGCGGATATGGAGGCGGGCCTCGATTTTGTTGAGGAAGATATCGAATTCATTTCCCGTGCTGAAATTGTGAGTCGACTTGAATCAGCAACGCAACTCGTTCAACAAACCCTGGCTCAGTCTGCAAGCCGGATGACTTCTCATTCACGACCTCGTGTGATTCTGGCTGGTCTACCAAACGCTGGGAAAAGTACCTTATTGAATGCCCTCGCAGGAAATGAGGCCGCTTTGGTCTCTGAGGTCGAAGGGACGACTCGCGATTACATCACGCAAACAATTCAGACTGAGAACCTCAGTTTCGATCTGGTGGATACCGCCGGTTGGGAAAAATCACGACACGATTTGATGGATCAGGCGCACCGTTACCGGGATGAACTATTGAATGAAGCCGACCTGATTCTCTGGTGTGTTGATTTGACGCAGGAGAGTGAGCAATCGAATGCAGTCCTGGAAACGTACCAGAGTACTTTTCGGAAATTGTGTGTCGTCCAAACAAAGCGGGACCTGGTAACTGATGCAGTGCCTGCACCACTTATGGCAGAAACGACTTCCATTGCGATTACCGTTCAGGACCCCCAGGATCTGAAGCGATTAAAGCAGGAGATTAACCGTCAACTTTCCGAACAGGGATCTCGCGATCACCAGTTCCTGGGGTCGACCGCTGCGCGGACTCGGGAGAGTCTGTTGAAAGTAGAAGTTGCCCTCTCCCAGGCACTGAGTGCAGCCCGGGCGAATTGGGGAGATGATATGATTGCCATTGATCTCCATCAGGCGATTGATCATCTTGGAGAGATCGTGGGAGCTGTTTATACAGACGATTTACTCGATCGCATTTTCAGCAAGTTCTGCATCGGTAAGTAATGTTCAGCTTTCTAATCTTCTATTTCCTGTGAAACTGACAAGGGTTAATTGAATGCAAACTTCGTCCCCGATATTGATTCTAGGTGGAGGAATCAATGGGGCGGCTGTTGCGCGTGAACTGGCCCTGAATAGCATTCCAAGCTGCATCGTCGATAAACACGACATTTGCTTTGGGGCGACTTCCAAATCTTCGCGACTGATTCATGGCGGTCTTCGATATTTGGAATATGCAGATTTCAAACTCGTGGGAGAATCATTACGCGAACGGAATCGTCTCGCTAAAAATGGACCTCAGTTTGTCAAACCACTCCGTTTGCATATCCCTGTCGGCTCGCGATTTCATGGTTTCAGCAATGCCTTTTCGCGTTTTATGAATCTTTCCCGATTTCCTGCTTTGAAGCCTGTTTCCCGCTGGCTGGAAAGTTCTCCCGAAAGAGGTTTGTATGTCATACGGACCGGTTTGAAAATGTATGACAGCATTGCCGCAAATGACCAGTTTCCGGCACACGAAGTCCACTCAGTGGGAGAAGCAGGAATACCACCTGTGGACAGCCACAAATATAAGTGGGTTTGCAGCTACTATGACGGGCAGATGTGGGCAGTGGAACGCTTCGTTATTTCGATGCTCGAAGATACACGAATTCTGCTTAAGGAGAAGTCCCTCGAATTCAATGTCTACCCCCATCATCAGGTTGAGCTTGATCAGGGAAAAGTTCGCGTACTAAATCAGCAGGGAGAATGCGTCAAAGACTGGGAACCTTCATTGATTATCAATGCGACGGGTGCCTGGGGCGATTTGACTTTAGAAGGGCTGGAAATCTCGTCTCCTCCCTCTTGGCGGGACCAAGGGCTCTCACCTGTTTACCAGGAATCGATTTTTAAAAGAGGCCATCGGAAGTGATGCCATCTATGCCGAGGCCGCTGATGGAAGACCTGTGTTTGTCCTTCCTGTTGGCGATTCGATTATGGTGGGCACGACAGATATCCCCATCCAGGGCCCTCCCGAGACAGAACTGACCAGTGCAGAAGAATTGGATTATCTGCTGAAATTGACGAATGAGTTATTTCCTCATATTGAACTGACCCCCGCGGAAATTGATTTCTTTTATTGTGGTGTCCGTCCCCTACCTTATGTTGATGCCAACAGTCCCTCTGCTATTTCCCGCGGACATGCAATCCGAACTCAACAAATCAAAAAGCCCGAAGGCAAGACGCTCTCGCTACTGACTTTGATTGGGGGGAAACTGACCACCTGCCGTGCTCTGGCGGAAGATGTTGTGCGAGAAGTTGGTTCGATCTTGAAAATCGATCTCAATATGAATTCACGCGATCGACTCTATCCGGGGGGAGAGAATTATCCACAGCACAAAACGGCTCTTAATGAAGTGCAGAAAAATGTCGCCACAGAGTATGGTCTGGAACTGGAGCAGGTGCAGTGGCTATGGGATTTCTATGGGACACGACTGAAATCGATCCTGGCTGAGTGTCAACAGTCGGGAGAACCGCTTGCCGATGTTGTTCCCCACACAAAATTTCCTGTTGCGCTTGTCCGGTGGATCCTGCGAAATGAGTGGGTCCCGCATCTGGAGGGGCTTGTCAATCGTCGACTCATGTTGTTGTACGAGGCACCACTCAGACGCACAACACTGGAATCATTAGCAACTTTGATGGTCGAGGCAGGGTTGCTGGATCAGGACAAGGTCGAGTCTGCAATCACAGAGTTAGTCGAATATCTTTCCCGGAATTATGGGAAACAGACTTTCTGAGAGTCGCCGAACACCTGTGGCACCTGAGGTGAAATGCGTTCAGTCAGTAGTTAGAATGCGTTACGATCCGGAGATTTAGCAATCCTCACATTTTATATTCCTCAGTTGTAATTGAATCTGCATCGCATGAAGGCTCTTGTGA
Organism: Planctomycetaceae bacterium; assembly: GCA_041398805.1. Taxonomy (GTDB): domain Bacteria; phylum Planctomycetota; class Planctomycetia; order Planctomycetales; family Planctomycetaceae; genus Polystyrenella. The sequence goes on along the minus strand of JAWKUC010000008.1, from coordinate 97,235 downwards.
CAGGTGGCAGTGGTTTTGTCGGCCTGTATATCGTCGAACAACTTGTCCAGCGGGGAGATCAGGTGCGCGCTTTCTGCAGGCGGTCGTTACCTGTTTTTGAGAAACTGGATGTGGAGCATCATGAGGGAGATTTACGCGATCAGCAAGCGATCCAGCGTGCGGTAGAGGGAGTCGATATTGTCTATCATGTTGGTGGTCTGCCGGGGTTGTGGGGGCGCTGGCAGGATTTTCATGATGTAAATGTGCTGGGAACAAAATATGTGATTGAGGCGTGTCAGCAGCATCAGATTCCCCAGTTAATTTATACGAGTTCGCCGAGTGTCATCTTCGACGGAACATCGCACGAAGGCGTTGACGAGACTTGTCCCTACCCTGCCCGTTACCTTTGCGATTATGCCAAAAGCAAAGCGGAAGGGGAGCAACTTGTGCTACAGGCGAATCAGATCGACGGTTTGTCGACGGCCGCGATTCGACCTCACCTCGTCTGGGGGCCACGTGATCAGAATTTAATTCCACGTATTATCTCCAGGGCGAACACGGGAAAATTGCGACAGGTTGGGAATGGAAATAATCTCGTCTCTGTCGCCTATGTGGAAAATGTGGCTGCTGCTCATCTGCAACTGGCAGACGCGCTGAATCCGAAGGCTCCTGTGGCTGGTCAGGCATATTTCATCAACGATGCCGAACCGGTCCAGCTATGGAGCTGGATTAACAGCTTCTGGAGATAGCAGGTGTTCCCCAGGTGCAGCGGACTCTTTCCAGTCAGGCGGCTGCCTGGACCGGAGGATTACTTGAGCTCTTCTACAAACTGCTACCTCTCAAAGGGGAGCCGGTCATGACTCGTTTCCTTGCTGCACAGCTTAGTCGATCGCATTACTACTCAATCGAAAAAGCGAAACGTGACTTCAACTACACGCCAATTGTGTCGGTCGAAGATGGGCTGGAAAAATGGAAGCCCGAACTGCAACACACGCGTTGACACAGCAGGACTGATTTGAGTCTGAAAGCGAACAACCAGTTTATTGCTGAAGTTGTGTTGCCGCCAGGGACCCAGTTTTTCGCGAAAGATTTTCACGTTATGGCGAGTGTCAACCGGTAGTGATTCATGCAGCAGAATGTCCTGAATCGATTCCGTAAGTTGGTTCGCCCTGGTGAGTTCTCTTAACTCTGTCAGAAGTTGATTCCGAGCTTCACTCGATTGAGGGAACTCGCCCTCCTCCGGCTCGGCAATTAACACGGGGCGTTGTTTCCCCGGCTCACCGATGCCTACCAGGGCACTCCGGTAGATGCGAGGATGTTCGTTGATGATCGCTTCACAGGGGATGGTATACATCGGGCCGTTCTCGGTGAGAACCCGATGCGCTTGTCGACCACAGAACCAGACTCGCCCATTCTCATCCAGATAACCGGTATCACCCATGCGATGCCAGATGAACTCTCCATCTTTTATCTTTGCTCGTGCAGTCCCTTCAGGATGTTGGAAGTATTCCTTAGTGGTCGTTGCTGCATGAACAATAATCTCACCGATTTCACCCGTAGGTAATTCTTCAATCTGATCGATTGTTTCAATGGGGCCATCTGTATTCCGAATGATTTTAACAGACACACCCTCAAATGGTTTTCCAACACAGGTTCCGGCACCCTGACTTGATAAACCGGCCGTCTCCTCAAGGACTTCCCGCCCTCCAATCGCACAGACCGGTAGCGATTCTGTTGCCCCATAAGGGGTAAAGATGTCATCTGTCGGTTGAGTAAAGAATTTCATCGCCCGCTTTAAAACATGCACAGGAACCGGTGCTCCTGCCGAGAGAGCGCAGCGTAAGGTTGGCAGCTGAATGCTTTGTTCCTCACAATAGCGTCCTACTCGATTCCAGAATGCAGGGGAACCGAATGCCTGGGTTACACCAAGTTGCTCCATCGTTTCGACCATCAATGCTGGGTCGACATCAGCAGGCCGGGTTGGATCCATCGCGGGGATGACAGTCGTCCCTCCCAGCCCGGTATTGAATAATCCAAACAATGGGAAAGCGGCGAGGTCGATACCGCCCGGTTGAATATTAAATCGCTCCTGCAGCATTCCGATTTGCGCATCAAACATTCCATGTTCGTAATGCACTCCTTTGGGGGGACCCGTGCTGCCGCTGGTAAAGATGATGGCCGCCGGGTCGGTCGATTCTGTTTGCAGCGGCGATAACGAACTCGATTTCCCCAGTTGAAATAACACGCAAAGTCGGTCCACCCCAGAACCAGCGTTTCCCAATGGTCACATTGAAGCGGGCGTTGGGGAATTTTCGGGAGTTCAGTTTGCGAATGAGTTGCACGATCGGAATACCGATGAAACCATCCGGATCAACCTGCTGTAGACATTTCAGAATATTAGATCGTCCCATTCCCGGATCGACGAGCACCACTGTTGCACCGGATTTAACAATTCCGAATGTCAGCTTCAGCATGTTGGTGCTGTAGGGAACCATCAGAGTCAATTTGTGTCCAGGTTGAACTCCTAATTCTCGCAGTCCCCGAGCGAGTTGTTCGCTTTGTTCATCCAGCTCGCGAAAGGTTGTTTTGATGAAGTCGAGCTTGCCCTCAGAATTTCTCGGAGGTTTGGTGATCGTTTCCAGAATGGCCGCGCGGTCTGGGAATTCGACAGCATTTTTCTCAGGCGGTCGGCAGTATTCAGCGAATACTCATGTCGCCCCTTCAGCCAACAGAATTTCTCCACGGGCCAGAGAAACAAAATCGCCGCAGTAACGGGTAAAGGAGAGATCAAAAGTCGCCGGAGGAATTTTCCATCCGAGTTCCACAAGTCGTTCCAGATAGAACCGCACAAACAGAGGTTGGTAACTGCTTGCCGGCAGGAAGGTCGGCAGCAACCGCTCCACTTTATGAGGAGCGAAACAAATAATTGTGCCGCGATTCATACCGGCACCAAGTTGTGTTCCAACAGAACCGAATAACATGAGTGAACCAGCCAGCATTTTGAAGCCAGTCGCATCCCCCACATTTCCTTTCACGGCGATAAGTCCGCGTCGCATTCCGTGGCCCAGTTCATTCCCGGCGTTCCCCTCGATGACGATTTCTCCCCCTCGCATTCCTTTGCGGCCCCCTCGATAAGCGGCCCCGGCAGAGTGACCTACACTTCCGTGAACGAGAATCGTTCCCCCTTCATTTCCGCACCAACCCAGTCCGCTGCATTACCTTGCACTTCTATCCGGCCGCCGGACATTTCTGCACCGAGATGATTTCCGGCACTCTGCTCTACCAGGATGGTCCCCTCAGACATTCCGACCCCAATCCGTTTGACCCGCGAACAATCCCCCTGCCAGATCAGAGTCAGGTCATCTTTGGCCGAACCGTTGACTTTGAAGAGATCCCCCAGAGGGCGTTGCCGATTTCCATGTTGAATCGGAATCGAGGCGATTTCGGCGGGGCTCATCTCGCACTTTCTTCAACCGAATCGAATCGACTTCGACGGAGAGAGTTAATTCTGTATGCGGTTTGAGGATCAAGGGCATGATCAATTGCCGAACAGGTTTGGTCGGGTAAGTTGGGAAAATTCTCCCGGAGGCGATCGACGACTCCTCCAATTCAGGAGCAGGAACGCACTTTCATGTTGTTTTCAGGCAACATTCCGGGTGCAATCGAACGGAAATCGCAACATTCAGAGACTAAATAAATTCTGACGTTACTTATTGATAAATAACAGGTTACTGCAAAACGGGGCAGATTGAAAGAGTTCAGGCACGTTGCTTGCATTCTAACTGCAGAGCCGGGAATTCCGGCCTGTTTGCAGCGCGGTTTCCCGCTGAAGCCAGACTGCAACACTCATCTTCGAGACTGCCTCATCTGTGGAGCGTCACCATGCTGATTGTTACTGAGTACCACAATTTTGACGAGTTGAATTCGGTCAGCGATGTCTGGAACCGATTGTGGAACCAGACTCCCGATTCCAGTTTCCTCCACTCCTATGAAGCATTCGAGGCAGCCTGCACTCTCGCTGGTTTGAGAAACAGTCTGAAAGTGTTGATGGTCTCTTTGATGGGAAACCGATTGGCTTCGTCCCCTTTGTAATTCGTCCCATGCCGACATCCTTGGGAACCGTTCGCGTTTTAACTTTCCCAATGGAGGAATGGCACTCGTTTTATAATACGGTTGGACCACATAAGACGATCATTTTACAGACCGTTATCAAACACTTGAAAAAACGCCATCGCAACTGGGACTATCTCGACTGGACCGGGTTACTGCAACAGGGTCGCGAAAAAGAACGTCTGGAAACAGCAGGGATCCTGCACGGTTTGAGACTGGAACAACATCCGGGGCGGGAATGCTCGATGATCAATCTTGAGAAGGATGGTATTCCTTCTGGACCAGTGCGGATGAAGAGATGCGAAAAGAAGCTCACTCCATGGAGCGGCGTCTGCAGGCGATGGGTAAGGTCCGTCTGATGCGATGTCGGTCTATCGCTCCCAATCAGACTGATGCTCCTGGTGACAACCTGGTTTATCAGCATTTACAGAAAATTCTGGATGAGAATCTGGCCAATCAAATCGGTCGAACTCAGGAACGACGCGGTTATCGAAATAGCGAATTCATTCGTCAAATTCATACAGCTGCTGTGCAACAGGCGGTGGCCGATTGGTCCGTGTTGTCGTGGATGAAGAACCGGTTGCCGCGGCTTACGGTCTCGCACATCAGGGACAGTTTGAGATGTTATCACTCGCCAGCCGCGTGGGATGGCCCAAAGAGGCACGTCTGGTATTGATGAAGCAGATGATGGAAGATAGTTGCCGTCGTGGAGATTTGCAGGTCATGATTCCCACCACCTGGGGAAGCCTGGCTCTGCGTTGGCGAAATGAAACGATGCCCACCTGCCGCTTTGTGAGCACCCCCTTAACAGCCTGGCGAGTGCATGCTCTGAAAACGTCTCGTCTGCTCCAGGAATGGTTGGGTAAACCACAAATGAGTGTCGGTTTTTATGATGAAGCCTGGGAAGATCGACGCGACGAAAGCCCTGTCAAACTGAATGTACTCGCTTAAGATCGTGAACTTAAGAAATCGATCATGGGCTGCTCAATCCCTGTTCTTCAGGTATACTGGAATACGTCGATTTTAAATTTGTATTCCTTTCCGAATTGAAAAGTCGCAATGACAGTCATTCCGTTTGAAGAACAGGGTTTGCATGTAATGGTGAAGCCGATTGGCCCCATCTGCAACCTGGATTGCGAATACTGCTATTACCTGAAAAAGGAAGAGCTCTATCCCAGCGGTGAACATTGGCGGATGTCGCTGGAATTGCTTGAGTCATTCATCTCGCAATATTTTGCTTCCCAGCCTGACGGAATTCCTGAAGTCACCTTTGCCTGGCAGGGGGGGGAACCGACTCTACTGGGATTGTCCTTTTTTGAGGAAGTGGTGCGACTCCAGAAAAAACACGCTCCAACCGGAATGCGCTTCACAAACACACTGCAAACGAACGGTGTGCTGCTGAATGAAGACTGGTGTTGTTTCTTCAAAAAGGAGCAGTTTCTCATCGGCATCTCTATGGACGGTCCAGCGGAGGTGCATGACTTTTACCGCTACGATAAAAAAGGTAATCCTACCTTCGAGAAGGTGCTCCAGGGATTTCGCTTACTCAAAGCACATCAGGTTGAATTCAATGTGCTGGTCGTTGTGAATCGGGTCAACGCAAAGCTCGGGAAAAAGGTTTATACCTACCTGCGTGATAATGGTGCCGAGCATATCCAGTTCATTCCGATCGTAGAACGACTGAAATCGCAGGAAGTTGACTCTCAATCGGAACCTTCCTCAGACTGGAGTGATCTCGTTACCGACCGCTCTGTCCTGCCTGAGCAATACGGTGAGTTTTTGATTGATGTATTCGAGGAATGGTCTCGGCGTGATATTGGCAAAGTCTTTGTGCAGATATTCGACCAGGCTCTCGCTGCGTGGTTGGGGCATGAACCGGGACTTTGCATCTTCAGAAAGCAATGCGGGCGGGCACTCGCGCTGGAACATAATGGCGATCTCTTTTCCTGCGATCACTTTGTTGAACCCGACTGGTTATTAGGAAACATTCAACAGACGAGCTTGCCAATTCTGGCCAATTCAGAGAGGCAGGCAAACTTCGGAGCCGACAAGGAGAACTCGCTTCCTCAATACTGCCGTGATTGTGAAGTCCGCTTCGTCTGTAATGGTGGCTGTCCCAAGAACCGCTTTATATCAACACCTGCAGGTGACCCGGGACTGAATTATTTATGCGCGGGGTACCGCATGTTCTTCAATCACATCGATCCCCTGATGCAAGCGATGGTGCAGGAGATTTCAGCTGGACGCGCTCCAGCCAATGTGATGTCTAAGAAACGACAGGCAGGCTCTTCAACTGATACAGCCGCCGATAAGAAGTCGAAGCCTGCTTCGAGCCCGAACTTATTACCAGGACGCAATGATCCCTGTAGCTGTGGTTCCGGGCGTAAATTTAAAAAATGCTGTGGAACATAACTGCTCCACAGCATTTCTCATGATCTCAGCGTTGATTGTTACTTCGTAGGAAAATTATTCCTGCAGGTTTTCAGCGGAGAAGTCCGCAATCAGTTTTCCGGCAAAACGGAGAACACCCTGTTCAATCAGAAGTTGACCGTCGATCAGATCGCCATTCTGGTTTAACTGCAATGTGACGGCATCATTTCCTTCTGAGAATGCTGTTTTCGCAAAGTTATAAGTCTTCTCATTCCCCGATTCGCCGCGGGCTTTGTGCACGGTTTCCACCCATGAGCCGACAGCCAGTTTAAGGTCAATAAAACGATTCGACTCGGCTGGTTGAGCGGGAGCAGCTTCTGCCTGGGTGATGGCAGATTTAAGCTCGTCTATCGCATTGGCCCCGGCAGCAATCCAGAACGCTTTCTCAGTTGTTCCCACATAGAGAACCACCTCATCACCGAAGAAACCCTGCAGCGTTTGCAGTGCCCCTTCTTCGAGACTCACTTTATGGATGGCAACTTCACCCTGTTTGTCGACATCAAATTCCACCGTGCGACCAGGTGAAGTTTTGGGAATTAATTCCAGAATCTTTCGGGCTTCATTACCATTTACTGAGTTCACGACAGCCAGTGAGACGCGTCCCTGTTCGTTGTTATAAACCTGTGCGACAGTATCGAGCCATCCAGATTTAATCGTCTGGTTGAGCATTTCGAAGAACTGACCCGAAGCTTCTGTATAGGCTGCTTTGGCCTCGTCAGATCGCTCTGCATTGTCACCGATTTTTTTATCAAAAGATGTTTTCAGCACGGATGTGAAATTGGTGAGATTCTTCTGACGAAGTTCATCGAGTGGCAGCAGGATGCGGACTTTAAGAACCGATTCGTTCTGCTCGGGAATGCCAGCGAACTGGCTCGGGTGAGTTTTCAGTTCGTTGACTGTGGCCGCCAGGCTGGTTTCCGTGATTGGCTCGACATTGGTTGTGAAAGTACCGTTAACGACAGGGAGGAGACTCCAGGTCGTCAGCATTGAACTTGCTTCGGCGTAAATTCGTTCCAGTTCGGAGATCAACTGATCTGCAACCGATTCGCGTACAGCGAAGTCCTCGGCCGATTCCCCTTCTTCGCGGGTCACATACGCTTTGATGATTTTCTGAATACCACCAAAGTTGGCATGGCGTTCATCAACTTTCCCACCTTTGTTTTCCAGGTTGAGAATAACATCGATTTCGCTGTTCTCTGCGATCGCAGGATGTTTCGAGAAAGCATCCGCGGGTTGGGTGATGATCGAAGCGAAATCTTCTTTGTCACGACTTAAGATCGCATAGGGAAGCTCAAATTTCAGAAAGCCGGTGTACTCTCCTTCAATCGAATAGAGGGAAGCATCCGTTCGATCGCGGCGGGAATAAAACTCGTAACCCTTCAGGTTATCGCGAAAGTCTCTGGTTTTACTGGTAACAGGAAAGAAGATGCGGTAGCGGGCTTCATCAGGTTCAGAAAGCACATCCAGTTTCAGGATCAGTTTGCTTTCAACACCATCAAGTAACAACGAAAAATAGTCGTTCAGTACTTCTTTCTGCTGCTGTTCCTCGGCTGAGGTCAGATCGAGAATCCCTGTGATGTCATTCACAACACGCTCAGGGCTGGAGAGCGCCAGATAAAGTTCTGTCTGAGCAGAGAGATTGCTGGTCATGACTGAAAGCAGAGTGACCGCGCAAAACGCAATAAAGGTTTTCGACACCTCGAACTCCTTAGTTTTTAGTAATATTCAATGTTCCTACGCTGCAGAGCTGAGGGGGGCGTCTCGCAAGTGCAGAGATATCGGGTGGATGAGTTCCGTATGGTATTGAATGGCTGGTTTCCACCGAATAAGGAGACGCACAGTCATCACAACACAAATCGGAACCTGACGAATTAAATTGGATCCTCAGGCCAATTCTGACGGAATCAGGTTGCTCCTACTTGTAATCGAAGTCGATTCCCACCTGTTGCGGCAGAGAATAACCCCATTACTGATTCGGACTTGGGCAACCTTTCTTGCCTGAAATTCGAGAATTCACCAGCCTGCTTCTCGAAGATCGAATGGTGTGATTTTATAGACTCTCACCAATTTAGGAAAGTATGGAATTTACAGTAATTGGCGAAAGTACAGTACTCAGAAGAGGATTTCGCGAGGAGCAGAGAAATCATTTACCACTAATTCAGTAGAGAATTGGCCCCCTTTGCCTCTGGAAGGGAGGTTATTCTGCGCTCTGGGCGGTGGCGACCGACTCTTCATCGAGGAAGTTCAGAAAGTTGCTCAATTCAGGAATAATCCCTCGGCAGATCGAGACCCATTTGGTAGGTGTGAAGTCCTGACGTTTGATCAAATTCCAGTACTCGACGACTTTCCCAGAGGTAACTGCATGACCAGACATAAGGGTCCAGATATCTTCCTGCAGTAAATCATCCTCGATTCGCTTATTCATTTCGATCGCTTCAGACAACTTTCCAGCACGAATTAATCTGTTGATAAAGTAGATCGTGATCAATTCCACCTTATGCACCGGCAAGTCAGACTCATTGACCCATTTGGATGACTCTCGAACATCGTCATAAGAGAGGCTACTGGCCAGGTCTTCAAAGAGGCGGGCTTCGGGATCGCTGAGAATGTCCAACCGGTTCAGCAACTCGTTTACACTGTCGGCGTTCTTCTGCTGTTTCTTTTCTTCAAATTTCACAAGCAGAAGTTGCAGTAAAGGCGTTTTAATAAAGGGTTCCACATTACTGCTGGCATTCGGGTTCGAATTACTGGCGAGTAATTGCCAGATTTCATTTTCCCGACCCCATTCCAGTGCTCGTGCCAGAATGAACCATTGAGCTGCGAATCTTCTTTCAGCACGTTCGTGCAATTCCTTTGACTTGCGGTCGTATTCTGAAAATTTGATTAACAGATTCGGGTCGCCCGAATTGATATTTAACTGTTGAGCCAGATTCAGCTGGAGCCGGTTAACATTCGAGAAGGCTTCTCTCCAGTCGCGGGTTAAGCTTGGATTTGGCGAATAGCTTCGTCCGATCTGCAGTGCATCTTTCAAGTAGTCCCACGACTTGTCTGCGTTTCTGGCCACTGACTCTGCATGAGCGATTTCCGCAAACGCTTTCATATCCATCAACAGCGAATTCTCTTTCGGTAACGCTGAAAGGTTCTGCTCCATAACCTGCTTCATTGATGTAATCGATAATGATTCAGGAACAGTGTAGGCAGCAGTGGCGGTTTCTGCCTGGGTGAGGTAGTTCAGCGCCTCATTCTTATCGGAATGGTGATAAGTCGACAGGTACAACTGCGCATAAATTCTTATGGGGTGCGTTTTTTGTTTTGATGCGGAAACGATCTTCTGGAGATTCTCTTCATTCAACAGTTTGATTTCTTCTGTTGATTCGTAGAGTGTCCTTGTCCAGTCCACCAGGCAGTCAGATCGGACGACATCCTCTGAGGAACTCATCGCCCAGTCGAGGGCCGCCGCAGCCTGATATCGAGTGACTAAGTCGATAGTGATTGCGCTTCTAAAGGGCGAAGTCCAGGGAAGGCTTAATTTCCTGAAGACCAGCTCATCAACGTCGTAAGTTTGCAGTCGCTCACTCGAGTAAATCGCTGCGGTGAGTAATGTTTCATCATCACGGATATCATATTTTTGAGCGAGTTCATTGGCATATTGCTGATTGTCAGTCGCATAAGCGAGTGCACCGACCCGTATCGCACATTCAAGTCGGAATCTTCCCCGATTAGGAAGTCCTTTCATCAATTCTTTGATACGGGTTAAATTCTCAGTCAGCGTGTTACTGTCGCCCGCCTTGAGCAGGTGCCAGCTTTGTTCGACCAGGGCGGGTATTGCATAATAGGGGTATTGACGTCCAACATTTTGCAATGCGGCCAGATCCGCTTCCATTTTCTCGGTCTCATTCAGCATTGCATGGATTTCAGCCGACATGCGACGACAATCGGCCAGGCTTCTGTTCAATGTGTAATTACCGACATTCTGAGCCAGTTTTGTTTTAGCTTCAGCAAGGACCTCCTTGCGTGGTGCAAAAGGATCCTGCTTGGGTGTTGGGGCGACAGTGATTTCTGTCTCTGAAGTCTCATTCGTAGTTGTATTGTTCGTATTGAGATTATTATTTGGTTGATTGAGATTGGTGGAACTGGGTGTTTGTGTGAACCAGTACCATAAGCCTCCACCCAGAAGCACCACCAGCGCTGTTACCACGCTGACTACGAGAATTGGATTTGATTTACTCTCTTCCTGTTTGGATTTGCGTTGATCCCCTCCCACTTTGGGAGCTTCGAAGACAGGAACCATGCATTCCTTGTTACGGCAACGGACTTCTTTGCCCGCAAACTTGTGAGGTGCAAACCCGGCTGTTTCGCACATCGGACAGACGATCCGATAGGTGCAACCTCGCTGAGGTTTGGGACGCAGAGGAAATGCTTTGCGCAAGCGGGTTGTGTCGAAATTGAAAATTTCGGAATCGTTCTCGGGCTCCGAAGCTCCGCCAAACTCTTTGAGAAAACCTGCGCGTTTAGTTCCATTACCACCGTTGGCAGGTGGTGCAGGTTTTTTCTCGCCAGCATTACTGCCCGGTGAAGGCGTCGGTGGTTTCGCTTCACTGCGCGGAGTGAGTCCACGTTTTTTAACGGGAGGCGATGCAGTTTTTTTCGGGGAAGAAGATCCCCCCGTCATCGAGGCGCCGCAAAACGGACATTCCTCTGCATCATCATCCAGAACAGATTGCTTACATTCAGGACAAAATCGAAGATCCATATATGATCAGGTTCCTCACAGAGTCTTGAACTCAGACGTGGAATAGCGAGTCAAATCCTCTAACAATGAACGAATTTTCCTTTCGAGAATCAGTTCTGGTCTGGTCACTGAAAATCTGACCATACAGGTGAACTGAATCTGACTACAGGCCGGGAAATTATCAGGTGGAGATTTGCGCCAATCGACAACAAATTCTCTACCAGCCACAATTTAACGAATCCCATGGAGTCTGCATAGGACTTCATCGGGTCGAGAATTGGGGACCTTTGATAATATACGAAGACTCTACTCCGATACTTCAGATTTCTCGCTTCCATGCCCCCGCTTTTGACAAAATAGAGGCATAAATGAGACGGAATCGTGCATTTTCAGCAGTAATTCCCAAAAAATACCGGACTCAGTAACACCTCAAGTAGGGACTGAGCAGAGTAAACGTCTGAATAAATAATGGATTTTCAGGAGCTGCTTCCCAGGGGGAAAGGCTTAGATCTGCGACCAGAAAGAATTCAGGACGCCTGGACAGATAGGAAAAGGTCGCGGGAATCAGAGTTGTAGACTCCAGCCCGCAAGATATCGGCTGACGAATGTCAGAATCGGGAAATGACTGATATAAAAAGGAAGGCGTTGTGAAGACGATCTGTCTCACAACGCCTTTATTATAGAAGTCGAATCAGTCCCGGAATAGCCCCGAAATAATGGATTTCTTACGCCTGCTGATTCCTTACCGTCCAAGGTTCGTTTATCCGAAAAATCGTTATGAACAGCATATCAGGTCACTGGTCAGCAGGACTTGAAGATTAACCTTCCATCCCTTTTTCATGAAGGCGAGTCCATTCGTCGCCAGGTATTCCTCACTCGGAAACATTCTTCGCCAGATACGCGTGGCGGCTGCAAGGTCCGGAAGGGCCAGACCAAAAGCTTCAATTGTCAGCCAGCCATCGTAACCGGTCTCTTTGAGGGTCTTGAAAGTTTCCTCCCAATGCACATGTCCTTCACCGAGAGTCGAACGATCATTTTCTGAAATATGCACATGTACCGTCTGGTTCGCACATGCTTTGATTGCTTCCGGAATGTGTTTTTCCTCAATGTTCGCATGAAAGGTATCGTACATCATTTTCAGGTTAGGATGATTGACTTCATCAATGAAGCGGGCGCAGTCGACGGCGGTATTCAGAAAATAACATTCAAACCTGTTGAGATATTCGACTGTTAGAGTAACCCCACACTTCCTGGCATGATCGGCTGCTTTGGCGAGTGTTTCTTTGGCGTAATCCCATTCGTCTTCAGTTCTGCCTGCGCCAGAGAATTCCCCCAGGGCCGAGTGAATCGGCCCACATACGTGTGTCGCTCCCCCTGCAGCAGCCATATCGACCACTTTTTTCAGGTACTCGACAGCACGTTCCCGGTTTGCGGGATCAGGAGAAATCGGGTTCGCATCGTTATTACAGACAGTCACTGCGGTGCGTCCCAGTCCTAATGCATCGAGACGATCGCCCAACCGTTTGAACTTCGCCTCATTGGTATCAAAGATCGGGAATTCAATTCCGTCGTAACCCCACTCCTTGATTTTATCGAGCAGGCCATCATGCTCTTCAGTCACATCAGCAGTCCACAGCAGCATGTTCAAGCCGTATTTCATCGGTTTTCCTCGTGGTATCTTGAGAGTTAGGTTGTAGGTTGAGAGTAATGGAAGAGAGTAGAGGGTCTATCTTGCTGCAGACTGAAATTATCCCAGCACAAATCGCTCTTCAGGCAACAGCCCGCGCCAGTTTTGTTCGATCATCCATTTCATGTCAATCAGCAGATCTGTTGTTTCATCGGGTAATGAAGCCAGTTTGACTCTTCTCATCACCTGATTCAAGCGAAAGAGCATTTTCGCTGGGTCGAGATAGTCGACCAGAAACCGTTCCGATGAAAAACGGGGAATCAGGGGGGCAAGGCGATCCGTTCGGGCAGTTCCCATTAAGTTAACCGCCTCCTCGATTTTTTCCGGCTGAATCTCATCTAATGCAGCATAGTATTGTTCGATCTTACCCGGATACTTTTCGATTAAAACTGCATCAAGCAGCATCTCGGTGACAATATGCCCCAGAAAACCGGGATAAAACCTCTCCGAAGGAGGTTTCAACTCGCGAAACATGAGACTCAGTTTGCCGGAAAGATCGTAAAAGGTGATCGTCTGATGAAACCAGTCATCGTCCTCCAGATGCTGCAAAACTCGGATGCAACCTGATCGGTGATCGATCCTGAACCATCTGCATGGGGTGCGACCCGCCGGGGCATGCGGACTTTCCGAGATGCAACCGACAACCAGTCGGGCAGGGCGGTGCCGGCTAAAAAATAAGGTTGTTCCAGAAAACGGATACCGTGGGCAAAGAAGTTCATTTAAACTATCTCTGAACAGCTACTGACATTGATGGGGAGGAGGCAGTATACTCCCCTCACTTCGAACCTGCCAACCGCAGCCCCCCTCTATCAGAGTGAGGCACAACATTTCAAATTTCACTTTCATTGATCCTGATGGCCGTCTGTTTGGATATTTGGACCTTTGTTTACAGGTTCAACCACAATATTAAACAGATTGCACGATGGGGTCAGACACTCTTCTCCATCTCAGTTGATTCAAACTCATGAGCGACACTCCATTGGAACTGATTATCCTGGCGCGAGACCAGAGCAAACTTGTTCAGGAAGCGTGGCAGGAGATACAGAGTTTTCTGCAGACCCGCGAGCATACCAGACTGGTCGCCGCAGCCGTCACAGAGGATCTGGAGCTCAATGATCATCAGGCGGACATTGTCATTGTGCTGGGAGGGGATGGGGCCATATTGAGAGCCTGCCGTCAACTCGGGAACAGACAGTTGCCTCTGTTAGGGGTCAACCTCGGAAGACTTGGATTCCTGGCAGACATTACACCGAGTGATCTCCTCAAACGTTACGACGAAATCGAACAGCGTCAGTTCAGTGTGGTCGATCACCTGATGTTCGAGTGCGAACTGGTTCATAAAGATGGAACCTCGGAGACTTTTCTCGGATTGAACGAAGTCGTCGTATCCGCAGCTGGTTCACTGGGCATGCTGGATATCAACCTGAAAATCGATGACGAGAGAGTGACTACCTACAGTGGGGACGGGCTGATCATCAGCACGCCCATTGGTTCAACCGCCCATAGTCTCTCGGCCGGTGGACCAATTCTACAACAGGACCTGAAGGTGTTTGTCATCACACCCATCTGTCCGCATACTCTGACAATTCGACCCGTGGTTGATTCGGCCGATCGTTGTTACACGATGAAGATGGACTCGGTCAAAGAAGGGGTGATGCTCAGTATCGATGGGCAAATTCACCGCAAGATCAAATCTGGTGATGAGGTGCATGTCCGCAAGGCGGAAGTTGCCTGTAAACTGGCGCGCCTCGAAGGACACCACTATTACAGCATCCTTAACCGTAAACTTGGTTGGGCGGGGCAGCCTCGCTATCGTAAAAAGTGAGCTGTCAAAACCTGAAGTGAATGATCAGAGACTCCGCTCAATCTGATCGATGTCCGGCATTTCGACATCACCCATCCAGCCTGCCCATTCTGGCGCGAACATCTTCATCGTCCAGAGCAGGTTGATCGCCACGACTACCCAGAAAGTGACCTGAAACGTCATTTTGCGATTCTTATGCCGGATATGCCATTGGGCGAGCAGAGCCCCCGGCCAACCTCCCAGCAGGCTCAAGGTGTGCAAAGTTTTTTCCGGGGTTCGCCATTCCTGCTGCTGAGCTTTGCGTTTATCCCACCAGTAGACCCCGTAGGTCAGCAGGCTCATCCCTATCACACTAAGGGGCCAGAGAAAATTCAGGCCATGCAGGATCCCATAGATTCCCATCACCACGAAATAGGCAATAACGATACCGATTGCGACGCGCACCTGCTGTACCTCTCGAAAATATTCTTTAATAACAATACACTGTCTTGATATATGCAATTGAATGCCCGGTCTGAAATGATCATAATTCGGACTGCAATGATCATTTGCAGGAATGTAGCATGAGAACCAGATTAAAGGCGATACTGAACCTACTCCTGGATTCACTCTGCCGTAAGAAATCAGGTTCACTGATCAATTAAAACCGCAAAGCTAAAGATAAACTCATGAAGAATGCCCTCATTGTAGGTGGTGGTTCCATTGGCGAGCGTCATCTACGCTGTTTTCTGAACACAGGCCGTGTGACAGCAAGTTTGTGCGACGTTGATGAAAATCTGTTGGCGAAATTGAAGCAGAAATATCCGATTCAGCAAACCTTCACCAACTTCGAACAGGCGTTGGACGCTGGCCCCGACCTGGTGGTGATCTGTACTCCCGCGCATCTTGCATATCACGATGAAGCGCAAGCCTGTGTCGATCGCGATATTCCAGTACTGATCGAGAAGCCACTCAGCACCAGCTTTGATGGGATCGAACAACTGGCCAACTCTGTCGCCGAGAAGAAGCTACCTGTCGCTGTGGCTTATGTCACTTTCGTGCAAACCCGATCCTGCAGGATTTCCGTCGGGCACTCCTGTCCGGACGTTTTGGGAAACCAGTTCAACTCGTTCAGAACAGCGGTCAACATTTCCCTTTTATCGGCCAGCCTACAAGGAAATCTATTACAACAATCGGGCCACAGGGGGAGGGGCCATTCAGGATGCGCTCACTCATGGAGTCAATTACTGTGAATGGTTGATCGGACCAATGACACGCGTTATTGCGGATGCTGATCATAAAGTGCTCGAAGGAGTTGAAGTTGAGGATACGGTGCATGTCGTGGCGCGACATGGGGATGTCATGGCTGCCTATACTTTGAATCAATATCAGGCTCCCAATGAAATGATGCTGAAAGTCGTCTGTACTAAGGGGACTCTTCTGTACGAGCCGGCCCTGTTCCGCTGGTCCTGGCAGATCGATCCTGCTGGTGAATGGACGCATATTGAATTCGATCCAATGGATCGGGACGATGGCTTTGTCGCTCAGGCGGCTGCTTTTCTGGATACCTGCGAGGGTAAAGCGGCACCACTCTGTTCACTCGAAGATGGCTGGCAGACATTGAAAGCGAATCTGGCCATTTTGAATGCATTAGAAGCTACAAACTGGCAACAGCTGAACTGATCGAGTTCAATAGACTGAACACCGATCATAAACCAGTGATTCAATTCACTATTGGAAATTTAGTTTTATGCTGATTACCCGTGTCGTCGAACCTGCTCGCATTTCTTGTCAGTTTCTGATCATATTCGCAACCATTATTCTGATAGTAATGTCAGGGAATGGCCCGCGGCTGTTCGCTCAAGCTGTGCTTGATGAGCCCATCGACTGTAAGAGTCTCGTATACAAAGGCTATCCTCCCAATCATTGCTGCGTTGATCAGGCGCTGCGGATTCTACCCAATGGCGAAATGGTGGTCTTTTTTGTCACAGGAGGAACATTCGAACCCGATCTCAGTAATCATATTCGGCTCTGCCGATCCACTGACCAGGGAGAGAGCTGGTCTGCTGATGAAGAAGTTCTGAAACTTGATGGCCAAGCCTGCCTGTTTACAGAAGTAATCGTACACGAGAATAAAATTACAATTTTCGTCAGCGTCCATTCCGGACGTTTCGATAACTGGCAGGTTTATACTTTAAGCAGTACCGACAATGGACAGACCTGGGGAAAACTGAAACCTTTCGCGCCCCTTCCGAGTAGAACATTTGTGCGAAACCTTTACATTTCCTCCTGGGGGGAGTGGATTTTACCCTTCCAGACATATGATCTGGATGATCGCCCTGAGGAGTCCGTTCTGGATGTTCGGGGAAAAAAATGTCGAAATGGAGTTTTAATCAGTAGCGATAAAGGCGTGAGTTGGACGAAGTCCGAATTGACGGAGTCACTGAAAGGTTGGGGAGAGAACAACATCGCTGAGCTTTCTGATGGTCGTCTGGTGATGTTAATTCGAGCTGATGGAACTGGCCATCTATTGCAATCAGAATCAGACGATCATGGAAGAACCTGGAAACCCCGACAAGTAACGACAATTCCTAATCCGGGCAGTAAATTTCGTTTGTTTAATCTGTCTAATGGTCGAATCGCATTAATTCATAATCCCAATTCAAAAGTAAGCGATAAAAATTCAAAGCGTCAGGCGAATGTAACAAGGAATCCTCTCGCATTGTGGATTTCCTCAGATGACATGCAAAGTTGGGGTTATCAGCGCGAACTAACATCATTCCCGGGAATGCTGGCTTATCCTGACGGTGTCGTGAGTCAGGATGAAAAATACATTCATTTTGTCTTTGATTATAACCGTCACGATATCGTTTACTGGGGCGCCGCATTACCACCTGCTCCCTGATCACCTTCGAACTCAATTCATAAAATACTCAACCAGGAAATAGACGATGACTGCTGTCGAGCCCACCATACAGGAACTGTTCTCACTCAAAGATAAAGTCGCCTTCATTAGTGGGGCAACGGGGTATCTCGGATCGGCCATGTCCCGGGCACTCGCCGAAGCAGGTGCGACAGTGGTCGCTTCGAGTCGAGACCAGGCACGGGCTCAGGAGTTCGTCGACACATTACCTTCTCCAGAGGGGCAAACTCATCATGCTGTGGAGATGGATCAGAAAAATGAAGCTTCGATCAAGGCCGCTTTCGCCACGGCTTGTGAAGTCGCAGGTAAAGTGGATGTCCTGTTCAACAACGGTACTCAGGGAGATGCACACGATCTGACCGATGTTTCTTATGAGCAGTTTGTGACTCAACTGGAGAATTCAGCCGGTTACTTTATCCTGGGTCGAGAATTCCGGAACCACATCGTCGCCCGGAAGACAACCGGTAGCCTGGTACTGATTGGTTCCATGTACGGAGTCGTTGCTTCTTATCCCGATGCGTATGCCGGAGTCTGTGGTGCCAGTCCTGTCGGATATCATGCGCTCAAAGGGGGAGTGATCCATATGACGCGACATCTTGCTGCTTACTGGGCACAGGATGGAGTGCGGGTCAACTGTCTCTCTCCGGGACCATTTCCCAACATGGACAAAGTGCCGCACGAAATGGTCGAGCGTCTCTCTACTAAAAATCCCATGAAGCGGATGGGCAAACCACATGAATTGAAAGGGGCCGCGATCCTGCTGGCTTCGGAGGCAGGAAGTTATATCACCGGCCAGAACCTGCTGGTCGACGGAGGTTGGACCGCCTGGTAAGAGATTGCTGTCTGGCAATAGGATGGAATCGGTCACCAGCTTCAGGTGCACACGGAGCACAGAATTTACAGATCAGTAGTGAATTAGAGATCAGATAGTTATGATGCTGACATCTGCATTACTTTAACTAATGCAGTTCTGAAGCCTGTATGTTACTGTGTTTAACCTCCGTCATAAGAGGCAAGGCGATACATCAGTGGGTTTCAGGATCGTTTAATCATAAATTCTCCTCTGACCTGTTCGCGAAAGGGTTTTTGTGTTCGACTTGTTGCTGGTCGCAATACTTGCCTATCTAAGTGGTTCGATCCCGTTTGCCTTTCTGATTGGTAAATACATCGGTGGAATTGATATTCGCACCGTAGGTAGTGGAAACGTGGGGGCCACGAACATTGGTCGCACTATGGGAAGCCGCTGGGGAATCGTCGTTTTAGTGCTGGATGCACTGAAAGGTCTGTTACCGGTCGCCTTCCTGCCACCACTTTTTCTATCAGCGGAAGATTCGAACTTTATTCACTGCAAGGTGATTGCGGCAGTCGGAGCGATCCTCGGACATATGTGCCCCATCTGGCTAGGTTTTCGCGGGGGCAAGGGAGTCGCCACGGCACTCGGAGGGCGCTGGCAATTTCGCCCCTCGCTTCGTTGGGAGCCCTTGTTGCGTTTCTGCTCGCTTTTGCTTGGAAGCGAATTGTTTCCATCGCTTCGATCATGGGGGTGACAGCATTCGCGATCACTCACTTTTGTCTGTTGCGGGAACAATCGTTTTCAGAAGTCTATTTCTCGCTTTCACTCTTTGCGATTGCTGCCCCGTTACTGATTGTCTGGCGACATAGGAGTAACATCGTGCCTACTCAAAGGGGAAGAGCAGGCTTTCAGTAGTGGTTCGAAGAAGCAGAATAAAAGTGTGGAAACTGAAACGTCGCCCGGAGAATAGAACCCGTTAATCAACAGACACGGAAGGGAAGCACATCTCATGCGGAATCAGATTCTGCTCTCAGATCAATCTGGTCGTTTTATTTACGCTGGCCATCCTGATTTTACCCAGGGCAGTCATCCAGGGAGCTGAAAAAATCATCCGAATGTCGTCTTAATCGTCGCCGATGATCTGGGGGCACATGATCTGGGTTGTTATGGAGCAGCACCTGCATGAGACACCCCATTTAGATCAATTAGCGAAAGAGAGTGTGCGTTTTACTTCCGCTTATGCATCGGCCCCCGTCTGTACTCCCACGCGGGCTGCACTGATGACAGGTAAGTCTCCTGCGCAGCTCAACATGACCATCTGGCATGAAGCAGCGGCCAATCCCCCGCAAAACCCAACCACGCGCATGATTCCTGCCCATTCGGAAGCAAATCTTCCTTTTGCAGAACTGACGCTGGCAGAGCTGTTCAAACAGGCGGGTTATCGCACACTTCATTTCGGGAAATGGCATCTGGGTGAAGCCCCCAGTTATCCGGAAAACAATGGGTTCGATATCAATATTGGTGGAACCTTATGGGGAGCCCCTCCGACGTTCTTTTACCCATTCAAAGGGGGCTTTGGACGAGATCAGGAGCCCCGGTACGTCCCCGGAATGGAATGGTCAAAACCGGGCGATTACCTGACTGATCGACTCACCGATAAAGTGATCGATCAGATCGACGCTATTGGTGATGACCCGTTCTTTCTCTATCTCGCTTATTATTCGGTTCACACTCCAATCGAAGCGAAAGAGAAAGATATCAAACATTTTGAAGGGCGATTAAAGAAAGAGCACAAGCATACGAACCCGGTCTATGCAGCGATGGTCAAATCGCTCGATGAAAACGTGGGTCGCGTGCTTAAGAAGCTGAAAGATAAAAAACTCGATGATAATACAATCATCATTTTTACTTCGGACAATGGGGGTTTCACATTGCCCTACGGGGGGCAACCTCGGGTAACTACTAACGCACCTCTGCGATCAGGTAAGGGTTCGCTCTATGAAGGTGGAATCCGAGTTCCCCTGATTATGCACAGTCCAGGTTGGGCACAGGGGGTAGAGATCGAAGCTCCGACAGTCACACACGATTTTCTGCCGACACTGGTATCCGCGTGTGGACTGGAAGATACCGAAGCACAAAAACGGGAAGGGGTCAGCCTGATTCCGATACTCACCGAACAGCAGGGTGAATTCCCTGCTCGTGATCTTTATTTCCATTATCCGCATTACTATTTCGGCGGGATCAGTTCACCTTCCAGCGCCATACGATCAGGAGATTGGAAATTCATTCTGCAGTACGAAACCGGTCTGCATGAACTTTATAATCTGAAGAACGACCCATCCGAAGCGACGAATTTAATCGACTCGAAAGAGCATCAACCGGAACGCGAGCGATTACTGGCCAGATTGGCGAACTGGTTGACGGCAGTGGATGCGCAAACACCAGTTAAAAATCCGAACTGGAAAGAGCCAGACAAGTAGGCTCTATCGCGAGGCCTGTCGCAAACCCTCTTCCTGGTCGGGCAGTAAAGCAAGATACTTCTGCAGTCGTTCCTGATAGGCGGGGTTCGCTCTAGCGAGTTCCTGACTGAGGGGAGGGGGGCTCCCTTTGGGTTTCGTCTGAAACTGGTGCAGGTAGTCGATAAGCACCTGTTTTGTTTCTGGTGAGTCATGCAGCATGTAATGCACCCAGCCCCACGATTCCCGGTAGTCGGCGAGTTTTAAATCACTGAACTCTGTAATTTGCTCAAGACGCTTTATATCCGGCTGCCAGCCCTCGGTTATTTGTCGACTCAACTGATCTGTATACTGCGGGTGTAAACGTCCAGGAGTTTCCCGATTCACTTCGAAGTATTCCGCCAGCCCTTCATCCAGCCAGAGCGGTATTCCATGCAAGTTGGAATGCAGCAGGCCATGTGTGTATTCGTGTAAGAGGTCTTCCTGGATACGATCTCCCCAGTAGGTGTAAACCGCCAGTTCTTTTCCCTGCTGCACAAAGTAAGCCCGGCGATGGGGGAGATCGGGATGATTCTCGCCCAGGTATTCGTTGTAGGTCTTTTCATCCTCGAACAGATAAACGGTGATTGGAATCTGTTGATAGGGAAGTTCGAGAGTTTCGTTCACTTCTTCCCGAAGCTGTTCCAGCTCTTTGACCAGCGGGTGCGTTTTCTTCAGCTTGAAATCGCTCAGTAACAGTAGCTGATCCGTTTTGACTTTATATTGAGCCGGTAAACCAGCCGTTTGACTTCCGTGCGCCCACATGCAACCACTCAGCAAACTGCAGAGCAGCAGACACCCTGCGAGCTGTCCCAGTGCGCAGGTAGATAGAGTCTGTGTGGGAAGACAATACGATTTCAAGCGGGGACATCCTTGTCCGGGCGATATAAGTCAGAAGCCTGCTGAGGTCAGAAACTCAGGTCGAGGAGGAGTGTACTTCCGAATCGATTCTGGTCCAATACCGTTTCCAATCGGTCGATTTGCCCTGCAAATAGCGTTTCAAAAACCGCAATCGATCAGTCTGTGTTAAATTAGGCAGCTTTGTGGCTTCCGCAACCCAGGCGGCAAGGACTCGTAGCTGCTCGTCTTCGCCAATCTCCTGAGGGGTCTGTTCCAACTCCCCAAGATGGGTGAAATAGATTTCGCCGGTTTCGGGATGAACCAGAATGTGAGCCAGAGTGGGGGCTCTGTCGATGTAACCGCATTGGTCCCGCCAGGCAAGCTGGGCAGCCAGTCGACGAGTCAGGGCTCGCCGCTGCTGGAAAGTGAGAGCAGGCTCATCAACCTGATTGATCAAGGTCGTTAAGGGAATCGCGCCTTTAATATCTTCTGTGACTAAGATGGAACCCTCTTCCGATTCCACGAACAGCAATGGTCTGGGGGTGGGGAGTCGTCTACGGATAAAGGCATGCCCGAAGTTCCAGGCTGCACGTACAGAAAATCGGGACTCTGGCGGGAAACGCGAGAAGTTTACCCTCGCGAAACCAGGCAAATCCGTTTCAGTTAAACTCTTTGAATTGAGTCTCGCAAAATCGAGAAATTTGTGGCCAAGCTCAGTCACTCCGCGGCAACTGTTTTCCCCCTCTGGTTCCAGAATAATCAATCGGCGATTCCCCCGATCCCATTTCTGATCAGCCCGGGTGAATTCCTTCCACATCTTCTGATCACAGGTCTGCTCCGCCAGTTGAGCACTCTGTTTGTAACTGAGGAACGTTTTATCGGGAGTGAATCCACCTGCGAGCAATGTTTCCCAGAAAGCATGAAAGAATCGACGACGATCAGCAGCATTTCCCCGGTTGGAGAAGTAACTGTTAAGGAGCACAATGTTCTTCAACGATTCCCGCGACTTGAGCTGTTTCCGAAATTTGACCTGATGCAGGTCGATCAGCCAGAGTTTAAGACTTGAATTGGATAGATCCGCAGTGACCAGGATATTTCCCGCGTGGTAATCCCGATGCTGAACTCCCTGTAACTGCAACTGGGCTGTCACCATCCCGAGTTGTCTGGCGAGTTCGAAGCGAAGTTTGTTCTGCAGAGGCAACTCAAGACCGGGGAGTCGTTCTTCCACGAAATGATCGAGTTGCATGGATTCAGGAATCTCGCGGGTAATGAGAAAGCTGTCACCCACAAAGGGGCCAACCTGTTCTTCACCCAGCGCCACTGGCGTGCAGCTATCAAAACCCAGGTTGATTAACTGCCAGGTGTGGTTCCATTCAATACGTGCTCGAGAGGTGCGTGCCCAGTTCTGTAACCGGGATTTCCAGTCTTTCGCTTTGTAATGTTTGAGATAAAAACGCCCAGAGGTGGTTTCGAGACGATGGACCGTTCGATGAGCACCTGCTTTCAGGGTTTGGTGAGGAAATCGATCCAGAAGTCGCAGAGGATGATAATCCCCTTCGGAAAAGAGGACTGTTTCTTCACCGGGCAGCATTAACCAGTGACAGTCATCACCCTGACAGGAGTGAAACTTGTGCGAACTGATTTCCCGTGAAGGGTCCACCACAGCCAAGTTCCTTTTGCTCCCTTATCCTGCTGAGTTAGTAGTTCCCCGATTGATCCTCGGGGAATCTCTGGATGACATTACTTGATGTCAGCGGGTCATGCCTTCTCGTACTGCTTTAAATACATCTTCAATCATTTCAATCGCGGCTGGATTTTTAATCACGTCTCCATGGCCTGTGGCGACCAGGTCACGTTGCAGTTCGATATGTTTGGCCCACTCTTCGGAGTCCCAGGTGGTCACATCCACGTAACCGATCTCAGTCAGCGAAGCTGCTGATTTCTGGATGACGAATGTACCCGATTCGGCATGCACGACGACAAGAGTGAAAGCGAAATACATTGCAGCGGCACCAAAAACGATTCCGGCAATGAAAGAAGTCAGCCGTTTCATGAGGAACATCCCTGTTATAGTTAATTGAATTTGAGGCAGTGAACTCTGCCTCCCCTTACTCCTGAAGGGGCAAGTTGCAGCCACCGCGCAAAAAGAATCGACCGGAAGCCATTGTCATCAACGGTTTCCGGTCGATCAGATTTTCTCAAATTGGAGCTAACTCGGCAACCCGGATTCCCTGGTTTAACTGAGTTGGCCCGTTTACTGTCTTAGTCGTCGATACCAAGCCGGTAACAGAGTTGGTGGAACTGCTGAGAGAATTCATCGGTTGAGCTGTGAACATGCTCTGCCTCGGTGATGAATTTGAGGTCCTCGCTGCAGGGGAGGTTGTAGCTCCGCAGAATTTCCTCGAATGGTCCCAGTTCGTGACCATACATAATCAACAGTTTGTGTTCGTCGAACTGAACTTCCATCGGGATTCGCGGATTCAGCACGGCCAGCCCGGTACAACCGTCGTTCAGCAGCAGCTCTTCGTAATCGAGGAGTGTGCTTTTGAGAACGGGCATATCGATGTGCTCGCGATATAAGTCCTGATGTCGTCCAGAATTGTTGTCGTGGCTCGTTTCCAGAACCAGATCGACTTCATCTCCCAGCGGATCAAGGAGATCCAGGAAGAGGTCAATGATATCTTCTCGTGATGCGGCGGCCATACAGACCGGTATCCGGACACCACTTTCGCGGTCTTCGTATGTGTCATGACGAAAACCAGCTCGTGGGACTACCTGTAAGTCGTAGGAAGGACGGACGGCATCTGTTAACACGTAATCTCCATAACGTGCGATACCGAGGTGTGCTTCAAGTTGTTCTTCCGAAACTTCACCGAAACTGCTCTGGCCCTGGGGAAGGTGGCCTTCGCGGTTTGTGTCTTTCAGAAATCTTTTCAAAAACCCCATTATTCGTTTCCTCATACAACCATCACTCCGGGGAGGAGTATCAGGTTAATTCTGGATCGAGCCCGTCCTCTATGGTGATCTCAACCCTGTCGTCCTTAGTTGTAAGAGGAGAACTACTCCCCTTGATTCCAGACGACTGTCAAAAAATACAATTGATCATGTGGCCCAATCAAAACGGCGTGCCCAAATGGCACACTCACGGTTTCTTAACCGCGTTCACGCAAATGTAGCATGCAAAAAGTGAGGAAAACGAAATCGTCTTAAGAGATGATGCGTTTTTACTTCCGGACCTGTCCAGCTATGGGGAAACGCCCGGCAGAGTAAAAATTGCCTGTTAGGGAAGAGGACCGATCAGGCTGATTTTGAGACCTGTAACAGTGATAAAAGCAATAAGATGCGGGTTGTGAGGATTGTCCGCTCTTGAGAAGCCTGTCGCTTTTCAAGTTCATCAAGACAGAATTCAGGAGAATCGCTACACTCCGCAGAATTGTTCCAATCCTCAAAGTAGAACCTGTTTTACAGTTTGACCCGTTGCCCAGTTCAAAAAGTGATTGAATATGTCAATCTGTCGGAATCGAGACGACAATAAAGCGACTTCCTGGAGGGGAAGAATCGTCGCCGTTTTGCGGTATTTATGCCTGTTGGCCTGTCTGGAAGTCACGGGGGCAGGGGCTCTCTCTGCGGGCGAATTGCACGAATCCTGGCGGCTCCGATTCTGGAATGAAAAGCCAGCCGGGTATGTCTGCACCTACGTCTACCCTTATCAGTGGGATAAGACGACCGGTTGGCGAGTCGTGCAGCGGGAATTACTGCGCTATGAAAGCCAGGGAAAAGTGGTCGAGGAGCGGTCTGAATATTCCTGTATCGAGCGGCCCAATGGAGATTTGATCTCTTGTCACTATAAATACTCAGACAACCACGGAACGAACCACAGCCAGCAGGTCCGAGTGAAAGATGGACGTCTGGCCATTTCCACGATGGATTCCGGGCGTAAGTTCGATACTCATCTGATTTATCAGACCGATCTCAAGTCACCTTTATATGTCGAAACCTTGCCTTTACGGATCTCACGGGGGATGACCTTTAACCCGGGAGATCGACTCAAATGGAAGTTTTACGAGCCAGTCGCCAAAGATGTCGATTCCCGGCAAGCGACGTTGTCGTCTCCCCGCCAGTTGGCAACCCCCTACCACCCCTCAACAAAGGTTGCTAAAGCAAGTTTTCGTTCAAACCTGCCCACGATCCGAACGCGAAGTTATCAGTACTTCGATCAGACAGGTAGCATACAGAAGCGGGAAGTCTGGCGGGATCAGCTCCACTGGGAGGAGTATGCCGTCTCTACAGATGGAGACCTTCGAGCAGCTGGCGGGGCCGGACCTCGATCGACTTGTTTCTCAATCTGATTGTATTTACAGCCCATTCAAAGGTGGATCGTTTTGCAGGAGATCACGTTAAAAGTCGGTTCTCCGCACCAGGACATTTCCCCATTCTTTGTCGATACCGACTTCAGGTTCGTCGCGGGCTGACAGGAATCCTGTTCGTAACGAAATAACCGAGGAGAATTCATTAACAGGATCAGGACAACTACCTTTAATCCAGCCCGGTCCTTCCCGCTCAACAGCAGCAAATGGAATAAAAAAACAGGCTCTCCCTCACTGATCTCTCCCGACAATTCAGCGATTCCAGAAATTGTGCAGGCAGGAGGGAACAGCTCGATCAGTTACAGGCTGGAGACTATTCGTTACGAGCCAGGGACAAGAACGACCCCCGATGACTACACCATCTATCTGACTTTGCAGCGGGCAAACTCCCCGCTACAGCAGTGCTCACTCCGGTTTCGCCGGTCATCACGGCCGATCATCCGTTGCTGAGCTGAATGATCGCTCTGTGCAGGAACTGGCGCGGCGACGGGTTAGTCCGCAATTGAGTTTAGCCCTGAAGACTCAACAGTTGCTGGATATCGCAAACAAGGCGTTAAAACAGAAAACAGAAACAGCACCCGACTGCGAACTGTTCCGAGATCATCCGCTCGCAGCAGGGGGATCGACCTCTCACGCCTTACTAATGACTGACATTGCTGCGATCTCATCGTATCCCGTCACGGATTGCTGCCGGTATCGTCTGGAACGAAGGACACAGCTGTTTTCTCCCTTATGTTTGGACAGAGGTCTGGGGGGGAAATGCCTGGTATCCGGTTGATGCGGTGACGGGCAAGATGGAGCTCCCCCCACTTTATGTGAAAATGTCGGGAGCCGATCTGTCGGGGAGTGCTGAAACCGCGCGGATGTTTGCCCCCCTGATGAAATCGATGGATCAACTGGTGATCTCTGTGGCGGAATCAGATCCCCCACAGAAGAAGTCGAGCCTGATCGAAAAGCTGCCCAACTTCGCACCGTAAGGTGATTCCTCAGAGTTGGCCTGGTTGTCACTCTTACAATTTTTTAGGCAGCTCGCTTGAAAAATTTACAACGCCGGTTGTCCCGCAGAAATTCTTTTTCGGTAGCTTTCTTCGCACGCGTGGTGTGTATCTGATTTGTTTTCAACGGGTTAGGTGTACTGGTTGGTTTGTGCTGATCAATTGCTGAATGAGAATAATTCTTTTGGCACGCAGTCTGCTTTATTGCTGATCAGAGAGAGTCGAAGCCATGTGCGGGTTCTGAACCTGGCTTCGAAATTATGAGAGATTATGTCAACCCTTGGAGAGGGTTGCATCCTGCCTATCTAAACACACTTCCCACACCACATCACGCCACTGAAAGCCGAAGGGTCCCGCCCTTTCGGTTTTTTCTTTTTTATACCGATTTTGAACGACATTAGGTCTACTGGAGCGACTCAGTTGCTGAATTATTGGCAAAGCAAGTTTGGTAATCTTTTAAAAAGCATGTTTTTTTTAGAGTCGAATCCGCCTGAAAACAGAATTTGTCTCCCCCTCCCCCCGGGCAGTTATGATAGATTAAAGTGAGGATCTGTAAGAATTTGCCTATCCCCCTTTTTTTTTGATGGATCGAGGGTGAAATAATTAAATCAGGGCCGGGAATTCCCTGATCCAATATTTAAACTCCTCTGTCAGACCGCTCGGCAATCGGGAGAAAGCGACACGAACTTGCGAGCCGGGTATAATGAGATCACGGGCCGCAGGAGGCGAACGGCAGTTATGCTGCAAATACGATTTCAGTCGCTCAATCCGTTCCCTGCCTGAGAGGTTTTTTCTGAGAAGCAGTTTATTCAATCTGCCTCACTTCAACCCTGATTTGACAAACGGACCCGAAGATGCCGGTGACATTCAATCAATGTCCTTCCTGTAAATCCATGATTCTTCCGGAAACACCTGTCTGCCCGACCTGTAAACAGGTATTACTGGGAGAAGGCGCTATTCTGGAAGAGAACAGCTCGAACACTCCGACCAGTGAAGACCTCGATGAAGAAGTTTCCTGTTCTGGTTGTGGCGAGATGGTTCGATCAGGCCTGGTGCGCTGCTGGAACTGTGGCGGATTTATGCGGGAAGATATCGCTGCTGCCTATCGTGAAATGAAATCGCGACCGCAACAGGTGATTTACAGTCCGGAGAGTCTACAGGACCCCCAGGGGAGATCTGGACACATTTGAGTTTGAAGAAGACGATGAAGAGGGCTTTGAACTTGCGACTGAAGTCGCTTCCAGCGGAAGTTTTACATTAGCGGCAGCACCTGGAGCTCCTCCGTCGTCAGTAGATGCTTCAAGAAACACCGTTCAACGTTACGGTGTAGAATCACCCTTGTTCCAGATTCAAACACAGAACAAGCTGAAGAAAAACAACCTGTTGCGGAAGCAATGTATCTGCTCCAGTGACAGAAGTAGAGTCTGCAGATGAAACTGAGACAGTCCACTCCGAAGAGGCTGTGTCACAGGAAGCTGCCACTGAAAACAAGACCACAGAAAACGAGAGCACTGAGGAAGCCAATTCCAGAAGTAGCATCTGATTCAACAGAGCCGGAAAACGCTGCACCATCCGGAGAATCGTACAGCTCCAGCAAGCGAATGATGTTGCCCACTCCGAGGCCACTGGAGAGATGTACTCCTCAATATCGCTCTGGAAGAAGAACGGGAATCGGGACATAAACGACGCAAGCTCTTGCCGGGCATGTTCATTGTTTACTGTCCTAAAGGGCATCGCATCAAAGTACGCGAAAAACATCGTGGCTTGAAAGGACGCTGCCCGGTATGTAAAGCGGCCTTTCATGTTCCTGCGGAAGAACCTCAGCCGGTAACTGAAGGTGCTGAAGGGGAATCGCAATTACAGGAAGGTAGCACCGACGATAAAACCAACGTCACTGGCGATTACAGTGGCTGGATGCAGGATATCTGTCTGCATCGGGTTGATCCTGCTCGTCTCAAGCTGCGTCCGGGTAGCCTGAGTAAAGAGTTTCAGCCAGTAGAAGTCGCCTTCAGTAAAGATGGCCTGTTACTGTGTGAACTTTCCAAACCCGGTTCTCTGTTTGGTAGTGGTGCCAAGAAGAATCCAGCAATCCGTGAAGAGATGTACGAACATCTGCGGCAGGGGGGACCTATTGAGAAACTTCCCTGTCACAAACATCGTTTCTTCTCCACGGAGAATTTTGCAGAGCTACGAATCGTACAGCCTAATCCTCCCGGACAGCTTTCGCTCTTTCATGAAATTGCTGTGTTTGGAGAGGGGCGAATTGCCGTTCAGATTCCGAAAATGGGAGATTCAAGCGAGCTTGAATTTTTATCGTTCTCGCTCTCACAATTCCTGCAGTTTGTGACTGGTTTGCGTGAGGTTTGCGGAATTGAAGACTTTGCTGCTGATTCAGGTATCCCCCTGAAGGCTGAGTATGAGATGTTCCAATGCCATTACACATCGAAACCTGTTCCTGCATTAAACCAGACAGAGTTTTACAAAGCTGATAGCAGCATCGAGTTGATCACTGTCGGTTATCAATGTGGTAAATGTGGGCTGGTCATGTCGGAAGAAGGACGGGCCAACGAAAAGTTCGGTGGTGCAAAAGGTAAAAGTATCGCCAAGTCCAAATGTCCGGGCTGCTCTGAAAAATTCGGCACACTGATCCTCGAAGCTGTCAAGGACGATCCGATTCTGACTCCTGTTGACGAATCTGAAGAAGAATCGACCGAAGAAGCTGCCGTTGCAGTAAACGAAGCGGCCCCTTCTGATCAGGTTGAAACCCCCGCAGGCGAAAACGAGACTCCTGCCGAATAATTATCTGGTGGGTAATCAAGCTTGGGCGATCAATTGCAACGTCACTGCGCAAACTCTATTGTAAGTACAGTGCCCAGTCCTGCATTCTGAAATGGACTGATACATGGGGTAAGTTTCACTCTACCCCTGTTCTCTCTAAATGTACTTTGCCGAATTGGATCCTCGATGCTGTTCACTGACCGCTCACGATGCCTGGGTTTGCTGGTTTTATCATTCATCACTCTGTTGCCAGCGGGTTGTTCGGAACCCTCCGCACCGGTAGAGCAGGTGAAATCGGAACCTGCCGCGGAAAAACAGGAGACACCGACTCCAGAAGCAAAGCCAGCACCAGAAGCGAAGCCGGCCCCTGAAAAGCAACCTGAACTCAGGGTTGCGGAGGAATTCCGCATTCAGAACCCTCCTCAAATTCTTTCGCAGGAAGAAATTGCAGAAGGGTGGATCGCACTCTTTGATGGCGTCACTTCCTTCGGGTGGGAAAGTAACAACGAGATTGAATGGTCCGTGAAAGAAGGAATGTTGCAACCGGATGCGAGTGCCGAAGGAATCAGTGTTCTCTCTACGACTTCTTTATTTACTGATTACGAATTAATTTGTGAGTTCAAAGCATCAGCAGGATGTAACAGCGCGGTATTCGTCAGAACTTCTGCTGATCCTCCCAATCCGACGGACGAATGTTACGAAATCAATATCTGCGATTCCCACGAAAGTTTCAAAACCGGGGGCATTGTCGGTCGTGCCAAGCCCCTGGAAGAAGTTAATCACGAAGGTGAATGGCAGACATTTCACATCACTGTTAGCGATAAACAGATACAGGCCGATCTGGATGGAGTGAAAGTGCTCGACTTTACTGATGAATCTGAGCAGCCCTTATTAACAGGACGCATTGGCTTACAGAAAAATCAGGGTGGAATCGAATTTCGGAAGATTATTCTGAAACCACTCAACCAGAAGCCTCTCTTTGATGGTCAATCACTTGAGGGTTGGCAGGTTGTCCCAGGTTCTGACAGCAGCTTTGAGGTGGTCGATGAAACTATTGCTGTTAAGGGAGGTCAGGAGAGTGGTCGCGGCTTTCTGGAAACAGCAGAAATGTATGACGACTTTCTGTTGCAGCTCGATGCCAAAACAAATGGAGACGCTTTGAACAGTGGTATTTTCTTCCGGGCCGAAAAGGGAACTGTTGAAGCTCCATCCAATGGTTATGAAATGCAGATTCAAAATGGGCTCAAAGAAGGAGACAGGCAGGAA
This sequence comes from Planctomycetaceae bacterium, assembly GCA_041398805.1. Taxonomy (GTDB): domain Bacteria; phylum Planctomycetota; class Planctomycetia; order Planctomycetales; family Planctomycetaceae; genus Polystyrenella. The sequence goes on along the minus strand of JAWKUC010000008.1, from coordinate 66,057 downwards.
CCTGTTGACCATGGGACAGGTGCAATTTTCCGCCGAACCTTTGCCAGGTGGGTGAATGCGAATGACCACGAATGGTTCACCATGACTCTAAATGCTTCGGGAACTCATTTTGCTGTATGGGTGAATGGATTACAGGTTACTGACTGGACGGATACTCGTCCCGTGGATCCGAATCCCCGTAAAGGTCTCAGGACAGAGGCAGGCTATATCAGTATTCAGGGGCACGACCCAACCACTGATTTAAACTTCCGTAATCTCCGCATTCAATCCTTGCGTTAATCGCCTCTCAAACCTCGCTTACTGCCTCTACAGCGAGACAGACTGCCGAAGTGTTCTCAGAAGTTCGCTTTCGCCCATTAATTTGGTGGCGATTATTTCGATACCTGCTTTTCTGAACTCAGCATCGAGTTCGGGATTGATCTCGTTCGTAAGCCCGATGAATCCCAGGCTGTTTTCAATGCTTTGAATCAGTTGATTTATGAAATGAGCCCGAGCATGAGACCAGGGGTCGAGATCAAACATCCAGATGCGTGGATGTCTCTCGTAAATGACGTTTCGTTGCAGTTCCTGATGTAGCTCTGCTGTTGTGTGGTGGCTGACTTGTCCTCCAGCCCGCTGCAATAATTTCATCAGATATTCCGCCAGTGAGAAATCGTCCATCACCAGGCCGACCTGCAGGTGAGATTTGTTTGAATTCCACTCGATACCGGAAAAGCTCAGCTGATCGAACAGAAAGCATTCATTTCTCGAAGCGGTGATTGGCAGGGTGGGCAATCGATCCTGGTAGATGGAAATTTCCTGTCGCAATCGATTTTGAAATCGCCTCCACGGAACCCGGACTGCCATCGGCCAGATATCTCGATTTCGTCCGTCCCCCTCCGACCAGGGGCCATATATCGACAGCCAGCGAACGAGAGGGTTCAATCCAATCGCCCCTTCCACCTGTTGACGCGAAAATTGATCGGGCGAATCAAGCCAGATTAGAATCAGGTCCTGCTCTTCAATTTGCTGAAGGTCCGGAAAAGTTGATTGCACCTTTATCTGCGCGATCTGATTTTCATCAGCCAGTACTGCCTCAACCGACTCGATGAATCGAGTTGGTAGGGAGGACTGGTCACGGACGGAAATCAGAATTCGCACAAGAGCTCCCTGGTACTTTGACCGGAATTCGGCAGGTTTCAGCGGAAAGAACGGCTGATTATTTAGAAATCATACTGCCAATATAGTTAAAACAGGAGGTTGGGGGAATGCGGTTTCGGGAGAGCACGGGAGGTTGTTTGAAGTTTCCTCACTGCAATTGGTGATCTGAAGCTGGTTGGTAAACAAAGATTAGCGCCGAGGAAGGAAATCATTACAATTCGCCGACGCGATTCTCCGAACAAAAGTCGGGGAACATCAAGCCAATAACCTCTAACCTGCTCTCTAGCGCCGCGTTGTAATCGGAAAGGATTCCGGTTCAATCCGTGATTGATCCTCCCTCACAAAAATTGATGCACCAGTTGACGGAACTGCAACTTTGCACGTCCGCCGATTTGCGCCGCGCGCGAGGACGTGTGAAGCGACTTGCCCGGGATCTACCTGCGTTCGATTCGATCTGGCTCGATGCACTGGTGCAGACGGGAACACTCACCCCTTTCCAGGGACGAATTCTGGAGAAGCCAAACGGCCCCAGTCTCAAACTCGGTTCGTGGTTGTTACTGGATGAATTGAGCCACGGAATTCGATCGCGAACATACCGCGCTGTAAACACGGCGGAAAAAGGAGAACGGGAAGCAGCGCTTAAAGTAATTCACTGCCCGCAGGAATTTCTGTCACAAATTGAAAGCCGTCTGGAAGATCTGTTAACCAGCTCAAGAACAATCCAGGGACGCGGCTTAGCCAGTACTCAACAGGTCTTCTGTGCGGCAGAGGATCAACTCGCTGTGGTGAGTCCGTTTGTTCCGGGTCATCATCTGGGGGAGTTGTTAACGAGACGTGGACGATTTCCCGCTGAGGTTGTGTTGGAAATCGCCCGCCAGTTGATCGATGCGATGGTTCTACTGGAACGAGGTCATCAAATACATGGTGATCTGCGGCTCTCCAATGTTCGATTGAACGAGCAGGGGGAGGCGGTGCTGATCAATGTCGGAATAATTCCGGCGATAACTCCTGAGTTCGTTTTGAAAGATCATGTTGCTCCCGATCAGTATGACGGAATTGCCCCCGAGTTGATTGGTACGGGAAATCCTTATTCCATTCAAAGTGATCTGTATGCGTTGGGTTGCCTGCTCTGGCAGTTACTGGCCGGGCGACCTCCTTATCCAACAGGCGATCCACTCGCTAAACTCGCCGCTCACCAGACGAAAGAAATCAGCGATGTTCGTCTCTGGGCACCTGATACTCCCGGTCGTCTCGCGGAATTGATTCAATTAATGACCTGTTCCCGACTGGAAGAGCGTCCGCATTCGTTCGAACAGTTACAGCGATTGCTGGGACCTGCTCGTAAGCGAAGTCGAGTTGTCGTGCGCACGTTCCTGAAGAGCTTCCGTTCTTTCGTGCCCACTGGCGAACCCTGGAAAGAGAAGTCTTCCCGTCTGTACTGGATGACAGCAGTCCTGCTGATTGGATTACTGGGCGGGGGAGCTGTGGTCTTGACTGAAAATGGAACCATGCCCCAATTGCTGGAAGTCGTACAAAGACGCCTGGAGGGTCTGGAAGTCATTCCACCGAAAGAGTCCATTGAACAAAATTCAAAACCAGAAGTTGTCGCAACGCGGCAGGAACCAGGTCTGATCGATATTACAGATGCAAGACCGCTGCCGTTAACTGATAATTCGCAGGTACAACAGGTCAATGCGACTGCCGAGATCGAATTTGTACCGGAAAATGATTTCTCTCAAGAGGCCCAACCTCTACCCCAACCAGATCAGAATGGTCGGTTGTATCTTACATCCAACGGTCCCTTTCTGGCTCCCCGTTTGCCAAGTGTTGGCTCGCTGACAATTGTTGGTTCGAGTAAATCACATCCAGTAATTCTGATTGAGGATTCCCCGGCGCTCTTCTCGGCAGTCAAACTGACGCTCGTGAATTTACATTTTCGCCGGGTCAGTTCAGTCAACCAAAGTTCATCCTCCCTACATGAACTGGTGCAGATGCAGGCGGATGAAGTGGTGATGACCGATTGTTCGTTTGCGGAAGAGGGATCTGATTTTACTAATCCTGCTTCCGCAATTGCCTGGCGTGCCGGGACACCTGAAGGATATCAGGCCTCGAAAATCAGTCTCGAAAACTGTTCCTTCTCCAGTCGGCGTTCCGCATTCAAACTATTGACACCCCTCAAAGAACTGCAACTGACGAACTGCTTCAAGCGGGGAACTGGACCTCTGGTTTATACGGCCCAGAAAGAAGGTCTTGATTTAAAGTTGAGCCGCTCCACATTTCGCGGTTTGAATTCATTATTACTGCTGCATCGAGCCGCGCCGGCAGATATGCGTCAACCGATTAATCTGGATCTTGATCAGACAATCGTTGAGCTGGCTGGCACCGCACCAACTCTCTTTGGACTCTCAGGGATCGAACCGAGTGGTCAGGATGGAGCGGAGTTGTTTGTCAGCGGTTATGAATCGTTCATCAACGAGAACTTTTCATTCGCACTCTGGAAGGCTGTTACCCCCGATGGTGAAGATCGCATTTATGAAGCGGGACCTGACCAATGGGATGGGGTCATGGCCGTCCCCCTGCAGTTTGCCGGCATAGACGACCTGCAACCTCGGAGCTCCCAGGTGCTGGAAGATTCTTTCCAGGGGGTTCCCCGTCAGACGGAAGAGCTGCCCGGAATGAACCCGGATCATCTTCCCACGCTAAAATAAGCCCTGATTTTCGGCTCTTAAGATCAAATATGAGCTCCGGAGCGATTCTGATCGGATCGATCATTGAAGCAGGTGCTGCGCCTTGTTACGATCAGCGACCAACGGAGTGATTCTTTCTGCGGCTCTTTGCCCTGATACGTTTGGGTAAGGTCTGGCAGAAGGCTCCTGAAAAGCTGGCGGGAAGGGCTTCCGATTCTGCATCGGTTCTCCTTCGTAACCTGTTACTTTTCCTGCGTTGGATAAATTGATGACACCAGGTTGGTCCAAAAAACATCTGTTAGGTCTGGAAGACCTTACTGCTGATGAAATCACGATCATTCTTGATCGAGCTGCTGAATTTAAAAAGCTGGCGGAAGAGGGGAAACCGAAAGTCGATTTTCTCGCCGGAACAGCGATTGCGAATCTGTTTTTCGAGCCTTCGACCCGCACCAAGACAAGCTTCAGCCTGGCTGCCAAAAGGTTGAGTGCCGATACGGTCGATTTCACCGCCGCGAGCAGCAGTCTCTCCAAAGGAGAGACCTTCATTGACACCGCCCGCAACATCGAAGCGATGGGGGTCTCGCAGGTCGTCGTTCGCCATCGGACTCCGGGGGCTCCCCATTTACTCGCCAGACATTTAAACGTCCCCGTGTTGAATGCCGGTGACGGAACGCGAGAACACCCGACACAGGCACTGCTCGACATCTTTACGATCCGGGAACATCGAGGTTCACTCAAAGGGCTAACCGTGACCCTGGTGGGCGACATCCTGCATAGCCGGGTCGCCCGCTCAAATATCTGGGGGCTGACCAAACTCGGAGCACGGGTGATTGTGTGTGGCCCGGCGACATTGATTCCTCAGCGTATCACAGAACTGGGAGTCGAAGTCTCGCATAACCTGGATGATGTGCTTCCTGAAACTGACTGTGTGAACCTCTTACGCATCCAGTTTGAACGTCAACGGGGAGCTTTCTTCCCCTCGATCCGCGAGTATGCGCATCTGTTTGGAATGAACAGTCATCGTCTCGCGCGGGCAAAGCAGGATGCGTTAATACTCGCTCCGGGGCCAATTAACAGGGGGGTTGAGCTGACTCCTGCCGTAGCCGATGGGGAACAGTCTGTGATTATCGACCAGGTGACGAATGGTCTGCTGATCCGCATGGCATGTCTGCATCTCTTACACGAGTACTGTCAACAAAACTGAACGTCTAAATAAAACATCGATTCTGATTCTACATAAATTAATACATCCAGACTTACGGTTTGATTCATGAGCAGCATTCTGATTCGACAGGGACGACTGATCGATCCATCGCAACAACTGGATCGCACAGCCAACCTGTTCATCGAAAATGGAAAAATCGTTCGCATCCTGGATGAAGATGTCGCAGCGGATCAGATTGTCGAGGCAGAAGGCTGTATCGTCTCGCCCGGCTTTATTGACACGCATGTCGCTGTGCGGGAACCGGGAGACGAAGAGGACGAAAATGTCGCCTCCGTTTCGAATGCCGCGATTCATGGTGGCTTCACCACAATCTGCACCTTGCCCGACACCCAGCCTGTGGTCGATAACCGGGCAGCGGCTGAGTTCATTCATCTGCAATCGGAACGGGCCGGTTACTGCCATGTGATTCCGCTGGGGGCGATCACCAAAAATAATTCCTCCGAAGAGCTGGCTGAAATTGGTCAGCTGGTCGATGGAGGAGTGCTTGCCTTTACAGACGGGCAAAAAACGGTCGCGAACAGCGAGATCATGCGACGGGCACTGGAATACACCCGGATGTTCAACCGACCGATCTTTCATCATCCACAAGTGCCTGAACTGGTCGAGTCGGGGGTAATGCACGAGGGTTTCTACTCGATGAAACTCGGTTTGCGAGGGATTCCCAATGCTGCAGAAGAGATTATGGTCTCTCGCGATATCGCCCTGGTTGAACTGACCGGGGGACGCGTACATGAGATGTGTATCTCGACTCGGGCAGCAGTCGAACACATTCGTGAAGCCAAACGAGCTGGAATTCAGATTTCAGCCGATGTCACCCCGCATCATCTCGCATTAACAGATGCAGAGATGGAGAGGTTCGATACGAATTACAAAGTGATGCCACCCCTTCGTGATCAACATCAGATCGACGCCCTCATTGAGGGATTACAGGATGGAACAATCGAAGCGATTACGACCGACCATCAGCCGCACGCGGAAGAGAAAAAGAATGTCGAGGTCGATCAGGCACCCTTCGGAATTGTCGGACTGGAGACTGCCCTCGGGTTATGTATCAAAACTTTGATCGATCCGGGGCATCTTACCTGGTTACAGTTAATCGAAAAACTGAGCACAGGTCCGGCTCGAATTCTTAATCTGGAACAGAAGGGGACCTTCCGGGAAGGGGCCGATGCTGATGTCGTGATCTTCTCTCCTGACGAAGTGTGGACGGTCGATACGAAACAGTTTAAGACCAAAAGCAAAAACAGTCCGTTTGCCGGTTGGGAGTTGCGTGGAAAAGTGCAACACGTTGTTGTTGATGGTCAACTGCGATCACTCGATTAAACCCTCAGCTATCGGAAGAATTCACGATGGCGAAAACATATCGATTGATTGATGGCTACAACCTGATGCATGCCGCCGGTATGGCTCGACAACGCTATGGCCCCGGTGATCTTGAAAAGTGTCGCAACAGGTTCATCAACTGGCTGATTTCACATTTGACCCGGGAAGAACTGGGGACTGCGACCTTAGTGTTCGATGCCCAATCCTCTGGTAATAAGCACGACAGCGAAGAACGCCACAGCGGTATGAGCGTGCTGTATGCCGCTGAAAGTAAAGATGCAGATACGCTCATTGAAGAATTGATTCTGGCTCACTCTGCACCGCGTCAGATTGAGGTCATTTCCAGTGACCATCGATTGCACAAGGCCGTCCGCAAACGGAAAGGGACAGCGCTGGATAGCGAGAAGTTTGTCCGCTGGCTCGAAGAGCGTGAAATACTGCGGCAAGGTGTGGAGGGTTCCCAGCCGACACATAACGCCGGGGGAGCAGGTGGAGGGGATGAGATTGCCATGTGGCTGGAGGAGTTTGGTGAAATTCCCGAAGCCGGAAAACTGAAAAAACCACGCCATCCCTCCCAGCCTTCTGAGGGTTGGATACGGGACATTGAAGACGAATTCGGAATCTGATTTCCAAAATTCGAACAGAAGTGTTTATCCTGCGTAAAATATACGTTTATAATCAGGAGACTTTTGTTTATGTCAACTCACAGGCATCACATCACTCGCTGACAATCAAATCGTTTTCCCCCCTCGGAAACCTCTCTGAAATCTCACGCATCGGAATGACTATGTTTCGTACTTTACTGCTTGTTTTAGGCTTGTTCTCGCTCGCTGGTTGTGGGCAGGCTACTTACGATGCCCGCCTGAATGAAACGGCGGCGTATTATGCCTACATCAACGAAACAGAATCTGTCCTTGATTCGGAATGGAAAAGCCGGGGAGAGATTACCGGGATCAAGCTTCGCCCTCCAAAAGGGTTCAAGCAGATATCTGCTCCCAAGACCGAGACAGACGATGAAGGGAATGTGATCAGCGAGGCAGTCGATGAACGTCAGCCCCGGAACATTCCCGGTTTCTATGATGGGGAACTCCCCGGAATCGTCGGTGCCTGGTACAAAAATTATGATGTGCAAACAGATACAGGGAATATGAAGTTCACCGTGAGAATGTATCTGCTGGCTCAAAATAACTTTATCAATGACGAAGACAGCACTCTTCCCTTCCGAGATCTTGTGTATGATCAGATATACAATGACCTGAATGTGCAGACGGATAATCAGTGGCTGGAGGAAACATATCCCTCGCGAGATCTTTATACTCGCAAAATTCAATACAAAGAAATGCGGTTTGAACCCGGGATCGCCATGAATGGTTTCTCTCCCAGCGGCATTGAGATTCAGTTAGATGCCCACGATGAGGATGGCAAATCGGTCGTGCTGCTGTTTGTAAAACCAAATGGTTTGTCGTCTAAGGATCGTGACGAGCTGAAATCGGGCATCTCCAAGTCGCTACAGACTCTGGAAGTTCGCAAATCGGAATCAAGCACTGATCAGCAAGAGCCCGCTGAAGAGAAATCTGATGAAGAGAAGTCAGAAGAGAAACCTAAATCAGAAGCGAAGCCCAAACAGAAGAAAAAAGCACCCGCGTTTTAATCAAGCTTAGCTTTAACCCTCAAATATGTAATGTGCATCCACCATTAAAAGGAGCACCCGGCTAAAATCAGGGCAGGGTTCCGCATACTCCTGAATGTCATGCATGATAAAAAAGGGTAGCTCAGACAATCACGCAGTGTTGTCTGAGTGCCGACAGGCACAAGAGGGCAGTTCGCTTTGCCGTTTAATAATGATTGTATACTCTGTATTCCCCTCTTGTCGCTTCGCGACCCAGACAACTCTTCGAGTTTGTCTGGGCTACCCACCTTGATTTTACCTGACAAAATAGAGATAGACGGAGCAGCAGCGTAAGCACCGCTTGATCCTTTTTTACTTACCAGCAGGTGTCTTCTTGTATCGCGATTGACTGCGGTTGAATTCTTCAAAGCGTTCCCGATATTGATCCGGAACAGGAATTCGCTGGATGTTAATACCCGATTGATCAAATTTGCGCATCCGATTGCCGGAGACAGACCGGTTCTCATTCTTCAGATCAAGTGATTTCAGCATCTCTTCAAATTGAGCCTGATTCACTTTCTCCCGGGCAGACTCGGGCTCGGTCTGAGAGAGTTGCTGTTTCAGACGTTCGGAAAACTTCTGAAGCTGGTCCTCGGTCCAACCGAGTTTCTCCAGAAGATCTTGATCGACTTCTCCCCGTTTAATCTGATCATCGATTTTTTTCAGGATCAGCTCGGCAGCTTCCCGGGCATATTCTTCGTTGGCTTCCTCGGCGACAGCTTCACCGGTCCCTGTACCGGATCCTCCCGCCTGGTCATCAGTTCCTGAAGTTCCGCCATTCGTTGGTTTGTCGGTTTGCTCTGAGGATTGTTTTGAAGGTTGGTTTCCAGGCGCATTTCCCTGCTGGTTCTTCTTCTGCTGATCTCCCTTTTGGCCACTCTGATTTCCATCTTGTGGATCCTTTTGGGGGCCTCCTTTAGGTTGAGACTTCTGACCCTGCTGCTGTTTCTGAGAGGATTGGTTTTGATCCTGGGGTTTCTGCTGCTCTTCAGGCTGCTTTTCTGCTTTCTCCTGGTCAGAAGGATCTTCGTTCGCTTCGCCTGGTTTCTTTTCGGATTGTTGAGCTTTTTGAGCGTTTGGTTTCTCAGACTGTTTTTTATCTGGATCCTGCTTTTCAGCGCGTTTGTTTTCGGTCTGATCCCCTTCCGGTTTTTTGCCGCTTTTCTCTAACTGCTGATCTTTGTCGGATGATTTCTGATCCGGATCCTGCTTTTGACCTTCAGGCTGCTGAGCGCTGTCAGGTTTCTGGGCATTGTCAGGCTTCTGGGCATCATCAGGTTTCTGGGAGGATTCAGAATCCTGGTTTCGCTGTTCACCTTTTTGTGTTTCAGGTTGTGAGTTCGGATCCTCAGACGAGGATTTCTGCTCGGTTGATTTGTTCTGTTCTGATTTATCAGAGTCAGAACGAGGTGGGTTCTGCTCATCCTTGTTGGATTGTTCTGGGGACTTTTTCTGTTGAGCGGATGGATCGTCCTGCTGCAGGCCCTCTTTACGTTCTTCCGAATTTTCGTCGGGCTTGTTTTCAGCCTGAGAGGATTTCTCTTCCCGGGAGGCAGCGGAATCGGGATCCTCTGTTTTATTTGAATCAGAAGGCGAATTCTGGTCTTTCTCGGATTCAGCGGATTCTGAGTTCTCGTCAGTGGCGCCGGATTCATCACCCTTTTCTGTTTCGGATTCCTTACCGGGTTGCTTCTCATTCTGTTTAGCCGTTTCCGGTTTTGATTTCTCTTCAGCAGATTCCTGTTTCTCTGCTGAGTTCGAATCCTGTTTTTCCTCCGGCTTTCCTGATTTATCAGGTTGCGGATTTTGTTCCTTACCAGTCTGATCAGCTTTCTTTTCGTTTGGGCGCGCTTCCTGATCCGGGCGATCCTCTGAGCCTTTGTTTTGATTCTCCTGATTTTGTTTATCAGTACCTGGTTTTTTCTCGTTTTGTTTCTGACTCTCTTCAGAATCTTTCTGAGGTTTATCCTGATTGCGTTCTCTATCCCGGGATGTATCTTCCTCTTGATCATTCAGCAAATCATTCAGACGCTGCATGATTTCTGCCTGATCTTCGTCACTCTCCGGATCAAGCGGCTGCTCATTGGAATCAGATTTCTGATTGGAGGCATCAGAACGCTCTCCTGGTTTTCCTGTTTTATCCTGTGGATTGCTCTTTGAATCGGGAGAGTTCGAGTTCTGATCAGAATATTGATCGTTGTTGTTGCTGTTGTTCTGGTTCTGATCGGCTGAACCGTTCGGATCCTGCTGAGCTTGATCCTGGTTTTTCTGATTGTTGTCGTTGTTCTGTTGATTTTTGCTGCCCGGATCACTCTCCTGGTTTTTATCAGTAGATTCCTGGTCAGCGTCAGATCCTTCCGGGGAATTCTCTTGATCACTCTCTTGTTTTCCATCTGGACTGGGGTCCTGAGATTGTGATGATTGATCCTGATTGTCACCCGGCTCGGCTTTCTGCTCTTGGTCGTTCTGCTTGCTCCCTTTCTGTTCGCTTCCTTGTTGCCCCTGTTGATCATCCTGGTTCTGTTCGGAAGGTTGACCCTGTTGCCCCGGATCGCCCTGTTGTTGCGGATCTCCTTGCTCGTTCTGTTCCTGTTGACCCTGCTCCTGCTGTTCCTGCTGCTTCATTTGCTCGCGGAGCTCGTCCTGCCGCTGTTTCTCCTGCTCCAGATTCTTCTCCGCATCCCGTTCCGGTATGCGATCCACAATCGTAATCTTCAGGTTTCCCGCCTGAGTTTTGTTGTGCACCGGTTGTTTATTGTCTTCCGCTTCGAAGTAGTAACTGATGACATCCCCCGGGCTGAGGGCCAGTTTTTTCAAGGGGAGGAGGTAACGTCCTTCGATCATCTTCTGGGGACGATCGAGAATGGTGTCACGGAAGATCAGTTCGCCATCTTTCTCTACCAGAAACCGGACCTGGCTTAATTTGAAATCGGGATCTTCCGCTTTGAACATCAACGGGACAGTGACATTTGCCGGGCTTTCAATGTCTTCTGACGGATCGTAGAGACGTATGACGGGGGCTTCATCCGGTTTGACCCGATAACGATAGGTGACCGGGTTCCGGTTTTTTTCACCTTCGGCTGTCTGGGCGGAGATTCGGTAATACAGGGGATGAGTACCGTCTGTTCGCAATGCGAGTTTCCAACTTCCCGAAAGCTGTTTACCATCAGAGCTGACTTGCAGAAGAATGCTTTCAGCGGGAGTGCTGAAACTTTCATCATCCGAGAAGGTCAATGATGCGGAACTGACCGGTACATTGGTTTCCGCTTTGATCTCGGCAATCGTTCCTTCCCAGGCATCGATGTGCCCGGTGTTCAGAGTTTCGGCTGCCAGCTCCATATAGTCAGGATGCTTTAGTGTGACTGTGTTCAAAGTCGCCTGTGGTGGGGCGATCACTTTCACATTGAATTCTTCTGAGAGGACATCGCCAGCTTCAATATAGTAGGTGAGGTCCTGGCGAATTCCTTCTCCATTCTGTCCCACGATGCGACCTGTAAATGTAGGGAGAGCAGCATCTGTGCGGCGGAGTTTGACAGGTTCGTCAACATATGTCTGGTCGAGAGTCGAGTAATATAAAGTCAACTCGGCAGGTTCAGCACCGGATGTTCTCACTTCTACGGCGAGATCAGAATATTCATAGACAGTCGCATTTCCGGGGTCGATACTTTCGATCCTGGTTTCTGTCGCGACAGAGACTTCCGCAGGGGGAAAGAGGGCGCGCCAGATACTGGGGAAGACATTCTTGGGACTGAACGCGATATAGAGCACGAACAGCAGCAACAACGCGAGTAAGGTGTATGAGATTCGAGAACCGGCCGGCTGTCGACTGCTTCTTCAAGGTCAGCCTTAGAGAGCCTGAGGGCGGCCTGTTTTTCCATCGCTTTTAAAATGCTGAGGTCAGGTTGTCGACCGGCATTACGAAAGTCAATCAGATTGAGCACGCGGCTCTTTAAGTCGGGCACTGCTTTTTCAATGACGCGTGCTGCGTACAACGCATTGACCTGCTGGCGATAGGGACGCCAGATTCGAAACCAGAGCCAGGCAGAAACAGAACCGATAAAACAGAAGAGTAGCAGAAACCGTAAGGAGTAGGAGAAGCCGCCTGGAATGAGCCACTGGTCACATATGGCAAAGAGGAGCAGGTAACCAACCAGAAAGGTGACTAAAGTCAGTGTCGAGAGCAGCAGATCATGACCGCGTACCTGTTTACGGATCTTCTGCAACTGGAAATCGACGTACTCGTCGAAATCGACATACTGTTGTGATTCTGGTGGAGAGCTGGTTGCCATCTTTGTTCCGAAATCAGTTTTCCGATGCGAACAGCCTGTGTGAACGCAGGTTCATGTTCTGAGGTGCGGATACTCTGGTTCTATTTTATTTAGACGACCTGATGAGGGCCATTGTTTCCTGATTTTTATCACCCGGAAAAGGTTTCCTGGGATTCCCTGTTTCCCCGGCTCTTCTGATTGGAAAAATCGTTATGACGAGATTCTACCGATCTTCAAATTCATGCATGATTTAGACCAGCCCCTTCAGTTTGCGGAGTGTCCACTCACTTGTCATTAACGCGACGAACAGGAGCAAAAACCACCAGTTGTCCCATAACCTTAACAATTCCGGTTGGGCTGTTTCCTGTTCGATCCGGTCCAATCTTTCCAGAAAGGCAGTGAGTTCTTCCGGCTCCACGAAGGTACCGCCACTGGCGGAGGAAATTTGCTGCAAAGTTCCGGGATCGGCAGCGGGGTTGTCGAGTTCCAGGTCGATGTACTCAACTTGAAATCGCCCCCAGGCGTTAAAGGGAATCTGGCGACCATTATGTTTGGCATTCACCTGGACCCAATAGTCGCCCGGTTCATCTGTTTGAGGAAACTCGGCTACTGTTCGAGATCCCTCAGTACGGGGAGTGATGGGGATCATTGATCCATTCGGATGTTTCACATTCACGATGAATTCAACATTCTCTGTCAGTGGATTGCCCTGTTCATCGCGGGCTCCCATCGTAAAGACCGCTTTCTGACCAGCGGAGAGAATTCGGGGAACAGCACGGACCCAGATCGGTTGATCGGTATCCTCTTCTTTGTGAGCCAGCCAGAGAACGAGTTGCTGCCAGAGACGTTGTGCTTCTTCGAAATGGCCACCCAGCACCCAGCGCCAGGTAGTATCGCCCCCAAAGGCAAGCACGCGGCCGGCACCATAATCCTGACTGAGGAGCAGGGGGTGGTTCTGTTCGTCGACAGCCAGAATCTCGACAAAGTTGTTTTTGACGCTCAGTTTGTTGGCACCATTCAAAGGGGGAAGTTTTTTCCAGGCGATCATTGCGTCACCACCCAGCTGCATCAGGTAGTGATATTGTCCTGCCTCCGTAGGCAACATTTTCAGATCTTCTGTGTAATGATGCTCGGTGCTTAAATTGGCCTCGTTCTGTTTTTCTGCCGGAGACATCAGCACGGGGAGGACATCTTCTAGGGGAGTATTCGCGTAACCCCCACCTCCAAAACTCTGCAGGCCGCCAATCATCATCAAACCGGCCCCGTCATCAACACGGTCGCGTAATTTTTGCAGTGCTTCATCACCCAGTAAATCAGCGGGAACGTCACCGATGATGTAGACATCATATTCCTGAGGAGCAAATATCTTGGGGGGGACATTGGCGCGTTTGATGAGTTTTCCCATCACGACCCAATAGGTATCGATCTGGATTTTCTCAGCGGAACCAACTGTGCGAACCGCTTTGTTTTCAGGGCGATGGCGATCAATGTAGGCGACACGAACTCCCCCCTTCAGAATGGTGATCATGGAATGACGCGAGTTGTTGTTGGTTTGAATTTCTCCCTGGAGGGGTTCTGCCTGAAAGGCGATTTTGTATTCCCCCGGTTGCTCGGGAAACCAGCTCAACTCAGCCGTGACGATTTCGGATTCTTCTCTCACCACGACATCGGCAAAGGGAGTTGCCCCTTCCTGGGCGAGTGCAGGTTTCATTTGTCCCGCTTCACCCAGTTTGATACCGCGACGATCTTCGACCAGCATCTGAACCCGGATTGTTTTCCCGGCTGCTCCCACAGCCCGGACGCGAACCCTGGCGGGAACGACTTTTTTCTCGTAACCCAATTCAGAGATCTGAATATCCTGTATTGAAAGGTCGGAGACATTGTCGGCGAAACCTGTCGAACCAAAGGGAATCGTATGGACGCGAGTCTGGCTGGCCCCTAATTGCATGGCTTCACCCAGAGGGTCGATATCGTAAGGAGCCACCGCACGCTGTGCTCCGTCACTCAAAAGAAAGACACCCCGAATGTTTTTCTGTAGTGATTCCGTTTTTAACCAGTGTAAGACCCCGCCTAAAGAAGTCTGCTCGCCGGTGATTTGCTCAGTTGTTAATTCCTCTGCGGGAGTCGGCTCCGAAGTGAAATTGTAGGATTGCAGTTTTAGATTCTGGTTTTGTTCAACATGCTGCTCGATAGTCTGAATCGAGTCGAGCATCGTTTCACGGCGACTAACACCGCCCGCCCCATCCTTGATTCCCACACTGCGTGAGGCATCTGCCAGGACAATGATTTCACCCGTTTCGTCCTCTTCCTCCTGAGTCAATTCAATACTCGGGCGAAACATCGCAAAACAGAGCAGCACGACTGCCATCAAGCGTAATGTGATGAGGAGACGTCGAATGAATGGGGAGTGATGTCGAACCCGAGGAGGATAAGTCCAGAGCACGAGCGCAATCGTAGCGACCATGATGGTCACTGACAGCAGCAGGTTCCAGACGGGTTCGATACTTAACGACATGTTTCAGTTACACGATTTCAAGAGGGGGGGAGTTTATTCAGTTGGAGTTTGTTCATGGTCATAAAAACGATTGGCGATGAAGTGCTCGCCCCAGAAAAAGGCGAACAAGAGGGCGAGAACAATAGGAAACATTTCCTGGCCAATTCGCCCCAGGCCTACCTGACGTGTCAGTTCTTCAGTAGACCGGGCGATCTGATAACGTTCAGAGCCTAGCAACTGATCAAGATCATCTGTTGTGATCTGTTCCAGGTTGCTTTCGGTTTCATCGATATTGAGGCTGTAGGCAAAGTAGGGTGTTGATAAATTCTTGCGTTCCAGGATCTGATATTGGCCTAACGCTTCCCCGTTACGGATCAGCAGCATTTTATTATCGCGATCCGCTTCAATGGGCAGTTGTTTGAGATCGGGTTGACGCAGTAGAAAATTCGTCCCGGCATCGTCTTCATTTAAGGACAGCATAATGGCTTCGCCAGCGAGATAATTCCTGGGAACGACATTGCCACCCGAGGTGTAGTCCATCATCTTTTCAGCCAGCACGAGGAACCACCAGGCTTGAGAGTGTGCTCCAGTTCTTTTGACTGTTGTCGTAATCGATGGCGGTGGTCAGCATCAATACCCGTCCGCGACCGATGAACCGATCCACAAAGGCTGGCCGAGGTTGATAATAGGTGTAATTGGCGACGACATTCGCACCTGGTGTGGTTCCACGCGCAGTACCAGTAGACACGTGCGTTGGATAAGTCGCCAAATCCTCCCAGGTCGGAGAAGGGTTTCAGTAGAGGATGATTTTCCGCTGATTCAAAGTCGATTGCTTCTGGGGGATTAAAAGAGACAAATCCTTTCAGGCTGGCCGGCATGACGGACATGGCGGCCTCTGTGGTGTATGCGACCGGGTCAATCTGGGAATTCCCCAGAACGACCGAATCCTCCACCCTGTGACACATACTTTTCGAGTTGAGTCCAGATTTCAGCGCGCGGTTCCGCGATGTTGATCAGGCAGATATTGTCGAATTTTTCCAGCTCTTCCAGACTCATGCTGAGTAGAGATTCCTGACGAATCAACTCGCAGTCGTAAGGGGCGATATTATTTTCTCGCCACTTCGGTGGAGCGAGTGCGTTCTGGAGGGTGACTCCCTCTGCAGGAGTTCCAGAAACGATGAGTACTTTGGGAGGAGGACGCGCTAATGGTAAAATAACGCTGATTGTCAAAGGTCATCACGTCGGTTGAGCTGAGTCAGAATTTCACCCTGAATGACTTCCGGTTGATTTGTCCTCCTTGCATCAGGGTTCAACATCTGCGGTGTGAATGAGAGTTCGACTGGTCTACTGGTGCCTGGTTCAGGAGAGACTTCCTCGACTGCCTGACGGATCATCTCCCCCTGGCTGTTGGCGGTGTAGAGTTCGACCTGACGCTCCAGCCCCGCCTGGCGTTCTGCCCGGACTGAAACGGACATCGTAACCGGTTGGTTCTCCAGAAATTCCTGTTTCTTCAACTGGATGTTCGAGAGGGAGAGGTTTTTAGGGTCTTCTTTACTCACATCAATCACATAGAGCTGAACATACTCCAGACGTTTCAATTCTCCTTTGAGGTATTCCTGCTCAGCGAGATCCCACGCATTTCGAGAGAGTCCGTAAAGAGATAGATTTCGCGGATGTAGCGATCTACGATTTCCCTTCTGTCTCTCCCTGCTCGGCTCCGATGCGCTCGCGATCCTGTTCCTGAAAGGGAGGGCATCCCAGATGCGGGCATTCAATTTGACCGTGCTCGGTGAAAGCTCCTGTTTGAACATCAACTCCCGCGCTGTTGTTTTATCAATCTGAAACAGAATAGGAGATTGATTCTGATTGGTTGCGATCGCCACACGGCTACCGCTGGGAAGTTGATCGAGATGTTGATTGGCAATTTTGCGGGCGACATCAAGACGGGTATCACTTTCCGAGCGATACTCCATACTGAGACTGACATCAAACAGGAAGATGGCCGCACTCGGTATGTTCTCAGAGACAATTGGACGGGGACCAGTTAACTCGGCTCTTAACCGGTAGGCATAAGGGCCCACGACGAGCAGAATAAAGAGAACGGTGGCGATGAGACCGGCCAGTGAGCGGGTGACCGTCTGGCGGTAGGCAATCTGATGCCGGGGGAGTTCCCTGCGTTCCCACTGTCGTTTCAGTCCCCAGCAGACGGCAAACGCGATCAGTGCCAGGCCGAGGGTTGTCACCGACTCATAAAGATTGGGGGTGTAGTTGGCGGCAGGTAGTGAAGGGCGGGTGAGCAGGAGAATAAAGAATCCGATGACGACGATACGCAAGAGCATCAACCAGAACTGTTTCAGACGGAAACGCCGTGTGTTGGATTTTCTCCGCGATTGAATCAATCTTAAGGCGGGAAAATGCATCCGTTTCGGTTTGGAGCGAAGCAGCAGATGGAGAACCACCGGAATGATCGCGAGAGGAAGTGCCAGAAGTAATGTCGGATTGATCAGAGACATGAACAGATCAAATCTGGGGTGAGGTTGCCGTGGTGAAAGAAGCCGAAACAGGAAGAATGATCTGACTCCAGTTGCATAGACTCATTCAATCTGGAGATCATCGATTAGCGTAACTCACTGGACAGATATATGATAGGTTGATTACCTGTGTAAGAAAAGGGCTGCTGATTAAATAGCGGGTACAGGATGGTTCCTGCTCAGTTTGTGCCATGCTCGGCATGGGGAGTGGATAGTCCATGAGGTTTGATGAGTTGCTGATACATTTCCGGGCGACGGTCGGCTAATCGGTCAATCTCGTGCTTCCCAGCGACGCGCTGATAACGCTTGTTCCGGGCACGTGCGAGGTCGAGTTCAGCATAGAGTATTTCGCGTTCTTTCGATTCAGCGCGGGCCAGCGTATTCCCGAACGGGTCCGCGATACTGCTCCGCCCGATGAATTGAAACCCACGTTCCCGACCGCAGCGATTGATCGCCATGAAATAGATCCCGTTTTCAACAGCGCGGGAATTAATACAGTAGTCGGCGGTGGTTTCCGCTCCGGGTGGCCAGTTTGTCGGAAGGACGACCAGATCGGCCCCGGCGATGGTCAGGCAACGTGTCGCCTCCGGAAAGGAGGCGTCGTAGCAAATCTGCATTCCGATCTGCAAGCCCCCCGCATCAAAAGTCAGGTAAGGATCTCTTCCGGGGGTGGTGAAGCGGTCGACTCCCAGAAAGGGGAGGTGTACTTTACGATACTTTCCCACAACCCCTGCGGGACCGATGAGGAGTGCACTGTTATAAATGTCATTCCCATCGAGTTCGAGGGTGCCCACGACTGTGTAACAATTGAGTCGTGCACAGGCCTCGGTCAATTTGTCCGTGACCGGGCCCGGGATGGTTAACGCGAAGGGTGCTGCTTCTTCTTTACTGTCGAAGCAATATCCGGAAAGGGCGCATTCCGGGAAAAGCGTGAGGTGAGCGCCTGCAGCAGAGGTTTCTTCAAGGGCATTAATAATCGAGCTCAGGTTCTGGTCCACTTCACCGAGGACCACATCCATTTGCACACCGGCAATCTTCATCAGCGAATCCCATTCGAAAAGGGGTGGTCGATATCAGGGGGAGATCTCTGCTCAGAAACGAACGGTTAAAAAGTTCTTATCGCAGTCACCCCGTTATCCATCCAGTTTATTTGCGCATAGGGAGGGACTCAACCGCCTGACGAAAGGTATGCGGCATCTTTTTCGGTCCTTCAATCACTCCAAACTGCACAAGCGATAGATATGTGAGGAACATCAGCACGGTGTAGGTAAAGACATTCGGGTAGAAGTTCTTGCCGACAAACTTAAGGGCGCTTGCCGGCGGCTTATTCAGTTTGAGGCCGGGTTCCGTGAACTCCACACTGTAAAGTTCGTCAAGAAGCAACAGGTGCGACAGGAAGCCGATCGCCACACCCGCCCATTAATCCCTTAACGGCCAGTTCGTCGCTTCGATAGACCAGCATGACAATCTGAGCCGAGATCAGCAGCGGGAATGCTATGGAACATCCCCCGATGCGGAGAGCTTGCCCAGAATGTAGGAAAACCCATACCGGACGGCAGTGTAGGTGCAGATTGCCAGGAGGATGATCTGCTCCTGATTGGAGGTGATCTCCCGGAATCGTTCCATCATCATCATGGGGACGACAGCAGCGAGAACCCCGAATATTTTCTGAACAGGCTTGCCTGTTTCGGAATCGACATCAGGAAGCATTCCAGACATCCAGGTGAGGACCCCTGCCAGAATTCCCTGTTCGACGGTAAATCCCATGAGAAGCGTGGCGGCAGTCCCGTATCCCAGGCCACACAGACCACTTACTGATATATGCTCTCGATATCCGGCCATGCCGATTGCATCCTTGCATTGGAGAGTAAAGTTTTCGATCAAATCAGAGAGCCCAGCTTTCTGGTTCCTAAGAAACGAAGGCCAATGGTGCTGTGAAACACTAATTGTTCAAAATGCTGGCAGCCAATGATATGCCAAATAGAAGGCAAGGATAAACATCAATATGAGGAAAACTGGCAGTAGAAAGGGTCTCAGAGGTGGTAAAAATCGGGATGATAGGTCGCCGAGGCGATCGTGACCAATATCGGTGGTGTGGTAGCTTTGAACGACCTCCTGAAGCATGTTAAGTCGCATCATCGACATCATCCCTGCTTTCTGAAAACCTCCCGTTTTCGGACTCCCATAGTGTCAGAAGACCTTATCTGCTTGAGTACTGTGTTTGTGTGTCCGCATGAGGAGCAGATGACACTTTTGCGATCTTCTCATCGACTTCTTTGATAAACCTGTCGCATTTTTCGCAGGAGAACCGAATCGCCATAATCGTATCCTTTTATCTGACTGAACCTTATCACCCAGTAGACGGGATAAATCTGGGCTTGTCCGAGTCAAATTTTCACGGAGATCCACGTTGAATCCAGCCTTTTGTCGGCTATAATAGAGATACTAATCTGGAACTGACTTTCCAGGTGGATACTGGTTCAAAAGGACCCGTTTCCAGAAACATTCCGGCGATTTCAGCGGGAATGCTGATGTACACAGGCATTCGGATGAGAAAACATCCATACCGAGAGTAAGTGTGCAGGAAATGGCTCAATAAAGGAGTAGCCAAAATGAGTATTACAGGCCCCGGCTCAGTTCAGGGTGGTTTTTCATTTGAGCGAGTTAAACCGGTTGCTCGACCGGTCGAAAATACTTCGACTCAAAAAACGATGGCCCCTGTGGATCAGGTCGAAATTTCCGATTTAGGAAAATTAATGAACCAGTCTCCCGAGAATTCCGAAATCCGCGAAGCTCGCCTTGCACAGATCAAGGCCGAGATTGATGCGGGTACATACGAAACACCGGAGAAACTGGAAGCGGCTCTGATGAAAATGATTGGCCGTCTTGACCTTGAAGGCTGATAGCCTGAGATTCCATTTCAGGATCGAATTAACTGACAGATAAATAAACCAGTCTGATTCCTCTCAGTCCTAGTGGCGTTGAACAGGAATTTCTCTGACCGGTTTGCAGATTAACCATATAAATAAACTTTTCTCTCAACTCATCTCCTGTTCCTGTCCGCTTTCCAACAGCTCTCCTTGTTTTGAGTGCTTAGAGCTGCGGTTCAAGTCCCATCCAGACAGCTATTTCCACCTGCACTCTTTCTCTAGCTCGGAGAACTGGTATCCGGTGGTTCGATCAAAGTCCAATCCGACTGATCACTGTGATGAAATCTCTGTGATGAAAAACGAGAGATCAATCTCGAAGACTCCTCAGTTCCAAAACACAAACTTATTATTTAATTCTGACCTAACCGATTACAGCAAAGAGGATACGGGTGAGCGAACCGTTCAATTTAGCTTCAGTAAATGTTTCCGTGACTCCCGAAGAGAAGTTCCAGGAATTTCTGGGTACGAAAGGGATGCGGTTAACACATGAACGCTCCATCATCGTAGAGGAAGTCTTCGCCGATCACAGCCATTTTGACGCGGAAGAACTTGTCGAGCGTTTGAAAAAGCGGAATGTGAGCCGAGCGACTGTCTACCGGACATTGAACTGCCTGGAGGAGGCAGGGCTGCTGCGTAAAGTTGCGCGTACCAATGATCGTGACGTCTATGAACACGATTATGGCTATCCTCAGCACGATCATCTTATCTGTAACAAGTGTGGTTCCCTGACGGAATTTCATAGTGAATCGTTAGCAGATCTGCTCGCTTCTGTAGCCAGTTCGCACGGTTTTCTGATGGAAGGCCATCGCCTGGAAGTTTACGGAACCTGTTCCGAATGTGCTCGCCCGCCAAAACGCGAGTTCCGCAAGCTCGATATGATCTGAAAATCTGGTATTGAGCGCCTGCTTCTAATAAACCGCTGGCAGACGAGAATTTGAGGCTGAACTGGCTTGCACTCCTTTGTGAGAGTTGAGTGCCGAAACAGACTGTTTTATAGTGGTTCCGTCTTAGTGACAGATTTTCACTGACAGGTACGGTATCGATTTCACAATCCATTAAGTTCTCCATGTCTGTTACTACAGAAAAATGGGGAATTCTCTTTACTGTGAAATTGTGAATCGAATCCGTCAGTTGGCAGTTACCAGCTCCAGAATGACCTCTGCTCAGAATCCACGCGTCAGGCAGGAGTCGATACAGGCTGGTATCCTCGAAACAACCAGTCTTTTTCTACTTTTCACTCCTGTACAGGAGGGGATTTTACATGTCGAAGTCGTCAGCGCTCATCGTAACCCTGTTTCTTTTGATCACATTACTCGGTTTCAATCCGCTCTCTCTGTCAGCACAGGAGAGTGTTGAAACGACTGCTTCTTCAGTTCCGGAAGGTTCAAATGAACTGACGATCGCGGAGGGTTACAGTGCGGTTGACACGCTGTGGGTTCTTGTCGCCTCGGCACTGGTTCTGGTGATGACAGCTCCGGGTCTCGCTTTGTTCTACGGGGGATTAGTTCGTAAGAAAAACATCCTTGGGGTCATGATGCAATGTGTCTTCCTGATGGGTCTGATGTCACTCGTCTGGTTCCTCTGGGGATATAGTCTGGCATTCGATGCCGATATTCTGAACGGCTTTGTGGGCGGATTTAATAAAGTCGCCCTGATGGGTGTTCTCCCCTACTGGGATGGTGAAAACTACGCTGCCGTTCTTCCCCTGGCGGATGGACTGTCGATTCCGGAAATTGTATTCATGATTTTCCAGATGATGTTCTTCATCATTACCCCGGCGCTGATTTGTGGAGCCTTTGCAGAACGGATGAAGTTCAGTGCAATGTGTCTCTTCTCTGTCCTCTGGGGAACTTTCGTTTATTGTCCACTTTGCCACTGGGTCTGGTCAGGTAATGGCTGGTTTGCACCGGGTGGTCCCTACCACGCTTTCGACTTTGCCGGTGGTACTGTGGTTCATATCAGTTCCGGAGTTTCCGCACTGGTCTGTGCTTTGATGATTGGCAAACGCCTTGGTCATGGCCAGGAACCGATGCCTCCCCACAACCTGACATATACAACGATCGGTACCGCCTTGCTCTGGTTTGGCTGGTTCGGGTTTAATGCGGGGAGTGCCCTGGGAATGACAGCACTGGCTGCCAATGCTTTCGTGGCAACCCACATGTGTGCTGCCACGGGACTGGTGACCTGGGCTGGTCTGGAGTGGATCTTCCGGGGAAAACCTTCTGTTCTGGGAGCCTGCTCTGGCGCGGTTGCCGGCCTGGTCTGTATTACTCCTGCTTGCGGATTTGTGACGCCACTCTCGGGTATCTGGCTGGGAATTATAGACTCCTGCGTCTGTTATTTTGCCTGTACCACGCTTAAATACAAATTCAAATATGATGATGCTCTCGATGCCTTTGGAATTCACGGGGTAGGAGGAGCTGTGGGTGCATTACTCACTGGTGTCTTCGCAACTCGTAGTATTACCGGTGCAACCGCCGGCAGTGGCATCATCGATGGGGAAATGCATCAGTTCTTCAACCAGTTTATCAGCGTGCTCGCTGCGGTGGGAATCGCTGTCGTCGGGACCGTAATTCTGCTTAAAATTGTTGATCTCGTAGTTGGATTGCGGGTGACTCACGAAGAAGAACTGAAAGGCCTCGACCTGACGCAGCACGGGGAAGAGGGATACATTTTCCTGTAGGAGTTCGCTTCCAGGCGGGTGATCAGACCAGGACCGGTAAAATTCAATTTATCCGGGATGGAGCGGTCAGAAACCTGTCTGAATCTGAGTTTCGAAGTGAAATCATCCTTTTCCATGCAGTTGGACATCCTTTACCATCGTAGGTGAAGTTTCCCGGAATGCGGGGACTTTCCTCACGGAAACAAAAAACGCTAAAATACGAATGAAGATCATGCTCAATCTGGATCTTCAGGTAAATTAGCATTTGGAGCTTATAAAAATGAAAAAAATCGAAGCGATTATCCGGACCTTCAAACTGGAAGAAGTGAAAGACGCTTTGTCAGAAATTGGTGTCCAGGGAATGACTGTCTCCGAAGTTCGGGGATTTGGTCGTCAGAAAGGACACAAAGAACAATATCGTGGTGCAGAGTACACAGTCGACTTCCTGCCTAAGGCTAAGATGGAAATTGTTGTCAGTGACGAGCAGGCTGAGAAAGTGATTGAGACGATTCTTCAATCAGCTCGGACTGGCCAGATTGGTGACGGTAAGATCTTTGTCACAACTCTCGATCAGATGATCCGCATCCGAACCGGGGAAAAAGGAGACGAAGCGATGTAATTCGCTTCCACAGAACGTGCTCGTTCTGAATAAACTGGACTTAGATAGTTAATTGCTTACCACGTAGAAATTATTCGGATGGATTCACGATCCCTCACTGATCCGATCTACCATTGAGTCATTAAGAAAAAAACTGGCGAATCGAAATCGCTCATTCGATTCGCAATCTTCAAGCCGCATGCTGGTGGCTGCGGTCGGAACAGGGTCAGAATGGCCACAACCAGTTCAACAGAAATTGATACGGAGTGGGTCCAGGCTCTGGCAGATCAAATTGCTACCCTGCGAGATCCTGAGAGCAAACTGTATCAAGAGGTCAAAACAGGTAGTCAGACTGCGCTCGCCATATCTGAATCAACAGATAAAGTTCTGGTGCAATTATGGGGCAACTGTTTTAGATACATTAACTGAATCGGAACGACAGAGTGCCGCTGATGGGATCATGATGATTGCCATTGGAGGTTCAGGACGCTCCGAGCTGGCTCCCTGGTCCGATACGGATTTGCTGTTTATCTATCACCCGGCCAATTTCAGGCACGGAAACTGATCGATCGGTTTATTCCCTTGACTGCAGGATGTCAGGCTGAAACCGGGAAGCAACTTCACCACCCTGGCACGCATCATTGAAATCAGTCAGTCTGGAGAGCGGCACTCGACCTGATTGAATCTCGACTGCTATGGGGATCGGAGACGAAAGCGTTCTCTCGCTTTCCAACACCTCTTTCATGAAGGTGATCAAAAATCGGCTTAAAACGTTTATTGACGACTGCCTGGAAGCCCGCATTAATGACCAGGAGCAGCTCGGGTCGACAACGAAACATCTGCAGCCGAATGTGAAAAAGAGTAAAGGGGGCCTGCGGGACCAGCATCTCCTCCGCTGGATTGCCTATGCGAATTACAAAACAACCAGTTTTGACACGCTCAAATTAATGGGAGTGTTGAGTCGAGACGATGTTCGCATATTGCAGACTGCTCAGGATCTCCTGCTAAAAATACGCATCAATATGCATCTGCATGCCGGCAGGGCACACGATGTTCTGGATGCTGATGAACAAATTCGTCTCGCCAGAGAATTTGGGTACGAAGACAATGAGAATATGCGTGATGTTGAAACATTCATGCGTGAATTCTTTATGAAAACCTCGGCTCAGGCAGAACTAGTTGACCGGTTTGTGGAGTCACACAGATTGGAATCTAGAGTTGTCCGGATCGGGCGGATGTTGACCACCTTGCGTGTGGAAAATGACTTCGTCATGAGCCCGGACAGTATCACAGTTCCTCCTCGATCCCGCCATCTGTTAAAAGGTCGCTTGAAACATATTCTCAGGCTGTATCGCTCAACTGCTTATTACAGCAAACTTCCCAGCCCGGAACTGACTCACGTCCTGCTGGACGAATCTCAACATATCACGCAGCCTCCCACTGGAGAGGAGGCGAGTATTTTCATGGAGCACCTGGCGCTTCCCGGGTTTCTGAATGAATCCATTCGACATATGTTCCGGACTGAAGTTCTGGATCTGGTCATCCCTCAATTTTCTCGTGTGCGCTACCTGTTGCAGTTCAATAATTATCACAGCTACACGGTAGACGAACATACTTTTCGTGCGCTGGAAGCAGCTGAAGATATTCTGGGTGAGAATAGTACTGCGGGAACAGCCTATGAAGCGGTCCACGATAAAGCGCTTCTGCATCTGGCGATATTGCTACACGATGTCGGTAAAGGTCAACCGGAAGACCACAGCAAGGTGGGCGCGCGAGTCGCGGAAGAGGTTGCGGATCGATTGTATCTTGATCAAGGTCGAAAAAAGACTTTGGTCTTTCTGGTTAAAGAGCATCTGACTCTAGCCGATGCGGCCTTCCGCATGGATACATCGGATGTCAAACTGCTTTATGAACTGGCTAACCTGTTCGGTACAGCAGAGAGACTGCGAATGCTCTACCTGTTGACGATTGCTGATCTGAAGGCTGTCGGACCGGGGGTCTGGACCGACTGGAAAGATCAATTATTGACCGACCTGTATGACCGGTTAATGAGAATTCTGACCGGCAAAAGTGCTGAGCATGGTGAAAAGCAGCGCCGCGAAGTTTTGAAAACGCGTGTGCTGGAGCATTTTCTGGCCTACAGTAACGTGGATAACCGCTTACGTCACAAGGCGCGTTGGGTGCTGGAACAGGTGGAACGATTCCCGGCTCATTACTGGGCAAATACTCCTGTAAGTCAGATTGCCAGAGACCTGATTCTGATCGACAAGATGGATGAAGATCAGATTCACGTCTACGGAAAATACCTGCCGCAAAATAACATCACCGAGTATCGCATCATTACCCATGAAAAACATTCCGACGGGTTATTCCATCGAGCTGTAGGTGTGCTGACGGCCAAGAATTTCACAATTCTCTCTGCGCACATTAATACCACATTTGATGGGCATGTGCTGGACACCCTGCTGGTGCAGGATCCGGATTACAGTGGCGAGGTACCGGTGGATCGGATGGAGAAAATATCCGCCGCGATATCAGAAGGGATTCGAAATCAGGAATCGCTCAAGCCCTATTTTCAAAAGCACATGCGATTTAAGCCTGCGAAACCACTGGCTCAATCAAACGAACCGTTGCGGATTCAACTCGATACACAAAGTTCGCGTGAATATACCATTATCTCGGTTTTCTCTCATGACCATCGTGGTTTACTTTATACCATCACGCGTTGCCTGAACGATTTAAAGCTGTCTGTGGTTCTGGCAAAGATTGCGACCAACATCGACCAGGTGGCGGATATCTTTTATGTCGTGGATGAAAACAACCAGAAGATCACAGAGAGCGACAAAATCCAGGAAATCCACGACTACATGTACAACGAAATTAATTACTTCAATAACGAAGGTTATTTGAAGTATCGTTCGTGAGTCGTAATTCGAGAGATAATAACGAGCCGCTTTAAGCCCTACGCTGTATCGCGGAACATCTGGATGTCGCCCAGTGAGTCTGATTTGCCGATGACGACAATACCTGATTCAGTCACCACAAATCCGCGAGCGCGATCCTCTTCAATGTCGTAACCGATCGAGGTGTTTTCAGGGATGATCACATTCTTGTCGATGATTGCATTGCGAATGCGGGCTTCCCGTCCAATCTCGACTCCTTCAAAGAGAATTGAATTCTTCACACTCGCCCAACTGTTAATGCGCACATTGGGAGAGAGGATAGAAGTTTCGACTTCCCCTCCGGAGACGATCGAACCACTGCAAACCAGGCTGTCGACAGCTTTACCAACACGCGGATGAGCATCTTCCTCGTGGTTAAAGACAAATTTTGGTGGCGGTAACGGGGGTTGATAGGTGCGAATCGGCCAACGTGAATCGTAAAGATTCAGGTTGGGATTGACGGAGACGAGGTCCATGTTTGCGTCGTAGTAGGAATCGAGTGTACCCACATCACGCCAGTAACGACGGTTTCCCGAGTTTCGATCTTTAAAGGGAAATGCGCGGACATCGTACGTGTCGATAATGTCCGGAATGATGTTTTTGCCGAAATCGTGGGAACTGTTTCGATTCGTCGCATCTCGGCACAACTGTTCGAACAGGAAGTTGGCATTGAAGACATAAATCCCCATTGAGGCGAGACACTGGGTGGGGTTTTCGGGAGAGGGTTTTGGGTTGGCTGGCTTTTCGGAGAAATCGACAATTCGACGTGAACTGTCAATCTGCATCACACCGAACTGGGTTCCTTCCTCCAGGCTGACAGGAATACAGGCGACTGTGGCATCGGCTTCTGATTCGATGTGGTCACGAATCAACTCGGAGTAGTCCATTTTGTAGATATGGTCACCCGACAGAATAACCACATAAGCCGGACGACATTGTTCGATGGTATAGATGTTCTGGTAGACGGCGTCGGCTGTTCCCTGATACCAGTTCTCGTCGATGCGTTGTTGCGGTGGAAGAATATCCACAAATTCATCCAGTTCGCTGCAGAGAAATCGCCAACCGAGGTTCAGGTGTCGATTCAAGCTGGCTGCTTTATACTGCGACAAAAGCAGAATTCTTCTAAGCCCACTGTTAATACAGTTGGAAAGCGTGAAATCGATAATACGATACGCCCCGCCAAATGGGACCGCCGGTTTAGCCCGGTCGCGTGTTAACGGTTCCAGGCGGGTTCCTTTCCCACCAGCTAAAATCAGCGCGAGAACACCACGCATGCGAGACTCCTTAACCACCCGTATTGAAATGGGATTCATGAATTCCGATCAGTGAATCTTTGCTCCGAAATCGTCTGACTGTTCCCATTGAACCTTTATGATCAGGTTCAGGAACAGCCGCAACTTAGTTTCAGGATCGATTCTCGATTCAGAACTCATTGTTTCGTGATGAAGGGCACCGTAACTCCTGTCGGTTACCTTTATTAAGAATAACATCTTTCGAATCTTAAGGAAATCGAGATTTTCGACGATCTCTTACTCTTCATGAAGAAGAAATAGAAATTCAATGTTTTCATTTCCTGGCCATATTCGATTTCCGGCGGGCTGAGGCTGGGTTTGCTGAAGTCGCTGTAGTACATTCGGGCACGAGAGCCTGCTTCCTCATGATAAATTTATAACCAGGAACGAAGAGCAGAAGCCATTTTCATAGTCGATTTTCAGGCCGATTTGATGCCTGCTTCGAAGTGAACAAAATACTGAAAAGGATGTGCAGAAGATGAGTTCGAGTTATATTTCTCGATTAAACAACCAGATAAAGCAGAAAAAAACAGTGCCGCTGGTCGGATTTGATCCCCGTTATGATCAGCTTCCTGAAGAAATTGTGAAAAAAGTCGAGGCGAAATACTCCAATACTAATGAGAAAGTCGCAGCCGCATTTGAAGAGTTCTGCAAACGGATCATCGATGTTGTCGCTCCACTTGTTCCTGCAGTGAAACCACAGGCCGCATTCTATGAAGAGTGGGGACCAGCCGGTTCAACAGCCCTGGGGAACATCATGCACTACGCACGCCAGCAGGGGTTGATAGTGATTTGCGATGGGAAGCGAAATGACATTGGCTCCACGGCGACAGCCTACGCGCATGCCTACCTGGCAGGAAGTGATGCTGACGCCTCACCGTGGGGAGCCGACGCCTTAACAGTGAACCCCTATATGGGAAGTGATACACTCGAACCTTTCATCCAGGTTGCTGAAGAACGGGGAGCAGGATTGTATGTGCTCGTGCGTACGAGTAACCCTGGATCGGGACGTTTCCAGAATCTCGAAGCGGACGGAAAACCGATCTACGTACACGTGGCAGAAGAAGTGGAGACGTTTGCAGGAAAGTCGGAACTCGACCGGGATACAGTTCGATTGGAGCTGTGGTAGGAGCGACCTATCCAGCGGAGTTAGAGGAATTACGAAAGCACATGCCCCATGTTCCATTTCTTGTGCCTGATATGGAAGTCAGAGGAACCTCGGCAGATGTCGCCGCCGCATTTAATGCTGAGGGTTTAGGAGCACTGATCAACAGCTCGCGCGGCATCAACTTCGCCTACAGGAAGCCAGTCTATCAGGAACAGTTCAGCCCTGATCGTTGGGAGGATGCGATACGTCAGGCGACTCTGGATATGATTGAGGACTTGAAAACGAATACACCAGTTGGGGAGTTGTAAGAACTCCTTGGAAACGAGGTTCAACCAGTACAACCAAAATAGCCCGGCCAATCTATGTAGAATGTCCGGGCTATTCTCTTATGACGTTATCAATTTACTCTCTGCGGCCGTTGGGTTTGGTGTCTGCTGAAGTTGGTTCCTCCAGGATGTAACCATGGTAGACACCCATGTAATAGGGGAGCAGAAACGACGCACCGTCGGCGAGTTCAGTTCCGTTACCACCCACATCCATGTGCCAGGGATCGTGGTTCCAGTGTTCCACGAAACGTTCGTCAATCGGTAATGCGTACCCGGTGTTGAGGTGGCCGCGGTTTCGTTGTCGAATGATATGTTTTTCGACATGAACCATATCGAGACGATGGCTGTTCTGGATGTTCCAGCGGAACCGGTCCAGGGGATAACGCTTCAGGGAATCGATTGCCTCTGGAATAATTTCTGCCTGCAAAACATCGGGCCAGTAGAACCGGGTCTTGTAATAGTTCAATGCATAGATGAAGTTGAACAGAGGGCAAGCTCGTATTGTTCCTGCAGGAAGTAGCGGTTCAGTGAGCGGGTATACTGCTTGATCAACTTGGGGTCGGTCTCGTACTGGAACAGGTTGTAATAGCACATGAAGGCCATTTCATCATCGGACTGGTTTCCCGTGCCGGGACCGTTCTGCCATTTGGGGCTGAGAACGTTCGTGAAGTAATTGTGCTCATAGAGCAGTTTTTCATAATGCTCCTGATACTTGGAATCGCCCGTGATGTGATAAGCCGTTTTGAGGTACGCCAGTAGGCTTAAGGCATTGAGGCCACGCAGGTCGGTCATTTTGTCCGTGTTGATTACATCAGGACCGAACTGTCCCCAGCGGGTCGGCTGGCCATCGTGATCAACCAGAGCGTAGTCATGCTCGATCAAATGGGTGGTCACCCGGTCGACGACCGCGCGGCAATAAGCTTTTTCTTCTTCCGTTTCGGCGACCAGATCGTAGTAGGCTCCATAGAAGAAGTAATGACCGTCAAGTTCGTCGGAGCTGGTGTCTGTTTTCCAGTACCATTTACCGTCGGCGTTGACAGGCCAACGGGGATCGAGAACTTTCCAGAGGTGATCGGGATCTTCAGCCCGTTTGCGTTCGTCATGTGCTACAGAGTCGTGATCGTTCGGGTTGCGGCCCGAGGTCGGCAGAATCGTGCGGGCGGGGAAACCAAATGGAGGGCTATGCTTTCCTCCCTGGGGTACTTCGCTCAGGAAACCAATCGCCCGGAAGGCTTTATTGGCACGTTCTTTGGATTCGGGAGTTTTAGTGACAGCATATTCAAAAGCCTGGGCGGTACCGTACATACTGGTCCAGAGACCATCGTTGTCACTGTCGTGTTTGTGGTTATCGACATCTTTCACACCCGGTTCTTTCATGCGGACAGAGTCGACGTATCCGTATTCCGTTCGCTTATGATATTTCTCGATATCAGCATTGAAGAAGTCAGCTTTTTCTCGCAATGTCATCGGCTTCAGATGAATCCGGCTGATTCCCTTGCTGGTAGCGAACCAGGGTTCACCTGCAGGGCTGACCACCACGTCACGGAGATCATCATCCATGACCCAGCGACCTCCCTGGCGGTACTCCCAGATGTTCTGATAGCGATGAACAGCTCCAATATGGGTCGCCAGCCAGATGTTTTCTTCCGGGCCAACTGCCAGAGAAGTGAAGTCATTATAAGGCAGCCCTTCAGGACCCGAGAGGAGTTGCCACCCATCACTGGTTTCAATTCCGAGTCCCTGGGGTGAAGCAAAGCAAAGTTTCCCACTGGAACTGTAGCCAACTGCACGAACATCATTCAGGTACCAGCCACCCTTCTGATTCTCCGCATGAATTCTGCGGGCGAATTTATCTTTCGTTTCATAAAGATAAAGACCAGCGGAAGTAGCTAAGGCGAGGACTCCTTCTTTCGAGAAGGCCAGTTGACGAAATTCCGTATTGGCAGGAAGCAAGGCGTTGATTTCAGCAACTTCCACCTGCTCTGTCGAACCGGCAGGCAGAAAATCGAGTCCCTGATTACTGGCGATATAAAGCCCCTCAGAAGTAAGCAACATCTCGTGAATTGAGACCCCCTCGCGAAGTTTGGCGAGAGTTTTAGTCTCCTCAATGGAAATGACACCGATTTCTTTTGTGGTGGCGTAGTAAAGTTTATCTCCGAGTGTGGTCAACGTAACGACGGGTGAGTCCGTGCTCAGAATTGTCGTCCAGTTTTCATCGTTATATTTGGCGATGCCTGTCGCTGTACCGGCATAGAGGTCTTTATCAATTGCCAGGCACATAATGTCATCGGAAGGAAGTCCGTCTGCCACTTTGTAATGTTTGGCGACTTGTTGCAGGTATTCTCCTACAACCTCCCCGCGAGCCGAGCCTCTCACTGGAGGTTTGGCAGTGGCAGGTTGCACGGTCAGAAATGAAAGGCAGATTAAGGCAAACAGGAACAAACAGACTTGCAGGTTACGCAAGGCACAGAACTGCTTCACGGGCAAGCTCCAATCGTATCAGGTGAGTTTCTTTTCATCTGCTTGAGCTGCAATTGATGAAAAGCGTGATGAGTGAGGTTGATCAAATAATCAAAGGTGGAAAAATAATGTCCGCGAGGCAGGGGGACGAAAAGGATCGCAAACCGAGAGCGTTGATGACTCGATTCGAGACAATTTTCCGTTTTAATAATTGCGAACGGATTAAGGGGAATGAATTCCAGGTGGGAGTTGTGAGGGACGGAATTGGCACTGGGGATCGGAGAAGTTTGGTGGGACAACCTGTCTCTTCAGTATTGAGGAGCGAATCGGCTCGTTACTGTTTCTTCAGGTCAATCTCCGTAAAGTGGCCGTATCGATAATATAGTCCCGGCGGGTTTGTTTCAATCCCCTGTTAATTGAGTCAGGCTTTTGAGAGGGCCTCAGAATGGCATTAATTCCGTGTGGATAGAACTTTCTGGAGAAATCAATAAGAAGCGAGTGCTGGCAGTCTTCATTCTGGGATAAGTTCTGTCATAATGGCAGGCATTGGAGATCGCCCCTATTGGAAGTTTGTCAGAGATGGCAGCTCCGGGAAATGGTCGCAAGCTGTAAGTAATTATAAAATAAAGACTTGCGATTTTAGTGGTGATCGGCACACTGTTCGCTAATTGCACGAACAACCCGTTTTGTCCCTCGGGAAGGCTCGGGGACCATCTGGACAGGGAGCAGTGCTTCCTGATCGAACGGGTATCCATTAGTTTTAAGTCGTTTTTTACACACAAGTTTATACAGTCTTGAGGAGAGATCGATGGCTAAGACCGCAGCGAAATCCAAGTCTGCCGTTCAGCTTATTCCACTTGGAGACCGCGTGGTGGTGAAGAGAGCGGAAATCGAAGAGCAAACCGCTGGCGGTATTTTCCTGCCCGATTCAGCTCAGAACAAACCACAACGAGGAGAAGTCGTTGCTGTGGGAGATGGACACGTACGGAATGACGGAACACGAGTGGCTGACCGTCAAAGAAGGTGACCGCGTTCTGTTCAACTCTTACGCACCCGAAGAAATCAAACTGGGTGATGAAGAGTACCTGCTGATGCGTGAAGGTGACATTCTCGCCACTTTCTAAACTCGCCACTTTCTAAAGTTGCCAACTTCAGCCCGAGCTGAAGAAATGAAAGAGTCTGCTTTCAGCAATGCTGATGTAATTAAAAGAATTGCTGTCGTACAAAAAATTGCCAACAACGCAAACATAATAAGAGTCACTGAATCAGGAGATTTCCAGAAATGGCAAAGATTATTGCCTTTGATCAAGAAGCCCAGGAAGCGATGCGACGCGGTGTCAGCAAGCTGGCTAAAACTGTCGGTGTTACCTTGGGACCACGTGGTCGCAATGTTATCATTCAGAAAAGTTTCGGTTCCCCCACTGTCACGAAAGACGGTGTCTCTGTCGCTCGCGAAATCGAATTGAGCGATAAATTTGAAGACATGGGAGCCCGCATGGTTCGCGAAGTTGCGAGCAAAACTTCCGATGTCGCCGGTGATGGAACTACTACTGCCACCATCATGGCTGAAGCGATTTACAATGAAGGCCTGAAAGCTGTTGTTGCAGGTGTCAGCCCGATCGCCATGAAACGGGGAATGGATAAAGCTGTTTCCGACATCGTCGATCAACTGCACAGCATGGCAACTGATTGCAAAACCAAAAAAGCAATCGCACAGGTCGGAACGGTTGCCTCTAACGGTGATACCGAGATCGGTGAAATCCTGGCAGAAGCCATGGAACAGGTCGGCAAAGATGGTGTCATCACTGTGGAAGAAGGCAAAAGCCTTTCTACAGACTTCGAAGTTGTCGAAGGGATGCAGTTCGATCGTGGTTACCTGAGTCCTTACTTTGTGACTGATCAGCAGAGTATGGAATGCGTTCTCGAAGATGCTTATGTGCTGATTCACGAGAAAAAAGTAACCAGCATTAAAGACCTCGTTCCCGTTCTGGAAAAAGTCGTTAATGCCGGCAAACCGCTGTTGATCATCGCGGAAGATGTGGAAGGGGAAGCACTCGCTACTCTCGTCATCAACAAACTGCGTGGCACCTTCAACTGCGTCGCTGTG
Organism: Planctomycetaceae bacterium; assembly: GCA_041398805.1. GTDB lineage: Bacteria > Planctomycetota > Planctomycetia > Planctomycetales > Planctomycetaceae > Polystyrenella. Next base: position 32,295 of record JAWKUC010000008.1, on the reverse strand, counting down.
AAAGCACCCGGTTATGGTGATCGTCGTAAAGCGATGCTGCAGGATATCGCCATCATGGTTGGTGGTCAGGCGATCTTTGAAGACCTGGGCATCAAACTCGAAAATATCCAGCTTTCTGATCTGGGTCGGGCGAAAAAAATCGTCATCGACAAAGAAAATACCACCATCATTGAAGGTGCTGGTAAAGGAAACGATATCAAAGATCGTATCGCCCAGATTCGTCGCGAACTCGAGAACTCAACCAGTGACTACGACAAAGAAAAACTGGAAGAGCGTATCGCGAAACTCTCCGGTGGTGTTGCTCAAGTGAATGTAGGAGCAGCAACCGAGAGCGAAATGAAAGAGAAAAAAGCCCGCGTTGAAGACGCCCTGCACGCTACCCGTGCTGCCGTAGAAGAAGGAATTCTTCCTGGTGGTGGTGTTGCTCTGCTCCGTTCTTCCCGCACTGTGAAACCGGGTAAACTTTCTCACGATGAAGAAGTAGGATACAACATCATCCTGCGTGCCTGCCGTGCGCCGCTCACCCGGATCGCTGACAACGCCGGTGTTGATGGTAGTGTGATCTGCGAGAAAGTTGCTGAACTAGATGGCAACAAAGGGTACAACGCTGCTGACGACAAGTTCGAAGACATGGTTAAAGCGGGTATCATCGACCCCACCAAAGTCACCCGAACTGCTCTGCAGAATGCCGCTTCTGTCTCCACCCTGCTGTTGACCAGCGACGCTTTGATCGCTGAAAAACCGGAAGCAGGTAAAGGGGGCGGAGGAGACTCTGATCTCTACTAAGCCTGAACTCTACAAAAACTGAGTAAGACCTGAATTGGTCATGCACTCAATTAAAATAAAAAACCGGAAGCGTCCCTCAGGGATGCTTCCGGTTTTCTTTTTGTATCTGAATAGGAATGGCCTCAATTCATTCCTTCCAAGCGGGTCCATTCTGAGCGTGAGTTGTCGTCGAGGTCATCAAGCAGCACGAGTGTGTCGTCGTCTAAAGAATCGATCTTGCGATCCCGTTTGGTACCATAATGTTCTTTGATGTAATTGAATGCCACCTCCGGTTCACCGGAAAGTGATGTGAAGATGGCTCGTCCTTTGTCGACGGACCAGTTGATCTGCATGACGACTTTCTCACCGAATACCGTTGCCAGCAGCGCACCGACTTCAACGGTTAAAGTTCCTGTGCCATCTTCTTCGAGAACCAGGGTTTGTTTCACATCTTTGGTTTGAGTCCAGGTTCCCTTAAGCTGTTCTTTCAATACATTATCCTGCTGCTTGTCTGAATTCTTTACCTCACTGAGAGATGCTGCCTCTTTTACAGGGTTGAGTTGGGACTCGACGATCAACGGAGTGTCGAGTGTCTCCAGGCGAATTTCACCGGCTTCAACTGGTGGATCAGGTTCCTGAGGGGAGAAAAACAATTTGTTAACTGCAAGATGGCCGAGATAAGCGCCAATCACAAAGACAAGTGCACCCACGAAATACTGAAGCACTTTGGAACTGGTACTCTTGGGTTCCGGATTATTTTGCATCGCGTGAGCCTTATTCGATTGTTCGCACTCTGTTAAAACAGGAGAAATCCTGTCTGGAAAACTGATATCCTCTGTTTATTTTCTAACTGAACCCGGGAAGGGTCAATGTCAAAGTTCGAGAGAGTTCCTCGTTCTTATTCGCAGATCTGTTCGTACTATTCTTCTGAGATTCGATGTCTGACACTTTTCTTGAAAAACTGGAGGCTGGTTGCCGCGCTGCTGGTCTGCTTCAAAGTCGTGTCCTCGTCGGACTTTCGGGAGGACCGGATAGTGTAGCGTTGCTGCGGGATTGATCTTGCTCCAGAAGAAACTTGATTTGAATATTGCAGCTCTGCATATCAATCATCTTCTCCGAGGAGCAGAGTCAGACGGGGACGAAACCTGGGTTCGTGAGTTCTGTAGAGAATTGAATATCCCGTTGCAGGTTCAGCGAATTGATGCCCAAGCGTTTGCAACAGAGCATGGCTGGGGGATTGAAGAGGGGGCGCGGCGGCTGCGTTACGAACTCCTTGAACAGTTTGCGACGGAACAAGGGGCCTCCCTGATCGCGTTGGCTCATCATGCGGATGACCAGGTGGAGACGGTTCTGCATCATTTTCTGCGGGGAACTGGTTTACGCGGGCTCACTGGCATGAAATCTCGACGCGAACTGCGGGACAGGTTATGGATTGTGCGCCCATTGCTGGAAATTCGACGGACCGAACTGGAAGAGGCTCTGCGCGAATGGAAGCAGGATAGTCGCGAGGACAGCACGAACAGGGAAACTCACTACACCAGAAATCGACTTAGAAATGAGTTGCTCCCGCTGCTGGAAAAAGAATTCAATCCGCAAGCGGCGGAGGCGATTCTCTCACTGAGTCGACAGGCAAAAGAGAGTCAGGATTTGATTCAGCAATTGGCTGAGAGTCTGCTCGAAACTCAATTACTGGAACGAACGGCGGAATTCTGCCGATTATCAAAACCTGAATTTAAGGATCAACCCCGACATTTAATCCGGGAAGCGTTCGTCCAATTATGGCGTTTGCAGAACTGGCCTCGACAGCAGATGAATTACTTGCAGTGGGATCGCCTGGCAGGAATTGCTCTGGGCGAAAGTGAAGGAGGAACCTTCCCCGGTCCCATTGAAGTCAGCCGGGTTCGTAAGGAAGTTCACTTGCGATCCTCAATGCTTTAAGGATTCACCGCAGAAACGGACAGCATCAGATTCCTGAAGAATGTTGATTTACCTGTTTAATTCCCAAAGGGAGAACGTCGCACAGGAACGAATACATCCTGATTATGGTAATTCTGTGGAGGTTGCTGTTGTTGATAGGGATCATAAGGTTCGGGTAACGATTCTACCTGTTGCTGGTTCCAGGATTGAGAGACACGTTGCGGATTCAACCTCGCTCCCATCTGACGGGGAGGCGAGGTTGCCGCTTGAGTGCCGGAACCTGGACGAGGGATACGCAGTTTCATCCCTACCCGGATATCGTGTGGGCTCTTCAGAATGTCCCGGTTGGCTTCGTAAATCTGCATGAACTTATTCGCACTTCCGAGGTATCTGGCGGAAATTCCTGAGAGTGTTTCGGCCTTGCGAACTTCATGAATCAACAAAGTCTGTGCATCCAGTGGTGCAATTGGCTGATCCTCCAGTCGCGGATACCTTGAGTTCTGTGAGACTTCCTGTGAAGGGACTTGAGAGGAACGATTGGAGTTCATGCGGTTCGGTTCTTGGTAACTGTTACGACGTGGAGTTGCTACGCTGGGTGTCGTCTCAACAGCTGCTCCAAAGGGATCGAATTCTTCTTCAACGGAAACTATCGAGTTATTCAAACGCGCTCTGGGAGAATTGTTCTGATCAGCGTAATTCTGATCGGACCTTCCCTGTGAGTTCGCTCGTGGATCTCGAGAGTTCCCTGATTCATTCAGCAAATCCGGATAGGAAGTGAATGTTGCTTCATTATTGAATGGATTCCGAAACGAATTCTGATCGCGATGTTGTTGAGCCATGGGCTCAGACGCATCACGGTTACTTCTACCAGAATTACGATCGGGAGTATCCCAGTCATAATTATGTTCAGGAACGTGATAATTACGAGTCGACTGCGCCAGCTGATCCCGGGAACGATGGGGCTGACTCTCTGTTGGAGGAGCCTGGGGAAGATCATTCCATTCAGGTGATCGTGATGACTGACTGACCTGATGGGTGAAATTCTGCCCCTGATTAAAGGGATCATCCAGATTCTGAGAATTCAGCATGGGATCGGGGATTCCCATACGATGATTGGGGGAGGAGTCCGCCAGATCATTGGAGCGACCATGAGAACTTCGTCTCATCTCCTGCCGGGGATCGGGAGTAATTGGGGAGCTCGCAGAATCCGAGAAGGCTCCCTGGAAGAATGATGTTTCGGATAGTTTGGAGAGATCCTGCTTAAAGCAGAACGCCGTACCGAAACCAATAACCATTAATGCTAATGCCAGACCTAGTTTTTTATCGCGATGCATGGTGGATTGCCTCAACCTGAGCATAAGTGTTCATGTCGACTCACACATCGTGGCAGGTCAATCTGCACGCCTGTGTCAGTTAGACATGAGTCTGAAACAAATTGTTTCGGACACTAGAAACGATTCCGGCAAACCTCGGCGAGTTCCTCACAACCTGAAGCAGGTTCCCTGAACAACGCATTAGTAAGCAGAAATCTTTGACAAAACTGACTCCTTACAGGGAATCAATTTTTGACGACTCTAGTGGATGCTCCGTAATCCACATTTTTACAGACAGCTGCCAGACTTTCGCTCCTTTCGCGGGGCAGGCCACCTGTAAAGACAGATCGCGTCTTGAGAAATTGTTTCACACAGAAGTGCAATCAATTTCTCTTAGACTTGTTGTTGCCGAGTGAACAGTTCTCTCGGACAAAAAGTCAGACCACAACCAGGTCCCTCACCACAATCATCGGATGCGAACTTCAAAAAGATTTGCGCGAGAAGCAAAATACCAGCAATTTTTGCCGCTGGTTAACTCAGTGGTGCTTAGAACCGCCTCAATCGCTAAGGTCTCTCGCCTTATAATCAGCACAAAGGGAAGAGTTTCAAAATAATCTATTCAAAACCAGCGAATACACCCGGAAACGTTACATTTTTACTGAGCGCAATCTGCAACAGACACTCGCGGGAATGCAAACGAGAATCAGAAAAAGAAATTGACAACAGCCCGGATTCAGATTCAACAACACCTGATCAGACCGTCTCAATTACTTTTTAGGATGAGCTGTTTTCGCAGCTGGTTTTTTAATCGCTTTAGGAGGAACCAGGGGTTTAAAGCAACTATTCCCAGCGGAGGAACTGTTATCGAAAGGCTGTGTTTATGCCCATGTGCCTCAACGGGTTCACTGTAAATCCCACCGTCATTATCCTGGCTCGATCCACCATACTCAGCGGAGTCGCTATTGAAGACTTCCTGGATAGTAGCCAGCCTGAGGAACGCCGATTCGGTAGCTGTTACGGGGAACGGGTGTGTAATTTGATGCGATCACCAGAGGAAGATCGTCCTCGTCGCCATAACGGATGAATGGCATACACAATTCTTGCTGTCGTCGCATTGAATCCAGGCAAACCCTTCACCACGACAATCGTTGCGATAAAGAGCAGGTTCACTCGCATAGAGTGTTCAAGTCTTTGAGTAGTTTGGAAATTCCCTGGTGTTTGTCAAAACTCCTGTAAGGCCCAGTCAATTTCGGTGTCGTGGTTCCACTCGGTCCACTGAGCCAGTTCGCCTCCCATGAAGAGAAGTTTCTTACCGGGCATGAAATACTGGTAAGCGTAAAGCATGCGCAGGTTAGCAAACTGTTGCCAGTAATCCCCCGGCATTTGTGAAATCAGAGAACGCTTCCCATGCACGACTTCATCGTGAGAGGGGCAGGACAAAGTTTTCGGTGAAAGCATAAACCATGCGGAAGCTGAGCTCGTTCTGGTGATGGGATCGATAGATCGGATCGCGTCGCATGTAGCGGAGCGTATCATTCATCCAGCCCATATCCCATTTCATCGTGAATCCGAGACCACCATCATAGGTAGGACGTGAGACGCCTCCGAAAGAAGTCGATTCTTCAGCGACGGTCATGATGCCGGGGAAATCAGCGTGAAGTTTGGTATTCACTTCGCGCAGAAATTCAATCGCCTCCAGATTCTCACGTCCACCATAGCGGTTTGGAATCCATTCTCCTTCATTTCGAGAGTAGTCGAGGTACAGCATCGAAGCGACGGCATCGACTCGAATACCATCGACGTGATAGATCGCGGGCCAGAAGTGAGCGCTGGAGAGGAGGAAGTTTCGGACTTCTTCACGACCGTAATGAAAATATTAGTGCCCCAGTCGGGGTCCGGAAACCTGTCGGGGGTCGTCGTGTTCGTAGAGCGAGGTTCCGTCGAAGCGACCCAGTGAGTGCATCCGTGGGGAAGTGAGCCGGTACCCAGTCAATCAGAACACCGAGATCATGCTGGTGGCAGTAATCGACAAAGTACATGAAGTCCTGAGGTGTTCCGAATCGGCTGGTGGGGCGCAAAGCATCCGGTTGCCTGGTATCCCCATGAGCCATCAAAGGGATGCTCATTGACAGGCATCAACTGCAGATGGGTGTAACCGAGTCCTTTGGCATACTCGACCAGCATGGGGGCCAGCTCACGGTAGTTGTATTAGCTACGACCATCTGTCGGTCGCATATGAACCCAGGTGAACCTCGTAGGTGGTGACGGGTTCATTGATCCGGAGTTTCTTTATTTGTGTGCCATCATTCAGACACAACAAAGCTCTAAATGACCGATGCTGTTTTGGGACGAAGCTCAGCAGCGAAAGCATAGGGATCCGACTTCTCAAGAATTTGCCCCCAACCGGTCCGAATGGCGTATTTTGTATGTCTCGCCCGATTTGTAATCGGGGAGAAATCCTGCCCAGACACCACGGTCACTGGGATGAAGCAGGTGTTTACTGACCTGCCATCCATTTCGATCAGAGAGAACGGAGACTTCACTCGCATTGGGTGCCCAAACAGCGAAGTGGACTCCTGATTTCCCTTCATGCTCACCGGGGTGAGCGCCTAGATAGCGGTACAGTGTCCAGTGGAACGGATTCTCTACGCGAAAATTTGCCGAGTTCGTATTCGGCTTCGATTGAGATATTGAGCGTGACATTGATTTGCTGATCTGCGAATTAATGGAACAGTTCCTTAGATTCTGAAAACTAAGTTTAAGGAGCGCTGGATGATGTTGGGGCTGATAGAAGTGTATTTATCGCCCGCTGGTAAATCAGTTCGACTGATCCATTTGTGAAACGGGAATACCGAACCCATTATATCAGCTGGCAGGGAAAACTGAAATTTGTCCACTGGCGATAATTGATGTGGTCCTCTTTTTTGTCAAAACCTGTCAATTCACATGTTGACAGACAGCGTCTGTAAATTAGCCAGTTTGACTAAGTTTTCATGTTCCTGGTTACAGGTGGCTAATAACTTAACCGGTTGGTGGGGCGTGGATATCAGCGATAAAAAACGAGGTGTCAGGTTTCGAGAGAAGGGAGAAATCGTAAGGTTGGTGGGTTGAGGGCTCGGGAAGAAAGGTAGATAGGGGATCAAGAGGGTTTAAACTCTCGGAATTTGCCCACTTAGGCTCAAAGAGTCTTTCGAGTCTTTCTGGACAGAGGCAGAATCAGGCAGACTTTGAGGAACGTTTGAATTTCAAAGCCTGATGCCCCTTGGGCAATTTCTCAGTCAGCTCTTCCAGTGCATTTGCATGTGCTTCGGCTGATTCGGCAGAGCCTGACAGAGAGATTGAACCGAGCTGTACCTTGCCAACTGTAGGTTTGAGATCGATTAAATCCTCATCCTGGAGGAGAGGGTAGACTTCTTCCTCGATTTCCATTGAGTTTGATGAACCACAGACTGCAGAGTATTCCCCGGCAATCATTTCCCATTCACGCACTTTTTCAACCAGTCCGGCGTCAATCATGGCATAGCGGTCCATGATCTGCTCTGAGCTGGGGACATTATCGACAATGTTTGCTGGCGTCTCTGTTTTTTTTGAATCGGAAGAACTGGCAATAATCCGTCGTTCCTGTGATGTTTCTTCCTGCTCGTCTTTCAGTTGTACATTCAGAACATCGTTCAGGAGAGAAACCTGTGCGAGGACATCCTGTTGATAATCATTCTCTGAAAGCTGATAGAGTCGGGCGTCCAGAACTGGATCGAGTTCTTCCTGTTCGGCATCGAACCTGGCGTCGAGTTGTTTTTCCAGCACTTCTTCAATAGCTGAGTCACATTCTACACCGAATTCGAGAACTGTTTCTTCAGCCAGATCGTTATCCCAGGCACTTCCGACTTCGATACTGGAGGCGCTCTGTGCTGAGCTGCTCTGTTGAAATTCCTGGAAGGCGGGTTTGTCAGATCGAACCTGAGGAGTTTTTACCTCAGTGGTTCTCGCATGTTGAGCAGAGGGTGTCCGCCAGTGCAGCGGAAGCGTTTGCAGCTCTTCCAGCGAGTCGAGAACGGTCTCCACGTCGACAGGTCGTATACCGCGAGCCGATGCCAGCATGAGTGAATGATCACAAAGTTGATTGATCGCGCGGGGAACACCATCGGCGGCTTCTGCAATGGCGAAGACAGCTTCGGTTTCAAAAATCGTCTCGGCCTTTCCATGGGCCAGATTGAGTCGTTGCGTGATGTATTGAACAGATTGGGCTCTGTTTAAGGTTCCAAGCATCGAGTGCAGGCCAATGCGGTTATTCACGGCGGCCAGATCAGGATCGGCAAGACGTTCTTCCAGTTCAGGCTGTCCGACGAGGAGCGTTCTGAAAATGGAGTCTCCCTCGACCACAAAGTTCAGGCAGTTACGAACTTCTTCCAGAATACGATCACTGAGCAGGTGAGCTTCATCGATGACGAGAAGAATAGGACGATGGCGGGGGGCCATCTGACGCATCACGGAAGTCAACTGTAGACGCAGTTCCTGCAATCCCAAACCCGCGTAGGGTTGGCGAAGTTCGAATAGAATGGACTGATAAAAATCGCGACGAGTGGCAAAGTGTGCATTGGGGAAATAAAGCGGAATGGTGGAGGCCTGCAGGTTCTGGATCAATTTCTGTGCCAGGATGGTCTTGCCTGTTCCATCCGCTCCAGTGAGGAGAGAGATTCCGCGATTGGCATTCATGCCGAACATCAGCTGTCGTAATGCTTTTTCATGTACTTCGGTCCGAACGTACATGTTGACATCCGGGCTGGCGATGAAGGGGCGTTTTGAGAGTCCCATAAAAGTTTCGTACATAACTGACAATCTATCTTTGAAATCCTGCTGATTTAAGGAGTGACCTGGCAGGAAAACGTTAGGGCGCGAATCAATACAGGGTCCGGCTGCGCACGAGTAGCCTGCTACCAATAATTTCGAGCAAACCTGTGTCCGTTCTTTAGGGCCATCATTTTGGAATTTGCTGGTTTAACGGTATCGATCGGGTTAGCCGACTTTGGCAAAAATCGACTCATGAAAGGGGAGGTAAACAGGGTTGAGTTTGAGCCTGTTTCAGCGCGCCAGCAGGAGTGGTTGTGCGGGTTAGGAAATTTCGGTTCAAGTTGAGGGCTCTAAAGCGAACCCCGGTAGACGGTGGGTGTCTTTATTTGAATTCTCCAAAATTGGGTTCCCCAAAACGCAATTTTGGAGGCCTGAATGGGCAAGTCTCAATTTTCTGAAATTCTGAAGAATTGCAGTATTTAGCCGGAAATCGAGGATAGCTTTGCCCAGCCGAATTCCTGAAGGTAAAATTTAAGTGTACGATCTGGTCGGGGGAACCTCTCATCAGATCCCCCTCTTACTCACCTTCAGACTTTTTGTTTCTAAAATTGAAATTCCGTTCAGGAGTGATGGTGTGAGTTCTGAGCCGATCACTATTACGACTCAGATGTTCTGCCAGTGTTGATTAAGGATCTTGTATGACAGAAGCAACATTACCCGTGACAAATACAGAAGCAGTTCGAGCCCTGTTTGGGAATCAGGACCGCTATCTATGAGGCAATTCGCGACAGTATCAGGATTGATATTGTTGTACGGGGTGACAGAGATTCGACTGAACGACCAAAATTCTAAGGTAGATCGAGGAGTCAAGGTTCTTCAGGAACTTCAATCGATTATCGATCAGCGTGGATTCCTGCGCGATGATGAAGTCGAACGCGCCCTGAAAGGAGAAGGGGTCGAGGTTCAAGATCTTCCTGAGACACCTCGAAACGGGTCAATTGGAGACAGACTGCGCTCTGCCGCTAAAAGGAGTCTGAAGAAAATCCAAACCTCGGACACCGGGACAGGTTGAGTACGTCAAAGCGATACAGAACCATGATATGGTTTTCTGCACAGGAGCCGGCTGGATGTGGAAAAACATTCCTGGCTGCAGCACTCGCTGTGAATGCACTGCGCGAAGAGAAAGTCCGTAAGATTGTCCTGGTTCGCCCAGCTGTCGAGGCTGGGGAGCGACTCGGCTTTCTGCCCGGTGACATGCTCTCCAAGGTGAATCCTTATCTGAGACCGCTACTGGACGCGATCCATGACCTGCTCGATTATGAGCAGGTGAAGCGGTACATGGAAAATGACATTATCGAAATCATTCCGCTCGCTTTCATGCGGGGGCGTACCTTGAATGACACATTCATCATCCTGGATGAAGGTCAGAATACGACCTGCACACAAATGAAAATGTTCCTCACTCGAATGGGACACAATTCTAAAATAGTGGTGACGGGGGATGTGACCCAGATCGACCTGGATCGAGGGGTGCAATCCGGCATGAAAGATGCGATGCACCGGCTCTCCGACGTGCCCGAAGTGGCTAAAGTCCGCATGCGTTCCGAGGATATTGTGCGGCATCCGCTGGTTGCTAGAATTGTGGCCGCCTACGATGGCGACTCCACCACAGACTCGGAGCCGACATAATCCCTACATCCGCAGAACTCTCTGCCTTAAGCCTGGGAGTCTCTGTATTTGTGTATTGTACGTCGATTCAGTTATGCTATTTTTTAAAGTCCACTCCTCTCCATTGCGAAGAGAAGCCCTTATGACGGATATTGATAAATAATTGATCAGTTCCCGGGACTGGATAAAATGTGGTCGGGTGAACAGTTGGGGCTGGTTCCCACTATCTCCAACAAATTCAATTTAAGCGATCTCACTTTAGACCCTGATTGTTTAACCAAATCCCGTCCGTTTTCTGATTCGAGAATTCCTTCTTTGAGCATTCTTTAAAGAATCTATTCCTCACTTCAGTTTCAAGCATCCACTCGGGATGTAACTTCTCGCTTCTCTTTTCCTGTAACCCTGATAAAGTCGCCATCATGCCCCTCTTTGGAGCAAAACGAACTCGAACCAGCCACTTCAAAACGACAGAGTCGTGGAAGGATCGTCTGGATCGAATCTTCAGTAACGAGAGTTTTCTACTCCGCTTACTGGCGACTGTCGTGGCTATTCTTATTCTGGCAGTCACCGTAGAGGCCTGGCGTTCACCCTTTACCTATCGTTTGGGTGATATCGTCTCTCAGGGAATTCTGTCCCGAATCGATTTCGAGCGGGTGGACAGTTTTAAAACACGACAGGCGCAGGAAGAACGGGCTTCTCGAGTTCCACTTTACTATCTGTCAAAGCCGGGAACGCTCGAAGAAGTCAAACTGAAATTATCGAACGACTTAAAGGCGGTACTGGAAGCTGAAAGTCAGAAAGATCTGGCGGCCGACTTGCAGTCCGCTTTTGGTTTGGATGTGGCTGAAGAACCGGCAGCGGTGCCTGAAACAGCCAGTAATAATTCAGCAGGTGAAAACCAGCCTGTTGAGAATGTCGAGGAAACGCCTGAACCTGCTGCCCCGGTTGAAACCCGGTTTGACGTACTTAAAAAGTCTTTGACACTTTCGTCGGATCCGGAACTTGTCCCGACAGGGGAAGGGAAGGAACCTGTCATCCTGTCGCGGGTAATCGCGGAGTTTGGCGAGTTTCTCAAACCTCTCGGTGATGTGGGCATCGTGAATGCCGACGAACTGCGTGTCCAGAATCCGAACTATCTGCGGGAAGTGGCGATTGTCAATTCTCAACAACCCGAACAGGTTAAAACCGTTCCCGCTCAGGATGTCCTGTTGAGTTATGCCCTGCGTGAAACCGGTCGCTTGGGGAAATCCTGGTCCAGTTTTGATCAACTGGCTCAAATTCGTCCTTTTGTAGAAGCCTGGCTTTCTGTCAAATTAAAGTCGACATTGCAGTATTCAGAACCAATGACCCAGCAGCAGATGAATGCTGCTCGCAAGTCGACGCCCGATGCCACCATTAAATATCTGGCTGGCACAGTTCTGCTTCCTCCCAGTGGTCAGATCGATGCGGTCACTCTGGAATTGCTCCAGGCGGAGCAGGATGCGATTTATCTGGAGTCTTCCTGGAGAAAGCGAATCTTTCGCTTTTCGACTGTTACCCTGCTGATCACTGTGCTGGTGATTCTGATCAGCGTCTTTTTAATGAAAAACTATCCCTCACTCACGGGTTCAGCAGGCAAGCTGACTATCTTTCTGGCTGTGATTGTGCTGACTGTTTTTCTGGCGAGGTATTTCTCTGTTGATCCCTGGCGAGCAGAGTACATCCCCTTTCTGGTGGCAGTGATGATGTTCTCGATTGTCTATAACCAGATTCTCGCGACCATCGTGGGATTTGCTCTCGCGCTGATTATTATCGTTTCCACCACCAATGATTTGAAACAATTCATCCTGTTGATGAGTGTCGCAGCCACCACAATTATCCCGCTCTCCAAGGTTCCCTCCCGATTAACACTCATTAAAGTCGGTTTTCTGGCGGCGGTGGTCTCTTTTATTATCTATTGGGGAATTGCGATTCTCGACAGTAGTTCGATCACTCAAACCTTCTCCAACCCGGATCGATACCTGCAGAGTCTGAAAGGTTCGGCCTGGTGTCTGGTCGCCGGGTATGTGGTAGCGGGAAGCCTGCCCTTCATAGAATCGACATTTGGTGTCGTGACGAACATCAGCCTGCTGGAAATGTCCGATCCCTCTCATCCGATTTTAAACGAACTCGTGCGTCGTGCTCCGGGAACTTACAACCATTCGATCAATGTTGCCAGTATTGGTGAAACAGCTGCCGAGCAGATTGGCGCTAATGGACTGCTGGTTCGTGTAGGGGCTTACTTTCACGATATTGGAAAGATGCTGAAACCCGAGTATTTCATTGAAAATATGAACGCGGGTGAATCGAGTCGTCACGACAATCTTTCTCCATCGATGAGTACGCTGATTATTATTGGTCACGTTAAAGATGGTGTCGACCTGGCGAAACAACATCACCTGCCGCCGCAATTGATTGATTTTATTGAGCAGCATCATGGGACGACGCTGGTGGAGTACTTCTATCGTCGTGCTCAGCAAAATGCGGAACAGGACCCGGAGCAGGACGAAGCAGTCGCTGAATCTTCTTTCCGCTATCCAGGGCCGAAACCTCAAAGTCGGGAAGCGGGGGTCATGATGCTGGCCGACTCGGTGGAGAGTGCCAGTCGCTCCTTGACCGACCCGACTCCAAAACGGATTGAATCCCTGGTAAATTCGATCACGATGAAAAAACTGCTCGACGGGCAGTTCAACAGCTCTGGTTTGACCTTAACCGAGATCAACAAGATTCAGAATTCGTTAACCAAGTCATTAATTGGTATCTATCATGGTCGAATCAAGTATCCTGATGCCAAGGCGGATTAGCTCGAGCCTTGTCTCCTCTTGAATGGAACATTATCCCTCACTTATGTATCAGCTGGAAATTGCCAACCAACAGGATCTGCTCACAATCAGTGAAACTGAGCTGGAGCGAATTGTTTACCTGCTGCTGAATGACGAACAGGTTGCCGAGGCAGAGATCAGTCTGGTCCTGGTCGACAATCCTACCTTGCGAGAGCTGAATATTCAGTATCTGAACCACGACTACGACACCGACGTGCTCAGTTTTCTGCTGGAGGAACAGCAGCTTGAGGAAATAGAGAGTTCACGTCGAGGAGCGGGAAAACGGATCGAGGGCGAACTGATCATCAGCACCGAGATGGCCCTGGAATCCGCCCCGGAATATGGCTGGAGTGCTGAAAATGAGTTTATCCTCTACGTGATTCACGGTATATTACACCTGCTGGGTTACGATGACCTGTCAGACGAAGAACGGGTACTGATGCGAGAACGCGAACAGGAAGTGCTCAAACTGTGCGGAATCGAGCCCCCAACTTCAACCTCTAATTCTCCAAACGATTAACCCGACTTGCGGAGCAGATAATTGTCGCTCTATTTATGGCCTGCATTACTCACCTGCTGGGGAATTGCTGCCTTCTGGCTTCTGTTGATCCGCTACACCCTGCATGATTTCTCGCGGAGTCGACTGGAAGCGATTTGCGAAGAAAAAAAACAGATGTCCCGCTTCGGTGACATACTGAAAGCCCAGGACCAGACTTTAATTATTGTCGATCTGGGATTGCTCACTTCACTGATCTTTGCACTATTCGTTTTTAATCAAAACGGTTTTTTTGCCTCCGTTAATCAGTCCAACTTTTCGCAGTCGACGTTGTGGTTCACGGAACTGGTGCTGATCTTTGTGAGCTTATTCTTCATTCTGGTGATCATCCCCTGGTCGACAGCTCGAGTAGCTGGGGAAATTATGCTGTACCACAGCTGGTCGTTGATCAAACCCCTGCTGGTCCTTTTCAGGCCGTTCATTCTGTTGCGGAATCGGCCGACAAATTCGATTCATCGTATGGCAGGACAGCAGGAACCGACCTTAACCGACTCCGAAACAATCGCTGAAAGAATTGCAGTCGGTGATTGATGAAGGTCAGCGGGAAGAGGTCCTGGAAGATAATGCCGGCACCATGATGTACCGGGTCATGGAAAATGGCTGAGCAGGACACCTCTTCCATTATGACTCCCCGTACAGATATGGATTGCATCCATGTCGATTGCTCACTGGAAGAGACCCGTCGACAGGTTGTGGAAGCTGGTCACTCGCGTATCCCCATCATCGGTGAATCGACTGACGATATTATAGGGATTCTCTACGCCAAAGATCTTCTTAAAGTCCCACCGAGAAGGCGGACCGTTTCACTCTGCGAAAACTGGTTCGACAACCGCTCTATGTTCCTGAGACCACAGGCATTAACACACTACTCGAAACGATGAAGAAAGAGCGGATACACATCGCGATTGTGGTTGATGAATATGGTGGCGTCGCGGGACTTGTCTGTATGGAAGACATCCTCCGAAGAAATTGTCGGTGAGATCGACGATGAATATGACGAGGAAGAAGAAAGTGGCATCAGTCATTACCGAAACGATTGTCGAGCTTGATCCCCGGTTGCATATTGATGATCTCAACGAGCAGTTCAATTACAATCTACCTGAAGAGGGAGATTACGATACTATCGGTGAGTTCATTCATTGCTTGCTTAATCGGGTTCCGAATCAGGATGAGATTCTCGACTGGAACCATCTTAAATTCACGATACTGGATGTCGATCGGAAGATTAATAAAAGTCGAAGAAAGGATCGAAATCACCCAGAAGCCATCAAGAACTCCCCGTCGACTGATCGGTGACGCTCTGATGCTTACCAGTTCTCGACGGCACCCAGTGCAGGGACATACATCTCCGGTAGAATTCCAGGTGCGAGTCCCACAGGAAGGACCAAGGTCTGAGATTTTCTGAAGTGTTGCCAGCAGTTCTTCGCGGGTTTTGCACATTTGAAACTCGTGTCGGTGGACCGGTTTCACCCGCATCCCTTTGAGGTACCAGTGCCCCATCTTGCGGAAGGCGATGAGCATGCTTCAAGCCGTGCTGTTCTTCCAGGTATCCGAATTGCCTTCATCAATCGAAACGTTCTTCAGTTTCCAGGCAGATCGTATGACCGGTCGCTTCCCACTGCGGCAGTTGGCGGAAAATCCACGGGTTGGCTAATGCACCGCGACCTATCGAGATTCCCTGGCAACCCGTCTCATGCAGCATAGTGGCGGCATCGGCGATAGTGCGGATGTCTCCATTTCCGATGACAGGGATTTTTTCCACTGCTTCCACGACTTTGCGGATGCCTGCGCGACTGACAGATCCACTGAAACCCTGCTCACGGGTTCGTCCATGTATCGCGACCGCGACGACGCCTACTTTTTCGAACTCGCGGGAGAAGAAGGGAGCCGTCAGTTGTGTGTCGTCCCAGCCTAATCGCATTTTGACAGTGACTGGTATTTTGACTGCCTCGACCACCCCCTGAACGAGGGAGATCGTTTTGTCCGTCGAGCACATCATGCTCGCGCCCGCTCCCCCTTTGACGATCCGGTTTACGGGGCAGCCCATATTGATATCGATCGTGTCGATTCCCCGTTCTTCCAGAAAGAGGGCAACATCCCGCATGGCGATCGGGTCGCTGCCGAAAATCTGGACGGCGAAAGGTCGGTCCGTTGGGTGCGACTCGATCATCTGCAGCGAACGACGACTTCCTTCAAGCAAACCACGAGCATTGACGAGGTCGGTAGTCGCCAAGCCCACCCCACCAATTTCACGAATCACTCGGCGAAAGGAAAGATTCGTGTATCCCGCCAGGGGAGAGAGCAGATACCTCGAGGGTAACTGCAATGAACCGTAGCAGAGCGGTGCGGGAAATGGTGGTCGTTCAGGAAACGTTGGCATCTTGATTCACACTGAAAGAGAAAAACCTCTATCCAATTTTTTCCTGACCGACCCACTTCTGCAGGACGTCTGGAATTTTGATCGATCCATCTGCCTGTTGGTAATTTTCGAGAACAGCAATCAGGGCTCGGGTGACAGCCACGGCGGTTCCGTTCAACGTGTGGACAAACTTTGTCCCTTTTTCGTTCGGGTTTTTGCAGCGAATTCCCAAACGTCGCGACTGATAGTCGGTGCAGTTGGAAGCAGAGGTCACTTCACCGTAACTTCCCCCTTCGCCCCGGCCGGGCATCCACGCTTCCAGGTCGTACTTGCGGTAGGCAGGACCGCCCAAGTCGCCGGTGGCTGTATCAATGACCTGATAATGCAGGCCCAGCCCCTGGAAGATCTGTTCTTCGAGCCCGACGATCTTCTCATGAATTTTATCGGACTCGGCTGATTCCGGGGCGGTGAAGGCGAACATTTCCACTTTGGTGAATTGATGGACCCGGTAGATTCCCCGAGTCGCACGGCCGTGAGCTCCCGCTTCAGTTCTAAAGCAGTGCGAGATTCCCGCGTTCAGAATCGGAAGTTGATCGAGATCAATCATTTGATCACGGTACGCACCACCTAGAGTGATCTCTGCGGTAGCGACCAGACTGAGATCGCTGTTTTCAACCGAGTAAATCTGGGTTTCATTCCCGCGCGGATTAAAACCAATTCCTTCCAGAACATCATTACGCGCGAGGTCGGGTGTGGTATGAATGGTGAAGCCCGCTTTGCGGACAGTTTCCACTGCATATTGAATGAGGGCAAGTTCCAGCAGAACTGCTTCATTCTTGAGGTAGTAGTAACCATGACCGGCGACACGCCCACCCGCTTCGAAGTCGATCAGATTATGTTTTTCTGCCAGAGCGACATGATCGAGAGGTTCGAAATCAAAGGCTGGTTTTTCTCCCCAGGTCCGAACAACCTGACTGTCGTCTTCAGTTTTCCCAACGGGGGCTTCGGGGTGTGTCATATTGGGAATGTCGGCCTGAAGGCTGCGAAGTTCTGTCTCGACTTCTTTCTGGTTCGCTTCCACTACGCTGATCTGCTCGCGAAGTTCCTTTCCTTTAGTGATCAGTTTCTGTCGTTCGTCCTGATCTTTCGCTTTGGGAATGCCGCCTGAAGTCTCTTTCTGAGCCCGACGCAGTTCGTCCCCTTCCTGAATGTACTGACGGCGTTGTCCGTCGAGTTCGATCAGGCGTTCGAGGTTGATGGTGACTCCCCGGTTTTCGCAGTTCTGGGCGACAGCTTCTTTATTTTCGAGGATGTATTGCAGATCGAGCATCAAATTGTCCGTTTAGAGATTTCAATTGGAATGTAGCGAGGCGGCGAGTGGAAATCAGTTGGCAAGTTCGTACCAGAGCCGAGCTGAGGCGAGAGTTCCCTGGCGGTATCCTTCCAGACTGAATCGTTCGTTGGGACTGTGCAGGTTGTCAGTACTCTGTCCCCAGCCCAACAGGAGTGTATCGATTCCCAGTACTTCCTTAAAGGTCGAGACGACGGGAATTGAGCCCCCTTCGCGGATGAACACCGGGGGAACGCCAAAGGCGTGCTCGATCGCGTTTCCGGCGGATTTCATCCACTCACTGTTCGGATCGAAGACCAGCCCGCCGCAGCTGTGATACGGTTTATAAGTGAATTCGATGCAGTCCGGACATTGGTTTCTCAGAAAGGCTTCCAGAGCTTTGTCAATTTTGACCGGGTCCTGACTCGGAACGAGCCGGCAACTGATTTTCGCTCCCGCTTTGAAGGGAATGATTGTTTTGGGGCCTTCTCCCTGGTACCCACCCCAGATTCCATTAACATCACAAGTGGGTCGCGCCCAGCGACGTTCCAGGGTCGAGTATCCTGCCTCTCCGAATCCCGCAGTGGTACCCAGTGCTTTGAGAAGAGCAGGTTCATCGAAGGGAAGGTTGGCAAAACCGGCTCGCTCTTCATCCGTCAAGTCGAGGACATCGTCGTAGAAGCCTGGTATCTGGACCCGCCTTTGATCGTCGTGAAGGCTCGCAATCAATTGAGTCAGAATGTTAACCGGATTTACTACAGCTCCTCCGAAGAGACCGCTATGGAGATCCTGGCCGGGGCCTTTCAGCTGAATCTCACACGCCTGGATACCACGCAGGCCATAAGTGATGGCGGGGACACCCGGTGCAAACTGACTTGTGTCGCTTACGACAGCGATATCACTTTTTAACATTTCCTGATTTTCATTCAGGAACTTTTCAAGGTGATCACTGCCGACTTCTTCTTCACCTTCAATCACGAACTTCACATTCACTGGGAGCGAGCCAACGACTTTCAACCAGCTGGCCACCGAGTTGACATGAGTCATCATCTGACCCTTATCGTCCGTGGCACCACGGGCATAAATGTGTCCATCGCGAATATCCGGATCGAATGGTGGTGTCTTCCAGAGGTCGTACGGGTCGGCGGGTTGTACATCGTAGTGACCATACACCATCACGGTGGGGGCACCTTCGGCCTTCAGCCAGCTTCCATAGACTATGGGGTGTCCGGGGGTTTCGTAGATTTTCGTCTCCAGCCCGGCGGAACTTAACTGGTCACGGACAAACTCGGCCGCCTGTTTGATGGCGGGTACGAATTTGGAATCGGCGCTGACCGATTCAATTTTCAGGAATGTTTTCAGAGTTTCGATGAACTCGGACTGCCGTGCAGTCAGATCGTGTTCGACTTTTTCAAAATCAGCCAGCGAGATGGGCATAAGAAAACTTTCAGCATTAGCGAGCAGAAAGGGGCGAGAATCAATCTATCGAGCCCAAAGTATACAAACTCAACCGGTATTCGAAAATCGAATCGGGAGGGGCAGGTTGCTGCGTATGTTGAATTGAACGCTGGCCCGGAGAGATGATTATTTGAAGATGGAGGAATCTTCGGGTTGAAATTTGTCCTGCTGGTCAACTTCATCTTCTTTCATCTCGAAGATGGAGCGTTCCTGAAGCTCGCCACTATCATCCTGCAGTCGCGGTTCTGCAGCTGCTTCTTCGAGTTTAACGTGCAGTGGATCGTCTTCACTGTCGTCTGTGTCGCTCAGCATTTTACTAAGATTATCCCGGCCTGCGACCTGACTTTCCAGCTTGTCGAGGTTGGTGGCATTCGCTGCCTGAATTTCAGTGTTTGCGTCACCGATTGATTCCGGTCCATCTTCATGCTTCGATTTGAGAATGAAGGGAACATCGCCGACGACAAGTTCATCACCCAGGCGGAGGATTTCTTCCCGCTTGATTCGTCGACCGTTGACATGCACCCCGTTGGTGCTGCCGAGGTCGCGGACCATCAGTTTGTTGTTGACCAGAGCCAGACAGCAATGTCGGCGGGAAACTTTCAGACTTTTGGAGAGGACCACGTCGCAATCCGGGTGGCGACCAATAAAGACGACCGTCTTTTTGATAGGAATGCGTCGGCCTTCACCGACTGGCATCAGATACAAAGACATAGATTTTAATTCCTGACCGAGTCACTAATCAGTCTACCCGCCTGGTAAAGTATACGCCGAGAATCCGCCTCAATCGTCCCATCATGTGCTGTTTTTCGGGAGTTTTTCGATTTTACCCTAAAAGAAACCCATAGCCTACCCCGTTCATCTGGATCGTCCAAACAGCCTCTCTAAAGGCTGAATTCAGCTCTTTCCGTGGTTGGGTAGAAAAGTAGCCCCCCGGGAAATTCAATGGAGATGAAAACGAGTGATAAGATTTTGAATCTGGGGAGGGGACAAGGGGCTTGCGGATTGCAAAATTCCGGGGTGATCTGCTAATACGGAAAGATAGACCAGCACACATTAAAAAAGAGTTTATGAATGTCTGTACAAATTTCGGCGACTCCCTGGCAGGAAGTAACAGCAGATTGGTTGATTGTTCCCACTGTTGAGAAAACCTCACTGGAGCGACACTGACAAAGCTGGATAGTCTGACTTCCGGATTGATTAAGAAGATTTCCGATCGAGAGGATTTCTCTGGTAAAGTTGCCGAACTCTATCAGCATCCAGATCCTGCTGGATTAGCCGCCTCCCGCCTTTGTCTGGTTGGGCTTGGATCAGCCGAGAAACTGACTGGGGAAATCTTCCGTAAAGCGATGCGAACCTTAATTCGAAATCTTTCCCGCAAGGAAGGTCTTGATCTCGCGATCATTATTGAGCCTGATTTAATCGCTGACCTTTGTCCTGAATATGCCAGTGAGATTATTGCCGAGGCCGTGGAAGTAGGAACTCGCGGACAGGATCTTTATCGCGAAAAACCGAAACGACACCCACTCGAGTCACTGACTATCCTGAGTGAAAATGATGATCTTGCCGCTGCTGCAGACCGGGGAACAATTCTCGGAGCGGCGATCAATATCACGCGGGATGTCGTCAACTCACCCCCCAATGCGATTTATCCGATCTCGTTTGCAGAGTTAGCTCAGGAACTGGCCTCCGATTACGATCTTCCCTGTACAGTTCTCGATGAAGATCAACTGGCAGACGAGCGAATGGGTTCCATGCTGGCAGTGGGAACGGGGAGCGATAACCCGGCGCGACTGGTGGTGATCGAATACCGTGGGGGATCGGAAACCGATCCCGTGCTGGCACTGGTGGGCAAAGGGGTGACCTTTGATAGTGGTGGTCTTTCCCTGAAACCGAGCGATTCCATGAAAGAAATGAAAATGGATATGGCCGGTGCCGGAACCGTGCTGGGAGCGATGATGGCGATCTCCAAGTTGGAATTGCCAGTGAACGTGACTGGCTACATGGGGCTGGTCGAGAACATGGTGAGTGGCTCCTCCTACAAGCTGGGTGATGTGCTGACAGCACGAAACGGAGTGACCATTGAGGTGCTCAATACCGATGCCGAAGGACGGCTCGTTTTAGCGGATGTACTCACCTACGCTGTCGATCAGGGTGCGGAAAAACTGATCGATCTGGCGACATTGACCGGTGCCTGCATGGTTGCCCTGGGAACAGAGATCACTGGTCTGTTTTCGAATAATGGTGACTGGGCAGATGCCGTTAAGGAAGCTGCGGAAACAGCCAATGAGCTTGTCTGGGAAATGCCGATGCACGATTTCTTTGGTGATCAGCTGAAAAGTGAGGTCTCCGAAATCAAAAACATCGGTCCACGCTGGGGTGGTTCCATCACTGCCGCTAAATTCCTCGAACACTTTGTGGATGGAAAACCGTGGGTGCATCTCGATATCGCAGGACCCGCCTTCATGGAGTCTGAAAAACCAGACCGGGATGGTGGAGCTACTGGAGCAATGGTGCGGACTCTCGTTGAAGTGGCGCGTAAGTTTAAGGAGTGATCTTAAAACTGGGTTATCGTGCCACCCAGAATCCGTTCCGTTCCCTGTTCCGTTTGCAATAACAGGGCGCCTATTTCATCGATCCCTCGACAATGTCCAATCGTCTGTTTTTCACCCGCTTCATGTGTGATCAGGCGATTGGTTAACAGGCAGCGTGTCGGCCACTGTTGAATGAAGTGGCAATCTCCCTCGATCAGTTGTCTCCACAAAATCTCAAATTGAGTGAGGATATCAATCAGGATCATGCCCAGGGGATACTCGTTGCCGAGTTCATCGAATAATGAGATCGCTTTTGATTTAAGCTCATCCGGTGCCGAGTAAAACGAATTATTAACATTCAAACCCAGTCCCACGACGACCCGATGCTGGTGTGGCATTTCTGTCAGAATGCCACAAATCTTGCGGTTGGAAAGATACACATCGTTCGGCCATTTCAATTGTACTGAGCGGCTGGGAGTATATTCTTCCAATACATTGGCGACGGCCCATCCAGTCGCCAATGCGATTAAAGGAAGATGTTCCGGTTTCTTGAACGGGGTTGTATCGAGCAGGATCGAGAAGGTGAGGCAACCAGGCTGTGCCCACCATTGATTGTTCCCTCGGCCCCTGCCGGCAGTTTGTTTTTCTGCCAGCACGAGACATGGTAGGGACAAGTTCGGCTCCTGAGCGAGTCGCAGGGCCTGGTTATTCGTCGAATCCATCGACTGGTGGAAGTCGATATTTTCGAGAAAGGTTTCCCGAGCTATCTGTCTCAGATCGAAGTCTGTAAATTTATTAAGATTCAATCTTGAAAAAGACATGAGTTCAACTAACGGTCAGGAATAGGAAAGAAGATAATAGCTCAAGCTTGTCCAGAACCTGAGTTGTTGTCAACAGCGTGGGGAGGCTTGCTATCAGTTTGATAGAATAGGCTATTTACTTTTCCCGGTTTCAGTGAGCCAGAATTATGTCCGTACATCCAGCAGAACTTGGACTGGATGACTTGTTAAAGACATGTCAACTGACCCGAACACGACGATCCGGGCCAGGTGGACAACATCGGAATAAAGTTGAGACAGCGATTGTGGTGGAGCATTTGCCCACCGGCATCCAGGCGGAAGCCAATGAGGCCCGGAGTCAGGAAGCGAATCGCCTCCGGGCGATCAAGCGGTTGCGACTGAAACTCGCTTTGGAAATCAGGCAACCGGAACGGGCGGAGCAGTTACCTTCCGCTGCCTGGCAGAAACGATTTCCGAAGGGGCGATTGGAGATTAACCCGGAACATGACGATTTTCCCGGGCTGCTGGCCGAGGTCCTCGACATACTCGATTCCAATCAATATGAAATTAAGAAATCAGCGGTTCAGCTCGGTTGTTCCGGTTCGCAATTAACCCGATTTCTCAAGCTGGATTTGCAAGCCTGGGGACAAGTCAATCGAGTTCGTCAGGCGTTAGGCTTCCACACCCTGAAGTGATGATGATCAAAGAACTTAGCTAATGCAGGATTCAATTCTCCGGCCAGTACCTGAGGAATATTTCAATTTGTGAAATAGCTCACAAATTTATTTTTCTGAACCTGAGATACTTTGCACGGGTGTATGGAACGAGCGGCCTTTTACGGCAGCGATTGAGTAATTATTAGCAGGATCACTTAACGAGTGACTGTCTGTTTTGTTTATCCTATCTATAATGAAGGTGATCACCCTTTTTCAAAATTGAAAAATTCCTGAACAGTTTCAATTCTGAAGTATCAGGATATTAATCAAATCTTATTCTCATGTCTCCTGCCAGTTGACGGAGTTGAGCTAGAGGGGGACGACCCTACTCATCTCGTGACAGATCAGCCTGTTTTGTCACATCCAATTCATTTCTCCCGTCTTCGGGAAGGCAATCAAGATGCAATTCAGCCGGTTTGGGATGTTGCTGCATGAGTATCCGAAATTGAGATATCTTGCCGCCGGAACAGGCTTCTTAATGATGCTGTTGGGTGGGCTGTTATTGTGGGCTAACCTGCAATTCAAATTACTGCTCAATACGGGCGAAGTTCTGATTGTTTTCGCCGGCTTATTCGTCTGTTTTATGATACTGGGGGGAGCCTATCTGATTCTCCTTGCCTGGCAGGGGCAAAAACAGACTTTGAAGAAAGTTCGCTTAAACAGACAGCGAATCAGGTTGACGCCGCAGGGAATGACATTGCTGATCCTGATGCTGGTCTTTCTGATTGCCTCCATGTTGAGTCGTTCCAATATGTTGATCTTACTCTTCTCGTTCATTGCCGGGTCGTTTATTGTTAACGGTGGAATGGGAATGAAGATGGTTAAGGGGGCCCTCGTACGCCGACGCATTCCTGCAGCTGTCATGGCGGGTGAAAAATTTGCGGTCAACATCGAATACACCAATACGAATCGATTTCGCTCTGCCTGGGTGATGGTCGTCCGAGATATCATCAATCACACCTCGGAAACACTTCAGGCAGAAGTATTGATCGCTCGAATTCTGCCGCGTCAGACTGCTTCGACCTATTACGATTTTCGTCCTATGCGTCGGGGAATTTACAAGTTTGGTCCCCTGGAAGTAGTAACAAGTTCACCCCTGGGAATGGTTGAGCGGGGCCATGTCTTTGATGTGCAGAACGAGATCACTGTTTACCCGGCAGTAGGCAGGTTGACATCCTACTGGAAAAAAGAACGATCTAATGCGGCGGAACTTGTGCAGCAGAAACAGACTCGCAAAGGGGTTTTCGATGACGAGTATCATTCCATGCGTGAGTATCGACCGGGTGATAACCCCCGGGCTATCCATTGGCGAACAACCGCTCGACGTAATGAAGTGATGGTACGCGAATTTCATCAGAGCCGTGATGACGATGTCCTCCTGTTACTCGATCTCTGGCTTCCCCACAAGGCCCAGGACGAACATTACGAGAGAGTCGAGGATGCTGTCAGTTTCGCTGCGACAATCTGTCTGGAGCAAATGCAACAAAGCCGCGATTCAAAATTTACCGTACTGGTCAACGGGGAAACCCCTCTCAGCTGGTCAGGCCACTCCAGCCCACTGGGGACAGATGAAGTTCTGACGACTCTCGCAATCGCAACAGCGGGAACAGATACCTCTTTAGCCAGTTGGATGGAGGAAGCTCGATACTATCGGACAGGCTCCACGAGCCTTATTCTCGTTACGACGCGTCCTGAATCTGAACTACAGTCTCTCCAATTATTACTGGAAGCAGCTTTTGATGAGCCCGTCTTAAATGTCACTCAGGTCAGTGTGGACTCAGATTTGTTCAAGAGCTTTTATTTGTTACCGGAACTGGTTTAGAACGGGTGATTAGTTCCTGTCAGATGTGTTTGATCGTGCAACAGAAACTGGTCGTGTACCAGGTTAAATTCAGAGAACAACTTTTTCACCGATTAAAAACTTGAAAGCAGGTCAGAGTGAGTTCCACTACCGTTTTCAAATTAAGTGTATATGTCTTTCTGGCCTACTGCAGTTTTATGTTATGGTACGCGCTGGGGACTTTCTTCCCCCAGGGGTTAGCGCTGATTCTCGTGCCGCTGGCACTGGGTTTTGAATACCGACCAATCATCGTCCTGCCAACCTGGGCTGCAAACACGCTTGGTTTATTTGCCTGTGTTATTGTTGGTCTCGAAATAACAGGGGCGATTCCACTAATTGGTCAAACGGGTGGGCTGGGTCTGGAAGACGCTCAAATCAGGAGCTGGTACAAATCTGATTGTTTTCCTCAACTGGATTGTGCTGTTTATGGAGAAAAAAACGAGTTACTACTGGGGCATGCTGGTCCTGGGGTACTTCAGGTTGCTTTTACTTGCATGTTCAAGAACTCGTCGGAATACAGCATTCTTCTCGTCTTGTTTCTGATTCAGGGAATATGGG
The DNA here is from genome assembly GCA_041398805.1 of Planctomycetaceae bacterium. Lineage (GTDB taxonomy): Bacteria > Planctomycetota > Planctomycetia > Planctomycetales > Planctomycetaceae > Polystyrenella. Next base: position 6,877 of record JAWKUC010000008.1, on the reverse strand, counting down.
CCTTAATAGCCTTTATGATCTACGAGGCACAATTGCAGCATAATCGACTGGGAATTATTGGTGTTAATGCTCAGATTCCAATGAATTTTACTGACCGGAAAATCAGACCCGATAGCCACTTCCGAAAACCGAGTTCAGTAGAGGGCTCCATTAAGCTGGAACCCGGCTCGAACTGGTTCAGTCGCAGCCTGCTCATCGGATTCGTGATGATCTGTCTGGTGATTCTGCTGGTTTCCCTCGTATTGTATGTCTTCATCCCAAGGGTCTGGGGAGGGAATTTTCGGCGAGATTTATTCAATCAGAACCAGCGAATGGAGTCAGGTTTTAATGATAAAGTCGAACTTGGAAAGTCTGGATCGATCGTCGATAACGATGAGGTCATCATGGAATTCAGCCTGCAGGATGAAGCCGGAAATCATGTTGATCTGGACGGTTATGTTGCCAGTTTAGGATACGAGGCACCCTATTTTCGAGGGAATGTGCTCTCCAACTATGAGCGGAATGTCTGGCAGGAAACTTCCACGCTCTTTGCGAAAGCAAATTACTCTGAGCGAGGTTTTTACATGCACATGATCAAAGAAATGAAAGGGAAAGTTACCTATGTTCAAGAGAACATAAGATTAAAAGGCACGCCGACAGGTCACTTGTTTTCGATTTATCCGGCTCTCGATTTCAGTACAGATCCCACCATCGATCGAGTCCCGGTCTTCAATCGAGAAACAAACTTGTGGAGCCTGAATGGAGGATTAAGCTCTGAACTAAACTATTCTGTAAAGTTATTTGATCCAGAGTTTGTCCAAAAAGCGACAAAAGATGATCTCAGTCGCCCCTTTGTCTGGCCCATGAAGCGTCAGAACAGAGAGTATCAGAAAATATTGAGAGAAAATTTACAGCTTCCAGAAAATATCGAAGCTGTTCACGAATTAGCCCAAGAATTGGCCCGTAAAAGTCTTATAAGACAGAACCTGGAAGTTCCTGAAGGAAAAATCAATTTAGACGGTCCTCCCGAAGTTGTTTTGGGAGTTGTAGACGATCTTAACGCTTACCTGCGTGATGAGAAGAACTTTACGTACACCACAGAGCCACAGGTTTCAGATTCTACAATCGATCCAGTTGTTGATTTTCTGATTAATACGAAAACGGGCCACTGCGAGTATTACGCATCGGCATTGGCATTGATGTGTCGCTCCCTGGGGATTCCAGCACGGCTCGTAACAGGTTATCGGGGAGCCAAAAAAAATACTGTTAACAATCTCTATTACATCGAGCAGAGTCGGGCACATGCCTGGGTCGAAGTGCATGTGAGAGAAACGGGGATGGTGAAGTGGTTTGTTTATGATCCAACCCCATATATACTGGATTTGGAATATAATCGCGATAAGCAGAGAGGATACACTATTGCAGATTTTCTAACGGCCATTTCGTCAAGCTGGCGAAACATGATTGTAAACTTTTCGACAGAACAACAGGCGAATGTTATTTTCAGGCCAATCGCTCAAAAGGCCGGCGAGTTATATCAACTGTTGAAAGAGCGAGGCTTTTCGGAGTTCCTGAAAGAGCTCTGGGCGACTATCAAAAATCCGGCAAACTGGTTCAGCTGGACTGGCTTAATCTTCATCCTGATTGCTGGAGCAATTTTATTTGCTATCCGAAACATTTTACGCAGGATCTGGCGACGGCTAAGTCGTTTATGGGGAAAGTGGGGCTGGAGAAGAGGACAGATTTACTCAGACTGTTTATTTCAACGAACGCTTCAAACAGATCTGCAAAAATCAGGGTTGGTTAAACTGCGTTATCAGACTGAGCTGGAATTTGCGACCCAGGTGCAGGAATCGTGGAGAGAGTATCTGATACCACATGGCTTACAGAATTTTCCATTACAGTTAGCAGTATGGTTTTACCAGATTCGCTACGGTCATAAACAACCCCGTTCTGGTGAGATGGGATCACTCAACGAAAGACTGGATCAGTTTGAGCAGGAAGTCCAGAAGATTCCCCGCTTCGAGCCTCAGGCTGAACTGCAGTTAGAGCGATAAGGTTATAAAACTGATGCAGTTCCTGGAGTGTATGCCTACTCTGCTGGTCTGGGAACAATCATGATTCTTCCCGTATCGTATCGTATGCGTAAGCTTCTTTGGCAGGTAGCATTGTGAACGAGGAGCCGCTGCTGGTCAGGTATTCCATGTAGAATTCGTCATAGGTGGGATACTTGTCATACTGGGCTTTGTGAACCTCAACCATCTGCTGCATGCACCCAGTCGACTGGCGCTGAGCGGTTTTTTATAGATGTCCATCGTTTGCTTGATGTGGATTCGTATTCTAAATCTTTGATCTTCCAGATCGGGCTGTACTTCTTAAAAGTTCCTTAAAATTGTGAACTGTCTGAGTTTTCTTGCCGATGATTCCCTTTTTTATCTTTTTCTCCGGCAAGCCGCTAATAAGGTTTTCTTCCTGTTGAGGTTTCGCTTGAGCCTCCTCCTGAGGTGGTTTACTACAGCCATTAAGTTCGCGTGAGCAACAGTATTAAACAGGTAAAGGAACACCATGTTGAGTTCTCCTGTGATTGGCAGCATATTGGATTACTTACAAAGCAGTTTAAAAACCCTCTGATGGAGCTCATTTACCCTGCTTTTGCAGCGTCAGGTAACCTGTGGGTTTGGAAAGTGGCCTCTAATATTCTGTTCGGATGATGCCTAAAAAGAAAAGGGGATTTATATTCCTCTGCAAGACAATTGAATCCATCTTAATAATCTGAATTGATTTAAACCTCAAAAGAGATCTGTTGGTATTTCTTAAGCTGCTCGAATTCAGTTAAATCGAATTTGAGAGGGGTCAATTAATGGCGTAATCTTCCTGTATTGCTTCAATATCGGTACCGGGTCTTTGCTGTGCCCTTTAATCGGTTCAAGACCACACCAGTAATAAGGCTTACCACGCAGGTCGATTCTCTCTTTTCCAGCAGAGTCTGCCTGGCGGTCACAACCCATCGAGACGATTTTCAAACCACGCGGTCCAGCAGGTGTCTCGTGCGGAAAATTCAGATTCCACAAAGTACCTGTTTCTGGTTCTGTTTTTTAATAGCTGATCGATCACTTTAGCCGCGCGTTCGGCAGTCAGTCTCACTGCACTTGAGGGTGAATACATCAGTTGGGAGACTGCGATCGAAGTGATTCAAAAAAACTCCCTCAATCAGCTCCGGCGACTGTACCTGAATAAGGACAGTGATGCCAATGTTCGCTCCGGAGTAATTCCACTCACAATCAGATCAGGGCGTTCTCCACAGAACTCGAGCACTCCCATTTTCACACAGTCTGCCGGGCTACCAAAAACAGCATAACCAAAGGATTCACCATTTACATAAATTCTTCTCGGGCCAGAAACGGGTGGCGGTACGTAATGCTGAGGCCAACCCTTTAGTTCAGCTGCAGGTGCCACTACAGTTTACTTTCACCAGCTGAGACAGCTCTTCTTGAGTGAAGTAAACCTGGGGCATATATTCCATCAATACATCATTCGTCAGTAAGATGTGCATTCGTCGTGATTTCTCAGTAGATATTCAGTATAAATGAAAATAAAAGTAACTTCGATCAGGCTGTTTATTTCTGACCGATCACATTTGATTGTAGCAGGTGAATCAAATCATAGATGGGAACGAGTGAGAAAAGCGTAGTTCATCTGAAAAGGCCTGCTTAATCTTTCCTAGTTCGGGGCGACCTGGTCTGGCAGCTTTACAAGCTTTTGTGAGAGGCCTTAGTATTTGTTTTCAGATTTATGATTTCAGATTCAGCTCTTCAGCAAATATGAATATTATCCATGGATGATTTTAACTGGCAACGGATGCGTCAGATTGCGAGCTGGCTGCCAGACGTAGCGTTCAAGCACCTGGCGAGAATCGAAAAATCCATATTATACTTATGGATCAGTGAAATCTCCAGCAGACGACTGTCGCCACAGTTCAGTCCTATTTCGATCGATTTATTGCCACCTTTCCAACAGTTGAGCATTTAGCCCGTGCTGACGAAGGTGAAGTTCTGAAGTTATGGGAGGGGCTGGGATATTACAGTCGGGCGAGAAACATTCTGAAGACGGCCCGTCAGGTTGTGGAGCAGAGAGATGCTGTCTTTCCAAATGAAGTAGACGAGCTGATCAAGCTGCCAGGGATTGGACGCTACACGGCAGGGCCATTGCTTCAATTGCTTTTGATAAACGAGCACCGATTGTCGAAGCCAATACACTCAGGTTGTACAGTCGTCTCCTGGGATATCAGAGATCCTCGCAGTAAGGCAGGCCAGGATCTGTGGAAATTTGCTGAGGATATCCTGCCCGCAAAAGAGATTGGCCATTTCAATCTGGCATTGATGGATATTGGTTCGCTGGTCTGGCAACCACTGGAACCGAATTGCGAGAAGTGTCCGTTACCGCTCGATTGTCGCGGCTTGTGCACAACAATTGCAGGATCAGATACCCGCAAAGCGACCAAACCGGAAATTACCTACACTGTCGATGCGGCTATTGTGCTCTGGCAAGACGAGGATTGGCTATCCGGCAATACGCGAGTGACGAACGTTGGGCGGGGTTATGGGATTTCCCTCGATTCTCAATCGATAATTCATTAGACAAACATAAAGTCGAACGCCCCGGCGGGCATCTGGAAAAACTCGAACAGCGCACCTTGAAAAATATTAAAACTCGTGGAACAGATTTTTCAAAACAATACGAGACGGAGATTGTGGCGGAGGAGATATTAACACGCATCAAGCATGCCGTGACGCGATATCGCACATCCAACTTCTGTGTGGAAGCCTTTAGAGCAGAACAAGTGCGGAGAAATTTCCGGTCTCAGGTGGATATCGCCCAATGAATTGAAGACTTCCCCTTTTTCAACAACGGGCAGAAAAATTGCGACCCTCGTGCAGCGGCGACTGGAAAGTCGCTCTTCTGATTCTATCGTTAAGGATTAACTACCTGATTACATGCTTTAGAGAAATAACTCCTGAATTAAGAAGCTTGTTAATCAATCCGTTTCACACACAAAAGTGAGTTGTCAAATTGGATTGAGGCGATGAGTATAGAGAAGAATACAGTGCGGGCCTGGTATGACATCATCTTTCCAGCAACATGAATTGGACGTGTAGATGGCAATCTCTGTCAGCACGTTCATTCAGACTAGAATCAGGCTCATGAACTGCATCAGTCACAGGATCATCTGATGAACTCCCAACTGTTGAGATTCCCACCTCCTCGAACTTACCCCGCACACTCGAGGTGGCTGCTGGCTCGCCGCGCAAGAAAGAACAACTCTCTGGTGCTGCGTCAGGCACCTGCCGAACAACCTGTTGAGAAATCTCAACCAGAGGCGGGGAGAGCTATGAAAACTCTGTGAGGAACTTCCCCGTATCATACAACTCTATTCCTCAGCTTGCATACAGTTCGTCAGTAAGTTCAGTAGAACAGGAGCTCTCGGTGGATGATGAGATTAAAGAGTTCCTGGTGCGACCTGAAGGGAAGGGGTATGGAATCTCATTGCTGGTGCATGCTGCTGTTGCTGAATTATCTTTATTAGTCATTAATCATTATCCGAATAAAAGAGGAAGACTCCCTCTGCTGGTTGGTCAAACAGAGGAGGTCGTTCCGATCAGAGAGATCGACACGCGCGCGTCGATTTTCTTGAAGGAGCAGAGACGGAACTGGCTCTGACAGAACCCATCCTGGAGACGACAGAAGAATCTGAAATTCTGGTGCCTGATCTGGTGACAGATACATTCATTCAACCGGAAAGTCATGGCGATTCTGAAGGTGTTTCTCTGGATGACCTCCCTTTCGCCATGCCGGTGCAGGGGAAAGTCGTTACCCAAGGGAATTTCAGTGCCTGGACAGTTCCCGAAGATCCCGAACCCTTCCAGAGTTATCTGATAGTGATTCAGGTCAAGTTGCCTAAAACAACCAGAAAATATGAACGGGGTGATCTCTCCGGCAAAGTCTTTGGGACGGATGGTTACTATCAGAGCATCACTTTGTTTGATCAGGCTGATCGAGAGCAATTATTGCTCCTGCAGAATGGGGTGGCACAGTTAGTCGTCGCTGTTCCGGGAGCGTATGAACTGGTTGAGGACCGGATTTTTATTAAATCCGATCAGCTGAATGAGGAACAAACCCTGGCTATCGAATTTTAGGGTTATGACAATTTACGGGTTTGCTGACAGGGGATTTGTTGGGCAAACTACACGACTTTTGAGGCAGATTCGGCCAGACATCCGGCCCGGATTGCAGGCAAACTCATTTCGAGTCGAGCGAACAGCTTTCTTCCGGGGGAAAAATAGCGAATAATAGGAGAGAATCAATACGCCACAGATCTCCGGGACAGGAGCAGGTTGGCGAACATTGAGATTGTTAGGTTACCTCCTCACAACTCTACCTTTCCAACTGGTGGAATTCCAAGCCGACAGCATGCACGATCCTCCTCCCGATAGTCAGGATATCTCGGAACTGGATACCGTTTCCGAAACAGAGGTCGATCCGGTAGAAGAAGATCGTGCTTCCGACGCTCCCATTGTTTCTGAGACGTTAATTCAGGACGAAGCGGCTCAGGAACGCGCCCGGCAGTTGAGCGTATTGCAACATCAGGTGCCAGCCGAGGTTCCCGGATATCAGATCATCCAGTGTCTGGGAGAAGGTGCCTTTGGGTCCGTCTGGCATGCAGTCGAGCAGAACACCGGCAAACAGGTTGCCATCAAATTCTATTCGCATCGCCGCTCGCTGGATTGGTCGCTGTTCAATCGGGAAGTCGAGAAGCTGGCTGCCCTGTATACATCGAGACGCATCGTCGGTTTGATCGGGGTGGGTTGGGATCATGACCCACCGTATTATGTCATGGAAT
>JAWKUC010000007.1:0-227837 GCA_041398805.1 Planctomycetaceae bacterium | reverse complement strand
CCAGAAAGCCCTGGAACTTGCACGACAGGAACCCGAACGTCGTTTTCTGGAAAGAAAAATCCGGGAACTTAGCTGACCGGTGAGAACTGACTCGGATTATCCTATCCCTTTTAACCAATATGGTTTAGGTCGGGATAGAATAAGCTTACTGGTAGTTCTGTCCGTCTGAGTTTCTCTTTTTCTCAGATTTATTTCTGAGTTCATGTCGAAATCTTGCAGTCCGATTCGACAAGTAAGTAGAAACAGCAGTGGAATCGTGTCCTACCCAGCTGAGCATTCAATATAGATAGATAAAACAAGGGGAATACCATGCGCGTGATGGTCATCGTGAAAGCAAATCAAGATACAGAAGCAGGCGTCATGCCGAGCGAAGAACTCCTGGCCGAAATGGGAAGCTACAATGAAGAACTCGTTAAGGCAGGCATCATGCTGGCGGGAGATGGCTTGAAACCGACTTCTGCAGCAAAGCGTGTCGCTTTTGACGGAGATAAAAAGACGGTTATCGATGGACCCTTTGCCGAAACCAAGGAACTGATTGCCGGTTTCTGGATCTGGCAGGTCGATTCAATGGAACAGGCTGTCGAATGGCTGAAGAAAGCTCCCTTCAAGGAAGGTGAGTTGGATATTCGCCCCGTTTTTGAGATGGAAGATTTTGGAGAAGAATTCACTCCGGAATTACGTGAGCGGGAATCAAAAGTCCTCAGTCAGGCAAGCCTCCGCTCAGCCACTGTCACTCCCTATCTCTTTTTCGGAGGGCGCTGTGAAGAGGCACTCGACTTCTATGAGAAAGCGGTGGGGGCGATTGTTCGTTTTAAACTTCAATTCAACGAGTCACCAGACTCCCCTCCAGAAGGGATGTTGCAGGAAGGTTTTGAAAACAAAGTCATGCACTGTGAATTCTCGGTTGGTCAGACAACTCTCATGGGATCAGATGGTTGCAATGATGCCTCGAATTTCGAAGGGTTTCGTCTCGCGTTGACAACAGAGACAACCTCCGATGCAGAAAAAGTATTCGCATCGCTTGCTGAAGGGGGAACAGTCGATATGCCCCTGATGAAAACTTTCTTCTCACCTTTGTACGGTCAGGTGACGGATAAATTCGGTCTCGGCTGGATGGTCATGGTTCCCGGTGAGCCTGTCTGATCAGGAATCTTCCAACTGTTAGCAGATTCAGTCACCCTTCTGTCATTTATCTTCATTAAATTAGAGAATCTCTCATGAGTACCAAACCAAATAATAAACAGGACGAACAGGATATTCGAAATCTGGTCAGCAAATGGGCCACCGCCCTGGAAGCAAAAAGACGTGCAAGGGTTAACAGCCGATTATGTTGACGATGCAGTTCTGTATGACGCCATCCCTCCCTACAAGACTGTGGGAGCGGAGAATATTCGGAAGATCTGGGAGTCGTGTCTCCCTCATTTTCCAGAGTCCTTCCGGTCAGAGCATCGTGATCTCGAAGTCCACGTTGATGGTAATGTTGCGATGGTGCATGGCTTGCATCGCTTCATTCCAGATGACCCAGAACACCCCTGTGGAAACACCTGGATGCGAATTACTGTCGGATATCGTAAAATTGACGGAGCCTGGAAAGTCGTGCATGAGCATGTCTCTATTCCATTTAACCCAATGGACAGCACCGCCTGGTTCATTAACAATCCAGCAGACTTAAGCCAGCCTGATTACAGTCAGTCCTGCAAATAGTCACTAGATTCAGAATCCTTCTCTAAATGCCACACATTCATTCTGACTGAAAGAAAAGTGTTATGCGATATATGCTGCTAGTTTACGGTTCCGAAGATGCCTGGACGGAAGACGAATTCCAGGCGTGTGTGCTGGAGTCGATGGAGATTTGTAAAGAGCTTGAAACGCAGGGGAAGTGGATTGATTCCTCACCCCTACGACCTGTCGCCACAGCCACAAGTGTTCGCGTTCGCAATGGAAACCGCCAGGTGACAGACGGCCCCTTCGCTGAAACAACCGAGCAACTCGGTGGATACTACATCATCGATGTCGACAATCTCGATGAAGCGATCGCCATCGCCAGCCGCATCCCCCCCGCCAAAAAAGGAACGGTAGAAATCCGCCCCATCTATCCCCTGCCAGATATGCCTGAGGCGTGAATTGGTTTGCGAATTCTTTTCACAACAAAAATTAAGATAGTAGAGACAATGGGGAAAACGAGAAGAAATAGACTGAAATAGATTCTCTCCCAGGCTCTCTCTTCCTGCCCGTGAATCAGTACAGCTTCAGTTGGGTCGCTCGGATTGTAGTATGCGGTTGTTAACATCCCTTTGGGAAAGTCTTTCAGTTGTTCTTCCGCCTTTACTCTGGTCGAATAACTAAAGTTGATTATCTGAATCTGATTGCCCCCGTATGATTTGTCATTAACCTTGTACCGATACAAAATCGAAGGGTAATAATGTTTTCCTCCAAGACGACCACTCTTCACAGCGACAGTTGATTTAAGAATATGTCCCTTGGTCTCCAGCCAAGATTTAGTATCAACAGCTTGATGGTATTCGTGGGTAGACCACCAGGCTGTACCACAGCCTATCAGGAAGCAGATAAAGAGGAGTGTATTAATCCTGAAGTTAACCTTTTGGCCCGAATCATCGCCAATCCTTGTATTGGACTCTTCAGAATCACCAGACTGAGCATTTTCCAGGTAGGCAGATGTTTTAAAATAATCTGTGAATTCAATAGGTATTGTCTTCAGTAGAGAAATTGAATTATCAGCAGTCAATGCCTTGATATATTTATTCAGAAACCGTTTCGGTAAGTCTTTTCCAGTCTTAACAATCAAAGACCAATCGTTTTTCATTGCGATTAATTTTGCAAAACGAACTACATCATTCCCGAATTTCTGCCTGATGATGGGAAACCGAATGTACTGGTCGTTCTGTAGAATGATGATGTTTAATTCCATTTGGTGATTTAAGAATGGGGAGACTTCATTCGTCTCGTTTTTCTTATTTGATCGCCTGGTATTGAGCGGTTTCTCGGTGCAGTAATCCTGAACGACTTCTAAAAATGCCGGTGTGTCATGCTCAATCATGATATCACTTTCACGCAACCACAGATCTCCCTTCTGTGAACAGATTACGAGAGGAGTCTGGTTTTCTGAGGTAGAATTCTGTTTATTCCAATATTGGATTGAATGGATTGCAGCAACGGTAAATGGAAGCAAACTGATGAATAAGATACTCAACCAGGTTATCGATACTGGTAACCAGATCAAAAATAATCCGTATAGTGCGGGGAACATTGGCACTAAAAAAATCATTGCGAGAATTCCCGCAAGGATCATCGCAGCGCTCATTATCGACTTCAATGCTGGTACGGAAGACAAAGTAACGGAACCATCAGTGTGTTCAATAATCTGCCCAGAAAAACCTGTCTGATTCGGTGCTTCAAGAAGTAGTGACTGATGGGCCATTCAGCTGATCGATTTCTCAAAAATAGAAGATTCAGACGTACTGCAAAAGAAACATGATGCTGATTGTGATTATGATCAAGATCAACAAAGAGAATCTGATACCTGTTAGAGCTTCCTTCTCATCTCCTGGTGTCAGGACGGAACGCTCAGGAAGTTCGGGGTCGTAATAGACACTGACTTCCTTGCCCAATGGGAATCGCTCAATTTCTTCCTGAATCTCATCCTCATCTAATACATCGAGCGGAATGATTCTCAGGCGGTTGCCAACGTACTTTTTCTCATTGATTTCGTACTCATAGGAGATGTCAGGACAAAACAGATCATCTGATTTCGTTTTCTGGCGACTTACCTCTGATCGCAAAATCTTTCCTGTCACTGAGGGCCAGTTCCGGCTTTGTCTCAGATCGAGATAGGTGCGAATCGACCGAGCCATAAGGAAAAGAAAAAAAGCCCCAAAGCCCAGTAGCATAAGAGTCAACATTTCTCGATCAGCGCGAATATGTACTGGGAAGTAAGAGAATTGCCAATACTCCATAACTGAATGCCTTGCTTAATGTGCCTGAACCTTCTTCAGCTTCTCAAATCACACAGTGCCCTATTCTTCTGCGGCAGTCAGGTTGATCTCAACCTCCGGCTCTGTTTTACTGCTGAAGAATCTCCGACGAACGAGGATCATGATGACTGTTGCACAAATAGAGAACACCATCATCGTAGTTCCCAAAATTACACCTCCCAAGGCGTCACCTGCATCTCCTGTATATAGTACTGCTCGGGAGGGATCCTCATGGTTATAGAAGACCATTATTGTGCTACCGACCGGGTATTTGTTTACCAGCTCCTGGGCCTGTACCTTACCTTTTGGGTTCGAATCTCTCGTCGTAATGCGGTGGCTGTTGTAATGTAATGCGCCAACTTTGTACTGGTACTTGATAAGTGGAGAATAGCGCGAGCCTTCATCGTCCTTGATGACGTTTAAATGTGAATTCGTAATCTTGCCTTCAACAGATGGCCATGTTTCACTTGCAAGACCTTCGTAATAATCTCTGGTCATAAACAGGGTTATCGTCATTCCTCCCAGGAATAAAGCTGCGAGGATGAAACGAAATTCGATAATCCAGAACTTGCGATTGAAAACTAAAAAAACCACTAATGAAAAAGCAAATAAGGGGTAGAAGATGAGCTGCATTGCTCCAATGAAATAGTCGAAGTAAGGATGTTCTTCTTCCTCGACAATCAGAACTGAATTCTCTGGCGAATCTGGATCATAGAAAACGTGAACAGTGCCTGATTGGGTCAAACTGGCCAGTAATTTCTCGGCAGCTTCTGCTGAACAATATTGGCTGATATCAATCTTAATTCTGGAGCCTTGAAACTCGTTTCCGTTAACAATGTATTGGTAATTGAGTTCTGGAACAAAACTTTGTAGTTCATCGTCGCTTTCGGTGGTGTTGACAACCTTGGAACTAAGAATTTCTCCTTCTACAGATGGCCATTCTTTCGTTTGAATAGACTCTCGGTGTATCAACCAAGAAGAACCAATATGTAAAACTCCGGGAATCATCGAAAGCACCATGAAGAACAGGCAGATATATTTAAAGTGCTTCTGCATAAGTTATCCGCTTTCTTCCGCAGGGAAAATTCAGTATTGAGTCTGTATTATAACCAGAATCATCAGGATGGCTGACATCGTCAAATAGAAGAACGTATTCAGAATTTCCAGTGCGGCATCAGCTTCATTTCCGAGCGCGAGGACTGATCGTTCGGGCTGTTGGGGGTTGTAGAAAACACGAACCTCTTTTCCTGCGGGGAATTTGGCGACGAGTTTTTCGGCGACTTCTTTGTACCTGTCATGTACCTCAACTATTTTCAGTCGCTCTCCTGTGTAGGTCTTTTGGCGGACAGTATATCGGTAAGAGAATTCGGGAATATAAATGCTCTCGGATTTGTATTCGTTGCTAATAACCTGGGAACTCAAAATCGTCCCTTTAACACATGGCCAGGATCGACTCTGTTTTGATTCAGAGTATTCGCGAAGTGCCGTGACGAACAGGAATACTCCGACGGAAATAAAACCAATTGTGATGACCCATAAAATCACGATTAAATCCTTTTAGTTAATCTCCCGTTTAAGCGTTTCATTTCCGGACAGCTATATAAGGTTAACGGTTGAATCGCTGGCTCGGATCTTCAGAATTCAAAAAAACACCCCCACAGCCAGAACTGTGGGGGTGTTAGAATTTCAGATTAACTCTATATAGGTCTTAGCTTTTCGCCAGTTGTCGCAGCACGGTGTGGAGAATACCTCCGTTGCGGTAGTATTCGACTTCAACCGGGGTGTCGATGCGGCAAGTCGTCGTAAAGACAACCATCGATCCATCTGGTTTTGTCGCTTTGACTTCGATTGTCTGGAGCGGTTTCAATGTCTCGTCCAGTTGGATATCGAAGGTCTCGGTTCCATCGAGGCCCAGGCTCTCGCGGGTTTCTCCTTCACGGAACTGAAGTGGCAGCACACCCATACCAACCAGGTTCGAACGGTGAATTCGTTCGTAAGAGGCGGCGATGACGGCTTTCACTCCCAGCAGATAGGTACCCTTGGCAGCCCAGTCACGGGAAGAGCCGGTTCCGTACTCAGCGCCAGCCAGAACGACCAGCGGAGTTCCATCTTCCTTGTATTTCATGGCGGCGTCGTAGATCGAAGTCTGTTCGCCAGTAGGAAGATACTTGGTGACTCCCCCTTCTGTGCCGGGACAGAGCAGGTTTTTCAACCGGATGTTGGCGAAGGTTCCGCGGGTCATTACGCGGTCGTTACCACGACGTGAACCGTAGCTGTTGAAATCTTTCGGGCCAATTCCATGTTTCTGCAGGTAGAGTCCAGCAGGAGAATCTGCTTTGATCGCACCCGCCGGGCTGATGTGGTCTGTCGTGGTGGAGTCACCAACAGAGACCAGTACGCGGGCATCTTCGATCGACCCGATAGCGCCTGGAGTGGCGGGCATATCAACGAAGAAGGGAGGCTCCTGCACGTAGGTGCTTGTTTCATCCCAGTCGTAAAGGTCCCCTTCACTTCCTTCAATTGCCTGCCATTCAGGTGGGCCATCAGCAGCATGCGAGTACTGCTCAACGAACATTTCAGGAGTGATCGCCCCAGCCATCGTATCGACGATTTCTTTTTGAGTCGGCCAGATATCTTTGAGGAAGACATCTTTACCATCCTGATCCTGTCCCAGTGGTTCAGTAACCAGGTCGAGGTCCGTCGTTCCGGCAATGGCGTAGGCCACAACGAGCGGCGGTGAGGCAAGGTAGTTGGCTTTCACGTGCTGGTTGATACGGCCTTCGAAGTTACGGTTACCGGAAAGAACCGCAGAAGCGACCAGGTCCCCTTTCACAATCGCATTGGCGATGGGCTCGGGGAGTGGACCACTGTTTCCAATACAAGTGGTGCAACCATAACCAACTGTCTGGAAGCCCAGGGCGTCGAGTGATTTATCGAGGCCCGATTTTTCCAGGTATTCGGTGACAACACGGCTACCGGGGGCAAGGCTGGTTTTGACCCAGGGTTTCGGTTTCAGTCCTTTGGCAGCAGCCTTCTGAGCAACCAGACCAGCCGCAATCAGCACCGAGGGGTTACTGGTGTTGGTACAACTGGTGATAGCAGCGATCACGACCGCACCATCGGTGATTGCATCCCCATTCATCCCTTCGACGTTCACCGGTTTGGTTGGAGTCGGTTTGTTGAACGTCTCTTTCAGATCTTTTTCGAACTGTGATTTCATGTCAGTCAACAGGATACGGTCCTGAGGACGTTTGGGACCAGCCATGGACGGCACAACAGTCGACAGATCGAGTTCCAGAGAACTGGTGTATTCAGGATCAGGGGATTCCAGCGTGCGGAACATGCCTTGAGCCCGGAAGTATTCTTCCATCAACTCGGCATCTTCTTTTTTGCGTCCTGTTCTGTGCAGGTATTGAACTGTTTCATGGTCAACCGGGAAGAAGCCCATGGTGGCTCCATATTCAGGAGCCATATTCGCGAGTGTCGCCCGGTCAGGTAGTGACATGCTGTCGAGACCCGGACCGTAGTATTCGACAAACTTACCGACAACTCCATGCTTTCGCAGCATCTGGGTGACAGTCAGCACGAGGTCGGTTGCGGTTGCTCCCTCGGGAAGTTTGCCAGTCAGTTTGAAACCGACAACTTCGGGCAGCAGCATGTAGATCGGTTGCCCCAGCATAACCGCTTCGGCTTCAATACCTCCGACACCCCAACCAACAACACCCAGACCGTTGATCATGGTGGTGTGGCTGTCTGTACCGACGAGACTGTCTGGATAAACAACCCCATCTTTCACCAGAGTACCGTTAGCGAGATACTCCAGGTTGACCTGGTGCACAATACCGGTTGCGGGAGGAACGACGCGGAAATTGTTGAAGGCCTGCTGACCCCAGCGGAGGAACTGGTAACGTTCTTTGTTGCGTTCGAATTCAATTTCGACGTTTGTCTGCAGAGCAAACTTGCTGGCAAAGGCATCAACCTGTACCGAGTGGTCGATGACGAGGTCACACTGTACCAGAGGGTTGATCTTCGTGGGATCACCACCCATGCGGACCATGGCCGCTCGCAGAGCCGCTAGGTCGACGACAGCGGGAACTCCGGTGAAATCCTGCAGCACGACGCGACCGGGAGTGAACGGGATTTCGACCTGCTTGACGTTTTTCGCGTCCCAGCCAGCGATGTTTTTCACATCCTCTTCGCTGACGATGAAGTCATCCAGATTACGCAGACACGATTCCAACAACACGCGGATTGAATAAGGCAGTTTTTCGAGATTGACGCCCAGTTTCTGGCCCAGGGTGGGCAGGCTGTAATAAGTGTATTCACCGCTACTGGTTTTCAAACGTGCCTCGGCACCGAATTTGTCCTCGGTCGCCATGTGGTAACCTCCCTCTAACTTTCTGAATCGATGAAACCTTCCAGCGAACGCCACTTCAGGGCAGGAAGGTTACTGGTCGAATGCTACCAATACGGGAGCGAAAATTGAAGTGAAGCGCCCCCTTGGAAATGCCGGACGAAGAGGTTTCGAGGAGAAAAACTCCCTTTCTGATAATCAGTTACGTCCATTACCTCCGAGCGGGCGATGAGTTTTTCATGAAAGAGACTTCCAGGGGATATTCCAGAGTCATTTCTAATTCCCAGCCAATCAGACTTGGACTAAAATACACCCCGATGTCGCCTGCTGCTCTTCTATTCTGTTTTTGTTCCAACAGGGAAATTCCGTTCTATGCCCCGCGTCTGTTTCACTCCCAATTTGCACAAACTGATTGAGGTTCATGAATACGACGTACCCGGTTCCACCCTTGGTGAAGCTTTGAAGGCTGTCTTTCAACAGCAGCCCCGTCTGGAAAGTTATATTCTCGACGAACAGCGAGGAGTCCGAAGGCACATCAACCTGTTTCTGGATGGAGAGCTCATCCGGGAAAAAAATCCACTTGATAAACAGATTAATCCACAATCAGTAATATACGTGATGCAGGCTCTCTCAGGAGGATGATCGTTCTCATTGGGAGCGTCAGCTGCAAAATGCATCTTTGGAGAACTTCAGATGGCTGAAAAGATTTATGTCGGTACCCGCAAAGGATTATTTCTCCTGAATAAAAACGGGAGCACATGGAGCATTGAGCGACATGCTTTTCCGGGCGAACCGGTCTCAATGTTGTTAAAAGATCCCCGTGATGGATACCTCTATGCGGCGTTGACGCACGGGCATTTCGGACCGAAATTGCATCGTTCCAGCGATGAGGAGCAACCTGACCGAGTGTGGTGTACCAGCCTACCCGGAAGGGTCGACGCTTAAGGAGCATTCCGGTGAAGTCAAACCCGCTGTGATGGAAGAATTCTGGGCACTTGAACCGGGCGCAGGGAAAAGAATCTGGGCGGGAACGATTCCGGGGGGATTGTTCTACTCCGATGACCAGGGCGAGAGCTGGCACTTGATCGAATCACTCTGGAATGATCCCGACGTGAAAATGGATGGGGGCGGTAAAGATCACGCCGGTCTCCACTCCGTTTGTGTTGATCCCCGCGATCCACAACACATCACGATTGCTGTTTCCGTTGCCGGTGTTTGGGAAACCTTCAATAGTGGTGAAACATGGGAACTGATTGGCAAAGGCCTGCGAGCTGAATACATGCCTCCCGAGGAAGCCTATGATTTACTTGCCCAGGATGCACACCTCATGGTCCAGTGCCCTTCCTCTCCTGATCACTTATGGATTCAACATCACAACGGAATTTTTCGTTCCGAAAATGGTGGGCACGAATGGACCGAGATCATCGATGTCGATCCAGCTGTGTTTGGGTTCGCAGTCGCTGTGCATCCCAAGGATCCGAAAATTGCCTGGTTTGTGCCTGCGACTAAAGATGAAACTCGAATTCCGATACAGGGTGCCTTTGTCATCACTCGCACCAGAGATGGTGGCAAAACCTTCGAAAAAATAACGAACGGGCTCCCTCAGGAATATGCATTCGACATTGTCTACCGCCATGCGCTAGCTGTGAATTCGACCGGGACGACCCTCGTGACCGGTTCGACGACCGGAAATCTGTGGATTTCAGAAGATGGAGGCGACAGTTGGGGGACGATTTCAAATCATCTTCCCCCTGTCTACTGCATTAAATTTGGATAGGAGAGAGGTGTTCACCTCGGTACCCAATCAAGATTCCTCTTGTTGAGAACGACTGATTACCTAAAATTACCCGGATCAACATTACAAGCCAAAACGACTCAGCAGGTCATTTATGATTCGGGAAGTCCACACCTCACATCCAAAAAAACAATCGCCTGAGCGAACCGGTGAATTCACCGGAAGACCTCAAGGTGATGAGGGTGAGACTACGCTGGTAAGAACCCGTCGGTACCGGGAGCCGGTCACCGGGGTGAGACGGATCGTTTATATGATTCTCGCCGGCTTCTTTTTTATCCTGGGAGTGATCGGAGCAATTTTACCCGTCATCCCCACGACCCCTTTCCTGCTGTTGACTAGTTTTTTTCTCATTCGCATTTCACCCCGCTTGAACGACTCGTTGGTTAAGGCCCCACTGGTAGGACCAATTCTGCTCGATTGGCAACAACGACGTGGAGTACGCCCTGCTGTTAAAATCCAGGCAATCGTGATTGTGATGTGTGTTGTCGGTTCGAGCCTGTTCTTTACCCCTTTGCCTGCCTTTGCCAAGGGAATACTCGCACTTCTGGCTGTCATTGGAATTGGTGTGATTTTACGGATCCCGACTTTATCAAGTGATGAAGTCTCCTGAAGCCCTTTCTGCTTGCAATGGGATTTTAATTCCTGTTACAAGGGAGGGAACAATAGCTCACTTTCAGGAGAGGTTCCCTATGCATCAACTACGCATTTTCCTTGTTCTTATTCTGTGTTCCAGCGCGACTTTGTTCGCCGCAGATGATGAAGTTCTCAGGGCACCATTGGAACAGAGTATCCAGCTCTCTGGTGAGGATGGCCTGAAAGCCTCTGCGAAGAACCTGGTGTTCACTCAGCAGGATGGGAACTCTGCCGCTCAATTTGATGGCCGTTCCAGCGAGCTAATCATTGAGAAATCCCCTTTGGCAAAAATTGGTGCGCATGAATTCTCTCTCTCTGCCTGGGTGAATATTGCTGATGAAACGGATGATGTCATTGGTGATCTTTTCAGTCAGTACGATCCAGCAACCCGTCGTGGTTTTAATCTTTCGATCAAAACAAATTCCGGAGTAACTTCCAGTCAATCCAATTTTCGACAGCTGCAGTTCGGCATCGACAATGGACAGCTCGAATCGGAGTGGACGGATCATGGTCAGGTTGGAGATGCAGTCTTTATCTATTCAATGGCGACAGTAAATGGTCAACTTTACGCCGGGACGTGTGAATCAGGTGTAGAGGGTGCCGGACACCTTTATCGCTGGGAAGCTGGCCAGAACTGGTATGATTGTGGTGCACCAGATAAGAGTAATGCCGTAAGTGCTATTGCGGAGTTCGATGGAGAACTTTATGTCGCCACTTCGAAATATCGTTTGAAGGGTTCTGCTCTCGATGAATCTCCTAACGAAAACTGGGGAGGTAAAATCTATCGCTACAATCCTGAATCAGGATGGACCCATTGCGGAACACTCCCGGAAATAGATGCGATCAACGGGCTGGTTGTTTACCGGGGCAGTCTATACGCATCGGCCACCTACAAACCGGGTGGACTCTTTCGTTATGAGGGTGGTAACACCTGGGAGCCTTGTGGTTTACCTGAGGGTAAACGCGTCGAGTCGCTGACTGTCTACAACGGTAACCTGTTCGCAACTGGTTATGATCAGGCCGGTATCTATAAATATGACGGAGAGAACTGGTCCCAGGTCGGTTTACTCCCTGAGGCGACTCAGACTTATGGCTTTGCCGTCTATCAGGGGGAGCTCTATGTGAGTGAATGGCCGAATGCCCGAATTTATAAGTACATCGAGGATAACAACTGGCTGAATGTCGGCCGACTGGGTGAGGAACTGGAGTCGATGCCTCTCCTTGTTTACAACGGCAAGATGTACTGCGGTTCGTTACCCCTTGCGGCAGTCTATCGATACGACGAAGGGGAAACCTGGACCGATCTAGGTCGCGTTGATCTGACCCCGGATGTCAAATATCGCCGAGCCTGGTCGATGTCGATTCACCAGGGGAGATTGTTTGTCGGCACGATTCCCTCCGGCCGAGTCTGGTCAATTGCGGCTGGAGCGAATGCAACTCATGACCGCACCTTCCCGCAAGGTTGGCATCATGTCACAGCGGTTAGAGAATCGAGTCAGCTGAAACTTTATCTCGATGGAGAACTGGTCGCCGAGTCACCGCGGTTTAATTCAACAGACTATGATCTTTCAAGCTCTACTCCACTTCGCATCGGTAATGGCCAGCACGACCACTTTCGTGGACACCTCAAAGAGGCACGAGTTTATAAACGGGCATTAACCCCGGCAGAAATACAAAAACTCGCCAGACCATAACTGGCATTCTGAAACAAAAAAACAGACCTGCCATTGCGGACAGGTCTGTTTTGATTTTGAGAGACTGCGTTGAGCTTATTACTCTTCAAAGGCTTATTGATCCTCTGAGGTTGTGCTCGGTGCAGTGTACTGAATACGAGGCTCAGGCATTGAACTGAGTTCTGCTTTGCGGATCGTGTCGATCTCCAGAGCCGGTCGAGCGTAGTTGCGACCTGCTTTGAGTTCGATACAAATTTCCGAAGACTCAGCACCAGTCAGCTCGATCAGTGTGTTTCGCACTGTTTCTACACGTGCCATATTGGCATCCTGACGCGTAATTTTCTGAATGTAGATCTGATTACGTCGTTCGGGTGGTGCCTCTTCCAGAATCCAGACCAGCTGCTCCATACCAGAATGAGTCAACTGGTTTGTATCTTCGTCGAAGTGGTAGTCGTATAGAGTAACTAGCCGCTGCCAGCCTTTTTCTTCCTGCAGAGCCACCTTGATGTTTTTGACATATGCTCGGTCCTGGCAGACATACGGATAGGACCGGTAATTGGGCGTGGTACTTATGGCAGAATTCTTCTCGCCTGTAGGACGTGGGAACGGAGGCCACAGTTTGCCTTTTTTGTAGACCTGACGGGCACCGACGGGAGACTCCGCCTGCATCGCCCACCACTCATCGCTGCCCCGTTTGACTTCGCAACCGTAATTACATGATTCGCATTCGCCACCGGAAACACATCCATCGCAGTGCATACAGGCGTTTTCGCAACAGCCCGATTCACACTCATTGCAGACACTGCTGGAGCCGCCATGCATGCTGGCGCAGCCTCAGTAAACCACTCAACATGAGGACCAGACAGCCCCTCCCTGTTGCTGTGAACATCCTTGCCTCCCCTAATGTACCATCCCGGTACGGTTGCAGTCTGTGATTCCGAATCGGAATCGTCACCTGCCTGGTGATAATCCGTTATCCTTGCGCATCGCCTTGCGCGGACTTATTCTTTTTTAGTATCGGACGGGAAGTATGGGAGCATCACCTGAAAACTGTTCCGCTCTGCCAAATCGCAACATTCGGAACAATCGTCAACCTGCGAATGAAACCATCGATTTACTTGGCATACGAAGGAACCTGGTCGATCAACAGTAGACTGATATGGTGGAGCTGTTGGGAGGGATTTCAGGCTGCATTGCGGACTTGAAAGTCATTTTCTAGCTGGCGGAAATTGCTTTGTTTGTCGCAGATTATTTACTCAGGAAGTTCGATGAAAATATCTTCTCCCTCAATGCTGACCGGGAAGGTTTCCTGGCAGATGTTGGGAGTGAGACAATGCTTTCCACTGGCGATATCGAACTGCCAACCATGCCAGGGGCAGGTTACTGTTAACCCGTTGAGAGTCCCCTTCCCTATCGGACCACCGGCGTGAGGACAGATTCCATCGATGGCAAAGTACTCTCCCTGTTGTTCAAAGAGAGCAATAATCCGGTCCGCGATTGTAAATTCTTTTCCCTCTCCCGGAGGAATATCAGAACGAACTGCAACTTTAACCTTGCGCGTACCCAATGCGATTTCATCCTTCAACGAAAGCTGGTTACATCTTCAGGGGTGGCCTCTAGGCTTTAGGATTTACCAGCACTTCTGCAGATTCGATCTTCACTTCATCAAGCGGACGATCCTGATGATTCGTTTTCACTTTGCCAATGGCAAGGACCACATTCAGGCTTTCGTCATCAGCTGTTTTGCCGAACACGGTGTATTGATTATCCAGGTGCGGCACGTTATCGACGCAGAGGAAGAATTGAGATCCTGCTGAGTTCGGATCACTTGTACGAGCCATCGACAGGATACCGGGAACATGAGGCGTGCTGTTAAATTCAGCAGGAATAGAGTAGCCGGGACCACCTGTTCCTGTTCCTTGAGGACAGCCACCCTGAATCATGAAGCCATCAATGACGCGGTGAAAAATGATACCGTCGTAATATCCGATTCGAGTCAAACCGATAATGTTTTTGGCATGACCGGGAGCCAGGTCCCCATAAATATCGAGAACGACCTTGCCTTTTGAGGTGTTGAAGACGACTTGGTAATCATTCTGGCTGAAATCAACATCTTCGACTGCCTTTTCGACCTCAGCTTTTCGATTTTGGCTCATATTTCTGTTCTTTTCTCGCAGTTATACTTAAAAAATAATGGGTATTCGTTCCGCAGTCAGGGTAACAATCTGAGCCTCAAAATGTAAGGCTTCTGCTCGGATTCCTCTCTAAAACCTGCTCTTCAGAAGACTCTTCAAGAACTTATTCTCAGATGTGGAAATCGCATTTTCAGAGGTGTGCCGATGCGATATAACAAGCTAGACAGAATGCTGAACCTGGTAGATTAAAATCGATCAGAAAAGAGTTTCATCAGCTTCGAAAAATGACTTAGTACCAGACAGGATGTTGTCATGCCATATCTGGGAGTTTCAGGCAATATTTCTCTGGCTATATACGCATTTTTGGTAGCAGCAGAATCATTTTATTAAGGGGCGTTTCAAGCTGCTGCAGCGGAAACATATCTGACTGGAAGAGACGATTTCCCGTTCCGACATATTCGGCGTTGAGACGAACATTTCGATGGGGGGAGCTGCTGACTCCCAACCAGGACACCGCCATTTCTCACCCCCTCTCGGTGGACGCGCAGCTCAAATATGTCGAGCAGCGATTAGAAGGTGCCGGCCGGGATGCGCGGGCTTTTCGGTCTTATCGGGTCTACGGGCTATTATAACGCCGAACTCAATGTATCCGACAATCTCGTCAAATCGATACTCCGACCTGAAGGCGAAGTACAATTGCCGTTCATGGTTACCGACAGGGATTGAAACGAGTCTCTACTGCCCGGTCCCCTGACTCGAAATGAATTAGACCTGTGGAGACACCGGGAGATGGCCTGGCTGTGCTGGCGTTGCTGCCGGAAAAAGCGGTCGAAGTCGGAGAGAGCTGGTCTGTACCAGATTGGGGGCTGCAGATGCTCACTGCAACAGAGGCAGTGATGAAAAGTGAGATGACCTGTAAACTCGAGCGAGTGGAAAAGAATGTCGCCTATATCACTTTCAAAGGATCCCTTAAAGGGGCAACCGGTGGTTCACCTTGCAGTTGAAACTGGAAGGGGAATTCACATTTTCTGACTGATTTGAAATTTCTGAAGAAATTGAAGCTGACCCAGACGGAAGATCGCTCAGCTGGGCCCGTCAGCCCCGGTTTAAAAGTAACAGCGACAATTAATCTCGAACGTTATCCGGCTGCAAACCCCGCCGTCATTCCAGAAGATGTCGAAGAGATCGTCCCTTTCCAACCTACGGAAGAGGAACTGGCCCTTGAGCTCATGGCACCTGGAATTTTGGTCGTCACAGTCGCAACTGGCATGTCTTTCAGCAGACAGTCTCTTCCACCACATTAAGGTACATCGATGATGGGAGTTTTATATCGCAATGCGATCTGATTAAATTAAGTGATGCACGCGTCGGTAAGCATGTTACGCAGAAACAATATCAGGCCGATATTCGAACATCGCTTGGAAGTCCAGCTCACTAAGCTGGGTGAACTGGAAGAGTCAAAACTCGATGATGGTGCCATTATCTATCATGTTCAAGCTGACGGAAAGCACGCGAACTGGATATGACCTGGTTGTACTATCAGCAGCCTCACCTACCACGGCAAAACAATCTTCATTGTCTTTTCTGTAGAGTCAAAACTTCTGCGGAACTGGCTAAGGAAGATGAACGCATGATTCAATCAATACGCTTTGATTGAGCTGGAAATCGAAGCTCGTTCCTCGACAGGTTTGTCGCTTATGGATTAATGACAGAATACAAGCTTGCTGAATCGCGAAATGCAGTAAGAGGTGCAGTCGCAGGTATCGATCCATAATTGTTCGCACCAGCTCTCTCCTGTCTCGGAAGCGATGGCTTCAGGGTGGATCGCAAAGGACCGCACAGGTCTGTAGAGGTTAGCCGAGACTCCGCCTTTTAACAGGCTGGCCGGTGAAACCCGCGGAGGGTTCTCAGCTTTCATCAGATTGCATTCACCGAGCGCATCAATAACATACTCAGCACAATGCACCCCCTCTGCCCTGTTTCCACTCAGGTGATGCCGCACGCTATAGGGCGTTCCCAGTTTGTCGGCGAGAGTGCCTCTTTAAAAGCGTGTTCCTGGGCAGAAGTGAATTTAGTCTGCGGGTGAAGCAAATGGAGTTCGCTCGGTTGTTGAGTAGAAAAGATACTCGATCAGGCTTAGCCGCCGCACCCCATGGGATTCATGGAGTCATAAATGAAGAGCCCTCCTCTTCTTTAACAACAGCAGCAACATGGGTGTACAGACTCTGGTATAAATACGAACGGCCAGACAATCCCCTTCGTGAAAATCAGGGAACCTGTCTCAATTCAGGTTCAATAAAAGCGGCTGCCTCTTCCGGCGTGGTGAAGACGTTCAGGTAGTTAGCTGATTGAAAATCTTCGCCTTCATCTTCACAAGAACAATCAGCCTCAGTTTGATCTGATTCTATACGATCCGGAATAAGCGGTTCCGGACTATTTTCTGCTCCCATGAGAGATGCCACAGATAGCAGAGCAAAGATAAACAGGCAGAAAGCAGTGAGGAAAACCCTCGCAGTGAGGAATACTTTCATAGTGCCTCCTGAATGAAAAAATGAGATAGAGATAAATTTAATCGGCAAGATCAATCAAATAGAACATCATTCGCTGATTGAAGCCAATTCTTGGAGTGAGCTGAAGCAATCTCTTCAATAAGCTACCGTTAAAACGCCTTGAGATTTAAGGTGGATGCATCAAAAGTTGGGTGCTAATCGATTTTTAAAAGGAGATCCTGGCTTTCTGGGCGTGAGAACCACGAAGTTCATCGACTGATTTTTAGCTGATGTCAAATCACCGGTGCAGATGGGTCTGTCCGATTGCAGAGTAAAAAAACTCTTGATTATTAATCTGCCTGTGACAAAAAAAGGCGTGTTCGGGAAGAGCCCTGAACACGCCTTGTCATTATTTCGTGCTTGTAAGATTCATCATTGGTTAATCCAGTTACTCTTGTGAGTTTGAATCAAAACTAATGACAAGAATCAAAGGTTTTCAAAACCTACTCGGTCGCAGGAGCTGCATGCATTCAGAGCACCTTCGATTGCTTCGATAGCTTTATTGATAGCTTCTTTAACTTCTGGATCGGGATGGTCTTTGAGAGCTTTGAGATCTTCGAGAACTGGCTCAGCCTGAGCGCCCATGCCTGCCAGCGTATTAGCCGAGCGACGAGCTTTGTTCATCGAGTCAGATTTTACGAGTCCAATCAGGCGTGTTAATTTTTCTTCTAACATGTCCGGGTTGTTATAGTCCTTATTTTCAGGACCGGGATCATGGGTTTCATCGAAACGGATACCAGGACGATCTTGGCCACAACCAGGCATGAATAGTAAGGTAAGACTGAGGCAGCACCAATGATTGTGTATTGGAACGATTTTTTGTTTCAGATTACTCTAGATATAACTGATTTAGGTAAATGAAAGACTGGTTCCCATATTTATTCTAACATGAATAAAAAAAGTGGACAACTTACTATCTCCAGATTCGGGCTTGAGTAGAAGCCATCTGAATTGATAATGGGGAATTTACGTCAAGCACCAACTGGACATATTACACTTGGCGAACTGCCGAGTTGGATATAGCACAATAAAGTAAAAATTCTTGATTTTTGAGAAAATTTGGAGTGAGTCGGCTGAACTTTTAGCTCGAAAGTAAATTAGGGCCCATGAAAAAACAAAGATCGTTCTCAGTAGGTGATCAAACAGCCCCATAGTCGAATGATGTGTAAGATAATACTGATCCCTTAAAAATGTCTCAATGCGTCTGTTGAGTGGAGAATCTAGAGTACTACCAAGTCAAGGACTGAATTGAACCGAAAGAGTGGCTGAACAGGAAATATCTGTTTCGTACTTTTTGTTCACTTGTGCTCAACGGGTATTTAATCGAGGTTAAAAAATCGACTTCCATCAGTCAAATACAGTCTCCTTCAAAATTATTTTCCAATGATACTGAAATTGAAAAAGCTTAAAATTTCAACTGCTACAGGAGATTGCCAATTTTGATCTAGTTGTTTGGAACACTGTAAAATTCGCTTGTACGAAGTGTTTCAGTTGTATGATGTTCTATTTTGGGTATAGTTAAAAATGAGTATCTAAAAAAGAAACTACCACGAATTAGATAAACCAATTCGTGGTAGTCCTGATTTTAGATACCTTCTTCACTTACGATAAGTCAAAGACCTAACACGTAAGACGAAGCTGGTTAATAATCATTTGGAAGTCATTAATCAACAACTTCACCCATGTTGAAGACTTCGTTTCCGTTGGCGGAACCAAGGTGCACGACGTGGGGTGTCAGGCATAGCCTGGCCGAACCACTGTACTGAACCATCGCACATCAGGAAGAAGCCACCACCAGTGTAGGGGCTACGGAAGTTTCCGATGACGTGATCAGTGTTAGCACAGTCACGGTAGTTATCGCGTTTTGACGAGTAGCACCGAACAGCAACACTCATGTGGTTGTCGATGACTGGGTTACGGTTCAGAGCACGGAAAGTACTGGCCAAACCGCTGGAAGCGATGATGGAGTTAACAGACTGGTCAGAGTCACCAGGTTGTCCAACAGCCCAACCGAAGTCAGCAGTGATGAAGTCACCAGTTACAACTGTATCCTGGGTTCTCATGTGAGTAAGTCGCCACAGTTACGACCGTGACAGAGTTCCCACTCAGCTCCACCAGTACTTCCACCCATACAGATGGTGTTTGGTACCGTCTTGATCTGAACCAGGTTGAAAGCACGGTGACGCATGAATGGACCCAGTTCTGATTCATTTGGTTTGTTGATGTAACCAGATTTTGAACCAGTTTCTGGAGTTGAGTTCCAGTCGCTACGGTAACCAGCGTTGTGGTCAGCGCGTACTGAAGTCACCACACCATGCCAGGAGGTTACCTGAGCTGAAGGCGTAGGTCATTGGAGCGTAAACTCCGCTGGACTCAGTTTCGTCCCCGTTTGGACCCCAGACAGTGACGCTGATGCTGTCGTCTTGAGGAGAAGAAGGACATTTTGCGAATCCGAGAGCGACGTCTACGAGGTCTGTACCACATGAGTACCAGTCTTCGTACAGGTAAGTACCGCTGAGGCTTTCGGTGTCGTAGATGTTGCCAGCTTCCATGAAGGGCATCAGATTAATACCAGCCCAAGTTTTGGTGTAGAAGAAACCGTCACCAGCGGGAACTGCACGGTCATAGTAAGGCAGTTTGGTGTACAGATCGTGGAAAGAGTGAATTGCGATACCGTACTGTTCAGGTTGTTACGACACTGAGTACGACGTGCAGCTTCACGAGCCTGTTGAACTGCAGGCAGCAGCAATCCGATAAGGATGGAGATGATAGCCATGACAACCAGCAGCTCGATCAGGGTGAAACCCCGACGTTTTGCGGATTGCATAATGCGAGAATCTTTACGCATTTGACAAGCCTTTCAAAAAACTGAAGTGAAAAGAAAAGATGAAGAAAAATGTGATAGAGATGATGCAGACGAAATCAAAAGAAATTGATTTCAGTTGGGGAAAGGTTAGATGATTTATTCCCCGATAACAGGACCTGTGTGACTATTACATTGCCAAATCTGAGACTGACTGTCAACGAAATAAAACCTTTTTTATCTAAAATTTGAAAAAAGTAGGGTTTTTTCTCCAACACTTTTCCGCAGGTCATTTTCTGGTCTGTTTGGGGCCTGATTAGCCCGGATAGCTACCTAAGGTGGCCTCCGCCCTGCCTTTAATCGAGACATTCTGAAAAACCTGAAGTTTTGGCGTGTTTTCAGGCAGGTCGCCGGTTTGGAATACTCGTTTCTCCCAGGATCAAGCTGCTCGAACCCCGCCCCAAACTGAGCCCACTAAGAGCGGGCAGAGTCGCATTCTTAACAGGAATCGGGCGAAGAGAAACTCATCACATCTGATTAGTTCTATCGTGATACCAGCTGTAAAACTGCATGCACACTTCAACCGATGCAGAATACTCAGAAGACTCTTCTCAAGGTCATCCGAAAGTCAGATCGATCGCAAAAGAATCCTCAGACGACAGCTTGAGCACGGACGGAAGTACCCCTCAACATCTCTTGAAAGTTAGATGAAATTAATAACAGACAGGAAATACTTCTTGCATCAAGAAAAACAGCCCAACAACAAACGTTGTGGGCTGTATTTGATTGATTCATTTTGAATGTAAAAGTTACTTTTTCAGTCAAGCAGGCTTTTCGATCAAAGATGGAGAATGTGCTCACTCGAGCAAATAATCCTCATCGCTTGTTTTTGTATTACAGAGAAAGCTCAGATTGTATTTTAACCAACTCTGCGGTGATCTCCTGAGATGTCTGATTCAGGTGATCTCGGTCGTTGGTGCGACACTGCTCAATTCCGTTGAGTAGTTTTAACCAGCGGGAGAGAAGATCGGTAGAGACAGTCTTCAGCAGGTTTTCATCTCGATTTCCGTCAGCAAGTTTCTGGTGGAAATCACGGGAAATATTTACAAATTGACGAGTATTTTCCAGATATTCCCGGCGATAAGGAATTGAACTCCCACCGCTTGAATTTAACCAGCGCTGCATGTCGAATTCGAGGTGTTCTGCCATCGATTCCAGGTTGGATGCTGATTCAACTAATGAGTCTGTGTCATAGTTGGCTGGTTTGATCAATAGTGCCGATCGTAACGAGACGATGCTGTTATTGATCTGTTTCATACTGTTCCAGGTCTCGGTTCCTTTAAGTTCAATCATGTCATTCGCAAAATATTTCCAGGCATTATCCAGTCGCTGAAACTCTTCCGCGAGCACATTTTCGTTCTGTTGTTTACTCACTTTATCTTTGAAAGAATCACACAAATCCCGATAGGTTTTACCAGTTTTGATGGCTTCCTGTGGTTTCGAGAGTGCGATAAGTTCGGAAAGTTTAATGTTGTCGAACAGAAGACGAACATCCCGGTGGAGGATGTAAGAGAGCTCTGTCAGCTGGGCCCAGTCAGTCTGCTTGGGAATCCACAATAGCTCGACGATAGTCGTGTCAGTCTGATAGACAGCCATAATGTCCCGTTCGATATAGCGATTATCGAAGCGATGGAGCTGCTGGACGAAATCTCTCCACAGGTTTCGGAAAGATTTATAAGCCAACTGAATTTCCTGGTAGCTCTCCCCTTCTGCAATCGTATCTGACAGGCGTTGAGCGTCAGAACGGACTTTGCCTCCCAGTTGCACCAGATCGGTGATCTGGTCGGTATGTCCCAGTTCGAATCTGATATCATTATTCAGATTTCGTAACTGTTCTTCCAGAATGTATGCCTGTCGTTGTACTTCCCGACGATCAAGTTGCGGGTCAACGTTCATCGCGTTGCTGATCTGGGTCGCATAATCGTTCAGCACCTGCATGCTCTGTTTGGCGTTATTGGAGAGCCCCCGCATTTGCGACAGTTGGTAGGCCAAGGATCGCCAGTCCCGGTCGAGGGCTTTCATATCGTCGTTCAGTTCCCGGTGATCGTGAACCACATTGGCTCGATCGGCCAGCACTTTCAGGTCTGATTTCAGGGTTAACGCCTGTCCGAAAATCTGATTCATACCCGGCAGGCCTGAGTAAAGCAGATTGCGTAATTCATCGACCAGACGATCAGACTCGCGGGTCACCAGTTGGAGTAATTGACGCGTTTGAACTATTTCTTTGGTGTCATTCTGTCGTGCGCTGGTGGGAGCTCGATCAGTCGCGATGTTATTTTCCTTCGATTTCATCAGCGCTTTCAGGAGTTGATCAACAACTTCCTGTTGCTCTTTGGTAATCTCCGCCGAAGTGGCTGGAGTAGGCATCAGAAAAGAAAGAATCAACAGTCCGGTAATAGCGAAACCAAAGGCATTTCGCCGAGTGAAAGTTGACCAGACATTCTTCAAGGCAGCCATGACGAGCATCCTTTCTCCGCACGATGTTAGGCGTAGTCAATTTGGAATTTGAGAGGTGCTTCAAATCAATTTCCAGAAGAGGTTTGCTTGAACTCTCTGGAAGTGAAGCGTGTATGAAATGCACTCTGAAGTGAGCGCTGAATGAAAATTCAGAACTTTTCAGGTGCCAGACAATCCATTGTGTTCGTGTATATTTAGAGAGACACGACATTGGGAAAAATAGTGAATTCTGCAAAATGAGGATAGCCCATCTTTACAAAATCTCTACTGATTGTCGTAACTTGTTATCTTGACGAATGTTAATCCTATTTCCGGCTTATGTGCCTGCCCAACTTCCGGAGATTACCCAGATCTTGATGCTGATTTCGTATTCAACCTCTTGGTTAAATCGTCGACTGGAGGGTAAAGATGGTTTATCCAGAGAGCATGTTTCATCAGGCTCTAAGTCTCGGACGGTTCTGGCGAGTTTTTTCTGGCTGTCTCTTCCTGCTGGAATGGAAGGAGTTGAATCCCCTCGGTTTCGACAGGAATTTCAAACCATTGTTGAAACTCGGAAACTGAGTCCTTGACCGTAATGCGAACACGTAACTTTTCTTTGTTGAGTTGTTGCAAATCGGTTTCTGGTTTCAGTTCCAGGGTTTTGTCTCGAATCTGGAAGTAAGCGTTGTCTTCCCCCCCTTCCCCTTCGACGAGTTCAAATTGGTGCTCATCGTTTTCATCCTGGTCGATTACGGTTAGTTCTCCGACCACGAATGCTTCATTTCCTAATGTGGCCAGGCGTATGACACCTTGGGAAAGCAGAAGCCCCTCCGGAGGAGAATTCTGCTTGAAAGTCTTTCGAGAATGTAATAATTCGACATTTCCAGAGATTTTGGTAACACCTTCCTGCTGAGTGTCGTCGAATTTCAGTTTTGTGCCAGCGAACTTGGTTCCGTTATAGATTTCGCCACGTTGAAAGGGACCCGCTCCAAAGACCCACATGTTCTTCGCGGAGCTTTCTGATTTAGCCAAACCGGATTGCCAGACCGCTTCTCTCGTGTTCCGGTCATAGGCGAAGATTCCAATTTTAGAGGCTGCCAGATGCGAATTCTTTTTCATGAAGGCCATTTCGGGAATGGCTGGTAACGCAGGCGCCGTGGGAATTACGGATGAGGCAACTGTCGATAAATTATTAGGGGGAATGCCGTAAATGATTTCGTGACCGTCTGCTCCCAGAGTACCCACGCGCGCTTCGAGAATGACATCCGCTGTGTCTTTCTGTTCCTGCAGGTAACAACCGGACCCGATGATCTGCTGTCTGAGAGTACTGACGATGTATTCCTTATTCACAAAGTCGATCGTTTTTACCGGAGCAATGTAGGTCTCGTCCAGAAATACTTTGCGCCCGGCGAGGGGTGTAAAATCGATTGAAGCAATCGAACGATCAACGGCATCCGAAGCGGTCAGCTGATCTGTCGCATTCCGGCTCAATGTGGTTCCGCAGCCTGTCAGGGTGCAAACTGTGTACAGCGTGAGCAGCAAGAGAAGAGTTCTCATCCTGATTTGGTGATGGATTATCAGGCCGGGAGTAAGTGCAGAAAATATGCTTGATAAATAGTGGCCTGATTGACCACGAAACTGAGTTGTTGTTTCCATGGCAAGGGACGCTTTGAATGTAGTTCAATGTTGTTGTGTCTAAGCGGTATCTTCGTTGCGTGCAGTTACAAAGAGGTTCAATAAGGAGTTACAGCGCAGGATCCCCATCGAATCATTTGAAGAATTCATTGGAATAAATGGAGTCTGTTCCCCTACTCAAAATCTTGAGAGCAGGTCAGACGACTCAGGGAATGAAATCTACGTTTGAAAAAAACACGCAGAAAAAACAGTCAGGTGGGAGGAATGTTTTCACTTCTTATCTGAAGCGAATCATGCCTTAATTGGGTGGGGAGGTCGGAGAGAGGGACGAACTATATTGCGTCGCCTTCAATTCTCAAATACCAATTTATAGAGCTGTTGGTACTGTTCGAGTGAGCAGACTTTAGTGCATTACTGCAATCAATGCCGGGAGGTAATCAATGCCCGGAGTTTTCATAAGCCGAAGGGGGAATACTCTGTGGAGTTCAGATTAAACTCAGTTACTTCTTTTATGAAGGTTCCTGAGCTTGGATTGGGGCAGACATCTTATCTACCGCAATTCACAGAGGGTGTTTCTCTAATTCCATCCGAATAACTGAACGATACGAGTCCCGAGTGGGCGAGTTGAATTTCAGTTCTCGCATCGAGCGTAAGGGTTCTTAGAACCATTGTTGCTCATCAAACTCATCGAATTCGTCATACCCCATCATTTCAGCGTGCTGCACAACCAGCTCTGGAGGTTCTTCAGCGAAATAGTCGACGACATCTGCCAGTTCAAGTTGGCCTTGTTCACGCAGGCACTCTGCCAGCATCGACCAGGCAAGTTGGCTGAATGGTGCGGGAATATTTTCGGCTGCTCGTTGCAGAACTTCGATGGCTTCATCGTATTGCTGCTGCATCATCAGTGCCTGACCCATAACGTAGTCGACTGCAGGCTGCATTTCGCCGGCTGCTTCAATGGCGGCTAACTCTTCGATGGCCTGCATGGGCAACCGCAAATCGAGATATCCATCGGCGGCAACGATCCGGCGGGTTACTTTATGTTTGAGCTGTGTTTTATTTTGAATTCGCATGATGAAGAACTTCCTGAATCTGGTTATCACTGAGAGCTGAAAGAGGGTTAATCTCGGTCAGTCGTTTTCAATTATGTCCCTCGTGGGACAGTGATAGTAGAAGCAAGTGGGATGCCAATCTTCATCAGATTGATGGGGAGTGATCGCAACTTGTGATTCAGGAATGATTTAGAGGAAACGAAAAAAATGAACCCCGAGTCAGTTTTGCAATTATGACACATTGGTAAATGCATTGACTTGTTTTTCTCTGTAAATTCTCCAAAGCAGACAATCAGCTTCCAGGGAACGAAAAGGCAAACATTCATAACAGTCAAACTTTAGATAACTGTTGCAATAAACGCGAAACAGTGGACCTGTTCAGCCTCCAGGTGGATCAAGCTGAACTCAAGAGAAACTTTTGAATCTTGTTACCAGATACTAAGCAAATCGACCTGAAGCAAAACTGGAGAGGTGCTGTCGACAGAGATTTCGAAAAAACTGTAAACAGATTCCAGAAAAAGTCATGCTGGAGCAGGCAATTTGTGGTCGTTCCGAAGGTCATTAATTGAAGGCCGCGCTGCTACTCCCTTGCCTGCACAGGAGGTTCTCCATTATCTTGAATAACGATGTGGTGACACAGAAAACATCCACTTTTTCCTGTCGGGATGGAGTTCATTTCGACCAGTCGATTTCTGTAAATTGAGGTTTTCAAAATGTTTGTCGGTTCCCGTCTGGTTTTGCGGTCGATGGTGGTGGTTGGTCTGGTTATGGTGGGACCGGCAGTTCTTTTAGCTGCAGACCCCACTTCGGAGCAGAGAGAACTCAAGCAACCCAACATCCTGTTCATCTTTTCTGACGACCACGCAGCCCAGGCAATCGGTTGTTACGGTTCGAAGATTAATGAGACGCCGAATATCGACACGATCGCTAAAACCGGGATGGTGTTCGACAATTGCTTCTGTACGAACTCCATATGCGGACCGAGTCGCGCTGTGATTCTGACCGGGAAACATAGCCACTTGAATGGATTTCGTCATAACGGTGACCGATTTGACGGTACGCAGCTGACTTTTCCAAAGTTACTTCAGAAATCAGGTTATCAGACGGCGATGTTTGGTAAGTGGCATCTGAAGAGTAATCCAACCGGTTTTGACGAGTGGGAAGTTCTTATTGGTCAGGGGCCCTACTACAACCCCCGCATGATCAGAAACGGTAAGCAGGTAGAACATACTGGCTACACAACCGACATCATCACGGACATCACCCTGGACTTCCTGAAAGAGAAACGGGACAGCAGCAAACCCTTCATGGTGATGTATCAACACAAGGCCCCCCACCGTAACTGGCAACCAGGGCCCAACTATCTCCACAAGTACGATGATGTCACCATTCCAGAGCCCCCTACTCTCTTTGACGACTATGCCACACGCGGTCGCGCCGCTCGCGAGCAGGAAATGACAGTGGCTGAGCATTTGAATGAGAAAGATCTTAAGCTCGTCCCTCCCGATAATCTGACGGAGGAACAGCTCGCCACCTGGAATGCGGCTTACGAACCAAAGAATGAAGAGTTTCGTGCTCAAAAGCTGTCTGGCAAAGAACTCGTCCGCTGGAAGTACCAGCGATACATGAAAGACTATCTCAGATGTATCGCTTCAATGGATGATAACATCGGCAGAGTCCTCGATTATCTCGACGCGTCAGGACTGGCAGAGAATACCATTGTGATTTATTCCTCTGATCAGGGTTTTTACCTCGGTGAACATGGCTGGTTCGACAAGCGGTTCATGTATGAAGAATCGTATCGCATGCCATTCATTGTACGTTGGCCTGGCAAGACTGAACCGGGAAGTCGTCACAAAGCACTGGTGACGAACCTCGATTTTGCTGAAACTTTTCTGGATGCCGCCGGAGTCGACATCCCCAGAGAGATGCAGGGTGAAAGTCTCGTTCCCCTGATGTCAGGAAAAACTCCTGAAGGATGGCGTGAGAGTCTCTATTATCATTATTACGAATATCCTGCCGTGCACATGGTTCATCGTCATTTTGGTGTCCGTACAGACCGCTACAAGCTGATGAATTTTTATCAGATCGATGAGCAGGAGTTATATGACCTGGAAACAGATCCCTTGGAGTTGAATAATCTCTATAACGATCCCGACCTGGAACCTGTTCGGGAAAAACTGACTGCTGAGCTTGAACGGCTCCAGAAAAAATATGCTGTCCCCTCCGACGATCAATAAACCTTAATCACCCTGCTCGACTGACCTCCCCGATTCAACTGAGCCACAATAATAGATTCTTTCAAAATGGTTCCCTATATCCTGGTCAGTGTGGGTGTTTCCTTTCTGCTGTCATTACTGATGACCAGTTTGATGCGCTGGATCGCTCCGAAAATTGGCCTGGTTGATCATCCTGCTGATCGGAAGGTGCATCTGACAACAACCCCCCTCGGAGGAGGCATTGCCATTTTTCTGGCGGTCATAATTCCGCTGTTGGCAGGGTTGGGTGTAGCCGCTCATCTGAATCAAGGCGAGACGAGCGGACTCATTTGTGATTTGATTCGAGTCACTCGGCTTGAAGATCTATTCAGAGAACTCAGTTCGGGAATTCTGTATCGGACGACCGAGCTGTCGAAGATACTCGCCAGTGGTTTTCTATTGCTGATTCTCGGATTAGTCGACGATCGCATTCACCTCCCCTGGTGGAGCCGCCTGCTGGCCCAGTTTCTGATTGCGGCCTGGCTGGTCGGTTCCGGGATTGGGTTAACACTCTTCATTCCTGTTCCCTGGGTCGCCATGATGGTGTCGATGCTATGGATCGTGGTCTTAATCAACGCCTTCAATTTTCTGGACAACATGGATGGTCTGACTGCTGGTATCGGGCTCATCAGTGCCAGTATTTTTGCTGCGTTAATGCTCTCCCATCCCGATGAACCTCGCTGGCTGGTCGCAGGACTGTTGTTGAGTCTGGCGGGAAGTCTTGCCGGCTTTCTGGTACATAACTGGTTTCCTGCCCGAATATTTATGGGAGATGCGGGTAGCACCTTCATCGGGCTCTCCCTCGGGGCAGTCACCATGCTGGGGACTTATCATACTTCAACATCTGAGAACCGCTTCGTGGTGTTGGCTCCACTCTGCATTCTAGCCGTTCCCTTGTACGACTTCTGTTCCGTGATCTGCATTCGTCTCTGGGAAGGACGATCTCCGTTTCAGCCTGATAAGAAACATTTCTCGCATCGACTGGTTGCGCTCGGCCTGGTTCAGTGGCAAGCTGTGCTGGTTATTTATCTGGCGACATTGATTACCGGGCTGGCGGGTATTTTACTATTCCATTCGACTTCCTGGTTTACGGCATTAACAGCCTTGTTGTTAACAGCCGGCGTCTTATTACTCATCGCCATTCTGGAGCTGGCCGCCGCACATCAGGCTCGCCGTATTTCAGAGGCTGCTTCCAGTAACAAAGCTGATAATTAAGAAATCAGTTCTACATTCTCTTTGAAGCGATTAAATTTTCCGTATGTCTGTTCGCAAGCGTCACAAATCAATCATAAAGCAGGGTGAGTCGCAACCGGTTGCTTCGCCGCTGGAGCAGTTTACGCTCGGATTGATTGGCTTCGGCTGGATGATGCGCTGGTTGACGATCACCGAAGGGGCTACAACGGGTGAGACACTCCTCGTCTGCCTGGTTTGGCTGATTGCCGGAAGTCTGGTTTGCTGGTTGGAATATCGTGCGACTGCTACCTCTTCGGAGGGAGGCGATGCTGCGAAAGATGCCACTCGCTTTTCAATTGACCTCCTCAAGGGAGGGTTGATTCTGATCGTGTTGGGGCATCTTCTCGGTTTTGGCTGGCTATGGCTCCAAGGGGGCCAACTTCGTTTTGCTCTCAATCTTTGTTGGGAATGGATTGGCTTACTGGCTACTTTTCTGGCTTTACGCTGGTTGATCAGACAACGGGGCCAACTTAAGGAGTTCTACCTGCTTTTGTTGGCCAGTGCCATTCCCTTCGCCTGCGTCGGTTTGTGGCAGCATTACGTCTGGTATGAAAACGCGAGTCAGGAATATCTTCAGCACAAAACCGTTTACCTGGAGTTGAACGCACTTGATCCTGCACAGTGGAGTTCGCAGCAACAGCAGCAATATCTGGCAGTGCAGGATTATTTTCAGCAACAGGGAGTTCCCCTCGAAACAACTGCCATCGAATCGTGGGAAAATCGTC
Organism: Planctomycetaceae bacterium; assembly: GCA_041398805.1. Lineage (GTDB taxonomy): Bacteria > Planctomycetota > Planctomycetia > Planctomycetales > Planctomycetaceae > Polystyrenella. Next base: position 198,504 of record JAWKUC010000007.1, on the reverse strand, counting down.
TGCTCGCCAGCAAAGAACCACTCGGTTTCTTCGCACTCACCAACTCCTTTGCAGCTCTGTTGCTATTTCTAATTGGTGTCTGGTTAGCCGCAGGGTTACGCGATCACCAGAAAAAAATCGAATTGAAACAAGGTCTCTCCTTCAAATCAATTTGCTGGTGGGGAACTGTTCTGCTGTTGGTTTATGTACTAATATTGACTAAAAGCCGAACCGCCTGGTTAGCCCTGCTGTTCACTCTGGGGCTCTTTGCATTGACGCGGTGGTCGAGGCGCTGGTGGTATGCATCTACGGGAGTCATCGTCGGAACTGGCCTTCTGATAGCAATTGCCATGATGACTGGTGCGCTCGACTCGGAAGTTCTTTCAGAAGCACCCCGGTCTGTGCAATATCGCTGGATCTATTGGAAGACAACGCTCCAGATGTTGTCTCACTCTCCTCTTGTGGGCGTGGGACCGGGAAATTTTCGCACGAATTACCTGCAATATAAACCTGCCGGGGCCAGCGAGGAAATCGCTGACCCGCATCAATTCCTGCTCGATCTGTGGGCGAATGGTGGGCTACTGGCTCTGTTAGGTTTGGTGATGATTGCTCTCTATCTCTTTCGATCGTATCGTCGCGCGCATGATGCACAATCTCTGAAAGCAGCAGAATCTCTCGGTGCGTTTTTACAGACTCCTGTTGCAGAATCTAACTTTGAGTTCAGTTCACTCTTCATCGGGGGACTGTCGGCTTTCATTTGTATGGGACTCATCCATCGACTGAACTATGCAAAATTCGAGTGGGTGTTGTTCTTCTCCGCCATGGGTGTGCTGCTCGTTGCTTTCTTCTTAAAGAAATATGGACAGGCTTTTCTGGAGCAACTTAACCGCAGGTTACCTCAATTATCCGAGTGGATTTTGTTGCTGCTGTTGGTGCACTTCTCGGCATCTGGTGGAATTGAAATGCCCGCCCTGGTTCAGATTCTGCTTCTGTTGCTCGCTCTGGTGCCGGGAACAATGAAGAGCTGGAACCTGAGAATTAACACCCGGAACCTGTATCTGGCAGGATGTTTCTCGGGATCGTGCTGTCGGCTTTGCTCTACTGACAGCGTGGCTTCCCGTGCAGCAATCATCCCAATACCTGGAGCAGGCTGAGTTGGCGCGGCTGGAGTCAACTCGCGATGAAATCTTCGCTTTGTACCAGGATGCTGTTTCAGCAGACGCACTCGACCCAGTCCCTCCGAAGCAAATGGGTGATTTTCTGCCCTCAGTTGTCAGGAAACCGGTCGCTGGCAGGATGACTTGTTTAATTCGGCAATCAAAAACTACGAGTTGGCACTCAGCCGGGATCCCCACAATCCGCGTCGATTTATCGATTTGGGGAACCTCTGGCAGGAAGCATTTCTCCAGACCCGGTCTCCGGCAGTGGGTGAAAAGGCGGGATTCTTCTATTCGGATGGGGTCTCGCGATATCCTGCGGATGCCTATTTAAGAGCCCAATATGCCCTATTATTGCAGGAAATTGGGGACATTCCACAGGCCATCTCCGAGGCTAATCGGGCATTGCAGCTGGATGAAGCCAATAATCTGGCCGGTCATACCGATCAACGTCTGGACGAGGGTGTACAGGAAACGTTAAAACATCTGATCGAGGAAGGACTTAAGTGATCTGCGGCCAGAATTCAGTTCACCGCGTGTCCGATAATCCAGATCCCCTCATTCCTGCTTCCTGAGGGGGAAATCAACAGTTTCTGTGAAAAAGAGTACAGTAAGTAAGCGGATTGTTCCGGATTAAATCCCGCAGGATGATCAGCTGTTTCACCTCTCTCAAGTCTGGGTGATCCCTGTCATTTCGGAAGCTGTCCGCCAGCACCTGCTCGATTCAATAGTATTCACATTCCTCTCATAATTCCGTCTCTAAAATCAAATCTCACCTGTTCAGAGTTCAATTGAGGATCACTTGAATTCACGGAAATTCAGGTCGAGTCCTGTTCCAATCCAAGAGAAAATCCATGAATCCTAAAAGCTTGATGATCACCGTTCTCGTTGTCGTCGTGGGCTGATTGCCTACTCCCTGGGGACAGCACCATCCAAGGAAGACAAGGTGATTCAACCTCCCACGAAAACAGAGGAACTCCCCCTCACTCCGGAGATCAAAGAAGGTGGAAAACAGCCCAAGGCTGTCACCGAGCAGACAGAATTCGACTTTGGAAAGCAGGCTCAATATCAGACGGGTCACCATACTTTCAAAATTTACAACAAAGGGAGGCCCTGGAACTGACCCAGGGTGATTCGAGCTGCAAATGCACGATCGGTAATCTCTCTGAGAAATTGCTGGAGCCGGGGAATTCACCGAAGTTGAACTGGAGTGGACCCCGGAAGGGATTTCTACGATTGGCGACTCTCAGAAGTTTCGTCAATACGCAGTCGTTTTCACCAACGACCCGGAACGTCCTGAAATTCAATTTCAGATCACCGGTTTTATTTTTGCCTATTTTGAGATTATTCCCGACAGGAAATGGCCGTTAGGTGAAATGACATTAACTCAGACAAAAACGATCACTGGACGGATCCAGACACTACTGGATGATTTCAAGATCTGTCAATTGATTCTTCCAGTAAGTTTATCACAGGGGAGTCTCGCCAACTGACTCGGAAGAACTCAAGACCTATGAAATGAAAAATGGTTATGAGGTCAGTGTGACTGTGCATCCGGGCTCAGGTATGGTGCGATTGAGGAGTTCCTGAAGATTAAGACCGATTATCAGGGCGAGAGCGAAGTCAAAATTTTCCTGCATGGAAACGTTAAAGGCCCGTTTACGTTTCTCAAGACATCGCATCAGAAAGGAGTTGTCTGGTCGAGCAACTTCCTGGCGCTCGATATGGGTACCTTTTCAGCCCAGGAGGGTCGTAAAGTCGATATAGCGTTTTTGTGGCAGGCTTGAGTAACATGCCTGAAGGAGAAACCTTCAAATTTCTGTCAGCCGAGTCTGAATTGAAATTCCTGAAAGTCCATATTCTGGACGATGGGCAGAACAGCCAGAAAGAGCAGGAAGATTCATCCAACAATGACCGTGCCGAGGTCCAACTTCAGTTTGAGTACTTGCCCAACTCGCCCGCGATTGTCAAAAACCGGGAAACCCGTTGGAAATCCAGATGAAACCAATCACCCGGATGCGGAAGAGTTCACGGTGCGAGTGCTCTTTGCAGCCGAATAAACACTCGCTACACTCTGGTCAAAACAGGCTGGAGGAGTCAGTCTGTCCCCCCGACACGTTCGCTGATCAAGGATTTTCATCATGGAGCTGTCCAGGTCGTTTTCGATATTGGGCTCTTTAATTCTGCTGGTGACTCTGTCTGCCTGCGACCCACCGGAACAATCGGCCACCCCTTCTGGAACGAAGAATTCAACCAGTAGTGATACGAATTCATCCAAGAGCGACGAGACAGAGACAGTTGTTGAGACGAAAGCACCTGTAGAAAGACCACCCCAACCAATCCTGGAAGGATGGGAAAAGCCAGCCGTCGCCTTTGTGCTCTCCGGAGAACAAAACGGATATCTGGAACCTTGCGGTTGTTCTGAAACGCAATCAGGTGGAATGGCGCGTCGGGCTGATCTATTTGCACAAATCAAAGCCAAAGAATGGCCACTCACGCGCTGGATGTAGGCGGATTTCTGCGACGCAGCCGTCGACAATCGGAACTCAAATTTGATGCCATCTCTCAATTCATTGACTGACCTGCAATATGCCGCAGTCGGGATTGGGCCTGGTGACATCAGTCTGGGGCCAACCAAACTGGTCGAACGTGGACTGATGGAACCTGCGGATGAATCTCAGATTGTTCCACAATTTGTCACGGCGAATGTCACCCTGTTTGACGATCCCAATCTGGGAGCCATTCATCGCACTCGTGTCTACGAGGTGAATGGAGTCAAATCGGTGTTACAGGGATCATCGGCGAAACAGTCCAGAAAAATCTGCTTCAGAGTTCGGGTGGAGAAATTCAGGTTCTGCCTGTTTCAGAAACTCTGCCTGCGGCCATCGAAGAGCTGAAAGCGGCTGAAGCGGACATCAATATTCTTCTCTCGTATGCAGAAACGGAAGAAAGCAAGCAACTGGCGGAAGAGAACGAAATCTTTGATGTGGTGCTGACCGCCAAAAGTGCTGAAGACCCAGACCCCCGTGCTGTGCCTATTGGTGAAAGTGGCCGAATCATGGTCAAGGTAGGCCAGAAAGGAAAAAATGTCGGCGTACTCGGGTATTATCCCGATGCCGAAGAAAAACTGCGTTGGGAATTAATCGACCTCGATAACCGTCGCTTCAAAAATGATCCTTCCATGGCAGAGCATATGCAGTCCTATCAGGACAACATCGCCTTTGAAGATCTGGTGAATACGGAACCTGCGATCACGCATCCCAGTGGTTACACATTTGTTGGTGCTAAGAAGTGTGGAATGTGTCACACCAAAGCCTATGAGAAATGGAAAACTTCTAAACATGCTCATGGTTTTGAGACATTGAGCGTCGGAAGACCAGGACAGGAGGCGACCTGGATTTCACGGATTCATGATCCGGAATGTTTGAGTTGTCATGTCACCGGCTGGGAGCCTCAGGAAAACATTCGCTTTGCGTCGGGCTTCACCGACGAAGAAAAATCTCCTGAATTGAAAGGTCAGCAGTGTGAAAACTGTCATGGTCCGGGAAGTAAACATCTCGAGCTGGAAGGCCTCTGGAAGAATTCTCCTGAATCCGCAGACAAAAACGAAGTCGACAAATTGCGTCGCGAGATGCATCTCGACAAACAGACGGTAGAGAAAAATGTCTGTTCGAAATGTCACGACCACGAGAACAGCCCAAAATTCAATCTGGAAGAATACTGGGAAAAAGTCAAACACCCTTATCGAGATTAACTGATCCCCTACCCATCCGCCTGCACATTGTTTGCAGACTATCTTCTGGAACTCAAGCTTCGATGGCCTCTCCTCCGCAGAATATCCGAGCCCTTAAAAGCGATTCTTCGATGGAGATCGTCTGGTCTCCTGAAAAAGTCGATCGCTTGCCCTTTCAATTTCTGCGAGGGAGTTGTCCCTGTGCGAATTGTGTGAACGAGATGACAGGCGTGCGCATGGTTGGCCCTGATAAGATCGACAGCAATATTCAGCCGGTTAAAATGGGCTTCTCTGGAAACTATGCCCTCACAATTGAATGGAGCGATGGTCATCATACCGGGTTATATACCTGGGACTATCTGGAGTCGCTCTGTTCCGAGATTGATCAAGCGATTGATTAAGCTTCTCCGAATGGCCGAATCGACTTGTGCGTTGAATCCAATCTGGCAGGGTGAGGCAATCGTCTCTTTTTTGAATCGATTGTTCTCCCGCTATGGAATACGACATCTCGACCGCATATCCTTTTCAATGACTCCCAGTGGCAACGAAATGCAATTTTGTTGCTGAGGATAGAGTGTTAGAAAGAGTATCAGATTTGCCTCATCTGGTTAGATCAAGGTTTTCAGTTTTATGACCTATGAAGTTGAATTGAAATATGCTCTGAAAGACCAGCAAGCGACCAAAGCTGCTCTACTGGAACTGGGAGCTGTTGAACAGGCGGTTGAAGTACAGCAGGATCACTACTTCAATCACCTGATCGTGATTTTGCACTCACGAACGAGGCTTACGCATTCGTACCAGTGGTGAGCAAAACCGGATCACTTACAAAGGGCCGATTATCGATACTCAAACTAAAACCCGTAAGGAAATTGAAATCCCGTTTGAGCGGGAAGACAGTCCACCACTCAACTCGAAGAAATGCTGACCGAACTTGGCTTTCGTTCGGTTCATAAAGTATCCAAGACCCGCACAATTTTCTCGCTGGACTGGGAAGGGCGCCATCTGGAAATTACTTTCGACCGGGTCGATCAGGTTGGGGACTATCTCGAAATCGAAACAATGGCAACCGAGGCGGACCGGGATCAGGCTCGGGACACCATCCTCGGTCTCGCCTCTCGCCTCGGCTTTACTCATCCGGAACGACGGTCCTATCTGCGGCTACTTGGAAAAGCTGGACCTGGAAGATCCTTCAGCCAAGTGAATCGGATTTTACCAGAATTTGTATCATTTGTTCATTATTGCTGATGCCGACTGTTGCCAGGCACTTTTTTAGTGGATAAGATTACCTATGTACACTATTGGCAGGTCGGGGTTTTGGTAACTCCTCCTCTCAAAAGTTACCAGGTTGCCTCTAAATTACTGAAGTTATGCAGCCAGATCGGTTGTTCAATAAGCCAGTTTCGCTATTGTAAATGTTTTGACCAGGGTGGGCAGTTGTTGTAGTGCCCTTACTGATCAGCAATTAAAAACTGATCAGCAATCAAACACTCTCTGTCATACGGTTAGTCCTGATTTCGATAATTCTTCATTTGTGATTTTCATCATTTGAAGTGTGCATTAAAGGAACCTTTCATGGCCAAAGCACGACCTCGTAAAGCTGCACCGACTCCCACAAAAGGCGAACCCGATACGATGCTCGATAATGCCCTGGGGCAAATTGAAGGCGTTCGGTAAAGGGTCGATCATGAAACTTTCCGGTGAAGCTGCGGGGCGGATTCCCGGTATCTCTACCGGCGCCCTTTCTCTCGACCTTGCTTTGGGTGGTCAGGGTGTTCCCCGCGGTCGTATCGTTGAGTTTTACGGACCGGAATCAAGTGGTAAAACGACCCTCGCCTTACACGTGATTGGCTCTGCACAGAAAGCCGGAGGCGTCGCCGCCTTTATCGATGCGGAACATGCTCTCGACCCAACCTGGGCGAAACGTCTGGGCGTCAATCTGGAGAATCTGCTCGTCAGTCAGCCATCCTATGGTGAAGAGGCGTTGCAGATTGCCGAGATGTTGATCAAGTCCAACGCGGTTGATGTGATCGTCATCGACTCTGTAGCGGCTCTTGTTCCCAAGGCAGAGCTGGACGGTGAGATTGGTGATACTTAGTGTCGGGCTACAGGCTCGAATGATGAGTCAGGCAATGCGAAAGCTGACAGGAGCCATTGCCCGCTCCAAAACATGCGTTATTTTCATCAACCAGATCCGGGAAAAAGTAGGGGTCATGTTCGGCAGCCCTGAAACGACTCCTGGTGGACGAGCCCTGAAATTCTACAGTACCTGTCGTGTCGACGTGCGCGTCAGCACCCTGAAAGATGGGGAAGCGACTGCCGGTATCCGTATGAAAGCCAAAATCGTCAAGAACAAGGTCGCCCCTCCTTTCCGCGTGGCTGAATTCGATATGCTTGTCACCAGCGGTATCAGCTACGAGGGAGACATCATCGACATGGCTGTGGGAAGATAGAATTATCAAGCAGAGTGGAAGCTGGTTCAGCTACGGTGAAACCCGCCTGGGACAAGGTCGTGACGTGTCCGTGAGTTCCTGAAAGAGAATCCCGAGTTGACCGAAGAAATCAAACAACAGATTCTTGAATTTCGTGGTTTTGCAGCCCCTGCTGCTGAACCGGAAACTGGAAGTGAAGATGGAGAATCCGAAGAGTAGGCAATCTGCTGTTTGCCACTTTTCGATCGAGTCATCTCTTAATAACGTTGCTCGAATCGTAAAGAAATCCCGGAAGTGAACCCTTCCGGGATTTTTTCGTCTGCCTCCCGGAATCTGTATGGAGAAGGTCAGTCGGAAATAGCTCCCTGCCCTGTAAATGTTCTGATTCCCCGCCAAAATCAACCCTTTTCCAGCATTCACCTTCTATAGTTCCAGAACTGAAACATGCTTACCAACGAACTCCGAGAAAAATACCTCGATTTCTTCGTCTCCAAAGGTTGTATCCCACGTCCTCAGTGTGCTCATCCAGAAAGATGACCCCACCGTGTTGTTTACACCGGCGGGCATGAATCAGTTCAAGAATCAATTTCAGGCATTGGTAGAACTCGATTTCACCCAAGGCGACCACCTGTCAGAAGTGTCTTCGCACAGGGGACATCGAAAATGTCGGTGTAACCGCTTATCACCACACGTTCTTCGAGATGCTGGGGAATTTCTCCTTTGGTGATTATTTCAAACGAGAAGTAATTCACTGGGCGGGAGTTTCTAACAGACAAGAAGTGGTTGGGGCTCAACCCTGATAAGCTGACGGTCACGGTCTATCTCGATGATGACGAAGCTTTCGATATCTGGAATAAAGAAATCAAACTCGATTCAAGCCGCATTCTCGCGACAACGAACATGAAAACTTCTGGCCGGCAGGAGCACCTCGGATGGACTGGATGGTGTTTGTGGCCCGTGCAGTGAAATCTTTTATCATCGGATAAAGGCAGAAAGAGGTCGAGATCTGGAACCTTGTCTTCACCCAGTTCAATCGAGTGGGCGATCCGCCGAATAACCTGCGTCCTCTCCCCAAGAAAAACATCGATACCGGTATGGGACTGGAACGTTGTGCGGCTGTGCTCCAGGGAGTCGAATCAAACTTCGAAATCGATACCCTGAAGCAGCTCTGTATCGCTGCTGCTGAATCAGTGAATGTCAAATACGACTTCCACAAACCGGAAGGACGTGCCATTCGCCGGATTGCCGATCATGTGCGCGCTGTGACGATGTGTATCCATGAAGGGGCTGTTCCGGGAAGTGAAAAGGAAAGCTACGTCATCCGGCAGTTACTCCGTCGCGCTGTGCTCGAAGGTTATCTGCTGGGACGCGAAACTCCATTTCTTTCTACACTGGTTCCCAAAGTGGTAGAGATTATGGAGAAACCCTATCCCGAATTGAATGAAACGATTCAGTCCGTTTCGGACATTATTCACGAAGAAGAGAGTCAGTTCTTAAATACCGTGGAGAAAGGGATCAGCAAGTTCAATCAAATCCTGAGTAAGACCGAAGCAAACAACAGCAAAACAATCTCCGGCGATGACGCATTCGATCTGCATCAGACGGATGGTTTTCTGATCGAATTAACTACGGCCATGGCTAAAAAACATGGTATGGAAGTTGACCGGGTCGAATTTCTGAAACGTGTGAAAGAACAGAAAGAGATTAGTGGCTCCGGTCTCTTTGCCAATTCTGTGATGTCAGCTGGCCCGCTCGATTCAATCCGCAATGAAGTCGGTCCAACCGAGTTCATTGGTTATGAAACAACCTCCTGTGAATCCAAAGTGTTGGGTTTGATTCGTAATGAGCAGGAAATCAAATCGATCGATACTCCCAAACATGCGGACCGTGTCGGCGTGATCCTGGATCAGTCTCCCTTTTATGGTGAAGCGGGGGGACAGGTCGGAGACATCGGCGTAATCAGTAATGGTCAAAATCGATTTGAAGTCGAGGATACCCAGCGGCATGGAGACATGCTGGTGCATATCGGCAAACTTGTCTCTGGCAAACTGGAAGTCGGTCAGGAGGTAACTGCCGAGGTCAAACCGGACCGACGTGCCGGTATTCAGCGGGCACATTCGGCAACTCACATTCTCCACCACGCCCTCCACCGGGTGCTGGGAACCCATGCCACTCAGCGTGGTTCCAAAGTGCAGCAGGATGAATTGCGATTCGACTTCGCACATCGCGCTGCAATGACTCGCGCTGAACTCGATGAAGTGGAAGACATCATCAATCAACGCATCGCCGAAGGTGCGCAGGTCTCTACCCAGTTGATGCCGATTGAACAGGCTCGCAAAGCAGGTGCCATGGCCCTGTTTGGTGAGAAGTATCCTGATGAAGTTCGCGTCGTCAAAATGGGAGATTTCAGCACAGAACTCTGCGGTGGAACGCACTTGACGAGTACCGGCCAGGTGGGTCTCTGTAAACTGGTCAATGAAGAGCCCGTTGCCAAAGGGGTGCGGCGTGTGACAGCGTATACCGGGGCTAAGGCGGTTGAACGGATGCGCCAATCGGATCAGTTACTTCGCGAACTGTCTCAGTTATTAAAGACACCTCAAGTGCAGGATCTTCCCCACCGGATCGAAGTGTTACAGGAAGAGCTTAAGTCAGTAAAACAACAGCTCGCTGAACAGTCGAAACAATCCGTTTCGGGTGTGCTCGAAAAGCTGCTGGCTCAGTCTGAAGAAGTGAATGGTGTGAAAATTATCGCCCATGCACCTGAAAACGCCGATCGCGAAATGCTGCGTGAGTATGCAGACCAGTTGCGTGCCTCCGGAAAACAGGTTGCTTTACTACTGGCCGCAGAGATTGATGGTAAAGTCGCCCTTCTGGCTGCCGTCAGTAAAGATCTGATCAAGCAGGGTGTCAAAGCCAATGACTGTATTAAAGTCGCTGCCCAGGTAACCGGAGGTGGCGGTGGTGGCCGCCCCGACATGGCCGAGGCGGGTGGCCGCTTTATCGATAAAATTCCGGAAGCCCTCCTGGCAGGTGCGGCGTTCTACAAAGAACAGTTGAGCTAACCCAGCCCTCTGAGATGATCACGCACGTCGGAAGTGCGTAGTACAGGACTCTACTATTACGTATACCGCTAAATATCATGCACGATAAAAAAGGGTAGCTCAGACAATCACGCAGTGTTGTCTGAGTGCCGACAGGCACAAGAGGGCAGTTCGAATTGCGGTTTAATAATGATTGTATACTCTGTATTCCCCTCTTGTCGCTTCGCGACCCAGACTACTCTTCGAGATTGTCTGGGCTACCCACCTTGATTTTTATCTGACATTTAGAGGTAGATTGAACTCTACTCAGTTTGGGCAGTCGTTGTTGCCACGTCGGTCTTTCCATGAGCGATTGTTCCGTAAACCGGAATGAGCATCAGGACCAGGACTATTGTCACAAAAAGCTGTGTGGCAATGGGGATGTAATTGGGCCCTGTTTCCAGCTTGTACATCTCCATGGCTTTTTCCGGGCTGGGAACCTCGTGAATACGTTCACTGCTGTCGTGATCCTTGGCGAGATTTAACGCCACCATTTCCATGGCATAAGCCATCTCCTGATCCTGTTCATTGCGCGGGACGACCCAGAAACAGAGATGGATAATATGCGTTACCAGCGCAGCGAACGCACCAATAAACAGTATGCTTTTCAGGGTTTCCAGATCACTGAAGATGTAAGAGTTCGAATCAAGCTTCAGCAGAGTAAAGATGACAGTTCCAATGGCAAACCAGATGGCGAAGGAAAGTCTCCATTCAAGGGGTCTTCTCGATTCAAATCGGGCTCGGGTAGTTTTGGAGATCTGCAGAGCAAGATTTACTTTTTCTGAGCGGGTTAGATTGTCTACGGACATTGTGGCCTCTTTCATCTAATTCAAATGGCAGCAAATGACCGAGCGCTTAGGATGTATTGGGAGATTAAGTTTTAGAGAATGCTCCTCTGCTTTGCAATTCAACAAGAAAACCCGACTCAAAGTCTGAAGACCTTAAGCCGGGTTATTGTGTTCTGCTGGTTAATATCAGGAGTGTTTAGATCATCCCTTTTTTCTGCAGTTCAGAGACGACAGTCATCACAATCTGACGAACGTCTGACATATCTTCACCACCCGCACCGGCGGGGCAACCACCGACAGGTTCCTGGGTGAAACCATGATCGGCGAGTGAGCATTGCAGTGTGCGCCTAAGCAGATTGAGATCTTTTTCCTGAATGTCTGAGCGGGGTTGGCGGCCATTGCCCATATCGAATCCGCGAAGTTTAACTGCTTCCCGGAAGCCATCCGGAAATTCGGCAGAGTAAATCATGGTGTCGAATAATGTGACCAGGTCGTATTGAATTTTTCGTGCTTCATCCAGACGGCCATCCAAAGTCAGGTCGTAAAGTTTGCGGGTGACTTCCGGAACGACACCGGAACTGGCATTGGTTCCTCCATCACAACCGACCAGAATCATCGGCATGAGGGCGGCATCCCAACCGGTCAGGAAAGCGAAGTCCGGGCGATTGGGACGAACAGCCTGGATCATGCGAATCATGTGCGGAATTTCACCGGAGCTGTCTTTAATCGCCGTGATACGTTCGCACTCATCCGCAAGGCGTTGTACTGTTGGAACATCAATCGGGCTGGCGAACATCGGAATGTTATACAGGGTGACATCAACAGGTGTGTTTTTGCCGATCTCACGAAAATAGGCGTATACCGCTTCAGGTCCCAGTTTGTAATAGAAGGGAGCGACAATCGCGACAGCTCTCACACCCAAGCCGGCGTAGTATTCACACGCTTTGAGTGTTTCTTTAACGTTGGCTTCGGCGGCACCAGCCAGAATCGGCACCCGGCCGCGGGTCTGGTCGGCAATAATGGCGACAATTCGCTTACGCTCTTCCAGAGTGAAACGAGTAAATTCGCCTGTTGAGCCGTTGGGGTAAAGGCCATGCACCCCTTTTTCAATCAACCAGTCAACATACTTACGAAGGACTTCTTCGTTGATCTCTCCCTTACTATCGAGGGGAACCAGGTTGGGGGTGAAGATACCTTGGAGACGTTCAGCCATAGTGAGATTCTCGTGAGCTTCTATCGAGTTTGCTGGAAGACATTGTTTGATCAGGCTGACCAGTCAGGAGGTGCTGCTTATGCACTGATTCGAGCTGGTCGAGGCGGGGGCGACTTTTTAAAGTCTTGTTTACCCATACTTTACCCAGCGAATGCCCTGGACCGCGAGAGAACTGGGGTAAAACTTGCCCCTGCTTATGTAAACCCCTGAACTTTTGCTCAGTACGACCTGTAACGGTTATGAGGGTTGAATAACAGTGGTGTTATGATCAGTTCTCTTCAGAGCTTTCGACCTGATCAACTTTAAGAGCAGCAGGATGTCCCGGTTCAGCCAGAGGCCAGTTCAGGGTGACTGTCACCCCTGTTCTGCCTGGCACTTAATAGACAAAGTCGCCTCATGCATGCGGGCGATCTGCCGGACTTTCGAAAGGCCGAAGCCTAAACCTCTGCCCGCCTGCCTACCAGAGTAAAACGGGTCAAATAAATGGAGTTCATCACATTCGCTCAGCTTCGTATGTCGGCTGATAATCCTGATCTGCACCTGATCTTCAAACCCAGAGTTCCATTCAATTTCAAGTTCGGGTGTGGTTCCGGGAGGGGTATTCTGAATCCCGTTTTCCAGTAATGCGTAGAAGACCTGTTCCAGCTGATTTTCATCGCCGAGTAACTCGACATCGTGCTGGGTTTTAATGCGGATCGAAAACTCTTGAGAAAATCGAGAATTCAATCGCGGTTCAACCTGCTCCAGGATCTGTTGAATGGAGACCGGTTTCACCTCGGGGACTGGAGGTCTTCCAAACAACATCAAGTCACCAATCATGTCCCGAATTCTTAGCGCCTGAGCGCCAATATTTGCGAGCATTTCACGACGTTCGGGATCCTGTTCCTCTCGCAGTAGCAATTGAGCGCGACCACTGATTGTAGCCAGCGGGTTATTGATTTCGTGGCCTGCTCCCGCTGCGAATTCTGCCAGCGAGTCGAGCTTCAATTCCTGCAATTGCGAAAGAGTAATCTGATGATGCACCAGGCGAATCTGGTCCAGAAAACGAGAAGTGATCTTCATCGCTTCCGCGAATGCGGGGAGTGGTTTGGCTTTCCTGAAAGTACAGACGAGCATTCCGCGTAAGCTGTTGCCCGTCTTTAAGGGAATAAAATGCAGATCGGTTAGGAACGATTTGGGAAAGAGGTTCTCCCATTCCTCTTCTAACCGAGTGAGGAACCAGTCGGTCCAGTCAGGAGTAACAGCCAGTAAAGATTCTGTTTCCTCCAGCGAGCGAGTTTGATCGTAGTAACTGGCCCAGAGATAGTTTTCACCAGGAGCGGGAGTCACCAGGAGGACAGCTTCGGCTTCCATTACTTCCCAGCAAGTCTCAACCACGATCTGGAGCGCAGATGAAAAATTAAGAACGGGCATCGCCTGCCAGTACTTCTGACTGAACTTCTCTGCCAGTTGATTCTCTTCTGTCGCATCCGATCTGTGTGGTGCAAAATTCATGGTCTGTGAAATCATCTCTAATAATTGTCTCAGGGAACAATTCAGTACAAATTAATGGCTTCAGAACAATCCTGACTTTGAATTTCCAGACCTGGCTCAACCCAGGTAATATGTCCTCACTGGATTCGACGAGTCGATTCGTCCCAAAGTAAATCTGCCTGAAGAAGACCATCCCTGTTTCAGTAAACTCCTTGAAAAACATCCTCTACTCAACAAAAACGTCCCACTCCTGATATTCGAATGGGACGGCTATGTTCGTCTCGATCCCTGCAAAATCGGCAGTGGATCAGAATCATTTTTATGCGGGCTTCCAACAGGCTCCATGTCGAGCAGATGACAGACATGTTCCACGAGTTTTTCCACCTCGAAAGGTTTCTGCATGAACTCGTTGCGCCTGCTTTCATCAGTTCCTCCTGAATTTTGTCGGCTTCGACCATACCGCTGATGCAAATGATTTTCACATCATCGAGAGCCGAATCGGAACGCACGCGTTGACAGACTTCCTTGCCATGTTTGCAGGCAGCATCACATCGAGCACGATGATGTCGGGGTGATATTCTTTCACCATCATATCATATCGAATCCGCATAGGCCACGCGGATTTCAGCGGGAATCGAGCTCGAGTGCGTCACGGACTGCCCTACAAGTTCCTCGTCATCGTCGACGATGAGGGCTTTGCGACGGCCACTTTCAAGGGCGTCGGTGGGAATGCCATTCTCTTTCATGAATTTATAGAGAATGTCGCGAGGAATACGGCGGAAACGACTTCCGGGAACGCGAAACCCTTTTAACTGGCCTGAGTCAAAGCAGCGAATAATGGTTTGCTGGCTGACCTTGCAAATCTTGGCGGCCTCTTTGCCTGTCGTAAAAACTGTTTTCATGCTGAGTATCCATCCTTTGCTATGGCCATCGACGTAGACGGCTGGCCCGTTTAATGTCCTCGTCAACGACACGAGACGTCGAGAGGTTCCCTCCTTTTTGAACTTTGAGATAAGGTAAGAAGCAGCACCCATCAGGTGTTTACAGGTTCCTTCCCAGGAACAGCGGGCAAATTAGGTAGAGTTCAAGGGGCCTTCATGGCCCACAGGTTGACCCTCTTCCGGCACGCTGTTGTTCAGTCTCAAAGTTGTGACTAACCAATCAATGCAAAATAAATAAGTAGTTGTGAATCTGTTATATCTGCCCACGTGGGGGATTGAGTTGAATTCACAATCGACTCGGCGATAAGAAAGATTACCCTTCTTCTCAACACAACCGATTGTATCTAATCTATGGAATCGGTCAACAGGACTTCTCTTCCCCTTATCCCCCCCACTCTCTGCCAGTTTTCCAGACGCAAACTCTTGCCAGTACTAAGGCTTTGATCCCCAAGGAATTATGATGAGCTAGCTAAGCAAAACGGGAATAAAAAAAATCTGCAACGGGTAGGTAGAATGGCCAGCATTGACTTGAACATGAACTGGACAGTGACGTTCGGCTGAGCTCAGCGTGGTTGATTCAGGTACATTGTGACCACCGCCAGGTCCGCCGGCGTAATTCCGCTGATTCGCGAGGCTTGTCCCAGATTCAGGGGGCGGACGCGGTCGAGTTTCTCGCGCGCTTCAATTCTCAACTGGTGAATACCCTTGTAATTGAAGGTGTCGGGGATGCGCAGCTGGGTAATTTTAGCCTGTTTTTCGATATCCGCTGTCTGACGCCGGATATAACCAGCGTATTTAACCTCGATGCAGACCTGATCCCGGGCTCGATCCGAAATCGTCAATTCAGACAAGGTAGGAGAGAGCTGGCAGATGGCGTTCCAGTCGACGTCAGGACGACGGAGACGCTCTTCCAGTGGGTTACCGTGGTAACGCTCGGTCCGCAGAATTTCGAGCGCGTGGTTGATCTCCGCTTCGTATCCTGCCAGCTGGGTAATCCGATCCTGGGAGGCGAGACCAATCTCGGCAGCGAGTGGGGTAAGCCTGCGGTCTGCATTATCATGCCGCAGCAATAACCGGTATTCCGCGCGGGATGTAAACATCCGGTAAGGCTCATCCACCCCTTTGGTGACGAGGTCGTCGATCAGCACACCCAGATAGGCCTGGTTTCGATCGAGTATGAATGGAGCAGCACCTTTGAGTTTGAGAGCAGCATTAATACCGGCGATCAGTCCCTGGCCTGCTGCTTCTTCATACCCTGTGGTCCCATTCAATTGACCGGCAAAGTAGAGCCCCTCGACAGCTTTAGTCTCGAGGGTTGGTTTTAATTGCGTGGGAGGGGCGAAATCGTACTCGACGGCATAACCATAGCGCATAATCTCTGCTTTTTCGAGTCCGCGAATGGCGTGGATCATCCGGTCTTGAACATCCCGGGGAAGTGAGGTGGAGATACCATTACAATAAACTTCCTGTGTATTTCGTCCCTCAGGCTCCAGGAAAATATGGTGCGATTGCTTGTCCGCAAACCTGACGATTTTATCTTCGATGGATGGGCAGTATCGGGGGCCCGTTGAGCTGATCTGACCACTATACATCGGCGCTCGATGCAGGTTATCACGAATTTCCTGATGAACTGTTTCGTTGGTTTCTGTCAGATAACAATCGAGTTGAGGTTGAGCAATACGTTCATTCATGAATGAGAACGGAACCGGGTTTTCATCACCTGGTTGAATTTCCACAACCGAGTAATCGATCGTGCGGCCATTCAAGCGAGCTGGTGTACCAGTCTTGAAGCGTTCGAGTTGGAAACCAAGTTCTCGCAAAGAATCGGAGAGATTACCGGTAGTTCCTTCCCCTGCCCGGCCTCCTTTGCTTTTCGCCTCGCCAGTGTGCATGATCGCCTGCAGGAATGTTCCCGTGGTGAGGATCACTGCTTCCGCCAGATACTGCGCCTCTCCTCGAACTCGAATTCCTTTGATAACACCCTGCTCAACAATTAGTGATTCGACAATCTCTTGTCGCAGCGTCAGATTATCCTGCTGCTCGACACGATGCTTCATGCTGAATTGATACGCTTTTTTATCAGCCTGAGCCCGGGGAGAATGCATCGCCGGACCTTTGCTCAGATTGAGCATGCGAAATTGGATCCCGGTTTCATCGATGACGAGCCCCATCTCTCCGCCGAGGGCGTCGATCTCGCGGACGATTTGACCTTTGGCAACTCCACCAATGGCGGGGTTACAACTCATCGCACCAACTGTGTCGCAGCTCATCGTGAGAAGTGCAGTTTTGGCGCCCAGTCTTGCGGCGGCCAGGGCAGCCTCGATTCCGGCATGTCCTGCCCCGACAACCAGGACATCATAATTGTATGTGGAACTCATGATCGTGAAGTTTTATTATCGTAATGTTTTATAGAAGTTGTGCGGAGTACTGATCTCGCGGGAGTGTTCTCTATTCTGCAAACTAACTGGATAGCGAAGTCTAATTGCAGGCGTTTGATTGAGAGTAAAAATCAGGTTTTCAAACGCTCTTGCTTGAAACTGGTATCCTAATCTGCCATACTCAACCGAGGTGGTGGGCATGCCCTCGTTCAAGGTCTTAATCCTGTCTGGACAAGTGCAAGCTGACTGAAATATCTCTGAATTCAACTCAATATTATATGTTCCCTGATGAAAGGAACTCTCATGTCAGATGTTCGGACTGGTGCCGTAACCCTTAAAGGAAATCCCGTAGACCTGGCTGGCAAGGCACTGCAATCGGGTGACAAAGCACCTGAATTTAAACTGCAGAATAACGGTTTGGAAGAGGTGACCCTGGCTTCTTCTGCCGGCAAGACCCGTATTATTGCAACGGTTCCCTCATTAGACACCTCTGTATGCCATGCGGAGACCAAAAAATTCAATGATGAGGCCGCAAATCTCGAAAATGCCGAGATTCTGGTTGTCAGCATGGACCTTCCCTTCGGCCAGAAACGCTGGTGTGGAGCTGAAAACGCCGAAAATGTGATCACCCTGAGTGCTCACCAGTCAACTCAGTTCGGTGAAGATTACGGAGTGCTGATCACTGGTGGGCCGCTCAATCGCTGTCTTGCCCGTGCGATTTTCGTCGTTGATGGGGATGGCAAACTGACCCATGTCGAATACGTCTCCGAGATTTCAGAGCATCCGAACTACGATGCTGCTCTGGCTGCTGCCAAGTAGATCTCAGGGTGAGATTGCTTCCAGAGCGACATTACAACTGAACAAACTTAAGCGAGGAAGAGGCTGTATGTCAGCCCTTCCTCGCTTTTTTATGGCTATGAATATTAAGCGGCGGGTGGTTCAAGTTGCAGATGATTGTAAGTTTTGGGCGTCAGCATGCGGCCACGTGGAGTCCGTTTGATCAAACCACTTCGCAGCAGGAAGGGTTCGACTTCATCCTCCAGAGTATCGGGTGGAACATCCATCGTATGTGCAATGGCCGTGAGCCCTGCCGGCCCACCCGCGAAGACTTCATACAGGGTGTTCAGATAACGCCGATCCTGCTCTTCCAGTCCCAGATGATCGATCTCCTGCATACCAATCGCATCATTAGCCAGTTGCAGGGTGATCTCGCCTGTGTTTGATTTCACTGCGGCGTAGTCACGAATCCAGTGGAGCAGATTGTTTGCCTTACGTGGTGTTCCCCGGCTGCGGATCGCGATCAGACCGGCCGCGTCTGAAGTGATTGTGGTGTTTAACTTGCGGGCGTTGCGAACGATGATTTCTGTAAGATCGGGTTCTTCATAGAAATCGAGATGTTCCCGATTGACGAACCGATCTCGGAGGGGGGCTGTC
The DNA here is from genome assembly GCA_041398805.1 of Planctomycetaceae bacterium. Classification (GTDB taxonomy): domain Bacteria; phylum Planctomycetota; class Planctomycetia; order Planctomycetales; family Planctomycetaceae; genus Polystyrenella. Next base: position 179,899 of record JAWKUC010000007.1, on the reverse strand, counting down.
AGCATGCCACTACGAGTCGTTGCACCGATGACACAGAACTTCTGCAGACTCATGTTGAGCGTACGCGCGTTGAGTCCATCACCCAGCGTGATGTCGACACGATAGTCTTCCATGGCCGGATAGATGAATTCTTCCACAGCAGGCGGCATCCGGTGGATTTCATCGATGAATAGAATCGAACCGTGACTCGCATTGGTCAGAAATGGAAGCAGATCTTTGGGTGCGGAGAGCGAGGGGCCGGAGGTGATTTGCAGTTCCGTTCCCAATTCTCTCGGGATAACAGTTGCCAGCGTCGTTTTACCCAGACCGGGAGGGCCATCGAGTAAGAGGTGCCCAAGAGGTTCCTGACGCCGCCGGGTGGCATCGATCATGATCTTGATGCGTTCGACGACTTTTCTCTGACCGACGACATCTTTGAGATATTGCGGACGCAGGTCGTCATCGTAGCGGAGGCTGTCGCTATGGAAGTCCTGGTTCTCCATCTCCACTCTTTCTGTTCCCTCCCCATGGTTTGATACATCCTGAGTGAGGGGGGGATCTGCAGAATTCTGTATGATTCGTTCTCGAGCCATCAGTGTTTTCATTCCTTGAAAACAGTTTCAAAACTTTTTCAGGAGGATTCTCTACTTCGGGGAAGCTTCCAACTCGCCCTATCCTACCGAGAAGGTCCTCTTCAATTTAACGAGCGGCCCTTCATTCTGTCCAGTTGGGGTTGGGGGAGGATCAGGATTGTCGTCACTTCCAGCCAGTTTCTATTATATGTGGTCCTGAAACCTCTGATGGTGCACATTCTGATGCGTCATAGTGAGCCTTTATTTGCAGCTTCAAAACAACCCCCACCGGGTATCAGAATCGGTTCTAATTCTCATGCATGAAGTTTTATCGAGGTTGAACTGCTGAACCGATCACACCGAGACAACAAAAGGCCACAAACATAAAACCTACACCAAAGCGACATTACAAATCGCAATAATCTTCGCACCACGGGTCAGACCCTCTCCTTGAGTCCATGACTCCTGCCTGCATACTCTTCAGATCCTGATCAGCCCAGAATCCAGACAGGGAATGGCCAGAAGAAAGCAGAAGAAGAACCAGCTGAGAATCGAGATGACCATCGGCACCACACCCCGGTGGGGTTTCAGGTCAGCGTTACTCTTTGTGGGTGAATACCAACCCTGATCTTCAGTTTCGAGTAACTCGCCACAATTACGGCAACGATCGGCTCCAGGCTGCACCTGTTGCCCGCACATCGGGCATTTTTTGCGTCTTCGGCTGGAAGGATTCTCCTCGAAATCGATTTCGAGTTCATCCATCGAGCCATCGGAGAAAGGTTGCTCTGGTAAGTCCGGTACCACTACATCAGCACCGCATCCCGGGCACTGGGCAGCGAGGCCCGCTTTATCCTCATTTGTTCTAAGAAGTTTGTGGCATTGTCCGCAGCGAAATTCAATTGGCATAGTACTACGTTTCAGCAAGTCTCTTCAGGGGAGGACTCCATCCTGTTCGGCATTTCATTCAACAGAAATTGATGTCCAAACGCGTGTATTATGTACAGTGTAACAGAATGCGCTAACGAGTCCATACAGGTGGAATAGAACTTCATTCGTTCCGCGACATCAGATCTTGGGGAAAAAGAGCCCCCGGTCGATGAAACCCAGCCACCTGGATTGTGAATTACATCGATTCCGCCAGCTCTTCCATGATCTCATCAGAGATATTGAAATTAGCCGTCACATTCTGAATGTCATCCTGATCTTCCAGCGCTTCGATCAGTTTGAGGACTTTCATTCCATCTGTCGCATCGAGCTCCACTGTGTTGGCCGCTACGCGGGTGATTTCGGCCATGGTGGTTTCGATCCCCTGCTCTTCGAGTGACTGATTGACAGCGTCGAATGCATCGGGATCACACAGGATTTCAAAAGAGTCACCCGAATCGCGGACATCTTCGGCACCTGCTTCGACCGCAATTTCAAAGAGTGCTTCTTCGGTATTTCCCTCAGCTGGAACCAGGAAGAGCCCTTTGCGTTCGAACATCCAGGCGACGCAACCGGTAGCACCCAGGTTGCCGTTATGGACTTCGAAAATCTTACGGACCTCGCTGGCGGTGCGGTTTCGATTCTCGGTCAGAATGTCACACAAAACGGCCACACCGGCTGCTCCGTAACCCTCATAGAGCAATTCTTCGTAATGTTCAGAGCCCCCTTCGCCACACCCTTTTTTGACGGCGCGGTCGATGTTGTCTTTCGGCATACTTGCTTTTTTGGCTTTATCAATCGCATAGCGCAGCCGAAGGTTTGTCGTAGGGTCTCCACCACCCCCTTGAGCGGCAACAATAATCGCACGGCTTAATTTGCCGAAGAGCTTACCTCTTTTTTTATCAGCCACGCCCTTCTTCGCGGCGATATTCGCCCAATGGGAATGTCCTGCCATTTCTATACCTTCTTAAGGGGTTTATTCCAGCTGTGAACATCTTTCAGCTGAATTTACATGCATGTCAAAAGTGACAAAGGGGAACTCCCTCTGCCTGGTTTCTTATCCACAATCTGAGGGGTTCTGTCCAGTCTTCCCTGAAGGTCGCTCACTCATTTTCTTTAGAGAGTTTGGCTTCCAGTTCCTCAATCAGTTTCTGATTTGGTTTTTCAGAGGCTTTTTCGTTTGTCAGTGCGGTATTCCAGGCTTTCTGGGCTTCTTCCTCTTTGTTCAAGGCGTGATAACATTCGCCCAGATGGTTCCAGATTGTGGGGTCGCCCTCTTCCAGAATTCCAATCGCTTTTTCCAGGTGGGTGATTGCTTCCTCATATTTCCCTAATTTGAAGAGTACCCAACCGAGACTATCCAGATAGGCTGCATTCTCTGGTTCCGCAGCCACAGCCTTGCGAATCATTTTCTCGGCATCTTCCAGGTTCTTACCCTGGTCGGCGTAGAGATATCCGAGGTCATTGTTGACGGTCGGATTTTCGGGATCGAACTTGATCAGGTCTTCGAGAACCTTTTCTCCATTCGCGACATCCCCTTTCTGAACATAAAGGTTTGAAAGCAACAGATGTGCAGAACGATTCAAAGTGGGGATTGTCCCCTCTTTGACACGAAATTCTTCAAAGAGTGCAATTGCCTCGTCATCCTGATGAGCCCGATAGTGAATCCACGCTTCCTGGAAATGGAGTTGATCTGAGTCATTCAGTGCACGTGCCTGCTTGACGGCCTGTAAGGCATCATCAAACTGTTCTATTTCTACCTGGGCATCGGCCAGTCGCGAAAGAAAAATATGGCGGTAGCTGTTGAGCCGAACTTCCTTGATGGCCGCTTTCCAGACTTCGATAGCCTTCTCATACTCCTCGACTTTCATCAGGTACTCGCCCCAGGACTGATAGAGTGGGAAAGCCCGATCTCCTCGCTTGGTAAGCGTGTAGGGATAGAAGCGTGAAACCAGATCGGTTCGTTTCGCGGTCTCTGCCAGTTTGGCCATTAAGAGCGCTCCTTCGAAACCCAGATCGTCCTCCAGCCGGGTCACTGCAACATCCAGGAGTGAGGTGGTCAGTTCAGGATCCTGTTCAATCCGATTCATCAAGTCCTGTAATGCTTCCACATTCTGCTGACTTTTGAAGGCGTGCTCATGCTGTCCAGCAGTTGCTCTGCTTCCCGTCTGCGAAAATAAATTTCGGCCAGGCTGACGAGGCCTTCCGGATCGCCACGATTTTCCAGGGTCGATTTGACCAGAGATTCGGCTTCGTCCAGCTTGTTCTGTTCGATGTACTGCTCGGCGAGAAAGTATTTTAATTTTGAATTGCGAGGATCATTTTCAGCCAGTTTTCGAGACGGGGAATGAGTTCGTCTGTCCGGTTCAGTTTTACGAGAAACTCTTTAAGAAGCTCATATGCCTCTCGCCCTTTGTTCTGTAAGCGGGCGTCGAAATACGCCTGCAGATTGTTCGAGCCTTTTTCGTATTCCCCTTTTTCAGGTAAGCAAGCCAGGTTGAAACCAAGGAGTGCGGGTTTGCCTGTGCCGAATTTGGAAGCGGCTTCAGATGCCTGTTCTGCCAGATCAAGACGTTCTCCGTCCAGAAATGCTCGCCCAATGCGCTCCATTGATTGCGAACGGTCAGACATCAAACGAGATTGAATCTGCGCATTCAGCGCGTACTCCTCTGGATGCAGAATCGCATTGAAGACGACTTCATATGAATTTGCGGCTTCAGCATGTTGCTGGGTAGAGGGTAAGCAAATGCCTAACTCAAACTGGAACAGCACATATTCACCCGACTTATGATCAAGTCGTGAAGATTCTGTAGCTCGTTTTAAAGTCGGATGGCTTCATCGATGCGGTTCTGTTGTTGCATATAACGACCAACCCGGACGAGGAGCTGGTAATTATCCGGATCGGAACTCTCCGCTTTCGAGACATATTTTTCAACCAGGGCTGATTGATTCAAACCAATCGCCAACGGGATCAGTAATTCGTAAATCTCGCTTGACCCTGGTGAGAGATCGGCTGCTTTCTGCAGTTCGGTCAGTGCCTGCTGGTGGGCATTCCGGTTGAACAGAATTCGAGCCGTTAGAAAGTGAGCCAGGGCTTCCTTCTTATTGTTGTCCTGTTCACTCGGACTTACTTTGAGGTCAGGAATTTTTATCTCATCGAGAATGATCGGCCTGTTTTGCTGCTCTTCGATGTATTTTTCGAGAGGTGTTTTTTCTTCTGCTGGTTCAGAGACTTTGGGGTCGTCTGCAGACAGCGAAGAAAAGGCTGTCGTGAGCAGATATGCGGCTAAGATCAGGCCACAGCAGAACGAGCGATTGAGCAGAAGAAATGAACGGCTCTTAGAGTGACTCATCATAAAACACCAGAGTAAATAGGAACCTGAGGATTCGATTCGAATGTCGACAGGCCTGGGTAGGAATGAGAACCTGGGAATGAAACAGTGATGGAAATTGAATCCACCACTGGGGACATCGACAGGAGAGTACGGTAACTCACCATCGATTGTATGTCGCCGGGTAATGTCGAGCCAAGCCGAAAAGGGAGTCTATTAGTCTCTCAGCGACAGTTTCAGAAGACGGACATTCTTATTCTGGAGTCGTCTCTGTTTTAAGATACCGTTTTTTAAACAGGTGATCCGGTCGTTTTCAGCACTCTGACCGATATGTAATCATGCGGATTTTGTGACCGATAAGAAGACGTCGTTCGTTCTGAGAGTTTAAGAGTTCTCTATTTTTTCTTCTTTTTGGTCGTCGCGGTCTTCTTGGCGGCTTTCACGACTTTCTTTTTGACCTGCTTGGGAGCGGTTTTTTTCTTGGCTGCTTTCGTGGTGGCTTTTTTCGGGACTGCTTTTTTAACGGTTTTCTTGGCCGTTTTCTTCTTGGTGGTTGCTTTCTTCGTGGTCGTTTTAGCTGTGCGCGCTGCTTTGGTTTTTGCCGCTACTTTTTTCCGGGTCGGCTTGCCTGCCAGCAGATTGGTATACCGAGTATGTGCATCCATGAGATCAAAGTGCTCACCATCAGAGGTCTCGATCTCTTTGACGATCTTCTTCATGTACTTTTCGTCGCAGGAGGCGGATCGCAGCAGATAGAAAAATGCCTGGGCTTCGCTTTTGCGAACGGATGATTTGAGTGAGTCAGAGGCTTTGTCTTCACCAGAATCAGCAGAGGTAAATCCGAACCAGGTTGCTAACCGATGTTCTGATCAGCGGGAACTACATGTGCAGAAAGAACCTGCAATAGAGTGTACTGGCCTACGAAGTGTGAAAGATGTGGGATCTTATTCAGGAACTTTGAGCCTGGTCCTGAGTCTTCCGTGTGAACTGCTCAGATCATAGCTGAAGGTGGTTTCGAACACGTGCTGCAATACTGAGCGGATTCGCAGGGCACGATATTCAATGTCGGTCATCACCAATAACCTCGACGAGTTCTGTGATGGAGCTGACCCGCATCTCGTTTAAATCACAAAACGAGTTCTTGAGTCGTTCGAATAATTCCTGAGCTGCTTCAACAGTATTGTTTTCCCGGGCAGATGGCAAACAGGATTGTTTCAAGTACGGAGCAAGGTCAAGTTTCGGTATAGAAGTTCCATATTGCTTTTAAGCAATGGAATCAACTTTTACTGATGGCCTGTTTGTGTAGCTTTCAATGAGGGTTCAGCAGCCATATCTGTTATCGTTATCTGAAAGGTGTGATCTCGGTGAACAGGCCCCTGAGTTGGAGACCCAGCAAATTGAAATTAGACTACTTCAAAAAACCCTTAACAAGTGGAGCTGGATTCTGAAGTTGGCTTCAGTGAATTAACAGGTTTGATTCCACTCAGGGAAAATAACCCACACTGAACTATAGGTTGGGGGTGAATTAAATTGAAATAAGTGCAGCAATTCTCCGTCAATTCTAGTCTTCCAGTTCCTGATCGCCAGTCTCATCCGGGGACTTGTTGGCCGACTCCTCCATTTCCATCTCGCTCATAATTCGAGCCGCTTCGAAGCTTTTCTTGATTCCGTCATCCAGTACGAAACTGAGGATCGGGGTGTACCGGGTCTGGATCCGGTCTCCGACCTTCGATTGCAGGAAGCCTCTGGCTGATTCGAGTCCATGCAGGCAGAGTGACTGTTCTTTCTCTGATCCCATGATCGAAACATAGACTTTGGCTGACCGGACATCAGGGGCTACCTCGACGCCGGTAACGGTCACATTTTTGACGCGAGGATCGCGCAGGTGCAGCAGGATGGTCGTGCTGACCTGCTCCTTAATCGCTTGTGCCAGTTTTTCCAGACGACGTGAAGTCATGTTCTATGAGAAGTTTCCTGAGAGGAAAGGATGAGTCCATTTCACATTCATTTTGCAGCTCTGCAAGTCGCAAGTTGAAAGATGGAAATTACAGACTGAGTGAAGTGAGGATGTGTTCGTGAGTGTTAATTAATCCAGGGTTCGTTTGATCGTTTCGATGCGATATGCTTCCAGCAGGTCTCCCTCTTTGACGTCGTTGAAGCCATCCAGACGAATACCGCATTCCATCCCCTCACGAACTTCCTTGACGTCATCCTTTTCACGTCTCAATGAAGCAATGGAGTAGTTATTGATCACCGTTTGATCGCGAATAACGTGAATACGATTGTTACGGTCAATGGTTCCATTCAGTACGCGACATCCGGCAATTTTACCCACTTTGCTGAAGCTGAAGGCTCGGAGGACAAGTGCTCGACCTGTTGCCACTTCTTTTTCTTCCGGTTCAAGCAACCCTTCCAGAGAGCGTTTAATCGTCTCGGTCAGTTCGTAAATGATGCGGAAGCGGCGGATATCGACCCCTTCCTGCTCGGCCAGTAGTTCTGCCCGATCTTCAGCAATCACGTGGAAGGCCACGATAATGGCCCCCGATGCACTGGCGAGGTAGACGTCGCTCTCGTTAACCCCACCGACACCTTCGTGGATGATCTGCACGCGGACTTCCGGGTGTTCCAGTTTGGCGAGTTCAGAGCGAATGGCTTCCAGCGAACCTGGGGCATCTGCTTTAACAATCAGAGGCAGGTCAGAGATCGAACCTTTGCGAGCTGCGGAGAGCAGATCGTCCAGGCTGATCGATTTACGGCGCTTTGCCAGAACTTCAGCTCGGTCGCGGTGACGCCTTGAATCGGCGATCTGGCGTGCTTCGTCGATCTCGGGAACGACGAAGAAGAACTCCCCTGCTCCGGGGACTTCGTCCATACCGGCGACTTTAACCGGCATTGAGGGAGGAGCCTCCTGCAACTCTTCGTTGCGATCGTTATACAGAGCACGGACACGTCCATAGGACTCGCCACAGAGAACAACATCGCCAACACGAAGTGTTCCTTTCTGTACGATGAACCAGGACATGACCCCGCGACCTTCATCGCGGAAGGCTTCCAGGCAGACACCCACAGCGTCACGCTCTGGATTGGCTTTGTATTCATGTAACTCGGCTGTCAGCAGGATTGTTTCGAGAAGATCATCGATACCCTGACCAGTCATGGCTGAGGTGCGAATGACTTCGATTTCACCCCCCCACTCGGCGGGCAGAATTTCGTTAGCTGCGAGATCCTGCAGGACTTTCTGCTCGTCTGCATCGGGGAGGTCGCACTTGTTCATAGCGACGATGATCGGAGCACCACTCGATTTGGCGTGACTGATACACTCTTTGGTTTGAGGCATCACACCGTCATCAGCGGCGACCACCAGTACGATAATGTCCGTTACGTTCGCACCACGAGCACGCATTTCACCAAAGGCGGCGTGACCCGGTGTATCGACGAAAGTGATTTTGTGATCGTTATGATCGACTTGATAAGCAGCGATATGCTGGGTGATTCCACCCGCTTCGCCTGAGGTAACATTCGCCTCACGGATTTTATCAAGTAAGGATGTTTTACCATGGTCGACGTGACCCAGAATGGTAACGATCGGAGGTCGTGTTTCGAGGTTTTCTGCAGCTTCTTCTACTTCGACAGATTGAGATAATCGATCTTCTGCAGTCTCCTGTCGTTTGATTTCCAGTTCGACCCTAATTCCAGGGAGATCTCAAGAGCTTCTTCTACAGAGAGGCCATCATTAATATTCACCATATTTCCCTGATTCAGAGAATTTTTGATGATGTCTTTGGAGGGGGAATCCAATCAAAGCCCTGATAGCGTTCGTACCGTAATTGGAGGTTCAATCATCATGGATGTCTTTCGGACAATATCTTTTTGAACACGTTTGCGGAAACGTCGATGGGAAGATTTTGCAGCTCTGCTCGCCCTCCACCTCGTCCATAAGCCGTTTACTACCACGACGTCGATCGCGTTTCAGCGATTGTTCTTCCTTGGCTGATTTACGGACTTCATCCCGTTCCTGAGGCTCTTCGCCTTTATGGCCTTTTCGCCCCCGTTGTTCAATCGATTTCTGGAGGTGTGATGCGAGCGGACTCTGACCAGCCAGCAAGTCAGGTGTTAACTTGACGTCTGGTTTTTGAGCGGCTGCTTCTCCCTTGTTCTCTGTTTTCTTGGGAATCTCGAACTTAGGTTTAGGCAGCAATGTCGGTAAGGCAGTTTTGGCTTATTCTTGTCGGTCGTTCCCTTTACGGGTTCCCTCCTCACGTTTCCACGTGGTCGCATTTCACGGAGTGAGCCCTGATTTCCCTGAGGTGAGAAATCGTCACGGCTGATCGACTCAATTTCATTATCAGCATCTGTGGATTGATCTGTACCTGCGGCTGATCCAGCAGATTCTGTTCTATCGTCGTCAACAACATCCGCGGTCGTTTTCTGTGTGACGTCAAGATCGGAGTCTGCATCGTCTTTTGTTGAATGCGACTCTCGAGTATCAACAGCGGTGCTGGTACCTCCAGCTGAGCTCTGATCTTCGATCGTTTCCTCATGCTGCTGTGAGCGAATCTGAGGACGCGGAGCCATGGAGCGGATTTGACGGATTTTGGATCCGGGATCAGGGCTTTTCGGCGAACAGGAGCGAGCGGTTTCTTCGGCGTTCATCTCGGGGTGAACCTGATTTGCTGTTCACATGCGCAACGATAACGTCGCGCTCCTCGGGCGAAATACTGGCCAGAGCGGAGTTCTTTACAATCACTCCTGCTTCACTTGCCAGGTCAATTAAATCTTTACTGTCCAGCCCCAGCTCTTTAGCCAAAGCGAAGATTCGAACTTTCAAAGTTCAATCCCCTGAATAAACCAATCGGGTGTTTAAAAATCTTGATGCCAGAACCGATCCGGGGAAACTATCAGTAACAGTTTCATTTATGATCGGGTTCTCAAGCGATTAAATATCAATTCCAGGATGAGATCTGATGGAAAGTTTGTGTTCGAAGGTGTGCTGAACTGTCAGGCCTGCGGTGATGGCCAGAACACGATTAATTGCACTTGAAGATTGATTAAAGAAGAAAGTTTTGGATTTTGAGCAGGTGAATAAATTTCAGGGTTTCTTATTTACTGATGCTCCTTTGTTTGTGAATGAGCACAGAAGAAGACTGGACATTAGCTCAGGTTTCAGGCTTCTTCTTTTAGTCGGAGTTTGTCCGACTCAGCTTCTTCCGTTTTCACTTGAACACTCTCTTTACAGAGTCCAATTCCTCTATTTGCTTGTAGTAGCAGGTTCGGCAGGTTCTGCCTCGCTGTTTCAGGTTGTTCTTCATCAATACTTCATTGTCATCTGGAAGTAGCTCTCTTCCAACTTCCACGGTGTCGCCTTCAGGGTCTGGTCGCTTCGCTTCTTATTCGCAATAGCTGGCTGAACCGGTATCCATGTTGGTCAGTCTTTCGCTTTCAATGTCAGCGAAATCGATGATCTCGTCACACTGTTCTTCGGTCAAACCTCCCATCTCGGCAAGTTGGTCCGGCTCAATAGATGGAAAGACTGCTCAAAGGTGAAAAAGCCCTTGCGCGACCAGGTTCTCGGCCAGTTCTTCGTTAACATGCGGAGCCTGAACAAAACCAGTGACAGACTCGTCGAGTTGCTGGTCCAGCATGTCCTGGGGTCATTACCTGAATGTCCCACCCCACTCACGATGTCTGAACGATTCTGCCCCTTTTTGCCAATGGTCAGTGAAAGTTGATCGTCAGCACCAGTACGATTACTCTCGCTTCAGCATCGGCGGAGAATGACGTCCTGAACATCAGCGGGTTGTAATGCGTTCGGTACCAGAACCTGTAGCGAGTCGTTCCAGCGAACGATATCACCCTTTCACCATGGAGTTCGTCAACGATATTAATAAAATTCGCCTTCGCGATACCGATACCGACGCACGCTCCGACAGCGTCGACTTTGGTGTCGAAACAGCTGACAGCGACTTTTGACCGATAAATCCCGCTTCGCGTGCCAGCGAACGAACTTCAATTACGTTTTCGGCGATTTCCGGAATTTCAACTTCAAAGAGTCGACGGACCATTTCACGGTGTGATCGAGAGAGGACGATACGCACGCGGTTGCCAACTTTTCGAACTTCCAGGATTATAGTCAAAGGCTCGCCGTTTCGGTGCTCTTCGCCCGAATCTCCACTGCGGGGAAGGATACCTTCGACTTTACCGAGATTGACCGTAACAGATCGGCCACCATCCACGCGGGAGACTGTCCCGGTGACAAGTTGCCATTTCATTTCCATGTATTCGTCAAAGAGAGCGTCGCGTTCTGCTTCTCGAATCTTCTGGATCATGACCTGCTTGGCAGTTTGAGCGGCAATGCGGCCCAGAAGGTCACCCATGACATCGGGTTCCACTTCTTTGGCGTCGATTGTCATGGTGGGGTCACCGGTGACGCGATCGATAGTGACGACCAGTTCCGATCCCTCGCCGTAATGTTGATGCGGGTGACAGGATCGCCCGTTCGATTCCTCAGCGACGATCTCTGGATCGATCCCTTTTGTCACGATGAATTGCATTCACAATTCTCAGGATTTCTGCCGTTCATCCATTTCCCTAAAGTGAGTGGAACCTTGTCTGAGTGGTCGACCTACACAGGAGCATTCTCCTGTCCAATTCGATCTTGTATTAAAAGAAGGATTTCCGGCTCACCTGAATCATGCTGCGTGATGCATTCGTTCTTCGAGGTGAGCTGAAGAGCTCTGTTACCAAAATTACTTTAGTCTCTAACTGGATGGTCAGGTTCAGGGGCTCACCCTGGGCCCATTTCTCCAGTTTGTATTTTTGTATAATTAAATCAGGTGTTGTCTCTGATTGGCCGCTGGTTATCTCCTGCGGAGGTCTTATGAGCTTGACTCTGACAGAACCTGTGAAAAAATGCAGGTACAATAAAAAAGGAACATTCTCACTTTCACGAATATGTTCCCTTAAACATATTCCCCAAGGCGAACCCCCGGGTGAATGTCATCAGGTGTGGTTAAAAGCATCTACGCCAACATCGTAAATGCCTCACAGAATACCCAACATGGCGAAAATTCCAACCTGAATGACGAGATGGTTAACCATTCACAACTTGGTCCGATCAACTGGTGGACTGGAAAATAAATTCATCCATACAATCGGTACAGGCTATTGAACCTGTCTATTCATATGGAAAATGACCGCACAGACTGATCCTTGCACCCTTTAATAGGTGAGAGTATCGTTTCCGGATCAAACTGTCAAGAAAATCGAAGGACTAAAAGGAACTAAGTCTTGATGACTAAAATGTTTCTGCAAGAATTACCCTGTCTCCCAAATCTCGCAAGGGCAAGGTTTTTCGGGGCTGGGACTGGCCTTCCCGGACTGCTTATTTCTCCTGATTCTGGTCCCGGCTCTAATCTGAAGACGGCTTAAAGCCCTTCTACAATCACAGCATTGGCCTGGTCTGGACGGGTGACGTTGATGTTGAGGACAACCTTGTTGTCGACGGGGAGCGGCTCTGAGTGCACGATGTTTAGTTTGGGATCGTCTTCCGCCTGAGCGGTGAAGTTGAGAGTCGGCAGAACGACTCCTTTTTCAAGCCCTACCAGCGAACCTGCCAGCTCCAGCGAACCGCAGGAGGCTCCCGGATTTCCCCAGTAGCTTTTCAGGGAGGTAACCGGGACTTGAGAGGCGTACTCTCCAAAAACATCGTGAATGGCGAGGGCTTCCTCGTGGTCTGTGGTTCGTTCTCCCAGTCCGTGGGCGTTGATGTGGCCGATATCGGCAGGTGTCAGGCCGGCACTGTGCAGGGCTGCTTTCATGGCGGCGGCCAAGGCTTCCCGGTAGCGGGCTTTGCCTGCATCGTCAGAGAGGCAACTTGCTCCTGAGCCCAGCATTTTAGCCCAGATTTTGGCTCCACGAGCCTGAGCATGCTCAGCTGTTTCCAGAATGAACGAGGCTCCCCCTTCAGAAAGGACTTGTCCATTGCGGTCTTTATCGAAGGGGCGGGACCAGGTTTCCGGGCTACCAGACTGCTCGGCGAGTTCGTCCCAGAAGAGACCGTGAATTGATTTGACCGGGTTGACGCGGGTTCCCGTGGTGCCTGCAATCATGACATCAGCCCAGCCCCGGCTGATGATGCTCATCGCTTCGCCCAGAACCAGATTTCCGGAGGCTTCATCAACGGTCATGGAGTTGCTCGGTCCGCGGGCGTCCATCGAGATACCGATATGGCAGGCGGGCATATTCGGTAAGTAGCAAAGCAGCCAGAGAGGTTCCATCGAAGCCAGGCCTTTTTCACCCCACTCGTCAAAGTGAAATTCCAAGCCGGAATCGGTTTCTGAGCAGCATTTCCAGCAAGCATCTTGTAGTACCCACGGAGGGCTGAACATCAGGTTGGCGCCGAATTCAACACCAAACCGAGTGTGGTCAATGGCATCGAGATCGAGTTTGGAATTTTCAACGGCCTGCAGGGCTGCGGCGACACCGAGTTGAATTTCCCGGCACATCACTTTGACGCTTTTTTTCAGCGGTTTCAGGTAGATTTTTCGGGCATCGGCTTCCGTAAAATTGGTGACTTCTCCACCGACATTCCCGGGGGTTGCCGAGGAAGTCAGCAGCTCCATCGGTTTGATACCGCTGCGTTGTTCCATCAGCGCGGTTGTGAACTCTTCCTGCCCGATTCCCACGGGAGAGACAATTCCAAAACCTGTGATGACAATTTCAGGACCAGACGTTCCGTTGCTACCCATTTCGGTGTTCCAAATAACCTGCCTAGTTAGATTTCATTCAGGCGGTAACCCAATCGGGTGATCCCACTCCTGATGAAGACCTTTCCGCGGAAAAGTCAGCGCTTTCTGCGGGTAACTTCAGCTGCAAATATGAAAGGTGAATATTCCTTGAAGCCCGGTAGAGACTTATTCCGAATTCCCGTTCTCACCCTGACTGAAGGGGGGCGTGAGACTCGTCTTAAGTGTGGAAAGAAACAAGGTTTCCCTGTTTCCACCGGACTGGCCAGAATTTCCAAAAGATATAATTTACGGGAAAGGAATGAAACCCACACACTCAATCCGGCATGAATTCCAGCCGGAATTTTAGCCCATGTACACCGAATCCAGGTTCAAAACCCTCTGGAATGTCACGTATGAGATTCGATTTCCAGGTTGTGATCTGCTCTGGCTGGCTCTGAGATGCTTCCTGGTCAGCTGCCGAACACAAGTGTTAATAGGATTTATTGAGTCTCTGGCTCAGTTCCCCTCGCTGATCAATTTATTAATCAGAGGTTCACTAACCCCTGCTCTTTCATGTAAATCAAATTATTGGGGTTCATGTCGATTTGGCAACCGCGCGTCTGGGCGGCGAGCAGGATGGTTTCATCGCTCAGTCCCTGTTGGGACATATTAATAACGTCGGACATGCTGACGGCTCGCCGGGCGAGCTCGCTTTCGCGGGCTGCTCTCATTGCAGCATCGCGCTCGATTTCCATCTCTTCCTGTTGGCCCAGTGCCGCACCAGCGAGCGTTCCGATTGCTCCTCCAACAAGTGCCCCTTCGGTGGAATTTCCGATAATGGCGCCTGCGGTGGCCCCTAACCCTCCCCGGTCAATGCGCCTCGCTCGGTGGGAGACATGTGAGCACAGCCCGAAATGAGTCCCGCAATAATCAGGCAGAGTAATGGACGGAACCAGTCTCGCATCTACCAGAAGCCTTTTTAAGAATGATGCGGGTGGGTTAAAGAGTGCAATTCAACAAACTGAATACAGAAATCGGTTGGGGAGGGAATGTCGCAAAACTGCCAGTTGGGGTCAAGATGAACCTTAATCTCAGCTTCATTCCCGGCTTCGTGGGAACTTTGAGGTCTATGCGAATTCGCAAGAGATTAACGGGGGATTCATCAACCACGCATGATTGAAAGATAACATTTCGCTCAGAAATGAACTTGTCCCTCTTTTAATTCATCGTCACGAATCCTGTTGGACACTTATGCAAGTCCCGCGTCTCACTTGCACAACATCTGCTCTCAACTCTTCTCGTATTAGTCGCAGGATGCGTTCAACGATCTGTTCTTTTCTGTCAGGGAGGATGTCATGATCATGTCAGAGAAACCGATCGGCAACGAGGCCAATCGACAGATTCGCTCTATCTTCGTAAGTGATGTGCATCTTGGTTGCATGCATTCCCGGGCTGATGAATTCCTCAGTTTTCTACAGGCTCATCAACCTGAGTCTCTCTATCTTGTGGGAGATTTGGTTGATGGTTGGAAATTACGAAAAAAATGGCGCTGGCCGGAGAGTTATAACCAGATTCTGGATCGGGTTCAGGAGTTAAGCGACCAGGGAACAGAAATATATTATACCCCCGGCAATCACGACAACTTCTTTCGCAGTTTCGGTAAACGACTCGGTTATCTGACGCTTTCTGATGAGTTCATTCATCAGACTCCCGATGGTCGACGCTACCTCGTTATTCATGGTGACCAGTTCGACCGGTTTGAAACAGGTGCTCAATGGCTCTCGGTACTCGCTTCATTTGCTTATGACGTGATCCTCTCGGCGAACACGCTCTTTAATAAACTTTTTCGCAGCAAAGGGCAGGCAAAGTTCACGCTCTCTGCGGCGATTAAGTCCCAGGTAAAGCAGTTGATGCGATTCATCAGCGACTATGAGCAGAAACTCGTCGACCATGCACGGACTCGCCGTTGTGAGGGGATTATCTGCGGTCATATTCACGCTCCCAACATTCGCGACATTGATGGCATTCACTATTTCAATACGGGGGACTGGGTCGAACATTGCAGCGCCTTGATCGAGTACGACACGGGTGAAATGGAGATCCTCTTCTTTGATCAGGAGCAAGTGGTGATTCCAGGCATTGCTCAAGGAGATGAAACAGAGGTCGTGGAAGAAGCTGATGTCGTCGTTATTCCCGCAACGTATTCCGCGGCGACCTCTTCCGGGTTAATGCATCGCATGCTCAAACCATTACGTGCTTTAAGGAGTTCACGCACCGCTTCTTGAGCGGGTTCAAAACAATTGTTAAAGAGTTCCTGATTTTTCTCGTTAGTTTTTCAGTAAAGAATCGCCTCTCTCAGTAAGCCAGAAGTTGGTATTGCTGTGAAGCAGAATGACATAGATGAAGTCGTTCAGAGTGAGTGAATTTTAAGGTCTGTCAGAAGAAATCTAGCCCTCCTAATCATGAAGGATCATGTCGATGATCGCAGAACGAATCAGTCGTAGAAGTTTTCAATGGGTTCATCAGGGAAACCTGGTTTATAACACCTGCTGGGAAGATCCCCGCCTCGATCGAGAGGCTCTCGAGCTGGGGCCAGAAGACGAAGTGATGGTGATCACTTCCGCTGGCTGTAATGCACTCGATTACCTGCTCGATGAACCTCGCCGCGTGCATGCCGTTGATATGAATCCCAAACAGAATGCCCTGCTCGACTTGAAAATCGCCGGGATTCGCAATCTCGATTACAAAACCTTCTTTGAACTTTTTGGACGGGGAAGCACCTGGAACTGGGTGGAGATTTATCAGGATGCACTGCGTGATGAACTCTCCCCTGTCTCACAGAAATACTGGGATAGACATGGCAAGTTCTTCTCTCCAGAGGGGCGTCGTTCGAGTTTTTACTTCCGAGGTTCGTCCGGACTGTTTGCCTGGCGGGTGAATTGTTATATCGATCGGGTGGCTAAAATCCGGGAGGATATCAATTCATTACTTGCGGCGGAAAATATCGCTGAGCAGACAGAGATTTACCTGTCACGACAACTTTCCGATCAACTCTGGAGTCGGTTTATCAAGTGGTGTATGCGACGTGATCTGACCTTGTCGATGTTGGGAGTTCCCCGTCAACAGCGTTCGCAGATCGACACCGGTTACCCGGGAGGGATCGTACAGTTCGTGATCGATCGCATAGAAACGGTCTTCACACTCCGATCACTGCAGGATAATTACTTCTGGCGGGTCTATCTCACCGGGCAGTACGAGTCTCACTGTTGTCCTGAATATCTTAAACAGGAAAACTTCGAACGGCTGAAGGCGGGTCTGGTTGATCGTGTCACAATCAACACGAATACAGTCGAAGGTTTTCTGCGGCAGTATGATGGAAATATTTCCCGCTTTGTCCTGCTGGATCATATGGACTGGATGGCCGGTGCTCAGCCGAAACTCCTGCAGAGTGAGTGGCAGGCAATCCTGGACAAGTCAGCTGAACAGACTCGTTTCCTGTGGAGAAGTGCCGGTATGCAGGTTGATTTTATCGACCCCATCAAGGTCGATTATCAGGGAACCGAAACGGTGATGGGCAATCTGTTACATTACGAAAACGAACTGGCCAACCGGTTACATAATCAGGACCGGGTGAATACCTACGGCAGCTTTTACATCGCCGATCTGGTTGGTTAACAGGAGAGAGGAAATGAGCTTTCTGACAGCCCGCTGGAATGATGCCAAAACAGTCTGGCATTTGATCGCCTCACGAATTGAAGGGGAAACTCACGCCGACAGGTTGAATTCGTTCTATCAGCGACAAGCCACCGGTTACGATCAGTTTCGTCGTCGCCTGCTGCATGGTCGTCAGGAATTATTCCAGCAACTTGAGATCCCTGAAAACGGTATCTGGATAGATCTTGGTGCTGGTACGGGTGAAAACGCAGAGTTGTGGGGAGGACGGATAGATCAACTGCAAAAAGCCTATCTGGTTGATTTATGCCAACCCCTGCTCAATGTCTGTCAACAACGAATCAGCGAGCAGAACTGGTCAAACGTGGTTGCCGTCTGTGGTGATGCGACTCAGTATGTTCCCCCGGAACGACAGGTTGATCTCGTTACGTTTTCATACTCTCTGACGATGATTCCCGATTGGATTCAAGCGGTGAATCATGCCTGGGATTTAATTAAACCGGGAGGAACACTAGGGATTGTCGACTTTTATGTCTCGCGAAAATATCCCGCAGACGATTTGCAGAAGCACAGCTGGTTCCAGCAGAACTTCTGGCCGGTCTGGTTTGCGAATGACAATGTCTATCTGAATCGGGATCATCTTCCCTATCTGCTTGAACGCTTTGAGTTGGTTTCTCTGGAAGAGCACCAGGGTAAGATTCCCTATATCCCGTTGCTCAAAGTTCCTTACTACCAGTTGATTGTCCGTAAACCGGGGTAATCATTTTAATGAGGCTTGTGACTTCTCTTTCGGTTCCCTTATTCTGAAGTTTATAGAGTTCAGCCTCTTGTTGAGTTCTTCAGATCCTGAAACCGCTCGAAGAAGGATGATAGCATGCGCCTCTCCCCGCCCGGTTTAGTTGCATTCCTGATGATGATCCAGCTTTATCTGGGTCTTGCTACTGCCGAGATGGTCTTTGCCGGCACTCTGGAATTGACGGTCAAAAATGAAGAAGGCGAAGTCGTTCCCTTTCGTATTCATTTGAAGGATGCACAGGGTAAAGCAGTCCCGCATCCCGAGCTTCCCTATCATTTCGATCATTTTTGTGTTCCGGGCGAATTGAATTACGATCTCACTGCGGGAAATTATTCCTTCGAGATTGAAAAAGGTCCCGAATACGAACAGCTCAGCGGGGAGTTCTCACTACCTGAAAACGGGATAAAGAAGCTCGCGTTTACTATCAAACGCCTGATCAATATGAACAAGCGGGGGTGGTACAGTGGCGACCTGCATATCCATCGTCCGCTGGAAGAAGCTCCGTTACTGCTCAAAACCGAAGAGTTGAACATCGGGCCGGTTATCAGCTGGTGGAATGAGCGGAACGTCTGGAAAGGGAAAGAGCTTCCCCGAGAGACTCTTCAATCGCTGGGTGAGAATCAATGGATGGACGTGATGGCGGGAGAAGATGAACGGGAAGGAGGCGCCCTGCTCTATTTTCATCGGGATGCACCTCTCGATATCAGATCGATAAATCGAGAGTTTCCTTCCTCAGTTCAGTTTCTAAAGAGAGCAGCGAAGCACGATCAGGTTCACATCGACATCGAAAAACCTTTCTGGTGGGATGTGCCCATCTGGGTGATGACAGACAAGATCGACACCATCGGGCTGGCGAACAATCATATGTGCCGTGCTTCGATGTACGAAACCGAGGCTTGGGGATTTCCCAGAGATACACAAAATTTGCCCTCCCCATTAGGGAATGGTTACTGGACTCAGGAAATCTATTATCACCTGCTGAATAGTGGAATTCGGATTCCCCCCTCGGCAGGTTCCGCTTCAGATGTGTTACCCAACCCGGTTGGTTACAACCGGGTTTATGTGCATGTTGAAGGTGAACTGACCTGGGATAAATGGTGGGAAGGCCTTCGCGCGGGACGCTCATTTGTCACCAATGGCCCACACCTCGAAGTGACCGCTGATGGTGAACTTCCCGGTCATGTTTTTCAGGTGGAAAACGAAGCCATCATCAAGCTTGCTGGAACGGTCACCTCTCGTGATGAAGTGGATCAGATTCAATGGATCAGAAATGGAGAGGTGATTCGCAGCGATAAGGCTGGGAGTGATCCCTCGCAATCATTGCCCGAAGTAGAAATCAAGTTCGAACAATCAGGCTGGTTCCTGGTGCGGGTTCTCGTCAAAAATGATCGGACCTTCCGCTTCGCCAGCACTGCTCCTTTCTACGTGGAAGTAAAAAATCAACCGAAATACATCAGCAAAAAATCAACTTTATTCTTCGCGGATTGGCTTGGTCGACGACTGGAGCGGCTGAAAGAGCACGTGAAAAACAATGATCAGTTGCAGAAAATTCTCCCGGACTTCGAAAAAGCACGGCGTTTCTGGATAGACCGGCATCAGACGGCTGAGTTTCCCTGATAGGTGGCTCCTTTTTTCGCCCGACAGTTCCGCGCGCCAGTGGACGAAGCCAGTTTATATTGTCGCGGGCAATGAAGAAAAAATTCACGACGATTCATCATGACGATTCATGTGGCTACACGAGCCTTCTTCCACTGGATGAAAATAGCTTCCTGCTCGCCTATTCCGACTTCAAATATGAAGTGGGCGGTGGCAAAACGGCGAAAGCAATCCTCGTGAGGAAGATCAGGGCGAATTGTTCACCGTGAGAATTCCATTTTCTGTCCATAAAAAAAGCTTTCCGTAACCTGTTGATATTACTCAGGCTACGAAAAGCTATTTGTCTGAAGCGGAGAGAGGGGGATTCGAACCCCCGGTCCCCGTTAAGGGACACAGCATTTCCAGTGCTGCACAATCGGCCACTCTGCCATCTCTCCAGAGCTGATTTCCGCTCAACAGGTGTTCTACAGCAGAGATACAGGGTTCACAAGTCCTCAGCTGCTTCTGGAGCGGTTCTTCTCCATATTTTCTCGACATCTGTGACGTTGGAGTCGATTATTTCGACCGGGTTCAGGGGGATTTTGCAGGAAGATACATTTATCCCCCCTTCTTTTATTGTCAGGCCGATCATTTTTTAGATAAATTACGCACCCTGCTGGATACTTTTGTGTCTGGTGGAAAAGCACAGAGGAAACATCTGTGTCTCTGAAATCGGGTTGAGACCGAACTTCTGAATTAGTCGATCTCATAAAGTTTCAGAAACATGTATTAAAGGGCGATTAGCTCAGTTGGCTAGAGCGCTTCGTTTACACCGAAGATGTCGGGGGTTCGAGTCCCTCATCGCCCACTTAATAAGACATCTCGCGAACTCCGCGAGATGTCTTTTTTTATGGTGTGTGATAATTCAGAACCAGTGAATTGTTTCGCAGGAGAAGCGTGATCATGGTCTACCTCTATCTGGCTCTGGCGATCATCGCGGAAGTCATCGGGACTACTCTACTGAAGTCATCTGAAAGGATGACCAAACCAGTCCCGACTTTCATCGTGATCATCTCATACCTGATCGCTTTCTATCTACTGTCACTCACCCTGGAAAAGATTCCCACCGGTGTCGTCTATGCGATCTGGTCCGCCTGCGGAATCGTGCTCATTTCAGTACTGAGCTACATCTTCCACAAACAAACCCTCGACACCCCCGCCCTCCTCGGGATGGGTTTGATCATCGCCGGTGTGCTGGTTATTAATCTCTTCTCGAAGAGCATTTCGCATTGAGGATGGGCGATCCTTTCTGAGCTATTCTGTGTCAGCCCTGGGTATAATGATTCCTCATCAGAATCCCCTTCAGACTCTCTCATGACCACTCACATAAAACAAATGGCCGTTGAGATCGAACGACTACTCGATCAGAACGAATGGCATCTCGCTATTCCCCTGCTGAAACAGGTTGCGGCGGAGGGAGATCCGTGGGGTGATTATATGTTGGGATTGGCGTATCATTATGGTCAGGGAATAAGACGCTCTCGTAAGCAGGCTGAGAAGTGGTATCGTAGGGCCGCGGTGAGAAAATACGATAGTGCTATTTTAAACCTGGGGCTATTGTTTGCGACTAGCAGACCTCCGCGATATGCCGAAGCTTTCAAACAGTTCCGACAGGCAGCGCAGCTGGGGAATCGGAATGCAATGTATAACCTGGGGCTCTATTATGAACTGGGGCGGCATGTGAATCCGAATCGTCGGACCAGTTTCCGATGGTACAAAAAAGCGGCAGAACTCGGGGATGATGAGTCACAGTGCATTGTCGGTTATTGTTATCACGAAGGCGTGGGTGTGAAGCGGGATAACAAGCAGGGCATCTACTGGTATCGTCGTTCGGCTCGCGCTGGAAATCCGGCAGCCTGTTATAACCTGGGGCTAAGTTATCGCGATGGGAATGGAGTGAGGCAGAATCTTAAACAAGCCCTTGAGTGGTTCAAGCGTGGTGTCGAGTTGGGACATGAAGAGGCAAAGCAACGTTTAGAAGAAATGGCTAGGGATTACATTGCTTGTAAGCCATAGATGTCGGCTACCCCAGGATATCTCAATCAATGACCTCACGCTCAAACTCATCTTTATCATCATAGCTGGGTGTGAGGCTCCCTTTTAATATTTGGGGATCCACATTTTTGCTGATCCATTGAACGCTTCCATCGGCCATCAGTACAAAGGTGCCGCCACAGTGATACGAGGAAAACGTACCAGGTGAAGAGTGTGGTTTCGAACCGGGCAGGTTAATACCGATCGGTTGCTGATCGACATCGATATCGCGAGGTGCTGTCCAGGGAATCTGCAAACCGGCGGCTTCACCCATCAGAACCGTATGTGAAATACCGTCAGTTATCTCTCCCTTGATAAAGGACCACTTTCAGGAAAAATGGTCTTTGACCCAGTGACCAGGGCATAACTGGTGTGACCTGCATCGGGATGAATACTTTGTCCTTGATGGGTGGGACATTTGTAATAAGCTGGTTTCTTTTTGAGTAAGGGAAGATTTGCTGGCGCGTCCCAGGAGAGTGTGCGGTCGTACTTACCGTTTAATGCATTCATGCGATCTGCAAATTCAACCCGCCAACTGACAGGATGTTCCCCTTCCTTCATGGAAACTGCTGGAGGGAAGTGGCCTAGTTCTTCGTGATAAGTTTCAAACAGCAGCCCTAACTGTTTCATGTGATTGCGACAATCGCTCCTCTGGGCGGCTTCCCGGGCGCCCATGAACATGTATCTGTTAGAGAAGCAATACAGAAAGACCGGCAGAGACAACAGAATGACCAGCGGAAGTGGATTTTTGCGATTCTTTTCCAGGATGCGTCCCACGCCGGCAATGGGAAACATGATGAAGAACGGGAACCAGAACAGTCCCGTCAATGTAAGAATGATAACTGAAAACCAGCGCGCTTATTCGAAGGCTCAGTTTCGTAGTTCTCCAACTTTTTGCGGAAGATTAAACCCAGTCCCCACATCAGTATCGGGAACATGATCAAGGTATTAACTCCCAGATGAACCCAGGGGAAATAGTCCGGAGGAGGGAATTCGTAGTTCATGACGATCTGATCTTTAGAGATATTACTCCGGTAAAATTCGATTTCCGTTCTCGTCTAATGATACATGGCAGCGATGTCCTTTGACGACATTGATGATCCATCTGTGAAGTTCTGCTGCTGAGGAAACTTTTTTGCTTTTGGCCAGCGTTTCAGGAGTTCAGCATCTGGTTCTCGGTCAGGAAGCAGGTCGTTCCGTTTATAGCCACCATTGATAATCATATTACCAGCCCGCGACTTCCAGCACGATGCCTGCGACTTCTTCTGTTACTTCGAGAACGGTAGTTATTTCAACTGAAAGCCCAACCAGGGGATATTTACCATGCAGTTCTCCTCCGCGAAAACGGATGGACTCCCCTGCTTTACCATAGACAGCATAACCTTCACCATCAGGCTCGGGGCCGATGATGCTGTAACGCTCGAAGACTTCCTGTACGGTATCCATCTCAACCTCAGTGAGACCATTGTCGATGGGGAATCCGACTCGTTCACCTGTGAAGGGATTGACTCCCTCTCGGACGGTGTCCCCCAGATTACAAGTATGGAGACCAAAACTGTATTCCCAGTGAGTCAGGTAGTCGTCGGGTATAGATGGTGGTTGGTCTGTCCGGGGATTGGAAAACACTCGGAAGCATCGAAGCAATAGATTAAACATGATTCAGACATTTCAGCTGCAGAGGAAGAAAGCATTAACCTATGCAGTAAAGATGAATCAATTCCTCATCAGATGTCAATCAGTTGATGGATAAAGTATGTTGGTGAGCAGAGCTTATGGCATGAGCATCAGTGCCATGTGGGTGGCGCGGGAGCTGTTCAGACTTTCGAGAATGAAGTTGATTTCCTGAAGAATGAGATCTCTGTCAGGAATCTCTTCGTTGCGGATCGTTTCCCGCAGCCTGGTGAAGTAAGCGAGCGCTTTATTCAATTCGTGCCAGTTCGTTTTACTTTTGGTTGATGTGATCCCGAATTCTTCGAGATCGTCTTCCAGCAATTCTCTGAGGTAATCGTCTATCCCAGCTTCGGAGAGATCAGAGAATTCGTCGAGCGTTGGCAGCGAATGTGCTTTCAACGTTTTGTTGATCGGGTGTGCCTGCAAGCACAGTTTGTCGAGATGGTGGTTGTAAGTTTGTTCCCAGGATTCCGTTTTCAACTTCAGCATGTAGGTCAGACTCATAAAGGCAGATTCTCACAAAAAGAACAATGTGGATGACTTCTCTTTGCCTATCAAGTCTTACCTTTTTATCTGAATCCGCCAGGGATATTTTCCTGCCTATTCAGTCAAATTTAATCGAAGCGATGACTGAGGAACCGTCAGAGTGTGACTTTCTGCACGGAAAATAGACCGATTATCCAGTGAAAAGCCTCATTCCGGGTCGGCGGCCAGGGTCGCTTTGAAATATTCCCTGTTCAAACGAGCAATATTGCTGACCGAGATCTCTTTGGGGCAGGCAGCCTCGCACTCATAAGTGTTTGTGCATGTTCCGAACTGCTCCTGATCCATCTGGGCAACCATACGTAGTACCCGTTGTTGTTTCTCGGCTTTACCCTGCGGAAGCAGTGCGAGTTGTGAAACTTTTGCGCTGACGAAGAGCATCGCTGAAGCATTTTTACAGGCAGCAACGCACGCACCACAGCCAATGCAGGCAGCGGCGTCCATCGCTTTTTCAGCAGTGTGACGGGGAACCGGGAGACAGTTGGCATCGGGAGCGTTGCCGACGTTCACTGAGACATAACCACCAGCGGCCATAATGTTGTCGAACGGAGTCCGATCAACAACGAGGTCTTTGAGGACCGGGAAAGGTTTCGCACGCCAGGGTTCGATGGTGATTGTCTGGCCATTGCGGAACCGACGCATGTGTAACTGGC
Organism: Planctomycetaceae bacterium; assembly: GCA_041398805.1. Classification (GTDB taxonomy): domain Bacteria; phylum Planctomycetota; class Planctomycetia; order Planctomycetales; family Planctomycetaceae; genus Polystyrenella. Next base: position 155,362 of record JAWKUC010000007.1, on the reverse strand, counting down.
AGGTGGTGATTCCCTGGTCGGGACCGTGAGCCTGTCCGTTGATCATCAGGCTGCACATCCCGCAGATACCTTCGCGGCAGTCATGGTCGAAGGCGACAGGTTCTTCACCCTGCTGAATCAGTTGTTCGTTCAGAACGTCCAGCATCTCCAGAAACGACATATGGGTGGAGACGTCTTTCAGCTTGTAAGTTTTGAACTCACCCTTCTGGTCACGAGAGGGTTGACGCCAGATCTTCAGTGTCAAATCCAGTTTTTCGTCACTCATGATTATTTGTAGCTCCTTGTCGTTAAGGCGACTTCTTCGAAGGAGAGATTTTCTTTATGCAGGGTGGGTTCTGCACCGACCCCTTTGAATTCCCAGGCGGCGACGTAGGCGTAATCTTCATCATTACGCAAGGCTTCGTTTTCAGGAGTCTGGTATTCTTCCCGGAAGTGACCCCCGCAAGATTCCTGACGTTTTAATGCATCGAGTGCCAGCAATTCCCCGAATTCGAGGAAGTCGGCGACACGACCTGCATGCTCCAGGTTTTGATTGAGCGAAGCTCCTGTTCCCATCACTTTCACTTCTTTCCAGAAGCGATCCCGTAAGTTGCGAATGTCGTCGATCGCTTCCTTGAGACCAGAATCACTTCGTGACATCCCACATTTATCCCACATGATCTTGCCGAGTTCGCGATGCATGCTGTCGACGGACTTCGTTCCGTTTACAGCCATCAGGGCATCGATCCGTCCGCGGGAATTATCAAGGGCCTCACCAAATGCGGGATGAGTCGTGTCGATTTTGGGGAGTTTGGCTGTGGCGAGATGGTTACCAAGTGTGTAGGGAATTACAAAGTAACCATCGGCCAGTCCCTGCATGAGGGCACTGGCCCCCAGGCGGTTGGCCCCATGGTCCGAGAAGTTCGCTTCACCGAGGACATACAAGCCGGGGATAGTACTCTGCAGGTTATAATCGACCCACAGCCCTCCCATCGTATAGTGGACTGCCGGGTAAATTCGCATCGGCACCTTGTACGGGTCTTCGCCGGTGATCTTTTCGTACATCTGGAAGAGGTTACCGTACTTGGCGCGGATTGTATCTTCACCATCCCGTTTGATGGCGTCGCGGAAGTCGAGATACACAGCTAGTCCTGTCTCTCCGACACCGTAACCGGCGTCACACCGTTCTTTGGCAGCGCGGGAAGCAACGTCGCGTGGGACAAGGTTACCGAAGGAGGGATAACGACGTTCGAGGTAGTAATCGCGTTCCTCTTCGGGAATGTCGCTCGGTTTTCTTTTGTCCCCTTTTTCTTTGGGGACCCAGACGCGACCGTCGTTTCGCAGAGATTCTGACATCAGGGTCAGCTTGGATTGATAATCACCCGAGACAGGAATGCAGGTCGGGTGAATCTGCGTGTAACAGGGGTTCGCGAAGTAAGCGCCCCGTTTATGACATCGCCAGGCGGCGGTGACATTACAGTTTTTCGCATTGGTCGACAGGTAATAGACATTACCGTACCCACCCGTACACAACAGGACGGCATCGGCAGCGTGCGTTTCAAATTTACCAGTCACGAGGTCGCGAGTGACGATCCCGCGGGCTTCGCCATCGATGATGACGAGGTCCATCATTTCCTGGCGGGTATAAAGTTTGACTTTTTTGGTGTCGACCTGTCGCATCATCGCGCTGTAGGCACCCAGCAATAGCTGCTGACCTGTTTGCCCTCGTGCGTAGAAGGTACGGGAGACCTGGGCTCCTCCGAATGATCGGTTGGCGAGAGTTCCGCCGTATTCGCGGGCAAAGGGAACACCCAGAGCGACACAGTGGTCGATGATGTTGTTACTGATTTGAGCGAGACGATGAACGTTCGCCTCGCGAGCGCGGTAGTCTCCCCCTTTGACCGTGTCGTAGAAGAGTCGCCAGATTGAGTCACCGTCGTTCGGGTAATTCTTAGCCGCGTTGATACCCCCCTGGGCAGCAATACTATGCGCCCGACGAGGTGAATCCTGAATGCAGAAGGCTTTAACGTTGTAACCGAGTTCAGCAAGAGAGGCAGAGGCTGAAGCCCCGGCAAGTCCGGTTCCGACCACAATAATGTTGAACTTCCGCTTGTTGGCGGGGTTCACCAGTTTGAGGTGGCGGATATGGTTTTCCCATTTCTGGGCCATTGGACCGTCAGGTATTTTCGAATCGAGTGTGTTCTCGAGAACGGTCGCCATTGAAGGACTCCTTGCCGAAAGGCAGTTGGATAAAAATCAAAATAACAGGATTGGGTTTAACAACAGGACTAAAGGAGGGATTAATCTCCCTTCATAAACATCGCCCAGATGGGGAAACTGGCGAAGCCAATCCCGACGATCCAGGCAAACGCCAGTCCTGCCTTGTTGATTAAACCGTTGTATTTCGGATGATTTAACCCGAGTGATTGAAATGAAGACTGCACCCCGTGAGAAAGATGAATCGCCAGAATGAGTGGCCCAATGACATAAGCGACCGCACTGATCCCGTTTCTAAGGATGTGTACCGCCTTGTTGTAGGGAGTCATCTCGCTGACTTCGCTCATACGAAGTTCGAATTTGAAATCGCTCTAGTGCAGAATCAGGAAGAGGAGTACAATCGCCCCCGACATGAACATCCAGTTTTGAGCCTTGAGCGAGTTCTGATTCGACTCGTCAATCTTGGATTGCTTTTGCAGATAACCGATTTTGCGGGCACTGATACTCTGGGCCCGAGTGGAAGCGGCGAGGTAGATGTGCAGAAAGAAGAGGCCGAACAGCCCCGTTTCGGCAATCATCAGGAGACCTTCATTTTCATGCAGCTTATGAGTGTACTCATCGTAAGTTTCCGGGCCTGCATACATCATCAGGTTACCGGCAAGATGAACCACCAGAAAACCGCACAACAGTAATCCGGTAATGGCCATCACGATTTTCTGGCCGATGGAACTTTTAAAGGCTTTAAGCAGCCACATGGGAAACAGCTCCTCTTGTGAGGGGGGCGCCCCTCGGGTACCTGACCGCATGAAGAAACAAGTTTACAGACAGAGATCCTGATTTCTCGATCAACTTGTTCAGGTGACAGTCTGTTGAGATTGCTGAAATCTCTGTTTTATTTGTAGACCTGTACTCAAATTCAACAAGTCCGCCAAACAAACTCAGACGAATCGATCCCGATTATAGATGAAGACGCAATAACTTCAATCGTAGAGTACAGTTATTGCCAGAAGTGAGAATCGGTTTCAGCAGCGGACATGCATAGCGGGTAGAGCGGATTGAGGCGTTTACTTGCGACGCCGGCGACCTTTGGCGGGGCCGCGCTGTTTAGGTCGTTTCTTTTTGTCTCCTCCAGGTTTCCCTGACTGTGAAGTCCCCGTCTTTCGCCGGGACTCAATCCGGAAACCTTTTTTCGGACCTTTGCGTTCTTTCTTTCTGCCATCTCGTGAGCCACTTGCAGCTTTAATATTGATCGAGGGTTGATGCGATACGAGTTCCAGGTCGAGTTCACGTCGTTCCAGGTCAACCTTGGCGACAGAGACGCGGATGGCATCACCCAGGCGAAAGACCTGGCCACTGCGTCGACCGGTTAAGGTGAGCGTCTTTTCGTCGTAATCAAAGAGTTCCCGATCAGCGAGCCCTTCCAGTGGGAGTAAGCCTTCAATCGGAATATCGATTCCCTGGCAGAAGAGTCCGAAATGCTGCACACCGGTGATAATCGCGTCGAATTCCATCCCGATCTGTGTGGAGACATATTGCAGTAACTTCAATTTGACTAAAGCCCGTTCGGCTTTCTCGGCACGGCGCTCTGTTTCACTACTCCGCTTGCAGGACTCTTCCATGTCGGTGGGAGACTTGCCCTTTGCGTTTCTTCCTTTTGATTTCATCATCAATCAAACGATGGACAATGAGGTCGGGGTACCGACGGATCGGGCTGGTGAAGTGGCAGTAATGTTCAAAGTTAAGTGCGTAGTGCCCTTCTTCGGCTGTCGTATAGATCGCCTGTTTCATACTTCTCAGCACGGCGTAACTGACAGGGCTTTCCAGGCTGGTTCCCTCACCTGTTCGAGCAGATCTCGAATCGCGTTGCGGTCCTGTGCTTGCGGGAGATTGAAGCCGAGTGCTTCCACGAAGATTTTCAAATCCTGCATCTTGGTGGCGGAGGGAGTTGAGTGGACCCGGCGCGGGAAAAGGATCCCCTTTTTCGTCAGGTATTCAGCGACCGCGACATTCGCTGCGAGCATGAACTCCTCGATCACTTCGTGACTCTCATCATGATGAGCTTCGGCTGCTCCGGAGACTTTACCCTCTTTGGAATAGAGGAGCTGGATCTCCGGCATCTCCAATTGTAATGAGGAGTGATCCATACGCCGCTTGCGCAGAATGCGGGAAAGTTCATACATGCGATTCAGCAATGCCCGCACTTTGGGAAGGACTTTACGTCCTTCTTTCTGTGGTTCTTCGATGATGGGCATCACTTCTTCGTAGGCAAAGCGATGAGTTACATTAATGACTGCATTGGCAAACTCGGTGTGAACCGGGATCCCTTCGGGCGTGAATTCAATGAAGACTGATTTCACATACCGATTCCGTTTGGCCTGTAGGGATGCCAGCCCGTTGGAAATGACTTCCGGAAGCATCGGAATGACATGCTGGGGGAGATAAACCGAGTTCCCGCGTTGGCTTGCTTCCCGATCGAGAGTGGAGCCAGGTTTCACGAAGTGCGAGACATCGGCAATATGGACTCCCAGCCACCAGTTCCCGCATCATTCTTGCGAAGTGAAATCGCATCATCAAAGTCGCGGGCTTCTTTCGGGTCGATAGTGATGATTGTTTCCTGACGGAGATCGAGCCGGTCTCCGATCAGATCCTCGTCGAAGTTTTCCGCTTCCTGACTCGCTGCTTCGAGCACAGCATCCGGGAATTCAAGGGGAAGGCCGTATTCATACATGACCAGTTGTAAATCAACGCCCGGTTCACCACGTGGCCCGAGGACTTTGACGATGACCGCTTCCCCTTCCGCCTGATGGGAAGGAAAACGGATCATTTCAATGACGACAGAATCGCCAGGTTGCACCCCTTTCGCACCGGGGTCGCCCACATAGATCCATTCGTGGAAGATGTTCCCATCGACCTTCACCCAACCGTTACCACTATCTTCTTTATAGGTACCGACGAAGGTGTTGGTTTCACGGGTGATGATTCGTTGTATGCGACCACAGCGTTGACCTCCCCGTCGACGTCGTTTGAGGAGGACAACGGCAACTTCATCACCGGAGCAGGCATCGATCAGATCTTCCGCAGCAATAAAGATGTCGTAGGAGCGGCGATCGGAGGGGCTGAGATCGGGGGGGAGTTCATTCGGCATGACAAAGCCGGACCCGGAGGCAGTCTTTTTCAGCTTGCCAACAATCTCATGCGTTGTGGTTGATTTCAGGCGGAGCCGGTTTTTCTTACCGACGACGACCTCTTCCCGCTCAACCAATTTGCTTAAAGCTTGCTCGAACGAGCCTCGTTCTTTTTTGGTGAGATCGAGGTGCTTCAGGAGCACATCGGCTGTTACAGGTTTGTAATCCGCTTGAGCGAGGTACTGTTTAATACGATAAATAACTTTTCCAGACATACTGATATTCTACTTTCTTCTGACATAACCGACACAAAAATTCTTTCCAACAAAACAACAAAACAGCGATACGATTCGAACATCGGGGGCCAACATATTCAGGCATCCTCCGACAATTCGAGCTGTGATTAAATTTTCAAGCAGTTTCAAAACCCTCTGATGGGTCTCAATTATCCTGTTTTTGCAGCATCTGGAGAAACCACAACCGGGTTTTGAAATGGTTTCCAGATACATCACCAGTTCAGGCAATGTTATTTTGCTCCCTTGAACAGTTTCCGGTCCAGTCGGGGTGAAAAGGGTGTCCAATGGGAATCCGTATTGGGGTCGTCTTCGATGCGGGCGGGCGAACTCGCCGGACTTTGGCATCAAAATTATCGAGGTGATGCAGGGCGATCACTTCAGGCGTCATCGGCAGCTTGGGGCTGCCATAGTCATATTGTCCATGATGGCTTAAGACGAAGATGTTTTAAACATAGAGAGCAGTTTCCTGGGGAAAAGGTTCGCTGGTTAATTTTTCCACTTCAGCGATTTTTTCATTGATCATCTCCACGCCAATGATCAGGTGACCAATCAGTTGTCCCTCGTCGGTGTAGCTGAAGGCACCTTCGAAGCGGCTCGCGAACTTTGCCGAGATCATGCAGGAAGACACCGGCCAGTAACAGGTTTGTATCGACCTCAGGATAGAGATCGAAATTCGCCAGGCCATTTCCATTAAACGCACGACGTATTTCCAGCAGACCACCCTGGTACGCATGGTGCGCTTTCACTCCGGCGGGAGCCCGGCAAAACATATCCATCAGATCTTCATCAATCAGGAAACATTCCGTAAGGCTGCGGAGCTGCGGATCGTCAATTTCCAGCAGGCGACTTTTGAGCTGGTCGAGCAGCTCGGTGACATTCTGAGAGCTCGATGGTTGAAAGTCTTCCACATCGAGGTTGTCGCTGGGGACCTTTGTAATCCGGGTGATTATGATCTGCAGCGAGCCCTGGTAGAGCTGGACTTTCCCTTTAATCTGCACATGGTCCCCGGCGGAAATGTGTGCCATCGATTCCTCGGTCACATTCCACATCAGGCCATTGATGATGCCCGATTTATCACGCAAGGTTGCCAGCAGATAGAGGTCGGCGTTTCGGTTGGCTCGCAGTTGTTTGTCGACAAGCAGGAAGACTTCTTCGATTGTTTCTCCGTCTTGCAGGTCTTGAACATACCGGCGGGTCATTGTCATCGAGACAGGTCTTTCTAATCTTCGTTGCGTGTCATCAAGCTGAGAGAAAACAGAACGGTTTTGTGATCGCTGAACCGTTGAAATTCTGTTCTGCTCGATATTACCTCGACAGGCGCTTCGATCACAAGTTCCGGGGACCCGTAAATCGCCGGAAGTGCATATTCGATCAGGTTTTAGCAAGTAAACCTGAAACGCTGCCGGGAATCGCTGTCCCTCTGTTTAATAGGCTTTGGCGAACACACCCACCTTGTCGGTCGGTTGACCGGTGAAGATGCAGGTACCGGGTGTCGGTTTCTGATCGAGAGGGATGCAGCGGGGAGTCACTTTGAGTGGCTTGAGTTTTTCTTCCATTTCCGGACAGTCAATGAAATGACAGATCGCAAACCCGCCGTGAATCTCAGGATTCTCTTCGTCTTTAGAAGTGAAGTATGCTTCGAACTCGGCAAAGTCGGTGATGGTCCGGGTATTCTCTTCCCGCAGTTTCAAGGCGCGGTCAAACAGGCCCTGTTGAATCTCCTGCAGAATGTCCGCGGCTTTGGTGACGAACTCGTTCCGGTCGTAACCCTGTTTTTCACCCGTGTCACGGCGACCAACGAAGACGCCCCCTTTCTCAATATCTTTCGGGCCGATTTCGACGCGAAGCGGAACTCCTTTTTTGATGTGTTGCCAGTTTTTCTCGCCACCCCGGATATCACGATTATCGATCTTCACACGTATCGGACAGCCACCGAACTGTTGAGCTTCAAGCTCTTTCTTCAGGCTTTCGCAGTATTCGAGTACCGTCGCTTCGCTCTCCGGTTTATGGATCGGTAAGAGAATGATCTGTGCGGGAGCGAGTCGCGGCGGGACAATCAGGCCGTCGTCATCGCTGTGAGTCATGATGAGTGCTCCGATCAAACGGGTCGAGACACCCCACGAGGTCGTCCAGGCGAAACAGTTTTCACCGTTCTGATCCTGGAACTGAATTCCCTGTGCTTTGGAGAAGTTCTGACCGAGGAAGTGAGAGGTTCCCGATTGCAGCGCCTTGCGGTCCTGCATCATCGCTTCGATCGTGAGGGTCGTCACAGCCCCGGGGAAGCGTTCACCCGCTGTCTTCTCTCCCTTGATCACCGGCATCGCCATCCAGTTCTCGGCGAAGTCAGCATAGACTTCGAGCATCTTGTTCGTTTCTTCAATCGCTTCTTCTTTAGTAGCATGCGCGGTATGCCCTTCCTGCCAGAGGAACTCGGCAGTCCGCAGGAACATCCGCGTCCGCATTTCCCAGCGGACGACGTTCGCCCACTGATTAATGAGAATCGGCAGATCGCGGTGCGATTGTACGCAGCGGGCGTACATCGAGCCGATGATCGTTTCGGAAGTCGGTCGGACAATCAGTGGTTCTTCCAGTTCACCTGCCGGGACAGGGCCCCCATCCGGCCCCGGTTCAGGCGATGGTGCGTCACAACGGCAGCACTCTTTGGCGAAAGCCTTCCACGTGCTCAACTCTTTTTCGAGGAAGCTCATCGGGATGAAGAGTGGGGTAGGCGTTCTCGTGACCGGTCTGTAGACATTCATCGGGGCCTGTTGCATGTTCTCCAGATTCCCCAACCCACGGTTTGATGACCATGCAACCCCTGACCGGCGAAGATCAGCCAGATCCGCGGCAAGATCACCTGCTGATACCACTCCGGTGATGCTTCTCCGGGTTGGACTGATTGCAGATTTCGGTTGTTTAGCCATGGTCGGTGATTGCCTGTGGGTGTGAATGGGCGGCAAAGGACCTCCCTGCTCTGTAGGATCGCGAGGCATTTTAGCAGACCGATTCCACTGCAAAGGTTCATTGAGAGACGAAATGGATTTAAACGGCCAATGCCAATTGGTCGCTGCTCAGAGTTTATTGCGGTAAATGTTTAGCAGGGGTAAGCTGGAATCGTAGACGACCATTGTGGAAAAAATTGCAACGCTAGACGAACAGATCTGAATATGAGGAAAACGGATTCTCCAGCAAATTTAAAGAAAAAATACAGATCGCTGATCAGGGGTGAGTCGGTTACTGCTTGTAATGTCAGTTCTCACTCTGTTCATAAGTTGTTTACTGGTTACAGGCGGAGTTTTTTGATGACGTGAATTTCAGATTGGATTATGGAGAAGTAGTAAAAACAACAATGGGCAGCTCGGCGATAGCCTATTTCGCATATGTAGTCTGGATACGGGATGCGTTTGATAATCTGAAATCCATTGGAGGGAGAAATCGCATTGTCATTTCTCTTCTGGCCAAATTCTACTCTTCGTTCCTCCTCTCGCATTGTTCGTGAGTCCGCTCTTCTATCTCATTCTGGCGGAGGGAAAGCGGCTCTCCCTCAATTATCGATTAAATCGAAGCACGCAATTCCTACACGCTCCGCGTTATCTGCATTGTTCTACTCTTTATCATGCTCTGGACGGTTGTCACCAATAATCATCGGTGTTATAGGGCCAAATGACCAGGGTTGTACATATATGCAGGAATCCTCTGGAGTGGCATTGCCATCACCTGGGGAATCTGGATTTCGATAATTCTGGGCATCGCCTCTATGCAACAGGAGAAGTTCAACGCTTGGACTGTGTCAGGCAACTACAGCTGCGAAAAGTGTGGCGAGAACCTGACGCAACAATACGAGGTCTGTCCCGTTTGCGGAGGGAAAATAGGTCAAGATACATCCATAGATAAGTACCACAGACGATGAATGATTCCTCCTCGATCAATGTTTCAGGCCATCGCTCTCTGGCATTTGCTCCGATCAAGCGGTTTAGTGCGATAGCTTCTGTTTCAATCTGGACGTCAGCTATTCTGATGGGGGTGTGTCATATCCTGATGCCACTCGCAGATACCTACTATGTTCAGTATGAGATATCAGAATTCCAACGCGATGCTTACTTTATAACCAGCATTGTATTCACGTTTTTTGTTCTTTTCTCTGTACCGGTAGCCCTCATCTACTCCTGCCTGTGGTTTTATAGAACGTTTTTAAATTTAAGACACTTCACCAGTGGATTCTTTGTCTCACTCCCATTGCTGGCGGTTGTCTCCCTGGGTGTACCCGTGCTGAACCTGATTGCTGGATTCCCCTTGTTCACCATGCTATTCCGCAGAAGTAGTTTAGATGAAGATATTTATTCTGGTTCAATTTATAAGGTGCCCAGATTTGTCTCAATAAGAATGTTTCCTCTGTTTTTCTTCGGATGGATATTTTTGCTTCTCAATCTCAATCTAAACAAGTTGAAATACACTTTTGGGTATGAAAAATGGCAATGGATAGAATGGATAATTATTGGGTGTAACGTAACAGTGTTCATCGTAAGTGCCTGGTGTCTGGTAACATTTATGAGGCGGGTTACCCAGATGCAGGAGGAAAAGTTTTCCGTCCTAGTCGTGAAGCAATCTCAGTGCTGTGAAAAGTGTGGCGAAGTCGTGGCGAGAGAATACGAAGTCTGTCCCCTCTGCGGTAGCGATCGGCTGACATCCCTAGCAAGCAATGAAAGCAAGAATGCGTTATGAGTCAGCCGGAGATGCATGAATTCCTGGGAGTGGAAGCAGATCACTTCAATCCCCTGGTAAAAATGGCACGCTGGAACCTGCGGCTGGCGGTGGGGATTTCAATTCTGGCGATGTTTGCTGTTACGAATGTACTGGTATTTCAAACAAATACATCCTTTCTCCGCTGGGCACTCCAGACAGACTTAGTCCAGGATTTGAGTGTCTACGACATAGTGATTTTCTCCTATCGTGTTTCTGTATTGTTTAATCTGCTGCTCGGTCTGGTTTTCTATTTTCATTCGATTGCCTGGGTTCACCGAGCGTCATTGAATATCAATTTGTTTTCAAAGCAGCCGCGATTATTTTTCCCGTTTCTCATGATCTGTCTTGCTGCTGTACCTGCGGGAAATATTCTTCTGACCTTTATCTACATGACCCTTCTTTATCAGCTTAGTCACAAGCCGCCTGCAAAGTTCAAGTGGTTCTCCTGGTTTACTTTCATTCGCTCAATCGTCTTAGTGGGAAGCTTTGCACTCCTCTGCCTGATTACCTTCATGTTGAAAACAGGTCCTGCCCTGGGCAATGTTTACATCGTGTTGACCTTCCTGGGAATGTACTTCCTGTTAATGTGCGGAATGGTTTATGGCTGGAGCAGTATGGTCTTCGCAGTCACTCGATTGCAGGAAATCAATTTTCAATCCAATCAGGAACGTGGTTTGAGAGTCTGCGAGGGTTGTGGTGAAGCCTATAATATAAATATGGACGAATGCCCTGTGTGTGGGAAGATTGCATTGGAAGTTGCAGAGAATGTTAATCAACTGGAGGTCTGATGTCGGACACCTCAGTCGCCCTTAATAAACCGGAGCAACTCTCCCTTTATCACCCACTCGATAAAAGTATCCGCAGAATCAAGCTGGCGATGGGGATTTCCCTGGGGGTTTATCTGCTGGACACCATCGCACTGATTTTTCAGTTTTCCTATCTAGGGGATGAATTTCTTTCCCAGCTTAGGATTCTGAAAGAAGATCCCTCACGAACCGATATTGCTGTCACGCGCACGATTTTCATGAGCACGCATTTTCTGTTTATAGCATCCATGTTCGTGATCTATGTTATGTCGGCCTGCTTTTTCTACCGGGCTGCTATGAATCTTCGCGCCGGGCCTGCACCTGTCTCCCGTGGTACGCTGGCCCTCTTCTGGTTTCTGGGAATTCCACCCGTAGTGAACCTGTTCGGGACTGTTCTTACTGTGCCGGTTCTGTATCGCGAGTCGAAGGTCGATTACGTCCCCGCAGAGTGGGGTATACTCAATGTTTTATTGCTGACACTATTACTTTCACCACTCGCCTTCATTTTCTTCATTTCATTTATCATTGAAGGGCATATGCTGAGTTATGTCCAAACAGTGCTTGGTCTTGCCTGTGGTCGTTTTATTCGCTTGTGCTTGCTGATTACGGTCTTTCTGATCTGGCAGTATCTGATCACAAAGATCCAGCGGTTGCAGCAGGCGAAGTATGAACTGAAGGTCTGAGTTAATCATCGGAAATCATGAACAGCATCTCTGGGAATACTTCTATAGCAGAATCATCAGAACTCGATCGCTATGCAATCTCGCTGAGCGGGTCGATTGTTCTCGCCTTTTGTCTGGGGCAGATTCCGATGGTGATCTTCCTCGAATCGACTCAATTCCGATCGACGAATCCTGGGCTAACGCACTCTTACATGTATCAGCTTCTTTCCTGGCACGGATCGTTCAGTTTCAGGGAGGTTATCACATACTACTGCGATTATCCTGTACTCCTGCTGATACTGTTTGCCTTTGCCCGAGGTTATCAGTGGGTTGATGAGATCGAAAAAATTTGCCACGGTCTCGATGGAGAGTCGGAGACTTTGAAAACTCGAAGTCTCTTCAAGCTGGCTAAAATTCCATTGTTAAATATGGTAAGCACACTGCTTTACTTTCCTGCTCTCTACCGAAACAGCATGGAGTTGCCAGCAGGACCTGGCGTGATTCGTGTCCCCTGGTCGGTCTATGCTCGATCTCTACTCTGTATGAGTTGGTTGATTATGTTTCTGCTCCCGCGTTTACAGTTTGGAAAACTCACTTACTGGATGCTGAGCGAGATTTCGGGTGATATCTACTTCTCTCTGGTTGTCTCTCGAATTCTGTTCTTCATCTCCATATCAAGTCTGATCAGTTTGATCTGGGAAATTACTCGGTTGAGTCGGAATCTTACACATCCAGAATGATCTCTCAGGGGCAAATTGCAATTCGGATTTAAGTTCCTATCCTCTACTGATTCCACTGGTTAGCAGCAATCCAGAATCTATTTGAAAAGCGCAATTGCCCTGCCGATTGGTTCTTCCCTAGAATAAGGTAAGAATTCACGAATCAACCCTCCCCCTTGTACAGGCTGGCACAGTCTGACTGCTGGAGTTTTTCCCGGTATGAATAAACCGTTATTTCCTTATCAGCTGAAATCGCGCCTGCTGCAATTCTTTCTGGGCACATTGCTTGTGCTGTTCTCCCTCATTCCAGGTAAAGCTGCCGAATCAGAAGAACAGAAATCGGAGGCGACAGACGATGAATTCAAGTTCATGCGGGTGGAAACCAACGAGAAAGACGAAGTGGTCGCGTTACAGACGGCCATTACTCGCTACGAGTTGGAGCGACCGGGGAAAGTAAGTGTGCGGGTCGACCTGATCGGTGTGATTCACATCGGCGATAAAGAATATTACGAGCAGCTCAACAAGCAGTTCTCCTATTATGATGCCCTGCTCTACGAGCTGGTCGCTCCTCCTGAGGCATTGGAATCCGGTTTTCGAGCTGATCCAGAAGCGAGCGGGAATGTTATCTCGCAGATGCAGATGGTCATGAAAGATGCCCTGCAACTTGAGTTTCAGCTGGAGAATATTGATTACACCCAGAAGAACTTCGTGCATGCGGATATGTCCCCGGAGCAACTTTTCCAGACGATGCAGGATAAGGGAGAGACCCCGCTTAATCTTCTCCTGAGAATCATGCAGGCCAATGCGACGATGCAGAGTAAAGGAGGATCCAAGACGGCGGAGATGGCGTTGATGATGACCGCCTTCGATCCTCCGGAAGTTCGGGCTCGTAAGCTGAAGGGAGTCTTCGCCAGAGAGTTCATCGGGAACGATACGTTTCTCAGTTCCTTCAGCGGCGAACAGGGTTTCTCGCTGATAACCGATCGCAACGATGTCGCACTGAAAGTGATGCAGCGGGAAATTGACAAAGGTAAGGAGAAGATCGGTATCTTCTACGGCGCGGGTCACATGGAAGACATGCACCAGAAGATTGTCGAGCAGTACAAGATGAAACCGATCAAGACAGTCTGGTTGGATGCCTGGAAGATTGAGCCAGAACCAGAGGGGTAAACTCAGTTCCCCTGAATGTGATCAATAATCATCTGGCGGACCATTTTGGGGTCAGCCCCTTTGAGTTCCTTCATTACCTGGCCGATCAGCGGTCCGGCCGCCTGAAGTTTTCCTTCACGGATATCGCTCGCCGCTTTTTCATTTTTAGCGACCAGGGCGGTGATCACTTCGATGATCTGTCCGGTGTCCTGCAGCGCCCAGTCCTTTGTCATCGATGATCTTATCAATCTTCCCGGTGGTGCATTCCTCTGCGGGAAGTTCCATCAGGTCCATGAAGACTTCACGGGCCGATTTGATTGTCAAATCTCCTTTGAGAACCTTCGACAGCAAAGCGGCCAGGACTTCGGCTTTGATTGGAAAGTCCTCGATTGATAAACCACGATCGTTCATTTCCCGGGTGACATCCTGAGTGACCCAGTTTGCCGCCTGTTTTCCATCTCCACAACCTTTGGCTACTGTTTCGAAGTAGTCGGCAAAGGGGATCAGTTTTTCGATGATCACTTTGGCATCATACGGAGAAAGACTGTACTCCTCGATGAACCGTTCGCGCGTACGGCCGGAAACTCACAAAGGTTGGCTTTGGCTTCTTCCAGCATTTCGTCCGAGACGACCACGGGGACGAGGTCGGGGTCCGGGAAGTAACGATAGTCGGAGGCTTCTTCCTTACCCCGCTGTGAGAACGTGGTGCCGCTAACAGCGTTCCAGCCACGAGTCTCTTTTTCGACTTCACCCAGGCGCTTGCCAGTTTCCTTGAATACTTCTAACTGGCGAGTGACTTCGTATTCGCAGGCAAGTTCGACGTTTCTAAAGCTGTTGACGTTTTTAACTTCAACAATCGGAGTCGGAATCGTTTCGCCATCCTTAATCACGTGCAGGTTGATGTTGGCATCGCAGCGAAGCGAGCCTTCCTGCATGTTACAGTCGGAAACGCCGATGTAGGACAGGAGCAGCTTTAATTCTTCAAGGTAGGCTTTTGCTTCAGCGGGAGAGCTGATATCAGGCTGTGATACGATTTCAACGAGTGGAGTGCCGGCCCGGTTCAGGTCAACATGGGAATCGCCCCCCTTCCCGGTTTCGTCGTGCATGTTCTTCCCGGCATCTTCTTCAAGGTGCGCGCGGAGAATGCGAATGCGTTTCTTCTCGGTTCCCTCTTCGCCAATCGCGATCTCCAGCCAGCCATGTTCGCTGAAGGGCATGTCGTACTGGCTGATCTGATATCCTTTGGGTAGGTCAGGATAGTAGTACTGTTTACGGTCCCACTTGGTAAACCGGGCGATGGTGCAGTTGAGCGCGAGCGCGGTCTCGAGCGCCAAGCGAAATGCTTTGCGGTTCATAACCGGGAGTGTTCCCGGCATCCCGATCGTCACCGGGTCGGTTTGAACGTTGGGATTGTCCGGATTGAACTTGTTGATACAACCGCTGAACAACTTGGTGTTCGTCAGCAATTGAACATGCACTTCTAAACCGATAACGACTTTGTAATCCATCCTGATTCCATCCGAATCAAATTCAAACCTGTGTGGTGATTATATTAACTTAACGTGGGCCGCTTGGCGGTCCAGCCAGTTTCTTTTTCTAACATGCGGGCCGCTCGCAGTAGTTTTTCTTCTTCGAACGGGGCGGCGATTAACTGAAGTCCGATTGGTAACCCGGCTTTACTCATACCCGCTGGAACAGAAATACCGGGCAGCCCTGCGAGGTTGGCACTGATCGTATAAATGTCTTCGAGGTACATCGCCAGTGGGTCGTTAATCAGTCCGCCGATCTTGAAAGCTGTGTTGGGCGAAGTTGGTGAGGCGATGACGTCGACCTGTTTGAATGCTTCGTCAAAGTCATTTCGAATCAATCGTCGAACCTTGAGAGCTTTGACATAGTAGGCGTCGATATAACCTGCTGAAAGCGTGTAGGTTCCCAGCATGATACGTCGTTTCACTTCAGTACCGAAGCCCTCCCCCCGACTGTGGGAATACATATCGATCATACTATTACCAAATGATTCGGAACGATGCCCGTAGTGCACTCCGTCGTAACGAGCGAGGTTACTGGAGGCTTCGGCGGGAGCGATGATGTAATAAGCGGCGACACAATATTTGGAGTTAGGCAGACTGATCTCGACGATTTCGGCGCCCAGTGATTCGTAAACTTTATAGGCCTCGCGGGCGGCCGCTTCGACTTCTTCGTTGAGTCCCTCGACATAATGCTCTTTCACGATACCGATCTTCAATCCCTTGAGTGGTTCATCCAGGCTGACTGTGTAACTGGGAACCTCTTTTGGTACGGAAGTGGAGTCGAGGTTATCATGGCCGGCGATTGCTTCCAGCATGAGCGCCGCTCCATGCACATCGTTAGCGAAGGGGCCAACCTGATCGAGCGAACTGGCGAATGCGACGAGCCCATATCGGGAGACGCGACCATAGGTCGGTTTCATCCCGACGACACCGCAGAAGTGGGCAGGTTGGCGAATCGAACCACCTGTATCGGAACCGAGTGACAGGGGGGCTGTCATTGCCGCAACAGCTGCGGCGGAACCTCCCGAAGAACCACCGGGTGAATGCTCCAGGTTCCAGGGATTTCGTGTTTTCTTGAAAGCAGAGTTTTCAGTGGAGGAGCCCATGGCGAACTCGTCCATGTTGACCTTGCCGATCATAATGCCATCGGCTGCGTTCATTTTCTTGATAACTGTCGCATCGTAAGGCGGGACGAAGTTTTCCAGCATTTTGCTGGAGCAGGTTGTCGGAACTCCGCGGGTGCAAAGCACGTCTTTTACAGCTACGGGAAGTCCCCCTAAGGGACCGACAGGTTCCCCTGCTTTGCGGCGGGCGTCCACATCGGCGGCTTTTTTCAGTGCGCTCTCGGTGTCGATATGCAGGTAGGCTTCGACTTTTGAATCAGTACTGTCGATCTGATCGAGATGGGCCTGCATCACTTCGAC
Organism: Planctomycetaceae bacterium; assembly: GCA_041398805.1. Lineage (GTDB taxonomy): Bacteria > Planctomycetota > Planctomycetia > Planctomycetales > Planctomycetaceae > Polystyrenella. The sequence goes on along the minus strand of JAWKUC010000007.1, from coordinate 138,713 downwards.
AGCAGTCGTCTCCCCTTTTTCCATCAGAGAAAGTAGCTCGGAAGCAGTCGCACCGACGAGGGACATGGCGGTGATTTCCTTTTGTATTGGACGGGCTGATTTAGAAGCGTAATTTGTGTTGTGTTCAGTGCGATTTGATAAGGTAAGCGGGTAAAGCTCAGTCGTTGCTCAGAATTTGAGGGACCAGGAAGTATTTCCCATCTGTCTTGGGAGCATTGGCCAGTGCTTCTTCGCGAGGTAACGATTCCAGAATTTCATCTTCTCGAAATACGTTATGCAGTTCGATCGCATGTGCCATCGGTTCGACGTTCTCGGTGTCGACTTCCTGCAGGATTTCGAAGTAACCGAGAATCTGTCCCAGGTGTTGCAGCATTTGCGCAGATTCCTCTTCTGATAAAGCAAGTCGAGAGAGGGTCGCGACCTTGGTGACGTCAGCCTGAGTGAGGGACATGCTTTCTCCGAATCAATAGAGGGGCAGTATTCCGGGATTGAAAAATCAGATTGAGCGCAGCAAATAAAGCGGAAAGAACGTCTCTACTTTTAATAAAGACCTCTCTCCGCTTCAACTGGTTCGGTCAGGAATGATTACTTCGCAGAAGGAAGTGTAAAGGGCTGACGTACCACGGCTTTCTGCACTTTGTTAGAGCGAATACATTGAGTGCAGACACGTTTCGCACCACGCTTCCCCCTTCCTGAACGCGGATACGTTGCAGGTTCGGTTTGAACTGGCGGCGAGTGATTCCAGTGGTTTTTCGTCCGTTACCACCCAGGTATTTGGGCATACCACGTTCAACTTTGCTGTTACCCATCTGGGCTGATTTACCGCAAACTTCGCATTTCTGAGTCATGATAATTATCTCTAAACTGTTACTGTCGGAACGTTTCCGGAGTTGGGGTTCCCAGCATGAGAACGGGCTTCCGGGGCGTTTCTGAATACAGAATCTGATCGTTGTCTCAAGGATCGCCTAGTATAGGAATCCAACCTGAGAACACAAGTCTGTCCCCTGTTGACGCCAGAGAAACAGCGATTTCCCGGGTCTTTTCAGGGTTCTTCCAGCTTTATTCTAGTCAGCAGGAGGCAGGCAGTATGCTCGCCGGTTTGAGCTGGTGAGTCCATTTTAGAGTTTTTGGCGCATAAGTAAAGCCACCGGAAGGGGTTCCGGTGGCTTCATCTATCAGGAAACACGAGGTTCCTTTCTGTTAACTAGTGCCTCTGAGGACTGAGAGGTTAGTTGTAGAACGGAGAGGAAACCTGTGAGTTGGTTGACCCGTAGTTCTGGGTTGAAGGGCATAGGTGCCACTCACTGGGCGAACTGCAGGGGCTGAGTAGTTGTTAAGGGGTTGGTAGTAACTGGGTGTTGAATTTGAGTAGTAGGTGTTTCCAGCTGGAGGACAGACACCGCCGGGGCAGTTGGAGATTCCGTAGTAGCTGTTGCTCGGGACAGCGTAAGTCGAACCGTAGTTGGTGGTTGTGCTGGGGTAACACTGCCCGTTCGCACAGTTGGAACCGTAGTACGAGGTTGTTGTTCCGTAGGTTGGGTAGCACTGTCCGTTGGCACAATTAGAGGCTGTTGGGGTGTAGCAACCGTTCGGGCCGCAGATGGTGCCTGAGCTGAAGCTGGTGTTGTTGTAGTAATTGTTGTTGCCCCACGTGAAGGGGTTCAAGAAGTCGAGTGGACCCGCCTGGGCTGCTTCGGCACCCATAACAATCAAACCTGCAACTGCGACCATGGTTAATGTTTTTAAAGCTTTCATTTCAACTCTCCTTTGATGGATGGGGTTTCTTTTGTTTTCTCCCAGCGGGTACTCCCTCTTGGGTGATGTCATATTAAGCACAGCCTGTGCCAAAATGTGATATCAAAACAAAACACATGGGCGCCATCCGAAATTACACATCTATATAACATGGCCGAAAAATATTCTGAGCCATCTTTCTCGATCTGATCTGTCTGTTTACAAAATGATAATTTGTAAATCCTTCTGGTAACAAATTCAAAAGCTTAACCGGCTAACCATTTTGAATAATCGACAAGCTTTGACACGGTCAATCTTACAAAAAGTACCAATATGATTTTGACTGTGTGTAATCGATAAAAATTTAAAATCATAAACAGTAAGTGATTACGTTAAAAATACGGGTTGATTTGCGTTGCTGGAAAATGGTTTGGCACGGTCTTGGCATTATGGGACTCACGTTGAATCGAAATGATCTGATGATGAAATACAAATCGATTCTTAACCTGTAATGCAAATTCAAAGTTGAGTTCAAAGGAGCTGAAATCATGTTAGTACTGACCCGCAAAAAATCTGAAATGATCCAGATTGGTGAAAACATCGTTGTCAAAGTGATCAGAACTGGAAAAGGACATGTGAAGATCGGAATCGAAGCCCCAGCTGACGTCCGAGTCCTCCGTGCTGAACTCTGTGGAGAAGAGTCAGCTGAAACCAAAGTCGAGGCGGAAGCGGAAACAGAAGAAGCGAGTCCTCTGAAACTGATCGTTGCTTAATCAAGCTCCCACTAAGGAGCTGCAATCTAAACCAAACCAAAAACAAACACCCCACCATCAATTGAACTAAAGGACGGAATCATGATGACTCATAAATTCAATGCCAGAAAATTCGTTAACAACAAATCAAATCAACTTGGTAGCCGGATCATGGGAGCGGCCCTCCTGACTGTGCTTCTCTTCGTAGGAGCAGTCGCGAATGGAGCCGAACCTGAAAATGAATTGAGAAACTGGCTCAACCAGCCACTCTCTTCACAACAGAGCTACGACTACCTCGAAGACCATTACCGCAGCGACTCAGTTGCCGATCCCTTTGCTTCTTCCTCTTCCACTGTTGAAAACAACCGCTTCAGTAGTGAAGGAAGGGGGCGGGCCCCAGACTGGTACGAACGCTACCACGCCAACGATTCTGTGAACACCAGCTCCCCTTCCCTGGAAGAGTTGCTCCGTTCACGACTCGAACAGGTCGGTTACACCCGTCCGAACTACGATCAGCCAAGCTACGATCAACCGAGCTACGATCGACGGGAGCAACGACCTGATTACGAACGGTCTTACTACCAGTCCAACGATTCAATCTCGACTCGAGATCGGGATCAGAACTTTCAGTTGAACATCGAGAAGCTCCGCGAGTTGCTCGAACAGTATCAAGCGACCCCACAGACTGCCCCTGCTCCGTCACAACCAGTGACAGAACCGGCCAGTACTTTGAGTCCAAAGGAGGAACGTGAACGTAAATTGGCCGCCCGTTATGGCGACCCTGTTGTAGGGAGATTCATCATGGGTGTCAGTACACAACAAGCATTGTCCTTGTACCAGGAAGCAAATCGTTTGATCGACAGCCGTCACATTCAACCGACTTCTTACACCGAGCGTACTAACTATGCTCTCGGTAACCTGGACCTGGCGGTTCAGAATGACTACTTCCGACGTGCCAACCAGATTAATCCTTCACAGCAACAGGTTGATAACTTCCGAAACGGATTGCGTCAGGTTCACCAGAACTACCCTGTGACCAATGCAAGCGAAGCACTCAACCTGATCTACCAGACCATCAATATGGCTCAAACGACTATCGGTCTGCGTGGGTCGGCTGTGGTGACAGAATTCGTCTACGCGGCAACAGAAACTCTGGATAAATACTCTGCCTTCGTACCTGAAGATACTTACCGGAAACCAAGTGCGACTCTCGAAGATCATATCGTCGGGATCGGCGTGGAAATCAAACCGGAAGGTGATGGAATCGTGATTGTGAAAACCCTTGCTGGTGGCCCTGCTGCTAACGGTGGTCTTCGTCAGGGAGACATCATCACGAGTATCGACGGACAATCAGTTTCTGGTCAAACACTCGACTGGGTTGTTGACCGGATCACTGGTGCCGAAGGAAGCCGGATTGTCCTGGGAGTTCGACGTGATTCAAAAACTGCCAACGTTACCCTGGTTCGTTCACGAGTCACTATCCAGTCGGTCTCTGAGTTCAAAATGGTTGGTTCTGATGTCGGGTACATCAAACTGGAGAAATTCGCCAAATCGTCAGGTGAAGAAATGGACAAAGCACTGTGGAGTCTGCACAACAACGGGATGAAATCACTGGTTATTGACCTGCGAGGCAACCCCGGCGGACTGTTGACGACTGCGATTGAATTGTCGAACAAGTTCCTGCCTTCCGGAACCATCGTGTCTACGAAAGGACGAACAGCCGGCGATCAATCACACGAAACAGCAAGCCGTGAACAGACCTGGAAAACACCCCTGGTGGTTCTGGTTGATGGAAACAGTGCGAGTGCCAGCGAAATCTTCGCCGCAGCGATTCAGGAGAACGGACGAGGTATCGTGGTGGGAGAACGCTCTTACGGTAAAGGAACTGTTCAAACCCACTTCCCTCTGCAGTCTGTCTCTGGCAACCTGCGAATCACAACTGCCAAGTTCTACTCACCGAAAGGTCGTGAAATGGCAGGAGCTGGAGTGACCCCGGACATCACCGTGGCGAACAACAGCAACTACTCCGGTCAAGACCTGGTTCTCGAACGGGGAACGGAAGCGGCTCGCTCTGATCGGGCACAACAACTCGCCCAGGGTGGCAACCGCATCCAGAACCAGACCTACCCCAGCCTGAGCTCCTTCTAAGTGAAGGAATTAAAGCGAACGGTAACCCCGGTTAAAGGTGATCCTCCTCACGGGGGCGATTGAAAAAGAAGTAAACGGAGTTTGAACTGATTAATCCTCAGCACCCTGGAGTCCTCAAAAACGAATCAGTGTGAACCCCGGCGAACGTCCTGCAACAACCCTGAACTCCCCACCCACACCAGGCCAGCACCTGAGGGACTTCAGAAAGTTGCAGGGCGTTTTTTGTTTGAACCACGGATGGACACGGATAGACACAGATTTGTGATACTGGTTAAGTCAGTGTGAAAATCGGATATGGTACTGCTCTAAAAGCATTGAGCTATTTCGATCGGTACTCTTCCTTTAAAGCTAAAGTGATTTCGAAGCCATCTCCGGTAGGTGTCATGTTAACATCAACTAAGTCTTTGAATTGGAGGAGGCTATTTTGAATATAAGTATAAGAGTATTTGAGAAGTGTGTCTAAATAACTCGATAATACAGGTATCAGTTCGGGGTGAGCTGTTCCTGAACGTTTACTAAAATTGTATAGTATTTGGGTGGCTTGATGGTATTGTTGTTCAGCTTCTTGAGCCTTGTTACGTTTTTGTAAGACGTACGCGAGGCTGCTTCTTCTGATGGCAATTCTGGTGCTTTCGGAATCATGGAAAATAGAGTCAATCTCAAGTGATTTGCGAAACATATCTTCAGCTTCGGGAAAATTGTTCAACTGAAGCATCAGACTGCCCAAATGATTCAATTTATTTGCGATTTCAGGATGGTTTTCTCCATAGTGATCTTTACATATACTTAACGCACATTTCGCTAGCCTCATTGATTTTCTGAACTTATGTTTTTTTTGATAGAAAACGGAGAGGTTTCCCATGCGAGTTGCGACACTAGGGTGATTAAGTGAAAAGGTTTCAAAGTCTAATTGCAGTGCTTTTTGTAAATATGGTTGAGCTTCTTCCAACATGCCCTTCTTATTGTAAAAAGTACCCAGGTTACTAACCAACGAGGCATAACCTATTTTGTTTTTATCAGGATCGGATTCATAAAGTGCGAGGGCCCGTTCGAAAAAGATTTCTGCATTCTCATCTCTTCCAGTTCTTTGCATATTACTACCGATGTTATTTAAACGGGTAGCCAACCGGATGTCATTTTTTCCCCAGGCCGCTTCTTCAATAGCCAGGGCTCGGTATAACAAGGTTTCTGCTTCAGTGAGCTTATCCAGATCGTTAAGTAACAGGGCTAAATTGTTTAAACTGGTTACGATGTTAATGTGTTCGGTTCCGTAGAGTTCTTCATCAACTTTTAGAGCGGTTCGAAGAATATCTTCAGCATTTGAATAGAGTCCTTTCTTGTGCAAGTAAGACCCATACGAATTCATTAGTAATGTTGTAGGAGTATTGATGTTGTTTTGAATGGCGTGTTGGGCAGCAGTAGCTACATGCTGATGAATAGTGTTCCATATTTTCCATGTGCGAGGATCCTCGGGATTTTTGGGAGCATGACTGACCAAAACATTCAGAGCAGTCTTGAGCCATTCATTAAATTGATCAGCAGAAAGGCTTAGTCTTTGAGTTGTTTGTACGAGCGGATGAATTGATAAATAATCAGCTTGGCATTTGAGCATCGAATATCTTTGAAGTGAACGCAATTCTTTTCTAAGCAAGTATTGTGCAATTGATATGACGGAATTAGGACCTTCTGTAACTGCACGAACTTCATCAGGTTGAAATGATATGATTGGCTTGATGAAGATTTCCTTGGGGATTTGTTCATTCGCGAAAAAGGACGATATTCGCAATATGGCTCGCGCTATACTTTGCTCATGAAATTTATCCAGCGTTGTTTTCCAGGTGGTCATTACAGAATCGGGATATTCTGTTGAGCCTAAAACTCCTTCACATAAAAGTTCTTTTTGAGAATTATCGTATATCTCAATATAGTCTGCAAAGTGAAAATCCTCTCCCTCTTCTCGGATGAAAGCAGCAGCTTGTTCGAGTGCAAGTGGTAAATTGCCCAGCTTCGCTGCCAATTCTTCGACACAATCCATGTCTTCTTGCTCTGTGTTGCGTCCAGCTCGCCACAAAAGAAACTTGCAGGATGATTCCTGACTTAACTCATCAAGGGTCATGGATTCAACAGCAGCAGACCAATTTGAAAACCGGGAGGTGACAATGGTATGGCAAGCTCCCGACTTAGGTAGCCAATGTTGCACGCTTTCTTCATCTTCTGAGTTATCAATGATCAGCAGACGGGGTGTGTCGCTGTTCAATTCCAATAATGCCGCTTGGGCTTTGGCAGGAATATTTGTGACAGGTATTAATTCAGGGTTGATTGTTTCTCCGATGCGAGCAAACTCGATCTCATAGCCTATTTTGGAATCAACCCAGAAGATCTGCTCGTACAACCTCCAGAAATGCTCTGCATATTCTCGTGCGAGTGTTGTTTTACCCATTCCACCAAGAGAATGGATTGCAATACAAGGTGCTTGTGTTAGAGAGGGGGTCGGTTGATTGTATAAAGTCTCGTGTAAATGTAGGGTTTCTTGCTCTCGTCCTGTGAAATATCTATTTGGCCTATGGCGAAGGCTGGCTACATGTTTGCCCTTCTGAACTCTCGGTTGAGTTAATAGTTCACGGATTGAACTGAAAAGTTCATTCCACTCCTCAGTCGTAGCCGTATCAGGATTTAATGTTTTGCATTGTATTCTGGAGAGTGGTGGGGTAAGTAGGCTTCTGATGTCATCGTTTTCATTTACACGCAATGGAAGAATTTTTTCCGCGTTGTATGTCTCGTAACGAGTCCAAAGTGAATCTTTCCATATTGGGGTTAAGATTGGCAAAAAAACGCGGCTTGCTTCACATCCTTTTTTTATTTCCTTGTGCCAGTCAAACCCCGGTTTTAGGCGTATATTATCAAACCAGATTGTGAACTCTGCTTCATGCAGTTTCTCATATATTTTCTCGGCTATGTCTCTGTTTTTAGAATTGTAGCTGATGAAAACCTCGTATTGGGGACTACTTGTGTCAGCAATCATCATCCCGTACCTGTTCTGAAAATGGGTAGTGGCCTCTGGCTTTTTTTCTTTATTGACACTTTGGCTTACGTGTAAGTTCGGTGGAGCATCTTGCAATAGCTCCAAGATAGCAAATTTGGAGACTTGAGTTCTCGGTCTCCGAGAGTTCCTGAATCTTTTCCATCCCTAACCATTTGTAATTGAACTCGTCGTATTTAATCGCAGACAGTGTTTGCAGGCTTTCATGGAAGCGGCCCATTTCGCGTTGGGTTTCGGCGAGGCGGATGGCGTAGAGGTCTTGATCGAGAGCTAAGAGCGACAGGCATTCCTCCATCGCGTTCATCCACTCGGGAGAGCGATCGTGATGAGTGGCCGGTTGGTCGTGGTAGCGGGTGGGATCGTTGGAGAGGCGGAGCAAGGTCAGCAGCGTATCGCGGCGTTCGGTGGTGGTCAGAAGGCCGGAACTCAAGCCAGTGAAACAATCGTCAGTGTCGAGTTGGCGGACGAGGTGGGGTGTCCAGGAATTGAATCCCGTGTGAACCGGGGACGAAGAGACGCGGCAGGCCTGACCGCAATTACTACAGCGAATAACAGGTAACTGGTCTCGAAAAGCATACACCGGCTCCCCTTCCCGACGCCCATCGGTATACCTGATTTTCGGACGAGCTCCCCGACAAGTTAACCGCGTCCAGACAGCATTGTATTGCTGACAGTTGCCGCAAGTGGCCTCAGCGATCTGGCTGGTGAGGGGGTTGTTGGGCATGGTGGGTTGGTTGTGATCTGATGTCTGATCCAATACCTGGTGTGTGTCGATGATAAAAGGATTTTAACCCAGTGACACAAACTCGATGTGCTCTTTGTTTCTGTCAAAGTTATTGGTGTACTCAATTGACTGTCCTTTGGGAAGAACTCCTGTAAGCGTAAATCCAAAGGTAAACCATAGTTTCTCCTCCTCATCCTCAATCAGGAGAATTTGCAGGTTGACCACTTTTACAGAGGATTGCTTCAGCCTGGTTGTTTCCTCAACAAGCTCCATCTCTTTCACTTCACGGATGACTTTGGGTGAGACGCTTTTCAGAAACGATTTCCATGTTTCAGAGAGAGAGTTAACATATGCTTCAATCTGCGGGATGTAACTCTTGATAAACGCTTTTTCAGAAGTGGATATGATATCAACAGGGATAACTTCCTCCCCAAAACTCCAGGTTCCTGTGAACATTTCCCAGCTCCTGTCGTATTGAAACTTTCTATTTGGAACGGATTTGTTTTTCGCTGCCATAAGAGTAAGTGCCTCAAAAACATATTCAGGGAGGATGTTAATTCACAATGAGACAGAGTGTAGGGATCTTCCCTCCCCTTTTTTGAGAATGTCGTGTAACCAGGTGGGGTAGATTGGTTCTGGATTTGCAGGCTGGGTCATGCAGCTTGATTCCAAGGATGATTGAAGTGATGACAGACTTCAAACCTGGCTGCGCATCACATAGACATCGCAGTGTGATTCGCGGATGACGCGTTCGGTGACGGAGCCCAGTAGTAGTCTTGGTAAGCCGTGGTGGCCGTGCGAGGCGATGACGATGAGGTTGGCTTTGAGTTCTTTGGCGTAGTCGGCGATGACGAAACCGGGGGAGCCGATGCGGACTTCCAGCTGATTCGGGCTGATGTTGAATTCCCGATAGTGTTCCTCGAAGTATTTTTTGACAGCCGCTTTGCGTTTACTGTCGTCGACGTCCCCCCAGGTGGCACCGGGTGAAATCGATGACTGGTTGGAGAGGACATGAATAGCGCGAATGTCATCCGGAGAACCCGCCAGTGTCAGTGCTTTTTCCAGGATGGCGGGGGTGTAATCAGAGAAATCTATCGGAACAACAACCAGGGAAGAAGTATGAGCACTCATGTTGATGGACTCCTGCTGAGTAATAGTTGCGGGAGGAGGGTGTCTCCCTGTTGGTCACACCGAATTGATGTCATTCAGTATTTATCAATCATTTGAACCACCAAGGCACGAAGACACTAAGGATCGAACTGATTTCCTAACCAAAGAGAGAGAATCCTGTTCAGAATTATTACTGGATTATCTTGAGTGTTTCTTCAGTCTGTTTTGTTATTTAAATCTTGGTGTCTTTGTGTCTTGGTGTCTTGTATGTTTAATTCTAAAGGATGTGATAGTGTATTGAACCTTGCAGGTTGTCTCCAGACTTCTTCGCATAAGAAATTGGATACTCCTGCGGCTGGTAATAGATCGTTCGTGTCTGGGTCCACTGAGACCGTCACCAAGCTGGATCGTTGCCAGTCTTTGAATTTAAACCCGAACAGCCGCCGGAGCCGTCTTTCTTCAAAGAATAAAACGAGCTCGTATTCGCAAGACTGGGACCTTTTCATGGAACAACACATCACTTCTTTCGTCGGTATCGATGTCGCCAAGGAAACACTGGAAATCTGCATCCTCCCAGAGGACACCCGTAAAACGGTGGACTACTCCTCCAGAGGAATTCAGCAAATCCTCAAACTCCTCCCCGAGATCGAAACCTGTCTCGTTGTTGTCGAAGCGACCGGCGCCTACCAGCGTCAACTCGTTTCGGAACTCGCCAGCGCCGGACATCTCGTCGCTGTCGTAAATCCCCGGAACGTTCATCATTACGCCTTAGCCCTCGGAATACTCGCTAAAACAGACCGGATCGATGCGCATACCATCGCTCAGTTCGCTAAAGAACGACGACCTCGAACCATACCGCAAAACCATGAAAAACAGGAGGAATTGCAACAACTCGTCACACGCAGGCGACAACTTGTCGACTTGAGAACCGCGGAATCGAACCGACGTGAAAATCTCACCAGTCGTTCCGTTAAAAAAAGTTTGAACATGGTCCTTTCCATGCTGGAAAAACAAATTCACGCTATAGAAAAACAAATCATCCAACTCATCGAATCGGATGATGACTGGGACGACAAGTCGAAAATCCTGTACTCTGTACCGGGAATCGGTTTGGTGACCGCCGCCACTTTGTTGACGGAGTTGCCCGAACTGGGGCTTCTCAACCGCAAAGAAATTGCCGCCCTGGCGGGCGTCGCTCCTTATAACAGAGACAGTGGCAAGTTCCGTGGTCGACGATCAATTTACGGTGGTCGTGCTCCTTTACGAAAAACTTTATATATGGCAGTGCTGACAGCGCGTCGCACCAATCCAGTGATCAAAGCGTTTGCAGATCGCCTGCAGCAACAGGGGAAATCTTATAAGGTGATCGCTGTCGCGTGCATGCGTAAACTACTCGGGATCATGAACACCATGATCAAAACCAATTCGATGTGGAACCCAAAGTATGTGTAAAAAATCATTGACAAATAACACAGCCGCTTGGTGGTTCAATCAAATCCGTGAACCTGTAAATTCTAAGGGATTTTCACTTCACGTAATGATTCCTGGGCTTCACGGTTTTTGAGGAAGGCGACTAGATCGATGAATTCCTGGTAGGAAAGTTGTGAGATGACTCCCTCGGGCATCAAGCTCTTCTGGCTTTCGATTTTCTCATCGATTTCATCTGCCGGGATGCGAATCTCTTTACCGCTGGAGTCTCGCAGAATGAGTGCCTGAGCATCTTCTTTTACTTTCAGGCCGCTGTAGACAAGTCCTTCATCCGTGACGACGTTCCAGGTGGCGTAACCTTCTTTCACTTCTTTTGACGGGTCGAGGATCGATTCCATGATTTTACCAACCGTGTGGGTTTCCCAGATCTTCGTTAAGTCTGGTCCCACCTGATGGCCGATGCCTTCGATTTTATGACAGTTAATACACTGCGTCCGTTTTTCCAGGAAGAGTTTTTTTCCGTTTACTGGATCGCCCGTTGTCTTGACGAGACTTTCAACTTTCGCAATTTCAGCGGGAGTCAAATTCACCAGCAGTCCCCCTTTGAACACCGCTTCCAGCAAGGTTTTGATTTCACCGGTTTCGTCACGTCGTTGATGTCGTTCCAGGGCTTCGGCAATCTGGGGAAGGAGGCTTCGATCAATTTTCCCATCCAGGAATTGCTTTGCCAAATCCCGGGCTGTTTCAGAGCGGCGTCCTAATACTCGCAGAGCCGTCACCTGCTTAACTTGATCGGTTGATTGCAGTAGCTCTTCAGCGGTGGGAATAGCGCGTTCGTATTCCACTTCCGCGAGTAGTTCGAGGGCCGCCAGTTGGATCTGTAGATCAGGGTCATCAGCGGCAACAGCCACCAGTTCATCCAGCACCAGTTCCACACCCGGCGCTGTTCGGCCACGGGGGTGAAGTGAATAGGATCGCAATTTCGAAAGCGACTGCAGCACGGCCATACGCTCTTCGAAACTTCGAGACGTATCACGCAGGATGTCCATGATTTTGGGGGAGAGCGATTTCAAGTCAGTTTCGCCAATCGAGGTAATGACCTGAATTCGCACCGATTCGTTCTTGTTATCGAGCAATTCTTCTGCCAGTTGATTCATGATCTCCGGATCCCCACCGGGTACTGACCCTAATGTTTCCATACAGGCGAGCTGTACTGTCAGCGGAAGATCATCCTGCGCTGCCATCCATTTAGTGATGGCTGTCGCCTCAATGGGAGGATCAACAATGATATCGCGGTAAGTTGAAATGACGCGTGCTTTCTGCTCAGGGCTGAGAAGAAGCATTTGATTCTGCAGCAGAATCTGATCGAGTAATTCAGCACCCGCCCGAGTTTGAAAACATTCGATGCAGTAGACCGCTTTTTCCCGCAGTAATGGATCCTCCTGATTCAACCAAGCCACCAGTTGCTGAAGTCCGTCCTGTCCCAGATGTTCCAGTCCTCGGAATGTTCCGTGAAATAGATGGATGTCTTCGTAATCGAGTTCGGCCAGTCGCCTGGCAATCTCGGTGGCCGCCTCCAGACGGAGAGGGTCTCCGGCAGGTAGCATGCCAGCCAGTTCACCAATAGCCATCGCCGCCGAGCGACTGACGGCGTTGTCGTCGTCGGTCAGGGCGAGGCTGAGTGAATAGAGCAGGTCGCGATCGATATCTGTCGGTGGCACATTGCGTGATAAGGTTTCGAGGGCAACCCGTCGCAGTTCGGGATGATCATCCACGGCGACTGCCAGCAGAGCCGATTTCACAGCAGCATTATAATTCTGAGCGGCAGCACCCACGGCCATCACGCGCGCTTCCGGTTTCGCTTTCATGTTCAGAGCGAGCGACAGAAATTTCTCCTGGTTATTGCCACGTTTAAGCAGTTCCAGCTGCGCGCGACGTCGAAGCTCAAAATCGTCGGTAGTTTTCAGTGTCGTCCAGAGTTGTTCATCTGAGCTGTTCAACAGACGTTTCCAGTCTTTAAGCGAGCCCGCCTCTACGGCAGGAGCTCCCTCAATGCCGGACCAAGTCAGGCGGTAGATGCGGCCATGCTCGCTATCTCCCCAGACACGTCCCGCTCCGCCGGAAGGAGTGCGCCAATCGACGATGTAGATTGCTCCATCAGGGCCAACCAGTGCCTGGCAGGGGCGGAACAGATCATCGGTGCTATCCATCAATACGAATTCATGATCGACTTTGTAAGTTGAACCAACCTTCGATACCTGATAAGCGCGAACCATCTTTCGGTAAACATCGGGATAAATTAAGAGGCCTCGGAAGAAATCGGGAAATGCCGTTCCCTGATAGATCATCAAGCCAGCCGGTGCACCGCGGCCCGTTTTAAGCATGGCAGATGTCTTACCTGGTTTCTCACCGAAGACCGCTCCCCGCACAAAGTCCGTACGACAGCAGATTGCACCCGGGTAAAGTCGCCAACCGAAGTCGTTCCCTTCGGCGATGTGCATCAGACGCACACCTTGAAATTTCGAGCCATCTTCCTGGTCGTTATCGACATGAAACATATTGTAAAAATGATCGAAGGAAACATCCCGATATGGGTTCCGGAAACCGCGCGCGAACTCATGGAGTTGGGAGCCATCAGGCTGCATGCGGAAAATCGCTCCAGTGCGAAGCACGGTTGAGCGGGAACCATCAGAACCTTCCCCCCGATTGTCGTTATCTCCCGCGGGGACGTATAACCAGCCATCATGCGATAAGGTCACTCCCGATGATTGATGATGGTCAAACCCACACAGACCCTCAACAATTTTCTCCTCAATATCGAATGGGCCACCAGGTTGACTTTGTCGCCGGCGAATTACCCAACCATTGGAAGGGAAGTAAAACCACCCATCATGAATCAAGAGTGAAGAGGGGCATTGCAGATCGTCCATGATTATTCTGGATGATTCATACACACCATCGCCATCTTCATCGATCAGTTGCTTCATCACATCGCTGACATCCTTGAAGATCCGCTCGACATGACCTGTCGTACCATCCTGGTAAGTGAACTCATAATAACTGTTGACCTTCCCGGAAGCCTGTCGCCATTCAAGGACGTAGGGTGTTCCGTCAGGAGAAAAACTCATCCCAACCGGATCGATCACAGCGGGGTCTGTGGCGAAGAGCTCGACCTTGATCCCAGCGGGGGTCTGCAGGCCGGCCAGCTCCGGGTTATTGATTCTCTGGTCAATCATTTCGACCCAGGTCGGGGAGGGGCGTTTGGAGAATTCGTACTCGTGAAAATCATCCTGAGCCAGGACGGGAGTTATTGCCAGTTTGAGTAACAGTGCGCTTAAAAGCAGACCGCGCATGCAGACAATCCTTTGAAGAGTGAAATGAATAAAACAGGGTGGGGATGATTATCTCACTATAAGACTTCCTGACTCATTATCCAGTCAGACGTGTTCCCGGTGTTCAGTGAACACGTAAACTAAAGTTGATGCGTTAAGGTGGGGGATCTCTGCATCGTAAGAGCCTGAAGTCCTGGGCATGAGTGATCAGTGCCAGTAGTTTCGACCATTGAATGACATCGGGTCATGATCAATAAGATCAATGCGGAACTGAGTTTAGTGATCTTGTAAGAATTTGGATACGAGTAGGATGGCGGGGAATAGGGGGAGTAGGTTGTGTGCGATGGTGAGGACTTGAGGTCATGCCATTGGATGGAGTAGTGACGCATTGCTGTATCTTTGTAGCCATATGAATAAAACTTCAAATTTCCAATCCTTAGTGATAGAGGTGAACAGGATCTTGCTAAAGTGGACAATGTAAGGGATAAATAGGGGTTATACCTTACACAGTTCTGTACTCACCCCAGGATATGTGTTGATTGGGTAATGAGTCGGGTCAGGTATAGGAGCGATGTGGGCCTAAGTTGTTCCTACATTTCATTTCCCATTTTATTTTTTTCCCAGGAAGTAAATCATGTTTAAGTCCCCTCTATTGAAAGCGGCTGTTGAAAGGCAAGTTTCAACGAACAGCTAAGCAATCGACAAATCGGAAGCATCGTAAAACAGCGACGTCTCCGCAAGGAGTCGAATTGCTGGAGCAACGCACCATGCTTGCTGCCGCAGCTGTTCCAGATTACACGGAAGATTTTGAAGATGGTGCAGATGAAGGATTCAATTCAGGTAATCCTGCATACTGGACCATCGCTGATGTTGGTGGCAATAAGGTATATGAAGTCAAGGGAACCAGTTTCTCAGGTGTCGAAACATCCGTCATTGAAGTTCCTGGTCAGTTATCTGCAAACTTCCAGCTGGTATCGGATGTAACTCCCCTTGCGGCTCCCGGCCAATGGCAAGATGGTTTTATCGTCTTTGATTATAATAGTGACACTGATTTTAAATATGCCGGTTTACTGGCTGGTCAGAATCAGTGGGTAATTGGTCACTGGCAGGGTAATTTCTCGAATCGATTGGCTACCGTCGATTGGGATGATACCGGTAGAGATATTGTTCCTGGACAAACTTATAATTTAGTGGTTGATGTTCAGGGACATCAGGTTTCTCTCTCTGTAGATGGCGAACTCATTATTGATACCGCCTTTGCCGGAGGAACCCAGTTGAAGAACGGCCAAGTTGGATTTATGAGCTTCAATGCCAGAACTCAGTTCGATAATTTCGAAGTCTATAAGTTCAATGATCAGGATCCTGGAGATCTGATTGGTGACGCAGCCGATGATTTTGCATTCACTAATGAAGCAGTCTGGTCAATTGAGACTGATGAAGCGATTTCCCGTTTTTTCAGGTGGCTGACGAATCCTTCTCTGGCATCCAGACAGCTCTCTACAACATGGAAGGGGCTCCCTGTTCCAGAGAACTTCGAAATTTCCACGAATATGGAAATCCTGGGTGGAGCTGGGTTGTGGTACGACGGATTTATCATTTTTGATTATCAAAGTGAAACAGACTTTAAATTCGCGGGAACCTTTGCTGGTCAGAATGAATGGGTCATTGGGCATTACAATGGAACATTCGCTAATCGCATCGCTGTTGTCGACTGGGACAATGAAGCTCGTCATGTCCAGGCAGAAAACATTTATGATTTGACGCTAACTGTTCAAGGAAACCAGGCAACCCTGTTTGTTGATGGCGAAGAGATTGTTTCCGGAGCCTTTGACGAACTCGATTCCTTGTCTGATGGTGGAGTTGGAATCATGGGAGTCAACACAGTCGTCAGGTTTTCTGATTACACTGTGGCCGAAGCCGCGCCTCCTGTTGCAGCAACGTTGATCTTCGAAGAAGATGTCCTCGATCTGGTCTAATCTGATGTTCAAAAACTATTGAATCGATATTTACCAGCAATATTAAGCAAAAAAACCACGGTTGATGTGTTTAATCAACCGTGGTTTTTTGTTTTCAACAGGCAGGCATCTATTTCTCAAGATGAGATTTCAACCAGGCATAAATTGAAGTTCCAATCTGGTTGTATCCCTCTGTATTGGGGTGGACGGCGTTGTTGTCAGGGTATCCACCAGTCGTATCGAGATTTAATTCCGTGGGGATGATACTCAAGTACTCATTCTCTTTTTCCCGGAAGTGTTCAATCTGTCGCTGCACCAGTCGATGTTGAATCTGTTTCCATCCCCGGCGGGAATATCTTTCCGCATAATTAGCTGAGAAGGCTGCTTCACGACTGTTGCCAGGCGTCGTTAAACAGAGACCAAATAGCGCCTGCGGGGCCGCTTGTCGAAACTCTGCCAGGAGTTGATCAGCTGCTTCCAGCATCGCGGTGATTCTGACATCTGGATTGCCGGTGTCCGCTGTAAAACAATCGTTGATTCCCAGTTTAAACACAACGACATCGGGTGGAACTCCGTTGCAATGTTCGTTCAGATAACCCTGCACATCAAGAGTCGGTTTGCCTTCCTCGTTCAAGCGAACAAAAGGACTGGATCGGGTTTTGTAAGTTCCATCGGATTTATCCGGAGCAATGTATCTCTCCAGAAATGTATTCCAGGTCCAGCCTCCGTAACCTTCATGAGAAACATGCGGGAGTGCTCCTTCCGGATGATGAGTCCCCAGAAAAATAAGCGTTGGATTTTCCGGTTGCGAACAAAGCTTACTCAGTTGATTCGGATAACCCGAGTGATGCGTGAGGCTGTCCCCAATAATCAGAATGCGCACAGGTTGATCCGATCCCGCCGCTTGAGGAGCCACCTTCACCCGGGAAGTCGCTCGGGCAATCTCATTTCCATCCGGATCCATTACACTCAACTTGAGTGGATAATCGCCTGCCTGATCTGCTAGAGGATGAAGAGACCAATGGTCTCCGGCATCTTTTCCAACGTCACACTGAATTCGAAAAGTCAGATCAGAAGCGGGTTCATAAAGAACTGTGTTTTGATAGTAAATGCCGATCTCTGTTTCCGGAACAGCATAGATTGTGGGAGGGAGCGTCAGCTGGAGCTGTTCGCTGGTAATCTCAGCAGCGTGAACTGAGATAGCTCGAGTGGACACAACAATCAGTAAAAAGCAGAGCCGTAAAATAGGAATCATGATAGTACTCATTTGCTAATCAATCATAGAAATCGAAGATCGGCGTTTTATTTGTCGATGGATTATGATAACTGAGGGCGAGTTACGAAGTCAGCCTACACCACCTGCGAGCAGGAATGCAAGTTTGAAGTCTGCCTGGAAACAATCCCTTAAAATTCAATCATTGCGTTGATGAGGGTGGATCGAAAGCGATCTTGTCCTTCCTCATCGATGGAAGTTCCTTGCAGAAACAGATGACCCAGGTTTGGACATTTATTTAATTGTAGCAGCAAATACGAATCATCCGTCACATTGGTTTTCTGTAAGTAGAGTTGGCTGAGCATCGGATGGGGACAAATCGATTTCAATTGCTCATCGGTTAGTTCCGTCTCATTTAGATTGAGTGTGTACAGCTTATGCAATTTGTTTAACGAGGAAAGATCTGCATTGGCGAGCGGAACTCCTTCAAGAAAGAGCCTCTCCAGCTCCGTGGCCCGTGTAATTTCGACCAGAATTGCCGGATCGAATTGAGCATGGCTCAGATCGAGTGAAACCAGATGAGGGATTTCGAATAACGCAATCAATTCCTCTCGACTGAAAGCACAATCTTTCACGGAAAGACTTAAAGGGCTATCCGGTTGTAAGGCTTTGATTGTGTCAACTGTTAGATTATGCGAATGATTGATGTCGAGATAAGCCATAAAGGGAAGCTGGGAGATTTCTTTCATCCCGACTGGGGTGAGTGGGCAACCGTTGAGAATCAAATGGTTCAAATTACTGGCAGGAATAGGAGTTAACCCGCTACCTGTCACCTGGGTGTCGCTTAAGTCCAGAGTAACACACTCTGTGATTCCAGAGAGGTGGACCAGGTCCTCATCATTGATTATTAATCCTTTCAATGCCAGAGAGGTGATATTCGGTCCCAACAGTTCCTGAAGTAATGAAAGTCCTCTGGAAGTGACTGGGCAATTATCCAAAGTGAGCTCATTGATCGACTTCATCGAGTTTAACTGGCTGAGATTATCTTCCAGTAAATCTGAATCAGCGATTGAAAGCTCCTGCAGATACTGGAGCGTTGCTAAAGACTTCATTCCGCTGGTTGTGAGTTTCGAATTGACCAGATTAAGACGGGTTAAACTCGAACAATGTTCGAGTGACTTCATGCCGGCATCGCTCACTTGAACCTGGTCACAGGGAGTTCAAGGAGAGTTAAGTCCTGCGTCAAGCAAGCAAGCTGATCATCGGTAAAAAGTATTGGAGGTTCATCTGCATCATAATCTAGAGGAAACATTCGACTTACCATTCGCAGATTCGGCATTCTACAGATAGCTTTAAAAAGAGAGAATCGATGAATTTCTCCTGCATAACTTAAATCGGTGAGCTTCTGTAAAAGGGAAAGTTGCTCAAGGTCGTTTTCATTCAAGTGATCAACATGCTGAATTTGCAGATTGGTCAATTCACTATGATGACAGATATTTATGATCCCCTGACTGGTTGGACGATAGCCATTGACCTTCAGGATCTCCAACTCGGGAACAAGATCAAGCTGCTCCAGGTCAGTATCAAGGGGTTGATGGTCAGGTGTGTTACTGACGTCCAGATAGATCTGCACTTCGCGTAGGTTATCGAGCCGGTAGAGTTCAGACGCGAGCTTCAGGTCATTGGGGTTCTCTAAGTGCAGTTCTATTAAACGTCTCGATTTAAACCATCGCGGAGGAGGATCTGTGTTGTTACCCCCCAGAAATTCCGGCAGGAGTGAAACCTCTGCAAAAGTAGCCGACATACTAGGTCGCGATTCAAATTCCGCACGACGGGCACCCAGGTTCATAAAATATAATGAAGTCCCGGTGATCACTCCCATGATCAGCACTGTCAACAAAATCAATTTCCACTTCAGTTTCATCCGCATCCGGTTTTCCTTACCAGGTGATAGGAGCTTGATGATTCCATCACATATCTCTGATAGCTCCAATTTTATATGTGTTACGAAATTAACAGGAGTACTGTTGGGAAATTATTTTCAAAAACCGTTGATGAAGATGGAAATCAGTTCAGGCAGTATGCGAAGATCAAAGTGTCCATCTGATTTAATCTCTGCAACAAGGATCAAACATGATATTCAGGACAGCCTGGTTCCCGATACTTCTAGGTTTATGCTCTTCCTTTCTTTACGCCGACGAATCTATCGAACTTTCCAATCATCCACAGTTGTTCCTGGATGATTATCTGATTGCGAAGCAGGAAAATCTGCGGCAGGAGGTCAATAAGCCTGAGAAGCATCCGGCCAATCCACTCATCGTGCAGGACAAGCCTTGGGAACGGCGGATGATGGAGGTTTATGGTTCGTTTCACTATGACGACGAGACAAGTAAATACCGCTGCTGGTATCTGGCGAGTCAGGACCCGGAGGCGCAACCGGAGTACTTTATCTGCTACGCGGAATCAGACGATGGAATATCCTGGGAGAAACCTCTCGTCGGTGAGGGGCCTTACGAAGAACATGCGCAACATAATATTGTGATTCGAGGTGGGCATGGGATCTGTGTGATTCATACGCCCGATGATCCCGATCCGAATCGTCAGTACAAAGCAACCGGCGGTGACATCTTCGCCTGGTCTCCCGATGGAGTTCACTGGGAAATGGAAAACTGTCGTTATGCCACCGGCAAGAACGACACCGGTTCCTCCATGGTTCAGTGGCAGGGGGAGTACCTCTGGTTTGTGCGGAATCAGGAGCCCGAAACAGGCTCGACGATTTTCGATTCTTTCTCTGGCAAACACTGGTCGGGAACATTACGCGGTGTCGGTCTCTCTGTCAGTCAGGATTTTAAAACCTGGACGAAAAAGGAATCAATTCTGCGTGGAGATGAACGGGACAATTATCCCTGGGGTCAACCGCACGCTTTGTGTGTGACACCTTACGGTGATGTGTTGGTCGGGTTGTTGCCGATGGTGCATCTCTATCCGTTCAATGACAATAACTATTTCGGATCGTGGGAACTGCAACTGGCAGTCAGTCGCGATGGACGAGAGTGGAAGCAGGTCGCCAATCGTCAATCAATGATGACCGGTTACCCCGAAGTGCCGGGGAACGCAAGTGGGATGCCTTTCCATCCGACAAATATGCTGATTAAAGATGATACAATCAACATCTATTATTTCGGTGCGGACCGCTATCATGGAGAAGGGCGACACCCCGACAGCAAAAAGGGTAAAATCAATTACGGAATTGGCCTCGCGACCTTACCCGCCGATCGATTTGTCGCCTTACAACCTTACGACTGGTTGCGACCCGGAACAGTCGAAACCAAACCCCTCAAAATCAACGGTTCCCAACTGCTGATCAACGCCGATGTTCCCGCCGACAACCTGAAAGTCGAACTCGCTAATGAAGATGGTGAACCACTCACCGGTTTCGACCTCGAATTATCCATCGCCGAGCGTGAAGACGAACTCCGCTATCGAATCACGTGGAAAACAGCCGAGACAAAACAAACGCTGAATGATGTCCCGCAGGACAAACCTCTCGTGATCCGCATTTCAATTAAAGATGGCCAGCTTTACAGCTTTCAGGTGAAGCCTTAAGTGAGCGATGCCCTTTTCATCGGTGTAACCCTGGTACTCATTCCGGGGCTCGTGCTCATTTTCTTGCGGAATTTTTCCGTGAGAGTCCTCGTCTGTGCTCTATGTGGTTGGCCCATCCTGTGGTGGAGAATGATCTCCCTTGAGCAATCAGCGCCAGACGGAGAACTCGATATCATCTTCATGATTGCCATGGCTATTTGGAGCGGAATACAGGCAATCTACTACCTGGTGGTTGTCACAGCGTTCAGCCTGTCGGCGTGGCTTTATCGTAAGAGAACTGGAACGGAAACAGATATCAGCGAAGAGGGTTGATTCAACTCTCTGATCAGCATGAGCATCAAGGCCGTTGACCTTCAGCGATCATAAATCTCTCACTCATTCTCCACACGATTCGAACTGAAGATAGAACCGGCATCGCCATACGAGGGGTCGATGGTGAATTTCATTCCCCGGCAGTAGTCGCGGTAGTTATCACCAAACAGGGCGACACCGATCCGGTGGAAAAAGAGTTCCCACGAATCAGGGGAATCGATAATCAGTTCCTGACGCCGATCGGCCATTTCCTGGAAGGGCAGGTTGCCTTCATGGGTGTAATAAACGAACGTGCGAATGATCGCTTCCTGATTCTCAATGTCGGCCTTATTGACGAGAGGTTCAAAATACTTCTGCACCATTTCACGAATGTCACTTTCTGAATTCGTATCATAGCCCCAGACCGGCGGGTCTTCCTCCATCAGGCAGAGCCATTCAAGTTTGGACAGAAATTGATCAAAGATGTGATAATTGACCCGAGTACTCGTGATTTTGTAATTTCCCTGCCGGTCGCAGAAGAGGAGTTGATTCGTTTTGAAACTGTCCCGGGCGTGCTGCTCATCGTAACCACTTGCCCATGGGGAGAAGATCATCTCGGCGTACTCTTTGTCGGGGGTCTCATAGAGATCGGCCAGGTTGTACCGCTCCTGAAAATTCTCACCGAAGAGCCCCTTACCGATCCACTCATAAAAGAGATTCCACGAGTTCGGTTCCTTCAGCTTCAACCGGTAGTACTCCCGATGAACTTCCCGAAACGGAGCCTCCTCGACCGCATAAAAAGCGAGCGTCCGCGCAATCACCTCCTGGTTCTCGACCGCCGCCTTCTTCACCATCGGTTCCAGAAACTTCCGCGCAATCCACAACACCTCTTCTTCGAAATCAGGATCGACCTCTTCAAAGAAAACCTCATCAAAAAACTGCGCCCGTTCCAGAACGTCTAACAGTTTTCCCAGGATGTAATAATTAACACGGTGCATAGGCGGGGTGAGAGAGCTGAGGAGGTTTTTGTAGGTCAGGCACTGCCTGACGAACTTTCTGGGTGATGTTTAACACAATAACAAACATTGACGTCGATTTATGTATTCAACATCGTTGAAATAACCGCATCGTTGTATGTTAATGATAATTCAGGTGGTAAAGTTGTAAAACATATATTTTCTGGATGATAAGTCAGGCAACGCCTGACTTACTTCAAAATATTCGTTAGGTGATTCATTCATGGTGCAGTATCGTCGATCACTTCAACCGGGGGGATGTTTCTTCTTTACGGTTGTAACTTACAACAGACGTCCATTATTAACATCAGAGTTGGCACGGATATGCCTTCGTGCATCAATCGATAAATGTCGGTCGATGCTTCCATTTACCATCGAAGCGTTCGTTTTGCTTCCAGATCATCTCCATGCGATCTGGACTCTTCCTCCTGGAGACTCTGATTATTCAAAACGCTGGGGATTGATTAAAGCGGAATTTACCAAGACATATCTTGCCCAGATTGGATTAGAGGAATCTCTTGAGATAGAACTGGTTGGTGATAATCGTAGGGCAATCTGGCAACCAAGATTCTGGGAGCATACGATTCACTATGAAGAAGAATTAGAAAACCACCTGAATTATATTCATTATAATCCAGTTAAACATGGGCTCGTGAATTCGCCACACGAATGGGAGTGGTCCAGTTTTCACCGTTACCTGAGAAATGAATACTATGAAGTTGATTGGGGAACGAATAAAAGGAAATCCAGCGATTTGAATTTCAGGATATAGAAAAGTCAGTTGGAGATTACGACTGACACTGGATTCCATCCAGTAGGTCAGGCACTGCCTGACGAACTTTCTGAGCGATGTTCATTACGTTAACAATCTTCGACGTCGGTTTTGGTATTCAACATCGTTAAGAATTTCCGTTGTTGTGAGGTTATGCTTGATTTCGGATTTAAGGTGTGGAGTCGCGTGTTTCTGATGATAAGTCAGGCAGTGCCTGACCTACTTAACAACACATCACACCTCAATCCAATTAGGTTCGCCGTTAGGGTAGCTAAACTTGATATCATGGTTGGGAATCCTGGACATCTCTCGAACCTATTCCTTTTTCATTAGGCCCTTGAGTTCGACTAGTTTTTCCAGATACTTCTTCAAAATCATGATCTCGTCATTGTTTTTGCATTGTTCGGTACTAATGAGTTTCTTGGCATAAGATTGCATGCTTTTGCGTTGGTGGGCTGAAAATTCGTCAAAAGAGTCATCTCCACGATTGGGCCATTCGTCATAAGTGAATGGGAGGAACTTGATGAAAGCATCTCTGCACTCCAGCCAGCGTGTAAATAATTCGTGAGAGTCTGGATGAGTATACAGCTCGGTTAATGAGTGTATGTATTCTGTTGTAGTGAGAATAGCTTCATTTATGTGCGACTCGTACCATTGCCTGTAATCCTCAATGTCTTTCATTCCTTCATCGTCATCTTCGGCATAGGTCGGGATTACATTCAATTTTAGATTGCATAATTGTCCTAATACTTCAGACAGACTGGACATGAACAGTATCCTTCCTCTTGTGGCATAAGTTCATTTATCTTCACATCTTTAAATTCGGTAGTCCAGCACGGGCATTTTTCATATCGTAGGTCAGGCATTGCCTGACGAACTTTCTGGGCGATGTTCATCACTTTAACAATCATCGATGTCGGTTTTCATATTCAACATTGTTGGGATTATTCGTTGTTGTATCGTTGGGGTTGATCACGGGTATGGGGCGTGTAACCACGTATTCTTGATGATAAGTCAGGCAGTGCCTGACCTACTTAACAACAAAAAAACACCCCGGCCAATTGCTCAACCGGGGTGTCCTTAGCTTTAAATTCTCAATCCGCTGTTACCACTTAGCTGCAGCCCATGCTGGCGCGCAGTTGTGGCAGAGGTAACAGTTGCCGTTGCGGACGGTGATCAAACCGCAGTTGTCACAGGCGGGGGCGTCCGACTGGAAGCGGGCGAATTGCTCGCTGCGGGTGGATGTCCCCGGGTCCAGTAGTAACGCGGTTGCTGTTTCGGCATTGTGGAGTGACGGTACATTGTGGAGTGACGGTGCGGCGCCATTCGTGGCGTGACCGTTTAGTGCCCCATTGGTTTGTCCGTTGGTGGTCTTCTTGTCCAACGTGATTCCGGACAGGGGCTTTTCGTCAGAGAGGCTTTTGGTCTCCGAGGTTCCACTCGTATCCTCCATCCGTTTGGGAGTGTTCGCTTCCCGGTAACCGGGGATGAACTGAATTCCCATCCAGCGGAAGATATAGTCGACCACCGACTTCGCATTCGGAATATCCGGATTGCTCGTCCAGCCGGCAGGTTCAAACCGCATGTGGCTGAACTTGTCGACGATGACCGCCAGTGGCACACCATACTGCAGACACATCGAAGTCTCGGTGCCGATGACATCCATCAGACCTCCGATGGTGCTACCCTCTTTGGCCATCATGATGAACAGCCTCGCCGGGAGTACCATCTTCGAACAGGCCGACCGTAACGTACCCTTCGTGACCCCCCACCGAGAATTTGTGTGTGATCGACTGACGGGTTGCCGGCAGACGACGTCGTTCCATGCCTGGTTTGTACTCGGTCTCGCCTTTTTTGCCACCTTCTTTTTTGGTTGCCAGAGGCTGACTCTGTTTTGAACCATCGCGATAAATCGCCAGGGCTTTAAGGCCCAGTTTCCAACCTTCGATGTAGGCATCTTTGATGTCTTCGACGGTGGAATCGGAAGGCATGTTGACGGTTTTCGAAATCGCACCCGAGAGGAACGGTTGAGCGGCCGCCATCATGCCGACGTGAGCACGCCACTTAATGGAGCGTTTTCCATTAGCCGGTTTGAAGGCACAGTCGAAGACAGGCAGATGCTCTTCGAGTAATCCGGGAGCCCCTTCGATCGTATCGTGCGTATCGATGTACGCCATGATCTTTTCGATTGACTCGTCGGAGTAACCGAGTGTCGTCAGAGACTGAGGAACAGTCCGGTTGACGATTTTCATCATCCCGCCACCAGCCAGTTGCTTGTACTTGACGAGAGCGATATCCGGCTCGATACCGGTGGTGTCGCAATCCATCATGAACGCAATCGTTCCTGTTGGAGCGAGCACAGTTGCCTGGGCGTTGCGGTAACCGAATCGACGACCTGAATCGAGACAGTCAATCCAGACATCGCGAGCGGCGTCTTTCAGGTACTGAGGACATGCTTCGTCGATATCTTCAACAGCCTGACGGTGCATCTGCATCACGCGGAGCATCGGTTTTTCGTTCTCACGGTAACCGGCGAACGGGCCGACGTTCTTGGCGATTTCAGAAGAGGTCAGGTAACCCTGTCCGGTCAGGAGGGCGGTCAACGCACCACAGATACCATGGCCAGCTTCGCTGTCGTAGGGGTGACCCATTGACATGAGCAGGCTACCGAGGTTGGCGTAACCGAGTCCCAGGGGACGGTAGGTGTGGCTGTTCTCAGCGATCGACGGAGTCGGGTAGCTGGCGTGATCGACCAGAATTTCCTGAGCAGTCAGGAAGATGGAAGCGGCTTTGCGGAACCGTTCGACATCGAAGGTTCCATCGGCTCGCATCATTTTCTTCAGGTTGATACTCGACAGGTTACAGGCGGTATCGTCGAGGAACATGTATTCGGAGCAGGGGTTCGAAGCGTTGATCGGACCACTGTTCGGGCAGGTGTGCCATTTGTTGATTGTCGATTCATACTGCACACCCGGGTCACCACAGTACCAGGTTCCTTCAGAAATCTGATCCATCATGTAGTTGGCATCGTACTCGGGACCGTTTTTGGTAGCGTCGGTCACCCAGTGAGTCTGCCATTTTTCGCCATCCAGCACCGCCTGCATGAATTCGTCGGAAAGACGTACGGACAGGTTGGCGTTCTGGAACATGATGGAGCTGTACGCTTCACCGTTGAAGTTGGAGTCGTACTCGCCACTTTCAATCAGTGTGCGGGCTTTCTTCTCTTCAACAGTTTTCGCCTGAATGAAGTCCATGACGTCCGGGTGCCAGTCTTTGATCGACTGCATTTTGGCGGCACGTCGTGTTTTTCCACCCGATTTGATCACGGCGGCGATCTGGTCGTAGACACGCATGAAGGAGAGGGGACCGGAAGGAGTTCCGCCACCGGACAGTTTTTCGCGGGAACTGCGGATGGTGGAGAGGTCAGTACCGGTTCCGGAACCAAACTTGAAGAGCATCGCTTCGCTGGTCGCCAGCCGCATGATGTCTTCCATGTTGTCGTCGACCGACTGAATGAAACAGGCAGAAGCCTGTGGGAATTCATACGGTGTTTCCGGACGACGGATAGAGTTGGTTTCGACATCCCAGTAGTAGTTCCCCCGGGAGCCTTTTACGCCATACTCGTGGTAGAGGCCGACATTGAACCAGACGGGAGAGTTGAACGCCCCGTGCTGATGCAGGCAGAGCCAGGCGAGTTCACGGTAGAAGTTCTCACCATCTTCCTGGCTGGCAAAGATGCCATCCTGGGTTCCCCAGTCGGCAATCGTACGGGCGACACGGTGGACGACCTGGCGGATACTGTATTCCCGCTCGGGTGTTCCCGGTTCGCCATAAAAGTATTTGCTGACGACGACGTTCGTGGCCAGGGCACTCCATTCGGCCGGCACTTCGCAGTCAGTTTGTTCAAAAAGCACATCGCCCGATTCATCCTTGATCGAAGCTGTTCGACGGGACCACTCGACGGTGTCGAATGGAGCAACATCAGTGGGACAAAAGTAAGGGGAAATTTTCATTCCCTGAGACTCCTCAGCAAATGACTCTGGTCTCGTCCCTGTGGAGCGCGATCCTTCGGTTTTGTGGACATCGACTCCATTTGAATCGTGCATCGTGCACTCCTTCCTTCATGAAAATAAACAGGCAAAAAATCCATCATCGCCTTCGACGATCAATCTCGAAGGCGGTACTAGAATTCGCCAGATTCCGTCCAGAAATCAGGCCAATCAATCACATATGTTCATGTAAAGCGTGTAGTGACAAGGAGATATGAGCGGCACAACTTATTGTAGCCGCTGGAGAGTTATGTACTACATATTGTGAATCGACAAGAACCTGATCTTAAATCAGTTATTTTATTTGTCAAGATTCTATTCTTCCGACTTAGGGACCCATCCGAGGGGGGATCCGGACTTTCTCCCACAAAAACAGGGCTTTGAGCGTAGAAATAAATATGAAGAATTTTTTTAAATTCCGCGAAGAACTTTTGAGGGACGGACAGCTCCAATTTTAATCTGTAAGAATGGGGTATCCGGATAAACTTTTTGAGCCTAAAATGGCGTTGATGAGTCCAACCGGCTCACACAACATCTGGTGTCAAAACACGAGTCAGCAAGTCGATAAAGCGGTTCGAGGGAGTCTACCGTAATATGAAACAGAACTGGGGACGATTAGCAATTACGCTGGCAATTCTCTGCAGCTTCGCGCTGCAGTGCATGGTTGCCGTACAGGCGCAATCGTCGCAGATTTGTCTCCATCAGCTCGGTTTGATTTCTGCCGAAACACCTGCTCAACACCAGGACGAGCAATGCACTCGTTCCTGTTGTGCTCCAAAACAGACCGCTCCACCAACTCAAATTGCTGCGAGTTGTTGCCAGGGGCCATTCAATGACGTCAACTCGTACGATGGATGTGATTGCTGCGTCTCGCACAAGCCCGTCCCGCAGACATCTTCTGTCTACACAGTGCAACTTCCCGAGTTGCAACTGAACTCACTCTGCGTGGCTGATCTGGAAATCCCCTGAACAGTCTGGGTGAGTTTTCTCAGAATGATATTCGCCCGCGCGATCCCCCGACACGATCTCTCTTGTGTGTCTGGTTGAATTAAGCTCCTCAATTGAATCGCTGACCACGGAAAAGATCCGTATGTCTTTTCCGCATTTCAAGTGAAATCTCAATTGAGGAATCTATCCATGTCTAAATATTTACTGACCGCTGTTTTTGTTGCTCTGCTGGCGTTCGTTGCCTGGAGTTATAACACCACCGACGTGAATGCCGCTGCTGTCACCACGGGTAGTTGCTGCTGTGACAACTGTGTTTGCGACAACTGCGATGGCGACTGTGTCGCCGGTTGCGAATGCTGCTGTGTCACAGGCGTCTGCACCGGCGACTGCTGTGCCGAAGGCTGTTGTGCCGACGGTGTCTGTGATGGCAACTGCTGCACCGAAGGCTGCTGTGCCGGCGGTGTCTGTTCTGCAAAATGATGTATTAAAAACTGAGAGTTGATTCATTGATCAAATCATGAATCAATACAAGAAAGTATCTCCCCACCCGGAAATCCTCCCGGGTGGGGAGTTTTTTTATGGGTATGTTAATGTGGACTCAGAGAGACTGGATCAATTTCTCAGCCACAAAACAGGAACTATTACAAAATGATGATTGCACCTCTATGATGCTGTAATCGCATCATGCCTGTGAGTGATCTGGTATCCTGCAACATGGATTACAAGCCAGCTGACCAACTCATGTTCCCAAACCCCAAAATAAAAGTCAGCGATTTGTATGCAAGATTGGCATTGCAAAGTCTATGTTGATTCCTCGGCGTGGATGAGTTCGTTCTTGTCACAACTGACATATGCCACAAGCGGCACTCGCGATAATTATCACATTGAAACTGAGTGGGGAGAAGTTTTTGTTTCTTATAACAAGAGCTATCTCAGCAAACGAAAAAGGTTAAATGCTGCGTGTGATGATTTCCTGTATTACACTTATGTTTTAGACATTTACCCTAAGTCTAATGATTTCGACTTCTATCTATTTCATTTGAAGTCGTTTATTTTGGAATTGAAAACGTTCCGGAAAACGACTGATGTTGTTTCGGCTTGCTCATTTGAAGAACTACTTAATGAGGAGTAAGAACTCATTGCGGAGAAAGCAGAATGATAGACGAACGAGTAAGAACAGTATTTAATCTGATCCGGCATCAGAAAACATCTTACCGAAGCACCTGAACTATGCCAGACAAACCTTCCGTTTCCACTGTTATCCACAGCAGTTGAAACGGGAGATCCTGAGATAGTACAACTGCTTATTGATTTAGGCTGTGATCCAAATACAACGAACAAGTTCTCAATAACAGCTCTCACAACGGCAGTTCATAATTCCAATTTAGAGATTGCCAGACTACTCCTGGAAAAAGGAGCCGATCCAGACTTTTCCAGAAATGTCATTAGCGCAGTTGTCTCCCAGAATAGCAAGACGAGTGCAATGCTGAAACTATTAGAGGAATATGGTGCTGATCTTCACAAAACATTTCCGTTAGGTAATTCAGACCAGCAACTCAATGCGCTCAGCAAAGCGATTGAATGGGGGAACGAGGAGGCGATCGCCTTCCTGATGGAGCGAGGAGCCAGGCTTCCCGAGGAAGTGGAAACTGAAATTGACAAAAACTCCACGGAAAACCAGATCATCGAATTCTTTTCAAATAATTTCGGACCAGTTTTTCAGCAAGGGTTGAAGGAAATTGTGCCGACAACGCCCCAGATCACGATACGGCTTGTCCCACCGGACAACAAAAGAACTCATTCTGTTTTATTCACGACAGGTATGAGTGCTTCTCCGATGCAGGTTCCAGCGGATGGAAATGAGAAATTTAAATTTGCCGAACTATTTATCGAGTTACCCGGTGAGTTTCCTATAGCCTTCGATGAATTGAATGCCTCAGAGCTTGGCTGGTCTATTGAGTGGCTGAGAAGAATAGCCACTTATCCTGTCAGAGAAAATACCTGGTTGGGAGGTCCGGTTGCTATAGTGAGTAACGGTGAGCCCCCTGAACCAATTATTACAGGTTCAAACTTCACCTCCATGCTGCTGTTGGCGGAGAAGTCTTTTACTACAGAATCAGGGGAAGCTTATACAGCTTTACCGTATGACGCCCCTTTATCTCGAAGAGCAATTACTGGAACGTCAGGAAGGAATAGGCGAATTATTGCGTCGCTTTGATTCCTTTGACGTCCTTTCATTTTTGACCCTGATCGAGTGAATGTTGCGACAGGTCCATAAGGGAATATTAGAAGTCAATAAAATTATTAGTCTCTTACAATCCTGAGAACCTTTCACGCTGTGACGATTTCGCTCAGTATTCCTCATCCAGAAGAGCGTTTCTATTTCGATGCTGGGGCTGACCTGCATGGAATCTTTGTCAAAAGTATCGACGTAAAACCTAATGTCAGAATGATCCGCATGGTTTTTTCAGCGATTGCTGGCTCCAGTATATAGACGTTTTTCTCTTCGAAATCAGGTTGAAGTGCGTCTCTATGTGAGTGAATCTCACGTACTTCCATGGAGGGAGAGGTTTCCTCAGCAGTTTCTGTGTCTCCAGGGAAATACTTGTCAATCAGGCGAACATCGTGAGGAACCGAGAACAGTTTCCCTTTTTCGTAGCTCTCGCCGTTAACCAGTTCCACAAAGTCATCCTTAGTGAAGGGGCCGAGAACAGATATTGCACCTCGCCTGCTTCCACTGATCATGTGACGGTCATACAGTCCCTGTATTTCACGACTATTCCGCTGACTGATCTGAATACTTTTCTGGGAGAACTTGAGCAGGCTTTCCTCGAACTTGTAGGTCGCTTCCTCCGCTGTTTTCGGATAAAATGCTTTCAACCTACGAACATCCTGCTCGAAAGCCTGCAGCACCTGGAGAAATGCCTGGTTGAACTCCTCTGTTTTCACCTTCAGCACTTCGCGTCTCTCCTCCTCGGTTTGCCGAAGTCCGCCAATATCGAGCAGCCTTCCCAGAATAAACCCGAGCAGAAGAACTAACAGAATCACCAGCACCTTGAGGAACATCGGCACATGGCTTCGAGACTCGGTCCAGTTTGTAATGTCAGTAGGTGAAGATTCCATTCATAACCTCATTCGGTGAACATGTCGTGTGTAGTACTGAATCAATATGAAGTTCGAATTGGATTGTAATGTTCATGTGAAAGTCTTCGATACTTTTCCCGCTCGATTTGAGAGACCTCATCACGAAAATTAAATTTATTCTCATTGATCTCGAACAGAGCATTCAGGTCCGGCCAGTCCTGTAGCATCATCTTGAGTACTGGAACCCAAATATCACTTTCGCGTAATTGCATTGGTTTTTCATGCTGATTGCGGAACTGGCGTCCAAGCAGGCTGAGTATTTCACCCGCAATAACATAGATTTTCCGTTCTTCAGTTTTTTCAATTATTCGTTGAATCGATGAGCTGGCTTCTCGTCGATTACAAAAGTCCAATAGTTCACTGATTGCGGGTATTCATAGGTGCCGGCGTACTCCGGGAGTTTTTATGTATGGTGGAAATGGATTGATTAACTCATGAGAAACAGATGAAGTTCTATTCAGAAAGTTTACGGACAAGTTCCTCACACTTCTCGTTACGAAAATTCATATTGATATTCTTGTGCAATAAGGTCAGAAAAGGGGCTTTCGCACCTGGTGGAATCTCTGAGGCATATTGCAGAAGAAAACGGTAATGAATATCCGAGTTCAAGAAGCTGCAGATGACAGATTCAGCCCATTCGGGAGAGTTATTGTAAAACTGCTGGAAATGAGCGAATAGCTCTCTGAAATAAATATCTAATGGAAAAACCTCCAGGTTAATCAGGATGTTTTCCATCGTACCCGTATAGGGACTCTCGTCGTCTAGCTCCTGAAGTAATCTTCCGATGCAGGTGGGATCTCTATAAGAGGCAATGTCAAACACCAACTGTTCATACTCGAAGATATTCTCTTCTTCCAGTTCAGGAAAATTATCCAAATCGTGCATCAGGTCGGCTAAATCTTTGGGCATTACATTTATTATCCTGGAGGCGATTGCCGATTCCGGCAGCTTGTTGTAAGGGAGGATATAGTTAACTTACTACTGGGATCTTGCAGGCTTCTTCTCAGAATTCTCAATTGTGATGGATGTTCTCGAACACAGTCCAACTGCATTTCACTATTCTCAAGACGCTTTGAAGTAGCATTCAGGTAGAGTGTGGAATCTACCAGTCCCCCTAAACTTCTGTTAGTTCATGCCTAAGCGAAATAGTTTCTACGGTTTGAGCCCATCTGCCATGCGGGATGCGATGGTTTGCGCTTTTAGTAATGACTCTGCGAATTCTGGATCAACTTCCATGAGTTCCCGGGCACCGTAGTGTCCGATGATGATCTCTTTCAATCGGCTTCGATCTGCGTTTTTGTCCGCGAGAACATTTTGCAGGTACTCCAGTTGCAAAACGATTGATTCAAACATTCCGAATGTTGGAAATGATTTCTGCCGGTCTCTCGCCAATTCCAGAGCCCGTTCGACAATATTCTGAGGTTCCATGACATGCTTTCATTAAATGCTAAATCCAACACCCTACGTTAATCGTAATATCATCACCCAAATACCATCTTCCACAGGTAATAGAGCATCACGAAACCAATCACTAACCCGAAATAGATGGCGACTTCTATCATCCCGATTTTGACACCGTCGTTGTAGTCGAAGTCGGTTGTCTGGGAGATAAAAAATCCCAGGACGAAAACCTTTACTACACCCAGCACCATCATCAGAAACATCTTGGTGATGGAAGAGACCCGTTCCGGATCGGCGGCTGCTTCGGCGTCACCAATGATCGGGTCGAGCAGGGGTTGCAGGGTAAAATCAAAGAGAATCTTGAGCAGGGCAAAAGCCGCGACAAAAATCATCGCCTGCACGATCGTTGGGCTGATGATGTTGTATTTCTTCTTATACGGCGGGCTGTAATGCAGAAAAATCGCACACGACCCCTGAATCAGCAAGGCTTCAATCCAGCAGAAGAAGATGAAAATGAACGCCCAGATTGGATATAACACAGCACGACTCCATCAGCTCACTAACTCAAAAGATGTTTGTTAATTTTAACCACCAAGTCACTAAGAGCACCAAGTTATTTAATCCACAAAAGAATAATCAGAACCAGATTATAAATTGTGAGTGCTTGCCATCTTTTTGAATATCACTTTGTCCCCCTTGGTGTCTTCGTGCCTTCGTGGTTTAAAATTAATCTCTTCAATGCACCCCAGCGGGGACACCACGATAATCGACGCTAATCTCCAATTGTTTGCTGTTTTTTCTGTAGCGAACTTCGACGCGCAAGCTCGTGAGGAAATTGTATCCTCCGGACGAATCTTTGAAGTAAAACTCCTGGCTGAATTCCTCTTCGGAGTCTGAATCACGGTAGCCGTCAAAGTGTTCTGTCGCCTGGCCGGGAACGATTTCCATCTGGTACGGTTGCTGTTGTTGTATCGCGTAGAAACCGGGAAAGAACTTTGAAAAGATGATATTGGAACCAGCTATTGTTTCAGTATAACTCGTTCGATTCGATGTCTTATCTTTTGTGTAAGTTCGGTTGATACTGGTGGGAGGTCCCGTCGATGTTGCCAGAAGTTCAGGAACGGCATCTGTAAACTGATATTGAAATCGATTGCGAACAGTTAAATTATTTAAAAAACTGGAAACGATCGGATCAAAATCTAATTTAGTATTTGCTTGACGACGAATAATCAGCTCTTCGAGCCTGGCTTTTTGCTCCAGTATCCTATCGAGGGATAACTTCAGATTGGCAAAAATTCTATCTTGATCATATTTCTGCGGTACTGCTCGAAAACTTTCGTCAAGATCAAGCAAGTCCTGTTGCAGAACCTCAAGTGCCTGCAGGTTATCGAGATGGAATTTAAGAAGATCGTTTTGAGCCTGTTCAGTTGCAAGTCGTTCGCTTTCACGAAAATCGAATTCCAGCCACAATCGTCCCAGGACAAAACTGAAACCACACAGGAATACAATACTGATGATTTTCAGCGTCGTGGGAAAGCCGCGGGGAGGCACCTCGTTCATACAGATGGTTTTCCGTTAGCGAATGAATTATCAGTTAAATGTTTTTTCAATACTCATCCGGATCACAATCAAATCACCATTGGGTATCTTGTAGCTAACCAGATCGTAATTACCCGGCTCATACAACCTGATCAGTCGGTCCGGGTCATAATGGAAAATGAGCTCTTGAGCCTCTGTGTCATAATTCAGAGAGTGATACGCAGGCGTGTATTCCGGTTTATTCAGAAGAATTTTCTTCCAGGATCTTCCGGAGTTTAAACTCCCTTCTGGCTTTTCAAACATAAAGATTACTTTCGATTGAGTCAGATTATACTTTTCGACCTCAACGCGAACATTCAGAGGATGCCCCAGTCTGATTCTGATTTCCTCAATATTCCATTCGTCATCATAGGTGGGGAGCAGACTAAACTCGACGAGGGGATTTCCCTTGGGAAGAGACCAGCCGTAATACAGAAAGCTCCCAATTAACAAGAGCAGAATAAATACGATCCATCTGCGACGCGATTGTTTCGGTATCGGGATCGTATCGGGCATCGGATTAAGGTCTTTGGTATAAATAAGGTGAAACAACCGGTAATGGCTTACGCCGGGACTGTTTCTCACTTTATATTGGAGCACGTCACAATTTTGCAAATACTGTTAAATAGACTACACCTGAATTCTTCTCAATGTAAGTCTCATCCTGAAGCACATTATCGGCTCTACTGAAAGTTGTGATCGTATCTAGAGTGGCGTGCCAAAGGCATTCACGTTCTCCATCGATTAAGCATTCAATAAACTCTGTTTGTTCTGAATCATGACAACCACCCCCGAATCCCTCGCGTTCAACGATCCTGCCGCTCTGCCGTCACTGGGCCGGTTGGAAATTGTCGCGAAACAGCTGGTGGAAGGGTTTATGGTTGGTCAGCATCGCTCTCCTTATAAGGGGGCCTCTGTCGAGTTCGTCGAGCATCGCCAGTATTACCCCGGAGACGAAATTCGCCACATCGACTGGCGTGCGTATGGAAAAACAGGGAAGTACTACATCAAGGAGTTCGAGGAAGAGACGAATCAGCGCACGTATCTCCTCCTCGATTCTTCCGGAAGTATGGCCTATGGGCAAAGTACGCTCAGTAAATTTGCCTATGCCCGCTATCTGATCGCCGCCCTCGTCTACCTGTTGCATAAGCAACGCGATGCGGCCGGTTTAATCAGTTTCGATACTTCAGTTCGCCTGCGCAGAGAGCCCTCAGCCAACGCGAGTCTGTTCGAGCAATTGATGGAAGAGTTGGAACCTTTGAAACCGGGTGGAGAGACTTCGCTTTCGGGTGTTCTGAGAGAACTGCTTCCCACATTTAAACGTCGCTCGCGAATTATTCTGCTCTCGGATGGTTTTGACAGCTTGCCCGAATTGTGTTCGCTGTTGCAGCAGCTCAAGCATCAACGTCATGAGGTGATGCTCCTGCAAATCGTCGCACCGGAAGAAGAGGAATTTCCCTTTTCCAAACCAGCCCGCTTTCAAAGCCTGGAGAGTGCGGACGATCGAAAGCTGATCGATCCCCTCCAGCTTCGCCAGCACTATTTGAAACAGTATCAGGCCTTCGTCGACGAACTCTTTCAGTTCTGTCGAAATAACCAGATCAGCTATGGACGCTTTCTGACGAACGAGCCTTTTGCAGCGGCAATGCACGCCTTCCTCGCAGAATACAATCGCAAATAAAATTCAATCGCAAGTGAAGTCTGCCCGGGAATAATGCGAGAGATTATCTGTTGTTCAGAATTTCTTTCACGTGGGCAGTTGCTTCCTGTAGGGTTTCAATTTGAGTCTGCAGCGATTTACGCGATGTTTCCACCGTCTTCAGAATTTTGATCGCCCCGTTCTGGATCGTGTTAGCCGATCTTTCGATCTCATCCAGATTGTTCACCCGTTTTTCGATTTCGAGAATCGCTTTGTCCATTTTCTCGAAATCAAATTCGGCTTCTTCATTCTGACCCTGTTGCCTGATGCACAACGCTTTGGCGACAGATAGGGCGACATTCAGATAGACATCGGTGCTGGCATCTTCCGCATCCCAGATGACAACCAGATCCTCTCCGTATCTGTTGAAGGGTTCCATGCCCGTTGGAGCACTCTGTTTGGAGAAGACGAAGATACCGAACTGGGCACCTCTGTTTTTACGCGCGATTTCCGATTCTTCGAGAGCTTTGGGAATGTCATATCCACCCGACTCTTTAGCCTCCAGAACAATTCTGGCTCCGGGGGCTGCCGAATCGCGTCCCAGATCGATAATACAATCGCCCACCTTGCGGTTCTTGATCAGCCCTGTGGTGTTCCCCGTACGGGTGGCGATATCGTTGGCCTGTTGAGATTTGCGAAGGACATATTCAAACACGGCATCTTCGAACTCCAGACCATGCTGAGTTGATCGTGCCGATTCTTCTTTACGAACAATCATCTCTTTCAGGGCGACTTTGATTTCCTCCTGGAACTTCTGATTGTGTTCCCGATTTTCTTCCATCAGTTGCAGCAGCTCTCGCTTGAGAATCGACAGTGCCGATTGATCGTCATCCAGGGAGAGTTGTCCATGCAGCTCTTTGTTGGTCTGATCGAGTGATTTCTTCAAGCGGGAAAGGGCAGAGCGATCATCGTCGAGCGAAAACTCGCTGGTGATTGTCCTTTGTGCCCGTTCGACATTCTGGACTAAGCGACTGAGGGCCGAATCTTCCTGGTCGAGCGAGAACTCTTTGGCGATCACTTCGATGCGATCATGAAGTTTCTCGGAAAGTTGCCCCTGTTTGTCGGTCAGTTCAATAATGAACCGGGAGAGAGCGCCTTCTTTATTATCTAGTGAAAACTGCGACAGGACCTGTTCCCGTTGTTGAAGCAATTGTTCTTCCATCGTCTGCCGCAAAATCGCCAGCAGACCGGTTGATTGTTCCGGGTTGAGCATCTTCATCAGGGAAGACTCGGGGCC
Source organism: Planctomycetaceae bacterium (assembly GCA_041398805.1). Lineage (GTDB taxonomy): Bacteria > Planctomycetota > Planctomycetia > Planctomycetales > Planctomycetaceae > Polystyrenella. Next base: position 101,536 of record JAWKUC010000007.1, on the reverse strand, counting down.
GAAACTGTGCGAGAGAGTTTTCAGAAGTTCTGAATCCTCACTCCCGATCTGCTTGCGGAGGACTTGCTCCAGTTCGCCATCCTGTTTAACCAGGCGATTGACGCGCTCGCTGAGACGGCCATCTTCCGGATCGAAATACTCTTTCAAGGCATGTGTCATCCGGTCATTCAGCAGCCGGGAATGTTCAGTCAGTTGATGCTCCAATGTTTCCAGCATCCGTTCCGATTCGCGACGGACCGCATCGGCATCAACCTGCCCCCGGGCCTGTTTGAGTGCGAGGACCCCAATCCGCAGGGCATCGAGCGCAAATTGTTCCCGTGCTTCTCCTCTTAAAGAGGCCAACTCGGTGATCGTTGCCTGATCCCGGACCATCAATTCCAGGTGGAGAAAACCAGAATCGTCTCCCTCTGTCTCAGACGGACGAGCATCGGAATAGGGGAGGGAACTCGAATCAGAATAAGCAGACATGCAACAGACTCCCTTGTGCAGTGCAGAATCCCATGCGTAGTACATGAGTAGAGTAACTTTGAAAATATCCGATCAGCGCGGCGATTCCTAGTCTTAAAACTCGCCTGTCGAAATGGTTATGACTCATTCTTACTCGGAGACGGGGGGATTCCAGGGAGTTTTGAATTAACTCCGGAAATAACAATTGGTAAAGAACTTAAGTGTCACATCTCTGGAGAGGCTCCAGTTGACATTTGAAATACTACAGGAAAAAACGTTGATTCCTCTTTAGCTATGCGTATAGGAATAAGTTGGACTTTTTTGTAGAGAAAATGCCTAAATTCAGTTCTACAAGCTGGTTCAGTAATCTGGATTCCCGTTAAACACCGTAGTGTGAATGATTTTTTAATCAGGATTGATGATCCGGTCCAATTCTAAAATCGTTTCCAGAATCGATGTGACCCTTCAGGGTCCACAGGTTATCCAGCTTAACGATGTTTGAAATAGGTCCCTGTCTGTGAGCCCAACATTTGAGTTCCTGTACAATCAGGGATAAGATAAGTGACACATCCGCACACTTACTGCTAGAATAATACTAGTACCCATTGTGGATCCAATCGTTTGCAATTCCATCTCCAATCCAGGTAACTCCTGATCCTCAGGAGGTCTCTTTTCCCAGACATTTACTTTTTGTATGTCGTGAGCCGAGAGATCGAGAGCATTTCAGCAGCAGGGAGTGAAAGTTAATGCCCCTTAATCGACGAAACTTACCCTCACACCACAAACATAAACGCGGTTTTACGTTGATTGAACTGCTGGTCGTGATCGCGATCATCACCGTTCTGGCCGCTTTGCTTCTTCCTGCGGTACAGCGGGCTCGAGAATCTGCCCGGCGGACCCAGTGCATCAATAACATGAAGCAGATTCTGCTGGCGACACACACCTACCACGATGTCCATCGCCGCTTTCCTCCAGGATGGGTCGAACCGGAAGACCCCACCGTCTATGACAGTGATGATGACGCCTTCAATGGGGGGCTCGATATCTATTCTACTCCATCGCCTGTTGACATTTTCCTCAGCTTCAGTCGGACCCCGGTAGAACGCTGGACTTACGATGTGAACATGAATCGAATCGAGAAAGACATCATCCAGATTTCCAACTGGAGAATGTCCCGATACTGGGGGTGGCATGCGTTGATCGTTCCTTCGATGGGGGAATTGACCTTGAACATCGACTTTAACGATGGTCATTACAGCCCGGACAATCTCACTTCCATGGAATACACAATCTCCAGTTACATCTGCCCCTCAGCTGCTTATGGAGAAGCTGAAAGCCAACGGGCCCGTCGCCTGGAAAGTGGTGGGACTGAAACCAGAACCAACTTTGGATTGACCAACTACCGCGGTGTCCGGGGATACTGGATCAACTCAACCGGCGGGACTGATGATGACGGCGATGAAGATACAACTGGCTATGACCTGCTGGAAGGTGTCTTCGAAACAGACCGTGCCAACTCGTTCAAAGACATCCTCGATGGTGAAAGCAACACGCTGATGTTTGGCGAATCCTTACTCGGATTCTGGGGGGATGGATTCAGTTGTTGTGCCAGTGTTCATGATGCACGACCAGACTTCTTCTCTTACTTCGAGTATACACCCGGCCCTGATGACTCAGACGATGCGATTGAAAACTCCTTCTATCGGGCACAGTTCTTCGGTTTTGGTAGTGCGCATACAGAGGTTTCCGTCTTCGGAGTAGCCGATGGCAGTGCCACCCCCTTATCACACAGCATTGATAAGGACGTCCTGCGGGCGCTGGTCACTCGCGCCAATGGCGAAAAGTTGAATCTCGAGGATACACAGTAATGTCTAAGACAGATTATTTGCGATTCTGAATTAAGCGCGATCATAGGGAAAAGCGACCACCTCCGGGAGGGTCGCTTTTTTCATGAGCCACATCAACAGCCGATCGATTCCCAGCGCGACACCCGCACTGGCGGGGTAACCTTGCTCCATCGACTCCAGAAACAATTCCGGTAAGGGGAGGGGGGCCACCCCTTCCTGATCGCGATGCTGATTCTGTTCACGAAATCGAGCACGAAGTTCTTCGGCATCGGTCAGTTCATGGTAGCCGTTGCAGATTTCGATTCCATTCAGGTAAAGCTCAAACCGTTCAGCGACGGGTGGATTGTCTTCCCGTACTCTGGCCAGTGCCGACTGAGAGGCGGGGTAATCGAGCAGAAATACAGGCTGTTCAACACCCAGTCGGGGTTCGATTCGCTCTGCCAGTAATAGATTCAACCATCCATCCCGATCTTGATCGTGCAGAGAATCTGGAATCGCGATCTTTTCATGAATGGCCAGTTGCCGCAATTCTTCCGCAGTAAGCGACAACACTTTCGTACCAAGATAGCGTTCAAAAGCCACTTCATAAGTCAGGCGTTCAAAAGGTTGGTCAGTCAGAGAAGGACTATCGGGGCATGCCCCGGCGACTTCGCGTACCAGCTTCTCCACGAAGTCCATCTGATCAATATGGTTCTCCTCGCAGGCGTACCATTCCAGCATTGTGAATTCTGTATTGTGCCGCGCGCCCTGTTCATGCTGCCTGAATACACGTGAGATTTGATAGATCCGGTCCGCCCCGGCCGTCAATAACCTCTTCATATGGGCTTCGGGGGAAGTTTGCAGGTACCTCGTGCCGCGGATTGCCCCATCTTCAAGCTGCAAAGGTTGCAGGTGAGCGTCAATCACTGTCTCGCGGCTGAGGATCGGGGTTTCCACTTCCCAGTATCCCCGATTTTCAAAGAACAGCCTGAGGCTTTTGAGCACCAGAGCGCGCCGCCGCAAATCCTCAATCGTTGCCGTAGGTTTCCAGGCTGGAGGCGAGCTGTTCATGGTCGGAGGGCCGTTATTAAGCGAGGGGAAGCAGTATTAACTGGAAATCTCCCAACAGGTTATTGGGTTTCATGGGCATTCGCCACCATTTTCTCGGCCTGGGGAGAGGGGCACAATGGTGTTCGGGGGAGGGAAAAACCTCACCCGAAAAAAACCTCAACTGATAATCAGCGTGTTGACAGGGGGCGAAGACCGGTTAGAATTTACCTTACTGAGACTAAGTCTCATTATCGATTATCGGATGTACTCAGACTCTGAATACCACCTGATTATCGACCTCACCCCCAAACTGTTACCTGCCTTGTACCCAGTGTGGTCTGGCACAATTTCAGTGAAAAGCTTTTTCACTGACAGGGTGATCCCAGTAACACTGCGGCCCACTTCAGTTCACCGAGGTCTGACAAAGCTCCGGATGACTGAATTTACCTCAACCCCGTTGTTCTTCTGCTGAATCTGATGTCACCAGAATCGTGTGAATCATTTCGCATGTCGAACTTCGCCAAGCCTGCAACTCGAGTAACATAGATGACTGTAAAACAGCCCTGTCAGGATCGAATGCTGTGCCACTGTCTCAAGGTGCGTGAATCTGAGGTTCGCCGTAAATTTGAAAATGGCGAAGCAGTTTCCGTTCCCTGTATAGTACAACAGACGGGCGCCGGAACCGGCTGCACCGCCTGTGTGTTACGAATTTCCAGGGTTCTGGAGTCTTATCCCTCAGCTGTTTCACCCATCTGCATGGCCAGATAATTCTGGATACCGACTTCTTTTACGAGGCTTAACTGAGTCTCCAGCCAGTCGACGCTTTCTTCCGACTCGACGAGAATCTTCTCCATAATCTCTTTGCTGCCCGCATCTTTTTCATCCTGGGCCAGCTTAATCGCATTGTTGTAAGCTTCGACAGCTCCCAACTCTAATTTCAAGCCGTTTTCCAGTTGTTCCACAACGGTTTTGCCGACGCGAATCACATCGTAACGGGCGATTTCGGGAACACCCTCCAGGAAGAGAATCCGGTCGATCAGCAGGTCGGCATGCTGCATCTCTTCGATCGATTCATCCCAGTAGTGTTTGGCCAGTTTGTTATAGCCCCAGTCTTTGCACATTTTGGACTGGATGAAATATTGATTGATCGCTGTCAGCTCAATAGTAAGCCCCGCGTTCATCGCTTCGATGACTTTATCATTCCCCTTCATCGTCTCTTTTCCTTCTGTTCAGGGTCTCAAAAGTATTGCCTCTGGAATCCTGTCTGACCCCAGTACGAGTCAATCTTATAGAGTTCCCCGGTCATTCACGAAGGCTCCTCACTGGAATTCTGTCTAATTTTTCCGATTGAAACTCGTTCTCCACAAGTACTTGTGGCAGGAAACCCCCTGGGCGAATAAGGACCCTGAGGCCGAAATTTAGTTGAGATTTGATCTGTATGGTATTAATATGTATTGATGCATTGTTTTCAAACAGGCTCGATCTGTTCCCGCCCATCAGTGCTTATCACCCACCTTACTATCCTCCCACCAGACAGTAGACAATCTTATGAGAAATCGATCCTCATACGATGTGAGTCGAATTTGGTATTCCTGCCTCATCCTGCTCCTCGCCACTTTGATTAATTCAGGATCAGCATCCGCTGCTGAACCGGCTGAGTCCGAGTTGCTTTTCGAACGCGATATTCGTCCGATCCTGAAAGAGCATTGTGTCCATTGCCATGGGGAAGGGGGCGAAGCTGAAGGGGGACTTGATGTCCGCTTGACCCGGTTGATGATTCAAGGTGGAGACTCGGGGGAATCGATCGTCCCGGAAAAACCGGAGGAAAGTTATCTGTTGATGCGTCTTGTTGATGGCGAGATGCCACCCGATGAAAAGAAACTTCTCCCGGAACATGAAATCGAAAAAATCAAAACCTGGATCGCTCAGGGAGCGAAAACCGCAAAACCGGAGCCAGAAGAACTCGGTGATGGACCACTCATCACAGAAGAAGAACGTAACTTCTGGTCATTTCTTCCCATTGAGCCAGTTGCTTTTCCTGATGTAGTGCAGACAGAACTCGTCGATACTCCGATTGATGCCTTCATTCTGCAGCAGCTCGAAGAGAAACAACTGACCTACTCTTATGAAACAGACAAGCGAACCTTAATCCGACGTGCGACTTTCGACTTAACAGGTCTTCCACCCTCACCGGAAGAGATCAATGCTTTTCTGGCTGATGAATCACCTGATGCTTATGAAAAGCTGGTTGATCGCCTTCTCGAGTCCCCCCACTATGGTGAACGCTGGGGACGACACTGGCTCGATATTGCCGGGTACGCTGACAGTGAAGGGTACACCGTTCAGGATACAGTTCGCGAACATGCCTACAAATATCGTAACTATGTGATCGATAGCTTTAATCGTGATCTCCCCTACGATCAGTTCATTACCGAGCAGTTAGCGGAGACGAACTTGCAGAGAAACCGTTCGACAACACTAATCCTGAGACGGTCCGATTACTGACAGCGACTGGTTTTCTTCGCATGGCACCAGATGGGACGGGGTCGAACCCGGACGAGGTTGATGTCGCCCGCAACGAAGTGATGAGCGAGACAATCAATATTGTGTCGACATCGGTGATGGGAATCACAGTAGGATGTGCTCAATGCCACGATCATAAATACGATCCCATTCCGCAGAGTGACTATTACAAAATGCGGGCTGTCTTCGAACCTGCCCTCAACTGGAAAAAGTGGCAGACCCCCAGTGGAAGACGTTTTTCACTCTACACTAAAGCCGATTATGACCAGTCGGCAGCTTTGGATGCCCAAGCCAAAGTCATCCTCGATGAACGCACCAAAAAGCAGAACGAATATATCCAGCAAACCTTTGACTCCGAGCTGAAAAAATTACCAGAGTCGATTCACGAAGCCGCACGTCTGGCTCGGGAAACGCCAGATAAGGATCGGACGGAAGAACAGAAGCAGCTCTTAAGAGAACATCCCAGCTTAAATGTCTCTGCCGGCTCCTTATATCTGTATAACAGAAAGGCGGCCGATGAATTGAAGGTAATGGCTGATGAGGCCGCTGCTATTACTGCGAACAAACCCTATCACGATTACGTGCGGGCTTTAATCGAGCCTGCCGAAGCTCCACCGGAAACATTTCTGTTCTACCGGGGAGATATCAAGCAGCCAAAAGAAGCTGTAGTTCCAGCAGCGCTGACAATCTTTGAGCATCAACTGGAACCGATACCGGTTAACGATGAGGCTCTTCCCACGACTGGACGTCGACTCAACTTCGCCCGTCAATTGACGAGTGGAGATTATCCGCTGGTGCCGCGCGTCATGGTGAATCGCATCTGGTTACATCACATGGGTAGAGGACTGGTCGATTCGCCCGGTGACTTTGGAAAACTGGGATCACTTCCCACGCACCCGGAACTGCTCGACTGGTTGGCGCATGATTTCATTGAGAATGGTTGGCACATTAAACGGATGCACAAGCTGATTATGATGTCGCGTGTCTACCGCCAGTCATCAGCCCGGCAGTTACAACTGGATGACATGGATCCGGATAACAAACTCTATGCCCGAATGGCAATCAAACGGTTGGCTGCTGAAGATGTTCGTGACTCTCTACTGGCAGTCAGCCAGTCCTTCACTCGCAAGCTCGATGGTTACGCCGTTCCTGTGAAGGAAGATAATGTCGGGCAGATTGTGGTGGGGAATCCGGTTCCTGAAAATGGTGGAAAGTACGCGGAAAGCCCGCCACCAACGGGGAAGAGTTCCGCCGCAGTGTCTACATTCAGGTCCGTCGAACGACTCCCTCGCGATGCTCGAAACATTCGATGCCCCCTGCATGCAACCGAACTGCACTTCCCGAAATGTATCGACAGTTACTCCCCAGGCACTCTTACTCATGAACAATAACATTGTGCACGAACGGGCCGTTCAGTTTGCACAGCGGCTGCAATCGGAATGTGGCGATGACGCCGGTGCACAGGTAGATCGGGCGATTGCACTCGCATGGGGATCAGAGCCAACCGATACAGAACGCCAGCACGCCATCGACTTTATTGAACGGCAACAGGCTGAGTTTCTTAAATCGAACCGATGGATACGGATGAAGCGAAAGCTTCAGCAGCATCCAAATCAAAAGAACAGGCGCTAGCCAGTTTCTGCCATGCCCTGTTCAGCGCGAATCGTTTCCTGTACATCGATTGATTTCCGAAAGAATATCAAGATGCATCCTGCTAATCACATTAATTCCCGACGTCAGTTTCTTGCGAATAGCACCTTTGGTGTAGCAACCGCGCGCTGGGACATTTATTAAATAATGACGGCCTGATGGCTGCGCCGGCTAAACCGAGCCTGGAGCAGGAATCATTCAACCTGCAACAGAAAGCTCCCTCGCGGAACCGAAAGCGAAAGCGATGATTTCGCTCTTCATGCAGGGGGGCCCCAGTCATATTGACCTGTTCGACCCCAAGCCAATCATGAAGGAATGGCACATGAAGCCATTCCCGGGAGAAATTAAATACGACAATGCCGCGCAGGCCAGCTCCAAAGTTTATGCCTCTCCGTGGAAGTTTGGTAAATACGGTGAGTGCGGTATGGATGTCTCTGAGAATCTTCCCTTCTTCCAGGAGATCGTCGACGATGTCACCCTGATTCGCTCCATGCACACCGGTGTGAACAATCATGGACAATCGATTTATGCACTCAATTCGGGACGCATTCTTAAGGGACGTCCTGCACTTGGAAGCTGGTTAACCTATGGTCTGGGATCTGAAACACAAAACCTGCCCGCTTATGTCGCACTGACCGATCCCGTGACGTTGCCTGTCACCGGGGTTGATCTCTGGTCGAATGGATTTCTCCCCTCACTTTATCAGGGGACTGTTGTCCGATCCAAAGAGCCACGCATCCTGAACCTGGATGTTCCCAATCACCTTAAAGGGGAGACCCAGGCGAATTACCTGAGTTTCCTCCAGGGCATCAACGAGCAACACTCCGCCGAAAGACCGGGTGAGCATGATTTAGAAGCCCGAATCTCTTCCTATGAGTTAGCTGCCCGAATGCAAAGTTCAGCTCGGGAAGCGCTCGATATTTCTCAAGAGACCAAAGAAACCCAGGAGATGTACGGCATTGGCCAGAAGGAAACGGACGAGTATGGCAAACGCTGCCTGATCGCCCGTAGGTTAATCGAACGGGGTGTCCGTTTTGTGCAGCTCTTTAACAGTTATCAACGTTGGGACCATCACGGTAACATTTTGAATTCACTTCCCGCTGCCTGCAAAATTGTCGATCAACCAAGTACGGCGCTCGTAAAAGATCTGAAGCAGCGCGGACTTCTGGAATCGACCGTTGTCCATTGGGGAGGCGAGATGGGTCGACTGCCGGTTATTCAGAACGAGAAAAGCATCGGCCGCGATCACAACACCTATGGGTTCTCTCAGTGGGTTGCCGGAGGAGGGTTCAAGTCAGGTTATACTCACGGTGCGACCGATGAGTGGGGGCATCATGCTGTGGAAAATATCGTGAACCATTTCGATTACCACGCCACCTTACTCCATCTGTTCGGCCTCGACCCTTATAACTTCACCTACCGCAATAATGGCCGCGAGCAATCGCTGCTTGATGGTCAAGATGGGCAGGTTGTGCAAGATCTGCTGGCTTAGGTCTTTCTCTAAGCCCTCTTAGTTCAATGACTTACAAATCGAGGCCTGTTTCTGCCGGGAACAGGCCTCGATTTTTTTATTTCGCTGATCCGCTCCCCGGGGAATTTCGTTATGTTCATAGAGACAAAAACTGAAATAATAACTCTAACGCAACCATCCACATCAGCTAACAGAAATTGAATATCGTGTTACTTTACCTTTTCTTACTCTTCACCCTCTTACCTGTGCTGGAGCTGTATCTGCTCTTTCAGTTAGGTTCGGCAACCAGTCCGCTCTTCGCGATTGGTCTGGTGATCCTGACGGGAATTGTCGGTGCGGCACTCGCGCGGCAGCAGGGGGCGAATGTGATCCAACGTATTCAGTCGGAACTCGGTTCGGGGAAAATGCCCGCCGACTCGTTAACGGACGGTGTCCTGATTCTCATCGCGGGTGTGTTACTGATCACCCCGGGAATTCTGACAGACCTGTTTGGTTTCAGTCTGCTCATTCCACCAATTCGCAAGCTGATGAAAGTTTTTGCGGTGCAATATTTCAAAAATCGAATCGTGGTGAAAACAACTCAAGCAGCTGGTCAGGCCTGGACCACTCATACCTGGTCAAGTGGAACACAGCAACCTGCTGCTGATCCGGATATTATCGATGTCGAATTCCGTCATGTTAACGAGGAGGATCCCAAACTCAGCTCACATTCCGGTTCGAACCCCTGAATCTCCGCAGTATCTGAATACGGGTTTTCGAGACCCGATACGCGGACTCACCTTCACTCCAGCCTCGGAGTACCCACGCATGAATTAAAAGACGACTGACAATCTGAGACAGATTTCTGATGATGCAGATGTTTGACTTGTCCGGCGGCTTTTTTATTCAACACTCAAGGAGACTCGTTCCGAAAGGAGCGTATCATGAACCAACTCAAAGATCGAAATGAACTGGAACAGACATTACCGGAAGAAACGAATCCTGTTAAACCCGCTGCGGGGAAACTGATCTTCTCGGAGCTCTGGCAGGAGTTTCTACTCGACCTGCTGATCGCCACCGTCCTGGGTCTGCTGATCTATCGCTACAGTCAAAGTTCCGGCTGGGCGATCATCGCCAGCTTGTGCATTCTGTTCGCAGGTATTACTAAACAGGGTTTGAAACATCTCTTTAAGCAGTTCAAACCGATCTACTGTAAATGCCCACCCTGGATGAAGATTTTCATCAAGACAATCCCCATCGGCCTGGTCTCATTGGTAGGTCTGGTCAAGTTCTGCGGTCCCCCCCTGGGGATCTTCAGCACGATGGTCCTGATGGTCGTGATGACCACCATCTTCTGGTTGAACCAGTCGGATGTACCCCGGTTTTAATCTTAAAACGGGGGGCAGGCTTCGGAATTAACCAAGCAGACTCGTCAGTGTCCGATAAGCAAATCCAATCGCCATGATCAGGCCGATGACTGCCATTACTTTCAACCAGGCGGGAATGCGTCGTTCTCCTTCCAGGTCAGGTCGTGTGGCCAGCCAGAGGAGGGCGGCGGCGAGGACCGGGTTGGCGATCACCGTCATCGATTGGGCGAAGACAATCAGGTTCGCCGGACTGCTTACCTCTGATGATTTCACGTAAACAGCCACCCCCATCCCGGTGAGCAAGGCGAGGGTAGTGCAGACTTTCGGCCAGAGGTTATCGATCTGATAACCGAGCCCCAATCCGTCAGAGAGCATCGCTCCCCCGATCATGGAATTCACCAGGAATGAGCTGAAAGCTCCGGCGAAAATTCCCAGACAGAAAATGATCACCGCTGCTTTCCCAAAGGCAGGTTCCAGCGACAGGGCGACATCGGCAGCGCTGGTAAGTTCGATATTCGCTTTTCCATGCAGCACAATGGCAGCTGTTGCCATGATCATGAGTGTGATGATACCGAGTAACGAGATGCCGAGTGTCGAATCGACAAAACCCTGTTTGATATTGGCGACGGTCCAACCTTTTTCCCGCACGAGGTACGCCTGGTAGAACGCACCTGCCACCGAGAACGTTGTCCCGAACATGGCGATGATTGTAGTTAAGGAAACGGGTGTTTGCGCGGGAGCAGTCACCGCCACTGCTTCTCCTGCTGCCGCAGCCGCTTCGACCGCTGGTTCCTCTGTCGGGACCATCAAGGCAAAACCGAGATTGATGGCGAAGGCGATCGTCATCATCGCCACCAGAATTTTCATCAACTTCTCGACATTGTTATAGAGCGACTTCATCCCCCACAAGACAGCGATGATGAAAATATTGAGTCCCACAATCACACCAATGGCGACATTGGAACTCAGGTTCTCGATGAGAGGTTCAACAGCCAGCAGAATACCGAGATTATTCGAGTACTGAAAACAGGCGGCGATCAGGAAGACGGAAACACCTGCCAGAATGGCGACCGGTGTGCCGGCGCGGGTTTTCAATTCTTCGCACAGGCTTTTTTCGAGTACCACTCCTAACCGGGCGGAGAGGGCAGTGACACAGATCATCAGAATGACCGCCAGCAGAATGACCCAGGTCATGGAAAAACCATAAGTGTTTCCCAGCTTCGATGCGGAAACAATACTGCCCGGACCGAGCACAACCGAGGCCGTAATAATTGCAGGACCGAGGCTGGAGAGAATACTGGGTTTAGCGGGGGGAGTATCGTTAGAGCTCATTACAGAATGCCATGCAGTTAGTGGGTTTGAAAGTAGGTTTATGCCCACCATGACGACAATACGCGATCAACGCAAGTCACAACCGATCTGCATTTCGGAATCAATCCAGCTCTAGCGAATTACCCCTTTCAGGCTGTTCAAATTCAAACCATTCAATGGATTGCCGGCCGTTTGAGGAACAACGGTTTTCAACATTCCCTGAGCGACTTTTACTTCTTCACTTAATCCCTGGTAGCGCGTTGACATCGATTGCGACAGCTTCTGCATCTCTGTCTGCAAGTGTTGATTGGCCTGTGTGACCAGATGCTTCTGTCCTGCCTGCCACGACTGGGCGAGGGCCGTCGTCAAACCGTTCGAAATCTGCTCACCCAGATTCGATTGCACGTTCCAGGTAAGATCGTGCACATCTCCCGAAAAACTGACACGGGACTCGAGGCGATTGATGCCTCCCAGTGAACTGGCCAGCACATTATTCAACGCCACGCGTTCAGGTGCGGCGCTAATCCCTTTAATGGTAACCGGTTTCTGTACCAGCAGCAGTTCACCCGATGTTTGCTCGCCCTGCAGTAACAGGTTGGCTTCAATCACAGCCGATTGGGTTGACAACGAAATCGCAAACTCTTCCGGGTTCCCTAATGTTTGTTCTGCAGGAACAGGTGCGTGAAAACGGAGTGCAATTCGGCTGATCGGAGTCGCTTCCCGTTGATCGATGGTGGAGTGTAAGGCGAGTTGCAATGGACCACTCGATGACAATTCAATCTCCATAGGTTTGCCGTAGACTTGTGGCTCTGTAGTCCAACCAGCCAACCAGCCTGCAAATGGTTCCGGTTCATTCTGATAGAGCAGTTCGCCGGTCAGGTTCAATCTTCGAATTAAAACTGACGGTAAAGGTTCGGCAATTACGAATTCGATATCCGTTCCCCGCATTCGTTCTGGTTCAGGTGGTTCCGTATTGGGGAAGTTCTGTTGTATCCAGCGACCCCATTCGAGCCGCTTTCTGCAGATGCCCGGCGAGTTCTTCTCCCAGCATCGCCTCAGAAATCGCATGGGGATCGAGTTTGATGAAGTCGAGTTTTTTCTTGAGACGTTCCTGATCGCGATGACGGGCGAGTTCGACTTTCTGATAGTCGACCTGAGCCAGCTGGGGAAGCGATTTCAATTCTGCCTGAATCGCTTGAACCTCGCGCATCAGGCGATCTGCTTCCTGAGCCGCTTGCGCGTAGGTCTGCACTTTGGCGACCGGGTTTTTATCGGCGTACTTGATGCTGCGTTCAATCTGTTTATAGTCTTCCTCGACCTGTTTGATACGCTTTTCCAGGTCGTTCGAAGCGGTCTTTCCATTCGATTTGCAGTTGTTTCGCCAGACGGACTGATTCTGAGAGAGTCGGGATCGAGCTCACCCTTTGGTTTTACTGATGACATCTTTGAGCCACGCTTCCGACTGTTTGAGTGCTGCCTGCTTCAGTTGATCAATGGAGGACCATTCCCAGTCGATCAGGTCGCCCAGTTCTCCGGATTTGTCGCGGGGACGATCCCACTTCAATCCATCGATGTTTCCTTCTTCGACAATCAACTTTTTGCGCGCAACTCCCCAGGTATCGAGTTTGATTTCAGCGGCATTAAATTCAAACAGGTTATGATCCGGTTTGGCGGCATTCGCTACCGCCACTTCTTTTAAGGTGATTCGCGGAGGGACGACACCCGAATGGAATTCGGCGATCTCAACTTCAGCTTGAAAGAATGCTTTACCACCGAGGAGAATTCCCTGATGCAACAGTGGGTCGAGCACGAAGACGAGCAGAGCCCAGGCAAAGCCTACAAGTAAACCGCGAGTAATCAGATAAGACCAGCGCATTGGTTAGACCTCCCCCAACCAGTGGCGATTTCCGCCCCTTGCAGCACTTGCACAATGCGGTATTGCTCCAGTCGTTCCTTAAAGCGGGAGTAAACCAGTCAAAGAAAGGCTTGCCGAGTCGGACTGTCGGATAAAGTGCGACGGCTCCCATCACAAAACTTCCCAGGACAACCGTGTTATTAAAATTCGTCCACGGAACGAAAGGCTGGTTGTATAACCAGGTCCAGGTTGATTCGAGCTGATAAGGTGAGCAGGAATTCGCCCACATGATGGCTGACCGGATCGAGCAGATAACCGACCCATGAAAAGAGAAAGGCCGACATCAATCCTGCCGACAGATTGACTCTCAGTAGATAGTGGAGAGTCATCAATCCCCAGGCGAGCAGGTTGTCTTTGGGAACGAGGCCAATCCACATTCCCAGTCCAAACCCCCACGCCATCTGAGATGTGCTGGATGCTTCGGTTAACGCTTCTACCAGAAATCGCACCGGTGACAGCAATAATCGCACGCCACCATCCTCCCCAACGAAGACGCAACTTCATACACGACATCTTCTTACCCGGTAATTCCGAGGAAATGCCTCTGCGTCGAATCAATTGTTCAGTCCAGGGGGAGAGAGTAGAGCGGGCAGATTCTCTCCAGAAGGGCGCTTTTGATCAAGAGGAGAATTTATCGGGAGGGAAGCCCGGAACGGGAGCCATTGAAACGGGAATCGGTCTTTCCAAAAACTCCCTTTTTTGCTATTCCACCGATACCCTGATGTTTTTGACGGGGCTTGGTCCCCTTATTTTGCCCATACCTAAGCTGACGAGGTTCAGGAAGAACCGTGCGCCAAGATCATATCAACCAGGATCACGAAGAATCCGAATTTACTCTACTTAGCCTCATACCCGGGGTAGGGCTCCTGATCCGTTTCTGGTTCTGGATACTGCTGCAATGGCGAGCTGTACGCATCCAGTGCGCGCGAGCCTGGTTTTATTATCAACGCGGACAACTCATCAGACGCGAACGGGATCGACAACATCGCTCTGTAGGTGTTATGGCTGGTTCAGCGCGCAAGATAAAAGAATCCCCCGCAGTGATCGCGGACAACTACCGTCGCAATCGAGCCTGGCTCTTCACCACGATCTCAGGAACAATCGGTATCATCCTGCTCTTCCTGTTGTTCTGGCGTCACTGGTGGGATACTTCAGAATCTGTCGCCGATATTGAAGAGCCTGACAATAACACTGCCAACCTCTTATATATCACTGATCTTCCCGCAGATGGAGCGGATTGGCTTACGCTTCAACTGAAACCTTACAGTATTGTCCGTCCTGAACTTGATGAGTTGTTTGTGGAACGAACGGGAACAATGCTGCAGCCACTCTATCGAACTGAAACAGGGGATGTCTGGGTTGCCTGGAAAGAACGAACACCGGTGGCACCTGCTATAGTCGAGACGGAAACTCCACCACTGAATTTTTATGAAACAGAACCAACTGTCAAATTTGATCCTCCTGAATCGGAACCTTACCTCAGTCTGGAGCTACCAGAAGATCCGGAGCCGGTTGAGAAAGTGACGGTCAAGTTTGTCTATCCTGAAGGAAGTTCTGCCGAGCAAAACCCGGATTACTTCACGATTCTGGTGATAAACGAGGGGACGAAACACCTCACAGAGAAAATGATTGAAGATCGTATTCCCGCTGATTATCAGCTGGCTCGATACAATCGCGACGCCCGTATTGATCAGGGGAGTCTCTTCTGGATGGTGCGCGATCTTGCCCCGGGAGATCGGCGTGAAATCAGAATTGAAAAACGACCCGTTGAAAAAGAACCCTCAATTGAACTGAAACCGGAACCAGTCATTGTTCGTGAAGAACCAATTAAAGAGAGTCCGAAGCTGACCGTTAAAGTTAACCAACCCGAACGGGTAGAACGAGGAGCTGTCGTTCCGATTGAATTCTGGATTCGAAATGCCGGTCGGGAACGGGTCACCGACATCGCATTGCAAACAGTTCTTCCCCCGGAACTCGAATACCCTCGGGGGCGTGACCTCACCCTCCGAATTCCCGCATTAAATCCGGGCGAGACTCGCTCCTTCCGTTTAACGACGACAGCAACCAGAACCGGCAAAGGGTCTCAAAAAACCCGTTTGAGCAACGACGAGTTTGAACTCGCACTGCAATCGAAGATCGAGGTCATCAAACAGAGACCGAAATCAACCAAGAGCAAACCGACTCCGCTGGCACCCGCTCCGGCCAATGAGCCCCAATATTATGTCAACCCGATGCCGTGGCAGAATCCCTGTTGTTATCAACGTACCGGCTTGATGTGGTACGGTCCACGATTTATGGTAATAAGCGAAGAGACAGCACGATCCCAGTCCGCTTATGGGGATCGTCGTAACATGGCTGAGAGCGCGATGGTGATTTTTCTGGCATACGATAATGAAACCCGTTTGCTGAAGACATCGTAGTTTCTGTTTTCGATCTCGTTCAGAATGCCCCCGTAAATTCTGGTCATTGCTGACAGTACAGGTAAACCTGTGGGCGAAATCTTATCGAAGAGTGCTTCGGCCTGATGATAATATTGACGGAGCGCGATCGACTTCAAATTTCATCAACTGCTTGAATAAAACGTCGTTGTGGCCTTCCAGAAAATGGGTACGGGAGACATTAAATCGTTCCAGATCTTCCTGAGGGAGATAACACCGCCCCATCCGGGCATCTTCCTGCAGGTCTCGCAGGATATTCGTCAGTTGAAAAGCGAGTCCACACGCATCTGCTAATGGATAGACTTCCTCGAACGTCACTCCCGGTTTTAACCCCCATAAGTGCAGACAACAGCGCCCACCACTCCTGCGACGTGGTAACGGTAATCCTGCAGTTGGGTGAAGGTGAGCATCTGCTCTTCCTGCAGGTCTCTCTCGACACCAGTGATGACGGCAAACAGAAATTCGTGAGGGAGATTAGTACGCTCTACAAGATCGACAAACGCGGGAGCAGAGGATGATCTCCCAGTTGTTCTCCATGAGTCAGTGCCGCCAGCAGAGTTGCCCTCCAGCGGGAAAGTTCTCCGGAGTCGATCATCGAGAGAAGTTCCCAGTGTGTCACCAATGTCATCGCAGTGCCGCATGAAAACATACAGGACGGACATATCACTGCGGTTGGGTTTGGGAAGGGTCAAAAACGCGAAATAGAAATTTCCCGCCTGACGGCGCGTTAAACGCTGACAGTATTTAGTCGATTGCTCCAGTGAGAGTGGTGCAGGTGAAGCAGAAGACATCACGGATCATTCCGGAAAGTACAGGAGACAGATTCTGGAGAACTTTCATCCTATTGGATTTTTCAGGCAGAGATGAAGAACCAGGAGATCACATTCTGAAGAACGAATCAAAGCCCGGGATAACATGATCAGTAGATCAAACTTTTTGAGCTTGGGGCGTGTCGTCCAAACCAGGTAATCGATGGTCTTCAATCTTTTCGAGAATCCGTAAGCCCCCCAGCTGAAAGAGCTGAATCTCTTTACGAAGCCGACCGCTCAGCTGGTTGATAAGTGGAGTTCCTGCGGACAACCAAATCACGCCTCGATCAACTTCCAGTTTCATTAGAGATTTGAAGGCATCATTTTCCAGATGGGCATCGAGTTGATCCCGACTGTAACCGAACTGATCTCGATCTACCCTGGGTAGGTAAATACGCCCCTTCTGAAAATCTCGGGCGACATCCTGCCAGAAGTTGGTGACTTGTAACCCGTGCAGATGTTGTCCGACCAGCGGGCGCGTTCCTCGTTGAAGGCTTCGCACACATAGAGGACAAGTCGACCGACAGGGTTGGCACTTCGGGTGCAGTAGTCGAGAAGTTGTTCGAAGGTCTCATACTCAGTGACCAGTTGGTCCTGTTCAAAGGCGGAGATTAGATCTTCAAAGGGTTGTTGAGGAATCTCACATTTCTGAATCGTCCGCTCCAGGGCGACAAAGACCGGGTGCCGGGGTTGAGGAGATGACAGAGAGCGAGTTCCTCGCGCCACCAGTCTAAAAGTTCCAGCGAAGTTTTCCCCACCTGCTCTGATAACTCGGGGGTGATTTCATCTCCCAGGTCATCGGCCCAGCGACAGTAGGCATAGACATTAAAAAAGTCCTGGTGCCATTTACGGGGGAGTAGCCAGCTGACCACCGGGAAATTTTCGTAATGAGAGCTGGCGAGCTGACGACAGTAAGCTTCACTCTCCCTCAGGCTGGGGGCAGGTCGAACCGGGAACCCGGCCCCCACTGGAGCAGTTCTGTTGAAAACGAATAGGCAGTCACCACACCTCCCGGGTGCCAGATTTACAGGGGATTCTGCTTGGTTCTAACAAAATCAGGGGGTTAAAAGGTAGGTTTCAGCCATCGGAAAAGTCGTAACTCCCTGATTCGCGTGAGGTGAAAGCGGGAATTTCCTCAGTTAGACAGGTTGAGCCGGTTCGCCACTGGAAAGCTGTACCCGGTTCGAGTACAGTCAGGCCTGTAAGCGAAATGCTACGTCTGCGGGTCGACTTGCTTTCTCCTCTGAAGTCATGACCCCCGGTTGCCGTTGCTGATCAGGCAGCTCCATGGCTTGAATTGACCCACATTCTATCAAAAAGTGCTCCCTGCCGAGCATTTCTTCTTCAATACCGAGTTGTACGATGTCCGTCCATACTGTGGCCATTGTTGGCCGCCCCAATGTTGGTAAGAGTTCTCTCTTTAACTGGCTGGCTGGAAAACAGATTTCAATTGTCGACCCGACTGCCGGGGTAACGCGCGATCGCGTGAACTTTCTGATTCACGAAGGGGATCGCTATTTCGAACTCGTCGATACCGGCGGGATTGGAGTCGTCGATTCGGACGACCTGTCAGAGCAGATCGAGCAACAGATTAATGTTGGTATCGAACGGGCCGATTTACTCGTCTTTGTGGTCGACGCGCAGATGGGAATTACTCCACTCGATCGCGAAGTCGCTCACCGGATTCGCCATCTGGACCGTCCCAAGTTACTCGTCGTCAATAAATGCGATTCTCCCAAACTCGACCAGGAAGTTTATGAGTTTCTTTCCATTCTGGATGCTCCCATTGTCGCAACGTCTGTCACCTCGAAACGAAATCGCGACCTTTTACTTAAAGGGATATTAGAGCTGCTTCCGCCTGCTGATTCAGATGAGTCCGAGGAAGGGGCTTCCCGCATCGCTGAGCCAGAACTGAAACTGGCGATCGTTGGTCGACGTAATGTGGGTAAGAGCACCTTTATCAATGCTCTGTCCGCCGAAGAGCGAGTCATTGTCAGCGAAGTCGCCGGAACGACACGCGACAGTATCGATATTCGATTCGATATGGATGGAAAATCATTCGTCGCGATTGATACTCCCGGTATTCGTAAGAAGAAAAGTCTGGCGAACGATATCGAGTTTTATGGTCTTGTCCGTGCACAGCGCAGTATCCGTCGAGCCGATGTTGTTTATCTCTTCTTCGATGCGACCAATACGATTTCTCGACTGGAAAAACAACTGGCGGATGAAATCGTCAAGCAGTACAAGCCATGCATATTTGTCGTGAATAAATGGGACCTTGGTACCGATGCAGAGATGACCACCGAGAAATGGACCGAGTACCTGACGGTTCAGTTTGCCCAGTTACGGCATGTGCCGATTGCTTTCATCACTGCCAAAGACAGTCGTAATATCAAACAACTGGTGAACCTGACCCAATCGATTTACAAACAGTCACGCGAGCGGGTCCCTACAGGCCAGTTGAATCGGCTGATTCGTGCGGCCATGAAACTGAATCCTCCTCCTTACCGTCAGAACAAGCGACCGAAAATCTTTTATGCGACGCAGGTAGGGGAGCAGCCTCCCACGATTGTGCTTAAGTGCAACAACCCTGATCTCTTTGACGAAACCTGGAAACGCTACCTGCTCGGTATCTTTCGGGAAGAGCTTCCGTTTAAGGAAGTCCCCATCCGCGTCTTCTTCCGGTCTAAAGAAAAGCATGAGGTCGATTCGCTCAGTCTCGAAGACAATCCTGAAATCGATGATGATCTCAATCTCTCGCACCACGACCAGACCACAGGTGAATAAGGTTGAAACCTGGGGTCAATTGCTGATGTCGTGCATTCGCTGGAACCGGAATAACACAATCTCTTCGCGCGCGAAGCATTCTTAACATTCGAACCTGAAAAAGTTCCGATCAGGCAGTTCTCAGTGGCTTGGTAAAATAACTTAAGTTTAACCCCTGTAAGACTCTTAAGTATGCCGGGGGATTTTCCCTTTATTGTTAAGAATGGGTGTGTAGCAGATATTGCAATAAATTCACTATTTTCTGACGCCGAAAAATGGAGTGCAGGGACATTCTTTGTCTTTATGCATTCATCCGGGGAAGGGTGGCTAATCTGTTTCGAGCTTTGAAACAGGTTATTTCTCCGGAAAAACTACTGTGCTCTCTCGGAAAGGACTCTGAGTATCATGCTTCGGCAAAGCTGGCCAAAGTACCTAGGTGCTTTGACGATTGTTGGAATGGTTTGGGGGGACTGCGGTGTTGCGGCGGAGAAATCCGTTTATACCGCAGATGAGGTTGCGACTCTTCTGCAAAGGCTGGAAGAATCTGAGAGTCGTATCGATGAATTTGAATCGAAACTGAAACAGATTGAAGCAAATCAACAGAAGCTGGAAACCAATGACCAGGAAATTGTGGAGTTCATCTCGACAACTCCAGAAGTCAGATTCCCAACAGCAGTTCCAGCATCTGCTGAAGAAAGTTCTGAAAGCTTCGATGATTTCATCGCCGCTACAGAAAAACGCTGGGAAGAACAGCTCAAAACAAACAAAGACCTGGAAAAGGCAATCAAAGGCTCTGTTCAGCCTGGTGGTAAAGATATCACCATGAAACTCACTGGACGTATTCACGCCGACTACTGGGCTTTCCCCGGTGACTCTCCCGGGACGAATGCCTTCGAAACAGGCGATTCTACCAACGACCCGGATGATCGCATTGGTTTCCGCCGCTTGCGATTTGGTGTGGTGGTAACATCTGGGAGAACATGGGTTATAAAATCGAGATGGAGTTCGCAGGCGGCAACGATGTTGAATTCCGTGATGCGTACCTCAGCTTTAAAGAACTCCCGGTTTTGCAGGAAGTCGTTATCGGTAACCAGAAACGTCCTTATGGTTTAGACCACTTGAACAGTAGCCGTTACAACGTCTTCATGGAACGACCTTACATTATTGAAGCTTTCAACCAGGACGCTCGTCGTCTCGGTATTCAGTCTTATGGTGTTTCTGATGACGAAGCCTACAACTGGCGATTCGGTGTGTTCAATGCCCGCCTGGTGCAGGATGAAGGTCTCTACATCAGTGACCACTACCAGTCAGAGATCGCCGGTCGTCTGGCTCATACCTGGTGGTATGATGAATGTTCCGATGGTCGTGGGTATGCTCACTTCGGTATCGCCGGTACCGCTGTCCATCCAGATGGTAGCACCGGTGGTGATGCACCCAACTAATCTCGGACGCGATCAGAACGAAGCCCGTTTCCGTCACCGTCCTGAAGCCCGTTCCACAAACCGCTGGCTTGATACCGGTCGTATCAACGGTGCTCAGTGGTACGAACTGCTCGGTCTGGAGAGTGTCGTCAACGTCGGACCGACTCAGGTCGTGGGTGAATACCAGTATGTCTGGATGCAGAATGAAGAAGGTATCAACGAAGACATGCAGTTCCACGGTGGATACGCCTACATCAGTTACTTCCTGACTGGCGAGCACATTCCCTGGGATCGCGAATCCGGTACTCTCGGTCGTGTAAAACCTTTCGAGAACTTCTTCCTGGTTGATCGCTGTAGCGGTGGTACTGGAGGAGGCTGGGGTGCCTGGCAGGTTGCTCTGCGGTACTCTTACGCCGACCTGACCGATGAAGCGGTCTTCGGTGGTGTTGGTGAAAGCATCACCTGTGGATTGAACTGGCACTGGAACCCACACGCCCGTATGCAGTTCAACTACATCTACGGAGAAATCACTGATCGTAACGTGACCGATGCGAGATGCTCTGACCTTCACAGGTGGAGAGTATCACATCGTCGGTACTCGATTCATGGTCGACTTTTAGGCCAGCCTGATAAACAGGGACTGTAGCCGGGGATAACCCTGTTTATCCCCGGCCTGATGGAAGTCGAGACCTCTATCAGGAATTGCGTTCCTGCATCAAATGAAATTGAAATCAAAACAAAACTTACGATGAACTCGGACCCTGAACCCGGCTCATCGATCAACATAAAACAAAATAAAATTAAACGATTAGGGAGCCCACCAATGCGTTTATTCATAATGGCAGTCTGTCTTGGACTGTGTTCAATAGCCTCGTCAGAGGTGCAAGCCGACTGGGGATGTCAGAAGCCAGCCGGATGTTGCGATACACCTTGCTGTGGTTGTTCAAAAGTTCTGATCTGTTGCAAAACTACAGACGTTGAGAAAGTGAAAAAACCTGTTTCGAAGTCGAGTGTGAACACATCTGCGTTCCTCAGGTTAAATTTCCCTGGAAAAAACTGCTCAGCTGTGGAACTTCATGCGAATGCGAAGAAGCGACTTGCGGAAAAATCAAAGCCGTCAAGAAGCTGAAAAAAGAGAGCTACGAAGTCGAGAAGTGCGTTTGCAAATGGGAAATTAAGGAAGTCGACCAGATTGGTTGCTGCAAACCTTAGTTGCCCAGCTTGTGCTTTCAGATACAACGAATTCAGAACTCAGGTATTCAGAATTGTGAGAGGTGCTGAGACCAGATTCGAGAATTCAGACGTTCTCCTGAATTGAAGATACTATACATACGAACGGATCGGGCGGGGAAACTGCTCGGTCCGTTTCTTCATTTTCAGGAGATAACATTGCGATTTGTTTATGGATTGGTTTTAATAGATGTTCAAATATTGATGTTTGGCTGATGTGTATTTGATCAGGCTTTAAATTATTCACACACTCCTGGTTGAGTCCTCCTCAACAGAAGCCTGATAAACAAACTGTCAAACAGTATTACCCACCCGATTGGCTGACCTTAACGGCCAATCTTGATTTCCTGCCTTAAAAACCCTGCCGGGGAACTAATTTACTGACTGGAATGATGAGGAGTCCCTCTCCTCACCCTGTCAGAAGAGAAGTCCCCTCGTTGAAACAAACCTGCCCGACTCATTCACTCGATGAACCAGTTTTGCTTCCGTTCTGCAGATGTTGGTAAATCGATCATCAGACTGAATGAATCTTCCGTACCTGAAAATCAGCTGGTTAAAAACGACTGATTCCTGGTCCCGGTAATTAAGGTTTGAATTCAACCACACCGGACGGAAAGAAAACCATGAAATTTTTGTGGCCCCCTCTGGCAATTCTGACCTGTATCAGTGCTGGCTGGTTAATGTATCGGGATTCGATGCAGACTGAGCTGGTTGAAGAGGATAAACCTCGCTCCCGTTCCACGACGATGGCGGTCGAAGTGACCAGCATCCAGAAACATGATCTGGTGCAATCTGTCGATCTGGTCGGCAGTCTCGAAGCCGAGTCCGATATTCAGATTTATGCACGCGGTTCAGGTTACCTGGTCAAGCTGCCTTATGATGTGCAGGATACTGTTAAAGTCGGAGAAGTCGTCGCTCTGCTGGATGACTCTGAGCAGAAAGAAATGGTTGCCAGTGCCGAAGCCGCGCTCAAAGTGACCCAGGCGAAGTTGAAAGCTCAGCAGACGAAACTCGATCGAGCTCTCGATAATTATCGTCGTCAGCAGGAACTGGATAAATCTGGTGTGACGACTCAACAGCAAATGCAGCAGGCCCGCGCCGAGTTCGAAATTGCTCAAGCGGAACTGGAACTCCAACAGGCAGAAGTCGATCAGGCAATTGCCAATCACCATTCCAGCCAGATGAATCTCAAACAGATGGAAGTTCTGGCACCTGTCGAAGGTTTTGTTGCTGAACGCTTCATGCATGTAGGAGACCTGGTTTCCTCCGATAAAGAAATTATGCGTATTGTTTCGATCGGTCAGATGAAAACAATCGTCAATATTGTCGAGAAAGACTACGAAAAAGTTCGAGTCGGACAGGTTGCGGAAATTCGCACGGAAACTTTCCCGGATAAGGTCTTCCGTGGAACCGTTGTCCGAAAATCACCGGTAGTCGATCCAGACACTCGTATGGCAGCCGTGCATATCGAAATTCCCAACGATGATCTGCTGCTTAAACCGGGGATGCATTCGCGAGTTAAAATCAAAACCAATGTCATTCCGAATGCCAATGTGCTGCCAGTTGCATCGCTGATTCACACTAAAGACCATACTCGACTTTTTGTTGTGGAAGGAGATCCTTTCGTAACCGCACAACGCGAAGTGAAAATTGGCGAGAGCGATGGCGAGTTCGTGGAGATTCTGGAGGGAGTAGAACCGGAAGATCGCGTGATTGCTCTGGGCAGTCAACTGGTGGAAATAGGGGATGAAGTGGTGGTGATGGAACAGCCTGACCCGGAAATTGAAGTCGCAGTCCCTGACCCGGTCGTGCAGAAATCCATTAAAGCTTCCGCTTCTGAATAGGGTGGTTTCCTGACAGGCTCAGATGTCATTTCCGTGCCTGTCTCAGCAGAAAGCCCGCTATCGATCAAGTTTATCTTCCTGTAGAGCGTATATATGTCCCTGACCAAGCTGGCAGTACATCGACCGGTAACGACCTTCATGTGCAGCGTGGTCGTGTTGATACTTGGATATATTGCCCTCATACGCTTACCGATTGACCTGCTTCCAGACTTCACCTGGCCTGTGTTGTCGATCCAGGCCGTTTATCCGGGTGCAGGACCCGAAGAAGTTGAAAGCCAGATTGCTAAACCGCTGGAGCTGGCGATCAGCCGTGTTCCCGGTGTAGATAAGGTTGCGAGCTACGTCAATGAAGGAAGTTGCGAGCTCGTCGCGTACTTCACTTGGGGTGTCGATCTTGATGAAGCCACCAGTGACATGCGCGCCCGTCTCGAACGCGTCAAACAGGATCTCCCCGAGGGGGTCGAACCACCCGTTGTTCGGAAATATAATAGCAATGACCGGCCGGTCATGTTTGTGACATATCAGTTAGGTCCGGAAGAAGAATTGCTGAATGCTTCCCGTTATGCGGAAGAAACTTTGATGCCCATGCTGGAGCGGGTGGAAGGGGTGGCTGCCGTTCGCCTGAAGGGGCAACATCGACGCGAAATTCAAATCAATCTCGATCGGCATAAACTTCAGGCTCTCAATATGGGAGTGAATGAAGTGGTGGATGCCCTCCGCCGGGAAAGTATTAACCAGCCCGCCGGTAACTACGAGCAGGGGAACATTCAGCTGCTGGTGCGTAGTAAAGGCGAGTTTGAGTCTCTGGATGAGTTGGAACAATCGATCGTGCGTTCTGATGAGCAGTCGGTGATCAAACTAATTGATATCGCCGAAATCATCGATGGAGAAGAAGAACGGACTGAGCGGGCCCGAATTAATGGTGAGCCGGGCCTGATCATGATGATTTACAAACAAGCGGATGCCAATACTGTTGAGCTGAGTGACAGCATTCATGAAGAAATTGAGCGCTACAATAACTCCTCGCAGAAGGGAAATCTGGTTCCTCAATTTGATAAAGCCGAGTTCATTCGAGACTCGATCAAAAATATGGAGCAATCAGGATTGTATGGAATGCTACTGGCGATTCTCGTTTTGTTTGTCTTTCTGCAGAATTTAAGAAGCACGCTCGTTATCTCGGTTTCCATCCCGCTGGCTATTCTGGCCACCATTATTCTGATTTACTTCAAAGGCTTTACACTCAACCTGGTGACTCTGGGGGGCTTGACCCTGGGGATTGGCCTGCTGGTTGATAACTCGATTGTGGTTATCGAAAGTATCTTTCGAAAACTGGATGAGGGACTTGATGCCAAAGCGGCAGCGGTAGAAGGCACTAATGAGGTTGCTTCCGCGATTCTGGCCAGCACATTAACCACATTAATTGTATTTGTCCCGCTGCTATTTATCGGGGGACAGACAGGGATCACCCTCAAGCAGCTCGCCTGGGTTGTTTCCTTCTCGCTGCTTTGCTCTCTTGTCAGCAGTTTGACATTAACACCGATGTTGACCGCCTACTGGGTCAAACACAATCCTGATAAAGTCACAGCTCCGAGAAAAAGATTCTCCCCTCTGAAACCTGTGCATCGATTGAATGCGGGCATGGTTGCATTCTGCGAACGAATTTATCAGTTCGTCCTCAATTTCAGTTTTCGGCATGCTGGTTCTGTCAGTTTCGCACTCCTGTTGTGTTTCTCGCTCTGCATCGGATTAATGCCTCGTATTGGAACCGAATACTTTCCGGAAACAGACGATGGTGAAATTCTGGTAATTGCCCGCATGGCTTCCGGAATTCAGGTCGAACAACTCGATCAGAAATCGTTGCAGCTGGAGAAATTAATTCAGGGAAACATGCATGAAAATATGCTGGTTGCGGCGACTGTCGGGGGGGACGCAGACGAAGCCAGCTCCTGGAGCCGGGCCATGTTCCGCCTTCAATTTCCCCGCAAGTCAGACCGCAACCGGGGGATTGATGAAATTCGTAGAGAACTCTCCGATAAAATCGGCGCGTTACCCGGAATGAAAATTACAGTCCGTACGAACTCCCAATCGGCGATGCAGCAAGTCATCTCTGGTGGAGGAGATGGAGGAGTACAACTGGAAATTCGCGGGCACGATCTCGGTGTCTCGGACAAAATATCTCAACGCATGGTTGAGCGGATGGAAGAGATTCCCGGTCTGGTTAACATCGACCCGATCCGGCAGGAAGTTCGTCCTGAAATGTCTGCCCGAATTAATCGAGCCAAGGCTTCTTTAATGGGAGTCAGCGTCAGCGATATCAGTCAGGCTCTGGAAACCGCGGTGAAGGGGACACAGGCGATCGTCTATCGAGAAGATGGCGATGAGTTTAATGTCCTGGTCCGATTGACACAGTCCGATCGTAAGAAAATTACGGATGTGGAGCAGGTCGGTGTGCGTTCGGCTTCCGGTGCAATTATCCCACTACGAAACCTGATAGAATTTGAAAAAGATGAAGTCCCTTTGAACATCCGTCGTTTTGATAAAGAGCGAATTATGCTCATTAATGCGGATGTCGAAGATCGGGATCTTGGTTCCGTGGTCAAAGATATCGAACATGAAATCTCTCAATTGGATATTCCTCCCGGTTATTCCGTGATGGTGGCCGGTACCTGGAAAGATCAACAGGAAAGTTTTCAGGCTTTGACTTTTGGTCTCGCTCTGGCGGTGCTGCTGATGTACATGGTGATGGCATCGCAGTTCGAATCGATCTGGGATCCCTTAATGATTCTCATCGCGCTTCCGCTGGGGGTTATCGGAGTGGTCCTCGCCCTCTGGTTGACAGGCACCACATTAAACGTGCAGTCGTTTATTGGTTTAATTATCCTCTCCGGGATTGTCGTCAACAATGCGATTGTGCTTGTGGATTACCTAAACCAGTTGCGTCGTCGAGGTGAGGTGACTGATCTGGAAGAGATGATCAAGCTCGGTTCTGTACGGCGTTTCCGACCGATTATGATGACTACCCTGACGACAGTGCTGGCGATGTTACCAATTGCATTCGGTTGGGGAGAAGGGAGCGAAGTTCAGGCTCCGATGGCGCGCGTCGTGGTCGGCGGATTGATTTCCGGAACCTTGATCACACTGATTGCGATACCGCTGCTCTTCCGCCTCACCTGTCGGTGGTTTCCGTCACGTATGAATGTCGGCTGAGAGAGATCACGCTTAAATTACTGGGATGACGAATGCGTTCCATTTGGTGAACCTGCGATTGGTGCTCCAAAAGGAATCGGGCGAGCTGCGACCAGGAAACCGTTCTGATGGACGACTTCCTTGATCTGCTGGAAGGTGACAAAGCTGTCCGGATAGACCCAGAAGGTCAGTGTGGTATTGGCACTCGCCAGCATTAAAGCCGTTTGAAAACGGGATTCCCGTTTCAAGGCATCCTCATAAGATTCCGCAACGTGCAATTCATCTTCTTCCAGTTCCCAACGCTGCACGCCGACTTTCATCATCCCACGCCCCTGTTGTAACTGTTCAATCGCCGAAAGAGATTCCCGCGCGACGGTATATTTCATGCGGAACCCACGAATGGGACCAACCTCTCCGTTGTAGTCATTGAACTTCATCAACCAGTTGAGGTTATCCGGGATTTCCTCTTTCATCTCTGCGATCAATTCATCGATGGGCAGAACTGAAATCTGGTTGTTCTTGATCTGGAAGTGAATTTCTTTCCCCACTGCCTTCTGACTGACAGGGGTGACTTCATGCCGTAATTCTTTTGTGGGTGATTGTTTCTGTTCGACTTCTTCCAGTACGCGCGTCAATTGGTTGATGCGGGAGCGTGTTTTTTCCTGTGCTTCATGAAGTTCATTCGTTTTCTGCTCGGCCCGATTACGCAGTGATTGAAGTTTTGCAACTTGTCCACTGAGAGATTCCGTTTTCTGATTCGCTTCCTGCAGTTCCTTGTCGAGCAGGGCAATCTGATCTGCCTGTTGCTGGCTTTCCTGTTGCAGTTTGGTCAGGTTATGCTCCAGCTCTCGTACCTGCGCGAGTAAGTTCTGATCGAGTTCCAATACCTGCGGAACTGGTTCAGGAGTGACCATGGCTTCCACTGGCTCCGGCTCTACTGCTGGCGCAGCTTGAACAACAGATTCAGCGGCTGTTTCAATCGAAAGCGTCGGTACAGGAGATTGACTGACCCGGATCGCGGCGATGACGATGAGGATAATCAAAATGCCCACGATATTCGCAATGATATCCAGAAATGAATCGGAACCCATTTCGATTTCGGTATTTGATCGTCGTCGACTCATTCGTCGTTGGCCTTATATTTTTGCGGTTCGCTCGAGGGAGCTCTTAACGCCAGAATTATTTTGCTCCTTCGAGCAACAGGATTTTCTCGACCGATTCATCCAGCAGAGGTTCTTCCACAGAAAATGGTTGTGGTCGGTCCAGCTCGAATTCCGTTTTGTAATCGAGATCGCGAAGTGGAAGTTGCAGTAACAATCGTTCCAGCGATACGTTTCCTCCCGGGAGTACCACAAACTTCATATTGGGTGACCAGACATAACCTTTGGGAAGTTGATGCCAGGTTGAGACAATCTCAGCAACCTGCTTTTTGAACTCTGTCGCAATTTCTGCATCCGCTCGATCGAGATCAACATCGATCGGTTTCTGTCCCTCCATCTCAATCGACTCACCATCGATCACGACTTGGAGTTCTCTCTGCATCCGGATTGGTCGATTGATTTCTTTGATGAATGGTTCAGCTCCGTCAGCAGGTTTCGCCGGTCCATTCGATAAGGATGACGCACTCGACATGGAGGGTGCATTGGACATCGAAGCGGATCCGTTAAAGCCTGAAGCAGCACCTGTTTTGTTATCGTTCTCACTTTGATACCAGGGAGTTGCAGGTTCTGAGGAGAGTGATGAACCGGGTTGACCACTGGAAGGCGAGCCATCGTTGAGATTCTTCGTGCCTGTAAACGAGGGTTCCAGTTCAGAAGCACCACCTTTAGATGCGAATGGGTTGTTCGATGTTGTACGTGGATCAATTTCCCGGATGGGCTTCATCTCTCCGAACGATTGATCAGAGAACTCATTCAAGGATTTATTTGCTCCCGGTTGACCCTGATCGGCGAATTGCGAAGGTTCTTTATCCAGATTGAGAAGAGAGGATTTTCCCAATTCATTACCACCTGGACCCCCATCTTCCGAACCAGGTTTGCCCTGGGTTGCGGGCGAGGAATCATTTGCAAACATCGAGTTGCCTGCTGGTGAGGGATCGGGCTTTTCCTGATATGGCTGCCGTGGTTTCTGTTTGTCTGGTCCCCCACCAGACTGTGGTCCTTCATCCAGAGTTTCCCAGGTGGAGTTCGTGCGTCGAGGGGGAGGAGAGACTTCGATAAATCTTCCTGTATTGGGATCAAACTTCATCTGCCGGCCTGCAGGAGGTTCTTCGCCTGTCCCTCCACCAGGAACACCTTCAACCAGTGATGATCCCTGACGCTCCTGAAATTCTCTGGCCGACATGCTGGAATTTCCGGCCCGGAGATCAGCCAGACGCATTTCCTGTTTGGTTGTGCGTCTTTTAAAGCTGCTTCGACAGCTGCTCGACAACGGGCGGCTGCCTCCTCATTTTTTTCTGGCCACTTTACCGGGAACGATTCGGGTAAAAGCTCGTAACCCGTCTGCACATCCAGACCGGAGAGTAATTTCTGTGGGCATAAAACGAGACGCTCCCACTGGGACGCACAATCATCAACAGATACGGTTCGGTAATTTCCTTGCCCGCTTGCTTGTCCTGCTCCTGCCAGTAGTCGATCAGCGCCTGCGCTCCTGCGGCCAAGGGGTTCTGGTGGACAGAGAAGCCTCGTAAATCATTTGCCGTTAATGCGACATCCTCGGGGTGAAATGTGATGGAATCCTCCTGACATTCAATCAGGATCGGGCGTCGCACCGTACCGAGTTGTCCATCGTAGGGACTAATAGCGAATTCACTTTGCGCTGTTCGAACCTCGGTCTGTTTACGCTCAATCTGTTTCTGCAGGTCCACGGAGATTTCATGCAGTCGCTCTTTTTCTGAAAGCATTTTTTCAGCGCGGGATTGTTGTTCTTCCAACTCCGCCTCCAGCTGTTCTTCATGAGCCAGAGTTTTACGAGCCGACTCCTCGTAACTGGTCAGCCGGTGTTGCATGCGTTCTGTTTGTTCGGTCAGTTTTTCCCGACGGAGTTCGGCCTCCTGCCAGTTCTGTTTTAACTGTAATAAGCGCGTGCGCCAGGGGATATTCGGATCAACAGGTTCCGGAGGAGCTTCTACTGTCTTTACCGGTTCAGGCTCTGGTTTGGCAACGAATGGTTCCGATTCGATGACAGGCTCTTCCTCTAGATTCGCCATCAGGGTCTGCTGTGCGGCCAGACTGCTGTTCCGAATCTGTTGAGTGATCACCAGAAACAGAAAGATTAACGCTCCCATGGCGCACAACAATACCGTCAGGAAAGGAAACAGCGAGACCTGTGTTCCCTGCGGTTGTTGGCGACGACTCATATAAGTAAATCCAGAGTGTTATAACGTAGGAAGGAGTAACTCGGAGCGAGACTTAAGCAGCCCGGCGGGCTTTCGTAGTAAGCAGAGCTACAGCGGCATTCAGGCTGTGCAGGGTTTCTTCAAAGGTGTCGGTGGATCGAACCAGTTCCAGATTCTGTGCGAGTGATTTCTGCAAATGGTTCAGCTCTTTTTCTTCGGAAATGATCTGCAGCAGCAATTCTTCCTGCTTTTGCAGTTGTTCCAGATGCTCGGCACTTCCCGAGGCTGCCAGTCCAATCTGGGTGCTCATCTGATTGGAAGATTGTTCCAGACGACCCAGGAACTGATCCATCAACTCTTGCAGAGTCTGATGAGCGACATGCTGTTGTTCGTCGACCCGTTTGGAGAGACGATCAACCATCAGCACCAGTTCACCACGCAGGTCCTGCAGATGTTCGCCATGACTGCTTAATGTTTCCTGCATCCCCTGTTTGAGCTGAGAGGTGAACTCTGCCTTCTGCTCTTCCATGATCTCCATCCAGGAATGACGGAGCTGCTCGAGTGATTCATGCCACTGAGCCGTTTGACGGCTGATCAGAGATTCGGTTTCCTGCATCAACTGCTCAGCTGCTTCGACTTCGATGTTGAGTAAACCCTTGGGGGCTTCTTCTTCCTGCGAGAACATTGGTAACAGAATTTTGATGCCAAAACTTTCGACTTGCGACAGTAAATGTTGCTCCGAGCGTTCTACCAGAAAAGAACCGAAGACGAGGCCAAGTGAAAGTGTCAGAGCCAGTGCGGTGGTATCGAAGGCGATTGCGAGGCCACTGGCAACCTGATCGGGAGATGTTTGAATCTGCTCCAGGTTTACGTTGGCCAGCGCGACCGTAATACCAACCACAGTTCCCAGAAAACCGAGAATCGGAACGGCCCAGATGATCGTTCGCAATAACCCGTAACTGCGTTGCAGTTCTTCAATGGCCAGTTCGGCCAGATACTTTAAGTGTTCCTTAAGCCTTTACTGTTTCCACGACCAGACAAATATCGACCCGTGTCTCGGAGTCGGGTCAGGAGCCAGCTTGAACCGAACAAGGCAATATGTTCCTGAGATTTCAGCTCCAGTTGCTGGGCGTTCTCCAAGGGAGAAGTGCCGGATTGCAGGTTTGCTCAATCAGATCGATTTCAAAAGCGATCCGCTGCACGCGTAGCTGCACCCTTTGATACAAAGAAAGGCGACACCGACCATGAACAGGAACGTCGTCGCATATTCGAGCGGGTGATTGCAGAAGTAACGCTCGAACAGGGAGCGGTACTCCGGGATATAAGGAATCGAGGCATAAAATCCGATGGTCAGCACGGCTCCCCATAAAAAAGGAGAGGCAAAAATTGTTTTGCTCCAGCTCACTGAGTCAGAGTTATTTAGCATTGAAGTTTCCACGGGATAAATTCCTGATGGGGGAATGGTCGTAAGGTGTAACTTGATAGATGTTTATGTGTTTTCTTGTCGGTGCGTACGCTCCCTGTATCGGAACGTACCTTGCCTGATCAATAAAATCGGCATAATCGGCCTCCCGGGTTGAAGCTTGTTCTGCAGAAAACGGAGGGGAGTGGGGCATCTCACATATCCGTTTGCCTTTGTGGCACGAATCAGGTCTAATCGAGGCCTATTCAACCCTGTAAAGGAACATCACGATGCAATGCCTGAATCGCCTATTTCTCCTGTTTTGTTTCGGTGCTCTCTTCGTCACTTCCGTGGTGGCCGAGGAGGCAAGCCCCTGGTTACGTGTCGAGGTTGAAGTCGAGTTTGGGGAGGACTTCGGCCAGAACCTGGGAACTCTCTTTGAAGTTTATGATCAGGAAGGGAATCTTCTCGCCGGGGCAGGGTATGTCGGCGCTTACAACTCTTATGTGAGAAACGATCGGGAGAGGCTCCATTTCTTTCTGAAATCGAATCAGCCCGGCCAAACAGTCGAGCCCATGCCACGCGCAAATGAGATGACGGGCGTTTACCTGTCGGACTTGCGTGGCAACTTATACGCACGCGGACGCGCGGCTGAGGACGAGCATTTTTATCAATGGAAACCGACCGAAAATCGATGGCAGGTTGATGAGGCGAAAACGGAATACGATTTTCATGTCGCGGATAAAGTCTTCCACGTCGGGTTGAAAGAAATTACCTATGATGGCGAAACCATTCTGGATGGGACCGGCCAGAACATCTACTTCGGTGAAAAATACTATGCAGAGGGGCATCTCTTTCTGAAAACGTATGGGGAACCGCGCACGATCGAATCGAACACTTTACTGGCGATTCCCTGGTCTCCCTCGCAACCGGATTTAAAACTTGATCTACAGCAGGCCATTCGCTTCCCGCTGCGTTCCGATAAAGAGTTTGTCTATTCGTTCGGTCAGTTAAATGGAGATGTGATTGCAGCGACGAATACGGGTGGGGTCTATCGGTTCCGGAATGGAGCCTGGGATGTGCTGCTGGAACCTGATATGAAGACGAGTTTCCAGATTTATGCGATCATGAATTACTACGATCGATTACTGATGGGACAGTATCCCACAGGTGAATTGTATGAATATGATGGCGAAGAATTCGTATTACATGAAAACTGGCCGCCAGTTCTGTCGGGGGTCAGCCCATCAGCCCGCGAAGCACAATCGCTGATGATTTATGGGGGCGATCTGTATGTGGGTGTCTGGCCTTGGGCGGAAGTCTGGCGTTACGATCAAAATCAGAAAGACTGGTTTTTCGTAAAGCGCATGTTCAACCACCCGGAATTGACTGACACGATTGTGCACCCTTATGAGACGGAAACACAAGAGGTTGCCGATATGTACAACCTGTGGGGACAGCGCGTCACCAGCCTGATTACGATGGACGACCGGCTTTATATTTCAACATCCTCGAAATCGGGTTTCGCGTACCAGTCGATCTTCGGTTTTCTGTCTGGTGAACAGCTCCTCGACTATGGTCGTGTTTACCAATTGCGGCAACCCGGTCAGTTGACTTTTCCCACGAACTGGTCGCCAGGCCCGCAAAAGTTTACCTTCGAAGTTAAAGGTCAAACGATGCGACTCTTCAAAGAGGGAGAGCAGGTTGCTTCGCAAGAACTTCCCGAAGGGTTCGTTACGGAGCAAGCGCCTCACCACATCGAATGGGGAAAGGGAGTCTTTGGAAAATTGACAGGTAAATTAATTCAACAACATTCGAATTTCGAGTAAGTATCAGAAAGCGATGAAATCTGTGACGGCAAAGATAGGGATTGTGACTGTATCCGACCGGGCAAGTCGAGGTGAATATGAAGATCGGGGCGGCCCCGCTATTCGAGAATATCTGGAGGAGGTTCTTACTTCCAGCTGGGAAGCCGTGCCCCGTGTCATTCCCGATGAACAGTTTCAGGTCGAACAGACATTAATCGAGCTCGTTGATGAAGTCGGTTGCTCGCTGGTCATTACCACCGGGGGAACGGGTCCGGCATTGAGAGATATTACCCCGGAAGCGACCGAAGCTGTCTGCGCAAAGATGATGCCTGGCTTTGGTGAACTGATGCGGAAGGTCTCACTCGAGAAAGTTCCCACGGCGATTCTCTCCAGGCAGACAGCCGGAATCAGGGGGAAGGCGTTACTACTCAATTTACCCGGTCAACCGAAAGCGATCGCAGAATGTCTGGACGCAGTCTTTCCAGCAATTCCTTATTGTGTTGATCTACTGGAGGGGCCATTTATTACGACGAATGAAAGTCGCATTCAGGCTTTTCGTCCCCGTAAAAAATAAGGACCACCTTTTCAGTGGTCCTCACAGTTTGGTCCTCACACTTTGGTCTTAACACTTTCGGCTTAACTTGGTCAGTAAGCCCAAATCAGGTATCTGGAATCGCTTCTCGTACTATTTCAGTTCGAGAGACTCTTCAATATCTTCCCGTTGATCGTAAGGTCGAATGGAGAAGTACCATTTTTTCCAGCGTCGGTAGGCGGCTTCTCGCCAGTTCTGCACGGCTGCCTCACGTTCCTGTCCCTGCAGAGTCGGGTCGATTAATTCAGTAGGGCTGATGTCCTGATCGCTGAGTCCATTAGGTCTTCTTGACATGAAGCAGAGGCTCAATAAAGCTTCGACATTCACATCCACATTTTCCACCAGTAAACCGTCGATCAATACAGGGATGACACTCAGGTCGCCAGTACGTCCCAGGGCCCACATCGCCGTTTGTTTCACATTCATCCGGGGATCCTCGGCCATTTTGAGCAGAATTTCTTTCTGGCCAATCAAACCTTCCGGATCTTTGAAGTTTACATTTTCGACAAGCGCCTGCTGGATGGCGGCGATATTTGGTTCCTTGGGATTCATCAAGTCCGTCAGAAGTTTATCAATCGGTTCTTCCTTCTTGGCATTCTTCAGTTTTTCCTGTTCGCTCTGGTCCTCTTCATCGGGTTCATTGGGGTCTTTAAGACCTCTTGCGCCTTGTAAAATACCAGCCCCCAAACCGAATCTTGGAGTACGTCCCAGCATCTGGGCGGTTGCCTTGGTGAAAAACAGAAGGGCATAAGAAGTGGCGGCCGCATCCCCCGCATGGGTCTCTTGCCAGCCTCCTGAGTCCGCATTTTGCATCTGGAGTAATCTGAGCCCTCCATCGTAATACCAGTCGCGATTGGCTATTTGATTAATACTTCCCAACGCGCAAGTTCGCTCCAGTCCATAAAAATAGTAGAGAGTATAACCGGAAACTTTGGTGACGGTATAGTTGCGATTCAACCAGCCGATAGCACCTCCCAGCGATCGATCCAGGACTGACAACGGGGTCAGAGGTTTATAATTCTTCATGGCCTCAATCGCTTTTTGGCGTTCGATTTCTTCCTTGTTTGATGTTTCTTCTTCTGCACTGATGTCTTCGTCAACTAAACCTTCAACAGGTGCGGATTCCAGCACACCAAATTTTTTATCAGAGACACCTTCTTCACGTTCTACTTGCTTATTCGCCCACTTTCCTTTTTCATTGGGGTAGAGATGGCGACGGATAATCAGCAGACTGCAAGCTGCAGCAGTGGTCATCGAGTGAGTCGTTCGTCCTCCCCTTGCCGGGTGATAATAGAACCCACCATCTTTAAATTGTGTTCGAATATGCCATCCCGCACACTTATCCCAGACTTCAGGAGAGACGGGAATTCCTGCTTTGCGGGAACTCCATAAACCGAGCATGGCAAACTGAGTCATACTGGTATCACCGGCATCTTTTTCCTGGTTATTGTAATCCCAAGACCCATCTCCTCCCTGCCTGCCAACAAGATATTTGGTGATGACCTCCATCTCTTTCTGATAGGTAGTTCCAGTCAAACTGAGTGATTCCAGGAACATCAGGTCCACACTTGCTTCGTAAACATCGTGACTTCCCTCTTTGGGAACATAACGCTCTTCCTTGATTTTGTCCCGAATGATATTCGCTGCTCCCTGAATGAGTGGTGAAGCAGGGGGGGTATCGGCTTTCAATAGAGCTAGTGCAGAAATGGTGAGGCGGCCGTTATCCGGAATCAATTTGTCGGCATAGGACTTTTGCAGATAATTTTTGGCGGACTCAATCGCCAGTCGAAATTCGGGAGGTTGCCCTTCAGCTGCGATCGATGGCGAAGGATTAAGAGTGGCCGCGTGTACACACAGCAGGGCGCCGAGGAACAAGATTTTTTGCAGCATTTGTGATTGAAAACTTGTCATAGTTGGATTTTAGTGCCAAAACAGGTGAGGTTGGCCGGCAGATGGAGTGCGTGAATCACTACAGGAGCGTTGCCGAAAAGGACCATATTCTTTATACGCATTTTACAGGTGAATATCGCATAGTTCACTGATTATTCACTCCTTTTTCCGGCTTAAACGGGTAGCTGCTGCTACGAATGGCCATCTCCTGCTTAAACTCTTTTATCCAGAATGAATCCTGAGCTTCCTCAAACGGAAGAATTTCACAAACCCAGGTCACTTATACGATGCCTCATACTCCAGATGAAACTGAGAAATCCACGAGCCGATGGGGCCGGTTTCTCACGAAAATCGAATGGAGTCCTGCCATCACCTACACCCTCCTTTCGCGGGGTTGGCAGTTCTTTGCCGGGCCAGTGACTGTGCTGTTGATCGGGCTCTATTTCTCACGCGACCTGCAAGGGTATTACTACCTCTTCTGGAAGTTGCTCGCGCTACAGGTCTTTGTCGAATTGCAACTTCATACTGTGATCGTCAATGTCACCAGCCACGAATGGGCGCACCTCACATTAACGACTGAAGGAGAACTGACCGGAGAACCCGCTGCGCTTTCCCGGTTACGATCTTTCCACCGACTGTTGATCTTAATCTACGGGGTGCTCACATTTTTATTTCTCTTCGTCGTCGGAGGAGGGGGGACCTGGTTTCTGGGAATTCAACCGTCAGGTGAGGTTGACTGGCTCATTCCCTGGTGGGGTGTGGTGCTCGTCAATTCAGTTCTGATGGGGCTGATTCCGCTGCATGCGCTTCTCGAAGGGTGCGAACAGGTCGCAGTTGTTCGCAAGATGCAGTTCTGGCAGGCATGTACCGGCAATCTGGTGCTGTGGGCGACGATTGTGACCGGGTTTAATCTCTGGACAATTTTCTTTCTAAGCCTGGTTCGTCTCTTCTGGGAACTGCTCTCCATTTTCAAATGGAATCGCAACTTCTTCAGATCACTCTCAAAACCACCCGCAGCAGAGAAACTATCCTGGCAGACAGAAGTCTGGCCACTGCAGTGGCGGATTGGTGTAAAGGGGCTCTTCCTCTTCTTCGGATTTCAAACCTTCGAGATGGTCATGTTTGCCTATCATGGCTCCGTTGTCGCCGGGCAGATGGGAATGACCTGGACAGTTCTGATGGCGATGCAGATCGCCGCTTCAGCCTGGGTACAGACGCGTGTCCCCGAGTTTGGTGTCCTGGTGGCTCAACGAAAGTTCGCTGAACTCGACCGACGGTTTTTCCGGCTCTCGCTGATTTCGTGCTCGCTGATGCTGCTGGGCGGCCTCATGTTCGTGGGATTAGTAGCTCTGTTGAACTGGTATCAATACCCGTTCGCGGTCCGTTTTCTCCCTCTGGGACCGTTAAGCCTGCTGACGCTTGGAGCGATCCTGTCCTTCATTCCAACCTTCCAGTGGGTTTACATACATGCCCATAAACAGAGTCCACACATGATTCTCAGTTGTCTTTCTTCGGCAACATTAGGGATTCTGATCTGGTGGCTCGGTAAAAATCAGGGGGCAACCGGTGCGGCGGGGGCTTATCTCGGGTTTGTGATTCTTTACTCGTTACCTGTCTGGACCTGGGTCTGGTGGAACTGCCGGCGCGAATGGCATCAGGAAACCCAGCCAGAATTATTTTCCAGCAAGTTGGATGAATAGCTGCTGCAGTTGTTCGAGGCCGCGCTTGTGAGAGAAGCGGTCAATCATCGATTGCCGGGCAGCTGTGAGTTGTTCGTCAGGTGCGCTCTGTTGTGTGACACACTCTTCGATAGCGGTCGCGAGTTGTGCCTGGCTGTTGGGGGAGACGAGTTTTCCCCAGCGTCCTTCGTCCAGAATTTCGCTGGGACCACTGGGACAAGCGGTCGCGATGACCGGTGTCTGACAAAGCACTGCTTCGACCAGTGCGTTCGGCATCCCTTCATATAGTGAAGGAAGACAGAACAGATTCGCGCGATTCACATATGGCAGAGGATTGGCTTGAAAGCCGACAAAGCTGACGTGCTCTTCGATTTTCAATTGCTTCACTAATTCACGGAGACGAGATTCCTCGGCCCCCTGACCAAGCAGATAAAGATGAAGTTGATTCAAACCTCGATATTGAATCAACCAGTAGAGGGCGAGTAACAGATAGTAATGCCCCTTCTGAGCATGCAACCGCGCCGCGGTGACAATGTGATAGCGGTCACCGTTCCAATCGGGGCCAGGTTCCTGTGCACGTTGGTCTATTCGATCCACATCGAATAGATT
This sequence comes from Planctomycetaceae bacterium, assembly GCA_041398805.1. GTDB lineage: Bacteria > Planctomycetota > Planctomycetia > Planctomycetales > Planctomycetaceae > Polystyrenella. Next base: position 62,986 of record JAWKUC010000007.1, on the reverse strand, counting down.
ATAGATCGTTTGCACTTTCGATTCGGGAAGTTGAAAGTATTCGAGTAGACGTTGCCGCAATCCTTCCGAGTTGGCCAGCACAGTGACTGAGGATTGATAGGCTTTCCGCGCCCGTTGCCAGTACCAGTTCAATGCTCGTGGATGTCGGATCCGTCGATAGAGTTTCAATTCCGGTTCCGGATCGACCGCAACAGCAGCGATATGTGGCATGTTAATCTTTGCACAGGCTGGAGCGACCAACAGGTGCATCAGGTAGCAGCGGGAATAGACCAGGTCGATTTTTTCTTCGCGAATCACCTGGATGAGATCACGCCGCTGAGTCCACGGAATGCGTCCCGGAAACTTGAGCCCCATCTGACGATGTCGTTCCCAGAAGACGAACAGGGGAACATCCTCCGGAATCTCTCCCAGTAATTCCCCCTGCTGATGAATCAGATACAGCCTCGGTTCAAACTGTTCACGATCCAACCCCTTTAATATTTCAATCACCTGCCGTTCCGCACCACCCCCATCCATCGTCCCGATGGCGAACAAGATGCGGATTTTTTTGGGCATGAGAAATATTCTTGAATCTGAGTGGCCAGACCATTAACTCTGAGCTTCCAGAAACTCCTGGAACATCAACACATCCCACCACAGATACTGCCAGTCCGTTTGAGCAGTCAGGTGTTCCTGCCACAATTGGCGGATGGGGATGGATTCAGTATACCCGAGCGGGAGAGATCTTGCGACCGAGAGACGGTCTTCTGCCCAATCTCTCAATGAAGTTCTCAGCCACTCATCAAGGGGAACTCCGAAACCAATCTTCGGACGTTCGAACAGTTCGGTGGGGACATACTTCGCGAGTAACTTACGCGCAGCACCTTGCCCGTTTGAGAGTTCTCGCTCAAGGTGGTTCCCTCTTTCAATTTTCCGGCAAGTTGCCAGCTCCATTCGACGAGGTGATGGTCAAGCAGGGGAACCCGGACCTCCAGACTGTGTGTTATACTCGCCCGATCGACCTGGTGAGAATGTCGTCCGGGAGATAGCGGTGCAGATCCTGATACCGCATCCAGTCGATCCAGCCTGCCGGGTTATCTGCAAAACCAGGATTCGTCGCATAGGAGGAGGCTTCGCGGTAGAACTCAGGCTGTAGAATCTCGGCGGGGTTTTTCCAATGCCGATTGAACTGTTCATAACATTCAGCGAACGATTTCAGGCGGCAAAGTTCGGCTCTGGAGCGTGCTGCCCGTTGATACCGGGCAGGAACGGGTAAAGAAGAGCCCAGTTCCAGAGCTGGACCCAGAAGTGCGCGTATTGCTGACGGAACACGGTTGATGGTGGACCACATCTTCACAAAGTACGGGTAACGACGATAACCGGCGAACAGTTCATCTCCTCCATCGCCGGAGAGCGCAACGGTGACTTCCTGTCGAGCGAATTGACTGACGAGCAACATCGGGTTGTGACGCATCCGCAAAGGGTTCATCATAAATGGATCCGAGTTGGGGAATCACGGCTAGCGCCTGTTCCGGTTTTACGATCAATTCATGATGATCCGTTCCCAGATGACTGGCGATCTTTTGAGCGTGGTGTGCTTCGTTATAGTCTGCTTCCTGAAATCCAATCGAGAATGTTTTTACGGGCGAGCTGTGCAATTGCTTCATCAAAGCGACAACCAGCGAAGAATCAATTCCCCCGACAGGAATGCTCCCACCGGGACGTCGGCGAGGAGCCGCTCCTGGATGGAATGTTTTAACTTCGTTTCCAGTTCATTCAGGAGGGAGGCTTCCGAATGATCGTGGAGACTGGAACTATTTGGGGAAACAAAGTCACTCAGGGACCAGAAAGGAATGGGAACTATATTCTCAGTTGCCTGGTGGAAGGTAACCGAGGTTCCGGGTGGGAGTTTCTGAATTCCGAGCTCAATGGAATGGGGGGCCGGAATGTAACCGAGTTGGAAAAATCGGGTGATGGCGACCGGATCGAGTTGCGAGCCGAATTGAGGAAAAGGTCGCAATGCTTTCAATTCCGAGGCGAAGAGGAGTGCCCCCGCGCGGAAACCGTAATAGAGGGGTTTAATCCCCAGACGATCCCGGCATAAAGTCAATTCGCGCTGGCGTCGATCCCAGAGTGCAAATGCGAACATCCCGTTTAATTTGGGTAATGTTTCAGCAAGTCCCCAGTGTGCAATTCCTTCCAGGAGAACTTCTGTATCAGAATTTCCCCGAAAGCTGATTCCCTCAGATTCAAGCTGCTGGCGAAGCAGGGGGCGTTGTAGATCTCACCATTGTAAATGAGCAGATAGCGGCCATTGTGAGAGACAATGGGTTGTCGTCCCGCCTGGGAGAGATCCTGGATGGCCAGGCGGCGATGTCCGAAGGCAGACCACTCTCCAGTTCCCAGCAACTTCCCCGGTCATCGGGCCCCCGCGCATGCAGGGTCGCAGCCATCTTTCGGATTGTTGATCGATGTTGCTCATCAGTCCAGTTCGGCTCGTTCAGCCAATACCCCGCGATTCCACAATAGGCGTATCGTAGTGAGTCCCAGCTGGATCAGGTAGTCGCTCAGCTGGTCTCTAAATCGCAAAATTGGAAATCAAATTCTCAATTATGGTGGCGGCAGAATCACGTGCCAATCTGCTCATCCTGGAGGCTGGGTAAGATGTGTTAAATTAAAGCTATATCGTAATTTAAGGAAGAGAGTTACTGATCTCCCAGACCAGGTTTAGACCACTTGTTTAGTAAGCAGACCCGATCGCACTTTGGAAGTTTGCTGATCCCTGCAATTTAGGTCAGACCCTGCTAATTCCAATGGCTGAATCCAGTATACAGCGGTAGAATGGCGTAAGAACGATAGAAGTGGTCTCGGTCTGTAACCAGCGGCCTGTTTCTGGTCACCAGAGAACAAATGAATGAATTCAGCTCGGTTTCGATTGTTTCTCTAAGAAATTTGATCTTCAAACTGAAAAAATTCGTTACTCCCGTTAAGGGAAATGAACTTAATAACTGAACCTGACTCTCTCAAGAAGAGTCCTGCTAGTGAGTGATCCTGCTTGAAAATCAGGTTGAACTCGAACAACGATTACCTTCCCAAATCCAACCCTCCCATTTTGAATGTTGCCTCCAAAAAGAATCTCAGGGCTAGTGTTCAGCTCCTGAATCAATAATCAGACAACCTGTTGTCCTCGGATTGAATGCCTTGGACTGTTCACCGGTTCCTTTGATTATTTTCTGACCGATATCTCGTTCGGTTGGATGTCGACTTCCTGAAAACCTTCCAGAAAATTTGCCCACGCCTGCGAACTTAGAGCCCCGCATAAGAGATTCAACCATGTCGACATTATCCGAAAATCTATTAGGGTCCGGGACCTGGCAGGACCGCCTCAACCGCATCGTGACAACGATGCGTGAGATGTCGGAACATACTGATCCGCAAGAGATGGTTCAGGCTTATTCCAAACGAATGCGGGAACTCTCTCCCGGTAATCGCATGGTCTCTCTAAGTCGGCGCGGTTTACGCGAGCCCTGGTATCGGGTGACACGATTCAGTGGCTGGGAACGCGATGTGAACCCCTGGCAGGATCGGGACAGTCTTCCGCTCTATGATCACGGGATCTTCTCTGAGCTGATTTACATGAACGAGCCTCGGATCATCAGCGATCTCAATTTGCATCCGAACGATCCAGCCAGCCAATATCTCGAAGGACAACGATCTTTAATTGCTGTTCCGCAGTTCGATAATGGACAGGCTCTGAACATGGTGATCATGGCTCGTGAGGAGCCTGACAGTTTTGATCCGGAGCAACTTCCCGAGTTCGTCTGGATCACCAACCTGTTTGGACGTGCTACGAAAAGTCTGGTGATGGCTGAACAACTGCGGGACAAGAATGCCCAGGTTGATTTCGAGTTACGACGAGTCGCCGACATCCAGCGCTCGTTGTTGCCTTCCCGTTTACCAGAGATCTCCAATCTGAAACTGGCGGCACATTACGAGACTTCCCAGCAGGCTGGTGGAGATTACTACGATTTCTTCCCGCTCTCCAATGACAAATGGGGAATTCTGATTGCCGATGTAAGTGGTCATGGAACTCCAGCAGCGGTGATGATGGCTGTGATGCACAGTATCGCCCACAGTTACGATTTCAGTGTGGATGACCGACATCCCTCTCGATTCCTGGATTACTTGAACAAAAAGTTGTGTCAACGTTACACGGAAGAATCGGGAACATTCGTGACGGCCTTCTATGCAGTTTACGATCCTCATACTTATCGCTTGAGCTACAGCTCGGCAGGACATAACCCTCCCCGGTTACGGCACTGTAGTGTGGAGACCGTTGAAGCACTCGATCGGGCACAAAGCCTTCCCCTGGGGGTCATTGATGATGCTGAGTATCACGACGCACGAATCATACTCACTCCCAATGATCGCCTCATTTTCTACACGGACGGAATTATCGAATCAGAAAATCGGGATGGAATCCTTTTTGGAGAAGAACGTCTTGATTCAGTGTTAACGAAATGTCGCCAGGATCCTCAGGAAATCATTGATGATCTGCTGGGTAAGCTGGAAACCTACACTGGTGGAATTCCGGCCCTGGACGATCGCACCTTGCTGACAGGTCGTGTCCTGTAAGACTGCTTTGAGCGAAAAACTGAAACAATCTGAAACCTCCGTCAGTAAATTAACTGACGGAGGTTTTTTAACAGACTTCAACCAACAGCTTCTCCTGGGGTAACGCAATATTCCTCGCCACCTCTGCCTGTTCCGGGCGCAGAACAAGGCCATTCGTTCGCGAGTGAACTACTTCTCAAAAACAGGAAGCCAGAAAATCAGTTTTTTTATCCATCTGTTAAATCAAAAAAACAATGGATCTGAATGAATCAAAGAATGTCGATCTCTGCATCTTTCCCATGAATAAGCTGCATGGAAAGCTGGCAGAAGTTGCTGAGGTGTTAATCGTTTTCTGTATTTACCAAAGCTTCATACAGAGTTCATCAAGTCGATCGACAAATCGAATGTGTTCATTAAACCCCTTGAAATGCAGCCTGAAAAGGACTTTTCAGTTGTCCGACATCAATCGGGATTGATGTTGAAGCACAGAGAGAGCGGTAAGTCCTCACTGGAAAATCGAACGCTCTTCATCATTGTCCGTTTATGCAGTCACGTTAGCTTACTTATTCGAGCAGAACAGCTCGGCTTGAACCTCCGATTTTCAGCGGGAATGCGTTCCCGGTTGGGGGTTGTATCGTTTGCGATGTCGTTCTGTGGAGGAATAGCGCCATGATTACCTTACTGTTGAAACCATTTTTTCTAAAACCTCGAAAGGACCATGTATGCCCGTTCAACAAGTCACCGATGGAAGGTTGACTGCTGATGCTGAACGAACCAATTGTAACTTTCAAAACGACGATATACGTTTCTGATTTATGCAGGCTCTGCCGTATTAGGATGTTCCATAGCCCTGTTCAGGCGCTCTCGACAATAGTTCAGTCGGAGCTGGAGATTTAGGCCAGTCAGGAAGCAGGTTTCCGCAGGCGATTTTCTTTTGTGGTCATCTTTCCGGCGCGTAACATTGTGGATGACCCTTTCCCGCTGGTCTTTGAGTCGCAACTGGCTGCTGGCAGTCGAAAGCTGCACTATGCTCGGTAACTTTTTATGTGGTAGCCCCATATGCTTCCATCCTGGGAGGCGATTTCTCGCCGGCCTGGGATTATCCAGCGTGTTCTCGCCACTCGAACACTGACAGAGCTTTTTCGAATACCTCAGCCAGAGCTCAATCTGCATGCATTGATTGCCGCTGTGGCTGCGTTAACTTTCATGACGGCTCGACGACATTTGTCGGAGGCTGATAGTTGGGAATGCGGATTCTTAATCACTGGTTTGATCGCAGTTGTACCGGTGCTGATGGCGATCTTTTCCGCTTCAAACCGGGTCGAGTCTTTTAAACGATTCTGATCAGAATGCTGAAGAAAATTCTGAAGTCAATATCGCTAGATTCATGCATCCCGCTGATTCAAGGCTGGACGTTCTCGTTCTGCCAGTGGTAATTGGATATGTCGCCCTGGAACAATCATTCTCCATGTTTCTCCCTGCCTCTCGAAACGATTTGGTTTGGGTGGGACGACGGCTGCGAATGTGGGGGGCGCTGTTCTGGTTTAGGTCATTCTGGGCCGGTGCTTCTTCTTTTCTGACAAACTGGATTGAAGAAAAAGCAACAACTCTTACAAGGGAGCTCTCTTTGATGGGGACACTCTTCTGTGCTTGCACGTCGACTCCGCAACATCAATGCGAGCATGTGTTTTCCTGGGAGGATTTTCGGAGGACCACTGGTTCCCTCTCGGATTTTGCAACTTCAACTCGACTTGCCAAACATAAGGGGCTCAGGCTTTGATTGCCTGTCAGCTTTCCTGTTGTCTGGGCAGGATGACCAGGCCGTTTGGTGTCGGTCTGCTGGCAGATCACACAGGGCACATCCACATCACTCTGTTTACTGTGGGTTGATCCTGGCTGTCGTATGCTATATAGGTGTCACCAGTTGGTTTACCTGGGACAATCTACAGAAACTGCTGGCACCAGTCGGCGAGCCGCAACCGGTGCGGGATTATGAACCGATCAATTATCCGCGGGAGCGGAAACGTCAGCATCATGTTGAACCTTCAACCATTACTTCACATCTGGTCTCACAAGCAATACTTATTGAGAACATCCGGCAGCCCATTCTGCTTCCAAGTGCTGACTTTAAGAAGTACTGAAACTACGAACTCTGATAGTTGCCAGAAACAGGCCTGCGATTCTTGAGAATTGCAGGTCTGTTTTTTTAATGGAAGGATCTGGGAGTTAACCTATTGCGGAAATCACTCCGGCAGAAATCCCTTTTCGCGTAATTCCTGCAGGTTGCCACTGGCACTTTCCATAATGCAACTCTGTGGTGTATTTGAATCGCGATATTGGAGAGACCGGGCGGGGCCTCAAATTGCGACGCGGTCTTCGTCTTCTTTATCGAGCCGGTATGAAAGACGATCGACAACTTCCTCGACCTGATCACTGACGATTTCTTCTGAGCCAACCTGGTTCGTCAATTTCAGATTACCGAACGCGGCAGTCCGGGCCGTAAAGCGAATGAAATCTTCGTCTTCATCAGAACCGAAGAAGTTTTCGAATTCAGGACCGGCCCGAATAGGGGGTGATGATTTTCGGACGCGATATTTTTACTTCCTCGCGGGCCAGTTTGACCAGCGTACCAGGCTGGTTGTCGCCAGTGACCAGATAATAGGGCAGTTCCGAGTCGCCAAAAGTGAACAGCGTGTAAGGGATCGACCGCTCGATGCGGACCGCGTCCCACATTTGTTTGAATTTTCGTTCCTGATAAAAAGGGTCAAATTCCATTATTTCTGAGTGATCTAGTGCACTGTCATAAAGATTATTCGTCGCTGGTCATCTTCCAGGCAGTTTCAAATCCCTCTGCTGGGTTACATTGACCCTGTTTTTGCAGGGTTGAGATCAACCACAACCGGGTTTTGAAATAGCCTCTGGACTTCTATCTTAAAGCAGAGGGGAAGGGCGATTCCAGTCTGGAGTCGAATAAAGCAACACTCTCCGAGGCGATCCCCCGCGATACAGGTAAAATGTGCAGAAAAAAGCTGCTCAACTACTCAAACCTGCTACCACAAGTGAGAAAGCGAATCGAGTCCCTTGACAATCCCTGCGATTATTAAAAAATCTGCAACTTCGTTTTTTAAGAAATGAACAAATCTGGATAGCTTAGCTCCTTTTACTTCCTTCTGTTCGAGATAGGATGGAAGAGTCGATCTCAGGGTGGCCCTGGCTGCGTCCTGATATCAGTTCATTTCTGTATCATTTAAATTCATTCTCAGCTCATTGTATTAAGAATTAAGGAGTATCACTCCATGAGTGGACCCATTGTCCGGACTGGCACAACACCCGACTTCTGGAAAAACTGGGACCGGATTTTTGGTGACGAGTCTGCCAAGGCAGGCTCCGGTAAAAAATCTTCTGGATCTAAAAAGAAAGCGGCCTCTAGCAAAACAGCCAAATCCAAAACCGTAAAAGGAAAAGCGAAAGCTGCGCCTAAAGCTAAAAAGGCCGTCAAGAAAGCCGCTAAAAAGACAGCCCGCAAGAAAAAATAGGGTTGCTCGCGAGGGAATCAGATACGGAGTGTCCACGCCCTGACCCAGCTCCTCATCTTGCAACGCCAGAATGTGGAGGGGGTCTCAGGTCTCTGAATGGAAAGTAAAGTCCTGCATGTCGACATCTCCATTCAAACGGCCCGTACCTGTTCACACTGGATTGCTCACGATCCTGCAGATTGTGCTGATCTGGTTCAGCTTCATCGGCTACTCTTTTTACCAGGCGCCGATCCCTGCGGTTAATGAACCTCATTACCTCACCAAGGCTTACCATTACTGGAATCCGGAGTGGTGTTATGAAGATCTCTTTCTGCAATCCTCCAATGCGCACCTCGTTTTCTATCAAACGTTTGGTTTGCTGACCGAAATATTCCCTTTTTATGAGGCGGCTGTTTTCGGGCGGTTGATTGCACTCCTGTTGCTGGCGGCTGGTTGGATTTTCTGCCTGGGGGCTTTGCTGAAAAACCGCTGGTGGACTTTACCCGCAGCCTGGATTTTCCTTTTTTTCTCCTCACTCGGAAACCTGTCCGGGGAGTGGGTAGTAGGTGGAATTGAATCGAAAGTTGTTGCTTACGGTTTCCTGCTGTTCGCCTGGGGACATCTACTGCGTGAAGAGCACCGTCGTGCGGGTGCCCATATCGGGTTGGCGATTGCCTTCCACCCTGTGATTGGTGTCTGGGGTGCAATCTCCCTGGGAGGGGCTCTCGTCTGGGGATTTTACCTGAAACTGAATCCACTCCCCTGGCGACGATTACTCGCCGGTTTTGGACTCATGCTGATCACCTCTGCCCCCGGGTTAATTCCTGCTTTGATGTTGCTTGGAGGAGGGAACCCGGAAGCCGATTACATTCAGGTTTATTTTCGATTGGGGCATCATCTGGATCCGATGCAGTTCTCTCCGCAAGCCTGGTTGTATTATGCGGCTTTAATTCTGGCCTCGCTCGGTTTGCGATTGAAGTTACCCGTGATTTCACGCGAACGACTCTTCGCGCGAGTGATCTGTGTGGCGATGTTTATTGCATTAGCGGGACTCGTGATTGGTTTTCGTGTCAACCCTGTCGAAGAGATGCAGTTGCGTTCGTTTCGAACTGGCTTACTGAAGTTTTACTTCTTCCGACTGGCAGATGTTTTCGTCCCACTCGGACTCTCGGCAACCTGCACCCTGTTACTGGCTCAGTTTTATGCAACTGGTATTCGTTCACGAAAACTGATTCCACACTCATTTCGGAAATGGGCAGTTCTGGCGTTGTTACTTGGTCTCCTGGTTTATCCTTATACCAGGCCAGGTTTTGATCCCAGCTATATGAATCGCCGCCAGCAGCAGGATTGGATGGAAGCTTGTGAGTGGATTCGCCAGAACACTCCCGAGAATAGCCTGTTCCTGACGACCCGAAAGTCGTGGGCGTTTACCTGGTATGCTCATCGCAGCGAGTATTTCTGTTACAAAAATATGCCTCAGGATGCGGCGAGTCTGATCGAATGGCACCAGCGTTATCACTATCAGCGAAACTGGATTCAGCAGGTGTGGGAAGATCCCGAATCGATCAACGCAGGGCAGGGCTTGATTCCCTCAGCAGCCATGGTCAACGAGTTAAAGCAGGAAACCAGGGCGACACATTACTTGCTGCATAACTCGATGCGTCTGCCGCAAGCCCCACTGTTTCGCAATACCACCTTTGCTGTGTACGAGCTCGAGTGATCAGGCCGCTTTCTTCTGGTCGGCAGCTTTGCTTTGTGTTCCCCCTGGGAACTTGATGATGCGCGGGAAGAGCTCCTCATCGAGCACTTTCTCTCCATGCATGACACGCTCTGAATAAACGATCTTCAGAAAGTCAGGGAAGATATGCCACGGGCCAGGTTTACGATTCCACAGTTGTGCGATTTTGTGGAAGAAACGCATTTCATAAGCAGCTGTAGTGAGGTGTTCCATGGAAGTAACCGGATCAAAGTCGCTTGGCTCCCAGGGACGGGGGCACAAGTTGTAGACCGGGTTTTCATCTTCCATCAATTTGTGAGGAACCTGGACAATCTCAATCACATCACCTGTATCGTCGAATCGAGTGGGAAAAACTCGACAGGCTGAAGGGCGTGAGTGGTAGATGCCACATCGACTGACACCGAGGGGGTGTTCCTCGTCAGGTGCTCCTTCCATCAAAAACCGGCACTTGGTCGTTTTCGGTTGAAAGGTGCTCTCGCTTTGCAACAGGCCAACCACAAACGGTGTTTGAGGTTCGTCCTGAAAATAGAAGTGAGGAGCATACTTCTGGGCGATCGAACCGTGGGTATCTTCCCAGCGGCAGGCAAATTCCCAGAAGGAAATTTTCAGATCACGTTCCAGTTTCCAGATATCCGCCCCTGTCAGAGGAATCACGAATGTGCGACAGCATCCGGCATGGCAATCAGCGCAGGGATTCTCTTTACTTTGACCGAGAATGGGTAATTCTGCACCGGTTGAACTCATAACCACGGACTACCTTGAACCTGGAATAAGGAGCAATCACTCCTCGTTCTTATCGGAATAATCGTTACACTTTCTGTAAGCGATTCAATCCGCAGGCAAGTTTTGGCAGGGGGGAACCAGTTTTCGAACGCTAAGTGCAGTGTCGGTATCAGGTTATGAGTGTCGGTTATTTCAGGAAATGCCGGATCGATCTGGCTAAACGCTCGATTCCCAGAGCGATTTTCTCCGGATTGAGGACCCCGAAACTGAGCCGCATCTGGTTTTTGTGTTCCGCGTGGGGGTAACAAAGCTGGCCGGGAACATACATCACTTTTTCCACAGTTGTGGCGTAATGAAAGAGTTCCGAATCGAAGCCAGTTTCAATTTCCGGGGGGACGGTCAACCATACATACAATCCGCCATGAGGTTCAAACCAGGAGACCTGATCCCGCAGATCCGCGAACTCTACTGATAGTGCGGCCAGCATGGCATCTCGCTTGCGACGATAATTGTCACAGACCTCTGCGACATGTTCGGTGTACCAACCCTGTTCCAGTACATGAGCAATCAGACTCTGGTTGAAATGTGACGAACCGAAGTCCTCGTTTCCTTTGCGGTCAATGACCGCCTGCACCAGGGATTCCGGTAGAACACCGAATCCTGTCCGAAAGCCGGGGGCAAAGCTTTTGGAGAATGTCTGGGCCAGCACCACCTGATTGCGAGAAGGATCGCAACTCCACAAGCTGGGAAGGGGATCGCCGTCGTATCGAAGTTCCCGATAGGCAGCGTCTTCCAGAATGACAATCTGATGATCGGTCGAATAGTGAGTAATCAGATCGACGATCGGTTGTCGTCGCTCGGCAGCTAATGAAACCCCGGTCGGGTTTTCGTAGTAACTGACGAGATACAGCATTTTAACACGGGAAAGATCACCTGCTTCCTTCAATCGTTCCAGTTCGGTTGCCAACGCATCGACATGAATTCCACCTTCATCTCCGTCGATGGGGATGACTTCTGCTCCTACCCCAGCCAGAACTCCCAGAAAAACAAAGTAAGTCGGAGCTGCTACCAGGCAGATGTCTCCCGGATCGAACAGAATTTCAGCCAGGATGGAGAGTAACTGTTGAGAGCCTGTCGTCAGGACGAGTTGATCCTTGTTGATACCCAGGTCGTCTACTGAAGTCCCTTCCAGGCAGGCAAGGTGTTTGAGCAATTGGTCTCGTAATTGTTCCGATCCGGCTGTTGTACCGTATTGGAGATATTTTCTGGCCTGATTGGGGTCAGCAAGTAAGTCGGCATAGGCCTTCTTACTCAATTCGACTGGTAGAGTTTCAAAGTCGACAAAACCAGCGGCCAGGGAAAGGCAATCCGGATTTTCGATCCCTTGTTGCATCAGGTAGGAGATCGCCTGGTCTGCTGCCCAGGTGCGACGCTGACTGAAACGAGGTTCCAGCGAAAGAGTTTTTTTGTCCGCGGTCCCCATCGGTCTTTCCTTTGCGTGCCGGGCTGAGCTGATGACCTGGCACAGTTCGATTCATCAAGAGTTTGAGCAGCGATTACGTGTCACATTTATCTTAGACAAGATCTAGCGGTTAAGTCGGAGCTTGTCACGAGTAAATTGCAGCGCGTCAATTAGTGTATCGACTTCTTCCCGCGTGTTATACAGGGCGAAACTGGCACGAACTGAAGAAGTGATGTTCAGCAGGTCGTGCAGGGGCATGGTGCAATGATGGCCGTGCCGCACAAAAACACCCTTGCGATTGAGTAACTGGGCGATATCTTCAGGAGCTGCTCCCTCAAGTGTGAAACTGAAGATCGCTCCCCGATGTTTTAAATCGGGGCCGTAGATTTTGATACCGGGGACTGTTTGTAATTGTTCCCAGGCGTATTGGGCCAGTTCTTCTTCATGTCGATGGATTTTTTCCCAGCCAAGGTCATTCACATAATCGATTGCCGTACCAAGTGAGATCGCCTGTGCGATGGGAATTGTACCCGCTTCGAATTTCGCAGGTAAGCCAGCCCAGGTTGAGTGATCGAGATAAACTCTTTCGATCATATGGCCACCACCCAGGAAGGGGGGCATCTCTTCGAGTAACTGTTCGCGGCCAAACAGAATCCCGATGCCTGAAGGACCGAAGAGTTTATGTCCTGAGAAAGCGAGGAAATCGATATCAAGAGCCTGAAGATCGAGCCGGCCGTGCGGCAGGTATTGGGCGGCATCGACGACAAAGAGGGCGCCCACTTTTTTAGCTGCCCGCGAAAGAGCTTCCAGCGGATTGATCGTTCCCAGCATATTTGACATCGCAGTTACGGAAAGAACCTTCGTTCGCTCATTCAGAAACTGGGGGAGTTGTTCGAGATCGAGCTGCCCATCAGCAGTGAGGGGGAGATAACGAAGTTTGGCCCCGGTTTCTGCGGCAATCATCTGCCAGGGAACGATGTTGGCATGATGTTCCATCTCATTCAGCAGGATTTCATCTCCCGCTTGCAGATATTTTTTCCCCCACGCCCTGGCCACAATGTTCAGGGACATCGTTGATCCGGAGGTGAAGATAATTTCATTGGTGGAGGCGGCGTTCAGTAAGTCACGGACTTTTTCACGGGAAGCTTCAAGCTCTTCATCGATACGCGCCCCAAACTCGTAAACCCCTCTGTAAGCGTTGGCGTAATACTGCGTGTAGGCTTCGTGTTCTTTCTCCAGCACACAGAACGGTTTTTGAGCCGAGGCAGCACTATCCAGAAAGGTTACCTGCTTCCCGTTTTCCAGCTTCTCTGAAAGAATAGGGAAGTCCGCACGAATCTGGTTGATGTTCCACTCGGTCGCCATTTGGGGACTCATTACTTTCACCATGGGGGTAAACGAAGTTTCTACCTGTTGATAGTCGGACGGAAGAGAGAGCTCGCGGGTTCGGTTTTATGGAGTCAGCTCATCTGTTCGACAGCTAACTGACGTATCCGTTTCACCATACCGAACAGACCATTTCGCCGGGCAGAACTCAAATGACGTGTCAGTCCAAGCCGGGCGAAAATCTCTTCCACATCCGTTTCAATAACTTTTTCAGGAGGTTGTCCTGAATAGATTGCCAGAATCACTCCAATCAAACCTTTGACAATCATGGCATCACTGTCAGCTTGAATTTCCATCACGGGGGGATCGTGCGCTTTATTCAATTCAGCCGTTAACCAGACCATCGACTGGCAACCATGTACCCGGTTCTCTTCAGTTTTCAGGTTAGCTGGAAATTCAGGCAGCTCGAAGCCGAGATCAATAAGGTAATCGCAACGGGCCTCCCAGTCCTGGAGATCTTCAAAATCTTCATAGATTTCATCCAGCGTGACGGTCGACACCTGTTTCCTCAATTTTCTGTCTATTTCGATGTTCGAAGTGATTAGATGTTTGATTCGATACAGGGAAGGCCTGATCTTTGAAGGCTCTATCAACTATTTTAGTCTGCCGAGCGAGCGGAACCAACCAGTTTATCCTCGGGGGCGTAGCAGTCTGTCGGTTCTGTTCGTGTAAGTTATAGAATCTCCAGTTGGGGAAGTACGGGTTCATCACTCAGCGATTTAACGACTTCCATGGCGACATTCTCCACCACGTTCAGAAGCTCTTCACGAACTGGAGAGTCTTCATCGTAGAGGGAACCAATTCCCCCGGCATCTCCCTTGATTCGGATCGCAGCCTCAATGGGAACGTCACCCAGGAAGGGAACCTTTAACTCAGAGGCACGTTTTTCGACGCCCCCTTTACCGAAGATCTCCCCACTCATATTTTCGACCATCCCCAGGACGGGGATTTTTACCTGCTTGAACATGCTGATTGCTTTCACGGCATCGAGCAGGGCGACCTGCTGGGGAGAGCAAACGACAACAGCCCCCGCGATACCCAGCATTTGTGATAACGTCAACGAGACATCGCCCGTTCCAGGGGGCATGTCGATACTCAGGTAATCGAGTTCTCCCCACTCTGTTTGCTGCAGGAACTGGGTCAGAATTTTGTGGAGCATGGGACCACGCCAGATCACAGCCTGATCTTCTTCAATCATGAAACCGATCGACATCAGTTTCAGCCCATCTGCATCCAGAGGTTCAATCCGCTGCACGGTCTGACCATCCGAAGTGGTGTATTCAAAGACTCCAGGTTGCCCTTTAACTCCAGCCATGTGGGGAATGCTGGGACCATAAACATCGGCATCAAGCAAACCGACTTTAGCCCCCAGGTGCTTAAGGCCATAGGCGATCGCGCAGGCGATGGTGCTTTTCCCGACACCACCTTTACCACTGCCCACCGCGATCACGTTTTTAACCCGCAGGCCAATCCGCGCGCCGCTGTTTTTCCCTTTGATATCGGTGGTGAACTCGATTTTGACTGGAGGAGCGTTGCCATCTGCCTCGCGAAGTTTTTCTGAAAAGAGGTCAGCCAGGGAATCGCGATTCGGATAGGCGGGGGTGGGAAGTTCCACCTGTACGATGACCTGATCCTCTTTCAGGGAGACCCCTTTGATCATCTTCAGTTTCCCGAAGGAACGTTCGAGGACCGGGTCGTGAAGTGTATTGAACAGGTTAAGAATCTCGGATTCATTCATGATGGTCGTTCAGCCTGTTTAAGGCGATTGATACAGGTTCGACGAGAGGCCAGCTGACTGATAGTCTTGGGCTGGTCACTTTTACTGGTGATCCTGAAACTCCTGGCTGCGACAGAATACCTCTTTATTGATTTATTGAGAGGTCCAATCGCAACCGGGTGACATGGTGGGATCGAATACTCTGCCTGTTCTAACACTCTGGGAGTGGAACCACAAGCGCGGGCCTGACAGCGTCTCCTGAACGACAATAGAAACAGGAGAAGAGTTCATTTTGAAGCAGATTTCCAGTACCTGCGACAGATTTTAAGCCCCTCCACTAATGGGATCTGCAGGTCCAGAACGGCCAGCATCTGGAGCTCGTACAGGATCCATTTTAAAGTGGAGAGTGGTTCAGCAGTCAGGACCACAATCGCCAGATCGGGGTGGCGATTTTTGATCGCTGTTAAGTGCCGCATTTGCTCGCCCGGTTGGGAATCGAGCACGACCCACAGCAGTGCCTGATCTTCGGGATGCAGCTGATCGGACAGGGAGTTGAGCGAGGGGAGCGATTGAATCTCGAATAATCCCTCTCTCAACTCGCGCTGAAATCCCGGATGCCAGAATGGTTCCGGCTCATGGATCAGCAACTTCTGTCGAGATTTCGTAACCAGGATCGACTCCTTCAACTCGTTACTGTTGAAGCCGTGTACTCCTAAAGCACAACTCTAGTGATGACGCTTGTAAGGAGTGAAACCTCGGCGACGTTGGTCACTGTATCGTTGCAGGGCACTCTCGATCACGCTGAAACTCGCTTCGGCGGGTTGGAAGTCATCGACCTCTACGGTTTTCCCTTCCAGCATTTTGTAATCCTGGAAGAAGCGACGCAACATATTCAAGCGGTGCTTAGGCAGCTCGTCTGACTGATTGAATTCGTTGAAGGAGGGGTCGTTGATGGCGACCGCCAGAATTTTGTGGTCTTTTTTACCACTGTCGATCATCGTCATCAGACCAATTGCCCGTGCCTGAAGAATCGTCAGGGGATCGACCGGTTCCTGGCAGAGAACGAGAACATCGAGGGGGTCGTCATCTTCAGCCAGAGTCTGGGGAATGAACCCGTAATTAGCAGGGTAGTGAACTGATGAATAAAGAATCCGGTCCATTTTCAGGAGCCCTGTCTCTTTATCGAGTTCATATTTCACACTGGAGCCAGTGGGAATTTCAATTACGGCTGTGAATTCAGTTGGAAGTCGTTCACCCGGGGTAACATCGTGCCAGGCATGGGTCATCTGTGAGGAACCTTATTCTATACGGCTGAGGGACAATTCTGGCAGCGGTCTTTTCGATCCCGAAATGCATCAAGTCCAGGGATCATGGGAACAATCTGCTCTAGTTCTTATGTTGTCGGATCGATTTCCATGCGGAAAGTCTGAGAGGGGCAAATGCTGAATATTCTCAAGCACGGGAATCGAAATCTGGCTGGCCCACCTTTATCTCCTAACATAATTCAGAGCCTCTCTGGTAGGAACAGAACCTTTGCTCGAATTCACAAGAAATAAAGAACTCGTCAGATTTCCCGGTGGGTCAGGCCTGAATCGTCACTCGACATTCAACTCTTTACGTATTTACAATCGCTGCTCCTGAAGCAGGTTTCGGGTTGCAAGAGGATCGGTCACTCTTCATCCTGTATGAGAGGAGGGAAGATTCCCACCCTGCAGGCAGAGACTCTCGAATTACAATCATCAGGAAGTTTACTGCTCAAGTTCTGCCAGCTAACTCAGAAACGGCATTCTGATAAGACACCACGTAAATAAAACTATCAAGAAAGGCATGATGGCCCATGATTCCAAAAATCTTCATTCAGTCGCTGTTTCCTCTCACTCTGTTAATGGCTTGGGGAGGAATGATCACTTCCAGTTCAACCGAGGTGGAAGCGGCACAGAAGCAACCCCATGTCGTCTTTGTGACGGGCGACCACGAGTACCGCTCTGAAGTGACCATGCCGATGATTGCCGGAATTCTCGAAAAGAACTACGGTTTCAAATGCACTGTCCTGTATGCCATCAATAAACAAACCGGCAAAATTGATTTTAATGAAGAAGAAAACATCCCCGGTCTGGAGGCACTGGAATCGGCCGATCTGGCTGTCATATTTCTACGCTGGAGAAAGCTGCCCGAAAATCAGTTCAACATGATTCTGAAATATGCCGAATCCGGAAAACCGCTGGTTGGCTTAAGAACTGCAACTCACTGCTTCAATTACCCCGCCGGACATCCACTGCAGAAATGGAACGATGGCTTCAGTACAAAATTCTTTGGTCAGAAATGGATCACGCATCACGGGCATGATTCCAGCACCGATGTCCAGGCCATTGCGAGTGAGATTGATCATCCCATCCTGAATGGAATTCGTCCTTTCCACGCTCGCTCCTGGTTGTACCATGTGGCACCTCTGGAAGGGGACTGCACTCCACTGGTGGAGGGAACCTCTACTAACTCCAACAAAACAGGTAGTGAAGCTCAGTACCCTCTGACACAACCTGTTGCCTGGACGAAAAATAATAATGGTGGCAAAGTCTTCTTCACCACACTTGGGCATCCTCACGATTTCGAAATCGAATCAATGCGAAAGCTCGTCGTTAATGGAATTCTATGGGCTCTCGACAAACAGGTTCCTTCACAAGGAGCGAATGTTGATACAGCCGAGCCCTTTATAGCTCCCGATTCCAACATGCTCTAAAAGAGCTTCTGTGAAAACACAAAAGCCTTTCTGCATGATGTGCAGAAAGGCTTTTTGTTAACTCAAATGAAGATTAATCTTGCTCCGGCTGTGGTTGCTCCGGCAGTGGCTCTAGTTTTGGCTGCGGTTCCTGCTGTTTCGCTTTGAGATCCTGAATTTCCCGGGTCAGACTTTCAATCGCGACGGTGAGCTCATTAAATTCCCGACGAGTAACTGGGGTTTGCTCGAATGGACTTTCAAAACGGCTCTGGATGACCTGCTGGCTGGATTTGACTGCATAAGTACTGCTGGCGGTTGCGGCAGTCGCCCAGTGAATTTCTCCTTTGTTATCCACAATGCCTACGGCATCGATCTCATTCCAGCCTTTGACTTCATCCGACGCGATTGTCAATTTCACTCTATCGATGGGGTATTTGACATTCAGGGGAATGCTTTTGACATTGATTTCTGCGGGTAGCTTTTCAACTTCTCCACTCCAGACGACAGCTTCTTCTTCGTTGATGTTCATGGTTGGGTAGACAGGAGTGGCTTTGTTGGTCTGACCTGCACCACTTCTAATGAAGCTGTATTGTGAGAAAATCTTTTGGGGAGGAATTGCGGAGACCTGGGTGATCGCTCCCGGGTTGAATGTTTCAAAGATCAGAATCATCCGGGGATTCTGCACAGCAGGTTCGTAGCTCAATGTCAGCCATTCAGGTTCGCCATCCTGGGTGTACGACGCCCAGGCCGATCTTTGATCGCCGTATCGAAACGTATCGGGAGCTCCAGTCGCCTGTTTAATATCCCAGTCAGGGAAGTTGTTTTTATTTCTATCATTCTCGGTTTCTTCATCTACACTGATAATTTCAAAGACTTTCGTCTGCGAGAAAGCCGGGGTTGCAGTGAGGACTTCACTCAGAATGACCAGGCAAGCTGTTGTGAAAATGAATCTGTTTGTGCTGTGGTTCAGAAAAGAATACTCTTTTAATTTCATTCTGTTGATCCTCCATGAATCAGATTAGATGTGAGCGGCTGCGAATAAATTAACTTATAAATACGACAGGCACCTGTCCAGATGAGTTAAGCTGGGTAAAGATTTCCAATTCGGGATTTCAATTTATACAAATCTTAACGCGTACCCCTTTTTTGCAAACAATGTGGACCAAATAGCTTATAATGGTCGATGGAAGTTGAGATGTTGCAACTGTTCTTCTGGAACAGGATCCGTTTCTATCATTCCGGGGGCGATACTACGATGGCAGCTCCTTCGCATGCCAACTATCAGGGGACCTATGGTCCAGCCAAGTCTCTTTCTCCAGAGCAGGGGTTAGAGATTAGTGGTCAGTTTCAGGAGGCCATCTCAGTTCCACATACAGCGGGACTGGATGCAGTTGAACTCCGCAGACGCTGGTGGCATATTTCTCCCGGTGTCCTGGCGGTACTGCTCTGGTTCTTTCCACATGCAGATCCCATTTCACCAACGCTGTATGGGATTTTCATGTTTGCCAGCTTCTGCCTGGCGATGAACATCTTTGTGCGGTACCGCAAAATTGCCCGTCAGGGAGATACCAGTGACAGGTTAGATGCCGTGGCGGGTTATGCCTGTTCGGTACTTTCGATGATTCTCTGCTTTCCGGCAGACATTGAGTTGGCCCTGGTTGTGCTGGCGGTTCTGGCCTTTGGTGATGGATCGGCAACGTTGGTGGGCAAACTGGTGCAGGGGCCCAGGCTTCCCTGGAACAGAGAAAAAAGCTGGTCCGGGTTTTTCGCTTTCATTCTGATTGGGGGAACAATGGCTTCCCTGATGTACTGGAGTGAAACCTGTAACCCCGAAGCGATCTTTCTGAAACCAGTGACGACTCAACAGATTCTGATGTGTGGATTCATCCCGGCCCTGGTGGCGGGGGTGGTTGAATCGGTTCGTTCACACATTAACGACAATATTCGCGTGGGATTAGCAGCGGGTACGACGGTCGGTTTGATTCAGTGGCTGACCCTTGGTATAAGCTGAGGTTCACAAATAAAAGCTGGAAATAAATCCAAGAATCTGGAAAACAGGGCGAAATACCCAGATTGGATAAGCGGCGGGCGTGTTTAACCGCTGCTGTTCTTTTTTACATACATATAACCTGATTGGTTCTAAAACCAGCGGTACTCCCCATACATGGGTTCTTCTGACGAGAGAGTTGAATGGAAGTTCTGGAAGTTTCTGAATTAAGAAAGAGCTTCGAAACCCTCGTCGCGGTTGATGGTGTCAGCTTTGACGTGAAAGCGGGTGAAGTCTTTGGTCTGCTCGGTCCTAACGGGGCCGGTAAATCAACGACAATGATGATGATCGCCGGCTTGCTGCGTCCTGATAGTGGCGAGATCAAACTCGAAGGACAGCATTTCTCTCCCGAGAATCGCGCGCTCCGGCATTTGATCGGTGTTGTTCCCCAGGACTTGGCCATTTACGAAGATATGTCGGCTCTGGAAAACCTGATGTTTTTCGGTTCGCTGTACGGCATTAAAGGGAAACTTCTCCAGGAGCGGATTGAAGACACCCTGAACCGGATCGGTTTAACCGATCGGGCTCATGATCGCTCGGGAGACTTTTCCGGTGGTATGAAACGCCGCCTGAATTTTGGTGCCGCGTTATTACACAAGCCGCACCTGTTGATACTGGATGAACCAACCGTCGGTGTCGACCCCCAGTCGCGATCTCACCTCCTCGATTGTGTCCGCAATCTGAAAGAGGAGGGCGTCGCCGTCATTTATGCTTCCCACTACATGGAGGAAGTCGAGGCGATTTGCGAACGTGTGGCAATCATCGATCATGGCCAGCGAATTGCTTACGACCAGATCTCGACCTTGCTGGGTAAGGTGGGGGCTGATTTGAAGTTGAAAATCTCCCCACCTCAAAATGGCTTGATGGAACGCTTGAAAGGGAAGGTCACTTTACAGAAGACCGCCCTCAATGAAAATCTGCTGGTCATCAATCGACTGCCCGAGCAACGCGAGCAGGATCTGAAAGCAGAACTGGGTGAAGTTCTCAGAGAGATTGAAAAGTCGAACGTTGAATTGCGCGGGATCGACACGGAAGAACCGAGCCTCGAAAAATTATTCCTGGATCTGACAGGTAAAAGTCTGCGAGATTAACTATGGGTGGTTGGAACATCACAAAAAAAGATTTGTTGCTCCTCTGCCGCGATGGCCGCGCGTTAGCAGTACTCTTGATGCTGCCCATGTTGTTCATCGTGCTCATCGGCATGTCGGTCGGGCCTCTCTTCGCCACTGGGGAAGATGATAAAACCAAACTGCAGATCGCCATCTGGGATCAGGTCGATGCTGATTTTGACTTGCAGGATTTCCGTCGGTTTTATCCTGGAGAGTTCGGCTTTGAATCCCCTGAGCAGTTTGAACAGGAAGAAGCGAGTCTTCCACCTGTCACCATGCAGGAATTGATCGACATTGGTTTTGCTGAAGATGAAGCTGGTATCGAGACAGAGCTCAAGCGGATTGAGAAAAACTGTCGGATGCTGACTGATCGATTCATTGAGACATTCCGCATTGATCCCGGTTTCAAAATTCAAGAGATTCATTCCCAGGCAGAAGCAGACGACTGGATTCGGGAAAATGTCGACAAAGCGATGGTGGTGATCGGTCCTGATTTCTGGACGCGCATTCAACGTCTTCAGGCGGATGACATCATGAACCGGAGTGCCGGTGCAATGCAGACCGGTTTGAAGTCGCTTGATATCTCTATCGAATCACGCACACGAGGCGCTGCACGTGACTCATTATTACAGCGGGTCATTCTGGGACAGGTGCAGGATATCATGGGGGCGTATGTCGCCTGTGAGACGAGTAGTCAGTTCCGGAACAGTGGTATCGGAAAAAGCAGCTGTCCTCCCTTTGAATTAGAGGGCGAACTCGAACCAATCATCGCTGCCGCACCGGTTCAGAAAGATCCGGACAAGGCTCAACTGAACGAAGCCTATATTTTTATTGTTCCTGGTTTCACAGTGATGTTTGTTTTCTTTCTGGTGAACATCATGGCTCGTTCATTCCTGCAGGAGAAACATCAGGGAACACTTCGTCGTTTACAGATGGCACCGCTCCGTCCGGCCTCAGTCTTGATTGGAAAAACGGTTCCGTTCCTGCTCATCTCACTGGTACAGACCATTCTGCTCTTCATCTTTGGCCGGATCATGTTCGGGATGAGTTGGGGAACGCAACCGCTGTTGCTGTTGCCCGTCATCTTCTTTACCTCTCTGGCGGCGACAGGACTCGGACTGGTGATTGCGATGGTGGTGAAAACCGATTCGCAGGTTTCCTCCTACTCAAACCTGATTGTGATCATGATGGCGGGGGTCTCGGGGTGTATCATTCCTCCGCAGTGGATGAATTCGGCGATCCTCCGCAACATGAGCCTGGCCACACCGCACTACTGGTCACTGAATGCCTTCGGCGAATTGCTCAAGATGGAGTCACCCCGACTCTCAATCGTCGCCGAGTCGTGTGGTGTCTTGCTGGCCTTTGCAGCCTTCTTCTTTGTCTTAGGCTCGGTTCTGTGGCGCAGGAAACTGGCAACGTAGGTTCTTTGTAGGTCAGGCATTGCCTGACTTATCATCCGGCTGCAGTATTGACACATATCGAGGGGCGATAAATCCTCGGGTCCCAACAATGTTTTTATAAGAGACGTTGTTGATAAGCTAATGTGAGAGCAGCTTTCTGGTCTGCTTAACATCGAACAGAAAGTTCGTCAGGCAATGCCTGACCTACTGATTCAGATATCTCTAAATGTCAGGTATGGTAGATTGAGTGTGCCACTGCTAGCTCGCCTAGCAGTGCCATTGTGAAATCAAATTACCAGAGAGTTCCAGAGGGAATGCCAGTAGATGTTCGTGGTTGGTAACCACTTGAAACAATCGAAACCGCTAGCCGTACTCACACTGCTAGACCAGCTAGCAGTGGCACACAAACAGTATTTACATGACATTTACCGGTAGACAGCACACTACTGCTCCGGGCTCGGTGTTTTCTTTATCTGTACACTCCCCCTCTGGTTTGAGTGCGTGCGGCGATTGTGTAGACTGAAGCGATCTTATTATTCCTTTGAACGCTTCCAGTGAAACATAATCTTCATGAACGAATCGCCTATTCGCTACGGTATTATTGGTGGTGGTTTCATCACCGCATTTCAACTGCGCTCGATGCTTCAGGTTCGAGGTTTAACCGTGAGCGGGATTACCTCCCGTAACCGGCCCGAAAAACTGTCGCAATACATTCAGGAAAACGGACTTGGTTCGGGGACGATCTACGACACCATTGAAGAGATGCTGCCGCATGTCGATGTGGTGGCGATCTTTGGCCCGAACTTTACCCGCATCGAAACGGTTGAACGCATTGTCGAGGTCGTGAAAAGTGGTGTGCCACTCCAGGGGATCATCTGTGAGAAGCCACTTGGACGGAGCATGGAGGAAGCGCGTAAGCTGATTGTATTGGCCGAGTCGGTCAACCTGCAGACAATCTACTTCGAGAATCAACTGCACATGCATGCGATTCAATCTGTGCGGAATCAACTCGCTCCGGTTATCGAAACCATGGGGCCCCCCGTATTAACCCGTTCCTCTGAAGAACATGCCGGGCCGCACAATGCCTGGTTCTGGACTCCGGAGCTGCAGGGTGGAGGAGTGATGTCCGACATGGGGTGTCATTGTCTCGCTGTCGGTTGGTATACACTCACCCCTCCGGGCAAACCTGTCGATTTCTTAAAACCAGTTTCGGTGCAAGCCGATCTGTCGCTACTGAAGTGGGGGCAGCCTCACTGGTGTGCGCAACTTAAAGAGAAGTTTGGAGTTGATTACAGTCAAAAACCGGCAGAAGATTTCGCAACGGGGATTGTGACTTATGAAAACCCGGAAACAAAACTGCGGGTAAAAAGTCAATTCACGACTTCCTGGATGTATGACAAACAGGGGATGCGGTTGGCACTCGATGGGATGGGTGCGAGCTACGGTTTTGAGATGAACACGCTGCGCTCTCCGGTAGAAATTTTTATTGGTGATGAAGCGGCTGCCAGTTTATCCGATTCGGAAACAGCCCTGGAAAAATCGACCGCGACACGTGGTTTACTCGTCATTCAACCAAACGAGCCGGACCTGTATGGATATAACACAGAAAATGAGGATGCCATCCGTGCCCTCAGAACTGGAACAAAACCTCTGCTCGACTGGAACTATGGTCTGGAGATTGTCCGCCTGACGATGGCGGCTTATCTTTCCTCAGAGGAGGGAAGAGTGGTCGATTTAACGGATCCGGCTACAAATGAACGTCTGGAAACGTACATCCCCCTCATTCAGCAGGGGAAAGGGAAGGATATCCTGCTCTGAACAGAGACATCTGATTAGAGGATCAGGTCCAGAATGAAGTTTGCTGGACTCTTACAGGGATCCTCTCCAAAGATTCATCCGGTTTAGGATTGCATTTCCTGCCCGAGTGATTTCTTATAAGAGAACATCGATACGATGATCATCACTCCAGCCAGCTGGGGTTATCATAGAAACAGTTACGAACAATTACTGCTCAGCCTGAATCAGGCGGAAAGGAACTCTGGTATGAAAAAGGTCTCTCTGGCACTCCTGTTGGTTTGCGGACTTATGTTGACTGCAATCAATGCTGTTCAGGCTGCTGATAAGGAGGAAAGTCCTATCTACGAACAAACCATGAAATCAATCGACGGTAAAGAAGTTGATCTGAGCAAGTACAAAGGTAAAGTACTGCTGATCGTGAATGTCGCCAGTAAATGTGGTGCCACTCCCCAGTACGAACCCCTGCAGGGTCTGCATGAAAAATACGCTGATAAAGGTCTGGCTGTGATCGGTTTTCCCTGTAACCAGTTTGGTGCTCAGGAACCAGGTACAGAATCTGAAATCGTGCAGTTCTGCGAGGCAAACTACGGTGTGACCTTCGATATGTTCTCCAAAATCGAAGTGAATGGAGAAAATCAGGCTCCGCTTTACACTCATTTGACTGCCTTTGAAGGTGATGAAGGCAAAGTGAAATGGAACTTTGAGAAATTCCTCATCAGCAAAGACGGAAAGATTGTGAAACGCTTCCGCACAAAAACTCAGCCTGACTCTGAAGAAGTGGTTACCGCCATCGAGACAGAACTGGCCAAGTAATCCGCTGAGATAGCAAATTCAAACACCCGTGAGACGGAAGTTCTCCCGGGTGTTTTTTATTTTCCCCCTTTTCGAAGGCCTTGAAACCGGGGATTTCGAAGGCCTCAGGGCCGCCAGAAAAGGGGCCTTCTGAATGAGTGTTCATAAGGTCAATACTGGTAATGACTTCAGTCTATTTTGATGACGGCCCTGATTCAATTCTTGACAATCAAGGCTGAAAAGGGTCTCATGATTGGTCAGAGATGCTTTATGCGTTCGGTTTTTTTGACGATAAGTGTCTAAATACTAACCCTCCTACCAATACCCACTGGCACTTCAAATCAACTCGATCTGATGCTTGCCCAGTTACCCCACCAAAACTTCCCTCCTGAATTTCCTGCCTTTATTTGATATCGACTTCGATCATCAATTTTGAATTTGTGTCCTTACATAAACTCGAAAAGATCGTTGTTCCCCGTTTGTCTTCTTGTTTACTCGCTGTCCGGAGAGATAAGATCCTGACAGGCAATCCATTTTTCGGGTTGAGAGTAAGATCTTTATTTCGTTTTGTATTGTTACAATAGCAGTACAAACTTTGTTGATATCAACAGAGCTGCACTCGGCTCTGACCTTCCCATAACAATCTTGCCGAATTCGTGAACAGCCCTAAGGAGTTCATTGCATGTTCAGGTTACCCTCGCGTCGTGAATTTTTACATGTTGGCTTTTGTGGTGGCGTCGGCTTATCGCTGGGGCAGTTCTTCAAAATGCAACAAGCCCAGGCAGAGATCAAGCAGTACGAAAACTTTGAAGGGACTGCCAAGTCAGTCATCTTCATTTACCTGCCAGGGGGAATGGCTCATCAGGAATCGTTTGACCCCAAACCATTTGCACCTGTTGAATATCGTGGCCCGATGAATTCCATCGACACAAACGTTCCTGGCATTCGCCTGAACGAGAAGCTGGTCCAGACAGCTCAGGTGGCTGATAAAATCACCTTCTGTCGTTCGATGACTCACGGTGAAGCAGCTCACGAGCGGGGCACTCACAACATGTTCACCGGATATCGACCAAGTCCGGCTCTGAAGTTCCCCAGTATGGGAAGTGTGATCACTCACGAGTTCGAACCTCGCAACAACATCCCACAGTATGTCTGTATTCCGAATCAACCGAATGAATTTGCAGGAACTGGTTATCTCAGTTCTTCATTCGCTCCCTTCAGTCTGGGTGCCGATCCCGCCAGCCAGGGTTTCACTGTCCGTGACCTGACCTTACCCAATGGTGTGGATGATGGTCGCTTCAGTCGTCGTCGTAATATTCTGGATGCGGTGAACGATCACTTCACTGCAAAAGAAAAAGCCGACTCAATTGATGCTGTCGATACTTTCTATCAGAGGGCTTATAACCTCGTCAGCTCTGAGCAGGCTCGTGAGGCCTTCAACATTGATGCAGAAGAAGCTGCTGTACGTGATCAGTATGGTCGCAATCAGGCAGGTGCCCGTATGTTGCTGGCTCGTCGCCTGGTTGAAGCAGGTGCCCGTTTCGTTACTCTGACCTATGGTAGCTGGGACATGCACGACAATATTCACGGTGGCATTAATGGTCAGCTCCCCAGCTTTGACCAGGCCTATGCTTCTCTGATTCGTGACCTCGATCAGCGTGGCTTGCTGCAGTCAACCATGGTGGTCGTTGCCTCTGAGTTCGGTCGGACTCCGAAAATTAACGGAACTGCCGGTCGAGACCACTGGCCTAAAGTATTCTCTGTCGCCATGGCAGGTGGTGGTATCAAAGGGGGAATGACTTATGGTTCCTCCAATGCGACTGCCAGCGAACCGGAAGATAACCCGCTTAACGTCGAAGACTGGGCTTCTACCATTTACCACTGCCTCGGTGTGGTATCCGATAAGGAATTGATGGCTCCCGGTGATCGACCGATCGAAATTGTCGATGGTGGTAAAGTTCGTAAGGAACTGCTGGCTTAAACAACTGGCTGGTGTTTTTCTCTCTGAAACTTCTTTCGCTCAATAATGCTCTTCCACCTGTAAGGTAATAATAAAATGTTGAAGCCTGAACGTATTTCGCTCGGATTCGCGAATCATCAGACAACATTAAAACAGCTCATTAACCTGAAACTGGTCTTCCTGGTGTTACTCTCAGGACTGTTCACAGCAGGTTCTGCTGTGGCTTCCTCACCCGGTTTGAATACCATCACACCACGCTCAGTACCTCGTGGAGGAGAAGTCGAAATCTCTTTCCATGGTGGACGACTGGCAGATGCTCAGGAAATTCTGTTCTACGACTCCGGTTTTGAAGTCGTAGAAATGAATTCCGACGCCAATAAGGTGATCGCGAAAGTAAAAGTCGCGGCCGATTGTCGCCTGGGAGAGCATGTTGCACACGTCCGCACAGCGAGTGGTCTTTCTGAGTATAGAACCTTCTGGGTTGGAGCACTGCCTCTCATTACCGAAGCAGAACCGAATAGCGAATTTGCCACGCCTCAGGCGATCTCTATGAACACCACGGTGCAGGGGATCGCTCAGAATGAAGATGTGGACTACTTTGTGGTGGAAGCAAAACAGGGAGAGCGAATCTCGGCGGAAGTGCTGGGTATGCGGCTCTCGACAACTTTGTTCGACCCTTACGTGGCTATTCTGGATGAAAAACGATTTGAACTTTCTTCAGCAGACGATTCGCCTGTTGCGGTGCAGGATTGCGTCGCATCGATTGTGGCTCCAGCGGATGGGAAGTACATCATTGAGGTGCGTGAAAGCTCTTATGCTGGCAATGGGAATTGCAACTACATACTGCATGTCGGAAACTTCCCCGCCGTTGGCCACTTTTCCGGCGGGTGGAAAACTGGGCGAAGAAACAGAAGTCAAATTCCTGGGTGTCCCTGGTGGAGAGCTGGTGCAGAAAGTTCAGCTACCTGACGAACCAAATGAAGAATTCGGAATCAGTGTCGAGACCCCAGAGGGAATCGCACCGACACCGAACGCTTTTCGGTTGTTTGAACATGGAAACGCTTTTGAAGTTGAACCGAACAACTCAGTAGCGGAAGCAAGCCCGGTTGAACTGCCACTTGCCTTTAATGGCATCATATCAGAACCGGGTGACATCGACTTTTACAAGTTCCAGGCGAAAAAGGGGGAAGTATATGAAATCGAATGCTTTGCCCGTCGAGTTCGCTCTCCGCTTGATTCGGTAATGGTTGTCTATAACGCCAGTGGTACTGCACTTGCTTCGGACGACGATGCCCGTAAACCAGACAGTTATTTCCGTTTCACCTTTCCCGAAGATGGTGAATACCAACTCGCAGTTTATGATCACTTGCGTCGAGGCGGACCGGAGTTTGTTTACCGGGTTGAATTTTCACCCGTAAAACCTTCCGTCAGCCTGGGTATCCCTCGAGTTGCTCGTTACTCACAAAGCCGTCAGCAAATCTATGTCGCTCGAGGTAATAAATTCGGAACCGTCTTCTCCGCATCGCGAGCGAATTTTGGAGGCGACCTGGTGCTTGACCCTCAAGGACTCCCTGAGGGGATCACAATGCATGCCGAGCAGATGCCTGCCAATCAGAACACAATGCCTGTTGTGTTTGAAGCGGCTGCCGATGCTCCAATCGACGGGGCGCTGATTGATTTCCGCATCAAACACGCCGACCCGAATCAGAATATTTCCGGTGGATTCAAAAACAGGGCCGACTATGTGATTGCCAATCCAGGACAGTCACTCTACTGCTGGAAAGACGTTGAACTTCTTTCTGTAGCAGTCGTTGAAGAACTGCCTTATACACTCGAAATTGTGCAGCCCCAGGTACCGCTGGTACGTGGTGGTTCAATGCAACTCAAAATCGTGGCTCATCGAAAAGAGGGTTTCACGCAGGCGATTAATGTGGTCGTCCCTTATCTGCCACCCGGAGTGGGGGGAACCAGTTCCGTCACCATTCCTGAAGGCCAGAACGAAATCACTTATCCACTCAGCTGTGCTGGAAACGCAGAACTCAAGACCTGGCGATTGTTCGCACTTGGCTCAGCAGATGTTAACGGAACTGCCTGGGTTTCTTCTCAGCTCGCTTCTCTGGAAGTCGCTGAACCATTCCTCAACTTCACGATGGAACGGGCCGCGGTAGAGCAGGGACAGGAAACAGAAATCTTCTGCAAGGTTGCTCATGCAAAACCATTTGAAGGAAATGCGGAAGTGACCTTGCTCGGTCTGCCGGCAATGGTAACTGCTCCCGTCCTGCAACTGACGGCCGGACAGGAAGAGCTGGTCTTTAAAGTGACGACCGACGCCACCAGCCCTGAGGGAACACACAAAAACATTTTCTGTCGAGTGATTATCACTCAGAATAATGAACCGATTTTACACAGTGTGGGCGGAACCGAATTGCGGGTTGATAAACCACTTCCCCCGCCTAAAGATGCACCTCCCATGCCTGAACCGATGCCTGCCGCAGTCGCCAAGACTGAAGAGCCCAAGCCCGAGCCCAAACCTGAGAAAAGATTAACTCGACTGGAAAAACTTCGACTGGAAGCAAAACAGCGTGCCGACGCAGCACTGGCTGCCTCTGGTAGTGGCGAAGAATAATCCCTGTTGTCTGTTTACTCCATAAGTCATTTAACCCCGGTTCAACTCTTACTGAATTACGAACTCACTACCTGAACAGGTTGTTTCACGATGAACTACAAACGGATCCTGATACTGTTGTGTGGATTGAGTTTCACCTTCACCTCCCTGTTGTTGGCAGAAGAGCCCGCTGCTCCTGCTACGGAAGAGGCGAAACCTGCCGAGCAGGCCAAGCCAGCGGAGGAAGCGAAACCAGCTGAAGAAGCCAAACCTGCGGAACCAACTCCGGAAGAGAAGCCCGCCGAAAAACCGGCAGAGCCCGCCGCTGTTGCTCCGTCTGCAGTCAAAATTTTTCCACCCAACGTCGCTTTGACGACTATTCGTGATCGACAGTCGGTTCTGGTCCAGGCGATCTATCCCGACGGAATCACTCGCGATGTAACCGCCGAAGCGAAATGGAATCTGGCCAATGGTGAGATCGCCAGGTTCGAAAACTTTACACTCTACCCTCAAGCTGACGGTGAAACGGAACTGACTGCTGAGTTCGCAGGTCTGACAGTTAAAGCCCCCGTTAAAATCGAAAAAGCAACTGAAGATCGTGCCGTCAGTTTCAAACTCGACGTAATGCCGGTCTTCATGAAGGGGGGCTGTAATACGGGAAGTTGTCACGGGGCTGCCCGTGGTAAAGATGGTTTTCGCCTGTCTCTATTTGGTTTCGATCCCAACGGTGACCAGTTCCGTTTGACACATGAATTGAGTACTCGCCGCATTAATCTGGCGCAACCTGAACGAAGTCTGCTGGTTGAAAAATCAATCGGCACTGTTCCTCATACTGGCGGCAAACGCTTCTCTGCTGAAAGTGAATTGAATCAAACATTGATTCGCTGGTTGGAGTCCGGTGCAATTAATGATCCGGGTGAAGTTCCCGCAGTCACCTCAGTTGAACTTTATCCTCCTTCAGCTGTGATGGATGGGGAAGGTTCCACCCAGAAATTGACTGTGAGAGCCAACTACGCAGATGGAACGAGTCGCGATGTTACCCATCTCGCTTACTTCATTTCAGCTAATGAAACCTCCGCTGAAGTTTCCCAGGAAGGGGAAGTGACTGCCGGTACCCGGGGTGAGGCCTTCATCATGGCCCGGTTTGAAACCCATACAGTCGGTTCACACTTCATCGTCCTTCCGAAAGGACTTCAGTATGAAGCTACTGAGCTTGCCGCCAATAACTACATTGACGAGCACGTTAACACCAAATTGAAAAAACTCCGCATTTATCCTTCCGGTACCTGCACTGATGAAGAATTTCTGCGACGTGTTTATCTCGATATCGTCGGTGTATTGCCCACGGTAGCTGAGTACAACAGTTTCATCGCCAGTGACGATCCGAATAAACGTTCGGTTGTGATTGACGAATTGCTGGAACGCAAAGAGTTCGTTGAAATCTGGGTGATGAAATGGGCAGAGCTGCTTCAGATTCGTACCATCCCTAATAACGTCACCTACAAATCAATGTTGCGATACTACGACTGGCTGCAATCGAAAATTGCCAGTAACACCCCGATTGACCAGATGACGCGAGAATTACTCTCGGCCAACGGGGAACCTTTGCTAATGCCGCCACCAACTACTACCAGGCCGAGCAGGATACCCTGAAGACAGCCGAGAATGTGGCCCAGGTCTTCATGGGGATGCGAATCCAATGTGCCCAGTGCCATAATCATCCATTCGACCGCTGGACGATGGACGACTACTATCAGTTCTCTGCGTTCTTCTCACAGATTGGTCGCAAAGGGGGAGAGGATCCTCGCGAGTTGATCATCTTCAACCAGGGTAGTGGTGAAGTGAAACATCCCGTGACTGGTCAGGTCATGGCTCCCAAATTCCTGGGTGGTGCGACTCCGGATGTCGCTGGAAAAGACCGCCGGGAAGTACTCGCCAACTGGCTTGCTTCACCCGAGAACCCTTACTTCGCCAAAAACCTGGTGAATATCGTCTGGGCTCACTTCCTCGGTCGGGGAATTATTCACGAAGTCGATGACGTCCGTGTGAGTAACCCCGCTGTTAACCCTGAATTGCTGGATGATATGGCCCAGCGGTTCACCGAATACAACTACGACTTCAAGAAACTCGTACGTGATATCTGTAATTCACGTACTTATCAACTGGCGACTAAAACCAACGAATCTAACGAACTCGATGGAACAAACTTCTCGCATGCCGCTTTACGTCGTCTGCGGGCAGAAGTGATGCTGGACTGCATCAGTGTCGTCACAGATACTAAGAACAAATTCCAGGGGCTCCCCAGTGGTGCCCGGGCAGTGCAGATTGCCGATGGAAATACATCAACCTACTTCCTGACGACCTTTGGTCGTGCCAAACGGGAGACAGTTTGTGCCTGCGAGGTTTCCATGGAACCGAACCTCTCACAGGCATTACACTTGATCAATGGAGAGACATCCAACCAGAAAATCCGGGAAGGAAAACTGGTGGAAACACGACTTGCTGAAGGGGTGAGCCCGCAGGATGTCGTGACGGAACTTTACATTCGTACTTTGACTCGAAAACCAACCGATAAGGAAATCGCTGTTCTGAACGAACAGATCGCTGCAGGAGGCAACCCTCAACAAGTCCTGGAGGACATTTTCTGGGCACTTCTAAACTCACGGGAGTTCCTGTTTAACCATTAAACGAAAACTCACTCTGTAATTCATATGAGTGAATAATCAATTAATGAACGGAATCAGCCAGCTTTAACCAGTTGGCCTATGATGAGCAGCCTGCTGCGGAGATGATATCGATGACCTTGTCTAAATGCGTTGCCACATTTAATCGTATGACCACAGTCAAGACGTTACTGCTGAGTAGCGCGCTGGTGGCTTGCCAGCCTCTGTTGGTGAAAGCGGATGATAAACCGATTTCCTACGACGAACATGTTCAACCAATCCTGCGGGCAAAATGCTTTTCCTGCCACAACACTGATAAAAAAATTGCCGGTCTCGATTTGACCAGTTATTCCTCCCTGATGCTGGGGGGAGCTTCAGGTGAAGTTATTGCGGCAGGATCGCCTGGTGACAGTTATCTGTACATGCTCATCACTCATGAGCTCGAACCGGTAATGCCTCCCAAAACAGATAAAATGCCGGAAAACGAACTGGCGATCATCAGCAAATGGATCGAATCCGGAGCATTGGAAAACGCGGGAAGCAAACCGCGTGCAATGAAAAAGAAAGCAAACCTCGGTCTGGTTGGTGCACCAACCGAACGACCTGAAGGTCCTGCTCCCATGCCACAACGGTTGAGTAAGGAAGCTTTCGTTCATTCGCCCCGCCTGACGGCAGTCAGCGCCCTCGCTACCAATCCCTGGTCTTCGCTGGTTGCCGTTGCCGGGCAACAGGAAATCGTCCTCTACGATGCTGCCAACCTGCAACTGCTGGGAATACTTCCATTTCCTGAAGGTGATCCCAACGTCCTCAAATTCAGTCGCAATGGTTCGCTGTTGATGGCTGCCGGTGGTCGAGGGGCCGCAATGGGCAAGGCGATTGTCTGGGATGTTCGTACTGGCGAACGGGTGATTGAAGTGGGCGATGAGCTTGATGCAATCCTGGCAGCGGATATTAGCGCGGACCAGACAATGATCGCTGTTGGCGGTTCAAACAAACTGATTCGCATTTACTCCACCACGGATGGCAGCCTGCTGCATGAAATCAAAAAACATACTGACTGGGTCTGCGCACTCGAGTTCAGTCCTGATGGTGTTCTATTGGCAACAGCTGACCGCAATGGGGGGATGTTGTTCTGGGAAGCCTTCACAGGCCGGCAGTATGCCGAACTCAAGGGACATACAAACTTCATCACCGATGTTTCCTGGCGTGGTGACTCGAACCTGCTCGCCTCGGTCAGTCTGGATGGTTCATTACGACTCTGGGAACCGGAAAACGGTAATCAGGTGAAAACCTGGAATGCCGATGGGGCCGGTGTTGAATCGGTTGAGTTCACCCGTGACGGGCGACTTTTAACTGGCGGTCGTAGCAAAGTGACGAGCCTCTGGGATGCCAACGGTGGAAAAATCCGTGATTTCGAAGCCTTCTCGGATTATGCCCTGGAAGTGACCTTCTCGGATGAAACAAACAAAGTGATTGCCGGTGACTGGAACGGAGAAATTCGTGTCTGGAATGCCGAAGATGGCGCCCGGTTGGGTATGCTCAATCAGAATCCACAACACTTGGAAGCCCGGTTAAACAGTGCGCAAGCGGAACTGAATCAAGTCCAGGGTGTGCATAACACGAATGCCGAAGCCGCTAAACAGGCGAATGATGCCCTGGCTGCTGTGCAGAAACAGTCCACCGATGCAACTGATGCATTGAATAAAGCGAATGCAGCCCATACCGAGATGGTGCAGACACGAGACGCTGCCAAACAGAACCACGATAAACTTGCCGGAGAGCATGCTGCGACCGCTGCGCGGATTGAAGAGCTTAAAAAAGTACTCCCGTTGTTAACTGAGTCGGCAGCCAAAATGAAACAGGCAGCAGAACAGTCGGCAGGCGATGAGCAACTCGCCAAGGCAGCAGCTGATGTCACTCAACAGCAGCAAACCAAAGCGACTGATCTGGCTGCGGCTGAAAAGAAACTGGCCGATGTAACTCCTGTGCTGGAAAAAGCCAAACAGGTTCTGGCAGCGGCTGAAAAAGGAGTTGGTGAAACTCTGGCTGCCAAAGATGCCGCCCAGAAAACTGCCGATGGCCTGGTCGAACCTCTTAAAGTCGCTCAGGAGAAAGCAAACGCTGCCAATGCCGTAGCGAACGAATCAAATACGAAACTGCAGTCTGCTCAACAACTGGTGGCACAGTGGTCTGGTGAAATTGATTTTCATCAGAAGCTGGTCGCGCTCAAAGAACGTAAAACCAAACAGAATGAACTCGCCTTCGCTTATGAAGATCTGGCTGCTCAATTGGCCAAACTCGAAGGGGAACTGAAACAGGCTCAAGATGGATTAACTGCTGCTCAGAACAAGCTGAAAGCGACCAATGAACAGGTTATCGCGAATCAGAAGACAGTAGAGCAGGCGACTGCAAATCAGCAGACCGGTGCAAAAACAGTTGCGACTGTCGAGGCAACCTTACCTCAGCTGAATGAAACTCTGGAGAAAGCCAAAGTCGCTCTGGAGACATCCGGGGTGATGCCGATCTCAATCAGGCTGTTGAAAACTGGAAACAGTTAATCACCAAAAGACCACAGAGCTGCAACAGCATCAGGCGAACCTGAAAACTCTGGTCGCTGCCCTGGAAGAAGCCAAAAAAACACTGGCTGCTTCGCAAGCTCAGGTTAAAGTCGATCAGGACTCAATCGCGGCTGCAGACAAACTTGTAGCAGAACGCACAGCCGCTGTTGCTCCCGTCATTGAACAGGTTGCCGCAGCGAAAAAATCTGTGGATGAAGCGACTACCCTGGTCGCCTCTGTTCAGGCTGAAGTTGATAAACTTCGCGACCCCAGCCCGATGACTGCCCAGTCTCCTGAATCTGCTCCACAGTAATTTAGTGGTCTGCAAGATAGTAGCTTGCCTGAAATCACCTCCACGTTCAGTCAGTAAAAATAAATTGCTGACTGACTTGGGATTTGATTCGCCTCTTATGATGTCTAACTCTCCTCAGCATCTGATCGGAGTATTCTCATGCGCCTCGCACTACTGGTTGGAATCTTCTTTCTCTCCTGGTCATTAACCGCTTCTGCCCAGCTAACTCAGGTTAAGCAGGACTTCTCGACTGATCCGGGTTGGGACCATTTTCAGAATCGGATAGTCGGAGTCGAGATGCCGCGGGTCATTCAGGACTTCGGTTGGCGTCGAACAAACATCACTGGAACAGGTCCGGGAGAGATCGGTGGACGCGTTGATAATAGTCGGCGTCAGGCCTTCTATGCGTTACCACTCGGTAATGAGCTGACCTTCAACGATGAGATTTCTGCCTCCGGTAAGCTATCGATGAAACATATCGGTCAGCGGGGAGTCGGTTATATCGGCTTCTTTAATTCTCATCGACATACCTGGCGAGTCTGGTCCTCCATGGGTTTCCGTATCTGGGAAGAAGGGCGTCAGGGACAGATCATGTTTGACTGGATGTCATCCGACTGGCAAGGTCGAGGCGCGGAGACAGCGATTCTGCTTGACCCGGATGGAACAGTTCACGATTGGAGTTTTCGTTACGAACCCCATGCAAAAGCAGATCCGGTTTGGCGTGATAAAAATCTCGAAGGTATTATTACCTCGGAAGGAGGAAATGGACGGCCGATTGAAATTCAGGGAGAAAACTTTCTGCTGGAGAAGCTTAAAAAAATAGAACCCGATGTGACTGCCACTCAGCTTCGCGAGCGATTGCTAAAATTACGTGATCAGGGACTGGTCGAGTACTTTCACCGGCACAATCAACATCGCTGGTGGAAACGACCAAACCCTGAAGGGGGCCACGGACGCGTGATCTTTCAGTTCGATGATGAAGTTCCCTATGTTTTCTGGTTCGATGAAGAAATTCGTAACGCTCCCGCAGCATTCGATCGATTTGGATTATTCAACATCGCTCGTTTCGGAGAATATGTTGAGCTCTATCTGGGTGACCTTGTTGTGAACGGAGAACAGATCGAGCTTGCAGAAGATCCGCACTGGGAAGGAAAAAATAACGCCTCCGAATATCTTGAACCGAATTTTCATGGCATGCAGAGCTATGGTTGGAGCCAAACCAACTGGGCAGGTAAGAAAACAGGTGAGATTGGGGGCCTCTTCTGGCATACAGAGCCACAGGATCCACTCTTCTCTTTTTACGGCGACCAGATCGGAACGTTGACTCTGGAGGAACCGATTCAGTTTTCCGGTTCAATCAGATTTACAACGGGCATGACCGACGCCGGTGGTTACTTCGGATACTTCAACCGGGACGATGAACTTGTTGAAATCAACAAGGATGAAACAGATGGGAATTATCCCTATAAAAATATGATGGGAATTCGCATCGCTGATCTCACCAGTGTGGGTTACTACTTCAAACCAACTCTGATTGATACAAAGGGAAGTAAAACAGAAACAAATTGTGGTGTCTTCACTCCCGATGACCGCCAGCATCAATTCACCTTTACTTACGATCCAGACGCTAACAATGGGATTGGGAAAGTGATCGTGACTCTCGATGGGAAATCGAGTGAATTTAATTTGACCAAAGAGCAACGTGAATCAGGTGCATTATTCGATCACTTCGGATTAATCAATGTTCGTTCTGGTGGGCATTCAATCGAATACTATCTGGATGATATCAGTTACACCGCAAACTATCCGCAGGGACAAAAACCTCCTTTCAAACCCCAGACCTATGTCGAGAAACCTTACCCGGTGGAATCGGCTGGCCGCGCATTTTAGTCCCTTGTTCGGCAATTGATTCAGGGTGAATCAGTCCCCGTTTATTCATGTCTGAACTCAAGAGGACTGATTCTCTTTTTCTTTCTGACCCGAATGTGATACATTCACACGATCCTGCAGCTACATCAACAACAGAATGTCTGCTGAGGAGAAGCCCAGGGGTCAGGGAGAATCGATGTCAAAACCGGAATTAAAAGAGATTTTACTGGCGAGTTTAATCCGCTGTGCGTCTCAACCGAATTTTGTTCCCTCGTTTTATAACCGGTTTATGGGCTCTTCCCCGGAGATTCCTCCCTATTTCAAAAAGACGGATTTCAAGAAGCAGAACGAGATGCTGCTTCACTCGCTCAATCTCTCTACAGGGGCCGTCTCAGGAGAGCCAGCTGCTCTGCGGGAGCTGAAAGAACGAGCCGAGAGCCATGACCGGTATCACCTGGATGTGAAACCACACCTGTACGACTTCTGGCTCAATGCGTTAATCGAAACTGTTCGCGACTTCGATGACAAGTGGAACCCCACCATCGAAGAGGCCTGGCGCACGACATTTCAGCATGTGATCGATTACATGCGTCGACGGCATTGAGGGACGGCGTAGTGGGCTCGAGAGTGGCTATATTTCGAATTTTCAATTCTATAGCCTACTCCACAGTAAGAGTCAGCGGCTCAGCATCAACGATTAAGAAGTGCGCGGTTTTCAGTTCGAATCTCATCCGATCCATAAATCGCATAATTGATTGAACCACAGATGAACTCAGATAGACACGGATTATTTTCTAAGACTGGTTCGATTCAGTTTCGTCCAGATCGATTTCATCAGGATGGACCCACACCACTTCGCCTTCAGCACCATTTTGACCTTCTTCCCATGTTGCGAGAGGCAGGTTGAGGGATTTGTGATTACGGATTACTTCTGAGAGGCCCTCCCTGAAGGCCTGTTGCATTTGATTTCGATCCTGAAGAGTATTCTGGATTGATTTGTGAGTTGTATCAGTGGCCATGATTGGAAACTCTTTTAAAACTTTCCCAGGACTTTGGATTAGTTATTGAAGTGACGGATTGGTTATTTCCAGTTGCTATTTCGGGAAAATGAGAGCTTGATGATGTTGAATTATTATACGATTGCCGGTTTTTTCTGCTGACATCCACAGCTCCGTTCGTATTCTTTATCCGCGTAACAACTTCGCGGCTTCGATTGCGAAGTAAGTCAGAATGCCATTTGCACCGGCGCGTTTGAAAGCGAGGAGGGATTCGAGCATCACTTGGTCGTGGTCGAGCCAGCCGTTAGCGGCGGCTCCGGTGAGCATCGCGTATTCGCCACTTACCTGGTAGGCGTAGGTGGGGACGCCGAAGGCTTCCTTAACACGGTGCACAATATCGAGGTAGGGCATGCCCGGTTTGACCATCACCATGTCGGCCCCTTCGGCAATGTCGAGGGCAACTTCATGCAGCGCTTCGTCGCCATTGGCCGGGTTCATCTGATAAGTTCGTTTGTCGCCTGTTCCGAGGTTTCCTGAGGAACCAACTGCGTCCCGGAAAGGACCGTAGAATGCGGAAGCATATTTGGCGGCGTAGGACATGATCTGCACATGGTCGTAACCTTCTGCATCGAGGGCCTGGCGGATCGCACCGATGCGGCCATCCATCATGTCGGAAGGGGCGATGATGTCGCAGCCTGCCGCCGCTTGTACGATTGACTGTTTGCAGAGTGCTTCGACTGTTTCGTCGTTGACCACGTATCCATCCCTGACCAGGCCATCCTGTCCATGACTCGAGTAGGGGTCGAGGGCGACATCGCAGATGATCCCGATATCAAGTTTCGCCTCTTTGATTTTTTGGACGGCGCGACAGACGAGGTTCTCCGGATTAAATGCTTCCCGGGCATCGTCCGTTTTCAGGCTCGGGTCGGTGGCGGGGAAGAGGGCGACTGCCGGGATTTTGAGTTCGGCTGCTTCCGCGATGGCGTCGACCATCAGATCGAGACTGAGCCGATTGACATTCGGCATGGAGGGAATCGCTTCTTTTGTTAACTCCCTCATGGATGAACAGGGGCCAGATCAGGTCGTCGACTGAAAGTTGATGTTCGGCCACCAGGCGTCGTGACCAGTCGTTCCGACGGACGCGGCGGAGACGGGTGTGCGGGTAAGAGCCGGAATTATCGGGAAGGCGGGAGGGCATCAACTGGTTCCTGTGACTGTAGTTATTGAATTCTGTGTTGCCTGCATCTTAAGCGGAGTTTGGAAGACTCACAAGCGGTCGTACTACTAGTGGTCCTGAACCCCTCTGAGAGGTCTCATTATGCTGTTATTTTCAAGCTTGAGGAGAGCCACCACCAGGTTTCTGGATTGATTCTATTTTACCCCGGTTCACACCCCGGTGGAAAATCGTTTTTCACCATCTGCGGGAGTTGGTTTGACTTACCGGGACGTGGTAGGATGAAAAGACAATCTAAAACGTATTTTAAGCACCCCTTCCTGATCCTGAAGCCTCATCAAGAACCAAGGAGTTTGTGATGTCTACCGTTTCTCAATCTGTCGATCTTCTGCCTGAAGTATCTGACTTTCTCTCCCGTGATCTCCATGCGGGCATCGTCGGGGGCAAACCGATGCTGGCTTCCAATGGAGATACTTTTGATGTTCTGAACCCGGCGACAGGGCAGAAACTCGCCACCGTAACCAGTCTCCAGGCCGAGGACGTCGCCAAAGCTGTGGATGTGGCAGATGAAGCCTTCCGCAAATCGGGTTGGGCCACCATGCCGGTGAATGAACGGGGTGTACTGCTTCATCGTCTGGCCGATGCAGTAGAAGCGAAAAGAAATCATCGCTCAGATTGAATCGCTCGATGCTGGTAAAATTCTGGCTCAGGCGGAAGGAGATGTGCAGAACTTCGTCGATACGATGCGATACTTTGTCGATCTGTCACAGCACGTCAACTACCGCAATGTGCTGGCCGTCAAAGGACACGAAGCGTGGGTTGCCCGCCACCCTGGGGAGCATGTGGTTTCATCATTCCCTGGAACTTTCCCTTCCTGCTCGCTGGTTGGAACCTGTCGCCTGCACTCGTGGCTGGGAACACCACTGTTCTGAAACCAGCTGAAGATACGCCACTCTCTTCCATCTATCTCGCTGAACTTGCCCGGGAAGTGGGTATTCCCGATGGAGTGATTAACGTCATTCCTGGTCTCGGTCACATTGCTGGTGCGGCTCTGGCGGATAACAGCAAACTGCGACGGATGTCGTTCACCGGTTCTCCAGAGGTTGGTCGACTGGTGGCTGAAGCCTGTGGTCGAAACCTGACTCCGATTAAATGTGAGTTGGGTGGAAAAGGGGCAGCGGTTGTATTCGAAGATGTTGATGTCGCCGATACTGCCGAAAAACTCGTAAACGCGATTACCTTCCACACGGGCCAGGTCTGTTGTGACGCGACCCGCTGGTTGATCAGTAAAAATATCTTCGATGAATTCGTCGATGAATGTTTGACCCGCATGAAAACAGTTCAGGTCGGTAACCCACTCGATGGCAGTACCCAGATGGGGCCTGTCGTGAATGCAAAACAGAAAGCTCGTGTGCTGGGCTACCTGGAAAAAGGTGTTGCCGGTGGTGCGGAAATGATACTCGAAGGGGGAGCTGCAGAAGTCTCCGGATGTGAATCTGGCTTCTACGTTAAGCCCGCTCTCCTATCCGGATCACTCGATAACATTGCCGCCCGGGAAGAAATCTTCGGGCCGGTTGCTTACCTCACCCCATTCTCTTCTGAGGATGAAGCGGTCTTTATGGCGAATAATACCGATTACGGACTCGCCAACAGCGTCTGGTCCTCCGACCTCCAGCCGCATGTGCACGCGTTGCGGAGGCCTTCGAAGCGGGGAATGGTTGGATCAATGCCCATAATGTCTTCGCTCATGGTGTTCCCTATGCGGGCGTCAACAAGAGTGGTATGGGTGGTGGCGTACTCTGTCCCGATACGCTCAACGATTACCTGCGACCGATCTCCGTTGTGCGACCTCTTTAGTCAGACGCTTCGGACGATTGTAACTTAGGAATTTCCACAGTCCCGGTTTCCTCTCCCTGTTCGCGAGGGGGAACCGGGTTTTTTGTGCCGTCTTCGTGGAAAGAACCAGTTTCAATAAACCGGAGTGCAAGATCGCCGGCTTCATCATTCAGAGGAAGAATCGAGTGCATGCATTTGACGATGATGAAATCACTCGCACCTGGTAAACGGGTACTGGTCGTCGTCACGGTTCCGTCATTATCACCCGGTAGTAGTGGGTTGTAGCCTGTTCCGTTGTGCAGGCCACCCGCGATCACCCCGAATTCAAATTTGGGGGTCGGTAAGTTCGCGATGAGCGCTTTCTGATCAGTGACGAGTTGTTGTCCGGCGGGTCCATAGATCATCTTGAATAACCGCAGGCTGGAGAAGAAGTCAGCCATCTCGGCACCAAAGTTGGGAACGCCCATCATCACCATGCGATGGAGACGGGGGTCATCATGTTTTTGCAGGTAAGAACGAACGACCAACCCGCCCATACTGTGGACGACGAAGTTGATCTCTTCGACTCCCTCCAGTGATTGAATGACCTGATGCAGGTAATCGGCTGAATCGGGGATGGAGACCTGGGTACTCGGGTAATCAAAGTTGACGACCTGGTAACCCGCTTTTTTCAGCTTGGGAGCAAGCGGATGAAATGATTTCGAGGAACGGACAATTCCATGGATGATGATGACCACTTTGCCGGTGAGTGGTTGCAGGTTATTCTGCTTTTTGATTTCTTCCAGTTTGTTCATGCAGTCGGCGTGGGTGCCGCTGAAATGTCGCGTATCACTTGCGTCAATCACTCGATACTGCCCAAAGACGACATTGTGCTGCACGCGCCACCCATGACACCAGGCAACATCTCCCCAGAATTGTCTTCCACCAAGAGTTTTCATTTGAAGTTCCTGTACAGTTCGTTCGCTCCAGAAGTTATTGAAATTCAAATTAAAATCGGGGCCATCACCTAGTAGTAAAGGCGTAGCAGAGAGCGAGTATATCACGCTGAGTATTGCGGAATACACGAAAAACAGCGATTTACGTCGACAGTTCATCAGTTCAATCCGAAACCAGGGATCAGGAGCAACCACACACCAGGGTTTTCAGGGGCAGGGAATCGTATCCGCAACCCCGCTTTTGCGTCCAGAGGATTCTTTCAGGAGAGTTTTTTCAAGGGTTCGCATCTCCCCGGGAAAAAGGGAAACGGGTACCTTCTCGAATGGAGCTCTGTCGCCTATAAATAAGGAAATAATAGACTGTAATTTTCTTTGTTTCCCGCGACGATACCCCCCCGAGGAAAGGATGCTGTCGGAGATGACCACTCTCAGCGATAACCCTCTATTACAACAGGCCGGTTTACCTCAGTTTGATAAAATCGAAGCTGAACATGTCGTTCCGGCAGTCAAGCAATTATTGGAGGATGCAGACAAAGCGTTCACCGAGCTCGAACAGAATGTCCAGCCAACCTGGGCAGGGCTGGTAGAACCACTCGAGAAAATCGGCCAGCGCTTCGAACAGACCTGGGGACCAGTTGGTCATCTGCTGGGTGTGAAAAACTCCAGCGAGTTGCGCACCGCCTATGAATCGGTACTCGGCGATGTCGTCAGCTTCAGCCTGAAAATGAAACAGAGCAAACCACTCTACGAAGCATTCAAGGGACTGAAGGAAGGGGCAGGGTGGAGCTCACTCGATTCTGCCCAGCAGCGCATCATTGAATCTGGTTTGCTCGATGCCGAGCTGGCGGGTGTCGGGCTGGAAGGAGCGGATAAGGAGCGATTCAACAAAATCGCGCAGGAGCTATCCCAACTCAGCACGACTTTCTCGAACAACGTCCTCGATGCGACCAAAGCATACGAGCTGGTCATCACAAATAAAGCGGACACCGAAGGTTGGCCTGAAAGTCTCAAGCAGTTAACTGCCCAGTCCTACAACCAGGCGAAAGCAGAAGAGAATCCGCAAGCGACCTCTGAAGAGGGGCCCTGGTTGATCACACTCGACATTCCCTGTTTTGGCCCCTTCCTGGAACATTGCCAGAACAGAGCGTTGCGCGAGGAAGTCTATCGTGCCCGCATTCATCTGGCGAGTGACGGTGAACTCGATAATACCGAAAACATCAGTCGAATTCTGAAACTGCGTCAGGAAAAAGCCAAGCTGCTCGGTTACAACAACTACGCCGAACTCAGCCTCGCTCAGAAGATGGCTCCCTCTGTCGAAGCGGTCGCGGAAATGTCTGAGGACTTACGCAAGGCGGCCTGGGAAGCGGCTGAGGCCGATATGAAAGATATTGAAGAACTTGCCCGGCAAATGGGACAGTCAGAGCCAGTGATGAACTGGGACGCGGCGTTCTGGGCCGAACGATTGCGCGAGAAACGATTTGATTTCACCGACGAACAATTACGCCCTTACTTCTCGCTGGAACGCGTACTCAATGGGTTATTCGGGTTGGTCGAACGGATCTTCGGGATTGATGTGAAAGCTGCTGATGGAGAAGCGCCCGTTTGGAATAAGGATGTTCGCTACTTCAAAATTTATGATGAATCGGGAGCACAATGTGCCGCCTTCTTCCTCGATCCTTACTCACGTCCCAAAGACAAACGGGGCGGGGCCTGGATGGATGATTGTCTTTCCCGTCGTGTGATTGATGGAAAGGTGCAACTTCCTGTTGCCTACCTGATCTGTAACTCCACTCCTCCCATCGGTGACAAACCTTCGCTGATGACCTTCCGCGAAGTCGAGACCCTCTTCCATGAGTTCGGTCACGGCCTGCAGCATATGCTGACGACGATCAACTACGCCGATGCCTCGGGAATCAATGGTGTCGAATGGGACGCTGTGGAACTTCCCAGTCAGTTCATGGAGAACTGGTGTTATCATCGCCCGACCTTGCTCGGTATGACCGCTCATTATGAAACGGGTGAACCGTTACCCGAAGAACTCTTCGAAAAGATTTGCGCCGCAAGAACCTATCGTTCCGGAACAATGATGCTGCGGCAACTGCTGTTCGGCATGACCGACATGACCCTGCACAGTTCGTTCGACCCAACCGGCAGTCAATCGATCTTCGACCTGCACCAGGAACTCAGCAAAAAGACCTCCGTGCTACCGCTCTTGCCTGATGACAAGAGTCTGTGTGCCTTTCAGCATATCTTCGCCGGAGGTTACGCGGCTGGTTACTACAGCTACAAGTGGGCCGAGGTCCTGTCAGCCGATGCCTTTAGTGCCTTCGAAGAAGTCGGTTTGAACGATGACGATGCCGTCGCCGCCGTCGGTCGCCACTTCCGCGACACCGTCCTCTCACTCGGAGGCAGCCGTCACCCGATGGAAATCTTCAAAGAATTCCGCGGCCGCGAACCAAGCACCGAGGCACTGCTGCGGCACAGTGGATTGAAGACTCATTAAGTTGGGTTTTGAACCACGAAAAGCACGAAAGCCACGAAAAAGAATGGTAGTAGTTGCCTGTCAAGGCACTCAATCTGGGTGCCACTGACT
This sequence comes from Planctomycetaceae bacterium, assembly GCA_041398805.1. GTDB lineage: Bacteria > Planctomycetota > Planctomycetia > Planctomycetales > Planctomycetaceae > Polystyrenella. Next base: position 18,508 of record JAWKUC010000007.1, on the reverse strand, counting down.
GGCTCATCCAGCAGTGCGATTACAGCGAGCTGATACAAGTTGTTTCTTTAACGACGATACCATGAATGCTCTGAAGGGTGCGAACAGCCTGTTGCACCATAAGCAGCGTTGAAGTGGTAAGATCACTCTTCTAACTGTGATATTACTTCAGATCTTCATCCCGTATCCGATACCGGTCCAGTACTTCATCCTGCCGTTCTCGAAGACGGGCTTCCGTTTTCTGCTTTTCAAGTTGCTTTTGAGGCGACCGTTCATTTCTTCTTAACAGGTATATGAAGAGAACTACCGGTCCCCAAAAGGAACCGACTAGCAGGATTCCTGAAATCCAACGAAGCAGCGGATCATAGTCTTTTAATTGAGGATAATGATTGATCCACTGCTCCAGATGCATCAACACTCCTGTTGATAACATGCACAACAGTATGATGAAGAACAGCACTATCGCCAGAACTGGTGATGCGAAATCGGGATATCGTTCCGATTCATATTTTGGGACTACAAACCGGTAAGGCAATCCAAAAAGTAGTACGGTGAGGCCGAATAGAAGAAACCAGGGGTGGCCCATGCTAATTCCCCCAATTCCTGCTGCTATGGTTACAGAGCAGAAGAGTCTCAGAAGTCCGCGGTCATAATATTTGCGAGTGGAAAATATGATGCCGCTGGATTTAAGCCTGACGATTTCGGCAGGGGAGAGTTTTTGCTTTTCCAGAATTCTGTAACCGCGAGTTTCGAAATACGGTTCCCAGAATTCCTGCAACTCAACTGGGATTTTTCGTCGAAGGGTCAGTATCAGGTGTCGCTGATTGCTTAGTGAGAGTGCATCCAGCGGGACAAAAAAAGTTTCTGTCTGTGTCTCGATGGTAACACACAAAACCTGATCGAATTTATTAGGTGAACTTATTGGCCAGGAAAGTTTGGTTACATCTCCGAAGCGAAAGATTTTAATATCCCCATTTCGGAAAATCGCTGTCAGGTGTTCTTCAAACAGCTCATAACGCACCACAGATTTGCGATTAGTCCTACGATGTAATCCGATTGCTGAGATGAGGCAGACCAGGCCCAACCCTCCTAAGGGTAAAGAGAGACTGAAGCTCTCATTCGGAAACAGGGCGATTGTACAGCCGATTAGAAACAGGGCGGCGAAGAAGTAGAACGAGGACGGGTTTTCCCACTCCCGGCCCCTTTTGCGGGTCATCGTTCTCACTGGATTTTCCATTTCAAAAGCCTCCCAGGGGAGAACGTAATGTCGAGTCCTCTGGATCCCGGAATGGTGAATTTGATGGGTGTTGTGTTGTAAGGTGTATCATATCAAGTGGATACGGCTATTGTTGTCGGTCGCTAATATTGCATAAATCCTTACTGATGTGTGGACCGGAGCCTGTTTTTCGTGTATATTTGTAAGTAGGAAAAGACTTTCTGAACAGCACTCCCCATTGAGAACTGCTCCAGATGGTTGGGCCGCTTCCTCCACGAGCACTTTTCCTCCTACCTTGCCTCCCTCCTGCCAGCGAGTTCAACTTGTTCATGCATCACTGGTTCCAGCGTCTGTCTACTCGGACCGAATCAAATATCCCTGAAATCATCCCCATGAAACCTGCGAAATCTTTTGATACGACTTCTAATGCACGCAGCTTCTGCGGATTTAATCTATCGTGGTTTTGCACCGCGTCGTTTTGCCTGCTGATGACAGGGATGCTGCAGGGTTCATTTGGCCTGAGTGCGCTGAATGCAGAGGATAACAAACAGGAACCCACCCCCGTCGGTAAACCAGAGATTGATCCGGCGATTCGTTATCTGGCGGCTGCCAACGAAGCGCTCGCCATCAATGAGAAACCGGCCGCAACAGAGCAGGGTGAGTATGCTGAAGTTCCGATTCAACCGATTCCCGACATCAATTACGAAACCCAGGTCAAAAGCTTCTTAACCAAATACTGCATCGATTGTCACGGCCCCGATCTTCAGGAAGGGGGATTGCAGCTGCATGACTTTGACAGTGTGGTTTCCATGCGGGAACAACGCAAAACCTGGAAACATCTCTCCCAGCTGGTTGAAATTTCAGCGATGCCTCCCGTCGATGCCGACCCGGTTCCGACCAAAGAAGAGCGGGAACAGTTCGTGCAGATTGTTGACCTGGCATTAAACTACGTCGATTGCTCACTCGCACCCGATCCGGGACGGGTAACAATCCGTCGTTTGAACAGGAATGAATACAACAACACCGTGCGGGATCTGGTGGGACTTGACCTGGAACTGGTCAATAAGTTCCCGACGGACGATGTCGGTGAAGGGTTCGATAACATTGGTGATGTGCTCTCCCTCTCACCTATTCTCTTCGAGAAATATCTCAATGCGGCCGAGTACATTACCAGTAAGGTGATTGTCGATGAGTTTCTGTACAACCGGTTCGAACAGACCTGGGTTGGTCTGCAGATGGATAATTACCAGAAGGTGGAAGTGCGGGACGATCAGGTTCGTGTCTTCAACTCGAATCATACAATTCAAGGTAACTTCACCTGCTATCAGACCGATACTTACGATCTGGTTCTGGATATGGAAGCAGACCAGGCCGGCCCCGATCCCGCCCAGATGAATGTCACTCTGGATGGCGAACTGGTAGGCGAAGTTCAAGTCAAAGGAAAAGGCAAACGAGCCCCCCATACGATCAAGGTTCCCATTACTGAGGGAGAACATAAATTTGCCATCTCTTTCGTGAACGATTTTCAGGAGAAAGATGAGAACGGCAAAGTGACCGGAGATCGTAATGTGCGTCTCTTCTCCTTCAGTGCTCTCGGTTCCGGTCCAATGGATGCGGATAAACTGCCTCCCTATCACCGGGAGATTATTTTCTGTCGACCTGACGAAGCTCATACAGCAGAAGAATGTGCCCGGTTGATTCTCGATCGTTTCGCCTCTCGTGCCTATCGTCGCCCCGCTACAGCGGAAGAAGTTTCCCGGCTGGTGGACCTCGCGTTACTGGTGATTCAGGACGGAAAAACATTTGAAGAAGGAATCGAACAGGCCCTGCACGCGGTGCTCGTTTCGCCTCATTTTCTATTCCGGGTAGAACTCGATGATCATCCTGATGATCCGACACTCGCCCGCAAACTGAGTGATTACGAACTCGCCAGCCGTCTGTCGTATTTCATCTGGAGCAGCATGCCGGATGAAGAACTCTTCTCACTCGCTGCCAAGAATCAATTGCATTATCAGTCGGTTCTCGAAAGCCAGGTTCGCCGGATGATTCAGGATCCGAAAGCAGATGCCCTCGTCTCCAACTTTGGAGGACAGTGGTTGAACCTGAGAAGACTGAGTGAGATCCACCCCGACAGTCGCGTCTTTGGCGAATTCTATTTCCGTCTGGCTCTGGATATTCACAAAGAGACGGAACTCTTCTTCGCGCATATCATGCGGGAGAATATGTCGATCTTCGCCTTCCTGGATGGTGATTTCACCTTCATCAACAAACGACTCGCAGAGCATTACGGTTACGACGTCGAAGGGCGGACTAACGAGGACTTTGAACTCTTCCCGCTGACCGATCTTCCCCGTCGGGGAGTTCTGACCCAGGCGAGTGTTCTATTACTCACATCCAACCCGGACCGGACTGCTCCCGTGAAGCGAGGTAAGTGGATCATGGAAAACATTCTGGGTGAAGAGACACCTCCGCCACCTCCGAATGTTCCTCCGCTGGAAGAACTGGCTGAAGCTCCCCAAGGGGAAACCTTGCGTGAAAAATTCGCCCGTCACCGTGCCGATGCGGGGTGTGCCTCTTGCCATAATGTGCTGGACCCACTCGGGTTCGGACTGGAAAACTTCAATGTCATCGGTCAATGGCGCGAGAAAGATGGCGAGTTCGATGTGGACGCTTCCGGGGTACTTCCCTCAGGAGAGACCTTTAATGGTCCGCTGGAACTGGTATCATTATTAAAGACCCGGGAAGAAAACTTCCGGCAAGTGCTGGCTGAAAAGATGTTGGTGTTTGCCACTGGTCGTGGGCTGAATGTGTATGATCAATGTGCCGTGAACGAAATCACAGACCGATTAAAGAAAAATGATGATCGCTTTTTCGAGCTGGTGATGGGGATTGTCGATAGCCAACCATTTCAGAAACGACGTGGTGAGGAAGGTAAATAATTATGACCTTTACAACTCAACTCAAGAGACGTACTTTTCTGCGCGGTTTGGGTGTCACGATGGGGCTTCCTCTATTGGAAGCGATGAATCGGGGAACAGTCCCACTGGCCGCTGCTGAAACGGCTTCGGAAGTTGCCGCCGCAGCTCCCACGAGCATGGCGATCATGTTCATGCCCAACGGAGTTATTCAAAAGCACTGGATTCCAGAGCAGCAGGGAACCGATTACACACTCCCACAAAGTTTAACCCCGCTGGCTGATTTTAAATCCAAAATCAACATCTTCACGAACCTGGGACAGGATAATGGATGGGCGAAAGGAGATGGGGGGGGAGATCATGCGCGATCTGCCGCAACCTATCTGACTGGAGTTCACCCTTACAAAACTTCCGGAGCTGACATCCGCAATGGTATCTCGGTTGACCAGGTCGCTGCCCTGCAACTGGGAGATCGCACTGGTCTGCCTTCACTGGAACTTGGTATTGAAGGGGGCCGTAGCGCTGGAAGTTGTGACTCGGGTTACAGCTGTGCCTACTCTTCGAATGTTTCCTGGAAAACTCCTTCCCTGCCGATGGCGAAAGAGATCAATCCGAAGCTGGTCTTCGACCGCCTGTTTGGAAGCCGTTCCACACAAAGCCAGGCACGTGATGCCGCGCGGAAAAGTATTCTCGATATGGTTTCCGATGATGCTGCCCGCTTGCGTAAAAAGCTGGGACAGACAGACCGGCGCAAGGTGGAAGAATATTTTTCCAGTGTGCGCGAGTTAGAGCAACGCATCGAACGCCGTCAGGGATTCAATCCTGAATTACCAGCAGATTTTCAGATCCCCGGCATGAAACCCGTCGACAAAACAGAACATATTCGCCAGATGTATGACCTGCTGGCACTCGCATTCCAGACGGACGCAACCCGCATCAGTACCTTCATGCTGGGTAACGCCGGTTCAGAACAGTCCTATCCGATGCTGGAAGTGTTCGAAGGGCATCATCAGTTGTCTCACCACGAGAACAACGATGACAAGATGGCGAAATTGCAACGCATCGACGAGTATCATGTAACTCAATTTACTTACTTCCTGAACAAATTGAATTCGATTCAGGAAGGTGAGGGGACATTACTCGATAACAGTAATGATTATGTTTGGAAGTGGATTAGGTGATGGAAACGCTCACTGGCATTCCAACCTGCCGGTGATTCTGGCAGGGAACGCTGGCGGGCGAGTTCAAACGGGACGACATTTGATCTATCCTGATAAGACTCCATTAAATAACCTATTCCTGTCCGTACTGGACCTTGTCGGGGCAGATGTTACTGGAATTGGTGACAGTAACGGCCGTCTCGATGGACTGCTGGCTTAATTCTTACTCCACAATTTCACACCTTATTTACCTACCTGCATTGATACCAACCTTCTATTTGAATCGATTAACGTTCGATCGTTAATTGATCCTTCCTTTAATCCTGCACTAGAAGATCGTTTCAGCTGCTGATCTTAACGATCATCAAGAACAACTTACTGAGATGTCTTTTAACCTGCCCTGATTCAGGGTGGAATAACTGATAGTGAAGGCCATTGTGACATGACAAAAAAATCGAACTGAATCGGCGTACTTTCCTCAAAGGAATGGGGAGTCACCATGGGGCTTCCGCTGCTGGAAGCGATGGGCTCGGGCGCACGCTCCTCTGATGGCTGCGGCACCTAATGCAGAAGCTGCGGCCGTTCCTACCCGCATGGCATTTATGTTTGTACCGAATGGTGTCATTCAGGACGACTGGAAACCTGTTGGTGAGGGAAGTGACTTTCAGTTCGCCAAAACAATGGAACCACTCCAGGAACTTCGCAACGATCTCAACGTGTTGACCAACCTCTGTCAGGATAACGGGAAAGCCAAAGGGGACGGAGCCGGCGACCATGCCCGCGCCTCTGCTTCTTACCTGACTGGCGCACACCCTTATAAAACGAGTGGGGCTGATATCAATAATGGAATCTCGGTTGACCAGGTTGCAGCCATGCAGGTCGGTGATCGAAACTTCCTCCCCTCACTCGAGATTGGAATCGAAGGGGGACGGAGTGCCGGAAGTTGCGATTCGGGGTACAGTTGTGCTTACTCTTCCAAAATCTCCTGGAAAACACCATCCACCCCCGTCGCCAAAGAGACCAGCCCGCAACTTGTTTTTGATCGTCTGTTCGGATCCGATGCCAAAGCACAAGGAAAACGGGCGGCACTCAGAAAGAGTGTGCTCGATATGGTCTCTGACGACGCCCGCAAGTTGCAGAAGAAATTAGGCCAGACAGATCGTCGCAAAGTGGAAGAATATTTTTCCAGTGTGCGTGATCTCGAAAAACGGCTGGCCAATCAACAGAACTACAAACCGGTCCTTCCAGGGGACTACGTTCCCCCAGTGGGAAAACCGAGCGATCGCACAGAACATATTCGTCAGATGTATGACCTGTTAGCCCTGGCGTTCCAGACAGATGCGACCCGCATCAGCACTTACATGCTGGGCAATGCCGGTTCGGGCGCTTCCTATCCAATGGTGGAAGTCCCCGAAGGGCATCACCAGTTGTCTCATCATCAGAAAGATGCAGACAAAATGAACAAACTGCAACGGATTGATCAGTTTCATGTCACGCAGTTTGCTTACTTCCTGAACAAGCTGAAGTCGATTCCCGAAGGGGAAGGAACACTGCTCGATAACTGCATGATTCTCTACGGTAGTGGTCTTGGTGACGGAAACCGTCACTCGCATGACAATCTTCCCGCAATTCTGGCGGGAAAAGCGGGTGGAAGAATTCAGACGGGACGACATCTGGTTTATCCCGAACATACACCGATGAACAATCTTTATCTGTCGATGCTCGACCTGATGGGAGCTGACGTAACAGGTATTGGAGACAGTAACGGTCGCCTGGAACATCTCCTGGTTTGACAACAATCTGTTGTTGCAAGTTGTGAAGATCCTTCCTACTGATTAATGTAAACAGTGTATGAAAAGTGGTTCCACTCGGAACCACTTTTTTTATGTTCTGTTACATACAATCTGTTTCAAAACCTTCTGATGGGTCGCATTGACCCTGTTTTTGCCGCGTCGAGAACAACCACAACCCGGTTTTGAAATAGCCTCCAGACTTAACCAGTTCGGATAGCGAAGGAAACAGACTGATGACCTCGATTGAAGTACTTGCATCAGGGCGGATCGACGAAAACGATTCGGCGTTTCCTTCAACGATACTTCTTCCCGATGGAACCATTCTCTGTTCCTACAGTGAAACAGGGGGACAATATGTGCATGGCGGAACAGGGCAATCCCGTTCGCTCGATGGTGGCCGCACCTGGTCGCCCACCTGTGTTCTCTGTCCAGCCAACTCAGTAGCGTCCGAGTCGGCCAACTATCTGAAGTTGACCTTCGATCCCGCTTCGAAGCGTATCTATGGTTATGGAGCCTGCCTGATAGGTTCCCCCAATCTCGATTTCGGGATCGCAAGATGGTCCCAATTCTCTCCATCTCTGATGACTTGGGAAAACCTGGTCGTGCCGCCGGAACTGCTTCCCATTCCTTGATGATTTCCCACTGGAGATCTCCGGACCGGCTGTTACTTACTTCTACGGGGCGACTGATCGCTCCCATGGCCACCTCTTGAAAATCAGCAGAAGCTGGGGGAACGTGTCGTTGGTCTTCCCTCGGACGATGCTGGTAAATCCTGGGGAGCACCGATCACCATCTTTCAGGACCCGGAGGGAAAGCGGGTTACTTCGAACAGAAACTGACATCGCTTCCCGATGGACGTCTGCTGCTGGCGGTCGCCTGGACAGTCACGCTCGGTGAATACAAGGATCTCGAGAACAGTTATGTCCTCTCAGAGGATAATGGAGAAACCTGGTCCACCCCCGATTCACCGGCATTCAGGGACAGACGATGACACCACTTGCTCTTGCTGATAACCGGGTCCTGCTGACATACAACAGACGCTTTGGTGATCAGGGAGTGGTGGCAGCGATCGTGAGTCTTGAGGATGCCGGTTGGAAACTGGAGACGGAGCAAATTCTTTACGATGCCGGTCTACATAAAAAACGGGAACAGCAGGAATCGGGTAGTCTTCAGGATGAACTCGATACGTTTGCTTTTGGTTTTCCCACACCACTTCGATTAACCGAGAACGAATTCCTCGCCACACATTGGTCAGTCGAACAGGGTAAGTGCGGTATCCGCTGGACACGCTTTCGAATTAGCCGATCAGCATTCATGCAGATCGCAAATCACTCTTCCACCAGTCTGGTCGCTGTCGCTTCAGCTGGTTTTAAGTGCGTGTCCATCCAGCCGTAGATTAACTGTCGGGATTCATGCGCGACAGAGTGGCCGCGGCCATGCACGAAGAAGGCAAAGTTCTCTGGTTTCTCTTCCAGCTCATAGACGTCCATTACCTTCGTCAACATCAGCACCCGCTGTCGCTGGGTAAGTGGCTTACCATCGTTCAAAGCAGAGACATCCAGATAAGCTCTTGGAGCAATTAAGGCCATGATTTCATGGAAGTCGATATCGGGGAGTTTCCCCTCCAGAATACCGGGCCGCATATGTTTGAAGTAGACATACCAGTGTCCGCGTGCCCAATGCACGACACCGGAATTATGCCTAAAGAAAGAAGCCGCGCAGTTTCCGGCAGCCGCTTTAATACGTTCATCATAGGCAGCGAGAAACATCGTCCCATGACCACCCAGGGAATGTCCGAGAGCACCGATATTTTCTGAATCAACTTCTTCCATGCCACAAAGCAGGTCGACGGCAATGGAATGTTCATAGGTGAATTTTCCCACGGAGGTCCATTCGGGATGCTTCTCATGAAAGCGGGTGGTGTCGTACGCTCCTTCGGGCGGAATGCGATGTCCCGAGACAAAATGCTCAGGGGCAATGACGACATAACCCTTGCGGCAGAGGTGATCGAGATACGCCTTATCGGGATTGTCTTCCAATCCTGCCGCGCGACGAGCTCCCTGGTCCCAGGTACCATGCAGGGCAACGATCGCCGGTAACTTACCCTCGCGCTCCAGGGGAATCCCCAGGTAAGCATGTGCTCGCTCGTCCGCTTCAACCTGATAACTGATCAATCTGCGAATGTATGTATTCGCAATCACCACTTCTTCATGAACCTGCAGATCGAGTTCCGGTTTTTCAGGCTTGTACTGATCCCGGATCAGGTTGAGATAGCGTTGTTTAAGATCCGCTTTATGCTTGAACCACGATTCCTGATCAGTCACTCCTTCCAGCAAGTCATCCCAGGAAGATTCGATCACAGGAGGATCGCTGACTGGCCTCTCTTCACCCAACAGAGCAGGGGAGAGAAGACTACTGACACAAAAGCAGAGGAGGCAGAAATGGTGCAGACAAAGACGAGGCAGGATGATCATGGCGGGAACTTTCTATCAGGAGCAAGCCGGAAAGAGACTATCCGGATACGTTGAATGTAAGTTCCATCTTAATGAGTGACAGGCTTACCAGCCACTCAATTCCACGGGGAGTTTCAGGTTCGAGCCGCTACGAATGAGTTCGACTTCAACGATATCTCCCGCCTCGTATTTTTCCAGGCTGCGAACCAGTCCTTCAAAGTCTGTAACCTTGGCATCACCCAGACGAATAATGATATCACCCGGTTTGATACCGGCACCTTCTGCGGCTGAGTCAGCTGAGACTTCACCGACAAGAGCTCCTTCCGCCTGGATATTGAATGAAGTCATATGAGTAACTCCTAACCGGGCACCACTTCGACTGTGCAATCGAATTTGCGGGAGGGCGACTTGCAGTTCATTGATGTCCGCTCGATCAAGGGGAGCACCCTTGATGAGATAGACTGATCTCAAACGGGAAATCCGTTTCAGTTTCTGCAGCGATTCCGGACTTTTCTGCCAGTGTCGATTGATTTGAATTCCGAGATCGTTCGTTTCGAATTCCCCACGCAAGACCATGTCGCGCGTGATCGGTACCAGATCCTGACCTCGTCCAGAATCCTGCATGAAGAAGAATTTCCCACCATGCTCGATGACATCCAGCATCGCTTTGAATTCCCGTTTCGGTTTCTGGCTCAATAGGACCTGTCGAGCCCGGACTGCCTGTGATGCGGAAGGATTCTCCCCCATTTCACTGAGAATGAGATCGAGTTGATCAAAATGAAAACCAAGAGTTTCCAGTCGCTGCGTCCGGACAGGGTGTTCGGCGAATACGGGTTGGCCCGGTTGTAAACCGGTGTAAGGAATCAAGGTGAGAAACCAATCTCGCGCCACTCGTTCGTACATATGCTCCAGAATCAGAATGGCACGTAAAGTGACTTCCAGGTCTCCCCGGTTTGCGGCAATTTTCAATTGAGGTGCAATCTCGGCAGGAGCGTTTTTTAACTTCTCTGTTGCCGCTTCACGAGTCTCATAGCTGGGACTTCCCAGTTCCTCAATCAACTGCGCAATCTCTTCCTCTTCAGACAGCACGCGAGGCTCTTCTGTAGTGTTGCCAGTCTCTTCCGCGAGGATTGATGTCGATAGCATGCAGAGGGCCAGCAGCATAATGCATCCGGGAACGGCGGCATTCTGAACAGCATAAGCTATTGCGAAGAGTCGATTAATCATTTGCAATTGGAGAAACCGATTTAGAAGGTAGGATTCAGGAAGAGTCGATGTATGGAGCCCATACAGGAATGCAGAAACGGATGGCAGAGGACTTGTTTCAGCTGGGCAGCAGGACAGCCCGTTTCTGGAATGGAGTGCTCATTTAAGTATACGGAAAAAGCGGACTTCCGCCTAATCGAGTTCTGAATTTCCCGGAATTCTGCTAAGGTTCTGCAAATCGGGAACTTTTCCGGAGATTCGGACATCTAATTCAGTGGAAAACCACCCCACATATCGAGTGTAACGTGGACGATCTAACTCCTTCTTTGGTAGAGTTTTAAGGTTGTTTTAGACTCTTACGCTCCAGGTTGGTGTTTGTTTGTTTATATAGGTGTTTTTTCCCAGGCTCGATATCGTTTGAACCACTCCTGTTTTTGTTGAATACTTACCAGAACCACGCGGACCCCATTCTGAAACAAACCGGTTCAATGACAACCCCTGTTCGGAGATAGTAGTTTCCAGATCGAACTCCAGATATGTCAGTCGATGATTTAATTTCCGCCCTGTTTGATGGCGAACTGAATGAACAGGAACGGGCTGAGGTGGCGAAAAAGCTCAAGCAGGAGCCAGCCACTCAGCGCGAACGGGATGAAATTGCGCGTCTTTCGGAAGGCTTGAAAGCATTACCCAGAACCAAAGCACCCGAGGAACTTCGGGCTGCAATTCGACAACGTATTGAACGGGAGAGTCTGCTCGGTTCCAAAGAGTCCGGAACTCATCCTGGTTCAAGTTCTGCCCCAGTCCCTTCAACCTCACCCGCACGCTCGCGTCGGTTCCTGTATGCCGCGGCAGGTTTGCTGACGAGCGTCGCATCTCTCTTCCTGATGGCCTATGTCATCGGCATCGGTGTTGAACAGGGACAGCCCGTCTTCAACAGGGTTGATTCCAACATTGGGGAGTTAGCCAGCACTGAAGCGGACCAGAGCGATTCGGACCAGATGCTGGCTAAAGCTCTTCCCGGAGCTGGCGCGCGATACTCAATTCGCAACGAGATTGATCACAAGGACTTTTCTGCCAAAGAAGAATCTGTTGCGGAAGAAATCGAACTTTCTCTTACTTCTGATGGTGATACCGCTGCGGATGGTAATCTATTTGGAGTTCCTGTAACGGCCCCGCTGGGAGTTACTCCTGAGTCTGACGAAGTCACATTAAGTTTTTCGAACGATCTGACACAGGTTCCTCTCGGTGAGATTGTCAAAGCTCAGGAGATGCAGGGGGATCAGGTTTCAATTGTCTGCATGACGGTGGTCGATCGTGTTGAATCAATCAACGATTTTCAGGTTTTATTGCAGCGGCATAACATCGAAAATGGTGATGTCAGTCCAGAAAGCTCTACTGAATTAACGCGAGATCGATTGTTTGATTCACCGCAGGATGGATTGGTCGAGGGGTTCAAGCAGTCACCACCTATTCAAATTACTTCTCAGAAATTAGGTGATCAGGATCTGGTCGCGGTCTTTGTGACAGCTTCCAGACAAGATGGAAGCTGCTTTAGCGGAGCTTCCGGAAGTCGAATCTCTGGCCCAGGTGCAAACTCCTGCGAATTTTTCGATTACCAATAATCTGTTCGCCCAGAATATGGATGCCATCGATATTAACAACAATGGCGTTGCCGTGATGTTTGAAGACCAGATAACAGTCGAAGCAGCACCGGAAATTGGGGATCAGCTGGTAGCATTACGCTGTCGTACTGGTGATCTCAAAGACAGAGATGGCGAACCACAAGTCAGGGGAGATGATGTTGAGGAAGCCATTGTCAAAAGCGACACCGCTGCAGAATCTAATGCGTCGGTAAAGGAAGCTCAAACTCCGGACAAAGAGCAGATTTCCAAAGTTGAGAGACAGCTTGAGGTTGCTGCATCCGAATTGAAGTCAACTGCACCTGCAGATGCTGAACCTTCCAGCCCATCTCAAAGCATTGTAAAAAGCAACGTAAATAGCCCCACACTGGTCAAAGAGAATTCCAGGGGACTCGATAAGAGTGCTGGGGACTTGAAACAGCAACAGGTTAAACCTTCTTATCAGGTCGCTTTAACATTCCCCCGTTCTCAGCTTCCCAGATTATGGGAGGGCTCCGGATTTGTCGCAGGAAATGGTCATATTGTCATGACCGAGCAAGAGACACTCTATTCACACTCAAATTCGATTTTTGCTGATCAACCCGAAAAACAGGAGCCTTCGAAGCCCGCTACAGCATCAGAAGCGGCACCACAAGTTAACAATCGGGTTCGCATGAAAACCAAGGCACCCCCTCTGGCCACGATCGCTGAGCAGGATTCCGACTCAGGCAAACAAGCTTCCCAGACAGAGTCGCGAGTGGAAATTGTCGATTCGGGACCAGTGAAAGATTTGCGATCCCCGAATGATTCGCCCATCAAGAAATCAATCTCCGATGAACCTCGAATTCAATTAGGGGCCAGGGTTGCTCCTCCTGCAGCGCCCCAGCGTCGGCAGATGACCCAATACCTGTTTATCTTTGAAACAGCCAAACCCAGGCGGCAGCCAGCACCAGCCGAACGTCCCGGAGGAGAGGATTCTTCCTGGTTTATCGTTCCCGATCGCCGCGATCAACTACCGTCGTAACCGATCCGCTTCAGGTTTCTGCTCATAGGCGGAATCAGGCAAGAGCATGCGACAGATCCACTGTGCATAGATTACATGGCCGAAGTCATTTGGATGATTCACCCCGTTGCCGGTTAGATCGTAGAATGTTTTCCGTTTGAGGAATGTTTCCCACACCTCTGTTAAATCAGCGAGAGCGATCCCCTGGCCGGTTAACTCTTTCAACGCTTCCCGATAGGTGTAGAACTGCTCCATCGGCATTCCCCAGTTTTCATTCCCCAGCATGGTCGAAACCAGGATGAATTCGGTTTCACTTTGTTCGGCGCGGAAGGCTTCGATCATTTCCAGTATGTTCGCTTTGAATGCGGCGGCATCTTTTCTCCAGACATCATTCATACCGAAAGCGATGATCACCAGGTCTGGTTTTTCTTCAGCCAGATGTTCTTCCCGAACTCGTTTCGCTCCCTGTGAAGCCTGCCAGCCACCGACGGCAAAATTACGAAAAGTGATCTCGCTTTCCGATGCTGCTGCGATTGTTTGTGCAACCAGTTCCCCATAAGCAGGACAACCTGGTTTTGCCTGAGAGAATGCACTCGCGTTGTAACCTTCACTGATGCTGTCACCCAGCAGAAAAACTTTGACGGGTTTCTGTTGTTTAAGCCGGTCCGTTGTTCTGGGTAATGCTGTAGCTGCATATTGAGGGATCGGACCAGTCCACTGATCAGGTTCGAACTCGTAAATGACTTCCACCTGCATCTGGTGATAACCATCTTTGTTGTCGAAATAAACACCTCGACCGGAGTCTTTCGGAGCACCTGGTTTACCAATCTTCGGTGTCTCTGAGGTCATCAATGGATAAAGTTCTTCTTCGGTTAGAAATCGAATGCGACTTTCATCCGGCAGAGCCAGCAAACCAGCTTCTGCATTCCACACATAATCTTCTCCCTCTTTGAAGGTGATCTCTCGCGTGGCGCTTTCGACCCGCTTGATGTTCGCTGGTTTGAACAACAGCTTTCCGCTTGGTGATTCACCATCCTGTTGCAGAAACAGGATGGGTTCTCTGATCTCAGAGGCGTTCCAGACAGGCTTAAGAACAGCCGACATGAACGGAGAATTCTTCTCGTCAGCTCTTCCCTCTGTCGCGGGAAGAACGAGGTTGCAGAACAGTGCGATCATCGAGCAGGCGAGCATTAATTTTGTCATCGGTGGTTGTCTTTGTTCCAGGAGGAATTCAGGCTGGAGGCCATTTCAAAACCCGGTTGTGGTTGTTTTTGACGTTGCAGAAACAGGGCTAATGCGTCCCAGCAGCGGGTTTTGTAATTGCTTGTAAAAATGCGTGGAAATCAGCGTCTTATCCGCAGAATTTGCCTTATTCCTTTGTAAGCTGCCGGGCGGGGGAAAACAAGCAGGAGCTGATTTATAAAGATTTTCTGTGGGAGCTTCAAAAAAATGGTGAACCTGGCCAATTTCCTCTTGTCACACAGGAGGAATTTGCCATTATGGTGATGTTAGTTTCGTGGTCGCACACGAAGGGACATTCTCAGAATGCCTCATTGAACTTACGGGTTGATTACCTCAGTCTGAAGTTTCGATGAAGCCTTCATACGAAGCCCGCAAGGGCGGTTCAACTACGCAGGACAATGTTGGTCTATGCGTCCTGTTATGGTTGAGCTATTCGGATAGAAAGGAGGTGGTCAAGTGAGTTCATCTAACAGTACAACAAACCAACGAGGTGGCGACGCCTAGACAACCGGCGGGTTGTCTTTGTGACAGCCACCACAGCTTCCTGAGTAAAACTCATGAGGCATAAATGTACGAGCAACCCGGATAGGAACCTTGCCTGTCCGGGTTGTTTTTTTTGCGCGCTTTGAGGGAGTCTGCTTTAGAACTTCCAGTACTGAAGGATCATTGATGATCAGACTGTGGTATAAGAAATCCCAGGTGATGCGCTGTGTGTAGTTTATGCAGCTCAATCAGTCTCTCTTTTTCCAGCATGCCGAAGAGTGGAGAAGGGTGCAGCGGTCCCTTGTGATTCAGTAATCGGTCCACACTCTCTTTCAGCTCGGCAACAGCTTCGGCATCATTCCCGCCTGGGGGAGCAATGGTCCGTTTATCTGTCGGCGTTCCCACTGGCCACTCTCCTGAATCAATGATTTTAGCGATCCAGCGTGGACCGATTGTGTGCCGCATAGTCCAGGCGAAGAGGTTCATCGGAAACGGAAGCTTGGGGAAGCCATCCATCGGGTAAGTCATCCACAGCGACAAGTGATGACAACATTGGGCGAGATTCCAGTTGCCAGCAGAGGTGTAACCTGCGGCCAGTAAGCGTTCGGATTCCGTGACAGCATCGTGCAGGGACTCGAACTTTAAAGGACGACGATTCGGGGTACTCATACTGAGAGCTCAAAATTAATAGGTTGAATGGCAGGATGATGGCACACTGATTTTGATTGTAGCAGGCCGTTTCCTGTCATAGATGTTGGTTTTTGTGCTGTTTTCATGATTCTCAGGTGTGAAAATAGGTGGAATAAACAGGGTTTCATATGTTGATGAGGCCGAGCCGAACTCCTGTCTCCGTCAAATCTTAAAAAAAATTTGCCGAACTTTTCCCCGGACCGTTGACGTTTGGGGTTGGCGGGATACTATTCCTCTCCGGTCAATTTTGGGAGTCTCTGATTGAGAGGCTTCAAGTGGTGAGTCTCAAACGACTTACAACGGACTTTCTCATAATGCGTTGAAGCGAACTTGCTCGTCGATCGAGTCTCTCTCGGTCGAATACTTTAAAATCCCGTTTGGGATCAACGTGCCGACTGAGGTCGGTGCCTGACTTAAAGTAACTGATAGCAGTTTCGCTTCAGCACATGCTGAGAACCGATCCTCTGGTCACTTTGCAAGGTGGCCAGACCCGCGGTTTTGATCTTTGACAATTAGGTAGTAACCTGAGTGACATCTTTATATTTAAAGATGCAAATTATGTAACTTGAAAACCCATGCGGGGTTTTCAAGTAAGCAATTTTATCCGGGTTGAAAACTTCCGCAGGGAAGGGTGGGTTCTTCACAAGAGAACGCAACCGGAACTGTGAAAGAATTCGACTTTGATAAGAGCGTTTTAAGCCAGCTCAGCAATCAGGCTTGCCTGAGAGAGGGGTTGGTGAAAAATTTGCTTGTGTATGTAATGTCTAGGTTTTAGCGAACTGAAAACGCGAAAGTCTGTTAAGCTTGCTCAATCTAATTGGGCTTGTTCAGCAGGTGGAAGCAAATAAGAGAAGTTATCGTTAAACAGGTTGTTTGTCACATTGATTTGGAATTGGCATCGTTTTGCCAGAGTTCAATTCGGTTGTTCTGTCTTCGGCTTAATCACCTTTAAGTCTAGGGGGCTGGTTATCGAACATGATCGCTGGATTAAAATCGCCGAGTTAAGAATCACTGTGGTCAAGCTACTAAGGGCATGTGGGGGATGTCTTGGCGCTTCAGAAGGCGATGAAGGACGTGGAAGGCTGCGATAAGCCTGGGGTAGCTGTCAAACGAGCATTGATCGGGATTTCCGAATTATCATATACTGAATACATAGGTATATGAGGCTAACGCGGAGAACTGAAACATCTAAGTATCCGCAGGAACAGAAAGAAAACTCGACTTCCTGAGTAGCGGCGAGCGAAAAGGAAAAAGCCTAAACCGTTCGATTTATCGAGCGGGGTTGTGGGGCCAACCATTGTGGAGTTACAAAGTAATCAGCTAGAAGAATTCGATGGAAAGCGAAACCAAAGAGGGTGACAGTCCCGTATTTGAAAGTTGTATTACCTCCCGGTTGGTACCCGAGTAGGACCGGTCACGTGAAACCCGGTCTGAATCTAGAGGCCTATCCTAAGGCTAAGTACTCTCTGGCGACCGATAGTGAATCAGTAAGGTGACTGAATGATGAAAAGAACCTCTGCTAGAGGAGTTAAAAGAATCTGAAACCACATGCTTACAAGCGGTCGGAGCACTATGTTCTTAGAACAGTGTGACGGCGTGCCTTTGCATAATGATCCGGCGAGTTACCGTTATTGGCTGGTTAAGATCTTCAGGATCGAAGCCTAAGGGAAACCGAGTCTGAATAGGGCGAAAATGGTCAGTGGCGGTAGACGCGAAACCATGGTGATCTACTCATGGGCAGGTTGAAGCACGGGTAAAACTGTGTGGAGGACCGAACCCACTAATGTTGAAAAATTAGGGGATGACCTGTGAGGAGGAGTAAAAGTCTAATCAAACCTGGAGATAGCTCGTTCTCTCCGAAATAGCTTTAGGGCTAGCCTTGAGTAACTACGTAATGGGGGTAGAGATACTGATCTCGGCTGGGGGGCTTCCCGCCTACCCACCGTAGCCAAACTCCGAATACCATTACGATTATCTCGGGAGTCAGTCCACGAGGGAGAAGCTTCGTGGTCGAGAGGGAAACAACCCAGATCGCCTGCTAAGGTCCCTAAATTGTGCTCAGTCACTAAGGACGTTAGTGTGCAATGACAGCCAGGATGTTGGCTTAGAAGCAGCCATCATTTAAAAAGTGCGTAATAGCTTACTGGTCGAGCATGCTAGTACCGATAATGAACGGGAGTAAGTACAATACCGAAGCAGCGGAATCAATTTATTGATTGGTAGGAGAGCGTTCCAGATCAGATACGAGCCATACCGTAAGGAGTGGTGCCGGGGTCTGGAAGTGATTATGCCGGAATGAGTAACGATAAAGCAGGTGAGAATCCTGCTCGCCGAAAACCTAAGGTTTCCTGGGGAAGGTAAATCCGCCCAGGGTTAGGCGGTCCCTTAGTCGAGGCCGAGAGGCGTAGACGATGGACAGCAGGTTAATATTCCTGCCCCATCTGTGTGGATCGATGGAGGGACGTTGCATGAAAGGTCAGCGGGGTGTCAGAAATCCCCGTAGGCTTCTTCAAGATAGTGGTAGGCAAATCCGCCACAATGTTCAAGGAGAAGTCTTGAGTCCCTGGATGATGAAATGATCAGCAGTGTAACCAAGAAAAGCTTCTAAGATTTGAAGCACAGATGACCGTACTAAAACTGACACAGGTAGGTAGGTCGAGAAGACCAAGGCGCTCGGGAGAATGCTGGTTAAGGAACTCTGCAAATTGGCCCCGTAAGTTCGCGATAAGGGGTGCCTTCTGGAGTTAAC
>JAWKUC010000006.1:0-229529 GCA_041398805.1 Planctomycetaceae bacterium | reverse complement strand
TTGGTTAAACTGCGTTATCAGACTGAGCTGGAATTTGCGACCCAGGTGCAGGAATCGTGGAGAGAGTATCTGATACCACATGGCTTACAGAATTTTCCATTACAGTTAGCAGTATGGTTTTACCAGATTCGCTACGGTCATAAACAACCCCGTTCTGGTGAGATGGGATCACTCAACGAAAGACTGGATCAGTTTGAGCAGGAAGTCCAGAAGATTCCCCGCTTCGAGCCTCAGGCTGAACTGCAGTTAGAGCGATAAGGTTATAAAACTGATGCAGTTCCTGGAGTGTATGCCTACTCTGCTGGTCTGGGAACAATCATGATTCTTCCCGTATCTTCATCGTATGCGTAAGCTTCTTTGGCGGGTAGCATTGTGAACGAGGAGCCGCTGCTGGTCAGGTATTCCATGAATTCGTCATAGGTGGGATACTTGTCATACTGGGCTTTGTGAACCTCAACCATCTGCTGCATGCCCAGTCGACTGGCTTCTGAGCCGGTTTTTTTATAGATGTCCATCGTTTGCTTGATGTAGTTCGTATTCTCTAAATCTTTTTTGATCTCTTCCAGATCGGGCTGTTGCTTCTTAAGTTCCTTAAAATTGTGAACTGTCTGAGTTTTCTTGCCGATGATTCCCTTTTTATCTTTTTCTCCGGCAAGAGCCGCTACCCCAACCAGGTTTTCTTCCTGTTGAGGTTTCGCTTGAGCCTCCTCCTGAGGTGGTTTACTACAGCCCGTTAAGTTCAACGTGAGCAACAGTATTAAACAGGTAGAAAGACGCCACATGTTGAGTTCTCCTGTGATTGGCAGCATATTAAGGGGATTACTTATAAGCAGTTTAAAAACCCTCTGATGGAGCTCATTTACCCTGCTTTTGCAGCGTCGAGAACAACCACAACCGGGTTTTGAAATGGCCTCTAATATTCTGTTCGGATGATGCCTAAAAGAAAAGGGGGATTTATATTCCTCTGCAAGACAATTGAGTCTTTATGTAATAATCTGAATTGATTTAAACCTCAAAAGAGATCTGTTGGTATTTCTTAAGCTGCTCGAATTCAGTTAAATCGAATTTGAGAGGGGTCAGTGTGGCGTAATCTTCCTGTATTGCTTCAATATCGGTACCGGGGTCTTTGCTGTGCCCTTTAATCGGTTCAAGACCACACCAGTAATAAGGCTTACCACGCGGGTCGATTCTCTTTTCCAGCAGGTCTGCCTGGCGATTACAGCCCATCGAGACGATTTTCAAACCACGCGGTCCAGCAGGTGTCTCGTGCGGAAAATTCAGATTCCACAAAGTACCTGTTTCTGGTTCTGTTTTTAATAGCTGATCGATCACTTTAGCCGCGCGTTCGGCAGTGGTCTCATAGCAGGGGGGTGAATACATCGATTGGGAGACTGCGATCGAAGTGATTCCAAAAAAAGCTCCCTCAATCGCTCCGGCGACTGTACCTGAATAAAGGACATTGATGCCAATGTTCGCTCCGGAATTAATTCCACTCACAATCAGATCAGGGCGTTCTCCACAGAACTCGAGCACTCCCATTTTCACACAGTCTGCCGGGCTACCAAAAACGGCATAACCAAAGGATTCACCATTTATAAATTCTTCTCGGGCCAGAAGCGGGTGGCGGTACGTAATGCTGAGGCCAACCCCACTTTGTTCAGCTGCAGGTGCCACTACGGTTACTTTACCCAGCTGAGACAAGCTCTTCTTGAGTGAAGCTAAACCTGGGGCATATATTCCATCATCATTCGTCAGTAAGATGTGCATTCGTCGTGATTTCTCAGTAGATATTCGAAGTATAAATGAAAATAAAAGTAACTTCGATCAGGCTGTTTATTTCTGACCGATCACATTTGATTGTAGCAGGTGAATCAAATCGCGCGATGGGAACGAGAGTGAGAAAAGCGTAGTTCATCTGAAAAGGCCTGCTTAATCTTTCCTAGTTCCGGGGCGACCTGGTCTGGCAGCTTTACAAGCTTTTGTGAGAGGCCTTAGTATTTGTTTTCAGATTTATGATTTCAGATTCAGCTCTTCAGCAAATATGAATATTATCCATGGATGATTTTAACTGGCAACGGATGCGGCGTCGGGTGCGAGCCTGGTTTGCCAGACATCAACGTTCAAGCTTGCCCTGGCGAGAATCGAAAAATCCATATTATATATGGATCAGTGAAATCATGCTCCAGCAGACGACTGTCGCCACAGTTCAGTCCTATTTCGATCGATTTATTGCCACCTTTCCAACAGTTGAGCATTTAGCCCGTGCTGACGAAGGTGAAGTTCTGAAGTTATGGGAGGGGCTGGGATATTACAGTCGGGCGAGAAACATTCTGAAGACGGCCCGTCAGGTTGTGGAGCAGAGAGATGCTGTCTTTCCAAATGAAGTAGACGAGCTGATCAAGCTGCCAGGGATTGGACGCTACACGGCCGGGGCCATTGCTTCAATTGCTTTTGATAAACGAGCACCGATTGTCGAAGCCAATACACTCAGGTTGTACAGTCGTCTCCTGGGATATCAGGAGGATCCTCGCAGTAAGGCAGGCCAGGATCTCTTGTGGAAATTTGCTGAGGATATCCTGCCCGCAAAAGAGATTGGCCATTTCAATCTGGCATTGATGGATATTGGTTCGCTGGTCTGTAAACCACTGGAACCGAATTGCGAGAAGTGTCCGTTGCAACTCGATTGTCGCTTGTGCACAACAATTGCAGGATCAGATACCCCTTAAAGCGACCAAACCGGAAATTACCTACACTGTCGATGCGGCTATTGTGCTCTGGCAAGACGAGAAGTTGGCTATCCGGCAATACGCGAGTGACGAACGTTGGGCGGGGTTATGGGATTTCCCTCGATTCTCAATCGATAATTCATTAGACAAACATAAAGTCGAACGCCCCGGCGGGCATCTGGAAAAACTCGAACACGCACCTTAAGAAAAATATTAAAACTCGTGGAACAGGAATTTTCAAAACAATACGAGACGGAGATTGTGGCGGAGGAGATATTAACACGCATCAAGCATGCCGTGACGCGATATCGCATCCAACTTCTGTGTGTGGAAGCCTTTTAGAGCAGAACAAGTGCGGAGAAATTTCCGGTCTCAGGTGGATATCGCCCAATGAATTAGAAGACTTCCCTTTTTCAACAACGGGCAGAAAAATTGCGACCCTCGTGCAGCGGCGACTGGAAGAGAAGTCGCTCTTCTGATTCTATCGTTAAGGATTAACTACCTGAGATTACATGCTTTAGAGAAATAACTCCTGAATTAAGAAGCTTGTTAATCAATCCGTTTCACACACAAAAGTGAGTTGTCAAATTGGATTGAGGCGATAGTATAGAAGAATACAGTGCGGGCCTGGTATGACATCATCTTTCCAGCAACATGAATTGGACGTGTAGATGGCAATCTCTGTCAGCACGTTCATTCAATTCAGAATCAGGCTCATGAACTGCATCAGTCACAGGATCATCTGATGAACTCAACTGTTGAGATTCCCACCTCCTCCGAACTTACCCCGCACCTCCGGGGTGGCTGCTGGCTCGCCGCAAGAAAAGAACAACTCTCTGAATTGCTGCGTCAGGCACCTGCCGAACAACCTGTTGAGAAATCTCAACCAGAGAGGCAGGGGGAAACTATGAAAACTCTGTAGAGGAACTTCCCGTATCATACTGGCACCTATTCCTCAGCTTGCGCCCAGTTCGTCAGTAAGTTCAGTAGAACAGGAGCTCTCCTGGTGGGATGAGATTAAAGAGTTCCTGGTGCGACCTGGAAGGGAAGGGGTATGGAATCTCATTGCTGGTGCATGCCTGCCTGTTGCTGGTCTTATCTTTATTAGTCATTAATCATTATCGGAATAAAGAGGAAGACTCCCCTCTGCTGGTTGGTCAAACAGAGGAGGTCGTTCCGATCGAAGAGATCGACACGCGCGTCGATTTTCTTGAAGGAGCAGAGACGGAACTGGCTCTGACAGAACCCATCCTGGAGACGACAGAAGAATCTGAAATTCTGGTGCCTGATCTGGTGACAGATACATTCATTCAACCGGAAAGTCATGGCGATTCTGAAGGTGTTTCTCTGGATGACCTCCCTTTCGCCATGCCGGTGCAGGGGAAAGTCGTTACCCAAGGAATTTCAGTGCCTGGACAGTTCCCGAAGATCCCGAACCCTTCCAGAGTTATCTGATAGTGATTCAGGTCAAGTTGCCTAAAACAACCAGAAAATATGAACGGGGTGATCTCTCCGGCAAAGTCTTTGGGACGGATGGTTACTATCAGAGCATCACTTTGTTTGATCAGGCTGATCGAGAGCAATTATTGCTCCTGCAGAATGGGGTGGCACAGTTAGTCGTCGCTGTTCCGGGAGCGTATGAACTGGTTGAGGACCGGATTTTTATTAAATCCGATCAGCTGAATGAGGAACAAACCCTGGCTATCGAATTTTAGGGTTATGACAATTTACGGGTTTGCTGACAGGGGATTTGTTGGGCAAACTACACGACTTTTGAGGCAGATTCGGCCAGACATCCGGCCCGGATTGCAGGCAAACTCATTTCGAGTCGAGCGAACAGCTTTCTTCCGGGGGAAAAATAGCGAATAATAGGAGAGAATCAATACGCCACAGATCTCCGGGACAGGAGCAGGTTGGCGAACATTGAGATTGTTAGGTTACCTCCTCACAACTCTACCTTTCCAACTGGTGGAATTCCAAGCCGACAGCATGCACGATCCTCCTCCCGATAGTCAGGATATCTCGGAACTGGATACCGTTTCCGAAACAGAGGTCGATCCGGTAGAAGAAGATCGTGCTTCCGACGCTCCCATTGTTTCTGAGACGTTAATTCAGGACGAAGCGGCTCAGGAACGCCCGGCAGTTGAGCGTATTGCAACATCAGGTGCCAGCCGAGGTTCCCGGATATCAGATCATCCAGTGTCTGGGAGAAGGTGCCTTTGGGTCCGTCTGGCATGCAGTCGAGCAGAACACCGGCAAACAGGTTGCCATCAAATTCTATTCGCATCGCCGCTCGCTGGATTGGTCGCTGTTCAATCGGGAAGTCGAGAAGCTGGCTGCCCTGTATACATCGAGACGCATCGTCGGTTTGATCGGGGTGGGTTGGGATCATGACCCACCGTATTATGTCATGGAATATTTGAACCATGGCTCGCTGGCCCGGTATCTCTCCGAGGGACCATTATCGATTTCTGAAGCCGTGCGGATTATCACAGCTATCGTTCATGGACTGCTGCATGCCCATGGAAGTGGGATTCTGCATTGCGATTTAAAACCGGCAAATGTGCTGTTAGATGCCGATGAAGAACCACGGCTTTGTGATTTCGGTCAATCCCGGCTCTCGGATGAGCAATTACCTGCTTTGGGAACGCTCTTTTACATGGCACCCGAGCAGGCGGATTTGAAAGCGATTCCCGATGCGCGTTGGGACGTGTATGCTGTAGGAGCACTGTTATACCACATGCTGTGTGGTGTCCCCCCGTATCAAACTCCTACTGCGTTTAAGGAAATCAATTCGGCCCAGAACCTGGAAGAGCGATTGAAAAAATATCGCGAGCTTTTGAAAGGGGCCCCGCTTCCTCAGGAACATCGTAAAATTCGGGGGATCGATCGTCCCCTCACCGAAATCATTGACCGCTGCCTGGAACTCAATCCCAAACGGCGCTATCCGAACGTGCAATCGGTACTGGATGCGTTACAGAACCGGGAACGCTGGCGCGCCCGTCGTCCGTTTATTCTGATGGGTGTCATTGCCCCACTGCTGTTTCTGGCAGCGATGTGGCCTTTTGCGACCAATGCAGTTCGCGAAGCGGTCAGTTCAGCTCAAATGAACTTGATTGATCGAACAGTGGCGAGTGATCTACTGACAGCACGAGTGCTGGCCAACAGCTTGCAGGATGAACTGGAGATGCGTAAGGATGAACTGGTCCGCATCGCCCGGGACCCCGATCTCATTGCTGCGATCGAGCAGGGGACTCTCGATGCATGGAAGGGTTTTGATGAAACTGACCCGGTTAAGAAACCGAACTATGCGAATATTCTGCAACGTTTTCGTGATGAGAACAACGAACAACGTGACTGGAAACAGGTTGCGAAAGACACCTCCTGGTTTCTGACTAACGCCAAGGGAGATCAGGTCTGGCGGGATCCGGTGGGGGAGCATCTGGGGGACAACTACGCCTACCGGGATTATTTTCATGGCCTGGGAGAAGATATCGATCATCGCGCACCCGGTTATCATCCTGAAGACATTTCTCCTATCACCAAACCTCATCTCTCTATGCCCTTCAAGAGCACCGAAACCAAAGGGTACATGGTGGCGATTACTGTCCCTGTAAAAAACCAGAATAATGAAACCATAGGCGTCATTGCACGGACATCCCAGTTAGGAAGTCTGCTGGAGAAATATGAAAAGCATCTCGATATCCGATTCGATCCCCGCACCGATGTGGACCGCTCAATCGCTCTATACGATATGGAAAAGGGGTTGCTGCTGGATCATCCGTTGCTCAGTGCTGAAGATGCTCCTTCAAGTTTGTTCGCTCAGGAATACGCTGTTGATGAATCAATCCTGAAAAAATTTCAGGCACTCGATGAATCGTCGAATTCTGCTATCGAGGATGTTGAGCGAGAACTCTTCTTTGAAGATCCCATGGCCTCTGTCGATAGTGAGCACTTTTCAGGTTACTGGTTAGCGGCATTTGCGCGAGTTCCAAATGCAACCTGGATTGCCGTGGTGCAGGAACCGCGGGAAGCGGCGCTTAAACCGGTCGAAGAGATGCGTAATGGGCTCGTCGCCCGCGGTACAGCCGCCTTGTTAGTGGCAGCATCGTTAATCGGGATCTTCTGGTATTTCCTGAGGCGAATCGTCAAAGAGCGTCGTGATACCAAACGCAGTACCCGTCGCCAGGATGGACCCCATATTTCGACTTCCTCCTCTACCAGCACCGGCTGAGAATTCTGCTAAGTACATTATCCTGACTCAATCATTAACACTCGAAAGATAAATCCTTGTTCGAATTGATCTCTGAAAGTCTGGAACCTCATCAGCAGGATCACTTCACGTTGATCCCGGGGAGGGGTACACCATTGGCAGAGATCAATCTGCGGAGATCAGAGTCGACTGGGACCCGGCAATCTCGCGACAACACGCACGCTTATCTGTCTCTACAGATTATGTGCAGATTGATCGCCATAATTCTGCCACGAATCCAATCTATTACGAAGGTCGGGACACAACCCATTGTCAGCTCAAATCGGGCGATATATTTGTGCTCGGAACAACCCGGTTCTTGATTCTGCAGAAATCTGCCAAGACGGGAGAAACAGATGTGCCTCCATTTCAGGAGATGGCTTTCGATCAGCAGGAGTTAAAGCAAATCCGCTTTCGAGACGCGGATAAGCGACTGGAGGTTCTGGCAAATTTATCGGAGGTGATTCGGGCCAGTCGGACAGAAGCTGATTTGAACAGTCGACTCGTGAATCTGATCCTGGCGGGGGTCCCCTATGCAGAGGCTGTGGCAATTGTGGAGCTGACTCCACAGGGAGAGGTCAAAATCAACCACTGGATACGCCGGCATGAAACGGCGGGTGGGTTTCATCCCAGTAGCCGACTGATTATCGATTCCTTAGCTCAGAAAAAACGCTCTATACTGCATGTCTGGGAAAAACGGGAAGAACGCGACAGTAACTACACGGCGGTGGCAGAATTCGATTGGGCATTCTGTACTCCGGTGGAGTGCGAACAGAGGCCTGTCTGGGGGCTTTATCTGACTGGTCAGAAAGGGTATCAACCTGTCGAAGGTTTACCGCACGGAAAAATGGCGATCGAACAATCTCAGTTAACAGCAGATGTGAAGTTTGTCGAGATCGTCTCTCAGCTACTTAACTCTGTACAGAGAAGCAATCGTCTGGAACGACAACAGGCAGGTTTCAGACAATTTTTCGCTCCCCCCATTCTGGCTGCTCTGGGGGATAACCCGAATACCGATTTACTGGAACCGCGTGAGTGCGATGTGACGGTCCTCTTCTGCGATTTACGCGGATTCAGTCAACGGGCCGAAGAGGCTTCCGGAGACTTGATCGGTTTACTCGATCGGGTCAGTAAAGCACTTGGCGTGATGACCTTGCAAATCCTGGAGCATGGAGGTGTCACGGGCGATTTTCAGGGGGATGCCGCACTGGGATTCTGGGGATGGCCTTTTGCCTCCCCCACTTCGGCTAAGCAGGCATGCCTGGCTGCACTCTCCATTCGGGAAGAATTTTCCCGAATTCAAACTCATAAAGATCACCCCCTGGCTCAATTTCAGATGGGGATTGGAATTGCACACGGGCGAGCTGTTGCCGGAAAGATTGGAACAGCAGAGCAGGTAAAAGTGACAGTTTTCGGGCCTGTCGTAAATCTGGCCAGTCGCCTGGAAGGAATGACCAAGACAATGCGGGTTCCTATCCTGGTGGACGAGCCTACTGCCAATCTGATTCGAAAACAGGTTTCACACACCGAGGCCCGAGTTCGCAAGTTGGGACGAATTCTTCCCTATGGTCTCGAAAAACCTCTGATGGTCAGTGAGTTACTTCCTCCCGCAAATGTGGAAGGGACCCTGACCGATGCACAACTGGCCGACTATGAGGCGGGTGTTGACCGTTTCCTGGAGGGGGACTGGGAGACTGCTTATCAGCTGCTGCATGGAATGCCGGCTACCGATCGAGCCCAGGATTTTCTGAACCTCATCATTGCTCAGAACAACCGAACCGCTCCGGAAAACTGGGAAGGCTACATTCGCATGGAGCGAAAGTAACTTTCATTCACTCCACTCTGTTTTCATTCATCATCCTGTTTCTGAACCCCGTTTTTTGTTGCCAATGGGCGACGTCTGGTTCCGGTTGTGATGTTTGCAGCGATTTTCGTTGCCAGATCGTTTACATCGATAAGCAATGATCTGCACCTTCGATATGGTGCCGTAAAGCGACAGATGTTGCTGATTCGCATCAAAGCTGCATTTTCGTGTTAATAGAAATCATCCAGATTCTCCCGATGGTCTGTTGAATTTGTACCCCAGACCCGCTTAATCGCTACAACCGGGGTGTGGTTTTTCGGAAGCACCTCCCCCCCTTGGGCAAATTGATCAGGGGGAGGAATTATGTCCTACATTTAGGATGGAGAAAGTGTTAGTGTCAGTACCTGCCTTTCTGATAATTCCGATTTCTCTCAATTCAACATTGTGAATTACGGAAACTATGTTCACGTTTCTGTGGCGGAAGCAAGTTGAACTACTAACTTTGTTCCCGCTGTGACCAGGTCTCTCCTCTGTTGATTTGATTCTGGAGAATTTTCCGAATGGAAAACCAAGAGATGAATACTGAAGCTCCTAACCCGAGTCTTTGCCGGTACTCCGTTATCTGATGATTGGCGGTAAAGCGGTCATTACGCATTGGCGGACAGGGTTGGTTGTGTTTATCGCCACATTCTTTCGACTCAGGCGATTTCCATGACCTTGCCCCGTAAATACGCCTCGGATGCCAAACTGTTTGTTATGTCGCGAGAGCATTGGCCTCGATCCAACTGCAACGACCGGGTCTGGTCATCTCCATGTATGAATCCCGGGAAGCCGAGATCCGTTCTTTACTGGAGATGATCGAATCTCGAGCTGTGTTGGAACGTGTCGTGGATAAACTGGTTCCGCAGAGATTCTGGGATCTAAATTCTGCTCGGAATCCTCGCGAGAAAGCAATTGCTCATTTGAAAGAAGCCGTTTCAATTGATCGCGGTACGAAATCGTCAGTCATTTCATTAAGTATCAAGGAAAGTTCACCTGCTCAAGCACAAATGCTGCTGACTGTTTTCCTGGAGCAATTCCGTGAATTGCATATGGATGCGAACAGCACCGAAGGCTCTTATGAGTTTTTCGTAGACCAGAGTGAGCTGGTCGAGGCGGAATATGAGGCCGCAAATAAGAAACTACAGGATGCCAAAAATGCCCTGGGAGTCTCCTCTCTGGCAGACAAACGAAAAGTTCTGGAGGCTAAAGAAACTGAACTCAGAAAGATCGCCAGATCACAGAAGCCACATTGGCCAAAGTCGAAGCAGAGATCAAAGGGTATCAGCAGGCGATGAAAATGTCCCACAGCGGTTACAAACCCTGAGCGGAACCTGCCTAATATCTCTATGGACCCTTAATGATTAAACGTCGGGATGAGCTGTACCTCGAACGTCAGCAGTTGTTGTCAAAATTTACGGAGAACCACCCCAGGGTCAAAAGCCTGGACGAGCAGATTCAGGAAGCGGAAGAAATTCTGAAGCAGACTGAAACAAAACGGGCGGAACTCAATGAAGACAATAACCCCACTTATCTGAAACTTCAGGAAACGAACATGTCCGAAGCCGAAGCAATTGGCTTACGGGCACGTCAGGCTCGTCTCGAAGAACAATTTACTGGATTTAGGAAAAGAGCTGACCAACCTGAATGCCCATGAAGGGGAACGCTGAAGTTTGACTTATCAAACCGATTCTCTGCTGGAAAAGTTGAAATCGTATACGGGCAAGAAAGAAGAAGCCCGAATCAACATGGAGCTTCGTAAAGGAGCTGAACGTCAATATTTTCCAACAACCGACCTTTGTTGAAAAACCGGTTAGCCCACGTCAATCCCTGATACTTGTGAATGATTTCTGCTCAGTAATTAACGTGAATTGATCGTTCCACTGTTGATGGAATATACACAGCTGACCGGTTTAGTTCCTGAACTCAATTTGAAAGAGTTCGGAAACAAGCTGGCTAAGACGACATAGTCAACTCAAGCTGGTAACGAAAAACAAATGAGCTGTAATTCATTACAGGTACCAGCAAAACCTTCCTACTGAATTTGATTGAGCGTTCTATCATGGATCCCCGGAAAAATCACCAACTGGTTATCTTCTTATCTCGCAAAATCGAGACTTCTATCGGTACATCCAACCGGCAGATCGTTTTCGTGAGATTGTCGATCGTGAACGCAAGCGTGCTGATCGCGGAAAATACAGCTTTGTATTGATCGTTTACTGGGTCAAAGAACCCGAGAAACGTCAATTGGTGTTCCATCGGTTGAATTTCATCCTGGAAAACGGTTATGCGTAACTGATGTGGCCGGATTCGTCGGGCGTAACCGGGTCGGTCTGTTGCTGAGCGATGCTTCCATAGAAGGTCAAACAGTTGCAGAGCAAATCTGGCGAAATGTGTGGGCAACTGGCTCCCAGCTGCTACGACATTTACGAATATCCAATGAACTATCATGAAGATGTCTTCTCGACCGAGATGCCTCTGAAGATAGCCATAACTCTGACGATTCCGATTATCGTTCTGAGACTCAACCTCAAAAACAGGAAACTACTGAACGACCCGAGAAGCAGAAAGCATTGAGTGACAGCACTCTGTTTTTTGAACGTGTCGACTTCGAGTCAAAACCTGAAGTCGCAGAGAGCTGCGATCATCAGTGCGAGACAACCAAGCCGGAACTGACCAATTTAATGTTCCAGCGCAAAATGCCGATCTGGAAACGAAGCATCGACATGGTTGGCTCCGGGATCGGATTATTGCTGATTTCACCCTTACTTCTGGTAACCGCGCTGTCAATCAAAGCGAGCTCCAAAGGTCCAGTATTTTTCACGCAAATGCGTGCTGGTCTGGGGGGGCGTCCTTTCAAAATGTACAAATTCCGCACGATGGTCGTCGATGCGGAAGAACAGAAAGCAAAACTTCGCCACCTGTCCGAACAGGATGGTCCTGCATTCAAACTGAAGCATGATCCACGAATTATCCCTATCGGTCGATTCCTCCGCAAATCATGCATCGATGAACTTCCCCAGTTATTAAACGTCTTCAAAGGCGATATGTCTCTGGTTGGTCCCCGTCCACTTCCACTGGAAGAGGCCGCACAGATTCAAGGATGGCAGAATCGTCGACTTGACGTGACCCCCGGCTTGACCTGTATCTGGCAGGTGGAGGGGAAATCGACAGTCACCTTTACCGAATGGATGCGGATGGACATTCGATACATCAGAGCTCGCAATTTTGCACAGGACTTTGCCCTGGTATTCAAAACGATTGTGGCAGTCGTACTGCATCGTGCATCGCACTAAAGATACATTTCCCCTCAGAGAACTGAACCTATCTCTAATAAAGCCGTTCTTGCTGATTTATTCGAAAGTAACTGGAAAGTATCTATGCCTGCATCTCGCGCTAGACAGCTTTGCTATCATGATTTAAGTTCCTCGAAAATGGGTTTTGAGCAGCTGGCTCTCTCCAAATACGATGAGATCTGTGATCGTATTAATGAATTCGTGGACAGCTATCATGATGCCGGCTGGAAAAGACGAGTCAAAAAAGGACTCGATAAATTTATTCTGCGTGGTTGTTCTCCGCTGGTGAATCGTCTCTGTGGTTCATCGGATCCGGATTCATTTGGGATTCTGATGTATCACCGCGTCGTTCCGCAAACCGATACAGATATAAATCCAACCTGGAATGTTACACCGGAACGGATGGAAGAGCAGTTAAGCGGCTTGATTGAGATGGGCTTCAAACCGATACCTCTTTCTGAAATGATTCAAAAACACCAACTTGGACTTACTGTCCCGGAACACTCGTTTGTTGTCATTTGATGATGGTTATGCCAACAACTACACACATCATTGCCGGTTCTGGAAAAGCTGAATATTCCAGCCACGATATTTCTGGCAACGGCATACATAGACGAACAGGTTCCTTTTCCCAGTGATGACTGGTCATTGGCAGGAAAGCCGATCCCATTGCGTGGCGGCCATTAACTCTGGAGGAAGCGCACAAACTTAATAATCACGACCTGATCGAGCTGGGTAGCCATACCCATACACACGATGATTTTCGTGGACGACCATTCGATTTACAGCAGGATGTAGAAATCTCGCTGAAGTATATGCAGCGTGAATTCAATATCCAGCATCCGACCTTCGCTTTTTCCATTCGGAGTGCGCTGGTTTGGATTTTCGAGTGATGAACTGATTCGCGGCTGTTAAAGAGACAAAAGTTCGCTGCAGCCTCTCTACAGAGGGACAGCTGGCTCATCTGCATCAATCACCCTACTACTGGGGTCGCTTTGCTGCCCTGCAAACAGACGATGCCCAGACACTCGCTGTGAAACTGAGTGGTTGGTACACACGAATCAAGCAAGGTATGCGACGGCTTGCACATCGTTAAAGGTATGAAACACACGATTGATAGAGCGCTTCTACTCATTATCGATCACAGCTTCTGAATCAGAATTAGACTTCTTGAAAAGCACCCTCACGGAATGGTAAGTTTGTCGAAACAACTCATCCTCCATTAATCGGTTCAACAGACAGCCGATTGCGCTCCGGAATATGCACCGCACTTACTCAGGAAGCTGATTGAAAACCGTGATGCCCTTAAGAGTCTGATGAGCTTGTTTGATCAGGGTCTTGTCAGTGGTACTAACTTTCTGACGATGGTCATTGTCGGACGCAGCTGCCTGGCTGAGGAACTCGGTGTATTTCACCTCCTGACGATGGTCTGATGTCCTTTCTGTTTTCGGATGCACTGACATCGGCTCCCTACCGAATTTATCGACAGAAAAAAAATCCTGAAGAGCAACTCACCTATGCGGGGTCCCTCTTCATTCATCAGATGTTTGTTACAGGCCTGGTGATGTTGATTCTGGTAGGGATTTATCTTGCCAGTCTGAGCAGTCTGCTTCTGGGAGAGTATCCAGAAACTATGTCTCTGTTTGGGCTTGTTCCCTTTATATTAATGCGAAATTTCTGCGACGGGTCTCGTTTGCTCATTTTGCAGTTTGAAATCGCAATTCTGATTGATCACTCTTGTTACGGGTTTGCAGCTGATTACACTCTTCACATTAGCTTACTCGCAAATGTTGACTGTGCCGATTGCTTATCTGGCGATTGGGTTTTCCTGTTTGATTTCTGTAATAGTCTGGTTCTTAATTAATCCGGTTGAGCGTCATTATTCCTGGTCACAAATGAAACAGGACTGGAATGATAGCAGGTTTCGCCCGCTGCTGATGTGGGGAGCCTGATGGTTTGCCAATATGCCGGGGGTATTACTTCTGCCCTGGATGCTGGCCCTTAAAGAAGGAGAACAGTCAATCGGGATTCTGGCTGCCTGCTTCACAATCATCGGCGTGGCCAATGTTCCTGAATGGTGTCGAGAACTTATTAGGGCCCGAAGTGCGCATAAATCCATGATGGTGGCAAGCAGGAACTCAGCTTCGTTATCAGGCAGGCGACACTGCTGATGGGAATCAGCATGTCTGTGTTTGTACTCGCCTTGATTTTATTTGGTAAAACGATTGCCCTCTTACTCTATGGCAGTGAGTATGCCGCTTTCGGCGATCTGATGGGCTGGATCATTTTCGCCTTAAGTTTACATGTTCTGGCTGGTGCGATCGGCATGGCACCCGGCAACGGACTGTGGGCATTTGAACGTCCAAACGATAACTTCTACGCTTCTTTTTCAGTGATGGTGGTCACCTTCATAATCTCCATCATCCTGGTCTACATGTTCGAACTGGGGCCGCTGGGTATCGCAATTGGTACGGCTGCGGGAACAACAACCGGTACGATTATGCGTTGGATATTTTATGCACGAGCTTATGCTCGCACTCACCACAGCTCTGGAACAGCCAGCTGAATTGGCTTAAGAGGAGCAGCAGATGCAATCTAATACACACTCCATTACGAATGAATTCATCATAGGCATTCAGCAGAAACGCCGCCTGATCTATTTCATTATTGGGCTGTTAGGTGTGGTCTTTTTCTATAAAGATCACAACCTGTTTCTCTCGCTGAATGAATTCTGGTTGGCTGGGAAGAGGGTGACAACCTCGCTTCCGGGGGAAATGCCCTGAAAGGACTGGCGCTCAGTTCGCTCTGGTTTACGGGTATTTACCTGATCTTTGTGCGACCAAATGGTGCTCCACTTCAACTGAGTGGAAGTCAGGCCTGGTTGATGATTTTCTATGTCAGCTGGTGCGCTCTCTCTTTGTTGTGGTCAGAAGCCCGTGGCATGACTTTAAGGCAACTCATTGTCCTTAATTTTATGGTGACCTTCGGAGTGGGGCTGGCGCGACATCTGCGAATTAACGAAATGGCTCTGATTGCCTTCACTATATTTGGCACCTATGCCCTCATCGGACTTGGGATGGAACTCTGTCTGGGAACATTCCGACCCTGGCAGTCGGGTTATCGATTTGCCGGTACAGTTCACCCGAATGCCCAGGGGGCTTATCTCTGTATCTTCGGCCTGTCTGCCATCTGCCTGCTGAAAAGTGGTGTAACCCATCGTAAGTTTGTCATGGGGGCACTGATCTTTGGAATCGGACTCTTAATTCTGACTAAATCGAGAACGTCGGCTGCAGGATTTATGTTTGCGGTTGCAGCTTTGTGGCTGGTGCAGTCGAGTCGAACATTTAAATTGATCTCTGTGCTGGGTCTTGGCTGGTTGGCGCTCGTCGGTTTGCTGGGAATGCTGTACGTCGGAATTGATCCTCTTAACGATCTCCAGGAAGTCGTGATGATGGGTCGAGGAGAGGAATCCGAAGCATTAACTGGACGTCTTCCGATCTGGATCGAGATGACCAACTACATTAATCAACGTTTCTGGACGGGATATGGTTATCAATCGTTCTGGAATCCGGAAAAAATTGAAATCCTTTCTGAGGACCTCTCCTGGACATTTCGTGAATCACACTCTTCGTTCGTTGACGGGATGTTGACGATCGGTCTGATCGGAACCGTCGCTCTCATTCTGGTTGCCCTGACAGGATTCTTGAGAGCACGGAATCTCTATCTGCAAACAAGAGATCCAGGATACGCCTACCTGATCAGTCTCCTCGCATTCGGATTAGTGAACGCGTTTACGGAATCAGGAATGATTGCCTCTTCATTAGATACGATGCTGCTGGGGGCCTGCCTCTCGCGAGTGGCGTTCTGGGAACCGAAAACCTCTACAAGTCGTTCATTCCTGGTATCTCAGAATATCGGTTCAATGCTCGATCAGATTCTACAACCATCTTCTTCGTCGCTTCAGCAGGAAGGAGGGAATCGATGATTAAAACAGAACATGATTTTATCCCCGAGGGGAATTCTGCAGAGAATAATCTTCGCCAACTGGGAACATTAAAAAGTTACGAAAATCGGGCATCAGTCTTTGTCTATGATGACGAGATTGAATACCGGATATGCGGACCGGACGAACTGACCCCTTCCATGTTGAATCGCTGGGAAGAGATTCAGGAACGTAACCCGGATCTGGATAGTCCATTTTTTCGCCCGGAATACATGAAGCTTGTGTCCAGGGTTCGAAAAGATATGGACGTCGTCCTGATCGAACAGGGGGGAAAAGTTGTCGGTTTCTTTCCTTTTCATCGCGACCCGTACAACGTGGGTCGACCCGTGGGTTACCCCCTGAATGATTTTCAGGGAATCGTGGTCGAGAAAAAAGTCGAGATTGATGAACGGGAGCTTCTGGAAGCAGCCTCGTTGAAAGCCTGGAAGTTCGATCATGGCCTGGCGGTCCAGCAGGAGTTGCTGCGTAACAGCTACAGTCAGTGCGGTTCGGCTTTTCTGGATTTGAAACATGGGTTCGAAGGTTACCAGGCAGAACGCAAAAAAGCAGGTTCCTCGCTGATAAAACAAACCACCAGAAAAAAACGTAATCTGGAACGTGATCATGGCGAACTGAAGTTTATTCCCCATACCACCGATCCAGAGGTGTTCAACACACTGCTCGAATGGAAGCAGGAACAGTACTTGCGGACCGGTAAAACAAATACCTTCAAATTCCGCTGGCCACGTGAATTGCTGGAACTGATCCTTGAGCAACAGACTCCGCAGTTTCAGGGGCGACTATCCGCGTTATACGCAGGAAATAAGTTGGTGGCGATCGACTACGGGGTTCAATCCTACGGAGTGCTTAACAGTTGGTTCCCAGCCTATAACCAGGAGTTCTCCTCCTATTCTCCCGGGCATGTGCTCTTGCTGGAAATGGCAAAAGCGTGCAGGGAAATGGGAATAAAAAGAATCGATCTGGGTAAAGGGGATGAATCCTACAAGACCCGTTACGCATCCGGTATGACGCGTCTGACCGAAGGAAGCTTCGAAACAAACCCACTTTCTCGTGAATTGCAGAAACAATGGTATCGGACTCGCGACTGGGCTCGTACTTCAGCCTGGGGAGAAGTCTTACGCTACCCGGTACGTTTACTGAAACCCATCCGTGAACGCCTTCATTACGGCGATCAGGAAAAGTAGAGGCAGAGGCTCGCTTCTCTCTACTGACTCAGGACCACAACCGATCACATTATTTTCCCGCCTTCAAGGCACAAAACATGAATTACGAACTTATTAAAATCAGCGAAATGAGTGATTCGTTACGCCAGACCTGGCTGGAGTGGATCAGGGCTGATTTGAATTTTATGAGTCCCTATTTCCATCCGGACTTTGCCTGGAATATGGCGGTTGTGCGTGACGACGTACGCCTAATCCTCTTCAAAGAGAAAGAGGTAGTTGTGGGGATTCTCCCGATACATCAACTGGAAGGGAACGTCGCGGCCCCGATTGGGGACAAGATGTCCGACTATCATGGCGTCATCTCAGGGAAACCGCTGGAGTTTGACCTGCAGCAGATGTTAAAGGCGACCTCTCTCAAGGCGTTTTATTTTGATCATTTACTCGCTTCACAATCTTCCTTTGAGCCTTACAGCTGGGAGCAATCATTTTCCCCCTATATGCTGGATCTCTCACAGGGTTCGCTGCTTATGAAGAAAAATGCAAGCAGGGGAAATCCTTCTATGAATCTGCTGCGAAATGAACGCAAATGCAGCGTGAAGTGGAGTGAGTCACGGGTTGTTCAATTCAGTGATGATGAAGCCGTGATGGAGCGGTTACTTGAATTGAAGTCTGAGCAGTACCAACGCACAAAACAGCTCGACCTGACGCGTGTGAAATGGATGACTGATGCCATGCGTCAGTTGTGGAAATTCAGAACGGATGATTTCTCCGGGATGCTCTCTGCCTTATATGTTGATGACAAACTACTTGCGATGCACTTTGGTATGAAAACCAGAGATGTCCTGCACTGGTGGTTCCCAACCTATGACACGTCAGTTCATCGATATTCTGCGGGATTGTTGCTCCTCTTGCATCTGGCCCGTTCTCGGAACTTAGTTTGAAGTATGTCGATCTGGGAAAGGTCCGGAAGATTACAAGCGGAGTATGCGAGCTGGCCAGATTGACCTCCTGGAGGGGATTGATCAACCCAACCGGACCTGCGGCAACAGTTTATCAGAATATTCATTACACCCGGAAATGGGTGCATAACACTCCTGCCGCGCAAGTCCGACAAAAGTCTACCGCGAAGTCAGAACTGCGTTCCGTAAATACAAATCGATTTAAGCATTCCGCTTTTGCTCAAAATTCGAACCTATACTTCGGTGGTCATTTGCTCTGTTCCCCCGCCCCTTTCGAGAGAACGTGAAACGTTCTAATCGAGTCCTTTACCATGTTCAGTCCAAATCATCCTGTCATTAATGAGAAAAGCATCCTGGCTGATGCTGGCTGGCGGCAGTTCAATGAACGCCTGTGGAATCTTACTTCCGAAAAAACATATGCTCCACGAGGTGATCAGGGTCCGCAACTGGAAGCCGTTCTCTACAAAGGAAGATAAATCGGGACGTTACGTACTTCCCTCGATGCATCCTAACTGGCATATGTTGTTTAAGCATACACCCACAGATTCCTCTGCACGCATCTACCGTCAATGGGACGAAGTCTCCAAATTGATGGTGGCGGATATGGTTGCAACCGGTACTCACGGTCGAATCGCGTTCCCGGCGGAAATCAATGACATCCGTAACTGGTTATGGACAGGTTTTCGATCCTATCCACTCTATACCATCATGGTTGATTTTCCTTACAGCATTGAACAGGCCGAATCGACCACTCGCCAGCATTATAAGAAGTCGATTAAAAACGGCTTCAGGTTCAATTTGCGAAAGATCCGGCGGATGTGATTCCCTGCCTGATGGGAACCGAACAACGTAAAAAATTTGATCACTGTCTCACCGCGGAAACTCTGCAGATGGGACTTGATCTTGTGGGACCCTGACAAGTTCCGCCTGATGTATTCCTTACGCCCCTAATGGGGAACCTGCTTCGGCACGGTTGATCGTCATGGAAGAGGGGGCATTGCTTACGACATTGCCGCAGGGACTCAATTGAAATATCTCAATTCCGGTGCAACTCCAACACACAATTGGTCATGTCCTGATGGATGTACAACAGGCTGGAGCGACTTCCTTCAATTTCAGTTGCCAATATCGAGACAGTCAGCCCGGCCAAGCTTTGCTGGGAGGACAACTCGTCCCACTTCACAACAGTGAAGGCTTTGATTACACATTCCAATTCGCCGCACAGTGGGATCCTTTGTTCGACTCTGGAAAAACCGCTCACGTCAACTACAGCTTCCGACGGCTCCCGAACACCATAATCCTGAGACAGTGACGAACGAACTCCTGATTTGATAAGTCACAAATAATGACTTCAATTTGACATTTTTATGGGTTCTCAGTGCCCGGTTGATCGCTGGATAATAAATATCTGGTCAAAGTCTAATTGATTAACAGAATGAAGGCTTTCCACTCGTGATTCAAAATCCGGACAATCAGACACGCTTTACAGAGACCTTGTCAGGTCCGATGTCGCAGGTTGGCCTGCTCGCCGGACAGTCATTGTCTGCTGCTCATTTGCAGGTCTGGACCGAGATTGTGGAACAGAATCCGGATTTACACAGCCCATTCTTTCGTCCTGAATTTACACAACTGCTTGCTCAACACCGCACACGAATTGAAGTCGCAATCATTCGCAATGCCTATCAGATTGTCGGCTTCTTTCCCTTCAGACGCGTTTCTCCCGTAGTAGGGCAACCCGTCGGGGGAAGGCTCTCTGGTGCAGAAGGTGTTCTCTGCCGTCGGGGAATTCAAGTCCCCCTGGAAGAACTTCTGGATCGCTGCCAACTCAATTCGTTCGATTTCGAGCAGGTACCCGATTCTCAGGTTCAGTTTCAACATCATTCGTTTAACACAACGGATTCACATTACATCGATCTTACCAGTGGCTTTGATGCTTACTGTCAGCAGAAAAAAGATTCAGGCTCAAACGCATTACAAAACTGCAATCGCTGGAACGCAAACTGGAGCGTGAGCATGGCAAACTGGAATTCAAATTTCATGATGATTCACCAGAAACTCTGGAACAGCTGATCGAATTGAAATCGAAGCAATTCCATGAAACTCATTACACAGATGTTTTCAGCTTTGACTGGACGAGAAACGTATTGAGCGAACTTCTTGTTTCAGAATCGAACAAACTCCGCGGTCAGTTATCCACCCTTTCGGTAAATGGTCAACCCATCGCGTTTTCTTATGCCCTGCAATCGCAGAATCGACTACACGGTTGGTTTACCGTTTGATCCGGTATTCAGTAAATATTCACCTGGTAGTCTGCTGATTCTCCACATCGCTGAGGCTGCTGCTCGGGAAGGAATCGAACGCTTCGATCTGGGGCCGGGTGATCAATTATTCAAGCAGACTCTCAAATCGGAGTTCGACACATGTCTACTCTGGTACGCTCAGTAAAGATCCCATGCGACGCTGGTTGAAACAGGGATCTACGAAACCAAAGAGTGGCTTTCTCACTCTCCCGCCCTTTACACTCGACGTGCTCCGCCCCATTAAGGGGGTGGTTTGACATGAAATAGAATCTCTCCTTCCCTGACGCAATCCTTCTAATGGAAACGATTCAGGCAGGGCCGGTTCAGACGATTGTGCGATCGTGTCGCTTCGAACGAGGGATACTCAGCGGCATTTAACATCTTTTCTGCGACAGGGTTACCTCTCCGACCTACATTTGAGCAGAGATTTCTCTTCAATTCTAATGTCTCATTTGCTCCCCACCGAAACGGGTGTGGACACTGGAGGAGAGCGATTCGATGCTCACCCTGATCAATACAATACTCGTTCTGGGAACAGCACTACTGCTGATACCATTTATTGTATTCTGCCTCGAATGCCTGGCAGCATTACTCCCCTGGCGAGCCCGTACCCACGCACCAGAAACAGAGTCGGCCTCAGTCGCCGTTCTGTATTACCCGCTCATAACGAGTCGGCTGTCATTGCACGGACACTCGATGCTCGGTGACTCACACTGGGGCGAATGACCGGGCTGTCGTCATTGCTGATAACTGCTCTGATGACACTGCCGCCATCGCTCGCAGTAAAGGGGCGACCGCATACGAACGGACTAACCTGGAAAAACGTGGTAAAGGTTACGCTCTCGATTTCGGTGTTCAGCAATTGAGAGAAAATCCTCCCGATGTCGTCATGGTGCTGGATGCCGACTGTAGTGTCGATCCAGCCACTGTTCGCACCCTGGGGGAACTGGCTCACAACTCACAAAGCCCTGTGCAATCGCTCAACCTTGGTGAGCTCGACGAACGCCCCGATTCGATGTTCGTTGCATCTTCGCTGGGGAATTACTTTATTAATTATGTGCGTCCATTAGGTCTTAAAAAAGTGGGGCTTTCTTATCGACTGCTGGGAACAGGTATGGCGCTTCCCTGGTCGATTATCAAAGATGCTCCCCTGGCTTCCGGACACATTGTCGAAGATACACGCCTGGGAGTTGACCTCGCCATTGATGGTCATCTTCCCATCTTCTGCCCAGAGGTACGCGTTCTCAGTCGCCTCCCGCAGCAGAAGGCCTCCTTTGTCAGTCAGCGGACACGCTGGGAACATGGTCACATGCAGGCTGCCTTTTCACAGGTTCCGCGTCTGATCAAAGCAGCGATTCTGAACCGAAGCCTCTCCCTTTTCTGGCTGGCGATGGACATCGCAGTTCCACCCTTCTCGTTAATGATCTTCCTGTGGTTACTGGCCACGCTCGGCACAGGCATTGCCGCACTTTGGGGTGCAACCATCTGGCCGTTCATCGCGTTATGCATCACCGGTCTTTGTCTGTGTGGACTGATTGGACTGAACTGGTATGTCTACTGCCGACATGTCATTCCCTTCAGTGCTCTGGCCGGTATTCCGAAATATGTCTTCAAAAAATTACCGATCTATTTCTCCTTTCTCGTCAAACGACAACAGGAATGGGTTCGCACCGATCGGGAAAACGAACAACAGAAACCGATGGCTCACTCCTGAGCTTGTGCCAACCTGGTTGGATATAGAAACGGTTACCCAGTAGATAAGAGATATTGTCATGATTGCTTCCCACGACGTAGACCGACAGATCAATATTCTTGGCGTGAACATCGACGATGTGACTGTCGCGCGTGGAGTTGAAATTGTCGAAGAGATGATCAACACTCCTCAAGAGTCTCCCTACAGCATCTACTTCGTGAATGCTCATACGCTGAATATTGCGCATGCCGATCCCGCCTATGGCGAACTTCTCAATCGGGGAGATCGCGTCTTTGGCGATGGGACAGGTGTTCGCTGGGGAGCCAGATTGCAGGGGATTCAGGTCCGCGATAATCTCGTCGGGACTGATTTTGTACCTTCTCTGTTCACTCTCACTCCCGAAAAAGGTTATTCCTACTACCTGTTAGGGTCAGATACAGAAACGGTACAGAAAGCTGCCGACTATGCCGCTCGCATGTTTCCTGGCTGGAAACAGGCCGGTTATCATCATGGTTTTATCAAGGATGATGTTGCCCGTCATGCGGCTATTAATCAGATCAATGCCTGTAAGCCGGATATCGTTCTCGTTGGTATGGGAAATCCGCTGCAGGAAAAATGGATCGAGGAATATAAAGATCAGCTGCAGACGAAAGTCTGTCTGGGCATTGGTGGATTATTCGATTACTGGGCCGATAATGTCTCCCGCGCTCCTCTCTGGGTCCGTAAGGCGGGGTATGAATGGGTCTGGCGAATTATTCAACAACCCCGCGATAAGTTCAAAAGATACCTGGTGGGGAACCCACTCTACCTGATGAATATCTACAGAGAACATCGGCAGCGAAAACGCAACGTCCCACAACACGAAAAAAGCCACGCCTGAACCAAGTTCGGGCTAGAGTTTCTTGAGCGTTTCCCGGATCTCGTTCTCACCATGCACGGGTCGCTGACAGCTACCATGTTCGCATTGATACAGGGTGATCTTCCCCCCTTGCGCCGTTTTTCCCTGCAGGACTTCCTTCAGTATCTCCGGTATGGTTGCTCCATTGTTAATGGTGATGACCACCTTGTTCGGCACAAACTGTTGATGTAACGAGGTGATCAACTCCCGCGGAACCTTGTTCTCCTCTGGTGAAACAAAAACGAGTTCATAAGTGGGGCCCAGATGAAAATCGAGCCCGATGAGCGATTGGGCTCCTGCCATCGTGGTTTGTCGGAACTGCCCGGAGAGACTTTCGAGCGTCTTCCAGGCGATCTCTTCTCTTTGCAGGTCTCCAGTTAACCGGCTGAGTTTGAGCAGGCCACAAACTGCCATTGCATTTCCGGAAGGGGTCGCATTGTCCTGCGTTTCTTTAGGACGTGCGATCAGTTCTTCATGATCATTAGAGGTGTAATAAAATCCACCTGCTTCTTCATCGAGAAAATGCTCGACCATGATTGTGGTCAGTTCATCAGCCCGCTCAAGATAGATGCTATTTCCCGTCGCCTGATAGACATCAAGATAAGCATCAATGACATTCGTGTAATCATCGAGATATCCATTCAAACGGGCATCCCCTTCCTTCCAGGAATGCAGTAGTCGACCTTGCTCGGTTCGCATGTTATTCCAGATGAAATCGGCCCCGGACACAGCGGCCTTCAGATATCTTTCGTCATCGAAAGCCATCCCCGCCTGGGCAAAGGTGGCGATCATTAAACCGTTCCAGGAAGCGAGGATTTTTTCATCGCGTCCAGGATGGATGCGTTTTTCTCTCTCGTTAAAGAGTTTCTCTCGTGCAGCCTGCATTTGCGCTTCCAGTTCTTCACGGGAGAGATTGAAATCCCGAGCGACATCGTCCCAGTCACGTGGACGATTCAGAATATTATGACCTTCCCAGTTTCCACCTGCACTCACATCGTAACTGGCTGCGAACAGTGCCGCCGACTCCTCACCCAGCAGGTCCTTGATTTCCTTAGATGACCAGACAAAGAACTTTCCTTCCACACCTTCACTGTCGGCATCTTGAGTACTGTAAAAACCACCGGAGGAATCGGTCATTTCACGGAGGACATAGTCCAGCGTCTCTCGAACGATTCGTTCGTATTCAGGTTTGTGAGTCAATTGCCAGGCCTCGACATACAGGCTTCCCAGCAAGGCGTTGTCATACAGCATTTTCTCGAAGTGAGGAACCAGCCAGCGCGCATCAGTCGAATATCGATGAAAGCCACCGCCCAGTTGATCGTACATACCTCCATACGCCATTTTGTCGAGCGTTAACAGTGCGATCTCTCTCGCTTCAGTCGATTCAAATCTTCGGGAAAGTCGCAGCAGTAACCGCAGGTCCATGGCATGTGGAAACTTGGGGGCCTGTCCAAAACCTCCCTGTTCCCGATCCGCAGCCTTGATAAGTGTGTTGAGTGCCTGCTGCAACAATTCTTTATTTAAGGGAACGCCCAGTTTGGTTCCTGGCGACGACATTTCCTGCACAACGCGTGTCAGTTCATCTCCCGCTCTGACAATTTCATCCTGACGAGTCTCCCACGCGTTATGAACCAGCTTCAGGATGTCACTAAATCCAGCCATGCCTCGTGATGCAAAAGGAGGCCAGTAGGTTCCCCCTAAAAACGGTTTCAAGTCCGGTTTGAGAAAGACCGACATCGGCCAGCCCCCATGCCCTGTCATCGCCACCACCGAGTTCATGTAAATCTGATCGACGTCTGGACGTTCCTCGCGGTCGACTTTGATACAGATAAAATGCTCGTTCAGATATTTAGCGATTTCTTCGTTCTCGAAGCTCTCATGCTCCATGACATGACACCAGTGGCATGCACTGTAACCGACAGACAGAAAAATCGGTTTGTTTTCCTTCCGTGCTTTTTCAATGGCTTCCGATCCCCACGGATACCAGTCAACCGGGTTGTGCGCATGCTGGAGTAGGTAAGGGCTGGTTTCATTGATTAGTCGATTTGTGTGTTTTTTAGTCTCGTCCGGTGTGTCGGTCATGGCAGAGTTATCTGAATCGGGGGCGGCGAAAAGTTGAAAGTTGAAAACGTGATACGAGTTTATAAGTAACATGATAATTAAAGTTATCGTGAGTGCCGATTGTCGTATCCGGATGGGTTTCATCATCGTTACTCTGAGAATAATTGCAAAGGTTAGAGTCGTTCTGAATTCTGTCAGGAGAGATTAACAGTGGCAGTCGGAAATCCTTCAGACGCCATTACTCTACTTAAACATCTGTGTCTATCTGTGGTTCAATACCGAATTGACCACTCCAATATCAGAACAGTAGTGTTCACTTTCGGCGGGAATCACGGCGCATAAAGAAGGGTGAGCCTGAGAGCTCACCCTGAACGCATTCAATTTTGTGACATTAATCATATCACGTCATTGAAAAATCCCTACATTGTAAACGCACAGATACCTTCACCATAAAATCTGCAAGGCCTATTTTACAGAGCCATACTCTCACTACATGGAAATTCGTGAGAATTCCTGTTAGAGCAACTTTGCACCTGATTCAGATAGTCTAGACGTGTTCCAGACTCTCTTCGGCAATCGATTCTGAAGAGCAGTGACACTGCTGAAATGGATTACAGGTCACCATGCGGTTTACCACACGATTGACCCCTACTTCTTTCTGAATTAAGGCGGTAATCAGTTCACAAGGGTTATCCAGCGGTTGTTCGAGTTCGATGGTTCCATCCAGACAGATGCCATC
Organism: Planctomycetaceae bacterium; assembly: GCA_041398805.1. GTDB lineage: Bacteria > Planctomycetota > Planctomycetia > Planctomycetales > Planctomycetaceae > Polystyrenella. The sequence goes on along the minus strand of JAWKUC010000006.1, from coordinate 203,596 downwards.
CGGAATTCGGTGGATAACCAGGGAGTGAATTTTCAAACCTGGCGTGGTTAACAGAGCGTGGTGAACTTCCCTTTCAATCGAATGTGCCAGATGCGCATCTCGAAAATGTTGAGAAGGTTCATAAACGTCGCTGCAGTCATCTGCGAAATTAAGAGATTGAGCGACACGATTCATCTTGGTCCGAGCGGGTAACATCAGATGACTCCTTTCGTCCTGTGACGGACGTTTTCCATCTGCGTAACTATATTTAAGAGGACCTGAAGAAAAATCATCCTTGGCGTCAGGTCTCATAACACCCTTTAGAAGGATAAAGAGGGGGTTACTCTTAAATATATCATCCCACCGGGTGATTGCGAGTATTTGTATTTCGAAATTCAGCTTAATTCCGAAATTCAAGAGTGGGAGTCGATGCCGGGAGCCAGCTTCGCTCACGTTTTTTTCATTAACGGGAATGAAAAATTCCCGGTTAAAATTTCCAGCGTAGCTCAGTCCGCACACCGGAGACATCATCAGAATTGTCCAATATTCCATGCATCGCATCCGCACGGAAAATCCAGGCATGATTCAGGGGAACCTGATAGCGTACCCCTAAAGCATACTGATCGCCTGGAGCATTGCGATCATTTCGATCCTTCATCGTCTGCACAGTTGCTAGCTCAACCACCAGCTGATAATCCAGATTTTTACCTAGCCAGTTTACCCCAATTGCCCCGCCATAAGTGTTTGTTCCAGTTGCATCGAGGGTGGGGTACCCTGTTAGACCGTCGGTCTCAAAGTTGATCCCCGTGTTTCGCAGAATTCCACCCGCTCCAGCGGCGCGAGCGACTGACTGGGTTCTGTCAAAACCGACAAAGAAGTTCGCATAAGGAACAAAGGTCAGAGGTTGGCTGGTGATGAACGAGTTCTCCCACAGGAGTATCTGACCATCGGCCGTTTTGGCTCCTGTGGATGGATCCTGTCCAGTATTTACGATGACTCGCACTGCTGTTGAGACAAAATCCTGAATACGACGAGAGTATCCCAAAGCCATGTTGTGATAACTCAGTTCACTGTTCACACGTTGGTCGAGATAAGCATAACCTGCTTCGATATAGCCGTCGTAAGCATCAATCATGGCAGTCGCCCCATACATGTGCGTCTGGCCATCCCCCACATTCATAAAGGCAGGACTGGTGATGTCGTTGAAACCGGCAAAGAAGGTGACATCAAAGTTCACCCAGTCGAGGACGCGGCTATTCTGAGCCGGGACGGTAACCGCCGCTCCCAGGAAGGCATCTTCCATCCAGATTCCGTTCTGATAGAGCAGGGGGAGAAAACCAATCGCGACCGGCATGTCAAAGGGAGCGTCTTCACCGATCAAGCCTCCATACATGGAGCCCAGATCGCCTTCAAAAAAGAAGGTGTCGAAGTCATCATCCAGCTCTTCCACAATATCGAGTTCACTACTGACATATTCCAAGCGGGTAAAACTGGCATTCTTGTCAAGCGGTCCCCAGAAAGCGTGAAAGCGTTCGGTGTCGGTTAGTTTCAGATCGAAGTCCAGATTGAGGCGGTTCGCGATGACCCCTTTATCGGTCGGATTATTCAAGTAAGCCATGCCGACACGGTAATCCCCATACAGCAGAAAACTGGGAGACATCAGGTTGGTCTCGCCCAGCAAGGTGGAAGACTCTGGAATCGGTCCATAGCGATATAAACCCCGTCCAAATTCCAGCCAGGGACGTTGAGTTGGATTCAAATACTTGCCGGCATAAGGGCTGGCATCCACTGCCGGCATGAATGGCACATGACTGTAATCCGGATCATCCACGAAGGCACGGGAATCGTAGACAGTTGGGCGTGCGATGGAATCATGTTGAGGCAGGGGAGAGGAGTACTCGGTAAAAGTTCCCTCAGTCAAGTTGGTGGAGTATTTCTCTTCCTTTTTTTCCGGCTCGGGCTCATTTGATATTTCAGCCTGCACAGGTAAAAGTAGGCCCTGGATCTGAGCCGGTGGGGCATGTACCTGATTTGGAATAGGAATTTGACGGGGATTCGGTGCTATAGGACCGAGCTGCACTCCCGTTGCCTGCTCGATGAATAAAGACTGATTCATGGATGGTTCGGAAGTAGCTCCCGAATGACCGAACCAGGTTCCACTGCCTGTAGTTTGAGTGCCCGTAGTGGGGAATTGTGGCTGGTTTAAATGCACTCCTGGAGGGGTGTATCGCAATACCGTTTGCACGGGTCGAACGGGTTGCTTATTGGGTTGTGATTGAATCGCGGTTTGCGAAATTTGCTGTTCTATCGGTGCCTGAAGAGTCAATTTGGGAGGTTGATATCTCGGTTCCAGAGATTGTGCCTGAGTGGCTGACGCACCGCTGCTGTAGATCAGGCAGAGAGTCATCAGACATACTCCCCAACGAGCCAGTAAGCAGTTCCAGATTGCAGTCACGTTAACCATACAGATCAAATACTCAGAAGACAAAGTCAGATTAAAAACCAGGCACATTCACAGTTGTCGATTTAGATCACTTCACATGAAAATCAACGGCGTACTCGTGGAAGTCAACAATACTGTCATTCATGGCCCGTTCCATTTCAGGCGTTGCCTGACAGAATCGCATGAAGTAGATCGGTTCCGAGCGACTTCGCATCCGGACTGAAAGCCGATACCGACCTCGTCGTTGGATGAACTTACCTGGAACAGAGTATTTGGCTTCCCGTTCACCCAGTGGTGGAAGGGAATGACCTTCCATGCGAATAAAGGGTGGATGATTCATTGTCGTGATGGGAAAACCACTCGGACGAATAAATGGAAGCTGGTCGAAGTCCATATTGATAGGCAGATAAAACTCCCGGTCGGGTCCTTTGACGCCGGTGATCAGAAATTTTGTCTGGAGATTAAAGAGTTGGTCATCGTGAGGGATTCGTCCTGCAGCAACCTCTAAAGAGTGCAGGTCAGCCAGATCTCCGTTCCCGTCAACATATCCTGATTCCCAGATGGGTGTCCCTTCCGGACCAGTGAGCGAGACGTTCAGCCAGATTTGTGGTTGAGCACCAAGTGAACCACTCGGCATGTTATGACCATTACTCTGGTTCTTGACGACATAATGAAAATTGAGATCGGAACCACAGGCAACCTGGGAATCAAAGAATGGCCCCGTCACCTTGGAAGCATTTTCCATCAACGCATGTCGCGATTTATTTTTGATGGCCAGTTTACGCTGATTCTCCGTGATGATATCGCGGGCATCGTAGCGGTCGTCGGCGAACTCCCAAACTTTGGGGAATGTTACCTTGATCAAACCATCATCGATCCTGTTTTCAAACTCCTCTGTTCCCCACCCGGCACGCCAGTCAAACTTAAGCCAGTCGTTCATCGTCCAGCGGTCTGCTTTGGGGTTCATCGGGAAAATTCCCGGATGCGCAATAGAGGTCCCCGGTCCGAAGAAGATGTGGTTTGAATGTTTGCGGCGTGGGTTTATGGGGATTTCATTCACAATCGCTGAGGGAGCTGTTTCGTAACCGCAGTGTTTTCCAGCCACTTTACCCATGTGGCAATCCTGACAGCTGATACCCTCTTTGGCTGCGGGTGAAGCACGATACTGTTCCCAGACAACTTCCAGTTTTATACCGGGATAAACGGCAACCTGATGGCAACTCACACAAAAATGACTGGAAGAGATCTGCTCAAATTGAATGATCCCCTGGTGAATCGGTTGCCCCGGGGTTTTGTCTCCCGAGGTCGTTTTAACTTTGTATTTTTCTGATTGTGAAATCACGTTCTGCAAGGTCTGTCCATTACCAGCACCGTAGACAGGGGCTGTCACTGGACCAGGTTCCATGCGACGTTCCCCATTGACTCGTCCATAGCGTTCCTTGACCCGGTGACAGGCGACGCAGGTCACTCCTTCTTTGGCGGCAGGGCTACCGTTCCAGATCGCCTCGTCGCGACTTAACCCTTGAGTCGTGGCGACAGGAGCATGACATCGCAAGCAAAAATAACCGAGCGTTCCCTGAGCCAGATTATTAATGGTCTGCTCGAACTTGTGAAACATTGGAGAGACGGAAGCGTAAGCATGCGAAGAGACTGACCATTCTTCGTAAATCTTTTCATGGCAGGTACGGCATTCTTTCGCGGAAGGAAATTCACACCCGGAATAGACAGCCGCATGGGGATCGATCGTAGAGCCATCCGCAGCAGTTATATTCCCGTTGACCAGCGTTACCTGATTGTTTGCAGAATGACCTGCCGTTTGCATCTGACGACCATGCGGAGCACCGGGAAGGTAAGGTCGCTGTGTGCCATTCCCAAATTGTTGATGCTGTACCTGCATCACTCCCTGTAAAGCGCGTACATCGAGGTTTTGTGTACCGGGCGAGTTAACTGCGGGAGCGTTAATGAAACCCTGTTGCACTGGAACGAAGTGGTTCCCGGGTTGCATTTGACCAACGGGGTAATGTTGAATCGCAGGATTATAGTTTAAAGGTTGCCCTGTTTGATGCTGATTGTGTCCCTGCACTGCGGGAGGACGGACTTGTCCGGGATGTTCTGCTGCATAAACCTGCTTCCCCGGCATACAGGGGATGAAGGGAACCAGACGCGCGTCCTCTGTTGTGGGTGAGGAGGGTTGAGTTGCTGTTGGAACGGATGGTTGAATCAATCCAGCTTGAGCCATGACCTGTTTATCACTACCGATCAACAGCAGGAGACAACAGGTGACTGACAAGCAGCAGAGTTGATTCAACATGATTTTGCCGAAGCGATTTCGCTCACTTCGCAGGAGGGTCCAATGCATCCGGGCTGATCCTGGTCGAGGGATGTGTGGTGATCTTCGATCAGTCGCGCAGACAGCGCAACACCGCCGCACAGCAGATATTCCCTACCATCGACAAAATCGTTACAGCCGGTACAGCTTCCGGTGGACCGCCGGTCAACTCAACCCTGGCTGGGCAGGCTTACTGACCCGAAAAGAAAGCCCAGATTACCCGTTTTAACTCAGCGGGTTTTTTTCTGTTCGGCCAGGTGCATCATCAATTCCAGAATCAGCAGGTCAGCTCGGCTCATGATATGGCGGCTGCTGCGATTACCCAGGCCAGTCATCAGGGCCTCAACCTGTTCCAGATGAAGCGCCATGGTCTCCCGGATGGACAGGCCGCTCATTTCAATTTGAAAAGCGACCTCTTTGATCTCCTCATTCAGAGAGCCCGTTCCCATCACCACATAAGATTTGAGCAGGGCGGCATAATACCGGGTCAACTCGGTCACAATGGTGGAGGTACCCGAGAGAGCCCTCGATTGAGATGGGTGAACCTCTAATTGACGCGAAAACGAAGGATCAGTCAGCTCATCAGCCAGAATATCCGAGCGGGCCAGCGATTTTAGATCGCTTAACATATTGCGTTGCTGCTCCAGAATTCGCTCCGATTCCTTCTTCTCCTGAATGAGTTTCTGTTTTCGCTCCCGTCCCCAGGCCAGGTGCTCTTCCTGCATTCGATGTCGCAGCCGAGCACGCTCCAGTGCAAAGACCAGCGCCGGGGAGTCCCAGAAAAGCGATGTGTGGAGAAACTCGATATCGGCTTCATAACAGCTGGCGAGTGTCTGGGCTGGCATCTGCTCGACTAACAGCAGGACTGGATCGGAGTTGCCACTGAGCCGAATCGAACGCAGCAGGTTTCCCACCTCTGCTTCGAAGTTAGTTAACCGCCTGAAAGCAAAGATGAGCACATCGTATTCATGCTCATGGACGAGATTCAGCAGCTCAGACTCGGTGGAAACTGTTTCCAGTCGGGGAGAGTGGCAACCACGATTGTCGAGTTGCAATGTGAGATTCACCCAGGCTGGCCGCTCTGCAGCCAGGCAGAGAATCTGTGTTTCTTCACGCCAGATTGATGGCTTACCATCATTAAAATGAAGTGTACTCGTGGTTTTCGACATGATCCGTTGTCTTAAAATTCCATAAAATTCCCGGGATAAACACAGGAAAAATACTGTTAAAATTTATTAAGTCTCTTCTGTTTATAATGTTAGGGAGAATCCGTCAATCCGGGTTTTAGACTGACAATCAGGTAAAAACTTGAAAAAATTACATGAAACATCAAATATTGTGATCTACAATACTGCGAAATTCGTAGGAAACACGGAAAATACTTTTAATCAAGGTAGTGAAGGGAGTCACTGCAAAGACTCTCTACCACTGCAATCCTGTCCCAATCAGGACAGGGGATTTCAACAACAGAGAATGCTGCAATCAGGAGGGAACCATGTTGGTACTCAGCAGGAAGCCGGGGGAGTCTATCGTACTGGCAGACAATGTTCGTATTTCAGTCATCAAAGTCAACGGAAGCCGTATCCAGATCGGAATCGAGGCACCGGGTGACGTCACCATTCGCCGAGCCGAGTTAGAGGTCGAACCTCGAAACGACCTCTCCGATTCACAAATCGGATTTCAACTTATTCCCGGATAATCAAAGTCGCGTGATTCAAGTTCGCCATTACCAGCAGGCAGAGTGGAAAAATCTGCCGGCACACCGAATGTAAATTTCTGCACGCACGCGAAGTGAAAATACCTGACAGTATTCTCAATCTCCGTCCCTTTGCGAATGCATTTGACGAAGATCGAGAGAAGCATCAGTACGACGGCTCTGCCTGCCTCTTCAGCCTACCACTTTCACTCGGTTGATGTAGGAGATAGGCAAGTTTTGCGGGCTATTGATCCTAACTGAGTGGAGTTAGACGCAATACTGACTAAATCTCAAGGCTTGCTTGACAGATTGCTGTGCTGAATGGTCTATTAACAGACTCCCATTAACGGGATGGTCTGAATTCCTGCCCCTTTGTCTTGAGCCGAACCAGTTTTCGGCTCACTGCGTATCCTGCTTGACTGAGGGCAGATTCAAACCTTTGCTTCCCCTCCACTCTCACATATTTTCCTGAGGAACCTGGAAATGCTTCGTGCTGGTTTTCTGAGTTGTCTGTTACTTCTGGTCTTTGCTGGCTCAATAATGGCACAAGACCCTCACTTCCAGGCCGAATTCATTTTTCCGATGCGTGAAGATCATAATCACGCCCCTGCAATCGTCGAGTTACCCAATGGTGACTTCTATGCAACCTGGTATCGAGGTGCCGGGGAACGAACCGCAGATGATGTCGTGATTATGGGAGCTCTGAAGAAAAAGGGCGAGAGTGTATGGGGAGAGGATTATCAGGTAGCAGACTTTCCCGGATTTCCCGACTGCAACACAGCAATGATTGTTGATCCTCAGGGAAATCTGTGGTTGTTCTGGCCCACCATCATCGCCAATACCTGGGAATCGGCACTGACCAACTTTATGGTCACCAATCGCTTTGCTGCAGATGGCAAACCGGAATGGGGACGACATGGAGTGATGTTCCTCAAACCGGATGACTTTGAAAAAGAATTGATTGAGCGAACAGATGCCCTGTTACTTGCTCGTGAAGAACCATTGAGCGAAAGACAGTCGAATTACTTCGCTGCCATTCGTGAAACTGCTGGCGACAAGTTATTTCAACGTCTGGGTTGGATGCCCCGCTGTAAGCCCACCATTCTTCCCAGCGGACGCATGATTCTGCCTTTGTATACAGACACCTATTCGATCTCTCTGATGGCAATCAGTGATGATGGGGGTGGAAGCTGGCGTGCCAGCAAACCGTTGTATGGTTTTGGAAATATCCAACCCACTGTGCTGCGCAAGAACGATGGAACTCTGGTTGCCTACCAACGTGATAATGGCTTTGAGAAGAAGATCAAGGTTTCTACTTCAACTGATGATGGCGAAACCTGGACTGATGCCGTTGCCTCCGAGATGCCCAATCCGAGTGCCGGGATTGATGCGGTCCGTCTATCCAATGGTCACTGGGCAATGATTCATAACGACGTTGGAAAAGGTCGTCACAAACTGGCCGTTTCAATTTCGGACGACGAAGGGGAAACCTGGAAATGGTCTCGTCGACTGGAAGATCAGGAGGCGGGAAGTTATCACTACCCGGCGATTATGCAATCGAAAGATGGTCGCTTGCATGCGATCTACAGTTACTTCACCCCTAAGGATGGTGCCAAAGAAGGCAAGACAATGAAGCACGCCGAGTTCGATGAAGAATGGGTGCTCTCTGCCGAGAAGTAAGCGAGGCAGATGTTGCCTCAAGCTTAAAGGTCATATCAAAACTTGGTTGTGGTTGTTGTCGACACTGCAAGGACAGAGTCAATGTGACCCATCAGAGGGTTTTGAAACCAATTTTATAGAGCAGAAAAAAAGATAACCTGCGAATGCGGTTCCCCCCAGAATCGTCGCATTCGCAGGTTTTATCATATTTTGGTTGCAGCGTCTTTTAATGATCTACTTCTCTGACGTTCATTATCGGTTCCGATTAGAGCATTCGTGCAGATTATTTTTCTAAGTTTTTTCTGTATCAGAGAAGTTGACCGACAGTCGGTGTGAAATAGAGTCGTCTATTCCTTAACGAACGCGTGCCTGGAATGTGAGGACGCTACCTTCGTGACCTTTGAGCTCGCCTACCATTTCAAAACGCAGGATGCTTTTATCAGTTGAGCCATCGAAGAAGCGCAGCTCGCCTTCCCGCTCGGCTTTGAAACTTCCTTCGATAAACTCAAGACGAGGTGTCAGGTGATCGGTGATTTTAACACCGTGGACCGTGTGATCACCCATGTTATCGAACCGAATTGTAAAGGTGATGATGTCACCCGATTTGGCTTCTACCTTATCTGCCATCTTCACGATTCGCAGTTTTCCAGGTGTCCCTTTATCGATTTCCAGTCCCACAATTTCGGCAGCAATAAAGTTTGCCTGAAGCTGTACTCCAGCAGATGAACTGGCGCTTACGCAGGGGAACATGTCCTGTGACCACGCAAAGGCTCCGTGTAGTCCAGCTTTGATTTCAGCTGAAGTCATTCGCTCAAAGCGACCCGCTCTGATGTATTGGAGATCCTCATAGACATTGATCAACTTGGTGTGACCTGTCGGATAGGTGTTCTGGGTCAGTCCTGAGAATGCCTCTCCCTGTTCAAGTTCACTTCCGCGGCTGCGTGTGCGGATACCATCGAGTTGGGTTTTCTGAATTTTGGTGTCGAGTCCGGTGGACTGATTCATGCCGACCCCTTTGGTCGTTTCATGCAGTCCCCCCAATTTCGCCAGGGCTGTTCTGGAGAAGGGGTGCTGGTGCACACTCATGGCTCGAAATCGAGGCGGTAAATGACGACCCGGTTGGAAACGGTCACATCTGGTGCACCCGTTTCATTCTGGTATTCGGCGACGGTGTCCTCTGATTCAAGACCTGCCAGGGCCCGGTTTTCATAATGAATAGGCAACCCCGGTCGCCACCATCCACAATGTATTCATCAGGAAAGAGCTCGTACAATCGGGTCCGTTCGGTCAGTCCTGTGGGAGTCTGTTTCATCGATACCCGTGAACTGGCACTGGTTCTTATGATTTTATTGTGTGAATCAATCTGTTCTGTTTCGGTTGAGACTGCTCTCGCGAGTCCCCTTTGACTGGCTGTTGAACCTGCGTTCGATTTGCGGCAACCGGGTCACCCATGATTCAGGAGTGAAGAAGGGACTGCTTGAATCTTCATTCGCAGGTTCTCGTCCTCCCATGCGCAGCAGGAGAATGGGACGTCCCACACGATCGGCTTCTTCCAGCAGGTTCATATGCTGTTGCAGAAGTTGAGTCGGAGCCGGTCTTTTCTGTAGTTCTGGCACTGCCAACTGTGGCTGCTCCAGATAAAGGACTTTTGAAACCAGTCCTCCCTCCAGCACCAGTTGAATTTCATCTTCAGTGATCTCGATTTCAACCGGAAAATTCAATTCTTCATTCTGTGGCGGATGCAGTTGATCCAGAACTTCAATTGTCGGATACAAACTCACTCCGGGATATTCAGGCAGTCCGGTCAGTTTTAAGCGAAAGACCTGACCCACATTCAACCCTGCCATCGCGGTGAAGGTTCTGTCTGGGAGTGTTTCCGTAGAAGGTGATTTCACCTGTAGTGGGCAAGTGAACGCGAACGGGTTGGGCGTATTGAGGGCGAGGATGCCCAAGCACAGAAGCCCAGTGAGCGGCGACCTGTTGGCGCGTACTGATTCAACGGAAAATAACGGGGACCTTGTGCAAACGCTGGCAGGGCGAACAGACCCATCAAAGTCAGTACGAGCAGAAAGCGTAGCACGTTCTGGTGGTCAAGCTGAGAAGTAGAAAATGGAGCATTCAAAAAGCAACAGAGGTTTGCCTGCTTGCGGTTGCCATCTTGTTGAACTGTCATCGGTTCCACTTTCCCTGTGGTTCGATAAACGTATGGAGAACGCTCATCGTTTATTTTTTCCAGGTATCATTGTGCATCTACATTGGACATCTCTCTGGTCGAAACCAGAGATCGACGCAGACCAGAAGTTGGGAACAGGTCTGGTCCGCGTCGATTTGAATTCAGCTATCCAGGATAAGTCTTCCCATCCCTGATTACGGGGATAATGGGATTACGGGCAGAATGCCGCTCCTGCTCCTCAGCACCTGCAGGCAAGTCCCAGGCAGGGTAGAGTTCTTCATCGGGACTGTGAGTCGGATGTGATTCACTGTACTCGATGTGTTTAACAGGAGCAGGTACGCTGTATCCCGGATTGTGTTGTACGTCGATCAGCATGTGATCAACAGGCTGTGGTACAACGTTGTGACTCAGGTTACGCATGGTGTGCGACTTGAGACCAGCAGGACCTCCCAGTGGAATGTGGTTTGGACCAGGCAATCCAATAGGTGTCCCTGTGATGGGCATTCCGTAAGAAGGAATGGGGCCCATTCCGGCGATCATGCTTTGAGCAGGAATCCAGGTCCGTTTGCATAGCCACCCATGATCTGTGGACCGGGAACGCCGTTCATGCCACCTGGCATCAGTTCGATGGGGACAGGAGGAGCAAACTCGCTCGTTCATACCGTTGTAGCTGGTTGTTGAATGCCACCTGGACCACCACCGAGTGAGGCTGGAGGTCGGCTGACATTTCGAGGTCTTTGTTTCCAACCCGGAAGACAGCGAGGATTGTTCCCCGGCGATCTGCTTCGGCAACTGGATCGACACCTGGTTCAAGGCGGGTTGAAACCAGAGTTTCAACACCGGCAATCGCCAGTTCCTGATATTTAGGTTCAGGCAGGTAGATCACTTTCGTGACGAAGTTGTTGCTCTCAATCTGAGCGAGGTCTTCATCATTGAGTTCGATTGGAATTGTGTTGTGCATCAGGTAAGCCTGAGTCGTGGGATGGGCTGGATAGACCTGTAAGGTAGGATACAGGATCAGTCAGCTTCACGACCGGGACCAGGAATGTTGGTCAGCACCAGACGGTAAGTGGCAGCCTGTGTGAAGTTGTAACGTCCCAGAGCCATGATCTGGCTCTCGGCGAATCCACTTCAACCTGCCAGCCGATATGCATTCCCGACTGGACCCAGGAAACGAACTTGTGAGGTCATGTTTTCAGGAGCGTTAGCCATCCCCGATTCCATCGGTTCATGATAGGCAACCTGCATGAGTTCCGGCATCATGACACCGGGGCCGGGGCCGTCCACCATTGGACCCGGTCGAGACATTTGTGCGGCAGGTGGAGCGACATAATTGTCCTTTTGCTTCACCAGGTGTTGTCCGCCGGTTGTGCAACCGACGCAAACGACAAGGATGGTCCCCAGGACCAGGAAGTAGCACTTCATCTTAATCCCCCCTTTAGGATTAGCTTCTGGATAGCTGACTGGTTTGCCATTCAAAGCGGATTATTTCCCCGAATGTCGGAATTTGAGTTCTGTGGCTCACGGCTTCCTGGTCCGGCAATTCCCATTTAGCGGACCGGGTCACACTTTCCTCCTGCAAATTGGCGTCGACCCGAAAGCCAGGTCTGTTTAAAATCCCCAACCAAATGTGAGACGTTTCAGCCGGTTGAGGCTGCTGTAACTAACCTTGAATGGGTTTTTCAGCGCGACAATTTGCAGAACGGTGTTCCACATAACTCTCTTTTCGGACCGTTACCCTCCAATTCTTTGGAAAATCCCGCAAAATCAGAACAAGATGAAGAGATTACCCAGCTTATATATCCGGATCTCTGCCTGTCTGGTCATTCTGATTGGAGTGGGGTGGGTCTCTCTCGACTGGTACAATCACCATTTAAAACAGGAAAAAAATGCGCATCCTGTTGCAGATCATGGGGATATGTCAGGGACTCCCAATCCTGGTCAACCCCCACTGGTCAGCATTAACCCTGCTTTGCGCGCTAATGATGTTTCGGAGACCTCCCTGCCTTCTGCCGGGCGAGAGTTGCTGATGCAATGTCGCCAGAACCTGCATCAATTCAAACCCTTCAGTGCCGATTTGATCCAGGCGATACGGATTGGTGAAAACCCCATCCTCGCCCGTGGCAGGTATATCGAAGGGGAGGGAAACCAGCTGCGGATGGAGCTTGAAATTGAGACGAAAAACACTCGCGGCAAACTTCTCAATGTCAGTGATGGTTCAATCTTATGGACGGAACTGAAACGCCACTCGGAGGAGTTATCTCCCGATGAAGAACCGAAAATAACTCGTCGTGACCTGGGAATGATTCTCCAGGCAGCTGAGACGAATCGGCGGGTTGATTCCGCCCAGTATGTCTCCGATTTAGCAGTGGGAGGTCTGACTGCCCTCTTTACAGCCCTTGAAAAAGAGATGACCTTCCAGGAACCGGTGGAAGTCTCTCAGAGTGGGGTCAGCATGTTGAGCTTGCGGGGAACCTGGAATCAGGCATTTCTTGATCGCCATTCCGTGAGCAACATTTCCCGACTTCCCCGTCACATTCCCGATTCGGTGGAACTGTTCCTTGATCGAGCGACCTTATTCCCGCGCAGAATCATGTTCACCCGACAGGATGTCCCCGGAGACGCAGGTAAGCTGATTACGTTTGATTTCACCAACGTCGATCTGCAAACCACTTTGCTGGAGAACATCTTCGATTACAATCTCGCAGACAACTCCTATGACGACGTCACCTACCAGTATTTGCGGCGTCTACCCGCAACGGAATAACTGAGCTGCCTCAGGCTATGATGGCGAATTCAGTTTGTAATCCTGTTTTTAAGTCGCTACGATAAATATCAACCATTGTTGATGTGAACATCGTACTATCAGACTTTATCAGGATCTGCTTTTATGAAACGCTGCCCGGGGCCTGTAAATCGGCGTCAGTTCATGCAGATTGGTGGCCTCGCACTGGGGGGGCTCTCATTACCCCAGATTCTGCAGGCGAAAGAGGCGGCCGGTAATCAGCGACAACGGAAATCGGTGATCTTTCTCTTCCAGCATGGTGGTGCTTCGCAGCTGGAAACCTACGATCTCAAACCCGATGCTCCCTCAACCTATCGCAGCTGTTTCTCTCCAATCTCGACCAAAGTTCCGGGGATGGATTTGTGTGAACATCTTCCTTTGCATGCAGAGATCGCTGATAAGTTCTCTCTCGTCCGTTCGCTGCATCATGATGTGAACATCCACAGCGATGGGGGAATCACCGTGATGACCGGGAAGAGACCCGAGGTGCTTGACCCAACCTCTTCTTCCAAAAGTAATCATCCCTGCCTGGGGGCAGTGGCCAGTCACATGCTGGGGACGAATGAAAACTTCATGCCCCCTTATGTATCGATTCCTGATCGGATCTATATGATCCGTCCTGCTTATCTGGGTGTTAAGCATAGCCCCTTTGCTGCGGGTAATCCTTCAGCAGATTCGTATGCACCACCGCATTTAACATTGCCTCCGGGGATGACACGTGCCGAATTGCAATCACGTGGAGAACTGGTCAAGCAACTGGATCTCTTGCGAAGTGATCTGGATGCCAACCAGAATTTGCAGGGGACTGACGAATTCCGAGAGTTAGCTTTGCAGATGCTGACCAGTCCAGAGACAGCGAAAGCCTTCGATCTGAAGGAAGAGAGTGATCAGACTCGCGATGACTACGGACGTCATACCTGGGGACAATCGTGTCTGCTCGCGCGGCGTCTGGCAGAAGCGGGCACTGCTGTAACGACGATCTATCTCAATACTCCAATGAGCGGGAATCAATACACCAACTGGGACGATCATTTTGAACGCTGGTCAACCGGGTCTTTGCCGGTATGTGGAAAGACGCTTGCCCTTCATGGATCAAGCCGTCACAGCTGGTTCGCGACATTCATGATCGAGGACTTGATCAGGATGTGATGGTGGTTGCTGTAGGTGAATTCGGACGTACGCCACTACTGAAAAATAATATCAGCGGTACAGGCCGTGATCATTGGGCTTCTGCATACACCGCGTTTATCTCTGGAGGTGGTTTGAAAATGGGACAGGTTGTGGGAGCGACCAACTCGAAAGCGGAGTACCCGACAGAAGCTCCTTATACACCTCAGGATCTGCTGGCCACAATTTATCGACATCTGGGAATCAACTGGGAACATAACCTCATTGACCATTCAGGACGTCCCGTTCCGATTCTTCCTTCCGGACGGCCAATTGCTGAACTGCTTTAATGATCTCTCTGTTACCTGCTAATCAGGTAAGTCATTGCAGAGTGATGCAAATGCCTCTCCCCGTTCGCGGAAGTTATTAAACCAGCCATAACTGGCACAACCGGGCGAGAGCAGGATGACGTCACCTGGCTCTGCATGAGACCAGGCCGCTGAAAAAGCCTGACGAAAGTTTGAGGCGATTTCCCAGGTGGTTTGATCTTCTACTGATTTATAAGACTGCAAGTGTAAAGCCAGAGTCTCGGCAGTTTGCCCCATCAGCACTACATGCCGACAGCTTTCCAGCATTTCTCTGGCGAATAGACTCAGATCGCTTCCCTTGTCGTATCCACCTGCCAGCAGAACGATCGGTTGCTCAAAAGCCTGTAATGCGGCGATGGCCGATTCGGGAGTCGTGGCCAGGGAATCGTTATAGAATTCTCTGTTCTGTTTTCGGGTAATGAACTCCAGGCGATGTTGCAAGGGTTTAAATTTTCGTAAACCGGCTTCAACTCTCTGCATGGAAATTCCAAGAACGTGCGCAGCCGAAATTGCCGCTGCCAGATTGGCCAGGTGATGCCTGCCCCGCAGTGGCGTCCATTCCTGCACCGGGTAAGTTTTATCGTCGCCGGAGATTTGTAGTTCACTGGTCACCGAGCGTACCAGTACTTTACTGGAATCAATCTCTACGGGAATGTCACCAGGTTCGATCAGGAAGTAAGAAAGCTTACCCTGAGTTGGCCAGTCATTCGAGCCTGCATCACCTGCGTTGAGAATGGCGATCTGATCCGGCCTCTGGTAACGCAATAAAACTTGTTTACTGCGACGATAATGATCAAGGTTGGTGTGCCAGTCGAGATGATTCGGACTGAAGTTGGTCACAATCGCGATATCCGCTGCAGGTTTGAGAGCTTCGATGAGATGGAGTTGAAAACTGGATACCTCCAGCACAACCCAGTCACCCTCGGCCATCTGATCTAAATCCGGCAACAGGCTTCCGCCCAGGTTGCCTCCCAGCCAGGCGCGACCGAACTCTTCCTGTAATATTGAATGCAGCAGTGCGGCAGTTGTTGATTTTCCATTGCTACCCGTCACCGCCGCAATTTTAATTCCCCGTGTGATCAGTTCATTCCAGAGCAGACCGAGTTCGGTGGTAACTGGAATGTTTCGACGTTGTGCATATTGCAGCCATTTATTTTCGGGGGGCACAGCTGGATTCACGACCAGCAATTCGGCCTGTTTGAAATCGGCCTCCTGGTGGCCTCCCAGTCTGATTTCTTCCATAGGCAGGTCATCGAGTTCCGCAAGTGTCTCGACCAGTTTTCCTGCCGGTGCCTGGTCGGTGATGGTCAGCTCTACCTTATGCTGAATCAGGTATTTAGCCGCTGCGACCCCTCCGCAAAGTTTCCCAACCCCATCAGGGTTACTTTATGATTCAACAACTCACCAGGGGGACATGGAAATTTAGGAGACCGCCAACAATCTCTCCTCCACTCTCCAATCCTTGCGGATTGGTTGTTAAAGCCGGATCAGCTTTTGGGAAAATTGCAAATTATTTATTCGCGGAAGTCATACTTTGGAAAAATAGCTGGCTGATAGGTCACCATAAATTACGCAGTCGCTAAAGAATCTCAGTCATTTTGCAGAAAAAGTGGAAACAGTACAGATCATACTGAAGAATCGAGTTTCACCAAGTGAGGAGTCTGGGGCAAACACTCCACTCCTCAAAAAATTTTGAAACCGTGGAAAAGAATGAGCCGAAAGTATCGATGTATACCATTCTTTTCTATTCCGAGCCGTTAATAAAAATCCTACTATCCTGATTGTACAAATGGAAACAGTCAGGTATAGAAGCTTCGTTCAGCGTGCCCGCCGCAGAAAAGAATTTGGTGAGGAGTTGTGTCCAAGGATTGATGGTCAGACAACGTTTCCACTAAATTATTAAAGTTCACCTGCAATGCTTGGAACATCGCTAATGAATCCACTATCCAGTCACTTCACACTTTTCCTTACGGAGCTGTTTTACAGGGTCATGGGGTCCAGTTCGCAGTCTACAGTCGATCTGCGACGGAAATGCGACTCCTCCTGTACGATGACGTTAAGGACCTTGAACCGAGTCAAATCATCGAATTTGACAGGGTGAACGGGAAATGTGGTGATATCTGGACTATTTGTCCCGTTTATCGGACCAGGCCAGCTTTATCATTTTCAGGCTGATGGCCCCTGGGCGCCGACTGAAGGGCGCCGTTTTGACGGAAAAGCACGCCTGATTGACCCCTACGCCAAAGCCCTCGCCGGTGATTTTCTCCATGCGAGAGATGGAATTGTCCGGCCTCCGAAATGTGTTGTCGTCGATGACGATTTCAACTGGGATGGAGATCGGCACCTGGGACGGCCTCTCTCGGAAAGCGTTATTTACGAGATGCATGTCGGGGGTTCACCAATCCGGTACGAGTGGTGTTGAGCATCCGGGAACGTATCTCGGAATCATCGATAAAATTCCTTACCTGAAATCATTGGGCGTAACTGCAGTCGAGTTGATGCCGGTTCACGAATTCCCGACGAACCACTGGCACCCGGACGACAAACGCTTACCGAACTACTGGGGCTACGATACGCTAGCCTTTTTCTCACCTCACCGGGGTTATGCTGCGGGCACAGAGCCGGGTTGCCAGGTGAATGAATTCAAGCAGATGGTAAAGGCGCTCCATCAGGCCGGGATCGAAGTGATTCTCGACGTCGTCTTTAACCATACCGCCGAAGGGAATGCAAAAGGCCCCACGATCAGCTTTAAAGGGCTGGAAAACGGAGTCTATTATCACCTGGAGAAAATTGATCGAGCTATTTACAGCAACTACTCTGGTTGTGGAAATGCGATCAATGGGAACCACCCTGTCGTTCGCGAGATGATTTTCAATTGTCTGCGTCACTGGGTGTGCAATTATCACATTGATGGTTTCCGGTTCGATCTGGCGTCGATTCTCAGTCGAGATCGGCACGGTCGACTCGTTCCCAACCCGCCGCTCGTGGAGACGATTTCCGAAGATCCTCTCCTGGCCGATACCAAAATTATCGCTGAGGCGTGGGATGCTGCGGGAGCCTATCAGGTTGGTTCGTTCTCTCACATTCGCTGGGCAGAATGGAATGGCCGCTTCCGGGATGACGTTCGTCGTTACTGGAATGGTTTCACTCCGACATTGGGTGAAGTTGCTACGCGCATGGCTGGATCGAGTGACCTCTACCAGTCGGGTGACCGTGCTCCGTATCACAGTATTAACTTTGTGACTGCTCATGACGGCTTCACCATGAATGACCTCGTCTCTTACAACGAGAAACATAACGAGGCGAATGGTGAGGATAACCGCGATGGTGAAAACCATAACTGTTCGATGAATTTTGGTCATGAAGGTCCGACCAAAAACAAGGAAATCGAAAAGCTGCGAAATCGGCAGGTTAAAAACTACCTGGCGACCTTGTTCCTCAGTCAGGGTGTGCCGATGCTCCTCTGTGGAGATGAAGTACGGCGTACCCAGATGGGGAATAACAATACCTACTGTCAGGATAATGCCCTCTCCTGGTTCAACTGGGAGCTTGTCAACCGGCACAAAGATATGTTGCGGTTCACCAAGGGGTTGATCAAGCTGCGGCGTTCTCAACCCACATTAAGACGAGCCGAGTTCCTTTCGGGTGAGGTAACCGACCCGATGCGGTTGCCGGATGTCTCCTGGTATAACAGGTTGGGGCATCCTGTCGATTGGGCTCATGATCAACAGACTTTAACCTGTCTATTCGGAGGCAATCTCGCGTCGGACCTGGTGGAAGCCGGAAATAACATTCTGATCGTGATGCACTCTGGCTGGGAACCTGTGCGAGTGCAGTTACCCGAGATGATTCAACCTGCCCAATGGACATTGGCAATCGATACAGCCGCTGAGTCACCGAACGATGTCTTCTTCGAAAATGAAGGACCTCGACTCGCTTCGACCAACATCACTTTGTATGGTCGATCGCTCAGGTGTTATGTCGGTTACTGATCACTCCGGTCGATCACTGTATTCCATCAAAAAAAGGTTGTTCCTCAACCTGTCAATAAAAGAACGGTTCTTCTCGCAACTCGGGAAGAACCGTTTTTTATTGATATTTATACGAACCCTAAATTTTAGAGGGTTTTGAAACTGCATGTAGAGATCAGCCTTCATATCCGTTTGGATGATCTTTGAACCAGTTCCAGGCTGAGGCAATGATGTCATCCAGTTCTTTAATTTCAGGAACCCAGCCAAGTTCGTTTTTAATTTTATCCGCGTTGCAGTAGAGAGCAGGGGGGTCGCCCGGTCGACGCTCATCATAAGCGACAGGGATTTCTTTTCCGGTCACTCTTCTGGCTGATTCGATGACTTCGTTAACGGAATATCCTTTTCCAATGCCCAGGTTGAAAAATCGACCTTCGCCCGATTTCATGCTGTCGAGTGCCAGCAGGTGAGCCCGGCAGAGATCTTCAACATGCACATAATCGCGGATACAGGTACCATCAGGAGTAGGATAATCCGTTCCGAAAACTTTGATTTGTTCCCGCTGTCCCAGTGCTGTCTCTAATACAAGCGGAATCAGATGCGTTTCCGGTTGATGATCTTCTCCGACTTCTCCGGATAGGGAACAACCGGCAACATTGAAGTATCTTAGAGCAGTAAAGGAGAACTCAGGATCCATCACTAGCTTATCCATCAGCATGCGCTCGACGAACAGCTTCGACCATCCATAAGGGTTGATGGGTTCCTGATGGGTTGATTCCAGGATGGGCAGATCGTCTGGCACCCCATAGGTGGCACAGGTTGAACTGAAGACGATCTTCTTCAGGCCACACGACTCCATCGCTTTCAGGAGTGATAAGGTGCCGGCGGTATTATTCGTGTAGTACCAGTAAGGATCCCCTACCGATTCACCCACATAGGCCAGAGCCGCGAAATGGATGACCGCCGCGATACTGTGTTTTTTGATGATCTCTTCAAGTTGACTCTGTTCAATCAGATCGACTTCATAAAAATCGACTTCTGCAGGAAGTGATTCTTTGTGTCCCCGAAACAGATTATCAACGACAACAACTTTCTCTCCACGGGCCAGCAATTGTCGGACGGCATGTGAACCGATGTAACCGGCTCCCCCTGTCACCAGAATGGTCATAAAAATACTTTCTGAAGCATCGTCAGGTTGAATAAATCGCGTGGAGAGGTTCTCTGCTTCCTTTTAACGATTGCATATCTATTAAATCAACCAGCCCCGAATATTATCCGTCGAGTTCATCTAATTTTCTTTTGCAGACTGCCCGAAACAACAGCAGGGCGAACAAATGATGAGCACAAATCCTGAGGCCCCGTTGTGGTTGTTATTGGACCAGTAAATAGAGGTTCAATGTGACCCATTAGTGGGATACAGGACTGGTTACAAGCATCTTTCCCTCAATAATCAGGTGAAATTCTGATCTGCCTTGTCGCGAGGGAGGGCATCGTGATAATCTCTGTGGCAGAAAAAACTGCTGCCGAGAGGCAGGGTTCCCGCTTCAGAATGAAATATCAAGGTACTGTACTGATGACCGTTTCCGCTTCACCTGCATCTTCCCGTTGGCACGAAATGTCCGCCCGAGTTCTGGGGGGAGAGACGATTTCCAAAGAAGAAGCACTCTCTATCCTGCAGTCTCCTGATACGGAACTGTTGAACCTGCTGGCCGCAGTTTATGAGGTCAGACAGCGACATTTTGGAAATCAGGTCCAGCTCTATTACCTCAAAAATGCTAAAAGCGGCCTCTGCCCCGAAGATTGTGGCTACTGCTCGCAATCGAAGGTTTCGGATGCCTCCATCGATAAATATGTCTTCCTGAATGAAGAGAAGTTGCTGGCGGGAGCCAAACAGGCTGCTGAATCACAAGCGAGAACCTACTGCATCGTGGCGAGTGGCCGTGGACCCACCAATCGCGAAGTCTCCCATGTGGCCAACGTCGTCAAGAAAATCAAAGCGGAATATGGTCTGCACATCTGCTGTTGTCTCGGTCTGTTGAAACCAGATCAGGCCCTGGAATTACGGGAAGCAGGCGTCGATCGTATCAACCATAATCTGAATACCAGCCGCAACCACTACGCTGACATCTGTTCCACTCATACCTACAGGATCGTCTTGATACGCTCAAAATTGGCTCGGGATGTCGGTATGGAGCTTGCAGTGGATTAATTATCGGAATGGGAGAAACAGCAGAGAAGATCTGGTTGATGTCGCCTTCGAACTGAAAGAGCTGAAAGTCGAATCATTACCAGTCAATTTTCTAATTCGATCGATGGTACTCCTCTGGAAGATCGTCACGATCTTGATCCCCGGTACTGCCTGAAAGCGTTGTGCCTGTTCCGCATGATTAACCCGGCGACCGAAATTCGTGTTGCTGGTGGTCGCGAGGTGAATCTGCGTTCGATGCAGGCGATGAGCCTTTACCCGGCGAACTCCATGTTCGTCAGCGATTATCTGACGACTGCAGGTCAATCGAAAGAGGAAGATTTCGCGATGGTTGAAGACCTGGGCTTCGAAATCGTGCTGATGGGCCATGAACATCAGGAAGAAGCGGTTGCCCCTTAGAAGTTGCTAATCTGGAGCTGAATCTCCGATAAGTTGACTCTCTAACAGTGGTTACAGTGCTCGTGCAGATTCTGATGCAGATTTCGAGCAAAATATTGCAGATCTGCCGTCACGGTTTGTTTCGATTGTTCGAAATTTACCTCGTTTCTGACCGTTTTTCAGCCCCTCCCCGGATGGAGGTGGGTGGGTCAATTGCGACCATACCCCTTCAGGCGGTATCCTGTGTCCTGCGGTCTGATTTGCGCTCACTGACAGGCTGGGGAGGATATCTCCGGGACTGCCCGTAACCCGGATCAGGTTCTGCAATCTCCTGCTTTTTAAAACACTCAAATGCGAAGAAATTAGATTCATACAACACGATGAATATCAAACCGATCAAAAAGCTGCTGGTTGCCAACAGAAGTGAAATTGCTATTCGAATCATGCGGTCCGCGACCGAGCTTGATATCAATACAGTGGCTATCTACAGCTACGAAGATCGCTTTGCCTTGCATCGGTTTAAAGCTGACGAAGCGTATCAGGTCGGTAAAAAAGGGGAGCCGATTCGAGCCTACCTCGACATCGAGGGGATCATCAAAGTTGCCAAGGCTTGTAAAGTCGATGCGATTCACCCCGGTTACGGTTTTCTCTCAGAAAATCCTCAACTTGCCCGAGCTTGCGAAGAAGCTGGAATCCTGTTCGTTGGACCGACTGTCGATACACTGCTTCGTCTGGGGGATAAAACACAGGCGCGTTTAATCGCCGAGCAAGCCCAGGTTCCTGTACTGGGTGGTTCAAACGCCGCGATTAAAAGTGTCGAAGAGGGAATGAAAACCGCTGAAGATCTCGGTTACCCAATCATTCTCAAAGCGGCTCACGGTGGTGGTGGTCGCGGGATGCGTGTTGTGCAGACCGCTGATGATTTCAAAGCTAATTTCGAAACTGCTCAACGGGAATCACTCTCTGCTTTCGGCAGCCCGGATATCTTCGTCGAAAAATTCATCACTGCCGCGAGACACATCGAAGTCCAGTTGCTGGGCGATCATCACGGAAACCTGGTGCACCTGTATGAACGCGATTGCTCGGTACAACGACGTCACCAGAAGGTAGTCGAAATCGCACCCGCCCCGAACCTGAAACCGGAAGTCCGAGAGGCTCTCTGTCAGGCGGCACCCAAATTGGTCAACAGGTTTCTTACCGATGTGCCGGAACAGTCGAGTTTCTGGTTGATGCCGATACCAAACAGAGTTCTACTTCATCGAAGTTAACCCCGTATTCAGGTTGAGCAACCCTGCCGTCACCGAAGAAGTGACCGGGACCGACGTCGTCAAATCACAGATTCTGGTGACACAGGGATATCCCCTCAGTGATCCCGAAATCGACCTCGGTGATCAATCCAAAATCAAAACAACGGGCTTCGCATTACAGGTGTCGTCCCAACCTCACCGAAGACCCTGAAAATGGCTTTATGCCGGATTACGGTCGCCTGGTTCACTACCGTTCTGCCGAACGGTATGGGTGTTCGTCTTGATGCGGGTAGCGGCTTTTCAGCGGTGCCGTCGTCGCTCCTTATTACGATTCGATGCTCGTCAGGTTACTGCCCGCGGCCAAAGGTTTATCGATGCCATTCGTAAAATGGATCGGGCACTGCGTGAGTTCCGTATTCGGGGTGAAAACCAACATCCCCTTCCTGATCAAGCTGATGCATCATCCCACCTTCGTCGATGGGCTCTGCACTACCCGTTTTATCGATCAGACACCCGAGTTGCTCGTCTTCAAACCACGTAAAGACCGGGCGGCAAATTACTCACATATCTGGCAGAAGTCATCGTTAATGAAAACCCCCTGGTGAAAGGTCATTGTTCCACCGCCCGTCGTAAGAACCGGCTCCGACGCCCGATGTCGATCTGGGTACTTCACGTCCCGAAGGAACTCGTGATGTCTTTCTGAAACTGGGAGCCGAGAAATTCAGCCAGTGGATTCTCGATCAGAAACGTTTGTTGATCACCGATACCACCATGCGTGATGCGCATCAGTCTTTGCTGGCGACTCGTGTGCGGTCCTATGATCTCAATCAGATTGCCGATGCCTATTCGTATCTGACCCCCAATATGTTCTCACTCGAAATGTGGGGTGGGGCGACCTTCGATACCACGATGCGGTTCCTGCAGGAGTGTCCCTGGGAACGATTAACTGTTCTGCGGGAAAAAGTTCCCAACATACTTTTCCAGATGCTACTGCGTGCTTCCAACGCTGTTGGATATACGAACTACCCGGATAACGTCGTCAAGCTCTTCGTCAAAGAAGCAGCTGATGCCGGAATTGATGTCTTTCGTGTCTTCGACGCCCTCAACTGGGTGCCAAACATGAAAGTCGCCATGGAAGCGGTTCGCGAAACAGGTGCAATCTGCGAAGCTTCGATCTGCTACACAGGGGACATCCTTGATCCCCGGCGAACAAAGTACGATCTCAAGTATTATGTAGAGCTTGCTCGCGAACTGGAAAAAATGGGAGCCAACATCCTGGCGATCAAGGATATGGCGGGGCTCTGTAAACCGGATGCTGCCGAGATTCTGGTGAAAACACTCAAACAGGAAATTGGCATTCCAATTCACTTCCATACCCACGATACCGCCGGTATTCAGGCCGCTTCCATTCTGCGTGCCAGTGAAGTCGATCTGGACATTGCCGATGCTGCGATGGCTCCTCTCTCTGGGGGAACCTCTCAGGTCAACCTGAACACACTCTGCGAAGCACTGCGGTTCTCGGAGCGATCGACCGAACTTAAAACCGAAGCGATTGATGCAATCGCTGATTACTGGCGTTCCGCTCGTGAATTCTACACCCCGTTTGAAAGCGAAGTTTTACCCGCTACTGCGGACCTCTACGATCACGAGATGCCGGGTGGACAGTACACCAACCTCTATCAACAGGCCCGAGCTCTGGGTCTGGCTGACCAGTGGGCGAAAGTCTGTCGCGTCTACGCCGGTGTGAATCGTCTGTTTGGGGATATTGTCAAAGTGACCCCCACTTCTAAAGCAGTGGGCGACATGGCCCTCTTTATGGTGGCTAATAATCTGACCAATGAAGATGTTCTCTCTGGTGAGAAAGAGCTGTCTTATCCGCAATCAGTAATCGACTTGATTGGTGGTGGAATGGGACAACCTCCGGGAGGTTTCCCTGATGAAGTCAAGAAGCGAATTCTCAAAGGCGAAAAGGGATTCACCGGTCGTCCGGGCGAAACTCTGGAGCCGGCTGATTTCTCCAAAGCTGCAACCGAAGTGGAGAAATTCCTGGGACGTACACCGACTGAGCGCGATGTCGTCACCTATATTCTGTATCCCAAAGTCTATAAGGATTTCATCACTCACCAAAAGAAATATTCGAACGTCAGTAATCTTCCTACTCCCGTCTTTTTCTACGGTCTCGATTCCAATGATGAATTCTCGGTGGACATCGATAAAGGGAAAACACTGATCATCAAATTTGTCTCCGTCGGTGAACCGCATGCCGATGGTAGCCGCTCCGTCTTCTTTGAATTAAACGGACAACCGCGAGCTGTCTCTGTCGCCGATCTTTCGCTGGAATCGGAATCGACTAAAGCGATCAAAGCCGATCCTAATAATCCCGAACATGTGGGCGCTGCCATGCCCGGTATGGTCGTCAGTATTCCTGTCAAGGAAGGGGATTGGGTCGAAAAAGGAGATAAGCTACTCAGCCTGGAAGCGATGAAAATGGAGACAAATATCACTGCCGAGAAAGATGGGCGTGTTAAAGTCATCCTCGTCAAAACGGGCAGCCAGGTCGATACTGGAGACTTGCTGATGGAAATTGAGTTCTAGACTCAATTTTCAGAGGGCGATTGAGAGAAAAATCCTTCAAGCTCCCGGATTTGCCGGGGCTTGAACACTCCAGAATTCAGCCCTACTTTGTGTTGATGTCGGATGACGGTTGTTGGCTCAGCCCCTCCAGCAGGTTAAACTCGATGGACCTACTGGCTAACCTCGATGATGAGGGAGTCCGCTTAACAAACTCTTTTGTAAATCCGTAAAGTAAGGTTGTCCGTCTAATGCACAAGTTTCAATTGAACTTCTGGCGCTGTTTCACGCTCTGCTGTGCCATCTTCACTGCTTCTGTATTAACTTATGCAGCAGACTTCGAAGAGGAGTTCAACTCCGCCATCACTCCCGAAGAAGATCCCATCAAACTCTTCAACGGAAAAGATATGGAAGGTCTTTATACCTGGTTGAGTGACACCGGTCATGAAGATCCCCGCGAAGTCTTCACCGTCAAAGAGGGGATGATCAACATCTCGGGCGATGGTTACGGTGCGGTGCTGACAAAACAGAACTACAAAAATTATCACTGTGTGCTGGAATTCAAATGGGAGAGCGCCTGGGGTAAACAGGTTGATAAAGCTCGCGATTCCGGTCTCCTATTCACCGATGGTTCCGACGGTGGTTACAACAATATCTGGCCGAACTCGATCGAAGCCCAGATCATCGAAGGGGGAGTGGGGGACGTCCTGGCTGTGCGGGGGACAGATGCAGAAGGTAATGCCATGCCCATGTCTGTCACTGCCGAAATCGTATTGGATCGCGATGGTGAAAAAGTCTGGCATAAGGGGGGAGAGAAAGTCACGATTCAGGGAGGGCGGATTAACTGGTATGGTCGTGACCCGGACTGGGCCGACGTTATTAACTTTCGCGGAAAAGAGGATGTCGAAAGCGAAACTGGCGAATGGACCCGGATGGATGTCATCTGTGAAGGGGATAAAGCTGTCATAATCGTCAATGGAGTCATCGTTAACGAAATCTTCGATCTGACTCCCCAGGCTGGACGTCTGCTGGTACAGACAGAAGGTGCTGAATTGTTTGTTCGTCGCTGGGAACTCTGGCCGCTGGGTAAAGCACCTGAATTTGATGCGGCTGACCTCAAAAAAGAATAGTATTCTCAGCAATACATCTTCTTTTGAAATCGCACATTGAATACGATTAACAGAATAACAACCTGATCATCATCTGGGATTTGTTTTTACAGATCGAGAATGACGATCAGGTTCTGTTTTTTGATAAGGTTTCCTCAGCAGAAGGTGTTAACGTGAATAATTCGAATTCTGAAGAGCCAACCGATAGAGAGCCTTATCTGGAAAATCGGAGCACGTACCCCTCCGCAGCCAGCCTGAGAAAAAATACCCACTCCGTCAACAACTGGCTGGTGGCGATCTTATTAATCCTCATGGTTGCGATGTTTCTCAAGTTCACGAACGGGGGACGCGATCTGCTTTACGGCCCGAGTATGACTCCACGGGCGATCACACCTCGCGGTGATCTGGCTGAGGATGAGAAATCAACCATCGAACTTTTTGCCGAGGCAGCTCCCTCTGTCGTCTTCATCACGACCTCCACTTTTCAGCCTCTCCGTGGTGTTCTGAATGAAATTCCCAAAGGGAGTGGTAGTGGTTTTGTCTGGGATCAGGATGGCAATATTGTTACGAATTACCATGTGATCCAGGGGTCTAACTCTGCGAAAATTACCTTGCAGGATCAATCTGTCTACCAGGCCAGACTGGTTGGAGTAGCACCCGACTATGACCTGGCCGTTTTGAAGATCGATGCCCCCGCGGAAAAGTTGAAACCTCTGGCTATTGGTACGTCTGGAGATTTAATGGTTGGACAGAAGGCCTTTGCGATCGGATTCCCCTTTGGTTTTGACCATACCTTCACATCGGGACTCATCGGTGGGTTGAATCGGGAACTGCAAACTTCAGTCTCTGGTCCCAGTATTAAACAGGCGATTCAAACGGATGCGGCAATCAACCCCGGTAATTCGGGGGGACCACTTTTAGATAGTTCCGGTCGCCTGATTGGGGTCAACGCTGCAATTTACAGCGATACAGGGAACTATGCCGGAGTCGGTTTCGCCATTCCTGTAGACATAGTGAACGAGGTCGTTCCCGATCTGATCGAAGATGGTGTCTTGAGTACTCCGGGAATTGGAGTCCAACTTGTCGCAGATATCGATGTCTTTGTATTGATTCAGCTTCGAAAACTGAATGAGCGAGGAGTACTGCTCTCTCAGGTGCGTGAAGGGGGGCCAGCAGATAAACTTGGTTTAAAACCGAGTTATGCAGTGCAGGGAGATGTTGTTATCGGAGATCTCATTATCTCCATTGCCGGTCAACGGGTGCGTAGTACCAAAGAGTTTTTGAAGGAGCTTCGCAGCCATAAGATTGGTGAAACAATAGAAATTGTTTTCCTTCGCGACGGGGAAGAAATAACTCAGCAGATCCAATTGGAAAAAGAACCCTCCCCGGGAGGTTGATCGTTGAGGGAAGGAGGCCCTCATCGAAATTGGCGACTTTCAACAGGATAATGTAGACAGACATTCTAAACTATGTTAGAAGAATAGATAAACATATCTTCTTTTCTAGTCTAATCACACCTCTCTCAATCAGTTCAAATCCACTTTTAACAGGTGGATCTTAAACTTCCCTGTGAACGAGTTCTCTGTTGGAATATCAGTAGGGCAGCCCTCCTGTCTTTCAGTGGATCACTTCCGTTCAGAGGCTATGTTAATGAATCCCAGAGTCAGCCCTTCTTAGTGACATATTATGTCTACAACATTATCTGGCAGGTGACTGGTAATGACAGACGAACTCCCTCCATCAGTGACAATTTCACATCAGGACGACATCACGATTGCATCGATTGATGCAAGCTTTCGTGCGTTGGACGAGCTGCATGTTCACGAAGTCAGCCTGCAAATGGTTGATCTGGCACGCACGGTTGAGCCACCATTACTGGTAATTGATCTAGGGGCTGTCACTTACTTTGGATCTTCTTTCCTGGAAGTACTATTTCGGATCTGGCACCAGTTGCGCAAACGCGAAGGGGAGATGGTGCTCTGTGCACTGCAGGAGCATTGTGAAGAGGTGATTCATATTTCGAATCTGGACCAACTGTGGAAACAGTTTCCCGACTCTCTGGAAGCAATTGAGTATCTTCGATCTCAGTATCAGGATTAATTTAATCCAAGCTTCCTGAATGAGTAAGCTGGCCTAAGGTAGATCTAAAGCCAAGGAAAGTACGCACATTTATCGGGCTGGATTGTCTTTCCTTGAAGAAGCTGATCTAAAGCAAATCAACGCGGAATCTGGTCAAAGCGGGTTGAGAAGGTGCTGTTCGCGTTCGAAAGCTCTGGAGAACTGCCATTGTGGTGGTGAGGAGATTTGAGTTTGAAGTGAACTCCTTCATCATCGACATCAACAACTACCAGTGAAACATCGCCACACTCTATGCAATCACCAACGGTCAACTCAAACTCCATTTTTGTCATGAATGGCTCCACAGCAAAGGTGATTTCAGTTTCCAAAACAGAAATAACCTGAACCAGATGTATAAAGTGAGAGGGGAAATAGAAATAGAGTATGAAATGGGAGGTGATGAGCGAAACTGACTCCTGTATAAGGAGTTAGATATCACTCTCGGACAATAACTTGTCTTGATATCGGGATTGGAAGGGTGCCGTCACCTCAACCATTTCTGGTGGTCCTAACCTGAGGATAGGTTAGAATTTTTCATTGCGTCAAAAACTATAAAATCCTGCTTCAGAAATGGCAGCACAATCTGAAACTTTTTACAGACTTCGGATTTATCTCATTAATCGTGAAAAAGAAGGCTTCTTTCGCTATCATAGAGGGCCTAAAATTATGCTGGACAGGCACTGACTTACCACTTGCTATGTTTCCACCCTCGAATTGGAAGCGTTTATGAAGACTGGATGACTTTATTTGAATTTCAGTCTCCTTATGACTTCAAAAAAATTGCTCTGCGTCCTCCTGCTTAATACATTCATTGATGGCATTTCAAACGAAGCCACGTGAATTATTAACGTGAATAATCAGTCAAGAACTGATTATGGAACAGAAGAATGTTGAGCGTAATTAAATAAATTCAAAATGCCTTTTTCAAATCAAAATCAATCCCATACAGAAGCTTGTGCACAAATCGAATCCCGAGAGATCTCGGGAGATCGACCTCCACTCCAACCACTGCTCTTTAATCCTATCTTGAAGCAGACATGTTGGGGGAAGCCGATGGGAACTGCTTTTAATAAACCCATTGGTGCAGGATAATTACGCAGAAAGTTGGGAAATATCCGATCTTCCAGAGCAGCAGAGTGAAGTCGCAACAGGTCCCCATGCTGGTTGGACGCTTTCCCAGTTGATTGAAGATTATAAAGCAGATTTGCTGGGAGCGTCTTCCCCGTTTCACACGTTTCCTCTCTTGATCAAATTCCTGGATATTCAGGACAAACTTTCCGTGCAGGTTCATCCTGATGATCACCTTGCCCTGCAGCTGACGGAAGCGTCAGGAAGACTGAAACCTGGATCATTCTCGAAGCAGAACCGGAAGCTTGCTCTACGCAGGTTTAAAAAGGGGCGTCAATCGGGAGGAGTTCGAAGCGGCTCTGGCAGCTGGCCAGGTTGTTGATTGTCTCCACGATGTCTGTCAAACAGGGGATGCCATTCATATTCCTGCCGGTACAGTACACGCCGTTCAGGGAAGTGTACTATTGGCAAAGTTCAGCAGGCTAGTGATTTATCATTTCGATTTCATGACTGGAACCGGGAGCAGTCTGGTGAGTCTGGAAGAGAGCTGCACATCGAAAAGAAGGTTTGCAATGTACGAATTTTGATCAGGGCCAGTTCGGATTCTGACTCCTGAAACTATTCAGTCAGGTGACCATGAAGAAGTCGTGGTGATTGATTGTCCTCACTACACAATTCACCAGCATCACACGTCGATACCCGTAGAAATCCAGCAACTGGGACAATTCCGAGTACTGGTTGTTTTGAACGGTGAAGGGGAGCTACACGCCCTCGATTTCAGGAGAAGCTACAACCTGGAGCAACCTGGTTAATTCCTGCCTGCTGTCGGGACATCCGGCTGATTCCCACTGCCGGAGACTTATCCTTTCTGAATGTGTTTATCAACTGATTTCTGCTGCCGATCACAATCTGGTAAAATATCAACACATTTCACCTTTGTTTTCTATAATGCTTTCTGAAGACCACATCCACTAGTCAATCACTTCTTCTCCCTGGCGTCAATTCGGTAAACTTTCCCCGTTCTGTTTCTGCTTCTAACCTCACCAGGCGATCTCAGTATGGCACGTATTTCGACCTTCCGGTTATTGGGAATCTGGGGAGCGTGCTGCTCTTTCACAGGCGTCCTAATCAGTCCCAGGCTGAATTGACACAGGCAGAGGTCCTCAGTTCCATCCGGCAGGGAACTCAATTTTATTCAGCAAGCAGAATGAAAACGGTTCCTGGTCCTCTCCCACAGGGATGAACCTGCCGCAGGACTACAACGGAATGGGAAGCACCTCGCTGGTGGTGCTCGCCCTGTTGAACTGTGGTCTCAGTCCGGAGGAACCCCATGTCAAAAAAGGGTTGGAATGGATCAGGAATTCGCCCAATACAATCGGGACCTATTGCGCCTCTCTTAAGTTGATGGCCCTCGCCGCCGCGAAGCAGCCTGAAAAGGACATGACCCGCATTCAATTGCTCGCATCCGAAATTGAAGCGGCTCAATTGCCAAGTGGTGACTGGGGTTATCATTTAGGCCGCACAGGAACTCCGGACAACAGCAATACACAATTTGCCGTCCTGGCCCTGCGAGATGCTGTGCACGCAGGCGCGCGAGTTGATCGGGAGACCTGGCAGAAGTCGCTCGATCATTGGACAAAGTCACAATTCAATGACGGCAGTTGGGGTTACCATTCCCGGGGTGGCTTCAATGGATCCGGTTACGGCAGTATGACAGTGGCTGGTCTTGCCTCTTATGTCATTTCGAAATCAATGATTTCTCATCCTGATACATTAAAGGTAGATGGAACTCCCGATTGTTGTGGACAGAAGGAAGAGGAAGAGTATCTTGAAAAAGCGGTTCGCTGGATGAGCCGACATTTCATGGTCGAGGCGAATCCGGGGCACAATGCATCCTATTTCCCATTTTATTATTTGTATGGAATGGAGCGAGCCGGGCGTCTGAGTGGGACACGATTCTTCGGACAGCATGACTGGTATCGTGAAGGGGCCACTTATCTCGTGTCGATCCAGTCCAAACAGGATGGGAGTTGGATTCCTCAGGACAGCAGACTCAGTCCTGTGATCAATACAAGCTTCTGCCTGCTGTTTCTTTCAAAGGGGATGTCGCCTGTTCTGTTTAATAAAGTGAAATATGGCCGACCGGACCCTGTTAATCCCAATGAGATGATGAGCCTCAGCTGGAAACGACACAAACGGGACATCCAGAATTTAACCGACTGGATCACTGGTCTGGAAAAATGGCCCAAACTAATGAGCTGGCAGGTCGTCGATTTGAATAAAGCGGCGGCGAACAACAGTGTTGACGATTTATTGCAGGCACCGATTTTATATCTATCTGGTGATGATCCCTTAAACTTCCCCGCCAATCAGGTCAAGTTAATCAGAGACTATCTTGATCAGGGGGGAATTCTGTTTGCCACACCCAATTGCGAATCGGAACAGTTTAAAAACACATTCGAAAAGTTGGTCGCGCAGATTTATGAGGGAGAGGGTTTGAGTCTGAAATCATTACCAGCTGATCATCCCGTCTATCGAAGTGAATTTCTGCTGCATCCTGATGTGGTCGATCTAAGAGGAGTCGATTTTGGCTGTCGGACAACCATTATCTACTGCCCGGATGATCTAGGTTGTCTGTGGGAACTCTGGTCGAGGAATCCTCCTGAGAACCGTACGCCTCAAGTCAGTACGATGGTCACCCGGGCTACCTATATTGGTGCGAATGTGGCTGCCTATGCGACAGGCCGTGAACCTCCGCAGAAACAGCTTGACCCAATTGCTCTGGAGGTCACAGACAACGAAACCAATATTGAACGGGGCTTGCTGCAGGTTGCGCGCTTGAAACATTCAGGCAATTGGGATACGGCTCCCCTCGCACTTCATAATTTATTACTCGCTCTGAACGAGACAGCCGGCTTGATTGCGAAGACAGAATCGACCGCTCTTTCGGCTCAATCAGAATCACTGGATCGATTTCCGATTCTGTACACACATGGTCGCAGTTCATTTCAGTTGAGTGACATCGAGGTGACACGACTTCGTCGTTATCTGGATAATGGAGGTTTTCTCTTTGCTGATGCCTGTTGTGGAAGTAAACCGTTCGATGAAAGTTTTAGAAAACTGGTCAAGCAGCTTTATCCTGATAAAGAATTGCAGCGGATACCGGCAGATCATCCTCTCTTTACAGCTCAGGTCGGTCACGACATCCAGAAGGTCCGCCGCCGCGAACCTCCCGCAGGGAAAAGTGCGGTTGTCGATACTTCAGGAATTGTAGTAGGTGAGCCTGTGCTGGAGGCGATTGAATTTAATGGAACCTATCCGATTATCTTCAGCAAGTATGACATCAGTTGTAGCTGCAGAAGCAATCATCCATTTCCTGTGCGGGTTATATTCCAGAAGATGCAGCGCGTATTGGCATGAATATAATCCTGTATGCTTTGATGCAGGACTTCACCTTCGCAGCATCAGAGGAATAAACCGGGTTTCAATGCGCTTGCACTATCAGTCATCAAGGGCTGATCAAATTTCTAATTCCTTGAGAAAAGACTGGGCATTGATCGGTTAAGACTTCAAAATGGGTAATATACGGCTAGAGGTTGTCGCAGATAATTTACTCTGATCCTTGTTGTTTGGAGAATGAATTGTCACAATCTGCGAATACAGGTGATCAATTTACATATCAGTTTAAATTGATGCCAGAATCTGATCTCAACCTTAAGTCAATCACCTTTGGGAAGTTGTACCGGTATTGATTACGACTTCGTCAAGCTCGCTCATCTTGATGAAGGATTGCCACTAAGCTGATCGGTTGAAAGTTTTGAACGTGTCTGCTTCAGGATCCGATCAGTTACAGTTGCAGTTTTTAATTCAATCTACCGGTAAAACCGATTGAGCTGTTCCGTCAGGGATATGCAATAATATGGATGGAGTGTTACCCGGCTATACGGTTGACTCTGCAACCTGGACTTATCTTTCATTCCTGCTGATCGTGGCGGTTTACTTCCGCTTCACGCGGGTGTGGTCCCTTCGCAATCTCGATCTCTCGCTGCTACTGGCATTGTCGCCCGCTTTACTGCTGGTTCGGTTCGAATCTCCCGTCGCTTATCCGTGGATGTTTTCGATCACCGCCCTGATCTTCATTCGCCTGATTGCAGATGGCTTTTCACGCGGCGTCCTCTCTTTCCTCAGAATATGAATACATCGGGACTGATCTTCCTGGGAGGAGCGACGTTCACTTTTCTAATGGCGATCGTGGTGACATTCCAGCCATCGAACCGACGCTGGAGACGGTGCGCCGAGGACAGCAACTGATTCAGCGAGAGGACAACTCAGTACTGCAAGTCACTTCCGGACCAGCGACAGCCATTATTGCTGCCCCTGTGGGAGGTCATCTCGGAAGCTGTTGCTAAAACGGGTACCGATCACGTAGTAACCCCCGAGGAACAAATTGAACTAACAGCCCATTATGGTGATCTGTGCACATCTCGCGATCATTGCCGGTCTGATTTACATTGGCCATCAGTTGTTTCACGATTTTCACCTGGGGATTGCGATGGCGGTTTTGTACCTTCTTGCTTCCCTGCACGGCCATCCATGTCGGTGAGTTAAATCAAGTCATCCCCGCCGCTTTAATTCTATGGTCTGTCGCGTTGTATCGACGTCCGCTGGTCACCGGGGGCTGATAGGTTTTGCCTGTGGTACGGTCTTCTTCCCCATCTTTCTGGTGCCGCTCTGGGCTAATTTCTACGGTCGTAAAGGGGCTCGCGCTTTTCTGGGTGCCTGGGGGGCGATGCTCGTGCTCAGTTTATTGAGCCTGCTCCTTGTTTCCATCGATTCAACATCTTTCTTCCGACAGACGATCTCAGCCATCGACTGGACAAGTCTCTCATTCAATCCCAGAACAATAATGGTTTCTGGTCGACTTTTGAATCTGCTTATCAATTCCTGTCATCGCAGTATATCTGGTCGCGGTCGCCTCGCTGACAATCTGGCCTCTGCAGAAAAACTCGAACACCTCATCGCCAATTCGGCAGCCTTGATCGTAGGAACTCAGTTCTGGTATCCACAGCAGGGGGGGATTTATATTCTCTGGTACCTGCCACTGGTGCTGCTGATTGTTTTCAGGCCGTATCTGCATCATCAGGATCCTCCTGGTTATGAGGAGACTGATTCAGAGAGAAAAGCAACGCCTGATAACAGAGCTTATGGGGCGGCTGGCATACCTCACTCCCCTCCAGGTCGCGAACAGGAAGTTATATCCCGTTTCGCCAACAGCAGTCTGATTCCTGAACTGTAATCAGCGCCTTCCCTTATGAACGCGGGTAAATATTTCCCCAGGCTACAGTCTGTCAACAGCTGGTACTGGGAATAGGGGAAGAGATTTACCTGTCGATGGAATTCGGTCGAAGCACTCCGCGGAATCCAATCATGGAATTGTTATCTGATTGGCTCACTCCCTGTCTATTCCAGCTCGAGCCATCTCCTCCCCCTTTGATCACTCGTTCCTGTCCGTCCGGGCTTCTGCCGGGGCCGGGGAAATCCTTAAGAGGTTGATCGAGCTTTTCTGCAGCGCGTGAGAAGGTATCGTCGTAATACCAGTCATCGCACCATTCCAGGGCATTGCCTGAGAGGTCATAAACACCTTCGGGTGTACGGTCGAACTTATCAGAGGCAACAGGGTAAAGTTTCCCCTCAACTGCCGGTCGAATACTGATCGGGTTCCCTTCTCGCCATGAGTAACGTGCCCCACTTCCCCCTCGGGCTGCAAATTCCACTCTGCTTCTGTTGGTAAATTCTTTCCTGCCCATAAACAATAAACACGGGCCTGATTGTAATTGAAGCCAGTCACAGGGTAATTCGGTCCACTCTCATTTGTATATCAGAAGACTTGATTCGCACACCGTCATTTTTTCGTTCTTTAATAAATGACTCATACTGCTTGACCGTGACTTCGGTGGCATCGATATAGAAAGGTGCAACCAGAGTTCTAACTGCCGGTTTTGCATTTTCAGGGCCTTCATTCGAGCCAAGCCACGCTAGTCCACCATCCTGATAAACCATTTCGCTTTCATCTTTCAGACAACGAATACGGAGCGGCCAGCCAGATTCGCTATATCCAGCCTCCTCAATTTCTTCAAATCCATCCGGGATTTCAAAGAGAGAACTCCTGGAATTTTCACCATTGTTCTTAGGGAGTTGAATTCGGTGATTTGTGGAAGAGCCGGATGATTCTGGTTCATCCAGAATGGCGAAGGTGTCCCGGTTGACCAATTCGTTATCTACGGTCACCAACTTGACAGAGAACGGGGCATTATTTGTGAGCGTGAACTTATCAACCGGGCTGACAATCTGCTGTGGTGCTTGAGGTTTCATGGAACGTTGCTGGCTTGCAGAATTATTAGACGAAGAATTCTGTTTTTCCGGTTCATCCTGACTGGCTTCCACTGGTGCGGGTTTGTCCTCCTTTTTTGCGAGCTCCAGCTCCTCTTCGACAGGTTCCGTTCTCCAGTCGTTCTGTAATTCTCCTGATGGTGTCGCGTTTTCATCATCTTTTCCGCCACAGCCTGCGAGCAGCAGGATGCAGAGAAGAATAGACCAGAAGTTTCGCTCTCGTGAAATTATCGACATATTGGCGTCCATCTGAGAAATCAGCCGAAGGAAGAAATGCTTGTTCCTTTATACGTTAAATCGGGGCGTTTGTAACTGGGTTATTTGTGAATGTTTCCGCGAGTAACAAGTGAATGCTTCCCAAGGGAACGCCCCGATCTGTTTGTCAGAGCCCGATTACAGCAAGGCGAGCACCATTTGAGTGAGTTCATTCTGTTGGGGAATGAGTGCCCGTTTGTGTGGATGCACGAAGATGCGAACCCGTTTAACATAATCGTCGAATTGCCGCTGGGCGAGAGATTCGATCACAGGTGAAACCTCATGGAGATAGCGGTAGACCTGTTCTTTGGAGTAATAGATTTGCACATTAAACTCAACCTCGCGATCGGCTGGTGGGGCATCAATGATCAGGTCAAATTCGTCAAATGAAGTTCCCGTTTGCGTGCTCAGCACACCAGCTAACTGCGAAACCACACCCTGAAGATAATCATGAGGTTTACCGGCCAGTTTCTGATAAAGTTCAGCCGATTGTATGAGGCTGTATTCGCCTACCCGTTTGTAAATGACCCGTTTACTGCCGAAGATCCCTTCCAGCAGTTTCGAGACAGGTTTTCCCTCTGCCGCTTTGCGAAGTTCCGTCACCATGGCCGATTCACTTTGATGGAAAAGGCCATTCAAATCCCACTGCTGGTACAACTCCTGAAAGGCACGGCCGAACATGCAGGTTGCTGAACGGACCGCGTGATGCCAGTAGACTTCACTGAACATCACGTATCTGGCAAATACCATCAGCTCTGTCGCTGTTTTACCTTTCTCGCTGACGGCCAGACCATCTCCCGTCTCATTAATCATCAATGATTGAATAAGTCGATTGCGGTCAAAATTCCGTCCATAGGGAACTCCTGCGTGTAGGCTGTCCCGATCGAGGTAATCCATCTTATCGATATCAATAGGTCCGGACAGGATCGAACGCAACATGCGTAGTTCCGGCTTATCTGTGCGAGCGACAAGTACATCGAGAACCTCTTCCGGTTCAATCTGCCAGTACGATCGCAGGATTTCAGTTAACTCGGAATCAGCCTGCAGGAACGATTCGGCGAACTCTTCATGCTGCGGCATGTTCGGCAGGTTGAGGTCTTCAATTGGATGGCAGTAAGGCCAGTGGCCGAGGTCATGCAGCAGGGCCGAGACGAGTAACAATTCCGCGTGATGAGCGTCGATGATTTCACAGAAGCGGGAATCATGCGAAAGCTGAATCAGATAGCGAACAGCATTATGAAAGACACCCAGCATGTTCGAAACGAGTGTGGGTGGCCCCGGGATAAATTTTAGAAGCCAACCCTAACTGGCTGATGTTTCGCAGTCGCTGAAACTCGGCTGTGTCAACCAGTGCGCACGTGGAGTAAAGGGACATCCTGTTCCATTGGAATACGGATCAATCCTCGGCCCGAACGGTAATTGGCTAGTTCCGGGATGTCTCCAAGACTCTGTTTCATGCCAGGTGTTTTCAATTCAGATCAGATGTGTTCTATGCAGTTATTTTTAACGCTGTCTACAGGTTAAGTTTATCCCCTCCCCTGCGCAAAAAACGAACAGGCCGGTCAAATCCCAACCTGTTCGTTCTGTTCTGTCATAATTGCGATTCAGTCAGTTCAGGAAGCGGGCCATGATTTTCCGTTTTTGCGGGTACCACAGATTTTCACTTCGAGGCCTAATTCCGCCGCCAGGGCTGCCTTGGCGAACATCGCTTTGTCTGCTTCGGCTTCACTGTTAGCGTAGGCAACCTGAATATGGTTCGATTGATGCTTCGCCATCATCTGATCACGGGAGACACCATAGGTGACTGCATGCATAATCGGCCATTGAACGGTGGTCTCGTTCCAGCGGCGTTCTGTCTCTTCGCGGGGAAGTTCAACGACGCCTGCACGACCCAGGTCCATTTTTAATTTGCCATCTTCAATAAAGATTCGAGACCAGACAATTTCTCCCGGTTTCGAAATCCCCCGGACGGTCGATCCCCCGGCTGGGAAATACATGGGAACCTGACGTAACCCTTCGGCACCCTTCCAACCGTCGATGAAGTGTTCTGGAGGTGCGGCACCACTGATTAACAGTACCCAGACATAATCTTCGACTGTTCCGGACTGATCTTTGTCACCCCAGCGGATATCGTGCAGAGTGTTCTCGACTGGTTGTCCCATTGCTTTGTGGACACGGTAGGTCAGCAGCCCGTCCAGGCCGGCACACTCATCAACTTCATTAAAGTGTGGAATCGCTTCTCCCTTGTAAAGCTCTGTTTTTCCATCACGACTTTTTACAGGAGGGCGATCCTGGTTATTCAAGGTTCCCTCGACAAGATCAGAAGCAGGAGCAATATCTTTCAGTCCCTGCTGGTATTGAATACCGATCGTATGGCAACCGAAATCATCTGCGATTCTTACGGCGGCGATATACATTTTACATTGCAGAAGAATCTGATCCTCAGTGAGGTCTGTCTCATGAGTCGGACCGATGTGGAAGGTCATTCCTTTTTTCAGAAACCAGTCATAAACGGCTCGAGCTTCTTCATCACTCACTTTTAACATTTCAGCATAGAGTGCTGACTGGCTCAGACGTTCTTTATATAAACCAGTCGGGTTCAACAGGTGATCGGGAATGATGGCATTGAACATCCCCATACAACCTTCATCGAAAACACCCATGATCGCTTTTTCGGTTTTCAGTTGTTCAGCCAGTGATTCCGCCAGTTTGCGGATTGGTTTTTCAACTTTCAGTTTTGACAGGGGAACGGCATGCTTGGTGCTGTGTTTACACTTTCCGGTTTCCAACCACTTTTTCAGACGACTGGTAAAATAAGTGTCGGTGAAATCTTCAGACCACAATGTAGAGTATTTCACTCCAGCTTTAGTGAGTGATCCATTCAGATTCAGCATACCAACTAGCCCCGGCCAGGTACCCGACCAGTTCGCAGCTGTCAGGATTGGTCCCCGGTGGGTGATCAGCCCGGAGAGGACGTGATGCGAATACTGCCAGACAGCTTCAGCCACAATCACGGGAGCGTGGGGATCCATTTCGGAAAACGTTTTCATTCCCTCTGTCTGCGAGGCAATAAAACCATGTTTTTCATCCGGCTTGTATGGATGAGCCCGCACCACAGAATATCCGGCTGCTTCAATCGCGCCGACCAATGCTTTTTCCATCTCCGCCTGGGCTTCCCAGCACATCTGATTCGCCGAGAGGCGTAAGTCACCGCTCGCCAGCAGGTAGACTTCTTTCTTCTTGAGTTTCGGGCGTTTTTTCAGTGTGGGAAGTTCATATTTAGACATGGTACGACTCTACATCTATCGTTAAAAAAGGTTGAATATGTAATTCAGGTAGTCCGGAAGGAGCTAAGCAGATTGTCCCCGGCGGAGTGCCCTGTTGTCAAACTTGGGAGGGATAGAACCGGGCTGTCTTAACATTTCTGACTGATCCAGTCGGCTGTTTGACGGTATTTCTGGTAGATTTCGTTGTAGCGGGCATGATTTTCCATGTCCGGTTCGACCAGAATTCCTTCCCTGCCCGCGACTCCCTGCTGCACCCCGGCCATGGTTTTGATGGCCTCGGTGGCCGATTCAAAATATTGATGCTCGGTGTCTGCTGCCAGCACCCCCAGAATGGCGGCTCCCAGGGCAGGGCCCTGTTTGGAAGGATGAACCAGGATGGGTGTGCCCAGTACATCGGAATAAATCTGGACCAGGAGTGGGTTGTGATGGGGTAATCCCCCGGTCGCGACAAAGGACGAAACGGGGACGTTATTCTCAATCAGAATATCGGCAATCCAGCGAACACCAAAAGCTGATCCTTCCATCAAGGCTCGATACATATGCTCGGGGCCGTGACTTAAAGTCAGACCAAGAAATGCTCCTTTGACGGAACCATCCATGAGGGGGGTACGGCAACCATTCATCCAGTCGATGCAGAGGACACCTTCTGCTCCGGGAGGGAGTGAAGCAGCACCTGTTGTCAGCGCATCGAAGTTTGGTTGATTTAATGTCCGACGTAACCAGTCGAATGCATCCCCCACAGCAGCCTGGCCAGTTTCATATCCGAAATATCCTGGCAGAATGCCCCCTTCGACTATTCCGGCGACACCCGGTACGGATTGCTCTGAGGTGGCGTTCAACATATGACAACTTGAGGTTCCCATGACTAGAACCATTGCTCCCGCTTCTGCGGCACCGGCACCAGGTACACCGGAGTGAGCATCAATGATCGAGGCACTGACTGGAGTTCCTGCTACAAGTCCGAATTTCTCGGCGATCTCAGGGGTGAGTCCACCGGCAGAAATACCTGGGGCAAGCATTCGCCCCGGCATTTTATCGGCGACCACATTTTCGAGTTCGGGGTGTAATGCTTTGAAGAAATCGGACGAGGGATATCCGTCCTGAGCAT
This sequence comes from Planctomycetaceae bacterium, assembly GCA_041398805.1. GTDB lineage: Bacteria > Planctomycetota > Planctomycetia > Planctomycetales > Planctomycetaceae > Polystyrenella. The sequence continues at coordinate 163,352 of JAWKUC010000006.1, read as the reverse complement.
GCCACATTGCTTTATAACCTGCCTGACAGGTTGAGCGTGGTAAGGTGTCTGCGGTTCCACCAACAAGTTGCCAGACATACCAGTCGCCAGCTTCCAGCCAGACTTCGGTGGCACGATAAATTTCAGGCGCCTTTTCTAATGTCTCCAGCACTTTGGGAAAGAACCATTCGAGTCCGATGATTCCTCCGTAACGATTCATAAACGATTCCTGCCGTTCATTAGCAAGCTCGTTGATGCGATCTGTTTGTGCCTGGGCACCATGATGCTTCCACAGTTTCGGCCAACTGAACATCTCTGATTTGTATTGATCAACAAGACAGAGAGGGGTGCCATCTTTAAGAGTGGGGAGCATGGTGCAGCTGGTGAAGTCGACACCGATTCCAATGACCTGCTCACCAGATAGATTGCCCGATTTCAAACCCTCCTGCACTGCCTGGGCTGAGCATTCGATCCAGTCGCCGGGGTGCTGGAAAGCATAGTTCGATGGGATTTTCTCTCCCGTGCCAGGAAGTTTGTCTGTAATTTGCCCATGGGTATAAGGGACGACAGCGGAGGCGACTTCATTTCCCTGGAGGTCTACAAAGAGGGCTCGCACAGATTCCGTACCAAAATCGAGGCCGAGCGCGATGGGGTCAGTCATGGGGTAGAAACTCCCGAGTGAAAACGACAAATGGATATGGGTTCAAGATGTATAAGAATTGCTCTTTGAAGAGAGCAGGGGGTGTCAAATCAGGCAACCGGCGTATTCGATTGAGGCAACCTGTTTAACATCTTGATTTGATGGTAGATAAGTTTCAGCAGGATACCGAATTTCAGAGTCAGTTGCGAACCTTGAGGCATGTGAATATTTGTGCATTAGGGGGAATTCAGGGAGAACAGTTTCAAATTTCTAATCGAGTACTGAATTCCCCTCACTAGGTGATTCCAGTCCGTTTTCAGGCCTGAAAAAAGGTCATAAGCGAATGATCAGTCTGGATTCCTACAATCCGTTCAATCGTTATTTCAGCTCTATTTATACAGATTCCAACTGATGTCGATTTATCGCAACGAACCTGGCAGGCGAAAAAGCCCCATTCAGATTTTGTGACCTAGTATTTATATGAGTGAACTTATTTACCTGATATGCACTGGGCCCGGGGCGATCAAGTTCACACCAGAAATACATATGACGGACGAAAAATTTAAACCCTCGATTTCCGAGCGACTCTATTAACCTGAGTGCGGTTTCATGTCAGATTCACCCTCAAGAATGACACCAGCTGAATACCTGCAGCACATTAAGGGAGAAATGCGCGCACCTCAGGGGGATCTCGAATCCGATGTTGAGAATCTCGATGATTTAAACCTCACCTTTGATGATCTTGATCATCAGTCGGAATCAGCACAGCATTCTGAGTCTCGAGAAGTTACTGCCCCTTCCGATTCTGACGAGCCTGTATTGGCCAAAGAGGGACTTTATCCTGAACCGGATTGTGTCGAGTCAGATTCTCCCCTGGGAGAGCTCTTCCATCGCGTGAACCACCTTCTGGGAGGTCATGAAGCGAAAAAAGGTCCTTTCCGACCGATGTCTCCGGAAAATCTGGCTAAGACAGGCTTATCCTTTGAAGAAATCGAACGCCTGGTACTGAAGTTCCTCCTGTCTAAAGGATCGGCTTCAGGACGAAATATCAGTCGACAGGTCTGCCTCTCATTCCAGATTGTCGATCCCATTCTGCAACAACTCAAGCAGGATCAGTTGCTGGCCTATAAAGGGGCCGCAGAGATGGGGGACTACGAGTTTGTAATCACCGACTTTGGTCGTGACCGCGCAAAACGATATTCCGAAGAATGTTCCTACTTTGGTGCCGCTCCTGTCACTCTGGAAGATTATCTCAAGGCGATGGAAGCACAAAGTATCGCCAGACAGGAAGTCTGCGAAGAGGACCTGAAGCGCGCCTTCTCCGATTTGATCATCAGTCAGGACATGTTCGCACGGCTGGGGCCAGCTATTAACTCCGGACGCGGGATGTTCCTGTTCGGTGAACCGGGTAATGGTAAAACCAGTATCGCAGAACGAGTCACCGGCTGTTTTGGTTCCACAATCTGGATCCCGAAATCGCTGGGAATCGATGGCGACATCATCCGGTTGTATGACCCGGGTGTGCATGAACTGGTCACAGAAGATACAGAAAAAAGCCTGCTTGACCTTTCCGGGGTCGATCAGCGCTGGGTACAAGTTGTCAGGCCAACCGTCGTCGCCGGGGGTGAGTTGACGATGGCCGAGCTGGAGGTCTCTCAGAATCCCCAGACAAAAATTTGCGAAGCACCTCTTCAATTGAAGAGTAACTGCGGAACTCTGGTCATCGACGACTTTGGACGACAGAGAATGCCAGTGGACGAACTGCTCAACCGCTGGATTGTCCCTCTGGAAAAAAGATACGACTTCCTGAACCTTCCCAGTGGTAAAAAGATTCAGGTTCCTTTCGATCAGCTGATTATCTTTTCCACCAACCTGGAACCTAAAGACCTGGTTGATGGCGCGTTTCTGCGTCGTATTCCGTATAAGATTGAAGCTCCCGATCCGACTGAGGAACAGTTCCGGGCCTTGCTGGAGTTGATGGCCCCCATGATGGGATTCACTTATGATTCGGAAGCCAAAAAGGCGGTCGATTATCTGATTGAAACCCATTATAAAGCGATTAATCGTCCGTTCCGTGCCTGTCAACCACGCGACCTGTTGCTGCAGGTTAAGAACCACTGCGTCTATCATAAACAGCCTAAAAAACTGAGCGATAAAGGTTTCGATTTCGCAGTCTCTAACTACTTCTCTGTCATGTAATCAGACTGACAGCTGAAATCGAATCACCAGTGAAAATGGTTTTCATGGATGTCAACAGGGGGTGGACCGGTTAGGATGGAACCTGGCAATTGACCGGGCAAAATGCTTTCGAAACTCGTGAATGAGTTCATCGCTGCCTGAAGTCCTGCAGCAGCCCGATATTGATATCCTGAAGGACAGAGTGACCGTTTGGAAACGCACCCGATATTACTCCTGAAAAACCTGAATCGCAGTCGCCAGATCGTTGCTGTGCTGTTGAAGTATGGTTTTGGCGACCTGGTCGAACGGATCGGATTGGGGCGATATCTTCGCTGGGGACGGCGTGTTTTCAGTTGGAAAAAAAAGAAAGAAGACGTCATCCCTCCAGCGCTCACACGTGCTGAACGATTTCGTCTGGTGCTGGAAGAACTGGGACCCACTTTCGTTAAATTCGGTCAGGTGATCAGCACCAGGCCCGACCTGGTCCCTGCTGATGTCATCGAAGAACTGACCAAACTACAGGAATCACTCCCTCTCTTTCCCACAGACCAGGCACGGGGTATTCTGGAAGGGGAACTGCATGCCTCGGTCTCCGATTTATTTTCATCTTTCGATGATGAACCATTGGCGGCGGGGTCACTCGGTCAGGTCTATCTGGCTCGCACCAAAACCGGTAAAGAGGTAGCGGTTAAGATTCGCCGTCCCAATGTGACTCATGAGGTCGAGAGTGATATCGCTCTGATGAATCAGATCGCGCTCCTGATCGAGAAACATATTCCCGAGGCGAGTATTTTCGATCCTTGTGGACTGGTTACTCACTTCGCACGCACGATTCGGCGGGAGATGAACTTCCAGCGTGAAGCGAAAACCATGATTGAGTTCGCCCGGCTCTTTCGGAATGATGCCTCGCTTTATGTTCCCGAAGTCTACCTCGATTTATGCAGTGAGTCTCTGCTGACGATGGAGTACATCAGGGGAGAGACTTTACGCGAGTTCATATTTCGTAATGAGCAGCATAACTCGGCTGCCAGTATACTTGTCTCGAATGAACAGGTGGCAAATAATGGCGCCCATATCTACATGAAGATGGCTTTCGAGCTGGGAATCTTTCACGGCGATCCCCATCCAGGCAACGTCCGTATTTTAAAGGATGGCACGATTTGCCTGCTCGATTATGGCATGGTCGGTTACCTCGATGAGGAATTACGCGATCAACTTGCTGATCTATTTTATGCGATTACTAAAAGAGACCACGCGACTGTGGTTACCTTGCTTCAGCAGATCGGTGAGCCCAAAGGGGAAATTGATGTCGCTCTCTTAAAGATTGATGTGCGTGATTTCATCGATGCCTATTATGGGGTCCCATTGGAAAAACTGAACGTGGGCCCCATGCTGAACGATTTCGTTCTGCTGTTAGCGACCCACCGTCTGAATTGTCCCAGTAACCTGATGCTGTTGATCCGGGCGTTTGTGACCCTGGAAGGGATGGGACGCTGGCTGGATCCAAACTTCAACATGGCGACCGCCCTGGCTCCATTTGTGACAGAAGTAGTCAGAGAACGCTACAACCCGGTAAGACTGGGAAAACTGTTTGTCTCGGAATCCCGCCGCTTACTGACGATCGCCCACCAGACTCCCTATCATATGACGACGATCCTCAAGAAACTGAGTGAGGACGAGCTGAAAGTCAAACTGGAACATAAGGAAGTGGATCGTCTGATTCAGGAAGTCGATCGCTCGAGTAACCGCCTCGCGATCGGGATGGTCATGTCCGCGTTGATTCTCGCCTCTGCACTATTAATTCGACACGGGGGCGAGCTCTCCTGGGTAAGCGTTCCCGTCTTCATCATGTCCAGCCTGCTTGGTCTCTGGCTGATTTATGGAGTACTGCGCAGCGGTAGTCTGTAACAGCTTCCAGCATTCGCTTATTGGCTACTCAGTTGAGTCGTTGGACCGCTCCTGTAACCGCCGAAAAAAGATCGAGAATGGATTGTCGGAGACGATCCTCGGGAAGATTTCTGAGTGAGATCAAAGTTGGCACCGGAACTTCGAAGCCGCTCAAGCCATGCTCTGAACTTATCTCTAGAATGAATATATATGTTTTTCGCATTTCTTCTGAGGTGCTGACAGGGTGGATCTCGATTTGCGGAAACTCAGAAGCGATTTCGTGAATCGAACTCAGTTCATCTGTTGTTCCCAACACAGCGACTCGAATTGAGTCCTGACAGGTTCGGGCGTAGAGCTCCTCAATCGAGGTCTTCAGAACAGGATGATCGAACCCTGGTGCGATTTCTGCCAGCGGAGCGAGGACAAATCTGCGGTACCAGGCGGCCGGGTGCGGGATGGTCAGTTCTTCAGTATTCAGGATCTCGTTTTCATAGAATAACAGATCGAGATCGAGAGTTCGCGGCCCCCAATGAACAGTCCGTATACGTCCCAGTTTCTGTTCAATCAGCTGGAGTTGGTGTAGCAGTTCCAGTGGGGGGAGTGACGTACTCAGTTCGGCCGCAGCATTCAGAAAAGGTGGCCCGGCAACATTGCCTACGGCGGCTGTCTGGTAGAGAGAGGAGGAGCGAACGACTTGAATTTCGGCATGCTCATTAAGTTGATCCAGGCTTTGCCGGATGGTTTCTGCGGAATCACCCTGATTGGAGCCCAGTGAAATATAAGCACATCGCGCTGGCATTGATAAGCACTTCACTGACTGGGCTCGTAATGGGAGAACAAACGAGCTGTATCGTAACAGAGTGAGGCTGAGAATCGAAACGGTCTGAGGTGAAACAGACTGATATTCGGGTGAGGCGAAAACCCGGAGCGGGTGGAGAGGAGAGATGAAACAGGAACAGGTTGAATGGAGACTTGAGGACGGGGATTACCTCTAGTGGGCTAACAACTCGGATTCGATATTTTCATACATGGTGTTGGTCTGCGCTCCGAAGCTGGCGATAGCGACGATACAAACCAATAGAATCATAGCCACCATCACCGCGTACTCCACAGCTGTCGCTGCGTCTTCTTCGAATAAGAATCGTTTGAGCGCGTTCATGATGGTGGACATCCTGGTAAAAGTTTGAAAATCAGAGACTCAATCGCCTGCTATATAAATCTAAATCCGAAAATAGAGTTGGTCAAACGGCATTCTGACAGTTTGGAAATATCCAGAGAATCGTCATAAAAATCTCCGCGTTGGGGAAACTGGTAAAAAGATACTGGTTGACGATTTGACCCTCTATCGTGACATTTTGCGCGCTTCTTCATCGAATTCTGACGGGGCAGCCTGTTGGCCTGTGACCAGAAGTTGTTACAATAAACGGAATACCCGTAAGGATGTCCCCCAGTTCCGGGGGCAGATTTTATTGCATTGAATGTTTGTATATTGTTACAGGAGAGTTATTTATGGCCAAAGAAGAGGCCATTGAGGTAGATGGTACTGTTGTGGAAGCACTGGCCAATACCCAGTTCCGCGTCGAGCTGGAAAACGGACATATGGTGCTGGCCCACGTAGCTGGAAAAATGAGAAAGCACTTCATTCGTATCGTTCCGGGCGACAAGGTCACTGTCGAAGTATCCCCCTATGACATGAACCGGGGCCGGATTACCTATCGAGAACGATAACGCACCAGTGGTTGATTCCACGCTCCCACCTGGTGCCCTGGCTGGAATATCTGATCGCGGTTGGTTTTCAGCTCGATCCGCTCTCTGATGCTGGCTGCTACAGCTCGTAAACAGAATCAGAACCATAGATGTGTTCTGAAGTTTCATCGCTGCGCCAGATGAGGTATCTTTATTTCCGTTTGCCAGGCAGAAAAGAATTGTCTTCAGATTTGCTTTGTTACCCAGCTTCTTGATCGTATTCAGGTGAAACTCCATGGCAGAAACTGAGCGGCAGGAGCCGTCATCATTTGTCCAACTTTATACAGATGGAGCCTGTCGGGGTAATCCTGGTCCGGGAGGATGGGCGTACATTCTACGGCATCCCCAGTCTGGGACCGAGAAAGAAGCCTCGGGAGGTGAGGAACTCACGACAAATAATCAGATGGAACTTCAGGCGGTCATTCAAGGTCTGATTGCGCTAAACAGACCGACCAAGGTAGAAGTGATTACCGACAGCACTTATGTTGCCAAAGGATCACGCGAGTGGTTACCCAACTGGAAGAAGAATGGTTGGAGACGCCGCGAGGGGAAGCAGTGGAAGCCTGTAAAAAATGAAGAGCTCTGGAAACTGCTGGACGAGCAGTTGGAGCGGCATCAGGTCCGGTTTACATTAGTCAAAGGCCATGCCGGTCACCCGGAAAACGAACGGTGTGATGAGCTTGCCGTGGAAGCTGCGCTGAAATATCAGTAACTCGGTCTAAATCGCAATCGCGTTATCATAAAAAGTCGAAACATCGATAATATTCGCGAGCTATCTGCTCTCTCTTATAAATAAAGCATCCTTTAAGCTTCGACGAGAATATCGGTGTTGCCCATACGAATCTGGTCACCATTCTTCAAAATGGCTTCCTCGACCTGATCGTCATTGATGTAGAGACCGCTGGAGCTTCCCCAGTCGTGAATCATGGCCTGGTCTTCTTCCACATTAATGCGGGCATGTACGCGCGAGATGAAGGAGTCACGAATACGAATGGTCGTATTTGAACCACGACCGACATCGTATACTTCACCCGTTTCCAGCTTGTATTGTCTTCCTTCGTCGGGTCCATTTTTTACGACAAGAGTAATCATGATTCAGGAACCTTGATACGGCTTCGATATTCAGTTGCAGAATCGTTTATTTGTTCTGGCATGTTGTACAGGTATTTATATCATGACAGACTCAGCAAAGGGAGGCAATCCCCGAATATGCTGTAAACAGGTTAATCGTTTGTTCGAATAGATCAACAACGCTTTATAACAACGGGCTGAAGAGTCGCATGACATTCTGGAGGATGCGACTACTGCGTGATCGCTGGTTCCACTCACTCAAAAGGAGTTCGCGGGAAGAATTAAGATACTTCTGCTGGAGTTTCTTTAATTTCAGCGTGATTGGATCACCATACAGCATCAGGGTCGATTCAAAATTTAGCGTGAAAAGATCGGATGTCAAAATTACTGGAACCGATCATGGAGATGCTCGAATCAATGCTGATCGTTTTTGAGTGCAGTAATCCTGGTTGATAGAGGAAGATATGAGCTCCCATTTCCAGCAGCACACTGTAATACCCCTTGGCGGCAGTTCCCACGATGAGCTGATCCGATTGTTCCGGCAGGATCAGGGTGACTTCCACACCGCGCAGTACGGCGACCTGAATTGCCTGCAGTAAGGCTTCGTCTGGTATAAAATATGGGGTCGTGATCGTGACTTGTTTCTGAGCAGCGTGAATCATCGCCAGCACCATTCGCTGGTAATTTTCTGTAGGATAGTTCGGACCGCTCGGTAACGTTTGAATGGGAACATCGCCCGGGGCGACGGGTTCTGGAAAAATATGAGGCTCTTCCAGGATTTCATTCGTTTCAAAGTACCAGTCAGTAAGAAAGAGTGCTTGCAGCTCGATCGTGACAGGTCCTTCGAGGCGAACCATCAGGTCATGCCAGGCGATTTTCTTCAGTCCATAATCAGCATCGACGATGTTCTGTGAGCCGGTATAGGAAATGGTTCCATCAATCACCACAATCTTGCGATGATTCCGTAAGTCGATTCGAGCAGCTTTGCGACGGAAGAATCGGACAGGTAGGGCTGGATGGAGTTCAATTCCTGCTTCCAGCATTTCCTGGCTATTATGTTTGAGAAAGACCGATGAACCGACGGCATCAATCAACAGGCGACAGGTCACCCCTCGGGCGACAGCCCGTTTCAAAGCCTCTGTGACTTTGCGACCGGTGGCATCGTCGCGATAAATATAAAATAAAAGATGAACATGATGCTTTGCCCGATCGATATCTGCGACAATCCGCTCGATGGTCGTATCGGTTTTATCAATCAGTTCGACGGCATTTCCCCCCATCGTCGGCATATAACCGAGCCGTTCTGCCAGATCGATCGCAGTTTGAAGTTCTTTGTTGTAATCGGGAGGAATAACCTGAGGATGCTTCTGGAATCTCTGGCTCAAAGTCTCCAGTTTAGCCAGCAGGCGATCGTGTTGTCGAATTCTTCGCTGGGGTAAGCGGTTTTCGCCAATCAGCACATAGATCAGAAAACCGAACCAGGGTTGAAAGAAGATGATCAGCAGCCAGGCCATCGCGCTATTTGGCTTACGTCGATGAGTGACGACGGGAATCATGATGATTCGAATGATCCACTCACTGAGTAGATAGATCAGGGACCAGTTAGCCATTTAAAAACCTTACGATCGCGAGGCAGTTTTTTATCGTAACGGTTATGTCAGGCCTGTTTCCTGCCGACAGATTAACCATTCTTTCACAGAATAGCTGATCTGAAGCTCAGATGCCTGCAATATTCTGGTGCTGAGCAGTTATAAGCCGTGAAATTATTTCGAGCTTTTAACAACTTTGACATTCAAATCGACCAGCTTGCAATCACGACAGGCGAAGATAGCGGCCCCATCGGCTCCCCAGACGTCGAATTCAATACAGAGGTGGCGATCGTCCCGATGCAGGAATCGGCCCTGTCCCAGCAGTTGCTCACCCGGAACAGGCATTCGTCCAAAGTCGATCTGACCAATGAAGTGGGGGAGTTGTTTCGTTCCTGTTAAACGACCCAGCAGGAATTCAAACAGGTAAAGCGAACCATCGAGCACTGCAGCAGGAATCTGCCAACGGGTTCCCTGGCGGGCGCCTCCCAGTTCATCGACTTGTGGAGCCTGAAAACAGCCCCAGACTTCGTGAGCCCCCTCGATATAATGCACCGATTTGAGAGTTCGTAACTCGGGACCATAATAAACCGGGCCAGAGTGACCTTCGATCCGTTCCTGCCAGTTGTCGCTGTAAAGGACGGTCATCCAGTCTTCCTGGGGGAGTGTTGCATTGAAGGGGGGCAGAGCAGCCCGGTTGATTTCTCCCGTGATTACCTCGATGCGATGATACAGACGCTGGGGATCTTTCAGCTGTCCCGATTTGTCATAGAACTCGCCCTTGAGTTCGCAGAGGAAGCTCCCTGAAGTCTCGGCAGGTTGGACTTCTACAGTTGCCTGATGTAAACGCGGTAAGGCCATTCGGAAGCCATTGGCCAGTTCCATATTTCGAATTCCGACGACTGGTTCACCACCTGAAACAGCGGACGCAGCTTCAGAAGAGGTCTCGATTCCCATTACAGCCGGGAGGAGCGGAATTCCTTCGTGAAGATGGCCGGTCAGGAACGGGTCAACTCGCGGATCGTAGATGATTGTGCAGACACCTGAATTGGTGGAGGTTCGATTCAATGCCTCCAGCATCTGATAGTCATGACAGAGCAGGGCGTCTTCCTGTAAAGCCTCTGTCGGTTCATGCATCGCAAGACGTATCATTTTCGAACGTGGTACATTTCCCTCCGCGATGAGTAATTCATCGAGATTGGGAACGGTTTGATCGAAGATGAGCAAGCTGACCGTCAGCAGCGGGTTCGTGGCGCTGAACATCTGACATTGTGCATAGAGCGTGCGTGCAGCGATTTGTTTGATAAAATCTGCGCTCGCTTCGGCAATAGAATCATCACTTTTCGGAGAGAGGTATTTTCAGCAAGAATAGTCTGCATCTCTGAAAGTAAAAATGGCTAGATTGCTGAAGTCGCTGACCTGTTCCAGGCCTAACCAGAGTCCCTCCGGTTTTGTATCAGGTCCTGCATTCAAGGCAAGCGGTAGATGGGAAAGCAGGGATTCCTCGCCGAATGATCCATGCGGGAACCAGACCTGAATCTCAGTCCGTAATAAAGCGGGGACGAACCTGTAAAGTAACATGACGCTCGAAGCGTGTACCCCGCAAGAAGGAGAGATGTGTCTTCGATTCGGACTGCTTAATTCTCTGTTACTCTCCTTCACGATCATGGGCGCAGGTTCCCGTTCGAAAAGATCGAGAACTTTCAGGACGTAAACCAGCAGCTGCATGACTCGTTAAGGTTTCAGGCTGGAGAGTAAAATTGAAGGGAGTGAGCCGTAATGTCCACCGCTGCCAAAGTCGGCTCCTGTTTTCACCAGCAGACATAAAGTCTCTGTAGTGAGTTGTCCTCGATCCTGCAGGTGATTGAGCCATTGTGATGTGAAGCTGATTAACTCGCTCGATTGAGCAATCGCTGTAGACCAATCTTCCGGTGTGCTCTGTTCCTCGATACCCGTGGTGATAAATAAATTGGGAAAACAGATGATTGAGATTCAATCTGACCCTTATTGCGCCAGCCAGGTGGCGGCTGACCCATGACTCCTTCCAACCGATAAACCGTGTTCCCGCTTCGCCAGCTTTTCGACGAGCATATCCGTCGTTTTTCCTGTACCAATCACGATTGAAGCTTCTGCTGATTTCAATAAAGCAGGGTCAAGATCGGTAAGGGGAGCAGGGGTCATCCGTTCCAGAAAACGAAAGACTGAGGATTTCTCCCGGGTTTCAGCGACAGCAGTCTCCTGAGTGTGTAACCCGGGTTAATGACCACATCCCCATATTGAAGCGTTTCCGAAACTGCCGTTGGTGAACTTGTTTCACTCGATACAGTTGCTGTTGTTAAGGGAGCATCTTTGGTAATGATCGCATCCTCAACAGGTGTCAGACCGTGCAGAAGTTTCTCAAGGGGAGGGTGGTCCAATGTCTCGATGTAGTTCCAGACATCCTTTACGGTTTCGAGTTTCTGCGCACTCTTGTATGCAACACGGCCGGTTCAAGATGGTGGTCGAGTCGTGAGAATAATTCCGTAGTACACTTCGTTTGTCACTGTTATTTAAACGAAGGTCACCTTCGAGGTAGGCACCAGGTTGAATCACTTTCAACGGACAGCCGGTTTGAATCATCAGTAATTGCGCGAGTGTGCGGAACTCGGGGGCAACTCCGTTCGTTGAGTGTGTGGGGGAGGAGTTTTTCACGGCACTTTCTTCCTCTTCAGGTTCGGTTGAAACCAGCAGGCTTTTCTGTTCGTAATTCTCGAACTGAACCTTCCAGCTTAATCCGGGAGTGCCATAATATCCACGATGATTGACTGTTCTGATCTCCTGTTCGGGAAGATCGCTCAGGGTCGCCTGCAAGAGGGTTGCCATTCCCGAAGCACCCATCGTATTACCAATCTGGTGGGCGAGATCGTTCAGCGGTCTGCTCTGTCTTAGAATCCTGCGAAGTTTCGCGGCTGACTTCGACATCGATAATCAGGCCATAAATCGTACGGAGTTGCTGTAAGGCGTCTGGAGAGACGTTGCAGAACAATGACTCACCCCTTCGCCGGGAGGAATCTCTGAGGTGTCGATGTTTTGAGCTGTTTCGATCCAGCTGCTGCGCCCCTCCGCAGACGACGCGCTCACATTTGCCAGACCGCAGCAGGTCGATTGCGGCCATCAGTGCGGCCTGGGAGGAAGCCTCACCCGCATCCATACCGGACGCCCCCCATCAGGTCGAAGTTTTTGGCAATGCGGTTGAAAGTGTACTTGTCGATATGCTGCCGGTATCGTCCAGCATCTGTGGTTTCAGTTTGATGACCTGTTGTTTGAAATTCTCCATGAACTCGGACAACTGGGTTTCATCCAGGCCCAGCTCAGTCAGCATCGGTGTTAACTTCTGACAGAGTTCCGGATAGAAAAGTCCCCAGTACACATCGAGGTCGTAGTCGTTATTGAATATGGAACCGACAATAGTGATGACTTCTTTTCGATTGAAGTCACTCTCAGCATAACCCGCTTCATTAAGTGCCTGCTCAGCGGCATCGAGTAATGCGAATTGCAGTGGGTTTGCCTGCTGGACGAGTTTGGGTGGAACTTTGTGGCTTTTCCAATCAAATTCGTAGGTGGCCAGGTATCCTGCTTCTGCGAATCGCGCGGATTGCCCACGTAACTTTCTTGCTTCCGGAATCTCGGCAATCTGACTCAACTGAGATTTGACCACCTCGGCGAAAGCTTCAATCGTATATCCGCCGGCGAATAAAGCTCCCCGTCCGACGATCGCGATCGGTTCCTTCTCAGCATTCGATGTGTGGGTATTCTCTTTGTTCCATTCATAGGTGGTCCCCTCGCGGTATTCTTCGACCACGACGTGAGTATTCACACCACCAATCCTGACGTATCCACACTGGCCATGCGTGGAGAACCATCCGGTTGCTCACCCCAATGCTCGGCTGACTGCTGAACGACAAAGGGGGGATCTGATCCCATTTCATTTTGCAGAGACCTTTTGACAGTTGATAGCGGGAGGTAAGGTTTTGTTCTGCATCCCAGAATTGTTTTAATCAGACTCGATAATCCCGCTGTCTCCAGACTGTGACCAATGTTCACTTTGACACTCGCAATCGGGAGGGGATGAAGAACCCGATCACCGATTGACTCAATCAAACTCTGACTTCGGTTTCGTCACCGATTTGTGTGGAGGTGGCGTGTGTTTCCAGATATTGCAGTCGGTTCGGATCGATGCCTGTCGCATAACCTCTCTGGAGTGCCAGAATCTGTCCTTCTTTGCGAGGTTCAGAAGCTTTTCCTTCCATCGGAGGAAAGTGTGATGTTGCGAATGACCGCCCGGATTTTATCTCCTCCCTTCAGCGATCGCTCGATCAAGGGTTTTGACGATCACTGCCGCGTGCGATCCGCTGCGACGAGCCCGTCAGCATCGGCATCAAATGGACGTGAGATACCTTTGGAACTTAAAGTCGCCGCTTGAGCGATAACGACCATCTCATACCATTTGCGGAATGAGGCCCTCTCTACAATGGCCATTTCGGCCCGACCATGAAAGAGCACGGAGCTGCCATCTCCAGACAGATGGTAGCCGAGGCACAGGCCGCATCACTGACTGCAGCTGGGCCGCTGAGGTTGAACAGGCTGGAGATCATGGTTGCTGCAACACCGGCGGTGGTGTCCCGGACTCAGTATCAGATCGCCTAGTATGAGAAGTTCGTATCGATCTGATTAACCTCTCCTGGACGCCAGCCTGTTGTTCGAGTGTCAGCGAGTTAAAGTCTGAATGTTCTCCAGAAAGCCGGCGGCACCGCATAATCGGTCATCATCAGTTCGTAGATGAGATCACTTCCGCCTGAAGAGTTCCCAATGTAGACGGCAGTTCGTTTATGCGGGAGGTCGAATGGATCGTAACCCGCATCAATGCAGGCAGTCGCCGCGACTTCGCAAATCGTCTGATGGGCAGCGTCGTATTGATTTAACAATTCAGCATCGACAGAATTTCGGGGTCGACTTCACGGGGGCAATGTATCCCCCTGCTTGAGTGTAGGTTTTGCAGAACTCTCCCGGTTTGGGGTCGTAATAAAGATCCGGGTTAACCCGCTCGGGGGGAAACTGGGTCAGTCCACTACGACCCTCGCGCAGTAGCTCCCAGTATTCCTCAATGTTGTCTGCACCTGGCAACCGGCAAGCCATCCCCACGATTGCGAGGGGTTGTTGTAGGTTAGCTTTCAGGAGACATGCGAGTTCTCTCCCGAACCGAAAGAAGAAAGTCGGCAAGGGTGCGAAGTGAACCTGAACGGCCCGACAGCTGCCGAAAGGGGTGAACCGTTTCAAATAAAACGGAGACAGGAACTTACCTGTTTATTCCTGATCGGCTCGCGGGGCAGCTCAAGCTTATTTCAGTCCTCTCTCTGAGGTCAGAAAAGGGGGATTCCAGTGGGAGCAGGGGGAATCGTCACACTGTCTCAAGCCTTCCTTCCCAACCAGGGTAAGGTAGGCAGGGAAGTGGAGAATCTGGCCGTGTTATAGCGATTATACGAGTGCTGAAAAGTGATTACGGGGTTGTTTCGCGTTCACTTCAGATATTGGAAACTGGGTAAAATAGGGGTGTGTACAAACGGTTAATTTAAAGGCGGATTTTCAGTTCGTACCGATCAATAATCGCCAGCAGGGCCTCCGCATTTCCCATCGCATCATCCACCGGGTGGTGTGTGTGTTTCGTCTGCCGCAGGTGTTTGAAGTTTTTGGACATGTCCCGAATGACTCCTTTGTACAGTGTTCCCAGATTCATTGAGCTGAAACCAAACGGGTTTACTCCCAGGAAATGGTGGAAGTACCAGTTGATGAATTGCCAGTCAAAGCCATTATTGTCCGCAATGAAAATGGGTCTCCCTTTACTGTTCTCGGCCAACCAGCCGTGAAAGTCGGTCATTACTTGTTTCGGGTCATCGAACTTGAGTGTTTCCTCGCGCGTAAAACCACTCACGGCAAGTGCTTCCGGTATCCATGCATCAGAAATCGGGAATAATTGCCCATAAAAAGTTCGGTTCAGGGTTTTCTCAACCACGACGGCACCGAAGCTGATCATCGAGTAATCCCCTGGTATGGGACCATCTGCTTCGACATCCACCATAATGAACGACATGTCTGCTACCTTTTGGCTGGAATGGTGTTAAATACGGTATCTTGAGTGGAACGGGTTCCATGCCTCACCAGGCTTATCCAACTCATGTTGAATTGACTGGAGACATTCGTGAGGATCTTAAGGTTCGCATTTTCGATAATCGACTCCAATTGTAAGCGGTTTGAAGACGACGCCTGAATTGTTCAACTGAGAGTAACTCAAAGAGATTTTATTCAAATAAAGCAAAAAAACCGATTTTGAGCGGATAAAGCAGAGCCAGAATTGGATTTTCTGCGTCTTATAAAGAGGGTTCTTCCTGCGCTTCGAAGAAGCAGGTCGGCCCATCCGGCAGAATTCATGGTTCCAAGCTAATGAAACAGGAGGCTTCTAATCTCAACAATTCGGGTTTGCCACTAAGGAGTAAGTTACTCTGAAAGATCAATTTGTGATGAGATAGTTGAAGCTTACTGGGTGTGTAAGAACTGGATTTACTTGATGCCGAAATTTGAATGTGCTACAGTGATAGCACTCAAGTTTAAAAAACTTATGACTTCTGGCCCTGCTTGTTGAGGAATTTAAGGGTCAGCCCTGATACATGAATTGACTTTCAACTTCAATTTGACTCTCAACTTAACAGGGAACTCACGGGCCCCAATATCCTTAATCCTGGAGACGGACTAGGAATGTATTCAAACTCTGGTCAATGAAATCAATCTCAGGTTTCAATCGCCAGTTTCAAGATTTGAATCAATAAAAACAACTCAGATACGATTCAACTTTAGAACTGAAAATTGTGGGACAACCACTTGATCAGCTCGTGACGGTTGAGGAACGCTGGAACGTTGTCATTGATTACCAGCAACAGCTTGCAAAGCTAAATTCCAGAAACGTCTGTTGAACTTCGGCATTCAAAATAAATTCAGAAAAAATTATTCAGAACTGTTTAGCTCAGGACAAGATTGAATCATGAAAATGACATCCTCTCAAACAGCCAGCAAATCTCAGTTACAAAGTCCCCGTGGTTTTTCTCTCGTTGAGCTGTTAGTTGTCATTGCGATCATCAGTATTCTGTTACTGCTCATTCTGCCGGCTGTTCAACAAGTGCGAGCGAGCGCAAGGGCGGCTGTCTGTAAGAATAATCTCCGTCAAATTGGAATTGCTTTACGAAGCTACGAAGAGCTGCATACGGTATTTCCTCCCGCAAGCATCTGGGCTGAACCTCCCGGAGAGACTCTGGATAGTGGTCGTTGGGCCGTTGGAATTCTGGATCGCGTCGGACTCGGTTATGCACCAGGTTCAGAACCTGCCCGTATGATGGCGAACTGGGCCATTATGATTCTGCCTCACCTGGAAGTGGGCAATGTTTATAATACCTATGACTTTGCAAAGCCTGTCTCCGATCCCGTGAATGAGGCTTTGCGAACAACGCGCGTGGCGACCTATATCTGTCCTTCCGATATTTTTAATACAGCGGATAACATGTATGATCGCACAGAAATATCTTCACAACCTGACAACCTGTATGCCCGAGGAAATTATGCCATTAACATGGGACCAAACCGCGGTTGTTTCAAGCATGTTCAAGGTGGGGAAGCGGAATGGCCAGCTGGTAATCCAAGTGGTTTGAGTTGTAGCGACGGATATTCTGTCGATGGAGAACGAATCTTTGAGGATAATACCCAGATGTGGGGGAATGGAATTGCTGGGGTGAATAAGTCCTTCAGCCTGGATGATGTCCCTTCAGGAGCATCCAACTTTATTGCTGTTGACGAAATACGCGCAGGTATCAACAAATACGATGTTCGTGGTTCCTGGGCATTAGGATTCATTGGTGCTTCAGTCACAGCACGTCATGGTGTGGTCAGTTTCCAGGAAGATGGTGCCGGACCGAATAACCAGGATGACGATTCCGACGATATCTTTGGCTGCACCTGAGTGCACCAGGAGTCGGGTTCAGAATATGTCAAACAAGTCGGAATGCCCTGTTTCAAATCTTCTGTTCTCGAGAATGAAGTGAACTTCCAGCAAACTGCTCGCAGTATGCATGTCGGAGGTGTCTTCACCATGCGACTGGATGGGTCCGCCCACTTCGTTGGCGATAACATCTTCCAGAAATCTGGAGTAAATTACACAAATCAGCAATACAAAGAGGAGATTGGCACAGAAGGGTTATAAAAGAGAGTCATGATCTTGGAAAACATTCTCCTGATCCTTCACTCACTAACTGCACGCTCAGCAGTGTTCTACCCAGTTGAGTTTAAAGTTTGAAAATTACTGTTTGGATCTCACAGATTGAATGTCAGGGAGTAGAAATTCAATCTGCTGTTAAACACTAACTTCAGAGTATAGATTCCCATGAATAATAAAGGCGATTCGACCACTCACGATAATACTTCTGCTGCAGAAGACATTCTCAAGCAGTTTCACCCAGAACTTTACCACAAACGTCAGCTGGAGGCTGGCAAGGGTAAAGGTGACAGCGGTCCTCCGCCCGAGGTGCAGAAAACAGCTCCCCCGGTGATAGCGGCCCCACCCCCCAAGGCGAAACTGCATGCGGCACCCAAAAAAAGTGCGCAAACCCCCTGGTTTTTATCTCCCAGTGAAATCACCTTCAGGTTCAGCAACTTCGTCAGAGATCTGGTCGACTTTTTGAGTTCATTAGCAGCCAGCAGTTTTCTGCGCTATATCATTAATGTCTACACTGTGATTGCAGTGGTTGTATTGGTCCCTTCAGGATATGCGGCCTATAAGTGGTGGACCAAACCACCTTACTTCATTGCTGAAGAATGCATGAAGACTTTTACCGAAGTCCATACGGAATTCTCCCGGATGCGTACCTCCAGTGCCTCTCCTGCTGAATGGGATGAATTCGTCGAAGAGAGTAAAGAAGAAATTGACGACATGGTTTACAACCTTTCCAACACCAGAGACGTGCGCCAGCGCGAGCGACAGGTTCTGAGCTGGATGGGGGGGTATCTCCAGCAGATGCTCGATGCCAGAATGGGTGATATTTCCAATCCGGAGAAAGAATATCAGACCTTGATCACTGAAATGGCTCGACTAAAACGCGATCGTGAGAAGCAGTGGAAACCGATCACCTATTGATTTTGGTGATGAGGAAGCATACTGGCCAGATCTTCGATTCCAAAAGATCAGCGCGTAAAAAAATTACCCGGCTAGGACTCGAACCTAGAATAACAGGACCAAAACCTGTTGTGTTACCATTACACTACCGGGTAATTGAGCACGGAGTTTATTCAATCCCTGAAAAACGGGCAAGTGGTTTGCAGGGCTCTGGTTGCAAATTTCCGGAATCGATTATCCGCCACAAAATGAAGAATCTCGTGGATCCCGAATTATTCCAGCAGGTCGGTTTCCCCGTCCCACCACTTGTTGATCAGACTCGTTAATTGCTGTAAACGTTCGGGGTTTTGGGTCGCCAGATTCGTATTTTCATGGGGATCAGTCGCCAGGTTATAAAGTTGAACCTCTTCTTGTGGGCTTCGGCAGAATCAATTTCCAGCCTCGTAACGGCACCAGATACATCAGGCTTGTGCTGGGGGGCATCAATTATCGACCAGGTCATACTGAAAGATTTCCCAAAGAGTGGTCTGTTCTCAATCTGAATTTACTTCCTTCCGGGAAAAGATTGACTCCCGGCATCGCCTCTGTTTTAGATAGCCTGCTGTTGCATGGTGGGGACGATATCGAGGGAGCTTTGAGACTGGAATATCGACTCTCCTGCAATAATGTGCCCCGGCCAGTTGAAAAAGAGCGGGGGTACGCAGACCGCTCATTCGGGGACCGCTGATCGAGGAGCACAGTTGGTTCCACTTGGGGGGAAGTTTGGTCTGCGGAGTTTTTTGGATCCAACCGTTATCGGTGACAAATACAATTAGTGTGTTTTCTCGTAATCCGCGATCGGTCAGCCTCTGTACCAGTTCACCACAGGTCTCATCAAACCATTCGCACATGGCGTAATACTTTGAGAGTTCGATGGGACGATCTTCCCGGGATGTATTTCTCAAGAATTCGTTGAGGGGGAGTGTGAGGTGTATGGGGCATGAAGGGGGCATACCAGAGAGATAAAAGGTTTGCCTTCCGCTGAGTCAATAAATCAGCGACTGGCTGCATTCCTTCGCGTCCGGATTTTCAAACTGACATCCCCATGACGACCTCCTCGTTTGGCATCGCCATGTCATTCCGGCGATGAAGCCTCCCTTGCTGGTGAGCCTTCCCACCATTTACCAGATTGAAAACTGACATAACCGATATCGCCCAGCATTGCGGGAAGTTTGGGAATTCGGATCAATGTGTTTGAGCATCTCATTTCAACCGTCCCCTTGAGGTCGCTTTCACGTAATTCCATGTTGGTGCGGGTAATAGCCGCTAATCAAGCTGGCGAGTGAAGGTCGGCAAAGACTGGTGGTCACGTAACCTGAGGAAAAACGAAACTTTCATCGGCGAGGGCATCCAGGTGGGGGGTTTTGATAGCAGGATGTCCCATAAAGCCGAAATCGGTCCAGGCCTGATCATCAGAGAGAATCAGCACGATGTTCGGTGACTCTGTTGACGCTTTGCAATCGTCAACTGGGGCGGCTGAACCGGTGTTCGAAAATGGAACCGACTGGGGCAAAGTCAGAAAATAATGGCCAGGAACAGGTGTTTCAGACCCAGTTTCAAATTCAACACTTATCTTTCTCCGAGCGCGTTAATCTTTGGGCAACTTTCCCTGATTAACAATTGCTTTCGAGGTGGTTTAAATAGCTAGCAGGTTTTCGTGACTCAGGTTATGTCAAAAAAGTGCTGCTTCTACTCTGTGAGATCGAATGCTGAAACGCAATGCTCAATTATGCAGAAATTGGGGTTAGTCCTCCGGCTTTCTTTAAAACCAGAGGGGATAGTGAGTTGACACGGCCCAGAGGGCATTTAAAATAAAAGCGTACTTATGGATGGTGACCATGAGGTCAGGGATTTACGGATTTGGCCAATTCCCTACCTGTTCCAGGTGTTGTCTATCCTGTTTCAAGAATTTTCCTCTGCAGATTGACTAATCCTGTGAATGACGTCACTTGTAAACATCGCCATAATTTCTGGAATCAACTGTTCGGAGGTTGTCTTAATGCGAACAGCACGCAAACTGTGTTCACTCGGTATCGTCGCAGGTTTGCTGGTAGGTATGACTACAGTCATGCACAGCGAAACTGCCCAGGCTCGACCAAACTACAAAAAAGTTATCTCTGAAACCTATCCTGATAACCCTGAAATCAAAAAACTGGGTTGTCTTACCTGCCATCCTCCTAAAGAAGATGGAAAAGGTGCAAACGCCAAAATGCGTAATCCGTACGGCATGGCTGTCGGCAAAGCTTTAGGCGAAGAAAAAGTAAAAGAAGTTGAGAAAATCGCAGCTGCTCTCGAAAAAGCTGCCGCTGAGAAAAGTGCTGTTGAAGGCAAAACTTACGGCGACTTGATCAACGACGGCATGGCTCCTTTCACTGCACCTGC
Source organism: Planctomycetaceae bacterium (assembly GCA_041398805.1). Lineage (GTDB taxonomy): Bacteria > Planctomycetota > Planctomycetia > Planctomycetales > Planctomycetaceae > Polystyrenella. The sequence continues at coordinate 142,654 of JAWKUC010000006.1, read as the reverse complement.
TGAGTAATTGAGTTCTTCAGGTTCTCTGGATCGAGCAAACCTGGAGAGTGGGAATCGACATAGAAAAAGGTAGAAGTCAAAAATGGCTTCTACCTTTTTTGCCGCGCTCTACGAAAGAGAGGACAGCTGATTGGTTTCATGAACAGAATAAAGCCAATCAAAGTAAGGAAGATAGGTGGGTGCCGTGCGTGAAACATCTGCTTCGTTTCACCCGCTGTCAGATAATGCATCGTAGTCGTGGGGCGAGTTGCTTTCGCCACCAGCTGCGAATTGATCCTGCTCTTTTCCAGTCAGGATAAGTCTGCATTAGTCTGGCCAGATGGTCGCAATACGGAAACATCTCCACCGGGTAGATCACATTCTGATTGATTTTATGATAGCGAACGGAGCGTTCCTTACTCAGTTCCTTGATGCAGCATCTGAATATGGGACGCTCGTACTTGGAGCAACGCATTCACAGACATAGCGGGCCTGAATCTCACTGATCGAAGGAATATATCTCGATGATTGGCCTGGCAAAACCGACGAGGAAGTAGGTCCGGGAATCTACATGCACACAACCGAGGTGGAACTGTGAGAGTTCAATTCATCGTTGGTTAGCTCGCTTAACCGTGAATGATATCCAACCGCCGGTACGAGCAGGTCTGGTTTAACTTCGAGAGTCTCTGATGTATTGAATTGATAGCAATTCTGGAAATCGCCGTCGACTTTATCACCTGATAATTTAAAAGTTACTATCGGCAGTGACCCTGACTGATGATATATCGAAAGAAACAATGCCCGTTCACCAGGGCGTTATTCGGTTCTAACTTATCACACCTGAGGTCGAGAAATCTTGTTGGAATTAGAAAATATCAACGAAATAAACTGTTTAAAGAGGATTAGATGATTCAGTTTTCTCGAGCTCCTCGACTTTCGAAAGCTCGAATTCCTGGTTTCGTTTTCGGTAGATTCTGGCGGCAGAGCTTAGTGCTCGAAATGCCTTATCTCTTAAGGCTGTCGTTTTTGGGGCAGAACATCGAGAGAGAGCGAACAGAACTTTTACCAGCAACATATTCGCTTCGGCAATCATTTCGGGAGCATGATTCCTGGGGATTTTTCTTAAAGCTTCCTCTACATCGGTTTTAACCAGTTCGAGAAGTTCAACATCTGTTTCCTGACTCAAATGAAAACGGGCTTTTAGATGAGTCTTTGTGTTTGCCCATTCAAGTATGTTTCGCCTCTGGGTGGATGGTTAATGCACGAGTGTAATGTTCAATCGCTTTTTTACAGAAATCCACTTGGTTGACAGGTTTTTGTTGTGACTGATAAAGGGTGCCAAGGTTGTGATGAATTCGCGCCCAATCGTCGGGGTAGTCTGTCCGGGTATGGATGTGCAGCGCGGCATTAAAACTTATAAACGCGAGATTTGTTTCATCGGTTGATCTTTCCTCAATATGAGTAAAACAAGCGATGCCTAGATTATTCTGAACCATAGCCCATTCTGCAGGGTATCGCAGCTGCGTGAAAATAGTGAGGGCACTCTGGTAAGCAGTGATTGCCTGCTTCAGGCTGAAGTCGGGTTCCGTTAGTGCCAGTGAGCGATAGACAATGCCAATTGAATTCTGGAAGTGAAGCCCATTGATAAGGATGATTTTCGTATGTTCATACAGATGTAACGCACAATGATAATGCTTCAGTGCAAGTCGATGGCGTTGTGACCAGTCATAATGCCGATGCTCCAACCAGAGTTCTGCGATTCCCCAGTTTACGTCCGCCCAACTGAGGGAGAACTTATTACGATCCAGATTCTCGGCGAGTTCATTGAGCTCATCAAGCAGTCGAGGGTAATCAAGGTTTATGGGATTCATTCTGAGGAACTGGATCATTGGGGCTGCATCAGTTCCTGCTCCTGTCGCACAGTGGATGTGGCATATTGCGCAATCCCCCAACCCGATTTTGTTCGAGCTCAATCTGCTGATCAAGTTTGTGGAAATGAGTACACACATCCACTGGTGTGGTTTTCCACCAGTTGAACAACTGCTGAGGTGTAAGGAAAATCCTGAGTAGTTCTTGCCCGTTCGACAGCCTCTCTCCTAATTTGTCTAATGCGAGTAATGGCGTACTAGTCCACAGCTCAAGCCAGGTTTGGTACCAAGATGCTTATTGGGCTCTTCAGCCATATACAACTCTTTTAAAGAAGTCAGTTCTCGATATTCATTGTGGAACGAAGGCACATCCAGACCGGATACGTAATAGTTACCAGGATCTCACAGCGTGTGAGTTGTAACATTGTCGGGAAACGAAGTAGATTTGTTCCGTCCTTCTTTAGGGCAGCTTGCCCGCTTGTTAGGCAGGATGGGAAGAATAAACAGAATTTTCATGCAAATGACATCTGCGGGTTACCTGTTATTAGCAGAAGGAGTATGCGAAAATTCGTTGGGCCAGGGACGCGGTCGCTTCATTGAATTACGGCAAAAACTGAACGCCCACAGAGTAGACATCAATATTTCTAAATATGTTTGTTAAGGAAAATCGGCTGCAAAATTGTGATGATTGGTACAGGTTACGTCGGCCTGGTTAGCGGGAACCTGTTTTGCCAACAGTGGAAACGATGACCTGGTCTGATATTGATGAGAAGAAAATCGAAGGGCTCAAAAAACGGAAAATTCCAATTTATGAACTCCGGGCCTGACAGAAATGGTCATTCGCAATCATAAAGCCGGATCGACTTGCATTTCACGACCAGTTACGAGGAATGCGTTCCTGGTGCTGATTGCATTTTCATTGCCGTAGGGACACCACAAAGTGATGATGGTTCGGCGAATCTCAAAGGCTTGTGGGCGGTAGTCGATACACTGGCACCACTCCTTTCAGAAAAAACGATCACGATCATCAAGAGTACTGTGCCTGTCGGTACCAACCGTAAAATGCTGGAACGTCTGATCGAATTGACGGGGCGTGAAAACATCAAAGTCGCTTCAAACCCCGAGTTTCTTAAAGAAGGGCTGCCATCAGAAGACTTCACCAAACCTGATCGGGTGGTGGGGGTGAATGATGAAGCAGCTGTCAGCACTCTGCACGAATTGTACAAACCCTTCCTGCGTACAGAGCAGCCATTCCTGTCGATGGGTCTCGAAAGTGCGGAGATGACCAAATACGTCGCCAACTGCATGCTGGCTACGAAAATCAGCTTCATCAATGAAATGGCCAACCTCTGCGACCTGGTCAATGCAGACATCAACGATGTCCGTCGAGGTATCGGTCACGATCAACGAATCGGTTTCCAGTTCCTCTTCCCGGGTGTTGGTTACGGAGGCTCCTGTTTTCCGAAAGACGTTCAGGCACTCATCCATGTCGCTGAAAACAACATGAATGCCGAAATTCTGAAATCAGTCGATGAAGTCAATAACGCTCAGAAGGAAGTCCTCTATTCCAAGATCAAAAACACACTGGGAGATTTGAAAGGGAAGAAAATCGCCCTTTGGGGACTATCATTCAAACCTCGTACCGATGATATCCGGGAAGCTCCCTCCCTCGTGTTAATTGAGCAATTGTTGGCAGAGGGTGCCGAGATCAAAGCTCATGACCCGGTCGCGATTGAAAATGTGCAGGCGGAAATCGGGGATAAAATCGAATATTGCGAACACCATTACGACACGCTGGAAGGTGCCGATGCCCTGGCGATCGTCACCGAGTGGAGCGAATTCCGGAATCCCGATTTCGATTACATGAAGCACAAAATGAAACAGATGTACATTTTTGATGGTCGAAACCTCTACGACCCGAAAAAAATGACCGAGATGGGCTTCGCTTATTACGGAATTGGTCTAAAAGGGGACCTCTAGGCTTGAAAGCGGGCTGAATACCCGTCATCCTGCACATCTTGAAACGATACCGAACCCAATGATTGTGGAGACGTTCTGTTCCTGCAGAGCAACCTGTGATCCTGAACGGGTTCGGTGCGGTTCAGGTGTACCAGGATGGGTGCATTTGAATAGAGGGCACTGGTCCGAAAAGGAAGTGTACTGGCTCTCTTTGAAACAGTTGCCTGCCATCTGTTTGCTGTTCTCCCGATTGTCATGCTGATCGGTGCCATTACTGGCAGCCCACGCATCTTGTTCGCTCCGGGAGACCATTCTGCTATCGGTCTGTCTGAAGGACTCTCGATTGCTGCAGTGAGATCACGAAATCTCCAGCCATCAAGTCCCTTTGTCAGCCATCAGGATTCACCCTATTGAGATTGAATTCCGCATCAGGTACGAGTCTTTTTGTGGACCGTAATTTGAAGACACAGATTTGATATTTTTTTCTTAGAGGTTTTTCATGTCAGCCAAAGTTTATTACGAAGATGATGCTGATCTTTCCCTGTTGAAAGACAAAACGATTGCCATCCTGGGGTACGGTAGCCAGGGGCATGCTCAGGCTCAGAACCTGCGTGACAGCGGTTGCAAAGTCATCATCGGTCAACGTAAAGGAAGCGCCAACTACGATCTGGCTGTAAGCCATGGATTCGATCCTCTTCCCTTGGACGAAGCAACCAAAGCTGGTGACCTCGTCAATATTCTGCTGCCGGACGAAGTGCAGGGTGATCTCTACAAAACAGAAATCAAACCTCACTTGTCCAAAGGGGATCTGCTCCTCTGCTCACACGGTTTCAACCTGCACTTCAATCAGGTTGTTCCACCAGAAGGTGTCGATACAGCCCTGGTTGCTCCTAAAGGTCCGGGTCACCTGGTTCGTTCTGAGTATGTTAAAGGGGGCGGAGTTCCGGCTTTGATCGCCATGGGACCAGGAGCCTCTGAAGCATCCCGCCAGTTGGCACTTGCCTACGCGAAAGGTGTTGGGGGAACCCGTGGTGGTGTTATCGAAACCACCATCGCTGAAGAAACAGAAACAGACCTCTTCGGTGAGCAGGTCGTTTTGTGTGGCGGCGTGAGTGCCCTCGTTAAAGCTGGCTTTGAAACTCTGGTGGAAGCCGGATATCAGCCTGAAATGGCTTACTTCGAATGTATGCACGAGCTGAAGCTGATCGTCGACCTCTTCTACGAGGGTGGCCTCAACTACATGCGATACAGTGTTTCCAACACGGCAGAATATGGTGACTACACTCGTGGTCCCCGCATCGTGACTGATGAAACTAAAGCCGAAATGAAACGGATTCTCACCGAGATTCAACGTGGTGAGTTCGCACGTGACTGGCTGCTGGAAAACCGTGGTGCAAACCAGGCTTCCTTCAAAGCAACTCGTCGTGCAGAACGATCTCATGAGATCGAAGAAGTTGGTAAAAAGCTTCGCCGCATGATGACCTGGATCGACAGCAAAGAAGTCTAAGTCTTAAGCGAAGACTTATCGAATCATGTTATTGGGCCTGTTTTAATAGGCCCAATTTCATTTAACGCTGTAATAGAGCAACTTACTCAGCTCGTTACTTTATTCCCACTCAATGGTAGAGGGGGGTTTGGAACTGATGTCGTAGACGACACGATTGATACCACGGATACTGTTAATAATCCGGGTCGACATCTTCTGCAGAACTTCATAGGGAAGGGGATACCAGTCGGCTGTCATAAAGTCGTCCGTCTGGACAGCCCGGATCGCCAGGGTGTCCTCATAAGTACGGGCATCGCCCATCACGCCGACCGATTGCACGGGAAGCAGAACTGCGAAGGCCTGCTGAACTTCTCGATAGAGTTGAGCGTTGTGCAGTTCCTCGATGACAATGGCGTCTGCATCGCGAAGCGTAGCGAGACGGTCTTCAGAGACAGCCCCCAGGCAGCGAACTGCCAGGCCTGGTCCCGGGAAGGGATGTCGCCAGATCAGTTCCGGTGGTAATCCAAGTTCCAGCCCCATGGCACGGACTTCATCTTTGAAGAGATCACGCAGAGGTTCAATCAGCTCGAAACCGAGCTCGGCTGGTAAACCACCGACGTTGTGGTGTGACTTGATTGTATGGGCGGGGCCGTCGGCATTGGCACCCGATTCGATCACGTCCGGGTAAAGTGTACCCTGGGCAAGGAAGTGGGCATCTTCAATCGACTCTGCTTCTTTGCGGAAGCATTCAATGAAGACGCGTCCAATGATTTTTCGTTTCTGCTGGGGGTCAGTTACACCGGCCAGCTCGGTCAGGAAGAGCTCGCGTGCATCGACTACGTGTAAGTCCGTTTTGAAGTGATTACTGAATTCATTCCGGACCTGTTCTTCCTCACCTTTTCGCAACAGACCGTTGTTTACGAAGATGCAGGAGAGTTGTGGGCCGATGGCCTTGAAGAGCAGGGCGGCCACCACGGAGGAGTCAACCCCTCCCGAGAGACCACAGATTACGCGTCGTTTGCCCACGTATTCACGAATGGCCGAAACTTCACGCTCGATCAGTGATTTTATTTCCAGGTTCCTTTGGCTCCACAAATGGTGCGGACAAAGTTCTTCAGTAACTGCGAGCCAATTTAGTATGGGTGACCTCGGGGTGAAACTGGAGCCCGTAAATCTGATTTGTTTCGTGTTTAACAGCCGCATGGGGGCAAGTGCTGGTTTTGGCGAGTGAGACGAAGCCCTCCGGCAGGTTTTCCAGCCTGGTCTCCGTGTGACATCCAGACGATCGATTCGTCGGGAGTCTCTTTGAAAGAGGGCGTCGTTCGGATCCGAGTGATTACACTCGGCCCGACCGAATTCGCGGAAGTCTCCAGGACGCCACATTTTCACCCGAGGCCTGGCAAATGGTCTGCATTCCGTAACAGATTCCCAGGATGAGCCCCAGCTCAAAATGGGGGTCAGGTTTGAGGAGCAGATTCTCCATACACGCTGTCAGGGCCCCGGAAAGGATTAACGTCCAATCGGGGCGAGTTCCCTTGATCCGTTCGGCAGAGAGATCATGTCGGACAAGCAGACAGAGTACATTCTGTTCACGAACGCGACGGGCAATCAGTTGCGCGTCTGCGAACCGAAGTCGAGAACCAGGATTTTTTCTTCATGTTCCAGATCGCTCCCAGCTGCGATACCGATTGGTGGAGGCGAGGTGCGTACTCGTTTCTGTCATACTGCTAAAAACCTGTTAATCCTTACAGTGAGCGCGGTGCTAAGTGCCAAACCGCAGATTTTAACGTTCTGGAGAAAAAATAAAAGTCGTTTCAAATGTCTACCGACGCATTTACACAGGGAAGCTCCTAATTTGCCGGAAAATCAGCCGGGAAATAGAAAAACTGGCCTGTCATGCACTTACGACAAGCCAGTTCAGTAAATGATTCCCTTCCTGGATTGGCTATTTTTCGAACTTGATCGCATACAGGTCTGCATCTTTCATTTTGAAGTGGAGACGTATCGGTTTGCCAGCCAGCTCGCTGACATCGGTTCCCGAGGTCCAGCGGACGGTGCGGCTGATTTCGTTGCCGATCGTCGGTTCGGCTTCGGCCAGGGTGAAGCCGGGAATTGGTTCTCCGTCTGAATCCTGAATTTCAACGTGAATTTCACCCGCAGCAGATGTCGCGAAGTTCAGCGTTAACACTTTCCCTTCGAAGATGAAGGGTTTCGTGGTGAAAGTTCCTCCGTCGTAATCGGCCTTAATCGATGCGAATCCATCGAGTCTTAGAGAGAACCTGGCAATGTAACAATCGGGTTGACCGTAATGCTGGACGGCGTAGACCGACATTTCATTATCACCCGTTTTAACAATGCCAAGCCCAGGATAGTTATTGCGAGAGGTCCAGTTCGCCGGTCCAATCGCGGGACGAATGAAGCCTTCCATGAAAGTTCGGTCATATTCGTAACCACCGCGCGAGGTCATCAATACTCCATCGGAGATATCGGAAATGTACCGTGGAGTCAGGTCAATTTCTTCTGCTTCCTCTTTAGTGATGACCTGCCGCTTTTCGAACAGCCTCGCCGCTGTGGCAACATAGATGTGAGGAGCTCGAAAGTAGGGTTGCGTCTGGTTGATATAAATATGCTCCAGCGGTGCTCCTTTGTATTCCATCATCTTCCCCTTGGTCCAGGAGAGGAAATCGGTGGATTCGCTTCGGGCGACACGTCGATGATTCGTGGCAAAGATGCGCAGATAGCAAAGGTATTTCTGCTCGGCTTCGGACCACATGGGAACATTCTGACTATCGAATGCTCCGTAGGTGATCACCGGCGCCTCCTGCATCTGCTTCCAATGGATACCGTCAGGTGATGAGAAGGCGAGCAAGCCCTTGCTCTTCTGTTTAACTCCTCCGAGTGCCTTAAAACGTTCTTCGGGTTTAACCTTAGGGTTCGTATCGTGGAAGGGACAGAAGTTATGCGTTTGGGAGAGAGAATCGCCAATCAGAATATTGTTTGCTTTACTCCCATTGAACTCGTACAGCTTAAGGACAGGCTTGGTCCAGTGAATGCCATCATCAGAAAGTGCCAGACAAGTTTGCTCTATTACTTCCTTGCCCTGACTGCCGCCCATTGATCCCCGATAGTAACAGAGATAACGATCACCATCTCTGATGACGGTGACGTACCCGCTGTGCCTCCCTTCCCAGGGCTGGTCTAAGGGAAAGATCGACCCTTCATTCTGTACCCGGTTTAACTGTTGAGTGACACCCTCAAGTGAATCGATCAGGTAATCATCAATAAAAAGTTCTCGCCTGTCACCGATCTTTAGAACCTCGTCTTCGGATCGGAGTTGAGGCGTAAACAGAATTGTGAAGTTAGCAATGACCAGCCCGAGTAAAGTGAACCAACGGAAAAGAAATGTGCGCGAACAGGTCATGCTGGTGATTCCCTGGAGTCCAATGGCAAAGTGAAACTGAAGCTGCGATTTTTGTAGCAAAATCCAGTCTAAACCGCGTCCTCTTCCTGACGCAATGCCATAGACTTATTTCGATCAGTTTTCGAACTTTAAGGAATAGAGATCCGCATCTTTCATTTTGAAGTGCAAGCGAACGGGTTTGCCAGCCAGTGAGCTGACATCGGTGCCTGATTTCCAGCGCACAACCCGGTCGATTTCATTTCCAATGGTCGGCACTGCGTCCGCCAGGGTAAATCCCGGGATCGGTTTGCCTTCTACACATCCTGGATTTCCACATGAATCTCACCCGCTGCAGAAGAAGCAAAGTTCAGGGTCAACTCTTTGCCTGCAAGGTGAGTGGCTTTGTGGTGGCAGTTCCACCTTCGTAGTTGGCGTGAATGGAAGCAAACCCGTCGAGTCGCAATGAGAAACGACGCAGGTAAGCAGTCGGCTGCCCGTAATTCATATTCGCGTAAACCGAAATCTCATTCTCGCCCGTTTGCACAACACCACGAGCCGGGTAGTTGGTACGGGAGACCCAGTTTTCATAACCGATGCCCGGTCGAATGAAGCCTTCCATAAAAGTGCGGTCGTATTCGTAACCACCACGTGTGGTCATGAAGACACCATCAGAGATGTCTTTGAAATATTTTGGATGGACACCGACTTCGGCAGCCTGTTCGTCATTCAACACCTGACGTCCCGGGAAGAAGCGGGCGGGTGTCGCCACATAAATATGGGGAGCACGAAAATAGGCGACAGTTTGATTCGTGTAGAGGTGTTCGAGTGGTTTTCCCTTGTAGGTCATTAATTGTGGTTGAGTCCAGTTAATGAAGTCGGTTGATTCGCAACGCAAAATCTGGCGGACACCATCTACGAACTTTCGCAGATAGCAAATGTATTTCTGTTCCGACTCAGACCACATCGGTACGTTTTGAGAATCAAAATCACCATAAGTAATGACTGGCTCTTCCTGCATCTCACTCCAGTGCATTCCATCGGGTGATTTAAAGGCGACCAGGCCACCGCCGCTTTTGGTACCTCCCAGAGCTTTAAAACGCTCGTCAGATTTCACGTTTGGATTAGAATCCAGCAGAGGGGCAAAGTTATGGGTCTCGGGGGCATGATGTCCCAGGACAATATTATTTTCTTTACTTCCACCATATTCATAAATGCCGACATTCGGTTTGCTCCAGTTGATCCCATCCTTGGAAACCGCGAGGCAGTAGCATTCGCTGTCATTTCCATCCTGACCCGCATTGGGTAACCCCCGGTAGTAACATAGATACTGGTCAGCATCCTGGATGATCGTTACGTAACCACAGAAGGCCCCCTCCCAGGAATTATCGAATTTCAGGACTGGCCCCTCATCTCGCAGTGTTGAAAGTTGCTGGTGAACACCATTGAGGGAATCGATCAGGTAGTCGTCGACAAACAGTTCCCGTTTATCGCCTATCTCCAATACCTGATCCTCTGCCGAAGCGGTAGGGGCTGTGCATAGATCGCCAATAACGATGCCTGTCATGCAGAACAGTGAAAACATCCAACGCATTACGGAAGAAGAATTTCGAACCATTTTCGGTTCCTCTTGAGTCTGCTTTATTTTGAGAGATGGGTTCATATAGTGAGACTGTGTATTGTAAATCGAGATTCCACCCTGCTGCAACTGATACCTTTCAGATATTTCAGCGAGCTGCAGAGGAAGAATTGTTTCTCAAATTGTAACTTTTACCATTGGAGGTTATCTAGCCGCTTCTCTGCCGGAATCGAGGTTGACCTGTTTTTCATTTCGAGGTATCCCACCTTTCGGAAAACCTGTTCTACCAAGCTTTTTCTCGGCTTCATCGCGTAATGCAGCTGACATAAAGACTTCGAGCAGATTTCCACAGGAATGAACAGCTTCAAATCGGCGAAATGGAATTTGCTGCAGAAAATCGAAACAATGGACCAGCGCGAATCGATCCCCTTCTCTCAACACGATGAAAAACTCCCGATTACAGAGGGAGATTTCCGTGAATTCGCTGCCGATCCGATTGCCGCCATGCGTAAACTGCAAGCCGAGCACGGCTCCCTGGCTGTTCTGCAGGATGGCTTCAAGAAGGTTGCATTCGCCTTTGGGCCTGTCTGGAATCAACCTGTACTCAGCAATGCGCATGACTTTCACTCCATGTTCTTTGCCATCCGGGGCTCACGCCGTTCTTCATTGCGACGCCTCACCAGTGGCCTGCTCAGCATGAATGATGAGGAGCACCGTGATCACCGGCGCATGATCATGGGGCCCTTTGCCCGCAAATCATTCGAAAAATACTTCGAGGGAATCAATCAGCTCACCACCGATATGCTCAGTGACTGGCAGGTTGGTGAGACACGTGACATCCTGGCCGAGATGACTCAGTTCATGTTGCGTGTAACAAGTGGTATGTTGTTCGGACTCGACAATCCGGACTTCGCATACAAGCTGGGCCACATGCTGCACGAATGGGTTCAGATGAACCACGAAACTGGAACGGGTGCCTTTGTTGCAGATTCCAGAATTACAGAACGATACGACGATCTACTCAGTCTGTCCGATGAACTCGAAGTTCAACTGAAAAAACTGCTCGAGATGAAGCGTCAGTCGACAGGCGAGGGGAACGATGTCCTTTCGATCCTGTTGAAAGCCTACGCCGAAGAGAATATGGTGGATGATGCCAAACTGATGGGGCATGTCGCTCTGTTGTTTGCCGCCGCCCATTTGACTACAGCGCATACATTTACCTGGACTTTCCTGCTGTTGTCCCAACATCCTGAGGTGATGCAGGAACTGCATGCGGAATTCCAGGCTGGAGTTCTTGCCGATCCGCTTAATCCGAACAGCACCGAGACTTTACTCGATCGTGTTCTCAAAGAGAGCATGCGTGTGCTGCCTGCTTCGGCTTACTCGCAACGCATCTGCGCCCGTGATCTGGAGCTGGGACCGCTCAATTTGACCAAAGGGACGCCGGTTGTATTCAGCCAATACATGACTCATCACATGGAAGCCCTTTATCCCCAGGCGAATGAATTTCGCCCGGAACGCTGGTTAGATATTCGGCCCTCCCCATATGCTTACCTTCCTTTCGGAACGGGGCCGCGTATGTGTATTGGTGGTCCCCTGGCAATGGTCATTCTGAAAATGGTCATTCCTCAGGTCCTCACTCGTTTCAAACTTTCGGCAGTTCCCAATTCGACGGTGAATGGTCGGGTTATCTCCACGATGCTCACTCCCACCAGCACCGTTCCTCTGCTGTTGGAAGCACAGGATGGGAAATTCTCTGCAGCTCCCATCGAGGGGACGATTCATCAGCTGGTCGATCTGCCTCAGGTCCCTGCTGCTGCCCGACGTGCTGCATAGGTTCATGCTGGAATTCGACTCCCTAAGTGGGCGATTTCTGTTTCAGCAGTCCTCCAATTGCGGGATGCCTCTATTTTATCGTTCCACACTATGTTAATCCGGTCGTTTTCAGGCTGAATCGGCTGATAGGACGGGCCCAACCCTTTCGTTTCGAGGGCTGGAAACGTAGATTGTGGGTTAATTCTCCCCCGAACGATTCTCTGAAGCTGGTGTCTCTACTCAGACAGTGACCCGTTTCAGCCAAAACCTTTATCTATATTAAGTTACGACAAAGAACGCACACATGATTGCCAGTTGGGATTGGTTAAAAGAATACGTCACTCTGGATATGAGCCTGGAAGATTTGACCGACCGGCTTACGATCTCTGGTTTGAATCTGGAAGGAACAGAGAAAGTCGGTAGTGATACGGCCATCGACCTCGAAGTGACCAGCAACCGGGCCGACTGCCTGGGTCACATTGGCATCGCCCGCGAAGTCGTCTGCCTGTTTGGAAAAGAACTTTCGATTCCGACCGCAGAACCGGCGACTTCCAGTGAAAAAGCTGAAGCAATCACTTCGGTGAAAATCGACTGTCCCGAACTGGCACCTCGATACATCGCGCGGGTCATCAAAAATGTGAAAGTCGGTCCCAGCCCCGCATGGCTTAAAGAGCGGTTAACAACACTTGGTATCGCTTCAATCAACAACGTGGTCGATGTGACCAACTATGTGCTGATGGAATGTGGTCAACCACTCCACGCGTTTGATTTCGATAAACTCGCCGGAAAGAAAATTATCGTTCGCAAAGCGGTCAAAGGTGAAAAAATCACTGCGATTGATCAACGTGATTACGAACTCGACCCCGAAATGTGCGTTATTGCCGATGCCGAAAAGCCGGTAGCGATTGCCGGGGTGATGGGGGGACTCGAAACAGAGATTTCTGAATCGACGACGAACGTTCTGATTGAAGTCGCCAACTTCACACCACTGACAGTTCGCAACACCGCCCGTAAACTAAGCCTGCATTCCGATTCCTCATTCCGTTTTGAACGCTACATCGACGTCCATCAGATGGACTGGGCGAGCCGCCGCTGCTGCGATCTGATTCTAAAGGTTGCCGGTGGTGAACTCCTCGACGGGTCGATTGATGTCGGTGAACAACCAGCGGATAACAAAGCAGCAATCGAACTTCGCTTCGCGCAGATTAAACGCATTCTGGGAATTGAAATTCCAGCCGAAACTGCAGTCAAAATTCTGAACGATCTTGGACTCCAGTTAGTAGGTAAAGCGAGTGAGACCTCAGCGAGTTTTATTCCTCCCACGTGGCGACGTGATCTCACCCGGGAAGTCGATCTGATTGAAGAAGTCGCCCGCATTTATGGATACGATCAGATTCCTGAAGATGATTATCTTCCGGTGAATCTCTGCTCGCCTCCGGAAAAAGATCTGACGACACGTCATCTGTATAAAGCCCTCAATGGTCTTGGTTTCTCTGAAGCGTATACAGTCTCCTTTGTGAGTCGGGAAGATCACGAGCTCTTCCAGCCGTATGGAGACTTGGAGCCTCTGTATGTCGAACACTCCACCCGCAAGAAAGAGAACCTGCTGCGACAGAGCCTGGTTCCTTCGCTGCTCAAAAGTCGTCGTGAAAACGAACGACATGGTGTCTTTAATGCCGAACTGTTTGAGATTGCCAAGGTTTATCTGAAAGCGAAACCAGGCGCTCCTGAGAAAGAAGTTGAACCTACGAAGTTGAGTCTGGTCAGTGGCCGTTCATTACTGGAGCTCAAAGGGGTAGTTCAAACCCTGGTCAGTCGAGTGAATGATGCTCTACTCCTGGAAGCCACACCGACAGACATTGCTCAGTTCGAACCGGGACGGGGAGCGGAATTGACCCTGGATGGTAAACCGTTCGCCTGGCTGGGAGAAATCTCTCGGGATGTTCAGGATAAACTCGACCTGCGCGACACAGTTTGTGTTGCCGAAATTGATCTTGCTGCATTGATTGAAAATCGCAAGCAGGTGGCACATGCGTCTGAGCTCCCCAGTTCCCGAATATCACACGCGACTTCAATTTCGTCATGGAAGAAGGCGTGCAGTGGAAAGAGCTGGAATCAACCGTACGCGGGGCTGCTGGTTCGCTGCTGGAAGCTATCCAGTACGGTGGCATGTACCGGGGCAAACAATTGGGGGCGAATCTCAAATCATACCTGATGCACGTCAGCTTTCGCTCACCCGAAAGAACATTAACCAGCGACGAAGTTGACTCGGCCCATAAAAATATTGTCGAAGCCTGTCAGAAAAAACTGAACGTCAACCTGCGGTAAGATAAGAATTGTTGAAACCTCAGAGAGACACAGATAAACACCGATTTTTATCCAGACGGAAACTGCATTGTGCGTGTCACTATAAATGGAGATGAACGGGAGATTGCGGACGGATTAACTCTGTCGGAGTTGATCAGTCAGTTGGAAATGAATCCGAAGTTCATCGCTGTCGAACGAAACCGGGAGCTTGTCCCCCGGGCCGAACATGCTTCCTGCACCCTGGAAGAAAATGACCAGCTGGAAATCGTCACGCTGGTCGGAGGGGGATAATTATAAATGACTGAAACTACATTGAATGACAAACCGTTTACCCTCGGTACCCATACACTCGGTTCCCGCCTGATTGTCGGGACGGGCAAATACAGTACTTTTGAATTGATGCAGGAGTCACTCGTGGCCAGCGGCTCCGAGGTCATCACCGTTGCTGTTCGCCGGGAACGATTGATTGATGCCGAAGGACGTAATCTGCTCGATTACATCGATCTCGATAAGTACACCATTCTCCCAAATACCGCCGGTTGTTTTAACGCTGAAGATGCAATCCGTGTCGCTCGACTTGGACGTGAGATTCTGGAAGGCCTGGAGAACCCGGGCTCCAACTGGGTTAAAATTGAAGTGTTGGGTGACAAGCGGACTCTGCTTCCCGATCCGATCGGAACCTTACAGGCGACAGAGCAGCTGGTGAAAGAAGGGTTTCAGGTTCTCTGTTATACCACCGATGACCCGATCACCGCCCGACGTCTTAAAGATGCAGGGGCCACCTCGGTCATGCCGGCCGGGAGTCCCATTGGATCGGGGCAGGGGATTCTCAATCCGAATAACATTCGCATCTGTCTCGAGTACCTCAAGGAAAATGATCCTGATTATCCCGTCATTGTCGATGCGGGTGTCGGATGTGCTTCTGATGTGGCGATGGCGATGGAACTCGGTTGTGATGGCGTGTTGCTGAACACAGGAATTGCCGGAGCAACAGACTGTGTGACCATGGCGCATGCGATGCGACATGCCTGTCTGGCAGGGAGGATGTCCTACCTCTCCGGACGCATCCCCAAGAAGTTGTACGCAACTGCCTCCAGCCCCGAGCAGGGTGTCATTTCCGCCACTAAATAGTTTTGCTTTCAGAGATAAAAGAACTTCAGGATAAGTTTAAGATGAGCACTCCCTTAAAAGTTGCAGTCCACGGTGCCGCTGGCCGGATGGGGCAGCGTGTGACGGCGGTCACACATGCCGATAAAGAATCGACAGTTTCCGCCGCGATTGAAGGAGCTAACTCTCCTGCGATCGGAAAAGATGCGGGTGAGCTGGCAGGGCTGGGCAAAATTAATGTCGATGTCACTTCAGAAATTCCAGAAGGCGTGGATGTGGTGATCGACTTCAGTGTGCCCGAAGCCCTGGTTGATCTCGTCAAAGTCTGTCAGGCGCGTAAACTTCCCCTGGTGATTGCGACAACAGGTCTGTCACCGGAACAGAAAGACGTCGTCAACGAGGCGATCAAAGAAATTCCGGTTGTCTGGGCACCCAGTATGAGTCTGGCTGTAAATGTCACCATGGAACTAACCCGGCTGGCTTCCCGTTTTCTGCAATCAGTCCCTGAGGGAGTTGATGTTGAAATCATCGAACGTCATCATCGCTTCAAAGAAGATGCACCGAGCGGAACAGCTCTTCGCTTTGGAGAGATCGTTGCTTCCGAACTGAAACAGACCAATCATGTCCACGGTCGCGAAGGGCGTCCCGGTCAACGTCCCCGCAATGAAATCGGATATCATGCACTCCGGGTAGGCGATAATGTCGGAGAACATACCATCGTGTTTGGGATGCTCGGCGAAACGATTGAACTGACAGTCAAAGGAAGCACTCGCGATTGTTATGCCTACGGTGCCTTAGCCGCAGCCAAGTATGTGATCAACCAGAAACCGGGTCTGTATAATATGAACGATGTTCTCGGTTTAACTTAATTCATTCGAAAGCTCATTGATCAGGAGTCAGCGATGCCATCGGGACCGTTTGATTTAACTGGGAAAGTAGCCCTCATCACCGGGGGGAGTCGTGGATTAGGCAAGGCGATGGCCCGATGGCTGGCTCTCGCAGGAGCGGACATTGTCATCTCAAGTCGGGATGAAGCAGCCCTGGAAACATCCTTGAGACATATAACCGCCGGGACCGATGTGCGGGGGGCTTTTTTTGTTACAGACATGACTGACCGAAAACGGGTGAATTATCTCGGTCAACAGGCGATTTCGGAGATGGGGCGTGTTGATATTCTGATCAACAATGCTGGTGGTAATGTTCCCGAAGAGGCGGATCAGATTACAGATGAAAACTGGGATAAAATTCTGGAACTCAATCTGAGTTCCTGCATGGCTCTCTGCCGGGCAGTCATTCCAGATATGAAGTCACGTAACTGGGGACGCATCATTCATATCTCCTCCATCATGGGGCTTGCTTCAAAACGGGGACGAGATGCTTACTCCTCAACTAAGGCCGCACTGATTGGTCTCGCTCGAGCGCAAGCGCTGGAATTGGGACCTTACGGAATCACCTCCAACTGTCTTGCTCCCGGACCATTTCTGACAGAACTTCCCGGTTCACTTCTTTCTGATGAAGAGAAAGCGACCTTCGCCGATCGAACTGCCCTGAAAAGATGGGGCAAACCGGAAGAGCTGGCAGGGCCAGCACTCTTACTCGCGAGCGAAGCGGGAAGCTACATCACCGGCACTACTCTGGTTGTCGATGGCGGTACATTGGTGAATACATTCTGAGTGAATTCTTGTGATTGTGTGAACAATTCAATCAGTGTTCTGCAACAGACTTAATTGCGGCTTCCAGTTCCTGAATACGATTTTGTAGCTGTTCGACGACGGGGGCAATATCTGTCTGTCGAAACCGGCGATGAATATGTTGCGGACAATTCACATCCCAGGCTTTGATCTGAAATAGAATCGCTTGTTCGACCTGTCCAGGATAACTCTCGTCCTGAAGTTTCCGATTTAGTTCTTCATCTCCTTCGACAACCCGCGCCTCTCCCCAGATTTTGATGCGACGTTGCTGGGAGTAATCCATCAGAAACAGGAATGCCTGTTGGTTTTCGGATAGATTACCGAGGGTGATGTACTGGCGGTTTCCTCTAAAATCAGCAAAACCAAGTTGATCTTCTCCCAGGACTTTCAGAAAACCAGGGGCGCCTCCACGGTACTGGATATACGGCTGACCGGCTGCATTGGCTGTGCCGAGATAAAACATATCCAGCGTCGACAGAAACGCAGAAAGCGCCGGAGTCACTTTCGTGTTCCAGCCTCTGCCAGATTCAACATTCGCATAGGTGGCGCGAGAACCTTTCACTGTTTGAATCTCTTTTACTGAGGGTGTGAAGGCGATGTCACTTGGATATTCAAACATGAAACTTTCCTTGGGTGCATGAGAAAATCAGAGCGGTTCTGTCGAGGAGGATTCAGCTCGACAGAACCGTCTGAGAGGTTTGCAAAGTATTCAGCTTCAGGCTGAACAGGCTGCCCCGGCGTGACAACTGACAGGTTCTGCGGCAGGGAAATCGAGTTCGGTATCCGCGACATTGTTGAGGAAGTTCGTAAACGAACCCAGAATGACACTGCCGACAATTTCGACCAGTTCCGCATCGTTAAAGCCCGCATCGCGAACTTTCTGAAGCTGCTCATCAGAAACTTTGCCGCGCAGATCGAGAACCTGATTGGCAAACTTCAGGGCGGCGTCGGTGCGTGCGTCGGAGGATTCCGCTTTGCGTCCCGCCATAATGTCTTCAGCAGTCAGTCCGTTCGCGGGACCCACCGCCGACAGGATCGAGCTACAGTAATCACAGGCATTCGCTTCACTCGTTGCCAGTTTGATCTGGTTGAGAAGTTTCTTGCCGATGACCGCTTTGCTCAAAACGCCGTGAAATTTCAGATAGCTTTCCAGCACAGCAGGGGAGTTAGCCATCACTTTGACGGCATTTGGGATCGCGCCAAAGGCAGCCTTAACCTGGTCGAGCAGTTCTCGAGTTTCAGCATTGGCCTGATCGTGTTCCAGAGATTGTAATCGCTGCATCGTAAGAACTCCTAAAATTAAAGGTGAATATAAACAGACAGGTCTGTATATATTCGGGGTAAAAAAAATAGAAACATTAAGTACCTTGGTTTATTCAAACAGCAACCAGTCTGAGTGCCGCCTGTCGAGCGACATCAGCAGGTTCAGTAGATTGTTGCATCACAGCCATAATAATTGCCCCTTCAACCAGCAGCCCAATCGCCGCAGCCGCCTTTTCCGCCTGCGGAGAACCGTTCAGGCGACGATTTCGCGAATCAGTTTCTGAAATTGTCTCTTATGGTGGCTGCAGAAGACTGAGGCAGGATGGTTCGGATCGGCGAGTTCCCGGCAGCATTAATGAAACTGCAACCACGGAAATTTTCACTCTCAAACCATTCTCTCAGGGCAGAAAACAGGGCCTCCAGACGGGTTTCCCCTTTGGATTGGTAGGTGGTCATGGTTTTGTCCAGGAAAGCGTCGAATTCTTCTTCCCGGTATTTGAGCACAGCCAGAATCAATTCATCTTTCGAGGCAAAATGGTTGTACAGAGTCATTTTCGCCACGTTCGCTTCGGCGATGATTCGATCGATTCCGACGGCACGAACCCCCTCGGCATAAAACAACCTTTCGGCAGTTTCGATGATTCGGGTTCTGGCAGATGATGTTCGTGTTTTGCTCATGACCTAAATATACAGACCTGTCTGTTTTTGTCAAGCAGCTTTTCATAAATAATCGGGAGATCGGAGAACTTATCTTGCTGCTCTGTTGGTGCACAGATACTCTTGAAACTGTAATGACTGATTTTGTTCTCTCACCAGCTGTTATGAGAAAATCGGATGCTCTATCGCTTCAGCTTGTTGAAACTCGCTTTTATGCAAATTTGCTGCCTCGCCTTGACTGTTGTGGTTCTGCTGTCCGCAACTACACTCCAGGCCAAGCTGAACGACGATCCGCAGATCAAAGCCTCAATCGGCAAAGCGCTCGATTATCTCGCGCGGGAACAACGCCGGCAGGGGTATTGGGAAGCGAACGGAGGTCAGTATCGGGTTGCCATGACTGCTTTGTCCGGGATGGCTCTTGCTGCGGAAGGATCAACACCTTCGCGGGGCCGGTTTGCTCCGCAGATCAAGCTGCTGTTGAATATCTCGTCGATACCGCCCGTCCTAATGGATTGATTGGCTACAAGGACGATTACCATTACATGGATGGACACGGGTTTTCCATGCTCTTTCTCTCGCAAATATACGGTGAGGAAGAAGACGCAGATCGCCGCGAAGAAATTCGTAAAGTTCTCACGAAAGCAGTGCAGTTTGCGGTGAAGCCCAAACCACCAAGGGTGGGTGGGGTTATGTTTCCGCGAAGGATGGGAATGACTTCGATGAAGGTTCCACCTGCATTACCCAGGTGCAGGGGTTACGCGGTTGTCGTAACGCGGGTATTCCTGTTCCCAAGGAAATTATCGATCGGGCGATTGAGTACATTAAAAACTGCACCACCTCTGATGGGAGAGTCCAGTATAGTATTCGAGGTGGGGGAGCGCGACCAGCCATCACAGCGGCGGCTGTCGCTTGCCTGTTCAGTTCCGGGAATACGACTCTCCCTATGTGAAGAAACTGCTCGATTACTGTCAGAAGAATGTCTGGCCGGGGTTTCCCGCACTCAATACTATGGCCATTGGCACTGCACATTACTACTTCTCGCAGGTGATTTACCGCATGGATGAGAAAAAGTGGCCGAAATACAAGAAGGACATTGCTACAGAAATTCTGGCCGAAACAGGCGGCTACGGGTGCCTGGAACGAAGGTCATATTGGACCGGTCTACACGACTGCCATCAATGCAACCTTGCTGCAGATCGATAACGGTTATCTGCCGATCTACCAGAAATAAGGGCCTTCTGCCTCGTTTTTGAGCTTCCTGTCACGGAACTCTGGCAATTTGTGGATTTCAAGCTCTCAAGAGTCAGTCCGAAATCCGGCAACAGAGAGTGGGGTCAGTTGGCATTCCCGGTAGAGACGTCTAGAATAAACGGAAATTGATCCTCAACTTCCCGCCTGGTACGTTACGGTGGTTACCGAGGTCCTCCCCATCCTTCCTTGCTCTATCCTGCCGAAAGAATTCCTGTTGTGACAACCGATGTCGAATCGAAAGTCAGCGCCGCCAAAAGAACAGCTAGATGCGTATACCCGTGAAATGGTCCGATGGCACTTCAACCCGGAGACGGATCTCCCTTCTGGTTGGAGAAAGCCAAAACCTATGACTTCCATCCCTTAACCGATGTCAACTGCTTCGACGACCTGAAAAAGTTCCCGCTTTTTGAGGATGACTGGTTGCGAGGTGGTCCTGTTCGTCGCTGGGTTCCCAAGGGTCTCGAAGGGAAACCGACTTATGTCTTCGAAACAGGGGGAACCACCGGGATTCCTAAAACTCGCGTGGTGATCGATGACTTTCGTATCGACTACGAAATGTTCAGCGACACGCTGCCCGATGAATACTTCCCCAAGGGGGCCGACTGGTTGATGCTCGGCCCATCCGGCCCACGTCGCTTACGACTTGCAGTAGAGCACCTCGCTCAACATCGGGGCGGGATCAGCTTCTGTGTCGACCTCGACCCACGCTGGGTGGTAAAACTTCTCAAGAACGGGAAAGTCGAAGAAGCTAAAATGTACAGCACGTGATTGATCAGGCGATGACAGTTCTCTCTGCCGGTCATGAGATCAAGTGCATGTTTACCACTCCTAAGCTGCTGGAAGCCTTAGCCATGCGTTTGATGGATGAAGGTTCCAGTATTGCTGAAGCGGGCATCACCGGTATTTTTTGTGGCGGAACCGAGTTCACTCCCCAGTGGTATCGTTTTGCTCGTGAAGAATTACTGGGTGATGAAGTCTACATCACGCCTACCTACGGAAATACCTTGATGGGGCTGGCGTGCGGTAAGCCGTTTACCCCTGAAGATAATTTCAAAATTACCTATTACGCTCCTCAACCTCGCGCTGTGGTTGAAGTCGTTGATTTCGACGATCACAAACAGGTCGTCGGTTACGGTGAAACGGGTCGCGTGAAACTTTACACGCTGACCAACGAACTGTTCATTCCCGGTTTCCTGGAACGGGACGAAGGGGAACGCGAAGCACCCCATGAAAAGTATCCCTGGGATGGTGTGAGTGGCGTGCGACCTTATCACGTCTTCGCAAAAACAACGACAGTGGGCGTTTATTAATCTTCGCCCGGCAGTCCCTGATTGCCTGCTTAGCTGTTCGTTCCCATTTCCTGTTATACCTGCCTGCCATTATTCGGGTGCCTTCTCTCATTTGAAGGTCCCGCCGAAAGGATAGTCCTGTGTTAGAAATCCCCGTAATCCGCTGGGGCAAAAAATACGAGAGTATGGAAAAGTCCGAAGTCTTTCACTTCGAGACGGGTGAACCGATGGCGCTGGTGCACCAGGCTAATGGGGGGCTTGTAAAAGTCGATATGCGGAAAGCCCAGGCGGCTCGCGACCGACTCCGTCAGATTCCAATTCCGGAACTGATCAAGATCTGCGAGAAAGCAGCCGACCTCTACCTCAATGCCGAACTCCCCATGGGGAACGGAACACAGACTCCGGAAGAATTCTGCAAAATTCAGTCAGCCACAACTGGTCTTCCCGAGCACATGTGTGCTTCGAACATGAAAAAGAACGCCTTCGTGCTGGGCCACATGGGGGACATCCTGGACGCGATGACTCGTGGTCTCCCGTTTGATGTCCTCACCAATGGTTACGGTATGGAAGACCGGGGAGTGATGCTCAGTTATCAGGCGTATTCTCCCGTGTTGGGAGCTGTCTTGCCGAGTAACTCGCCCGGTGTGCACACGCTGTGGCTTCCTGTCATCGCCTTACAGGTTGGACTTGTGCTGAAACCAGGTTCCTCCGAAATCTGGACACCTTTCCGTATTTACGAAGCATTTGTCGCAGCTGGTTTGCCGGCGGAAGTCTTCTCGATCTATCCCGGCCCGACGGACGTCGGGGCGGCGATTCTGGATACGTGTAAACGCTCAATGATCTTCGGTGGTCAGCAGACCATTGATCTCTATGCCCACAATCCCAACGTACAACCACACGGTCCCGGGTTCAGTAAAATTCTGCTCGGTGACGACAAAGTCGAGAGTGGGAGAAATACATCGATCTGATGTGCGACTCGATCTTCGCTAACGGCGGCCGCAGCTGCATCAACGCATCCGGTGTGTGGGTTTCGCGTCATGGTAAAGAGATTGCCGATGCCATCGCGAAGAAACTGGGGCCAGTTGCTCCACTACCGGCAACCGATCCGAAAGCACCGCTTGCCGCTTCGACTCTCGAAGGGGCTGCCCAGGCGATGAACAGTGCCATCGAAGATGGCCTGACCAGTGGTGAAACAACCGAGATGACCGCCCAATACCGGGAGGGTGACCGGTTGATTGAGAAAGAACGCTACTCCTTCCTCCGTCCGACTGTCGTTTACTGTCCTTCTCCCGAAGCTCCCCTGGCGAACACCGAGTACATGTTCCCCTTCGCTTCCGTCGTGGAATGCCCACAAGCGAAAATGATCAAAGAGATCGGCACGACCCTCGTCTGCACGGCGATCACCGAAGACGAAGCGTGGTCACAGCAACTGCTTGATGCGACCAACATTGACCGCCTCAACATCGGCGAAGTCAAAACGATGGCCCTCAACTGGCTGCAACCCCACGAAGGAAACCTGATCGAGTTTCTCTTCCGCAATCGGGCTTATCAGACGAGTCCCCCACCCGCGCATTAAGAGGATTCTCTGATAAACGGTCACTTAATCCTGAATCTTTATCGGGAACCGGGTGCCGGGTTTCTGCAGGGCCTGTTTAAGTTCCTCGGTAATCTCGATGCCAGATAGCATGACAATGGTTTTGTTAGCCAGTTTTCGGATGGCCGGGATGTGCTCTTCGGTCAGTGGAACATGGATAAACCTGTAGAGTGACGTGTTGGTTCCCTGGGACAAACTTTCCAGTGCAGCCGGTGAGAGATTTAAATTCGAGAGGGTCAGTATGGGGAATGTTTGTTTTGCTCCAAATGCTTCCCAGGCCGCGTCATCAAGGTCGGCATTATCCAGTATCAGGCCACTTCCTGATATTAGCCCGGTTAACATCTCTGCCTGTGATTGATCGAGGCTGATCCGGCTCAGTTTTAATCGAATACTTCCGAGCATATTAAAGTTCGTATTCAGTTGCTTGGCCAACTCCTCTGTGATGATAATTTCCTGCAGGGTTAAGTCCTTCAGGCTGGACATCATTTTCAAGTGGGCTATGCCAGCGGCCGTGATCTCTCTCCCTTTCAGGTTCATGCTATGGCAACTGCGAATCTTTCCAATCGACTCCAGATCGCTATCGTTCAAATCAATATTCAATAAATCCAGAATAACCATTTCGGAGCGGGTTTCCAGCAGATGAAGATCATCCTTGTTGAAAGTTAAATCAGTCCTGAATGTTGTAATTCTCGGACGATTGCTCATTGCCTTAAAGTCTTCGCGTGTGATGGATTTCAGTCCGCAGGCAACGACTTCGAAGGTCATCAAATTCTGATTTCGGCATATCTCTGATAAAGATTCCTGTGTCAGAGGAACGTGATCCAGGCTGAGTGAAGAGAGTGAGGGTTTCTTCAGAATAAGGTTGATCTCCTCTTCGTTGAGAGACATGTTTCCCAAAGAGAGTAGTCCAGGTTGTCATAGGATAATAGGAGCGGAACAGATTGATTGGTAATTCCTCCTGTTTCGCTTTCAGAGGGGTTGGTGATGTCAAGGCTTGTGACACCGGTGTCATCCAGAAGTAACTTCAAGCCCATGTCGTCGATACTTGTGTTGAGCAAGGTGAGGCTGCTCAGGTAGTCGAATCGAGGAGTCATGCTCGCAGTATTGTTGGTGACTGCACTTCCCGAAAGTTCAAGTACGGACAACGACTTCATGTTAGGTGTGACTGAGAGAATCTCCTCCATCTGACTGTCCGATTGTGTATTTATTACAAACGGAGAATGATTGATCTCTGTAGGGATATAATCAGATAAGAATTTGAGAAAAGGAGGGTGTCATTTCGCATCTGAACCACCCCCGAGTTTATGAGCCTCTGCAGAAGTTCCTGTTTCTGATGGTGATTGTGGTACAGGATGGGAAGAACAATGATCAGCAAGAGAGGCAGAGGCCGACAACCAGGTTAGGGCGTCCGATATGACGATACTCAGGTTTTTTATGAGGATGTTCTTCAGTCATGATCAAGAATCGTGAGGGTGTGAAAAGGGATTCTGAAAAAAATAAAGTCTTGTGATATCAACTATTTGTAGAGGCTTCGCCACACGAGAGGGCTTCAGCTAATAACTGAATTCACAATCGGGTAATGCCTCTTTCAGTTCGTCGAGCTGTTGATCAGTGAGATTTGTTTTCTCAGTCCAGATTGCGCTGAGATTAGTCAGGCTTTTCAGGATCTCGAATTGGGATTCACTGATTTCGATTCCGATCAAAGCGATGAAAGAAACATCCTCCTGAAGGTCCTTCAGAGCTTCGAAATCTTCATCTCCCGGTTGAGTATGATCAATAGTGATGTCGGTCAGATTCCCGGTGTTGATTAATTCGGCAATTACGCCGGGTTCGATCATTACATGGCGTAGAGCAAGACTGTCACAACCTCCGCCCAAACCGGGCATTAACTCAGCCACTTCCCGGGTGATGCTGGTTGATTCAAACTCAATGCCATAATAATCCTGGAGAGCCAGCAACTGGGCGACTTCAGCGGTGATAGGGATTTCAATCAGTCGTAATCGAAACATGCCCTGGTTTCTGAGTACATGGGACAGTCCTTTGGCTGTAATTTCTTTGCCCCGCAGTTCAAGCGACTCGAGCATATTCGTACTTTGCAGCATCAGTAGTTCATTGTCGGTCAATTCAACCTTCACGATTTTCAATTCCGTTAAGGCCGGGAGTCGCGCCAGGTGAGAAAAGTCAGTCAGGGAAAAATTCAGATCGAGTCCCAGAGCTTGAAGTTCCTGATGTTGGGCAAGCCGCTCTATTTGTGCTGTCGACAATTCCGTGGTTGCTAATCCGGAGAGATTCAGGTTAATCAGCACAGAAGCTTCCAGCAGTTTGTCGATTCCCTGGGAAGTAAGAGGGACAGAACTGATGTAGTAAGAAGAGATTTTACGGTTTTTAATCAAATGCGAAATTGATTCATCAGTCAGCTGCATGTCGTGCAGACTGATCGTATTCAAGGCCGTGGCCTGTTGAATATTTCGAAAGGCAGCATCTGTCAGATTTCCTCCGCTGAGCAAGAGGGACTGGATACCTGTGAGTGAAGAAAGTTGCTGAAGGCCGGCATCATCAATTGACGTGGAAGAAATGTATAAGAAATTCAGATTCTCAATGTCTCCCAGCAGTGAAACGGTCCTGTTCGTGATCTGCTCGCTGTATAAGGAGATGTCGCTGAGGTCAGAAAATTCAAAATAGCGGCGGAATTCTTCGACTTCCTTGTCGGATTCAAACTGCACCATGTCTATCTGCTGGAAATAACTTTCTGGAAGAACTCCATCCAGGCCGTACTGATAAACCCAGGAGGGGTAGATTGAAGAGGAATAAAATTTCCCTTCGGCTTCCATCCGCTCCAGATAGTTGATTTTCTGCCGTGCCTGAAACCACATGAAAACGCCCAGCAGGCATAACAGAAGCAGGATCGCCCCGATAATCTTTAACGGGGTGAGTTGGGGATGCGACTCATGAACTTCAGCGTCATGAGAATTCATTGCTTGTTCCTGAACAATTGAAAGAAAGAGGGGGTCTCTTCAATCAATTTACAGCACAGGTGCTGGCATAACAACAGTTATTCGATGTTCTCCAGCATGAGACATCTGCGGCAGTCAAACTGACAACGTGGTTTTCTCGATAAGCGACGACCACTTCGAATAACAATTATGGCTGTGAGGTCAGTTCAGCAGGAAAAATAAAGATAACGAATTATCTTAGTTGTTGTTTTCAGATTCTATCCCAAAGAGACGATCAAACATCTCGCGCGCTTTTTGTGGCCCATTATGATTTTCTACTCCGGCGCCATGACCATCTTGATTTGCTTCAGAGACACGAATTTGACGGCCCTTAATCGACATCCCTGACATTCTTTGAATCGCTTCATCAGCGTCCTCGATTGATGGCATGGTCACAAAACCAAAGCCACGAGAACGTCTGGTTGAATGATCCATAATGATCCGCACAGAGGAGACATGGCCATACCGCTCGAACTGACGTCGAAGTTCGGATTCCTCAAGATTATAAGCGAGGTTACTGACGTAAATATTTGTCATAGACATTCCTTTGACCACAGAACATGTGGTCATAAACCCTCTAATGGGGTCACATTGAGTTTATATTTGCGGGCTCAAGAACAATCACAACCGGGTTTCAAGATCGGTTCTGCTTGAAAAAGGTTTACTGATGGCAGGCAGTTGGTGTCGTTCCTGAAAGTAAAATAGAGATCACCTTTTGTAAGGTGAATAGATCAAGACAACTGTGGCTCTTGTTTTGGATAGAGGCATGATTAAGCGGATTAATCCAACATAAATGCAAGGCCGTTATCAGAAAGCGGGCTTAAAAGCCTTCGAATTTCTTCAGGCGTAATCGGAATCCGTTGTCTGTCTTCTGGACATCCAGTGAGCAGTCACTGAGATTTTGGGCGACTTTGGGAGACATTAGAATTGTTGGACGATCTCGTGCGGCGATGACGCAGTCACCTTCCTGCTGAATTCCCTTACGGCATTTCAAACGCCCCTCGATTATTCGCAATCGCACGGCCTCCATATCGGGTCTTGTCGATTGAATTTCCAGTAATCGATTCCAGGCACCTTGAGTAATCTTCAACATTTCTGATCTCCCCTTACAGTGGAAAGTATGAGGTGGAAAAGTATGAATACGATAATAGTCCCGGGTGAGAAATCACCCGGGAGTTCGCATACACATCAGATTACCATTTGCGAGGACGCTCTTCGCGTGGTCGAGCAATGTTGACCTTCAGATTCCGTCCCTGAAGTTCCTGACCGTCCAGACTGCGGATGGCATTCTGAGCGTCATCTTCATTTGCCATTTCCACGAAACCGAAGCCTTTGGACTGGCCACGTTCACGGTCTTGAACAACTTGTGCTCTGGTCACCTCACCAAACTCGGAGAAAGTTTTCTCAAGGTCATTGGAAGTTGTTTTGAATGAAAGATTACCAACATAAATGTTTGTCATAATTGAATTTCCAACAGAAAGAAAAACTCGGTCATACTGCAATTTTCCTGTACGATCGGAAACTCATATTTTCAAAATGAGTCAGCAGGTGAACAGAGCAAAATACGGTGATCGCTTCTCCTGCACTTCAGTTGATGCTCACTAATCGTAAACCATCACTGATCGAATACCAGGTTAATGCGATGATAAGCACTTGCTGGAATTAGATAAGCTTTTTGAAACGGCGTAACGGCCCTGATTGGCTACAGATACTGTGTGCAATCGTTCCGCGCAGCGCAATAATTCACGAGTGAGAATGATACGTGCGAAGCATTCGCTAAAGCGAAGAAAAGCGAGAGGATATGGGTAGCTTCTATAGCTGACCACGTACCGCGGAAAAACAGAATGTTTTAGAGGGGCATGATCACAGGAGAGCGGATTCTTCAGTGACGAAAAACGTCTTTCTTCCTGCTACAGACTTACAGAATTGAAACCAGCATTTGTGTTTAAGCAAATCTAATCAACACAATTCACTACTCAAAGGTATATCTAATCATATCGATCCGAATATTCCGTGACAATACAAATCCACCTGTACAGCGACAACTTTACGTATCACGACTGGTGATCTGGGAGCACCACTGGCGGAACCGGTCATTCTGGACTATTGAAATGCGGCAAAGGCAATGGCTACCGCGGTCCAGTCGATGAAGTGTCGTTCAATGAAGGCGACGACCGCTTCGGACTTGGTGTATTGCAGGAAGAGGAAGTCACCTTCCTGGACGCGGATACGTTCTGCCGGGTTTTTACGGGCTTCGTTCAAGTCGACCAGAATCTGGAACTGGGTTCCATCTGCCCGTCGTCTGAGGACGACAAGCTGGCTCGCTCCGACGGTGACGTCCTGGTTAAGTATTGAGCTTCCTCCCAACTGCCGCAGACTCCCCGTTCCTTTAGCGGGATCGTGCGCGATGGAAATTGCTTCAAGTACGTCGAGGTCGCGATCACGAGGTAAGCGGACGACGCCTCCCCCTAACAAACCACCGGTGTAGAAGACATCGTAATCACGGTGCTCGATGAAGACATGGTCGCCATCTTCCAGAATGATATCTTCTTCTTTGATGTCGACCTGCTCGCCGGGATTGATGCGGATTGGAATCCGAATCACATGGGGCGTTGCCAAAGTCATCCGGTTATCAAGCAGGGCCAGGTCGCAGTGTCCCCACGAATCGCGTGACGCAAACGAATGCCCGAAGTCGGAATGATAGGCATTGTTTTTAGTAGGGATTGTTGTGGTGTCACTACACATATCGCATCTGCGATTTCGTTTTACGACATAAATCACGTTTTCGGCATCTTCACCTGGAGGCCCACCTGTTTCGGCGAGTGCATGAAGCACATCATTATGCCCTGCAGGTAGCTGAATAATTCGTCCCATGCCCCGTTTGTTACTGAGGACACCCCCTCCAATTCCAGCCGAGTTAAACGAACCGGTTAAGCCTGTGGAATTGAAATCATTATTACGTTCCTGTCGGAAGACAGTCACCGTGTATTGGCGTTTCTTGTGAAGAGAAACAATCACGGCTGCGGAACCATCTTCCTTGATGAGTGGATTCTCACCGGTGGCATAGGCTTTGCGTACTGCTTCTTCTGCTTCTGACTCGGTTAAGTTTCGAACATAAACTTTTTTACCGAAGGGGAGGGTAATCGTACCATCTTCGCGAACTTTGAACGGGTAACCAATCGCGGGAGACTGCTCGTCGCTTTGGGGATAGTAGATGGGGGGCGTTTCTTTGTTTGATTCAAAAATACCATCGACGTAGACCCCCAGTACGTCCCCTTTATCCAATCGATAAACTGTCTTCGGGGTTTGTTCCAGCAAAGTCCATTCGATTGTCTTTTTATTACCGCGAGATTCGGGTTCCAGGCTATCCGATAAAAATCGAGCTGGTACACCATCCATCGGTCGGAATGCGGCACAACCGGAGATTCCCCATGGCAGCAGCAAGCTGAAAATCAGCGAACATGCGAATCCCGCTACGGAATGCGAATGATGCAGGCACATTTGATTTGGGGAACATTAATTAATATCCAGCACTACACAGCCTCTGCGCAGAGTGAACTCAACAAGCCTTAAAAGTCTTGTTGGCCCAGACTTCGACGCAACAGGTCGTAATGAATTCAGGAGTGGTGGAGGAGAGAAGGTTGAAACTGGCCGAAAAGAGTGCAACGCAATCCAAATCAGTCAGAATCGAGAGAGATATCACCTGTCAGAGAGATCTTGGAGAGTTTCTCTCTGGCAGGAATCGCGGGAAGATTACAGGAACCCTCAATCGAGGGCAAGCTCAATTTTGAGCTATGATTGAATCCCTTAAATTTGGGGTCAGAAGCCGGAAAACAAGGGGATTGCCCCGTTTCTCTGACGAGCTCGCAATGGACCTGTCTGACCTCTTTTGCCTATAATAACAGAGGGTTTCCCTTCCCTTTACGGGAACAACCAAATGGATTAAACCACTCCTTGCAAACTCCCGACTGGGGCGAAAAAAAGTTTTTGATATTGATGAAGTCAAAATGTGTTCTGTCTTACAGAGCAAACCCCGGAAGATGCCCAATATTAAAGCGAGCAGGAAACTCCTGAGTTAAGTTCTCCCTCGCTCCAATCGAACTGACTCAAATGATCAGTCATTAATATATTGAGCTGAGACTCACCCCGCATTCCTTCCCTGAAATCAGGACTATGATCGTAAAGATGTCTCGTATTTCGACTTACCTGAAAGTTTTTCTCCTGCTTCTCTGCTCAGCGTCGCTGTGGGAAGTAGCGCCAGTTGCGCAGGCGCAGACTTCCGACTTCAATTCCATCTTTCTGCAACAGGAAGATTCAGCAGCGGAGCCTGAGATTGCAATCACTTTGATTCCTGAAGCACCCCAGCCGGGAGAAGAAGTGACGCTTAAGGTAAGTGTTGTTCTGCCTGAGGGACATTTCACCTATGCACTCGATAACCCGACCGGGGCGAAGCCGAGATTCAAACTGACAGAATCAACAGGCTTTGAGCCAATTGATGATCAGTTTCAGACGAAACAGAAACCGCAACCTGTTTACGATGCGATACTGGAGAAAACGGCGCTCAAATTTTACGAACAGGTCACCTGGACGCAGCGTTTCAAGCTGACTACCGCGGAAGCTAACTTGACGGGTACGGCATCAATCCCCGTATGTAATGAACGTAATTGTCAACTCTATGATCAACCGATTTCATTTGTGATCAGTGCAACCAATAGTGGCGAGACAGCTTCATCTGATGTAGATGATTTTGCTGAGGATGGTTCATTTGGATCGACAGTCGATGAACCGGTTGCTTTTGGTGAAGAAGTGGAGGATTCAGGATCATTTGGAGAGGTCGTCTCCGGCGGTGATACAGGCCCCCCACTTGTGATCAACGAGAATTACCCACTCAGTTGGAGTGAACCAATTGTGGCGGGTAGTCAGAAAGCGGCCACAATCTCCGCCAAACTGATTCCCGGAGAAGAGGGGCAGGCACCGCGCATCGAATTTACTGCAGCCATGGAGGAGGGTTGGCATACCTACTCGATGGACAAGCAGGAGAACGCTCAAAGTACCAGTTTCAGTTTCAGGTCATTGCTGGGGCTGATGGAAGGGGCTGAACCCTGGAAAAGTGATCAACAGGCGGTAGACTTTGAAGCCGTCATCGGTTCAGAGAAAAAACAGCAGAAAATCCATCATGGTGTCGTCACCTGGACTAAAGAACTGGAACCTCTTCCTGAATCGGATGCTGCCGGTAATCTCGAAAATATGTTTACGGGTGTCGAACTTGCTGTCCGGATTCAGTTCTGCACGGAGTCGCATTGTCTGAACCCGAAAACACATACAATTCGTCTGGGGACAGTTCCTGCAGAGCAAGATTTTGTAGTTTCAAACCCAATCGAGCCAACCTCTGATGAATTGAGTGCCTGGTTTGGCGGAATTCATATTCTGGAAGAGGAATCGATCAAGTCGACCAGTTTCAGCATGTATATGCTGTATGCTTTTCTGGGCGGACTCTTTCTCAATGTGATGCCCTGCGTGTTACCAGTGCTGGCAATTAAAATTCTCTCCTTTGTGAAACAGGCCGGAGAGAGCCGCGCTCATGTGATCGCCCTCAATGTGGCTTACTCGGCAGGTGTGATTTTTGTCTTTCTTGTTCTGGCCTGCCTGATCAGCCTCGCCTCTTTGAGTTGGGGAGGATTGTTTCAGAGCACACTCTTTAATCTGGTGATGACCAGTATTATCTTTGCGATGGCACTCAGCCTGCTGGGGCTCTATGAGATTCCAATTCCAGGACTAGTCGGCTCAGCGGGAAGCCAGCAGCGGGAAGGAGTCACGGGAGCGTTTCTGACAGGTATTTTTGCGACTCTGCTGGCGACACCCTGCAGTGGTCCGTTTCTGGGAACCACGCTTGCCTGGTCGGCGACCCAACCGATTGCGGTGACGTTCAGTATTTTCTTTATGCTGGGTTTGGGAATGGCCTCACCTTATCTCATTCTGGGGGTCTTCCCGGAAGCGATCAAACTTCTTCCCAAACCGGGAAACTGGATGGTCCGCCTGAAAGAGCTCTCGGGATTCATTCTGCTGGGAACGGTGATTTTCTTTCTCAGTTATATCGATGAGAATTTTCAGATTCCCTTACTTGTGATTCTGCTGGCAATCGGGTTCTCCCTCTGGTTAATCGGAAGTCTGCCTGCGACTCACATCTCCAAGTCAAAATACTGGGTCAGCAGATCGATTGCGACAGCCACGACTGTCATTGTCTGCGTGCTGGCTTATCGTTCGGCCACAATGTTGACGGAATCCAGATTGCCCTGGCAACCTTTCAGTACAGCCGCACTTAAAGAAGCAAGCGATAGTGGTAAAACGGTCCTCATTGACTTCACGGCGGACTGGTGTGTGAACTGTAAAGTGGTCGAACAGACGGCGCTCAATACTCCCAAGACTTACGATTTTGTGCAGGAGCACGACATCGTGACCTTTGTGGCCGACTGGACAGATGGAGATCAGGAGATCACCCGCTGGTTAAACAAGTTTGAGAGTAAGAGCATCCCGCTTACCGTGATCTTCCCCGCGAACAGACCGATGAATCCATTACTCATCCGCGACCTGTACCTGCAGAAGACCTTGTTAGAGAAACTGGAGCAGGCTGTATCGATTCCCGCTTCTCAGACGGCTGCCAGCAGCGATTCCGACGCGAAATAGAGAGTCTTTAGAGCTCGTCGCAGGAGGCTCAGTGGCATTCCTCTGTCCGATAATTGCAAAATCGGGGATTGCAAACTACAGTATCGTCTTTGAATTTGAATCGACACCGCAGGTTCAATCTGCCACTCGATCTGAATTGTCTTGACCCTGTTGGCCTACATCAGAAACGACAGCCTGAATGCATATTCCCGATGGTTTACTGGAACCCGAAGTCTGCCTGGTTACAGGTGCCGCCGCAGCTGCTGCGGTGGGTTACAGTCTGCATAAAGTCAAACAGGACTCGGACGACAGAATCATCCCGTTGACAGGTGTGGTCGCGGCACTCATTTTTGCCGGACAGATGGTGAATTTCCCTCTGGCTTTATTTTCCCTGCCCGTGTCAGGCCATCTGATGGGGGAGTCCTCGCGGCCATTCTGCTGGGACCCTGGGCTGGCTGCCTGGCGATGACCTTAGTCCTCCTGGTTCAGGCTCTGCTTTTTTCCGATGGTGGTTTACTCAGCCTGGGCGCCAACATTCTGCACATGAGTGTGATTGGTTGCTGGGGGGGATATGCCATCTATCTGCTCGTACAACGATCATTCGGGACAGGCTGGAAGGTAAACCTCAGCGGAGCGGCTCTCGCTGCCTGGCTGACTCTGATTGGTGCCGCTGGACTTTTTTGTCTGGAGCTCTATGCTTCTCTTGGACCTGACGAATTTTCCCTGAAGCAGTTTTCCATCTGGATGTTCAGTTTGCACGCTGTCATTGGTGTGGGGGAAGCGATCATTACCTTGCTCGTGTTGAAAGCTGTTGCCCAACAGCGTCCTGATCTGATTCTGAAACCCGTACAACCTGTCTCCAACTTTTCTGTGCGGCGCTTTGCATTGACTGCTTCAGTCAGCAGCTTGCTGGTCACGTTCCTGCTGGCCCCCTGGGCTTCGGCCAGCCCCGACGGGCTCGAAGCCGCAGTCGAACAGGCTGGACTCACTGAACGTCAATCGGCATCTCTCTTTGGTTTTCTAAGCGATTATGAAATTCCCTGGGTTACAGAACATACTCATGCACTCTCTGTCGGGTTGGCAGGGGCACTCGGGGTGATTTCAATTATTGGACTCGCTTACTGTCTGGGCGCATGATGGATCTCAAGCCGCATCTTGCGGGAGTGGAAGGTGACTGATCCTGCTGGTTGGCATCAAATTCAGCATCCCTCCTCCCTGCGGTACTCCGCCTGTAAGTTACTGCTCGCGTTCCTGCTGATCTTTGTGGCTGTGCTAACTCCGCTCTCCTGGTGGCCACTCTGGGGATGTCTGTTTCTGGTCGAAGTTGGATTATTGATTCATAACCCGCCCAAGCTCAGGTTCTGGTGGACTCGCTTTCCTTACTTTCTGTTTTTCATGATTTCTGTTTCCGTAGCGATTCCACTCTCTCAACATTTTCAAGCGGGTTGGGAACGGGGAATGACAATTTTCATGCGGGGAATGCTCGCCTTTCTGGCTACGACCTGGCTTTCGCTGGTGATCTCTCCACTAAACTTGATTGAAGTCTTACGACGCGCAAAATTCCCACGATTTCTGGTGGAATCGCTCGCGTTTATGCTCCGGTATCTATCGCTGCTCTCCACTGAACGGGAAACCCTGCTGCAGGCACGCGATTCACGCACATTCAATCAACCCGGGTTGGTCAGTTCGTGGAAGTCTTCCGCGTACATTCTTGCTGCTGTGCTGTTGCGAGCACTCACCCGCGCGGAGAGAATTTATCTCGCGATGAAAGCACGCGGTTGGCGAGGTGATCCGTCATGAATGGTTCTGATCAAATCGATGCCGCGATCGAAGTCGATCACCTCTCTTACAGTTATCCCTCCGGGGTGAAAGCGCTCGACAATCTGACATTTCAATTACAGACAGGGGAACGGGTCGGTCTGGTTGGTCCATCGGGTGCAGGCAAATCAACGTTACTGATGCATCTCAATGGTCTGCTGCCAGAAAAACTTCCCCTCCCGGAACAAGCCGCAGTTAAGATTGAAGGTCTGCGAGTTGCCAAGGCTGAGCTACCCCGTGTACGGCAGAAAGTAGGGCTGCTATTTCAAAACCCGGAAGATCAATTATTTTGTCCGACGGTAGAAGAAGACGTTGCCTTCGGGCCTGTTCAATTAAAACTCTTCGCAGAAGAGATCAATCAACGCGTTACTGAGAGTCTGCGGCAGGTGAATTTATTAGAGCTCCGCTCGCGCCCTGTCAGTCAACTTTCTTACGGGCAGAAAAAACGAGCTTGCCTGGCAGGGCTCTTTGCCTGCCATCCAAAGATACTGGCGCTCGATGAACCCTTTACGGGACTCGACCCTCGCGCTCGTCAGAACCTGGTCGATCTTCTGCTGAATTTCGAGGGAACATTACTCGTCGCCACGCATGACCTGGAAGTCGTCGTCCAGATGTGTGACCGGGTTCTGCTGGTTGATCAGGGAACTTTGATCACAAGCGGCCCCACCCGAGAAGTACTGGGGAATGCGGAGTTAATGTCGCAGCATGGCCTCGAAGTACCTTTACGATTGCAATTTTAAGAATCGATCTATTGTTCCGTCTATCTCTATTTGTCAGGTAAAAATCAAGGTGGGTAGCCCAGACAATCTCGAAGAGTTGTCTGGGTCGCGAAGCGACAAGAGGGGAATACAGATGAGACAATCATTATTAAATCACACATCAAACTGCCCTCTTGTGCCTGTCGGCACTCAGACAACACTTCGTGATTGTCTGAGCTACCCTTTTAACATGCTTGACATTCAGGGTTAGAAGAAACACCACTCTATTAATCTAATCCATTAAATAAAAAAACGCTGACAAAACTTGCCAGCGTTTTTCTTGAGTAATCCTTTGTCTTGTCCAAACGGCCCTTTAAGTGGCAGGCTTACTCTTTGTTTTAAGGAACCTCGAAGAAGTGAATCTGGTTTGCTGACGAATCTTCAGAGGATCGTTGTTTCATGAAGACTTCCTGGTTCGGATCGGGATCGGCTAATTGATCAAGATGGACAGGGTCATAAGTGACAGGGGTACCGATGACACGCGGACCCGAATGATTAGTTATCTGGTTTGAAGTCAGACCAGAATCAACAGGAGCGGTTGAGTTACTGTCAGGCCCCATCACCATGAAGAGGAGCGTACAGGCAACGATCACAGTCGCGGCAGGCGCCCAGGTGTGTAACAGGTTGTGACGACGATGAATCTGTGCCGGAGTAGGTAAAGACTTTTGTACCCGAGATCGGAGATCGATCGCAGGCAGAGTCGCTGTGTTGGCGGCAAAGTCCCCTAAGGCTTCCTGTGACTTTTGCAGTTTCTGCAGATGAGCACGACAATCGGGACAGACTGAGAGGTGTCGTTTCACTTCAGTCGCTTCGGCTTCTGAAAGATCATCACCTGCCAGCAGGGCCAGTTCAGTTTGAAAATGTTTTGTTTTCATGGGAAAACCCCAACAGAGGAAATCAACAGTACTTGTTCGGAAGGTATTACGAAGGTCAGTTTGCAGGTTTATACGTCCTCGATGCTTTCAGCAGCTTCATGTTCGGCCTGTCGTTTATTCCAGATCGCCTGGAACTGATTACGGGCTTCTGCCAGTCTCCAGCGAATGGTTGCTTCCTTACGCTCCAGAATGGCTGCAATTTCAGACGTGGAGAAGTTCTCCAAATCCCTCAAGACGAGTACCGTTCGATACTTTTCCGGAATCTCGCTCAGAATCGTATGTACTTCCTGACTGAGATCGTGATGTAACCGGGGATCGGAAGTGGCAGGATCGGGAGTCTGATCAGCCGGACTTTCCGAGAAGAGCATCCAACGTCCACGACGTTTGAGCTTTCGCAGATAATCCATCGTCAGGTTGACCGCGATCCGGAAGAGCCAGGGACCGAATCGTCGTGAAGGATCGAATTGATCCAGTTTTTCGTAGGCTCTGAGAAATGCTTCCTGAGCCAAGTCCTGTGCCAGGTCCTGATCAGAGATAAACCGCTGGATAACACGCAGCATGCGATGCTGATATCGTTCCACCAGTTCACCGTAAGCATCCGAATTTCCACGACGCACCTCTTCCACCAGACGGGCATCGTTCGTCCCCGCTTCTAGTGGCTTGGTTTGATCGATTTTGGATGGAAAGTCGGTCACAGTTCGCATTAGTCAGAATTCCTTCTTTCAATCATCAGTACGGTGTAGCAATCGCCAACGTTGGAGATTTTTACTTGTTTTCCGTACTGGAGCAGAGGAAGTCTGACATTCTCCCGGTAACAAAAGAATTGTTGTAAGTGATTTTCAAACAGTAGTTTACATTCTACCACACGCATCTGGGAAACCCAAATCCGGGTCTATTGAAAGCATGGATTGCAGAGAAATGCTCTGCCTGGAAGGGCTGCCAGCCCAATTTTCGATTGTTCTAAGTAGTTTTCACTAGGGTGGTTGCGTAGTTCTTCCAGAATGATAAGCTGTAAAAAAGAACCCTTCCGTTTTGCTTAAACGAGCTGCAGGAAGGGGTAAATCTACAGTTGTCCGCAATTGACCGCAGGAGACAGGAATGAAATTGCTCAATCAAAACTGGTGCTGGCCCCTCGTTTTAACCTGTCTTTTTCTGGGAGGGTGCCCCGGTTCTGAAAACAAAAAACCGGAAAATCTCCCTTCGGCTAATTCGGGTGCGGAAACAACGTCCACTTCAGAAACTCCTGCTGAGAATGATTTCCTGATGTCCATTCAGCGCGATCCAATTAATGATGAGATCACCCGGTACTTACTGACAAACGACAACGGCATGGTGGTGGAATTGATCAACCTGGGAGCCACTGCGACCCGCGTGCTCTTGCCCAGTGGGGACGGAGAACCAGTAAATGTGACTCTCACATTTGACGATTTGACTAAATACAAAACCAATCCTCCCTACTTCGGAAGTATCTGTGGTCGGTACGCCAACCGGATTGCTGCCGGTAAATTTTCGTTGGGCGACCAGGAATACACCCTCGCTACGAATAACGACCCCAATCACCTTCATGGTGGGAACGAAGGTTTCAACAAAAAGATCTGGCATGCGGAAGAAGTCGAGGATGAAGGGGAAGTCGGTGTTCTTTTCACCTACACCAGTCCGGATGGTGAAGAAGGTTATCCCGGTGCGTTGACGGTGCAGGTGAAATACACGTTGAATAACGAGAATGAGCTTAAGCTCGATTACACAGCGACAACCGATAAACCGACCGTTCTCAACCTGACCAATCATTGTTATTGGAATCTGGCTGGCGCGGGATCGGGAACAATCCTCGATCAGGAGTTAATGCTTAACTGCAGCAAATACATTCCTGTCGACCCCTCGGGTATTCCAACCGGTGAGCTCGCACCGGTGGCAGAGACACCGATGGACTTCACTTCCTTCCACACCCTCGGTGAACGGATCGATCAGGTCGAAGGGGGTTACGACCATTGTTACGTGCTGGATGGAGCGGAAGGCGAGGAGCCTCAGTTGATTGCGACCGTGCGCGATCCGAAATCAGGGCGTACCATGGAAATCCTGACAACAGAACCTGGCATCCAGCTTTACACAGGGAATTTTCTGGATGGCTCTGACAATGTGGGAGGGTACCCCAAGCATGGGGCGCTCTGTCTGGAGTGCCAGCACTTTCCAGATAGTCCGAACCAGCCTGATTTTCCCAGCACCACGCTGGAACCACGCCAGGTCTATCAGCAAACAACAATTCATCGCTTCGCGTTTGGCAACGAACAGTAGTTTCAAAACCCTCTGATGGGTTGCGTTAGCCCTGTTCTTGTATGAACGAGACCAACCACAAGCGGGTTTTGAAATAGACTCGATTCGCACGTTCAGAAACAGATTAGATCAGGGAAGCCACTTTTTCCCGCAGCTCGGTGAGAGCATCGTGGAATTCTTCGAGTTCTTCCTTGGGCTGTTTTTCCAGGGCTTTGATCATTTCGGGCGAAAGCGTTTTCGAAAGTCGTTTAATACTTCCGGTCATTTTCTTCAGGAATTGCTCTGCCTGTTCGGCCAGTGGAACGACCCGTTCGGGTTGATCGGCCCCTGCCTCACGAGGTGGGGTCTTGGCATCTTTGCCGAAGGGAGCGTAGCCATCATCGTTGGTTTCGCGAGCGACAGCTTGTACTGTTTCGCTCATCGAGCCAGCTCGGGAAGATCCACCCACATCTGATCCCCCACTCCCGGGAATTGCAAACTGAGAAGGATCCTGGACTGCGGTCAGGTGCTCTGGCACAAATGCGATCGAGGGATCACCAGAGAGAGGGTCGGGGTGGAAGTCATCAGAGGCCTCGGTCAGGTCTTCGCCCCGCATGGAGCGTCGCCAGGCCTTCATTTCCACGACCGTCGCTTCATTCTCATCGGCCCATTGCAGGCATTCGGGAGCATCCTCCCAGTTGAGTGAAACGTAAAAGTGCGACCACTTCAAGTTGGTGTAGGACTCGTGCACATCCGCGAAAGTCTCCCAGACACGTCGACGTTGATAGACCTGGTCCGGGCTGAGGCCGATCAGTGCCGAGAAATCGGCGTCGGTACGACCTTTGGCGTACTTCTGAGTCCACTGCGAGGCACATTCTCCCACCACCCAGTTGCACTGGCTGATCGCACTTTGGGCCTTGCTGATCAGCTGTTCTTCTGTTTCCACTTGGTCGACTTTAGAGGTCATATCGAATCCTGTCGGGGGAAAATAGTTATCAATTTGCAGTTCATCTTGAATAGGATTGTGAACCGGTCTTCCGCAGTCACTGTCAGACAGTAGTGCAGAGCCTGGTCCGGTCAGCCTGCAGGGAGAGAGTATCGCAAAGGATTTCAAAATCCAGAGGGGACCAGATTCTTTTCTCCGGAGATACGGAGGTTCTGCAGGTCGGTTAAACACAGTAGCCCCATTTTACCCATTCCAGCTAATCGTGAAAGTCACTTGACGGACGAATCGGAGCTCATTACGATTTCGTCTCATGTTTGCCAGAGCGATTGCCGAAATTGTATAGCAGGTAAAATGATCAAAGCTGTTAGGACTGATAAAGTTAGTAACAGCGACAAAGTTGGTTAAAGTTCTCTCTGAGAGATGAGAATTTAATGATCCAACTTCTCACGGCGCCGTGGCCAAGTGGACTAAGGCAGTGGATTGCAAATCCACCATTCGTGGGTTCGAATCCCACCGGCGCCTCTTGTAGCTGTGAACTCTTCAACGCGAAGAGTCTCACCACAAGCGGCCAATTAAAAAACCTCCTCAAGGTTTATCCTGAGGAGGCTTTTTTATTTGATGGGGAGAAGGTTGAACTGAGTGAGCTTAGTTCAACTGATCCAGAATCTCCTGGGGTTTGGTTCGTCCACCGTGTGACTTGCTGATTTTTGCGAACTTCACCGTCAGGTCCTGGTCGATGACGAATGTACTTGGGTAAGAGGTTTCCTGTTCGGCTTCCCAGCGAAGATCATTGGCGACCAGAAACTTGTAATCGGGATCGATCAGGAAGACAAAGTTCTCGGGGAACTTTGTTCCGGTGATGAACTCGCTGGCGTACTTATCAATCGAGTCGGCTGCGGCTGGATAAACCATGACTACGGTAGCTCCCGCTGCTTTGAACTCGTCCGCTTTGGAAAGAAAGCTGGCAACCTGTTTGGTGCACAGAGGCACTGATACCCCGGTAGCCACGTAAGACAAGCAGCACAACTTTGTTCGTCTTGGTGATTTCTTTCAGGGAATGTTTGTTGTCGCTGAGGTCCATTAGTTCAAACTCAGCAAATTTCTCTCCCACCTTGGGTGGTTCAGCCTGCACATGCGAAGAACTGATTGCGGGTAAGAGAAACAATCCGGCGAGCAGGCTGGTCAGCCACAGTGGGTACGATCTGGTATTCATGTTGGGCATCTTTCTGAGTGGATCTCTGTCATTCGCGCTTGCATGCTCCGAAGATCATCAGGAATGCAGTAGAGATCGAAGTGGTCAGGTTGTGAACATTATCCAGAGATGATTTCCCTCGCAGATAACTCTTACCTGACTCTACCCTAGCAGCTGGAGGCGGGGCTGTGAACTGGTTCACCGATTGGCTGATTTAAAAATCAAACCTGAATTATGCCAAAGTGGATCGAAAGCCTCTAAAACCGAGCCTTTGAGCATGTTTTGAGGGCGACTGGCGGTAGATCTGTGAGAGATTTCCAACTCAGGCTGCTTTAGAATTCAGCTTTAAAATCAGCTGATGCACACTGCTCCAGACTTTTTCAGTCCCCAGTCACTCAGGCAGGCCATGTGCTCATCACCCGTTTTAGGGCATTTCTTTTTGTAGCACGACTGGCAGGCAGTATCTGTGGTGACTAATTGATTGATTGCCGAGGGAGGGGGCCTGAGCGAAGCAAGCTGGTGCTGGTAAAAAGGCCGACCAGTGGAACGTTAAGTCCTGCGGCCAGATGCATCGGGCCTGAATCGTTTGTCAGCAATAATTCGGTTCGTTCCAGCAGGGCCGCCAGTTGTTTGAGTGTGGTTTCACCTGCCAGATTGAGAACTTCCGCATCCTGCTTCTGCTGGCGAATCTGTAGCTCAAGCTGATGAGTTAATGCGTGTTCGCCTTTAGTACCAACCAGTACCAGAGCATAGTTGTGCATTCGCGCTTGTTTTCACAGCGATGTCGCAGAATTTTTCGATGGGCCACCGTTTGGTAATCCATTGAGCTCCCGGTTGAATGGTCATGAAGGGACGAGTCAATCGAGATAACTTCGCAGAGACATACGCATAGTCATCTTCACCAATGGGAATGATGGTATCCCGCTGTAAGGCGCCCATTCCGAGTGCTTCTGCGACGCGCCACATGCGGTTATAGGCGGGGACCTGTTTCTGTGTGTCGGGGACGAGCTGATGACAGGCCAGGTGCGATAACTCTCTGGCGGTTTCGAGTCCAATGCGAACGGGAGCCCCCGTCGCTGCGGTCATCACGGCTGTTCGGAAGAGTCCTGTAAATCAAAAGCAGGGTCGAACTTCTGACGTCGCAGCTGTTTGATCAAAGGGAACCATTCGCGGAGACCACCCTGCCTGTTGAAGGGAATGATCTGATCGAGCGCGGGATGTCCTTCAGCAGGTTGGCAAAACTGCTGTTAATCACCAGCTGATTTCCGCACGGGGAATCGTTCCCTGAGCATCGGAAGCAGGGGTAGGGTTTGCACCACATCGCCGAGAGCGCTGGGTTTGATGATGCAGATCCGTCGGGCATCCATAAGGTATAGGGGCGTGCGTTTGAGAGATATTATGGCAACCATCTCGCTTCAAATCCGTTCGTTGCGAAGATGACATAGGGGATTGACTACGTGGGGAGCTCTCCAGTGGTCAATCAACACGGGATGATTCTAGCGCCCTCACAAATGGGCTGCAATATCAACCCGGTCGGTTCAGGGCCTCAAAAGTCTTCAGAATCAGGAATTTAGGCCAATTACCTCACCTGTTATGAGGCTCTTAAGAGGGCTGGGACGAACTTTTGCCTTCCCCTTCCAGCAGCGTTCGCAAGTGGATCTCAACCGATTCTGCCAGGGCACCCGTGTGATACCCCCCCTCCAGCAGGCTTACAATCCGCCCCTGGCAGTGGGTTTGAGCCACTTCCTGAACCTGGCGAGTGAGCGTTTGGAAATCCTCAGATTCGAGTCCCAGCGAACCAACCGGGTCGAGGCGATGGGCATCAAATCCGGCACTGATCAGAATGAGTTCCGGGCGACTTTTTTCGGCCGCCTGGTGTAGTTTTCGTTCAAAGGCGTTGAGGAAATCCGTGCGGGAAATTCCCATTTTTACAGGCAGATTGAAGATCGTGCCTAAGCCTGCTCCGCGTCCCGTTTCCTCAAGTTGGCCAGTTCCCGGGTAAAAAGGGGAGCGGTGCGACGAAAAGAAAGTGACCTGTTCTTCCTCGTAAAAAATGTACTGGGTTCCATTACCATGATGAACATCCCAGTCGACTATCATCACCCGGGAGAGATCATGCTGCTGGAGCGCATGCCGTGCGGCGATGGCGACGTTATTGAACAGACAGAACCCCATCACCTCTTGAGTTAAAGCATGGTGTCCCGGGGGGCGAATGAGACATAACGCTGTCTGATGATTCCCACTCAGGACCTGATTTACAGCCTCACAGGCGGTTCCCGCTGCCTTGAGTGCGACCTGGTATGAATCGGCACTCATAACTGTATCGACCTCCACACGCCCACCACCGGATAGCGCATATTTGTGCAGATAAGAAGCGTAGTCTGTGGGATGAACCCTTTCCAGTTGAGCAGGGGTGGCCGAAACGATTTCCCCTTTTGAGACCTTGTCCAGCAGTCCCGATTTTTCCAGGCGAGCGTCGATGGCGATCAACCTCTCAGGGCATTCAGGATGGGCTCCCGTCTTATGCTGCTGGAAGCAGGAGTCACGGAAAAGCAGGGACATGGTGTTTCTCCTGGATCGGTCTTTCGGGGGATGAGGGTATCAATTCTCAGATCTTGACCAATTTTAACGGGAATAACAGATTTGAAAGGGGATCTGAAAATTAGGATTGACCGGTTCCGCCAGTGCAGATCGTGCTTGACACTTATAAAAAAAGGGTGATAACGTAGACAGTATCAGGATTTAAGCGGGCCATACAGATTCAATTAGGATATGATTAAAGCAGAGTTCACCAGGTTTCAGATACTCGATTTTCAGACATTGCGATTACTTCAGGTCTGTTCACGCGGGTTCTGGTGGCTAATAATGTAGCAGTTGATTGAGGACAACGAATTTCGCAAGTGATTCGGTTCTCAGATTGGCTGATTACGAGTGTATTAAATAATTTGAATCTCACGAACCACCAAGTAGCGGAAACCATCATTCGACGAATGATTCCCGATTCCCATCACGCGGGCCAGAAACCGGTACCTCCCACAATTCGACCAGAATTATTACCACCGTAAGTTAATCTTATCTTCAGTCTCAACCCGCTGACTTCATCATGAAACATGACGTTCACATTATGCCAAATCTAAAAAACAAAGATCATCGATTTCCAAAGTCGTTGTGGCTGCATTCTGTCTTGGCGGAACTGGTGTTGTGGCCCTGGTCGTCGCAGTGACAGAACCAATCACTCCGCCGCAGTTGCCCAGGAAAAGGGTGACTTTGAGAA
The DNA here is from genome assembly GCA_041398805.1 of Planctomycetaceae bacterium. GTDB lineage: Bacteria > Planctomycetota > Planctomycetia > Planctomycetales > Planctomycetaceae > Polystyrenella. Next base: position 98,643 of record JAWKUC010000006.1, on the reverse strand, counting down.
TTTCAGCAAGCCATTTAAGAATATCAATGCTGGCTGGTAAATCCGGAAGATATTTCTGAAAGCCAGGTGGAATTAGCCCCCCTCCAGCAGTGGAAGAGCTTGCTTAGATCTTCTGACAAGTGGGCAACACATCCGTCTCAGAAAATTCAGACAGAACTGACTGGGTCCTGAGGCCTACACGCGGGAATTTCCTCGTAATCGTCTACTAGCACTTCGCAGGCACTTGGAGAGTGGCGACGCAGGTCCCGAAGCGACAGAAAATCATCGATGAATCGATGAAGAAACTGCTCTATTCATTGACCGTTAAAGAGTTTCAAAAGTCTGACGAGACCAACAAGTTATTGCAGTTGATCTATAAAAACTTTATCAGCAAAATGTCGGTTCCAGTCTTCCTCCTGTGCAGCAACAGCAGTATCGGGAGATCATCTACGGCAAGATGTTGAACCTGATGGAAGAGCGAAACAGAATTATTTTGTGCGGATTCGTTGCCATCCTGCTATCCGACATGGATCTGAAACTGGGGATGATCGTAACGGGATTGCACCGATCCCTTATCGGGGAGCTGTGGAAATGGCGGCCCGGATCGTCGCCTCCGCGGATCAACCGGAAGCAGCTAAAATCTGCTCATTACGCGCAGTCTATAAAGGCTTTAAATACGGTGAACTTCCCAAAATCAGTTGCCTGAAGCTCGCAAACGTCTGTATTGATGAATTGCTTAACAAGGCTCTTTGGGCTGGTGGTACCAGCGAGAACTGATTCGTTGCCTGGAAGTTTCAATATCGATACTGACGACAGTGGCAACCCTGTTGTTGTTCAGGCCCTGGCGATCGTTCTTTCCGATCCAACCCGTCACAAGATGGTTCGTTCTCAGGCTGCACATGCATTAGGACGGGTTCCTTACTCAAGCGGAATGCAGATTAATTTTGAACTTGTCTCTTACGAACTTATTTGACCATCAGCATGGCAGAAGAACGAAACAATCTGATTGATGCTTACAAGGGAAGTAAAATTCCGGCAGCATTCATGTCTCGCTGGGGGATCTATTTTGCCAACGTCTATCTGGCGTATCGTCCACTCGATGAGCAGAACAAGTTTGGGTTATGATGACATCGATCCAGACCAGCCGCACAGGCATGGATAAACATGCTACCCAGGTCCAGGAGACGACTCCTGAGTTCATCCGCTTTTTGAATTTTCTACTCAACGAGAGCAACATGAATAACAAGTTTCCTGATGCGATACTGGCCTCCGGGAAACAGTGGCTCGAAGAATATCCCCCCAAGAATCTGAAGATCGTCTGAATCTTCCTCCGCTATTAAGCTTCAGGAACAAACCGAGACTGAGTCCGAAGCAACCGCTGTTACCTCTTCTCGCTAAGCACAGCTGCTCTTCATCTGGCATTTAATGAGTCTCAGTTATTTAGTCTTCCCTGACTTGATTTTCAAAATCAGGTGGAAGCACATGCTGGTATCAATCTGCTGCACGTATAGTTCGTTTTGAACCGTGTATGTCTCGACATAAAAAAAGCGTACCTTCATGACCTGGTCGTCATAAGAGGTACGCTTTTTTTAATGGTCGCTCAACCGGAAGACGGAGCTTATTTTACGTTTGCTTTTGCACTGTCCACCATGGTGGAGATGTTTTTCAACTCTCCTTTGGTGAGGTTACTGCTGGAGATATCCAACAGAGCAGCGAAAGCATTTTCGGTCGAATTGTCGAACAGGGAGGAAACAACATGTTTCAGTACCGACTTGCGAACCGCTTCTTTGGTTTCAGTCGGTCGGTACACATATTTTGTTCCCACCTGACGGTGTTTGAGGTGTCCTTTTTCCTCCAGCAACTTGGCACGCATCGCCCGAATGGCAGAATAACAACTGGGGGCTTGGGAGTTGTTTAAGGAATGTCAAGAAACAGAAGCTTCCTTTAAATTGTAGATCGCTTCATAATCTGTCGTTCACGACGGGCAAGTTGAGTGTGTGATTTTTTATGTGCTTTCATTTGACCTGTGCAGCCTCTAGCGTCCTTGTCTCAAAAAAGTGTGATGTTAAATTGCAAACGAAAACCACCCGAATATCAATAGTGCTTCTGGGTTCCAACTCAGCTTGTCGTTCAGAAGCCCTGTTGATATTTCAGCCTTCAATTGTAGGGCTGAAAAAACAAAATCGCAACTACTGATTCTACTGTCATGCAAACTCTTTTGCTGAATTTCAAGCTTCACCCTCTTTTTTTAACACCCAAAACAGCCGAAGACTGATCATATGATATACATCACCGGATCATTTCCCGGAGATGCCCCTGATTTATCATGTGGCTGGTTGCTAATAGTGTCTGAATTTGACATATTCAGGAACCCGGTTTTTGTCTCATCTATATATCCGTATTTTTATTGAATTTATTCCCGGATGAGCCGAAAATGGATTGGGTTGCGGAGCTGTATGTATGGTCAATGAGTGGTATTACCAGAGGGATGGGGAAGAACTAGGCCCTGTCCCCTTTGAAAAAATCAAGGAACTGGCGCAGAGTGGCCAATTGTCACCTGATGACCAGATCCGTGATGCTGTATCTGGAATGCTGCTCCCTGCCAAGTCCATCGGAGGTCTTTTCCCTGCGGAAGCTGTTAAGCAGGGTTACTCTTCTACTCCCTCAGCTCGCCAGCGCAATAACAAAGAAGCTACTTCACGAGCTAGAGGGCCACGCCGACCTGCCATCCAGGATCCCTTTGAAGAAAGTGCGATCAGCAAAATCTCACAAGAGGCTCTTGAAGATCAGACCAACCGGCGACGCCTGAGTAAGCAGCGGGAAGATAGACCAGTCAGCCGTGAGCGAGGTCGAAATAACTCTACCAGCGATTCCGGGCGTTATGAATCTCCCAATGCCCGAACACGCCGAGCGGCTGGTAAGATCAGCGAGTATGCCGAGCGGATAAATGACCATGAATCAGCCAGCGAAGGTTCTGGCTCATTCATTATCAATGAGCTCAAATCGCACCCCATTCTGCTCACGATCCTGGGGATTTGTCTGGCGGGAGCCATTTTCAAATGGTTCCCGGAGCGTGATTATGGTCCGCAGGTCTATCAGGAATTTAATCAGATCTATTCCGAGATGGAACAATTGCGGGCAGCTGAAGCTACCGAAGAGGAATGGAAAAAGTTGACTGAAGAATCTCGAGCGGAGATCGGTATTCTACTCGACAAACTGGCCATGAAGGAGCATCGGACTCCTGCAGAGAAACAGTTGAGCTTCATCGGTCGACAACTTTATCAGCTATTCGATTATCCAGGCGAATTGCCTGAAGGGGTTCGCATCGAGTTTGCCCGCTCTTTGAACAGTGTTCGTGAACAGGTCGAGTAAAGATCGACATTATTTCCGATTCAGCAGAGTTCTATCGCGGGATGAGCCGATATGACTGAGCCCGGTTTCGCATCTCTGGCAGAAATCGAGAAGTATATCTGGAGCGAGTTGTCGATCGCTCCTGCGTCTCTGGAGCACCCCTGGCGTTTCCCCGTATTTGGAACCCGTAGTCGAGCAGGTTGCGAACTGAGAACAGTCGTGCTGCGTAAGTTTGATGCGCTGCGTGGTTGTTTATATTGCCATACGGACGTCCGTTCCCAAAAGGTCGCCCAACTACGATTCGATCCGCGTACGCAGTGGTTGTTTTATAATCCCCAGACACGGATTCAACTACGTGTGACGGCGAGTCCAGAAGGTTTCAGGATGGTGAACTGGCAGATAAGTTCTGGCAGGAAAGTGATCCTGCCAGCCTGAATCTACCGGGCTCCGCATCCCCCTGGGACTGTTCAACCTGGTCCGGATCCCAACATGCCGGAAGAGCTACTGGGAAAGAAGCTGACTCGGGAGGAAGCTGAACCGGGTCGAAAATACTTTGTGTTGATAGAAACTCGGGTTGAGGAGATTGATTTCCTCCGGTTGTCTGCGGCCGGTTCCCTTCGCGCGCGAATGAGCCTGAGCGATTCAGGACATTGGCAAGGTGAGTGGCTCGCTCCCTGATACCTCTGTCTCTTCAGGCATTCCCTCTGAAAGTCTGGTCCTGGTAAAGTTTAACGGTTTTAACGTTAATACCAGTTGTATCGATTGCCGATACTTAAGGATGAGTATCTTTACGCATTGAATCTGATCCTGGCGATTGAAGAGGGATCAGGCATTTACCAGGGGGACTGGCAGATGCGATTAATCTGCTGTGGTATCGTTATATGTCTGCTGACAGCATCAGGGTGTATGCACCGGGGGCGTGACAAAATTGTCTATTTCCGTCCGGAATATAACTCGCTGAACCGGCTTTCGTTTAACATCGATAAGTTTTCGCATCAGCCACCAAGAGCCCGCAATGTCGACCATTACCGGTGGATGTATAACAAGGGGCCGATTGACCATACCTTGCTGCCCGAGCTTTACACGCATGAGCCGATTACGTCTCAAACATTGACGCCGGTAGTGAGTGAGCAAGTCATAAAACCGGAAACACAAGCTGTCGAGGGGCAGCCCTGGCAGTGGTCATCAGCACCTGTAGAGCAACAATCACCACAGCCAGTGAAAATTGCTCAGCCTGTGAATTCCGATATCCAGTTGCTTTCCGGTCAGATGTCGGGGCAAACTAAGGTAAATCAGAGCAGGTCAAATACAGTAGTTTCCAGAAATCGTCCAACGTATCACTCTGGGAATAACGCTGGTTGGATCTTTAATCCGGTGACGACTCGTTAGTTTCTTCTGGAACAGACTCGGCATCCTCAGAACTTTCCGAATCCAATGCGGGGAGTCTCCCTTCATCAATTGCTTTCATGCGTTGATGAATCAGGCTTTTTGATGGGCCAATCCAGAGAAACGGTTTGCCCGCTTCATCCAGTCGCCGTTCCGAATCAAGTCGCACAGATCTGAGCCCCCGATTCAACAGCAGGTTCCAGGCGGTGATATCGGGTCTGATCGTCAGTTTCAACGTGGCTGGATCGAGCTGAACGGCTCGGAAGTTGTAATGGTCGACCACAATGCGGATGTCGGCCCCTTCCTCTATATAATCGAGAAATTGAAACAGGCTGAAATCACGTATCCGGACAGTGACTCGCTTAAAAAACTGAGGAGCTATTGTAGTGGGGGACTTTTCCCAGTCCCATCCAATAGGCCAGACCTCTTCTTCAATATCAGCCAATTTATCGACGGTCAGCACAATTCGGCCAGTAGGCAGGCGAGTTGGCACAAACCCCAGGTCGTACTCCCTCAGGTAGATCGCCAGAGAAGATCCGAGGCTCAAACCTTTGAGGTCCTCTGCAAAGGGAAGATTACGAATCTCACTGTCTCGCAGAAAATCCTTAGTTGCATCCGAAAGCACAACTGGCAACTCAGCAGTGAAAGGGAATGAAAGTAGCCCTTCGGAAAATTTCTTTCCCTGTAAATCTACTTCCAGTGGCTGAGCCAGATAAGCACGCAGGAAGACATATTGTTCATTGGAAAGTCCCCACAAAGGTTTGTCACCAGGGTCGCCCTGTGCTCCATACTCCTTCAACGAGTCGATCCATTTTTTGAGTTTATCATGCTCACTGGTTTTGACACGTCCGCTCGGAAGCTTCAATGTGCCATCGCTCTCGACAATTGCCACAACATGCACCTTGCGAATTTTGTTAGAGACTTCCTGGTTCACATAGGGAGTCTCTTCACGCACGCTTTGTCGAATCTGGACCGGGATTTGTAGATCCGCGAAGAAGTCATACCACTGCCGGGCCGTAAAATTCTGGCCGCGCGCACCGGTGAGGAGTTCGAAAGAGATTGATGTAGATTCGATTTGACCCGGTGGAGTGTAGTTTTCCTCAGGTGTCTCCGGTTCCTGGGCAATCCCCTTCAGACCAGGGTGGCAGCAGAAGAGGGATACGGCCAGGATGAAAGAAGCGAACTTGAAGTGGCTCATGAACTGAGTTTCCCAAATTCAAACAGGTGTTAAGTTTGCTGAATAAACCGACTCTGTAATGCTATCGTATCTCTTTGAGTATGCTGCGTTAATAGGAATTTTCAGGCTGTAATTTAGGCTAAATCTCGGTTTTTCACTGACTAAGCCTCTTTTTCGCCCCTCTGGGAATGTTATGCTGGACTGACCCTGGCAGAACCTTGCCACGGTGTCCAACCGCATCAGGCTTTTTCGAAGTTCCTGACTCTCCCGCTATGAGACTTAATTGCTCTACTCACCGTCTTCTGTTCTGCTTCCCTTCTGATTCAATTCGATCTCAGTTAAAAAGAGTCCCGCCCATGAATTCCAAGCCAGAAATCTCTTCAGCTCTCAATCGCCGAGATCTCCTTAAAGCCGGTGTGGCTCTGTCTGCTACTGCACTTCCACTAACACGCGCCATTAAAACTCAGGCTGCTGAAGAGAGAAAATTAAGAACAGCACACATTGCCGTGGGAGGCATGGGTTGGTCCGATCGAAAAAGCCTGATCACTCATCCGCAGCTGGAAGTCGTCGCCCTGTGTGATGTCGATAGCAATGAACTTGCGGGTGCTGCTAAAGAACATCCGAGTGCAAAAACATTCAGCGATTATCGAAAGCTCTTTGCTGAGATGGCTGGCGAATTCGATGCCGTTGTCGTTTCGACCCCCGACCACACTCACGCTCCTGCAGCCATGATGGCCCTGAATCATGGGAAGCATGTCTACTGCCAGAAGCCACTGACTCATGACATTTTCGAAGCAAGAAAACTTCGACTGCTGGCTGAAAAAAGAGAGCTAACCACCCAGATGGGAATTCAGGTTTCTTCCTCACTCGAATACCGGGGCGCACTCAACTGATCCAGGAGGGGATCATTGGGAAGGTGAGCCAGGTTTATGTCTGGTCGCAGAAAAACTGGGGCTATGATGGGGGGCCCATCGAGGGTGAGGATCCCGTACCGGAAACATTGGATTGGGATCTCTGGTTGGGAACAGCTGCAAAGAGACCGTACAAAAAAGATGTCTACCATCGTGCACAGTGGCGACGTCTGATCGATTTCGGCACAGGCACCCTGGGCGACATGGGCGTCCATATCTGTGATACTCCTTATCGCGCCTTAAAACTGACCGCTCCCACCTGGGCGATTACGACCTGCCGACCTCCCACAGGCGTTGGCCACCCGGAAGAGAACAGGGTTGAATACGAATTCCCCGGGACAGAATTCACCACCGAGACACTCTCCTGGAAATGGGCGGACGGTGACAACTGTCTGCCGGACCGTGCCCTGTTTAATCTCCCTGAGACAGTTGAGCTTCCTGGTCAGGCAGCTATTTTCGTCGGGGAAAAAGGAATCATGCTGCTGCAGCACGTCGCTGCACCTCGAGTCTTTGTTGATGGTAATGAAGTCCCGGTTGAAATGCCTCAGCTGGAAACACGTAATCATTATCATGACTGGGTCGATGCCTGCCTGAACGGGGGAGAGACGATCTCGCCATTTAGCTATGGCGGTCCTTTAACCGAAGCACTATTATTGGGCGTCGTGGCGAACCGGTTCCCTGGCCAGAAACTGATGTGGGACCCTGACAAAATGATGGTCACCAACTTGCCCGAAGCCAATGTGCTGATTCGCCGGAACTATCGTGAGGGATTCGAAGTCGATGGATTGTAATCGTGGCCACCTCCAATTCCGATCAAGCTGATCAACCGACCCGCACCTGGCGCGAAAAATGGTATGAAATCATTTTCGAGGCAGATACCCCTGCGGGGAAACTGTTCGATGTTGTTCTGCTCGTTGTGATTTTACTGAGCGTGTTGATCGTGATGCTGGAGAGCGTCGGCAGCATCTATAAACAGCCAGACAACAAGCTGGTCATCGACCGGGCAGAGTGGTTCTTTACCATTCTCTTTTCGTTTGAGTATCTTGCCCGGGTCGCTTGCGCCAAGCGGCCACTTCGCTATGTTTTCAGTTTTTATGGTCTGGTCGATCTGCTCTCGATTGTGCCCACCTGGCTGACATTATTTCTCGAAGCAGAGACGCTTACTCGATTGACTGTCGTACGAGCTCTTCGATTACTGCGTGTCTTCCGCGTCTTCAAGTTGACGCACATGCTTTCTGAAGCAACGGCACTCCGGCATGCGATCTGGACTGCCCGTTCGAAAATTGCGGTCTTTATTACATTTGTTTTAATTTCGGTGGTAATCGTTGGTTCCGCCATGCATCTGATTGAAGGGGAAGAAAACGAGGGTTTCAACTCGATTCCTCAAAGCATGTACTGGGCGATTGTCACGATGACGACTGTCGGGTATGGAGATACAGCCCCTACAACTATCGCAGGAAAAGCACTTGCTTCGTTTATGATGATCCTTGGTTACTGCTTTATCATTGTCCCTACGGGGATTGTCTCTGCGGAACTCACACAGTCTGCAGGAAAAAAAGTAACAACCCAGGTTTGTTCCGAATGCATGTCTGAAGGGCATGACTTTGATGCGATTCATTGCAAGTACTGTGGATCGCGGTTGTGACGCGGAGGCTGATCGAGGTTGCATAAGATGTCACAGACTGACACACCTGAAAGTACTGCAAAACTGTTTTCTGAGAACACCAGCGACAATAGAACTGATTCGAATGTCTGACGAAAAGTACTACAACTATCAGCAAAATCGCTCTTTGAATCTGGAAACCGATGGTTGTGAGTTAGCTGAGTGGGAATCGCAATATGGGATTAAGCAATTCGCACTGCATCCGGATGGATTCAAAATCTTTCTGCATCCTGACAAGCTGGAAGCAAGTGACGAATACGCCGAAGCCGATCCCTACAATGTGGAAGAGCAGATCGACAGCCAGTTTCATCAACGTCGTTTCGGAATCACAATCGACTTGTTGAAACAGGCATCCAAGTCATTTTCAGAACCGATGAAAATTCTCGATCTCGGTTGCGGAGAAGGGCACATCACGCAGCTCATTCTTAAGGAATTCCCTGGTTCAGAGATGACTGGCCTCGACTATTCCCTGACAGCGATCAAGTATGCTCAAGCCCACTTCCCGGAGATCGACTTCTGCGTGGGAGATGCTTATGAAGGTCCCTATGCAGAGGGGTACTTCGATGTTGTTGTCTGTAACAACCTCTGGGAACATGTTCCTGACCCGATGCACCTGCTGAGAGAGATGAAAAAGTTTCTCAAACCGGGTGGATATATCATCATGTCGACCCCCAGTCGTTATCGCCTGTCGAATCTGGTGCGCGTGCTGCTTGGCAAACCGATCGCTTTTATGTCGGAACATCATGTAACCGAATACACGGTTGGTCAGGTCATTGAGCAATTTCGATTTGGTGGGATGGATGTGGTTAAGATGCTGAGTCGCCCCATTTCTCAGGGACGGATCGCGGGAAGAATCCTGCGAAAACTGCTGGTGATCTGGCTCAAACTGGTCCACTCACACCATCAGTTGGAAGCGACCGTTTTCTACCTCGCCCAAAAACCTGAGTAAGCAACATGCTCAATCTGGTGACATTGCCCAGGTCCTGAACCTGCTCATCTTAATTCCACTCCACAATAAGGATTCTGAGATCTCAGCTCCTTTTTCAGGTGGAGGTCTTTCATTCTCTCCGGCTTGTAGATCACCAGAACCTTCGATATATTCTGACCAGAGGAGCCACCAGACTTCCTCTGAAATCACAATCTATCCCGCCGCTGTAGCTCAGTTGGTAGAGCGACGCTCTCGTAAAGCGTAGGTCAGGGGTTCGAGTCTCCTCAGCGGCTTTCAATAACCTCTCGGTCTTCCAAAATATTGGAAGGTTGAGAGGTTACTTTCTTTTGGGTGGCGTGAAAGTTAGACTTTATAGAAATATCAATAAACATTGATGTGTCTGTCCTTGCTTGAGAATTGCATCCCTCAAAGGAAAGCATTATGCGTTTTATCTGCATCGTTTTATCGATTGTCTGCTTAACCTCTACACCGACTCTGGCAGAGGATAACTGGCCGGAGTTTCGCGGTCCCACGGGCGATGGTCTGGCCGTCGATAGCCATCCTCCTTTGAATTGGAGCGAGGACCAGAATGTCGTTTGGAAAACAGCCATTCATGATCGAGGTTGGTCGTCACCGGTTATCTGGGGTGATCAGGTTTGGGTGACTGCTGCGACGGAAGAAGGTAAACAGTATTTTGCCGTTGGTTTGGATCGAAAGTCGGGAAAGATTCTCCATGATATTCATGTCTTCGATGTTGATAATCCGGAGAAAGTCCCTGTCGAAAATACGTATGCCTCACCAACTCCTGTCATCGAAGAAGGACGGGTCTATGTTCATTACGGAACTTATGGGACAGCCTGCATCGATACGAACTCAGGTGAGATACTCTGACGCGTCGCGATCTGAAATGTGAGCATGAAGCGGGGCCGAACAGTTCCCCGATGTTGTTTGGGAATTTACTGATAGTAAATGTCGATGGGCGCGATTTTCAATACGTGATTGCCCTCGATAAATTCAGTGGGGATACCGTCTGGAAGACAGAACGCTCGGTTGATTTCAGCGAGATACCGGTTCATCAAGCGCAAAGCTTACTCGATGCCTTTGTTGATTCCACGCGGATCGAATCAGCAAATTGTCAGCCCGGGAGGTCGCTCCATCATTTCCTATGACCCCCAGACAGGGAAAGAGTACTGGAAGATTCTGCACCGGGGCTGGTCAATCGCACCACGACCCATTTACGGAAATGATCTCGTCTATGTGATGATGGATCACGACCATCCTGAACTCTGGGCGATTGATCCCAATGGTGAAGGAGATGTCACCAACAGTCATATCAGGTGGAAATTCACCAAAAGTGTTCCTCCTCGTTCAACACCTATCCTGGTGGAAGACCTGATCTACTTCGTCAATCGCTCGGGAATCATTTCCTGTATAGAAACATCTTCTGGTGAACTCGTCTGGAAAAAACGTCTGGAAGGGAACTTCTCGGCCTCGCCCGTGTATGCCAATGGTCAACTCTATTTCTTCAATGAAGAAGCAGCCGCTACAGTGATCAAACCGGGTCGTGATTTCAAAATTGTGGCCGAAAATAAGCTTGCGGTTGAAACATTGATGGCCAGCCCGGCCATTGCGGGAGATTCATTATACGTCAGAACAGACGGGCATCTTTATCGAATTGACAATCCAGAGAATTAGATTTGTTAATCTGATTTTCTGTGAAAGAAAATCAGTGAGAGACAAATCCTGCTCCCGGCTCATCTATTGGAAGAATTCAGACCATGAATGCTTCGCCTGCTCCCGAATCTCGAACATATCGGCATGTTGTCTGTGGCGAAGTCACTTTTGTGAGTGGCGATTCGTTTGAATCTATCTCTGATCCACTTTTTGACATGCAGAGAACCTGGTGTTCCTACTGCAACAAAATGTGCCCCATCGCGGAGTATGAATGGGTGGATACAGGTGAAAAAATCACCGATTACTATAAGCGTCATACAGCAAAGGCGACCCGGCTGGAACTTCTTTCTGCTCCCGTTATGTCTTCCTGACAAATCTTGTATTTGGGTTTCTGGTCGGATGTTATCTCGGTTTTCTGATGTTTCGCGACGATGAGCAGTGGCTCAAAATTATGATGATCCCCTTATGGGAGGTGTCATGATGATATTTATCGGTGCCATTAAGGAGTTTGGAATCAATAAATTAATTCGCTGCGCGTTTGCGGTGTAATGGATCCACGCCATTTGAAATAAATTTAAAAGCTCTTTCGATGAGGATTGAATCGATCAAGATGATCAGCATCGATTTTTTACACTTGATAAACGAGACGTGATGATCAATTCAGAAATATATAAGCTCAGACGAGCCCTTTGTGGTGTCTTCACCTTCGCTCTACTGGCTGGCGCACTGATAAACCAATCTCAACGAGCCCAGGCGGAACCGACCTCCGTCTCTACGAATAACATCTCCGTAGACCGGCAGAAACAGTTAGGGTTCATCGTCGTCACACCTCAGGGGCCGAATGATGGTGGTGACTTTGGACCGCATACGCCAGGCACAAAGACTTCCGGTTTACAGGAAGCTTTCGATCTTGCCAAGCGAACGACTCAGGATGTCTACATCGCCGGGGGAAACCTCACGCATGGTGAGAATCAGGGGTGGTCTACTTTCTTATGAAACATTGCGAATTCCCTGGATGCAGGATTTTCGCATCGATGGTGGTGAGTATGTGATTCAGTATCGGCCAGAAACAGGTGATGCGATCACGATCGATTCCGCCATGAGCTGTCACTACAAATTTGGAATTATCTCTTCTAATTCCAATGGGGCGGTTATGAAGATTCAGCCTGCCTCAGAGGGGCCTGATCGATTTCACGTCTTTACGACAACCACGATTCACATTAATGCTTTAGTTGGTGGTGGAGGTGCCTGGTTAGGTGGGGAGGCGTTTAATAATGAACTGGATCAGGACCATGACTGGAAAGGGGTAGGGCTCTGGCTGGATGGTTCCATTGGATCGCTCAACGATAATAAAATTACTCTGATTGAAGTGGTCGGTTGTAACAAATCCGTTTTACTCACCGGCCGATGCTCAAACAACTGGATCGACGCCCCCTTCCTGCATTTAAGCCAGACGCATCTGCAACTGGGAACTGCTGACGACCATCAGTTCGTTTCCCGCAATCGAATTCGAGCAGCGATGGATGGGCAGGGGATTAAGAATTCTGTAGGAGCGCGGGTTTATGGATCGGCGAATATTCTTGAGCTCACTTCCGCACAGACCAGCCCCGGGAATGATCTCGTCTGGGAAGCTCCCGCTCGGGATAATCTGGTACTCACCAGTAAGCTGATCAATGGTATTACCAATAATGCGAAATACCCCAATAACAGGGTTGTGGCCGCAGGTGGGAACAGCTCTTCGGTGATCACACCTGCCCTGCCAGATTCTGGTACTGAAATTGTGAACCGGGAAGGTTCTTCCGTCGAGATAACTTTTCTGAAACCGGGTGTTGTCTTCTCCTGGACGATCAACTCTTCGAGTGCGGAGCCACTTCATATTGAATCGGCCCTCTATCCAGGGCAATCAATCCGTCTCGCTCCCGGCGAATCGCTGCGACTTGACTATCAGGTCAAACCAGAATGGAAGTGGAGATCTCTCCCGTAAAGAGAAATAAGACTGGTTTAATAGCGGCTCAAATCAGACTGAGACATTCTTGAACGCGATTCATCTTATGAATTCATGTAACTGGTGATCCATGAAATCTCATCCACGTACTCGCATCCGAAATATTTCAGTCCAGGTGCGCTGGATCTCGAAATCTGTTTTGAAGTGGTTTTTGATCGCAGGATGTCTAGTTCACGGCTTTTTGAATTATGCCTATCTACCAGCGGAAGAACCTCTGGTAGAGAATGGGAATAATGTTGATCTCCTTGTCTATGGTGGTACTCCGGTGGAATCGCGTGTGCTGTCCGTGCGGCACGGGAAGGGCTCTCTGTGCATCTCGTCAGTCCCAACAGGCACCTGGGTGGGTTACTGAGTAATGGCCTCAGCACGATGGATACCCTCTACAATGGAGAACGTGCCCCGATCTACGATGAACTGCGTGCCGCCATCTATAATCATTACCGGGAGGAATATGGCCAGGATTCTTCTGAGTACACAGATACACTCCCCGGTTTCCCCAAGACCCGTTACGAAGCGCATGTGATCGAGCAGCTTCTGGAGGAGATACTTAAGGGAGAGGACAAGATCACCATCACACGCGAGTTTTATCCTGTCGAAGTCGAAAAAAATGAGTCGCTGATTAAATCTGTACACTTTCAACATCGGCAAACAGACCAGGTACTACACATAACTGCCGATGCATTTGCCGACTGCTCGTATGAAGCGGACCTGGCTGCTAAAGCGGGAGTGAAATATCGAACAGGGCGGGAATCGCGTGCAGAATATGGCGAAAAACATGCAGGCATTATTTATATGCAGAAGCGGGAGTTGCCTCCTCCTGAGAGCTATACCCGGGAGTGGAAGATTGCCCGAGGGCTGAATCTCTATCGTTATGGCGAATGGTACGAAGTGCTTCCTGAATTTAGTACCGGTGATGCCGATGGAGCAGTTCAAGGTTATAACATGCGGACGATTGTCACCCGCGACCCCGCGAACAGAATTGAGATTAAGAAACCTGAAAATTATCAACCTGAATTATATTCCAGATATGGTTTCGGTGACCCGGACAAACCCGGCCTGAAAATGCCAAACGACAAGTTTGGACTAAATCACCCCAAGTTGATTGGCGTGCAGACTCCTTATGTGGAAGGTGACTGGGAGGCGCGTGGTGAGATTATTCGTCAGCATATTGAAGCGACTTCAGGACTGCTCTACTGGCGACAACATGATCCCTCGGTTCCGGAAGAAATCCGACGCGCCTGGCAGGAATACGGTTTGCCTCGCGATGAGTTCCCGGACAACAATCATGTTCCCTATGAGATTTACGCTCGCGAAACACGTCGTATCGTAGGGCGAACAACATTTACCGAACATGATGCACAGCTTTCGGAGGACTTCGATCGTGCACCAGTTCATGCCGACAGTATCACGGTTTCGGAATGGTTTCTCGATTCCCACGCCTGCACTCCTACCACAGTAGATGGTGATGCAGATGAAGGCATGGTAATGCTGAAGAACCAGACGTTTCCGGGTCAGATTTCGTACCTGACAATGCTCCCGAACAATTATGACAACCTGCTCGTTCCGGTCTGTCTGTCGTCCTCGCATGTGGGATGGGGAACGATCCGCTTGGAGCCTACCTGGATGAGCCTGGGGGAAGCCGCCGGAATTGCATTCGCCATGTCACGAAGTGCGGGAAATAAACCGGCCGAGATTGATACACGTCAGTTAGTGTCTGAGTTAGCAAACAGGCGTTTTCTACTGACGTTCTTTAATGATATCGAAGGGAAAAGTCAGACTGAGTGGTATCCCGCCATCCAATATCTGGGTACACAGGGCTACTTCAGTACTTATCACGCTCTACCGGAGGCATTCATTTCTTCCCGTCTGGCTGATCAATGGATCCATTTCTTACAGAGACAGATTTCGAAACCGGATCAGAAAGTTTTACCGAATCAGCAGGCGAATGAAGTCAGGGAGGCAGAGAAGCAGGAACAATCAGAGACCATCACGGGAGTGGAGTTCACCCGCAGAATTAAAGCCATGCTTGCTGATTCCGAAAAGACTGAATTAAAGCCAGTTCCATTGACCCTGCTGCTGGAGATGAAAATCTCCCCGACAGAACTCATCACTAGAGGAGATGCCGCGAGAATCATTTACGCATTGCTTATACACAGTCCTCGCTGATTACATAGTCTCTTAAAAAACTCCAGGGTTGGAGACAGGTTCAGCTTAAGAAGATACATTCGGAACTGATTTCGAGACGAAATACTTGCGTATCCAAAACAGGTAACCGATAAATACGACCCCGCTCACGCCAATCATCACCGGCATATTCATCCGCTCGATCATTCCGGATTGTTCTATGATTCGCAACTGTTCTTCGGGTAAGTTTATTTCTCGATAGAACTCCATCAGGCCCAGGCGGGAAAAGGTGATCATGCTTGATAGACCGAAAGCTACGTATAAGATAAGCGTCGCCCACCAGGCCCAAATTTTTAATTTGTAGGTTGCCCAGGAGAGATAAGCGAAAAGTAAAGTAATCCCTAGAGTTAAAATGCCTCCCACTACGCCTTTTAACAGGATTCCAAAAAATGGAATTACGAAACCATAACTTGCCGAAAAGATCATCGAGAACGCGCCCGCACCCAGCATCAGACTTATTGCCAGCACAGGCAGCGGGCATCGATCGGTCCAGCGGAGATGGGGGTCATGATATTCGCATGTCGCTTTCACATGCGGACTTCGATAAAACCAAATAAAGATTCCGGGTAACAGTATGTAGATGCAGCCCATCGTACCGAGCATTACAACCAGAAAAAACAGATACATCTGGGGCGGAACCTGTTGACCCGGGGCAGCGTTTGCGACTGGGAAGGGTCTAAAGATCACCATTATAATCATGGACGTGATGCCGATTACGAGCCATGTCCATGCCAGGACCAGTGTCAATGCTCTGGCCCAGCGACGGGCGAGGATGGAGCCTGTTCCCAGCCAGACTAACAGCACAGCCAATATAGAGTACATTCCGAGCGCTGGGACAAGCATTCTCACGTTCGTTGAGGAATTGCCGGCTGGCGTGACTGATTGCGACAGCAATATTAACGGTATCAGCATAGCGCAGAATAAGCCCATGAGGATTTGCAGAATTCCGAATATGATAAGACCTGATTTTCGATCCTTGAATAGTGGGCTACCCGTTAAATTCTGGTCATCGATTGAAGAAAGTTCGCTACCGCTATTCCCGGAATTTGATGATTCGTCCTTCTGGGAAGGGTCATTCGTATCGTTATTATTCATGATTCGCTCCGTAGTCAGTACTTTGTTTCCAGATGACCTCGGGATGAGTGTTAACGTTCGATAATTGATGGGTCAAACACGAGGTGGACTTCACCCTCTTCTCCAAATTTACCAGCAGACAAGCTTAAACGGAGTTGTTTTGCTGTTTCATCGGGAGCATCAAAAATCAGTCTGTCTTGCGCGGAACTGTTCGGTTTCATGCGAGACTCTTCCATTCGTCCCAGAATAATCACGTTATGAAGTGGATGTTCGAACTTTCCCACTTCATATTCTTTACCTGTTTCATCCTGAAGTTGTGCGCTTCTTCCAAAGCCAGAACCCCAACCGCTCATTTGAAGTCTGCCCATTTGTTTTTTGTTGGTCACTTCCACTTGAATGCTCAGCATTGGTTCTTCGGTGAAAGTCGTCTCTTTAGCAATCTTCTGTTCGATCTTTTCGATCTTCGCGCTCACGATCCTGATTTTGACAATTTCGCCATCGTACGTGTCGTAGGCTTTCTCCCAGGGTACATTTAATTCTGTTGAGGCATTACTTGGAGCTGCTTCTTCCGGGGCTGCCTCCTGATTCTCCTGTTCTGATTCCGTGGGGGAGGGGTCATTAGAAACTTCAGCCACAGCCTCCTCTTCAACATCTTCCATCTCAATTTCATCTTCATCGAACTCTCCTGCCGCTTCCATATCAGCCAGGTCCTGCTTAATTTGAGGGAGGCCATCTACAACAGCGGAGGCGAGAAACAAGGTGACCACAACAGTCACCACCAGGGCTATGCCGTTTGTCGCTGCAGCAGCAACCGGGAATCCGATCCCCATCCCTTTATTGGAATTGGCCATGAAGAAGCCAACAACCGCCAGAATGCCTCCAATGATCCCCAGTGGAGCGCTGGTAAATAAATTCACAATGGGAATCCAACTGGCAAGCAGAGCCATGATTCCCAGAACCAGTCCCACAATTCCCACCACATTCGTCACAGGTTCCACTTTGCGGGATGGTCTCTGTTTCCCTTTGCCTGGAGATGAAGCAGGGCGGCGGCGCGGAGGTTCGTCAAAGCCTCCGAATTCATCAAAATCATCGGCCGGTTTTCGCTTCTGTCGCGGAACCTGAATGACAGAGCGGCACTCCTTGCATTTACCACGTTTGCCGGCTGACTCGGAAGGGACCTTCATGGTGTGTCCGCATTCCGGACAAGAGAACTTGATCATGAGAATAGCCCGATGATGCTGGTGACTGGATGAACAAAATAACAACTCCAGTGTACATTGACTCACAGGGAAACAAAACCGATTGGAGATAAATTCGCAGTCGGAATTGAGTCAGTTTCCAGTCAAAAGCGGCTATCAGTTCGATTTGATCATCAGCTTAAGTTCATCTCTGATTTCAGAATTCGTAATCAGAGCAGGGTGCTTATATTGCTCGGCGGTTCCACCCCGTTTCTGGAGAACCTGATGGTCATACTCCTCCCAGGCCCCCTGAGGGAGATACTCAACCTTAACACCGTTCAAACGTCCTGATTCGCGTTTGGCATCGTACTCTATATTTGATTGCCGGAGTTCTTCCTCAACAGATTCGGCAAATTTCTCAGCGAGCTCAGTGTTTTCAAAATCGGTCTCTTCAATCAGTAAGCTGTAACCGGCGACGTCGTCATCCCAGCAGGGGGTGAGTGCGAACCCGCTCAACTTGAGCTGATGTTTTTTCTGGGCAGCATCGACAGAACTTGCCACCTGGTACTCAGACAGTTTTTCCCCGGTCAAGTTTGAAATACTGCTTCCTTTGTTGAGGAATGCGAGCACTGGGGTCTTTTCGAAAAACTCCAGACATTTCACCACATCGCAAATGTGATAGCGGTATAAACCATTGGGGGTCGTCATCAGAATGTAATAATCTTCTCCCCGCTTCAGTTCGTGAGCTTCAAAAACGGTAGGGTTGGGGGAATCGATTTCTGCGACGGGAATGAACTCGTAATAAGCCATTGTGATGTCGAGCACTCCCCCCGGTGTATTATCTTCCTTGGGGATGGTCATGCGGTTCTCGCTGGCAACGAGACCAATATCACGAACGGCTGTCTTTTTGCTGAAGTAATCCGGGAAATGATGCAGGTACGATTGCAGGCTTCCACCCAGCCAGCATCCGATCATGCCCAGGTTCGGCCAGACATCTTTGGGTAAGAGTGCCCCGGTTCTGGCAAAGATTTTCTCAAGCTCGGCTGCCCGCTTCGGTTTGGCTTTCAATTGCCGCTTAACTGCTTTACGAACTGCATCCGGGTAGTCGAACTTTGTAGTCAGCGTTCCCTCTTTTAAATCCTGGATGAGTGTCTCGGCGTGATTGGTTCCGAACTTGGCCAGTTTCACATGCGTACTTGGATTTGGGGAAATCCACATCCCTACATCACGATTGACCCCTAACCGCCAGGCCAGGTAATACTTGGCATCAGATTGTTTGATCTTGCCACTCACGGGGGGAAGTACATAGGTGAGCCGAAAGAAGGGATTCTGCATCTGTGTTGTTAAACCACTGATACTTCCGCACGGAATTCCCGCTTCCGTGTAGAATTCTTCATGGTCCGAAACCATCGTGATTTTGGGTTTGGAGAACAGATGAGGGTAGTGATAAAAAACCCCCAATCCCCATAAGGACCAGCCTCGTCGATAGGCATCCACGGATTCATCAGTTACGGGGATAAACTTACGGGCGCTGCTGGTTCCACTCGTCAGTGCAAACATCAGGACCTGCTGGTCATTGAACAGAATGTCCTGTTCGCCCCGTTTGATCTTCTCGATATAGGGAGCGAAGTTCGTATTCAGAAACTGGGACCTGCTTTCGAAAATCCTCGATGGTTTTAATTTGTGAAAAGTGATGATTACGACCAAACTCGCAATTCTGATTTCGCTTCAAAAGATTAAACAAGAGCTCATGCTGAACCTTTTGCGGTTCTTTAATCGCAGCGAAGAATTTGTTGACTTCCCTGGTCGCTTTACGGCCCAGTACCTTCTGAACCAGTGTCATTAAAAATGACATGCAAAGTCACTTTCCACATAAAGAAAAGAAGAAAGAGGATTCCAGCTTAACTGGTTGATTTCAAAATATCAGCGGTTCTGCTTCAACCAGTAGAGTAACCCTTTCGCCAGATGCATCCGGTTTTCCGCCTGTTGAAACGCGGCAGACTGTTCACCATCCATCACTCCATCTGTTACTTCATCACCCCGATGAGCGGGCAGACAGTGCAAAAACTTACACGATTTCGGAGCTTTCGACAGCAGGGTTTCATTGATCTGATATGGCTCAAATATTTTCTTGCGTTTCTGTTCTTCTGCTTCCTGCCCCATACTGGCCCAGACATCAGTATAAATGACATCCGCTTCCTTCACTGCGACGTCAACATTGTTAGTCGTCGTCACGGTCCATGCTGGATACTCACTTTGGAGTCGTTGAATCAAAGTTGGATCGAGTTCGTAACCAGGCGGAGTGCAGATGGTGATCGGCATGCCCAGATGGGCCGTGATAATTGCCAGTGAGGCAACCACGTTATTGCCATCACCGATATAAACCAGATGCCGGTCTTTATAGTCATCGAACAGTTCTGACATCGTGAAGATATCCGTTAGTGCCTGACAGGGATGGTAACTGTCGGACAGTG
Source organism: Planctomycetaceae bacterium (assembly GCA_041398805.1). Classification (GTDB taxonomy): domain Bacteria; phylum Planctomycetota; class Planctomycetia; order Planctomycetales; family Planctomycetaceae; genus Polystyrenella. The sequence continues at coordinate 78,659 of JAWKUC010000006.1, read as the reverse complement.
CGTTCACGACCGGGCAACTCGACCAGGCTGCGAAGTCTTCGATGAAAGATTGATCGAACGTACGGATGGCAACGAAATCAGAATAACTACTGATCACCCGGGCCACATCGGCCAGCGACTCTCGTCCTTTCAGGCCTGCCTCCTGCGTCGTCAGGAATATCCCACTTCCCCCCAGATGGATCATCGCCGTTTCAAAACTGTTTCGCGTTCGTAACGACGGTTTTTCGAATAACATGGTGATGACATGCCCGGCCAGCAACGACTCGCGTTTGCCCTTCTTCCAGGCATTTTTTAAGTCATGAGCTGTAGCGAGGACGGCTTCCGTTTCGGAAGGTTTCCAGTCGAGCAGGGTTTTCAGGTGTATCATGATCCTGAATTCCGTTAGTTTTAGATGAACATTGAAAGACAAATTATCAATTATGTCAGAGTTAGCCAGTTAAATTCAGCTGTCAGACATGAGTCGATAAAAGACGAAAAGCCGGGACGAATCCCGGCGAAGTTTGTGAGAAATTCAGTTAGCAGGAAGCTTTCAGAAAATAGTACCGCACCTGGTGACCGGTGTCATCAGGCTTCGTCGGCCATTTCCCGCAGGGCCTCGGCAATCACTTCAAAACCTTCATCGAAAATCTCGGTGGTGGTATTTAAAGAGGGGAGAAGTCGAACCACGGTGTCGTGAGTTGCATTGATCAGCACTCCCTGCTCCATACATTTCTGCACAGCAGGTTTTGCAGGAATCGTTAATTCCACGCCAATCATCATTCCGCAGATACGAATTTCCTGAATGATAGGTAACTCTTCCTGCAGTTCAGTGAATTTTGTTTTTGCATACTCAGAAACAACCGCCACATTATCCAGAAGGTGTTCTTCTTCGATCGTGTTCACAGTGGCAATTCCGGCGGCCATCGCAATCGGGTTGCCACCGAAGGTGCTCGCATGCATTCCTGGTCGTAAACTGGGGGCGACTTCCTCAGTAGCGATAATCGCCCCGCAGGCGACACCACCAGCCAGCCCTTTCGCAAGAGTCATAATGTCGGGTTGCACGCCGAAATGCTGATAGCCGAACCAGGTTCCTAAACGCCCCATGCCTGTCTGGACTTCATCGAAGATCAAGAGGGCACCATATTCATCGGCCAGCTGACGAAGTCCCTGTAGGAATTCCAGAGTAGCCGGGTTTACACCACCTTCCCCCTGGACTGGTTCCAGCAGGATTGCACAGGTCTCGTCATCAATCAGCTCTTTGACAGCATCCAGATCGTTAAACGGAGCGTATTTAAATCCGGCCATCAATGGGCCCAGCCCCTCCTGATACTTCGGTTGAGCAGTTGCTGTCAGGGTGGCGAAGGTACGTCCGTGGAAACTGTTCTCGAAAGAGATGATTTTATACTTCCCCTCCGGGCTATGCAGTCGGGCCAGCTTCAGGGCACCTTCATTTGCCTCCGCTCCACTGTTACAGAAGAAAGCCTGCCCAAACCCATGAGTGGTGAGGAGTCGGGCAAATTCGCCCTGCTGCTCGGTGTACCAGGTATTGGGGACGTGAATCAGTCGCGCCGCCTGCTCCTGAATGGCTGTGACCAGTCTGGAAGGGGCGTAACCCAGGATGTTACATCCCCAACCGGGAAAGAGATCGAGATAGCGTTTTCCCTCAGCATCCCAGACGTGACAACCTTCACCACGAACCAGGCTGATCGGGTAGCGGCCATAATTAGGAATGACATGCTTGTCAAAGACCTGGATCACTTCCTGACTGGATAGACAACCTGTTGTACTCACGGGCGTGTCCTCGATAAGGGATTAAAAAAAGTTAATTTGAATATTTGGTTTGTGAGTGACTTTTGAACTCTGATTTTATAACGACCAGCGAATCAGTGAACTATTTCTGTTCCGATTCCTTTGTTGGAGTAAATCTCCAGCAGAACCGAATGGGGCATGCGTCCATCAACAATGTGAATCTTGTGAACACCGACATCAAGTGCATCCAGAGCCGCTTCTACTTTAGGAATCATCCCGGAGGAGATTGTTCCGTCTGCGATCAGCTCGCGTACTCGACGAACATCGAGGTGCGATTGCAAAGTTGCGGGATCTTCTGGATTGAGGTAAATGCCGGAGACATCGCTCAGGAACACCAGCTTCTCGACTTCCAGGTCTCGGGCAACAGCTGCGGCCGCTGTATCGGCGTTGATGTTCAATCGATTTCCTGCGGAATCCAATCCGACCGAGGGGATAATGGGGATCAGCCCCTGCTGACATTTTCGTTTGATCAAATCGCAATCGACCTGGGATACATGACCGACAGCGCCCAGATCAATCGGGTTCCCGGATTCATCCCGTAAAACCAGTTTTTCTGCCAGCAGAGCATTTTCGGTATCGAAGTGCAGGCCGATTGCTTGTGCCCCCTGGTGTTCAATTTCGGCAACCAGCGACTGGCAAATCTCATGGGCCAGGACATCGGTGGCGATTTCCAGCGTTTGGGGGTCGGTGTACCTGCGGCCCTGAACCCACTTCGATTCGATACCGGCTTTCTCCACAGCCCTGTTGATCGCCTTGCCTCCGCCGTGCACAATCACGGGGTGCATGCCAACTGTCTCAAGGAAGATCACGTCCGTCAGAAATTTACGAATCGCGTCCTGATCGTCGAGCGTGCTGCCACCCAGTTTGATGACGACGTACTTTCCTCGAAACCGGCGAATCCAGTTAAGTGCCTCGACCAGGACTTGTGCTTTTCGTATTGCTTCGTCCAACTTCCTCCCCCGGAATTTGTGACTGGAGGTAACCAATTATCTCCGAAGAAGTTCGGAGAACCAGACCCATTTCTGGAAAACGGCAAATCGCCTATTTTGATTGTTGCGGCTTAGTCTGTCAATTATTGGAGTTCAATTTCTATTTTTGTCCCCTTAATGAGCAGGAAATTCCGTCACAGATTCCCCCTGATAAGTAGTAAGAATTCTCAAAATTGCCTATTTCACAGGAAGTTCAAACAAGTGGACGTTGACTTCACCGAGCTAACCGATTGGACTAGGGGGAGACTTCGGGTCTTCCTTCACTTATTCAGTTGATTAATTAAACATATTAGCGGTGTCTTATGCTTCACGCTTTCAATAACTCAATTTGGCGATGCACCCTTTCCTCTGGACTGGCAAGCTTCACAGTTTCTTTTCTGATGGCAGGAGCCTCTCTTTTGGGCGCTGAAAAACTGGAAGTCTTTCGTCTGAATCAGGATTCACCCGGTGCCGATGCGGTCGTCGTACACGATCAGGCATTGATTCATAGTGGAATGATTTTGCCAACCGACGAAGAGGGGCATGTCACCGCAGATACATTCGCAGCCCAGTTGAGTCAGTTGGGGAATAATCTGGAGCAATTAATTAAATCGACGGGCTCCGATTTACAGGATGTTGTCTCGCTCCGTTATTACGTCTCCGAGGCGAAGCATCTGGAACTGATGCGAACATTCAAACTGAACGGGAATGTCGCCATTACGCTGGCGGTGACACCCCTGCCAGATAGTGCAGCTCAGGTCGGAGCAGAAGTTGTGTTTTGCTCAGAGAAAACCTATCACCAGGTTTATTGTCTCCCTTCGCCCATTAAAGGGGCGAGATTAACTGTTCTTCCTCGCGGTCGCGCTGTTTATATTTCCGGTCAGCTTGAAAAAGGGGAAGGGACCATCGAGACAGCCCGGTTAACCATGGAAGGTTTACACAAAACTCTGGAGCACATCGGCCTTGATGATTCCCATGTGGTTTACATTCGCACCTTCGTGGACCCCATCTCCAAAGTCGACGAGGTCGATGAAGTCATTCACAGTTTCTATCCCAAACAGGCCCGTCCGTCGGTTACCCACGTGGAATGGAAGACGACAGACAGCATCGAAATCGAGATGATTGCCTATGCCCCGGAGGAAATTGAAATTGAAGGGGCAGACCAGGCAGAGTCAGTACAGCATTTCTGGCTTCCCTGGTTAACGATTTCACCCGTCTATTGCCGCTGGACTCTGATCAACAGCCCCGATCGCATTTACATCAGTGAGCAGCTGGGAATGAACTCTGACACTCACGAAGCTGAAATTCATGAGATTTTCGGCAGGATCAAAGAGATTCTGGCGGGGACTGGAAGTGATCTGAACTCGCTGGCAAAAGCGACCTATTTCACGACCAATGCAGAAGTGAGTAAACCCTTTGGTGAAATTCGACCGGAATATTACGATCCCCAGCACCCACCCGCTGCTTCCCTCGCTCGAATAGAGGCGATTGCTCTGGAGGGAAAATCGATTGCTATCGATATGATTGCTGCCCCTGTTCAATCCGGGAAATAAGTTTCCAGCTGAGCAAAGTTTGTCTGCAATCTTCAAGCGGTGGCAAATTCCGGTTGTGGTACGGCGTAGGAGCCTTCAAACAACTGGTTCAGATCGATGTGAAAGTAATGATCTTCGCGGGCGAGGTCCATCGGTCCGGGAGTAATGTAGAGCGATCCTGCCTGAGGAGCAAAGACCAGGCTTCCCTGATTATCGTTGCGGCGGACGCTGTTTTTGGTGGGGTGTTTGGGAACTCGACCACGCTGGATATCGTAACGATCCCGTAAAGCAGCCTGACTTTCTTCCAGACTGACTGGAACTTCATTCTCCCACTCCAGGATTTGTTCCAGCCGCTCCAGGCGGTACTCCGAATGAGGAATCCGTTTCCCAGAGAAGGGGAACAGAATGCCATGATTGGCACTCACGAGACGCTTCAGATTGGAACGAACAAAAACGTCCTGTGCTTCATATTCCAGGTAACAGATTCTTCCCGTGGACGCTTCACTCAGACAGAGAGACCAGGCTCCGTTCCGGTCAAGACTGTGGAAAACGGCCAACGCTGATTCGATACTGTCCGCGTTTTCCAGAATGTTTTTGACAATCACAGGGTGCACGCAACCTCTAGCAGTCTCGGGGCGTCGTGGGCGATCAAGCAGGATCGTCGTGGAGACGGTTAACCCCCGCTCATTGATGCCGTTCAAACCTCCCACCTGACCTGAAATTGAGTAGAGCAGATTGCGGAACCCATTTTGAGGTTTTCGATACTGGAGGACTCGGCGCATGGCAGAGCCGAGTATCATGGTGATGGGGGAATCTTCGTTCACACAATGTAACAGACCATGATGGCCGTTAATGTCTGATGAGATCGCAAATTGAGCACAACCTGGAATGTATTCCGGGTAGAGACCGAGATTATGACCGATAACGGCGGCCAGACTGATTCCCATGGCATCAGCGAGACCGCGCATCTCTTCGATTTCTGACTCGGTGAAATACAAGGTGGGATCGGCTATCGCTTCGTCGAGTTCCGGGATATCAAATAATCGCTCGCCCATAATCTTGGCGACCTGGCGTGTCACCTGCTTGGTTTGCACCGCTTGGTTTCGACCATGCTGGAACCCGATTTCGTAGGGGGAACCGGTTAACTCAATCACAGGAATGGGGAAGTTATCGGGGAGAAACGAGTTGGTGCTGTTTCGTAAATCGAGATCCTGGTAGAGCTGCTCGGTAACGAGGTTGCGATTGATGAAGGTCAGAATCTGGCGGAGTGAGCAGTCGCCGCCCAGTGGGAGATTTCTAATGATTCCAACCAGCGCGCTCAGGTTGAACTGCTTTGAGATATGAATCAGCATCTCAACCTGCAGGCAGCCGTCGATGAAGTATTCATCTTCCAGCGCAGCATCCAGATCGAAGAGTCTGGCGGGATATCCCGTTCTCTGACTTAAAAAAAGAACGCAGGCTTCGGCCAAAGCATCCGTGTGAGAAGAAATTCGAGGTGAACTCATTTTACCTGACCAATAATCGCTACATGTTCCCAATGCGATCATGCTGTTCGTTCTCCCAGTGATGGAATCACATAAACAACAGAGATCGCGGTTGCGAACGTCGCTTCGTTGCGGAAAGATATCTTTGATTAAATGGATGTTGTCAGAGTCAGTCATCTTGCTCGATGACCATTCCAACTTGACACCCTGTCAATCAAGAACATCTTGTAGAGATCAATTGCGATGTGCTTCGGTGCACATTGCCATTTCCATGTTTAAACAGTAATCACCCGATCTGAATTCTTCAATCAGAAAATGGCGATCCCGAAAAAATGTTGGCAACCTCTGCTGTTTTGACAACCATAGCTTGCCCGGTCTGCCAGAAGATTCTGTAAACGATCTGTTAAAATCTCGTTCAGGACTTCGATCTTTCTGGCAATCCTTCCGCTTCTGCCTGGGTTACTTATTCTTCAGTACTCGGTGGCAATGCCCGGAACTCTTCATTTTCACGAAATTCAATAACAGGAACTTCCCTCCCGGTTTGGATAGAGTACCCGTTCTTTATAGACACGCTGCTGTGAAGATCTTTAAGATTATGCGAATTCTGTTTCCTGATATCAGGTCAATCTCAGGACGAATCGGTCTCCCCCGATTGTGAGTAAGCAGAAATCATCCCGTGCAAAGTTGGTAGGTTCAGGTCAATTGTGGACTGGATAGAGCTGACTTTGACTTTGTCGTTCAGAAAGGTGACATCGTGCGTCGGAGCAAGGTCTTAGAGAAAATTCGAGCTGGAAAAGTAGCCCGTATCTGTAGCCTCGGGCATGTTATCCCGGCATATGTGAAGTTCGCTGCTGAGTTTGGCTACGACGGTATCTGGTTCGACAACGAACACCGGGCGATGTCAGACCGCGAAGTTCAGATGATGCTTGCCTATTTCCATCTGCATGATATCGACTGCATTCTGCGTCCCTCCCACGCTCGAAAAATCTCGACTTTATCGTTACCTGGAGGATGGGGCGACAGGATTGATGATTCCCCATGTTTCCACCCCGGAGAAGGCGCATGATCTGGCACAATCTGTCAAATTTCCTCCGATTGGTGATCGGGGACTTGATGGGGCCGGGCTCGATTCCAATTTCCTCTTCGACGACACCGACGAATATGTGAAGTTTGCAAATCGGGAGACATTCCTGTGTGTCCAGATCGAAACTGTGCAGGGGGTAAATAATGCGGATGCAATCGCCGCTGTTCCTGGAGTCGATTGCATCTTTATCGGACCTGGCGACTTGGGACTTCGCCTCCGAAATATGGACAATCCTCCGTTTGATATCGCCGAAGCTCAGAAAATTGTTTCCGCGGCTGTGAAAAAACATGGCAAGTCATGGGGACAACCCGTCTTCAGCAGTCAAATGCTCAAAGAGCTGCATGAAGATCTTAACGGACAGTTTCTCAGTTTTGGTGGAGACTTTGGAGCTTTGCGTGCGATGCTCCAGGAGCAAGCCGCACAATTTGACGAAGTACTGGGTGAAGACTATAAATCAGAAAAGCAGCAACAATCGACAACCTATTAATTCCTGAACAGGAATTCTAAGGACAATTAACCAGCGATTTATCTTCGGCCAGCCAGAGAGAGGTTTATATTCATGCCAAAATTATCCGTTGAAGGTTACGGAGAATTCGAAGTCCCTGATGGAAAGCGCCTGGTTCTCGCGCTCACCGATGAAGCTGGTGTAGATCAACTCCATGCTTGTGGTGGTGTGGGCAAATGCACCACCTGCCGGGTTGAATTCCTCGAAGGGGAACCCGATTCGATGACCGAAGCCGAGAAAGCGGTCCTTGAAGCGAAGGGTCTCTCTGGTGTACGACTCAGTTGTCAGATCGTCTGTGATCAGGACATGTCAGTCAAAGCAATCAGCCGACTGGAGGGAAGTGGTCGTGCCGATGCCGGACGCCGCCCAGCGGACGAAGTCCAACCCTGATAGGTGTGGTTAAACCAGACTCAAAAAAAACCTTCCGAAGGTATCTTCGGAAGGCTTTTTTACTTAGTCGACGCATCTTTGGTTCAGGTTAATTTGGTCCGCGACGGAACCTGCGTCCCCGGCCACTTCCACCAAAATTATTCTGTGGGAAAAGTTCCTGCAGCACCTGACGGGCACGGCCTGAATTAATTTTCTTCAGGGGGACAACTTTAAATGTCTGCGTCGATTCTGTTTCAGCTTTCTGGTCAAGTTCATGAATCAGCGCTTCGACCTGATTCACCAGCTTTTCAGCACCTGAGACGATGATCGAGTTGGTGTCTTCATCGACGGTCAAATGAAGCAGGGGGCCAGCCATGGTGATGTTAATCTGCTGGATGGTCGCGGCGACTTCCAGGGAAACACCAGTTGGAACGGGGATCGGTCGCGACCCTCCCGCACTTCGAAGTTCTGAGCTGTAAATGTCCCGTAACACACTTTCGATCCGAATCGCTGGTGTGTGCTGTACTGTTACAATCCGGGGTTTGTTCTGTTCGAGAACTTCGGTAGTGTCTTCCGTATCCAGAACCTGCAGGAGTTCTTCGACCATGTCCCGTTCTTTTTTATTGCCGTAGACGATGATCGCGTTCAATCGGTCGTCTGCTTGAATCGTCATGCTGGAAAACGGAGAGACGCCTCCTAATCCACGGGCAGTTCGTCCACCACCTCCACCACGGCGGTTCCCGTTGAAGAGATCCTGTAGAGTATTCTCGACACTTTCAGCACTGGCATACTTCAATTGAAAGATGACAAAGTCTTTTCCGATTGATTCTTTCGAATCGTTGCGGGACATCGCCCGTAACAGATTCTCAATCTGATTGAGTGCTTCCGGGTCATCAGAAGAAATGGTGATGCTTCCATCGCCCGGAGCGATAATCACCGGGGGAGGACTTGCGCCTTCTGCATTAGCTACTGGTTGTGCACCAGAGTCTTCGTCAGCTTCGGGTGCAGCAACTTCTGGCGTTGGCTGCTCAATAGGTTTCGTCTCTTCTGTAGGGGCTTCCTCAGTTTTAATCTGTTCGACAGGTTCAGCAACAGACTCGCCTGGAGGTGTTCCCTCTTCCGCTTCCAGTTGGGCTTTTAATCGGGCCTTGGCTTTTTCCACCAGCTTCTGGAACTCTTCCTCTTCTTTCAGTTCCTCGGCAGTTGGTTGATCCTGAGCTGTTGGCTCTACCTGAGCCCCGGTGTCGTCTGTGGATTTTTCTTCTTCAATTTCATCCTCAACTGAGAAGTTCGCGTCTCCTTCAGGTTTTTCATCATTCAACTGACGAAACTTACGCATGGTGGGAGCAACAGCAGAAGGAACGACTACATTGATCTTGTTCTTTCGCAGCTGCGGCCAGACTCGTTCAAGTTCTTCCACTGCTTTCTGAGTATTACCACTGAAGGGGATGACTCGAATTTTACTGTTGCTGTTCTCTTTAGATTGTGCGAGGTGGCTTTCCCCCATTTTGATGAGAAACTCACGAATATCGGCCAGTTGTTTATCTGTACCACGTACGAGCAGTTGCTGACTGGAAGCATCGGAGTCGATTAATGGTGATGAGGGATCATCTCCCCAGATCGAGTTCCCAAAGAAGCGTTCCACCGCCAGTTCTGCGGCATAGGCTTCGTTCAATTGCAGACTGAAGACTTCGAGTTTTTTCCCTGCATTAGGATCGACATCGAGCTCCTCCAGTGTTTCTTTAATGCGGGCCTGATCAGCCGGGGTCGCATTGACTGCCAGACTATGATTGTTTGTATCGAGGCCAATTCTGGCCTTGGGAGCAATCTGCTGCAGTGCCTGCTGTGCAGTCCGCGCGTCAGCGTAATCGAGGCGATAAACGACGGTAGAATCAATCTCGGTTCCCTCTTCCAGAGCTTGCATGACTTCCGCAATCCGGGCATGTTCTGCAGGCTTGGCGTAAACGACGACCGAATTCGTTTCTACATTCTCGGTAACACTTACAGCACGATTGTTCTGAAACAGATCACGAATAACCCGAACCATGTTATTCGGATTGATTTTGTCACTCTGATAGACTTTGGAAGTTCGGCTGTGGCTGATCAGCTCTTCGTCACTTTCCAGCTGCTCAATCATCTTGAGTACTTGGGCCTGATCTTCTTCAGTTCCCGCAAAGATCAGTTTGTTATTAGGGCATCCATGGAAACGGACGCATCTGGAATCATCTCTCTGATAATCTGGAAAGCCGCCCGTACATCTGCAGATTCAAGCTTATAGACTTTCGTCTCTTTGGGTTTGACTGAAGATTCGATTTCAGCAACCGCTTTTTCAATCTCAACCATTTTCGCTTCCGGGGCAAAACCCATCACCAGACCCCCTTGCGGATCTAATGAAAAGGTGATGTCCGGGTTTTTAGAAAACTGAGTTTGTAATAGTTGATACAAGGCGCGGGCAGAGACCTTCGAGCTGGAAAACGCACGGCTCACTGCTGTGCCTGTATTCGTGTCAATTTCATCGATGGTGGCCGCAATCTTCTCCTGGTACTCTGACGGAGCGTGCGCCATGATGATCCCATTCTGCTGATCGATGGCGAAATAGATATCGGGGCGATACCGATACAGGCTCTGCAACATATTAACGAGTGAATTTGGTTGAACGTTCTTTACCTTGTACGATTTGATTTCCTGATTGGACTGTCCGGGTTGGGCGTCGATTTCGGCGATCATCTCCGCTACGCGAGCGTGATCTGCCTCGGAACCGACAAACACAATCGAACGTGTCGCCTGATCGGGTACGAGTGGATTTCGAGGGAAGACAGCGTGAATGATTCCAAACACACCATTCGGTTCGAGATTCTTTAAATGGTAAGCCTTTGAGGTTTGAGCTGCACCCACGGAGTCCAGGTCTTTAATGAACGCTGCAATCTCTTCATGCTGAGACTCGGTGGCGTAAGCGACCAGCGTGCTGGTGTTGGCATCCATCGAGAAGCGAACTTCCTGCTGAAAGGCGAAGAGAGTCTGCAACATGCCCATCATGCTGCTTACTTCCACATTGTTCACTTTATAGTGCTTGAGGACATTCGCCCGTTCAGAAGCATCTTCGGAATCAATTTCTTTAATGGCCGCTTCAATGTTTTCCTGATCAGCCGGCGAGGCAGTGATCACCAGGCTGCGTGCACGCTGATCGACGGCGATGTTTGCCGCAGGTGTCAATGTGCGCAAAACAGCGGCGGCGGCATTCGGCTCGGCATATTTGAATCGGTAAACTTTCGAGATCGGTTTCTCGTCTTTAGGTAGTTTTTCAACCAGTTCGTTAATCGCGGCGGTCAGGGCCTCCATCTGTGCTTCAGGTGCCTGCACGATCAGATTGTCGGTCGCGGTATTCGGGGTGAAATTGGCATTGGCCTTTAACTCAGGTTGCAGGAACTGCAGGAGGGTGGTGTGACTCACATTATTGAGTGGAATCACAGCAATGGACCGACCTTCATTTTCAGACAATCCCGTTTCCAGTTTCTGGACAACTGCAGCCAGTCCCTGATGTTCATTCGGTTTCGCCCAGATCGCCAGTTTACGCGGATCCTGAGTTGTGGTGATCCGGGCTTGAGGAAAAGACATCTGCAGAATCCCGATGGCATTTACAGCGGGAATCTTGTTGAAGGTATAGGTCTCAACATAAGCATCTTTACCAGGAGGACCATCAGCTTTGATCTGCTCGACGATTTTGTCGACTTTTTCGAGTTGGGAAGGAGTTCCCCAAACCATCATTTTGCTGGGGTCTGCGGCATAGGTAATGACTGTGCCTGGCACGGCATTGGCAACGATTGGATAGGCGTAGGCGGCACCTGTCGCTTCCAGGGTGTAGATTTTCAGTGAAGAGCCATTTTCCGTGGCTGATGATTCGAGTTCGTCCACCATTTTCTGGATTTGAGCGTGCATTTCTTCATTCGCCCAGATCACCATCTTTTTTCCATCTGGACTGGGGCCGAATTTTGCAGTGGGATGTGCGGCTGTAATGACAGCCTGAGCTGTGGCTACCGGAACAGTATCCAGTTGATAGACTTTGACGAGTCCATCATTACTTGCTGTTTGTTCCACTTCCAGTGTGTCAATTATTGATACAATCTTTTCATGTTGTGCGGCACTTGCCCAGACAACGATTTTGTAAGGATCGGGTGAGGGGCGAACGGTGGTGAAGGCATGTCAGCCGACGACTGGGATGACCGTTGAGGCGACGGTTGCTTTCAGAGAATAGACCTTCATGGAAGAATTCTGATCGGTCGCTTCGGCTGCATCGACCATCTTCAGAATACCGCTGTATTCTTCATGCTCGGCTACTGTTCCCCACAACAGAAGTTTATAGGGGTCTGTCGCGCTGAGTGTGTACTTCACCTGGAGGGTTTACGAGTGCTAAAGCCTGAGCGGCGGTAGAACCGGGAGTTCTCTGCATCGTATACACCTGGAGCGAAGTTTCCGCATCGAGTTGGCTCGAGTCGAGGGTGTCGATAATGTTCCGAATGAGTTCAATCTCGCTCGGACGGGCGACGACCATCACGCCGCTGTCATCGTCATACTGCGGATTTCGACATCAGGAAGTGCATCAGCCAGCAAACGCGCACGTCGTTACCGTCCACCTTTTCAAGGGGATCGTAACCGCTTCGGTTTTTCTGCTGATTCGGCCTGGGCTCTTAACTTTCCCAATGCTTCAGCACTTTGGCATGATCTTCTTCCGAAGCGAGTGCAATCAGGCTTCCTGGATTTTCGGTCATCTTCCAGTGTGGTTGTTGAACCATTTGGCTCGCAGAGCCTGATTATCACGATCAGGCTAGTGACCACCGACTTTGGATAGACTTCAGTAATGACCACTCTGTCTCTGCAGCTGTTTCCGCCTGTAATTTCTCAAGGATTTCAGCGACCTCGCTCGAGCTTTTATCACCGAAAATGATGAGGTTATTCTAACCTGGGTCAGCGAGTAATCTTGGTTTCGGAGCTGCCTCCCTGCAGCAGAGGCATTGCCATACAGTCACCGTGATGTTCTATGGGAGGATTGATGTGTTCTGCTGAAATTCGCCCGGTGTTCCATTATCGATCTGCTCTAAGGCAGACTTGATCACTTCCCGGCAGGACGTGTCCAGGCAAGAATAGAGCGGGTTCGAGTCTCGACCATGAACTTGATGTCCGGGAAGAGGCTCTGCAGTGCAAACTACCGTTTCATTCGGTTCAGCTACTTTAAGTTTGTAGGAAACCAACTGTTGTTTTTCGGTCAGGGGGACATCTGATTTTACCTGTTCCATAACTGAAAGCAGTTTTTCATGTTGCTCTGGTCGTGCCCAGATGGAGAGCTCTCCCGGAACTGTTTCGGGGAGAACCTGTAAACCGGGATAATCCTGTTGCAGGGTAGGTAACAGGGCCTGGAAACGCTGCTTCTGAATGGTTGAAAGTGAGTAACTTCTCAGAACACTCTCTGAAGTTTCAGTGTTTCCTTCCAGCAGCTTGTTGATGTTCTCCTGAATTTTCTGCTGCTCTTCAGCGCGGGCAATCACCACCAACCGCTTGTTAGAAGCGTCATGAGTCACCTGGGCCTGAGGAACGAGTTGCTGTAACAGTGAAATAAATTCCTGAGTTGGTTTCTGTTCCAGAGGATAAAACTCGACAACAGGTTTGTTATTTTCGGTTTCACTATCCAGTTGTTGATGGTTTGTGCTGATTCTCTTCCAGATCCTCAAGTGTACTCACCAAATGATTCTCCATTATTCCTTGGTCAAGGTGAATTTGGTCTGTTGAAAACAAACCCTGTAACAGGGTTATGCAGTCGTCATATTTGGGTTCGATTGACACTGACAATATTGGACCTTGTCGCCCGAGCCTTCAGATGGTAAGCCCACCATCAAGGGCTTTTCGAATCTTGGTCACCCAAGTGTGGTTCCAATGTGATCAGTTGCTGCGTTTCCGCTCAGTTGTACCGACAATGGTAAAAGTTGCCACGGTTGGCATCGACAACGTCGAGTCGAGGTCGCCAGACTTGTAGAACTTGAGGAGACTGTTTCGATGTCCGGGATATCACCAAGAATAGCTGTCGCATTTCAGCCTGGACGGCTTCGTCACTACAACGACAACCTTTTTTCCTTCCAGCGAGATTTTCGCCTGGGGAGCGACCGCTGTGCGGTGGTACCAAAGTCGGTGAAGGGGCCTCTTCAGCTCATGTTTTGAGGTCTTCCTCTTCTGGTTTCTCTTCAAGTTGATCCAGCAGACTTCTGATGACTGCGTGATCTTCTGCTGTAGCAATGGCGACAATCGCATTCTGTTTCTCGTCAGAGGAGAAGCGAACGCGTGGGAGAATCTGCTTGAAGAGTTCCATCGCCGTAGAGCGTTCGAGGTTCTTCAGGCGGACTTCACCTGGCGACGCCAGAGAGGCAGCCACACCAGCGTTCAGTTTTTCCAGTGTCGCTTTTACCTTCTCATGCTGTTCAGGAGTCGCAAAAACGATCAACTGTTTTTCATTTGGATCGTAGCGGTAGTTCAAGTCGGGTACAGCCAGACTCAGTCCGAAGGTACTGATCAGTGTTGGCGAGTAGGACTTTGATCACATGATAATAATGAGCACCGCTGTTTTTTCTGGGGCGACATCCGCTTTGATCTGATTGATAACATTTCCGACGGCAGCATGCCTCCGGTGGCGTAAACATTTGATTCGCTTCGCCTTGGAGCTCGCTACATAGGTAGCGCCGGCAACCAGTTTCTTAAGGGTTTTCACCGCTGCGGAAGCGTCAAAGTCTTCAGCAGGATAGAAACGCAGTTCAGGTGCGGTGGTTTTTCTTTTTCTCTTCTTTGGGAGGGGCCGGTTCTGGAATACTGGCGATCAGTTTTTCAATCTGTAACAGATTCTTCACCTGGTCTGTCATGTTAATCCGAGCGTTCCTAAAGGGACTGCACTTTTCTCCCCGTGCGGTCTCAGAGGGCTTCACTTCAGTCTCGACTTCAGCGGCTACACGTTTTCCCAGGGGGAAGACAGCTGTTGCCAACTCATATTTTCCTCGGGTACTGAGTTCCGAGATTTCCAGACGGGGGATCAATTCTTTCGGCAAACCATCAGTCAGGTCCATCACCATGAGCATGTTGTCGCGCGGAATCAGAGTAGTCCTTAGTTGCCAGCCAGGCTGTTCGATATCGATCGCTCAGTCGGGGTACTCCGGCTGTCGCGATAGTTGAAGGTTCCCGGAGGTGGGGCATCGATCAGCTGATAGGATAATCCTGCCTGATCGGCAAACCATTCGAGTACATCAGACCAGGGAGAGAACTTGAAGTTAAAGCGAATTTTCGGCTGGACGAGTTTCACGAACTGTCCAAGTTGCTCTGCAGAGAGAACAGACTGCAGTTGCGTATCGCTCTCTTTGACAATTCCTTCCCGGGCTTCTGGTGCCGCAGCCAGAACAGTTTCGGCGCGCGTCTTCAGAAGTTCTGCAATTTTTGCTTTCTGCTCTTCAGATAAACCGAGACCTGCCTGAATCGCAGGATCGCCCAACCGGCGCGTAGGGAACGGGGAAGTCGGTTACTATGGGTGCAGGTTCAGCGGCTGGAGTTGCCGGTGCCGGCTCAGCGGGTTGATCCTGAGCTGGAAGCCTGCTTTCGCGCAAGGACCAGTCCGCGGAGAAACTCAAAGTCCATACTGTGACAGAGCAGGCGAGCGGCAGAGAAAGAAGGTACTGAAATCATAAGGTCAATTTCCTGACGGTTCTCCTGAGCAATGTTTTAGACAACATAAGTCAGTGGAGAACACGAATTCGAAATAAGTCTACTCGAGTAATGCCAGAGCGATCAGGGTCTCAGTAAGAGCACTCTACTCTGTGGATAAGAATGAGTTACTCAATGAAATCGAATCAGATCGAAACTGGTTAAGGAGTATCAGGTGGGGATTCCATCACGATGAAACATCGCACTGAAATTAAAAGGTGAGAGAATGAACTGTTACAGTAAAAATCCCAACAATCTTACTAAGGATCAATTCTGTTTATTAAAGTCACATTCTAATGAGGTAAGAAACTTGATACAGCTAATCAGGTGCGGGTAAGTTGAGGCAGGTCTTATTAGAGTGTATCGCAGGCGGAGGGATTCTGCTGGAATCCTTGATAGATGCACTCGGAAAGCTCCCTTTAGATTACTCCACCAGATTGGCCTAAAGAGTTTTAGGGCTTTTAAACCCTCCAGGGAGACAATGTACAGAAAACTTTGCCCCTCCCGTTACCACAAAAACTCACTTATATCCCCTGTAAAGCAAGCTCAGCAAATGCTTTGGATAAAGTCCCTGAAAATGAATTTTTGATAACGGCCTGAGGAGAGGGCTGGAACTGCTGGAGAAGTTCTCTTTTTACTGGTGATTTAAACAATAAATCCTGGGAGAAATTGAGGTTCCGGAAATGAAGTCTTTAATATTGAGTTCATAATTTTCAACAACGATGTTGCTCAAAATCAACATCTCGAAGTGAGATTCACGTCTCAAGACTGCGGGCCTCTACCAATGGAACGCCTGAAAGCAGCCACTTCCTGAGGGTTTTGGCAGACTCTTGAATTCTTTTTGATTTCGGCACGCGAATCGCGATGTCCAGGTTTAACTTTCATTTTTCCTTCTCGGTTGGATGAAAGTCATCAGTAAACCATCCAAGAGGAGTCGCATCATGTTCCAGCATCCTAACACCATTGATTCTCCCATCTCCCGACCTGAATTCGGATTGGAAGATGATGTGCATCTGACTCCACTCGATGAAGATCATCCCCTGCATCTGGTCAGTGATTTTAAAGCGTGCCTGATCGGGGATATGCTGGTCTATAAACTGGGGGCATTTATAACTGATTTAAATGCCAGCCTGACACACATTGATGAAAACAAAGTCTTCATGAAAGTGGGAAAACGACGATTTCTTCCCAGCTTATCAGGATGCACATGATCGTCCCATAGAAATTGAAATGACGATCAACCCGGTTGAAAATCCCAAGACACATTCGACAGCCAAACGATGTCAGATCATCACCTGCATCTGTCCCGTCGGTTGGGTCCTCGCAATAAACGAGGATACTGAAGCCAAAGTTCAGAGCCTGTCCGCTCCTCCAGTTTCCACTTCCATGGCTGACTGAAGTTAGCTTAAACTCTTCATACTTTTTGAGCAGACTTTGAAGGGTGCCAACTTGGATAGGTCTCTTTATAAAGCATGTCGTTGTGAATGCCGGGCGATTTGATCAGTCTTCCGTTTGATCTGCTGAATGAGTGACTGATCACAAGCTTCCAACTGGTTGTTGAAGTGCCTCAGAAAGAGTTCGTGATACTTCTGGTCCAGTGTACGGGCAGAGAGTATTTCAGCTGAGCGGAGATCTCAACGATCCAGCGAGGCGAGACAATAAGCCAGCACGCGACCCAGATCGATCACATGAATCTTCCGGGGAGACGTGTTTTTCGCCAGCATCAGATGTCCCAGGTAATAACTGCGATGCACTCCCAAAATCATGCAGCATGGCGGCATACCAGCGACTTCTTTGACGACAGCTTCCATATTCCGATGTGTCTTCCTGGTGATCTTCACCCAGTGAGAGAGCTTCCAGCACTCTTCCAGTGATTCGGTCACCAGGAAGGAACAGCGCCCCGTTCACCGAAGGCGACGGGGATCATCGTCGATATCAGGTCGTACGAAAATTCAGGATCATCTTCACCGTATCGAGCACTCAATAAGGGTTTCCGCAATCGGGCACTGAAATGAGATGATACTCTTTCAGTGGGGCAGGTGTGCCGTTTGATGTAGAAAGCGTGTGGCTGACCTTCAGAATCAGATAAATCAATGCGGGTCGTGACCCGTTCCTGTAGCACGTTCTTGGCAGTCTTGCCACCAGTGTAGTTCATCAGGGCATCAAAAGAATCGAGCTCATGATTCTTGAGAATCGGGGCAAACCTCATTCACAATCACGCTACCCTCATATCCCAGAGTCAAACTCGAAACTTCTCATGGAGTACTTCCTCAAAGACTTCGAGTGTCCGTTCGACGTTTTTCTGAACAGGCATCTGTTCTGCTGTGGCCCAGCAATGACCTCGCATGGTTTCCAGTTCCGAGTCTGACTTCTCAAAATGAATGTTGAGCAGGTCGATCATCTCGTTGACGGAATCAATTTCGGGAATGAGGTAACCATTCTCACATCTGCGGATGATGTCGGCTCCACCGGAGGTATTCGTCGTCAATACGGGTAACCTGCACGCCATCGCTTCCAGATTGACGTTGGGAAACGGCTCATAGGCAGTCGGTATGATGAACAGATCACCCGCACCATAAAAGCGTTGGATATCCGTTCGACGTCCGAGGAATTGCACTCGCTCTGTCACATTACAATCGCGAGCGATACCCTGATACTGCGAGATCGGCCCCTGTCCCAGCACCGCGAGTATGGACATTGGAATGTTTGATCTGTGAGAGTGCTTTCAGGATGAAATGCAGTCCCTTGCCGGAAAATCCATCGAGGCGAAGAGTAATAATCGTTGATCGGAAGCGAGCCCCAGTTCTTCACGTACGGCGTCCCGTTCGTTACGTCGCTCCAGGTTGAACTGTTCCAGATCGACACCATTATACACGATCCGGATTTTCTCTTCGGGAATATTGTAGTTCTCCATCACCAACCGTCGGTCGAGTTGTGATTGGGTGACGATTCGTCTGGTTTCCGGGGATTGATAAATCTTCTGTTCGAGTTCAATCAAAGCTCGATGACGTGGATTCCAGGTTTGCAGTTGATATCGCCAGTGCGGTTTATAATTCACCCGTAGCCAATGCGACTGTAATCGTTCAGTGACACGTACCGCATCCAGCCCATACGCCCGGCCGATTCCATACACGAGATCAAACCGGCGACTTTTGACTTCCTTCTCGCAGTTCTCGGCGAAGGATTTGTTTTTCGTCGAGGACATCAACTTGTTTCGTTTTACTGGAATAAACTCGACTTCATTGGCCAGTTCCTCATCAATCGTGTGACCAATGACCGAAACCTGATGCCCCTTCTTCTGCAACTGCCGCGACAGGTTCACGCAATACCGCTCCGACCCACCATGTCGCAGCGAGTATCGACCTTTAACCAGTGCAATATGCATGAGAACTTTCCAGAGGGAATAACTGAATCAAACGAAGCAGGTGCTCAGGCGACCTTACGCAGACCGAAAGAGTGTTGTTTCTCCCACAGGCGAAGGGCTGTTCCATAAACTGTTTCGACCTGCATTCCCGTCATACAACGATGGTGACCCAGGGGACACTTCCGTTTCTGACATGGTCCACAATCGACTTCCTTCTGCAGGTTGATCCCTTTTTCATAAAAGGTGTTGCTCCATTCGATATGGGTCGGTCCATAAATCGAGACGACAGGCACTCCGAAAGGTTGTGCAAAATGCCGGGGGCCGGAATCGGTGGTGATGAGCAATTCACTCTCTTTAATCGCTGCTTTGGTTAACCCAATCGAAAGCTTTTCACCAGCGAGTGAGATGACATGCGGATGATCGGCGATTCGCACAATCTCACGGGCGTTTTCTTCTTCAGCAGGTCCGCACAGGATCAGAATCGTCTTGCCTGTTTCATTCGCCAGCATACTGGCGAGTCGACCAAAGGAAGCAGTTGGCCAGTCTTTGGCTGCGCCGAAAGCTCCGCCTGAATTAATACAGAAAACTCCACGCTTACGTAACAGATTTCCCGTCTTCCGCCAGAAGAGTTCCAGAGCCGACTTATCAGCATCAGTTACAGCCAGCTCCGTTTGATGTGTGAGCTTGCTGCAACCGAGATGTTCCGCCAGGCGGAGGTATTCATTAATGACCGGGTTGGGTTGTTTCCGTGAATGAGGAGTCAACGCATCGGTCAGTAGCCAGCCCCGCAGGTCCCGTTGAAAACCGACTCGCCTGCTAGCACCGGTCATCCAGGCCATCGCCGCTGTTCTCAGCGAGTTTGGAAACAGTACTGCCATGTCGAGGTTTTCCCGTCGCAAATCCATCGCCATGTTCCAGGCTTTGAGTTCCGGGTTTCGAGTCTTCGGTGAGTAGAGCAATGTCCTGTCAACCAGATCAAGCCCTTCCAGCACCTGTCCCACGTAGGGGCGCATGATGCCGAAGATTTCTGCGTCGAGATATTGCTCGCGAATCGCCCGCATCGCGGGAGTCGCCATCACCGCATCGCCGATCCAGTTGGGTAAAAAGAGAGCGATCTTCATCCTGCTTTACGCTCCACTGTTTGAGGTGAGGTTGTCTGAGCTGAGTTTGGCTGAACTGGTGTTGTCTGGGGAGTCGTTTCCGTTGGTGTTGCCCGTAAACGTTCCACGATGCTTGTCGTAGATAAACCCGCTACAATTGCCAGCGGTTTGACTTCGCCACCATAAGCTTCGACGACTTCCTTGCCGACGATTTGATCTTTGGTGTAAGTTCCCCCTTTGACGAGGAGGTCCGGTTGTAGTTGTTCGAGCAACCGATGGGGAGTCGCTTCATTAAAGATGATGACATAATCAACTGCTTCGAGACTCGCCAGCATCGTCGCCCGATCATTTTCATTGAACAGAGGACGATCAGGAGCTTTATCGAGCATGCGAACCGATTCGTCACTGTTCAGCGCCACAATCAGACAATCCCCTTCCTGGGCTGCCTGTTTAAGGTAGGTGACATGACCGACATGGAGGAGATCGAAGCAACCATTCGTCAGCACGATCTTCTGATCGAGTCGACGTCGAGCATGGAGTTGTCGTTTCAGCTCCACAAGTTCGCAGATTTTGTGATCGTGATCACGTCGAGATGCGAGCAGGTCACCAAGAACTTCGTTCCGATGGACCAGCACCACACCGACCTGTTCCACCTGCAGGCCTCCGGCCACATTGGAAAGCTTCGACAGGTTATGCGGGTCGATTCCGGCGGCCATTCCGATACCAATCATTGCCAGAACCGTATCTCCGGCCCCGGTGATATCACAAACTTCCCGTTTGCGGGTCGGATGGTGAACGCCTTCCTCGCCGGCCCGAGCGAGGACGACGCCATCTCTATCGATCGTAATGTAAGCATGATCCAGTTCGAGTCGACGACAGAGTTCTTCCCCCGCTTTTTTAGCGGCGTCAATGTCGTCGATATCAAATCCGACCGCGCGACCTGTTTCTGCGCGGTTAGGAGTGATCGCAGTCACCCCTTTGTATAAATCCCAGTTCCCATGGGCAGGCGGATCAACCAGTACTGGAATCTGGTGTCGTCGTGCTTCCGCAACGATCGCACTGATCACCTGAGGGGTACAGACTCCTTTAGCGTAGTCGGAAATCAGGATCGTTGCATGTTCAGGAATGATGGGGAGCAATCGGGCGATTAATCGCTCTCCATCTTCCTCGGAAAGGGGGTGCGTACTTCACGATCGACACGCAGCATCTGATGCGGGTGATGATGCTGGGCACGACTCCAGAAATCGTTCTTTGACGGTGGTGGGGCGATCATTGACCTCCAGCAGGCCATCGCAGCAGACTCCGGCATTCTCCAGTTGCTGCCGCAGATCACGGGCATCGAAGTCGGAACTGACCAGTCCCGGCCATCGTGACTTCAGCTTCCAGACCGCGGAGCAGGTTGGCGACATTGGCGGCACCTCCCAGGCGTGTCTCGCGTTGTTCTTCGAGCAGAATGATTTGGGGCTTCCGGCTGATTCGATCCGCTTCACCCTGTAGATATAACGATCCAGATGAGATCACCCAGTACGAGAATCGGGGCTTCCCCAATCGCTCCACAGCATCAATCAGGTAATAAGACACGATTCAGGCAACTTGCTGCGTCGTGAGAGAATTTTGAGGGTCTCTCTCGAACAACAGGAATGAGCAGACGTCGCACGGAACCGAATCCTCATCGGTCGTTACGCCACTGCTGAAATGATCTGAGTGAGAGAGATCAGCAGAGGGAAATTATCCGAACCCTCCGCTGGCATTGTAGTTTTGACAATTTTGACAGAACTCGGCGATATCGTCAATGCGATTCAGAACTGCAGGAACCAGTATTTTAACTGCTGAAAGACTGTTTTTTGCGAACTCACTCCCATTTTGCACGATCTTTCGACAGAGAAGCCTTCGGCAATAAGGCTGTCACTGGCGAGTTGAAACGAGCAGTTCTATAATGTGACCCTCCTCATGGTTCAACCTCCCATTCTGGTCAATTCTATCGTGAAAGACAGGTAAGCTAACGTGGCAAGAGAAAAAGTGATTCTGGCGTACAGTGGTGGTCTCGATACCTCAGTCGCTGTGAAGTGGATCAATGAAAAGTACGATATGGACGTGATCACCTACACCTGTGATCTCGGCCAGGGCCGCGAACTCGACACGATTAAAGAAAAAGCGATCAAAACAGGGGCGGTCGAGGCGATTATCGAGGACGTCCGGAACCTGTTCGTTGACTGCTTCGTCTGGCCCGCCCTGATGACCGGCACCATGTACGAAGGAAAATATCCTCTCGCTACCGCCCTCGGTCGTCCGCTGATTGCCCACCGGATGGTCGAATTCGCCAAAGAAAAAGGAGCGACCGCCGTCGCCCACGGTTGCACCGGCAAAGGCAACGACCAGGTTCGCTTCGATGTCGCCTTTAATACACTTGCTCCGGAACTGAAAATTATTGCTCCTGTACGCGAGTGGCGATTCAACCGAACTCAGGAAATCGAATACGCCAACGAACATGGTATCGAGGTTGATGCCACCAAAGAGAATATTTTCAGTGTCGACCAGAACCTCTGGGGACGCTCCGTTGAGGCAGGCGTTCTTGAAAACCCCTGGAACGCTCCCCCGGAAGCCGCCTACAAATGGACTGTCTCGCCTGAAACAGCTCCAGATAAACCGATGGATATCGAAATTGAGTTTGAACAGGGACGCCCAATTGCACTCGATGGAAAAGAGATGGACGGCGTTCAGATCATCGAAAAACTGAATGAACTCGGTGGACAGCACGGTGTTGGTCGAATCGATCACGTCGAAAACCGCCTGGTTGGCATCAAGAGCCGAGAGATCTACGAAGCTCCCGCAGCGATCATTCTGCATGAAGCTCACCGAGAGCTCGAATTCCTGACACTCAGCCGTCAGGCACAACGATTCAAAACTTACGTCGCTCAGACTTGTGCTGACATCATCTACGACGGCCTCTGGTACAGCCCGTTCCACCAGGATTTGATGGGTTTCGTTGAGAAGAATCAACGATTCGTCTCGGGACAGACACGAGTGAAACTGTATAAAGGTAATTGCGTCGTCACCGGCCGCAAAAGCCCGCATAGCTTGTACTCGGAAGAACTGGCCACCTATGAAGAAGGAGACGCTTTCCCACACGAAGCCGCTACTGCCTTCATTAAAATTCATGGTATGGCTCTCAAAACACAGGCTCAGCAACAGTTGCTTAAAGGCGAACCGACCGTTCGACCGGCTCGCATCATGCCGAGTAAAGAGGGCAACTAACTACAAATCGATCTTTAATCTGTTAGCTCAGGAGCTGCGTCATGACGGAACGAACCATCGCAATTGGAGACATCCATGGTTGCGGAACCGCTCTGGAAACTTTACTGAGTGCTCTTGAGCTGACAGAGAATGATCGACTTGTACTCCTGGGCGACATCGTCGACCGGGGGCCGCAGACTCGCCAGGTCATTGAATTGCTGCTCCAGCTTAAATCAGATGGTCAGGAGATCATTCTGATTCGAGGCAATCATGAAGAGATGCTGCTCGATGCTCTCCGGGGTGGTTCGCTGAGTCAGATGTGGCAGACCTACGGCGGACAGGATGTGCTCGACTCGTACGAGCTCGCCAATGTAAAGGACATCCCCGAAGATCATCTGAAGTTCCTGCAGTCCTCCATTAATTACTGGGAGAATGACTCAGATATCTTCGTGCATGCCAATCTGCATCCTCAGCGCTCACTGGCGGATCAGTTTCCTCAGTATCTCCGCTGGCAACGGTTTACCGGCCAGGAAGCACCACACTGCTCAGGCAAACGGGTCATCGTGGGGCATACCCCATGCGGAATGGACAGCCTCACATCGGGAACGAGTGGATAAATCTCGATACCTGGGCCTATAATGGTTTACCACTGACGGCCTTCGACACGACGAACAACATTTTTTACCAGGCCGATCAAACGGGCAAGTCGTTCCCCAGTTTCACGCTGGAGGAATGCGAGTCCGTCTCTTACTGAGTTCTTTCAGGGAGAGACTTTTCATATTTTAAAGAAGTGATGCTCTGAGTCAGCATCCCGCGGATGACCGATGTCTGAAATTTCTTCCTCGCTCCCACGAATCGGTTTGACATTGGGAGACATCTCCGGAATTGGCCCCGAGGTCACCGCGAGAGCGATCTCTGCTCCCGAAGTTCGAGCGATCTGCCAACCGGTCGTCATCGGGCATCCGCAGATTCTCACCGAAGCCCTCGAACTCATTCGCCCTCATGTTGGAGAGATCCCGGCGATTGAACAGATCAACTCTCTCGAAGATTTCCCCGCCTCCAACTCGGTCATCGGTTGTTATAACCCCTGCGGAGATGATGTTCTCACCGCTCCCCGTAAACAATTCAATGCAGCCGCTGGCCATGCTTCATATGAATACCTGATCGCCGCCATTCGTGGGGCACAGGCGGGAACCCTGGCGGGAATTACGACTGCTCCTCTCGCCAAGGCGTCACTGCATCTCGCCGGGCATCACTATCCGGGTCATACCGAGATCCTGGCGGAAGAGTGTGGTGTCGATCAATTTGCCATGATGCTCTATTTGCCTCCGGGCGAGCAGGTTCGCGGTATCAATGGCCTGGCCGTTGCGCATGTGGCATTACATACCTCAATCCGCAGTGTTCCCGAGTTACTCTCCATCGATTCAATTTACGGAAAGATCGGTCTAACCTGGCGGTTCATGCAGTCGCAGGGTGTGCGTGAACCTCGCATTGCTGTCTGTGCACTCAACCCACACGGTGGCGAAGCGGGTCTCTTTGGTGATGAAGAAGCTCGATTGATCGCCCCCGCAGTAGAACAGGCCCGGGCCGAATGGGGAACGACAATCCAGGGGCCATTTCCAACCGACACATTGATGAAGCGGGCGATTCGCGATGGTGAGTTTGACGGTGTCGTCGCGATGTATCATGATCAGGGCCACATCGCCATCAAACTGGTCGCCTTTGATACCGCCGTGAATGTGACTTTAGGTCTGCCGATCATCCGCACCAGCCCCAGTCACGGTACCGCCTACGACATCGCCTGGCAGGGAACCTCCCGCGCCGAGGGTATGATCACCGCAATTGAAGTCGCCGCTAAACTGGCAATGAACAAATTAAATTTTAATACTCAATGAATACCATCAGGGTGGTCCAGACAATCACAGCAGTGTTGTCTGGATCGCGCAGCGACACATAAGCAATGATTGCAGAACCAACTTGATTCGCTTCATGCAAAATCACGAACTCAGAAAGAATCATCGCTATAGTGTACCTGCGGCATCCGGACAATCCCGGTAAAGTTTGAATGAAAAGGGAAGATTGTCCGGGCTACCCACATCAAAGTAAGGAATTAACTTTGTCTGGCTCTTACACACGATTACTCCTCATCCGTCACGGTGCCACTGCGGCGAACGAACAGCGTCCTTACATCCTGCAAGGGAATGGAATCAACGGACCGCTCAGTGAAAAGGGTCAGGCACAGGCCAAATCAGCGAGTCAGTTTCTGAGCCAGACAAAAATCGACGCCATCTACTGCAGCCCCCTCGTGCGGGCGCAGCAGACCGCTACTGCCATTGCCCGCCCACATGGGTTGGAACCTGTTCCCACCGAAGGAATTCACGAAGTGAATGTCGGTCTGTGGGAGGGGAAATGCTGGGAAGACATCATGCAGGAACACCCGGAAGAATACAAAACATTCATCAACGCCTCGGGTGAGATTCCCTACCTGGGAGGGGAATCGTACCGCGATGTGCTCAACCGGAGTAAACCGGTGATCGAAGGACTCGTCGCCAATCACCCGGGCGAAACGATCGCGATCATCGCTCACAATGTTGTGAACCGCTCGTACCTGGCCGACGTTATGAATAAACCGATGAACGAAGCAAAAGCAATCCGCCAGGTCAACACCTGCATCAACATCATCCGCTACCAGAAAGACGAACGCGAGCTGGACACGCTTAATTCGTATCTGCATTTACCGGATGAGTTGGTGTTGTAAGCAAAAGCACGAACTAGAGCTTTAAGGTGCATCGGAACAAGTTTTAAACCACTAAGACACGAAGACACCAAGAATAATGAGATTCACCAACTCTCATGAATTGAAGTTTAGTAAGCCAGAATTTTAATTCCTTCAAGAAATTTAAATCAGATTCGGTGCCGTCACTCTCAAATTGTCGAATTTTTATACGCCCTTGGTGCCTTAGTGTCTTAGTGGTTCAAAAATAATTTCTATCTCACCCCACGATCGAACTGATATCCAGTAAATGCAACTGGCGGCCCTGATCTTTGTAGGGGGAATCGACGATGATTAATTTTCCGTCGGGGCTGTGGCGGGGGTGGGTGTCGCAGCGCCATTCGCCTGTGTATTCTTTGGGCGAATGCAGTTGGGCGAGCTCGGTCTTTTTACCTGTTGGTACATGATAGAGGTAGGGTTTCTGCATCCTGTTTTTATCGGGATAGGTGTCATTCAGGATCCAGTCCGTGTCCGGAAGATAAGTGCAGTGACCATCAACCGGCATCACATCGACACCGACCGGTGTGATTTCTCCACCGACTTTATCTTCAAACAGATAAAATCGGGGTCCCGCTTCATGTTTGGAGAAGGCGAGAATGTGATCCGGGTCGCGCCAATCGAAGTGCGATGTTAAACCATTGTCATCAATGATCCGGAGATCCGTACCGTCCGGGTTGGCAGTGAACATTCTGGTTTTGCGATGCCCTTCCGGATACTGCCAGCGATGCAGGAACAGAAAACGGGAGCCATCTGTATTGTAGAGCAGGTGATTGACGTAATGTTTGATGCCCGGTTGTTCGTCAGGAATCGTCCCCATTCCGGCAATCTGTTCGAGAGAAATGATGAGCCTGGAAATGCCTGTTGCGAAATCAACGTGGAAGATACCTGTCTCGGAGGGGGCCAGTTCGTGAGCGTATGGATCCGGGAATCCCGAGTAACCATAACCGGGCCGGACATCATTAATTCGTCGGAAGTCGGCAGTCACCCCGGAATCCCCTTTTGGGACTGACGGTATAGACGGGGGAATTGATGGTCTGGGACTCGGCCGTGAAGACATCCATGATGTGGCAGATGTAATTGTCTGTTCCCCGGTCATTCCAGATGATCTTCGAGTCTGAACCGGGCAACCACTGCAGCATACAACCCTGCTGCCAGCCCCAGGCGCTGCTTTTGCCCAGAGGAACCCAGAGATCGTCCTGCTGCAGGTCGACCATGCCAATCCCGATTTCATCGTCGGCAGTTGGGGAGCGATGCTCAAAATCGACTTCCATGCTCAATACATACCGCTGAGAAGGATCCATCTCGAGTTTGTCGTAATATCCAAACCAGTGATGTTTGGGGCCTTTGGTGATCACCCGATGTGAAACTTGAGCTTCTTCAGCTGCCAGCAGCAGGTTGGAGAAACCGGCAGAGAGAGTCGTCGTTGCGGCCGCACAGATGGAGTTTTTCAGAAAATCTCGTCGTGTGGAATTCTTGAATCGCATGATGTCTAAGCCTGGCTGGTTAGGTAGAAGCAAGTTTGGATTAGAGGGAATCGCCCCGAATTTGTGAGGACCAACAATCTCAATTCTTTGCCAAAAGTGAGGGAATTACAATGCAGCTGTGTAAAATTGGAGAAGTTTGCTATTCGGACTGGCTTTAATCTGGTGGGTTTGCGTTTTTCAGAGAAGGGGCTTTACTTCACTGATCTTGACTGAATTTGACTCTCTGCGTACCGTTCGCCTCTCTCATACGGGTGAGCATACTCGATACGGACTGTGGCCTCTCTCTCCTCGGTGCAAAACAGTTCACAATGCTTTGAGTTGAAATAATCAGGAAGCAAGTGGCGTGATTAAATCTGTATTAGGCGCTGTCATTTTATTTGCGGGGATGGTCTGCCTGACACTTTCTCCTTTGTTCGGGCAATCAGCGGCGGCTCCCCCTCCGGAAATTCAAACAGTCTTATTCACGGACGGAACCCTTCTGGAGGGTAAAGTGATTCAGATCGGGGGCCAGGTTCAGATTAAGACTGCTCAAGGAATCAGATCTTACCCGCAACACGAAATTCGCGTGATCGGTAAGAATAAAGTCGATGTTTACGACCGCTTGAGTCACCAGATTCCTAAAGACTCATCTTCTGCACGGATGGCGTTGGCACGCTGGTGTGTTAAAGAAAATCTGAAACCGCAATTGCTTCAGGAACTGAAACTGGTACTGACGTTGCATCCCGGGAATCAAGAAGCCAAATATCTGATGCAAGAGTTCTTCGGCGATGAGAAAAAAGCCGAAGGGGTCGTGATTGTAGAGCTTCCTGCTAAAAGCACCCGGTTGGAGTTCGAAGGAAAACGATTTGAAAGTCTGGCCGGTCTATCTCCGCAGGTTGCTCGTGAATTTACCCGGGGCGTGCAGCCGATTCTGAAAAAGAAGTGCGGAGCCGCGAGTTGCCATGGGGGAAATCAAAATCCGGAGTTTCACTTGGCCGATACAATCGGAGCGGCAAGTCGACGACGACAATCCACCGAGGAAAACTTCGATGAAATCCTGAAACTGATCAATCCTGATAAGCCAAAAGAGAGTGAGATATTCACGATCAGTCGTGGTTACCACGCAAATCTCAAAAAGCCGTTGTTCGGTAATGATCGTGCCAGCCAGATTCATTTACAGCGAATCTATGCGTGGATCGCTGCTTCCCGCACAGAAATCAAAGAGATTCAGCAACAAAAGGCTGAGGCTGAATCTTCACGGGATGCTACTGGCTCGGTGGCTGAGAATGGCACGGGCAAACAGAACTCTACCGGCTTGCAATTACAACCGCAGCAGCAGTCCATGTCTGAGAAAGAGGCACGCATTCAACAGGTGAATGCGGAAACTCTTCCAGGGCAAATGCAACAACAGGTTGACTCGCTCAAAAATGAAGGGTTCAATAAAGAGCTGGTGAATGAGCTCATCAATAGTGCCGAACCGGATCAGTTCGATCCCAGCGAATTCAATCGCCGTCGGAATAAGTAAACAGTCCCTGCTGGCTGGTCAGAGGCGAATCAGACTCCGAGTCTCATAGAATTCCAGATGAGTCTAAATTTAGTCGGAGAGAAGCACCCATGACGCGGCAGATATTTTTTTCAGGTCGGGTACAGGGTGTCGGCTTTCGCTACACGACTCGCCAGATCGCCAGACGATTTCCAGTCACCGGTTACGTTCGAAATCTGGCTGATGGCCGGGTGGAGGTAATCGTTCAGGGTGAAGCTGAGGATTTAGACCAGTTTCAGGGGGCCGTCGAATCACATTTCACTGGCAACATCACCGATGTGGCTGTAAGCGAAATGGATACAGTTGAACAGTTTTCGGTTTTTGCTATCAGGCATTAAGACTGGTTTTGCTTGTAACCTGCAATTCCGGCCTGGCCACGGATGAAGGATTCTCTGAGGGGGCTGCTACCGTCCTAATCCGTCTAATGGGCCCTTTTGCACGAAATTGCCACTCGCGCCCCATTCTTTAGGCTGGAGGGGGCTTTCTTTTGCCTTTCCTGATGGGTAGAGTGTTCCCCATCGTTCGGAACTCCCTACCGGAGTCCGAAATTATTGAGGCAGGCGCCAACAGCCCGCTTGAATTGATCGTAAGACTTGGCAGGGACCGTGCATTCTGATTTTCGACTATCCAATCTCTCTAGTCGACGTCCTGAACAGTCATAACCTACCAGAGACATTTCCAGGTGCTGATTTCTCTCAGCCACAGATACATATTTATCCAGTAGTTTTCCATTACTCCAGAATCTGAAACAATCGATTGAAAGAAATTTCGATGGGTGCTGAACTCCTTCTGTTTGCACAAGATGGTCCTCTGACTCTTTCCCGAGTTCTCTCCGGTTGGGACTGGATCATTACTATGGGGGTGGGGCTGCTGGTAGTTCTGCTCTATTTTGGAATGCAGTACTTCACACAGATGGGGGTGATTGCCCGTGCGACTGCTAAAGAAGCGGTTCGCCAGCCAATTTTCATTCTGCTGCTACTCTTCGGTTTGTTCTTCCTCGTCCTGATCACGTTTCTCCCGTTCTTTTCGCTGGGAAGTGACCTGAAGATGATGAAAGACTGCGGCTTGATGCACATTCTCATCAGCTGCCTACTGCTGGCTGTCTGGACTTCGAGTACCAGTATTGCCAGTGAAATCGAGGGAAAGACGGCCATGACCCTGCTGTCAAAACCGATTAATAGACGTCAATTTATTGTGGGGAAACTCGCTGGAATCGTGAATGCCATTTTTATGTTATGGCTGCCCCTCTCAGTCTTCTTCCTGATGCTCGTCTTCTATAAAACGTACTACGAAGATCGGGAAACCGGTAATTCGATGGAAGTTGGCATGCGAATGCTGCTGACATTTCAGATTGTCCCCGGTTTGATTCTGCTGCTGATGGAATCCATCGTGATTGCCTCCATCAGTGTTGCGATCTCCACCCGCCTGCCGATGTTCGTCAATATTGTGGTCTGTCTGGTTATTTTCATCCTGGGACAGCTGACCCCTGTTCTGGTCGAGCAGAGTGCTTTCAAGATTGAATTCGTGCAGTTCATCGCTCAATGGCTGGCGACAATTATTCCCTCACTTGAAAACTATAACGTGCAGACAGCGATTCAGCGAGACACCCTGATTGCCCCCCATTACCTGGGTTGGCTGGGGCTGTACTCCCTGATTTACTGTTCAATCGCCATGCTGTTTGCCTTCATTCTGTTTGAAGACCGGGACCTGGCCTGATCCTATACTGGTCTGTCAAACTGTGAGACTGGATTCAGACAAAATCGTCCTAAAGTCTTCTCCGCAGGCCCATTTTGGGTTACACGCCGCGGTCTGTCAGACATAATTGACTGAGAGAGACTTCACTGTTGCTGGAGAGATGTGGAGCATTCAGAAATTGAGGATAGCTCTGAGGCAGAGGCGGCCCGGAATATCAACATCGAGACTTTCGTTGAACAATTGAATTAAGTAACTCCCCCATCTGGTCGAGTCCTTTCAATTGTGAGGCATGATTCAGTACTGCATGCTGCTTGATCTGCAAATGCGGAAGTCGAATTCGGACAGGTTTTTCGTGTGGTTAAGATTGAAAGAGCCTCGTTAGAGCGATTGCTGGCCGGGCGGCACTTCCTGAAAGGTCAACGACAATTGTCGCTGATCTGGGCAATTGTTGCGGCTGTCGTTTTCTGTCTCATCTTGCTGACTCTCTTTTTAATAATCGATCTGCTCCACACGCACGGTTCGATTCAGGTTTCTCCGACTCAGGCGGAAGAGTTCGATAAGCTGCTTCCCAGGTTCAATGCCTCCGTCAATCCAGCTCCACCCGAGATTGCCGAAACAAGCGATGCTGATGCGGGAGATGATTCGCAGCAGGAATCAACAGACAGCGAAGAACCAGCAGAAACAGAATCTGCACCTGAGGAAGAAGAGCCACAAGGTTCCTTTCAGTCATTACAATCTCATTTACGTCTCGACTTTATCGAGAGAGGAATACTTCCTTCAGTCTGGTGGCTGCGCGATTCCGTTTGGCGTTATCCTGTGGCTTTTGCTTTTGACAATATCAAGTGGTTACAGTCCAACACACCGGCACTTGTCTTTCTGATCATTATGCTGGTGATCCAGGGGTTGGTTTTCAATCTATTTGTTTCCCGGTTATGGGCGGTTTCTTCTCAGGTTGGAATGGAAGTCTCCCAGAAGTTGCGCCGGGAACTCCATCGACAGGTCCTCCGACTTGGACCAGCCGACTTATGCGAAAGGCAGCAGCAACAAGCCGTAGAGTTGTTTACCACAGAGACTGAGAAAATTCGCACCTCGATCGAATCGCTCACCTATCGGTTTGCGCGTGATTCCGTCCTGCTGATCGCACTGGTGCTTTTCGCATTGTCACTCAACTGGCTATTGGCTTTGCAATGTCTGATTCCGCTGGGGGCCTGCTGGTATCTGATTCGTCAGGAGGTCGTTCGTTTTCGAGAATCTCGAAAACTTCTGGATGCGTCGGCGACACATACCTTAAACCTGCTGACGGAGAGTTTCCGCAATACACGACTCGTTCGTGCTTACAGCATGGAGTCCGTGGAACAGGAGAATTTTTCCAGAAACCTGGAACGATTTAAAACCCGCCTGCTCAATGTAAATCGACGGGAGCGTTGGTCTCGCTGGTTATGCAGGGCACTCATTGTCTTCTGCAGTTCTATCGTATTAATTCTGGTCTGCATGAAAGTATTGATCGACTCAGAATCTCTGCCATTAGCGGCCGGGATTTGTCTGTTGATTACGTTCATCACAATTCACTGGCCACTTAAACATCTGTTCGAAATTCCGGCCGAACAATCCACCGCTTCGCAGGCAGCCAATCGCATCTACCGCTACCTGGATACCATTCCACCCGTCAGTCAGGCGGTGGGGGCGAAGTTCCTCTCGCCACTTTCCAAAACGCTGACATTTGAATCTGTTCAATATCAGACAGAGTCGGGACAAAAACTTCTGAACGGTCTAGATCTCACCATTACTGCGGGTGAATCGATCGCTCTGGTCTCGTTGAATCGGATGGAATGTGTGGCCGCAGCCTATCTGATTCCCAGGTTCATTGAACCTGCTTCGGGACGTATTCTGATCGACGGAGAAGACACGGCCTGGGCGACCCTGGAATCATTACGCACCGAGATCGCTTATGTGGGCGGCAATGATCAGTTCTTCACAGGTTCGATCATCGATAATCTGCGAAGTGGTAATAACTCCTTCTCACATTCTGCTGCCACTGAAGCTGCCAAACAGGCGCGAGCACATAACTTTATTCTGCGGTTACCCAATGGATACGAGACAATTCTGGGCCAGCATGGCGAAACTCTTAACGCTGGCCAGTCATTTCGGCTCGGTATCGCGCGGGCGCTGTTACGAAATCCGGCACTGTTGATTGTTTCAGAACCATCTGATGCCCTGGATGCCGATACCAAATCTCGCCTGGAAGATGCCTACTCGCAGATTCTGCAGAACCGCACGACACTTTTCATTCCGACCCGGCTATCAACTTTGCGGCGAGTCAATCGAATCGTGTTGCTGCATGAAGGGAAAGTTGAAGCGATTGGTACGCATGCTGAACTCGTTAAAAACTCACCCATCTATCGACACTGGGAATACATGAATTTCAATGCCTATCGAGATGCGGATGGAGCCAATGGCAGTTGATGCAGTGGTTAAAGTACATGAATCAATCAGGGAATGGAAACCCCTGTCTCAATCTGGAGGATAGACATTGATATATTCGGAATTGATCGAACGTGCTTTACGTCTGAGTGCCCGGGCACACCGTGAACAGCAACGTAAAGCCTCTGATCTCCCCTATCTGATGCACCCCGTAGCCGTCACCTTGATCCTGGCCCAGGCGGGGTTCGAAGCGGAAGAGAATATCCTCGCTGCTGCTTTGTTGCACGATACGGTAGAGGACACACCACTCACCCTGGAAGAACTCTTAGAGGAGCATGAATTTCCCGAAGAGGTGGTGCAGCTTGTCTCCGAGTTGAGTGAGCAGAAAAGAGATGCCGAGGGGAACAAGCTGGGCTGGAAAATCCGGAAAGAGCATCATCTGGAAGTCATTCGCCAATCAACGGATGGTGCTTGTGCCATCGTTCTGGCTGATAAACTTCATAATCTGAAATCGACCCTGTTTGATTTGAAACAGGAAGGGGATTCTGTCTGGGATCGCTTCCATTCCTCGCAGGAGGAATTCCTCTGGTACCATCATGAGATGCTGACTGCTGCTGATCGGCCGGACGAGCGTATTCAAAATCTGGTGAACGAAAACCGTCATCTACTCAATGAGTTGGCTGTCGCGATCCAGGAAGACTAGTGCTCTGTCTAACCCTGAATGTCATGCATGATAAAAAGGGTAGCTCAGACAATCACGAAGTGTTGTCTGAGTGCCGACAGGCACAAGAGGGCAGTTCGATGTGTGATTTAATAATGATTGTATCTTCTGTATTCCCCTCTTGTCGCTTCGTGACCCAGACAACTCTTCGAGATTGTCTGGGCTACCCACCTTGATTTTTACCTGACAAATTGAGATAGACGGAAGACTAGATTCCCGCAGCAGATGGTTTTCGTCTCCACAGCAGTCATTCAAGATCAGGGAAAAATTCAGGCTGCCTGAATTTCCTGGAAGTGATGTGGACGGTGCTCCACTGCCGCTGCCGGGGTCTGATTGAACAGGGCCAGACCGCGAGTGCTCCAGGCACCTTCCTGATAGAAGAATACGGCTACAGCCGGTTTGCGAATACCGATCCGGGGTGAATTTGCATGCAATTCACTCTCGTGAGGGGTCAGCATGATATCGACCGAGACGAGCGCGGAAACGGAGCCTGTCATGCGGTCACGTGCAAAACTGACGTCACTCTTCCAGTCACACTCCACATGCTCAAAATCGTGGGGGGTATTCTGGGAGACGGCCAGTTCTGAGAATTTTGCTTCCAGAACTTCACGCTGATAGCCAAATTTGCGGATGGCCAGTTGTTCTTCACGACGTGTCAACATGGGACCGATTTCAACAGTCAGGACACGGTAAACAAAATAGCTGATAGCGGCTGCGGTGCAAGCCACCCAGATTGCAGTTTCCATCCTGGAGACTCCTGAGTGAGAAGAGAGATGATTAAATTGAAATCTGCCGGTCAATCAGTAGAGAGAAAAGAACTGAATTGGTGGCCAGGAAATGAAATCGTGTAAAGCTAGAGCGCAGCAGCTTTGTGTACATATTACGAATTATTGATGAAATTAAATGGTCAGAATCACTGGAATTCATCAATATTTCTAGAAATGTTGATCCGTAATGCCACCTAAAGCTCCTGCATAGCCTGTTTTCAGGTCCTGGACGATCAATTGGTGTTTTTGATATGAGTGAAGCGTCCAGTGGAATGTTAAGAAAGAGTATCGTTTAAACGATTGACTCTGTTCGGTTTCCGCCCGTGACGCGGTTCCGCGTGATGGGATACTTGTGATTTCGAGGAGGTCGAGCTAGGTTGAAATGAGATCTCGTAATTGAGATGCAACCTACTTACCACGGACAGGAAATCAGCTCAACCTCAATTTGCCCCTGCTTAATCGCTGGAATGAGTTAATGAGCTGCCCCCAGAGATAGAATCGAGTCGTCCCCCATGCCCCTCCTCGGAGCCCATATGTCCATTGCGGGCGGCTACTACAAAGCCGTCGACGCTGCCGCTGAATTCGGGATGGATTGCGTTCAAATATTCACGAAGAACAACAATCAGTGGGCCGGTAAGGAACTGACTGATAAGGATGTCGATCTGTTTCAGGGGGCGATGGAAACGCATGGTTTGACGGCTCCCTGTGCGCATGCGAGTTATTTGATCAACATGGGGAGTCCTAAACCGGACCTGTGGCGGAAGTCGGTTGATGCGTATGTCGTGGAGCTTGAACGGGCGGAAAAACTTGGTTTGCTGGGAGTTGTCATCCACCCGGGGAGTTATGTCACTTCGACACCGGAAGAAGGGCTGGATCAGATTGTCAAAGGGATTGATGAGGTTCTGGACCGAACTTCGGGGATGGCAGTAGAAATCTGGCTGGAAACAACGGCCGGTCAAGGTTCCAACCTCGGTTATCAGTTCGAGGAAATTCAGTACCTGATTGAAAACGCTGAGGATGCCTCGCGAATAGGAGTCTGTGTCGATACCTGCCACATTCACGCCGCCGGATATCCGATTTCGACAGAAGCGGATTACAAAAAACAATGAAACACTTCGATGGGACGATTGGAGTCGACTGCATTCGGGCCTTTCATTTGAATGACAGCAAGAAGGAATTCGGGAGTCGCCGCGATCGGCACGAGCATATCGGGGAAGGGACGATTGGCGTCGACGCTTTTCGGTTCCTATTGAATGACCGCCGGTTCAGGAAAACACCGATGTATATGGAGACTCCCAAGGGAGAGCGGGATGGGGAGCAGCTTGATGCCATGAATATGCAGACTTCCGAGGGCTGATTAAATCGAAGAAATAGCCCGAAAATTTGATTTTCAAACAGCCGGAAACCAGCTCCCGGCCAAAACCTGTCTTGTTCCCGAAATCTTTCGAAGTTACCATAAAGCCAGTACTCAATTCACTTTGTAAACATAAGTCCCTTTCCTTTTACTGGAACAAGGATGTTCCCATGGCAGTTATTGGTCTGATTCCTGCTCGCCTGCAGTCGACTCGTTTACCGAATAAGCTCCTGCTGGATGAGACAGGCAAACCCCTGCTTCAATACACCTGGGAAGCCGCCTGCAATGCCCGGAAACTCGACCGGGTGATTGTGGCGACGGACAGTAGGCAGATCGCCGATGTCGTCACCCGTTTCGGGGGCGAAGTCGCTATGACCGGCGAACATCCTTCCGGCACCGACCGGATCGCGGAAGTCGTCCGCCGTCTCGGTTGGGAAGTCAGCATTGCCGTGAATATCCAGGGGGACGAACCCGATATCGATCCTTCGCAAATCGACAGACTGGTCGAAACATTGCAGGAGGATAAAGGGGTTCAAATGTCTACATTGGGAACCCCGATCCGGCAGCTGACAGTTCTGAAGGATGCTTCTTGCACCAAAGTTGTCTGTGACGAACAGGGAAGGGCTTTATATTTCAGTCGTTCCATGATACCGTTTTGCCGGGATCGCAATCCGGAGGATCTTCTTGAGGAAGATTCCCCGTGGTTACTCCATTTGGGATTGTATGCCTACCGACGGGATTTCCTGTTGCAGTTGACCGAGCTACCTCCTTCACGCCTGGAGAAGCTGGAAAAACTGGAACAGTTACGAGCACTCGAAGCGGGTGCCCGCATCCAGGTTGCGGTAGTGGAGCATCGCTCTGTTGGAATTGATACCCCCGATGATTATGCTCAGTTTGTAAGCCGACAAATTCGCAAAGCTGCCTGATACTGAACCTGATTTATTCTGCTGGTCAATCTGGCTGCTCTTTTGTCCTTATGAACAGAGTCAGCCAACCTGCCGACCGAGGTTTTCAAAAACGACGCTCGGAATCTGTTTTGAAAATTGACCACCCAGTAATACCATCAGGAAGAGATCAGAATCGCCGATGACTAAATACATTTTTGTCACAGGAGGAGTTGTCAGTTCTTTAGGAAAAGGACTGACCTCGGCTTCAATCGGGCTTTTGCTGGAACGACGCGGATTAAAAGTCCGCATGCAGAAACTGGACCCTTATCTCAACGTCGACCCCGGAACAATGAGCCCTTACCAGCATGGTGAGGTTTACGTGTTGGACGACGGCTCCGAGACCGACCTCGACCTGGGTCATTACGAGCGGTTCACCAATGCGGTCTTAACCCGCGAATCCAATTACACCACGGGTCAGATTTATCAGTCGGTGATTCAGAAAGAACGCCGCGGTGAATATCTGGGACGCACCGTGCAGGTGATTCCTCATATCACGGATGAAATCAAAAAAGCGGTTCTTAATCTAACAGCTCCTGATGTCGACGTGGTCATCACTGAATTAGGGGGAACGATCGGGGACATCGAAGGTCTTCCATTCCTGGAAGCAATTCGCCAGATTCCACTCGAAGTCGGTAAAGAAAACTGCCTCTTCATTCACCTGACTCTCGTTCCTTACCTGAAGGCGGCGCGGGAAGCGAAAACCAAACCGACTCAGCACTCAGTCATGCAGCTACGCGAGATCGGTATTCAACCCGATATTCTGATTGTTCGTACCGAGCGACCCCTGGAACGGGAACATGCCGACAAAATCGCGATGTTCTGTAACGTTGAAAAACGGGCAGTTATTGTAGAGGTCGATACTGAATACTCAATTTATGAAGTGCCGATCGGTTTGGCGGAAGACAATCTCGATAAGTTGATTGTCGAAAAACTTTCACTGACACAGGCGGGGCCACTCAATCTTGATGACTGGCAGCAACTCATGCACCGGATTCGTCACCCGGAGCAGGAAGTCACTATTGCCGTGGTCGGCAAATACATCGAGCACCGGGATGCTTACAAATCGATTTACGAATCGCTCGATCATGCCGGATTCGATCACAATACACGTGTGCTTTTCAAACGTATTGAAGCGGAAGAACTGGAGAAGAAAGATCCGGAGCTTCTGCTCAGAGGTGTCGATGGGATCCTGGTGCCGGGAGGCTTCGGGATGCGTGGTATCGAAGGGAAAATCAAGGCGATTCAATTCGCTCGTGAGAACTCGATTCCTTTCTTCGGAATTTGCCTCGGAATGCAGTGTGCTGTGATTGAGTTCGCCCGTAACGTGTTGAATTTAACCGATGCCAACAGCACCGAGTTTGCCGGTGATTCTCCGCATCCTGTGATTTGCATGCTTGAGGATCAGAAGACGATTGTGAACAAAGGGGGAACCATGCGATTGGGAACCCAGCCCTGCATTCTGCAGGATGGTTCACGATCTGCGGAAGCATATGGAACCCGGGAGATCAGCGAACGCCATCGGCATCGCTATGAATTCAATCCAAATTACCGAGCCGAATTTGAGCAGGCAGGGATGACCGCCGCAGGTACGAGTCCTTCAGGGAACCTGGTGGAAATTGTCGAAGTGCAGGATCATCCCTGGTACGTGGCTGTGCAGTATCACCCGGAATTCAAATCGAAACCGGATGCTTCTCACCCACTCTTCAGCGGTTTCGTGGAAGCGGCACTCAGTCGTCATCAGGAACGTTCAGGCTTGCCGGTATAAGCAGGCTCTATGATTCGCAGAATTTCTTCTGAGTAGTTGGTGATGTCTGTCCAGGATTTCAAATCGATCTGTGGAGTGTTGAATGTCCACAAACCGGCCGGGGTTTCATCGCGCCAGGTTGTCACTGATGTCGAATGGAATTTACGACGGCTGGCGCGCGAAGCGGGACAGAAGCTGCGCCGGGGGACCGTGAAAGTGGGTCATGCGGGCACGCTCGACCCGCTGGCGACGGGGGTGCTTGTGATTTGTATCGGTAAGGCAACCCAGCTGGTTCCTTATCTGCAGGATCGCCCGAAAACCTATCTGGCTGAATTTACCCTCGGTGTTCGCAGCGAAACTGATGACACCGAGGGAGAGCTGATACCAGTTCCAGATGCAATCCCTCCAGCAAGCAACCATATTGAGGAGGCTCTTTCGAATTACCAGGGGGAAATCGATCAGGTCCCTCCCAGCTTCTCGGCAGTGCATGTTGATGGAGTTCGGGCTTATGCACTGGCTCGTAGAGGAAAAGAGGTCTCTATCGATGCCCGCCCGGTCGAAGTTCACGAGATCAAACTGCTCGATTATCAATGGCCAGAGATTTCACTGGAGATTCAGTGCGGTTCCGGCACCTATATTCGATCGATCGCCCGGGACCTGGGGAACGACCTCGGCTGTGGGGCGGTGATGCATGGATTGACGCGTTCTGTCATCGGACAATTCACTCACGAGAAGGCGATCACCATCCCTCAGATTAGAGAGTCGAACTGGCTCTCCTTTCTGCACAGCCCGCTGGTGGCTGTAGATCATCTTCCCTGTTATTCCTGCACCGAGAGCGAACAGGATTGCTTAATCCACGGGAGAACAATCACACCTGAGTCAAACGACTCTTTACGGGAGATGCTAGAAGAACTCGATGAGCTTCCGGTCGTGAACAAACAGAATGAACTTGTCTGCCTGGCACGGATCAAAAAAGCCGGGGAAGAGCCTATGCTGCAACCCCGGTTAGTGTTCATTAAAACGAGCCGTTAATCGCCTATTCTTCTCCCTGAGCACCGGTGACAGTGATGTCGGTAGAGGAAGATGCTTCTTCGCGAGGAAGAATTTCGCTCCTTGTAAATGACCAGTGCGTCGACAGCATGGTACAAGGCACCCACGTCGGCAGGTTCATTACGGAACCGAATCAGATCATTCGCGACATTATGCACACCGTTCCGCACCCATTGCTCTTGTAGTCGAGATTGGGGGAGGGAGACCATCAGGAATTCCAGGATATGGCCACTGGTGGCAATCCGTTTTTGAATTCGTTGCTGGTGCCGCGGCTACGGAAGTAATCAGACGAGAATGAACCGTCCCGGTTCTGGGTGGCCTGGGCTGTTTCGATATAACGCAGGATTTTCTGGTTTGCTTCGACCCAGACACCCCGCATCTGACCACCTTCCTGGTAGTAGTTATTCCGTGCGATACTCAGGGCGAAGAGGTTGTGACACCCACCACAGGCTGCTTTTCGACGATAACCCGGTTTTGAGTCTGGACCAGTCGTTCAATACTCCAGTTTTCGCCCCGGGCGTTTTTCCATTCGGTGTCCGAAGGGAGGTAGTGCGTTAAGAACCAGAGCGTCCAGGTCAGCCCTTCGTTCGAATTGATTTCCATCTGGGCATTTTTGACAATGTCTTCCATGGTGATCTCTCCCTCAGCAGTCTTAAAAGTGTGCTTGAGAGGGAGGTCGGTCATCGTCATGATTGCAGGAAACTGATTCGGGTGACCTTCGAATGCATAGGGAACGGTAAAGGGGTGAGCTTTCCCTCCATAAGGTGTTTTCAGAAACCAGTGCTCTCCATGGAAAGTCGGGTCATTCGAGATGAATTCAATGCCGTTGATTTTGTCTGTAGATTTATCGTCTTTGTTTAATTCGTATTTCTCACGAAACGCGAGAATCCCGTGCATGATTTGCCAGGGGGTGTGAATGTTCGAGGTGAGAAAACGACGACGGGAAAGATCGATTGCTTCTTCGACTTTATTC
Organism: Planctomycetaceae bacterium; assembly: GCA_041398805.1. Lineage (GTDB taxonomy): Bacteria > Planctomycetota > Planctomycetia > Planctomycetales > Planctomycetaceae > Polystyrenella. The sequence goes on along the minus strand of JAWKUC010000006.1, from coordinate 38,052 downwards.
AGCAGAGGATCGGAGTGAACCACCTTCTGAGGTTCTGCTGGTTCGGCGTCGATTTTTACAGGTTTCTCTTCTTCGTTAAATTCACCTGGGGGATCCTGCGACGGTTTCTCTGCCTGAGCCGGCTTTTGTGGTTCGACCGGAATTTTCTCGGCAGTGACAGTCGTTTCAGTAGCAGACTTTTCAGAAAGTTCTGAAGGAGCCGAGGTGACCGACTCTTGAGGATCTACACTGACAGCAGAAGTTGTATCGCTGGTGGTCGACTCGGGATTCTGCGGCGCCTGCAGAGCAACAGGCTGTTCTCCTTCAGCGTAGATATCCTGCACGTTAATAAACGAAGCGGATGCAATGAGTCCCAGAACCAGAGTGGGAATGGTTCGTCGATAATTTGAATACGAGAAGAGAGACATCTGTGTCATCAACTCCTGTGAGATCACGGCTGAGGTGCTTGGGTTAATATATTGAGCCAATTATTTTCGAGGCTGAAAATCAGGGAGGGAATTGGCGTTGTGAATATCAATTCCATAAGGACTTGAAATTCCACATTTCAGTTAAGTGCGTCGTATTGGTGGAACAACACATTTTCTGTAACTGGGTTTTGCTTTTAATGTACTCAGGTGGGGAGTAGGCAGGAAGGACTCACTCGGACAGGTAATGGCTCATCCGGATTGTGAAGAGACCCAGCTAGTTTAGAAGGTTGACCCATTTGTGAAAAAAGAACCAGCATGATTATTTTTCCCGATTTCAAAATGAATTGATCTGAAATCAGGAAGAGTTGCTAATTTTTTCTTAACTTACCCAAATTAACACGGTTCTGTTTTTTTTGCCACAAGGAAAACCTGTTCTGAAACAAGATTTCAAAACAAACATGGAGTACTCAAGTTCCCAGTCACTCATTCCCCGTAAGGGCCAGCTTTTGTAAATTGCATTTTTTAACGCCTTTACAAAACGAGCGTGGATGAAATCTCCACGCTACAAGTCAGCGCTCCCTACATCAACATCCATCGGCAATCTGAGTCAAACTCCTCTAATCACTTTCGGCAAGATCAGGGGCTGGCCGAGGAGTTTTTTGAATCATGCGATCTGGCGACAGGAACGCTTCTGCTTCTTAGGTTTGCTTGATCTTAAATGCCAGATCCTCTCCATTTTTTCCGAGGTATTTTGATGCCGATCTGCGAGTAGAAGATTGGATAAATAACTCCGAACATCGATATTGGTCTCAATATCATTTCCCAAATATCACGCGCTGTACCGGGGCTATTCTCCGGGGAAGAGATTACGCATAACTGGGCGAAATAAAAATTACAGAAAACCTGCCAGTTTTCTCAGATGACCTGTAACTCGTTCGCCTCCTGCTATCACCAGTTCGTTGTGGGGATTCACAGGGAATCGTAAGCAAGGCTGGGAAAAGGTTTACCACTAGATTTCCAGTACTAAAGTCGATTTTCCTGATTAATTCGAACCTGGAAAAGATGTTTCCCAAAGTCAACATGTTGCCAATTGGCAACATCCGGGAAATGGAGTTTGAGGCGTTGAAACAACAGATCGATCGTGATTTGTTACTGGTGGAAGGAACGTTATCCAGAGAGGAACATTGCAATTCGTCAGAGTCATAACCCGAGCTGGTGAATCGATTAAAAGAGTTCGTTTTTGAAAACTCACTTGCCCGTTTCGTAAACGTCACACATGGTGAAGGTGCGACCAACAACATTGGCTGTTCATCCAAGTAACAGTCGGGTCCCCTTTGCTATCCTGATTGACCTTAAACAACCAAACCGGAAAGAGTGAGAGATGAAAAAGCTGGTGTACCTTGTCGCAATAACTGTTTTGTTTGCTGGAATGAGTGACGCCTTCGCTCGCGGTGGCCGTGGAGGGAGGCCGACCTGGTGGAGGAGGAAGTCGTCCTTCGGGAGGATTCAGCGGAGGTTCCGCTCGCGGTGGAGCGCAGAATCTTTCTTCGCGAGACGGCTCCAACCGGAATTTCAATTCAGGTTCCATCTCCAGTAAAGCACCCGGGAACATCAATCGACCAGGCCAGGGATCTTTCTCAGGTCAGAAGCCAACACTGAGCGCCAACCGCCCCAATGGTTCCAGCTTCCAGGGAAAGCACCCCAATCGGGTGACCTGCAAAACTTCCTGAATTTACCAGCAACCGGTCAGGGTGCAGGTTCACAGGGAACCAAACTTTCCGAATCCTTTAAAACACGTTCACCTTTTGAAGGCAATTCAGCCGCAAGTGAACAGATCAAAGGGAAGGCCGAGCAGTTTAAGAACTCAGAGCAGTTCCAGAGTAAAGCCGATCAATTCAAAAACTCGGATCAGTTCCAGAGTAAAGCTGAAGAGTTTAAAAACTCGGAACAGTTCCAGGCGAAGTCCGAACAATTCCAGAATAAAAAATCGGAAGTTCAAAATAACTTCGAAACAACCAAATCCGAGAAGCAACAGGCCTGGACTGATAAAAATCAGAATGGTCTGAAAAGAAACCGAAGTCGCCGATCAGGTTCGTAATGAGTACGAAGAGTTGACCAAAGAGCTGGAAGATCAGCCTCTCTACGAAGACCTGCACGACGCCTATCACGATTACTACGACGACTGGGCTTATATGTACGAACAATACCCCGGGTACTTCTGGATGCAGGCTGCCCAGTGGGGAATGATTGGGGGCTGGATTCTGAACGAAGCGGTCAGTGACCCTTACGCTTATAACTATGGCTCCTCAGTCTACACTGAGGGAGGTTCTGTCTACTACGAAGGGGAACCAGTTGCGACTACCGAAGAGTATGCCGAGCAGGCTCAGGAAATCGCAGCAGCTCGCCCCGAGACAGCTCCTGAAAATATCGAATGGATGCCACTCGGAATGTATGTCGTAAAAACAAGTGCGGATACACCTTCCCAGATGATTCTTCAGCTGTCTGTCAGCCAGGAAGGTTACCTGATCGGAACCTGGTTCAATCAGACGACGGAATCAGCGATTCCCATTGAAGGCTCTGTAAATAAATCAACCCAGCGTGCGGCATGGAAACTGGCTGATGGTGTCAGTCCCATGGTGATGGAGACAGGTTTGTACGACCTGACCCAGAATGAAACGGTTGTCCTGGTTCACTTTGGAACCGAGCGAACAGAGGAATGGCTCCTCGTCCGCCTGACCAATGGTGAGAGTGAAACAACAGCTAAAACCGCCGCAACAAACTGACAAGTGGAAGTTCACGGACGAGCAAAGAGTGGAAGAAGTGAAACACCCTCCGGTCACCGGGGGGTGTTTTTTATTTATGATACTACTAATTTTCTGATCCACTGGATTTTCAATCGCTTCGGTTCACTTCTGAATGGGTTTTCAATCCACCATTTGTTTTTATGCACAGAGATTCGATTCTTCTTAAAGCATCTTAAGACAATTTCGTCACCTTGTTTTATTTTTGTTTTCAAATGCTTCAAAGATTTGATGTCAAATTGGTTTAAATAATGGAGGTAACCTACTAACTGTCTTCGCTTTGATGCCAACGATTCAATACTAGAAGGCTGAATACGCTTGCAACCGTGAATGAATGAATCAGCTAAATGGTTTACTTTTCTGGAAAGTTTCTTGGGGATTTTGGTACCTTTTTTTGAGTTCACCTGAATTCCATGAAGGAATTGCTCTGAGCGATTTGTTTGAAGACCATTCTTTCGCCTCTTTGAATGATTGATTTTCAGATCGATCTTATCCAGATCTTCTTCTATACGTCTGATCTCTTTATCACCTGAGGATTTATTATAACCAGAAACCACGATGTCATCTGCAAATCTACTATAAGATAACTTATGGTATCCACATCTTGATGCAGCTTTTTGGTCAATGTCCCATAGCACCAGGTTTAAGATGTCACTACTCAACGGCGACCCTTGTGGAACTGAATCGTGATAACTCCCTAATCGAGAGAGAAGGAGTGCGACATCAGGTCGAAATCCCAAGGCGATCAATTTCCTATTGATTAATCGCTTGCTAATTGACGGGAAGCAATCTTTAATATCTCGAGACCAGATATATGGCTTGCCTAGATGCATCTTTGCAGAATCAAAACTCGACTTTTCTTACCACATCCAACGCACCGGGTGTGATTAAGTTTGTGAGATTGAAGTAATTTATGTATCCGCCTCAAAATTATTTTGAAGAATGGTTTGGGTACACTGATGACTCTCATTTTGCCTTTAATGCATGTCTGACGAGGTTGTTCGTAAAGGTTGTCGACACAACGAGAGAATTCCCAAAGCCTTTCTGGTGTAATCCCCGCAGCATTAGCAATCATCCATGTCGTAATTAATTCTGGCTTCATCCGCTTCCCTTCTCGAGAAGAATACCAAGTCTTTTTTCTAGTTTTATTAGTTGATCAACGTTGGAGGATAATTCATTTACTCGAAGATTACCGGAGCTCAGTTCAGAATCATTATCCATACTGGATAAGATCAACATGTCAGATGGTATACTTAGACCATCAGCGATACCTCTTATGACCTTAATCGAAGGTTGACGGTCCCCGCTTTCGATTAAACTTAAAAATGAAGTGCTGATTCCAGCTTTTTTAGCTAGAACATTTAAGGGAATGGACTTTGCATTCCTCAATATACGAATGGTTTTCCCCAGGTAGTTATTCACCTAGTAGAACTCCTCAATTACAGAATATAGAACGAGAGACCCTTCAAGTCTCCGATTGATTTTAGATGTAAGTGAAACTGTCAATTTCGATGCTTAGTAGAGTAATAAATTGCTCTATTTGGGCCTCAATTTCGATAGCTTCAGCCGCGGTGGCCAACTTACCATGACTTGCCAACTTGGCAATGTTTTCAGCAAGAATTACCGCGTCATCTAATACTTCCCCACCTTGGTAGTTCCCTTGCTGGAGTAACAGCAATTTTTTGCGAATTACAGTCGACCAATCTTCGATTGATTGAAGTCTTTCGCGAACTCCCTTGGCGCCTTCAACATGATAAGTATTGCTCATAGAGCTTCTCCTTCGTGAAGGTCAGGTCATGAACTCCATACGTAGGAGTTCATTTTGGAAGCTTATCAATCAGAACAAAAAACTCTAATGAGTTTAATATACTGTTCATAAACTGGTATGGGTTTCGCGCGACGTGATTCGCCCGTCATGATGCCCCATAACACACGCCAATAGGGCGTGTTTGAAGGAGTACTTAATCAAGAGGTCAAGTTTTTAAAGATCAAAGAAATTAGATTTCTTGTTTGACATTAATGAAATTACTAAAACGCAATCTGGCAGTCAATGGTTGTAAAATAGTTTTCTGTGGTTTTTGAGAAATTTACCCGGTAAATTCCCGGTTGGGTGTACGAGAATTGGTTGGAGACCTGTTTTTGTAAGGCAAAATAATGTCAGTAGATGGCCAAAGCGAATCGAACGAGCTGCCTCTTCCGGGAGACGCGAATACTTATGAAGCCTTTCTGGAGGCTTTTTCGCGGAACCGGGAGATGCTCTACCGGTACGTTTTCGCGATGTTGCCGCACCAGGCTGATGCGGAGGATGTTTTTCAGCGGTGCAGCATTATTCTGTGGCGGAAGTTTTCGACCTATGAACCGGAACAGGGAACTTTTCTTAACTGGGCCTGCGGGATTGCTCATTATGAGGTGCGAAACTTTTTAAGGACGTCGCAGCGGGACCGGCATTATTTCAGTCCCGACTTGATTGAACAACTCGCTGTCTCGCAACGGCCTCAACCAGGTTTACAGATCACCCGATTGGAGGCTTTGCAGGAATGTGTACAGCAGCTCAAGGAATCGGAACGGTTTCTACTGGAGCAGGCGCACTATCATCAACAGTCGGCAAAAGCCCTCGCTGAAAATGCAGGCAAGGAAATTCAAACGATTTATAATCAACTCACTCTGATCCGTCGCAAACTCTTCCGCTGTGTACAGGGAAAACTCGCCTCTGCGAATCCAGGTGAAGGAGGGCTCTCATGAACGACGCAGGCAAACAAGAGCGGTTGCTGGATCTGCTTGATGCTCATTTACAAAATACATTAACTGCGGAACAGCAGCTCGAACTTGAAAACCTGTTGCGAGACGATGCGCAGGCACAGCAACTCTATCATGATTACCTCGAACTCGAGCATTCACTCAATCTGCATTACCAGACGGGGCCCTTTACCAATGGGGCACGAAGTTCACAGGCACAACAGGGCAGGTCAGAAACTGTCAGTAATCGATGGTGGGTGGCGCTGGCTCTCGGTTTGCTCCTGTTTGGATCTGTGAGTTGGGTGCTGTGGTGGCAACAGAACCATCCCCGGCAGAATTTAATGACAGAAGGTTCACCGGAGCAGGAAACAGTCTCTGTGGCCCGGTTCACTCAACTTGCTGATGCGCGGTTTCTGGATCAGTCTCTCTGGAAAATGGGAGATCACATCTCGGCAGGGGAAGAAATCACCCTGCGATCGGGATTGATTGAGTTGACTGCGGCGGGCGGTGCGGAAGTGATCCTGGAAGGGCCGACTGTCTTTGAATGGAAATCTCCCTTAGAGCTGGTACTGAAATATGGGCGTTGCTCCGTTCATGTCCCGGAACAGGCTGAGAAGATTGAAGTGCAAACGCCCACATCGCGGATTGTTGATCTCGGAACCAGCTTTGCGATTGATGTCACTGAATCGGGTGAGTCTGAGGTCCAGTTGATTGAGGGGATGGCGGATGTTTATCACCTCGAACAAGCAGATAGTCCCACACCCGAACGATTGAATCAGGGAGATGCCCGTCAGTTTGTGCGCGATGAGAGGCTGCAATCGATCTCGATTCCCTTTAATAACTCAACCTACCGCAGCCAACTTCCTGACCGGGTTGTCTCCTACCAGGGACATGATACTGGCGATGGCGTTGACTTGCTTGAGCAGGTGACAGTCCAGCGGGGCGGAGAGTTATTTACCTACGCGGTTGAAGAGTTGACACAAATCGAACTGCTGCACTTCAGTGGTTCCATAAACCCCGGTAACCTCGCCATCCCGCTTTCCGTGGAAGAGGGAGGACAGCAATTGTTAATGCCGGGAGAGCGTCATCGATTGCTGGAAGATTCCAGTCTGGCGACCGGTGTAATCAACCCCTGGGGAGAAACTGTCCCTGTGAACGATTCCCCTGTCATGAATCAAGCTCATCCTGAGGAAAACTCAAAAGGGATGGCATTTCGTTTTCTTCAGCCGGTGGTGAATGAACCGGGGCCGGATGTCGTGCTCTTTGACCTGCATGTGATTGTACATGCGGAAGAGGGGGATGCGTTTCATATCAGTCCTCTCGTCTGGAGAGAAGGTCTCAAAGCACACAGCATCACAAAATTCGATATTACACTCTCCTCTCCCGAAGCGCAGTTGCTGGTCCCGTTTCGACTTGTCAAACTGAATGAACAAGTCTTCTCTCTCGAACAACTTGAACAGACCCCGGTTAAGGAATCGATCGAACACATCGTGCGAGCGCGCGGGCTTGCCGTGGGAGTCGATCTCTCTGATATGGGGTACCAACCGGGAGAAGAGGCCGAAGGTTTATTCCTGCAGGATCTCTCGGATGACAATTCTTTCGTGGATCCTGTCTTCATTGGTGGTTTACCAACGATGGCGGAATAAACTGAGTATCAAAAATAAATTGAGATATAAAAAACGATTTCTTATCTGATTGCGATCTTATGCGACCTTCCGTTTATCACTCATTTAAATTTCACTTCGGCCTGCTGACAGTGGCAGTCTTTGTTCTCTCATCAGGTCTCACCGTTTACAGTGCCGAGCTGACAGAGGCGGAACGCGAGCAGCAGCGATTCTTCGAAACTAGCATTCGCCCCTTACTTGCCAAACATTGCTATGAGTGCCATTCGGCCAGTGAGCAAAAAGGAAATCTACGGCTCGACCATCTCTCGTTTATCAAAACCGGTGGAGACACTGGTGAGGCTCTTGTTGCCGGAAAGCCGGAGGAAAGTTTACTGATCGAGGCGGTTCGATACGAAAGCTTCGAAATGCCTCCGGAAAAACCGCTGAGTGAGAAAGAGATCGCGCTCTTGGAGCATTGGATCTCTCAGGGAGCTTACTGGCCGGAAGAGGCTGTCACAGAGGGTTCATCAGATCTGATCACAGCAGAGGACAAAAGCTGGTGGGCGTATCAGCCGATTGAAAAACCCTCTGTTCCCGATGCCGAGTCGTTCGAGAATCCTATCGATGCATTTGTGGCTCGAAAGTATTCCGAGCAACAGCTTACCGCCGCACCTCCAGCAGATAAAGCGACATTAATCCGTCGACTGTATTACGATCTGATCGGTTTGCCTCCCACTGCGGAACAGGTTTCTGCGTTTGTGAACAGTGATGATCCACAGGCATATGAAAAACTGGTCGATGAACTCCTCGCCAGTCCTCATTACGGTGAACATTGGGGGCGTCACTGGCTCGATGTCGTTCGTTACGCCGATTCTGATGGCTGGCGTAAAGATGACTATCGCCCCGCTGCCTGGAGATATCGTGATTATGTCGTCAAGTCTTTCAATACTGATAAACCGTATGATCAATTTATCAAAGAGCAACTGGCAGGAGATGAAATCGCTCCTGACAATCTGGATGCTCTGGCCGCGACAGGTTTTCTGAGACTTGGAATTTATGAATATAACCAACGCGATGCGGTTACCCAGTGGCATAACATTGTGGATGAAATGACAGATGTCACGAGTGATGTCTTTCTGGCGACCGGCATGGCCTGCGCGCGGTGTCACAATCATAAATTCGATCCACTGTTACAGGCTGATTACTACAACTTGCGTTCTTTCTTCGAACCACTGATCTGGCGGGATGACCTTTCTTACGCAGAACAAGCTGAATTACAGGACTACAACAACAAACTGAAGGTCTGGGAAGAAAAGACGAAAGAGATCCGAGCTGAGATAAATAACATCCAACAGCACTATCTGGATATTCGCACGAATCAGGCCGTTCAAATATTTCCACTCGATGTCCAGGCTGCCTGGAAAACACCGGTGGAAGAACGGAACAGCTTTGAGCATCAACTCTCCTACCTGGTCGATCGACAGGCCGAAGAGAAACGGGCTCAGGCTGACTGGAAAAATCTCAAAGGTGAGCAGAAGGAAAACTGGGAACGTTTATCTGCTGAGCTTAAAAATATGACGATCTGAAACCCAAACCCCTGCCGACATTCCTGACCGTCAGCGATACACCCGGAAAAGTGATCGAGACAACAATTCCGGGTAAAACGAATTCGGATACTTTTGAACCGGCTTTCCTGCAGGTCTTGGGGGGTGAAGCGGCTGCGATCGTTAAACCAGCTAAGGCAACTGAGTCAACGGGCAGAAGAACCGCCCTGGCGGAGTGGATTGCCCGTGCAGACAACCCCTTAACAGCGCGGGTGATGGTGAACCGCATCTGGCAGTATCACTTCGGACAGGGGATTGTCTCTTCCTCGAATGACTTTGGCAGCCTGGGGACAAAACCGACCCATCCGGAGTTGCTCGACTGGTTGGCGGCGCAGTTCATTGAAAATGGTTTTCATCTGAAACCGCTTCATCGGATGATTCTCCTGTCCAGCACCTACCAGCAATCACCCATGCACCCGCAGTCAGCGGAGTACGAATTAGTTGATGCAGAAAACAACTATCTATGGCGTAGCCGGATTCGACGTCTGTCGGCGGAGGAAATCCGGGATTCGATGCTCTATCTGACCGGGGAACTTGATCTGAAGCTGGGTGGAGAAGGGATCAAAGATGATCACAATCGGCGTTCGCTTTACTTCCGCGTGATGCGAAACAGCCCGGTTTCATTCCTGCACACCATGGGAGCACCGGAAGGAATCAAAAGTGCCCCGACACGATATATCGCCACCACCGCCCCGCAGGCCCTGTTGATGATGAATGGTGAATTCACCTATCAGCGGGCACAGAAGCTCTCGGAGAGTTTACAGGAGGTGAGTGATCCCGCGGCCTTTGTTACACAGTTGTTCCTGTCCACAACCGGGCAACCCCAAACCGAGTCTCAGTTAGAGGAGGGGCTCACATTTTTAAATAGTGGCCTTGAAGCAGAGCTGAATTCACGGCGGATTGATTTCTGTCATGTGTTGCTGAATTCAAACCTGTTTTTGTATGTCGATTGAGCCTCTTTTGAATAGACATTGATTACCTGGATATTCCTGCATGACTTCTTCACTTTGCAAACAAGCTGGCATACCTCACCACGAGCAACTCAATTCGCGCCGGGACTTTCTCGCCCGGGCGGGGATGGGGTTTGGTGCGCTCGCTTATGGTGGTTTGGCTCAAGGTTCGATGATCGCGCCCCCCACGGCGCAACATGCTGCGCGAGCGAAATCGGTGATCTTTCTGTTCATGGAAGGGGGCCCCAGCCAACTTGATACATTCGACTACAAGCCTCTCTTGAACAAGATGGCGGGAAAACCATTACCAGAAAGCTTCAAGGAACCGATCACGGCGATGGGTGAAAAGGGTTCCCCCATTCTGGCAGCACCCCGTACCTGGAAACGACATGGAGAAAGTGGACTGTGGGTTTCTGAACTGTTACCGCATACGGCCCAGCATGCGGATGAACTGGCTGTGATTCATTCTCTCTGGGGGAACGGAATTAATCATGCCGGGGGAATGATGCAGATGCATACCTGCACGCCGCTGGCTGGTCGTCCTTCACTCGGTGCCTGGGTTACTTATGGGTTGGGCTCAGAAAATGAAAACCTTCCAGCATATGTTGTCATGAAAGATGCCAACAAGCCACTGGCCAGTGGGGCTCGGAATTATGGCTCGGGTTTCATGCCGGCCACGTATCAGGGGACGTTGTTCCAGAATAAAACCGGTGAACCTCTTCTCAACCTCGCCATTCGTGAAGGTGAGTCCTCCGCGCGACAACAGGAAAAACTGGGATTGCTTCAACAGTTCAATCGAGAGCATCAACAAGGTCGAACGCAGCAGTCGGAACTCGATGCGCGCATTCGCAGTTACGAGCTCGCTTTTAAAATGCAGGCCTCGGCACCCGAAGCCGTTGCGTTGGAAGAAGAGACTGCCGAGACGCTGGCTCTGTACGGGATCGATCAGAAAGAAACAGAGACCTACGGCAAACAGTGCCTGCTCGCACGTCGGTTGGTAGAACGTGGTGTTAGATATATTCAGCTCTACCATGGAGCAGGCAGTCGCTGGGACTCACACTCCAAGATAGAGCAGAACCATCCCAAACTTTGCCGCGAGATGGATAGGCCCGTTGCCGGTCTGCTGACTGACCTCAAACAACGGGGCCTTCTCGATGATACCCTGGTGATCTGGGGAGGTGAATTCGGTCGCACACCGATGAGCGAGCAGGGGAATGGTCGCGATCACAATCCAACCGGGTTCACGATGTGGATGGCAGGAGGGGGAGTGAAAGGTGGCCAGACGATTGGGGCGACTGATGAACTGGGGCTGTACGCAGTGGAAGACAAAATGCACGTGAGCGACTTCCACGCCTCGATCCTGCACCTGTTGGGGCTGAATAATATGGAATTGACCTTCCAGTATCAGGGGAGACCTGAACGTCCGACTATCAATGAAGGGCGATTCAACAAGAAGCTGATTGGTGGTTAAATCTGGAAATGCTTATTTTCCGCCAGATTTTTGCTGAAAATTAGAATCCGTCGTTGATGAATTGCTCCGAGATGCGTCAAAAGAGTGCAGGACACTCCAATCCGCAGTCTTTTCCCTGCCAGCCAGACTGACAGCCACTGCTGAAAAAGGGTCTTCTTTGCCGGGTTTTTGTTGCTCGTTCCGAAACAGATGCGATATGATAAGTTAGGTAAGTTTAGATTAGACACCTATTTGAGTCGTTGTTCACACCGCTTAAGGATTGTGAACAGGGATTTGATACACATAAACCACCCTTCGCACGTCAATTGACGTCTCTACGTTCCAAACTAAGGACCTGATTTCATGTCAAAACTCTCCGGTCACCGAGGTCTTGCCCTGCTCACTCTGCTGTCCACTGCCTTCCTGATTGCAGGTACTCAACTTGCCACAGCTGCGGGCAAATCAAAACTTGATGTCGTCAACTCAACCGAATTTGATCCGAATGCTGAAGAAGTTGAACTATTCTCCGCAATGGAAGATGGAAAAGTTGCCAGCAAACTCGTTTTGAAAGACTCCAAAGGGGGCAGTCTGCTGGTGACAAACAACACTCAGCAACCACTGACTGTAGCCATGCCTAAAGCGATGGTTGGTGTTCAGGTGCTGAAACAACGTTCCTTGGGAAGCAATAATGGTGGGGGAGGTTCATTTGGTTCATTTGGTTCAGGTGGTGGCGGCGGTGCTCAAACGACTGGCGGGGGAATCGGAAATACTGGAGGAATTAACTCTGGTGGAGGAAACAACAACTTCAACAGTGGAAACCTTTTCTCAATTCCACCTTCCAAAACCTTGTCACTCAGTTTCAACAGCGTCTGCCTGGAACATGGCAAGACGGAACCTGCTCCTCGCATGGAGTATACCGTCGCCCCAGTGAAAACTTTCTCTGAGGATCCTGTTCTGGAGCGGTTGCTGGTGAATGTTTCTGAGCAACGTATTGATAAACAGGTGGCTCAGGCCGCCGCCTGGCATCTGGCTAATGAAATGAGCTGGACTGAACTTGCCTCGAAATCGGTCAAACACCTGGGCGGACTGCCCCCCACCAGCTACTTCTCAAGTGCTCAACTGGCGCAGGCTCAACAGGCTGTCAGCATTCTGACTTACCGAGTCAATGAAGAAGCGAAACAGAATGAGAACGCTTCCGAAGAGGAAGTTTCTGAGAAACCGGAAGCAGATAAAGTCGACCGTGTTTCACTGCTGAAGTAATTTTTCTGCTTGCGATCTGAATTCCAGTCACAGGTCTTCTCTAATCTGAAGGACCTCTCGTGTCCGCAGATATTGAACTAACCGGGGGATGTTCCAGGGAGAATTTCCCCCGGAAGGACGCTTTGTTCTGCTTCCCGCCGCAGGTCTAAGCCAGCGCATGGGGAAGCATAAACTCTCTCTCCCACTGGGAGAGAGTACTCTGCTGGGACAGGTTCTGGAAAATTATCTGGCCGCTGCTATCGATCTGATCGTCCTCATTCGCCGGCCGGGGGATGACGCTCTTGTTGATGCTCTTCCCACAAGTGACCGCCTGCTGCTGGTAACACCGTCAGAAGCACCAGCCGATATGAAAGCGAGCCTAGGTTACGGGCTGGCGGCACTGGAATCGTTCCGTAAGATTCGGGAAACAGACCTGTTTCTGCTCAGTCCTCCCGATATGCCGCTTCTGGAGCCCTCTCTGCTGGACTACCTGCTTGAGGAGTGGTTCCGCGGGCAGCAGGACGTTCTGATTCCCACTTATCAGGCAAAAAGGGGGCACCCCGTTCTGTTTTCCGGACGCATTGCGGAACTCATTTCTGAGATTCGGGTCGATGAGGGACTGAATGCACTCTGGAGGCGGGACGGTATCCGCCTGCGGGAAATGGAGTTAGGTATCCCGGAGATTCTCTTTGACGTTGATACCCCGGAAGAGTACGCAGAAGCTCGCAAACGGCTCGGATAAATGCTTTTTTGAGGAAATATGGAAACTGGGTCGGGACGTTAGCCTATTTTGTAAAAATGTCCCTTTACACAAAAATTTTTTTAGATTATTTCCCGCATCTCAAAGTGAATGCGAGTTCTGCCGTGCCCGCTTTCCTGCTTTGAACCTCTCTTCCACCAATGAACCCAGCTCCCGGATTCACAGGGAAAAGAGCCAGACGACTCCTGATTTGTGTCTGCTTTTTTTCTGAATCTGGTTTTGCGAGACTCTCGCAATCAAACGGCCCTGTCTTTTGAAAGGACTCTTAAAAAGATGAAAAACATTCTCTCACTGCTGATGGTTCTTCCGTTGGTTGGAGCTTTAACTGGCTGCTGCTGCCTGGGTGGCGGTAGTGGTTGCAATTCCTGTGGAACGAGCTATTACGGACCTTCTTACAGTAGCGGTGGCTGTTCTACCGGTAACTGTGGTGTAACACAGACATATCCCTCAGGTGCCATGAGCTATCCTCAGATGAGTGCTATGCCTGGACCCGCTACAGCGATGGCCCCCCAGACCTACGCTACCGCATCTGCACCTCTTGAATCACTGCCTACTTACTAGGCCAGTTTAAGAGCTCACTCTGCCGTTACTTTGCACGGCAAGTATGCGGCACTGTTGAACCTCAATAGATGAAAATTCAAAGGGACGGGCTGAGTCTTTGGGGAAACAGATTTGTACATCCCCGAGTTGAGCACCACTTTGAGTGCTCAAAAGCTTCACGTTTACAGGATGGAACGTGAAGCTTTTTTTATGATTATCTCGTGAGCTTATAGGCCCGAAGGACAACTACGGTTGTTCTATAGGGGGAGTCGAGACTACGATTCCAGGCATGCGACCTGACCAAAGAATGGCAGGCTTCTTAAGTGAAGTTTTCAACATGAGGATGAGAAAGTGGCACAACGCATATTGAGTATTTCCGGTTTACGTGGAGTCATCGGGGACGGGCTCGATCCGGAGCATATTCTGCGGTTCGCTGCTGCTCTGGGAACGATGGTGAAAGGAGGGACTGTCGTCCTTTCACGAGATGGCCGTGCCACCGGAGAGATGATTCGAGACGCCGTCGTCTCTGCGCCATGTGCGACAGGATGCACAGTGCTTGATGCCGGAATCGCATCAACTCCGACCTGTGGCGTGCTGGTGCAACATTTAAAGGCTGCCGCGGGACTTCAGGTCACTGCCAGCCACAACCCAATTCAATGGAATGGTCTGAAACCTTTCTCACCAGCCGGGTCTGTATTTGACCATGAACTGGGAGCAAAATTCATGGAAATCCTGAATAGTGGAGAGTTCCAGTATCAGGGTTGGGAGCAGATTGGCAAGCGGGAAGTCATCGAGTCGTCCTGGAAACCTCATTTTGAGAAGATTCTTGATCTGGTCGATGTTGAGCTGATCAAATCCAGAAAGTTCAAAGTCGTTCTCGACTGCAATCATGGTGCAGGTGGTGTTTTAGGACCCATTCTTCTTAACGAATTAGGATGTGAAGTTCAATTACTTGGAGGAACACCAGATGGCCAGTTTGAACACACTCCGGAACCGACCGAAGAAAATTGTCACAGCGTGGGCGAAGCTATCGTCAAAGCGGGAGCGGATGTCGGTTTTGTGCAGGATCCTGATGCCGATCGTCTGGCGATCATTGATGAACAGGGGAAATATATTGGCGAAGAACTGACCCTGGCTCTCTGTGTCGATCACGTCCTTCCCAAACGTCCCGGTCCCGTGGTAGTCAACGGTTCGACCAGCCGGGTGACCGCCGATATTGCCCAAAAATACAACTGTCCTTTCCACCGTTCCTATGTGGGTGAGGCCAATGTCGTCGCGATGATGCGCGAAAGTTTCCGCTGCGATTGGTGGCGAAGGGAATGGGGGATTGATAGATCCGAGATCGGCTGGGTACGAGATAGTTTCCTGGCCATGGCGTATGTGCTTGAGCACCTTGCTCTAACAAGTCCAGCTTATCCAGCTGGGTTTCGGAGTTGCCTTCTTATGCCATTATCAAAGATAAAATTGAGTGCAGCGATACGACATGGTACCTGTGGCCGCCGCTGCACTGAAGAAATCTTCTCCGATGCACACGTGCAGGAAGGGGATGGATTACGTCTCGACTGGGACGATCGCTGGGTTCAGGTCCGTGCCAGCAACACGGAACCGATCATGCGAATCATCGCCGAGCCCCGGAAATCTCCATTGCCCGGGAATTGATCTCTCGATCCCAGCAAGCGATTGTGACGGCCTTTGGGGTAATGTCATCAAGCAAAAAATACGAACGCGATTATTTGACTACGAGTTCACGCGCAATTTTCTTAGCCATTTTATGAGCATGTCTGATCGTGAAGGCACGCGACTCGATTTGTTCCTCGGAGTAGTACCTGCCGGAATCGCTTTGGGGTAGTCCTGCCAGTGACAGAGTGAGGGGAAGCAGATCCAGAAATTCTTTGTAGCGACGTTGTTGTTCTTGTGCATCTGTAGACATGCTGTCGAACCTTGTTTATCGAGAGATCAGGGGATTTATTCTTTTCTGACAGCGCGATGAGGTAGTTTTAAAACTGCGAATTATTCTTCGTTCAGCTGCTGTCTGATTTGACCCCATTAATGCTAACAAATTCCTCTCAGAATGGAACTGTTAACTTGCCTATCGCCGCTTGATGCCCAGTTTCTCTAAATGCTTGATGTAGGCATCGCGAACTTTTTTATCTCCTGTTAAGAGATAAATGTCCCCGGAAAATTGTCGAATGATGGGGAAGTGCTGGTTGTGAGTATGCTCGGGGCAGCAGGCATAGTCTACAGTGACATCGGTTCGGGTTCGCAGGTAATAACCCAGAAACAGACCACTGATCAGCGAAGCAATCAAAACGAGGAACAACATCCACAGTGAGACACTGACATAAAGACTTAACAGCCCCATCGCGACAAAGGAGAACATCCCCCCCATCACAAAACCCAGGAAGGGCCAGAGGAAATCTTCGACCTTGTCGAAGTATTTTTCCCGTTGCAATTCTTCGCGAGAACCGCACTCAATGCAGCGGGAGGGGAGTTTGATGTTCCATTTTTTATTGTTTAGAAAACGGAGTTCTTCACCATTGTCTTCCGAAATTCGGATTTCTCTGGTGTAGATATCGCGGCGGGGAACATGTTTGAACATATCGAGAATGAATTGTTGCAGACCCTCTCGATTCGTCGGGGAGTAATTAGGGTCCTGTCGAATATGGGCGAACAGCAAGTAAGCAATGCCGAAAATGGCGTTAAAGACCAGAGAGAGCCCGCCAATTGCTCCATTCGATTCGTCTCCATGTTCCTCTTCAGTGGGAGGGTGCCGGAACAAAGTCCTGATACGATTGGTAACCTTCGCCCCTTTTTGCTGTAGTGTGTATGGATCGTGGTATTCACTGTATTCCCGGCGGCGGGGGAGGTCCGCCTGATTTACAGGGCCTGGTCGGTCCTCTGGTTTGGCTTTCGTGTTGCGTGCAGGCTTTCGCGCTGAGGTCCGGCGAACCTTGCGTGAAGGTAAACTTTCCAGTGAATCTGAGGTGTCGTCTGACATACTGTGTAGGAGTCAACTAAAAGGCAGAAAAAGAGACAGAACCAGACCGGTCACCAGGTTATCTCACAGATTCATTCGATGAGATGCGACAGGGGGATGCTGATTCCGGAATCCCTGATATAATAAATACCAGGTGAACTTTTCGGGGATATTGCTCACCTCATTTTAACCTGATTTTTCGACGAGTGAACCTGCTTCTTTGTATTCCTCTGCTGAATTCAGGGCTTTTCAATGAGCACTTTGTTGGATAACTTTGACTGAGAATGCCAGACTTCGGGAAATAAGTAATTTTGTCAGACAAAAATAAGTTATCTCAAATGCAACTGAAAAGACTCATCCTGACGATTGGTATCGTTCTGGGAGTTCCATTACTCGCATGGGCCTGTAAGTATTCTGTGCGCGATGTCGGTTTTGTCTCTCTGGAGCCACAGAATTACAAACTCCGTCTGATTCTTCCCGCAGAAATGAAATCAGATCAGCAGGAACATTATCAGAAGCAGTTGTCACCCCTGTTACGCGATACCAACATCGAGTTGGAGGTTCTTGGTGCTGATTCAGAAAGTTTGAGTCCCGCTCAATCCGAAAAAGAAGTTTCTTCTAACATGGCTGCTGCCTGGTTAATAGACTCTTCAAACTCCACTGGCTCTGATGATCTTAATCAGGAACAACGCGAACTTTTTCTTAAGCAGGTCGCAATTGATCAATCTGAAGAAATAACCCCATTCCTCTGGGAAGTGGCGAATTCAGATCTGCGTGGGCAATTGATTGGCGAGACTTTAAAAAACCATTCGGTGCTTTTGATTGTTCAAGGTAGTAACCAGGAACACAATCAACAGGCAACCGAACTAGCCGAGGCAGCCCGAAAGGAAGTTCAAGCAGACCTTCCTGATCTTCCTAAACCGGTAGAATTCCCTTCGAAAGTGATCACTCTGCCACAAGCAGATCGTGAACAGGAGAGAATCCTGCTCTGGTCACTCAATCTCGACCCGGAGAAAACAGATTCAACCTATGTCATCCCGCTGTTTGGACGCGGGCGATTGCTGGGGGAACCGCTCGCTGTACCAGGCACGTCCCTGACTGAATTGAACACGATTCTCAGTTACGTCGGGCAGGATTGTGAATGTGAACTGGATCGATCCTGGATGCAGGGGAAAATGATACCGCATCGCTGGGATCAACACATGGAATCGGTTGCGGCGAAAACTCTCGACTTTGATCCTGGTAGCCCCCTAGTGAAATCGGAAATCACCCGCATTCTTGCCAGAGGACCGAATGGACGTCGAAATTTGCAGGTGGGTCTGGAAACTGAAGGAGATTTAATCAGTCTGGAACAGCCAAAAACGGAAGAAGTCAGTGCAGAGGATGCAGATGATATTCTGCGAGAATTAAATGTCCTGCCAGAGTCCGAGGAAAAAAGCGAAGAGGCTAAGAAAAAACTCACTTCTTCTGCGGAGACGGTGGAATTGCAAGTGATTGAAGGTGAGTTGCCAGGTGCTGCGCCCGGTCCGAATGCGGGTACCTCAGCGACGAAAGAGTCTAATGGCGACAATGACTCACTGCTATCAGGTGATGCAGGATTCTCTCTGGAAATCGGTGGAGGGATTGCTCTGTTGCTCGTCATACTGCTGATGCTACGCAGTCGGCGCGGCTGATTACTTTTGGCCCAGCTTGGCGTAGGAATCGTCGACGTCCGCTTCCCACTCTTCCAGGGCTTTCAGCATTTTCTTCACCCGTTTGGGTTTCTGGCTGCTCCGGTCTGTTTTTCTGCTGGGTCTGTCTTGAGGTTATACAGCTCAACGACATTATCTCGCAGGCGAACGAGTTTCCAGTTTTTATCGCGAATCGCCGCTGAGGAACTGATACGCCAGCAGACCGGATTTTGCCTGGCGAGGGAACTATTTTCAAATAGTACACCGGCGAGATCGAGGCCATCGTATGGTTGTTTGGCTGCGGCTGGGTCGAGACCAGCCAGCTTGAGAACCGTCGGGACCAAATCCATCGTCAGAGTTAAATCGTTACAGCTGCTTCCGGCTTTAATTTTGCCGGGCCAACAGGCCATTGTCGGAATACGGTGTCCCCCTTCGTAGACATCGGTTTTCTGTCCCCGGTAGATACCATTGTCCGAGATTTGTCCTGGATGATGTCCACCGTAATTCCGGTAACCTCCATTGTCTGAAGAAAAAATGACGATTGTGTTTTCTTCGAGACCGGTTTCACGAATTGTCTTCATGATTTCGCCCGTACTTGCATCAAGTGCTTCCACCATCGCTTTAACAACATCGCTGACATCTTCCGCTTCCCCGCGTGGGCCGAGTTTCGTCAGGCTGTTATAGTCGCCACCTTCTTTGCGGTAAGCGTCGTCCTGCGGGCCCATCCAGGGGAAATGAATCGCTGAGTGCGAGACGTAGAGCATAAAAGGCTCGTCCTGATGGGAGCGAATGTATTCAATCGAATCTTCCGTGATCGCCTGTGTGTTGTAGACATCATGACGGACGACTTCTTCGTTGTGGTACCAGTCGTACTTCCCGTTACGATCAATGTGGGATTTATAATCCGTAGCGCTGGTCAGATGACCTTTAAAGGTATCGAAACCATGATGGATCGGGTTGCTGCCTTTCAAATCTCCTAGATGCCATTTCCCCATAATGGCTGTTGCATATCCTGAATCTTGTAAGCGTTCGACGAAAGTTTCGGATTGTTGCGGGATTCCGACATCCTCAATGGGAAGTGCCTTCTCGATCCCCACGCGCTGTTGATATCGACCTGTGAGTAATGCGGCCCGGGTCGGGCTGCACATGGGACCGTTGGCATGAAAGTCGGTGAACTTCATCCCTTCGGCTGCAAGCTGATCGAGAGCGGGTGTCTGATTCTTCTGATTCCCGTAACAGCCCAGGTCAGCGTAACCTAAATCATCCGCCAGAATGATGACGATATTGGGGCGTTTCTCTTCTGCACTTTGTAACGGAAGTGCGAGTGAAAAAAGAATCAGAATGGACAGGATGTATTTAAGATGGAATGCCATGATGAAGATCTGTTATCTGGAAGTGACGGCGACTGGTTTCAGGTGTTCTTCGAAAAACTGGACGAGTTGCTGGTTCGACATTTTCTTGTGTTCAGGGTCAAATCCATGTTTCTGGGTGGGGTAGATAACCAAGGTATGGGAGGCGCCCGCCTGTTTCATTTTTTTGTCAAGCATCTTCGCCTGATCAATCGGAACCAGGTTATCCAGAGCCCCATGGAATGTAAGTACCGGGGGTGATTTAGCGGAGACCCAGGTGAGAGGGCTGGAACTCTTGTAATTCTTAGCTTGTTCTTGAGGAGTGCCACCCATGAAGAGCCGCATCAGC
The DNA here is from genome assembly GCA_041398805.1 of Planctomycetaceae bacterium. Classification (GTDB taxonomy): domain Bacteria; phylum Planctomycetota; class Planctomycetia; order Planctomycetales; family Planctomycetaceae; genus Polystyrenella. Next base: position 17,616 of record JAWKUC010000006.1, on the reverse strand, counting down.
CATTTGACCGAACTATGGTCGTAACAGGCTTTCATTTCGGTGGGACCATAAAAATTAACAACCGCTTGAACCTGGCTGGAAACTTCCGGATAGTCTGTCTCCCCTTCGAGGTTGGCCTCCGGTCCTGCCAGCCCCAGCATTTAGGATAAGTGCCCTCCGGCTGAATCGCCAATGGCACCGATCCGTTCGGGGTCGAGATGATACTTATCCGCATTCACGCGTAGCCAGCGGACAGCCTCTTTCACATCATGGACCTGAGCTGGGAATCGTTGTTCAGCGACCGCTGTTTCTTTCTTCTGCATATCGAACTGCATCAGGCGATAGCTGACAGTAACAGCCACGTATCCATGTTTGGCCGCTTCTTGGATGTTATTAAGGTATTTACTCCGCTCACCAAGTGCCCAGCCCCCACCATGAATAAACACAATCGCAGGGCAAACTTCCTTATTCGCTGGACGCGCCAGATCAAGTTGAAGTTTTGTTCCCTCAACCTGCTTATAGGTGAGTGCTTTATGAAGTTCGATTTCTGCGCCTGTCGCAAAGGAAACAGGAAGCAGAATCAGAAATGCATAGAACAGTGCATGGGAGGTGTGGCCAATAGTTCTCATAGGTACCAATTGCTGAAAGATAGAGGTGAAAATAGAGACTCCACTCTATCCGATCCACTGAGGGAAGACAATCAGCAATTCAGCCTGGCTGGTGGCCGTTGATAGCTGGCTTAATTGAAATTTGCTTCAATCGCCGCCTTGATTTCATCCCGTACGCGTCGGAATTCTGCCTTCACCTGCTCCTCAGTTCCTTCGGTGTAGAACGGATCATCAAAGGGCATCGAAATTCGTTCGACAGCGGCGGGAAAAATGGGGCAGTTTTCGTTGGCGGTATCACAAACGGCGACAATCAGGTCGGGGGGATTACCTTCCGGAGGAAGAAATTCATTGATCGATTTACTGCGATTATCGGAGATATCGATGCCATCTTCATGCATTACTTCAATCGCCAAGGGGTTCACATAACCCGCCGGTTTGGCACCGGCAGACAAACTTTCGTAGCGATCCCCCCGGAGTTCGCGCAGGTAACCTTCGGCCATCTGGCTGCGGCAGGAATTCCCGGTGCATAAAAAGAGGACCCGCTTGCGAGTGCTGTCATTCATTTTGGAAGACTTTTCTGGAACTGAAAGTGTTACTTTGGTTCGGTTACAGACTCTTGTATACTGAAATTGACTCAGGATTGTAAAGCTACACTGAAAATCGAATTCGTTACTGATTTCGTTCGACCTTGAAACAGAGCATCTCAGCAGGGTAATTAATATGAACTTCATCCGTCTGACCAGTTTGACAGGATTAATCTTTTCACTCGCCCTCTTTTCGATTGCACCCGCAGCCGAAAAAGATGAAGCCGAAGTTGATCCCAGTAAAGTGAGCGAATTCGCTGCTCATGTACGGCCCCAGGTGGCAGGAGAGTTCAACATGCACACCCGGTCCCGTGTGGAAACTGAGAGTGGCGAGATCAAGGTTGTCGAAAGTGAGCAACCTTGGAAGGTGATGGAAACGGCAATCATCATTTGTGATATGTGGGACGATGTTTACTGTCAGATGGCAGCTCAACGGGTGGACATGATGGCCCCTCACATGAATGAAGTCCTCACTCAGGCCCGCGCACATGGAGCACTGATTATTCATGCTCCCAGTGGTTGCATGAATTTCTATGCAGATACATTTCATCGCCAACGGGCGATGTACGCTCCTTTTCGTGAAGCCCCACTTAAATTGGAAGGCTGGTGTTATCTGGATCCGGAAGTCGAAGCCGAGATGCCAGTCGAAACGGAAGTCTGTGCCTGTGACGATCCAATCACCCCGCCCGCAGTGCGGGTTTATACGCGGCAGCATGAGAGGATTAAAATCATTGGTTACGATGCTGTCAGTGATCGAGGTCAGGAAATTTACAACCTGCTGCGTCAGGAAGGAATCAAGAATGTCGTCATGATGGGAGTGCACACAAATATGTGTGTCCTGGGTCGACCTTTTGGAATTCGCCAACTAACCCGGCTCGGTTTCAATGTCGCTTTAGCACGTGATCTGACAGACGCGATGTACGATCCTCGTCAGCCTCCGTATGTCAGTCATACGCGAGGGACGGAGCTGGTGGTTGAGCACATCGAGCAATACTGGTGTCCTTCAATTGAAGGAGTCGATTTGACCCGCGTCATTCCGGGGTCGAATAACCCTGATCCCTCCGCGAACGCAGGCCCGGTCAGTAAGAAGTGAGCAGTTCAATCGAGCAGGTAACCCCCTCGTGAACCTCGCCCCGGTCCGAGCTTCAACAGGTAATCAGCCTGCTCAACGAGCCAGGGGTGATTTTCGATGACGACCAGCGTATGCCCAACTTCCAGCATGCGATCGAAATAAGCGAGCAGGGGGCCGATATCGGCCGGGTGCAGACCTGAGGTAGGTTCGTCCATGAGGAAGAGGGTGCGCGCTCCCGTTCCCTGGAGCAATAATTCGGCCAGATAGAGACGCTGTTGCTCGCCCAGGGAGAGCGTCGTCAAAGGACGCCCGAGTTCCAGATATCCCAACCCCAGCTCCATCAGCACCTGTAACCGCTTCTGGATTTGAGGGAGTTTACGGAAAAACTCGAAGGATTCTGTAACAGACAGATTCAACACTTCATCGAGATTCAAACCTCGAAAACGAATCTCGAGTAAGTCGGGGCGAAATCGTTTCCCTTCGCATTGGGGGCAGATGAGAGTTAAGTCATCCAGAAAAGCCATGTCGATTTCCAGAACGCCTCTCCCTTCACACTCTTCACATCGTCCGGAATCACTCGTGTTAAAACTGAAGTAACCGGGGGAAAGATTACGAGTTCTTGCGGGAAGGGTTTCGGAGAATTGCTGGCGTATAAGCGAGAAGACTTTTAAGGCTGTCGCCACAACGGACCGGGAGTTTTTCGGCTTGCGAAATGGATCGACCCAGACCACCTGTTCGAGTTGCTCCACCCCAGAGATGGAACCAAGAGAAAACTTCGGGGATGTTTCGACTTCCTGTCCTAACTTGGCAGCGACGGCGGGATAGACTGTCTGCTCAACCAGGCTGCTTTTACCACTCCCACTGATTCCAGAAACAACTGTGAGGGCATTGACAGGAATTTCGAGGTCGAAGTGCTGGAGATAGTTCGTCCCGACGCCGCGTAGTTTGATCACTCCATCGCCGCGATATCGTTTCCGCTCTGGAGGCGCAGCAGTGAGTGCGGGATGTGGGTGTATTTGCTTCTAAAATATTCGCAAAAGAACCTTGATACAGCAACTCTCCTCCTTCTGTTCCTGGGCCTGGCCCGAGTTCAAGCAGTTGATCGGCGGCTTTCCAGAATAGGTCAGAGTGCTCAACTACAAGCAGGCTGTTCCCCTGTTCGAGTAATTTCTGAAATTGAGCAAGTAATAATGTTTGGTCCTCAGGATGCAGACCTCGTGAGGGCTCATCCAATATGTAAAGCGTATTAACCAGCCCCACTGCCAGCAGGCTGGCGACCTGCACCAGCTTCCGTTCACCACTCGATAATGTGGCGCATTTGCGATTGAGGGTCAGTTCTTCTAACCCTAACTCAAGTAAAGATTGCAACCGGTTTTTCAGTTCTGCGAGTACCAGTTCAAAATTAGAGACCAGCTCTTCATCAAACTGAGCTAGTTTATCGTGAACCTCACTGATCGAAAGTTGCTGCCAGTCTCGATAGCTCAAGCCCAGTAACCGAACCGCGTTCGCTGTCAGGGCATAACCAGTCCCGGCACAAGTGGAGCAGGGAGCCTGCTGCATCCACTTTTCTCGAAACCGTTCTGATTGAAAACGGGCTTTCGATTGCAGCTCATCAGTCAAAAACGAAACGAGTACTTCCCGGAAATTCTGACGTTCATCCGACTCCCACGCATGAATGGGGAGCTCAACAGGAATCTTGGATTTTTGTGCGAGTTTTTCAATGCGAAGTCGAAGTCTCTCCAGTCCCTTTTCCAGAGTAAGGGCAACTGCACCCTGCTTGAGGGTGAGACTCTCATCGGGTATCAATTTCCGCAGGTCAAACGACCATAGCTGCCCCGCACCTTTACAGGTGTCACATTTCCCGTAGGAAGAATGGGGATTGAATAATTGTGGATGCGGGGGCTGTAATTTCATGTGGCAGGTTGGGCAACTATGGAGTGAGGAAAAACTCAATAGTTTCCAGGTTCTACCATCTATTTCAATCAAACCGTCATCCTGCGGATCGGGTTCGCGAAGTAAGAGAAGTTCTCCTTCTCCCTGGGTGAATCCTGTTTCGAGAGATTCCAGAATCCGTTGTTGATCGCTCCCCCCCACTGTCAAGCGATCCACAATCACCAGGCTTCCCTCGTGGTCTGGGTAAATCTGCTGCAGAGGTATCGTGCGAATAAAGCCAGCTTCGCGCCAGACATCTTCAGGTTCCGAGGATGCGAAGGCAATCTGGTAGCGACATTTCTCCGGCCAGCTTTCGATTCGCTTGAGTACGGATTCCGGTGTTGCCGGTTCAATTGGGCTCTGACACTCCGGGCAAACCATATTTCCCAGACGGGTGAAGAGTACGGCGAGTGACTCGTTGATCTCGGTGAGTGCCCCCACCGTCGCCTGGTTCTGTTCCCGGGGACTTAATTCCCGCAGTGTAATCGTGGGAGGAAGCTGGCTGATTTCATCCGCGCCGGGTTTGGGGAAGGTCCCCAGCATTTGCCGCAACTGGGGGGAAAGCGTCTCATTAAATCGGCGCTGGCCTTCCACATACAGTGTGTGATGGGCGAGGCTGGACTTGCCGCTACCACTTACTCCCACGACGACAACCAGCTGATTCAGCGGGATCTCAAGGTCGAGAGCCTTCAGGTTATGCACTCTCAACCCGCGAATGCGGACTGCTTCCCCAGTTGAGGCAGAGGGTGTCAAACTGGGGCGGGGCATCAGTGCTGCCTTGAACTGGAGAATTAATTGAGGATAGAGATTTATGGTTGGAGATGATCATATCAGATCACAATCCAAAATTCCTACTCTTCAATCAGTTCAATAAATCGGGATAGAATTTTGTGGTAGAGCTCCTCTCCCAGCAATTCATCTTCTACGCCCGCGTCGATATTCGGGTTGTCATTGACTTCAATCACCACAACCCGTCCTTCCTCAGTCTGTTTTAAATCGACTCCGTATAATCCATGTCCAATCAATCGAGTAGCTCGAATGGCGACATTCAACACCTCTTCAGGGATCTTATCTATCGGAATGATTTCGGCATCCCCGGATTGCAATTTTTTCTGTTGGGCACCATGGTTATAAATCTGCCAGTGCCCTTTCGCCATAAAGTATTTGATGCCGAACAGGGGCTGGTTATTAAGCACACCAATCCGCCAGTCAAAGTCGGAGGAGACAAATTCCTGGCAGAGAATGAAGTCCGACTTCTGCAGCATCTGCGTTCCTTTGGTACGCAGTTCTTCCCGGTTCTGGACTTTAATCACCCCCCGCGAAAAAGAACCATCGGGAATTTTAAGCACGCAGGGGAAATTCACTTCCGTCTCTGAGGAGAGGATCATTTTCTTGTCGAGCAGGATCGATTTCGGAGTCGGAATATTATTCGAGTCGAGAAGTTCCTTCAGATAAACTTTATTACAACAGCGGATGATGGATTGCGTATCATCAATACAGGGAATGTCTTCCTGTTCCGCTTTGCTCGCAAAGCGATACGTGTGGTTATTGATCGCCGTTGTTTCCCGAATAAAGAGGGCGTCGAATTCCAGTAGAGTTGAAAAATCGTAGCGGGTAATCAGTTCGACCCAGATCCCCATCTTCTTACCGACAGAGATGAATTTTTTGAGAGCCGCTTTGTTGGAGGGGGCATATTCTTCCTGCGGATCGTGCAGAATGGCCAGCCAGTATTTTTCCTGCTTCTTCTTGTCGACGTCGTATTTCCAGGCGGAACCGGTGAATTTGCTGAGTGCATCGGTGAACCGTTCCTGCTGGCGGTCGATCATCGATTGAAAGGAAGGGGTCTCAATTTTTTCAATGGCCCACTTCCCCTGTTGAGTGCATTTAACCTCGAACGTCATAAGTGGGAAACGGAACAGGTCGAACATTCTCCGTGCGACCGGTTCGATCTTGCTGTTTTCATGACGACCAAAAAAAGTGGAGAACGTACGCGAGAAAGGTTCCTCGCAAGGTTCGTCGTACGTTTTTTCGAGGATGCCGGAAAGCTCGGGCAGGGCGAACTGGTAATTCCGTCGCCAGTTGAGCGCGATGATGTTCGCTACGTTCGGAATGCAGTGCATGCCGCGGGCTTCTGCCAGTAGCGATATGTAGTATCCCTTGCTCAGGTAATCGTAGTTACCCGACAGATTGATGACCTTGGGAAGCCCTTTCTTGGACGGTTTGTATTCCGTCCGGCGTAGAAATTCGGTCTGGCTCAAAACGAGCCAGTCGCTGTTCTCGCTGATCATCTTGGGTTTTTCGGTCACAATGATGTATTTAATCGATTCCATCAGTCAGTCTTTTCCTGAAGCACTTTGCACGCTTGATCGCTGCAGCCCCATCCGGGTAATAATCGGAAACTTCTGCCACCTGCACATAGCCTCTTTTCAGATACCGCTCGAAATGCCTTTGGTTATCTTCTCTGATCTCAAGTGTGAGCCCCTTAAGTTTTCGCTTGAGGATTCGTTGTTCAGCAAAATCGAAGAGTCGTTTACCGACATCGCTTCCCTGAGAATCAGGGTGCACAGCGATAGAGTAAAGCCGCCCCCATTGAGAGTTAGATCGATAAAACAGGAGAATGTATCCAACCACTTCTGACCGCCTGGTGGCAACGAACAACTCGATGTTTTTCGCCTTGTTGAGCAGTCGCTGGAACTGTGCTTGCGAGGTAAGTGGATATTTCTCTGAGGAGAACGCGGCTGTTTCGATCCTTTGCAGGGATTCCAGGTCACTTAAGTTGGCCGCACGTATCGCGACAGTCATCAGAAAAATTCTTTACACCACTATCAGGCTGTTCGCTGATCTTATCGAGATACTGAGGAACAATAGTTCTCAGTAGCGAACGGACAAGTTTTACGAGGAAGCAGAAAAAATCCCTGGCAGATGGGAATTAAGGTACGATTGATACCAGAGAATACTTGCGGTGTGGGGTGGTGTCTGGCGGTAAGGGTAGATAACTGTCTGGTCAGTTGCTTTGCGGAATATTAATGAATCGACAGAATTGTGTGCAATCCTGGCGAATCGACTATTCCGAGCTGCAGCAAAGGTGAGTAAGAGAGCGGAGGGAGGGGATTCGAACCCCCGGTAGGTTGCCCTACACTGGTTTTCGAGACCAGCACAATCGGCCACTCTGTCATCCCTCCGAACTCCTTATCCAGTAACTGGATAGGAAATGATTTCTATATCGATCTATTTTAGTGATCAGGTTCCTCTCCGGAAAGGGATGAAAGTTCCGACTCAGCAGTTAAACGAATCGCTTTCTCTCTTCAGGACGATTTTGAACAAAAGAGGTTCGGTTGAGTCTCTGATTCCCCATTGTTCAAAATCGGAAATAGATAAAAGGAGAATAGGTCGAGGAAACGACAAAGAACAAGGTGAAGAGCAACAACAGTATTGCCGCTCCCTCGCGAACAGCTGGAAAACGAGTTGGGATGGTTCGTAACCAGTCTCCCCAGGGAAGTAACCCAATGATACCCATGGCCAGCATGATCCATAGGAGGGGATAGGTATACAGTGCCAGCGAACCATTTTCTCCCGAAGTAGCTGAACCGGGATAATAAGGTTCCGCCAGCAGTCGGTAAAAACGACCAGCCTCAGCCAGAGTAGATGTTCGAAAGAGAACCCAGCTCAACATGACGACCAGCAGGACATATATATGTCGCAACATGAGTGGAATCTTAACCGGTAAATGAACAACTCGTTCCAGCACCAGAAAGAGACCGTGGACCAGACCCCAGATGACGAAGTTCCAGGCGGCCCCATGCCAGAGTCCACACAGGAAAAAGACAATGAGTAAATTGACCCCGGTGCGCCAGCGAGAGCCTCGATTTCCTCCCAGAGGAATGTAAACGTAATCTCTGAACCAGCGCGAGAGCGTCACATGCCAGCGTCGCCAGAACTCGCGCATGCTGTCGGCACGATAGGGCCCCAGGAAATTCTCAGGGAAATGAAACCCGAAAAATCGTCCCAGGCCAATCGCCATATCGGAGTAGCCGGAGAAGTCATAGAAGATTTGCAGCGAGTAACAGATTAACCCCAACCAGGCAACCTGCGGACTGAGCAGAGTGGTGTCCATCTCGAACACGGTGTCTGCTGTCCGCCCCAGGGTATCGGCGATAAGCACTTTTTTAGCCAGACCGAGTATGAAGCGTTGCAAGCCGAGGCTTCGTTCAGCGAGATCTTTCCGAGGATGCGCCAGATCGTGATCAATTTCCTGGTAGCGCACAATCGGTCCGGCGATTAACTGCGGGAAAAAAGAGATGTAGAGCGCCAGCCGAAAGGGATTGCGCTGAGGTTTGATCTCATCGCGATAAAGATCAACGAGGTAGGAAATCGCCTGAAAGGTAAAGAAGGAGATGCCCAATAACAGTGTGATGGGATCGTGCCTCAGGGGAGAGAGTGAGAAAGACTGCAAACCGAGGTTCACCTGTTCCACCAGGAAGTTGGCGTATTTGAAGTAACCCAGAAACAGTAAATTGGCTCCCACACCGATTGTTAACCAGCGATTTTTGTCTGAACGGTTGGACGTTCCCAATTTAAGACCAACCAGATAATTCAAACAGATGGAAGCCAGCAGCCAGAAGATGCCAACTGGTTCTCCCCAGGCATAAAAGAGCAGGCTGAAACAGAGGAGTAAAGCATTTCGAAATCGTAATGGCAGGATCCAGTAACAGAGCAATAACAAGGGAAGGAAGAGAAACAGGAATAAGGGAGAACTGAAAACCATATCGATCCTGCCCGTGGGGTCTTCCTGCTTCCGTGAAAGCTGATTACTATAAGTGGTCCTAAAGCCCTCTGATGGGTCACATTGATCCTTTATTTGCGGGTTCAATAACAACCACAACCGGGTTTTAGGATCGTTTCTAGATTACTTTGCCGCCTGTTTAAGTGCCCAGTTTTCCTCTGCAGCCTTTTGCGTAGATAAAATGGCTCAAGAGCAGCCAACTTTTCAAACCCTTTAATTCCAGCACCAGCTGAACCAATGCGAGCAACTTCAATGGCACTTGGTGTCCAGCAGGGTTCTGCCAGAACAGACGCGTGTGCACTCACGAGTTCCTGGTGACGTTGCAAACCGGGACCAGTGACATAATCTTTGTTTGATAAATTCTGAACCCACTCCTGGGCGGCTACGATACGGACATCCGCAGTGCGTTGCCACTTGTCTCCTGCGATTTGTTCGTAAGAAGCGGCATACAGGTCCCCCCGCTGAGCATCAACAACAGTGTAAACCTTACTGATTTCACGAGGAATGTTGGCAGCGATGGCATGCATTGTCTCAACGGGTACTAACTCGCAGCCAGTCGTATAAGCGAGCGTCTTTGCAAAGACGAGCCCGATTCTCAAACCGGTAAAACTTCCCGGTCCCATACTGACGGCAACTCGATTGCAATCTGCCAGTTTGTAACCGGCCTCCTGCAACATCTGGGTCAATTCATGAACCAGGGTCTGAGCGTGCCGGACTCTTGTCTGGGAAAGTTTTCGCTCGGCCAGCAGTTGTTCATCGCGCAGCAGCGCCACAGAAGCTATCTGGGTAGAGGTTTCGATTCCGAGAGTCAGCATGGTTTATCTGGTATAAAAGCTTTAGAGGCCATTTCAAAACCCGGTTGTGGTTGTTCTCGACGCTGCAAAAAGAGGGTTGATGCAACCCATCAGAGGGTTTTGAAACTGCTTTTCGAAAAATACAAAGGCTTACCTTAACCTGCGGAACGTATCAAAACCAGTAACCGAGAGAGGTCTGATCCTGCTCATTCTGCTTTTGCATCAGTCAATAAATTAAGTTGCAGGCGTCCTACCTGCCACATGTAGTGCGGTCCGTATCCTGCTTCCGGTCCCCATTTGTTGGCAACAGCTGCTTGCAGGTGTGGGATTGCCTTGGCGTTTTCCTGGTGAACTGCGTAGTTCAAACCAATGTACAACTCTGCATAGAAAAGCTGTTTTTCACGTTCCTGATCGGAAATCTCTGACATTGCAATCTGGTCGAGTATTTCTTTCGGGGTGACTTTATCTGCAAAGAGTTGATACAGCAGTGGGAAAGGGGCCCGGTCATCCTTTTCGTATTTGAGTAATTCTTTCTGGGCATGCTCGTTCCCGTAAGCTCGCACCTGACTGAAGTAACGCCAGATGCCATTTTCGCGGTCGACATTGTCGAAGGTGTGATAACGCTCGAATTGACCGGCAGCCTGTTTGAATTCTCCGGCGTAATACCAGGCAATGCCCCGTCTCCAGTGCGAATCTTCGAGGTCCGCATTCAGCGCACACATCTGGTCGTAATCGGCTGCAGCTTTGGCGAAGTCACCCAGCCAGAAAAAGGCATCTCCCCGGAGAGAGAGTTCCCGCTCACTCAAATTATCTCGCTCATTCAGGCGATCGAGAATGGCCTCAGCCGATTTCCGGGCGGAGACGTTGTATTTTTCAAGATCGAAACCTGGGGAATCGGCAGCAGTTAAAAAATTGAGCGTCGAAAGCGGGATGAGAATCAGTAAGCAGACCAGACGCATCAGTCACTCCCACCTGTTTAGAGAAATCAGTTTTCAGTGCAGGTGACAATTCCATCCACTGCCCGATTACGGGTATCGACCTGCACGATCACAGGTTTGTAATCGGCCAGTTCTTCTTCTTCGTACTCGGCGTAACTGGCGATGATGACGAGGTCGCCCGGGTTGACCAGATGGGCGGCCGCGCCGTTGATGCAGATTGTTCCTGAGCCTGGTTCGCCATCAATGGCGTAGGTACAAAGCCGGTTGCCATTGGTAATGTTGTAGATTTCGACCCGTTCGTGATCGATGATGTTGGCCGCTTCGAGCAACTGCTTATCGATGGTAACCGAGCCCTCGTAATGGAGATCGGCCTGGGTGACAGTGGCTCGATGGATTTTGGATTTAAGTAACGTGCGACGCATCGAATTTCGGGCTTCAACAAAACTCAAGGGAAGGGTGAAAGAGCCTCGGAAGACAGGCTCCCGGAATCTGGTAATAGTATTTCGAATTCAGAGTTCAGGAACAACCCCGTCCGAATGAAATCAGCCGCTCTCACTTTAATTAGAGGGATAATCCAGCTGATTACATAAGGAAAACCGGCTATTCAGGTCGAGCTCCGCCTTACAGAGCAAAGTTGGAGCCTACCACCTGAATAGCCGGTTTTTTGTTCGACACTGCTGAATCTATAGAAGAAATCGCAGATTGATTAATACAAATCAATTAGACTTCTTTGGTTTCCAGTTGAGGTTCTTCTGCGGGTGGCTCGAATTTGGGAGCCTTCACATCATCAAGGCTTTCCTTTGCTTCTGCCCGTTCGGAACGAGCTGGTTTGCTGCGAGCCGCTTCGTTGACCTCATCTTCGATACCCGAAACGCCTTTTTTGAATTCGACAATTCCCTTACCAATGCTGCGAGCCACTTCCGGCAACCGTTTACCGAACAACAGCAAGGCAATCATAGCGACGATTAAAAGTTCCGGTGCCCCCGGTGAGCCGATGAATGGCATAGTTCTTCCTCCCGAAAGAGTTTTTCAGGCTTAATAGCTGGTCTTATTTCATTGGAAAAATATCAGGTTGATACTTACGCTTTTTCTTCTTTGTCAGTCATTTTTTCCTGACTGTAATCATCATCCTGAGGTTCATTCATTCCCTTTTTGAACTCGACAATGCTGGTTCCCAGTGATCGCATCACGCCGGGTAACCGCTTACCGAACAGCAACAGAATGATCGCTAAGACGATGAGAATCTCTGGAAGTCCTGGGGCTCCGGTGAAGAGAGCCAAAGTTAAAATCTGATTCATGCTGGAACCTCTCAGGCCAAATCAAGTTTGGCAACAGGCAGGATTTGTAAAAAAACGGTAGGCTGTATCAGGAATTCACACTGTATTATGAATTTACACTGTGGTGAATTTTGTCGTTATAGAGGAGACCAATTGGGGTGAGATCAATTCAGGGGTGGGGCAGAAGAGGCTTCAGGTGGAGTCAAAAGTTCCATTCGTTGTTGAAACGAAGCTGAAGGAGCTGATCTGTAACTGAATTCTGTATCAGAATTATGAGCGATGTTGAGGCACTCTCAATCCCGGGAATGCTCTTGGTACCCATCTTTGGGACGATATCATCAATCGTCGGGTCGGGTTAGGCAGGATATGAAGAGAATGATATCTCTGATAATCTCAGAATCTGGTCTCGGTAAGAAGGTACCACTTCGATTTCCCATTGTGGAAACAGGATGTTGAGCGGCACTGTTGACCTTCATAAATAATACAGCCCCGGAAGGAAGTGTCAATGAGCTATAGCTGTTCCACGTTAAAATGAAGCCTGCTGAACTGTAAAACTTAGCGGGTAGGTGTAAATTTGGATATATTTGTGGAATAATTCAGCCCCGAATTGTTCCTGCGGGCTGCTCACCGGTAGGATGAAATAGAAACTGCCCCCGAGCGAAAAGAACCTCATTCCAGCTTATTTCCCAGTTTTGCAACCCGTTGAGTGCTTTGACCATGGCTAAATCTTCTTCCGTAAAACAGCTTTCAGAATTCCAGGATGGCGAGCAGGGTATCTGCTTCGGGCTATTAAGCCAGAAAGAACAGGCCAAAACACGTGATGGCAAACCCTATTATCGAGTGATGTTTCGAGACCAGAACAGAGAGGCGGTCGTCATGGTCTGGAGCGATTCTCCCTGGTTCGCTGTTTGTGAATCTGAGTGGGAAACAGGCCACTTCTACAAATTGAGATGTCGGTATTCCGAGACCCAATACGGGCCGCAACTCGCTCTGGAAGAGATTCGAGCTGTAGAGGAGGACGATCGTGAGCATGGATTTTCAGAACACGATTTCTACCTAGCCAGTCGATTTGATACGGACGAAATGTTTCGTGATCTGCTGACAATCGTCGACGAGCAGATCGTCAACCCGCACCTGGCGGAGTTGGTTCGATTGATTCTGAGTGAAAACGAAGAGGCCATCAAATCGTTTCCGGCTGCTAAACGAAATCACCATGCGTACCTGGGAGGATTTGTGGAGCATGTCCGCTCGGTAACGCAGACGGCGATTTTCCTGGCTGATAAATATGCTGATTACTACCGCGCGATGGAACCGCCCCTCTCCAAGGACCTGGTCATCGCGGGAGCGATTCTACATGACATTGGAAAGCTGGAGGAACTCGCCTTTCAGCCACAAGGCTCGGAGTATTCCAGTGCCGGGCAACTGATCGGACATATCCTCCTGGGTGTTGATATTGTCCGGCGTTATGCGGAAAAGGTTCCCGATCTCGAACCGAACCTGCTGCTGCGGCTTGAACATTATCGTCTCGCACCGATTTACCCGAGTGGGGTTCCCCCATTTCTCCTCACACCCGAGGCCCTACTCGTGCATTATGCGGACGATATTGATGCCAAATATCACATGATGGCGCTGGCCCTCGAAGCAGGAGACGATTCCGACTCGGACTTCACCTCACGAAATAACCCACTGCGGCGGGCTATCTTTCGCGGTTGAACCTCCAATAGAGTAAGCGACTCCATTGGAGAGAGAGTTCGTAACGAGGATCACTTTCCGCGACATCGCCTGGTAGCCAGTAAATATAATTAGAATAAAGATTGACGATGAAATTCACCAAGATGCACGGAGCAGGGAACGATTACGTTTACGTGAACTGCTTTGAAGAAAGTCTGCCTGCCGATATTCCGCAACTGGCGATTGATGTTTCAGATCGCCATAAAGGAATTGGCTCCGATGGCCTGATTCTGATCTGCCCCAGCGAAGTTGGTCATGCCCGCATGCGGATGTTCAACTCCGATGGAAGTGAATCGGAAATGTGCGGCAATGGAGTGCGGTGCGTCGCCAAATATGTTTATGACCACGGAATCGCTACAGAAGAAGTATTGAAAATTGAAACCGGCAACGGCGTCCTCACCCTGCAGTGCAATGTGGTGGGTGGCAAAGTCGAAACTGTTCGCGTCAACATGGGAAAACCAATTCTCAAGAGCGCTGACATTCCTACCAAGCTTGTCGGTGATCCCCCGGTCAAAGCTCCGCTGCAGGTCGGTGGCAAAACATTAGAAGTGACCTGTGTTTCCATGGGCAATCCGCATTGCATTACGTTCGTCGAGGAACTCAATGACGAATGGGTGCATGGCATCGGTCCGCAGGTCGAACGGCACGAGGTCTTTCCGAACCGGGTGAATGCAGAGTTCATTCAGATTGTTTCGCCGACCGAGATGATCATGCGCGTCTGGGAAAGAGGTTCCGGAGAGACACAAGCATGTGGAACGGGGGCTTGTGCGAGTGCTGTGGCAGGAGTGCTGGCCGGATTGACTGAGCGGAATGTGCTCTGTCATCTGCCAGGTGGTGATCTGTTTCTCGAATGGAGCGACACCGACGAAGTCTTTATGACTGGTCCTGCTGTCGAGGTCTATCAAGGTGTGTGGCCTGAGTAATATTCTGAAGGGCGAACTTTCCGAACAGTAAAGACGATCCCATGTCCTCGATACCCCATGTCGCCCTGCTTATTGAGACGACTCGCTCTTACACGCGAGACATTCTGCAAGGGGTGAAGCGGTATCTATCGGAGCAGGGCCCCTGGTCGGTTTTCGTAGAATTACGAGCACTTGATTCCGCTCCTCCTCCCTGGCTGAAGCATTGGTCAGGGGATGGCATTCTGACGCGGACGAGCAGTCAGAAAATGGCGGATGCCATCCAGCAGACAGGTGTTCCCACAGTCGAGTTGCGTTCCACCCGGTTGAAGCATGATTTCCCTTTCATTGGAATGAATAACCGCTCGATTGGAGAGCAGGTAGCCCAGCATTTTCTGGAACGGGGGTTCCGCAACTTTGGTATTTACGACTTTGATACCGAAGACTTCTTTGAAGAACGCCGCGATACGTTTTTGAGTATCCTTAAAGAAGGAGCAGATCGAATGCAGCACATTCAGTTCGCGGCATAAGAAAGATCTCCTCCCGAATGGGAAGCTCACCAGCGTGCCCTCTGCGACTGGTTACTCGATCTTCCCAAGCCTGTCGGAATTCTTGCCTGTACCGATCAACTCGGGTTCTGGTTGCTCGATGCCTGCCAGCGTGCGGGTCTCTCTGTTCCTGAAGAAGTCGCCGTCGTCGGGGTGGAAAACGACGAAACCTTGTGTGAGATGGCATCCCCTCCTCTATCCAGCCTGAAAATGAATGGGCTCAAAGTCGGTTACGAAGCTGCCACGTTACTCGATCAACTGATGCAGGGAAAACCTGCTCCCAGTGAAGCAAATCCTGATCGACCCGGTGGGGATCGTCACCCGGCAATCGAGCGATATCGTTGCTGTTGATGATCAGGATCTCGCCCGTGCATTACGACTTATTCGTGAGCAGGCGAATCAGGTATTACGGTTGCTGATGTCTTAAAAGAGGTACCGATTTCACGAAGTTCCCTCGAACGTCGCATGCGGGAATTACTGGGGCGATCACCTAATGCTGAAATTAATCGAGTGAGGTTAAATCAGGCCCGGTTACTGTTAACCGAGACCGATCTCTCTCTGGCTGAAATTGCCCGTCGATCCGGTTTTCAATATCAGCAGTATTTCTCAGAACTCTTTCACAAAACTTATGACCAGACTCCCAGTCAGTTTCGTAATGAACAGCGTCGAGGTTAAAGGTCTCAAGCTAACAGGAAGGCTTAGTTCTTTTATTCGAGTTCTTTAATCCGAATATTGCGGAAATGTACTTCGAAACCTTCTGATTGAAATCCAATTCGACCACTGTTCACTTCACCTGGTTTATTCTGGCAGATTAATTCCCCATTCAGTTTCGCTGTGAGTACACCAGCGCGAGATTCAACCTCCAGGCTGTTCCATTCTCCCACAGGTTTACGAGCTGCTTCTCGTTTCTCCGGGTGGTCTTCAATCTCCACATCGGGAATGCCTCCATTCGATTTGATCGAAGCCATCTCCATATGTTTTCCTGCACTTCAATCGACTTCGGCCAGATAACATCTTCCCCCGTGATGTAAACCAGAACTCCCGTGTTGCTGAAATCGAGTTTGTTCTCTTTGCGGTGTCGTTCGGAGGGCTCAAAGCGATATTCGTATTTCAGAATGAAGTTCGCGTACTCTTTCGCGGTGTAGGCATAACCTTTGGGTTTCCCAGTGCAGAGGAGGATGCCTTCCTTTTCGCTCCAGGTTGGTTTTTCAGGATCCGGCTCGCTGCTATAGACAGTCAGATCTTCCAGATGCAGAGACTCAAAACCAGGCTCGACTTCCAGTCAGGACCCCTTCGGCCATTTTGCTTTCGGGGGCTTTCTCAGTTGCTGTCTCATGAGGGACGGGATGATCCGACGACTGGCAACCAGATAAACAGCAGAAAAAGCTGAGAATCGCAATCAAACAGAGGTGAGCACGGATCATGGGGGAGCTCTCTATGTAAACGTACACTGAAACTGGCAGGGAGATTTTCGGAGGAAACTCAATTTATCGTCATAATCGTCACATCTTGGCTGGATGAAAACGCATCTCGATTTTTAGACCAATGTATCAGAAAACGAGCTCTGGAATCGGGCAATCAAGACCTAGATTCCAGTCAGCTGGCCACATCGAATGTGGTTCATCTTAACAGACAAACATCGTGAATGCAGCTGATGCTGTTGAATCTCACCCTCAAATGGCTCGCAACGTTACGGCACTGAATCAATGAAAATGGAACAACGACCAGACATTCCCATCCTGACCGTCTCCTGGATTAACAATCGCATGAAAGAGATGGCTGACGAACAGTCTTACAACGAATTTGATGGAGAAGTCTATCAGGACTACACCGGGAATTTCTTCTCCGCCTGCTGGGATTACTGTTCCACACGAATGAGCGATTTCA
The DNA here is from genome assembly GCA_041398805.1 of Planctomycetaceae bacterium. Taxonomy (GTDB): domain Bacteria; phylum Planctomycetota; class Planctomycetia; order Planctomycetales; family Planctomycetaceae; genus Polystyrenella. The sequence continues at coordinate 584 of JAWKUC010000006.1, read as the reverse complement.
AAGAGCTGCTGTTCCAGTCCAGCCGTCGCTAATCCTGAGTCAATTCTTAGGATTGACCAGGTATCGCAATTCAACAAAAGCCTTCCCGTACTTTCGCACGTCAGTCAGTTCCATGGGTGGGAAGGCGATTTCTCGTGGGAGCAGGGGTTGTCCTGTACCGAGAACGACCGGTGTGATCTGCACGATGACTTCATCCAGCAGACCCTGATCGTGGAATTGGCCGACAAGATCTCCTCCCCCCACCAGCCAGATGTTTTTTCCAGCTGCAGCTTCCATCATCCGGGCATGCACTTCGCGGATATCTCCACTGGCAAAACGGATATCCGCATCAGGAATTTCGGGTAGAGGTTTCGACGTCATCACCCAGCTAGGTTGCGTGTAGGGCCAGGTGACGATCTCTGTTGCATCGGGAGGAGAGAGATTCCTGAGGACCCACTCATAAGTGCGGGCTCCCATCACCAGCGCACCGACCTCGGCGATGAACTCCGGGTAACTCGTTTCTTCCGGATCACCCAGCTGCATTAACCAGTCGAGGGAATGATCCTCCGTAGCGATGAAACCATCGAGCGAGGCTGCCGTGTAAT
>JAWKUC010000005.1:0-426656 GCA_041398805.1 Planctomycetaceae bacterium | reverse complement strand
TTCAGCGTAACGGTTGGCCCTGTTGGCAACCAGATAGAATTGCCCTTCATCCACGAAGGCATAAAACTGGCGATACGATTTCTGCTCCTCCTCTGTTAAACCTGAGTAGCTGAACCGGGTTGCCTGATTGAGGTCAACTTCATGGATATGCCCTTCCTTATCGATTGCAATCAGCAGTCCGGAGGGAAGAAAGCCAAGCCGTGTTTCGACGTCAAACTCCATCGACCAGTATGTCTCCTCGGTACGAGGATTTATGGCTCTGACAATGTTCATACCGTGACGTTTCACAGTTCCATTGGTTTCCTCAGCGGGGGTTTCAAATTCAATGGTGACAAAATACTGATCATTAAAATAGAAAGCCTTTTCAGCCAGACTGGAATCTGCAGAAAGCTCTCGACCATCGCGGGTGGATAGAAGTTGTACCCGCGGTTGATTCGATTCGGGATTGTTTCGACGCAACAGTAAAACATCGCGATTCCCAGTCACTGTTGTCTCGCGCGGCAAATCGGTCATGGACCAGAGACGTTCGCCCGTCATCGTGTCGAGTACATCCAGGCGACGACGTCCATACACACCAATCGTTTCTGAATTCGCAAAGGCGATCATCCCCGTCGAGTCATTCCGGTTGAGTAAACGTTGCTCGTTCAGGGCTGCTCTTCCGCGCTGCAATGCGGAAGGTCCAGTTGGTTCCTGGTAGTGCTGGTAAAGGTCGTTGCTGTTATTAATCACCAGTCGTTCTGTCCAGAGAATTCGCTGATCGACAGGTGAAAGGACCGAGATCATTTCCTCATGAAAGACCACCAAAAGATGGTTCACATTCAGTAGAGCACTTCCAACATTATGGTCTCCATTCGAATCCCCACGTAAGGGAACAGTCCAAATCTGTTTTCCTGTTCCAGACTCAATGATTGATAACCGCTGCTTCTGGTTGACCTCCGGATAATACAGATTGTACCAGGGCAACGATGCCTGCTGCTCGAGATTGCTGCTTAGAATGGCTTCTTCGTAGGCTGTATATTTAACTCCCAGGCGGCGATAGGAAAGCGGGTCTGAACTGGTCGATAACCCCCATCCATCGCGAAAAGGGACTTCCTTAGAAACTGCCGGTAAGGGACTCATAACCGTTTCCAACTCAGACAGAGTGCCAGTGGAATGACCTGCCCGGTTCTGCCCTCGGATTTTCTCGTAGTACAGAGCATCGGCTCCCAGACCACGATCCTTCATTAACTGGCTAAGTTGACTGCGCAAATTGGATAATTCACTTTCAGAGCGTAAAGCCGCATTCGCCCCGGGAGCAGTTAATGCATCCCGCCAGATACGTTCTGAGTAATGCCAGTCCTCTGTTCCAGAGACCGCCAGCGCGAGCTTCTCACGGATCGATGAAACTCACTATGAAATGTAAATAACCTGGAATAGAGCTTCAGTTGCTCAACATCGTTGATGTCTACATTCTGGAAATAGGGTTGCAGCAACTCTTCCAGAACACTTTCCTGTCCCTCAGTTGCCACCAGATTCCAGATTTCTTCTAATTCCCCCGCTAACCAGACATCGACTCTGATCTTCCGTTTCAGCTTTCCTTCCTGTTCGATGAAAGTTTGCGGATGCTCCCTCACAAAGCTGATCATTTCGAGACAGCGTGAGAAGGCCTCGGTGTATTCCTGATTCAGATAGTCGTGGGCGATTCGCAACTGACGAGAGAGCAACTGATCCTGAATCAAATCAGTTTCTTCAGTCCCTGCTCCAGCAAACTCAACCCCCACTCGAGGTCATTCGAGTTCGCAATTTCCTCACTACGGAAAACCTTGCAATGTTTGATTTCGGAATTCGGGTTCCAGTTCGGAACCAAGTTTTACCAGATCGATTTTCTGCAGCTGATGGAGTGCTTCCAGGTACTGATTATCAAAAAGTAAGATCTGTGCTTCTTTCAGAAACGCCACTGGGTCGTCGGGATTTTGGGCTTTTCGTTCAGCAATGGCATGTGTCAGAAATTCGGCGCTGCTCAAAATTCTGAAGCCCCTTCCAACTGTACGAAAGCAACATCCCCTGATACATCGTCAGGTTCCCCAGGGGATATGTTGCCTGCGGGCTTTGGCCGCCCAGGTAGAAAGTTCCCGCGAGCTCTCCGTTTTCCAGATTCAGTTTTAATAACTGGCCTGAATCAAAAGGGAGGTAATAGCTGCCTTCATTCATCACTCCAAAACCAGCGGGGCGCCCCAGGTCCTCCGTGAAAGCGTGTTTCCAGAGCCGTTTCCCCTGCTTCAAATCGTAAGAGACAACCTGCGTCTGCTCGACAACGAGCACGGAATTATCCCAGACACCGGCCACAAACAGGGCATCTTCCCGCCTGGTATCGCGGACTTGCGAATGAGAACCCCATAAGAGTTCTCCGGTTTGCAGATCATAACAGTTGAGAGAATTCCCTTCGGGGGGCGCATACACCACACAGTTCTGATTGATAAATGGAGGCGTGACGCGCCAATTGCCCAACTGATCTGAAATATCGTAACCAGTTCGCCAACTGCGGGCAGATTCATCATCCAGATAACCCCGGTGATAACGGTTCGCCCACAGGACGGAATGTGTCATGGCATCCACAGCGACTATCCAGCCAGCGACTGTCGGGCAGATGATCACGCCATCCGAGACAGCCACCTGACCACCAAAGTATCGACGCAGAATATCAATGGAAATATCCGAATCTGCAAACGCAACCAGCTGTTTCCACAACAGCGCTCCCGATTGCGGAGCGAGGGCGAGCAGATAGATTTCATTCTGCTTTTCGCCGATGACTAACAGCTCATCATGATAGATGACCGGGGTCGAGTGAAAGTAGAAACCAGCCAGTGTATAATCAAACTCGTCTCCATTTTCCGAACCACCTACGACCCAATGCTTCCGCCCCGATCGGAGATCGTACGCCACGAGTTTGTTTGTTTTCCAATCACGATGAAACGGATCGACAAAGCTCCCGTTCCTGAAACCACCCCAGTCGCTTTCAGGCCCACCGAAGGTCGCCAGATCTTCAAGAGTATAGACTCGCTGAGAATCGCTGCTGATATTTCCATAGGTGGAGTTTTTAAAGATGAGACGCGCGAGAGGATGATACTCGGCCGGCATTCCCGCATCGAATTGATTAAGCATCTGGTTAAAGCCACGACCACGATTGACGATGACCCTGTTTCCAGCTCCACCAATGAAGCGTTGCTGCATTGCTGCTGCATTATCCTGCCCCATCATGGAGACGAGTGATTCGGGAGAATATTCGTCAGCAGTTTCCCATTGCAATTTTCCGGAAGCGATATCAATGACAGCCAGACCGCGGAGTGTCTTTACAGCGGCATAACCTTCACAGAACACAGGAAACGCGGGCATGATGATCGAGTGCTGGTCGTCCATCAGACTTTCCACCAGCTTGCTGATTTGTCCCTGAAGCAGATGATCGTTGGTCAACTGATAGTTCCAACGTGGCATTAACAGCGGATCGCCCCCAGCCGCAACCCCGTTTCTACCGGCAGTCCCAAAGGGAACCATCCACTCGTCGAGTGGTTCCTGACTGTTGAAATTGATCGCGATTTTGTCGTTCCACATTTGCAGCAGGTTCTGCAGCTCTGCGGATTCCTCTGGATACTGACGATTAATCTCATTGAGTAACGTCGACGCTTCCTGCTTTTTCTGCGCGGCGGTCAAAGTCAGCAGCAGTTTCGATTGCCAGTTGAAGTTTTGAGTAAGGCGGGAGTTACGTTCTCTCAGCAGATTGAACCAGTACGCCGCAAGCCCGTAACGACCATGATCGAAATGATACGCTCCCAACCAGTTGGCGGCTTTCTGACCTGCATCGGTCAGCAGATAACGGGTTGCCACTTCATAGAAGTCCCCCGGTTTATTGCTTTCGTTTGCTTTTTCTAATTCCTGCTGACTGAGTAAATCGAAGCGTTGAATGAAATTCTGCCGAAATTCATCGGGCATCTGGCTCAGCTTTTCCTGAGCCAGCAAACGAATTGAGATCAATTTTTTATCTGGCGTGTGAATCAGCGCATCGTCCGCCTGGGTCAGAATGTGTTCCAGAAATTCAAAGCCCTGATTGAATTCTTTCTGTGCGATGCGTTTCTCGGTTCGTTCCCACAAACTGGAGATTTCTAATTTCACAGGAGCATGTGGATCTCGAGCGATGTCGATCGTGGGGGCCTCTTCAACCTCGATCTCCCCCTCTTCCACCTCCTCATCTTCATTAAAAGGTGCCTGCTGGAATAGATTTTTCAGCCCATCCTTCAAGCCTTGCAGAGCCTTGTTCAGAATTTCTTTCTCCTGCTCCGTTTTGGGTTGAGCAGGCTGGGCTCCATCATCCTGAGCAGAAAGAGATGAAGCAGAAATAAAGCTGAGGTGCCCAACGAGGCACAGTAAAAGAAGGGAGCGAAAACAGAATGGACCGAATCGTTGCGGGCTTCGGCAGAATCGTTCATCCATAATATCTTGATATCCCCGGCTCATCACTGCAGGTAAAGCACAGGGCCTGTTTGAGGAAGAGGTGGCTACGCTCCGAGCGACATTGACCATTATAACCACCCTTACCAGGAATTTCCCCAAATTCTCAATGAGAATCTAACACAAATAAACATAAGTATACATTACTATATCAATTCAGGTTATCAGCCGATCCTCAAATCACACATCAATTTCAGGAATCACACGTTGAAACTGAACGAAATGCACCAGAAGATTAGTCGCCTGAACAGGAAAAGCATAGGCCCTTACTTGCAGTGTAGCACGGCAGTTATTATCCTGTGCCGTTTTCCGACACTCCGGACAGGCTTGAAATCCGGACTTGTGTCGATTGTCTGCATTATGCAGACCCGCCTGAATTGCTGAATCCAGCCGGGCCCGCCTGGCTGAGAATCCCCATAAACTGTTAAATCACATATAGTTACATTATTTTGCGGTCATTTTCCCTGGTGAAAATCGATCGGAGATTCAGTCATGACAACTGCCATCAAACTCGACGTCGAAACACGATCAGCAACTGGAACACGAGCCAGCCGTAAATTACGTGCTCAAAATCTGGTTCCAGGTGTAATTTTGGTCACAAACAGGATTCTGTCGCTGTGACAGTTAAACGTGAGGACATCGATTCTATCCTCAAATCACACGACAAAGTCGTCGACCTGCAATTCGACGGGACAACTGAAACAGCTGTCATTACCGAGTTGCAATGGGACACTTTTGGAATCAACATCAACCATGTCGATTTCCAGCGAGTTGACGCGAACGAGCGTGTTCACGTCGATGTGAACATTGTCCTGAAAGGGGTTGCTCCCGGCGTTGTTGCTGGTGGAACTCTGGATCACCTGCATCGCACACTCTCAATCGAATGTCCTGCGATTGCCATTCCCCATGAAATCGTGGCTAAAATTGGTCACCTGGAAGTGGGTGGTGAATTGACCATCGGCGATCTGGAACTTCCCGAGAATGTACACTCACTCGAAGATGCCTCCATCGTAGTGGCTCATGTTCACAAAGCCTCTGATGATGATGAATCAGAGGATGCTGCTGAGTAAGGTTAAAAAGAAAGCCATTGCACTTAGAGGGCTAATTTCTCAACCTACTCACTTGAAACAACTTACAACTCAAATCCTCGTTTTCCCCTCAGGACGCCGGCCCTATGAAAGTGATCATTGGACTGGGAAATCCGGGAAAGAAATACGAGGCGACTCGACACAACATAGGTTTTGAGGTCATCGACGAAATCGCTCGTCGTGGTGGCCAGGACCGGGTTCAGCTGAAATTTGACGCCGAACTGATCGACACCACGCTGGGCAGCGAAAAACTGCTCCTGGTCAAACCACTCACCTACATGAACCTGAGTGGGCGTTCTGTTCGTCAGATTGTGGACTTTTATAAATTACAACTGGATGATCTGCTGGTTATCTGTGATGACCTTAACCTCGACACCGGACGCCTTCGGTTACGGGGAAAAGGCTCTTCCGGAGGCCAGAAAGGAATCCAGAATATTATCGATCAATTCGGTGGTCGAAACGAATTTGCCCGGTTGAGAATTGGCATTGGACGCCCATCCGGCAATTTATCTGTCACCGATTTTGTGCTGAAAAAGTTCAATAAGTCCGAGCAGGAAATTATGGATGTTTCCGTTCAACTGGCTGCTGATGCGGCTGAATACTGGACCCGGAACGACCTGCTCAGCACGATGAACAAATACAATTCTCCGAACTACTCAAAAAGCAATTCGAACCCGCCTCAGGGGGAAAAATCACCTCCGGATCAGGATTCGAAAGATAGTTAACCAGCTTTACGGGTCGATGAGGAAAGAATACTGAATCCTCGGGAATCCTCCCCCTGATTCAGGACTGCACATATTGCATTTTTCCGTAAATGTAGTACAAATGATAGTTTGAGAACGATCAAGTAAATCACCACCTAAAAGTCATTACCTAAATTTGTTTGAACAAAGGGAGCCCGGAGTTGGCTGAATATCTTTATGAAGGCATGTTCCTGCTCGACAGCGCAGCATTCGCCGCAGACCACGAAGGAACTGTAAACAAAGTTCTGAACATCCTGGAAAGTGCTGGAGCACAGGTCGACGCACATCGTCCCTGGCAGGATGGTCGCCTCGCTTACGAAATCGACGGACACAAAAAAGGCCTGCATTACCTCGTGCTGTTCCGCCTGGATGGTGCTGCCCTGGCAACCGTTACCCGTCAGTGCAAACTGTCCGACGGTATCATTCGCCAGTTGATCCTGAAACATCCTCGCGTGCTGTACGATGCGATCTTCGAAACCTTGAGTGGCCACGAAATCCAGAGTGGCGACGTCGAAGAAACCAACCATACAGAAGACGACGAAATCAGCTCAGAAGAAATGAGCGAAGAAGCCGAAGTGGCCTCTTCTGCTGAATAATTTCAGAACGAGTTTGATTTGTTTAGAATCCTGGTAATCCTGTCCTCCCTCTCTTGCCAGTGTTTTCTGTGAGAGCTGCGAATCATCTGATTCAGAATATCCAACGTAATTCTCCAATCATGATTTCGATTTGAGCGTTCACAGAATCCCGGAAGTCCAGCAACATGGCCAGTTTTAACAAAGTAATCCTGATGGGCAACCTGACGCGCGATCCCCAAGTGCGTTATACCCCCTCAGGAACTGCAGTAACCGACCTGGGACTGGCTGTGAATCGAACCTGGTTCGACAAACAGTCCAACTCCAAAAAAGAGGAAGTCACTTTTATTGATGTGACACTCTGGGGACGGCAGGCAGAAGTGGCTGGCGAGTACCTGGGCAAAGGACGTTCTGTTTTGATTGAAGGCCGACTGAGCCTCGATCAATGGGACGACAAGGAAACAGGACAGAAAAGAACCAAACTCAAAGTTGTGTGTGAAAACATGACGATGGTCAGCGCTGGAAGTGCAGGTGCTGGTGGAGGAGGAGGTGGTGGCCGTTCCGGAGGTGGCGAAAGCTTCTCTGGGGGTGGCGGAAGTTATGGAAGTGGAGCGAGCGAACCTCCCGGGGGCGTTGATTCCTTCTATGACTCTCCAGGTGATGATGACGTCCCCTTCTAGAGTCTGGAGCAGAATCTCTTACACATTCTGCCATCATTTTCACACGGCAACCACAAATTCACACTCTAATCCCAAACACTGTAATCACAAACAATCAATTTAACCCTGAATCATCTTCACTTCCTGAAACTTAAATGTGGAAGTAAGACTACTATCAAAGTATCCGAGAGAAAACTGAATCATGGCCACTGCAACCACAGTCAGTCGAAACACAGAATTACTGCTTGCTGAAGATGTCCCCAGCCTGGGCAAACAGGGAGAGATCGTTTCTGTAAAACCAGGTTACGCTCGTAATTATCTTCTGCCTCAGGGCCTGGCAACCATCGCTACCGATCACAACAAAAAGAAAGTCGAACAACACCGTATTCGACTCGAACAGCTCGAAGCAGACCGACTCAAATCCATCAAGGAACTGGCCAGTAACGTCAGCAAATACAGCGTTACCCTGGAAGCAAATGCCAACCAGGATGGTCACCTTTACGGTTCGATCACTGCTCCCGAAATCAGCAAAGCCCTTAAAGCAGCCACCTTCGATGTTGAGCCAGAGCACATCAAACTGGAAGGACCTCTCAAAGAACTTGGTATGTATACCGTAAAACTCGAGTTCCATGAGAAAATCAAAACCGAAGTCAAAGTCTGGGTTGTTCCAGCTGTCAGCAAGTAAACCAACCTGACCTGCAGACTGGTCTGAACATAATTTTTCAGACAATTGAAACAGAGATCCAAACCGGCCTTTTACGGCCGGTTTTTTATTTGTTATTTTCAAACTGGCGAATGCCTTTTCACCCAGCCTGCTACCTGGGTCGCTTCCCCCTATCCCCCCCTCTCTGTAATCACGGAAGTTCGATGTCCAGAGGATCCGAAGATTTCAGCGACGCTACCCGTCGCCTCCCCCCCCAGAGCCTTGAAGCTGAACTGGGAGTGCTGGGAAGTATTCTGCTCGTCAATGAAAAGATTGACGACGTCATCGAAATCCTCAAACCGGATCTCTTCTACAACGAAGCCAACCAGAAGATATTCGCCGCGATTCAGCACATGTATGACAGTGGTGTGCGGGGGATTGACCTGGTCACACTGGCACACGAGCTTCAAAACCGAAACGAACTGGAAGCTGTTGGTGGGGCCCCCTACCTCGCCAAAATTGTAGAGGCTGTTCCGCATGCGGCCCATGTCGAGTACTACGCTAAAATTGTCCGCGAGAAAGCCATTCGACGGCGTTTAATCTATGCCTGCACTGATATCCTCAAAGACTGTTACGAATCACCAGATAGCACTGACGAAATGCTGCAACAGGCAGAACGCCGGGTATTCCATATCCTGGAGCAACAGGAAGACGCCGGTAGCATCGAAATGCGTGACATTCTGCTCTCTGCCTGGGACCGGATTAATGAACGCTCCATGTCAGACGGAACGAGCGGACTGGCGACTGGCTTCATCGACCTTGACTCCCGTACCAATGGGTTTCAACCTGCTGAATTGATCATCCTGGCTGCTCGCCCTTCGATGGGTAAAACTGCGCTCGTTTGCAACTGGGCAGAAGGGGTCGCGAGAGAAAACAAAAAAGGGGTTCTGCTCTTCAGTCTCGAACAATCGCGACTCGAACTAGCTGAACGTTTTCTCTGTATCCAGGCGAAAATAAATGGTCACAAACTACGTGCCGGTGACATCGACGAAGTCGAACGGCACGAGTTACTGGAAGCCTCGCAGGTTTTAAGTGACCTACCGCTGTATATTGACGACAAACCTGGCCGAACTGTGGGTGAGGTAGCGCAATCGCCCGTCGCATCAGCGCCGGGACGGGCTGGGGATGATCATCATCGACTACCTGCAACTGCTGGAACCGGAGGAGAAAAATGCTCCTCGTGAACAGCAGATTGCCCAGATGTCCCGCCGGCTCAAATTCATCGCCAAGGACCTGGAAGTGCCGGTGATCGCCCTTTCCCAGCTGAACCGGGGGTGGAGTTGCGGGAGGATAAACGTCCTCGCCTGGCTGACCTGCGGGAATCGGGGGCGATCGAACAGGACGCTGACATCGTCTGCTTCCTCCACCGGCCTGCGGCGTATGACCCGGAAGACCGCCCGGGCGAAGCAGAAGTCATCATCGCTAAGAATCGATCCGGTGCCACCGGGATCGTCCCTCTCGCCTGGCGTGCAGAATACATGCGATTTGAGAACTTCACCAACATCAATGAACCTGAGGGGGATGGGACTGAGACCAGATGCAGAAGAGGCTCGTAACCCTTTTTATTCCAGTAGCTTAAGACCCCTGACCAAGCAACATAGACGCCTTCGATCCAGTCCTATTTTTTACCCTATTAAAAAATCTGCTCTAATTCCTCTTTTCTATCAACATAGGTCTCGGTAGTATTCTTACAACATCTCCTGCATCAGGATGCCAGGTAGGGTGTCAATGCGTCTGCTCGCTGAACGCTTTCTCTCACAACAACTTCAGAACCTTCTCACCCGGAAGAGTGTCTCATTTCAGCTCCAGTGCCTGTTGAAACGTGGTCCTGAAGTTCGTTGTCAACAGCCCTCGTCAATTACTCCTCCATCATGGAGTCAGAGCGAGTCTCGGGCTGAGGTTGCTGGTTTCGGATTTTCGCGCGGAAATAGATCGGAGGAACTGTTCTCAGTTACTCCAACCGTGAATTGTCGAAATGCCTCTTCCCACATTTTCGATTCTTTGTAAAAATCCCGATCTATCTGCGAACATTGATTCAGTCCTGTGAATCATCTACAGACCCCGAGGCAATTTACACAAAATCGAGTCACAGTAACAAATCGGATAATCGTAAATAGAACTAATCAGAGTTCAGACTTCTCAAAAGCTGACTCTTTAATAATGGAATCATAATTCCTGCATTTCTCACAGTGACGAAGTGCTACCTCCCTTTACCTCAATTGGTCATTAAACTCACGGTCATGACAAAGCTCCAGAACTTCCGCAATATTGGTATTTCAGCCCATATCGACTCCGGTAAAACCACTTTGACGGAGCGAATTCTGTATTACACAGGTCGCATCCACAACATGAAAGAAGTTCGTGGTGGAGATGGTGGAGCAACCATGGACTCCATGGACCTGGAACGGGAAAAAGGAATTACCATCGCTTCCGCCGCAACCACAGTCCACTGGGATGACCACACGATTAACGTGATCGACACCCCGGGCCACGTCGACTTCACCGTCGAGGTGGAACGCTCTCTTCGCGTGCTTGATGGTGCCGTACTCGTACTGTGTGCAGTCGGTGGTGTTCAGAGTCAGTCTCTGACTGTCGACCGCCAGATGAAACGATACGGTGTACCTCGTGTTGCTTTCATCAACAAGATGGACCGCATCGGAGCGAACAGTGACAGTGTTATTAAACAGATCCGGGAAAAGCTGGGGGTTCTCCCTCTGCCAATGCAGATTCCAATGGGAGCCGAAGCCGATTTCCAGGGTGTGATTGACCTGGTTGATATGAAGGCTGTTTACTTCGACGGAGAAAAAGGGGAAACCGTCCGTTACGAAGAGATCCCAGCTGAATTCAAAGACGCAGCTGAAGAAGCTCGTCACCACATGCTGGAAGAACTCTCCCTGTTCAGCGATGACCTGATGGAGAAACTTCTGGAAGAATCAGAAATTGATAACGCCGAGATTCGCAAAGTTGTGCGTATGGCAACCCTGAACCAGGGAATCACTCCGGTCTTCATGGGAACGGCCTTCAAGAACAAAGGTGTGCAGGAACTGCTGGACGCCGTTGTTTCCTATCTGCCCAGCCCTCTGGACCGCGAGATTTCCGCCATCGACAACGATGCTGAAGTACCGGAAAGTGGAGAACTGCCACGTGTCGAATTAAAACCTGATGCAGACCTGCCCCTGGTTACCATGGCCTTCAAAACCGTCATGGAGCAGTTCGGTCAGTTGACTTACTTCCGTGTTTATCAAGGTTCGATCAAAAAGGGTGATTCCTACATCAACTCCCGAACCGGCCAGAAAACACGATTCGGTCGACTCGTGCGGATGCATGCCGACTCTCGTGAAGACGTCGATTTTGCAGGCCCTGGCGATATCATCGCTGTGGTCGGTGTCGACTGTGCTTCCGGGGATACATTCACCGGTGGAGACGTCAATTACTCACTGGAAAACATTTTCGTGGCAGAACCGGTTATCCGGCTCTCAATCGAACCTGCTCAGCGGGATGGTGCGGATCGTTTGGCGAAAGCTCTGGAACGATTCCGTCGTGAAGACCCAACCTTCCATGTCATGACTGACGAGGAAACAGGTCAGACCATCATTGCAGGAATGGGACAGTTGCACCTCGAAATTTATATCGAGCGTATCAAACGTGAATATAAATGTGAGTGTCTCGTCGGTGAACCTCGCGTGGCTTACCGCGAATGTCCAACCATTCCTGTCGAGTTCAACTTCAAACACAAAAAGCAGACTGGTGGTTCCGGTCAGTACGCTCATGTGGTGGGTAAAATGGAACCCATTACTGATGAAACCTTTGAAGAACCTTACGAATTCGTAAACAACATCAGTCAGGGTCGTATTCCTAAAGAATACATCGCTCCTGTTGATGCCGGATTCAAACGGGCTCTGAAGAAGGGACCACTTTGCGAGTGTGAAGTCGTGGGTGTGAGGGCTTATCTTGAAGATGGTTCCTACCACGATGTGGACTCATCAGAGAAAGCCTTCGAAACCTGTGGTTTCAACTGCATGAGAGAAAGCCTGCAGAAAGCCAAAATGGCTCTTCAGGAACCAATCATGCAGCTGGAGATCGAAGTACCCGAGGAATTCCAGGGACCTGTTACAGGGCATCTGGCTACCAAACGGGGTGTGATCACTAACACGGAAGTCAAAGGAATGACCTCGACCATTCTGGCCGAAGTCCCTCTGGCAACCATGTTCGACTACGCGAACGAATTGCGTTCGATGACACAGGGTAAAGGTTCCTTCTCGATGGAATTCGCGAAGTACAAACAGGTTCCACAGAACCTGCAACCTGAAATCATTGAACGTCGTCGTAAAGAAAAAGAAGAACGTATGGCGATGGCTTAAGCCTGAACCTGAACGTTTTCCTCATAAACCAGACCGTGATTCGATCTCTTGTCGAATCACGGTTTTTTTATCGATGTCGAACTGCTATTTTTGAACAACCAAGTCAAGCTGCTGTAAGACCGATCTAATTCTAATTCATCATCAGGAATGCTGAACAATGCCCTCCACTGAAATGACCTCCAAATTACTGGCTACAGCCATCGAAGCGGCACGGGAAGCAGGTGGGATCTTACAAGATTGGGTGAGTCGCTTTTCAGTCAGCGAAAAAGGACCTCAGGACCTGGTAACAGATGCCGATGTGGCATCGCAGGAGGCGATTCTGAGGAAGCTGAAATCAGCATTCCCCGACCATCAATTTCTGGGTGAAGAAGGGCTGGACCAGACTTCTGTTGATTCCCCCTACAGGTGGATCATCGATCCTCTGGATGGAACATCGAACTATGTGCATCAATTTCCTTACTACGCCGTTTCGATTGGCCTGGAGTATGAAGGTCAACCTTTTCTGGGCGTCATTTACGATCCGACTCGGGATGAGATGTTTACAGGAGTCGTCGGTGGAGAAGCGTTCTGTAACAACCATAAGCTGAGCCTGACAGTATCGACACCTCTTTCTGAGGCGTTGGTGGTGGCCAGCCTGCCCCGCTGTGCTGATGAGAATGACCCCGCTGTTAAACGTTTCCTCAAACTGCTGCCACTTGCCCAACATGTCCAGCGAACCGGCTCAGCGGCTCTCAATCTGGCCTACATTGCCGCTAATCGCATCGACGGTTTCTGGTCCACCAGTTTGAAGCCCTGGGATCAGGCGGCCGGGGTCGCCATTCTGCTGGCCGCAGGGGGCCAGGTGACTAAACTGGATGGTTCGTCTTTCATAATGGATGAGCCTGATTTACTGGCCAGCAGCAACCAGATTCTTCAGGAAGAACTGACCCGGCAGCTCCCTCGAGCATGTGTTGAGCAAAACGAGCAGGAGTCTCGCCTGTTCAGGATGGATAGCTGGCAAGCAGCCAGGTTGCCTTAAATCTGGCGAAGGCTCACCACACAGTAGAAGTTTGGGAGAGTAGAAGTTTGGGATTTCTTCGCTTCCCCTGCCTGCCATTCCCCTACAATAGAAAACAATGGCTGTGGCACGTTCCAGGGCAACTCTAAGTCAGCCCAAATATGGCCGTCCGTACACGTCACAAGCCGTTTTATCGTTACAGTTGGAGAAATCTTCTGAAAGGGTTCATTTTAATCAAATGTCCTTTTTTGTTTGATCAGTTTCAGCGTAAATTAGTATGAGTAATCAGGTCTGCCTGGCTGGGTCACGTCTGGCAAAGACCGCTCATTCACTTCTATTGCTGGCCTGTTGAGTGCAGTGCGTTTCATTCTGAAAGGGTGTCGCGATCCTGTTTTCGAGCGAAAACCGTGATCGCTGAACAGAGTCATAGACCCTTTCCCCTCGAAACGGCAACCAACAGAAGCAGAATTGCAGGAAACCTGCTGCTCTGCCCGACATTGATTGACTTGATCTGATTTCATATCCGTACTCGGGGTGTCTTGTGCGAATTATCTTCATTCTGATGGCAACAGCTCTGCTCTGGAGCGGTGGCGCATGGACTGCCCTGCCTCAAGAGAGTGCCACCGCACAGACTGATTCCCCTCCAGCCACGCCTGCCAGTCAGCAGCTTTTAAACAACCCGCTTCCCAAAGCACAATCGACTTCTCCCGCCAGCCAGCCCCAGAGTGAGAATGGAATATCATCCAAGTCCACAAGTCCACAAACGGGAACGCCAGGTGGAATTGATAACAGCAGCTCTGCGAAGAATCAGAACAACGCAGTCGTTCCCTATCGGAATACATTGTTTGACGAGAATGAGAATCGCATTCCTCTGAATGATGAACTATCACGCATCATTAGAGAATTTTTAAAAAACAATCAGCAGTCGTCCTCTTCGGAATCACAGGGAAAATTGCTGCCGGTTGCCAGAATTCCAGATGCAAGCATCACCAGCATCAATGTGGAAGGCAAAGTTCAAGACGAAATTGCCAAACTGGATATCACTTACAAAGTGCAGGTCAACTCAGATGTAGGCCCCTACTCGGTACCTTTGGGTGCTAAAGAAGGGATCCTGGTTGATATTGCCTACCAAGGCCCTGGTCAGCAGGTTCAGGATCGGTTTGAACCCAAGGTTGGATATTACTGGTGGTTCTCCGGAAAGGGTATGCACGAGCTCAAGCTGAGTATGGATGTTATGATCGAGCAACTCGATGCGTTTCCTAACCTCAATTTATCCTTACCTGCGGATGCTGCTATTCGAAAAGCAAAAATACAGCTTCCTAACCTCAACCTGGAGCTATCGCTGCCTGTAGGCACACCTTTAACTCAACGTGAACTTGAAACAGGCCAGACTGAAGCGACATTCCCCATACGTGGAAAATCCCTGAATCTGAGCTGGAAATTCATTCCTCCAGTTAAAGATAAACAGGTAGTCCTGAAATCTGATACCTCGATTCACCTCATCTTTGTCCATGACAGCCTTGAGAAGTCGGTTCAGATGAAAGTGCAGCAGACTGTTCGTCCTGATGAACAGGGAAGCTTCAAGTCCTTGTGTGTACAATTACCACAGAATTTCGACCTGACTCCCCTCAAGCAGGAAATGATCAGCAGCTATGAGCTCAAGAAGGATCAACTCAAAGTTACCTTGAAGGAAGCGGCTACTGGCCCAGTGACCCTGGAATATGAACTTGAACTTCGTTCTCTTGAAAGTGACGAGGTGTCATTGGACGGCGCTTTTGAATTGTTGAATGACGGTAAATCATCCTTCGAAACAGATATCTCGACACAAACCCTGGAACAAACGGGCAAAATTACGATCCAGAAAGGGGAAAGCTTCCTGATTCGCAGTATTTCGCAGGAAAGCGACCTTATCCGCCCCGAGAGTATTAAAAGTATCGAACCTGGTCTTCCTGTTTCGCAGGCCTTTCGATTTTTCCAACAACCCTTCCGTCTGAAATTGAAGGTTGAGGAAATACCTCCGTTGAGTTCAGTCGATGCTCACTATCAGCTCAGTCTGACACCAAATCTGATGGAAGCGGGAAAACTGAACGCAAAACTGAATGCGAACCTCGACATTCAGATTTTTCGAGGGGAGCTGAACGATTTAAGCTTAAACTGGAAACAGTTTGCAGATGAGGGTTGGTCTGAACCCTCTTTCCGACAATTCAACCTGATTGACAAAATCAGCTTTGATAAAGAAACCCAGGAGATGAAAATCAGTTTCATCCAACCTGTCTCGGAAGATACCAATCTGACCTTTGAGACTGAGAAAACAATCAGCGCAGACGCTCCCGCCATTGATTTCAGTTTGCCACTGTTCAGTAAGGATATGCAACGGCGTCAGCGGCGGACTATTCTCTCTGTAATTTCGCCATCGAATCTGCAAACTCAACTGACAACATCGAACAGCATCTCAGCCTTGCCACTTTCAAACGAAGAAGAAAATCGCTATGCGATACCACAAACATCAGCTGAAGAAAACATTTTGCAGAGGGCTTTAATCTCGGAAAACGATTACAACCTGCACCTAGATCTGAAGAAGCTGAGCCGGGAGATTAATGCCCGAACCAAGATTGAGTTACAGGAAAATTTACAGCAGTCAATGCGGATCAGCCAGGAGATTGAGCTCGATGTCAAATACGATCCGCTAAAACAGATCAGGCTGTTGATTCCAGAAGGATTGAAAAATTCCTCTCTAATCATTCGAGATACTGACAGGAAGGAGATTACTCCCGAAAAGTCAGAAGTCGCTGGAGGTGCATCCGAACTGCTGATTCCACCCAGCAAAGGGCTGGGAACATTCTCAATTTATGTGGAATACAGTACAGACTCAATATCTCGCAGCAGCCAGGATGGTCAGGCATTTCAAATTCCAATCTTCGTACTTGATTCTAACACTTTCGAAAAAGTGGAACTGAGCACAAACCAGAAGAATCGATATAAAGTTATCATCGATTCCCAGAACTGGAATCCGATAGTGCTGGAGAATAAAACAACCTGGCAACTGGATTCTAAATTACCACCGGAAGCTGAGGTTTCCTTTCGCATTCTCCCAATCAAACAACATGTGGTACAGGACTTTGAAGTTCCCCTGGCGTTGTACAAAATTGATCTGCGAGCGCAGGAATCAAAGCGTATCGACGCCCGTTATTTAATTGATGGATCTCCTGGTCAAATTCAGGTAACGATGCCGGACAACTATTCCAAAAGCAATATCAGCTGGGATGGAGTCTCATTAACTGAACTTCCTGAACCTGGAACTCGTGAATGGTTATTGGAGGTTCCTGAAAACAAGAGTAAAACAAGACACATTCTCTCGATCAGTTATGCCTTAACCCCCAGGGGTAATGCAAACTGGCTACGGAGTTACCGTATTGAACTCCCACAACTTTCACGAGAGATCTGGACACCCTCTATTGCTGAAGTAATCTGTCCCAATGGACAACATTTGCTCTCTCCTCCATCCCTGTGGGCCCCCCTTTACTCATGGCAGCGTGAAGGTATCTTCTGGTATAGACGATCCAATCTGTCCAGACAGAGTAATGAACTGTATCAGGAACTCCAGGGGAGTGATCCGATCGTATCGCGTTATCAGTATGATTTCGCCCGTACAGATTCAGGGGATTCCCTTTCACTTCAAACCATCTCCCTGGCAATGCTGGTCTTCACGGGGGCTGGAAGTGCCCTGTTATGTGGATTCTTATTCAGACGATTCAAACTTTTCCATAACAGCTTTGCTTTCTGCGTGCTGTTATTCCTGATCGCTCTGGCGGGGTTATGGTATTGGGCTGTAATACAGGTCTTCATCCAACCTGCTTTAATTGGTGGTCTGTTTGCTCTGGTTGCAATCATCATTGAGGTGATGCTACAGCGTCGACATGAGACAGAGTTTTACGAACCAGGCTCATCAATTGCTCTCGTTTTACGATCTGGAATTCGTTCTCAGCAGATTGGATCAGAAGATTCGACGGCTGTTCGCGTGCCCTCCAATCATCAGGTCTCGGTGAGCTCAAGCACTGCAGAGACGGAGGAATCGCCATGACCTCCTTCCAGCGAGTAATCAGTAACCTCTGTATGGCAAACCAGCAGTATCGCGATCTGACAAAGTGTTTTACACACGTTGTGTTATCCTGCTTACTTCTGACTGTTTTGTTCCACCAGGGGAAGAGTCAGGAAATATCGGGAAATTACCTGCAGCCAGTGAACTGGTGATTGAACCTGTGGATGAGACTTTTGTTCCTGATGAGGATTATTACCCGATTAAAAAAAAAGAGTTCACGGAACTCTGGGCGCATAAATCCAAACTCGATGTATCCCGACCAGTATTGCTGAAGGCCGAGTATGAGATTCGCTACAGCTCATCTCAACTGAATAAACAGGGTTCTACTCCGCACGAGTTCACTGACGGCACGTTTACTGCCCAGGTTCAGAACACATCGGGCAAGAGTTCCTTTCTGCCCCTGAGCCCATTGGATATTAAGATCAGCGATCTACTCTGGGAGTCTTCACCCGCCATTTGGGGCTCCCTAGAGACGGAGTGAATCAGGAGTGCTTACCCCTTCATCCGGAACTCTGCAGGGGAGCTGGGCGATCACATCATCAAATGCTCAGGAAAATCATCTTTACCAGCTACACTTCCCCCCTCCTCGATCACCCGACTGAGGATCAGCTTGCCTGAAAACCTGAGTATTACCTCAGAAAACGGAACACTACGACGTGAAGAATCCAGGTATCCATCGCATCAGGATTGGATCCTGAATGTTAATGGTTCGGTCGCGACATTCAAATTAGATTATGCTGCAAACACAGACCCGAGCTTCAAAGTTCCAGAATCTGACAAGCTCGCGCAAGAGCGTTTATTTTCTGATGAATTACACCGCTACAAAGTTAAACAGGAAAGCCTGTCGATCAGTAGTGAGATCATCTTCAATGTCAGAGCTGGCAGCCTGGATAAACTCGAACTGCAGTTGAGTCCGGGGCTGGAAATCACCTCGTTGCGATATGGTGAAATCGACGACCTATTCTGGGAAAAGGTTAATCAGGACGAGAATGGTGCCCTGATTCGTATATTCTTTCCAGACCAGCTGAAAGGCTCCAAACATAAAATCAAGCTGGAATTAATCAGTAGTCTACCGGCGAACCCGGGACGGAATCAAAACGAAGGTGCCAGCTTTAAACTTCCTAAAGTCAGTCTGTTGAATAACTTTATTTTAAACAGAGTCTGGGAAGTCGACATTAACAAGCCTCTGCAGCTCCAGAATCATATTCCAGAGAATTTAGAACTGGTCTATATCAATGAAGGGCAGTTAACCACCTTGAAGTTCCAGCAACTCGCACAGAATTGCGATTTAACGATCAATGTTGGATTCCCCGCAGTCAGTGTTGATATTGCCCAAGTCTGCTTTCTCACCCGAGAGATGTCTGACTGGACTTTGACAGCTGAAATCGCGTTATCGACAATCAACGGAACGCTGTTCAACTATGATTTCAAGATACCCGAAGGTTGGGAGATCATTGATGTCCGGAGAAGAACACGATCCTCATCTCAGAGTAATCTATCATTTCAGTGGTCTGATAACGAATCCTTCAAGTCAGATTCTTTGCTCCACCTGAACTTCTCCGACGGAATTGCCGATGGAGAGACGGAAGCGGTATTGATTGAAGCCCGTCCCCGCACTTCTAAAACAGATAACGAGCTGGTTTTTCCTTTTTTCCGCTCCACCAGGGACCGTCTAAATACCTTACTGGCCTTCACACCTTCATCTCTGATTGTGTCGTACAAAGACAACAGTCCTGGTACTAATACACGTGAAATTTTAAGAGACGACCTGCCATTTGATGTACTTGATTTTGATCTGGTAAACGACGATCAATCGGCCAGTGACGATCTGCACATCATTCAGATAATGAATACTTCCGAAGCTGCCCCATTTCGAGTGAGCACTCCTGAACAACCCTTCCAGGCAACTGTTTCAGCCACTTACCAAATCTCGGAATCGACCATCAACGAACGGGTTAACATCGACATCGTCCCACAGGGAAAACCCGTTTCCAAAGTCTATCTGTATAAGCAGGGAGAATCAGCTTCTTTTCGACCACAAGCGTCAGAGTTGATTGAATTATCACCTTTACCTCAATCAATTTCAAAATTCCCTGACTGGAAATTGCCTCTGCAGAGGGGCGAACTCTGGGAGGTGGCGATTGAACCTCCTCAGTCTGTTCCGTTCCAGTTATCGCTTTTCAACAATTTGACAACCAATCAATTTTTTAAAGAAAGCTTGCCCCTGCTGTTTGTACCAGGCGCATCTGAATTTGATGCCTCGTTTTCAGTCATCAATGACTCACCTGAAACAGTCCAGATAAGCTCTAACAACAAGAATGAGTTGCAGAGAGTAGCAGCCTCACCTGCGGAAAAGCAGCCGGGACAGAAACCACCCACTTCAGAAGGTGTTCCTTACAAACATCCATTGGATAAGTTTTTCATCTCCAGCATAGACAACAAATTAACCAACAAAACCTCAGCTACCTGTAATCTGAAGCTCTTCACCACCATAGGAGTCACAGAAGATCCAACTCAACAGTACGTTGCGATATATGAAATCCCTCAGACTGTCAGCAAGCTTAATTTAGCACTGCGTTGGCCTGAAGATGTAGAAGTCATCTCTACGCACTTGAACGAGACCAACCTGCCTTTGCCTGCAGGTCAGCGCCGGATTGAATTTGCTCTGGATCAGTTTACCAAACCGAGTAATTTGACCATTCGATATCAAGTTCGTTCTCAAAAGACCGGCTTTTACACAAGGATATTTGATGCAAAGTTACCTGTGATTTCACTGAAAGTGAACGACTTCAAATGGTTCATTAACACACCGTCAAACGAACATGTTACAGAGGTTCTTAACGGAGACACTCTGCTCCATGAAGCCGAGTCATCGTGGTTTGCCTATCATTTATGGGGACCACTGGGAAGAATCAATCCCCTTCGGGAAAATGAAGCTGAAACAGGATTAAACCCTCAGCACGACCAACTGTTCTCGAGCAAACATCAGTCTTTTTATCTGCATCACCTGCAAGTTCCCGATGAGATTACTTTCCGGGTTATGAATTCAACAAAGTATTACCTGCTTGGTTTTTTGATTTTCTTCTTATCTACTTTAATGACAGCTGTGATGAATTTTGTTTATCCACAGAGGCGGAACGCGATTTGTGGTGCCACACTGATTATCGCATTTACTATCCTGGTCCTGTCCCCGGGATGGCTCCATCTCCCTTTAGGTGCTTTTTTCTCAGGAACACTTATAGGGTGGCTCCTGTCCAGTTTAATCAGTCATCTCTCCCGCATTCTGCAACAATCAAAACCGAAACACGACGAGATTCCCCTGGGAAGCACCCGTGCCTACCCCACAATTCAGGCAATATTCTTCTGCTTAGTCACGCTTGGCTGTACCGGGACTCTATTTGCCCAACAGGCATCGACGGAGCCTGTTCCCAATGCAGTCCCTGATATTCAGAAAATATACGAATACAACGTTTTCGAAAATCCAGATGATAGTCTCCTGTACGTTCCAGCTAAAATCTATCGTCCGCTGCTGGAAGAAGCCAAAACCCGAAATCTGGCTGTGAGTACATGGTTACAGAAAGCAGATTATAAAGTTCATATTTCAGCACGCGATCTCGTTGGTATTACGGCCGATTTTGTATTTATCGCTGCCGAAGTCGGGAATCACTACGAATGCTATCTACCTCTGGACCCCAACATATCTATTGATAATTGTCAGATTGAGGGAATTGACTTTGACAATCTCTCCAAAACAGAATCTGGATTCATTTTCAAGATTGATCGAAAACAAATTCCGACTGCTGCAGAACGCCCCTTACTTACACCTGATGCTTCTGCTTCAGCAAACCAGAAATCAGCAGCAACAGAATCGAATTCGACTCGTAGGTATATCCACGTTCGACTCAAGTTCTACCCCTCCACTACAAACTGACGCTGCGAACCAGAACAACATTTCCCTGAGAATCCCTGCTGTTTCCGACAGTCAATTATCCATCACTTCAGAGATAGCCCACACGTATCTCTTTCTAAATGGGCGAGAACTGGTGTCGGATAAATCAAACCCGAGAGAATTCAATGTTTTTCTGGGCGGTATTTCCAATCTGGACCTTCGATGGACTGACGAATGGATCCCTGAGAATGAGTATTTCCTGTCACTGCGACAATCCTGTCTGGCAGAAGTTTATTCGACACGAATCGAACTGACTTATCACGTCGATTATGAATGGAACTCAAAACTTTCATTTACACCTGGTAGCAGCTACCCCCTCAACTGGAAGCTGCCTCAGAATCTGATCAAGCAGGACATTTACATTAACAACGAGCTAATCGATGAGACTTCGATATCTGTTAATTCTCAATCAGATAATTTCAATGATATCCAGTTAGATATTACCCCTCGTGACCGTATGAGTTTAATTACGGTTGAGGCTCACTTTGTCATTCCCGTTCTTTCGAGCCAGACTGCAAATACTGAAACGATGCACATTTTCGCATTGGATTCGATGCAGACTAAAGGTCCCCTGGATCAATTTTATGTTGGCATCAATCGTCGTTCCAATATTCAGCCCACGATGACCAATCCGAATCAGTTTACTGCTATTTCTGAAGATGATGAACGCATTCAAACTCTCTTCCCGGTTCAAACCGATTCTGTGCCTGAGCAGGTTCTGAAGTTGATTGATGGAAAATCGTTAGACTTCCAGATTGAGACACAGAACAATGAGCAATTGAGTAACATTCAACCAGAAATGATTGACCTGGATGCGCGTTACTCGATCACTCTCGACTCGAACAATATTAACTGGTCCTATACGGGGATAATCAGTCCTCAAACAAATCAACAGGTCTTTTACCATGATGTTTCTATTCCGGCTGAGGTCGAAGTCCAGACTGTTCAAGTCAACAAGTTAAACCCAACTGTAGAGGGACCACTCAGTCTTCTAGGACATTGGGTACGAGTCAAAGATCGACTGAATATTTACATGAATCAACCGGTCTCTACGGAGTACCAGATTATCCTCAATGGAAGATATGTACTCAAAGAGGGAGAACCACAAAATCTGCCCCTTGTTAAATTCGCAAAACTGGCTGAGCGAACCGAAAGCGAGCTGAGAGTTTCCATACCTAATACATTTGACATGTTAACGAATCTGAATGAAGCAGGTGTAAAGAACGATTCTGCCAGTAAACCCCTGGGAAGTTACTCGTTCGATCAGAATACTCAGCCTGAATTAACACTCACTCAACGTAAAGAGCTACGTCCCTTTAAATCGATCACCAGTATCCAGCCATCCCTGGGTGGAAACAGGCATTATGACATAAAAATTGATATGTATCTTCCGGCACAATCTGAGCCCCAGAACTTCAGAATTCTCCTTCCGGCTGAATTTACAAACCTCATTGACCAGACTCAGTTCACTAATAATGGAATTGATTTCATCGTTCTCTCGCGAAACGCGAAAGGCCAGACTGTAATAAAAGCGACATTGCCTCAGGATAACAAACAGGATTTGAGGGCCACACTCAATCTCAAGTTACCTGTGCCGATTGTTCACACCTGGTCCATGGGCTCCATCGGAATTGCCAGCGATCACCCTGTAGTGAATTATCTTGCGATTGATAAGAACTCGCTCGTTATCCCCAAGTTAAATGGACTGGCTCTTGTTCAGGAAGATACGATCGTGGAGGACCCATTCCTGTTCCAGAAAGTCGACCCATTGCTGGAGCTGTATCGGATAACCGAAGGACTTGAGAAAATTGAGTTCTCCAGGAATCTGCAAAGCGAACCTCAAAGCGTGGAATTTCTGTTTCAACACTTATCCTGTGAACTGACAGGAAACCAGTCTTTACTTGGCAGAACCACAATCTGCTGTCGCTGTCCGGAAACCAAGGACCTGGTTATTCACTGGCTCCCCGAGTTTCAACTCAAAGGGGTCGTTCTGAATCAGAAAAACTTCCCGGACTCGAATTTATTTGAAAACGACCTGTTAATCTCCGCGCCTAAAGGGATTAATTATGTAATCGTGCACTGGGAAATCCCTCTCACTTCCAGCTGGTTCGGGTTCAGACAGTCACTTAACAGATTACCCACCTTACAGGCGGTGAACGCTCCGGAAACCCTGGTGACCATCAATTCCGCTTATGACACAACTTCAATCAGTGGTCCGGCGGTCTTCGATCTTCCTTCTGAAGATTATCAATTGCGGGTTCTTGGTGATCTACTTGATTTCTATCCGGAAATAAAAGACCAAGCGACTAGAGAACAGATCCTCGGCAGGATGGCCGGTTATTACACAGTGCTTTCACAAGCAGAGCTGAACGAGAAGAATCTCACCGAATTCGGAAGACTGAATATCGACTTCAATCCGATCTGGGATTCAGAGAAGTTACAGGATGTGTTAACACCTCCGGATCAGTCAGCCATCCATTTGCTTCTCAAGAAAAGACTCTTGTATTACGAACTGACTTTTTACAACTTCAGTTATACTCTACCGCTGCGTGGAGCATTATTACTGATAACAGCGATTACGACTCTTCTCGGTTACCGCTTCCTCAGTCGAAAAAGCTGGTTCCCAGAATTCGCTGTTCGATACAGCCTGTTAATCAGTCTGGTGGTCGTCAGTTTTATCTGGTGGAGATTCTGGGTTCTGCCCATTATCGGATTGATCTTCTTCATGTCGGCTGTTGTTTATCTCACAATACAGCTGGTACGACACTACCTGTTAGGAGACTCTCCATTACCGCCACTCTCAGAGTAAACAGAAATTGAGTTTTGGAGGCAGAGCCCCGGCTCATAATTATCTCTGATAGAGTGCGCTACTCATTGAAAACAGACCTCTCATCTAATGAAGATGCGAGTCACTCAGCTGTTGCTGGTTACCTTCCAGATGATGGTTACTAAACCAACCGTCAAACAGTACCAACCGAAGTAGTGCAACTTTCCTCGCGAAATGATTGCCAGTAAGCCCTTGAGGGAAACCAGCCCTACCAGGAAAGAAATGACGGCCCCTACTCCCAGTGCGACAGGGGAAACCGAGGTGACACTCGGTTCGGTAAAATAATCTTTCATCATCAGGACCGTCGCTCCGGCAATTGCAGGGATAGCAATTAGGAAGGAAAAGCGTGCTGCGGCCTGTCTCGGGATCCCTGTAAAAAGTGCTCCAGCGATTGTTGAGCCGGATCTAGAGATTCCAGGCAACAAAGCAACCGCCTGAAACAGCCCAATCAGAAATGCTTTATGAAGCGGAACTTCGAGATCTGTAGGCGATTCTGAATCGGGTTCTTTCAGAAAACGCGAGGTCATGAACAATAACATCGCAGTGACCACCAGGCAGCAACCGGCAACGAGTGGTGATGAATACTGTTCCAGCAAATCTTTCACTGGGCTCAATGCGATTAATACCAGAGGAGAAGTCGCCACGATGATCGGCCACCAGGACCGGGGTTGGAACGCGATTTTTCTGAGATCATGCCGATAGACAACCAGGATCGACAAAAGAGTTCCCGCATGCAGGGCGACATTCATTTGCAGGCTGGCTTCCGGGTCAAATTTTTCACCCGTGAATGACTTTATTAAATCAGCACAAATCACCAGATGACCGGAAGAGCTGACAGGCAAAAATTCGGCGATCCCCTGAACAATACCTAAAATAACTGCTTCCAGCAGTTCTCCTGCCGACATACCTGATTCCCTGAATTGACTGAAAAAACGGAATACGATCTGAGTGAGTGCAATAGCCGGAATTAAGCGCGGGTCTAACTGGATTTCAGGATCGGTTCTAGTTAAATGTGGTCCAGTGAATCAATCCATACGGAGAGTCGATTAATCAAATCCTCTGGAAATTCAACTGTTGTTTCCTGTGCGGACTGCTCAAGAACAGTCTCGTGTTTGATCTCGCGCAGATGTTTTTCGATCTTCTGCAACTGGGGATACTGTGGATAATCGCTCGCCGCACCAAAAAAGAAACTGAGATCAAGGCCAGGTTCAGCTTCTGGTGGTCGTGCTGCCAGTAGAGAATTGAACAGTGCCAGACCGGCGACCTGCTCCGAATTACGGAAGACTAATTGAGTCGCAAACCGGGAACTGTCTCCCGAACTGAGGACCGCTGTTCTCCATGGATCAATGAAGTATTCTTCGCGGAAGATTTTAAGCAGCTCGACAATGAATTCAAATTCCTCATTGCTCCATCCCTCCTCTTCATTCGCCAGGGTGCGAGAATAATTATTCCCCGCTTATCGCATTCGGCCCGCAGCGCTTTCAGCATGGCGGCTTCCTGAGGCTTCCCGCCCGGGTGAATCCAGATTAGGAGGGAGTAGGGATAATCAGGATTATAATCTTCAGGAATGTAGGCCCAGTAACGGTGTTTCAACTCTTCCAGCTTGCGGGTAATCCTCCCACGCTCTGGTAGATCATCCGGCAGTTCATTCGGATCAAGCGCTGGAATCAAAGCGGGTTCCAGATCGCTGGGAAGACCTACCTGAGGGCTGGAAGCTAATTTGATTGTTATTTCCTGTTCTCCCTCGTTTTTAAGAACAAGTAATTTCACCTCTTCATTTACCATGCTGAAGCCAACCAGTTCCTCCAGATGTGCGGGAGATTCAACCGGTTCACCTTCATACTGCAAAACTCGATTACCTGCTTTTAAGCCCGCTTGCTCGGCAGGGCTTTCAGGGTAGACGAAGCGTATACGGACACCCGGTTCTGTCGACTGCAGCGATTTGCGTTCGGCGAGCATCCCGATGAACCCCGCTTCGTAAGGAAGTAATTCATCGACCAGAGTCGCTTCCACAGTTTGAGATTCAGATTCCCGCTGAAATGTAATTTTGAGTACGTCACCGGCGTAGCGAGGACCGAGGGCAAATTCGAGATCAGTCTTCGTCTCAATTGGCTGATCATTAACACTTGTGATCAGATCACCCTCTTTAATACCTGCTTTCTCTGCAGGAGAACCAAAGCGGATATTTTCAATTTTTGCAGGGATACCAAGAGCCTGTCCCCCTGCGATGATGATTCCCAGCAATCCTTTTTTGAGTTGCTGACCTGTTTTCATCAACTCCAGCTGCTGCTGTATTTTCTGGAAGGAAACGGCAAACCCAATTCCGGAATCGTACCAGTCTGTACCCGCCTGCACCGAACTGTCATCGGGAGCCAGGGGGACCAGGATACCAATCACCTTGCCCTGAATATCGATCAGGGGACCACCATAATTAACAGGAGAAATTTTGGCATCCGTTTGAACAATCGCCTTACCCCAGACACGATTTAGAGCGCTGACAATTCCGACAGTTACATTCGGGAGTTCCGAGGAATAGGTTTTGCCGATCCCCAAAGCCCATTGCCCAACCTGTAATTTCGATTCGTCTACTGCCGGAGGAACTAACAGATCGCTCGTTTCAATTTTTAACAAAGTAACCTGTAATACATAATCTTGTGAAACCTGTGTTGCCGGAAATCGGCGACCATCAGCTAATTGCACAATGATCGAAGTTGGTTCAGAAATAAAATGATACGAACTGGTGATGATGTATCCATCAGTAGAAATCACCACTCCCGTCGAGGCTGCTGTTGCGGTCAACTGAGATTGAACAACATCACGCCCCCCAACAGTTTCAATTCGCACAATCGAAGAAGAGACCTGGGCGACTGCTTCCTGAAAGGCCTGTTGTTCCAGGACCTCAACTGTTTCCGCTGGTTGTGCTTTCGCAGACAGCGGTGCGCAAAGCATGATCAGACTGAAAAGGAATCCAGGGATGAGTTTACCCAAACGATTCTCCTGATTTCTCTGGTAAGACTGAGAGAGATTGAGTTTTGATGTGTAAGCATACATTTTCATCGGGATACAGTTACTCTTCCTTTACAGGGACAGTAAATTCCAGGGTAAGAATCTGATCGCCCCGTCTGACAATCATTTTCACATCATCAAACTCTTCCAGTCTGGAAACGACCTGCAGCAGGTCATCTATCGAGGGGACAATTTGATCATTGACGAATAAAATAAGATCGTCCGGTTTCACACCGACTTCAGCTGCCACAGAGTCAGGCAAGACCCGGTCGACATAGGCGGGAGTTCTGACGACCACATTGGGTACTAAGATCAATCCAAAATCCTTAGGCTGTACTTTACCTGCGGCCGCTGAGGGTCGTTCGAGATCGTCCTCCTCACGACCATCATAATTACCCGCTTTCATGGCAAGGGCAGCAGTGGCGACACGATCGATGGGCATTGCATAATGAACCCAAGTATTCGTTTCACTATTGCGCAGTTCTTTCCCAAGCATGCCGATCAGGTTCCCCTGATAATCGGTTAAGACTCCCCTGCTGCACCTGAGTTATTAGTAGGTGCATCAAGTATGTAGACGGGGCCTTCGAAGGGAACCTCGTAAGAACCACGACGGGCTTCCAGCTCTGTTTTCGCTGCTATGACTCCATGCATGACTGAGACCGGTTCGTCGCCCGTAGCGACTTTAAACATATTGCTGAACGCCAGGATGCGGGTCCCCACATTAGCGGAGCTGATTTTCTCCAGGTCCAGATAGGGGAGGCTGTCGAATTCACCTTCCAGTTTCAGCAATGCGATGTCTCGTTTTGGGTCAAAATTTACGATCTGGGCTGTGAGGCGCTGTCCATCGGCGAGCACGACTCTTACCCGATCTGTGTCGAGCACATGCGACCAGACAGTGACAAAGTGCCCTTCGGGCGAGACGAGAAATCCTGTCCCGTAACTTTCAAGACTACTGATTCCCCCTGCTCCGAATATTTTCACCATGCAGGGAAGAACTTTATTCAGTACAGGAGTCAGACGATTTTCTGCCTGCACACAATGTTGATAGGAGCCCAACAGGAGAATTGTCACCAGCAGGAGCAGCTTAAGAGGAGAGATTGAAGTTCGCATCATTACTGCCCCTCTCCGTTAGAATCAGGTTGTTGAGTAGCCTGTTTCACCTGGATTTCACTGGTGTTTAATTTCACCAGAACCTTTCCAGCGTAAGAGACCTGAATCGTTTCCGGAAATATTGCCTGGTCGTATTGTTTGATCTCTCCAAAACGAAGTTCGCAGGCTTCGACATCTTCGACCCGCCTGGAATCCAGTCCGACAAGTCTTCCCGTTTTCTGATCGAACAACCAGCGTGATTCCATATTCTCCCAGGTGGTGATCAACACATCGGTCTGGGCCCCCTCTCCATCGAGAGGTTCACTTCCCCAATAATAGGCATCCGTAAATCCAGATTCCCGGAAGGAGAGCCAAAGCTGCAACTGATGAAGTGCAATCAGCAGACCTCCACTTCCGGGGGGCTCATCAATACCCGATTCACCCTGAAGGGGTTGAAAGTAGGCTCCGCGACCAATCCGAAAACCAACTCCTGTTGGTGCCAGGATCAATTCGTATTTGGCCCCCTCGGCTTCCGTTCCCGTGATGACCTGCACGCTCTTTCCACCAGATGATTCCGTTGTACTCAACCCCTCAATCGATGCCTGGAAACTTTTCAAAACGCGTTCCTGTTGCACCCGGTTAAAATGAAAGTTCGCGTAACCAGGTCTCTCTTCAAAGAGGTGTTTATATTCTTCCGGGCCTTCCGGTTTTTGGGGTGCCTCTCCTAAAGCTAGATGCATTCCCTGTTTCGGTTTGACGATCTCTTCAAGTTCCTGACTGGAGTGCAGCGCAGGCAACCTGACCAGCATCTGATGGGTTTCCCCTTCCTGCCGGTAGGTTAAAGTAACTGGCCAGCCGGCGGGAAAGATGCCCAGAATATTTTTGAATTGATTGACAGAAGAGAGTGTTCGAGAGGCCATCGAAATAATTTCGTCCTGACTTCGCAGGCCACGCCGATGAACAGATTCTGATTCCAGAATCTGATCGACATAAAGTGCGTTATCATCATCTGTAACCAGCGTCGCCCCTAATGTTGCGTGATCAACAACGCGACCCGATTTCAGATGATCAAGGAACATTTTGATCTGGTTTATGGAGATGGCGTAACCGGCACCAGTATTGACGCGTCCCCTTTTTTCAAAAGAGGCGCGACCATTAATTCCGATCACTTCACCAGCAGAATTGAAGAGCGGTCCACCGGAGTTTCCCGGATTGATTGCCGCGTCGACCTGAATGCAGTCTGTATATTCCAGGAAGGTACCTGCGGGATATTGATAACGATGCACACCGGAGACAATTCCAAGACTTACGGAAGGGTTGTAATCCGCGGCCAGCAGAAAGGGATTCCCGACTGTATAAACTTCATCACCAAGCTGAACGCGATCACTGTCTCCCAGTGGGGCGAAAGGAAAATCATCGCGTCCGAGTAGCTTGATCAGGGCAACATCCCCTGTGGGATCCAACCCAACCAGTACTGTGTCGTAAAGTTTGCCATCGTTCAATCCGCATTTCATGAACGTCCCGGTTGCCTCGGTAACATGGAAGTTACTCAGTGCATAACCATCGGCTGAAATCAGAACACCGGAGCCTCCACCCCCTCCCTGAGAGCCGAATACACAGACTGTCGCCCGGGAGATAGTCGCCACTGTTTCAATTCGGGCTCGTTCTGCTTCCAACACTTCTGGTTCAACGGCTGGTAATGCTGTAATCAGCCAGGTTGTCTTCATCAGTGCGAAACAGATGAGGAACAGCAGCAGTTGCTGAATTGAGTTCCCGCTTACATGCTTATTCACCAGCGAAATCCTTCCGAAAGGTCGCATACAAAGTTTCTGAAGAGCTGAAATCATTTTAGAACGCGTGCGTTTCCGAGAACAAGGTGATCGCCGATATCCAGGTCATCCGCGTAATCCACAATAATTTTGAGCTGGAGAATACCTGTCAGGTCGAAATCAAGTTCCTGAGGAGGGTCTGTCGGACCAATCACCTGTTTGATTAGAGTCTGCTCATCGCCCAGAATGGTCAGCTCCACTTTTCCGACTCCCTTGGCCCTGATCTCTGCAGCAATCGCTTCGTCGATACCGACCACCGCTTGAAAGCGACTGTATTTTTTCACCAGGCGGTATTCCAGTTCAGTGCGGGAGTGGATCCATAACCCTTTGTCGAATTCCTCTTTGCCTAAGCGAAGTCGGTCACCGTCTCCATTGAGATCACGCTCATAGGTCCAGGTGAAATCCCCCCAGAACGGTTTGTACTTCAGCTGATCTGGTTCCAGGTCGGAGAGATAAACAATTTTCCCTGAACTGAAATCAAGCTGATAGAGATAGCTTGATTTAAAAATCACGCTCCCCCCTTGAACCAGTTCCCCTTTCCAGGTTTGCTTCGAGTTCTTGAGGCTTTTGAAAGTAACTTTTTCTTTATTGGAAAAAGTCGCTGTGCAGAAACCATCAGGAAGCGTTTCATTTCGAGTGGTGAAGATGACACCGAATAGTTTTTCGAGCGGGACTTCTACTTCGCGTTTATCGAGAATCAATTGCAATTTACCTTCTTTGATTTCTCCGACCACAGCGCGAATGCGGTCGAGCAGATCTCCCTTACGAATGATGACGACATCGGCATCGTACTCTTTCGTTAACAAGTCCTGCCAGATGGGGGTGATGACTTCATCGAGAGGTTGAAAGAGGAGATTCGAAATGGAATTCGTTGGAAATGAAGCTCGATCATATACCTGTGACTTTAGATCGAACTGTCGCGGGTTCATTTCAATTCCAGTGGCCCGAAAACGGGAACCATCACGCAGGGTGATCTGATACGGTTCCGCCGCAACTTTTTCCGGTTCGGGAAAAGTGAGTGAAAGCAGATTCCCCAGGGGAATTTCAGTCGATTTTCCCTCCTGCATTACCTGAATTGATTCTGATCCAATCGAGGCCAGTTCGACTTCCGACTTCTCACCACTCAAAAGACGTAATTCGGCCGCAGGAAGATTGACTCCCGTCCAAACTAGAGTGAGTAGCAGTAATAAGCCCGAAAGACAGAATTTCATATAGTTAATCCTCAGCTGGCCGTGTAGCTAGTTTTCTGAAGTAACGTTCGATGGCCTGTTGGTAATGTGCAGGATAATCGCGGTCGATCAGACTTCGAGCTCGCGCTTCGGCTTTAGGAGGAAGATCTCCCCAGCTCCCCTGCTTTTTGAATTTTTTCGGGTCCACTTCGCCCGGTGCAGTTGAGCCTTTAATGATACTCTCCTGCAATGGCTGAACTCCCCCCTGATTCTGTTGCCCTGAACCATTCCCCTGCCCGGCAGATGCCTGTTGTTGTTGCTGCTGTTCCAGGTCTTCGATCATTTTGTCGAGGGCATCCAGAATTTCTTTCTGAACTTTCTGAACGCGTCGACCCGCACGTCCGAGATCAAGACGTCGTTCGGAGTCGCCCATTTTATGAGCAATCTCACCAATCGATTCTGCTTCGAGTTGCTCGAGTTCCTGTTTCATCAGTTCTCCCACTCGATTGTATCGGGTAGGAATCTGTTCGGTCTGATCAAGCAATGCGGTTAATGCCTCAAGGGCTTCCTCCCGCTTCAGCAATTGCTGAGCACAGATTGACTTGTAGAAGAAATACTCACCAGGATCGACGACATTCCCCGGCTTCAGCACGGAGAAGATTTCCCAGGCTTCATCGTATTCCTGAGCACGGGTTAAGGAAGCGCCCACATAGAGCCCGATCTGATTCAGTAGATAATGCTGATCCTGATTTTCTTCCTCACTCGCCGCTTTTAGCTTCTCCAGAAATTCCTGGTAGGTCTCCAGATGACTGAAGATCGAACCTTGCGTGATTTCCAACCAGCGATTCAATTCCGGCTGAATCAGTAATCCTGAGTTCACAACGGTCTCGGTTAAGCGATCCGCTGTTGCCGATTCCCAGAGTTGATCGAATTCCGTTTGCCACTCTTCGTTTTCTGAATGCGATTTGAGCCAGTTTCGAGTTGTTTCACGGACGTCCTCGACAGAACGGGTTGAATATACGAGATCTGTATCAGCGAGGGCTGGACTCACCTGCGTCATCAGTAATGAACAGCAGCAGAGTAACATCAGCAGGCATTGCTGAAATACTGGTCGACAATCCATTCTGTTTCTAGAGTAGTTCATCATCCTGCTCCTACTGATTTTTCTGTGTGGAGATGTCATAGGTCGCTTCCCGAATACGATCCTGCCGATCAGCCAATCCCTCCAGTTGATCGAGAAGTTCCTGTTCTTCGACCTGTTCTCCGGTGATCAACTGACCAATCTGGGTCGTTCGTCTGTTGACGCGGTATTGTAAGGTGCGGAGCATTTTCAGTTCGGCAATTTTTTCGACCAGACCCGGATCACCCTGCTGACCTCCCCCTCCAGATTGACCCTGTTGATTCTGCTCAGACTGTTTTTCCATTTCCTGTTGGAGTGTGGCGATGATCTCCTCAATGGCGGTCACAATATCCTGTTCAACCGCCCGGGTGAACTCGGTCACATCTTCTTTCTGCAACCTCTTCACAACCATCTTAATATCCTCAAGCAGTTGCTCTACAGCTTCTGGAAAAGCGACAGAGGAACCTTCCTCCCGTAAGAGACTGAGTGCGCTTACTCGCTTCCAGTTCAACAGATTGTTCCTGTTGAGCCAGCTCTCGCACCTGTCAAAGTGTCGACTGGTCCATTGATCAGTCGGTGTTTGCCGCTCCGTCTCGGTTCCGGAATTGATCGTCGTCTGCAAAGCGAGCATTTTGCGAAAACGGGCTTCGAGCGATGCCAGAACAAGCTCCCGCTCTTCTTCACGCAGTTGACGAAGTATTTCCTCCAGTTTTTCTTTGGCAGCCAGTAACTTCTCCAGCGCTGACGTTGTTCTTCAGTCGCTTCTTCCCGCTGCTCTTCTTTCAGTTTTTCAATCGCCTTTTCCAGGTTCTCCTGGGCCTGCTCAATTTCCTCGCGTCCGGGGGTATTGTCTTGCTGCTCTTGTTGCTGACCCTGCTGCTGTTGACCTTGCTGTTGCTGATCTTGCTGTTGCTGATCTTGCTGTTGCTGACCTTGCTGTTGCTGACCTTGCTGTTGCTGACCTTGCTGTTGCTGACCTTGTTGCTGTTGTCCTTGCTGTTGTTGGCCTTGCTGCTGTTGGCCTTGCTGCTGTTGGCCTTGCTGCGGATCAGACTGCTGGCCCGGTTGCTGGTCCTGCTGTTTAGGATCGGGAGTAGGGTTATTGTCGTTCGGGTCCTGATTGGCATCTGAATTCTCGGAGTCGTTCTCCGCAGAATTCTCCCCATCTTCTTCTTTGTTTCGTTCCTGATCCTGATTCTGAATCTCTTCCGAGAGCTTCTGGTTCTGTTCGGCAATATCAGACTGCTTTTCACTCAGACGTTTCATGTCACCACCGCGCTCGGTGGCGATGTGCAGGTTTTTCTCTTTGGCTGCGATCTGCTTCAGTTCCTTCAGGATTTTTTCAATCCGTTCCTGCTCGCTTTCAATTTCGGAAAGTCGATCCTGGCTTTGCAGTAACTGGAAAAGCGATTCCAGAATTTTCACCGCTTCGCCCTGTTGATCGAATGCTTCACCGAGTTGCTCCTGTTCCAGGAGTCGGGCGATCTGCTCCATCTGATCGCCAATGCGGTTCTGCTTGCTCTGGCCAATGGCCCGCATTAACAGCTCGGCCCGTTCCGGGTCGGTTTTCCACATGTACTGGGCCATTTGCTCGAGCATTTTCTCGAGTTGCTGATAGCGAACAGCCAGTGACTTCTGACGTTCATTCAGGGGAGAACCTGGTTCTTCCTGATCCTGTGCCCAACCAGGTGAGCAGGCCAGCAGCAGTCCAGAAATTATTAGAGTGCACAGAATACGAGCGAGATGACCCGGTCTGGCCAGAAGGTGATCTGGTCGATCCGATTTCCAGGTTGGATCATACATGGTAGAACTCCTGTCTGAGTCGAAATGACAAGCCCTTCCAGGCGGAAGAAACCTGTACTGTATTCTATAGTTCAGAACGACTTCTGGCTCCGTAAATTATTCAATTCCGAGTGACTTCAGGGAATCAATCAGGCTGTCTTTCTGCTGTTTTTCGGTTTCGTCAGAAATATCCTTCTGTGTGTCAATTATTTCCTTCAAATCCTGCAGGGCTTCATGAAATTCGAGCAAATCCCGCATTTCCTCCAGAACCCCCCGCATCTCGGCCAGAATGCGGGCCGTCATGCGACTTGCTTCCGTTAATTCATTCCGTCCCGAGGCCCCCGCTTCAATCGACAACTTGAACAGCCCAAGCTGCTCGTCCAGAGCGGGGAAAGAATTTTCATGGATATCCCTTAAGGGGCGGGTGATTAAATCCTTGATGCGTTCAATCATCTGAGCGGTATCGACGCCATTATTCACCGATTCCTCCAGCAGATTCTGGAACGATTCTTCAACCGCCCGTGTCTCACTGCGATTCTTCCGAACCTGAAACAAACCCCTTTGTCCCGCCACGGCCAGGGAACGCTGCAACAGAATTTTTCTATCGGCGTCAGCACCATTTGCCTGCTGCTCTTCCAGCTCTTTAACCTGCTCCAGTGCCGCATCAAAATCGCGTTCTGTTTTTTCCATCTCTTCGATAATACGTTCGAAGCGACGCCGCAGATTCAACTCTTTATTGTAGAGCAGAGAAAGGAGTTCATCCGTATCCACAATCGTGAACACATATTGCTGGCTGCGAGAGGGGTGCGGTCCATTGATGTCATCACCATCCTGAGCAAAAACGGTAATGGTTAATCTCTGACCGATATTCAAATCGAGAGGTAGAACTTCGAACAGTTCGTACTTTTCTGTTTCACTCCGTTCCAGCTGAAATTCTGCTGGACTTCCCGAGGGGCTGTTTCGAAATGGTCGGGGTTGCCATTCTTCCTCTTCCTCGATGCGATACTCGAACCTGGCTTTGCTTAATCCATAGTCATCCTTCAGCAGGCCCGTCATGGGAATCATCGCTTTGCGAGTGATGGAGCTACTGA
Source organism: Planctomycetaceae bacterium (assembly GCA_041398805.1). GTDB lineage: Bacteria > Planctomycetota > Planctomycetia > Planctomycetales > Planctomycetaceae > Polystyrenella. Next base: position 391,090 of record JAWKUC010000005.1, on the reverse strand, counting down.
TCCCTTTGAGTTCGGTTTCAATCATCGGAGGCTGATCTTCAATGCCAGTAATGTTGAGCCGGATTGGTTGATCGGAAATCACACCATCTTCATCTTCCAGCACAATCCGAATGAGAGCACTCGGACCAAACTTTGCCGGCACCTGCTGCTCGTGGCCTGCCTCGACTCTTTTGGACAATTGGAAGGGAAAAGCCAACCGATTGGATTCTGGAAAGATACCGGCCTGCTCTGGTAATTGAAGTGGTTGAGCCTCCTGTCGCTCTCCTTCTTCCAGAAAGCCGGTCCACAGGGGTTGTGCGGGATCAAGCTGAATCTCGAAGTGATCCGTTCTGAGCGATGCCCGCACGAGTGGTTTGTTCGTAATGCAGTTCAGCAGAAAAGAGGTTTCATGCGGAATGGAAATCTGACTTCCCTGAACTTTAAGCAGTTCTCGCTGAGGTTTCCCATCACGTCCTATCGGAGCAAGCTGCGTATAAGCCGGGTAGAGGCAATCGAGTGTAATTTCCTCAACCTGGGGTGGTTCCACTAACTGCACATGGTAAGAATTCGGGCTGCGGAAGTCTCCCCCCTGCACTTCAAAGTCGAGATCATGCAGAAGCTTGGTAAAGGTATAGGTAAATTCACGCTCGCCGGTGCGATTGAGAACGAGGTAGCTGTCACGACCTTGCGATTCCATATCAATGCGAACGCGATCTGGAACAACCCATGGTTTTCCATCGGGATTCATCCCCTCAGGGACTTCTACCAGCACGACCAGGTCTCGACCACGCGCGTGTTTGTATTCGAGGTTCTCGTCGAATTCCCGGACCTGGTCGCTCGGTTGGGCGATCACTTTAACTGTCAGCTCGGTTGTGCGTTCCCAGTAGGTCTGATCCAAATCGACATAAGCATGTTTCCAGCGTGCGGCTGCCTCCTGATTCAACACCAGAAAGACCAGGACCGATAAGGTCACACCCACAGCTGAGATCACACCCCGTTGTAATGGACGACGTTCAAAGACATCGGATAAGGGCAGCTGCTTCACCTGTTGACTGACATCGCGCACGGTGCGTCCGAGCATTTGGCGGGTTAACTCGGGAAGAGAGCCATGATCCCCTTGCAGATATTCTACCGCCGTGATCAGACGGTCGTTCAGCTGGGGGAAGCGGCGTTCGAGGACCAGGGCCAGAGCGCGAGAGCGCATCTGCCGGAACAAAGGCCAGAGTGACCAGAGTAGAAACAGGGGTAAACCGATCAGGCTGAGACCGATCAGAAATTTCCGGAAGCCCACGGAAAGTTCCAGATTGGTCACCATGAAATACAGCTGATCGATGAGCAATGTCCCCCAGAAAACTCCTCCCAGCAGAATAATGAGCCGGGAAATGGAAATGGCCGTCACATAATTGCGTATTTGTTGACGCAACTGTGAGAGGATCTCCCAGACTGATTCCCGGAAGTCATCCGGTGTTGTGCGAGTTGTTTCTGGTTCCGCTGACATGGTTACACCAGTGTTCAATGAAATTAATTCTGATCAAATTTAACAGATAAATTGTTCCAGTCGGCCTGCTTTCCTCAGGCCAGTTTGTACAGTTTGCGAACCAACCATTCGAAGCCGAGAAAACCAACCATCAGGAACAGAACCCACCGGCGATCCCAGAGAGTCAACAGACTCTCATCGACGAGGAATTCTTCTCCCCGGTTGGGAAACTGCTCAGCCAGTGAATTCCCGGCATCAGAAAGGGTCATGTACTGCCCCCCTGTATCTCGCGAGAGTTCAGACAACAGCCCGACTTTCTGACGGGGATCATCTGATTCCAGGTTGGGGAGACGAACATCGATTTTTTCGATAAGTGATTCATTGGTATCCGGTATCTCGACCTGTAATTGATGTGTACCTGGTAGGTTCGCGCGGAATTCACCGACGAATTGACCGGGTAATTCCGGATGAGGTTTAAGAGGTACCGTAAAGGTTTTGGAACTTTGATCGAGTACCAGCACATCCAGTGGTACGGAGGCCGCCTGATACGGTTCAAGTTGAGGGGTGAGTAGCTTGGCTCTCAGTCGCACTGTCTGCCCCAGAAGATATTGAGTTCGTTCCAGCAGGATCGTTCCCCGCGGGTTTCCGCGACGGGCTCGTCCCTGTTGAACTTCCCGGATTGTTTTCGTCCAGAAGCGATCGAGATAATCATCTTCTACCGAACGCAGACGCCAGAGCTCGGCGCTGCCGACATAAAGCACAAACCCGGAACCAAAAAATTGCGATGCCAGAAACACAGGGGCGCCATCCGAAGTCTGGGTACGTGGGTCCGAATGCCGAGCGTAAATTGTCGCCCCGGCTTTAACGCCACTGGTCGGATAACAGCGATAGATACCCGGGAACTGTTTCCAGTCTTCAGCTGCACCAGCTCCATCTTCATTTAACTGGAGAAATCCCGCGGAGGTACCTTCTTCTGTCAATTCCAGTGGCCAGGCCTGTTGAGCACGGCCACCTACACCAATTCCACTTACCTGGGTCGCAAAGATCACGGGCGAAAGTTCTTTCACCAAACCGAGATCAGATTCATTGCGGGCTAGATTCGGGGTGTTCACATCTCCTGCAATCATAATCAGTCCACCCGCCTGTTCGGCTACCCAGGTATGGAGTAGCTCCAACTGATCCTGAGTGAACCGTTTCCAGTCGACATCAAAGGCCAGAATGGCGTCGTACTCAACTAACTCAATAGCTGAGCTCGGGAAATTCGTCAGCAGTTTGTTCGATTCCTGGCTGACCATACCAAACGAGCCTGCATCGACACTCTGCAGCCAGACATCGGTGATCATCCCGGGATGCCGATAGAGCATATTCCGTACGAAACGGTAATCGCGCATCGGACCACCTGCGACCAGCAGCACCTTTGTCTTTTTATCTTCCACTGTTATGGAACGTCTCAGCAGGTTGTCATCCTCGGTGATCTCCGACCGTTCTGCGGAGACTGAACCACGAATCAGATATTCGAAGCGCCGACGACGGTCGGGTTCTGCTCGAACTCGACCTCAAGTGGCAATCCATCTTCGAGAAGCTGAACTTCCTGAGTCGCAATGAGCGCCGGTTCTTCGTCGACCTGGTTTTCAGGTCGCATGAGCAGTTCCAGTTTCGCTGTCTTCCCCGCGAGTCCAAAACTTTGCAGGAAGACCGTCAGTTCAAATGGATCTTTGATGTGTACCTGCGAAGGAGCCTGAACTTTGGTCAGTTGTAAATTGAGTGGCTGAGCTGTTCCCCCGACACCTACAGAGACGATTCTCGCATTATTTGCTCGCGCCAATTCATTGGCTGTTTCGATCGAGATTCCCGCATTAGCTCCTCCATCCGAGAAGAGGGCGACTCCCGAGAAGGTTTTACCACCCGCATCGCGCATCAGGTTTACCAGCGCTCACCCAATCGGGTTTCAGCTCCCTGCGGTTGCAGAATTTCTTCCCAGTTTAGAGAGGGGGTGCTGGATTCAGGACTGGCGGTTTGCGATTCGTCAGCGACACTTTCTGTATCCGGAGAAGCTGTCTCCGCACCAGGTTTCACTCCTCGGCGATCCAGACTTGGATAAACTGTGTGCGGGCCATGCAATTCGGTATCGAAGGTATACAGGCTGACTTCATGTTCCTGCTGTAATTTATTGAGAAACTCTGAATCAGAGAGCAGCTGTTCGACCACCTGAGCACGAGTCGGCTGGTTAGTGTCACGCGCAGTCTCTCCTTCAGAGAGATCATTCTCCGGAAAACGCATCGATAAGGATGTATCAACCAGCAGCGCTACCCTTGAGGGGCGAAACGACATTTTCTGGGTTCGTTCCTGCGGGTTCAGCGCGATCACACTCAACCCGACAACCAACAGCAGTCGTAACGTTCCCAGCAGCACCGTGACCCAGCGCGGCAGGAAGCGGGTATCTTTATAGGTGATGAAGAGTGAGAGCAGAATGATCAGGAGAATCCCTCCACCGTAGATCGCCCACTCACCGGGACCACCCGGCCAGCTCAATTCGAGCGCACTCCAGTCATCGCTGGATACTGCAGGACTCATCGATTGGGAAAATAACCTGATCATTTAGGCTGTGCTACTGCTTTGGGGTGATAACTCATGTGATACGCCATTACCTGCTCCAGAAGGAGGAAGATCAACAACGCCACTAATAAAAACTTCCGTACGTCCTGCCCGGCCTCTTCTTCTTTCAGCCCCTGCAGTTCGCCCGGTTCATGAATATGAATATTGCTGTATTCGCCGCTGGCCGCAAACAGTTTTCCTGTTTCCATAATATCCAGGCGGCTTTCCTGCACGGGAACATTGTAAGCGAGCCAACGTTCTTCTTTAACCTGGTTCTGTGTCAGTAATTCAATCTGATAAACCCCCGGCCAGTTGGTATCTCCGTAACGGGCCGTCAGTTTCAGATCTTCCGCAGTGGTGTTCTGATCGCTGCTCGCATTGGAACGGGCTACAGCCTGAATGCGTGTACGACGTTTTCCAGTTTCTTCCGGAACCAGCACGTCGACCTGCTCCATATAATCGACCGCCGGCAAACTGAGTTCGATCGGCTCACCAACTTCGCGCGAGGCAAGTTCCGATTCCTTACGGGCAATGTACTTCTGCAGTTCCAGTTGAAAGATGACATAGCTCGGATTGAGTGCCCAGTTATTCCACTCGGTTCCTGCAGTCGACAGGAACGTGACAATCTTGCCGCTTTCGGATGTGGGTTGATGTTCCAGTACAAATGGAGCGTTGTTCCTTAATCTCGCGATGACCTGCACCCCTTCGGTTGCCTCGGAAGTTTTTTCATCCCAGCCAACTCGAACCGCGAAGTAGTTGAGAACCCGCACCATATCTACAAAAGGATTGTCCTGCCCGGCCATCACTTTGAATAACGGATGTGCGTCGAATTGAATATCCGCAATGTTTTTTTCACTGAACTGGTCAAAATCGAGTTCAACCAGTTTTTCACTCGTCGGTTCCAGAGGAACCGGGAACAGGATCGGCTCACCACTGGAAAGTTTGTCGTTGTAAAACACGGGGTTCACAGATTGACCTGCAAACCAGGCGATTCCTCCCCCCTGTGACACATACTTCTGAAGTGCGGCCACGGCATCCAGCGAAAGCTCGCCGATGTCTAACAGATAGATACAGGAAAAGCGATCAAGTGGTTCGAGTCTCAAGAACTCGGGAGATTCCAACCGGACATCGATACCTGTTAAGTCGGAATCCGCAGCCAGGGCATCGGCGACATACTCGGCACCTATTTGAGTGGGGCTGCCATCAATGATGAGTACCGAGACCCGCTGCGAGAGATCGAGTGCCAGAAACCGGCGGTTGTCCGCGGAGAGTACATCTTCTTCCAGACGAATTTCGAGTTGATGTTTCCCGGCTTCCGGCAAAGTGACATCAAATTCCTTGAGTTGTTCTTCGCCCGCATTGAGTTGTTCCAGCTCCAGGCTCATGGGAAGTTTCTCCCCATCGGCAAAGACGCTCAGACGGACATTTCTCGCAACCGTTTCACCATAGTTATGCACTGCCGCCTTTAACCTGACGGGAACTCCAGCTGCTGCGACGTGAACGTCTCCCTCGAATTGTGACAGCGCCAGATTTTCCTGACGCATGGCGGTGGTCCGAATCAGGTTCACAGAAACATCAGCGTTATTCAGTTTCTCAAACTGCTCCGCCAGGACTTGCGGTGAAGCCCAGTCCTCTTCGCGGAAATCCGAGATAAGATGCAGGTGTTGCTGTAATCCATTTTCCTGCTGAAACAATTCCCAGACAGCTTCCAACCCGGTTCTTAGATCGGGTGAGCCAAAACCACATTTCAGGTTTTCCAACCGGGTCTCTAATTCGTTCAGGAATGTTTCGTTCAATGTCTGTCGATAGATAATCGGTTGAGACGGGTTCGATAACCGGAGCAGACTGAGCTGAATGGTATTCGGGCGTTTTCCCCCCTCAGCGGCGAGCTCCCGCACTACATCCAGTCCGGCCTGAAAGGCGTCCTCTTCCGGTAACTGTTCGCGCATCGAGCCACTGTCATCAAGCAGAACAATGTGATGCGACTGTGCTCCCTGGAACAGGGCCATTTCCGAGGGATCGATCACCAAGCGGGCGATGAGCCCAATCAGCAGGCTTACGACGATGATGCGTAACAGCAAAAGCAGCAACTGTTCCAGAAGTAGACGACGACGGTTTTTCTTCTGACTTTTGAGCAGGAATTCCATTGCCGCAAAACGGACGCGGCGATACCGCATCCGATTGATCAAATGAATGATGATCGGAATCGCCAGCAGCAACGCACCCCAGGGGAGCACGAAGGAGGGATTAAAAAAATGTTGTGTCAACCAGCTCATCATAAAGCCGGATATCTCCCAATCCTGCGATTTAATTCCAGATGCATTCCCTGCATCTGTGTTTCATTGTCATAAAAAACGATCAGGTACGCACCGAGCGTCCCAGACCGAGGCGATGGTTTAAATAGTAGGACAACGCCGCATCAAGATGTTCACTGGTGCGGATTGTCTGATAGTCAATCATGTTTTTAGCGCAGTAACTGCGAAGTTCATCCAGGAAGCTCTGCATCGCATCCAGGTAACCTTCTCGCAGTGCACGGGGGTCGCAAACCAGTTCTCCCATCTCTTCCATACCGTCGAACCGCGTCGTTCCCTGATACTCGAAGTCAAGTTCCTGATCATCAAGCACATGAAAGAGCATCACATCGTGACCACGTGTCCGCAGCATCTGCAAGCCCTTGAAGAGATCGTCCTGGTCTACAAAGAAGTCGGAAATAACGACCACAAATCCTTTACGGGAACGGAACTCATTGACCCGTCCCAGAATTTCAGAAATGTTTGTTTTCGCTTCAGGGGACTGCTCGGTCAGCGAAGAAAGTATCGCATGCAGTTGGTTGCGCTGGCTGCTGGGGGGAAGCTGTTTCTTAACCCCCTCGGCGAAAGTGACCAGCCCGACCGAGTCCTGTTGTCTCAGCAGGAGATAACTCAAAGCCGCAGCGATGGTACAACCGTAGTCGAACTTGGACATTGCTCCCGACTGAAAAGACATCGACTCGCTTAAATCGACAACAAGTGTCGTCCGTAGATTCGTGTCTTCTTCGTACAGTTTGAGATAGTACTTGTCGGTTTTGGACCACGCTTTCCAGTCGATACGGCGCACGTCGTCCCCTGGAACATATTCGCGGTGCTGTACGAATTCGATCGACTGGCCAAAGTATGGACTGCGATGCAAACCGGACAGAAACCCTTCCACGATGTGCCGGGCACGTACTTCGAGCTGGGAAATCCGCGAGATTTCCTCAGGCCGCAAAAATTTTCTGTAGTCTCGGGTCACTGGTCAGTTCACCTTCCTTGGAGGGTGTTTCCGCAATCAAACGTTCGACAACTTTATCGGGAGTAATTCCTTCGCTCTCGGCGTACGAACGAGGTCACAATTCGGTGCCGTAACACCGGAGCAGCCAGGGCAGCAATATCATCGGTGGAGACATAGGTTCGTCCATTGAGTAATGCCCGGGCTTTTCCTCCCAGCAGCAGGTACTGCACAGCACGAGGCCCCGCTCCCCAACTGAGCCATTCATTGATGAATTCGGGGGTACCGGGTTGATTGATGCGCGTCTGACGGACGAGTGCGAGGGCATAATCGACAATGTGATCGGTGACTGGCACCTGTCGCACCACTTTTTGCAGGTCGATAATCTCTCGCGCGGTGAGAACGGGTTGAATATCGTCGACACTCAAACCTGTCGTTTGTTTGGCAATCTGTTTCTCTTCAGCGAAAGACGGATATTCCACAAACACCTTGAACATGAACCGGTCCTGCTGCGGCTTCCGGCAGCGGATAGGTTCCTTCCTGCTCAATCGGGTTCTGCGTCGCAAGTACAAAGAAAGGCTCGTTCAACTGGTGCCGGGTCTGACCCACAGTCACCTGGCGTTCCTGCATCGCTTCCAGCATCGCCGCTTGTGTTTTGGGAGGCGTACGGTTGATTTCATCGGCCAGAACAACGTTGTGGAAAATCGGGCCGTTGATAAACCGGAACTCGCGATTGCCCGTTTCTTTGTTCTCCTGCAGCACATCAGTTCCTGTGATGTCGGCGGGCATGAGGTCAGGAGTAAACTGAATTCGGCTGAAGCCCATCGAGAGACAGCGAGCCAGGGTGCTGATCATTAACGTTTTCGCAAGACCCGGCACTCCTTCCAGCAGACAATGCCCGCGGCTGAACAGGGCGATCAACAACTGGTCGATCACATCCTGCTGGCCAACAATTACCTGGGCCATCTGCTCTTTGACTTCCTGATACGCGGCTCAGCTTGTCGATCGACTCCTGGTCCGCAGTGGCCTGTTCATTTTCTGCCATAAATCAATTCTTCCGTGCGATGAATGAAATTCGTCGTTGCCTGGGAGCTGTTCATGAAACCAAAGTGCGACCTTAACCGTCACTTAACAAACGAAACAGCAACAAATATTTCTCTTATCTAACCCGTGAACCAGATTAGAGTTGTAGGAGAAATCCAGATAATCATGATTTGACTGACATTCCAGAATCATTCTGAGTACCAGAATGCCAGGAATTGAGACTGGTCAAATCCGGCATGTCGTACCGAGTTTAACCAGTTTCACTACATTGTAGAAACCGTGTGTACGGGAATCGATAGGAAACCACCCCTTCTCAGCTCGATTTAACTTTTTTACTGGAAAGGACTTCGTACGAAAAAAAGTGACCAGAATCACAACTCCAGCAGGTCGGGATCCCGAAAAAATGAATTTGGGGGTTGGCCGCCCGACTCAATTTGACGAAGAAATTCGGTCAAATGTTCCCACAATGCTTCAGTTACTTTCAAATCGTGCAGTGCGACGTTCACTTTATTAGCCCGGTCCTCGGGTAATACATAGAGTTTCCGCGTTTCTTCATCCAATTCTTTGCGTGTCGGGTTCCAGATCGCGGTCAGGAAATAATGCCTGGTCGCCAAACCAGCCTCCCCAGCAGCACCGGTAAAGCAAACAAAGTCTCGCTCGGACTGCTGTGGATTGTCGAGCACTTCTTCCAGGTTAACTCCAACTGCTGCAAACTGGTCGTGAATCTCTCGCAGGTGATTCGCGGAAAGGAGCCAGTTCAAAATCGTGACAGGCAGATCGAGGCTGGTAACCAGAGCATTCCGACGGCGTGCTTCTGTCCAGTCGGGCGCGCGATCATCAGCGGTACATTCACCCGGTTGGTGCTGAGGTGCTGCGAAGTCTCACCCGAAGCTGAGGTCAGTATAAAACTCCATTCGGCAGCATCCGGTCGCTGCTGGATTGCTTCCCAGAGCTGGCCGACCAGAAAATCGATTTCGAGAATTCGCGCAGCTGCGAATATATCGTTTAAATCCTGTTGCTGGTCAGGTTCAAGCTGCTCGAATAATTCGGACTGGGACATGATCACCAACCACTCGGTCAGCATCTCTTCGGTTGGTTCCAAGCCTTCGTTTTCAGCGTACTGCTCGATGAATTCAATTCCGGGAATCTCACCAGAACATGTTCCCAAAGCTTTCAACCAGATCAAAGTTGAATCAGCCACCGCAGCCTCTTCGACCTTTTGTATTCCCTGTTGAATTAATTCTGCAAGTGTCCCCTCTTCACCTTCACTCGTCTCTTGCCAGTCGCTGCGGGATTCAATCCGAACGGGATGTTCTGCGGCATTTCCCTCCGCCAGTAACTGGAGAGGAACCCCCTGTTCGTGCAGTATCTGGAAAAGACTTAATGATCGTGCTGATTGTCCCACCAGATTACGGTATCGACCATCCCACCACGCATGTGAGGTGGTCCCTGGTGCAACTGTCTCTACATAACAGCGATCAAAAATAACCGACTGCGTCGCTAGCCTGTCTATGTTGGGCGTGGACAACCATTGGTTTCCGTAACAGCCGAGCGACTGTAATGAAAGTTGATCAAAACTGAGTACAACAATTTTCATGCGGTATGAAGGCAATTCCTGGTAGTGAATTGAAGAAAAAAGGACAAATACAGAAATAACAATTCCAGTGAATTCTGCATTGCTGTTTAATTTAAATGAACGAATTCGCGTCCTTACTGACTTCCAGGCCATCCTAAAATGAAACGTACAATTAAACCAGCCCTGGGCTGTCTTCTCTTACTTCTGCAAACTGGAATTGCGATCAACCTGCACTTAGCGGCGGAAGAAATTCCTTTGGAGCTCAAAACAGAGACGCGAACACTCAAAAGTGAATTTCAACGAACGGAAACAGAAATCATGATTCTGTTGCCAGCACAACTTAAACCGGCTCAAAAATATCCCGTTTTATTTCTGCTTCCCGTAGAGGCAGGAACAGGTAAGAAATGGGGGAGCAGTCTACAGGCGGCTATCGATGCAAAACTGGTGGATCGGTTCAAAGTCATCTGCGTCATGCCGACCTTTGCAGATCTTCCCTGGTATGCAGATCATCCGACCGATCCCCGGCTGAAACAGGAAAGTTATTTCATCAAAGAGGTGATGCCACTGGTGGAGCAGCACTATCCTGTCTCGAACAGAAGCGAGGATCGGTATCTGGTCGGGTTCAGCAAATCAGGTTGGGGAGCCTGGTCCCTGCTCCTGCGACACCCGGATCTCTTCCACAAGGCGATGGCCTGGGATGCCCCCCTGATGCTCGATCACCCGGGACCGTATGGAACACAGCCAATCTTCGGTACAGAAGAGAATTTCAGAAAGTATCAGTTAACAGAACAGCTGCAAGAGCAGGCAGCAACACTTCAACAGGAAGTACGGCTCTACCACTGGGGTTATGACGCCTTTCGCAAGCAACACGCAGAGATGAACACAATACTGAATGATTTAGAAATTAAATCGGTTTATCGGGATGGACCTCAACGGGAACATCACTGGGAAAGCGGTTGGCTGGGTGATGCAGTCGAGCTACTGCTGAAAGAGGATTAACTCCAGCTGTAATTCTCCTGCTGACGGAATCCATTCAGTTTGAGCGTTCCATTTTTATAGATTTCAAGGTTGGAGTAGCTGTTGTTTTCTACTCCTGACCCTTCAATCATTGCGGCCAGCACAGTGTAGTGAATTCCGTTGATCTCGGTATGTTCGTTCTCATGGCTGTGTCCCTGAAAGACGGCCTGCACCTTACCGGAATCCTCCAGGACTTTTCGCACGGCGGGGCTGTTTTTGGCACCGTAATGATTTTCCACATCCAGACGTTGATGAGTAAAGACCAGAGTTGGATTTTTGGTTGCTGCCAGATCAGCCTTCAACCAATCGAGCTCTTCTGCCGGAATGTTTGGATCAGTCCAGTCATAGTTATTGCGACCATAGGGAACACCATCTGAACGGAAGCAGCAATCCAGAATCACAAAGTGCCAACCGTTGTTATCGAAGGAGTAATAAGAGTGCTCTTTACCAACTTCACTCAGAAACTCTTCCTTAGTCAACGTGTAAACACAATGATTCCCGAGGACATAGTGACGGTTGTCAGTAATCTGCTTTAACTTATCATTGATGGTAACCAGATATTGCATCTCTGCATCAACAGTTTTGGCCGCGTCGACAATATCACCCAGTTCAATCAGAAAGTCGGGCTTGATCTCTTTATATTCAGCGATTGCCTCATCGATTTTTGTCAGGGTCTCGCGGTAGTAGCGGGTTCCCCCTTTGTCTTTGTCGGCGTAATGCATGTCGGTAATCAAGGCGATACGATGAGTCCGCTCTGATTCCTCATCCGCTCCCAGACCAGACTGGACGAGTTCAACATCTGGCTGCCCAGCAGAACGAGTGATCCATTTTTGATGAATGAGCGGCGATTCAAAGTCATGAAGCTGATCCTGATTGTAACAGCAAGAGGTCTGATTATTTATGCGTTGAGTGTAGTTCAGAATGATGAAGGATTCTTAAAGAGATTTACTTATGGTTGTCAGAATCCTTATTTTCTTTTGAAATGTTTGTCAGCATATTCCAGAAAGACCTGCCAGTCTCCACGTTTCATCGAGTGATTCCCTTCGCGGATGTAGTAACCGAGACGACCTGAGCTTAGTTGTCCAAGTTCTGGTAATTGATCATCGAGCAGATTCTCTCCCGGGTAAAACTGATAAGCAGGTTGTGCTTCGCGGACCATCTCAAACTGCCCTTCGGGATCGGCCCAGGTATCCTCCACTGCGTTACTGACCAGCACAGGACGAGGGGCCATCAGTGCGATGAGTGCATGCTGATCGAAGGGAATGCGATCGACCTGTTCGCTGAATTGGGGAAAGGTATCGTTGAACCAGTGCGGAAAAGCGCGATTGATAATCTTGACCGATTCACCAACAGTTCCCCGATTAGGTGCGGTTCCCCCACACCCGGCCTGATGTGGTATGGAAAGGGCGATCCGCTCATCAAAAGCGGCGGCCACCAACGCCGTTTTACCTAAACGGGAATGACCGATGATTGCGATTTGATCTTTTTTGATGTCTGTATTTGTCACCAGATAATCGATTGCCCGGTGTGCTCCCCAGGCCCAGGCGGCTATTGTTCCCCATTCATGAGGACCGGGAGAAGTTTGACCCTCTTTGTAGAAATAGGGATGAATACCGTTGGTGAAATCATTCTCATCCGGGTCGATATCAGCACTATGAAAAGCAGCGAAGCCGTAACCTCGGTCAATGATCGTATCGATCCCCCAGTCGTTGAACTGCGAACCGCGTGAAGCTTCCACCGCCTGATGATCCACACCACCGCAACCATCGTAGACCCAGCTTTTCGTGAGTGTAATTTCCGGATTGGGAAGTAAGGCGTGATTGCCGCAGAAGTTCATTCCGAGAAACAGCGGAACTGTTCCGTCTGATTTTGTCGGCAGAATGACAAGCAGATTGAGAGGAGGTAAAGTAGTCCCCCCCTGCTCGATTGCATAAGTGATCTCGACTTCGAAACCACGTGCTTTCCCATCGAAGAGAGAAAACTCGTTGTGTCTCTTAAAATGAATTTCTTCCGGTGCTGCGGGAAAGTAACCGTACATGTAATGCTGAAAGAGTTCTTTTAACTCCGGGCGACGTCGTGCTTCCCATTCTTTGACAGTCGAAACTGACGAACCATCGAACATTTTCAGGACGGAAGGATAAGCGGGTTGCTGTGGCAGATCATCAACAGCAGGCCACTCAGCAGCGAGGAGATTGAATGCAGAAAACTGGAGAGCAGCAAATAATAGAAGACGCATCAGATTACAGAATTCCAACAGGAGGGTTTAAAACTGATCAGGTAAGAATATCCATGATCGGTTTCCCATGGTCTGTTTGCAAGCGTTGTCTTCCGGGAATGTCGAGACGATGGGCATCGAGACCCATTAAATGGAGCAGTGTGGCGTGAATATCGGTCACATAATGCGGCGATTCAACGACATGGAAGCCGAGTTCGTCTGTTGCTCCGTGAATATGCCCCTGCTTGATCCCTGCCCCGGCAAACCAGACTGTGAATCCATGCGGGTGATGATCACGTCCATCTGGAGCTTTATATCCATCCCGCACTTCGACGCCCGGGGTTCGGCCAAACTCGGTGCAGAAAACCACAACCGTGTCTTCCCACATGCCGCGGCGTTTCAAGTCTTTGAGTAAACCGGCGATCGGTTTATCGACGCGTTCACAGGAACGGCTGTGTAACTCCTGAAGTTTGAGATGAGAATCCCATTCTCCATAATCACTCAGATAGACTAAGGAGAATCGGACACCCCGTTCGGCCAATCTGCGGGCAGCGAGTAAGCGGCTGCCATAGATGGCGGTGGTTTCGTTGTCAATTCCATAGAGCGCTTGTGTCTCGGCGGTCTCTTCGGCCAGGTTCAATGTCTCCGGGACTGCCGACTGCATACGGAAGGCAAGTTCGTACGATTTGATCCGGGCCCGGACTTCTTCATCTTCGGGATACTCGGCTGCCGTTAACTGGTTCAGTTCATTAACGAAGGCGAATTGATTCCGCTGCTCCTGTTCGAGCATCGCCAGATCACGCCGACCGTACGGGAGTGGATTCTCCGGATCGAGCGACAGGACCACGCCACCATACTTCGGCCCCAGATAATTGGCGTCGAAGTTTTCTTTCGTGCGGGTATCTTTGAAGTTTCCGAGACAGACAAACTCCGGCAGATTTTCATTGAGTGAACCAAGACCGTAGTGAATCCAGGAACCAATCACGGGTTGTTTAGGATCGAGTTTGTGACGGCCATGATGAATCTGAAACTCGGCCGCATGGTCGTTATCGGTCGTGTAAATCGATCTCACGAAGGAGATGTCATCCACACAAGTGGAAAGATGTGGCCACCAGTCGGTCACTTCGATTCCGAGTTCTCCCCGTTTCTGAAAACCGACCTGCATCGGCAGAATAGTCGCATGCTCCCGTTTGACCTGGACGACCGAACGGGCTCGCTGTTGATAGAGGGGATCTTCGAATGGATTGGGGTAAGGTGTCTGGTCGAATGTTTTGCCGGCGTACTTATTGAGCATCGGTTTGGGATCGAATGTCTCCATCTGGCTGTAACCACCGGAGAGAAAAACCCAGATTACATTCTTGGCCCGGGGGGCGAAGTGAGGTCCACTGTCTGGCAAATGGCTGCGTACAGTCGATGCTTCCGCTTTATTCTCGCGAGACATCAGCGAACCGAGCGCGAGACCAGTCGCTCCAAAACCAAGATCGGCCAGAAACGCGCGTCGCTGAATGCGTCCACAAAAACTTTGATTATATGAGCGGGTCATGCTGTTACCCGTAGTTATCCAGTTATCTAACAGTAATAAAGTCGGAATGGTTCAATAAGGCATGCACCAGGTTTTCGAGTGCGCGAGCCTGGGGCTCGGTGGCAGGAAGCGAACCAGGTGCGGGGGGTGTTTCAGCCTGCTCGGTGCTTGTGATCGGTTCACTTGCAAAGAGTTCCTGTTGCTGGTGTAAAAATCGAAGCGATGCTTCCTGCTCTGCCTCTGAAGGAGCACGTGAGAGGATTTGTTCGAAGGCCTGCACAATAAATGTCTGCTGAAGATCTTCCTCGGAAGTGCCTGGACTGATTTCGTTCCATAATGCTCTTGCGAGTAAACGCCCCTTGGTCAGGGAGAGTTCACTGTTCGCGAGTGCCAGCGCCTGCTGCGGCAGGACAGTTGTCTTTCGTAAATAACAATCACAGGGATCGGCGACATCGAACATTTCGAGAAACTGCAGCTTCCCTTCTCCATGATGAGAGAGATAAATGGTGCGACGATTTGATTCGAGCCCCGCTTCGAGTTCAATCTCCTGACCATAAAATGCGGAGTCGAATTCACCACTTGCCAGGAGGAGTGAATCTCGGATGACTTCCGCTTCGAGGCGGTGACCGGGGTAATGCCAGAGCGTCCGGTTATCCTGATCAATTTCCAGGTTCGAGGGGGGAGCATCAGCCGAGCGAGAGGATTGCTGGTATGTTTGCGAAGTGACAATCAACCGGTGCAGATGTTTGAGACTCCAGTCGTGTTGCTGCAGTTCCGCCGCAAGCCAGTTGAGCAGTTCAGGATGAGAAGGTGCCGCACCACTGCGACCAAAGTTATAGGTGGTCTTAACTAAAGGTTGTCCAAAATGCTTTGCCCAGAGATGATTCACGGCGACGCGTGCGGGCAATGGATTGACGGGATCGGTGATCCAGTTCGCCAGCGCCGCTCGTTTACCAGTACTGATTTTCGGTAACTGGCGACTGAGAGCTTCATACTCGGTTGAAGTCTCGGCCAGACTTTTTTCAGCTGCGGTAAGTTCTGTTTGAGTTGTCGCCAGAGATTCCTCCGCAGTCTGAATCTGTTTCGCTCGATCTGCCTGCTCCGCTGGCAGGGCCTGTGCCTGTCGTAACGCAAAACTGGCTGCAATATGTTTTGACTGAGCCTGTTTGAGTTTGGACTCTCTTTGTAAGTGCGCGAGTGCAGCAGAAAACGCAGGGAGTTCTTCATCGGGAACTGTTTTATCCCGATAACGAGCCTGCTCGGAGGAGACGACTTTCAGATAGGTATTTAATTCTGTCAGGGCGGCTTCGTGTTGTGACTGAAGTACTCGTAATTCACTTTCAGCTGTTTGCAGTTGTTCCTGAACGACGGCCAAGCGGGTGCGTGCCTCCAACTGATCGGCGCTCATCTCCCCCAGATAAACAACTTGCGAATGGCCATCCCCCATGCTGAATCGTGAGAGTTGCCAGTTCTGGGTTCCGACGGCATCGTTACCTGGTTGATACATCGGATATTCGAAATCGACACTAAGCCACGGCTCAGTTTGATCCTGCTGCCGAAAACAGATGTCGTCGAACTCAGCGATGGTATCAGGCTGGACATCGAGGAAGATGCCGCAGTTGTTCGAATTCATCGCTTTCCAACCATGAAGAGAGAGTGGAGAGCGAGTGAGTAGTTCTTCCGTGGTGGCTATGTCGGTTAAGGTCAGATAGGCGACATCGTTTTCCGGATCGAATTGCAACTCGGCCTGAAACTGACGTGGTTCACTCATGGAACCATAGCTGCCAATCACCTGGGGAACATACCCACTACCGGGAACATAAGCCTGTATCTCACCTTTGGTGAACGCGAGGTACAGATTCGTCTGCCCTGCGGCGAGATCGTGGGATAACTGAAAATTCGCCAGACCGTCTTTAATGAGTTTCACTTGAAACTGCAGTAACGTCTGATTGTTGAATTCAACATCCTTACTGATGCCATGCTGGAGCACGCGTCGACCCGTTTCCGCCGCCAGCTGGATCGCCTGCTGATTCGAAGTCGAAGCGAGCGAAGTATCAACCTCACCTGGCTTTGCTTGTCGCTCTTTGAACAGTTGTAATTCTGTGTTCAGTTCCTTGATGCGAGGGAGCAATTCTGACTCTCTTGCCTGTAAAGCATCAGCCGCCCGGGCGACTTCGGCTTCCCGGCGGGCTGTTTCTTCCTGAATGACAAACTGTTGTAATCCCGGATACCAGGCTTGGGCGGGAAGTTCGATCACTGCGATCTCAACCTTATCCCCTCCGAGAAACCGGGGAGGAGCTGCCTCGACGGCCGGTTTGTCCGCCACAATATTGGTTTCAACACCGCCGGTATAAGCTTTGGTCTCTTTCTCCGGGTAACGATCATAAACCTGTACCTGGCCGGTCCGGATCGGTGGATTGAGCACACTCAATTTGTAATCCGGGAATGGTCCCGGATCGACTTCTCCCGGTACCCGGTTGTGCCGCAGGTCGAGCGGCTCGAAGAAAGCCCGCATCGAAAAGTATTCCTGCTGACCGATCGGGTCGTATTTGTGATCGTGACATTCACAGCAGTTAAAAGTTAAACCGAGAAATGCCTTACCGGTATGTTCGACACTGTCTTTCAACCAGGTGTGATAATTCCAGCGATAGTAATTGCGAACAATGAAACCGGTCGCAACATGCTTCTCTCGGTCTTCTGGATACAACTCATCGGCAGCGAGCATCTCGCGGACCATCTGGTCATACCCTTTATCTTCATTCAACGAATCGATGATCCAGTCGCGCCAGCGCCAGATGGTGGAGTAACTGTTTGTCATGTCATTGACACCCCGGCGACCATACCAGTCGCTGTAACGCCAGACATCCATCCAGTGGCGTCCCCAGCGTTCTCCGTAATGGGGGTTGTTCAACAGTTCTTCTACGACTTCGGCATAAGCTTCCGGTCGATCATCTTTCAGAAAAGTATGCAGCTGCTCGCGCGTGGGAGGCAAACCGATGAGATCTAGATAAACTCGCCGCAGCAGAATTTCTTTCTCGGCAGGTGAAGCTGGTTTGATTCCCTCTGCTTCCTGGTGCGCGGCGATGAAGTAATCAATGGGAGATGTGGCCCAGTCCTGATTCTGAATTTCAGGCAGTTCAGGTTGTATGATCGGTTGGAAAGCCCAGTGATCCTGGGGATCAGCTTCGGGCTGGTCATCTTCCGGAAGAGGTGCCCCAGCTTCAATCCAGTTTTTGATCAGTGCAATTTCTTCCGAGGTGAGCGGGTCCCCTTCCGGTGGCATCAGAAATCCGGCCTCACCCGTTATCGTTTGAAAGAGCAAACTCTCATTAAGGTCACCTGGAACAACAGCGGGACCGAGTTCACCCCCTTTAAGAAGATATTCGCCCGAATCGACACGCAGAGAAGATTCCTGTTTCAGGGCGCCATGACAGGCAAAGCAGCGTTTTTCGAGTAAGGGTTTGATTTGCTGCTGATAGAGAAGAGCATCGGCAGGATTTTCTTCGGCTGACAACCCATCTCCAAAGAAAGGGAGGGCCGCGAAAGAGAGCATCAACAGGAGAGACTTTCCTGATGTCAGCCTGAAATCACTCATCCATACTCCTAATTCAGGAACATATAAACAAATGCCGAAATGACCCCGCCAGTTTAGTATACAATATCCAATATTACAATCCCCTGCTCTCCTTCAGCGACTGGATTGAACCTGAACAGGCTCCCCCTCAAGTGAAAGAATCTCCGCCTGGTAATATCCGTGGTCGAGAAAAGAACGTTCGATCCAGAAGGAAAAGAATTCACTCTGAACTAACAGATCGACATCGCCATCTTTATTCCAGTCAGCAGCAGCGACACGGGGTCCCCAGAAAAGATAGGGCAAGCCGGTGATTGGTTCCGCTTCTCCAAGTAGCGGTTGGCCTGGTTGACTTTGGTTAGGATACATCATCACCGGCTCGGTGACAGTTCCTCCCAGTAACAAATCTGGCAGTGCATCTTCGTTCCAGGTAAACGTCGTGATGTGATTGGGACGTGTGGGTAGCTTCGCAATAAGTTGCCCGGGAGCAAATTTTCGATCCGGGCCATCAGACACTCCGGCGAAGATCCAGAGCTGGGCAAACGTCTCGCCAACGAGCAGGTCATCAATGCCATCCTGATCGAAGTCGGTCATCTCAAACACGATGCGCGACCCTTGCAGAATGGTGAAGTCGGTCGCCAGTTCCACCGAGTCTACCACCGGTGGTCCTACTTTGAGCACTTCGCCATTAGTTAACTGAATGAGTTGACCAGCAGTAAAAGCACGTGGATCCTCGGAACCGGTATGAAGATGCACATAGATGTTCCCCTGCTGCGTTCCCCAGAGGATGTCGTTGTGACCGTCGTTGTTCCAATCGTAAAGCGTGGTATAGCGGTAGGCATCACCGTACCCAGGCCCGGGGTGCTCAATTGGTTTTCCATCGATTTGAGGAGAGCCGATCATTTCTTTTTGTGGTGATCGAAACGAACCTGTTCGTTTCCAGAGGTAAGCACCAATCAGAACTTCGTCCGTCTGCTCACCAGCAAACTGGGTGGCATCCCACTCATTGTCGAAGCCCCAGGAGAGAGTTAAACGCTCGCCCGGCATTTCCCATTCAGGGGCGCCCGCTTTTCCACTATTACGACAGAAGTAAACATTCCCGGAGTAATCACTGATCAATAGATCGGGTGTCTCGTCTGTAGTGACATTCAGGAGTGCGGGACGGAGATGACCCTTAACGAATTCGCCTCGTCGTGGTAATTCCCTGGCGTTCATGAGTGCGCGATCATCACCGACATTACGATAGTAGCGAAGAATGTCAGCTTTCCCCCGGAGGTGGGGCTTCGATGCCGCTCCAGTACCAGCCACCCGTGATGAGATCGAGTTTGCCATCCTGATCGACATCGTACATCCAGGTGCTGCCCAGACGGTATCGATTGGACCTTCTGTTTGTTTGTTTTTAATTCACCAACATATTCCAGAACGGGGGTTCCATCCTCTCGTCGCCCCCGTTGCCACGTATTGAAAACACGGCCGGTTGTAATCCCCCAGTGACGAGATCAGGCAGGCCATCACTCGTTAAGATCACCCATCCAGGGCTGGTTGTAGTAATCCCGTTTGAAGATATTTGTTTTATCTTCCGCTACTGGCGATTCTGGAATAGCAAGTCGCTCTTCATCAGCCAGTACGAATCCCCGGTAACTGAAATCATGTTCGGTTTTCGTTCCGATGTTCTGCCACCAGAGAATCACATTTCCACTCGTACCAACCAGCAGGTCAAGCAGCCCATCGTTGTTCCAGTCAATCAGAAAGGGAGCCGCATACCAGCCGGTAATCAATGGGGCCGGTTTCGTCGGTCAGCATCTGACATCCCTGGTAAGCCGGTTTTTTCAGTACCCCGATTGGGATACCACATCACATCCCCCTTCTCCGTTCCCCCGATCAAATCATCCAGACCATCTCCATTGAGGTCACCGACCGAACTGCAGCGGCGAAACCAGGTGCTTTCTCCTGGACGACGCAGGATATCGGCATCTCCCAGCCAGGGGGCGGGTGATACAGAGTGCTAACTTCGCCCTTCAGAAGATCAAAAGTAGAGAGCATAATGTCCTGACTTGTTCGTCTGGGCGTGATGCGACCAGGATGAGTTTCCCTGCGTCAGAAGCCTGTTCGCGATTAAACAATCTCCCCTTGCGTGACCGCTGAAATTCCCGGGTACGGCCATCTTCGGTTTCCGAAGGACGACCTACTCGACTGGGATAATCACCCATGAGAAAATTCTCTTCAAACCGGCAGGGAACATCGTTTTTCGACTTTGCTCCTTCAAAAGAAATTCCCGGTAATGGCTCTCCTGTCGCAGGATCGTATCGATGCAATTGGAGCGAACTGAGATCAACCTGGCCGCTCAGATTCTGTAACTTAAACCATTCTGCAAAATTCACTTCGACCGCCGCGATGCGTTCATCCTGCTTTCGGTCCGCTAGTTGTTCATCGGCGGGAACCCTGATCAGAATGCGATAGCTCCCTGCCCCACTCCAGTCGGGTTCCGTTTTTTCGTCAGCTTGAATGAGGGTTGAAGAAAACCCCAGCACTGACAGACAGAGGAACAGATTGAACCGAATGGAAAAGTAGTTCTGCAGATTGGTCATCGATTTACTTAGCCTTCTGTGACTTGGTCTGTTCGACTGGTTGCGGATCAAGTTCACTCCACGATTGAATGCCAATGATTGGTTTAGCGAATTCAGCAATTCTCCCAGTTGTCACTATCCGCCTGCTGAAAGAGGTCGTAGATCATTCGTTTTTTACCAGGTGAGGATATTGTGCCAGGGGCAAATTCACGCAAGCCAAGCCGTAAACCCCCTTCGTGAGCGTGATCGATATGTCGATGCAGGATGAATGTGTCGATCTGATCGAATTGTTGCGTGCGATAAAATGCATAAGCATAAGCAGCGGCCTGCAATCGCTCTCCTTCATCCCCTGCCTCGCAATGAAAACCCTGTTCAGAGAGGATGATCCGACGAGGCTCACCCGCAAACAGATATTCAGGCTGCTGCAGGAAAGTTGTGAGAACTTCCAGGTTACGGAAGGTGATCTTCATAGTATCGAAGTCGAAAGTTGCCTGGTCGTCGTTCCAGGTTCGAGGGTTAAACAGGTTTTGTGGATAGGGATGAAAGGCGACATGCCAGCGAAAATCCCCCTGTTGTTTGACCTGGTGATTAAGACCCTCCAGTAACTGTTTACCGGGAATGAATTTCGTTTTTTCCTCAGTCATGCGGTGCGTCCAATGCTGATCCATCGAGACATAGACCCGCAGGTTAGATTCGCCTTGTCACCGCCAGGCAGGCGACTCGTAAGGCGTTTGCGCATCTCTTTAATAACCTCATTCGCATCCATGTCGCCCAGGTTGTACCACCACCACTGCCTGCAGTTCATTGCCCATGATAATACCACTGATCGTCCCCTGCTCCGGTTTTTCTGACGAGTAACGTGCTGCCAGAAATTCAACAACGGCCCGATAATGCCGATAGCCTGCTTCATTTGTGAGATTAAAGGCACCCAGATGGTTGCCGCTTCCGCCATATTTGTCCGGGGATGAATCACCGGTTCGACGGATCAGACCGAGTCGGTACATAGTTGAGCAGGATTAAAGTGACATTCACTCCCGCCCGAGTCATCTGGCTGACATAATCATCAAGCTGTGTTACCGCTCCTGCATTGAAGTGAATGACTTCACCATCAACATTCCAACTCAATTCCGATTTTTTAGAGAAGTCGAAAAAACGTCCGATATCAACATTCTGAGCAACGTACTTCACCCCCAGGTTCAAGGCATCATCAATTCCGACGACACATTGCAACTCTTTTTGGGCTTTCGCCGCTGATTCTTGTCTGGTGGGAAGCACCAGAAACAGGAACAGCATAGGTGAATGAAGTGAGAGGCTTGCCAACTGTCTGATCAATCAAAACCCAACGAGAGTACAACCGATCGCGATGCTCTACAAAACGGGGGAATGACTGAGGAAAATTTTCACCCGTTCCCTGCCAGGCAGGTTTTTTGTTCTCGTATTGAGAATCAGACTCGTAGGGGAGTAACTCGATCAATTGTAGCTGTTGCCCGAGTTGAATCTCGGTGGAATTTGGAACGCACTCACTGGGCTGAACATTGATTTTCAATTCAGCAGCTGGGCTCAGGCCACAACAGAAGCGGACGAGAGCAAGAAGAACTAGAGGCAGGAATTTCATCGGCGGATTCTTTCGTGGGAAGGCAGACAGCGGCCGGAACTCTCTTGAGCGAGCCGTTACCCTGTCACTTCCTTTTTAACCCATAAATGAACTAAACGCGATGAAGAAACCTCTCCTAAATGTTGTTCTGCATGAACCCGAAATCCCCCAGAATACGGGGAACATCGGCAGAACGTGTGTCGCCGTCGGGGCCAAGTTGTGGCTGATTCGGCCGCTCGGTTTCAAACTGGATGAAAAACATCTGCGTCGAGCCGGAATGGATTACTGGCAACACCTCGACTGGCAGGTGGTCGATTCCTGGCAGGAGGCGGTCGAGCAGATTCAACCGGCCAACATCTGGTATCTGACTAAGACAGCCGAGCGGCTTGTCTGGGAGGCGAAGTTTGAACAGGGCGACATTCTGCTCTTCGGAAGTGAATCG
Organism: Planctomycetaceae bacterium; assembly: GCA_041398805.1. Classification (GTDB taxonomy): domain Bacteria; phylum Planctomycetota; class Planctomycetia; order Planctomycetales; family Planctomycetaceae; genus Polystyrenella. Next base: position 368,245 of record JAWKUC010000005.1, on the reverse strand, counting down.
CGCGGATTACCTCCCAGCATCTTGAACGAACTTCCCGCGCACAAGTTAAAACTTCCGATGAGCGAACTCGTACGCAGTTTGAACCTGGCAAGCACGGTTAACACCGTTGTCTATGAAGCGGTCCGGCAGTTCGGTGGCTTGTCCGATTAATTCGGTTCCCCATTATGAATACCCAGCAGCTCCCTGATTTTGAAGTCATAATCACCCAGGGCCTCCGCCGGGACCGTTTCATATTCACTGATCAGCGCTTGCAGTTTAGCTTTTAACTGCTCCGTGTCGTAATCGTTGGGTGAAGTGATGTTCCCTTCCTTATCGATCAGCAGCACTTTATATGCGGTAGTGCTGCCCACAAAACTGTGAGCCGTCTGACCGGCAACTTCCACAGACAGAGAGTTGGTTGTACCACGTCCATCAGGTGTGGTTACATTTGATTTGGGAAGATCGGAGACAATCAGATACACAGGATCAGTGCCGTCGTATCCAACTTCGATAAAGCTATCGTCCCCAGTGATGGTGTAGGCCCCATCCATGTTCCCCATCAATACGAACACGACCAGCAGAATGATCACAGCAACGATGGGCCAGATGATCCAGCGCAGTATTGGTGATGTTTTCTCTTTCTCAGCAGTTTGTTTTTTTGAAGGTTTTCCAGTGCGTCTGTTGTTAGTGCTCATAGTGGGTCGATTATGAATGGGGTTGTTGCCGATCGGGAAGAAGCAATAGCTCTCTCCTCTTATCAACGATTCCGGGCTGTGATTCAAGGATGACCAGACATTCAAACTGTTAAAAAAGAAAACCCGGACACTTTTCGTATCCGGGTTTTCAATTTCAATTTTTCAATGTCTGCTTAGAAGCGGATGATCCAATCAACGGTGTAGCGATCATCGAGTACATCACGACGATCCGTCAGAGGCACCTCCCAGGCAAAACCAATTTCCTGATTATCAGCAGGTTTTACTTTGAAACCGACAGCGGCAGTTACGATATCGTTACCAGCAACGCCAGTTGATCCAAGGTTGAACAGGTCACCCCCTTCAATACCGGGAACTCCACCTGTCCCAGATTTCATCCAGTGATACCAGTTTACCTCACCCAGGACATAAACATTATCGATTACCTGGGCGTCAAGGTGGTTAGACCAGTACCAGGATTGACTTTCGGAGGTTGTATCGGAAGGAAGACGGAAACCGGTGCCACTCAAGAAGTGAACGCCTTCCATAATTTCGGCACCACCAGTCAGGAAGAGATGGAACTCGCCATCACCATTTCCCTGCAGGGCACGTGGAGTACCAACAGGCAGTTCGAAGGTCATACCAGCACTTAAGATTTGTTGTTTGCAAACATCTTTATAGATGTTGTATTTCAAACCAGCAGCAACGTCAGCCCAACCATCATCAATCGGGGAGAATCACTCATGATGAAACCATCTTTGGTGGCGATCAATGACAGACGATCAGTCAGAGCAGCACGGACCTGCATCGCGATCAACCTGACAGAATCGGCGCCCAGATTACGTGGTGTTTCATGATCAATAAAAATGAAACGGGCTTCTGTCAATGTACGTGGGTCTTCAAAGAAAACCGGGTTGGTGATCGGGCTGATGAAATCACTCCAACCGCAGGGTCGATTTCAAAATACCGAGATAAGTTTGTTGACAACCACAGCAGCAACCAGGTCCGCATGTTCCAGATTCGCGGCAGCCACTGCCACAGCCGCAACTGCTGCCGCAACCGCAAGAACTTCCGCAGCCCCCGATCGAACAGCAATCCATGGCAGTGCAGCAATCGACTTGTGGACAGCAGGTTTCTGGAGCTCCACAGTCCACAGCAACAGTGCAATCCATTGGACAGGCGCAGGTTGCTTCAGGGCATCCACAGGAAGAGCAGCAGCTCCCATCAGCAGTGATCCCCAGATCCTCCATCAAACCTGTCTGCGGGATTTCAATTTTTTCAGAGCCGGCTGAAACAGAAAGTTCTTCCGTCCTCTTCTGAAGTACTCGCCCAGCTGCTCAATAAAAACATCCGCTTGAACGGTGAGTCCCATGACGAAGATCAACCCGCATGCGCGCAGCAGATTGAAGGAAAATGGGCTGGTCATTGTCCTCTCTTCCTTGAAAGAAATAATTGAAATTAGAATTCAACAGACAAGCAGATCGGAGATCCTCGGTGAGTTAGATCTGGGGAGGTGGGATCGAGCAGGTAATCTGATCAGCAATGACGAAACGTCTGCCTTTTCCAAATGTTTATCTGGCATCAATCAGGTGGGTCTTCACACTATTAAGTTCTTCGACTGTTATGACGATCACCGAAGATCTTCCAGTCAGATAAAATAGAGAAGGATAATGTGTGAGTCGCTCTATCTGAAATCACCGCCGGTAATATTTGTTAAGCGATTTCAGCTGGTCTCCTGACCATTCCGGCTGGTGGGCAATGAATTCAGGGTGCCTTTTGAAGAATTCTTTCTCCAGCATTGGCCAGGTATAACCGATTGCCTGCCGCAACCAGACGCGCCACAACAGTGTTTGTTCTTCTCCAGAGAGTTCCCAGGGGATATTCGAGCGATACAGTCTGCTGGCCAGATGAGATAAGGTTAGCGCGCAAGCGACCGAGACATTAAAACTCTCTGTAAAACCGTACATTGGAATCCGTACCAGACCATCCGCCTGCTCTCGGGCATAATCAGAAATACCTCGACGCTCCGATCCCAGGATGATCGCGGTCGGTTTGCTGATATCGAGATCTTCAATCTGGACCGCCTCGGGAGCAGGGTCGGCGGCGTATAACTGATATCCCCGTTCCCTGAGATCTTGAAAGCAGGTACTCGTATCGCCCGTTTTGCCGTTATAGCGATGTAAAGTCAGCCAGGCCCCAGCCCCGGCCGCCACATTCTCACTCATCTTGAACTGCGAATAGCTCTCGATGATGTACGCATCCTGGACACCGAAACAATCACAACTACGCAGGCAGGCGGACGCATTGTGTGGCTTATAAAAATCTTCCAGAACGACGGTTAAATGTCGCGTTCGCTGAGTCTTAACCCGGTCTAACAGGGCCAATCTTCGCTCAGAAACAAATTGGGTGAGGTATTCCTCCAGAGGGTTTGTCATGGATTCATTGATTGATTGCGTGGTGTGTTGTGAAAAGTCTGTATGGCTGCCAAACCGCTTATTCCCGGGAAGCGTTGATATCCATCCCCAGCTGGAGAAATTGCCTCCGGGCAGGTGGTTCATTCACAGGATTTCGGTTTAAGCCCGGAAAATCAACCTTGTCACAGACATTCTATAGTGAACCTGTTGAAATCCGGCCTCTCTAAGTCATAGCCGAACAACAGGATAACAAAATTCACCTAACCGGCCCTCTCCAGGCGAAAAATGGAGTGGTGATGGGTCAGACTCTTGCAGATTGCCAGGGCTTGCAGTATCGTACTTTCGTCGTGACTGGAACGCGAATTTCCAGCCAGATGGTGGCTATAGCTCAGTTGGTTAGAGCGCGGGATTGTGGTTCCCGAGGTCGCGGGTTCGAACCCCGTTAGCCACCCTTTTTTATGCGCTGTCAGATTTTGATCGTCTGAAAATCGCCTGCTGTCGATTCCATTTCCGAGCATCTCGCCTGGCCTCTCTACCCATTTCCTGCTTTCTCCCCCCCGCTCTTCCCAAAAATATTTATTTTCTGCGAAATAAATGTCGAAATATCGTAATATCACGATATAATTAAGCAGATTGATCGAATCTCTAATCCCCGCCTCGTCTGGGGCTAAGACGTGGAAGCTGAGGTCGCCCTCAGGCAGGCGGGGATTTTTTTTCAAACAAGCAAAACTTTCCCCCGAGGTATTTATATGAAAGCTCAAAACGGTAAGAGCATTGTCTCAGAACAGGATTTTCAACAGGCGGCTGAGTGCCTGAAGGTTTTGGCTCATCCGCATCGCCTGCAGATGGTTCAGATGCTCTTGCGGGATGATTATACCGTGGGTGAACTGGCCGAAGCGTGCGGCATTCAAAGCCACATGGCCTCGGAGCATCTGAGGCTGATGCAACGCTGTCAGTTTCTCGATAGCGAAAGAGATGGCCGCAGCATCTACTACAAAGTGATCGAACCTCATCTCGAACAGATTATGAAATGTATTGAATCTCGTTTTGGAAATTAACGGCAGGATGTTTCAGCTACGGATATCAATACAGCAAGGAGAATTAACATGAGTATTCAGACTGTTACACCAGAAGAACTTCACCACACAATTGAAGCCGGTAATTCGGTTCACCTGATCGACGTACGCACTCCGGCAGAGTATCAGGAATTGCACGTCACAATCGCAGAAAATCAACCACTTGACCAACTGAACCCGGATCGATTACGCCAACTCGCCTCAGAGGGTGAAGAACCCCTGTACGTGATCTGTAAATCAGGATCACGGGGCAAAATGGCATGCGACAAATTGCAGGCTGCCGGTATCGAGAACATCCGCAATGTCGAAGGAGGAACTTCTGCCTGGGTGGAAAAAGGATACGAGGTAACCCGCGGGACAAGCAAAGTCATCTCGCTCGAACGTCAGGTCCGGATTGCTGCGGGGGCGCTGGTAATCATTGGTGTCATCACAGGATTTCTGGTCCACCCTGCTCTCTTTGGGATCTCCGCATTTGTCGGTGCAGGCCTGATGTTTGCCGGTATCACAGATACCTGCGGTATGGCGATGATTCTTGCCCGCATGCCCTGGAATCAGGTAAGCTGCAAAACAAATCCGACTAAAACTGCAGTCTGATTAAGGACGTTTTAGTTTTACCACCAAGGCACGAAGACACTAAGCAATCAAACTGAGAAGTAACCTTCAATGAGCACACATCGTGTGTCGAGTTTATTGAATTACTTGTAGATTTTGTTTCGAAAATATTCAGGAAGAAAAAGAAGCAATTCGAGTTTGATGTTGGATGTTTTGAACTCCTTCGTGTCTTGGTGCCTTGGTGGTTCAATATAAGTTTTGAGCGATTTCACGCGGTATCCTCCAGCCTTTCAGGGAAGAGATTCGATGACTCAACCATCACCCAATTTTGCGGACACCAGGAAGATCGTCATTGTGGGAGGTGTAGCTGGTGGAGCGAGTGCGGCGGCGCGAGCTCGGCGTTGTAATGAAACTGCCGAGATCATCATGTTTGAGAAAGATAGATACGTCTCCTTTGCCAATTGCGGGCTCCCCTATCATATCGGTGATGAGATCGAAGATCGGGAGAAACTGCTCGTCGCTACCCCGGAGCTCTTCCAGAAACGATTCCAGATTCAAGCCAAAACGCGGCATGAAGTTTTATCAATCGATAAAGCTCATAAAAGTGTTCGTGTGAAAAATCTGGATACGGGTGAAGAATTCGATCAGGCTTATGACAAGTTGATTCTTTCCCCCGGTGCCGCACCGATCGTTCCCCCGATTGAAGGGGTTCATTCCGAGAATGTCTTCAGCTTGCGAAACATTGAAGACATGGATCGGATCAAACAGAAACTGACCAGCGGTCTGGCAGACAAATCAATCAAGCGTGCTGTCGTGGTCGGAGCGGGTTTTATCGGTCTGGAGATGGTCGAACAGTTGCATCACTTGGGAATTGAGGTCTCACTAGTTGAACTCGCTCCTCAAGTGCTCCCTCCCCTTGATGTCGAGATGGCCAAACTGATCGAACAGGAACTGACCCGGCACAACATCAAACTTCACCTCGGTGATGGCATCGCAGGTCTGGAACTCTCGGGCAATTGCGCCGTCGGTGTGAAACTCAATAGTGGCAACGTCATCGCGACCGATATCGTCATCCTGGGGATTGGTGTCCGTCCGAATAATGGACTCGCGAAAGAGATCGATCTCGGGATCGGTGCGACAGGCGGGATTCAAGTCAACGAGTACATGCAGACAACCGACCCGGACATTTACGCCGTTGGTGATGTCGCTGAATACGAACATGCCCTGCTGGGCGAATCGATGCGGATTCCCCTCGCAGGCCCTGCCAACCGGGCGGGCCGCATTGCGGGCGAACATGCAGCCACGGACAATTCACCAGCGATGGGAGCCGTCATGGGAACGGCGATTGTACGTGTATTTGAACTCGGTGCGGGGATGACCGGCCTTAGCGAAAAGCTGGCCGCCCGCTACAATCGCTCTGCCAAGGCAGTCATCATCCAGGCCGGACATCACGCCGGTTACTTCCCCGGTGCCAGATCGATAACGCTCAAACTCGTGTACGACCCCACCACCGGACTCGTCCTCGGTGCTCAGGCTGTCGGAGCTGAAGGGATTGATAAAAGGATTGATGTGATCGCCACGGCCCTCAAATTCAAAGCGACGGTTGAAGATTTGACCGAGCTCGACCTCGCCTATGCCCCACCCTACGGAAGTGCGAAAGACCCGGTGCACATCGCCGCTTATGCCGCACAAAATGACCTGCGCGGGCTGGCTCCCATCATCGCCCCTGATGCGGACCTCTCCGGTAAACAGGTCGTCGATGTGCGAACAGCGAAAGAACAGGAAAAATTTCCCGAGGTCGCAGGAGCCCACAAAATCGAAGTCGATGTTCTACGTGATCACCTCAATGAACTCGATCCAACTCAACCCACCGTCGTCATCTGCCACAGCGCCAAACGAGGCCACGTCGGCACGAGAATTCTAATGGGCCACGGATTCAAAGATGTGAGCAACCTGACAGGCGGAATGTCGATTCGGAAGTTGTATGAGGGTTGAAGTTTGTTCTGCCGCAGTGCTAATATCTATTCACTTACTCAGGCGACAGTTTATCCTGTCGCTTTTTCTTTTTTAGCAATAACACAACAGACAACAGGATTCGGAAAGTTATGTCCGAAAAAAACAATCTGGCTAAGTTTGCAGGAGAAGATCCTGAGATGCAAATCGCTATTGAAAAAGCGCGTGAATCATTACGCTTTTTCTGGCGCGAACTCGATTGGGCTTTTTCTGATCCAAATAGCAAACTGTTTGCTGCATATTTAAAAATTCAGTTAAAGGGTCCGAATACTGAAATAATTGATGGTGATTTGAATGAAGAAAAAGACCTCTTAGAGGATTATATGTGGCTGACGGGTTGTCATTTTGATGGTCGAAATATTACTGGGCTCTTGATGCACGATCCTTCTGAAAGACATGGACTCTATGGTTCAGGAGTTGAAGTTTCGGTCCCTGTAATCCAGCTGTATGACTGGTTATATGTGATTGGCAAGAAGGTTTATGGTGGATTTACTGTTAATGTTTCGCGGTCCAGGCAATCGACAGCTGAACGGAAAGTTCATGACAAAAAATGGGGCTTTAGCTTCCCCCCTCTCAACAAAGTCCGTATCGCTCCTAACCGAGAGGGATTGAGCAAAGGGGCCAAGTCGAAAACGCAATCCGATTTTTTTTACGACCACATACAGGAAAATATACCTGAAGACTATCGAAGTAAATCCTGGATGAAAGAGACTCTTGTGGAGCTCAAGGGAGACCCAGAATTCCTGAACGGCCAGAGTGAAACAGGCTGTACTCTACTTCACGGACAGGCCCTCGCAGGCAACGCTCTCACAGTCGAATTCCTGATGAAAAAAGGGGCCGATGCCACAATCACCAATAACTACGGCGATACCCCCCGTGACCTCGCCAAAATTATGGGTTGGGACAATGTCATCAAGGTGCTTGATAAATATGAATAAACTTAATAGCTGAATACGTACCGACCACGCATCATACCGATAAGTAACAACCTGCTTTAATTGGTCTCACACTGACTAAGCCAAAGTCAGATTGAATAGGGCAAGCTATCTTTTAATCGGTCGAGGAATCAGACCATGCAGGTTGAAATCGTAGAAGGTGACTTACTCGATCAGCAGGTTGATGTCATCGTGAATGCCTGGAATCGGAATATCTTTCCGTGGTGGTTGCTGCTCCCTCAAGGGGTCTCAGGTGCGATTAAGCAACGAGCCGGGCTCGAACCCTTTCGTGAACTGGCAAAGCTTCCCATGATCCCGCTGGGTGAAGCGCGGCTGACTTCCGCAGGACGACTTCCCTATAAAGCGATTATTCATGTCGCTGGCATCAATCTGTTTTGGCGTGCGAGTGAGAAATCGATTCGCGATTCAATTCGAAACAGCCTGAGCCTCGCTCATAAGCATCAGTTTCAATCGATCGCCTATCCGCTCATTGGTGCGGGTTCCGGTGGCATGTCTGTTGATCGAGTTCAGGCCATCATGCTGGACGAATTCGAATCACAATCAAATGACTTGAGGGTAATCGTGGTGGTATACAAAAAGTGAACCAATCACACCTTCGCAATCCAAACCGTTGCTTTCGCTTCCCCAATCACAACTTCTTTGGCATCTGCAACCGGTTTGTCGGCTTCTTTCAAGCTGTCGGCCAGGGTTTCGGATTGGATGTAGTCGGCCCAGTTGGTGATGGACTCGGCAACTTTGGTGTCGCTGCTGGCGTAGGAGATGTTGATCCTATCTTCGATTTCGAGGTCGGCTTCTTTGCGGAGTTGCTGGACCTGGCGGACGAAGTCGCGGGCGGCCCCTTCCTGTTTGAGTTCGTCAGTCAGGACTGTCGAGAGGGCGATCTGGACCCCCTGCTCGTCGTTACAGAACCACTCGGCCGATTGTTCGGTACTCACCAGCACATCGTTCGGTTCGAGGATGACTTCGTTTCCGTCGAGATCGACCGTTACTGTTTCCCCGCGCCGAAGTGGTGCCAGTCTCGCGTCGCCTAATTCGGGAAGTTGTTCCCGCAGCAGCTTGAGCAACTTACCGTACTTCGGCCCCAATGTTTTCAGGTTCGGTTTGTACTGATAACTGACGAGGTCATCGAGATTCTCTGCAAAGCTCAATGTTTTGACGTTGAGTTCTTCCTTGATGACATCGGTCAGATTGGCAATCGCGGTCGCCTGTTCGGGAGTGGCTGTCGCATACTTGAGTTCCGCCAGCGGTTGACGCACACGCTGATTCGCTTCTTCACGCAGCTTATGCCCCAGCTTCACGACGAGTTGTGCCAGCGCACCACTTCTGTTGAGGTCCTCATCGACGAGGGCCTCATCCGCTTGAGGATAATCACACAGATGCACACTCTCGGGTGCGGACTTGTCATTGTTCACGACCAGATTCTGATAAACCCGTTCGGTAATGAAGGGGATGATCGGCGCGAGCAATTTGCTCAAGTCCACCAGCACAGTGTACAGCGTCTGATATGCTGCAAGTTTGTCGGTATCGCCCGCATTCTGGGAACGCCAGAAACGACGACGGTTACGGCGGATATACCAGTTGGAAAGTTCATCGATGAACTTCGCCGCTTTCTCACAAACGGTCGCGGTATCGAACGCCTGAAAAGCAGTGTTCACATCTTTGATGAGCACCTGCAGATTGGAGAGCACCCAACGGTCGATCTCCGGGCGGTCTTTCACAGGGACTGGTTTGGTACTCGTATCAAATTCATCCAGGCGAGCGTAGTTCACAAAGAAGGCGTAGGAGTTCCACAACGGAATGAGGATCTGCCGACGAATCACATCCGCCGGACCACTACTGACCAGACAGGTGGGCAGCCCCTCTTTGGTTTCGTTCACTTTCCCTTCCGGAGTGTTCAAGGTGACAGGCTCTTCGGGATGACGTCGACCAAAACGAAGATCGTTCGCCGGATTTTGCGCCATGTACATCCAGCGCAGCGTGTCGACCCCTAATTGTTCTGCGGCTTCTTCAAACCAGATCGCTGTACCGTCCGACTTGTGCATCGCATTTCCATCTTCGTCCATCACCAGGCGGTGGCCGAGCAATGTTTTGAAGGGGGGGCTGTTATCCATCATGGTCGCCATCGACAGGAGCGCGTAGAACCAGTTACGGAACTGTCCGGGGAAACACTCAGTGACGAAATCCGCCGGGTACCATTCTTTCCACGCTTCTTTGTTCGTGTTGTAACTCATGGTGGAAAACGAAACGATCCCCGCATCGAGCCACGGGTTCCCGACGTCTTCCACACGCGACATGATGTTGCCGGTTTTAGGGTTTTTGATTTTGACTTTGTCGATCCAGGGACGGTGCGGGGTATGTCCTTCGAATTCATCCCAACCTTCGACAGCGCGCTCTTTGAGCTCGGCTAAGGAACCGATCACCTCAAAGTCGCCGGTTTCTTCATCCACCCAGATCGGGAGCGCAAGACCCCAGAAACGTTTCTTGGAGATCATCCAGTCGCGCATGTTGGAAAGCCATTCGAGTTCCCGTTCCTGCCCCTGGATGCTGTCGGGTAACCATTTGATCTGGCGAGTGACATCCTTGATCTCTTCCCGCCAGTCCATGTTGATGAACCACTCATCGACGAGGCGAAAGACGAGCTCATCCCCGGTTCGCCAGCAGTGAGGATAAATATGCGGGTAAGTCTCAGTGTATAAAAGCAGATGTTTCTCTTTCAGTTTTGCGAAGACAAGATCGACTGTTTTGGGATCGATCGCTTCCTTACCGGTGAACTCACCGAAGCCTTCCATGAAACAACCATCTTCACCGAGAGGAGCGATGCCGACGATTTTGTGTTCGAGGCCGAGCGTATGGTCGACATCACCGCAACCAGGCGCAGTGTGAACGATACCGGTACCTTCACCGGCGACGACGAGCGGTTGCCCTTTCATGTCGCGGCCACCATCAATCACCCGGTGACAGCTGACGCCTGTTTTATCCAGCAGGTTTTTGTCTTCAGGAAAACCACCCGGTTGATGTTGTGCGGGGAGGTCATCGAAGGGACCTTCATATTCCCAACCGACCATCTCGGAACCTTTAATCGTTCCCAGGACTTCATAGCCCCCTGCTCTTTGAAGATTTGCGCGATCGTTTTCAGTTTGGGCACACCCTCGGGCCATTTCCACTCGGGGCGTCCGAAGTTTTCATTGAATTCTTTCGATAACCGCTGGAACTCCAGGTTGTCCTTGGCGAAGTAGTAAACGGAATTATCCCGTTTTGATTGCAGGCGGACGTAATCGAGATCGGGGTTGATTGCGGTGGCGACGTTGCTGGTGAGAGTCCAGGGAGTCGTGGTCCAGATGAGGAGATACTCATTCTCTTTATCTTTGAGTGGAAAGCGAACGAAGACAGAACGGTGCGTCGTCAACTTACGACCGTCAGCCACTTCCATTTGACTGTAGGCACTTCCCCCCCGGCCAGACCAGGGCATCACGTCATGACCACGATAGACTTTGCCACGGGTGAAACATTTTTTGAGGAATGACCAGATCGTTTCGTTGTTCTCGGTCGAGAAGGTGAAGTAACTTCCCCCCCACTCCGGGTTCCCTAAGCGGGCGACAATTTCAGAGGCTTTTCCGGCGACTTTTTCACCGGCGGGGAGTTCGTACTCGACTTCGGCATCGGTTTCGATGTTATCAGCCAAGAGACGGAGTTGATCGGGACGGTCCCAGTCCATCCAGTAACCAAGGCGGACCGACTGTTCGGTCTGCCGCGCGGCGAAGGTGAGGACGCGTTTCTTACAGGCGTTTACAAATTTGTCGATTCCAAACTCGGCAATGGCGGTTTTGGTGGCGAAGCCAAAAGCCCGCTCAACTTCGACTTCCACCCAGAGCCCCTGACAGTCAAAACCATTCTGGTAGCGGAGCTCACGTCCGCACATGGCGTAGTAACGCTGGAAAGTGTCTTTGTAGGTTCGCCCCCAGGCGTGGTGGACCCCCATGGGGTTATTTGCGGTGATAGGACCATCGAGGAAGGACCACTTCGGTTTACCGGCATTTTTCTTGCGGAGCGACTTGAAGATATTCTGCCTGTTCCAGAAGGTGAGAACATCATGTTCTCCGGAGACAAAAGCAGCATCCTGTGAGACTTTTTCAAACATCGAATTGACTATCTGTTAATGCGTTCAAGCGTATACGTTCCCAAGAGGTGAATTTACCCACTCACTACCAGAAACGCCAGTGGAGAAGCGACTCTGCAGGGGGACGAGAGATCACCCGTCCGGGAAAGCGACGAGCCAGGAGAGATTCCAGCGCTGATTAAAGAGAGCTCACCCGCCGGGGTCAACCCAAACCACCGCTATCGAAGGAGATCGGAGCAGAGAAGCTGCCCGCAATCAAAGTTTCTCCACGATATGAGGGATCAACTGGGCGAGACGTTCGCCTCCACGAGCTGCCACGGCGAGGATTTTTTCAATTGCGACGGGTTCGAGAGCATCTGGCAGGCAGAGGTCGGTGACGATGGAAAAGGCGACCACCCGCAAACCGGCATGGTTGGCAACGAGAACTTCGGGGACGGTCGACATCCCGACCACATCGGCTCCCATGGTCTTCAGCATGCGATATTCGGCCCGGGTTTCGAGGTTGGGCCCCATCACGGCTACGAACACACCAGGACTGGCAGGAATTTGCAGTTCGAGAGCAGACTCCCTCGCCAGATTGATCAACTTGCGATCGTAGGGGGCAGACATATCGGGAAACCGGGGACCGAGCCGATCATCATTAATTCCTCGGAGAGGATTATCGGGCATCAGGTTGATGTGGTCTTCGATGATGACGATTTCTGCCAGATCGAGTTGCGGATTGATCCCACCGGCGGCGTTCGTCACGAAAAGAGTGTCGATTCCCAAGCCGCGCATCACACGGACGGGAAAAGTCACCTGCTGCATCGAATACCCTTCGTAATAATGGAAACGTCCTTCCATGGCGATGATTGGAATACCGCGCAGTTCTCCGCAGACAAGTTGACCAGCGTGTGACTGGACTGTGGAACTGGGGAAATGTGGAATCTCTTCATAAGGAATGACGACATCTGTTTCGATCTGCTTAGCGAGATCGCCGAGGCCTGTCCCCAGAATCAGCCCCAGGCGGGGATTTTTAGGCCACCGGCTCTGAATAAGTTTTACAGCTTCAGTTGCTTCTTCGAAAATTGTCTGCATGAGCTGATTCCGTAAGAGATTTTTATTCCGCTGGAATTTGATTAGAACTGAGACTGAAAAACAAGAAAACGCTTTGTCGGCGGATGCTTAACAAAGCGTTTTCTCAATGAATTATTTCAGCCAACAGCTGATAAGACGATCACAAGATCATAATGGCCAAGAGAACAGAACTTACGGAGCGGTCAGATATCCCGATGTAAAACGCCTGAGTGATCTGGCAGTTTGTGATCTGGCAGTTTGTGACCAAGCAGTTTGTGTCTTAGTCTTATGTGACCTAGTAATTATCGACGTCATCATCGTCGTCGAAACTACCGAAGTCATCATCCTCATAGTCATCGTAGTCATCGTCGTCTTCTTCGAATTCGTCGAAGTCTTCATCTTCTTCGTCTTCGTCGTCATCTTCATCGTCGAAGTCTTCATCATCGAAGTCGCCCTCTTCGTCGTCGAAGTCGCCTTCTTCTTCATCGTCGAAGTCTTCTTCCTCTTCTTCTTCGTCATCGTCCTGCATGATGATATCAAGACCGTACTGACCAGGAAAAAAACCATCTGCTAATTCCAATTGCAGGGTTGAGGAGGCTTCTAGCTCCTCCTGCTCACCAGACCATGCAACAACCATCCGTATTCGCCTCTTTCAGTCGTTCACCAGATAAGAAAACATTTCCATCGACACTCCAGACTTCTTCGACGGAACCAATCGTGTACTCAAGAGTCATAAATTGCAATTCTTGACAGACAAGTCAACTGCAAGTCACCAAAATCTGGAAATTTCCAGATTGTTTTTATGGAAGAAAAAATGAAAAAATCAGAGCTTATCCGTATCGCGAAAGCTTTCGTCCTGCTCCCTGTCCAGAGCTTTGCAAAATAAGAAGAGCCCTCATGAACATACATGAAGTCGTAAATTGTTAATTACTCCCCTGTATATCAACAGGAAACACATTCAGCTCCTGTCAAAAACTGAATAAAAAAGTTCATTTGCTTTGTCAAGAGTCCTGACAAACCAGCCGAAAGAGCTCTGTTCTCGAACGTTAATTTTGTTTAAAACCGACACCGAAACATCTGTTGGCCATTGGGATCACAGCCCCCTAAACAATGTTCACTCTGTCTCATTGATATCAGGAAAAACTCGATTGCCTTTACGTCATGGTCTCCGCATAGAAGAATCCCGTATCTGGGTGATTCATCGCCTGCAGGAATATGGTCCCTTCGATTACGAATGGAGCTCGGACCTGCAGGGTATGGAGATGACCTACCAGGGACAGAAGTTCGGTGAGTATTGCAACTCGCGCGAGTTTTTCGCTGATCTGAGTGAATTTAACTTGCCCACTTCAGTTTACTCTGTAGCCACAATTGCTCTGGGGACACTGATTCAGTCGATCCTGAATGGGCGCCCCTCCTCGCAGCGGGAGGGTTTGATCCTACGTCGCCTGGAGAATTCTGAATTCTCCAAGTATGCAACGTTTGATGATGAGAAATAATATTTCTACAAGCAGCTTCAAAACCCCAGGCAACATCCTGTTTCGGGTAGATTCGGGAGTATGCCAATGAGTTCCTTCCAGTCCGTGACCTCATTATTACGCTCGAAAACCTGCTTCCCTTCCATCAGAACCTGCACGACATGAGTTGAGTGCTCGAAGGGGTCGCCATCGTAAATGACGAGGTCGGCGATTTTGCCTGGTTCCAGACTGCCGTATTGATCGTCAATCTTCAGGATTTTAGCGGCATCCAGGGTGATCGATTTGAGAGCTTGCGCATGGCTCATGCCATAAGGGATAGACATTGCGGCCTCATGGCGAACCACGCGTGTTTTAGGAACGTAGCTTTCATACCCACTGCAGATCGCGACCAGAGCACCGGTTTTCGCGAGGGTCGCGGCGTTCCCAGTGAAAGAGTGATACGTTTCCAGATCACCCACCCGCTGCATCGTCGGGTGCACAATGAGCGGTAACTTTGCTTCCGCAAGCTGATCGCGAATGAGATAGGCCTCCCCTGCCAGAGTCAGGATACCCTGCATCTGAAATTCGGACAGTAATCGCAAACCTGTTTGCAGGTCATCGGCGCGCTGGGCACAGATCAGCACCGGGAGTTCCTGATTGAGTGCCTGGGCCAGAATTTCCTGTTTGAGATCACGCTGTTCTGGTTTCGGAATTGGAGCAGGCCGCTCCGCCAGGGCCGGTTGTGAACGATCGATTTCGGTTTTTGTCGCTTCAACGGCTTCATCTTCCTCTGCTTTGATTTTATTCTTTGCCTCCTGAAACGTCTTCCGCAAAATGCTGGCGACACCCATCCGGGTTCCCGGTGCTTTGCCGTCAGCTGCTTCTTTGGGTGAATCTCCCAGATTCAACACGAGCGATTGTGGAAAACGGATCACCATTTCATCAGCGTTCTGTCCGTAAGTATGAAAGAGCCCACTCTGCCCAGCGATCAGGTTATTTCGGCCAGGACAGGCGTGAATCAAAGTCACCCCCTGCTGCAACAGATAACGCAACAGAGGTTCGTGCGGATTAAAGGCATCAAGTGCGCGCAGCTCCGGTTGAATTGTTCCACTCGGTTCGTTCTGTTCCTGATCAGCAGAGACATTGTAGATCCCCGCCAGCGGAACCTGGCTGTAGGCATCGATTAAACCTGGGGAAACAACCTTTGCAGTCAACACTGGCAACTCACCGGGGGCATTCAATTCAGCAAATGTTCCCACAGAGACAATTTTTCCGTCGCGAATCCAAACGGCTCCGTCGTCCAGAAATTCGCTGGTCCCCGTAAAGAGTCGCTCCGCTCGAACGATATATTCGGTTGCACCGGGCTCCCATTTTTTTGCAGGTTCTGCCAGTGTGATTTCAGGTAATTCCATCGCTTGTGGAGGAGACGGGAATTCAGGTCGCAATTCTTTATTTAACAGAGCGAAGGCACCTGTCTGATACCAACGCTGTTCGGAATCTTCTAATGAGAAACAGGATTTTCCTTCGATTCGAGTTTCCAGCACGCGGGTATAGACACTGAAAGGGTTACCGGACAGGACGACAAAATCGGCATCTTTTCCAACCTCAAGGGAACCAATCCGGTCTTCCAGGTGCATCGCCTGCGCGGGGTACAGGGTGAGTCCTTTTAAAGCGTCTTCTTCTGATAATCCTCCCCGCACAGTCACTGCGGCAGTACGGAGTAGAAAGCGGCTTTCGGTGACAGGGTCGTCGGTGTTGATGATGACTTTGACTCCCGCCTGGGTCAGCATCGCCCCCGTCTGTTCCAGAAAATCGACCACTTCCTGTTTTCCGCCGGGGCTATCGACAACTGTCATCGATACGGGAACTTGAGCTGCTGCGATTTCATCAGCAACTTTAAACGCTTCTGTCCCATGCTGGATAACCAGCTCAAAATCAAATTCCCGCTTCAATCTGAGCACCGTCAGAATGTCGTCCGCCCGGTGGGTGTGGAAGTGTACGGTTCGCTTCTTTTCCAGAACTTCCACCAGCGGTTCGAGTTCCAGATCTCGCGCGGGAGGTTCAGCTTCTTCTCCCTGGGCTTGCTGTTTGTGATAATACTCCCACTCTTCCTGATAATGTCTCGCCTTGAGAAATGTGGCCCTTTGCAGGGCGGCAATTTTCATGCGTGTTCCAGGAGCCTGGCCGCGACTCCCATAACTTCGTTTGGGATTTTCCCCATTGGCCATTTTCAATCCGCCCAGCGTTTTCTCCGTATCAATCCACATTCGCTCTGGTGTGTAACCACGCAGTTTGATGTAGATTGTCTGGCCGCCTATTACGTTTGCGCTTCCGGGCATCACATTCGCCGTGGTGACTCCTCCTGAGAGTGCCATTTTGATTCCCGGGTCGAATGGGTTCAGGGCGTCCAGAGCGCGGACGATCCCCTGCACCGGCCCTGTCGCTTCATTGCCATCCTTATTCGAAGGAACACCAGGACGGGAATAAACCCCCAAGTGTGAATGCGTATCCACCAGACCGGGGATGAGAACCTTGCCACTCATGTCATGAATGGTGGCACCTTCCGGAATTTCAACCTGATCTGTAGCACCAATGGCAGAAACCTTGCCCCCATCCACCACCATCGTTCCAGGATCGAAATTCTGCCCAGTGGCTGTCAGAATCTTACCCCCTGTCCAGACCTCGATTTGAGAGGGAGCTGACTGCTCTGCCGATTCGACTGGGGACAGATTAAGGAGAAAGAGACCACAAAGTGTCCAAACCCAGTATTTATTAAGTTTCTTAAGAATCATGAAGCGAACAGGCCTTTAGATAAATATCGTATAGACAGGCACTTAGAGAGCGAGGATCTGTTGATGTTCTGCACAAGACATCGTCTTCACATTAAGTATGATCTTAATTACCTATTTTACGCAACTCCCATCTGAATTCAGCCAGCAAGAGCCGGGAACTGAGCCCTCCGTTTTTTAAGTTTTGCATGAAGAGAGTGCAAAATCGCCTTGTTTTAAAGCGAAAAAAAACTTGTAGCGCGCTCTCGTTTGTTGGGTGAGAAACTAATTTTACTGGTAAATCAGTGCTGACGCTCAAAAAGTCAGGCATTCTTAAAACAGATCCCACCTGAGGCACGTTGTTTGCTATTTAGTTTCGTTGCCAAATATTTCACACAAACCCAGTCAGCCTGCAGCGCAACCTCCTGACTCAATAAGCCTGACAAGGAAACGCTCCCCGAACCAGATGTAATGGAAATTGAAGTTTAAGCCAGTCGGAATGACAGGTGTTTCTGTCAGTTCCTCTGGCGAACTGAAGGCTCAGTTGTCTGAGCAACATAGCTATCCGAAATCTTACACATTCGATTTCCATTTCTTCCAAATGATTCTCCAGGACTGAAGGATGAGGTCCTGAAAATATCACGGTTAGAGAGCAGTCAGCACACATCGCCTTGTACCAAGAGATGAGACGTCACTGGCCGTCAGACGAAAATCGGTCCAGTTGCCTCTCGATGATTTTTCTGAAGACTCGCAACCACCTCAGGTTGGACGGAGTCAAAGCTATTGAGTATATCATCATGATCGATACGAGATCCCTTGGCAGCAATACACCCATTGAGCACAAACGAATTGTGATCATTGGGAATGGTTATGTAGGCCATCACTTCTGCCAAAAAATTCTGGAACTTCAGGAACAAAACAGGCACGAGCTGGTTGTGTTCAGTGAAGAGAAAATCCCGGCCTATGATCGCCTTGCGCTTGCCAACTTCTGCCAGCACCGCACACCCGATCGATTATTGCTTTCTCCCTTCAACTGGTATGAGAAGCATGGAATCAAACTTCATCTGACAGACCGTGTACTGAAAATCGATCGAACCCGCAAACAGGTTCTCAGCAGCCGTGGAGTCATAGAGGATTACGATCATGTTGTCCTGGCGACAGGATCGTACTCTTACGTCCCTCCTATAGCTGGAATTGACCAGCCAGGGGTTCATCTATTCCGTACCTTGGATGACATGGAAGAAATCATTGCCGATCGTCCGCATTGTCGCTCCGTGGCAGTGATTGGAGGAGGTCTGTTTGGTCTGGAGGCAGCTCGAGCCGTATCTGAGTTGGGATTAGAAACTCACATTATCGAATCAAACTCCTGGGTGATGCATCATCAACTTGATGAAACAGGCTCTTCGTTTCTGAAAGATTTAATCGAATCCCAGGGTGTGCAGATTCATCTGAATAAACAAACGAGCAAAATACTCAGCAATAACAAGCGTGTTTGCGGACTACAGTTCCAGGACCAATCTCGACTTGAAGTCGACATGGTCATCTTCGCCGCAGGAATTCGACCTCGGGATGAACTGGCCAGAATTTGTCAGTTACAAATTCATGAAACAGGTGGCGTTGTCGTCAACAACCAGTTGCAAACATCGGACCCGAACATCTTTGCAATTGGTAAGGGTGCCCATCATCCTGATATTGAATGCGGACTGGTTTCCCCCGGCCTGCAGATGGCGGATGTGCTTGCCAGTAATCTATGTGGAATTCCCACCGAATTCTGTGGAATTGAACAAGCTGTCAAACGCAACGTACTGGGAGTCGATGTTGCCTGTTTTGGAAATCAGATTTTCAGTGACCAGAATTTTGAATCGGTAACCTATCGCGACCCGAACCGGGGAATCTACCGGAAACTGTTCATCAATCCCCAGGGAACACAAATTCTCGGCGGTATCCTGATCGGAGACACAACCGATTATGATTTCTTATTGTCCTTGATGAAGTCACAGCAAACATTAACCTCCCCCATTGATGATCTCCTCAAAAATAAAACGGGGTCGACGGAAGAAGCTAACTTAAAATCTTCCCAGCAGAAAATAGAGAGTGCTGACCCGACCAAAAAAGTCACTCGCAGAATTCTTTGAACCTGCTTTCTACCTCCCACATTTTTGCAGAAGGGCCACTTTTCGGCCTCAGCTTTTGACAAGCTCTGCTTCAGCTGCTTACAGTGGACAGATAACCGGTTTTCATTTTCCGGTTAATTCTCAACTTGTTGCTTATGTCCCTGAGGTTTGGATTGATGCAAGCGTGCCCGCATTCTTATTGCCGTTCTGATTCTGTTTTCTTTGCAGCACGCACTTGTTCGCGGAAGATCTGACAGAAGTCGCCCGAATATCATTCTGGTGATGACCGATGATCAGGGATATGGACCAGTGGGAGCACATGGTCATCCCTGGATCAGAACACCGAACCTCGATGAGCTCTATAAAGTGAGCACTCGCTTTAACCGGTTTCTGGTCAGCCCCACCTGCTCCCCTACCCGATCAGCATTGATGACCGGCCGGCACCCGATGAAAAATGGGATCACACATACCATTCTGGAACGGGAACGCTTAACTCTGGAGGCCACGATTCTGCCTCAGGTACTGAAAACTGCCGGCTATTCGAGTGGAATTTTCGGCAAATGGCATCTGGGTGATGAAGAACCTTATCAACCCCATCAACGAGGTTTTGATGAAGCTTTCATTCATGGTGCGGGTGGCATTGGACAGGCTTACGATTGCAGTTGCGCAGACGCACCCGACAACAGTTACTTCGACCCGATCGTTCGACATAATGGTCAGTTTGTCCAAACGAGAGGATTCTGCACCGACGTCTTTTTTACAGCTGCACTCGGTTGGATTCATCAGCAACAGACAAAAGAGCAACCTTTCTTTGCCTACATTGCAACCAATGCACCTCACGGACCCTTTCTTGCCCCGGAATCAGCCAAGAAACGATTTCTGGAGATGGGCTTCAGTGAAGAGACTGCCGGTTTTTATGGAATGATCGAAAACATCGACGCGAATGTTGGACGATTGATTGAGAAGCTTGATGAATGGGAACTGCGTGAAAATACGCTGATCATATTCATGTCTGATAATGGCATGACCGGAGGTGGTTCGGGAGTTCTCGGGAAAGCATTGGGAACAACTCCAGCGGGTCAAAAACTTTACCCTTACAATGCAGAGATGAAAGGACTTAAAGGAACTCCGCACGAAGGGGGAGTTCGTGTTCCGTTCTTTATCAGTTGGAAGGGGAAAATTCTGCCTGGACAGGAAATTGACCAGATCGCCGCTCACATCGATCTGCTCCCGACTCTGGCCGCACTGACTGACGCCCAGCTTCCTCTCAATCAGGTTGAGGGACGTAATCTCCTTCCCTTAATCGACAACCCGAATGCGGAATGGCAGGACCGGTTCCTGTTCACGCATGTGGCTCGCTGGCCGACGGGCGCTGACCCTGATCAATATCAATGGAAAAACTTCGCGAGTCGAAATCAGCAATACAGGTTTGTGAATAACTCTGAGCTATATGATATGCAGGCCGATCCCAATCAGACTTCTGAACATCATCAACGACCATCCCGAAATAGTTACTGAAATGAGAGCTGCCTACGAACAATTCTGGCAGGCGACCCGGCCCCTCATGGTCAATGAAAATGCTCCACTTTCGAAAACGACCTTTCCATGAATTATATAAGTCACAAGTGCACCAATCTGGCATTTTGGAATGGGAACCTCCTTCTTTATAATTCTGATGATTTATTTCCGCACCCTCATCTCGGTACTCTCCCCAATAAGCCAGAAAGTGCTCCCTCAGCAATGCGAACAGCCCCTTCCTTTACGGATATTACTCCTGGCAATTCTCTTTAACTTCACCATCGACTCCACGAGATTATTACGGGCTGGCGATGAATCTCCGTTACAAGCTGGCCTCGGCATTATGGTGGGGGAAGTTGATACTCAATCGGCCCTGGTGCAGGTGCGAATCACGCGCGATGACCATTTAGTAGAAGGACGACTTCCGGGTGAGGTAGGTTATGGAGGTTTAAATTATCCACACAGGCAGAGCCTTCACGGACTATTCAAATCTCGCCGGTAGTCAAAGCAGATCCGGAATATGACTATATCGCCAGGGTTCGATTCGAGTCTTTACAACCTGGAACAGGCTATCTTGTCAAATCAGAATACGCCCGGTTAGAACAACCATTTCAGTCCGGCCTGGAGGCTACATTCATGACAAATCCGGGTGCTGATTCAAGTGAGGCCGCAAAATTTGTCGTGGTGACCGGGATGAACTACGCCAAATTTCATGGGATGACTCATGTTCCTCTTGAAGAAGGCAAAGAAGCTTCGGCTATTTCCGATTCCTATCAGGGAGAAGATCGAGAGCTGGGTTTCCCCGCCCTCGTATCCATTCTGAACGATCAACCCAATTTTTTGTGGGGAACAGGTGATAATGTCTATTACGACTCTCCCAAAGAACCCGGGGCGAGAACGATTTCCGATATGCGTTTAAAATGGCATGAACAATTCGTGCAACCGCGTTTTCGGGATCTCGCTACAGTTCCGACCTACTGGGAAATTGATGACTATGATTATCGCGTGAATGACTGCGACAATACGGGCGACTACCACCCGACTCCCGCTGAGTGGGCTCAAAGTGATGCTCGAGCAACTTCCCTTTACGCAGAACAGAATGCGGTCTCTCCTCAAACCTACCGTACTTTCAGGGTCACTAAAGACCTGCAAATCTGGCTGGTAGAGGACCGCCTGTTCCGAAGCCCCAACGATATGCCAGACGGTCCCGATAAAACTATCTGGGGCTCAGAACAGAAAGCATGGCTGAAGCGAACTTTGCTCGAAAGCGATGCCACATTCAGAGTCCTGATCTCCCCTGACCCAATGGTTGGACCTGACGATCTGAGTAAGACCGACAACCATACGAACATTGGTGGATTCCAGCATGAGCGGGATGAGTTTTTCAGCTGGATCAAAGAGCATCAGTTAGACCAGCAGGGATTTTACATCATCTGTGGAGATCGTCATTGGCAGTATCACTCGCTTGACCCTTCGGGAATCGAGGAAATTTCCTGCGGTGCCCTGGTGGATGCTAATGCACGCCTGGGGCGGAACCCGGGTGATCCGAAATCAACAGACCCCGATGGAAAGATCAAGCAACCCTATACCCAGAGCGAACCTTCCGGCGGATACGTTCTCGTTCAGGTAGAGCCAAATGCCGATAAGCAGGGGGCGAAACTGATCTTTGAATGGAAAGATGAGCACGGCGTGGTCCTGAACCGGGATGTGAACGAACGTTGAGAATTTCACATTTGGACCTGGAAATCCCCCGAAATTGCTCTCGGGGGACCGTCCTGATCTGACGCAGATCAGTACAATCATCGGAACCAGCAATTTTGTCCCAACTCTTTGGGTATCCGGGATGTACGGTCAGTCAGTTTGGGTTGATCTATTACAATTTTGTGCTAGACTTGGCTCGCTCCGTCTTTTTACTGTTCAACTGAAGAGGCCGAGCAGCTAACCACCCGGGGAAAGGACATCTGCACCCGTAGCTCAGCAGGATAGAGCGACAGTTTCCTAAACTGTAGGCCGTGGGTTCGAATCCCGCCGGGTGTACTCGATAAAGTTTGACAATTTAAAAATTGACAACCGGAGAGGTGGCAGAGTGGCCGAATGCACCGGTCTTGAAAACCGGCGTGCCGAAAGGTACCCAGGGTTCGAATCCCTGCCTCTCCGCTCATAAAAAAACTCCCGCAATATTCAATTTGTTGCGGGAGTTTTTTGTTGTCTTGTTTCAAGTCTGGTAAATGAACGATTCTGGTTAGTTCAAGACCGCTTGCAGTTCCATTGCTTTGAGAAGACTTGGCACGTTGACTGGTTTGGGGAACCATTCGTTAACGCCGTCTGTACCCCGATTGAGACCGTTCTCTTCGGGTGAAGTTCCACTCACTGCAAACACGCGAACGTTTTTAAGATGATCGTCAGTCCTGATTTTACGAATGGTGGTAGCACCATCCGATGTCGGCATCTTCATATCCATCAGAATAACTGATGGTGTTTCGTGATCCGCCAGAAATTCGAGTGCTTCTGCTCCATTGGCAACAGAGCGGACCGAGAAGCCATTCATAGCGAGTAAACTGGCGAGTAATTCCCGTTCGTTGGCTTCGTCTTCCACGACCAAAACAGTAGGTGGACCGGTTTTTTCATCCT
This sequence comes from Planctomycetaceae bacterium, assembly GCA_041398805.1. GTDB lineage: Bacteria > Planctomycetota > Planctomycetia > Planctomycetales > Planctomycetaceae > Polystyrenella. Next base: position 344,905 of record JAWKUC010000005.1, on the reverse strand, counting down.
GTTTGGAAGAGCGTACTTCGGGTTTTTTGAGGACTTTATTGTCATCCAGGCGTTTCAGGGATTCCTGAATCGTCTGGAATGTATCAAGGGCTTCTTCCTTCATCCCCATTTCCAGCTGTTCTTTCAGGAGATGGGCCCCCACACTGATCACGTGCAGTTCATTCCGGATGTTGTGACGCACATTTTTGGGAAGCTCGAGTAACTCGTCCCGCACACTGCGAGTCTGAACCGATTTCTCAGGTCGAATTTCGTCGCGAATAATTTCAACCTGCAGTGGAGCATCAACCCCCACTTTGGCAGTTCCAGACTGAATCCGGATGAAGTGAATCGTAATACCCAACTGCGGAAACGAAATCTTTTCTTTTGATCGACGGGAAAGGATCAGCATAATTACTCACCAATTCAGGTTAGTCGGACTTGCGTTAACGCAAATGCTAGTCCAAGGTTATTTTCGTTCTCGTATGTTGTTCTTTACTATATCGTACATCCAGTTGGTTAAATATACCCAAGTCGGGGGATTCCATTTCTCCAGTAGTAAAAGAATCTGAAAAAAAACACAGGGTAATTTAACTCCTTTTAAAAATTTGAGTGATTTACCCTACCGGCTGTTCGAAAGTGTTCAATTTATCCATCAGGATATCGATGTCTTATAACGATTTGGAAGTGGCATAAAAATCGGAAATCGCAGAGAGTAATTCTCCGGGATCCAGAGGTTTAACCAGGTGTAAATTGAATCCGGCTTTCATCGTCTGTTTGCGGTCCGATTCCCTCCCGTAACCTGTCACTGCAACCAGCAACAAATTAGATCGGTCACTTCGCGCCCTAATCAGTCTGGCCACCTCGTATCCATTCATATCGGGTAATCCAATATCTATCAGGGCGATATCGGGATCGTTCTCCAGCACACTTTCCAATCCCTGAGTACCGTCGGTGGCAGTGAATACTGTTAGACCCTTGAGTTTCATAGAGGCAGCCAGCATTTTTCTGATTCCCGGATTGTCTTCGACAATGACCATTTTTTTCCCGGCGAGAACCTGAATATCCAGACCTTTTTTATTTTCCGGGCGTAGTTCTGTGATTGGTAAATGCACCACGAACTCACTCCCCTCACCTGCTCCGTTGCTATAGGCCTTAATCGATCCACCGTGAGCTTCGATAATCATTTTTACGAGAGGTAGCCCCAGGCCCATCCCTCCCTGCGATCGATCAAGAGCCTGTTCCGATTGGACGAACGGTTTAAAAATGTCGCTCAATAATGATTCTTCGATTCCAATCCCGTTGTCCCGCACGCGAATCACTGCACGATTCTGTTCACGTCTAAGTGAGTAATCGATTCGTCCCTCGGAACTGGTGTACTTGGCTGCATTGACGAGTAGATTCACCTGCGCCTGTTGAATTCGGCCTGAATCTCCCTCAATGAAGACCGGTAAAGAGTCCCTCTGCACATGAAACTGGTGACCCTTCTCATCAATAATTGGTTGAACACAATCGACAATGTCCATAACGAGTTCATTGAGATCAATCACCTGACGGTGCAGGGATATTTTATCGTGTGTGAATCGCGATAGATCGAGAAGATCATCCAGCAACCGGGCCACATGACGGACATTTCGCTCGATGATGCTGTACGCTTCCAGCTCCGTTTCCTCATCCACCCCGTCTTCATGCAACAGAGACGTCGCATTCAGGACTGCAGCCATTGGGTTTCGCAGTTCATGAGAAAGCATCGCCAGGAAGCGGTCACGATTCCGTACGGCATTCTGTACTTCTTTCTCGGCGAGTTTGCGAGCTGTCACATCCCGGATAATTTCAGAGGCACCCACCACTTTTCCTGAATCATTACGAATCGGAGAGAGGGTCAGGGAGACATCGATGACAGTTCCATCTTTACAAATTCGCTGAGTTTCAAATCGATCCACGGAGGTCCCATTGATGGCCTGCTGCAAAATGACTTGAGCTTCCCGCTGAAAGTTTTCGGGAACAATTAAGGTTATTGGTTGACCGGTAATTTCATCTCTGGAAAAACCGAACAATTTCTCAGCACCAGCATTCCAGGTTGTGACAATTCCATCATTTGATAAACGTAAAATTGCATCGTCAGAGTGCTCAACGATCTCCGAAACTTCAGCCAGCTTTCGTTCTGCCAGTTTCAGGCTCGTGATGTCGATCAGCGTCAGAACGATTCCATCCACTTTACCATCAGACCAGTAAGGGAGGATCCGCATCAGATACCAGCTATCTTTTCGATCGCGAACTTCCCGCTCAAAGGGCTCCTCCTTGAGAATGACCTGCTTGATCTCCTGTACCAGTTCTTCATCAATGATCGAATACGTAAATGAATCAATTCGGCGTCCCACATCATGAGTGATGAGGTTGAATGTCTCAGCAATTCCCGGTGTGAATCGACGAATACGCAAGTCGTTATCGAGAAAGATGGTATGCACATTCGTTGTGGCCAGCAGGTTATCCATATCGTTGGTTAACTCTGTCAGCTCTTCAATTTTCCTCTGATGTTCTGCATTGACTGTATAAAGTTCTTCGTTGACCGAATGGAGCTCTTCGTTCGTGCTCTGAAGTTCTTCGTTACTGGCGATTAACTGTTCGTTGGTACTTTGCAATTCCTCGTTTGTAGTCTGAGATTGCTCAATGATTGCCTGCAGATTATCACGTGTGTGTTGCAGCTCCAGTTCCAGTTGTAAGACTTCCTCCCGAGACACACTGCCCGCCCGCATTACCTCCATGTCCTGGCTGGGAGACAACTCGGACTCAGTCTGGAACTGAATCAGGAAAAGCTCCTTCTCATTCTGATCAATATGATAGGGCCTGATAATCAGTGTTACTTGATACTTCTTGTCTTTAATCGTACAGGCGACCCCCTGGTAGCTGACAGGCTTTTTATTATCTCGAGCCCGTCTGATACCGGAAACCAGGGCTGATCGAAGATCCGGATGAATCACATCATAAATATCAGTCGAGACACGTCCGACGAATTTCTGAATGAATTTTTCAGATCCTTCAAAGACATGCAGCAGATCACCATTTGTGTCTATCAGCAGTCCAGGTGGCATATAATCCAACAGCAATCGGTCGTAAATAGTTATCAGTTCCTGTACAGACTGCTTAGCTGACGGAACCATTTCACTGCGTTTGCTGTTAACGCCGATAGAATCGAGACGGGGGATATTCACTGGTAGACGGCTGGCTGCTGGCAACAGCGCGTCGCGATGTTTTTTATAAATACGAGTCCGATCGTTGAGGACTGTAAACTCTGAACTGAGTTCGCCTAATGTTTCACTTGGCCCCAGACAAAGTATGCCTTCCCGATTGAGTGCAAAATGAAACAGAGATAGTGCTTTGTTCTGTGCTTGGGCATTCAGGTAGATCAGTACATTCCGACAGGTAATCAAATCAATTTTGGTAAAGGGAGCATCGCGAACCATGTTGTGACAGACGACCATATTCCGCAGCTCAGAAACGATGTGATATCCATCAGTCTTTTTAATGAAGAATCGTTTCAAACGCTCAGTCGATACCCCATTAATGCTGGGCTCGTCGTAGACGGCACGGCTCGCCGTTTCCAGCGAGCCATTATGGACGTCGGTGGCAAAGATTTTTACGGGCCTGACCCTGTTATTTCTCTCCATGTACTCGCTGATCAGAATGGCGAGGGAATACGCTTCTTCACCGGTCGCAGTTCCCACGACCCAGACTCGAAACTCCTGATCATCTCCCAGACTTTCAAACAGACCGGGGATAATCTCCTGTTCCAGAAGGTCAAATACATCTCTATCGCGAAAGAAGCAGGTCACTCCAATGAGCAGATCTTTGTAAAGCCGCTCTACTTCCTCTGGATTCTCTTTAAGAATATTCGTGTAGGATTCCAGATCAGATTGACCTGCCAGCATAACCCGTCGATGAATACGTCGACCAATTGTTGTTGTTTTATAGTCAGAAAAATCGACCCCACTCTGTTTTTTCAGCAGATGAAATATTGTGTAGATCGGCCCTTCCATGGAGGCATTTTCCTTCATGGGGGTCAACTCTCTCCGGTTCGTAGGATCCTGAATAAATTTCATCAGGAGTTTCGGAATTTCCCCTGCCGGAGCAATGAGATCCACAATGCCGGTTTCCACTGCCGCTCTGGGCATTCCATCGAATTTCGCGGAATCCACCTCTTGAGAAATGACAAATCCCCCCTGCTCATGCACCCGACAAATACCACGGGATCCATCTGTTCCTGTACCAGATAGAATAATCGCAACGGATCGATGACGAACATCATCGGCGAGGGAGCGGAAAAACTGATCGATGGGGAAGGAAAGCTCCCGCCCACTTGAGCGTTCTGTCAGAAGAAGTTTTCGACCGGAACAAATCACTTCCTGATTGGGCGGCAACAGATAAATCGTATTCGGTTCAATCTGCATATCGTTTTCGATCATGCGCACCCGAATATTGGTAATTCTCCTGAGGATATCATCCATCATACTTTTGAAGTCAGGCGCTAGATGCTGGACGACAACAAAAGCCATTGAGGAATCATCAGGAATCCCATCAAAGAATATTTCCAGAGCTTCCAGCCCGCCTGCCGAGGCACCAATCCCGACTACAAAACAGTTTTGAGAAGTATCTACAATCCGGGTGACCTCAGAAAGCGTCAGACCATCTGTTTTGCTCATTTGACACTCCTTCACTTCAATCTGCTTTGCAGTCGCCAGTCCATGAAGACCATGCCTGTCGACTACTGTTCTTCGATCCGTTTAACAGTTTCCTGAGAATCAGGGATCTGCACAAAGGTTACAACTGCTAATTCCTTCAATCTGCTCTTGACTTTATATTGACTACAGCGAATCAGACATTGCTCCCCCACCGTTGATATGAGCACGCAATTCAATTCGCTGGTTGTCCATTACTGCTGAGTTGATCACATCCAGCAGGTTAACATCGATCAGTTTATGAGCGAGGTGTTGAATGGGACGTCCGACATCCTGTTCGATAATATGGAACACATTCTGAACTGGCGGTGTGAATCTCCTGATACGGAGTTTTGTATCAAGAAACAAAATACCGACATGACTGTTCTTAAGGAGGCTGTCCATATCGGCGGTGATCTGCATCAGTTCATCAATTTTTCGCTGATGCTCTACATTAACGGTATGTAATTCCTCGTTAACGCTATGCAGTTCTTCGTTGGTACTCTGCAGCTCTTCATTTGATGCAACCAGTTCTTCGTTGGTGGACTGGAGTTCCTCGTTACTGGTTTCCAGTTCTTCTACCGCAGACTGAAGGTTATTCTTTGTGTACTGAAGTTCCCGTTCCAGCAAACGGATACGTTCTGCAGTAACATCATCAGGATCAACTTCAATCTCAATATGATCCCCGGTGTCTATCCGGACTGGAGCTTCATTTTTCTCAAAGATAATCAGGTAGATCTTATCAATTGATTTGGGAAACTTTTCCAGAATGACTTTGTAAGATTGAACGCCATCGGTTGTCTCTGAAATCACATCGTTGAAGACAATGGGACCTTTGCCACTTTTTAATTGCACCAGGCCAGCTCCGAGGGCGGTGCCCATTTCCCGTGAGACCATCTTGGTGACATCCAACGTCATCCGCCCCCCGGGTTGCAACAGAATTTTGCGTGCGTCGCCAAACGTATGCACCACCTCGTTGTGTTCATTGACAAGCACACTTGGTGGAACGTACCTCTGCATCAAATCTTCGTGAGCTTCCGGAATAACCCATGTACGCTCGAGGCGCGTCGCAGTGGACACATACGACGGGCGGGAATGAATGGTATTTCCGAGTGGGGAACGTAAGGTAGTCGGTGCCGACTGGGCCAGCCTTACGTTTCTTAATTTGATGAATATTTTCCAGTGTCGATCGAAACAATCAAATTCAGAGTCCAGATCGCCAATTGTTTCGCTCGGTCCCAGAAAAAGAATGCCTCCTTTTTTCATACCGGAAATGAAACAGCGAGAGAACTTTTCGCTGTACTGCTGGTTCCAGATAGATCAGTACGTTGCGACAATCAACAGATCGATGCGGGTAAAGGGCGGGTCTTTGGTGATATCATGCGGGGCGAAAATCACCAATTGACGCAGTTCCCGCTTTGCATGGTACAGTTCACCCACCCGTTGAAAGTAACGCTCCCGAAAATCGATCGGAACTGTCATGATCGAATTATGAGAAAATACACCTGCACTGGCTGACTCGAGTGACGTGGGATGGACGTCCGTCGCAAAGACCTTGATATCCAGCTCATAGTTCATCCGTTTGGCACAGTCGTCCAGGAGCATCGCCAATGAGTAGGCTTCTTCACCGGTCGCACATCCGGGTACCCAGACACGAATTTCACCCCGGTGCTCTGCTCTCTCATACAGCGAGGGAATCACCTGGCTTAAGTGATCGAACGCTTCCGGATCTCGGAAGAACTGGGTCACCTCAACGAGCAGGTCGCGATATAGGCGATCCAATTCCTTCTGATCTTCTTCCAGCAACTGTGAATAAGATCTGAGGTTACTACACCCCGTCATCTGCACACGACGATCTAACCTGCGTGTGATCGTCGAGGAGCGATAAAGCGAAAAATCGATTCCATAGTGATGACGAAAAAGCCGAAATATACTCGCCGTGCTGGTATTTGTCGTATTTTCGTTTTCAAGACCTGAACCGAGTGTGATTTCACCTCGAGGAAAGGAATTGGGTTGTTGAACATATCGTATGAGCCACTCAGATATTTCTTCCGGCCTGGCGATTACATCAACCATATCGGTCGCGATGGCAGAACGGGGCATCCCATCGAACTCAGCGGTGCTGATATCCTGCACCACAATTAAACCGCCTGCATCGTGCACATCTTTCAAACCCCGGGAACCGTCGCTCCCAGTTCCCGACATGATTACCGCAATGGCGTCTTTGCCGACATCTTCTGCGAGTGAAGAGAAAAACATATCAATCGGCAGATTGGGGCTCGCTTTGTTTTCCTGCTCGACCAGCAAAAGACGATAGTTTTTCAGGATGATATTTTTGCGAGGGGGAATGATATAGACTGAATTCGGTTCAAGGGACATTCCATCTTTGACGGAATAAACATTCATCGCGGTACATCTTGCGATGACTTCATCCAGCTTAGACTCATAGTCCGGGGAAAGATGCTGAACGACTACAAAAGACATCCCTGTTTCTGGAGGCATATTCCTGAACAGCAGTTCGAGCGCATCAATCCCCCCTGCAGACGCACCGACGCCCACGACAAACCCGCGGCTCGAACTCACTTCAAGATCGATTAGGCGATCCTCCATAGGTACACATTTTCCGTTGAATGTCGTTAGTTGTTGATGTTGAGATAAGGACCGAGATGAATTAAATCAGCTTCAGGATTGAACTGCAGGAATTCTGAAGAAAAACGAGCTTCCCTTTCCGACTGTAGATTCACACCAGATCCATCCTTTATGACGATCCAGAATTCGACGACATAATGCCAACCCCTGCCCCATGCCCTCAGCCTCAGGCTTCACGCCCAGTCGCTGGAACATGACGAATATTCGATCCAGATGTCGATTTTCAATTCCAATGCCGTTATCGTCGACGCAGAACAACCAGTATGGACCTTCCCGTTTCGCTGTAATGTGAACTTCTGGTACAGCCTGATCATTGAATTTAAGCGCATTGCTGAGCAGGTGGCTGAACAGCAGAAATATCTGGCTGCGATCACCTTCAATGTTGGGGAGCTGATTATGAGTGATCACCGCTTTCTTCTGTTCGATTTCTTCAGCATGATGCTCAAGCACTAAAGACAGGATCTCGTCACAGGAAATCGTTGTGAATGGATTTCCTCTGGATTCAATACGAGAGTACGACAACAGAGCCAGCATCATTTCCTTCATGAGCAGTGAACTGCGTTGTATTAAGTCGATTTCAGTTTTAACTTCGGTTGATAAATCATCTCCTATCAACTGAATCAACTGGTGGGTACTGCCGACCAGATGCCTTAATGGTGACTGCAGGTCGTGAGAAACGGCATAGGCGAAATCCTGAAATTCTTTTTCTTTTAAGTTAAGGTTCTGTTCGAACTCTTTTGCATCAGAGATTTCATCAAAGGTGAGAATAACTCCTTCAATCCCACCTGATGAATTGCGATAGGCCTGAATTCGCTGCGTAAACAATCGCCCATCTGCACCATTGACTTCCCGCTGAACCTTTTCACCGGTTTCCAGGACAATGTTGATATCATCCAGCAATTCCGGGTTGTTCAAACTGTAGACAATATGCTGAATCGGCCGGCCGATATCACGTTCCAGAATATGAAATATCGAGGTAATCGATGGAGTAAACCGGCGAATGCGAAGCTGAGAATCGAGAAACACCGTGCCAATCATGGTGCTCGACATAAAGTTCTGCAGGTCATTATTGGTTAACGTCAATTCATCAATTTTACGTTGATGCTCGGCATTAACAGTGTGAAGTTCTTCGTTGACACTGTGCAACTCTTCATTCGTACTTTGCAGCTCTTCATTGGAAGCAACCAGTTCCTCGTTGGTAGACTGCAATTCTTCGTTACTTGTTTCCAGTTCTTCAACAGTCGCCTGCAACGACTCACGCGTATAATCAAGATCACGTTCCAGCTCACTGATCCTGGTATTCGCTTGAGCATCCAGTTCGAAATTAGAGACTTCACCTGTATCAACGACCTGAGGTTTCTTCTCCTGTTCCTCGAACGTGATCATGAATAACTTACGTGCACTTTTCTTAAAAGGTTCCACAATCACCTTAAACGTTTTTTCTCCATCGAGAGTGCGCACATTCACACCCGAATAACTGACCGCCGTTTCTTTACGATCCGCATGATGTAAACCCGCACTCAGGGCGGTTTTCAAATCATTTTCGACCATTTTCAGGAGATTAATTGTCGGTCGACCGGCAGGTTGAACAAGCATCCGTCGCGCATCACCGAATGAATGCACGATGTCGTAGAACTCATTCACCATCAGGCAGGGTGGAATGTATTTCGACAGAATTTCTTCAACAGCAGCGGCAACCAGCATTGGCTCGTCATTAAATTCACGCCGGCCTCCAAACGAACGCTGGCTGGGTACCATCGTGGCAGTTGGTGCTGAAAGAACCATGCGGTTCATTTCGGGAAGTCGGATATCTCGCAGTTTTCTGTAGATACGCCAGTGCTGATCGATAACCTCAAATTCCCGGGAAAGTTCACCCGTCGTTTCACTCGGACCCAGAAACATGACTCCACTCATCTTGAGTGCGAAGTGAAACGTTGCAATAACTCGATGCTGCACCTCGGGTTCAAAATAGATCAACACGTTACGACAACTGATCAGATTGATGCGAGTGAACGGCGGATCTTTTGTTAAGTCATGCACGGCGAATACGACTGATTGCCTGATTTCCTAGGTACGACCCGGAAAGTACTCGCCATCACTATGAAAATATTTTGTGCGATATCTTTAGGAACTTCAAATAACTGTTTCATTCATGAGCAGATCCCTGCCCGGCAATTTCTAATGAGGAACGATGGACATCACTGGCGAAGATTTTGAGCTTGGGTCTTTTACTCATCGCATCTGCACAATCATGCAGAAGAATAGCGAACGTGTAGGCTTCCTCTCCTGTCGCACATCCTTGGAATCCAGACCCGTATTTCATTCGCTTCTGTTTCTGAAATTATCGCGATAGGGATAACTTCATCCTTCAGCTTTTCAAATGCTTCTTATCCCGGAAAGAAATGCGTTACTTCAACTAATAAGTCATGATACAACGCTTCGAATTCATCTGGATCGTTTTCCAGTTCCGCAATGTAGGAACTTAGATTTTCATAATGGCCCAGTTGCAATCTTCTATCAATGCGACGATTAATGAGTAACTGGCTTGTATAAAGAAAATCTATCCCTGAAACGTTTTCTTCTTTAAGAGCCTAAAGAGGTGATACATATCCCCCTGAATCATGGTGCTCATCATTGGAGATAACTGCCCTCTTTTGAAACCAAGCGGGTTACTGGCGTAACCTATGATTTTTTCAGGCATGCGATCTGGTGAAGCAACGACATCGACCAGACCAGTGTTTACAGCACTCCTCGGCATCCCATCAAATGCGGATGAATCGATGTCCTGAACCAATACAAATCCACCGCTATGGTGAACTTCCCAATTCCGTCTGTACCATCGCCGCCTGTTCCGGACGTACCACTGCACAGCCAGCGCTCCCTGCTTCTGTTGCCAGAGAGATAAAGAAGATATCAATCGGATGTCTTAATCGACCATCAGAAGCCTGTTCGAAGAGTAACAGCTTTCCATCCGAATAGGACATGTTCGCTTTGGGAGGAATAAGATAGATCGAACCTGTTCAACTGTGATCCCATCTTCCACCCCGATGGATATTCATGGTTGTAATAATTTATATGGCAATTCATCCATCAAGCTTTTAAAATCAGGAGATAAATGCTGGAACGATAACGAACGCCATCCCTGTTTCAGCCGGCATGTTATCGAAAAACATTTCCGCCGCTTCGAGCCCTCCCGCAGAGGCTCAATACCTACAACATAAGTAGGTTTTCTTTTGACGACTGGGGACCGGAGTCAGGAATCTGAGCTGATCAATTTCCATGGAGGAGTCTCATCTAAGTTCATGCCAGAACTCATATTTGGCCCTATTGTTGGAGAGGCATGACACCAATACACCACTTTTACTCCCACATAACATAGAACTCCGTGACACAAACTGAATTTGCGCCAAAGATATTTTTAGACTTGCACCTTCTGTATTTAAGACATTTCCATCCAGTCTCCGCACACTAACTGATCACTGATTAAATATTTTGTTAACTCGTCTTTCTATTTTTGGAAGGACTCAATCGCAAACCGATCAGAATCACTCCTTCAAAATCACTCGAATAATTCTGTATGCACTTTGTAACTTATTGCGAGTGCGTTCATTTTTTGTTCATTTTACTTTATAGTAGAGACGAATTCTCAAAATAATACGGCTTGGCGCAAATTCCGTGTGGATCAGTTTCTTCCATGAAACTCCTCAAGGGGACCACTGGCAAGAATGCCGCGCCAAGCCGTAGTGGTTCGGAGAGTTGGTCTCAGCATAGAGAGAGACATCGCAAACGATGTCTGGGAGCTGGACCGAGAGTCCTACTGGCTGCACAACGATTTTGGAAAATTCAATCTCAAGCTGAGATTGGGCCAGTGGATGTTCGAGTTTCCAACTCCGATCTGCTCCTTGGATCAGCATTTCGGGATCGAGCGGTTTACGGAACCAGCGACTTGCCTTACGCGGTCCCAAAGCAATGTCGTAATCCGAAGGTTCAGATCCACTCATCACAAACACGTTCAGATTTTCTAAACGGGGCGTCTGACGGATCGCTTCCAGGGTCCATCGACCATCAACGGAGGCATCCCCATATCTAAAAGCACGCAATCAGGTGATTTATGCGACTCAAGATAGTTCATAGCAACTTTGCCATTTCCGGCGATTTCCACATCAAAATTGCGGAATTTAAGATAGCTGGCCAACAAGCGGGCTTCGTTCAAATTGTCTTCAACGACTAAGGCCATTTTTTTGCTGGGAGGGCGCAATAGTCTCTGACTCACCACTTTCATACGCCCTGCAATCGCATCATCCATCGACTTCAGTTCCAGGAAGAGCTTGTAAATAAGGGGCTCCGCATCTTTCACATCTTCTTTTCCCAGCAGCAAATCGTGCAATTCATACAACTTGCTGATCAGTTCTCGCAGCTGAGCGGAGAAGCTGGTTAGTAGCATCATCGTGTCGATAGGAGGTATGTTTAAGGGGGCAGGAAGGGAGCCGCCGCAGATTTCACCCCGCAGAATCTGGACTGATTCTGGAGCTTCAATTCCCAACCGAACCCGGTCTTTGTTGACCCTGAGAACTTCGACAGAAATTCCCAGATGGGGGAAGACCACTTTTTCGTTCAAACGTCGTGAGAGCACGAGCATGACCCGGCCTCCTTTCCGTATCAATAGTGACGACGATCATAGATCGATTCGACGAGAAACCGACCTGATTGTTGTTGTGTGACGTCACTGTCGGGTGCGGATTCCCACGCACCAGGAAAATCATTCCTCACAACTTAATTACAATGTGATTAGTCTCTGAACCTTAAAGAGCAGAAATAATCTGAGGGGAGGATAATACTTAATCAGAATTCTGAATTGCAAATAAAAACGGAGCTCTTGAGGGAATTGAGGGAAATCCCCCCTGAAAATGGCCATAACTGAATCATTTCATTCCGGGACCAGTCGCTAACCTGTTTCATCTTAAATCCAGACTTTACTATCTGAATTACAAAGTCTGTTTCAGGTTGCTTACCCTCACCCTGAGCTCACATCAATTATTCCAGGATTCAATTATTCTTAGATCTATTTCACGAATCAGAGAACTTGGAGGATCATTAAGATTCGTAATTCAGACAAAGATCGGTTTTGATATGAGTGTATGGTTTCGCTGAATTCTAAAGTTTCATTCTGAACTGCGTCCCAGTTGGACTATGACCAAGAGTTCGTTTAGGCCCATCCAAACTACTTTTTAAGCAACCCAACTCTCATATTGCTCGCCAGTACAAAGTAAGCGTCACAAAATTCTTATTTTCCATTAAGCTCAGCGACGTACATTACACACGTCCCCTCAGGTAACGATCATTCATTAGAAACAGCAGTTGGGAACTCAGCTCACCACCTGGAATTATGAACTGACTTTGAACTCTGGCAGGAACGGGAAGTTATGCAGGCAAATCACAACCCTTCCGAAGAACACCCTCTGGAGAGTCAGGCCGAAGAGTATATTCAATACACATTCGATGCCTCTCCCATCGGGATGATTCTCGTCAATTCAGAGCAGAAAATTGTCATGAACAATCAAAGCTTTCGTTCCATGTTTGGGTATGCAGATGCTGAGATTTCGAAGTTAGTCATTAATGATCTCGTTCCAGTCGGAATCAGGCCTGATCATTCAAATTATTTTGAACAATACATGAGACAGCCAGTGGCGAGAGCCATGGGCGAAGGACGCTTCCTGCAGGGTGTCAAATCGAATGGCAATTCTTTTCCGGTCGAAGTGGCCCTCACGCCAATAGAGACCTCAAGCGGACTACATATACTGGTCAGCATCGTCGATATCAGTGAGCGCATCCATTTTGAAGAAGTTCTTACCAAAACAAATCAGGCACTCAAAGAAAGTAACGAAGAATTGAAACAGTTCGCTTACGTTGCTTCGCACGATCTGCAGACCCCTCTGCGAAGTATTTCCGGTTTTGCTCATTTCCTCAAAGAAGACTACGGCAATCTTCTCGATGATAAAGCGAATGAATATATCGAGCGAATCATCACCAGTTGTGAACGTCAGCGAGTCCTGATCAATGACTTACTTACCTATTCCCGTCTGGAAAACAGGAAAAGCTCTATTCAAAAGTCTGATTTAAATCAGTTGTTTGATGAAGTTAAGAAGTCAATCTCATTAACTATTGAGGAAAAGAAAGCCCAGGTCTTCCGAGAGGAGCTTCCCGTTGTTGAGGGAGATTCGAGTCAGCTGTATCAATTACTGCAAAACCTGATCGAGAATGGACTGAAATATAATCAACAACCTCAGCCAATAGTCAGCATGACAGCTACTCGAGAAAAAGAGAATTGGCTTTTCACGATTACAGACAACGGAATCGGTATTAGTCTCGAATATCACAATCGAATCTTCGAAATATTTCGCCGGCTTCATACACAGGAAGAATATTCCGGATCGGGAATTGGGTTAGCCATCTGTCGCAAGATCGTACAACGACACCATGGAAAAATCTGGGTGGAATCAATTCCTGGTGAGGGAAGCAAGTTTCACTTTACACTCCCATTCTCACAAACAAATAAACTGTTAAATCAGGAAGCGAGTTAAGGCACTTTAAGATGCGCCCTGGCTTTCAATCCATATTGTGAATTTATAAGGGTTAAGTAGACAATCAATGAAAATCATGAAAGCAGGTCGACCAGCTGAAGTGTTACTGGTCGAGGATAATGAAAACGATGTGATTCTGACTCGACGTGGTTTCGAAGCAGCGCGGCTTGCAGTCAATATGCATCATGTCAGGAATGGTCTGGAATGCCTTAAGTTTTTGAGGAAAGAAGGTGAATATCAGAACGCCCCTACCCCCGATCTGATTCTGCTCGATTTGAACATGCCAATTATGGATGGACGTGAAGTTCTTGCAGAAATCGTTGCCGATAAAGTCCTTTGCCAGTTTCCGGTGGTGATTCTGACCACCTCGGCAGAAGAACAGGATCTATTAGAGACATATCGATTGCGCTGCAGTTCCTACATCGTGAAGCCAGTGGATTTCATCCAATTCCAGAGAGTGGTGGAGGAACTGGGCAATTATTGGTTCACAGTCGTCGTCTTACCACCCGAGTCCTGATAAACTGAACTGAGAATTGTTTTTTGACAAAAATTAAATCGATTGATTCTTACAGACGCGGATCACTCCTCTGAGGCGATTGGAGTGGCGGTAATCAGAAGTCGTTTTACTACACCCGATAAATTCGGATGTATTTCCTGAAAGTTGTTCGCGTTCATGCGAACACGAACATAAAACTCGCGAACCCCATGAAAGCGTTCATCAGTTCCAGTATCGATCAACAGATTTTCTCTCACATTTCCATTAACATCTCCCTCTTTTCCGGAAGTTGTCGCCTCGTACAGCCAGGTCTCACCGTCGGTTGAAATATCAAAGTAGTGATTGGTTCCCAGATTAATGGGGTTCGCATGACCTTCCAGTTGTGCATGTATCTGATGGAGTGGTTCCTCGGAGACAACTTTCCAGACAAGTGTCACCGCCGATCCTCCTGGACGTAGACGAACCCCTATTTGTCCCTTGGACCAATCGAGTTGGTTCTCATTCTGAGCACGGGTGTAATAGCGATACTTTTGAGACAGGAAGTTTTCATCATATTGCACCCGATTTTCCTGACCGGGCACCTCGACCAGCTCAATCACTCTGTCGGAGGCAGTCTCGATGCCAGATTCGATATGCAAATTACGCAGGAATACAACTGGTTCTTCAGCCTGAGAAGCGTCTCCCTTGATTCGCAAACGCACCCAGAATTCATTCAGGCTGGCGTAATCAGAGAGGTTAAGACCTGTCTTCAGCTCCAAGAGTGATTGAGTTTCTGTTTCGAATCGAGAGATGCTGATGACCAGGTTTCATGATCACGCGAAATACTTAGTTCGACAGTTCCTTTAAATCCGGGGAGCGGTTCCACCTGAACTCTTGCCAGGGGAGTGGTCGCATTCAGTTGACCTTTAAAGTGATATTCCAGAGAAGAGTCAATCGAATGATCGTCAGACCCGCGAACCCCCAGTTGCTTGCCATCCAGAATCAACTGTCGGAACCCGCTGATGGTCGCATCGTCTATACATTTCTCATCTGAAAAGCCATCGTAATAAACCATGCGATCGTCATATGTCGGACCAATCTCCTGCAGGTCGCCCTGTGAGTAATCAGCGGATTCCAAACCCGCGAAGTCCGCGGGAAGTTCCCGAACTCTTTTTATATAATCCCAGACCCAGTGATTCACCCGGTCGATCTCTGTCTGGGGCTCCCCTCGATTACAACCAAAGCCTGCACTCGTTCCATAGATCCAGAAGAACGCGACTGGCAGATTGAATTCAACGGCGGTATCGAGTTGAAACTGATTCGCTGACCATTCCCCTTCCGTCATTTCCTTATTCAAATCCATCTGGGCTGCCCAGGGCATAATCACCAGTGGCTTACCCGTGATGAGATACTTCTGCACCATCCGACGAAAAGTGTGTGGAGAAAGAAAATAAAGATCGATCACCCAACCATCCGCCGGAATCCAGCCACCTGAAGAGGGAACCGATGACATCGGTGACCACCACTGCCAGACCTGAATATCGTATTTTTTCTTAATGCGATGATAGAGCTCAGTAAGAATTTCAGGGCGACCGAGATAGTGGATATTCTCTTCGGCCAGAATGATTCCGGTGAAATTCTTTAAATCCATCGCTCCCAGGAAAGTATCGAGTCGCTCCCAATAAACCTCGATATCCTGTAAAGGTCCCTGGAAGCGATCATTTCCATCCCAGAAATAGACGCGTGGGAGAAATGCTCCCCCCTGCTCCTTCGCCAATCGGGCACGTCCATTCCATATTGTTAGAAACGTAGGGCTCAATTCCTGGTTGAGATTAATTGACGTCACAGCGAAATTGAGGTCCCGAACTCGATCATCCCGGCTACCTGGTTCAATAACTCGATCGGCCGCTCCCCAGGGAAATGCAGCATACTCACCCACATGCTGGACGTTTAAAGTTGACGGTGCTTTTGAACTTTCAATCTCAGCGGCTGTTAGCAAACTGAGCATCAAAACTGCAGAGAATATGATGAGGGTCAGACTGACGAATCGTTTGCGATGGTTCATACAGGAGCTCCCTGATTGTTGTCGCGATGATGGTTTCGAGTCGATGATTAATACCAACGTCGAATTCCATCATAAAACAGAACCATCTGAAATTTTGACCCTGAATCGGAATTTTATACTGATTTATGTCTTTTTAATAATTGAACAATAATCAGTCCGCCCGACCAAAGATCAGCACTGAATAAGGGCCAATAGCAACCTGCGCCTTTGCAGGAAAGCCATCCTGAGCAGACTCTTCAGGCTTCAGATCCATTACCAGTTTATCGGTAAATTCATCACTGTAACCGGCCCAGTCGGAATTCAATAAACACTTCCAGTCAGAATCATAAGGCAATCCAATTTCATAGTTGTCCCAATTCTTATTCGCGAAATTCATGATGACAACCACATCGTCCCCGGGGCCTCCTTCATACCAGCGATGGAAGGCAATCACCTTTTCAATCTCATTCACATGATGGATATGAATGTGCTGTCCGGTTAGTCCTTTAGATAAGCCTTCTTTATTCAATCGAAGTGCAATCATATCCTGATAGAGATGAGTAATCCCCTTGAACTGATGCCAGCGGTCCCAGTCGAGGGGATCGCCATCATCAAACCAGCCTGCTTCAAGAAACTCCTGCCCCTGCATCAGCATTGGAATACCAGGGGCTGTCATTACAAGTGCAGCTGCCAGGGTCGATCGCTTCTGAGCAAAGTAATTCTCCGGATTGTCCGAATCGATCTCTTCTGGAACACGTGCTTTTCCATTAGCGACTTCATCATGTGACTCGCTGTAGATCACTCGCTCAAAAGCATCGAGGTTATAACGATGCTCCAGGCTGTGCACAATTTCTCCCATGCTGCGGTCAGCATCGTTCACCTGTTGCACAACATTTCTGACAGGATGAACAAAATGGGCATCCCACTGTGTTGAGAATCCGGCCCCCATTTCATCTGCTTTTTTAGTCAGATAGTCATTCCCCTGCAAATCTTCAGCGACCAGCAATTTACCAGGATGTTTTTCAGCGATCTCCTGGTTGATCCACTGCATGAGCCCCCACCCTTCTGGTATGTCTGATTCGTCGATGCCATTCACCTTACGAATATAGGCTGTCATATCGTAACGGAGCCCATCAACATGATATTCATCGAGCCACATGAATACATTGTCTCGAATGTATTGCCGCACTTCTCCGCGACCATAATCGGGACGAGTATCACCCCAGGGTGTTGACGAACGATAATCGTTGTAGAAATAGATGCCCCCTTTGCCATTTTCACTCCAACCATCGAACTGCCACAGATCGAGGTCGCTGGGTCCGAAATGGTTGTAGACGACATCCATAATCACAGCGATTCCCTCTGCATGAGCCGCTTTGATCATTTCTTTTAAGTCATCGGGACCTCCATAAGCCTGCTCGACAGCAAAGATGTGGGCCGGGTTGTATCCCCAGGACCAGTCCCCGGCGAATTCGGCGACCGGCATGATTTCAATTGCGTTGATCCCGAGCCTCTTCAGATATTTGAACCGTTTGGATGCCTCGAAGAATCGGCCCGGGCCTGTTTTCCGGGAACGATTAAACGTACCGATGTGCATTTCATAAATCACCAGTTCGTTAAAATTGGGCATTTGAAAATCATCATCCCCCCAATCGAACTTCGGGTCATAGATGATTCCGTTCCCTACTGAATTAGTTACCTCACGTGCATAGGGGTCTATTCTCTGAGCCTTAAAATCGCCGTTCACAATTTCATATTTATACTCATCGCCCGCTTTTGCCTCTTCGATATTCAGATACCAGTAACCATACTCCTCCGGTTCCATGCGATGTTTTTGGGAGTTCCAGTTGTTGAAGTCTCCGACAACGGAAACCTGATCTGCATTAGGAGCCCAGACACGAAAAGCGACCCCCGCTTCGTGAACAATCGCCCCCATCCCGGTAATCTTTTCACTTACTGAACCTGTTGCCATCTGAATTGACTCCTCAATGATCCTATTGAGCACGTTACCAATAAATCTAAAACAATCATTTCATCATCTGAACGCTTTGATTTTCGTTAGCAACTTAGGTGCCGATTTTCTCAAATTCCAAATGGCTCTATTCTGCCTGTAATTTAGGGAGAAATTAGTGACTAAGGACCCTTAGATCGCATATCGATCAAGAATCTGGTTGCTGAACAATCTCTAAGGACGAAATTCATCCTGCAATAATCTGCCGACGACGCATCAGGCCCCCCTTTCTACTTACGGCACACCGATTGCATCACCACAAGCTCGTTTCCTGTACACACTTTTTTTCAGAACTTCACATCCATTTTCGAGTTAACTGATTTTCGATGAATACCTTCCCCTGTACCTGCGGTAATACCCTGTTTTTCGACAGCTTGCATTGCGTTTCTTGTGGCACTGAAACTGGCCTTTGCCCGGTTTGTCACCACGTGACACCGCTTCAGACTCAAGGTGATCAACTGATCTGTGGTAATCAGCTTTGCCAGGCTCCGGTTCAGAAATGTGCTGCGCAATTTGGCTGTAACCGCCTGATCGAGACTGAGTCCAGTGAAGCAGTTGGCTGCCAGGATTACTGTCAGCTGACGACAATCACTCCCGATCTTTTCTGTAGCTGGCACCGAAAAATGGCGGCGACTTTGAGAATGCGAAACGCCGGACGCTTTTCATTCTGGATGTCCTTGGCTTTCCATTTCGAACCGAGGAGCAGGTTGACGCACCAGAATTGAAATTCGAATTCAAAGCCGACGGCAAAGAGCCTGTGATGACAGGCCATCATGCCGGTTGCATCACGATCAACATCAAAGAAGCCGATCCCGTGGAACGAGAGAAGTTGAGGGTGAACTTTAATGAGCCGCACCGAACTTTAGTCGGTCACTTTCGACATGAGCTGGGACATTACTACTGGGACAGGCTGGTGCAGGGAAAGAAAGAATTCGAATTTCGTGAACAATTTGGTGATGAACGCGATCCCAGCTACCAGAAAGCACTCTCAGCCTATTATGAAAATGGACCTGCAGAAAACTGGCGACAAAACTTCGTTTCGGCTTATGCCAGCATGCACCCCTGGGAAGATTTCGCTGAGTCATTTAACGTTTATCTGGATATGCTCAGCGTCTTATTCACAGCGGATCATTTTGAAGTAGTCAGGAACGATCTCCAGGATTTCGATCGCATGCTGACGCATTATGCTCAGGTGGGAATGATCGTGAACGAGATCAACAGAGACATGGGATTGATCGATCTCGTTCCTGAAGTTTTTGGCCCCCAGATCAAAGAGAAACTGCGGTTCATTCATCAATTGCGAACACAGCAGGAAGTCTGCACGGGTACGCCAGGCTAATTCTGCGGAGAACTTCCCTCAATGGGAGGATCTTCATCCTGCTCATCCTGCAAGGCTGCTTCCTGGTTTAGATAGTTTTCGTATTCTCTCTCGACCTCGTCATTGTATCCAGCAGATTGATGGTTTCTGCCTGAGAGCGAAAACTTCCCTTTCCTGAACTCCTTGATAAAAGCCTGCACGGGAGGGAGCAAAGTGATGTAGCAGAGGACCAGTGGCAGCGCGAGTTCATGGAAGCCGAAAATAATTGCCAGCGTGAAGACTATTTTAATCAGTTGTTTACGCGAGTGACGCCCTCGTATGAAAGCGTTGAAAACGTGCACATAGCGAATTCGCGAGACCATCAGGCAGGCTGCTGCCAGCGTAATAAAGGGGAGCCCCTGCTTCATGATGGTTACCAGGTAATCAAGCAGGTTCAGGAACCATTCTTCCTGAGCCGTCTCTTTCCATCTGACCAGGCCGCGCATCGCAAATGGAAACGAAGCGACCAGACCTGCCGCTGCAGGAGCGGGAAGTCCACTGAAAAATTCGTGTGAATCTTCTTCGTCTGTTTCGACATTAAACCGGGCGAGTCTAAGGACTGCACACAACACGAACAGTACGGCAATCACCCAGATGAAGCGGGATTGATAGTCTTTTGAGAACTGCAACATCAGAAAAGCAGGAGCGACTCCGGAACTGATCGCATCACACAGACTGTCGAGTTGAGCTCCGAACTCCGATGTTTGTTTTGTCCAGCGGGCAGCGTATCCATCCAGAGCATCAAATAACATCGCCAGAAAAATAAGCGCAGCGGCGATAAACAGGCTGTTCTGGTCGGTCGATTCAGGACCAATTCTGGCCGCAAAGGTAATACTGCCAAAACCACAGGCGGCATTCCCCAACGTCAGCAACGTGGGAAAAACCGCAAACATTTTCTGTTTACGAGTTTTGCGTGGCTTTTCCAATTTTGTCTGTGCGTCGTTCAAGTGCGGATTTCCTGAAGATCTTTCGAGTTCTTCTCTGTAAGCAGTTTCAAAACCCTCTGATTGGGAACAATTACCTGTAGATTGTCGTGCAGAGAACTACCCGGTTTTTGTAGCAACTCTCATATTCTTGGGGATAAATGGGGGGAAGAACAACCGCAGAACTGTTTGATAAGGAGTGAATTATTCCGATTTATAGCGAACGAAGATCGATTTCCCCGCTTTGACGTGTTCGCCAATTTTCGTCACGATTTCCATCCCCTCCTCGCGTGGCAAAACAATCTCGGTGCGGGAACCGAGTTTGATCATCCCGAATCGCTCTCCTCGATTCAGCAGATCTCCCGGTTTGACCCAGCAGACAATCCGCCGCGCAATCGCTCCTGTAATCTGGCGAACCAGCATGCACCGGTGGGGGGCATTGAGTCCCTGAAGTTTGATCGCCAACTGTTCGTTCTCGCGGGCAGATTCGGGCCGTAATGCATTCAGATACTTACCAGGTTTGTATTTCAGACTGATCACTCGCGATTCAATCGGCGCGCGATTCATGTGCACATTGAATATAGAGAGAAAGATACCAATCTGAACTGCCGGACCACCAATATGTTCATCGTGTTCGATCTCTTCAATCAGCACCACTTTGCCGTCAGCGGGTGAAACAACCAGACCAGGTTCCGCAGGCACAGGGCGTTCCGGGTCGCGGAAAAACCAGACAATCAATCCGCCAATGATGATTCCCGCCAGTGAGATCAACCAGCCGAGAATGGACCAGACTGTTATCGGAGCTCCAATCAGAATAGGAATCAGGATGATCGGCGGCAGAAAGAACATCAGAGAAAAGACAAGCAGCTCGGCCAGACCAACACGGGCGAAAGGAATACGATCACGATGTGTGAACGGATCGTCTTTTTTTTCCCAGTAATAGCCCTCCTGATTCTGGTAGAACTTGAGGTCGCGCGGGTCGAGGACATCGTGTGGACAGGGATTGTACGATCCCTTTCTCAGTTCCTGCATCCGGCGCACATATCCCTTACGGAAAACTTTCAGCCAGATGCGTCGAATTTTTCCCAGAACATTTCCAGTTTGATCACCACTCCACCACCCGGTTGAATCGTGGTCAATTGTGGATCAATCGGTTCCGGATTTAACAATGGGTAATTAGAGGTCGACTCAACTTTGTCGGACTCGGATTCAGACATCGAAATAGATCACTTGAAAACAGTACTGGAAACCTGGGTTTTTCCTCACCCATCAAGAAAGTCATTCTAATCAGCCTGCCAGAGAGAAGCGAACGTAAACGATGATCTAGTAAGGAAAAAGGATTGACACTCCTCGGCAAAACCAGATTTTCACCCTGTTTGAAAACGAATCTCCTCCAGCTGAAATTCTGTATGGCAGCCCGTTTTGCCGGTGGGCTATGTAAAGTACTTGCAGTTCGCTCCTGAAAGTGCGTAAAATCTTATATGTGCAGACGTTGATCCGTCTTCTGTTGAGAAGACAGAATCAACCTACACCACCCACCCCGAAATGAACCAACCCGGTTCTCCTTCCTGATAAAACCAACCTGCCGAGTTCTCTATGAACCATTTCGATCTGCATCGCTTTAAGGTGATCGTGACGACGCTTTGCCTGAGCATCACACTTTTCTGTCTGGCTCCCCTCCCTTGCAGGCGGAAACGAATCAGGCACAGATTGAATTTTTTGAAAAATCAATTCGTCCTCTCCTTCATCAGAAATGTGTCGATTGCCATGGAGAGAAAAAACAGGAGATGGGGATCCGTTTCGATAACGCCTCTTTCATCAAACATCTGAAAGATTATCCCGAGATGGTTCTTCCGGACAAACCGGAGAACAGCCGCCTGATGCAGGTTCTCGCTTATTCGGATGAAGATATTCAAATGCCCCCCAAGGGGAAAATGAGTGATGAGGAAATTGCCCTCATTCGCAAATGGATGTCCGAAGGTGCCTACTGGCCAGAAGAAGAAGCCGCAAGCACGCCCAAGCTGGGAGGCCCTTACGATTTTGAAGCCTTGAGACAGGATCACTGGGCTTACCGCCCCATCGCCGACCCTGCACCTCCCACTGTGCAACATGCAGATCGGGTGCAGACCTCGGTTGATAACTTCATTCTGCGCAAACTCGAAGAACAGAACCTGAGCCTCGCTCCTGAAGCGGATAAGCGAACACTGATCCGGCGGCTGAAGTTTGACCTTCTCGGTCTCCCTCCCACCTGGGAAGAAGTACAAGCATTCGAGCAGAATGAATCGCCCCATGCTTACGCTGAGTTAGTCGACTACTATCTTTCCCTCCCTGAGTATGGACAACGCTGGGGAAGACACTGGCTGGATGTCGCGCGTTACGCCGACACCAAGGGATATGTCTTCACCGCAGAACCCCGCTACGGATACTCCTACACCTTCCGGGATTATGTCATCGAGGCGTTCAACGCAGACAAACCGTACGACCAGTTTCTAATTGAACAACTTGCTGCGGACTGCCTGGAGCTTGAAGAACCGAAACGGGAACTGGCTGCCATGGGCTTCCTGACTGTGGGCCGCCGGTTTCGTAATAACAAACACGATGTCATCGACGACCGGATTGATGTCGTCTCCCGCGGACTGATGGGAATGACTGTCGGTTGCGCCCGCTGCCATGATCATAAGTACGATCCGATTCCAACCGAGGATTATTACTCGCTGTATGGAATCTTCGACAGTTGCCACGAACCGGACGAATCCATTCTGCCGCAGATCGGTGAACCGGCAGACAAAGCCGCTTATGAAAAATATTTACAGGACTTCGCGGCAATCGATAAAGAACTGGAAGAGTTCGACCAGAAGAAAGTGGCGGAACTGAAACATGAAGTCCGCCACCACATGGTTGCTTACCTCCTGAAAAATATCTCAGGAGATGCCGATGTCCCCGCAGAATATGCAACCTCTTATGACAAACATCAGCTTCGTAACCCCCTGATCAATCGCTGGAAAGACTTCCTGATTAATTTCAAGGATGGGACCAGTCCCATCTGGGGAGCCTGGGTGAAGTTCTCGCAGCTCAAACCAGAGGAATTTGAGCAGTTATCCCCCGAACAACTTACTCAGATTCTTACCGAGAGTAACACCAACGCGCTCATTGTAGAAAAGCTGACGAATCGACCACTGAAATCGATGTATGATGTCGCCCTCTGTTACGGGGAAGCGTTCCGACAGGTTGAAGATGCCTGGCATACCCAGGAGGATAAAGCGACTGGCTTGAGTGAACCGCAACACGAAGTTCTCAGGAATGAACTCTACACGGAAGGACGTCCTTTCGACTTGAATTACGATCAATGGAAAGATCAGATCGATCGTGCCGTTCGTAATCAACGCAATGAGATTGTGAAGAAACAGGATAATCTACGCGCCACCTCGCCTGGTTCTCCACCTCGTGCGATGGTCCTGATGGACAATGCCAAACCGACAGAGCCCGTCGTCTTCGTAAGAGGAGTCGCCGGGCGGCGAGGAGACAAAGTTCCCCGCCAGTTCTTCAAAATTCTGGAAGACGATAATCGCCAACCGTTCCAGAATGGAAGTGGTCGTCTGGAACTGGCCAGAAAAATTGCGAGCCCGGACAATCCACTCACTGCCAGAGTATTTGTGAATCGAGTCTGGATGCTCCACTTCGGAAATGGAATCGTACGCACACCCAGTGACTTTGGTGCACGTAGTGATGCCCCGACTCATCCCGAGTTACTCGATCATCTCGCCACGCAATTTATTCAACAGGGCTGGTCGATTAAAAACCTGCACCGTCTGATTGTGAATTCTGCTACTTACCGACAAAGTGGTGCTGCCAACCCGGAAGCAGCCGCCGTTGATCCGGAAAATCGCCTTCTTTGGAAGAAACCCCGACAACGCATTGAATTCGAAGCGATGCGTGACTCGATGCTGGCCGTGGCAGGTCAACTCGATGCGACTCATGGTGGAAAAGGAGTCGATCTGGAAACCAGCAATCGCCGTACCGTCTATGGATTTATCAACCGAAACAACCTCCCGACCCTCTTCCGGGTCTTTGACGTAGCCAGCCCCGATGTCTCTACGCCACAACGGCCGCAAACCACTGTTCCTCAGCAGGCTCTTTTTACCATGAAGTCTCCTTTTGTCGTCGAGCAGGCCAAACAACTCGCTCACCGAGCAGTGGAACAAGGGGGAGAAAATCCAGAAGAACGTGTGAAAGCACTTTATCAGATTACTTACGCCCGCCTTCCCGCAGAAAACGAAGTCAGCGCAGCACTCGCTTTTATCAATGGCACAGAAGCGACGGACACTGAATTCACCCCCTGGGACAAACTCGCCCAGGTTATGTTAATGACGAACGAATTTCTTTTTGTAGATTAACGAAGCCTATCAACCTGATTCCGTAAGACGGCCTCTAAGGTTTTTAAATATGAATCATCATAAGCACGAACGACTTGAACTCCCCCTGAATCGTCGCGAATGGTTATCCCGTTCCGGTATGGGTCTGGGGATGCTTGGACTCGCGGGGCTGGTTTCAAATCCGGCGCAGGCAGCGACCGCTGACGGAGGATTGCCTACTTCTCCCATGGAAGAAAAACAACCTCATTTTGCTCCCAGAGCGAAGCATGTCATTCACATCTTTTTGAATGGTGGTTGTTCGCATGTAGATACCTTTGACCCGAAGCCAAAGCTGAATGAGTACCACGGGAAAGAGCTGCCGACCAAAAATCTGCGGACAGAACGAAAGACGGGTGCCGCCTTCGGTTCTCCGTCCAAATTCCAGAAGTATGGCGAAAGTGGAATTGAAGTCAGTGAACTTTTCCATCACACCGCTCAAAGCATCGACGACATCGCCGTTGTCCGGTCGATGCACGCCAATGTCCCCAACCATGAACCCTCTTTATTGCTGATGAACTGCGGCGACCAGAACCTGGTTCGTCCCTCGGTCGGTTCCTGGATCACTTATGGTCTCGGCACAGAAAATCAGAATCTGCCTGGTTTCATCGTGATGTGCCCGGGAGGGTATCCGATCTGTGAAAGTATCAATTGGCGTTCTGCTTTTCTTCCGGGAATTTATCAGGGAACGCATGTTGATCCGAATCATACCGATATTGAGAAATTGATCGAAAACATCCGTAACCACACCCAATCAACTGACGAACAACGCAAACAGATTGATCTATTACAGCAATTAAACCAGATGCATCTGGCAGAACGTCAGGGAGATAGCCGACTGGAGGCGAGAATTCATTCGTACGAACTCGCCTACCGCATGCAGATGCAGGCGACTGACGCCTTCGATATCGAGCAAGAACCGAAACATATCCGCGAGATGTACGGTGAAGGAGTGCAGGCGCGCCAGATTTTAATTGCCCGTCGACTTGTCGAACGAGGCGTTCGCTACATTCAGCTCTGGCATGGTGCCGGCCAACCCTGGGACAGTCATGATGAGATCGAACAGAACCATCGTCGACTTGCCGGCCAATGCGATCAGGCGATCGGGGCCTTACTCAAAGATCTCAAACAACGGGATCTCCTTAAAGACACACTCGTCATGGTTGGTGGAGAATTCGGACGAACCCCTACCGTGGAGCTTCCACAAGCGGGAGCGAATGCCGGCAAAATCAATGGTCGCGATCACAACCATTATGGCTTCACCATGTTGCTCGCCGGGGGAGGTATTAAAGGTGGTCAAACTTACGGAGCGACAGACGAATTTGGTTTCCAGGCTGTTGAGAACAAAGTTCACGTCCACGACCTGCACGCCACCATGCTGAAACTGCTCGGGTTCGATCATGAAAAGCTGACTTACCGCTACGCTGGTCGCGATTTCCGTCTGACCGATGTGCATGGTACGGTCATAGAAGACCTGATTGCCTGAGAAGCGCTGTTCAATCACTTTTGGGTAACCGCGGGAAAAATGCACTCGTGCTTTCAACGTAATCTGCATATTGGGGCTTGCGCTGCTGCAAATCTTTTTCCAGCAGAGTCACTCCGGAGATTCTCATCAGAAACAGGCTCATTACTGCCGGTCCAATGAGGATCCATAATTGCCCACTGAGCGCGACTCCCATGAATCCAAGCCCCCACCAGACCAGAAAATCGCCAAAGTAATTCGGGTGGCGGGTGTATTTCCAGAGACCAGTATCGAGCACTTTCCCCTGATTCTGTGGGTTCTGTTTGAAACTGGCCATCTGGTAATCGCCGATCGACTCGAACAGGAAGCCAGTTAACCAGAACAGAAAAGAGGTCGCTGCAATAGCCTGCTGCATTCCCTGCGGAAGAGCTTGACCGTCA
This sequence comes from Planctomycetaceae bacterium, assembly GCA_041398805.1. Taxonomy (GTDB): domain Bacteria; phylum Planctomycetota; class Planctomycetia; order Planctomycetales; family Planctomycetaceae; genus Polystyrenella. Next base: position 317,863 of record JAWKUC010000005.1, on the reverse strand, counting down.
GCCGCTAAACCGACCTGGACTGGCAATGAGACAATCAGCATCACCAGAGCCTGAAAACCAAAAATTAGATACAAACTTTTCCAGGTAAAAGCAGAACCGTACTTCTCACGAATCGCCCGATAGCGACGATCTTCCCCTTCTCCCCATTTGCGCCAGGTCAGATAAATCCTCAGGCGAACTCCCCAGATTGTGGTGCATATCAGGAGCAGCAGGTGAATCAGGCTCCGTTCCCCTGACCAGAACCAGGTCAGCCAGGCAATCAAAACAAAACCGGAGCCCCAGACCAGATCGATGATACTGACATCTTGCTTATAGAGACTGACCACCCAGGTGCAGAACATTAATAGACTGACAGCTGCCGTATTGATGAGAAATATTTCCCACGTCATCAATTCGCTTTCGTTGTTTGCTGTTTCTCAAACAGGTTGTTTCTCAAATAGATAGTGTGAAACCCACCATTCATTACCTTCATTATAGGCAAAAAGCTCGGCACAAGCGATGAAAAAAAGACGCCAGCGTACGAACCACATTTCTGCATCCTGCTCACCGTAGGTAGAACTAAACAGCTGCATGATTTTGTCCCGCTCCTGATCCTGTCTCTTTAACCACGCTTCACAGGTTCTGGCATAATGGTTTCCATTCCACCGCCATTGCCGCGCAAGCTGAAGATCCTGCTGATATGCACGCAGCAGATGATCGCTGGGCATCATTCCTCCACTAAAGAAATGTCGCCCCATCCAGTTGTGAGCCCCTTCTGTTTCGAAGAGATAAGGAAACTCCCGGTGACAGAAAATATGGACAAATAACTTTCCACCCGGTTTCAACCAGCCCGATATCCGGTTTAATAACAGAGCATGATTGCGCATATGCTCGAACATCTCGACCGAGACAACTCGATCGTAGGCTTCTGCATCAGCACTGAAATTGTTCATATCCGCTGTGATAATCTCGACATTGTCCAGCGACCGCTCGTTCAGTTTGGACTCGATCGACTCGCGCTGCATGGTTGAGTTGGAGACGGCGGTGATTTTCGAATCGGGGAAATGTTCCGCCATCCAGAGTGTGAGTGAGCCCCAACCACACCCCAGCTCGAGAATGCGCATTCCGTTTCGAATCCCGGCTCTTTCACAGGTCATGCGTAAGGCCGAATCTTCCGCTTCCTTTAAATCTTTGACACCTTGCGGCCAGTATGCGGAGCTGTATTTGAGACGCGGGCCGAGTACGAGTTGAAAAAACTCAGCCGGCACTTCGTAATGTTGTTCGTTCGCTTTTTCAGGAACCAGAGCAATTGGTGACTTCCGGCAGTCCTCCAGGAATTGTTCGAAACGTTCCTGCCAGGCTTCGCAAGTCCCCAGCTGTTCCTGCTCCAGACGTTGCGCGAGCAATTTGCGGACGCCAAACCGAATCTGACGATCTGGCATTAACCCCCGCTCAGTCCAATGCACGGCTGAATCAAGTAGATGTAGTAACATTTCCAATCTCCAAAATATTTCGAGCCGATCAAATCAAACCAGTTTCACTTCCAGTCGAGATTCCGGTTTGGCAAAGACAATATGCGATACACCAGTAGCCCGTTCCTCAAACCCAGCTTCGCAGTAGCAGAAATAATATTCCCACATCCGGCGAAAGCGTTCATCAAAACCGAGTTTCTCCAGTTGGCCAGTATGCTTGAAGAACTCTTCCCGCCAGCAGCGCAGGGTTCTGGCATAGTGTGAAGCAAAATCCTGGAGATCGATTAATCGCAGATCCGTACGGGCCACAGATCGGTTGATCGCCCCAATTGAGGGGAGGCAACCACCGGGAAATATGTATTTCTGAATGAAGTCGACGGACTTCAGATAGCTGGCATAACGCTGATCAGGAATCGTAATCGCCTGAATCAACATCGCCCCGCCCGGTTTCAAGCGGTCGCTACAGACTTCGAAATAATGATCCAGGTGTCGATCACCGACCGCCTCGATCATTTCAATGCTGACCAGTTTATCGTAGGTGCCGGCGAGATCCCGATAGTCTTCCAGCAGCAATTCGACCTTGTCAGAGAGTCCTGCCTGTTCAATTCTGTTTCTGGCGTAGTCGTACTGTTCCTGAGAGATCGTCGTCGTCGTGACCCGGCATCCATACCTGGAAGCAGCATAGTGAGCAAAGCCACCCCAGCCTGTGCCAATTTCAAGAACATGATCGTTTTCAGAGAGCTGTAGTTTGCGACAAATGCGATCGAGTTTGGCCAGCGAAGCTTCTTTCAATGTCGAGGATTCTTCCTCAAACCAGGCGGAAGAGTACATCATCGTCTCATCCAGGAATAACTCAAAGAAATCATTCCCCAAATCATAATGCTCGTGGATATTTTTTCGGGAACCTGCCTGGTTGTTATCGCGTAACAGATGTCCCAGACGTGCGAGCCCTCTGGATATCCAGGAACGCCGGGCATCAACCTGATTGAGGGCTGCCTGATTCTGCCAGAAAATACGTAACAGGCTCGTTAAATCAGAAGTTGACCATTCACCCCGTAAGTATGCTTCCGCAGCTCCTAACGCTCCTTCTCTCAAAAATCGGCCGTAACATTCGGCATCATGAATCGTGACTGATGCATTAAGGCCAGTATTTGTTTTTCCGAAATGATGGACCTGTCCCATTTCGATTAGAGTAATCTGACCACAGGAGATATGTTTCAATATCTGCAGGAATAATTTCCGGTAACTTTTCTGTGACCAGGTAAGTGGCTGAGAATCAGAGAGAGTCTGGTGCCGTGCATAACCAGATTGACTCAAAGACAATCCCTGCTCTCCCTGCAGGGTCGATTCCAGTAATACTTGAGACATCTCCCAGGCTTTCTAATCTATTCAGGTAGTTGTGTATGTCGAGGATGGGGATGGAATGGACACCGTTTCCACCACAATCGCAACGCCTGCCAGTAAATAGCGATTATGATTTTGAGTGTGATAAAGGGATAACGCATGACTAGCTTGATCAGATTCCAGTTAGTCAGTGGCAATCGCTGTAGTTGCAAACCCGCTGTGAAGCAGTGCTCGCCCTGCTCATAATTTTCGATCCCCACATTGAGTTCTTCGCTGGGCGCCGAAAGCGACCAGTGATAATCCTGGTTCATCCCCATAAAGGGAGAAACATGAAACTGTTTTCGCTGGGGACGAATCCACTTGGCTTCTTGTCCCTCTTCTCGGGGTAGAAAATAGAGATGCTTCTCCCCCCAGGGAGTGTTGGTAACCTCGGCGATAATCAGTTCCACTTCCTGGTCGTCGGCATCGAAGCAGTAATAGAAACTGACCGGGTTCATGCCAAAGCCAAAGTGTCTCAGTTGTGTCAGCAACCGAATCGGCCCTTTCAGCTGAATTCCTTCTCGTCGAGTGCGGCCTGGCGAACGGCCTGCTCAAGCGAAACTTCCGGTTCGCCCAGATAATCAGTGCGTTTGAACCTGATTGGCGACCACCGCGAAGTTGAGCAGAACCAACTTCGCTTGAAAAAAGAATCCAGTTCAGCCAGATCGAGATAGAAATAATAAATTGAATAAGCAAAGTGATGTTCCATCGGACTGAGTCGGCGATGGAAGACTTCCCCCTGATAGAGATAGCTGTTCGTCATACCAGGCTCCCAATTGATTGCGGAAGTGCTTTTCTCTTATCACTCAAGAAAATCACTTCATTCTCGAACGCACGCGTGACGGCAAGAGCACTGTTGACTCCATCTTCATGAAAACCGTTCCCCCAGTAGGCGCCACAGAAGGAAGTTCGATTCTGTCGAATGAGTTCCGTGTGTCGCTGCTGCATACGGGCACGATCCATGGTGAAAATCGGATGACTGTACTCGGCCTTATAGAGGATTTTCTCTGGATCGATCAGATCTGATTCATTCAGGGTGACACAAAAGACATCTTCAGACTCTAGATGTTGCAGGATATTCATGTTGTAGGTGACTGTCGCCCGTCTTTCCTGGTCCTGTCGGAGATGATAATTCCAACTCGCCCAGGCCCGTTTACGAGAAGGCAACACGCTGGTATCGGTGTGCAGCACTGCACTGTTCCTGCTGTACGGAAACGCTTTCAATATCTCCCGTTCCTGCCGGCTCGCATCGGGAAGCAGGGCAAGTGCCTGATCACTGTGGCAGGCGAAGATGACTTCATCGAACTCAAGAGACTGACTTCGTTCGAAATGGATACGGACTGAGTCAGCATTTCGCTCTACTGATTGCACTGGCATGTTCAAGTGAATGTTGTCTCTGAAACTCTCAATCAGCTTGTTCACATACGCCTGAGAACCACCTTCAATCACACGCCAGGTTGGACGATCTTTAATACTGAGGAGTCCATGATGATGATAGAACTGGGCAATGAACTGCATCGGGAACTGAGAGAAGGTTTCCGGCGGACAGGACCAGATCGCCGCCCCCATTGGGAGCAGGTAGTGCTCGGCAAAGAACTGAGAGTAGTGACGCTCGTATAGAAAACGCCCCACAGTCAGATCATGCTCGCCTCCCTGTTCTGCCAGTTCTGTTCCCTCCTGGTTAAACCGGAGAATCTCTTTCAGAAACCGATAGAACTTGCGGTTGAGCAAATTCCGGCGCTGGGCAAACAAACCAATGAGAGAAGTTCCATTGTATTCCAGCCCTGTCTGTTCATTCCGAACACTGAAACTCATGGAAGTCGGACGGGATGAAACCTGTAGTTCATCGAGTAAATTGATAAAGTTAGGGTAAGTGCGATCGTTGAAGACGATGAAACCCGTATCGATCTTGTACTCCACACCCCGCATCGAAATGGTACGGGTGTTGGTATGGCCACCGACATAAGCATTTGCCTCGAACAGTGTCACCTCATGCTCGGGGGCTAACTTATAGGCAGCAACAAGTCCGGAGATACCGGTGCCGATAATCGCAATTTTCATCTCATCTGATCCACATCTTCCCTGTGATTGGTGAGGAGGCTCAACATTCCTGAAAATTTGTAGACACGAAACCTGTTTTACCCACCCATTTTTGAGCAAAATTGCGGAAATGCCCTCCCAATCAGTGGCTGGCGCGAAAGAACACGCTTTAATTGTTTGAGAAAACAGACTTACATCGAATTCAAAACAAAAGGTTTGAGCAGATTATGGAGGGCCAGATTCGCCTGGGGCTGTGCTGTATCTTCAGGGATGAGCCGATCAAATTCAGGACAACGACAGTTAAAGCGTGCCAAAGTCTTACTACGGCCAAACGGCAAACTAAGCTGGCCGAAATCTGCCTACACAATGCAGAAGCTCTATACGCGGCCCTAAATTACTGTGCGACACATGGTATTGGCTGCTTCCGTGTGAACAGCCAGATTCTACCTGTCAAAACTCATGCTGAGGTTGGTTACGATCTGGAGAAGACCTTCCGGGGGGAAAGGAGATTCTTGATCAATTCCATGCTTGTGGTGAATTCGCCCGTCAGCAGAACATCCGAACCTGTTTTCACCCGGATCAATTCGTCGTTTTGAATTCGCCCAAAGAAGAGGTTGTCTCCCGCTCTATTGAAGAGCTTGAGTATCAAGCCGAAGTAGCCGAATGGATTGGTGCGGACGTGGTCAACATCCATGGGGGAGGTAGCTTACGGGGACAAATCACAAGCATTGGAAACTTTTCCCGCAACTTCGAGCGACTTTCAGATCGAGTCCGGAGAGACTGACAGTGGAAAACGACGATGTAACCTACACCCCTGCCGACCTGCTGCCACTTTGTCAGGAAACAGGAATACCCCTCGTTTATGACGCTCATCATCATCGGTGCAATGCCGATGATCTCAGTGAAGAAGAGGCAACTCAAGCCGCTCTGCAAACCTGGAACCGGGAACCGATGTTTCATCTCTCAGCCCTCTGGAAGGCTGGAAGGGACCTAACCCACGGCGGCACCATGATTTTATAGATTTCGCAGACTTCCCGGATTGCTGGCGAAAATTAGAAATCACAGTTGAGGTAGAAGCGAAGGCCAAGGAACTGGCCGTGCTCAAACTGAAAAAACAGTTGACGGAAGAATGGCAGCTATACATTCTACGCTGCGCTGATGGCAGCCTTTATACCGGCATCACGAATAACCTGCAGCGCCGCCTCGAACAACATCAGGCTGGGACCGCATCTCGATACACACGCAGTCGTTTACCGATTCAACTCGAATTTGAAGAACGCCAGAAGTCCAAAAGTGCGGCCCTGAAAAGAGAACTCGCAGTCAAGAAACTGAGCAGAGAGAAGAAAGAAGAGTTAATCAGAAAGAGTTAAGCTTCCTCACGCTTCCAGCTTGAGTAATGGACCACTCTCCTCCAGCACCTTTTCAAACCGGCTCTGATATTGCCTGTCAGATTTTGCAGCCAAATCGTCGTTCAATTGCTCTTCAACTCCCACTATTAATCGGACGTTGAGTTTCTCGGCCACTTGTTCCAGATGTTCCAGAGCTTTCAGGAAAGCATCCTGATTCCTGATTTCCTCCACATCGAGGTAGAGGAGCAGCGGCTTTTGGGTTTGAATCGCCACCTCAAGTTGTTGAAAGGGGAGCATTGCCCCCAGTGAATGAGCATTCCACCCCTGCTGACAGAGTAGATACTCCATCGCGTTCAATCGGAGAGAATCTGTAGCACCATCGAGGCCAGCAACTAGAGCCAGGGGAACAGCTTGATCATGGAGCTCAAGTTCAGATTGCAGTTCCTGCACCAGGCGGAGACAGATTTCTGTTCCAAACCGATCGAGATGGGGTTCCAGTTCGTGTCTGGCAATTCGGGCGCGTAATTCGGTTCGGGCTGGAAAAAGGATCTGATCAAAAACAACCGCAGCAGAATGCCCCGCAGCCAGATAGTTCCGGAGAATCTGCCTTAACTGAGTTTCTGAACCATTAATCAGGGCCTCAACAAAGTCTCTTCGACCTCGCACCAGCGACTGATCGCTTTTGCCAATGCTGAAATTGAGCTCAAAGATTCCCGGGTCGAGAACCTGATGATTGTTCGCCTTGAGAAATTCCTGCACGCTATCAAGCAATAGTCGGCGATGCCCGCCGGAAGTCAGACTGTTCTCAATCAACCCGGCATCACACCACCGTTTTACAGAAGACTCACTCACCCCGATAGCACGCGCTAGCTGCTTTGGTGTCAAAAACTGCTGGCCATCCGCTCCACTCTGTTTACTGGCCATTTTGTATTCCGACAACCATTCAAGCAATAAAAAGATTCGGGTACCTGAGAGAGTGAGTTCCAGAAGTTTCGATCAGGAAAGTGACTCGGCAATACTGGAGTACTCAACATTGACTCCATTTGCGTTTGGGTAATCTGTTTGATAACAGATCGAAGCGAATAATTCAAAGTGACGGAGCGTATCTCCAAACATATGAAATTCCATTTCCCGTCTCATCGAGCATCCAATCCCCTGCCCTCCGACTACCATAATTGTCCCTTCGGCCAACGCCAGACTCGCCAGTGATTTATAGTCTGCCAGAAACTTCTTATGTTCCGGTATGTACGAGGCACTGATCCAGATCAGACGGGGATGTTGTTCCTCGACAACTTTTTCGAGGGAAGTTAGAGGAACCTGACAACCATAAGAGATCGCGTTCCAGCCCCGCTCTCGCAAGACAAGCTCAACCAGTGCCACAGGTAACGAGTAGGCATCTCCCGGAGGGGTCGCCCCAATCGCCAGCGGAGCGGTTTCGGCAACTGGAGGGAGCAGACTTCTTAATTCCCGAAGAATACGGAGCGTAATCTCACAACAACGACGCTCCTGATAGATCTGCACATCACCGCAGTCCCACAGATTGCCAATCTCCGAGAAAACCGGTGCAATCAGTTTGTCTCCGATTGAGCTGATCGGTGTCTGACTCAGGTACAGACTGAGGATGACTGCCCGGGCAACCTCTTCATCGGAGCTGATCAATGACTCTTTAAAACGACACTTCTCTGCACCGTAGTCGACTTCCTCATGTTTGCTCAAATAAGGTAAACCGAGTATTTCCGGCTGATCCGGCAGGCGTTGATTTCGACGGAAAAACTGGAATAGCGACACCAGCGAAATTCGACGATGTCCGCCTGAGGTCTGCACCATCTCCAGATCGCCCGCGTCGCACCATCTTTTGACCGACGACTGGCTCACGCCCAGGGCTAAAGCAACTTCTTTTGTAGAGAAGTAGTGAGACATCCGTCGGGCTTTTCTGAATTCAACGATCAAGGGAAGGGTTAAAAACTAAAATTCAAGGCATGGAAAACAAACTGGAGTCGTTCTGACAGAGACTGAGTCAGCTTCAAACTACCTGTCAAAAAGTTCATCCAGATGGCTTCTGAAGATTTATAGTTCCGGACCAAGAACCAGACCACTGGTGAAAGCGTTTTATTCTGTTTTCAAGCTTAAAATCGCTACATAAGGTGACCCATCCGGCGGGGAAACCGTCAATATTCCTCCCCCTTCGCTGTTGAAGCTGCCCCCCATTCCCCAGTACTGATATTGATCCATAGAAGCTTGAAAGTACCAGCAGATTGACTCAAATCGAGCCCGACGCTTCCCCCCTTTGTGAAGTAGAGGGCGTACTTCCTGCCCGGATCGGCCACCAGATACGCTTCGTCTGGCTCCCGATTTCGAAGAAGTTCCTGATGATCGGTCACTTCCCATAATTTCACCTCCGATTCGAGTTTACGGGCCGCCTGGATGCAGGCTTTCGCCAGGGGTTGCAGTCCAATCCCGGCAATATCCCGATGATGCCGCATCGCTGCACAACCGGAGAACATATCCCGCCAGAACCGCTCAACACCATCGGGTGGACGACCGGACCCAAAATCGAACCCGCCATCCCCATAAATCTTCACATGATTCATTGGTCTGGGATGCTCAGCCACCCGCTGTTGATACCATTTCAGTTTCGTCCATTGTTCTTCATTGAAAACGCGGCTGTTAACCTGGGAAATATCGAGATAGGTGTATGTTTCGGGATCATCAAAAGCTTGAGCGTAAGAACGTGATCGTTCCGGGTTAAAACCATCGTCAAACATGTCTGTACAGTAAACGATGACTCCCTCACGGCGTGCGCGTTCCTGAATGTAACCAATCCAGTAGCGACCCCAGGCTGGCGGAGTAGAGGTTTCATTGTCCATACAATAGAGCACATTTCCATACTGCAGACTGTATGACAACAGCTTCTCAACAAAACGTTCCTGATATTTTCGGATGATTTCCAGCTGTTTTGTATATTGAGGCATTCCCGGAATGCTGTGAAAAAAGGGTTGCTGATCACGATGGGCATGCTGCGGGTAAGAATTTCTCAACCCCGATTCTTTAACCGAGTAATTGACGTTATTAACTGGTCGATAGGGATGCCGATCCCAGTTTTCGCGCGAATAATCAAACCGATCCCAGACTTCAATCTGCACGATGATATCCCGCTCGCGGGTGATGCGCAACAGGTTTTGGAACCGGGTCCAGTATTCTTCATTCCATTGGTCGAGGTCATACTTTCCATCTTCTAATTGCCGGTAGGGATAAACCTCGTAATCATGATCTTTGCGATCACTCATTGTATTGCGGATGTAATTCCCACCAGCAGAAACAAGCTCATCCATCGAAGCTTCCAGATCGGGAAGTTGAAACGGACTGTCATCCTTCAGCCCTCCCAGCAACAGAACCGGCTTCCCTTCGAACTGCCAGTACTTGAGGTTCCCTTGATAAGGCTGAATCCGATCCGGGTTGGCATCTGCGGCCCAGGTCCACTGAACTCCAATCAGAAAACAGGTCACCCACTCCCAACGACACGTTAATCGAGCACATTGACGCATATGATAAAACTCCTACTCCAGGACGGTAAATTGGATTGCATAAGGATCGTGCCATTTCCATCCGTCCATGGATTAAAACCGGGAATGAACAGTCAGAAAATCGACATTGATTTCTCATTCGCGAGACGCGAATCAATTCGTACAAAAGGGTCTCTCAATTGAGCCTCAAATGCGTTAAAATGAAGGCCTAGTGAAGAGCAATTCGACAAAGAGTCCAGCGTTCATCCATTGCTTATTACTCACTATCCTCTGCCTCAGCACACTTGTCGAGTTCATCCTGGAAGGAATTTGCCATGGACAGCACATCATATGCAACAGGGAAAGCGGTTCGCGAAGCATGTCGACGGGGAGAATTGCAACACCACACTGCCGGTTTAGCCCCCGGATATGTGCAGGCCAACCTGGTCATTCTGCCTGCGGAATATGCAGAAGACTTCGAACAATTCTGCCATAAAAACTCGAAACCCTGCCCTCTGCTCGATGTGACAGAACCGGGCAATCCTTCCCCTCCCAGTCTGGCAATCGATGCCGACTTGCGCTACGACCTTCCCAGGTATCGCGTCTGGAAAGATGGCAAAGTCGTTGATGAACCTGCCAACTTGGAAGCGTACTGGCGCGACGATCTCGTTTGTTTTCTGATTGGCTGTTCATTCACCTTCGAGAATGCTCTGAAACGCGCAGGAGTACCCCTGCGGCATGTCGAAGAACAGAAAAATGTCGCCATGTACCGCACGAATATTTCCTGCCAGTCTGCCGGCCCCTTTGCCGGTCACATGGTTGTTTCCATGCGGCCACTGTCCGTGGGAGCTGTCTCCAAAGCGACAGAAGTGACCAGTCGATTCCCGGAAATGCACGGTGGCCCGGTCCACGAAGGGGAGCCGGAACGGATCGGCATTAAAGATCTGGACCATCCCGATTATGGAGACGCTGTAACCATCAAAGAAGACGAGATCCCTGTCTTCTGGGCCTGCGGTGTGACGCCTCAGGCGGTCATTGAGGAAGCGAAACTTCCATTTGTCATTACCCATGCTCCTGGCTGCATGTTCGTCTCGGATCAACTGGATGAAGACTACGAAATTGCATAATCTTTCAGGAACGTATCAAGCTGAATTACTACTGCCAGAGCTTGTAAAGTTTATAGCGATACGGTTTCTCAATATACCGCAGATCCTCTTTCAATAATTGCCAGTCTTCCGCGGGTATTCGCTTGACGGCCCGTCTCTGGATCTTCACATCATCCGTCGCACATTCCACCGGAATGGGATTGAAATCATTGAAATGGGGACACTTCCAGGTTACATAGTATAGCGCAACGGTTGCGACACGCTTACCAACTTTGGGCTCTTCCCCGCCGATGGCTGGAAGTTCATACCTGATCATCTTAATGACGGGATACTCTTTCGGGCTCATAAAGACCAGGTCTGTCTGTACGGCAATCATCATCGGGTTCAAGCCCACCACGACACCCGGCCTTAAATCTCCATGATAAAATTGTTCGTAGATATAATTCCGCCGGAAATAAATTGCCAGGCCCAGAATGCCATACCAGAGACCTGCACAAACGGCAGCGGCAATCAGACTGAAAAGAGCCATACCGATCAGGAATGGGAGAAATATAATCGCTAATGTAATAAGGATGTATTTCTGAAAATAATGGTACCTCAGGTAAGTCTTAAAAAACTCGACTTTAACCCTTCCCGGATTACTTGCTGTTAACTCGCTCATTCTTTACCGACTTTCAACAGACACAACTAACATGAAACGACTGAAACCAACGCATTCGACAACTGAAAAGAACCAGCAATCTCAGCAAAAATCAGAAGGGAATGTTTACTCCGAATTTGTCGTATCAGACTACCCGTAGAATATGGTATTATTCAAGTAGTACCTATTGATGCAATACTTACGTGTGTAGTAAGGGCTCAACCCCGGGTGCTTATCGATTTATCGTTCACATGTCATAAAGGCTGGTATCATGTCCGAATTTGCCATCCGCTGGAACGAACGCTACCTGAATGAGGATACCCCCTGGGATTCCAGATTAGTCTCTCTGGAACTCATGAAGGTTTTGCAGGAACAGAACATTCAACCGGGCCGGGCTCTTGAACTTGGTTGCGGCACAGGTACGAACTCCATTTACCTGGCAAAACAGGGGTTCGATGTCACTGCGATTGATATCTCTGAAAGAGCTTTGGAAACAGCCGCCATGAAAGCCCATGAAGCGAACGTTGAAGTTCGTTTTATCCTGGGAGATTTATGCGATTTACACCTGGTGACCAGCCCGTTCGACTTCGTCTTTGATCGAGGATGTTATCATTGTGTTCGAAAAATCGATCTGCCCGGTTTCATGGACACGCTCAACAAATACACGCATCCCGGTTCATTATGGCTGACACTGTGCGGTAACAGCAAAGAAGAGCACGACGAACACATTCCGAAAGTCAGTCAAACGGAACTCGCGTCAGAATTATCGGGCCTCTTCGATCTGGTCCACATGAGAGAATTTCACTTTCAGGATGAAGGAGAGCGTGAAGGCCCCTTAGGCTGGTCGGTCTTATTGAAACGCAAAGATACTTGAGTAGCGGAGTAATCATCGAACCTTCTCAATCTGGTAACAAACACTCTAAATACCATATTTGAGCGGCAAATCATCCTCGATGACGAAGAGTGTGTACGGAATTTCCCGAAAGCAACATAAATGTCTTGGAAAACCGTCCCTCATAAACCGAGCTTTGATTGAAGTATTTATATTCGCATCAAGCAATGCACTCTGACCTGACTTGCCGTTAGGAACAGAAACCACTGCTCATCAGTGAGTTCGGTAACACAGTCCGTCCTGGACGCTGTCGTGTATCGATCAAGTGAGGGATACCATTCCAGCGTCATCTACATCTTAAAGTCTCCTTTCAGGAGACATCACAATGCAATCAGCAGTCCAAACTGTTCAGCATTTAAATGGTTTTGAAACTTCCACAGGACGATCACGCCTTACACAGCTACTGTAAACGCTGCAAAGTCGAACGCAAAATCAGCTGGCTGTGGAACTTCTGTCGACTGGTAGTTCTTTACGAATATTATTCTCATTTGCACCATGGTTTCGTAAAACTTGCTTACCTGCGTATTGTACTTAAGACATTAAAAAACTCTCTCCAGATATAAACATTATAGGTCAACAATGTATTGCTATATAGAGTATTGTACTGCAACAGCCCATCCAGCTTTTTCAATCTCAGGAGATGTCCGGCTTATTAGCGATAAATGTTTCAATTTATATAAAGATTATCGCTTATGGTATTCTCTCGGGGGGCCGGAAGTATTTACACACAATATGTTGAGCAGCTTTAGGTCGATGAAAGTAAAACATCACGGCCGAGGACTTCCAGATAATGTCTCAGAGCCTATTGTGTATGAGTGTGGAACTTACGTTATGAGCCCAGAGGAGTATAAAATATTCAGTGAGCGTAAGGGCAGACACTATCTTACTACAAAAGTCGTATCACCTGAAAAGGCAAAAGAAATGTTGGATAGTGGAGAAGTGTTTCCAATTAACCATCGAGAAAGTGTTTATAATAGACAAAGAGACATAAGTCTTGAAATTCCATTTGTATCTTACCCCGGTCTTGTTGCACCAAACTGGCTCTATCTGGATGAGATATATGAAAATCTTGAATATAGTGGGATTTCAATACAAGAACTCAAAGATAATGAGTGCCAGCTTTTTCCCACTTTGCTTGACCTCATGAATCTGATGGAAAAACGCTACGGAGAACGACGAGTAAGAATGGTTATGATTTTTGTTATTACCTGAGATCGCGTTTGAAAAGCCCGTAAAGTAAAGTGTTCAGCCGACATTGACCAAGGCCGTATCGTAAAAAAATATTCAGCCGACGCTGAAAGCGAGTGACTCTAAGTGGTTGCGCTGCTGAAGAGCGATGGATTTCGGACGAGATCCGTATGTCGACCTGAGTGATGTGGTCAGATTTGATGCAAAATAAACCATCAGAGCGCACCGTTAGCGAGGATTGTTACAAGAGTTGAGGCCTGTGAGTAAAGCTGTTTCACGCCGCGTCCCGATAGTGATACTTGAGCAGCCCACCGAGACGTTCGCGGCATTCGATCCTGCCAGCTATGGTCCCAACATCATTACAAGGCTCAATCAATCGATTTTCTAGTCCCTGCTGATACCTGGTTTGTTGTATGTTATCAGTCAAGAACGCGACGATCTGGAGCTGGAGACGATTGGTACTCAGGTTCCTTCGAACATTTCGGAAATTATCTCGGTGTGGGAAGAAGCCAAACCTAATCCGAACTTTCCGGACCAGGTCTATTTCGTTGATCGCAAAGATTCGTGATCAGCGAAGAAAACATCGAACCTTCTTAATCTGGTCAAAAAACAATCTAAATACCAAATTTGAGCGGCAAATCATCCTTGATGATGGAGATTTTCTAGAGAGACAGTGCATATTTAGTATCCCCTCATCATCTCCTAAACAGATTTATCACTGCCAGGGTGGTCAATTCTAACTGTCACGGAGCTCTCCCCCATGCTCACGATTCCAGGACGTAATCATCGCATGTGTGACGGAATTTCCCGTCGCTCATTCCTGCAAATTGGTGGTTTTACCTTCGGTAGCCTGGCGTCGTTATCCCTTCCGCAGATATTGAGAGCCGAATCAGCCTCAGGTCATGCCCGCCCTAATTCGCAGAAGGCGATCATTAATATCCTGCTTTCCGGTGGCCCGCCTCATCAGGATATGTGGGATATCAAAACGGAAGCCCCGGCAGAAATTCGCGGAGAATTCAGCCCCATCAGCACCGCAGTTCCCGGGATTCAGATTGGTGAACTCTTCCCCAAAATTGCCGGCATGATGGACAAGCTCACGATCATCAGATCAATGGTCGGCAGCTCGGCAGATCATGACAATTACCAATGCCTCTCCGGTTGGAGACGAACGGATGGTTCTTCGATCGGTGGCTACCCCAGTATTGGTTCGGTCCTTTCCAAAGTGAAAGGCCCTGTCGATAAAGGAATTCCTCCACACATTGGTCTTTGTGGAAAAATCCCTTACATGGACTGGGCCGATCCCGGTCAGCCAGGTTACCTCGGGATGGCGCACTCCGCTTTCCTCCCGAACGTTGGTGGAGCTGAAAATCTGCAATTAAATGGCGTTACGCTGGAGCGGTTACAGGATCGCAAAGCTTTACTGGCGGGGCTCGACCAGCTCAAACGGGAAGTCGACACGACCTCTCAGTTCGATGGAGTTGATGCGTTTACCGAAGCAGCCTTTGGCGTATTGACCTCCAGCAAACTGGCCGATGCACTCGATTTAAGCAAAGAAGATCCATCTACGCTCGCGCGCTACGGTGATGGAAAACCTTACGATCACCTCTATGACGGAGCCCCCACCTGTAACGAGCATTTTCTACTCGCGCGACGCCTGGTGGAAGCGGGCGCCCGCTCGGTGAGCATTACCTTCGGTCGCTGGGATTGCCACATTGATGTCTTCAAGTTCATGCGGCATCATGGACCGCGTCTCGACCAGGCCTTCTCTGCCCTGATGGAAGACCTCGTCGATCGCGATATGCTCGATGATGTCACTGTCGTTGTCTGGGGAGAGTTCGGCCGCACCCCTCGCATTTCCTACCGGGGTGGTCGTGATCATTGGCCTTCCGTCAACTCGGTCTTACTCGCAGGGGGAGGAATGAAAGTTGGCCAGGCGATCGGCAGCACCAATCGCCTCGGTGAGTATGTCGTCGATCGCCCGATTCATATCCAGAACGTGATCTCGACTCTCTATCACAACCTCGGTATCGACACGATGAACACCACCCTGCCCGACCCGACAGGTCGCCCCCAGTTCCTGGTCGATCATCGTGAAACGATTTCAGAACTGGTGTAAACCAATCGAATCGATCATCATCAGCCGGCACTCTTGTCGTGTGAAATGGTGAGAAAATTCATCCGATTGAGTTATAAAACAAAACAGCCGTTTTCAGTACCACATCAGGTCTGAAAACGGCTGTTTTTTTGTGCCAGATCTATTTGTTCGATGTCAAATAGATCAACCCTTTACTTGTCGGTGGTTTCTTTCAGAAGCAGAACCTGGATGTGGTGATCCTGAGTCGTCTCGACGACTTGTACCTGCCCCATTGAAGAGATTTTCATATTTCCGATCACCAGATACTGGTTGTCAATTTTGATAACTTCACCAGTAGAGGAGATCTCAAACCTCTGCACTCAATTGCCTCGCCTTCCTTCCTGCCTACCCACCCGGGAGTACTTTCATGCTCAATATTTTCGGTAACTCAAGTCGTATGTGTGATGGTATTTCCCGTCGCTCATTCCTGCAGATTGGTGGTTTCACTTTTGGAAGCATGGCTTCCCTTTCCTTGCCACAAATTCTGCGTGCCGAATCGATCTCTGGACACGCTACACCGAACAGTCACAAAGCAATCATTAACGTTTTCCTGGCAGGCGGTGCTCCCCATCAGGATATGTGGGAAATCAAAACAGAAGCTCCTAAAGAAATTCGCGGCGAGTTCAGTCCCATCAGTACTGCTGTCCCGGGAATTCAAATTGGTGAATGCTTCCCTAAAATCGCCAGCATGATGGATAAGTTTACCGTCATTCGTTCGATTGTGGGTAACTCCGGCGGCCACGATGGATATCAATGTCTCTCTGGCTGGGCTCGTCGGGATGGAGCCTCAATTGGTGGGTATCCCAGTATTGGTTCTGTTCTCTCAAAACTGCAGGGACCAGTTCACAAAGCGATGCCCCCTCACATTTCGCTCACCGCCCAAACAAGTCACGCTCCCTGGGCAGAACCTGGTGCTCCCGGTTTCTAGGGGCTGCTCATCAGGCATTCAAACCCAACAATGGTGGGAGCGAAAACCTGACCTTGAACGGTGTCACTCTCGAGCGTCTTCAAGATCGCAAAGCCCTGCTGAAAGGGTTGGATCAATTAAAACGGGAAGCTGACAGTACGGGAATGTTTGAAGGGGTTGACGCTTTTACGGAAGCGGCATTCGGTGTTCTCACCCAGTAAACTGGCAGAAGCACTCGACCTGAGCAAAGAAGACCCGGAAGTTGTGGCCCGTTACGGAGACGGAAAACCTTATCAATTCCAATACGATGGTGCCCCCACCTGTAATGAACAATTCCTGCTCGCGCGACGTTAGTGGAAGCGGGTGCTCACTCGGTCAGCCTCTCTTATGGCCGCTGGGATAGCCACGGTGACAGCTTTGGACTTGTTCGCCATCATGGTCCTCGACTCGATCAAGCCGTCACAGCCCTCGTGCAGGATCTGGACGAACGCGGAATGCTGGACGATGTGTCCGTCGTCGTCTGGGGTGAATTCGGACGAACTCCACGAATCAATGAAGGTGCTGGTCGCGATCACTGGCCTCGCGTGAACTCTGCCCTGCTGGCCGGTGGGGGAATGCAAATGGGACAGGCGATTGGTAAAACCAACAGACTGGGAGAATACCGGTTGAACGCCCGATTCATTTCCAGAACGTGATCTCAACGCTGTACCACAACCTCGGTATCGACACGATGAACACCACCCTGCCCGACCCGACAGGTCGCCCCCAGTTCTGGTCGATCATCGTGAAACGATTTCAGAACTGGTGTAAACCAATCGAATCGATCATCATCAGCCGGCACTCTTGTCGTGTGAAATGGTGAAAATTCATCCGATTGAGTTATAAAACAAAACAGCCGTTTTCAGTACCACATCAGGTCTGAAAACGGCTGTTTTTGTGCCAGATTATTTGTTCGATGTCAAATAGATCAACCCTTTACTGTCGGTGGTTTCTTTCAGAAGCAGAACCTGGATGTGGTGATCCTGAGTCGTCTCGACGACTTGTACCTGCCCCATTGAAGAGATTTTCATATTTCCGATCACCAGATACTGGTTGTCAATTTTGATAACTTCACCAGTTTCCGGATCAAAATGAATTGTCCCCTGGCTGTCTTTGGTTTTCATCTTCCCTTCGATGCTGCTTAAACCTTGTTTTACATCGATATCAATTTCGACTTCATGCCGCACATTGAGCTCAAACGTTTTCAGGCCATCCAGTTCGGAAGGTCCCTTCACCGTGAATATTTTCTTCCCTTTGGCAGATCCTTGAGCCCCCATATCCATTGTGAACTCAGTTTCCCACTGATCTCCCTGCTTGACGGGCTGATCAATCAGAGTAGGAAAGACTTCTTCAAACTGCTTCCGGGCGGCTTCATCTGATAAGTTGCCCGCCATTCCCGCGGCAGCTGGAACTTTTTCAATCAACTTCTTCATCAGGTCCGCATAACCTGAGACCTTGACAATTTCGCCCTGCGGAGTCAGTTGGAGATTGAGTGTCGCCCCCTGCAATTCGTTGAAAATGGGCGTCATCTGTGCTGCCAGAAAACTGTCTTTCGGATTCTCCTCCGCTTCGGAATCGAATTTATAGGGAGGGGTCAACGGGTTCTGCATCGTCACCTGTAACCGCGTCGTGGTGCTACTGAGATTGAACACCCCCTCTTCCGTTACTTCGTTCAAAGTAAACAACGTATCAGCGGTGTTAACCATGCTGACTTCAATAGTCTGATCGGCAACTTTCTGTACCTGATCAAGTGAGGTACTGATGCGGTACGTGAGAGGTTTATCATTTGAAAACTTGTACTTCAGCAAGACCCCCTCTGCCGCCACCAGGGGAGAAACCGCCAGACAGAAAAGTGTCGTCAGGACCAGACAGAAACGTTGCGTGCGCATATTAATTATCCCTGGAGGAACCATGTTCCAAAGTTCTAGATGGAAAAAAGCAATGTAAGTCTGTTGTTCAGAATAGGGGATCAATCAGGGGGAGAACAGATGTAAATTCCCGTTAACGCTCAAAACAACCGAAGGACCGTAAATAGCGGATACTTTCTGCCGCCGCTTCCCGAGGGCCCATTAACCAGGCATAGGCCTGATGCACTGTAAAATATCCCTGATAGTCCACTTGCTGCAGCCCATCCATAACCGCCTGGAAATTAACACCACCTTCATCCCAGATCGGAATATGATGATATCGCATCGGTCCCTTACACCAGGTTCCGAGGACTTCAGGCCCCTCCGGATCGAGTCGGTGGTTCTGTACATAGACATTCATCAGCCAGGGTTTGAACCTTTCCAACACCTCGGCATCGTACGATTGACCACACATCAGCAGGTTGGCAGGTTCATAAATCAAACCGAAATTCTCACGCCCAATCTGCTCCAGAACTTCAATACTTCGATCGACTTCCTCAAACAGAGTTTCAATGTGACATTGATGCGCAAGCCGAATCCCCCGCTCCCCGGCCAGATCGGCAGCTCGGCGGGCGTGATCAACATCTTCTTCAGTTTTGATACAAACCCGTATCAGGTCGCATCCGAGTGCCTCGGCCACATCAAGTGAGGGACTAATATTCTGCAGGCTGTCTGGACCATGCTCGTTATTTAATGGCACATCCGAATCGGCCGTGACCATGGAGACGATCAAGTCTTCGTCTTCCACAATCTTGCGCATTTTTTCCAGCTCGGAAAGAGGCGTCAACACCCCGCCGGCGCTCGCACGCATACAAATTGCGTGATAACCCATTTCCCGCGCCAGATGGACCAGTTCTTCAAAAGGAATGTTTAACTTGGTCTTACAGGCAGCTTCAGCAACCCGGACAGATAAAGAAAGTTTCATGGAAATTTCATCTTCAGTGGAAAAATAACCCGAAAGAGGATTTCATAAATTCTGATTATGGAGCGTCATAATAGCAGATTGATTTGCGGAGTTCCTCCCAACCAGTCTGTCCATTCTTTATTTGTCCCCGCAAGCTTGTCAGAATAGAGAGATCAAGTTCTCCTCAGTGCAGAACGACCTCACTTTTTCACTGATCTGTTTAATCCTCCAGGCATGTCACTCTCCTTCTTTAATCCTTACCTGCTGTTCGGGCTGATTGGAATCGGACTCCCGATTCTGATTCACCTGCTTAGTAGAAAAAACGTGAAGGTGATCGAGTGGGGAGCGATGCAGTTTCTGGAACTGGGCCAACGGACCCGTCGCAAATATCAACTTGAGCATCTGCTGCTGCTCCTGCTGCGTATACTACTCATCAGTTTGATCTGTCTCGCTCTTGCCCGCCCCTGGCTTTCCGGAATGCTGTTATTCTCTCCCGAAACAAAACGGGACCCGCGTGCGCTGGTGATCGTGCTCGATCATTCCTTCAGTATGGATCGTCGCGACCTCCCACAGACTCCCTGGATACAGGCTGAAGCGATCGTTAATCAGGTGATGGGCGATGTACGCCCGGGGGATCAATTCTATCTCCTCTCTGCTCAGGATGTTCCCGTTCCACTATTGCCCGGTTGGACAACCGAACCGGATCGTATTTCTTCTGCTTTGGCGGAGTACCCTTCTCCTGCGGGAAGTTCCAATTTACCTCTAGCCCTGGTCCATGCACTGCAACAGTTTCAGGAGGTCAATCAGGCCCAGCGGGAGATCCTTATCCTGACAGACAATCAGACTGCGAGCTGGAGAGTGGAAGATAAAAAAACCTGGCAACGTCTCGAAAATCTGTTTGAAATCACTCCCAACCCTCCCCGTCTCTGGTCACTTCCGTTGACGGATTTTCAATCATCAGAGACACCCGTAACAAATAGCGGTTTAGAACCCCCGCAACTCTCTCGTGAATTCGTATTGCGCGGGCGACCTGTGCAGATTAGAACCACAGCCCGGCACTGGGGAACGGAACCTGTGACTCGAACGGTCCACCTGAGTGTTGACGGTCAGCGTCTGCAACAACAGACTCGCGAAATCACCTTATCACCCGATTCTTCCACCAGCCTGTCGTTTGATTATGTTCCCACCACAGAAGGCTCTCATTTGATTCAAGTCGAATGGGAAGCGGACAACTTACCGGGAGATGATCGCGTTCAGACAGTGCTAAATGTGCGCCCGCAGGTGACGATGTTGTTCATTGAAAAGAGGACTGAGTCCGATCCAACCAAATCAGAAAGTTTCTATCTCTCTGCTGCACTTTCACCACCTGCAACCGCAGAAAATCAGAATCTCGTTCAATTGTCGATTCAACAGGAGTTCCCGGACGAACCCGACTCCTGCTAGCATACGATCTACTTTGTCTGGCTAACCTGGAGAGATTGACTCCGGAAGAGCTCAACCTGACTCGCAAATATCTGCAAGGTGGAGGGACATTATTAATCCTGCTGGGAGACAAGACCGCCGCGGGTAACTGGAACAATTCTTTTTTTGCATCCGATACAGGTTTCCCTTCACTGAAATTACAGGAAATCAAAGCCGATAAACAACCGGGAAGAGGCGGGATTCATCTTGATGAGAATTCCCTCACCGCAGACTGGCTGAAATCCTTTCAAGCCGAGGAACAGGGAGGTTTAACCGACGCCCTGTTCACGCGCTGGTGGTCGATAACTTTTCCAGAACTTGAATCGGATTCTGCTTCCAGTGCTGCTTCACAACTTCAAATACTCTTGCGGTTGGAATCAGGAGATCCCTGGTTGCTCTCAGGGAAAGTCGGAGCAGGTCAACTGGCGATCCTGACGACACCATTATCAACAGAGTGGACCAATCTCCCCACGAAACCCGATTACGTCCCTTTCCTGCATGAATTAATCCAGGCACTGATCAACCAGCCTTCCCACTCCCGACTTGTCGCTGGTGACCCGCTGGTCTTTGCACCAGAGCCTGTCGAAGACTCCGAGAGTTCGAATGCCGAATCTGATTATGAACTCCTGCTTCCCACAGGCAAGATTGTTCCTGTTCAATTGAACGACCAACAGAAATTCATCTACAAAGAGGCCAACACGGCAGGCGTCTATACGATTCAGAACAAAACTAAGCAAACCCCGGTTGAATATTTCGTTCTCGGTTTTGAACCTTCCGAATCAAATCCGGCTCTCCTTTCCGATGCGGAGATCGCGTCGCTTCAAACCAGATATCCCTGGGAGGAACTGGCAACCTGGGAAGCACTGCAGGCAAGAATGCTGACCAGCACCGGTCGAACTGAAATCACCACCTGGTTACTCATCCTGTTTGTGCTGATCTTACTGGGCGAGCAGTTTTTCACGCATTATCTGGTCCGCGATGCCCATCGCTTTGAATCACTCGATTCGCCGACAGACGAACAGGGGGAGAAATGATGATCATTCCCCTCTCGGATTATTCCATGCCTCTACTGGCTGAGCTTCGCTGGGAAGGTGACCTTCTTCAGGGATGTCTATGGACATTGCTCATCACTCTGGCCAGCTATTTCATTTACAGATTATTGAAACAGGAGCAACAACTTGTCTCACGTCCCGTTGGTCTGGCTCTATTAATCCTGCGCAGTCTGATTCTTTTGCTGTTACTGGTGACACTCTGGAAACCAGCCTTCATTAACACTTATTCGCAACAGCGCATCGGCAAACTGGTCGTAGCCCTGGATGTTTCTCAGAGTATGCAAACCCGGGATGTACACGCTTCGACACCTGAAAAACTGCGCTGGGCCCGCGCTCTGGAGTGGGTCACACCGGAAACGGAAATCGCCAGCACAACACCACTCGAATCGAAAGCAGAGACCGAAGAAGGTGTGCAAGAGGCTCCTCCTTCAGAAATACTGAATGAAAATCTTGATCCCTTATTCGAGAGACTTTCAGGCTTATCGCGTGCGGATATTCTCTCTCGTACGCTTGAACGCCAAGAATCGTCGTTTCTGGACCGCCTCAGCCAGCAGCATGAACTCGAATTTCTGAATTTTGCCGGAGACGCAATCCTCACCTCGTCACCAGTTGAAGCGAAGTCCATTACCGATGAAGCAACGCAGGAAAATAACGAGGAATTGCAGCCAGAAGCGACGGACCTGAATCAGGTGCAGCAGAAAACGATTCAGTTTACCGGAACGCAGCCGGTAACAGGACTGGTGATTTTCACAGACGGACAACATAACGAGGCCGATGATCCGCTGGAGCTTACATCAAGTCTGAAACAGTTGGACATTCCAATCTACCCTGTGCTGGTGGGTTCGGAACAACGACCCGCAGATATTATTTTACATCAGGTAACCGCCCCTCCCGCCGTATACTTGAATGACGAATCGACCGTCTCGATCAATGTGGAGACAATCGACATTCCAAATCAGGAAGTTCAGGTTGAATTTTATCATCAGGGGGAACTCATCGAGCAACAGTCGTTTGTTTCAGCCCCCGATCATCAATCGACAAAAACATTAACCTTTACACTTCAAACCGCAACAGCTGACCAGCATCACTACGAAATCGTGGTACAGACAAACTCGAATGAATTTACTGCAGAAAATAATCGTCAACATTTCACGCAACAGGTTCTCGATAACACAATTCATGTTTTGCTGATCGACAATAACCCCCGTTGGGAATTTCGGTTTCTGCATAATGCGCTCGAACGGGACGAACGGATTGAACTACAAACGATCCTCTTAACACCTCCTCTGCTCGATTCGGGAGCCCAACCCCTCTCAACTCCCTTTACCAAAGAGATCAAACTGAACCCTGACTTCGAGCAATCCCTCTTTGCCGGTCATGACTTATTAATTCTGGGGGATATCAGCACCACACTCTTAAGTAACTCGCTCTCTACCGACCAGCAGGCTCTCTTTTATGAGCAACTCAAACAATTCGTCTCTGAAGAAGGAAAGACGTTAATTCTACTTCCAGGTTCGAATGTCCTTCAGAACTGGTTCATGGAAACCACACTGAATGAACTTTCTCCGTTGAGCGACCCTTATCGAATCGAGCCTCAGGAAAATGTTTCCAAACCACTGCCGCTTGGAATGCCTCTCCTGCCCACTTCCTCGGGCTATGAAACTTCCTTCATCCAATTAGCGGATCAGGCACCTCAAAACATTGCCGTCTGGCAACGTCTACCGGGTCAATTCGGAGCGTACACCGGGACACCCAAACCAGCTGCGGAGACTTTACTCGAAGCCTTTCCCAATCCAAACCAAACAGGCAAAGCCGTGATGTTGTACCACCAGTATGGACAGGGTCAGGTCGTCTGGATGGGGATCGAGGGAACCTGGCGCTGGCGTCGCCGAGTTGGTGATAAATTCCATCATCGTTTCTGGGGACAAGTCGCCCGCTGGTCAACCCAGAGTAAGCTTTCTGTTGAAACGGACCTTGTTCGCTTTGGGCCGGAACGACCAGAAGGAATTCCCGGTCAGCCGATTCGGCTGCATGCCCATTTCGCGAGTACGCTGCTCGATCAACTCAAAGACTTAAACCCTCAGATCGCCGTCTACCTGCTTCCGCATCGTGCAGACGAAGAACCAATCCTTAAACTCCCCCTCCTCTCTTACCCATCTCGCCGCCAGTCGATGACCACCGTCGTTGAGAACCTGCAGGAAGGAGATTATGAATTCGTGCTCGAACTCGACGATCGCACCCTGTTTCCTGAGGAGATTGTCGCCCCATATGTCGTTCGAGCTGTCCCCTCTCGGGAAGAGACCGAAACGATCGCCAATCGAGCCCTCCTCACCCAACTCGCTGATCAAACGGGAGGAAAATTATTTGAGTTAGACCAACTGCACGAGATCCCTGATATAATCAAACCAGGTTCTGCCACCCAAAACCGGATTCAGCAAACACATCTCTGGACCCACCCCTTCTGGTTAGCGTCGTTCATCATACTTCTTGCCTCGGAATGGTTGCTGCGCAAGTGGCATGGACTTCCTTAAGAATCATCCTTGACTAATTACTATGTCGACACTTTCACCCCAATCAGAATTACAACAGCTGCTGCAGTCGCTCCGACGCCGCTGGCAGCGCTGGTTGATTTTGCGAACCTGTCTACAGTCCCTGTGCATTCTTCTGGCTGGTCTCGGTTTATTGTGGGTAGCAGATACGTTTTATTTTCTCTCCCCTTCCGTGCGTAACATCAGCTTTCTGTTGATCATGGCTACCTGCGGAATCTGGCTGGTTCAACGTCTTCTCAATTTGCAGCATCATTCACCAACGGACAGCCAACTTGCTGCCCTGATCGAAGAGAAACATCCGGAGCTCGATGAACTATTGCTCGCTGCTGTGGATTATCAACAATCTGAATCGACGCACTCACGACTCGAACAGCAACTGCAGCAATCGTTAATTCGTAAGGCTGTCGGTAAACTCCAGCACATTGATATCCGCCCACTCCTCCGCCCCATTCGCACATTAAGAGTAGGTATCAGTTGCCTGCTTCTACTGATGGGAATCTTACTCTTTCTGGCGATTTTCTCTTATCGCACAGCTCCCTGGCATCGAGTACTGGCTCCCTGGTCGACACCAGCCCCGAATCACACGATCCAGGTCGAAGCAGGCGCTCAATTAGTTTACGTGGGAGATTCACTCAGCTTGACGGCAAAACTGCTCGAAGAGTCGGCACATGCACCACAACTTGACCTGCAATTGAACTGGCAGTCGGTCGACTCTCCGGTTCACACACTTCCTTTAATTTTTGATTCTGAAACAAAGTCTTTTCCGATTCAGTGGGATAACATCGACTCATCACGTGAATACTGGATTACGTCTCGAAATTCTTTTGACTCTTCGCCCCGCTACGAGCTTGAAGTCGTTTCCGCCTGCACTCGAATTGGCTTTAATGACCATTACTCCTCCCAGTTACACTCAGCTTGAAGAGTCGCAACATGATGGTGCCTTGGGTGAGATCCCTGTTCCGGAACAAAGTTCTGTTGAACTTCAAATTACCAGTTCCCAAAAGCTGGTCTCGGGAGAAATTCGATTTCAATCCGATGACCCATCCTCTGATCTGAAATCAATTCCACTCCAGATTGCATCTGACCAGAATTCAGCAGAGGCCCTGCTTCCCTCTACGCAATCAGGACGATTCACGATTCACTTTGTTGACGAACATCAGTTTGAGTTTATAGACCAGGTCCATCGACACCTGAAAATCATCCCCGATCGCCCCCCCGAAATTGAACCGACTCAGATCACCCGAAAGCCAGAATCAAACACAGAACCCCTCTATCAGCTCCCTCTGTTTGTGAGAGATGATTACTCCGTTGCACTCGCTGAAATGATTGTGAAGCATCCTGACGAACCGGCTCGAATACTTAATCCGGCCCGTCAGGAATCGAAAACGATCCAGGAAACATCATTTCTGTTTGAATTTACTCTGTCGAAGTCAGACCTTGAGCGGGCCAGTGAGGTGATGGTTCATTTTCGTGCGACCGATAATCGTCCCCTTCCACGCCCCAATGAAACCTGGACGGAACCTGTCGCATTAGCAGAGTTACTCGATCCGTCACTCATCGAAGACCCAGCCGCGCTTGAAGCCGCCCTCGATGCCGCATTACAGAAAGAGCTTGAGGATCTTCACCAAGCGTTGCAGAAACAGGAAACCGATGTCGACAAACTGGCGATCAAAGCGCGGTTGGATCAACCTCTCGAAGGAGCTGATCGTCGATCTCCTTCAGAACTGATCCAGGAGGAACAGGAACTCAGCCTGCAACTGGAATCAATCGCCGAAAAATTTGCAGACCATGCGTTGTATCAGGAGCTGGCTCCCATCGCACAACACATCGCGCGGCATGAGATTCCCCCGGCTGAGGGGCATCTGCGGGAAGTTCAGGAATTGAAATCGGCGTCACCCAAAGAATCCCTGCCTGCTTTATCGGCTGCAAGTCAGCAACTTAAAACCGCAAGCCAACAAGTTGAGCAGTTGCAGGAGTGGCTGAACGATCTGATAAGACTGAAAGAAGAAGTCCCCGAACTGAGTGAGTTATCAAAACGGGCGCAAAATCTCGCTGAGCAATTAGCTGATCAACCTGACTCAAATGATCTGGAAGGACCACTCTCAGAGAGTGAAGCGTTGGATCAGTCGATGGAAGATTTTCTCACGCGTCATCCTGAACTTGCTCAGGCAGCTGAAGCCTCCCTGCTCCAGGAACTGTTACGTCTGGCTGCCCAGATCCAGACTTCCGCCAATCAACAGGCCGGATTAAATGAATCTGTCGTGGCTGACCTGGGGCAACAGCAGGCAGAGTTGAATCAGCTGAATGAGACTGTAGAGCAACTTACCAGCGAACAGGAAGCAAGTCTGCAACAGGAGCTGGCGACTTCCAGCAGCAGGCCCTGCAGCAACAACAGGGCCGCCGCCACGCTCGCATTACAAACAAGCGCAAAAATCAGGCTATAAATCTCCATTAACACAACAGGTATTAGAGCTGGTTCGCCAACTGGAACAAACCACTAATGAGACTTTCAACGGGCAATTAACATCAGCTCTGGAAGCCTCACGAAAAGCAGCCTCTACCACGCGCAAGCTGGAAGAAGAAAACTCCGAACTCCAAACTTCCGCCCGGGATATCAGAGAGGCCCAGGAAGCGATCACCCGGGATTTGCAAACATACGCCCCCCGGGCAGCAGCACGACATGCAGCCAGACGTGAAGGACAGTTGCAGTTGCAGAATCGGGTGAGGCGGTTACATCAGCGGTTGACTCAACTTTCAGAACAGGCGACACAACTCTCTACCTCCACCAATCAAGGCCCGAGTCCACTCACTGAAAAACTGACTGTTCCCGACTCGTTCCTGAGTCAGGCCGAAGGGGCCATGGAACGATCTAACCGCCGGTTGAAATCTCACGACTATCTTCTCGCTCTGGGAGATGATCGGCAGGTGCGGTGAATCTCGGTGTCAGTAGTACTTCAATCGCTCAAATGGCTCAAACAAACAATCAGCAAACACTCCCGCTTCCTCAATCGTTCTCGCAACAAATTGCTGAAGCTGCCAGTCAGCTGCAAGCCGCCCAGCAGCAACTCAACATGCAAAGTCCCAACGGAGAAAACAATCCAAACCAGCCGGCTCAAAATGGTCCTCCCGGTAATCAACCCGGGCCGGCGAATAATCCCTCCCAGCAGACTCCCAATCCAGGTGGAACTCCCTCTGCTCAAGCTTCTAACAGTTTGCAACAGGCAGCCAATGCCCTGCAGGAGGCAAGTCAGCAACTTCAGAATCAACAGGGAGCAGGAGCGAATCCGATTCTTCGCAGTTCAGCGAGGAAACTGAGAACAGCACTGATGCCCAGGCCGATCAGGGTGGATCAGGTACTCAACAGGTCCTCACGGCAGAAGAATTGCAACAGGAGCTTGAGTTTCTTTTTTCTCAACGCCCCTGGGGGCTGTCAGTACGGAGCTTCAATCGGAAATTCGCGAGTCGACTCGTTACCGCCACAAAGCTGATTACGCTCGACAGATTCAACTTTATTTTGAGCAGCTGGCGAAACCACGCTCTCCTGATTCTTATCTCTCCAATCCTGAAAGAAAGTCGCCATGAAAAATAACTTTTTCCCACTGGCATTAACTTTCTTTTTATGCGGGCTGATCCTCTGCCTGGTTTGTGTAACTACAACCGAGTGCGCAGCTCAAGTTTCTAATGAACAGATTGATGAAGCGATTGCCCGGGGGCTTCAGTTTCTTTCTGAAGCGCAGGAAACCGATCATTCATGGAAGATTGACAGTTTCGGAAATTCAACAGCGGCCACCTCGCTGGCAGTCATGTCCTTTATGGCAGCCGGACAAACTCCGGGTGAAGGCCCTTATGGAGAGCAGATCGAAAACGGAATTCTGTGGGTGCTCGATCATCAACAGAATGGAATGCTTGTGCATAAGAAAAGTCACGGGCCATTTTACAGTCACGGAATCAGCACCCTCATGCTGGCAGAAGCAGTCGGCATGCTGAAGAACTCCGATGCCAACTCGGATAGAAAACTGACAGAGGAGCGGTGCCGTAAAGCGCTGGAGGCAGCAATTGAAGTCATTCTTAAAGCACAAGCCGTCGATAAACCCGCGCGACACGCCGGTGGTTGGCGATACCAACCGACCAGTCGTGACTCAGACCTCTCTGTCACAGGTTGGCAACTACTCGCCTTGAGAGCCGCCCGAAATGCGGGATGTAATGTCCCTTCGGAAAACATTGATCAGGCGGTCGAGTATGTGAAACGGTGTGCCACCGTCAATGAACCAGGCTTCGCCTATCAACCTGGCTCCAGTCCGACCGCAACGCGTTCAGGTACAGGAATTCTGGCACTCGAAATCTGTGGTGAGCATCTCGCCCCCGCCACCTTGCGTGCTGCTGAGGGGTTGAGAACTCAGCCATTGAATGAAAAAGATGCGTACTTTTTCTATGGGGCCTACTACTGCTCGGTCGGGATGTTTCAGATGGGGGGCCGCTACTGGACCGATACCCGCGACCCCCTCTTCAAGACATTACTGCAAATGCAGCTGCCTGATGGAAGCTGGCTCGCCAATCATGGGTCGGAACGGAATTCCGGCAAAGTCTACTGCACGACGATGGCTCTGCTGGCCCTGGCCGTCGAATACCAGTACCTCCCAATCTACCAGCGCTAGCCCGATTTCCCCCAATCAGGGGCTGGAGCACGCTCCCGGAACGGGTTACGATAAAAGAACTGAGGTAGAGACTCCTGCTTTACTTGACTCTCCTCAGTTCATTAACGTTTCTGAGTCTTCAAGATTTCTACTTCAACACGAAGGCACGAAGACACCAAGGGCATAATTGAATTCAACCTCTCAGGAAGCAATCAAAACAGATTGAGGTATTTACAGAATTCTTTTTGCTTTCTTTAGTGTATTTCGTGGTTTAAAAACTTCGTGGCTTCGTGCCTTCGTGTTAAAAACAACTTCATGATTTCACCTGAGATTTATATTTAGCCAGACTAAGATCGTATACCGGTTCGAGTTCTTCTCTCACCCCATGAAAGGTTTTCGCTGACCATGACCTCCACCGATCCACGCACCACTCGCCGCACCTTCCTGAAAACAGCCACCGCTGGTATAGCCGCGGCTTCAGCTATGCAGCCCTTCTTTGTTCGCGCATCCGATAAAACAGGCAATAAAACAGCTGTCGTCGGTGAAGGAGATTATCAATACACCTGCGAGCATGGTTGGGGAGAACTTCCCGAATCAATCCGCTGGGGAGCAACTCATGGTGTCACGATTGATGCCAATGGCATGATCTACATCAAACATCAGTCACCCGAAGAACAGGTGATGGATGCGATCGTGGTTTTCGACCCCGAAGGAAAGTATGTCCGTTCGTTCGGTAAAGAATATCACGGCGGTGGTCATGGTATCGACATCCGGACTGAAGGGGCGAACAGTTCCTGTATCTCTCCGATGTCAAAAATCTGGAAGTGATCAAAACAACGCTCGACGGCGAACAAATCTGGAAATTAAGTTATCCGACAGAAGCACATGCCTACACCCGCGTTTCTCAGTTCCGCCCCACCAACGTCGCCTTCCATCCTGATGGTGGTTTCTATGTTGGTGATGGTTACGGTTCGCACTTCATTCATCAGTACGACAAAGACGCCGTCTGGATTCGTACCTGGGGTGGTAAAGGAACTGAGCCGGGCAAAATGCAGACACCGCACGGGCTGTGGCTTGATGATCGTCCTGGCCGCGAACCATCACTGGTTGTTGCTGACCGCGCCAATGCCCGTCTGCAGTACTTCACTTTGGATGGCGAGCATATTAACTTCGTGGAAGACGTCAGCTTCCCCGCCGATATCGATATTCAGGGAGAAATCATGCTCGTCCCCGACCTGCATGCCCGCGTTTCACTCTTCGATATCAACAACAAACCGATCGTGCATCTGGGTTACGACGAAGAATGGACCAAACACGTCCTCGACGGTTTCAAAGTTCGCCGTGACGAATCCCAATGGCAAGCAGGCAAATTCGTCCATCCTCACGATGCCGCCTTCGACAAAGATGGAAACATCTACGTCGCCGAATGGGTCGCCACTGGCCGCCTGACTAAACTGGTACGTGTCTAGGAAGAAGTGACTTAAACAGAATTCAATATCACGCGGGATCAGACAGCAACTGGTCCCGCGTGTTTCATTAACAGCCATAAGCTGTAAAAGACAACACACAGGACAACGACTGATCCGAAATTCAACAGGAAGCGGGCCCATTTTAGACGTTGGCGGGCGATGAATTGCGTGATGAGAATCACCACGGCCACGACTATCGCTTTGAAGTAAATCATCCCCCGCACCCCCCAGTGATCGAGAATGAAACCGGCAATCGGGTTCGATTCATAAAACGATGTCTGGTGGCCGGGAATGTGTTCCACAGGCTGCGAGGTCAGCAGATACCAGGTCATGATGATATCGCATAGATTGATCACAATGAACGTGATCGATTGCCGCTGTAACTGGATCGGAATCTGAGTCCAGAACTGCCACAAGGTGACATCTTTCTGTGACTCGTATTCCTCACGGGTCTGCTCATTGCTGTCGACTTGCATGCGGAACTCACCTTCACCAGAAATTTGTGCAACTAACCCCAGCCCTGATATCTGGCACTGGCCGTTCACGACCCTTTGAATCCAAGGTCAATACGATGCATGAACAAGTGCAGGACGACCCGGGTTAATCAGATAAGATGATTCCTATTGTTCGTCTGTCGAGTCCAGTTGTCGAGGCTCAATATTTAAAATGAGCAGACATAACCTGTTTGAGAAGAAGGTGAACTGGACAGTTCCGAATTATTTTTACAGAACCGGAATCAAAAACCGAGGCCTTCGCCATTCAATGCGCCGGTGTTAACTGTCCCATCCTTGATCTTGAACATCGTGGGGAATTCGCGGGCCAGTTTTTTATTGCCGGCGGGGCAGAACTGTCGGCCATTTCCTTCAATCGCCGCCACTCCCGGAATTCGTGCGGCTAGTGAAGCGGAATGCAGGAAGGAATATCCGGGACAGGTTAAGTCCTGGACACAGAGAAACATCCCATACTTCTGGGCGGCGGCAGCCATTAGCAGTGACTCGGTTTGGCCTTTACAGGCTTTCAAAGCGACACCGGAATAACCCTGTTCTCGCGCCAGCAATAATGCTTCGTAATCAACCAGAGATTCATCAATGACGATCGGTTTAAGCTTTGCCGCTTCGTGCATTTTGTTTTCCGGGTTGGCTTTCAAGTTGCGGGCGGTCGGTTGTTCAACATATTGAATACGATCAAATGCCGCACCGGAGATTTCTCTGATCCGGTTCAGAAAATCGAGCACGTATTGCACGTTGGCGCATTTCTCATTGAAGTCACAGGAATAAAACCATTCCGTGCAACCTCGTGCGGCATTCACTTCTGAGGCAACACGATCAATTGAGATAACCCGATTAACATCCCACTCCAGATCATCACCCGCCAGTTTAATTTTGAGGTGGGTTAACCCATCCGCTTTGATCCATTCCCCAAGTGTTTCGGGAAGACCGTCGTTGATGCGGTTTTCAATATCACCATCAGTCAGGGGATCGAGCGCTCCGACCAGGTGATACAAAGGCATTGTCTGCTTCGGTTCCCGCAATGTGTATTGATCGAGGTACTCACCGGCAAAATTTTCATCCAGGTACTCTGACAAATCGTCGTTCATGTACTCTGCCGAAAGAGTATCGAAAGAGTTCTTTCCGTGGACTCGACCATAGGCATCGTGGAGAGCGGCATCGAACGGGCTGGCTGCGACAAGCTGAGCCAGTTCCGGCATTTCCGCATCGACTCCCATCTTACCCGGCAACGTGCGGCCCAGGTGATAATACTCGGCAGAAAGCTGATAACTGATTTCCAGCGGATGCCCGAAGGGAGTGTAACTGTTCGCGAGGTTGACGACTTCCTCACCGAATTTCTTCATCACCTCCAGTGTTTTGTTCGGTTCGGCTTTGTCAGTTGGCCAGGCCCAGATGTTTCCGAGCGGCATGCTGCCGAAACCTTCCGCCTGATGTCCATCGCGCCGTTCGACAACCACGTCGACATTTAAGAGTTCGGCACGATCAACTATCCTTCCTCCAAATTTTAACGGTGTCCTGAAGACAACAGATTCAATTTCGAAATTAACTTCATGGATGCGAATATCGTTGGCGTTGCTCATATCCGGGATAGGCTGTTTGTCATAAGGTGAGTCAGAGACGGGGAATGGTAAATGACTACTTAATGTCACATTTTAATCTAGCGGGTTCTGGCAGCGCAAAACAATGTCCTCAAGAACTTTTCGTTTATAAAAGCCGCCACACTTATCTTGGACAAGATCTAGCTTCGATAATAACCGGACCATTTTCTCTGATCAAGCACAATAGCCAGCCTTCCGGCGTGGTACCGCAGACTCCCCAGGCACTCCTCTCGGGTGGCTCCAAAGGCAATCACCGTACAGACCGGTGAACCGGCTGGTAGTTGGGAACCTGGTTGCGGGAGATCAACCAGTAACACCTCCGCTTGTTCTTTACCCAGGAATCGCCCCCCCAAGGCGACCTGCATCCCCTTCTCCGGAACAGTGAACGAACCAGTGGTGTAAACGATTTGTTTCGCTACGAAATAATCCTGCTCTGATCGTTCCCCTTTAATTCGCTTTAAGTAAGCGAGTGACTCCCCGCAACAGGCATCCAGATGGAGCGAAAGAAAGGAGGTCTGCAGCTGTCGTTCCAGCAATTCCATCGTCGCGGTGTAGCGGGGATTCAGTTCGAGCAGAAAAATTTCACCCGACTCAGTTTTAATAAGGTCGAGCCCGCATAAACCAACGAGTCCAAAATGCGCTGTCAGTAGATCGACCAATTGCTGCAGTGCCTCTAATGGAGCAATCTCTTGAAGGCAGCAGGTGATTCCTCCCTGAAAGAGATAGGGAGATTCATGCCTCATCACCGGGGGAACATAAATCTCTGCAGTGCGTGAAGTGAACTGTAACGCCCCTCCCAACAGGATCGCTTTCCCCGCTACAGCGACGAAACTGATTGAGTATGGGAGACCTTCGATATTCCGTTGCAGATAAAACTGATCTCCGTCGAGATGTGCATAGTCTGCTTTACTGATGCGCAGGCCTCCTCCCGATCGGAACGGTTTCAATAACCAGTCCCCCTCGGGCAGACCCTTCACAACGGACAGCGTTTCAGGAGACTTCCAACCGGCAGCACTGACTCCATCGACAAAGAGGTAAGGGTTCCGCAGCTCCTTTAATGTGTTTTCACCCACCCCCAGCAGAGGGACTTCTCTGGCAGCAGCCCCAACCAGCCTGGGGTGATTCTCCAGCCCCCCGGTGTAACACCAACCGGCGACCTCCAGTTGAGAGAGATAATCGGGGAGTTCATGATAATCCTGGCTGAGGGGATACCAGTTCGGACAGATTTCGAGCAGATCAACATCCCCGAACTGATCGGCGGCCAGACAGGGAATCCCCGCCTGGTTGGCGGACCAGACGGCGGCCCGCACCGAGCATCCCGCGATCAGAATCGGTGTGGACCCCGATCTAATTTGTGAGGACTGGATTGGTATCTGTCCGATTTGAACGTCCCTCTCTTAAAAGTTCTCGCACGAACTGGAAATCGTGTGGCTGAAATGCTATCAAATGGGAGGATTATTCCCACCCGGAGAGGTTCTTTCGTTTCCTCGAAATAGAGAGAAACTCTCAACTACTGGAATTCTTATTTCTCCCAGTTATCCCAAACTTCAGGAATTCCAGAACTCAACAACTCAAAAGTGAGTGTAGCGACACCGCTCGTACCATATTCGTGATGAGCAGACCTCATCTCGACCGCTCACAAACATGATACCCCTATGCTCCGGTAGTGTTTTACAAGACTTTTACCCGCTATCGGAACACAAAGAAAGTTCAGGAGACGCAACATGTCGTTGTATATTGGTGAAGCTCTGGTCGGTGAAGGTAATGAAGTCGCACATATCGACTTGCTCATTGGCGATAAATCCGGCCCTGTCGGCATCGCATTCTCTAACGCCCTGGCCAGCCAGACAGCCGGTCACAGCAATCTGCTCGCCGTTCTCGAGCCCAACCTGGCTGTTAAACCTGCCACCGTCATGATCACCAAAGTGACCATCAAAGGGGCCAAACAGGCCGTGCAGATGTTCGGACCTGCTCAGTACGCAGTCGCAAAAGCTGTCGCTGATTCTGTTGAAGAAGGTGTCATTCCTAAAGATCAGTGCGAAAACCTGGTTATCGTCTGTGGCGTCTTCATTCACTGGGAAGCCAGCGACGACAAGAAAATCTTCGAGTACAACTACGAAGCAACCAAACTTTCCATCGCTCGCGCCATGAAAGGTGAACCTTCCGCCGACGAAATGGTCGCCAAAAAAGGCAGTGCCAGCCACCCCTTCTCCGGCGTATGAGGCGTCCGCCTCTCTGGAGCGGCTTACGAGCGTCGGACATTGATCGACGCGTGGTTTGGCGCCGCCAGTTCGTCTGAGATGGTTCGATGTTAATGGCGTTGAACCAATAAAAAACAAAAGCATCCTGATGAGAACAATTTCATCAGGATGCTTTTTTGTAGTCTCTATAAGATCATTGAGCCAACTTGCTCACTCTTTTTCACTTTCAAATGTCTCTGAATTATCTTTGGAAATTGGTTCGATATTCTTATCGCTTTCAACCTCAATCGTGTGTTCTTTCCCACGTTGTCGGTCCTCTGGTAGTGCGAATTCGTCGATGATCTCACGGCGTCTTATGGCGACCTGGCGGTCGAACTCGGAGAGGGCATCGAGTGCTTTATCTTTGGAGGTAACCAGCCCGATGATCAGGTACTGGGTGATCGCGATGAAGTAACAGACCCATCCAACGATCCAACCTTCATCATTCAGGATGGTGAAGTATTGCCCCTGGTTGGCCTGCACGACTTCGGTTGTGTGAGTGATCAACTCCGCCCCACCGATCACCTGATTCCCGAAATGCTGGAGAAGTTCGATCCCCTCGTTCAGATGATCACGCAGATGCAGGCGGTCGATTCCTCCAAAAATAGCCGCCATGATCGCGAACATCGGCGAAGAACGATTGAGGTGCTGGCACAGCAATCCTTTAAGAATCGCTTTCCACTTTTTACGAACATCTCCGAAAAAGCCTCGAAAGCTTTTGAAGTTCAGCTTGGGGGGACCGGGATGAATGATCGAAAAGAGTTCCTGGTCCGGCATCAGCTGCACCACACTGATCGCCAGCATCACGCGGAAAGTGACCGTGATCCAACCATGATTTTCCAGCAGCTCCACCGGCACCCAGCCAAAGAAGAGATGCTCCATATTGGCGGTCGCCACCAGCAGCATCAGCGAGGCACGAAACCATTCTTCGAGGTCTTTTTCCAGTTCCGCATCGAGCGTCTGCAACCGCACCACCTTCCGCATGAAAATCCGAAACAGTGGAATCGCAATCACGCCGACAATCAGTCGGATGATCGGTTTCAACATCTGTTTCAAAGCGGCACGAAACACGGTGGCAGGATCCAGAGAACTTGTGGAAGGTCTAAAACAAAAGGTGCAGTTTTATTCTCCTCCCATCATAGAGAATCCACATCTGACCTCAAATGCGGAGCTGCGAGAATCTCTCTCGACTCTGAAAGAACTCCCCAAAATTAAATAAGCTATCTACCAGGTAATTCTCTCGTAGATAGCCTGCAACTTCTCCCCTTTTTTCGGGTTGAGTTGTTTGGCGTGGGCGATGCGGCCTCTTAGATGGGCCTGGAAATCGGGGTGTTGCTCCCGGTTTTGTGATTCAGCACCATGACGCACGCAGTTATGCAGAATTGCCCTTAAGCGATCGTATTCTTTCCGGTTGATGTTCGGGTGCTCGTTGACAGTCACCCCGGTGACCGATTGATGCTGATTGCTGCGGATGATGCGGCGTTTGGCTTTGTGCATTGTGAAACCGCACTCTTTGATAATCTGGCTGACAAATGGAATGAATGCTTTAAGTCGGTGCAGAAACCGTTCATCACCCGAGAAGGTCAAGTCATCCGCGTAGCGGGTGTATTTCGCTCCGAAGGCACGTGCGAGGCCGTCGAGCCGGAGATCCAGAGAGTAGGCAGCCAGGTTAGCGAGCGCGGGCGAGGTCGGAGCTCCCTGTGGAAGATGTGCTGGTCGGTACAACCAGTATGCTTCCGGATTCGCTGAAGGGGGTTTACTGTTGAGCGGAAGTCGTGAAGTGCAGAGTCGCGCTAACCAGATGGCCGCTTCACGACTGTAACCCATACTGCGGAAAATGGCGGTCACCATCGGGAAGCGAACGTGGGGGTAGAAGTTTTCAAGATCGAACTTCAATATGACCCGTTGACCACAATGGGGTTGGGCATTGGTGAGAATCGAATTCCCCTGCACAAAACCATGCGCTGCAGAGTGTGCAGGGACATTGTCCAGAATGTCTCGTAGTATTCTTCGCTGAACTTGTTTGAGCAGAGGTTTGGGGGACTCAATCAACCGGCATCCATAATTCCGTTTGGGCATCCAGTGATGATGATAGTGAGCCGACGCTTCTGTTTTAGGTACATACCCCTCTTCGAATTGATTCGTTAACCAGGCGAGTTGCCCGACTGGTATCTGTAACCAGTTCGCCAGTTCCAATGGATTGGAGAAATGCGGCAATTCCAGTTCGTTTAATTGAGCAGCATCTCCATCCTGACTGAGATCGAGGTAACCGTTACCGAGATTGGAATGATTCGCGAAGGGATACGGCCGGACTGTTTTTACTTCGGGAATCGAGAAGGGTCTGGTCTGTGAGGTCAGTCGCTGCGGGGATTTTTTGACGCTGTACCAGCGCTCGCGCACGAACTTCAAGCGGCGCAGAATCGTTTTCTTCTGCGTCGGTCCTGACCTCCTGACAGAACTCGGTCTGGCAGGTGCAGAAGCCTCTGTTCGGTCAGTTCCTTTCAAACCGAACAAGCGGAGCAGGAAATCGATCAATCCCATCGAAAATATCTACTTCATCAGAAATGCAGCGTGGAGGGATGCGTCACAGGACACACGGGGAATTTTAATTGAATTGGAAATCTGACAAGTTCAAATTTCAGTCAGCCCACTGGCCCCGGGCTGGAAAGTAAATCAGTTTGCTCAGACTCAATGCTGCTTTTTTAGTTTATCCTGATCCGAAACACGCCTGCTTTTTTAAAATTGGTTTGCGGGCCGCTCAACGCATCCTGTTGCGAAGGTTTGATCGTCTAACTTCTAGACGTTTAAACCTTCCGGGAACGAATGTCGTTCAATTCTTCTCCCGTGGGGTAGCCCCACAGTGGTGCTCATCCTTGCGGATGGCAAACCAAATCTTGGGCGACCCGCAAACCATGTGTTCGGTCAGATTGGTGCAGCAAGTCTTGTGCAGTCCTGATTTTACTGGCTCATACTAGAGGCTATTGCACTTTCTGGTCAATGTATTTATGGACAAAATTAGTCGGGAATCAGGAGGAGCGGGAGGACGATTTTTCCGTCCGCTGTTCAGCTTCCCTGCTGATTGAGTCCCCTGTTCAGATAAGTGTACACAGTTTAAAAAAATCCCGTTTCCTTCGATTTTCAGCTGTTTAAGAAGCATGAATTGACTTGCGTTCGGTAGTGAAAATCCAGACAATATAGTCTGCAATTCACTCAACAGAGAAAATCTCTTTCCAGCTCGTCCGATCTGATCTCTCTTCTCTGTTAATTCCAATCCATTACTGGTTTAACGACCAATTCCAATCTGCTTGCTCGGCTGTTTTTTGTTTCCATACATCATTTTGTTTGAGAACAAGTAACAGTCTCCGGTCAGACTCCCACGTTACGTGGAATCAAGCCCGCTCGAACTCGCCCGCGAGCGTGGCATTCCACCAACTCATTTCTTTTAATCACGCATCTGCTTTCATTCTTTTAAACAAACTCCACGCACGCTTTTTCTGTTTGTTTAATTTCGCACCGTTTATGATTTCTTAACCCACGCTTAAAGCATTCCACATGGAAGCGGCTTGGCTTCCCTGCTCCCGCTGCGTAAACTGTTAAAGAGACTTCGTTTATAGGGTACTGCTCTATCCATCTCTGGACGTCAGGGAATAAGTTTGTGTGCCACTGCTAGCTTGCCTAGCAGTGCGAGTACGGCTCACGCTTTCGAAAGATTTGAGATGGTTACCAACCATGTAATCTTTTGGTTTTCCCTTTTAATATTTCAGGTGATTCGCTTCCACAACGGCACTGCTAGTCGAGCTAGCAGTGGCACACGGAATCAACCACTCCTGAAAACCAGAGTTTCTTGA
The DNA here is from genome assembly GCA_041398805.1 of Planctomycetaceae bacterium. Taxonomy (GTDB): domain Bacteria; phylum Planctomycetota; class Planctomycetia; order Planctomycetales; family Planctomycetaceae; genus Polystyrenella. Next base: position 279,060 of record JAWKUC010000005.1, on the reverse strand, counting down.
ATTGAGCGATGGACGAAAACGTAGCCTCCACAGTTGTTTAATACCAGTTTCCGGGACAATAAATGATGAACCCCGGTTAGTGCTGACCGGGAATCTATTTCTATGAAAATTGCTTACCTCGACTGTTCCACCGGAATCAGCGGAGACATGACACTCGGTGCCCTGATTGATGCCGGGCTTTCCGTCGAAGATCTCCAGCGGGGAATCGCTTCCTTAAAACTTCCAGGTGTCAAGCTGCTGACAGAAACAGTCGTCAAAGGAGGCTTCCGCGCCACTTCGATCCGGATTGATCATCCTGAACAGCATGCACACCGGCACCTCAAGGATATCCACGAAATTCTCGACCGGGCGGATGCAATTACTCCCTCACAAAAAGAACTTGCCCGTTCCATTTTTCGCGTGGTGGCAGAAGCGGAAGCGCATGTGCACGGATCGACCATCGACAAAGTCCACTTTCATGAAGTGGGGGCGATTGACTCTATCGTTGACATCGTCGGTGCAGCGATTGGTTTTGATCTGCTCGCATTCGATCAAATCGTCTGCAGTCCTCTTCCTCCCGGCCGGGGACAAGTGAAAATCGACCATGGCATCTGTACGGTTCCCACTCCGGGAACGGCGGAAATTCTGAAGGGAATTCCCCTTGTCGATGTTCCCATTGAAGCCGAACTGACCACTCCAACCGGGGCCGCGATTGTCAAAACGGTTGTGGATCGTTTCGGTCCCCTCCCTCAATGACGATTGAATCAGTCGGTTACGGTGCCGGCACCAAAACATTTCCGCAGCGAGCGAATCTACTGCGTCTCATTATCGGTGAGGCAGTCCTCACCGCCGAACAGGATCTGATCACTGTTCTGGAAACGAACCTGGATGATATCTCCGGTGAAGTCATCGGTTACACCCGACAAAGATTGCTGCAGGCGGGGGCCCTGGATGTCTTTACGACTCCGATTTCGATGAAAAAAGACCGGCCCGCCATCATCTTGACTGTGCTTTCGCAGCCCAGCGACGTTCCAAAACTCGAGCAGATCATTTTTGAAGAGACAGGGACCTTCGGCATCCGCCGGCATCAGGTGGAAAGGTCCAAACGGGCCCGGCAAGCCCATATTGTGGCAACTCCCTGGGGAGAAGTGACGGGAAAACTCGGTTGGAGGAACGGAGAACCGGCTATTTTCACCCCGGAATTCGAATCGTGTGCGGAAATCGCCGGAAAAGCGTCCGTTCCGCTCCGGGATGTCTATCGTGCCGCTGAATTCGCCTTTTCACAAAATCAAACAGCAGTACAATCTACCCCCGCGCGCCACGACCACGACCACGACCACGATCACGACCACGATCACGATCACGACCACGATCACGACCACGATCACGACCACGATCACGATCACGATCACGATCACGATCACGATCATAAATAAATGGAATTGTAACTCTTACTGGCAGAGATCTGCAGGAGAGAGTCGGAACCACGTCTTAACAGGGACAGGCTCATGTTCAATGGATTGGAACATGTTGCCCTGGGAGGATTTATCCTTCTGGCGGCTTATATCATTCAGCGTCGAACCTGGCGACTACGCGGAGGTCGCCGCGATAAATCTTCGTATGACGAGGCCCAGGCAGAAATCAGTGCCCTGGAAAATGCGCAGCGGAACGAGCTCAATCGCCTGCAAGTGAAACTGCATGATTTTGAGCGAATGGTCGATGCCAAAGTGCAGACCCGCATGCTGCAACTCGAACAGTTATTGGAGCAGGCCGATCAGGAAATCCACCGGTTAAATGGTGAAATCGCCCGGCTGACAACCCCTCAATCCAAACCTCCCGTAGTTAAAAGCCAGTTTTCTCAACTGATGCACGACGCCGGGTTCAGAGAGGACGAGGTCGATCAGATTGCCGAGCTCGATCCACACTTCAAACGAGCCAGCTGAAGCGGAGCTTAGTTATCACAGCTGTGAACCGAGCAGGTTATTTCTCGGCATTTACAGGCTCTCTGTTCTTGATGAAAGCCTCAATCTCGCCCCCAGAGACAACCGAAAACTCCTTTGGGATTTTCAGCTCCTCCAGACGAATTTGATCGTCGAGCCAGACATGAATGGTCAACTCCCAGGAATGAATCCGGTGACCCCAGGAAAGGGCTCCCGGGCCGACCTCTAGTTCCCAATCGGTTTTCATTTGAGTAATTTTACCAAATTCAGAGGGTATTTTGGTGTACCCGGGCCCTGAGTGCAGAACGACCTGAAGAAAGATGACATGCCCCCTCCCCTTGAATTCTAATGAGTCCGTTATCTTTTGCGCCTGAGCAGTTCGATGCAGGAGTGGTTCGCAACGAGCGAGGAACTTATTCAGTTCTTCGCTATCCCCTTTGTAGAAATAATGCCTGTTCCAGTAGGGATATTGTGGTGGTTTGTATTCAGCAAAAGGAAGTCCGGGTCCGGAAGTTGTTCTCTTTTCCGGGTAGAGTGGAAAGCCCCCCTCTGCAAGATGTTCCAGTGGATCGCCAGTGAGGTCTGTTGGACTGAGCATGCGGGGTGGAGAAGATTCACACAACAATTGCATGGAGAGTATGAGCGCGATACCGAGGATGATCTTCTTCATAACTCATGTTTTCCTTAACAGTGCTGCATGAATTTTTTGCCGCATGAAATATTGTAAGCGGTAAAAGCTTATCACTTCACAGCGAATCCGAACAGATAATTTTCTAACATCCCCGTCTATGAAAAACGGCTTAGTGAAACGTCTAAATACATTCAAATTTGCAGGTTACCTGCGGCAAAACTCGGCTTGCCCTGTTTGGGGATATCGGGTATTTCTACCCCCCTGCCTCTACCTCTGAAGGGTGTAACCTGTTCAGGAAGTGGAGGTAAGAAGTGATCTCAGCATGGGTTACGCAGGAAGCTGTACCCGCTGCGAAGCACTTTCAGAAAGATTCTCTCTCCTGAAATTTCTGTCTGTATAATCACTGTTTCCAGGATCGAATTGATAAACCAATGGTAGGTGTCAAGGACGACACCGGGTTTCGCAAACTGCTGACAAACCGGAACTTGAGTTCGCTTAAGTCCCGTTTTATCCCAGTAGCCTGCCTGGTTTTAATAATCTGTCTGCTCTCTGCTTACACAGCAGCCCCTGCCTGCGCGCAGGCTTCACGCAGCCCCGGTTCGGGTGCCGTCCCCTTGAAAGACCGCACCGAAAATAATCTCTCCAAAGTTTCAAACCGAGCTTACAACGACCGACTTGATCAACCTGTGATCGAAATTCGAGTCGAGGGAAATACCACCATCCCCCAGGATGCGATTCTGCGAAAAATTAATACGCAAATTGATCGCAAGCCTTCTCAAAAAATGATCAGGAAGACGTTCAGAAGCTGTACCAGACTCGCTGGTTCTTCAGTGTCTCCACCAAACTGGAACGAACACCTAAAAGGCCTGATTCTGACCTTCGTCGTCACTGAGCGGCCCATTGTCGATAAGATTTCGTATCAGGGCAACGAGAAGATTAAAGACAAAGTTCTCGCTGAGATCACTGGACTCCGTGAAGGGAGCCCTTACGACGTCAGTGCGAACCTGGAATCGGCTCAGCGACTGGAAAGCTACTACAAGGAAAAAGGATTTTTCTTTGCTGAAGTCACTCTTATCAGTGGTGACAAACCAGAACAACGCGATGTGATCTTCAAAATTGTTGAAGGGAAGAAAACCCGCGTTCAAAAAGTCTATTTTGAAGGTAACGAATTTGTTGCGGATGGTGTGTTGAAAACTCACCTCAGTACCAAACGAGCCATCCTCTGGAAATTCGGAGGACTGTACGACCCCTCCTCCATTCAGAATGACTTAAACGCGCTCAAACAGTATTACACCAACTATGGTTATTTCGACGTTGCCGTCGACCATCGTGTTGAGTTCAATGAGAAGAAGGACTCAGTTTATATCTACTACGATATCAACGAAGGTGACCGATACAAAATTCGGAAGCGAATTATTGAAGGAAACGAAGTTCTCACCACAAAACAGATCACTGATGACATGGAACTGGGTGAGAAAGAGTACTTCAATGCCCGTATCCTCGGGAATGACATCCGCGAGCTCAAAGCGAAATATGGTGCACAGGGTCGATTCTTTGCGACAGTCGATGCTTCACCTGTATTCCTGGAGACTCCGGGGTTAGCTGACCTCAAATATGAAATCGAAGAAGACGAAATCTACACGATTCGTAATATCAACGTGCATATTCTGGGTGACTACCCGCATACCAAAGAAACTGTGGCACTCAACCGCATGCGTGTTCAACCGGGAGACCTGGCTGATCCCCGGATGATCAGACTTTCAGAGACACGCCTGGGAGGTTCCCAGATCTTTGAACGAACCGGGGCCACCGCTCCACGAATCACTGTCCAACCCGTCACTCCTGCTGACGGAGGTGTACTGGATCCGGATCTCTTCCGTGGTCAATCTGAAGAATTACCGTACGAGCGCGAGAATCGCTCGACTCGTTCCACAAATGAACAATTTCAAAAGTCAGCTCCGGATCAATCCTCCTATCGACTGCCGCGTCCTGCCGGGGAAGCGTATCGCTTAACCAGAAATGAATATGCAGCACGTCAGGGAGACTCATTTAATTCAATTAATAATTCCACTGTTCACACTGAAACGCTTCAGACTTTAGCCAGCCAAACTCAATCACCCAAGCGAATTTCTGCTACAGAAGTCTTTGGACAGAGTACAGGGTTCGGACAGAGTGATCTTGGCTTCGGACATAGTGGTATTCCCAGCACAGTCTCGCAAGAGGTATTGCGTCCTCAATCAGCAGGTTCAGCCACTGGCAACCTGGCATTTCATGAAGCATCTGCTAACGTCGAGACAGAATCATTCAATAAAGAAACCCTGAACGAAGAACTGGAAATGATCTTTCGTGGTCAAAGCCCGGAACCTCAGTTCGACCCAGTCTTTGATCCGAATGTTGAACAATCTCAGTTTGTGAATCCTTATAACCCACTCACCGAAGGGGTTACTCAGGGGGATCCACTTCAGGGGAGTATGCAGCAACGTCAGGTTGATATTGATACCTATTTGACCGAAGCGCGTACGGGTAGTTTCATGTTCGGTGTCGGTGTGAACTCTGACTCGGGTCTGGCAGGTAATATCGTTCTGCAGGAACAGAACTTCGACATTATGCGTCCGCCAACAAGTTTCCAGGATATCGTTAACGGTACAGCCTGGCGTGGTGCCGGACAGAAGTTTCGTCTGGAAGCCGTTCCCGGTACCGAAATTGGTCGTTACACAGCGAGTTGGTCGGATCCTCACTTCCTGGATACAGACTACAGCTTTGGTGTGAGTGGTTTCTACTTTACCCGTTTCTATCCCGACTGGGATGAACAACGAACGGGTGGCCGGTTTACACTGGGTAAACAACTCACTCCCGAGTGGTCGATTTCCGGTGCCTTCCGTCTCGAAGACATTGAGATCGACAGCCCCAGCATTCCCACTCCACAGGAACTGGCTGATGCTCTGGGCAACAGCCTGCTGACGACATTCAAAGCAACCTTAACACACGACACGCGTGATGCCCCTTTCATGCCGAATTGAAGGTCACATCGTAGCCCTCAACTACGAACAGGCCTTCGGTGATTTCACTTACCCTCAAGTTGGACTGGATGCGAGTCAGTATTACCATCTATAACCGACCAGATGGTGGCGGACGTCACATCGTTTCACTCAGTGGAAGCTCGGTTGGACAGGTAGTGATACCCCGATCTTCGAGAGCAGTTCTATGCCGGGGGTTTCCAGACCTTCCGTGGTTTCGCCTTCCCGGGAGTGTGGGTCCTGCTGACAAACAACGTCAATACAGGGGTGAATTCCTGGCTCTCCAGGTCAGTCGAATACATCTTCCCATTGATGGCAGACGAAACAGTGCAGGCAGTCGCCTTCACCGACTTCGGTACGGTTGAGAGACGACACCACCTTCGAGCACTTCCGTATGAGCATCGGGGTGGACTGCGTGTCGTCCCGCTGATGCGGGCCAGTTCCATTGGCGCTTCGACTGGGCTTTACCCCGATTATTCGTGAAGACTTCGACGACAAGCGAGTCTTCAGTTTCTATGTCGGTTTCACGCTAAAGCCTGGCTGCTTGGTGAGCTTAGCTGAGTTTCCCGCGAGCTCTCTCCAGATTTTCGAGCTTCGTACCTCGAATTTTCGGACCGGAATGCAAGACTGCTTTGGGCATTTCTGTACATGCAAAATGCTCCATCTTTAACCTCTTTTCTGTGATGAGGTTAAAAATTGATTTTCTGGAACAATTTCGGCAGATTTTCTTTACCATTTGAAATCCCGATAAAGTTTGATTTCTAGCATAGGGTCGATACTGAATAGGAAAGTTCTCTCAATTAGTGGGACGAAAGGATTGTCCCGGGACAGAAGTTTTCAAATCAGTAAGCAGCATTGAAATCAGTTTCACTTCTGCTCCCCCCCATAGACTTTGAATCATCAGAAAAGGACGGCTGATGCGACCACGTCTACAGAGATTTTTACCGGTGAGGATGAACCTCAGTACGAAGAACCTCAAATCAAAATCCCTCTGGGCGAGTTTCAGCAGATTATGGAATGAAGCCTCTCGCTGGGACCGCACCTGGTTGCGGGACTGGGATGATGACACGATCCGGGTCTCTGCCGACCTGTACGAAATTCTGACTGCCTGTTCTAACATGCGTCCCGGTGCCTGAATAACAACCTGACCTCTCCTTAACGGGAATGGTTCTGGTTGATCACTTTCATACAATCACCGGGCTGAACATCTCAGTCTGACCATACATCTTCCGCTCTGCAGCACCGATCTGGTTTGCTTCGGCGGTTTTTTCTTTTGCCGTGTTGTTTTTACCGTGTTGTTTCTTTTGATGTGTTCTTTATTTTGTCACTGTGAATGATTTCAATTTCGCTTCTCGATCAACTCGAAAGGATTCGACGATATTACGGAGAATGCTGTAAGTTGCTCCCTCTGGCGGTGCTGGGTGTCGTCCTCGTTTGAGTGGATTAGACCAGTGGCTCGACTATGACGAATCGAAAGACCATGCACTCGAATATGTGCAAGCCGTCATGCGGAGCGATGAAGCAATCCTGCGGTCAACGCACCCTCGGTTACGCGATCGCATCGCCGGGACCTGAACGATATCGCTTTTCAAAAAACTGACGTTCCGGAGAATTATCTACTGAAAATTCACCACACGCTGAAAACTTGAGGTCCAAGGGATTCCCTCGCCGTTCTGCTGGGGCCAGAAGGTGAAATGGGGAACCCTCTGTCGTTGGATGAACTGGAAAAACAGGCCGCACCAACAATGCTGGTGAATGTGATCATCGAGCAGGATGGTTACCAGATTAAACCGGACGTTCATCTGGAGCTGAATAACGATGGCATCTGGTATGTCACCTGGGTAGAAGGCCTGGCCGTTGATCCCCGCTGGCTCGATCAACAAAATTCATCTGACTCAATGGCAACAGATCAATCGGATGACGACAGATTGAGTCGTCCCAGCGACGTACAACAGGCGACGAGGGAACTCCGCGAAGTCTTCCAGAACAAACCTGGTGTATCAATCGAACCAATCGATTGACGCCAAGTCTCTCGACCTGCGCGACTAAACTCGCTTACCAGTTTCGTCCTGTGCGGTGATTTAACATCTGCCAGTTCTGATAACCGAGGAACAGACAGATGATGACCAGAAACTGTGACTGGTAATGGAAGTACGCGGAGAGCAGTATTACCACGATGGCAGTAACGATTGAAATCCTGTAAGCCCAGATATCCCCCCGCACTCGGGAGATCAGCTGACTAACCTCCATGGATACATGTCCTCCATCAAGTGGGATTATGGGGAGCAGGTTAAGTATACCCCAGAGAATATTCACTCTTCTTAAAACCACTAGTGAATGGAACAGATAGTTTGTCAACTTGGGATGCTCTTTGAAAAACGGGAGTGTCTGATCAATTGTTTGCAATAGAATCACAAGAGTAAGATGAGCGATCCCCGCCAGCAGAAATCCGGCGAACGGTCCAGCGAGTGAAACAAGAATGGACCGCTTGGGAGTAAAACCAGGACCGGGAATGAAAGAAGCAGCCCCACCTGTCATATGCAGCTGAATGTACAACATGTCTCCCCAGCGTCGCTGCAGTAGGGCATGTCCCATCTCGTGGACCAGGATGGAAAGAAAGATCAGCATCACATTGAGTAAGGTGAAATCGAGATGCCCATCCATCCAACCGATCAATGCTCCCAGTAACCAGAATGTGGGATGCACCATGACCGGGATACCCAGCAAGTGAAACCGGAGATCGAACGGTGTGGGGGCGAATTGACCAAGCATGATTTATCCGTCGTGATGATATCGATAACTGTTTCAGGTTCTTTAACTTAAGCATTGCTGGTTCAGCGGAATTATTCTAGCAAAGATCAATCTGGAGGGTGAGGTCGCGGAAGACTTCCCTCATAAAATATTCAGGACTCTCTTTGAAAAAATGAAGATCGATGTTGAAAGGGGTAAACCTGTCCTCGACAATAAAACTTCCCCTGCGAATCTGGAATGATTCGCTTTAATGGTATGCGTTTTGAATAACAGAGACGCTACTGTTCCCCTGAAATTGATATATCGAAGAGCTTTAATGGATACCTTCGAGAGTTCCCCCACCGATGCTGAATTAATGTTGCAACTTTGCGCAGGTCATCAAAGCCAGCTGGAAACGTTGATGCGACGTTATTACCAACCCTTATTCCGCGTTGCCTGGAGTAAGCTGAATCACCGCCAGGCAGCGGAAGACATCGTTCAGGAAACGTTCATCGCCGTTTATGGCTCCCGCGAGAGTTATCGCCCCGGTCTCTCCTTTCGTACCTGGGTCTGGACGATCCTGCTCAATCTCTGCCGGCGGCAACTGAAAAAATCGGCTCGAAATAAACAGGTCAATCATCAGGATCCTGAACTGCTTGTTCAACTTGCTCCTGCGAGCCTGATCCATGCGGAAACGGGGCTCTCGCAATTACTTTTATTGGAAAAACGAGAGCAGGTCATTCATGCCCTGAACCAGCTCCCCGAGATGCAGGCCGATGCCATTCGACTCCGGTTTTATGGCGAGCTCGCTTATGAAGAGATTGCCCGCACGATGGAGTGCAGTCTGAGTGGGGCCAAGCGTCGAGTTCAAACAGGCTTACTGAAACTCGCCGAGTCACTCCGCACCAATGAGGAGGACCTGATATGAATTGCGATCAGGCATTCGAATTGATCACCGATCCTCGCGGTCGACTGCAAGCTCATCCAGCCAGTGATCAACTGGAGCAACATCTTCAGTTCTGTAATCGCTGTCGCCAGATGCAGGAAGTCCTCGCCCCCGTTCTGGAACCCCTGCAACAGAATGAATCCGGATTTGAACCTCAGGAATTCACCCAGAATACGGATCACTTTGGAAACAGTTACGACTATGATCCACAGTTTCTCTCAATCAAAGCTGAAGAGGTGATTCGTCTGGCGGATGAAGCAGCTCGACGGATGCATCCTCAATCAGTTCCGACCACCACACATATTCTGCCCCGCCAGCGCAGCCGGGCTTTCCCTGTTGTCACGATGCTTTTGCTGGCTGGCTGTTTTCTGATCGGCGGAAGATTTGCAGTTGCCTTACTGCAGGATCGTGGTGATTTCAATCGAGGTTTGATTCCACCTGCGAATCCAAACCGAGTGCCTCTGGTTAGCGAGAAATCCGAGCAGAGTCAGCCAATTAAGTCCACTGGAAACTTCACTGCTTACCGCAGAACAGACAATTCAAAGTTGCCTCCAATGTCATGAGACTCTTCCCCGAGAGGTCGAGAAGAATGACCTGCCGGATGCAAATCGACTGTTGCGGGAGAAAGTCATTCCGGAACAGGAGACGGAAAAGAGATCACTCAACCTCGATGAGCGCACCATGATTAAGGGGCTCTCCGATTTCAATCGTCGTCCCCTGCCCCACGTCGAGTTCAGCCAACCGCTGCTTCCAGAATTCGGCCTGATCGCGATGTTGCATCAATGCGAACAGAGTGGGTCCCCAGGAAGACTGGCCGACTCCCGGAACCGCTTCACTCTGTAAAAGCTCAGCCACCTGCTGCATTTGTGAGGAAGCAAATATTCCTCCCTGTACGGGTGCAAAAAACTGACCGGCTGTTGCACCATATTCGTAGAGCGAGTTTCCGGCTGCGGCGTAATCGTGACTGACAATCGCGGGTAAGAGATCCATCACCAGGCACTTACATAAACGCGCCGTTGTCTCTTCAGGCATGGGTCCCAGTTGATCAAACGCTTTCTTTTCTGCCTCTCCATGTAACCCGGCAATCCGCTGAGGTCGCACAATCAGGAAACACCAGTCGGAGGGTAATTCTAATCGGGTAACAGGGGTTCCCAGTTCGTGCTCGGTTCGCTTGCCCCCTTCGACAAATAACCCTCCCCGCATGAACCCGTTGATTCCAATCGCCGAACGTGCCCCCCGGCCGACGGCCCGCGCGAGTTCTTCCACTTTAACATTTGACTGCCTGGAAATGATGGCAAGTGCCTGCGCCACAGCGAGACCAGTTTGCGTTCCAGAACCAAGTCCCACATGCGAAGGGAGCATTTGGCGGATTTGAATTTCTACAGGTGGAATCGTAAATCGTCCGGCGAAGTAATCTCTCAAGCGGTGCAGAAACCGCTCGACCCGTTCACCCCCTTCCCCTTCGATGCGATCTGTTGCGGCCTCGCGAACAAAGAACTCGACACCAGGCTCGGAAATCATCACCCCACATCCACCGAAATGTCGTCCTTCCTGTGGACGGTACGACAAAGGTCCAAAATGCAGTCGGGACCCTGTTTTGAGTGTGAGCGCGCGATTCATGGGTGATGTTCTTTATTCGTTCCTGTTCAAAGCGGAGTCAATCAAGCGGTTAAAGTCTGGCCATTGCTTGCTGATGTAGCGAGTCACCAGTTCGAAGGCGGTGAACTCCTGCGGTCCGGCTGTTTTATCAACGATTGTTTTCAACTGATGATACTGATTCACGACCTCCTCTTCACTTAGCATGAATAGACGCGAGGCCAGAATTGCAAATTCAATCACCGCATGCTTGGCCCTGTTGAACCCCAGGAACTCCTGTTGATGACCGGTATGGACCACCTTCACTCTGATTTCAGTTCGATCCCGGCTGTCATCCAGCTCTGTCACTTCGAACTCGTACCAGCGACACGTTTGCTTGAGAACCGATCCTTGAATTTTTTCAGCGGGAAAGAGTTCCGGAGCCGATTCGAACTGGTTGAGTGCCGCCCGGACAAGCAGCTCGACATCATCCACAATGTGAAAGACGCCAACGGGATTCTGCTTGAGATTCTGATAAGTCGTTGTCGATTGAAAAGGCCGCAGCAGCAGAGACTGCATCTCTTCCTCTACAATCGGCCCCATCGCCGCGATGTTGACTTCTCCTGCCCGGTTGCAGGTGGTGACTATCCCCTCCAGAATCATAAATTGCCGTCACTTTTTCTAATGGAAGTAGACCCAGTTCGTTAGCCAATGAAGGTCCCGAAGGCCTCTTTTCTCTTACAGGAAAGAGGGGACCAAAAAAGAGATCAGCCTTCCAGTGTAACGCTCCCCAGCACTTGCGTCATCACTGGGCAAAACAGTGGTCAGAATAACGGCGGGCTGAAGATCACTCGGTCAAATTGAGACTGGCGGCAGGTCGAACCGGTTTTGTGAGGTGCTTTCTGTACCATTCCTCCTTACAATGTGGGCTCGTGAGCAGACCGGCCCCTTTCTCTACACACATAGGAACAGTTACCGGTTCCTCACCTGCATTCCTCTTACAAGCAGTTTCAAAACCCTCTGATGGGTCGCATCTACCCTGCATTTTCAGCGTCGAGAGCAACCACAACCGGGCTTTGAAATGGCCTCCTACATCAAATGAATTCAACCCCGGTTGAAACTGATAAGGGCTATTGTTCTCAACCGGACAAAGGTAATTACGACACCATGATTTGCGTCAGTATCGGACGGACTCGACATAAAATGATGATTGCGGAGCATCACCAGCTCGCCCAGAACGGGGCTGAGCTGGTGGAGTACCGTCTCGATTGGCTCAGCCATCAGCCAGATCTCTCCCGCCTGTTCGGTGATCGCCCCACCCCGATAGTCGCCACTTGTCGTCGCATGGAAGATTACGGTCGCTGGAAAGGGAGCGAAGACCAGCGTCAGGCTCTCCTACGGGCCGCAATTGCTGCCGAGATCGAATACATCGACCTGGAAGACGACATCGCCGGCAGCATTCCCCGGTATGGCAAAACAAAGCGGATTGTCAGTCACCACAACTTCAACGAGACACCCGATGATCTGGAAGAGATTCATCAGCGGATGTGTCGGCTCGATCCAGACATCGTCAAGCTCGTTACGATGGCGAATAAACCTGCCGACATGGTTCGCATGCTGAAACTCGTCGCAGCCGCTCCTGTCCCTACGGTAGGCTTCTGTATGGGTGAATTCGGAATGGCGAGTCGGATTCTCTGCGCGAAATATGGTTCCCCCTTTACCTATGCCAGCTTCAGCGAAGATCGGGAAATGGCCCCCGGGCAAATCTCGTTCAAAGACATGAAGAACATGTACCGCTACGATGAAATCAACAGCGGAACAAAAGTCTTTGCCGTCATTGGCGACCCGATTGCCCATAGCAAAAGCCCGCTCATTCACAATGCGGCCTTCGCCCATGAGAAATTAAACAACATCTATGTTCCCTTTCGGATTCCCTCTGATCTGTTGCTGGAAACCTTAAGGGCTTTTGAGTGGTTTCAGATTCAGGGTTACAGCATCACCATTCCTCATAAAGAAGAATGCGTCGAGTACTGCGACTTCCCGGATGAAACATGCAAAACGGTTGGTGCAGCCAACACCTGGTATCGCGATCACGCCAATCGCTGGCGGGCCTCGAATACCGATTACGAATCGGCTCTGGCCACGATCCGGCTTGGGCTCTCAGCGGGTGGCAGCACCGAGACAAGTTTGAATGGTAAGACCGCGCTGATTCTGGGTGCCGGAGGTGTTTCCCGCGCGATTGCACATGGATTGATGAAAGCTGGCTGCGGCGTAACCATTACCAACAGGACAAACAAGCGGGGAGAAGCTCTGGCCAAAGAACTCGGTTGTCGCCACACCACCTGGGAGAATCGGGGAGCGCAGACTGCCGATATCCTGGTGAACTGCACTCCGATCGGCATGTTTCCTTACATGGACGAAACCCCCTTCCAGCCCCATTGGCTACAGGACGGAATGCTGGTCTTCGATACGATCTACAACCCGGAAAACACTCTGCTTCTCAAAGATGCACGTAACCACAATTGTAAAGTCGCCTCCGGCCTCGAGATGTTCGTCCGCCAGGCCGCCTTACAGTATGAACGGTTCACACAACGTGAAGCTCCACTCGAATGCATGCGTGAAGCACTTCGCAAAGGGATTTCTCCCATTAACTGATTTCTCTATTTTTTCTGTTCTCAATACGCTCACTGATCTCTTCTTTTAGCTGAAATAAATTTTCCCCGTCATGGTCATCACATTGATCGGATACCGAGGTTGCGGCAAAACATCTGTCGCGCGCCTGCTCGCCGAGAAACTCGGTTGGGACTGGATTGATGCCGATGTCGAAATTGAGAAAACAGCAGGTAAAACCATTGCTGAAATATTTCAGGATGACGGAGAACCCTGCTTTCGAGACTGGGAACAAAAAGTCATTCAGCAACTTCTGGAGCGATCGAACCTGGTGCTCGCCTCGGGTGGTGGATCGGTCATGAATGCCGAGACGCGCCAGGCAATGCAACAGGCTGGCTCTGTTGTCTGGTTGAAAGCCCCGGCCACACTGCTGGCTGCTCGGATTGAAGCAGATGCTCTCAGCCGATCCCAACGTCCCAGCCTCACAGGGAAATCAATCGGGGACGAAGTCGCAGATGTGTTGAAAATCCGCGAGCCTGTTTATGAACAAGCCGCGAGCCTGATTATCGACACCGAGCAGCTTTCGATCGATGAAGTCTCCCAAAAAATCGAACAGGAATTGGCCCGTCTGAATCAAGAGGATAAGGATCGTCAATCGTGACTGCATTTGGATTACCTATGGAATTCTGCTGGTGCTGCTCTTCATCATTGGAGCGACACTGGGGCGATTCCTCACAATCTGTGCATTGATCAATTCTGGCGGCACGATAGCGTTTAATCGATCGCCAAAACTGGCCCCTCCCGGCACAGAACTATATAATCGATCAGCCCACCGCATCTGGGCGCAGGTAAAGAGAGTATCCCCATCATTGGGGGTTTGCTCACCGGTTCACTTCGAAAAAAACCTTATCGGGAAGCATTCATCGAACTCTTAAATGGACTGCTTGTCGCGGGGCTTTACTGGTCTATGATTCTGAGTGGAGCGGATGCGGATATTCAGTCTTCCGGGTATTTACAGTTCGCTCTGGTCAAAAGCCTCCCCGCTGTGCTTCCCGAGTACCAGTACCCCACCCTCTGGTTACATCTCTGGTACTCTTTATCTATTCGTGATGATCGAAGCCCTCGTCGTCGCGACCTCCTTCATTGACTTCGATTGGCAACTGATTCCTGATGGTTGTACGATTCCTTATGATAGTCGGCCTCCTGGGTGGCTGGTTTCTTGAGCGGGCTTACCTGGGCGTCAGTCTGGTTTCCCCCAGGAACCGGCAATGTTAAATGTCTGGCGGAATTTCTGCCTGTCTGGATGGAACCCCTGGGTTACAGGGCCCCCATACCTGAGTGGGTCAAACAGGATTCCGGTTTTCCTGGCTGATTACCAGCCTGGTGGGCTGGACTGTCGGAGGAAGGCCTCATCATGGGGGATTCGCATCATCGGTGCCTGGATTCTGCGCGGGAAGCGATGGGCTTCGGCGATGTGATTCTGATGGCGATGGTAGGCAGTTTTATTGGTTGGCAGGCTTCTGTGCTGGTATTTTTTCTCGCTCCCATGTGTGGTGCAGGCATGGCCCTGTTTGTCAGAATCTTCCATGGTGAAGCGGCCATCCCTTATGGGCCCTATCTTGCCCTGGGTACAGTCATCGCACTTTTCGCCTGGCCACAACTGGTCCTCCCCATGGAGGAGTTTTTCCAGCTCGGTATTCTTGTTCCCCTGATGGGAATTGTGATGTTTGTCACCATGGCTTTGCTGCTCCAACTGATTCAATTCAGTAAAATGGCCTTGGGAATTCCTCTGGAAGAAGAAATCCGCAGCGGACAATGGACATCTGCCGATCAACTTCAGTATTTTGAGGGAGAAACGGTCGATCAGAACCAGGGAAAATGGTTTACGGAGCAGCAAACCCGCTGGCCCGGTACGGAAGCGGGACGTGGTCGGCTGCATTATGAGCAGTGGAAACGGGGCCATCACTGGAAATAAGTTTTAAGACGAACCTCTTTCTGTCTTCTGATATCCAGACTGAAGTGAGCCTCTCCGCTGCACCACCTCACTTAGCGCTTAGACAATCACCTGAAGATATAAAGAACAAACGACCTGATGATTAAAATTGTCGATTACGGAATGGGAAACCTGCGATCGGTTCAGAAAGCCTTCGAGAAAATCGGGGCGGATGTTGAAATCTGCGCCGACCCGGAAGGAATTGCTTCCGCCGATAAACTTGTCCTTCCCGGTGTGGGCGCCTTTCGCGATGCCATCGCTGAACTGCACAAACAGCAGATGATCGACCCCATCAAGCTCCATATCGCCAATAACAAACCCTTCCTGGGAATCTGTCTCGGCTTGCAGATGCTGTTTGATAAAAGTTATGAGGATGGCGAATACGAAGGGCTCGGAATTCTACCCGGAGAAGTCGTCCGTTTTCCTGACAAGGAAGGCTATAAGATCCCTCACATGGGCTGGAATTGTCTCGAACGAAACCAGACAGACAACCCACTCCTGGCCGACATTCCGGAAGATGCTCACTTCTATTTTGTGCATAGCTACCATGTCGTCCCCGAACGATCCTCAGACATCGCCGCCACCACAGATTACATTCACCCCTTCTGCGCGATGGTCCATCGCGACAACCTGTTCGCCACCCAGTTCCACCCCGAAAAAAGCCAACTCGTCGGGTTAAAACTGCTGGAGAATTTCAGCAATTTGTAAGGTATACCCTCAGGGTTCGACTCATTTGATGGATTGATTGTATCCATAAATAAGAAACCGATTTACTGATCAAAGTAAAACTTCATCTGGAACTCTTAGTGTGCCACTGCTAGCTAGCCTAGCAGTGCCATTGTGGTTCCAATCAACCAAGACAATTTCACAGGGAAATCAACTGACATTCAGACAGATTGAAGTCAGGAAACATTTGATACATCTCTGACACTAACACTAAACCAGAATACAGACTTATGCAGATTTACCCCGCCATTGATATTCGTGATGGAAAATGTGTCCGGTTACGACAGGGCGATTATCAACAGGAAACGATTTTTGGAGATGACCCTGCCGAGATGGCCCTGAAATGGGCCGGGATGGGGGCCGACTGGCTGCACCTGGTCGATCTGGATGGTGCCAAGGCTGGGAAACCGGTCAATGTCGAACCGATCCGGAAAATTGTCGAAGCGGTCGACATTCCCTGCGAACTGGGGGGTGGTCTGCGGGATGAAGCAGGCATCCAACTGGTGCTGGAAGAGATTGGTGTCGAACGGGCAATCATCGGTACACAGGCACTGAAACAACCCGAGTGGTTTAAAGAGATGGCGAAGAAATATCCGGGGCGTATTGCGTTGGGGCTCGATGCGCGTGATTCGATGGTCGCCACTGCCGGTTGGCTGGAGACCTCACAAACGTCTGCTCTGGAACTTGCGAAAGAATATGTCGATCTGCAACTGGGAGCCGTGATCTACACCAATATCGCCAACGACGGAATGATGCAGGGAATTGATCAACAGACTCTGGATGACATGCTGGCTTTATGCGAACTCGGTCTCCCTGTGATCGCCTCCGGGGGAGTGACAACCATCGAAGACATAAAGAATGTCCAGAAGTTATACGAACAGAACTCCAATCTGATTGGAGTCATTACGGGTCGCGCGATCTACGAAGGAACACTCGATCTGAAAGAAGCGATCAACGTCAGTCGCAAATAAATTATTTCAGTTGATGTCATTGATTCATGTTAAAAGAATAAGCTATCCGCACACGCTCCGGGAAAAACATCCATGACATCCCCCGCTGAACCAGCTTCGCCAGGACCAGAGTCTGGTTCGCTGCAACCCGCAGCATCCGAACCACGCTGGATCGGAATCGCTTTTATTCTCATGACTTCCATCATGTGGAGCACCAGCGGCGCGTTCGTGAAGTCACCCGCATTTGCCGAAATGCCGAATGACCAGCGAGGTTTGTTCCTGGCCTGTTTCCGGGCGATGTTTGCCGGCTTGTTCCTGTTACCGATTGCGCTGCGCGGTCGTATAACCTGGGAACGAAACATGATCTGGATGATTATCTCGTTCGCACTGATGGAACCTCACCTTCATCACCGCCATGTCGTATACCACCTCTGCTGCAGCAATTTTCCTGCAATGTACGAAGGTGCGCTCTGGGCACCGTTGATGAGTCTGATATTTCTGGGCGAACCTTTTACCCGGGCTCACAAATTCGGCCTGGTCCCCATTCTGTTTGGAATCGTGCTGTTTGTTTTCTGGGATTTGAGACCGGAATATCTGATTGGAAATCTGCTGGCACTCATCAGTGGTGTGGCTTATGCCGGTGTGGTCGTCACCTTGCGACAACTCCGTAATCACAATCCTTTTTACCTCGCCTTTCTTAATAATCTGATCAGCGGGCTGGTCGTCCTGCCCTGGTTACTTTACATCGATTTTTTCCGGGGTGAACATGCCCCTGAAACGATTCACTGGGTGCTGGCCATCGCCATGGGTATTTTCCAGCTTGGCCTTCCTTATGTAATGTTCAGCTTCGGTCTGAAACGGGTCACAGCTGGCGAGGCGTCGCTCCTGGTATTGATTGAGCCTGTTTTCAACCCGCTCTTTGTCTGGCTTTTGTGGAGCATTCCCATCCTGATGGCGATGTGTGGGGAGGCTGCTTTATTCTGGCGGGGCTGCTGATTCGCTACCTGCTCGAACCCCGCCCGGCTGCCGTAAAGCCTGAATAAACTGGACTAAATCGACAGAACCGCTCTAACCCCACCTCTCTCCAGACGGGGCTAATGGGTCTATGCTGCATAATCGGTATAAGTTGTCTCTTTTTTGAGGACAGTACCGGTTTTGGACACGGCAATTTCCCCTCTTCGAACAACCAGAACATAGGTTTCTATAGACTCCTGTTCTACAGACCCGCAGGAATCCACTCTCTTTTCATAGAGGCGAAGTTGTGATGCCCCCCTGTTTCATCATACTTTTCGCCCGTTGAACACTCCCCGTTCCCCGCACTACTCAGACAGATACACCAGCGCAATGTCGAAAACGAGCACATCTCAGCCGGTTAAGAGTGATGCCAGTTCCTATCTGGCAAAGTTCCCGATCTCTGAATTGAGAATCGGGGCGATGCTCTATTCACCCGTCTTCGATGCGACCAGCACCCCTCCCAAACTGGTACTCGCAGCCGGTACAACGCTGACGGAGAGCCTGGTTGTACAGCTGAAGAAAAAGGGGATCAAAGAAGTTCGAGTTGCCCCCCAGGAGCTGATGAACCTGACCCGGGTCGAGCATCTGGAATCTGATAGAGCCCAGTCAAACGAGCATTCTGAGTCGTCATTTTGAAACCAAACCTCAAGTTGACCCTCAGCCGATTGAAGAAAAGACCAAACAGCGGAAATCGAGCAATGTATTCGATATCCGCAAGCCGGGAAGCCGCTGGGGAGCGACTCCTGAATCGTTCATCAACAAAATTGAGCGGCTCGGTGCAGAGCAATACGACCCGATTCTGGCCTCGCACTATAAACGAGAATTCTCTCAAAACCTCCGCAAATCAGAAGAACTCTTCCATGCCATCATTCAGGGAAGAATTATTCATTCGCAGAGTTGTCACAACCTGATCGCAGGATCGTTCGAACATATCATCAACGATATCGATCTCTTTCTGAATACAAATCTGAATTCCCGCAAATATACCGGCCCCTGGAAACATGGTTACCAGGCGAGCATGCTGGCTATGTCGATGGGGACTATTCTTGGACTGAGCCGACAGGAACTGAATGAACTTGCGATGGGCTGTTTCCTGCATGAAGTAGGAGCGATGCGACTTAATCCGGAGCTGTTCTACTCATCCAAACCGCTGACGATGCTCGAACAACTCGAAATGTCAAAACATCCCGGCTACACGATGGATATTCTGACACGCTGGTCAGATCTTCCCGGTAGTTCGTGCCTGATTGCATATCAGATACATGAGCGCTGTAATGGAACCGGTTTTCCACATGGTCGTACGAGTTGCCAGATTCATTACCTGACCAAAATTGCCTCCGTCGCTGATGCTTACGTCACCCTGATGTCCGAACGGCACGATAGTGAGACAGAAACGCTTCCGTACCAGGCGATCGAACAAATCCTGTATCAGGTTCGAGCTGGTAGCTTTGATCGAGATGTAGTGCGAGCGCTTTTATATACAGTATCCATCTTTCCGATTGGTTCGTTGATTGAACTGAGCGATTCCCGCATTGGTCGAGTATTGCGTAGTAACCGCGAAAACTACCTGACCCCAATTTGCGAAGTCTGGTGGCGTGATGACCCGGTTAATACCAAGGAAATTATCGACCTGAGCCTGGAAGATAACCTCTTCGTAGTTCGCGCCATCTCTGAATCTCCCGAACCGAAGTTACCCGAAGATGGCCCACTGGAACGTGGCCCGATCGTGCGGGAAAGTCTTCCCTCAAATGATGAGTTATTCGGAAATTCACACCACGGTTCTGATTCTGCAAGAACGTCTTTCCTGGACGACGAACTCTCTTCGATTCTGGATGAACTTGAGTTTTAACTGAATTTGAATTTCGGTCTCATACTCAAGCTAAGGAGCATCGACCAGACCCACACGTAAATCCATTACGTTTGTATGCGTCGGCCCAGTCTTGAGTAATCCCCCTGTTGCTTCCAGGATGGGATACGAATTATTGATTGCGAGGAATTCGGTCGGATCGAGATTCTGTTTCAGCATTTCCTGCCGGACAGCTTCATCAATGAATCCCCCCGCCGCATCTGTCGGACCATCTTCTCCGTCCGTCCCCCCCGAGAGCAGGACGACTCGCTGTAAGTCGTCTGCTTGAACAAGGTCTAAAGCAGCAAGCACCAGTTCCTGATTTCTCCCCCCTTTACGGGGTTTGCTGGAAGGCTTAATAGTAACAGTCGGCTCTCCTCCACTCAGCAGACAGACAGGAAGTTGTTCTGGAGCTCCTTCGCGTAAGCTCAATAACTGTTTCATCAGATCGCGACCATTCCCGGCCGCTTCGCCACAGAGATTCGATCCCAGAGAAATGATCTGGTACCCTCTGTTCAGGGCCTCCTCCGCAGCCGCCTGCAGAGCAACGGAATTGGTGCCAATGAGATGATTTTGAACCTGTGTGGGAAAACTGATCTGGGTCTCACTGGTAAGATGTTGCTCCAACCAGTCCATGATTGCCGCTGGTGGTTGATGATTTTCATCCGTACGATTTCTTAATATCTCCAAAGCACGTTGGGGAGAATCGTGTGTCTCTACAGTAGGCCCGGAAGCAATCACTTCGAGGGGATCACCAATCACGTCGGAGATGATTAAGGAGATGATCCAACCAGAGTTGGCCGCATTTCGCGCCAGTCCTCCCCCTTTGATGGAAGAAAGAGTGCGGCGAACCTGATTCAATTCTTCAATGGGTGCTCCTGCTGCGGCCAGAAAACGAGTCACCTCCTGTTTGTCTTCCAGCGAAATGCCCGCCACAGGAGCAGGCAGTAACGCTGAACCTCCCCCGGAAATAAGAACCAGTATCAGATCGCGCGATGTTGCTGAACGGACCAGCTTCAGAATTTCTTCTGCTCCTCGTACTCCCTCAGCGGTGGGTTCATTGAGACCAGCAGGACGGGCTGCGTGCAGATGAATGCGTTTGAGCGGTTTGACACAATCCGCCGGAACATTCACCCAACCTTCCAATCGCTCTCCTAAAATGGATTCGAGTTGCGTTTCGATTGCAGTGGCCATTCCTGCCCCTGCCTTCCCCGCTCCGACGACAATCAGACGATCCAGCTTATCGAGCCCGATTTTCTCTCCAGCAATGAGCAAGCTCCCGGACTGTACTTTACCTGCTGGCGTACCAGTCGTTCAGAGTCAACTGCCGCCACACCTGCCTGCCAGATAGCGAGGGCATCTTCCCTCAGCGGCGCAACCTGTTTTCATTTCCGCAGCTTTCCAAACCTTGAAATTTATCTCTCTGAGCCTGAAACTGGCTCGAAAATTCGGAATCATATCCCCAAACCGGGTCGTGGCTGTTCTTTAACCTCTAAATTCAGGTTTTGGGATTACTATTACAGAATAGCGAATTGCGGGAAGAGAGGAAATCAGAGCGAGAATCTGTTATGATTCGGGTTCCCCGGGAATCGTTTCTTTTCTTGAACAGGCAAACGGAGTTATGCCCCGTATTAATCAGCTAGATGCGCATGTCATCAATAAAATCGCCGCTGGCGAAGTGATCGAGCGCCCCGCCAGTATTGTCAAAGAGCTGATGGAAAACAGTCTCGATGCGCTGGCGACACGTATCGAAGTTGACATCGTCAAAGGGGGAAGCGAGCTGATTCGCATCGTCGATAATGGCGAAGGAATCCACCCGGACGATATGCTGCTGGCTGTCTCCAGCCACGCCACCAGTAAAATTAAAGAGGCAGAAGATCTCTTTCATATCCATACGATGGGTTTTCGTGGTGAAGCGGTCGCCTCGATTGCCTCTGTCAGCCGATTACACATTCGCTCTCGACAACCTGATGCGGAAACAGGTAGAGAGATTGAAGTTCGCAGTGGCGAAATCGGTGAAGTCAAACCTTGCGGTTGCCCGGTCGGAACCCGGATGGAAATCACACAGCTGTTCGGGAACACCCCTGTTCGTCGTAAATTTCTGAAATCACTGGGAACGGAGTTCGCGCACATCAGCGAGCAGTTCAGCCGGATTGCTCTGGCTAACCCGCGGTTACATGCTGTGCTGAGACACAACGGAAAAACTGTTTACGAACTTCCCGCCAGCGAAAACCTGCTTGACCGCATTCAGATGCTGCACGGCAAAGAGCTGGCAGAAAAATTGATCTGGATTGAAGCGGAAGCGGGGCCAAGTCGACTCTGGGGATATGTCGGCCACCCCAGCCTCAGTCGTTCGAATCGAAAAGGACAGTATCTTTTTCTGAATAATCGCTGGATTCAGGATCGTTCGCTTCAGCATGCTTTAGGTGAGGCATATCGCGGTTTATTGATGGTGGGTCGGCAACCCGTTTCTTTTCTCTATCTGGAGATCCCCCCGGAAACAGTCGATGTCAATGTGCATCCGACCAAAACAGAAGTCCGGTTTGAAGATGGACAGCAGCTCTATCGGTTACTCCTCTCCACATTACGTACCCGATTTCTCTCGATCGATCTCAATTCGAATATGAGCTTGCCCAAACATCAGGAGGGCTCAGAACCAGTGACTGAGGCAGAACGGGATGAAACCCGCGAGCAGCTTCTGAACTGGGCTAACGAGCAAGTCCAGAGCTGGAAACCTCAACCAACAGAGGGACACTCTTACTCACCGGCAGAACTTGCAGCTGTTCTGGACCGGACCTCTTCTGCAGCCCCCTTCAAACCCTTTCCAGATTCTGGTGGTTCTTCCCAACCTGTTTCTGAACCGACTCCCTGGCAACCGACTGCAACATCAGCAGCCGCAGAGGCGGTTGCGGTACCTGGTCTGGGGAAAGCGATTCAGGTTCTGGATTGTTATCTGATCACGGAAACGGAAGAAGGGATGACAATTATTGATCAACATGCCCTTCATGAGCGAATTTTATACGAACAATTTCGGGAACGGACGCTCAATTCAGCAGTGGAGTCACAGAAGTTACTTGTCCCGCTTCCGATTGAAATGAGCAACCGGGAAGTCGAGGTCTTACTCGACAATCAGGATATCCTTGCTCAACTCGGATTCGGGATTGCGGATTTCGGTAAAAATACTGTTTTACTGGATCGTTACCCGGTCATGCTGGCCAAGGCCAACATGAGCAATCTGATTCACGACATAGCGGAAGAACTCGATCGACCAGGCAAGAAACTGGATCGACGCGATCTGGTAGATCATCTACTTCACACGATGTCCTGCCGGGCAGCGATCAAAGCAGGACAACGTCTAAAGCCTGAAGAGATCAGTAGTTTGCTTGAACAACGGCATCTGTTTCACGATACACATCATTGTCCTCACGGACGTCCGACTGCGTTAACATTATCGCGAGCTGATCTGGACCGACAATTTGGAAGATTAGGCTAACCTGTCCTATAACGGAACTTCGATATCAGAATTGATAACAATTTGCATGCTTATGACCTGATATTCTTTTCAGGTTGGTATTCGGGTTTAGGGTTCGATCACTTTCTTTCCACTGGATATTTTCGCTACGATATGTAAATCACCTATTCCAGTCTGATAAGGAGCTCTTTCCGCAAACGCGTCTTCCTATTCCCTTCCATAATATTTCTTCTAAGATAAGCGTTTTCTGACTGTCATAAAATCCGGAATAATTTTTGAATATTAATGGGCTTTAGAACTCCCCATCCGGAAATGATAAACAACAGGTAAACGATCATTCTGATAAACTTCTCAAGCACAGCTTTCTTTACAATCCATTGAAATAATGATTCATCAAAGCACAGCTGAAGCTATCCCTTCGATTCTAACGTGAAACTGTATGGCTGATCCTGCTTCTCCGGACTTTGCAAAAATCGCGCAATCGTTGCATCTGAAAGTAGAACAGGTGGAACGTGTTACCGCGTTACTTGATGAGGGGAATACCGTTCCTTTCATCACGCGTTATCGCAAAGAACAGACCGGTAACCTTGATGAACAACAGATTCGCGCCGTCGCTCAGGCAGTGACCTCAGCACGTCAGTTGATCGAACGCGCCGAGACGATTCTGCGGTTGATCGAAGCACAGGGAAAATTGACCGACGACCTGAAAGCCGCCATCCAACAGGCGGACAGTTTAAAGCGTCTGGAAGACCTCTATCTTCCCTACCGGCCCAAACGTCGTTCCCGGGCAGCACAGGCACGTGAACGTGGCCTGGAACCCCTGGCAGACCAAGTCTGGAATCAGGCGGCTGAACTAACCGACCTGGAAGCAGCTGCCACCAGCTTGATCGATGAATCGAAAGAGCTTCCCAACCTGGATGCCATACTTCAAGGTGTCTCCGATATCCTGGCCGAGCAAATCAGCGAACAGCCCGACCTGCGACAAATCTGTCGCAAGATCGCCTGGAAGACGGGTGAACTGGTCGTCAATGTGATCGGTGAACCAACTGAAAAAGCACAGGCGTTTCGCGACTACTTCGATTACAAGGAACTGGTCGCCAAAATTCCGGCATAGAATTCTGGCGATTAATCGGGGTGAGAAATCGAACTTCCTGCGTGTCAAATTCAACTGGGATAGTGAAGCTGTTTCAAATCAGGTGCGCGAACATCTGAAACTTGCCGAACATCGATTCCGGGAGTTCATGGAAAGCTGTCTGCAGGATTGCATCAGCCGACTGATTCATCCCAGTCTCGAGCGGGAAGTTCGTCGAGAACTGACGGAAAAGGCAGAAGATCATGCGGTTGAAGTCTTCGCTCAAAACTTGCGACACCTGTTGTTACAGCCCCCTGTTCGTGGCGAAAAAGTTTTGGCTGTCGACCCCGGATTCCGTACCGGTTGCAAACTGGCCGTGCTCGATGAACATGGAACCTGTTTAAAACATGATGTGATGTATGTGACCGGTTCTGAGGAAAAAAGAGCTTCGAACCGTGAAAAACTGGCCGGAATTCTGAATGAGTTCGAAGTAAAGTTAATTGCTGTTGGTAACGGGACAGCCTGTCGAGAAACCGAAGAACTGATTTCAGAGATGATCAGCCAGCTGACCCCCGATGTGCGATACGTCATCGTCAATGAAGCGGGTGCCAGTATTTATTCTACGAGCAACATTGCCCGCGAAGAATTTCCGGCGGAAGATGCCACCGTCCGCGGTACGATTTCGATCGGCAGACGATTACTCGACCCCCTGAGTGAACTGGTCAAAATCGATCCGCAGCACATTGGCGTCGGGATGTATCAACACGACCTTTCGGTTCGGTCCTTACGCGAATCGCTCGATGAAGTTGTTGAATCATGCGTGAATTATGTCGGTGTCGATTTAAACACCGCCAGTTTTTCACTGCTGCGGCATGTCTCGGGTTTGAATCAACTCATCGCGCGACGCATGATTGAGTGGCGCGATGCCAACGGTCCCTTCAGAAATAGAGCACAGTTACGCGATATCCCCGGACTGGGTGAAGCCACTTTTACTCAGGCAGCGGGTTTTCTCAAAATCCCCAATGGTGAAGAACCACTTGACCAGACGTGGATTCATCCTGAAAGTTACGGGGCAGCCAGCAAGGTCCTGGAAAAAGTCGAGCTAAGTGCCACGACGCTCTCTGCAGGTGCAGACGCAGTTAAGGAGCGACAGGAAAAACTTTCCCAGCTCCCTCTGGAAAGACTGGCTGAGGAACTCGAATCCGGCTTACCTACCCTGAAAGATATCATCGAAAACCTTTGCCGACCTGGGCGGGATCCCAGGCAGAATCTGGCAGGCCCGATCTTTAAAAATGGCATCCTGAATCTGAGCGACCTGCAGGAAGGGATGGAACTGAAAGGGACTGTGCTTAACGTTGTGGATTTCGGTGTCTTTGTAGATATCGGCCTTAAAGACAGCGGGTTGATTCACATCAGCCAGCTCGGCCAGCAATACATCAAAAGCCCGCACGATGTCGTAGCAGTCGGAGACGTGGTTCAATGCTGGGTCATGGGAATTGACCAGGAACGTCGACGAGTCTCATTAACTTTGATCGACCCGGCAGCCCCCCCGGTTGAACCTGTTGAAAAACCAAAACCCCGTCGCAGAAAAAAACGCCCTCCCCGTCCGCAACAACAGAAACAGACAGGCGAGCAGAAAGCGGAGCAACCTCAAGCGGCTGCGAAACAGAAACGTCATCGTCCTTCCAAACCTCATAAGCCACTGCCAAAACTGACGGAAGAGGTTAAATCGGGGCAGGCCCCAATGCGAGGATTCGATGAACTCAAGTCGTTCTGGAAAGATAAATAATCTCTCCTTAAGCTCAATAACGACATCAGGCAGATTGAAACGGCATCATGACAATTAAAAACGATGACAAAAATCTCGATAAATTAATGCGACCATTTCTGCTGATCATCTTCCTCAGTATTGTCGTACTTTTCTCTCCACTCGTCTTTTATGCCTGGGTACTCGATTCTCGTATGCAGGATGTGCAGAACACCCTGCGATACCAACCCTCTCAGGAATTGGAAACTTCTGCAGAAACCCCCAGCCTGACCGGTCACTATATCTTAACAGGTTCCTCTCGTGGCCAGTTAGTTTATGTACCTGCTTATTCGCATATTTATCACGGCAAAGGGGAACCACATCTGCTGGCAGTCACATTGAGTATTCGTAATACCAGCATCGACTCCGCCATGCATTTACGTTCGATTCGATATTTCGACACACAAGGGAATGAGGTGAAATCTTATCTCCAGAAGCCTCAAAAGCTCCCTCCCCTGGCAACGACAGAGTTCCTGGTTGAGCGCGAAGATACCAGTGGCGGTAGTGGCGCCAACTTTCTTGTTGAATGGTTCGCTGAGCAACCTGTATCGCAACCGGTACTGGAGGCAATTATGATCGATACAAATTCGCAACAGGGGATATCATTCGCTCGAGTGGGCACCGTGATTGCGGAACTGAATCCTGAAGAGTCGCCTGACTCAGAAACTCCCCCTGCTGAAAGCAAGTAATCTCTCTGGTTCCCCAGGATGATGGAAAACTGATGGAAACTAACGCTGCTGACGATAAATTTCTGTCAGTAAATCTTCGACCGATTTGAATTTCTTGCCCGTCTCCATAATCGCTTCTACTTTGTTGCGGGCATCGTTCGAGGTGTGTCCCAGGCTGATGAGTGCTTCGACGGCTTCGCTCATGATGTCAGTTGCACCGGCAGCTTCGGGAAAATCTTTGGAGACCATCAGTGCAAACTTGGTCATTTTGCGGCGCAGTTTGGCGACAATCCGTTCGGCGACTGCCGGGCCAACGCCCGGCAAAGTGGTGAGCTGTTTGACATCCTGTTCTTCAATCGAAGTCGCGACTTCTCTAACGGGACGAACCATTGCACGAAGCGCTTTGCGTACACCCACACCATCAACAGAACAGATCATCTCGAAGAATTCTTTTTCGGCATCCGACATGAAACCAATCATCCGGGGAACGAGTCTTCCCTGTTGCGGGTTTCCCTCAAGATATTCGATTGTCCGCAAACTGATTTCTGTGCCGACCTTGGATTGCAGATGACGGCGGACAAATTCGGGGACGAGAACTTCATAATCGAAAGCGCCAATGCGTAGCGTGGCGACCGTATCGGATAAATGAACAAGTTCCCCCTGAATGCGCGTGATCAACGTGGTTCCCTTTTACTGGCTGAGGTCTGATCTATGTGTGCTGACTGTAATGAGTTCCTGTCATGAACCCAAGCCCAGTTCACTCAAACGAGCACGAACGGCCGAGACAAAATCAGGTTCCAACTGCAAAGGAATTTCAGATTTCGGTGAGGAAGATTCCTCAGGCTGTTTGCGAGTCGCATCGATGCCCATACGGCTTCCCGGTTGTGGTACATATTCGATCTGGGTTCCACGTAACTGCTCCGTCGGCCCTTCGTGGAAGAAGCTGTCTCGCCCAGGATGGGTTTCAATACTGAGTCGATGCCAGACCGACTCTTCATCCTGAACGTTGACATCCTCATCGACAGCAATCATGTAGCGGCAATACTGGAATGGAGGAAGGCTCCAGAGATAGCTCATCAGGTTGCGTGCCTGAAATGGATAGGTTTTGCGGAAGCTGAAGAAGAGAATATAGCGACCATGTCCGCTCGCAATCAGGTTGATATCCGTAAGCTCTGGTTGGAAGAGTCTGAGTAACGGAAGCAACGTGCGCTCGGTTGCTTTACGCATCCAGTACTCTTCCGGACAGGAACTTCCCCAGACACAAGTCTGCCAGGTTGGTTGCGAGGAATGGGTGATGGCTGTCGCTTCGCCCAGGGGAAGAATTCCGGCAAAGCCATTTTCACCGATGGGTAAACCAATTCCTTCCTGATCAATCACTTGAGGATCGGCCGGTAGAAATCCTTCAATGACAAAATCACTTTCAGCAGCGACCTTCAACCCATTACTGTGGCAGCTGACGACTTCGTAAGATTTCTTCTTGAGAAATCCACCCCACGCAAGAGGTTCCAGACCAAACAGAATGGGAAAGTGCGCCATCATGTTAGAAACCGGATCACCACCAATAGTCAGGGCAAATGGAAGTGGCTGACCAACGGACTGATATTGCTGGTAGAGCTGTTCGAGACGATCTGTGGGACGCCAGAGAATTGCCAGACGTCGTTCATCAATAATCAGAACCGGGTAAGCGCCAATGTGCTGCGTGCGACCATCGGGTGTCTGAGTATAAAGCTGCGCAGCATTAATGAGGGGACCCGCTTCATGTGGATAGAACTGTGGCACAGGGAGCGTTAGCAGGTTTAACTCGCGCCCCATATTCACCACTTGCTGACAGGGCCCCTGGCTGACCGTTTTGGGGCTGAGGTGAGTCAGTTTTCCCAGCTGCGGCATTAACTTCAGAGTATGCAGCATGCTGACGGGGAGATTGGGTTGAAAGAGGTGGACGGCTCGCTCGCCCAGTTCATCGAGAGATTCCACCCGCATGGCACGACAGAGTCGTTCCCGGGTTCCGAGTAGATTCGCCACAACAGGGGCGTTCGTTCCTTTGACTTTCTGGAACAACAACGCCGGGGCGGACTGCCGGGGCGTTTGTCTCGAAACTGGCGGACGATTTCTCCCAGTTCGAATTGCGGATCCACAGCTGCCGAGATACGGTGGAGGTCGTCTCGTTCATCCAGATCGCGGAGAAAAGTGGTCAGGTTGGCAAACATCCGATTTCCATTCAGAATGCAGGTCCCAGAGGAAGGAGGCCGATTATATCAGGCTCGCGAACCTTTTTCCTCTCTGTTACCTTCTACTCCTCCAGAAGTTTTTTCTCCACCACGCCTCTCTGTTGATCGCCTCTACTCATGATTCAACGCTTTCTGTTAATCTGGCTCACCCTGTCGAGTCTGCTCGCCTTTTACTGGCCGGATTACTTCGTCGCGGCGAAAGACAGCCTTCCCTACATTTTTGCGGTTGCGATGTTTGCCATTGGGGCTTTGCTTCCCCGGGACGAATTCGTGCAGGTTCTCAAACATTGGCCGAGCGTCTTACTTGGGACTCTCGTCCAATACACCGTGATGCCGCTGATCGCCTGGTCGATCGTCTCGCTTTATCCCTGCTCGAAGGGGATGCAGGTGGGGTTGCTGCTGACAGGTTGCGTTCCAGGCGCGATGGCCTCGAATGTCCTCACACATAAAGCGGGAGGGAACGTCAGTTATTCGATCAGCCTGACGACTTCGGCAACACTATTGAGCCCATTAATTGTTCCCTGGACGTTGTACTTTGCATTAGGTGAAAAGGTAGAGATTAACCCCTGGAGTATGTTTATTAATCTCATTCTCACTGTCGTCGGTCCCGTTCTGCTGGGTCACCTGACGTGCCGCTTCCTGGAACCGCTCAATAAACTGATGGCCAAAGCAGGTGTCCCCGTGGCAAATCTGGCCATCCTGTGGATTATCGCCACAATTGTCGCTTTGAAGCGGGATGACCTCCAGGCTCTCTCTGTAGAGCTGCTGTTTCTGCTGCTGGGACTCAACCTGGGGGGCTATCTGGCTGGCTATCTTGGTGGCAAGAGTCTCCGACTTCCGGAAGATAAGCGCCGAGCGTTGACACTTGAAGTCGGAATGCAGAATGCCGGATTGGGGGCTGTCCTGGCGACATCTCATTTTGCGCAACTGCCGGATGCCCCCATTGCCCCTGCTGCCTACACATTTGGCTGCATGTTAACCGGCACAATTCTGGCCCATATCTGGTCGTTCAGGGGTCAGCAGATTTCGACCCCGGCAGAAACCTCTGCAGACGCGTAAGTTGAGAGAGGTTGATTCTGAATTGGTAACGCACTCGTTTTCGAGTTGTGTGAATCAGGCCTCGTTGAGTTTCTTGATAGCTTCATCCCGTTCTTTGCGGGTCGATTCGAGATCGAACATCAGATATTTGATGTCGAGCCGTAACTGTGACAAAGCTTCCTGAACGAGGTTCAGGATCCGCCGACGACGTTTGACAACATCAACGACTTCACAGAAAGGGGCTTCTAGCTCTCGTTGGACTTCTTCGGGCAAGTTGGCGATTACGCGGCCGAGCTTCATCAGCTCCTGGGGAACGTCACTCTCGGACGTATCAAAAAAACGTTCATTTTTGTTCATGTTGGCTATTTTCTCCCTGATGTTGGCCTCGATTAAGTACAGATTGTGTACCGAAATCGCACGAATCGCAACCCATTAACTTAACTCATTACTCAACAATGACTTACAAACAGTGACTGAAAATACCGTAAAACAGGGGTGTGATGCCATTTCACCACATAAACTCTTGGCTAAATGCGAAATCTTCTGTATTCTAAGGGCTCAAATCGCTGTCTGTCGGTCGGGCCCCATTGTTGATTTTTCAAAACACTCCGGCTCAGTTTTACGTGAGTGAATCTTCACTGAATTTTCAGATTTGATGAATTCAACATCAGCTGCATCCGAACAGAACTTTCAGCCAGAAAAGGGTCTCCAGGAAGGCTTTGCGGAATGAATTGATTCTGCAGGCAAGAGACCTGATACAGCCCACGGAAGGGTCGCACGTCAATTTGATTTCTCCCCGCATCAGATTTCTGATTCTGCTTCTGATCGCAGGGCCGGTTCTATTTTTTGCCGGTCATGTGCAGGGTGAAGAAGTGCGCATGAGTTTCGACGGCCCGGAAAAACTGTGGCGTGCCCGCACCAACAAAAAAACGCAAGTCGATATCTACCATGAAAACTCGAACAACATTCTGATTGAAGGAAAAGGTTCAGAACACTTCGAGGTGATGAATCGCACCCCTTACCCCGAACAAGTTGACTTCTATCTGGACATCCCTCCGGCGCGCGTCATTCCCGATTTCTCCATCTCAGTCTGGTTTCGCAGTAACCGACAAATGGCCGCCTCCTGGATCCGCATCACATTACCAAACCAGGCGGATCCCCTGGAACCTGATAAACCTCTGCAATTCTATCTTGCTGGTGAGGCTTACAGTAAACGCGAAAATGAATGGCAGATGCTGACCTGCAAAACGGATGACAAAACAATCAACACCCGGTTGCAATGGTTGCGCAGAGAAATCAATTATCCTCAGTTGAACCTGACGGGGATGTATGTCGATCAGCTGTATATCAGCTGTCGCATTCCTCAGGGGCCGTCCGAATTTTTCTTTGATAAACTTCGTATGGACCCGGTGGTACTGAGCAATGACCAGACTGCAATTCAACCTGCAGGAGGAACTGGTGGCTTCGCCAACGAAGAGAAATGGACACTGCCTGTCGACTTTCGCCTCGATCGGCTGACCGTCCAGGGGCGACCATTTTTTCCCATCATGATTCCCTCTCACCAGGAATCCGCCGCGGCACTTGCCTTAACAGGTGTGAATACGGTCTGGGTGCAGGACTATCGTGATTACAAGTACCTGCAGGATCTCAGACGCGAAGATTTGTGGGCGACGGCAACCCCCCCCTATGTTCCGCCCCCCACTGGTCAGACCAATCAGGCATTTCAGGCGAGCCCCGCCCCCTTCGAACGCGAAACAGAACCGATCATCTTCTGGAACCTGGGCGCACGCGTTCCCACCAGCGAACACCCGATGCTGATCGACTGGAAACAACAAATTTATCGGGCTGATCAAAAGGCTTTGCGTCCATCCATGGTCGATACGCTCGGTGAAGAACGGACGATCTCACGTCACTTCAACATGATCAGCAGCAGTCGGCATACATTGCATACATCAATGTCCCTCGCCCGTTATCGAGACTTGCTTGAGCAGAAACGTCGTGTTGCCCGTCCCGGTACGTTCATGTCTACCTGGATTCAGACTGAACCGACCTCCCGATTTCTGCATTCACCCGTTCCCCAGGATTATTCGCTGGTTATCGAGCCAGAACAGATCCGGTTACAGGTCTACTGTGCTTTACAGGCAGGTGTGAATGCACTGGGATACTGGACGACGACACCTCTTGCCTCTGACTACCCCGGCTCCTACGAACGGCGTTTGGCCATTACGGATATCAACCAGGAAATCGCTTTGATTGAACCCTGGCTGGCGAAAGGGGAAATCCAACCACGCATCATTCCCTTTGAAACGATCACGGCTCCTCAAAAAACCAGCAGTTCTCTCTTCAGTATCTCAGGCAAACTGAAGTCTGCTGAACAGGTTCGTACGGAACTCAAACCGGAAGATCCGATCATCGAAGGGGCCATTATCAAAAGCGAAGAGTTCGGTTCGTTATTGATCGCGGTTTGTTACAACCAGTACAGCCAGTATGTTCCTGCTCCACTCTCTGCTGAGAATGTTTCGATCATCATTCCGAGTGGTGTTCCTGAAACAGCCTCTGCCTGGCTGGTGACGTCCACCGGTTTGAAAAGCCTTGATCGAGAACGGGTCGCCGGCGGTACGATGGTGACCCTGCCGAGCATCGATATGACAGCACTGGTTGTTCTGACGAGTAATCGCAATCAGGTCAATCAGCTGGAAAAGCGAATTGCAGAGCATGCCCGTAAAGCAGCACAAACAAGTCTGGACCTTGCTTCCGCGAAGTTAACCCGGATCGAGAACACGATTGAAGAACTGCAACGTCAGGGGGTCTCCGATCAGCAGCGCGTCAGCAGCATGACTCGAGCTCCCTATATTCTTTCCAAGTCAAGAAGCCTGATCGATCAGGCGGAACAAATGCTGGCCCAGGGACAGTTTCACGATTCGCGACTTCAAAGTCAGTCCGCATTACGTCTGGTTCGTTCGATCCAGTTCAATGTCTGGCACGAAACCGTCTTCCCTCGCCTGACGACTCCTGTCTCCAGCCCTTACACCATCGCCTTCAGTTCATTACCAGCGCACTGGCGGATGATTGAAGAAATTGGACGGAGCAACTTCGACACTCAGCAGAACCTGCTCCCACTCGGTAACTTTGAAACAGAACAAACAGTCGAGTTGATTCATGCGGGATGGGAAAATATTCAGGAATCAATCTCGGGAATTAAAAGTGGTGCCTTGTTGATCTCCGACGCGCAGGAAGGGAAGTATGCGTTAAGACTCGCGGCGATGCCAGCTGTCGGTGACCCCAGTTCGCTTCCCGCCTATTTAGACCAGGCTCCCATTCAATTCAACACATCCCGAATCCCCGTTAAAGCGGGTCAGCTGTTGTACGTGAGTGGGCTGCTGAAAATCCCGCGACCGATTCAGCGTGCTGATGATGGCTTTATGATTTACGACACCCTGGGAGGGGAAGTCCGCTCCCTCCGCTGGTATGACCAACAGGGATGGCAGCGATTCTCGTTCCTGCGAAAAGCCGAGACGGATACCGATTTTCAAATCTCGATGGAGTTAACTGGTCTGGGTGAAGTCCACGTCGATGATTTGCGTGTCATTCCCATCACCCCACGACAACCGGCCTTGAATCTGGAACAGGTCGATGGTGTACAGCAGCCAGCACCCGGAAGCCCGCTCGCTCGCCCATTGCGCTATCTGAACAGCCTGCCTCAGAAGCTGAACCCGTTTAAAAAACGGGAAAATGAGCCCTGATCGAGGCTGGATTCGCCGATTCCACAGCGCTGCTTTTCACCGACTGGCGGAGAGTAGAAAACTGGACAAGGAAGTGTTATAGTGGCCAGCGCCCAACCGGAACCGATTGGATCTTGAATCACAATCAACTGAACCCCAATCCGTGTTCCGAGGTAGCCTGCAAGATTTGTCTGTCACTGATCGGCCTGAATTTCAGAGCTCCTCGAACAGTTTTTGTTAAAACAAAAACCAAGGTCAATGTCCTTGACCAGCCATTCACCGCGCTCAAAACATCGAATGGTTTCCGCGTTCATGGGAGAAAGCGTTCACCGGAGAAAGCGTTCATTGAATCTGAACTCGGATTCTGCGCTCTCCATGACATCAGACCGAGCCAGTCTCACACAGGATGAATCTTCGGAAACGAATCGAACAAGAATGCTTCTCAACGTAGCTCGCTCTGTTCGTCCCTCGTAATCAATCATCATTAATTTCTCACTATCACCAGAATCTAAAAAGGCCGTTGTCATGCCTATCGCCACACCAAAACAATACGCTGCCATGCTCGATGCTGCCCAGGCAGGCTCCTACGCTTATCCCGCGATTAACATTACTTCTCTCGCCACCATCAACGGAGCTTTGAAAGCCTTCGCTGATCAGAAATCAGACGGCATCATTCAGGTCTCTACCGGTGGTGGTCAGTTCGCTTCCGGTCTGGGTGTGAACGACATGGTTCTCGGTTCCATCGTGCTGGCCGAAGCCTGTCATCGTCTGGCCGAGCGTTACGATGTCCTCATCGCTCTGCACACCGACCACTGTCAGCCCGGCAAAGTCGACAGCTTCCTGCGTCCGCTGATCGCCGAGACAGCCCGTCGTCGTGAAGCAGGTCTGGAAAACCTTTTCCAGTCACACATGCTGGATGCTTCTGAACTTCCTCTCAAAGAAAACCTGGAACTCTCTCAAGCTCTGCTGAAAGAATGTGCTGCCCAGGAAATCATTCTGGAGATCGAAGCGGGTGTTGTCGGTGGTGAAGAAGATGGTATCGATAACCACGATGCCCCCGCCGAAAAGCTGTACACAACTCCGGAAGACATGGTTGCCGTTTACGAAGCCCTGGATGGCCTCGGACGGTACATGTTCGCCGCCACCTTCGGTAACGTTCACGGAAGTTACAAACCAGGTCACGTCAAACTGCGACCTGAAATTCTGAAACAGGGACAGGAAGCGGTCATCGGCAAATATGGTAAAGAAGCCGAGTTCGACCTCGTCTTCCACGGTGGTTCCGGAACTCCGATGGAACAACTTCGCGAGACCCTCGATTACGGTGTCGTGAAAATGAACATCGACACCGACACCCAGTACGCCTTCACCCGCCCTGTCGTCGACCACATCATGAAAAACTACGATGGTGTGCTGAAAATCGACGGCGAGATCGGAAACAAGAAAGCCTACGACCCCCGCGCTTACATCAAAAAAGGCGAAGCCGGCGTCACCGCCCGCCTCACCGAAGCCTGCAACGATCTGCAATCAACCGGCAAATCGATCTTCGGCAAAGTCTAAGTCCCCTGCCCCACAGCGGGCCAACGACTTGTTATCTGACAAACTCAAAAACGCCACCACAAGAAATTGCGGTGGCGTTTTTTTTATTTGATAACTCATCCCATTTGCTGCAAGAAACAGACCATCTTCAGTCATATTGTTTTTTTAAGCGAACGTTCTATTTTTGGCGTGTGTCCAAAAGCTACTTTCAGATTCTACATCCGATGGCCAAGTTAACTGAAGAAAAAGAGTTAGTTTTTATGCTAGTTTTCTTTCTCTATTGTTATTAGAGAGATAGAAATGGGAATCTTTAGGTGTTATGTTAAACGCATTACGCACATTTGGACACCAGCAGCGGACAAGTGAAATGCCGATTAGTAAATCTATCGCAATCAAGAATTTGCATCTTGATTTGAACAATTATCGCACAGTTACTCAAGAGTCAGAAGCTTCTGCAGTAGAGGCAATGATTGCATTAAAACCAGAGCGTTTTTGGGGATTGATGAGAAGCCTTCTGGCTGATGGATATCATCCGACTGAAAACATAATTGTTTTGAAAGAAAATCGAAGTCATGTTGTCAAAGAGGGCAATAGAAGGATAGCTTGTCTAAAAATTGCTTTGGGTTATTTTTCATCAAAAGAGATAGCCATTCCGGATGAAATCACTGATTCAATTCAGAATTTATCCCGTAAATGGAAATCCGATAATAAAGAAGTTCCTTGTCTAGTGTACGCACCGGAAGAAGAAAGCACAGTAGACAAACTAATCACAATGACACATGGAAAAGGTGA
Source organism: Planctomycetaceae bacterium (assembly GCA_041398805.1). GTDB lineage: Bacteria > Planctomycetota > Planctomycetia > Planctomycetales > Planctomycetaceae > Polystyrenella. The sequence continues at coordinate 242,768 of JAWKUC010000005.1, read as the reverse complement.
AATTGCAGGTAGAGATGCATGGAACGCTGTAGCTAAAGCTCGTCATAATAGAGAGAAACAAGGGCGTGACGAACCTGGTCTTGATTTACTTGAGAAATACCTTGAAAAAGGTAGAAATTTAACACAATTGCAGAGAGAAAGGTGGGGTGGAGATTATGCCCTGTCTACGCTTAACGAGGCTATAAGTAAGATAGCCGAACGATGCGGAACAATTAATTCGAAGGACTTAGCCGAGAAATATCCCAAAATTAAATTTAGGAATAACCTAGAGCAAATTTTATTTGATATAGGAAGTGGAACTCTTACCTTCAAAGATATCAGATCTTCAGAAGAGTTTGGGGAATTACTCTATGGCTTCCCTAAGGTTGAAACAAAAAAAGATGAAAACATCAATCCCCTCCCGAATGCTAAGACAACAAAAGCTGCCGCATCAACGAAGAAAAAGAAATCTGACACTCAAAAAAAGCAGTCATCCGCTCCCTTAAATTCTGAAAAATCAGTCATACAGATGCTCAAAGATTTTAATCCAAGAGGAGCCAATAGAAGCAAAATTGTAACATTGACAAATGAAGCGAAAACACTGAAGATCTCAAAACACCCTTTCGCATTTTGTTTTCTAATTCGCAGCATTGTAGAATTGTCTGCGAAGGCTTATTGTTCTGATCACAAAAAATCAGGCGGCCCCGCTGCTCATGAAAAAAATGGGAATGACAAGAAACTTGTCAATTTGTTGCGAGATGTCACCAAGCACTTGACGAATAACGAGCAAGACAAAATGAAACTCAAAGAACTTCATGGAGCCATGACAGAATTAGCAAAAAATGATAATTGCCTTTCTGTAACTTCCATGAATCACCTTGTGCATAATTCTAATTTCACTATCTCGCAAAATGATATTTGCACATCCCTTACGAATTTATTCCCTTTAATTGAAGCAATGAATTCTTGACATAGGTTCAATCATGGCCATCCATAGAACACCTTTACGATACCCTGGAGGAAAACAGCGACTAGCTCCATTCATTAATGAATTACTATTTCACAACGACTTGATTGGTGGGGTATGTTGAGCCTTATGCCGGTGGAGGAGGTATAGGCATCAATCTTTTACTTTCAAATCAAGTCAGTAAATTCACCTTAATGATGCAAGTTACCACGTGTATGCCTTTTGGTATTCTTTACTTAATAATACTGACGATCTATGTAATAAAGTTCTTACAATACCTTTAACAACCAAGGAATGGACTACGCAGAAATCTATTTTCAATGAAGGTAAATCCGCAAATATTTTCGACCTAGGATTCAGTGCTTTTTTTTTAAATCGCTGCAATAGATCTGGAATATTCAATGCGGGTCTTATTGGAGGCAAATCACAGTCTGGTAAGTGGAGAATGGATGCTCGTTTCCCACGACAAATACTAGTCGAAAGAATGCGTTCCATTGCTGCCAAACGCCGTCACATCAGATTAAGAAACTGGGACGCGGAAAGATTTATACTAGACTATTTACCTCGCCTACCACACAACACACTCGTTTATCTTGACCCCCCATACTATCACAAAGCAGATCGTCTTTACCTTCATCACTACACTCCAAATGACCACTCTCGCATATCAAAAACAATCCAAAGTAGTATCCAGCAACCTTGGATTGTCTCGTATGATTGTACCCCTGAAGTATTGAAATTTTATAAGCGAAGACGCAATGTTGTTTACAACATTCAATACTCCGCAGCCAAACACTATAAAGGTAGCGAAGTAATCGTCTTCTCCGACACCCTAATATTCCATCTTCCTCCTCATTAAGCTTATATCAACCAAGCCGCTGACGACTTGATCATTTCATTTAAGTATCTCTTGCCAATACTCACTCATTTCATTTAAATTTTCCTCGATATCTCGCTCCGTAAGCTCTTTGCACTGCTCAATCTCCACGTATCATCTCTCAGCATTCTCCCCTCCTCTTCCGGCAGCATTTCCGGGCCTTCGTTTCGGGGTTGCCGACATTAGAGTTGGCTTCGACGACTTCGATTTTGCCGGGCCAGGGTTTCAACAAGGGGGCGATCAGGTCGTTACCGTCGATTTCCGGGTCGAGCCAGGGTTCGTAGGCATCGGGAGGGATAATCACCGGCATCCGGTCGTGATAGTTAGCGGCGACGCCCGTCGAGCCGGTTGTGAAGATCGTGAACAATTCGATCTCTTTCCAGCGTTCCCATAAGCCGGCGAAGGCGAAGGGTTCATTTCCCGGCAGGCGGAAGTGATAGGGTTGCTTGTTTTTCCACTCGTACCAGCCATCGGCAACGACCAGACAGCGGCGACTTTTGAGAGCTCCCTTGTAACTGCGGGCGATTTCTTCCGACCGGGCGTTGATCATCTTGTAACCGATTTTCTCGTCCTTCGCCCAGCTTGGAATGAACCCCCAGCGGGCCTGCTCGATGATCGGTTTTCCATCCCGGAAGCGGACAATCGGGGTTTGTTGCGAGGAGCGATGTTGAAGCGAGGCTTCCAGTCGAACTCTGCCTGCAGAATCTCCCATAATTTTTCGGGAGGAATTCTTAACGTAAATCGTCCGCACATATTCTTTTATTCCGTCGGTTCGTCACCGTTGCTAATACGATTTTCAGAAAACTTGCTCACCCGAGACACTATACACTTTACCAGTAACTGAAAATAGACGAATATGTTCCCATGTACACAAAACTGATAGGACATATCGACTCCGACTGCTTCTATGTTTCCGCCGAACGGGTGCGGGCTCCTCATTTTAAAGGGGTTCCCTGTGGTGTGCTGGGGAATCAGGGGGCGTGTGTGATTGCTAAATCATACGAACTGAAGGCGTACGGAGTCAAAACCGGCATGCCGATCTGGGAAGCGGTCGAGGTCTGCCCGAACGCCGTCTTTATCAAGCGGGACTTCCGCTGGTACGAGGTGATCTCCCGGCAGATGCTCAACCTGCTGAAACAGGTTTCCCCGGTGGTGGAGTATTATTCGATCGACGAAATGTTCTTCGACGCCGACGAACTGAGCCGCATCTATAAATGCCCCGTCGAGCAGGCAGCCTTCCGCTTGCAGGAAGAGATCAATCAGAAAATCGGGATTCCCGTTTCAATTGGCATCGCCCCGAGTAAAACGCTCGCCAAACTCTGCTCCGATTCAGCCAAACCTTATGGTTGCCGAACACTGTTCGGGAAAGACGAAGAGTTTCTGCAATCGCAACCGGTGGGGAACTGTGTGGTGTCGGTTGGCGCAGTGAGAAAAAACTACAGCGACTCGGCATCAACACCTGTCTTGATTTCGCCAATGCCGACCGGATTGAAATCCGGGACCTGCTCACGATTAAGGGAAGCTCTCTGGTATGAACTGCATGGAGAACGGGTCACTCCGATCGTCACCCGTCGCCCCACGCACAAGGCGGTGGCCAGGGGAGGATCGATTGGTCGCAAATCGAAAGACCGCGAACGGATTATCAGTTGGCTGACACGCAACACGGAACGACTGTCCGAAGCACTCAATCAGAACCAGATGCACGCGCAGTTGCTGACTCTCTCCATTCAATACGAAGACAACACCGGTTGGGGACAGGTAACGAAGCTGGATGAACCGACCTCCTCGTTTGACGACCTGATCACCGCCGCCAAGAGGATGATTGCCCACATGCCGTTGACGAAATGCGTCTCGTACATGCACCTGATCTCCGAACGATTAACCCCTCAGAAATCTGATTCAGCGATCCCTGTTCGACGCCCCTCCCCTTCCCCCTCTCGATCAGTTGAAGGCGGCGGTCAACGAAAAGCTGGGCCGGTTTACCGTTCGCAGCGGCGACACCCTGGCCATCAAAGAGCTCTACGAAGACGAAGCCAACGATTACGACATCTGCGACGTCGCCGGAAGATGTGTTTCTAATACGGCAGTGGTGGCCCCCGTAGTGTTCTGTCTACCTGTAAATGTCATGTAAATACAAGGGTGGTCCAGACAATCTCATCGAGTTGTCTGGATGCCGCAGGCACGCGAAAGCGTTGATTGTTTTCCCATGGGAAGTGCTCAATAAGCTATTTTAATCACTCTGCATTCATCACTTTTGTGTTGCTTCGCAATCCAGACAACACTGCGTGCCGACAGGCACAAGAGGGCAGTTCGATGTGTGATTTAATAATGATTGTATTTTCTGTATTCCCCTCTTGTCGCTTCGCGACCCAGACAACTTTTCAAGATTGTCTGGGCTACCCACCTTTAATTACATGACATTTACAGGTAGACAGAACACTACTGACACACCGGCGGTGACACTGAACTTAATTTACAAAAAGGCAGAGAGTGATAGAAGGAGCCACACTCGGCTGCCTGCCTTGACAGGTTTCATAACGACTTCTGACTGGATCGCGCACGATGTGTGATGTTATTTCTGTAACGTGGCGGGAATTACCCGAGACATTAATTGAGCAAAACAAACTGACTCCGTTCGATCGGGGGAACGGGGAACCGGAATATCATTTTGCGTTCCGGGAACATACCCCCCGTCTTCCCGTCTGGACGGAGGGTCAACTGCTGATTCTTCCCTGGGCAGGTTACTGCCCCAAAGAGGCGCTCGAAGCAGGACGCTGGTCAGAACGACAACCGATACCAATTGTCATTCCGGCCAGCCTCTGCTGTGATAAAGGAATCTGGTTCCTGGTCCGGGAGGGGATTCACGGCATCCTCGTCGGCCGCCACACCTACCTGCTCACCGAACCTGCTTCCCACTACTACCGCATCATGACCCGACACGAACGGATGCCGGTATTGATTGGCGAGGGGATATGAACATGCTAAACAAATTCAAAGCAGCAGGATCAGATTTCAGAGGTGCAATGCCCGCAACGGCTCGCTTCGAAGGGGACCATCATCAGGCATTTGGGACATTTTTCTCCGTGGGTGCAGGTTCAGGTTCCTGAGCTTTCAGGCGATTCATCTGTTTGATTAACAGAAAGATGACAAACGCGACAATCACGAAATCGATCACAGTATTGATGAAGAGCCCATACTTGATCACGACCGGTTTGCCGTCGGCGCCTTCTGATGCCAACTGGAGGGTAAGCTCTGAGAAGTCGACATTTCCCATCAGGAGCCCAATGGGAGGCATGACGACATCGTTCACAAATGAAGATACGATCTTGCCGAAACCAGCACCGATGATAATCCCGACGGCCATGTCCATTACGTTGCCACGCATGGCAAATTCTTTGAATTCTTTAATCATACCCATTTTAAGGTTCCTTACAGATTGCAGAGAAGTGAGTGATACGAGAGGAATGAGAGATGTCCGTAGGAAACACCTGACTCAAACAGAATGGAGCCTGCAGCTCATTAGAGCAAAAACGTTCAAATAGAGCCATCATATTCAAAGCTGTCAACAGTCATTCAGGGGCAGGCCGGTGGCGAAGGCCTACTTCACAATTCGGGCTGATTTAATGAGCGCGCCCGATTTATTGATGTTTGCCAGGCGGATCAGAATGAGCCGCTGCATGTCTCCCGCTTCCTGATGACTGCGGAAGAAATGATGGCCCAGCGAGTGAGTGTCATCCCCTTCACTGGTAATCAGCAGCATCTCACCAACATTCATTTCCACTTCAAAACGTTGACTGAAGATGGGAAGGATTTGCTGGGAAAACTTCTGCTGTAATCCAGTGAGGTTCGCTGTCGGTCGCATCGCTTTCTGACCGTGATGAATTTCCGGTTGGATTTCCATTTTGATCCAACCATCCTGCGTCCGGCGGGGAACGACTCGGAGGCGGCAGACGGTTCCTTCCGGAAAGTCACTGATCTCATCCCCATCGAGCATGGGAATACGTACTGCATCAATCTGTTTTGCCAGACTGCAATTGATCTCGGCTTCACCACCTGAGGCAACTGTGAACGCTTTCACGATGAAACTGGAATCGTCTTCAGAAAAGGATCTCGATTCCTCTTCGGTGGTCATGCCTAACAGTTCTTCCATTGCCGCTGGATAAGAACTACCAATGACACCGACACGAATTCCATTTTTGGACAGGTTCTTATGCGTCTCATAATCGGCGTCGACCAGCATGCCGATTTCATCGACTTCTTTCCAGAGTTTCTCTCCCATCAACGGATCACCGACAGGTCGATGCAATGTGACGACTTCGAGATCGATTGTGCTCACATTCGTTTGCGGGATATTGCGGCTATTATCAGCAGTCTTAAAGAACTCTGCCGCCGTCTTCGATTTTTCCATCTGCAACATAGGACACCCTGTGAGCGTAATCAGTACGATTATGCACAACAGCAATGTATGTTGACATTGGAAAGTACGAGGCAAAACAGAACTCCATTTCTGTATTACTAATGTGTTACTAAACAGATCAAGCTTCGATCAGCAGGTTTCCTCTTGAAACCTTGGCCCAGTTTGGAACACACAAGTGTGTGCGAAATATTGGTAGTGATTGATTTGAGATCTATTTAGAGAGGCGGGAAGTCTAGGTAAATTCTAAATTTGTGTCAATCAGGGGTTTACGGGAGCTATGACTCCCGTCGGATGAGCCATCACTATAGGGACATCTTAATTACATCTGTCACTGCCAATTCACCCTGAGCCTCCTATACCCACCAGACTACTGAGCAGACTCTGATTGCCTGATTTGTAGTAGAAAGCTATGATGCCGGCCAAGTTACAGAATTTCTGTCACCGCAGTAATTCACAAATTACTGGTAAACAATCACTTACAGCATTCCATGGAGTCCCCTGTGTCATTCCGGGTCGGATTGGGAACGGATATTCATCGTCTGGCGGAAGGACTTCCCCTGATTCTGGGGGGTGTCACTGTCGAGCACACGCATGGCCTGGTCGGCCATAGCGACGCGGATATCGTCCTGCATGCGATCACCGACGCCCTGCTGGGGGCAGTCGGTCTGGGTGATATTGGCGAGTGGTTCCCCGACACCGATCCTCAATGGAAAGGGGCTGCTTCACATCAGTTTGTGGAGGCGGCGGTGGAACAAATCAGCAAGATGGGCTGGAAGGTGGTTAACCTCGATTGCATCATTCACGCACAGCAACCGAAGCTGCTTCCCTACAAAGAGGCAATCCGGACGAACCTGGCGCAGTTGCTGAAGGTCGAGGAGTCGCTGGTGAATGTGAAAGCGAAGACGGGGGAAAAGGTGGGGCCGGTTGGTTTGCAGGAGGCGATGGAAGCGACCGTCGTTGTCCTGCTCGAACAGACCTGATTTCCAACAGAGAGGTTCCCGGTCGATTCGGCTGGTTGCCCTTGCATTTTTTCCAGCGAGTGAAGAAAACAAGCGAAGAGCAGGCTTTTTTGACTGCCTTAAAACAAGTTCCAGTCAGCATATCAGACACACATACTACAAGACAAACATTGAGAGAAAGTAATCAGGACGATGGCCTTACGGGTTTACAACACACTGACGCGCGATAAGGAAGACTTCAAACCGGTCACTCCCGGCAAAGTGAATATGTATCTTTGCGGCCCCACTGTCTACAAACCTGCGCACATCGGCCACATGGTCGGTCCGGTTATCTTTGATACGATCAAACGCTTCCTCGTCTACAGTGGATATGATGTGAAGTTCGTAATCAATATTACGGACATCGATGACAAGCTGATCAATAAAGCGAATGAGCTGGGCACGACGGTCGAAAAACTGGCGAAGCAGATGACCGAAGACTACTTCGAAAACCTGGAAACGATGGGTGTCAACTCGGTCGACCTGTTCCCCTATGCGACCGAGCACATCCAGGAAATGCTCGACATGATCTCCACACTGGTCAAGAACGGTCATGCGTACCCTCTGGATGGAGATGTCTACTTCGCTGTTGAAGAGGATGATGATTACGGAAAACTGAGCCGGCGTAACATTGATGAGATGCTGGCGGGAACCCGCATCGAGACAGCGGACCAGAAACGTAACCCGGCTGACTTTGCCCTCTGGAAAAAATCGAAGCCAAAAGAACCAGCCTGGGACAGTCCCTGGGGACCGGGCCGTCCGGGCTGGCATATCGAATGCTCGGCGATGAGCAAGAAACATCTGGGGGAAACTCTCGACATTCATGGTGGGGGTCTCGACCTGATGTTCCCACATCATGAGAACGAACTGGCGCAATCGGAATGCTGCACCGGCAAACCCTTCACCCGGTACTGGCTGCACAATGGCCTGATGCAGGCGGGTTCCGGTTCCGGCAAGGTGGGTGGTGGTCATGATAAGCATGGTGATCTGGCCGAACAGAAAGAGCGCAGGAAGCTGATAAACTTTCCGGCTCGAAAGGAGCCGCTTCTGTTAAAGAGCTATTCGCCAAGCATCACCCGGAGACAGTTCGTTTCTTCCTGCTGGCGACCCATTACCGCAGTCCGATCGATTTCAGTGATGAACGTATTCAGGAAACTGGTAAGGACTCGAACGGTTCTATCGTTTGTTCGAAACGTATGAACGCGTTTCAGGAAACAGTTTCTATGATCTGAAATCCTCAACCTCCAAGAAAGAATCGGTTGATCTTTCCGGTGAACCGAAAGCGTTCTTTGCAGAACTCTCTCAGTTACGGGATCGTTTCTGGGATGCGATGGAGGATGACTTCAACACCGGCGGAGCGATCGGTTTCCTGCATGATATGATTCGCTTGCTGAATGGTTTTGTTGCGGATCAGAAACTGGAAACAGGAAAAACCGCGGCAGCTCTCGATGCACTTACCACCGGGATGACGTTGTTCAAAGAGCTTTCCAACATTCTGGGTGTCTTTATCAAACCAATCGCCGCCGAAGGTGCTGATGATGGTCTGGCGAACGATCTGATGGAACTGATCATCGCCTTACGTGCGAATGCCCGTAAAGAAAAACAGTGGGCGATTGCTGATCAGATTCGCGATGGCTTGAATGCCCTCAACATCGTACTGGAAGACCGTCCCGAGAAAACGAGCTGGAAACGGGGATAACTATTGTGACACCGCGTACGCCGCAGAAATCGATCCGCTACCTGGAATCGACCCTGGTTTGAATCGGACGGGCTACGCGCTGTTGCAGTTGGAACCTGGGGCCAAGCACCCTGCCCTGCTGAGGAGGCCTTATCCGCTCGACGGCATCTCTCAGTCTGGCGGAGCGGGTTTACGAAATCGGCACCGGTCTGCAGGAGATCCTCGAAGAGTTTCACCCCGAGATGATGGGCATCGAACAGGTTTTTACTGCGTATAAAAACCCCAAGAGTGCCCTGATGATGGCTCACGCCCGCGGGGCGATTCTGTTTGCCGCGGCTGAAAAAGGATTGACCATTATCCATTACACGCCGACGCAGATTAAACGAATGTTGACTGGCAGTGGAAAGGCCTCCAAGGAACAGATTCAGCATGCAGTCAAATTCGAACTCGGACTCCCTGAGATTCCGGAACCGAATGACGTCGCCGATGCGACCGCAGTCGCCCTTTGTTTGTTCCATTCACTTAAATTTGCCGCCTGATCCCTGAAAAAGGTCGATCTGCCGGTTAAGATGGGAACTCACCTGCGGTTAGTAATGTTTAATCCACAATCTGCATGCTTATAAGCTGATTGATTTCCTGCCTGGAAGCTGCCACTCTATGAATGTTGATAAATCAGGATCGCGAGTTCGTCAGATGTTTGGCGAGATCTCCGGGCGATATGATTTCATGAATCACTTCCTCTCGGGAGGAACAGATTACTACTGGCGCTGGCTGACAGTCAGGAAGATTCGTCCAGAGGGGTCCGATCCGATCTGGATGTCTGTACGGGAACGGGGGATCTTGCGTTTGCTTTTGCGAAACAGGCTTCTCCAGAAACCCCGATTGTCGGTAGCGACTTCACGCATGAAATGCTGGAGATTGCGCGAGAGAAACAGAGAGAGAAACCCAACCGGACGAACGGGCAGACGGTGCAGTTTCTGGAAGCGGATACGCAGGATCTCCCTTTTGAAGATAACCTGTTCCAGATTGTTTCCGTCGCTTTTGGTTTAAGGAATGTCTCCGATACGATGGCGGGCCTGCGCGAGATGACGCGTGTCTGTCGACCGGGTGGAAAAGTCGCCATTCTGGAATTCGGAATTCCGGGAAATCCTGTCATTCGATCCTTTTACGGTTGGTATTTTCGCTCGATTCTCCCTCGCCTCGGACAAATGTTGGCCCGCAACCAACAGTCGGCCTACAATTATCTACCCGAGTCGGTCTCGGAGTTTCCCTACGGAGAGGACCTGATGAAATTAATGCGGGAGGCAGGTCTCACTGACGTGGCCTGGAAACCACTCACGTTTGGTGTGGCCGGATTATACTGGGGAACCAAACCACCAGCGGAAACAACATGAACTCTTCCCAATCATCTGCCAACCTCCCCTATGTCATCGCCATGACGGGTGCCAGTGGATCGCGTTATGGATTGCGGTTGCTGGAAGTAATGCTGCAGGCGGGATGTCATGTCCATCTGACAATGAGCCCGGCAGCTGCTGAAGTCTTTCGCACGGAAGTCAACCGGACAGTCGACCTGAACGACGTCAATCTGGCGGAGCTCTTTCCGAATGCAGATTGGGTGAACGATGCTGCGGCCCGTTTTGCTTACTATCGCCACACCGACTTCCGTGCGGGGATGGCAAGCGGTTCATTTCCAACTGCGGGAATGGTGATCGTACCCTGCTCTATGGGAACATTATCCAGCATCGCACATGGCTTATCGGGAAATCTGATTCAGCGTGCGGCCGATGTTCATCTGAAGGAACGCAGGAAGTTAATCGTCGTTCCCAGGGAAACCCCCCTCGGAACGATCCAACTTCGAAATATGACCACACTCAGCGAAGCTGGTGCCGTCGTGTTACCAGCCATGCCGGGGTTCTATCGCCAACCGGAAAGCATTGAAGACCTGATCGATTTCGTGGTGGGAAGAATTCTGGATCAGTTGCAGATTTCGAACGACCTGATGAAGCGTTGGGGCACGGACGAATAAACTCCAGGGATCAACTTCAAATGCAGGAAGAACTTTTATTCGTCTATGGTTCCCTGCAGCCCGGGTATCGGTTCCCTACTCAAGCGCGAGCGATCAAAGCCGATCGAGTACACGGATTGCTGTATGACCTGGGAGAGTACCCCGCTGCTGTGCAGATTGATCAGGTGGAAGACTGGTTTGCGGGGCACCTGATTGCGATCCCATCCGAGTTGTTTCAACAACTGGATGACTATGAAGGAGTGGATGAAGGTTTGTATCGACGGATACGAACAGTGACGGAATCAGGAGAGTCGACTTGGATCTACGAATTCATTCGGTCTCTCCCTTCAACTGCCGTAGGCCCGATTACGGCGTGGCCGAGTGAAGATTAAGCAACTCGTGAATAGCTTGTCGCTGCGCGATCTGGTTTCATGGTTTTAAAAACTGATCTAATTGCTCAGCGATTTGATCTGGGGTTTTACCCGTGCAAAAACCGACCTGTTCCCCGTCGTGGTACATCAGCAGTGGACCATATCCGACGAGTGTTCCATAGAGATGCTCAGGGATAAAAGAACCATAAGTCTCTTCATCGGAATCGATAATTAGAATTGTCAAATCCAGCAGGTAATTCTTACCTAAGTATTCTCCCAGTTTGCGGAGAGTCATCTGAGAATTACCACTCCATAGAGTTGCTATGAATAGAATCTTTTTTAATGACTTCCGTTTATGAAATTCATCCTCATCATAAACAAACAAAGCCTGATCGCGTTTACGAACGTACTGTTCAACATATTCCTTCATCGACAAATTCCTAGGTGCGGTGCCGCTATTGCCTCCGTAAGAAGATCGAAGAGGAACTTCTGAAGTATGTCTCCGCTTTTGGAACATTTGCCACAATGAATCCCAGAATCTGTGTTTATCCGTGTCCATCTGTGGTTCCAGAAACTCCCCTATTCATCCAGGCCGGGATCGGTAACCTGTTTAGAAGAGAATGATTCATCATCAGCTGGATTGAGGGTCAGAGCCGAAGCAGGTTCAGTGGGTGGTTCCGGTTTGCTGTGACCGTTTTCTTCGTGCGATTTGCCGTTGCCGTTGCCGTTGCCATTCGAGCTGGAACTGGAACTGTGATCCCGGAAGAATTCTTTGGGCATTGAACGGATATGGAGATCGCGTTGAGGGAAGGAGATTTCGATTCCAGCAGCATTGAACTCGTTGTTGATCTGCAGATGTAACTGATGCAGAGTCAACAGTCGGTTCTCCAGACTGGGGAGATAAGCCCTGAGGGTCAGGTTTAAAGCGCTGTCGCCAAAGCGATCGAAGGTCACCACTGGGGGTGGATCTTCCAGAGTTTCAGGATGTGAGGTGGCGAGTTGCAGAATGATATTACGTGCCCGTTCTATATCGGATCCGTAAGCAATACCGACTTCAATCACGATCCGGTTAATCGGGTCGGTTAATGTCCAGTTAAGTAATCGGCCCGTGATGAACTCTTTATTGGGGACGACATATTCCTTACGGTCCCAGTCAGTAATAGTGGTCGCCCGCATGCGGATACGAGAGACAACACCCGAGACGGAATCGATTGTGACGACGTCACCGACGCGTATCGGTCGCTCGAACAGGAGAATGATACCAGAGATGAAATTTGCGAAAATTTCCTGTAGACCAAAAGCGAGACCGAAGGTCAACGCGGTTGCCATCCACTGGACCTGAGACCAGGCCAGACCGATCACCTGAAAACCAACAATCACCCCGATCAGAATACAGACATACCGGGCAATGGTGGTGATGGCATAACGAATTGAAGCATCGATTGGTAACTGTTCCAGAACGGTCATTTCGAGCAAACCGGGAATGTTACGAGTGGCCGCGACAGTCAACAGCGCGATGGCAAAGCCCAGCACGAGGTCAAAGATAGTGACCGGTTCCCGAATCACAATTGTGTTATTTGTGTCAGGATCGGTCTGCTCAGTCGTGGTATGCCAGATCGCAAAACGTTCGGAACTATCGAGCAGACTGAGGGCGGGGATCATTTCGGTCCAGATCAACCAGAGACCGCAGAAGGCAATCGTCCAGAGTGTCGCATTCAAGAGGCGCCGGATCTGATGCGAACTGAATCGGAGGTCGATGGGACGATCTTCTTCGATTTTAATGGGCGATTCCGCAGACTGCTTTTCGTCGGACTGTTCCTGAGCGAGTTTTTCGGCTTCCCGCTGTTCGCGTTTCTGCTGGGCGCGCTGGATGCTTAAGCGTCGATAACCGAGCATAATCCAGCGCAGCAGCAAGGCACGAATGACAAAGAGCGCGAGCAGGAACCAGGCGGTTTTAACAAAGAACCCACTCAGTTGCAGAGAGGTGTAATGAAAACCCATAAAGCTGAGGAGCATCAGGGTGGCCGGGATTGCCACAATCACCAGACAGGTCGGTCCACGCAGCCGGTCCATCCAGGCATTCTGTTTGTAATCAATGACTGTCTGAAACAGACCGGAAGAGGGCCTGAAAATATTGAAGAGGAAGATGGTTACACACGCCAGGAACAGAATGTAAGCGACTCGCTGCCAGGCATCGTACTCGACACTGGTCAGGTCCGTCTGTAACGTGGCGTCCACAGTACCTGTGTCTGTCGTGATATTTGAATTCAGCTCATCGATTGCGGCCTGATCTTGTGGTGTAATTTGCTCGGAGTTCGCCTGATTGAAATTTACCGGATCATTTTCCACTTCCGATTCAAAACCACGAAGTAAACCAAATGCCAGTAGTAAAGGAACTGAGAAAGCCATCAGCCAGCGAATGTTTCGCCGAACAGTGAGCATTGAGGCAAAGTTCCACTGGAAGTGTGAATCGGCCAGACCTTTGGAGCGGAACAGCAACCGGATAAATTCGAGCGCAAAAAACCAATACCCAATCTGATAAAGTGCGGGAACAATTTTTTCTGGAAAGCCATTCAAATCTGGCTGCTGCTCCAACTGCCACGCCCAACCCCAGAAGAATAAAGGCCAGACAACGGCGATCAACAGTGAAAGAATGGTTGCTTTCACCGTGGGAAAGAATTTGTAGTAGGCGCTCGGAGTAATCTGTTTACTGATGGCCGCCAGATCACGCCGCCAGCGGGTTCCCATGACGAGCAGGAAAGACCAGAGCAGAATGAGTGCTACCGACAACCAGGGTGCCTGACGAATGCGACCAATCGTCTGAGTCCAGACCTGTTTCCAGCTGTCCCAATTGAAAAGCCATGTGAAAATGTCCGCTTCCTTGCGCAAGTCTTTGAAGGAAAGTGCGGAATTTGTGGAACTGCGAATCCAGAGAACACGTTCATCGATGTACGAGATGAATTCCTGCTGTTTGGCAATAAAAGCTTTGTCGGTGGTGTTCAGCTCCAGCAGGACAGTGTTGTATTCCTCTTTATTGTGCCGAAGCGTTTTGTGAATCTCACGTTGTTTACGGATTGCCTCCAGTGCCCGTTTCTGATCATCCTGGCTGGCGTTGGGCATGATTTTCTGCACCAGTTGATCGGGCTGCAGCATCAGGGACCGTTCTTCCTGCATCTTGAAAATCTTCAGCGGAATATCTGCCAGGGTTTCATTTCGATCCTGAATCTGTTTGATCATATCATCAACATCACGGATCTCTGTCTTTAACTTACGCAGCATGATACCGATGGGACCGGTGTGACCGACCTGCTCAACCAGTAAGGTCACTCGCTCATACTGTTTGTTTAATTCGTCCAGACGAATCTTGTGATTCGTCAGTGTGTTCTCCGCATTCGTCAGTTCTTTGATAACCTGCTGATTCTCCACAGCCCAGTCCCGATACTGATTGAGAATCAGTTTCATACCGGGATATTTCAGCAGCGCTTGTTCATTCTGGGTTTCCGCTTCCTTAACCGCTTTAGCCGCCTCCCGTTGGCGGGCAATCTGAAATTCTTCAGTCAGGGTTTTCACCTGTTCCTGAGTTTTTGTCAGTTGCAGCTCTGTCAATTCGGTTTTGAGCTGGAGCCAGTCGACAGTCTGTTGAATGTCGTACAACTGAATCTGAGACTCGAGTGCCTTCCGTCTCTGATTGATGCGTACGCGTAACGACTGTTGATCGAGACGTCGTAACTGTTCGAGCGGTGGTGAGGTAACTGTCACCTGATCGGTTTGCAACGTGTTTGTCAGGGCTGCTTCTTCCTCGGACAGCTTTTCAAGCTGCGCGGGAATTTCCTGACGGGCGGTTAGTCGTTTACTCGCCTCTTGCGTCAGGGCGGCAGTTTCTTTCTGTAATGTTTCCAGGCGGGCTTTCGCCGTATTAAGTTCCTGTTCCAGTTCAGCTGCGGAAGTGATCTGGGAAAAATCACGAGGAGGACCATTCTGTAGCTGGTCTTTGGTGTCCTTCAGCTTCTGGGCTTCCGTCGGAGTTGTTTTAATATCCTGCTGATATTTGTTGTTCAGCTCCCACTGTTTCTTCCAATCGTCGAGCGAGGCTTGAATCTGCTGTTTCAGTTTGTCGGCTTCTGTTTTGGTCGCCTCATCCGCTTCCGTATTTGAGGTGATCTGTCGCACCAGTTCATCGACGCGAGCAAGCACCTCGGCGGGAGTCTGCTTCTCTTCGGTGGTGGTCGTTTCACTCACGCTTTCGGGAGCGGGCTGAGAATAAACTGGATCAACCGACAGGAGTGAGAATGACAAAAACAGCAGGAGAGCAAAGAGTGGCCGCACTGATAGAATCGTTATTCGATCAAAGTGAAAATTCATTTAAAAACGTCAATCCATTGGAAATATCAAAGCGTAATTCACCCTCACTATCCAGATTTATGAGGGGTATTCATTACCCAAGTTTCGTGAGTTAACACGAGTTCGACAAGATCAGGTTGCTGAATTGATCGAATAATTCAGTG
Organism: Planctomycetaceae bacterium; assembly: GCA_041398805.1. GTDB lineage: Bacteria > Planctomycetota > Planctomycetia > Planctomycetales > Planctomycetaceae > Polystyrenella. Next base: position 226,971 of record JAWKUC010000005.1, on the reverse strand, counting down.
GGATTGCGGCTAAAAACAGGTAATCACCTTGAAAGAATGTTCAAGGTTTGAGCCTTATTGAACCATCCGCCGAAAATTCTCTCAACACTCACCACATCAGACGGTCAAGTGGATCAAAAACTTGAATTTCAGCAGTAATGGAGCAGTAGAAGCTGTTCGATTACTTCGAGCTGTCTTTTTGCGATTTCATGAAACTGGGGAATGCTCCACCGTGCCCCGTTTCGTGTGGAGGGAAATCTTCGTTCGGATCTACCTTTTTAAAGTAAGAGAGCAAGGTGACGCCAAAGAACGCTCCGGAAACAGAACCGCCAGCCATGACAAAAACTTGAGCGAAACGGTTCAGCATGGCATCGGTGTTGTTGCCGTCAACAACCAGAATGGCAACAAGGCCAGTGATCACGAACATGATCAGACAGTAGAACGGGATTTGAAGTCGTGGTTTGTGACATAGACGAATAAGAGGCAACACAAAACCAGTAACGACACCGGCGAACAGGAAATCAGAAAGTTAATAAATGCACCGGAGGCCGATAACATACCCATGACGATTGCCGAACAGATCGCAAAGATTAAGCCGAACACAAGCATTGTCAAAGCGCGGTTACCAGGGGTCGCACGATACGCTGGATGGTAGACATAGAAATAAAAACTCCTGAAGGTATCGTCTGGTAAGCCGGCAAGAGGATGGGAAAAACAGCCTCTGTTTTTCGAATAAAGTGCCACTCTGCTTCCATCAAGATTAGCACATATTCTCAGTCTGCATATCAGAAAAAAGGCCCCTGGCTTTGAATTGGAAGCCGGGGCCTGTGGAATGTTTCAATTATGATTGAGTCTGCTCAGTATGCGGCAGGAAACTGCCTGAAAACTGATCGACTGCCTGCACTGATCAAATTTATCGATGATTCAGGAAGTGGGTGCAGATGGCTAAGAAGTCTCTGTATTTAGCCTCGGTTTACTTCGGAGTCCATTTTCTGCATTTCGTCGTGGATGACGGGGTGCCAGTTGGTTTCTCTCTTGAGGGGCTGATAGTTCTGTCGCGCTCAAGTGCGAAGGCGAATTTCCTGAATGAAATCGACTGCCTCTGCCGTTTCAACGAAATCGGCAACGAGTCCTAACATGATCCTGTCCTTTCTGTCTGCTCCTGATCATCAAATTATCAAAGATCGAACGTCCTGTAACCGAACGTAAAGCCTCAGTGCTCTGACTGAATTATAAGGGATTCCAAAGCCTCTGTTCCATGATAATCGGCGGATTCGAGGCTTAAATAAGTTGAATCCAATGAGTCAGATCACAGATCGTTTATCTGTTCGAATTCAGCTGCGCATCATCCTGCAGGATGTGAATCACGTTAACATCCTGATAACCATATGGTTAACGAGATATTTCAATCTGACTGCCAATAGGAGTGGTCGGCCAGAGTGCATCAGCGGGTTCAATCCAGAGACGCACCAGGGTTGGACCGGCAGGCCGTGATTCACTCACTTCGGGCGAGGTGACATGCGGAGCAATCTTGGCAATTTTGCCGCGGCTCTTCTTCCCGTTCGGAAACTTCAGTTTGAGCTTATCGGAAACTTCGTACCGGTGAACGTCGTGAGAGGGAATATCGACCGTGACATAAAGTTCTTCCTGATCAAACATCCGCACAACCAGGTCGCCCTCTTCGACCGTCTGGCCAGGTTGAATTTCATAGAGGCCAACCTGTCCATAACCGGGGGCAGTCACCACCTGTTCCTGCAGCTGGTCCACAAGTAGTTGATACTCCTGTTCCGCTTCGGTCAAGCTGGCCTGAATTGACTCCACACCCGCAGCAACCTGCACATTGTTCGGCAGGTTTTGTTTGTATTCTTCCAGTTCCTGCATACGTCGCTGGCAAAGTTCCACCTGCGAGGTGATGACTTCATTCGCGTTCTGGGCAGCGGCGCGACGTAAAAGAATTTCAATCTTCCGATCATTAGGACTGGTCGGGCCCAGAGGTAAATCAGCCGATCCTGGAGTTCGCTGCAGACTGGCGACTTCGATTTCATCGTTGGAGTATTCAGACCAGGCGATGTCTTCGATCTCGTGCGCGAACTTTTCTTTCAAGAGGTTAGCTGACTTCAATTTTGTTTCGAGCAATTCGTTTTCTGCGTTCTTCATCAGCTCGGCAAGATCGATTTTCGCCTGAGCCTGAGCCTGTTCGAGTTTCGTACGCAGGATGGCAATTTGACGCAGCTTGGTTTCTTTTCGTCGTTCGAGCTGATCGTCCATCAGTGAAAAGAGCGGTGTCTCGGGAACAACGAGCTCCCCTTCGGGTACGAAGGTTGATTCCAACCTGGCAGAAAAAGGGGCTTTAATGAGCATCGATTTCGCCTGCAGGTATCCTGTATAGGAAGCAGCATCGCGATTTTTCAGCACAATCACACCGGTCAGGACAACACCGAAAACGAGTGTCGCCATTATTAATGTGCGGCCGATCGGTGCAGGCCGAGAGGGTAACCCGGTGGTGGTTTTCTTATCCCGTTGCATGGGGTTATCAGACATAAGGCTTATACTCGATTCCTGGAGCACATTCCAAAGTGGTACCGCAATTCAATCCAGTTTACTTTCCAAGCCTGAAAGGCAGTTTCGGCTATTGCTTGTTCGAATAATGAAAAACGATAGACATGCCATCAGGAGTCAACGGATCGTGGGCCTTTTTCAGGTGGGTTCAAACAGACTTGCGCTCTCTGGAAGTCTGTCTGCTAACCCTCAAAGGACTCCGTTCCACCCAAAGGTTTATGGGGGGGACAATTTTTCCAGTTGTCTGGATCCTCTACCGCAACTGGAAAAAAAGTTTCAAAAACAAAGACAGAACGCCTTGTTTCCAAGAAAAAGATCGGAAGTCCAACACACCAAAGTTGACCTCAACCCCGTGTCTACAACTCGCTCGCAGCGTATCAGTATTCGTTAATACTCAAGACAGCTATGACTGATCTAATACCTATTTCGCGTAGAGAAAACAAAGTTTTCACAGGCCACCTATTTTAACCTGATCAGATTTAGAGCATTTCGGTTACCTGGCCACGCGGGTTGATGTCCTGCGTATGGTCCTGATGTTTTTTCCTGCTCGAAACCGAGTGATTCTGACCAGTGATCATTCGAAAACCCCCCTTTATATGTTATTATGTACACATACTCAACGCCACTTAAAACTGACTAACTCACACTGAGATGTCTACTTATTTCGAAATTTTTAATTCACTGGATCAGGTCGTAAATGATCTGCTGGAACAGGCGGAGATTATCGCCCCACCGGTGAACAGTTTTCAGATAGCCCGGGAATTGGGTTGGGAAATTGTGTTGAATGAGGAGCAGTGTGAGCGTGGAAGGTACAAACGAATTCAGAACCAACCGACGATTTTTCTGAAACCGGATGATCGTCCAGAACGTGTCCATTGGGCATTGGCACATGAACTCGGTGAGACATTGTCGGATCGCTGGAAAGAATGGATCGAGGAACAGGATACGGGCAGTTCCTCAAGCTCCCCCCGTGAAAGCCTGGCGAATCTGTTCGCTACCCGACTTTTACTGCCGGAATGCTGGTTCAGTAACGAGGCAGTACGTCTGGAAGGGGATCTGACCGCCCTCAAAGAGAGTTTTTCCACAGCCAGTTATCAATTGATCGCCTATCGCCTGCTCGATGTGGAGAGCCCGTTGATGGTGACGATTTTTGATCAGGGGAAACCAACCAGCCGGAGATGCAACTGGACCCACTCCCCTCCTCCGCTGCAAGCCGCTGAGAAAGCCTGCTGGGAGAAGACGCATTCAGAAAACAGGTACCACTCGGCAAAGACTTCAGAGCTGCAACTCGATTGCTGGCCTGTGCAGGAGCCTGACTGGAAACGGGAGATTCTGTGCACACGCCCTCTGGATCAGGAGACTTTCTGATCAGATTCGGAGCTCTTGCCTGACAGGTTGAATTGAGTTCGACTCTTGTTCCCCCTTCCTGGGAACCTTATGCTGGATGGGACACGAACGGTACTCAAATAGCTGAGTACTCTCTCTCCTGTCTCTGATGAGGAATCGCCTCTTATGTCCGCACCGCAACACGCTCGAATTCATACATCTCTCCCTGCTCCAGCTCACGCAGTAACTCGTCGTCAATTTCTGAAAACGGGTTCATTGGCCTTCGGAGCGATGACTTGCCTTTCCTCTCTTACAGAAGGTGCTCTATCTGTGAATCAAACTATTCCCGTAATCGATACTCATCAACACCTGTGGGACCTCGACCGTTTCACTCTTCCCTGGATGCAGGGACCAGCTAAAGAGACGCTCGGCAAAAATTTTCTGTTACCGGAATACCGTGAAGCAACTTCCGAAGTGCCGATTGCGCAAACTGTTTATATGGAAGTCAACGTCGCTGCCGAACAGCAGACTGCGGAAGCTGAGTATGTCTTCGATCTCTGTAAGCGGGACGACAACAGTATGACGGGGGCTGTCATTGGGGGAACTCCTCAATCTGCTGAGTTCAAAGCGTATGTCGAACCCTTCCTTGGAAATGAGTATTTCAAAGGGGTCCGCACTGTGCTGCACGATGCTGACCGGAAAGCGGGTACCTGTCTGAAACCTCAATTCATTGAAAACATGAAATTACTGGGTGCGCACGACAAAAGTTACGACCTCTGCATGCGACCTGTTGAAGTTGGTGATGCAGCGGAACTGGTTGGGAAATGCCCCGAGACTCGATTCATTCTCGACCATTGCGGGAACATGCCTGTAACCGAGCTGAATACGAAAGTTCATGATGAATGGCGGGCTGGTCTGAAAGCGATGGCTTCGCATCCTAACACGATGTGCAAAATTTCAGGGATCGTGGTCACAGCCGAGGAAGGGACCTGGACAGCGGCCGACCTGGCTCCTGTCGTGAATGAGTGCATGGACACTTTTGGCGAAGACCGTATTTTCTTCGGTGGTGACTGGCCTGTATGTACTCTGAAAGCGAGCTATCAACAGTGGTACACCGCTCTGCTCGAAATCACCCGGAACAGGAGTGAATCGTTCAAGCGAAAACTGTTCTACGAAAATGCACAGAAGTTCTATCGCTTGCCGGAAGTAAAAATCGGCTGATTCTGGCGGGTATTTCCGATTCCAGAAGCGGAAGGGACTCGACTGGCTCCCACCCCTGTTTTGCCTATGATGCTCTCCCGATGAATAATTATGGTCCATAAACATTCATGGGGATGAGCCTGCCGGCGGGTGGGCTGTCCTACAAGCAGTTTCAAAACCCTCTGATGGGTCTCATTGACCCTGTTTTTGCAGAGTTGAGAACAACCACAACTGGTTTTTGAAATCGCCTCTAGAAGATCTCCTTCGCTCAATCGGAAAATTTTTTATGCGTCAGGTTCTGTTTCGCTTTCATCTCGATGGCACCTCGATCTGGGACCTCTGGGAGAAATCCCCCTGTTTGGCTTCGGCTTGGTGCTTCTCTTATGGACGTTATTCAACGTCGGTTTAATCTGGTACACCAAAGCGAAAAAGTCGGGAGAGCAACAATCATCCGAGATTCGCTCTACCCTCGTTACCTGGGTGATTGGAGCGGTCGTTCTCTTCATTATCCCCAATTTTGCCGAGCGTATTCCTCAGGGTATCCCGGTCTTCGGTTATGGATTCATGGTGATGCTGGGAATTGTTGCGGGTGGTTGGACAGCTGGTCGCCGGGCCGAGGCGATTGGCATGCCTCGCCAGACAATGTGGGATATGGCACTCGCGATTGTTTTTATCGGAATCGTGGGGTCCAGGCTCTTCTTCGTGCTCCAGTACCCGGATAAAGTCTTTCAGAATGTGAATTCTCTCTCCGGTTACCTGTTTGCCCTGATCAACCTGCCTGATGGTGGACTCGTTTTATACGGTGGGTTAATCGCCGGCGCGATTACATTCTTCACCCGCTGTTATCTGAAAGGGTACTCTCCCCGACTCATAGCGGATATTGCGGCTCCCTCCGTTTTACTGGGATTAGCATTCGGTCGCCTGGGTTGCTTTATGAATGGCTGCTGCTGGGGGGATCGTTGTGAGCTCCCCTGGGCAGTGCAATTCCCTCAGGACAGCGTCCCGTATATGGCGCTGCTGAAGGGAGGCTTCCTCTCTCCCGAAGCACTGGAATCGTTGCCACTTCATCCGAGCCAGATCTACAGTTCCTTGAATGCCCTGATTCTCTCTTTACTAGCTGCCGCTTATTTCTGGCGACGAGAGAAGGATGGCCAGGTTACCTTACTCGTCCTGACAATTTATCCGATCACCCGGTTTCTGATTGAGTTCATTCGTGGTGATGAAATGGGACAATTCAATACTTCACTGACCATTTCCCAATGGGTGAGTCTGTTGATTGTCAGCATCGCAATCGTCTATGGATTCTGGCTGGCGAAACAACCGGCCGGGGCAACCTGGAAGGTAGAGGCGACTCCTCCAAGCCCAGAAAGCCGTGCCACGAAAAGTGGTTCTAAAGCACTTTGAGAGTGACAGAGTTGTGTTACTTTTATCGCTAAATTTCAGGTAAAACTGTTTGCGTGCCACTGCTAGCTCGTCTAGCAGTGTGAGTACGGTTAACGGTTTCGATTGTTTCCAAATGGTTACCAACCACGAAAATTTTCGGGTTTTCCCTCCTGTACTCTCAGGTAGTTTGATTTCACAATGGCACTGCTAGGCAAGCTAGCAGTGGCACACTCAGGCGACAATACCTGGCGTTTATAGATAGCCAGAACAATAGACGCTGCCCTACAGAGATACTCAGGCGACCTGTTCTGAGTCAGAAGCTGATTTTTCGCTGGTTGCATTCGGCTCTCCAGTTCCCTCTTCTGCGTCTTCGGAAACCTCTTCCAGCTCCGCTCCAGGTTCTTCTTTGAACTCGAATTCTTCGCGCAAGGGGAGGTCTTTCAAACTTCCCAAACCGAATGATTCCAGGAACTGGGTCGTCGTTCCATATAGATATGGACGTCCCAGCGAATCATCTTCTCCGACAATGCGAACGAGCCCCTTCTCCATGAGGAGCTTCAGAATCTCAGTCGACTGAACTCCTCGCACGGCTTCCACATCGGCCCGGGTCACCGGTTGCCGATAGGCGACGATGGTTAATGTTTCCAAAGCGGGTGCCGAGAGTTGAACTTCCATCTTCCGATCGTGAAGTTTATCGAGCCAGGGTGCGAATTCAGGCCGCGTCAATAACCGATATCCTCCTGCGATGCATTCCACACGAAAGCTGGAACCTGACCGGGAGTAGGCGAGATTTAATTGTTCGATTAACGCGCGGGCTTCCTTGTGATCAGCGAGAGTTGCATACTGGGCCAGTTTACGCGCACTGAGGGCTCCTTCTGCAACGAAGAGAACAGCTTCCAGACGAGCTTCTTTACGCGAACGGGAAATCGAGCTGCTGGCTGCTACGGGAGTCTTTTCGACCGACGCCTGCGAGCGTCGTCGCCAGCATTGCAACCACTCGTTCCCCGAGTCTGTAAACTGCTGAGAGATGGCCGTTGAGCTCAGTGCTCTCTGGTTCTGTTGCCTGGTCACCTGATAAATAAAATTGTGACCTTGATGCAGCATGCTCATGAATGAAGACCCACCTGGGTGTTCCGCGCGACAGAAGATTATTGACGTTGACCGGTAAATTGCCCCTGTTTCTGTTGTTCGATATGACGTTGCTGAATCTGCAACAACACATTCTCTACAGCTTTCAGGGGTTCTGTTGACTCCGCTTCGTAACGGACGGTGATCCGGGAATTATTTGCAGGAGTATGGTAACAACTGAAATGGAATGAACCTGGTTCTGCTCCCGGTTGAAGCACAAAGTTATCGATGCCCCAGTTATTCAATAATTTCACGGCAGACTGCCAGGTTAAATCAGAATTGGCAGGTTGCTGTGATTGTGGTTGCTGTCTTAGCGGCTGTTGAGGTTGTGGCTGAAGTTGATTGGATTGCTGGCGGTTGATGGCAGCAGAACCATTATCTAACGTGCCCGAGAGGGGAACGATGTTGTTACCAGACTGATCCTGTCCAAACCCATCTGTTTCGAAACCGGAATTGGAAACACCACTTGAGGGTTGGGGAAAGGCATTATTATTTGCCAGTGGGGGAATCGTGTTGGTATCTCCAAATTCTTCACCCGCCCCAGGGTCGAACGCTGCCGGTTCGTCTGCTGAATTCGAAGGTAAACCTGCGTCAGCATTCTGCTGATTTGAGAGAAACGGGTTCCTCGGATTGAAATTATCAACCTGGTTTGATCCTGCAGGTGCAGTAGGATTATTCGCTGCGTTGGCGTTACTTCCCTGGTTGAACCCGGCTGGATTAGCATTTTCATTTCGCGCAGTGTTGAACCGGTTACCCAGCTCGCGATCATGAGTGGTTAAACCGAGACTCGGGGTTGTATCCAGTTGTGTCGCATTATTGGCAGTTCCAGGCTGGTTCGGATTCACTCCCTGGGCTGGTAACTGTTGAGAGCCCGACTGATTGTTGGCGCTCATCTGATCAAAATTGGTTGCGACAGACCGTGGATTTGTGTGTGATTCGGATATTGATTTGCAGCGGTATTCAGCTCCTGCGCTGATTCTGGTAGTCACCCTGCCCTGCCGGATTCATGCCCTGTGGCTGCAGGCCCCCTGGGAAAAACCATTATTGGCTGGCTGGCCAAGATTACTTTGCTGCCCGAGCAGTTCGTTTATACGAACCTCTGGAGATTGAGCCGTATTGTTATCGGAGAAAGAGGGCAGGCCAAACATTGCCAGCAAAGGCACAACGACCAACGGAATCAACATCAGGATCGTTGTGATGGGGCCACTTGAAGATTGTCGCATGAAAGAATCCCTTCTTTCGCTCCCAAATAAACCGGGCGAGGCACCGGTGAGATGATCATAAAGGCGGCTTCAAAACAGAAACCGAAGTACGCAGGATGGGTCCATCATCCTTGGAATTACATCATCCTATTCCAAACCGTTAAGTACAACAATTGCAAATAATACAAGGCGGCTTCATTTCACCTAATTTTCAATTGTTCCCCCCACTGCTGCAATTCCTCGGACCTGGAACTGGGAGAGGTAAATTTCAGTACAGGATCGTAGCCCTCTTTATGAATATCGAAGGCTGGCCGACGAGCCGGGGACAACCCACTAAACCTATTTACCCTATTCTCAACGGGTTCATTGGAATTCCTCTGGAGTCTGTTCGATTTGGCCTTTTTTTTGCACTTGTTAATAGTGGGACATCCATTAAGTTATATTTGTGTCCGATCCCCAGGGAGGTGACGGACGCTTCCTGTTTGTCCCCAGAAAACTGTTTTCCTAAAATGGAATTCGGTCACGGACAATTCTCTTGAAGCTAGCTCTTCTGTGGAACTGGTGATAAGAATGTAAGTCACCAGCTACAAAAAACCAGTAGCCCCCATAGTCAAAGTTGTTGTTTGCCCACCAACAGGAAGGGACCTTATGTATTCTCACGCCACATCAGTGATGGGTCATTCCCTGAAATATTTCTCCCGTTATCTGTCTGGAGCTCTCCTCATCGCTCTCTTGAGCTGGTCATGTGGCCCTGCTTTGGAGGCGGCTGAACCTGGACAGGTGGGCCAGACAAATTCTGCACTGAAAAAACAGCAATCGGGAAATTCGAAAACAGTCACCAGTCGCGTGCAACCTGTCAGCAATGAGACAGCGGGTGTAGCGAACTCCAAACTGGCTGATATGCTGAAACAGTTACAGAAGTGCCAGGATGCCGTCAATAATCTGCAGGATTACACGGCGACATTCTACAAAGTGGAAATGGTGAACAACACAGGCAAGGTCGTTCAGCGAATGCAGCTGAGGCATCGCCCGGAACCATTCAGTGTGCATGTTCAATTTCTGGAAGGAAGTCCGCAGGCAGACCAGGTCATTTACCGACAGGGTTGGAACCAGAACCAGATGCGGGTCAAAATTGCGGGTGCAATCAGTTTCATCAAACCGACAATCGATTTGAATCCGCAGGATCCCCAGGCACTGCAGAACAGTCGCTATCCGATTACCAAAATCGGTCTGAAAGGAATGCTGGATGGCGTTGTGGATATGTGGAAACAGGATTTGAAATATCCTGATCTGGAAGTTCAGTTTTATAAAAACGCCAAGCTGAATTCCAATTCTCAAGATACATACTACGCCTTCAAAACACGTCATCCTCGTGAACGCGACATTCTGCGTTTCCAGGAGACAACCTTGTGGATTGATAAACAGACCCTGCTGCCTGTGCAACTGGTGAATCGGGCATTCAATCCCAATGGTGGCGAACCAATCCTGATCGAGATGTATAACTACAGTAATCTACAAACGAATGTTGGCTTACAGGATGCAGACTTTGATCCTGGTCGTTATGGTTGGTAATCAACCCTTCTGTAATTATGTCAATTGTGCCTGATAATCAACCCTTGCTTTGAGTTGACCCCCGATTCCCGTTAATTCTGATTCGTCTGGACTCTGTACGTGCCACTGCTGTTGAATACGATTGCCGAAATCAGGAACGCGATTCGTTCGGCCAGAGAAAAACAGAGTAAAGAGTCGACGGTCGGATTTGTACCGACGATGGGGGCCCTGCACCGGGGACACGCCGCCCTGATGGAAGCGGCAGCCAACGAATGCGATCTCATCGTCGCCAGCATTTTCGTGAATCCAACCCAGTTTGCTCCACACGAAGACCTCGCTAAATACCCCCGAACTCTGGAAGCCGATTTAAAGCTGTGCGATGAGTTTGGAGTCGACCTGGTCTTTCATCCCTCTGTAGAGGAAGTCTATCCAGCCGGGTTTAAGACTTCTGTCGTGGTGAACGAGGTGACTCAACTCCTCGAAGGAGAACATCGCCCTACGCACTTTGAAGGGGTGACGACTGTTGTGCTCAAACTGCTCAACATGGTTCAACCTGATAAAGCTTATTTCGGTCAGAAGGATTATCAGCAACAGTTGGTAATTCGGCGAATGGTTACGGACCTGGATCTTCCCGTCGAGATAATCACCGTACCCACCTGGCGCGACGCGGATGGATTGGCTCTGAGTAGTCGGAATAAGTATCTCTCTGCCAATGAGCGGGAACAGGCTCTGGTATTGTCGCGAACACTGAATGAAACGATCGCCAAGCTCCAAGCAGGCGAGAGTGAGCTGCAGAAATTAACCATCCAGGCGTTGACGACTATTTCTGAAGCAGGACTCATTCCTGATTATTTCAGTATCGCTGATGCAGAGACTCTGGTTCCGCTGGATTCACCGGTGGATGAGATGGTTTTACTGGTTGCTGCGAAGTGTGGATCAACCCGCTTGATTGACAACATGACGGTCCGCTTGTCACAGTAGGTAGAGAGGCTGTTCTCGAAAAAACAGAGAGCAGACTTCTTTCTCGAGGACGCATCGACGTAAGTTACTGTCGATTGTATTATTATAAGTAGTCCTGAAACCCTCTGATGGGTCAAATCGAACCATTATTTGCATGTTTGAGAACAGCCACAACCGGGTTTCAGGAGCTGTTCCAGTATAGATTCTGAAACCGCTGGACGGGGAAAACTGGCCCTGTCTTTACAGGATCAAGAAGATCCCTGAACCGGTTTCGGGATGGTTACCAGCTATCACTCCTGTCTCTCTACAGGTGGACCTGAGTCTGATTGATCCAATCATGCTTCTAGTCGCCTCTACTTAAATCCTTCCGTTTCTAATTCTCCTGTCAGGAATCACTCCTCTTCAGGAAAGCCGATTAGTCTGGGTTGCCAGTGAGTGTCGATGATCAACAACTGATTGATGAGTTTCTGCAGGGGAATGCAGAGGCTTTCGACCATCTGGTCCTGCGTTATCAGGATCGGTTGTATAATACGTTGTTCCGAATGTTCAACTCCGAACAGGACGCTCTGGATGCCGCCCAGGAAGCCTTCGTGCAGGCGTTTCAGAAGCTGCACACCTTTCAGGGAAAATCGAAATTTTATTCCTGGCTGTGCCGCATTGCGATTAATAATGTCCTCAGCCAGAAGCGAAAACGAAAGCTGAAAACTGCCTCGCTCGACACCGTCAAAGAAAAAGCGGGAGTCGAACCGGATGACGATAATCGATCAAGTCAGCCGTCGCATCAGCTGGAAACAACCGAGAATCAGTCCGCCATTCTTATGGCACTCAACGAACTGGCTGAGGAGCAACGGACCGTGATTGTACTTAAAGAAATTGATGGCCTTAAGTACGAGGAAATCGCCGAGATCATCGACTGTCCTGTTGGAACAGTGCGCAGCCGGATTCATCGAGCTAGAACAGAACTACGGCTGAAACTGCAATCATTATGGGACGAGAATCTCGATGGCTGATCAAGCCGCCTGTTGCCGGTTTTCATCCTCAGCAGCGTGATCCTGCTGCATGTGACTCGGGAGGGACCGTTCACCAGCCAGAATCGCATTCGCTTCGATTTCGACTTCATTCATTCGTTGCTGAATCTGCTGACGGTAGGCTTCGATTTCTTCTTTTTCAAGATCGGGGGGAATCGTGATCATTTCACTGGCGACCATAATAGTGCGCGTGAAGGGCTTGGGAATGACCATGTTGGTCCAGCTCCCTTTCACCAGCCATTTGCTTTTACAAACAGAGGCGACACAGATAATCGGCATGCCTGTGCGGGATGCGATATAGATGATCCCGTTTTTGAGTTCGTGATGCGGGCCGCGTGGTCCATCGGGAGTCATCACAAGCCGTGTTCCACCGGTACCGGCACTGACCATTTCTTTCAGTGCGGCGACTGCTCCGCGATTGGAAGAACCTCGGACTGTTCCAAACCCCAGGATGCGCATCGATTCGGCGAGATACTCACCATCCTGATGTCGACTGATCAGGGCGGACATATTGACGGAGCGGACACAGAAGGTCGAGAAGAGGAGCTGATCGTGCCAGACGGAAGATATGTGGGTTTCGGGTCGCTCGGCTGACGTATAAATTTCGATATCGAAAGGAGCGTAAACTTCGAGCCGCAATGTCCGAAACAGCGTGCGCAGTACAAAGACGGCAAATCGGGCGGCAAGTTGGGTCAACAGGCGGCTACGAATTTTCACGGCGGGACAGTCCTTTGTCTCCTCAGAGAAGCGGGGAAGAAAGCCGAAACCAGAGTGGCTTAAATCAGGCCTGAATTGTAGCAAAAAGAGCTGGCGAAGAAATGCCACTTCTCCCCCTGCCCCTGAATTCAGTTCAGGCGGCGATTGGGTGAGCGGGTCGCGATCTGGCGGATTTCACTCCCGCGACCCGTCTCTGCAGCCTGTGCGACTCGCTGGCGAGCTGGATTCAGCAGCACAGTACGACTTGTGCTGGAGGGGGTGCGATAGCGATTCCGCGAGGCCTGAACCAGCGGTGGCGTCTCCAGAAAGGTCGTACTGGCTGACGAGGATCGCGTGATGGCTGAACGTTGGGGGCGCCCTGATGTACCACTGACACTCGCTGACTCCCTACTTGTGGGCGTCACCACGGGTGTAGCGAAACTGGGGAAGCGGATATTTTCAAACTGAACATTGGGAATATTGTTCGTTTGAAAAATGGGAGCTGGGAAGTTGAACTGTGGTTGAGAGATCTGATTGAACTGCAACTGATTGAAAGGGATCGCCGGGCCAAAGGCAGGTTGAGCCCACACTGTTTGAATTGAACCCAGCAACAAGAGGAAGGATGTCAGTATCAGGCTGCGTTTCAGCATGCTGGCCCCTCCCTCACTGGTTATGTGTTGACTGATCTCTTAAATTCGCTTCCCATAAAAAACAGGGAACCACCTGAAAAATATCGGCTGGTTCCCTGTGGGAAGTTCAACAGAAGATCGATGTACACTATAAGTGTGTCTTGAAACCCTCTGATAGGTCACATTGAAACTTTGTTTGCAGGCTTGAGAACAGCCACAACCGGGTTTCAGGATCAGTTTGAGGCAGAATCGGAGATGCCTGTTTAGTTTCCTTGAGGTAAGTTGAAATTAGGCAGGTTAAGTCCGGGAGGTAAACCTGGCTGGCCACCTGGAGCAGCGGAATCATTTTCCTCGCCAATTGGCTGAATCAATCCTTCCGCGGGCACCTGTAATTTTTTGAAGCTCTCTTCCGAGATCACGTAATACCAGTTCGCAAAGCGTTCATTGTTCTCAGACGCTTTCTTCTGCCCCTCCTCTTTCTTCTTAGTATAGGCAGCCAGTTTCTCTTCATACTCTTGGAGTTCAACCTCGTACTGCTGCATCGCGGCTTCGTACTCGGCCTGAGGATCTGGTTTGTCAGCCTCTTCTTCTGGTGTTTCTTCAGAGGCCTCTGCATCAGCGGGTTGCTCGGCTGCGGCAGGTTCTTTGGTTCTCCCTCAGCCTCTGCAGATGACTCTTCAGGAGTTTCTTCTTCAGTCGCGGGCTCGGCTGGCTCTTCGGGCTTGGTTGGCTCCACGGGAGCCTCACCCAGGTAGGATTCATCAAAGTCTACCGAGATGAAAAGATATCGCCCTGACTGGAGATCTTCTGAGGGTTGTCCTCTTCTTCAGCTGCAGACGGCTCTTCCTCGCTGGTTGTTTCATCTGTTGATTCCGCTGCTTCAGTTCCCTCTTCAGTTTTTTTCGGTTGAGGCTTTCTTTTCGTCTGAGAGGAAACCCGCTTCGATTTCTTCAAGTGAACCGGTGAAGATGTCTCCAAAGCGAAGGGTATAGGCGAGTCCGTTGGCGGTACCGAGGTGCATCTCACCATGATCGGCGTAGAGATAGATCTCCTGCTGATCGTTTTCAAGCAGATAAAAACCACGCGAGCCCAAGTCCTGAACGAGTGCCTGGAGATTGAGTTGATTTTTAACTAATTCCTGATTCACTTCCGCTTTGGCATTAATTCCCTCCGGTTTACGGCGGACACCAAGAAGTTCCAAGTTATCGAGTGCGGTACTGATCGAGCGAACTTCTGTCTGGTTCACTTCCTCTGTTTCGGATTCGAAACCAGCCAGTTCCCAATCTGAATTGGCGTCGGCTCGCGTTAAGGTGCTCACTTCTCCCTGGGACAATCCCCCGGTTTGAGGATCGACGGTGTAGCGATTCAATTCGATCTGACGCAATTCTGACTGACTGACTTTGAGGAGATCTTTATCAACCCAGTCACTGAATTTAGTCGAGAGGTCGACATTGAGTTTAACCTTGTAAGTTTCCTTCTCATCAGGAAGACGAACATAATACTGATCGGTGGAACCCTCGACTTCTTTCCCAATGATATAATCACAGAGGGTTACTCCGGCTTCATCTTTGATGATGATATGGCTGCCGCGACCTTCGAGCTGTGATGTATCGGAACTGCGGGGAGCAATCACTCCGTAGCGGGCGTGTTCTGATTCACGACGACCGGCGAGGGCATCCCGTTTCAATCCGATCAGTGAAGCGGCTGTTTTCGCCAGTTGATCTTTGGCGTCTGCCGGGTAATCGTTATGGGTCGGAATTCGATAAGCACCATCTTTAAAGACGATTGAGAACTCGGGGATCTCTGCCTTTTCTTCATCGTAACCGTAAAGGGTTAACGAAGCGGCTTTTGTGGGGTCGACAAATTCCGCATAGAATTCGGTACCGACTTTAGCAAAGTCTTCGATCGGCTCAGGTTTCGTGGCGGCTTCGGCCAGAAATGCGATCAGCAGTGCGACAACAGCAAGGCCAGCATAGATTGCAGTTCGTTTTGATTCTTGGTTCATATCAATTATCCCCCTGTTGGGAGTCTTTATGATTTATGTTGAAACTCAAATGAACAATTCGATTCAGGATTTAACACGACGGTCGGGAGAGATATTTTTTCGTTCAGAACTCATCCGCATCGCAACCACAAAGATTCCCAGAATTAAGGCGGGAAGTGGTGAGAAAAAGAGTGCCTTATTCCGCACGCTGTTTTCGGCTTCCCGGATACGAGTTTGAGATTCAGCCCGGGCTTTTTCGATGCGTGCTTCTTTCTCCTGCTCGATTTTTTTCGTTTCGACATCCATCAACCGCTGCTCGCTTTCCTGAAGCTGTTGCAAACGGACCTGTTTGAGTCGATCTGGAATTTCGGTATTCGTACGAATTTCGTCTGCTTTTTTCTCCAGACTTGCGCGACGTTCTTCAAGTTCTGTCTCGGCAGCTTTAGTCGCCATTTCCCGTTCTTTGGTCAGTTGCTCGGTGAACTCGGAGGTCATTTTCTCAACGTAGGTTAACGTACGATACTTCTGACGTCGTTTACGCAAGGGGAGAAAATCTTCCACACCGGCGACCGTATCGATTGAGTTCAAGATGAAGGTCACATTATCCAGGGTGAAGTTCAGATTATTACTTCGTCGTTCCTGGAAGAAGAAATCGGAGATCATGTCGATATCAGCCACGAAGACGACGTTTCGTTTGTCGCTCGTCACATGGCAGGCGAGAACATGCGTTTGCTCGTCCTTGAAATAGGTGCGGCGATTTTTGATCTGCACAGAAGGTGTCTGCTGGAACATGTTAAAACTGGGCGAAGTGAATTCGTCCCAATCCATCAAACCGGAATTGGTGCTGGTAGCCAGGAGTGGAGTATAGTTCAGATTACTGTTCGGAGCTGGTTTCAATGTTCCGGAGAAGAAGGCCAGAATTTCCTGAAGGCCACTGGTGATTTCACTCGCGCTACTGATTGCTTCCGGGTTTCCGTTTTTGGGTGTGATAAACAGGAACTCGGGAGGAACAGACTCAAACTGGGGATGGGGGTTGAATGTATCCCAGACAATCTGATCGTACTTCCATTCAAGGCCCAGGACATTCAGTAACGAAGTTGCTTTACCGTCATCCGCTTTAGGTTCCGCCGGTTGCTGCATGCCACCAAACATACCTCCACCAGGAGCAGGCTTGGGTTGTCGGGGTGCGTTGCTGATCCCCCCGAAAGGTGAGCTGAATGCGAAAGGGAGCGGGTCGTCGAGAATAACAGCTGGCAGACCTGATTCAATATACTTGACCAGATTCGCCATTTGCGGTTCAGTCAATGAGGAAGGAAGAACTGCTAACAGGACATCGATCTCAGCAGGATCGATCTCTGTATCGGATGAAACTGATTTCACTTCGTATTGTCGTTTCAACTCCTGAATGATTTCCCAACCACTTCCGCCAGTCATGATATTGGCATCCGTGGAGAGAACTCCCAGAGTTAATCGGTCACTGTTAGAAACAGTTTGCACTGAACGAGTCAGCTCGTATTCAATCGGCGTTCCCGGTCCAATGAGGGGGATGACGACTTCGTCGTAGCTGCTGGTAAAGACAACTCCCATGTAGACGGGTACTTCTTCCCGTCGCCCTTCCTGTTCGGTGGCAACATTGATTGGATTGATGCCAAGGGTTTCGGCTTCATCGGCTTCCTTACTGTAAACTTCGACATTCACAATACGGACATCGATTCTGTTCCCGCCCAGATTATCGTACTGCTTCAGCAGTCCGATTAATTTGGTACGAGCATCGACATATTCGCGTGGCACATTGGGGCTGATGAAGGCCTGAATGGTGACAGGGCGTTCCCCTTCCACGGCTTTGATCAGATTACGGGTCGTATCCGAGAGGCTGTAAACCTGCTCGCTGGTGGCATCCATCTGCATCGAAAGCAGACCGGCAACCTTATTGGAATACAACAGGGCAAAGAGGAGCACACCGATGGAAATTCCCCGGACAAGATAATGCCCCCCCATATGCTCATTCGCAGAGTTCGACCAGTGCCGCCGGCAGATGAAAATATAGTTGAGATACAGGAAGAAGATGGCGAGTGAGACGAAGTAGAGGATTCCGCTTAAGGGAACGATCCCCATGGTGAAATCACTGAGCTGACTTGAGAGGCTGAGTTCCTGAAGCAGGTCATTATTGGGGGCAATGCGACCAATGAATACAGGAATGGCACAGAGGGTCGTCCCCCAGACGAAGGCAATCGTGGCGTTATTAGTGAGAACAGAAGCAAACATACCGACGCTGATTAACGCCGCACCGGCCAGCCAGTAGCCAAAGTAGGTCGCGATGGTGAGGGGGATATCAGGCTCTCCAATCCACATCAGTACGACAACATGACTGAGCGAAAAGAGTAAGGCGGTGGTATAGACAGCCAGGCTGGCCAGATATTTGCCGAGCAGAATTTCGACATCGGAGGCTGGTAAAGTGAAGAGGAGTTCCTCTGTCCCCAGCTTCTTCTCCTCGGACCAGGTCGTCATGGTGATCGCTGGAATCAGGAAGAGGAGCAACATCGGGTAGTAGAGACTTAATTGATCCAGGTTAGCCAGGTTATTAGTGAAGAAGATCGGATTGAAGGCGAGAAAAACACCTGCAACCACAAATACAACAATAACCAGATAGCCCAGTGCACTGGAAAAGTAACTCTGTACGTTGCGTTGAAACACCGCTTTGAGTACATGCATTCGGAGCATCGAATTCGTTCCTCTGGATTCCTGTTATGTCTTCCGCTGTTCAGGCGGATTCCTGTTTAAATTAGCTTCAATTGAGTTGGTGATGTTCTTGATAGAGAACCTGTTGAGATATTCGTCGATTAGACTTTGCAGTTACCGGTCAGCTCGCGGAAACGCGTCTCAAGATTATGTTCGGCCCCGGCCATCTCTGAAACGGAACCATCAAAGACAAGACGTCCGGAACTGATCAGCACCACCCGATCACAAACGGCTTCGACTTCTGTCAGAATATGAGTGGAGAGCAGCAGCGTTTTGGACTCACCAAGATTGCGAATCAATTCGCGAACATCGTGAACCTGGTTAGGGTCGAGACCGCTGGTGGGTTCGTCGAGGATAAGAACTTCCGGATCGTGCAGTAAGGCGTGCGCCATCCCCACACGTTGTCGGTACCCGCGGGAGAGCTTGCCGATTGCCTTATTCCAAACTGTGTTGAGCGAGCATTTGTCACAGACATAATCGAGCCGCTCTTTCAGATAACTTCCGGAGAGGTTGCGAGCGGTCCCCATGTACTTGAGAAAGCTGACAGGGGTCATTTCGTTATAAAGGGGGCCGTTCTCGGGGAGGTAGCCAATCTTCTGACTCGCCAGAATTCGCTCTTCCTGATCCTGCATCAGGTGGCCGGAGATACGGGACTCTCCTTTCGAAGGAGAAAGAAAACCGGTCAGCATTTTCATGGTTGTCGACTTACCTGCCCCGTTCGGGCCGAGGAAGGCGGCAATCTGTCCCTGGGGGACTGAGAAAGTGACATCTTCAGTTGCCACAAATTGACCATAGTATTTACTGAGACCGCGTGCTTCGATAACGGCAGCTCCGTTGTTTTCAGCTGCTGGATTCGCGGTAGAGGTTTCCATCTGGACTCACTCCTGATTCAGTCAGAAATTATCAGAGTTGTGGGAATAATTCAGTGTTGAAGAATAATTCAGTGTTCTGGGAATGTTCCATCACAGATTAAGTGGTATCTCGCTGGATCATGCGGGAGGGAAATCATTCAGGTAAACGCTAACCCGTTGACGAGAACCGCTTACAGATGACTTAAGATACCAGAAGGTGGGATGTTTTTATTGTTCGTTAAATGTCTATGTTAGTCGTATGTTGTACTCAGCAGGCTACCAATTGAGCAACAGTCCAGTGGCTAATTATCGCCAAAAGAGGCTGGATCCAGCTCGATCTATCCCCCAATAGCAGACAATCTGGTGGCTCTATCAGGCGTTACGTTATTGAATATGGACGTGTTGGAAATTTCAGCTTCACCCGGGGAGTTCACCTGGAGCAATCTACAAGCAGTTTCAAAACCCTCTGATGGGTTGGATCAACCCTGCTTTTGCAGTGTCGAGAACAACCACAACCGGGTTTTGAAAGAACCTCTAAACAAAAACACCGCAGTCGATGTGACTGCGGTGTTTGAGCTGTTTTATGATCAAAGAAGGTTGAGGATCACTTCAGGTTTCCTCAGCCTTCAGTAGTGAGTGTCGACTTATAAATTGACATTCCATTTCACCTGATAGGCTTCTTTGATTTTCTCCAGATAAGCCTGCATGACTTCCCGGTTATCTTCCATGATGGGACGGGCATACGGAGATGGACCCAGGATTGGTGCCAGGGGTAATGAGCGTTTGAGAGAATCGACAAAACTGGCGTATTCCACATTCAACTCTTCCTCCGTAGAGGGCTCGCGAGAGATTACTTTCACGATGTAATAAACCGAAGGTCCCCGGTTAGGAACAACTCGGACTTCTCCGACTTCCATTTCATCGAAGGTCGTTTCCATGAAGGTATTTCCGACCGAATCCAACCCATCGATCTGGGTATTCATTTCGATCTGAGTCTGAGGTGCAAAGCTCTGCTGCCCACGAGTGGAGACTTCAATCATCCAGCTGAATGGATCGACGTTAAAGAAGCTCAACACTTCAGAACCGTTTTGCCCAGTGATCGTCTGATCGGCGATCGACTCAGCGAGTTTGCCCTCATTCTTTCGGATTATTTCGGCGACTTCCTCAGCCCGTTTTTGTGCCATTGGTTTTGCCAGATCGGTGATCATCGCTTTGACAACTTCTTTACGAATGTCAGCATCGAGTTCTGGAATGTGGGAGGGAATATCTTCCGTTTTCCAGTAACAGTATTGATTATTGTCGAAACCGCTTCCTGAGGTATGAGCAGGATAGTATTTTTCTTCCGGGCGGGTCTCGCGGAAAAGTGTGTACCAGACAGGAGTACTCGAAGCCGAGAATGGGTTATCTGGTGATGCAGCAGGAGTTGAATTCCCGATCGCGAAATCAGGATTGTATTCCTCTGACTCTTCCGTAGCGGCTAACTGCAGGACGTTGATGAGACCAGTCGATTTGTAAACGAGTCCAGATTCTGTCGCCAGATTTTTGAGTGATTCGGTGATTTCAGCGCGGACTGGTTTGAGCTGTGCTTTCAACTGTTCCGCGATTTTTTCATTCGTGATCGATTCATTTTCAGAGCGAAGTTTATTTTCGATCTCCAGGCTCTTCACACGATAGGTCTCTGATAATTCCTGCATTTTCTTCATGGCAACTTCCATCTTATCGTAGATCATACTGTTGATCCGACGATTCAGAAGTTGCTCGCGAATTTCGGTTTTCAATTCTTCGTCAAGAGGCCGGTAGTCCGGTTTTGGTTCTGCAGCTTCCCCTTCCGCAGCTGGTTCAGTTGCTTCGCCCTCGGCAGCAGGTTCTGCTGGCTCAGTAGATTCCTCTGCCGGTTTTTCTTCAGCGGCGGGCTCTGCTTCTTCCGCAGGTTTTTCTTCAGCAGCAGGTTCCTCAGCGGGAGTCGTTTCATCCTGAACAGAGGCAAACGCGGCGGCAGTTGAATTCGGGAGAGCAGATTGAGGTTCGGCTGGTGCTTCTTCAGCTGGTTTCTCTTCAGCTGGAGTTTCCTCAGCCGGTTTCTCCTCTGCTGGTTTTTCTTCGGCAGGAGCCGATTCCGTAGATTCCGGTTTTTCAGCGGCCGCAGGTTCCGAAGGAGCCGCATCGGCTTCTTCTTCACTCATCGAAGGGAATGGATTGATGTTGCGGTAGGTTTCTTGATTCTCTTCGTAGAACTTTTCAACTTCTTCATCGGTGATTTCAATTCCGCTGGAAAGTTCAGCCTGAAGTGCTTCACGATCAGCCAGCAGGAATTCCACATTCATCTTGCGAGGCTCACGGAAGCCTGGTGAACCAGGTGCGAATTCCCCGGGTAGACTTTCTTTGAATCTTTCGAAGTAAGCGGTGATTTCAGAGTCGGTTGGTTCTTTTTGTACGAGTGGTTCGAATTTGTCGATTTCGAACGCGATGACCTGGAGTTCCTGTCGAACGCGGGTTTTTCGGAAGGTATCCCAGTAATCGGAGGGGGTTGCATTCAAATGACGCTGGTGAAGTTTATAAGCGAGCGAGGCTTTCAATTCAGTTCGAATGGCGTCGTAGACGGTGGAACCGGGCACTTTCATGCGTTCCAGAGTATCCGCGAAAATTTGACGAGTGACTTTGGATTGGGTGATTTCAGAGATGAAATCTGCAATGACATCATCTGTTACAGCAACCTTGAGATCATCGCCGATGTGATTCAGTACAGAACCGAGGACGACATCTTCCTGGAGAGGTTGGCCAAAGCCAAATGTAACTGGGCCTCCCCGCATTTGCAGAGCCTGTTCACCCATGGCTTCCTGCTGGATGCGGATGAGGAATTGATTCGCCAGATTGCGGTCGTAGATCATTTTCTCCAGCTCTTCGCGCTGGATCTCTTTTCCATTTACGGTAACGGGGGCTGTTGAGCCACCGACTCCCACGAACTGAGTTCCCAGAACCCAACCTGCAATTAAACCAACGACTGTATAGATGACACGTCGATTTGTGGTTGCGCCGGCACTCAGGAAAAAGAAAATGGTTGCTCCGACCAAAGCGAGCAACACCATGGGAAGTTGTTCGGGCCGCAACATATCGAGAACGATGAAAGCAAACATCGAAAGGCCGATGAGTGCGACGGTCATTTCTTTGGCATATTTGCGGAAAAAACTGAAAGGTGAACTCATGGGATTGGAGCTAATTTCTTTAGATAAGGTACAGGTTGTGCTGTCAGAAATGCCAAGAGCCTTGACAGAGACCAGAACAATGGTTTATGGATTGCCGAACAACACCACTCGTTGAGATTGGTTTCCGAGCTGAATTTCAGTTCGGATATTCGATTTTCACTCACTACCTGTGTTTGGAAATCAAGTCCCTGTCAGTATTTAGAACCTGAGGAGGGAAATTCAAACTCAAGACTGGTACAGGTGGCACAGACGGAATGAACCCCCTTTTTTGATCTGTCAAACTGAAATTGTGTCCGACAGGCTCAAAATGATTTCGGGAAAGCGACCCAGAGGAGCGATTTGCCGATAGGGGTTTTCTAATCTCTATGCTACTCGGTCGGTTCTGTGTTGGAAAACAGGACCTGATCCAGATTTTCCTTATTTTCAGTCTACCGGGAAAAAATCCCCGGATCGGCAGATTGGGAAAACCTGAACATCGTTCCGCATTGTAGCTTTCATCGCAACCGAAGCAAGGGCAGCGTGTTAGCGAGAATTAAATAATCAGATCGAGAAAAGATAGGTAATTTCCTCCTCATTTGCCCGGGCCAGGCGAGTTGAAAGAGGGCTACTTTTGATCTGAACAGGTTGAAATTCAGAGGGGAGTCAGTATCAATTGCGGGGCATTCCCTGAAATTGATCCATGAATCATTTAAGGATTGATTTATTCAGTTCTTAAACGAGTATTCCTCTGAAGTTCCAAATCAGAACCTTATTTTCAATCTGATTATTATCCCAGCAAAGATCATATGTCCTCGCGGCGTTCATATTATGAGCGTCCGCGAATCCTGGAGTAGAGGCCAACGTGAGCAAAAAGAAAAAAGCTCTGGTCATCGTCGAATCACCGGCGAAGGCCAAGAAAATTTCCGGTTATCTGGGCCCAGATTATATCGTGAAGGCGAGCATGGGGCATGTGCGCGACCTTCCCGCCAAAGCGGCGGAAATTCCAAAAGCTCTCAAAAAGAGCCGTGGTCCAGGCTGAGCGTGAATGTCGACAACAACTTTGAACCGCTGTATGTTGTACCTTCAGAGAAGAAGAAGCTCATCAAAGAATTGCAGAGTGACCTGGCCCAGGCCCAGGAACTGCTGGTCGCGACGGACGAAGACCGCGAAGGAGAAAGTATCGGTTGGCACTTGATCCAGTTGCTGAACCCCAAGGTGCCTGTGAAGCGGATGGTCTTTTCCGAAATCACCCAGGAAGCCATTCTGGAAGCACTGGAGAACCCGCGTGATCTCGACAACGACCTGGTAGAAGCCCAGGAAACACGACGCGTGGTCGACCGGTTGTACGGTTACACGCTCAGTCCCCTGCTCTGGAAAAAGTGAAACCCCGCCTGTCAGCAGGCCGGGTTCAGTCGGTTGCCGTCCGATTACTCGTGCAGCGGGAATGGGAACGAATCGCTTTCCACAGCGCGACCTACTGGGACCTCAAAGCTCTTCTGAAGACTACTGAGAACCAGGAATTCGAAGCGACACTTTCGACTGTCGATGGCCGAAAAGTTGCGACAGGAAAAGATTTTGATGAAAACACGGGCAAACTGAAAGAGGGTGCCGATGTCGTTCTGCTGAATGAAGCTCAAGCCACAGAACTGGTGACCAAACTGAAATCGGCTGACTGGCAGGTTTCTGATGTTGAAGATCGAAATCAGGTCCGCCGGCCCTACCCTCCTTTCACCACCAGTACGCTGCAGCAGGAGGCCAACCGCAAGCTGAATATGTCTGCCCGGGACACAATGCGAGTTGCCCAGCGTTTGTATGAGAACGGACAGATCACCTACATGCGTACCGACAGCGTCAATCTGTCGGGAGAAGCGATTAATGCCGCACGGAAATGCGTGAAGGATCGCTACGGTGATGAATACCTGTATGGCGAAGTCCGTCAGTTCTCCACGAAATCAAAAAATGCCCAGGAAGCTCACGAGGCAATTCGTCCAGCCGGTAAGAAAATGCAGACAGCTGAAGAGCTGGGCCTGACCGGACAGGAAGCGAAGTTATACGCCCTGATCTGGAAACGAACCGTCGCAACACAGATGGAGGAAGCGAAGCTGCTCTTCCAGACCGTCACCATCAAAGCTGAAAACACCGAGTTCCGTGCGTCCGGTCGGCATGTGGTCTTTCCCGGTTTCTTCCGTGCCTATGTAGAAGGTGTGGATGACCCGGAAGCGGCTTTGGATGACCAGGAAGCCGCACTGCCACCACTCAAAGCGGAAGACCGCTTAAAATGCGAAAACCCGGAAGCGATTGGTCACGAAACCAAACCTCCGGCAAGATACACCGAGGCAACCCTTGTTCGAAAACTCGAATCTGAAGCTATCGGTCGCCCGTCAACTTACGCGAGCATCATCAGCACAATTCAGGATCGTGAATACGCTAGAAAGGTGGGGAATCAGCTGATACCGACTTACACCGGTATGGCGGTCACTAACCTGCTGGAGGGATTTTTTCCGAATCTGGTCGACTTGAGTTTCACCGCTCGTATGGAACAGTCGCTCGACGACATCGCGACTGGTGAAGCGGAGCGTTTGCCTTACCTGGAGCAGTTCTATCTGGGTGACGAAGGTCTCGGTAACCAGGTCAAAGTCAAAGAGGAGACAATTGACCCCCGCGCTGCGTGTACTCTCAAGTTCAACAATATCAACACTGATGTGCGCGTCGGAAAGTTTGGCCCCTTCGTGGAAGAAGAGTTCAACGGCGAATCGGTTACGGTTTCTATTCCCGATGCCATTTCTCCTTCGGATCTGACAGGAGAAGCTGTCCAGAAGCTGATTAAACTTAAAGCGGGTGGACCGATCGGCATGAGTGAAGATGGGAAACCGATCTATGTGAAAGGTGGACCATACGGCCCTTATGTCCAACTGGGCGATGTGAACGAGGAAGAAGATACCAAACCTAAACGGGTGGGGATCCCCAATAATATTGACCCGACTGAAGTCGATCTCACACTGGCTCAGAAATTACTGGAGTTGCCGAAACGATTAGGACGTCATCCTGAAACCAACAAAGTGGTGAACGCCGGAATTGGCCGTTTCGGCCCCTATGTGACGCACGACAAAATTTTCAAATCATTCGGAAAAGACGGAACGACTGAAGTAAATGGTCAGAGCTATAACGTACTGAATGTGACCCTCGATGCGGCGGTCGAAATGCTCAGTACCGCGAAACGAAAAGCGGCCCCGGAACCAATTCGCACCCTGGGAGATTACCCCGGTGAAGACAAACCGGTCGCCATTTTCGATGGTCGCTATGGTCCCTACATCAAGTATGGCCGGGTGAATGTGACGATTCCGAAGGACAAAGAAGTTGAGTCCATCACCCTGGAAGAAGCCGTCGCTTTGATTGACCAGAAGGCTGATCAGAAAGGAATCAAGAAAGCTGCCCCGGCCAAGAAAGCCACCAAGACCAAGACGACAACGAAGAAGGCCACCAAGAAAAAAGCAGCCAAGAAAAAAACCGATACCAAGAAAACGGCAAAGAAGAAATCTGCTAAGAAAAAATCGTGATGAGGTGGAAGCTGGAACATGCGTGTTCCAGCTATCGTTAACTTGCATGTAAAAACTGTTTGTGTGCCACTGCTAGCTTGTCTAGCAGTGCGAGTACAGTTGGCAGTCTCGAATGTTTCAAAGTGGTTACCGACCACGAAAATCTAATGGTTTTCCCTTCTGAATATTCAGGTATTTTATTTCCACAATGGCACTGCTAGACGAGGTAGCAGTGGCACACTCAATCTTAAATACCTGCCATTTAGAGATAGTTGAACCAGTACGAAAATTGCTTCATCGAAAAACAACAGGCCGAGCACAGCGCCCCAATGCTGTGCCCAACCTGCTGCGTAGTGAGAAACGCCTCAAACAAGTAGTTCTTCCAGGTCTTCGAAGACCTCATCTGGTATGGCCAGTGGCGAGAGTGTGAAATTGTCGAAGTTTGTCTCCGCGTTCACTACAGCCAGTCCAACTCCTCCCTGATTCAAACTTGCTTCCCTGCAAAATCGACAGAGAGCAGCTGCTCTCCATCGACAATCAACTCGACATGATTTCCTAGAATTTGAACGGCGAGATGATATGTCTGATAGGGATTGACCGCCTGGGCGACGTCATCCCAGTCGAGTTCCGCCAGACGGTTGGCCCAGTTACCGGTGTAATGACCGATCACCCATTCATTCTGTCCGACAAAACTGCCAGCGTATTTAAAGTTGGTTTCATCGACATAGTCAAAAATGATGAATCCATCCTGCCAGCGATCGGGGCCACTCGTCGCGGTCAGGTCGACTTCGATTTCAAAGTCGACTGGAAGTTCCCCATTAAAATCAGCCAGGGCTGTTTTTAAACCGGCCAGCCCCGATGTATCGAGTTGAAATTCGTTGTTGAGACCAGTCGGGTTCACAATCGAAGCATGCTCCGGGCCGCCTGTGGGGATGAGGGCGTAATCCGGGCCTGTTTCGAAATCTTCTTCGAGAGGTTGAAATTCGGGTGCGGGTGGAAACGCATCGGCGATTCGAAAGTTATCAAACTGCGTGACAGCATTGAATGCCGCCAGTCCAACAGTACCATTATTGAGTGTCGCGACATCTGTAAATTCGGTCGAGATCACCAGTTCGTCATCAACAAAGAAGTTAATGTTGTTACCAGCTATCTCGAGATGAAGTTGATAAGACTGGTTGGCATGGATTTGTCGCGCGAAGTCATCCCAATCGACCTGCCCGAGTCGGTTACTCCAGTTCCCCTCATAGTGCCCGATGACCCATTGATTCTGACCGACAAAACTCCCTGCATATTTGAAATTGCTTTCATCGACGTAATCAAAGATCACAAATCCATCCAGCCAGCGATTGGGTCCTCCTATTGAATTCATTTCCACTTCAATTTCAAATGTTTCTGGTAAGGGTTGCACAAAGTCGGCCAAAGCGATTCCCAACCCTCCTCCGCCCGAGGTGTCGATTTGATAAACGGTATTTCCGTTTGGAAGTTCCGGTGTACTCCAATCGGATTCGTCTAGTGGACTGAAGAGGTTCTCCTCGCCTTCAAAATTTTCTTCGTAAGAGAACCCATTAAAGTATTGATCCTGCTCTTCGAGGAAATCGACGATCGCTTGATATTCATAGGCAGTTGCAAGGGGTTCATTCTGTCCGTGCAAAATTCCGAATGTGCCGTAGATTGAACCCGAGGCATGGCTGGTGAAAGTAAACTCGTTATAGAGATCAACGCCGACTGCCCGGGCACCATTCAAAAGCTCCTGATAGACATCGTACATGCGGGGACTCTCAAGCGCTTCGAGTGCAGCATCATACGCAGGCGAGTAGGGAAAGTACGTTCCATACGAGAAGACATGGGAACCACTCTCATAAGTGACCAGTGGGATTTCACGACCGAGCATGATTTCGTACTGCTGCGTTAAGGCGTGATGCTCTGCCAGGCGATCGATCGACCAGGGAATACTCTGGGTCAGAATATCGTCGATAATGTCATCAGCAGTCGTGGTTTCGTCGTAATTTTCAATCTGGACGTTACCGATATCGGCGTAGGCGGTGACAGAGGCGGCATCGAAGTGACCATCCATATTTTCGAGCAGCATCCCCAGCACCGCAGGCGAGGCCTGTTGTCCAGCGACGACCCGGATGATGCGGTCTTCCTGACCGGTGAAGACCTGTTCCCAGATTTCAAAGTCACGACGAATTTCCTGTGCAGCGACTTCGAAGTAGCCCATACCGGCATTCTCAGGCAGAGTTTGCTGCTCAGTAATCCAGCTGGCCACAGGAAAACTCCGTTCCAGAGTTCGTTGGACCATTCGACATAAATTTTCAACTCAGGATCGAGATTATCGCGCATGAACTCGGCAAAGTTCTGAACGTAATTATCATTCGCCATGTGCGGCATGTTGACCCAGGCGTTGGCACCGAGTTCGTTGGAAAGTTCGACAATGTATTCGGGAGCGATTCCTACAGGTGCAGCGTCGAATTCAGCCTGAGTCGCATTGGAGACCTGTGTCCGGTCATCCCAATCTACTACTGTGGAGCCATTCGTATGCATCCAGTCCATAAATCGGATGGTGTCGAACGGTTCCAGGCGATCGAGAAAGAGAGGATGAAATGGCGAACCCTCATCACCGAATTCCCAGTTGTCCCCCACCAGACTTTCTCCGTCATGATCGGGCATGAAGAGGCGGATATTACGAATCGGATCGGTCGGGTCTGTTTCGCTGATTGTGATGAACATGTTCTCGACAACTTCCGGCAATTGCACGATGGCGTAATGCGAACCATCCGGGTTTGTACCCCGGGAGATTTCATACCAGATTAGCATATCCCCTTCCCCTTCCCACTCGGCACGGTAAATTCCAGCGGGGGACTCGCTTCACCGGCAAAGAAGACGGCGGTCGCTTCCTGATGGTAGGTATTCCCATCCGTACCGACCCATGTTTCCAGAGAATTCAACCAGCCATTCTCATCGAGATCGAGTGCAGGAGTGTTCGCATCCTGAGGTCCCCAGATGGTCGCCCCGGTATCGACATTGCGTGCGATCTGTGTCCAGGGTCGTGATTTTTGAAGGCGTCTTTGAAGATCCAGGCAGAGCTCCAGTCGAAGATACCTTCAAGATTCATGCCAATGTTCATCGGGTTCTGCGGACCTTCGTCCAGGTCTCCGAGAAAACTCAGCAACTGCAAGCTGGAAGCTTCGGTGACCAGATTCACACCCGCTAATTCCGCAGGAGAACCGGTCGTTCAAAGTGCGTATTCGTAACCAGCGATGATGTCGGGATTGTAGGGTTCATAGGGAGTCGGGTTCGGCCCTGTTCCATCGAGCACCGTGCTGTTGTGCACGAAAGGGTCGAAGTCACTCGCTTTGCTCCAGTCGGTATAAGAGACGAGACCAAGTTGCAGTGTCTCCGGCATATCATCCCGATCAAACCGGCGGTGGACAGTCCACTGCTGCCCCGGGTAACGATACATCGAGATAATCGCATCCCCCACCCGCGCAATACGGAGTTCAATGTTATCGGTATGAATCGGAGTCAGATCGAGTTGTGAGTTGCTGTTGCGGGTGGTTTTCGATTCGAGAGAAAACTGCCCATCCACCCCATGACCGAGTGAGAGAAAGACATAATTTTCGCCGATGTTTGTATCGTCATCGAGCATCGAGCCGGGTTGCCAGTCGGTGGCGGGGTCGTTGATATCCCGGGGTGTGCGGACCATTAAACCGGCGAGAGAATACTGCGCTTCGTTGGGAATATTGTCATCATCGGGTGTGCCGACATCATCGCGATCGGTGATGTGCACATGCGTGGTGAAAATGAAATCGCCTGTCACTTCCTTGAAGGCCATCGGCCCGCGGTAGTTCTGATACCAGACAACCGTGTTGGGTTGCAGGACCATTCGCCCCTCCTGGGTCTGATCGATATCCCACACCTGCAGTTGATCGGCATCCCAATGTTCCACCTCATTCACTCGCTGCCAGTTCGTTAAAGTGGAGGTGTCATCAAACTCATCATTGAGGGGTGTCAGGTCGTCAGTCACGCCACTTAACAGCGTGCGCGGTTCGAGCAATTCAAGCCCCCAGACAGAAACGAGCGTGGTGACAGCCAGTGCCTGCCGGGCGGAACGTCTTCCCTGAGATATTTTCTTAATGGGCAATAAGTTCTGCAGAGGTTTGAAAAAGGGGGCAAGTTTTTTCATGGTCACCATTTCCTGATCAACCGGATGAGCGTAAAGGGTATTCTATCCAGGGAAACTTGTTAATTTCAGCCTTCATAGAGAGACTCGACAAGAAACTGGATTTGCGACAATTTTCTGGAAAATAAAATCAGAAATTGATTCCGGACCTGTTTTCGCGTATTGCTGGAGGTAACTCAGCGGGCCAAACTTCTTCTGACCAACTCAGGGGAATTTCACTGTCACCTCCAGGCTGTTAGAATCGGCCTGATGTCAACCTGTCGGTGCTCAATTCAACCTACACCTCTCTCATCGTCCCGCTGATTATGAACTCCTCCGAACAGATCACCACCTGGATTCAGCAGTTGCAGCAGGGAAACTCCCATGCGGCTCAAAAACTGTGGGAGGTCTATTTTCAGCAGATGGTCGAACTTGCTCGACAAAAACTGCATGGTGCAAAGAAAGGAGCGGCTGATGAAGAGGATGTCGCTTTAAGTGCTTTTAAAAGTTTTTGTCTGGGAGCCCGTGCCGGGAAGTTTACCCAGCTGGACGATCGTGAAAGCTTGTGGCCATTACTCGTCTCGATCACGGCGAACAAATCGATTGATCTGATTCGGTATGAGAATCGAAAGAAGCGTGCGATCCCAGTTGAACCGGGCAAAATCGATCAACAGCTTCTGAGTGAGATCATCTCGAAAGAACCGACTCCCGAGTTTGCGCTGCAACTGGCGGAAGAGCTGGAGCTATTTCTGGACCGGCTAGACCAGACAGGAGATCCTTCCCTGAAGCAGATTGCCTTGTGGAAGATGGAAGGCGAATCGACGAGCGCCATCGCTGAAAAGTTAACCTGCACGCGTCGTACGATTGAACGACGAATGCAACTGATTATGCGAGTCTGCGAACAGGAGGGTCTCTGATGCCCCTCTCCCAGTTCGAAGACCTCCCTTCAGAAGTGATGGTTCTGGTCAACAAGTTATGCAATCACTTTGAAAAATCGTGGCAGGCTGACAAGAACCCTCGACTGGAAGCGTACCTGAAAAAAGTACCGGGTGATTATCGCCCGATCCTCCTCAAAGAGTTGATCCCGATTGAAATCAATTATCGTGAACGCAAAGGGGAAGAAATTAAAATTGAGGAGTTTGTGCAGCGTTTTCCGGATTCAAACCGGGAATCACTTGATGAACTGCTGGAAACAAAGGCGATTGACAGGACAGAAATCACACAACCGTTCTCGGACGAACTCACCACAATCAAACAGGGAATCAGTTTTACGCTGCCGCATCAATTAGGCGATTACGAGCTGACCGAACGAATTGGTCGTGGAGGGATGGGAACCGTCTATAAAGCGATTCATAACCGAATGGGGCGAACGGTCGCTGTAAAGATTCTGCATCCTGAAATACAGCAGAATGAGGAATTCCAGAAACGATTTGATCGCGAAGTCCGAACAGCGGCGAGTTTGAACCACCCGCATCTTGTGACGGCACTTGATGCACGCGAGGAAAACGGACTGCATTATTTTGTCACGGAGTACATTGAAGGATACGACTTACAATCTTATGTGAATCGGCAGGGCCCCCTCACCTTGCTCCAGAGCCTGGATGTCATTCTGCAAACCGCACGTGGTCTGGAATATGCGCATGCGAATGGAATTATTCATCGCGATATTAAACCCGCGAATCTGCTTCAGGATCAGAACGGGACGGTCAAAATTCTCGATATGGGTCTGGCGCGCATCGTTTCTGCGGCCAATGACGAAACAGATCATTCTGAGCTCACATCGACTGGAATCGTGATGGGAACCGCTCCGTATATGTCCCCCGAGCAGGCGCGTAGTACACGCGATGCGGGACCTGAGTCGGACCTCTACAGTCTGGGATGCACCTTCTATTTTCTGTTGCATGGCAAGCCTCCCTTTCTGGGAAGGACAGCTGTGGAGACAATTCTTTCGCATGTCAACGAACCAATTCCCCGTTTGATGACTGCCCCCGCTTTACACGTTGAACCTCGGTTGAAGAAAGAACTCGAAGGCATTTTTCAACGAATGCTTGCTAAAGAAAAATCGGCGCGCATCCAGAGTATGTCCGCGCTGATTCAGGAACTGGAAGCGATTCGAGAACGCATTGCTGCGATTGAGACAGAAACAGAAGTCATCACCAGGACCTTGCCATCTACCCGTAAAACAACAATTCCATTCTGGGGGATCGTTTTGCTGTTAGTAATTTTGTTTATTCCAGTCGGCTATATTTTCTGGCCAGCAACTGGTGAAACGCCACTCGAATCAGGGGATTCTTCTGTTGCAGAGAATACTCCTCGTGTGGAAAGAGTTCCTTCAGTTGAAGAACCTATTACACCATCGCCAGTGGAGACAATTAATACGATTTATCCCGCTCTCTCTTTTAATGGAGTTTCAAGCTATATCGAGGTCGATGATTTCCCGGCTCCCGGAACTGGTCCTGTCACATTGGAAGCTACAGTTCGAATGCGAACGATTCAAACCTGTAATGTGATCAGCTGGCTGGGTGAGAATATGATGTCGCTGTATATGAACGCCGATGGTCATTGGGGAATAGCGAGGTTGGAGGGAGAGCAATCTTTATTAATTCGGGCAGTCGAACCAGCGGAATTAAATACGACTACACATCTCGCGGGCATATGGACTGGCGAAGAGCTGCAGTTATTTATCAATGGTCGCCGAGTGGAGACGGCTCCCCTCACTTTCGATCTACCAGCGGATACGGAAGCGGGGCTGTACATCGGCGGCACACGTGAAGGAGCACTCCCGCATCTACGGTTTGTGAATGGCGATATCTGTCGTGTGCGGGTGAGTAAATCTGTTGTCTACAATCGAAATTATGAAATTCCTGATCGTTTGGAACCTGTCGATCAGACATTAGGGCTGTATCTGCTGGAATCTCCCTCTGGGAACACTTCTTCTGGAAATACTTCTTCCGTCGATACTGTGCAAAATATTGCCGATCCAGAGAGATATCGAGGACAGGTTAACGACGCAGTTCCGACTGCAATTCCAGAATGATTCGGGAAAGAAACAGTAATTTCACTTGTCTGTTCTCCCCCTGAATCAAATAAAATAGACGATCTGATCTTCTTTCACAGCTTGCAATTGCCTCAGCGATAAAAGAAGATTTAGAACTCAATTGATGGCTCACTCCGGGAATGAAACCGACTCTCATACCATCTTTCCTTCCTTGATCCACGCACGCATAAACTGATCTTCTATATGACGGGAATAAATACGATGACAGACCCTTCCAATTTCTCCTCCTCGCGCAGAGATTTCCTCAAAAACACCGGAAAGATTGCGGGGGCAACCGCCATGGTTGGCGCTTCTCTTTCACAGGCAGGTTTGTTTGCTGGTGAGGACAACACAATTCAAGTCGCACTCGTTGGCTGTGGTGGCCGCGGTAGTGGAGCTGCTGCAGACGCGCTTTCAACGACGAGTGGTCCGATCAAACTGGTCGCCATGGCAGATGTTTTTGAAGACAAACTGTCGAACAGTTACAACAACCTGGTACAAAACTTTGAAAGTCAACTCGACGTACCCGAAGACCGCAAGTTCATCGGTTTCGATTCCTACAAGCAAGCTATGGATGCCCTGCGTCCTGGTGATGTGGTGATCCTGACAACTCCTCCTGCTTTCCGCTGGGTGCATTTCACCTATGCGATTGAAAAAGGGTTGAACGTCTTCATGGAGAAACCAGTCACTGTCG
Organism: Planctomycetaceae bacterium; assembly: GCA_041398805.1. GTDB lineage: Bacteria > Planctomycetota > Planctomycetia > Planctomycetales > Planctomycetaceae > Polystyrenella. The sequence continues at coordinate 193,145 of JAWKUC010000005.1, read as the reverse complement.
ACGGACCTACCACCCGTAAGATGTTCGAACTGGCTGATAAGTCCATTGAGAAGAATCTCAAAGTCGGTGTCGGCCTGATGTGTCGTCACTGCGATGCCCGTCGCGAATTATTCGATCGTATTCAGAATGGAGAAATCGGTGACATCACCGAGCTGCGTGCATACCGTATGGCTGGCTTGACTGGCTCGGCTTTCACAGAACGTAAGCCGGAAGGTGAGTCTGAGTTGATGTACCAGATCCGCAACTTCCATGGATTCCTCTGGTTGAGTGGTGGTGCCTACAGCGACTTCCTGATTCACAACATCGATGAAAGCTGCTGGATGAAAGATGCCTGGCCTGTTTCTGCTGAAGCGGGTGGCGGACGTCATTACAAAGGGGACTACGTCGATCAGAACTTCGACAACTACAATGTCGAGTACACCTTCGCCGACGGAACCAAGCTCTTCCTGCGCGGCCGCACGATGCCGGGTTGTTATCCTAAATTCGCCAGTTACGCCCATGGAACAAAAGGGCTGGGTGTGATCTCTACCGCAGCTCATACTCCGGCCAAGTGTCGTATCTACAAAGGGTACAACGAAGACAACGCCAACCTGCTGTGGGCATACCCACAACCAGAACGAAACCCATACCGCCTGGAGTGGGAACATCTGATTCAGGCGATTCGCGAAGACACCCCGTACAACGAAGTTCGTCGTGGTGCCGAAGCGAGCCTGGTCACTTCAATGGGTCGTATGGCGGCTCATACAGGTCGCCTGATCACCTTCGATGAAATGCTCAACTGCGAGCATGAATTCGCACCGAATGTCGACCAACTCGTGATGGATGGCCCCTCACCTCTGCCCGCCATGGAAGATGGAAGTTACCCGACTCCCTTCCCCGGTCTGGTTAAAGAGACTGAGTATCCTGTCTAATCACTGGTAAGCAGGTTCAAAACCGACTGATGGCTCACACTTGCTCTTGAATCAGCTCGGCTAAGATCTCAAAACCTCTCCTGCCCCTCCTCAAGTGACGGTGAGGTTTTTTTACGATTTTAACACCCAAACCGGACTAGATCAGGAATTGTGGAAAAGAAGCCCAGTTCCGCACTGGTAACCCAAGTGCAGATATAATCTGGCCCAGTTAGAAATAGATAAACCTTTGTACAGTTCCAGCTAGATCTTGTCCAAGATATACGTGCGCTTTTGTACGCGAACAGCCTCGGAAACGTGGTTTTACGCCGCCAGATGCCGCTATATCTCAGTGTGACATGTAATAGCAAATCTATGCTGAGTTGATACAGCTGGCCCTCTTTTCCGTACTCAAACATCAGCCAGACTGATGTTTCGGGTGAATCAGACAAATCGATTCACCAGACTGCGCCATGACTCATTCGCAGGATAAATCCTCCCGCATACGTGCCGGGGCTTACTATTGCGCAGTTAACTCCGTGTTGATCAGTCTTCATTGAGGCTCTTCCTCGAACTGATTTCCAGCGGATGCAGTTTCTCATCGCCGGTTGTCTGTCTTTGCTGACAGAACGGCATGCAGCGCAAACTTTATCCACCGAACGGGACTTCCCTTGAGCAAAACCATTACGTCTTTTGATGAACTGAAATTAGGAAAACCAATCCGCAAAGCACTGGAGCAGGAAGGTTACGAAACCCCGACTCCTATTCAGGCGGAGGCGATCCCTGCCATTCTGAAAGGTCACGATCTGATCGGTTGTGCCCAGACAGGTACAGGAAAAACAGCGTATTTTCATTACCACCCTGGAACTTTATCGATTCCGAACGACGCCCTTTACTGAACCGCAGACTCCGCGTTTTGATTCTTCCGACCCGCGAACTCGCTATTCAGATCGGCGAGCCTGACGACCTATGGACGAAACATGAAGTTTCGACATACGGTCATCTATGGTGGTGTCAGCCAGCATCGTCAGACGAAGGCGCTGAATCGTGGCGTGCATATTCTCGTCGCGACACCAGGCCGCCTGCTCGACTTAATGAATCAGGGTTTCATCGATTTGGGAGAGCTCGAAATTTTCGTCCTGGACGAAGCCGACCGGATGCTCGACATGGGCTTCCTGCCTGATCTTAAAAAGATCATCAAGACTTTGCCCGAAGAACGTCAGTCACTCTTTTTCTCGGCCACGATGCCTCCCAAAGTGAGCGAACTGGCCAAGAGCCTGCTGTTTGAACCAATCCGGGTGGAAGTCACACCCGACAGTTCTACAGTGGAGTTAATCAAACAGGTGGCTTACCTGGTTCCCCAGAACAAAAAACGCGACTTACTCTTCCATTACCTGGAAGAATCGAACTTCGCCTCGGCGATTATCTTCACCCGTACCAAACGGGGAGCGGATATGCTGGCGGAACGATTACATAAACAGAAAATCAAAGCCGAAGCGATTCATGGCAATAAATCGCAGAACGCACGACAACGCATTCTGAACAGTTTCAAAATTGGCAAGACCCACATTCTTGTGGCGACCGATCTTGCTGCCCGGGGAATCGATGTCGATGGCATCTCGCATGTCATCAATTACGACATGCCTCAGGAAGCGGAAGACTATGTTCACCGCATCGGCCGGACAGGTCGTGCAGGAGCGGATGGAATTGCGGTCACCTTCTTTGAACCCCGCGAAAAAAGAGGACTGCAAATGATCGAGCGTCTGACCGGGGTTAAGATTGAGATCGTCGAATCGCCCAAATTCGCTGACAAACCTGCCGCGAAGAAAGAAAAGAAAGAATCACCCAAACCGACCGAAACGAGTGAAGAAAAACCTCGTCGTCAGGGTAAACGGAAACCCAAAATGGAACTCGTCCCCTCCTCTGACGGAGAAAAAGAGTTCAAACATAAACGCCCCCGGAAAGATTTCCGCAAAAAGAAATCAGCAACAGCAAAAAGCTCTTTCGGAAAACCAGGGGGTAAAAAACCTTTCAAATACAAAGCCAAACCGAAACGCCGCCCGGGTAAATGAGTTTGCGAAGGGTGAGTTCGAGTTGGGTGGTCCAGACAATCATGTAATGCTGTCTGGATTGCGCAGCAACACGAATGCGTTGAAAGCGAATCGATTTCGATTGCTTCTACAGTAAGCGACCTGAAACCATCTCAGTTGCAGAGCAATCATCCCTTTTGTGTGCCTACGGCATCCAGACAACTCTTCGAGATTGTCTGGACCACCCTTGGTCTTGTGAATCACCCATATTTAGTGAAGCACTACCTCGTACGTTGTCGCTTCTGTATCACCTGATCGAGCTTTTGCAGGAATTGGGAGCGGGCCTGTTTCTCCAGTGGGCGGGGGCCTTTGGTGTCGATGCCGGCGGCGCGGAGTTGTTCGCCGATTTCACGGCTGGCGAGGATCGAACCGATGTTCTCGGGTGTGAATTCCCCACCACGGTGATCAATCACCACTGCCCCCTGATCCAGACAGCGCGAGGCCAGGGGAATATCCGCGGTGATGACAATATCCTCGCCGGTTGATTTCTCGGCAATCAGATCGTCGGCGACATTCGCTCCCTGCTTAACAATGATCAGCTCGAGCCAACTCGCTTTGGGGGCACCCATCCCGGCATTAGCGACGAGCGTTACCGGGAGTGAGTAACGCTTCGCCACTTTGTAGATTTCATCTTTAACCGGGCAGGCATCCGCATCGACATAAATCCGCATTAAGACAAAGTCCAACCTTCACGGTATTCACGAGCGATGAACTGATCGGCCTTGTCGATGTTTTCCGCCTTTGTCGCTTCGGCGTCCCATTCCAACCGGGTACCGGTGCGGTGGCGATATTGCCGAGATGGTTCGCCTCGGTCAGCCAACCGGCATACTCGAAGTTACAAGTCGTCGGTGCACCCGTTTTGCAGGCATGGATCCATTCATTGTGATGCCCGATCGATTTAGGAATGAACGGTTCCGGGCGTTTGATCCGTAAACTGATCTTCCGGCAGACATGTTTGCCGTAATCGAGGAGTAACATTCCCTTGTCGCAGCAATGAAGAGGCTCCACTGTCCCATAGTGGGATGCGACCTCTTTCAGGTGATGGTTTGTTCGTCCCCTGATACAGGTCAACAGCGACCCCATGTCTCAGGGCCGCTCGCGATCTGTGAAGCAGTGCGATTTCCGGATGCGGTGCCGGTCCCTGAGCTTCAATGGAAAGAGGAGCTTTCAGATTGAGTGCCCAGAAGGGTAAGTCAATCCAGTGACTGCTGAGATCAGACATTGTCCCGTTACCGAAATCCCTGGCGATACCATTTTGGGCGGAAATAAACATTATTGAAGGGTCGCGATGGCTGGGACCGAGCCAGAGTTCCCGGGTTCAAGTTATCTGGAATCGGGTCGCTTTGGTCGGTCGTTCCTGCACGAAGACGATATCTTTCGCTGCGTGGTTCTGCTTTCAGGAACATCATGTCGTCCTGGCTGACCGACCCAGACATGAGCTTCGGTGACATTACCAATCGCCCCGTTGAATCAGTTCCACGACCCGACGATAGTTATCGGTCGCACATGAATCCTGAGTTCCCATCTGCGTCGCCGCTTTAACAGCTGCTTCGCGGAGCCGTTTTGGGCTTCGAAATACTGTGCGTAGTGGCTTCTCGCAGTAAACGTGCTTGCCGTTTTGCAGTGCCGGTAAGTCGCAAAGGCATGTCGCTTAATGCTCAGGTACTGACGACGACAACATCGGCCAGAGCTTGTCGTACAACTGACGAAAATCGACAAACTTCTGCGCCCTGCGGATAGTCTTTCGCCGCCCGCCCCAGGTTGTTCGCATTGACATCACACAAAGCAACGATGTTCTGCGATGGAAACCCGACAGGTTCCCCGCTCCCCGTCCCCCGACACAATCACGGCGATATCAAGTTTCTCATTCAAATTCTGCCCCCGCAAAAACGCAGGCGCCGCAAAAGTACCGGCCGTCGCCACAGCACTGGTCTTGAGGAAGTTACGACGTGAAATTCGGGAGTAATGATTTGGAGCAGAGGTCATATTGACTTTGTCCTTTGATGGTATTGAAAGTTAGAAAATCAATAAGATCCTTTATATCAAAGACTCAGACCTGCCGCGCCTCAACAATGCATCTTTTCCTCCACAATTTAACACTGCACGTTTGAACCCTTTCTGCTATTTTGTTACTCTCGATGGACAATTCTCCTCCCTTTCTTTGAGGTTGTCCATGTCCTCGATTGCCATACCTATCGATATCCCTTCGCCTCCTCTTTGATTGAAGAGAGTGAGCAGACGCAGCTTCAGTTGGCGACCAGCCTGGAGGGGACGTCCGATGATCTGTTCTTTGCCGGTAAATCCGTCAGCCCGCCTTGATTGGAAAGTCATTGCTAGTTCTTTCGGATATTGTCCGGACCCGGTTTTATCAGAGGTTCGATCCAAAACTGTTAGATCGGTCATCACCAGCGGTAGCAGCGAGGATGTTGCGGTTGGGGATTCAGCAGTTGCTGTGGGGTTTATGCCCGAGTCGATCTGACACCCGATGCCTTCGACACCGAATTACGCATAGGGAACGACGAATGTCGATTTCAACGATCCGATGCGCGGCGTTACGCAGAATGCGTGATCGTGACCAGGCCGGGTTCGAAGTGGAGGAACGGGAGTCAGCCCTGAAGCACAACAGTCAAGTCGTCGAGCGAAAGGTGACCCTGCCTGTCCGCTGGATCAAAGGGTTCTGCGAAGTGCAGGCTTATCAACCCCGCATGATTCCGCAAATCACGATGAACAAACTCGAAGCACGCGAGTTCTTCGGGCCCTCCCCGCAGCAACCGCGGACGGATGGCCTGTTATGAGCAAAAACCGGTCGCGCTTTCGACTCGCTTCGCGTGAGACTCCCGGTTCGGTTCATCTTGAAGGAACTGACCAGGTGAAAAATTCTGGAGCCTCTGCTCCCGTGGACGAATCAGGTTCAAATCTGGTACGACGAAGAATCAAAAGTAAGTGGCTGGGAGTTTCAGTTCGATGTCGAGCGCTTCTTCGCACTGATCAGTCCCAGTGCCAACGGGGGTTTCTCGGGTGAGGGTCAGATGCTGGAGAAACTCGCCACAGGCAAATGGCAGTCAACGCTCCCCATGATTGCCGAGAAACTGCAATGGCAATCTTCCATCAATACGGCTCAACTCGGAATGGAAACCGGCGAGAGCGAAGCCGATCTGGAATCGGCCCTGGCAATGCTGGGAGCACGTGGGTTGGCCGGGTTTGATGTGACAACCGGCAAATACTTTCACCGGGTCCTCCCCTTCGACATCGAGCGTGTCGAAAAGCTGCAACCCCGACTGAAGAGTGCTCGCGAACTCGTCGACAAGGTGACTATTCTACGTGAGGAAAACGGCGAGGTCGACTGTCAGGTTCCCGGCGGCGATTACGAACATTATGTGCGACTTCGTCCAACTGGCGATAAATGCACCTGTCCTTTAGTTCAGTCGTTATCAGGGAGAACGCGGCGTCTGCAAACACATCCTGGCTGCCCGCATTCGTATCGATGGAGAAAAATTACCAACCGGCCCGAAATCGAAGCGGAAGAAGAAGCGTAAGACCTCATAAGATGACACGGACGGAATTCCTGAACATCCTGGTATGGTTCGCCTGTCTCCCTGCGCGATGCTGTGCGCGCGCGGTTAAGTGAAGAGGAGCGGGAAGCCGTTAGCAAGAATCGCCAAAGATTATTGCCTGAGCGCGTCGGGATCGCGAATCAGAGAATGGGGGTCGAAGAACCGGAAAGGGGTCATAGGACGATTTGCACTTCTGGCCGTTGGATCTGGAGTGATGCCAGACGTGTAAGATCGAGAGGAACGTCCTGCTACCATAAATCCCTGGATGCAGTTAGTTCTCCAGCGAAAGAGAATCAATTACGTCGCCAGTTGATAGTTACATGTAGGTTGTTGTCCAAATACTCAGTGATAGGGCCGCACCTTGGACCATGAAATGGATTGAACAGGAGCTGGGTCGAAACTTTCGCATTCTGCTGCCGCATCATTTAGTTTTCTGTTGAAACAAAATCATTCGTTCGCCTGGGGACCTGACTCGGTTGAGACCTTTTCCAGATAGCCAGGGTTGCTGGATTATGAAATGGAATTGGAGCCTCTGAAACCCCACCTTAATTCTCTGTTCCAAAAGTGGAACTCGTGCATTTCACGATACCCCCAAGCTGAAAGAGATTGATATTGAGATATGGGAGAATACTCCTCGAAATGGTTTCCAGAAGTGGAATAAACCTTTAACCTGTTGGGCCCATATTTTTTATTATGCTGCACATAAAGGTCATCTAGAAAAAGGTGAACTTCTTACCCAGATTTTTCCTGCATTTCAAAACGAATTAATGAGCTCAGAATACTCGGGGTTAATAAATTTCCTGGAGATTCTCAATCCGTCAGTTGATGAACTGGATTATCTACAGTCATCCATTCACCCTTTAACAGCTCATTCCCATGCTACGGTTGTTAATTCAGGAATGGGATATTTCATTTCGCCTGGAAGGAAGATCGATTAGCGACACCATTACTGCTGGAGAAATTAAGTGATGTTTACAGCTTGAACCAGAAAACCCAGCCGAGAGGCTATCTCAGGTAACACATATTCTCAGTAAACAGCCGAATACTTTCTTTAAACAATCCCTTTTTCAAAGCGGGATTGACCCATCTGGAACCTGCTGTGCAAGAGTCGGCGGCCCAAAGGGAACCTGCTGGTACTCTAAAAAACAGACTGACTTTTCCTGGGAGGATTTTCAAACTTACTGGAGCAACTTCCCGCCTCTCTGCAACAAAAGTTAACCAGATGGAGGAAGTCCCCTTCGAATTCAATCTGCTGCAGGAACAATTTCCAGATCAAAACGAGATAAATGAGCGTGCAGAGAAGATGAATTTCGACTGGAGAAGCTATCGGAAGCAGAACTAAAGAATATGGACTGCAACATTTTGAAGTGATGCTGGAAGAAGGAACGATACCTAGACCGATTGAGAATTAGACCGAATACCTTTCCAGTGCTGGGAAAATTAAAACCCATTGTCCCCATTGCCACCATGAAGGAGTTGATCGACGCAATTCTGCACGCTAGAGAGGTGATCGATTCTTCGGAAGAAGTGGAGCGCATCATTGATGGTCTAATGCGTTTAGGAGGAGAAAAGTGTCATGACTTTGAAGAGCGGTTACAACCTTTGCTGGTTGAAGATGAGCTGGGGGTAGTTCATCTCAGCAATCAAAGGCGACCTGCCGTACTGAAACTGTTGGGGGTTAATCCAATAAAACTCGATCAGCTGATTGGAAACTGGTTATCGCTACACTTCCCGGCTCTCAAATTCAGTTTTATTAATCAATCCAAATATCAGATCAATTCCATATTTTCCACTCACACCTGGATGATGGAGACTCTGGTCGGACGCATCAAAAAACAGAAATTCGGACCAGTTCTCAGTATAGCCACTCACGAGGGAGGCTGGATCGACCCCCATATATTTGTTGAGAGGTACAACAGCCTTATTCTTCAACGAATTAGAATTGATCGCCATGATCTCATTCTCGCAATGTTGCGTTTAGCTCCAGACCATAGAGAGGAAGCACTTCATTTTCTGAACGAGTCGTATAATCCTTTTACTTCTGTGATCAAATATGCCCTGGGAATGGTACTCAAACCCGGATTTTTCGATCGTCTGACAGCACAGGCGGAGTGGTTGGCTGCTGGAAGAGCTCGAAATCCTGGAACTGAGCTGGGAGCAATGAAATACAACAAGTTTATCAGCACACTTCCTGGTGGAAAAAAGCAGGGAAAGTTTCGGTTAGTAAGACGCCAATCTGAATTTAAAAAGTTTCTAAGAACTTATCAGTCCGATTGGGATATTGATATTGAACCCGATCCTGGCGATTTTAAACCGCATGACTTGTACCCCTCGATCAATATTACAGTTTCCTGCAAAACGCTTATTCACGGCTGGATGTATCCCTGGGCCAGGCAATTAACAACGACGATGTGGCCTGTAGATGATGACACCAAAGCCGTACACTTTTTCCATATTCTGGCAGACAGGCCCGATCCAAATGCCATGAATGATGCGGTCGTGGTCATGCTGCGAAATCTATTCCTCACCGACCAGAGTTGGTCGGAGATGGTTTGGAAGCTTATCTGCGTGGGTTTCAACCATCACCTCAAATTTGTTCAGCACAAATGTGAAGACGCTCTGATTGAAGCAATCCATGATGGCCGCGCCTGCACTAATTCGCTGGTTGAGAATTGGAACGAAGTGAATTCTATCATTTCTCTCAAGCTGAACCGATTTGTCGATTCACTCAGGAACATCAGTCGCGAGTCATTACTGGCAGAAGCTTTTGTGGCAGAGACGCTTGATAAGTTTATCGACATGGGAATCCCCACCTCATAATGCTCATCTGGTTCTGGAACTGGAACTTGAACTATTGCTGAGACTGCATCGCTCTCTGTCTGCCGAGGCGAACAGAGTACTCAGCCAGTTAAAAGGCTCTTCCCGTTCTGCGGTATTGGCTAAGCAATTAACCTCTCTAAACCCAGATGCTGCGGGGCTGCATTCCCGACAGATACTTATGGAGGCTTTTGAAGGACGCATTGCTCGATGCGAGCGAATTGAGAGCTATTTCAGTAATAGCTCTGATAAAACTAAACCTTTAGACTTCCTGTAAAGCAGCAAGATATGACCCCTGACGAACTCCTGGACTTATTACAGCACGGTACCCCGCTCAAAATGCGCGATGCTGTGTGTGACTTGAATGAAGCCGAACGGAAGAAGCTGTCGAAGACGGCGAAGGATTATTATGCGGAAGTGGTTAAAGAGGAAAACAGCTTGAGATTTATGAGTCCACAACCGGCCTGCACATTGGCACGATTTGGGTTGCTGGCAGTCTGTTCCTGGACGGATGCAAAAAAAGCGAAGACGGCAGGTCTGATCGGTTGCAGTGATGAGTGGGAACCAGAACTGCATTCAAGAGAGATGCAATCTGAGACAGTCTGGATGAGACATGGTGATATCAACGCACTGATGGGAGTCACTGTGCAGATCCTGATTGATCGTAATCCAGACTGGGTCGCGCGGTGGGTGGAACAGGAACAGGGGCAGCGTTTTTCCTATCTCTTTTTTGAGCACCTCTTGCCTTATCTGCGAACTTATCCGGATGTCGAATTTGAAGGAGCAGGATTTCTCAATCGATTATCCATCGGAGCTCGATACATCGATCTGGAACAGGATCTGTTTTTAGTTAAAAGATATACGGGTAAATTGTTCCAGTCTGGATCTGGCTTTTTAGGTGAAATTCCCCCACTCAAAGAGGTTGATCTCCTGAAATGGCAGGAGTCGTCCCATGAGGAACCCATCAATGGCTATCCTTACCCTGTCAGTTGGGGACGTGTTTTGTATCATGCCGCATGGAAGGGATTGATCGAACGAGAAGAACTTCTTGATCACTGTTTCATCGCCTTTCAGGATAATTCGTGGGTACCTTCTAATTCAAATCTGATTAACTATCTGAACATTCTGGATGTCAGCGACACTGAGCTCTCTGCACGCAAGCAGTTGGTGCTCGATATGTTAACTACCAGCCATGCCTCAACAATCAACAAATCCCTGGAATACCTGACCCGTCTATGGAAGACAGGGGAACTGAAAACGACCAAGATCCTGGAGAGACTTCCCGACCTGCTGGAAGGAAGTACCAGGCAGGTCCAGAAGAAAGCGCTCTCACTCTGCAAAACACTGCTGAAAAAGAATCCTGAATCGTTTTCTGCAGCGATTCCTTTTTACAAAGAACTATTGAGTACGACATCCGCAGATACCCAGGAACTCGCCCTCATACAATTACAGGAACTCTCTTCTCGAATCGCAGATTTTTCATGGGCTGAATTTGCGGATTCAATTGCCGAGCTTCCCGAATATTTGCGTCAAACCTACTTGAATGGCTTTGATGCCGCCAAGCAGAGTTCACTCGCAGATTTCTCCTCGATCTCAGGCAATGAATTTACTGATCAGATTGAGCACTTAAGGGAAAGAATCGAGAGTTATAGTGGCGAACAGAGAACGATCTATGGCTTGGAGAACCTGGAAGAATGTCTGAAAGATTTCTCCCTTCCGGAACCGGTCGCACTTGTTAATCATCCCCTTCCCGTGCTCGACTGTGAAACCAACTGTTCCTATCAATTCGGTTGAAGAACTGATTGATGAAGTGCTGCATGCCACAGAAGTTTGCGATTCGTCCGAACAGGTCATCGAGCCGCATCATGGAAGGTATTTTAAGGTTCGGTGGTGATCATTCCCCTGATTTTGAAGCCTGCACCAGCCCACTCACGGAGGAGCTGGTCTACGCTTTCAAATATATGGAGGATAAACAAGGAAATGCCTTGAATGGCTCTTTTCTCACATTAGACATCCTGCTCGATTGCTGGCTGAAATGTGGTCATGCCTCACAATTGAACCCAAATCAACTTTATCTAAATCATCAGACGATTGCCGGACTGACGATTTTCCGAGATCTGCTGCAGGAACTCTCAATACGCGTGCTGGAAGAGAAATTCGGACCTGTGCTCTCGACTCCTACACATACCGGCGGCTGGATTGATCCCCGAATCCTGGTGAATCGGTTTAATGAGCTGCTGCAGCTTCAAATTGATCCAGGAGAGAACGATTTCATCCTGAGTTTACTTCGATTAGCTCCCGACTTTCGGCGAGATGCATTAGAGAAACTCGAAAAATCGAGCCATCCATTTCGACTTCCACTCCGATATGCCCTCGGCGATGACATTCAACCTGCAAGTGTTGACGAACCAGGCGAAAGGATCTGGTTAGTTGCGGTTAAATCGAGATACCCGCACCAGGCGAGTCCCGATATTCAATTGTCATCTGAGTTACAAACCGCTCCTGAGGGAGGAACACCCGGTGAGTACAAAACTGACGAGGCTTACGAATCAGAAAAGAGATTCTTCTTACCTAAAACAGCCGAACTCGACTGGGCTATCAGTTTGACCCCTCCCCTGGCGAATCTGAAGAGCTGACAACGCATCCGACGATTGATCTGGTTCAGGGAGCCATCACTAATCGCTCTCTCAACTACGGATTCTGGAGGATGATCTCTTCAAGAGGCTCTGGCCGCTTCGATCAGAACCCGGGATAGCCTACACGCTTGGCAGCCAACTACTCCATTATCACAGCTCCACCTCCAGTACAAAACTGAATGAGCAGTTCACGATTCGCTGATGAACCGGAACTTCCCGATATTGAAATGGCCCGCACATCAATCTGCCTCAGCCTGGGGGACAGACACTATGCAACAGGCAAACCGCAATCGATGCACTGATAGAAGGGATTCAGGATGGCTGCAGACGGTAAAAACTGGCAGATACACTCAATGATGTGAATCTGGTCCTGTTGAAACCCAATCGCTGGATTCACTCGTGGAAGCTTCCCGCACCGGTCTTTGGCAGAATGGTTTTGTGAGAGTGGCATCATCAATGAATTCATCAGCACCTGGAATACTCCCCCTCCACAATCGCATCATCTACTCGAACTTCAACTCGACCTGCTTTCCAGGCTGGGACTGAGCTTGAGTACTGAAGCCTCGGAAGCCCTCCGCGAAATCAAAGGCTCCTCCAAATCAGCCAAACTGGCCAAGCAACTCTGCACCCTCGAAAGCCAACCAGGTTCGTCCCCCCAGATGGAAGCAATCCTCCAGGCCTACGAAGCGAGGCTCGCCCGGGCGGAGCGGGTGGAGAGTTATCTGAGTAAACAAAAACAATCCTGAATTTAAAGCTAAGTTGATAAACTGGATCGAAAATGAAACCGGAAGAATATCGTGAACTGATCGCATCTCGTGATATCGATTTGATGGTAAGTAAATTTAAACCTTTATCCGAGAAGCAGCGCAGTTCTCTAGAAAAAGAAGCCGTCAAGTTACTGAAAGAGGCTCGCAAGGAAGATCAACGATTACAAGAGACCAGACAATACGATGACATGGTTAATGAGGGTTGGGCCCTTGTGGGGATTATGGCTGTTGCATCCTGGAGTGAGGCCCGTAAGCAGTTACTTTATGATCTTGCAGAAAAATACTACGGGCCAGATGACAGAGAACGAATCAAACTAGACCAGCGACTTCATGCGACCATTCAGATTCTGATAGACCGGAAACCTGAGTGGATCCCTGAATATGTTGAGAAAAACATTAAGTGTGAGTACTGGTCCGGTGATTTAACCTTGCTGTTGAAACTCGTTGAGGCTGGCCTCGCCCCTCACCCAGTGAGTGAAGAGTATCTACGTAAATTATCGAATGAAGCTCAACCTCATTATATCGATTTTGATAGGTTTCCACGTGTTCTGGAAGAAGACATCTGGAAGTTTTTCTCGATGGAAAGCCCCCCTTTCTGGGCACTCTCCAAATTGAAAAATATCGACCTCAATAAATGGAGGGAAAATCTCTTTCCCGATGAGCAGGAAGAAAATCAAGAGTGGATGTACTCCCGAAATGCCTCCTGGCCTCGACTATTTATCAATTTCTCACACCAGGGACGAATTGATCGCCAGAAATTAATCTCAGGTACTTTGTTCGCTTTCCAGAACCAGAAAGAAGCAACATTAAGAAAAAGCCTGCTCCTCTTTCTGGAACTGCTGGAAATCAACACTGAAGAGCTGATAATACATCAAGGGGAGATTGTGAACCTGCTCAGTAGCTCTCATACCAATGTGGTGACCTACGCCATCAGTCAGCTGGAAAGCCTGCGAAATTCAGATCAGTTGGATATATCCGGTCTTAATGAAGTATTACCTGAAGTTTTCGCAATCGACAGTAAAGCGGGACCGCTCAAGGCGATTACATTCCTGGGAAAAGTGACAAACAAAAAACCGGAATTGCAGCAGCAATTTCAGCCCTCAATCGAGGCGGCCCTTAAAAATCCGCAGAAGGATGTACAACTTGCGGTCGTTAAACTTCTCGATAAATGGCTCAAGCAGAATAAGTCTCTCCGAAGTTAGATTTATATTTCTGAGCTAATCGATTATATCCCAACAGTGGTGCGTAAACAGTTCTCTGGAAAAATGGAAACAGCCATATTTACTGGTAATTCCAGGGAATCCGATCCTGCATCTGAAAAGAGCACCGATGTAAGTGCCGAAAGACCTGTGAACCATGATCGGTTTCCTCAAGAGATTGAAAAATACTCTGCGGAACAGAAACAGCTTTATGGACTCGAAGAGTGGAAAGAATGTCTCGCACAATCCAGTCTTCCTCCTCAGCTGATATTTGATCCGGAGACTTTTCCAGCCCTCTCGGGCCTGAAACCCGTTGCTCCCATTGAAACACTGGAAGAACTGTTCGATGAAGCTCAACTCATTTTTGATCAATATCCCTCTGCGGAAAGATGCCATCGGGTGATGGAGGGGATTATGCGTTTCAAGAAGGAACCGCTCGATTCATTCGCCGCGCGCATTCCCCCTATCGCCAAACGTGTACCCTTCCCAGAGTGGGACGACCAGAAGACAAGGGGGTTTATGGGAGAACTTTATGATGACTATGTGAGCAACCCTGTAGCTGTGAAAGCATTGATCTGCAGATGGTTAAACATAAATTTCAAACATCACACGGATACGTTTCGACAAAATGAAGTCACACCTATTGAACTACTCAAAGAGAATGGCCTCAAAGTCACAGACAAATATTTGAACCAAAAAGAAGAACTCTTACGGGAAACAGGACAACGCATCTGTTTAAATGAAATGGGACTCGTTCAGGAACTGTTGGAGCGATTTGATAACCCTGCCGATCTTCCAGTTCTTTCCATTCCCACACACGAAGGGGGTTGGATTGATCCTCTGGTTTTTGTGGAACGATTTCGCAAGGTCATAACTGCAGAAGCAAAACCCTCAATGCATGATTTTATTCTGGCACTGCTCCGACTCGCGCCAGATCATCGTCAGGCAGCACTTAAAGCGACTGAAAATAATAATTCTCCGTATACCTCGATTATTCAATTTGCTTTGGGCTCAGATATTCCCATTGCCTGTAATGAGGAGCAGATCCCCGAATACTGGTTAGCGGCGGCCAGATCACGCTGGTGTTATCGTCCTCTTCCCGAGCTGATATTCGGTGACATTAACCCGGAGTACCCTGAAGTAAACCAGCCCGCTATCTACACCTATCTCCCTCAAAACAACCACATCACCTATAGAGAGGAACTTCTTAATCGCGAAGATGTCCGCATCCCTGATCATCTGGCGAATGCCATCGAGTCTGTTACAGTACGGCAACTCATTTATTTAAACGAACTCCAGAACGATTTAAACTACCGTAAGACACTGGTGATCCAACCCCAGCTCCAACGCCTGGAGACGACCGCTTTTCTTCCCACAGTTCGATTGACTCAAGCCTACTTGACCTCTTCTATTCTCCCCACTCTCTGGCCAAGTCATCCAGATGGAGCATTAGTTGCTTTATGCAATCAACTCTGGTGGTACCTCGATGAGAAATCGCACGATATCTTCAGCTGTATTCGTTATCGTCAGACGTTCGGGCCCCTCTGGAACAAAGACCGCAACTGGTGCCAACCGGGACAGGTCGCCGTCTGGCTCGGGCTGGCATGTGTCTATCAGGAAGTAAAATTATATTCACAGGATCTGATTATCGAAGCGATTCACGATGACCGCTTCCCGACGCAGGAGATGAGTGAATCGCTACTGATGCTGCTGGAGACAGGCTCGGACTGGCTGAAGCTGAAACCAATCATCGCCTCTCTGGCAGAGATCAGCCGGACAAGTCCCCTCGCCGAGTGGGTGATCAGTGAGATCCTGCAAAGCCTGATTGCTCACTGGACCACCCCACCCCGGGAAGCGGTTTCCATGCTGGAACTTCTGTTGGAGTTGCTCTCCAATCTGAATCGCAGCCCGAATACCGAAACGATTGAAGTTCTAAAAACAATCAAAGGCTCCTCCAAATCAGCCAAACTGGCCAAACAACTCTGCGTCCTCGAAAGCCAACCAGGTTCGCAAGCCCAGATCGAAGCAATCCTCCAGGCCTACGAAGCGCGGCTCGCCCGGGCGGAGCGGGTGGAGAGTTATCTGGAAATGAATGCCAATTAGTTATTTGCTCAAAAAACTGGAACCACTATGAAACCGGATGCCTTCCGTAAATTGATTGAGTCACATGACATTGATTTGATCGTAAGTGAGATAATGAACCTGAAAGAGCGAATCGCTAAGTTACCTTCAGAAAAGATTTCATTATATGGGCTGACTCACTTTGAGGATGCCATTCATAACTCACGCTTACCTGAACCTCTGCGGTTTGATACTGCGACTTTCCCTGTGCTATCAGGTTTAAGAGAAATTGAACCGATTGATACGCTGGACGAGTTATTTGCAGAGCTGTTGCAGGTTGTTGAATTTCCTCCCACAGAGGAGCAGGTTCATCGAGTCATTGCCGGTATTTTCCAATTTCGTCATTCCAGTCTGGATGATTATGAGGCTGAAATTGAACAGCTACGGCTCACGCTGGATTACCTGAACCACGACGATACATCCAGCACTCGCAAGCGACCGGTACATGTGCGAGCTCTGATTGCCCATTTCCTGGGAATTGACGTACATTGGTTTGATACCAAGGAGGAATCCAGAAAGATCAGCGCTGCCGATTTTTTTTCTGAAACTAACCAACCATTGACCCCTTATTCCATCACCCAGTTCAAGAAGAATAAACTTCAGGAAACCTTGAAGGCGACTTCTGATCTGAATGAACTCATCGCAGAGTCAATTCAACTTTTCAAACAGAAGAAACACGATGGCCTCTTATCCACGCCGACTCATGAAGCTGGCTGGTTAAACTGTACTGTTTTTATCAATCGCCTCATCAGCATGTATGAGAGTGGCTATCTGCCAGGTCGCATTGATCTGATTCATGCCCTGTTAAGACTCGCTCCGGATTTTCGAAAAGAGATTCTTCCCCATGTCAAATTCATTTCCCCTCAATTACAACCGGTCGTTCGATATGCCTTGGGAGAAAAATGCAGTAAGAAGTTGAACGATCTGGTGACACCAGAAGTCTGGTTAGCTGCAGGACGATCAAGAGCCCCCTACTCTTCACTAACAGAACTGGAGGAACTGAATATAGACCCACAACTGCCGGATGCGATTCGCAAAGCCAACTGGTCATTTAATCCGGACTTTGATCCCCGTAAGTTCAAGAAGGGAATTGATCAATTTGAGTTGCTCGCTCAGGCATTGGAATTGCTTGATGCTGCCGGTGAAGAACATCTCGATCAGGTACTGATGGAAATCGAAGAGAGAGAAGAAAATGTAAAACTTAAAATTCAAAAGAAGCTCTCATTTATAAATCGCCCACCCCTGGAGAAACTTTACCTGGGCCAGTTCCTGCCCACAGTTCATCTGACGCAGATGTGTTATTTAAATCATATCTCTTACACCATCTGTCCAGCCTGCCCCGATGGAGCCCTCGCTGAATTTTGTGAAAACCTATGGAACTTTATCGATCTGGAAAAAGATAATCCCAGGGGAGATGGTCCCTCCCACGGTGTCGCCCATCTGGCCCCATTGGCAAATCCAGATCGAAACTGGACTGAACTTGGAAAAGCTGCCATCTGGATAGGCCTGAGTTCCAACCACCGCGATACTCGAAAGCTGGTTACGGAAATTCTCTCTGCAGCGATAGAAGATGGTCGCGTCCAGGGATCGGAGCTGGGCAGTACCCTTGCAGAATTGTCTGCTCATAATTACCTGAAGTTATCACGACTTCTGAAAGTTTTGTCCGAGCTAACTCGGTCCTCCAAGCTTGCAAGCTGGATTGTGTGTGACATGCTGGAGACGTTAATAAACTCCTGGAAAAAACCTCCCAAAGAAATTGGTACCATCCTCGAACTTCTGTATCAGCTAATGACTAAACTCCAACGATCACCCTCAGAGGAAACAAAACTCTGCCTCAAGAAAATCAAAGGCTCCTCCAAATCAGCCAAACTGGCCAAACAACTCTGCACCCTCGAAAGCCAACCAGGTTCGCAAGCCCAGATGGAAGCAATCCTTCAGGCCTACGAAGGGCGTCTCGCTCGGGCGGAGCGGGTGGAGGGTTATCTGGTGACGGGTAAATAGTGATTGGTTATGCTCAGAAGAATTATCAAGCAATCATTTACATAATTAATCGGGACCGTCATGCAACCAGGGCGTTATCGGCACTACAAGGGAAATGAGTACCGGTCATCGGAGTCGCCAGGCACAGAGACGCTGGAAGAACTGGTCGTCTATCGGCAGGAGTATGGAGAAAAGGGAATTCTGGGCTTGTCCCAGTCAGATGTTCGCCGAAATGGTGAACATCGAAGGCCAGGAGATCCCGCTTCGCCTATCTCGGTCCAGCAGAAGATTAATCCCCACAAAAAAGGACTCACGACTGAATGTCAAGTCCTTTGATATAAACATAGCCGAGGCGGGACTCGAACCCGCACGTCCTTTACGGACCCGGGATTTTAAGTCCCGTGCGTCTGCCTATTCCGCCACTCGGCCAGAATTTTGTTTTGGTCAGTGAGACGAGGCCTTCACTCGAATGTTGTCGGGTGATTTCGCTCGAATTCTGTCGACCGACCAGTAATCTCCCCGCCAGAAGTCCTTTTACCGGATTGTGTTGCTGCAATCAACTGTGATGGGGAGGATTTTTACTGAATCCCCGACGCCAGGTCCCTTCCTGTGGAGATGGGAGGCTGTGAGTGTTCACAGGTTCGGTACGAACCGTTTGATTTCCAATTGGCAATCAGCTTCTCGAATCGACCATAATCGAGTTTCTCTATCTCTACTCATTCCTGATCGAGAGAACCTTACTTATGTCTCTGCTCTACCGGGTCTTTTGTCTCTTTTATTCTCCTCACAGGAATTTCAGGGCCTTCGCCATTTTTCCCTGCTCGATTTATGGAGCTGAACCTGAAGTGACTTCCTCCTCTGCCCCCACACTTAAAATTGCCAGCATTTCATTCGTTCCCGAGAAGTGGAATAAAGTAGGCAATGCCGACCGGTTGGAGAAAGAGATTCGACGGGCAGCGGAAGCAGGTGCGGAAATGGTGATCACTCCGGAGGGGATGCTCGAAGGATATGTGGTCAATGAAGTCATCAATGAGAAGGATCCCACTCAAAAAGAATTATTGACGAACCGCTTTAAGGAATTAGCCGAACCGATTGATGGCGAGTTTATTAAACGCTTTCAAGGTCTGGCGACGGACCTGAAGATTTATCTGATCCTGGGATTTCTGGAAGCAGATCGCGACGGGGACAAAACCTATAACACCGCCCTGTTGCTTGGTCGGGAAGGTCAGATAATCGGGAAGTATCACAAGACGCATTTTCATCAGGGGTATGATGTGAACCCACCCGGATATACTGCCGGAAATGAATACCCGGTTTACACCATTGAAGATCCTGAATCTCAACGAAAGTTGAAAGTGGGGATGATGATTTGCTTTGATCGTCAGTTACCTGAACCGGCGCGACAACTTGCTCTGAATGGAGCGGATCTGATTGCCTGCCCTTCTTATGGAAGCTGGGGTGGTTGGAACACGCGTTTGATGCAGGTACGGGCTTATGAGAATCAGGCGTATGTTGTCTTCTCGCATCCTCAACAATCGTTACTCATCGATCGGGATGGAGAAATCCTGCAGGAGGGAAAAGAAGACGACTTTGCGATCACTACGATCAACCTGGAGAAGCTGGAAAAAACGAGGCAGGCCGTTCGAAACCGTCGTCCGGAGACTTATCAGAATACTCCCTGAACTCAAAATGCCGCTGATTCCGCGCCCCCGTGAACCGAGAGCATCATAGAGCGATCAGCTGTTTCCACCATTCATCAGGAGTGCGATCACCAGGTTGTAGCCATTGAAGAGTGCGTGGGTAGTAAAACAGGCCAGGAAACTTTTCCTGTAGTAATAGAGCATTCCCAATATCAGGGATAACGGCAGCAGCGGAATGGAATCCGGGAACCCATGAATGGTCGCAAAAAAGAAAGCCGTCAACACGATTGCGACAGAGGGATGGCGATGTTGCACAAAGCCCTGCATGCAAACCCGGAATGCGATTTCCTCGGTCAGGGGTGCCAACAGCATTACCGAGAGAGCAATCAACAGACTATTCGTAACGGTGGCCTGTTCACTGATCACTTTAAATAAATCATGAACTTTGTCCGGTGAGCGAAAAGCGGCCGTGAGTGTGAGAACGATTAACACCGGCGGAATCGCCAACAGGAATGCCTCCCACCCGTATGCCACCTGCTGGCGTATGTTCTTCAGATGAAATCCACAATCATTGAGTGAGATCAACTTCTGCTGATGAGCAACCAGCAACACCACCACCAGATAAACCAGCTGTACCCCCATACTGAGCACCATATGCATCAGCTTTACTGACTGAGGAAGTTCACCCAATTCAGCATTTTCTGTCTGCTGCATCGAGGACCAGATCAAAATATAAACTGCAGGTAAAGCGAGATACCCCAGAAAGCAGCCCAGGGCGACGGGAGCAGTCATCGGTTTTTCCACCTCGGGCAGGTATCGTAAAGATTCCCGCATGTCCTCCCGCAATTCCGTGTTCTGGAAAAACTGACTCCATGCTCGCAGGCCGAGAATAATGACCAGCCCAATCAGACCGAATCCGATCAGTTGGGAAGTTGTGACTTCATCTCCAGCTTCAGCGAACATGAACAGGACCGGTCAAAAAAAGAGAGTGGGACGGCTCAAAAACATTTCCATTCCGCCGTCGTAAAATACGAGAGAACCTAACAGGCTCCTTGGTTTCACAGTCGCCTGGAAACGGTTATTATAGGTCGATGTCACAGTGTTCCCAATCGAGACTCATCTTCCAAGGGCTGAGAGAGTCTGGAATTGATTTCGATCATAAAACCTCCGATTTTCGGGAAAAGGTCCCTTACGCGTGTCGAACATTCTCGAAAAAATCATGCAGACTAAGTGAGCGGAAATTGAAGCGGCTCCGCACTCGGGTTTCCCTGGAAACCTTGAAATCTCAATTGAGCGAGGCAACTCCCGTTCGAGATTTTGTGCAGGCACTTCGCGACGCGCGAGGGGTTGGTCTGATCGCAGAAGTCAAAAAAGCATCCCCCTCAGCAGGTTTGATTCGCGCTGACTTTGACCCGGTTAAAATCGCTCAAATTTATGAAGCGAATGGTGCGAATTGCCTCAGTGTTCTTACGGACGAACATTACTTCCAGGGACATCTCGACTTTCTGAGGGCAGTACGCCAGATGGTCAAGATACCCGTCCTGAGGAAAGAGTTCGTACTTGATCAATATCAGATTCTGGAGGCGCGAGTTGCAGGGGCAGATTCGATTCTTCTGATCGCAGAATGTCTGGAGCAATCAGAGCTGGAAGATCTCTATGGCTATTCCGTTGAGCTCGGAATGGAACCGCTGATCGAGCTGTACGATCCAGAGAATCTGGAACGTGTCTTGAGTCTTGCCCCTAAATTAGTGGGGGTTAACAACCGGAATCTGAAAACCTTTGTTACAGATCTTGAGCATTCTTTCAGGTTGCGAAAACTGGTACCGGCTGATGTTGTGTTTGTCAGCGAAAGTGGCATCAAAACTCATGAAGATGTCCAGAGGCTGGCTGCTGCTAATGTCCAGGCCATGCTTGTTGGTGAATCTTTAATGCGCCAGGAAGATATCGGGCTGGCGGTTCAACAGTTACTGGGAACGACTGTTTCATAATTCCCCCCGCATTCACGTAATACTCACTCAATTCAGAATTTACCTCTCTTATAAATCGCTGTAATTAAACAACACCTAACATCATTATCCAGGAGCTTACTTGTGACGGAAATACATCAGGAAGTTGAACATGTGCTGGTGGTCCCTACTCTGCTTTTTCATGAGCTGGGTCACTTCCAGGGATTTTCCGATCAGATTGACCGGTATCTTTCGACCCTCCTCGATCCGGCACATACGAGCTATCGTCCCCGGAACGAGATGGAAGATGACCCCAGTTACAAGCAATTAATCCCCTATTGTATTTTCCGTTTTGATGGTAAGATTTTCTATTACCGCCGGGGAGGGACTTCCGGGGAGAGCCGTCTGAAGAAAAAACGCTCTATAGGAATCGGAGGTCATATTTCCTCGCTCGATTCTCATGCCGAATCGGTTTACCGGGAAGGAATGCGGCGCGAGATCGAAGAAGAGGTCGATCTGACAGCAGAATACACGGAAACCTGCGTCGGAATGATCAACGACGATGAAACCGAGGTTGGCCGGGTTCATTTGGGTGTTGTCCACGTATTTGAGTTAGAATCGGCAAAAGTTCGCCCACGGGAAGAGTCGATACAAGAGACAGGGTTTGCCACACCGGAAGAATTGCGACAGGAATTAGACGATTTCGAAACCTGGTCGCAAATTTGCCTCAAGGAACTGCTGGTGTAAGGAACATTCGGGGTCTTTGCAAAATTTACATCGATTCGATGCCCCCAGAACCAGAGATGAAAATGCAGGCTGTTTAGCAAACCAGAAGCCTGCCTGAATCACATAAGACAAAGACTGAAAAGACAAAGGAGTGTCTGATGAGTATGTTGTGGACGCGCACTTCAGGGATGACCTGTTGTGGAATTCTGCTGGCCCTGGTCATGGGAATCGGCTTTGCCAGCTCCGCCGAGGCGGCAGACTCTGCCGCTGTCCCATCTCGTGCATTGAATACTGAAAGCCTGGGAGTCCTCCTGAAAGGTCTGGGATTGAGCCCGGTCATGGAAGAGTCTCGGTACGACTTCCAGTTCAAAGCAATGCACAAAGAAGAAGAGTGGGAACTCTCTATGTCGGCTGTGATCAGCCAGAATGGAAAATCAGTCTGGGTGATGGCCTGGCTTGATGAACTTCCTAAATCACCCGCTGATGTCTCACGCCTGTCACTGCTGCGATTACTCGAGAACGATCGCCTGGGAACGGTAAGTTTTTTGCCTACATCGCAAGTAACCGTCGTTTCGTCATGCAACGCGTGATTCCTAACGAAGGGCTGACTGCTCAGGAATTCCAGACTATTCTGGAAGACCTCGGCTTCAGTGTCGCACAGACTTATCCTTCCTGGAACGTCGAAAAACTGGAAAACGAATTCGACTCCTTGCCGCCGAATCTACAGCAGCAGCAACTCGCAGCAACGCAGCCTCACCTCAGCCGCCGCACCGTTAATAATGTTGACATGCTGCCAACCAGTCCAAGTTCCAGAAAGCACGATCGAACTAAGCTCGATAAGCTCGAAGATACAGAAAGCCAGTCAGTGAATTCTGACTGGCTTTTTTTGTTTCTAGACCTGAAAACCGATGAACAAAACTATACACACAATGTATTTAATCTTGTTCCCTAAGTGAAAAACTCTGTAACGTCTTTATTTCGCTAACCTTAGACGTAGGTGAAGTCCCTTTATCCTAATCGGATTAACCCGACTCTTCAGTCCTGTTTTGAACATATTTATTAAACCCGCTCAATTCCCAAATCGCCAAAATAAATTCCCACCGAATTCAACCTAAGCTTTAGTGACTATTCCATTTTGGCTTCATGAATCGACATGCCAAAGTCTGATGACTGACCTCTGATGATTATCGCAACAGCCAGTTCCCCTGAATGAAACTTCATTCGTCCTGCGACGATGACAGTCCTGACCAGGGTATGAACAAACTACTCTGAGACATTTCAAAGACGATCAGAGAGAGACAGCACTCAAACTCTCTCTGGAACAAATTGTCTGTTTTCCCAGAAGCTGAATCAATTTCTCCGGTAACATCATGCCAGTAGAACTCACTCTCAATCTGATTTTTCTAACCCTGTGCATCACTCTTGTGTTTGCCATGCAGGCAGGATTTTTCTGTCTGGAAGCCGGGTTATCACGCTCCAAGAACAGCATTAATGTCGCCATGAAGAACATCATGGACATGTGCGTCGCCACCTGTCTGTTCTGGCTTTGTGGTTATGGGTTGATGTTCGGAGAAAGTTTTTCCGGGTGGACAGGACTCAGCCAGTTCTTTCTGGACCCCAGAGAGATCAGTTCCCGCGAAACGATGAACTTTCTGTTCCAGATGGTTTTCTGCGGAACGGCAATCACAATTGCTTCGGGAGCTGTAGCCGAACGGATGCGATTCAGAGCCTATCTGATCTTCACCGTGGTGATCAGCGGGCTGGTTTATCCCCTGTTTGGACATTGGGCCTGGGGGGTTCACGACGGAGAGGCGACCGGTTGGCTGAAGAGCCTGGGGTTTATCGATTTCGCTGGTTCCACTGTGATTCATTCTGTTGGTGGGTGGTGCGCCCTGGCTGCTGTCATGGTGATTGGCCCCCGGTTTGGCCGGTTTGTTGATGGCTCAAAGAAGAATGCCTTTCAGGGACACAATCTTCCACTGGCTGCATTAGGTGTCTTCATCCTCTGGACAGGCTGGCTCGGTTTCAATGCTGGCTGTGAAGGTGGATTTACATCTCGGACTCCCTTGATTCTCGTCAATACGGTCCTGGCAAGTGCCTTCGGGGGAATTGTTACCTACAGTATTCAAACTGCACAGGGGAAACTGATCCAGGTCGATCTGATCCTGAACGGAATTCTGGCGGGACTGGTAGCGATCACCGCAGGATGTCACGTTTACTCTCCCTGGGCAGCCGTTCTGGTGGGTAGCTTTGCAGCATATGCGATGATGTATTCGACCGAGTTACTCGCCCGTTTCAAAATTGACGATGTTGTCGGTGCCTTCCCGGTGCATGGTGGAAGCGGCGTCTGGGGCACTATTGCGGTAGCCCTGTTTGCTCCAATCGACTCGCTTACTCCTGGTTACAGCCGGGTGGATCAACTGTTCGTACAACTGTTGGGTTGCCTGGTGGCGATGGTCTGGGCTTTCGGAACAAGTTGGGTCTTCCTCAAAGTGTTCGCCCGGGTAACCTCTTTGCGAGTTACTGAAGAAGAAGAACAAGCAGGCTTGAATACTGTAGAGCATGGTGCGACCACAGAATTGCATGGCCTGTTTACGACGATGCAAAGTCACCTGAATGGTAATTACTCCAAGCGCGCCGAGGCTGACCCTTTCACTGATGCCGGCTTAATCGCCATGCAATATAACCGGGTTGTCGAAACCAATCAGAAGATTTTGACCGATCTTGCCAAGCGTGAATTGATGCTCAGTCAAGCGAAAGATGCCGCCGAAGCGGCTGCCGAGTCTAAATCAGAATTTCTGGCCAATATGAGCCATGAAATTCGAACACCAATGACCGCCATTCTCGGTTATACGGAAGTGATGAAGGATGAACTTTCCGGCAAACCTGGTTCACATATCCACATGGATGCCATCCAGACAATTCAGAAGAATGGAGATCATCTGCTGCATATCATCAACGACATTCTGGACCTTTCCAAACTGGATGCAGGCAAAAAGACATTAGAACGCATGCCCTGTACTCCGCATCAATTGTTGGATGATGTGATGGAATTAATGAAGGTGAAAGCAGAACCAAAGGGAATCGAATTAATCCATAACAGGAATTTCCCTCTTCCGGAAATGGTCAACACCGATCCAACCCGTATTCGCCAGATTCTGGTAAACCTGATTGGTAACGCGATCAAGTTCACAGAAACAGGCAGCGTTACGCTCTCGGCTGCGATGAGTTCAAATAATAAAAATCTGCTGGAAATCGATGTCACAGATACTGGGATCGGCATGACTTCCGAGCAGGCAGAGAATCTGTTTAAACCTTTCATCCAGGCAGATAACTCAACAACACGTAAATTCGGTGGCACGGGTCTGGGCTTGAGTATCAGTAAACGTCTGGCTGAAATGCTGGGGGGGGATATCGAAATCATCAAGTCAGCTCCCAAATCTGGGTCCACTTTCCGGGTCTCCATCGATATCGGTTTGTATGATGAGAAATCACTCATTGGCTGGAATAAAGCGGAAAGCATCAAACAGCAGAATCAACCACAAACCATTGAGACTGTAAAGTCCTTCAAAGCTCCTGAAGAGTTTGATGTGCTGCTCGCTGAGGATGGTCCCGATAATCAGCGTTTGATCTCCTTTCTTCTTAAAAAAGAAGGGGCACACGTCACCCTGGCCCAGAATGGATATGAAGCATTCCAGATGGCCGTGGAGAAGCAGAAACGGGGAGAGCAGTTTGATGCCATCCTGATGGACATGCAGATGCCCGTTCTCGATGGTTATCAGGCGACAGAGAAACTGCGTGAGGCTGGTTACCGCGCACCGATTATTGCCTTAACAGCCCATGCGATGAGTGGCGATCGCGAAAAATGTCTCGAATCGGGTTGCGATGATTTTCTGACCAAGCCCATTGAAAAAGACAAGTTCATCGAGATCATTCATTTTCAGATCAACCGGTACCGGTATCTGATGAGTCCCTCAGCAATGGGGGTAGAAGTGCATTCAACGGGCTCGGGCATTTAAGAACCAACTATTCACCAGAATCCTGTCCGACGACTCGTTGACAAACGAACTCCAGGGCCGCTCGTGAATCTTCCAGATTTGTCGCGTGCCCTCCCTGAGGTTGATGGATCAGCAGGCAATCGGGATTCAGTTTTTTAAGAACTGCTGCGAATCGCTGACAGCTCTCAGGGGGACAATATCGTCCTGTCCGCCTGTAGTTAAAGCGATGGGCATTGTGAATCGTTCGGGCCAGTATTCGGCGCTGCGACGTTTATACTCATCAGGAATGTCCGACTTGGCCCTCCGTAAGATGCCTTGATGAACTCCTGGAATTGCTCGTATTCGAGATGATTCGCCGTCCCGTTGAATGCGACCACGCCATCAATGAGCTCGGGATGCAATGCAGTAAATGTCAACGCCGAACTTCCCCCATCGAGCCCCCATAATAATGGTCTGGTCAATCTTATAGTTCGCCTTCATTTCTTTCAGAATCTGTAACAGGTCCGCTTCGGCCTCGGGCCCCATCCAGGAAGTTGTCGCCCGGTAATCGGGCGAGAGATAAATCATATTATATTTTGCGGCGGCCTCTCTCGCAGCCGCACATTCGGCTCGTGTGTTCTTAATAAATTGCCAACGATCCGAACCATGTCCATGTAAGGCAATCATCAACGAGTGAGGTTGATCTGGGGCATAATTATCTGGAAGCAACAGCACATACTTCTGTTCTGTACCGTCCGATTTGGCGGTGAAGCTGACATCGAGCGGCTCAGCCCCCAGACCACTGGCGATAGAAGTGAGCAAGTCCAGTGCGAGTACAAAGATAAATCCTGTGATTCCAAACCGTTTTTTGAACCCGATCATAAGCGAACTACTCATACCTTTACTGACTGGCTCCTGGATCATCAACTTATTCATACAGCTGACCGAACATCTTTTCTTTCATTTCATCCGAGAACTGGAAATTTTTGCCGCGCATTTTTTTATATTGCTTCATTTGATCTTTGGACAAAATATCAACAACCTGCTGGCTGGCTTGCGCGCGGAATTCCTCTTTCTGTTTATTCAAATCGTTTGCGGATTGAGGAGTTATCGTTTTTGATTTGAATTGCCCCTGCATCGCCAGCATGATATTCCCGCGCAGATCAGCAATAGCCTGGTATATGGCGAGCACCTGCTCATCTGTCAGTTTCAAGTCAGCTGCTACCTGATCTTCCAGGAAGACTTTAGC
Organism: Planctomycetaceae bacterium; assembly: GCA_041398805.1. Lineage (GTDB taxonomy): Bacteria > Planctomycetota > Planctomycetia > Planctomycetales > Planctomycetaceae > Polystyrenella. The sequence goes on along the minus strand of JAWKUC010000005.1, from coordinate 165,556 downwards.
TCCTCGCAGTTGAAAATAGATTTCATTCAATCGTTTCAGCTGCCCTGCTTTAAGAATCTTTTCGAGCAGTTCCAGTTCTTTGGAAACATGGTCGTTGATCTTTTTGATCTCTTTCTCGCGAAACTGATCGCGAACATCACTCGGATCTTTTCCACCGGGTACATTCAGTGACGGAGGACGGGTGTTGGGGAACTGCACAAGAACAATTTGTGCAGTCGCACTTCCCTTCCAACTGATGGGTAGCCCGTTCAGATAGATATCCGCTTTCTGCAGATCTTCATGCTGCGCTGCTGTGACCTTCAGCTCGTTCTGAACCATCTTAAGTTGAGCCAGCCTTAACCGAGTGACTCCCATTTCTTTATCGACTCGACTGCGGACGCCACTATACTTCCCTCCATTGAGCAGCTGTTGAGCCGAAACCCGTTCGGTCTGACAGATCAACACAAAAAAGATGAGCAGGCAGATAATTGTCGAACGCATTACCAATTTCCTCTCAATAAGATTTGTTGCATCACTAAAAGATTCATCTTGCGGAATTCATGCTCGGATTACCAGAGCAGGCGATCTCCCCAGACCTTCTGCTTCAGTTTCGCCAGATTTGCAAATGATTTCCCGCGCAGGGTTTTCAACTTTCGTGCCTGTTTCTGAGTCAGGATTTTATAAATATCGCGTTGAGCCTCGTGCTTGAGTTTCGCAATCTTTTTTTCCACCGCGCGAATTTCAGGAGTTGTTTTGGTCAGGTTTAACTGGCGAACTTCTTTACCTTCGTCCGCTTTTAAAGTTTCGCACACGTCGATAATTTTCAAGGACTGTTCCCCGGTTAGTTCCAGCTGCTCAGCAATGGGTTCTTCTACGAGGGCTTCCGCCCCTTTCAATTGCAGATAGATTTCTTCCAGTCGCTGAAACTGCTCCTCATCTAAAATGGTCCCGAGAACTTCCCGTTCTTTTTTAATGAATTCATTGATCATTTCGAGCTTCTGCTCATTGGTCTTATCATAATCTGAAAAGTCAGGAGTCGAATCGAGCTGATCCTTGTCCAGTTTGAATCCATTTTCGCTCCCCTGGTACTGAGGTGTTTTGGGGATATTTTTAGCCGTTTTCTGAAAAGCAAGCTTGCTTTCCTCGGCATACTTCTTCAAAACCAGTTCATGAACAGTTTCCTTGATTTTAGTCTGCTGTTCCGGGGTTAATTGAAGCTCCTGAATGACATAAATCGCCTGAACCATCTTAAGGCGGGTCACACCATCCACTTTGTAGGGACGTTTTATCTCCCGATCATTGAACCATTTCTCATCCAGCTGCGCTGGAGCAAGTCCCGGCATACAGATCATAACGAACACAACTAAGAGCAGGATTCGGTAGAGCTTCATTCCTGGGCCTATGTAACAACCAGAGAGAATTGGGGGATCGACGTGGATGAAATCAACTCACTAATCAGGATATCATATTCAAGAGAATTAGCAGCTCTTCTCTGCCGAAACGGCATCATTTAAACCTATTCTTACTTCCCTTGATCCCCTTCCCGTCTACCAGCAGTTTCAAAACCCTCTGATGGGTCATATTTACCCTGTTTTTAGAGTCGAGGCAAACCACAACCGGGTTTTGAAATAGCCTCTACCAGAACAGTCCAAAGATTACCCAGAGATTCAGCAGTATAAGGGCGAATGCATACCAGCGAGGTTCCAACCAGCTGGGCAATTTTCCCGAGAAGGGATGTTCTATGACAGGCGGAAGATCAGCTTGAGCCGCGACTTCTCCTGATAACTGAGAGACATACTGCGGAGGCCAGAATAAGAGTGAGATCAACATCGCTCCTCCCGTCAGACCAATCGACCAGAAGTAGACATACCAGCGATTGACGAAGATCTCCGGGAGTTCCCAACCAATGAGAAGTTCGAGCCATTCCTGCCGCTGTAGAAAACAGAGCAGTCCGAAAAAACCACCCGTGATTAAGCCAACCAGTCCACTCTGTCTGGGCACAGGAGTTAAGGTGCCCATCACGTAAATAGTGAAGAGTGGAGTGACGAATACCGAGATCAGATTCTGAGTCGCATCAATCATATTTCGATGTGAAATGATATACGGGATATACAGGAAGCCCATCAGCAGCACACCGACGGTCGCATATCGCCCTACCTTAAGATAATGCTCTTCCGTTCGACCGGGCAGAATCCAGCGAGCATAAATATCCCTCGTGAACAACGCAGAGATCGCTGAACCCATGGAATCGAAAGTACTGATAGTGGCCGAGACAATTCCGGCCATCACCACCCCTTTGAATCCCGTCGTTAAATAGTCATTCGCCAGCATGGGAAAAAGTTCATCCGCTTTGACTTCGCCGACAGTCATGTCGGGGTACAGAACCCGCCCGAACAGACCAAGCAGGATAACCATCATCATGAGTGGAATTCCAATAGCCGCTCCCAGGATAGCAGCCATTTTCATATCCCACAGAGACCGAGCCCCCATCAACCGCATCGTCTGTGTGTGATTGACCGTGTAATACCCCAAACCAATAATCACCCACCCCAGCAGAATCAGAATTGGAGGAGTCGGGTCACCCGGGTTCACAAACGAACCGATGCGCACCCAGTTCCTCAGTGGCTGTCTGATAAGGTTTTCTTCCTCGGTAGGTAGCTGCTGTTCTTCAGTCAGCCCCACCCATCCATTGCTCTCTACCCAATAGGGGTCGGGCAGCGTATTTAGCTTGTTCTCCAATCCGGACCAGCCACCGACCTGACTCCAGACAGAGAAGAAGATGGCCGCACAGCCTGCGAAGATGATGAAACTCTGCAGGGCATCCGTCCAGACCACCGAAGCCAGTCCCCCCAGCATGGTGTAACCGGCGTGAATAAAACGAGTAAGACAATTAATGTCCACGCTAACCAGGACTCCAGACCCACCATGCCGGTCAACATGAGATAAAACGACCAGACCATCAGACCCAGGATTGCCGTCCTGTATTGAATCTGTATCAGGGCACTGAAAAGCCGGAGCGTTTTCCCGAAGCGATATTCCAGAAATTCGGCATTCGTATAACAACCCAGTCTGTACATCCAGGGGACGACGAGAAACGCCGACAGACAACACCCCAGCACGGTTGCCAGGGTGAAGACGGTCAGAATATGAATTCCGTTGTTGTAAACGAGACCCGTAACCGATACGAGATCGGCATTATCAACAGCCGTTGCCAGGATCGATAATCCCAATCCCCACCAGGGTAAGGAACGCCCTCCCAGAAACCACTCACTCGACGATGTCGTCTTGCGCGAAAGGAGTAAAAACCATAACCGATAATCGCCCCGTTTAAGACAACTACTATTATCCAGTCCCACAGGGTCATTCGTCGGTCTTTCGGTAGTCAGGAATTCGAGAGGGGTGTCAGAATGAGCTACGACTAAAATGTTTTCAGAACTTCCGGTGCGACATCATGAGCGAGGCAGACAAGCAGATCTCCCTGAGCCGTCATCGCGGGGCCTCGATGTGCAACCAGAATGCCATCCGCGTGTGCTTCCAGAATAAACGGTTCCCGATCGGGTCGTTCAGGGTAATGCAGTGCCCCCAAAGGTTGACCCGCCGAGACATCCTGACCGACATCGACCAGGCTTTCGTACATTCCTGATTCGGGTGCGAAGGCATAGTCCTGCTCACTGAGAGCCTCAATCCAGCGTGTTGGTGCCAAACCGAGACTTTCACGTGTCTGCTCTTCCCCCTGCAGCTCCAACATGAATCAGCACATTTCTCAGCCCGGCCTTCGAGCGAGTTGATGCACAGGTTGGGTGGTCACCTCTCCTCCACTCAATTCTGTCGTGATGACAATCTTGCCCTGACTTTCTGCCTCGACAGGCAATAAACCTGTACCGGCAATATCGGCATAAAGAAAAGCAAAGTCGGTATTATACGCCATCGCCCCCGCCCATTCTGCGACGTTGTTCGAGATCGTCCACAAGGTGCATATGAGCACATGGATAAAAATAAATGCCGCGTCCCCCTGTATGGAGATCGATCACGATATCAGAGATCGGAAAGAGTTCTGTCGTCAGATAATGTGCGATCACTTCCGTAATCGTTCCCACAGGATTTCCAGGAAAACACCGATTGAGATTCTTCCCATCAACGGGCGACAAACGCGTTGATGCTCGGGAAGCGGAACATTCAGGATTGGAATCATGATGATCCGCCCCTGAACTTGTTCCACCTGCAATTCCCGCATTACGCATGATGGCAACCTGCCCCGGGTATTCGTCACCATGATTCCCGGCCATCAGCAGCACCGTTGGCCCTGATCCATTGGAAATCTGTGCGATAGGAATCTGCACCTTGGACCAGCCACTCAAGTTATAGGAATAAGGGACAGACAATGTGCCCCACTGTTTGCCCTGTTTGTCGTAATCAATACCAGTTCGAATGGGAGTTGTGCTCATGGGAGAGGCTTTATGCAAAGGGGAACGAAGGGATAACTGAAAGTTCACGAGATACTCAAAGGGTGGTCCGGACAATCACGCAGTGTTGTCTGGATTGCGAAGCAACACGAAAGTGATGAAATCAGCTTGAGTGAAGACTCTCCCTCAAGCATTTTAAGTTTGAAAACATTCAACGCTTTTGTGTGCCTGCGGCATCCAGACAACTCTTCGAGATTGTCTGGACCACCCATCGGGTTTGACGACTAACTTATTTCGATTCCGCGACGATTAAGTCGGAGATGAAATCCTCATTTAAAGTCACACCGAGACCTGGTCGATCAGGGACGGTGATCCACCCATTTTCGGCCTGGACTTTTTCGTGAGTTAATTCGTTGCGGATCGGTTCGTCCTCCACACAATCCTCAAAGATGAACGCGTCTTTACAGGTACTGAGCCAGTGTAGACTGGCCGCGACTGTAAGCGGGCTGGTGTAGCAATGATTGCAGACGCGTGCTCCGATTTCCTGTACACGCTGTTTGATATAAGCGGCATCAGTGAATCCATTTCGTGCCAGGTCGACCTGATAAACGTCCAGCGCCCGTTTATCAATCAGGGGACGGAACGATTCACGACCACACTCTTCTTCACCGGCAGCAATTGGAACAGGTGACCGATCGCGTAGCCATTTATAGCCATCCACATCATGCGGATGGAGAGGTTCTTCGAGCCATTCAATGTTGTAATCAGCAAAAGCATGAGCCCGTCTCAGCGCTTGTTCTGGCATCCCAGACACAACCGGCATCGATCAGCAAGGTTGCATCCCCTAACCCTTCACGGGCACCGGCCACAAGTTCTTTGTCGAGTTGTTCTGACTGCCCCATCGGTTTCCCAACCAAACTTAACGGCGGTGTAACCGTTCTCGATCCAGCGTTGTCCGATCTCGCAGGTCTCCTGTCCATCTTTTTCCAAACAAGATCGAAGCATACGCCCGGAACTTGTCGTGATGTTTCCCACCCAGCAGCCGATGAATCGGTTCGCCATAATGCTTTCCCCTTGAGATCCCACAAGGCCATATCGATCGCACTCATCGCGGTGATCGTGACAGACATCCGGGCCGAAGTAAAGCGTATGCCGGTGCATCTTCTGCCAGAGACGTTCGGTCTCTAACGGATTCTCACCAATCAGTAATTCCCGTAATCCGCAAGCGACATTATGTGAATAGGAGCGTCAATAATCGCCTTCACCACTTCAGGTGAAGAGTCGGCTTCTGCAATACCTTCCAGTCCTGTATCCGTGCGTACCCGAACCAGTACCGAGTCCTGGCAGCTTGCCGTTTTGTTGGTCACAGATTTCGAACGCAAAATCTGGCAGACAACTTGTTCAATCTTCATGGGGAATACCTGTTGCGTGTAATTAAAAGAGCTAAAATTTTATGGAAATTGACCCATCAGTGGGCCTGAGAATTAGAAATCATAGAGGTCAGGTGAGGATCTCCTCGACCACATGACCATGGACATCAGTTAAACGAAAATCCCGGCCGGCATAACGATAGGTCAGCCGTTCGTGATCGAGACCTAACAGGTGTAACATCGTGGCGTGCAGGTCGTGGACATGTACCTTATTATCCTGGGCAGCGAATCCTGTTTCATCGGTCGCACCATGAACATGGCCTCCTTTCACCCCTCCTCCTGCTAACCAGACAGAGAACCCGTAATGGTTGTGATCTCGACCATCCATCTGGGGAAGTTCCGCTACGGGAGTTCGACCGAACTCGCCTCCCCACAGAACCAGGGTTGAATCGAGCATGCCCCGTTGTTTCAAATCTGTCAGAAACGCGGCGATTGGTTGATCCCACATTCCACAGAGACGTCTCAAAGCAGGTTCAATTCCGCTATGGTTATCCCATTCCTGCCCTCCGCTATGCCAGGCTTGAATGAATCGCACTCCTTTTTCCAGAAGTCGGCGAGTGATCATCAGCTGTCGTGCCTGTAAGCCATCACCATACATTTCGTGAATGTGTTTCGGTTCCTTGCTGAGATCAAATACATCAGAGGCCTCAAACTGCATCCGGTAAGCGAGTTCGTACGATTCAATCCGGGCTTCCAGATTCGGATCATGTCCGCGTGAACCAAGATGACGGGTATTCATCCGCTGCAGCAAATCGAGTTGCTGACGTTGTCTTTCAGGCGATTGGGGATTGCTGATGTTCTCGATCAGGGAGGAGACTTTGGTCTGTTTGGTATCGATATGTGTCCCCTGGTAGGCCCCGGGCAGAAATGCCGACCGCCAGTTTTTGGGACCGACCACCGGAAAACCATTCGGGCAAAGGACGACAAACCCGGGTAGATTCTGATTCAAAGAACCGAGTCCATAATTCACCCAGGAACCAAAGCTCGGGCGAGGTAAGGTATTATCGCCGCAATTCATCAACATCAGCGAAGGTTCATGATTCGGGATATCAGCATGCATGGAACGAATAACACACAGATCATCGGCATGCTCGGCTGTTTGTGTGAAGAGTTCACTTATCTCGGTTCCTGACTCTCCATATTTTTTGAATTTGAACGGTGAACCGAGTGCCCCCGCTGTTTTTCGCTCCGTCGGTAAAGCGGGATTGGGAAGAGGTTTTCCATGATATTTCGTCAGGAGCGGTTTCGGATCGAACGTATCCACATGCGAGGGACCTCCATTCATGAAGAGGTGGACGACCTGTTTTGCTTTGGCTTCGTAATGCGGTTTATGTTGAGCCGGTGTGGAGAGTACCTGAGTCGAGTCTGAGATCGATTCAGCACGTGCCAGATCGGCCAGGGCCAGCATACCCATTCCCATCCCGCAACGGGTCAGCATCTCCCGTCGATTCCAGATGTTTGAAGAGTCAAATTGCATCGGTCGATTTTCTTTCTTTTTCCTGTTCCATGAATTCTTCAATCCACAAATTGAAATTCGTTCGAAAGCAGGAGAATCTGTGCCAGGCTTTGCCAGGGAGAAATGTAGACATGTCCGGTGGTATTATGGAAGTCGTCTGTGTAGTTCCAGGAAGCAGGAGTCTGTTTTTTCTGAGGCTCAGGTTGAGTTCCTTCAACAGCAGCTAACTCTGCCGGTATCTGTGTAATTGTGGGAGACCATTCAAACATATCGCTGTTCAAGACCTTGAAGATATCAACAACAAAATCAATCGTCTCACCCTGTTTGAGCGTGACCGCTTCGACATCGGTGGTGACTTCCTGTTTGTGAATTACCCAGGGTCCCGCCAGAAGTTTGTCCGCTGCGTGGATACGTCCCCGCACACCATCACCTGGCACAGGCATATGCTTGAATAACCCTTTGATGGAAACAGTCATGTCAGCTGGTGCCTTCCAGCGAATCACGGCAGCGTGCTGGAGATTATTTCCCGGATGCCCCCCTGTTGCGTTGAGGTAGACCCACCCCAGACTCGCATCAGGTAACTGAGGGCCACCCTGAAGTTGCTCACCTGTCCAATGGAGTAACGGTGTGAAAGAGGCGAGTTTCGAGTTCTCCTCATCATAGGCACCATAACCATATTCCCAGGGAGACTTGACCATCTCAACCGGTTCCTCCGCTTCTTCTTCAATGGATTGAAGATAAGCCAGCATTTCGACAACTTCTTCTTCAGCGGGATCACGATGGAGAATGGATCGGTACAGGTTTTCAATTCCAGCTCGGGGGGAATCGGCTTGTTTTGCCTCTTCTCCCAGCCGGGACGCACTTTTAAGTACGAGTGGATGATTCATCAGGAAGAGCGCCTGCCCCGGTACCGTGGTCCCGTTGCGGGAACCGCTGCTGACATCGGGGGGAGGAAAGTCAAACATCCGCATGACTGCGGGGAGATCCTGCCGATTAATATGTGTGTATAATGTTCGCCGCAGATTGGTCTCCTCCATAATTCCGCGCACTGATTTCCCACCCACGGTTAAATCGAGTTCACCTGAAACAGCCAGGAGCTCATCACGCATCGTTTCAAAATCGAGACGACGCCGATTCATTTTCCAGAGCAGTTTATTCTCCGGATCAAGTTGCTCGCCCTTAGTTTCACCCTGGGAGGATTGTTGCCAGGTCGCTGAAGCCAGAATGTAACGGTGCAGTTTCTTGATTGATCCACCATTCTGAATGAACCAGGTGGTGAGATGATCCAGTAATTCCGGATGCGTGGGGGGAGTGCTCTGGATACCAAAATCACTCGGAGTTCTGACCAGCCCAGCACCGAAATGATGCTGCCAGACCCGATTGACTATCACCCGGTAAGTCAAGGGGTTCTCTTCGGAGACGATTGCCTCAGCCAGACCCAGGCGACCACTCTCACTGGCGAAAGGTTCGTTAGACACATCCTCAAAGAACCGCAGATATTGGCGTGTTACCGTCTCGGCAGGTCGGGACGGATTTCCCCGTTTAAAAATCCGGGGCTCGATAATTGTCTCGGCGTCCTGAACCACGAGCATCTGAGCCAGTTCAACAGGAGCCTTAGCCCGTGCGGCATCGACAGCCGAATTTAGTTCATTCACTTTCGCCTGCGATTTCCGATCCGGGAAAAGTCGCAGCAATTTGAACCCATGATAAGGCATCATCAGTGGTGTCGACGGACCACTTAGACTCTGCTTGAATGCAATTTCTTCAGCTGTGAGAGCGGTTTCGGTTTTTTGTTCGATCTCCGATAGCAGCTCAACATACAGACCGACGACTCGCTTAAAGTCAGGCAGGGACTCTGTTCTCAATCGCCCCAGGATAAGGGCATGACTTGCAGGTTCCGTTTTCTGCTTGTCGTTCAATTCTTCGAGAACAGCTGCAGCCTGCTCAGAATAATTGTCGGCCGACAAGGTGGCGAGTCGATTCCAGGGGATGAAAACGGGGTCCTCTGCTGCTTCGACATCGTCCAGATATTGTTGCCACATCAATAACAACTGCGGACTCAGGTCATCTCCATCTACAATCACATCAAAGTTGGTCGTATCGACACCCGTTCGCTGCGATTGGGCGACCTGTAAGTATTCAGACAGTCGTTCACGGCCCTTTTGCAACACCTGCTGATACTGGGCCTGATAATGTTCCTCCAGATCACGCGCAGCTTTTTCGATTTCAGCAGCCTGCTCTTTCAGATTCTCCGGGATGTCTGCACCGGATCGAAACGGCAAGTGGATCGGCTCGATCGAATTACGAAAGACTCCGTAGAACGAATAATAATCCTCCATCGAGATCGGATCGTATTTATGGTCGTGGCAGCGGGCGCAACCGACAGTCAGGCCGAGAAAACCTCGCGTGACCGCATCAATTCGATCGGCCATGATGTCGTGAATGTCATTCTTGAAATGCGGTCCCAGCGTAATGAAACCGAGTGCGGCCTGCATGGAGGGCGAAACATCCGGAAGCTGATCTGCCGCCAGTTGTTCTTTCACGAACTGGGCGTAAGGTTTGTCTTCGTTAAAACTTTGAATCACATAATCACGATAGGTGTAAGCCCCATGAAACTCCGGGCGCTCAAAAAAGACATACCCTTTTGTGTCTGCATACCGGGCCAGATCCAGCCAGTGCCGCCCCCAGCGTTCGCCATAATGTGGCGACGCGAGCAGTTCGTCCTGATACTGCGCGAGAACTTGTTGGTTCGAAACTCCGTTCGCAGCCATCTCTTCAAAGCGAGTCACTTCCTCTATGGTGAGCGGCAGCCCGATCAGATCCCATTTCATCCGTCGCAGTAATGTCTCTAAATCTGCTGGAGCGGCCGGATTCAATTCATGTTCTTCCAACTTCGCCAGTACGAATCGATCGATGTTGTTCTGAACCCACTCCTGATGCACAACTTCAGGCACAGCAGGATTGGTAACAGGTTGAAATGCCCAATGTGATTTGAAGTCAAACCGGGCTTCCGTTTGATCGTGATCAGATTTCGGCCAGAAGGCACCCTGCTTCACCCACTCAGTAAGCAGCTTGACTTCCTCAGCGGGTAACTCTTCATCAGGGGGCATCTCGAAAGATTCTCTGCGAACAGCTTCGATCAGCAAACTCTCATCGGGCTGGAAGGGAACAGCAACCGGTCCATTCTCTCCCCCTTGCTGAAGAATTCGGACGAGTCGAGACGTAATTCCGCATGTTGTTTCTTTGGACCATGACATTCGATACAGCGACTAGCCAGGATGGGGCGAATATGTGTTTCGAAAAATTCAACCTGCTCCGCGGTCGGTTCAGGAACAATCTGCTCCTGCGCACTAAGCAGAGACCCACCCAGAAGAACCATGAGCAAGGCTGGTAGATATTGAAATGAATGTCGAAGTTTCATGATTTCTTTTCTCACCTTAGCGAATATGCTCTTCCAGAATGGCGATTGCGAGTTGCACATCATTTCCCCGGAAGGCCTCCAGTAGAGGAGTATGCTCCCGATAGATTTCCACCGGGTCGTCATAACTAAGGTGTGATTCCCGAAAGTGCCGTCGCACACGGGCCACGATAACCGACCAGATCGCGAGCAGGTCTGGTGAGTTGGCCCGTTCAACCAGGGAACGATGAAAGGCGATGTCCTGCTCCGAAGCTGTTGCAAAATCACGTTCTTCACATGCTTTTTTCATCACTTCGAGAATCGCTTCCCATTGCCGAAAGTCCGCATCAGTTAGCTCATCAAAAAAAAGCCGCACCGCATAACCTTCGATTGTTCTACGCAGCGGAATAATCAACTCCTGGATTTCATTCGGAGCGGAGGCCGCGACCTGAGCTCCTTTGTTGCGGTCCGTGTGGACGATCCCTTCCCAGGAAAGCTGGCGGAGGGCATCTCGAATCGGTCCGCGACTGACTGAAAATCGCTCGGCCAGATCTACCTCGCGCAGACGTTCTCCTTCGGCGATCCGTCCGGAGAAAATGTCCTCCCGCAGACGCTCGACAATCTGCTCACCCAGGCCACGAACAAGTTGTGGTTCCATAATCAGCTGCACTTCCAACTAAAACGAAGGCGAAATATTAGAAGGACCGAATCATCCCCATCTGTAGATTGTTAACAATCTACAGCCTGTAAAACAGCCACTTCCACATTCATTCGATAATTTTCAGCCAATTTAAGACTTCACTTTTGTATACACCCTGGCCCAATCTGGGTACGATCGATTGCTGATTTCACTTCAGAAGTACACCGAGATACTGAAGATGCACGAGACTTCCCTGATCGACTCATTTCAAAAAGACTTCCGCTATCAAGCCATGCGTGCCAGCCTGGATGGGATGCGTAAAGAACAGGTCAACGATCCCTGGGAAGCCAGTTTCTCCTACTGCCTGCCAACCGGGAATTCTCCTCGAATCTTGCGACGGATCTATCTCTCTTCGATTGGCACGTTGTTGATGGGGGTGATCTTGCTCCTCTCTTCCGGTGGTCTCGTGTTCGCTCGAGCGGTGCTGGATTTGAACATTCCGATTCAGAACATGGGTTTGATTCTGTTAACGTGTGCGGGTGTTATATGTCTCATTTTCTTTTTCCCGCTGGTCTCCTGGTTGAGAGCCCCGTTTTTTAAGGAGCGCGGTAAACGCTGTCAGCAACAATTTCGAGCCGAGTGCATTCCACAGGTCACACTGGAGGACCCTGCCACGGGTGAGAAGACCAAACTGGCCCCGGAAGACACCTGCTATCTCCTGCTAGACCAGGAGTGCAATCGCCTCATTCTGGAAGGCCTGCTTTGTAGTTACCAGATTCGCGCTGCCGATGTCATTCTGATCCAATTCATCAAATCGGGGTTCTCCACCGCCACCCTGATTGCCGTGCGAATGGGAGATCGGGAGAAACTCGAAATTCGACTTTCAAAAATTCCCCATGTCAACGACCGACCGGCAAGTGACGGAGCCGCACACGACTATCTTTTCAAACGCATTACCAAAACTCTCAGCACACAACAGTCCACAGAATCTCCCGACAACCAAAGCTACCTGCGTTAGAAATCAGGAAGAACCTCATCGATGTCAGACCCAGAGCAATTAAAGCAACCGATTCTTGAACAGTTCAAGAATGACTTTCGCTATGACGCGATGGTTGCGAGCCTGCAAAAAATGTATGCGGAGGAGATTAATCCACAAAACCCCTGGAGTGCCAACTTCTCCTACTGTCTGCCGGCAAGAAATTACATTAGAACCTACAAAAGGCTCAGTCTGATAAGTGCCTTACTTCTTATCGCCGGGGTCGTTTGTTTTCTGGCCACAGTCGTGACTGTTTTTCTCGTATGGATTATCGATCTACACATAATCGTTCCAGTCATTCTGCTTTTGACTGGAATTTTTCTAGTACTTGCATACTCCAGCTCAACCACGAATTTCACTTTGGCAATGCTTCAGGGAAGACACATTGAATGCAATAAGCAAAAAGATTTTGAGTGCATTCCTAATGTCCTCATAGAAGATTTTAAAACTTTCTCTAAATTCAAAATTGCTCCCGAAGACATGGTTTATGTGGCAAAGGACACAGCCGGACCAAGAATCATTATTGAGGGTGTACTTGCCAGGTACATGATACTCCCGCAAGATATTCTCAAAATGGAATATCACGAAACCAACAGCACCTCCAAAGTAACTCGCATCGTATTTGTAATTCGCTGGAACTGAAGAAGTTAGATCTAACTCTGAAGTGCATTGACAGTTCGCGTAAATCTATCGACAGCCCTACTCAGAAGAAATCGATCGATCCTCTGCTGAATGAGTTTAAAGAATTGTTTCGCTCCGATAAAAAACTGTCTTCTCAGAAAAAACGACCCTCTGTTTACAGCCCTATTCAAGCTGTTCCTCCATGCCCTACGATCTCAAACTCGCCGACCGCATTCGTATGTCCCTCAAAGGGAAACGGAACATCACTGAGAAGCAGATGTTCGGGGGGATCTGTTTTTTCCTCAAGGGAAACATCCTCTGCGGTGTCCACAAAAAGAGCCTGATCCTCCGCGTCGGTCAGGGCCAAGCCGAGATTTCCCAGCTGAAACCTCACGTGAAACCCTTCGACATCACCAGCGCCCTTGAAAAACTGGGTGATGGTCATGGCCCCCACCGGTATCAAAACCAACACAGAACTTAAAGGCTGGATTGTAACGGCGATGCAGTATGTGAAAAGGTTACCGGCGAAGGAGTAATGAGACTGGCTTCACCTCCGATTAAGTTTATTGAGACAATGCAGGAAGTTCCTGTGCAGAATGTAGAGCTTGGCGTCCTCATTCATTCTTTCTTTTTATCTGCGGAAGCAGATATAGTTATACTCAACTTATCCGATTCTTTAGACTCGGTCACATCCAGTATTAAATATCGTCCCCATTGCTTAGTGCCTTTAAAAGTTTGCGCGCGGCTGGACATAGTAGCACTCCCGTGAACCGAGAACGCCTTGACACTGAGGCATAGATTCGAGGCCCTCGGAAACTCAATAGATTCCATCAACGCCAGTATCATCTGGAATCTGACCCGATGTAATCTGTTACGAAGGCTGAGGCGATGATTGTCGTAATCTTGAGGAATTTGAGAGGTCCTGCACTTTGACCTGTTGCGAACTCATCTTGGCCAGTATTTCTCGATCATAGAGAGTTAACATCAGTTCCAAATTCCTCTCCCCCGTAAGATCGAACATAAATCTTTCACATGCGTTGCCACACGAGTCTGATGGTCAAGCTGGGCCATAAAGAAGAACTTCAGATACAGTTCCTTGGCCAACGCTTCCGCGCGATCCAGTCCTCAATTTGCTCCCAGGCATATAAACCCGCCAATGTTAACTGCTCACTGGTCGTTTTATCCGGTTTCTGTTCCAGTTGTTCAACCTGCTCTTTTGAAATCAGCGGGTATAAAATCGCCGAACATCAACAGCTCAGAGAGAGTCGCATTCTGTTCCTGTAACGCTCTGGAAATCTGATTTAATTCACTCTCTTACAGTATGTCGAGATAATGAATTTCGTAGTCCGTGATTCCTTTCTGATCAGGAACATGAGTAGGCATTACAAAATTTGTCCAGCAATTCTCTCAGCTTTTCGCCTGTTTTTCCGTGGGGATGGAGCCTGGGAATAAGACCTCGAATTGTTGCCATTGTTCCTTTGCTTCCTCAACCACGGCTCCTCCTGGCCAAAGCGAAAACCACTTTTCGGATAGGATTGGCCATTAATATGAATCTCTCAGTTTTCCATTCCGTTCGAACTCTCTCTCCAGGTGAAACCACTTTTTATAGTGATACTTGATAAATTCACGTTTTCATCGTGGACGAACATCACGGTTCGCTTGAATTGAAACGCTCGATCCAGTGGGTACTCGTGAAACCGATGATACTCCCTGGGGTTCTCCTGAAACCGTTGCAATAAGATTCGTTTTTCCGTATAGGGTCGTTACTTCGACAAACAGCAGACGGTCGTTCCTTGGCCATGGAACCCCGATCAGTTCATGTGGGTAACTTGTGCCACCTGCTCCGTAAACTCAGTTTCGATTTGTCCAGCGTAAGAAGTTGCCTCTTCGATGTCAGCCCCAGGTTCAGAGTGTCGATTCGGTTTCAAGTACCCATGGGTCTGTTCGTTGCAGCTCTAGCCCGGCCTTCTGCAGGAATTTAAACTCAGGAGGTTCCGCTTCGTAGGTTGATAGAGTAATTGACGCTCATCGGTTGATTATCGCAGTTTCTGAAGTTTCCCAGCCCAGTAAACAAACTGGCGAATCGATACCGGGTGCTCTGATGAAGATTTCCAATCGGGCTCTTGCAGGCATCGAATCATCGTATTCCTGCGCACACGAATCAAATAATTTGGAATCAAATTGCCTCAGTCTTCGCGAATGCCCCTATGTCCCAACCAAACGGATGAATTTAACGGAGAAGTATAAAGTCGAACATGGTATTGACTCTCAAAGGTTGTCTGATTGCTGAGCAGATTGCGTAACTCAAAAAGTTCAATGACCATATCTGGTTCTGGCAGATCAGGGGAACGTTCCGACTTATCAAATAAATCTCTGGTGCTCCAACCCCGTGGTTAGTTGCAGAGATTGACTAATTCTTTCGCCAGCAGTTGCATTAACAGATTATGGAATTAATATGTAAGTACCTATGCGGCGTTCAGAGAAATAGAGACTGTCAGGCATGTAGAGCGATTCAACGATGCTGTCCTCTACCCTTTCATTGTTTTCTTCGAATATTCTATGCTTTTCCACCATCGCGAAGTCACCCAGGTGCTCGATAGAGAATTCGTAGTCCGTTATGGTCCGCTTGGTAGAAACAGGGAGATAAGCCAGGCCCCAGGAAGCGTGATAATCAATTTCGAATGCCTGACTCATTTCGATCGAGAACCTGAGGAACTCTAACCAGCATCAGTCGGCTGATAAACCAGATCAGCGAATAAATAACGACCACAGATAGAACAAATAACAGAAACAAACTGACTAGGGTCGACTTGAATTCTCCCGGAAGGTTTTGTTCCCTTTCTCTCAGAATCTTTAGAATTAACAGAAGCCAAGGGATACTCTTTCTTACGTATCTGAGAAACAACAAGACCTATCTCATACTGACACCAGATATAATTCGATTTATTACTTTACCATTCGCTCAAACTTCTCCACGATCCATTTCATTTTTCCAGAATGTTCTTCCAATGCTTCCGAGTGGTGTCTCAGCCTCTTTAGCGATAACTGGAACTTCGACATCATCCAATTCGGCCATCCATCTTCTACGTACCATCGCCAGAACAAGTTGCTCCTCGATTTTCACCTCACAGTGCGCGCGACATATCACCAGGTCATGTCTGTCTTCGTGATGCCAGCCTTCTGTTGCGATTCCGCCGTCAATTTTCTCGCCTGACACAATCAGTTTTCGCGTGACGGGGCCTGACTCTGAAAATGTATGAGAATCGCATGATGTGCTTCACGTCATCTCCAGGTCTGCTCTTCCATCATTAAATTTCAGTTTGCTATCAACCCACATCCAATTCCCTTCGTATGGATCAAACAGGCTCTCCGTTGAGGCCGCCAAATGCAGTACCGGTTTCCGAGTCTGTTATTTTCCCCGTGCTCCCATTCCTCCCCATCCATGTCATCCATCAGGGGAATCGTCATGGATACCCTCCAATCGGAATTCGCCCATGTCGGAACACCCAGATAACATATAGATTCCCAGGACCAGCAGAGAGAATGCGAATCGTATCATTGCCGCCTCTATTACTAAAGCAGTTGTTTCTCTGAATTCTCAACTCAGATTTGTATTGATGGTAATAAAACCTCGCTCTGATTAGGCTTCAACCTCATTCAATCTGGAAAAACTGTCACAGTGCTACTATTTCCACAATGTCCATCAAAAAGTCAGAGGACTTTTACGCTGTGAGATTGAATGAGTTGATGGGGTTCTCTTGTCCAGAGGTTTTCCATGTCTGTTTAATGAGTGTAACTCTCTTTCAAACTGAAATAATCTTCCTTCCCGAATGGTAAGACTGATGCGTGCCGGATTCTCAAGACAACCGTCTACTCACTCGCCATTATCGGACTGCACATGCTGCGGCTCGATACATCTTTCTGCCTCAGAAAGTCCTCACGGGCTGTTCTCTGGATCAGTTGCGAGGATATCAGCCCGCATCTTACCTTTATTATGGGGATCCGCATACGATTACGCCGAACCTTGATCAGTTAGCGACAGAGGGAACGCGGTATACGCATGCACCTTCACCACGGCGGGGGTTTGTGCACCCTGTCGCAGCGGAATCATCACGGGGTTTATCAATCGTCTCGGCACGCATCACATGCGGTGCGAGGCTCAGTTACCAGGTTTGTGAAAACGTTTCCGACTTATCTTCGCGATGCGAGGTATTACTGCACGAATAACAGCAAACTAAGTTATCAGTTTCAAAACACCCAATGGAACCTGGGATGAGTCTTCAGGAAAGCACATTGGAGAAATCATGGAGACAAGAATCAGCCTTTCAGCCGCTGTCTTCAATTTCACCGGTTGTCATGAATCAGGTATTGCGGTAAGAACAAATATATTTCTGTCCACAAAAGACCTGAAACCGGAAGAGCACCCCAGAACCGAATGCCCTGACGACCCTTCCTCCGTACTGCGCCGACACTCCCATCATTCGTGAAGACTGGAAACGGAACCACGAACTAATCACCGCCATGGATCACTGGGCAGGAGATTTAATTGACCAACTCAAGAAGACGGGCTTTACGAGAACACGATCGGTATGTTCTGGTCAGATCATGGTGTCGGATTACCGCGGGCCAAGCGGCACGGTTGTACGATTCGGGAACACACATCCCGCTCATCCGCCGGATCCTAGATCGTTCCAGGGTCGATGATCAAGGGAAAACCGGGGACGGTCACCGATCAACTCGTGAACTCGGTTGATTTCGGCCCGACCGTACTAAGGTTGGCTGGCGTCCAGTGCCTGAGCATATGCGGACAACCCTTCATGGGGCAAACCTTCCAGCACCACTTGCGACTATGTCTATGGTGCTCGCGATCGAATGGATGAGCGGTACGATATCATCCGCATGGTGCGTGACAAAAAGTACAAATACATTCGCAACTATGAACCGTGGAAACCAATTCTGGAATACGTCGGCTATCTCGAACGGGGTGCGACGATGACCAATCTCGAGAACTGTTCTTGGCTTGCGAACTTCCACCAGAAATCGAAAAGCTCTTCACTGATTCCAAAGCCGTCGAAGAACTTTACGATTGCGAGTGTTATCACGAAGTTCACAACCTGGCAGGTAGCCGGAGTATAAAGAGACTCGAAAAGATGCGGGCTGAGCATCTACGCTGGATGGAAGAAATCCGGGATGTTGGTTTGATTCCCCGAGCCGATTCTGCATCTTCGTCGTGAGCAAGTCGGTAGCGAGTACATGATTCTCGAACAACCCGGCAGTCTTGAATACATGCAGACTGCCGCCAGTTCGCCAATGGGGCCGTCGATGGAGATCTTTCGTTACTCCGCTCGGGACTGAACGACCAGGACAATGTGATTCGTTGCTGGTCCCGTCACCGAGCTGGAAAATCTGGCCGAAGAAAAAAGAAGCTCTGACAACTGATATCGAGGCCATCACCCCGACCTGCCGCTTACGCGGCCGGCACCCCGTCGTACGCATTCAGGCGGCACGTGCTCTTTGTTATCTGGATCAGACAGAGGTCGCCCTCCCATTCTGCTGGAACTGCTCGACAGTGGGACACAACCTTTCGATGGCTGGCACACGAGTGGAACCGCTCTATGCCGCCACTGTTCTGGACGAAATCGACGAACGAGCACGCCCCAGTCGTCCGAGCAAATGAAAGTCGGTCTGGAGCCTGTCAGGGATTTCATTCCAGCGGGAAGTATCGGGTCCAAATCATCAATGAGCACCTGAACCAGCTCCTGGAGCCATAAAAACAGCGTCGAGTAAACCCTCCGAGCAAATCCACTCTCTTTCTGAGAAATCGCTCCGACAGATCTTGTCGTACTACACCAGCCCGTTATGCTAATATATAAACACCTCTGTGCTGATCGCTCGATCAATCAGCTAAATCACATCGGCGAACTGCTAAGGAGATTTTTATGTCACTGTTTCACAAAGCACCTGCCGGGTTATCGCCTTAGTTCCGCTTTGTATACCCTTATTCATGGAGGCTGCAGGGTTCACTTCCTTCTCTCAAACACCTTACTGCGGAGATCCTGATCAATCACAAGAAATCACTATATCCTTGGGACCAGAATGTCATGGGATTGATCTCTCCTGATGTCAAAACTCTGGCTGGCATGGGAGTCGATTCGGGGGAAAATGGGTTTCTGTCCCCCTCAAAAATCAGTTCGGTAAAGCAATCATCATGGCTTCAACAAACTGGTCGTCTGCAGGATGACGAGGCATTCATGTCCTCGACAGTACGGGCAAAGAATGGAAATCAATCAAACTGCAGAAACACAGTCGAGAGTCAACCAATTGTGGGCAATGGAATTGGCAGTCATCCGAGTGGAGAACCGAATCTACGCCTATGGGTTGGGAGCGACTTCCTGGAGTGAGTTGTCCCTACCTGAAGACCAAATTGTCGAGCCATATTTCCTCAAACTATGTTTCAGGCCTACTCTCCCAATTATATCTACACTACACCCGAGCTTCGAATGCCTGGACCGGAATCCAATTGCTCGAGGACCTCTGGAGAGCATTCAGATTGATAATTCTGCATCCGAACAACCATAACCTATACATAAGAATACTTTCCGGCGGGATTTCAAGCCTAATTTCTGATGCTGTGACTTCTCATCTGCCGATCAATCTATTGGGATGCCGATCCGATATTTTTGTCTGATACTTTGACAACACACCGAAGGTTACCACTCCAATGGCCAAAACTCAACGTCCACTGAAAAAGCAAATCGTGCCCCGCCAGTGTAAAACACGCAAAGCCAAACAGGCTCATATTAAGCTGACAACTCACTAAGTAGTTTCAAAACCCTCTGACGGGTGGCACTTGACCTTGTTTTCCAAGACAGGAACAGCCACAACCGGGTTTTGAAATGGCTTTCAGGCAGTCATGACTTCGAGCGCTGTTACCAACAATTCCTGCTGCATGGGGCAATCGCCGAGAAACGATGTCCCTTCTGAATTCACTGCCCCTGCTCTCCCGATAATGCTGGGTTCGCTGCGAGGCTGGAAGAGGCCTTTCCCTGTTGAAGCAATCTCTGCTTCTCACCCCTGATGTCACCTTCCCTGGTCGACACGCTCGCCTCTGCAGAGCGATCCTTGTCAGCGCATGGATGCTGTCGCCTGTAAACGAAGACACCAACCAGCAGCTTTTCCCTTACCTGATGATCATGGTGCGGGAGATTCATTGATGAGGATTCGTCTCTAACCTCCCCGGAACAGACCATGTCTTTCGAAGGACACACTCCTTCTACCGGACGGGTTCCAGGCCCCTCAACATCTGAAGGAATTACTGATGCTACGCCCCCTGTTCTGTTTTATGCTGATGACTCTCACCCTCTTTTCTCACCGCATTCACCCCACACGCTGCAGCGGCCATCAAGCCCCCTGCACACGCAGAAAAAAATGAACCTCAAATCGAGGTCCGACATAAATCGGTTTCCCTCGACTGGCATACCGATTACGGTGCTGCTTGCAAAAGGCCGCGACTGAGCAAAAAGCAACTGCTCATCTGTTTGAGCTGAAAACTGAGAAAGCCAGTCAACTTTGAGCGAACTGTGCTCGCCAGTGAACAACTCAGCGATGATCTCGATAAATTCACCCGAGTTACGACCTTCCACTTCCACAAACGTACCAGGTAAGGAAGAAAACTTACTGGAACATGCTTCCTTCATCATGCGTAACATCTCAGGAATTGCTGTCCTGGATTTAACGAATGAAGAATCCCCGCTGTACGGATTTTCATTCCGCACCCTTCAATTTACGAGCACCTTCAATGGCGCTCGATGAAGTGAACCACAATTCTTTCACTTCCAAGCGGAACGATCACTCAGCGGACTTAATGATCTACGCCCTGAAACGTCACCGGAACGCCCTCAGTCTGTTAACGCGGTTTCCACAACTACCTGATGCATATATCGAATGAATTCGTCCACAATGCTTTGCCGCATGCACCAGGTGAGACACCACAACTGAATATGGTTCCATCAGATTAACTGAGCTGTCGGTGAGCTCTCCAGCGAAGTTGCCGTCAGTGGAAATGGTTTACACATACGGATGTTGCCAGCAGTTGCATTCGTACCTGGCGTTCTTCATCAGGACATTGGAACTCCATGCCAAGAGCACCATCGCTACTATGGCTACGACATGGTTCCAGAGTTCAAATGGCACCTGGTACGCCACAGGGATTCGTCGACTAGTTCATGTGAATAGTAGGGCCCAGTCCTGACATACAAAAGCCTCCTCCTGAATTTGTTCAGGGAGAGGCTTTTGTGGTAGATATCAGCAAGGACTATTTCAAGGTTTTGACCAGTACCCAGGCTGGACTTTGACCTACTGGCCAGGTGGCAAACTGTGTCAGAACACCTGTTGCAGGATCAATTCGGTAAGCGGCCAGTTTGTGAAATTCTGACCCGCTGAGTAGACAAAGCTTCAGTCGGGTCGAGACCAAACTCACGTGGCCAGGCTTCGGTAGAGACCTGTCCCAGGCTGTCAGTTTTCCAGTTGATGAATCAATGGAGTACATCGCCAGGCTGTCATGCCCGATTGCTGGCATAGATGCTTATTTACCATCGGGTGTAATCTCGATATCCGCACAATAACTTTTTCAGTATAACCTTCGGGTAAAGTGCTGATCGATTGAATCTGCGTGAGGGCCCCGGTTGATTTGTCCCGTTGAAAGACATCTACATGACAGTCATGCTCATTCACCATTAGACAAAACTATTGGTGGGATCGAAGGTGAAATGGCGGCGGATTTTCCAAGCAGTCTTCACATCCGCAGGTTCCAGAGGATTGCTGCTGACTCAACATTAAATTTAAACTGTTGAATCAGGTCGGCCCCCGTGTTGGGAATGTACACATTCACAGTTATCAAGATCGACCCGAATCGAATGCGGATGACGTGTTGAGTCCACAACGCAGACTGGCTCTAGTTGAGAACTCCATCTCCAATCGCAGCGCAGCTTTAGCTTCCCCGTAATAGGCGGTGAGCAGAAAACGCCCTGTTTTATCCGTGGCGACATAGACAGGATTCGCCAGGACCGGTGTGCGTCCGAGCTCAGTCAATCCACCAGTTGATTCATTCACCTGATAAGCGACAACTTCATTATTCGTACGCACAGCAGCATATAAACGAGTTTCATCATTGTTTTTAATGCGAGGGCTCCTGCTCCACCACCTGTATCGACCGATCCCGCTTCATTGGCAACACCTGTCTGGGGATCCACACTCCATAAGCAATTCGATCCTCTCCTCCGATCCAGAGGTACATCATCATTCGCTCGGCCTCGCTGGCTGGTAGACTTTCAGAACACATAGTCAATCATCAAACAAACTTAGGCACAAATTGCAAAACACTTGCGCCACGGATTCTCCGGAACATAATTGAGTAGGGAAGTCTTTCTCAACAGATTCAGCCAAGAAGCCTGACAACACATTATTTGCCTGGCAATCATCATGGATGAGATTCAAGAAAAACTTCAGGAACAGGTGAAATTAAGGGTGCCGATAAAGCCATCTCCAGGCTGATCATGACAAACCAGCTGACTCCAACCTAACACAAGACCCGAGCCCTCTCAAGACTGGGGAAGATGAACATCTTCACGCACTGATAAACCCTGGCTCGAACCTTCCGGTGCAGAAGTTCGGTTGTGGTTGGATTTCTTTCAGCTGAATTCTCAGTTGAGTCGAAAACTGTAATTCTTAAATCGAAGCCCGTTCAGCTTATCCGAGCACCCGGCTGTTCCCAAAGTCATTGCTGAACCTAACCCGAACAGGTAATTCGACAGAGAACCGCCGCTTCCCGGTGCTGAGGTCGAGCTACATCAGATACTTACACCGTGCTTGGTGCACCAGGGTAAATGAATGAGACGCCTCCCTGAGAATGTTAACGCGACCAGACGGCAAAGCTGGTGCACCCGTGATTCTCCCACCACACTTTCTGCCTGGGAATGAAGACGGTCATTTTGGTGCGGTAAGGTTTACGGACGTATTAGCGTTTCTGGGTATAATTATTTTCATTTTTGGAATCCCAGCGATCAAGCATCGCACAGAACTTCCTCTGCTGCTCTATCCAGTTTTTCGCCTTGTTTCATCACTCATAACCATGTGACCTCAAAAAAGTCGCATACTGAAGTTGTCAATCATATGATTTTTTATGTGTTCCTGATCCTACTGAGGACTGACATCGAACCGAGAAATTCGGGTTCAAAGAATCGTCCAATTCAGACTTCAGGATGGGTTCTATTAAAACTCTTCGAAAAGTTCTGCTGAAAATGACATTTCGTTCTTACCGGGTGTAGGTAATGCTTGCTGAACCGACAGTTCGGTATCCGTCAAATCAGTGATTGATTCATCGGCATGAGGGATCCGCTTCAGAACGTAAGAATTCTGTAACAGCTGTACGATCGGTTTTGTATAATCTTTACGATTGGCTCGAATGACACGCACAGATCCATCACTCGGTGTGATGAAAGAGCCAATTGGGAATAAGGACTGAATTTTTCAACAGGGCACGCATCACATCCGGGTCAGGGTCGCTCTCTGGAGAGGTGCAGCATGCATTCCATCGCCCCATAACGGGTAACCGCTTTTTTCGCCAGGGACGATCAGAAGTCAAGCTGATGAAGATGTCCGTTCGGCGGCAATAATTCGGGCGAAGATGGGAATCGAAAATTCCTTTCGTCCACGTGGGTAGCCACATCCATTGTATTTTTCGAGAACCTGGTAAACGATCAGCGGGACGATCTTGGGGACTGATGGAATTGCCTGCAACATTTCCGTCAGGTAAATCGGATGTTTCTCAGGTTGCAATCGTTCCAGGCGGTTTCAGTTTCCGTGGTGCGTTACGCAATTCAGCAGGAACATGAACCATGCCCCAGTCGTGAGTTAATGCGGCAATTCCCAGATTTTGATGTTCTCGGCATCGAAATCCATTTGGCTTCAGGTGGCATTGCAGTAAGCTGACTCAGTGAATTGGCGCAGCAGTAAATCGGCATTGCCAATCAGCAGAAGCCGTACACGTGTCGATAGCATCATGACATCTCTTTCGATAAACGGCGCCATATGCTGGCTTTGGCGCTCGCGCAATCGGTAGTTGCATGAGATTCGCGCGGCAATACTGGCCTTTTTCTGTTTTGCTGGTAACATTTGCCAGGGCGTTTCATCTTATCTGGCTATCTGCGATATGCCTTCACAATGTGATGACTTGAAATACTTGGCCCTGTATTACCAACGTTCATCAACCCGTTATCAAGAATCATATCGATCTACGGGTGAGATTTCGTCAATCTGAAACTTGGGCGTCTCTTTAACGTCTACATTACGCAGTATCAGTTTGGAAAGGTCGTCATCGTTAATCTGAATCCATCACCTTCCGGCCAATTTTTCAAGATTCGTTTTAATTTCGGATGTAATGACCTGATTCTCTGCACGAGCAGCAATACACCATTTAAGTCATAAATTGGCGAGTCATCTTTCTACCGATGATCAACTCATCAATAGAAAGGAGTCGTGCATTCTGTTCCACAAGGGTGGTTGTTCCAGAGTGTATCCCTTGTTTCTTGGCTACGTCCACGGACATTTCTATTTCCAATCTTCTTGCCGGATTTGTTCAGGGAGATCTTAAGAGAGTAGCAGTCGTTCACCCATTCACACAAACGCAATGCTGTATGAGGCTGGAGGAGATCGACTGGTATTGAGGGTGAGCGTTTTGTAGAACCACAACTCCAGTAATGCGGAATCTCCCTCTGTACGAAAGGGTATTCAAACCTAGGTCTCTGGTATTTTTTTGCTGTTTTAAAAATTGAAACACAAAGGAATTCACAGCGCGGTTTGGATGTCGCTTTCATAATTCGCAAATCGGCACAAACCTTCCCCCCTACTTTCCGTCGGTAATTCCTCACCGAATGTGATGAGATATCTCATTAATCCGGGGAATACATGTACCCCGCCCGTAGCCATAACTGTATCAGCCCCGTCGCATAGGCTGGATCTGCTGATCACCAGATGACAAGTAAGGCCAACCGTCATAACCGGTACAACCTGAATCTATTACCTTCTAGAGAAAAAAATTTCCCAACTCAAAATCTATCTTTTCCCCGACATGTTGATTTATGGAGAGCACAAGTTTGGGTGATTATGACCCCTTACCCAAGACGGAGTAGCCATTGTAAATCAGCCGTATCAGCAAGCATGACAAAATCCCAAGATCGTTAATCCGATTATTTCAGCCACCGTCGAGTACATTCAGCATGATGCTCGACAACAGCTGGTACACTGGGCCACCAGGACTGAAACCAGGCCACCCCACTTCCATGACATTACGGCCATTATCGGTCTCTCTGGAAAATCTGGCTCATTCTGCCTCAGTTTTTCAGCTTCAACAACCTTTGAGAAGCAGTCCATCGAATGTTGGACATGGAAGTTCCAGGAAGTAACTCACTTGTTTGCGACACTGTTGGTGAATTTGCCAATGTGATTGCAGGAAGTGCCAAAGACAAACTCGCCTCTCGAACTCGAGATGGGCCTCCCCAACATTGTGCATGGTAAATCGCACAATGTGGAGTCCCTTCCAGCTCACAACCGATGCTGGCAACGTTCGATTCACAAAGTCGGGCCATTTATGCTCGCTTTCGGGTTCGTAGAACGTGGTTAATCCTACACTACTGAACTGAATAAATCAACTTTCCACACTTCTCAACACTTAAATCCACTTCTTCTTTTCTTTGAAGATCTTCCTAAAAGGACTTTTCATGAACGTACTGATTGTCGACGATTCAGAAATGACACGTGATTTAGCAAGAAAACTTTGGCTCTTGGTATTGAAAACATTTTAGAGGCTGAAGACAGCAAAGTTACGTAGAAGTCTTCAACTCTAACAGGAAGTGATGTTGTCTTCAGCGACTGGAACATACCCAACATGTAGTTTTGGAACTCCTCCAGGAAATCCGTAAAACCAACACCACTGTTCCAGTCATCATGATCACCACTAGTTCACGGGGCAAAGTGATGGAAGCGATTCAGCACGGTGTTTCCGACTACCTGGTGAACCTTTCACTCCAGTTGCTCTGAAGAAAACTGTCCAAGTGGAGTTCAGACAACCGCCTGAATTATCGACTTGAGTTTGAATCGGATTAATTAATTCGATTCAAACTCATTACTAAATTCGCAGTACCCCGGTCAATCGACCAAGGAGGACTACCTGATCTGTGACAATTAACGATTCAGTAGAGACTGTGAATAAAAACACATGCAAGAGAGAAGTCCATCGACTGCTCCCTGGAGGCTTCGACCTCAATTAGATTTTGACCGTAGACTTGATTTACCTGCACTGACTCTTCATCCCAGGCCTCTGGCCTCTACTTTAAACTGACAACCCTAAGGTGATTTCATGGCCGATCTAAATTTCAATCAGGATCTCGAACTGGACAACGATCACCAGCTCTATGAAATGTTCGTAGAGAATGCGATGGATTTACTTGATCAGATCGAATCTGACTTGTTAATCCTGGAAGAAAACGAGCATCTTGACTAATGCGATTGTCATCAAAGTCTTCCGTTCTGCCCATACAATTAAGGGAGACTCTGGTTTTATCGGTCTTGATAAAATCGGAAAGTTGGCCCGCGCCATTGAAAACGTGCTTGATGCACTGCGTGATGAGCAACTGACTTCCTCTCACCAATTATTGATACACTGCTGAAGTCATTCCGATAAACTTCGAGACATGTGCTCGGATCCGATGGCTTCGGAAGATGCCGACATCGAGGAGTTTTGTCGAGCGATTGCATGGCATCTGGGGACCCAACGGTGAAGGACCAGCAGCTCATGCTCAGCCTGCTCCAACGCCCGCGCCAACTCCAGCACCGGCTCCTGTTCAGGAAAAGCCTGCTCCTGCACCCACGCTGTAGAACCTCTGGTCCCTGCTGCATCTCAGCCTTCAGCGACTGAAACACCCAAGGTTTCCAGCAAACGTGTTTCCTCCCGATGCACGAATTCTCGTGATCGATGACGACCCCGACTATTTGCCGACTCGTTCAGTTCTGGCTGGGCAAAATCGGAATCTGCTGTCACTGTGCGACCCACAGCTGATGAAGCTCTGGAAATGATGGGCAAGCAGATGTACTTCATCGCTATCTGCGACATCAACGCATGCAGGATGTGACCGGTATCGACCTGATTCCCCGCTTGAAAAAGCTGAACCCGGTTGTGCAGGTCATCATGTTGACTGGAAATACCAACACAGAAAATATCGTCGCTTGCATTGAACGGGAGCTGTTGACCTGCTCTCTAAAACAAACGACTGGACATCAATTAGTCCTGTAATGGAAACGCCCTGGAACGCTCCGTCCGCTGGAGTGCTCTGGTAAACAAGAAAATCTGAAAATAATCACGAATTGCGTGATATCGTTCTGGAAATCATCGCCCTGAAAAGAGAGGCCATCCTCTTTTCAGGGTTTTACTCATGGTCTCCCTCTTTCACGAAGACAGAGAACGAAACAGAACTGATGTCAAAATTTCACATAGCTTGATCGACCCCTGGCTCGGCCCCGGCTGAAAACCTTTTATCACATCTGGCCATTCCCCGGCAATTTCCGCCGGAAGGGTATCCTGGTTGGTCACTTGTGTGCCATCGCCGGTGGAGTCGGTTTCGCCTTTGCAACTTCACCTGGTGGGGGTTACTCGCCGCCATCGGTGTCGCCGGCAATCATTTCGCCGACTGCCTCGACAGTACCCACGCCCGCTCAACTGGCCAATGCCGTAATGGGGGCGAACTACTCGATCACTTTACCGATCCATCTCGTTCTGCTACTGGATGATTGGTATCTCCAATTGCCTGTGGACGACTCGATTTGCAGTCGCCCTGGTTCTGATCTGATGGCAACCGCTGTGCTTACCAATATCAAAGCCAAAATGATCGGTGAACTCACCCTCGCGACATTTGGCCCTACCGAGTTCAAAGCCATTCTGTGTGGTTGAGCTGTTCTCTCAAGTTGGAGTCTACTGCGGGGGAATGACAGTACTTCCGATCATCGCTGTCTGGTTCGCCGTGGTTTTGATCGCAGTCGGCTTCAGTTCAACTCCTCGTCAACCTGGTTCGAGCTGTCAAGTTAACGAGAATGGTGCCAACCGATACCAGCGGTGGGACAACACCCGTAGCAAATAATCATCGGTCCCGATCCAGAACTTCCGCGGTAACAATAACTGCCGACTACTCCCGGATAGATAGGGAGGAACGGTCATCAGACGAAATACCGATTCGCAACTTAATTATCTGCCACAACTTGCCATCGCGTCCCTTCGGGACAGGGATACTGTAAAAACCTGGTTTCTGTTTCTCCAATAACAGAACCTCCTGTCCCAGCGGATCAAAGTGCGACCTGTCCCTCCTCCCCCTGCAGACCAATTACTTTTGTTCCCCTTCGGAACGTAAAAGTAATGATTCATCCGCAACTTATATTCGGGGAGGGTTTTCCAGGGAGGCTTCAATGGTGAAGGGTAACTCCAGAACGCCAGTCCCGATGCGGAATCCTCCACCATCCGAAAGCCTTACAACACCACAAACCCGGTTCTGTTGCAGTCATTTTTGACGACTCGTGTCTCTCCATCAGGTGGCTGGAGCGATCTCCTGTCACTAAAGTTTCCTGCTCACTTTTGCCCGTCTCGCCCGAACCTCCGATTTTCCAGAGTTCAATTTTGACATTCCCCCGATCCCGGTAATGCTCAATCAACCCTCCGGTGATCCCATTTCGATTTCGGTCTGAAAGTCGCTCGGCATAAGTAAAGAAATGAAACTTCCCACGAAAACTCCAACGCGTGGTTAATGTTTCCTTGCACTCTGTAACTCTAATGGAGCAGCACTGACAAGTTCTGCGAATAGGTCACAGGCTCAAAACCAAGTTCGACCGGCTGATAACGTTCCATGCCTTCAGATAAAAACTGTTTCAGAAGTTCCACATCACCCGAAGGGCTCACTCGTTTTCCACGGATTTTGTTCCTCAGGTACATTCCAGGCCGCTTCCTCGGGAATCTCCACTCCCCGGTCACGTTTATCAATATCACGATAAAACGAAAGCATGCATCGTATAGAAGTATTCCTGGCTCGGTAGGCATGACGTATCATCTGCTACTCGAGGAAGCTGCCTGCGTCTTTCCCTTTCGCTGATTCATACTGGTAGTAGAGATCGACGTATCGTGTATAAAGCGGATCGGCTGTCAGACTCCCTTGAACCTGACGATCCTCCGGTCCACCCGAGCCTGCTTCAGCAGCCAGTACATCCGGGCAATCTGATCCTCACGCATCAGATGCGATCGCGAACCGTCAAGTTGCTCGTAAAACAAACGCATTGTTTCCCGTTGAACCAAAGCAGTTACTCAGAAATTCGTCCCGGATTTCATCCAGTCGATCTACTTCGTTCACATCCCATGAACACAGGAGGCGAAATAGCCTTGAGCCCGGTTGTCCCCAGCTTTCTCCCGATTCTGCCGTCAAAGAACTGTGCTCCCAGTTCATGGTAAGTGGGATTTGTTTCTGTAACCATTCCAGGTTCGAAGCGCGAGTCTTCCCGGCATGTCGATCCCAGGTACTTACGCTGTAATAATCGCGAATCCCAGTTTGGCTCCTTTGTAGCCCAACCCTTGAAGTAGCTCGTCGAGGGTATATCCACCTCGAATAAAGGAAGTTGCTTGCTGATAATCACGCATGCGGATCGACTTCAATCGTTGGGGCAGTGATGGTTGTACGCATACATCCCAGCAAAGCGATCAGGTTTCCCTTCCATTAATCGCCGCGCCACTTCATTAGCGAGGGAGTCGGGCGCGATCACTCCACTGCTTCCCATCTGTTGACACTCGTCACGTTACACAGCCTCCTGCATCCGAAGGATCCACTGGAGACAGAATCGGCTTCAAGGGTTCTCCTCGAAATATTCGTGTGCATACTCAACGACCAGTTCCGCAGTCCCAGGTTACTGATACAGAACTTCGCCGTGGGTGACAGATTCCGTTTCCCATCAATCAGTGCCCGGTATTCGGGATGAGCCTCAAACTCGGCCTGTTTCGCTTTGATACGTCATATCAGCATGGCCATATTCAGTTTGATGGCCGCTCCAATCCGGTTCTTCTTTTTGCAATCAATCAGAGCTGCCTCACCATGATCCCATGCACCATATCCATACCAGATCAAACGGGAGTGATAATCGAGGACTCTACGCGCAAGCGTTAATTCAAAGATCGGAATTTTTTGGGAATGAACTCCCAGTTTTTCCTGGGAAATATTGTCGACCAATCTGGTGCAACCGAGATCCCAACCTTCAACTGACTCTTCAGTCTGCCCGATTAACCATATTCTATTCTTCGATGTTTCAAGACCATAATCTTCTCACGTTCATTCCACGGAACTTCAAATTCAGATTGTTTTCCAACAAACGGAAACTGAACAAATTCAATTGGGCAAGCTCAGGAATTCGGGTTGGGAATTGACCTCTCTACTAAGTTGAATTCAGCTCCCGTAATTGTTGCAGATGGGTTTACCTTCTTCAAGCTGCTGCTAGACCCGTTCTCCGGCTCTGGAATGAGGACTGGCAACAAGGCTTTTCCATGCGACGACTTGAACCGTCACCCGTTTCTCTTCAGCACTTAAGAACGCCCCCATGTGCACAAAACGGGAAATGCCAACTAAATCGCCGTCCATCACGCTCTATTCTCAGCTCGTATTTCCAATTGAGGATCAGCGATAGAGTTTATGCTGCTCTCGATATAAACTTCCACCGCACGCCAGTACCTGAAACCGGATGCTTTTGCCCATCAGCGACCCGTTGGCATAGATTCGAGGATGCAATACCGATATCAGGAATCGTCACCACCTGCACGCTGTTGCGAATTTTATCTGAGAGCGTTTCCAGTTTCAGCATTGCCCGCCCCGCCCCGGTTCACACGAGTAATGTCGCCAACTCAGCGATGCGTTCCGGTTCCCGCCAGGTCGGGAAATCGTGCAGCGAGTCCGCGCTTAATCATGAAGAACAGGTCCCGCGTGGGATCCTCTTCTTTGAGCTCCGTTAACGTATCGACGGTGTAAGTCGTACCAGTCCGTTTGATTTCCATCTCATTGATTTTGGTCCACATGGACTCCCGCCACGGCCATTTCCAGCATCTCCACGCGAAGTTTCGCATCCGTGATGCCGGTTGATTCTTTGTGCGGCGGGCTCCCCCGTCGGAATAAGCCAGACTTCCTCCAGCGCACACGCCTCGCGGCACGCCTCCGCCAGAATGGGGCAACCCCGGTGAATAGGGTCGAATGTTCCTCCAAATAAGCCTAATCGCATGCATGTATCCACTGATGTCTTGAGGAATTTACTGATAACATTCCCCAAGAATAACTACTGACCGAACTGCTGAACAGGCGAGGTGTCTTTTGAGAATAAGTCGTATAGAATTCGAAAAGTATTCTCTCACTTTTACATTTTCTCCCGGCAGGTTCTCCTCCTTGAATTCTCCGCAACGACAATTGTTCGAAACAGAAGAACTAACTCCCTGGGAGGAAGTGCAGCACGATCAATTGATTGCTGAAGTTGTTTTCAATCGTCCACTGCAGGAATCGTATTCGTACCTCGTCCCCGATGAACTGCGTGAATGGATCGGCCCCGCCCGTCGTAAAAGTCTCCTTCTGGTCGGGGTTCCAAAACAACAATCGGTGCCTTGCGTCGGTGTGAAGCCCTGGGAACCAACGCATCACAAGCTGAAACCGATTCTGGAACTGTTAGATCGGGAACCTCTGCTCGATGACCACATGCTGCACCTGACCCGCTGACGGAGCACTATCTCTGCGGTTGGGGACAGAAGCTGAGTCTGTCATTCCGGCAGGCGTCAAAAGAAAGCGGGAACGCGACTTGTCACCTTGTACGTCGTTCCGGACCGCGTTAGAAACAACCGGGAATCGATCACACTCCCATTGAAACAGCGCGAGTATTTCGGATGTTCTCTGTGCCGTGAATGAACCACTGACTGTCGAAGAAATTTGTGAAAAAGCGGATTGCGGTACCTCCCCCATTCATGGACTGCGGACAACAAAACTGATCGATCCTGTCCGCCAGCCGCCGAACAGTTCGAGGTTGATCAACTCGGCCCCGCAGACCAGGAACTTGATCTCACCCTGAATGAGGAACAACAGGCTGCCTACAATCAGATTCTCAATGCCATCTGCTCCCAGCAACATTCGACCATGCCGTTTCACGGGGTGACCGGTTCCGGCAAAATGGAAGTCTACATTCAGGCAATTCGTGAAGTTGTCAGTTACGGTAAACAGGCAATCGTACTCGTGCCGGAAATCAGCCTCACTCCCCAGACCATTCGCCGATTTCGCCGTCGCTTTGAGAATGTGGCTGTCCTGCACAGCCATCTGACCGACGCGGAGCGACACTGGCACTGGCAACAGATTTCGGGGCGAAGTGCAGGTCGTTGTCGGAGCCCGCAGTGCCATCTTCGCCCCTGCCCGCAACTTGGTTTGATCATCATCGATGAAGAACATGAAAACACATTCAAGCAGGAAACAACTCCGCGTTATCACGGCGAGTAGGCCTGTAAACGATGAGTTGAACAGATTCCTCTCCTCCCGGGAACGGCAACACCGACTTTTGAATCGTGGCTGAACGTGCATCAGAAAAAGTATGAACCTCCATCTCGATGCCCAACAGAGTCGCCAAACTTCCCTTCCTCCAGTAGTGATTGTCGATGTCCGTAACGATCCGCAAATCAATAAAGGGGCTGCGATTGGTCGGGCACTTGAATCAGCGATGCGGTTAACCTTGAACGAAGGGGTTGGTAGGTCATCCTCTTCTCATCCGCGGGCTTTCTCCTCAATGTGGTGTCACCGTTGTGGCTTTGGTCACAACGTCCCGATTGCGACATCACCCTCACCTGGCACAAGGATCGACAGATCGCTCTCTGTCATAGCTGCGACTATCAGACTCCACCTCCTTCCGCCTGTCCCAATTGCGATCACCCTGGTCTGCGGTTTGTCGGTATCGGTACGCAAAAACTCGAACAGGAAGCGTGCACCAAATTCTCGAATCAGAAATGCCTGCGGATGGACAGCGACTCGATGAGTAAGCGGGGCAGCCACGACGAAACTCTTGAGATCTTCCGCCAGGGAAAAGCAAAAATTCTGCTGGGCACGCAGATGATCGCCAAAGGACTCGACTTCCCGAATGTTACGCTGGTAGGGGTGATTGATGCCGACACGATGCTGCATCAACCTGACCTGCGTGCCACAGAACGAACATATCAACTCATCTCCCAGGTGGCAGGTCGAACGGGTCGCAGTTCCAAAGGGGGCGTGTGGCTTGTGCAGACCGCTTCGCCTGCTGAACCAGCGATTGTTAAAGCGGCCGACCATGATTACATCGGCTTCGCTAAACACGAATCCGGTGCCATCGCCACAGTTTACAGGCCCTCCCTTCTCCAAAAAATGGCCCGCGTTATTTTTCGCGGCGAAGCAGAACACGATGTTCAGGCCTATGCGCAGAAATTCACCCAGACTTAAAAGAGACGAAAGAAAAAGAATCGCTGGATGTTCTGCTGCTGGGTCCCGCACCGGTTCCCATCGCCAAACTGAAACGCAATTATCGTTTTCACCTGCAACTCCGTGCTCCGCAACTTGAACAGATCCACCAACTCTGGGCGCGCCACCGAAAACCGCTTCCCAAAAACGAGCACCGTCGAATACGTCATCGATGTCGAACCAACCAACATGCGGTGAGATCAATTAGAAATTACTAAGATCAGGGTGGTCCAGACAATCGCACAGCGTTGTCTGATGCCGCAGGCAACACAATAGCATTGAATGCAGTCTCGCTGGAATGAGTTTCTGAAGCAATTAAAAACAAGCAGAATTGTAGCACTCAAAATGCTACGCGATCCAGACAACACTGGCGTGATTATTTGGACCACCCATCAAGTCCCGAACAGATTCATCGTTCAATACTTTCGTGCTTTTCGTGTATTTCCTTGTGGTTCCGCGACTTCCTTAAACCTCATAATAAGGTTCCAAGGGATTCGCTGGCGTCGACTTTCCAGGGAGCCAGACGAGGGGATGGGGGCTGTTTCTATGTCTGATTTGAGAGAGTCACCTTCACTTCTCAATAACGAGCTGATCAACATCCAGCTTCTGCTCCAGGTTTTCAACTTCCTGTTCGAATTCCTCTTCCAGTTCGGCAAGTTGTCTCTTTGTAACTGGTCACCTTCTTCCGCTCGGGCGATGTCGCTCCGCTGCTGCATATGGCGACCGTGCTCCGCATGGAGGTCGATGCTTTTGTGAAACATTCTGCACGGCTCGCCAGTTTTCTCCCAAAGATCGCTCCCAGCAAGGTACTGCCAAATGAAATTGCGGAATCCAAAGTCGCCCGTGTCGCCTGGGATTTCTCGCGATCAACAGCCGCTTCAGCCATTGAATCCAATTTGCACGTCGCAGTTTTGGAAGCATACTTGGATCGCAGCTTTTCGACTCGCAGGTCGCGTTCTTCCTGTGCCTGCTGACGCAAACTGATGCGGAAGTCCCCTTCCGTTTCACCCGGTTGAGAATAAGCCTTTAACTCACTGCATTGATACAACGTCAGTTCCGTCTGATAAAGAGCCGTCTTGAGATCCTTTTCCCAATCTTTGTAATTATCACTACGCAGTAAATCTGCCGGGAAGTGCGCCGAAAAATGATTCCGGTTCCGCTCTGCATCAAGTTCTAACCCGTCCGCTTTGACTGACTGGGCATCATCCCACAGCTTTGCGGAACCGCATCACGAACCGGCATCAGCAATGCCCTATCTTCCCACGTATCAACTTTATAAGTCGACTTTAAAAGTGTAGCCCCCGACCCAACAGTGCCGGTCGATAGACGATTTTGTCACCCTCATTGATTCGTGCTTTGGGGGGAACATAGACCACAGGTATATCGGCCTCAGGCCGGAATCATCGAGGATCTGTCTCGCTCACACTCACTTCAGCGCTGACAACTGTTCCTGTACCACTGGTGCTGCTACCGAGGATTCTTCCGCTTGAGCGTTTGCCCCTTTCTTGCGTGCGTCCATCAACTGTGAAATCTGTTGTCGTGTCAAAGGTCCCCGTAGGTAAGAGAGGGCCCAGCGAGTTTGAAAGACAAATCAGCGCATCTTCATGCACATTGTTCATCAGAAAGACGCGGCTTCCTAATCCAGCCAGGGTCTGTTCCATTTTCTGGCGATCAAACTCATAACCAACCGAGTTCGCAGCCCCTTCTGAGTCCTTCCAGCACCCGATTTTATCCCGCTCGGTCGCAATCGACCCAGGAACCAGGTCCCGGTATTGGAGAGGCCTTTGTAGTCGAGATCGACCGGGTTCTGTGTAGCGAGCACGACTCCCAACCCATAAGCCCTAGCCTGCTTGAGTAATGTCAACATCGGCTTTGGAAGGTGGTCTGCCATGGGGGAAGTAACCAAAGACTTCATCCATGTAAAGCAGTGCCCGCAGACTTGATGTTCCCGGTTGGCACGGACCCAGGCGAGAATTTCATTCAGCAGAATCGTCACAAAAACATTCGCTCTGCTTCTGAGAGATGATCGAGATAACCGACAAACGGGGTTTCCCGCCTCTGTATATAACAATTGTTTGATATCCGAGCCGCGTCCCCTTTCCAGCCAGCTCGGCAAAACTGGGCGAGGTGAGCAGGTTGTTGAGCGACATCGCCAGTTCCAAATCCGGTCCTCTTTGGGAAAGAATGTTTCGAGATCGATAATGCCGACTTTCTCAAACGGAGGAGTTTCGAATCGCCTGATAAGCCCGGCGATATCAAGTGATTTCCCCCGCCAGCCATCTCGTCGTCAGTATATTGGCGATCAGAATATGTTCCTGACTGCGACCGGATTTGCCGATTCCGGCGGTGAGCAATCCTGAGTAAACAGTATGCACACCCGGATTCAGAAAGCGGGCTTCGCCGTCATTGCGGATCTGTTCCGGAGGGCTGCGAAACTGCGGAGGACAGTCAGGGGGCAGACCGGCATTATCTCCTGAGTGTAAATCGCCATGTCGACCGCATCGCGAAACTTCTGAACTGTTCGGGGGGCTGTCCCCAGGAGGCGAGTCCTTCTGCCACATCGTCGCTGTCTTCTCAGTAAATTGATCACCAGTCAGCCCTTTGCGAGTCGCTTCCGCCGGGTCGACCCACGGTTTGAATTCTTCCGGTTTCAACTCCGGAAATGTCAGAAAGAGGTTTCCCAAATCTCCTTTAGGATCGACTGCACCTGCTGGAATTCCATCAACGTTGGCTTCTTCCAGCAGGGAGAGACAAAGACCTGTTTTTCCACTCCCTGTCATACCAACGCACACGGCATGAGTGGTTAAATCTTTTGGAATCGTAGAGCAGTAGATCTTCGGTTAATGCCCCTGCTCCAGGTCGTACCCTTTGCCCAGATAAAATGCACTCAGTTTTCATAATCCTGCATAAACTCAGCCTGACAACTGCGACGTGAATGAGATGAGAGATAATCTGGCCCAAAGGAGAACGAACGTTCCCTCATTATCCTAGCAGAGAACATAGAGAATACCAGTTACTTCCCCGCAGCACAGAGGATGAAGATCGGATCATGTGAAAAATCGATGGGGACCCGTTGTTTGTCGTGGCTCTGATCGGTATCCTCGTGATGGGTATCGCGCGCCAGCCCTGCTGATTGTCTGGTGCCAACTCCTGCGGTTTTGGTCGTTCGCCAACTGAATTATTTCCTCACATTCTCACTGCCCGGATAGATCTCGAAAAGCTTCACTATGGCGACGGCGAACGTACGGCCCACACAGGAATCGACCCCCCTTACAGCATATGATTCAACTCGACGGATTGGCAGCGTTGTCATGTGGCGGCTGTCTTTTATGCTCACTTTGGACATCAGGATGGGACTCCGGAAATATTCCAGTGGGGTTGGGCGGGAGTTCACCTTTTCTTTGTACTGAGTGGTTTCCTCATCACCCGCATTCTGCTCGAGTGCCGCGATAAAGTCGCCGCGAGTGATACCTCCTCCTGGTTCACACTCAAGAATTTCTACATCCGCCGCTTCTGCGTATATTTCCGATTTACTATCTCTTCCTGATCGTCATCTATATCGGAATGCCCAAAATCCGGGAGGACTTCTGGTGGTATCTCACTACCTGCAGAATGTGAAATTTGCATGATAATGAATTCCTCGTCGACATCAATCCGCCGTTGAAGAACAATTTATCTGGTCTGGCCTTTTTCTAATTCTCTGGTTACCGAAGCGGGCACTTCTACCAGCAATCCTGAGTGCGGTCGCTATTGGTCCCCTTGTTCCAGTTTGATCTTCCCCTTTGCTGGGTTGGTCAACATTCAGCACGATGGTGCTCACTCCGGCGAATATGGATACTCCTGGCGATGTAGCGCTCCTGGCCTGGTTAACGACTTATAAAACACCCGAAGAAGTGTAAGGTATCTGTCGGAAATTACCCCTGCTGCGGATCACCGCGGTCTATGTTTTTTACGTCCAGAACAATGGTTTCCAACGCGTCTCTCGGGAGGTGCAACCTCTTTCAGAAATTATCTACTTCGTGCTGGCTGACCTGGAGCCGCACTCGTCTTCACCTGGGTCATTTATCGAACCTCAATCGGTTTCCGTGGACCGCTCGGTTACCTGCTCAGCTGGAGTCCGATGACTTACCTCGGCAAAATCAGTTATGGTTTATACGTCTATCATTACCATGTGCACGCCGTGCTCGACAAAATTGTCTTCCTGCTGGGCATTACGCTACCTGAATCCGACATTGTCACGATGTTCGTCTACGGTGCAGGAGCGACGCTGGTTGCCGCCCTTTCCTGGCATTTCTTCGAGAAACCGCTCAACAACATGAAGCGGCATTTCCCTATGTCCCCAGGAAGTAATGCGGACTTGTGGCTGTATTTCTGAAATAATTTGAATCCAGACAGATTTTCAGTCCATCCCGCCCGGTTTTCGCTTCTTAAGAAGAGACGCCATCACCCACTTGTGAAACGATGAGAGTGCTCTACCCGGGTGCTGCTGGATTTACTCAAGCCCCGTGGAAACATTTAAGACCACCGGTTTAATCCGGACAAATCGGGAAATACCAAGATGAATGAGGACCAGACCGAACCCCGGCTGAGGAATCGCGTACCGATGATGCCACTCGACTTATTCAGTTCCTGGAAGACGGAAACCACGCCCCTCTCGCAATTGATCGAGAAATATTCAGGCATGGTCATGTCGGTTTATGCCCAGATTCTGCACGACCGCCATCAGTCGAAGATACTTCTGTACACTTTTTACCAATTGGTGAAGAACGCCTCCTCCATTCGAAATGGAACATTACTGGCAGCCTGGTTACATACAGTGGCTACGAACGAATCGATAAAACTTCTGCGTTCACGACAGAAACATTCTGCTACTCCTTCACGAGGAGACACATGACTGCTCCAGCCGATCAGAACTCAGAAGATCAATACCAGGTTCTGCACGACGAGATTGGACAACTTCCTGAGAAGTATCGTGGCCCGATCATCTGCTGCTACCTGCAGGAATGACACGTCAGGAAACAGCTCACGAACTCCAAACGACCGACGCGACAATCAAAGCCCGCCTGGCAAGTGGGAAAGAACTTCTGAAAGAGCGGCTGCCGCGCCGGGGAATTCCACTGGCTGCTTTACTGGCAGCTCTGGGATCAATCCCACGCAGAAGCAGCCACCAGCATCACCAGAAATGCTTCAGAAAACAGTCGACGTCTGCCTTTCACACACCACTCCTGTCACCGGCACGTCCGCCGGTCTGATATCACCTGAACCAGTTACTCAAGGAGTGACAACTATGTCTTTCATTGCGAATAAGAGTCTGCTTACCGTTGGAGGAATTATATTAGCCCTGGTTATCGGAGGCGCCACCTGGGCTCTCACCTCGGACGATGCCACTCCAACTGAATCAACACCCCCTGCAATTCCAAACACGACCAGTTCCACATCTCCTGACAATTCAGCGCCTATGGCTGCACCGGCTCCCTTTCGAGGAAGAATGTCTTCGAACTCCACAGGGACATTAAATGACACAGGAGCCTCGGGCAGATCAAGTGGAGGGGCGGGCAGAGTTATGTTGAGAACTGCTCCAGATAATATCACGGCCCCCATCGCCCCCCAGAATGCATATTCACCCAGCGCAGGTTCCTCGAACGATTCACCTTCCAACAACAATGATGGTGTCCCTGCAACGCAAAGGGCCAAAATCTTAAAACCCGTTGAGACAATTAGAACCAGGGTCCTTCCTGACGGAAAAGTCGTTGAATACACAGTTACGACAATGACTCCAGTCGAAGTAGAAGAACCGGCACCCGCTGCTGAATAAATCGATTTCCCATCCGAAAGCTGAGCTGATAGACGCTGGAACAATCTCCACGGGATTGTTTCAGCTTTTTTATTTATAGACAGGAACGAACCCACTCATGCGAACCTGATCCGCAATGAAGCCTCCATATTATGATACGTAACATCCTCATGAAGATCAGAGTAAAGTCAGATGACTCAACTGGACGTAATCAATTTCTATTTACGAAATGAGGAGTATGGTTATTTCTCCAACTTTTCTGCACATCGTATTTTTATCAATGGGAAAAGCTGGCCCACAGTAGAGCATTATTTTCAGGCACAAAAGTTCGCCGGACAGCCCGAGGAAGAAAAAATCCGTCTCGCTCGATCAGCGCGTGAAGCAGCCAATATGGGTCGCAATCGGAAGATTCCCCTTCGTAAAGATTGGGAGTCCATCAAAATCAACATCATGCGCGATGCTGTCTACGCCAAGTTCACACAACACGACGAGTTGAAAGATCTGTTACTGGTGACAGAAAATGCCAAGCTGGTTGAACACACTGCGAACGATCATTTCTGGGGAGATGGTGGCGATGGATCCGGCGAACATTGGCTCGGGCGCATCCTGATGGAAGTCCGTGAAAAAATCAGCCGAGACTCGCAAAATTAATAGACATCTGAACAACGGGTTGGTACGGTTGATTACTCAGCACTTCAGCCACTCTTTTCAGATAAGCCACCTCGATGTCCCTCGTCGCAAAATGCAAAAGCTGCCGGAAAGCGTATAAAGTTAAAGCGGAACTGGCGGGTAAGAAATTCAAATGCAAAGAATGTGGTGAAGTCGTCCGAATTCCCACTGCAGAATCCGGAAATCCAGCAGCCACTGCCAGTGCTCCTGCACGTACAGAAATGCCCGAGAGGAAATCTCGACCGCAACAGCAAACCCAAACCTGAAGTCGACGACTTTGGATTTGATCTTCCCGCCAAACCACGCCATAAAAAACCGGTGAAGGATGAGTTCGCTGAGGAAGATTACGGTTTTGAATCGGCCCCCTTACCAGAGCGTAAACGCCCTGTTAAAAAGAAACCTCCCAGGGTGGAACCGAAACGTCGACCGGGACAGGACGAAAAGCTGAGTCACTGGATGCAGAAAGGGAAAGCAATCAGTGACAGCCACAAAGACGATGAGGAAGAAAAAGAGAAGATTGGCATTACGCTTTATACGCGGCTCATCGGTGTCGCGTTGACAATTGCTCTCCCGATTGCCTGCTGGTATTCGTTCGGCCATGTCCTGAACGCCACGGGCAGCAGCAGCTGGCCCACTGCCCAGGCGACGATCATCGATTCCTACGTTCAGGAAAAAACAACCCGACGTCGGTTTCGCACCCGCACATCTTATGAAGCGATCGTGGAATACGAATTTAAAGTCGATAATCAGACTTTCGAGAGTGATAGCTTAACTTACAAATCGAGAAGTTCCAGCAGCCCCGACCTGGCAATGGGGTATGTCGCCGCCTACCCACCTCAAACACAACATACCGTTTACTACAAATCAAGTGATCCCTCAGTGAGCGTACTCGATCCGGGTGCCGATGGGACGACCTACTTGATGCTGCTGATTCCGCTGGGTTGCCTGATTGGTCCCTGGCTCGCTTACCGTAATGGCCTCGCACTCAACTATCGGATCAATGCCGATATTCGTGCGCAGCGGCGGTATTAATAACGCTTCAGGGGGTCATTAAAAAAGCGATCAGGTCGCGTAACTCGCGATCTGTCAGATTCTGCACCAAACCAGTTGGCATGAATGACACGTCGAGATCCTGAATCAGCTCGACCTGATCCCGATTAAAGACACGCTTAATACCATTCCGATCCCGAATCGCCTCGCTCGTATAAGCCTGCAAGCGAATTCCAGTAAATGTCCGCCCGTCATCCAGCATAATTAATGTTGGCCGATACTCGGTGACATCTCACGGCTCGGTTGCAATATCGATTCCAGTAACCAGGCTTTCTCTTTGCGTCCATTGACTGAACTCAAATCAGGGCCGACAGTATTCCCTTTTCCTGCATGCCTATGGCACGAAGTACACGAGGCCAACCGGGGGTGATGAAATAAACGTCGACCCGCCTCCAGGTCTGGCTCACCTTCTACTTTCTCTAAGCGAGCCATCCAGAGTTCTGTCTCCGTCTCAGCGGGGCGATGCTGCTGTAACTGCTCAGCCGAAAGCAGAATCTCAACTAAATCTCCAGAGACAGGAAACTCGCTGGCAACATCTTTCAAGACAGTCGCTTCTTCCGCTGATATTTCCGATCCCCGCAGAGCGCGTAACGCCTCTTCGCGTATCGATTGATGACTTTCCCGCACCAGTTCCAGATAGAGTTCCCGATGCTTTTCAACTAACGGTGACAAAGCAACCACCGCTTCACTTTTAAGGTCTGGTGAGGTCTGGGGATCCTGAATGATTTGCAGTAACAACTCTTCGCCCAGATCAGGGTTTGATCCCAATGTACTGATCACCTCCAGCGAGAGTTCCCTGTCTCCTTTTTCCAGTAGACTTTTAAGTAAGGTTATAGAGA
Organism: Planctomycetaceae bacterium; assembly: GCA_041398805.1. Lineage (GTDB taxonomy): Bacteria > Planctomycetota > Planctomycetia > Planctomycetales > Planctomycetaceae > Polystyrenella. Next base: position 123,663 of record JAWKUC010000005.1, on the reverse strand, counting down.
GACCTTTCGGAAACTTGGCCCTCACTACAGAGCCCTGCTCTTCCTCTGCTGTTTTTACCGGGGCGGGTAGCATCCGCAGAGCATACGCCTGAATCCGGGGAGAGGTGGTTCCCTCCTGCAATCGTTCCAGTAACAATTCTTCGTTTCTCAAACCAATTTCTGGTTGACCATTTAAGGTATTGATTGTGGCAACTGCCGCTTCAAAGACTTTAAAGGGAACATCAGCCGCTCGACCAATTTCTGCGACCTCTGATTTGTAATCCTTCAAATCGAGATCCGCGATCCAGCGCAGTAATTCAAACTGAATCTCAGGATCAGACTGTTTCAGATAAAACGGAATCCAGTCGCCAGGCTGAATGGGTGAATTATCACGTTGGTCAGCCATTCGTAGAGCCACCAGGCAAGTAAGCTGTGAAACGGAATCCATTTCCTCCAACTGCTCCAGGTTTATCTCATGCATTCGTTTCGAAAACCCAACGAGCGCCGCCTGAGCGAGATAGGGAGCTTCACTTTGGCTACCGGTTAACAGTTCCTCGATTGAAATTTCTTTTCCCGCTGCACGATAACGCTCAGCCAACAGCGCCGCTTCACTTCGAGGTGCAATTTCCAGCTCGCCCAACCAACTCGCTTCCTTCAGATTGATTTCCAGTTTCCAGACACGCCCGTATCCATGCACGTTATAACGACCATCAACCCAGTCGGTGAGATACCACGAGACATATTTCTCCCGGTCTTCTGCTTTATTCCTGGCGATACAGGCGGGTCGAAAGTAACGACTTCCTTTGACGAGTTGCACAGGTTTTGTCGTGTAGCCTGCACCTTTTGCTTCGAGTGGATAAAAGGCGATATGATGTTCCCCCCAGGAAGGGGCTAAAACCCCCCGACCAAATGCAGCAACACCACAGGGAGCTTCTCCCACGGGATGCACCATCGGCAATGTTCCCCGGAGTTCACCATTCCAGCAGACAAAAGGATGTTGTGCCTCCGAACCGTATTGACGCTGAAAGCCGTAATCACCCCCTTCGACAATTTGAAGCAGGCGACAAGGGGGAAGTTCCCCGGGATCATTATCCACCGCAAACAATTCACCATTGGTGCGAACGGCGAGACCAAACGGATTCCACATCCCCCGCGCAATTCGTGTCAGCCCGGAACCATCCGGTTTCACTCGAAATATTCCCCCCTCGCTGCTTCCCTGTAGCTGAGTCCCATCTCTCCCTGTCATCGTCCAGGCTTCGGAAAAATTTTCACCCAGACAGAAGAGCAGATCTCCATTCAGATCCCACGCCAGACCCGCCATCCCATTATGCGGATAGACGGCCTCTGTTTTCATGGTGATGAGATCTTCACTCTCATCAGCCACCTGATCAGCATTGGTGTCACGCACTCGTAATAATCGACTCCGCTCAATCAGGTACACCCAGTTATCAGCCCCCAACTCCAGATCCATCGTATGATGCGTCGCATTGTGGAAGAGAGTCCGTTGACCATCGGGAGAAAAAATCACGACTTCATCAAGTTTTGGTCCCTGATAGTCTTCCGGTGGAAAATGCGTATGACTGGCAATCACCCACAAATTCCCTGCAGGATCGACATCGATTCCCGTCGGGGTGACGATTTCCGGGTGTTTCACAATTTCTGTGATTTTGACACCCGGCTGCAGCACGCGCACATCAGGTTCCCGTTCGTCGGCTATCACAGAGAGAGATAGACCACAAATCAGAATTAATGAATATCCGAGAGATCGAGTCAGCATAACCTTGCCCGTTGGAGAGAGGATCGATTTAATTACTTCCAGTCTAAACAGGAAACTCAAGCAAGAGCAATCTTCAGCTGGCAAACAGAAAAGATCCCTCTCTTAAGTCAAACACATGACGATAATTCCCGAACAGATCACGATTCGCATTGCCGAAGCAACCGATGCGGAGTCTATCGCTCAGTTATTCTATGAAACGATCCATCAGGTAAATCGCCAGCATTATTCTGAGGAACAATTGCAGGCCTGGGCCCCCGCCATTCAACCCGCTGAGTACTGGATTGCCAGACAAAACAGACTGACAACCTTTGTGGCAAATCATGCTGGAACTCTTGCCGGGTTCGCCGAGCTGGATCTGCAATCAGAACCAGCCAGAATTGATTGTTTTTATGGCCACAAAGATTATCAACGTCGGGGAATTGGCACTCGATTGATGACTACTCTTAAACAATTCTCCTTAAATTCAGACATTGATGAATTAAGAGCCGAAGTCAGCCTGACTGCACTTCCCTTCTTCCAGCGGCATCATTTTGAAATTATCCGGGAACAGCAGGTTTATCGAAATGGAATTCAATTAACCAATTTTCTCATGAAATGCAGCTTGAGGTGATCATTTCCACCTCTGGCAGCAATGCGAGTAAGAACTCTTCTTTTCGCGATATTTTGCTGAAAATTTGACCCTCATTTTCATCCAAGGCTATAATTGAACCGTTGACTCTATGGACAGATTGTCTATTGAGTAACATCCTTCACTTATCGCAGACTTCCCAGGTTAGAATTCAATCACCTTTCAACAGGATCAGGTTCAGATGAAGCGTCGCAGGACATTATTCACCTTCTGGATTCTAATACTTTCGATTGGAAGTTTTCTGGCCCCGATAGGTCTCAGCACTTCCGGAAGCTTCGCTCAGGATTTACTGGAAGTCCCGGAGGACAAAGAACCTGTCAAGAAAGAGCCTGCCAAGCAGGAAAAGCCAGCTGAGGACAAAAAAGAAGCCGATTCCAAAACACCGATTCCGCTCGGACGCACGATCACGGTCGAAAGTCCCTTGAACGATGTCGTCTTTGGTCGCATCAAGAATACGGCGCTCGCCCTGCAGAACCAGTCGATTCAGGAAAACCGCAAAGCCTTTCTAATTCTGGAAATCACTCCGGGCGACAGCCCCTTCTATCAGGTACAGGGTTTAGCAAAGTTTCTGACTTCCGAGGCGGTTTCGAATGTGACGACCATTGCCTGGATCCCTAAAACGGTCACGGGAAATAATGCCGCACTCGCACTGGTCTGTAACGAGATCATCATGCACCCGGATGCCGAATTAGGTGACCTGGGACGTGGCAAAGCGCTCGATCTGGAAGAACAGCAAAGTCTGCTCAGTCTGATCCAGAAACGGACCAATAACAAAGTGAACGGTTCACTGGTGAAAGGCCTCATGGATCCCCAGGTACCATTGATGCTGGTGAAAATCGAAAAAGAAAACCAGGGGGTTGAATCGCGCGTGGTCACCCGTGATGAACTCTCACAGCTGCAAAACCTGGGAGTTGCAATCTCCGACATCGAAACGATCAAGGAAGCTGGCTTTGCCGGAACACTCTCCGGTGCCCGGGCGCGAGGCTTGAATATCCTTGTGAATCAAACAGCTAAGGAGCCGCTCGGAACTCGTATCGATATATAACCTCCCCAATGAAGCCCTGCGGGAAAGCACCGCGCTGGAGGGAGAAATTCAGGTTGCTTACTTGAAGTTAAATGATGTTATCGAACCGGTGCTCGGCAATTTTCTGATGCGGCAGATTGATCGCTGCGTTAAAGAAGGTGCGAACATTATCATCATCGAGATTGACTCACCGGGAGGGTATTTGCAAACAAGTATCGACCTGGCTGATAAGCTCTCGAATCTGGATAGCAACAAAATTCTGACTGTCGCCTATGTCCCACGCGAAGCGATCAGTGGAGCCGCCATCGTCGCCCTCGGTTGTGACGAAATCTATATGCACCGCTCCGCAATGCTGGGCGATGCCGGTCCCATTGAAATCCGAGATGGTCAGGTTTTCGAACGGGCTCCGGAAAAAATCATTGGTCCCATCCGTGCCAAGCTGAAAGAACTCGCCCACAAAAAAGGACGACCCTCAGCTGTCGCCGAGGCAATGACCGATCGAAAGCTCTCCGTTTTCGAAGTGCGCAATCGGGAAACAGGCCAACTCTGGTACATGACACAGGAAGAAATTGACTCCGAAGGAGGAAAATGGATTCAGGGCGCACAGATTCCGGAATCGGGTCAGCAGGACAACGACAAACTGCTCACCGTCGAAGCGACTCGCGCGCACGACCTCAAGCTGACCGAGCCACCCGTGGCCGACATGGATGAACTGAGAGAGCGTCTGGGAATTGCCGCAAATGTGGAGATCATGCCACTCGAATTGACCTGGATGGATACACTGCTGTTCATTCTGAATTCTCCGTCAGCCCATTTTCTCCTGATCGTCGCCGGTTTTGTGCTCATTTATGTCGAGGCGAACTTCACTTCCGGTTTCTTTGGCACTCTGGCAGGACTCTGCTTTCTTCTTTTCTTCTGGAGTCGCTTCCTGGGAGGAACTGCCGGTTGGCTGGAGGTGATTCTGTTCCTATTCTCCGTCGTCTTACTGCTGCTGGAGATTTTTGTCCTCCCCGGATTCGGGGTTTTCGGCATCACCGGGGTGATCCTGCTCTTTACCTCCCTGATCATGGCAAGCATGACCCTCAGCGAAATTTCCTGGGGCGAAACCCCTGATAACCTGACTCAGGCCTCGAACTCGTTCACATTAATCGCGGCGGCCCTGTTTACCGTGGTGATTCTGGCTGTCGGTTTCAATTTACTCCTCCCGCGAATTCCCTTCATCCGGGAGCTGACCAAGCCACCCGCATTCGAGAACTCTCCGGGGCACCTGGCCGATGAACCCCATTTACGGCCCGATTTACTGGAAGACTCGGGGAATTCAGGCTATGTCGAGCGAATTGCCGGGACCTATTCTGCCCTTAGACCGGCGGGCAAGATCATTCTGGACAACCAAGTCCTGAATGTGGTGAGTAATGGAGCCTATATACCTCCGGAAACAGAGGTCGAAATCATCGAACAGATCGGAAATCACATTGTTGTCCAGCAAGTTAAAGAAAATGGGTAATTTGCCGACTCTCTCCCAATTTACCCCCTCTTTAACCCCTGTTTCAGCTGTTTTCTGAATTTTGAACCAGCTTAGACGTGACGATTGCCCGGTGACTGACTATCATTTACCAATTCCAAAACAGGCAAAACCGGGGAGATTGTCTCCCTCTCAGGTGAGTTCTCAGCGGATTGTCATCTTAGTTCAGAATTTCCTCGATTGTGTAAGACTCAATTGCAAACCGAATTCAGACTAGAGACAGATTTCAGGCTAAAGACAGAGATCACTTTAATTAGCCGGGCCAGACGTTGCTGATCCAACTCCCTGTAGATTTTGAACCGAGAGGCCAATTCTTCCCTGCAGGAACGAAACACTCGGCCTGAGATTTTTCTCACTCACCCAGGTTTGCCACTGAGTTCGCTTCAGAAAACGCAATGCCAACCAGATTTTGAAGCACTCATCGTCTGTTTAACATAAACTGTGCAACTGTCATAAATATTGTATTGAAATAGCGTTAAGGTAGAAAAAACCTATGTCGATTACCCAGGAAGCGAAAAAACAAGCTATCGCCGAGTATCAATCTTCAGACAAGGATTGCGGGTCATCTGAAGTTCAGATTGCCGTCCTGACCTCTCGGATCAACACTCTGACTGATCATTTAAAAGCAAATAAGAAAGATCACTCCAGTCGTCGTGGTCTGCTGGCCATGGTCAGCCGTCGCCGTAGCCTGCTGGATTATCTGAAACGTAAAGATTACGACAAATACCTGTCGATGCTGGAACGCCTTTCTATTCGTAAATAGAGCTGCTCCGTATCCGAGGAACACTGAGGCTCCTCCCTTTTCGGATTTCAGCTCAGTGATTCTCACATCCAGATACGATATCAGAACGATATCTCGCAGAGCAGCCGTCCCCAAAATGGCTGCTCTTTTTCATAGAACCTGGTTCAAGAATCAGGTTGGACCCTCCGCAAATCCAGTTGAGTCGTCTCACAGACAGAACTTGCCTTTGCTTTTCTGGACTCCGCTAACCAGCACAAAACTGATCAGCTATCTCGTAACCTGGTTTTGCAATTGCCTTAAGACAATCGTTGTTATCATTTTTTTGACGAGACTTGTCGTCTCGCACTAATTCATGTCGGCTTTAAGTAGTAGTAGGATAAACCCGTGAAAGTTACCGTAGAACGTGAAATTGCCGGTCGTAATCTGACCATCACCAGTGGAGAGCTCGCCAAACAGTCTAGTGGAGCTGTCCTCGTTCAATATGGAGAAACGGTTCTGTTTGTTGCCGTACAAACTGGCCCCAGTCGCGAAGGAACTGATTTTTTCCCGCTGACTGTCGATTATCGTGAGCGTTTAGCTGCCGCAGGAAAATTTGCTGGTGGCTTCCTGAAACGGGAAGGACGTCCCACCACTCCGCGAGATTTTAACCTGTCGCCTGACCGACCGTCCCATTCGCCCCCTCTTCCCCGATGAATTCCATGACGAAGTCCAGGTGATGGCTAACGTTCTCGCCTGCGACGGTGAAAACGAGCCCGATGTATTGTGTACGATTGGCGCCAGTGCTGCTCTATCAATTGCTCCTCTTCCCTTCCAGGGACCTATCGCTTCCGTAAGAGTTGGTCGTCTTGAAGGAGAACTGGTTCTCTTCCCCACCCACCAGGAAATCAACGAGTCTGACCTCGACCTGATCGTCGCTGGTTCCAAAGAATCTGTTCTGATGATCGAAGGATTCGGAGCACAGATTCCTGAAGACGAGATGGCTGATGCGATTATGTTCGCTCATAAATGCATCGTCGAAATCTGTGAGTTGCAGGACGAATTCGTCTCCAAAATGGGTGTCGAAAAATTCCAATACGAAGCTCCTGCTGCCAACCCCTTCTCCGACGTGGTCAAAGCGGAAGCTTACGATAAACTCAAAGAAGCCAAACAGAATACCAGCAAACAGCTTCGTCACGAACAGGCTGGCGAAATTCGTGAAGCACTGATCGCCAAATACTTCCCCGAAGGAGCTGAAATAGCCGAAAACGGTGGTTCTGTAGGTCAACTTAAAGAAGCATTTTATAAATGTGAAAAACAGGTTGTACGCGATCTCATCCTGCAGGGAATTCGCCTCGATGGTCGTACTCCTGAAGATCTTCGCGATGTTCAATGTTCGGTTTCAATTCTTCCACGCGTTCACGGTTCTGCCGTCTTCACCCGTGGTGAAACCCAGTCAATGGCTACCGTCACCCTGGGGACTTCACGAGATCAACAACGTACAGACAGCCTGTTCGGTGAAAGCTCTGCCCGCTTCATGCTGCACTACTACTTCCCTTCATTCTCTGTCGGTGAAGTTCGTCCGATTCGTGGACCTGGACGTCGTGAAATTGGTCACGGTTGTCTGGCTGAACGTTCTGTTGAACCTGTTCTGCCACCAGAAGAAAAATTCCCTTATACAATCCGCGTCATCTCAGACATCCTGGAATCTAACGGTTCCAGCTCAATGGCCTCTGTTTGCAGTGCTACCCTGGGCCTGATGGATGCCGGAGTTCGCATTACCCAGCCTGTTGCTGGTATCTCGATCGGTATCGTGAAAGAGACCAACGACAAGTACACCCTACTCACCGACATCATGGGCGACGAAGACCACTTCGGCGACATGGACTTCAAAGTCGCCGGTACCCAGAAAGGGATCACCGGTATCCAGCTCGACCTGAAGATTGATGGTATCAACGAGAAGATCATTCGTGAGACTCTCACTCAGGCACGTAAAGCTCGTATCGAATTGCTCAAAACGATGCTGTCCGAAATTCGTCGTCCCCGCGCTGAAATTTCAGACCACGCTCCTCGCCTGGAACAGATTCGTATTAACCCCGAGAAAATTGGCCTGCTGATTGGACCGGGTGGTAAAACCATTCGTGCGATCCAGGAAGAAACCGGTGCTAATCTCGATGTTGAAGAAAATGGTGTTGTGACTGTCTCATCCAGCAGCCGCTCTGCTGTTGATGACGCCATCGCCCGCATCGAAGCACTCACCGAAGAAATCAAAGTTGGTAAGGTCTATCAGGGCCGCGTCAGCTCGGTTAAAGATTTCGGTGCCTTCGTGGAAATCGCTCCTGGTAAAGATGGCCTGTGCCACATCAGCGAACTTTCTGATGGCTTCGTCAAATCAGTAACTGATGTCTGTAAAGAAGGCGATCAGCTGGAAGTGAAAGTTATCGCTGTCGATGACCAGAACCGCATCAAGCTCTCCCGCAAAGCACTGCTTGTGGAAGCCAACGGTGGTGAAAATAACGACGATAAAGACGAGGACTAATAACTGGAGATTGCCTTCTGGCGACTCTGGGAAGAAAGCGGTTTCCCACATTAGTGAGTAGCTGATTATTCCCGATCCTCTATTCTGAATAATCGATTTTCCGGCTTGCTTTTTCATCTCGATCAGGCAAGCCGGAATCGTTTATGTTTACTGAGAGGCCATTTCAAAACCCGGTCGTGGTAGTTCTCAACTCTGAAAAAACAGGGTAAATGTGACCCATCAGAGGGTTTTGAAACTGCTTATAGAAACTCTTCATGTGAAGTCTGTAACCGATGTCACACAAACCCGCTGACCCGATTTCAGTCTCCCCTTCTGTGCTGATTGATCAGTACACGGAACTGGCTTCACTTGCGGGAGGTTTGGCGCACGAGATTCGTAATCCACTGTCATCGATCTCGATGAACGCTTCCCTGCTGGAAGAAGAACTCGCCGAATCCGATGATCCACGTGACAGGCGACTCTGCAAAAGACTGGAAACAGTCAAACAGGAATGTCAGCACCTGGAGGAAATCCTGAATGCATTTCTGCAGTTTGTGAGGGCGGGCGAACTCCATCCACAGCCGACTGATCTGACCGACTTCATGCAGAAATTCATCGAGATGTACCGGCCCCAGGCACGCGAATATCAGATCGATATCAGCCCGCATTTAAGCCCCAACCTGCCCCAGGTGAACCTTGACCGTTCCCTCTTCAGGCAGGTCCTGTTAAACTTGGCTATAAACGCCCAACAGGCGATGCCCCGAGGAGGACTTCTGGAATTACAGACCTACAATCGTGATGATCAGGTCTTTCTGGAATTCATCGATACGGGTGAAGGAATGACTGCGGAAGTCCAGGAAAAAATGTTCCAGGCCTTCTTCTCACAAAAAGCGGGAGGAAGTGGTCTCGGGCTGCCGATGGTTCGAAAAGTCATTCTGGCACATGGCGGATCGATCCAGTGTGAAAGTGAACCGGGCAAAGGGACTCGATTCATTATCACCTTACCAGCCTTGTCAGACTGATCTCCTGATCCCGCCTCGCACCTTTCTGTAAATTCATCTCGTCTTCAAATCAGCAACCAACAATCGAGTTCGCAATCCGGAGGACCAGGGTGGCCAGCGACAGTATCAGTAATTCGAACATCCCGATTCGGGTACTGATCGTAGACGATGACGAAGCTCACGCGCAGGCGGTTGCTGAAAGTCTGCGTCGGGTCGGCTCCGATTGTGTCGTGGCAACCACGGGCACTCGTGCCTCCAGCCTGATTGAGAGTGATAACTTCGATGTGGTCATCACCGACATGATGATGGGAGAAATTGGTGGGCTCGATATCCTGAGACAAGCCAAAGAAGAACTTCCCGAGGCTGAGGTGATTGTCGTCACCGGCCACGGGGACATTCGCTCGGCGGTCGCGGCGATTCAACAGGGTGCTTACACTTATCTCACCAAGCCGCTCGATATCAATGAACTTCGTTCCTCCGTTGAAAAAGCAGCCACCCGCCTGAAACTGATTCGCCGTAATCAGGAACTGATTGAATCACTCGACGAGAAATTCGGCTTCGAAGGTGTGATTGGTACCAGCCCGCAGATGCAACGGATTGTGGAAATCCTGAAGCATGTCGCTCCCACCGACAGCACCGTATTGATTGAAGGTGACAGCGGAACCGGAAAAGAACTGGTCGCGCGGGCGATTCACCAGAACAGTTTGCGAAAAACAAACCCTTCGTCCCCCTGAATATCACGGCCCTCCCCGACAGCATTCTGGAGAGCGAACTTTTCGGTCACGAGCAAGGTGCTTTCACCGGCGCGATGGGTCGCCGCATCGGGAAATTCGAATACGCCAATGGGGGAACATTGTTCCTCGATGAAGTCGGTGAAATGCCGCTCGATACCCAGGTCAAATTACTTCGAGTTCTCGAAGAACGAAAAATTACCCGACTCGGTGCCAACGAGGAGATGGATGTTAACGTGCGTCTGGTGGCGGCGACGAACGCGAACCTGAAAGAGCTGGTCGCTGAAAAAAATTCCGCGAAGATTTGTACTACCGCCTCAGTGTCGTCACGATCAATCTTCCTCCTCGCGCGAACGCCAGGCCGATATCCCCTGTTACTGGATCACTTTCAGAAAGAACTCTCTGAAAGAAGCGGAAAAGAAGTTCAGGGCTTTTCAAAAGCTGCCCGTCAGGCACTCACGCGTTATGAATGGCCGGGTAACATTCGCCAGTTAAGGAACAGCGTCGAAAGAATGATCATCCTGGACACCGATGGGCTTCTTGATATTGATGATCTTCCTCACGACATCGCCGAACTGGTCGACTACAGCTCTACGGGTGAAAAAGGGGACGGGTTCCTGTCAGGAGCCGATTCACTTGTAGGACGTCCGTTGGCAGAGGTAGAAAAATATTATATTCAAAAAGCTCTGGAGTTAACGGGTGGCAAGCGGGAGGAGGCTGCGAGTATGCTGGGAATTGGAGAACGAACTCTGTATCGCAAAATTCGCGAATATGAATTAAAAAAGAACTGACAAGCTTTATCCCCCCGCCTGACTTATCCCACCCTGAAAAACGAAACTTACCCTCCCGTGACCAACGTCGTCCCGAGCCAATCTGATCATTCGAACTCCGCTCGTAACGGGGCGAGAAAGGCGTATGATGAACGTCGGGACCGATTTCGCAGACAACTGAAACGACTGACCCGGCTGGAAGAAAAAATTTCACTCGGACGTGGACTTCTCTTCCTCTTTTCTTTGCTCTTTCTTTTTTTTGCTGCGGGAAAAGAGAGTTGGTCCTCCTGGTGGTTAATCATTCCGGGTGTTCTATTCCTTATCCTGATTATCTGGCATGGTCGCGTCCTGCAGCGTATTCGTCGATCCAAGTCTGCCGTGACTCATTACGAAAACGGCCTGCGACGTATTAACGACACCTGGTATGGAATCGGCCCGACTGGTGAACGCTTCGAAGAAACTGACCACCCTTACGCCGATGACCTCGATCTTTTTGGTAAGGGGTCGCTCTTTCAACTCCTCTGCCAGTCCCGCACCCGTCTCGGCGAGACGATGCTGGCGAACTGGCTGAAAGCCCCATCAGAGCTAACCGAAATTCAATCCCGCCAGGCCGCCATTCAGGAACTGGCCACCAAACTTGATTTGCGTGAAGCACTCGCTTTATTACACGCAGAAAAATCGACCGACTTCGACGAAGACGATCAAACGCGTCTACTGCACTGGTTCCAAATTCCAGCTCAACCAATGTCACTCCAGGCACGAGTCTTCGCGTCGTTGATTGCACTCAGTTCCACTGCGGCACTCCTCGGGTACCTCTTTAAGATTTGGGGGCTGAGTCCATTATTGATCGTCCTGTTGATCCAGACTCCTTTCCTCCTGATGTTCCGCAAACATATTCACGATCTCTCCATTCAGGCGGATCAGGCAGCCAGCGGTTTGAAACTCCTCTCGCATGTTTTGTCACTGATTGAAAACGAATCGTTCGAATCCCCTTTACTTCGCCGTTTACAGCAAACCCTGGAAACAGAAGGACATCCCCCCTCCTACGAGGTCAATCATTTTGACCGGCTTGTACAACGACTTCAGAACTGTGTGAGAAATCAGTTCTTCGCACCAATCGCCTTCTTACTCTGTCTGCCGGTGCATGTGGTGCATGCGATCGAGACGTGGAAGAAACACGTGTCAGATCACATTCCGGACTGGCTGGAAACGGCCGGGCAGTTCGAGGCCCTCTGCTCACTGGCCAGCTTTCATTTCGAACATGCTGACTTCAGTTTTCCGGAACTGACTGAATCAGAAACAGTCTTCGAGGCCAATCAACTGGGTCATCCCCTGCTCTCTTATGAAAAACGGATCAGCAATGATCTCTCCTTCGGAAGTGATCCTGCCTTTCTGATGGTGAGTGGCTCGAACATGTCCGGCAAAAGCACCCTACTGAGGACCGTCGGTCTCAACGCCGCCCTGGCTTACACGGGAGCTCCTGTGTGTGCCAGAACCCTGAAGCTCTCCCGCTTCCAGATTGGCACAACGATGCGGGTCTCTGACTCATTACAACAGGGCTTTTCGCACTTCTTCGCAGTCATCTCCCGACTGAAACTGGTTGTCGAATTAACTAGAAAATCGAATGGTCTGCCAGTCCTCTTCTTACTCGATGAGATTCTTCAAGGGACCAACTCACACGATCGCCGGGAGGGCGCTGAAGCTGTCATTCGTAATCTGCTGGAACAGCGGGCGGTCGGACTCGTCACTACCCATGATCTCTCCCTGACACAAATCGTGCCCAACCTGCCAGTTCCCGCCCGGAATATTCATTTCGAGGATCGACTCGAAGGGGGCGAACTTAAATTTGACTACCGCATTCAGGATGGAGTTGTGCAACACAGTAACGCGCTCGAACTGATGCGTATCATTGGCCTGACACAGACAGAGGCCAAACCGCCGGCTGATCGCTAGCGTCAAGCCTGGCAGTTGGAGCGTTCAGCTCAGCATCGCCGCGGCTACGGCGTAGTAGACCAGCAAACCGAAAAAGTCGACCAGGGCAGAGATGAGCGGGTTCGACATCAACGCCGGGTCCATCCCGATTTTCTTGAACATCAACGGCAAGACAGCCCCAGTCACCGACCCCATAATTACGACTAGAAAAACTGTCAGTCCTACAACGCTCGATTTCAGCATCAGTGAAATATCACCGGCGGCACTCGGTTCGGTATTTTCCATCCAGAGGAAGCGGGCGATCAGAAACGTAAGCAGTCCCAACCCTCCGCCCAGCAGGACAGAGAGCATCAGCTCCCGCCCAACCAGTTTGAGCGTTTCACTTCGGCGCATATCTTCGAGGGTGAGTAAGCGAATAACCAGTGTCGCCGACTGCGAACCCGTATTACCACCACTCGCAATCACCAGCGGCAGGAACCAGAGCAGCCACCCATGCTGGAGTTGATCAACCATTTCGTACTCGAATTTTTTGAGCACGTTCACAGTGAATGCTGCCGCGACGAGCAGCAGGATCAACCAGACACCTCGCTTGTAGACCAGAGTCAAAATGGAAGTTGCCAGATAACTGTCTTCCAGCGGGGCAACCGCACCTGACGATGCGCATCTTCTGTTGCCTCTTCCTGCAGGACGTCGATGATATCGTCGTGAGTGACAATCCCGACCAGGCGATATTGATTATCGACAACGGGAATGGCGAGCAGGTCGTATTTGGCAATTTCAGAAGCAACTAACTCGCGGTCATCATCCACCCGGACAGTGACGAGGTCTTTCTGCATGATGTCAGTCAGTTTGGCATCCGGGTCCGCCAGCAGTAACTGACGAAATGAAACCAACCCGCGGAGTCGTCGTTCCTTTTCGAGAATGAAGATGTAATAGATCGTTTCCCGGTCGTGAGCCTGTTTGCGTAACCGGATAATCGCCTCTTCCGCTGTCAGATTCTCTGGCAGCCAGGCGAATTCCGTGGTCATCATCGCCCCGGCGCTGTTTTCTTTCTCTTCTTCGTAGGTAAGAAGTTCACGAACAGTTTTCTGTTCATTCTCACTCAGATGAGAGATCAACGCTTGAGCGTGCTCATTATCCAGTCGGGATAGCAGGTCGACCCGGTCGTCAGGGGCCATTCCCTCCAGAATACTCACCTGGACGGCATGGTCAGCCTGATCGGCCCCCATGAACTCCGCCTGCTTGGAGAGTTCCAGAAAGGAAAAAGCATTCATGCGGGAAAGCTTATCGCTGCACCGCATGACATACCAGAAGTCGTCCGGTTTGAGCGACTCCAGCACCTCAGCACAGTTAGCCGGGTGAAAGACTTCGCAGAATTCATGCAGACCGTTCTCATCCTGCTCCTGAATCATCTGCAGGAGATCAGGCAGAAGTAATGAGCTGTAATACATTGGTCGGTCCTCACTCATTCATGAGAGCAGCTATCTCAAAAGTTGACCCCGATCGATCAACCACGGTTACACAGGAAATAAACTGACACTACTAATCGGCATCCGGCGGGGGTCGTGATGATCTTATCCGCCAGAAACAAGACTGCTCCGAATCATTATAGGCATCCCGTTCACGTTATCGCTGGAGATCGTCTGTTCCAGCCAAAAAAAAACCTTGCCGGATAAATTGCTCCGGCAAGGAGTCTTTTTGATTCTGAGTGGTCCTGAGCGAAACCCGGGGTTGCCGCCGTTCAGGATACCAGAGATAGCTTAACGTTTAGAGAACTGGAACGATTTACGAGCTTTCTTGAAGCCGTATTTCTTACGTTCGACCATACGGTCGTCCCTGGTAAGGTATCCCCCTTCGGCGAGTTTTGGATGGTAAGCAGCATCTTTTGCCTGCAGTGCACGGGCAATCCCCAGTACAGCGGCACCAGTCTGACCAGTGATTCCACCACCGGAAACACGAATCCAAACGTCAACTTTTCCATCTTCGCCAGTAGCTACCAACGGGGCATGGATCATTTTGCGATCCCGCTCGACATTGAAGTAGTCTGCCAATGGACGACCGTTGACGGTGATGGTTCCCGATCCGCTTTTGATGCGAACGCGTGCCACTGAGGTTTTACGACGCCCGGTGCCCAAAGCAGCTCCAAAGCGGTCGATTTTTCCTCGAATAACCGGGTCCACATTGACCTGCTCTTCTTCTTCAGCAGGAGCACCACTTCCCAAAGTTAATTCAGGAGAGGTTGATTCGGTTTCTGATACCGGTGTTTCTTCGGTGACTTCAGTCGTTTCCTCAGTCATGACGTCTGTCGCTCTTTCTTTCGGTTTTATCTTATTGAGTTATTAGCTTAAAGCTATTCGTTATTGAGGGGGGAACACAGAAGATTATGGCAGCAAGTGGCCAGGCATCTCCTGGGGCTGTTGAGCCTGATAGTTATGCTCTGTACCGCAAACCAGTTTCAGTTTTTTGAGCATTTTGACACCCAGTTTATTCTTGGGCAGCATGCGTCGGACAGCTTCCTGGAGAATTTTCTCCGGATGACGCTGCCACAGCTCAAGACCATTCTGGACCTTACGACCACTTGGATAACCCGAGTAGGTGTCGTATTCTTTTTTGAGCATTTTCTCAGTCAGGTAAGGATGCTTATCATGAGCCAGCTCACGACCGGAGAAACGCACCAGGTGGGCATTCAAGACGATGACATAATCTCCCGTATCAACATGTGGAGTGTAAGTCGGCTTGTGTTTGCCCATCAGTACCATAGCCAGTTTAGTGGCTAAACGGCCCACAACCTGCCCATCGGCATCCAGTGTGTACCAGTCCGCTTTAACGGTTTCATTTTTTTCCATGAATGTCTTGGACACGACAATAATCCTCTATCATTCAATCTAATGCCTCGAACAGGGTTAGCCTGACGAGAATGTTGTTCCTGGGAACGTTTTATTCTGCTGATATCAGCGAGCTCCAACTCAATCTGGATGGAGACTTTATGAGAATCAGACAGCTTCACGATTCTGATTATTCAAAATCCGGCACCTGTCTGGAGTCAGCACCAGTTGCTCTTCTCACCCGTTCATTACGGCATAGTCTGAAGGGTAAAAAACGCTTCGACTGGGGGCCTTTCGAAACCGAAAGCACTCAGATAATTCACCTGAATGCCAGCTCGGTAGGCAATCCCCCCGCACAGGTTTGAGAAGAAACGAAAAGAATAGCGACATCCTCTAGTCGATTCAACGCTGAGGGCTCTGAAAAAAGAGATTTCCCAGACCTTCAGAGGCTTTAAACCGGGGATATACCAGAATTTCACCCCAAGAAACATGTTCACTCATACAGTGCCCGTAGTTCGCCTTTCCAGAGGTCCAGAATTGCCTGTCGCCTGATCTTCAAGCTGGGGGTCAGTTCCCCCCGTTCCACAGACAAGGGAGCCCCCAGAACGATGATCTTCCGCACCTGTTCTTCCCGGCTTACGACTTGTAATCTCTCTTGAATTTTTTCCTCCAGATAGCAGCAGACGAGCGGATCCTGCCAGATTCCCGAAGGCTCCAGCTTTCCCAGACAGGGAGAGACCCACCCCTGCTCCTGCTTCAGGTAGCCGAAGTCCGGAACAATGATCGCCGTCAGGAAAGGACGCCCTTCCCCACAGACCACCGCCTGTTCGATAGCCGGATCGGCTGTCAGTAATTGCTCGATTGCCACCGGTGCGATGTTTTTCCCCTGTGAAGTGACGATCAGCTCTTTCAATCGACCCGTGACTGACAAGTAACCTTCGTCATCCAGCTGACCGAGATCACCTGTTGAAAACCACCCATCCCGCAACACTTCGTTCGTGGCAGCAGAGTCCTTCCAGTAACCGAGCATGACCTGGGGCCCGCGGGTTTCGATTTCTCCACTTTCTGAGATACGGAGTTCGACTCCTGGAATTGATTTCCCAACTGTTCCGAGTTTCTGGTCCGAAACTGTACTCAGTGTCAGGACAGGTGACGTCTCTGTTAAGCCATAGCCAGTGAGGATCGGCAGGCCGGCTTTCGCAAAACCGGCCACGATTCGGGAATCAAGCGGTCCCCCTCCACAGGATACGACACGAATTCTCCCTCCGAAAATCTGCCGCAGTCGCGTTTTCCTCTCAGTCAGTTCGAGAGGCTCCAACTCCCGCCAGATTTTCTCATAGAAGCGGGGAACGCCCGTCATCCAGGTTGGTTCGGCTGAAAGCAAATCGTCCCGCACTGTCTGAGGAGCGCGTGCCAGCACGACAGTCATCCCCACATAGGTCGACATGAAACAATCGACAGTTCGAGCATACACATGGCTGTAAGGGAGCCAGCTCAACTTGATATCGTCGCTTGTATATCTGGCGACCTGTTGCCTGTTGACGGCATTAGAGACCAGGTTGCCATGACTCAACATCACCCCTTTCGGTTGCCCCGTAGTTCCACTCGTATAGATGATGGTTGCCAGATCATCAGGTTGAATTTCACGTTCACGTTGATCAATTATTAACGCAAGATCCGTGGACGATGTCTCTCGTGCGCGAGCGCGAAAGTGGTCCCAACTCCAGCAGACAATATGAGTCTTCTCAATTTCTCTTTTTTGCTGAGAATCATAAACGACGATTCCCTGGAACAGGGGAATTTCATACAGGCGAGTTCTCAATTCAGAAGTAAAACAGCTTTGTGATACGAACAGGAATCTGGACTCACTATGTTGTAACTGCCAGAGAATCTGCTCGGTCGATAATGAGCTATGCAAAGGAACGCTGACCGCTCCTGTGGAAAGGATTGCCTGATCTGTGACCAGCCATTCAAAGCGATTCTCTGAGAGGATGGCAATGTGATCACCCGGCTGCACTCCGCTTTGAATCAGGCTTGCTGCTACCAGGTCTGCCTGTTGCCGGTATTCATCCCAACTGTAATCAACATACTTTCCTGCTGCGGAACCCGCACAGCCACAGCACGACCACGCCGGGCCACGGTTGCCCGATGCAGCTGGGGAACACTGCTGAATTCGTATGGGGAGTGGCTCACAATCTGACTCAATAATAATCAATTCAATCTGTTTTGCCGGGCGCTCTATATAAAAAAACTGCCGTCTGAAAAGACGGCAGTTTTTCATGTATTCATTAGCTTCAAAATCGAGACTACTCTGATTTCTGCTCCAGACCAGGAACATCAATCGATGCGATTTTGACCGCTGTGTATTTTTGGCGGTGACCGGTATGACGGCGTGAGTTTTTACGACGGCGGAATTTCTGGACTTCCAGTTTCTCACCTTTCACTTCTGCGTCGACCACTTCAGCCACAACTTTAGCACCGTCGATCAGAGGAGCACCAATTGAGCTGGCTCCTCCACCATTGGCGAGCAGTACCGACTCGAAAGTGATTTTGTCACCTGCGTTTGCAGATTCACGGTAATCCACTTTAATCAGAGAACCCTGAGAGACTTTGAATTGACGGCTTCCATCTTCGATGATTGCGAACATTGTTTTGTCCCGAATAATTTTTACGCTCTTGTACAGTCAGGGATAATCCTGCTGGATGATATCTGGATTGTACACGCTGGCCGGAAAGAGCCTCTCCTGACAATCTCACTACGGACGAATCGATCGTTCGCCACAGGTGCGATTGTGGTGCTGCATCTGGTCGATCGCCTGAAAAGGGAGCCCCTGATCAAGGAATAAACAGCGGTACCTGGTTGCCAATTAGCGAGGACTACCTCGCTCCGCCCGAACCGATCCCTGGGGATTGATCGGGGGAAGCGGGTACTTTAACGCTTCAGACGGCAGTTTTCGAGGTTGCGTGGGATAAATTTTTGATTTCGTGGCCGATATCGTCCAGACATTGCAGTACCACATGTTCAGGTCCCACGTCGGAACTCGCCCGAATACTGACTGTCAGGTTGAATTCTTCCTCCAGACTCATGATCTGTCGCCGCTTCCTGTTGTTCAGGTAATTAGCGACCCGCTCATGGATTTCTACCTGAATTGTCGAGATTTCATCGCTGGAACTGGCGGTCGTGAGCAGAATTCGCATGACGTCGACAGCCATGATTTCCGCCGATTTCACCAGACCAGAGCCATGGCAACAGGGGCAGTTTTCGTAGGCGGTTCGTTTGACGGAGGGGCGAATTCGCTGACGGGTCATTTCGATCAACCCGAACGGACTGATGCGCAGGACCTTCGTCCGTGCTCTGTCCCGTTTGACAGCGTCACGCAGTGCCCGCTCGACCCCCGACGATGGCGGTCTTCCCGCATATCGATGAAGTCATTCACAATCACGCCCCCAGGTCACGCAGCCGGATCTGACGGGTAATCTCTTTGGCAGCTCGCAAGTTAACCTGGTAGGCGGTCTCTTCGGCGTCGTCATCGACCCGGAACGTACCACTATTAACGTCAATCGCCACCAGCGCCTCTGTTTGATCGATCACAATCGATCCTCCCCGCGGAGGGGAACAACCCGATCGTTGATATGGGAGATCTCTTCCTCGATTTTATACTTCGAGAAAATCGGAGCTTTCCCATCATACAGTTTGATCCGGTTGACGTACTTAGGCATCACGATCTTCATGAATTCACAGGCACGCTCGTAAGCCGAAGGCTCATCGATCCAGATCGCATCGATCTCTTCTGTGTAAATATCCCGAATCGTGCGAATGATCATGTCGCTCTCTTCATAGATATCCACCGGACCCTGCATCTTCTTGATGCGACCGACAATCACCTTCCACAGCCTCAGCAGATAATGCATGTCTGTTTTGAGGTCACTTTGATTCCGGTCAATTCCGGCAGTCCGAATGATGAAACCCAGACCTTCGGGCGGATCAAGTTCCTGCAGACTGCTGCGTAAGCGCCGGCGGGTGTCGTCATCCGCAATTTTCCGGCTGACTCCGACGCGTTGCAAACCGGGCATCAGGACGAGATAGCGTCCGGGGATACTGATGTAAGTGGAAAGCGTAGGACCTTTGGTTCCAATCCCCTCTTTAATCACCTGGACCAGGACTTCACTACCCCGTTTGAAGATTTCCTGGATAGGCGGTTTGTTTTTCATCCCCCGATCATTTCCATTTCGGGGAGCACTCCGGGGCCCACTTTTTCGTCCGCGTCCACGGGGAGCTCTGCCGGAGGAGACAGCCTCTTCGTCAACCAGATGTTTGTAGTATTGGAACTCAACATCACTGACGTGCAGGAAACCATTCCGGCCAATACCAAAATCGACGAAGGCTGCCTGAATGAGGGCTCGATGTTAACCACCTTGCCCTTGTAGATGTTGCCAACGATGTTCTCTTGAGAGTTACGCTCGATATACAGTTCTTCGAGCACTCCATCCTCGAGAATCGCAATTCGACTCTCTTCCGGTTGAAGCACATTGATGAGCATTTCGGATTTCATGTGACTTCCTTTGCAGCGAGTCACACTCAGCGCATTGCACCTGACGGACAGTACGGAAAATTACACTTCCACTGTCGGTTCTGATCGCCTGATGACTGATTATCTGTGTCCGACTCGCCATGAGTCGCCAGAGTTCAGCAGGCTGATTACGCGGATTTCCCATACTGAGTTCCCATCTGAAAATGATCCACTCAGCATTGCCCCACCTCGAATTGGTATTCTGTAATCATTCCGGACAACACCCACAGTCTGTTCAGCAAAAGACTTTCGTGAGATGAAATGTGCGACGGAATTCATGAGGACTAATGCTTAACTGATACGGAAAATTCAGTTGTCGATGGATTATTTTCAAGGTTGACTGAGGGAGTGAGTTCTTTCGGGATCATCATCCTGTACCAACCTGTCAAAGAGATGTTGAAATTCATTGATCATCAGAAATGTTGTTCTTCGAGATTTTATCATCAGATCAAAGGAGTAAAGCTGAGAATCTTAAATGTCTCAGACTCACATTAATCTGGAAGTGCTCATTTGAATCAGCAATCTGTTGAATCAGCAGTCTGTTCAGGCAGGCAGCCCGTTTCGATTCAGGTTAAAACCTCTTAATCGATCAGGGTCGCAAAAGACCATCTGACCTGTCCTGAAGTGAAAGATGACATGAACTTCGTCCTCACTGTTTTAATCTCTGCTCGACTTTGAATTTTCCTTTCGTGAATGGGTTGAATGTTTGAGGGAGTCTGCCAGTGATTGATCAGTATTCGAGTGAAGTACGTTCGTGAGAGTGCTCCGTAACTCAATTTACTGATAAAAACTGTTGCAGAACTTCCCGAAGACATTCCGGGAAATGCACTTTAAGTAGTGACTCTTAAATGAATTGAAATTGTAAACTTGAAGTTGTTGCGGTTTTGCCATCTGGCAGCTGAGTCATTGAATGAAGGTATCGATTCAAGTCGTCAACTGATGATGAATAAATCCGCTGCAGCCAGAAACCCGTTAATGAGTCAGCTGAACTCCGGATGATTGAGTAAGTCTCGTATCCGGTGAGATCAGATCACCCTGAACCGGGCTCCTGTGACCCGCTGAATCAACCTGGTTTTCTGTAACAGAAAATTTGCAGATCGAATGCAACGAGTCGTTGTGTTAGTGTGATTAAATAAAAATCTGGTGTCTGTATTGTTGTGTAACTGGTTTATTGTGATGCTGTATCGTTGAGTGTGAACTTGTATTGATCGCTGTGTTGTTTGGGTCGTTATATTGTTTTGAGTTACCGGCTTCGCATTACAAATCAGCAGAATTCCTATCTGCCACTCAGGAGGACTCGACTTCGAGGATGGCCATATCGGGAGCGAACTTGACCAGTTCTCCCCTCAGATAGTTTTCGACAGTTCTCGCCAGCTCCAGATTTCTGACATGCCTGGCGATCTCTTCAGCCTCTTCAACCGTAAAACTCCCGATCAGTTCTTTGAGCCGGGGAATCATGTGGGATGTGACCGAAAGTTGACGCAGCCCCATCCCGATCAGCAGAGGAGAAAAGAGCGGGTCGGTGCTCATTTCACCGCAAACTGTTACTGAGATATCATGCCGTTTCGCGACATCAATCACGTGTTGGATCATTCTGAGAATCGAAGGATCCCCTGCCCGATACAATTCGGAAACATTCGGGTCATCCCGATCTGCAGCCAGGGTGTATTGAATCAGGTCGTTCGTTCCAATGGAGAAGAAATCGACTTCCTGGGCAAATTCCTCAGCCATCATCACGGCTGAAGGAACCTCAACCATCATTCCGACGGGGACATCCCGCTTGAATTCAACACCCTGTTCCTCCAGATCCTCAACGACATCGGCCAGAATCATCTTGGCCTGACGAAGTTCCATGAGTGTACTGACCAGGGGAAACATGATCCGCACATCGCCTAAAACGGCAGCTCGCAGGATAGCGCGTAACTGCGTTTTAAACAATGGCAAATTTTTCAAACTGAGCCGCAAACTCCGGAGACTCAGGACCGGGTTGGAGGCCGGTTCCGCCCCAAATGTGAGTGCGGAGGGCATCTTATCCGCCCCCAAATCCATCGTGCGGATGATCACCGGAGAATGGGGGAATGCCCCGACAACCCGGCAATAAGCCTCATAATGGACCTCTTCGGAGGGCTCGTCCCGGCGGTTGAGATACAGGAACTCGGTTCGATAGAGACCCACCCCATCGGCCCCGCGGTCGATACACTGGCTCACTTCTTCGGGAAATTCGATGTTCCCCAGAAGTTTGATCCGTTCCCCATCCTTTGTCTGGGCTGGAATTTCACGTAAGGAACGCAGCCTCTGAGAGACCCCCTTACGCCGTTCGATTGAATCCTGATATTGGCGTTCGGCAGTATCGCTGGGATCGATGATAATTTCACCACGATCCCCATCGATAATCAGCTTCTCACCACCAGAGACATCCGCCAGGAAGTTCCCCACACCGACCACGGCAGGAATTTCCAGGGCACCGGCCAGAATCGCGGTGTGGCTGGTTCGTCCACCCGTTTCGATGGCCAGCCCCAGGACGAATTTACGATTCAGGTTGGCCGTTTCGCTCGGGCTGAGCGAGTTGGCTACGATGATCACTGGCGTGGTGATATGATTGAGCTCTTCGCGGCTTTCTCCCAGTAGATTTCGGAGCAGACATTTTTCTATGTCATAAATGTCGGCCGCCCGCTGCGCCATGTAATTGTCGCCCAAATTTTGGAAGACCTTTGCGTAACGGGCGCAGCACCCTGCTCGAAGCAAACTCAGCGGAGTAGTACTTGGTCCGGATGAGCTCTTCGATTTCCTCCAGCAGCTGCGGATCCTGAACCAGGTTCAGGTGAGCGGTGAAAATCGAGCCATATTGCTTACCGACCTGCTCATTCGCAAGTCGCTCGTTCTCGCCGATTTCATCGACGGTTTGCTGCAGAGCGGTGCGAAAACGCTTTATCTGAGACTCGATGGCATCGACACTGACAAAGCGCTGAGGTATGCGGAAATCCTCGGTGCCGAAGACCAGCGCTGGCCCTGAAGCAATGCCTGGGGAAACTGCAATTCCTCGCCGCACGAGCATAAATAATGTCTCTTATTTACCTGCTCAAAGCTCCTCTAAATAAGGAGTTTTGAGTTTGATTTCTATCGAATGGGTCAATCAGCCAACCTTTGAAAAAGCTAATAGACCTGTTCCGATTCTGTAGTTCCTTCAACTTCGAAATTGGTCAGGAACAGGTTCTCCAGATGGTCCAGGACCTGTTCAGCCCCATCACCATCAGCCAGTAATTCCAGTTCTGACCCTTGCGGAGCAGCCAGCAGCATTAAGTTCAGCTGACTGTTCGCTTCGACTTGCTTTTCGCCAAACCGGATCAGAACCTGGCAGCCGGCATCGTTCACCACATTCACAATCATGGAGATAGGGCGGACATGCAACCCCTCGACCATATTGACAGTGACATGGCGACTCAACACGACTCCAGATCCATCCTCTGCAAAAAGTGTACACATCGAGCACGATGGCTCGTCTTTTTTTATAATTTGGTCCAGATTGAAGCTTCCGGAATCTAAGACAATTCGAAGATGTGCAACTACCGGGATCAAGGGATTTCCTGACGGTCTTCCCTGCCTGTGCAGCTGACATGCTGGTCGTTGCCTGAGATTCCTTGTGGATACTCAAACTGGAATAACAGGTTGAAAACTAAAGAAATAGCCTGAAAAACGAATTTCGCTGGAGTTCAAATCAGATACGAGCGCGAGGAAACGTTCTTCCGCAGAAGATTTCTCAGTCATTCAGCTGATTGTTATCAGCTTCACCCAGCAGCTCGACAACATCGGCTGAAGTTTTTGACTGCTTCAGGAAGTTGCAGAAGTTGCTGTTACGAAGATGCCGGGAAATGGTCTCCAGAGCACGCAGGTGATCACCTGGTTTGTCCGGGGGAGAGACCAGCAGGAAGAAGATAAATACTTTCTCTCCATCCAGGCTGGCAAACTCTACTCCATCACCCGCAATTGCGACGGTCGCAATCAGGTTATTCACAGAAGGATGTTTGGTATGAGGGACAGCAACTCCATTGCCAATGCCGGTTGAACCGAGCTCTTCCCGCTTCAGAATCGCGGAAACGATACTCTCTTCATCTTCGGCAGCAATTTTGCCACTCTCTTTCAGACTCCCAACCATCGAGCGAATAACCGCTTCTTTATTTTCAACTTGTAAATCGGTATTAATGGCTTCAGAAACCACGAAGTCACATAACTTCATGTAACTTGCTCCTTTAACGGACTGTATAACAAGCTTTTGAACGGACTCGACTGTATAGGTGGTTACAGATTAATTCAACGAAAAATCCGTAATCAACCTGAAATCACGAGCCTGCAGATCATTCTCAATCGAACAGGAGAGCACGAGAATTTCTCGGCTAACCCACAGAGAACCCCTACGGGATCGCAGATCTCTGGCCTGCTACGAGGCCTGATGGAAACAGATGAAACAGTTATTTGGTACAGGGATGTAAATTTAAATGAACCGCATTTCCATTACCGGCGAGTCGAGGAGATATCGAATATTCGGATATGAAAAATATAGAGGCCCTGATTGCCCCGGTCTGATTTGAGTTGCCTCTTGAACTGCAACTCATCTCGGAAATGATGGTTCTTAAACTACGATATAATAAAGAATTAGAAAGAGAATCCTGTTTCAGTCAATGATTTAAATCGACCCGGGGATAATCGAGCTGTTTTGAGCCCACCGGAAACGACTGATTGGAAATGAATTCAGACTGAAAACTATTCTTCATCCTCGGGAGCCATCTCTTTCAGAGAAGCATCACGACGATGATCGTGTCTTTTTTCCTTATAACGTTTCAGTTGTTGTTCCATTTTATGCAATGCGGCATGAAAACAGGCGAGAACATCGTCTCCGTTTTCATGTGCTACAAAGTTTTCGTGGTGCTCAGCGTTAACCAGAATTTCAGCTTTCACCCGGCCACCTTCAAAGTCAATTGTGACTTCGATGGCGATGACCCGATCAAAGTAGGTTAACAGTTTTTGAGCTTTTTCTTCGATGACCTGCTGTAAATCAGGTCGAAGTTCCCCATGTCGAGCTGCAATGGCAACCTGCACAGAAAATGTCTCCTCTCAAATCGCAATGGATAAACCCGTAGACTGGTCACATATCTATATTACTATATAACACAGACCTGCATCGAATCTGTTTCAGGGACCGTGGAACTCCACAATCTTCAAAAACAGATTGCCCATCCTTTAGATTTGGCAGTATTTCGCCAGCTGAGAAAGAAAAGAGGGCCACGGGGAAAGACTGGTAACTCTCTGACAGATTCCAGTTTAAGGAATCCAGAGAAGGGGCTGATTTTATCGTCTCCCCCTTTGAGAAACCAGCCTTAGGCTTTCTTCGTTTAATTTCGAAATGCGGGTTTCTCAGAAAATCACAGGAACGACTCATCCTAGACCAGATAAGTGATCAAAAGAACACTTACCGAACGAGAATTTGAGTCCTGGAGAGCCTTTGTGGCTCTAGAACGCTTCCCGCCCGGCAATCTCACCCTCATCCGTTTCGGAAGTAAGGGTATTGGTGCGGGGAATGAAGTGTGAAAGCGGATTTTTAGGCCAGTTCGACCATTTCTGGGCCCTGGTTTCACTCGCAGGAGTTGCTTGAGAATCGCTCAAGCCTGCTTCTGCTCCAGAAGTTTCATCCAGAGCAGCTGTCACAGCCCCTCCCCCTTCGTCATTGCCATTGGTCAGAGCAACTTTTTCAGCCAGGCTTTGGGGGGTTCTGTCGATTTGCACTGTTTTTTGAGCAGACTGACAACCTGCCAGGAACAGACAAGCCATCAGCATTAGTAAACAGGGTCTGGAAGCTGATTTAATCATCGAGGGCAGATCTTTAAATCACTTGGTCAGAAAATACTGTTGAATGGGGCCGAGACCCAGAAGGCGGGAAACAAGGCGGGACTGAAACTACTTATCGTCCCGAAAACACCCAAACTATGGAGAACCCTCTCGTTTCAGCAGCGTTTCTCAAAAAGAGGACTGCTCTATTTGCTCACAAAAAAAGTGAAGTTAAAAACTTTACCAATGGAAAGATTCTATCCAGACCGACGAGTTGGATGTAAACCCGATACGAACATTTAAGTGCTGAAAATCGATCTATCGGGACTGCCGCATGCAGGCCTGAGTTCGAGAGCGATCAGGCGATTTCGCAATTGTCCCTGAGCACTGTTTCAGATGACATCATTCATTGAAATCGAGATCGTCATCACTGAATGAGATTTCGGAATCATCAGGTTTGGTAGATGCGGTTTGATGCTCTTCGTAATCCCGCTCCATAAAGCTGACATCCTCTTCTATAGCCGGTTCAGTGTGTCCCGAGAAGGAAGAATTGAACTTAGAGAATGGATTCAAATTTGAAGGAGACAAACTACTTGCCATGGAGCCGCCGGACATCGTACTGCAACCAGTTACTAAAGTGATCATTCCCACAGCTAATATCGAATTAATCAGACTTCTGGACATCAGAATTCCTTTTCTTCCGCCACTTGTCTCCCTGGAGAGCACGTTTCAAATTAAAAATGACAAGGAGGGCCCATCCACTCACATCAAATCCTTTCGATGTGTCCTTATCAGCGAGTTTTATTTATGAGAGAGAGAGTTTTGCCATCATCCCGCAAAATTGAGGGACAGTATCGAGAGATCAATCAGGCTGCTTTCTTACGAAATACAGCAAAGTTTTTAATCATGCCAACTTCTTCGAATTCATTACGATTGCGCATCCGCTCGTTAATCGCGCGGGCTACCCCGGGATAGACCTCACCGCGAGCGTCGTCAAAGACGACATAGCCACTTGGCAACACGTGGGGTACAAAATCTTCGATGTCTGCCACGACATCTTCGTATTCATGGCTACCATCAACGAGGAGCATGGAAATCGGTTCTTCCCACTTCTGTCCCAAGTCGTGAGAGAACTCTTTATGAATTTTGAGTCCCCTGTTTTCCAATTCAAATTTCTGAACAGTACCCTGATATTCTTCCCAGGTACCGAAGATATGGGGATCGATACTGATGACTTTGGCTTTGCCTTTTGCTCGCTCAGCAGCTTCTACCAGCCAGGCAGTCACTTTTCCTTTGTAGTGCCGATTTCGACGATCGAACCGGAGTCGTCCGCTTCCATCGCCAAGTGGGCGAGCAGGCGACATTCACGATCGGAAGATTGCCCTGGGTTTTGTTCCAGTAATTGAATGCGGTCCTTCGAGATTTTACTTCCCACCGCAATATTCGCCCGATGTTGCAGTCGGTACGCGGGATCGAGTAATCGCTGAAATGTCTTCAGCAATCGAAATGGACTTTTGAACAGATTTTTAAGGAGGCGTGCCCCGATATTCATTGTCTTCACATCCTTGAGATAGACAATTAATGCTTGAGATAGACGATTAATGGTTTGATGTGCGGTTGGGTTCCCGTCTGATTCTTCCGCATCCTGCCGAAGTTTCATGATCCACCTTCTCCAGGCAGCGACTTTATCCCCGCTTGGAAAAGCTCAGACAGGAGCATAATCATGGACTCTAAGCCCTGATTCGGGAATCTAAACGTCTTTCTAAAAATGTGTAAAGGTCAATACCCCTCAGGAAGTCCCTTTGAAGAGGGCGTTTTCCCAGAAAGTGAGCTCAAATCGGCATTTTTCAGCCCTCACTAACTCGTGATCAAAGCTCGTCGTTTAATTTGCCTGCCCGGAATGGTAATGTGAATCCTCGCCTGAACACATCATTGATACCTGCTCTGGGACCGACATGAACCGGCAAGCTGCTCCCTCTTTCGACTTTTCCAAGCTGATCTATCCCCTGTTAATACTGGTCGGGGTTCTGGTCGTCTATCAACAGACCTCCAACTTCAACTTCGTGAACTACGACGATGGCCTGTATGTGGCGGGGAACTATCACATGCGGGAGGGTTGAACTGGGATACCGTTCAATGGGCTTTCACTACGAATGAAATCGGAAACTGGCATCCCCTCACCTGGATTTCATTGCTGTTCGATGCTCAAACGTTTGGCCTCTCACCGAGTGGCTTCCACAGCATGAACACCGTCTACCATTTACTGAATGCCTGGTTGCTGTATGGGTTACTCCTCTATGCCACCAAGGCTCCCTTCCGTTCTTTTCTGGTCGCCTTTCTGTTTGCAGTACACCCTCTGCATGTGGAATCGGTCGCGTGGATCTCGGGGCGGAAAGATTTGATCAGCACCTCTTTGGTTTCCTCGCCCTCTGGTCGTACTTTATTTATACCAGGACCGAAACCAAGAAAAGAAAGTGGTACGCCATTCTGCTGATCTGTTTTTTATGCAGTCTGATGGCCAAGCAGATGTGGGTTACCCTGCCCTTCCTCTTATTGCTGCTTGATCTGTGGCCATTACGTCGAATTTCATTTTCATCTGTTGAACCACCACTGAGCCAGGACAAGTCGGTTCCTGTAACGGTACCACTCAAACAACTCGTACTGGAAAAGATTCCCCTGCTGGGGCTTTCGATTCTGTTTTCAATCATCATTTATCTCGCCCAGCAGGAAGGGGGAGCCGTTCAGGATTCAGACCAGTTCCCTCTAATGCTCCGAATGAAGAACGCTCTGCTTTCGTATGGTCTGTACATCAGGAAGACATTTCTTCCAACCGATCTCGCTCCGATCTATCCGCATCCCGGTTTCGATATCAACACGCAGTCTGTGTTGATAAGCGCTGGGAGTACTCATCGCCATCACTCTATTCGTATTGATCCGTCTGCGGAAACAACCCGCCCTGTTCGTCGGTTGGTTCTGGTTCCTCGGGATGCTGGTACCGGTGATTGGAATCGTACAGATCGGCGTAGAAGGAATGGCTGATCGCTACAGCTATGTTCCCCAAATCGGATTGATACTTTTCCTCTGCTGGCTGATTCCCGCCTACCTGTTTGAGAATAAAGCCATTAAAAGTGCGGCCATCTTTGTCGCCCTGCTTTTTGCCTCGGCATGACAGTTCAGGGAAATCGTCAGGCAGGCTATTGGGCAAATTCTGGCTCACTGATGCAACATGCTTTGGCGGTCACAGAGAATAATACCAAAGCACATCTCAACATGGCTGATTACCTGAAGCAGGAAGATAAAACAGATGAATCAGAAGCCGCACCTTCGCCAGCGCTGGAGATTGACCCGGAAGAAGTCGCCGGATTAATCAACCTCGGTAATTTGTTAAGCAAAACAGACAGGGCCGCAGATGCAGTTCAGCTATTTGAAAAAGCTGAAACTCTCGAACCTGAAAACGTAAATCTGTTAATGAGCATGGGTAACCATTATCAACTTCAGAAAGAGTTTGATAAAGCTGTCAGCTATTACCAGAAAGCGATAGATATCGCCCCGGAAGAAGGAAAAATTTATTCGAACCTGGCTATGGTGTTGACTGATCAGGCACAAGCTCTGAATGCGGACCAGCAACCGAGTGCAGCTCAACAGAAACTTGCTGAAGCCTATGCCACTGCGAACGAGGCCGTGAACCGTAAACAGACTCTCGATGCTCTGGACCTGGCGAACACCTACAACACGCTGGGGATTCTCAACATGATCGCCAAAAGGCCATCCGAAGGACTGAAGTTTTTCAAACTGGCCGTTGAAGCCGACCCTACCCATCCCGGAGCACTCAGCAATTTAAAACGTGCCCAGGGATCAAGTCCACGCTGAATCAATCAGGATTGAATCAAGTCAATCGGATTAATCAGTTAAGTTGCCACCTGGATTTCTTTATTCTTCTGCTCCGCTGTAGATCGGCAACACTATGTGCGATGGAGAATCGGGGGCCAGGTAGATTCTATTATGAGCAATCTTCTTTGTTTCCCCAGGTTGAAAATGATCCGCACCGGTGTTGGGATTTGGTTCGAAACGGGGATCATTGGAGGAAGAGACAGCCACCCGAATCTGATGCCCCTTGTTGAAGATGAGTGATGTCGACCACAAATCGACTTCCAGTTCATAAATTTGTCCCGGAACTAACAACTCCGGAATTTCAAACGAGTGACGATATCGCGCACGCATGATTCCATCGGTCACCAGCATCGATCGCCCATCAGGATAAACATCACACAACTTAACGGTGAAGTCGGTATCGGGGCAGTCGGAACTGATATAAAGTTTCGCTTTAATGCGTCCCGTTACTTCCAATGGCTCGGTCAATGTGTCCGTTGTAAAAACAAGCACGTCTTCCCGTGATTCCACCTCACGTTGATCGCGTGGCCCCTTGGAGATGATCAGGTTCTGACCACCGACTGTAGGGACAGGATTTTCCGGATCATAAGCATACTCAAGCGACTCCTCGGTTTCAGGAGCGGACGAATTGAGTTCACCCGATTTGTGAAAATAGAACTCGGTTTCGTCTGCGGGGGGTGGCCAACTCTCTACTTTGCGCCAGAAATTACCAAGGGCCGATTCCACCTCCGGGTCTCCCATCACGTAATAATGCACCGGCTTGTCTTCATTGACACCATTCTGTTTTCCACGTGCATGGTAGTCATAAAAACGGATGGCACTTTCAACATCACCGGCAGTCTTGGAATTTTCAGGGTAGGTTAATTCCTTGAATCCTCCATGCGCCCAGGGTCCCATGACCAATCTACATTTCCCCCGCGCTCCTGGTTGACCTTGATTCTGGATGGTCACGAATGAGTTGATTGTTCCCTGCGCAAAGATGTCGTACCAGCCGCCTCTGAAGATTCCCGGTGCCTGTACATCGCCAGCACCAATTTCGGCGTTGGCGACTTTCCAGAAATCACCATATTTGGTATGTGCACGAAACTCTTCATAGGAACGGGGATCGAATTTATTTCCGGGCAGCCATCCATCCAGCATCTCTTTGCGCCAAACCCCTCCCTGATAGGCAGCCTGAGAATACATGTCCGAAAAAGCGACTACTGCGTATTGTGCTTTCAAAACTTCTGGTGCACCGGGGGCCATCATGGTTTGTGTGATTCCCAAAGCTGAAGCTCCCCAGGTCACTACATTACCATCACACCACTTCTGGTCTTTCAGCCAACGCAGGGTATCGTGCCCGTCATGGGTTTCCCCACGCCCTTCATGAAAGAACACAATGGCATCATTCCCTTCGGAATCAAACCGGCCTCGAACATCCTGCACCGCCAGGGCATAACCTGCCTTGATAAAGTTCACTCCCACAGCCGGGCCAAATGCTTTTCCGTAGGGACTCCGTAGCAGAATGACCGGATACGATTTTTCTGTCGACTCCGGTTTTTCTCCGTCCGGGAGGTAAACATCTGTCGCCAGATGGACCCCATCCTCCATCGAGACCATGAAGCGATTGGGCAGTAGAGCGTCCTCAGCGAAAAGCGTCGCCCCACCCTGGACGACCAGTTGGAGAATCAAAAATGCTCGAAAAATCAGGGAAAACTTCATCGATCCTGGTCCTGTATCATCAAGGGGCGAGGCATTCAACTCATCCGTAATCGTCAGAATCGGAATGACCCGCATATTGTTGTAAGGGATAAAACTCGTCTACGCTCCCCATGCAACTTGGAATTTGCATTACAGAAGCACCAACCTATTTTTTCATCGATAACGTAGAAGCCGCTCATTTTGCAGACAGAAGATAGTTAACTTGTCGAATTACCTGCTGTTGATAGACCCACTAGTGCCAGACCTATTCTGATTCCGAATGATTCTCCCCAATCTAACCATTGAATAGAACTGATCGCAACAATGAATACCAGGATGCCGCAGACTGCAGACACCGAACAGAGCCCTTCCCCGGATCAGCAGGCAGAAATCCGCGTCAATACGGACATTGAAAACCTGATTGCTCAAGTTTCCAAGAAATTGAGAAATGGACATGCACGTATCAATGCAATTCTGAAACAGCCGTCGATGCGATTATCCTGATTAATAATCGTGGAATTGTTGCCGAATTCAATCCTGCCGCCGAAAGAATGTTCGGTTACTCGGCTGAAGAAGTGCTGGGCAAAAACATTAAGATGTTAATGCCATCCCCCCATCAGGAAAACCACGACGGTTACCTGGCGAACTATATGAAGACGCGCGAAAAGAAAATTATCGGTATCGGGCGGGAGGTACAGGGAAACGCAAAGATGGTTCCCTCTTGGAGATCGATCTTTCTGTCGCTGAACTGACTCTGGATGGTGAAACCTATTTCACCGGGATCATTAAAGACATCACCGAGCCGCAAAGCGAACGAGGTTCACCTGAACTGGTTAGCCACAATCGTTGAATCTTCCAGCGATGCAATTATCGGCCTGGATGAGACCCTCAAAATTCATTCCTGGAATAAAGCAGCTGAAGAAATATTTGGTTACAGACGTGAGGAAGCAATCAATCAGTGCATTTCTTTACTGTTTGGTGGCGAGAACCAGATGCAGGTTTTAAATCTGTTACAGGATGTAGCCGATGCTAAAACAGGCCGCGTTAAAGAAAATGCTTACGGTATAAAAAATCAGGTGTTGAAATTGAAATATCACTCTCAATTTCTCCTATCTTCGAACGGGATTCGAAAATCTCAGGCTTGTCCATCATTGCTGCGGACATCACCCAGTCACGGGAAATCGAGCGGGAAATTGAACGGACTCGCAGCCTGGCCCAAAGCACGCTCAATTCACTAAACGAGTGCATCGCCATTATCGATGAAACAGGAAATATTCTCTCAGTGAATGTCGCCTGGCATGACTTTCTTGAGGAATTGAATCTTGAGCAGTTTCATTTGGACAAGGGGCATAATTTTTATGCCGTACAATCTGCTTCCTCCGACTTGCTCTGGAGAGGTATCCAGGAAATTTCGGAGCGAACAAAAGCTTTGTTCAACGACCACGACCATGAAGCCATGGATTCGTTTATCTTTTTCAATGAGACATCGAATCTCTGGTTCTCTATCAAAATCAATAAATTTCTGGAAGAAGATGAAGCCCGGGTGGTCATTGCCATTGATGATATTACCCCATTAAAGCAGGCTCATCTCGAAATCCAGCGAGTGGCTCGTGCAGCCGAATCTGCCAACATCGCCAAAACAGATTTTCTGACCAACATGAGTCATGAAATCCGCACTCCATTGACATCCATTCTCGGGTTCACCGAATTGATGGTCGAAGAGCAAATGGATGCAGAGGAACAATCCCGGGCGTTACAGACGATCCGGCGCAATGGAGATCACCTGCTCGGTATTATTAACGAAATCCTCGATCTATCCAAAATTGAGTCTGGCAAACTCGAAGTAGAAGTCGCACCCTGTGATGTGGTGCAGCTGATTGATGATCTGGATGACATCATGACATTGCGTGCTGAGAAGATGGATTTAAGTTACAGAACAGAGTTTGTCACTCCTATTCCGGCTTCCATCAAGACCGACGCTACCCGACTGAAACAGGTTCTGTTTAATCTGTTGGGTAATGCTACCAAATTTACGCGAGAGGGTGAAATCGTTCTGAGAGTCAGTCTGGAGGCAGCCCCTTTAGGCTTCTCCCGATTACGATTTGAAGTCCAGGACAGTGGAATCGGAATTGCACCGGATAAAATCCATCAGCTGTTCGAACCATTCACACAGGCTGATAATTCCGTCTCCCGCGAATATGGTGGTACAGGTTTGGGCCTGGCAATCAGCAAACGACTTGCCAAGTTACTCGGTGGTGAGATTGGTGCCGATTCAACTCCAGGTGAAGGGAGCACATTCTGGTTTACGATTGGTGTTGGAAAACTGGAATCACAGGAAACAGTTTCCTCTCTCTCTTCGCATCGCAACCAGCGTCAGCTTGAAGTGCAGGACGAGGAAGACTTCCACAACCTTCACTGCAGCATTCTGCTGGCAGAGGATGGTGCTGATAACCAACGCCTCTTCCAATACATTTTAAGTCGCGCTGGCGTCCGGCTCACCATGGTGAACAATGGTGCTGACGCCGTTGAGAAGGCGTCTGATCCCTCGAACCACTACGATTTCATTCTGATGGACATGCAGATGCCGATCATGGATGGGTACGCAGCAACTCGCAAGCTGCGAGAAATGGGATACACGAAACCGATCCTGGCACTGACCGCCCATGCAGTCAGATCAATGCAGCGGCGCTGCAAACAGGCTGGTTGTGATGATGTCATCACCAAACCGATCGAACGCAAACAGCTACTCAGCACATTGACGCGCTGGCACTCTAAGTCGTTTGAGCTCAGTTGATCAGGGCTGCTTTGTATCCCGGCAGAATCGCCTCTCGTGCTTGCCTGACAGGAAGCTCTGCCCCCCTCTCTGTACGTCTTTAATACTTGGATAGCATCCAGATTCGGAAAAATCGGAACAATCGGCAAAGTTTTCCCAATTTAACTGATGTGATGCTCTCAAGCTGCCGATGAGGATGTAAGGAATGTCGTAATCCTCCAATTGTGAGCTCGTTTATTTCTGCCAGGATGGAGTCCCATGGCCATTTACCGCCTGATGCTTCCAAGCTTGCTACTTGCCAGCACCTTACTGACCGGTTGTGCGCACACCTTTCGCTCGACTGCGAATGAAGAGGGTGAATTCTCCACTGCTCGACTCTTATCGATGGCAGATACTTTCGAAGCCCAGGGGGATCAAAAACGTGCCAAAGAGTTGCACGAAGCGATCCGATTACGAGATCCCAACCACTCTTATCTGACACAGAACTTCGCCCCCACGACACCTGCAGTAGAAAAGCTGAATTACACACCACCTGAAATCGGTTCGAACCCGATGAGTAAATTCACATCGACCCCAGGGAAAGCTGATTCAGATTTTACTCAAACTGACGAACAACCGCTGACCGGAGTCATTGCACGGACTTCAGAAACTCACGAGGAGGCCCCTAGGCTGCTGGATGTTTACGCTCCGTTCGATACAGCCGAACTTTCCTCTCTGGAAGCTGAAGAAACTGAGTTCGCACAGGAACGTGGTGCGGAAGACTATTTCGCCCTTACAGAATCATCACTGAATGGTAAAAAATCGACTTCGCCACAGATGACCTTTGCGACTGAACCTGAAGCCACACAAGAGAGCATTCCCGATTTCAAGAAGAATTCGACCTTGGATTAACTTCTCAGGTCGCTTCCAGCGTTCTGGCACCATCCACAGGCGAGCCTGATTCGCTGAATTTATCCTCAAGAAAATCGAATTCGATGCAGTTGCCTCCACTTACTGAGGATTACGAGGCCCTCGAACGGGGAACAGAAGTCAGCCTGGCCGCTTATGAATCTGCGAGTGAATTTCATCAGGAAGCAGCACCAGTCGCTGAGTTTGATGTCCAGGAAACCCGGGAACTTTCGACAGCATTCCAACCCAGGTTCCAATCCCGAACTTCATCAACATCTGTAGAAGAGATTCCAGCCGATGAATTCGAGTTGCCCAGTATTAAACGCTAAAGCCAGTATTAAACGCTAAAGCCAGTATTAAACGCTAAAGCCAGTATTAAACGCTAAAGCCAGCATTAAACGCTAAAGCCAGCATTAAACGCTAAAGCCAGCCTCATTCTTCAATCGCCACTTTAACGCGAAAACTTCTACCCGTTCGTGCGGCGGCAAATGCCTCTGTTACTTTTGTGAGAGGAAAGCTCTCACCCACCAGCGAAGCGAACGGATACCGACTGGCTGACTTCTCTAGAAACTGAATCGCGGTCGCTAAATCTTCCGGGGCATAATTATGAACGCCAGTCAGGTGGATCATCCGGCGGACGATCTCTTCGGGAATATCTCGACAGCAGCTGTCGGAAATACGGAACCGACCAGCCACCATTGTTCCCCCAACACGAAGTATTTCGATTCCGGACTGCACGAGCAGGTGCCCCCGTTAATTCGATGACCACATCTGCCCCCCGGTTCTCGGTCAATCTTTTAATCGATTCGCGTAGTGGTTCTGAGTTCTCAGCAACGTTAACGAGCCTTGTAGCACCGAACTTCTTCCCCATCTCCAGGCGAGTTTGATCTCGATCGACGATATTACTTCTTTAGCTCCAGCTTCATTAGCCATCGCGGCGGCAGTCACTCCCAGCATCCCCGCCCCCAACAGAACGACATTTGCGTTCTCCAACTCCCCCTGCCCGCCTCAAGCCGCTACCGTAGCCGTGGCGCAATTGCAGGACAGGCAACATCATCAGAGAGGGAATCGGGAATTTTAAAGGGGAGCTGTGACGTCTTAAAATTATGTGCGTCGCCAGTCCACCACACCAGGGATGAGTTGCAAATGACTGATGTCCATACTTCAGCAGCTGCTCACATTTTTGGGGGAGATCATGCTCACAGAAAAAACACTCGCCGCAATGCACACACAGCGACCAGGTAACTCTGTCACCAATCTGAAGTGATTCCCCTGCATAAGTAGTGGCTGGTTCGATTTCCGAGAGTGCCACCACCCGCCCGATGATCTCATGTCCCAGTACAGCGGGAGTCGCAGTTTGTCGACGTCCTTCATAGGTATGCAGATCGCTCCCACACAAGGTCGTGGCAGAAATCTGCACGAGCACTTCACCCGCAGCGAGATCGGGAAATTCTGTCTGGGTGATCTGCAACTCTTTCCCTGTGCCGTTAAATAGAACCGCAGTTCCCGTGCTTATCTTCATACCTAATTCTCATCACAGGGACAGTAAAGTTCGCTCACTGAATCAACCAAACATAAGCTCATCGATAAATAAGTCCTCGATTAATCTAGATTCAGAGTGAACCTGTTCACGAGGCACTTCCGCATATTCTGCAACAATCGTGAGAACCATATCACGAATAGAATCATCGCTGTAATTATCGAGTCGGGAATTTTTTAACCAGGGAGTTCCATCTGCATTTAACTTCCAGGTAACGATTCCTCCGATTGTCTCTAGTTTTAAAGGGAATGATTTTCTGAACAAAGGAGCCATCAGAAACCAGACCAAGATCATCAAGAGAGGGTATATCAAAGTCAAAGCGCAAAACCATGTAGAAGGAGCTTGCAATGGACGTAAGGTTTCCATTAATAATCCGAGCCAGACAAAAGGACCTAGCAACAGAAATACGGCCACAAATTCTCCGTCGAGTTCCAGAACAGGAAGTTTTTGACACCAGGCATGCTTTAACCGAGACCAAAGTCGAGGTCGCATAGTTCGATGAACAATGGGCCTTAAATCTGTAGACGGTTTCAGACGGAGGGTTGTTTGACCTGTGACTTCTCGAACCAGATTTCTAATCTCGAAGTAGCGATAAAAGGTTTTTCTGGCTAATTCTGTTTTATCGAGCTGAGTGAGATATTCTTTCTTTTGAATCAGAATTTCCTGCAGATCACCAACCGTAGCCATCAGATCGTAGTCATCGCGGGTGAAATCAACTCCAAAAGTATTCTCAATTATTCCGATCATTTTGAATATCCCCAAGCTCATAGGAGTTTATTTCGATCAAATACTTACGTGACCACCGGCTCGGGTTGAGCCACCGTTTGCATTTGCATTCGTCGTTCGAAGTAAATCAGGCTGGCGATCATACATATCAGTGACAGACCCGACATCCAGATCGAACCATTGAGGTAGAATTTAAGAAAATCGATTTCAATGTCACCGTAGTTTCTGATTAACATGATCGCCACATATCCAAGGTAACCTGTCGCATCAGCCAGGTACATCAGATATCCCAGGTTACTTTTCGCTCTGAAGACGGCGATCATCCGTTCGAACAAAGTCGTGTGAAACGCGACATAGGGAATGTACATCCCTACGCCACTTAAGACCATGAAACTGAACCCGCTCAGCATGTGGAGCTGGTAAGCCCAGACCGAAAGGCAAGTGAGGAGAAATCCCCCACTCATGGTGATGACTGCCGTTCGAAATGCGGATCGATTATTTCGGATGAGAATGGCCGCCCCGTTGATGGCAGTCACTCCCAGGGCGACGAGTGTTTCCGACTGCGCGAAAACTTTCGCTTCATCTTCAGTTCCCAGTCCTGCCCAGATTTCCGTAGCGAAGTCATCGCGGTAGCTGCGGATGATCGTGAGCAGAATGTAGGTCATGATCATGCAGGAGACCAAATGCAAACTTATTGAAGAAGTCCCAACGATCCGACTTCGTCATTGGTCGTCTCTCGGAACGATGGGCAATGTCTTCCTGATGCGGGGGAGGAATCTGGCGCAGCATCCAGACGAATAAACAGAGCGGAATGAAAAAGAGTAATCCTTCCACGAAGGGCATCCAGAACTGTGAGAAAGCAACTGTACCCAAACCGGGAACAGTCACTCCCTGCATCAAGCCAATTCCTACTGACTTCACCCACCCGGAGGACATGATAAAGCTGGCGCACAAACCTGCATTCAAGGCTTCCGTTACCTTACGACCTTCCAGGTAACTGAGTACCAGACCGAAGATCATGCCCAGCGGAAGCCCATTCAAAAAGAGGCAGATGAATTTTAACGGCAGCGGAACGATGGCATAAAGAAAAAGCGATGCTTCAGCAAATCCAATCAACAACAGAAACGCCATGGTCCGTTTTGTCGGAGACATCTCCGAGATAATCTTGATTCCCAGAAATTTGGAAACCATATAACCAAACACCTGGGAGGTAACCAGTACCGTCTTCAGGCTGATGTTGAACTGCTCCAACCCGTCATAAGTTGCAGCGGTGAACGGTTTGCGAAAAGCGTACATACAGAAGTACGCCCCGAAGGCTGCTGCAATACAATAAACGGAAAATACCGAGGGAGAAGCCTTCTCCAGTTTCCGGGTGATCCAGGATGAGGACATAAACTTTGTTTCTGGGTAAAAGATCAACCAACCTTACCTGTAATCTGTTCACAGGCAGGTACATCTCGAACGCGCTAGCTTAGGCAACTATTGTAAGAAATTCGTTAAGAGAATCATCCCAGTCCACGCTAAATTGCGAGTCACAAAGCCTGAAAAGGTCTCACCAGCTGGCTCCTACAGGTAACCAGGAACAAAGATACATCGCCCGGGGTAATGTCGATTCGACCAGAGCCTCCCACTGCTGCTCCACTGAAGATCGGGCCGAAGTCCCCATCAACACCTCAGAAAGACTCGGTTCGACATAGTAATCGATAATCCGTACTTTCTCCGGGTCAAAGCCAGCCTTAGTTCCGAGTGCCTTCAAGGCATCTTCCTCGTAGCCTATTTCATCGACGAGCCCATTCTCCAATGCCTGGGAAGCGGTGTAGACCTGTCCTGTCGCCAGCGCATCGACCTGTTCCTTATTGAGGTTCGCCCGGTTTTCAACAATCACGCCAGTAAAGAGACCGAGAGAATCGGCAATAATCGCATCCCATAAAGCTTTCTCTTCGTCGCTCAGTTCACGGAATGGACTGGGAGAATCTTTAAAGGGGCCCGATTTGAGTGGCTTCGATTGAATTCCCAGTTTTTCACCCAGGCCGGAAAGTTGCAGCCGGGGAATGATCACGCCGATGGATCCGGTCCAGGTTGTCGGCTCGGCAAAGATTTTCGCTTCGGTCCCTGCCCCCATTGAAACATAGTAGCCCCCCGATGCGGCATACTTTTTCATATGGACGTACATCGGTTTCTGGGCACTCAGTTTTTTCAACTCGTGATAAATCTGATGACTGTCGGGTGCTCCCCCTCCCGGGCTGTCGACCGAAAGCAGAATCGCCTTAACGTTATCATCCTCGCTCGCCTTTTTAATCGATTTGAGAATGTTCTTCGTGTTCGAACCAAATATGACGCCATCGACAGAGATACGGGCCACCTTCTCTGAGGCCGTTTCGCTCCCGTCATGAAACCGTTCCTGGGGTTCATGAGGATCCTGAAAATACTCCCGGTAACTTGCGAACAGAATGATGTTGAAGATTACTGAAAGAATCAGGAAATACTTCAACCACTTCGATTTTCCCTGAATGTTATTGATCACGATCGTGGCGCGCCCGGTACCTTCGGGCAATTTGATTTCGTGAGTTTCTGAATTACCGTTCCCCATTTTGGGCATCCTTTTCTGTTCAGACTGATTTCGGTCCGCTGCATTCACATGCAGCAGTTCACACTCCTGATTAAACCTGTGACAGGCCAAAATAATCTCGCGCGCGAATGACTTTACGCTGACAAAACAGCGATTTCACACTGGAGAAACAGGGCCTATGCAAACAACCGGTAAACAATGCGAAGCATACCGGTTAATCCCGTTTTTCTCGTTGGAACCGGCAGAGGTGTCAAAACTTGACTGACCGATACGACGATAAGAACAGTGATAAAGCCGCTGATTATGTAACGCGCCGATGGAGTGCAACATTGCACTCGATTCTGTTTCAGATTCAGGCACAACAACCGGCGGAAAATGCAGCTTTACCAATGTTGTAAAACTGCGGTCAGAGACCTACTTCTACCTACCACCCTTGACGAGAAATTCGCATTAATAACGTGAAAATCTCTACTACGGATGATTATCACGCAGGAGTGATGAGCATGAGCTCATTTAATCGACACAGCCACATCGCTCTTTGCAATCACCTTAAGCACAGCCTCACTCTTTACTGTGACAGCCTGGGCACTCCCTCCGGCATCGCGACCTGCCTCAAAAACTGAGACGAAGCAGGTCCAAAACCAACAAAGTCAGGAGCAGAAAGTTAATAACTCCAGGCTACAGACAGTTGAAAAGAAATCGGGATACGCGCTACGTCAGGCTCAGTCAACGACGAGTCGACCACAGACGGCACCGCAAACAGCCAGGGTTATGAATCACCCACCACTACGCAAAGCGACTGTGCCGCCGCAACTTGAGCAGGTTCCGGTACAACGGGCGACGGCTCAAACACACCCTCCACTCAAAAAATCAAATTCTCCATTCGGGGTGATGAAAGATTCCCTGTAGACAGTTGCCGGGCGCATCACGTCCGACTGGAAACCGATCAGAGATCAATGCCGAGTTAAGAAAAACTTTATGAAGCGGATGGCCGGGAGATGCC
Organism: Planctomycetaceae bacterium; assembly: GCA_041398805.1. Classification (GTDB taxonomy): domain Bacteria; phylum Planctomycetota; class Planctomycetia; order Planctomycetales; family Planctomycetaceae; genus Polystyrenella. Next base: position 82,777 of record JAWKUC010000005.1, on the reverse strand, counting down.
CGGATCTTCCCGCTCATCGCCCAACTCCGCAAACAAGCAACACAACAACCTGCCCCTCAGCAGCAACAGCGCAATCTGCACCTGCTCAGCAGGCGGCACCACAAATAAACCGTATCTCCAGGGGTGGAGACTACTGACGACAACACAACCTTCTACCGCCCGAATTATCTCTCGGCCGGTAAAGGACAACGGGGCACTCCCTCACGTAGTCAAAGCTCGGCTGCCTCGTTCAAATTCGACCCGTTCAAATCCGTTTAAACGTTTTGAAAACTCGGTGCAATTGGCAATGAGCAGCAGGAAGAGCAACCAGAACAGCCTCAAACGGCTTACACAAATCCTGCCCAGACTGGCCAAACCGTTCCCAACCAGAACCGTGCAAACTCATTTAATCAGCCCCAGGTAAGACAACAACCCCAGGTTCAAACTCAAGCTCAACCTCAATCACGCGCAGCTGCTAAAGTGAATCTCGGTGGAACAAATCAGCAACCTGCCGCTCGTACAGCTGAAAGCTCTCAATCAGAGGCACAAACAGTTCAGCCGTTTGGAGCCGAATTGAATGAGGATCCTGCGCCTAAACCTCAACCAGCAAAACGAAAGATTCAGCTTGAGCCATTGAATGACTTTGGTGCCGAACTGGAAACAGAACTGGCCAATGAGTTCCCGCAGGAATCCACTCCTTTCGGTGAAACGATCGAGGAAAATGTTCCAGAAGAAATCCTGGTTCAGCAACCTGGTCGCGTCGAACTTGATCTGCAGAATGCATTCGGCGATATGGATGGTGGATTCGAGGAAGATGCCGCGAATCTGGAGCTGGAGGCACAGCAAGAGTATCTCACTCAGCAGCCAGCCGAAACGAACCCGAGTATCGAAGAAGCGGCAGAAGTTCCCATGCTGACAAACGACACACCGGTGCGACTCCAATTGAAAGCCGATAATGGTCTGTTATCTAAAGGAGCTTCTGGGTTCGAAACTGAGGTGAACCAGCTGATTCCATTCCTCAAACAGCCGATGTGGAATCGCCATTCTGGATGGATATTGAATCCGCAGAAGAGAGTCCTGGTGCAGACAACTCTGCAGACAGAAAAAGAAACCTCGGAACCTGGCCTCTTCAAATTGACCCCGGATGAACCAGCTCCCCTGATGAGAACCTGTTCAACGCGGCAACAACTCCGCTGCCAAAAGGTGCTCCGAAAGGAGAGCCAGCGACCTGGATGTCGATCTGCAGAAAGATATCCAGGATGTCAGCAAACCTGAAGTAGCCACCGGTATTGTTGATGTTGATAAGGTGGAAGAGTCTCCTGGTATCGGCGCTTCTGTCCTATCACCCTTCGAAATCGGGGTTGAAACTTATCGAAGGACTTCCTCAGTACCGGGCCGTATACACCTCCAAAGTTTACTGGTTCACCTCTGCCGGGGCCAAACAGATGTTCCAGCAGAACCCGGAACTCTACACACCAGCCAATAACGGATACGATGTCGTCCTGAAGGCCTCTTTCGACTACGAAACGGAAGGATCAGCTGTCTATTCACTCCTGGTATCGCGGTCGACTCTATCTCTTCGCAAGCAGTAAGACGAAAGAATCGTTCCGCCGCAACCCGCAGGAATTCCTGCCCGAAAGCTATTGGATCTAAACCTGGCAGTCGAATCTCTCATCAACTGCTGGATACCGTAAATATTCCCTAACTATGATTATACCCCGATCCGTCCATTCGACTGATCGGGGTATTTCTTTTTCAGGCCTGATTGAATCGCAATCAATCTCCGAACAGGTTGCCTAACGATCCCAACACAGAACCTTCACCCGTGCTGCTTCCTCCCATGGAGGGTGCGTGGCTGATGATACGATCAGCGAGCGCGAGAAGGGTAAGCTTTGTAAAAGTACTGTTCCGTGACCGCTCAGCTTTGCCAGGAACAGCCCTTCACCACCGAAGACCATCGACTTCAGGTTCCCGGAACGTTGAATTTCATACTGAATGCCATCAGAGAAAGCGACCAGACACCCCGTATCAACGAATAGAGCGCTTCCAGCTTCTTCTTAATGATCGTGTTCCGCCGGCATGAATGAAGGCTCTGCCATCTCCTTCCAGTTTCTGCAGGATAAATCCTTCTCCACCAAAGAAACCGGTTCCAAGTTTCTTATTAAAGGCGATAGAAACTTTTGTGCCGAGTGCCGCACAAAGGAAAGCATCTTTCTGACAGGTGAATCTGCCTCCCACTTTGCTTAATTCAATGGGAACAATTCTCCCGGGATACGGAGCCGCAAAGGCAACCCGTTTTTTTCCCTGGCGAGTGTTGGTGAAGTGTGTCATGAAGAGCGACTCACCCGTCATCATCCGCCCTGCCGCACTGAATGCTTTGGAGAAGAACCCCTGCTGCGGTTCTGACCCATCCCCCAGACGGGCTTCAAAGCTGATTCCATCCTCCATGTAATTCATGGCCCCCGCCTCGGCAATCACCGTCTCCCCGGGATCAAGCTCGATCTCCACGATCTGCATATCATCCCCGAAAATCTCGTAATCAATCTCATGACTCTGTGGCATTATTAAATCCTCTGTCTTAATTGAGAGGTCAGTGAACGTAGTTTCCCCATCATTGGATGAACGTTCGTCAGAGCGAAAAGGATCTTGAGATTTTTGGCAGATTGCCTCACTTCCTCCTCAACACAAATACCGTATCTTCCGTCTCGGCATCGATTTTGATCGGGTGATCGAGTTCGTAACAGAAGTCGTACGTCTCTTCGATTTCAAAGCAATCGGTCTTTTTAATCAGTTTGAGAAACTGCTCGGCGGTATACGTCCGATATATCATGTCATCCACGATCCGGAACGCCTTCAAGGGCGTATAAACCTGATACGACATCCCGATTTTTTCTTCACGCGTTTTAAAATCGATGCCGTCCGACCAGAGACTTGAGATGACTGTCAGATTTCCCCGACGGGCGGGCCATTCTTCATGGTCGGTTGACTGACCTTTGGTCGGTGTCAGGTGCAATCCAAGATAATAGATGCCCCCTTTTTTGAGCGTCTCGGCCATGCAGTGAAAGTGTGCCTCGGCCGCTTTCTCATTGGGGAGATGCCGAAAGCTGTTGATCATGTTGAACGCGGCGTCGTACTTCTTTTTCACTTTGAAGTCGGACATATCACCCACGAAGGTAGACTCGGGATAACCATGTCGCTTCAAGCGGTCGTTACAGAACTTGATCGCCTTCGGGTTCAAATCATTTCCGGCAACCTCGTAACCCTCCTGGGCAAACTTGATCAGCAACCGCCCCGTTCCACAGGCAGGTTCGAACAGACTTTTCACCGGCTTCTTCGAATACTTCTTAAAGCAACCGGTCAGAAAATCGAACTCCGCTTTCCAATCGGAACCATACACCAGGTCATAGTACTTGGGAAAATCGTAAATGTGTCCTTCCATTACTTCCATCAGGCCATCTCCATCACCAGCGCTAAAAGTTCCCGGTGGATTACATCAAGATCACGAACAGTCTTAGTCGCTTCATCATAACAGGGAATCTGCACCCAGCTTTTTTCGCTCATGACGAGTTCGCAGTACACATCTCGGACTTTACCGAGGTAGTCACCATCAGCTTCCTGTAAATCGGCTGCTTTATCGGTATAGGTACGTTGTGCTTTGCGGGCGATCAATTCCTGGGCCGCATGCACCGGCAAATCAAGATGGACTGTCAGGTCAGGTCGTGGTAAGTCGTAAATTTCAAACTCAATCTGTTTAATCCAGCTGATAATCTCGGCCCGCTCTTCGACTGGAACCTTCGATCCCTGGTGAGCGATATTCGAAGCGACATATCGGTCGAGAATCACAAACTTTCGCTGAGCGATCGCCTCGATCAATTTTGTTTTGGATTCGAACCGGTCCCCCGCATAGAGCAGCGAAACCAGGTACGGGTTCACTTCATCAAGCGCTCCGAACCGGCCATTCAGAAACTCTCCAATCGCGCGTCCGAACAAGGTCGCGTCATACTGAGGAAAACTGATCAACTCCGTACGATGCCCTTCCGCTTCCAGGGCCTCCTTCAGCAGCTTCGCCTGCGTCCCCTTCCCCGAACCATCGATTCCTTCAATAGCAACAAGCAACATACCGGCTTTCTAATACTGGGGTTTGTTAACCACGAAACAGACGAAATTCACGAAAATGGTAGAGAGAGTTGATAACGTTACTGAAGCAAAACCAGCTTCTGAAAAAAGGGATTATTATTTAACCACCAAGGCACGAAGACACCAAGATTTATAAGATAAAGATTCCTTAAGAACTAATTTACTCTCTTGATCTATCAGTTTGATTGCTCCAGATAATTATCAACCACCTTCGACCCTTGGTGTCTTTGTGCCTTGGTGGTTCATTCAAATCTCTAACTGCACGACCGCTTCAGCGGGGAGTTCTCGTGCGGGGGTGATCCGTTCGGCGGTGATGCCATCGCGGGTGGCGGAGAGGCCGCGGGCGATGACGAATTGACCGACATCACTCGCTGAGCCGGGAAGTTCCACGGGGGCGTACCGGCGATCAGTTCCTTTGACCCAACCGGGGCGATCTTCGCATTCACGTTCAACCAGGATTTCGAGGTCATCCTGCAGCAGTTCTTCGTAGTTCAAGAGTGCGAGATCACGCTCCAGTTCGGAGAGGCGCTGGCAACGGGCTTTACGTACTTCGGGATGAACCTGCTCGGCGAAATCAGCGGCGGGTGTCCCTTTGCGCTGGCTGTAAGGGAAGACGTGCGTCTTGATGAACCGCGCCTGCTGGCAAGCTTCGAGTGTTTCTTCGAACTCAGCGTCTGTTTCCCCCGGGAAGCCGACGATCACATCTGTCGTGAAGGAAGGTTTAACGAGCCGTTCCCGCATCTGCTCCAGTTTTTCCAGGAACCGGGCGATGGAGTAGCGGCGGCGCATGCGGCGCAGGACAGTTTCGGAACCACTCTGCAGCGCCGGATGAAATTGGGGGCAAAGGTGTTCGCAGTTGGCGGCGGCACTGATGAAGTCGTCGTTGATTTCAGGGGCTTCGATACTCGAGAGTCGCATCCGCCAGTCACCCGGGATGCGATCGAGTTCTTCAAAGAGATGCCAGATCCGATAGGGTTCCAATCCTGATTTCCCGCGAGTGTTCTCGACACCATAATGGCCGACATGAATCCCGCTCAACACGATTTCCCGGTAACCATTCTCCAGCAATCGTTTGACTTCTTCGACGATATCTCCCGCCGAGCGACTTCGTAGACCGGGACGAACCGAGGGGATGATGCAGTACGTGCAACGCAGGATGCAACCATCCTGCACTTTCACGAACGCGCGATGGCGACCGTCGAAGTAACTGATTCCGTTCGGCATCTCGCTGATCCCGAGCCTGTTGAAAACATCGGGAAGTTCCCGCTTGTCGGTCACCACTTCGAAAACATTCGGCAGCGTCTTCACCATCTCCGGATCGTTCGTGGCGTAGCAACCCATGACGATCGTCTTCGCCTGAGGGTTATCTTTGGCGAGGCGACGAATGACCTGTCGGCTTTTGGAATCGCCCGTGTTCGTCACCGTACACGTATTGACCACGCATAGATCGGCCGGCTCTTCATCCCGGGCAAGTTCATACCCGTTCTGGAGCAGCGTCTCCTGCACAAGTTGAGTTTCATACTGATTGACCTTGCAACCCAAAGTCACCAGCTTGCACTTCAGCGCGGACATCTCTGGCAATCGGCCTTATGTTAATTGAAAATTTGCGAACCACGAAACAGACGAAAAAAGTAGGTCAGGCATTGCCTGACTTATCATCCAGAGTGTGATTCAACACGGAGATATTAAAAAAGAGTCCTCAGGTTGCAACATCGGGCCACTAAACCAATGTTGTAAAAGGCTGGGCATCTTTGTTGATCGAAACCGAGATATAAGTCATCCGGAAAGTTCGTCAGGCAATGCCTGACCTACATATTCAGGGTGGTTCCCTACTATAATAATGAGGGTCCGCTTCCGCGAGGGGAAGGGGTTGTTTCGCGCGGGGTTCCTCTGTTTTTCTCCTATTCCTGCAGGATTTTACCCATCATGAGACTGCTGAAACATGGTTTTCTGCTCTGCTGGACGCTCCTCTCCCTCCTCTCGGGCGAAGGGGTTGCCTTTGCAGCCGAAACGAATGAGCAGAAATGGTTCTCGCACGGGGTCGTCGCGGCTGATCATCCCGCAGCGGCAGAAGCAGGCCTGACTGTTCTCAAACAGGGTGGCAATGCAATAGACGCCGCTGTCGCCACCTCGTTCGCACTTGCTGTAGTAAGACCAGGAAGTTGTGGGCTCGGTGGAGGCGGGTTCATGGTCATCTGGCTTGCCGAGGAACAGCGGGCGACAGTCCTCGACTACCGCGAGTGTGCTCCCGCAGCCGCTTCACGAGATATGTTTTTACCTGGGCCCTTTGACCAGCACCCTGCGGAACTCAACCGGAGCCGTGTAGGTGGTCTCGCTGTGGGTATTCCGGGAACAGTTGCGGGGCTTTGTCTCGCTCAGGAAAAATATGGAAAGCTGGAACTCGCCGAGGTGATCGCCCCGGCTCTCAAACTGTGTCGACATGGCATCCCGCTCGATCACCATGCACGTGAAGAACAGTCTGAATTGATCAAACTCTTCGAACAACACCCCGGGCTGAAATCGCGGTTTACCCCCTTGTGGAAGATGTATCTGAATCAAGGTAAACCCTGGACCGACGAAGATCGTTTTTATTCACCTCCAGGACTGGTACTCGAAAAAATTTCGGCGCTGGGTGCAGAAGGCTTCTATCAGGGAAAAGTCGCGGAAGCGATTGTGCTTGCCTCGCGCCGCACCGGTGGCATTCTGACTCACGACGATCTGGCGAAATACCAACCGACCGAGCGAGAACCTCTGAAGGGAGAATTTCAGGGGAACACCGTTTACACGATGCCTCCTCCTTCGAGTGGTGGTGTCGCCCTGTTACAGATTCTGGGAACACTCGAAGCGTATTCCCACCTGCATGCGGAAGGTTGGAAGCAGTATGCGACGCTGGACCAGCCTCTCTTCATTCACTTCCTGGTGGAAGTCTGCAAGCACGCCTTCGCCGATCGCGCCCGGTATCTGGGTGACACCGATTTTGTGCAGGTTCCCATCGATGAATTACTCTCTCCCGAACTTTTTGAGGAACGGGCGAACTCCATCGGCATCAACGGGACGAAACCGATCGAAGCGTACGGCATTCATCTCCCCGTAGAAGATGCGGGAACGAGTCATCTCTCGGTCATGGACCAGGAGGGGAACGCCGTCGCCTGCACCGAGACGATCAACACCCAGTTCGGCAGCCTGGTTGTCGTCCCGGAATTCGGAATCGTCCTCAACAACGAGATGGACGACTTCGCCGCGATCCCCGGTAAGCCAAACGCCTTCGGTTTGATTCAGGGAGAAGCGAACAGCATCGCCCCCGGCAAGAAACCTCTCTCCAGCATGTCCCCCACGATTCTCGTCAAAGACAATCAGGCGGTCCTCGCCGTCGGTGGCTCGGGCGGCCCGCGCATTATCAGCGGCACGCTCCAGGTGATTCTCCACCGGATTCTCTGGAACAAATCGATCCAGGAAGCAGTCACCGCCCCCCGCCTCCACCATCAATGGCTCCCCAACGAACTCCTCCTCGAACCGGGTCTCTTCTACGACCACGCCGGTTCCCTATTGACCCTCGGCCACGACGTCCAACTGAGAAACAACATCACCGCCGTGCAGGCAACAATCCGCACGGAAGAGGGAATGCAGGGAGCGAATGATCCGCGAAAGTCGGAACTGGTTGAGGGGTTTGGGTTTTAAAAGCCTCGAGTTAATTTATTGTGTGTTTTTCTTGCAGGCTTAACCCGAGTGAATAGCGTTTTTCTTCTTTAATATTTATGCCGCGAACCAGATGTCACTAACGATTGTCTGTTACTTAATATATGCGATTCTGATACCCCTCTGATAGAGTCAGATTGGTCATTGTTTTACAGGCCCAAGAACAGCCAAAAAGGGTTTCCTGATGGGTTTTAGTTGTGAGTTGGATTTCGGATAACGGAACTATCAATAAAATGCAAACAGAAGTAATGGAAAAGGATATTCCTACGGAAATAACTTTGAATAGGCCTTCTCTTTTGGTTCAAGAAAGTATTCAAAAGAGAGCTGAGCAATTTATTCGTAAGTCGTACACGCCGTTCTTAAGTAAAGAAAAATCGGAAGTCGACCCTTTCTTAAAAACTCTGTTCGCTTACTACGAAAGGATTTTCGACAAATCGATAAAGATTGCCGCGAGTTTAGAGACTTTTCGCTTCATGCTCAGTACCTACGAAACGACAATCGTATTCGAAGCGGCAAGGAAGAGCCAGCAACTCAATAACCCCTTAACTGAAACAGATTGGAAACGTGAAGGACCTCACATTCGACATGCCCTGAAATACACCATTGAAAAATGTTGTTTATTTTCTGCTCCCGTCGCGCCACATAATTTAAGTTTGTCATCAAGCAAAGAATTAGACGAAGCTCTAATTTGCGCAGAGGAAATGTTCAGATTAGCAGAAATTAGCAACTACTTTAATTTCTTTGAACAAGAGTCCGCAACTTTCCGTCTTCACGATCCCTCAGATAGTACATTCTACAGTTTCACACTCGACGATCAGAACAGATTTAGTACCGTTGCCAAACAAATGGATCACCACCGCTCTCAACTACCTGCCATCAAGGATTTAGAGGAGAAAGTGCACTCTTATTGCTATGCCGAGTCCATGCTCAATTCTAACTTTAAAAAGCAACTAGGTTTTTCATTGTCGCAAGTTCATGATTTTTTCAAATTTCTGAAATCGGGTACAAAAGATAAAGGTGGACTACTCCCATACGATCGATCAGATCTAACTAGCTATTTGAAGTCAAAGTTTAGAATTTCATTCAAAGAAGCAGACGCACTAATATCTGCATTGTCATTGACAAATAATAGTATCCCTAAACAGCGACCCATATGGGACATCTCTCATGAGTATAGGACCTATGGAAGATGTCTGTTTGAATTTAACAAATTTGGAAAGCCCGTCCTATATTGCTCACCTGGAATGATAGGTGAATGCCATTTCCAGCTGCTTTCTAAACTACGTTCGCGAAAAATACCACCGGAATGGAATTCGAAAAGCATCTCTAAGTCAGTAGAAAAATATGCCTCTTCGATAAATAAATCTTTCGAGAAATTCGTTGTCAATCGGATCTCTAGCTTAGAAAATCCTAAAACACATTGTGCTCAATTCAAGGACTCTATTGGCAATAGTAGCAAAAAGCTCTCAATACCGCGTAAGGTAGGGGAAATTGATTATATAGGTTATGCCCCTAAAGAATCTCTAATAGTAGTTGCTGAGGTCAAGATGCTGAAGTTGGCGCATGACCCAAAGTCTTTTAGAAATAATGTCGATAAATTACATAAAAGCGAAGATCAACTGTTGGTTAAATTCGATTGGATAATGAATAATCTCGTTGATGTGGTGGAGCATTTAAAGCTAAACCGCAATTTCCCCAACCAAATTAAAGTCAATCACATTGCTCCTGTGCTGATCACATTCTACCCAACAATAGAGATTCGATTTTAAAGAGCGTAAACTACATCTTACTTTGAGCTTGAGAAAAAGAATGCTGATTTCAAAATAATGGCTGGAACTTGAGTATCATCCAGCAGATGGAATGCAACAACCGCCCCAAACTAAAACCGTGCCTGCCGCTGCACCAGGTATTCCAACAGCGCCCGGTCAAACGGCATTGATGTATCCAGCGGCACGTAATCGGCTCCCATCGCCATGCATTCGCGTTTGAAGTTTTCGCGGAATTCGTCGACCGCTTCGATGTAGTCGGTTTTGATCCCTTCGGCGTCGACGTTCATCGTGTCGGTTGATTCGGGGTCTTCGAAGATGACGTTGCCGGTGAACGGAAAAGTGACCTCGGCTTCATCCAGCACGTGAAAGAGGATGACGTCGTGACCGGCATATCTTAAGAGGTGCAGGTTTTTGATGACGTCTTCCGGGTCAGTCAAGAGATCGGTAAAGAGCATGATCAGCGATTTGTGCTTGATCATTGAGGCGATCTGACGGATGTTCTTACCGAGCTCGGTCGTCCCGCGCGGTTTCAACTGGGCGAGGAGTGCGAGGATATTTCCCAAGTGGGAACGACGGCTTTTGGCGGGGAGTGATTTTTCGATTTTGTCGCTGAAGGTGATCAGCCCAACCGGGTCCTGCTGGTGAATCATCAGATAACTGAGCGCCGCCGCCAGGCAGATGCAGTATTCGAACTTATTCAGCTCCTGCCGGTAGGTGTACCCCATGCTCTCGGAGAGGTCCATCAACAGGTAACCGGTGATGTTCGTCTCGGCCTGATACTTCTTGATGTAGTACCGATCCGTTCGGGCATAGACAAGCCAGTCGATATCCTTGATATCATCCCCCTGCACATACCGCCGATGCTCGCTGAACTCCACCGAAAACCCGTGATAGGGAGAAGCATGTAACCCGCTCAGAAACCCCTCGACTATAAACTTCGCCCGCAAATCGAGCCGGGAGACAGTCTGAATGACCTCCGGTTTCAAATATTTCTCGGCTTGCGACATGGTAGGGCAATTCAAATATTGGAACCACGAAATCTAAGTGGGTGGCCCAGACAATCACGTTAGTGTTGTCTGGGTGCCGAAGGCACACGAAAGCGAAATTTTTCTCAAATCAAAAGTGTTTGTAGAAGCGATTCTGATTCACGCACATTCAACACTTTCGTGTTGCTGTGCAACCCAGACAACTCTTCGAGATTGTCTGGGCCACCCTTCTATCTCTTTTTTCGTGGTTAAATCTATTTCTCGTACTTGGGGATGTTTGGTTCGGGGACTTCTTCGACGAGGCGGAGGATGATGTCGTCGGTGGTCATGCCTTCGGCCTGCGCCTGGAAGTTGGTCGAGATGCGGTGACGAAGTACAGGAATCGCGACCTTGCGGACATCATCCAAAGAGACAGAGGGACGACCATCCATCGCTGCTTCCGCTTTCGCACCGGCGATCAGGTACTGCCCTGCCCTCGGGCCGGCTCCCCAGTCGATCAATTCCTTGACGAAGGCTGGTGCAGATACATCCGCAGGACGAGTGGCGCGAACAAGGCGCGTGACGTATTTGATTGTCAGCGGCGAGCATTCAATCATGTTGATCTGCTTCTGCAGATAGAGAATCGCCTTGGAAGAGAGAACTTTGCGAATCTCCTGGGTTTTGCCACTCGTTGTGGCGGTCAGGATCTCTTCTTCCTCTTCGAGATCGGGGTAATCGACTTTGATGTTGAACATGAACCGGTCAAGCTGCGCTTCGGGAAGCGGGTAAGTTCCCTCCTGCTCAATCGGGTTCTGGGTGGCGATGACGAAGAAGGGTTCGGGGAGTTTTAAGGTCTGTTGCCCAACAGTCACTTCGCGTTCCTGCATCGCCTGCAGTAACGCCGCCTGTGTTTTCGGTGGAGTTCGGTTGATTTCGTCCGCCAGCAGAATGTTGGTGAAGACGGGACCGCGAACAAATCGGAATTCACGACGACCTTCCTCGTTTTCTTCGAGGACGTTCATACCAGTGATGTCGGAAGGCATCAGGTCGGGGGTGAACTGAATGCGGTGGAACTCAACATCAAGAATTTTGGCAATCGTGCTGACCACCAGCGTTTTCGCCAGACCCGGTACACCGACGAGCAGACAATGCCCCCCGGTGAAAATCGCCGAGAGAATCTGATCGATCACTTCTTCCTGGCCAATGATCACCTTGGCCAGCTCCCGTTTCATCAGTTCGTGGTGGGCATGAAACTTTTCCAGGAACTCATCAAAATCGCGTTGATCACTGCTCAAGAGTCTGGGTTTCTAATTATGAAGTGGTGAGAAAGGGTTTATTCTGCTCTGCGCATTTCTTTGCATGTTTGCATTCTACGCAGAAGGTCAGACGTGTTCAATCAGGAGAAATGGTTCAAGCTAGTCCTCATCTTCAGGTTTTTTATGCTCTTCAACTTCGGACTGGCTCCGTTTCGAGCCTCGTCCCAGCGGAGCCCATTCGGTTGCCAGGATGTCGGTCAATTCGGCTTCGGTTAACACTTCCTGCGGGACGCATATCATTTCAGTTGGATCGACGATATCGGCTTCGCGTGCGATCAAGGCTTTTTCCAGTTCGGTTTCCAGTTTTAATAACCAACTGGGAGTTTCTGTGCCGGCACCCTGGGTATCTTCCATGTATGTTTCGATTTCGTGAATCAAAGCATTACAGGCTGCACTCGGTTCCTGTTGAGTTGTCATCTCATCCAGAGCCTGTTCGACCCGGGCGAGCATGCGGTTGACAGCCAGAGGCTTAATGAAGCGTTGACTCAACCGCTCTTCCACAGCAAGCAACTTAACGGCGTAAACCTCTTCCATCTCTTCCATCGCCGCCACAAAATCATCGGCAGCCTGAACTGTTTTCTCCTGGATCTGCTGTTCCCACAATAACGCATCTTCTGTCATACGCATGTCCGTCAACACACGATGCGCAATCCGCTCAGGCATCAGGTTCCAGGCTTGCCGATCGTAATCCGATTCCAGCATTAGAAAACTCAACAGGACATACAGCATTTCCCCATAGTCGGATTGAGTCGTGGTCGTGTTGTAATCGACGAAGCGATCGTATTTATCAATTAATGAGCTGTAGATTAAGTCGAGTGCATCGACCGCCTTATCCCGATCCAGCTTACCACTTTCAATATCTTCCAGAAGCTTGAACCGATGCAGAGGGTCTTCGATTTCCTTGAGATAATCGAGGAAAGGTTCCACGCGCTGATTCAAAATCGCCCGCAGAGATCCTAGAGCAAGTTGACTCGGATGGAAAAGTTCACTCCCGTATTCAACGATGAACGATTTCACCAGCTCCCAGGCATCCGGGTCGCGCAGTCGCTCGGCCGCCGAGAGCCGCATCTTACTCGATTGCTGAATCCACAACTTGGAGAACTGCTGCACGATCATACTGAGATAATTATTCAGAATGCGCGAGGGAACTTCTCGTTCGTCCGGTTTGAGGTCCTCAGTCCACTGCTGATAAGACTCAACGAGGCATTTCACTACACCTTGCAGCCCCAGCCGAAAGAGCTGGTCGAACTCGGTGATCACAGTTCCCTCGTGCCGATTGTGAGCTCGTTCCCGCTGCAGGGCATAATGCAGTACCTGGTACGTTTCTCTAATCATCCCTAACCGGGGAAGCTGAGTAAGTAGAAAGCGAAGGATTGTCTGTAACGTACGCGCTTTACGAAGTTGCTCCGGATCCCCCCCTGCATCGTATGGGACATACAGCAGGGGGAGTCGTTTCATCTCGTTGAGCACACGTTCCATCTGGCCGCGAATCACATCTCGGTCACGAACAAAAATGGCGCGGCAGAGTTTGATGAGATTCTGTTCATGACCGATCAGATTCTGAGGAAGTTTGCGTTTAGGGAGGCAACTGAGCAGTAACCATTCGGCCTTGCGGGTTTCCAGGTGAGTTTCAGTTAACAGGTAGAGGATGTACGCCTTGCTTTGTACTTCAAGATCGAATTCAATGTTCGACTCCTGATCCCCCACCATTGATTCGATACCGAATTCAGAGATCGCATTTAACAAGCGAACCAGGTCACGGCGTAGATCCTGAGTCTGCTGATACCAGCCTTCGAGACTGGCAATCAGTTTCTCCCGGTCTTCTTTCTTACCAGCCTGTTTTTTACGAACCAGATCATTGGCAACCTCCACGGCGACAATCTGCCACATCCGGACCAGAACCATCAGGAACTTCAAACGAGGTTCCAGCATCCGGGCAATCAGTTCGAACTCGGTATTCTCCCGACCATACCCTTCGTCCATCGTATCACTGAAATTTCCGTCATCGGCTGTATCGCGATAGACCATGTCGTCATACGCGGCAGAGAACAGTTCATTCTCTTCATCAGGGCCCCAGTCGTCTCCCTCCATCTCGGCATCTTCGTCGTAGAGCTCGTTTTCGAGTTCATCGAGATCAATCGACGGGAAGTCAGTCACTTCGCTCAGGTCGGGAACATGCCAGTAATCTCCCGCGTTGATTTCGAGATAATCGAAAAAGCGAGTCAGATTATTCCAGCGTTCAGACAAGGTCCCTTTCTGATCAATCATCAACCGGAGCACCCTTAACAACATCGAGTGAAACGAATGCGGGGGAGCTTCGATTCCAACTTCTTCGGACTGACTGAGCCACTGCATCAGGAGGCCGAGTGCCGCTGTCTGATCTTTACGTTCGAGCAATTGCTCGACCACGATGGCGAAACTGCGGGCCGATTCAAACTGTTGTACCTCTTCGCGCCAGAAGACGATGTCTCCGGCTGCTTCGCCATTGTTGTGCCATTTCTCGATCACCTGCGAGACCTGGCGGGCTGCCTTCCAACTCGAGTCACCCGCGACTGCGGGAACATCTTCCACCACTGTAGTGGCGTATTTATCCCAGCGTTCGGCAGACTGATGGTACTGCGTTGAGAAGCCTTCGAGTAACTCCTCTTCCCCTTCGGCAGCAGCAACACTCATGGCACGCGTGTAAAGTGCGAAAAGCTGTTCCATCAAGTCGACAAGAATCTCGGCCCGATGATCCGGCAGCGAGTCTTCACGAGATTGAAAGAGCGGGTACTGCGCCTGGAAGGCGAGGATGTTCCAAGGGTCAATCAGGGCACCACAGCGAATACCGCGCTGGATTAAGTCTTCCGCTTCTCGCAGGCAGGCTTTGACTTCAGTTAACTTTTTCTGATCGAGCAGCAACTGCCCCCGCGTCATCAGGCATTGCAATTTCGATTCAAAGCGGGGCGCGGGGGCCGGCATCGCATCAGCATGACGCTCACTCGCTTCCTCCATTCCCAATTTGGCGAAGAAGTGAGACAACTGACGATGCTGAACCTGCTGTGCTCCATACCGGGAGAGACTCAAATTAATAAATTGTCTGACATGGCCAAACGGTTGCTGAGTTTGCGTAAGGACCGAGACAAGTCGTTTCTGCCGTTCGCCAGTGGCCTGTTTCATGATCTCATTATAATAAGCATCACGCTGACGCGCGACGATTGGCATCAGTGTCGACAAAGAAACGGTCGAATCATGTGTCCCCGGTCCCGCGCCACTGATGGAAGTCGCCATCAGCATGGTTCCACATAACACAGCCGCCGCATCGTGCAGGGCTTCCTGGTAACCGATGTGTGGTGTTGTCTGCTCGATCCAATAGAGCATGGTATCGAGAATCATCTTGCGGACGACAAAGCGGGAATAGAATCCCTTGGTGCTGACAAGATTCGGATCCCATTCGCCGAATGTATAGTTGGTTCGTTTATTGACAGGATGCAGATAATCGTGCGCCCGCATGTCGAGCGCCATTTCTTCCAGTCGATCGAGATCGAAATAGGAATGATGCAATATCGATTCGGGAATCTGCTCGAAAAAATCAATGGCTGTTTTAATCAGGTGCTCGTATTTGCCCGCGGAGCTCCCTACATCCTTAAAGTAGAGGGGCAACGGTCGCTGCCACTCATGTCGATAAGGTTGCATCTTCCGTTCGTTTTCCAGAAGGGCTACTGGGCGGTACCCGACATAATCGTTGATCTCTTCCACCGCGCGGGAAACAATCCTGTCCGTCTCCTGCCAGGGTCCCCCCTGCTTGAGCAGCATATTGAAGATACAAACCAGAAACAGCGGTTCTTTAAACTCATCTTCTTCAAGATGCGCGAGTAAATCGGCGTGGAATTCACGATAGGCGGGAATGAATAACTCAAACCCCATCTTGAGAACTGCTTCTGCCTGTCGACTGTTTGCGAAAGTTTCCGAGGTTTCTTTGAGAGAATTCAGAGTCGAGGTTAACTCTGTGTAAACAGCTTGCCAGTCATCTTCTGCGACTGACTCCTGAAAGAGTTCATTCAAGCGAGCGGCAAACTGGGGAACATAGGCCCCACTGGAAAAATTCAAATATCCCAGTACCTCTTCAATCTTTGTTTTCCGCTCAACAGACAACGACAAAACTCTTCCTCAGAACTGGCTTAAAGGCACTCAATCAACCAAAATTACGGCATCAAACACGATTTGGACGTGAAAGTGGGTGATCATAAACGGTTTCAGCGCTCTGGAGAAGCGGCTGGCCTTCGAGCCAACTTTCAAATAAAGAAAACATCTTTCAACCAAGGCTGCACAGGTGGCGATTTTCAAACACCATCAATCCGTGTGCAGTGAGAAGTCCCCGGTTAGTTAACTTCAGAACTTTGACCTACTCCTATTTCAACAGAGTGCCTATCGGGAAACTACCAATTTCTCAAAGATGGAGAAAATTGCATCCAGAGAGCAGCCTCAACTCGCTCCTCCTGTCAGAAAAAGTAAAATGCAGGAAGAAAACAGACGGTCAGGTACACTTTCCTAAGTCATCTGATTGTACTTGGTTAGATTCGATCAATGAACAGGGAAAAGAACCCGATTCGTTGAGAAAACCTGTTTTAAAGTACTGCGGTACACCAGAGACAGGCTTATTCTCCCTCCACCAGCCCCATCAAGGAGTTCACCACGATGTTCACGCTCAAGAAAATCCTGGTTGCGACCGACTTCAGTCCGCATTCAGAAGTCGCACTCAATTATGCCGCCGAGTTTGGCAAAACTTTCCAGGCCGAGATTATCGTCGCCACAATCGTGGAAGAACCTTCCCTGATGGCCGAGCTTCCTCCGATGGGAGAAGCCTATTTCCCGCCGAATCTCGCTGAATTGCAACAGCAGACAGCTGAAAAAGCATGTCAGAAAAAGATTGAAGAGCATGGATTGCAGAATGCAAGAACCGTCGTGACGATTGGCACCCCATTCGTAGAGATTGTGCGTCTGGCGCGTGAAGAAAATGTCGACATGATCATCATCGGAACTCATGGCCGTGGAGCAATCGCGCATATGTTGCTCGGATCGGTTGCTGAAAAAATTGTTCGCAAGGCTCCCTGCCCCGTTTTAACCGTTCGGAGTGGCGAACACGAATTTATTCAGCCATAATGAAAAAACTCGATTTATCTCAATCAGAGTTTTCGTAATTAGTGTGTAGTGTTCCCTCACGACTGGATATCTTCACAGATCTAATCGACATGTAAGAGACTTAGCCTTCTTTCCTCAGCAGACTCTCTCCTGACTGATTGGAAGTAAATTAAAAGGTAGTCTTTCACTGGCGATGATTGCATCTGATATTTAGTCAGGGGGAAGACCTCTCAATGGAGAGGCATAATCGTCTCTCTTCTATCTGCCACCGTCTGGTGCAATCAACTCTTCTCTACTCATCATCTGCTGCATCTCATCCACCGCGGCGAGTTGCTGACCTGAACATCCTGGACGACATCAACATGACCAGTACCTCGTCAGACAATCCCCTTCCCCAAAGTAATTCGGCAGATTTTGAAGCTCCTTATCCAGGCTCGAAAGAGATGCCGAAATGGGAAACGGGAGAACTGATTGATGCTCCCAGATTCGGTATGAAAAACTGGGCGATGATGCTGGGACCCGGGCTGATTCTGGGTGGGGCTGCTATCGGGGGGGGCGAATGGTTGACTGGCCCGTGGCTTGCCAGCCTGATACGGAGGCACCTTATTGTGGCTGGCGACTTCAGTATTCTCGGGCAGGTCATTTATAACATTGAGATCAGCCGGTACACACTTTATACCGGCGAACCGATCTTCACCGGTAAATTTCGTATTCCTCCTGACCCAAGTTCTGGATGATCAGTTACCTGATTCTCGATTTCGGTTCATTCTTCCCTTATCTGGCTGCCGCTGCAGCCACCCCGTTACTGGCTGCTTTTATTGGGCAGACTCCCGATGCCGAGAATGGGAGAATCACCATCGAAATCGCTGGAATGGGGCGAATACACGCACGGTCAGGTAATGCGCGTGCTGGGTATTCTGATATTCCTTTGCAATGGTCCCACTCATTTTTGGTGGGAAGGTCTTCAACATGCTCAAGTGGGATCAAGGGCCTCAAAATTAGGCCGTATGCTTTTCCGATTGGAGAGTGGCGTTCCGCTTCCGCGCCATCTGGACAGAATCTCTCGGCTTTAGAATCGGCAACCCTGTCGAAGCAACAAGACGCCAAACAACCGTGAATTCCGACCCTGGCGAGATCTGGATGGAGACAAACATCCGATATTATCGAGCCCCGCACAGATTATGTTTTCGATACGGATGGGGATAACAAAAAGGATGCGACAGACATCAACCGGGATCAACAGCCCGATCCGATGGTTAAAATTGAAGTCGCTGGTGACAAACCAGAAGATCCAATTCGTACAATCACCTGGCCTGACCTCAACGAAGATGGGGTCGCCGATCAGACCTTTACTTATAATCCTGGGGGAGAGAGTTCCGCGGTTGCAGAAATTGCCCTGGATGCCGACCAGGATGGGAAACTCGATTCCTTCCTCGACTTTGACGGTGATGGCACCCGTGATGGCGATAATGTCCGGAACATTTTCTCCTTCTGATCGGGTCCAATCCAGATGACAGCACCCCCATCCGAATCGACTGGTCGGTCATTGCATTTCTCTCCGCCCTGATTGCCATCTCCGGTTCAGGAGGTCTCTCCAATACGCCCATTAGTAACTATACCCGGGACCAGGGTTGGGGAATGGGTCATCACGTCGGTGCAATTCCCAGTATTGTCGGTGGTCAGAACATTCAGCTGTCGCATGTGGGCGTGGTGTTTGAGCCCAACGCCGAATCACTCCCCCGCTGGAAACGCTGGTACAAACATATTGTTCGCGATCAGCTCGTTGTCTGGATGCCTGCCTGCTTCTTTGGCCTCGCTCTGCCGAGTATGCTCTCTGTGGAATTCCCTGATCGGGGAACAGTGGTTGCCACAAATGGGCCGCTGCTGTGATGACCGTTGATGGCGTGCTCGACTGTCAGTGAAAGCTGGGGAAGTAACTGGGGAGCGATCTTCGGCTTTATGACCCTCTTCTGCGGTTTCCTGGTACTTGCCCCCAGCATGTCGACTTCAGCCGATGGGGTCATCCGCCGATGGGTTGATGTCTTCTGGACTTCCGATCCCCGGTTGCAGGCAATGAAGACCAGCGCCATTCGTTATGTCTACTTCGGCGTACTCTCTGTCTATACGCTACTCGGATTCATCATGCTCTGTCTCAAGCAACCAGAAGCATTGCTGTTGATCGCTACCACCATCTACAACTTTGCATTAGGCATCAGTTGTCTGCATACGCTGGCCGTGAATTGCTGGTTGTTACCCAAAGAACTTCGTCCCAACTGGTTTTCCAAACTCGCTCTGGGATCAGCCGGCGTATTCTTCTTCACTGTTGCCTGTCTTGCCACGATGGCCAAGTTCGTGTGATATTTAGTTGCAGAACTGCGAGACTGCACAAACAGATAAGATGGCCCAGCTCGCGAAGATCAACCAGTTTCTCTTGTGAACCGGAACAACTTCACTTCACGGTGTCAACCCTCGCTACCCAGTATACCCAGCCTCTAATTTAATCTTGAATTTGGGGTAAAATCCTTACGGTTGGAGGGGTGGAATTGGCTAACCTTGCTGATTAGGATAGCTCAAATGAAACGGACGTCACACAATCATTGTGACTGTATCAGACATAAAGACGGTATGAGGAGTTAATACCACTTATCCAGCTATTCACCGTGTGGCACGCACTCAGCCCACTTTATCTCGTCTAACATTTCAGACAGAGTCACACTCAGACAAGTGAGTCTCTTATCTGAAACCTGGTTCGAGAGAATTGATGTCCGTTCGCAGAATCAAAGATCAAGAAATCTTTTTAGACGGATTGTTTGTTTACTCAGATTGATTCTGTAACACGGGGTTCGATCCTGACCAGGAATCGTTCCAGTCCCAACCACCCTACCTTTAGATAGACAACCTGAGATACCCTTCGTGAAGGTGAGTTTCCTTCACATCCAGGTGAAACGTTCCCACCAGCCCCTCCGGTCAAGAACGGATTCAACCCCTTAAGCTAAATGCTGCAATCTGGACGCTACCGATCCATACCGCACAACACCTTTGGGGATTAATGACCACACTTCTCCGGCCCGCTTGGTTCGAACTGCTCACTCCCCTGTTCCCCTGTTAAGGCATTTTCTTCTCAATATGCCTTCGAGCTGCGGCAGGATTGCATAAATTCGTTCCCCAGATCCTGCCCGGTCTTCACAACTTAAGAAAGGATGCGCTGTCTGACTGGATGAGCCCGGAGAGTATTTCATTTTTGCTCTTAAGCTGGTTCTATCTCATTGCGGGCCTAACCGCTGAAGGATTGTCAGACATTTGCTAGTAAAGGTACGACTTTGATCAAAAAAATGATTCCCTCCGTTTTGTTTGTCAGTCTGCTCGCGATCCACACCAATCTGCATGCGACAGAAATGACGGAAGCTTCCTTAAAGCGAGCTCCCTCTACCCACAAAATTGAATGGAAGCATGCTCTGGGCCCGGCACTCGAAATTGCCGAAGTGAATAATCGACCAATCGTGGTCTTCTTCACAGCCTCCTGGTGTGGACCCTGTCAATCAGTCAAACGGACCACCATGCAAAACCCTTCTGTCATCCAGAAGGTCGGAGCCAATTTTGTCCCCGTGATGCTGGATTTCGACCAGAACCGACAACTGGCCAGCCAACTGAATGTGAACGTCGTCCCCACGATTCTCGTTCTAAATCCAAGTGCCGACAGTCTGTTGTACAAAGTGACCAACACCAGTGCGGGCATGTTCGTTCGCGAACTGGAATCGGCCAAACAACAACAGGATGAAGGGTGCATCAAGCCCGTCAGTTTGAATCAATAAGCAGCCCCTCCCCTAATGACCTGGTTTCTGTCTACAGGGAGTAATGTCATCCAAAACGAGCCAGTCTGCACCTGTAACAGGGAGTTGACTGGCTTTTTTGTGTACGGACTACCAGCAGGCTCGCACTGGACATTTTGCACACCAGTTCGTTACAATCCCCCCTCTTGAATTTTCTACCTGAATTGAGAGTTGCACGCTCATAACTTCAAACTTCTTGAACAGATCGCATCAGACGTTCAAATTCAAAACTGAACAAGTCTGTTTTATTTTCAACACAGATCAGAATTGGTCTTTGCAGGGAGTTCCGGGTTACCACCACGGGGTTACATCATTCCCTGTTCGTAACTTCCAGGTAAACTCACCTGTGCAGGAGGCAGGGTTTCTATCGAATACCCTGATAGCGTCACCTCTCCCTCAAGGTGTGTCACTCTAAATTTTTAACACCCATTTTCAGCTCGTAAAAACCTCATGACCAACCCAGCCTAACAACAGTAACCGTCCCGATAACGAAGATTCCTGGGACGATCTGGCTGAAAACCTGTTCGGAATTGAAGCCAATTCCTCAAACGACAATGAGGAAATCGATCTGGACGATATCGAGGAACTGGCCGAACTTCGATTCGATTTCGAAGAGGATGAGGAAGAAGAGACTCCAGTCGCTCCGTCCCTGTCCGCCGCTGAGCCGATGGAAATGGAAATCGAAGCTGACGAAGAGGCTCCGAAGGTCTCTGCTGAAGCAGCAAAAACAGATAAGAAAAAGCTGAACGATGACGACTTCTGGGACGCGCTCAGTGACTGGGAGTGGGGCGATGATGAGAAAGCCAGCAACGAAGAAGCGTCCACTGACGAAGATGACAGTGTAGAGCGCAACAAACCCGCACGTTCTCCGCAGTAAGCAAAAATGATGAAGCTGAAGAGCTGGACGACTTCTTTGATGAAGAAGCATTTGGTTCCTTTGAGGATGATGACGAAGAAGAATCCAAACCATCCAAACCTGTCGTCAGTAAAGCGGCACCTCCGTCTAAACCCACCCCTGTCCGCCAAACGGTAGAAGAAGAGATTGAAGAGGATGACGATGAACTCTCTCTCGACTTTGACTACGATGACGAAGAAGAGGAGGAGGACGAAGAAGAAGCTGTAGCCTTCGAAGAGGACGACGAACTCGAGTTAATCGAAGAAGAAACACTCGAAGACGAGGACGATGAAGCAGAGGAGGAAGAGACAGAACCTGCTCCCAAGCGGCGCTCTCGACGACGACGAGGCTCACGAGGTGGACGCCGCCGTCGACGTGGACGAAAACCCGAGCTGGAAGCATCCGAGGAAGAAC
The DNA here is from genome assembly GCA_041398805.1 of Planctomycetaceae bacterium. Lineage (GTDB taxonomy): Bacteria > Planctomycetota > Planctomycetia > Planctomycetales > Planctomycetaceae > Polystyrenella. Next base: position 60,655 of record JAWKUC010000005.1, on the reverse strand, counting down.
CCGATCTCTCTTTCGACAGTTTCGATGAGGAAGAGAGCGTAGAAGAAACAAGTGAATACGAAGAAGACCTCTCGTTTGACGACGACGATGAAGACGACAGCTACGAGGAAGACCTCGCCGCAGATTTTGATGATGACGACGAAGAAGAAGACGAACCACCTCGCCGCCGCAGTAATCGAGGCCGAGGGCGATCTTCACGGGAGCGATCTTCACAAGAAAAATCAACACTGGGACGACAACAGAATCGCAAGCGGGAAGCTTCAAATGAGGACGAGCCCCGGTCCAAACGGGAAAGCTCAGAAAAGCCCGCACCACGCAGAAAAGAGATTCCCACCTGGGAAGAAGCAATCTCGTACATGATGATTATGCCCGAGAAATCGAAAGGAAGTTCCTCTCGTGAAGGGGGATCTTCCGGTTCTTCTCGTCGCCGTAGTGGCGGTGGGCGCAGTGGTGGTAACTCTGGTGGTAATAACCGCAAATCTGAGAAATCAGAAACCTCAGGGCGTTCCAGCACCCCCCGGGCTGAAAAAGGGGAGAAATCAGAATCACGTCCCCGTCGACGTTCTCGCCGCCCACGTCGCTCCAGTAAAGATTAAGCGTCTTTACAAAGGACTTCGAGTAGAAAGGTGCGGGTCGCGTAAGAGCGTCTGTCAGTGATGCTGCCAATGCAGGCGATCGCGTGTGACGACCCCATGTCGCAGGGCACAGTTGAGGCAGAACTTCTCGTTCCCCTTGTGCACATAGATTTCGCCGCTCAGGATTAAATGAAAAAAATCCTCACCAGGATTTTTCGCATAACAATACTCTTTCTCCCAGCCATGCTTTACCGCGGCATCCCAGCTGTCCCCTTCGTGCAGGTAGAGGCGCATCTCGTCCTGCTGCCCGGGATCTTCTCCGGCAGCAGGCTCTGGCTCTGGTGTTTCAGGACGACCTTCATCATCAGACATGGTTGGTTCTCCTTGAGCAAGGATCGGGATTCAGATTTCCACTCCAAGTTTTTCTGCTAATGCCATTAACGCATTCCAGTTACCGGCATCAATCGGAATTCCGTTCGCTTTTCGTTCGTTGTAAACTTTCGCTCCGGGTCACCAGGAAGCGTGATTTCAGGACCCATCCGATTTAGGCACAGTGCGACGTATTCTTCAAGATCGTGAACTTCTTGACCAGGTGTTCCGTTCCAGACATCTGATTGGGTGAAATGACCAGGAACCAGGCCGCATTCCCTAATGGTGTCGGGGCATCGGGTTGAGCACAGGGAGCTCCGGCAAGTCCACTGGCAATCATTTCAATCATGAAGGCCAGGCCAAACCCTTTGTAAGCCTGAGGCCCACCCATAGGAAGAATACTTCCCGGGGGATCTTCATAAAGCTTACTCGGATCGTTAGTTGGTTTGCCGTCTGAATCGAGTATCCAACCATCGGGAACCTGTTCTCCGGCGATCTTTTTGACGCGAACTTTTCCCTCGGCGGTTGCACTGGTACCAAAATCCAGAATGAAGGGGCCTTTTTCTCCACCGGGCACACCAATACAGAGTGGATTTGTTCCCAGGCGAGGTCGTTTCCCCCCGACAGGTGCAACCCGTTGAATAGCACCATGGTTATTTGCACAGATCAGGGCGATCATGCCCGCACTGGTGGCCATTTCAGCATACTCGCCCAGGCGGCCGATATGAGCCGATTGCTTCAGCGAACCGGAAGCGACTCCCATGGTTTCCGCTTTTTTGATCAGTCGTTCCGTCAGATCCCGGGCAATGATTTGTCCAAAACCCCAGCCACCATCAGCCACAATCGAAGCCGGAGTTTCATGCAGGACCTGTAAGCGACTCCCCTGCTTCAGCACTCCCTGTTGCATGCGATCGATATAGAAAGGCAATCGCATCACTCCGTGTGAATCGTGCCCACATAAATTTGCTCCGACCAGACTTCGACTGACGACCTCGGACTCTTCTTCATCTGCTCCTGCTGCCAACAGCAATCGAGAGGTAATCTGACAAAGTTGTTCTTCGGAGAAAGTACGCACGGATTGATCCTTTCCAGAGAGTATCATCAATTGGAATGAAAGACTTCAGGTGAACAGAAGCTTCATAGATTCTATCGCGCCCCGGGAAGGAGGAGAAGGGACGCAGGATACTTCGAGTGATGCATCCCATTGTCACCTGGTATAGCCGGTTATCGATCTTTGCAGAGAGTCTGGCTTTTTTTGCTGAACCGAAATCACCCCTGGATTCCACAGGTGAACTTGAAGTTCTTTTTGAATTCTTCTGTTCTAAGTGTGATTCTGATCACTTGGAGAGCTATCCGGAAAAGTTTAGCTGAACCCCGCAATTGCTCTCCAACCTCCCCTCATAACGCTCAGAAATCAGCTGATCGGTTTATTTTAACTTGAGGAAATTTGAAATGAGTGCGGTTGTGAACGATTACGGGGATAAGCAGATCATGCCGAACAAACCTCAGCCCCCCTCAAAATCGAAGAAGTCGCCAGGACCATCCGATATCTTCATTGCTTTGATTAAAATTTGACATCCCGCCTCAGCGTTTATAGCGATGCTTTTCGTCGAATGGCATCTACTCAAGTTCTGAGTCCAGGACGGAAATACAACTCCTGGTTTGGTGCGTCACAGCCTTTATAAAAAGTCATTCAGCGAAGGTTATATGGACACTCCCGTTGAATTCGAAAATCTGGACGCCGTGCGAAGCTGGATTCATGAGACCTTATGTGATCGTGAAAACCTGCTGACTGATCAGTTTCCGACAACTGAAATTCCGTTGATCAAAAAAGGGAAACTGTGCGGTCTACAATACACATTACACGGCCCGCGGAATGTGCGACTGGGAGCAATCTGGGCGATCGATCATAACATTATCTATTTCTATGACGCACAGGGGGAGCGTTATCACAAACAGCCTCTCTCGAATCGAGTTGAGCTGGCAGATCTTTCCTCCTCATCAAATGAGGCGATTGCGTGAGCATGCTTAATTCCTGTCAGTACTTTGTTCAGGAAACATAACCAATATTTTACAAACTTTACTAACACTGCTAAAATTCACCCCATGCAATGCAGTGATTTTACCTTACTTTACCCATCTAAATCATCACATCAAATACCATTCATCCCGATGCTCCTCAGATTGAACGAATTCGATCGAGATTTGATATTGATCAGTTAGTAAAATTCCGAATCTTACTACTGGCTGGCTCAAGAAAATACGGCGTTCTTTGAATCACTTATGTTTTGCATCTCGTTTGCTACACCTCTCTGCTCTGCAACTCCCTGCTCTGTATACCTCTCGCTCTTCTGAATTATCTTCAAAGCGACATCATGAATACATCAATTTCAGAGACTATGAATTAGTTCATGAGTCCTATCGCCGCTGTATGCTTAATGACTGTTCCTGCCAATCTTCCGCATGAGGTTGATTGGTAATTGGAAAACCGTCGCAAAAATATTTTGCCCCCCTTATAGCCGCCAGCACTAATTTCTGTGCTCGGCAAAATCGGTTATGGATCTGGCCCTTTTGCTGAGAACAAACCCCTTTCCATTGAAAAAATGACGTGATCGCACTCCTTCACAGTAAGCACCACCTGAATCTGAATTCTGAACTCTACACCCTCTGGTCTCGGGCATTTACCGAGACGATCAGTATCGTGGATAAACACTGGTCTTCCGAAGTGGAAGCAGCCTGGGATAGAGTCTTAACCCGTGTTGGGAACATTAACCACTGAGTCCGCTCAGTGCTGACGCCGCGTCATCTATCGCTAGAGTACTATTCCCGATAGAAAAAGATGTGCTTTGATTTGCCTGGTTCTCCCCAACCCGAAAGGGGATTCATCGGCTCGCACAATCCGCATAATCGTCAAATCACCCTGCCCCCACTACCCCGGGGACCAGACTCCAGAAATGCAGGTCAACCAGGCTGGGATTTCAACTATCCTTAATTGGCTATTCTTAAACCAATTTACTCCATCCAGCCTGCATGTGGAGGGTTATTAAGACTGCTCAAGTCGCAAATCAGATTGAAGAAGTTCGCAGTTCTTATGGACGCTGCTGTATTAAACCCGAGTTTTTGATCGCTTCTATGTAGTCTTTTACCAAATCTTCCTGCTAATGTATGGGTAAGTTCGCGAATACTGACACGCCTTCACAGGAAATCGCGTTGAGTAAACGGTATTTCAAACCTGCTCCTATGCAGGAAACAATCGGCAAGCTGGCCATCGAGCTGTTCGGCAGAAAGTTACGACCGGAATCACATCGACATTCAACCAAAACATGCGACCTTGTGGTTAAACTTCTGCTCCAGGTTCTGGGCGAATTCCGATCCGAAGTGGTCAACCGAAATAAAACAGGAATGGACCAGCACCCTGCGTCAGGAATTGAGTCTGAGATTTCGAAACATTAGTAACCAACTCGAAGCTCGTGTCAGTACTCAAGGGCTCACGAGTTACAGATTCCCCATCAAACCTGGATGTGTCAGTGATCGCTGAAGAAAAAATCCAACTTGTTCACGACTCTTACCGACGGTGTATGCTGAGCGAGCATTTCATCAGCCTGTTTTATGAAACTCTGTTTGCCAAATCTCCAGAGATCGGGAATATGTTCCGGCGGGGCCATCAATAGTGCGCTGCGGCAACATACAGTACTGGCAAAACGATTGGGTTGAACTGAGCCGCGTTCGCAGAAGGAAAACCTTCCGCCTGTGAAGAAATGCAGGAACTCGCACGCCTGCATAATCAGAAACATCTCAAGATCACCAGCAGCATGTATCAGCAATGGCTGGTTGCATTTCTGGAAACGGGACGCATCATTGACCGTGAATGGTCTCCGGAAATTCAATCAGCCTGGATTGAAGTTCTCAGCTACGGCATTAATTTCATGCTGCAACGTTACTATGGTTATTTCAAGTTTACAGAAACTGTTTAAGTTCGGTTTTGAGCTACAGATAGCTGTAAGCATACAACCATGGCACGGGAAGAGTTCTTATTCCTGTTCAGCAACATAACAGCTGAGGACATAAGGCTGCAGATAATACTCGCTCCCCAGAGGTTGCAATTTCCAATCGGGTAGATTCGTGGAAAAATCGGGAGCCAATTGTGATTCGGTATTCACAATCAGGACCCGGGAGCGGCATCGGGATCGGCTGCTTTCAGCTTAGTAAGTGCGCCTTCGTTCCAGTTCCGGCAATGTTCCAGAGGCTGATCCAGCCATTGCAGTTGGAGGACCGCTTGATGGTCGGTTGTAAATCCTGCTCGCTGATGACCAGAATTGATCCGAAGTCTCCACCACGTTCCGCACACCCGCTTCGAACTGCTGTAAGTTCTCCGAAAAGAATGAATCTCTTTCAGGGAGAGCACTCCATTAATAAAGCAACTGGCTAACAGCAGAATGACGCCGGCCTTTAAAAAGAAGCGGGTACGGAACTCGTTCCCAGAGATTCGTCTCCAGATTCTCCAGAAGACAAATAATGTCACCAGCGTGATCGAAACCTTGAACCAGAGATTAACAGACCACACGATGAGTACCAGATTGGTCCGGCAGAGAGCCAGTTGCAGAGCAATCATGGCATCGATCAGAGAGATCTGTCGCTCCAGAATTTTATCGATCGCAATCCCGGCGAAAACAAGCAATGTCATGGTGAATAACAGCCGCCAACCGAAGACCAGTTCACTGACCTCCGTTGCCTGCTGATGAGCGATAACCAGATGAAACCGCTGAGTACAAACCCGATGATCCAGAATCGTTGGCTATTGGCGATTCTATTCAGCTGGAAGAAAGATCGCAGGCAGACAATCATACCAACCACAATAAAACCAATCAGAAAACTCGTGGAATCCATGAAGGCAAAAAACAATCGCTCTTCTTCCCAGGATAACCGCAGAAGTTTAGGGACTGTGAATTCCAGGTCTTCCGCTCTGACCCAGCGCAAACTGAGCACAAATAGTCCACTGGCGGCAATAATCGCTCCCAGACCACCTAGAGAAATCAGCCGAAACCGGAGGGAGTGCCCCATTCCCGCTTCCTTGGAGTTTTTTGCTCCACTTTTGGAAGTTGTCGCTTTGCCGGTTGGAACCAGATATCTCAAGAAGACGATCAGGGTCGTATCTATCGCCAACCAGGAGAGCAGTAGATAGGTGAAGGCGGGTGAGACGAACATATTCAACCCACCGGCAACTGCTCCTATCAGGAGATAGGGAGAAAATATGGTCGATTGCAGGAGATGTCGCTGGTAACCCCATAAGGACAACATCATTAATGTCATGGCACAAATGGGCGTCACCTGATGAGTCAGCTGATCAATGTAACGGGGATGCATCAGGAGTAGTAAAGAGATGATCAACCCGGACCGGGAATTCAACATCGTCTGAGTTAACAGGAAGAAGACCAGGACGAGCATCACTCCGAAGAAATAGGAGGGAAGCAGAAATCTCCAACTGAGTGAAAGCTCGGTCAGTTGCAGCGAGAGACCGGTCATCCACTCGGGTAAAGAGAATTGACCTGTCAGAGGTTGATCCCATGCTTCCAGACACTGCAGCACAAACTGGGCATCGGAGCGAGTGAGCTGATCGTACTGGATCACCAGAAGCCCGGGGATCAGTGCCAGCACAAATACCAGTGGTTTAAATGCCTCCGCCCGTTTTAATAAAATTAAAACCGGTTCCGGGCGATCTGCCGCCAGTTGAATTAATTGTGAGTCATCAATGGTGCTCAAGCCGGATTATTCCCTGCCATCATTTGAATCTATTTACTCCCGCTCTACTGCTTTCAATTATAGCATAGCCGGTGAGTGGAAGAATGGCCTCTGAATCAGAAATTGACGTCGAAAGTGAGTTGAACCGGGTTCATGGTTTTAAAGCAAGCCCCCGAAATGCTTAATCTGAACTTCTGCCCCCCTTTGGAAGGAGCATGGAAGACATACATGTTTTGCGTAGAATTTTCCGGATCGAGCTCAGTTGTCATTTCATGTCCCAGGGGACTACCCAGGCTGTTAAAAAAATATTCCTCAATCTCCCGGTTTTCTGAGTCGGTCAGTACCACGCTCTTGAATGGAGTGCGTTGACCGTTGAAATTTGAAATTTCCAGCGTATCGCTCTCGGACTCATTGGTCACCTTGAAATCGATGACGAGACACTCTTCCTCGGTCTCTCGTTCATATTCACCATTAAAATAGATATCCAGTTTCTTCCTGGAAACCTCTACAATTTCGACTTTGAATCCATCACCCTGATAAATAGAACCGACTTCATCCCAGGGTTTCAAAGGTGCATAGGCATCCACAGCAGCATGAGGACCTCTGTCCGAACTAACTGGTAATGCGGCATCAAACGATTGCTGTAAATCGTTGGGGTCTGTTGAGAAAAATCTCGGCTCATCAAGTTGCCGGAGAAACCTCTGATTTCGCTCCTGTCGTTCGTTGAACTTTCTGTACTCGCGTAATCCGAGTTTAACGACAACCAGACAGCAGACGAACAGGAAGGCCAGAATTCCTTTCACAGGGAAGGTATTACTTTTGCTTGGACGGCGTCGGGTACTTTGACGGCGTCGGGAAGGAGCACGCTCCCAGCTACCAACACTTTGTGTGGGAACACGTTGAACTTCACCGCAACGTTTACATGTCAACCTTTTCCCCACAGCGCGATCGGGAACTCGAATCGGTTTATCGCAATTCTGACAGAAAAACTGCATCAGAGTACCCACTTCTACAAATCATTACTGAACCGCACCATGTGTCAGCATTATAACACCGGTTCAGTTTTTTTCGCACTTCCACTGAATGATATCATCGAGAATTTTATCCAGCGACTTTTTCGGTTTATCCTGAATCAATCGTTCCAGGCGGGAAAGGTCGGGCACTCGGCAACGGACATCTTCAAAATCAGACCCGTACACGTTCCTGTAAGGGACGTACTCAATATTCAATTCCGGATTGATTCGGGCGATCACCTTTTCTGCGAGGGCCTGCATAGTGACGCTCGCTTCCCCTCCTATGTTACAAATCTGTCCGTTCGCTTCCGGAGTTTGCATTAACTTAAGCACACAGCGAACTACTTCGTCAACATGCGCGAAACAGCGTTCCTGTTGACCGTCGTCGTAGACTGTTAAATTTTGACCCGCCAGAGCCAGATCAACGAACCGGGGAATCACCATTCCATAATTCCCGAGTTGCCCCGGCCCCACGACGTTGAAGAATCGTCCAATCACAATGGGAAGATTGTGCTCGCGGGCATAGGCAAGTGCCAGAAATTCATCGATGGCCTTGGAACAACCATAAGCCCAGCGGGGACGTGAGGTGGGCCCAAGACAAAGATCATCTTCTTCAGACCAGATGGGATTCGGATTTTTTCCATAAACTTCACTGGTCGAAGCGAGAAAGACCTGCTGATTGCGAACAGCAGCCACCTTGAGTAATGTCTCTGTCGGAGCAATGTTCGTTTCGATCGTGCGGACCGGGTTCTCCGCGACAAGCTTTACACCGACTGCGGCTGCCAGATGATAAATCGTATCAACATCCTGCAGGGCATCGTTCAATGCGGCGTGATTGGTGATCGAGGCTTCCCGGAACTCCAGCTTCGGGTACTTCTTCAAGAGTGGCGTCAGATTTTCCATGCGCCCTGTAGAGAGGTCGTCAATCACCCTGACCTGCTCACCCTGCTCCAGCAATGTCCGGCAAAGATGGCTCCCGATAAAGCCAGCTCCACCTGTAATCAGCGAGAATCCCATGAGTCTCTTCTGTTTCCCCTCTAAGCGCTTAATTTCCTGATTTGCGATACGATGTACGTAGATTCTCTCTGCTCACCAGATGATACGACACCAGCATGCTCAAACGACAGGCTTTGATTGACCGCAGAAAATCAATTCATAAAAAAAAGAACGCACACGGGTGAGGTGTGCGTTCTCATCAGGGTCGAACCGTCGGGTTCTTTATGTTCTACCGATAACTTTAAATGCTCTCAGCCTGTTGATCAGACAGAAGGCTCAGGTGTCGGTACGTTTTCTTCAGGGTCTTCTTCAGGAATTGGAGTCGGTTTCTGGGTTTCGATTTCGTCCCCATAAGTCGATTCGGCATCACCTGTTTCGGTACCAGAAGCTGGTACAGAACAGTTTCCGTCGGCACAACCACTGTCACAGGTAGTACAGACAGTGCTGGGAACCACTCGACAGACTTCATAAGCAACCTGACGGGGGACGCATTTGGCGACCATTCGAGTGCAGGTCACTTCTTCCTGACGTGGCACGCATTTGGCAACACGACGTGTCACTTCATAAGGAACTTTTTTGGTCACACAGAAAGGAACCTCACAGGTTTTCTTTTCGTAGACCATTTTACAGGTTTGAACAGGGATTTCCCGACTGCATTGTTCGGGAACCATTTTACAAACCTGATAAGGAACCTTTTTGACAATTGTTTCCGGTACCAGTTTGCAGACACGGTAAGGAATTTTTTCGACGATCGTTTCCGGAACCATCTTACAGACGGTTACAGGAACTTTAGTCACAACAACTTCGGGTACACACCTGGTGACAGTCACCGGGCAGTTCTGACGAACAACCTCGGGGACGTAAGTGGTACAGGGAATCTGTTGTTCGACGATGTTTGGACACCATTCCGGTTTGTAAGTAGTCAAACCAGGCAGCTGAGTCATGCAGACATTCCAGCCGGTGCAGGGATCGCAAGTCAACCGGGGAACAGAAGGTCCGGGAACACAAACAGGTTTCCAGGTCCAGCGTCCGCAATCGCGACGAACTGTTTTGCAGGTCGTCACCGGTTTCATGATGGTGTAGCACCGCTCCTGATTGACCGTCTCGCAAACCTGTTTCATCACGGTGCGACGGCATTCCCGTTCGATCGTTTCCGTGACAGGTCGCATGACAGTGCGGCTACACTCGCGCACACGGTCTTCGAAAGTCTGGTGCATGACGGTGTAGGAGCAATCGCGGTAACAGGTTTCTGTTACCGGCTTCATGACGGTGTAGGTTTCGGTGCGGCTACTGGTTTCGTAGACCGGACGGGCGACGGTGTATTCCTCAGTACGGTACTGAGTTTCGGTGACGTCGCGATAACAGGTCGTCGCAATATCTTCATAAACCGTGTCGTAAACGGTACGACAGACGGTGTACTGCTCCGGTTCCATGACGGTGTCATAGACTGTTTTGTAACAGGTTTGGCGTTCCACCTTACAGGTGGTGTAGCATGACGTAGGTTGACAAGCTTGAACCGGACAGCAGTTATAACTGCCGGCGCCCATGTACCAACCTGCATCCGCCGTCACTGGCACTGCCAGCGTAACTAAGGCGAGTAACAAAGTTGCTCTCATGACAGAATCTCCCAGGGTGCCCGATCAAAGCGGGACAAAAATCATGGTGTGAACTCTAGTGACAGGGTGTGTCTGATGTTCGAGTCGGTAAGTCGGGGATCTCTTTTCATGAGCCTGCTTCCTGCTCTGGTCTCCGACACAGAGTTGAACTCTGTTACAGCTTGACCAGACCGGAAGCTTGCTGCTGTTAGAATTATGGTTACAGACTGAAGCAGTTGCAAAGAATAAATTGTCTCTGTAATCGGAACGATCGATACCCGGACCGGTTGTAACGATCAGAACTACAAGAGGGATTAAGCAGTTAGGAAAACTTGAGAATTTTTTCCGGGTTAGGGGTTATAACGAGGCATCAAAACCAGCTTATGAAACTTTAGATAAAAGAGAAAAACAGGGCTAAAGCAAACTAAGCAGACCTTAAGTATTAAGACCCGCACAATCGGCACAGACGGCGCGCAAGGAACCCCATCGAGAATCGATATTCATGGTAAAACCGGTATTTCGTGACAGCTTAAAAGCGATGCAGGCAACCAGGAACTTTGCATGCATGTCACAGCAAGCCTGGGAAGGCTTTATCGATTCACTTTGCCGGAAACGTCCATGATCTGCGAAGTTGGAGCGGAGTTACCAAAGCGGTTGTATTGGTCGAACGTCCAGACAACCTCTTTGGACTTCGGTGCGATCTCCACCAGGAGTGGATTCTCAGGGCCCGCATGGCAGTTCCCTATGATGTAATTACCGTTCGGGAGAACTTCCAGGATGGTTACCCAGGCAAACCGAATGCCGGCCAGATCATCCTGATGCAGAGCCCAGACGATTTCCTTCCCAGGAGTGACTTCGATCACTGAGTGCCCGTTTCCAGTCGCGATCAGGGTGTTGCCGTTCTCAAGCCGAAGAGCCGCGTAGACGCTGTTTCCAAAGGCGTCCAGACCATGACCCGGTTGTGGTTCCTTTCCAAACAGGGGAATTTCGTACTCCCAGATGACCTTGCCACTTTTCCCGTCATATTCACGGACAACCCCATCACCCTCATGACAGACCAGGTAATTACCATTACTGATTTTGCGGGCGAGACGTGTATCACGATGCGGATGAGGGTGGTCGATTTTAAGCGGAACGGTCTTGAGCAGTTTTCCCGATCTGTCGATTTCGATAATCCGCCCTACCCCGGATTCCGCAATCATCACCTGTCCCTCTTCCAGCGGCTGAATCGCATGGATTTCAATCTTCTTCCCTGAATTTCCATTCTGCTCAGCACAGTCATAACTCCAGACGACTTCTTTCGTCTTGTGATCAATCTCAACGACTTCCCGGAAGCCACGCACAGTCAGAATATTTCCATTCTCCAGTAGATGCAGATCGTGGATATCCTTCCAGGGCATCTCCCACTCAACCTCGCCGGACTGATCCACGATAGCCAGTTTCCCATTCCCCTGCATAATCACTTTATGCGCCGCAGAAAGCGGAAGGGAAACAGAGCTGAAGATGAGTAACGCAAACAGAATGCGGATAATGAGAGGCATGAATTATTCCTGTAGGGTTGAAGAACGAGAATTCAGATAGTCATTAAACTAAGATCGTATCAAATAACTTAACATTCAACTTTCCATCTGTTAATGAACCTGAAATCAAGCAATTATCCTGGTGGATACAAATCAATTCTAATCGAATCCTCCAGACTTTTTAGTTTTTGCAAGATCATTTTATGCACTGTTTCCCAAGCTAACCCTCCTAAACCACAACCTAATGGAGGAATGGCAACCGATTGAATTCCTAACCTAGTAAGTTCGGCGACAAGAGCGTCCAAACCAGTTTCGATAAATTCTATCTTTGACTTACCACGCCAATGAGTCTTAGTGGGAAAATTAATAACAAATCTAGTGCCTTTAGCAGAGGAGACTTCAATAGTTAATACTTGTCCTGTCTGCAACTTTCCAATATCACAGGCTTCACGATAAGGAGCCATAATTTCGGGAAACTTATCCCGAAATACTTTTGCCAACCCTTTTCCCATCACTCCTTTGGCGTTTACAGGGTTGGCGAGAGCTTCAGCACTCGATTCAAAAATGTCACCAGAAACGATATTAATCATGCCGTGTCTATGTCTATTTATTTATCAGGAGATTGTTATTTAAATCACCCACCTCTGTCATTCTATATTTATATCCGATTCGCATACTTCCTTCATTTGAATAGACCTGGATTCTGATTGGTAATTCATTTTCTCATACGAAAAAAGAACCCCACTCATCAATTCAGATGAGCGGGGTCGGGTAAATAGAAAGACGTATTAGCTGAAATGCGCCTTCTATTCGTCTTCGTCTGTAGGGTGTGTCGCAGCGGCGACGATTTTCTGTTGTTCGTTCGGAGGAACGGTCTCATAGTGCGAGAGCTCCATCGTAAACGAACCTTGACCCCCTGTCATGCTCGAAAGTGACCGAGCGTACGTCATCACCTCAGCCAAGGGGGCTTTGGCGTGGATCAGTTGATAACCACCCGGCAGGCCATCCATCCCTTCCACGCGTCCACGGCGACTGTTGAGGTCGGAGGTGATGTCCCCCAGTTTGTCCTCAGGGACAGTCACTTCCAGGTTCACGATCGGCTCCAGCAAGGTCGGTTTCGCTTTCTGGAAGACTTCCCGGAAACAATGGCTGGCTGCCATTTTAAAGGCAGTTTCATTGCTATCCACCGGGTGATCTTTGCCAAAGAAAAGTTCACAACTGACATCCTGCACCTGGAAACCGGCCAGAACCCCTTTCTCCATCCGTTCGAGAATCCCCTTCTCTACGGCAGGAATGAAGTTATTCGGCACGCTTCCTCCAGTGACACGATCGACGAAGGCGTAATTCAAATCGGGCTGATAATGATAAGTCCGCATCGATGCGAACCGATCTTTGGTGAAATAATCGTCCGGTTCGATTCCCTGATTGAGTGGAGCAATCCGGAAATGAACCTCGGCAAACTGACCGGAACCACCCGACTGCTTTTTATGCCGGTAACTTCCTTCAGCGACACCGTTCACCGTTTCGCGATACGGAATTTTAGGCTGATGGGTGATGATCTCGACTTTGTCACGCGATTTCAGTCGCTCTTCGATCAATTTCAAATGCAGTTCGGAGAGCCCGGTCATGACGAGTTCTTTTGTCTGCGGGTCGCGTGTCATATGAAAGGTAGGGTCTTCTTCCTCGATCTTATGTAACGCACCAGAGATCTTCTGTTGATCTGCGCGGCTTTTCGGTTCAACCGCCAGGCCAATCATCGGAGTGGGGAACGAGATCGGAGGCATATGCGGAGACTCTTCATTGTTCATCAGCGAATCACCAACATGTAAGTCATCCGCCTTGGCAACCGCCACAATATAACCCGGTCCCGCTTCATCAACTGGTTCCTGATGCGCTCCCTGGACTTCCATAAGTTGCGGAATCTTGACCGGCTTTTCAGCGCCGGTACTGTAAATCGTCGCATCTTTTTTCAAGGTACCGGAATAGACACGGATGTAACTCAGTCTGGCGACAAAGGGGTCAATTCGAGTTTTAATGACCTGCGCGACGAGCGGTCCATCCGGATCGGGTTCAAGGTTGATCTCTTCTCCACCTGAATCGAACGCACGATGGTGCACATCGATCGGTGAGTCAGCAAAGTCGGCCAGCGAATCGAGAAATTCATTCACGCCGATGTCCTTATGAACGGACATGCAGAAAATCGGAATCAGCGAACCTTCGGCGATGGCGTGGGCAACACCGTGGGCAATTTCTTCAGCAGAGATTTTTTCTCCTTCGAGATAACGCATCATCAGGTCTTCGTCTGCCTCGACGATCGAATCCATCACCATCTGAGAGACATCATGCGGATTCATCGGCAGTCCCTGAGGAATCTCACCGGGAGGATTCAAGGTGTCATACACACCTGAAAAAGTTGAACCGAGTCCTATTGGTAAATTGAAAGGGACACAACCCCGTCCAAACATATCCTGAATCGACGCCAGCAATTCGATGAAGTCGATATTATCGTGGTCCATTTTATTCAACACGATCATCTTGCCGATGCCCGCTTTTTCTGCTTCAGCAAAAACGCGGCGGGTATTCACTTCGATACCTGAGGGTGCACTGATCGTAATAATAGCTGTTTCAGTCGCTCTTAAGTGCCGATCACTTGCCCGATAAAATCGGGATAGCCGGGGGTATCAAAGACATTCACACGACGGCCGTGGTGATCAAAATGGACTAGCGTGGAGAAGATGGAGTGTTTGTGATGTTTTTCGTCTTCTTCGGTATCCAGCAAGCTGGTTCCGGCATCAACAGAACCAGGTTTAGGTGCAATCCCCGCTTTGTGCAGGAGCAAATCGGCCAGCGAGGTTTTACCGACCGCCCCATGCCCCACGAGGGCAACGTTGTGAATCTGCTCTGGAGTGTATTTGGCCATGGCCACAGGTCTCCTTATTCCAAAGTGTTGTGAATAGAACGCAAAACACAGAACTGCCAATCTCTAAAAGAGTTACAGCAGAAAAAATTCAGAATTGGAGGAGCGGTGCATGGACGGACAGCGAGCTGCCCGAGCGTGAACCGGGCGGACCAGAGAGCTTCAGCAAGCTGTTAAGAGATGAGATAAAAATGAAGTGTGAGCTTCCGAAGTTCTTCAGCCCTGTATATTAAGAGTAACCTCTTTTGACCGGAAAAAAATAAACCGAAACCGCTTTCTGGAGCGGTTTCGGTTTTTTAGTTTTTTCTCAGAAAATATGTTTGATTTTTCCAAGCGGCCAGCATTCACTTTGCCTTCTTGCTCGGATGGATCGGTGGAAAAGTCGGCACCTCCCCTGATTCAATATGATAGTCAACATATTTAAATCCCTGACTTTTCAGGTAGCTCAATCCCTTGTCCAAAGCCTTCTCTAAATCATCGGCTGCTCTGATGTGAATATAGCCGAACTCACCCAGGGTTTTTCTTAAGAGACGAATATTCCGTTTATCACCCGGAATTTTCCGCTTGAGAATGTTGTGCATCACATCCACAGTCCCTGCACCATTATGTTTGAAAACCAGAGTATAAGTGTTGGGTTGAGTCGGATCTTTGCCTTTAAACGGTTCCTTATCGGGCATCACTTTGACCTGAGTCGTCAGTTTATGTGTCAGCTTCTGGCCGAGATGATTTCTTCCCAGGTCAAATGTTGCTTCCAGAAAATAAGCGGTCCAGCCACTCTGCTCAATATCCCCCCGACCGACGTATTTTCCATCCGCATCGGACTCAATGACAGAACTGGTGTAAGCCGGTCCGATCCTTCCCAGCCGGAAATCGCGCCCGGTCGGATTATTAGCCTGCCAGAGACGGACTTCTTCAGGTTGGATGGAAGGCGTCAGCACGAGGGAACCATCCTCTTGTACTTCCCAATCAATATTGGGAATCTGCTGGTTATGGGTCATCAGGAAATAAAAACAGATGAGCGATTCCAATGCATCTGAGTCTCCTAATCCGTGGTCGGTATTCGGCACATAACGCAGATATTTGTCCCCTTTCAGATCATCCCAATAAAATTGCGATGAATCGGGGAGAAAAAACTGATCACCCGTTGCATTCATAACGAGCTTCGGAATTTCCAACCGGTCCCGATAGTAATAAGGATCGATCAACTCGTAGAGTTCCTGCAAGCGGGGTTCGGCCATGCGGGCCATGATTTGATGATGCACATAATCTTTAATGGGGGAGGCCCAGAAACCATACGATTCAAAGTGATGCAACATCGATGCGCGGGCGTTTAATACATCAATAACGAGTGGAGCGATCCCCACAACACGATCGTCAACTGCCGCGGTTAACCAGGTGGTCCAACCTCGTTTGGAAGCCCCCGTCAAGACGAACCTGTCGATCTTGATTTCTCCCCCCTCTTCCGAGGCCATGAATTCGGTAACCGCATCCATCGCCCGCACGGCGCTTTTCACCATCGGATTAAAAGCGGGCCACGTCGGATCACCTGTTTTCAGATACTTGTCCCAGGTATAAGCGACCAGGTCATCCTCCACCCGTTCCTGTTCCGGCCTGGTTAAGAGTGGGTTTACAACAGTCCCCTCTTCATAAAAAGTCAAAGGCTGGTTCGGAACCGTGCTCAAAGAAGCACAAACCGTGTTGGTCTGCCTGGCAAGCACAGAAGCACCGGATGCAGATTGAAGCAGAAACTGATTCAAACCATGAGCATACTTTCCATTACCAATCACCAGACCACCAATAGTAGAGTCAAGCTTCTCCGGTATATGGATTGATAGAAAATGCTCCCACTGTGGGCGATTGACTTCCTCGGGTGTTCTCCAGGTTTGAGAGATCATGTGGAGCACCACAGTGCGAAGACCAAGGGAGGTCTCATCGAATACGACTTTCCACTCATAGCTGTCATCCGGTTTATGAACGTAATCATCCAGAGCGGTTCTCTCTGGCAGTGGTTCCGCTTGAGCAGTCGCGCAGAGAGTGAGAAGAGTCACCAACAATAACAAAATCGCTTGTTGTAGATGCGGCATCGGTTTTCGTAGTTCTTTAAATCGCAATCAAAGGATCCGCGAGGAATTAAAAACATCCTTCCCGGGTTTTTATTGTTTATAACCCATCCCGCCACCAAACGACACAAAGTTCGCCCAACAGGCCCTCAAAACGACCCCATCCAAATAAGAAATAACAGGTGATCCCGGTTGATTTCCATTCGCATAAACAAGGCTCCATGCGTTAAAATTGAATCCTCTATGTCTGTTTTTCACACCCGTTTCAAGCCTCGATTTTCTGGTGGGAATTCTCTCTTGGAATCTTCGTTCCGCAAACATTTATCATTACTACGCAGCGTCATTTGCCTGTGCGTGATCATGTTGTACGGGCTGGGTCAGAAGCCGATTCCATGAGGAGATTCCGTTTAACTTTGAACGGGATGTGCGGACCGTGTTTGCGTCCAAGTGCCTGAAGTGTCATGGTGCTGATGAACCAGAAGCCGATCTCAATCTGACAATCCGCGAGTCCGCCATCGAAGGGGACAGCTTGTTCCCGGGGAACCGGAAGCAAGTACCTTGCTCGAGCGAATCACCTCGACCGACCCCGATCTAAGAATGCCACCTGAAGGTAAGCCACTCTCTGCAACCGAGGCTGAGAAAATCAAAGCCTGGATCGAAGCGGGTGCCGAGTGGCCGGTGCACTGGGCTTATCAGGAGTTAGCCGAACCTGATCTTCCCGAGCTGAACTCACCGGAACTGGAAGAGTGGTGCCAGACACCGATCGATTACTTCATCGTCGCCCGGTTGCAGGAAGCTGGATTATCACCCTCACCGCTCACCGACCGGGTTACATTGATCCGCCGCGTGACTTATGACTTAACCGGATTGCCCCCACACCCGCTGAAGTCGACGAGTACGTGAATGACGCCTCCCCGATGCGTGGGAGAAGGTGATTGATCGCATGCTTGCCAGTCCCAGATATGGCGAGCGGTGGGCGCGACACTGGATGGACCTCGTCCACTTTGCGGAGACTCACGGTCACGATCAGGATCGTCCCCGCGAACATTCGTGGCCCTATCGCGATTATCTCATTCGGAGTTTCAATCAGGACAAACCTTACTCTGAGTTTGTCAAAGAACAGATCGCTGGTGATGTTCTGCATCCACTCGATCCCGATTCGCTCACCGCCACTGGTTTTCTCTCTGCCGGTCCGTGGGATGAAAGTTCACTCCGCGATATTCGTGAAGACTCGATCGACCGCATCAAGGGGCAATACCTCGATCGGGACGACATCGTCACGACTGTCATGTCGACCTTCAACAGCACCAGTATCCATTGTGCCCGCTGTCACGATCACAAGTTCGATCCAATCAGCCAGTCGGACTACTACGGTTTCCAGGCGATTTTCTCTGGGATAGACAAAGCGAACCGGGCCTTTGATGAAGACCCGGCCACGGCACTCAGACGACACTCACTCCTTAAGAAAAAATCACTGCTCGAAGCCAATTTCAGAATGATCCAACCGCGTATTTAACTGAAGGAAATGTAACGCTGCTGAAAAACTGGGAGGCAGAGTCTCTCGATCAGCATGTGTTATGGGAACCGTTGACTATTCTCTCAGCTGAATCAACAGAAGGGGCAACACTTGCCTCTCAAGCAGATGGTTCTTATCTGGTGGAAGGGGAGAAACCCGAAACCGATATCTATCGACTCACCGGTTCAAGTTCTCTCAAGCAGATCACCGCCGTGCGGCTGGAAGTGCTGCCGCACGATTCCCTGCCTAACAAAGGGCCAGGCCGGGCGGAGAATGGGAATCTGCATCTGAATGAAGTCCATCTACTTCAATCAAACGAGAGTGAAACGAAACCGAAAGCCCTCGCGCTGGCGACTCCGTTTGCGGATTTCAACCAGGAGGGGTGGGAGATTGATAAAGCTGTTGATAACAACCCCGGTACGGCGTGGGGTATTCATCCCGCAGAAGGGAAACCCCACTTCGCTATCTTTCCGCTGACAGAAATCGCCAGCTGGTCAGACGAGCAGACATTGCAGATTGAACTGGAGCAAACCCACGGGCGTAGTCATCTCATCGGTTGTTTTCGAATTACGGTGACTGATGCTCCCCTTGAACTGCTGCGAACGCAATCGTTGATCCCCATCGAGCTGGCCACCATTTTACGTCAGGACTTTGACACCCGCACTCCGGAGGATCAGGCAAAACTTCTGCACTGGGTGTTGCTACACCAACTTGAGACGGAACTCGCCAGTCTGCCTCCACAACAATTGGTTTATTGTGGAACGAATAATTTCGAGAAAGAAGGCTCGTTCAAACCCGCCGCCGAACCTCGCGACGTGCATGTGCTGCATCGCGGACTGGTCAGCGATCCGCGCGAACTCGCTTCAGTGGGGGCGTTACGATGTCTGGAATCACTCCCGGGCGAACTGGTTCTCGACACTCCCACCAATGAAGGAGTGCGGCGCGAAGCGCTCGCTGAGTGGCTCGCTTCCAAGCAGAACCCGCTCACCTGGCGGTCGATCGCGAATCGGGTCTGGTTGTATCACTTTGGTCAGGCACTCGTCGATACTCCCAACGACTTCGGGCAGATGGGTTCCTTCCCCACGCATCCGGAACTACTCGACTGGTTGGCCATCACACTCCAACAACAGCAGGGTTCGCTCAAAGCGCTCCACCGCATTATTCTGACGAGTGCCGTCTACCAGCAATCCTCGCTGTCTCTTCCACAAGGGGTCGAGGTTGATGCTGGCAATCAGCTTCTCTGGAGAATGAACAGGCAGCGGTTGGATGCGGAATCTTTCCGGGATAGCCTGCTCGCAATCTCAGCCTCGCTCGATTCGAAAATGGGGGGCCTTCTGTGAAACAGTTCATTCAGACTCCCGGCATTCATGTCACCCCGAATGTCGATTACCTGAACTTCGACATCGACGACCCGGCCAACTACCGCCGCAGTGTCTATCGCTTCATTTTCCGCACAATCCCTGATCCCTTTATGGAATCGCTCGACTGCCCCGATTCGTCGCAACTCACCCCCAAACGAAATGTCTCTCTCACAGCAATTCAGGCCCTGGCGACGCTCAACGATAAGTTCGTTATTCGGCAGAGTGAACTGCTCGCGGATAATCTGCAATCGATCACCGATAGTAAAGCAGAGCAACTGACACTCCTCTGGCACCGGTTATACAGTCGCCCTCCCCGCCCGGAGGAATTAAGCAGTGTGCTGGCCTACACCGCAAAACATGGCCTCGCCAATACGTGCCGGTTTCTCTTTAACACCAACGAGTTCCTCTTCGTGGACTAACCCCGATGTCTGATCATCAAATTACGACAGAACCAAGTTGCACCCGTCGCGACTTTCTCACCCGCACAGGAGGGGGCCTGGGAAGTCTCGCTGTGCTCGACCTGATGTTGCGGGAGCAAGCCCGTGCGAGTGAAACGCCCCCTGCAAGCGGGTTGAACGGTGGTCTGCATCACCCTGCTAAGGTACGCCGGGTGATTCAGCTCTTCATGAATGGGGGTGTCAGCCAGATGGACACCTTCGATTACAAACCCGAGCTTCATAAACGGCATGGTGAAAAACGGGACTTCGGTATCAAGGTCGCCGTGACGAGTGAACCGGGTTCGTTGATGAAGTCTCCCTTTGAGTTCCAGCAGTATGGCGAGTCAGGCCGCTGGGTCAGCTCGGTGTTGCCGCACATGGCGCAGCATGTCGATGACCTTGCCTTCCTGATGGCGATGAAATCTCAGACGAACGTACATGGACCGGCCAGTTACCTGCAGAATACCGGTTTCCTCAATCCTGGATTTCCGTCGATGGGAGCCTGGCTCAGTTATGGTTTGGGAAGTTTAACCGACAACCTGCCCAGTTACGTCGTGCTGCCCGATCATCGCGGGCTCCCTTACAACAACACCGGGAATTTCTCGGCCGGTTTTCTGCCAGCGGCAAATGCGGCGACGATCATCAAACCGCACACCGCCCATCCGATTCCCAACCTGCTTCCACCTGAAGCAGCGGGGCAAATCACATCGGTTTCAGAAACAGATGGGCTCGCTCTGATCGAGCAACTGAACAGGCAACATCAGCAGACGCGCGAAGCCGACTTACGGCTGGAAGCGCGCATTGCTTCTTTTGAACTGGCGGCGAAGATGCAGTTGAGTGCTCCCGAAGCACTCGACCTGACACGTGAATCAGACATCACTCAGGAGGCTTACGGTCTCAACAATGACGCAACGTATCATTTCGGTAAGAACTGCCTGATCGCCCGCCGACTGATCGAACGGGATGTGCGATTCGTCCAGGTCTGGAGTGGTGCGGGGGGACCGAAAGATAACTGGGACAATCACACCGACATCCCCAACGAACTGGCGAAGATCGCCCTCTCCGTTGATCAACCGATCGGTGCCCTGCTCACCGATTTAAAAGAGCGCGGTCTGCTGGAAGACACACTCGTCATCTTTACGACCGAGTTCGGTCGCATGCCCTTCACCCAGGGAGCAACAGGCCGCGACCACAACGGGGGAACCTTCATCAGCTGGCTCTGTGGGGCCGGGATCAAGGGGGGCGTCGCCCACGGTCAAAGCGACGACTTCGCCTACGAAGCGGCCGAGAACATTACCACTGGCTACGACCTCCACGCCACCACCCTCCACCTCCTGGGCATCAACCACGAACGCCTGACGTATAAGCATAACGGGTTAGAACGCAGACTAACCGACGTGCATGGGCATGTGATTGGGGATGTGCTGGCGTAGGATGGTTGCGGTTGGATTGAACGTCACTGGATTTATATTTTCCGAATAACTTGCCATGAGAAAAACATCTCTCTCCGGAACTGCATCGAGTATTCTACGCTCGCTCCATGAGGCTGGTGAAGAAGAATTGTATATCATCGTCAATGATGCAAAGAATTCAGCTCATGTGGAATCGTTTTCATTAGACAATGTCCAATCTCAAATTCGACTGCTCCAAAATAAGGGACTTATTGAAATCTGCGTGGGTAACTCTGGTTTCCACATAGACTCACTTGAGTTAGATTCTTTTGTTTGCTTCAACTCTGATTTAAACCGTTATGTTATGAAGTCCGGAGCGGAAGTTGTCATGATCGAGTTAACCACTCTTGGCGCAGACTTTTTTGATCAATAAGAAATCAGAGTGTACTTAATGGACATGATAAAAAGACTTGCCCACATTGAAATGACACCGGGTGAACAATGCAAATTCATGTATAAACTGGGGAGCCAGCCTGCAGTCTACTATGTATGGTCAAGATTTCCTGAAGATGAATCGAAAAACACCTGGACAATGTTCCTCCACTTTGAAGAAGTCCCTGATGAAAGCACGACACAATTTGAGGTTGAAGTTACACTTCCTGCCCCGAAGGCTCCAACGTCGATTCTGAAAAAGGGTGCCAGATTCACATTAACACGCGGGCAAGGCATTCTTGCCACAGGAATAATTCTTGAATAACAGTTGTATCATAGCCACCTAAGTACCACTCTCTTTCACTTCAACTTCAGAGTCAGCATCCACTCACAGGAATTTACATGGATATAAATGGGGTATCGCGTTCGCTAGATTTTTTGGCCATGATTTGATCCCGATTCTATGTGAATAAATGCGTCTGATACGAAACAGAAATCGACTCCAGTCATATGCATGTCGTTGATACATTGATAGAGAAAATAACAGAATATCGAATCATCCAATCAGATATGTTCGACCAGCTTGATCTTGAATCTGTCTTGGCAATGAGAGATTCTACTGAATTCGAAGTGGATTGGCTTCGCGTTTATGACATAACGAAGAACCAGAACAATCTGTCATCTGAAGAGAAACGTAAAATAAACCTGCTTCGAGAGACTACTTTTAAACGAGTCTATGAGATAACAGCCAATCCAGAACTTTCAGGGTACGTTTCTGATGACTTCGGTCTGATTGGATCAGCTCTATTTCTGAACATCAATGATCCGTGGTTGAATTCTCTCTGGCAAGAATATTATTTAGGCAACTTCCCACATACAGAATTGAAGCCTTTGAATGGTTCACTGAAAGAGCTCGTCCTTAGCTCGTGTTAATCTGTAGCATCTGATAAGAAATACTTTTAGCAAGACTGCGAGAATAGAGCCAGATGGTTGAGAAAACATGGGCGAAAGGGTGGCAGACAAGGCTCAGCGAAACGGTCAAGTCGCTTGGTTACGAAGATGTCGCAAGCTATGTTTTTGAAAATTCATCTTCTACTTTACGACAACTCTTCAACGATTTACAACGAAATAAGGCTTCTGTTGCGTGGCCACAATTCATCGAAGTCTACTACGTGGATGCTTTCGTGACTGACAGACTTCGAATTGCTGTCCTGGATTCCTTTGTGCGAACCTGTAAGATGTTTTTGCGGCGAGGATGGGAAAATGGAAACAACTACCAGACTCAACAACATAAACTGTTTCAGGATTGGCCTTTGCCATCTTCATTCATAGTCGCTCCAAAACTCTTTGGTTTCGCATGTTGGAACACCTTCAAAGAGCTGGTTCGCAAGAGGATAGATGATATAGCCCCTTCTCCAGATTGGTGTCCAGATAATCGAGACGATCCTGTGATTAGTAAGATTTTCGAACCCTTCCTGTTTGAGACTCATAAAATAATTAAACCGCAGCCGGAAAATCTGAAAAAGCCCGAATCAATACAGAACCAACCTGATGATGTGCAGATTAACTCAGAGGGACTGGAGCATGAATATCAGCTACTGTCACAGAAAATTGAACCTCTTTTCATCTTAACTGGTCTGCGATTAGCCCCACTTCAAACTGACGATGATTTTATCCCAACTGGTAGTACTAAATTTGGTGGTATTCCAGATGTGAATACCGCTTTTGAATGGCCTCACTGGAAAAATCACTATTGGCCACAGCTTCCCGCGATTCCACTACAATTTCTGTGTCAGATTAACCTGGCCGAAGTCAAGGCAGCTTCATTTTGTTCTCTGCTTCCAGAATCAGGCATTCTCTCCTTTTTTTACGATCCGACACAACATGCCTGGGGACTGGATCCAGATGATTCAATGGGATGGAGAGTCGTCTATTTTCCAGAAGATGGGTTGCAGTCATATGAGCACGGCAAGATAGATCCGCGAGTTAAGAACAACAAGACCTGCTCCGTTTTAAGCAGAGTATTTCTATTTCTACCTGACCCCGACTCGATTGAAGGCGATAGCCTGAATTCGATTTACCAGGGGGAGGGATCGTATCAGGATTATTACCACAGCCATTCAGGAAATTTTGCTAGACATCATTTGATGGGCTATGCAGAAGCGTACTCAGATTTGTCGAGAGTAATTTGCGAAATGACTTCAGCTGGATATGAATACGACAGTAAATCTGACTTTATTTCGCCTGACGAAGATGGGAGTTTCAGTGAATGGATTTTGCTGTTGGAATTAAAATCTGAACCAGTACTCGATTGGCGTTGGGGAGATGCTGGAAGCTTGACCTTCTGGATTAGAAAAACAGACCTGAGAAATCACTGCTTCGATCACGCACGTGTCGTTTTAAACAGCAGTTAAGATGATAATGAACTCTAAAGATCACTTCCTGACCTGCATAATTTAGAGTTGCAATACTTCATCAAGCTAACCGATATCAAAGCAAAGTAGTTGACAGTTAATTCTAGAGAAAACAAAGCTCAAGACTGAAAGTAATCTATTATGATGATTGAGAGTAAACTAGTCCCGGCGATCCAGGCTATTCACACTCTTATAATCTATGCACGCATGATTAGCGGTGACTCTGAGCAACAGAATTTGCCAAAACTGCTAGATGAAATGGATCATCTGGTTAATTTGATGTTGAGCGAATCTGATGAAACAGATTCATTTGAATCTGCTCTCAAGGAAATCGCGGATCAATTTACCTATTGTAATAAGGCGTTGGATGAGTTTAATCAGAAATAACTCCACCTGTCAGCCTGGTCAAATAAATCCATTTTGAACTGCTTCTAAAGCATACTCAGCTTCATCTCATCGACAATTCCCCACCATTCGATTCCAGACAATGATGTTCATTTCTGTCATCACACCGGAAGTTCCTGAAGATGATTCATTTTCAGATATGATTGTGAACTAAGTCATTTCTGACCTGCATATCTTCGTGTCTTCGTGCCTTCGTGTTTAATAAAAAACTCCTACCCCAGATCAAACAACATCACTTCCGTACCAGCAGCGCTCTTTAATTGCAGCTCCTGTTCTTCGCTGATGGCGACGCCGTCGGAGGTTTGGAGTTGTTCGCCGTTCAGTTCGAGGGAACCGCGCAGGACCTGGAGCCAGGCGTGGCGGTCGGGTTGCATGCTGTAGGTCAGACTCTTTCCTGGATCCAGATTCGCCAGGTAAATGCGGGCGTCCTGATGGATGAGGAGCGATCCTGCTGCGGCGGTGGGAGAGGCGACGAGTTGGAACTGGTTGGTGCGGCCTTCTAATGGAAAGGCTTTCTGTTCGTAGCTCGGTTCGAGATCTTCTTCGCTGGGCAACAGCCAGATTTGATAGAGATGCACCGGTTCCTCGTGCGACGGGTTGAACTCGCTGTGGGTGATGCCGGTGCCGGCGGTCATCCGCTGGAACTCACCCG
This sequence comes from Planctomycetaceae bacterium, assembly GCA_041398805.1. Classification (GTDB taxonomy): domain Bacteria; phylum Planctomycetota; class Planctomycetia; order Planctomycetales; family Planctomycetaceae; genus Polystyrenella. The sequence continues at coordinate 35,263 of JAWKUC010000005.1, read as the reverse complement.
GGCGCAGGACTTCTCCGTTGCCCATCGAGTCTTGATGTTCAAGAGCCCCTTCAAGGATGTAGGTGACGATCTCCATGTTGTCGTGCGGATGTGTGCCGAAACCACGTCCGGGGGCAACGTGGTCTTCGTTCATGACGCGTAGAGAGCGAAACCGCATCTGGCGGGGATCGAAGTAAGAGGAAAAGGAAAACGTGTGGTAGGTATCGAGCCAACCATGATCAGCATGACCACGATCAGCGGCTCGTCGCAAAGTAAGCATCGTTTTATATCTCCTTAAATTATCAAAACCCGCCTGAATCCAGAGCTTTTCCTGCAAGCTGTAGATCCGTCGGCGGGTTTCGAGGGCGGACGCATAATCAGATTGTTTAAACTTCATCAGTTTGTGGTTCCACCACACCTTTGGCAAATGTTTTGTAGGCCTGCCAGAAGTTTTTCGCCATGGTGTCAGGAAAGACATGGTAGTCATCATTTTGCAATGCCTTAAGCAACCCCTCGGCGACCAGCTCGGGAGGCTCGGCGATTTCTGTCAGACCGGCGTGATTTCCCATGTCTGTCAAGATTGGACCGGGATGTACACTGATGACTTTGACGCCTTTAGGTAACAGCAGGTCATGCAGGGCCTGAGTGACTGAGTAGGCTGCCGCTTTGGATGCACAGTATGTAGTGAAGTCGGCAAAGCAGCGAAGTGATGCAACCGAGTTCAACTGGGCGAAGACACCCCCTGATTTCTCCAGCAAAGGAGCAAAGGCCCTGGCCATGCGGATCAACCCCTTCACATTGACATCGATCTCATAATCGAGTGCTTCGAAGGCCTCGTCAGAAAATGGATCAGCGATTTTCAACACACCAGCGTTGTTAATCACCAGGTCAACCTCACCAACACTGGTCGCTGCAGCGTTAATCGAATCTGCGTTGGAGAGATCCAACTCCACCGCGATTACTTTTCCTTCTGACGCTTCGACGATTTCATTCACAGAAGAGGGAGTTCGTACCGCCGCATAAACCTTCGCTGCTCCCGCTTTCAGCATTGATTCCAGGAAGGCTTTTCCAATACCCCGATTAGCGCCGGTGATCAACACAGTTTTTCCGCTGACATCAAAACCCATCTCACATGACTCCCTTGATAAATGATTCCACGAACAGACTTCCAGCAGGATTAACTCTGGCCGAACTCTAATCCAGTCTCCCGAATGAATAGAAATCGGCGGGGGTTCTCTCCCGGGATATAGTTTGATTTGTCGGGAAGCTGTACAGTTTCCGCCTCTGTCAGTTATCTTAAGTAGAACTCAGTCATTTGTCAGTTCCTCCCCCGAAAAGAGTTCTGCTGATTCAGTCCCTGACGGCTCCCCTTCTTACTCGACAGCTGGATTGACCCTCCCCTCGAAGATGCAACTTTCAGAAAAATGGTATAGAATCTGTCTACCATGAACGACATCACCTCGCAAAAACTCGACTTCGCCCAAAATGTGGTTATCCACGGAGTCGGTCTGATTGGTGGGTCGATCGCCGCAGCACTCAAGAAGCTCAGCTTTCCGGGAACGATCTACGGGGTAGGTCGCAATGCGGAACGCCTGCGTGAAGCCCATGATCGGGGTCTGATCGATGAAGGTATTACCGACATCAGGGAAGCATCCAGACTTGCTGATCTGATCATTATCTGCACTCCGGTCGATCACATCGTCCAGAATGTGCGGGAAGCGGCTGAGACAGCGCAGCCAGGGACCTTAATCACCGATGGGGGGAGTGTCAAAGGCTCCATTTGCGATCCCTTAACGCAGGGTTTGCCGGAAGGGGTCCATTTTATTGGATCTCACCCGCTGGCTGGATCCGAGAAACAGGGATTCGAACACGCCAAGGCGAACCTGTACGAAGAGCGCGTCTGTGTCGTCACTCCGCATGCCAAAACAGATCCGACGCAACTCTCGCGTTTACATCAGTTCTGGAAAACGCTCGGGATGCAGGTTGTCGAAATGAGCCCGGAAGCGCATGACATCGCCCTCGCCCAGACAAGCCATCTTCCCCACCTGGTCGCCTCGGTGCTGGCGGGGAATCTCAAAGAGGATCAGAAAATTCTGACTGCGACCGGTTTCCGGGATACAACCCGCGTTGCTGCTGGTGATCCAGCACTCTGGCAGGCCATTTTTCTGGGGAATCGCCAGGGTTTACTTCGCACTCTCGATGAGTTTCAGGCCCTGCTGCAACAATATCGGTCTGCCATCGAGAATCAGGAGGCCGACACCTTGCAAAACCTGCTCAAAAACGCCAAAAGAAACCGGGATGGATTACATCAGTAAATCGATTTTTCATGAAACTGACAGGAGAAAATTTGTTCTCCCCTGCCCTGATCGATTTAAGTCTGAAATATTTGAATGGCGTCGCTCGCCTGTTCTACTGAACCATCACCCGGATTCAGACGAACCAATCTCCTCAACCTGTTCTCCAAGGAAAGCTTAAAACATCATGTTGTGGGAAGTCGAAATTTCTCCAGTTGCCAGTGAAATCAATCGGGAAGCAGAACGTGTTATGGCGGAAGCCCGAAACCTGGGAACCGACTCGATTAAAAGTGTGCAGGCGACCCGTTCCTTTCTGGTCGAAGGCCCACAGGACGCCATGCTGCTGGAACAGATCGCACACAATCTGCTGGCAGATACCGTCGTGGAGAACTTCACCGTCCGCCAGCTTCCCGCCGATCAACATGAAGTGGCGGAAGGGGAACGACTTCTCAATGTGCTCTTCAAACCGGGTGTGACTGACAACGTCGCCGCCAGCACGCAGAAAGCACTCGCCTCACAGGGCATTGATGTGACAGGTGTCTCAACCTGTCGCAAGTACACTTTCAATAGCGATGCCAAACAGGAAGATCTCGGACTCGTTTCCAAACGAGTGCTCGCGAACGATGCGATCGAACAGATTGTCGAAGGCCCCCTGCAACTGAGCACGATCGGCCTGGGAAGCGACTATCAGTTCGAATTGATCAAAGTCCCCATTCGTTCAATGTCCGACACCGACCTGGAAAAACTTTCCAAAGAAGGTCAGCTTTACCTCAGCCTGGTTGAGATGCAGACGATTCAGAAACAGTTCCAGGAACTTGATCGCGATCCGACTGATATTGAACTAGAAACGATCGCCCAGACCTGGAGTGAGCATTGCTCGCACAAAACTTTGGCGGGTCGAATTCATTACGTCGATGAACAGCGTGATCTGCATTTCGAGAACATGCTGAAAGAAACAATCTTCGCGGCGACAATGAACATTCGCAAAAAACTGGGAAAAGATGACTGGTGTGTTTCAGTCTTTGCAGACAACGCCGGGATTGTCACCTTCGATGAAAAACAGAATGTCTGTATCAAAGTCGAAACACACAATCACCCTTCCGCGCTGGAACCTTACGGGGGAGCCAACACGGGTCTCGGGGGCGTGATCCGCGACCCACTCGGTACGGGACTGGGAGCTAAACCGGTTTGTAATACGGATGTCTTCTGCTTTGCCTCACCCGAAACCCCTTACAGCGAACTCCCCCCGGGCACACTGCATCCTAAAGCAGTGATGGAAGGAGTCGTCTCGGGCGTGCGTGATTATGGTAACCGGATGGGAATTCCGACTGTCAATGGTTCCGTTTTCTTCGATGACCGTTACCTTGGTAACCCGCTAGTTTATTGCGGCAATGTCGCCATGATTCCTGTTGATAAATGTTTCGGCAATATGTCTCCCGGTGACTACATCGTTGCCGTGGGTGGACGGACCGGCCGCGATGGTATTCACGGGGCAACCTTCTCTTCCGCTGAGTTAACAGAAGAGAGCGAAAGCCTCTCTGGTGGCGCTGTGCAGATTGGGAATGCGATCACAGAGAAGATGATGCACGATGTCATCCTCGAAGCACGCGACCGGGGGCTCTATTCAGCGATTACCGACTGTGGTGCGGGAGGTTTCTCCAGTGCCGTCGGTGAAATGGGTGAAAAGTCAGGTGCCGAAGTCTGGCTCGAAAAATGTCCGCTGAAATACTCTGGGCTCGCGTATCATGAAATCTGGATTTCCGAAGCCCAGGAGCGGATGGTGCTCGCTGTCCCCCCCATGAACTGGGAAGCCTTCGAAGCACTCTGTGCGGCTGAAGGTGTCGAAGCGACTATCATTGGAAAATTCACCGAGACGCATCACCTTGTTCTCAAATATGAAGATCAACTCGTTGGTGACATCAGCATGGAATTCCTGCACGATGGTCGTCCGCCCGTCATTCGGGAAGCCAACTATCAGCCTCCCACATCCGAAGCTGTTGAGCTGTCACCACAAACTTCTTACGAGCAGGAACTCAAGTCGATCCTTGGTTCACTCAATGTCTGCAGCAAGGAATGGATCATTCGTCAGTACGATCACGAAGTGCAGGCGGGGAGCGTGGTAAAACCACTCGTCGGTGTTCATTCCGATGGACCGGCTGATGCGGCTGTCGTGCGGCCTGATCTGACCAGTTCCCGTGGGCTCGTCATCTCTAACGGAATGAACCCCTGCTACGGCGACTTCGACCCGTACTGGATGGCTGCTTCCGCAATTGATGAGGCTGTTCGTAACTGTGTCGCTGTTGGTGCTGATCCAAACCGGATTGCGATCCTCGATAACTTCTGCTGGGGGAACTGTGAAAAACCGGAAGTCCTCGGAAGCCTGGTTCGCGCCGCCCTCGCCTGTCAGGATGTCGCGCAGGCTTTCAATACTCCCTTCGTCAGTGGTAAAGACAGTTTGAACAACGAGTTCTCTTATGTAACCGAATCGGGCGAACAGAAAACTGTGGCGATTCCTTCCACCCTATTGATCAGTGCTCTCGGTCAGATCGAAGATGTCCAGAAGTCGGTCACGATGGACCTCAAAGAAACAGGCAATAAACTGTACCTGATTGGTACCACAAAGAATGAAATGGGCGGCAGCCATTATCTGAAAGTCAAAGGGGAAAGCGGAGGTGAAGTTCCTCAGGTTGACCTGGTCCAGGCTCCCCTCATCTTCAATGCGCTGCACTCGGCGATGATGAACAGCACTGTTCGCAGCTGCCACGACCTGAGTGAAGGTGGGCTGGCAACGGCCCTCGCCGAAATGGCCTTCGCAGGTGACCTGGGGGTCGATGTGAAACTGGAAAAATTGCTCGCAGATAGCGAACTTTCTGAACCAGTTCTCCTCTTCTCTGAAAGCAACACCCGCTTTGTGGTGGAAGTTGTCCCTGAACAGGCCGAAGCGTTCGAAGCGATCTTCCAGGATTTACCCCTCGCCCTACTGGGTGAAGTGACTAACAATAAAGAGGTCGTGATTTATGGAGGCAACTCCGGTTCCCCCGTCATCTCCGCCAACATCGACGACCTCAAAACCACCTGGAAGAAACCATTGGCGTATTAGGGTGAGTCAGGGTTTGATTTCAACACGAAGACACGAAGACACGAAGGAAAGTAGGTCAGGCACTGCCTGACTTATCATCCAGTTCGAATTCCATTATTCCATTTGATGTCCTGTGAATCTCAACAACACAGCCTCGGATTTAAAATACCGATTCGTTTTGTGACTGCGATGTTGAATTGAACTGGCAACCTTATCAATCGTTTACGTGTTGTTCATCGAACAGAAAGTTCGTCAGGCAGTGCCTGACCTACGAAAACTTAAAGAAAGGAGCGAATGGTATGAGCGATGCCTCTCTCAATCTTTACCGTGATCATTCGCGTTCCTGGCATGAGAATAAGTTTGTTTATCCGGTCCTTTCCCGGCGCAGCAAGGGGATTTCCATCGGGGTGAATCTTAACCCAGATAAAATCTGTAACTTTGATTGCATTTACTGTCAGGTTGATCGACGGAGTGAATCGGAGACCCGGTTTGTGGGTCAGGAACAGTTGATGGCTGAACTGGAGCATATGTTCGAGTTCATCAAATCGGGAGAGATTTATCAGGATGAGAAATTCCAGAACGTGCCTGAACCTTTACGTCGCTTGAACGATGTCGCCTTTTCGGGTGATGGTGAACCAACGACGTATAAGAATTTCGATGAACTGATGGAACTCGTCTCGAACCTGAAAAAACAACAGGGTCTGGACGATGTCAAGATGGTGCTTATCACCAATGCCAGTATGTTCCATCGCCCTGTCGTCAAGCGAGGATTAGAGATACTCGATCAGAACAATGGTGAAATCTGGGCGAAACTTGACGCGGGTACGGATGAGTATTATCAACTGATCGACCGGGCGAACATCAAGTTCCAGCAGATTCTCGACAACATCACCGAGGCAGCTCAGGCACGACCGCTCGTCATTCAATCTCTCTTCATGAACGTGCACGAAGTGCCTCCCTCGAAAGAGGAAACCGCTGCCTACTGTGATCGGCTGAACGAAATCACTGCGGCCGGTGGACAGATCAAACTCGTGCAGGTCTACACGATCGCCCGTCAGACAACCGAGAGTTATGTCACTCCATTAAGTGATCAGGAAGTAGATGAAATTGCTGCGATGGTCACCGAAAAAACGAGTCTACCGGCGGAAGTCTATTACGGCCGTTGATTCCAGTTAATTCTGCAATGAAAGCGATCAAGATGGAACCACGAGTCAGTATGCTGGGATTGGGTGTCTTCGACTTACAGAAGTCGGTTGAGTTTTATCAGGCAGGACTCGGTTTCCCCCTCGCCCCCTCCAGTAATGAGAACATCGCCTTCTTCAATCTGCAGAACATTTCACTCTGCCTCTATCCCTGGGACAAACTCGCCGAAGATGCCACTGTGCCTTCCACAGGCACCGGCTTCCGCGGAGTAACAATCGCCCATAATGTACGCACACGAGACGAAGTCGCTGAAGTTCTCAAGCTGGCAGAACAAGCAGGTGGAAAAATCGTAAAGCCCGCTCAGGATGTATTCTGGGGAGGTCACAGCGGTTACTTCTCTGACCTCGACGGCCACCTCTGGGAAGTCGCCTATAACCCCCTCGCCACGCTGACCGATGATGGGCGGCTGATCTTTGATTGAAATACAGAAATCATTTGTAACCACGAAAAACACGAAATTCACGAAAAGGTCGAACAGGAAATAATCGAGTGAGCATTCGATGTTTTAGATGAATATGGAGTAATATTTTTAACACGAAGGCACGAAGACACAAAGATTTTCAAGAGAAATGATCCTGAACTTATTGAACCAGTTCTCTTCCTTTTCAATCGCTCCTGAAAATTATCAAATCAGTTCGACCCTTGGTGTCTTCGTGCCTTCGTGTTTCAATAAAAACTCATTTGCTCCAGAGATACCAGATGCTTCTTAAAACGCTGTTTCTCCTATAGCTTCTCTTTCGTGTTTCGTGGTTCATAAATCATTTGAAAGTAAATCATGCCCAGTACAGCGTGGAGGTCGGTTCTCAGTTTGAATTCCGGGCGGGAAGTGATTAGCGGATCGACTGAGGATTTGTGTAAAGCGATTGGGCGCGGAGCGGATTTGCGAATTTATACGGAGTTCAAACATAACGAGCACCTCGTTCCCGGTTCTGATAATGATGAAGTGGTCGAAGAGGTTTCTGAGTTCTCGGTAACTTACCTGATTGATGAGCGGTGGACGGCGGGAATTATGTCACTTCGGCAACCGATCGAGCCTCCTTACGGGTTCGGCCCGCGACCGTCGATGTCGTTCTTCATGTATAACCAGGATGGTCATCAGGCGATAGCCCGCCCCTACCTCGATAAAGAACCAGTGACGGGACAACCGGGCAACTCCCCCTTTGAGCCACCCGACGACATGCCCCGCTATCATCAACAGGATAACTGGGATGCCGGTACGCGGGGGCCGTCGCATAACTTTATCTATGACTTCGATGAGTATCGCTTTTATGTCCGCGACGACTGGCAGGAGTTACTACATCATTCCGAAACAGGCGAGGTCCTCGGTGGTTCGCTGGAAGAATTGATGGACGCCTTCCGTTCCGGTTGTGAGATGAAAGTCGGCATTCAAGATCTGTGCCAGGATCTCTCGACCACAGAGAACCCGTTACCCCATGAAGTCTTCATTCAGTTGGGGCCCGGTTATTATCACACCCGCAGCCAGCTCTTTTCGGCCGGCTCGCATCCTCTCATCCGGGTGGCACCTCACATACCAATGCAGTATGCTTCCGGCAATTGGGATTTCGGTTGGTTAATGCCCCGCACAGATGGCTTCCTGGCGCGACTGCTGGTTGATCCGCTTTCACAGGATTTCCACAAGACGGAAACAAATCATGCGATGCGCTGGTTCGTGCGGTGAAGATATCACCACGAAAAAACCTGTGGGTTGAATACAGATTCTGGAAGCAGGTGATGTTGGAACGGGAAAGAAGTTTTTATTTCAACACGAAGGCACTAAGACACGAAGGATTGTGCTCGCAGTTTTGCTGCTGAGAGCCTGACATCTATAAAAAAGATTCATTCTTCGAACAGCAAATCGGCTGGCTCTTCTTCATCTGTTTGCTGATTCGATTCCTCCACGGGTGCGGATGAGTACCAGATTCCACCCCAGAGAATTGAGACCAGAAAGAAGTTCTTTGGTATCTGGTTTTGTGAATCAAAACTGAACGCGACCGCTGTTCCGAGCATTACGATGATTGCAATGTAGATCAGCCCTTCTCTTCGCAGGTTTATACAGGCAGTCACTCCCACAAACACATAAAAAGCCAGGGGAAGTTTCGACCAGGCTTCCACTTGAAGATCGACAGGAACCGAAGGAGCTGTAAAACGCGTGGCCAGATCAATCTGTTCTTTTTGGGTGATAATCGGAGTTGCTTCTTTAAGATGCAACATGAACCCAGTAATGGCAGAAAGAATCAACAGAATTCTGAACATAAGGTTCCGTCGCTTCATCAGTAGAAGTTAAATAGGGATGTATGTCATCCTGAATAACAGGCTGTGATTATCCGGTTTACGCCTCGCCGTTACATCCCCAGTTCTTTTTTCAGATTCGCCAGTTCGTCTTCGATGCTTTTGTTGCGTTCTTCGACGAGTTCTGATGGGGGGGCACCCATACTGGAGGCGGCGGATTCGGGGACTTGTTCTCCTTTGAACTGGGCCTGTTTGCGAAGGGCTTCGTTCAGGCGTCCTTCGACGGCGCGGAAGGTGGTGGTCAGATGTTTGACTGTCGCCTGGGCTGCTTTGAGCTGCTGTTCGAGACCGGCGACCACATCTTCCATTTCCTGTTTGCGATGAAGTGCTTTGCGGGCTGCTTCTTCATTGCCTGCCTGCAGGGCGTCTTTGGCTTCGCCCAACCAGGTTTGCAGTTCTCCCCGGTAGGTCTCCAGTTCGGAAAGGATCCGTTCTTCCTGGCGTTTGGCGTTCTTGACGGCTCGCTCGGCACCGGCAAAGCCTTCGCGCATTTCGACGATGATCACTTCAAGTGCTTCATCCGGGTTCTCTTTAGAGGCGAGTATGTCGGAAAGATTACACGATACGATATCAGTTAAACGACTGAAATAAGTCATGAGTACACCTGCTGAACCGCGAAGTTGCGGTTGTTAATCGGAATGTTCCATCTCAATTCCCTGAAACAGAAAAACCATGAAGTTCCCGGACCATCTTGAAGATCAAGTAAACCAGTCAGTCTGGCTCGATCTATCGTCCGGATTAGATTCCTCAGAGAGAAAGCCTTTTCAGGATACACCTCTCTGAGGAAAGACAGATGGTGTGACCACCGTTGGCCCTAAAAGGAGTACGCCCTATGATTCCGGGAGGATCATATTGTTTTCTGTTTTTTTAGAATGAGTTTAAAAATCCTGTCTGAAAGTCAGTTGTTTCCCTGAAAACACCAGTTTTTCAACTGAAAATAATCTTAGTTTCGCATTCGAACCAGACACCTGGATCGCCTGAAAATGTTTCGGAGACGAAGTGATTTATCCATCGGGAGCAACCTGCGGAGAAACAATCCCCGCTCTTTGAGCTTCTCCTGTAGTTTTTCGCGTGCCAGTCGCAAGCGGCTTTTGGTCGTTGGTAACGTACTTTCACATGATCTCGGCGACCTCAGGTAGACTGAGCTGAGAGTAATGATGTAATGTGAACGTCAATCGTTGCTCCTCGGGGATTTCCTGGAGCAGGCCATCTACGAGTTGAGCCAGTTCCTGTTGATGAACCTGTTCCTGGGGAGAGAGAATCTCATCCCGAATACGGGCAAGTCCATCATCTTCATCTTCTTTTTTTCCCCGGGCAGCATGAACGAGGGCGTCTCGGGACTGACGGCGGATGCTGTCGATCATCAGGTTGCGGGCGATCCGGTACATCCAGCCCCGAAATTTCCCGCGGGGGAGGTAATCCCACGCCTGATCATAAATTCGGAGCATCGTATCCTGAGAAAGATCCTCCGCCATTTGTGAGTCGCGAATATTCCGGAAGAAAAAACCGATCAGTTGCGGCTGATACTTCTGAACCAATGATTCGTACGCGTCGATTTCTCCGCTCTGAATGCGCAGCATTAATTCATCATCTTCATGCATGAGCGAAACCGAACCGAAGTCAGCTGGAGGGAGAGGCTGGTCTGTTTTCTGAGCAGCCGATTGAATAAAATAGATTAGAAATTTATGGCTGAGAGCTCTGATTAGAGATGGTAACCACCCTCAACCATTTCTATAGTCTCACCGCACAGAATCATCTGCAGGTGAACATGATTGTACCCACTTGCCTGCCAGTTTTGAAGCAGAAGCCAACCAATCGAAGGACTCCGGAAGGGCCAATTCGTGAAACAAAACGGAAAACTCACATTCGAAATGCCATACGGAACAACAGGCAACGTCCGGTTGCAGATTCCGACGGAGAATGTGGTGTCCTCGTTTTCCGCCCCCGATTCCTGCCTCAATCTGAAAACAGAAATAGAGCAGGCGCTCGAAGAGCCACTGGATTTCCCTCCGTTCAGCTCCTGTATGATTCCCGATGACCGCCTGGTGATCGTACTCGACCCGGAAACACCACAGGCCCTGGTGCTGGTGGAAACTGTCTGTGAACTCGCCCTCAAAAAAGGGTTAAAGCCAGATCACATCTCGGTGCTCTTACCCGCCTACAGTCCCGCGAATTTGATCGAAGAACTTCAATCTCATCTGCGGAAAACCTGTCAGGTTGAGATCCAGGTAACTGAACACGATGCGAACCTGCCGAACGGAGGGAGTTACCTCGCTTCGAGTAGTACCTCGGACCGGATTTATCTCGACCCGGCAATCATTGACGCCGACCTGATCCTGCCGATTGGACAAATCGCTTTTGCCCCCCTGTTGGGATACAAGGGAAATTTCAGCACGTTGTATCCGGGCATGTCCTCTGCGGAAGCGATTAAAAAGTCGCACGGGCAGGCGAATGTCGAGTTAGAGCCCGAGGACGAGCGACACCTCCATCAGCTGGTTGAAGAGATCGGTTGGCTCCTCGGTATCCAGTTTACCTTACAGGTAGTCGCTTCAGCACAGGGAGGCATCGCTCAGGTTCTGGCGGGTGCTCCCGATTCTGTCATGCGTAAGGGAAAAGAGCTCCTGGAAAAATTCTGGACCGTGCGTGTTCCTGATCGTCTGGAAACAATTGTGATCTCTGTCGATCAGGCGAGCTCCGGAGCAGCCGGTTGGCGCGAAGTCTGCGCCGCCATCGAAACAGGCCGCAAGCTGGTCGAACATGGTGGCCGCATTATTGTCCTCTCTCAATTGAAAGAGGCTCCGGGAACAGGCATCAATCAACTTGCCCGCAGCGAATTCCCGACAGATGTAATGCGTGCCTTAAGGGAAACAATGCCCGAAGATGTCATTCCCGCTTCGCAACTCGCCCGCGCATTAGACTGGGCTCGCGTTTATCTACTCAGCTCCCTGGAGGGAGACCTCCTGGAGGATCTCTTCATGATTCCCGTCAAGGATGAAACAGCCCTCGAGCGCCTGCTGGAAACCGAACTCGGCACCACCGCCGTCATTCCCTCCGCCCAGAACGTGCACGGTTACGTAAGCGACGATTAAGTAGGTCAGGCACTGCCTGACTTATCATCCAGTTCGAGTTGCAACACAGGCTTAATTGTGAGCAATCAAGGCTGTCAACATCGGTTGATATATCCTCGATGTTGTTAACTTCCGGTAGCTTTGCATAGTTAATGGGTATTGATCATCACCCAGAAAGTTCGTCAGGCAGTGCCTGACCTACTGTTCCGTCTAACCCTAAATGTCATGTATGATAAAAAGGGTAGTCCGGACAATCACGAAGTGTTGTCCGGATGCCGCAGGCACAAGATATTACAACGAGTCGCCTCGCAGCTTCCAATTGTTAAAGGCTTATCCGAATCGCTCAGAGAATATCTTGTCGCTTCGCGACCCGGACAACTTTTCAAGATTGTCCGGGCTACCCGCCTTTAATTACATGACATTTACAGGTAGACAGAACACTACGGCATTACACTTCGGTAACTTTTCTCACGGGGCGTTTGAGGGTGGCGACCCAGAGGCCGGCGAAGAGGGGGAGGATCAGGAAGAAGATCAGTCCGTACCAGTAGGTGCCAAAGAAGTCTTTCGAGAAGGCGAGTGGCAACGTTCCCAAAGCCGCGGCATAGATTTGAATCGAGAGCGCCATTCCCCGGACGGAACCCTGGTGTAACCGGCCGAAGTAATTCGGCCAGACGACCGTTCCCGCACTGCGTAGTGTTCCCCCCTGAAAGCCGAGACACCCGGAATAGAAAATGGCGAACCAGGCGGCGGGCATCACCAGTAGAACGAGTACACCGACTGTCAGGCTGCACATAGCGATGACGAGCGCGGCGCGAATGAGATTTTTGTCACACATGTAACCAGCGATCAGGCTCGCCAAAGTCGCGATGATCGCCTGGAATCCGATCAGATTCACAGCCCACTCGGCAGAGATTTCCCGTTCTTCGAGCATCGATACCTGGTGAAAGATCAAACCCGTTCCCAGCATCGCACTCACACCGAGCACCATCGCCACTTTCCAGAATTCGCTCGTACGAACCGCCTCACCCAGTTCGAAAGATTCTTCATCGGGGAGCAGTAATTGAGGTTCCGGTTTTTTCAGCTCCTGATTTTCGCGTGCTATCTGTGCGTCAACAGGTCCTGAGGCGCCATCCGGGAATAACCCTAAATCTTCCGGGCGATTTCTCACCAGAAAGAGACTAGGCACGACGAGAGAAATCACCACCAGGGCACCACAGACAATCCAGCCTGTCGGCCAGTTGAAGTTGGCAATGACATATCGATTGATCTGCGGAAAGATGAGGACAGATAATGTTCCTCCCACGCTGATGAGACCCGTTGCAATCCCTCTCCGTTTGGCGAACCACTCACTAACCATCCAGGTGGAAATTAAAGTGAGTGTCCCCTGCCCCAGAGATCGAATCGCGGCAAAACATAACAGTAAACCGATAAAGCCGGTCACCATCGACATGGAGTAACAGGCCACTCCCAACAGAATCGCGACGAGCGGCAGCATGACCCGGGCACCATATTTATCGAGCCCTTTGCCCATGAACGGAAGACAGAATCCACCGACCAGCGTCGCCAAAGTATAAGCTCCGGAGTAAATGGTTCGATCAAGTGTGCCTCCCTCGCGGGCAGTGTCACTCATGAACCAACCGGCAAAAAAACTGTTTGAGAGATTCAGACTTTCGAGCATAGGATCGATGAAGACGGCGACTGAGTACGACTGTCCCGGTCCTGACATGAACATCGCCAGGGCGGCCAGCGCGAGAATACAACTTCCCCAGAACTTGAACGTCGGAATAGACTTTTCTGCGGTGATACCTTCCAGGGTTGCTGTAGAACTCAACGTTTCTTCAGCAGGGATTGGAAGTGCGATTTCGCAAGCGGATGCTCCGGATGAACAGACAGATTCAGGATTGATGGAATCCAGCGAATCGGATTCCGGTGGGTGGTAGTTCATTCTCGTCTTATCTGGGTTAAGAAATACAGAGTGAAAGCGCTGTTGGTACGTAAGTCATGACAAGTGGATCCCCGGGAGGGTTCATGTTGCGTGGCAAACCAATTCGCCTCGTCCTTAATGAGGAGTGGGCCGATTCCTGCTTTTCTGGAATCTCCCGCTAACCCGTGTCGCTGGCACGGGTAAGCCTTCCGAAAAGGTGAACAGGTCACCACCTCCGGGTCTATTTGTCATCATGCTCCAATCAGGCTGCTCCGTTTTAGCGAACAGAACAGGCGGACGGAAGATCATAACGGGAGAAAATAGTCGGCCTCGCGAAACTTGCTCTTTGAGGGTTTATACCAGTCCCCGGATGTACTCCAGGGCCTCTTCGACCTCGGGAACCTCGACACCCGTTTCCCGACCACCCCGGTCACATTCCCCGAGGAGGATCAAATCCTCGTAATACTCTGATTCCAGCAGACGTCGCCGGGCTCGTGCTCCAATCGTGCCCTCGACGAGTTTATGTGCTTCCATATGATGCTCGATCAACCAGTGGGTTCGTTCCGTGATAAACCCATCGAGCGCATCGAGTCCCGATTGCACATGGTCGAGCGGATCGATCCCTTTTCCCACATCGTGTAATAGCGCAGCGAGTAACAGCTCTTCATCGTATGGAACCTCATTACACATCAGATCATACACCTGCAAACTGTGATAGAGGGCATCCCCTTCGGGGTGATACTTACGACTTTGTTTGACCTGTCCTAATGGGAACAGAAGCGACGCATAGACCTGAAACCGATCAAGTCGATCTTCAGCTTCCTCCACTGCATCATCAAGCGTCATCGCTGGATATTCAGATTCCAGAAACTGTTCGAACTCGGATAAAGAAGCGCGTTCCATTGCTTTACCGGTGATCGACGACTTGAAGACATAATGCGCTTTGTCGGAGGGATAGACTGTTAACTCAACCGGGTACCGTTCCTGTACATGAATATGCACGTAAGTTTGTTCTTCGCCATGTTTACGAACATGCTTCTGCTCGACAGTATACTCAAGACCTTCCTGATCGAGACAGGTCGTCACTGAGGATGTCGACGCAGCGAAGACATGGATATCAATATCCGATCCTTTGCGAATATGCCCGGTGAGTGTGCTGCCAATCACGCGCGGTTTGAAACCACGCAGCAGTCGCAGAAAGCGTAAGGCTTCGATGCGCATTTCGCGCAGTTTCTCGACGTGCCCTTCTGCTTCGTAGATCACTGTGAAGCGCTGGATCTCGGCGCGGATCTCTGCATTACTTGGTAGCTCGGAGGGTTTCACCCATCCCTGACAGATTTTCCGAGCTGCTTTCATCTTTGCCCGGTAATACTCTTTTTCCTGTCGGTGATACATCAATCGGGCAGCTTCGAACACAATCTGCCGCCGCAGTTTTTCATTCGCCATTCATAAAACAGCTCACTTGCGAGCTGGAGCACGATGATAAAATGGAATCATCGCTTAATGAGAAATAGAATTTTAAGACCGCATAACTGCTGGTCTGGCTCAATTATGGAGAATTTCTGGGGAAAAGAAAGTGCTAATTACGAGCTCTTCTGTTTACTGATGCGAAGTGGCTAGACCCTCAGTTAAGGGGCCACGGCTTTACTGGCCGGGTTCCAGCCACTTGAATTCTTTCCGCTGGCCGGTTGTAAGTGGGTTCGCGGGGGAGTTGAAGGGGTTGCCGAAGACTGGACCGTCATACGCGGACGCTGCAGTTCCGATTTGACCTGCTGGAGTGGAGCAGAATGCCCCTGCTGACCCGCATGGATAATGTCCGATCTGGGTGAGGCATCCACATCCTGCAGATGCTCCAGCAGAATACGCTGCCACCTCGAGGACTGTCTTGGGATGTCGGTGAATCCGGCTATGCTCCGCATTCACCACGATTTCTGATTCAACATTCTCCCGGAGTGAGCACTCAGGTACTTCCTGCATCAGTATTATTCTGCTCGTAAAAGGTTTATCAGAGGTATTCCCCTTACATTATGGTACGTCTCACCCAGTCCGCTTTCTGCGTTCAAAGTTCGCCTGCAGGATCGGTGAATTGGGGGACAGCGAGTCGATACTGGTAGCAGTTGTGATATCACGAGTCAAAGCAGGATCAGCCGCAGGATATTCTACAGCGAATGTATGTCCTGGTAACAGATTCAACTTTCGCCCTAACCATTGCGTAAGTTATTGGCCAGACCTGAACCCTTATGAGGGGCTGCCGATGGTGACGACTCTCTTGATGGAACGGCTTTCCCGGTTCAAAATAGAACAACCGCTCAAGTTGGGCTTTGGATTGGGGAGCCACTTACCTGCTGGATCGGTTTCTCACTCACTTTGTTCCAAGTAAGATCTCCACTGTGTGAGCTGGCATCCGGGAGACCAAGGCACTCCCGTGCTGTGCCCGACAGCCACCATCTGATCGAGCTGATTGTCCTGATCTTCCGTAGCGAATGTCTGGTGCAGTTCCTGCAAACTGTCGCGCAGGTCAGCCGTTGTTTCCCAGAAAGGTTGTCCGCTTGGATAGAGATAGAAGAGGAACTGATATCGATCACGGATTTCAGGCACGCCTCTTAAATCGTTGTCATCTCCATCCACGTCATGGGACTCGACCAGAGGCCGTGCACCATCAAGGACCGGAATTTTGCCCGGTTGATATGGCTGCACCATATAGAGCCCGGAAATTTCTTTGGCTTCATATCAGCCCAGACGAGCCCATAAGTATCCAGATGCTTCAGCTTGGGACTATCCAGAAAATAGGCGAGCGGAGTACTGATATCGCTCTCCAGCGGAACATCGTAACTGGCAACCTGAATGCGGGTTTTCTCTGTTGGATCATGCAGTTCCAACTCCGCCTGCAGCGGACCGGTCGGATTGTTCTGATTTGATTTAAGTCTCAGAAATGCCGTGATTGGGAAACTGAGGTTCGGTGCGTAGTATTTGTCCTGCAGAGCTCCAGCCGATTTATTAGAACGAACGGCAATGAGAGGAACACCAAGTCCATGTGTCTGATACTTATTAGTCAGGCCTGTTAACTGATAATCGGAGACGAATTTGAATTCATCAAATTCCTGATCGCGCCAGTTGAAGCCTTTAGATCGAATCGAGAACTGAACGGGGCGACCACCAATGGTGTTCACGATATTCAACCCCGGTTTCAGCTGTCCCCCTTTCTGAACCTGACGTAAGCCTGCTTCCAGGGCAACATTGTACAAGTCACAAGCCCCACGGAACTGGGGATCGTAAGGGTTCGTGGAACCAGCATAGCGGGGATGAAAGAGATACTCGTAGGAGTACAACACACAATTGAAGTAGTGCTGCATTGCCTCCTGACCATCAGTCAGTTCCCGGCTTTTGCCGGCGAGGTAACTTAACTCCGAGATTGCATAACAGGTCTCTTGCTTGGGTGACTTCTCGTAATACTGCATTAACCCCTGTAACGATTCCGGAAGAGGGTTACCGCCACTATCGACGAGGTCATAGCGGCGAAGTGTCTGCGTCGTTCTTTCACTCGGTTTAGGTCCCCGCCAGGCGGAGAGTTTCAGTTTGTCAGTCAGGGGGTTCTGAGGTACCGTTCGAACCTTCACCAGCCTGTTCGTCGCGCAACCGGAAACCAGACATAGACAGAGCAGAATCATGGCGATTCTCACTGCTATAAGTCGTCGTCCGTTAATGAAAGTTTGCGTCGACATCCTTGTCACTTCTTAACAGTCATCACTTGGTAGAGTTCTGAATTCCCTGATCAGGATCAAAAGCATCTAATTGCGACCAGAGCAGATACGACCTTCCTGGCCCATCTATCTGGCTTCAACGCCAAGCAAGATGGTGGCGTTCCAGAATCGGAAATCCGGGTAAAGATATTGATTTTCGTACAGAGGTCAATCCAATTTGTCTTTTGCAATTTATGTGCAATAAAAACGTGTTTTTCAGATTCCCAAAACCTCCAGAATTGCTTCTTTTCAAGGTTTTGACCGTTTCTGGACGTTTCGGTACTGTTTTTCAAATATTCTGCCCGAGACTGAAAATTCTTTACCAGCTTTTGAAAATTAGTGTACGATAAAAGTCAGCATGTGGGCGACGTGGCCCATGTGGAAGTTACCATGACCGACATACTCCGTTTCGCATCCGTGCTTTCCCCTCCCGGTGAGCGGAACTGGTTTCGCCTTGGTTAAGAGTTTTCTCTGATTGCTTCGAACCTGAATTTGATTGAACCCTAACCTGACTTTCTAACGGGTAGCTTTGTTGGAAGTGGTTGGGACGAGATTAAACAGAAAGGTTGTCGAGTACGGATGAGTCAAAGTTTGGTGACGACTTCTGTTTTTTCTTCTTTGGGCTCCACGTGTGAGTCTGAGTTGATCTCGAATTGTTAGGATCGTTATGAGTTTGAATTTGTATGTGGGCAACCTGCCCTATAAAACCACCAGTGATGACCTGAAAGATGCATTCTCTCAGTATGGTGAAGTCACTCGTGCCGCGGTCATTATGGATCGTGAAACAGGTCGCAGCCGAGGTTACGGCTTTGTTGAAATGGAAACAGGTGGAAAAGAAGCCATCAACGCAATGGATGGGTTTGAAATGGAGGGTCGTAACTTGAAAGTGAACGAAGCCGTCCCCGTCAACCCCGTGCCCACTGATCAAGTCCCCAATTTTTCGGACCAGGGCTTGCCCAGGCAGAGTAAATCAGAACCAGTTCCGGGCCCAACCGGGAGTCATTATCCCCTCCCTCACACCCGCACACCGATCTCCGTAGCTACCCACGGAGATTTTTTATGCGGTGACTTCGGAGAATCTCGCTTTGAACTGACTAAGCCAGCACATCCTGAATCACGTGACCGTGGACGTCGGTCGACGTCGTTCCAGACCGTTGTAATAATACGTCAGGCGTTCGTGATCGAGGCCCAACAGGTGAAGTACGGTCGCGTGCAGGTCGTAGACGGTCGTTGGGTTGTCTGCCGCTTTGTAACCGAATTCGTCTGTGGCACCGTAACTGAAACCTTTCTTGACCCCTGCCCCGGCAAGCCAGCAGGTGAAACCGCTCGGATTATGATCGCGACCACTGGCTCCTTTCTGGAAGGTGGGCATGCGACCAAATTCGGTGCAGAACAACACGATGGTATCTTCCAGTAAACCACGCTGTTTCAAGTCTTTGATGAGTGCGGCGGCGGGTTGATCGAGGACAGGGCCATGAATGCTGTATTGTTCTTCGATCTTTTTATGACCATCCCAGTTACTCACCCCTTCTCCGCCTGTCTGGTAGGCCCCATTGAAGAGCTGCACAAAGCGGACACCTTTTTCCACCAGACGTCGCGCCAGAATGCAGTTGCGCGCAAACCCGGCCTTGAGGGAGTTCTCACTGTCATTGGCCCCGTACATTTCGAGAATGTGTTCGGGCTCCGAACTGAGATCGCTTACTTCAGGAACAGATAGTTGCATCCGGGCGGCCAATTCGTAACTCGCGATTCGTGCGGCCAGTTCGCTGTCGTTTGGAAAGCGGTTCTGATGTTGTTTGTTGAGGAAACCCAGAAAATCGCGCGTCGCCACATCTGCCTCGGGACTGACTTCTGCTGGCCGCGAGAGATTTCGAATCGGTTGAGCGGCGTTGAAGTCAGTTCCCTGAAACGCAGCGGGAAGAAAACCCGGTCCCCAGTTGTTAACGCTCGATTGAGGTGTGCCACGAGGATCAGGGATCGCTACATACGCGGGTAGATCAGAAGTCTCACTGCCAAGTGCATAGGTCACCCACGCTCCCATACTGGGGAATCCATCGAGCGTGAAACCGGTCGACATGAAATTTTCACCCGGGCCATGCGTATTTGTTTTACTCGTCATGGAATGAATAAAACATAGATCATCTGCCAGTTCAGCCAAATGAGGAACGAGATCCGTAATCATTTTTCCCGATTCACCGCGGGGTTTGAACTTCCAGGGTGATTGAATCAGGTTTCCCTGCTCTCCCTGGAAAGTGATCAACTTATCGCCACCGGGCATCGGTTGGCCGTGATACTTGATCAAATCAGGTTTGTAATCGAACGTGTCGAGATGACTGATCGCCCCGGAGCAGAAGATGACGACCACATTTTTCGCTTTAGCGGGGAAATGACTATCGCGACGTGAGTTGGGATTTCCGGGATCGATTTCTGGTCGAATCGGTGCCTGTTCCGAGCCCATCAACATACCGGCAGAACCAAGCATACTGGCCAGCGCAATACTGCTTAACCCGGTTGCAGAATTCCCGAGAAAAGCACGTCGATTGAGTAGCTGCTGACTCCAGCGGGACTGATTCAACATCACATTAACCTGGTCTATCTGAACGATGGAGATTTAAGGAATAAACAGAAACTCGCTGGAGTTATACAAAGCCCGGCAGAATGCGCGCAGACCATGAGACTCCACAAACTGACTACTTACTGTTAATTCATCCGGTTGTGGTTGTCGGTGATAACACAACACAAAGGCGCGCTTGATCTGCTCTTCTGTGGAGTCAGGAAACTCGGTTTGTATACGTTCGCTGAAAATTTCCGCCTGCTGCCAGACGAATTTACTGTTGAATAAATTGAGGGCCTGCAGCGGTGTTGTGGAGCGACTTCGTTTGGGCATGACCTGGCTGGCATCGGGACAGTCAAACAGACCAAACACAGAATCTTTTTCCTGACGAACTTTGGTCATGTAAATCATCCTTCGCCAGTCTTCGGGTCCATATTTCTGTTTGGGGTGATAATGCCGGACATTTTCGAAATCGACGGCGAAGGCACTGAAACCAGGACCTCCCTGTTTGAGATCCAGCACACCGGATACAGCCAGCATCTGATCACGAATCACTTCTGCTTCCAGCCGCCGTGGTGGATATCGCCACGAATAGCGAGAGCCCCCATCGACTTCCAAGGCCTTTTCGTCTGGATGGCTGGATTGTTGGAATGTCGCCGAATTCAGAATAAGGCGATGAATATGTTTCAGTGACCAGTTGTTAGTTCGTAGTTGATCAGCAAGCCAGTCCAGAAGTTCAGGATGAGTCGGTGGAGTTCCATTCCCACCAAAATCGCTTGGTGTGTCGATGATTCCGGTCCCGAATTGGAACTGCCAGATTCGATTCACCATCACACGGGCCGTCAAAGGATTTTCAGGACTCGCAATCCATTCTGCAAATTTGAGACGCCGCTCTGCTTCTCTGGCATCTTTTTCCAGTCCAAGCGTCCCCAGGACTTCCAATGTATCCGGAAGAACTTCTTCCCGTTTCGCCATTGGATCACCCCGGTAGAGTCGATGTGTTGCTCCCGGCTGTTTGAAAGTTCCCAGGTAACCTACGGGCTGATTTTTTTCGAGACCCTTAAGCGAAGTCTTCAGTTCTTCCCGTTTAGTGACCAGTGCTTGCAGTTGCGCCCGAATCAACAGGTTTATCTTGTAGGGTGCTGCTCTCTGGAGTTAACCCCTCTCCTGGCAAGCGAGTGTAGGATGTGGCGACGAGTTGCCATTTTTCTGTGGAAGGATCCAGAATTTCAACTTTGTAGTCAGAGGGAACCCGGTCCTTGTACTGACCCAGTCGATCCCGTCCCCACACTAAGCTGGAAACATAAAGTGGTTCTGCCAGATCGACCTGTACCCAACCTTTGCCCCGTTTGTCAGAAATCCAGCTATGGGAATTCCCAACCTGACCATCGCAAATATGTTTCAACTGGTGAATCGGGTAACCGCTGATTGTACCCGAGGCCGTCAGTTTGAGTTCTGCTGAATCAGTACTCAAGGCCGCAGGTTGAGCACTCTGTTCCTCGGCAGCAAAGATTTCCAGCTCATCCAGACAAGGTTCTGCTCCATCCAGCGTAGCATTAATCGTAAATCTGAGACTGGATGCCAGAACCGTTTCGAACTCTTCGGTATTTTCCTGAGAATTGACAGGACTGCGTAAGCCACTCGCGGCCAGTTCAGCGTCGATTTCATTCAACTCTGTTTTAAGCGATGCGAGCTGTGCAGCCTCAGGTGATCCTGCAGGATAGCCCAGAACTCGCTCACCATGTTCCACACCGGCGAACACTGCCTGGATCGAGTAATAATCAGTTTGTGTGATCGGATCGAACTTATGATTGTGACAGCGGGCACATCCCAAAGTCAGACCAAGAAATGCGGTCCCCGTGGTGTTGATCAGATCGGCCAGTTCATCCTGTCGCTGCATCAAGGTTAAATTGATATCGGGAGATTTCACCAGGTCGTGCGGCCCTGCAACAAGATACCCAGTGCCCAAGTCCGCATTCAGCAGGTCTCCCGCCAGTTGCTCTCGAATGAACCGGTCATAAGGCTTATCTTCATTCAGCGACTGGATGACATAATCGCGATAGCGCCAGGCATGTGGACGTTCCCGGTTGGTTTCAAACCCGGCCGTCTCTCCAAAGCGAACCAAGTCCAACCAGTGCTGCGCCCAACGTTCTCCATAATGAGGGCTTTGAAGAACCTGTTCGACCAGCAGGCTGTAAGCTTCGGGACGCGCATCCTGTTCGAAGGCGGTTACTTCTTCGGGTGTCGGTGGTAACCCCAACATCACCAGGTAAAGCCGACGAATTAAATCTCGACGCTCGGCCGCGGGGTTCGGCTGGAGTCCACGCTCCGTCAATCCAGCTCCGATAAACTGATCAATCTCGTTCTTCCCCCAACCTGAAATTCCTTCCGGCGGCTTGACCACATCAATCGGTTGAAAGGACCAGTGATCGGTTGTCAGTTTGATCTCTTCTTCTGAGTTATCACCGGGAATGAGAGCCCCCCCTTGAATCCATGCTTTGATCAAGGAGATCTCCTCCTCACTCAGGGCAGGTCCCCCGGGGGGCATCTGTTCGTCTTCATTCGTACTGGTGATTAACTGCACCAGATGACTTTGATCCGCTTTACCCGGAATGAGTGCCGGTTCGCCGGAGTTGCCTCCGCGCAGTAACCAGGCGCGTTTGTCGATGCGGAATTCACTCTCCTGCAAATCAGGCCCATGACAGTCAATACAATGCGTGGCAAAGATGGGGGCGATCTGTTGCTCATAATCAACTTTTGCAAGCTCTTCCCGAGGACTATCTTTAGCCGAATCTTCTGCATTCGAGAGTTGAGAAAAGACCAGACTGAGCAGCGAAACGAAGAGAATATAGACTGGAGATCGGTGCATGAAACCAACTCGTGTGAGTGCGTGATTTTTATGAGGTCTACAGTTTCAGCGATGTAAGCTTTTTGATGAACGCGTGGACGATCAGGGATGAATGAGCAACTGTGACCGAGTGAGAAAAAAGAGTGAACAATATTCCCTATCGTATAACATCTAAGTGTGTAGTCAAGCAGTGGTTTGCTCCCCATGAACCCTTACGCCAATTCAGTTGTCCACCCACTTAGAGAATTGCATCATTTCACAGGTTCAGTCCGGTTTCTAACCCCAACAGGCAGGTTTCTCGATATGAACGAAAAGCGAAAGAAAACTCCTCGGGAACGACGATTGGAACGGGAGAATCAAAAGGAAGAGAAACGGCGTAAGGCGGAGGAGGCCGAACTCTTCCAGCGTCTGAGGGAACCAGTTGATCTTCACGGTTACACCATTCCGGCCGGTGTGATTCTGGCAGATTTGAGTGAACAGGCTCCGAACAACTCTTACGGTCCACCCCCTGTTTATGCAGACATCCACTTTAGGTGTCGCGATTGCCAATCAGAGGAAGTCTGGACGGCTGAGCAACAGAAGTGGTATTACGAGATCGCTAAAGGACCGATACAGGCCACGGCCGTTCGCTGTCGCGAATGCCGGAAGAAAGAACGTGAGCGTAAACGGCAATCACAGCTTCCGATGAACTCTAAAGGTATAGAAGATTAGCATTCCATCGCAGATGTTGTTCTCAATCTGAGCTCAACAGTTGCTGCAAGTGGGCATACCTTTGCTGGAAAACATTCGTATCTGCTGCGACATGCCCTGCCTGTTGAAAACCCGGCGTGCAGGGCCTCTGCCTGATAGCGGATGGCGTCTCGATCTTTCTCACGTGTCGCGTGTGGCACGATTCGCAGCGGGAATCCAGCAGTCTGATTGAAACGGCCACGCTACGAATACCATTCTGGCGAATCATATTAAAGGCATCGTTGAAGATTTCGGGAAACAGATCGACTTCAGAAAAAAGCACCCGCACTGCCCTTCCTCGTCGTACCGCACGACATCGGGAATCTCTTTCGGCCAGTTTGCATAGTGCAGCACTCAATTGATCAAGACAACTCATGGCGGTGAAGGGATCATTGATTCCCGGTGACAATGCACAGCGACCTCAACAAGTTGCAGTGTGGCGTAACTGACATCCTGCCTTGGAGTTCGTGTTGGACCAATCAGGATAACGCCCTGGATAGCACTGATCACTGCATCTTTTTTTTCTTTTCCATACTTCTGTTCCGGGCCAGAGGGCCAGGCACGGGCCAGAAAATCGCTTTCAGTTACGAAATTTCCTGGTTTACTGACGATCTCGAGGAGGATGTTATGATCGGTAGCCTGCTTAATCAGACTCAGTCCATCTAACCCCTCGATGTAACCCTGTCTGGAGGCAGGAATATCAAAGGGTTCTCCATGTAGTTTAGTAGAGAATCGGGAATGGTCGTTGGATCCAGCTGATTCTCATGCGTTGAAGCTTCACCAACTCGCTCGGGAAAAAAGCGTCCCAGAGTATCCTGCAGTTCCTTTCCCAATTCATCGACAAGGTTGGGAGCCTGGATGGAAGTCGCCACGTGGTGAATAAACCAGATCAACAGCCACATACTGATCAGGCCAAGCACGACTCCTAATGCTGTTCCCACATGCGGGATAAATTCTGCACCGGAATCTTCATCGCGGATCGTCCTTAAGACGAGTAAACAGAAGAGTGTCGAACCGATGTACTGGCCGATCACCCAGTCGGCAATACTGTGACTCATGACACCCGGACCAGCCGGGAGCCGAACTGTGTGGAGGCAATCGACAGACTCAGGATCGTAATGGAAAAGACCACACCAGCCAGTGCAATCGTAGTGCTGGCAACCGCCGTCAATGTGGAGCGGGAGGCCTGACTGTTGTTGTTAACCAGTCGAGATCTTTCTGTTCAGCATCCAGGTACTGATCAAACCAGTTCGAACTTTCAGCCAGGATGATCGAACTGATGATCATCAGGAGTCGGTACGAACCAGAAACTGCTCTGAAATGAATCCCAGAGATTGATTAACCTCGCACGCATGGATAGTGGACTCTCTTTTGAATCGAAGGTCGACTGAAAATTAGTGTCGAGGAGGGTGAGATCACTTGAACTCAGAGGTATCCTGAACTGCCGGGAGTGGCTGTGAACAGGGACAATCAGAAGAATTTTAGAAACGAATTGAGTTTCCTGAACAGATTTTTGTTTCTCTATTCGATTTTGGTTATAATCCCGGTTTGGATATCTCTTTTTTCCAACTCTCCATTTCCACTTCTGGCACGCACTCTCATGTTGGACCGTAATCGGGAAATTTTCGTCTTACTCATCTGTGAGGATCCACAGGATTCCCAGATTATTCGCTATCTGCTGGCCGATTCCAGCCGGGTGAAGTTCGTACTCGCGACGGTGCGAACCGTGGATGAAGCAATGGCGATGCTGCTGGAGAACGAATACGACGTACTGCTGCTCGACTTGAAGATGTCTCATGAAGATGTGCTCGCCCCCTTTCGTGAGATTCGTAAAAGCAGACACGGTTACCCATCGTCGTTATCAGCGAAGATGATGATGACGAAATCGCTAATGAGGCTGTCCGGGACGGCGCGCAGGATTACATCCAGCGATCAGAACTCGATCCGACTCTGCTTGAGCATGCCCTGCGGTATGCCATTGACCGAAAAGAAGCCGAGCAGGAACTCTGCACAACGGAGGTCCGCTATCAGTCGTTGATTGAGAGCCTTCCCTTGAATGTCTTCCAGAAAGATCTCGCCGGACATCTGATTTTCGCTAATAACCTCTACTGTCAGACAATGAGTCTGACCTGGGAAGAACTGGCCGGCAAAACCGACTACGACCTCTTCCCCGATGAACTCGCTGAGAAATATCGTCGGGACGATGCACGCGTCGTTGAATCAGGCGATGCATTGGAGGATATCGAAGAACACGTCAAACGGGTGAGCACATTTATGTGCACGTCCTGAAGGGACTCGTCCGTGATGCTGAGCAGAACATCATTGGAACACAGGGGATGTTCTGGGATGTGACTGCCGAGAAACAGGCTGAAAAAGCACTCGCCAAAGTGACGCCCGCTTCCGCAGATTTGTGAATTCAGACATCATTGGTATCGTGATTACGGATGCGAATAATAAAATCACAGCGGCCAACAATGAGTTTTTGCGTATGATCGATTACACCCGGGAGGAACTCGAAGCTGACCAGATCAGCTGGAACAGGATTGTTCCCGCGGAACATCGCAAATACGATGCAGAAACAAAACGACTGCTGGCCGAGACGGGAAACGCCCTCCCTGGAAATGGAGTATATTCGCAAAGATAAAAGCCGGATTCCTGTTTACGTCGGAATGACCCAGCTGAGCGATGGGGACAGCGAGCTGGAAGGATTTACTTCGCCCTCGATATGACTGCTCAGAAACAGACCGAGGCAGCTTTGCAGGCAGCTAAAGAAGCGGCAGACAGTGCCAATCGTGCGAAAAGTGATTTCCCGCGAACATGAGCCATGAAATCCGAACTCCCATGAACGCCGTCATTGGGATGACGGAGCTTGTGCTGGACACCAAATTGACGGGTGATCAACGCGAATTATCTGGAGATGGTGCTCAACTCAGCAGAGTCGCTGCTGTCGATCATCAATGACATTCTCGATTTCTCCAAAATTGAAGCCGGAAACTCGAACTGGAATGCGTCCCGTTCGAGCTGCACGAGAATGTTGGTGACACCATGAAGACGCTTTCCGTTCGAGCGGGAAAGAATTGGCTCGAACTGATCACCGACATTCGCCCGAACGTCCCCGATGTTGTGCTCGGTGATCCACATCGGCTGCGACAGATTCTGATTAACCTGGTTGGTAATGCCATTAAGTTTACCTCACGAGGGGAAGTCCTCCTGAAGGTCGAGCTGCTTGAAGAAACGAGTGAAGATTGCCTGTTACAATTCTCGGTAAAAGATACCGGCATCGGAATCGCTCCCGATAAGCTCGACCATATCTTCAATGTCTTCGAACAGGCAGACACTTCCACCACGCGTCGATTTGGCGGTACAGGGCTGGGACTATCAATCTCCAGAAGACTCGTGGACCTGATGCATGGGGAAATCTGGGTGGAAAGCCAACTCGATGAAGGAAGCACGTTTACCTTCACTGCACGTTTCCAGAAAGCCGATCATGAATCTTTACCACTTAAACAACTGGTTACTGATCAGGATTTAACCGGCCTGCGTGTACTGGTGGTCGACGATAACGCGAACAACCGCCGCATTCTGAAAGAGATGCTGCTCAGCTGGAACATGTACCCGGTTACCGCATCGAGTGTTGACCAGGCCATGGAGCAACTTCATCACGCCCAGCAACATGGTCAGGCATTTGATTTATTATTGAGTGATGTCAACATGCCAGATCAGGATGGTTTCAATCTGGTAGAAGCGATTCGAGGCGACCAGACAATCTCTTCCCCAACCATTCTGATGCTGACTTCAGGAGATCGACCCGAAGATCGCGAACGATGCAAGACCTTTAAAGTAGCTGCGTACTTAATTAAACCTGTTAAGCAATCCGAACTGTTCGATACGGTCATCTCCACAATCGGTGGCACTTCTTTACTCGAGGAAGAGCATCCAGTCAGCCCGTATGGAAGAATCGCCAATGGCCTCAACATCCTGTTAGCGGAAGACAGTATTGCCAACCAGAAACTGGCACTGGGCTTACTGGAAAAAAGAGGCCATCAGGTAACTGTCGTGAATAACGGCAAGCAGGCGGTGATGGCAGTACACAAGCAGAACTTTGATGTCATTCTGATGGATGTGCAAATGCCCGAGATGGACGGTTTTGAAGCAACACAGGAAATCCGAAATCTGGAAGCTGGCTCGAATCGACATACGCCTATTGTGGCGATGACAGCCCACGCCATGAAAGGTGATCGTCAACGGTGTCTCGATCAGGGAATGGATGGTTATCTGGCAAAACCCATCCGTTCACGTCAGGTCTATGAAACCATCGAGTTTCTAGCCGCAGCCAACAAGGGAACACAAAAAACGCAGCTACCTTCTGATTCTGTTGAGACACCCGCGGAACCCCCTTCTGCTCTCAACGCGTTTTTACAAAACGCGACGGATGAAGAAAAGCACTGCATTCAATCGGCTCTCGAAGCAGTCGATCATGACGATGAACTACTCCGTGACTTTGTCTCGGCAGTGCTGGTGGAATCTCCCGAAGTTTTACAAAAAGCGGAAGAGGCTCTGGCAGAAACCCAGTGGGATCACCTGAAACGCTATGCCCACACGCTCAGGGGGACCTTACGCACCCTGGGCATGGAAGAAACATGCGAACTGGCCGCTGCTGTTGAGCACGCAGCCGAACAACACCAGAGTGAAACGGCTGCGGAAGAACTCAGAAAATTAAAACCTGAAGTGGAGCGTATTTCGGACATTCTGAAACGGTATATCAGCCTGGGGCATGAAGGCTGACCCCAAACGTGAGCAGTGATGTTACTGCTCTTCCACAAATCAGGTTGAATTACAGGTTTTTAATTGCATCAGGAAGTAGTTAGAATATCTCGCAAAGGTGAGATAAATCTCACCTCGACGATTGAACAGGTTTCCAGACCTTCCTCCTGGATGAATTGGATAAGACGATGCCAACCATTCTTGTTGTTGACGATTCTGCTGCTGACCGCATCCGCGTGGGAGGTCTGCTCAAGAAAAGCCCGGAGATCAATGTCGTCTTTGCCTCGAATGGAGTGGAAGCCCTGGAGGCCATCGAAGATCACATTCCGGACCTCGTTCTAACCGACTTGCAGATGCCGGAAATGGACGGACTGGAACTCGTTTCCACGATCAAGAAAGAGTACCGACTCATCCCGGTGATCATTCTCACGGGGGAAGGTTCAGAATCAATCGCCGTTGAAGCCCTGCAACAGGGAGCAGCGAGTTACGTCTCCAAATCACGCATGGTGAAAGACCTGATCAATATCATTGAACGGGTTATTTCTACTTCAGAAGCACAAAGTGCTCAGACGCGTCTCATGACCTACCGGATGACCAGAAGCGTCACCGAGTTCTGTATCGAGAACGATCCTGTTCTCATCAGCTCACTTGTCAGTTACCTCCAGGAAGAAGTCACCCGCATGAGGTTCTGTGACGAAACAGAACGCTTACGGGTTGGAATCGCACTCGATGAGGCGATTCTGAATGCCTACTACCACGGAAATCTGGAGATCAGCTCAGAGCTCCGTGAAACGGATCATCAGGCTGACTACGATCTGGCCGGAAGAACGTCGTCACCTGGAACCTTATCTCCAGCAGACGAATTCACATCACGGCGACACCGACACGACAAAGCGACTTATGTCGTCAAAGATGAAGGAAGAGGTTTCGATTCCTCCTACCACTTCCTTCCAGATCCAGCCGACTCGCCAACCTGGAAAACCATGCGGTCGCGGAGTCCTCTGATGAAAACTCATGGATGAATTCACTTCAATGAATCAGGCAATGAAGTCACCCTCGTAAAACATCGTCTAAACCCTAGTCGACGACGATGAATGCGAGGATTAATCACCCCATCTCCCGCTCATACTGAAAATTAAAACCGCCACCCTCAGTGATATTCCGAGGGTGGCGAGTTCTTTTTTAACTCATAGGAAACAATTCTACGCCAATGCTCAAGGGTACTGACGATTTCATTCTGTTATCGATGTAGCAGCGAGCTATAGATTTCCATTGTGATATTCTCTGTCACCGGGTGAACCGAGCCATCGCAAAACAGAAATAATCCATAAGCTGTATGCGGTGCCGGATACACCTCGATCAGCCCCTGGACTTGCCGCCACATACTGGGAGTGAATTGTCCATCGAATAACACCATATGACCATGATCATCTCCCTGGCGTATCGATGTCCTGTACAGTGACATCCAGCCGTCTCAAACGAAGGGTGCGGGTGGCAGTCCTCCCAGAATCGGCCTGTTGGTCCGTTCACCAATCGCAATTGTGTGAGTCGTTCCATCTGAAATATCGGCTATTTTTGTCTTGCTGTTTCTTGAAAAAAGACACCTTGTGAATCTCAGGTGGCATCCAGATTCGTTGTCGCATCGGGCTTACCCCCAATTTGCACAGTAACTGGATGTTGCGTACCGCTCTATGTTATCCGGGTCGGTATCATCCCGCACAACCCAGTTATCCGGGAGTAGAAACGATGGGCAATGAAAGAACCCCAACCGTTTCTCCCGAATCGTTTTTATAGACGGGATCAAACGGAGGTAGTTCAAAACGATCTGCTCCGAATAATTTTCTATGCTCCAGGAAGGCAGAATATATGCCCCCTTGCGGCAAAGCCCAGATGATTATCTCCCTGTACGATTCAACGGATAACCAGTCAGGGCATTGTAGTCATCTCCATTCATATACAAGTAACCGGGAGGCAGAACTCGATGCAGGGATTCATAGTTCTGCAATGCGATTCCAATTTGCTTCAACTTATTTTTACAGGAAGTCCTCCTGGCCGCCTCTCTTGCCTGTTGTACGGCAGGCATCAGTAACCCCAGCAAGATGCTGATGATCGCTATCACGACCAGTAATTCGACCAGCGTAAACGCAGATCGTTGACGTTTTAGTTTCATCTATCTTCTCTCTATTTGTGAAGAATAAGTGTAGATTGAAATTGAACCCGCGCATTCTCACAGCAATACAGACCAGGATGTGCGCACCCTGATCGCAGGCAGGTTCAATACGATTCTTTTCGCCTCAGTTGCTTATTGTTCAAACTCGGTACGGATTCTGAGCGAATAGAGTCTCCACAAATTTCGAAGACCATTCTGCACAGAAAAACGCCTTAAGCAACTGTATCAACCCACACTTACTTCCGGAGGAGGAACAAGCGGAGGAAAGACAGGAGATCGATAAAGCACATCTGATCTCTCATAAACGGTACCTGAACATGGAAAAGAAGACTTCCAGCCTCGTATGGGCTCATAGGGAGATTTGAATTCCCACTCCAGAAAAACCAGCAGACTGTCCGGTTTGTGAATCAAACAGATTTCAGATGACGATCCATCATCATCTGACTTGGCTGTCAGATCAGTCCCATTTGTTTTCTGGCTGGATGACTGCATTGAGGTCTGGAGCACCTCTTGATCTATTCCGGACTCCTGTGGCACTTCATAGGAAAACTCAAACCACAGAAACGTGATATGAATATGCTTCGCATGCTGACCATCAACACCATGACCATGAGACTCATCATCATCAACGTGCGAATGATCAGCGCGCGAATGATGATGGTGGTGATGGTGAACATGCGAAGCATGTTGATGATTATGGGAATGACTGTGGCTATGATGGGAGTGAGAATGCTTCCCATCTGAGTGTTCATGCATGTATTGAACATCGATGAACAGAGTCAAAAAGAGCAGGAGACCGAGTAGACCTGAAGTCCATTTGCCAAGTAGACGCACCTTCCCACTGTGCACGAATCTCCTGCACCATTTCCGCAGCAGTTGCCAGCTTTGAGTCAGCACGAGTTAAGTTATCCAGGATGTCGGTCAGGGGAGCAATCTTAACAGTAAAGCTCAGTTTAACAGCGACCCACTCAGCCCAGCAATCCATGCACTGGCTTGCCAAGACCATCTTTGGTGGCGTAGAACGGACGCTGTTGAACATCAATTCCATAATTCGCCGGAATTCCCAACATGTGCAGAATCGTCGAATGAAGATCGGTAATGGTGACCGGGTTTTCGATGGTGGTGCATGGGCGTTCGTCAGCGGTTTTACCATAGACTAGACCTTTTTTCGCCCCACCCCCAAACATTAAAACGCTCCCTGCACCGGTGAAGTGACGGTGCATACCATAATGTTTCAATTCCTGAATCACATCGGGTTGGGGCACCTGTTCGGGAACTTTTTTGTCTGGCTTTCCTTCGACCATCATGTCCCGGCTGAATTCACTCGCCAGCACAACCAGGGTGCGATCGAGTAACCCCCGCTCTTCCAGATCGCGAATCAACTGGGCAATCGGACGATCTATCGCCGGTTTCAATTCTTTCAACCGGGTATGTCCGTTGTCATGAGTGTCCCAATGCAGAAAGGGAACGTACTCCGTTGTCACTTCAATAAACCGGGCCCCCCGTTCCACCAGTCGACGTGCGAGTAAACATCCCTGACCAAATCGCCCGGTGTTGTAGATATCGAACTTCTCTTTGGGCTCCTGGGCAAGATCGAACGCCTCGGCAGCATCGGAACTCAACAGTCGATAAGCATTCTCCATCGACCGCAGTAATGATTCCTGCTGATAATCACTCGCTTCCTGCACAACAGGGCTTTGCTGTACCAGTTTCTGATACGCTTTATAACGTCGTTTAAAACGTTCCTGACTCATCCCCGCCGGTGGTCGAACCGCATTAATCGCCTGATCCGGGTTGGGAACACGGAAGGGTCCATACTCACTGCCGAGACATCCCGCAGTTTGAAATGCTTTCAGTTCTTCCGCTTCTCCGTTCCCTTCATATCGTTGACCAATATCAATGAACGCTGGTACGGCCGGATTTTTGGGGCCCAGTGCATGGGCGATCCAGGCACCAAGATGCGGAGCCGCTACTGTCAGCGGTGGTTCATAACCGGTATGCCAATGATATTGATGGCGTGAGTGCAGAATCTTTCCCAGGTCCCCCACTACATGCGAACGAATGAGTGTCCCTTTATCAATGATCGAAGCGAGTTGCTCCAAACCTTCTGAGAACTCAATGCCATCGAGTGCGGTAGGAATTGAAGGGAAAGTACTCAATACCGAATCAGATTGCATGCCCGGTTCGAACGGCGTGTATCGCTTCGGATCGAACGTCTCGGTATGAGCCATTCCCCCACCCATCCAAAGCAGAATGACAGAATCAGCGGTCGCTTCAATGGCTGGTTCTTCTTTCGCAGCCAGCAATCGTGGTTGCTGCGCAAACAGAGCACTTGCTCCTGCCGCCGAAAGACCCTGCAAAAATGTACGACGATCAAATGATACGTTCATGATCTTATCCTCGGGTGCATTCCCCGAAATTATGTAAAAATGTTATTTGAGTTTTTGACTTAGTTCTAGTGAATCAACTGGAATTCCGGCAGCATCACAATGATCCACAGCAGATCCTGAATCCCCTCAGCATCTCTGTCTGGACCAACTAACTCGAAAGCGGTTGCCAGTTCCAGCTCGGTTGGCTCTCTCGAGATGGAAACCATGTATAAGTTACGAATGAGTTGGCCGGAATCTTCCGTGCCATTTGCTTTCCAGTAATCGGCTCCTGCTTTAAGGAGCGAATCGAGTGTATCGCCATTCGTAAGTTCGAGTGCCTGTAATGTTGTGGCATAAGAATCCCGTTGCATCACCACCTGCTCACGATTGGGGCGTCCCAGGGAAGCCGCCAGGGGATCACGAAAAGCCAGGCTCGCCCGAATTTCGGTCACCGGCTTATCATCCCCATGTTCTTTGAGGACAGCCAGAATGGTTCCATACTGACCACCTTGACCACGTCCATCTTTTTTTGCGTCAGAGGATTGCTCAGGCTGCCATTTATGAATCAACAGTGAGATCGCATCCAGGAATTGCTCCGCAGAAAAGCGCTTCACCACGGGACCTCGAAACGCGACGAACTCTTCCTCAGGCGGCAATGCAGCCACGGAATGCAGCTGATAAGCTTTGGAAGTGCAGATGATCTGCATCGTGCGTTTAAATCATAATCGTGTTCGATCAGGTCAGCCGCCAGCCATTCCAGCAGTCCGGCATGCCAGGGTTCCCGATCCATTTCATGAACAGGTTCGATAATTCCCCGGCCCATTAATTGGCCCACAAACGATTAACGATTGTTCGCGCCAACCGACCGTTTTCCGGTTTCACCACCAGGCTCGCCAACTGCTTCATTTTTTCTTCGCGAGAAGCCGAGGCATCAATCGTTCCCAACTGAGGAAACAGGAAGGCGACTTCGGCAATTTCACCTGTAGCTGTGTCACAATGATGAATTTCCAGCGGCTCTGTAGCGAAGACATTCGATAATGCCCAGGCGTCATCGAGTTTCCAGTCAGAAATAAAACTGTCATGGCAACTGGCACACTTCAAGTTGATTCCCAGAAAGACCTGACCCAGATTCTGAGCAGCCTGCACTTCGGTCCGCTGACTTGCGTTAACCACACCACGCCATATGATCCCGCGCGCAAACCCTTCTGCACCTGGCTCACCGCTCAGTAAGGCATATACGAATTCGTCATAAGGTTTATTTTCATAGAGTGCCTGGTACAACCAACCAGTAATCTGGCGTCGACCATCATCAATAAAACCGGTTCCCTGGTACTCATTACGTAGCGAATCGTTCCAGAACGTCAACCAGTGGTCGGCGTAAGCCTGCTTGTCGCCGAGCAGTTTCTCGACCAGTATTTCTTTTTTATCTGGCGATGCGTCGGCTACAAAAGCATTCAATTCTTCAGGAGCAGGCAACAGTCCGACCAGGTCCAACCAGACACGTCGAGCGTAGACCCGATCATCGACGCTATCCTGCAAATCGACATTCTGCTTCTGGAGATATTCCGCCAATACCCGATCAATCGGGTTTGTTAAATCTGAGATTTCAGGAACTTCAGGAGCCTGAATTTCGAGGGGAGCCGTTTTGGCACTTCGAAAAACAAAACCCTCCGACCAGCTCGTACCCTGTTTAATCCAATCCGTCAGAACCTGTACCTGTTTTTCTTCGAGTTGTTTTCCCTGAGGAGGCATCACCAAGTCAGCATCTGTCTCATTGATTCTTTCCAGAAATAGAGACGCATCAGGATTTTCGCTATCGATAGCCAGACCCGAATCTCCCCCTTGCAGTAACAGCTCGCGAGTGGCTAGCGAAAAACCTCCTTTAGGTTCCGGTCCGGAATGACAACCAGCACAACGCTGCATCAGAATCGGTTTGACTTCCTTGTGAAAATCGATCTTCTTTTCAATTGCATCCGCTGCAATTACAGAAGACGACATCCCCGAAAGTATCACAACAAGCAGTTTCAAATATCGATTGAGTATCACGCGAGCGAATCCTGAGCATCAAAGATCGTAGGTGAGATATTTCGTACGATCATAGGGTGAGGAATAGGGCGGGAAATTTATGAAGGCATCCTCTATTTTAGATCCACCACCTACCGACTGTACAGTCTTGATTCGAGTAACTTCAGCCTCTAAAGCAGGTTCGAGCCGACATTCCTGCTCTCTCTGGATGCTGATTTCTACAAGCAG
>JAWKUC010000004.1:230000-503603 GCA_041398805.1 Planctomycetaceae bacterium | reverse complement strand
ACCAAATCGTTACAGGCAGCAGCCAATGCCGAGATGCATTATTTTCGCATCGCGCAATACTTGCGATTGTCCCGAAGAGCGATGAGCCTGGCGGGCTTGCAGTTGATTTCGGTCTCTCCAGTGAGTCGGTTGAATGATTATTTTCCGGTCATGTCGTTGGAGGAGGCTGTTCAAGAGATTAAAGCGGACGTGGGCGACCCTGCACAGGAGCAGACGGAAGGATTGTACCGCCAGTTATCGGATCGTCGTGCTGCGTTCTGGGGACCGATGCACGATTATCGCCCTCCTGTGAATCCGAATGATCGACGGGAGAAACCGGATATTGATGCTCTGAATGCGGGTAAAGAATTCCTGGTGGAGCAGGAAGGTTTCGACCCAGTACGAAACAAGGAAACACAACGGGAACGCGTTCGAGATGAGGTTCGGAAGATGATGGAAGAACCGCTTGAACTTCAGGAAGAGGGTTAGATGCTGGATTTAACCATCGTGATTCCACAGCGGGGTCGGACAGAGCTGACATTGAGTTGTCTGGAATCGCTTCGCGCGAAAGAAGAAGAACAGTGGCCAGTTGTGGTGGTGGATGATGGATCCTCAACCGAAGAGATACAGCGTTTTCAGGAATTGAAACCCTCGGGAGTCAGGTTGATTACTCAACAACCGCGGGGGGTGACCTCTGCCTGGAACCTGGGGGTAACTCAAGTCTCTACTGAGATGGTCCTCTTTCTGAATAATGATGTGCTGTTCAGGGATGCTTCAATTGAGGGATTTCTAAAACCTTTGCGAGACAATACTGCCCGGATAACGGGAGTGAAATATCGACAAGGTTCTCTCCCTGTACTCGAAGGGTGGGCGTTTGCATGTCGCACGAGCTATTTCTACCAGGTTGGCGGGTTTGATTCACAATTTGAGCTGTATTATTCCGACACCGATTTTCAATTACGCATTCTGGAAGAGTTTGGTGCAGGGAGCCTGCAGGTTGGAGAGACGATCTGCTTGCAGCATCTGGGGCATCAGACTGCGCATCGTGAAGTTGGTCACCGGGCGATCTGGAGACGCGATCGAGCCTTGTTTCGACAAAAATGGTCTGGGCGGGAACAAAGTGAAGTAGATGCTGCGGTTATTGCAAGTTTGTAATGTTGGAAACATCGTCGGTGGAACAGCCGCCTGTGCCTGGAGTGTCGTTCGCGCGTTGCCGGATTGGGAACATGTCGTCTGTTTTCGCTCGCAACCTACTCTTGAAACGCTGTCAGAATTCAGGGCCTGTAAGGGAGTGAAGCAACTGGTCTGTCATCCCCGTATGAGCAGACGAGAGATTATTTCGTTGCAACCTGATGTTGTGCTGCTGCATAACATTGGTCCGGGAATTGTTGATCTACCGGCAGATATTGGTGCCGTGCAGTTCGTCCATTCCCGCATTACTCCCGCTGTCGTCGATGTCGAGGTGAACTGCTCTCAATGGTTATCACGAGAACGCGGGCAGAGCATTGAGCAAGTTTGCTGGCAGGGAGTTCCGCGGGTAGCCGGAGAACGGGTGAAACGGGTAAGTGACAGGCTGGTTGTGGGGAGGATCTGTACGCCCACAGAAAAGAAATGGCCCGCGGAATTGATCCCTTTTTACGAAGAGCTGGCGAGTGGTGCGCCGCATGTTGACTGGGAATTTGTCGGTTGTCCCGAGAAGTTAAGGCCATCACTAAAAAGAGCGTGCCAGGGACGAGTGCAATTTCATGCCGCGAACTGGCAGGCAAGGGAACACCTGAGGAAATGGGATGTCCTGCTTTATCATCATCCGACATTAACGGAATCATTTGGGCGCGTTGTTGCGGAAGCCATGCGTGCCGGGACGATACCTGTTGTGGATAATAAGGGGGGCTTCATAGAGCAGGTTCACAGCCAGGTTGGTTTCCTGTGTGGGCATGTGACTGAGTTTGCATGTGCATTGAAATATTTAGAAGACCATGATGCTCTTCAACAGGCTTCTGTTAGAGCTTCCGAATGGGCTGATTCCCAATTTTCTTTCGGGGCATTTCGAGCGCGGTTATTGCGGTTATTTTCACGACTTTGATGTGACTCGTTACTCTTCAAACGTGTGTTTGTGGTGCAGGAGGTGGTGGTAGTGCTGGGCGAAGCGGTGGGATTCGTCGCGGACGTATTGGAGTAAGCGCAGGGCATACGAGTGTCGGCTGAGGCGTCGTGGTTCGGATTCCCCGGGAACGTAGACTTCTTCTTCTTTCTTGGCGAGCGATATTGTAAAAGGGGGCTCAACGTTGATCGCCCGCATGGCTTCGAGCGCTGCGTTTAACTGACCTTTGCCACCGTCGATCAGCAGGATGTCCGGGAAGGGTTCACCTTCCTGTTGTAGACGACGCAGCCTTCGGCTGACGACTTCGCGCATGGAGGCGAAGTCGTCGATTCCCTCCACTGAGCGAATTTTGTAACGTTTGTAACCATGCTTGAACGGGAGCCCATCGATAAACTGCACCAGGCTGGCGACCGTCTGGCCTCCCTGGAGATGGGCGATGTCCATTCCTTCAATACGGCGGGGAAGCTGCTCCAGTTTGAAAACACGTTTTAATCCCTCGACACCTTTCTTGGGGTCGATGTAAAAACCTCGGGTTGCGCATGTTCTTCGATGTCACCACGCAGATTCAGATTTTCGAGGGACTGAATCTGGTCACGTAAGCGGGCGGCTTTCTCGAACTTCAATTCCTTTGAAGCGGATTCCATTTCCTTCTGTAGATCTTTGATGACCTTCTGCTTGTTTCCATCGAGAAACATCTTCAGGTGCTGAATATCTTTTTTGTAATCTTCCTTGCTGATACGCAGGTTACAGGGAGCGGTGACTGATTGATGCTGTGCAGCAGACGGGGGCGAAACCAGCGCCCACTTTTCATCATTCTCTTCAATATCGAGAGTGCAGTTCCGAAATCGAAAGACTTTCTGGAGCACCGTGATTGCACCCGCAGCTTTTTGGCATTGGTAAAGGGGCCATAAAGTTTGGTGCCACGGGGTTCGGGAGTGCGGGTAAATTCGATCCGGGGGAAATCCTCGTTCATCGTAATCTGTAAATAAGGGAACGATTTGTCGTCCTTGAGCTCCGAGTTGTAGCGGGGCTGGATGTCCTTGATGAGCCGTGCTTCCAGAAGCAGTGCTTCGACTTCACTTTCCGTATCAATCGTTTCCAGATCGAAGATTTCGGGTACAAGATCCGCTGTGCGGCGATCGAGCCGGGCTGCTTTAGTGAAGTAACTGTTGACCCGGCTGCGCAGGTTGACCGCTTTACCAATATAGAGGACTACTCCCTTGGTATCTTTCATCAGATAAACACCAGGCGTTGTCGGGAGTTCATCCAGTTTTTTATGAAGCAGGGCGTAAGGATTCTCCGAATCCTGTAAGGCCTCCTGCGGGTCATCTGCGGCAGACATGGTTGATTGGGGTCTGTAGTGGTGAGTTTTAATGGGACAAACAGGGGCTACCCATCTCCGAGATGGGTGTAGGGCTACTCTCGGTTGAATTATCGCAGAGGGGGTAAATTTCGCCAGTTGTTTTTCTGCAGCATTTCGCGAACAACTTCCCGCCGGGAGCCTGTTCTCTCGTAAATTTCCAGCTGTTGAGTCGCCCCCGTCTCTTTGTGTTGATTCAAAATCGATTTTAATTCAGGGACGCAGTCGAGTTTTTCGGCGGTGGGGAGTAACAGGTCGACGAGGTACTCGGTTAGTTCGGGGACCGACTGCTGCTGGAATGTATCGTGATTTACCAGATGGGCCTCACCTCCGTAACGGGTCGCGCGCCATTTATTCTGTTGCACCATCATCGGGTGGTAATCGGCTTGAAAGGTTCCTGAGTCGATCTCTTCCGAGAGGGCCACCACCATGCACTGCACGAGGGCTGTGATTGCCAGAACCTGATTCAGGTTGGCGGGCATATCGCAGATGCGTATTTCTACCGTGCCGAAATTATGATGCGGACGGATATCCCACCAGATTTCGCGGATGGTATTAATGAAACCGGTGTTGATCAGGTGATTGATCAACCAAGTGTATTCGGACCAGTTACGAACGAGGTGTGGTAAACCCGCGGTGGGCAGCCCTTCCATGATGATCGAACGATTGGAATGAATACCGGTGTTCCGACCTTCCCAGAAGGGGGAGTTGGAAGAGAGGCTGAGGAGCAGGGGGATGTAACGCAACATCCGTTCGCTGACCATAATTGCTTTGTCGCCCGTATCAACCCCCACATGAATATGCAGTCCGAAGGTGACGAGGCGGCGGGCGATATCCTGCATCAGATCGACGAGCAGATAGTACCGGTCATTAACCGTAATTTCCTGCTCACGCCACGATGAGAATGGGTGAGTCGCCGACCAGAAAAGTTTGAGTCCCAGTTCTTCGATGGCTTTCTCGGTTGCTTCCAGAGTCTCCTTAAGATCATTCCCCGCTTCAGCAACAGTGCGGCAAACTGCCGTGTTGATTTCGAGGTACGACTGCATTAACTCTGGTTTTACTTTTTCCTTGTACTTCTCTGGTAAAGCAGCGAGGACCTCGTCAATCGAATTCGAAAGAGCGAGTGTATCGGATTCGACGAGCTGTAACTCAATTTCGACACCGAGTGTGGGGTAGTCATTATGTGTGAAGGGGAGCGAATTCATAACGACTCTCCAGCAATCGATTCCAGGTGATGACTCAATAACAGCGTCGCCCGCATCATGATCCGAGCCCCCAGGGAAAGAGCTGTTTCATCAATGTCGAAACGACAGGAATGTAGTAGCGTGGGGTTACCTGGATCTTGCGCACAACCGAGTCGCAGCATGGAACCGGGAACATGCTCCAGATAGAGAGCGAAATCCTCCCCACCCATGCTCGGTTCCTCGATCCGGGTGGTGTTCTCGGTTCCCAGAATCTGCATCGATGCCAGTTCCAGCACCCGGGTCGCATCGCTGGTGTTCACGACGGAGGGGAGAGAGTTATGAAATTCGACATCAATCAGTGTTCCGCTCGTTTTACCTACTCCATGAGCAATCTCGCGAATACGGGTATGTAACCGATCGCGGGTATCCCGTTGAATGGTACGCAGAGAACCGCGAATCTCGACCGTTTCCGGAATGACATTAGGGGCATAGCCACCTGCGAGTTGTCCCACGGAAAAGACAGATGGATGACGCGAATCAACCGAACGTGGCAGATATTGATGCAGAGCCATAATTAATTCTGCAGCGGCAGCCACCGGGTCAGAAGTATGATGCGGTCGAGCAGCATGGCCACCATGTCCATTGACTATGAGGCGAACTTCATCGCAGTTGGCTGTCATGGTGCCGTAACGCACGGAAGCATGACCGACAGCCTGTTGAGGTTCCATGTGCAGACTGAGTATCGCGGCGACTCCCTCCAGTGAATTCTGCTCAATCATGGAGCGGGCACCAAGGCAGGTTTCTTCAGCGGGTTGAAAGAGGAGCCGAATTCGAGCTGCTGGAACGTTGAATTCGCCCGCAGAGACGGCTGTCCCCAATGCAGCCAACCCGATGGCGGCTCACGATCGTGGTGTGCGCATCGTGTCCGCAGGCATGCATCACTCCCGGGTTCTGTGAAGAGTAAGAGACCTTTTTCTCATCCGGGATTCGCAGGGCATCAATATCGGCTCGAATGGCAACGAGCGGGGTGTTCGAAGTTGGCACACCAAGATCAAAATCGACAGTTAGGCCAATCTTATCCTGCTTGATCACCGGTTTCAGTCCCAGTTCTCTGAAGAGTTCGGCGATATAGTTGGTCGTTTCAACTTCTTCGCCACTCGGTTCCGGATGAGAATGCAGATGCCGGCGAATTTCTATCAATCGCGTCGTCAGACGCGTCAGTGAATGATCGTATTCACGTAACCAGCCACTGATTTCATCGAGATAATTGAGGTCAGTTTCCAGGGCCGCAGGTTTCATTGGTGTACAGACTGTAAGACAGGTAAACGGATTCCAATTTCGTTTCTCTAAAAATAGTAACGGATCTTTAAAGCTTTTACACGTAATATCTATATGAGGTGCGATTTACAGATTCAATAGGAATCGGCGTATGTTTATTGCCGATTATCTGATCCGGACAACATCACTAAAAGGTTACATCAGCACAATTTAGCGATACATCAGCTAGATCGTTTTCCCGGCCAACAGTATCCCTCCCAAATCGCTGTGAAAAGAGAGTCCAGCACGAAACTCATAAATGGGTAAACAAATAAAAAGAGGGATTGCTGATGTCGTGCAAGGTTGTTCTCCACAAAGGCAGAAGGGATAATATGCTTTCAGCTCCCGCTCGGGGTTTTTCTGCCCCGAACTTCTTCTGCCAGCATGCTGTTTCCCCGCACTTCAGTTTTTCACAGAAGAGTCGCTCTCTGTTAACAGGTCTGATTTAACCTATCGAATTCTTTCCGAATGGGCTTACGGGGTAATTTGCAATGCGCGCAGTTGGTTTATTTCAGGAACCAGTCAGCATGGACTTAAAGCACAAAGTTTTTCCTGTGGAGAAACAACCCCGGGTACTGGTCGTCACCCCAGCGGGTGATGCTGTTACCTTTAAGGACTGCGATGTGAAATGGGAACTGACAACTATTCTGAATATGCTCGAGAAATTGCCCTTTCACAATCTGCTGGTTGATTTCAGCGGTGCGAATTATTTTGGCTCGACGGTGATCGGCAGCATGGTCCGAGTCGCCTCGCTGATCAGGGAACGGGACGGAAAAGCGGCCATGTATGGGGCCTCGGACGAAATGCAGGTTGTGCTGGATGCGATGAATCTGCATCAGGTCTGGTCCCAGTTCGAAGACCGCAACGAAGCCCTCCGCTGGCTGAACAGCTGATTTTCATTCCCTTTTACGGTTTACCGCAGCTGCTTCCCTGGTGCATGATAGAACGATACTAAGACTGGTTCAGCCTTTTTCTGTGGGAGCGGTATTGTGCGCTACGCTGGAATTCTTTGTTTTTCGATACTCTGCATCCTGCTGACAATTGGCACGGCTGATCTGCGGGGGGCTGACGATAATTTCGTCTGGACAGCGAAGGCAGACGTTCCCGCCCGTACGCCGATCTTTTTAAATCGAACTCTCGACCCTGAATCTGATTGTCAACTCATCGAAGTGGAAACAGGTTTGGGGCTTCCACTGCAACAACATGGTGATCAATGGGTGGCGCTGCTGCCACGCGATATCGCGGCGGGTGAGACAATCGATTTCAATGTTCTCCCTCGGGTAGAAAGCGAAACTGCATCGCCGGTCTTTGAATGTCTGGAGCAGGATGGATTGCTGATTGTGAAAAATCGGGGGAAGGATGTCTTTCATTATCATGTTGATGTGATGGAGCCTCCCGCGGGACAGAACCCGATTTATCGGCGGAGTGGATATATTCATCCCCTCTATACACCGAATGGTTCCGAGGTGACTGGTGATTTTGCTGAAGATCATCCTCACCAGCATGGCTTGATGTACGCCTGGACGAATACCACTTATCAGGGGCGTAAAGTTGATTTCTGGAATCAGGCGGCAGGATTGGGTCGCATCGAACATCGAGAAATTCTACGGACGACAGTGGGACCGATCTTCGCTGAAATTGCCGTGAAAATCGCCCATGTCGATTTAACTTCCGGAACACCAATTGATGTCCTCCATGAAATCTGGACGCTGCGGGTCTATGACATTGGTGCCGATGCTGAGAACGGGGTGACTCCGGATTACATCATCGATTTTGAATCGGTACAGACGGCAGTGACCGAAGAGCCCTTACAGATTAAGGAGTACCACTACGGTGGGTTTGCCATCCGTGGGAACGAAACCTGGCTCGGTAAAATCGACGATTTGATGTACACCAGCGAGAATCAGGAACGTATCACCGGGAATCATTCCCGACCCAACTGGGTTCGCATGGGTGGGAAGCTGGGACCGCAGCAATCTGCGAGTGTGCTGTTGATCTCTCACGAGAGAAACTTCCGGGCTCCCGTCCCGGTTCGATTACATCCCGCCAAGCCTTATTTCTGCTGGGCGCCCCTGGTACTGGGTGACTTCGAGATCAGCCAGCAGAAACCATTGCGTTCCCGCATCCGCATTGCAATTTCAGACCACCTGCAGGGCATCGAGAAAGCGAATGCATTCTATCAGAGTTTTTCGCATCCGATTCTCCTTGGCGGGGAGTCGAAGTGACCTGCTGAAAAGGTTCGAGCTTAATCGAGCATGAGGAACAGGTAAGTCTGACCTTGATCCGGTTCTTGTGAGAAACCATTTCGCATCGCGATTTCACCCCCCAGACCTAAAACAGCCTCGCGCTTTGCCGGATCCTCGGGAAGTTTAATGACGAGTTTTCCGGTGTTCTCCATGCCATCCTCATACTGGTCTATATCCACGGCCAGGACTTCAACAGCGCCCGCATCATAAAAACGTTGAATAAAGTCGATTGATTCCTGAGTGGGCCATCCCTCACTTAGAAGATGCGAGTCTGTGTCCAAACCAGCTTTCAACCAGGAGAGCGCTTCTTCCGTATTCTCTTGTCCTAAAAACCGGTCCACAAATTTGTCCGACATTTGATCGTCCTGCACTTCATAAAGGGTTTTAGTAGCGATTGGAGGCTCGTCGTTAAAAAATAAGCATGATGTCATACTACTCTAAATCAGATGGTTTTCTCCACTAATAATAAAGCGGAGTGGAAAACTGGATCAGCGCCGAACCTGTACCAGAGACCTGCTGTCTCAACTAAAGTCCACAGCATAGTTGAGACCCTGTCTCAGCCTGGTGAGGTAGATGATCCGGTTGTAGGTGAAGGGGCTTGCATCAGCAGTTTGTGGCACAGGCCGGGCTTGACGATGTGTGCAACCACTACTACGATCTTTCATAAGCCTCAAGCAGGCTTATCTGCTTATGCCGAGAGATAATGCTTGGGGAGCGAACTTTCAGTCATTTTTTTCGTGCTGAATAGAAATATTCCGCGAGGTTCTGTTTCCAGATCGTCCGTGAATGGCCGATAATTCTGGAACTTGGCGGTTTTTTTACAGAAGAGGAATTATCTCATGACTCATGTTGTTACAGAACCCTGCTTTAATTGCAAATACACGGACTGTGTTCTTGTTTGCCCTGTAGAGTGTTTCTACGAAGGCGAAAACATGCTTTACATCAATCCGGATGAGTGTATCGACTGTGCAGCATGTGTTCCTGAATGTCCTGTCGAAGCGATCTTCCAGGAAGATGATGTTCCCGAAGAATGGACCAGCTACGTGCAGTTGAACGCCGATAAAGCGCCTGAGTGCGAAGTCATCACCGA
The DNA here is from genome assembly GCA_041398805.1 of Planctomycetaceae bacterium. Taxonomy (GTDB): domain Bacteria; phylum Planctomycetota; class Planctomycetia; order Planctomycetales; family Planctomycetaceae; genus Polystyrenella. Next base: position 494,326 of record JAWKUC010000004.1, on the reverse strand, counting down.
GCAGAAAACTTCGCTCGCTGATTCAGGTGGGGATTGCAAAAACCCCGCTTAAGCCACTGGCGTCCTCATAGACATAAGAAAAGCCCGCATGCAGAAGTATGCGGGCTTTTTCTATTATGTGATTTGTTTCAACGCGGGCAGATTAATACCGCGGAAGAGTCGGATCGATTTTCAGCGACCACTCATCAATTCCACCTGACATGTTAATCGCCTTGTCGAACCCCTGTTGTCGCAGCCAGTTCGTCACCCGGAGACTGCGACCTCCATGGTGGCAATAGACGACGATCTCGCCCGCTTTTTTATCTTCCAGTTCTCCGACCCGTTCCTGAATCTGGCTCATCGGCACCAGGGTCGCCCCGTCGATATGCACCGCCTGGAATTCATCTTCTTCCCGGCAATCGAGCAACAGAAAATGATCATCATTATCAAGTTTCGCTTTGACCTGTTCGCAGGTCATCTGCAGCGGCGTGGAGTCAGTCATGGCGTCAGGCTCAAGTTGAAGTTCAGACAAACATTAGAATGTGGCCTGAATCATCGTAAATTGAAGCTCTCTTTGCAATTGACTATTTGTATCGTTTTCAGCGAAATCAGCGGCTTCGTGCTGATATCAGGCTAATGTAGATTCTGAACACGCTTTCCCGCAGAAAGCGACTGCACGCAAACCTGTCGCCTTGCCCGTTTCCTGCGTATAATAGGGACTGTGTCTCGTTTCTGGTCCTTCAACGCTGTTTTGAATTTTTGAAATAAATCTGCACGCATGCCTCAGGACGATCTCTATAAAACACTCGGTGTCTCCCGCTCTGCTTCGGCGAACGATATCCGTAAGGCCTATAAAAAGCTGGCCAAACAGTATCACCCCGACCGGAACAAGGATGACGCCTCCGCTGCGGAAAAATTCAAGGAAGTCCAGGAAGCGTACTCCGTCCTGAGCGATGAGAACAAACGAGCCCAGTACGATCGTTTTGGTACCACCCATACGCAGGGAGCGGGGCGGGGAGGGCAAGCCTGGACCGGTGGCGCGGGTGCCGGGGCCGGGCCGATCGATCTGGGAGATATCTTCGGCAGCTTCTTTGGCGGCGGGGGAGGTTTCGACTCCGCTCGTGGTGGCTTCGGGGGTGGTGGATTTGGGGGAGGTGCCCAGGCCCCGCCGCAACGTCCCCGCAAAGGGGAGAATATCCAGATGGAGATCGAAGTCCCTTTCCAGGTTGCTGCGGAAGGGGGTTCTCATCTGCTCACCTTTTCGCGCGATGGGAAGCGGGAGTCGATCTCGGTGAAAGTCCCCGCCGGAATCGAATACGGCAAATCAATTCGCCTCGCCGGTGAAGGTCATCCGGGCGCCTATGGTGGACCACATGGCGACTTGATGGTCACTGTCAAATACAGCAAACATCCTTACTTCCGTCGGGATGGCTTTAACATCCTGGTTGATGTCCCCATCACTCCCGCCGAAGCAGCTCTGGGAACCAAGGTCGAAGTCCCCACACTCGCCGAGGGTGAAGTTGTCATGACGATACCTCCCGGTACTTCGAGTGGAGCCAAATTGCGGCTGAAGGAAAAAGGAGTCATTAACCCGCGCACCAAACAACGGGGGGATCAATTCGTGGTTGTCAAAATCGTTGTTCCCAAAGAATTGACTCCCGAACTACGCGAACTCTACGAAAAAATTCAGGCGCAGGAGACGAGTAACCCCCGGGCTGACAGTTGGAAATAAACGCACACATCACTTTTTAATTTCGGAAACTGCCTCGTGAATCGTTCCGGTAGATCACGTTTTATTCTGCTGCTGAGCCTGCTCATCGGTTTGGTCTCGTCCGCTTCTCTGCTACCTGCCCAGGTGGAAGAGAATACCGCAGAGGAACAGCAGACCACTTCCGCTCCCTTTTACCCTGTTGATGCTCAGGCAGCCGAAGCCGAAAAAAAAGAGACGACCCTCGTCGCCATGATGATGCTCACGCTGCTGCTGTTGACGGGGTTGGTGATTATCATCGGCGTCCTGATGTACGGGAGACGTTTCCGCCAGTTATCGCGTACCCGTTCGAAAAAGATCAGCACTCCCGATCCACTCTGGTATCTGCAACAACAGAAAGCAGCCGCAGCGGAAAAGACGACTGCGCCGGAGGAAGCAGCAGAAGAGTCTGACCAACCCGACCAACCGGAGGAAGAGACCTGATGACTTCCTCCGATTTTCGATTCCCAACCAGGCTGCGATTGAAAGAGAGCGCCAGCTTTCAGCACGTTTACGATGCGAAGCAAGCCAAAGGGGATCAACATCTACTCATCTTCGCAGCCCGCAATGCGCTCGGTTACACCCGCCTTGGCGTGAGTGTCTCCCGCAAGCTGGGCAACGCCGTCGTCCGCGCCCGTTTCAAACGGTGTCTGCGTGAAGCATTCCGTCTCGAACAATCCCAACTTCCGCACGGGCTCGATTTGATCCTCATCCCGCGTCGAGGGACAGAGGCCGATGTCGGGGCCTATCGGAAATCGATCCCCGCATTAGTCAAACAGTTGACCGAGTTAATCGAACGGAACGAACGGCGGACTACTTCCCGCACCGAGGCGCAGCGATGAAAGCCCTGCTGCAATTCATCCTCTCGCTACCCCGGTTACTACTGACCGGCCTGATACGCCTCTACCAACTCTGCATCAGCCCTTTGATCGGACCCAGCTGCCGCTTCCAACCGACCTGCAGCGAATACGCCATCCAGGCCCTCAAAAAATATGGCGTCTTTAAAGGAAGCTATAAATCAATCAAACGCATCCTCAGCTGCCACCCCTGGCACCCCGGCGGCTATGACCCCCCGTAGGTTTTTGTGGAACCACAGATGAACACGGATAAACACAGATAAAGTTGAAAACTTGTCCGGATCGCGCAGCGACAAGATATTTAAATAGAGACACGTTGATCATGATTAAATCTCAATCATTAACATGCATTCCTTCCCATTTTCGTGTATTTAGTTTATTTCGTGGTTCAAAACACTTCACTTAATGAAATCCTTTTCCCATGCTCCACACTCTCATCCTTGCTGGCGGTAGCGGTACCCGGTTCTGGCCGTTGAGTCGGAAGGCGTTTCCGAAGCAATTGCTTGATTTGACGGGTGGTGGTTCGCTGTTACAGCAAACGGCTGCCCGGGGGCGAGTCTGCGCCCCTGCGGAGAATATGTGGGTCGTAACCGGGGAACATCTGGTGGAACCGATTCAGAAGCAGATGCCCGAACTCGCTGTGTCGCGTCTGATCGTGGAACCGATTGGCCGGAATACCGCTCCCTGTATCGGGCTGGCGGCGCTGCAATTACTCGCGGTTGATCCCGATGCGGAAATGCTGGTCATGCCGTCTGATCATTTGATTGAACCGGTAGAGGCGTTTCAACAAGCTGTCGAGCGGGGGAGGGAACTGTTAAGCGAAGATCCTACCCGATTGATTCTCTTCGGAGCGAAACCGACTTTTCCGGCGACCGGCTTCGGTTACATCGAACGGGGCGACCAATTGGGGACTGCCTCTCCTGCTGCCTTCAATGTCGCCGCTTTTCATGAGAAACCAAATCATCAGACCGCCGAACAGTATCTCGCCGCCGGAAAGTTCTATTGGAACTGCGGCATCTTCCTGTGGCGCGCTGATCAGATTCTCGCTGAACTGAAGCAGCATCAACCTGATTTATACGCACACCTCGAAAGCTTACAGAAATCACTCGGTTCCCGAGACTGGAAGAGCGAGCTCGAATATGAATTCCCCCGCATGCCGTCGATCTCGATCGATTATGCGGTTCTCGAAAAAGCGAAGAATGTCCAGGTGATCGAAGCGAATTACAATTGGGATGATCTCGGGAGCTGGCAGGCGCTCAAGCGTTTGATTCCTCCAGATGAAAAGGGAAACATCGTCGTCGGTCGACACACCGGTGATTCAAAGAATTCGATCATCTACTCTTCCAGACCCGATCAACTCATCGCCACGATTGGTCTCGAAAATTGTCTCATCGTGCAAACGGATGAAGTGACTCTCGTCGCCCGCACTGATGACGAGCAGGCTCTCAAAGATTTACTTTCGCAGATCGAAGCAGGAGGGGAGCATGAGCGATACCTCTGAACCGACTCCCTTTCCCACAGCAGGCCGCCTGCTGGGGGTCGACTGGCACGAAACGCGTCGGCTTTGCCATCTCGTCCGGCGATCAGAAATACTCCAGTCCATTGACTGTCTGGCAACGGCAGTCCGAGGCGGGAGACGCCCGGTTCATCAAAAAACTGGTCGAAGAAAACCAGGTCGTCGGCCTGGTTGTCGGATTACCCGTCCACATGAGTGGCGATGAAGGGGGCGTTGCTGCGCAGGCACGTCAGTACGGTGACTGGCTAGCCGAGACAGTCTCGCTCCCCGTGCAATACTGGGACGAACGCTTCACATCGGCCAAGGCGGAGACCTTACTCTACAGTGCAGACCTGAATGCGAAACAACGTAAAGAAAAGATCGACAAACTCGCCGCCCACATCATCCTGCAATCCTTCCTCGACGCCGAAGACCGCAATCAGCTCCCCCCGTCATTCAACGATTAGAATCATTCGGTCTTTTTGTTGAACCACTAAGACACGAAGACACCAAGGGTCGATCTGATATTTGAATTCTCAGGGAGCGACTCCTGAATATTTATTTTGAAAATTCTTTTTCGTGATTTTCGTGTATTTCGTGGTTCAAAAAAACGATGTTCACAATCGGATCGTCTCGCTCTGTTTCATTCCCCATTGATCCAAGTCAAATCGAGACGCAATCTTCTGCAAGGTGACTTGCTCAACCGGGTGCAGGTAATCGGAGTCGAGCTCTGCCAGCGGGATGGCGACGAAGGGGCGTTTGAGGATGTCCGGATCGGGGATCGGGCGGTTTTCGACCATGATTGTTTCCTGATCGTATAGCGATAGATCAAGATCGATCGTACGAGCGGCGTTTTTGTTATGCGGATCACGCACTCGTTTCAACTGCGATTCAATCTGCCGCAGGGACTCTTTCAGTACTACAGGAGAGAGTGTTGTCTCTATCAGCACCGCGGCGTTATAGAAGTCAGCTTGATGAACATCGCCCACCGGGGCGCTTTGCCAGACATTCGATTTCGCAATCACGTCTCCCGATTGTGCCAGTAGTTCAACAGCTCGGGGAAGGTTCTGTTCCGGTTCGATATTCGAACCGAGACTGATGAAAGCTCTGTGTCTAACGGGTGTGGACATCGCTCTGATCCCGCGTGATGCAGATACCAACCGAGCGGGCAAACCGCAATGCGCCCGGTTTCTCGACGCACAGGTGCACTCGATTCACACCCGGAAATTTCAGACAGAGTTTCGCCACTTCTTCAGCCAGTTTTTCGACCAGTTTGTAACTCGAATTCTCAACCAGATCGATTACTTCTTTCGTCAGGCTACGATAGTTCACCGCATCTTCTATCGCATCCGATGCCGCGGCCGGACGGGTATCGACATCCAATGTCAGATTGATCAGGACATCCTGACGGTTGATTCGCTCATCATCATTGATGCCGATAATCGCTCGCAGGAGCAGGTCTTTAATTACGATTTGATCGCTCATCGTTTCAGTTCAATCTATGTTTCAGTTCAATCTATCTGTGTTGTCGTAAAATTTAGAGATGTTCACCACCGGTGACATGCATCACTTCTCCCGTGACGAAGGGGGCTTCCAGTAGATATTGAAGAGCCCGTACCAGTTCTGCCGGGCTACCCGTTCGCTTTAGCGGAATTTCTTTGGCCTTTTCCTGGAAGTACTCGTGCGATTCATCGGGTGGGGGCAGGATCGCGCCCGGGGCAATCGCATTCACGCGTACGTGTGGGGCCAGTTCGAGTGCCAACGCTTTCGTCAGTTCCAGCAGACTGTTCTTTGCCAGAGAATAAGCCAGAAACTTCCGGTCGATCTGTTCTGCCCGCCAGTCGATGATGTTCACGATGTTCCCCTCGGTCGAGGCAGGGAGTTGCTTTGCAAACTGTTGCGATAGGAAAAAGGGAGCCTCAAAGTTAATCGCCATCGTTTCCTTGAGGAGCTTATCCGTCGTATCAGCAAAACGGGCGGGTTTAAAAATGGCCGCGCTGTTGATCAGAATCGAAGCCGGTCCAAATTCCTGGTGACAGCAGGCAATCAGTTTTTCAGCCGCCGGGGCAGGGTGACTCAAATCGGCCTGGCAAACTGCCGCACTTCCCCCCCGGGATTGAATCAGCTCGACTGTTTCTTCAGCTGCCTGTTGTGAAGAACCGTAATGGACGAGGACCTTTGCTCCCCACTCGGCAAGTGCCAGCGCAAACGCCTTTCCCACGCGGACAGCGCCTCCCGTGACGATAGCAATTTCTCCCGCAACAGACATGCACACAACCTGGTTTGATCAATAGATTAAAACAGTTTCTGAAACTCATCTTCCAGAAAACCGACGAACAGGGATTTTCCTTTAACGACAACCGGTGCCCGCAAATTTCCATGTGGTCCCAGCATATGCTTGAGGAGCTCTTCATCAGCCGGGGCCTCTTTCGACATATCGAAGCGGTACAGCTTTTTTCCTTTGGCGATATAAACCTTACTGGCTGCATGAGCGAGTTCGAGGGCCTTGTCACCATCGTAACGCACCTTATTGGCAATCGTCAGCTCTTTAATGTCTGCTTTCTGATCTTCCAGAAAGCTTTCCATTTTTTTGCAGGTGTTGCAGTTTTTGCGATGATAATACCAGTTCACAGTTGTAGTCATCGGTGATTTAAATCCTGTAAATCGTGCTTGCTCTAACGGGGCGAATATAACCGAACGTCAGCACATTGTAGTCTTATTGCTGTCCATTTTTTAGACCGGTTCGCCTGCTTCGCCCACCCGATCCCGGGTTCGTTTTCCCGAAATCTCCAAGAAAAAAGGCACTCTTCAACGGAAGAGTGCCTTTAAATGAACGGTTTTTATGAACCAGTTACCTGGAACCGTAATTAATTCAGTTCTTTGACGAAGATGTTTTTGAAGTAGAGCGTATTACCATGGTTTTGTAATTCAATCGCTCCCTGTTCGATGACGGGAGAACCATCTTTTTTCCAGAAGTTCTCCAGGACGACATTGTCAGTCACCAGTTTACCGTTGAGGTAAATGGTGACGTTCTCACCCTTCATGGTGATGTGGAATGTGTTCCATTCTCCCACGGGGTTATCCGCTTTAACCAGCGGGAAACGTTCGTGATCTTTGTTGTTCCAGAGAGAACCCGATCCTTTTTCGGCACCATGCTTGAAGTAGTCAGGATACTCGGTGTCCCAGATTTGAACCTGGGGAGTACTTCGCAGGTAGATTCCACTATCGCCGGCAGCTTCAATTTTCCAATCGACCCACAGTTCAAAGTCTTTGTAGTCTTTGGCGGAGCAGAGTGATTTTCCCTTGCCGTCAAATACAAGCACACCATCCTGAACAGACCAGTGAGCTTTCATTTCTTCATCGGCAGCGGCCTGGGCGGTCGCACGTTCTTCAGCGCTCATCTCTGCCAGGGTGTAAGGGTTTCCATTTCCAACCAGACCACGCCAGTTCGTCAGGTCTTTACCATTAAAGAGGGCTGTGTACCCACCCGAAGAGCTCTCTTGCGCGAACAGGGAAGGGCTGTAGTTTAAGGTGAGTAATGCGAGCGACAGTGTAACCAGGTATTTCATAGTGTGAAATTTCCTCAGGTGTAACTAGATGTTTCAAGGTGGAGATGAAAGTCTAACTCGGGGCATGGGAAGGAGCTCATCAAGAGGAGCAACCCGAAGTGGGGACAGTAAACATCCATTGAGTCTACCCACTCAGGGCGGGGTTTGAATCGTCCCCGCCTTTCCGGATCGACTTTTTCCTGAACCTGCTTTTCCCGGGATGAATGTCTCGCATAAGAAAACCTCGACTCCACTCGAAGTCGAGGTTCTTTCAGGTCTATGAAACAACACTCTTATTCCCAAGATTCCGATCTTGAAATAGAACCCGGATGCAAACTGTTGGTACTCAGTCAGCGATTCTTCTTCATTAATCAACTTGAGCTGATTACTGAATTAGATTAGTCGTAGATTCCGAATGAGAATCCGGGACCAGAGTAATAGAATCCATTACCGTAGGGTCGGTAATAGTTGTTGTACCCGCGGTTATATCCTCGGTTGTATCCGCGGTAGTAACTGTATGGGCTGTAGTAGTAGCTACGGCCATAGTTGTAGTTGTTGTAACCACGGTGACCACGGCGGTGATGGTTATAAGAACCGTGATGACGACTGTGACCACGATATCCATCCGCTTTGGCCTGGTTAGTGGTTGCAGCAGCACCTCCTACAAAGAGCATACTGGCGACAAGTGCGGTAGTTAACATGAACTTTTTCATGACTGTTCTCCTTTTATTGAAAACCGAATTGTTCGTTTTGTTAGTTCCTATCGAACAGAAGTCACTATCGCACTTGGCGCGCCAAACTGTTGTTGTGCTAACTGTGTGTCTATCGTAAATGTTGGATGGGTAAGGATTTATGAGATTGTATTATTTTCAATCCGGGCCGGCGGCGGTTCTGGACAGGGCATAACTCAGGTTCAAAATCGGTTGCTGATCGATCAACAGGCGGGGTAACAATTCAGGACAACTGGACAGTCAAATCAGGTGTTTCACTGCTTCTTTTCAATGAGCAACGGCGCTCAAGAAAACCTCGACCTGCAAAACAGGTCGAGGTTTCAAGTTTCGAACTTCATGTATCACCTGATCCATAAAGGAGTTTAATTAAGCATCCATTTCAGAGAGTAATGCTCCAGGTTCAACGCAGGTTCAGTTTACTTGTAGACTCCGAAAGAGAATCCTTTGCCGTAGTAGGGTATCCACCGTAGTAAGGGTAGTAAGGACGATATCCCCAGCCTTTGTGACCGTTCCATTTGTGACCATGCCATTTGTGTCCACCATTCCAGTGATGTCCACCGTGCCATTTGTGGCCACCTTTATGGAACCCTCCGCCGCCACCCCATTTTTTTCCGCCAGCAACAGCAGAATCAGCGTTAGCAGCACAGAACAGTCCAGCGACGACAGCCGCGATAAGTAAGAAGCGTTTCATGATTATTTCTCCTGGAAATAAAAGGGTTAGTGTTTCTGATTGAAACAGGTTTAAGTTTGATGGCATCTTTAAAAGCAGCCGGCGCGCCATCAAAGAAGCGACAGGAGAAAAAGTTTCGTAAGTCCATATTACATAGTGATATAAAGATTGTTTTTAATTTTTAGAGTTGACCAATGCCAAAGAAGAAGCGCCAACATATAGACAACACTCCAAAATAGTGTAGTCAATAGGTGGGCGCTTTTGTGTGGCTAATTGGTTTTGAAAGTTGTCTGTCAGACGTGTTCTGCAGGAGTCGTCATTGAGTCGAGCTGAACTTATTCCGCCACGAAGGGATTTCGCAGGATGCCGATCTTCTCGATCTCTGCTTCGGCCACATCGCCTGGTTTGAAGAATTTGTTCTTCGCTTTGCCAACACCGGCAGGAGTTCCCGTGGCGATGACATCTCCTGGTTCGAGGGTCACATACGATGAAATGAACTCAATCACCGCCGCAACCGGGAAAACCATCTCCGATGTCGAGGAGGACTGTTCCACATTCCCATTCACGCGCAGTTCGAGTTTCAGTTGCTGTGGATCGGGAACCGCGTCACTGGAAACGACGCACGGCCCCATCGGGCAGAAGGTGTCATGCCATTTGCCATGCAGCCAGTCGAAGAACTTATCCCGATCGCGCGTCGCACGGGTTGGGTTCGGGCGAAAATGGCGATCGGAGATATCGTTGACGACCGTGTAACCCGCTACGTACGAGAGTGCATCTGCTTCACTGACCCCTCTACAACGCTTGCCAATCACAATGGCCAGTTCGCATTCCCAGTCGATCTGATCGGGTGAAACTTTGGGGATAACTACCGGGTCACCCGGGTGCGTTAATGTCGTTGTTGGTGGCTTCATAAACACATACGGGAAGGTATTGTTCCGCTCTTCAGCCCGGTCTCCACCTTCCTTGATATGTTCGGCATAGTTGCCCGCCAGCAGCATCAGCTTTTGTGGTCTGGGAAGAGGGACCTGCAGTTTTGCCTCGGCTGTTTTGATCGCAGTCTCCGCCCCTTTGCCTGACTGAGCCGCTTCTGCCAGAGAGGCTCCAGCCTCAGCGTGGGATCCCCCGGGCAGATACTGCAACAGGCAATCACTATCGGGAATGGATGTGCCTGTTGCGCTGGCGACAGCCGAGAGGGGAATGATTTGTTCCTCATCATAAAAACCGACGGTCGGTTTTCCATCCTGCAGAAAACGGCATAAGCGCATGGGAGGCCTCCTCGAGGGTGAAGATCGATTTGTGGGTGCAAATATACGGATAGCTGCCAGTTTGGCCGTTCAGGGCTCGAATCGCAATTCTCAGGCTGTTCTTTTTCTCAACCAAATGGCTCGGCACGGCAAGTTGTAAGTGTATATATGGTAGTTGGTTAATGGTTCTGGTGGCGAGGTGTTTCGGGCAGAATTGCAATCAGGTACGTGATTTGCCCTCAACTTTTGATCCAGGAACGTAAGAATTACGCTCAGGGTCTCTGATTGAACACGAATCAATCACTCTGTTTAAAAACTTTCACTCTGTTGCAAACGGGCAAAACAAGCTAACTGACAACCCTAATTAGGGAGAAACAAAATATGATGTTCTTTGATCCCATGTACTTCATTATTGTGGGGCCGGCGATGCTGCTGGCGATGTGGGCTCAGTATAAAGTGAAGAGTACCTATCACGCTGCCAGCCAGGTTCCGGCTCGTTTAAGCGGCGCAGCGGCCGCCAGATACATTCTGGACCGCGAAGGCCTGCAATCTGTTGGAATCGAGCAAACCGAAGGAATGCTGAGCGACCATTACGATCCTCGAGCGAAAGTCCTCCGTCTGAGCCGGGAAGTTTATGCGGGGAACTCTGCTGCCTCAGTGGGGATCGCGGCCCATGAAGCGGGACACGCCCTGCAGGACGCCCACCGATATGCTCCGCTGGTCATCCGGAACATCGCTGTCCCAGCCGCCCAGTTTGGGTCATCGTTTGCAATTATCCTCTTCATTGCGGGATTACTGCTGCACATTACCGGGCTGATCTGGTTGGGGATTATTGGCTTTGCCGGGGTCCTCTTCTTCCAGCTCATCAATCTTCCCGTAGAGTTCGATGCCAGCAATCGAGCCAAGGCGATCCTCTCCGAACAGCAGATTGTCGATGGGCAGGGGTCTGTTGCTGTCACTCATCCTTAATGCCGCTGGCTGGACTTATGTTGCTGCTACATTAATGGCAGCCTTCACTGGCTGGCTTACTACGTGTTGATCGCTTTCAGTGGAGGTCGACGAGACTGAAAGTCTGTTTAAAAACGAAAGGTATTGAGAAGGCTGGATTGTTCTGAATCCAGCCTTTTTTTCTACTTTGAAGCCTGCTTTTTCCGAATCGTAAGATTCTCAATCCACCACCGAGTGCAGCCCTTGGCGCCGTCCGCAGGCTCCTTAGACTAACGCTATTTCCGGGAGAAGTCCGGGCCAATGCCCGCTCCGATTGCTCTTCCCGTTCCGGCAGTGATGTAACTGGCCGGGTGGCTTACTTTTACCTCAATAACACTTACGAACTATCTCAAGAGAGTCTTCATGTACCGTGTTCTGATCACTGACAACCTGTCGCCTGCCGGCCTGGAAATTCTGAATAATACCGAAGGAATTGAAGTGGTTGATCGTCCCGGACTCTCCCCCGAGGAAGTTCGCGAGGCCCTCAAGGAAGCGGACGGTATCATCATCCGCTCAGCCACCAAACTCACCCCGGCGATCCTCGAAGGTCAGCCCCGCCTGAAAGTCATCGTCCGAGCAGGTGTCGGTGTCGATAACATCGATCTGCCTGCGGCGACCCGCGAGGGAATCGTCGTCATGAACACCCCGGCGGGAAACACAATCAGTACCGCCGAACATGCCGTCGCCATGATGATGGCTCTCTCCCGTAATATCGCCCCGGCAGCTGCAGGGATGAAAGAAGGGAAGTGGGACCGTAAAAAATACACCGGGACGCAGCTCGCCGGCAAAACTCTGGGCGTGATTGGTCTCGGTCGTATCGGTCTGGCTGTCGCCCAGCGGGCGATTGGTCTCGAGATGAAAGTCGTTGGTTTCGACCCGTTCCTCTCTCCCGAGAAAGCGGCTCAACTCGGCATTGAACTCTATCGCGAAGTCGATGATGTCGTCACTCAGGCCGATTACATCACCGTCCACACACCGATGACCGATGAAACCCGCAACATGCTCGATGCGAATCGACTCGCCAAAGCGAAGAAGGGTGTCCGCATCATTAACTGTGCTCGCGGTGGCATCGTCAACGAAAACGACCTGGCCGATGCAATTGAATCAGGGCATGTCGCCGGTGCGGCTCTGGACGTCTTCACCAAAGAGCCTCCCGAAGATCGTCGACTGGTCGAACTCCCTCAGGTTCTGACAACACCGCACCTCGGTGCGTCCACTGATGAAGCCCAGGAACTCGTCGCGGTTGAAGCGGCTGACCTGATCGCCACCTATCTGACCAAAAACGAAATTCGTCATGCGATCAACATGGCTCCTATCTCCGGGGCCGAGATGGAAAGCATGAAGATGTATCTCGACCTCGCCTATCGTCTCGGCTTAACTGTCGCCCAGATGAACAAGGGGGGCGTTAAAAAAGCAAAACTCGACTTCCGCGGCGAAGCCGCTAAAAAGAACATCAAGCTGATGACTTCCGCCTTTGCTGCCGGGTTACTTGAATCAGCTCTGACCGAAAAAGTAAATATCGTGAACGCCGAGATGACTGCTCGCGATCGTGGTATTAAATTCGAAGATTCCCTCTCCGAAGATACCAAGTCATTCAACACGCTGATCAGTGCGACACTCGAAACCGATTCCGGCGATGTCACCGCTGCCGGTACAATTTTCGGTAACGAATTCCTGCGACTCGTCCGTCTGGGTGAGTTCCAGATGGAATCGTATCTCGATGGCAACCTGTTGGTCTACCGTCACCTCGACGTTCCCGGTCTGATTGGCTACATCGGCACCATCTGCGGCAAGCACAATGTGAATATCGCCAACATGGCTCTCGGTCGCCAGAAGAACGAACCCGGCGGCGACTCCGTCGCGGTCCTGAACCTCGACAGCGCCCCTTCCGAAGAAGTGATCAAAGAAATCGCCAGCCACGAACACGTGCAGGGCGTCGAACTTCTCCGCCTCCCACCCTCCGGCGCCCCATTGCCCTGGGTTGGTAACTGAGACATAACTCAACCTGCTACAACCATAGATGCACAACACACAAGCCTGGCTCCGATTTTTCGGAACCAGGCTTTTTGTTTTCGTCCGGTATGCTGAATTTCGATGAGTGGTTTCAGGAATCGGTGGGTTCGGTAGGACGTGGCAAAGGATAAAAGTACTTGTGTTTTGTTTTCAGTAAGGCAAAACTGGTTCTAGCTATATTGATGTTCTAACAAATTAACTGCACGGGCAAACCTGCTGGCGACAAATACGGGATAGGTTTCAAATGGATCTGAATGTTAAAGAAATCATCTCACCAGAGTTATATGATAAGTTCTTTAAGGAAATAGACCGTCCCTGTGATGATGTAGACCTTTATTTGTTGTTGAGGGCCTGGGAATATGTCACAGCAATGATTCGCTGCGGACCAGCCATGGAAAAGTTGTATGGTGATATTAAGCAACGGTTGTCCGATATCCTCATAACACCTGAGATCACTCAACGGATAGTCGCAGGTTTGGAAGACTCTTTACCATACTTACGCAAACGTTGCGGTAGATTTATGCTTGTTAATGACATAGGTGAGTGTGGAGAAGTTGCGCTTCGGTTGTTGCGTGATGAGGAACCGACCGTTCGACATCATATATGTGAAACCTTGCATTCTATACCAGTGACCGCTACTTTTACACAACTGGAGCGCCTTGCTCAGAATGATCCCTTTCCCAGTGTGCGCGCCTTTGCTGCCCAAGCGCTAGCCAAGGGAGAACCTATAAAAGTGATCCCGATTCTGTTGCACATTCACGAAACAGATAAAGAATATGAAGAAGAGTTGGAATTTGACGCGGTAAGTGAGTATGCAGCGTTTGCACTCGATGAAATCCTGAAAACCAACTGGATCAACGTCGACTTAGGGAATGGACTATTTATGATGCGGCCGGGAGGAAGAGATTACATTAGCCTAGTGCAACACGCCAAATCTTATCTCGAACGCCTCAAACGCGAGCAGGCCGGAGAGGCTTAAAGAGGTTGTCGTTGTCTGTATTAATCCACTTTCGCAGTGGCACCCGGCAAAAAAATGGGATATGTTTCAAATGGACCTGAATGTTGAAGAAATCATCTCACCAATGTTATATGAATGGTTTTCGGAAGAGATAGATCGTCCCTGTGAAGACACTGAGCTTTATTTGTTGTTGAGAGCATGGGAGTTTGTCGGTCATGCGGCGGGCGGGGAAAATGGGGAAAGATAAATTTGGAGGAATCCAAGATCGGTTATCAGATGTCCTTAAGACTCCAGAACTCAAAAACGGATAATCGCAGGCGTGGAAGACTCTTTACCACACTTACGCAAACGTTGCGGTAGAACTGTGCTTGTTAATAAGTTAGGCGACTATGAAAAAGTCGCGCTCCGCTTATTAGGCGATGAGGAAGCATCTGTCCGACGTCATATGTGTGAGACCCTGCATTCGATACCAATTCCTGCTTCTTATGCAGAACTGGAGCACCTTGCTCAGAATGATCCCTTCCCCAGTGTGCGCGCCTTTGCTGCCCAGCGCAGCCAAGGGAGATCCCATAAAAGTGATCCCGATTCTGTTGCACATTCACGAAACAGATAAAGAATATGAAGAAGAGTTGGAATTTGACGCGGTAAGTGAGTATGCAGCGTTTGCACTCGATGAAATCCTGAAAACCAACTGGATCAACGTCGACTTAGGGAATGGACTATTTATGATGCGGCCGGGAGGAAGAGATTACATTAGCCTAGTGCAACACGCCAAATCTTATCTCGAACGCCTCAAACGCGAGCAGGGAAGCGATACTTGAAGAGGATGTGGTTGTTTGTCCCACCCTGATGTTAACAGGGCAATCATTGGTAGGCGGAATAGTAGGTCAGGCATTGCCTGACGAAATTTCTGAGCAAGTATCGATACGTTGAAAATTAATAACGTCGCCACCGGAATTAACCTCGTCTGTCCCACTCCGATGTTGAATGAGAGATGGAATTCGGGTGATTAAAATGTGTTGTGTTGTCTATTCACTCTGAATGATAAGTCAGGCAATGCCTGACCTACCATTCTGACTACCGCTAGATGTCAGGTATGGTAGTTTGAGTGGCACACAAACAGTATTTACATGACAGATAGCGGTAGTCAGAACACGACATATCTGTGTTGATCCGTGTCCATCTGTGGTTCCCACTTACAGTTGAAGAGGTAAGCGAGCGGAACAGCATCACTTCATACGCACGGTGCTGTTTTCTTTCAGCAGTTTCTGAATGCATAGGCGATCCATGCGGGTGGTGCGGGGGATGCGGAAGGAGTAGTTGGAGGTGCCGTCCAGCTCCTGCAGTTTGGAGATCTTGATCCCCTGTTTCTGCAATTTCTCACGCAGGCTGACCGCATTGCGGTGTCCACCTACGGAAACAAACCAGTCGTTCTGATAATTCTTGAGTTGAACCGGGTAAGTGTACATGGTCGCTCCCTAAAAGTAACTCGATGGTGGTGAGTCTACATCAGGCAGGGAAACCGTCTGCTCGTACGTGGTGGTGACGAAGTAAACGGCGCCATGAGATGAAGACTGCAGTGCAGTTTCAGCCCGGCCTCCTAGATCGCTTCGAAACGACCCGCGGTAATAAACCGGTCGGGGAGGGACTGGATTCATCTAGGAAGACTTCGGCAGATTTTGGTCTGTCAAAGTCTTCATTCAATAGTAGCTCGGGCCCGGAAATTAGCGAATGGAATTTCTGAAAAGTCGATGAATTTCAGAAAAAGTGGTCTGATGTATATGTTTTTGGCCCAAAATGGCATTCCCCTCTCCAGCGGGTTCTGTCTAAAATGTCCCCCCTTTAAGCATGATCTCCTCAGCAACCTGCCGAACCCACCACTCCAGAAGTGCCCCGCCGGATCAGGGACTGGTATCACAATTTCTCAGTTTGATTCTCTGGTGAGTTGGACTCGCTGGCATTGTGAACTCAGGTTGATATGAGGTTCTTACACACAAACAGGAACATCCCCCAGAAATCCAATAGGGAAGGAAACCATGGCCGGGAAAACCTTAACCAAGTTAACTGCAGGGACTCGAATCCGGATTAAAGAAGGAACTCCTCTGCCGGAATTCCCTGAAATCGTCTGTGGAGGCTGGACAGGCGAAATTATGGAACAGATCGGAAAGAAAACGAGTCCGCGTTTTGTTTTACAGTGGGACGAGCAGACTGTTTCTCAATTCGATGATGACTTCATCGCTCAATGCGAATCAAAAAACCTCTACCACCTGATGGCCTGCTTCGAAGCAGAGGATCTGGAAATCGTGGAATAACTCCACAAATGCTGAACGGCACAAGACAACGAACCTCGACCTCACCAGGTCGAGGTTTTTTATTTCGTTGGCAACAAGGTTGGAAACATTGGTAATCCGATTTCCTCGCGAGAGGCGAAGGGTTCACCGTAGGCCGAATGAATCGTCCAGCCCCAGTACCGGTTCCGGTCGCGGATATCATCAAGGACTGTCGGGAACTCCGGAGGGCGGCCAGTGATCAGTTGCGATTCGTAACATCGAACTGCTTCCATCTTCTGATCGAGGTGTGCGCTGATATCGAGCACAAAAGAGGGCTTGGGATGAATCCGCAGATGGATACTCCAGAAGTAATACATCGCAGGGGGCCAGTAACGTTCGCCCGGTAAATCGACCTTGGATAGCTTCGCCCAGAAGCGGGCGTCATCCGCCAGTTGGGAAGCAGCGACGTGGTCCGGGTGCACATCTTCCCAATAGGGGGCGAGGATGACCTGCGGTCGACTGAGGCGAAAAACACCCGCCAATAATGCTCTCGCTTCCAGCGTGTTCTCAAGAGAGCGGTTGGGGAGTCCGAGGTTTCCCCGCCAGTCGAGATTGAGCACTTTCGTCGCCGCGGCCGTCTCTGAGGCCCTGATTTCCGGGGAACCATGAGGCGTCGGTTCTCCATCGGTCAGTTCGATCACGCCCACCTTCAGCCCTGCCTGTTTAGCCAGGAGGATCGTCCCCCCGACGCTGATTTCGGCATCATCGGGATGGGGAGCGACGACCAGCAGGTCGAGCTCTGGCGGGGTAAGTACAGGTTTGTTCACGTGCTGAGATTTCCTCTGGACTCGAATTTGGGATTCTGCAATAGTCCGCCCACTCTCTCTTCAACTGATTCCAATTACCTACATCTGAGCGGTGTTGATCACCTCCAGGCAAGCAGAATTTTATGCCTGGTGCGGGGACTTCATGCTCATTCTACGATGCCACCGGCACTTTACAAGCAGGCTGAGACGATGTCCGGCCCTCTGAGAGCAGCTGATCTGGTACAGGCGGGAATATTTACCGATGAGAATTTTAATTTATGGTCTGTTGTTGCTGGGACTCTGCAGTGGTTGCTCGATGGTGCAGGAAGACACGGAAACGGCCTTAATGGAAACCAAGCGGTCACTCAAAGTGAAACCGGGTGACTACGGTGATGGGACAGAAGACCTGGACGAAGACTGGTCCTTCGTAGGGAAGGAAGGTCGTGCCGGCATGCCAGTGGAACGAGACAATGACCGGTTCCTGCGTAAATGGACCATGTCAGAAAAAGCACGGGATATCGAGGCGAACCTGGGAATCGAATAAACGAAAGCTTTTTGAAAGATTCCTTTCAAGGCAGCTATTGCTGACTGCATAACAAATAAAAACTCCTCGTTCCGAAAGTTCGGAGCGAGGAGTTTTTTATGATAAACGGTTACCTCAATTGAGATAGAGCCGGGATAAGGGGGGATTGTTTACTTGTAAATACCGAAGGAGAAACCAGGTGTATTCACCTGAACGCCTTTGCCATAACCGTAAGGGTATCCGCCGTATCCATAACCGTATCCACCGTAGTAAGGTTTGTTGTAGCCACCGTGGAAGTGGTTGTGATTGTGGAATTTTTGTGGTTATGGAAATTGTTGTGTCCGCCATTCCAGTTCTTTTGAATCCGTGGTTTTGTGACCACCCCATTTTTTGCCGCCTGCTTCAGCAGAATCGACGTTAGAGACACAGAACAGACCAGCGACAACAGCAGCGATAAGGAAGAAGCGTTTCATGATTAATTTCTCCGTGAAATTGAAGGTTTGAGTTTCGTATTGAAACCAGTTGAGTTGTTTGATGGTATGACTTAAAGCAGCCGGCTTCATCAAACGAGTCACAGGAGAAAATGATTCATAAGCTATTGTCAGACAGCGGTTTATCGATTAATAAAAATTATTCTGATCGCCTGGCACTCCCGGAATGCGCCCACAAAAAGACAACATTGAAAATATATGTTATCACAACGATGTCATATTCAGACGCTCGGCGCATAAAAAAAGCCATCCGATTGCTTCGAATGGCTGTAAGCGGTGAGTTCGAAACTCACGATTTGCGGGCGGAGCGTCGCAGTTTGTCACTTCCCCCTGAGGCTCCATCGTCGCTGGCGCCTGGCTTGCCGATATTTTTCTCGACCGATTCGAGCAGCAATTCCATCGCAAAGGGTTTGCGCAGGTAATCGACGGCACCCAGCATCTCGGCGTAGGCTTTGTGTCGGCCCCCCTCGTTGGCGGTGATCATAATCACTTTGGGTGGGGTCTCCAGCGATTTGAGGTGCTCCAGAATCGGGAAACCTCCCATGCGCGGCATCATCATGTCTGTGATGACCAGGTCGGGGTTTTGTGAATCAATCTGCTTACGGCCTTCCAGGCCGTTCGAGGCAGTAATCACGTTGTAACCGGCTCCACTCAGAACATTGCTGAGGGTAGACGAGATTTCCCGGTCATCGTCGATGATGAGAATCGTTTGTGGTATAGACATATCTTCTCTCAATAGGTGGGCTCGATCGCAGGGAGGAACTCTCTGGTGGTCGAGTAATCTCAGGAAGGTCTGGATCTGTTGAATCGTAGGCCTCGTCCAGCAGGCCTGCAATACCCAGATTTGGACCTTAATAGTAATTCATCATTCTACCCGCCCGCAATCACCCCCCGGTCAAAAAAGACCTGAGGCTCCGGGATCAGATATTTATTTCCTGGAAAACTCCAGTGATTCTGAGTTTGAGTTAACCTTTTTCAGGACAAGGGATTAAATACGAGGCCCGACAGCAGTTTGGGGTAGAAAAATGTACTTTTGGGAGGCATTTTTTCCCGATTTGAGGCGATCTCCCGCACGTGGTCGATTCCGGCGGGTGGAACCAGTACCGCCAGATCGCAGGTTTTGGCGGCCAGCGATTCGTTCACTTCAGACATTAAATGCACGTACTTCCACGAAGCTTCTCCTCCAGCAGTTCGAGGGATCAGCAGATGTTCCAGGGCAAGCTTGTGGAGCAGGCTCACTCCCAGTTCCTGCCAGGCATCACTCTGTTCCGGGGCGAGTTGTTTCATCGGGGAGCCATCGGTTAATTCAGCCAGTAACCATTTTCCATCGGCAGCTGTTCCGAATCCCAGGACGTGTTGCTCGCCAGACATCTCCATGCTTTCCCAGGTTTCTTTAGCTCCTGCTTCTCCTGAACCTTGTGGAGTAAGTTTGAAGTTCTTGTCGAGCAGGGGAATCAGTTCTTCCTGGGTCAGACCGGAAAGGCCACTGACCAATCGGTGTGTAGGAAGAATCGCAAGTCCCGGATCGGACATGCCGACGAACATCATCAAAACGTTATTCGCCGGGTGTTGATCAGAATCGAGTTTTCCCTGTTCTTTCAACCAGGCACGATAATTAAGGGCTGTCTCATAGCGATGATGTCCATCGGCGATGAAGATCGGTTTGTCCAGCAGGATTTGCTGCACGGCACTCAGGGCAGCATGGTCAGAAACAGGCCAGAGGCGATGAATGACTCCATGCTCGTCTGTGGCAATAAACGGGGGAGCCTCCTGAATCGCCTCTTCCAGAATCTGTTGTGCTTTCTCTTCGGGATCCGGGAACAGACCGAAAATGGGGGAGAGATTAGTTTCGCAATGTTGTGTTAGTGCGAGGCGATCTTTCTTGGGGCCGGGAAGTGTCTGCTCGTGAGGGAAGACATTTCCTTCACCGAACTCTTCCAGACCGCATCGTCCCAGAAAGCCTTTACGCACATAGTGAGTTCCTTCCCAGTCGAACTCCTGATGGTAAACGTAAAAGCAATTTTCATGATCCTGTGTGAGGACGCCTTCCCGTTGCCAGGTTTTAGAGAAGTGAGCCGCACGCTGATATCGGTCTTCGGTGGAACTGTCTCCGATCTCTTCCCGATTCAGGATCAGGCGGACAACGTACAGGGGTGTTTTTCATAGAGCTCGGTTTGTCCCTCGGCATTAATGACATCATACGGAGGGGCGGTGACATCAGAGAGATCGCCTACCTGGGCCAGATCGTATCGCCAACCGCAAAAGGGAGAGACTTGTACCATGATTCTGTTTAACCTGTCTGTTCAGAATTAGAAACTTGAAACATCAGAAAGACCCGCCAGACAAGATGTATCAGCAGTGGGAAATAACCTCTGACGTTAATATATAGTGGGGGAGAGGATCTCCCCGGGCAAATAATCGTGCCGGAGGGTTACCTCTTCTGTTGTTCTTATCATACAATGGAGGACAGAGAACGAACACCGGCAGAAGGTCTGTGGGTCGGTTTCTTGAGACGCTCTTTTTTAATCGAATTTCTACTCCGAGGCGTTACTCGCTGATGAATATAGTCATTCTGGGTGCCGGGACTGTCGGTACTTCCATTGCTGAGCTTTTATGTGCGGCGCAGCATAATGTATGTATTGTCGATTCTTCCCGTGCGGCACTCAATGAAGTCGAAGAACATCTCGACGTCCGTACGGTCTATGGTTCCGCATGTGATGCCGTGACTCTCTTTCAGGCGGGTATCTCCAGTGCGGATATGTGCCTGGGGCTTTCCAGCACCGACGAAGTGAATCTCATCGGTTGCAGCATTTCCAAATCGATGGGAGCCACGCGCAGTATCGCGCGCGTCTTCGATCACAACTTTCTCGATAACAGCACGTTCGATTATCGACGTCACTTTCAGGTCGATCAAATTCTCAGTCTTGAACATCTGACAGCGCTTGAGTTGGCACGTTCGATCCGCATGCAGCGTCTGTTTGCCGTCGAGAATTTTGTGCGTGGGGGTGTAGAGGTTCAGGAGATTGCCGTAGAACCTAACTCGAAGGCGGTTGGTGTTCCTCTTAAAGATCTCAAGCTTCCCCAGGGGGTTCGTGTCGGGTTGATTTCCAATAGCGAACGGGCCTACATTCCCGGTGCGAATGATGTAATTCAGGCAAACGATCATGTCACACTTATCGGTGAGACTGAGGTCCTGGAAGAGATCAAGAAGATGTTCGAGTATCGCACTCCTCCCAAAACTAATATCACGATCGCCGGGGGAGGGGAAATTGGCTACAGCCTGGCTCGGCTTCTATCTCGCGGCCGCTTTCATGTCACCTTGCTGGAGTCGAATGCGGAAAGGTGTGCTTATCTGGCCGATAAACTTGAGTCCGTGACGGTGCTGCAGGTTGATATCGCACGGCGTGCAGAACTGGAAGAAGCGCGGGTTGGGAAGTCAGATATTTTCATTGCGGCAACGGGGCGGGATGAAGATAACATCATCTGTGGTGTCGAGGCGCGGGAGCTCGGTTGTCAGCAGATTATGTCTGTCGTGCGGCGTCCCGATTATGTCAACGTATTAGGGAAGGTCGGTATCGATGTCGCCGTAAGCCCCCGCGAGGTGATGGCGCGGCAGATTCTCGGGCTGGTGGAGACAGGTCCGATGATCGGGCAGTCGGATATCTGTGGTGGAGAGGCAATCGTCTGCGAGCTTGAGGTGCAGGCGGGTGTTCCCATTACGCAGAAGCCCTTGAGTGAAATTGCTTTACCCTATGGATTGGTCGTGGCTATTGAACGAGGGGGCTATGTGAAAGTCCCCGGTGCTAAAGACCAGCTTCAGGCGGGGGATGTCGCGGTCGTAATGACCCAGAGAGAAAACCGCAGCCAGACTCTCGCTTATTTTCAGTAAATGCTTCGGTAGTATGCTGCACCAGGAATGAGGTCGAACTCCCGACCACTCTTCAGACGCTACGACATCACTCTCGATGCGCCCACATAATGACAACGTATAATTGGAGTGTTGTTAATATGATTACAGTCTGTGCCGGAGAGTGGTTGGCTGAAATAATTAAAATAAAATCATAAGTCTTTATTAGAAAGGTGTTTAGTTTTCTTTTTTCTCTGTGGCTTGTTTGATGGCGCGCTGGCTGCTTTTAGTCATACCATCAAACAACTCAACTGGTTTTAAAACGAAACCATCAACCCTCAATTTCATGGAGAAATTAAAATGAAACGCTTCTTCCTTATCACTGCTGTTGTCGCTGGTCTCTTCGCTCTTTCCAATGTTGATTCCGCTGTTGCCGGTGGAAAAAACAAAGGGGGACACAAAAACTTCGGTGGCATGAAAAAGAACTTCCACAACGGAGGTCATAAAAACTTCGGTGGAATGAAAAATTACAACAACGGCCACAAATTCAACAACAAAAAGAACTTCAGTAATAACAACTTCCAGAACAAAAACTTCAAAAACGACAAGTTCCAGGGATACAAGTACAACGATAAGTTCCAAAAGAACAAATATCAGATGAACAAATTCCAGGGACAGAAAAACTTCAATGGAATGAAACCAGGTATGATGGGGTCTGACAAAATGACCTACAACAAATTCGGTGGAAATTCCATGAGTAACTACTACCAGTACAAAGGAACCAAAAACAATCGGTTCACCCCTAAATCAAATGAGTTCAATCAGAGCATGGACTTCACCGATGGGGCATCTCGGTACAATGGAAAAAATTACTATCAAGGTTCTTTGATCAGAAGGTACAAAGATTACACTCCAGCACCTTACCAGCCGGAATGATAACCAGCTCCTTTAGAAGTAAGTCCTTCTGCAACGAAAAAGCTCGACCTGATTTCAGGTCGAGCTTTTTTTATTTTGTGACCTGTTTCTTCGGTTTGCGTGTGACATAGGCCTTTAGCAGAAACCCGGTAATCAGTCCTATCCCCAATACGATCAGGAAAGGTATGGGGCCATCCACTTCTTCGTAACCATGATGCAGGTTCACTCCAAAGATCGCCGAGAGAGTCGCGATGGGAAAGAAGAAGGCAGCCAAGACGTTTAATCGATGTGCCGCCAGGGCCATCTCTTCGCTGTTCTTTGCCTGCTCTTCATGCTGTTTGGCAATCGCGTAATCGAGACCATTTCGAGAGTCCTGATAGAGCAGGTCCGCTTTGCGTTCGAGTGTATAAGCCCGGTCGCGGTAGTCGATCAGTTCGCGATCTTCTTTTAACAGCTGTCGAGCATCCTGCAAGGTGTGGTGCAGGTTTCGTGTCGCCCGGAGCAGGGGGGCAAGTTCACCCAGTGTGGTGAAATAATCATCGGAGGAGTCGGCCTGGTGGTACCTGGTTTCGAATTCATTAATCCGTTGTTCATACTCATCCAGGTGCCGGGTAATGGTGGTGACTTTGTCTCCTTTGGCGTGGGCTTTCCAGTTCCCGTTCGTGTCCTGCCAGAAGAAGCGTCCCTCGCGATACGCTTCCGTTTTTTGCGGGGGTTTATGCAGGACGATCAGCAGATGGCCGTCAACCATCATTGCCCGCTGGCGACCGACCCTTTCACCAAGTCGATCGCGAAATACCTGAGGAACATTCCAGTCTGCCGGAAGCAGAGACTTGTACTCGTTGATTGGTTCTGTGTTCATTTTACTGAGAGAACGCTCCGCGAGAGAAAGGGATCACGGAAAATCAGATTTCAAACCACGAAACAGACTAAATACACGAAAAAGATTCTGAATTCCATTTCGTGTATTTAGTGGTTCCTCCAATACTAATGCACGCGGTGGCCTGGTTTGGCACCTTCGTCGGGGTTGAGGAGGAAGATTTCGGTTCCTCCCGCACCTGCGGCGGCGACCATTCCTTCGCTCATACCGAATCGCATTTTGCGGGGTTTCAGGTTGGCGACGCAGACGACCAGGCGGCCGATCAGATCTTCGGGGGCATACGCGCTTTTAATTCCCGCGAAAACATTCCGGGTGACATCGCCCCCCAGGCTGAGAGTCAGTTGCAGCAGTTTATCGGCACCTTCGACGTGGTTTGCCTCAATGATACGGGCAACACGCAAGTCGACTTTCACGAAGTCGTCGATCGTACATTCCTCAGCGAGGGGTTCTGCTTCCAGCGGCTCAGCACTGTCGTTCCATTGTTTTGCTCCAGAGGAGGCCAATTCGGCTTCATTTTCGGCTTTGCTTTCTTCAAGCATGGTGGTGGTACTCGTTTCTTCTACGCGTTTAAGCATGTGTTGATATTGTTCGACTTGAGTTCCTGTGAGTGGTGTCTGACTTTGATCCCAACTATTGATCGGATCATTCAGTAACTCACCTGTTTTACTGGCAATTTCCGGCAAAACCGGGGAAAGATAAACCAGAATTTGTCGGAAGAGATTGAGAGCGACTGTGCAGACTTCCTGTAACTCGGATGCTTTCTCGGGGTCTTTCCGCAACACCCAGGGTTGCTTGTCCTCCACGTATTTATTAGCTCGATCAGCTTGAGCCATGATCATTTTCATTGCGTGGGAAAACTCGCAACGCTCAAAGGCCTCGGCAATTTGTTCCCCCTCTTTAGCAGCTTGCTTAAACAGGCCACCATCATCAGGGTAATCATCAGACAGTGATTTACCCGCAATGAATTTGGCCGCCCTGGAAGCGATGTTAACAACTTTACCGACGAGATCGGAGTTGACTCTCTCAATGAAGTCTTTGATGTTGAGATCAAGGTCATCCCAGCGGTTGCCCAGTTTACTGGCGAAATAGTATCGCAGGAAGTTGGGGTCGATATATTTTCCACAAGTCGACGCCTTGATGAAATTTCCCTTTGATTTGGACATCTTCTCACCATTGACCGTCAGGAATCCATGAATATGAACTTTAGATGGTAAGGTGAAACCAGCGGTTTTGAGCATAGAGGGCCAGAAGAGCGTATGGAAATAGGTGATGTCTTTTCCAATGAAGTGATGTATTTCGGTATCCGGATTTTTCCACCAGTCCTCGGTTTTCTCCCCGTTTTTTAAACACCAGTCGTCAGTTGAAGCAATGTAGCCAATGGGGGCATCAAACCAGACGTACCAGCAGTTGTCCGTGCTATCCGGGATTTCGAACCCGAAATAGGGTTTGGGACGTGAAACATCCCAGTCCCGCAGCTCATCTCCCAGAAAGTGGCCTTTTAAATAATTGGCGACTTCATCCTGCAAATGTTTGCCGCATTGAGTCCAGTCTTCCAGAAAATCATGTAATTGTTCGATCTGAATGAACAGCTGTGTTGTTTGGCGCGAAATTGGAGTCGTGCCAGAAAGCGTGCTGACCGGATCAATCAGCTCGTCTGGAGTGTAAGTGGCACTACATTTATCGCAGTTATCACCGTACTGGTTGGGAGCCTTGCATTTGGGGCAGGTCCCTTTGACGAAACGGTCGGCCAGGAAGACCCCTTCCTGTTCATCGAATGGGCGGGTTACTTCGGCCTCGACCACACGGCCCGCTTTACGGTGAGCGGCCCAGATTTCGTGGCAGTATTTCCGGTTCGACTCGCTGTTGGTGCTGCCGTAATTATCGAATTGAATCTGAAATTTCGCGAAGTCGGTCTGATGTGCCTCGCTCATTTCGGCGATCAGGTTTTCTTCCGAACGACCTTCCTGGCGGGCACGCATCATGATCGCTGTGCCGTGGGTATCGTCGGCACAGACAAAAACACAACGCTCGCCGCGTAGTTTCTGAAAGCGGACCCAGATATCAGTCTGGATGTATTCCACCAGGTGCCCGATATGGATATGGCCATTCGCATATGGCAATGCGGCAGTGACCAGAATGCGGCGCTGTGACATGAAGTTGAATCCCGTTTCGTAACTTTTAAAGCAGATCGTTTTATTTCCTGGGCAGGCGAGGTATTCTAGTCGAGACCCCCTCCAGCTCGCAATGAGAGCCGGATTCAAATGAGAAACGAGGAGCGGGTTAGAACGGGTTTCTCACTCTCCTTTCCCGGAGAGCGTACAAATTTAACCGGTTCGCTTGAAATTCTGCGAATACTTAAGATTATTTGTGAGACCTTTCCCGCAGAGCACAATTCTTCGGAAAGGTGGGCTCCAGCCTCCGGAGCAGGTTTGATTCCTGTCCAGCGTATACCTGGTCAACGCACAGGATGAAACCAAGACATGGACGACTTTTTGATAGACAGCCTGGGAAGACATCGGACGACATGAGTTTAAAGCAGTCGGAGTGGATTAAAGTTAAAAAAGTGAAGGGGAAAGGACGCGGCGTCTTTGCTCGGAAATTCATCCCCAAAGGGACCATCATCGAGAAGGTCCCCGTGATTGTAATTCCCGTAGAAGATACTTACGGTTCCATCATCGAGGATTATGTCTTTGAATGGGGCAAGGGAACGGTCGCTCTCGCGCTCGGTTACGGATCGTTATACAACCATTCCTACAAAGCGAATGCGACTTATCACGATATCGGTACCAAATCCAAGGAATACGTGACTGTCCGGGACATCGACGAAGGGGAAGAAATCACGATCAATTACAATGGTCACCCCAAAGATAAAACCCGCATGCACTTCGACGTGAAATAGTTTGAGGGAAGTCGTCTTCTATCGGCAGTCAATCGGGATGACTATCCGATTTCGCCAGCGACAGGTCTGTTCGGGATGCTGAGAAACTCCTCGATTTTACGTTCGACCAGTAAGGCGTCCTGGCGGGTTTCCAACCCCGATAAAACCAGCCGGGGGAGATTATCACTGCTGAGCAGGTTAACGTTGTAGAACTTGCGTGGTTTGTACGATTTCGTCATCGGTTGATAGTCGTACTCTTCCATCTCTGTGCAATACAACTGCCTGATTTCACTCACGGGATAAACCTGCGAAAGCTTCGTGTTGGGAACGGGTTGGCAGGTTAAGGTTTTCCCTTTAGTGGCCGTGATTTTCCGGTTGCCGCGATACTCTTTGTTTTGAGCCGAATCAAACAGCCCCGATTTCATGAGGTTTGAGATCAGGATTACAAAAACAAGTGGAATTAAAATTAAGCCTCCGGAGATAAAGAAAGCGAAAACCAGCCCGACGATAACCGGGACTTTGTTTTTGTCATTCAGAAAGTTAAGCGCAAATGGGTTGGTCGCTTTATTGCGAGTCTGAATGAAGATACGCAGTTCCTGTGCTGATTCATAAATTTTGATATGCGGCGGAACCGGGTAGGCAGTCTCGGTTTGGTCCTCATCCAGCCAGAATGATTTCTTCTCAGCGTCAACAACCTTCGTCGAGGTATTACAGTACCGGCACTTGGCGATTCCCAGTTCCTGATTCAGGTTCTGTTCGTCGATGGGAGCACTGCATTTCAGACAGGTGAGCGGTTTCAAAAGTCAGTCCTCTGTGGAGGTGAGTACAAAGTAAATCTTCAGTCGATTTCACCGGGAACGGGTTCGTGGGCGATTCCGAGGAACTCTTCAATCTGTCGCTCGATCAGGATGGCATCCGATTTGGAACTGATTCCTGCCAGAACCACGCTCGAATTATTGTCGAAATCCAGTACATTCACATCGAAGATCGTGTTCATCAGATGTCGCTGGTTTGTTTTCAGCGCGGGTGAGGAGGATTGAAAAGTCTGGGTGCAGTACAGCTGTTTTATGTCGCGCGATGGGATCGATTTGGCTTCGCCTCCCAATATAGGTTTCTGACAGTACAGACTCCCATGCTTCTCAACGGTGATCACACGGTCCTCGCTGACGCTTTGCATGACGGAACCAACTTTGCGTGTGCTGAAAATGATCATGAGGCCAATGATAACCGGGAAGATGACAGCCACATTTGGAAGAGGAGAACTGAGAATAAAGAAAACCATGATGCTGAGGAAAATAATGGGTCCGATAGTAAAGGAGAGACGGATGACCGAACCGAGCGATTTACCCAGTTGAATTGGCGATTTCACGACGATTTTTAGTTCATGAGAATTCTGGTGGATGGTGATGTGGTCCGGGACGGGTATCGTATCGACAGGCATCTGTCGGAGAGGATCGGCTTCCTGCTGCAGTTCATCGAGTTTAATCCAGGCCTCGCAAAAACTGCATTTGGCGACTCCCAGATCCTGGTTGTAGTCATCTTCCTGAAAGGGAGCGTTGCATTTGGGGCAGTTCAGTGGAATCACGGATCTATATACCTTTGATTTTCAGCCGGAAAACCTCTTGTGAATGGGGTAACGAAACTTAAGTCTATACGGATCACAGCGAAATCGCGAGAGCAGCTATTTTTGTAACTGATTGGATTACAGTCTGTTATGCAGGGAAAACTTATCGTTGTCGGAATTGAGTGGAACTCGTATAGTATCGAACGCGATTAATTCACCCTTTTGGAAACAGGCATGAGCAGGCAGGCGACTCAGAAACAGCAGCTGGCAGAACTGGTGACTCGACACGGATTGACCTCCGCTCAGTTTCTCGCCTGCAGTGCCGATATCTCCCAGCAGTTTCTTTCCGAGTCCCGGTCTTGCACAACGGAACACCTCGAGAAATTAACTGCAGCTGATGTCGAACTCCTGTTCGATTTTTACGATCAGCAATGCTTCTCGGGTATTTGTCGCCAACTGGTGAAAGAGCAGGGGGCAGAGCTCGGTTTTCGATGTTCGAGTCGCATGACACGTGCCGGTGGAAAAACAACCCGTCGAACTTACGCCAACCGTGCTCCCTGGTATGGACGTCGGGAGTATGAAATTTCTATTTCCAGCTTTTTACTGGAAGACAATTTCAATTCGCACAGTCGGTCGATCTCCGTTTGTGGATACATTTGCGAGCACCGGTTGCATGCCCTGCAGCGGATCATGGAACACGAACTGGTCCACCTGATCGAGATGCTGCTCTGGGAAAATTCAAGTTGCGCAGCCCAACGGTTTCGAGCTATCGCCTCGCGCTGGTTTCACCATCGGGAGTTTAATCATCAATTGATCACCCCGCGCGAAAAAGCGTATACCGATCATGGTGTCCAGCCAGGTTCGCTCGTATCATTCGTGTTTGAAGGCCGGGAACGGACCGGTGTCGTGAACCGCATCAGCAAGCGGGCGACAGTGCTCGTCCCCGATCGAAAAGGGGAAAGATATTCCGACGGCCGCCGATATCTGAAGTTTTACGTTCCCCTCACCGAGCTCAAACGGGTAGGATGATGAAAAAGAGCTGTGAGAGTCGTAGGATTGTTCGGTATTGCTTTTCAACACGAAGTCACGAAGACACCAAGTAGTCGAACTGAAATACAATATCCTGCAAGCATAAGCGACCGAATAAAAACAGTAAAATGTTTATATAAAGATATTTTACATCGTTCTGCGGCAGGCCAGTTCATGTATCTATTCCCGTTAGGCGAATTCTTCGTGCCTTTGTGCCTTCGTGTTTAGAATTAATGTCCGATTTTTACCAACCATAGCCTGCTATTCTCCCTTTGAGTTTTTTAATCGAGGCGCTCCCATGTCGCACCAATCTGAATTTTCTGTTCTGCCTGCTGATGATGAACTAAGACAAGTCTTGCGTGACTTGCGTTTTGTTCCCTCGAACAATCCTCAACCGGTGCATTTGACCAAAGACCAGATTGAACAGTTCAATGAACTCGGTTACCTCATCGGTTTCCGGGTTTATTCTCCTGACGAGATGGAAAAGATCCGGGGTTACTTCGATCAGCTGCTTGAGCAGGTTATCGCAGCTGGGGTGACAGTTATTCAATCAGTACGGCCCATCGCAAGTACGGTATGGTGTGGACATCCTCACAAATGAACGCATCACGCGTTTGGTCAAAGACCTGCTGGGTCCGAATGTGATTGGTTGGGGCTCGCATTTCTTCTGTAAGATGCCGCGCGATGGCAAGTCAGTTGCCTGGCATCAGGATGCGAGTTACTGGCCTCTATCTCCTTCCAAAGCGGCGACGGTCTGGTTGGCGATTGATGATGCCGATGTCGAGAACGCCTGCATGCGGTTTCTCCCCGGATCGCACCTGCACGGAGCGATAGAGTTCCGTAAAAGCGATGAAAGTGAAGGGAACGTCCTCAATCAGACGGTGGAGGATGTCGAACAATTTGGCGAACCAGTCAACGACATTCTCCGAGCGGGAGAGATCTCGATCCATAGTGACATGCTGCTCCATGGTTCCGAAGCGAATCTATCGGATCGTCGTCGGTGTGGTCTGACTTTAAGGTACTGCTCGGCTGATGTCCGGGCGCATCTCAACTGGAACGACAAAGGAGTTCACGTTTGCGGCACCGACACTTCCGGCCACTGGGCCAACCAACCCCGCCCGGAGCAGGACTGAAATAATTGCAGGTCAGGCACTGCCTGACTTACTGGTCTGACTACCACTAAATGTCTATTAAACTCTGGGTAGTCCGGACAATCACGAAGTGTTGTCCGGATGCCGTAGGCACAAGATTTTACAAGGAGTCGCCTCGGATCTTCCAATTGTTAAAGGCTTATCCGCATCACTCAGAGAATATCCTGTCGCTACGCGACCCGGACAACTTTTCAAGATTGTCCGGGCTACCCACCTGACAAATAGCGGTCGTCATAACACTACAAGACTATCACGTCCTCCAAGGATTCCAACTTCTTGAATGAATCGTCCCTGACAACTTTAAACACTCTTGGAACAGACCGACCCCGGGCGGCATATATTCACGTTCCCTTCTGCATACATCGCTGCGGATATTGCGATTTCACTCTGGTGGCGGGTCGTGATGATTTGATGGATGATTATCTGACGGCGCTGGAAATCGAATTAAAGCAGCAGGTTCAATCGCGTCAGACCATCGATACTCTCTTTCTGGGGGGAGGAACACCCTCTCACCTGACAATTCCCGCATTGCGTCGACTCTTTCAACTGTTGAAGGACTGGTTTGAACTCTCACCCGGTTATGAATTCAGTATCGAGGTCAACCCGGCGGAACTGCCTGCAGAGAAGATGGATCTGTTTAAGGAAGCGGGCATCAATCGCATCAGCCTCGGGTTACAATCGTTCGATGATCAGATTTTGAAAACGCTCGAACGTGATCATCAACGCCAGGATATCGAAGAAGTGGTCACTCTGCTGAAAGAGCGGTTCACGAATATTTCATTCGATCTTATCTTTGGTGTTCCGGGTGAATCACTGGCTTTGTGGAAAGAGACGCTGGAGCTTGCCATCTCGCTGGGGCCGCAGCACATTTCTACTTATGGGCTCACCTTCGAAAAGGGAACCGATTTCTGGAAACGTCGTGAACGGGGCGACCTGGATCAACAACCTGAAGAAGTCGAACAGGAAATGTATCGCGTCGCGATGGAGGTCTTACCTCAAGCGGGTTATCAGCAGTATGAAATATCCAACTTTGCCCGCTCAGGATTTGAATGTCGACATAATCAGGTCTATTGGAATGGGTACAGTTATTACGGTGCAGGTCCCGGGGCGGCGCGGTATCTGAACGGGGTGCGCACCACCAATCATCGTTCGGTGTTAACCTGGCTCAAACGGACATTAGCGGGTGAAAGTGGGGATGGGGAATCGGAGGAATTGAGTCTCGAAGAGAAAGCCCGCGAGCTGGCCGTGATCCAGTTACGAACGATTCCCGGAATCCCTCTGGAGCCATTTCGAAAGCGAAGTGGCTATGATCTATTCGATTTGGCGGGAGCTGAAATTTGTAAGTATGAGTCAGCCGGTTGGCTGGAAGTGACCGAGAGCCATGTCCGCTTGACCCGGGCGGGGCGGTTCGTGGCAGATACGCTCGTGGTCGATTTTCTGTAGCGGATGGGCCTTGTTTGGGGGCTGTTTTCTGAGATTAATTCTCATTCTCGCCGCTCAAGAGAGGGAATCTGGCCCGATTGTTGGCGGAGCAGGGCCGAAACTGGTAAGGTTGCCCCCACGGGGAAGGCGGACTACGATTCCCTGATGGTCGAGTTTCCTCACTGAACCGACAGTATTACTACAAGCAGTTTCAAAACCCTCTGGTGGGTTGTATCAACTCTGTTTTTGCAGCGTCGAGAACAACCACAACCTGGTTTTGAAATGGCCTCTAATCGAATTCGCTGGAAAATTAAGATGCTAGAACGTCTCGAACTTTTCCCCCACGTCATTGAAATGAATTATCAAGGTCGTCGCCGGCTGGGGTGTTGTGTCTACCTGGTTTTTGATCAGTCCGAGTGGATGCTCATCGACATTGGTTATGAAGATTCGACCGATGAAATTATCGAGATGATTCGGAAACTCGATTTTCCGCTCGCCAACTGCAAATATCTGGTCGCGACCCATGCGGATGTCGATCATATTCAGGGGCTCAAACGGGCCAAAGAGTTGCTTCCCAACTCTCAGATTGTGGGTCATCCCGACACCGCTGACGCACTGAATCGTGGGGATCGTGTTCTGACCTATGCCGAAATTGAAGCCCAGGGCATTTCAATCGATCTCCCCACGATCAAAATCGACCAGCTCATCAATGAAGGGGACAAGTTGAAGCTGGGATCGCTCGAACTCGAAGTCTGGCACACACCAGGTCATACCTCCGGTCAACTTGCGTTCCGGCTGGGAAATCTGCTCTTCTCGGGAGACAACATCTATCGCGATGGGTGTGTTGGCAATATCGACGCCCATCATGGTTCGGACATCCCCGATTTCATTGAATCACTGAAGCGCATTAAACAGAGCGACGTCGAATGGTTGCTGCCGAGTCACGGTCCTGTCTTTCGAAAAAGCGATGAGCAGTTGCAGAAAACAATCGACAGGTTGACAGAATATCAGCATATGGCAGACTTCGGCACCTGTGCGGTTGATTGGCCACTGCTGGAGCAGTGGGATCAGGAACTGCTGGACGGATTCGACCCAAACAAGGCCTGAAACCCCGGAAATTGCCTATCCTGCCTGCCTGTAAGCTGAAACTGCAGGAATTTTGGATCGCGACCTTCTCAGAACAGGCTGATAATTTGTTTTGACTTTGCAATATTTTGCTGATTTGACAACAATGTCCCTCTCTGAGGAGAGGTGTTGAATCGGGTGACTAAGTATTTTTTACACCTCTCTTAACACGATCCGCATCTTTTCAGCAAAAATGGAATGTGCCTCTGCTGAGTCATCGCTTCCGGAAGATCGAAAAGCATGTGATATGGAGATCCTTTGCCGGCTTTTCTACATATTACTCGTAAACACGCTCTTCCAGCTGTACCCACTGATGCCCCTTTCGCATTTGCTGGATTATTACGGAATCAGAGTCGATCTGGCTCCCGCTTTTTGCAAATGCAATGAGCGATGTTCTCAGACGCAATGCCCCAATGAATGCGGGCTGCACAAGAATTTAGATTACCACGCTTCGACAGGATAAATTTGAATGTCGCATTTTTTTGATAAACGTGATCCATGGGGAAATGGAATTTCACTCTGGATTATTCTCGCGATGGTTCTGTTTGTGCCGTTGATCGGGCTGTCGCTGAAACACATCGAGCTCGAAAACGATGTGGCTGGCTGGTTACCCGACGACGATCCTCAATCACGAGTGCTGAACTGGTACAGCGATAATTTTCCCATCAAAGATACATTACTGGTTTCCTGGGATGGTTGTTCTCTGATGACCCCCGCATGAACCTGCTGGTTCATAAGCTGCGTGGTATTCATAAAGCAAATGGTGAATGGTACGACGGAAACCCCTACGTTGCTGAAGTTCACCCGCCACTCGAAACCTTGCAGAAAATCGCCGGCCGTGGAATCGAACCGGAAGAGGCTATCGACCGCATGACGGGTATTCTGGTAGGCCCCGGTTTGTTGCGTGTTAAGCTGACCGCCGCGGGAGAGACTCACCTTAAACAGATACAGGAAGAAATCCGCTCTCGTATCAAAGAGGAACTGGGAGTCGATGCTTATATCGTCGCTCCGGATGTCAAAATCAGTGAGGAAGAGCTTGCGAAACAGGTTTCTCCGAAATTACTCGAACGCGTGAAGCATGGATTTACACCAGCTCCCTTCATTCATGAAGATGCGGACGAAGAGGAAGAGTCCGAATCAGAAAATGCATCGACTACCATCGCTGCCAATGAATCACTCACCGCTGAAGATTTTCTGGCTTCAGAGCCATATGATTTTCAGGTTGGCTGGCCATTGATGCACGTCAAGCAGGAGTTAAGCCAGCAGGTTGAAGAGCTGATCACTTCCATTCACACTAAACAGTTTCCTGAAGAGTCGCCCGTCGCGAATACGTTCTATACACCAGGCTCGCGTGTTGCTCTTTCGTTGACATTGTCTCACTATGCCAAGCCGGAATCAGATCAATCCGACGCCAAGAAGGAAGCAATCGCCCGCCTGAAAGAAGATGCCGCTGCATGTGCGATTCCGGTTGATTCACTCCGCATCGGGGGATCTCCCTATGCCAGTGCCGAGCTGAGTCACTATGTGCATAAAGCGATTGATAACCAGGAAGCGGTTGAAAAAGGTCAGTATGCGAAAGTCAGCCCGATTGGATTATCAACCCTTGTCGCCATTCTGCTCGCGTTCATCATGCTGCGGAGTTTCCGCCTGGCCGCTCTCGTCCTGATTGTCTCCATTTATACGACCTTATTGACCGTTTCATTCGTCCCCCTGACAGGGGGGAACTTGAATATGGTTCTAATTGTGATGCCGACCTTGCTCACGGTGTTGACACTCTCTGCCGCGATCCATGTGGCGAACTACTGGAAACACGCTGCTCATGAAAATATTCACACTGCCGTGGTTCAATCGGTCAGAATGGCCTGGCAGCCTTGTGCCCTCGCCAGTGTGACCACGGCGATTGGTTTGCTCTCACTGACAACAAGTCCGCTCAGTCCTGTTCGCGATTTTGGAGCGTATTCAGCTGTTGGCTGTCTTGTCTCGTTACTGATGGTCCTCTTGGGGCTACCTGCCTTATTGCAGTACTGGCCTGCTCATCCACCCAAAGTGCATGAGGTCAATCGATCTCCCTGGCGCAAGCTGGGAAATGTACTTTACCGTTACCGCACTCTGGTTTCACTGGCCTGTCTGGCAGCCATGTGCTGGGCAAGTTGGGGATTGCATTACTTCACAACCGAAACCAAAGTGATTCGATATTTCCCGGACGATGCCAAAATCGTTGAGGACTACAACTACCTGGAAGAGAATCTGGCGGGGATTATTCCCATCGATACGGTCCTGATTTTTGATTCACAGGTCTTTGATTCCAACACAGCTGAAGCGCCTCCATTCTGGAAACGCATGGAGTTGGTGCGAAAAGTCCAGGATGCAATCAAAACTCATCCGGAAATCAGTGGAACACTTTCCCTGGCGACTTTCCAACCGGACGTCGATCCACCCAAAGGGGCTGGATTTGCCCGAGCGAGATATTTTAAGAAGCTGAACCTGGTTCGTGATGTGATTCTGAAACCCTCAGAAGAGAATCAGGGAAGGCATGAAGCACTCAAGTATTTCAATGTTTCTCCGGAGAATACGGAGTACAACAACAAGAACGATGAACTGTGGCGTATTTCGGCACAGGTTTCGATTATGTCCGACATGGATTACGGAGTGCTGACAGAACAGTTGAACAAACTGGTCCAGGACACCATTCAGGCCGAAGCGGAAGAAGTACCGGGTGTCAAATTTAAGATCACCGGGATGGTGCCTCTCTTTCTGCGAACTCAGCAGGCAGTGCTCGAAAGCTTGATCAACAGTTTTGGTATAGCCTTTCTGTTGATTGGCGGGGTGATGATCATTCTCCTCAAAAACCCGATCGCCGGTATCCTGACCATGTTGCCGAACATCTTGCCGATTGGTGTTGTTTTTGGTTTGATCTCCTGGGGCGGGAATGCCCGTAGACATCGGGACGATGATCACCCGCCTCGGTTGCCTGGGGTATTGCCGTGGACGAAACCCTGCACCTGTTAACCTGGTCTCGAAAACCCGACAGGAGTCCATCGTGCAGCGCTCGGAACATTGTGGTCCGGCGATGTGGCATACATCGGCTGTCGTGGGTGTAGGCTTATTGATGCTGGCCCCTGCTGATCTTCTGCTGGTTTGTCGCTTCGGCTGGCTCATGGCAGCCCTGGTCGGTACTGTGCGCTGTTGGCTGACACTGGTCTTCCTGCCCGCCTCCTGTTGGGAGGACCGCTGGGAGCTCTCATTGAGCGGACCGTTAAAAAGACCCATTGGTACAGCATCACAAACCTGAGGATGCAAAAAATCCTACAAGCCCCGTTTCCGGATTGTCTCCAGCGAGAAGGGCAGAACAGCAATAAGGAAGAAGCGGGTTAATCGGCACTCCCTCTGATTGTACACCCCAGGGATAACAGCTTCCCCCTGCCTCAAATTCGGACAGAGTATCGCCTCAGGTCCTCTCGTTGCCTATAATGCAGCGGAACCAGAATGTTCTGGTCAGTTTTCGATTAGTACCACTTCTGTCAGGAGTTTCGCGGTGAGTGATTTTGTTGAGCCTTTGGGAATGAGAATTCTGATTCGCAAAGACGAAAGCAGACAGCAGACTAAAGGGGGAATTGTCCTGCCTGATGACGCTGAAATTCCCACGATCACCGGACGTGTTGTCGAAATCAGCGTACAGATCGAGCGCGATCAGGATTTTCCTGTCAGCAAGTACGATAAGGTCCTCTTCCACCCCCGGAATGCAATTCCTGTCGACTTCGAGCCCGACAACCTGCTGTATGTTGTGCCGATTGAGGATGTGGTGGCTGTTTTTCGCCGCTCCAGCAAAAAAATCTCCGCCCCCGATCTGGAAGAGAACAGCTCCGAAGAAGACCTGGGCTAACGGGGTTTACCACCGTCTACAGCGGTTCGATTGAGACTGCTGCACCGCGTGCGGCAGATTGATAAGCGGCTTGAAAAACCTGAACGACATGCGCCCCCAGGCGAACAGGTACGTCGCTCTGTTGTTGCTGATCCAGACTATCGAGAAAGCAGGCGGCGTCGGATTGAGGAGAACTCTCCAGGGTCAGCCAACTCTGTTTGGGTTTCACACCCGCTTCTGAAACAGTACTCGACCAGAACCCCATCGGATCTTCTGGATGTCCCTCATCAGGTTGCCTCCAGGCAGGGGCATCGGAATAAATCTCCAGACGCGGTTCAAAGGCATCCAGCGAAATTGTCTTCCCTGACCCAACGAGGTCGAGTTGATGAATGCCATGGCTGGGATGGCTCGACCAGCCCGAGCGTCCGGCAGTGATCGTCGCCTCAACACCATTCGCATAGGTCAATTGCAGCATGGCAAAGTCTTCGACATCGTTCCGTTGATGCTCGCGGAAAAAGTAATTGCTGGTGTGGGCAAATACGGTAACAGCCGGAGAATCCATTAACCACTCGAAGAGGACGAGTGGATAAAGACCGACGCAGAAGAGTTCCCGTTTGGAATCAATAAATGAAAACCGGGTTGGATTCTCTTTTTCGAGGCGAGGTTGAGAGAGATCGGCGGTGCCTCCAATTCCTTTGGCGAACATCAGTTCGCAGTGGAGACCAAGTAAATCTCCAAACTCAGGTTTGCTGAGTGCCTGTCTGGCCTGAAGAGCAATCGGATGTCTTACCAGGCTGAACATCTGGGTGAGCGTCTGGTTTGTGGTCACAATTTCCAGAAGTTGAGCAGCCTCGTCGGGTTGGGTACAGAGGGGTTTATCAATGTAAAGTTGCTTTCCCGCCTGTGCGGCGCGCATCGCCACCCGGGCTCGTCGCTCCGGTTCAACGCAAATCACAACAAGATCAATCTCGGTATGTCTAAGTGACTCATCCAGGTCTTTCCAATAGGGGATCTGAAAGTGATCTGCCAGTTGCTGATTAAGGCGTTGCTGACGTGAAGAGACACCGGCCTCATCCGTGAGTGCGATCAGGCGACAGCGTGAGTCGTTTGCAAAATCCTCTCCATAGTTTTCCAGATGCGATTGCATCCCCCCCACCAGTAACACACCATAAGGTTGATCCGTATCAGGCACAGCGAATAATCCTCTGGTCGCTCAAGAAGGGGGAAGAACTCAACGATTTAGAGTCAGGCTCAGGCAAGTCCCAGAATTTTGATGGCATTTCCGCGAAAGATTTTTTCCTGAACGTCCAGGGGCAGGTCCATCTGTTCCAGGGTCGCGAACTGGGGAACAGCCTGCTCTGGAGCGAGGTAATCTGTGCCGAAGCAGATGCGGTCCTGTCGACGAATGAGGAATTCACGACCAAATTCCGGATCGCGGGCGATGGCGTTGTTCCCCGAACCAGCCGATAAATCTCCGTAAATATTAGGGTACTTGTCCATCAATTTATCAATCGCCCCTCCTGAAACGACTTCACCTTCCGGATAACCTCCCAGAGATTCAATGTCTCCGGAAATCGATGCCCACCAGCCCGGTCCATGCCCAATAAAGTCAAGTTTAGGGAAAGTGGCCAGCGCTTCTTCCAGGTGTAGCAAACCTGGTTTATCTTTACCTCTGATCGTATCGATGTGAAACAACAGGGAAGGCCCACTTCTTCGCAAGCGGCATAGACACGCATCATCAACGGGTCATTAAAATCGAGACCGACTTTATGTTCGCCAAAACCTTTGTGCCCATGTCCTTGTACCGCTGTAGATGATTAATCAACGCTTTTCCACTGGCATGCGCGAAAGAACGGGGTCGTAAGAACAGAACGGAATCAATCGATCCGGAAATTCCTTGGCAGCATCCAGGGCAAGTTCCGGAGGTTGCAGAAACAGAGTTGATTCCGGTGAGACGAGCGGTAACACGACCGCTTTCTCAATGTAATGTGCGTCCATCCATTTGATCAGATCGCTGGCGGCGAGGGTTTTATCTGGATTGACATACCGCCCAATGTGAGTGTGCATATCAATGTAAGGGACGCTTGGCTCGGAGATCTTTTCCTCCGCGCGAAGGATGCGGAAATTACCGAGCAGGCTACCCGTGATTCCAGCCAGCGCGCCAGCGGCCAGCTTACGATGAAAATCTCTGCGGGAAATCATATCTTTATTTTCCATTTCAGGCAGGTCGATCAGGTTAATTCGGTTTTCAGTTCATCCACAAAGGAAG
Source organism: Planctomycetaceae bacterium (assembly GCA_041398805.1). Classification (GTDB taxonomy): domain Bacteria; phylum Planctomycetota; class Planctomycetia; order Planctomycetales; family Planctomycetaceae; genus Polystyrenella. The sequence goes on along the minus strand of JAWKUC010000004.1, from coordinate 455,065 downwards.
CGAGTCTGATTTTTTCGGGCAACTGACCCAGGTTCCGGACAGCAATCAATTCCGCCAGAATGCTGATGGCAATTTCGCTGACAGTTTGGGAACCAATATCAAATCCGAGTGGAGCATAAACTCGGGAAAGAGTTTCCCGGGAAATGCCTTCCGCGATCAAGTCCTGCATGATCAGTTTGATTTTTCGACGACTTCCAATCATCCCCAGGTAACGGGCGGGAGCTTTCGCCAGATGGAAGAGCGCTTCTTCATCATGATTGTGTCCGCGCGTGACAATAATCACGAAAGTGTGTTCATCAACTTCCAGACGAGGAAGGGCGACATCAAACGAGTCGACAATTAAACGCTTGGCAGTTGGAAAGCGTTCCGGGTTACAGTACTGCTCCCGATCATCCAGAACCCATACATCGAAATCGACATCATCTGCCAGTTGCGCAACTTTCTGGCCAATATGTCCGGCACCGATGATAAGTAACCGGCAGCGATTCAAATGGGGAAGATAAGCGACTTTACTCAACACATACGGGCGAGGTCGTTCAACCGCTGGTTTAAGCTGATCTGCCAGAGTCTGGCTTAGCTGGCCGTGGGCTCGACGGGAAATCACTTCTCCTTTTTCGTCAAAGAGAGTCCGGTCGCCGGCAAGACATTCGAGTCGGGTTGATCTTCCAGTAGAATGGTTTCCGTGAAGTAGATCCCCTGTTGATGCGCCTGTCGACATGCTTCAAAGTAAGCAAATTCAGCGGGGATTCATCGGGAAGAACCGGGTCAATCAACATCGTCATACGACCACCGCAGATTAAACCATCATCCCAACCGTAATCATTATCGAGTTGAAAGGTGACGATTTCCCGCTTGCCTGATTGCAGGTTCTCCAGAGCTTTCCGTTTGACTTCCGCCTCAACGCAACCACCTCCTAATGTACCGACCTGTGAACCTTCACCAAAGACAAGCATCGTGGCGCCTGCCTTTTGCGGCGTTGATCCTCGTGTTTCGACAAGAGAGGTCCACACCACGGGAGTTTTCCGCTGATGGGCTTCAATTAAAGCGTTCAGGCATTCGATAATCATGGGTCTACTGGTCAGATATTACGGGGTAAATCAAAGTTGGGAACTCGATTCCCAGCGGCTCTATTACTATCCTATCCTTGCCGGCTGCTTCTTGCCATCCTCTATCCTGGCCTCTGCAGCCAAACTTGTAATTCAAGTATTTAATAAGGTTTCCGAGTGAAAATTTTTATTGCTGAGTATTTCACCAGTGGCCTCTGTCCGGGGGTGACTCACGAGAACTCCCTGTACCAGGAAGGTTGGGGGATGCTGTCCGCTCTGCTGGAAGATGTTTCCCTCTATCTGAATGAGACAGAAGGGGAGTGCGTCACTTTACTGGGTGGAGCGCCCGTATCTGCTTTACCTGTCAATATCCAGATACAGAATTCGCAAAGTCCCGCCGAGGCACATCAACTTTTTCAGAAGCTGGTAAGTGATGCCGACCAGGTTTACATCATCGCCCCTGAAACAGAAGGAGTGTTACTGCAACTTTATGATGAAGTTGCAGCTCAGTCCGCAATCTGGATGGGTTGTGATCGAAACGCGATCCAGCTTTGCTCGGATAAATGGGAGCTCGGTCTGATCTGGAGATCACTCGGTTTACCCACTCCTGTAACGACGCAACTTATGGAGCTCAAAAGTCCCGAGCAGATAGCTTTTCCCATCATCGTCAAACCTCGAGATGGAGCGGGAGGAGATCAAACCTGGCGATTTGATGAGCTCTCCGAGTTTGAACGTTTCTTTCAATTCCTGACTGCCGACGAACGGGAGCTTTACCTATTACAACCTTATGTTCCCGGTGTCGCCTGTTCGGTGAGTTTGCTCTCGGTGCCAGGGAGGGATTATCAGTTTCCGCCGGGCGAACAACGTATTGAGTGGAGAGAAGAGTTTCATTACCTGGGCGGCAAAATACCATGTTGTTTATCTGACCGAGCACAAATGGTATTGGATGCTGCTTTGAGCCAGATACGCCTGTCGATACCAGGCCTTAATGGTTATTGGGGACTCGATTTCATCTGGAACGAAAATGATGCAGAGAGTCCCATCACCCTGATTGAAATCAATCCCCGACTCACCACCAGTTATCTCGGGTATCGGCAACTCACCGAACAGAACCTGGCTCAGCTCTGGTTTGGGCAAGCGATGCAGCTCGTCGAGCAGATGAGCGATATTATCTGGAAGTCTGGTCCTGTTGAATTTTAAGTGGTCGGAATGAAGTCAACAAAAACAGCCGGTTGAGAAGGCTCAACCGGCTGATGTTTGAATGAACTCGTTAACAGTTCCCGCTTATGGTACAGCGATTGGGAATGGTAATGGGAAGTTCGGGTCGAAGACCAGACCTGTCTGCCATTCCCAGGGCAGGATACCGGGGGCAAAGAACTGATCGTTGAAGTCACTGATAACATTGGCAAACGTGTTGTTGGTGTTAACAGTTGTCTCTTCAGTACGGAAGGTAGAATCACCCAGGCCAGAGACCTGCAATGCCCAGACATCGAACGGGTCACCCACACCGGGGTTGGCCGGGAATGGGTCAGTATTCAATGTCACGACTCCGTTCGCCACAGTGCTGGACAGGATCAAGCGAGTCTCTCCTGCGTTGACGGCACCTGCGGTGAAGATGACGTAGTTGTTAAGATAAGCGTTGAGGCCGGGATCAAGTGGTGCACCACTGAAGTTCGTGTTGGTTGGTGGATCCGGTGGGATAATCACGTTCGCACTCGTTCTGAAGATGTCCAGGGCCTCTCGCTGTGCGTTTCGTCGTCGAGTCGTACTGGTAAAGACGTTGTTGGTACCAGTTGGCGACTTGAATCCATCGGCGTTGTCAAAGAAAGCTCCCTGACGTGTGGCGTCGATGGTCTCTCCGACGTTCCCGGTGAACCGGAGGTCAAGTCGTGCCAGGGGATCCGGATGATAAGCCCCGTTAAGAGTACCGTCCGGGCTCAGCAGTGGTCCAACTGCCAGTTGGGTTGCACCGTTGATTTCGGTGAACGACTGGAAGACAACGTCAACGTTAGAGTTACCCGAGAGGTAGTTGTTTCGGATGTCAGCCTCAACTCCACCAGTATCAACTGTACCGAACATAGAGAAAAAGACCGTTTCATTATCCGGTAGCCACCAGGATTAGCCAGGTTAAGTGGATCGTTTCCAGGGATGACACCACCCGTCAGGAAGAATGGGTTGTTGAGATCATCAAAGGTACTGGAAGCGGTTCCGTTACCGCGAATTGCAGTCTGGAAGACGCGGAGGTCCAGGATCGATTGAGCGATAGTCGCACTACCGACCGAGAAGGTGTCCTGGCTGCTATTGACGACATAGATACCACCCAGTCCGTTGTTGTCAACACGGCTGTTTCCGCCGTTACCCTGTGTAGCAGTCACGTTGTTGGTACCGCTGATGTTAATTCTAGAGAAGGCGTCAGCTCCTCCAGCGACAATTGCATCCCCACGTCGGTCATCGTCGTAGTTCTGGATACGGTAACCATAGGCACCGTTGTTAGCGACCAGCATGTCGATGAAGTCGATCAGGGTTTCGTCATTGTCATCAGTCCAGACGCTCACACCATCGTAGCCGTTACGCAGAACCTGGTTCTCGATGAAGGTACCGATAAACAGGCCACCACCATCGATGGGGTCCAGCATTGGGGGAGGAGTTTGAGTATTGTCCATGCTGTTGTCAACCAGGATACCTGTTCCTGTGTTGTCAGCAGTAAGGTTCTGTCCAGCCCGCACGACAATTGAAGGAGCAACCAGTGCCTGTGGGTTCTGTTGAGAGCCCGGTACAAAGAACTCCATACCGTGGAAGCCGTTGTTGGTGAATTCGTTGCGGAAGATATCGTATTCCCCGGTCACAGCGACTCGCAGACCGTCTTCATTGTTACTGTCAAAGAAGTTGTCCAGGATATCTACATTCACAGCACGATCAACAAAGGTGACTGTATTGGCACCCCGGTTGTAAACGGCTTTTGTCACCTGGGTGAAGTCACCCTCGACAATGTTCATACCGTTGTCACCGTTGTTGTTGAAGGTGTTATTCTGCCAGACACCGGAGAGTGAGGCAAAGAAGCCCAGCATACCGTGTAAACCATCGGCACCGTTGTTATTAACCGTGTTGCGGTTGATATTGGTGACCTGGTTAGCATCGACTGTGGAGTGCAGCAGAATACCATGGTTGCTGTTGTTGCTGATGTTGTTCAGGTTGGCTTCTGATCCATCACCGATCACAAAGTTCAGCTCCAGCAGACTCGCGTCACGGAAGTCGGTTGAACCACCGCGGGTCAGAATGTGGATACCATTTCCGTTACCAGTGATGTTGTTGTCAAACATGAACTGGTTGTCGAGGATAGACTCCCCTTCACGGAGATAGAAGATACCATTGTCGGTGTTACCGGAAATGTTGTTGTTGTCGATGAAGCCGAGTTCCAGGATAGATTGAGTATAGGTCTGGACATCGATACCGTTTGAGGCGTTGTTGTTGATGCCACCGTTGTTTAGAACTTCGAAGACAGTCAACTCAGAGTCATCAATCAGGAAGACACCGACACCATCACCATTCCAGGGAGTGGCCGAGCCACCCGTTGTGGTACCGCTGATCGAGCTGTTGTTATAAACTCGCAGTGATGCGGTGGCTGTGTCTTCGAGGGAGACACCGACACCGACTTCACCGTTACCGGTAATGGTGTTGCCATCTCCTGATTGTCCAACCTGGAGTTCGATATCACTGTTGTTACCACTACCCAGGGCTACGATACCACCCTCAGCATTGTTGGTGATGGTTGAGTCGAAGACCCAGACGTTGACGTCTGTGGCAGGAGGAGCGATACCGCCACCTTGAGCCACAATCTCGATACCAGCTCCGTCGTTATTGCTGAAGACGTTGTCGGTGATGAAGTGAGTTGCGTCACCCGCGTTGATGGTCGATTGATCGGCAAAGATTCCCAGGCCGTCATCACCGTTTCCAGTTGCTTCGTTGTTAGTGAGGAGAGCATCAATCACAGCACCGTCGGTTGCAGTCAGGTTGATACCGTCACCCAGACCAGTTCCCTGGCCGTTGTCAGCCATCACGTTCGGCAGTAGGGTATTGTCAGCATTCTGCTGTCCGATTTCGGCATCGATTGTCGAGCCGGCACCATCAGCAATCAACTGCAGACCATGAGCCGGGTTCGAGGTACCGTTGCCCGTTCCGTTCTGAGAGAAGTTGTTGTTATCCATCCCTCGTAGGATGATATCCCCACCCAGGCTTGCAGAAAGAACCGCACCGGAACCTAGGTTCGCCACGTGTTCGTTACCGAAGTAGCGTTCAATGTTGATGAAACCACCGTCAGCATCCCAGACAGCACCTGTAGCGGTTGAGGTGTTCTCATTCGCTGAGTTGTTGCTGAAGCTCAACTGGTTGATAGTCGCACCCGTTGAAGCCCGATGACCAAATCCAGTTCCGTTCAGGTTTGAAGTGTTGTTGAGTTCTGTAATGTTGATTGTGCCGGCATCAGCAATGACCAGTGAACCATTATCACCATTCTCATGGAAGTTGTTCTCGGTGCTGAAGAGGTCGAGCACCAGCGGCTGGGTGTTGATCAGGAAGAAGCCGTTATCAGAACCACCCACGTCCGGGTTGGAACCATCAAATTCGTTGGCTGTCAACAATCCGATGCCGGACACGTTCGCCAGTTCCATACCGTTTCGGTAGTTGGTGAACAGGTTGCGGTTGACGTTAAAGTCCATGATGCCACCAGGCTGGTTGGTGATGCCATCGCCATGGTCATTAGAGAGAACCCCGGCACCATTAATGTGGATACCGGAAACTTCGTTCATGTTAGCCAACTGGACGACAGAATCGTTCGAGTCGTTGAACAGGTTTTCCATGATCGGCAGAGCATCGCCGGTCTGGTCGGGCAGTACAAAGCTGTATTCGACAGCATCGACAATGTGTTCGATGGAAGAACCGAGCAATCGCTGGCAATCAAACAGGTCGAGTGATCCGTTGTTCTGTAAGCCGGCGGCAGTACCATCTTCGTTAGGAACGACGCGGATAATGTCGATATACGCCTGATTGGTAAATGCCAGAATGTTGTTGTAAGGATTTTCGTAGGTGCCATCCCCGGTGGAAGTCGCATTCGGATTGAGATGGACCACGTAGATAGGTTCATTATCTTTCGGGTTCGTCAAAGGTACATTCTCTGTATCCTGGCTGATTACGGCATTCACCCGATCAGGATGAGACCACCAGTCGCCCAGACGATTCTGAATAGGTGTCTGGCGGAACCAGCGTGAAGATCGGCGATGCGGGAAGGCAAAGCTCACATTCACGTTGGCTGAAGAGCCCGTCAGTGAATCGTTGGTGTAGTTGGTATTCACGCGGATGTCTTCGGTGAGGTGTGCTTCCACCTTCACTTTAACACCGGCATAGTTATCAGCGTCAGAGTTGAACAGACCATACGGACCGACATGAGCTGTCACCCCGTAACGACCCAGTACGGGGAGTGGGGTACCAAAGAGCAACTCGGTGTAGTGATACGGAGTTTCCCAGGTATCTGTGCGGGTTACTCCGATGTAGTTATCGAAGAAGAACTCGTTGCCTGTATCATACACACGGCTGACCAGGGTCGCATCGTCATTTGTGACGAAGTTACCATTCAACTGCATGCTGAAGTGGCGGCCGATGTTCTCCAGGCTCAAGCCGATGGCATCGTAGGTGCCGTTGCCGCTGTCGTCTGTGGTATACCAGGTGGCGATACCAAACATGCGGTCGAGTTCCTCGGCGTAGTATCGATACCCCATACCGACCTTGCCGACTCCGTCACCATCTTCGGTGACCGAGCCCTGGAGCATCAGCATGAACAAGCTTCTGCCCGGATCGATGTGTTTGGGAATCATAACGCCCACGTTGACCTGGTCGGCATCATACCCGGGACCCTGGCCCCATGTGCCAGATAGAAATCCCTTGTTGCCAAAGGGTGTGGCGACAGCCGTACCGACTGTATTGCTCATTACGACGCGGCCCGCAGACCCGTCGCTGAGTACGCCATTCGCCTGCGAGGAGGCGGTTCCCTGACCGTACGCCGGTGACCACAAGGCCAGGCAACCAACCAGACTTAATAATGTCTTCTTCAAAATCGCTTTCATCAATGATCCCGATCATTCGCCTATGTCAGAATGTAACGGTTATGCCGATATTGGCAGTTATTTCGAAGATTCGGAATTTGCGGGCTGTTGAGTTGAGTTTATTTGCCACGAAAGCGAGGATCGGAGGCGAATAATTCGCATGCGGAGGAGTTGTGAAAAACGTAAGTTCTATATATTTAAGGTTTTAAGATGATCGGGAGAATCCGTAAGACCCGGATTTTTTATTTCCGCTTCCTGCGCTACCCAGGGTCTCTATTCTCCCATAAGTGGGGGGAAAGCATCCTGGGAGTCCCGAGGATGGTCTTCTGGAAGAGCGGGGTGAACTGAGGGGGCCAAAGAGATTAACCAGTCCCCGGACCTCATAAAAAAAGAGTAAGTCATGCTAATACAGGCACTTACTCGACGAATCATCTTTATAGAATCTTAAGATTTCGTTTGCGTATCACTGGTTGGGGTCCGTTGAAAATGATGTAATGACGGACAGAGGGATATGTTCACCTCTTTAAACAGCACTCAATTTGACCCCGCCTTTCCATATGATTTTTGATTTGAAGGAGATTGTAATGAAAAAACTGCTGACACTGTCTCTCATGCTTGGCCTCAGCCTGTTCACCATTGGTTGCGGACCTGCTGACAATAACACCTCTGAGCCTATCGCAACTCCCGCTGATGCACCTGCAGACGCTCCTGCTGATGCTCCTGAAGGTGGATCAGAATCCAACTAATGCTGATGCCAGCAACCAACACCGGGCGGAGATGCAGATCAGGAGAGTGAAACATCCTGCTGCCGTCTGAAAAGCCGAATGATCTTCACCCCATGTTGTTTGATCAAAATAAAAAAGCAGGGAGTTCGCTTTGTCGAACTCCCTGCTTTTTATTTGGCCTGATCGGATAGTGCTTGTCCCGATCCGGAAGAGGCTTTTGCTTTCTCCGGTGGACATCGCTCCCTGCCGCAGCATAATAGAATGAAACATTGATTGTAAAATTTACAACGGAAGATCGAGACCTGCCGATTGTCGATCGAAGTCAGTTGCTTCCGAATCTCATAACGAGAATGGTCTAAATCCAACCATGAACGAGTCGCCCGAGCCAACTTCTGCTGATCAGGAGGGAAATCGCCGGGACTTTATCACAGGTCGCTCTCTGCGGGACCGTCTGGAACGCAATGCCCGCGCCGCCGGGGATGCCTTCCTTGAAGGCTTCGCCCCCGCGCCCGAAGCAGGGGCTACCCTGCGCCTAGCGACGCGTGCGATGGCCTGCGAATTTGGCCTGGTACTCAATCCGGGTGATCGGGAGGTGGTAATGCCAGCCACCGAGGCACTCGAGCTGGTGCACCCGCTCGAAGATCAGATGACAGTTTATCGTCCTCACAGCGAGCTCTCCCAATTAAATGCCGCAGCAGCGAAGAGTCCGTTTACGACGAGTGAGAATCTGTACGAGCTCCTTAAGCGGGGACATCAGCTGGGAGAGCAGACAGGAGGGGCATTTGATCTGACTGCCGCACCCTATATTCAACTCTGGAGAACCGCCCGCCAGGAAGATCGGATTCCGAGTGATGAGGAAATTGCCTCAGTCAGTCAGTTGGTCGGTGGAGGTCATCTTACTTTTGATGACTCTAACTTCCAGATTCAGCTTTCCAAACCGGGGGTGGAGCTGAACCTGGGCGGGATCGGTAAAGGATACGCGCTCGACGTCATCGCGACAGAATTGGAAGAGCAGGGGATTCACTCTTATCTTTTACATGGTGGCCAAAGCACAATGCTGGCGAGAGGCGGGCATAACAATCATCCCGGCTGGCCCGTGGGGCTCAGGAACCCCCTGTTCACTCAGCAGCAGCTGGCTACAATATTAATTAAGGAGTGTGCCCTGTCGACGAGTGGATCGAATGTGCAGTTCCATCGTTATCAGGGAAAACGCTACGGACACATATTAGACCCCCGGACAGGCTGGCCGGTTGATGAACTTCTGTCAGTAACAGTACTTGCTCCCACTGCGGAGATGGCAGACGCCTTATCGACTGCTTTTTTTGTCATGGGGGTCGAAAAAACCGTTGAATTTTGTGATAATCACCCGGAGATCAGTGCTATACTGATTCTCCCACCCCGTGCTGGCCATCCGATCGACCCGATCCTCGTCAATGTGCCAGACGATGTTTTATACATCACTCCCACCGATCAATCCTCAGCTGACGTATAAACTTTACGGGCGGATTTCCTGCAACAGTTGTTCTGTTGGCTGAAATTCCACACAGACAATTTTTGTCCCGTAGCGATCAGTTTTTGGATTCAACCGATCCGGTATGACTTTACCGGGTTGTCTGGTTGAGTGATGGTCATGAATCACAAAGGTAGTAATAACGTGCTGAAAACGAGATATGTTCCCTTCTTTGCGATTATCTTGCTCGTCGTCCTGCGTGTGGCGATTGGCTGGCAGTTTCTCTACGAGGGTATGTGGAAGCTTTCCACACAATCGACTTCTCAACCCTGGACCTCGGCCGGTTTTCTACGGAACTCCGAAGGACCATTCCGCAATCTCTTCCGCGAGATGACAGGCGACGCTGACGAACTGAGCTGGCTCGACGAAGATAAAGTCAACGCCCGTTGGACCGCCTGGCAGAAACGCTTTGTTAATCACTACGGTCTTAGTGAAGCACAGCAGAAACAGATTGACGTCTTGCTGAATGGGGTCAAGCTTTATAAGTCAGATCCGAACCGCTTCCCGGTAGCAGAGTTACCCCCCAAAGTTGCGGAGTTCCTCTCCGATGAAAAAAACAAAGGTTGGGAAAAGATTTTTCGCTTCAACGCCGAACAGCAACTATTGGAAGTCGATGGTACAGAACACCTGACCCCGGCTGAGAAAGCAAAACTTTTATGGTTGGCTGATCTGGAAGTGAAAGATCCCCTGCCATTGAATCCTGATGCATTCAAATACGAAGTCATCGTGATCAGTCCCGATGGTGAAAAGATCGAACAGGAAAAGAAATTGAACCGACCGAAGTTCAGATCGCTTTCGCAAACGCACTGGATTATGTCTACGATCGTCAGGCTCGTCTCGGATTCCGTGAAAGACTGAAAGCGACTTTACAGGGCGATCCCCTGATGGCTGGTCCACTGTATGCCGCAAAATTTAAAAATGCAGAGGGTAAGGATGAGTCATTCGAAGAACATTTGAAAGGCGAAGCCGTTCAATATGAACGCTTGATTGATCGCTTTGAAGCGATGCGGGCTGATGCCAAACTCGACTACAACTGGACGCACCTCGATTACGAAAAAACAAAATTGATGGAGCAGAAAGCGAAAGCACTTGGTCCCATCAAAGCACTCGATGCGGAACTGCACAATGCGGCTCTGAAATACGTCACCCTGGATCAGTTGAGTCGCGGCCCTGTCGCACCCGATCCGGAACCCGTTCACACCAAAGACCTGCTCGTGATGACGGGACTGGTCTGCCTGGGATTCTGTCTGATCAGTGGATTCCTGACTCGCCTGTGTGCATTCCTGGGAGCGATCATGATCTTCTCGTTCTACCTGGTCATGCCACCACTCCCCGGAATTCCTCATGCACCGGGACCCGATCACAGTTTGTTCGTCGATAAGAACCTGATCGAGGTCTTTGCCTTGCTGGTACTGGCCGCTTTCCCCACAGGACGCTGGTTTGGAATTGATGCCGCACTCTTTGGCTGGTGGGAACGTCGTAAAGTGAAATCGACAACTCCCAAACCGGCTAAAGAAGCCTCCTCCACAGAACCTGCTGCAGCGACTTCTTAAGTAATTCATTCCTTCACCCGAATGGGTGAAACAGATTTCAATACAACTCGTAAACTAACCACCTCAGCTCACCGCGGGGAGAGAAATTATGTTACTGACACCAGAACAGGAAAAAATCGGTCGCGACAACTTTGACCAGGTCGTTGGTCAATCACGTCGAGACTTCATCAAAGGGGCGGTTGCCGCTTCTGCCGGACTGGGTGCGGCTTACTTCGGTTATGAAGAACTGAAGGGGGACCGCGTGAAAGCGGCCTTCATCGGAACCGGTGATGAAGGAAACGTACTGATCACTCAGCATCCTGAAAAGTACATGGACATCGTCGCGATTGCCGACCTCCGTCCGACCAACCGCGAACGTGCCTTCAAAGGAGATGGTAACGAACACCGGGTGGGCCTGGTGAAAAAACTGGGTGCTGAAAACGCAGAGAAAATTCAGGTCTTCAACAACCATCGTGAACTACTCGCCAAGAAAGATGAACTTGGGATCGAGCTGGTTGTCATTGCCGTTCCCTTGAACCAGCATGCACCTGTTGCGATGGAATGTCTCGATGCCGGTTTGCACGTTCTCTCGGAAAAACTGATGGCTCACAACATCACCGAGTGCAAACAACTCATTCGTAAAGCAAAAGAGAAAAACCTGCTCTACGCCGTTGGCCACCAGCGTCACTACAGCGTGCTCTACGACAACGCCAACCACCTCGTCAAAGAGGGTCATCTCGGTACCATCAAATACATCCGGGCCCAATGGCATCGTAATAACAGTTTCCCCGGTCGCGACAGCTGGCGTAAAGGAATTCCCAGTACAGACAAAGCGGCTGTTACTGACGAAATGGCCAAAGAGTTCGGCTACGAAGATTTGAACCAGCTCGTCAACTGGCGTCTGTTCAATTCGACCGGTGGTGGCCTGATGGCTGAACTCGGAAGTCACCAGATGGATGCTGCCAGTATCTTCCTGGGCAAAGTTCATCCTATTGCCGTTCAAGGTTATGGTGGTAAAAACTTCTACGGTGTTCCCGGTGTCGGACCGGAAGACAAATGGGATGATGATCGCGAGATCGATGACCATATTTATGTCACCTTCGAATTTCCCGGCCCCACTTATTACAAACAGGGTACACACGAGGTCAACAACGCCCGTGATATCTGTATCGTGACTTACTCCTCAATGAGCACCAACCGCTGGGAACCTTACGGGGAAGCCGTCTTCGGTTCACGAGCCACGCTCATTATGAAAACCGAAAAAGAGGCGCTGCTTTATAAAGAAGCCAGCCCCACCAGTGGTGGCGGTATTGATACCCGTCTCTGGCTGGTCGAAGGTAAGTCAGGCGGAGGTGTCATGGATAGCTATGAAACGACTGCTGCTCCAAAGGCGGTTGACACCAAAGTCAGCGAAGTGAGCCGCGGTTACACCGAAGAGATGGAACACTTCTGCCATTGCATTCGTACCAATAACTTCAAAGGACCCAAAGAAGGGGGCCTGAAATGTAATGGTACTGTCGCCATGGCCGATGCCATCATGGCGATCACGGCAAACCTTGCCATGAAACATAAAACTCGTATTGAGTTCAAACCAGAGTGGTTCGATCCCGAAAGTGATGCCAATCCGGAAGCAGACTTCGCCAATTACGGCGAATCGGCCCAGGCTTAATTCGATTGGGCCTGATTGGACTCTCAAATTGTAAATACTCGAAACGCACCACAAGTTTTTTGACCTGTGGTGCGTTTTCTGTTTCGGAATGAGGAGTGACCGAGTACAGTCATCGGGATGAATTTCTCCAGGGGTGGTCCAGACAATCCTGCAAGGTTGTCTGGATGCCGCAGGCACACGAAAGCGACAACCTTGGATTAAGTGGGAAACGCTTCCTGCTAATCCACATTGAAGAGCATTCATCACTTTTGTGTTGCTTCGCAATCCAGACAACACTTCGTGATTGTCTGGACCACCCTTTAACAATTCGTATACAAATTCAATCACATTAAGGAAACAGACGTGGCCAGAACGGGTAAAGCGAGTTTGATGATTATCTTCATCACGGTCTTCATCGACCTGCTGGGCTTCGGCATTATTATGCCGCTCTTACCCCGGTATGGAAATCATTTCATCAAAGGGGACGAGAGTGGTTTCACCCTCGGGTTGTTAATGTCCTCGTTCTCCGCCATGCAGTTTCTGTTCGCTCCCATCTGGGGGCGTGTCTCCGACCGGGTCGGAAGACGACCGATTCTGATTCTCGGGCTGGCGGGTTCCACGATCTCCTACGCCCTCTTCGGATTAGCAACCAGCTGGCAACCCGACACACTCGTATTGGGGATCTCACCACTCGCCTGGTTATTCATCACGCGTATCGGTGCTGGAATTGCCGGCGCGACCATCTCGACATCGCAGGCGTATATCGCGGATGTCACCGACATCAAAAGTCGAGGGAAGGGGATGGCCATGATTGGAGCCGCCTTTGGGATCGGTTTCACTTTTGGTCCCTTGATTGGTGCGGCCGCAGTGGGAGATCAGGTCGATGCCCCTCCCAGCTCGATGCCCGGTTATGTCGCCTCCGCACTTTCCGGTATGGCACTCCTGTTTGCCATCCTGAGGCTGCCTGAATCACTCAACCCCGATTCCCGTCCGACACAGCGAGGCTGGATGAATATGGGCTCACTTGGATCGGCACTCACCCGTCCCGCGATTGGACAAATCCTGCTTATGATCTTTCTGGCGACACTTGCCTTTGCCCAACTCGAATCGACGATGGCCTTACTCACCGAGCATTTCGGATTGAGTCCCCGGGCGAACTTTTACGTCTTCGCCTACATTGGAGTTCTATTGATGCTCAGCCAGGGATTTCTGATTCGTCGCCTCATCCCCGTACTGGGTGAAAAGAAGATGGCCATCATTGGTGTCTTCCTGATGGTAGCCGGTTTGATTGCCATCGCCGCCGTCGCCGAGTACGGAACATTGAATCAGATGTACCTGGTGCTTCCTCTGAGTATCGTCGGATTCGCCGCTTTCAATCCCTCCATCCAGTCGATGCTTTCGCTCAACAGTTCCGAAGCCGACCAGGGGGATTCTCGGTCTGGGGCAGAGCATGTCGTCGATTGCCCGTATTCTCGGCCCGATGATCGGGATCATGCTCTTCGAGCGACAGGTCACCTATCCTTACTGGTGTAGCGGGGCGATCATGCTGGTCGCCGGACTGCTGCTGCTTACGATTCGGTCGGTGCAGTCATTGGACGCAGAAACAACCGGGACGAAGCCGGAACCGGCTGAAGTCGGGTAGGGCGATTCCTCAAGATCGCCTCGACACGATTTGCGAAAATCCCTATAGTCCCGCCTCCTGACCCTTCCTCGGAGAGGAACCGGCCGTAGTTCGGATGGAATTCGAACGATACTGGTTGTTTATAACTCTCTGTTATACATAGCTTTAGCAGTTATGTGACGGGTCAGGCCGATCAAGAAATAGAACTCAAAGCCTGCTCTATAGAAATCGCAGGATTGAGGTCGACCTCGCATTTTCCGGGTTAAAATCTGGAATAATGTCGCCCGATCGGGAATGGAATCCAAAAATTTGATCCTTGCGGACGGAACCGCAATCAGAATCGGGGATATCGAACCGGTGAAAACAGTACAGATTACGCTCGTAATGTTGACGGCGCTCTTTACAGTCGGGTGTCAAACTTCTCCATTCAACAGTTTTCAAAGCCGCCAAGTGGTCTCAGAAAGATATTGCCGAACAGGAACTGGCAGATCTGACAGCCAATGCGCCCAAAGCTAAAAAGCAAACTGCAGCTGAAGAAGAAGTCGAATTCGAGCATGAAGTCGAATCGCTCGCTGCCGATTCAGGGAGTGACATTCAACTTGCCTCAGCAGAAGTACCGGTAAGCGAAGGGACTTCCCTGGCTAAAGCGGCCAATTCAGATATCGATACGCTACTGAAAGAAGGCCAGCAATTCGAATCGAAAGGTGAGTTCGAACAGGCTGCCCGGATTTATAAACAGGTTCTGGCTACTCACCCGGTGAACGGTCAGGCACATCATCGACTCGGTGTGATTGCTGACCTCAATCAGAACTTTGTCGAAGCTGAACAACACTATCGCATGGCCTTACAGAGTAATCCGCTCGATCCGGAATTGTTGAGCGACCTTGGTTACTCTTATCTCTTACAGAACCGCTATGCTGACAGTCAGTCCTATCTGAATCAGGCAATTCAGATGAAACCCGATCATACACGCGCACTCAACAACCTCGGGTTGCTGTATGCCAGAAATGGAAACCGAGATCAGGCCCTGGCGATGTTCCGTCAAACGAGTACCGAAGCCGAAGCACAACGTAAACTGGCGATGATTGCTCCCAGTTTCAATGCCTCGCAAACTCAACTGGTGACAAGCAACACAATGAGCAATATGTCCGCTACCCCCAGCGGTGGTGTGGTGAATGCCAACGCACAGGCCGTTCAAGCTCCGCCTGTCGGAACGAGCCCCTTCGGTTACATCAACAACCAGGCTCAAACACAAGCACAAACACCTCAGAACATGCCTGCACAGAACCTGGCTGCACAAAATGCAATGCCCGGTTCGACTCCACCGGCAATGATGGCCTCTCAGGATTTCCAGGCGCTGGCACCTGTCCCTCAACGGCAAAATCAGGTCGCTCCCAACCAGCTTAATCCCTCTCCGGGGTCTGGTCAGACCACTGTGTATAACAACTCGCAGTCAGCTCCGGTGAATCAGTCCAATCCGGCAGCTCCGATGAATTCACAATCTCAGCGACAACCATTTGTCTTCAACAGCCAACCGGAAGCAGAAGCGACATCGGCACCTGCTGACACTTCGAATGCGACTCCTAATTCGACGCTGCCCAATGGAGCGCGCGTCCCCTTCGTGTTTGGCGCAGAAACAACCAGTACCTCGACTCCGAATGGGATGAATCCGAGTCAGTTGAATGCGGGTAATCCACAGGGTGCTGCCCAGGCCAATTGGAATCAGGGTCAACAACCGAACCAGAATCCGGGAATGAATATCTCACCGCAGAACAATTCAGCTGGACTCGCAGCCGCATTTGGCATGACTGAAGGAGAAGGAATTCAACCGGTCGGTTACAACGCCATTCAGAATAACAATCTGCAGAATGGCCTGAACGGTTACCAGCAGGGGACTATGCAACAACAGAATCCCTTGAACGTCTTTAACAACAACGCTTTAGCGAATGGTGGTTTGCCTGCCATCAATCCACAGGCAGGTTGGGGAACGAATCCTCAAATTAATCCCGGCATGCAGAACACGGGAATGCAGAACACGGGAATGCAGAACCTGAACGTGGCCAACCAGCAGCAGCAACAATACGATGCCTGGGGAAATCCGATTACTCAGCCTCAGCAGCAGCCGGCGATGAACATGCAACAGCAGATGCAGCAACAGGTCTTCCCGCAGGCACAGGCACAGTTGCCTCAAGGTCAGATGCCGCAGAATCAGGTCTTCCCCTCGAACACCAACGCCGTCTTCCCCCAGGGCAACAGTGGCTACTCAACCGGCGGTCAGCAGTACCAGTACCAGCAACCAGTCATCACCCCCGGCACCACCCAGAACGCCTTCGGCGGCTCGGGCCAGACGGTTAAGTTTTAAGGTGGTGTTCGAAGTTGGCTGATCAGCTTATCTGGTCAGTTGCGGCCCTATTTGAAGTTGGAAATAGGTTACCTATTCCAGTTTCCTTCATGGTGACTCAATTAGTTTGTTAAAATCAGATCCGCTGTGTCCTCATCATCAATAAGATAATCATTCCGATGAGGCCTTTATTTGCTCATATAACAGTGTTGCTTCAGGGAGTGGGATCCATTTCGGATCTTTCTCTTCATTGGGCAAAGGAGCTCGAACGTTTTCTCGATCCTCCTCACAACAGGCGCGAAACAGCATATAATTTGTTTGGGCTTTTGAAATCAATAGACCACCATTCGCTGGGCTATTGTCGTCCTTGTTTTCGTAAAACACATCATCTTCCCAAAAACATATTTGGCATATATCCCAATCGCATCTGCTCTCTAATGTTTTGTATCCGCAAATGAAGCAAGTGTATTTCATCAGTATCGTTCCAAGGTGCCAGGAATGGGCTTCAGCGTTGATACACGAGTAGTTCGAGAGGATATCGATTATCCTATAGGATGTAATCACTCCTGCGGCTTGATTGTGAAACTCAACTAAACAGGTGGCCGAATTGTGAGGAGTCCTCGGGAAAATGTTGAAGTTGAATTTCGGCGGCATTACGAAGGTATTGGTCAAACTCTTGCTGGATGATGATGATTTCATACTCCATTTGCAGTCGAATAGGCATTTCTATTATTCCAGGCGCATCATCAATTATCAGAGAAGGCGAGGTGTATCAGCTCATCCGCTCTTTTAGACCACTGATGCTCCTCCATGACTGTATGGGAGTGAGAGTGGAATAATCCAATAATAATACTCTCTGTAGGCTTACATATGACACATTTAATATTTCCTTGAGACCAGGTTTGAGGCATGAGTTGGCCTGCGAGAGATTGGTTCAGTCTTTGGATGGCAGGATTATCCTCAAACAAAGTTTGGATCAAGTGGGAGTCACCAATAGTTTGTCGGTCTCCAAGAAATCGGATCTCACCCGAGAGTAAGTCAGCGATTACTGCAAATGGCACTTCAAGAGTCTCAAGAGTATTTGGTAATGAATCAAGGTTCATGGTTGGCAACATTACCAAGTGATTTTGGAATTGATTTTATTGTAAGTGATCAGTTTCATAAGGAGAGTGGAATTGTGAAAGTTAATCTTCCCAGTCACTTTTAGGGGCACCGGGAAGTTCATCAAATCTTGATTTTTCCCAGGTCCACTCTGGTTCTTTATCAATCTGATTGACGACATCTACAAGTTTCAAGAGGCAATAGTCATCATTGTCAATAAGACAAAAAGCGGCCTCTTCTTTAAGTTCTTTTCGTATGAACTGAAGTATTTGTTTTGCCCGCGAAATACCACGGTAATTCAAAAATAAAACTGTCTTCAGGTTGAGTACTAAGCTCAAGTACTCCTCTGGAATGTTATCCCATTCAAAATAATCTGAAAATATATCATCTGTGTTAACACATCGCTCCAATAAGATCAGTCCCTCCTTGTCGTATAACTGAGCTGAGAAATCAAATACTTCGCAATTATCCAACTCAGAGACTGATAAATGGAAAAAGGCGACGTTTTTGTCCAGGAGCTCCTGAAGATTTTCCAGTTTGGGAAGTAGGATCATTATTCCAAGGGCCATGATAAACTTTCAAAAGGTCAACCAATGTTTGGAAGTCATTCGCCACTATTTGTACATTCCTTACGGCACCTCGAGCTTTTCTCTGCCCTGCTTTACTAGTAGACCAGAACATCCAATCCTGCGCCCAGCGTGACAATATCAGTCAAAGATCGAGCGGTGAAGGTTATATCTTCGGGGTCCAGCCAGCCGAATCCTGATAAGTATAAACCCCGTTCGTCATTCTTTAGCACATAGATTAAAGCGGAACTTCCTTCATCGTCTCCAATTGCCCAGGCGTCTCCCAGGTTTTCCTGTATGTGGTAAGCCTCGTTCATTTCGAGGCACCCCTCTGCTCCCCAAATTCTGAAGCATGACTTTTGATCGATCTGAAACTCAAAATTTGTTCCCATTGTGATAAGCGATAGGTAGTCATCAGGAATCTCGATTGGTGAAACCGACTTCATTTTCTTGATCTCTTCGGGACTGGAAGAAGGAGCAAAGTTAACGAGGCGAATTCGCGAATGCAGGTTGTCCAGAAGTTGGTGGTTCATGTTCGGGCTTCTGTAACTATTGTAATTATTCAAGTTCATCATCATCTGGTTTGTGTAAAAGTCTCACGAAATCAGAAAATGTGTTCGCTATAAAACTGATCTCAGTATCGAGACCGCGACGCCCGCTGTGCCAGAAAACAACAGGCGGGTTCTTGTCATCTCTGCGGAAGTCCAAGCAAAAGTAGTTTCCCCCACCATCGCCCGCAAATGCAACCAAGTCCACAGGAAAGAATTCCGTTCGCTTCATCCAACTCAGAATATTTCTATCGTCTTCGGGAGAAAGTGTGAAGAACACGCCAACTGAAGCGTAGAACGTGCCAGTTTCAGGGTCTGAAAACTCTACGTCCGTTTCGTTCGGTGAACCACCACTATAAAATCTGGCAAATTCTCGATAGTCATCTGGTAGGCGATAACCGATTGCATTTTCGACTACCGCGATATGTTCTTCACTGGCTGGTGACGGGGAATCAAACCATGTCAAGGATTCTCCAATCATAGTTCTTACCCATACCTCGTCTATAAAAAGTCAAAGCCAGCCATTAAGTACCCCATCCTATTGCGACGTTATGAAACCAAATCCAATTGTTTTCTGGTTTAATGTTCGGTTAAAAGGAGACTCTTAAGCTGTTTGTGAAATCAATGGAATACTTGAGTCTCAAGCTCAGTTTATTTGAATTCATGAGAAAATGATTTAGTAGTGTTAAACAGAAAATAACCAGCCTTTTTCTCGTAGGAAATGAGTCCATTCGTTTTCATGGTTAGGGGTAAGTCCACCCGTGAAGAGTGATGGATACTTGTTTCCCATCAAGACGTTGTCCATAAAGTCATCAAATGACTCTGCAAGGGAAGCTGCTTCATCTGTAGAGTCCATCGTGTAATCAATGGCTACAACTCTTCCGTCTTTAGCGATGGCAATACAATCTCCACTCGGGTCTTCGCCAATTGGCAAAATTGGACCGCTACCAAGATTGGGTTTCCATCGTTTTATCAAGGTTTCAATTGATGGAAATATTGACTGACTTGATCCTGCTAAAACAAACATGCAGATGTCGGCGCCATCCGTTTGGTTTAGGAAAAATAAGTATGTTTCAGGAAGAAATGGGTAACGATCTCTTAATAAGTCAATGAATGTTTCCGGTGCAGGTCCGCATGAGCTGAATACGATCTGGAGTCTTGGGTTTTCAACTAATGCCAGCTTCGTTTGTTGAATCTTTTCTAGCCAAGACATAATCCGGTTTCCTTAATGATAACTGTTTTGGGTTTTAATGGCAGGCAAGCCTCTTTATTCGGTTGGGAACACCGCCTGGCATATCGGCGTGTTGTGCACAGTCCTAATGAATGATTTTAGATGGAATCTTCTTCAAAATACCTCTTCGTTTTTTTATCAATCATGAGGGTATAGAACGGTTTTTTTGTTTGTGGTGCCAATATATTATCGAAACGATACCTCTACGAATCTGTTTGTTCGATAATCTTATTTTGACAGCATCCCCAAAAAATTCTTTGGGTGAATTGATCTTCTGAAAGCAGTCAGGGGATACACGGACAATAGTATCCATATGGCGTACAGTTATGTAACATTCATTTTCACCAAGCAACTCGAAAGCTTTGCAATTTGGGAACAATTGAATCATTGTTGGTGAATCGTCTGGGTGGCTAGCTCCTTCGAGTATAATACTTGCGAGAAATTCAAACATGGGGTGACTCTCTAATGCGTATCAGATGTATTGCTAAATAACATTTCGATGCTTATTCCGTTGCGGCTTTCATTTGCTCGTATAACTGGAGTGCTTGATAGAAGGGGCTCCACTCAGGATCTTTTTCATCAGTAGGAAGTGGTGGCCGTACGCTGTCTCGATCCCGTTCACTGGATGCGCCAAATAGCATGAAGTTTGCTTGTGCTTGAACTACGGTGACGCCATGGTTACCAGAGCCTCCCGAGTTCATGTCTTTTTCGTCGGTAACCAAGAGATTGTCCATCCAAAAACAGATCGGGCAGATATCCCAATCGCATCTATTCTCTAATGTTTTGTATCCGCAAATGAAGCAAGTGTATTTCATCAGTATCGTTCCAAGGTGTGGGAATGGGCTTCAGCGTTGATACACGAGTAGTTCGAGAGGATATCGATTATACTATGGATGTAATCACTCCTGCAGTTGAATGTGAAACTCGTAACTAAAGTTCTGGTCTGGAACAAGAGAATTTTATAGACGTTATGCCATCTCTAATGAAGTGACTCAGTATTGCCCAAGCTTCTCGCCCCTGTTTATTTGCAGCGAAAAAGAGTATAGAAGTATTCAGTTTCTCAACGACGCATGTCAATCTTATAAACTTACCTGATGAGCCCGCTATGTCTATCGATGTCACTCATGAATCCACCCCTGAGCGTAAAAGCGGGTGCGGCGGATTATCACTCAGTTGAAAAAGAGATATCCGGAAGCAGAGTGTGCGGCTATTCACGCATAATGGTACGTTTCAATTGCTCGTCGCGACGATCCTCCTTTTTAGTGCACCGATGAGCGGGTTAATATGGTGACACCGCATCTCTTCAAAAAGTTCCCCACAGCGGAAAAACTGGCGAAGGGAACTCAGAAGGAAGTCGAATCGATCATTCGTTCCCTCGGGTTCTTCCGGGCGAAGGCGACCAATTTGCGGGGGATGGCTCAGGCGGTGGTTCAAGATCCCGTACGGGTGAAATTCCACAGGATCTGGAAGCACTAGTTAAGTTACCCGGAGTCGGGCGAAAGACGGCCAATGTGGTGCTGGGAACGGCCTTCGGGATCCCGAGTGGGGTGGTGGTTGATACGCATGTGAAGCGGATATCAAACCTGCTCGGTCTAACGACCAGCAAGAACCCGGAAAATCATCCGAACTGACTTACAGGGAAATCGTTCCGAAAAAAGAGTGGATTAACTGGTCGCATCGTTTGATTCACCACGGTCGACAAATCTGTATTGCCCGACGTCCTATGCACTCTGTCCGCTGCTCGGAATTGTCCGCGTGTCGGTTTGAAACCGATAGCCGGGTGATTATTTCCAGAAGAGTTCGACTTTTTCCGGCTCCGGTTTTGCTTTGCCTGTTCCATCCAGTTTGATTTCGAACTCAATAGTGCGTGCTTTGGGAAGTGAGCTTAAGTCGAGAGTCGCGGGGGTGGCTTCGATGATTTTGGAGAAGCCTGGTTTACGTTGATAACTCTCTGTAACGGTTTGCCATTCCGTCCACTGATCGATTTTACCATCACCGTCGGTATCCACACCACCGCGTGCGCTACAACACCAGGTGCCCAGGGACCAGCACTGATAAAGCTATCAGCCCGTTTGCACGAAGAGATAAAAAATTCCCTTCGGCAAATCCGACACACGGATCGGGATGAAACCCGGTTGCGATCGCGCCCACCCCAGGTGAATTTGGTTTTCAGCGATTTGCTGTACCAGTACATCTTCAATCTCCGGAGTCGTGAGGATGGTAATCATGAAGAGATAATAATACTGTCCGACTTTGATCAGTGTGTAATCCCCGAAGGCATCCTGGGGGCCATCGTGAATTTCATACTCATAAGGAATGGGAGTGGTCAGGTGCAGGTAAGTTCCGTCTTGCCGGTTGGTTTGGCACGCACATCGATAGGGTAGGGGTATTCATGTGGAGTGAAACCGTGAATTCCATCGGGGCTTTCAGTATGACCAGCGAGAGGAGAATCCCAACTGTGGGTGCGCGCATTGAGGGGACTCCAGTCTTCATAGAAAATATGAAAGCTCCCATCCTCATCTCGAATGACACCCGAGTCGGATCCGTGCGAAGGATCATTAAAGACCATGCCGATTTCTTCGTGCTCGGGAGTCGATAAATCATCATCAATAACCAGATGTGGATCTTCATCGTTGGGCGCATCGTAATAGACGTAAAATTTTCCGTCGACATACTCAGCCGAGGTGACCCAGTCATGACCGATGACATCGGGGTAGTGCGTCCAGTTTTTCATGTCGGTGCTGTGCCAAGCCCCGTAGACTCCCCCACCGCGGGTGGCGTTGAGATACCAGTAATTTTTGTCCCCGCCGGCGATGAAAACGGCTGCATCTTTCCCTCCCTCGGGGCCGAGGCCAGACCGGCTTTCCCAGTGGAGCCAGTTAGGAACCTGCTCAAAGACGATTTTGTCGGGCTGCTGAGGGGTCTCCCAGGTATAGGGCTGACTCCGAAATATTCCTGTATCTTCCGTCGGACTCAGGCGACCATGTTTCAGTTGAACTCCATTTCTTTCCAGGGCTCCAGCTTTCCATTCCTCCTGGCTATCCAGGGTCCAGCTGGCTGGTTTTTCCTCTCCCCGGGCGAGGGTGGAGGTCAAAAACAGAGGGAAAATGAGCAGCAAAACCAGGGATTCGAAGCGAGCACGGAGCAGTTTGGGCATCATCTGGACCCTTCTGGAACGATTCAATGAGAAATTGCGGAGATTGAGGAGTTGTCGGGGAATACCCATCATACGTGGAAAAGGTTGCAAATATCTACGATCATTCCCAATTTCCCAGGTTTGTTCACTTTGCAAAGAGAAGCGCTCGACAGGCGTTCCTGCTCTGGGTAGAGTGAGTGAAAACAGCTGTCAGTAACTTTAACAGTCAGCAGGGAAGGTTGACTGCGCAACACACCTCAGGATTTGGCATCCCGGATATAGAAATTGGCATTTCCCTATGTTTCGCCCTGCCTGGTTTCCGTTTAAGTCTGCACGAAAACCTCGTTTCCGCACCGATCGCCGTGCTCAACAGCTCTATCGCAATACCCCCTCTGTGGGGACGGTCGAGCATCTTGAAGATCGTACCTTGCTGACCAACTTTTTTGGTCTCGAAGGGGGATTTCTGGCGGATGTTTACGATCACATCTCGACAGTCGAGCGAGGGAACGAAACCGAAGCTCAACAGACAACTCATCAGAGTTTGATCGATACGGCAAGTGACATCACCGGGTTTTCAAAATCCGACGTAGGTGACGTGCTGGATGAGCTCGAAAAGTACTATGCCAAAATCGAAGCCAGGTATGGCGATTTGCTCCGCACTATTTTTGGCGAGCGACCGGATGATACCGATGAAACCGAGTCTCCCGAGAACACGGCTCCCACAGCGGAAGATATCTCTGATCAGATCGTTACGATTCAAACTGATTTCAGCCTGGATACTTCAACAGCCTTCGATGATGCCGATGAAGACGATACTCTCACCTATGCCGTAACCTGGGACGATGCTCCGACTCTGCCCGATTGGGTTGATTTCGATACAAGCACCGGACTACTGGAAGGAACTCCTGGTTCCGGTGATGAAGGTACCTTCACTGTAGGAGTGACTGCTACTGATGACGATGGAGAGTCGGCAACAACTTCATTCTCACTCACAGTAAAAACCGCACCGAATGTGATCATTGGTGATGCCACATTTAATGAAGAAGATGCTCCCGGCAACGCATCATTTAATGTCTCACTCGATGCCGCAGCGAGCGAAAAAATTACAATCACCTTGAGCACTGTCGATGGCACAGCCACTGCAGGTGCTGATTACACTGCGACAACCACACAGGTCACTTTCGAAATCGGTGAAACCTCTAAAACAGTAACCGTCCCTGTTTTGGCGGATGACATTGCGGAGCTTTCCGAAACCTTCACCCTTAAGGTGGACTCTGTGGATGAAGGAACAGTCGCGGACAGTTCCGATACAGGCACAGGAACAATCACCAACGACGACCAGTTGCCCTTGAGTGTCGAGGTCGATGACGATTCCGTTGTGCAGTCGAACAACATCCTCGTTACGAATCAACCCACGATTCTGTTGCGCGGAAATACTCAACCTGGTTCGACAATTACCGTAAATACCGGTTCGGACCTGAACTTCGATGACGGCACGACCACTGCCGACAGCCAGGGCAATTTCCAGATTGAGGTGACCCTCACTCACACCGACAGTAACCTGGGTGTGAACACAATTCTTGTCCGCAGCACGCTGGGTGAAGTGAATACGACCGAAACGATTGATATTCATTTCTCACTGGGAACAGTCGTTCGTATTGAGACCAGCCTGGGCAATTTTGATATCGAACTCTTCGATCAGGATGCTCCCGATACCGTAGACAACTTTAAAAGCTACTTTGCGGCTTATGCAGGATCGGTCATTCATCGATCGATTGATGGTTTTGTGATCCAGGGGGTGGGTTTGATTTCGATACCACAACCGACGGATTAGTGGCGATTCCACCAATGCACCTGTAGAGAACGAGTTTCTCTCTAAAAACTCGAATGTGCGGGGAACTCTCTCAACAGCTTTGCAATCTGGAAACATTGACAGTTTCACCAGTGGCTGGTTTATCAATACGGTCGATAACCTTTTCCTCGATAACGTACCGCATACCGTGTTCGGTCGCGTGATCGGTGATGGAATGGATATCGTCGATGCCATCGTCGGTAGTCCTTCGATTAACTTGAACGGTGTGTATGACGGAACCGCCTTCGCCAATGTGCCGCTGGTCAATTACACAACCTTTACCGAGACTCTCAGTGGAACAGTTTCCATTGCCGCCGGTTCAGATGTGTTAACTGGTGTGGATACAACCTTCATCTCACAATTGCAGCAAACCTTCGGTTCTGTTCCTGGCTCTGCAATTCTGATTGGTGGAGAAGAGTTTGTCGTCCGATCCATCATCAGCGATACCGAACTGCAACTGAATAAAGTTCACACGGCTGGAGCCAGCAATGTGCAGGCCTTCGTGCACGGGTTGCCCTCGGAAGATAACCTGGTGCTCATCAGCCAGTTTGATATTCTGCTGGCAGCAGTCAGTTAAGGGCTGGATTTCATTCTGCGAAGAGGGTTTTGGAACTGTTAGTTTGACAGGAAGGACAGGATACGGATGCCACTGGAACCGTATCGACAAACTGTCAGAAGCCTGATTCGCAGTGGTCTCGATCTCTGCTTTCCTCCCGTCTGTCCTGGTTGTGACCAGTTAAGGTCTGTCTCTCTTCTGAATGAGTCCTTACCGCAGGAGGAGCTGAACCCAAAAGAGGGCGCTCTTTCGAAACCGGCTATTCTGTGTGAAGCATGTCAGCGGATATTTGCCCCGTTGATCGCACATCGATGTCCCCGGTGTACGGCTCCTGTTGGACCCCATGCGGAAACATCGTCAGGTTGTCCTGCCTGTCAGCGGGACAATTTTCGTTTTGATCGGGTCATTTCTCTAGGAGTCTATGAGGGGAAACTGCGAGAGGCGGTACTCATTGGAAAACAATCAACGGGGCAGTCGCTCGTGACAGCACTCACGAACACTCTCTGGGAGCGTGAGGCTGCTCTGATTCGAGAATTCTCTCCCGAGGCAATCATCGCTGTTCCCAGGCATTGGAGGAAAGAGTTTCGATTCCTCGATTACGCTCCCCGCAGCATTGCCTGGCAGCTGGGACGGCAGGGAGGTTGGCCAGTCAGGTTGAACTGGTTAAAAAGGTGTCGGCATCGACCTGATCAGGCCGGGTTACCCCGGTCGGCTCGGCTGACCAATCTGCAGGGAGCATTTCAGGCAAACATTCCCACCAGGAAAGTTCCCGCCCGGGTTTTGCTGGTTGATGATGTCCTTACGACTGGTACTACCATGAATACAGCCACTTCGACCCTGAAAAAAGCAGGAGTTGGGGAGGTACTCGCGGTGGTTTTGGCTCGAGGGATCGGAATTTAAGCTAAACTTGGGATGTTCACAGTTCCAGTTCTGGAAATCCGACTCTTTTTGCAATGAGACTGTGGATTTCCACTACAGGTCGTCGACTTGTATAATCGGAACGACTCCAGCTCTGAAAAAACTGTGCGCCGCGGTTGATCAGTTTGCCGGAGTTAGTTCATCTGTTTATTCAGGGTTTAATTTTATGTCGGAAAACGATTCGGAAGATCCTGTTCAGGAAACCGAAGAGAAGAAGAAGTGGTCGATTCGTCGGGAACCGGCGGTGCAGTTCCTGCTGCGCGGTTTGGCGATCAGCCTCCCTTCTGTACTGACAATTGTCATCGTCATCTGGGTGTTAAATGGCGTAAATAATTATATTGTTCAACCCACCAGTTACGCCGTGCAATGGAGCATCGCTCAGTTTGTTGATGAGTCGGTGCCGGCAAAAGAACTGGTGTTTGTACCCGGTCAGCCTGAGGTTAAATATTGCGATGCCAATTATCTCTGGAAACCTGAAGATGCCCGCAGACTGAATGAATGGTTTGCAGAACTTCCCGGATTCAGATAATGCACTCGGTTTAAGGCCGCAAATCTATCAGCAGCACCTGGCCACTATTTTCGGTATCAATAATGAAACCGATGAACCCAGGTGGCAGAGCAAGGTTTATGTTCCCGTAGGGAAAGAGGAATGGGCCATCCCCTACAAGGATTATAAAATTGCAGCGCAGAAGGTTTCGCAGCGGGACATGCCGGTAACGACTTCCGGAATCTACGCGATTGTGGTCGCCGAGCGAAAAGTAGGGGGGTGGTTCTCGCTGACTTTCATTATCGTGTTGTTGCTCATCCTGGCGCTCTACTTCCTGGGTCGCCTGGTTACTGCCCAGTTAGGCAACTGGATCGTTCGTAAAATTGAAACGTCCATTCTGGGACGGTTACCCATCATCAGTAATGTTTATTCGTCTGTAAAACAGATTACCGACTTTCTGTTCACAGAACGTTCGGTGGAATACAGCCGGGTGGTGGCTGTCGAGTATCCCCGGAAAGGGATCTGGTCATTGGGGCTGGTCACTGGTGAGGGGATGCTCAAAGTGACCGGTGCAGCCAGTGAGCCGATGGTGAGCATTCTCGTTCCAAGTTCACCCATGCCGGTGACCGGTTACACTATGATGGTCCCCCGTAGCGCCCTGGTCGATTTGAACATTACCATTGATCAGGCGTTTCAGTTCTGTATTTCCTGTGGGGTGCTTGTTCCGGATGGGCAGAAAGTGACTCCCGAAGCTTTACAGCGGGAATTAAGTCGACGATTTTCAAATCAGACTCAGCCGATCACAATCCCCCCGATGTCAGGGAACCCCTCTGTTATCAATCCCCCGGCTCCCTCTGATCTGCTACAATCCAGCGAGGGAACATCTACAGGTTCGGCCCCAGGCACAGGTTCGACAGAGCCTCCCGCAACGGATGAGCCGAATCCTCCCACCCCATCATAAGAATATTTTCGCTCATATTCAGATTGTCTGCTCGAAACAAGGTCAACAGTGACTTCATCAACTCTTCGTATCGCCACCCGCGCCAGTCAGCTTGCACTCTGGCAGGCGGAGCATGTTGCCAGTTTATTAAGGAGTGCCCACGCCGGTTTACAGGTCGAGATTGTCCACATCAGTACGATCGGTGACCGTGATCAGAAAGAGTCACTCGCCAACATGGGGGGGCAGGGGGTATTCACACGTGAAGTTCAGAATGCACTGCTCGATCAACGAGCCGATGTCGCCGTTCACAGTCTTAAAGATCTTCCGACTCAATCTGTGACTGCGGATCTCATCCTCGCAGCCATCCCGGCCCGGGAAGAAGTTGCTGATGTCCTGGTCTTGCCTCAGAATTCGGAGCAACCTGCCGATGTGATGAAGCTTCCTGAAGGGGCTCGTATTGGTACGGGTTCGATGCGGCGTCAGGCACAGTTGCTCCATGCCCGTCCCAATGTGCATGTCAGATCCATTCGCGGGAATGTCGAAACACGACTTCGTAAACTGGATGAGGGAGAATACGACGCCATCATTCTGGCCGCCGCAGGCTTGAAGCGGTTGCAGCTGGCGGAGCGAATCTCCGCAGTACTGGCTCCTCCCCTCATGCTCTCTGCTGTCGGCCAAGGGGCTCTCGGGCTGGAATGTCGCACAAGTGATCAACAGACCCGGGATTACTTACAATCATTGAACGACTCTATCGCCGCCGCCGGAGCAACCGCTGAGCGTGCCTTGCTCAATGAACTTAAAGCTGGTTGCCACGCCCCTGTGGGAACCAACAGCTCTCTCGACGAGAATACGGGGGAATTGACCCTGGAGGGAGTTGTGCTCAGTGTCGACGGTAAAGAACGCCTCTATGCCAAACAATCGGCTCCGCAAACACAGGCCGATCAACTGGGGCGTAACCTGGCCTCCGAGCTATTGGCTCAAGGGGCGGCCCGTCTCATTGAAATTTGAACGGAACGTATTCCGTCCGGGTTTTCTGTCAGCGCATAAAAAACAGCCTCTGTCGGGTTCAACAGAGGCTGTTTTGTTTTGCTTGAGATTGGTTACTCTCGGCTTACTCGTCAGCGACGAAGGGAAGCAGACCAATGAAGCGAGCTCGCATGACAGCTTTACGAACGGCACGCTGATAAACCGGGCTGGTACCGGTGCGGCGGCGGGGAAGGATACGACCTTCACGGTCGATCAGGGTTCGCAGAGTTTTGATGTCTTTGTAGTCCACATAAACAGGACGTGGAATGACACCATCCGGACAGAACCGGCATTTCATTTTCTTTTTGAGCTTCGCTCGTTTACGCCGCATTTTGCGGACTTCGGCACGATTAATTGCCATCAAAATTCCTTTAACTACGTTGTCCGATCAGTCTGATTGGGAAACCGTTCTGCACAGTTTCCAGCCGATCGGCGCGGTGAATAAACCGCCTGGACCAGTAGTGCTCTACATCGAGCATTTATGTAAGTTTATGTAAGTCAATCACTAACATCGAAGGGCGCAATCTAAGCCAGCCCTCGGATATGAGTGGAAGGGGGCCAGTGTAACAACTGGAGTGGCAATTTCAAGTCTGCCGGGGCAAGGCTTCCGTTACTGGGGCGAATGATCGTCAGCACTTGAGTAGCGGGAGACCCCTTTGCCAGATGGGGGCATTCCGTCCTAAATCCCGAGAAATAAGACCTTTACGTCCATTGAATCAGGCCAGTTTGGGCGATATGCATTGAGAATCTGGCCAAGTTTCCCTACCTAACGCGGAGGTGTCTGGTTATAATTCGAATCCACAGGGATATTCCCTGGCGCTGAGTCCCTTGTGGTCAGGGCGGAAAATCAAATGTCGAACTGAATTTCCAGCCGAAAAGTGTCGATGTCTACCCCACGCAGACGAACTGCGTTTTTAAGTAGGACTCGCGCTGAAAAACGTGACGACTTGAACGTGAATGAGGAGTTAAATCTACTATGCCTGCTGTTACGATTACTGAAAAAGCTGCCGCCGAAATCAAACGTTTCCTCTCCGAGCAGGAACTGCCCGATACAACTCATGTTCGTATTGGTGTGAGCGGTGGAGGCTGTAGTGGCGTGCAATACAGCTTTAACTTTGACCCAGACACCAATGCTGAAATCGACGATCTCTCCGAGCAATACGGCGTGAACGTTGCCATGAACAAACAATTCGCACTGCACCTCGATGGCACCGTCATCGACTTCAAAGATGAACTTCACGAACGGGGCTTCGTGTTCCAGAACCCGAACGTGGTTCGCTCCTGCGGTTGCGGAAAAGCTTCTCTGTCTAAACAGAGCGGTGAAGACAAATCCAATAAAAGAACCTCTGAAAGCATTTCGACTTTTAGAGGTTCTTTTTTTATGAGTTGGATTGTCGGGTATTTCTAAATGTTGAAATTCCAGTCAATGGTCCCACTGAAAGAGTGCCGATCGCAGAAACATACTGTTCTGTCTGTCTCTAAATGTCAGGTATCGTAGATTAAGTGTGCCACTGCTAGCTCGCCTAGCAGTGCCATTGTGAAATCAAATTACCAGAGAATTCCAGAGGGAAACCAGTAGATTTTCGTGGTTGTTAACCACTTGAAACAATCGAAACCGCTAGCCGTACTCACACTGCTAGACCAGCTAGCAGTGGCACACAAGCAGATCTTACCAGACATATAGCGGTAGTCATAACACTACTCTCCGAAACGGACCGTTCCGAAAGAGCTCGGTAACAGTTCTTCCGCTGCGGGAAAGGACCAGCTTTGAATTCCCGTGGAGGGGATGATTCGCTGAACCGAGATCGCCCAGCTTTGTCCCGGTTTGGGAGGGTGTGGGGAGAGTTCCTCGAAGGGGATGGCACCTTCCAGCCGCCAATAGGCATCGTCCTGCACCACAGCCACATACAACTGCGGATCCCAGCGCGAATCATTGATACAGCTTTCGCTCACCTGACCACGCTGGTCGAAGGTCAGCTGGTAGCTGGAATGGTAATCGGCATCGAGATCAATACAGAACCGCAGTCGATCAAATCCAGCCGCCGCCTGATCATGCTGACGCCCCGCGGTGGTGACTTCTGCGTAAGGGATGTTGTATTTGGGGAAGGATCCGGCAACATAAAAGTATTCATCATCATAAGCGATCATGACCAGGGCGATGCGATCTGTCACGCCATCCTGCTGCTTCGATTCCTGCAGGCGAATCTCGTTCGCTTCTTCCCAACAGGGATCGGAAAGCAAACCATCAAGCAGAGGTTGAGTCTCCGTTTTTTACAGCTCAGTGTCGGGCGTGAGTGGCTCCGAGCAGCTCGAACAATGCCAGGGGATTATTCGCCTCTGCATTTTGAAAGGCGCGTTTTTCCATCGGGCTTAGATCGTTCATCAATCCTGACAGGGGAAATTGAATGGCGGGGGTGTGAAACTGATATGGGTCGACCTGGTTCATATAACTGGCCAGTTTGACTGCCTGCTGTCGCCACAGTTTTACTTTTCACTTCGCCAGTCCTGGGTTGGACCGACCTTCAGGTCACCCTGTTGCTGGTTACGCTCAAAAGGATCTTTTTCACCTTTAATCACTACGGGGCTGCATCCAGAGGGCGTTGCCCGCGTAATGCCATCGCCTGTTCAATCAGGCGGCGCTGTTCCCCTTTGTTGAAGTTGCCAGTCTCTCTTTGTACTGTCGTTTCTTTCGAACGAACCCAGGCAACTTCGGTGCTCGACCAGAGTTGAAATAACTGTCCGACTGCCTGCGAGGTGAGCGGTTCCCTCGGATAAAGGTTAATGAGTTCGACCAGGACCAGTTCTTCCTGTTCAGTCAGTCCCTGCAGGCGATACTGATTTGCCAGCTGTACCAATTGCTCAGCCGCCTGTCGGGAACTGAATCCCTGCAGACTCTGGCGCAGATCGCTGATCAGTTGATGGGCATGTCCCTGATTGTTCAATGAGAGTTCACTGATTCCCGAAAGATGTTTGCGGCGTTGAGCAATCTGTCGCGCCTGGTCGAGTTGCTGCTGGTTGATCGGTTCCTGCTCTCGTCTCGCTTCTGATCCGGGAGCCAGCACCAGACCCGCGAAGAATTGCCGTAAAGACTCTGGACCGTTGGGTGAAAGTTCAGGAATGTAATCGTATTGGGTGGGACGGATCGATTCGAGATCGCCATGTCCTGTCTGTCGTAATCCGGAAGCTGAAAACTCGATGATCGTTTGCCTTGTAGGGGAGCAGTTCAAAGGGATCCACTTGAACGTCTCCTCCTGTGCCGGGATCCAACTGATGAAAGACCCGTTTCACCTGCCACGGTTTTAATCCGACCGTCTCCTGTTGCTCAAGGTACTGGGTGGGGTCGGCAGCAGCTTTGATAGCGACATGAAATGCCTTTTGGAAAAGGATGTTGATCTCATTCCCTGAGCTCGCTTCTGGCAGAATGATGACTTCCGGTCGCCAGGTGCGCAGGGTGCCCACCAGGGTTTCAATCAGCACAGAATCCAGATTACCGTCCGACCAGCGATTCAATTCCTGAATCAATCCAGATCGATCGACTTCCAGATCCGGGCTGGTGATGGGAAATTGCCAGGCAGTGATTGCCTGGGAACCATGCGTGGTGAGCACGGCGGTGTTTGCCTGCAACTGGCTCGAGGCTTCCCCGCGGTAGAACGATCGGGGAATATCTTCCCGGATGGGAAGGTATGTCAGCGCACGGTAGCCTCGCTCAGCTGACTGCTGAGCCAGCAGGGGAATATCGATCTGCTCCTTGGACATCGCCACCTGCATTAAAGCGACATGACGATTTTCGC
Organism: Planctomycetaceae bacterium; assembly: GCA_041398805.1. Lineage (GTDB taxonomy): Bacteria > Planctomycetota > Planctomycetia > Planctomycetales > Planctomycetaceae > Polystyrenella. The sequence continues at coordinate 422,395 of JAWKUC010000004.1, read as the reverse complement.
CTCTTACATTTTTCCAGGTACGACCTCCATCACGAGTCAACAGGATCGAACCGAGTGCTCCGACTGCGCAACCATGCGACTCGTTATTAAACGATAATTTTTCGATTGGAATCGACTGTCCTGTGTATTGCGGTTCCCAGGTCTGTCCGTCATCCGGGGAATGCCAGATGACGGAACCAGGCGAACCAGCCACCCAGACATGTGTGTCGACCTGTGCTACGGTATGCAAATCCTGAATGAGGGGAACTTTATCGGGAAGTTTTCCTGCGGGCACACTCCAGGTTTGTCCCAGGTTGCTGGAGCAGAGGAGTGATCCACCTTCACCCACCAGCCAGCATTTCCCTGTGCGGGAGGCGCTGATCCCTTTGAAGCTGCGTAAATCAAACTGATTGAGTGAGACAGGCGAGAATTGATCAGCCGTCGCACGCGCGATCTGTCCATGCATGCCCGCTACAATTCCATCCTCTGGTGAGAAGAAATGGGCTGCCAACCAGTGTTTGTCCGTTGTTCCCGGTCGAGCTGTCCAGGTTTGTCCTCCGTCAGTTGTCACTAACACGCCACTTGGATAGCGACTTGAGGCTTCTCCAATTGCGATACCCCGTTCGAGATCAAAAAACTGAACCGCATTCAACGGAGGTAACTGATTCTGTGGAAGTTTCTCCCAGGTGGCTCCTCCATTGCGTGTATGCAGAATGAGGCCCCAACCTTCCTGTCCGTAAGGGTGCAAACCCTGTGCGGCGATCCAGCCAATTTTGCGCGTCAGAAAACAGACGTCGGTCAAAGTGTAGGAGAAACCGGTTCGCTGCCATTGCCAGGTTTCACCCCCATCAAGAGTTGTCCAGATCGCTCCCTGATCTCCCACAGCGATTCCGAATTCAGAGTCGAGCAGACAGACATCTCGAAAGTGTGGGTCTTCCTGAATGGGAATGACGGCAGGCCCATCGGTGAGAGGTTTCATCGCCTCACTCACAGGTAAAATTCCGGGCTCTTTCCCGTAAGCAGGCCGGGCGATCATCAGCCCTGAGATTACCACCCAGGTGAATAACATCCAATGAATCACCAGCATTTGTCGTTCAGTCATACCGATTCCCTTCGAGACTTATTTGAAGGGGGTAGTTTATGTAATTTCAGTAACTCTGTTGAGACCATTTGTCGCGAGCATTTCAGCCGCCAGAAACAGGTGAAATCAGGGGTGAAATGGGGCGTGAACCGGTTAATTCGGGGTGAGACAGTACCCCCATCTGCCCAGATTGACTACGATGAAACTGACGGCTCCTGATTTGCCTCTTTTTCCTGCCAACGGATGGTTTATGAATTTCGGAAATCTCTTCTGGCTCGGTTGCCTCGTCATCGGCCACACCCAGTTGTGGGTAGCGCTGATGAACAGGCTACATGCCTTGCCGCTTGGACATCGTCCCCACGGCGATATCGAATTCTGCACGACATCGCGATCCCGGTCGTTCCCCTCTGGATGCTCTATCGCATCGGACTGACGGGTCCACAGCTCGTCTGGTATGACCACTGGGACCAACTTTCCACTGGCTGGTTTCTCTTCTGTCTGCTCTGCACCGTTGGCTTTGCCGGCTTTCTCTTCTCAGTGACCCGGCACTATGTTGAGAAACGGACCCCCAAGCTGCTTCATGTCGAAAAGAAATTTTATGACATTACAGAGATCCTCGGCGGGAAGCCAATCGGGTCAGGTCCTTATCAAAGTCTGGCGTACCTGCCGGGGAATGAACAATTTCAACTGGAACTCAATACCAAACAACTTCAGATCGATGAGCTTCCTCCAGAACTGGATCAGTATTCGATCCTGCATATTTCGGATACACACATGTGTGGTACTGTCGCGGGAGTACTTTGAAGAAGTTTGTCGCCTCGCGCGCAACTCGAACCAGAGGTCATTATTTTCACGGGATCTGCTTGATCGAATGGAAGCACTTACCTGGTTTGATTCGACTCTCAATCAGCTCTCGGCACCTGATGGGCGTTTCTTCATTCTAGGGAATCACGATGATGAACTCGATCCGAAACTCATCCGTCAGACAATGCAGGAGAGCGGATGGGTTGATCTGGGAGGCGCACCGAGCTGACCCGATTTCGAGATTGTGAAGTCGAACTGGGAGGGAGCGAAGTTCCCTGGATGGGGTCGCATCCCGATTGGCCGAAAGAAAAACGTGGCTCCAATCTGCCCCGCATTTTCCTGACACATACTCCTGATTATTACCAGTGGGGGATCGAGCATCAGGCTGACCTGATTCTCGCCGGGCACAACCATGGAGGTCAGATTCGCCTCCCGCTGATAGGTCCTGTCTACTCCCCGGCCAAAACGGGGACGCGTTACGCCTCTGGTACCTATTCTTCAGGGAAGACGGTGCTGCATGTCTCGCAAGGTCTCTCCGGTCAACATCCGCTCCGCTATCATTGTCTGCCCGAGGTAACAAAGCTGGTGCTGTGCTCAAAAAAGTGAGATGATATCGGAAGAACAAGTTAATACGCTTTTCGTTTACCGGTTAGTGCTTCAGTTTTTTCCAGCCACAGGAAACGAGCCACAGGATAGAAGTGATGACGTTGCTGAATGATCCAGAACAGAAGCTTGAGTTGATTTTGAGCGGTTTTCAACTCTTCGTCACGATCCAGTTCTGGTTGGTGATCCGGTTTCTGCCCGCTCTGCTTTTTTGTGCGCTCCTGGTAAAGCGATTCCTGGTCAGAAATCGATCGGATTCTGTATTTAACTCGGACCTCTACTGGATACTGACGCTGGTCTGCAGCACTTTTGCTTTTTATGGAACTGACAGCGCCGAGCTCTTAACGCTGCTGATTGCTTTCGCCAAGTTGTTCTTATTATTGATTGCCTTCCCCTATATTCTAATTCTGGGAATCCTGTTGATACGGACCTGGAATAAACGCTTCACGTCCAACCAGTTACAGCCTGTGGAATCGCTTGTCCCAGAAGATTTTTCGGAAATTCCGGGAACGATTCCCCCTGTTACCTCGTCTTGACGATATCTGAAAATTGCAGCAATATGCTGCAAAATGTTCATCGTCATTCTCTGGAGGCGAGGAGTCTCTCATGCGTCGTAAAGTTGTGCGGTCTGTAGTTGTCGGTGCGGCAGTCCTCTGTTGCATGGCCATTGGTCTATTCAGCACCCCCGCCATCTGGGGAAAAGATGAGACGCTGCAGACGGAAGAGAAGAGCCTGCGCGAACGAGTGCAACAGCTTGAGGACCGGGTGCAGGAACTGGAAAAAATGCTTGAGCGACAGCCAACGCAACCCGTTCTATTGCTGCAGCAAGCCCCCGCGATACAGTATCCCATTGCACCCCAGGGAGCGATTCTAACCGCGCCCGCAGTTCCTCACGACTGGAAACAATCGGAGATTAATGGCGTTCCATTTTACACACTGCCGTTGAAAAGTGGCGAGACTTCAGACGAGTGAGACAACTCAACCACTGAGTGCCAACTCTTGTTTCAGAAAAGCAATCTCTGTTTTCTTTCGGGTGAAACGATAACCACCGAGAAGAATCAATACGCCTGACAGCGCCACTGCTGTGAACATCGCGGGGTGTGACGTGCCGAAGGAGGCGATACCGCTGCAGATAAATACTGTGATGAGGAAGAAGATCAACGCGTTGAAACTGGTTTTCAAATAGAGTCGCGGGTAATTGATTTTCTGGTGGTACAACTCTCTAAGAAGCTGGTCAATCTGTGGTTCCGCATACCGGATGAAGCGGTGATGTACGAAAGCGGCGAACATCATGTATTGAAGCAGCACAGCAGTCGCTATACCAAGAGATCGTGCCACACTGCTGGTATCGATCACTCTTGAAAGAATCAGGATCAATGCGGAAATCATTCCGAGGGCAACAACCGTTAAATGATATGCCAGATAAAGATGGCGGTGAAAACGGTAGTGACGATTAATTGCCATCTCTTTAATCCACGCTTACTTCTTACCGAGTGCCCGTTGCTGGGCGAAGAAATCCTGTAATAGAAATTTGCATTCTTCCTGCAATACCCCTCCCAGCACCGTCGCGCGATGATTCAGGCGGGGGTCGTCCGTTATCTGGTAGAGCGTATGGCAGGCGCCTCCCTTGGGATCGGAGGTGCCATAGATGATCGTGGGAATGCGGGCCTGCACCAGGGCACCGGCGCACATGGGGCAGGGCTCGAGTGTGACGTAAATGGTGCAATCGAGCAGTCGCCATGATCCCAGGTTTTCAGCCGCTTGAGTGATGGCAATCATTTCGGCATGCGCTGTCGGATCCTGCAGGGTCTCGCGCATGTTATAGCCTTCACCGATCACCTGCTCGTTATGCACAATGACCGCCCCGACAGGAACTTCCTGTTGTTCATAGGCCATGCGTGCCTGGTTGAGGGCAAGCTGCATGAAGCGTTCGTGAGGTTGCAACAGATGCGGGGTCGGTTCGATCAATGATCAATTCCTTCTCGATTCAAGCGGACTTCTCTGATGGTCTGCCGGCTTTGTGTTTCTTACGCAGGAAGAGTATGATCGAATTCCTTCCTGAAGGGAAAATTTCACCAGCGCTGGTTCCCGATATTTTACGCAAACGGCCCCACTCATGAAACGCCCTCCGATCTTTGTAAAAGGTGACCTCGACGGTTTTTTTGGTCTCTTCATTGATAACCTGGTTCAATTGATTCTGATTATCTCGCTGCTGGGGCTGTGTGGTATTGAAAAAGACTCCCCGCTGTTGCTGGAAGCGATCCTGCCCGGTATCGCCATGAGTCTGCTCATCGGGAACCTGTTTTATGCGTGGCAAGCCTGGTCACTCGCCAGAAAAACAGGGCGCGACGATGTCACCGCCTTACCATATGGAATTAATACGCCCTCGGTCATTATCTTCATTTTCTTTGTGATCAAACCTGTTTACGACAGTACTCAAAACGCGGAACTTGCCTGGAAGATGGGATTACTCGCTTGCCTGGGGAGTGGTGTTATTGAGTTCCTGGGAAGTTTTGTCGGTTCGAAAATTCGGAAGACGACACCGCGCGCAGCACTCCTTTCGACACTCGCCGGCATTGCCATCGGCTTTATCGCGATGACGTTCGCCTTACAGATTTATCAGCGCCCGCTGGTGGCGATGCTGCCGCTGGGGATCATCCTGCTCAGTTATTTTGCTCACTATCAATTTCCCTGGGGGCTGCCTGGTGGATTGCTGGCAGTCTTAACAGGAACAGCCTTCGCCTGGATCTTCCCGAATATTCTGCCAGTCACCATCGCCGGTCCCCCGATGGACCCCGCAGCCATTTCGGCTTCAATCAGTTCAGTCAAATTTTATGCACCGCAGTTCGCAGGCAAAGAAATCTGGGAGGTCCTGCAGGAGACCCAAGGGTGGATTGGGTTTCTCTCGGTGATCATTCCCATGGGACTGTTCAATGTTCTGGGAAGTATGCAGAACGTCGAATCGGCCGAGGCAGCGGGTGACAGTTACTCGACAGGCACCTCCATGGCCGTGAATGGAATCGGCAGTATTGTCGCAGCCTGTTTCGGAAGTTGTTTCCCGACGACCATCTACATTGGTCATCCCGGTTGGAAAGCATTAGGAGCCCGGTCGGGTTATTCCTCTCTGAACGGGATTGTGATCACCCTCATCTGTTTAACAGGCCTGGCCAGTCTTATCCAAAGCATTATTCCACTCGAAGCGGGAATTGCAATTGTATTATGGATCGGCATTATCATCACGGCCCAGGCGTTTCAGGCAACTCCCTCTGATCAGGCGCCGGCAGTGGCTATGGGTCTTTTCCCGGCAATCGCCGCCTGGGGAGCAACAGCCGTCATGGGGGCCTTCACCCTCCTTGGTTTCTCAGGCGAAAGTGTTCCCTCCATGCAGCAGCTCCTGGAGAATAACCCGGGGGTTGAGATCAACGGATTTCTATTGAATGGATTACTGGTCATGGAACGGGGATACATCTTTACCTGTATGATTCTCTCCGCGATGGCCGCCTGCCTGATACAAAGAAAATATGGTGCCGCCGCAATCTGGTCCGCAATCGCCGCTTTGCTCACATTCGTAGGACTGATTCACACCTATCAGCTATCAGGAAATGTGATCGATTCGCTCTTAATCCACCAATCACCCGCGGAAGGGATGTATCTCAACCGAGGCTACGGCATCGCGATTGGTTACCTGCTGCTGGCAGCACTCTTCGTGATGATCTGGCATTTCAACAAACGGTCCAGTAGTGATTAGTCCTGAGGGAACAATTCTTACCCACTTAAAGACGTCATGCTGGGATGGAAATCGCCGGGGCGAGGTTTTGGGTGTACCAGTCGTAGGCGATGGGGAGGCCTGTTTCGAGTCGGGTCGTGGGTTCCCAACCGAGAGTGCTCAGTTTACTGATATCGAGCAGCTTACGGGGACACCTTCGGGCATGTTGGGGTCGAACTTCAATTTACCCTGGTAACCGACAACCGCCTGGACCTGTTCGGCCAGTTCGCGAATTGTGATATCCGTTCCCGAACCGACATTCACAGGCTCGGCATCCGAATAATATTTTAGAAGATGGACGAGCTGCCCGGCGCAATCGTCGACATATAAAAATTCCCGGCGGACTTTCCCTGTACCCCAGATAGGAACTTCCGAAGCCTGATTGATTTTGGCGAGATGCATCTTCTCGATCGGCGGGAATGACATGGCCCGCTTTTTCATCGTAACGATCTCCCGGTCCATACAGGTTGGTCGGCATGGCGGTGATCATGTCGAGACCATACTGTTTGCGATACGCCTGGCATAATTTGATCCCGGCGATTTTGGCAATCGCATACCACTCGTTGGTCGGTTCGAGAGGACGGGAGAGGAGGGCATTCTCCTGAATCGGTTGGGGGGCTTCACGGGGATAGATACACGACGAACCGAGTAACAGTAATTTTTCAACCCCCACTTGCCGGGCTGCTTCGATGATGTTCGTTTCAATCGTCAGGTTCTGATAGATGAAGTCTGCCGGAAAATTATCGTTCGCCCAGATCCCGCCCACTTTGGCCGCCGCGATGATGATCACCTCGGGACGATTGGCGGCGATCCACTCTTCTGTCTCTGCCTGACGCAGCAGATCGAGTTCGTCGCGGGTGGTCGTCAGCAGTTGGCAATCTTCCTGCTCGAGGACTCGACAGAGAGCTGAACCAACAAGGCCCGTATGCCCCGCCACCAGACCTTACGGCCTGCAAGTGCGAATGGATGTAGAGAGGAGTTCGACATCAATCACAATCCTTTATGTGATGAAGTTGAGCAGAGAGAGATGAGTTGGAATTCATATCCGTTGAAGATTATTGTGATTTGCTGATCTCCTTCTATCAGGACGGTAAGAAATCGGGTGCCACTGCTGGCTTGTCCAGCAGTGTGAATACAGCCAACGGTTTCGAATCATTTCCTGAGATCTCAATACATGAAAGCTGATTGGTGTCCCTGCTCAGCTGACTTAATTAATCATTGCCACAATGGCACTGCTGGACGAGCCAGCAGTGGCACACCAAGAGTTTCAGATGATATTGAGAGTGAAAGAGATTTGTGGATGGTTTCAACCGGTAATCGCCTGGCGATCGGCAGCGACCATCTCTGTAACTAATTGTTCAAAATTCACGCGAGGTTTCCAGCCCAAAACCTGATTCGCAAGGGTGGGATCACCTAATAAGTGGTGAACTTCAGCCGGGCGGTAAAACTGGGGATCAACCTCAACGACTGTTTGCCCTGTGCGGGTATCGATTCCCTGTTCCTGATCGCCCGTCCCTTTCCACTCGAGTTCGACGCCGATTTCTTTAAAAGCGGCAATGACAAAATCGCGTACGGAATGAGCGACACCGGTGGCGAGGACGAAGTCCTGGGGTTTTTCCTGTTGCAGCATCAACCACATCCCCTCGACATAATCGCGGGCATGCCCCCAGTCCCGTTTCGCATCGAGGTTCCCGAGATAAAGTTTCTCCTGCTCTCCCGCTTCAATGGCGGCGACCGCCCGGGTGATTTTTCGCGTTACAAAAGTCTCTCCCCGCAGGGGGCTTTCATGATTAAACAGAATTCCGTTACAGGCGAACATTCCATACGCTTCGCGATAATTAACGGTGATCCAGTAGGCGTACAACTTCGCGACAGCATACGGGCTTTGCGGTTGGAAGGGGGTCGTTTCACTTTGCGGTGGGGGAGAACTTCCGAAGAGTTCGGAGGTCGAGGCCTGGTAAAATTTGACCTCCTCTGTCCGGCCGAGTAAACGAATCGCTTCGAGGAGTCTTAATGGTCCGATGGCATCGGCGTTGGACGTGTACTCATCAGTTTCGAAGCTGACCTGCACATGACTCTGCGCCGCCAGGTTATAGATTTCAGCTGGATCAGTCTGTTCGACAATCCGCATCAGGTTCGTCGAATCGGTCAGGTCTCCATAATGGAGCTGCAACTGGTCCGCATATTTCGCCAGCAGGGGATCAATTCGCTGTGTATTGGAAGCCGAGGAACGTCGCCTCAAACCGTGAACCAGATACCCTTTCTCCAGCAGCAATTCAGCCAGGTACGCCCCATCCTGACCAGTAATACCAGTAACAAGAGCAGTTTTAGCATGGGGCATGAGCGGTCATCATCCAGCAAACAGGAACGGAAAAGCGTTTATCAATCATGCATGATAAAAGGTGAATCAACGCCGGTCCAGCCATGAGGGAGTTGAAGTGACCTGCGCTGCTCAGCTGGAGTTCGATAATCTGAGCAGAACAGGCATGTTCTTTTGAAGAATGAGTGTTAAAATACCAACAGGATGGTTGGGCCAAGGATTCTTTTGTAATAAAGGCAAACCCATGTTTCGCAGAATGCTCATAACGACGACCGTCTTGCTGGGGGTCTGGGCATTAGGTTTGGGTATTTTTAAATCGATATACCATGTTGATTATACAGAGGAAACGTTGAGGGTTTCCGATCTTTTCAGTAATGGCGAGCAAGTACAGGCGATTGTGACCTTCTCATCTGCCAGGTATCACCCGGTTTCAAAACCTTTAAAAAAGAGAGAAGAGCTGCTGTATGAATCTGGAGAATCCTGGTTGGTAACCTGGACGACTCTTGACGATTTTAAGACGTTTGACCACCCCAAGATCCAAAGAATTGGCCAATATAAGTTCACAGGGGAGAATGGTTGGCGAGACAATTTAACAGGCATTAATCCTCGAACGATCAAAGCGATTGGCAGTGAAGACCAGATTCTGCTTATGGGTGACAAGCTTCAGAGTTTAAATCTGGAAGATGGCGATAGAGTAACCATACCGGGAAATGATAAGACCAGCAGTTTGTCGCACGATTGCCGGCATCTTCTCAGCTGGGAGGAAGGGCTCAAAATTTACACCATTCCCGAGTTTCAGGAGCTGGAGGTACTCCCTGATACGGAGGAGTTAACAGAATTCAGAGAATCGATAGCCTCAATTCAGGGAGCCCCTCTCTTTGTAACAGATCAGCTCTCACATCTGGTTTTCAGGCCTCATGTTTCAGATACTGATTTGAAAGAGCAATCAATCGCTAACGTTTACGATATTCGTGAGGACAAATCCTCAATCTTTAAAATGCAGGGTCGCTGGAGATCCGACATCAAAAATTGCCAACTGGTCGATGACGAACTGGTCTGGCTTGTTGCATTCAGCTATCAGGACAAACTCTATCTCTACGATGCTCAAGGCATACTGCTACAGCAGATACCGATACTTGCCTCAAAATATGAGAGTTCTGAAGAACGGTGGCACAATCAAAAAATCTATTTTCTGGATGGTAAACAAAGAGAGTTCAGGTTGATTCGTTTCGAGTGGTTTCAGCAGAGAGAAGAGGAACGCCCCTATACGATTTCGGGATACCGGTATAACTATGACGATCAGACCTCGATTGAGTTTGAGGTGGTTATTCCGAAGGATAAACTTGTAATTGAATAGGTTTGGTCTCGTGGCTGTGTATTTAACCAAACGTCAATTCAATATCTTGTCGCAGCGCGACATGGACAACCCCGGTCGAGTTTAAAGAAAAGGGGAAGATTGTCCGAGCTATTCTTTTCGTTTTTTTCGTCCCTTTCGTGGTTCAAAAAATCTGTGTCGATCCGTGTTCATCTGTGGTTCCAACCAGATATCACCGCGTCGGGTTCTCATACCAGATGACACCGAGGTTGTCCCGTTCTTCGCAGGTCAGGAGGTCGAAGTCGCCATCCTGGTCGATGTCGATTGCTTCGACGAGGTCGTACTTGATTCCTTCCAGGTTGCCACTGACATCAAACGGGGTGAGTTGACCTAGCGTCCCTTCCTTATTCAGGTCGATCTTCATCCAGAAGAGGCCGACCTTGTTTTCGGAATTCTCGCAAGAGACGACGAGATCAAGCTGCCGGTCGAGATCCAGATCAACGACCTGCACGGCTTTCGCGGTACCGGCAGTGGGAGGGATGGGAATGCGGATGGTGGTGTAGGTGACCGGTGAACCGGGGTTGCCTTTGAGGTAGAGAATTTCCTGGCCTTTCGTAGCGACGAAGAAGTCCCAGGTTCCATTGGCGTCGAAGTCGGTTGGTTGCATGAACATCACTTCGTCCTGTTCGCCACCCATTGCGTGCGATTTCCACTGGCCGACCTGCTGGCGGCGGTTCCCCGGGTTTTCCAGCCAGCGACAACCACGCAGTTTAATTTTTTCCCCAGCCGTGGCGGAGGAACGCTCGGCATCAACCACCCCCCGACGATCACTGAGGACGATATCGAGATCTCCATCGACATCCATATCGAGAGCATGTAGAGACATTAACCAGCCAACGGGCGAGATCGGATGCCAGATCCAATCCCCCTTGCGCAGGGTGCGGCGGGGAGCTTCGAACCAGCCAACCGCGGCGTTGGGCCCTTTGCCTCCAGCCACGAGATCGACACCATTTTCCTTGTCGACATGCATGGGCAGGCAGAACATCCATTGCTGTTTGCGAACGGAGGCAACGAGTGGCTCCGTTGTCCAGAGGCGGCTCTGTTCGTAACCCGAGCGGAGTGGGGGGGCGATGTGGAAATAAATGGCGCGAGTATCTCCCTCGCAACAACTGACGACATCGACTCGGCGATCCTCATTCAAATCGCAAAAGACAGCATCCTCCGGGCTGGCGACATTTCCAACGAGGATCATCGGCCAGGGTTCTTTGACTTTGTCCTTTCCCGGGTTGAGGCAGACGTGGATTTCGCCCCCTTCTTCCCAACCGGTGGCGATGTCCATGAGTCCATCCTGATTGACGTCCATCAGGCGGACTCCATCGGCTCCCTGGGAGCTGTTATCGATGGTGTGCCGTATCCAGGGTTCCCCGATGAATTCCTGCCCGCAGGTCAATGTCGGCAGGATGAGGGTCGAAAAAAGCAGGGCGGGGTAAAATAGGTGGTTCAGGGTAGGGGCGGGGAAGCTCAGCATGGACAATCCAGGTCCTTTTTAAAAAAACTTCGCGCATTGAGGAATTTGATTCAGGAACCCTTCGGGCGCGGTCGATAAACCCATTAAGGATTATTCTCCTAATTAAATTTTGGTCTCTATACAGAATAACCTGAAACTGAAGAGACGCCAACCACCTGAAATTCAACCCAGGAGAGTTTCGATGGCAATGGATCTGCCGCGATCACTCATGTACGGGGTCTTCTCTCTGTTCTGTTGTGCCACTTTGATGGCTCAGGAACAGGAAGAGTATACCGTCAGTAGTTCACAAAGTTCTTACCGCCAGACAACCGGTGACAGCGCCGTTCCTTCGCATGAGGAGCTGGACGCTTATGAAGCGGGCGAAAACTTCTGGCCCGAGGCGGAAGCTGCCTTCGGTGGAGCCAGGTTTGATAATGCCACTCCCGAAACTTTTGTCGACCCGCATCTGATGCAGACCGCCTATGAGGTACCGATGGCGCCTCCGGTCGATCAGCAACTGCGCCCCCGCACCAATCCGCCAGCACGAAATCAGTCTGCGCATCGACAGGTTGCTCATCAGGGACAGGTTGCTCATCAGGAGCGTTATGCCGAACCACGCCAGCTGCCACACTCGCATCTGCAAGCTCAACCAACGGCACAGGGGATGCGACCGTTGAAACCTCAAGCAGCCCAGGCTCGTCGTCAACCAGTCCAGCAGACAGCTCAACAACGATCTGCGTATGCACAACGTTCTCAAGCACAACAATCAACGGGTGGATATTATCACGCACAACATCAACACGCCCACGATCAATTTGTAGCACCCGTGCAGGCTCGGGCAGGGTTATACCCCCGCACTGGAGTTCAGACTGCTGGCGGAGGTTACCTCAGTCAGCAGAATCGACGTGCAGATCAACGCCATTACCACAATCACAACATCCAGGCTGTGCAGTACGAATCAGAACCACCCAGGATGCCCGAACCGGAAGAACGTTTCTCCGCTCCCGCTGAAACTTATCACAGCGAAATTGTCGAGGGACAGGAATGGGTGATGGCATCAGATTATGATCCCTATATGGGATCGGGAATGTCCTATGGATGTTCCGAGTGTGGCCAGGCCGATTGCTACGGTGGTTGTCATTCAGGTGGTTACTGCACTGGAACTGGGGGAGATTACTGTGGCTGTAACGACTGTCTGAACCGACGCTTCTGCGGCAAACATCCTCAGAGCCGATTCAAAAGTGATTATGCTTTCGCCGACTTTATCGAACCGATCACCAACCCGTACTGGTTTATCGATGCCCGTTCCATGACACGTGCCCGGGCAGTTTACATTCATCAGGAAATTCCCCAGAACAATCTGACGAATTCCGGAACGACAGATGTTACCAGCTTGCAGGGTTCATTGGCCATCAACGAGTACATGTCGTTCCTCGCACAGAAAACAGGGCGACAGACAATCGATATTGATGGGCAGGGTGAACTCGAAGGCTGGCTCGATATGGCACTTGGTTTCAAAACCGTCATCATTCGAAATGAAATGAGCCGGTTCCTGTGGAGTGGTGGTGTGATTTACGAACGCTCGAATGGAACGAGCGAAATCTATCAGGGAAATGGTCACGGCATGTGGCACATCTACATGTCGACGGCCAAAGGCTTTGGTAAAAGCCACTTCCTCTCCAGCTTTGGTATCCACATGCCGAACAACCATGATGAAGAAAACGAATCGTACTTCTACAGCATGCACCTTGACCATGAACTCTTCTGTGACAAGTTCATCGTGTGGGAGTTAAACGGACAGCACTACTCAGAAAGTGGTTCCCGCACACTGAACTCGAATATCGAAGGGGGCGACCTCTTCAGTCTCGGTTCAGATAATGTGACTGGCAACGACGTGATCAGTACAGCGATCGGTTTCGCGATTCGTCTGCGGGATGACATCCACCTGACCGGTGCCTACGAAGCCCCCCTCACCAACCGCCAGGACTTCCTGGACGACCGCGTGACAATGACCTTGTCGTACTTCTATTAGGATCCGTTTTTCGTAGGTCAGGCACTGCCTGACTTATCATCCAGAGTGATCATCTTCACGCTTTTAGAATAGAATTCAGAAGATCTCACCTCATCGGTAAAAGAGCAAACTCACAGAGGGCGACTTTGATAACTGAAACCGCTGCTTAGCATCGAACAGAAAGTTCGTCAGGCAGTGCCTGACCTACAGGAGAATCATACACCATAACCAAATCAGGTTGCTTCAGGGGAAGTCGTACGATCCGCTGAAGTAAAAAAGAAAACGCCCACTCCGGGACCATACGGAGTGGGCGTTTTTTGTGATGTGATGGGAGATGCTGGATGAGGTGGATGAAGTTCCATGCATCGGGTTCAGCCAGGTCACAGTTCCACTGGTGCCTTGAGGTTCAGAACAACGCTGGCTGTCTGTCTTGTGAGTGAGAGGAGAACATTAACCGGCGTAGGCGACGAGTTCCGGTAACAGTCCGGAATTCGGGCAGGGGGTCTGCCAGTGATGTTCTGCAAGTAGCTGGGTGTACTCTGCGAGTGATTCGACAATGACATCGGGACGAAATGCGTATTCCTGCAGGTCTTCCCGCTTGGTTCCACCGCTGAGTACCAGGATCGAATTGAAACCGAGTTGCACGCCGCCGAGGATGTCGGTTTCCATGGTGTCACCAATCATCGACGTCTGGGCTGTGGTCAGTCCCAGTTCCTTTCGGGCGGCCCGCATCATGATCGGGCTCGGTTTACCAACACTGAAAGCTTTGACTCCGGTTGCTGTTTCCAGCATCGAGACCATCGCCCCGCAACCAGGTCGCAAACCACTCTGTGTCGGGCAGTTGGGATCCATATTCGTGGCGATCAGTTTGGCTCCATCCAGAACCATCTGCACGGCCGCTTCGACCTGTTCCAGGTTGAATGTACGACCTTCACCAATCACAACGTAATCAGGTTTGTGATCCACAACAGCGTAACCATTGCGGTGCAGGGCGGCTAACAGGCCTCCCTCACCAATCACGAACGCGGTGCCGTTCGGTTTTTGCTGGGCCAGATAACGGGCTGTTGCCATTGCACAGGTGAAGATATGTTTTTCTTCGACGTTAATTCCCATGCGTGCCAGCTTGGCAACCATGTCCCGGCGGGTCCGTTGCGAATTGTTCGTTAAGAACATAAACGGAATTTCTCTTTCCAGTAGTTGATCCACGAAGAAATCAGCTCCCGGAATTAACTTAGACCCGCGATACAAAACACCATCCATGTCAATCAGGTAACCATACTTCATAAAGTTTCCTCAAAGTGTCAAATGGGGAAATCCATGGAACTCGTTTTCTAAAAATTGTTCCTGTCCCCGGAATAAAAACTATGCGCAGAAATCATTGTTGACGACCAGGTCCAGAAAATTCGACGTGCGTCAAAATCGAATTCTCTCCAATTCGGATTCCACCAATTCCATTCAGCTGGCGGAATCACAAATTAATCAGCAACGGAATTTCCGCGCACACATTGAGAGCACGACTAGGCAACTCTTGTGCCAGTAAAGGAACGTTTCATTAAACAGACTCAAACAACATTCTTATTGCTTATCTCCTCGACCAAGAGAGTGCGAAGATTTCATAAAGAGACTGATTTTGTGCGCGATAGTTTGGCAAAACAGCTTGGAAATTGACGCAAAAATGCAGCAGTCTTCAATCGAGAGCGAACTCGAATCGAATTTTAGCGGGTCTAGCGCTGCTGCGAAAATAGCTACTTAGAACGAAAATTAGAAGCCATCGTAAAGCCCGGTAGTAGCTGTTCTGAAGCTTTTAAACTCAAGGCTAATCTAGCCCCTTCCAAGATTTTAAGACCACTACTGGTGCGAAAAATCGGATAGTTCCTCTGATTCGTACAACGGGATGATCTTCGTTGCGGAGTCTAAAATTTCCTTAATGGTGACTCGTGAAAAGGCTTCTTCGGTCGCGACACATGCTTTGTCGATTTCAGCATGGAGTGGGCAAAGGGATATATGGGATTTTAACCCGAGTGGACAGGTTTTGATTCGCTGTAGGGGAGAAACCGCATTCACAACATCAAGGATGGTAAGCGATTCCGGATCGCAGACGAGTTCGTAGCCTCCTCCCGGACCGGAACGGGACTGAACCAAATTGGCAGCAGCGAGATCCTGCATGACCCGCGTCAGATATCGGCGGGGGACCTTGGTTTGCTTGGCAAGTGCGTCTGCGGAAGCAGAGCCTGGTTTATCGACCAGGAAGGCGATGGCCCTCAAGGCGTATTCAGCAGTTTTCGGCAACATCGGTATATGCACAACTTTCTGACAAGTTAATATTTTAAGCTAATTATACACCTTGACGTGCAGAATTTAAATCTATACCTTAAGGTGTAGATTTGATCGGCTTTGCTCACCTCAAATTCAGGTCTTGATGTGGAGTTATCATAGAATGTTAAGTGATAAAACAATTCAGATTGTAAAACAGATTACCCCCGCCGTCGCTGCCAATGCGGAAACAATCACACGTTGTTTCTATAAACGGATGTTTTCCGACAATCCGGAAGTGAAAATATATTTCAACGAGGCACACCAGCATAGTGGTGGTCAACAGCGTGCGTTGGCCGGGGCAATCTGTGCTTATTTCACCCATATCGATAATCCTGCTGCACTTGGATCCGCTATTGAGTTGATTGCTCAGAAACATTGTTCACTGGGCATCCAGAAGGAGCAATACCCAATTGTCGGGAAACACCTGCTCGACGCAATTAAGGATGATGGGAGACGCGGTAACTTCAGAAGTCGTCGATGCTGTTACCGAAGCATATCAATTTCTGGCGAACGCCTGTATCAACTGGGAAGCCAGCCTACGAAGAACAACTTCAGCAACCAGGAGGGTGGAATGGCTACCGAAAAATTCACAGTCAATCGCAAAAAGCAGCAGAGTTCCGAATTGTTTCACTATACCTTCATCCAAGTGATGGGGGAGCATACCCCCGCATCTTCCCGGACAATACCCGACTGTCTCGATCAATCATCCGACTACACCGACATCCCCGCAATTACAGTATCTCGGAGGACTAGAATGGGGAGTATTATCGTATTAGTGTAAAGCGTGAAAGTCCCCTTACTGAACATGCACCAGTGGGAATCGTTTCAAACTATCTGCACGATGTCGTGCAGGTTGGAGATGAGATCGAAATCGGTCCCCCTTGTGGTGAATTTATTTTGAATCCAAGCAAATACAATGGAAAACCGGTGGTTCTTCTTGCTGGAGGAATCGGAGTGACTCCCTTATTGGCAATGGCTCAAAGCCTTTGTGTAGTCCACCCCTCGGCTTCGCTTTATTTTATTTATTCTGCCCGCAATAGCAGTGTCATAGCTTTGGAATCTGAGATTAAGGAACTCGCTGTGAACAATCCCCATATGCATGTGCGCATACTGTTTGATCAGCCACTCGATAAAGATATCACAGAACAAAAATGTGATGCGGTAGGGGTTCTCTCAAATGAACTATTACAGGAATGGGTTCCTGTGAATGAAGCCGATTTCTATTTCTGCGGCCCGCAACAGTTCATGGAGAATCTCATCTCTATCTTCAACCAGTTGGGAATACCGGAATCACGAACGCATTACGAATTTTTCGGACCAAAACAGGAATTGATTTCCGTGTAATCGGAATTTGGAGTTCATTGAGATCTGTTCGTATAATGGACGCAGAACTTTTCCTTTTAAATCGTTTCAGAAGTTAGTTTTATGCTTTATAGAATGGCATTGATAATACTCTCAATTTTATTAGCGATTGGTGCGTTCCGTTTTTGCAATGGAGAGGAGACGCCGGAAGCTAAGGATGTAACCGCAATTGATCTGCCATCAACACTAGAGGAAGCCCGGGCACGTGCAACATTACTGCACGAAGCGTTAAACGGAGCTCTACAAGTCATTCATCGTGATTTCTTCCTGGAGGATGAATCACGTGTGATACCGTCAACCTCACTGGAAGATGTTTTTAAGGCAATCGAGAAATCACATCATGTTGAGTTGAAGTGGCTGATCGTTGAAACGGACATCGTCAATGTCGATCATAAGCCAGATAATGAATTTGATCTGAACGCGGCCAATTCACTGGCAAAAGGAGCTCTGTTCTACGAAGAGCAAAACTCGGGACGGTATTCGTATGCCGGTTCTATTCGCTTGGCATCGCAGTGTTTGAAATGTCATGTGCAAAATCGGAAGGACACAAAACCCCGCACAGCTGGCTTAGTGATTTTGATGCCCATGAGAGGAAACTGAGAGCCTGTTTCATTGATTTTATCTAAACTTCTCATATTCAAGATTCGCTTGCACTAATAACCCCCCTCAGTCGTTGAAGAACTTTGTTGGGATTTAACCCTTGTTGGTAACAGAGGTATTCGAGTGATTTCCCTCCACAGTTTTTCTCTAATCCTAGTTCGCAGAAAATAATTTCTGTTTCCGGGTGTTCGATGATCCAGTCAGGAACGCTGTCGTGCAAATCGCATTGCATAGATTGAATTCCAGTGTTTGGAGACTGCTACAAAGAAAGTTTCTTCAACAACAAATAGTTACAGTCGTTTTAAAACCATTTGTAAAGTCAAAACGAACCTGGAAATATTGGTTTATGAGCAACCACACATCGGCTTCAGAATAAGTTTTAGAACAGATTCTGAAACTCTGTTGTGGCTGGTCTTGAACCTGTAAATCAAAGGCCAGTGTCATCCACCAGAAGGTTTCAGGATCTGCTCTAATACAGATGGCAGACTTTCCCGAGGACCAGCAATCGCAGCAGATTAAAGCGGGCCTGGGAGGCGTAATAGACCTTAAAACTCTCCCCCCGGTAACGGCGTTTATGAGCAGCCATTCCTTCGAAGTTCAAGAGAGATTTTTTACTGTGCTGATAAATTTTGTTCAGACAGTAACTGGTGACCCGGTTCGGTTTGAATTCCGGGTCCTGGTCGTCGATTTCATAGAAGGGAGCCATGCCCAGTGACAGAATCCGTTTGCCCTCTTCCCGGAATTGCTGAATCGCATGCCAGGTCATGGCGAAATCGAAATCACGTGGAGCGTCTTCCCGATGACGTTTAATATTAGAGAGGTAACCTATCACCTCTCCATCTTCATAAATCGGATCGAAGTAAATGTACGCGACAATCCGTTCGTCCGCATCGATAAGATAAAACTTGCGGACATCTTCTTCATCCTCGATCACGATACCGCGAGAGAGGAACCGGGTTTCATTCTCTTTTACAACTTTTCCATCCCGCCAGGAATGAGAGATGGCTTCAACTTCGTTCCGATCGAGTTCATCAACTGAGCGCTCCACGACCTGCATACCCAGGTTACGAAGGCGATTGACGGCTTCTTTAATGTGTCGCTTGTTTTTTCCGGAAATCTGGTACGAGGGAAGATCGATTTCGAACTCAGTACCCAGTTCGTTGATATAGAAACCACGCTGTTGCAGCAGGCGAGCGGTTTCCGAGGAAATCTGACAGAAGCAGACTTTCTTGTGTGCCTGCAGGAAGTCATCCAATGCAGCGGCCCGCCCGAGAGGTTCTACAACAGGGTCGGCCAGTACGAATGTGTAGCCCCATTTTTTCTCGTAGGCAATATATCCCCAGTCACTTTCGTGATAGCTGAGCCCACTCTGCAAGGTGTGATAGGCCAGCGAAAAATTTCCGCATTCCTGCAGCTGGTTGCGTATCCCTTCCTTATCGTCATGGAAAATACGGAGAGAGGGTGCAGGAGCGGTAGGGGCGAGATACGCGCTGGGAACTGTAGACAAAGGGCTTTCTCTCAGTGCTCGTTCAGCGAGCGGTGGGGGAAGAACAGGCGGTTGCGAAATTCTTTGAAGTATCAAACTGAATCAGTTGGCATAAATTGTTTAGTCGTCCTTTAAAAAATCGTCCAACCTCTACGGGAGGATTGGATTTACCTCTGCACTCTTTCTCTTTTAATCTGATTGGTGGGGAGCTGTATCGCGTTGCTCCTGCAACCGGGAAGCTTTATGTGCTCCATGAGATTTAGTTGATAGCGCCAACTGGTACACACCGTCGAACGTAAGTATCATGCAAATTCGTCATAAATTGACATTTTTTGCCCGATTGAAGGTGTTATTTGTTCACGTTTCCACAGAGAGATGATTGAACATGCCTCATCTGGTCTGTTATCCTTTTAAAATGCTCAAGCAGATTAAGTTTTCCGCTTAATTTCAACCGCATGCAGGTGATATCCTCATATTCCTGAAAAGAGGAGAATTCACCCTGGTTACACCTCTTCAAATTCCTCTTAATCGGAATTTCTTTAAGAGGGAAAACCTACCAGCTGCTCAATCGACCTGAAACTGCTCTCTGCATTCCTGCTGGCAGATTCAATACAAACCTTCCGTGTAAACAACTTTTACACAATCCCACATTTCCTACCTCCACCGTGATTCAAGGATCATCTTCATGAAACGTCTGCATCTGTTAGTAACAGGATTGGTTTTGCTGGCTTTAAGTGCTTTTCTGAAAGCAGAGGAAGAAGGTTTCGTCAGCCTGTTTAATGGGAAAGATCTTGCAGGCTGGCATCACACCGGTGGTGAGAAAATCGAAACAGAAAACATCAGTGGTTACATTGTTGAAGAGGGTGTGATCCGTTGTGTCACCGGCGGCCACTTTCTCTTCACTCCTGAAAAATACAAGAACTTCGTCTTCCGCCTGGAGTATCGTCTTCCGGCAGGTGGAAACAATGGGATCGGCATTCGTTCTACCATCCCCGGTAACCCCGCTTTTGACGGAATGGAAATTCAACTGCTGGACGACACCGCAGACCAGTATAAAGACCTGCACGATTATCAATACAACGGGTCAGTCTATGGGGTGATTCCCGCCAAGACAGGTTTCATGAATCCACTGGGGGAATGGAACTCAATCGAAGTCACCGCCAAGGACACCAAAATCAAAGTGGTACTGAATGGTGAAACCATTGTGGATGGCGACATCAAAGAAGCGACCAAAGATGGCATCATGGATGAACGGGAACATCCCGGCCTGTTCAATGAATCGGGTCACATCGTCCTCTGCGGGCATGGCGATCCGGTCGAGTTTCGGAACATCCGCGTCAAAGTACTTGATTGATCGGACGAAACTTAAAGTATCATCAGGCCCTCATGCGGTCTGTCCTCCCCTCAATCTGATATCACTAACTCAATCGGAGAATGAATAAACATGAGTAATCAAAATAATTCTGATTCTGCCAGTCAGATTAATCGCCGGACCTTTCTGGGTAAAACCGGTACCGCCGCTGTCGCAGCATCAGCTTTGAGCTGGTCAGCCAAAAGTTACGCCGCCATTAAAGGGGCGAACGAGCGAATCCACGTCGGCCTGGTTGGTGCCGGGGTGATCGGTAACGCTCACATGAATGTTTATAACAATCTGAAAGAAAAAAATAACCTTGCTGTACACGCCATCGTCGACTGCTGGAAGTCACGCGCCGATGCCGGTCAGGAGTTGACCGCAGCGAAGCACTCCTTAACCGACTACCGCGAATTGCTCGACATGAAAGAAGTCGACTACGTGACTGTCGCTGTTCCCGAGCATACGCATGCTGACATCGTGATCGATGCCTTCGATGCGGGTAAACCGGTTTACTGCGAAAAACCGATGACTCACGACATCGAACAGGCACAGCGAGTCTGGAATAAACAGAAAGAGACTGGTTTGCCACTGCAGGTTGGTGTGCAGGGGATGTCTGACAACAGCTACATCGCTGCCCGCAAAGCCATCGATGAAGGAATTATCGGACAGGTTGTTCAAGCTCAGATCGAATACGTTCGCCACTATCCGGAACATGCCGGTCCCTGGCGGGTGCCTGAATCGGTCGAGAAATACCCGAGCAAACCTGCTGACTTGAACTGGGATGCCTGGCTCGGCCATGCCCCCAAAATCGATTGGAACCCACATCACTACTTCGAGTGGCGTAACTATTCGACTTACTCAGGTGGTATCTGCACCGACCTCTTCATTCACCGCATTTCACGTATCATGAAAGCGTGTAACCTGCTGTATCCTCGCCGCGTGGTTGGTATGGGAGGAATCTGGCAGTGGGATGATGGACGCGATCTGCCCGATAACTTCGAAATGATCTGCGAGTATCCTCGCGGTATGACTGTCTACGTGCTGGGGACCATGAGTAACCGCCGTAAAATTGATCACATCATTCGGGGTACCAAAGGCTATATCGAATTCACCCCCGAAGGTTGGGTTGCCATCGACGACAAAAACGATAAAGAAATTGCCAGCCATAAGAAAACGGGCGCCGAAGACATGAACCTGCATGAAACCAACATGCACAATCATCTTCGTAACGGCGAAGAACTGAACTGCCCGGTTGAACTCGGTATGGCCGGTGTCGTCGCCGTTAACATGGCGAACGAATCCTGGCGTTCCGGCCGCATGATGGCCTGGGACAAAGAGAACGAAAAAATGGTCTCCGCCGATACTCTCGAACTGAGCCACCGCCCCGAAGAAGTCTAATTCTCTTCCAGGCAGAATAAACTAATCAATCCAGACCCCGCCGAAGGTTAAACTTCCAGCGGGGTCTTTTTTTGTTATGCTGGTTTGATCGCAGGAATAAATAAAGTAGGACTCAGAGATGACAGAAACTTCTAAGCAGGTTGACAGCCAATACGTCTTTGACCGGATGTGCGAAGGCAGCAATTGGAACCAGCGAACAGATAAGCCAAGTCTGGATTGTACTTTGAGTGAGTACGAAAATTTCTACTGGCTGGATCGTTACGACCTGGAGTGGGTCGCCTTTGAATGGAGAGTTTCCTACCGCGAGTTCGGTCCTGAGAGTTCAATGCGATCGATTTGCGAGTACATTGCCAGCGAAGCCAGACTTCCTGAAGTCACTTGTAATGAAGGTGACCTCTTTGATTGTTGGCCAGCCGCTGTATTTCGGTCGCTTAAAACGGAATTGGAACAGTCAAACGAAATTGTTGATGTAGCTCCGTCAACTCCACTGACTTCTATACCAAGTCGGCAATTAGTTCAGGCTTTGAGAAGATTAAGATTGGCCAATCCGAAACATGTTGATTTTGGTCGAGTACAGTCAAAACTGAGGTTCAAAATGCCACTGTGGAATTTACTGAAGAGTTTCGGAGTGGGAATTGTCTTTATGATGCTGGCACCGTTGTTGTTATTCTCTTGTGATTTCGGAGAAGAGGAGGGTGAGCGAAATGACCGATCGGTTCTTCCTGTGGTTGGTTGTAGTCTTTTCTATATGCTGCTGATCTATGTGTCAGGCTGGAAATCGATTGGGATATTTCTCTTTGCAGCGGTTCTTTTCGGGCTCATGGGAGTCCATCAGCAACTTCGACAACCAAGGTATCTCAGCAGGCTCATATTTGGGAATGCGGTCACGATTAAAGAGCTCTGTCGATTAATTGCGGCAAATAGCTGAAGACTGGTAATGCTATCAATCTGTTTCTTTCTGACTACGCTACCTTCCGGGTGCAGTAATGATCAAAACAAAAAAAATCGACTGGCAGTATGTTTATGAGCGTTTGAAACCCGCTATGGATAACGACAGTCTGCCACCGTTTCCTGATCCAGAATGCCGGATTAAAGATATACCGAAAGAGTACCAGTTTGATATCTCACAGAGAGAATGGGCATACGCTGCCTGGGGAGTTCCTTCAGAGGAATTTGACGAATTCAGCACCCTCAGAAACTTTTGCAATTACGTTGCTCAACATGCGGTACTGCCGGAGCTGGACTGGGATGATAGCAGTGCCCCTAAACAGGTCGAAGACGATTTGTTTGAAATATTGAAGATGAGACTCGAAGAGTTCGAAGGCACAGAAGAAATTAAACCAGACACTCCGCTTGAGAGTATAGATGCTGTAAAACTGTTTAAAGCAATCAGTCCAATCTTTCGCTCTTTACCAGTCGGGATCAATTGTGAACTCACTGAAATGGAATATGAGTTTAATTGGACTTTTCGGGAAAAGGTCACTCATTTCCTGCGTAGCATTTTAATAGCAATAGGCTTTCCTGCCTGGCTGCTTTGGTTGAGCCTTAAACTGCTTGTAGATTCCTTTCGTCAGAGAAATTCATTTAGAGCTTTGAGCATTATCTTTGTGCCATTATGCGTTTCCGTCTATATTTATTTCCAGCCGGATTCTTCACCCGAATCAGTAGCTTCTTTTCTTCTTCTGGGTTGGATTCTTCTGGGAATTGGAGCGTTTTACTTCTTAATCAAAACACGATCGCAATCAAAGTTAGCTCGTCTCAAAGCCATACATTTTAAAGATGTGACTACAGTAGGAGAATTTTGCAGGGTTCTGCAAAGGAAAATCGTTTCTGGATTGTCAGGCGGGGATGTGAATGAAAAAACTGTTAAACAATCTGATTCATTATTCTCATAAGGCTGGTAGTGTCTGCCCGAATTCTCACATATAATAAATCCAACCCCTGTTCTCAAAAACTGGCTGTTATTTAAGGCGTCTCTAATGAAATTGCGATTAGCTGTGACCTGCTCACTCGTTCTTGGTTTAGCTGTTATGAATATGGGTACAACCGCCCAGGGACAGGAGGAGACAAAATTGCCACGGGTTCTGATTCTGGGAGATTCGATCTCGATTGGTTATACACCGACCGTTCAGGAGCTGCTCAAGGATGAAGCTGTTGTACTGCGTCCCATGTCCAAAGATGGGGAGAAGAATGAGAATTGTCAGGGAACCAATAACGGTGTCGAACATATTGATCGTTGGCTCAAGATCGATGGTGGCAACTGGGACGTCATTCACTTCAACTTTGGACTGCATGATCTGAAGCGGGTCAATTTTAAGACCGGTAAAAATTCGAACGACTCCGATGATCCTCATCAGGCAGATCCCGAGACGTATGGAAAACAGTTGGAAGAGATCGTCGGTAAGTTACAGGCCACAGGTGCGAAACTGATCTTCGCTACGACGACTCCCGTTCCACCAGGTATTTTGAAGCCGCATCGCGATACAGAAGATCCGATACTCTACAACGCGATCGCCTTGAAGATTATGGAGAAACATGGAGTCGCCATTGACGATCTGTATGCCTTTGCCGAACCGCGCCTGGACGAAATTCAACGCCCGGTTAACGTTCACTTTACTCCCGAAGGCTCTGAAGCACTGGGCAAAGTAGTAGCGGAGAAAATCCGCGAGACGCTGAAGAACACTGCTGAATAGATGAAGCAGTAGGTCAGGCATTGCCTGACGAACTTTCTCTGTGCGACATTCTCCACGGTTTGAAGTCATGAACCACCGCACGTCAGGCAACAATGTCTCTTAATAAAATCGTTGTTGTGTATTGACGGTTTGTGATTCTCTGGAGCTGTGTTGTTAATCGCTTTGGATGATAAGTCAGGCAATGCCTGACCTACTTGAAGGAGCCACTCAATTCCACATCGATGGATTGGTTTCACGCGGATTTCAGTGAATAGTGCTCAATCTTCATCTCGGGTAGATCAATGATCGCATACGTGTGCGGATCGGCTCGGTAGAGTGCGCCTGGATTGAGCAGGATTATCTCGTTTTTCACTTCCAGCTGGGCGAGGTGAGTATGCCCCGAGCAGACGATGTCGAATGCCCCCGATTTGCTTAAGCGGTCGAGTAGCTGCTTGTCATGGCCATGAGTGAATGCGATTCGGCAGTCATCAATCTGAATTTCTCCGAATTCGCCCCAGCAGGTTTGACCGTGGCCTTCTATGGTTGACTGCAGATGAGCCTTTTCCCGGTCGACATTTCCAAACACAAAATGCGTCGGCCAATCGGAGAAGAGGGGAACTATAGCAGCCGTTCCAATATCACCACAGTGAATGATCTGAGAGACATTCTGTTCGCGAAGTTGTTGAACGGCCTGTTCGGTATTCGGGATGTGCCCATGCGTGTCACTGACAACGCCAATCCTGATAATTTCCGACATGTTTATCTATCTGTCTTTTTTGTTCGAGGTGCCTGTTCTCAAGAAGTAATGATGATCTCCAGAGGGATCTCGATTTTTACGAGATCTCCTGATCAACTCTGAACGTTTGCAGTTTCAGAGCGAAATCTGACTGGAAATAAGCTTGTTGCTTTTGTCCGTATCGACTGATGTACTCCGTCAAATTACGGAAAACAGGAGACCTGGAAGGCTTTCTGCACAGGTTGAGGGAGTACGAAATTGTCAAACTCATTGTAGGCCGGTCATTTAGAACTTCACTTGATTCACTTTGGATTTCTCACGACAATCTTGAATTGCAATGAAATCCCCTCATTCAGATTAGATTTGGATTGCGCTAAATCTTTAAATCTGACTTTGAAGAGCCAAAACCTAAAGGAAGCAGGATACGAAATGGAAGTGGAAGCCAAACGCTTACATTTTGAAGAACAGATGCGGGTGCCTATGTTCGTACTCGGCTCTCTCTTCCTCTTTTTCCTGGCTGGTTTTCTGCATGGGACGGATCTGCATGCACCCGATGAGCAGGATGCCGATACAGCACTGCAACATTTCGAAGCTTTCTGGAATTCTCCCCATGTCATCGTCTGCCGCTGGGGGATGCTGCTGCTCTGGCCCTGTTTCCTTCTGGAGGCCGTACTGCATTTCCGCTGGAAAAGTCCCCGCTGGAAGAAAACACTTTATTCGGTTTTCTTTCCACCCGCGCGGATCGGGGCTGCTGATTTCCAGACGGGTAAAACAGTCTGGTTACCCTTTACTGGAACGACCGTAATTAACGATGCCCTTCGTAACCGGGTAGCAAAGGGGGCGACCGTCCCCATGATTCTGATCGCCCTGATGGTTCTCCCTTTACTGGGCATGGAACATGTCTGGAAAGGTCAGATCGAAACCCACCCTGTGCTCTCCTACGTTCTACGTGGAGGAGAAGGTTTCATCTGGTTTGCATTCACGTTTGAATTCATCGTGATGCTGCACATCGTGGAAAAGAAATTTCAATACTGCAAAAGTAACTGGCTGGATATCGCGATTATCCTGCTCCCGTTACTCAGCTTTCTGCGTATCATGCGACTGGGGCGGCTCTTCCAGGTGACGAGCCGGATTCCGCAGGTAGGCCGCATGGCCCGACTCTACAATATGCGCGGCTTACTGATGAGATTGTGGCGCGCAATTCTCGTGTTTGAAGTTCTCGACCGGTTGCTGCGGGGAACTCCTGAGAAACAACTCGCCCGCTGTCACTTGCTGTTGCAGGAAAAAGAAAACGAACTGGAACAACTCCGTCAGAAAATCGCAGGTATCGAGGCGCTGATTCAAACCACGGCTATTCCGACAGCGGAGCTGACTGATAGCGATGATTCCTCCGACGAGGCCGACCTGCAGGTCGCCTGATCGCTCTGATTGTCCGGATCGAATCAGGCACGATCTGGCATTTGCTTCTCTTCCTGCGATACAATCTACTGATCGAGTCAGGCGTGATTGGCGTGGAATGCCAGTTTCAAAAGTTCAGAGCCGCCTCGTTATTAATTGCAGGGCAGGGAAGATTGATGATTTGTGATTCCTCTCTGCCGGAGGTCCGGTTTCCTGAAGTGAAATCGGAGACGTTAAAGGGAACTCAGTGAAGACGAAAAAACTTTCAGCCCTGCTATCGGAAGGGGCAAACGCTGCATTTGCCGATCACGCTGAATGTGGTCCTGATTTCTCTGAATACGCTCCTGATGATCTTCTGGATCGTCATCCTCGCCCGCCAAAGCGCGATTACCCTGCTGACACTGGGGACGGTTCTCTTCGCCCTGATCCTGGTCGGATTGTCGTTTTACCTCTTCCTCACGATCAAGGAAGTGAGGCTGCGTAAACAGCAGTCGAATTTTATCGATAGCGTCACCCACGAATTAAAAACCCCCATCGCCTCGATGAGGTTGTATCTGGAGACCCTGCAAATGCGGGATCTCGATCCTGATCGTCGGGAAGAATTCTATAAGACGATGAGTTCCGAGCTGGAACGTCTCGATCATCTAATCAGCCAGTTGCTCGAAGTGGCCGGGCTCGATGCGATCGGACTGAACCACGAACCGGAGGATATCGAGCTGCTCTCCTTTCTTCGGAAATCGGCGGCGTCGGTGGCGGCACATCATAAACAGGAAGTGGATGATGTCTTCACTTTCGAAGGCCCGACCGTTTTTCTGCATGCGAAGCGGCTTATCCTGGAGATGATCTTCGGTAATTTACTCGACAATGCGATAAAATATGGGGGGAATCCACCCCAGGTGAAAGTGGAAATCCAGCTCCGCTCTCGGGGTAAAATCGTCACCCGCATCATCGATAATGGGCAGGGCGTACCCAGTGAGTTACGCGGTAAAATATTCCGTATCTTCTTTCGCGGGGGAGATGAGTTAACCCGCAAACAGAAAGGGACAGGTCTGGGGTTGTATATTGTGAAAACGCTCGTTCATTTACTTAAGGGTCGCGTCTCTGTCCATCATCATATTCCTACAGGTGGGTCCGTGTTTGAAGTCGAGTTACCGGGAAGAGCAGCCTGATGAACATCCTCATTGTTGAAGATGAAAGCACCATCGCCGAAGGGCTCAAGTTTAACTTTGAGCAGGAAGGTTACACACCCTATCTTGCCGCCGATGGCCAGACGGCACTCGATCTACTTCAGGATCCTACCTACGATATCGATGTGATCATCCTGGATCTCATGCTCCCCGGTATGAGTGGCTACGATGTCTGTAAATCCATTCGAGAGTTCGACCCGCAGGTCCCTATCCTGGTCCTCTCAGCCCGCACATTAAGCGAAGATAAAACGCAGGCGTTCGACCTCGGGGCCGATCAATATATGACTAAACCGTTCGCGCTTCCGGAACTGCTCAGTCGAGTGCGAAATCTGATTGAACGTCGTCCCAAGTCGGATCCGGCACTCAAGGTCAAAAATCGCCCTCCGCAGGCCAAACCACTCCCTGATCAGTACGAGCTGGGTAAATCGATCATCGACTTCACGAAGTTCCAAATCACTCATGAGGGGGAAGTCGAAAGTCTGACTACGATGGAGATACAGCTGCTGAAGTATTTCATTCAGAACGAAGGCAAAGTTCTTTCCCGTACCCAGATCCTGGAAGATGTCTGGAATCAGAACGTTGAAATCAGCACCCGGACGATTGATAACTTTGTCCTGCGTCTACGCAAAATGATCGAGGAAAACCCTGCAAATCCGCAGCATATTGTCTCCGTTCGAGGGACTGGATATCAGTTTTTTCGAGAGACGAGATAACGTAAGTTGCTAAGTAGCAATAAGTTGCGATGTTGACATGACTTTGACAAAACTTTGACCGACGCATGACAGATCTGTTCAAGGTTTCCCGCTAGAATTTGCCGAGATTTAGAGAAGCTTGTCCCAACCTGGGACACCCCTGGTCAGGTAGATCAGTGGCTGGCGTCTCCTCCCACAGTTTTCCTTAACACTTGGATTTCAAGCACCCTCTCACAACGGGTGTTGGCAAACACCGATTGAATTCTGGCTTGAAATCGATTGCACGAAATGGTGTATTCAATGGCTACTGAATTAGTGGAACCGGAAGTCCCCACAACCGTACCTGAGAAAATTGAAACAGACCGTACCTCAATCAAGGCGGTTGCGGCTGATCATTCTCTGCCGATCTGGGAAGCATTTCTTCCGCAACATCTTATCTTTCAAAATCTGGACTGGCCTGTGATCATCTGGATGGCAGCGATGCACATCGGGTTCATTGCCGCTCCCTTTTTCTTCACCTGGGAAGCGGGCGTGCTTGCTCTGGTGATTCACTTCCTCTGTTCCAGCTGCGGTATCTGCATCGGTTTTCATCGATATCTGTCACACCGCTCCTTCCAGTTGAACTCAGTGGGTGAATTCTTTGTGATGACCTGTGCTGTCTTCGCTGGGCAGGGTTCTCCCTTAACCTGGGCAGCCACTCACCGATTGCACCATCAGCGATCGGATAAAGAAGGGGACCCGCATTCTCCCAAAGATGGAAAATGGTGGTCACACCTGAACTGGCTGTTCGTCAAACAGCCTCCGGAAGCGATTGATCGTCTCTACAAAAAATACATCCCTGATCTGCTCAACAAACCAATGATGCAGTTCTACGAAAAATACTATGGCCTGGTGCTTTTCATGAGTGCACCCGCTCTGTTTGCTCTCGGTTATCTGTATGGTGGTATGCCCCAGGGTATCGCTTTCATGCTGTGGGGACTTTGCTTCCGCATTGTTGTTTCTTATCACAGCACCTGGTGTGTGAACTCAGCCACTCACTTATGGGGTTACATCTCCTACAAAACAACCGATACTTCCAAAAACAACTGGTGGGTTGCATTGTTGACCTACGGTGAAGGATGGCACAACAATCATCACGCTCACCCTCGCCTGGCTCGTGCTGGCCACCGCTGGTGGGAAGTTGATGTTTCCTTCTGGGTCATTCGCCTGATGCAGAAACTCGGCATGGCTACCAAAGTCGTGGATAAAATTCCTGAACGTGGAGCCATCTCTACAGAGAATGATCTGTAAGACTGAGATTACTGACATAAATTAAAAACGCCCTGTCTGGCAGCAGACAGGGCGTTTTTTTATGGGTAATGAACTGTCGACTACATTCTTACGTAGATGTTCTGTTTCTCCAGGCCACGCACCATACCATAGATAAGCAGAATGAACAGAGTCAGGCCACTCCAGATCAGCCAGGGGGCCGCGTCTCCGGGCAAACTGGCCGGTAGCAGGGTTTCGATAACGACTCGCTCAATTGCATAGGCTGCCAGCGGATTCATGCCCAGCGTGCGAAATAAACCAATCTGGATTCCCATCTGATCGGAAATGACCACGAAGAAAGAGAGCAACAGGAAGGCAAAACCGGACGCTACACATACGAACGGAAGAGAGACAATTCGCTTCCAGACCATCCAGTAGTTGAGCTGTTGTTCTTTGTTTTTTCATGAACCTTGAAGGAGCCAGCAGATTGATGTACGACCGCTGGGTCAGCTGTTCTAACAGTGGAAGCACAGGAGAGGCAGGATGATTCCGGGCCCAGGAGCTGATAACCCGACTCAATTGTGCGGGTTGGATCAGTCTGTTTTCCAACTGTTGCTGTGACGTTTCGTCAAGCGAGCTCATGAAAACATCAACAGGCATTTGTTGTTGATCTTCGTCTTCATAATAAGCTTCGCGGAAATACGTTTATTCTCCTGCTCTAAAGCCTCGGATGTGTCGTACAAACTGGATTGAACAAGAGCAGGCATAACCGACCAAGAAAACAACACCCACAAAGGGCCAGTTTCCTGGCATTCGTACGGGAGAGTTTCCCTGCGATGATGTCGTAACTGAGTGAGCCTGCGAGCATCACGACCGCCCAGCTGAAAATTCCGAAACAGCCACCATCCCAGCTACGGTCATTTCCGGTCTCAAACCACGCCCCCATCCAGTTGTTTAAGCCATGATTTGGATTCAGATAGTTAAAATTTTCGGTGTACCCCCACAGGAATTGCCAGTTGAATGCATAAGTCATCCAGACATGGCTTACACCAAACATTAACATCACGATAAATCTAATCCAGAAGGGGAAACGTATGAAGGGTAAAATCAGGAGCTGAGTGATACCGATAATCGACAACGTTTCCCAGAGATGACTTTTAAAAAGCAGGGCCGCAATATTTCTGCATCTGGCAAAGAAAAAAGGTGCTGAGGTGTATTCCGGGAAAGTGATGGTACTATGCAATAATTCGCGCTGTTCCGGGTCGAGTTGCTCCAGAGTTAATTTTCCCGTGTCGATATTTCTCTGTAAGTTTTCCTGTAGCTCAGCCTGCTGCACTGCCTGTTGATAGTCGTTGTATGTGCGGAATTTCTCATAAGAATCGATGAACAATTTGTATTGTTCAGTCACTCTTGAATCGATCGCTTCCAACTGAGCTGCGGTTAATGTTGTACCTTCAGAAAGCTTCCACTGCTCGGCCTGCATCAGGGGGGTACGGAGCTGGTTTTTAATAAGCTCTGCATTTAGTTGTTCCCGGGGAGTTTGCAGATAGTGCAGATATTCCCGGGGATGCAGCTGTACTTGCGGGTTGAGATAGAACTCCTGGAATGAATCAATCTTAGTGCCGATCCCGAACAGGATCATCGAGATCAGGCAAAGAGCAAGGCTGCGTTTTATATAGCTGAGATACGTTTTGAGTTTTCCCAGTTGCGCAATGCGTTTTAAGATTGTCAAACGAAATGAGAAGCCGACCGCAAAAATAAAGGCGGGCATAATGGTGTCGGCGTAACTGAAGTAATACTCATTATGTTTGAAAGTGTCATGGACACTGTGAAATTCCTCCAGATAACTGACCAGGAACATGCCGAGCACAGTATACCCACGGAATTGATCCATCGAGACAATGCGGCTCGACTGAGTGGGAGGGGGAACGAGAGCAACTTCCGTCATGATGGCAGATTCTTTCAAGCGAAGCTTTTATATCAGAAGACGACAAATCGTTTTCTGAAGAACTAAAACTTTAACCAGAGAGTGTGTGCCATTCAGGTGGGGTAATATTAACAGGGGCTCGTTGTCAGCAACAGGCTGTGGGTTGAGGAATGTCTGCTACAAGAATGAAAAAACACGACTGACCTGCAATGCAGATCAGCCGTGTTCTGGATTAATCTGGCCCTAAAGCGGCCTGTCTTACATTCTCACGAAGATGTTCTGTTTCTCGAGGCTGCGAACGATCACGTAAACAATCAGCAGGAAGACAGCCAACCCCAGGGTGATCAGCCAGGGAGCAGAATCTTCGGGCAGACAGGCTGGCAGAAGATTATGCAGGGCAACTTCGTGGATGGCATAAGCAGCCAGCGGGTTCATTCCGAATGTGCGGAAGATACCCACCCGTACTCCACCGATGTCGCACAGAGCCACAAACAGAGCCAGCACGAGGAAGGCGAAACCAGCCGAGAAGAGGGTATAGGGGAGCGAGACAATCCGCTTCCAGATCAGCCAGTAGTTGTCGAGTTCATCTCCCTGGTTTTTCATGAAGGGGAGCGGAGCCAATAGAGACGTAATCGACCGTTTGGAAAGCTGTCCCATGGGTGGAGCGACCGGTGAGGCTGCCTGTCCCCGTTTAATCTGAGATTCTTCAGCAGGTTCGATCAGCAACTCATTGATCTTCGCACGTTCTTCTTCACTCTCAACTGTTCGGACAAAATCTGATACAGACATCTGTTGTGCATCAGGATTATCAGAGTAGTAACCATTTTCTTCCAGGATCGCTTTGTTTTCCGCTTCCAGAGTTGCGGCAGTGTCATAGAAGTTGGCCAGACAGGAAAGAATGTAAGCGACAACCATCATGCTGACACCCCATATGATCAGTTTGATCATGTTCGATTTGGGGACGTCACCTTTCATGATGTCGTAGCTCAGAGAACCCGCCAGCATTGGCACGGCCCAACCGAAGATGCCGAAGAATCCACCATCCCAGCTGCCTGTTCTACCTGTTCCCCAGAGTTCACTCATCCAGTTGTTCAACCCATGGTCTGGATGAACGTAGATGAAGCCTTCGGTGTAACCATACATGAACTGCCAGTTAAAGGCTTGAGTCATCCAGGCATGTAGAATTCCAATTAATACCATGGAAGCGAAACGTAACCAGAAGGATAAGTTAATGAAGGGGAGAATCAGGATCTGGGTGATACCAATAATGGCCAGGGTTTCCCACAGGTCTGATTTGAGTACCTTCATGAACTTTTTGCCCACGTGGGAAAAGAAGTAAGGCCCAGAGGTGTAATCAGGAAGTTCAATCTCTTCGTTCAAGAGAGCTTGTGATTCTGCATCAAGGTTATCCGTAGAAAGTTCCCCGGAATCAATCCGCTCCTGCAGCTGCTCCTGCTGCTCAAGTCGAGCTTCGGCAGTCTTATAGGCTTGAGATTTCTGGAACTCTTCATAAGAGGCATTGAATCTGTCTACCTGTTCCTGGGTAAGCCGATCGATCTTACTCTGGATAGCAGCATTCTCCTCCTCGGTCAGTTCCTTGTCAGAGGGAATGCGTGCCTGTTCGATTTGCGTCACCTGGTTACGGAACATCGATTCCAGTTGCTCCTGATCGAGTTGACCCTCGGGAGTCTGGAGCATCTGGTAGTATTGCTGGTCTCTCAACATCACATCAGGGTCGAGGCTGAATTCATTGAAGGATTCGAACTTTCCTCCAATTCCAAACAGAATGATCGAAACCAGGCAGAGAGCCAGGCTACGTTTAATGTAAGAGAGATAAGTTTTCAGATAACCCAGTTTGGGAATACGTTTCAGGATCGTCAGGCGAAACGAAAATCCGACTGCAAACATGAATGCCGGCATGATGGTATCGGGCGTAACTGAAGTAACGCTCGTTATGTTGCAGTGTGTGATACATTGGTGAACTCTCCAGATAGTTCACGATGAACATACCTAATACAGTATACCCTCGAAACTGGTCCATGGAGACAATACGCCCTGAGTCTGTAGAGGAGGGACCAAAGCTGCTTCAGACATGATCTAGAAGAACCTTTTTAGATTATATAGTTTGTGGAAATTGAGGATCTGGCACACGGAGTGTGTTGGGAGATAATGGAGTCTGATGGATTCAAACTGGTATCTGGTGTGATATTGTCTGGCCAGAAAGACTGGCATAGCAGAGACGAGCGCTTCTGCGAGACGCATCTACCTTACCACTTAACCGGTGAATCCTCAACAGACGAAGAGGGAGTGTGAGTGGAGCTAACTACGGCGACCGAGTGGTTTTGGGTAGTATAAGCGGCAGTTTATATAGAACTGGCCCCTACAGGCTGTACGAGCGCGTGCTCCACAATTCGCGTAATGCTGATAAGGCATCCCGAAAGCCGACTTCTGTTGATCTTCAGATAATGTCCGCAATTCTTTCGCGGGTGTTCCCGCCCAGAGTGTATGGGGCGGCACGACTGTTCCTTCCAGGACTACCGAACCAGCGGCGATTAATGCCCCCTGACCAATCACACAGCCGGTGAGCAAAATTGACCCCATACCGACCATGACATCATCCTCAACCGTGCAGGAGTGGACGATTGCCCGATGACCAATCGTGACCCGGTCCCCAATCACGCAGGGATAACCATGGTCGGTGTGGACCATACTGAGATCCTG
The DNA here is from genome assembly GCA_041398805.1 of Planctomycetaceae bacterium. Lineage (GTDB taxonomy): Bacteria > Planctomycetota > Planctomycetia > Planctomycetales > Planctomycetaceae > Polystyrenella. The sequence goes on along the minus strand of JAWKUC010000004.1, from coordinate 387,912 downwards.
AATGTTCGATTCCTCGCCGACGACAATTCCATCTCCATCACCCCGCAGTACTGTCCCGAAGAAAATGGTCGAGTTTCGGCCCAGCTTGACTCTTCCCAGCACCGTCGCTGTCGGCGCGACCCAGGCTGTCGGATCGATTTCGGGCTCGGCATTGATTGCTGCCCAGATGTGAGGAACATCAGGATAGGGAACTTCGGGTGGTGTGGGAGAATTCATGGCGGTTCGCTTTCTCTTATCAATACCACTGACTGCTATCAATACCTCTGCCTGTGTCAGCTGGTTTCAACGCAATCATTATCGTGATCACTCACGCAGGCGGGAGTGAGATGTGATGCATCTGGCTTTGGTGCTTGCATGGAGTCTGCCGAGGTTACTTCTGCACTCGATTCAAAATTAGCAGCGGCAATTTGCATGTTGCCAGGCAAACCTGATTGTGGTTGCTGCTTTCTGGATTTCGGCGGACGCAATGTGAACAAGGCAATCATGGTCAGAATCGTCCCGCAACAGAGCCAGAACGTCATCTGCTCTCCAAAAAGGAAGACTCCAATCATGCCGCACATGGCAATTTGAGAGGTGTTAATCAGATTTGCCTGTACGACGGAAATATATTTCATCGCAGCGCCAATACAGAAGAAGCCAATCGCATTCGCGACTCCTGCCCAGAGCATTGACTGCCACTGCGCGGGAGTTGCCGAGAACATTTCCTCTGTTGTCATTCGTAAGGAACACCAGATCCCGAGTGCGATGACCCCCACTGTGCTTAACCAGACCAGCGTTCCCGCCAGGGAAACCTCTTTCTGCAGACTATGGCGGATGGCAACACCACTGACTCCATAAGAGATACCGGCGAAGGTGGCCCCGATTATTGCTGTGATCTGGGTCCAGAGGCTGGTCTGATCGAGATAGCTTCTGGTCGAAGTCGCCTGTTCGATACCGAGTGAAAGGAGCACGATGGCGAAGAAGAGGAGCACGATCGAAATGATCGTCTCTTTCTGTAATGACTCTTTCAACCAGAACCAGCTGAGCCAGGCACTGCTTAAAATAATGGTGGAGAAACAGAGCGGGACCGACAGAGCGAGTCCGATGTAACTTAATGAGAATTGAAAGAAGACATTTCCACCGAACTGCATTAAAAAGCCGAAACCGATCATCGGCCAGAACATTCCCCGGGGGGGAAGAGTTGAGAGCCCCCGCATGCGTCGCCAACCGAGCACAAACCAGCTGAGCAAAGTCGCGGGAATCGCTTTGATGCAGGTGACCCAGACCGCCCAGTCAAAATTATTTGTATGCGCCAGATCATTGAGCAGGGCATTCGCGATGGAGTAATTCACCGCTGAACAGAAGCCGAGTCCGATCCCCAGTAGAACCAGATTTCGTGAGACGGGGGTGGACTTCATCGATCGCCTGGGTTCTTCTTGCAGAAAGAGGGACCTGCAACCTCTAAAGTAAGGTACGATTCAACCCCAATCAGGGTTTCAGGATCACTTCTTATAATGACATTCATATCAGCAAAATGGGCGTGGCAGGATTTGAACCTGCGACTTCCACCGTGTGAAGATGGCACTCTAGCCCCTGAGTTACACGCCCTGATAGTCGCCCCATCTTAGTGAAACTTCGGGAAATCTCAAGTTCGGAATCAATCGACTTTGCTGGAATATCGAGCGGGCAGGGAATACCTCTTGTCCCACAGGGTTACATGAAAAAAGCGGCAGGCGGTGAACTCCGTCGCTTACCCGGTTATGATACGACTGAGTGAAATCTTACCACTCTTGAAAATTCCCTCTTAGAGAATCCTCGTTGTCATCATGTCTGAACGTTCCCTGCAACAACCTGTGCAATATATATCCGGTGTCGGGCCGGAAATGGCCGCGTTATTGGCCAGGCTCGGGTTGGTGACTGTTGAGGACATGCTCTGGAATCTTCCTCGGGATGTACTCGATTTAACGCATGTCAGTCGTGTTGAAGATCTGCAGGAGGATGAACTGCAAACGGTCCGGGGGCAGGTTGTTGATATTGATGGACGCATGCTGACCCGGGGGCGTGTCCTGACAACCTGTCTGCTCGATTGTGATGGGGCCTATCTGCAGGCGAACTGGTTCAATCAGGGGTGGATTCGAAACAAGCTGGTACCAGGAGGCGCTTATCTATTTTCAGGTAAACCAAAACGGAGGGGGGGACGCTGGGAGATGGCACACCCTCGAATTCAGTTCCTGGAAGAAGATGATGAAGCGGCGCATGGAGGAATGCTGCCGAAGTATGGTCTGACTGAAGGTCTGAAAATGCATACGTTGCGGCGCATCATGCAGACTGTAGTACGCGACTATGTCGATCTACTTCCAGAGCGCCTTCCCGAATCGTTTCGATCTCATTTTGAACTCTGCACTTTGCCAGAGGCGATGCGATTTGTGCATACGCCTGCCAGCCGCGAGGAGTATGATCTTGCACGTCGTCGTTTGATCTTTGAAGATCTGTTGGAGTTTGAGACTGGTCTCGCTTTACGTAAGCAGCGCTGGCAGCAACAGGGACAGGCACCTGTACTGGAGGTTAATGCCAGGATTGACTCCCGTATTCGCCGACGCTTTCCCTTTCGTTTCACAACGGGACAGGATAAAGCCATTCTGGAAGTCGTTGCCGATCTGAAACGAGACATTCCCATGCATCGGTTACTACAGGCCGATGTCGGTGCCGGGAAGACAGTCATTGCGATTTATGCGTTGCTGGTCGCAGTCGCCTCTGGTTATCAGGGGGTCTTAATGGCTCCCACGGAAGTTCTGGCTAATCAGCATTGGCAGACACTGAACAGTCTGCTGTTTGACAGTCAGGTCCGGATTCAATTACTGACGAGTGCTCTCACCCCTGCCGAACGTCGACGTACGCTGGAGCAGATTCAGCAGGGAGAGATTCAGATTATCGTCGGTACCCAGGCTGTTATTCAGAAAGATGTCCAGTTTCACAAACTGGGGGTTGCCGTCATTGATGAACAGCATAATCGGTGTGGAGCAGCGGGCCGTCTTCACCAGCTCCAAAGATTCCCCCACGTGCTGGTAATGACAGCCACTCCGATTCCGCGCAGTTTATGCATGACTCTGTTCGGTGATCTCGATTTGACATTCATCACGGAGAAACCTCCCGGGCGTCAGGAAGTGGTGACCAGTCGGGTGCAGGGGGGACCCACTCAGCAGAAAGCGTGGCAATTTATCGCCAAACAGATTCGGGCGGGCCGTCAGGCGTATGTTGTCTGTCCCCGGATTGAGTTTGCAGAAGAGGAAGTGAGTGACCCGCTCGAAATGCCTGTGAGTGTGGAGGCTGTTTATCAACAACTCTCCGAAAAAGAACTAAGCGAGTTTCGACTCGGTTTGTTACATGGTCAAATGGACCGTGATCAGAAGCATCAGGTGATGGAACGATTTCGCAATCAGGAACTGGATGTCCTTGTCTCCACGACTGTGATTGAAGTCGGGGTCGATGTTCCGAATGCCACCTTAATGGCCATCATGCAGGCGGAGCGCTTCGGGTTGTCGCAACTGCACCAACTCAGAGGACGGATTGGACGAGGGCAGTTCCGAGGGTACTGTTTTCTATTTTCCGAGGCCGATTCGGAACAGGCACAACATCGTCTGGGAACGCTGGAGCAGACGACTGATGGTTTTAAGGTCGCCGAAGCGGACTTCGAATTGCGAGGTCCAGGGGATGTCCTTGGAACCAGGCAACATGGAGCGATGCCCTTACGCGTTGCCCATCTGGTGAGGGATGTCGAGATTCTGGAAGAGGCCCGAACTGCTGCTTTTAAACTGGTTGATTCAGGCAGATTGGGTCATCCCGATTATCACCTGCTCAAGCAGCAAGTCGCACAACGCTTTGGAAAATGCTGTCGCTGACACCCGGTGGATAATGCCATTGAAGGTGTTTAGCTGCAACTCTGGAAGTCTGGGTAAGACGGGGTGAACCGGTTCTGGTCTCATGTTGACATGAATTTAAAATCCGGATAAGACCCGCATCTCTTTCTCTCTTTCTCCCCTAAATAATCAAAAAAGACTCAAGTTCAGCCGATCAACCTGCGGTGATCTGTTGAAAAGAAGTCCTCTCTGGCACCTGTTTCTGTGTCACTTGGATTGCATGCGCTAATGCTGCACTGAAGTGATCTAGACAGAGAAATTGCCCGAATGGCCTGCTGTCAGCAGGGTGAGAATATGATCGATATCCTTCTGGACAAGAAAGTTCAACCGGTTTCGGCTTCTTATTGCTGATTCTGGGTGCGATCAATTTCTGGATCTGGAATGACCAGGAAGAATTCCATCCCAACGAGTATTTAAGGGTCGCCTTGAAGAGGCTGGTACCCAGGATCAACTCGAACCGAGTCTGGCTAAGATGGAACCTGCAGAACTGCGCCGCCAGGCACACAGGCCACCCGCTGGGCTCAGGCTGTCGCTTATCCGGGCCAGGAACTCGATGTTTCCTTTGACTATATGTATGGCATCATCTACTTCCCGGGTGATGGGATGGATCTGGAAGGTGACGAGTGGTCAGATTCCTCATTGCGTAAAGCGGCCTGGCATTTACGGAAGCATCGCAGGGAGGAGACATAAAACATAAGCACAAATTGCAATATGCTTACGGTGTTTGTCTTCAGAAACTGGGTATGAACGAAGAGGCGATCATTCAACTGGAGCTAGATCTTTGACTTTGATGACATGGTCTGTGCATCGAACCCCCGGTACCAAGGGGCATCACGATATTGAGCCCTTACAGCACATGACCTGATTGATGCTTCGCTGAGGTTACAGCACCTCTGGTTACTTGAAAAGGAAGAAGAGACCTATTTAAAAGCAGCCCAGTATTCCAATGCGATGTACTGGGTATTAACTCATGGCGCTGAAGTTCTTCCTTATCCGGAGAAAGTCGATTATGCCGAGATGACCGAAGAAGAGTTGATGAAAGTGAATGAAACTAATCAACTGGTCTATATGCATCAGGGGATAAAAAACTTTTCTGAGAGACAGAAATACGAGGCTTTAATCACACGAGCCCAGGTTTATGCAACGGTGAATCGAATTTCAGACATCCTGGACTCGCACCCTGAGTTAAGTGGAGTTGATGTGGATGTCATTATTCAGAAGGAATTAACGGACGCTCAGCAAAATCTACAGAGTACCAAACTCATTCAGGCCCAGCGTCTGATGGAAGAACGTCTGTTTGAGGATGCGCGAAAAAAACTGGATGAAATTGCCCACTCCAAAGGGTTGGATAGAACCTATGCCCGTCGAGCTTTGTTTCTGATTGGAGAATGTGACCGGCAGAGTGGTGAGTTACGACGAATGACAAAGACCAGCAGGAACGTTATGACCGTGCCATCGTCTTTTACGAAAGAACGGCAGATGAATATGCCAATACGCACGAAGGAGTCGCCGCAAACTTGTGGGCGGCGTTCTGCATCAGAAAGTTGGCAAAGACGAGCAGGCGCTGCAGCGTTACCGAAAAGCGGCTCAACTCGATTGAAGACCTGGAAGATTTTCGAAACATCTGGTTGAGTGTGGCCAAGTTTCAGGATGAGGTTCATCGAGGTTGGAAACGATGGATTGATGAACAGAAATATGATGAAGCGATTGCTCTCTCCAACTGGCTCCCCGCTTGTTTAACGAGGCACGGATCCAAGAGTTAATTGCTGAAACCTACAAACAGCATGCATTGCACCTGGAAAAATTCTGGAAACAGCTGACTATTCCAAATGGATATCCCTGACCAGAGAGCTGCGCGCCGTCTGGATTCAGGCGGGTGCTGCATCGGAAGATAAGGCGAATTATCTTAAAAGTGCAGAAGAATACAGCGATGCACTCTGGGAAAGTTCAGAACAATATCGCCGTGGACATGATTTTCCGAACTCGATTCGTGTAACGCATCTGTTTATCAATTCCAAGCCATCCAAAGGTCTGGCACGGGCTTATTTACGCCTGGGTGAAAACTACATGGACCTGGACCAGCTCGATGATGCGATTAATACCTTCGAGTATGTCTTACTCGTCTTTCCCACAGACGTATTTGCGTTCGAAGCCCGTTATTTGCTGGGGAAATGTTACTTCGAAAAAAGTTACCTGAGCGACAAAAAACATGATTACCTGCAGAAAGCAGAAGATACCTGGCGTAAGGTGATCACGTCGGAACAGCTGACTCCAGACGCCCGGGAATGGCGGCAAACGTTGTTTGGTCTGGGACAGTTGTATTTCCTCAAAGGCTCGATGATTTACAACGAGCAGGTCACGACAATTGAAGATAAAACAGAGGCCGAACTTCAAGCCGAAACAGAGCGACTTCGAAAGGCTTTTGATAGCTGGTCGTTGGCGATTGATAAACTCGATGAATTACTCGAACGTTTTCCCGAGGGGGAGAACCAGATGGAAGCCCGTTATCTGCTGGCCCACGCGTATCGTCGCAGTGCCGAAAAACCGGCCGCTGAATATGAAGTTGCCGAAACGGACACTGCCCGTGATGGTTTGCGGGAACAGGTGAATGAGTTCAATACCTCATCTCTGGAACAGTTTGAAATTCTACGTGAGGAATTATTGACCCTGAAAAACGCCAATCGGCTGGATGAATTAGGGCAGAAAATTCTGCGAAACAGCTACTTCGAAATCGCACATACACTGTACTCCCTGGGAGACATTGATTCTGCCAAAGATGCTTACTTTGCCGCGGTGACGGAATACCCGGATGACGAAATGGTGATTCTCTCCTACATCCAGATTGCCAACTGCTTCAAACATAAGGGGCAGGATATTGACGCCAAAATGTTTATTGAATCGGCGAATTTCACATATAAGAAATTTCTCCAGGATGGAAAGATTTTCAGCAAGAAGGACTCTCATCTCAGCCAGGACGATTGGGGATTCTGGCTCGACTGGACACGCAGTGCTTACGGTATGAGTAACAATCAACTCGGAGCGGGGGACTTGCGATGACCAGCATGCTGAATACTTGCTTCAACAAATCTTTTGAATTGGGGGAGGTCTGAAATGTCGACCAGAAAATCTGAAGATTATCTGACCTGCTTTAAGCATCGTTTTGAGCATTGCCGAATTCTGCTCGCCCTCTCGGAAGAACAGAATGGGGCCATTGCCCAGAATCGTCTGGACGATCTGCTGTCGATCATCGGTCGTAAGCAGCGGGTACTGAACCTGATGGAAGAACAGAAACAGTCACATCCCGAGTTATGGGAAAACTGGCAGGCGGACCGCGATGCGTTACCGGGAGATCAGCGGAATCGATGTGAACAACTTCTGGCTGAGACAGAAGCCATTCTGGCTTCGCTGGTTCAGCTGGAGCAGCAGGGAACAACCCAGCTGCAGATCAACCGGGATAAAACACAGCAGCAACTGCAGGAGATATCCCGCAGTATGCAGGCCAACGATGCTTATTACGATCAGACAGATTCAAAAACTCATCGTTATCTAAATGTCGGCCGCTAGAGTTATCAGTTAGAAATTCAAACATAAAAGTTGATTGAACAGTGACAATTCTTCGGAGTTGAAAAGATGCATTCAAATTCATTCAGTACAGCCAGTTCATTCGCCTGCCAGATTCTGGTGTATGCGACCGAGGGAAACACACGTCTTCGTCGGACCGAGCAACTGCAACGGGCCGGTTTCTCTTTGTTACAGGCAGAGAGTTTCTCGGCGGTTAAAGAACGACTTCTGGAGAATGACATCGCCGTCTGCCTGGTGGAGGCGGCCGATGGTAATCGTGCACTCGTTGAATTTTATACGTTCATTCAGGAGCAGAAGTTGAATACTCAACTCGTATGCATCGCTCCTGAGACAGAATCGGTAGGCCGGATGACAATTCCTGCTGCCCGCTACGACATTCTGGAATCGAATGCCTCACCCGATCGATTGCGATCAGTATTATTCTCTGCCGTCGAACGCTCGCGACTACTGGCAGAAAACAACCAACTCAAGCAGCAACTGATCAATCAGGCGTTCTCACAGATTGTGAGTGTCAGCTCGACGATGCAGACTTTAAAAGCAGAATTGGAAAAAGCAGCTCGGGAAGATCAGGCAGTCTGCCTGAGTGGCGAAAGCGGAGTCGAATTCAATCGACTGGCGCGTGCCGTGCATTCACTCAGTTCACGTGGAACTCAGGCTTTTAAAGTCCTGAACCTGGGGCAATTGTCGATTGAGCAGGTTGAAGCAGCCTTGTTCTCAACAGCTCCGGATTCTCTGATCCAATCGACCCGTGGGGGAACTCTGTTACTCAATCAGATCGAGGCTTTGCCACACAGTTTGCAGAGCTCCCTCGTGAGACTCATTGAGCGGAGCCGTAATCAGGATGAACAAAATAGTCTGACTCACCTGAGAATTCCCCGCTTGATCTGCACACTGTCTGAATCTGCAGAGACTGCTCTTGCGGAAAAACGACTGATTCCCGAACTGCACAATTTGCTTTGCTCCAGAATGATTGTCGTTCCTGCACTTCGTCAACGACGGGAAGATCTTCCATTACTGGCCGAATCATTCCTTTCAGAAATTTCCTGGCAGGAAGGGTTACCCGCGCAGACGCTCGATTCTTCGGCAGTTCACCTGATTCAGACTCGGTTCTGGTTGGGGAACGAAGCCGAGTTGCGATCCGTCCTTTATAAAGCATGTGCCCTTAATCCCGGCAGACACCTGACAGCCGATCTGCTGGAACCCTGGCTGGGATCAGAAGAAACAGAGGTAGAGCAAGTCGGTTTAACGCTCAAAGAGATGGAACGCAAACTGATTGAAACCACATTCACCCGATATGGTGGTAACAGGGAGAAGACTGCCCAGGCACTTCAAATTGGTCTACGAACCTTATCGGGTAAATTGAGAGAGTATGGTTATCCTCCCCGGGGAGGCCCAGGCTCCAATGTGCAGGTGACTGCGCAAGAGGAGCATAAGGTAACCATTCCTGGGGCCAGTTCGATCCAGCCGCAGGAACATCGTCGAGTTGCTTAAGTCTGTTTAGTGAAATAAAAACGCTGTTGTTTGAAGGCAGGAAAGTTCAGTCATGTTGAATTCGATTTTCGATCAAACATCAATTCCGCTTCTGGAGAAGGTGGCTCAATTCGGACAGAAGCTACATGAGGTCCTGGCGGGAAATCTGGCGAACGTGGATACGCCCGATTACCGGCCTCGTGATCTGCCGGTGGATGACTTTCAACAGGCACTTTGAAGCAAGCCGTCACCCAGCGTCAAAGGAAATGTGGCCGGGGCGACGTCTGCTGCAGATTATTACTCGGTGAACCGGTCACCCAGGTCAATTTTACTCCGGATCTTCAGGCAGTGGAGGCCGATCCAGAGAACATTACCTTCCATGACAACAACAACCGCAGCATCGAGGCAGGAAGTCGCCAAGTTGACGAAAAACATGATGATGCAGAATTATGCGGTGCAGTTAATGACGAGCCAGTTCAGTCTGATGCAGGCTGTTATTTCAGAACGGCCCTGATTTCAGAACTGAAATACCAGATTGATGGGAAGCTGGTTCCAGTCTAAAGGAGTTAGACATGTTTAAAGCAATTGATGTCAGTACAAGTGCTCTGGTCGCACAGCGGCTGAGAATGAACACGATCTTCGGCAATACCGCCACCTGGCATACCACGCGATGCCGATGGGAATCTCAGCCCGTTCCAGCGTCGTTTTGTCACCTTCGCGGCGGAAAATCGTAATGAATCTGGCGGAGCGGGCGTCTCGGCTGAGGTTCAGATTGATGATCAGACTCCAGCCCGTCGTAAGTACGAACCAGGTCACCCTGATGCCGACAAAGATGGATTTGTCTCTTTACCGAATTTCGACATGGTGACCGAGTTCAGTCAATGCAATGGAAGCGAACAGGGCATACGAAGCGAACGTTTTGATTGGATATCACGAAACAAATGGCTCAGTTGGGGCTGCGAATTCTGGGTTAACCCTTGCAATGACCGTAAAACTCTCTTCTCTCGAACCTGTCTGAGGTCTGTCCTGGATGACACAACCGATTTCATCACTTCCACAGTTTCCCCTTTAATGCAACCAGGTTTCCTCCATCCACAGGGTTCGACGGGTCAGTTGGCGGAGGCCTGTTTCAGATTGCCTCCGGGAGCCGTGGCCGAGACAAATCAGTTTGAATTGAACGCACAAAATGCGATCGACCGGAGCTATTGGGTGAAGATATTTCCCAGGTCGAAGTGATGTCTTCGGTCAAAAAGCGGAATTGTCGATGCGACTCCTGCTGCAGATGCGCAATAAAATGATGGAAGCCTATCAGGAGATTCAGCAACTGAGGATGTAATCAGGGCTAAAGGCTGAATAGAGCAGTGGGCTAATTCTCCGGGAAAAATTCTCTCAAAACTCAGATAGACTCAAGTTTGTGTTTCTTTGTATAACTCCCCCCTCTCTCTCCTCCATCAGATACAGACTAGACTTCGATTCAGAGCAGGTTAAAGACCACGGACATTAATTCCTTCCAGGATATTGACCGTTGGAACTTCAACCAGTGGTGATGTCCGGCTTATGGAACCTCTTAAAAATACATTCTCACAACTTCAGAAACTGTACCATTCCTTCACGCCCAGTCAGCGGGGAACGCTGGCGGTTGTGACCTTGCTGGTACCGCTGATTTTCTATTTTGTGGTGATCCGCGGGAATAGTGGCAGTTCGACTCCGGCATTATATGGCCGTCGCTTCAATGTCGAAGAAATGAGTGTTGCCCAGGCAGCCTTGTTCGATGCCAACCTGAATGAATTCGAGACCAAGGGGGACAGATTCGTCCCCAGTGCGGAACTCGAACGCTATAACGCGTGATCTTACTGAGTCAGTCAGGTTTGACTGCTTATGGTGGATCACTGCAGACAGCCGAGGAAAAAGCACTTGCCGATATGTCGACGTTTACATGTCGTACAAAGAGTTCGATGTGGCGATGACCAGTGCCAAAGAAAAGAAGTTACGACCTGGCTAAGACGATGGATCATCGACTCGGCGACAGTTGGGAGTGGGCTCGATCCAGTAAAAAAGGATGGCGGAACTCAGATCTGACGGTACGGCATCTGTGGTGGTCAAACCCCGTCCGGGTGCTTTTCTGACGAGAGAAACAGTCAATGCAATCCGGCAGATGGTCTCGGCTGCGATTCCGGATATGCGACCTCAATATGTCTCCGTTACGGATATTTCTCAGTCAAAAACATATGGTGGCGAAGAGGAAGATTCAGTCAGTGATAAACTCTTACGCCTGACCCGCGAGCACGAACGAACTACGGCAATCGATTTGTCTCAGGCTCTGAGCTTCATTCCTGATGTGAATGTCCTGGTGACAGTCGAGCTATCCGAGATACAGCGGCAATCCCGCCGGGAGCAGATTGTCGATCCGAAACAGACTGTTGCACTGCAATCCTCGACGCAAACCCGCCAGCAGCAGTTTCAGAAACAGCGGGCCCGCCAGGAACCGGGAGTTGTTCCTAACGCCAGTCCGTTAAGTGTGGAAGAAGAGCAGGGGCCCGAAAGCAGCAGTTCGCTGACTGAGGAGAATTCAGAAACATTAACCGTCCCCCGGTACGAAATCATCGATCAGGAACTGTTTGGAGCGATGCCCGAAGCGACCCGGGTTTCGGTGACGATTCCCGAGAGTTATCCCCGTTCATTATTGCTGCAGCAGAATCCTCAGATTGTTGAAGCGGACGATCCCAATGGTTTCCAGCAGGCTTTGTTGACTGTTAAGACCGAAGTGGAAACCAAGGTCAAACAAATTGTCGCAACCCGAATTAATGTCGATTTGACCCAGAATCCGAATCCGACGTCGATTTCGGTGCAGACAGTCGTACCCCAGGAACCGGAGATGCCCACTCTGGCGATCCCCATGACAGATAAGCTGTTTGACTGGGGAACCGAGTGGGGTGGGGCGGTGATGATGGTGATCCTCGCCTTATGGGCGTTAAGGTCCCTCAACCGCAGTATGCCTAAGTTGCCGGATGTCGAAGTGGAAGCAGCCACTCTTCAAGCCGCTCTGAAACCTGAAGTGGAAGAGGAAGATGTCAAACATCAACCTTCGTTCATTATGCCGGAGTCAGGGGAACGGGAAGCATTGCTCTCTGTCGTAAAAGAGAATCCCGAGATGACAGCGGCCGTGATCAGCAACTGGATTCGGAACGCCCGCTGAGGAATCGAAATTCCTGCCGAATTGCTGCTTTCACTCATTCAGGGGCCGATTTGCGCCGGAAACTGAGCATGAAGCTGGTCCAGAACCGGTATTGAGGCTGGTTTCGACTGGTGCTGGTTGAAATCGATCTTGATCCATTTGCCATAAATAGAGTATTAACAGCCCCTCATTCCGCAGAGGTGGTGTACTCGTGGCCATATTTCAGTGGCTCTCTCCGAGTGGCGGAAATTAATCAAAATCAATTTTTAAGTGACCTACAGGGAACAGAATCGTTGGCAGTGTGATCGCGCTGCTCAACATGATTCTGTAGATAGAGTAGGCAGGTCAATATCATGGATGATATCGACAAAGCAGCAGTCTTAATTCTGAGTCTGGATAAACCAGTCGCTGCAGAAGTTCTCAGTCTGTTGCCCAAGCATCTGGTGGAGGCGGTTACCTTTCGTGTTGCCAAGATGGAGAACGTCACGAAAGATCAGCAGAAGAACGTCTTCAGCGAATTCTATAAAATGGCCAGCGAGAGCACGCAAATTGGCGGCGGAGGAATGGACTTCGCCGGGGAGCTGCTTGCTCAATCACTGGGTGATGAACACGCTTCTGAAATTCTGGAGAACATCAAGCAATCTCTAAGCGCTGTTCCGTTTGGTTTTCTGCACAAGGCAGAAGCTGACAACCTGCTCGCCTTTATCAGCGATGAACACCCCCAGACAATCGCTTTAATTCTTTCCCATCTTCCGCCCCAGCTTTCCGCTGAAGTCGTTTCCGGTTTGCCGGCCGGTAAGCAGATGGAAGTGATTCGGCGTGTCGCCCACATGGAGCAGACTAGCCCGGAAGTTGTCTCTGATATTGAATCGAGTCTGGAAAGTCGCATGACCTCTTTGCTTTCACGCCATTCAGAGAAAGCGGGAGGAGTTCCCATGGTCGCTCAGATTCTGAACGTTACCGACCGGACGACCAACAAAGTCATTCTCGAAAAACTGGAGGAAGAAGACGAAGAACTGGCCGAAGAAATCAAACGATTAATGTTCGTCTTCGACGACCTGATGAAACTCGACAACAAGGCGATTCAATCCCTGCTCAAAGAGGTCGACAACGCTCAATGGGCCATGGCACTCAAGGGAGCTTCCGAAGCGATCAAAGACAAAATCCTCGGCAACCTTTCTCAGCGGGCAGCCGACCTGTTACGCGAAGAAATGGAATTCCTGGGGCCTGTCAAACTCAGCGATGTCGAAGGCATGCAGCAGCAGATTGTCGATGTCGTGCGACGACTGGAAGATGCCGGCGAGATCGAAGTTTCTGCCAACGAAGGGGATCGCATGATCTCGTAATGTGACAATACTTAATTCCTGTTGTGGTTTTATCTCAATCAGTAAACCAGGAAGCCTCACAAATTAAAAATCAATGTCACCCATTTGAGGGTTTCAGGTCCACTTAAACTAAAGATCAATTCCAAACTAAAGATCAATTCGATGCCATTTCTAGAAACAGATCGTGTTCTCAAAGCAGGTTCCCTGCGAAACATGGGATCGAAGGTCGCCTTCAACTATCAGGATCTGGAAAAACAGGGTGAGGAATACCTCGCCAGAATCAAAGAACAGGCTGCACAGATTCTCGCAGAGGCAAAACAACAGGCGGATGCCATCACGAGTAACTCGCACGAGAAAGGCCTGAAGCAGGGCCTCGCTGAAGGGCGTCAACATGCTCAACAGGAAATCGATCAGAAGGCGACGAAGCTCTCTGAAATCGGAGTCCAGAACAGTGTTTCGACCGTCTTACCTGCTCTCGACAAGGTGGCCCAGACTTTACTTCAGGAGAAGGACAACTGGTTGCATTCCTGGGAACAGATTGCGATTCAACTTGCTGCTCAAATCGCCAGTAAAGTCGCCCATCGGACGATCGAGCTGAACCCGGAACTGGGGACCGAGATTCTACGATCAACTCTCGAACTGGTGGCAGGTGCACCAGAGGTGACTGTCTACCTGAATCCGGAGGATTATGAAACTCTGGGGACCGAACGTGATGCGGTTGTCAAATCATTATCGAGTTGCGGGAAAGTTCATGTAGAAGCTGATCCGAAGCTGGCCCGTGGTGACAGCTGGATTGAAACCCAGCATGGAACTGTCGATGCGAGTCTGGAGACACAGATCGATCGAATTGTGGCTGAACTCATCTCCGATCAGCAGTCCTGAACAAAACGAAAACCTCATTAAAAAAAGTAATCCCGGTCAGTCAGTCTGACCCTCAAACCTTGAATGAATTCACTAACAGTTCTGAGTAGTCATGACCGCTGTTCAATATAAACTCGATTCCCTCACGAATCATCTCGATCGCATTTTGTCGGTGGGGATGACCGGGAGTGTGCTGAAGACAGTTGGATTGACGATCTCGGTGGCGGGTCTTTCTGCTCCTCTCGGTTCTCTGTGTCGAATTTATCGACATCATGGCACGCCACTCGATGCCCAGGTTATCGGTTTTCATGGTGAAGAGACCTTTCTGCTCTCGCTGGGAAAACTCGACGGCATTCGTCGAGGAAACAAAGTGGAGTTGATTCAATCGGTTCCGGCAATTCGAGTGGGAGAAAAACTTCTCGGTAGAATTGTAAATGGTCGCGGTGAATTCATCGATCAGAAAAACTCTGTCTTTCTACCTCACATTGCCCGGATAAATGCTGCGGCAACTTCTCCTCTCGATCGTCCCCGGATTGATGAAGTGCTGACAACCGGCGTAAGAGTGATTGATGGATTTCTGACCTGTGGGAAAGGGCAACGTCTCGGCATCTTTGCCGGTAGCGGTGTCGGAAAAAGTACATTAATGGGGCAGCTTGCCCGCACGAGCTCGGCGGATGTGAATGTCGTCGTGCTCGTGGGAGAGCGAGGTCGCGAGGTACGTGAGTTTCTGGAACGGGATCTCGGTCCGGAAGGTTTACGAAAAAGCGTTGTCGTTGTAGCGACGAGTGATGAACCCGCTGTCATGCGTTTGCAATCGGCATTTCTGGGAACTGCGATTGCCGAGTATTTTCGTGATCAGGGAAAAGATGTTCTGCTGATGATGGACTCGGTGACTCGTTTTGCACTGGCGCAACGGGAAATTGGTCTGGCCGCCGGGAACCTCCCGCCACACGAGGTTATCCGCCATCTGTCTTTTCACTGATGCCACAATTACTGGAACGAAGTGGCCGGAATAACCGGGGTAGTATTACCGGTTTCTATACCGTGCTGGTGGAAGGGGACGATACCAACGAGCCTGTTTCCGATGCTGTGCGCGGAATTCTGGATGGACACATCGTGCTTTCGAGAAAGCTCGCTCATGAAGCGCACTTTCCGGCGATTGATGTACTGGGAAGCATCAGTCGAAGCATGAGTGATATCTGCTCGTCAGAACATCGTCAGCATGCCAACCAGCTGAGACGATTAATGGCCGCGTATCAGCAGTCAGAGGATTTGATCAATATCGGAGCGTACCAGAAAGGGACCAATCCCCTCGTCGATGCCGCTATTCAACTGCGGGGACCTTTGTTGCAGTTCCTGCAGCAAACCTCTGAAGAGAGCACGAGTTGGGAAGAGACACTGAAACAATTAGGGCAACTCGATACGTTTGCGAATGGAGCTGCCGTCACCGGGGCACCTCGGGTAAATCGTCCCCTGGGGCGAAATTCTGTTCGGTAGAGTGAGTTTTTTAATCTATTTTTAGAGTGAGGAACTCAGCGAGTGAAAAAATTTCAGTTTCAACTGGATCCCTTACTCAAGTACAGGGAAAACCGGCGCGATGTCTGTCGCCAGGTGCTGGCACAGGTGCTCGCTGCGGATGAGGAGCTGGTGCAGCAGAAGAACCGGGTCCAGAAGGAATACCACTCGATTGAAAACGAAATTAAACAGCTCGGACAACAGGGGAAAATCGACATTGATCGAATTTCATCGCGTCGTTTTCATCTGGGACAGTTAAAAATCAAAATGAAAATGATCGATGAAAATCGGCGTCAGTTGGAAGAGAAAATCAACTTATGCCGACAGGCCCTGATTCAGGCTGATCAGGATGTCAAGGTAATCGAAAAAATTAAAACACGTAAGCAGGACGACCATACATCAACACAAATTCATCAGGAGAATCTGGAACTGGAAGAAGCCTGGCGAGCGACACACTGAAGCGACACCTTAAGCAGAGCAGACTAACTTTACAGAGTCTCATAAGGTGTAAGTGGTAAGCGGGACCAATTCAATTTCAGAGCGATGTTATTTCCTGAGTGGAATCAGGTTGGAGTCAAGTAAGCATGATACGAACATTGGGAATGGTTTTAGGCGTGATGGCTGTGGCGACCCTGATCACAGAGGGGATCGTTTTCGCATTCTACTGGAATCAGGGTACGCTCAACCCCCAATCGTTACAGGACATCAAAATGATCATGCAGGGGATCGACCCCAGTGAAAATGATCTGCTGGTGGAAGAAGAGCACAAAACAACAGATACCCCATCCCACCAGGAAATTTCTACCAAACGGGCTGAACGGGTCGTCGGAATTCACGATCAGGACAATATATTCAGCACCCTGAGCGAAAACCTGCGCGAGGAAGCTCAGCGCCTGGAAGAGGATAAGGAAAGCCTGGAACAGCTTAGATCCAAATTCCTGGCGGAAGTCCAGGCAATCGAGAGTCGCAATACCTCCGCCGAAGTTGAGCGATCCCGGCTGGTCCTGCAATCTCTCAAGCCCGACTCGAAAAAAGTTGAGCATTTGATGACTCTGGACGTTAAAGATTGCGTAATCCTCATAAAAGAGATGGAGAGCAAAGAAATCTCCAAGATTCTGCTGGGATTTTCCGAT
Organism: Planctomycetaceae bacterium; assembly: GCA_041398805.1. Taxonomy (GTDB): domain Bacteria; phylum Planctomycetota; class Planctomycetia; order Planctomycetales; family Planctomycetaceae; genus Polystyrenella. The sequence continues at coordinate 370,955 of JAWKUC010000004.1, read as the reverse complement.
TCTAGACAAGTAGAGGTTCGGGAACGAGGAAAGCAGATCTTCCAGGATATCTATCATGGTGAACCCTTGAACTCGATTGCCAAGGGAACCATGGCTGCGGCCCAGAAAGAATAAACAGCCAGTTAACAACCAGCCCCAGTCCCGTAACCAGCCTCCTACTCGGCACTTGCAGCCTTCGTGGTGAATCTGCATGCTGACTGCCGATGTATTTACTGGATCAATCCAGAGTCGAATGCGGACTAAAAGGCGGGGTTATGGCGGGAAACGATATCACTAAGCAGTTAAAAGTCAATTTCTTACCTGAAAATCTGGTAGGACAGGCGACTGATAATACGCTGCTCAAGTTCCGGTCTGCAGAGACAGGTGAGTCGACTTACCAGACCGCACTGAAAAAATCGCTCGATATCGAGAATCGACGCAGCTCCTACAGCCGACCTGAACCCTCATCGACCCGCGAAACGTACCGACCTGAGGAAAATCGTTCGCGCGCGGAGGAACCAGAACGTTTTAATCGCGAGCGCGCACCCGAAACAACACGTCGGACAAGTCGCCCCGAGCCAGAACGGACTGCGCCTGAAGAAGAGACAATTCCTTCATCGCGATCTGCTGCCGACGAACCGACATCAACTCCTTCGCGACGATCTGAAGTAGCCGATTCCCGCTCCAACTCCACAACCGGGGAACCAAATCTCGCAGCACCAGTCACATCCGGTCAGGAGAACACCAGCACTTCTCCCTCACCAGGAAATACCACCGGTACAGAACCGGAATTGAATCTGGATGGGGTTGAGTTATCTGAGTCGTTGGATGAATCGCTGGAAACTTTGAATCAGGCCTTCGCTCTATTACTTGAAAATGGAGTGAGCTCAGACGATTTTGATAAACCACCTGCCAGTTTCGCCGGAGACTTTCTACAGCAGATTAAAGGAACCCTTGCGGAATCCAATGGACCTGTTGTGCATCCTCTCTTCGAAACAAATTCTGATGGCCAACTGAATGTTCCCGGGAAATTGATTTTGAATCTGATTTCAAATCAGTTCGGAGCAACTCCCACCGGTACTTCTGATGCACCCCCCGTTGATCCAGCGGAATTAGCTTCGAAAATTCAGGAGCTGGTGAATGAGCTCGTTAATCCGTTGAATGGAGAAGGGCCAGGGCAATCGAATCACAAGCCAGACAAACCGGGACAGGAACTTGCAGCACAGATTCTGGAAACATTGAACAATCTTGTCCTCCCTCAGACGGGAAGTCAGCCAGACTCAGAGCAGGAGAATGAAGGAAGTAATCCACAAGGCAACCTTCTTCCTGAAACCACCCCAGAATCAACTGAGCCAATCAATACACGGAATCTTTCCACTGCAAGTGAACCATTAATACTCGGCTTACAACCTCAACAAACTGACGAGTCGACAGAGTCGCAACAGTCAGGAACGATTCCACCCGTTGAAACCCCGTCCAATTTAGAAGTGAATGCTCCTCAAGCGAATGTGCCGCAACCGGATCAGGTTCCTGAACACGAAGAGGTTGAAGCATCTGCTTCTTCAGAAGGGGAGACGCTCGACGAGACAGGTAACTCTGTTTCCAGTAATCTGAATTTACCTGGTGTGAATCAAACGCCTGCTGACGCCAGTGTGGAAGGGGAGGAAACTTCACCAGAGCAGCAGCAACCGACTGGTAAAATTGAGCGGCAGTCATCGGTCTCTCCTGCGCAACATAAGCAGGAAGCAAACGAGCAATCGAGTGAGTCTGAATCTTCGAAACCTGTTGATCAGAATCGACCGGCTGTTGCTGCAAAAGGCGAAACAAAAGGGACTGATTCAGCAATTTTACCTGGCGAGACAGCTCTTAAGACACCAGCCGCAGAACGGGCTGTAACAAAATCCGATCCAGTACCAGCTGTGAATGGAGTTGAAGCAGGTTCGTCTTCCCGCACCGGTGGCGCAGAAAGAACTGCAGCTCGACCTTCGGTGGGAACAACAACATTACCGGCTACAAATTCGACTGAATTCCTGGAACGGCTTTCGGAATCTGTCCGGATCGCAGATAAAAATCATCAGCAGTTGAAGGTTCGCTTAACTCCTCCTCAGCTGGGCTCCATGAACATTGAAGTGACACGCCAGGATGGAGTTGTCACTGCACGATTGGAAGTTCAAAGCAGTACGACACAACAGGTCATTCTGGAACAACTGGCCGGGTTAAAAGAAACGCTGCAGCACCAGGGACATACTGTTGAGAGAATCGAAGTGACGGTGCAGGACCCCAACCGCAACGAACAAAGTCAGCAGCAGGGTTCCCAGCGCGATCAGGAACAGGATGCGAAAAAGGAACACCGCCAGCAACAGCACCAGCAGGAGAGTTGGCAGGAGGAACAGACAGAAGAGGAAGGGAATCAGCGTAAGCCTGTGAAAGCCTCTCTGTCGATGGAAAACATTGACGTCGAGATTTAGTTTACGACAAGGTTGACATACAAATTGAGATAATCATCTTCAAGGAAGAAGAGTTAAAAATATGGAAGTCGGTGCCACCAGTAATACCACCAATGCCGGGAACCAGTTTGTTGACAAAGCAGATACCGGTTTCAATGGATTGAAACCGGAAGACTTTCTGTTGATGCTGATCACACAGCTCCAGAATCAGGATCCGACTCAACCGACATCAAACGAGGAACTGCTCAGTCAGCTTTCGATGATGCAATCGTTGACCTCGAGTCGTGATCTTGCTGATACGATCGAAGAACTGAATACAACGCAACAGCAGGCAGTTGAGTCCCAGAAGTTAACCAATGCCGCTGGCCTGATTGGCAAACAGATCACCGGGATCAACGAGAGTGGCTTTACGGTCAGTGGATTGGTTGACCGTGCCTTCATGAATGAAGGAGAAGCTTACCTGGGTAGTGGCGCGAACATTCTACCTCTCTCCAGCGTGATTGGTGTCAACCTGGCTGGGTAGTGGTGAGCCACTCAATCTGATCTCTCTGTTATTAATCAGGATGGAAGTTAAACAGGGAAGGCTGCGTTGAGTTTGCGAGTCGTTCGGATTTTACTCATTTGGCAAAACAATTCCATCCGATGAGACAATATAGATCGTCTGCTGCCTTGCGCAGTAGAGGAGAAACAGGATCAGTGCTGTATTTGTTTTGATGCAGACTGAGAACTGGTCGATAAGAAAAAATAAAGGTTAGGCAGCAGCTGATTCAATCAGCTTTTTCTGCGAAACCAGACAGTTAAAATTTAACATCACCTGTACCACAGGCCTGGGGGGGCTTTTATGGGTCTTACATCTGCGCTGAATACGTCACTCAACGGTTTGACGCTGAACGAAACCACGATCGACGTATTGGGTAACAATATCGCGAACGCAGGTACCAACGGTTTCAAAGCTTCCACGGTGCTGTTTACCACTCAGCTCTCCCGAACCCTGTCAGTTGGTTCGCGGCCTTCTGCTGAAAACGGTGGTACTAACCCACGTCAGATCGGTCTAGGTGCAACGACCTCTGCAATCGTGCGAGACTTCACACAAGGGTCGGTGACGAACAGTACATCACCTTCCGACCTGGCTATTGAAGGGGATGGTTTCTTCATCCTGGAAGGTTCCGATGGGGATGTTTACTCCCGAAACGGTAACTTCACGTTGAACAGCCAGAACATTCTGGTAAACGCACAGGGGTTACGGGTGCAGGGTTACGGGGTCGATGAAGACTTCAACCTGATCACCACTCAGCTGACCAGCCTGGAAATTCCTCTCGGTGACTTGAACGTCGCTCAGCAGACTCGAAATATCGAGATGAGCGGTGCCTTGCTTCCAACAGGTGAACTTTCTACCGATGGCACTATTCTCAACAGTATTCAGCTGCAGGATGGCACAGGACCTTCCACCGCAGTAGCCGGTACATTTCTTTCCGACCTGGAAAACCTGGCGGGCGATCCTCTCTTTACTGCTGGGAAACTCTGAGTTTTACTGCTCGTAAAGGAGGTCGTGCGACCGCCACGACAACTCTGGACGTGGTTGCAGGGGTTACGACACTTCAGGATCTGATGGACATGATGAATAATGCCATCGGTATCGATGAAGCATCCAACTCACCAACCGGTGCAGGAGTTACTGTGAATGGCTCGGGCGAGATCGTAGTGACAGGTAACTACGGGGAAGTGAATGATATTGATATCTCCACCGGTGACTTGACCAGTAACGGCAGCACGATTCCCATCTCATTCACCAAAAGCCAGGAAGCAAATGGTGAAAGTACGGTAACAGACTTCATCGTCTTTGACTCGCTGGGACAGGCCGTTAACATCAAAATGTCGGCTGTGCTGGAATCACGCGATTCTGTCTCGACTACTTATCGGTATTACATGGAAAGTGCTGACGACAGTTCCGGAGACGTCTTCCTCTCCTCAGAAACGGTCACATTCGACAGTAACGGTAAAGTGATCGATGGGAACACTGCGATCTTCCAGGTGTTGCGAGATAACACCGCCGCTGTCAGCCCGATGCAGATTACGATTGATATGTCTCAGGTTTCGGGTATTTCATCCGAATCAGCTGGTAGCTCGATTTCACTCAGTTCTCAGGACGGTTCGGACCCGGGTACTTTGACGAACTTCGTGATCGATGAAACCGGTGTCATCAACGGTGTTTTTGACAACGGTATCATCCGTACGTTAGGGCAGGTGACCCTGGCTCGATTTTCCAACCCTCAAGGTTTGCTGGAAGCAGGTTCCACGACCTTCAGGGAGGGGTCAGTTCCGGTCCACCCTTCCTGGCGACGCCGGGTAACTTTGGTGCCGGTTCGATTCAGGCGGGGGCGATTGAACTCTCGAACACGGACATCGGACGAAACCTGGTGGACCTGATTGTCGCTTCCACCAACTATCGAGGTAACGCGTGTGATCAGCTCCGTGCAGGAACTTGTCGACGAACTTCTGATTCTCGGTCGATAAGCGCGACTGACAGGTTAAACGGGAGTGAAATTCAAGGATGATCAAGTTAACTCGTTTAAATGGTGACGAATTCGTGGTGAACGCCGAACTGATTCAGTTCGTCGAACAACGCCCCGATACTTACGTGACTTTGACAACCGAAGATCGATTCATCGTAAAAGAATCAGCCCAGGAAGTCATCAAACGCAGCCTGGCTTATCAACGGGCATTACGTCTGCTTTCAGCAGCAGGGTAAAACAGTAACTTTCTGGATCTTATACGTTCCAGAATTTTCTCGGACTTTTGTAATTCGCGATCAGTTAAATAAGGGGCTCTTGAAATGGATAAAGCATCAGTAGGCGGATTGCTTGCTGGTATTGCCCTGCTTTTAATTGCGATCGCGATTGCACCGGGATCGAGCTTTGCCTCGTTTATTGACTATCCATCTGCTGCGGTTGTGGTCGGGGGGGCGATTTCCGCCTGTATGATCGCCTTTCCGCTCGGGCCATTCTTCGGGATGGCCCAGGTTGTGATGAAGGTGTTCTTCCCTAAAGCGCAGGAACTGGGCCCGGTCGTCAAACAACTGGTCGAGTTCGCAGAAGTCGCCCGTCGGGAAGGAATTCTGGCACTCGAAGGTAAGACAGCTGACATTGAGGACCCCTTCATCTTGATGGGAATCCAGATGGCCGTCGATGGTACCGATGCGGAATTGATGGAAACGGTCCTGCGAACCGAAATGGAAGCGGTAGCCGGTCGACATAAAAATGGAAAAGCAGTTCTGGACACCATGGGACGTTATGCTCCTGCCTTCGGGATGATTGGAACCCTGATGGGACTGATCATTATGTTGGGAAACATGGACGACCCGGAGGCGATTGGTCCTGGTATGGCGGTGGCGTTGATTACCACACTCTATGGGGCGGTGGTATCCAACCTCTTCTTCCTCCCCTTTGCGGATAAGCTTTCCTTCTACTCCCGACAGGAGCAGATGGTGCGAGAGGTAATTGTTCGGGGAATTATTTCCATCCAGGAAGGAGATAACCCCCGCGTTCTTGAACAGAAACTGCAGACGTTCCTTCCCAAAAATCAACGCGGATCAGACAAAGAAGAAGCAGCCTAGTCACGCATCAGCCTGAATTATCTCTAAATATTTCCATGATCCAGAATTTTCGAACTTAAAACTTCTCCAGGCAGAGTGTCGGTATGGCGAAACGAAAACCCAAACCGCAACCCGAAGATGCTCCTCCCGGTGTACCGGAATGGGTGGTGACCTACGGGGACATGATGTCGTTGTTATTGACCTTTTTCATCATGCTGGTATCCATGAGCGAGATTCGCAGCGATTCCGGGGAAGCCCGGGCCGCAATGGACTCCATCCGCCTTTCGTTTGGACCACAATTGGGAACTTTCGGTGTGCCTGGTCGATCCACGAATGAAAAAAGTGCCTATGGTAAAATGGAGTCGAAAGGGAATCGATCCGAAGGGGGAGTTAAACAGGCAAGTCACGATGCTGTTGGTCGCGGGGGAGCCTATGGTCCCGTCCAGCGGGTCAGTAATGGTTCGCGAATTACACTGGGAGGCCCGATTTTGTTTGAGCCCTTCAGTGCCGAGTTAACAGATGCCTTAAAAAGCGACCTTGATATTCTATCCGAAGTGATGCGCAAGAAAGAAATCAGGATCATGATCCGCGGACATGCGACACCTGAACAACCTCCTGCCACAAGCGAATTTCTGGATCCGATGGATCTCTCCTATTCACGCGCAATCAATGTTTACAACTATTTAGTGACACAGGGAATTAAACCCTCACACATGCATATCAATGCTGTTGGTGCTGCTGAACCTCGATTTCTGTCGAGTGATCGCAAGAAGCAGGCCTTCAATCGTCGGGTTGACGTGTTTTTGATGGATTCGTATATACAGAGTGATGATCAATCAAGCTTATAAACAGGCTCTCCAAACTGCCTGCTTTATCTGGTTTGATTCCACCATCAGGAAGGATAGTTAGATGAGTACTGATGAAGCCTCAGCAGATCAACAAATGTCCGTTGATTCAGCTGGCTCAAGCACCAAACTGATCAAAATTGGAGCACTCCTGGCAGTTGTGCTGGGGTTGCAGGTGATCGTTGTATGGTACCTTCTCAGTCGCCCGGCTGCCCCTCCTGTGGAACAGACAGTCGAAGAGGGGATTGAAGGTTACCTGGGCGAGGATGGCGGGTTTGAAGGAACGGCCAGTTCTGTGAGTGACACGGAAGTCGTAATCGATTCCTTTAACTGTACGAACACCTCGGCGATTGATGAGGGGGTGGTTCACATTTCCTTCCATCTTTCAGCAACAACCAGTCCCAATAATGCGACCGATTTTCAATTAGCTGTTTCGAGTACCGCCGAACGTCGAGTGAAAGAAGCTGTCGAGCGGGTGGCGCGAAATGCTCCCTATGATGAACTTAAAGACCCATTTCTCAGTAGTATTAAGCGTCAGATCAAAGACGAGATCAATAAAGTACTCAGAAAAAGTTATGTGAACGAGATTCTGATTACCGAGTTTAAAATTATCGAACAGTAAGAGCTTCGAACTCTTTTAAGAGTCTCGAGTTGAGATCAGATTACAAATCCTGAAATCAGGTGTTGATGTTTGAATACCCTGAGGATAAGGGGATCATCATCCGGATACTGAATTTGGGATTTAAGTTAATAAACAGTTGAGACGCATGCAGGAGGCAGCACTCACATGGGCGACGATGATTTACTGAATCCAGATGAAATCGAAGCACTGTTGAACCAGTCTGGAGGAGGGGCGGCTCCCCCTCCACCGCTGCCAGTCCAGCCCCCCAGCCACCGGCAGCTGGTGGTGGCGGTGGCGATGTGATGCTTGACCCTGATGAAATCGCCGCACTGATGGCGGGGGGCGGAGGATTCGATACGGGTTCCTCTGCTGAGCAAAGCCTTGAGAGCGCCCAGTCAAATCTGGCTGCGGCTGTGGCTCCGGACATTTCCAGTTTTGGCAAAATTCCAAGCGAACTGGGTGAACCTTCCCCCTTTAATCCTGGCGAATTTGGCATGGTGGGAGGAACCTCGGTGGGTGGGGTCGGGCTGAATGCACTCCGCGACGTTGAATTCGACCTGCACATTGAGCTGGGCCGGACCGACATGATGATGGAAGAAGTCCTCAGCATCAAAGAGGGAGCTGTGGTTCCTCTCGATAAACTGGCGGGGGACCCGGTTGATATCATCGCCAACGGTCGCTTGATTGCCCGGGGTGAAGTCCTGGTCCTCAACGACAACTTCTGCGTGCGGGTCGCTGAAATCCTCACTCCGAACTTCTAATTCCCTCCTGCTTCCCATGAAATGAGCTGCAGATCGCCTGGAATGTCCTTATTTGTTCAGGTGCGGGGAAATGCTATAGAGGCGAATTGTAAATTCTGCTAGAAATCCACTCCGAGTTGTTCTCTTACTCCCTAATGAGACGACCAAAGGATTGGTCAGTATGAATTTACGCACTGGATTGACGTCCTTCGCCTGTTGCTGCGCCTCGATTATGCTCTTGTTTTCGGCAGTCGCGCAGGCTGAAGATGGCTTTCAACCTCCCCGGCAGCAGCCGCAGAACGGTTATGAATTTCGTTCACAACCAGGAACGGTTAAGTCCCCGGTATCGAATGCGCGCCCGGATTCCAACAACTACCCACAAAATCAAGCCAACTTCCCCAATCGGGAGTTGCCAGCCGATTCTCGATTTAATCCACCAGGCACAACTCCCACCGGATCCATCACCACGGCCGCGAATCCAGCAGACTTTTCTACGACCGGTTCACTGAAGGAAGACCTCAGCTCAGCATCAGCAGATGCACGCCCGATCGGAACCGCTGACAGAAAAAATGAGGCCACCAGTAATTCGGACAGCCCGAATAAGCTATCACTCATTTCGCCCGGCAAAATGTTAACCGCTGTCACCTTTGTCATCTTCCTGATTCTGGTCACAGCGAAATACTGGAAACGACACATTCCAGGTGCCTCCATTCCAATTCCGACCGAATCGCTGACGGTGCTCGGTGAACGAAAATTAAATAAGCAGCATTCCATCTGCCTGGTAAGACTCGGTTCACGGGTATTGGTTTTAGGGGCTTCACCCGATGGCTTACGAACGCTGACCGAAATCACAGATCCGGTCGAAATTGATTTTCTCTCGGGCATGGCCCGTTCGAATCAGCCTGATTCCGTATTCACTGCCGCGCTCGGCTCTTTCATGAAGAAAACAACCACCCCCGCGAGCTTGCTCAGTTCCAAAACAGCAACGGGCAGTTCAGCCACACGACCCTCAGCAAGATCTGCGGAGGTGAATCGTGGTTAATGGCCTTACCAAATTAAACGCGCTGCGAATCGTTGTCTCTCTTTCGCTTCTATTACTGTTCTCAAGCGGAGAGTTACAGGCACAACCGGGTTTGCAGGGGCCTCTCAATCAGAATCAGTCTGTTCAGAACCAGACGCTTAACCTGAACGACAATCGAGTTGTTCCCAATCCCTTACCAAGTGGAGCAGGGAATGTTCAAGGGACTAATAACCTGCAGGCACCGCCGCTACTTGATGTTGATCAGATGCTGTCACCGGGAGGTTTCAGCTCTACACTCAAAGTGATGCTGCTCCTGACGGTGATCAGCCTCGCGCCTTCGATTCTGATCATGACGACCAGTTTCATCCGGTTTGTGGTTGTCTTTGGATTGTTGCGACAGGCATTGGGGACACAACAGTTGCCCCCCAACCAGGTCATCATTGCCCTCTGTATGTTTATGACATTTCTGGTAATGGCCCCCGTCTGGGAGCAGGCTTATAACGAGGGCATCAAACCTTATTCCAATCCAGAACCAGGTCAAGCACCACTCTCCTTGGAAGAAGCTTACAAGCGAACAGCCGCCCCTATTCGTTCCTTCATGATTGACCAGATCGAGTACACAGGGAATGGGGATACCGTCCTGCAACTGTGGGAGTATCAGAACCCACCCAGTGAAGGTGCGGAACAACAGATGCCGGAGACTTACGATGAAGTCTCGATTTCAATTCTGTTACCCGCCTATATGTTGAGTGAATTGAAAACGGCTTTTGTGATCGGGTTTCAGATCTATCTCCCATTCCTGGTGATCGACATGGTCATCGCCACGATTCTGATCAGCATGGGGATGATGATGTTGCCTCCCGTGTTGATCTCCCTGCCATTCAAGTTATTGCTGTTTGTGCTGATCGATGGCTGGAGCCTGACTGTGGGGATGTTACTCGAAGGGGTCAAACCTTACTTGTGACCAATTTGAAAATGAATTCATCATTCCAGCCAGGATGTGAACGAAATCCCCATCGACTTTTAAATGTGAACTGTAAACGTTGTTTTCCCCGGAGTATCTCCTGTGAATGTGGATCATTCGATTGAACTCGCCCGTCAGGCAATTCTGCTGACGATTCTGATTTCCACGCCAGTCATGCTGGTCGCGGTGGTGGTTGGTTTGATCATCAGTATTCTGCAAGCCGTGACTCAATTGCAGGACCAGACGATCAGCTTCGTCCCGAAAGTGATCGCCATGTTTCTGACAACGATTTACATTCTTCCCTGGGCTGTTCAACAGGCAATGGAGTATTCCGTCACCCTGTTCACCGAGATCCCCGGCAACTTATGACAGGGTGGGAGTAGACCAGATACCACTCCACACACCTTGAGATGACCATCAACACTAAGGAAGCGGACCGGTGGAGACATTTCTCCCCACATTCATGCCCTCTGATCTCGTCTCGGTTTCCAACCAGGCGTTGATTGCGTCTGCGCTGCACAGTTTTCATCTGTTTATCATGGTGGTGATTCGGATCAGCGGTCTGATGACCATCGGTCCTTTGTTCGGTCAGAGTCTCGTACCCGCCAATGTGCGCATCCTGCTCGTTCTCACCATCAGCCTGATTGTAACTCCGACGCTCTTCACTCAAGCTCAGATCGGTTTCGATCGCCTCGATGTGAATCAGAATCAATACCTGAGCCGGGATGAAATCCCTCCTGATTTTCTGTCGAGATACGATGTCCTGCTGGAACAGTATCAACGTGCACCGGAGCAGGGGCTGCAATTCAATGAATATCACCTCGGGTTAAAACTTTCTTCGACGCTGTATGACTTTCTCTGGAAAGGAGTCGGAGAGTTTTCCCTCGGTCTCAGCCTGGGGTTGGGGGTGATGATCATTCTGTCTGGTTTGCAGATGGTGGGAGAGATGGTCGATCAGCAGATCGGTATCTCCCTGGGAGAAGTCTTTAACCCCGGTCTGAACAGTTCCACCTCGATCAACGGTCAGTTGTTTTTCATGCTTGGTTCCACCATTTTCGTATTGCTCACTCCAATCAATGGGCATGTGAAAATGTTAGGGACCTTAATTGAAACATTTCAAAGCATGCCTGCCGGAGAGGCGTTACTGGGGAAATCTACCATATTTCTCTTACGCGATCTGGTGCATCAATCACTTGCGTTGGCGATTCAGGTGGCACTTCCACTACTGGCGGCGACCTCATTGCTGTCATTGACGATGGGTTACCTGGGGCATTCAGTTCCGCAGGTGAACGTGCTGATGATCGGCTTCGCCGTTCGCTCGGCAGTGAACCTGGTTGTGCTGTTGTTCTGTCTCTCTTCCGGAGGAGAGACCATCGTGGAGTTACTTCCCCAGGTGATTGATCGGCTGGGTGAGAGTCTTCACGGATATTATGAACAGATTTAAAGCCTCTACTGCGTATCCTGATTTTCATTCAAACTGATTTTAACTCGACCACGATTTTTCCATGGCCACCGACGATAGCGGAGACAAAACAGAAGATCCAACCGACAGGCGGCGCTCGCAGGCCCGGGAGCAGGGGAATGTGGCCAAGAGCGCAGACCTGAATTCGGCGACGTTGATGCTGATGACCGCCGTTGTGATCTACTGGTACGCGATCCCGCTGTGTGAGTTGATCATGGATTTGATGCGTTCCAGCTTGAGCACCGGCGTGACACCTGCCTCTGATCCGAGAGCGTTCCTGGAACGCTACCCCCAGATTCTGAATTCAATCTCCGAGCAGATGCTTCCCATTCTCCTGATGATGTTTGCCACGGCGATTGGCATTAATATTCTGCAGATCGGTTTTCTGTTTTCGCCCGAAGCGTTGCAACCGAAATTTTCGCGACTGAACCCGATCGAAGGGGCCAAACGCATTCTATCCATTCGGGCGGTTGCCAAACTGGGAACCTCGCTCGGTAAGTTGATCGTCCTGATCGGCATTGCTTCTTACGCCATCTGGTATGCCATTCCCAAATTCAGTGCGTTATCGCTGATGGGAGTCGACAGCATTCAGGTTCTCAGTACAGTCAAAGATGAAACCGCCATGCTGGCGTTCCAGCTCTCACTGGCACTTCTGGTGATTGCCGGGCTCGATTACGGTTTTCAGAAATGGAAGCACGAGCAGGATCTGAAGATGTCTAAGCAGGAAGTCCGGGAAGAGATGAAACAGATGGATGGCGATCCGCATGTGCGGGCTCGTCGTCGGGAGATCCACCGTCGCCTGGCCACGGCCCGCGAGATGAGCCAGGTTCCCGAAGCCGATGTCGTCATCACTAACCCGACGCACGTCGCTGTTGCACTCAAATACGATCCGGAAACGATGCCCGCCCCGGTGGTGGCGAAGGGGATGGGCGAAATTGCACTCCGCATTCGGGAAATCGCGGCCCAGCATAAGATCCCTATCATTGAGCGTCCCCCACTGGCTCGTTCTCTCTACAAATCGGTGAAAGCGGGACGACCAATTCCTCCCGATATGTATGAGGTCTTCGTGGAAATCATGGCCTATGTCTACCGGTTGAGCGGCAAAAAACTGCCCGGCCAGACCTCCTGAGCAGGTGTCAATCCTGGATCGCCGGAAAGTTGCTTAACTGCTTGCTGAGCGGCCAGAAACAGAGTGAATGCGTAATTTTGCAGCACCTGAGCGTGCAAATGATGTGATCGATGCGACCGATGAAATTCGCACAAAATTCATAAGTCCCATTACCCCAACAGGATAAAATAACAGCTTGTTTATTTTTCCTGATTGGCACCTGTTTCGCTGTGATTTAAAATCTGAGCCTCCGCCGGCATTTTAGCCGTCTCATTCTGCTGCACTGCCGTTATACTGGGGCCGCTTAAGACATTAATTCTTTATTCTTTTTATCTGTCTTATTTTCACTTTTTGGAGTTTTGTTTAATGGAAACGAAACAGGGTACATTGCATGTCTACGAAGCCGGGACCTTGACGGTCGCTGGTTTTGGTGGACACGATGTGCTCGAGCATGTGAACGTCGCCGATGTGCGGCAGGAACTGCTGGAGCTCATCGAAGAACATCATTGCGAGACTCTCGCAATTGATTTCACAGAGGAGTGTGGCTGATTCCCAGCGGTCTGCTGGGGCTACTGGCTTCACTTCGTCGGCATGGGGTGACTGTTCACCTCTACAATCCTTCACAGGATATTCGGGAAGTGATGGAAATCACTAACCTCGAACAGGTTATGCCGATGTTTGAAGTCGAGATTTAACATTTCCGAAGATCGACCTGAAACAATCGAAACTCCCGGCCAGCTGGTCGGGAGTTTTTTGCGCCTGTGAATATGCAGATAGGGCTAATGGGTGGAATAGGGGTGTAGGTGTATCTTTCGGGTTAGGGCAGGTTTAACGAATTTCTTTAAGAAATGGATCGCGCGCTGCCGATAATGAACAGATAGCGGGGGCGCTTTCTTTCGGAATCGATCACATGTTATATGGGCTTTACTTATCCGCCCAGGGTGCCAACGCTCAATCTCAACGCCTGGACGTGATTGCGAACAACATCGCCAACGCCTCCACGAGTGGCTTCAAACGGGATCTGGCAATCTTTCGCCAGCTCGACCCGCATGATATTGCGCTGGGCCTGAATGACGAACTCCCGCACCGCCTGAATGATCAGACCGGGGGATTGATTCTCGATGAAGTCGTCACCGATTACGGCAATGCTCCTCTTAACGAGACCAACTCTGATCTGGATGTCGCCATTACCGGCCCTGGATTTCTGCAGGTCTCTAACGGCAATGAACAATTCCTGACCCGTGATGGTCAGATGACACTGAATAACAATGGGGAACTGGTCACCCACAATGGTGGCTTACAGGTGCTTAATGCCGCCGGAGTACCCATCACGATTCCTCCCAATACGACGGAAGTCGGTATCTCCAGCACCGGTGCAGTGAGTGTCTCAATCGATGGTCGCTCCATGGTGCCGCTGGCTCAACTTGGGGTTGTCACTCCTCGGGATTTCAAACAGCTGGAGAAACTGGGGAATAACCTTTACACGAGTCATGGTCCCGTCGGTCCCGCGACTCCTGACGTGATGGTCAAGCAGGGGTATCTGGAAGCATCGAGTGTGGAACCTGTTTCCGAAATGTTACAGATGATTGAAACCTCGCGTGCTTTTGAATCGAACCTCAACATGGCCAAGTACCAGGATGAATCGCTGGGGGCACTGTTGGGCTCACTGGCACGGACTTAAGAATTAAATAATCAACATAAGACTCTGATCAACGCGAACTTGAATTGAGAAAATAAGAGAGACTTTCCACAAGGCTCTTAAAGGAATAAGAACCGATGAGTTTAAGATCATTACATTCAGCTGCCTCCGGGATGCAGGCGAATAACTTCAAGCTTGATGTGATCGCGAACAATATCGCTAACTCCGGCACAACCGGCTTCAAGAAATCCCGCGCCAACTTTGAAGATGTCTTCTATGAGCAATTCAAATTGCCCGGTTTGCAGGATGCTTCCGGTAACCTGACACCAATTGGTAAATCAGTCGGTCTGGGAACCAAAATCTCCGGTACTCAACTCGACTTTACCCAGGGGTCACTCAATGTCACGGACGGGCAACTCGACCTGGCGATTGGTGGCGAGGGATTCTTTCAGGTGCAGAACCCTGATGGGTCGACCGGTTATACGCGAAACGGGGCCTTCACCATTAACTCGGCGGGACAAGTCGTATTGGCATCCGCTGATGTTGGTCGATTACTCGTTCCCAACGTGAGCATACCTGTCAATGCTCAGGATATTTCAATCGGGTCTGATGGACAGGTCGCTTACCGACTCTCGGGGAGCACAACCATTACCCAGGGAACACAAATTCAAATCGCCCGTTTTGCAAACCAGACCGGTTTACTGCAAATCGGTGATTCTATTTTTGCAGAATCAGATGCCTCGGGTCCGGCAGTTGTTGGAACTCCCGGTACAGATGGCTTTGGACAGATTCGTCAGAACTTTCTGGAAGAGTCCAATGTGGAACCGGTAAAAGAACTGGTTGATTTGATCAAGACCCAGCGGAACTTTGAATTGAACAGCCAGGTTGTACAGGCGGCCGACCAGGCATTGCAGTTAATCGCCAACCTTAGACGGTTCTAGGAGTCGTAATCTGGTTTGATTTCAAAACGTACAGAATCACCCCCACCGACTCGAAATGGAATTTGAGTGATGTTTTCTTCGATAACTTACAACCGATTCAAAACAGGCAGCCTGATCCTCTTCTGCGGGATCATGGCACTTTCCTGTTCCACAGGTGTCGATGCGGCAACCTTACAGTTCAAACCTCAGGTTATGGTTTCTGCGGAAGTGATTCGCCTGGGAGATGTCGCCGAAGTCTACGATTACAATCCGGAAGTACAGGAAAGACTGCAACAGATTGTGCTTCGTCCCGCCCCGGCAGGTGGGATCAAAATTCGCATGTCGGTTGACGAGATCCGCTCTCGCCTGAAAGCGAGTGGGGTCAATATGCTGGCTGTCGAGTTACGTGGAAGTACTCACATCGAAATCATGACTGGTCAGGCAACGGGTCTGATTCAACAGGTCGCTCATCAGGTTCCTGATTCCTCGATGCAGGAACGTAAGCTGGAGTTTGCTGTCAAAGCTTTAAAACAGTCGATTCAACAGTATCTGCAGCTCAGCAGGTGAAAACGAGTGTCGAACGGATCGAAATTGAAGTTCGCAAACAGGACTTTCCTTTCCTGACTGAAACGAATCCTGCCGCATACCATATCGGCGGAGGTTCCGCCCCCTGGAATGTTCCTCAGGAACTTCGTGTCAGCGTGCTCGATCGAGATCAGAAGATGCAAACCCTGCCAATCCGGGTTGCCGTCGAACAGGGACCGATGGTTCTGGTTCCCCGGTATAACATTCAACGTGGACAATCATTAACAGCAGAAGACTTCGAACTTGTCTCTGTTGAGCGGACGAATGGAAATGTTTTGAGCGATTATTCCGAGATTGAAGGGAAGGAAGCTCTCTCCATTCTGGCTGCAGGACGACAGGTTTCGCAAAACCAGGTGAAACCAAAGGTTCTGGTACAGCGAAACGCTATGGTGAAAGTACATGCTCGCTTTGGGGCAGTGGATGTGAATACCTACTGCAAAGCACTCAAAGAGGGGAGTGAAGGAGATGTGATTCAGGTTGAACCTCCCTGGAAAACAAAAACCAGACCGACTCCCATCACCGTAAAAATTATAGGGGTGAACGAGGCAGAGGTTCTGGCGAAATAATTTCCCGTGGGGCGATCGACAGCAGTAAGAGTTCACAACAGACTCACCAGTTTTTCAGTATGCAGCAGAATTAAAATTCAAAAATCAGTTAAACGAAACAATGCGGGGGGAAGAGATGAAAGCAGATACTAAACCAATACCAGAAAGAGCAAAGTTCGCTTCTGAACTCTGCGCCTGGAAAATCGGTAAAGCGTTGATCGCTCTGTCGTCAGTCAGCCTGATCTGTCTGGGCTGGGGTGGAGAACTCGAGGCACAGAACAAAGAAGCGGAATCAGTTGTCGTTGCCCAGGTTGAAAAACCTGTTCAGCGGGTCGCGCTGAAAGGGCAACCGGCTCAGAAAAATATTCAACTGGCTCAGCAACAGATGATGATGCCTCATCAGCCGTATGCTTCCCAGGAGCGTCCCCGGACGATTCGAGATTACTCCTGGATTTACATTGAGCAACCGGAACTCGAAGAGATCAGACAACACGACATTATCACGATCATGATCGACAAGAAGTATCAGGATCGGGTTAATTCGAACTTCAACCGGACGCGTAATGCTTCGCTGAAAGCGGAACTGAAAGAATTTTTACGCATTAACGAAGATGGAAATCTGACCAATGCGGCGGATAACGAACCGAGTATTGATGCTGCTTTGCAGGGAAATCTGACCTCCAGTGGGCAGGTGACGAACCAGGAAGGAATTCAATACCGTATCGCCGCTATTGTGGTGGAGGTCTTACCGAATGGGAACCTGGTTCTTGAAGCACGAGACCGGATTGAAATTAACGGTGATGTTTATGTTTATACCCTGACCGGCATTCTTCCCAGCGATAAGGTCGGAGTAAACATGTCCGCCTTGAGTGAAAACATTTACAACCTGGATGTGACCAAAGAAATGAAGGGTAAAGTCGGCGATAGCGTAAAACGCCCATGGGGCATCTGGCTCTACGACAAATTGTCTCCGTTCTAAAAACTGGTTCTGTCTATTTCTGATCGTTGCTACCGAAGTAATTTCTTAATTCAAACAGGTTTATTCATGTTCACAACTTTTAAATCAACATTCAAAATTTCAAGTGTGAGCTTGTTGATCTGTGGAATCTTCCTGATCGTTTCTCAGCAGGTCGAGGCGGCTAAGGTCGCCGATGTCTGTCGGCTCGCTGGACAGGAAGAGGTCGAACTGATGGGTTACGGTCTGGTCGCTGGTTTATCGGGCACCGGGGATGGGGGAGACAGCGCTACCACCGTACGTGCCCTGGCGACAGCTTTGACTTTGATGAACAGCCCGATCGGTGTTGCCGATCTTCGAGATGCGGATAACGTGGCCGTTGTGATGATTACCGCCAAAGTTCCGGCGACGGGTCTCAGCCGGGGTGAGCATGTTGACTGTCATGTCATCTCTCCCCTGGGAGCCAAAAGCCTGCGTGGTGGATATTTAATTGCGGCTCCTATGGAAAATACTTTTGTTCCTGATGACAGTGCGTTAGCCATTGCTTCGGGAGCCGTTATTATTGAAGACGAAAAAAACATGGTGCATGGCAAAATTCCTAACGGAGTTCGCCTGCTGCAGGACATTTTTCCCACAGCCGGTTTTCATCCCGGTCAGGAAAGTGTCACGCTGATCATCAATAAGAACATGGCTTCCTATCGAACCGCGGATGCGATTGCCAAGAAAATTCATTCCGACTTCAACTACGAGGTTTCCTACAGCGAATACGAAGAGTGGATCAAAATCACCGACACCACAATCACGCTTCGCATTCCTGAAATCTACAAAAGATTCCGGAACAGTTCATCTCGAACATCATGGGTGTCGGGATTGAAAACCCCAGCCCCACCGCCAAAGTGATCATCAACAGCGCGACGAACACGATTGTGATCACAGGGGAAGTTGAGATTTCTCCCGTGGCGCTTACTCATGAAAACATGATCAACATCACCGTCGGAGGAGGGGACAGCTCCCAGGGAGCTTTTGTGAAGATCGATTCTTCCAACCCGGATGAACAGTCACCTCAGTTGAATGAATTAAAAAGGGCACTGGACCTGTTACAGGTTCCGGCTGAAGACAAGATCGATATCTTCCGCAACCTGGCAGCAAGCGGGAAACTGAGTGCGGTTGTCGAAGAGCATTAACAGCGATTAAAACGACGGCGAAACAGAAGACTTAAATGGGGGGAAACATTTAAGAAGTAAAAGTTGAGGGTGTGGTGATGGAATCGATTTCAGCATTGAATAATCTGGGTGCCATGAACAATCTGGGATCCATGAACAGTGCGGGTGGCATGAATCAACTCTCGCAGATGATGCAATCGTCCTCGCTCGATGGAAATCGCGCTCTCGAAATGGCCGCTTCAGAGGCGGACTCGGTCGAGGAAGTTAAAAAGGTCTTCCAGGAATTCGTCGCTGGTACTTTTTACTCCACGATGCTCAAAGCCATGCACGCTATGCATGACAAACCCGCTTTCATGCATGGAGGTCAGGCCGAAGAAATGTTTCAGAATCAACTGGATCAACAGATATCCAAAGAGCTGGCCGCCGAACATGGTGAGGCACTGGTCACTCCTTTACTCCCCGCTTTTGCCCGTGAGGTCAACAGCCGCGAGCTGGCTAAAGCAACTGCCGGCCCGGGAATGCTCCCTCGGCTTTAAGTCGATCTATCGCTTTCAATTCAGACGAGTTACATGAGCTGAATTTTTAAATCCCGGTTATTTTTCGCGATCTTTTGTAATTCGCTACCGAAAAGCAAAAGTTGGAAGAGTTGCGCGATGGTACCGGCCGATTTAGATGAATGGCGATTTTCCCGAAACAATTGCGGTATTTCCATGAGTTAGCATCATGGGCTATCAATCCTGCTGAAAATGTTCAGTGATATTGGACGATAACAGTAGCTACCGCAATGAGTTTTCAGGAACGAAACAATTTTTATTGAAGTGCAAACTTCAAGGCAGCATCAGGCAGGGGGGCCGCTTTATGGCTGCGGAGTTAGCGGATCAAATCCGTACTTATCTGACTGAGCTCGTAAACATTCAGTCCGAACTATTCAACCTGTTTCGTGATCAGGGACCTCTCTTATATGGAGAAGACCCACAACGAATTCAGCAGTTCGTACAGCAGAAAACGTTACTGGTGCAGAAACTGAACCAGAAGTTACTGCAGCGGGAAGAATTACTTCAGCGAGCTCGTAAAGCTGGTATTACTGGCCGATCACTTCAGGAAGTCATCGGACAAATGTCTGGTGATATCATTTCGGAATTAAACCGGCTGATCGAACTTTCGACCCGATTGACTTTGCATTTGCGACAGGAAAGCTGGAAGCAATGGGTTTTCCTGCAGCGAAGTCATCAGCATCATTCTGAAATTCTGGAACTGATAGCCCACCGTGGTAAAAAGTCACCCACTTACCACGCGAAATCAAACCGGGAAGCAACTGGTGGGGCCATACTGGATGCTTCCGCTTAGACCTGAACTGGTTGAATCTCTCTGGTGCGACCCACCCCGGTTAGATTCTTCCACTAAGAATGTTTTGATCCTCTTTGATTTGACTGAAAACGGATTTTTAAAATTATAAACCTTCCTGTTGTGCCCAACGACGGGTGATGTAGGTAACTCTACTTACTATCGACAACGAAAAGGAAGGTAACTCAACGGACCTGAACAACAAAAGTGACTTGAGTCATTTCTGCAATATAAGCAGTTCAGAACCCTCTGATGGGTTGCATTGACCCTGTGTTTACAGAGTCGAGAACAACCACAACCGGGTTTTGAAATAGCCTCTGGAAATGACTCTGGGAACTTTTAAAACTCCGGGTAGCCCACACTTCACCCGGGGAGGAACAAGATGGGATTAAATTCCGCCTTACAGATGAGCTCGCGCTCATTAGAGATCTTTACAACGGGTATCCAGGTAGCGGGACAGAACGTCGCGAATGCCAATACTCCGGGGTACATACGCGAAGAGGTTCTGCTCGAACCCTCAAATCCGTATCGACAGGGATCCCTTGTCCTGGGAACTGGGGTCGCAATCGGTGGGGTTCGCCAGTCAATCGACCTCTTTCTGGAAAAACGTCTCTACGCGGCGAATTCCGATTTTGCCGCGGCCGATGCAACCCGGTTGATCTACGAGCAACTTCAGACCGAGATTAACGAACTTGGTTCTGATGACTTATCGACCAAACTGAACGAGTTCGTAGCGGCACTCGACGAAGCGACCAACCAACCCGATTCACCCGCTTTGCGTTCACTGGTGGCTGTGCGCGGGGAAACCTTGGCGCAGGATATTGTTGCTTTACGCGACCGCATCAACTCGCTCCGTTCCGCCCAGAGTGTCAAGGTTGAATCACTTGTGGAAGAAGCGAATCAGCTGATCAAGGAAATTGCCGACCTCAACCCGCAGATCACCAAGCTCGAAGCTTCCGGATTGCTGCAGAGTGATGCTGGTGCGTTACGTACGCAGCGGTACAATGCGCTGAATCGGCTTTCTGAAATCATCCCGGTCACATTTCATGAACGGGAAAATGGATCTATCGACGTCTACTCCGGCACGAACTACCTGGTGCTCACCGGGCATACGCAGGAGTTGCAACTGGAGGCCTACGGAGACCGTCAGGTCGTGATTCACGATGTGAGTCTCTCTGAAACGGATGCGTTGATTAATGGTTCCGGGGGAGAACTACTGGGGGTGATCCAGGCCAGGGATGAAGTCATTGGTGGATTTATCGATCGGCTTGATCAATTGACCTCCAACTTCATCTTTGAATTCAACAAGCTGCATAGTTCGGGGGAAGGGTTATCCGGTTTTTCGGAAGTCGAAGCCTTGAACGGAGTGACAGACACCTCCGCTGCACTCAACTCTCCGGATGCGGGTCTCTTTTTTGATGTCGAGCATGGTAGTTTTCAGTTGAAAGTGACAAACGACCTGACGGGAATTACTGAGACAACCAGCATCAGTATCGACCTTGATGGAGTCGGCACTGACACCTCGCTCGCCTCATTACAGGCAGCACTCGATGCAGTCGATAACGTCTCGGCAAGCATCAGTTCCGATGGTCATCTGCAGATCACATCGACAGACGGATACAACTTCAAGTTCAGTAACGATACCAGTGGTGTCTTAGCTGCGTTGGGGATCAATACCTTCTTCACCGGAACCGACACGTCGAACATCGGAGTGAATGAGATCGTTAAAAACGATCAGAACTTTCTGGCGACGGGCCGTGGTGGCGGGCCGGCGGATAATACGAATATCCTGACGCTCTCCGGTATTCTGGATCAGGGACTCAAGGGTTTAAACGGCGTCTCGATAAACAACTTTTATGATACGACGATCACCAATATTGCCCAGCAGACAGCTGCTGTTGCGACCCTTGCATCGGGAACGGAAGCGTATCGTGGTGGCCTGCAGAACCAGCGCGAGCAGTTTTCCGGAGTCAGTCTCGATGAAGAAGCGATCAAAATCATGAACTTTCAGAATGCCTACCAGGCGGCGGCACGAATTGTGAGCGTGATCGACGAGCTTTATAACGTGTTACTCAACATCTGACAGAAATCCTTTTTTTGCGTATTAAACGTATTTGAACCGATCTTGAAACCCGGTTGTGGTTGTTTATGAATCTGCACCTAAAGGTTCAATGTGACCCATCAGAGGGTTTCAGGATCACTAATAAAACATCAGGAATCATTCCATGAGTGTCGGACCTATTCTCAGCGGTCGATTGCCCGGGTCGTTAGCGACTCGTCAGTTGCAATCTGATATTGCGACAGCGAATCAGCTGATCTACCGCATGCAGAATCAGGTTGCCACAGGACAGAAATACTTTCTTCCTTCCGAGTCACCCGCCTCCGCGATTCGTGCGATTGCCCTGCAGAAACAGATCGAACGAAACGAACAGATAGAGAAGAATATCGCGACCGATCTGACATTCCTGGAAGTTTCTGAATCAGCCTTAGGGACAGTCAACGATGCACTGAACAAGGCGAAATCATTTATCATCTCCGGTATTGGTGCCGCTTCCAGCCCGGCTGAAAAACAGGCGATGGCAACCGAGCTCGGTTCACTCATCACCGCTTCTCTTAACTCGGCGAATACCACACATGGTGGCCGTTACCTGTTTGGCGGAAGTCAATCGGGAGCACCTCCCTTTGAAACACGAGTCGATGGTTCGGTGGTCTATCATGGCGATGACTTCGAAATCAACTCCACCATTGGTGTGGGATATCGGGCGAGTAACAACGTCACTGGAAACGATGCGTTCAAGGCTTTTACCGATCCTATCACCAGTGACATAAATCCTGCCCTGACGAACGGCACACGTGTCGAAGATTTACTCGGAGGACGTGGTGTTCAGCTGGGTATCGTTAAAGTGACTCTGGATAACGGAGGAACTCCCAGACAGCCACAGTCGATCTTTCCAAGGCCGAGACAATTGGTGATATCGAAGTCCTGCTGGAAGACGCTTTCGCGGGTGGACCATTAACTCTTAATGTCGAGGTCGATCCGACAACGTCCAATGGTCTGAGGTTAACTCCCTCTGCTGGTACAGTCACCGTTACAGACATCACGGGAAGTTATGTCGCCCGTGATCTTGGCATCGCCAGTGCGGCGGTGGCCCAGATCAATGGAAGTAATCTCAACCCCGCTGTCACACTGCAAACCGAGTTATCCTCCCTCAATGGGGGAACTGGCATCGGTGCCACTGCCGGTAACGGATTGCAAATTACGGTGGGTGCAGAGACAGTCACTGTCGATCTCGATGGGCTCGATACGATTGAGGATCTCTTTAATGCCATTAAGGGGACTGGCCTCGATGTAGAAACCTCGATCAATGACGCCGGGAATGGAATTTCCATCCGCAGTCGTCGGAGTGGAGCCGACTTCTCAATTGGCGAGAATGGTGGCTCGAATGCGACTCTGCTCGGTATCCGTACCCTGACTGGTTCAACACAACTGTCGAGTCTGAATCACAATACGGGTGTCAATGTCGATGGTGATGTACCACTCACCATTACACGACGGGACGGCAGCACGGTTAACATCGACCTCTCTGGCAGTCAGACAGTTCAGGATGTGCTGGATAAAATCAATGCGGTCGATGCCGGCAACCTGGTTGCTTCCTTCAATACTGTCGGAAATGGAATTTCTATCACAGATAATTCAGGAACAGGGCCACTGATTATCCCTGATAGTTCTGTCTCCACCGGGCTGGGGATTAATGGTACTGAATCTGGT
Organism: Planctomycetaceae bacterium; assembly: GCA_041398805.1. Taxonomy (GTDB): domain Bacteria; phylum Planctomycetota; class Planctomycetia; order Planctomycetales; family Planctomycetaceae; genus Polystyrenella. Next base: position 347,255 of record JAWKUC010000004.1, on the reverse strand, counting down.
ACGGACAACACGGTTCCGCTGGTTGGACAGGATGTGAATCCTCAGGATACTTACGGTACGTTTGCGATTCTGGTGGGCGTCCAACGCGCGCTGCTGGATGGGGATGATGTCGAACTCAACCGGTTGGGTGAGATCATCGACGGAGAGATCGAACGCTTCACACTTGTCCGCAGTGAAATTGGTTCCCGCCTGCAGGCACTCGAATCCGAAGCGAATCGCGTGGGGGATCAACGCATTCGGTTGGAAGAACTGCTCTCGAAGGAAATCGATACGGACATTGCCGAAGTGATCACCAACCTCTCTTATACCCAGACGGTCCTGCAAGCCACGCTGCAGATTACCGCTTCGCTACAGCAGTTGAATCTGTTCAACCTGCTTTAAGATTCAAGTCAACTTGAAACCTGCCGGTGCTCAGCATACACTTTCAGTGTGCTGAATATTTAACTGAATGTGTTCCTGGCGGGACCGCTTCTATGCAAAAGAGCTCTAAACGCAAGTATGTCTGGATCGCAGTCGGTCTCTTTGCGCTGGTGGTCTGGTTTTTTAATTCCAACTACCGCCGCAGCGCCTTGCAGCAGGAATTCAAACACAAAAATACAGATGTCTCGTTCACTTATAATGTGGTTGCTCCGGAGTGGTTAAAGAATCTCTGCGGGAGTGATGCCCTCAGATCAGTTGGATTTGAGGAGATCACCGACATCCGGGTTCCCACCGATGCCAAGCTACTGGAATTAAGCGGCATCTATAATCTGGGACGCGTGAAATCAGTCGATCTCTGCTTCGATAAGATTACTGATCAATCCATGGCGGTTCTGCTTGATCTACCCGATCTGGAAGAACTCTATCTGGATGGAAGTGGGGTGACTGATAAGTCCATTTCCATCATCGCCCAAATCGACTCGCTGAAATCGTTGTCGATCGCCAATACCTCGATCACTCCGGCAGGTTTAAGTCAACTGCAAGAGGGGAGTTCGCTGCTGGAGATCAACATGGATTACCATCCTGAGCAAGGGGATTTATGGCGGTCGATTATTCAGCTACCTGAATTGGAAAAGCTTGCCTTTCATAACGCCCGTCAGATTGAAGAGCTGACCGATGATGATGTGCTGCTGCTGAATCGGGATTTGTCGATTACCTGGTTACCTGTTGATCACTTCACCCTGACTGATAAGGGGATGCAGCAGTTAAAGTATCTACCACGCACACCCGGCCTGCAAGTTGTGAGCGATTCGGAGAGACCCATCACCACAGCGGGTCTTGCCGCACTGGTTGATGTTCGCGAGTTAACTGCGATCAGTCTGAAAAATGCTGACCTGACTGACAGCGGGTTAGAGCAATTGAGTCAGGTAGAGCATCTCTCCAATCTCACGCTGATCGCCCCCTTACACCCGGAGAAAATTACGGCGAAAGGTTTTCAGGCGATCAGTAAGTGTCCCCTCCGGTGGCTGCATCTGGATGGCTTTAACATTGATGCAGAGATGATCGCTGCTCTTTCTAAGTCACCGCAATTGACACAGCTCCTGTTCTGGAATTGCACCCTGACTGAAGAGGCTTTCACTTCGCTCCCTGAGAGGCCGGGGGTGACTACGCTCTATTTTAAAAATGTAGAGCTCCAGGCATCTCATTTTGAAATGATGCAGCAGCTCCCCCAACTGGAAGAGCTGATTCTCGAAGAGTGCACATTTGAAACGAGTTCACTCTGCGCGTTTCTGGAAAATTCGTACTTACTGAAGCTTCATCTGACTCAGCATAAGATTAACGAGCTATTACTGGAGGCGATCTCTCAAACACCCCGACTTGGTTCTCTTTCCTTTATGAACTGTGAGTTTGAACAGGGTATCCTGCATGAACCCTGGCCCCTGGTTAAATTTAACCCACTGAGTCCAGGCAGGACAACTCTCAGTTTTCGTGATTCAAAAATCACCGATGCCGACTTGGCGGTTCTAGGCGATGCGCGCCTCAGTACTCTTGATTTACATGGAACAGCAATCACTGATGCAGGACTTGAGCTGCTAACAGTCACCGCGAGAAAAGGTCTGAATAACCTGGATCTTGGTGCGACCGCGATTACGGATCATGGAATTCAGAAGTTGTGGGATATAGGAATCATGCTCAGCTTGTTAAATCTGGAACAGACATCGATCACTGATGCTTCGATGCCACTGATTTCCAAAATGTCATCAGATCAAATGATGTACCTCATGCTGGCCAATACTGCCATTACAGACGAAGGAGTAAAAAACCTTAAACTCAAAAACACCTACATAATGTTGGACTTATCAGGCACATCGATTACGAATGCTTCGATCCCGACTTTCAATGAAATCCTGAGAATTTATCAATTGAATGTCAGTGATACAAAAATTACCCCGATCATCTTCAGCTGATCAAACGGGAAACGAGAAGCGACCGTTATCGGGATGGAGTTCAAACTCTGATCAGCGAGTAGTGGCGGAAAGCTTCAGCATCGGATCTGACTCAACGAAGCCGTTTCCAGTTCTTGAGGGCTATATGAGTGGCTGGTGCGAATATTAATAACGGGCTGGCTGCGAAAAGAAAAATTATCGCCATGGGAAGTTTGTTATAGGCCTGGGTCATGTAAATCAGCGAGCTACAGGCGAGGGCACCGCGCATGACAAACTCCAGGGTAATCTATCACTCCAGCACTTCTTCGTTTTCCGGATTGAGCCCTACGCCGGATTTATAGATCAAAAATTGAAACAGTAGCGGGATGGCAAAAAATACGACGCTGATGAAGACGAAGAGCACATCATCCAGATAGATAACTTTGAATGTGGATCGTGGTCGATAAGCAGTAGGATCAGTGAAGTATGCAATGATCACTGCTCCCCACAAGAGCAGAAACAGAATCGCGTTCACAATCGCCTCGATTTTCATGAACTTTCCGGCCATCTTCAGGATGCGAATTGAGCTGGAGGGAGCCTGCTGTGACAGAAGTCGCCGACGCGGCATCTCACCACCACGCGGCGGCAATTTCTGAACGCTGGCAGGCCGGCGGGGAGGTAAGCGGCGCGGGGAACTTGCCTGGTCACGTTCGGGGGGCATTGTGAGGAGTCATTTCTACCTGATGTGTGAGGGAACAATCGCATGGCAAGGAACGGATTCGTCCCGAGACATGTTGCTGCTAATAATGACACAGGTAGATATCGACCGCAACTCATTCTCTTCCGAGTTTAAGGGCGAAGGGAAAAATAGAGCCGGTCCGGTTAGGAGTTCGAAGTTTATTTCTTCGCCGGTCTCTTCCGCGTCATCTTCGGGGACCAGTTTCAGTGCAGCCGAATTCATGCAGTACCGTAAGTGCGTGGGGCAGGGCCGTCTGAGAAGACGTGACCGAGGTGTGCATCGCAGCGGCGGCAGAGTACTTCTGTACGGCTGGCGATCAGCCCGTTGTCGACTTCCTCACCACATTCTCTGGTTTGATCGGTTGCCAGAAACTGGGCCAGCGTTCCCCTGAATCGTACTTCGTGTCGGAGTCAAACAGGGCAAGTCCGCAACAGACGCAGGTGTAAACGCCCTCTTGCTTGGAGTCGTGGTATTCACCGGTGAAGGCACGCTCGGTTCCTTTTTTACGGGTCACATAAAATTGCTCTTCAGTCAGCATCTCGCGCCATTCGGCATCGCTCTTAATTACTTTATCAGGCATATTTTCACTCCCCTGGCTACTGATAGATTCTGGTTTGGGCGAGGTGGAATTTGTATCGCTGGTCCAACTACAGCCGAGTAGACTCAAACAGATTAATAAGCAGCAGATTAATTCATGCAGTTTCAAAACCCTCTGATGGGTCACATTGACCCTGTTTTTGTAATGTCGAGAACAACCACAACCAGGTTTTGAAATAGCCTCTGATATTTTCATGGTCTGGATCCTGTCACTCTATAAAGTTCATCGAAGATGCTGGGAGTGGTGAGGCAAGGATCGTCTGTCGATCTCATTCTAGGCACCTCAGATTTCCTCAACCAGTAGGCAAATTCACGCTTTTTGCTCGGTTTACTCCTGAAATGTTTCGATTTCCAGCTGATCTCGACTCTTTTCATACCCCGGCTGGCAGAGTATGGTAAATAGTGAGATTTACAATTTCCCCGCCATCCAAATCTTACCGAAATTAACTCCTGAGGAGCATGATTCTTGCTTAAGCCTGCCCTGATTTTATTCATTGCCATCTCCAGCTGCCTCACCTGTTCTTCTTTCACAAGCTGAAGAACAGACATGGGGAAACTTGAAGGGAGAATTTGTCTACGACGGAGCCTATCCTGAACCGGAAGAGCTGGTTCTGAATAAAGACATCGAATACTGTGCTCCCCGGGAGCCGAAGTCCCAGAAGTTACTCGTAAATCAGGAGTCCCTGGGGCTCTCGAATGTGGTGATTTTTCTGTATCAGAAAAAGGGAGATGCCCCACCACCCATTCATCCTGATTATACAGAGACGGCCGAGCAGGAAGTTCTGCTGGACAACATTGATTGTAAGTTCGCCCCCCACATCACGCTGTTAAGAACTTCACAAACATTGAAGATTACCAACAGCGACGAAGTGGCTCACAACACGGCTGCTTTTTTAAGTCGGAATGAACCGTTTAACGCCGTCACCCCTGTTGGAAAAACTGTCTATAAAAATCTCAGTTCCGGTGAACGATTGCCTGTGCAGATCAGTTGCTCCATTCATCCCTGGATGCAAGGATACTTACTGGTCCAGGAACATCCTTATATGGTGTTAAGGATGAAACTGGAAAGTTCGAAATCAAAAATCTCCCTGCCGGTGAATGGACTTTCCAACTTTGGCACGAAGCAGCTGTTCGACCGAAGTTAAGCAGAACGGTAATGGTTGAATGGAATCGAGGTCGCTCGACATTGACATCACCGGCGAAACCACCGATCTGGGCACCATTAAAATTGCTGCGGGTAAGTTCAGCGCTAGGCTCGGGCTCAATCTTCCATCTATATAAATTCCTCGCTGAATTCTAATCCTACCAAGACAAGAGAACTCATTTATGAAATCACACCGTATTAAATCGACACTCCTCAGCCTGGCTCTGCTCGGGCTCTCTTTGGGGCAGGTTAACACAGTCCAGGCAGAAGTTGATACAACACCGCTGGCGATTAAACCTGTTCGCGTTTTCTCTGAAATCATGGTTGATCGTCCCATCGTGGTGACCTATGCCAATGATGATTCCAACCGGATTTTCGTCGCCTCTCAGAAAGGCAAAATCCACGTTTTTGAAAACGATCCCGCTGTGGAAGAAGATGACATCTTCCTCGATATCACCAGCCAGGTCGCCTATGCCGACAATCAGAACGAAGAAGGTTTACTCGGTTTCGCATTCCATCCCAAGTTTAAAGAGAACGGTGAGATCTATATTTATTACACCGCGATCGAGCCTGCTCACACATCAGTCGTTTCAAAATTCAAACTCTCTGCGGATAACCCGAATAAAATCGATCCCGCATCAGAAGTGAAAATCTGGTCGGTTGAGCAACCCTTCTGGAATCACAATGGAGGCACAATCGCGTTTGGTCCTGACGGGTATCTTTACATCGCATTAGGAGATGGTGGTAAAGGGGGAGACCCTCTCGAAAATGGTCAGAACCTGGAAACCTGGCTTGGTTCAATCCTGCGAATTGATGTAGATAAAGGGAAGCGAAAAATGATGTATTCGATTCCCAAAGATAATCCTTTCGTAAGTACCAGCGGTGCCAAGCCGGAAATTTATGCTTATGGTCTTCGCAATGTCTGGCGAATGGCCTTTGACCGCGAAACCGGAGTGCTCTGGGCAGGTGATGTCGGACAGGATTTGTGGGAAGAGATCAACATCATCGAAAAGGGAGGCAACTACGGTTGGAACAAACGGGAAGCGACTCATCAGTTCAACAACAGTGGTGTCGATGCCAACGATAAAATGATCGATCCGATCTGGGAGTACCATCACGATATAGGGAAATCAATCACCGGTGGAACTGTCTACCGGGGAGATAAAATTCCTGAATTGAAAGGTGCCTATCTCTATGCCGACTATGTCACCGGTAAAATCTGGGCGCTCTGGTACGACTTCGACAAGAAAGCAGTGATCGCTAACCGCGAGCTGCTTGTTGAGAACCCACTCCCCATCATGTCCTTCGGTGAAGACGCCGCAGGCGAGCTGTACTTCACCACTCCTTTCGGAGCGATGTACACCTTCGAGAAGGCTGAGTAATTCAGTTTGGTAAAACACCGGACTTAAAACCGCAATGAGCTAGTCTCATTGCGGTTTTTTTCGTGAAAGGAATCTCAAGAGGGGGCTGTTCTCCGTTTAATGGATGTCTCCCAGGAATCCATCATTTCGGGATCATGATGTTTGAAAAAAGCGAGATATTGGGCAATTAGTGTCAGTGGTAGGCAGGCAATGGAATTAAAGAGAATTGGTCCGACTGGTGATGGTATATTGGTGATAGACTGATGAAACTCCTGATTCAGATACCAGGCTATTGCCAGCTGAAAAATCAGAGGAAATAAAGTCAGTTGACGTACTATGAACGTCATCCAACCATCCCGTTCGTTATTGAATGTAATCTGGTTTAATTTACGATTCCACCAGGATGCGAGAGCGTAGGCTTTCGGTGTTACGTTCTGTTTTTGAAGTTCATAATCTTGTTTAGTAGAAAGTTTTCCGACCCCAATCAGAATTAAGACAGAGGTTATTGCCAGATTTAAAACTGCGAATAAACCGAACAGTTTTGCATATTCTAACAGGTGATGATAATCCTCATGCTGTTGAATGATTTTGATGAGTCCATGCGGCAGGTAAGTGAAATAGACATTCAATACAGCAAAGATGCCGGCGAATCCCAGAAATCCACCTTTTAGAATTAGAGACCAGTTCACTGTTGTTCTGCCTTTCATCGCTCAAGGATAACTCAGGCGTTATTACCTGAGTTATCAACTTAGAGAATATCACACTCTCGGCTGATAGAATAGCAGTTTCAGGCCACGGGAACTTACTTCTGCTTGCCCAGTTTCTTAAGATCATCTGGCGTTTCAGGTGGGGCGATTTTGGCGAAGAGGGCAGGGGACCATTGGCCTTCGCGTGTAAAACCCTCGGGCAAGGGTTGTTTGAACTGCACGTAGGCAGTTACTTTGCCACTGAGGGAATAGGTCAGTGCCTGGGCATCAGGGCCGGGTGTAAAGACGCTGTAACCGGCGAGGGTGCAGTCCTCAAGATCGACATGCAACTTACCGGTATCTTTATGTCCCTGCGTACACAGGATGCCGGTCGACTTCCCGCCCATTTCAGGTTGGGTGAAGTTGAGGACAATCATCTGACAGTTTTTAAAACTAGCGCGAGCGCAGTCACTCGCATAGGAAATGGCAACCGCGTTGTCTGCATGGACCAGCGTGCAGTCTTCAAACAGAGCGTGCGGTGCTTTGGGCATTTCCTGTTCGCGTCCCCCCAGCAGAATTGCTGCGGTGTCACCTACCCAGTCGAGTGCCAGAAAATAACTGCGCCGGAAGACGGAGGGTTCCTCAGGTCGCACTGTCGGATAAACCACACCTCCACCAAAAGCACGCCCAATGCCAACACAATCTTCGATGATCACGGTAAAGCCTTGCCCACTCTGGTCGGTCAGATCGAAGAACAAACCGGCATCTCCGCCAGTGACGTACAGGTTCTGCATCTTCCAGCGATCCCAGACCAGGCTCGAGAAAGTCGTCTCGTTATTTCCATGCGGCCAGTGTTTATCCGAAGCCCGGATCGTCGACCACCAGTCCCAGCTTTTGAAACCCAATTCCGGATCACCACTGTCAACGATGACCCAACCTGTTGCGCCCGAACCAAGGCTTCCGTCGAAGTCACCTATCAGACTGTTATAAGATCCAGCCGCTCCCTTATGGGAAGGTGCCAGGTTCGATTCAACATAAGTATCAGGTCGGACGAGGATCTGATAACCACCATCACCATTGGGGACAGCGCTGAGTGCAGATTGAATCGTGTGAAATGCACTCAACCAGCTCGACCCGTTCGAGTTATCACCCGCTTTGGAAACATAGATCACTTTGGTCGACCCAATTTCCGTCGGACTAGTTTGGGCTTTCAAGTCGGAATGAAAGCCCATCAGGATGGCGGTGATGGCAAACAGGGTCAACGCAAGTCGACTATTTCGCATACTCGGTAATTCTCGTTTCACGCAGGACAGTTACTTTAATCTCACCCGGATAGGTTAATGTCTGCTCAATGGCCGTGGCCATGTCGCGACACATCTTGGCCGATTCCCGGTCGTCGACCTGTTGTGCATCGACGATGACGCGGATCTCGCGACCTGCCTGCACCGCATAGGCCTGCTCAACACCCGGGAAACCACAAGCGACAGCTTCGAGTTCTTCGAGACGTCGCACATATTTTTCCAGGGTCTCGCGCCGGGCACCCGGACGGGCGGCAGAGACGGCATCGGCGGCAGCGACCAGCACGGTGTAAATATAGTCCGCGCGGATATCGTCGTGATGGCCCAGAGCAGCATGCACAACTTCAGCCCCTTCATGATAGCGCTTGAGAAGTTCCGCACCAACGGCCGGGTGACCTCCCTCCATTTCATGGTCGGCCGCTTTTCCGATGTCGTGGAAGAAACCACAACGACGGGCGAGGTTGCCATCGAGACCCAGTTGCTCGGCCATCATGCCGGTGAGTGAAGAGACTTCGATTGAGTGCCGCAAAACATTCTGGCTGTAACTTGTACGGAAACTGAGTCGTCCCATCAGGTCGACGATTTTGGAGTGAACATCATGAATGCCCGCCTCCTGACAGGCTTCCTGACCGAGTCGACGGATGTTTTCATCCATCTCTTCTGTGTTTCTTCCACCAGCTCTTCAATTCGACTCGGATGAATGCGGCCATCCTGAATCAGTTTCTCCAGGGCCATCTTTGCAACCTGACGTCTGACATTATCAAAGGCGGAAACAATCACGACACCCGGTGTATCGTCGACGATGACGTCGGCCCCGGTCGCTTTTTCGAAGGCCCGGATGTTCGCCCCTCGCGACCGATGATGCGGCCTTTCATTTCATCAGAGGGAATATCGACCGTCGCGACTGTCGATTCCGAGGTATGGGCCGATGCATATCGCTGCACCGCCATACCGATGATTTCCTGAGCTTCTTTCTCGCAGATTTCTTTGAGCTCGTTACGGTGCTTGAGCACCAGTGCTCCGGTCTCGGATTTCAACTCACGGTCGAGGCGGTCGAGCAGCATCCCCTTCGCCTGATCCGGTGTTAGACTGCTGATTTTATACAGCTGTTCCTGTTCATCCTTGAGGATGCGGTCGAGCTGTTTATCCTTCGCTTCGACTGCTTTGGTGCGCTCAGTCAGTTTGAGCTGCATCGATTCCAGCATCCGCTCCTGCTTCTTCTGATTCGATTCCCGCTCTTTCAGCTGGATTTCGCGTTCATCTACTTTGCGTTCACTGTCACGAAGTTTTTCCCACTCCTGGTTCAGCTCACGGTCCATTTTTTCCCGACGTTTGAGAAGTTCTTCCCGGTCGGCCAGTTCGAGTTCCCGCTTGGTGTTCTCGGCTTCTTTTTTGGCTTGTTCGATGATCTCGTCACGGGTTTTATACGCAGCTCCGGAGCGTAGTTTGTCAAAATATAACCCGAGGGCCAGTCCGGCCACAGCCCCGAGCACAGCTCCAATTACATATTCCATTGGAATCACTTTCTCTACTTTGAACATCTACCCGTAGGATAGGAACGTAAATTCCATAACCACCAGGTGGACGATTAAGCTGGTTTAACTGTCATATAGTAAACCGGGAAAGCAGAACTGCTTTGATCGCTGCTGATCAGAGAAATGTTGAACAGCAGAATATAATAAATTCGATCAAGCAGTCTTCCAGGCGAAAGCAGGCATACAGCGGGCAGACGACATGTCGTCAACCTCATCAGACGGGTCCTGAGATGTGCGTATTATGAGAAGTCGTTTCCAGGGGATTGAGCGACCTGCTGACAGGGAGGTGAATTCTCTCGTACAACGACCGACAGAATCTGATCCAGGTTGGGATCTGTGCTAAACCTTGCAGGTCCAGGCAGATCATTGCCGGTAAGTTGGAACGAGAGGCGATCTTCTCCAGCCACACCGCTTCTTTACGTCGAAGCTTCAGTAAATACTGAATAACTTCCACGCACAGTCGAACCAGCAGAGAGTGCTGCTTTTCGATTGTCGATTGCTGATGGGGCTCAAAGAATGGAAACATCTTACGCACGTAATTAAAAGGAGAGTTTGAAGAGGTTAAATAACAGAAGTTACTGACAACTGAATCCAGTTTTCACCAGAAAGAAAATTCCCGGAGATAACCAATTGTTTATTCAATCATTTGAGGCCAAACCTCTTACTGAAAGGTGAAAGGCATTTCAAATGAGTCTGACGTGAGAATTAAAGTAAAGAAAGAACTTAAACCAAAAACCGGGCTGTTAATCTCTTCTGAAATGGAAGTGCAGAAGAGGAGAGATTGCCGAAGTTTAAGTGCTCCAGAGGTGAGTACCACTCGAGATCAATGCTTACTGGAGTCCTGTGAGGGGAAATCGTGATAAGTAAGCAGCTGAAGAAGATCAGGGTGAGAGGGGCCCACATGGTGGGTCTTGGGAAGATCGGGTTTGATTTCCACAGACCCTAATAGACCATACCAAGATTCCCGCCGTAGCGAAACGGACGGGGAATGGTCTGTTAGCCAGATCGGATAAGTTTCCAGATCAGCATAAAATGAGTCAAAAGCGTGTTGATTGTCAGATTTCAGTCCTTCCGGGAAGTTGCCTGCCTGTCTCCTCCTTCCGTCAGCATTTGACACGTGGTAGCATGCGTAAATCTGATCTAGGCGACCCCTTCCTCCCTGAAAACCGGTGTTTCGAGAACCAACATGACGCTCAATGAATCTGCTTTTCTGTTACTGCACCCCGAGGACAATCTGGTAGTGGCCAAACGTCATGTTTCGGCAGGAGAGACCATCGCTGAAGCGAATGGGGCACCGGCAGTTGCTTCGACTTCTCCGGTTGATATGGGTCATAAAATTGCCCGTGCACCGATTGCGGTGGGCGACCCGATCCGAAAATTCGGGCAGATCATCGGCTTTGCCAGCCATCCCATTCAGGCGGGTGAGTGGATCCACTCGCATAATCTGACTGCCGGTTCGCTCAGTCTCGACTATGCATTCTGTTCAGATATTCCCACCCCCGAGCCAGTCGAAGGTCGCGTCTTCCAGGGATATCGCCGGGCGGATGGCCGCGCTGCAACCCGCAACTATGTCGGCATCATCAGCACTGTGAACTGTTCGGCCTCGGTTTCAAAATATGCCGTGGACCAGATTCGACGTGACATCCTGAGCAATATCCCAATGTCGATGGCGTGATCGCTCTCACCCATAAAGGGGGTGCGCGATGCAGTATGATGGCGAAGATCATCATCAGCTGGCGCGCGTCTTAGGAGGTTTTGCCAAACATCCAAATATCGGAGCCTATGTCATCGTCGGGCTGGGCTGCGAAACAGGTCAACCTGGTTTTCTGGTGGATGATCAACGACTCGTCCAGTTGGGAGGAGCAGAGGCGTCCCAAAGATGCACCGCTGGTGTTGACAATTCAGGAGACAGGTGGTTTCGCGAAAACCGTTCAACGAACGGTCGATCTGATCAAAGAGATGTTACCGGAGGCAAACAAAGTGAAACGCGAACCAATTCCTGTTTCGGAAATTATGTTAGGCTGCGAATGTGGTGGGTCTGATGGTTACAGCGGCATCACTGCCAACCCCGCACTGGGTATCGCCAGCGATCTGCTGGTCGCGCATGGGGCGACTTCGATTCTGGCTGAAACTCCTGAGATCTACGGGGGCGAACACCTTCTGACACGCCGGGCCATCTCTCCGGAAGTAGGACAGAAGCTCGTTGATCTGATGCACTGGTGGGAAGAGTACACTGCCAAATTCGAGCCCAGATCGATAACAACCCATCTCCTGGAAATAAAAGGGAGGTCTCACCACCATCTATGAAAAATCACTCGGTGCCATTGCCAAAGGAGGCAGTACCGCTTTACGTGGGGTCTTCAAGTATGCGGAGCCAGTCACCTCCAAAGGATTCGTGGTCATGGATACTCCCGGTTATGACCCCGCTTCCGTGACCGGGATGGTTGCCGGTGGAGCGAATGTTGTCGCATTTACAACGGGGCGGGGGAGCTGCTTTGGTTGCAAGCCCGTTCCGAGTATCAAAATCGCCACCAACACGCCGCTGTTTGAGCGTTTGGGAGATGACATGGATATCAACGCTGGAAAGATTGTGGATGGGGCTTCTGTAGAAGAAGTGGGCCGCGAGATTTTCGAGAAGGTCATCTCGGTCGCCAGTGGTGAGAAGACCAAAAGCGAACTTCAGGGAATTGGAGATGAAGAATTCTGTCCCTGAGCATTGGTCCGACTTTGTAATTATTTCAAGTCTGCAAAGTCGACCCACATCAGTAACTAGCAGTGATATCACAGTTCTTTCAGCAAGTTTGACTTCATTGCGCAAAGCCCCTGTTTTGAAAAGCAGGGGCTTTTTTATTGTAAATCACTTCTAATAAATAGCTTACGGAAATTTCATGGTCTGTCGCTTACTGTATTCGACAGGACTGTGACAACCCGGATAACTGTAAAAATCGAGAAGATCGTAATAACCGCTACAGATTAACAATCGTCAATACCGATATTACCCGCAGGCTGAGTTTCATGCGCTCAGTACGTGGAGCGCATTTACATAGCCCTTTTGAACTGCATTCAGCTGTGAGAAGCGATTTCAAAAGCTGGATTTTGATCAGTTTGTTCATCATTAGTCTGATGAAAACTGTTCTTAATCTGCTTTGAAACTGTTCTATTCAAGGACTTACTCATGCGGGTACAACTCTGGTTGTCATCAATTGCCGGTTTGCTGATGTTAACAGCAGCAACGAACGTGCATGCCCAGTACGGTGGTTTTCCAGCGCCGCTGACGACAGGATATGGTTCCGATTCAGGAAACTACTATCAAGCGTCTGCAGCACAGGATGGAACTACGTACTACGAAAACTCTATACCCGCAGGCTATGGCATGCAGCCTAATCCATACGCCATGCCTGGTGGAGGGGTAGAAACCGGAGTACTACCGGATCGTTCGATTTTCGAACGAATTCTGGGGGCTCCTTTCGATCTGCCGATTCAAATCAATGCAAACTTCACCCGTACCCGAACCAGTTCCCCCGATGCGGTGGTGATTGGTGATGAGCGTGTCTCCACTAAAGTACGACTGGCCCCTTTGACCGTGGCTTTTGTCGAAGACCCACCTGGGCCAGCTACAGTGGATACTGTTTATCTGGATGGTTCTGATCCCTGGGGACCTGTAGCTGTAGATGAAATTTACCAGGACGGACCTGCGGGTGGCTTGAACTTCACCATTGATATTGGTGGATCACCGGCTGTTGCAGGAATGAGAATTACCGGTTTCTGGAATTCGAACTACGAGTCTGGCCAACAATGGGGAGACCGTTCAAACCTGGAAGTGGACTGGGGAGCAGATACGATCAGAAGGGTTACTTCGACTGGTATCAGCTACTTGAGTGACGATGAAATCGACTTCCGGTTAGGTGCATTCAATCCAGGTCTGCCGTATTACACCGGTGTACCACTGGAATTAGATTCGGATAACTCACTAGGCGACTCAATCGGATTTGATGTTTTTGCCGAAATGAAATTTCAAACTCAGACCTACGGGGCAGGAGTCGTTCAGGCCTTTAACCCTGTCTGGAAGAAAAATAACATTTCGATTCAACCACTTGTTGGGGTTCAATATATTGCCATTAAAGAAGGATTCAGGCTCTTCGGGCGTCAATCCGGACTGGACTACACTGTAACACTCCCTGCTGGAACATTTGCTTCCAATGGTAGTGGAACTCCACTCGTTCCCTGGCAAACATCCTGGGCTCATATCAGCGATCCACTTGACACAATTGTGGATTCAAAAGTTGATTCAAATCTGGTGGGTCCTGAAGCAGGTTTCGCTGTGAATATGGGTGGCGAAAATTTCCGGATCGTCTACGAATCTAAAGTCGGTTTGATGGTCAACCGGGAAAAAATCAAACTGCGGGGTTCAGGGGTTGCAAGCTATATTACCTGGGATGGCCCAGTTCTGGAGTTTGATCAGACAGAGACTTATTCTCACCTGTCACCGATGACAAGTCACTCGATTACTGCCCAGAGTAACGTCCTGCGGTACGTACCTGTGCTCCGTGACATCGATCTTTTCGACGAGGCTGTCCTGAATGTCGGTTACAACTTCACTCACTTGTGGGAGGTCGCCCGACCAGGTTCGACCATCCAATGGAATGGGGCTCCACTCACTCCTGAGATTCAAGCCAATCGAGAAAAGTTTTATATCAGCGGTTGGGAATTCGGGGTTCACTGGGATTATTAAGCCGGCATCAGAATCCTGAACCGATAATCAAATCAATAAAAAAGGCGACGCTTTCCAGCGTCGCCTTTTTTATTTGTACACCACAACAGAAGGTGGGCGGTTTCTGTCCAGTCAGGCTGTTACCTGAATGACCAGCAGCGTTATGCAGAGAATAAGTGGGAAAACAAATCCTGAAAAAATAAAAAGAAGAGTGTTATAAATTTCACAGAAATCCGCCTCTCTGGTTGTGGATAATCCATCCGGCATTGATTCTTTGATTTGCCCGAAAATGGCCAAACTGGCTAAGTGTATATTTGTTTGGGAAAAATTGTTTGCATGCGAACTTTTTTTTCATCTTTGCGTCTAAAATCTGCGTAGAAGTGGTAGGAGTCTAAAAACTGTCTGAAAAAGTCCTGAATTCCTGCAGGTGACAATTTGACATCTATCCCTTGGCGAGAAGCCATTTCGGCTGATTTCCGAGGGGAGAACTCAGGTTTAGAACAATTTTTTTCTGATATTTGCGGGTCGTAAGCGAATGAAAGTCTTCGTAACAACGGTTTTGAACACTCTGTAGCAAATTTTCTCTGATTAAGGCATCGATCTTGCATCTGATTTGAGTAGGCCCAGGATCGATTTTAAGCAGAGATCAGATTTCTTCGGAGGAGTAAGAAATCGGGTTCCGAAGGTCTCAGGTCCAGTTAAATGTCTTTTTCAGCAAAGGTAAATTAAACTCACAAGAATTATCCCTTACAGAACAAGTCCAAACTGATATCCCCACGACTGTCTGGTCAGGAGGTTTACTCATGTCACGTTATCATCATCCCGCGATCAAACTTTTAACTGATCAGCAGGTTCGGTACGCCCCTATAGAAGCTCGCCTTAAACAGGTCGAGCGGCAGAGAAATTTCTGACAGAGATCGATCGAGATGAAACTTACCTTTATCCCAGGGTAACCGAGAGAGTCCTCGGGTACAAAGGCGAGCATTATCCCAACCTCGAATTGAGTGGCGAAGAATTATCCCACGATTTGCGGTTGTTTATCGAGGATCTATCTGGATCAGCCAACATCAACGCTGATAGCGTTGGCGAACCTGTATTAACAGTCAAAGATGTCAGCCACCGGTACAATGTCTCCACCAAAACAGTAGATCGCTGGAGAGACCAGGGGCTGGTCAGCCGCCGTTTCAAATTTGGAAACCGAAAAGAATTGGTTTCCTCAAATCTTCCGTGGAACGATTTGTCTCACAGTTTGGAGATAAAGTTCAACGTGGCTCTAACTTCAGCCAGCTCTCTGAAGAAGAACGCGATAAAATCATTCAACGTGCCCGCCGCCTCGCCCGAGTGGGAGGTTGCCCTACGGAGATCTCCAAACGACTGGCCGAACAGTTAGGTCGATCTCAGGAAGCGATCCGTTATACCCTGAAAAACTACGATATTGAGAATCCGGAAAACGCCATTTTTCCGTCTGCTCATTCTCCCTTGAGTGACGATGAGAAATATGAAATCTTCCGTCGTTTCCGCCAGGGGGATTCCGTTTCGGATCTGAGTCGAAAGTACTGCCGTAAACGCAATACGATTTATCGTATCCTCAACGAAGTGCGCGCCGAGCGTCTGCTTAGTCAGACAATCGACTACATGCATAGCCCTGAATTTGAGGATAAGAAGGCCGACAAAGTCATTCTGGCTGCTCCTCCTGAACGGGAAGAGTCCAAGTCTAAGGTCAAAGTTCCCCCCGGACTGCCACCGTATCTGGCCAGTTTATATTCCGTACCACTGTTAACACGCGAAGAGGAAGCTCATTACTTCCGAAAAATGAATTATCTGAAATTCAAGCGCATCAGTTACAGGAGCAACTGGATTTACGAAATCCTGATACGGGAAGTATGGATCAGATCGAGGAATGTCTCGAACAGGCACAGGATGTCAAGAACTTCCTGACCCGTAGTAACCTGCGGCTGGTCGTCTCGATCGCTAAGAAGCATGTTAAACCGGAATTGAATTTCTTTGAAATGATCAGTGACGGAAACATGTCTCTCATTCGTGCCATCGAGAAATTTGACTACACTAAAGGTTTTAAATTCTCGACCTACGCGAGCTGGGCGATCATGAAAAATTATGCCCGATCCATTCCTGCAGAACATACTCATCGGGATCGATACCGAACCGGAAAAGATGAGATGTTCAGTCAGTCACATGATCTGGGTGATAATCCTTACCAACAGGAACTTGACCATAAGAAACAGCGTCGGGCTGTACTCGAAATCCTCGATCGACTGGATGACCGTGAAAAAGGAATCCTGGTCAGCCGTTACGGTCTGGAGCAGGGTACAGAGCCACAAACTCTGGAGGAAGTGGGTCGGGAGTTTGGTGTCACCAAAGAGAGAATTCGACAACTCGAATCCAGGGCTTTGCAGAAGCTTCGTAAGATTGCGACTGCAGAACCGATTGATGTTCCTGGCGTCTAAGAAGAAACCAACCGGATCAAAGATCTCCTCTTCTGACCCGGTTTTGAATAGAAATAGAGCCTGCTGATCTGGTTGGATCGGCAGGCTTTTTTATTTGGTCCTTTACTCCAGTTACGCATTGTACCCAATTTCCTGTTTTGCGGCTGAATCATCCTCTGAAGTCGGTCTTGCCTCAGAATCGAGTTTTTCTTAACTTTCTGCCACTTTTCTTTCAGAATGGCTGAAGTTCTCTCTCCATGGGGTCTACTCCCATTGGCCGCAGCTGAATTGAGTTGGATAAAAGCGTGATAAAATTGAGGAGCAGTTTAGTGTGTCTCTTGGTGGTCTGCCTGACAGGCTGTACCACATTTACGGGACCGACGCGCTATTCGCTCTTCGTCAAACCAGAGGCAGAAGAAGCCTCCGAGCCTGCTGCTGAAGAGAAAAACCCGTTCAAAAAAGATCCCTCCGGGCCTGTAGTTTCCCGTAAAAAAGAGGGGGGAACTACAAATTCTGCATCAGAGGGAAGTTTAGCGAAGCTCGATTTTGATGATGAAACGAACAAACTGATTGCCGACCGTCTGGCTGAACTTCCTCCTGATCCCAAACTGCGCGCCGAACGGCTGGCAGCCTGGAAAGAGCTGAGTCCGGAACAGGTCAAGCAGGTGATTCGAGTCGAACGTCTGGCCGCTTCAGCAGTTGAGCAACAGCAAAACCCAATGATCAATCAGGGAATGATCCGGACAGTCTCGGCAGAGAAGTCTCCCTCCCCCGAAGTTTTGTTCGTTCCGAATGCAGAAGCGGGGCACTCCGGTTTTCCTGGAAATAGTCCATTTACTCAAATGCCGGCACAGAATTCTGCCCCCGCACAATTTGCCGCTCAAGCGGCTCCTCCAACGAATAACGGGTTCACCCTCCCAGGTGATCAACCTGTGACTTTTGTGCCTGCTGCCCAACCTCAGCCGCAATCTCCATTGGGAGTTGCACTGAATGAAGCGCAGCAACAAGTCGCCATGCAGCAGAGTCCCGCGGGAAGTAATTTTAATTCTGCTGAAAGCCCATTCCAGCAGCAGACAGTAAACCCCGCTCCCTTTCCAGGATCAGATACAGTCGTCATGGTGCCGCAGCAAAGCACCAATGTCAGTACTGCTCAGGTACCCCAATATTCTACGGCTCAGAATCAATCGTTACCTGCCGGACAACCGGGGGTTGCCAACCCTGCAGCAGGTTTACCGAACAATCCAGCAGTGCAAACTGATGCCGATGGCAACGGTTTTGTGCGAGGTCTGACGAATGCACCACAATCGTTGAAACAATTCTGCCGCCATGATAACGCGACCTTTCAGTGGTCAGAATGCAGACCAGCAGATGCTGCAGCAATACGCGGCCGCTCAGCTATCTGCTGAGAATGGTGCTGCCCCACCAAACCTGATGGTCGATCGACAGGCTTTGCTGACGCAATTGATCTCGTTGACTGAAGGGGAGCTGAACGTTCTGCAACAGAACGCGGATACCAGTCAACTGACTCCGGAGCAGAAACACGATTACATTCAGAAGAATGTTTACCTGCGAATGCTCTACATGATGTCCCAGCAGGAAGAGCGGGCACTGCAATACATCCCGGGGCTCGAGCCAGCTAATCAGGAGTTCTGGCAACAGGTCTTCTGGGCGCTGTCAAATTACTTCGACCAGCAGTCGATCCCGGATGCTCAATCACGAGCGACGCAAACAGTCACCCAACTGCAAACAGCCGCGCAGCGCTTACAGGAAAATGCCAACCTGGAATTACGGCATGTTAACTTCTGTCGCGAGATTAACAGTTTCGGCGATTACCAGAAGTTCCCTGAAGATGAATTTACTCCAGGTCAACGGGTGCTGATTTATGCCGAAGTGGGTAACTTCAAAAGCGAAATGACCACCGACTCCCGTTATCGAACATTGCTCAAAACAACCATCGAGTTCTACCGGGTTGGTGATAGTGGTGGACCCGTGGCGACAGAGACAATTGAACCGAAAGAAGACCTCTGCCGCAGCTATCGCCGCGATTTCTTCAATGGTTACAGTCTTCATATTCCGGATGAACTGGTTCCCGGATCCTATTACATGAAGCTCAAAGTTGAAGATCAACTGGGACAGAAACTCACCACCGAGACCATCAAGTTTCGCGTGCTCTAAGCATCACTTCGCTACAGGTGACTTCCGGCTTTTCAGCTGACAAGTTCTTCAATCACAGCAGCACCTGGTGGCAGCAGCGGAATTCGCCCACCAGAGACTTCTTCCAGGCGAGCATCGGGTTCGATGCCCATGTTGTGATAGATCGTCGCGAGAATGTCGGTGTAGTGAATCGGCCGATCGACAGCTTCACCCGCGACTTTGTCGGTCTTGCCTAAGGCGAAGCCGACGTTCATTCCACCACCCGCCATCAGAGCACAGTTGACGCGCGCCCAATGGTCGCGTCCTGCCTGAGCATTAATCTGTGGTTTACGACCGAATTCGCTACAGACGACGACAGTCACATCCTGATCAAGACCACGATTGTAGATGTCTTCAATGAGGGCTGAGATTCCCTGGTCGAACAGAGGAAGATGATTTTTTAAATGATTGAAGTTGTTACCGTGAGTGTCCCAGAAGCCATAGGCGACAGTCACACAGCGAACACCGGCTTCAACAAGTTGGCGTGCCTGAAGCAACTGATCATTCCACATCGGGCCTCCATCACCCAGATGGCGCGAGCTCCCTTTACCGTAACGTTCGCGTAATTTCGGATCCGCTTTTTCGACATCAAGGGCATCGACGAGTTGACTGGAGGTCAAAACATCAAAGGCTTTCTGGTAGGTCGAGTCCATCGCAGCAATTGATTCATCCGAGTGAGCCCGTCTGATGCCATCCATTTTTTCCAGTAGTGATTTGCGGGAGCGAAAGCGGGCTTCATCGACGAAGCGAAGTTTCATGCCGGCCAGGTCTTCTCCATCAGCACGGACACCCCGCATTCCCGCTCCAAGGGAACCGGCACCCGGAATGTTATAAGGACGATGCTGCATCGTGGGGAAGAGGTCGATGAAAGGGGGAACAACCGGATTCACAGGCCCTTTTAATTTGGCAATCACTGAACCAAAGTTGGGGCGTGCATCACGCAGTGCGACATCGCGCGGGTAGCCAGTCAGGTTCTGGAAACTGCTGTGTTCATCCCGTTGTCCGACAATCGATCTAAGAATGGCCATGCGGTCGGTGACATTCGCCAACTGAGGGAGAAGTTCACAAACCTGTACATCGGGAACGGCAGAATTGATTGGTGAGAATTCGCCCCGAATTCCATCAGGAGCATTTGGTTTGAGGTCGACGGTATCCTGATGCGGTAACCCACCGGTCAGGTAAACCATAATGACCGATTTATGTTTGCTTTTTGTCTGACCATGTTCTTCTGCCTGCAGCAGTTGAGGCAGGGCCAGACCACCCATAGCCAGAGAGCCAATCTGCAGGAAGGAGCGACGGGTGACACCATCGCAATACTTATGACCATTTCCGAATAAGGTAAGCATACAGGAGGGACTTTATTTTCAGGCAGGACCTGATTTCTCACCGGGGAGCAGGAGAGTTATTCAGGCAATAATTATGGGGGGGAAACTTGCCAGAGGACGATTGATTCATCGTGACGAGTTAATACATCAATTGTTATTGATGTTCGTCCTCTGGTCAAGCAAATCTGTACCTGTTGGGGGTTTGTAACGATTATCCGGCTCAAAATCGGGCTGAATTCAGTTTGTGACCGAGTTCAGGAACTGGAGGCCGGCAATCATGGTAGCTGTACATTGGATCGCCTCCAGGATTGCCTCATCTTTGATTCCCAACTCCCGGACTTTCGCCAGGTGGCCTGTTACACAGGGTTTGCAGGCGTTTAAATCGCTCAAGGCGATGTTAATCAGCTCGACAGTCGATTCTTCCAGGGAGCAATTGGTAAAGGTATGGGCTCGTAGACCAACCGGCATCCCTTCAAAAATATCGCTCCCGCTGATATCGCGGAATTTGAAGAAGGTGTTGTACATACTATTGGTTGCGGCAACTGCCAGCACATCCCGCAGTTGCTCGTCCGTGGCTCCGAGTTTCTTCGCTTGCGTATCGAAAAATTCGATCCATGGTTTACAGCGATAAAGTGAACTGACGGCGAGGCCCAGATACGCCTTGGTGAGGGTGTCGAGTTTCCCTTCTTTGAGGACGAACTTTTTGAAGTTCATATAGAAGTCCTGCAGGAAAGCGGGGACGCGACCATAAATCAGAAACGGTTCGGGGATTCCCTCTCCGTCAAACATCTCTTTAATACGTTCATAAGTTTGAGCGACTTTGTCCTGTGCTTCGGATTCTGGTAAGGGTGTCAGGTTAGTCATAAAGCGGAAATTCCAAATTAATTTAGAGAATCAAAAGAGGAAAACACGGACAGCTGAGGAGCCTCAGTCGATTATAGTCAGCTGGCGGCTGAAGTCGAGTAAGTGGTTCAAACTGGATTTAGAGCGTGCGCATGAAAAAACCCGCAGTCAGATGCGGGTGAATATGATGTTGAAACCAGGAAATTGGATTCACAGGCAAATCATCAGTTGAGTTTTCGTTTGAACAGATAGATTGAGAGTAAAACAACCAAAAGCAAAGCGATCACGATAAGCAGTAAAGGGTAGAGGGTTGTGCCTGCTGACTGAGGAGAACTGAAAGCGGGAGCGGCGGGTATGGCAGATACGGGAGCCAGGGGTTCCAGTTGAACTGGACCCAGTCCTGCTCCAAAAGCAGGGCCTGCTTGAACTAGAGTATAAAGATTCTGGTTTCTATTATCCTGAACGATCGTACCAGCAGAAAACGAGATTGGAAAAGCGGGGCTGGCCTCGGTTACTGTGGGTGAATGGCTGACCAGAGTCTGTTCCCATTGAGTTGTTTGATCATACGTTTTTGTAATCATGGAAGAGGGGTCGATGCGAGGATGGCCGGTCATGTCGTCCATTACTTCTTTACCACCGATTATCAAAGGTTGAAAACCTGTCTCCGGGTCTTTCGGGAGATCGCAGGTTTCAACGAAATCAAGCAGAAACTTCTGTGGAATAAAGGCTCCATTTTCGGTGGATTTAAATTCAGACCAGCGGCCCTTGAATCCATCTCCCGATCGCTTCCCGGTCTGTTGTGACGCGGCGTACCCGGTTATCGAGATGGGAGCGAACCCCAGTTTTGCAGAGAAGACTAATTCCATTTCATACTTAACATGATCGGCTAGATCTGCCCGTATCGAGTTTGCTGTCAACGTGACCAGGTACTCTTGATTCCCATCTTCATCCGTTCGCACTGAAACATTGCTGATCTGTTCCGGATCTGATGAGTTGTCTTCAATAAATTGACGCAGGTTATCCAGACTCACTAAGCTTGTAGAGAGAGATAACCCGAACAGAGTATCTGGCGGACTGATTCGGTGGTGGTCTTCTAAATGGACTCGACTAACTTCTTGGAGTGGCCAGTGTGACTGCCAGAGTTCGCCATTCCAATGTTCCATAAACTGAATGCCATCTGCTTCGGTGAGCGACGGTTCTGACAGCATAAGTAACGTGATTGAGTCCGGGGACTGGCGTATCATGCCGAGATGTCGAACTTCCTTCCCGGCTACTCTCTTAACTGGAGGCTGACCTTCCACTCCATAATACCTCATGATTTCAGCCTGGCTGGTGTCGGAGTCATTCCAGTAATCGTGGAAATCCTTCCCCGCTCGTTCTTCCGTGCGGACCACGATTTCAAATGTATTGAGAAGCTGTTCCCGCTCTTTGAGTCCGGAAATGAGTTGATTCAGAGGCACTTCTGATTCGGGACTGGTAGCAAATAGAAGGTTGCAAGCGAGACTTAAAGCTAAGGTGCCGATCAGCAGCACTGTTCGAAACATCGTGGCAGCTCCGATCTTTTAGGTGGGCTGTTTTTATGTTGAAGCGATCTGTTTAAAAAAATCAGCTTAGGGAGTTTCCTCTGCAGTGGGTTCCACTTCATCCTGTCCCGGGCGGATTAATTCGAAGTAACGCTGGATAGTCTGGCGTTGACCGAGGGGAATCGGTTCGCTTTCGAGGACGGTTTCTGAAATCTTCTGATATTCCTGATAGACTTCGCGGTAAGAACGTCCGGCCAGTTCTTTTCCTTCGGGGGAATTCGATGTCTCCGTTTCAGTGGGGCCATCGCCTGCCTGACCTTTTATTTCCTGGCGATTCCGGTTGGCGTCGATCTTGGTTGGATCGCCAAACAAGTTACCACTGGTGCTCATGCCGAAAGTGTTCTTGGGGCTATTCGACTTCACTTTGTTCATGCCCTTAGCCATTGAATTGCTTCCATTGCCATTACAATTTCCAGAGCAACTACTACTGCCGCAATTGGAGCACTTCCCGCCCATGCAGGCTTTGCACTGCGACTTCGACATATTGAGTTTTGCAAGTTGCATCGCCAGCAGGCGATTCATGTTGTTCCGCAAAGCATGTTTTCGTAGTTGTTGAGCCATGCTCTGGCTGCTTTTGCCAAAACCAGCGGAGTCACCGCTGTCGAGGGCCTCCGACATTTCAGAAGCTGTTTGTGAAAGTTGACCTTGGCCGGAGTCTTTCATCTGTTTGGCGAGCTTCTTCAATTTCTCCGCCACCGCTTTGGCTTCCTTCCGTTCCATTTCGAGATTCTCGAGTTTCTGGAATTCATCGGCGGCTCCTTTATAATCCTCGGCTTCCAGTTTCATGGCGGCTGATTTCAATTGGTCCGCTGCCATCAGGGCAGCGCCGAGCGCTTTCATCTGAGCGTTAACTGCTTCCGGGTTGAACTCGGCCTGCTCCGCTGCGATGGCCGCCTGCATCTCGGAAATGTTGGCGAGGGCCTCTTTCACATCAACCTCGGGAAGCTCCATCTCGGCAACCTGTTCTTTCAGTTGCTCGATAAGATCCTTCATCTCTTCAGTCATCTCATTTTCCTGAGACCATTCCTCCAGTTCCTCGATATCTGTTTTCATCTCCGCGGTGATTTCGAGTAGTTCCGGGTTCGGTTCAGAAAGAGATGCCGCAAGTTGCTGGTCTTCTCCCGGAAACATGACGAGTAATCCGACGACAGCCAGCAGCACCAGGGCATAAGGAAACGCACGTGGCGTATGGAAGGGGACTACCTGTTTCGCGTTGATCGAATCGATTTTGTTGAGTGTATCCGCTACCTGAAGTTGTTCGAGGGGAACCTCTTTAATGTGTTGGGAGAATTCGAGTGCTGAAAGGGTATGGTCTTTCAGTTTATAAAAACGGTCGACGGCAGCAGCGGCGACTGACCAGGGGAGGAAGCGAAAGTAACCAAGGAGAAACCCAAGAATCGGTCCGGCAAGGACTGTTCCCCAGATGGCATAAGCAGAGATCAATCCGGGGGAGAGCCACAAGGCGATGTAGGCCAGGACTGCAAACAGATTTCCGGCAATCATGCCGATCGCAGCGAGCTGAAACCCGGTTTGCAGGCGTTGTCGCTGGCGGACGTTGTGCAGTTTCTCAAGGAGAAGGTTCTCCATGGTTGTTTCTCCAGAATCCTTTGTTAAGTACAGAGACTTTCCACTAATCAGTTTACGGATTGTTACTCGATTAGCAAACAGGGAATCAGATCATCTCCCGTTTTCCAGCGAGACTTGGAACAAAGATAGAAAAGTCAATTCGTCGCAGTGCCACGTCCAGCAGGAACAGAAGTAATGCCAGTGCAAGCAGATAAGGCCAGAGGGGGGTGGGACGCCCAACCGACTCCGATTCGTTTCGGAAAACTTCCTCCGCACTCGGGTTAAATTTTCCCCCTGACATTTCCGCCAGAGATTCGAGTAACTCGTGATTCGTCGGTTTCAGCCGTAGTTCATCCGGGTAACCTACGATCATGCCCCGCGACTGTTGGAATTGCACCTGTCCTGACTGTTTCTGGGTCAGTTCCAGGTGATAGGCACCCGGTTGCAGCACATCGAAACTCGTTTTATATTTTCCCGGACCAATCTGATTCAGCTGGAGGTTCTGTTTATTCAGCTGCGGATCGATCAGGGTCAAATCTGTCTCGGCATTGTTCAGGAAACGACCGGTCAAGTCGACGGCATCGAGTTCGAGGCTCGCCAGTTGATCATGTTGTGTCAGCTCGACGCTCACCCCGCGCGAGTCACTTTTCCGCATCGTGTTTCGGATCAGCTGGGCCCAGAATTTACTAAAGCCGGGCCAGCTCAACCATTCAGCCGCCCACCTGTTGTTGGCATCGGAAGTGAAGGCAACCGACATTCCCAGACCATAACGCCACCAGACCAGCAGGGGGTCACCCGCTTCGGTACTGAGAATGATTTCTGACGTTGCTTTCGGTCGGGTGATGACATACCCCAGCAGGAAGGGAGCACTCGCCATGTCCACTTCATCCAGCACAGGTGTTGCCCGAATCTGTTGTGGGATGAAAGGCTCTTCGTTAATCGCGGACTTACTGGCCGTCATCGTTTCTTTGGCGAAGATCTGCGGGATCGAACTTGGATCGGAAGTGAAGTAATAACGTCCTTTACCAATCTGGGCGATTTGCTCCAGTAAATTCTGGTCAGCTCCTTCACCCACCCCGACAGTCGAGAGTGTGATACGGGCCGACGACATCGTTTGCGAGATGCCAGCGAAGTCACCCGGTGAGGAATGTCCATCGGTGAGGATGATGACATGCTTCAGCTTGGCCGCAACCGATTGTAATGCAGTAAAGGCCATCTCCATTGCCGGGTACATGGTGGTGCCACCCCCCGCTTCGATCGAGCGAATGTTACTCACGAGAGTCGATTTCTCCGAACGGGGGCGGATTTCACTCGCCCAATAGGAACTTCCTTCGAAGGCAATCACACCGATCTGATCGCGTGGCCCCAGAAGTTCGACTGCGCTAACCGCCGCTTCTTTGGCGAGCTCGATTTTCGGGCCCCCCATGGATCCCGATTTATCAATGATGAGTACCATTGCCAGGGAAGGTTTTTCTTTCTCCTTCTCAAAATCACTGCGCACGGGAAGGACTTCTTCGATGACTGTTTTGTAATAGCCACCCAGACCGAATGATTGATCTCCTCCGAGCATGATCAACCCACCACCCAGGTCGGCGACATACGTCCGGGTGATGTCCATCTGCCGAGTGGAAAGATCAGTGGCAGGAACGTTCGAGATCAGAATCGCTTCGTAGTTCTGCAGGTCGGCCAGGGTATCGGGAATGCCTGCCGGAGGACGCGTATCGACGTTTATGCCTTCCTCTTCGAGTGCCCAGGCGAGATGTTGAGATTGATCGGGCTGGCTGTCGATCAGCAATACGCGTGGTTTCCCAATCGCATAAACAAGTCCCGACGCCTGATTGTTATCGACGAAGGTATCGGACCTGGGTTCTATGGCGGCCGAGAATTCGGCGAGACGTTCCCGATCAACTGTTTGCCGGAATTGAAAGCGGTTTTCACCCGCTTTAATCTTCTGGGTTTCAGAGACGACTTTATGGGGACCGCGGTACATTTGAATGTCGACTTCGTCGTCGTGATTGGAATTGATAACGACTTCCACAAAGAACGGTTCTCCCTGAGCCACCTGCGCCGGAACAATCACCTCCGAGACCTGCACTTCAGGATCCTCGCGACTCGGAAGGGGAACGGTGTAGATCGGTATCTCGGAATAAGCGGCGGTCTCGAGCGCGGAACCGGCGGTTTCGTTTCCTTCGGTTAATAACACGATACGCGGCACATAATGCGGAGGCATCGCGGCCCGGGCGGTTTCGATCACCTGCGCTATGTTTGTCCCTTCACGTGGATCAGGCTTATCTGATTTTTTTGCAGGCTTTGTTTCCGCGGGAGTTTCATTTTCTATAACACCCGCAGGTTCTGATTCCGGAAGCTGCTCCGGTTCTTCTTCGTCCTGTTTTTCGATTAGAGGTTTCAGTTCCGCCTGTACTAATCCTGGTTGAGTGGCGAAGGGGACATACCGGATTTCGTGGTCGCCTTCCGCGTTTCCAGTCTGCTCCAGAAACTTCGCGACGACTTTTTCCGCTTCGTTACCGATGCTGAGGCTCTCATCGACAGCGACGACGACGAACAGCTCTTTCGTGGGAGTGAGTAACGTCAATCCAGCGAGCGAGAGAATCAACAGGCTGCAGATCATCATGCGGATGATCAGCGAGAACAACCGTTGTCGATTGGTGAAATCGACCAGGCTGCGATAGAAATAGACCACCAGTACCGGCAGCCCCAGAAAGAGGAGCAGCCAGAAGGGATGAGTCAGTTCCAGTTGCAGGTTTTCGTTCCACATAATTTTGTTTATTAAACTTAAAGATGTTGCCGGTTAATCAATCCAGCGCCGTTGATAGAGATACCATTCGACACAGGTGAAGATCGTCGCGAACAGTATCAGATAAAACCAGAGGGGGCTGAAACTGAACCCGGCCTGTTGCAGTTTACGTGTCGAGTCAGAGATCTCGGGGACTCTTAAATTTGATTCCTGTGCATTGGCTAAATTGCAGGCGATTTCAATTGTGGACTCTTTGTCCGTAGTCTCAGCAGATGTTTTCTCTTCCGTTTCCTGCGTTGTCGGTTCGAGTTGCCATAAGCCGACCTGATTGAAGGGACCGAGCCAGAGTCGATCATTCCGGGCGATCAATTCTGATCTGGAATTCCCGGGACCCGTCAAGGTGACCGGCGTGATTTCTTCGGTGACACGTTTCGAGGCTGTGGTTGATGTATCCTCTTCTATCGTTTCCGACTGATTCTCTTTCAGCGAGCTCACATCAACCTGACGGACACTTCCCGTTGCCAGGGATTCCAGAAAAGCCGAGTCGGCACCACTGAACCAGTTGAGGGCATTGCTGATCAGAATCGGGAAGGCTGTTCGCAGGGGCAGGTCTCCCTCATTCAGACTTGCATTCAATACGAGCACTTTCTGTTTATCTGTTGTGTAACTGAAATAGATTGGAATCTCTTCGAGGGAACTCGCCAGTTTGGTGATTTCCTGCTTTGGTGCGAGTTTATGCGTCTCGGAGAGCATCACGTTGTCGAGCCTGACGTGCGCCATCAGGTTCGATTCTTTATCTTGACTCGCTATCATGGGAGAAGAGGCCGCTTCTCCAAGCGTCCAGAGATCCGTCGATTGGCTCGGTTCTATGACGAGGACGTTTCCAACAGGCAATGTCTCGGGAACCTGACGATGAAAAACGAGCAGGCCATCTTCAGGAATTGTTTCCGGTTGTTTATTAACGACTTCCAGTTCCACAAGCGGAATCGCATTGAAGACCTGTTCCAGAAATCGATTCCCTTCCGAAACGAGAATTACTTTCTGAGCTGTTAATTCCGAAAGGATGGCATACGCCTCGTTATCACTGGCGAGAGCATCGTCCTGATTGAGGCTCGCGCTCAACACACCTCCCGTGGTAGAAGTGTACTCAAGAACTTTAGACCAGGTTTGATCTGGATCGAGATTTAGGGGGACGACATCGACAATCTCACCCTCCAGTTCCAGCTCCAGTCGCGTCTCCGCAGGTTCACTCGATTGATTGATTGCCTCCACCAGTACCTCGTACCCGACGGGGTCAATCAGGTTGCGACGTATCTGGAACTGGGTGATTCCGATGTTCTTTGTGTCGGTGCTCCCATACAGTTGCGTGACGACTTTACTCGCTGCGGATACTTGCGGGAAATGCTCAAAGCCGCCATCGGTCAGCAGTACGATCTCTCCATTCGAATGACCTTCAATCAGGCTGTTCGCCAGCTTAAGTGCTTCGTCGAAATCGGTCGGTTGATCGGTTGCAGCAATTTCATCGACAGCCTGATGAAGTGTGCGATGATGCCCCGTCAGCCCTGTGACAACTTCAGATGTGGCACCGACGGCAATCAGTGCCATGTCGTCGCGACTGCGAAGCGTGCGGATCATCTGATGGATATCCTGTCTGGCGGCCTCCAGGCGAGATCCCGCATCTGTATCTTCAGCCTGCATGCTGGCTGAGCGATCGAGCAGGATCACGAGTCGACGTTGCTGATTCGTCTCCCAGAAGAAAAGGGGATCCGTTAATGCAAAGGCGAGTAGTGTTAAAAAAGCAACTGCAACAGTAATGAGAGCAGATGCCGTAACTGCTGCCAGATAGAGCGTGGTTTCTTTTCTTCATAGATCTGATTCCAGAACATCGTCGTCGAAACCGGTACACGCCGTAACCGGATCTTCAACAGGTAAAAGATCACGATCGGAATCGCGAGCAAAAACCAGAACAACGCTGTCGGGAAGTCAGAGTCATAATTAGAGAGAAAGAGTTATCCTGCAATTTAGAAACATGGGAAGTTTATTTTGAACCACCAAGACACAAAGACACCAAGGATCGAGATATTATCAGAATCATCAGAAGCACCTGGTACAGATAAGTATTATTTTTCGTAATTCTTTTTCGTGTGTTTCGTGTATTTCGTGGTTCATAACAATTACCTTTAACCTCTCACCGTGTTTGATTCTTTCAGCATGCGGAGGATGAGTTCGTCGAAGGGGACGTGGGCGGGGGAGGTGGTGCAGCCGATACTGTATTGACGAGAGTAACGTTGCACCCGTTCCATGAAATCCTGATAGATCTGTTTGTATTGTTTTAATCCACGCTCGGTGATGGTGACCTTGTTGATGGTGTTGGTTTCCATGTCGAGCAGTTCGAGTTCCCCCCGCAGAGGTGGATCGGCTTCTTTCAGATCGAAGAGTTGTACGATGTGCGGTTCGTAACCATGATGCCGGAGCAGGTTGAGGCCCGCTTCGAAACCATGCGGGTCGTACAGGTCACTGATGACAATCACCACTCCCCGGCGCTGTTGTCGTTGCACGAATGATTTGACCATGCTGGCCAGGCTGGTATCGTGACCGGCGGGATGCAGGTTTTCGAGGAATCGCATCAGCCCCAGTATCTGTGCTTTTCCTCGAGTGAGTGGGTAATCAGCCAGGATGCCATCTGCGAAGCCAATCACGGCGATGCGGTCGAGGTTGGAAAGGGCCATGTAACCGAGTGCGGCAGTCATCCGTCGCGCAGGTCAAATTTAGGTGGTGTTCCAAACCCCATACTGGGAGAACAATCGAGCATCAGGTAAAGGTGTAAGTCTTCCTCTTCCTGAAACCGTTTCAACAGCAGTTCATCATGGCGGGCGTATAAGGACCAGTCGATATGACGGAAGTCATCTCCCGGGGTGTAATCGCGATGGTCAGCGAATTCAATACCGGTTCCGAGTTGTCGTGTCCGCTGTTGTGCCAGCAACTGTCCGCGGAAGACACGTCGCGAAACAATCGCCAGGTATTCCAGCTTCTTCAGGAAATCAGAATCGAACAGGGGCATAATCGACAGAGCTCAGTTGCAGAACAGGGGAATCATATATCACAACAACGATAGTTAAGTATCTCAGGAGGTGACGAGTGAATTCTGTTTCCCGATCGTCGTGAGCATGTTGTCGATCACATCGTCTGCCTGAATGTTTTCGGCCTGACCTTCGAAGTTAAGAATCATGCGGTGTCGCAGGGTCGCATGCGCAACCGAGCGGATGTCGTCGCGTGAGACATGGAACCGGCTGTCGAGAATCGCTTTGATCTTCGCGCCGAGAATCAGCGCCTGGGCACCGCGCGGGCTGGAACCGTATCGAACAAAACGCCGCACCATTTCCGGGGCGATCTCCTGATCGGGGTGTGTTGCCAGGACGAGGGCGATGGCATATTGACGCACTTCCTCGGCGATTGGAATCTGCCTGGAGAGCATTCTCATCTCGAGAATACGATGTCCACCTAAAACAGCTTCGGCGACGGGGATGTTCACCTCAGTGGTACGCTGGAGAATCTCAGCGATTTCATTCGATGTGGGAAAGGGAACCAGCAGTTTCTGGAAGAACCGGTCGAGCTGCGCTTCCGGGAGTGGGTACGTTCCCTCCATCTCCAATGGGTTCTGCGTGGCAAGGACCAGGAAAGGTTGCGGAAGCTGATGGGTCATTCCGGCGACAGTGACTGAGTTTTCCTGCATCGATTCCAGGAGGGCAGACTGAGTTTTCGGTGTCGCCCGGTTGATTTCATCGGCGAGCACGATATTAGAAAAAACCGGCCCTTTCTGAAAATCAAACTCGCGGCGACCATCAGGAGTCTCCAGGACGACGTTGGTACCGATGAGGTCGGCCGGCATCAGGTCGGGGGTGAATTGCACGCGGCTGAACTGCAGGTGCAGGGCATCGGCCAGTGTCCGCACGAGCAATGTTTTGCCTAACCCGGGAACACCTTCCAGCAGGACGTGACCACCAGCAATTAACGCCATGATGGTCCCCTCCACAATCTCTTCATGACCGACGATCACTTTGGCGACTTCCTGTGTCAGCCGGTGAAAGTCGTGTCGGAAATCATTCAACTGCTGCTGAACATCCTCCGAAGGGGTAGGGTGCTCGCTGGTCACTTCACTCATATCATCAACTCCTGGGAAGAGGATGTTGCAGGTTAAACGCACGTAAGTTCACGGGACAGAATTGATTCCAACTGGAACAGATGTCGTCCATTTTCCAGCATACTTTGCGAAGCAGGGGGCGCGATAGTGGAACCGGGAAGTCAAAAGAAAAAACTATCCGGAATCGTCCTGACTCACATTCAACGAACTCTGCAATCCATTAATTCTACAACCTGTAAATGATACAATGCTCCACTGCATTGCATACTAAGTTCTGAACTGGCTTATTTTGAGTGAATGTGATGAGCGGTAGCGTTTAGCCCTTGGCAGGCTTGGTTTTGTGCAACGTTTCGGGTCTCAACTGACCTGAAGGATGACCATTTCCTCAGTTATGTCTTATACAGCAGCAGGAGTCAATCATGACCTGTTGAGAGTCGCTACTTTTCAGACAAGTTGTCGAAAAATTAGCAATCGCTGGTGGACAATTCCGCTCTCCCCTCAGAAAATGGGAGAGAATGGGATATCTACTTATTGCTCGCTTTTTTCTTTTTAAATTTTTTCTGCAACTGAAAAGCATCGTCAGGCATTTTAAAATAGGTCGTCTGCCTGAGAATCTCGTGACAACATCATAAGGATGGAATCCTGATGCCAGTACTGAATCGTTTGATTCGACTGAGAATTATTTCCCTCTTCGCTGCCTGTTCCCTCTCCATGATCATTGCGGGAACATTATGTTCAGAGAATCGTACTCTGCTCCCAATGTCGACGCCTGCTCTGGCGGAAGAAACGGATGCGCAGGAGCTGAACGAGGAAGAGCAACGTCAGCAACTCATTCTGGATCGCTACCTGAGTATTCTGGAACGCAACCCCCAATTGGGAACAGCGTTTGACCGGGTCTATTCGATGTCTGTTGAGCAGGGGAAACTCGATCAGTTAACAGATAAATACCGACAAAAAGTGACTGACGCTCCAGAGAATGGAGCGGCCTGGAAAATTCTCGGAATGATCGAGTCGCGACGAGGTCAGGAAGCCGAGGCGATAAGGTCGTATAAGAAAGCGGAAGAACTGTTACCGGAAGATGCATCCGTTTCTTACTATCTGGGTCAGGCCTATCTGATTCAATCCCTCTCTGACGAAGCGATTCAGGCCTTTGAACGCGCCATCGACCGGAAACCCCCTCGGCACGAGTTGCTGGAGGTCTATCAGGCGCTGGGAAAAGTTTATCAGCGGTTACAGAAAAACGAGGAAGCACTCAAAGTCTGGGAACGGCTCGACCAGGAGTTTCCCGACAGTCAGCGTGTTCAGGAACAGATCGCCACAACGCTGATGGAAGAAGGGAATCACGCTGAAGCGTTGAAGCGATATCAACAGATGGTGGGGTCCACGACGGACGATTATCGCCGTGTCAGTTACAGCATGAAGGTTGCAGAGTTACAGCTGAAACTGGGTGAACGGGAAGCGGGTCT
This sequence comes from Planctomycetaceae bacterium, assembly GCA_041398805.1. GTDB lineage: Bacteria > Planctomycetota > Planctomycetia > Planctomycetales > Planctomycetaceae > Polystyrenella. The sequence goes on along the minus strand of JAWKUC010000004.1, from coordinate 314,523 downwards.
CGCTCAGTTTGAAGAATTGATGAGCAATCTTAACCCGAGCAGTTGGCTCTATCGCCAGGTGCGGGATTCGATTGAGGAGATCTTCCTGAATCGAGGTGATCAGGCGGGGCTGACTCTCTACTACCAGAAATGGATTGAGAAAAATCCGCGCGACATCGACGCGCTCGACCGGTTGAGTCGCATTCTGTTTCGTCAGGACCGGGATGAGGAAGCGGAGAAAATGCTGCGGGAAGCGATCAAACTCGCCCCCTCCGATACCGCTCTGCGGAATACATTAATTACCCAGTTGATTCAATCGCGTAAAAACTCGGAAGCGATCGCTGAATATGAGGCCTTGAATGAGATTGAACCGAACAATCCGGAGACGATTCGCGATTGGGGATTGCTGATTGTTCTCGATCGTTCCCTCGAAAAAGAAGAGCGACAGCAGCGAGCCGCCGCTGTCTGGAAGCGACTGCTGGATGATCGGGGAGATGACCCTGTGATTGTGGCCCAGGTGGCGGACTGGTTCCGGGAAGCAGAGATGGAAGAACAAGCCATCGATCTCTATCAGCAGGCGATCAAACTTGCTCCGGATAATGCCCAGTATCGAGAGTACCTCGGGGAGTACTATCATCATTTGAAACGGAGTGAAGATGCGCTCAAGACGTGGGAGGAACTCGTTCAGGGGGAAAATCGAACAACACGAAATCTGATCCGCCTCGCCGAAGTATTACGTGGTTTCGGGTACTTAGAAGAGGGGCTGGCCTACATGCAGGAAGCGTGTGAGGACGATGTTGAGTTTGCGGACCGGCTGAACTATGCCCGGATGCTGATGGACGAACAGCAAACGGAGCAGGCTCTGGGTGAACTGGACCGGGCGGAATCGCTGGCTGAAAACGAGGAAGAGCGACACAACATTCTGCAGGAGCGCATCCGGGCTTACCGGTTGGCAGACCAGCTCACAGGTAAGATCGACCAGCTGGTCGCTGACCTGAATGAGGAATCACAGCAAACGCCTGACAACTGGACGAAACTGGCCCTCTATTATGAAGCAGAGGGTAAAGCCGATGAAGCATACCGTGCGATTCGGGAGGCACTTCAGTTTGACGATCTGAAACTGACAACTCTCTCTGTAGCTGGTCGTCTGGCACAAACTGTGGGCGACTTGGGGACCGCGATTGAGGTGCAGCAACGGATGCTGGCGGTTGATCGGAAATCGCGTCCCGATTATCTGCGGGAACTTTCTCAGTTGGAGATGCAGCGGGGGAATCATGATCAGGCAATAGAATATGCCAATGATCTGATTACCGCTGCTCCGGGAAACCTGGAAGGTTATCAATACTACGCGAACCTTTGTTTCGAAGTCGGTCGTGAGGAAGAAGGTTTCAAAACATTACGCAAGGCTGTACGTTTAAGTCCTAACGATCAGGATGTGCTCTATGCTCTGGCGAATGCCTTGAGTCGATTTTACCATTCCGAAGAAGCGATTGAACTCTACTGGAACGCTGTCGATAAGGCTGAGGATCTGGAGAGTGTGCTGCAAGCGGTGGATCAATTGACTGGCTTGTATCAACGGATGGGAGCGGTCGACAAGTTATTTGAACGTTTACAATCCCGTTTGCAATCTCGCACCGATCAGCGGGAACTCAAAATCGCCCTCGCCCAGGCTTATCGAAAAACAATAACTTCCCCGAAGCACGCAAAGAACTATCCAGTCTGTTGGAAACAGAAACTCCTGATCCATATATTCTGGAAGAGCTCATCTCGATTTCTGAAGCGGAGAACAATCTCGAACTGGCGATGAGCTATATGCAGCAGCTTACAGAGGTTGCACCGAGCGATCGAAACGAATTGCGTTTAATGGAAATGCAGTTGAAAAATGGTCAGCTGGACGAAGTAGACGTTCTGCTCTCCCGCGTATTATCGGGCCAGCCAGGACGGGAAGAGATACATCGTTTCATCAACGAGCTGATCGATCGCAGGAAATTTGATGCGGCACTGCATGTTATTCAGACGATGATTCCCAAGGATGCAGATGACTGGGAGCTGAAGCTGAAAGAAATCCTGATGCTCATCGTCCTCCGGGATAATGGGACGGTTGAGCAATCGATGATCAATCAGAAAATCGAAGAATTTATCAATTTAGATTTACCGGATAAGAGTTATTCCATCGGTCGATTGAAACAGATTGAGCTGGAAAAAAAGATGTGGGCTCAACAGGGTCTGCAGGGTGTTTATGAAGATAGCACGGTCTTTGATCGACTCCAGAATGTTCGTCAGAATGCGAACTTGTTTGACCAGCTGGTGAAAAGCTGGCAACAGAGACAGACGCAGCTATCAGGTGGGTCTATCAGGTACCTGAGTGGACTAAACGGCTATGCCCAGACCTTTGGCGCAGTTTCCCATAACTTCACTCATTACTTTGGCTCTTATGGCAATGCCAGAATAATGGCGATTCAGTATCTGTATCATCGCGAAGGTACTGAAGGTCAAAAACGTCTGCTGGAAAAGTGGGATGAAAAGTGGAAGGCGAAATCGGGCGATTTTCAGGCAATCTGGAACCGGCTTTGTCTGCTCCAGATGCAGAATAATCAGGATGCCGTGCTGGAGTTTGCCGCCAGTCATTTGAACCGTCCCGAAATCGAATTCGCCAGAGTCTGTATCCAGCGGTTTGGTGAGATGTCGCCTATGCAGGGGATGTGACCATGGCGGCACTTCAGGTGATCTCCGGTCAAGAGGATAAGAATATACAGGGCGCGCTAAATCAGTCCTTAAGCCGGTGTTATCAGACGAACAGCTCGATCTGTTTTTAAAAGCGTATGAAAAGATTCTGGGAAGGATGTCATCTCAGCCTGGCCTGCACTTAAGTCAACAGATGCAGATCGTCGCTCAGCTGGTGAAGCATGGCAGATTGGACCAGGCAAAAGCAATTTATGAGGAGATGCATGAAAAGGCATCCAGTCTTCAGGATATTTATGCGCTGCTCAATCTGGAAATTGGCAGCAAAATTTATGAGCGTTCTTTCTCTCTGATGAATCGCTTTCTCGAACGGATGATGTCTGAAAAAGATCAGAATCAGAACTGGATTCAATACTACAGTTCGTTTACGCGTCTCTTTGAAAGAATGATGTATGAGTTGAAAAATGAGGAGAAAGAGGATGAGTTTCTGAAACTGTTTGAGATGGCGATTCGCTTTTACAAAGATAATCCGCCCCAACTTCATCAACAATCTCAGCAAATGCAGAACTACCAGCTGAATGCTTATTACAATAAAAATCTGTTGAGGTCAGGAGCTATCAGGCAATCAGTAAGGGTGATGACAAACCTCAATCAGGTTGCGCAGCAGGATATCGATTACCCCCTGGCGAATGAGACGCTGAATATTTCAGCGATTCATGTTCTCTACAACTTCTATTACCATAGCCGCACGAATCCGGTTCGGATGCAGGGAATGTCCGATCTTATCCAGGCGGAATGTGAAAAAGCAGAAAATAAGGACCAGGCGTATTATCATCTGGTAGCCTCTGCTTTAGCCTGGTGGGACAACAGACCCGAAACTGCGACGCTGGAACTGGAAGAGGCTCTTGCTGCGTTGGACCAGGTTAATTTTCAAACACGACTGAATGTGGTTGTCCTTTATCAGAATCAGGGACGCGATGCCGAGGCTCTGGCTGCAATTGAAAAAGAGGAACCAGAGAATTTCAACGATTTACAGTTGCGGGAAATGGTCGTTCTCAATATCGCTTCGAAAACTGGCGATACAGAACGGGCCCGTCTAGCTGCTGAACGACTCTCTTCGATGCGTCTCGATTTTCAAGTGCGAATGGAACTGGCCAACAAACTGAAATCGCTGGGCATGGACGATCTCGCGGGCACAACTCTGATTCGGTCTCGCCAGCAGGCGGGAAATAATGAGTCTCACCTGTTTCAGCTGATGCAAAGTTTTCAGGCGGACAATATTGAGGTCGCCGCTGAGATTGCCATGCAGATTCTACAGCTCCACAAACCCCGGAACCAGAATAGTGCTGCCAACCTTGAGAACTTCCAGAGGCAGGCGGTCGAAGTACTCAAATCAACGGGGCGGCTCATTCCCTTGATCAGTGAAACGGAAGAGAAATTAACGGCCTCTCCCAAATCAATCGAAATTCTGGAAAAGTTGATTGTCTATCTCGATGCCACCGGCAACCTGACGCGAAAAAGTCAGCTGGAAGAACGCTTACTGGAATTAAAACCACTGGGACCTCATGAACTTTTGCAAAGAGCAGAACAGGCTAATTCAAAGGCCCGGTACGACGAGAGCGTCAAATACTATCAAAAGTTGGCTGAAGTGGAGCCCCAGCTTATCGGTCAGCGGTTTTATAACATCTCCCAGACCTTTTACCGCTCGGGCAATCTGGAAGCGTTCTATGAGTTGATGCAGAAGATTGATTTGCAGAAATATGTTCGTGTTCAGGAAATGGCGGATCTATTTCGAAACTTCCGCTCCGCAAACAACTATCAAAGAAAAAACAACGAGCGCGAAGTCTTCCGCCTGCTGGAGTTCTGCTGGGATAAATACAAACATGAGCGGCTGGAGTTATTGCGCGGTCTGCAAGTTTATCTGAGCACGGACGATTATTGGAAAACACCGGAAATTAAAAAGTACCTTCAGGAAGCTTTTCTGACCACGATTGGCGAGGACGGGAACCAGTTGTCTGTTTCTGAAATACAGCCCATCCGCCCGCTGGCCTACATGGCCGATGGCGGAGTGATTACGCTGTATGACAAATTATTTGAGTCGTTTGACTCTCAGGAAGAACTCAGGCAGTACCGGCAGGAACTGAATGAGAGAATCGAAAAATATCCCTCTGGAATTAATGAAAAACTTCTCCTGTGCATGCTCGATGTGAAGTTAGGACAAACCGAAGGTATTGTTAATCGCTTAGAGGAAATACACCTGATCAAGTTGAGGGCTCCTATTGTAAACAAGTGGGCCGTTGCGAAAGTACTGGCGGAAGTCCCCGAACTTAAAAGTTATGCAATCGGTTTGTATGAATCGATTCGTCGTCAGGAGGAATACCAGGCTGCCTACCAGCGGGGAGACCGTTCCCGTCGAGTCGAGAAAACTCTAGTCCGGCTTTATCATGAGCAGGGAGATAATCAACAGGCACTGAGTATCCTGCTGGAAGAACTGAAACATCCCATGCAGGGGGATTCCAACGAACGGCGTAGTGCGGCCAACTGGTTACGATATCTCGATGAGATCTCCAGGGAATTCGAAAAGATTGGGTTTCTCTCCGAAGCCTGGTTGCTGAATCATCAGATATTGATTGATCGCTCCGAACTTTTACTCGGAGAACCGTACCTCGGAAAAGACTTTGAGAAGAATCTCCAGCAACATCAAATCGAATTGACGATGAAAATCGAGCCGGAGCAGTTTCTGAAAACACTGCAAGCTGATTATCTCAACAAGCTCTACAGGATTTCCGGTTATGGTTTTCCGTTTCCCGTACAGCAACTCATCCAGTCGGAAAAGAGTGAAGCTGGCGAGAAACAGATTCAGAATGCCTTCCTCAATCAATTCCGAATTCTACTGGGGGAAACCGGAATCGATAAGGAACAAGTCGACACAACCCATATCGATGCGAGTCACACGGAGAAGCAGCGTGTTGCGGCACAAGGTCTATTGAATGCATTTCAGGAATATCTTGCTCAGAAAGAGACCGATCATCCGGAAGAGGGGATCTGGTTAATCACTCGCAAAATGCTGCAAACATTGGATGCAGAGATGGAGTTCACCCCGCCAGAGCTGGAGACACTGAAGGTATACCTGACTCAAATGACCTTCGAGAGGCCTCGTGTTCTGCAGAAGCAGGATGACCCATCCGCTGAGAAATTTGGGGACCCGACGTTACTCCTGATGCGTGAAAAACAGTTGATATTATGCTCATGCTGGTTGATTGCGGAGAAACTATGGCAGCAGGAACAGACTCGTCCCCAGGCCATGGAAATTTCCAGTCAGATTCTTGATACAACATTTGGACTCAAACAGGATGACCTTCGGATTCAGTTTTTATTGAAACGGGGACGTGAACTCTTAAGAAGCGGGGATAAAGAGGCCGCCGAAAAAGATTGGCGAAAAGTGCTGGAGTTGATCTTCAGCGATGAGGTTTCGCTGGTGGACTTGAAGGCAATCACCAATCCTCAACCAGCCAATTCTACAACAACTAAAACTGGTTCCACCCAAAAACTGGAAGGACCGAATAAAGCAGATACGACTTCCATTAAAATTGTGCCTGCCTCCAAACCTCTCCCTTACCCAAAATTTGAGCAGGTACTTCACCTCGCTCAACTGGCTGCAGAAGAAGGCATGCCGCAGTTTTCCATCGATGCGATCAGGGCAGGTCTGAAAAAAGGCTTGCCACTTTACGAGGGAGAGCTGATCCCGGTTTATATCCACTCAGACTGGACTCGCCTTCAGCAAGTCAGATATCTGTCCGAATCCTGGTTGTTTGAACGACTTCTGAAGATGGAGCCTCATTGGGTTGCCAGCAATCTGGACCCAGCTGTCATCGATCAGCTCTACTGGGATATTGTCTTTCCCCAGGATGCTCCCGGGACCATGTCCCCCTGTGTGAAATTTCCGTTACGCGATCGTAATCAGGCTGTACAGCCACTTCCTCCTAATCCTCAAAGAATCGTGGTCTCGTATTCTTTGAAAGAGGAAGATCAATCGACTCAGGAGGAGCAGTCACCAGAACCGCTCAGTTTGAGCCAGCACCTCCTCTTTCGAAAACTGGCACAAAATAAGGCCGATGAATATGCCACAGAACTGAAGGAGCAGTTGCAGTATGAATCGATTGAGCTCCCCGTGCGCATCGCCTTGCTAGAGCTTGCAGCAAGGCAGGGCCAGTACGATCAAATTGAGGAACAACTCGACCAGATTACACCTCTGCTGGAGAAAGATTGTTCTCAGTTCGACGTACGCGATTTATGTTCGGTTCTGATTCCACTCATTGATGTTTCCTGGCAGGTGGAAAAAATTCTTCCCATCTATGAAGCCGCTGTGGATAGTCTGAAGCACAATTTGTCGAACGAACCTGTCGCGAGTGCCTTGTTGTATCTCAGTCAGTATTATTCGAAAGAACACGACATCGCTGGCCTGACGCGAACCTTTCGCACGCAGGTCTCTTATCTCCGTAAAAGCGCGGCGACTCTGGATCGTGATCTCCTTCCGCAAGGGGCCAGTCCGACGGCCATTAAAATCAATCCTATGATTTCAGCCGTCTACACCGAGTTAATTCTCCAGGGGGATCTCGCCCTCAGCCTGGAGTACCTGGGAGTCCTCAGTGATGCCATGGATGGAGATATGCTTGGTTTACAGGGGCCGCTGACATTCCTGGATTCACAACTGAGACAACTTCCCGCCGAAGCGAGATACAGCCTACTGCATGATTGGGCTTTCCCGAAGACGGATAAAAAACCTCAGTACCGGCACTTGTCCGGGTTCCTGCTACTCGAGATGCCTCCCTCGCATTTCTTTACGAGCTTTGACAGGCAGGACAAGAAGCTCGATTCATCACGAGAGCAACAAACAAATATTTTCGATACGACTTACCTGTTGTGGGAAACGGCAGTAGAGGTTGGCAAAGAGCAGGAACTGGTGACGGCTCTCTCTAAACATCTGCCGGCAAACGATAATTTGAATTTACCCCATTATTTTGTCGAGATGCGGGAACCTTCGGAACATCAGGCTGCAAGATTTGATCTCTTCTGCGTTCAACTCATCGATCTTCTGAAATCAAACAGGGAGCACATGAATCCCGAACAGATGCTGATTGTCATCGATGCGATTCAGCAACCTGAGTTACGAGTCCGCACTGAAAATTTGCTGGCTGATATTCAAACGCTTGCCAGCGGTTATGCCCGCTACAGTCGGGCCAATGCGACCCGCTTAAGGTCACTCTTATGGGAATGTGATCGAATTGCCAAACCTGACCAGCTGAAAACTACGGAAACAGGAATGCCCTTCTGGGTTGAATCGACTCAGTCGTATTTCGAAAAGAGTTTAGAAAACGAGCAGAGACCGATCTGGTTTGGGCAAAATGAATTCATCAGCCACCTGGCAAGTGCCGGGGACAGTTTTCTGTTCTTTAAATATCCGCTCACGGGTGACTTTGAGTTCTCGATGGAAAGTTTGAATGATTCCTGGTCGGAAGGGCATCTCGCTTACGGTGGGTTGAATTACCAACTGGAGCTCAGCCATCAGGGGAGGTCTGGGGAATTGGGCGACAAGGTTCGGCCATACTGAGGGCAGAGTCATTACGCCGGTCTGTATTCAATGAATACAAAATCAAAGTCGCTCCTCAGAATGTAAAAATGTTTTTAACTGGAGAAGAGTTCTCCTCGGAAGAGAATCCACCCCAGACCAGCCCCTGGCTCGGTTTTTTCAGTGAGGAAGTCGTCCGCAGTTTTTTCCGTAATATGAAATTAACAGGCGAAGTGGCTGTTCCCCAGCAGGTGCAACTGGTTGAAGAGCAGGGGCTACGAGGCTGGGTAGGCAGTACCTATGGGGAAGGTGTCGAGAATGTCGTTCCCGAATTTAAAGGCGCAGAAACATCCGAGAGTGTCGTCCCCTCTGTAATCTGGTTCAATGATAAAGGTGTGTTGACTGGCAAACGTGAAAAAGGAACTATGAATCGTTCGACTCAGCAAAGTCATCTCGCCTATCACCGCCCTCTGCTTAAAGACGATGTGATAACTTACGAGTTTTTCTATGAACAGGGAAAAACAGAAGCCCATCCTGCTGTTGGTAATCTGGTGTTTCTGATCCAACTCGATGAAATCCGGTTGCACTGGATTGTGGAGGAATCGGCTCAGCATTGGGCTGGCCTGATGATTGACAACAGTGTTCCCCTCGACAGAGGCGAACATCTTGTCGGCAAGCTACCCCTCAACGAGGGGGCGTGGAACAAGTTACAACTGGAATACCACGGTGATATGATTCGCTTGTTACTGAACGAGACGCCTGTAGCGGAAGTCTCTTCGCTGCTCCTTACTAGAACTCATTTTGGTCTGTTCCACTACAAAGACAAAACAGACCTGAAGGTGAGAAACATCGTTCTGAGAGGTGACTGGCCCGCATCACTCTCTGCGGAGGAAGTGCTGCAGATGATGACCCAGTACGGAAGTCGGACAGAAACGGCGGAGAAGTCCTCTCCAACTGCGAAGCTGTCTCGCTCACTGATTCCGGAGGAAATCATCAATGATCATACGGGTAATATTCTGGAGCAATCACGTTCCATGGATCCGGAAACGGCCTATCTCTTCCTGAAAAAATGGGTCGTTCCCAACAGCGAACATGAGACGTTCCGGTTTTATCCGAACATCACTCGATTGAGTGAAGAGAAGTCTGAGAATTTTGTGGAAGCGAGTGAGGATCTCATCCTCGAAGCCCCAATCCTCGAACTTATCAAACAGGCCGAATTGACCGGTAATCTGTCCGTGTTGATCGCGGAAGCGAAAGCGTTACCGATGACGGATCCGAATCAGAAAATCAGTCGAACCGGTTTTCTGATTCTGGCTGAACTGGCTCGGGACGACCGCGAGAGGGTGACTAAACTGTTAACTCAGTTCCAGACAGAATTAGAGTCGATCACCTCCCCGGAATTGTTCTGGAATCGTTGGACAGAGCTCATGGTTTATCAATCTCTTCAGCAGGCGGGAGGATTCGAACCCGAACTGGAAGGACTGACCCGGGTAATTAATAAAATCGGCCTCCCTCTTGCCCGGACTGATTACGTCACACTTCAGGACCCTGCAGTCTGGATCCAGGTCTGGAAATCAATCAATCCCCTGAATGACCAACGCGCGAAGCTGATAAACCCGTTGAAACCTAATGGAAAGGAATTACCTAAGATCGTTCCCGCCGGGAATATTTCTTTTTAAGGGTGAATTTCCCGGTAGAGAGAGACAAGAATATCTGACCCCGGGAATGATTTCGTGATCTGAAAATTGATAGATCAAGTTATAACAGGGCAGGAGTTGTGTTCCTCTTTATCTGTACTGCACTCGTGGGTGGCCAGCATACAGTTTTTATCCCAACGACAGAATCTCTGTCTGCACTGGCCCTCCTGTAACGTGCACCTGCCGTTCATGGTCGATGTAGACATTCACTTCGCTCCGAATTCCAAACTCAGGCAGATAAATTCCCGGTTCGATGGAAAAACAGGTGCCGGGTAACAGGTGACGTTCCTCGTGTGTTTCGAGGTCGTCCATATTGGCTCCGTTACCATGAGTTTCCTGGCCGATGCTATGACCAGTCCGGTGAATGAAGTACTCACCGTAGCCTGCTTCATTAATCACGTCTCGCGCCCAACGATCGACCTGCCATCCCTGAACAGGGTTCCCGGCGGCGAAGTGGGATTTAATCTCATCAATCGCTTTATCGCGCGCAGCGGCAACGACATTAAAGACATCATTATATTGCTGAGGGGGACTCGGCCCGACATAGGCGACGCGCGTCAAGTCGCTGTAGACACCGCGAGGTTGATCCATCTTAGCCCACAGGTCAATTAATACAAACGCGTCCTGCCCAATAAGGGTCTGTTTTCCCTGGCCCGTTTCGTAATGTGGGTTTCCACTGTTTTCATTTACGGCGACGATCGGTGGATGATAGGTTGTCATCCCATGCTTGTGGAAATGCTGCATGATCAAATCGCAGACTTCCTGTTCCTCCACATGCTGGCCTGCTTTGGCGGCGCTATGAATGAAGTTCCAGGCTAGATCAAAGGCGGCTGTGGTCAACTTTTCGGCTTCCAGATGCAGTTGCCACTCGGTCTCGGTCCAGCTCGCTTCGAAGAGTTGAATCAAATCTCCTGATGAAACGACGTTAATCTGAAAATGCCGAATCAACTCGACCGTACCGGCGTCCACGCGTGAGATGTAGGGGTTTGAAGCCTGAGGAGCATATTCCATCGCCACCTGTTTTGTATGAGTGAGCATCGCTTCGAGGTGAGCTTCCAGTTCCTGCCACGCCAGGTAAATGCGTTTCTCGCCCGGCAGGTGATCGAGTACTCCCGCTTCAATCCGATGAACCAGTTTGACTGGTTCTCCTTCCTGGGGAATGAAATAGAAGAACCGGCGCGAACTGACTTCCGTTTCAGAGAGCTCCAGCACGCGACGCGCCAGCACATTGCTCCCGCGGAAATCATAAAGTAACCAACCCGCAATCTGCTGATCGCGCATTGCCTGTTGTATTCGATTCAAGTCGAACATATTTCTGCCTGTAGGAATCTATGTTATAAAAGAATAAAGGGTGGTCCAGACAATCACACCGTGTTGTCTGGATTGCGAAGCAACACGAAGGCATTGACTGCTCTCTCACTTGGAATCCCTCTGCTTTCGCTCATTTTTTCTGCCACAGTGATGTTGTCAGGAACTGAAAGAGGTAAAGTCAGATTGCTTGGAAAAAATCAATTCATTAAGACTTAAGGCCAGGTTGAGTAATGGTGACCAGTTGAAGTCAGGCAGGGATTCTGAATGATCTCCGGTCTGATTATTATGAGACTGCCTCAACAATTCTAAAAGCTTAAGTGAAATACGGAAACAGCTGATGAATCAATCGGAATCCCTAAATCAAGAATCTAAACCGGACATTGAGTCAAAGTCTGGCCTGAAGCGAAGCATTTTCATTGCAGTCCTGGTTGGTGCAATTCTGGCTATGCTTCAATTTCCATTAGAAGCATTGATGCTCAGATCAGGTTTAAGCTATGAGGTAAATCGAGTAACAATACAGGATCCCTTGAATGGTGAGATCGAGACAGTCGCGTATGCAACACCCGCGCTTAAGATATTATATGTAGCTTCTCTGATAATCATTTTCATCCTGAATCGAAGATGTTGTAAGAGAGACCTGGTTATCTCTTTGTTTGTGACGCTTATCACACTCTATCTGGTGAATTACATAATTTATTATTACTTGTTAACTATTCCAGAAATTAATGAGCAGTGAAGGATCTCAGTTCAGGGATAATGAGTCTTCCTTAATTAATCTTGAAGAACTTTCAACACTTTTGTGTTGCTGCGCAATCCAGTGTCTGTGGGCGAATGAAAATCCCACGACGATTGACCAACACCATCAAAACGCAACAAGCGACCCGTGAAGGTCGCTTGTTGGCTTGTAATTGATTATGCCACTAAGGGGCAGGTGGAGGAGGGGGTGTGGCGGTACTGGCGAAGTAGGGGCTGAGAGCAGGAACTTCGCCCGCGGATTTCCAGGATTCCATCCCGGCACTCCAGACGTGTGTTGATTTATCAATCTGTCCGCTTTGAATTGCTGCACCGATCTGATCCAGCCCGACGGGTCCCTGCTGTTTTCCATTCGCATAAACATGCCACTGGGCAACCGGCGGAGGAGGGGGGGCCATGCCATAGCCGGCGTTCGGATTGAGCCCGGGCTGGTTGACCATGCGGTTCGCCATTGCGAACCCCATACCAAGTCCCATTCCTTCGGCTGCTCCACCTCCAGAGGGGTTTTCGGCAGCCGAGACCATCGCTTTCCCCATCTGATACTGCTGGAAGGTATTCATGTCGCCAATTACACCCATGCTGGAACGGGTATCGAGTGCTTTCTCGACTTCTTCGGGCAGAGAAATATTCACGATGATCAACTGCGGAATCGCCAGTCCATATTCATCGTCGATCTGTTCAGCAACATGTTCGCGTAATTTTTCGGAGAGTCCCCGATAGTTGGATGCGAGATCAAGTGCGGCGATCTGTTCTTTACCGAGCAGTTCTGCCATGGAGGAGACAATCATCGCCCGCATTAACTCGGTGATTTCGTCGGTGTTTAATTCCTGATCGGTACCCACAAGTTCTTCGAGCAGCGCTTTGGGGTCGGTTGCCTTCAGGGCATAAGTTCCGAAAGCTCGCAGACGAATCGGACCAAAATCCGGATCGCGCAGCATGATCGGATTCGGCGTTCCCCATTTGAGGTCGGTTACCTGTCGTGTGCTGACAAAGTAAACTTCCGAGCGGAACGGGCTGTTGAAGCCGTACTTCCAGCCCTGCAGTGTACTCAGAATCGGCAGGTTATCGGCGGTCAGGGTGTAACTGCCCGGTTCGAAGATATCAGCTATTTGTCCCCGATGGACAAAAACGGCCATCTGCCCGGGACGGACAATCAACTGGGCCCCGTTCTTGATTTCGTTGTGATAACGGGGAAACCGCCAGACAAGTGTGTGCCGCGAATCATCGATCCATTCGATGATGTCAATCAGTTCGTTGGTCAGCTTTTCGAAGAGTCCCATGGGGTGGATCCTTTCGCGACGGGGTGTTTTGGCATGTGGAGACGATCATTCGGGCCCGATCAGGTAGATCATACCGCAAACCGGGCTACTGGTTCTAACGAAAAGCAGGGCCAGCTGGATCACAAAAATCGGGATTTCTACTGAGGATAACTTCTTCAGGTGCAGGCAGATAGTGAAAAGCCAGGTCTGATTAGTGGATGTATGTTAATCGGACGGAAGAGATTAGGCATACTTTTCCAGTCCGGCAGGGGCGGGATACGTCGAAAAGGAGGGATGGCAGGGAATCAGAGCTCGAAATTCGTACCGTACTCTTCTAAAATGAACCTCATGGCGGGAACTGCCTCTCAATCAATAATGACCCAGTCTGCACTGAGTAAAATTCGCCAGATCGGGTGAAAATACGCAATCAGGACCAAACTGCATCTCAGGGTTGAGTCCTCAGTATCAGTCCATCATGAAGAGAGCATCAGCACTCAAGTAATTCGCCCAGGTTAGATTCTGTGCAGAGTTGCTGACACACAGACAGGCTGGACATGACAGGTCCATTCTGAGTAGGGTCTCCCTCTTTCCATCAATCAGACACGATTAAGCCTGTGAAATTCTCAGGTTTTCTCCATACACTTCGATTCATATTCGTGAGGATAGTACAGTGGCATCAGTCAAACCGGAAACAGAAACACAAACCATCAATGGTGCCGAGATTCTGGTAGAAGCGCTTAAACATCAGGGAGTGAAACTCGTTTTCGCCTACCCGGGTGGAGCAAGTATGCCTCTGCACCAGGCGCTGCGAAAAGCACGCGAAGAGATCCGCACCATTCTCCCTCGCCATGAACAGGGAGGAGGCTTCGCCGCACAGGGTGTCTCTCGAACCTCTCAAGAGGTTGGTGTTTGTATGGCAACCAGTGGACCGGGTGCTACAAACCTGGTAACGACTCTGGCCGATGCGAAACTCGACAGCGTTCCCATGGTGGCGATTACCGGACAGGTTCCGCAGGCCGTGATCGGTTCCGATGCTTTCCAGGAAACTCCGATTGTGGAAGTCAGCCGTGCGATCACCAAGCACCACTTCATGATCACCAAAGTCAGCGATGTGGCACGCATCGTTAAAGAAGCATTCCATATCGCGAAAACAGGTCGACCCGGTCCTGTGCTGATCGATGTTCCCAAAGATGTGCAGCTGGCAACTCTGGAAGGGGAAATCGATTACGATCCTCCCATGTACCTGCCTGGCTACCGTCCCGAACTCAGAAAAACTGCAACTGAGCAATTGAAACAGGTTTTGGCCGCTGTAAAACGTTCCCGTAAACCGATCCTGTATGTTGGTGGTGGATGCGTTGCGTCAGGTGCTTCTGATGAGCTGACCAAGTTTGCTCTCAAAACGAAAATTCCAGTGACAACGACTGTCATGGGTCTGGGTGTTTTCCCTGGTGACCATGAACAAAGTCTCGACATGCTCGGGATGCATGGTGCTGCCTATGCGAATTACGCCATCAACGAGGCCGATTTACTTCTCGCTCTGGGCGTGCGGTTTGATGACCGCGTGACTGGCAAACTGGAAGAGTTCGCCAAACATGGAAAAATTATCCATGTCGATATCGACCCTTCTGAGATCAACAAAAACAAAGAAGCTCACATTCCCATCATTGCTGATGTGAAAGAGGTCCTGCAGGGATTGAATGCACTCATCACAGATGACGATCTTCCCCAGATCGATGAATGGATCAAACAGACTCAGGAATGGAAAAAACAGTTCCCGTTTAAATACGATGACACTGGCGATGTCATTCAGCAGCAGTATGCGATTGAAGAACTTTGCCGACAGACCATCGAAATGAATCCTTATGTTGCCGTAGGGGTTGGTCAGCATCAGATGTGGGCGGCTCAATTCTATAAATTCCGTAAACCTTACCACTGGCTCAGTAGTTCCGGGCTCGGCACGATGGGCTTTGGACTTCCCGCAGCGATGGGTGTGCAGGCCATTCATCCCGATGCTCTCGTCTTCGATATTGATGGCGATGGTTCCTTCCAGATGAATATCCAGGAACTGGCCACCCTGAAATGCGAAAACCTGCCGGTGAAGATCCTGCTTCTCAACAACCAGCACCTCGGTATGGTGGTGCAGTGGGAAGACCGCTTCATGGAAGGTCGACGTGCTCATACCTATCTCGGTCCAGTCGACAAACCCGAATGGCTCGGTGATGGTGATGGAAGTCACTACGAGGAAACCTACCCGAACTTCGTACAGATCGCTCACGGTTACGGCATTAAGGCGAAACAGGTACGCAGTAAGAAAGAGTTCCCCGCTGCTCTCAAGGAAATGATTGAAAGCGACGGTCCTTACCTCCTCGACGTCATCTGCACCTACCAGGAACACGTCCTCCCGATGATCCCCAGCGGCGGCACCGTCAAAGACATGATCCTCGACTGAGGCGTTCGCCTCTTTGTGGCAGCTTTTGTAAGTCGCGCGACTTCAGAGTGTGGTTTTGCGCTGCCAGTGAGCGTGGTGTAGGTCGATCGAAAATCAGAGTAGCTCAGACAACATTAAGTGATTGTCTGGGCTACTTTTTTTATGACCCAAGTTTTATCTGGCAGATTGTGCTCGACGAAACAGCAGTGTTCTGTCTACCTGTAAATGTCATGTAATTAAACGTGGATAGCCCGGACAATCTTGAAAAGTTGTCCGGGTCGCAAGCGACAGGATATTCTCTGAGCGATGTGGATAAGTCTTTAACAATTGGAAGATACGAGGCGACTCGTTGGAATATCTTGTGCCTGCGGCATCCGGACAACACTTCGTGATTGTCCGGACTACCCTTTTTATCATGCATGACATTTAGTGTTAGACGGAACAGTAGGTCAGGCACTGCCTGACATATCATTCAGAGACAATAATCATCACACCCTGAAACAAAGCGAGACCCGGGAATATTCAACATCGAAGAGCACGCAAAACGCCTCACAATGATTTGTACATTGTTGAACGAAATTAATCACTCAGAAAGTTCGTCAGG
The DNA here is from genome assembly GCA_041398805.1 of Planctomycetaceae bacterium. Lineage (GTDB taxonomy): Bacteria > Planctomycetota > Planctomycetia > Planctomycetales > Planctomycetaceae > Polystyrenella. The sequence goes on along the minus strand of JAWKUC010000004.1, from coordinate 298,241 downwards.
CACTGCCTGACCTACGGAAACAAAGTTCATCGGTTGCAAACACGAGAAGCAATATTTACCCGAACATCGATTGAACTGAATCTTTCAAGATGACTTCGAACATCAGCCAGGCCATGAAGAGGGTTAGGATCAGGTTGAGTGTCTGGCCACAGATGTAGAGCACGAGCGGTTTTCCACCTTCGATCATACCGGCGAGTTGGCGGAAGTTCGTTTCGAGGCCGATGCACACAAAGGCGAAGCAGAAGAACCAGCCACGCAGTACACTGCTGGTTCCTTTATACATGCTGGTAACCAGGCTGTCTCCGGCAGGTAGGGTCGCTCCCAGGTAAGAGAAAATCAGTGAAGCGGCCATGAAACCAATCACAAATTTGGGAAAGCGATACCAGAATTCCCAGAGAGTTGGCTTGGGGGCTGTTCCATCTCCATCGGTTGATTTGGGTTCTACAAACATGACCCAATACAGAGCGACACAAAAGGCGATCACGCCGATCAGAATGTTCTGAATCATTTTGACGGTGACGGCGACATTACCGGCAGTTGGACCGAGCGGCTTCTCCGGCGGCGGCAACTGCACCGGTGGCATCAATCGTGCCTCCCATCCAGGCCCCTCAGTACTTCGCTCATTCCGACAGCTTTAATAATCATGGGCATCACAATCATCATGATGGCCGTAAAAGCGAGCGAAAGTCCAATGGCGAGTGAAAGCTCTTCTTTCTTCGCGCGGCAGGCGGAGGCAGTGGCGATAGCGGCAGATACTCCACAGACAGACATATCGGCCGAGATCGTCATATTCAGGCTACGCGAACTGATTTTCAGAATTTTCTGTCCGAACAGATAGGTCGAAACCAGCACAACGGGAGTGACCACCCAGGCGACGAAAATACCAGGAACCCCCAGTACGAGCAGGCGGGCGATTAAGATCTCCGCGCCCAGCAATACCAGGCCTGTCTTAATATAGAACTCTGTTTTGACGGCCGGTTTCAGCCAGGCGGGGGTCCCAATCGTATTCGTGATGAGTAAACCGACCAGCAGGGCCCAGAAAGGGTATTCGATGCCATACCCTTTAATCGCCGCCTGTGAGGCCAGAATGTAGGCGATGTTCGTTAAGAGGAAGATCATTGGAAACGCGATCAGGAATGCTTTCCCTTTCCCTTCCATACATTGAATCCCCATTCCAAACAGAACCATGCTGATGAGTCCTACGCCCAGTACAGGTAAAAATATACCGGTGGGGGGATCTTCTTTCTCTTTCCCTTTTTTGTAATACGCATCGACGGGTGACGAACTCCATGTTTGAATTTTGGTCACCCAGTTTTTCAGGGGATTGATCGCCACTTTCGCTTCGATCGCTTTGATTGCATCCCGTTTCTCATCAATCGCTGTTTGATCGGGTGTCGCATTTTGTTTGAGTCTGTTGATTTCGGATTGCAGCGTGCTGATCTGAGAGACTTGTTCGTCAAAGTCGGTTGGTCTTGCTGAGTAAACGGCCAGAAAACTGACTGCCAGAATCAGTGCCCCCAACCAGATCGCCCACCAATCATCTTTGCGATAGAGATCGCTCCAGGAAGTGGCTCCCGAACTGACGACAGTTTCGTTTTTATGTTCTGCAGGAGAGGGAGACTCTGATGGAGTCGATGCTTGGTCGGTCATGAGGAGGGCTTTGAAATAAAATTTTGAGAAGCGTCTGGTGAGGAGCTTATTGTCCTGAATTGGCTCAGAATTTCAAACAACCCTCACAAATGAGCTGATTTCCTGTACAGAGGAATGGTTGATTTTGTTTTTGGTGCGTCAAAATCGGTATTTTCGGCATTTTTACCGCAGGTTACTGAGCCGGGAGGGACAATTCATGAAGTCGACAGGCGAACTCTGCCGAAATTAAACGAATGGCTGCCTGATGGAGCACTGCCGCAGTCTTTTTGTACCCAGGAGGGCTCTTGAGACGTTAAATCAGAGTTCAATCTATGTCTGGAATTTCTTCAACAGTCGGTTTGATCAGCGGTATTAATACCCAGGATCTTGTCGATCAACTGATCAGTCTGGAGCGCCTGAAGGTGGTCCGGCTGGAAAATCGCGTCAAGACTTTCGAGTCGACCCAGACCGGTATTGAACTTCTCGAATCGAACCTTTCCATTTTTGAGGGTATCTTCAAATCCCTCGGCACAGAATCGACTCACGAACAAATCAAGACGTCGCTGACGGATTCGAGCCAGCTGACAGTCACTACCTCCGGTCTCGATTCAATCGGTTCTTATACGCTTCAGTCGCTACAACTGAGTGACAACGATCAGTACCGATCCAAAGGTTACGCAGACCGCGACACGACGACTCTGGGAACTGGTACTCTCACCATCGCCTCTGGTGGTTTTCTGAACGAGCCGACTCTGATTGAGGCGCTCAACAGTGGTACGGGAATTGGTCGCGGAAAATTTGAAATCACAGACCGGAGTGGTGCGACTGCTGAAATTGATGTCACCGCTGTTTATACGGTGCAGGATGTCCTCGACGCCATCAACAATGCCGATGATATTGATGTTGAAGCCTTCGCTGAAGGAGATAAAATTGTCCTGCGCGACCGGACGGGCAGCACCACCAGCAACCTGATCGTCACTGACCTCAATGGGGGAAGTGCTGCTTCAGACCTGGGAATTGCCGGATCAGTGAGCGCCGACAAGTTATCAGGCAGCACCATTTATGAGCTCACGACAGAATTCAAATTAAGTGATTTAAACGATGGAAACGGGCTGCGTCTCGATTCAGGATCGGAAGATCTTGTCATCACGCTCTCGGACGACACCGTTATTTCTGTCGACCTGGAAGACATCACCAATATTCAGAGCTTTCTGAATGTTATCAATAACCATGAAGATAACGGCGGTAAACTGCTCGCTTCCTTCGAGAACCAACGCTTCAAGCTGGAAGACCTTTCCGGTGGTGGGGGAAGTTCCACGTTTCAGGTTGCGAATGGAGATAACTCAGAAGTTCTGACACAACTGGGACTCGATGTCACCGAGAGCGGTGGTGTCATCACGAGTCGCAAGCTGGCAGGGGGACTAAACTCCCCACTGATACGAAACCTGAATGGTGGGACCGGTATCGGGACTTTGGGAAGCCTCGATCTTACCGACCGGAATGGTAACAGCGCGACTGTTGATCTCTCAGGAGCCGAATCGCTTGATGAAATCCTGACAGCGATCAACGATGCAGAAACCGGGGGAGCAGTCAAATTACAACTGCGCGCCTATGTGAACAGCGATGGAACCGGAATCACCATCGAAGATTTTTCAGGAGCGACAGCCTCGAATCTGATCATTGCCGATTCGGGCGGGGGAACTATTGCCGCTGATCTGAATATTGCGGTTGATGCAGCCCAGACCTCTGTCGAATCGGGCGCGTTGAATCTGCAATATGCGAATGTTGCGACGAAGCTGACGGAATTCACTCAGAATAATGCCCTCTCCACAGGGTCTATTCGTATCACCGATGCTGCGGGACGCGATTTCACTGTCTCCGTCAGTTCAGCTGTGACCGATATTGGCGACTTCATTGAACGTGTTGCCCTGCAGCAGGGAGATATTACCGGATCCGAACCTGTGCTGCTCTCCAATTTAAATGGAGGTGCAGGTGTGGGCACGCTCGGTTCGATTGACGTGACTGACCGGACGGGAAAAACAGCGACACTCGATCTTTCTTCAGCGACTACCCTCGATGAAGTGATTGACGCCATCAATAATGCCCAGGATGCCGGGCTCAACGACCTTGCTCTTGAAGCAAGTATTAACAGTGCCGGTACCGGTATCATCATCACGGATACTTCCGGTTCCACAGCAAGTAATCTGATCATCGCGGACGTTGGTGGATCGACACTGGCAGCTGGATTAAACATCACTGTGGATGCCGCGCAGAATTCGATTAACAGTGGTGAACTCGACCACCAGTCTGTTCGCGTCGTGCTGAACGAGTTTGGTGACGGGTTCGAACTGGTCGACTACTCGGGAGGTTCCGGTGACTTTGAAGTCGAGGACATCGATACCGATACAGCAGCCGATCTGGGAATTCTGGGGACAGGGACAGTCGAAGGGGACAGCCGATCCCATATTCATGCCCGGCTCGCCACTGTGATTGATATCGAATCAGACGACACACTGGATGATCTGCTGACGAAACTCGGAACAGACAAACGTAATGCGACGGCCTCGATCTTTAACAGTGGTTCTAGTTTCAATCCGTTCCACCTGAATATCACCTCTGAAAACGGGTTTGAAAACCGGCTGGTGATCAGCTCCAGCGGGATCGATTTCGGATTCAGTCAAACGAGTGTTGCCCAGGATGCCCGTTTACGTTTAGGGGATGATGCCGCCACCGGGTTTATTCTCTCATCGGACACGAACAGTTTCGATGATGTCGCCGGGTATCTCGATGTTACTCTGACCAAGGCTGCTGAAACCTCCTCGACGGTTACTGTTTCCCGAAATACCAACAGCATTAAATCTCAGCTTACCACCTTCGTGAGTACCTTTAATTCGCTGGTCGATACATCCTCGGAACTGACGAAGTTCGACGTCGAAGCCAACAGTAAAGGTATTCTGCAGGGGAGTGGCCTGGTACTGCGTATTCGACAAAGACTCGATTCGATGCTGACACGCTCATTTGGTTCCAGCACCAAGGTAAGAGATTTATCCCAGCTGGGAATCACCTTCACTGAAGGGGGAAAGATTCAATTCGACGGTGGTCTGTTTGATTCAATTATCTCCTCCAGCCCGGATGAAGTTCGTGAGTTCTTCCTGAATGAAACGAACGGGTTTGCTACCCGGGGAACTTCAACCATCGATGCCCTGATTGGTGATGAGGGAGCTGCGACGCTGGAGAAGGAAGCCTTACAGTCGTCGATCGACAATCTGAATATTCGTATCGAACAGCTGGATGAAATTCTCGAAGTTCGTAAACAACGATTATTGTTACAGTTCGTCAACATGGAAAATATTCTGGGTGATCTGCAATCGCAGCAACAGACTTTATCACAAATTGCTCTGGTGAAGTCGCCCAGCCGAAGTAGTTAATGAGACACCATCCTGAATCTCGGTTGTGATTGTTCGTGAGCTTGTAAGTAAACGCTCAAGCCGACCAACCAGAGGGTTTCAGGATCACTTTTAATTCAGTTGAGAAATGGATTCGAATTTCGCCACGAGAACAGGAAATCTCGAATCGGTTTGTATGTTTAGTTGACTTTTAAGACAGGTAGAGGATGACCTATGAATCCTGCGAATGAGTATCTGGAAACCCGCGTGATGACAGCCACGCCGGAACAGTTACATCTGATGGTTGTGGATGGAGCCATCCGCAAAGCGATGCTGGCTAAAGAATCGCTGGAGAAAAAAGATTTTGAAGCCTCTCACTACGCTCTTAATGAGAGTCGCGATTTTGTGATGGAAATCATCACCGGCATGAAAAACGTGCAGGAGTCAGATTTACTTCTCCAATTGAGATCATTGTTTGCCTTTGTATACAAACGACTCGTGGAAGCAGACATGGCCCACGAGGTCGAATTCATCGATGATGCCCTGAAAGTGCTAATTCATCATAGGGAAACGTGGACGCAGCTCTGTGAGGAGATTCAGACGCAAAAAAAGTCGCTGACCCAACATGGTCTGAGTGGTCCGCACGGTTGGGTCTCCTGAACATCTCCGAGGAAGGGGGCTCATTAGCCTCTGAGGATAAAGAATGAATGAAGCCTGCAAATGCTGGTGAGTGGGGCATTTCCATTTGGCAGGCAATTGAAGTAAACTGGGGAGAATAGTCAGGGTGCTTTTGTTCCCCTTTGCCTGATACTCCAACCTGAGATTCTCCCGGGATTATTCCGCCCATGGTGACCCCACTCTACCTGCCGGGCTCGCGGCAATCGAGACACTCTATCAGCTACCAGATGAAGAGTTCGCTCAGAAGCTCATCGATGAAGGTCTGGCTAGACCAGTCTCTGCTAAAGCACGCCGGAAGTCGAATGCAGGCTTACCCGAGTTGCTGGCGGAAACGATTCAGCAGGAATGGATCAATACCCGTCTGATCAAACGAACGCACCGCTTCATTCCCACGGGAATGACGAACTGGTCTGCAGGAAGTCTACTGTCCACGGTTCCGGGTGTCTCTGCTGAAGCCGATTTCTTACAGGCGATCAATGAGCTCTCGCAGTTAACGGGTTCTCCTAAACCGGTCAGTGCCAAAAAACGAGTCCGTATTTCCAAGCGGTTATATGATACGCTCCAGTTTCTGAATGCTTCTGAGTCTGAATTTACTCCGGCGACTCCGTACCAGATTTTAAGTGTAGTGGAGGTCTTTCTGCAGGGTGGAGCGATCTGGACGAGCGCGGAATTCTGGGAACTCTATCGCTGGACGACGACCCAGTTCATGTACCTGCTGAGTACCCGGGAAAGCAATGTGGGTGCGAATGCAACTCTGGTGAACGTAATGGTTCTCGAAGGAGAACTTCCCTGGCTGGCTGGACTACTCTATTCAAAGGTCCCCGCTTTCAATGAATACGGTAAGGCAGGACAAAAAGTCCTGCGTAAAGCCCTGAAATCTCAACTCGATACTGACGGCACTCCTTCAGCCACGATTGTAGATCAACTGGCCGATTGGCTGGCACCGCTGGTGCGCTGTACCTTCTGGGGTAGCGTCTTCGAGCAACCTTTGTGGAAAACGAAACAGGAAGAGCTGTACGATCAGCTGTTGGAACGGGCAGCTCAATTCTGTCGACCTTCGGGACGACTCGCTTTTTCTACGGATGGCGCAGAAAGTCACGCCGAGATGCTGCGTCACGCGATGCAGCAGACCGGTTTTGCCTACAATAGTAAACCACTCAAGTATGTCACTCAGATCGCCTCTACACCGATAGCCAGCCGAAATGGCCTGGTTGTTAAAAGCCGGAAGTGGGGGAGTGTCAAGAACTCGATTTCGACTCAATCGGACTGGGCCGAACTGGCCAGTATGCGTACCAGCTGGGCTCTGGATGCCGATTCGTTGCTGGTGACGCATCACGAAAGTATTCCCCAACTGGAAATGTCGATCCTGGGGGACATTCTCTTCCAGGGAGCCTGGGATCTGGACGTTCGCATCAATGGGCAGAAACGAAAATTAACAACCGACTGGGAATGTGCCTGCTGGTACTCCGATCGGGAAGTTGATTATCTCGAAGTCGCCTTTCCGATCAGTGACGAAGTTCACATTAACAGGCAATTTGTGCTCTCACGCGAAGATCATTTTGCTGTATTGATGGAATCGGTTTCTCAAACAGGTGACAAGAAAGTTGAATTAAGCTCCCGCTTGCCTCTCGCAGCAGGAGTGAAGGTCATGAAGGAAGAGTCGACTCGCGAGTTCCGCCTGATGACCGGCACGCACTCTGTTCGCGTCTTTCCGTTAGGACAACCTCAATACAAATCTGCCTCGTGCAGTGGAGAAGTTGTTTGTAATGAATCCACTATCGAGCAGAAACAGTCAGGCACTGGTGCTGCTTTGAACGTACTGTTTTTCGATTGGCATCCCCGTCGCAGTCGGGAACTGGTTGAGTGGCGTAACTTATCCATAACGGAGAATCGTCGGATACTTCCCTCAGGCGAAGCGTTCGCTGCCCGCTTGAGGCTCAAAAATCGACAGTGGTTACTCTTCCGTTCTTTAAAATCGGGTTGGGAGTGGCCGCGTGCTGTTCTCGGCCTGCATACGAATTATGAGACAGTACTGGGCCGATTTGACTCGAAGGGGAATATTGTTCCCATCGTGAATGTCGAGTAATTCGAATCGAGCCGTCGCAAAAGTAGAGGTCCGTCGCCAAATTAGAGGGATGAGCGAATCAGGGTAGGGCTGGTGCTGGTTCTGTCGAGCTGATTCTGCCCGATCGCCCAATTTCCTCCAGCCGACTCTTTTCATGTCGTGATCAGGTGCTAGATAATGGGAGAGATGTCTCCCACTCCCTTGAGCCATTGCACCGTGCTGCTAAACTGAACCTAAAGCACAAGCGAAACATTTCCATAAGTGAGGTAAAGCTGATGAGCACCCTGAGTATTGATCAGGTCCTGGTTCGCTACGGCACCATTCCCCAGGTCGAGCGTTGTACGGTTCTGACAACTGCGGAAATACCCCGCGGAGCAAGTGTCGTCCTTCGAACCGAACGTGGCGAGGAGATTGGTGAGCTACTGCAACCTGTTGCTGCCGAACCCCGTGAAACCGAACCGGAAGATCTTCCGGGGCTGCACTATTGAGAATCGCCACCGAGCAGGAGTTACTGAACGCTCGCGAACTTCGGTCGAAATGTGAGCGGAGTTCCCACTCTGGCAGAAACGAATTGCAGAGTGGAAGCTTGATCTGGAATTGATCGATCTGGAGAGGACTCTCGATGATAGTCTGCTGATTCTGTACGTCCTGAACGACCGAGGCCCGGATTGCACCAAACTTGCGTTGCGAATTTCAGCGGAGCGTTTGGGGAATGTCAAAGTTCAACCGATCGACACGAATGGCCCCGTAGCAGTAACTGCTGCCGTCGGGACAGGGTCGTGTTCATCGGGCGGTAGCTGTGGCTGCCGAAGTTAATACTTCTGATTTAAAAGTCTAATTGAAAACACGTCTCTCAAGAGTGAGTTTATTAATACATGAGTCTGTTTGTTGAATTGAAAGAATGTCACCAGTCCTCCTCTCCAGCTGAGTTGGTCGATCTGCTGGTCAACCGCCTGCAGGAACAGCAGGAATATAATAAGCTGTTCGATGCGTTGCTGGTTCAGTCCCGGATGAAAATGGGTTTACCTCTTGCGAATCCGACTACTTTTGAAGGAGTCCCTAAAGAACAGCAGGCTGAATTCGAAGAGGAATACATCAACGCAGCGCGCCGCATCGGGGAACTTTTCCTGGAACAGGGGAGTATTCCCCAGGCCTGGGTCTATCTGCGGACGATCAGTGAACAGGAAAAAGTGAAGCAAGCTCTCGATCAGCTCGACCTCGAAGGACTTGACCCTGAGTATGCGGATGAAGTCATTAATGTCGCCCTGTATGAGAATGCGCATCCTGTCCGTGGCCTGGAAGTGATGTTACGCATCCGGGGGACTTGTAACACGATCACAGCCTGTGACCAGGCGATGGCCCAGATGGACCCTGGTCAACGGATTCTGGCGGCGCGCATGCTGGTGAATCATCTCTACACAGAGCTGCAGAATTCACTGCTGTATGCCATCGAGCGAAAAGAAGAAAAACGCCCCGAGCTCGTATCCATTCACGATTTAATCAAAGATCGCGACTGGTTGTTTGCGGACGGGAATTATAATATCGATGTTTCTCACCTGCATTCCGTTGTCCGCTTTGCCCGATTTATTGAAGCGACAGATGATGAGCTGCAGAAAGCACGTGAACTGACAGAGTATGGGGCTCGTCTGGCTGAGCCATTTCAATATCCGTCGGACAGCCCATTCGAAGATTATTACCCCGCGCACCGGGCCTTTTTTGATGTTCTGACTGGGGACGATCGCGATGCAGGTGTGGCTTACTTTGAGAAGAAAGTAAACGAAGCAGAGGATGATCGCGATGCCGCCATGGCTGCTTATGTCCTCGTTGATTTACTCTGCCGTATTGAAGAGTACTCACGTGCTGTTCCACTCGCGGAAAAACATCTGAAGCAAATCGAAGATCCGAATGGCTTCTCTTTCACCCGATTATGTCACCTCGCACGTGATTACGAGACATTGCAATCGACAGCCGAGAATAATAACGACCCGGTTGGTTTTGCTCTGGGGCTGTTAGGCCAGAGCTGATTTTCAATGGTCTATTTCAACTGCCTGTGAAAATGCCTTAGCGATTTCAATGTGGGTGACCCCAAAGCTAATAAGACGAAACAGGATTCTGCAGGATGTCATATCACCAGGGCAATGAACGGGCATGGGATCAACTTGCAGCTCAGCGTAGTCAGTTTACCCGATTGGCGACGGACGAGGAGTGTGCCGCCCCCTTACAGACACTCGATAGCCGAGGATGGTTACCTGAGTCTGTGGTGGGTAAAAAAGTTCTCTGCCTCGCTTCCGGTGGGGGCTGGCAAGCCATTCTCTATGCTGTCGCAGGTGCAGAAGTAACTGTTGTCGATCTCAGTAGCGGCATGCTGAAACTCGACCAGCAGGAGGCGGAACGTCGACGCTTGAAAGTGACGACAATTCAAACCTCAATGGACAATCTCTCCATGCTTCCGGACGATCACTTTCACATTGTCCATCAGCCGGTAAGCACCTGCTACATTTCTGATTTGCAGAAAGTCTATCTGGAAATCGCCCGGGTTTCCCGAGAGGGGGCGATCTATATCAGTCAGCACAAGCAACCCACCAGCTTACAGATATCCCATCGCGATGAACGGGATCGTTATGTAATTGGCTTGGAGTATTATCAGAGTGGAGCTTTGCCCGTTGTAGAAGATAAAAGTTACCGGGAGCAGGGGGCGACCGAGTTCCTGCATCGCTGGGAAGACCTGGTGGGGGGCTTATGCCGGGCTGGGTTTGTGATTGAAGATCTGCGGGAACCGTGTCGAGCCGACTACAGTGCGGCTCCGGGACACTATCGACACCGCGGGCGATTTGTCGCTCCTTATGTGCGTATGAAAGCACGTCGCTTGCCGCGCGAGTTGGAAGTCGCGTCTCCTGTCCAGCAGCTATGGACTCCGGGTTAGGCTGGGACTGAATTCTGCAGGCATGGAAGCGGGACGAGTTTTTAAGGAAGCTGTCTCCTGTGTGGCTGTCGCCGTTTCAGGAAGTGTGAAGGAGGGCAGCAAGCGTTCTTCCTCTGTAACGACCGGTTCCAGGGTGCCATTCCACCAGAGTTGCAGCAGTCGAAGCTCTTCTTCGCCGCAGAGTTTTAGAGCTAACGTTGTGCAGAGGACAACTCCACATCCTCCCCAGGAGAGCCACTCCTGCTGCAGGTAGGCACCCGTGAGCGCGCACCCTGCCATCAGTAGTGAGAGTCCGGAAATGATCAAGGTCACCCTGGCCGGAGAAAAACCGCGGGTGAGAAGTCGATGATGAATATGCAGTCGATCTGGTTCCGCGATGCTCCGCGAAATCAGAAATCGTCTTAAGATGGCGAGGGCTGTATCAAACGCAGGCAGGCTTAATAACACGACTGGCACCACCAGGGTCAGGCCTGTGACAGTTTTCGTAGAACTGATGAGCGAGAAGGCACCGACCCAGAAACCGAGCAGATGACTTCCCGAATCCCCCAGATAAATTCTAGCGGGAGCCCAGTTGTGCAGCAGAAACCCGGACAGACTTCCGGAGGCAATCAGCAATAGAAAGCTGATTTCGTAAGCCCCAATCAGACTCGCGTGAATGGCAGCGGCGATAAAGACAATCAAGCTGACTGAGCCGGCCAAACCATCGACACCATCGATCAGGTTTAGTGCATTGATCGCTGCGATCAGGAAAACTCCTGTGAAGATCCAACCCAGAGAGCCCAGGGGGACATTGAATCCCAATATCTGAATGGAATCAATGACTGGACAGCAAAGGAGATAGGGGGCCAGGGCGAATGCCTGCCAGATCAATTTTATCTTGGGGCGGACATGATAAAGGTCGTCATAAAGTCCCAGACCGCAGAGCATTAATGAAGTTAAAGAGATTCCGCACCAGCAGGCAGGGGTCAGTCCCAAAGCAGATTGGCTCCACCAGCAGGTGAGTAGCAGAGTCAGGCTTAAGCCCACCAGAATTGCAAGTCCCCCCAACAGAGGAACGGGGGCCGTGTGCAGTTTGCGTTTGCCATCCGGGCGGTCAAAGCAATTGAGGCGTCTGGCAATTGGGATTGCGACCTGACAGCCAAGCCACGTAAGAGCGAGAGCCACAACCACTGCCGTGACGAGAGAGCTGACATTATCTGGAATGAATAAATTCAATCGCCCGTTCCCTGGCAATCCAAGTGCATCGTGCCGGATTCAACAACGCCTCGCGTTGTTCTGTTTTCATAAACAGTATGAATCTTTACATAGGCTGTGTCGTAATACAGCCCTGATCCTGAGAGAGAGTGTGTAGGGATGACTTTTGCCTCTGATTTGAGACGCATGGGAATGCCTTTGTGGTCTCCCTATCGCCATCAGGTGGCTTCGAATCACCCCTTACTGTATCTGAGTATACTCGGTCTAAGTCGCGCGTCAATATGCTACCTGAAGTAAAGAGAGAGAATCGATCCTCAACAGAACCTGCAATCAAGCTGTTTGCAACGCTCCAGAGGCTCCTCCATCGTTGACTTTCGGATACGACTGCTCTAAGTTGGCCGGTTGTATCCTGTATTCATGGGCAGCTTCATCTGCTCCGTTCCTCGACTTCAGTCTGGCGGTGTGAATATAGGTAACTCAGTTGATTCAGTGATCATGATTTCGATTCTAAAGAGAGAGGGATAGAGAAATGGGTAGACCCGTCACACTTTTCACCGGACAGTGGGCCGATCTCCCTCTGGAAGAGCTTTGTCGCAAAGCAAGAGAATTCGGCTACGACGGTTTAGAGCTGGCCTGCTGGGGGGACCATTTCGAAGTCGATAAGGCCCTCTCCGATGACACTTACTGTGCCCGCAAACGGGAGCTGCTGGAGAAATACGACCTGCAACTCTTCGCGATCTCTAACCACCTCGTCGGACAAGCCGTTTGCGATAATATCGATGAACGTCACAAATCGATTCTCCCGGAATATGTCTGGGGTGATGGTAACCCGGCTGGTGTGCGGGAACGGGCTATTGAAGAGATGAAGAACACAGCCCGGGCAGCTCGCAAATTGAACGTGAAAACGGTCAATGGTTTCACCGGTTCCAGCATCTGGCATCTGATCTACGATTTTCCTCCCACACCTGCTTCGATGATTGACGCCGGTTATCAACTCTTCGCCGATCTGTGGAATCCGATTATGGATGTCTTTGGTGAGTGCGGGGTTAAATTCGGTCTGGAAGTTCATCCGGGTGAGATCGGCTTCGACATTTATTCAGCCGAGCGCACCTTACAGGCGATCGATCGTCGCGAAGAGTTCGGTTTCAACTTCGACCCCAGCCACCTCATCTGGCAGGGAGTTGATCCCGTTGAGTTCATCCGGTATTTCCCGGATCGTATTTATCACGTCCACATGAAAGATGCTTCGGTCACTTTGAATGGACGGACAGGAATTCTCAGTAGCCACATTCGCTTTGGTGATCCTCGTCGTGGTTGGGACTTCCGCAGTGTAGGACGCGGAGGAGTTCGCTTCGAAGAAATTATCCGTGCCCTTAACGTCATCAAGTACGATGGCCCTCTTTCCGTCGAATGGGAAGACTCCGGAATGAACCGCGATCAGGGAGCCAAAGAAGCAGCCGACTTCTGTCACAACGTCGACTTCGAACCCTCCGGTATCGTGATGCGGCTTTCGGTGAGTAAGTACCAACCGCAAATTCATCACAAAACAAAAACAGCCGCGATCGCCGACTCGTGGCTGTTTTTTTGTGAGCATTAGAGTCTATTCCCCATCAGTGGAAGTGGGGATTGGTTTATTCGTGACGGGGGCGGTTCGCTGGGCGATGCTGTAAGTTTGAGATTCGCGGCCGGTGTAGGCGACAATTAATTCTGCCAGTAACCCCAAGGTCAAAGCCTGGGCACCCAGCAGAGTGAAGGCAACTGAGTATGCGAGCAGGGGGCGACTGCCAATGGGGGCGAAATCGAGGCGGAAGATGTTCGTCAGGATCCAGATTCCGACCAGGTATAACAGCCCAACCGCCCCTATCAGGAAGGCGCCTAAACCAAAGGCTCCCAGCATATGTTGAGGTCTGTAACCGAAACCGGTCAGAAATTTCACTGTCAGCAAATCAAGGAAGCCGCGAAGGAAGCGACGAACCCCGTATTTGGAGTGACCGAACTGTCGGGAGCGATGGTGAACGGGTAACTCAGCGACCTTGAACCCGCGTGAATGAGCGAGCACTGCGATGAAACGGTGCAGTTCTCCGTAGATGCGAAGTTCGGAGGCGACTTCGGAACGGAACATTTTTAAACCGCAGTTATGATCATGCAGATCGAGTCCGTTCAGTTTACTGACCATCCAGTTGAATACTTTACTCGGATAGACTTTGTGCCACGGATCGAGTCGACGTTGTTTCCAACCATTCACGACGTCCTGTCCCTGATCAATCAACTCGAGCATCCTGGGAATTTCTGCGGGGTCATCCTGCAGGTCAGCATCCATCATCATCAGGATGCGACCTGAAGCGGATCGCATACCGGCGATCAGGGCGCCTGCCCTGAAGTTCGTTCAGCGTCGTTGATACGTTCATCTTTAGCGGCCAGCTCTTCCACAATTTGCCAGGAACGATCCGAGATCCATCATCGACCATGATAATTTCCAGGTTGAGATCATGCTCTTTGGCAACCGCATCGATTTCAGCGTGCAATTCATGCAGGCTTTCTTCTTCATTGTACAACGGAATGATGATCGACAGTTTGTGCATGGCAGTCTCGATTCTGTCTGACAAAGATGGATCGCTCAGGCGACGGTGGGAGAATCCTCAATGGGTTTCGAAGGCCTCTTCTTATAGAATTGATCTGAAACCCGGTTGTGGTTTGAACCTGCAATGAGGCTCAATGTGACCCATCAGAGGGTTTCAGGACGACTTATGGCTATAAGTACAGCAGCAGCCCCGATTTCAAAAGCTAACCAGACGAGTCGCAACAGGATTGCTGCGGCGACCGCTTACCTTGCGCGTTAATTTCGGAATTGCAGCGAGACTCCACATCAACAGACCTTCACGAACTCCCACACCTCCCGGTGCGAAAGAGCGAGGAAACCAATCGATGTCGCCACGGCAGCCGCAGCGACTACAGTCAAGAAGTGATCGAGGGTAGAAAAATCTGCCTCCAGGCTTTTGAGCACAAATCCGAGACTGATACCGAGCACGATCCAGCCAATCCCGAACATGAAAGCCCGCACAGGGAGTAAGACGAGGCTGATCTCGATAGGGCGGTCAAGTTGATATTCGGCGGGAGTCATTTTGCGTGCGACAAGTTTGATCATCTGGGCTATGACGTTTGACATCGGTAGCGTCAATGAAATCATGATCAACGGGAGTACGGGGGGTTGCCATTGAAGGGTGCAGTAACTCCGGGACCTGATTGCGCTGGGCTTCCGTAAAGACCAGCGGAAAGAGGCTACCGACAACATGACCAGCCCGTTCCCATCATCATCAAGGTCTCACAAGTGGCAGTCAGTGCGGCCAGAGCAGGGGGGCAGCCGGCGTTTTTCACCAGAGCTGTGCGTATCACCAGCACCAATGCTTTTCCCGGGACATATTTCCCCAGGTGCCCACAGTAATGAGCACGTATTGCGGCACCCCAGGGGACATCCGCACCACACGATCGCATCAGACTTCGCCAGAACCAGACCGATGGCAGCCAACCCAGCTGATTAGACGAGGCCAGCCAAGATAACTACTTGAAATCGACATGCAGGGTTAGAGAGCTCTTCTTTACTGCTCAGTTTGTAACCCTGGTAGACGACAAACCCTAATACCAGTAGACAACGACCACTTGATTATTTGAAAGGTAATCGTTTCACCGACGACCGAGGCGGGCGTGGGAGAGAAACATGTCATGAGACGTGATGACGCTTCTGGCCCGGGGTTAATTTGATTTGGGTGGTCGTCGCCGTGAAGATCTCGCTGCTTGCTTGAGCAACCTGAACTCATTCTTTGATGAAAGTTCTCCTCTTATCCAAAAAGAAAAAGCCTCTCCTGTGATGGAGAGGCTTTTCATTTATTGAGTTGTTTCGCAATACGACTATCGACACCGGCAAATATCACCGTGTCGGCAGCGTTACTCTAAGGAGTCATCTCCCAGTTGTACTCACCCAGTTTCAGCACCAGCAGAATGATGCCTGTAATGAGGGAGAACGTAGAGAGAAAAAGCAGCCCTTCGTAAACGGTTGCGGGTTGTTTTGGTTCTTTTTTAGAGCTTTGTTTTGACATTATCCCCTCGTGCGATGATACCGTTTTTGGTGCTCAGGATGAGTCGTCCGACAGCCTTGTCAGGAGTGACTTTGGTAACTTCCAGTTTGCCCAGGTACTGTGCCGGAGTTCCATCGGCAGCCTGGGGGCAGTAGACGAACATGCTATGACCAACGGCCAGACCATCATCGCTACCAATTGATACTTCAACCAGTACTGTATTGTTGCAGGTAATGGTGGTGGTGTCGAAGACCCCTTCCACAACAGGAGCAGGTGAGGTCAACCCTTTGTGAACTTCAGGATCGGGGTCGACGTTGTTGTGAGCCAGTACTTCCTGCAGAGTGGTGTATTGATCGAGTAACCGGGCATGCTTTTTCAGAGAAATTTCTGCAATCGTGAGTTCTTTGTTGTAGAGCTCGTCGTTCAATTCCCAGTTTTGATTGAACTTTCAGGTGATGTCTTTTTCCAGTTTCTTGATGACATTGCGGTGACGTTCGTTCCTGACGTTTGAATTCCGCTTCCTGGTTGGCAATGCTGGCCTGACGCAGGGCGGTGTCTCGTTCCAGACGGGCCTGGTCAAGCAGATTGTCCTGTTGTTTTATAGGCAGTTTCCTGTTCATCCAGGCTTGCCTCAGCATCTTCCGCCCGTGTGGTCAACTCTTTGATTTGGGCTTCTGTTTCTGTTTCGAGATTTTCCAGTTCCCGTTCAGTTCGCTTCAGGTTCTGGTTGATGGTGGCAATCTGGGTGTCTTTCCCCACAGGCCGCGGTGCGCTCAGTTCTGGTTGGCCTTGTAAATGGCGGCGGCAAAGACATCATGAAGCAGATGCTCAGGAAAAGCTGGAGGACCAGTAATGTTTTACCGAATGTTGTCATCGGAGGGCTCCGGAGTGTTCAGTCGTTCGATGTACTTAATCAGATCGAGTGTTGGTTGAGGTCTATGTCTACGAGTGTTCCAAAGTCATCAGTTCGCTTCTGCGACAGCATCTACCTGGCTTGCATCAACTGTTCCTGACGCCACTTCCAGGGCCGGGCGATTTCTTTGTATCGGGTGAGCAGATCAACCAGTTTGACCCGTTGCTCTTCCAATCGATATTCTTCCGTTTTGATTTCATCAAGTTGTGATTTCAGTCGAGCGATGTCTTCGCGTCGTTTCTGGGCTTCTTCCAGGGTCTGGTTGGCTTCTGTCGTCAGGCTGATCAGACGGGTGGATAAGGTTTTGGTTTGATCCAGGGTTTCCTGAATTTCAGCCTGAAGCTGAGCAACCTTTTTATCCAATCCTTTGACATCAATCCCTGGTTCTTCTTCTGTTCCAATCCATTTCGAGTAAGTGTCGATCTTGGCGTTGATCTCTTTGATCCGCTTGTCCAGTTCGGCATTTTCAGATTTGATCTTCCCCGTTTCGTCCTTTGTGGCCGCAATAAGTGCCTTGGGTAAGGTGACTGCTCCACCGACAGAGCTGTTGGTGGCTCCCTCCGTCGCCTGATATCGATTACTCGCTCCTTCCACCGGGGAAATGGTGTAGTTTTCGAGATCATTCGCTTTTTCCTGCCAGTTGTAACCTCCTATATACAGGGACGCAGACGCCCCCATGAAGATCACGCTGGCGAAAAAAGTGAGGATGACCAGTACTTTACCGATATTCGTCATACATAAGGCTCGCGGTTGAGACGGAGTGGAGGCAGCCGGAGGGCAATTCGAGAATAGGACTTCAGTTAATGGTATAGGCTGTCTAACTCATGATCTACTTTACACGTTAGAACAATCTGAAGAGAACGGGAAACTTCATAAAATAGGCGAAATCGTCCTTTTTTTGAGACTTTGAGGGGCTACGATCCAGCCGAGCGGAATATCGTCACAGGTGTTCAAATGACACCCTTCAGGCTTGTGGGGGAATTTCTGAGGCTACGCAGGAGACCAGAATCAAAGCCCGGGCTGAATCGGATTGTCCCTTATTTATCAAAGCTCGGTTGTTCGTCAGGAGATCTGAGCGAAACCTCTTAAAAAAACAGCCTGATCAGAAAATGAAGGAGAGCAGACCCATTTTCCCGATTCTCCGGCAGTTAGTTTAGTCACTTCAGAAAATTCAGTTAACTTGTGTCAGACGATCAACTTTCGAAATTGATTCTGCCGAGCTATTGAATGACTGACGTCAACTCGACATGATAGAGAAAGGTTTTTGACAGGACTGATCAGGAAAGTCCGGTTATTGGAATAAAACAGGGACTCATTCTTTCGTAAGCCCAATGACTGACGGAATTGGTCCTCACTTTCTCCATCACCTCTCTCCTTGAAACCTCCTGTCCAACCTCTCCCTATCATTTCTAATTTCATTGATTCAAACTAATCAGTCGAAGTCACCTGCAGCAGTCATTGCTGCCATAACGGGAACTTCAAGACTGATTCTGATCTAAATCTCTACCCCCCCATTTTCAAAACCTGTTCCAGGATTCATGACAGGGTAAAGTTCATTTGACTTCTATGAATTCAAATGTGTTCACGATCTTGTGATGATCCGTACAATTGAAGTACCCCTGTCTGGTAATGGTAACCGAACAGGATACTTTCGTGATTCAACACCCAGATCGATTCTACAAAAACCGAATTCAGCCTCTGTTGTCGAATTTGCAGGGAATCATCTATCATACTGTTAACGAATTCCTTCATCGCGGGCCCTTCGACCGCCGAATTTTCTATCCCCAATTCGGGAGAGGTTACTGTGACGTCGAGTACTAATCCATATGTATTTGAACAGGGTAACGGATACTCTGTCATCACGCTGACACCCCAGCTGAACGATGCTCAGTGGAGCGATATCGAACAAGTCGGTTCTGATTTACTTGTTCAGCTTAAAGATCATAAGTCCCCCGCCTTCGTTGTGGATCTTTCCTCATTGAATTACATGGGGAGCGCCATGGTGGCTCTGATTGTCCGATTGTGGAAGTCGGTCAAAGATGAAAAAGGGCGAATGGTGGTTGTCAACCGGGAGAAGCTGGTTTACGAGGTTCTCGAACTGGCCGGATTGCACAAAATCTGGATCATTGTGGAGACTCGTGAAGAAGCATTGAAAAAGCTCGGTTTCCGGGCTGCTGCCGCATCAACTCCTGGCGCGGCTCCTGTCGGCCTGGCAGCCATGAATGGTTCCGCCGGCGGAGCAATGAATCCAGCGATTGTGGGCCTGGCCACCCTGGGAGCCATTGGCGGACTGATCTGGTTGTACAATGCAGCTGATCCCAAATTTCCACTGGTCATCACCGTCGTGGCCTCACTGGTAGCGATTATTTTCGGCACCTTGTCAGCAACCAGCTTCAAGCCCTCGGTGAAAGCCATTGGTTTAGCGGGAGTGGTGGCGAATTTAGTATTGATTGTGCTGGCAATTTTGCAGATCACTGCAAACTGAAAAATATAACTTCGACCCTGATAGATTCCTGGCGCAGAGAGCTGTTGCCAGGTTGATATAGTTCACTGATTTTTCTCTCCATTTATCAAATCAATTTTCATGGCAGTGTAACCAGAATTTCAATACAGATGGAAAGTGTGCCCCTCGACTTCCCTGTCTGTGCGTCATAACAAAATTGAAATTGCGGTTTCCACGTTTTTCTTACCAATCTGGTTTCGTTTCTCGTTCAGAGTGACCTCATCCAAATCACTGTCGGCGAATTCGAAATCGCAACATGGGCCATTTCATCGGGAGTTACAGAGAATGACCGATAGTCAAGCATCTGCAGAAACTAAAAAACCAGCCAGTGATGTCCGACAAAAGGCACTGGAGGAAGAACTTAAAGGGCTAGTCGATGTTGTCGGTCCCGGTCCTCTGGTGGACCTGCTGCTGGAGCGAGCCTTTCAGCTGAAAGCGACCGACATCCATCTTGATCCAACTGACCGGGGCTTACTCGTCCGACTACGCGTGGACGGGCTGTTGCACAATGTGCTGGAACTCCCGCCGAACGTTACCTCGCATGTGATCTCCCGTATTAAACTGCTGGCGAACATGGACATCACCGAGCGCAGACTGGCCCAGGATGGTCACATCTCGAATGCGGTGCTCCAGCACCAGCGTGACATTCGTGTCGGTAGTGGACCAACCATTCACGGGGAACGCCTGGTGCTCCGTCTGATGCCGGATAATCGTGAGTACGTGCAGTTGGCCGAACTTGGTTTCGATGAAGACCAGATCAAAATGCTGGAACGTTGTATCCAGAAACCTTACGGGATGATCCTGAGTGTGGGACCTGTCGGTTCTGGTAAATCAACGACGATGTATTCCTGCCTGCAGCGTTTAACACATCCGACCAAAAGCCTGGTCACAATTGAAGACCCGGTAGAACGTCGTCTCGACAACGTAAACCAGATTCAGGTCGATCCCAGAATCGATTTCGGATTCGTAGAAGCTCTCCGAGGTGTTCTGCGTCAGGACCCGAATGTGATGATGGTGGGTGAGATTCGTGACCCGGAAACAGCTCACATTGCCTGCCGTGCTGGTTTAACCGGGGTCGTTGTGTTGAGTACGCTTCACGCTAACGACACTGCCGCCACGATCGACGTCTTTCGTGAATTCGGTATTCCGCCGATGTTCATCGCCGACTCGCTTCAGGGAATTGTCTCTCAGCGGTTGCTGCGTAAAGTCTGTAAAGAGTGTGCCGAGGAAGTCAAACTCGATGACAACAATAAACGGATGCTGCAGCTGACTGAGGAAGAAATCAAAAAATGTGAGCTGAAAACAGGCAAAGGTTGCGGAGCCTGCTTCGGTACGGGGTATTCCGGACGAACAGGTGTCTTCGAGATCATGGAGATGGATTCCGAAATTCGTGAAGCCGTTCTGCATGGCCGTTCACACGATCAGATGATGGCTCTCGCCCAGACCAAAGGGATGGAGACATTAGAAGAATCAGCCCGTCAGAAAGTGATCGCGGGAATCACGGACCTGCAGGAAATGCACCGGGTCCTTACAACATTCCCTACCTGATTCGGGAATTGACTTCAGATAATAAAAAACCTTCTGATACCGAGTCAGGGAGGGTTTTTTATGCCAATCGAGGACTGAGATCGGCCTTATGATTGCATGTTGATTGTGGATAGTTCGCATTGTGAACGTAAGAAAACCCGGCGAGAGAAAAAAAAAACGGCATCCATGCCGAGGGACACCCTCCTGGCTTTCTTATCTTATCATATCGAATCAAATGGGATTCAGTTGGTGCGGAACAGCCGTGCTTTCTCCCGGGCCGATTTAAATTCTGACTGACACACCATTGTCCGTCAGAATTGGTGCGGGAAGTTATAAAATAAGCAGTTTCAAAACTCTTAGATGGGTCACGTTTTCCCTGTTTATGTAGAGTCGAGAACAACCACAATCGGGTTTTGAAATAGCCTCTATATGAATATTGTGTCCTTGTAATGGGCGATCTGATGAAATCAGATCCAGTAAGCGGGTCCGAGCAGAGTAACTCAGGTTGAGAACCTTAATAACCTCTGGAACGAGGTTGGTTCGCAGGCAGGAGAGCAGGGTGGACTTATTCGGAAAGGTCCCTGAAGAGCGGGTTGAATTCCGGCATTTCCTGTTGCAGGGTTTCCAACCAGGCTTGGGGGTTCCAGATTTCCACGCAAATGGCGGCTCCCACGATGATCACTTCCTGATTGGCATCCACATTCAGGAACTGGCGAAAGCCTTCAGGGATCAGCAGGCGAGAGCGGTTAGCCAACTTCACTGTGGTTGAACGAGTCGACAATAATCGTCCGAGTCGTTGTACCTCTTCCCACCGTTGTTCCATGCGTCCGGCAGACACTTTCTGCTTGATCAGGCTAACGCCGACATCAAGCCGCTTCTGCCACTGGGCAGCCGCCCATAAGGAGAGGCAACCGTAACGTTCCTTGGTGAGAATGGTTTCGCCACCCGCATCAGTAACAGCTTCGGCCATCTCGTTCGGTAAAGAAAGACGAAAACGATCATCGATCGTTCGCTTTACTTCGCCTGAGATAAAGGTCTCTGCTGACATGGGTGACGCCTGAAAAGGGAGGTTGGTTATTACTCAACCATCTTACTGGGTAAATATCCCGCAATCAACTAATTGTTAAAGATCAGATTGGGTAAATATCCCACTTCTAACACCACGATACCGCTGTGGATTTAAAAGTTCAAACGGTTTGAACCGATTTTTCTGAATTTGACGATTTTTGTCTGGTCGCAATTTCAGGGAAAACGTTGCACTTGATTTTCACGCTTATTTTTAAGGGTGAAAAAGGAAGCAGTGGCAGCCTGCTTATGAGAAAAAAGTCCCTCTCTAAAGAGAACCGACTCTTGAGGGATGCAGGGGAGTGGCTAAATTGCCGGCGCTTAAAGCCAGCGGTTTTTTAAACCATCCCGGATGGAGCGGCTATCAAGCCCGGTGGAGCGATACGCAGCCAGATCTTCAGCGTCGATCTCTAAATCAGCATTGATAACATTACAGGAATCGAGCACCTGTTCGCTGAGGAAGCGGCTCTTGCGGACGGTCACATTGCGACCACCGGGAAAGCTGCTGTTACGAGTGAAGTAGCGACGGGGGCAGCCGACATACAACCACTGTTTAGCGCGGGTCAGTGCGACATAGAAGAGTCGTCGTTCTTCTTCCAGATCTTCCCCCGACCGAATCGCCATTTCCGATGGAAGACAACCTTCGATGGCGTGCAGCACATAGACGACATCCCATTCGAGTCCCTTGGCAGAGTGAATCGTACTCAAGACGAGGCATTCATCATCATCTTTATTCGATTGATCACGAAGCTCCATCATGGAAGTGGGTGGTTCGAGCGCAAGGTCCGTCAGGAAACTGGCCCGATCTACATAACGATCGGAAATCCGTTCGAGTTGATCGAGATCATTCTCGCGGGCACGGAGATTGTCGTATTTCGCTTCCAGAATCGGTTTATAAAAACGCCGGACCATCTTCACCTGACCCGACATCGAATCTTCGGTGTTGCCTGCCTGCGCAAGTGATTGCACTAAAGCCATGAAGAGAGGCCAGTGATCTCTGGTTGCCGCAGGAGGTTTAAACGATTTCCAGGTGGAGATAAAGTCCCCACCTGCTTTCGCCTGCTCAATTAATTGAGCCGCTTTTTTGCGTCCGATACCGGGGAGCAGGGTGAGCACCCGCATCAGCGCGATTTCATCTCTCGGATTTTCCGCCATGCGTAAAAACGAGAGTAGATCTTTGGCATGTGCTGTTTCAATAAACTTCAGCCCCCCATATTTAGCGAAGGGGATGTCACGATGTCCCAGTTCGAGCTCCAGGGGAAGGCTATGGTGCGAAGCCCGGAAGAGAACTGCCTGTCGATTCAGCGGAATGCCGTTCTCTCGATGTTCCAGTATCTGATCGATCAGATAGTCGGTTTGTACATCCTCATTGTCACACTCGGCAATGATTGGTTGCGGACCCTGCTTCTGGTCTGACCAGAGATTTTTCTCGAAACGCTCTGAGGCCATCGAAATGACTCTGTTGGTCATCTCCAGGAGAGGTTGTGTGGATCGATAGTTCTGCTCCAGAGGGATAATGGTCGTCCCGGGAAGTCATGTGGAAGTCGAGGATGTTTCGTACTGTTGCCGCCCGGAAGAATAGATTGACTGCATCATCGCCAACTACGGTCACGCCCTGACCATCGGGAGCGAGCAATTTCAGGATTTGCCTGTAATACATTAGTGTCCTGATATTCATCGACCAGGATGGCATCGAACTGATCGCGTACCATCTCGGCGCCAGTGTCCGTTTCCATCAACGCGCGCCAGAAGACGAGCAGATCGTCGTAATCGAGTACTCCCTGCAGTTCTTTACGGTCGACGAAAGCCCGGAAGAGGTTTTTCAGTTCTTCCTGAAAATCGACGCACCAGGGAAAATCGAACTGGAGCACTTCCTCCAGTCGTCGTTGCGAATTCATGCAGCGGCTGTAGATATCGAGACAGGTGCCTTTGAGCGGAAAACGTTTTTTACTATCCGCAAGATTGAGTTCAACGCGTAACAACTGAAGCAAATCTTCTGAGTCGGTACGGTCCAGAATGGTGAACTGATTGTCGAGCCCCAATGAGTTTCCAAACTTGCGGAGCATTCTGGCGGCGATGGAATGGAAGGTTCCCCCCCAGACTCCCCGGCCGGGTCGTTTGCGGCCCGTTCGGGCTGCCTGTTGTTCCATGCCGGTCAGGATCGACTCGACCCGGCGGAGCATTTCGTTGGCAGCACGGCGGGTGAAGGTGAGGAGCATGATGCGCGAGGGCTCGACCCCTGTCGCAATCAGGTAAGCGACCCGGTGAGCGAGGGTGGTTGTTTTGCCCGTACCTGCGCCGGCGACGATCAACAAAGGCGCAAGATCGTGCTCAACGGCCGTTCTCTGCTGGTCGTTTAATTTTGCTAGCAGCGTTTCTAGATGTTCGCAGTCGGCTTCCGCCATGAAGCACCTGATATGAGTTAAGGTGTGGCAAGGTGACTCTCAATGATAGCAGTCCGGGGGGGCTTCTCCCAGCCCCCGGTTTTAAAACGGAGTTCGAGCAGAAGACCTCGTTAGAACTATTAATGAAAAAACCCTGCCATTAATTGGGAATGGCAGGGTTTCAGTAAATTCTACTTCAGCTTACTGGTTCGTTAGAATAGCTCGCTGGAGGTTCCGCCCGCGGCAGGAATGTACGTCTGAGAGACATAGTCCATGACCATTCGGTCAGCGTTAAATCGCCAACCAAGAGTTCGAATCGCCCGTTTCATCCGGTAGATCCACTCCTGAGGCAGATCGTGTTGATCCCGTTCGTAGTACATCGGGATAACTTCTTCACCCAGTGTGATCATCAGGTTTTCTGCATCGCGCTGATCCTGAATTTCCGTGTTGGCATGCACACGACCAGGTCCGATGGCAAAACCATTCGCACCATCAAAGGCCTCAGCCCACCAACCGTCCAGAATGGAACAGTTCAGACCACCGTTCAGAACGACCTTTTGACCACTTGTGCCGGATGCCTCCAGTGGGCGTCGCGGGTTATTCAACCATACGTCGACTCCCTGGACGAGGTGACGACCCAGGTTAATGTCGTAGTTATCGAGGAAGAGAACACGTCCGCGGAACCGTTCTTCCTGCGTCAGTTTGAAGATCTTCTGCAGGATAACTTTTCCATTATCGTCACGCGGGTGTGCTTTACCTGCGAAGATGAACTGGACCGGTTTGTTGCTGCTGTTCACGAGTTTGGCGAAGTTCTCGAAATCCCGCAGAACGAGGTCAGCTCGTTTGTACGGGGCAAACCGCCGGGCGAAACCAATTGTCAGGAATTTAGGATCGAGAATGTCAGCCAGTTTGGCGACTTGATCTTTAGACGCGCCTCGACGTTCAGCCTGCTGCATGGCACAGCGACGGGCGTAGATGATCAACCGGTTTTTAAGGGACTGGTGAGTTTCCCAGAGTTCCGCCGGATCGACTTCCATGAAGCTCGACCAGACTTCCGGTTCACCCGTATGTTTATGCCAGTCGGAGGGAAGGATGCGGTCATACAGGACTCGCATTTGTGCAGCCAACCAGGTGGGCACGTGGACCCCGTTTGTAATGTGACCGATCGGAATTTCATCCTCGCCACGCCAGGGCCAGAGGTTCGACCACATGCTGCAGCTGTGCTCCGTGCAAGATTGGAGACAGCCATTGGCCTTGCGACTCAATTTGAAGGCGAGCACAGTCATGCAGAAGGTTTCGGAATTTTGAGGATCGACGCGTCCCAACGCCATCAGGCCTTCATGATTGAGACCGAGTTCATCAGCAAGTGGGCCGACATGTTCCTCGATCAGGGCCGAGTCGAACCGGTCATGACCGGCGGGGACTGGAGTATGCGTTGTGAACACACCAGATCGGGCCACTTCACGCATTGCGTCATCAAAAGTAAGCCCATCTGCCTGCATGCGCAAACGGATGAATTCGAGTGGAGCAAAGGCGGAGTGTCCTTCATTCATGTGAATTACACGTGGGTCAATTCCCATCGCAGTCAGGGCTCGCGCACCACCAATGCCGAGCAGAATTTCCTGTCGGATACGGATTCGCTGGTCACCACCATATAAACGGGCGGTCAGGTCACGAATCTCTTCGGTGTTCTCTTCAATGTTGGTATCCAGCAGGAAGAGAGTGATACGTCCGACATCGACTTCCCAGACTTTAGCGTGAATGGTTTCGCTCCGGGTGGGAACGCTCACCATGACTGGTTTGCCTTTGGTATCTTTGGCTTCCCGGATGGGCAGGACAGACTTGTCGAGGGAAGGGTACGATTCTTCCTGCCAGCCTTCCTTGTTGATGCTCTGGATGAAGTAACCTTCATCGTAATACAGACCCACCCCAACGAGTGGAGCACCCAGGTCAGAGGCACTTTTCAAATGGTCTCCCGCGAGAATACCAAGACCACCGGAATAAATCGGGAAGGATTCGTGAATACCAAACTCGGCAGAGAAATACGCGACGGGTCGATGCTGCAAGACACCTCCCTGGGTGTTCCCCCAGGTATCTTCATCGAGCATGTATTCCTGCCAGGAACGGTAAGCGCGGTTGATACTCGAATGCAGGGCTAAATCGGAAACCCGTTTTTCGAGCTTATCGGAATCGTATTCGCGCAGCAGCTTGAAGGGGTTGTGCTGTTCCCGGGACCAGAGAATGGGGTCAATCTGACGGAAAATGCTGGTGATATCGGGTTGCCAGCTCCACCAGAAGTTTGAAGCAAGTGCTGAGAGTTTCTCGTGCACAGACATATTAAGAGTTTCAGCCATGAATGTTTATCCTTCCATCTCGTGGCCTGTTTATCTGCAATTATTTGATCTGCAATAACGATAGGGGGAATCGTTGCGTGGTGCTGTCGCTCATGCTGTCAGGACAGGATGTTCATTCAGGTGATGTGAAGAGTCTGAAATGGATCAGGGGTGTCCTGGAAAAGTTCGGGTTATTCCATCCTCAGTAGTACCACGTACACTGTCTTGAGATAAGCGCATAAGAACAGTGATTAAGACCTCGATGTCCACGGAAAACAACGTTGAACGTAATTGCGGCATCTGGGCTGAGAGCTAGTATAACCGAGAAAATCAGGGGGTCGAGTCAAATGCATCCCTGATTAGCATGGCGATGTCAAAAGAGGAGTTTTTTCTGGAAGGATGGGTGGAATACGCGGAGATGATGAACTTCTGGTGCCTTCTGATCAAGCAACATGCAAACGAAAATTGCATAAAAAGACCCTGCTGATGCCAAATGCAATCAGCAGGGTGCTGTTATTTCTAAGAGGAAGTGTTTCAACAGGAATGCGTGCCTGGAAATTTACTCTTCCAGCTCCACATTCCAGTACGCTTCACTCATGAATTTCGACCAGCTGTCGATTCGTTTCCCGAAGGAAGCGTAAATCGGTTTCCAGGCAGGTCGTACCGGTTCGATCATCAGTGGCATGTGTGCCTCTTTGGGAGTTTTGTCTGCTTTCCGCTTGTTGCAGTTGATACAGGCCAGAACACAGTTTTCCCAGTTTGAGACTCCACCGCGTGAACGAGGCAGAACGTGGTCAATCGTCAGTTCGGCGCTACCGGGCTGCTTGCCACAGTACTGACAAGTGAACTTGTCGCGACGAAACAGGTTTCGTCGACTGAAGGCAACCGTCCGTTTGGGAATGCGGTCGTAGCCAGTCAGGGTAACGATTTCGGGAACACGCAACCGGAAGTGGTTGGTGATGATGCAGGGCTCATCATGTCCCGGATCGAGCTCCGCCCAGTCATGCCACGTATAGGTGGCGTAATTGTCGGGGTCGACAATGTGGGCCGATTCATTCCAGACTTTAATCAGCGCCCTCGAAACCGGCACAATTCCGACCGGCTGCCAGTTCCTGTTCAGAACCAGCGTAGGGCGCGACAACGACGAGGTAACCATATTCATCTTCTCCCGGGGTGGGTTGATGTTAACGGAGGTCAATACAAGACTTACTGGTTGTTATCAAGATGCTGTTACGACGCAATAGGAATAGAGATCATCTCACAAAATCTTAAAAATCTCGCGAGGATCACCATTCAGATTGAGTTCATGCCTCGTGAAGAAAATTCCTTCATCAAGCTGCATCAATGACCAGTTGGCCTCTACTCACTCTGCTGTTGCTATTCAATGAATAAAAAATAAAAACAACAACGATCGCACGTATATGGTTGTCTGAACTCAGTTCAGATTCTGATTGAAATTAATCTCTGGTGCGTTAGATGCTGTCTGACTAGCAGTCAGGTGAAGTATCTGTACGCAACATAGAGAAATAATAATACAAGAGGTTCACAGTTTCACAAGCAGATTTCAAGCCTCAAGCCAAAAAAGAAGCCTGCCGGCGGACTCAATTTATGAGGCTACCGGCAGGCAGTGAATCAGTTAAAATGAATTTTCACGTCCCTCAATCAGGCGTGCGGTTCCGTCATGCTGAACGGGTCGAGTGCCTCGTTCAGTTGATCGGCGGGTAAAATGTTCTGCTCCGTACAGAGTTCGCGAATCGTTTTGTTCGTTTTGAACGCTTCTTTGGCCAGCTTGGATGCCTTTTCGTACCCGATATAAGGGTTCAGGCTGGTGACCATTGAGAGACTTTTTTCGACCGCCGAATTACATGCTTCCTCATTCGCTTCGAGGCCATCCATGCAGAAGTCGACAAATGCGTCAGTCGCTTTGGCCAGCAGGACAATGCTTTCCAGGGTAGTCTGCCCCATCATCGGCATCATGATGTTGAGCTGGAACTGACCCCCTGTGGCACCGCTGATCGCAATCGCCTGGTCATTACCCATCACGCGGGCTGTCACCTGCATCATGCTTTCGCACATCACCGGGTTCACCTTACCAGGCATAATAGAACTACCTGGTTGACGGTCTGGAATTTTAACTTCGTAGTAACCGCAGCGTGGCCCGGAGCCAAGCCAGCGGATGTTGTTGGCGACGTTGAACAATGTCGAGGCGATTGCCCGGAGCTGTCCATGACATTCCACCAGGCCATCTCGTTGAGCATTCGCGCTTCAAAGTGGTTTGCAGCTTCCACAAAGGGAACGCCCGTTTCATCAGCGAGGACTGCCGCCACGCGTCCTCCAAACTCAGGGTGTGTGTTAATCCCTGAACCAACAGCAGTTCCGCCGACGGGGAGTTCCAGGACGGCTTCAATCGCGCGGTCAGCACGATCAATCGAGAGTTCCAGCTGACGAGCAAAGCCACCGAATTCCTGTCCTAATCGCAAGGGGGTCGCATCGGCGAGGTGTGTCCGTCCAATCTTAATGATTTTATCCCATTCTGCTGCTTTCGCGGCGAGGCTCTCAGCAAATCGTTTGAGCGCGGGAATCAGTTTGTTATGAATCGTTGTTCCGACAGCGACATGAATCGAAGTCGGGAAGGTGTCGTTTGTACTTTGTCCCATGTTCACATGGTCGTTCGGGTGAATCGGTTTCTCGGCGGCGAAGCGGTCTCCCTGCATCATTTCAATCGCCCGATTTGCGACGACCTCGTTGCAGTTCATGTTACTGGAAGTACCGGAACCAGTCTGAAAGACATCGATGGGGAATTGGTCGTTATACTTACCGGCGGCGACTTCTTTCGCCGAAGCGAGCATCGCTTCCACCTGTTTGTCATTGAGAGGATTTTTGCCAGTGCCGGTTAACTTACCGAGATCTCTATTCGCGACACCACAGGCGTACTTGACGAGTCCCATTGCCTGGATCAGTTCCGGTGGCAGGTTCCAACCGCTGATCGGAAAGTTCTCAACCGCCCGTTGTGTCTGGGCACCGTAATAAGCCTGAGCGGGGACCTGTACATCACCCATCGAATCCCGTTCCGTCCGAAATTCAGCCATGGAAAAGCACCTCTTCTAATAACAAATCGCCAGAAACACGGGGAATTAAACGTCTTATCCCCGATCATATCGATTCCCGATTTTTTAACAACGGGCTCGGGGGGGAAGAGGGGAGGGAACCACGAAATACACGAAATGCACGAAAAAAACCGGGGATGTGGGTGTTCGGGAGAGTTCGTAAGTCTCCGAGGAAAAGCGGTTTCGAACCACAGATAGACACGGATAAACACAGATAAAAATAAAACAGATAAATTCAGAGGACGATGCGTTCCCATTCGAGTTTCGGATTTTTGAAATTGATGATGAGGCCGACTTTGAAACCGGTGATTTTGAGATAGTTGATCATTTGGCCTCGTTCGATGTCGGTGATGTTAGTGATTACTTTGGTATCGATGATGATTTTGTCATAGGCAATTAAGTCTGGTACATATTCACCCACTTTGACTTTCTTATAAAGCACATTGAACCTGGCCTGCTGTTGAAATGGAATTTTTCTTAATTCAAATTCAACTGCCATCGCATTCTCATAAGGCTTTTCAAGCAAACCATGCCCCAAGGTATTCAATACCTCCATCGCAGTCCCAAGGATTTCATGCGTCTCCTGCTTATATAAAAATCTGTGTCCATCTGTGGTTCCAATCAAATTATGGCTTACGCTTCCAGATCATCCCATACGACATCGACATTACGTCTCCCAGATCGAACTCACCGTCTTCGGAAGGATGGAGTGACAGAAGTTTGTAATGGGGAGTGAGAATGCTGCAAAGCTGGTCGTGGTCGAGGAACCAGGCGGGGTAGCTTTGAGGGGAACCATAGATGGATGCGGGGACGTGCTGAACCGTGAGGCGACTCTCTCCCGTGAAGAGGAGGGGAGTGCGATCGATGATGATCCAGGGAATTTTGCATTCGGCAATCTGACTTAATAGAGTGAACGGTTCTTCCAGATAAGGAAGCACTCCTGAGAGGAGGAGCAGGTCGACAGGTTGAGATTGCAGCGACTCTTCAAGTGAGTTGGAGAAACATAGTTCGTCTGTGGAAAATTCTTTTTGTCCTGCCTCTACTAAGGCGGGTTGTTCGATAATGGTCCAGTTGAAGTGGAGAGTTGAAGGAGCCATTGCCCGGCAGCGATCGTAGGTCGAACCGAGAGCGCCACCGAAATCGATGACATTGACTACTTTTGTTTCTTTCTCCAGCGCGACCTGATACAGAATGGCGAGTAGTCGTATAGGGGGCGGAGCCGATTGGATGACGACTCCATCTTGGGCAAACAATCCCTCGCCCGCACGGACTTTTTTCTGGGCTGCAATCACACGGGATTGAATGAGGTCCGCATCGTAACCGGTGGAGGCGTCACGAGCAGATTGGTAATCCGTGTAGTTGCCTGTGAAACGGATCAGGTTCGAATTCCTGCGCCGTCGCCAGCGAAGCAGGGCAGGAGGGAGCCAACGCTTGAGATGATCTCGCCATCTGCTCATCACCGGTTCCGTTTCTGATTGCAGACGACAAGGAACCTCCCCGCTGGTGAAGAATCACGCACCTCGACATTCTCAAAGTACTCCCGCGCTATTCGGCAGAATTCTTCGAGTGAATACCAACTGTAAGATTCATTCCACCAGGTTTTCACGTAATCATCTTCACGGCTGACAAACTCGACGATGAGATTCTGCTTCGTGAACTGACTCAGTAAACCGAAGATAAAGTGGAAATCGAACATCTCCGTGAAAACGAGGTGATGTGTTAATCCGAGGGCCAGCAGACATTCGGCTTGCAGACGATCATCGACGCTGGTGTAAAGTCGCTTCCCGTGAGCATCGATTGTACCATGCGGTCCGATCGGATTGACCAGATTCAGAAAAGCCAGACTGATGGAAGGATCGTGGCTCTGTCGCTCAAAGAGCTGGTTCAGTGCCAGGTCATCATTGTCCGAACAGATCACTTTCGCACCCAGTTGCTGAGCCAGTAAAGAATACCAGCCACTGTTTCCGGCAAGATCATGAAGCGTGGCAGGTTTCAATTCCTGGAGAACTTCCGCGACTGTTCGCTGTTTGAGGCTCCACGATGCAGGTTGCTGATGATCGGGGAAATCATCCGCGTAATAATGGGACCAGAACGTTTTCTGGTTTGGGAAGCGGAGCCGCTCCACTCTCCGCTTCCAGCGTTCCAGTTCTTTTATCCAGCTAGGTGTAGCGGGTTGACGTTGCAGGTGGAATCGATTGAGTCGTGCCAGCTTCTGTGCAACTCGTCCAATGCGGGTATGTCCACACCGCTTGGCAAGCTTCAACCAGCAGCGTCGCCAGAGATAGTGGTAACCGGGTAGTTCGTCCTTCCTGGATCGGCTGGAGCTCTCCTGCATCGGGCTGCGTGCCAGTCGGCCTTGTCCTTTCGCCATTAACTGAAGTGGGTACCAGAACTGCGTTCGAAACTGATTGAAGATAAATCGGCCCGGTGAATCTGTTCCAGCGGGACGAACGAACCATGTCGACGAACAGGGGTTGGTGCCATCGAAAACCAGGTTCCAGGGATGAACGTCCGTTGTGGCCAGCCCCTTCCCGCGCGAGAGTCGAATGTTCAAATCGAGAAGCGAATCGTGGCAGACTTTAGTGCTGCTGAACTCCACTCGTACGGATAAGTGAGGAAACGGGATGCGACGATGTTTGAGCACAAGTGCTGCACCATCGAGTCGATAATCGGTGGCTGTTGTTTCGACGAACCATTTCTGGTCGATCAGTTCCTGCAACAGCCCTGAGTCGTGCAGCTGTTGCCAGCGCGGTAACCCCGCTTCCGGGATCGCGCGGTAGAGTTCTCCTTTCCAGCTGAATAACCGGGCGGTGTGTAGGGGGGAAGCGGAGGTGGCAAATTCAACTTCTTCGATGGGAATCTCTGTTTGAGATGGTGAGGTGATTTCAGTGTGCATCGTGACTCCATTTCTGTTCCAGAAGAAATAGAGTCTCTGCTCGTTCGAAACAGCGACCGCTCTGGTAGAAGTCGGCTGGCTGGATATCAATCTCGGCAGCATGCGAGAGGTGATCAGCGATCTGTCCTTCGGCCAGCACTGCGATGTTGATGTAGCAACTACCGGCAGTCAGATTCAGTTTGCCGGTTCTACAGGTGATTGTTCCCGAGGGAGGCAGGGTACCATCCAGTTCAGCAGTTTTGTCACTATCGAGTCGGAAGAGAGAGGTGTCGAGTGGATCGTAAATTCCGACAAGAAACCGAAGTCGCCGGGGATGCTCATCGCGACTGCTGTAGCGGAAGGTAAAGGTAAGTTCGTCACCCGCTGCAATTCGTTCACTCCCATTAGGGCCGGTAATTTTCAATTCCTCAAACCGGACAATTCCTGAGCCACGTCTGTCTTCGCGTTCGCTGATGTTGATCTGCTGAATGGGTTGCGAGGAATCGAGGTACCGGTTGATTGCTTCGTCGATGGTTCCTTCGTAAGCGAGTTCTCCCTGCTCGATATAGAGACCACGCTCGCACAGATTTTTCATCGCCGTCATCTGATGCGAAACAAAAAGGACGGTCCTTCCCGAACGGGAGACATCACCCATCCGGTTTAAGCATTTTTTCTGAAAGGCGGCGTCCCCCACCGCCAGTAGTTCATCGACGAGGAGTATCTCGGGTTGCAAATGCGCGGCGACTGAGAAGGCGAGTCGCATATACATACCGGAGGAGTAACGTTTTACGGGAGTGTCGAGAAAACGTTCGATTTCAGCGAAAGCGACAATTTCATCAAAGCGGGCGCGAATCTCTGTCTGGCTCATACCGAGAATCGAACCATTGATGAAAATGTTTTCCCGGCCGGTCAATTCAGGATGGAACCCGGTTCCGACTTCCAGCAGTGAACCAACCCGACCAAATAACGTCGCTTTACCCGAGGTGGGCTCCGTCACCCGGGAGAGAATTTTCAGCAGCGTACTTTTGCCCGCTCCATTATGACCGAGAATACCCACCGCCTCTCCGACCGGGATGTCGAAAGAGAGATCCTTAAGTGCCCAGACATGTGGGTTTTGTGCGTTGATGTTTGTAGTCTGTTTCTGGAATGGTTTCCTGACCCAGCGGGTGATTGAATCTCGCAGCGCGTAATAAGGTTCCCGCGTTCCGAGTTCGTAACGCTTGGAAAGTTGTTCAACACGTAAGGCTAGATCCGTCATCGGTACAGGAACAGATTGGGAGAGGGTTATCAGAGATGATCCGCCAGAGTGCGCTGCATCTGTTGAAAGTAATACAAACCGGTGATGAATAACAGTGCTGAGACAATGGCAGAGATGATCACCAGTGTTATTGGAAACGAGCCCGTTCCACAGACAGCCCAGCGAAAACCTTCAATCGCACCCGACATCGGGTTGAGGCCATACAGCAAAGTACCAGCGACTCCCCATTTTTCAGCGACTACCTGAGCGGGATAGACAATCGGGGAGGCGAACATCCAGAGTTGTGTGAGAAACGATAAAGTGTATCGAACATCACGATAATTGACATCGAGTGCGGATAACCAGAGTCCCACACCGAGTGCCGCCACGAAGGTTTGTAACACGAATAACGGAGCAGACAAAATTGCTAATCCAGGCCAGACTCCGAAGCCGATCAGAAAGAGCAACAGAATCAGGCAGGCAATCAGAAAGTCGGGGAGCCCCGCCAGGATGACGGCTGTCGGAGCCAGCACGCGCGGGAAGTAGACTTTCGTGACAACCCGTTCATTCACCACCAGGCTGGTACTCGCCTCAGTTAAAGCCCGGGCGAAAAACTGCCACAGCACCAGTCCCGTGAGCACAAAAACGGCATAAGGAATCTGGCTGTCTGCCGGTTGGATATAGCGACCCAGAAAGAGTGTGAACACCGTCATCAGTGCGACAGGCTGAATGATCGTCCAGAGCAAACCGAGAACGGTCTGCTTGTAGCGAACTTTCAGATCACGTACGACGAGCATGCCGAGCAACTCGCGGAACCGCCACAATTCCTGCCAGTCGACGAGCGACCAGCGGGAACTCGGACCGATTTCGATCGGCTGGCGGTTCGGTGTTTCCGTCGGGGGACTTGTCCAACTTTGTTCGGGTGTGGTCGTCACCCCGGCGCCTCCTGGCAGTCGGTTATGAGAGCAATGAATCAGGGAGAGAGTTTGAATTGATTATGACAGCCATAGTAGGCGATCGACGCTACTCTCGACATATCACCGACGCGAATTCTTCCAGAGGCCACTCAGAATTCTGTCAAACTATGCAGGCGAAACCTGGAAATTTGGTTCGAGAAGGTCTCTGTCACAGAATCGTATTTGACGTAGCTATCTGGCTAGTTTAGAGTTAGGGATACTTTTTTCAAAAAACATGACCACTTCCAATACCTGCGGGCAATAATTACAGGTTAGTCGCTTACTTTTGTCCGTGTCGAGGTTTGTTTAAATTCCATGTTGGGTGAACTGATTCCATGCGGAGGAGGGGATGTCATCCCCCTGATCAAACCGCTCCTGCTGATTGGTCGGCGGAGCAGTTGTGATATCTCTCTGCGCTTCCCCAACGTCTCTTCCCATCACTGCGAGCGGGAACTGATCAACGGTTACGGGCAGGTGCGTGACCTCGGTTCCCGCAATGGCATCAAAGTGAATGGGGAACGGTGCGACCACAACTGGGTCATGCCGGGCGACACGCTGAACATCGCAAAGCATATCTATGAAGTGAACTATGTCCCCCTAGGTGATGCTCCTCCTCCCGCCGAGATCGACCCGATGTCCGTCCCCCTGATGGAAAAAGCGGGCCTCGTCAACCGCCGCCGCCAACGCCAGCAATCCAACACCGAAACCAACCTGAACCTCGACTGAGGTCTGATTGTCTTCTGATTGGAATTCTTTATGAACCACCAAGGCACAAAGACACCAAGATGAGCAGGCATGAATTCATACCCATTTCAGATGAGGTAGACCTGCTGGCAAAGAATGTTGTCGATTCTGCTTTTCAAGTTCATCGTGAACTTGGCCCCGGTTTACTCGAATCGGTGTATCAGACCTGCTTATGCTATGAACTTTCATTGAGAAAGATTAAGTTTGAGAAGGAATTACTTCTCCCAGTCAGATATAAACAGCTTCAATTGGAGAGTGGCTTGAGACTGGACCTGTTGATTGAAAGTTCAATCATTGTTGAGCTGAAGTCGGTGGAGAAAGTTCTTCCTATTCATGAAGCACAAATTCTCACCTATCTGAAATTAACAGGATGTCGATTGGGCTTCCTGATCAATTTCAATGAAGTTCGAATCAAAGACGGAATCAAAAGAATCGTCCTTTGATTAGAGAATTCCAAACCTTGTTGTCTTTGTGTCTTGGTGGTTCAGACAAATTAATCTTACTTTTCACTATTATGCATCTGTCTTTCCGGAGTTATCGTTCGTTTGGCTCGTAAGAAATCATCTGAGAGAAAAGGGAAAAAGGTTCGTGTGGAGTTCCGCAAGAACCGGGGGAAGAAGAACCGGAAACGGGATTTCACCCGCGAGCTGAACTCAGGTGAAAATATTGATGACCTGAAAGCGACCGAGCGCGTCTCGGGCCGCAGTGACTTGACGCGTTACCGGACCGTGATTGCCGAGACCAACGCAGAAGGGGAGCTGCATCTCGACATTGATGAGAGCGAATGCCTGAGAGGACGGGTTCTGTCGGCGATCGGACTCAACTGTCAGGTCGAAGGGGAAGATGGGAAGAAGTATCTCTGCACGGTTCGTCGTGTCCTGCGGACGTTATCCCGCGATGCCCGCAATGCCGTCGTCGCGGGGGACCGGGTTCTGTTTCGTCCGGAAGGGAACGAGCAGGGGATGATCGAGCGGGTCGATCCCCGGCAAGGTGTCCTGTCCCGCACGAGCAACAACCGCGAACATATTATCGTCTCCAATATCGATCAGGTTCTTATCGTTGTCACAGCTGATCAGCCACCCCTCAAGACGAACCTAATCGATCGGTTTCTCATCAGCGCGGAAAAAGGGGAAACCGAGGCGATCATCTGCATCAACAAAGCGGATCTGGTTGACCCCGTAAAGCTGCAACCGATCATCGGGTTGTATGCTCAGCTTGGTTACAAAGTACTTGCGACTTCGGTCATCACCAAGATGGGAATCTCAGAGCTGCGTAAACTGCTCAAAGGGACACAAACCGTCCTGACAGGACAAAGTGGTGTTGGAAAATCGTCGTTGATTAACGAAGTCGCTCCGTCGATTGATCTCGAAACAGGTGAAGTCAGTTCCCTCTCCATGAAAGGGAAACACACCACCCGCACAACGCAGCTGCTGCAACTCGACTTCGGTGGCTGGGTCGTCGATACCCCGGGTATCCGCCAGCTTGAATTGTGGGATGTCATTCCCGAAGAGATCGAAGGTTTCTTTATCGAGTTCCGCCCTTATGTCACCTTCTGCAAATTCCCCAACTGCAGCCACACGCACGAAACCGAGTGCGGTGTCAAAACAGCCGTGGAGAACCGGCAGATCTCCGAGATGCGCTACGAAAGCTACCTCCGCATGATCGACGAAGACTTCGTGAAAGCCGATTCAGCCGCGAAGCGGTAAGAATTTGGAACCACGAAATACACGAAAGACACGAAAAAAGAGGAGGGTGGTCCAGACAATCCTGAAAGGTTGTCTGGATCGCGTAGCGACACGAAAGTATTGAGTCTGAGTTAAACTGGAATTGCTTCCTCAAACAATTTATACGGATGAGCAAACATCGCTTTTGTGTTGCTGCGCAATCCAGACAACACTGCGTGATTGTCTGGACCACCCTTATTTTCGTGAATTTAGTGTTTTTCGTGGTTCAAAAAATTATCTTCCTTCGAACTCCAGATGCTCTTTCGAAATCAACCGTTCCTTCCAGGTTGATCTGGTGCGGAGCCGTTGAAGTATTCGATGGTTGTTTTGTCGCCGAGATGCATCGTCATAATGTTGACGGACTTTGGCGTATTCGGCGGCGACCCAGCGGTCCGGGGGCGACTCCATCCCGATGGCCCCGTTCCACCATGAAGGGACGCGGGAAAATCAGGGAAGCAAGTTCGGCGTAGTTGCCGAGGTTCCCCATGTTCCATTCGAAGATTTCGTATTCGCCATGGAAGACGTAACAGTAGCGTTCACTGTCACAGGCAATCTTGACGATCCACTCGTCGAAATCCCCCGAACAGATCGACAGACAGTATTCGTCCACGAAGGGAGGAACCCGCATCGCCGTCTTGCCACCATAAGAGAGACCGTAAAACGCGATCCGGTTCGCATCGACGAAGGGCAAACTTCCCAACCAGCGGACCGTCTGGCGATGTTGTGGAATGATGTAGCTGTACAGAGAGAGTTTCAACGGGTTTGATTTGCGCTGCAATGTACGGAAACGATCTTCACCCCGGTAAGGGTTCTGGGGTGAGTAGGTGATGAAACCCTGTTTCGCCAGTTCGGAGGCGAAGGCTTTATAGTATTTGAAGCGGTCCTCTTCATAAGTAATGCAATCCATCGCCAGTCCTTCGAGACCATGCTGACAGACAACGAGGGGGCGTTCCTCTCCCGCGGGAATATTATGCGGAATACATAAGATGCCCCCGGCGACGACTTCCGGGAAAACATCGAGCATCACTTCGTAACCGGTGAAGTCGTCGTTCTCCATGATTTTTCGAGTACGCACATTCGGATCGGAAAGCGGTAGATCAATCTTGCCGATGAAACCGGTTTCCATTTTTTCTTTTAATGTGGCGGTCGATTCTGTCCATGCTTCCGGGCTGGAGGCATCGGCTGAACTCCAGAGCTCATCGCGCACCTTGTGACATTCATCGAGCAGGCCCTGGGTGTAGCTGGTCAACTCTGCAACCTGGCGCCGTTGGCGATCTTCCAGCTCGGTCTCACTTGGAGCGTAGAGCAGTATTGGTTCACTGGCATCTCCAATCGTAGCTGGATCGAGCGTGGGCAGCTTGGCTGTGGGAGAGTCGGGATCGCTCTTATAGTCTTGCAGGCTGTTGGGGAAAATCTTCAGATTGTCTTCGGCGTTGAGTGCTTTAAAGTAACCGGTGGCGATTCGATATTCATCGACAATTGATGGCCCCGGTTGATTGATCACCCCCGGAGCGGCGGTCGTATGATGCTGGGGGAGTGGTTCAGGTGGGCCAGTGACTTCGGGAATCTCACTATTGATCAGAATTAATTGGCGAGGGGCGATCATCCCGGCCAGCTGGGCATCGCCGAACTTCGTCAGCAGCCCCCAGACATTCCGGTAGATCGGTTCCTGCCAGATCTGTTCCCGTTGATCGAAATAGCCAAAAGAGATGACAGTCTCGAATTGCTCAGAGATCGCGCCCGCATAAAGTGCCAGCAATCCCCCTTCGCCTATTCCGGCCACAACTTTATGTCGTGATTCACCCAGTTGATTCAGTGCTTCCATCCCGGCCAGAATTTTTTGAATTTCATAACCGATGATGTGTCGACCCAGGATAAATCCCTGGCGATAAATCCATTCCCGATGGGGCTGGTTGGTGAAGAAGACATCTTCATGCCCGGAGTAAGTCTGCTCGCGGTTGATCAAGGTCGGAATCAGCACCCGGTAACCTGCATCTGCCAGCATAGGAATAAATCGACTCTCTTCCGGTCCCCCCGGCAGAATTCCACAAACCTGTTCGGGGCTCCACTCGGCGTCGGGCAGGGCGATTACATTTCCATAGGCTTCTTTATTGGGGAGGATTAACAACCCTTCGCCTGTAACTCCCTCCAGCACCGGCCAGCGGACACGATGGATTTCATAATTCTTTCCTTTGGCAATCACTGAGGATGCTTCAAAACTGCTGATCAACTCGAACTTCGGATTCGGTAGCCGTTCATCAACGACACCGATCAGCTGTTTGAATTCCTCGCGCAAGGGCGACTGTTTTGTTGAATGTTTCCAGCGAAGTGAAATCGACTGGCCAGTTTGTCTCGCGATCTTTTCGCGCTGCTGCAATTGCATTGAGCGCAAAACGATCAATTCCGGCGACCATGAATTCATCGAGAGGTCCTTCCAGCACCAGACGCCCTGTTCCCGGCAGAATCTCAGGAGATTCCGCCTGAACAGGTTGCATCAAGAGAGAGATGAGAAGAGCGACCAACATCAGAAATCGTGACTGGCTCATGGAAGGCCCCAACAGTGGCAGGAAGAGAGGGAGGGAAGAAGATGAAACTCAAATAAAAGAACCACAGAGAGTATCACGGGGGAAGATCGCTCTCTGTGGTTCCGGGGATTCGTATTGCCAGAGAACTGACAACGGACTCAATTATTTTTCAACAGGGGAACCAAAAAGCATGATGTTGTCGAAGCTGCCTGTGTCATCAAAGGAACCGACGCCAACGCGACCCCAGGTGAAGGTTGTGTCTTCGGCTCGCATGACGGGTTTCTCCATATTGTCGAAAAAGATTTCGATACTGCCGGAAGCGGTGTCACGGACAATACGGGCGTGATGCCAGTTGTCGTCCCAGTCAGTTCCGGGAGTCGATTCAATCGAGATACTTTTGCGGTCCGCATTATTCACAATGAAGATCTGGTTGGCGTGCGGGTCTGCTTTTTTTCCAAGATGAACGTAATAGAGATGAGCATCGTCCTGGTAACCGAAGAACATGCAGAGGTCCCGGTGACCATAATCTTCATGGGTCGACTGCAAATTCAGATCGAGTACGAAGTCACTCACGTTGACATCTTTAATCAGATTGCGGTTGTAAGGAGAACGAACGGGAGGTTCGAATTCGCTTCGCTTTTTATTCAGATTCAGCACATGGTTGTTTCCCTGCTGAATGATCGCCCAGGCGGAAGCATCGGTTGGTTCCCAGCGCTCTGCGGCACCTGTTTCGAAGTTCTCTGAAAAGACGAGGGGTAACCCTTTGAACGTCAAATCAGGATAGGTGAGTGGATCACCCGGTCCCGCTTGCTGGGCCAATGCTGCATCAGAAAAACCAAAGCCAGTCCCGTAACTACGACCAGCATAAGCGACAAACGAATAACAGGCATCGTGTGAAAAGCTCCCGAGAATAAATTCATGTTGCAAAGTTCAGGCAGCCCGATTTCCTACTCCTGATTTCAGGGAAACCGGGCTCACTACCATTGAACACGATGGAGGTACCCACGCACAAGGAAGAGTTAGCGGGAAATTGAGGGGAAGGGGGGAAGTTCGAGGGGAATTTCATGGTGCTTACTCGCTCTCAAGATGGGGTTAGCCTAAACTTGAACCTGTTAAACAAGATCGTTTCAATGCCTGAGCAAGTCAGAGGGTAACTTTAATGAGTGAAGAGCAAGTCACACTTGAGGAACTTTATGAAATTTATCGCCAGCTCATTTTCGTCTGCCATTTCAATTTGAAGCATTCTGCGATGATGCTGATGTGAATAAAATCATGCAGTCTGTCGTTACTGAGATGGATAACATTTTCAGAGAAGAACTTCTTGGTCCTTTGCATCAGCGTAATTTAATCGACAACAAAAGTCTCAACCTCACATACTCTATTAAAAAGCAGTTACAGGAACTACAAAGATATTCATGGAAATTGGCCAGATAAAATCTTCATCAAACTGGAATTTCTTCTTCAGTGATTGCTGGGAACTCCTGTGTCATCAGGAAACGCTCGAAGAGAAAAACAGAGAGACCCATTTCAAGAAAATTCATGAGCTTCGCGTGCCGAGAGACGCGTGTGCAAGGTAAAGTCTC
The DNA here is from genome assembly GCA_041398805.1 of Planctomycetaceae bacterium. Classification (GTDB taxonomy): domain Bacteria; phylum Planctomycetota; class Planctomycetia; order Planctomycetales; family Planctomycetaceae; genus Polystyrenella. The sequence continues at coordinate 256,817 of JAWKUC010000004.1, read as the reverse complement.
ATCTGGCTGGGTGCTGCTCCTTCAGATGAGGAAATTAGTGAATACGTGGATGAGAAATACGATGAGGATGGAGATGGGATACCGTCGCAATTTATGAAGGACTTCAAAATTGAAAGTTTTGATCCTGATGTCTGTGAGAGAGGGATTGTTTCTGAACTTACTACCTCATTAGACCAGATGTTATTGCATTCCTCATTTGACGATCAAATCATTCCGCAGTTTCAGACGATGCATGGTTCGACTTCAAGCAAACCCCTGAACTGTAAGATCCTCCTGTATGACTTCAACTACCAGGAAGCTGTCACTGAAGTCTGTACGGGAAGTATTCGGCTTCAGTTCATGGGAGTGTTTAACTATTCACATAAGTAAATAACATGGATGACCAATTTGAGGTTTTAATCGCTCAACCATCTTCATTCTTAAAGACTTTAGCATCTTTGGGTATTTCAATTTGATTAAAAAAATCATCGTTGTACATTGGGGTGAAATTGACTTGTTCCACTTGAATTAATCGTTGGTAAACGGGCTCTCTTGAAGTTTTCTTGAGGAATTGTATGGATCATGATAATCAGTGTGTAAGCAGGTCAAAGGATACCAGATACCTGAGGGGGTTCTTTCCCATTGGGTAACTTCGCAAATATGATTCGGCTTATCAACAGGTTCGAATACAGGTGAGTACCGTTCATACCGTTCCGGGAGGTAATGTTTCTGTCGATTGAGATAGAAAACTTCAGTTTTAAAAGGATTGCGTGATTGCTCATCTCCCTCAAGGCTTCGACTATAAAAAGTGAATGTCAATTTTATGTGGTTGGGAAAGCTTCTACCTGCTAACTCTTTGAGTTTCACATCGTAAGGATAATAGAAGCTTTTGCTTAACTCGTCATCATTTTTAGCGACTTCATTACCTTGAATAGCGATTGAAAATTTGCCCGTTGATAATGGGCTGCCGCGATGAATCGCTAGTTCATATGGAAAAAATAAAGTTTTCCTGGTTCTAGATTCCCTGTTGTCTTGATCGGCCCAGACCCCAAATTCGGTTTTAGAAAGAGATGTTTTAAGACTTCCATCGTCCTGAATGATCTCGCTTGTCTTAACTGGATAAGGTCGCTTGTTATCTTCCAGGTCAAACGAGTCTGTAAATAAACTCTCTACATTCAATGATGAAAAATATTTGCTCCCTTGATTTACATAGTAAGCAGTTTGTTTTGACTCTACAAATCGACGTATCTTCGATCTGGAGAGGCTGCGAAATTCAACCAATGGAAGGTTACTGTTGTAATTATCTAGATATCGGACTTCCAGGTCGCCCGAGAAGAGTGCTTCAGCCTGTTCAAGTTCTTTGACTAATTCCGGAACAGATATTTTTGAGCAAAAACTGGAGTGTTATGTTGTAAAAGGGCCATCATGCCCATCAGTAAATACCAATACATATTCCGTTGCATTAGTGTTCCTTATCTGTTTTCAGCATATGAAGCAGTTAGACAAAAGAGAGTAGTCTAACCCAGTATCTCCTCAATCACCGCACCTTCCGCAACATTGATCGGTCGGCCCAGATTCGACATATTCTGGGTATGAGGGGAGACACCGACCGCTTCGCAGAGGGTTGATAAGACGTCTCCCACATCGACTTTGTTGTCGGTCACTTCCATGCCGCTGTCGTTGGTGGCACCGTAGACCTGACCACCATTGACATGACCACCGGCGAAGACACAACTCCACGCCTGAGCGAAGTGATCGCGGCCGGTGTTTTCATTGATATTCGGAGTGCGACCGAATTCACCCATCCAGAGAATCGTGGTCGTTTCGAGCAGTCCCCGTTGTTCCAGATCGGTGAGTAGCGTTGGCCAGGCGGCGTCGAGTTGGCCGGAGAGATTCTTCACCTGATTGAAGTTATCCGCGTGGGTATCCCAACTGACACCATCAAAGGGAACTTCAATCACCGAGACACCCGCTTCAATCAATCGCCGGGCGAGCAGACAGCTTTGCCCGAAGACACCAGTACCATAAGCCTGACGAAGTTCTTCCGGTTCATCACTTAAGTCGAAGATCTTTGCGGTGGGACCGTTCATCATGTTCATCGCCCGTTGGTAAACCGTCTGATGAGCCGTGAAGGCGGCAGAGGTTCCCTGCCGGTTCTGGAAATCGGACTGTAACCGGTTCCATAAGGTGGTTCGCTTGGTATGTTGTTCTCTGGTCAGTCCTCCTCCGAGTGCCAGATCTTCCACCTGGAAGGAAGGGTAGGCCATCGTCGGGTTGTTAGCCTCAGGGATCTCATCGTTGTTCGGCCTGTTTCCCCCTTGTGCTCGAACAGCGAGTGGCGCAAAACCGGGTCCGAGAAAACCGGGACCGAGATCGATGTTAAAATTGAGCAGGTTACCTCCGACAGACATGAAATTCGGTAACGTATCGTCGGAGCCTCGTAGCTCTTTGGAGAGCGAAGCACAAATGGTGGGGTATTGAATTGGTGCACCTGGTCTCTGCCCGGTGTGCATCAGGTACGTTCCCCGGGCATGATCACCCTCTTTCGTGCTGAGGCTCCGAATGATTGCCAGCTTGTCTGCCTGCTGAGCGAGTTGAGGAAGGTGTTCGCTGATTTGAATTCCGGGAACATTCGTGTCGATCGGTTGGAACTCGCCCCCGTTTTCATGACCTGGTTTCAAGTCAAATGTATCGAGCTGACTGGGTCCACCCGTCATCCAGAGAACGATCAGGTTTCGTTTTGGTGATGTCGACTCTTCCGCCGCCAGACTTTGGGCGATAGGTTGTAACCAGTGACTCGCACTTAGGCCGGCAATACCACCCGCCAGTGTCTGCAGACATCGTCGTCGATTGATGTTCCACATGGGAGACCTCGTAGATTCTGTTCGTGATCGTTTAATAATTCATGGTGAATTCAGCTGAGTTTAATAAGGCCCAGAGAATATGCCCGAGGGCAGCCTGTTTGGATTGGGAATCGGGTTGTTCTTTCAGGTACTCCAGAAACATCGTTGCTGTTTCGGCTTCGGGGGGATGCGAAACCGTCGAAAGAAACAACGTGTTGATTCGTTCGGCATCGGTATAGAAGGGGGCTTCGAGGGCTTTGAGCAGATTGCTCCCTTCAATAGCAACGGCTCGATTGGTCAGGTTTCCGTTCATTAACGTTAATGCCTGCGGAATACCAGATTGATATTCGATCTGATCTTCACCTGTCCGTCTGAATTTCTGGATGAAGGTCGTCCGTTGCGGATCGATATCAAATCCACCGGCGGCAGCAGAGAGTATTGGTTGTGCGGTCGCCTGGGCGAGCCCGTCGTAGAGTTGATCGGCGGTGAAGGGTTTGATCGCATGCCGGGCAAAGGTGCGCGCCATCTTTTCAGCGATCTCAGTCGATTCCTCATTGCTATTCCGACTGGAAAGTTGATACGCGCGAGTATTTGTCAACTCACGCAGCAGATAACGGAGGTCGTATTGATGCTGGATGAAGTCGGTTGCAATCAGGTTGAGCAGTTCTTCATCTATAGGGGGATTGTTGCTGCTGAAGTTATCGGGTGGATCGACAATGCCAATGCCAAAGAGGTGCGCCCAGACCCGGTTGACTGTCGCCCGGGCAAAAAGCATGTTCTCCTCACCCGTCATCCACTCGGCGAGTGCCGCGCGACGAGTTTGTGTTTCAGTATCAACAGGTGTTTCCACACCAAAATAACGGGGGAGGACTTTCTGTTCGCTGTCGGGAAGGAATACTTCTCCGGTAGGTAGATCCGTTAACTGGGGGCCACCCTGCATCATCTGCCCATTATTTCCCGGTTGCGGCGAAAGCTGAGCGAAGAAGGCAGCGAAACTCCAGAAGTCGGTCTGCTTCCAACTGTCAAAGGGATGATCATGACATTGGGCGCAATCGAGCTGCACACCCAGGAAGGTGCGCGAGGTGCTGCGGGCCAGTTCTTCCGGTTTGACTTCCAGCGATGAGTAGTAGAGGGCTGGACCGACCTGATCGAAGCTTCCCTCGGCCAACAGAAGTTCCCGCACCAGTCGGTTGTAAGGAACATTGTCTCGAAAGCGGCTGCGGAGCCATTCTTCAAATCCACCGATCTGCACGGCGTTCAGATTTTCCAGGTTGTCCGACAGAAGATACGAACGCCAGAGGTTCGCCAGGTGCACGGCATGTCGTGGTCGGGAGAGGAGGTCATCGATCAACTCGGCACGTCGTTCGGAGGAACTGTTCTCCTCGAATTCATAGATTTCACCCACGCGGGGAATCAACCCGGTCAGATCGAGTGTCACCCGCCGGATGAATTCGGTGTCGCTGGTCAGTACAACCGGATCTAATCCCTGTTCCTGCCAGACGACTTCCAGGCGCGCGTCGATTTTATCGGCAAGTCGCGTTTCGTCCTGTGCCATCGCCGCAGAGAATGTTAAACAGAGCACCGAGGCGAAAACGATTAGTCTGACTGGTCGCTGGCGATACGATTGCATAAGAAAAACCAGTGAATCTGATCTCAGGAAAAATAAAATCCGTTTCAGTATAGGAGAGACGATTTGCTCGATGTTGTAAACAGTAAAATGCGATAAATTTAGCAATTTGGGTTTGCTGCCGGATTGTTTGACTCCTGTTCACTATCCACAGATAAAATTCGAGTCAGCTTCCCTGTGGTTTCCGCACGGGGAGGGGACTACAATAAGGTAACTCGCGTTCATTAATTCAACTTATGAAGGCCTTTGACCAGATGGATATGCCCGCCCCTGACACAACCGTGATGGACTCCATGACAACCGCTTCCTCCAATTACGATGCCGTCGTGATTGGTGGTGGTCCGGCAGGAAGTTGTTTTGCGGCACTCCTGGCCGAACAGGGACACTCCGTACTGCTTCTGGAACGCTCCCCATTCCCCCGGTTTCATGTTGGGGAATCGCTTATCCCGGAAACCTACTGGGCTCTGAAACGTCTCGGTCTACTGGAACGGCTCAAGAATTCCGAATTCCCCCGAAAGTATAGCGTGCAGTTTGTGACGGATACGGGTAAGGAATCGGCACCATTTTACTTTGACGAATACAACCCGCATGAATGCTCGGTTACCTGGCAAGTCGTGCGAAGTGATTTCGATCAGCTCCTGGTCGATAACGCCCGCGAAAAGGGAGCCGATATTCGAGTCGATGCACAGGTCCTTGATGTACTCTTCGACGGGGACCGGGCCACTGGTGTTAAAGTCAAATTCGGTAAAGGAGAGCAGGGGACAACGCAGGAGATTGGTGCGAAAGTGGTCGTCGATGCGACCGGCCAATCGGCTTTCCTCTCATCACGGCTCAAACTGAAAGTCTCCGATCCGTTATTGAGAAAAGGTACGGTCTGGTCTTACTTCAAAGGTGCCCACCGCGACCCGGGTAAAGATGAAGGGGCGACGATCATCCTGCAAACGGAAGGGAAGAAATCGTGGTTCTGGTACATCCCCTTGCCGAATGACGTCGTCTCGGTCGGTTGCACTGGCGAGATGGACTACATGTTCGGCAGCAATCGTAGAACACCCGAGGAAATCTTTAAAGAGGAACTCGACCGCTGCATCGGTCTACAACGTCGTCTGGAAAATGCGGAGTGGCCGACCGAGTTCCACACCACGAAAGACTTCAGTTACAAATCAAGCCAGGGTGCCGGCCCCGGTTGGGTACTGATTGGTGATGCCTTCGGCTTCATCGACCCGGTCTATTCTTCTGGTGTCTTTCTGGCCTTGCACTCCGGTATGGTCGCCGCCGATGCCGTTCACGAAGCCCTCAAGGCGGATGACCTTTCCGCCGCACGCCTTGGTGCCTGGCAACCCGAGTATCGTCAGGGAGTCGAAAACTTCCGCAAACTCGTCCTCGCCTTCTACACCCCCGGCTTCCGCTTCGGCGAGTTCCTCAAAATGCACCCGCAATATCAATCCAACCTCGTCGACATCCTCATCGGCAACGTCTTCAAGCCCAACGTCGGCGAAATATTTGAAGCAATGGGTGAAGTGGTCCCGGCTGGGGAGTAATACCCTTACTCGACCATTTCCAGTGCCTTCCGTCCCACTGTATCCGTATGGCCGACATAACCCGGTCCGCCGGCGGCGATGTAACCGTGGCTAGCGCCGGATTTGTCGGGGCTGACCCAGAAGGAGTAGAGACTGCCGTTGGTCAACTGAAACCGGATGCGGACAGGTTGACCGGCAAGTTGCGAAAGATCGGGATCGTTCTTCCAGCGGACCTGTAGTAGAGTCTCATCTGCGCGGATCGGTTCGCAGTTATCAAAAGAAAACTCAGGAAGCACGTTACCGGTTTCGTCCAGAACTTCGGCGCGCAGTTCTCCCTGGGGTGCGTCGACATTCACAAAGAGATGTTTCCCTTTGAATTGAATGGGGCGCGTTGTCAGGGTGCCAGTTTCTTTCCCTGCATCAATCGAAGCAAAACCATCGCGGCGCATCATCGCGAGGCCAGTACTGCTACCGGCGGAGTGATCGGTGGAACCGGGGGCCTGGCTTCCTGCACGGCCACCACAGTAGAAGTAGAGTTTATCTCTCACAATCAGGCAACAACCCCCGCAGGATTGCACGTTCCCCCAATTCCACGCACCGACTTCATTGGTGATGGGGAGGTAGGGGGTTCTATCCGGCCGGTCCCAGTGAAAACCATCCCGACTGAAACCAACGAAGACCTGGTTCAACTTGGGCCGTCCCGAGTTACGAATTTCGGGTGTGTCTCCCTTCCAGACGACGAACAAACCGAGCATTAAACTCTCATAAGCCGCGCTATCGAGTGCGTAGAGTTCCGGTCGGACGTTGACTCCTTCCCACATTTCGTCTTTGCTGTCAGTGGCGGTCCACATGACGACATTTCCCTCTGAAGCACCAGGCACTTCGGCCCATTCGGGTACGCTGAAGAATTCGTCCGTCTCGAAATAGAGGCGGGTCCGACCCCGGTCGAGCATCCATTCCAGCGGAGCTTTAATACTGTAGACCCATTTCTGACGGAACGGGTTATAGAAGAATGTGGAGCGGTCCCCCGATTTGCCGAAACGCATCACATGTTCCCAGTGAATCCCATCGGGCGAGCTGAAGAGTTCGCGATCTGCCAGCATCTTATAGCGTTCTTCCGGGATGCTGGTGTTCTGGTCAAACCAGATCGAAGCGGCGCCCCCGTTTCCCATAACGGACGATGTTGGTCTCTTCCAGGTCGAGCCAGGGGTTTACTTTCAGCTTTGGTTTTTCCCAGTGGATTCCATCTTTAGAAACGGCATAGCAGGTGGTGGCCATGGATCGGGTAGGGCTAGGGCCTTCCCCTCCGAAATACCACATCTTGAAAATCTTTTCTGCCGGATCGTACCAGACTCCATCACTATGGGGCATCGCATAGGGAGAAGAACCACGAACCCCCGCAACGGGTGTCGGAAAATCGGGACCACCGCGATAGTTGTAACTGGTCAACTCCCAGGGTTGATCGGGAACCAGGATTGGGTTTCCCTCGTAATACTCCGGTTGATGAAATTGACGCGTTAAGGTCGTCTCTTCAATCAGAAAATCATCGACGAAGAGTTGTCGCCCGACATCAATCGGAATCACAGCCGGAGGTGATTTTAAGTAGGGAGGTGTAACCGGGTCTTCAGCGTAATCTTTGGAATAGGGAGGCCACTGAGCGGGCAGTCGAATCCCGTTGTAGAGTAGTTCGCCCTGTTCCCCGGCAATGAGACAACTGGAAACCAACAGAAGTAACAGGAAGGGAGGGTATAGGACACAGCGGAGAAGGGAGAAGCTGATTGCAGGCATGAGGTTCCTCTTTGGACTATGGGAAATGAATGAGGAAGACATCTTCCAGCCTAAAGGAAACGGAGTCGTAATTCAGTGCATAATTTAAAGATTCCACATAAAAAGAATTAAAACCTGGACTAGACCAAGGAGGATGTTTTTCTACAGGTATTAGAGTATGCTGGTTGATTAGCTGAGAGGTTGATTTAATCTAAATAATTCGAAGGTGAAGTTATGCCATTCTGGCCATTCAAGCGAAAAACTGTGGAAACTCTGCCTGTTGAATCACTTCAGTATTATCTGATCAATAATGCTTTAACACTAAACGATGCAAAATTCATCAGATTCTGTAAAGACTACAAGTCACAAATCGAGGATCACGTGGAATCCCTTCGGAAGGTGTCTGAGGAACTACGGGGAAGTCCGGAAGGCGAACAGAATTATGTGCAGGGATTAATGCGTGCCGGCATGGTACTCAACCAGTATTGCGCTTCGGATAAACTCTGGAACGCCATTACAGGACCGCGAGATTCCAATGATCCAACCTCAAAACTTCAGGCTTGTCTTAACCAGATTCCCAGCAGGATAGAACAGGGAGAACACGATGAAGTTATAAAGGAGTTACAACAGTGGTATATTGAAATGGAAAAGCTGCGGGGGACTTTACCTGAGTATTATAAAGCAGTTATTCAGGGACAAATTGGGGCAGTCGCCTATGGTTGTGGCAATCTGAAGTCAGCCGAGTCAAGCTTTGCAAAAGCGCTGGAACTTTGTCGGGCGAATGTAGATAGCGACGGCGTGATGAGCTATCTGGGAAATCTCGTGGGAGTCAAAGTCTACAATAATGAGTTAAGTGACGCCCTGGTGTATGGGGAAGAACTGTTAAATTTATATCAAAGTACGGACGACCCTCGACTGAATGAATTCAGTTATAAACTGGAGCACATGAAAAATGGGAACCCGTCGCTGGTGATGATGTGTCGCTGCGGAAATAAGATCATGAAGCCTGAGGAGGTGATACCTCAGGAGGTAACAGGGATTCATTTTGAGTTCGTACGGGCTTATACTCCGATGGGAAAAGCGGAGCAGCTGTTGGAGGTTGCCAATCAATATGCCTCCACTGGAAAAGCAGAACAGGCACTGGAACTCTCTGTAGAAGCCGCCGGGATAGACCCACGCAATCCAGAGCCTCTCTATCTGCAGGCACTGCTTCTTCTCGAGGCTCAAGAATATACGCGAGCCAGGGAAACTTATGAAAAAGTAGAAGAGCTTGCACCGGGCTGGTTTGAAACCCGTTTTGATCTCTGGTTGGCGACACAACTCGAAATTGCCAGATACACGCACGAAGTATTCGACCTCTGGCGCAAGCTGATGGATGGGGGATTACATGGAGTTAACTTACTTCGGCTGGCTGAAAAAGCGACTACACAGTATCCAGAATTTGCTCCCTACTGGTTGAAACATGGAGAAGCTCAGGAGGAGCTGGGACAGAGTCAAAAGGCAATGGTAGCATACCGTCACGGATTAGAGTTATGTGAAGAGCCTCATACGGAATCATTACTACTCGTCAGATTAGCTGGAATATTGTCTCCCACATCTCCCGAAAGAAGAGAACTCCTTGATCGTTGTATTTCGCTGGAAGGGAGCCTGTTTGCTCAGGCAACAGCCAAAGTGCTTAAAAACTTTTCTTAGTCACTTATTCGATGCACAAAACTGTTTTGAGCGATCGAGAATTCAGTTATTTAATTATAGATAAAGTAGTGTTTCAATGAACAATTCAGAATCGTCCTCCGACGATAAACGGGTCTCGCCCGATGTAAGAGATCTGTTTCTTCCGGTTGCATTCGTAGTGACATTAGCCTCCCTGGTTATTTTATTTCTGATTTTTGTAGGAGCCTTATCGAGCGGCCCGCGAGTATCACCGCTCGTAACAACGTTACTACTGACGATGATCGCCTGGGGCGCAATTCTCATAATTGCTGGTGCAAAATGGTCACTCGATTATGTGGAAGAAGAATCGAATCCGAATCTGGTGCGAATGTTACCTTCACTGATCATGATGGTGGGAGGAATTCTTCTTTTTATCATGTCTCTCTACGTGGTACTGCCTCTCCCGAAGTGATTCAGCGCTCTCCAATCAATCTTTCGTAATTTATTTCTCTTCTCAGAATTTGTCAGGTTAGAACGACTTCCAGGTAGCAATTACCTCTGCGTGGTGGGATCACTTTTAATGTGACTTTAGGCAGGTTATAGTCACCTCTATACCCTCTGCCGCTCACCCTCTCATCAGTTTCCATCTGAACCATGTCCACCCCTCCGATTGAATCGAAGACTCCTGTCCGCTGGGGGATCCCATTGGGGTTGCTGGCGTTTGTGGTGATTTTATTGTTGCCCGTACCTGCTGGAATGGAGCCGGCGGCGATGCGGTTGGTGGCGACGATTGTGTTGATGGGGATCTTCTGGTTCACCGAGGTCGTTCCCACGGGGGCGACAAGTTTGATACCTCTGGTCGCTTTTCCGTTACTCGGCATCATGCCCGCCGAGGCGGTCAGTAAAGAGTACATGGACCAGAACATCCTGCTCTACTTCGGTGGATTCATCATTGCGATGGGCATTGAGAAGTGGAATCTTCATCGGCGAATGGCATTACACGTTGTGAAACGGGTTGGCGAGAATCCACGGCGATTGGTACTCGGCTTCATGCTCGGCACGGCGGCGATGTCGATGTGGATCAGTAACACCGCTTCGACTTTAATGATGCTTCCTCTTGCCTCCGCGTTGTTGGTTTCGCTGGGAGAGACCGGTCTTAAACGGGAAGAACTGGAGCAACTTTCGCCGGTGTTGTTACTCAGCATTGCCTATGCTGCCAGCATCGGAGGGAGCACAACTCTGGTGGGAACTCCGACGAACCTGATCTTCGTCAAAGTCTGGGGAGAGCAATTCCCTGATCAACCTGTCCTCTCGGCGGGGCAGTGGATGATTCATTTCATACCTGTTGGAATCGTGGCTACTGGTCACCGCCTGGTTCCTACTCGCCGCTGTTCGACGTCTCCCCCGGGAGACTTCCTCGCAGACGGGGAAATCCGATTTCATCGCTCAGAAGTTGAAAGAGATGGGGCCACCCTCACAGGCAGAATACGTGATGGCGATTCTCTTTTGTTGCACAGCTCTGTTATGGATTTTTCGGGAACCGATTCAGATTACTGAAGAACTTGTGATTCCGGGTTGGCGACCTTTCCTCCTGGAACATCTCAGTTACTTCAGCGAAATTGACCTGAGCAAAACGAAGTATCTGCACGATTCCACAGTTGCTCTGGCCGTCGCATTACTCATGTTTCTGATTCCTGTGAAAGGGAATCATGCGGAAGTCTCTCGGCCATTGATGGATTGGGAGACGATGAACAAAATGCCCTGGTCGATTCTGTTCCTGATTGGAGGAGGCTTTGCCATCGCCACCGGTGCGCAGGAGACTCAGCTTTCCAACTGGATCGGGGGAGTCCTGGTTGCCGAGTTGCAGGACTGGCCGACGTGGGCCTGGGTTTTATCAATCTGTTTGCTGATGACGTTCCTCACCGAGTTCACCTCGAATGTGGCAACCGCCAGTGCACTCATGCCTATCCTGGCATTAACAGCAATTGGTCTGAATACTGATCCGCGGTTCCTGATGCTCCCCGCGATATTATCAACCAGCTGCGCCTTCATGCTCCCCATCGCGACACCGCCCAATGCGATTGTCTACAGCTCAGGTAAAATCTCGATGCGTCAAATGGCCAAAGCCGGGATCATTTTAAATCTGGTCTTCGCACTGATCATCACGTTGGCCACGTTCATCTGGTTGACATGAAATCAGATAACCGAAGAGGGGGTCAGGATTGTTCCCGTTTGATGGTAAATCCCATGTAACCCATGATGGCGCAGCAGACTAGGAAGACGATATCCAGAAAGGTGCTGCCACCGAAGGGGACACCCATGGCGAGATCGAGAATGCTGAGAATGCCCACCACGATGGCGACGGCAAGCGAGCCGTAAACCATTTTTTTGATTGTGCTTGTCATGAGAAATCTGTTCTGGAACGGTTCCTGAAGTCTTCTGGTAGATTTCAGGAGGGGTTCTGATCTGGACTCAACTCCAGAGCTGGTGAGGAATTACAACAGTCAAACTTTGTAGAGTCAAATTTTGCAGGTTTAATGACCGATTGACAAGTATACTCTTCATTTTCACCCGCTGGCCAGCTCGATTTTGTGGGGGAAACTGGCATAATCCCCCCTTTTCATCAGGTTTTTCCGGAAAGTCAGCGTATGTAACAACACAGTTCAGAGCCTCAATAGAGTAGAGAAGTCCGTCTCTGAGAACTCGCCAGTCGCCGAGGTTGACCTTAAACCCGATCTGAATCTATACTTGCGACTTTCCACTTTCCAACCCCCAGCAACTATTCCTCGCAAGGGCGAGTCCATGAAAAGCGAAGAGCGCCATCACCTTAAAGAAAATGATTTGCAGAATCTGCTGATTAAATCGAAGCCATTCTTCGAGAAAAACAGCAGCATGATTATTGCAATTGGCCTGGCCATCGTAGTTGCTGCCGTGGTTTATATGTGGATTAATCGTCCCCCATCTGCTTCGACATCGGGGGCTGCCAAGGGAATGCTCTTGGCAAGTTCTCAGGAAGATTATGCCGCCATCGCCACCGATTCCCGCTATAAGGGAACTGCTGTCGCTGAGTGGGCCCTGGTTAAAGAAGCGGAAATGCTGGTAGGCAACGGAATTACGCTCCTCTTCTCGGACCGGGCAGGAGCTATTTCTGACCTGAAACAGGCAATCGAAAACTTCGATAAAGTTCTGTCATCGACGAACGATACCGAGTTAAAAGAACTGGCACTGTATGGTAAAGCGTGTGCTCTGGAAGCTTCCTGTGAAGGAGATACTTCCGCAGCGATTGCAGCCTTTGAAGAACTTGTGAAAACAGTTCCCGGTTCGTTGTATGTTTCAGATTCTCAGGCACGTATTGAACGCTTGAAAAAATCGAATGTTCAATCGATGTATAAATGGATGGCCGAAAACGCCGGCAAGCCTCAAAGCGAGCAACGTCCGCTGGATGGCATGCTTTCCAACCCACTCGATAATCTGGGGATTCCTGGAGCAGTGAACTCTCCCTCAGGACCACAGTTGGATCTCACCATCCCCGAGGGAACAGAGGCCACTCCCGAAAGTCCGGAATCAGAAGCAACGCCGGCTGAGCCTGAATCGAGCGAAACTCCCGAAACGAGCGAGGAGCCCGCAGCTACTGAAGAACCGGCCGCTGCTGAGGAAGCCTCTACCGAGACTCCGGCGGAAACACCCGGGGAGTCAACACCTGCTGAACCTGCCAAAACAGAATGAGCGACGAGTCAGGGAAGATCTTCCTGAATCCGAAGAGACTCCTCCGGGAACTGACGGTGGAACCGGTTGATCTGGTGGTTGAGTCTCGCAAGGCATGGTTGGCGGCTCGATCATTATCTGACGCGACTCCATCCCAACTACTTCTCGTCAGCTTTTCAACGTGCGATACGTATCGGTGCGGTCTGCAACGGTCTAAGTCAAAAACTGCTGTCGCTTACGCGCGTGAACGATCGCATCACGGTCCGGATTGCCGGAAGAACCGGACAGCAGTATTCAACCTGAAGACATTCCGCTAGATGTGTTATATGAAGATGACCATCTGGTCGTCATTAACAACAGGCGGGCATGATTGTTCATCCCGGCAAAGGAAACTACCGAACCCTGGCGGAGCACTGCAGTTTCACTTCGATCAGCTTTCCTCTGACAGTGCCGGCCAACATCGCCTGGGATTGTCCACCGGTTGGATCGGGATACAACAGGCGTGATAGTCATCGCCAAGAATAACCAGGTGCACGATAAATTAAGTCAGCAGTTTTGCAGATCGAGTCGTGAAGAAAGAGTATCGGGCGCTCACCTGGAATGAACTCGATTTCGATTCCGATTACGTCGAAACTCATATGCGGCAAAGTTTTCGAAACCGCGAGCGGATGATTGTCTGCGAAGAAGGAGAGATGACCCGTTTCATGAAGACATTTTTGAAATGCTTGAGCGATTTAATGGCTTCACCTATGTGAAGTTACTCCCGGAAACAGGACGAACGCATCAACTGCGGGTCCATATGCTGCACAAGGGTGTCAACTTCTGGCGGGCGCCCTCTATAATGGTGGCTCTGAATTCAGGCTCGCCGATCTGACCGACGAACATGTTTCCGGGCTGAGCTCTGAGCAGTTGGAGCAGGTTTTGATATCCCGTCAGGCCCTTCATGCCTTTCGCCTCGAAATTATCCACCCCGAGAGTGGAAAAAGAATGCAGTTTGAGGCACCATTACCAGAAGACTTTCAGCAAACTCTGGACGCCTTGCGACAGTACCGCAGTCGCAATTGAACTGCTGTTCGATTACGATGGGCCAAACGAACCAACCGTGCAGAAGACAAACAACGATAGGTGACTTATGAAACTGGCAAAGGTGATTGCCGCAGGTGATGTAACCCCCGCTTTGGTCGAAGGAGATAACCTCTATCTGCTCGATCTGACTCAGGTTGACAATGTGCGCACGCTGTCCGATATCCTGCACGCTCCCGATCCGATTGGCCTCACAAAATTTCTGGTCGATACCAAGCTCGATCCACTCTCTGCCGATGAAGTTGAGTGGCTGGCCCCTATCGACCGTCAGGAAGTCTGGGCCGCAGGCGTCACCTATAAACGTTCACAAGTCGCCCGCATGGAAGAGTCCGAATCAGGAGCATCGCATTACGATAAAGTCTACGAAGCCGATCGACCGGAGCTGTTCTTCAAAGCCACACCCAACCGCGTTGTCGCCCCCGGTAAGCCGGTACGCGTGCGATACGACAGCGACTGGTCAGTCCCCGAACCTGAATTCGCGCTGGTGGTTAATCCTGATCTGAAAATAGTTGGTTACACAATCGGCAACGATATGTCAGCCCGCGATATCGAAGGGGAGAACCCGCTTTATCTTCCACAGGCAAAATTATACCGAGAGTGTTGTGCACTTGGCCCTTGTATTCAACTCGCTGGTGACAATGAACTCGATCTCGGTGCGGTAGAAATCAAACTTTCTATCGAACGTAATGGCGACACCGTCGTTCGAGGAGAAACAACTCTCGCCCAATTGCATCGTAAACTGACAGACCTGGTTGCCTGGTTAGGTCGCGAGAACGATTTCCCCGCCGGGGTGATTCTACTTACCGGGACGGGGATTATTCCTCCCGATGAGTTCTCACTCGAGAACGGAGACATGGTTCACATGACGATGTCCGGTATCGGAACCTTAACGAATCCAATCGTGAAGGACTGAACCTGGTTTAAGTAGTCAACAGGGAGGAGCTCTCGTGGGAATCAAATGGAACCAGGTCGAGCAGGGTGATTGTATCGCCGGGATGCAGCAGTTGGAATCAGGATCTGTAGACCTCGCCTTCGCCGATCCTCCCTTTAATATAGGCTATGAGTACGATAGCTATGACGATGACCGTTCTACAGACGATTATCTCGACTGGTCCAAAAGCTGGTTAAGTGAAGTCGTACGCGTTCTGAAGCCGGACGGGACTTTCTGGCTGGCGATTGGGGATGAATACGCCGCTGAACTCAAAGTGATGATGCAGCGCGAACTCGGTTTGACATGCCGCAGCTGGGTGATCTGGTATTACACCTTCGGTGTGAACTGCAAAAATAAATTCAGCCGTTCCCACGCGCATCTGTTTCATATGGTGAAAGACAAGAATCAATTCACCTTTAATGCTGATGACCCCTTAATCCGTGTCCCTTCCGCCCGACAACTTGTCTATGGCGATAAACGGGCCAACCCCAAAGGGCGACTTCCCGATGACACGTGGATTTTGAGACCGCAAGATACGCCCGATTCTTTTCAGCCCGATGAAGACACCTGGTACGTTCCCCGCGTGAATGGGACTTTCAAAGAGCGTAAAGGTTGGCATGGTTGTCAGATGCCGGAATTAATTCTCGCCCGGATCATCCGTGCCTGCTCTCAACCGGGAGAAAAAGTACTCGATCCTTTCGCCGGTAGTGGTACCACCCTGGCCGTTGCCAAGAAACTTGATCGCCAATTCCTTGGTTTTGAACTCTCAGAAGAATATGCAAACCGGGTAACAGAACGCCTTGCAGAAATCGCTCCCGGTGATCCGCTGCAGGGGAATGAAAACCCACTGACCAGTGCACCCTCCACAAAGAACGGCATCACTCTCGAATCACGCCAGCAACAGAAGAAAAACAAGAAGCAAAAAGAACTGCTGTAGATTTTGTGTGGTTCTCATCACATGGCATTCTTACAGCATGCGATCAGCCCCGAC
The DNA here is from genome assembly GCA_041398805.1 of Planctomycetaceae bacterium. Taxonomy (GTDB): domain Bacteria; phylum Planctomycetota; class Planctomycetia; order Planctomycetales; family Planctomycetaceae; genus Polystyrenella. The sequence continues at coordinate 240,724 of JAWKUC010000004.1, read as the reverse complement.
TGAGTTCGCAATGATTTATAGCTCGAAAATCAGTGATTGATTTTCTTCGTGCATAAGGATCTTTCCGGTGCAGAAAAAGACTGGCTATAAACGGAAACGATATGTGGTGCTGCTACTGATATTGTTGATGTTAGTGGTGGGGCTAGGGCTCTGGCTCCAGGAAAATTATCAACGCAGGCGAATGCAGGAAGTTCTTGCCAGGGAATACCTGGTGAAGTCGTCTGGGGTTATTTCAATAGCCTCGATTGAAGAGCCCGACGGAATTAAACTCGAAATTCCTGCAGGCACGATCATTAGATATTATTCGAAAAGTGATGACTCGCTGGTTAGAACTTTTGAAGTTCCCAGTCCATTCATCGAGAAGTATCTGGGACTGGATATCGCACTGAAAATTGCTCGTGAAGAGGTTATTTCATTACAGTGGAAACTGACGAAGAGCTGGCATCGCTCAATAATGCTTTCCAGCTGGATACGCTTCAGAAACTTGTTGCCTATTCAGAAAAGTTTACAGGGATTGCTCTGGCAGAAATTCGCGCTGATCAACTGAAGAAACTGGATGTTGCTTATTCCAGCCTGGGTGATTCAGGCTTAGCGGGGATCGGTGACTGTTCGGCTTTGATAGAATTGTACTTGCAAGGGACCAACGTCAGCGACGAGGGGCTGGCCAGCATCACTGAACTGACTGAGTTAGAGCTGCTGCGGCTTGATGATACTCAAATTACGGATCAGGGGATCAACAATCTAGCTCCGCTCTCCCGACACAAGAGCCTGAGGTATCTCTACCTCTTCAAGCTACCTTTGACCGATAAGTGCCTGTCAACTCTGAGCCAGTTTACCGAATTGGAAGAACTCGGAATGAGTGAGGCACAGCTCACTGATGATGCTATTGATGTTCTCAGCGAGATGCAGAATCTGAAATTTCTCAGCATCCGTGGGACCAGCATCTCGCTGGAGGGGGGTTCTGAGATTAAAGGAAAGCTTTGCGAATGCAGAATTGTTACTGATTCCGGGACTTTGGTCTGCCTGAAGCGACATTCTAAGGCACATTTATCTGGAGTTCCTCACTTCCTGAGCAGGTCTCTAAAGTTTCAATATCTTAACAGGGCTCGAAATTTCCATTCCTCTCCTGTCTCAGGCAACAACTCTCTGCTGCTTCTGCTCGAAGCAACTGATTTAATAATAAAAGAATACTGGTGTACAAAATTGCTGTCTTCTGGAGGAACGTTGTGCCAACAACACCATTTCGGGTTAAGTGCCCGACATGTAGCGTTAAATTTAAAGTGAGTGATCAGGGCTGATTGGGAAAAAGAAAAGTTGTCCCAAGTGCAAGCGCGCTCGTCATCAAGCCTGGTCCGAGGATGGCGAGGATGAGTCGGACTTTGACAGTGGTGAACTCGTCCAGGCGACTCAGCTACCGACTCGTCGCTCGGCCAAAAAAGCAGCTCCACCCAGACGCCGTCCCGTTCGTGACGACATCGACGATGATCTACTCACTGACGAGGAACGTCGCGCTCGGAAAAAGCCCAAGAAGAAAGAAAGCAAAGTCGCCATCTATGTGATGGTCAGCCTGATCGCCCTGGTAATGGTGGGGCTTGGCGTCACCATGTTCCTGGGTCCCATGGGAGGAGGCGGCGGATTTGAAATGCCGACTGAATTTGAAATCTGGAGGACTCAGAGTAGCAGCTTTCAGTTTGAGTATCCTAAAGGCTGGGAAACCGGCGGAACGAAAATGACTGCCTCGGTAAAGAAGGGCTCGATTTCAATCAAGGTTCGGGATAGTGTTCAAGGTTCTTTGAAAGCGGACATTATTGCAGGGCCTACTGCGGTCGATGGGGAGAAGAATCCCAAGTTGCCGGTAGATATTATGCACGAAGTCATGAAAGAGGACGTTGTTAAAGAATTTACCAACTATTCTGAATTTGATATGGGTCGCCTCGAAAGCAAACCGAAAAACTCACACTATTCCCAATATTCACATTCCTCATTCTTTGGAGGGGAACGTGCTGGTTATCGACTGACAATGCTTAATGCCAAATATCAACTGAACATTCTGTTGGAATGTGATGCGGATGAGTTCGATCAGGTAAAACCTTTATTCGAAAAAATTATGTCCACTTTTAATGTCAATTCGAATTAATAAATCCTCTCATTTCCAAATTTCAGAACTTGAATGAACACATTCTGGATGGTCGCTCTGTTTGAAAGAATTTGTGAATAACCAATGACTGAAACCTCCTCCTTTGACGAGCCAGTGGCACATAAGTTTTTTTCCGCGACCTGCTTCAACCGGGCATGGGGACTAATCGATAAGGCCGATCGCACACCCGAAGAAGCAGAGACATTAATCCATCTCTGTCATGCCTCTTTATGGCACTGGTCGTGTCGACCCGATTGTACCGATCAGAACAGGTCCATCGGTTACTGGCAACTCTCACGCGTTTACGCCATCCTGGGGCAGGCCGATAACGCTCGACATTATGCGAAGAGGTGTCTGGAAGCGAGTAAGCAGGAATCACCATTCTTTCTCGGATACGCCTACGAAGCCCTCTCTCGCAGCGAAAAGGTTGCTGGAAACAGTGAGCAGGCCGCAGATTACCTGAAGCAGGCCTTCGCCCAGGCAGAGCTGGTTGAAGCCGAAGAAGATCGCAACATGCTGCTGGATGATCTCAATTCACTCAGCTGATTACTTTGCCAGTGAGTAACCAATGATCTCTTCATGGTTCCGCACATACACATGCTGATTGGCAAAGGCCGGGTGGCACCAGACCATTTTACGCCCACTGGTGGAGGGCCCCGGATCGATCAGATGGGCCCGATCTATTTCCTCATATTTCTCTGGATTCAAATTGGCGATAATCAAATCACCACCACTGTTGAAGATGAAATATCGGTCATCATGCTTCACAACGAATGCTGTCGCCCCGCGGTCAGGTCGATCTCCAGTCGTCGGTTCATAAGTCGTCCAGAGATGTTTACCTGTTTTGATCTCCAGGCAGACAAAGGATGTGTTCCCGTTCACGCCGTACATGTAATCGTCTTCCATAAACGGAACACCCGCTTGTGGAGAAATTCCTTTCTGGCCTGTTCCTTCCCAGACCTGTTCTGCAGTTGGTTCTTTATCGTTCAGTTTTACCAGTAACGATTTCTGTGGAGTTCCTGCGACAAACAGGTAGTTGTTGTGGATTCGGGGAGTCGAGACAGCCAGACCATAAATCGTACGGAATGGTTGCGTCCAGTAGAGCTCTCCTGTTTTCGGGTTGAGACCGCTTACTGAGTCGCCAGATAGAATAATTAATTGTTCGACTCCCCCGCGTTGGTCAGAACGGGGAGGAATATCCGATGTCATCAGCTGACATGCTTTTCCAGACTTCTTTGCCAGACAGTTTGTCAAAAGCGACTGCAATTGAACCCTCTCCTCCGACAATACAGAGGACCAGGTCGTCATAAATGAGAGGATGAGTACATGCTCCCCAGTGGGCCGGTTCTTTATAATATTCATCCTTGAAATCAACTTCCCAGAGGACATCTCCTTTGTCGAGGCTGAGACATTTCAAGTTTCCCATCGCACCGACACTATAAACCCGGTTTTCTTCAATTGCCGGTGTCGAACGCGGCCCTTCACCATAAGAGATGTTATACGGGCAATCATACTCATGCTTCCAGATGATCTCGCCTGTTGCTTCGTTGAGCCGCAAGGACTCTTTCAGAACCCTTCAACTGATCCCGTTGAGTACCCTCATACTGGCTTTTTTCAGAAGTAATGTAGTCGGTGACGATAACATAACCCTGCGAAACAGCCGGCCCTGAATACCCTTTCCCAATTTTGGTTCGCCACAGAACTTCAGGACCACCCTCCGGGAATTTATCGATAATTCCGCGTTCCCGCCAAACAGAATCTCCCTGTGGACCCAGCCACTGCGGCCAATCATCCGCGTGAAGTAAATGCATGCCAGGTAAAACAACTGTCAGCAGCGCAGTTAATACAATTAAACGAGACATCCATACATCCTTGGCAGAGTTCAAAGGAAAGGAACCGTTTTAGTTCTGTTGTGTTAATATATTAGCGGAATAGCAAGAGGTTTGGATGAAAGCAACTTTTGAATTACACAGCCTTTCGTCTGGTCTCTGTTGACAGAACGCATTCCACAGCTGGTTATCGCGATGGCTCAAGTTGTCCTGATGACTGGATTAAATTTGCCGGAGGAGATTGCTGTTCTGCTTGCGCATTGGCAACTCGTATCATCTCGAGAAGTTCTTCCACCTCGTAATGCACCGAGCGGGGGGCTTTAATCACCAGTAGTTTTTGCAGGTTCAGATAACTCATCCGGCTGGCAATCATTGCCAACTGTGGGGCTTCCTCCAGCGATTCGTTTTGACCCAGATAGGGAGTGTGGAACGATTGATCAGACTCGTTGGGGATTCCTGAAATCTTCCAGTACACATTCACGTGATCGCTGATTAAATTGATCAGCCCGACAGGTGGGTTGGACTGGACTGGTTGTATAAGCATACCCTGAAAATTTTGTAGTACACCTTTGTTGAATTCCTGCAGATTATAAACCCTCGTTATCATCTTGCTGGGATAACTCATTCTTACCAGTTCATTGTAAATTAAAATCCCTTCCTTAACTGGAATGGCTTTAGAACGTGAGAAGGCGACCACACTGAAGTCTTTCTCCACATTCGGATCATCAAACCAGATCATCTCATTCAGTTGATCCAGTCCTTCCTGAAAAGAATTTGCATCCAGTGATAAATCTTTTTCCAGTTTTTTGCTGAAGAGTTCATTTCCAAACTTAAGCAACAGACCTTCAAACTCAATTTTCAAGTGAGCCTGTTCCCCCATTTTCTCGATGGCTTCCTGAAAAGTCTGGCCAGCCTTTAATTCAAGTTTAAGCGGTTGCGTCAATCGCTGCTTGTTCTCTTCCAGCTGCTGATCAACATTTGCAGATTCAGAAACCTGTTGTGGTACTGCTTCTTCAGTGATTGTTTCCTCGGCGACCGGCTCTTCGGAATAAACAACTCCTGGTAGACAACAGAGCGAAAGGCAAGTAGAAAACACATAGATAGAAAGACGCATGATTGACTCCTTTATTCATGCAGAGAGAAGGGCTTCCGGTCAAATTCAAGCGAGTGAAATTAAAATAGATTACCACCAAACCCGCCTCGGGGTTGTGCTCCCTCTTTCGGTTTGGGGATGGCTCCTCTGATTTTATCGAGCAGGATGTCAATCTCGTACTGCACAGATTTTGGGGCATTGACGATAAGCAGGTTTGTTCGTTGCAGATAATAAATGGTCGCCCCGGTCGAGCACTTCCCCAGTTTACTGCGCGATTCAGACTCGGTATTCTCAGCGTCCAGCTGGATGATTCCACTTTCATCAGGTTCGACTTCGACAGCCCGGCTTAACCCAAAGACATCAATAATTGACCCTGTGCTGACTTCCAGTTCTTCCATATCCTCGTCGAAGGGATAAAAGTGCTCGATCACATCACTCGATTCACCTTTCCACTCAGTTTTAATCGACTCTTTAATCAGGTCGATTAAAGTATTGGCATCTTCTTCAGAACCGAAGGTGATCTCCGTAACAGAGTACATTCGAAGCTCCAGAGGCACCTGCATGTTACTGCGGGAATGAATGCTCGTTACGAGAAACCCTGTCTCGTTACGGAGCACCCGCATTTCATTAACCAGTCGGTAATCCGGATCAAAAAAATCGGCGTACATGGATTTCCAGTGAGCATAAATTTTTTGAACCCCCTTGGGAACAGAGTTTACCTGGAACTGGAACTCCGCCTCACTTTTTAAATCACCCAGCTCGTTGTCGATTGCTTCAATTTCAACGTCTTGATCAAACTTGGGACCGAGACCTTCAATCGCTTCCCGAAAAGTAGTCCCGGCGGGGAAACTGATTTCCACTTCCTTCATTTCAGGCGGTTCCGGTGATCCCTCCTGTGAAAAAACGGGCAGGGGACTCGTGAAACAGATGAGACCGAACAGCAAAGTCAGGGGAAAGAACGTGCGCATCGTGTGCTCCTCATGAGAAAAAATTCGGAAACAATCTCCGAAACAGTGAAGCTGATTATCACAGACAGCTCACATGAGGATATATTAGCAGTCAGGCTCGCGGTATGTCCAATTTCTTTCTTAACAATATTAATTTGGACCAGCACACAAATTTAAAAGCAGTTTCAAAACCCTCTGATGGTCCCATTAACCCTGTTTATACAGGGGCGAGAACAACCACAACCAGGTTTTGAAACAGCCACTGGAGGAAGCGACCCCAAATGGAACGGATCAAACAGTATTACCGCATCATGGGAAAAATTTATATCGCCCAGCTCGTCGTCTTTTTCTACTTTCTGGTGATCTTCTTTCTGGCACACATTCGTGCGGGAATCGCAATTCTCACCATTCCCTGTTTCCTGATCCCTTTTTTCTTTGTCTACCCTCTGCGCAACATTCTGGTAGACCATGTCAGCCGGCTGCATGTTTATCTTAATGGTTCCTTCATCGCCGTGTGCCTCCTCTTCTATTTCGGCAGGGGCAGAATTCCGCAAACCATCGGCATCGCCATGCTCTACTGCCTCATCATCGGCACCCTCTTCGCCATCTCCTTCTGGGCTTATTCCGACCCCCGGGTTGAACGGGAAGAGTAAGGAACGATAGCCCGGATAACTCTACTGGTTATCCGGGCTATCAGTTAATTCTCACAGACGGTTAATGCAGACCATACTTTAACCTGTCGAATATATAATCGAGGCCCGTTTCGCAGTTTCATCCACAAACTGCTGCTCCCGTTCGAATTCTTCATCCGCTTGAGAAATGAATTCGCGATAGAGTTCGGCCAGAATATTATGATCACGGTCGTATTCGGGGGACTTATAGCTGTAAGGGTAACCCTGTCCCGTCATGATCCGTGGTTGCCCCAGAACAATCGCATAAGGAATACCGGTTGCTGCCAGCTTCGCTCGATAGTTCTTCTGAAGCTGATAAAGAGGAAGATAGAACCCCACAGAGACAATCGTATCTTCAAGCAGGTCCCGACGATCACCCTGAACGTTCATGGTATCGAAGACAGCGTTTCCGCCCGGTCGTAACACTTCATAATGACATTTCAGTGCGTCTCGCATGCTGATGGGAGGCAATGCCTGAATCGCCTTAATGTTGAAAATAGCGTCGACCGGTTCAATGTCGAGTGGTGTTCTGAAGTCATGCAGTAATAACGTGAGGTCTCCCTTGTCTGATCGGGGAAAGTCGAGATCATCTTCTTCAAGTCGCGACTCAATAAAATCACGATTACTTCTCTGCAGGCTGAGCGCCGCCTCAGCAATATCGGTAGCGACGACATCAAACCCAGCCTCCACAAAAATTCGGGGCAGGGGAGAGAAACCGCAACCCGGAAACCAGATTCTGTTGTATCCCAGGCAGTGCAGTTCATCAAACAGTGGGTTCAGCCGATTAAACGAAAAACTACCCGTATCAGTGACTCGGTAGTTCAATTCGTCCTCATCTCCGAAGACTGCCACATAGAAACTCTCCCAACCTGCATGATCGTCCCAGTCCAAGGGCATTTCGGGCTCTTTACTCAAGCCGACATCCTCCCAATCAAGTCAAAATCGAATGAGAAAACAACCGGCTTCAGCGATCAATTTCGCTCAAAAATGAGCTGAAAAAAGCTGCGGTTGAAACGATACTCATTATACCCGATGTCAGTAAAATCAGCACCGGATAATGCCCGTAATTCGACGCTGTGTGGAGAATTTAATGAGTCGTAACTCTAAGTGAATAAAAGGGATGCGATTGTGATCTAAAATAAATCCATAATCGGTTGCCCTTCCGCCAGCAGGCTCATCGGGCGGTTTTGACGGTCGATATATTCGAGGTCATAAATCCCCATCGACTCAAAAACGGTCTTCACAATATGGGCCGGAGTCACTGGTTTATCGGCCGGGTGTTCTCCCAGTTTGTCGCTGCTGCCGTAAACCTGGCCCCCTGGATTCCACCTCCCGCGAAGACATTCGAGAGACAATGGGTCCAGTGGTCGCGGCCCGCTCCTTCCGCCGCCCGATCGCTTGTCGCCGATCTTCGGTGTGCGGCCCATCTCACTGTTAATCAGCACGAGTGTTTCATCCAGCATGTTACGCTGGGCGAGGTCTTCGATCAGCGCCGAGTACGCCTGATCGAATTCCGGTAACAGATAGTTCTTCAGGCAATTGAAGTTGTCACCATGAGTATCCCACCCACCAAAGTACTCGCAGGTGTTCTTGACCTTCGGGTTTCGTTTCCAGAAGACAGTAATAAAGGGAACGCCTACTTCGACCAGACGACGTGCCATCAGCAGGCTCATTGCATTAATTGTTTTGCCGTACCGGTCCCGCACTTCCTGCGGCTCTTTAGAGACATCAAAAGCATCCGTAGTTTTGGAGGAAAGTAATAGCGAAAAAGCTCGCTCCTGTTGTTTGCTCCACAAACTGGGGGCTGCGAACTGATCGAAGTTACGTCGCGCACTATCAATCGAGTTTAATAACTCATAACGGGAAGAAACCCGATCGGCAGTCACATCTCCATCCAGCATCAAAGAGGGAGCCTTGATATCCAGCGGGTTCTCATGATTCCCCAGTAGATACAGAGGCTCATGCTCGACACCCAGCCGCGCTGCAAATTGACCTGCGCGCGGATTGTCATCGGGTTTATGCGGCAAAGTAATCGCACTCGGCAGGTGAGCATGCTTCTTCCCTTTATAACTGACAACACTCCCCATATAGGGCCAGTCATCCGGAGAAGGCGTACGACTGTTACCCTGCGACAGAAATGTTGGATCGGGGACATGCCCCGTCAGGTTGTAATAATAACCGGCGAGATGATCGTTCGTGTTGACCGTCGCATCAACCGAGTTTACCACCGCCAGATGATGTGCAAGCTTCGCTGTCATCGGCAGGTGCTCGGTCAGCATCACACCGGGAGCACTCGTCGCCACCGGGTTGAATTCACCACGGTATTCTTTGGGGGCGTTGGGTTTCAAATCCCACATGTCGATATGCGACGAACCACCACACAGAAAGAAGACGATGGTCGATTTCGCTCGTGCCTGGCCGCGGGAAGCTTCGTTACCGCAGGCAGGCGAACGGAGCCCTGTACCTGCCAGCGCACCCATACCAATCGTGGAGGCCTTCAAGAAGGTGCGGCGCGAGACGGTCCCCGACAGGAATCCCGAATTTTTGAGAGAGGTGTAGTGAGACATGGATGACCGCTTCCGTTAAATTTAACTTGGGCGGGTGAATGTTGTTCTTTAAACCGCTAGAACAACTCCATGAGTGGCTGTCCTTCCGACAACAGATTCATGGGGCGATTTTCACGGTCGACGTACTCAAGGTCATAAATTCCCATCGACTCATAAACAGTTTTCACAATGTGCGCAGGCGTAACCGGTTTATCGGCAGGGTACTCACCATACTTATCGCTGGAGCCATAAACCTGACCCCCTGTGATACCACCACCCGCCAGCACATTCGAATGACAATGAGTCCAGTGATCGCGACCGGCACCAGCGATGCCACCCGAGCGAATATCACCGATCTTTGGTGTTCGGCCCATTTCGCTCGTCACGAGCACCATCGTTTCATCGAGCAGGTTACGATTCGCCAGGTCTTCAATCAGGGCGGAATAAGCCCGGTCGAACTCAGGCAGCAGATATTTTTTCAGGCAGTTGAAGTTGTCACCATGCGTATCCCAACCACCGGCGCTTTTACACTGGTCGGCCAGTTTTTCGTTCTCTTTCCAGAAGACTGTAATGAAGGGGATCCCCACTTCCACCAGCCGACGTGCGAGCAGCAGACTCATCCCGTTGACAGTTTCGCCATATCGTTCCCGTAGTTCTATTGGTTCATTTTCGACATTGAACGCGTTTGTTGTCTGTGACGAGAGCAACAGGGAAAACGCCCGCTCCTGCTGTTTACTCCAGGTGTTGGGAACCGAGTATTGATCGAAGTCCCGCTTCACCTTGTCGATGGCCGTCAGCAATTCTCTACGGGAAGAAATTCGATCTGTGGTCGTGTCTCCCTCCAGCATTAATGCGGGAGCATTAAAGACGAGTGGTTTCTCAAGCGAACCCTGCAGGTAGAGTGGATCGTGTTCGACACCAAGTCGTCCGGCAAATTGACCCGGTCGCGTGTAGGGGGCTTTACTTGGTTTGTGTGGCAGGGTAATGGCACTCGGCAGGCTCGGGTGTTTGCGACCTTTCGCACTGACAACACTTCCCATGTAGGGCCAGTCGTCAGGGTAGGGAGTGCGATCATTTCCTTTAGAGAGAAATGTCGGATCAGGAACATGGCCTGTCAGATTGTAATAGTAACCCGCATGATGATCGTTCGTGTTGACAGACGATCCGACAGAATTCACCACCGCCAGATGATGCGCCTGTTGTGCCGTCATCGGCAGATGCTCACTCAACATGACACCCGATGACGTTGTCGCGATCGGGTTGAACTCGCCCCGATATTTCTCCGGAGCTTCCGGTTTCAAATCCCACATATCGAGATGTGATGAACCACCACACAGAAAGAAGACGATGGTCGATTTCGCCCGTGCTTTACCGCGCGAGGCTTCATTACCAAAAGCATGCGAACCCAGACCCGCTCCCGCCATTCCAATAGTAGACGCTTTCAAAAACGTCCGGCGGTTCAATGCAGTGGGAGCAAATCCATTCAGGTGGTTGGCAATTT
>JAWKUC010000004.1:0-225000 GCA_041398805.1 Planctomycetaceae bacterium | reverse complement strand
CAAGGTGGTTTTAATCTGTTCTTTTATGGCTGAAGGAGTTGTGTTGGAGGTTGCATAGGCCTTAAGTTCAATTATTTTCTTAGGCTTTTCGTTATCACTGGTTTCGACGAAAATATCCGCTATAACGCTAGAATTATTTGTCTTGATTTTAAATTCATGCTTGCAATCCAAGCCACACTCCGAAAGAATTTTTGAAATCCGTTTTCCTAATAATACTGGTTTTGCGGTCACACCTTCGTACCACTTCTTGGCATCAAGAGAACGTTGCGATTCGCGTTCTCTTAATGGGTTGAAATCATATTGTGCCCAATTGTCGGAAATGACAAGAAAGAAATGGGTTTTTCGAAATCGATTCAAGTAAGTATCAGCCAAAGATTTTGAGTCGTCATCTAAATCTAAACACAATTTGTGTAAATCTGCCGTTCTTAATGGAATGACACGACAGTCGAAGTAAAGTCTAGTGCGGTTTAATTCTTTCAGCGGTAGCGTTCGTTTGTCATCATTATTTAGTTCAGCATACCATGCGTCCCAATTGAGTTTATAGCCGTCTCTCGGTCTGGAAAATTGAAGAACTCTCTGATTCCTTGCAGAATCGGCTACTGGCCAGAGAATGACTAAAAGATATTCAGAAATATCTTCTAGATCGTCAAGATGCTCCCCAAGTAGTCTTCCGACGTCCTCTATACATTCTCCAATTGTAGTTGCTTTATGGCTCAACTTTGTAAGATCTGATTCGATAATTGTATAATCAGCTAGCTGTTTTTCTGAATTGTGAAATGAAAATGTTTCCTCGATAATTTTTGGCCATTCTACCTTTTGTGGCCCATAGATTTCAAAATTATCTGCTTGCAAAATTCGTTTGTTTCTCGTTGTTGCTTCTACTAAAGCGTCACGGAAGGTCTTGCTCGTTGTGAGCCAAAGAAAAATGGCGGGAATGTGTCGGAACTCATCACGATCTAAAAGGCTCAAATATTCAATGAATTGGGTAGGTATGGACTCTTTACCTTTAACGTTTTCTTCGTATTGATCCACGATCAAGACCAATGTCTTATCATTATTATATTTATGTAGTTCAGTAACAGTTTTGACCAGTTGCTCTTTGGTTTCGATGTCTTCCCGAGACAAAACTTGACATGTGACACTCGGCATGTGAGTAGGCAATTCTCGGGAGGCAGAACTTTTCCCAGATCCACTTTCACCGTAGATGGGTAAAAATCTAATGCCGCCGTTAATTGTCATCGACTTTGCGGCTTTTTGTATTTCGCTAATCAGCCGTTTATTAGGGACGAGTCGACCTCTAAACGCCTCGTCAAGATCTTCATATCGTGAAGGTAGGGATATCGACATATGTGGTCCATGAAGCAAAAATGGAATAAAACAATGTGAAGCCAAGTATTTAAACGGCGTTAATTATAAAGATACTGACTTTAAGTTAGGGGATGGAAAAGTGTTACAGGAAAAAGACAAATTGTAAACTCTCTAGATGCATAGCGAAATCCAAGGTGTAGAAAAATTGCTAATAATGGTGATTCGGATTTAATGAAATTATTTGAAGTCTCTCTTACTTCTCCACCCCCAAATTCCCACTCCGTTCCGAATTCCCCAGCGGTGTCACCCAATCCTTCCGCTTTGTCATCGCTTCCGTTTCATACACAATCAATGCCCCCGGTTTGCCATCTTGAACGACGATCAGTTCCGCCTGGTTGTCGTTGCCCAGGTCGCAGATCGCCAGGTTGACGGGCCAGCCGGGGAGGTCGTTGTGTTGGAGGATTTCTCCCTGGTGGTCGACGACATACAAATCGCCCCACGGTTCGCTATTCGGTAAGCGGGCGTAACCGGCGGGGTTGCCGGTGCCGACGATCACTTCGAGGTCGCCGTCGTGATCGAGGTCGGTCATGATCGGGCTGTTGCAGTCGAGGTAGACTCGCGAAACGGACGTCACCCATTTAATCGCCCCCGTCACCAGGTCGATGCAGCGGATTTCTTTCCGACCGTTGTTCCCCCCATCGCGCGAGTTCGTAATGCCGACTCCTTCAATATGTCCGTCACCATCGAGGTCACCGATCGTCATGCCGGTGCAACCGAATTCGAATTTCGATTTGAGACTTCCATCACTCGCATTAAAGATAAAAACATGGCTCCACTCCTGATTGAGATGATGCACCAGATCGAGACCGACCTTGATGATCTCTTTCGTACCATCCCCATCGACATCGGCAAAGTAAACCGTCGTTGAACCGAGGTCCTCCGCGAAACCATCCGCCCGCCAGAGTTGTTCCCCCTGCGAATTGATCGCAATGACGGAGGAGGAACCATCCTCGTTGTTGTACTCACTCCCGAAGACAATTTCCCGCTGGCCGTCACTATCAAGATCAAACAACCCGGGGAGACTCCAGCAGAACTTGATTCCTTGATCCCACCGCCAGACCTGTTTGAGGTCGGGCAGGGTGTAGAGGGTGAGTGTCTGCTGATCGGCATAGAGGAGATCGAGCTGCCCGTCGTTATCGATGTCATCGACAATCGAGTTGTTGTTCCCCCAGTGAGTGGTGTTCTCAATGATGCGGTCGGGTATCGACTTATCCAGGCTGACGAGATAAGACTTCCCCGCTTCGCTTGTCTCCGGCGGTGTGAGTGAATAGAGGACGCCCGGACTTTCCTGCGGACTCAGGTCGACCCATTGCAGATAGGCACCGACTGTGGAGGAGGGACGGAAGGTTGAGTCGATATGCATCGTAATCCGTTTGCCATTCCCATCCAGAATCTGTATGGCGGCATGTGCCGAGTCTTTGCTTTGCCGTGTTCCCTGCACGCACAACCGCACCCCATCCTCCACACGACCGACAACGACATTCGTCGGACTGTGCAGATACAACGATTTCTGCCAGAGCGGTTTCAACAGTTGCGGGCTCTCAGCTTGTGCCTGCACGTGTGGAATGTTGACGCAGTACAAGAAGAACAACATCAGCCCGGTCAGATATTTCATGAGAATACTCTTTAACGAGAAAGGTGAAACATTTCTAACACTCTCCAAGGTACGGGGGAAAGCGGGTGAATTCCAGCTTGGAATGGTATCTCCCCGGTTAAATACTCCCTTTGGTATATTTCATTTCAGGACTCTGATTCCGGTTGGCAGTGAGCTGTTGATAGTGGAGACTGAAGTAACGGAGATGAACTTTAACAGGCATTTGCTGAAAGGGCCTCGTCATGAAATATGTCTTACTCTTTCTCTCATTACTGGCATATTTCTCTTTCAATCCAGGCAAGGCGGAAGATGCCAAAGATGCTTCTATTCATACTTACCGCGGGCATGCAGGTACGGTGATCGGTCTCGACTGGTCCCCTCAACAAATGTTATTGGCGAGTAGTGGACTCGATCAGACTGTCATGCTGCGGGACCTCGAGCAGCAGCGATTTGTGAAGTCCTGTTTTGGTCATACGAATTATGTCTACTGCGTCGCCTGGAACCCGGCAGGTGATCGACTTGCTTCAGCTAGTTACGACGGAACGATTCGCATCTGGGACATCGCCGAGAGAACGCTCACGCAGACATTAACGGGCCATAGCGGACCAGTGATGAGTGTCAGTTGGAGCCCCGACGGAAAAAAAGTGGCGAGTGGCGGGAAAGATAAATCGGTTCGCATCTGGAATGCGGAAACCGGCGAACTGGTGCGCACGGTGGGCGAGCATACGGATATCATTATCTCCGTCGCCTGGCATCCGGACGGTCAGCGCATTGCGAGTGGTGGTTTTGATAATGTTGTGCGTGTGTGGGATGTTGATGGGAAAGAGGAACCACTGGTCTGGAGTGGTCACACACAACCGATTGAAAGCGTCGCCTGGAATTCAACCGGGACAGAACTCGCCAGCGGCGGTCGCGACAATAAGGCGATCATCTGGTCTTATCCAACGGGTAAGAAATTACAACTGCTGGAAGGACACACCGCCCGCATTGAATGTGTCCGCTGGAGTGATGACGACACGCGCCTGGCAACGAGCAGCCAGGACAACACAATCAATATCTGGAAGACTTCCACGGGAGAACTCAGCCAGACCCTCTCTGGTCACCAATCAGCCGTCCGCGGTCTGTCCTGGATCAACAACCATGAACTCGCCAGCGGCAGCGAAGACGAGACGATTAAGATCTGGAAGATTGAATAGATTCGCTCTCTGTGTCGGTATGGATAAATGCAGGTTTTGTTTTTAAACACGAAGGCACGAAGACACTAAGGGCTTAATTGAACTCAATGCTCTCAGGAAGCAGTAGAATCCTGATGAGGATTTCTATTTGAATTATTTTCGTGTGTTTAGTGTATTTCGTGGTTAAAAAACTTCGTGTCTTTGTGCCTTCGTGTTTGAGAATAGCCCCTTACAGGAACTCGGACTTTTCGGGTGAGTTCCGGTCGAGCGTTTCGCGGTCGGTGAATTGCAGACCGAGGCGGACTTCTTCCATTTGGGCTTTGTAGTCGCGCAACTGTTCGGGGGTGACCATGTGGCGGGAAAAACTGAGTGGATAGTTTTTCTCACCCACCTGCAGGATGACCTGAAAGCGAAAATCATCCTCCCAGTTCTTCAGTTCAAATCTCTTGCTGGACTCAATATAAATATCGGTGACCTCTTCCCGCTGGAAGGATTTCCGCGAAAAGCCGAAGAGCCAGAGACGAGTCCAGTAGACGCGATCTTCCAGTGTGGAAAAGAGGACGGTCGTGTAAGTGCTCAGGGTCGACATCAGCAAACCGAACAACCCGAAGATACCCAGCAGAAAACAGGTGGCGACTCGGGGGGAAGCATCGAACGGAGCTTTCACATCGTCAGTAATCTCTTTGGGAAGTAACCAGTTCTCATCCAGCTGAACGGCGAGATACAGAAACATTCCGAGGAGTAGGGTGGTGATAATCAAAGTCACCAGGCTGAAATCGGTGATCCTGATTCCCTCGGGTGTCTGATCGATCTTGAGAAACTTCATAAGAACCGAATTCTCTATCAATTCAGGACAAGGCTATTTCAGAAAGTCGGGAACGTAAGCGAGTAGTTTGTCTTTCCAACCAGTTTCGACAGTGATGGGAGTGTCGCGTTAGAATGAAGGCAACCATCTAAGGTACCAGGGTTGGAATTGAGGAGGGATTTTTAATCGCCCAGTGATCATGCGATTTAATTCCGCCGGGCTATCTTTTTCTTCACGCCGTTCAAAACCCAACATGATCATGTATATCTGCTCGGTCTGATAACTCCTCCCAAACTTCAAGCCACTTTCGTCTGATTGACTGCTACCTGAGGGGCCCTCGATTTTAGTAACATTGGTTAACAGTGATTCCGCTTCGTCAGGGCTCATGCCTTCTTTAATTCCCCAGGGGTTTTCCTCAAGTGTAGCGTGCATAAGGGTATCCACTTTTTGCTGATGACGATAACTGGCCCAACCCTGCCACCCTCCCAACAGAATTAAAACCAGGCCGAAAAAGACGACAACCCGCAACCAGCGTCGTTTTCTTTTTACAGGTGTTACTGGACCCTGCTCATCTTCAGATGGATCTTCTATCGTCGGTGATAAATTCATTCCGATGCTCTCACGGATTCTAACGCTTGAATCAAAACAGCGGGTCAGGCACTGCCTGACGAACTTTCTGAGCGATGGGCAACACGGTAGACGCCCCAAAAAAGTTTACAGTCTTTACTATGAATTAAAATTGCAGGAGGCGGGTTCTCTCTGTGTCGACATCATCAGTGTCTCGAATCGTAATTTCAACTTCACCGGGATTCGGGGTGGGGTGGTCGGGAACACTCTTTTCAACCTGGAGCAACATGAATTCGACCAATTGATTATATTCTGCTTCGAAGCGGGTCTCATCCAGGTCTCCAATTTCATACCAGCGTTTTTCCAACTCAGGAAAAATAAGGCTGAGCGTAGCGAATTCACGATTGTCGAAGAGGATAAAATTCACAAAACCTGTATTCGGCCAGACTTCGACCAGCATCCGTAATGGCTCTTTCTCTTTAAATTGTTCTGCGATGTGAAAGGCAAACAGCCAGGTTTGCTGCATTGGTTGCCAGGCGATCGACAAATCAGGATCATCAATAGTTTTATCCAGACAACCTCGTCGGACGAATCGAGATAAATCATCATTCCATAAGTCATTTCTCATTTGATGCACCTTCCTGAAAACGACACCTACAGTCTTTTTTGATAGCTGATGATTTTATTGATCAAGGTTCATCAAAATATTCGTATTCTTCGTATTCATCTTCGAACCAGCCGAAGAGTTGCCAGCACCAGTTTCCTTCTTCGTTCTGCTTATAGACATAATCGGCGAATTCTTTTCCCTGACGGGTGATTAAACGCTGGTTGTCATAGTATAGAAATTTGGTAAGGGAAACCCACAATCGGTCTTCAATGATCGTCGCACCCAGAATTCCTTTCCAGAAAACGGGGCTTTGAATCGAGTATCGACCCTCGCTGATCTCGATGCAAAACCCGGCACCCAGACTCCAGTCTTTAAGAGGCTTCGTCCTGATCTGACAACCAAGGTGACTTTTGAGCTCTTTCAACAGAGATTCAACCAGCTCTCTCCAGTCCGATTCCTCAACGGATTCCAGTACTTCTCTCGGTGATTGGAGTATCTCGAACGGGTTCATTAATCCTGCCTGTGATGAATTGAAAAAGGATTGATCAGCAGAGCGGCTCATTACCAGAAGTGAAGACACGACCAGAGCCATTCCAGCCAAGTTTCGGAGGTGTTGGGTCTGACACTCAAATATTCAAGATGGCAAAAGGACTCTTCCTGGTCTTTGGTTTCTTCTTTCCCACCGATAGATACGTCCCAATAGAGACCACCATATTCAACTTTTTGAAAGGTAATATCTAAATCAGGTTCGGGTTTGATACTGAGAGATTGTCCTTTCATTAAATCGGAGCCTAGTAACCGGGTTGCCTCATCACTATGCATGCCTGGTTTGATTCCCCAGGGATTATGGTAAATAGTTGTACTGAGTGGCATGTAATCGGTGAGAAGTTTTCGATAAGCACTCCGCTTTTTTACCTCCACATACAACCCAACCTTCACGAGCACCAACACAACTACGCAGATCAGAACGCGCCTGGTGATCCTGGATTGAAGGAGAAGTTTCATGCGGGTGATATCTTCCCGTAGGTCAGGCACTGCCTGACGAACTTTCCGGGTGATGAAGAACACGAAGAAGAGGGCAAGATAAGTTTACAGGTTGGACCGCTAATAAAAAAGCATTGTTTTCTACTCTGGTCCGAACTTTCCCGATTCCAGGCAGCGTAGCATGTCGAACTGCATGATAAGTCAGGCAGTGCCTGACCTACTGTTCGATCTATCTCTCAATGTCATGCGTAATCAAAGTGGGTAGCCCGGACAATCTTGAAAAGTTGTCCGGGTCGCGCAGCGACAAGATATTATTTGGGTGACGTGTATAAGCCTTTAACAACTGCAAGATCAAAGGCGAGTCGTTGAAATAGCTTGTGCCTGCGGCATCCGGACAACACTTCGTGATTGTCCGGACTACCCTTTTTATCATGCATGACATTTAGGGTTAGACGGAACACTACTTTGGGGTTTACCCTCTTTGTGTGCCACTGCTAGCTCGTCTAGCAGTGCCATTGTGGGAATGATCAACCTGAAAACTTAAAAGGTAAAACCAACCGGATCATGTGTCTGGGTACTTTAGAAAACATTCGGGACCGTTAATTGTACCCGCACTGCTAGACAAGCTAGCAGTGGCACGCAGAATTAATTTCTGAAGACTTTTGCCGATAGTATGAGCTATCGTTGAACGAAATTAAGAATTAGAAGTTCTACCAGTCATATTCAATGATACATGACTGCTGAGTTTTGCATTAGCATCAGTTCGCGGATGGTTTTGTTGGCTTGACTCATCAGCTTTTTTAAGTGTTAGTCGTTCTGCTATTAGTTCACGAGCCTCATGCAATGTCTCGGAGTCGAACGTGTTGATGCTTATGATGTTGAGAAATTCTTGCATGAGACTCGCTATTTCATTAGTGAGCTCCAGAATATCCCACTGGGAAGTTTTGGCACTGTGAGGTAAATTCAGTCCTCGGCGATCGATAGTTATGTGAGCAACTTCCTTATTTGAATGACGAATACAACTAACGAGTCTATCACTAACCTTTAAGTTATCGCATACGGTACGCCATGAAGAAGAAAAATCGCTAGCAATGATGTCATTCTTATGTAGCTGTCCAAACGGATGTATGACTCCAGTAGGAGATGATATCTCCTGATTGTGTGCGAATAGGAAATGAATCATAGCTCGGCAATGAATTGCGAACGATTCTGTTAAAGCATTATTTAAGGTGTTTAGTAGTTCGCTTGGGACTTTAAAGTTCATTTGTTTGATTTTTGCAATGCTTGCAAGCATGCGTAATTCATAAAGAACTGTTTTAGCGTCTTGTCGCAGGTCCGCTTCATTTTTTGGGTCACGATTTGATACTCGATCAGAATTATCTTTTCTATTCACAAAATCATCCCTTTCACATTTGAATCACTGATTCTTATGCATTGATAGTTTCATCTACCACGCAGAACCTACCCCTTCACCACCAGATTCACCATCCGTCCCGGGATCGCAATACATTTCACAATCGTTTTACCCTCGATGTTCTTCTGCACCGCTTCGTCCTGCATGGCGAGGTCTTCCATCGTTTTGGCGTCGGCGTCGGCGGGGATCGTGATTTTGGCGCGGACTTTGCCGTTGATCTGAATGGGGATCTCGATGGAGGATTCGGCGATGAACTCTTCGTTGAACTTCGGCCACGGTTCGTAGGCGAGTGTTCCTTTATTGCCGAGGGCGTGCCAGACTTCTTCGGCGAGGTGCGGGGCGAAGGGGCTGAGGATGAGGGCGAACGGTTCGAGGAGCGCGCGGGGGCGGGGGTCCTGCTGGCTGAGGGCGTTCGTGAATTCCATCATTCGGCTGATCGCCGTGTTGAACGACAACTTCTCGATGTCCTCGGTCACTGCCTTGATCGTCTTGTGAAGAATGCGGAGTTGATCTTCGTTCGGTTCAACATCCTGCACCGCCGCGGCGAGGGTCACCTCTTCGGCCCGGTCGTCGATGTACATCCGCCACACGCGACTGAGGAATCGATAGACCCCTTCAACGCCGCTCATGCTCCACGGTTTGACCTGTTCGAGCGGGCCCATGAACATCTCGTAGAGACGCAAGCTATCGGCACCGTAGGTATCGACGACTTCATCCGGGTTGATGACATTGCCGCGCGACTTCGACATTTTGAAGCGCGGCTTTCGATGACCACGGAGGGATCCGACTTGAGCACGAAGTTGTCCCTTTCTTCTCGACCTCTTCGGCGTCGACTTTAACCGAGATCGACTGTGGATCTTTGGCTGCTTCCGTTGAATTGATCCACTTGCCGTCGCCGTTTTGTAACCGGTGAGTTCCGCTTCGCCGAGAATCATTCCTGGTTGACGAGTTTATGGAACGGTTCGACCGTGTGGACATGCCCCCGATCGAAGAGGACCTGTGCCAGAAGCGGGCGTAGAGTAAGTGCAACACGGCATGCTCGGCACCACCAATGTAGAGGTCAACCGGCATCCAGTATTTTTCGACTTCCGGATCGATGAACCGCTCGTTGTTTTTGGGATCGCAATGGCGGAGGAAGTACCAGCAGGAACCGGCCCACTGCGGCATGCTGTTGACCTCGCAGCTAAGCCGCTTGCCGTCGGAATCGGTTTTGTACAACCATTCGTGTGGAGCGGTGGAGAGGGGCGGGTCTGGCGTGCCGGTTGGTTTGTAGTTGGTGAGTTCGGGAAGATCGACAGGGAGATCCTCTTCCGCCACGGCGCGCATCAAACCGGTTTCGTTCCCTTCGTCATCCAACTCGTGCCAGATGGGGAACGGTTCGCCCCAGAAGTGCTGTCGCGAGAAGAGCCAGTCGCGCAATTTATAATTGACTGCTTCGCGACCGAAACCTTTCTCACTCAACCACTCGATAATCTTTGTTATGAATTCGGCGGTCTGCAAACCATTCCACTCATCACTGTTAATGGCCGTTCCGGTACCGGCGAAGGGAAAGGTTTCCTCACCGACAATCTTCTGCGTCAACGCGAGTTCATCTTTCGTCGGTTTGTAATTCTCGGGAGGTTCAACGACGGGGATGATGGGAAGATCGAATGTTGTGGCGAATTCCCAGTCACGCAAGTCGTGCGCGGGAACCGCCATGATCGCCCCGGTTCCATAACTGATGAGAACATAATCGGCGACCCAGATCGGAATCTTCGTCCCGTTCACCGGGTTGAGTGCGTACGCTCCGGTGAAGACGCCCGTTTTTCCTTTGGCGAGATCAGTTCGGTCGAGGTCGCTTTTGAGAGAGGCTGCCTGACGATATTTTTCCACCGCCGGTTTCTGCTCGGGGGTCGTCAACTTATCGACCTGCGGATGCTCGGGCGCGATGACCATGTACGTTGCCCCGAAGAGTGTATCGGGACGCGTTGTATAAACACGGAGGACATCCTCCTGCTGTTCGGGTGGGAACGCAGTTTTGTGTTCTTTCCAGGAGTTGAATTCATCGAGGAGCGTTTCGGGATCTCCCGAACCGATGAAGAAGTCGACTTCCGCCCCGGTGCTTTTGCCGATCCAGTTGCGCTGGAGAAGTTTGATCGATTCTGGCCAGTCGAGTTCCTCAAGTTCATCAGCGAGGCGATCCGCATAGGCGGTAATCTTGAGCATCCACTGACGGAGAGGGACGCGCACGACCGGGTGGCCACCCCGTTCTGACTTCCCATCGATCACTTCTTCATTGGCGAGGACCGTTCCCAATTCGGGACACCAGTTGACGGGGGCTTCATGCTGATACGCAAGACGATGTTTATCCTGATAACGTCTGACAAAGTTCGGCCCGGCCTGGGAGATCTCCTGCGGGATCGGAAGATCAGAGATCGGGCGACCTTTACCGATGCGTTTTTTTCCATCGGGGCCGGTCCATTCGTAATCGGGGTCGTACCAGCTGTCGAAGAGTTCGAGAAAGATCCACTGAGTCCAGCGGAAGTAATCGACGTCGGTCGTGGCAACTTCGCGTGACCAGTCGTAGGAGAAACCGAGCATCTTGAGCTGACGCCGGAAGGTATCGATGTTCTTCTTGGTGGTTTCGCGGGGGGGCGTTCCCGTTTTGATCGCGTGCTGCTCAGCAGGAAGTCCGAAGGCATCCCAGCCCATCGGATGGAGGACATGCTTGCCGATCATCCGGCTGTAGCGACAGACAATATCGGTTGCCGTGTAACCTTCCGGATGACCAACGTGCAACCCATTCCCGGAGGGGTAGGGGAACATGTCGAGGACGTAGAGCTTTTCCTTACCGGGATCGGGTCCTGCGACCACAAAGGTATCGTTTTCATCCCAGTACTGCTGCCATTTCGGCTCAATTTTTTTGGAATCGTAGCGGGGCATATTCTTATCGGCGACCTGCAGTTAAATGTGGAAAAGGCATGGAAGTGGTTCGTCGCTCCAACCTCTGTTCGGTAAAGAAGTTAAACGTTTTCTTCCGGCGGCAGAGATTTGGGGAGGAAAAGCGGGCTCGAACCGGGTTACAGTGTATTGTGGCTGGCCTCATTTGCCAACCAACCTGCCCGGACGTCTGCTGCCCTGATATCTGTAGGGGCAGAAATCATACAGAGAGAGCCTCTGGCGGTCTTTATCGCGAAACCGCCAGTAGTCGTAGAGCCAGAGACAATGATAGAAAAAGGTTCGACATCATGAATTTGCCGGTAACTGGACAGAAGCAGCCATTGGATCGACGGTTATTTTTGCAAACGACATTAGCAGGAGCCGGTCTGGCCTGTCTGGGTTCGCCTCAATTTTCAAGGGCCGCCGAACCTCTCGTCCGGAACGGGCAATCGCACTTTAAATTAAGCCTGGCGGCGTACTCATTTCATCGGCATCTGAAACGGGACTGGACTCCTGAGACTCAGGCCGAAGTGGAGATGTCGCTCGATGATGTCATCAAATTTGCGGCGGATCAGAATCTGGATGGAGTCGAGCTGACGAGTTACTACTTTCCCAAAGAAGTGACCAACGAATACCTGATGCACCTCAAGCAACTTACCTTCAGCCTGGGTCTCGATATTTCGGGAACGGCGATTGGGAATGACTTCGGTTTAGTGGAAGGGGAAGCGCGACAGGAACAACTTGCTTACACCCGCAAGTGGATCGATCACGCGGCGACGATGGGAGCCCCCGTCATTCGCATCTTCGCTGGTAAGACTCCGAATGGAGATACCGACTCAGCAGCAATTGCCCGTTGTGCAGCGGGGATTAATGAATCACTCGATTATGCTGCTGAAAAGGGAGTTTTCCTCGCCCTGGAAAATCATGGCGGGATCACGTCGACCTCGGAGCAGATGCTGGGGATTATCAGCGCTGTGAAAGATTCGCCTTTCTTTGGCGTGAATCTCGATGGAGGAAATTTCCGCACGGCTGAACCTTATAAGGACCTCGCCGCAATTGCTCCGTATGCGATCAACGCGCAGCTGAAAGTCTCGTTACATCCCGAAGGGAAACCGAAAGAGAAAGCAGACTTTGTGCGTCAGTTGCGCATGTTGAAGGAAGCTGGTTATCGAGGTTACATCGTTCTCGAATACGAAGAAGAAGCCGAACCCCGCGAAGCGATTCCCGGTATCCTGGAAGAACTCCGAGCGGCGATGGCAGAGGTGTGATCATTGCAGAGGTGTGATCAATAAAGGGTGGTCCAGACAATCCTGCAAGGTTGTCTGGATTGCGCAGCAACACACAAGTAACGAAGAGCAGGTCGATTTAAATTGCTTCTCTAACCATTTCCGATGCGAGAGCACTCAACGCTTTTGTGTCGCTGCGCGATCCAGACAACACTACGTGATTGTCTGAAACACCCTTGGGGTATTGAACCAATTAAGGGACAAAACCCTAAAGCTGTGTCCAACCTCCACAAACCCATAAAACTTGCTTGATATTCACGTCGCTCCCTCTCAGAATAGATGATTGGAAACGTTGTTTTCGACAGGGATGTTGTCGCACTTCTTACCGGGATTTCATTTCTTTTCCGGTTAATCTATTTCTCCATCTCAAAGAGAAAGATGCTTACCATGCAATGTCGACGACTTGTCTGGGGACTCCTTGTTTGTGCTCTCCTCCTGGGAGGCCTTCCCGGTCTGTTCGCAGCTGAACCTGCTGAAGGTCTGGCGATTGTGGATCATGTCGAGAAACAACCTTTCGTCGCGGCGACTAAACGGTTAGTCGAAGCGCTTGAATATGTCGGCTCCCCCTTAAGCTCAGAAGAAGTCAAAAAGCTCGAAGCAGCCTACGACAACGACGATGCCCGCGCGGCGGTGATGGAGATTCAACAGGTCCTCGACCCGCACGCTCTCATTGGAGTGAAGATTAACGCGGAGAGTCGCGTGTCGGTCAGCACAGGTCCGGCTCCCAAGAAGTTGATCGAGCAGGGTTGGAGTACTTTTCTGGTTAAAGTGAATAATGATGCGGGAATCACGCCGCAGCTCAAACCGGAAAGCCCGAACGATCAACCGATCTATGCCAAAGGTCGCGGAGCGCGACAACGCCCGCAAAAAGAACAGGAACTCGTTGATCCCAAAGCAATCCCGGATCGATTTCTGAGTATCGAGATGTACGACAAACAACCTTTGATGCCAAAGTTGTCTGGACTGGCGGTGGAGTACCGGATTATCCAGCTCTTCAGCCGTGATGTCGGAGCCCGGGAAGCGAAACTCGGTTTTAATGTCGGCCAGGGAACACAGGATATCGGTTTTCGTAACGAAGTCTCAGTCCTCTTTAAATGCCAGCCGGCTGCGAAGGTGACTTTTGATATTAAAGATGTGAACGGGGAACCTTGCCTCGCTTCATTCGTCATCAAGGATGAACAGGGGCGGGTCTATCCCAACCCGGCTCGTCGTCTGGCACCCGATTTCTTTTTCCATAACCAGATCTATCGTGGCGATGGAGAATCGGTTCAACTTCCCCCGGGGACGTATAATGTCACTTACCAACGTGGCCCGGAATATTTCGAGCAGACCAAACAGATCGTCGTCGAGGATGGAGCCACAGAACAAACGGAGAAATTCGAACTGGCTCGCTGGACGCATGCGGCGAAGCGGAACTGGTACTCGGGAGATCACCATGTTCACGCAGCGGGTTGTGCGCATTACGACAGCCCAACCGAAGGAGTTACTCCCGCTGACATGATGCGGCATATTCTGGGAGAAGATCTCAACGTCGGTTGTGTCCTCACCTGGGGACCTTGCTGGTACACACAGAAACAGTTCTTCGAAGGGAAAACATCAGAACTTTCTACAGACGAATACCTGATGCGTTACGATGTCGAAGTGAGCGGTTTCCCCTCTTCGCATGCAGGGCATCTCTGCCTGCTGCAATTGAAAGAAGATGATTACCCCGGCACGGAAGTTCTCGAAGACTGGCCAAGCTGGACTGTCCCGGTTCTGAAGTGGGGTAAAGAGCAGGGGGGCGTGGTTGGTTACAGTCATAGTGGTTGGGGCCTCGCGCTGCCTGACTATGATGATCGCGGTAACCGTGTCCCTAATAAAGAGGGAAAAGCAGCGGACAAACTTCCCGATTACGCAATGCCTCCTTTCGATGGCATCGGTGCGAATGAGTATATCGTCGCCGTGAATGAAGGTGTTTGCGATTTCATCTCGGCAGTCGATACGCCGAGCGTCTGGGAATTGAATGTTTGGTATCACACCTTGAATTGTGGATACCGGGCGGTCATCAGTGGAGAGACTGACTTCCCCTGTATTTATGGTGACAAAGTCGGCCTCGGTCGAATTTATGTGAAACTGGATGACGATCAACCCCTCAACTTTGAAAACTGGGTGCAGGGTCTGAAAGTCGGACGAAGTTACTGCACCGACGGCCTCAGCCATGTCTACGATTTTGAAGTGAATGGAACTCCAGTCGGAGAAGTCGGTCAGAATGATAACCTCAGTGAGGTTGCTCTCGATCAACCAGGTCAGGTACAGGTTGAATTCGATGTGGCTGCCTTACTTCCCGCCGAGCCGACTGAAGAATCCAAACGAATTCAAGGTAAGCGTCTCGATGAAAAACCATACTGGCATCTGGAACGCTCACGCATTGAGGATACGCGAAAAGTGCCTGTCGAAATTATCGTGAATGGATATCCTGCCTATAAACAGGAAATCGATGCGAATGGCGATATCAATAAAATCTCTGTCCCGGTTGAAATTAAACATTCAAGCTGGGTCGCCGTTCGCATCTTCCCATCCGTGCACACCAACCCGGTCTTCGTGACTGTGGATGATCAACCGATCCGCGCCAGCCGCCGAAGTGCCAAATGGTGTCGCGAGGCGGTCGATGTCTGCTGGGAATCGAAGAAAGGAAATTTCCGCGAAAGCGAAATGGATGACGCCGCAGCCGCCTACCAGCGCGCCCGGGAAGCCTACGATAAAATCCTGGAAGAATCGGTCGCGGAGTAACTGTAATAACTTAAGTTACCTTTAGATGAAAGTGATCCAGTTAATTAATAAGGGTGGTCCAGACAATCACGTAGTGTTGTCTGGATCGCGCAGCGACACAAAAGCGTTGAATGCTCCTGCGTCGAAACTGTTGATAGAAGCAATTCACATCAATCTGTTCTCATTACATTCGTGTTGCTCCGCAATCCAGACACGCTTGCAGGATTGTCTGGACCACCCTGAATTTATAATGAATATATTGATCATCTGATATTCCTCTTCGGTGGGAATTCTCCCCATGCTTACTGTTTCTGTAATTCCCACTTCACGACGACTGGCAGCAGCTGATCTGCTCAATGCGTCGCACAATTGCGATATCATTGAGCTTTGTCTGGATCATCTGCTGAAAGAACCTGATGTCGATAAGCTGGTTCATACCGTAGCGAAACCGATAATCATTTCCTGTCGGACGCCCGAAGAGGGGGGCGCCTTTCGTGGTACTCCTCAGGAACGGGTGCATCTGCTGCGCATGGCGATTGTGGCGGAACCGAAATATGTCGAGATTGATACCTCGATCGCCGGTTCGATACCCCGCTATGGAAAAACAGAACGTGTCGTCAGCGTACGCGGGTTACGCTGGTCTGCTGAAGAATGGGAGTCGGCCTACCTGGAGGCCACCAACCAGAACGCCGACTATGTAAAACTCGTCACAGAGGCGAACACCCTGGAAGAGGCTTGGCCTCTACTGAAGTTGCTTACCAAAAAACAAACGGTCCCCATCATCCCGGTGGTGGAGGGGGCAGCCAGCCTGATGTTTTCGCTGCTGGCCAAGAAGTATGGTTCCCCGTGGACCTATGCCGCACTCGAACCGGGACGTGAGTCGTTCCCCGGACAACCTTCCGTGTGGGATTTGCGGGATGTTTATCAGATTGCAGGTGTCCATTCGAAAACAATCTTCGTGGGGATGGTTGGCTTCGGTGAGATTCAGAAGCAGGTCGCGCAGACGTTGAACCGGGCTTACCTTGCTCGCAACCACGACCAGCGTTGCCTTCCTTTTGTTGTGGGGAAAGAACATTCCCGATTAGCGAGTCAATTGAAGGCACTCAAAATTCATTCGCTGCTGGTCGGTTCTGAAATGGCGCCGGTGTTAGCTGAGTTCGCCGACGAGTTGGATGAAACTGCCGAACAATCGGGTTACGCCGATATGCTGGTGCAGAACGACGATCGCTGGCAGGGCTATAATTTTATCTGGCGGAGTGTGCTGCGGGGACTCGAAGATTATTTGAAACAGGACCAACAGGATTCACGTCCGTTAAACCGACGTAATGTGATTGTGATCGGAGGAACAGGACTCGCTCAGGCTGTCGCTTTTGGAATTCAACGTCGAAATGGAATCCTGAGTTTATCTGCTCCCAACGAAAAAGAGGGGCAACGTCTCGCGCGGATGTTCGATTGTCGGCACGTCCCCTTTCATGCAATCTATGAGACTCTGGCCGATGTCATCATCCTGGCCGATTCCGAGATCAGCTCGGGGTCGGGACGTCATCAACTGAACCCTTCTTATTTCCGTCCCAGCATGGTTGTGCTGGACCTGACACAACTTCCGCGACTTTCCGCATTAGGTGAAGGGGCGGTGGAGCACCAGAGCAAAGTTGTTCCGTGTGAAGAGATCTTCTTCGATCTGATTCGCGCCTGGTTCAAAGCAACTACCGGCGACCGGATGGAATCGGATGAAGTCCGCCAGCTCTGGGAGCAATAAAATCTAAACGGGTAACCCAGACAATCTCATAGAGTTGTCTGGGTCGCGCAGCGACTAGAGGGCAAGCTAGACAGAGCAGTAGAACAGAGGCATGAGTCGATAAACCATTCCCCTCTTGTGCTTGATGGCACCCAGACAACACTGTGTGATTGTCTGGGCTTCCCAATTCTATAAAGTAATTAAATCTCAGCGATTATTTTTCCGCGACTGTTTCCTGTTTCAATGAAGAAAGAAACTCAAGCAGGTCCGCTGCCTGGTCGGCACTCAGGTCACGGAAGAGTTGTTCCGGCATGAGTGATTTTTTCTGCTCCTCCACATCGTCAATCTCGTCCATGGCGACGGTGTGTTGTTTGAGTTCATTGTCGAGGATGACAATCCCATCAGGTCCCTGGCCGATTATTCGGCCGGCTAGGGTAAGTCCGTCCTCAGTGATGACCAGAAATCCTTTGTACTTGTCTTCGATCTTCTTGGAAGGTTCGACAATGCTTTCCAGTATCTGTTCGCGGGTATATTTTTTACCGATATCCGCGAGGTCAGGTCCGAGCAGATTTTTGTTCTCACCGACGGAGTGACAATTACGACACTGAATTCCTTCGGCTTTCGTAAACAGTTCACGCCCCCGCTCGATATTGCCCTGTTGAGCAAGTAATGCCGGAATGTCGAAGTCTGTACCGAGACGTTTTAACCGTTTTTCCTCGGGCAGGAAGCGTTCGAACAGATCCTGTGCTGCGGGATACGAACCATTGGTCGCAACCACCAGCATTTTATCAGCGATGTTAGGCGAGAAGCGGTTATGCTCGTAGG
The DNA here is from genome assembly GCA_041398805.1 of Planctomycetaceae bacterium. GTDB lineage: Bacteria > Planctomycetota > Planctomycetia > Planctomycetales > Planctomycetaceae > Polystyrenella. The sequence continues at coordinate 206,970 of JAWKUC010000004.1, read as the reverse complement.
CATGAAGTGCTTTCATCGCCCCGGATGCATTTGAAAGTAAAGCGGTTAATGTCGCATCAACTTCTGCTGCAGGAGCATTCGGCGATTCCGCCAGAAACTCAATTGCGGCATCGTTCTGTTGTTGTAATGCAATTGTTTCCGGAGAAGGATCGGGGGTATTGGCATCGGGTTTGAGTGTCAGAATCCAGTCGTGCAGGAACTGACGTGCTCCCGGATCGACTGCGTGAGAACCGACTTGAGGCATATGGCCACTACCCAGTTTGGAAATACGGTAGAGCAGAACGGAACGGGAAGGATCGCCAGGGGCGATTAACAAACCATCTGCCAGGCCGAAGTTACCCTGCAGCGGAGTGACACCGAAGATGTTCATCTTGTGATCTTCTTTGTAGATCTCCAGTTCCATCTTCGCGTTCCCCCCACCATCACGCACGTGACATTGCGAGCAATTCGCCTGCAGGAATGATCGTGCCCGTAAATCGAGGCTGGAGGTATCCGCATAGGGATTCACCATTTTTCGCTTGGGATAGACATCCTGTGATGCCTTGGTTGGTCTGCGAGGTTCTGATCGCTCTGCCAGCACTGGAGGACGTTTGGTTGTTTCGACTTTAATTGCAGCCGGTCGTTCTGCTACAGCTGGTTTGCGGGGAGCTGTGAAGAAACCCAGGGCGTCCATGCGTTCGATTTGACCGACGGTCTTTTCTTCCTTCAGCTTTTCGTCTTTTGGAGGGACGCTTTCAAAATTCGCAACTTCAGCTTTGTCTCGCGAGAGATCCAGCTGCAAAGTATTCAGACTCAGAACATAATTCGCTGCACGGGAATGGCAAGACATACATTCAGCGCGACTGGGGATATGCCAGGTCCGTTTATGAGTTTCACCCGGGTTTTCCGCATCAGTGACATTGAACTCGACTTTGGTTCCTTTCTTCTCGACAAGCGTGGCTTCGGTCTGCTCATCATTCCACAGATAGGAATAGCCAAGCCATTCACCATCCTGCTTTGTGAGCATGCGTGTCTCGACCCGGGTTTGTTTTCCAGGTTCGAGTTCCAGGGTTAACGTTTGCAGAACAACAGCTTCATCCTGAAAATTCCAACCATAAGTACCCTCTTTTGTAACTGCTTCCATCTTGGGAACGGCCAGCCACAATTCCTCCTGAGCACCATCGTGCCAGGCGGGGGTATTGATTTCATAACTGACTACACCGGCGACAGGTTTATTGTCCGGAACGGATTCGTAGAGCCCGGTGGCGGTTAAGGTGTGTGGGAAATCGATTTTACGGTTCAGGTATGGGTTAGGTTCGAGTTGAAGTAACTCACCACTGCCATAATCGACATGATAAAGTTCGCCCTGATGATCGAGTCCGAAACTGGCGACACTGTTGGAGCTGTCGGCCAGTTCTTCGCTCCAGGTCACTTCACCATTCTCGTAGCGTAGCCCCCAGACTTTTCCTGTGGCGTAATCACAATAGATGTAAGCCTCTTTCAGTTCTGGCAGACGGTCACCACGATAGACAAACCCACCGGTGATCGAACGGGCCTCGGTATGGTGATGCGACATGATCGGTTTAATGAGCTCGCCCGGCCCCTGTTCCCGTTCCGGAATAAAGGGGAGGCCACCCTCGGTGATACTCCAGCCATAGTTGCCTCCTTTCTTACCGACGTGAATCATTTCCCAGACATCCTGTCCGACATCGCCGATGTACAACGTTTCGGTAGGCAGGTCCCAGTCCATACGCCAGGGAGCACGCAGACCAAAGGCCCACAATTCGTGCCGCGCTTCCGGAATATGATTGAACGGATTGTCTTCCGGGATCGAATAAGGAAGATTTTCGTCGTAATGATCGACGTCAATTCGCAGAATACCTGCCTGCAGGTCCGTGATGTCCTGACCAGTCACATTCACATCGGAACCAGTCGTACCATCACCGGTAGAGATATAAAAGAGTCCATCCGGCCCGAAGGTAATTCCTCCTCCGGTATGTCCTGCTGAAAGCCAGGAAATAATCATGCGTTCCGAATCAGGATCGATGGTGGGGTTGTCCCCCTTGTTCATTTTAAATTCGTAAACTTCAATACGGGTCTCTTCAGGGCCCTTCTTATTTCGAACTTCGGCAAAGCAATGGAGTTTTCGATTCTCAACAAAATCAGGATGGAAAGTGATGTTATAAGGTTCCCGCCTTAAGTTTGTGTGATCCATGTTGAAGACTTCGGTCAGCTCGGTACCGGTAGTGCCATCTTCGAAGGCCAGAATCTGACCGGTGAACTGCACGATCATGATTCGCTTTGAACCTGGTTCGGAAACCATGGCGACGGGTTGCTCAAACTTCAGTTGAGGATAGGCCCGCTTTAAACGATACGGTTTCGGAGGTTCGGGAGAGCCGATTACGGTCGAGGTGGTGATGGGAACCCGTTTCTCCAGGTTGAAGAAATCCGGGACCGTTTCGTCTGCTACTGCGGATACGGAATTTGAAAGCAGCAAAAGAGTTAAAAGAACGAAAACTTTCGCAAAGCCGTTACGGTGCAGCCGCATCGGTCAAACCTCTCTGGTGATGGATTCCTAGCAGGAACAGGTTAGGGGGGATGCTCAAGGCAGGTGATTACAGATGTCGAGTCTCTCCGAAAAACGAGATTCTTCCCTGATCGTCTGCTGAGTGCGGATGGTGGAAGAGAAGGGGGAGGACTCTTCTGCAGGATAGGATCCGTAGACGATGCTGGCTGGAGAATCTGTAAAAAGAGGTGGCGATAATCTGAACTCAAGTGCGGTTTTATGATCAAAAGCACAGAAACAAGATACCACTCACCGGAGAGACATTTCAATTGTGTAATCTTCCTTTCTTCCCATTCATGATTGTTTATGCGAAATTAAAAGTATACATATGAATCGTTTTGTTGAGACGGCCATCAGGATAACCAATTCCGATTTGATTTCCTCCCTGAAATAGAGTTGTCATGATTGGACTTGGACCCGTTTTATGAGTGAGTTCAGAGTAGAAATTGGAGAAAAATTTGGTGAATTCTGTCTGATTTTAGCCCGAATTTTACAGACTCCCATATCGGAATCTCGCTTTTTTCGGTCTAATTCTGTTCAAGGCGACCGCCGAAGTTCGCCCCTGTGCAGAATATACGAAGAAAGAAATCAGCGTGTTCCCGATTTTCCAACCGGCCCGATTGCTTCGCAATCCGCATCTGCAGACAATCTGGCCGTCTCTCTGGATGGAATCTCTTCCTCCTTATAAAGCAATCCAGCATCGAATTGATCTCGCCGATGGAGATCAGATTGTCCTGCATGATGATCAGCCTGCCGACTGGCAGCAGGGCGATCCCGTCGTGTTGATGACGCATGGTTTAACAGGATCGTTTGAGAGCTCTTACCTCGTCCGACTGGCCCATAAATTGAATGAGCGCGGATTTCGGACCTTTCGTAAAGACCTCAGAAACTGTGGGGCTGGTTTCGGCCTGGCTCGCTATCCTTATCATGCAGGTCGTTCGCACGATTTACTCGCCTCGATAGATCACATTCATGAACTGTCACCTCACTCGCCGATTTCGCTTGTCGGGTATTCCTTGAGTGGAAACATTGTCCTGCGGACGCTGGCTGAGGAACCCGATCAACTTCCTCCGCACCTGGTCACTGCAGTCGCTGTTAATCCGCCGGTTGACCTCTATCGTTCCGTGCAGGCACTCAATACCCTGCTGGGCCGATTTTATGATCGATACTTTACCCGGCGGCTGGTGAAACATATTCGCCTCCTGGCGGAAAGCAATCCGATACACGACCAGATCAAATTCAAATCTGTACCGCGGACAATCTATCAACTCGATGATGCCTACACCGCTCCGATGTCCGGTTTTGACTCAGCTGAGCATTACTATGCTGAAACGAGTAGTCGTAAAATTCTGAATAGGATCAAGCTGCCGAGTCTGGTTTTGACAGCCGACGACGACCCGTTAATTCCAGTGGAAATGTTCTCTGGATTGGAATCTCACCCGGCGGTCACATTGCATGTCGCTCCGCATGGAGGTCACCTCGGATATCGTGGCAAACAGGGAGCCGACCCGGACCGGCACTGGATGGATTGGCGAATTCTGGAGTGGTTGGAAAAGCATGGGCGATTCTGGCCGGAGCCCCAGCAGACAATCGCCGCACCGCATTTTGGTCGTCATAAAGCCAAATGCCATTTGCAATCAGACTGCTGAGAACTTATTGTGAACTCCTGCTGCCTGAAAGAATTCATGTTTTAGAATTAAATCAGGTAGTTTGAATGCAGAGGGTTTTCTGCATTAATCTTCCACCAGAATTTTTTGCAGGTCGCTCGCTTATGTCTCGCCTGAATCTTCTCTCGCTGGCTCTCATGTTGTTGTTCCTTCCTGGTTGTCAATTAGGAGCCGATCAACCATTGGAGCCTGATCGCACGACTGGTTTTGCCGATCTCCATGAAGGTCATGATCATGGCGATGAAGGTTGGGTCACAACCGAGTCGGGGTTGCGATACAAAATTCTGCGGGAGGGTGCCGGAGACAAACCGAAATCCACCGATACAGTGACTGTCCATTACCGGGGCTGGCTTGATAATGGTAAAGAGTTCGATAGCTCCTACCCGCGAAATACGCCCACCTCGTTTCCGTTGGGTAATGTAATCCCCGGGTGGACTGAAGGGCTGACCTACGTTCAGGAAGGGGGCGAGATCGAACTTGAGATTCCTTCTGAACTTGGTTACGGACAAAGAGGCTCGATCGGAATTCCACCTGGATCGACACTGCACTTTTCAGTGGAACTGCTGGAAATCCAATAGCGATAACTGAAGTGTCAGGTAACAGCCTCGACTTTGACCTGACTCACCACTGCTATTCCTGCTTCGCTTCCTCTTTCGCGGCTTCCGGTGCTTTGCCGGCTACAGCGGTCAGCCATAGATGACTCGTTTGCTGCGTCATGCCACTGACTGTGGCGATCACATTCTGCGAGGGACCATCGACCTCGCGTGTTTGCGGTTCGCTGTTTTCCGCATTCGGAGTTTCATTGGGGACTGTCTCGGTCAGCACGGCAACCGCTTTAATCTCCAGCGGCAGACTTGCTGTGAAATCGTGCGGAGAGGAGAGGATCAGTTTGACCGCTTTGGATGAGTCTCCCGTTGGTTCAGAGACAGGGGCTTCGACAGTCACTCCTTCCGGCAAACCTTGCAGTTCGAATCGCAGCTTTTGAGCATAACCCCGTTTACGCGTGATGCTGACCGGGATCTCCAGTTTTTCACCACCGGTTAAAGTGAATTTGGTGGCCGCCACTGTGGCTTCGTATTCAGGTTCTGCGGGTATGATTTCCAGGCGATAGACAAATCGGTAACCGCCAAAATCGAAGCGGTCACGTATGTCGATCGAGTAGGTTCCCTCTTCAGGAAAGCTGAAATCGAAATCGAAATCGACATTTTGTGCTGAGATATCATCGACTTCCTTGAGCACTTTACCGGAGTGGTCATAAATCCGGATGAGTGGATCGAGGGGGAATCCTTTCTGTCGAGAGGTCAGGCGAATGCGGAAGTTCTCGCCCTTTTTCGCTGTGAACTGAAAACGATCATTATCTTTCTGCTCATGAATCTGACCGGTGATGACAGCGGGCAGTGTGATCTGCTGCGGAGATTCTTTTTCGTTCGGTTCCCGTTCTATGAACTGGGGAAAGGAGGTCCCTTCGAACTCAAGTGAATTTGCTATATTCTCGTGCCGGTAAGGAGCAGCTGCTATTGGCTGCTTCCGGTGGAAGTGTCAACTCATGAAGTTCACGCGGCAGGTTCCAACCGAATAATCTGACGGATGTTGGTTCCGCTGTGGAAAGAGACATCGGAGTCGTGTGATCGACATAGGGGCCAGTGGTTACCAGCATTCGATAGACATAAGTATTCGCACCAGAGAAGGCGATCGACTGGTTGGGAGTTGATGGGAACGAAAAAAGCCGTATGTAATACTCACCCGCTTCGGCAGTGGTATACACGGCCATCGGGTCAAACCCCAGATCATCATCGTGTTGGCGCAGGACAAACCCTCGCGGAGAAACGACCTGCATGACGCCATCCATCGGGGAACCCATGCGCGAGTTCGCCTGCAGATTGGCAACCACTGTCTGACCTGGTTCGAGATGCATCTTGAAAACATCGACATCGGAACCGGAACCGAGAACACCATTGACTGTCATCGATTCTTCTTTCAGCTCAGTGGCTGTCTCGAGAGTGTTGTTAGATTCCGTTTCCGTGATTTCAGTAATGTGTCCGACTTCAAAGGGACGCAGGTTGGATGCCCCTTCCGCATTATGCAGGCGGATCCAGGCAAGTCCCGGAGTGGCATTCTCAGGGATTGTGATTTTCAACTGGTTTGGTTTTTCGCCCGCTGCAATCTGCAAGTCCTCTCGTGAACACCAGATTGCCGGAGCAGGATCTTTATCGGAAATGCCTTCGACTTTGACATCCACAGTCGTTCCCGCTTTGCCTCCCATGGGGACAAACGCTTTGATATCGGGAACTGCTGCCTTGAGTGCAATCGGTGCAGAGAGTACGAGTACCAAACAGAATTTCGACAGCAGAAAACGATTCATGGAAATGGATCTGATAATGCGAGTAGGCATGAATTTGTGAAACAGGCTCAGGCTTAGAGGAGTGCAGGGTGAATGGTTAATCTTTGAAGACAAATTCAGGGGTATTTAACATCGCCCACATCAAATCCTCAGTGGCCGTTCGGCGGGTAGCCCCCTCAGAATTGTAAACGGAGAGACCGACTTGCAGTTCTTCTGCTTCAGGGAAGCGGCTGTAGATGCTCAGATACAACTCTTCGATGATCTGTTCGTTCGTCTTTTCCGACTCCGCCAGTTCGGCGGCATATCCTTTATCGCTGGTCACTTTCTTGAACAACTCTTCGGAGTTCATCAGGTGCAGTGCCTGGACTACGGTGGTGTCGGTATTTCGTTCACAGGGGGGATCCTGGTTCGGGTCGGGGCGACCAAAGGCATCCAGGAAGAGCGAGTTAATACGGGTGGTCCATAATTCTTTGGAGGTCACTCCCGCGGGCATTGCTGAGAAAGATTCCTTCTCACCCGTTACCTGCACGATCGAATCGAACAGAACTTCTGCTCGTAATCGTTGTCTGTAATATCGGGAGTAGTTTCGTGTATCGACCGTGTTCCGTTCGACGGGATGTGAACTGAGACCATACACATAGGAGGTACAAATACGGCGAATCAGTTTTTTGATATCAAAGTCCTGGTCAGCAAAATCTTTGCCCAGGGCCGTTAATAATTCCTGATTGACTGCCGGATTCGTACCCCGCAAGTCATCGACAGGTTCAACCATCCCGCGTCCCATCAGATCGGCCCAGACCCGGTTCGCCATCGTTTGCGAGAAGAAGGGGTTCTCTTTCGAAGTCATCCAGGTGGCGAGAGCTTCCCGGCGACTGACCTCTTCCGTTACTTCCGGCGCCTCTCCGAATAAAGGTTTGGGCGCCAGCACTTCATTTGTGAGCGGATGTTTCACTTCACCACTGGTTCCGTTAAAGACCATCTCTTCTGATCCGGAGATAGGTGGTGACAGGCCGACCCCTTTATGCTGCACGCGAGCGAAGTAAGCGGCGAAGCTGTAGAAATCTTCCTGTCCCCAGATCTCGAAGGGGTGATGATGACAACGGGCACAATCAAGTCGGATACCCAGGAAGAGCTGCCCTACCAGCGTGGTGATTTCATCCGGTGTACGACGATCCCGGAAGAGTGTCACTGCCCCGTTGCGGAATGTACTTCCCTGGGCTGTGACGAGTTCGCGGACGAACTGGTCGTAAGGTTTATTTTCGCGGAACGATTCCCGAATCCAGTTGTCATAGTTCAGAACGGCCTTAATACCGACCCGGTACGGGTTCGGACGAAGCAAATCGGCCCATTTGGTGGACCAGAATTCAGCGTACTCGGGTTGCTCAAGCAAATGATCGATCAATCGTTCCCGCTTGTCAGGTGAGGAATCTGTCAGAAACTGACGGGCTTCGGCAGCTGTCGGAGCGCGACCAATGATGTCGAGATACGACCGACGCAGGAATGTATGATCCGAGGCCTGCTCTGAAGGGAGAATCTTCAGCTCTTTCAGGTTTTTCCAGACGAGCCCGTCGATGAAGTTGTATTCCGGCAGATTGGCGTAAATGTTCTCATCGACTTCACCCGGCAATGGAACCGAGACTGTGCAGATAGCAATCAGGTTGTGATACCTCGCCATCAACGCCGCTTTGCCGGTGACTGTCCCGGAGCTGATTAATCCTGCTTCATCGATATCGGCAATGGCCGCTTCATTCGATTGATATTGTGCAAGTCGTGTTACGTCAGTAGTAGTGCCGTCCGAGTAATGAGCAGTCACAACAAGTTGTTGTTCTTTCTCGTTCTGCATGATCCGAGCAGGAGGATAAACGGTTACCTTTTCCAGTTTAGGGGTATCGGGTTGTTTCTCGGGAGTACCTGTCGCGATCCAGCGGACCAGCGAGTTGTATTCAGGAGAACCCGGAGTCAGTTTTTTGCCGCCACCGTGGGGAACTTGCGCTGCTCCTTTAAGCAGCAGCAGACTTTCCTCGGGTGCAGGTGGAAAGAGACGGCGTCCGCGTGCTTCTTTGGTGAGTGCGTTGTAATCAAAAACGGGGTCGAACCCGAGAAGTGAAAGTTGAAAGCCATTCTGTCCCCGTGATTTCCCGTGGCATGGTCCCGAGTTACAACCATAGCGGGTCAGAATAGGAACGATATCGCGATCAAAATCGATCGGATGAATCTCACCGACTCCACTCACAGCGACTGTCATTTCCTGTGTCTGGTCGCCGAGTGTGATACGAATTTTTCCCTCACCATTTTCGACCGGGAAGACAATGTTCTCTTCAACACGACAGATTTCCGGTGTCAGCGATTCGATCTGCACTTCATACGTGCGATCCACAACGAAGGAGCCTTCTGCCTGGTCGATGACAAGGTGTTGATGGCTGTGCGAACCCTTCAGGTTAATTTCTGCCGGAAAGACATTCAGCGGGGAAGTTTCTGCAAGAGCCGTTGTCAGTGGGAGTGACAACAGAACCAGACAAAGAACGGAGATGGACTTCATGCGTTTCAGTATCTCTATCTTTTGAATCAGGAGGCAGGAAGGAAGGAGCTCAGCGAGGCAACACTGGGCCTCCGGGTGGGAAAATATCAAACCTCGCTGATTTGTATACTATAAAGCGCAAGCGGGGCGAGGGGCAACTTTATCATCAGAATTGTGCTCAGAAAGAAGCTGTTTGGGTTGTCTGATGTTCAGTTTTTCCGGTCAGAAATTACAATCAGCGCGATTTATGTCTGATTTCATTTTTAACCGGAAATATTCAGATTGTTTCCCGGATAGTTCGGGCTCAGTTTCTGGCTGGTGGGGCGGAGGGCTAAATCGCCATTTTTAAGGAAGGGTTCACCGCGCACCTGGAAGTGATCGACCATTCGGCCGCGCCATTTCCGCAGCTCGTCGGCATGCTCAGGAAGGCTGGCGAGGTTTTTCAGTTCATGGGGATCCTGTTCGAGATCAAACAGTTGCTGTTCTCCATCAAGTGTATGGAAGATGTATTTCTTCTTCCCGTCTGTTAAACCGCTCCAGTGGATCCAGGGGCGATAACAGATGTCGTGTTCGAGGTCGATGTACTCCCGCCAGTCGTCTGTCTTACCACGGGCCAGATTAAGCAGGCTGTTCCCATCAAAGTCAGCCGGGTTGGCATCAACGCCCGCCGCATCGAGAAAAGTAGGCAGGATGTCTCGAAGTTCTGTCGGTTGATGCCAGGTGACACCGCGCTGATCGGTACCCATTCCCGTCGGCCAGCGGACGAGCATCGGAACACGGGCCGAGGCTTCATAGGGATAACCTTTGCGCCACAGATGATGATCGCCTGTCATATCACCATGATCGGAGGTGTAAACAATGAGGGTATTCTCCAACTCCCCGCGTGCTTCGAGTGCATCGAGAATTCGACCAATCTGCTCGTCGATAAAGGAGACGGACCCATAATAACCTTGTCGCGATTTGCGGACTTGCTCAGCCCCCAGATCACCGCGCCATAAGTCTAAGGCTCCTTGAGGTTGTTGCTCTTCATTGCGATCGGCCCATTCACCCACTGCGGCGGCAGGGAGATCCCGGTCCTGATAAAAGTCCCACCATTTCTGCGGAGGATCGTATGGGCTGTGTGGCCGGGCAAACGAGACCTTCAAAAAGAAAGGTTGATCACCCTGATAGTTTTCCAGAAAGCGTACGGCTGCTTCACCGGTCCAGTGGGTCGGATGCAGTTCAGCAGGAAGTTGATACGGCCCACCATCGAAATCGTTGAAACCGATACCGGTGACATCCGGATTTTTTGTCGGTGCGACGGAATAAAACCACGATCGATAATCGCTGCGGAAATCAATCGATTGTTCCCGTGACGATTCATCCAATAGGCCACTGTGATACCCATGCAGATTGCGCTGAGGAGTGTAGTGCAGTTTTCCAATGACGAACGTGTAGTAACCATTGTCCCGTAGCATCCGTGGCATTTCATTGGGATATTTTTCGGCAACCTTGAAGTAACCGAGCATACCGTGTCGCCAGGGAGAGAGCCCAGTCAGTAAACCGGCGCGGGCGGGAGTACAGGTGGGGGTTGTCGAATAAGCGGAGGAGCAAGTCGCTCCCTGATTAGCAATGCGATCGAGATTAGGAGTATGAATCAACGGGTTCCCGTCGGCACCCACGCAATCACCTCGATGCTGATCGGACATCAGAAAGAGGATGTTCGGTTTATTGAGATTCTTCGGCGCGGCAGAGCCAGTCTTCCCAAAAGTCGCCGCCACGATACCGCCAAAGCTGGCAGCCAGCATTTGTCGACGATTCAGTTCTGCACGAAAAAGAGCATCCATAGTTTCGACCTGCAAACGATTAAAATGTCAGTTCAATATAAGTCGCTCTTCGATGGTAATGCATCCCTGCACGAAACAACACCGAAAAAAGGAACAGGGGGGCTGATTCAGGCTGACGGCTTCATCCTTGTAGATTTTCAGGAGAACCGACACAATGAGAGCAAGCTCGTTCTCAGAAATCAAAGAAGGATCGATTCATGTCATTCAAGCCCCTCTTCTATCTGGCAGTTGTATCGTTGCTGATGGGAGTATCAGTCTGCCCGGTTGCGGACGTCGAACTCCTGTCGAAGAAAAACCGTGGAAGAGACCGATCCGGGTGAACAACTGCCACCGCTGCAATATGGCCCGACGGATTGGCCCTACTGGCGAGGACCGACGCAAGATGGCAAAGTGCCAGCTGATACCGGTTTCGATCAGGAGTGGACGACACTGGAGAATGAGAAGTGGCGAGTCGAGGTTCCCGGTCGAGGCCATTCTTCTCCCGTCGTGTATGGGAATCAGATTTTCCTGACGACCGCCGATGATCAAAAACAGGTGCAGAGTATCCTCTCCTATGATCGTGATTCGGGAGGCTTGCTGTGGGAGAAGCCGGTGCATGAAGGAAACTTTCCTTCACCACGCGACCTGCATGCGAAAAGCACCAATGCGACACCGACTGTTGCCTGCGATGGAGAACGGGCCTTTGCTCTCTTTTTGAATGACGAACAACTTTATCTGACGGCATTCAGTTTAGAGGGAGAACAACTCTGGCAGACAGCGACAGGGCCTTTTATCTCGCGCTTTGGCCTGGCCCCTTCGCCCGTGTTGTATAAATCATATGTGATTGTGGTATCAGAGCATTCCGGTGGAGGTTACATCGCCGCTATCCATCGCAAAACCGGAAAGCTAGCCTGGCGGATCAAACGGACTCGAAATGATTCCTACTCGACGCCCGCCATTTTCAATATTAATGGTGAAGACCACATGATCCTGAGTGGCGAGTTGCAGGTGACAAGTTACGACCCCGCGACAGGTAAGGAGAGGTGGTCAGTTCCAGGAACCGCCGATTCAACATGTGGAACAGCCGTTCGCTGGGAAGAGCTCATCTTTGCTTCCGGTGGGTATCCGCAAAAACAGACCGTGGCGATCGAAGTCAACGGAACTGCACAGGAACTCTGGCAGACTCGGGAAGCATTTTATATCCCTTCGATGATCACCTTCAAAGGACATCTCTTTGGAGTGAATGGAGATGGGATCGCCTACTGCTGGGAGGGACGTACCGGCAAACAGATTTACAAAGCCCGCATGTCGGGAGCCAGTACAGCATCGCCTGTCCTGGTGGGGGATCAGGTGATTGTGATCAGTGAAGGGGCTGACTGTTCGATCCTCAAACAGAACGTCGAAAAACTGGAAGTTGTTACAGAGCGAAGTTTCGGTTCGAATGCGATGGCCACGCCCGCCATTTCCGGAGACCACATGTATCTGCGTGTGGCCGAAGGAGCAGGGGATGATCGTCAGGAATTCCTGGTTTGTCTTGAGAAGTAACCGATCAGCGGAAGGATCGAATCGATGTCCCAGTTTGCGGAACGCCGGGTACTGATTACCGGAGGACTGGGATTTATCGGTTCCAATCTTGCGCGCAGGCTGGTTACTGCGGGCGCGAAGGTGACACTCGTTGACAGTTTGATTCCCGAATACGGGGGGAACCTCGCCAACATCGCCGGTATTGAAGATCAGGTCGAGCTGAATATCTCCGATGTGCGCGACGAACACAGCATGCGTTATCTCATTCGCGGGCAGGATTATCTCTTCAATCTGGCGGGACAGACGAGTCATCTCGATTCGATGCAGGATCCCTTCACTGACCTGGAGATCAATGCGCGGGCGCAACTCTCGATTCTCGAAACCTGTCGCCGGGAAAACCCAACCATTCGAATTGTGTTCGCCGGAACACGTCAGGTCTACGGCAAACCGGATTATCTTCCCGTTGATGAAAAACACCTCTTACGCCCCGTTGATGTCAACGGCGTCAACAAAATGGCAGGCGAGTGGTATCACATTCTATATAATAATGTGTATGACCTTCGCACGACGGTCCTGCGACTGACCAATACTTATGGACCTGCGATGCGTATTAAGGATGCCCGGCAGACATTCGTCGGAGTCTGGATTCGCCAGCTGCTGCAGGGAGATCCGATCGAAGTCTGGGGAGGCGCGCAACTGCGCGATTTCACTTATGTTGATGATTGCCTTGATGCATTACTCTTAAGTGCGACTCATGCGGATGCCCCCGGAAAAATTTTTAACCTGGGAGGTTGTGAAGTCATTAACCTGGCCGATCTGGCAGCACTGCTGGTGGAAGTGAATGGAGCCGGGGAATATGTGCACCGGGAGTTTCCTGCGGATCGGAAGCAGATTGATATTGGTGATTATTACGCAGACGATCAGCTGATCCGCACTACACTCGGTTGGGAACCCCACATCAGGCTTCGAGAAGGTCTGCTCAAGACGCTCGACTACTACCGTACCAGGATGGAACATTACTGTTGAGGATCAAAGCGTTCCTACTTGTATCTTCAAGGTTCATTCGCAACCTGATAAATCATTGAATCATGACTGATTTTCCTTACATCAAACAATGCGATCCCCATGCTGGTTATCATGCCTTATGGGTCGAAATCGATGCGGCTGTCATCCAGACGTTGCAGAGTGATCGCTATTTGATGGGGCAGGAATTGAAGCTCTTCGAGCAGGAATTCTCTCTCTGGCAGGAGGCCGAGCATACGGTCGGGGTGGCGAATGGAACCGATGCGTTATTGCTGTCGTTGATGGCGCTGGAACTTCTCCCCGGTAGTGCCGTGCTTACTCCCTCTTTCACCGCCGTTGCGACCGTCAATGCGATTGTGCGCAGTGGAGCCGTCCCGCTCTTTGTAGATGTCGATCCGCATACGGGGACACTCTGCCCGAATGCCGTTGAAGAGACATTAAAACGCTTGAAGAAGAAGCCAGGCTCATTAATACCAGCTGCTATGATTGTGGTGCACCTCTATGGCTTTGCGGCCGAGATGTCGCGGCTATGTGTTTTGGCCGAGGAATACTTTACCGATCATTGAAGATGTCGCTCAGGCGCACGGGGCGCGATATCGCAAAAAACGAGTGGGGACCTTCGGCAAGCTGGCTGCCTTCAGTTTTTATCCCACCAAAAATCTGGCGGCGATGGGCGATGCGGGAGCCGTGGCGACATCCGATCAAAAACTGGCCGATAAAATCAGAGCCTTACGTCAGTACGGTTGGAATGACTCGCGTCAATCTCAAGCGATTGGTCTCAATTCACGACTGGATGAACTCCAGGCCGCGATCCTCAGAATTAAGTTACGACACATCAATCAGGAAAACAGGCGTCGACGCAAAATCGCTCAGCATTATGATCAGGCACTCTCTGCGACAACTTTAAAGTCGCTGCAACCCCAATCAAAAACGGAGCCGGTCTATCATCAATATGTTGTTCGAACGCCAGAACGGGAACAGTTTCAGCGATCTCTGGAAGAACAGAAGATTCAAACGGCAATTCATTACCCGGTTCCCGTTCACTTGCAACCTGCCTATCAAAGAATCTACCAGCAGTTGGTAGCAGAAGGTTTAGTCGGATCGTTAGCTGTGACCGAACAACTTGCGCAGGAAGTCGTAAGTTTGCCGATGTATCCGCAACTCGACGATGCCGCCATTGAACGCGTCTGTCAGGCGTGTCGTGCATGGAATGCCGTGGAAGAAAGCGGCCAACATGGATGATCAAGCCGACGCTATGACGACAACTGCTGCCAAACATTTTGTCACGTTGTTCGACCTGCAGTTTTTACCGTTGGGTCTGGCGCTCTATCGCTCATTACAGGAATATGCCTCCCACGCTGAGTTGTGGGTGGTCTGTATGGACCGGGAGGTCGAAGCGGCCCTCAGTAAGTTATCTCTACCCGGATTACACATCATTCCACTAAGCGAAATCGAGACCGAAGACTTACTCTCCGTAAAACCGACTCGGACCCGCGCTGAATATTGCTGGACTTTGACTCCGTTCACGATGGAAGCGGTCTTCGCACGGGAACCCAATGTGCGACGGGTAACCTATCTCGATGCCGATCTGTTGTTCTTTGATTCGCCTGAAAACTTACTGAGTGAGCTGACCGACAGTGATCGGCAGATTCTCATCACCGAACATGCTTACGCGCCCGAGTACGACCAGACCGCCACGAGTGGTCGGTTTTGTGTGCAGTTTATGACCTTCAATCGCCATGCCGCGGCGCTCGAAGTGGCGCACTGGTGGCAACAGCGTTGTCTGGAATGTTGTTCGGAAGTTCCCATTGATGGTAAATTTGGAGATCAGAAATATCTGGATGAATGGCCTGACCTGTTCGAAGAAGATGTTCATATTCTCAAACAGGTTGAGAAAACGCTTGCCCCCTGGAATGTCGGTTATCAATCGGTACAAACAAAGGGTAAGCTGATGCCCGTCTTCTATCATTTTCATGGTTTCCGAATTTATGCCGGGGAGCGTTGTCGTTTGTATTCGGGGTATCAGATTCCCGATGAGGCATTGTCGCTCTATCAGCATTATCTGGCTGAATTACGAAAATCGTTTGCACAACTTACTGAGGCTGGTGTCGCCATCGAGTACGCTCCTCTTTCAAATTCGGTCATCGAGCAGGCCCGCCGTTTCAAACGGAAAATACAGCGAACAGAAGCCTATCGAAATATGAAAGATTCGACACCATTTTGACAGCACTGGTGATGTCGAGTTAGACTGGAACTCTGTTGAATTCTCTGAACTTCAATTTTTCAGGTGCAGAATGTCTCAATCTTCCCGCAGACTCTTTCTCAAAACGACCGCGACCGGCGCCCTCCTTTCCCCGGTGACATTACTTCTGGGCGATCAGTCCAGAGGGGAAGAACCTGCACTGGTTCTTACTCCTCCAGATTTGAAAACTGGTGAAGTCTTACGAACGAGTGGAGAGGTGCTTCCCTCCGAAGATTTTTTACGGGAAGAACGTCGGTACGTTCCCATCGCGGGTAAAAGCGATGTGCTCGTCTGTGGAGGTGGACCGGCAGGCATTGCGGCGGCGCTTGCTGCCGCACGCGCTGGAGTGAAAACACAACTGCTCGAATTTGCCGGTTGCCTGGGGGGAGTCTGGACGGCGGGCATGCTGACCAAAATTCTGGATGCCGGTAATAAATCAGGCATCATGCAGGAGATCCTGGAGGCCCTCGCATCCCAAGGTAGTGAAGTTGCCAAAGAAAGTCGTGGAACCGTCTACGATCCGGAACTTGCCAAACGAGTCCTCGAAGAAATGTGTGTTGCAGCGGGTATCGAAATTCAATTGCACACGCTGGTGGTGGGTGCGGTGACCGATGCGCAGAATCGACTCGTAGCGGTGATAACGGAATCGAAATCGGGACGACAGGCGTGGTTAGCCGAGCGGTTTATCGATTGCACTGGTGATGGTGATCTCGCGGCGCATGCGGGGTGCCAGTTTGATGTCGGTTTGAGTGATGCGTGTGAGTGCCAACCGATGTCGTTAATGGCCTTATTAACCGGTCTCGACCCACAAGAGGTCGAGCCGTACTTGCGCGAAACGGGAACAGATGCCAAACCGAGATTTCTCAAGCTGATGCAGGAAGCGGGCATCCATCCTTCTTACAAAGCACCCACGTTACGTCATCTACATGATGGTATATTTTCGTTAATGACGAATCACGAGTATGGGGTCTCAGCCTTCGATGCGGGGGCGATTTCGAAAGCGACGATCGAGGCCCGCAAAGAAGTCTTCGAGATTGTGAATGGACTCAAACAACTCGGAGGGATATGGGCCGGCATCTCCGTCGTAGCGACTGCCGAACAGATTGGTGTCCGGGAAGGACGCCGGATCAAAGGTCGATACACCTTAACGGGTGAAGACCTGGTGAGTGGATTACGTCATCCCCAGGCGATTGCCCAGGCGAAGTTTCCGTTCGATGTCCATTCACTCGAACTCGTCGGTAATCCGGAAACTGTTCAGGCATTTCGCAAACGGAGTGTGAAGAAATACGACATTCCGTACCCGGTACTCGTTTCGGCAGATGTCGACAACCTGCTAATGGCGGGGCGGTGTATCAGCGGAGATTTTCTGGCCCACTCCAGTTATCGCGTGACTGGGAACGCAGTCCCCATGGGAGAGGCCGCAGGCAAAGCCGCCGCACTCTCCCTGGCACAGAATATCATGCCCCACGAAATCATCTGGAATAACAATTCCCCCAGCTAACGCGAGAAACCGATTTATTTCTCCAACATGGGTAGCCCAGACAATCACGAAGTGTTGTCTGGGTCGCGCAGCGACAAGAGGGCAATTAAGGCGAGATTAAGAAGACTCAAGAGTGGATGAAAAAATCCCCCTCTTGTGCCTTATGGCACCCAGACAACTCTAACGAGATTGTCTGGGTTACCCAACCAGAGCGGATAATGTCGATTTATTTCTCCAGTAATTCCGGGAGCAGTTTCTGCAGGTCTTCCACATTACTGGGGCGACTTTGCACAACACCCGTTTTATCAACGAGGAACATCGTCGGTACCATAATGATGCCGTAATCGATAGCAGTTGGGCTTTCGTCACCACCCGGTTCATAAATCTGAGGCCAGGCTAATTTCTGTTGAGACAGAAACGGACGCAGGTTTTCCGGTGTCTGGTCGATATTGACCCCCAGCACTTCAAAACCCTTAGAGTGATACTGCTCGTAAAGTTCTTTCAAGAGTGGGAGATCTTCATTGACCTGGCGGGACCAGGTGGTCCAGTACATGACGAGCAATACTTTCCCACGGAACTGAGTCGAACTCAGTTTTCCCCGGTCAGACTGCTCCCTTCAAGTGCGAAAGGTTTGCCGTCCGAGTTCAGCCTTTTCAAAGCTCCTTCAGCCCGCTTTGCGACAGGCAGCTTTGCATGCTGTGTACTGATCTTCTTATACCATTCTTCCGAGGCACGAACTTCTCCACTGAATTCCTGGGCGAGTGCTAACTGGAACATCGCTTCAGCAGCATCTGCGGAATCACCATGCTCATTGGCGAAGGTTTCTAATTCTTTCAGCCACCAGGACTGCACCTGTTGTCTGTCTTCGTCACCCGTTGCTGCCTGCAGGCGCGAGCTATATTCAGCCAGAATTCGCCGATACGAAACATAAGCACTCAGTGGATGATTTTTCAGAGAGGCTTCGAGTTTTGTCAGGCGGTTTAAACCCTGGGGATAGCCACCTGTTTGCACTGCGGCGGCGATCCCGTCGATCATCTGCTGTAACCATTGATTTTTTTCTTCAGGACTGGAAGAAGCTTCCACCAGTTTTTCGAGCAAGTCCGCCCGCTGAGCATTGTACTTACCCACTGCTTCGGGGCCATCGGTGGGGGCCGGGCTGTTGGCATCGAGCTTCTGCAGTGCATCCAGTGTCTTCTGCACTTCTTCCGGAATACCAGCCATGCTTTCCTGGTTACCAAGGGAAGTGATGCTCGGTTGCATCAGGATTCCACTGGCCAGCTGAACCGACTCACCAACGAGTGGACGAGGGACAGCAGTCAGTTTCCAGACGTCTCCCACTTTTACAATCTCACCGATTTGTACCAGCATCGTTTCACCGCTGGTCTCGATGATGGACATGGCGTTTTCATAGACGAGCAGATCGGATTTAGCTTTCCCTTCATCTGCAGGAATAACTCCGGGAGCCGTCGCATCAAACCGCATCCATTTGGATTGGGGAGTGATTGCTTTAGAGTTGGAACGGACTTTGGCGAGCTGTTCGGCGACGGTGTTGATGTTGTTCTGGATTTCTCTGGCTAATTCCGTGGTGATACCGAGCTGAGTTACTTCCTCAGAAGTTATCATCACTTGTTGTAGTGCAACGGGATCATTCTCAATGATCGCTTCGATCGCTACACGGCTTGCTTCTTCAGCTGAAATCATTTTCCATTGATCAATTTTGCCATCCTGATTCTGGTCGATACCCCACCGGGAACCGGCTGTGTTGAGCCAGCGGCATTGATCGACCTTCTTATCAAAGTTACTGTCGACATCGCGATAGACTTCGATTCCATACTGGTAGTACTTCCATTGGTCAACCAGTTTGTCGCCGTCGGAATCGGTGAAGCGTCGAAGAACTTCTCCCTGGGGGCCAAGGACCACCCAGCTGGAAGATTTTCCTTTTTGTTCCCCTTCGACCTTGCAGTTATCATATTCATCGGGAGAGGGGGTCTGGTAATCGACACCCGACTGGACCGGTTTGTATTTGAAGGTGTCACTCACGCGGGGTTTATCTTGCGCCCACAATAGAGCTGAAGAAAGCATCCACATCACCAACAGGCTGGCAGAGAAGAGAACGGGTTGGGTGGGGAAAGCGTTCCTTGCTTTCATTTTTAATTACTCCCTATGTTGAACCTTTGTTTCGAAAGGCCCGCTGATCTTGCGATCTCGATATTTGTTACGAAAAGAGTGTCGCGGACTGGTTGTGGATGGGAATGATTTAACTCTCCCAGGCCGTCCAGTTCTCCGGGAATTATAGACGATTTCGGCTATTTGAGTCAGGACCAGTTTTCAGCGGGACAGATCACCCTGAAGACCCACAGAAGTTAGCAAACGAAAGATCACGAATTGAATCGAAACGGATCGGCATTCATCTCGTAACCGGGCCGCATGCCTACATTTAGGATCAGTCCCAGCGCGGCGCAGGTGGAGAGCAAGCTCGACCCACCGTAGCTGAGTAGCGGCAAGGTCATCCCGGTGATCGGCATTAGACCAACTGTCATGCCAGTATTGATCAGAGTTTGGGTGGCGAGCAGGGCGACAATTCCGACAACGAGCAACCGCCCGAAAGGCTCGTTTGTCGAGTTCGCGATGTGCAAGCCCCTCGCAAAAAGCAGGATGTAGAGCACAAAGATCAAGGCACATCCGGCGAAACCCCATTGCTCACCGACCAGACAAAAGACGAAGTCGGTGCGGCCTGCCGGGAGATAATAGGCGCGGAGGTCTTCGACCTCCTGACCCTTGATCGCACTCCCCTCAAAACCTCCCAGGGCGAGAATCTGTTTCGAGTGATGCAGGTGGTAACCATCTCCTCGCGGCATCGCTCCGCCATCTTCCTGCTGAAAGACAGTCACGACTCGCGACTTCTGCTCGGCCGACATTCCCATCCACAGGACCGGTAATGAGATCACCCCCAACAGAATGATCAACATCAGGTGACGGGGCCGAGCCCCGGCAGCAAACAACATGGAGAAGAGAACCGGTAAAAACAGGAGCGATGTCCCCAGATCGGGTTCCTTCAAAATGAGTGCCACGGGCAAGAATGTCAGTCCGAATGGAATCAAGAGACCTGTCAAACGGCGGTAATTGCGACGATACATCAGATAATGCGCCAGCGCCATAATATAAGTCAGTTTGGCGAACTCAGAAGGTTGTAGATACGCGACTCCTAAGGGAATCCAGCGGTGGGAGCCATTACGGGCGGGCATGAAATAGACAACCACCAACAGACAGAGACTGATCCCAAACAACAGATAACTGAGCGGAATTAAACGGCGGTAGGAAATAGTTGTCGTCAGAAACATGACTGGCAGCGAAAGCATGATCCAGATCAGCTGTCGTTCCATAATCTGACCGGCGCCGACCAGTTGATCTCCTCGCGCGATCCCGCTGAGTCCCAGTCCCATTAAGAAGAGCGCGCAGAGCACAACCATCCACGAGGCGCGGTGTAACCACAGCGACATCAGGGATGTGCGTACTCGACTATTTGTTGACAAGGCAACCGACATAACGAGCCAGATTCCTCCTGAACCAGTTCAAGTCAGATTCCGTAATTGGAGGTGCATGGTGTAGCGAATTCGGGCAATTGAGGGAACCCCGGATTGCAGGTCGCTCCGGGCCGACGCTTACACTCGCCGAGGCCATTCGATATGATGACCCGCCGTGAAAAAACCGCATTTTTCGACTTCAAAGAGACTGACTTACCACAACAGACAGGTGTCAATATGACCACGCCAGAGACTCCCGCCGCTTACAATCGCCTGGTTGAACTGCTCCGAGAAAAATCGGTTCTGGGTTCGTGTGCCTCTTTGCTCGGATGGGACGAACAAACCTACATGCCACCTGGTGGGGGAGAACATCGTGCGAACCAATTGGCTCTGCTGGCGGGGTTAACACACGAGCGGGCGACTTCGGCGGAATTGGGCGAGACGCTGGCGGAACTACAGGAACTGGAGACAAGTTCCGGGGTCGACTCAGTCTTCGCGGTTAACATTCGTGAAGCGCGTCGTGATTATAACCGCGCGACTCAATTGCCGCGGCGACTTGTTGAAGAGATGACACGGGAGATCTCGCTCGCGCAGCAGAAATGGGTCGAAGCACGTAAGCAAGCCGATTTCTCCATCTTTCGGCAGTCACTCGAAAACATCATTCGTTTGAAACGAGAAGAAGCGAAAATTCTGAGTAAAGCAGGGGAGTCTCTCTATGATGCTTTACTGGATGAATATGAACCGGGGATGAAAGCGACCCAAGTGCAGGCGTTGTTCGATCCGCTTCGGGAAGGGGTTATCAAGATCCTCCAGCAGATTAATGAATCGGGTGTCAAACCACAGACAGAGATTCTCAAACGGAGTTATCCCACCGATCGCCAGCATACTTTGGGCCAGGCGGCTGCTGCCCAGATTGGTTTCGATTTTGAACGGGGCCGGCTCGATACAACTGCCCATCCCTTCTGCAGCGAAATTGGTCCCGGGGACTGCCGGTTAACCACCCGGTACTTTGAGAATTTCTTTAACTCCGGATTTTTCGGCATTCTGCACGAAGCAGGACATGGCATGTACGAACAGGGGTTGAACCCCGAGCAGTATGGCCTTGCGATGGGAAATTCAGTTTCGCTTGGTATACATGAATCGCAGTCACTGCTGTGGGAAAACTTTGTCGGGCGTAGTCGTCCCTTCTGGACCTGTTTCTTTCCGAAATTGCAGGAGACCTATCCTGAGTCGCTTAGCGAAGCGGACACCGATGAGTTTTACACAGCATTTAACGATGTCCGTCCCTCGTACATTCGGGTCGAAGCGGATGAGCTGACTTACAACCTGCACATCATGCTCCGGTTTGAGTTGGAGCAGATGCTGATTGGAGGTGAACTCGAAGCCGCCGATGTTCCCGAAGCCTGGAACCAGCGGTTTACAGAGTACCTGGGAATCACCCCCGAAAACGATTCCCAAGGTTGCCTGCAGGACATTCACTGGAGTGCCGGGTTACTCGGTTACTTCCCGACCTACGCACTCGGAAAAATGTACTCGGCCCAGTTCTTCAAAGCAGCTCAAGATCAGCTGACTGATTTAAATGGTCAAATCAGCCGGGGTGAATTCGGTGAGTTGAAATCGTGGTTGAATAAAAACATTCACGACCGCGGTAAACAGTATCAGGCCCGCGATCTGGTTAAAGTGGTGACGGGCGAAGAGCTTTCCGAGAAACCACTTTTGGAAGCACTTGGTAACAAATACGCTGAGATCTATGGTTTTTGAACGAACCATCCATTTTTAGTGTGAGGAATGAAACGATGGGACTTTATATTCCGGGAATAGAGCCTCCACCATTACTCATTGAATTGATTGAACAGAATCGATGGGTGCATCCGGGCAATGAGGTGCTGAGAGAGAAAATTCCTTTCATCAAAGAAGAGCTTTTATTTCTTACCTCTATAGATGAAATGATCAGAAATTCTCCCTACTATTGGGTTCCAGGAGATGAAGAGATTTCCCTTATGGAATATCGAGGATCACGCACTGGACCTCGGGATCTACCCTGGCTCGATGCGGAACTCTCCCTCTTGTTGATTGATAACAAACATATTGGGCATGATTTAGCGATTTGTCTCGACTATCGCACAGGATTGGAGACTCCCCGTGTTGTAGGGACCGAATGGATTAAACCAGACAGTGCCAGCTATCAACCTACTGCGCCCCTATATTACCGTGAGATCACCTCAACTTTGGAAGCTTTCGTCGAGTTACTGGGGCTTTGAGCTGATCGACCGGGTGCCACTGCTGGCTAGCCCAGCAGTGTGATTGCAGGTTTTAACTCTGAATGATTTCTGTGGCATCAACTTCGTGATTCCTCACGAAACAGAAATTGCTCCCTGCAGAGGTTCCCGATGTTGCAGCCGTTCAGGAAGGACTAAATGTGCTCTCTGATATCACACTGCTGGGCGAGCCAGACAGTGGCACACTTATTGATGTTTGAAGTGTGCTGCAGTTGAGAGTAATCATCGCTTAAATTAGTGGCATCCAGACAACACTGCGTGATTGTCTGGACCACCCGAAAAGTTGGCGTTAGAGTAGTAACTGGCTTTAGCTCAAGAAGGGTTTTGAAGCGTGCAAAGTTAGCTTTACGCGGGGAAATGGGCACCAGTAAGAGACTGGTGCCGCGGAGTGTGAATAATAAGTATTGCAGAAGTGAGGTTGAAAACCTCTGATGGAAAATGCCAGTTCTGTGATGTGGAGAACTGGGCGATTCCGGCAGTGTCTAATTAATACATTGGTCTAATTTGGTGCTTCGTGCAAGTCCTTAGACCCGGAATTTTTCTGCTGACGGAACTCTCCAAAAATTTTCTGTACTACACTTGATTTTTCATGAATCTCTTATTCTTTGGCAGCTACGGGCTGCTTCCAGGACTGGCTGCGAAGGTTCAGCTGTTTTCTTCAGCGGAGCTGCGAGCAGGAACTCCAGCGACCGGTGCGTACCATACTGGGAGCACGGCGGTTACTGTTTGAAGTGACAAGTCGTTTCAAATCGGGTTTGGCAGTCGACTGGGCGAGTTCTTCTATCAGCTGGTTTTTCTGAGTTCAAACTGCGTGAGCGAATGGGAGTCGGTTCGAGTGGACGACTTGGCGTTGTGGTTCGTGAAGATTGTCCCCCATCTGTGCGGGAGCGAATCGTCGATTCCGGTTTTTCTGCAGTGCGGTTGTTACTTTCGTTTGATTTCCGCGGAGCGGGGAGCAAACGGATCAGGTGGGTCGGTGCGAACGCTGTCGCTGTTCCACCATAGACGCCGCCGGCAGGAACATAAGCAACTGAGGTACCACTGGGGATGGTTTTCATCACGGTACGTGGAACCATGCGGGTGACTTCTTCAGCAACGTAGCGAACACGTTGTTCGGCAACTTTGCGGGTATCCTGATAAGCGGTCATGACGGTCTGGTTGTAAGTGACCCGACGCGTTCCACGAATGGCAACCTGACGAGTCACGGGACCTGCTACGACCACGTTGGGGACATACTTCCGCATTGCTACGATTGTTCGGAGTAAAAGTGTTCCGGATCGAATAGCCTTTTGTGCGGTTCAGCCAGCCCATCAGGTTGGGGCGACCGTCGTACTCACAGGGAGTTGCTTTGCAAACCGGCTCAACGCGATTGCGCCAGTAGCTCATGTCGCGGGTGACGGTCTGACATTCCGTGACGTTCTGATACTGAACTGTCGGAATTTCGGCAGTCCGCTGGACTGTTTCCGGGCGATAAGCCGTGTAGGTTTCATCGCCAGACGGTATCGACGACCGGTTTCTGAACAGTCATCTTTTCCGCGGTGTACTGGCAACGGGGACAGTCTGGTAGCACGTTTGGACGACGGGCTGCAGCCGCGACCTGTTGTTGACAGGGGTTGCATGCATTGTTTGCACCGTACCATTGTGCGAAGAGTTGACCTTGTGACAGAGTCGCTACAGCAACTCCCCAGACAAACAAGTGAGATATCCTTCCAGGCATGGGCTTTTTTCCTGTCCGTAGTTTTTTTGTTGATCTAATGAAGAAGGATTGATCTTAAATGGAGAGAAAGACATTTCGTGCTCGGCCGAGACCCTTTCCGGGTACTGGCGATGCACGGGCGGGATATTTACTGAAATCGAAAATTTAGGTCAAGACCGACCTGCCCAATTGCCGATAAGGGGGGCCTTTTTCCCGAAAAACCAGGTTTTCACCTCTAAGTCGCGTTACAATACTTAAAGGGGAGGTCGTTTCTCATTAAGCTCTTTGAACAGACCGATCCAATTCCCTGAGAAATAATGAATTAGAAAAATCTTGGAGAAAAACAGAACTTCAACTCTGAAATTTCCACGGGACGCCGAGGCTGGGATTCCACACTCTCCGTTAGAATGAAGAGTCTGAAAACGGGGACAACCTCACCTCCTGTGAGAGGGGAACTGGTGTCGAAACCCCACAGAAGAATTTGAGTTGAGAAAGTATTGAATCGAAGTACGACAGACACCACCGGAAATTACACCGTGCTGGCGCGGCGGTTTCGTCCCCAGGCTTTTGATGAGGTGATCGGGCAGGAACACGTCGCCCGGGCTCTGAAAAATGCGATCCATGCTGGCCGTGTGGCTCATGCCTACCTGTTCACCGGGGCGCGTGGAGTTGGCAAAACCTCAACCGCACGTATTCTGGCGAAAACACTCAACTGCCCGCACACGCACGAGGGAAACCCTTGTAATGAGTGCGAAATCTGCGTGGGTATTTCAGAAGGACGAGATGTCGATATCCTGGAAATCGACGGTGCCTCCAACCGGGGGATCGATGATATCCGCATGTTACGGGCGAATGTGAACGTCAAGTCGATGCGGACCAGGTACAAAATTTACATCATCGACGAGGTCCATATGTTGACCAAGGAGGCCTTCAATGCCCTCTTGAAAACTCTGGAAGAGCCCCCTCCCGGTGTCAAATTTGTATTTTGTACAACGGAACCCCAGAAACTTCCCGATACAATTCTTTCCCGTTGCCAGCGATTTGATTTCAGCACCATTGAAACGGGGAATATCAGCCAGCGACTGAAACAGATTGCGACCGCAGAAGGTTTTGAAGTTTCAGATGAAGCGGTTGATCTGGTTGCCCGCCGGGCGGCAGGTTCGATGCGGGATAGCCAATCGCTGTTTGACCAGTTACTCGCCTTCGGGGGAGAGAAGATCACCGCCGCCGATGTGCATCGCCTGCTCGGAACAGCGGATGACGAACGCGTTACAGCCCTGGCCGAGGCTTTAATCAAACGTGAACGCAGGCAGGTGCTGGAACTCCTCGACTCAGCCTTAACGGCTGGGGTGCAACTCTCAGAATTTGTAGATCAATTGTTGAACTATCTACGTGACTTGATGGTTCTGGCAGCGCATGCTGATCAGGTTCCCTTACTGAGCGTCGCTAATTCTTATCGCGGTCTCCTGCAAAAACAGGCTCAGGCGTGGGGGCTGCGTACCATCATCGCCGCACTCGAAATTCTGGCCGAGGCAAAAAGCCGCATGTTTCGAGCTTCCCACGCACGTTCCCTGGTGGAACTTGCCCTCGTGCGAATGACGATGCTTCAGGATCTGCAGCAGATGGAGACTTTGATCAACCTGCTGCAGGGGGGCAAAGTGGCTCCAGCGACCCTGGGAACTTCTTCCTCAGGTGGAGGCGAGTCACCGCAAAAAAAAAATGATAGCTCCCCGGACTCAGCTGAATTGAATGGCGAGCACTCTCCTGAAGCAACTATCGAGACGAGCGAGGAAGTTGCTTCTGAAATTTCCGCGACACCCGAAGAAGAAATTGAGGGGGTAGTGCAATTAGCCGGCACACCGCTCACTGAAGTCGATGGGCTGGAAGGTCAGCCGGAAATGTCCGTCGTTTCCGAATTGGATGAGGAAGAGCCAGCTGCTGAACAGCTGGAAGAACTGGCTGAAACAGTCGCTGCCGCCCCCCAGATTGAAACCAATACAGTCTCGGCCATTGTAGAATTCTCCCCCGGTAAAGAGTCCGAGATATTCTCTCAACTCGTTTCTTCTGAGGAGGTTAAGGGGCTTCATCAATTGAAATCCCTGACTGGCTTAGCAATTTCCGGGCCAAATCGACTGGATTTAATCTATCCTGCGAAGTATGATTTCCTCCGACAGTCGCTTTCTCGACAGGATAACATGGCCCTGATCCAGAAGACGCTTTCGACGATCACAGGTCGTGAGATTCGCATCGACTTCCTGCCGACAGAAGAACCTGCGGGTGAAGAAAGTCGGGAATCGAGTGGATCTGCAGCTCCCAAACCCAAAACACCAGCCCTCAGGCCGGTAGCGGTTGAGCTGAATGATGTCCATGACGAGTTTGTGAAAGAGGCTGTCCAGGTTTTCGGAAGTACTTCGATCAACATGCAGAAGCTGTTACCAAAGTCCTGAGAAACCTGCATCGTACAGACTAACCGGCCCATGGTTTGCATACAGAGTGGCTTCGCGCCAATTTGAGCGTCAGTCCCTCCTATCCAACTGGACCGATTTCACAATACATACGTTACAGACGTTGTTTTCATCCTGGGGAGGAGTCGTCATATGTTTAAAGGCCTCGGAAATATGGCCGGGATGTTCAAACAGGTTCAGGAAATGCAGAGCCGAATGAAAGAGATGCAGGAGAAGATCTCTCAACTGCGTGTCTCGGCTTCAGCGGGAGGAGACCTGGTTAAAGCGGAGGTCACCGGCGAAATGAAACTGACCTCGATTGAAATTGATCCCTCGCTGATGGAATCAGGTGACAAAGAGATGATTGAAGATCTGGTTGTCTCCGCCACAAATCTGGCGATTGAAAAAATGAAAGCAGCTCAAAAAGAAGAAATGGACAAGATTACGGGAGGCATGGATTTACCTGGTATGGGTGATGCTCTATCTCAGCTAGGCTTGAAATAAGAGGTTCTCCCCACAGGCAATCTTCCGCGATCGAACGTTTCTCAAACTATTTTTCATCTGGGTTTCCACGTGGCGAAAAGTGTCCATCAAATTACGCATCCTTACGGTCCGGCTGTCAGTCGCTTGATTGAACAGTTTGCTCTCCTGCCGGGTGTCGCCGAAAGTCAGCCGAGCGAATGGTGTATCACATGATTTCCTGCCCTAAGCGGGAAGCACTGGAACTGGCCTCGGCAATTCAGCAGGTGAAGGAATCGATTCGCCCCTGCTCCCAATGTTTCAATCTGACCGATCAGGAGCTGTGCGATATCTGCCGCGATCCGCGCCGTCAGCAGGATCTCGTTTGTGTGGTGGAGCAACCGAAAGATGTGCTGGCGCTGGAAGGAGCGACCATCTTCAACGGAACCTACCATGTGCTGCAGGGGCGGATTTCTCCCCTGGAGGGAATTGGTCCTGAGAACCTGACCATCAATGCACTTATCAGACGGATTCGAACCAAAGGAATCACCGAGTTAGTCATGGCGACGAACCCCACTGTCGAAGGGGATGGAACGGCGCTCTTTATCTCGAATTTACTTGAACCGGAAAATGTCAAAGTAACAAGATTAGCTCGTGGTATTGCCTCGGGTTCAGTTTTAGAATTTGCCAACAAGGAAATGCTGGCCGATGCCTTACGCGGTCGCCAGGATTTCTCTCACTGAAAGAAGTTTCAAAACCTTCTGATGGGTCACATTGACCTCGTTATTGCTGACCCTGTTTTTGCAGTGTCGAGAACTACCACAATCGGATTTTGAAAAAGACTCCAGCAACTTTATTTCAACAAGACGTTATTTAGCCCTGAAATTTTAAACCCCCTCTTTCTGTATTTATCATTGGCTTTTATTTGGATTTTATAGATCACTATGCATCTGAGTCATTCACAACAGAGATGAAGATGACCAGCAAATGAAGCTGGCCCCACGCATGATCCAGTCAATGGAAATCCCAGCTCCCTGATGTATGCTACAGGAACGGATTGAGCAGGAACTGGAAGAGAACGTCGTACTGGAACAGGTGGTGCTGATCCGGAAAACCTACCTGATACGGAAGTTGAATTCGAGCGGGAAAAAGCCCAGGGAAGCCGAACACGACACTGAGTTATTGGCCGAGCGGGAACTGCTGGTTGATAACGATCATAACAACGAGGCCGACTTCGAACGCTTACTTGAGATGTCGCAGGAATGGTCTGAAGATAACATTGGGGCGCCGGTTCACGGGTTTCTCCAATCGGCTGGACGATATCTCGATCGTCAACACGATGCTGTCGCGAACTTCTGACGGATCACTTTATTCGCTGCAGGAATATCTTGCTTGAACAATTCTCCTTCTTCGAATGCGATGATGAGCTGCGGGAATTTGGAGAGTATCTGATTCAGAACCTCGATAAACATGGTCGCCTGCAGAGTGCCCACTGGCCGAAATCTCTCAGGTTTACGGTCGTATTATCTCGATGGAAAAAGCGGAAGAGGCCTTGCGCTTAATCCAGAAGCTTGATCCGTCGGGAGTCGGTGCCCGGAATGTGAAAGTGAGTGCCTGCTGCTCCAGTTAACTGAAGAGACGCCTTATCGAGATGTGCTGGTAACCTTGATTACAGAGCATTTTGAAGATATGGGCAAAAATCGATTGCCAGTCATCACCTCGTAAACAGGCTACCTGATTGAGTTGATCAAAGCAGCGGAAGAAGAGCTGCGAAAATTAAATCCCTTTCCCGTAGGGGGCTTCGAAGAGGTTTCCGTGCAGCGGGTAACGGCTGACTTGAAAGTGGAGCAGGATGACGAAGGGAAGTGGGTCGTCTCGCTCATTGATGAATACATTCCCGAACTTCGCATCAGTCCCCTTATATAAAGATGCTGCAAAGTAACCCGGATGCTGAAACCAAAGAGTTCATCAAGAAAAAGTCGATTCAGCGAAATGGCTGATCGAAGCGATCGAACAGCGGTATGGCACAATCAAGGCCGTTGCTCAGGGCGATTATCGACCATCAATCAGACTTTCTCGAAGATGGTCCGAACAGTATCGTCCTGCTCAAAATGCAGCAGATTGCTGATGTGTGGGCGACATGACGACCGTGGTCATGTGCTGTCGATGACAAATGGATTCAGACCCTGCGTGGCTCTACTCCGCTGAAACGCTTCTTCGGTGGGGGAACCACCACCGCCGACGGTGAAGAAGTTGCCTGGGAGAATATTCGCCGTAAATTGAAAGAAGTCATCGACAACGAAGACAAGCAGAACCCGTTAAGCGATGACGCCCTGGTTGATGCTCTGGCTAAAGATGGCTTCAATCTGGCCCGCCGGACGGTTACGAAATACCGTAAGAAGATGGGCATCCCCTCCTCACGCGAACGCCGCGAGTATTAAACGCGATCTACCGAGAGGGAAAGGGGCCTGCTTAACTGGGTGGAGGAACCGGTGGATCGATTCCATCCGGGATGTCCGTGGCGACATGCGCTTCTACAATTCCTGAGCCAGTTCCCTCGCTGAATGCATGAACCAGGCTGTTGGCGATACTGTTTCCATTGATCAGTGCTTCCACGTCACTTCCGGTGCTAGTAATAGTGCCATTTCCATTGGTTGCCAGTCGAATCGTAATTGTTTTGTCAGTAGTTCCAATAACACTCATACTTAGCGTACTACTGTTTGCGGTGGGATCTGCGAATGCGATTGTAATTTTGTCCGGAAAGATGCCCTGGGTTAAGGTGGCACGAGCGTCTGTAAAGGTGAGATCTGCGTCAGGCTGTGAAAAATCGAAGAGGTAGGAACCGGCCTGTGCCGGAATAAAATTGGTCCAGCTACCGTAGGTCTGATAGTACGCTTCCAGGTCGACAACTTCAGCCAGAATATTGTTACCACCAGAATGACCGTAGAGGTGGATTTTGTCGAAGTCTTCGATTTTATATTCCGAGCCGTTTGTATTGTAAGTGGCGTAGGAACCGTTCTCCCAGAACCATTCATCGCCCGCTGAGTCATACAATCGGGCGACATCATTTGCTCCCCCATTGCCATCGACGTTCAGTGTCGGGAATCCGATCGCAAAAGTTTCGATACCATCTTTGTGCAAATAGGAGTAATCAGGTTTCACAATGAGAATGTCATCCTCAGTTGAACCTATAAATTTTGCGACATCATCTCCACCACTGGAATATGAATAAACATCTTCGAAACCATCAACCACTGTAGTGAAGTCGGAATGTTGTTTCATGGTCCTGGTCGGCGTGAGGGTGAAGGTTTCTTTGTCGTTAGAATCTCTCAGGGATGCCCGGTCGGTTCCTCCTTCAGTCGCGTGGACCCGGACCATGGCATAGTCAATGACATACAACAGCGTGCCTGGCAGTCTAAAGTAGGACCAGTCATGACGACCAACGAAAGAATCATTGCCGGGAGAGTCTGTTAATGTGGCGGTATCGTAGCCCGTGTTGGAATAAGCATAAACACGCTCAAAATTATTCGCTGTGAACATCAAGCCGGAACCGGTCAAGGTTGTACTGGTTTCGTTCATCGTCAACTGGTCGTTGCCGGGTGTATCATTGACATGGGCCAGGTCGGTTCCACCCTGATTCGCATTGACTGTAACATCATTAAAACCTGAAGCGGCAATCTTGAAACCGTTCCCTTCCAGGTAAGCCTTGTTCCAGTCGAAGACGAGTCGGTCGTCTCCATTGGAATCGTTGATGGTGACAGTGTCGTCTCCTCCGGCCAGATTGTAGGCGACAATTTTCTCGAAGTCATTCACCTGGGTGTTGAAACCCGTCCGACTGATACTGCCCGAGTTGGGGTTCAGGATCACGGTGTCATCCAAAGCTGAATCGTAGAGCAGGGCGGAGTCTTCTCCCCCTGAGGAAGCATTCACGGTGACAGAGCTGAATCCCTCAAGGTGACCAATCGGACCAGTGCTGAACTGCATCGTCGTTTTTGACTCTTTCACGGCGAGGTTATCGTTCCCAGAGGTGTCTGTCACCGTGGCGCTGTCATTTCCGCCGTTGGTAGAAGTTGCAAATACACGATCAAAAGAGTTCGCGGTTACCGCAAAGCTTGTACTGTTTTGTGTGATCGAGGTCGACGTGAGCGAGACAGTATCGTCCTCGTCGGTGTCGTCCACAAATGCCCGGTCGATTCCTCCCAGAGTTGAATTCGCGGTTACGTCGCTGAATCCATAAGCATAATTCCGATAACTACTGCTTTTCATCTCCGCACGAGATTGTGTGAATCGAAAGTAATCATCGCTGATTGTGTCATTGAAAGTGACGGTGGTATCGTTTCCTTCATTGAGTGAACAATAATCTGTCTAAAGTCATCTGCTTGAATCGTAAACTCCCGCCCCCGTCACTGTCAGTGATGTTCTGCCAATTGATAGAACTCAACCGCAGTATGATCTTGAACGACAAGCGAATCGGCACCTGCGAGTGCATCCAGAGGAAGTCATCGAAATCAGCGATTGCAAACAATCGTTTATAACTCATCCAGTTGATCAGGATTGAGTCGGCATCGATGGTCAGTACCACGTTGTCCGTATCGGCTGTCCCGGTTCCAAGTACATTCGAACCGAAGGTGTTCATCGACCCCGAAAAAGAAGCAGGCGAGATTCCAGAAATTCAATTGAAGAACATGTTTGAAGAAACCCAATTGATCGACGAGCAGGTTAGACGCATACGTCGCAACATGCCCCGTAACAGGTGGCAATAAAAGAGAATGTCATGAACTCGCCTGGGTTATTAGTATTGTTTTGGGAGAGAGATTGTTTGCGCGCTTGGGAAATTAAGTTCCCAAGGAAACTCCCCTGTGTTACTTATCGCCTCTCACCATGGAGTTCTCCATTAAGTTTTGCCTCAGCGCAAAATCTCTGATAAAGAATCAGCACTGATTTCACTGAGGTTTTCAGCTGCAGGAGAAGTATTCGCTAGATGAGAGCGATTTTCTGAAGAGAGTGTTTCAATGTGAAACTGCGAGTTGCTGGTAGTCTACGGATGTAATAATCGCGTCTACTTAAGCAGTTCGTTAAGTGAATAAGTCTGGCATGATCTGGTAGCAGTCTTCGGTCTCGTAGATGCAGGCGATTTTTCCGTTGTTGAGTTGGCAGAGTACAGAGTAGCCGAGGTAATCGGGTTCTATTTCCTGACCGGTGAACCAGCTTTTGCCACTGTCGCGGCTGAAGAAGATGGCCCCCGGTAATCGCCAGCGTCGTCCATGCGGAGCGGAGTGGAGTAGCAGGTCCTCATTTTCATGCTGATAACGAATCATACTCGACATGCAGTAGGGAGTGACAAACTCAGTCAGGTAATGATGCGTTGACCAGGTCTGGCCTCCATCTTACTGATGGAAAGTTTACGATGAATTCTCCATCCTGATCACGGGAAGAAAGAAGAAGTTCACCAGAGGCGAGTTCAACCATCTGGGCTTCGTTGCCATGTCCAACTGAAGTCGGTTCAGCGATTGTCTCTGAGAGTTGCCAGGATTTTCCATTGTCATCTGAATAGGAAACTGAATTAATCGAGTAACGATCAGTTTCACCAACCGGGTAGACTTCATAATTCGGAAAAAGAATTCTTCCCTGATGCTCACCCGTTTTAAGTTGTATCCCGACTCCGGGGCTTCCCATGGAAATCGCTGTTTCGCGGCGCATCTCACGCGTTACATCGCGGGGAGCAGACCAGGTTTGGCCTTCATCGTCGCTGGAGAGTAAAAAGATGCGTACATTTTTAGGGCCGCCATAGCCAGGATCTGCTCTTACTGTATGTTCGGATTTACGGGCGTGAACACCTCGGGGGAAATGGAGGTAGCGCAGTAGAATGCGTCCACTTTCGAGGACGATCATTGCGGGGTCGTTCAGTGAATCACCACCTGCTTCAATAACCAGTTCGATCGGTGTCCAGGTTTTACCCTGATCGGAACTGCGACGCATGACGAGATCGTTCTCACTATGATCGTGTAAACCCAGACGTCGCTCGGCGACTGCCACTAATACCCCCGATTTGGTTTGGACAAGAGAGGGAATTCGGTATCCATATTCTTCAGCATTAATGGTTTCGTACTCGAAAAGAACCAGTGGCTCCGGCTTCGATGTTTCCGGCTCTTCTGCTTTCAGGTTGGCAGGCACCAGACAGAAAGCAGATAAGAGGAGTGAAAAACAGGTGAGTCTGCTGGTTAGGAAAGTCATGAATCAAGTCCGCAATGGAATTCGAAGTGTGTGTGCCGAGAAAGGTAATATCGGGAGGGGCTTTCATCATGATGGATGTGGGAAGAGGGGACAACCGTTTCTCCCGGTTCCGATTTGATTTCCTGTGAATCCGGGGCTTCAGGTCACCTTTTTCAGGCCGATTTTGACCGCTCCATAGTAAAGATGATTCCGCAGATGCCCCCAATAGAGCCGGGCACGGTCCTGGCTGCTTATGTTGAAGGTGGGAGCGTATTTCCATTTGAGGTTCCAGGTCTCACGGAATTGAGGGAGCATTCCGTAAACAGACTTGGCGTCCGCGTGGACTGTTCCATATGCAAGGTAGTCGTTCAGGTATTGAACGTGGCGGGCCGCGGGGAACATTCGCAGCCACAAGTCGTAATCGAGCGCCCAATGAAGTTCTTCATTTAAACCACCGACACTTAAAAAAAGTTCGCGGCGAAAGAAAACCGTCGGTTGCAGCACGAAGCTGACCGGATGCAGCAGAATTTCTTTCATATCATTGAGGTGGCGACTCGGAAAGGGAGAAGTAACCTGGCCTTCTTCGTTAACGAGTTGCCCGTTGCCATAGACGATGTCCAGTTCCGGATCATGCTGGAACAGTGAAACCACGCGAGAGAGGACATCATGCCGCGCGTAGAAATCGTCCGAATTGATCCAGGCGATGATCTCTCCCCGGGCACTCGCAATTCCGGCATTTATTGCGGCAGCCTGTCCCCCATCTTTCTGCGAGACCCATTGAATGCGGTCTCCGTAAGATTTCAGTAGATCAACCGATCCATCTGTTGATGCCCCATCCCGCACGATGATTTCGAAATTTTCCAGCTGCTGTTCCAGGCAGGAATCCAGGCACCGCTTGAGGTAGCGGGCTTGATTCAGGCTGGGGATGACAAATGAAACCATGCACATGAGTAGAGGAGAGAAGATTCTGTTTTAAATGGGTGGGAAGGTTTGTCTCCGGGTAGATATCTGTGATATTTTATTGGTTTCCGTTTTTACCTTCCACCACGACTCATCAGGTGATGCACTCGACATGAAATTTTCTTTGCGACCGATTCTTGCGTTGGCGATTGTTCTTACTGGAGCGGATTTACTTTTAGCTCAGGATGACCCGTTCGCAACACAGATCAGACCTACCCCCTGGTTAACAGCCGCAGATGAACAGAAAACGTTCACCTTACCGGAAGGTTTCGAGATTCAACTCGTCGCTGCGGATCCTGATATCAGTAAACCGCTCAATATGGCTTTCGATGCCGATGGCCGGTTGTGGATTACGGATACGGTTGAATATCCCTTTCCAGTCGAGGAAGGGAAGCCAGGTGGAGACTCGATCAAGATCCTGGAAGATACCAACGGTGATGGTAAGGCTGACAAAATTTCGACCTTTGTTGATGGACTCAACATTCCCATGGGATTGATTCCCTATCAGGATGGAGTCATCGCCTTCAGCATTCCCAACATCTGGTTCTTTCGGGACACCGATGGAGATGGCAAAGCCGACAAACGCGAAAAATTATATGGTCCGGTCGGTTATGAACGCGATACGCACGGTTTGCATAACAGTTTCCGCAGGCACTTTGATAACTGGATTCACATCAATCACGGATTCAACAACAACACAACTGTCGCGGGAGCCGATGGTCATTCCATTCACATGAACTCCGGTAACACGTATCGCATTCGCATGGATGGTTCCCGGGTTGAGCAATTCACGCATGGGCAGGTCAATCCCTTTGGGACAGCAGTCGATCCACTCGGAAACATTTTCACTGCCGACTGTCACAGCAAACCAGTCTATCAGTTACTGCGAGGGGGTTATTATCCCAGCTTTGGAAAACCAGATGATGGACTGGGATTCGTTCCGCCGATGATGGATCACCAGCATGGATCAACAGCCATTGCCGGGTTGACTGTTTACATTGGTGAAAACTTTCCTCCGGAATATCGAGGGAATACCTTTTCCGGAAACGTGATGACCAGTCGAGTCAATCGCGACACGCTTGAGTTTCATGGATCGACCATTCTGGCGAAAGAAGCTGACGATTTCGTCGTCAGTACCGATCCCTGGTTCCGGCCGGTTGATGTGCGTACGGGACCTGACGGGGCGTTGTACATCGCCGACTTTTACAACAAGATTATTGGTCACTACGAAGTCGACCTGAAACATCCGGAGCGTGACCGCACCAGCGGACGTATCTGGCGGGTGGTTTATACAGGTGATAATGAATCGAGTAAACCAGCCGAACTGGCAACACCTTTAGGATCGGCTCCGCTCAACGTGTTACTCAAAGAACTCGATCATCCGACATTAACTCAACGGATGCTTGCTTCGTATGAGGTGATTGACCGGGTTGGTGTCGATGCCGAGAAGAGTGTCCGCGAGGCATTCAAAACGAGCGACAGTCCTTATGTGCGTAGTCATGCCTTGTGGATTCTGAAGGCGATTGGAAAAGTCACCACGGCCGATTTTAAACGGGCTTCCGAAGATGAGCAGGCGATGGTGAGAACACATGCCTTCAAAGCACTCGCCGAGACTGAAGCTTGGAAAGAGTCTGAATTCGACCTCGCCCTCAAAGGCTTGAACGATCAGGACGCATTTGCAAAACGGGCTGCAGCCGAGGCGCTTGGTTTGCATCCGAGGGCAGGGAACATCGAACAGCTTTTATCAGCGCTGGCTTCAGTGCCTGAAGAGGACAATCACCTGCGACAGATGATTCGCATCGCCCTCAAGCAGAACAGCCTCGACGAAGCAACATTGGCTGCGGTTGAGTTGAAATCACTCTCTAAACAAGGTGCGACTGAGCTGGTCGATGTGATGCCGGCGGTTGATACTCCCGCTGCGGCTCGGGTGATGCAGTTCTATCTTGTCAACTTCGATCCCAATCCTGAACAATCTGCACGTCTCTTACGTGAAGCAGCCAACCTGATTCCTCCCGCTCAACTGGAAGAATTAATCCCATTGGCGAAGAAACAATCCAGCCACGATATTAATCTGCAGCGCGAACTCATCCTCTCAATTCAGAATGGTCTGCGTCAGCGTGGTGCAGAGATG
This sequence comes from Planctomycetaceae bacterium, assembly GCA_041398805.1. Lineage (GTDB taxonomy): Bacteria > Planctomycetota > Planctomycetia > Planctomycetales > Planctomycetaceae > Polystyrenella. The sequence goes on along the minus strand of JAWKUC010000004.1, from coordinate 170,119 downwards.
CCGGAATCTCTCGTGGAGTGGGTCACTTCAATTACGAATGAGTTGCTGGAAACCTCTCTCAACCAACTGGCCGGCTGGCGGTTCATGGCCTTGCCGGGAACGGGACAGGTTTCCATTCCCTGGGGACTGCAAGAACGGACAGCACAGAATACAGGAAAAGCCTCTCTCTTCCTCGATAGCATTGTCTACGGAGAGCGTGAAGTTGGTGTGTTGAAGTCAAAACTGTGTAAGTTGCCCGCCCGATTGGAATTCGATTTGAGCGGTCATCTCGGTTCTCCGGACAAGCCAGCTAATAACCTGAACTTTGCACGCTTACGTCTTGCTGCAACAGATGAAGTCATTCAATACGAACTTGCTCCTCGGAATGATGTTGCCAAACATGTCGAGTGGGATCTGACTGATTGGGCGGGTGAAGAAGGGTACCTGGAAGTCGTTGATGGAGATGCGGGGGGCTCCTATGCCTGGATTGCGATCGGGAATCTACCCGAAGAGCAGTTCACCATGCCGGTTGCTCCTCCGCGTCAGAATGTGGAAAACATCCGCAATTTTGCGCGTCTGGCGGCTGAGTTTCATATGAAAAGACACATCCCCGATTTACGAAGCCTCCTGGAAGCAGATCAGTTTGATCGTTCGACGGAGCAGGAGATCGTCGATGCGATTCTGCTACTGGAACCTCGCACCCGGTTGGGTGCCCTGGGTGCACTTGTGGGCGATGTGGCGACTTCCCTGGAGCTGCGCGATGCAATCGTTGCCGCCATCGCTCAACCTGGCGATCAGGCTGAAGCAGATGGCCAGAAACTTCTGGTTCAGGCCTTTCAATCAGTTCCCCAGCGCATGCAACTTGTCCTCGCAGAACGTCTGGCGACGACAGCCGAGGGACAAACAGAACTGATCGAATTAGTCGGAGCGGGCAAGGCTTCCCCACGACTGCTGTTACAGGGAACAATCCGCGATCGGATCGACTCCACTGCAAGTGATGAGGTGAAAGCAGAGGTTTCCAAACTGACAGCGGGACTTCCCGCAATCACCGAAGAAGTCGCGCAGTTGATCGAAACGCGAATTCAGGAGCAGATCGGCTATGCTGGCAATGTCGAAGCCGGTCAGCAACTCTTCAAGAAACATTGTGCGGTCTGCCACAAAATCGGGAGTGAAGGGGCGCTGGTTGGTCCGCAGCTCGATGGAATTGGTGGCCGGGGTATGGAACGAATTATCGAGGACATCCTCGACCCCAACCGCAACGTCGATACGATGTTCCGCTCGACGACCATCGTCACCGACGAAGGCAAAGTCCTCACGGGTCTTGTTCGCCGGGAAGAAGGAACCAACCTGATTCTGGTCGACAATAAAGGCAAAGAATTCGCCGTCCCCCTCGACGAAATCGACGAACAGGTCACCTCCAAAAACTCCCTGATGCCAGCAAACGTTTCAGAATTAATGAACGAGGCTGAGTTCCGGGATCTGATTTCCTATCTGATCACGCAACGGGCGAAGTGATTTGTGATTTGCCTCAGAAGGGAAGCCAATGGATTTCAGTCAACTCGGATAGGATCACAATGGTGATGTGACTGACTGATTTCTCAGCCAGCCTCCCTTCCTTGCACCCTTACCACTTCTCCCGCTAGGATGACCTGCGCGTTCTCTCGGCGGAAATGGATTGGTCTCGAATTTGCGGAGGGATGCGTGTGCTTTCCAATTCCAGTTCGAATTGACATCACCAGCGAGAGGAAATGAGCAGCAGTGGCATCATCACATAGTCAGAGCTACGACGTTATCGTGATCGGAACTGGGCCCGGTGGAGAAGGGGCCGCCATGCAGGCGTCCAAGATGGGCTGTTCGGTTGCGACTGTCGAGAAAATGGAACTCATCGGCGGTAACTGCACTCACAAGGGAACGATTCCGAGCAAAGCCCTCCGGTTTGCCATTTTCCAGACGACCAGCATGCTCGATGGCCGGTTTGTCGATTCGGAAACACTGGCGGAAGCCCGCTCCTTCGCGAACCTGCGAAAATCGGCTTCGACTGTGATCGATAAACAGGTCAAAATGCGGCAAAGCTTTTACGACCGAAACTCAGTTCATGTCTACCACGGTCACGCAAAACTCGCCGGGCCCAACATGGTGGAAGTCTATGATGAACTGGGAGGCAAACGGGAGCTGCAGGCCAAATCGATTATCATCGCGACAGGCTCGCGACCCTTCCGTCCTTCCAATATCGATTTCTCGCATCCTTTCCTGCACGACAGTGACACCATCCTCGATCTGAAAGAGACACCCCGATCGATCAGTGTTTTTGGGGCAGGGGTGATTGGTTGTGAATACGCCTCGATGTTCAAAAACCTGGGGGTGAAGGTCAACCTGATCAACACCCGCGAGCAATTGCTCGAATTTCTGGATGATGAAATTATCGATGCCCTGAGTTATCACCTGCGTGAACGGGGGGTCGTCATTCGGCATCGAGAGGCTTTTGAACGGGTCGAGACTGTCTCTGATGGAGTCATTCTGCATCTGGTTTCCGGCAAGCAGATCAAAACAGACATCCTGCTGTGGGCGGCGGGGCGTGCGGGCAACACCGAAGATTTAGGTTTGGAAACAGTCGGTGTCACTCCCAACAGTCGCGGGTTAATCGACGTGGATGAACATTTCCGGGCGGCGGAAAATGTCTATGCTGTCGGGGATGTCATCGGTCGTCCTTCACTCGCAAGTGCGGCGTATGTTCAGGGGCGTTACGCCGCACAGCATATGATCTCAGGCGAATGTGATCAGACTCTTGTCGAAGATATTCCAACCGGCATTTATACCAGCCCGGAAATCAGTTCCCTCGGAAAAACAGAGCGGGAATTGACCGACATGGGGATTCCCTACGAAGTGGGGCAATCGATCTTTAAGAGCCTCGCTCGTGCTCAGATAACCGGCCAGACAGTCGGAATGCTGAAAATTCTCTTCCATCGCGAAACCCTGCAACTGCTGGGGATTCACTGTTTTGGATCGAACGCTTCCGAAATTATTCACATTGGTCAGGCGATCATGTCGCAACCGGGGGAACAGAATTCGCTCAGGTATTTTGTCAACTCGACGTTTAACTATCCGACAATGGCGGAAGCGTATCGAGTCGCAGCCCTCAACGGTCTCAACCGCCTCTTCTAGCCCACTTCGTGGGTATGGGGCGGCTTTTATCGCTGATGATTCTTCATAGCGTGGTTTTGCGCCGCCAGTGCGCGATTGGATTATCGATGCAATCGCGATGCACCTTGAGAAAACAGAGAAATGGCGATGAATCACCTGGTGGTGGCTGCTGTAGATTGAGTTCCGGCTAGAGGCTTTTGAAACTGCTTGTAATTGTTCCATGCAATCCTCCCTCCGTAAAATTCTGATCGGCACGATCTTCTTCGTGATCACGAACATCATTGCCATCTTCGGCTACTGGTTCGCGGGTTGGGACATGCTGGAAGCGATATACATGGTGATCATCACCATCTACGGAGTCGGTTACGGGGAGGTGCGTCCGATCGAAACGGACGCGATGAAAATCTTCACCATGGGGGTCATCATCACCGGGTGTACCTCGGCGATTTATGTCCTGGGCGGGTTTGTACAACTGATTGCCGAGGGGGAATTAAAGCGTGTACTGGGAGTGCGAAGAATGACTATGGGCATTGAGAAGCTGACGAATCATGTCATCGTCTGTGGCTACGGTCGGGTTGGCCGGATTCTGGCCCGGGAATTACGCGAATCGAACCAGGAATTCGTGGTGATCGATACCAACCAGGAACGTCTGCGCGAGGCTGAAAACTCGGGGTTATTCGTGATTATCGGCGACGCCACCGAAGAGAAAATATTGGAGATGGCGGGGGTCACCAAAGCCCGTGTGGTTGCGAGTGTATTACCTGACGATGCGGCGAATGTCTTCATCACCTTAACTGTGCGGGAACTCAATCCGGAGGTGGAAATCATTGCTCGCGGTGAATCTCCTTCGACGGAGAAAAGCTGCTACGTTCCGGGGCGACTAAAGTGGTTCTACCGGCAGCAATTGGAGCGACGAAAATTGCGAGACTGATTACGCATCCCTCGGCGGAAAAACTACTGGGAGGGTCGTTTGCGAAGACAACTCTCAATGAGGATTTGGATCAGATCGGGTTACAGATCAACGAGATTCAAATTCAGTCCGGGTCTCCGCTGGCGAATGAACTACTGAGTGATCTTTCTCTTGGAAAAATGAACCAGTTCGTGGTGATTGCGATCCGTCACGCGGATGGCTCCGTCATGAAGAATCCAGATCCCCATTATCGAATTCAGGTAGGGGATGTATTGATTGTGCTGGCACATCAAAGTGCGGTCCCGCAGATTCGCGAAAGGGCTGCCCGTCAGCAGATCATGTATCGCGGTGCACGAGGTTGAGTATGTCGCTCAATCGCTTCGTAACCGTAGCATCTTGTTAACCCGCTTTAATCCTTAGAGTTTATGTGTCTGGACCCTCATGTCGTCAATTTTGGATTGGGTAGTCAGGGTGAACTTTGATGGTGTGTACTTCTGTATAAAACGCATGTTTCTTGTGCGTGCATGCATAAGAAGTTGGCATGTATTGATTGAGGTTTGAAAACGTAGAAAAAACTTTGGGAGGCTGTTCGAGATTTCAGTTTGAAATGGTTAAGATTTTGGAGCATCTCGAACAGCGTTGATTGGAACTCTGCATTAAGCTCGACTCCTGTCGGGAAGCTGGTACAGCTCGGCACACCTTGCTGTAAGAAGCACTTCGTCTACGGATTTACTAAAGTTGTCGCCAGGGAAGGCTGAAATTTGAACCGCCCGAGAGAAATGGGAACCATTCGAACGGGCTCCTGATCTGGAGCAACACTCTAATGAAATCGACTACCGCAGAATCCTCTTCAGGCATGATGGGGGCAGGTGCCTCCGCCGGAAGTAGTTCGACCTCAGCAGGCCGGACAGCGAGGCTCGCAGCAATTTCTGCCGTCACCAACTACAAATCTTCCAATCCTCCTGTCAATTACATGGAGAGCCCCACGCAAAGTCTGTTCTGCAGCAATGTTTTCCACAAAAACATTATGAAAGAGCGACTTCCCAAGGCGGTTTTCAAATCTCTTGTGAAAACCATGGAAGAGGGAGCGAAACTCGACCCGGAAACTGCCGATGTCGTTGCTGCCGCCATGAAAGATTGGGCGATGGAAAAAGGAGCGACCCACTACGCTCACGTCTTCTATCCCCTGACCGGTTTCACCGCCGAAAAACACGACAGCTTCTTCACTCCAACCGGTGATGGTACTGCTATCGCCGAGTTCAGTGGCGGACAGCTGATTCAGGGTGAGCCAGACGGTTCCAGCTTCCCTACTGGTGGAATTCGCCAGACTTTCGAAGCTCGCGGTTACACCATCTGGGACGTCACCAGCCCCGCTTACATCCTCGAAAATGCGAATGGTACTACCCTTTGTAGTCCCACCGCGTTTGTTTCCTGGACAGGTGAAGCTCTCGATAAAAAGACTCCAGTACTTCGTTCGATGCAGGCCCTGAATGTTCAGGCTCAACGAATTCTGAAATTGTTCGGTCATGATGATGGAGCCCTCGTCAGCTCAACAGCTGGTCCAGAACAGGAATACTTCCTGGTCGATCGTAACTTCTTCTTCGCCCGTCCCGACCTGATCAACGCTGGCCGAACCCTGTTCGGAGCGAAACCACCTAAAGGACAGGAATTCGACGACCACTACTTCGGAGCCATTCCCGAACGTGTCCTCGCTTTCATGTTCGAAGTCGAACGCGAACTGTTCAAACTCGGTATCCCGGTTAAAACCCGTCACAACGAAGTGGCTCCCGGACAATACGAAATTGCTCCGATCTTTGAATCAGCCAACATGGCCACTGACCATCAGCAGATGATCATGCTGACACTTAAGAAAGTGGCTGAAAAATACGGTATGGCCTGCCTGATCCATGAAAAACCTTTCGCAGGTGTGAATGGTTCCGGTAAACACGTCAACTGGTCACTGGGTAGCAAAACACAGGGCAACCTGCTCGACCCAGGTGATACTCCTCACGAGAATGCTCAGTTCCTGGTCTTCTGTGCTGCCGTCATTCGTGCGGTTCACATCTACCAGGGACTGCTTCGCTCAGTTGTTGCTTCTGCTTCCAACGACCACCGACTGGGTGCCAACGAAGCTCCTCCAGCGATCATTTCGATCTTCCTGGGCGATCAGCTGGCCGACGTTTTTGAGCAGATCAAAGCCGGTGGAGCGAACAGCTCAATCCCCAGAGGAACTTTGACTGTTGGTGTCGATGTACTCCCTCCTCTGCCTAAAGATGCGGGTGACCGTAACCGAACCAGTCCGTTTGCCTTCACCGGTAACCGTTTCGAGTTCCGTGCTGTAGGTTCCAGCCAGTCAATCGCAGGTCCACTCGTCGCCATGAATACCATTGTGGCTGAGTCTCTTGATTACTGTGCGACTCAACTCGAGTCCTCCACAGGTGGCGATCCTGCCAAACTGAACGAAGCTCTACAGAAACTGTTGACCCAGATCATCAGTGATCATGGTTCAATCATCTTTAATGGTGACGGTTATTCAGAAGCTTGGCATCAGGAAGCTGAAAAACGGGGTCTGCTCAATCTCAAGACCACTCCGGAAGCTCTGCTGGCGCTCAAAGAGAAAAGCGTCGAAGAACTCTTCAGCAAGTACAACGTGTTGTCATCACGCGAATTGGAAAGTCGTCTAGAGACTTACCTGGAGCAGTATTGCAAGACAGTTCATGTCGAAGCGAACCTGACTCTGGAAATTGCTCGTACGATGATCTTCCCCGCAGTTGTTCGTTACCAGAATGAACTTGCCTCCACCTGTTCCAATCTGAAATTCCTGGGATTCGATTTCGATATGGATACACTGGATCGCATCACCAAACTGGTTAAAGGTCTGCAGGATTCCAGCTCTGCTCTGGAAGATGTGCTGACTCAGGACAACGGTGGTAATCTGGAAGTTGAAGCCGAATTCATTCGCGACACCGTTCTGCCCGCCATGCTGGCTGTACGCGGTTACGCTGATGAACTGGAAGCGATTGTTGCTGACGACCTCTGGCCGTTGCCAACCTACCAGGAAATGCTCTTCATCCGCTAATCCTGATATTCAATTCCTGCAACGAGATTAACAACGAAGGCGTGGTTACCACTGGTGACCACGCCTTTTTGAGTTTTTGAACTTGAAATAGAGTTGCTATGAACTGCAACCTGGATTGTCCGTCTCCCAGCGAGATGCTTCAGGCGATCGATAACCACTCTTTTTGGGTAAACAGGTTTCTTCTGCCAGCTGTCTTGCCAGTAAAAGATTCTGTTTAAGATGTTCCAGGTTTAAACTTCCCACAACCAGGCTGGTGACGTATGGATTCGAGAAGAGAAAGCGGATCGCTTCGCGTGGACCGAGGTGGCCGGCAGAGAGCCCTTTCTTAACGACCACCGGTAAGCTCCGTTTGGAGGCTTCCACGATGACCTGCTCGTGCGAACGATCTTCCAGGTGATATTCGACCATCAGTAAGTCTGACCATTCCAATGCGACCTGGGCACCAGCGACTGTTTTGCCACTAAGACCAATCGCACCAATGTCCCCTTCGCTTTGCGTTCCTGTAAGACCTGAACGACATCGGTTTCCTGCTGCACTTCCACATCATTCGCTGGTGAGTGGATGAGGACGATATCAAGATAGTCCGTCTTTAGTAATTTCAGGCTTCGATCGAGACTCGCGTGTACTGAAGCAGCAGAAAAATCGTAAGACGATTCCCCATTAATGAATTGCTCACCCACTTTGGTGGAAAGAATGTACTCGGAACGACGATGAGCAATTGCATTACCAATGCGTTCTTCACTTAAACCATACGCCGGGGCAGTATCGATATAGCCAATGCCGAGATCAAGCACACCGTTTAGCAGCTTTGAAGCTTCTGCTTCAGTGGGAAGATCATAAGGTGTCGGATATTTGATCTTCTGGTTCCGTCCGATTTTGAAAGCGCCGAAACCAATAGGTTGTTGTGAAAGATCAAGCATGAGGCTTCAAAAATATGAGATCGATTTTAATCGGGAGAACCCTTGTAGAATCTATCATGTGTTGAATCTATCAAGCGGCTCGTTTAGATTTGAGCGTAGTCAGTTCAGCGTAACTTGACCAGTCTGATTTGTCTTCCCAGGGATAAGACGCGACTTCAGGTCTGGGCCAGGTTGCAACCAGAGGCAGTAGCTCAGTTGACTCAACCTTCCGAGGTGCAGCCAATCGGGAAGTCAATTGAGGCAGCAGGATATCGCTTAATTGGGGTGCCAGAGCGAGTTTGGTCGGCCAGGCTGTCCAGATGTTTTTGTCATTAATAACAAAAGCGTGGTCGGGGCGTTTCCCATCGGGAGTGACAGGTTCTGCCCGATTAACCCGGTAGCTGGACCAGGCTGTTCCTTTCAGGTCGATTCCGGGAATCGCCTGTTGTAATTCCTCGATGGCAAAGGGGAGTAACTGCTCGCGCTGCATGGCGACACCAAGTTCCGCGATCTGACCACCGAGTTGCCAGAGAGTCTCGCCGTTAGAGGTCTTTTCACTACTGATCGTCACACGCGTTTTCGCCCCATCGACACAATGTCCATTCAGCCAGGGTAACGGACCGCGGACCATCACCATGTGCAGTGGACGCTCCTGACCAACTGTCGTTGAGAGTCCACATTGAGCACGTAAGGGAATGTTCCCCTGACCGGCAGTGAAGACCACCTGTTCGGGTTGAAGCGATAATCGTCCTCCCTCTATTGGGGAGGTGAGATGAATTTCTTTCAGGACTCCCTCGGCGTCTAATTTAAAATCGAGCCCTGTATTTGAATTGATCTTAAGCAGACGGTCTCGGTGCAGGTTGAGAAAGTTCTGGAGTAACCCTGCCGGTGAGAGTACTTGTTCTTCGAGTTGGGCGACTGTACCGGGGCAATGTTCCAGGACTGCCGGTCGGGCGGTCTCATCGAGTGTTGTTGGGGCAACTCGTAATCCAACTCGGGCTCCAATCATCCCCATCCGTGAGCGGAGGGAATCAGTTCGCCACAAGTAACACGACTCAGAACGAAGCGGGGTCTCAGACAAATCAGGAGATTGATCCCCTCGCAGCGAGGCTTTCCAGATTCCCGGCATTTCGCGAATCGATGCCGCCGAGCGGGTCAGCATACCCTGCAATGTGTATTTGAGACCGCCGTGAATAATTCCCTGGGAAGCAATCGTCTGCCCGGAACCGAGCGAATTCGCTTCCAGGAGAATGGCAGAATAACCCTGGTGGACCAGTTGATCGAGCAACCAGAGCCCCGCAATTCCCCCACCAAAAATCACAACCTGCACGGGGAGTTCTGTGGTTGAATTAATATGAGCGTCCGCGTCCATGCGTCCTTATCCTGAAGTCTGAAAAGCGATAAGTCTGGGATTATAGACGAACCCCCGCAGGGGGGATAGAGGGGATTGCAGCGGGGGAGGCTGGTTCAGGGGTCGAGTGGCCATCCATCCGTAATCAGGGCTTGCCGCAGCTCAATTTGCTGCTCCTGATTGAAGCCTAACAGCTGGATCGTAGCTCTTCCAACGGGCGTGAGGCCAGTGATGGTTTCTCCCGCATATTGAAAATGGTCGGTCCATTTATCAATTCGTGGGTTATAGAGAGGAACCAGCAGGCCTGTGTCAGGGTCAAGGCTGGCAATATTAGGCCCTTTTTGCAGATTGCATTTCAAGCAGCTCAGACATAGATTATTTGATTGTGAGTCGCCACCATGTTGTTTCGCGATGATGTGGTCAACGGGAAAAGTAATTAACGGAAGATATTCCTGTGGGATCAGACAATATTCGCAGCGATTCCTGGCTCGTTCCCTGACCAATTCGCGAGTCTGCTGATCAATCAATTAACTCAACTCCATTGATGAATTAACACCCATCCTGACACACAAATGTTGCTGCACCGATATGTTGGAAGTGATGGGCTATTAGATCAGGATTGGTCAAAGGGGGAGTATCACGAATTGTGGTAGAAACAATTCTCAGTCAGGATTCTAAAGAGTTTTTCAGCATCTTACGGGCTTTTGATTGCAGGATACCTATGAAGGTTGTGGCGGCAACATAAGTCTCATAGATCTCTCGCTCTTCAGTGGAGAGTGTGCCGGCATTCGATTTCTCGGCGAGAATTTGCACTTGCTCCTGCACAGATTCCGATGCACGTAACTCGGATAATTGGCGTGCCCCCTCAAGATTCATGTTGAGGCAATCCGCAACCGGAGAAAGCAATTCGTTTAGAACTGAATGGTTAGTGCTCATGGAAAAAGTATATTATCGAGATCCTGATTAAGAAAGGTGAATGTTCTCATTAAATGCTGTAGAGAGTTCTCCGCTGTGCTTTACTTTTCCACCAGCCAGATGTTGCGATAGCGGACTGGGTTGGTGTGGTCCTGAAGGTAGAGGGGGCCGGCGTCGTTACTTTCTGCAACAGGGGCAGCCCGGGTGGGGCCTTTGATCTCCTGGTTTTCCTGAACCAGGACTCCGTTATGACGGACCGTTAAGATTGCGTTTCTCGTTTTATTACCGTCGTTGTCATAAACGGGGGCTGTGAAATCGATGTCGTAGGTTTGCCAGGTGAGGGGTGGAAAGCACATGTTGACACTGGGAGGGCTCACTGAATAAACCGCACCACACTCATTATCCAAGCCAGCCAGACCGAATGAATCGAGCATCTGAACTTCGTAGCGCCCTTGCAGATAGCAACCGCTGTTGCCCCGTTCCTGACCTTTAGCGTAAGGCATGAAGGGGAGCATGAATTCGATATGGAGATGACAGTCTTTGAATTTCTGTTTGCTGGTGACTCCCTGCATAAGCAGTCCATCATCGGTGATGCGACCCTTTTCGAAATGATCGGGGGTGCTGCCATCGAATAATACAACGGCACCCTCAGGCGGCTTGGCTCCCAGTGTGGGGCTCTGGCGGACTACTTTCTGGAGATGTCCTATAACTTTTCCGTTACCCTTCTTGTCGATGACGCGAGCTTTGCCCTCTTGAATGATACAGACGACGTCGTTCTTGCTGGTGACCAGTACAGAGTCGTCCATCATCTTTCCAGTTCCGTTGGAAACTTCAGAACCATCCCACCCTTCACCTGGAAGGCCCCCTTTGTAAGCGACAGCTTCGAATTCACCCTCTCCCCGGGCGATCAACTGCATACCGAGTTTAATTTTACCCTCTGGCATTTCTGCTTCACCTGCATATTCGCCCTGGTAAGTGAAATCGACCCCGGCCGATTCCGCATCGAGGAAGGCGATTTTGCGTTTTTCGTCCGCACCCTCGACCAGCAGAAGCGAGAGGCAGACCAACAGGGGAAAGAGGAAGAACAGGCAGGCGGTCCGATGAGACATGATGTGAAATTCCAGTATTCATTTGATGGCTTGGTGAAGGTGTGTCTGTCTGGATTGTCCACTCATTCCGGGGGAGAATGCAACCCCTGACCCGGTTTCCGTGCTAATTCTGTCCCGCCGTAAAAATCGGGTTCTGGAAGGCAGGCAGGACATCTGCTATATTTAAATGGTGATGGAACCGATACTTAACGGGCCGCTGGAGGAGAATTTCAGCTGATTGTGTTGATGTGGAAGTCGTGAAAAAGAACGTGATACCATCTCGGTTTTTCTCTAAAGGCCCTCCGGACAGATGCAAATGACAGAAAATAATATAGATCCGAAGAAGAAAATTGCGTCGGAATGTTTCCGCAAAGGGAACCAGGCACTCGAATCACAAAATCTGAAATACGCCATCGAAATGTATGGCACATCGGTAAAGATGGTTCCCGATAGTTTGCTCTACCGTCAAACGCTACGTGGGACAGAAAAGCGGTTTTATAACGACAATAAATCGGGCAAACGATTCTCCGGGCTGACGATCACCAAGCTGAAAACCAAAATCAAAGCACTGAAGATGAAGTCCAACTGGATGGCTATTGATCAGGCTGCAGAAGAGGGTTTGGAATTGAACCCCTGGGATACCGGCTTGAATGCAGCTTTGGGGGAGGCGGCTGCTAAGCGAGGTTTTGGCGAAGTCGCTGAATTCGCATTCCAGCAGGCGATCGAAATGGAACCGACCAATAAAGATTTACTGGTCTCTTTCGCCAACGTGTTGGAAGAGCGAGGTAAATACTCCGAGGCGGCTAAGGTCTGGGGGAGAATTCAGAAACTGGACCCCCTCGACAGTGAAGCACGCATGAAAGCGAATCAGCTGTCGGCGAACTCAACCATGGAGCGGGGGGGTTACGACAAAGCTGAAAATACTCAAGATGTGAAACAGGTGAATGCGTACGATGTCGATCGTCCTGTGAAACAGGAGATCCCCGAGCAGGTCAGCGGCCCCGGTCAAGACGAGGAAGCCGATTTACGCAGAGCCATCAGAAAAAGCCCGGAAGACAAACAGCCCTACATTAAGCTGGCCGGCTTTTTGAGAGAGCAGAAACGATATACAGAGGCTTTGAATGAGCTGAAGACCATCTACGACAAGTACGAATCGGAAGCCGCCTTCAAAGAGCTGTTCGAAGATATCGAATTGGAAAGCCGTGCTGAAGAAATCGAGAAATCCCAGACAGAACTGCAGGGAGATCCTGATGACAAAAAGCTGGCGAAAAAAGTTCAGTCGATGCGCAAGGAATATATTCTGCGTGAGATCGAAATCCTGAAAGAGCGTTCCTCTCTCAACAATAAAGATCTCGGTTTGAAGTTCCGGTTGGCGAAAGGTCTGATGAAACTGAAAAAGTGGTCCGATGCCATCCCACTGCTCCAGCAGGCCAGCAATGACCAGCGACATCAGGCCGACATCCTTGTTCACCTCGGGAAATGCTATCACGCCGATGGACGCAAGGAACTCGCACTACGGCAATTTGAAAAAGCTCTGCCCATGATCGATCAACATGATAAACCACGCATGTTTGTCGAGGCCTCTTACTTTTGCGGACGGATGTGTGAAGAGGCTGGAAAGAAAGAACAGGCCGAGAATCATTACCTCGAGGTGCTCGGAGTCGATTACGAATTCAAAGATACCCGCGAACGACTTGATCGATTGGGACTTGAAGAATCCGATGATTAATCTGGTTCGCATAAGTTAGATAAAAATAAAAAACCGGTCGGACTGTTTCCTGGTCCGACCGGTTTTCATTTTGTCAGGTTCTGCAATGCTCAGATCAAATCAGTTGCTGTTCGTGACCGACTCATCCGGAGCATCAGAGGCATCAGTGGTTTTGGTCTCTTCAGCGGACTCAGCTACTTTGCCGGTGAAGATATGGCCGGCTACTTCCATCTGCACCGAGTAGAGCCCTGTCCGGGCAGTGACGTACAAGGTTTTGTTTTCAGGTCCACCGAAGGTGCAGTTCGCAGGTTGTTGAGGGAACTCAATGTTGCCGAGGTGCGTTCCATCAGGAGAGAAAACCTGAACTCCCAGGGAGGAAGTGATATAAAGATTGCCATTCGTGTCGATGGTTAATCCGTCTCCTCCCCCGCGTCGAGTGATATCTTCTGGTTGAGCCAGTTCGCAGAAGGGGCTTCCTGCACCGAGTTGCCCAGGTGCTTCGACCGGATAGACAAACATCGTTGTCTCTTTGGAGGGAATGACGTACAGCTTTGTCTCGTCAGGCGAAAGGATCACCCCGTTCGGAGCAATGCGATCTTCAATCAATCTTTTGACAGTCCCATCGGCAGCCCGGTAATAAACTGCTTCGACAGTTTGAGGCCAGGGATCCGGTGCCCGGAATCGAGGATCGGTAAAGTAGATGCCGCCGGTTTTGTCCAGCACGATATCATTAGGAGCGTTAAAGCGTTTGCCTTCAAACTCTGGGGCCAGTGGGGTGACTTCTTTGGTTGCTGTATTCACAGAAATCAATGCACCATCCATTGAGCAGGCGTAGAGCAGACCCTGTTGATCGAACATCAGGCCATTGCAATGACCGGCAGGTTCCAGGAAGACCGACAATTTACCTTCCGCATCGACGAGGTTGATCCGGTCATTGGGGATGTCTGTGAAGTAAAGATTCCCTTTACCATCGGTTGCAGGTCCTTCAGTAAATTCGAACCCACCGAAGAGTTCGCTAATTTCACCTGCCGGGCCGATTCCCTCGATCTTGTCGCCTCCCTGTAAATTACATCCCATTGATAACATAACAGTTATCATAAAAGCCGAGCGGAACAGTATGGTTGTCCACTTCATTTCAACACCTTTCGTAATGCGATAGATCAGCATGCGTTTCGGGAGAAGCTCTGGATTTACCAGGGAGGGGGCTGGCAAAAACAGGATAAAAATGTCCCACTAAAGTCGAGGACATCCTCGTTTAAATCGTTTCCCCAAACGCACTTCTATTGTGCGCAGATTCAGTGATCGGAAGCAACTGCCGGTCTCCTCTTTCCAACTGTTAAGGGGAAACTTCTCCCGCCACACGGCGATCTTCGATTCCCAGGAACTCTTCAATACGCTGTTCCAGGAAAAGAGCCTCCTGAATGCTGGAAAGATTGCTGAGCAGGTTCAGCTCCTTCTCGGACTTCATTCTGGCCATCACCTGATAGGTGTAGTTGGTGCCGTTTTTGCTTCGGTGGACCTTTTCCTGGCAATAGATCTGGTCGATATCATCGGTATTGCTGATGTCGACCCCTTTCCAGGGGATCGGACCGTGCTCGATCTTCATCCGGTAATCGCCCACCAGAATCGTCGTCCGGTTGAACAGGGTGGCGATGGTGAAGTAAGTGAGGCCCGCCCCAACTGCCAGATGGATTGTGGGGAAGAGCAGAAAGACGATTCTCATCATTCCCCCCTCGTCCATGGTCAGGGCGATTGAATACCAGACAACGAGGAAACCGTTCCAGATCAGACAGAACGGGATCAGAAAGGCGACCACCCAGCTGAACCACTTCCAGGAAATACGGAGCACTCCCTGATATTCATCGACCTCATATTTATCAGGTCTGGCAACTTCCCGTTTGATGCGAGTTGCCTCAGATTCAATTTTCCCGGGAATGGGGTCACCGATGCGGGTCCAGGCACGGCAAAAACTGCAGCGGGCAACGCCCAGTTCCAGATTAAAGTCGTTTTCCTGCAGATCAGCTCCGCATTTGGTACAGCTGAAGTCGGACATGCGTTTAGTGGTCTTCTTTGTAATTCAGGGCCAAGAGAGGTTTGGGAGGAAACAGGTAGCCGAAGCGATTGGAAATAGAGCGTGAAGACGGTTCAAAGATTGATTCCACGACCTTCCACACTGGACAGTTAACTTCCCCCGTAAGTGTTCCAATTCATCATAATTATGAATAGATCATCAATTTTTTGACTGGATTTGTCAAAGCGATTATTTTCTGACTTAGATGACTTTTTTTATAGTTGGAAACTTGAGAAGATGGGGTTCGCAAGCACATTTCTTTGAATTTTGTGGGTAGTCCAGGGATCCCCTCCTTTGAATATCTTGTTCAGTTTCTAATTACGGCGAGGAGCCGGGGAACTGATCGACAATCTGATTACTCACACCGATTATGTTTGAAAGCTGACATCCCATGCGATCGATGGTAGGGCTCATTCTGGGCGGGGGTAAGGGAACCCGTCTGTTTCCTTTGACAGAGTACCGTTCCAAGCCGGCAGTCCCTCTTGCCGGTAAATTCAGACTCATTGACATCCCTGTTTCGAATTGTCTGAACAGTGGCATCAGTCGAATTTATCTGCTGACTCAGTTCAACTCGGTCTCGCTTCACCGACACATTCGCGATACCTACAAGTTCGATCGGTTTAATGGGGGCTTTGTAGAGATTCTGGCAGCCCAGCAGACATTAGAAGGCTCCAAGTGGTACCAGGGGACTGCTGATGCGGTTCGCAAGAACCTCCGTTATCTGGAGCAACCGGGCATCAAACATGTCCTGATTCTCTCGGGTGACCAACTCTACCGGATGGATTATCGGGAGATGTTGAAGACCCATCAGGACAACAAAGCTGATGTCACCATCGCTGCACTGCCTGTCGATGAACAGGCTGCCCGTGGCTTTGGCATCATGCGACTGGAAGAATCGGGTCGGGTTAAAGGTTTTCTGGAAAAACCACAGACCGAAGAAGAACTCTCCATGGTCCGAACCGATCCCAAGTGGTTGGACGATCATGGAATACCCAGTAAAGGGCGTGGTTACCTGGCCAGTATGGGGATTTATCTCTTTAATCGCGATCTGCTGGTTAGCCTCCTCAAAAACACGAATTACGAAGACTTCGGTAAAGAAGTCTTCCCGATGGCGATGCGTACCCATCATGTCCAGGTTCATCCCTTCGATGGTTACTGGGAAGACATCGGTACGATCAAGTCGTTCTACGAAGCCAACCTGGCGCTGGCATCACCCGATGCTCCCTTTGAATTGATGAAACAGGATGCGCCGATCTACACCAAAGCGCGACAATTACCTTCATCACGAATTGAAAAAGCACAGATCTCAAACAGCCTTATCGCCGATGGTTGCACTATCGAAGAAGGGGCTGTTATTGAGAACAGTGTCATCGGGGTCAGATGTCACATTGAGAAGTCGGTGGTCATTAAAGACTCGATTCTCATGGGAAATGACTTCTATCCAAGTGATGAAGAAGTGCGACCAGCTGATGAACCTCCTCTCCATATCGGCGAAGGAGCTGTCATCGAAGGAGCTATCGTCGACAAGAACTGCTGTATCGGTGCCGGATCCAAAATCCTGCGTAACGACATCAAAGAGGATAATTACGATAACGGCCAGGTCGTTGTGCGTGATGGGATTGTGGTTGTGCGTAAAGGGACTGTGCTGCCACCCGGTTGGAAGAACGACTAATGTCGAGTTAGTCCCAAACAGTCGGTTTCTGATTATGCTTGAGGGTCGATCTTATTCTCTCCCAACGGGTTACAGCTGATCTTCAGCTGATGGGGGTAGTCGGCTAAAATCGGACGCTTTATTATTGTTCCAGAACTGACGGGGAAAGTATGCCCCGGCCAGGGCCGTGACGCTTCGTGCGACTTTGACGCTCGGGCAAGTTCTGGCAGCTCCACAAAATAAACGGTTCCGATATGCCTCTAAAAACCGAACAAGTAGAAGAGCCCAGCCTCAACCTGACTCCGATGATCGACATCGTCTTTTTATTGATCATCTTCTTCATGGTGGGGACCCAGTTCACGGAACAGGAGCGGTTGTTCGAGTTGAACATGCCCCAGGTTTCGGCTGCCCCTCCATTAACCGCACTTCCCGATGATCTGGTCGTTAACATTCATCAGGATGGGCGCATGATTATTTCGGGCTCGGAGTATTCGCTTTCCGACCTGGAACAGAAACTGAAAGAGGCGCGGGCTAATTACGAAGACCAGGGAGTGGTCATTCGACATGATGCCGAAGGAATTCATCAGAACCTGATGCACGTTCTCGCGGCATGTCATTCTGCTCAGATCCGTAATATCTCCATTGCGGGGCAGTTACAGAGTGAGAAGGATCGTTGATAGAGCAACTGAAAAACTGGTTCGATAAATTACTGGCCGACTCGGACCTGACCCGGGAAGAATTCCTGTGGGGGACGATGGTCGTCGCCTTGCTGTGCGCCTCCGCACATCTGCTCACGATGCTGATTACCCGCTGGGGGGACTCGCGCGCCACCTCTAAATCCTGGGTCTTTTCGGCACTCCTCCATGTTGGGTGTGTCGTGGGATTGGTTATTTTCAGCCCCCCGGTTGAGATCAGTTCCCGTGTCGATGCCAACGCGGAACCGATTCAGATCAAAGGTCTCATATTCGAAGAAGAGCCCCCGGAATCCAAACCGAGCGAATTATGGGAACGGGTAAAACCAACCGAGCTCAATGAAGTTGCTCGTGTGAATCCCGCGGAACGCGATCAATTTCAACCTCCTGATCCCAATCGGGCGCATGAAGAGAACGTACAGAAACTTCAGGAGATGCTGGCTCAGTTAAACTCACAGCCCGATCAGGTTGATCCGAATCTGCCCGAAGGAGTCGAAGCGGGCAGAACAGAAGAATTAATCGAAGCCTTATTGCCAGATCAACTCGTTCCAGAGCTATTGCCTCAGGAAGACTTTGTTGAGCCCAATAGTGAAAGTCGCACCCGGGAAGTTTCATTAAATCGTCCGACGCCCGAAACGCCCAATATTGAACGAACTTCGACATCGCCTCTGCCGATCGACGAAAACCCGGTTGTGCTCAGTCGTGAACTAAGTAGCCTGGAAGCGATTCCCAACCCACAGGCGACCTTGCAGGAGGGTCCTGTCTCCGAAGAGCGAGCAACACCCGCTGCGCCCGACCTGGTCGAACCCTCGGGAGAACCATTGCCTTTCGAGAATGGCCCACGAAGTGAGAAGAGTAACTCGGCCGATTTCAGTCGGACTCGTAATGGAAGCAATTCCACCAGCGTGGCGGCTGCTGTGGATCGTCGCAATCCCAACCAGATCGACAAGCCTCTGGGTGAACAGGGTGGATTACTCTCCCGGCTTCCAGCATCTTCGCCGGACTCGAATCTTCCTCAACCTCAACTGGAGAGCCTGCCGCCAGTCGAGTTGAAAGCGATTGCGCCGCAACCCAAAAACTATCAACTCCGCAATCTGGCAAACCGACGTGACATCGCCCGGCAGAATGGGGGAACAGAAGAATCGGAACAGGCCGTCGAACGCAGCCTTGCCTGGTTGGCGAAGGTCCAGCATCCAAACGGATACTGGGATGCTGACCGCTATGGAGCAGGGCAGGTCGGTACGGTCACTCCCGAGACGGAAGGGGAGAAATTACATTCCAAGGAGCAGTCGGGTAAGCAGGCCGACACTGGTTTGACTGCTTTGGCGGTCCTTGCCTTCCTGGGAGCGGGGTATACCCACGAGGAAGGACAGTATCAGGCGAATGTGGAAAAAGCGCTCCGCTGGCTGGTCTCTCAACAGGATGATCAAGGTTATCTGGGAGGGAACGCACGGCAGTTCGAAATGATGTACTGTCACGGCATGGTCACCTATGCTCTGGGAGAAGCGTATGGGATGCGCCAGGATCTCGATAACGATTCCTGGTTACGCCAACCTGTCGAAAAGGGTGTTCAATATGTGATCTCTCAGCAGAACCCGAAAGATGGTGGTTGGCGCTACCAGAAGGGGCAGCCTGGTGACATGAGTATGTTCGGTTGGCAGCTCATGGCCCTCAAGAGCGCAGAAATCTCTGGTATCGCGACTCCTGAGAATGTCAAAATCAGGATGATCCGATTTCTGAAATCGCGTAGCCTGGGAACTAATCAGGGTTTGGCCAGTTATGGTGCGGATCAACCTCCGTCGAATTCAATGACCGCCGAAGCACTCTTTTGTAAACAGATGTTGGGAATCAACCGGACGAATCCCTCCTGCATCAGAGCGGTTGATCATATGCTGGCCAATCTTCCCAGTCGCCGGGAATACAATTTGTATTACTGGTATTACGGTACCTGGCCATGTATCAGCATGGCGGAAACGCCTGGAACGACTGGAACAACAGCCTGCGTGATCGGATTGTTTCAGAACAACGGCGGAGTGGTGAATTCGCGGGTAGCTGGGAACCCCGATCGATGTGGTCACCTTACGGGGGACGAATCTACTCCACGACGCTCATACACTTTGCCTGGAAGTCTATTATCGCTTCCTGCCTCTCTATCGCTTGCAGGAAGAGCAGGATGAACCTGCCGCGCTCCCTGAAAACCGATGATCAGCAGCTGCTGACTCTGAAATCGTAGATTTCATCAACAAACTCACGCTTCCTCGGGTTGGATTTGAGCCTGTGAATTGAAATCCGACACTGACTCCCGTTCAATAGAGCAGAGCGTTTGCCTGATGATCTGTGTCTATGCACCTCATGAAAGAGAGTCGATGTCTGACCACGGTAAAAAGAGTGCGGTCCAATACGATAATGTTGATGAGAAATACCTTTCAGATCGTCAGTTGAAAAAGCATGCCGGTTGGTTCCTGTTGTGGGCAATGGAGTCGGGGCAGTCATCTCCAGGAACTATGGAGGCTGGAACACCGGTCTCGCCCAGGGGGGATTCGGCGGTCTGGCGATCGGTACCGTGTTGATGGCGGTGATGTATCTGTGCATGGTCTTCACCATCGCCGAACTTTCTGCCGCGTTGCCCCACGCCGGTGGTTTTTTCTCTTTACCCGTAATGCGTTCGGACCGGTGGGCGGTTATGTTTGCGGATTGACCGACACGATTGAGTATGTCCTCACTCCGGCGGTGATCGTCTATTACATCAGCGGTTATATCGAAGAGATCCCGATACTCTCGACAATCCCTCCTTATATCTGGTGGGTTCTGTTTTATGTTCTCTTTGTGGGGATCAACATCATCGGTGTCGAATTGACGTTTCGAGTCAGCCTGGTTGTCACTCTCATTGCGATGCTCGTGTTGATCTTCTTTTATCTCTGGCGCCTTTCAGTGAGAGTTTCGATACCAGCAAGCTGTTTAATATCAAACCGGATGAAAATATTGCCGGATCCAGTAAATACCTTCCTTTCGGTTGGCAGGGAGTCTTCGCCTGTCTTCCCTTCGCAATCTGGTTTTACCTGGCGATTGAACAATTACCGATGTCGGCCGAAGAATCTCACGATGCGGTCAACGATATGCCCAAAGCACTTATCTGGGGAATTGTGACATTATTAATCCTGTCACTACTCACGCTCTTTCTGAATAGTGCTGTTGATGGAGGCGCTCTATTTATCGGGGAATCTCCCGCCCCTCTGGCGGATGGATTTAAAGCAATCTTTGGAGCTGGTGTGGGGAATACGATGATGACCATCATTTCCTTAACAGGCCTGATTGCCAGTTTTCATGCCATCATATATGCCTATGGGCGAGTATTGTTTGCTCTCTCCCGTGCCGGTTATTTTCCGCGCTGGATCTCGAAAACCGGAAAACGAAAGACTCCTTATGTTGCTTTGATTCTGGGGGCTGTCGTGGGGTTGATCTGCACCGGTTTGATTGAATTCACCAAGACGAGTGCCGACTCTGCCAGTCTGGTCGGTGCGGCCCTGCTGAATATGGCTGTCTTTGGAGCGGTTATCTCTTACACCATGGTGATGCTCAGTTATATCAAACTGAAAATCACCAACCCGCATCTACCACGTCCCTATAAAAGTCCGCTGGGAATTCCAGGCGCTGTGGTTGGGCTAAGTCTCGCATTACTTGCATTGGGAGCCACTTTTGCCGTCCCTGATTATCGCAGTGCCATCTGGGGGATCATCGGTTTCATCATTGTGGGGATGCTGTACTTCCTGCTCTACAGCCGCCATCACCTCGTCGCCCAGGCTCCTGAAGAAGAAGTCGCTTTGATTTCCGAAGCGACTGAGGAGCTGGCGCATTAAACGTGAGCGTTCCTCTTCCGGACGAGTTCACTGCACAGGTACCTTCGTATCGATTTTTAATTCTCTAACACTCTATACACTGACGAGCTGTTCCTAATGGAAACCGGTCTCTTATAATGAGACTCAGATCAACAACCACCACCCTCCATATCAGGCTGTTGTGATGAATTGGCTAGTGCTTCAAGAATAAACAGGAAGCATTGCAAGGGTCATATTCCTCTTTAAAAGCTTACCATTTTAAAGAGTAGACACAGAGAAACGAATTTCAATTTCTTTTCAGTGAACTCAAGTGAGGGTTTGGGGCATGAGTAGTAATTCCGCGGAGGAATGTCCGGAAAACATCTCGGACAGGCTGGTGATTGCAGTGGGTGCTTCTGCAGGGGGGCTTAAAGAGGTCGCTTTGTTAGTCGAAATGCTTCCCGTCTGGTTTGAAGGGACCGTCATCATCGCCTGCCATCGGGAACCAGATCGCCCCAACATGCTCGCCAATATTCTGGCCCATCGCGCCCGGGTCGAGGTGAAAGAGCCGCATGATGACGAATGTATGGAAGAGACCACCGTCTATATTGGGAGACCTTCCGATTCTGTGAGTGTCGAGCCCGGTGGAAAGTTCGAAGTCGTATCCGACAAATCGATGCGATCCCGCCGTCGTCGGATTGATGACCTGTTCACCTCCGTTGCTGAAGCGGCCAAAGATAATAGCGTGGGTGTGATCTTCTCCGGTATGTTAAGTGATGGGATGGAAGGCCTGCGGGCGATTCATAACGCCGGTGGGTTCTGCATTGTACAATCACCGGAAGACGCCCAGTACGACTCGATGCCTCGCAATGCGTTAAAGGCTGTCCCGGTCAGTTATGTCGGCACCACCGAAGAAATCGCCAGCATGCTGCTCGAGTATTCCTTAGTGAGAGAGATATGATTTAAGACTTCCAGAATTTGGAGAAACCCCATGCCTTCTCAACTTGTTTGTCGTTCTTCACTGCTGCTGATCTTAATGGGATTTTGTTGGACCGGTTTGTTGTCCGCAGATGAGAAAGAGCAGGAAGGTAAGCAGGACGATACGTCCACCCGACTTAAAGTGGGAGCCCCGGCACCCAAATACTGTGCTTATGTTGCTTCGGGCGATGCGAGTTGCACGGAGGATGTGAAAGATAAGCTGGTGTTGTTATCTTTTGTCACCCTCAAAGATAAGCATCTTGAAGAGACGCTGAAGACTTTAGAAGAAATCAAGGTGCAACATCTCCGGGTTCCCGATTTCCAGATGGTGACTATCTTCATCGATTCCTTTGAAGATTTCATCACGTACTGTAACAAACGGGGAAGTCGCTTTTACAGTAACTCCAGAAACTGGGCTCTCTGTCAGAATGTGATTTATTATGAAGAAGATGGATATTTCACCCACGCAGAAATCAGCCCGGAGAAATTACCCCGGCATTTCATTATCAGCAAAGAATACAAGCTGCTGGCTGTGGATGTACCGCGGGAGAAGCTAGCGGAGCAGATGCAGGGGTTTGTGGAAGAGTTGAAGCAGGGGGAGGAAAAGTAGGTCAGGCATTGCCTGACTTATCATCCAGAGTGATGAGCCACACGTCTTGTAGCAATGATCGAGTTAAATCGACATCATCGGGAAGAATCTTAATTAGTTTTTTCAGAGCGACTTTGATGACGTCTGAGATTTGTGTTTCACACAGAAAGTTCGTCAGGCAGTGCCTGACCTACTGCTAATCATCGTTTGGGATAGCGACAAACATCAACAGAAAGAGCACGACGAAGGCGATCGTATTCACCAGAAAGTGCAGTAGGCTGAAGCGGGAAGCGTTTCGGAAATCAAATCGGAAAAAGCGTACCAGCAGCATCGTTTCCAGAAAAATGAATAGTAAGCTCAACGAAGTTAAAGTCATAAAAAGTAAATGATATTGAATATTTGCATTGCCGACTGCCAGAGACTGTAGCAGCTTGATGAGTGCACGTGATGTGACCGTCATCGGAAACCAGAAGTAGAGGCAAAAACGAACGGAATTCCAAGTGCCGGGAGGAAAATCAAGTTGGTTGAGAAAAAGAAAACGCTGCTTTTCTTCCAGAACTGAACCGTTATTCGTGACAAGTTGTTCCCAGCGATTTGGCAGCAGCCAATGGTAAATTCCCATTGATCCACGGAAGGTCATTACAACTACTAATAGCGTAGTTGGAAAGAGCAACACAAACGTGAACAGGAATTCTGCAAGGTTCAAAACCAACTGATTCATCAGGTTTAACCTCGGCTACGCGTGCTTATCGCCATCCAATCGCATTCGTTTCAGGTAGTTGATCGCGTCCAACTTCAGGCTTTTGAGATCAGGGCCTCCGACTCGACGTGTGATATCTCCGTTTTCAAGATGTTCGTGAATCCATTCCGTTCCCAATATCTTTTCCAGCGCTTCGGCGGCTGATAGTGAAGCTGCCTCGGGTGTCACGTATTGATCATCACGCTCATTATCATATTCCAAAACATCCAGCAGAACCTGCACAGCTTCAGGAGTTTTGCAGTGTTGTAATGCTTTCGCGGCGTATGAACGGACCATCCAGAATTCGTCAGCTAAAGCAAGATCAAGAAGATCTTCAAAGAGGGTTTCAATGGGTATAACTCCCAGGTATTCACAAACACTGGCTCGAACAAATTGATCGTCATCTCTGAGCAATTTCTTATATATGTTCTGATAGTCGGGTAGTTTCCAAAGAAGAATATATCTTGCACTGATTTGTCTGAGAGGCCCGAAAGAGCCCTCCGCTGCCGCCAAAAATCGCTCCAGCATGCCGGGCGCGGTTAATTCACACTTCAGTCGTTCTGTGACCTCATCAAATTCCTTCCATATGATAGCCTGGTGTCTCGCGTGATAAACAGCTTGAAGGAGAGTGTAAACTTCAATGTCCTGACACTCAGGAACCATACTGGCGTCAAGTTCCTGAATGCTTTTGACGCCACTTACAAACTCGATGCTCTTTGCAATTAAATCTTCGATAGGTGTATTGGCGTAATAATTCTCATTGACCATTGGAAAGTGCATTTTCTGTGAAGTTGGTTTTCCTATCGTTTTCCAGTCACTAAATTCGAAATGTAAACTGTTACAGAAAGTTCGTCAGGCATTGCCTGACCTACGAGTGCTGCCACTCCTCAAGGAACTTGCGCACAAGGAACTCGAATATCTTAACCGGCTCTGATTCAATTGCGTTCTTCTTGGCGAGTTCCAACACGGCTTCGTCCATGGTACAAATTCTGTAAGCCCACCCGCTGGAGCAGGAGAGCCGTTCATTTTGGTATAGCCAGCTTCGAAAATGAGAGTTGAAGCCTTCTTTCCTGGTGATGTAACCCAATTCTTCGTAAGCAACAGAATGGCCATCTAGTTGCTGTTCCAGGTCTTTGAGTTGATGAAAAAACATCGACGGTCGTTCGAGTGCATTTTCTATGTAATTAATCACGGACAGCTGATAAGTTTCGAAACCGGGTTTCATGCTTAAACTTTCAGTCAAGGACAGATCTTCTTTTCATCTGTGTTCATCCGTGTCCATCCGTGGTTCTAAACCTCCACCCCCAACTCTTCAATCTTCCGATACAAACTCGATAACCCCAGTTTCAATCGTTTGGCCGCTTCGCGTTTGTCGGGGCATTGGCGGAGGACGCGGGCGATGTGGAGTTTTTCGTAGTGTCTTAAGGCGCTTCGTAAATCGTCGGTATCGGGAAGGGGCTGGTTGATACCGAGGAGGTCAGGGGGGAGATCCTGGACTTCGATCTGCATCCCTTCACACATCATCACAGCCCGCTCGATGGCATTGTCGAGCTGTCTTACATTTCCGCGCCATTGGGCCGACATCAGCATGCGGATCGTTTCGCTGCTTGCCCCGTTGACCCGTTTCCCCATGTTGAGCGAATGTTTGGCGATGAAATGTTCGACGAGTTCGGGGACATCGTCGAGACGTTCCCGCAAGGGGGGGATAACAATCTTGCAACCATCGAACCGGTAGAAGAGATCTTCCTGGAAGTTTCCTTCTTTGACTTCCGTTTCGAGATCCTTAGTCGTCGCGGCGATAATCCGGGCGTGGAAGGGAACGGCGGAAGTTCCCCCCAGTGGGGTGATCTCTTTGTATTCGATTGCGCGCAGCAACTGCGATTGTGTGGCGAGAGGAAGTTGAGTGATTTCCGAGAGGAAAATCGTCCCTTCACCGATCGTTTCGAGGATACCGGCGACATCACTTTGCACGCTG
The DNA here is from genome assembly GCA_041398805.1 of Planctomycetaceae bacterium. Taxonomy (GTDB): domain Bacteria; phylum Planctomycetota; class Planctomycetia; order Planctomycetales; family Planctomycetaceae; genus Polystyrenella. The sequence goes on along the minus strand of JAWKUC010000004.1, from coordinate 144,539 downwards.
GAGACAGAACCTGCCTTGGCTCCGAAAAGTTGAGCGTCCAATGTTTCGACTGGACGAATGGAGCAGTTGAAGGGGACAAACTTTTCGTCTTTCTTGGGACCGATGGAGTGCATCGAGCGGGCGAAGAGTTCTTTCCCCGTACCACTTTCACCAACGAGCAGCACGTTGGAATTGGTCACGGCGGCTTTACGGATGGTCTCCTGGACATCAAGGAGGGCTTTGCTGGAACCGACGATCTGTTCGATCCGATCACGACGGGAAAGCTCGCGGCGCAGATTCTGGTTTTCCAGATAAAGATTGCGATACTGAAAGAGCCGTTCGAGTTTATGCACGAGGTCTTCGAACAGCACCGGTTTCACCAGGTAATCGAACGCCCCTCGTTTGAACGCTTCGACGGCATTTTCGACAGTCGCGTAGGCAGTGATGATCAGTACGAGTGTATCGGGGTTGTACTGTTGCAGACGGCGCATCAGGTCGATGCCATCTCCGTCGGGGAGCTGCACATCACAGATAGCGACATTGATGTGGTTTCGGGAGGCATGTTGCACCGCCGCTGCGCAGGAACCAGCTTCGACAACCTGGTATCCTTCGCCGCTTAAAAATTCGGCCATGGTGGTGCGGATGATTTCTTCATCCTCAACAATCAGTATGACGGGTGGATTATTCACGTCGCGTTGATTTCTTTCGTTTCGATTTGAGTCTCTGCTGGCTGGATGTCGTCCAGCTCACGGATTGTGTCATCGGTGAGATAAATAGTAAAGGTAGTCTGTGATTCGTCCGAACGGGTCAGTTCAATTTTTCCGCCGATGTTCTCCATGATGTGCCGACAGACGAACAAACCGAGCCCCGTTCCGGTCGGTTTTGTCGTGTAATACGCCTGAAATAGGGACTCCTGTTTATCGGGAGGAATTCCCACACCATCATCAGTCACCGCTACTTTCAACCAGCCCGATTCAAGTGAGGTGGTAATTTCGAGCATTTGTCCTTCCTCAGTTGCATCCATCGCATTGAGAATCAGATTGAGCAGCACCTGCACAACCTGGTCCCGAGCGACATATAAAGGAGGGAGCCCAACGGCGTAACGGGTGACAATCCGTTTTCCTTTTTTTCGTTTATAGTATTTAGCAATGTTGAGCGCGGCGTCGATGATTTCATGGATGTCACATTTCTTTTTATCATGCGAAGCGGGACGACTGAAATCGACCAGTTCCTGCAAGGTCCGATGAATGCGTCGAAGTTGTTCATCGACCATCTGCAGACGTTCCTGTGTGTACTTATCCTGATCACGACGGGAGAGCATCTGCACGAGAGAACTGATGGCTGCCAGCGGGTTACCAACTTCATGGGCGATACCGGCGGCAAGCAAACCGAAGGCGGCATGTTTTTCCTGCTGGACGAGGAAGGCCTGTGATTCCTGTAGTGCCTGGGTACGTTCAACGATTCGCTGTTCGAGTTGTCCCTGGTTTTCCTGTAGTTCACTATTGAGATGCCGAGTCGTCGGCTGGCTCCCTGAACCAGGCTGGCGAGCTGCTTACTGGCGACCGTCACCCAACCAAGCAGCACGATCATCAGCGCGAGGAGACATGATCGTTACCAGGTCGTTCCGCAGAAGCGATCATCACGAAGATGCAACTGAGCATGTGCAATCCCAATGTCGCATAGATCACACTTGGTGTGTAACGAAACGCGCAGACCAGGAGGGACATGAAGTAATAGAACCGGAAGGGACTTTCCAGTCCGTGGTCGTAACTGCACAACAGCCCGATGTAAATCGCTTCCATCAACGAAACAAAGAGTGGCCAGCGATCGAGGAAGATTTTTCCCCGGTAACTCCACCAGGTATCGAAGACAGCAAAGAGGGCTCCGAACGCGAGGATGCCATTCAGGATTAACTGGTTCGTCTCGCGGCCAATAAAGTTCACCAGCACACAACCCGCAGCGAGTCCGAACCAGCGAATACGGACGGTAATCGTCTCCGCGGCAAGCTCCCAGTGGAGTGAATCATCTCGAGCGTCAAGTGCCAAAAATCAAGCCTTTCAGGTGACAGGAAAGAGATACCTGATTATAGAGAGAGCCACCGGGAGTTGACCACCTGCGGGGCAAGGTAATGCAATTGAAACCACAGATGGACACAGATAAACACAGATGGGTAGCCCAGACAATCACAAAGTGTTGTCTGGGTGCCGGGAGGCACAAGAGGGCAATTAAAACGTTCTTGTGTAGTGAACATCCTCTCTAGAATCCCTCTTGTCGCTATGCGACCCAGACAACTCTTCGAGATTGTCTGGGCTACCCCGCCTGTTGAGCATACAACCAATAGGTAAGCTCAAAGTTCTCTCAAAGGCATCGATGCATGCCTGCTCTTTTTTTCGTGCCTTTCGTGTGTTTCGTGGTTCCCATCAAATTCAATTCCTTAACCCCTTAAGCATTTATCTGGTATGGCCGGTATGATCGGCAGGGGTTCGCCTGCTTCTCTAAAATCACGGGATATTTGAGGACTTAGGGGTGGTCCGGTCGGGGAAATCGGGTAGGCTTGATGAACATGATGGCTGTGGTGTTTCGTCCCCTCCGGTTGAGCAGCGATCATGATTGTGGGTGGATTTCGGAAAGTCACTTTCATGCGTATTTTGATCGCCAGTTCAGAAGCAGTCCCCTTTGCCAAAACGGGAGGGCTGGCAGATGTTGCCGCCGCACTGCCGCAGGCGATCAGCCGGATGGGGCATGAAGTCTGGTTGGCATTGCCGTATTACCGCGCGAATCAACCCGCCATCACCAAGGCGAACTATCCCATTCATCGGACCGGTGTCGAGTTTGATATCGAAATGGGAGACAAGACTGTCACGGGTGAACTCTACTGGTCGGAAATTCCAAACACGAATGTGACCGTCCTGTTGATTGATCAACCGGAGTACTTCAATCGTCCGCAACTCTACCAGGAAAATGGTCACGATTACGCTGACAACTGCGAGCGGTTTGCCTTCTTCAGTCGCGCTGTCATTGAAGTCTGCAAGAAACTGATTCTGCGACCGCACATTGTACATGCGAACGATTGGCAGACTGCGCTCATTCCCGCGCTGTTACAAACCGAGTACGCGTATCATCCCCAGTTCCTGCGTACACGTTCTGTGTATACGATTCACAACCTGGCGTATCAGGGAATGTTCTGGCATTGGGATATGGAGCTGACCGGGCTCGACTGGAAATATTTCAACTGGCGTCAGATGGAAGCGTATGGTCAGCTTAACCTGATGAAAACCGGAATCGTCTTCGCCGATGCGATCACGACAGTCAGTCCTTCTTATGCCAAAGAGATTCAAACCCCCAGCTTTGGCTGTGGTCTGGAAGAAGTCCTGGCGACTCATCACGATAAACTCTCTGGAATTCTGAACGGAGTCGATACCCGTATCTGGTCACCCGAATCGGATACGCACCTGGAAGAGAATTACACTGCCAAGACGGTCAAAGAGGGTAAGGCAGCGAACAAAGCGGCACTTCAGGAAAGGTTGGGGCTGCCACAAAAAGCAGAAACTCCCTTGATCGGGATGATTTCTCGTTTGGCGGGACAGAAAGGACTTGATATCATCACTCCTATACTTGAAGAAGTGATTAAGCGTGATGTGCAGTTACTCTTCCTGGGTACAGGTGAATCCAAATACGAAGATCACCTGAAATATCTGGCACAACAGCACAAAGATAAAATTGCTGCATTCATCGGTTTCGATGAAGGACTCGCGCATCAGATCGAAGCGGGTGTAGACCTGTTCCTGATGCCGAGTGCTTATGAGCCATGTGGGCTCAACCAGATGTATAGCATGCTGTACGGCACGCCCCCCATTGTGCATGAAATTGGTGGTCTGGCCGATTCGGTTGTCGATACTACGGAAGCTTCCCTGAAAGAAGGGAAAGCCACCGGGTTCTCGTTCAAGTATTACAATACCGAATCACTCTACCAGACGATCAATCGCGCTCTCGATCTGTATGAAGACAAGCCCTCCTGGGACAAGCTGGTGCAGAACTGCATGAAAGGGGACTGGAGCTGGACCCGCAGTGCCAAAGAGTACATCAACATCTACCAACGCCTGACGCACTCTCCCCGCGAAACAATCCCCGTGTTGACTTAAGTCAATCAGTTGGGTAGCCCAGACAATCTCGTAGAGTTGTCTGGGTGCCGAAAGGCACAAGAGGGCAGCTCGACTCCTGTTTCTTCGGATCACCTTTATATAAAAATTCCCTCTTGTCGCGGTGCGACCCAGACAACACTTTGTGATTGTCTGGGCTACCCCAAACTCAAATCTGCTGAAACATTATGCCTGAGATGCGACGGAACCCGTTGACGGGGGAATGGACTTTGTATGCCCCCGAGCGGGCGGCGAGGCCTACTAATTACGATGCGGGAAAAAAGCAGGAATCGAGCGGGTTCAATCCGTTTCTCGAAGGGAATGAATCGAAAACAACTCCCGAGATTCTGGCCGTCCGTGAAGCAGGTTCTCTTCCCAACACTCCCGGGTGGCAGGCTCGGGTGATCTTCAACAAATATCCCGCGGTCGATTTACTTCAGGCCGAAGCTCTGGGAGATCCACCCGCTGCGAATGGTTCTCTCTTTGAATCGCGGGCGGTCCCTGGTTGTCATGATGTGATTATCGAGTCACCGAAACACATCACCCGCTTCCACGAACTTTCGCTGCCTCAGATGAAAGCGGTATTCGGTTTGTACCTCGATCGCTGGAAACTGCTGAGTGTCGAACCGGCTCTTCAGTATGCACTCCTCTTCAAAAACGAAGGACCGGCAGCAGGGGCCTCACTCGAGCATGTCCACTCGCAGTGCATCGGGTTACCGTTCGTTCCAGCCGAAGTGAAACGGCAGTTGCAGGGGGCTGAAGATTACTTCCGGAAACAGCAAAGTAATTTCTTCGACGACTGGCTGGCAGCAGAGCTGAATGAAGAGCGACGGATCATCAAGGTGACAGACGAGTTTGTCGTGGTCTGTCCCTACTTCAGCCGCTTTCCTTATGAGACTTGGATTGTCCCCCGCCGTGCCACCGGTCACTTTGAAGAGGCCAGTCGTCAGCAGACCGACGAACTGGCCGGGCATGTCCATCAGGTTCTGAATCGCTACCAGCAGATTCATGAAGGGATGCCCTTCAACTACATGCTGCAGAGTGCTCCCTTCCGCTGTGAAGCGAATCAAAGTTACCGCTGGTATCTGCAGATCACCCCCCGCATCTCCCACCTGGCGGGCCTGGAACTGGGTAGCGGAGTACTGGTGAACCTGGTCTTACCAGACACCGCTGCAGAGTTGTTACGGGGTTGATGTTTTGAGCTTGATGTAGAGAGGCACTCTCACCCGGGACATCTTCCCTATTTTGACTGATGCGTCGATTTGGTCCGGGATCTTGGGAATAGTCACAGTTCGGGGAAGGGGGGTTGTTTCCTGAGTGTGAAAAAGAGGGTATAAATTGGGCGTGACTATGCGCTCTTGTCATGGCCTTCAGGATGCTGATGTGATGGACCACCCCATGGTAATACCGGTAAATTGAGATTGCCGCTCATCTCTTCTGACGGTACAACATGCACCCGGCGAAACGGTCTCACTGAACATATGGGCCTCTGGACGGTCTTGATCTGGAGACGAATCAGGTTCTGCGGGAGCCAATTCTGTGAATCTGACTCGCTGAATCCTGTGAAATGTTCAAAAACCACTTCGGGTTCAGGATCAACCGTCATACAATTCTCTTCACCCCCACAACATTTGTAAGTGCATTCGCCCCCGGCAGGAAAGGATCAGAAGATGGGCTGTCGCATTCGGCTCGTCCTGGCTATTCATAATCATCAACCCATCGGAAACTTCGATGGTGTGTTTGAAGAGGCGTATCGGGACAGTTATCTTCCCTTCATCGAAATGCTCCGAGAATACCCGGAGATTTCAATCTCTCTGCATAACTCGGGCAGCCTGTTGGAATGGCTCGTGGAGCATCACCCGGAATACATCGACATGGTTCGGGAACTGGTCGAACGGGGACAGGTGGAGATCCTCGGTGGACCGTTCTACGAACCGATCCTGGCGAATATTCCCCGTCGCGACCGGGTAGGTCAGATGGAAGCCTACTCGCGTTACCTGGAACAGCTCTTCGGCCAGAAGGTCCGCGGGATGTGGGTTCCTGAGCGTGTGTGGGAGCCAACCTTCGTCAGCGACATTCGCGAAGCAGATATCGAATACACCATCCTCGACGATTACCACTTCCGCTGCGCCGGTATGACTGACGAGCAGTTGTACGGTTACTTCCTCACCGAAGACGAAGGGAACCTGCTCAGCATCTTCCCGGGAAGTGAAACCTTACGATACACGATTCCTTTCCAGGATCCGCAGAAAACAATCGATTACCTCGGTGGCATCGCCGAGCGTCATCCCGGGGCGGTGATTGCCTTTGGTGACGATGGTGAGAAATTCGGTACCTGGCCCGGCACTAAAGAACACGTCTACGGCAAAGGGTGGCTGCGCCGGTTCTTCGAAAAGCTGATGGAACATAAAGAATGGCTCTCGGTCTGCACCATGCAGGAAGCGGTCGATTATGTTTCGCCCATCGGTCGTTGTTACCTGCCGAATTCGACCTATCGCGAAATGACCGAGTGGGTTCTCGAAACCGAACAGCAGATGGTCTATAACAACCTGACCCATCATCGGGATCACGACTCCGATTGGCCACAACTGAAACAGTTTGTACGAGGAGGTTTCTGGCGAAACTTCCGGGTGAAATACGCGGAAAGCAATGAGCTTTATGCCCGTGCTCTCGAAGTGAGCGAACGACTCCAGAAAGCGTTCGAGAACGAATCTGATGTCGCACGTCCTGAACTTCTGCAACAGGCACGAACTCACTTATATAAAGCACAATGTAACTGCCCCTACTGGCATGGTGCATTTGGTGGTCTTTATCTCCCCCACCTGCGAAATGCTGTTTACGAACATATTATCGCCGCCGACAACCTGCTGGAAGAAGCGACCGATCGTTCGAAACCGTGGGTCGAAGTGACCGCCGGCGATTACAACCTTGATGCCCGTAAGGAAATCCGCCTGTCGGGTGATCGATTGATCGGATACTTCGCTCCCAGCCAGGGAGGAATTCTGTACGAACTCGATATCCGCACGACAAAGCATAACCTGCTGGCCACGCTCAATCGTCGTCCGGAAGCGTATCACGAAACAGTACGCAAAGCAGGTGCTCAGCAACACCATCAGGAAGAGCATCACGATGGTGATCACAACTACGAAGCGAATCATGCCGAGGCAGAATCGGATGAACTCGCCAGTATTCACGATCTGGTGCACTTCAAACAGCCTGACCTCGATAAAAAGCTCGATTATGATCAGTGGGCACGCAAGAGCCTGGTTGACCACTTCCTGCAACCCAATCTCGAACTCGACCGCTTCCTGAAAGGGGAAGGTCATGTGGGGGATTTTGTCGGCACGGTTTATCAGACGGAATTAAAACGTAATGGTGAATCGGCCGAGGTCATCATGTACCGCGATGGTAACATGGGCCCATACCCCATTCGCCTGACCAAGAACGTGATCCTGGAAACGGCTCATGGTGGCCAACTCAAAGTTCGCTATCACATGCAGGGGTTGCCTGCTGGAATGCCCGTCAACTTTGGTGTCGAGTTTAACTTCGCCGGAATGGCAGCCAATGCCGACGACCGGTACTACTACGACAACGAAGGGCGCAAGCTCGGTCAGTTGCAATCGATTCAGGAACTTCCTGCGGCCAACCGCATCGGCCTGATTGATGAATGGCTCGGTCTCGATGCGGCCCTGGAAGTCTCTCAGGAAGCCGAGTTCTGGACCTTCCCGATTCAGACCATCAGCCAGTCTGAAGGTGGCTTCGAACTCGTTCATCAGAGCTCGGTCGTCATTCCCCGCTGGGAATTCCTGGCACCCGAAAATGGCGAATGGGGAGTCGAAATCACCCTCGTCATCGACACCTCCGCCGCCCAGGCGAGGCAATTGAGAGAAGCAGCCGTCGTGGGGTAGGATCCACGAAATAAACGAAAAACACTAAAAGGCCTGTCAGGAAATTAAGTTTTCTGGCAGGCTTATTTTCGTTTTGAATATCCCCCCCTTTTTTCCGGCCGGAAACCGGGGTTTACATGGTTTTGTAAATTTGTAAAAATCCCCGCCAGTCGGTATTTCGATGAAGTGATACCCTTACGCTTTGCAGCGTGCTCCTGACTTCGCCCACACTCGATTCGGTCACATGCCCACGTGCTGGATTGAGGAAGACAGATTGCTCCCCTGCAGGCTAAAAATTCAGGAAGGACCCGTTTCATGCCACGGTTTATCCGTTTCGGCAGAGTTGGCCTGTGCATGCGCTGGTTGGCTCAGTAGCAGGATGCTACAGCTATCCGTATAGCCCTTATGCTCCCAATGGACCTGGAGCCCCTCGACCTACACGCAACCGGGGCCTGCTTTCCCACAGGGAAGTTATCTGCAACCTTCTGGTCCCGCAGCTTATAACACCATCCCCGGGGACTACTAATCTTCCCACGCCAATTCCGAATTCCAATTCCGGTTTTGAGCCAGTTCCCTCTACCGGTGGGAATAACTCCGGCACACTGGATGACCTGGTTCCCAAACCTCAGGACTTGAACGACGATCCGTTCAAAGATTCTCAGAGTTCAACGGGTAAGCCCGCTAATGGGAACGTGTCAGACCCTTTCGTGGTGGCGATAGCCGGAATCCCCAGCAACCGGCCTATCGCCAGGACAACTCTGTAGCTGTTCGAGATCCCTTCGAAAATACGGGACTCAACCCCAGCCAGCTGGACCGCAACCTTTTCGGACACGATACCCAGTTCGAAAGTTGGTACAAGGGGATTGTTGACTACGATGAACAGAGTCAAACCTGGAATCTGATTTACGCGCTCTCTCCCGACAGACAGGATCGCTATGGAGGGAGCATCCGGTTACAGCCCACGCGTGAGTTTTCACGTTTACGAAATGGTGAAGCGATCTATGTAACCGGTCACTTTAATGGTGCAATGAAAGATAATCTCGGTAAACCGACTTTCATCGTCCAATCGATGTCTCGAAACGCCCGCCGCTGATCGTACTGCTTTTGAAGGACTCCCCGGTTTTCTGAGCCCGGGTTGAGTCACTTCGCGCTGCTGGTTTTGCTTTGCTGATGCTCCCGCTATAATTCAGACAGGGAAATGATGTTGTTTTCTGTCTGAATGCGTTTTCTTTTTCGATTTCGGAAACGAGCAGCGATGAGTAAAAAAATATTAATTCTTGCCGGAGATTTTGTAGAGGACTATGAGCTGATGGTCCCTTTCCAGGCGTTACTGATGGTTGGCTATCAGGTCGATGCCGTCTGCCCTGATAAAAAATCGGGAGACCAGATCAGAACAGCGGTGCACGACTTCGAGGGAGATCAAACCTATAGCGAGAAACCGGGGCATAACTTTACGTTGAATGCGACCTTCTCGGAAATCAAACCGGAAGAGTACGTCGGCCTACTCGTTCCGGGTGGACGAGCTCCGGAGTATCTGCGACTGAACAGTGATGTATTGAAAATCGTCCAGCATTTTCATACAGCGAAAAAACCAATCGCGGCAATCTGTCATGGACTCCAGCTACTGGCTGCGGCGGATGTGCTCAAAGGGACAAAGTGTACCTGTTACCCCGCCTGTAATCCGGAAGTCAAACTGGCCGGGGCAGAGTATGTGGAGATTCCGGTTGATCAGGCGTATGTCGATGGCAACCTGGTGACAGCTCCTGCCTGGCCGGCACATCCCGCCTGGCTGGCGAAGTTCATCGAGGTATTGGGAGGCAAGATTGAAATCTGATGGAAAAGAAATTGAGTGAATCAGGTTCGTGTTGGATATCACTGGGAGCCGTGCTGGCAGGAATTGCAGTAATCACGGGGGCCTTTGCTGCGCATGGCCTCGACAGTTTCTGCGCGAAGAAATACGCCGATGAGCCCGCAGTTACGGTCGCGGGCTGGGAACATCCGATGGCTTACAAACGCCTGAACGATTTCCAGGTCGGGGCCCGGTATCAGATGTATCATGCCCTCGGAATGATCGCCCTCGGTCTACTGATGAATCACCGCCGGAGCAAGTTGCTGACTGCGGCAGGGACTTGTTTTGCCTTGGGCATCGTCCTCTTTTCCGGTAGCCTCTATGCGCTGGTGCTGACCGGTATCAAAATTCTGGGGGCGATCACCCCCATCGGAGGGGTGCTGATGATTATCGGTTGGGGGCTCTTTGCCTGGGGGGCCTGTTCAGCAAAACCCGGGATTTCCCAGCCTGAAAATGAGTGAAAAAACCGTTCCTTGCGACTGGTCCAGGGAAATCATAAGATTCTGACCTTCAGGTTGCTTTACTGAACGGGACCTGAATGCCTGTTACTGATGCCTTTACTGACAGGCAGATGGCAGAAATTCTGATAGTGTGCCCTTCGTTTTAAATGCTCTACAGCAGATGGTGTGATTATGGGTTGGTTTGACAAACTGAAATCGGGTCTGAAGAAGACAAAAGATATTCTGAACACCGATATCCGTGACGTCTTCAAACCGGGAGAGATTCTGGATGAAGAGAAACTGGAACGGTTCTTCGCCGATTTAATTCGCACCGACATGGGGGTAAAGGCAGCCCAGGCGATTGTGGATGATTCGCGCGAGAAGTATCTCGGTCGAACGATCATTGTCGATGAGTTATGGGGAAGCGTACGAGCGAAGTTGAAAGAGATTTTAACCGGGGGAGGGGAGACCGACTGGGATATTGAGAACCCACTCTCTCCCTTAAAGCTGGCCGAGGCAGGACCGACTGTCATTCTGGTTTCCGGTGTGAACGGTGTGGGAAAACGACTTCCATCGCCAAGCTGGCCAACTACATGCACCAGAATGGGCAGAAAGTCATTCTTGCTGCGGCGGATACTTTCCGCGCTGCAGCTGTCGAGCAGCTCACCATGTGGTCCGAACGAATTGGTTGTCAGATCGTAAAGAAAGATTCCGGCACCGACCCGGCAGCTGTCGCACACACTGCCTGTCAGCTGGCTAAAGAGACCAGCCGCGGATATCGTCATCATTGACACCGCCGGTCGTTTGCAGACGCAAACCAACCTGATGGATCAGCTAGGTAAAATTGTGCGCGTTGTTGAAAAACAGATTCCGGGTGCCCCGCATGAGAGCCTGCTGGTGCTGGATGCGACGACTGGTCAGAACGGGATCAGCCAGGCGACGAATTTCAGTTCGTATGCGAACTGTACCGGAATTGTGTTGTCCAAACTCGATGGAAGTGCGAAGGGTGGAATCGTTGTTCCGATCCGTCAAGAGATGGGGATCCCGGTTAAATTTGTCGGTTTAGGCGAAAAAATCGAAGATTTTCAAGTGTTCAATCCTGCATTATTTGTGGATGCGCTGTTTGATCGGGGTGAGGTGGCTTAAAGAGCCTCGCCGTAAAGTTTGCGCTGCTTCTCTTGCTTGTCATTAAGAGAGTCATTTTTCAAGAGAATGGGAAAGATACGTCTTGGCAGGTAGAGTGGCTTAACCTTGCGGTTCCGCTGAAGTTTGCTGGTATTAACGTATTTAGATGCAAAGTCCAAATCCGTAAGAATTATTAATTCCTCCTGTCGATAGATCGAAGGAGACCTCTCACCCTGAAGGCGCTCAAGGAAAAAGGGTGTTGTCTGAATAAATCGTCTCCCGGCTGGTTTAGTCAGGCGGCCCCTGTGAAGTTCGATCTAATTGGAAGCCAATTTATCAGGTAATAATGTTACTGCTGCCGGCAGCGACCTTATTGATCGATCTTCAGGAGTGCGATTCAGGAGTTACCGATCAGGAGTTAATAATAATGCGGAAATTCGATATCAAATCTTGGATGTTGAAAGCCGGAAGAATATGGACATTCGGTGGCTTCGCCCTGATGCTGTCCGTACCCGCTTTCGCCGGTGATGGCTCTTGCTGCACCGGACCTGCCTGCACCGACTGCAATGATTGTGCAAAAATCTATGCAGACGCTGCTGAAAAACTGAAAAACTTGGAAGTCCCCTGCTGCACAACAGGATGCTGCTCAACCGATAGCTGCGGCGTTGGTTGCTGTGGTTCTTCTTGTGGATGCGACGGTGGACCCTGTTTCAGCCTGATGGATGCATTCGACAACGAATGTGGCGGAAACTGGATGGAAGACAACGGACTGAGTTTCACTGGTTGGGTTGAAGCTGGTATCACTTTCAATCCCGAGCAGAGCAACAACAATCAGCCAGTTGGCTTCAACAATCGTGCAAACGACCTGATGCTCAACCAGCTCTACTTCATTCTCAGCAAAGATGCTGCAGCTAATGAATGCGAGTTCGGCTGGGGTGGTCAGATCGACTTCCTCTTCGGTCATGACTCAGACGACACTTCTACTTTCGGTGGACGTGACGGTAGCTGGGACAACGACTGGACCGACAACTCTGATGGTGACATCGACAACATGGGTATCGCAATGCCGCAAATCTATGCGTCATTCTACGCTCCCATCGGAAACGGTGTGACTGTTGACGTCGGACACTTCTACACAATCATCGGATACGAAGTTGTTCCTGCAACTGGAAACTTCTTCTACTCACACGCTTACACCATGCAGTTCGGCGAGCCGTTCACTCACACCGGTATCAAAGCAAATACCGATTTGACTGACAACATCAACGTAACTGCTGGTATCGTAACCGGCTGGGACGACTGGGAAAACGAGTACACCTCGAACAGCTTCCTCGGTGGCGTTACCTGGACAAGCGACAGTGAAGCTACTTCAGTTGCCTTCGCCATCATCTCTGGTGACGAAATCAACTTCTCTGGAAACGACGAATCACACCGTAACATGTACAGTATCGTCGTAACCCAGGCTCTGTCCGACAAACTGACCTACGTCTTCCAGCACGACCGTGGAAGCCAGAATGGTCTGGTTGCTGGCGAACAGCAATCAGAATGGTACGGTATCAACCAGTACCTGTTCTACGACCTGGACTGCAAAAACCGCGTCGGCTTGAACTACGAATGGTTCCGTGATGACGACGGATCTCAGCTCGGCAATGGAGCAGCTAACTACTACGTTCTGCGTGCCGGTCTGAACCACAAACTGTACGAATGCGTGACTGTCCGTCCTGAAGTTCGCTGGGACTGGGCTGACAATGGTGCCCGTCCTTACGACAACGGAGAAGACGGAAGCCAGTTCACCTTCGGAACAGACGTGATCTGGACCTACTAAGACTAAGAATTGGGACAAACATCTCGGAGCCCCAGAGAGGTTAACTCCACCGGCTCTGAGATTTCAAAATCCCCTCACGGTGTTCACCTGAAACCTGTTCCCCTCAGGAGCTGAATTTCAGGCCAAACTGTGAATCCCAAAACGCTCCTCGTTTCCTCGGAAACGGGGAGCGTTTTTTTGTTTTTAGAGGACCACGAAATACACGAAAAGAAATGCATGGGTTGCGTGTGGATGAAATAGGCTACAGAGTGTACGATTTCTGTCTGGTAAAAATTATTCACTATTAAGGCTGACACCATGGCGAAGTCGAAAGCCAAACCGAAGATACCACCAATCGATGTACTCTTCCGGTGGGGTAAAGAGAATGTCAGCTCTGTACCTTACAGTTACAAACTGAGGCTCTGGGCAGAACGCGAGATGGGGCTAAAGCTGCCTCAGGCTTACATCGATCTTCTGAAAAAACAGAACGGAGGAACTCTCAGGCTTTCCTCGGTTTATGCTGAAGAGAAATTGAAAGGAGGAAAGATATCAAGGTTCGTTGTAGATGTTTACAATCTTCCAGGCATTAAACCCGACAGTTCTTCCTCACTTCCAGAGCTGATCGAGATGCAAGAGGGTTGGGATATGCCGAAAGGGTTATTGCCCCTTTCAGGAGATGGCCATACCTGGATTTGTCTCGATTATCGAAAATGTGGTCCGCAGGGTGAACCGACCGTTGTCTACGTCGATAACGAGGATAACGACTTTATATCAGGAGAGGACCCGGCTACCACCGATTACACAGATGTGTGCCTGGTGGGAAAAAACTTTGAGGATTTTCTAAGCAAGTTGTTCTTCACATCAGACTCGCTTTTGATTGCCATTGATTCGCCTCGGTTTTCGCTAGCTAAAGTTGATCAACCACTCCAGACACTCGGATGTAAAAGCCATCTCAACGGGGACCATTCCTGGTGGGAGTGGAAGTCGTATGAAGATTATTCTCGTCTCTGCAGTTCCACTAACAGAGCTGGTAAGGCTGGAATTAATTTTCGCCGCAACGGTGACAAAAAAGATCCCTGGACTCTTGATCGCCCCGGCCATCACCCATTGCTTGAAATAAACATTTCAGTCAAGCACCAGCAGGAAGCGAGCGAAAAACTGGTCGAAGTCTTTAGTGACGAAATCAGTTTTATCCATGTTCCGCCAGATCGTCCGAAACTGAAAAAGATCAAAGTCGAAACGAGTAATTCGCTGGATATCAGTAAAACAAAAAAATAGAAACCACGTTGTTCACACTTAACTTTGAGGTTGTGACTAATACCACAACTCAATCTTCGATTGCAGTTCTGGCGGCAGGCGTTTCTTCAGGGCTGTTTCCAGTTGGCGTTCCTGGTACCTGGTCGAGAAGTGGGCGAGGATTAAAAGGTCGTTCTTGAACTTGTCGGCCCGTTCGAGGAAGTCGTCGAGGTGCATGTGGCCGAACTTGTGGATCTTCTCGCGGCGGTGTTCCGGGCGGAAAAAGGTCAACTCGGTGATGAGCACCTTCGCTTCATACACAGGTGGGTAACCATCAAGCCCACCGGGGGCGGTGTCGCCGGTGTAACAGACCAGCGGGACGCGAGTCTCTTCGGTGACATCGGTGCCACTTAACCGGAGGTCGCGGATTTCGTTGCCATCGAGACCCTGAAACTCCGCTTTCAACTTACGGCGGCGATCCCAGACGAGATACCCGACCGAAGGAACAGTGTGCTTGGTCTCAAAGACAGTGACGACGTGTTCGCGCGAGAGTTCAATCTCGTCACCCGGGTTCACACCGATCAGTTCGCACACCATCCGTCCCCGGTCGAGGCGTTGCCACGACTTGAGCATTCTGTTAACCGGATCGAGTACATCGGCAGGAAGATACACGATTGGTGGATCCATCTTCATCATCCGGCGCCGCGCGACATAGACGGGGAGGGCGGCCATATGGTCGAGGTGCGCATGCGTGATGAAGAAGGTCTGTGTCCCCATGAATGACCAAGGGGATCCCCCCATATCGAAGCCGAGTTTCAGCTCGGGAATCCGCCAGTAACTCTGCACCGCCGCGCGCGAGTATCCCTCGATCGTGAGACCTTTGTACTGAATCGTTTTAAGCGGAAGATTTTCAACCATGGGTCGTGGAGTAGGTCAGGCACTGCCTGACGAACTTTCTGTGCGATTTACATCAGGGGTGGATTAATTGATGTCGTCTCAAAGGCTTAACTGAGTCTGATTCAGCCCTCGAATTAACGATAAATGTTCTTTATCCCTGTGAGATATAAGTGAGTCGAGCTGAATGATAAGTCAGGCCATGCCTGACCTACTGTTCCGAATTGTCAGTTGTTTTTAAGGGTGGTCCAGACAATCACGCAGTGTTGTCTGGATTGCGAAGCAACACAAAAGTGATGAATGCAGAGTGATTAAAATAGCTTATTGAGCACTTCCCATGGGAAAACAATCAACGCTTTCGTGTGCCTGCGGCATCCAGACAACTCGATGAGATTGTCTGGACCACCCTTGTATTTACATGACATTTAACAATAGACAGAACACTATTGTTCCATCTGCATCGGGGACGTACAGGTTACCCAACGTAGAGGGGGAAGGCAGCTACGGGCTCACCTGAAATTTGGGCTGGGACCGGATTTGTGTCGGATTTGCCAGTCAGGAGACTGATTTACGGTGGTTTGGTGGGAAATTGAAGTTTTCAGAATCTTTCAAATTCTTTCACGTAATCTTTTTGCCGGTCGTTTGCAAAAGTCACAAATAACCTATTATGACGATAATATGGAAAATAATGATTAATAGTGACCGTTCGAGACTGGTTTAGTTGATTAAAAGCGGGTTAACATCCATGCGAATGGAATATTTTGATTGATCGTGACAGATTGCCGCTGCATACTATCTTCACAGGATGTCTACAAGATAGAGGAACAACCGATGCTGGTTGATGAACGAAGAAACAGTATTCTCCTCGCTGTGGAGGAAAAAGGGTTTGTCTCGCTGCATGACCTGGCCGATCTGGTGCAGGCGAGCGAGTCGACCATCCGTCGTGATCTGGAATATCTCGATGCCAGCCAACAGATCCGTCGTACCCGTGGTGGGGCGGCCTATGTGGGCGAATCGATTACTTCCTTTGAAGAACGGGTTTCCAAAGCTTCGCTGGAGAAACAGAAAATCGCCGAAGCGGCCGCCAATCTCATTGATCCGGGAGAGGCGATTCTGCTGGATGGGGGGACGACCACCCTGGTAGTCGCCCGATATCTGGTGAATAAACCGCTGCAGGTGGTGACCAATTCGTTGCCCATCATGAATCTGCTGGTCAATCAACCATTGATCGAGCTGATGATTCTGGGTGGGTACCTGTATCCCAAGACGGGTGTCGCCCTGGGACCTCAGGCGACAGCCAGTCTGGAAAACATTCATGTCCGACGACTGATTATCAGCGTCGGTGGAATCACACAAAAGGGATTGTTCAACAGCAATGCTCTACTCGTTTCCACCGAGCGGGCAATGTTGACTTCAGCGGATGAAATCATGGTGGTGGCCGACAGTTCCAAGTTCGGCAAGTCTGCCCTGGTGCCGCTGTGTGAGCTGGACATGATTGACCATATGGTCGTCGATTCCGGAATCACTGAGGAATGGATTGACGTTCTGAAGCGAGCGAATATTGAGCTGACGATCGTTGATGTTCATCAAAAATAAACAAGACAATTAGCAAGAAGATAAGCAAGCGGTATGAGCTCTTCGACATTGAATTACAGTCGTGAACAAATCGAAAAAGTCGTACGGGATGTGCTGGTACAGAAGCTGACCGGTAACACGGCAGCAGCTCCGCTGCCCGCAGGAAAACCGAATCCGCTGATCGTGAATATCTCTGCCCGTCACGTCCATCTGACCGACGAGCATGTCAAAATTCTGTTCGGTAAGGACGAACTCGAGATCGACAAAGATCTGTATCAGGATGGTTACTACGCCGCCAAAGAAACAGTCGCGATTGTCGGTCCCCGTCGCCGGATGATTCCCAACGTGCGAGTGCTGGGCCCTTGCCGGGGCGATTCACAGGTGGAACTCGCCTTTACCGATGGCATCTCCCTGGGAATCGATTTACCCGTGCGGATCAGTGGCGACATTAAAGGAACGCCCGGTTGCGTGCTGATGGGGCCAGCTGGAGTGGTCGAGCTGAAAGAAGGCGTGATCCGCGCCATGCGACACGTTCACATGGGACCGGAAGACCTCAAATACTACGGCGTCAAAAATGGCGACATGATGAACCTGCGGGTTGAATCGGAAGGGTGCACGACCGTTCTCGAAGACCTGGCTGTCCGTGCCGCTGAAAAGATCAAGCTGGAGGTGCACCTCGACACCGACGAAGGGAACGCCATCAACCTGACAAACGCGTCCAAGGTTGAGTTACTCAAAAAAGAACCATGTGCCTGTAAGCACAAACATTAATAAAACTAACACAACTACGACTCTGCAGCTGCAGATAACTTTTTTCTTTTTTACTTAGTGGGAGATACTCCTGTGGCAAAAACTTTAGAAGCTTTGGGAATGATCGAGACCAAAGGTCTCGTCTGTATGATCGAAGCCGCTGATGCGATGCTGAAAGCTGCCAACGTTGAGATGGTCGGCTGGGAAAAAATCGGATCAGGCCTGGTGACTTCATTCGTCGTTGGTGATGTGGCTGCTGTTAAAGCGGCGATTGATGCCGGTGCGAATGCGGCCTCCAAAATCGGTGAAGTCATCAGCGTTCAGGTTATTCCTCGTCCGCACGAAGAACTTGATTCTGTTCTTCCCAAAACTGTCAAAGCCAAGTAATCGGCTTTGAATTGAAAATTTCTTGTTGAGACAAACGTCATGGTAGAGCAGCCTGAAACAGAGCCATCTCTTACCGAACCTGTCTCTGAATTTCTGGATTCACAACTAACATTCGATTTCACCAACCTTAACAAACCGAAATCGAATACTGAAAAGGAAGATCGACCTATGAAGGGTGAAGCTATTGGCCTGATTGAAACTAAAGGCCTGGTTGCCCAGATGGAAGCTGCTGACGCCATGCTGAAAGCAGCCAATGTTCAACTGGTTAAACAGATCAACATCGGTGGTGCGTTTATTACAACCATCATCAAAGGGGATGTTGGATCAGTCCGCGCTGCTGTGGACGCAGGTGCTGCCGCCGCTACTCAATGTGGTGAACTCGTCAGTGCTCACATGATCCCCCGTCCTGAAGCCAACCTGATTGAGAAGTTCCTGTAGGAATTTCCTGATCGAATTGATCGAGCGTGAATTCATCACGTTGTTGTAACAGTTTTCAAGGAACCTATTTCTTTAACCCCGGAGCACGGAATCAGCTCAATGAAAGTACTCGTAGCCAATCTGGGTTCAACCAGTTTTAAATATCGCCTGTTTGACTTTCCAAGTGAGCAGCAGCTCGCGCGGGGAGGCATTGACCGGATCGGTCTGGGTGATAGCAACTGTTTTGTCGAGATCGGTGAGCACCGGGAAGAAGTGGTCGAAAACATCGCCAACCATGCGGAGGCGGTGAGAATCTGTCTGCAACAGTTAACAGCTCCCGGAACAGGTTGCCTGGAATCGGTGGAAGAGGTTTCTGCCATCGGTTTCAAAGCGGTCTTTGCGGGAAGGTTGAGTGGAATTCGAATCGTTAATGAAGAACTGCTGACGGCGATGGAAAAGCTGGGCGATATCGCCCCGGCTCACAATCCACCGTACGCCGCTGCCATGCGGCAACTGATGCAGTCCTTCCCCGAAATTCCACTGGTGGCCGCGCTCGAAACAGCCTTCCATGAAACGATGCCGGAAGAACATCGCCTGTATGCCGTTCCTTATGAATGGAAAACAGAATACGAAGTTCAGCGGTGGGGGTTCCATGGGGCAAGTCATCGTTTTATCGGCCGTCGGATTGGAGAACTTCTCCAGCGGGATGATCTCAAAATCGTCTCGTGTCACCTGGGAGGGAGTAATTCACTCTCAGCCCTGAAGGGTGGAAAGTCGATGGCCAACAGTCTCGGGATGAGCCCACAGACCGGGTTACCGCACAATAATCGTGTTGGTGATTTCGATCCGTTTGCTTTACCGGTGCTGATGCGGGCGACAGGAAAATCGCTCGCAGAACTGCTGGAGGACCTCGCCAATAAAAGTGGGCTGCTCGGTTTGAGTGGTTTAAGTGGCGATGTTCGCGATCTGGAGGAGGCGGCAACAGAAGGACATGCGCGAGCTGATCTCGCCTTGAATACGTTTGCCGCAGCGATCAAGCAGTACCTGGGTTCCTACCTCGCCTTTCTGGGGGGAGCCGATGCGATTGTCTTCACGGGGGGAATCGGTGAGAACAGTCAACGGATCAGAGAGCATGTCTGTCGCAACATGGAGTGGGCGGGCATTGTGCTGGATGCGAAAGCGAACGAGTCGGTCAAAGGGGAGTGTTGTATCTCTGCACCGGACAGCAAAGTCCAGGTGTGGGTTGTCCCTACGAACGAGGAAGTCGTCGTCGCCCGTCAAACAGTCGAAGCTCTCGAACAACGTTAACTTTTACCAAGGATTATCGAGGTAATCCGGAGAATCATCATGTTCCTGGCACGCATTACTGGCAGTCTGGTTTCTTCGCACAAAGTCGAAGTGATGACCGGTCAGAAACTGTTCATCGTCGAACCGCTACGCGTGAACGAGAAAGATCAATCCGATCTGCAACCAACTGGTCGCACTTTTGTAGTGGTCGACCCGGTGGGAGCAGGTGAAGGTGAAATCGTGCTGTGTGTGCAGGGTTCAAGTGCCCGGTTTACCAAGGAAACCAAACATCTACCCGTCGATGCCGCGATCGTGGGGATTGTCGATCAGGTGCAGGTGGGAGGAAAAACGTTATTTAAAGGGAGTGAATAATGTCGCACGGAAACAGACATCCTGTTGAAGTTTTTCCAATTCCAATGGAGGAACAGGATAAACAGCAGGCTGTGAGGAGAATGCAAATCATCTGCATGGGCCTGATGATGGGGTCGATCACTGTGGGAGCAGTCCTCATTTTTCTGTCCATGGGAAACAAGGAATTCATTACTGATCCAATGGATTTCAACTTCCTCTTACCCGTCGTATTCATTTCGGCCGAGTTGATGGCATTTGTCGTCGCTCCCGCGAATATTGTTAAACAAAATATGAATCGAATGGTGGGGGAGGATACAGATACTCAGGAATCAAAACTGTGGGCTCTGTATCAGACAGTGATGATTGTGAAATATGCATTGCCGGAAGGAGCGATTTTCTTCTGCCTGGTCTTGTTTTTTCAATCGGGAAATGTTCTCACCTTATTTCTGGTTCCGCTGTTGTTGTTCGTGCAATTTTCGATGTTTCCTACACGGTTCAAGATCGATAACTGGGTTGAAGACAAACTGAGACAACTCGAAATGAGGGGTTGATTCACCAGCCCGGATTTGACTTCAGATTTAAATAAGACAAATTAATTAATAAGTAATAGACGAGAGATCAAACCATGACACAAGCGACTGCAGAAGCGATTCGATCAGTAGTGGAAGAGGTGTTGGCTCAACTCGGTAACAAACCGATGACCAACGGTGCTTCCAATGGCTACACGAATTCCGGCGACTGGGGTGTCTTCCGCACTGTAGACGAAGCGGTTGTCGCCGCTACGGCTGCTTTCGAAAAACTGCAGGAAGCTTCGATGGAAGATCGCAAGAAAGCGATCAACATCGTCAAGCATATCTGCGACAGCCAGGCCGAGGAACTGGGTCGTCTCGAATTTGAAGAGACGAAAATCGGTCGTCTCGAACACAAAATCGCCAAGCTGCAAATCATCAAAGATGTCCCCGGGATCGAGTTTTTGCGAACCGACGCCGTCAGTGGTGATCATGGTTTGACCATCACCGAGTACGCCCCCTTTGGTGTCATCGGAGCGATCACCCCGGTAACCCACTCACTGCCAACTCTGGCGGGTAACTTTGTCAGCATGGTTTCCGCTGGTAACACGATCGTCTGTAACCCACACCCGAGCGGAGCGAAAATCGCCTGTGAAGGGGTTCGTCGGTTCAACAAAGCAATCTACGAAGCGACCGGTTTGAATAACCTGGTGACCATCATCGCTGAACCAACTCTCGAAACAGCCGAGCAGGTCTTCAATCATCGTGGTATTCGCCTGTTGTGCGTGACAGGTGGACCGGGTGTTGCCCGGGCTGCTCTTGCCAGTAAGAAACGAGCCATCGTTGCGGGACCTGGTAATCCTCCCGTTGTTGTAGACGAAACTGCTGACATTGAAAATGCCGCGAAAAGCATCGTCACTGGAGCGGCCTTCGATAACAACCTGTTGTGCATCGGTGAAAAGGAAGTCTTCGCCGTCGAATCAATCTTCGATCAACTGATGCAGGCGGTCAGCCGGAATGGTGGTTACCTCCTGAATGCGGAACAGGTTCGTAAGTTAACGAATCTTTCCTTCAGTCCTCCCAAAGAAGCGGGCGGTCACTGGGGCCTCAACCGGGATTTCATCGGTAAAGATGCTGCCTGGCTTGCCGCTCAGATTGGACTCAACGTGCCCGCCGACACACAAATTCTGTACGGCGAAACCGACACTAATAATCCATTCGTCCCCGAAGAACAGATGATGCCGTTCATCCCCTTCGTGCGAGCCCGCAATGCCGATCATGCGATTGATCTGGCAATCGAGTTCGAACATGGCTTCGGTCACACCACGATCATGCACTCCCGCAACGTGCGAAACCTGACTCGCATGGGACAACGTGCCAATACAACCCTGTTTGTGAAAAATGGACCCTGTGCTGCCGGTCTGGGACTGGGGGGCGAAGGGTATCTCTCCTTCAGCATCGCGACACCTACCGGCGAAGGAGTGACCAACCCACTCACCTTTACCCGTCAGCGTCGCTGCGTGATGGTGGACGATCTCCGGATCATCTGATTCACAAATACGAACTACACTGAAACATTAAAACCTGTTTGAAGAAACATCATGGAACTGGCCCAGGTCATCGGACAAACCAACGCAACGATCAAGCACGACACCCTGAAAGGGTGGCGGTTGAAGATCGTCGAGGTGCTCGATGCCAATGGGAAAGGAGGAGGTGACCCGATCATCGTCCTCGATTCTCTCGGCAGCCGGGTCGGTGACCGGGTGATGATTACTTCGGACAGTAAACTGATCGCCGAAATGGTCAAGGCCGAGAATACCCCGGCCCGTTACGCCATCCTCGGCCTCGCGGATGATTAAACCGGTTCAGAAACGAAATCATAAATTAATGAATGTTGACCAGAATCTGATTGATGACATTGTTCGGGGAGTCCTGCAGCAGTTGCAGCCGACTTCGACAACAGCTGTTTCATCAACCGCAACTGGCTTTGTCATTAATGAAAAACTATGGACGGCTGATCTGCTGGAGGAACAGGTTCCTGCGGGAGTGAAAGTCATCCAGCAACTGCCAGGGACAATCGTCACTCCTTCGGGACGCGATTATCTGCGGCAACAACAAATTAAAGTTATTACAGGAAGTGAAACGGGTTCATCTACGAAATCTATCAAACCGAGCTGGAAGGTACTCGTCGTTGATGCGAGTCCCACCTTTGAAAGCTGCTGGAGAGAGATGAATCGTGGGGGAGCGATTGAATGGAGTCGACAAAGATCAGACTGTGTGAAAGCGGCGGCCAAAGAGGCCATCAGCATTATCTGTCGCGGAGAGGCAGTTGGAGCGTTAGTTCTGACCGCTGAACCAGAACAGGTAGCCTGTCTGGCGAATCGAAACAAAGAGGTGCGGGGGGTCGCCACTCGATCAGCCGCACGCTGGAAAGAACTCAAGTCGAGCCTTAAGCCAAACCTGCTTTGTCTCGATGCCAATCAGATCAGTTACATGGAACTTCGCCAGTTAGTGCGAGTCTTATAACAAACCAACATAAGGGACCGAGGCGATGCGAATCGCAGAAGTCATTGGAAAAATCAATCTCTCTCAGTTTCATCCCACATTACAGGGAGCACGCTGGGTGTTGGCTGTACCGCTGACGAAAGAGGGATTACAGGGAAAGAAGTCGGGCCGCGGAGAACCGTTCGTTGTGTATGACGAACTTGGTTGTAATGCGGGTTGTCGGATTGCCGTCAGCGAGGGGGCGGAAGCCTCCGCTCCATTTCATCCCGATCAGAAACCGATCGATGCCTATGCCGCCGCGATCCTGGATCACGTCGAAATCTCAAAAACATAAACCAGAATTATTAAGCTCTCCTGAAACCCTCTGATGGGTCACCTTGGTCCTGGTTTTACAGGTTCAAGAACAGCCACAACCGGGTTACAGGATGGGTTCTAATACAAGACAATCGACTTAAATCGAAAATCACAATCAGAGGATTAACTATGTCTAATCAGTGGAACAGCAAATTCAACAACCCGAAACTCAAAGAGCAAATCTGCGAGATTGGTCGCCGGGTGTACAATAAAGGCTTCGCTGCTGCGAATGATGGAAACATCAGTATTCGTGTTGGTGAAAACGAAGTTCTCTGTTCACCGACGATGATCTGCAAAGGATTCATGAAACCCGAAGACATCTGCATGGTTGACCTGGACGGAAACCAGCTGGCCGGTCAGAAAAAACGGACCAGCGAAATTCTGCTGCACCTGACGATCATGAAAGAACGTCCCGATGTGAAAGCCGTCGTCCACTGTCATCCTCCGCACGCAACCGCCTTCGCTGTCGCCCGCGAGCCGATTCCTCAGTGCGTACTGCCCGAAGTCGAAGTCTTCATGGGTGAAGTTCCACTCGCACCTTACGAAACTCCGGGTGGACAGAAATTCGCTGACACCGTCAAGCCATTTCTGAAATCGACCAACACGATCATTCTGACTGGTCACGGAACCGTCACCTTCGGTAAAGACCTGGAAGATGCTTACTGGAAAACCGAAATTCTGGATGCGTACTGCAAGATCCTGATCCTCTCCAAACAACTCGGCAAAATCAATTACTTCTCCGAAGGGGAACAACGGGAACTGCTCGATCTGAAAAAGAAACTTGGTTTCGACGATCCCCGCTTCCACGTAGAAGATTGTGACCTGTGTGGTAACAGTGCTTTCCGTGAAGGTTACAACGAACAGATTCCCGTTCAGCGGGCCTTTGAAGCGGCACCAAGTTACCCCGGTTACATGCAGGCTCCCTCAGGTTTGAACACTCAACCGGCCATTCCCATCAATGGCAGCAGCAACGGCTCTGCTCCCAACACCGAGGCTCTCGTGCAGATGATCACCAATCAGGTCATGACCGCCCTCGGTAGTCAGAAGTAATTATTATTCGTAGGTCAGGCACTGCCTGACTTATCATCCAGAGTGACACACAACACAGTTAGATTGATGAAAGTAGCCGCAGCTGACAACACCCGGTTTTCACTCCAACGTTGTTAGAGGTAAGTCACCTTTGTTAATCCAAACCGTGGTCTGAATCAAACAGAAAGTTCGTCAGGCAGTGCCTGACCTACAAGATAGATAACTCAAATACAGAAATAACAACATCATGAAAGTCAGTATTATTGGTGGTGGAGGTCTCGTGGGTTCCTGTGCCGGGTTTGCGTTGCAGGCGGCGGGAATTGTGCGGGAGATCGCCCTGATTGACGTCAATCCGGATGTGGCCGAAGGTCAGGCTCTCGACCTGTTGCATGGAAGTTCGCTGCTGTCAGACCAGGTGATTGTCTCTGGTGGAACTGAGCAGGTGAAAGATTCCGATGTAATCGTCATCACTGCCGGGCTTCGCCGTAAACCAGACGAAAGCCGACTCGATCTGATCAATCGGAACGTGGAGTTGTTCAAGAAAATTCTCGCCGATGTCAAACAGCACGGCGTGAAGAAAGACGCGATCTGCTTCGTCGTCTCCAATCCGGTCGACGTACTGACCTATCTCGCTGTTAAAGAACTCGGTCTGCCCGCATCTCAGGTGATTGGTCTCGGTACAGCGCTCGATACGACCCGCTTCTGTGGGATTTTGGCCGGTCGCCTGAATGTTCCTCCGACACAAGTTTCCGCATTGATGCTCGGTGAGCATGGTGACAGCATGGTCGCCATCTGGTCGGCCGCTCAAATTGCCGGTATGCCGATCGACAAGTTCCCCGGTTGCAACCCGACAGTTCTCGCGGAAGTCGAATCGAAAACCCGCGGTAGTGGAGCGGAAGTGATCAAGAAAAAGGGAGGAGCCGGGTTCGCCGTCGGTGTCGCGATTGCCGATGTTATTCACAGCATCGCCCTCGATCAGCGCCGCATCCTGCCGATCTCTTCACTGCAAAGTGGAGCTTACGGCATTCACGATGTCTGCCTCTCCATCCCGACCGTCGTCGGTCGCGCGGGTGTGTTGAGCCAGCTCGAAATCGACCTCTGGCCGAAAGAAGTCCGCGGCATTCAGAACAGCGGCAAAGTGCTCCGCGAAACCATCGAAAAAGTTTTATAGAAGAGAGGTAACCACGAAATACACGAAAAGCTACAGGTGATTCATCGCCTGAATGACTTCTAGCAGAACTTTCTGTCTGCCACTGTCAGAGTACCCGACAGTATTGTTTAAGAGACGATGTTAAAGTCAGAAAATTTTTCGTGCCTTTCCTGTATTTCGTGGTTCTAAATCCAATCCGATGCAGAAAAGCCTTGATCGTAAACTGAGTTCAATTCACGCCGATCCGAGTGGGTCGCGGGAATTCATTATTGCCGATGCCAAAGATGCCGATATGGCGTTTGGGTTGAGTGCAACCGGTTTGTATGTTGATCAGGCGACTGGCGAGAAGCGGAATAAAACTTTAGCCGAGTATCGTGATCAGATTCGCGAAGTCGTCGCGCAGGGAATTGTGGACATCATGCTGATGTCGGCTTCGACTGCGGAACAACTGGCGATTGAAGAACAGCTCTTCGTCAATTCGGCGATCACTCCCGCTGCCCGGGGGAACGATACGACCGACGTGCATCTGCCGCGCGGAGGTTCGTCATTTAAGGAAGCTTCCAAACCCTTCCGGTCCGCGTCAATCGATCACATGATGAGTGGTCAACTCGATCCCTCGGATGCGCAGCGTAAACTGGGTGTTGATCTCGCTCTCTACTCGATCACCTTTAATAATGATCGTGATCTCGATCTGCATGCTCTTGAACAATACAAACTCTTCCGGGAAGAAGCCGAACGCAAAGGATTCCGCCATTTTCTGGAACTCTTCGATCCCAACCTGCCAAACGCCGTTCCTCCCGATCAGGTTGCCGGGTTCATTAACGATCACATCGCCCGGACTCTCGCCGGGGTGACCCGCAAAGGGCGCCCGGTTTTCCTGAAGATGGTTTATCACGGACCGCAGGCGATGGAAGAACTGGTTGCCTACGATCCGCACCTGGTGGTTGGAGTTCTGGGTGGTTCTGCGGGAACGACTCTCGATGCATTTACGCTGCTGTATGAAGCCAGAAAATATGGGGCTCGTGCGGCTCTGTTTGGTCGGAAGATCAATCAGGCGGAAAATCAACTCGCTTTCATTCAATTCCTGCGTCATATCGCGGATGGTCTGATCGAACCGGTCGAGGCGGTCAAAGCCTATCATGGTGTGCTGGAGAAGTTGAACATCAAACCGTTACGCTCGCTCGAAGAGGACTTAACTTTCCATACGGCTGTGATGAGTTACGGTGGGAGCAGCACGACAATCAGCATTCCCAAGGCGAGCACCAAACCGGGTAATGCCAAACAGGCGACCTGGAAACCAACCGGTGTGAAGAGTGCCTCTTCTCCCGATTTCGGCAAGATGAGCTCAGAAGAGCGGCTTAAATATCATCAGGAGCGACTGACGAATCTCTTCGGTTAAGTCGGTTTTGCCACTTCCTGATATCTTGTTAAGATGAGACTCTGAATCGAATCCAACGGAAAGAGTCCCGCATGTACGACGACGATGAAGAGTATGAAGACGAAGATTATCCTGTCGATGCTGACGACAGTGAAGAGCTCGAAATGGCATGTCCCGACTGCGGCCGCATGATCCATGACGACATTGATGTCTGTCCTTACTGTGGATACTTCATTCTTGAATCGGACCGCACTTACCCCTCGATGCTCAATTCCCCCTGGTTCCGCTGGATCGGGTTGCTGGGAATCATTCTGCTGCTGATCGCCTTAATTTTCCCGCTGTTTTTCTGATGAGGCGAATCAAATGATACCTGCTCTGGGTGATCATAGTCGTCTACTCCGGATCGCCGCCGTTTCCATGTGGTCTTTTGTTTTTATTGCGGCTCGTGATATCGGGGGTTCTCCCGGGTTACTCTATTTCATGATTAATACGTTGATCGCTCTGGTCGGAGTCATTTTCTATCGAGTCAACTTAGGGCCGGATTCTCGCTGGCAGAGTCGGATTGAGCAGATCAAGGGCCTGTTTTTCCTCCATTATCTTGGTATGGTGATAATATCCCTGTTCCTCCTTTTCGTACTCAAATACCTGGCAAAATGATTGGAGCCTCCCATGATGCGTTTCCTCTGTTCTCTCACAATGCTGGCCGTGATCTTTCTGGGCAACCTCACTTCACTCTCTGCAGCTGATGCCGTTCAGAAATTCGCCCGCTTTGAACACAAGGGTGAGATTCACTTTGGCCTCGTTAAAGGGGAAGCCGTGCAGGTGCTGGAAGGTGATCTCTTTGGTGAGTGGAAACCAACGGATTATGTGATCGAGTTAAAAGATGTCAAACTGCTGGTACCTACTGAGCCTAAGCAGATCTTCGCAATGGCGGGTAACTATAAAAGCCACCTTGATGGCGAGATCCCTGAAAAATTCAAAACACCTCAACCATTTCTGAAATCGTATTCTTCCCTGCAGCGACATGAAGGAAACAACGAACTGCCCGCAGGTTCGGCTCCTGTCCATTATGAAGCGGAACTTGTCATTGTGATTGGCAAAGAATGCCGCAACGTCTCTAAAGAAGATGCTAAAGATTATGTCTTTGGTGTGACCTGTGGAAACGATGTCAGTGCCCGTGACTGGCAGCACGGTGACGTCCAGTGGGTGCGTGGTAAAGCATGCGATACCTTCGGTCCCTGTGGTCCTTACATTGCTACAGGTCTTAACTATGACGACCTGCTGATGACACTTCGCTTAAACGGTAAAGTCGTCCAGGAAGAGCGGACGAATCTCTTGATTCACGATGTCGCCACTTGCGTGAGCTTCATCAGTGAGCACGTTACCCTGCACCCGGGAGACTTAATCTTCACCGGTACGCCAGGTAAAACCGACGAAATCAAATCTGGCGACGTCGTTGAAGTCGAAATCGAAGGAATCGGTGTGCTGAAGAATAACGTCGTCGATGAATAGTTCTGGTGGAACCACGGATGGACACAGATAAACACAGATGAATTCTGAGTAGATATTAAGAACGGGTGGCCCAGACAATCACGCGAGTGTTGTCTGGGTCGCGGAGCGACACGAAAGCTTCAATTATTCTCAGGCTGGAATCGCTTCTTCCAACAGTTTACACTTCAGAGCACTCATTTCTTTTTCTTGGTGTCTTCGTGTCTTCGTGGTTCAAAAAACTGAAATTTAACCCTCAACCAGAAATACCCGCAGAGACCGGGCGCCGTGGGCGCCGATGACGAGGGATTGTTCGATGTCGGCGGTTTTGGAGGGGCCGGAGATGAAGACACCGAAGTGGGGGGACTCGCGGAAGCTGTCATTACCCAGCCCAGTGCGGGGATAAGCTTCGTGCATGTTGTGTAACAGGTCACTCACTTTTAAGACGATCACCACATGCTGGGCGATGAAGTAGAGTGCCTTGTATTTCATTGTGGCGTCTGTCACCCAGATCGCCCCGTTCTCTGCGACACCGAATTCCCCGGGGACGATGGCGAAATCAACATCGGCCAGATCATGCGGATCGTTGATGGCATCGAGATCGATGTTTTTATCTGCGGGAATTTCAATTTCGGGAACGAGCGAACAAATCTGCTCAGCTTCGTCGTAGTGTGGCTCTTCATGCAGTTTTGCAGTGACCGCCTGCAGGTCGGGAACGACCTCACCACGTCCACCGACGGAGGAGAGCATCGTGAGGAATTGCTCTAACGGGTTCTCGAAGCGAATCCCTCCTGGTTCATGTCGGGGAGGGGGACAGCCGGGACGAGATGTTTATTGATTGACTTCAGAATTTGATCGCGCGCGGGCATTACTTCTTACGTTTCTTGTACAGATCGCGAAAACTCTCGCGGGGTGCCGTGGGTAAATCGCGTTGTCGCCCCCAGCTGTTGAACGGGTTGTAGACCATCCAGCGTGGGAGCAGGCGGAGTGTCGTCCGGGCAATCTTTCCACCAAAAGCATACAGACCGGGACGCTGGAACACCTGAGCCATCACCTTCATTGGAAATGTTTTGGTGAAGGGGAGGAGCCCTCGTACGCGAATTTCTTTACGCCAGGTGAGGAGTTGATGATGCAGGTCGATCTTCACCGGGCAGACGTCGGTACAGGAACCGCACAAGCTACACGCATAAGGCAATGACGAATGCTGGGCCGCATTGTGCGCGGGACCGAGGATTGAACCGATCGGACCGGGGACTGTCGCCTGATAACTGTGACCTCCACTTCGTCTGTAGACGGGGCAGGTATTCATGCACGCCCCGCAGCGGATACAACTGAGCGAGCGACGGAACTCATCGCTGCCGAGGATATCACTTCGACCATTATCCACCAGGACGATGTGCATCTCGCCACCTGGTTTAGGACCATGAAAATGCGAAGTGTACGTGGTGATTGGTTGCCCTGTCGCCGAGCGAGCGAGTAACCGGGTGAAGAGACTTAAGTGCTCGGGTGTGGGGACAAGTTTCTCTATCCCCATGCAGGCAATGTGAACCTTCGGCAGTGCTGTCCCGAGGTCCGCATTCCCTTCATTGGTGCAGACGACAATTCCACCTGTTGAGGCAATACCGAAGTTGACCCCGGTGATTCCGGCGTCGGCAGCAAGAAAGTTTTCGCGCAGATGCTGGCGTGCGGCTTCAGTCAGGTAAGCAGGGTCGCTCGCCCCTTTGTCCGTATGCAGATGTTCGTGAAAGACGTCGCCGACTTCCTCTTTCTTGATGTGAATCGCCGGCAGCACTATGTGACTGGGTGCTTCCTTACGCAACTGTACGATCCGCTCACCAAGGTCCGTGTCAACCACTTCGATGCCCGCCGCTTCCAGGTGCGGGTTCAGGTGACATTCCTCAGTCAGCATCGATTTACTCTTCACAACCCGTTTCACATCATGCTGCTGCAGGATGTCGAGCACAATCCTGTTGTGGTCAGCGGCATTCGCAGCCCAATGGACTTGAACGCCCAACTGCTTGGCATTCTTTTCGAATTCTTCTAGGTACTGTGCCAGGTGAGTCACCGTATGTAGTTTGACTTGTGAGGCCGTTTCGCGCAGGGTTTCCCATTCAGGAATGGAGTGGGAGATATTATCCCGCTTCTGGCGGACAAACCAGAGAGCCTGGTCGTGCCATTTGGCGCGTTCTTTATTGGCGACAAATTCGTTGGCGAGTGTGGCGTGTCCTGCCATCAGATCACACTCCCTTCTGACGAACGGCTCGACGCAGGGAGTTCCGGTTGGCGGCCTGCCAGAATTTGTGCGACATGCAGTACGGGGAGTGGTTGGGGCTTACGCTGGTTGAGTCCATCGAGATGCATCAGACAGGACATATCTCCCGCTGTCAGTACCTCGGTTCCGGCAGAAGTATGATCCGCCAGGCGATCGTTCCCCATCATGCAGGAGACCGCCTCTTCATGTACGGCAAAGGTGCCACCGAATCCACAACATTCATCCGCGCGACTCAGATCAGCGAAGGAGATTCCAGCCATGGTTTCGAGTAATTGACGCGGCTTTGTTGAAATTGTTTCCTACGGTTTCGCTGCTACGCGCGGTCGTAACTCACGGAGCCCGTGACAGCTCTGGTGCAGGCCGACTTTATACGGAAAGCTGCCTTCAATCTTCTCGACCTTAAGCACATCAGTGAGGAATTCGCACAGCTCAAATGTCTTCGCCTGGAACTCCTGCAGTTTATTGGTGAGCGGGAGGAGGTCGGTGTAATGTTCCCGGACCATCGCCACACAACTTCCTGAGGGGCGACAACGAAATCGTAGGGAGCAAAGATCTCGATCATACGCTCTGCAAGGGCACCGCTTCAGTTGTGCA
Organism: Planctomycetaceae bacterium; assembly: GCA_041398805.1. Lineage (GTDB taxonomy): Bacteria > Planctomycetota > Planctomycetia > Planctomycetales > Planctomycetaceae > Polystyrenella. The sequence continues at coordinate 113,140 of JAWKUC010000004.1, read as the reverse complement.
ACCGGTGTTCGCCATTGGTTGACCACAACAGGTTTGTGCTGCCGGATAATCGACTTCGCAACCAAACCGTTCGAGCACTTCCAGCGTGGCGAGACCGACATCAGGATAAAACTGGTCGATATAACAGGGAATAAAAAGGCCAACCCGGGGCATGTAAGATCAATTTTTTATAGCAAAGCTCAAAACAATATCGGATTGAATGAGCAGGTTTATGTGAGTTTGGTAGGTCAGGCATTGCCTGACGAACTTTCTGAGTGACGTTCCAGACAGATCAGGTAACCGTCGTTCGTTCCAGGTATTAACATGGTCTTTCTCATCCAATGTCGAATTCACAGGATGAGTGTGAGACTGATGTTGTATTGCTGATCGAACTGGATGATAAGTCAGGCAGTGCCTGACCTACAGAAGTCATCCTATTATAGAACCCGGGGGACCGATTGCGAACCAGCGACCTCAATTTCCCCGGTAAAAGTTCAGGCTGAAAAATCAGCCTGAAAGCCAGTTCAGGCCTCAATCGTCGTCGTCGTCATCCTCGTCTTCATCTTCATCGTAGTCTTCGTCTTCCTCATCCTCGTTGTCGTCTTCCTCGGCCTGCTCGGCACGCTCCTCTCGCTGTTTGTGGATCAGGTCGGCCAGATCCTCGAGTTTATCATCCAGCAGTTCCTGGCCGTTCTCGAACTCGATGCCGGTTGCGACGGCCCACAGGGGAAGATTGTCCCAGCGGTTCTTCTCGATTTTGACGAGGTCCTTTAGCGTTGTCAGCAGGTGGGTACAACCTGCCTCGCGGGCTGCTTCGGCCACCCGGTCGAGTTCCTCCTCGCTGTAATGATGATGATCGGGAAAGGCCTGGAAGTAAGCGACCTCCAGTTCGAGGTTTTCCAGAGATTGCAGAAATGCATCCGGATTCCCGATTCCACAAAATGCGGCAATCTGTTCCTCGCGTAATTTTTCGAGATCAACAGAAGCCCCGCGCGAGTTGATAAAGCGTTCCGGAGGAAAGGAGACCTCAACGGTCAGCAGGTCATCATCGTCTTCTGTCGATTTCGGATCCCGCAACAGACGTTGTTGCTGTTGCACCTCTTCCAATTCTTCTTCACTCGCCTGATTAACGCGCGTCAGCATCACCAGCCCCGCGCGTTGTAATCCATCCGGGTGTTCGCGGAGCATGCCGCGCGGAAGGAGGAAGTCGTAACCAAAAGGGGAAGACATATCGAGCAGGACGATATCCAGATCTCGAGCGAGTCGTCGATGTTGAAACGCGTCATCGAGGACAACGACATCGGCATCGAATTCCTCGATCGCTTCTTTGACTGCCTCCACCCGATTCTTATTCAGAATATGCGGGATGCCGGGGCAGAGTTTTTCGAGGACCAGCTTTTCATCGTTTACATTGTCTTCAAGCTGATGATAGCCCCGACTGATGATGACCACATCGAAGCCTTCGCGCTCGAACCAGTTTGCCACATAGGAAACGACGGGGGTTTTACCTGTTCCACCTGTGGTCAGGTTACCGATGCTGACGACAACGCAATTCGCCTCGAAGGGTTTGAACCATTTGATGTCGTAACATATATTGCGAATCCAGATCACCGTACCGTAGACGAACGAGCAGACATAAAGCAACCAGCGCGAGAGTGTGGCGCCGAATCCCTTCGTCTCACCGGAAATCAATTGCCGAAATTTCGCCTCATCCATCAGGCAAGTCCGTGTTCAGGAGTTTGTTTAACCACGAAATACACGAAATGCACGAAAAAATGCAAGAGAGATTCAATTCACTGGCTCTGAGAGTCAAAACGAGTTGAAGGTGATCACATCTTCAAGAGACTGATTGATGCTTCATCAGGTGGTATGCAGGAATTCTTTGTTAGTGACTTTCGTGTATTTCTTGGTTCCCAATATATAGCTCTGTAAAAACGAAAATACCCGACTCCTTTTTCAAGAAAGCCGGGCATTCGTATCATCTCTATGTTTTCATTGTAACAAAATAATGTTACATGTCCTGCAATTTTTTACAAATTGCTTCGGCCATTTCCTGGGTTCCCACAGCGGTTGGGTCGTTGCGGTCAGGTTTGAGGTCGTAGGTGACATCTTTACCTTCTTCGATGACGGCGGCGACAGCGTTGTCGAGTCGAGTCGCGGCATCGTGTTCGCCCAGATGGTCGAGCATCATTTTACCGGAAAGAATCAGAGCAACCGGGTTCACTTTGTTCAGGCCTTTGTACTTCGGGGCGGAACCGTGAGTCGCTTCGAAGATTGCTCCCTCAGTTCCGATATTCGCTCCCGGAGCGACACCCAGTCCACCAACGAGACCAGCACACAGGTCGGAGAGGATGTCACCATACAGGTTTTCGGTCAGGACGATGTCGTACAGTTCTGGTTTCTGAACGAGCTGCATGCACATGTTGTCGATGAGTCGTTCCATGTAGGTGATTTTGCCACCGCAATCCTGAGCTTTCACACGAGGATCGGGTTTAACACCTTCTTCGAGTTCATCCCACTCGAATTTGGCGTTGTATGCTTTGGCGACGGATCGGGTGGCGTCGTACCACAAGCCATCGGTGTACTTCATGATGTTCGCTTTGCAGATTGAAGTAACCGAGGTTCGTTTGTTTTCGAGGGCATATTTGAATGCGGCATCGGCGATCATGCTGGTCCCTTCGATAGAGATCGGCTTGATGCTGATACCAGTCGATTCAGGACTCGTGTTGATTTTCTTGCCAGTTGCCATCTCGTTGATTTTGGCCATCAGTTCGGCAGTGGCTGGTTTGCCTGCTTCGAACTCGACACCAGCGTACAGGTCTTCGGTGTTTTCCCGCACGACGACCAGGTCGACTTTGACATCTTCAAAGAAGGTCCGCACACCTTTGTAGGTTTTGCAGGGACGGATACAGGCGTAAAGACCGAGTTCCTGGCGAAGGTAGACGTTAACCGAGCGGAACCCTTTACCAATGGGAGTGGTGATCGGGGCTTTCAACCCGACTCCGTTGGCTTTAATCGATTCGAGCACGCGAGGAGGAACTCCTCCTTCAGCTTCGATGACTTCAATGCCACATTCCTGAAGATCCCAGTCAATTTTCACGCCGGTGGCATCAATACATTTGCGGGTCGCCTCGGCAATTTCCGGACCGACACCATCGCCCGGTATCAAGGTAACTTTGTACATCATTCCCTCTGGTAATTCTCTGTCAAACGAGTGAAGATAAGTAGTGGTTGACGGTCATATCAATTCAGGAGGCCAATGCCCCACGAAAGCCTTGAAATGACTATTCAAGTATCTTTATTTTGATTTCTGGACAGCCAGTACTGAAAATACACAATACAGGATGATAGTTAATATAAGCACATTTATAGCGACGCTCAGGCCGAACAAGGTCCCTACCCAAACTAGGCTAAAAATCTGCCAATAAGTTCCCTCGTAACTATACATCTTAGTCTTCCGGAATTGAGTCTATTGATACTAAATATTCTCGCGCGACGGTATCAGAACGACACTCTATTTGCAACCAACAGACCGTTTGAACCCCCGTTTTGACCGGTTTACAAACCGATTCCAATTGAATATGACTCTGTTTCCACTTTCACGGAGAGGAGACTCCCCGGAAGGGCAGCGGCTCCACCTCAGGGACACGGTTTTAGAGGAATCAGCAGTATGAAGCGGTTTATTGACAACTATATTGAGCGACACCTGCACCCCGTGAACAGACTGCTCCACGTGATCGGTGTCCCCCTGACGTTCGTCGTCTCTGTCATTTTCCTGATTCAGGAGCAGTACTGGGCAGCACTTGCGGCATTTATTGGCGGTTACATTTTGCAATTTATCGGTCATGCCGTTGAAGGAAACGATGCCGGTGAGGTAGTTCTGGTAAAGAAGCTAGCTGGTAGGCCCTATGTCGAATTTGGTCCTCGTTCTCAGTATTACGGCACAGAAGCGACCAAAGAGTAACGATTAATCCGTCGATACTTCCTCTGCCGGTTGTGCCCGGCTTGCCTATCTTCTGGATTAATTCTATCAGCGAGAGCAGTTCGATCCTGACAGTGCTGCTGAATGTTTCCAGAACATCAATTGCGATTGATGGAGCCTTTGCGTGAAGAGGTTCCGTTCTACTATTGGTGACACATTTTCCACGCTCAGTTGAATCTGAGCAAGGCAAGCCCCGTACGCCGTTATGGATACAGCTGAGTTAATCCAGCTCAGCTTGCAATCAGGCAGGGGGAATTATTCAATGAAGTCAAGCAAGGCAATCAACTGGTTGCTGATTTGCATCATGTGCTGGACCACTTTCGGTTGTAAAAGCACTACAATGCCGGAAAAGAAACTGAGTTATCTCGGTGACAAGAAGCATCTGCAGTATTACAAGGATGAAGCTTCCAGCATTGAATATACAGAAGTGGCTCATACCACTCCGGATGAAGTCAAATTCACCCAGGAGCCGCGAACGATTGCGGATCGTAAGCATGATGAGATCTGGGATATGTCGCTTACCGAAGCGCTGCATCTGGCGCTGAAGAACAATCGTATTATCCGTACGGATGGATCGTTTCTGAACGGAGCCAGCGCGCTGACCAATCAGAATGCCAATTCAATTTATGATCCGGCAATTCAGGAAACGGGTGTGCTGTTCGGTGGTCGAGGTATTGAGGCTGCACTTTCTGATTTCGATACCACCTTTGCCACCAGCATGATCTGGGGACGGGACGACCGGATTGTTAACAGCCCCTTCTTTGGAGGGACACCTGGTGGTAACCTGACTTCCGAGACAGGTGCTTTTCGATCTTCACTATCGAAAGCATTCGCCAACAGCTCAAGTTTAACCCTGCGAAATGATTGGGATTACTCAGGGACCAATGCAAGTGGCCAGCTCTTTCCGTCCTCATACACAGGGCAGGTTGCCGCTGAGTTTCGTCAACCGTTGTGGGCCCGTTCTGGTACCGAGTACACCCGTATCGCAGGACCCGGACGTGGTTTCAGCGGGGTGACCGGTGTGAGCCAGGGGGTTGTCATTGCCCGAATTAATAACGACTTGACCGTCGCTGATTTCGAACTCTCGGTGATTAACCTTTTACGCGATGTGGAAACTGTCTACTGGCAGTTGTACCTCGATTATCACCGCTATCACACCGCTGTGACTGCTCGTAACAGTGCAATGGAATCGTGGCGAAACCAGGAACAGAAACGAACCATCGGTGGTATTACCGGTTTCAAACTGGTCGACGAAGCCCAGGCCCGTGATCAGCTCTTCCAGACCCGTTCCCAGGCGTCCACCGCGGCTCAGCGACTTGTACAGTCGGGAAATCCGTCTTCGTCGTCTGCTCGGTTTACCTGTGAACGACGGCCAGGTGATTCGACCTGTCGATGAACCAGTTGAAGCGGAATTCATTCCCGAATGGTATGGAAACCTCGTCGAAGCCTTGTTGAACCGGGTTGAAATTCGCAAACATAAATGGACCATTCGCAGCCTCGAACTGCAATACCGTGCCGCACAAAGTCAGATTAATCCTCAGCTCGACTTTGTTTCGAGTTACCAGGTGAATGGCTTTGGGGATGAACTCTGGGGTACAGGTGGCGATAACGATGCTGCCGGTACACCGAAAGGTCTCCGCTACGGAGTCGAACGCATTACCCAGGGTGATCAGACGGGTTGGGGTTTAGGCCTGGAACTCAGTATGCCAATCGGCTTCCGTTCGGCCAAAGCCCAGGTACGAAACTACGAACTTCGAATTGCAAAATCTCGGGAACAGTTGTCTGTGCTCGAAATGGAAGTCAGCCACGAACTGGCTGTGTCGATTCAGAATGTTCACAAACATTACATCGCCGCACGTGAGAACTTCTCACGTCGGAAAGCAGCCCGTCGCCGGGTGGAACTGTACAAAGCCGAAGTGGAAGCGGGAACATCGACTCTCGACCCACTCTTGCGGGCTCAGTCGAGTCTGGCCGATGCAGAAGTCGCCTTCTACAACAGCCTGGTCGAATACAACCTCGCTTTACTCGACCTGCAATATCGTAAAGGGACCGTGCTCGAATACAACAACGTCTACCTGTCAGAATCAGACTGGACACCTGCCGCATACCGTCAAGCAGTTCGTCATGCCTGGGCAAGAACCTATGCTCTGGATAACGACCACCTGCATTCGGAACCGGGCGAGTTTGTCCAACCTGAGAACTGTCCTCGATACATGGACCTCGTGAAACCGGAATCCCGGAACCAGACAGAGGAAACCGTACCGACGACAGTTCCTGACGCCGACGAACCAACTGAAGTCAATGCAGGACCGGGCGAATCAGTGCCTCGTGCATCGGCCCCACCTGCAGGACAGAAAACAAGTCGACTCGAACGAATTCCCTCGTTCGAGACCGAAATGAACCGAGAAAGTCTGATGGATTTTTCACAGGCTTTCGACGAAAAACCGAAGTTTGAACAAGTGCAGTTTATCACGGAAGAAGCCATCACCGAACCAAGGCGGTCTTCTTCCCGAATTCCCGACTTCGAGGAGTGACCACCCGAGAAGTTCAGTTTCACCTTGAATAGAACCGGGGGAGAGCTTTCAACAGCAACAGGTTGAAAGCACTCTCCCGTTTTCTATTTGTTCCCACCTTCTTCTGTTCCCTGTCCGTTTAACAGCCCCGGTAGGAATTTACTGCGCAGCGAGTCTGCCTTCGGCCCCATTTTTTCTCTGGCCTGCTGAGCGAGAGCCACTTGAAAGGCATGTTTAAATGCTTCTGACAGCTTGGTGGCATCATAAGCCGAGGCACCATGCAGATCGCTTACTGAAAGCTCTGTTTCAATCTGCATGTCAAAATCGCGATTGATTGAATTCAGCATGGCAACCATCGGTGTCATCAGGAGCTTCATCGACATTTTTGTCTCTTCGGGAACTTCCGCCCGGACCTCTTCCAGATGAATGTGCCAATCCTGATTTCTGATTGCGTCTCCTTCGCTTAAATCAGAATTCATCTGCAATGTGACAAACCCTGAGCTGAGCAGTTCAAAGGGGCCGGACAGGTAATAAGAAAACTCCTGAACCGGCATCGATTCAAATTTCCAGGCTGTTTTCTGTGTTGTCCCTGTGCTCGCTGGCTCGGTGACCATTTCAAAAGGGTGGCCACTGATTGATCCCTGTAACTGGCTGTTAAACAGGAAATCGTGCAGGACCAGTTTCGACTGGAATCCCTCACTTCGGAATGAGTCGACCTTGATCTGACTGTGGAATGGATCCCCCTCCCGGGAACAATCCTCGAATTGAATATCGAGATCATGAATCTGGAAATCCTGAATCACGAACGGATGCCGGGGTTCTTTGGGTTTTGATTTTTCGAGTTTGGTGAATGTCCCCGTCACCTGTTTTACATCGACAGCCTCGAACCGGGTTCCGCTCCAGAACGTATTCCAGTAATCGATATTAAGATGCAGCTGGTCAATCGCCAGGTTGTATTGTTTGTCCTGATCCTGAGGAGTGACCTTTGTTCTGAGCGTCAGCTGATGGATATCCAGTTCGCCGGTGAACAGATTCCCCTCGACATCGGCGAAGTCGATGCGGATATCAGTTTTGTCTTCAATCGGGCCGGCAAATAATCGGAGTACCTGCGGAAGAAAAAAGAACTGCACAACCAGCATCAGCACCAGCGTGACGCCTCCCAGTACGGCAGTCCATTTGATCGACTTTCGGAGGAAAAGATAGAGCGACGAGACCGCCGGTTGCTCTTTAATCTCTGCCTCGACTTCAACAGGTTCTTCCTCTTTCCGTTTAAACCCCAGATAGATCAAACCTTCGATCAGAATCTGAACCAGAATGGCGATCAATTCCAAAACTGCGGGAATCAGCATGAACAGCAAACTCATGAAGAGTTCCATGATCGCCATTAACAGAATTGCGATGATTTCCATAAGTCGCTCTTACACCATTGAGATTCAGGGTTGCCGCAGCAGGTTTCAGATTTGAGGGAAACGTTTAGAGGGGGAAAAAGATCATTGGAAAATAAATTTAGCAGTTAGTGGACAGATTGCAAGCAGGGTAGACTTCCTGATAATGGAAATGAATTCCCATCATAATTAATCATCCTTGATTGCCGAACACCTGTAGAAATCGCATCTCACACTCATGTCTGCTGAAAACCGGATAAAACGACTCGTTCGATTGCTCGACCTGCTGCAGTCGGGGCATGCCTACAACTCTGCGCAACTGGCAGAGCTCTGTCAGGTGAGTCGACGGACAGTCTTTCGCGATATACGCATCCTGCAGGAATCGGGAGTGCAAATTCAATTCTTTGAGGATCGACAAGGGTATTCGCTACCTGGGAACTTCTTCCTTCCCCCCATGGATCTGAAATTAAACGAAACACTTTCCCTGTTGTTACTCTGTCAGGGCTTGGGTGACCAGAAGCAGGGGATCCCCTTTCAGGCGGCGGCCGGGAAGCGAGTTTCAAGTTACTAAGCAACCTCCCACGCCATCTGCGCGATTACGTGGGAGAGATTTCATCAGCGATTACGCTCAAACTCGATTCGCGTTCAGAGTTTAAAGAGGCGGAACCACATTTCGAACGCATCCTGCAAGCGATTGTCGATCATCGTCAGGTACGGATTCAATACGATAGCTTTACGGATGGCAAACAGATCAGTACCGTGTGCAGTCCCTACCGCGTTTTGTTCAGTCGCCGCAGTTGGTATCTGATCGGGCGTTCGTCACTGCATCGCGAGACACGCACGTTCCATGTCGGACGGATACTTGATTCGCAAACACTGGAGAGCACTTACAAAATACCGCAGCGTTTCAGCCTGGAGCGTTACCTGGGCAACGCCTGGCATCTGATTCGCGATCCTCGCGACAAGCAGACAGTTGAAGTTCGCTTTCAACCCCTCGTCGCCAGAAATGTCGCTGAGGTCAACTGGCATAAAACGCAGCAAACCTCCTGGAATGAAGATGGCACACTAACATTTAAAGTCGAGGTCGAAGGGTTGGGAGAGATCATCTGGTGGATACTCGGTTACGGTAATCAGGCCGAAGTCATCAAACCTGCAAAGCTACGACGCCAGATCGCTCAACATCTTCAGGGCATGATCAGCCAATACGCGGTTGAGTTGAATAAGAAGTAACTACTGCTGCCAGTAGACATCAACTCAACCTGATTTAATCCTGACCAGGTATCCAGAGTTTTTTCTCGCCGCCTGTCTCGGCTTGCTCCGGTGACCAGACACCTTCGGCGACCGGGCTTTCGCCAGAGGCGGCATCCGCAGTCAGTATGCCCACATCGAGATTTAAATCAGCCTGAAGTCCGGCCAGCATTTTGCGGAATTCAGGAATCTTGGATCCGTAGTAGCTCGACATCGATTTGACCAGTTCAGTCACTTCCGGCCGTTTGGGATCCCGCAGCAACACTGTCAGCTTGCGCAACTTCCATTCAAAGACAGGTTCAAACGAGTTCTCCAGTTTGGAGGCTTCTGCCAGGGCACTTTCAATCCACTGGATGGCTCGCTCTTCCTGATTGTTGAAGATCGCAATCTGAGAGAGAGTCCGGTAAGCGCGGAAGCGATCGAACTTACCGTCGCAGCCAGGTCGATTCTGCAGCAGTTCAACAAGTACACTTTCCAGAATCTGACTGTAATGAGTTAACAGCGCCCGATTCATCACATTCAGCATCTCATCATCAGAGAGATCACTGTAATCGAGTCGGTTAAACTGCATCGCTGTTAGGGATGAGAGTGTATGCTCATCATCGGGCTTAACTTTCGGCAGGGGAGACAGCTCCAGTTTTTCAAGAAGTCTGCTTAAGTTCAGCGGCATCTGGCGCTGGCCACTCAATGCATCGAGCACATGCGCTGTTGCATATTTGCGAGCGGAGTTGGCTTCCAGTTCGGCGGGTTTCTGGTTGTCGAGAATCGACTGAGGTGTTTCCAACCAGGAGTTGTAAATCAGGTCTTCCCATCTTTGCAGGAAGAGTTCCATGCGCGGTTTGGCAGGGAACTTCTGCGGGAAGCCCCAGCGCCAGTAGAATGGTTGATGTTCAGCCGGAATGCCGGGAGGTGTAGACATCTCTTCCAGCGAATCGTTGCGGCTTTCATCCTCGAGTGTTAAACCCTGCAGAGAATCTTTAACAATGCTGATCGCCTTCTCCAGGCTCTCGTGCGAGTCACTGGTGATGATGACTCTTTTCTCGGTGTTGTTTTCAGGAGATTCCTTGAGGATCAATAACTCACCAATGACCATGGGAATTTGATCCGGAGTCAGGTTGTCGGCATCGGACGAAAGTTTAGGTCGATCCAGGATTTCAAAGCCCGCTTCTGCCCACTCACCAATTTGAGAATTCTGCTGATCTGAAATTCGCTGAATCTGTGTGGAATCTGGCAGAACGGAGAGCAGACGCGAAATGGAAGTAACATTGTAATGAGCTGTCTCGGCGTGAATTTTCTTCTCGACACAATTCCAGGCGAGAAGTTGTGATAATGTCTCCAACTCAACCGCCAGGCCAAGGTCGCTGGTCAGTTCCGCAGCCCGGTGGAGATAGTGGCCGCCTGTGATTCATCTCCATCCCAGGCATGGCAAAGTCCTGCATTCTGATGAAGCAGGCATCTTCGGGATGGTTCTCAATCAGTTTGACATAAATTCGGGCGGCAGCGCAAAGCAACCCAGATCGGCCAGCTTGTGCGGCTTTGCGGTCCTCTTTGATTTCAGCTTCATCCCTTTGAATGAACCGAGTGGTTGACCACTGCGGAAAGGATAGGGAATGGCATAGTTCGCATCGAACGACATCAGCTCGTAAAGCAGTCCTGCTTCGCTTCCTTAGGTGCCAACCGCATCGAGAGGACAAGGTGAGCACGCGAGGCCATCCAGCATTGCTGTCTGCCAAAGTGTGCTGCGACTGCTGAGGCGACTTCACTCGCCAGATCAGGAAGCAGCCCTGAACCCGATTGAAAGACATTGTAGATAACAGATTTTGATTCCTGGAACTTACCACTCAGCGCGGCAGCCATGGCATAGAGGCCAATCGCGGCGGGGTGCTCGGCATTCTGTTTCAGTAATGTCTGCAGGACCTGCCGGGCCTGTTCAATCTTTCCCTGTTCAATCAGCATCGATGCATGCGCGATACAGGCCCAGGCGATAGGGTTTTCCGGATCGTACTGTTTCTCGATGAGCTGTTGAGCCTGCCGGACATTTCCCTTTTCCTGTGCGGCTTGAACTTTTTCCATGACCTCAGTGAGAGGAGCACAGCAGAATTTCAATTTCTTCCCGGAACCACAGGGGCAGAGTTGGTAGGGATCTAATGACATTTCGATGGAGTTCTTTCCAGGGAGGATCAGTGTGAGCGAAGCCTCTCTCGACCTGTCTGAAAAAGTCGTAGCCTGAATGCTCACTGCTGATGAAACCCGCTCTCCCGAGGTTAGCGAGAGAGCTGTTGTATTTTAAAAATAGGGCTCAGAAATCGTCCGCCGATATCGCTGTAAGAGTGTGATCTGGAACGGCCAGTCGGTCTCGGTCAGGATGATTTCCGGATGGACTGGCGAGATGAATTTCCGTTCGAAATCGCAGCCCTATCCATAATTTTGTTTTGTTAGAAAAGAGATTGTTCCCGGGTGACGTTTGACCATCTCCTGAGAGAATCAATCGAAAGGCATCGTAGCAAATCCCGCCTCGAATGACAGGACAAACGGCCTACTTACTCGCCCCAATGTTCAGGGAAACGCCTGTAGCAGGGGGCAGCCTGTCAGGAAATGTCCAAAAAAAAACTCTCACCTGGTTTCCCAGGTAAGAGTTTTCGTGTGTCGAAAATGAAAATAATGGCTGCCCGCTAGATAAAGGTTGGACACACAATAATAGATGACATGTTTAATTATTCATTTTTTGAAATGAATGTCAACGAAAATAGACCTTCTTCGCAGAGATTTCGTGCCCAGTGTTCGGTTGGGTGGATGACTCAGAAATTCCCGGAATCGTAACTTTTGCGGGCCTCATCCAGATGAAATTGAATGGTCTCTTCGCCCACTTCCTGACCTTCAGGGTAACGTTTCAGATAAGGGATCAGTCCATCTCTGACCGCAACCTTAACATGGGCAACCACTTTGCTCTTAATGTTGGGGATCGGTTTTAATTCCTCAAACAACTCTTCGGCTTTCGGCAGGTAGATTTTGGTGGCAGCTGATTTGAAATCAGGGTCTGTTCTTTTGGTTTGGACTTCAGTCCATAACTGCTCCAGCTCGGTCAGTTGTTTACCCCCACTACCGAAGGGGTTCCAGTAATAGAAGGCCAGCACACAAGCCAGAACCACAGTCAGGGGAACCAGGAATCGGAGAGGGCCTTCCTTCAACGATTCATAATTAAAGTCCAGCTGTAAACCCGCACCTACATTCTTGCGTCGCCCAGCCGAGGTCCCCGCATTTGCCAGTGAACCTGCTTCCAGACGAGCACGATCACTCAATTCGATGTTGCCTTCCTCTGCGGTCTCTGCCTGCTCAGCCAGCGCTTGTTCTATTTCATAGTCGGCCTCATCGTCAAACTCATGATCTGCAAAGAAGGCGGCGAGTGCTGCGGCTTTCTCGTCATTGGCGAGGTAGTCATCGTCAACAATGGTGCTTGCTGAAGGAATTTTTGACGTTAGATCCTGTTCCACTTCGCTGGGGGGATTTTGATCTAACCCGGTTTGTGAATCGGAAGGCTCCTCCGTAACAGAGGCGAGTTTCGGTTTGGCTGTCGGGAAGCGGAATACTTCGACCCGCTCCGCCCGTTGCCAGGCACCAGAAGTTCCCTTGCGGAGAAAATCGTTACGTCGGATTTCTCCTTTGCGAATTTTGATCTGTAGTTCGATCGGGCTGAAGGGCCCGGTTTCTTCGCCATCGATTTTGAGAAACCAGGGATCAATCTGCTGATCCTTAAGAACTTCTGCCAGTTCAAACTGGCTCTCTTCGGCAGCTTCATCCCCCTTGGAGGAAGCGGAACCACCATGTTGATTTAGAAACCGTTCGAGCGAGACAGACTGTCGCGTCACTTCGTCTTCATTGCTGATAACAAAATCATCCAGTCTGATTTCGTCTGATGCCCGATCATCGGGAGAGACGACTGGGGTAGGCGTTGACCGCTTGGCACCATCATTCCACTCCATGCGGGTGGACATGGGGATGACCCCGGAATCGAGATGGATCTGTGCGATTCGATCATAATCAATCTGCGCGTGAGGCGGGTTGCCATTCCGTCTCGTTCGGCATTGCGAATCAGGTCGGTGGCAGAGAGTTTTCCGATTTCTGCCAGGCGAACCAGTTCTCTTAGAGACAGGGCTGAACTTGTCCCCGAAAAGTTGGAAATACCAATTGTCAGACACCCAAGGCTCCTCAGCGAGGCAAAAGCAGCTTCGAGATTCCAAACTACAAAATATCTCAAAACGTGCAGGTAATGATCGCCAATTCCTTCCCTCAAGATTGGCAGCAGAAGACTTCGATGGAGTCGAATTCAATGAGAACCAGAACTGCTGGATTGCATTCACACAATCTCGGTAACGGGGGGAGCATCGGGCTGGCTTACCTGATCAGGTGAAGCAGTGGTTGCTCCGCTCTCTTTGCTGGTATGGCCGCAACCGGGTCGCAGTTCTCATGCTCGTATCATTTCATAACTTGTACGAAAAACAACCCGCAATCCATTGGAAATTAATGGAAATGAACAAGCCTGAATGGCTCAATCGTTAAATTTAAAGCAGTTGCTGAATTAATTAAGTATCAGCAATTACGGGAGATACGTCGGGCGATGGGTTATCCCAGTCCGCATTTCCGCAGAAAGTTGGTCGTGATCTGCTGTACCCGTGGGTCGGGGCCATGGGGACGTCCGAAGTGGCTGTAGGGGAGGGTGAATCCGGGAGGGCGGCTCAGCCCCATCGACCAATAGATGGTGGAGGCATTGAAGACCCAGTTACCCTGCTGACCGGGATAGATGGTCGCCGTCCAGTGAGCATCTCGTCCGCCTGCATTGGTCGAGATTCCCTCTGCGATCACTTCCAGGCCGGGGATACTGGCCGGGTCGCCATGAAATTCCCAACCGACGAGACCAGGAATGCGGTCTCCGGCACTCATGCCGGTTCCTTCAAACAACCAGTGTTCAGGCTGGGTACAAATCCAGTCCCCCGATCCGTTGAAGGGATCGATCGTGCGTGCCCCCATTAAGAGGTTCTCATTCGGGCCTTCTACATCAAAGGGACCAAAGCCATTTTTCGCTTCTGCTTCGCTGAGGCCACCATAGCGACCCGCACGATGAAAGACACGATGAGGATGCCCCTGTCCATCCTCCACCAGCGGAGCAACAAAGCAGCAGGTATTCCCGGACAGGAAAGCGACGTTCAAGCCTTCCTCAATTCCCTGCTTCAGATTCTGGTACATCTCCTGGCTGTAGTATTCATCATGTCCAATGGAGAGGAAGACCGGAGCCCGTTTTAAATTGGCGGGATCCGTATGCAGATCGACATTCGAGCAATAGGTCACATCGTAACCTTGCTGTTCAAGCCAGAAGGCAAGAGGGAATTCCCACAAGAGAAATTCACCGGAGCCCAGTGATAGAGGTTGCTGATCCACTACTTGAGGATACCAGGCATAAGGGCGATTAAAGCTGACTCGGGTCGTTCCATTAAGGGCCTGATTCGGGGGATCTGAATTGTACAGCGAAAACTCATGCGGCCATTTGTTGTATGCCTGCCAGGTGTTGTCGCTGCATTGAAAGATTACTTCTGCCGGTTGATCATCTCGCAATATAAAAATGACATAGCTCTGATAGCGATGCGAGTTGCACGAAAGTTTTCCCAGGTAAACTCCACTGACCCAATCCGCAGGTATGTTGAAGGAGATCGATTTTTCCCACTGACATTCTCGAACACGGTTGGTACCGATTTCCGGGTCAGGTTGCGGGGTGACTTTAACGGGGCCCAATTGTTTCATCCACCGCCCCCCATTACCCTGGTAATATCCCAGGCGGTAGAGATCGACCACAACATCGGTCGGCTCACTGGTACTGAGGTAGAAGTCAATAGTCTCTCCCGCGCGGTAACGCTGCTGGGAGCAATAACCCTCAATCAACTTAGAGCGTCGGTTCTCGGCATGATCGGTGCGGACATAAGTCAGCTGCCAGTCGGTCGTCCCCTGGTGCTGGTTCTCGCGCGGAATTTTATTCGGGCGAATTTCTTTACGTAGCAGCGGTTCCGCACTTCGCACTTCCGTAGAGGTGAGGGCTCCAACAAACAAACCGGCGGCAGCGGATTTCAGCAGACTGCGGCGATTAAAATGTTCCAGAGATTCTTCTGACGGCGGGTTATTCATCAGGGGGGCTCACGATTTAAAGAGAGGGAGTCAAAGCTCCCTTTATCGTAGCCCGGAACGAGAAGCGAGAGCAACTCTTAAGGTGAGATCGGATGTTCTCTTCAGATGATATCCCCACAAAAAAGAACCGTTACGAAGAGGTGTTCGTAACGGTTCCATTTTGTATTTCGAGCTGGGTCGGACTTAGTAAGTCACGATCGCTTCAATTTCGTCCAGGTGATCCTGGGCTTCTTTCAACTGTTGCTGCAGGTCATTAAGGTCATCATTGAGGTTTTTTGACTCATTGATGTTGACGATGCTGAGGGCACCCAGACCACCGACGGCTCCAACTGCTCCAAGGCTGCCAAGTCCACCAAGACCGCCGAGTTGTCCACGAACAACCTGGTTAGAAGAAACGAGCACAGTTTTGGTTGAGGCATTGGGAGGTGCTGCTTCTGCTGTCCAGAAGCGGTAGACACCACTTGCCTGTCCGGCTGTCACGCGGTAAACACCACCCCGCAGATTTTTAACAGCAAACAGACCTGTTGGATCACTCACAGAAGAAGCGACTTCAGAATTTCCTTTGTGAATTTTAACGACGGCTCCATCCAGGGGTTTACCCTGTGCATCCACAACGTGACCAAAGAAAGTCCCACCCGGTGCCAGTGCAACATCAGAGATATTGTTGGCCTGAGATGCTGGGGCAGCAGGACCGGCAGCCATGGACAGGGCCGGTGCAAATGTCAGACCCAGGCAGGCCAAACCTGTTGCAGCGAGTTTGGTAATTGATTTCATTTCGTCCACTACTCCTTGTATAGACGTTGGTCTGTCCTCTTCGGGACATGAACATGATTAGTGGGTTTGCCAGTGCCGGGGTCAACTGCAAACAGATTACCTCGAGTCCTGAGGCTGGTTTGCATTTTGATTTTAGCTCTCGAAATATTTGATCTTAACTTTTAACTTATCGAGCGCATAAATTGATCAGGCACTAATTTCCCGTCTGTTAATTGATCCTCTAGAACCAGGATGGTTGTCGATTCCATCTGGCTGGGATTTTGATCCCTTCCTTGGTTTCAAAAAATCAAATCGACTTAAGTTTCACCTATAAGCTGGTAGCAGGATTATCTGGGAAGACTGTTGACCGGGAATGAGATGTGAACCAATACAATCTCATGCTTCAGTCTTGTGAGCAATTCTGTGTCTCCGGGTAATGAATCCGGTTTCGACAGTCCAGAAATGCTCGTCAGAAAACCTGTATCGGCCTGTCAGTCTTATCGGTAGCGAGATTGCGATTCAGTAGTCCGCTTTAAGGTGCCCTCAAAGTTTGACATCTCACCCCAGATTACGATCCGATAACCTTTGAAAGCGGTGCAATACCCCCATGAAAAGCTTCGCACCTCAACTACTTGGGGACAGCAGAATTGAAGCAAGCCTTTGGGAAAGTTGTTGAATCTCTCTTTAATTCAAATACTTGGGGCACCAAGTAAACACGGCCTTTTTAATATTGATATTCGCGAATTAAAGTGGTTTCAATTAATTGAGGTGTTCGAGTTCGGCCATCCACCACTGCCGAAATAAAGCGTTCGGCTCTGTCTGTTTCTGCTCAGTCACTGAGGATCGCGATAAGAGAGTCAAATCCTGGCCCGCTACAAACTGATGAAAGATCTCTTCCCGCAATGTTTCTTCCGAAGTCATTGCGGTTGAACTGACATCCGGAGAAACAATCAGGCAGTCCCATTCCTGATATCCAAAGCTGAGCGACTTGTTGAGAACCCACGAGAGGCTTCGAACTTCTTTCGCATCTTGAGCTGGCAGGGCTGTGCGAGGGAGGGCAACGATGACCCAGTCAGGTTTCAATGGGCGAACCTGATCGGCGGATTTTTCGATTTCCTGGAGTGTCATGCCTGTGGTGTCCCATATCTGCACATCCAGTTTGGCATCAGGAAAAGACTCTCGAATCACGTTACTGGCAATCTCATCGTAGGGAGGCATTGCGAGCAGTTTGACAGGTTTCCCCGCTTTCAGTAATGAGATCGTATAGGGCAGAGTTGGAAGCGGTGCCGGCACATCGGTGAATGAAACGGTTTTGCCACAAAGCGTATTAATAATTGTTTCAGCCAGCAGCTTGTGTCCCCGCATATTGGGATGGATGTCATCACTCATCAACATCGTCCAGGCCCATTCATCCTGTTGGTGCAGTTTTTCATAGGCCGCATAGCAATCTGCCAGCGGCAGCTTCTCCTGTTCCGCGAGCTTGCGGATGATGGCAACGTATTGTTCAAGCCGGGCAATCGGACGCTCTTTCGTTTCGAAAACCGAATTGGGTGTGCATAACACGACCTCAATTCCTGCATTGCGACTTTGATTGATCATGTTCATCAGGTTGGCTTCAAACTGATCCAGGGGCAAGCCAGTCGCGTCATTAAGTGAAAACATGATCGTGACGATATCCGGGTGATGATCGAGTACATCACGTTTGAAACGTTCGAGACCTTTAACTGTCGTGTGCCCACTGATACCGGAGTTAACCGCTTCAATTTTGATATGGGGATATAAACGCTGGAGTCCAATCTGGACCATATCGGTGTAAGCGCGTCGTCCGCCGGTGTGGTAATACACTCCTGTGACAGAATCACCCAGACAAACAACTTTAAGACTATCCTCTGCCTGTTCAAAAAGTTCAGCGTGAGTTTTCTGTTCTGCAGCAGATGCGGAAAGTTGATTTCCAGAGAGGAACGCAGCAGACAGCATTAAAGTGGTTATAACTTTAAACTTGATGTTCATCGTGCAGGTTTTCCAGGGAGAAGAGAGTCAGAGAGCAGGGTCACCACCCGGCGTTGATTCAGCACATTCCATTCTCGGGCAGAAGTAGCGGTGGATGCAAGCAGCAGAGTCTGAAAAGAGGTTGGTCGATTGAGTTCCGCTCGGGAAGCTGGTCAACTCCAGATGCGGCTATCCAACCTGGGATGAGTAAGAATCAAGGGCCTCCAGCGTTTCATCATCCTGTTCCGGAAATGTATCCCTTTCCAAATTTAGCAGTGAGGAATCAGTGTTGCCATGATTAGACTCAGATTCTAACGCACGTAGAATCTCCTGTTTGACGATGGGTAATCGGGCTGGTGAGGTGATCAGTAATGTTCTTATTTTGCTCAATAAACCAGCTTCTTCCCAGCGATGGGCATACATGTAGACCGTATTCCAGGCAGGCAGGTCATGAGGCAGCATCCGCCAGACACATCCGGACATCCAGCGGTAATTAATCGCGTTCAAAACTTCCCGTAAATTGGTTTCCCGTTTACGTCCGACTCGCTTTTCTTCAAGCGGCGTCACCAGTGGTTCGATGGACAGCCACTGCGCATCAGTCAGATCACTGGGGTAGGTGCGACGTCGAGTCAGGTTGAGCATAACAGTTTCTCCCGGCAGGTTTGAGTGGATAAACAGGATTATGAAGAGACGTACTAGAAGCTTGCTTGAACACCCCGTAGCTCACATTGAATTGCCTGTAGACTCTCTGTGAGGATTAAATGCAGAGGTTGTCTCCTGAACATGCAAACGATCGAGCTCAGGTCGTAGCCAGCGGCGACAGAGTTCGGTCATCGGGATATGTTGTCGGGCTGCTTCCATGCGAATCTCTTTCCAGTCCTCCACTGGAATAAAAATGGATATCTGTTTGCGTCGAAGGGGACGTTCCATGAAAGATCACCTTTGTTCCAAAATGAGTTCACAATAAGTTCACATCTTTTTCCGTACTCAATACTCGCCACGCAAACGCAGGAACGACATCCTCGCCAGACGGTCATTGCTCGGTATCACGCGGAGTACCTTCTATACCGGGAATTGGTGTTTTGGATCGCCTTCTGGTGGGTGGTGGCTCTGTCAGATCTATTTCCCATTCATCATCAGCATCATCAAACGCAGAATAGAGTTGCGGTCGAACATCGGGAGTCAGGTCGTCCCAGGAGAAGCGGGTGTTACGAACCATTGCTAACTTCCTTTCGGTGAATCAGGTGTAGATATTGCTTTTGTCAACAAAATTAAAATTTGTTTTAGGTTTGCTAAAAAAATGTTTTAGATTCGGGTAGATGCCACTTGTTGTAGTGGTCATTCGTGCTGATATTGTTATAATTGAGAGACCTGAAGCTGAGCGAATTACTGGCAACGCACCCACAGCTCAAATCCGGGTTGATGCGTTGCAGTATGTAAATACTATACATAAATACACTATTGTGCAATATTAATGTACAATAAATGTTCATTTTATGGATAAATTACGCTGTCTCAGGAGTGGGCTATGGTGTTGGACAAAAACTCTAATCACCGTGATCGACAGTTGTTGCTTCTTCGCATAGATCGATACTGTCATCGCAAGTGTATCAGTCAGCAGGACTTGGCGAAAAAGGCGGGGATCTCTCGTACTTTTTTCTCGAACCTGCAACGGGGCAAAGTCCGTTGGCCGCAAACCAATACGTTGGTGAAGTTAGCCGACGCCTTGGACATCTCGACTGAGGAACTCTGCGACTGCGATAATGAACGCCAGCTGCAGTTGCAGGCGGAATCGGATCAAGTTGCGCCAGAAACATCGGTGCTCGATCGTCGTACAAACCCGGTTGTGACCGAGGTTTACCGTGAGCATCCCAGTCTGTTTCAGGGGTGGCGGGAATCGGAGTGGGATGAAATCTACAGCACCTTTGGAGTGGGTGGCGCGTTAACCGAAGCTGGTGTTAAACAGGCTGCCGATCAGATCAATCAGAAGCGGGAACTGGTCAGACAAGTTCAGGTCCTGTACGAAACTCACAAGCGGGATCAACTCGTGGAAATGATTCATCAGCTATATCAGGGGGTTCAACCTCAGGCTCATTTATACAACTCCAATCGCTGACATACCTGAGCCAGCCAGGGCATTTCCGGCACCAGGTCTCGATGGGTGCTTTACAAGCCTGTTGATGAAAGCCTAACTTGGTAGAGAAGGGGGAGTGATTAATTCGCTTTCGCCCCAGCTCCTGCCATATTAAACCGCCTGCCCGGAAATAGCCTTCCTGATGCCTCATCAATCTGCCTTCCATCGCTCCGTCGTGAAACTGGTTGTCTTTACATTCTGCTTGCTCATTACTGGGGCTTGTTGGAGTGTAGCGCTCTTTGCGGATGACGTCTCTCAACGCGGAGTTAGCGGGGCGCGAAACAATGTTTCGGCAGAGAAGAACGCACCCGTCGATTGGAATGTCGACGATGGAACTGCGGTCAAATGGTCGGTCAATCTGGGAACAACCACCTATGGCTCTCCCGTGGTGGCTGGAGGAAAGATCTATGTCGCGACAAACAACGGTGGCGCTTACCTCGCAGCGCATCCGGAATCAGAAGACCTGGGGTGCCTGCTTTGCTTTGATGAAAGTGATGGCAAGTTTCTCTGGCAATTATCCCGTCCCAAGTTAGACGCAGGCGATGTCTTTGACTGGGAGCATCAGGGAATCTGCTCTGATCCATATGTGGACGGGGACCGCCTCTGGATCGTCACGAATCGATGTGAAGTCCTTTGTGTGGATACTGCCGGGTTTCATGACAATAAAAACGATGGAACAATCACGGATGAAACAGATCAGGATGTTCAGAGTGCAGACATCATCTGGCAACTCGATATGCTGAATGACCTGGGTGTGAAACCAAGAAACATGACGACCTGTTCGATCACCGGTGCGGGTGATTTCATTTTTGTCAGCACTTCCAATGGCGTCCCCGAGATGGACGATATCTCGGAAGAAAATCCTGTTCCTGCTCCCACTGCCCCCAGTTTCCTGGCGATTGAAAAAGCGACGGGAAAAATTGCCTGGAGTGATGCGACACCGGGACCTAATTTACTTCAGGGGGTCTGGTCCTCTCCTGCCTATGCGGAAATCAAAGGCCAGCCTCAAGTGATTTTTGCCGGTGGGGATGGTTATTGCTACAGCTTTGATCCAGCGGGCGCAGGGAATGGCCAATCAAAATTACTCTGGAAGTTTGATTGCAATCCGAAGGCTGCCATCTGGGATCCGTTCGATCAGGAAGGGAAGAACAATCTGATCGCAACCCCGGTCATCTATAACGATGTTGTCTATCTGGCCGTGGGTCAGGATCCGGAAACAGGTGATGGTGTTGGTTGTCTCTGGGCAATCGATCCGACCAAACGGGGAGATGTCAGCCCGACACTGGTAGTCGATGCTGATGGTAAACCTGTACCGCAACGTCGCACCCAGGCCATGGATAAATCTGCAGGAGAAACTGAAATTCCGAATCCCAACAGTGCCCTCGTCTGGAAGTATGTCGGTGACGATCTGGATGGTTCCGGTTCGATTGATTTCGAAGAAGAGATGACCCGCTCGATTGCCTCGGTCACCATCAAAAACGATCTGTTGATTATCGGCTCTCTCTCTGGAATGGTGCACTGTCTGGATGGTAAATCGGGGAAAGGACATTGGACTTATGATATGTTCGCCGAGATCTGGGGAACGGCCCTGATTGTCGAAGACAAAATCTATCTCGGTGACGAAGATGGGGATGTTTCAATCTTTCAGTTATCTGCCGATCCCGAAATCGCTCTCCCCGGTGGCGAGCCTCTACACGAAATGCAGATGGGCAGTCCAATTTATACCTCCCCGGTGTATGCCAATGGGGTGCTTTATATCTCTACGTCCAACACGCTGTTTGCAGTCGAAAAGTAGAACATCTCCACTGTTTTTCAGTTCGCAGTTAGTGAGAAAATGTATCCTTAATGGGCCGCGGGTCTGAATTTGAGCAGGCGAATGAGGAGGAAATTCTGATATCGATTTGCCATAGGGAAGGGATCCTCATAGACTAATTACAGGGTCTGAATCGCTCCCACAGGAGATCGAGTCGATTACAGACCCCTCCCACCCCTTAAAACCTCCCCGGATATAAAGCCTGCTTGCCCGGCTGCCTTCCCGTTCTCGCTGACAGGATGAACTTAGTGGACCCAACGAGCTTTGACGAACAAGTGCTGAAACCGTTCGATTATGCTCCTTTAACGCGTGTCGTTTATGGAGTGGGTTCAATTTCCCGATTGGGTGAAATCTGTCTCCAGCTGGGTGGCCAACGCGTGTTGCTGGTGACAGACAAAGGTCTCAACTCAGCCGGTCATGTCGACCGGTCGATGCAGATTCTGAAAGAAGCGAACCTGGAGGTCGTACTCTTTGACGAAGTGCACCCGAATCCCACTACCGAAGATGTCGACCGGGGATTGGAAGTGGCCCGTCAGGGGGAAGTTGATCTGATTGTGGGTCTCGGGGGAGGGAGCAGTATGGACTGCGCCAAGGGAGTGAACTTCCTGCTCACCAATGGGGGACGCATGCAGGACTATTGGGGAGTTGGAAAAGCGCCCCAACCGATGCTCCCGATGGTCGCTGTTCCCACCACAGCGGGGACTGGCAGCGAAGCACAATCATTCGCATTAATCGCGGATGCTGAAACACACATGAAGATGGCGTGCGGTGACAAGAAAGCGGCCTGCAAAGTCGCCATTCTTGATCCCGAGTTAACAACCAGTATGCCTCAGCAGGTAACCGTCGTCACGGGCATTGATGCGATCAGTCATGCTGTAGAAACTTTTGTTACTAAAAAGAGAACGATCATCTCGGAAACATTCAGTCTGCGTTCCTTTCAGCTGCTGGCTGAAGCCTTTCCCCAGGTGCTTGTCGATCCGCATGATCTTGAGGCCCGAGGGAACATGTTACTTGGTGCCCATCTTGCGGGGGCTGCTATTGAGAACTCGATGCTGGGAGCGACACACGCTCTTGTTAATCCTTTGAGTGCGCATTTCAATACGACTCATGGAACAGCGATTGGAATCATGTTACCGCACGTTGTCCGGTTTAATTCCACAGTGGCCGATTACTCCGAGTTAGTCAGAGCGATTGGTCTGCAGCCTACCAATGCGATTGAAGCAGGCGAGTTACTCGCAGAGCATCTGACCAATCTGTTCCGCCAGGCGGGCACTCCTTTGTCACTGGATGCGATTCCCTTCGAAGAGCAGCTTATCCCGCAACTGGCCAGCGAAGCAGCCGCCCAGTGGACGGGGCAATTCAATCCTCGTCCCGTAACTGCGGAAAGCCTGCAGGAGTTATACGAATGCGCTTTACACGAATAATCCTACTCTTTGCAGCTGCGCTACTCTGTAACACATGCTGTGGACCAGTGGCTCTGCGGGCTGAAGAGTTAACAATTGAAGCCCCTTCTGAAACTAGTTGGGCTTCCTTCCGTAATGGAGACTTGCAGCAGGGAGTCGCGGGAAGTTCCTTACCGGATGAGCTGGAAGAGTTGTGGAAGATCGAGGTCCCTGATGGTGTCGTAGCGACCGTAGCGATTGTCGGCGATTATGTTTATCTCCCCGCCTTGAATGGAACTTTAAGTTGCCTGAATTTAAGTGATGGCTCGGAAGTCTGGAGTTACCGGTCGATTGAGAGTGAGGACCCGGATGAATTCGCTCCCGGTTTCAGGGCTGCTCCCCGTGTCACGGAAAGCATGGTTTACATTGGCGACGAAGAAGGTCATCTGCATGCGATTGATCGCAAGACGGGTAAATCTGTCTGGAAGAAAACGACCAATGATGAAATCAGTGGTTGTGTTGCGCTGTATCAGGATAAGTTGATTGTCGGCTCTTATGATTCCTCGTTGTATTGTCTGGAATCGAGTACGGGTGATGAAGTCTGGAATTTTCAAACGGGGGACCGGATTAACTGTTCTCCTTCCATCTCGGAAAACTTTACGTTTGTGGCAGGTTGTGATCATCACTTGCGGGTGATTGATATCGAGGCAGGAAAAGAGAAAACCGATATCCCACTGGGGACTTATCTCATCGCCTCGCCCGCTCTATGGGGCGATCAGCTCTATGTAGGAACCCAGAACGGGGATGTCGTCTCAGTGAACTGGAGAACCTCCGAAATCACCTGGCGTTATGCCGCACCCAGTAAAAAGATGCCGATCCATGCCTCCGCCGCAGTGACCGAGTCCCATGTCTTTGTGGGTGGTCATGATAAATTACTGCATGCGATTGATCGCAAAAGTGGAGAGGGGCTCTGGACCTTTCCTACGCGTGCGGGGATCGAATCCTCACCGGTCGTAGTAGGGGATCGCGTCTTCTTTGGTTCCCGCGACCGCAACCTGTATGGTGTTTCGATAGAAACCGGCAAGGAAGTCTTCAAGGCGAACCTGGGGAAATCAATCGTTGCCGGTCCTGCCGTAGGCGAAGGCTGCCTGGTGATCGGAACTGAAGGGAGCCAGGGAACGCTCCATTGCTTCGGCAGCAAATCTGCCCCCTGAGCACAGCCTCGGATAGTCGGCATAAACCGACCACTGCGTCCACGTTTTGATGACGGATTTATCAGATTGATCACAGTCAGCAGTTTTTGCCGGCTCGTGGTGCCACAAATTATTAAATTCGTAAACTCCTGTTGCGTAATGATTTGTGGCTTATAATTCTTTGAGGAAAGAAGACTGGCGCGCGGGCTGCATTATGAAATGGTGTCAAACAACACAAATGATCCCATTACGAGATCAAACAACATTTCAAGGAGAAATTCGATGAAACGGTACTTACTTCTTCCTGCATTGCTCGCTGGTTTGTTCTTCGTAGGATCAGCAGGTAACGAGGTCCTCGCTGGTGGTGGTCATCATGGCGGCGGCCATCACGGTGGTCATCATGGACATCACGGCGGCCACCATGGTCATCACGGCCATCATGGAGGCTGGGGCCACCATGGTCACTACGGACATTATGGTAACTGGGGATATCGTCCTTATTACCGCCCCTACTACAACAACTACTACGGCAATGGTTTCTACTACAGAAGCCCCGGATTCTCCTTCGGAATTTATAGATAAACCAAGAGAAAGAAGATTCAATCTACCTTCTCTCCCAGCGTCATCTCGTGTGCAACTTCGATTAAATAATCTTAACTATAAAGGCGCAGCATGATGTTCGCTGTCCAAGACCTCGTCCGGTTTCCGGGCGAGGTTTTTTTGTGCAACGAATTGCATGATTTCAAAAAAGAGAAGAGCAGTATTTTGCTGATCGTGCAAAGGCTTTCATGTCATTCACAAACCTGTTGATTGTCATAACGAAAGCTTGTAGAAAATGATTGAGCGAGTAATAAAAATAACTGGCTATGTTGCCATTATGTCGAATAATAGATCACAGCAAATCGTCCTCAGCAGATTTCGTTTGAGTGAATCTCGCTGGCTGCCTGGTGTCAGGTGAGCTTTGTTTGATTGGGATTCCGTTTTGAACAGGTCATTTTTTGAAGGACATTCTTAATGAAAAGGTTTCTATGCAGCGCCGCAATCGTAACCTGTCTTGTTGTTGTTGGAAGTTTGAGTGCCAGTACTAATGCAGCCGAGGCCGCAGGTACCGGGCACGCTCAAAAACACAAACCCACGCATTTAGTGAAACAAATTCAATACGGGCACCATCATCACATGAGTCGCCAGTATTCGTACGGTGTTTACAAGTAAACTCTGAATGCACAATTAAACTCTGAATACAAAACAGAAAAGACCTCGCCCAGTCCGCTGGTGCGAGGTCTTTTTTATGCGTCGAGCTCACTCAAATGAGGGCAGGTTCTTATCTGGAAAGTTCCTGTGAGCGTTCTGTCGCGGCACGTACTGCGTTGATGAGGGTTGCGCGAAGGTGACCTTCCTCAAGTGCTTTCAAACCGTTGATTGTGGTTCCCCCCGGGCTGGTGACCGCATCTTTCAATTGACCAGGGTGTTGGCCCGTTTCCAGAACCATCCGTGCGGCACCGAACACAGTTTGAGCAGCGAGTTGCGTGGCGACCGGTCTCGATAAACCGACAAGAACACCCCCATCACTCAGTGCCTCTATGATCTGATACACATACGCCGGACCGCTGCCGGATAAGCCTGTGACCGCGTCAAGTTGCGATTCGGGAACTTCCAGAGCCAATCCCACAGTCGACAACATTTTCCGGGTCAGTTCGGCATCAGCGGCAGAAGCGGTTCCCCCGAGAGAGAAAGCTGATGCACCCGCGCCAATCTGGCAGGGGGTGTTCGGCATGACGCGCACGATCCGGTTTGTTGCACCGAGGTTTTCTATATATGTTTTCAGAGGAATGCCTGCCGCGATACTGATCACCAACTGGTTGGAGGTGATGCAGGTTTTTAACTCGGACAGGACCGACTGCATGTACTGCGGTTTGACAGCGAGAATCAGAATATCTGCCTGTTTCATCACGTCCGGGTTGGTGGCAGAAACTGTTGCTGCTGTTTCCTCAGCGAACCGGTTACGGATGGCATCGCTGGGGTCACTGGCTGATAACTGGGAGGGAGTGATCAGTCCGGACTGCAGAAAACCCTTGGCGAGCGCGAGGGCCATCTGGCCTGCACCGATAAAACCAACACGCTCTGTTAAAGGAGTCTGATCAGACATAAAGTTCACTCCGACGACCGGTGGAATACCGGCCGTCACTCAGAAAAAGAAAAGTCACTGTTATTGTATTAGAGGTTATTGAACCACTTTGAGTTCGGGGAGAGCCTCTTTCAATTTTGTGATCGCTTCCTCACTCAATTCGGTCAGACCTTTCAAGCTCAAAGTTTTCAGGCTTTTGATTTCCTGAAGCTTGGCAAGGCCGGCATCGGTGATCTGAGTTTTATCCATAGTGAGCGATGTCAGATTTTTCAGTTTCGCCAGCTCTTCCAGTTTGGCGTCGGTGATATCGGTTTGGGTCATGTCGAGAACTTCAAGGGACTCAATCTGTCCGAGGATCGGCAGGGCTTCATCCGTGATCAGGGTCAACCAGAGGTTCAGGTCTTTAAGTTTTTTCAACTTGGTCAGATGCTCAAGATCCGCATCTTCGATGTTATCTTCTTCCAGACCGAGTGTTTCGAGGTTGGTGAAGGTCGAGACTGTTTTTAAATCGTCGTTCCCGATCACTGAAATTCCACGCAGCAGAACTTCTTTGAGGCTCTGACTGTTTTCCAGTGGCTTGAGACATCCTGAATCAACAGCCAGGACCCGGCGGATGTGTAATCGTTCCAGGTTTTTGAGACCCGCGAGTTGTTCAATACCGGCGTTCGACAGGTAGTCGCAGTCGTCCATCATCAGTACTTTCAGTTTTTCAAGTTTGCTGATGGAAGCCAGACTTTTATCGACAGTCGTCGAGCTTTTCGGCAGGCAGATGTTGATCATCTGCAGATTCGTAAGAGGCTCGAACGATTCGAGACATTTATCGGTAATCGCAGAACGTTGCAGCTGGATGTGAGTTAACGATTTGATTTCGCTCAGATATTTACAACCTTCATCACTGATTTTGGTGAATCGCATATCCAGGTCGCGCAGGTTCGGTAATGCCTGTAAATGTTGCAGGCCATCATCAGTGATTCCTGAACGACGCATCTGGATCACCATGATCGAAGGAATTTTGGCGAGTGATTTCATTCCTTCTCCAGTGATGCCTGTCGCGTAGAGATTGATCACACGCAAGTTTTCGCAACCGACCAGGTTTTCGAGACCGGCATCTGTAATGGGAGTTTCACTGAGAGAAAGTCGATCGAGGTAGGGGAACTTGGGCATCGACGCCCAAATCCTCGTCGGTCACTTTGGTGTTCTCGGCGTCGATGTTGGTAACGGACCCGGCGCTGTTTTTAGTCAGCTTGACCCCTTTTTCTTCCAGTGCCTGAATCGCATCTGCGTCATCAGGTTTGATTTCCGGCTTTACTTCTTCAACAGGTTTACTGGGAGTTTCTGTTGTGGTGGTCGATTCCGGTTTTTTTGTTTCCGGGGCTTCGGGACAACCAGAGAGTACAACCAGGCAGAGCAAAGAGCAGAACAGGGAAACAAAAGGGCGGGTTCGCAGGCGGGACATGCAGGAAAGTCTCCATCAGGTTAAAAGCACGCGTTGGGCTCGATTTGAAACAGGTAGGAATCACATCAATCTGAATGTGATTTGTTCAGGTTAATGTCGCGGAGAGTCAAACGCAAACGCTGAGCCTCCAAGAGTAAGTCAGTCTGGATGGATTTATGCTCTCGTGATCGGAAGACTGGTAAAAAAGGGAGGATAGTCGTTAGAATTGAACAAATGTGAACACCGAGATTGAGGGCTCATTTTGAGAAAGTGGACACCATGGCAGAGGACAACAAACTCCACACAATCACACCTTATTTGATCATCCGTAACGCCGCCGAGGCGATAAAATTTTACAAGCAGGCATTCAACGCCACCGAACTCTTTGCCATGCGGTTTCCCGGTACCAACAAGATTCTGCACGCTCAATTGATCATCGGTGATTCCCAACTGATGCTCAGCGAAGAGATGCCGGAAATGAATGAGCTAAGTAAAGGACCGGAACTGCTGGGAGGTTCGCCGGTAACAATTCATCTCTATTGCGATGATGTCGACCAGACATTCAAGCGGGCAGTCGATGCGGGGGCGACGGTCATCATGGAGTTGATGAACACCTTCTGGGGGGATCGCTACGGTCGGATTCAGGATCCCTTCGGACATCACTGGTCCCTCGCGCAACCGGTCGAGGATGTAAGCCCCGAGGAAATGAACAATCGGGCCGAGGAAATATTTGGAGGAGAAAATCCTCCGGGTTGTTGAAAAGTAAGATCACAAAGTTCTGAAGAGCTCTCTACTGTATAACGATCTTAAGAGACATCTAAATGAAATCAGACTCGTAATATCGCTTTGATTTTCTTTTACCATCAATTGTCAGCAAGAAGAAGGGTTCATTATTTTTCCAATGCCAGATGATATCAGTGATGGTTCCCGAGTGAATCGATCCATTAGATGATTTGATGCTGACCAGGCTGCCGAATGATTTTCCCGGTGCATTAATTCTCTTGAAGCATTCTGGTGAGATACGGATATGTGTTTCCTGATAGCGTACAGTTAAATAGTCCTCGTTTTTGCTGACTAACTCAAACACTTTGCAATACGGGGATAACTCAGTGGTTATTTCAATGTCATCAGGATGGCAACCCGAGGGGGCCTGCTCTGGAAACCAGGTGACCAATCCCCATATCGATGAATTTTCGTTGTTTGATTCTCTTGTAGTCATCGTCGATAGCTTTGATTTCCTGCTCTGAGTTTAAGTCTCATTAGGAGTTTTCGAATGATGCATAGTAACATCTTCATGAGGTTCGATCATGCCACAGCCTGATGAGAATCTGGAGCGATTGCCACCCGGGCGTCGGCGACGCAAATCGGCAACGAGTGGGCGTGGAGCTGATGGAGCTCGACCAGGAAAACCCGCTCCCGGGCCAGAAGCAAGGCGGCGAAGCAAAGCTGCTGCGGCTGGTGAAGAGACGAAGAGAATACGAAAACGAGACCCGGAAAAGAAACAAAGTCAGACGACATCCGAAACCGAGGCGAGTCGCGATCCACTCGGTAAGCTACTCAAGTTATACGGTACAAACCTGGCGACGGCAGTCTTTATCCTCTTGATAATGTTGATTCCCGCGGCGATTGCGTTTGGGGTGATGTTCTTTACAGAGGGTCAGGTTGCCAGAATATCAATGTTTGTGGGAGCCGCATTTTGCCTGATTGGGTTCGTTCTGTTCTGTCTGCAATTGCTGAATGTGAATAAACGCCTGGAACTGCGACGACATGGAATTCGATACGTGAATGGTTCCATTCAAACCGAATTTTTCTGGAACGAGATTGTCGATATCGAAGTCAAACGGGTCGATTCCACCAACCTGGGAGTCGTCTCCGTGCATACTCACAGTAACGACGCCCGCAAACCGACCAACATCATGAGCCGCACCGACTGGGATATCACCATCGTTTCGCAATCAGGAAGAAAAATTCACCTGGGAGACACCTTCACAAACATTATCCACAAACCCCAGGAACTGATCGCCGAACTGAGGTTATACAGCAACACGATGTGACTGTAGTTTTTTTCGTCACCATTAATCGGCTGTAGAATATCTTAATTTAAAATAGCGTCTGATTCTAAGTTCCAACTGGCGAAGAGATTGTCAGAAGGGATGTTGCCCGTAATATTCGTTATAGAGAAGTTGTCGAAGCTGGTACGTGAATTGTCGGATGCAAACCCGACTCCGTTCGAAGTTACTGAAGTGTGAAAATCGGCAGTGGCGATCATTTCGTTATCTGCCAGTAATTCTACATTTCCACCATTTAAACGGACTTTTACCTGATAGTACTGATCTGAGATAATGTTGCGTCCCACATTATCCCAGTCAATTTCGACCAGTCGATTTGACCAGTTCTGTTGATAATGGCCGATTACCCACTGATTCTGACCGGCAAAGAACCCTGCATATTTGAAGTCCTGTTCTGATTTATAATCGAAAATGATAAAGCCGTTTTTCCAGAGCGAGGGATCTTCGTTCACACTGATATCCGCACTGATTTCGAGAGGGTCTCCATAAGGGTTGTTTACCTTAAGGCTAGCCAGACTGATTCCATAAGGTGTGGTTCCTCTACTGGTGATGTGTCGATTGCTGGGTGTTCCGGCAATTGACCATTCACGAGCATCAAGAGAGAAATCCTCACCGCGTGATTCATTGAAATCTTCCAGATAGGGAAGGCTTAATGCATTGGGGTCATTCTCAAGTGATACCTGTAGGTCATCGAAGCGAACTGATGTATTTCTTGCGCCTACACCCGCTGGGTGGGAGTTAATGAATGAAGTGGGATGATTACCGATCGAATAATGGGCTGTTCCGATTAGCACATCATCGACCCACATCGTGATATCATCCGCAGGCTGTTCGATGAGTAATCTCACGGAGTATGTCTGATTCGGTGTGATGGTAATCCCTTTAACACCAGAATCTACCACGAGCTGTTGCTGGCTCCAGTCTTCATAGTGATTGCCGATGACCCATTGATTCTCTCCGGTAAGCATGCCTGCATAGAGGAAATGATCCGGTCCCAGAATATCGAATAGAATAAAGGCTCCCTGATCGTCGGATACAGCATCAAGTGTGGTGATAGTCGTCGAAATCTCGTAGGAATTCTGATACCAGTCATCCAGATCGACGATGGCCATACCGAAGTCATACTTTTCGTTGTTGTGATTATATTGCAGATAAGGGTTTTGGACCGGTCCGGTTACTTCCCAAGCAGACTCATTGAATAGCAGGAAATTTTCTGCAGACTGACTGGAAAAATCTTCCTGGAAGGGGAGGCTGTTCGGGGCTCCTTCCGATACCTGTAGTTGAATTCTGAAATCATCAAACCAGGTGAAAGCATTCTGAGCCGCAAAGCCGACGACATTTCCGTTGACTCTGGAATCAAAATGAGCCTCGATCAGAAATTCACCATCGACAGAGAAAATGACCTGATTGTCATCAATTCTTACATGGAACTGATAGTATCTG
This sequence comes from Planctomycetaceae bacterium, assembly GCA_041398805.1. GTDB lineage: Bacteria > Planctomycetota > Planctomycetia > Planctomycetales > Planctomycetaceae > Polystyrenella. The sequence continues at coordinate 81,526 of JAWKUC010000004.1, read as the reverse complement.
TTCGCTTCAATGCTGCGATTTGAATCACCCCCAATCCAGCTCTGCCAGACGATTGTTCCAGTGACCCTGGTAGTGACCAATGACTCCAGGTGTCCTGACCTGTGAACATGCCAGCGTATTTGAAGTCTTTCTCATTCTTATAGTCGAAGATTAAAAAACCATCCTGCCAACCCTGTGTTGTCTGGATTGATTTGACCCGGACCCCCATCTCGAATGCATCCGGAGGTTGATAAGGGCACAAGGTGGCTTACAGCCAGTTTGTTATTGTATGAAGTGTTGGTTCGATAAACGCTGCCATCCTGAACGGGAACTGTCGCCCAATTCCCACCGGCAGACTCAATGAAGGAGGGAGCTTTTCCATCATCAAAATCTTCATTCCTTCCAAAGCCTGCAGATGGGATGACGAGGCGATTAATGAAAGTGATGCCGTGGAATTCAGTGACTGCATTGGACGCGGCGAACCCGAATTGTCCCCGATTCAGCTTAGTGTCAAAGTTGGCCTCCAGGGATGGGGAGTCCATCAACGAACATTGTCACTTGATCGACGTCCACATGGATTTTCACACCATACAACTGATTGGCATTAATCTTTCTGCCCGAGTCATCAAGGTCAACCTGAGCAAGTCGATTTCCCCAATTGCCCTGATAATGGCCAAGAACCCATTGGTTTTGTCCCGCAAACATACCGGCATATTTGAAGTCATTTGGTCTCGTGGTAGTCAAAAATGAGAAATCCATTTTGAGAGCTACCCGGGTTGCTGATGGCTGAGAATTGCGAGGAGATCTCGTAGCGCTCAGCGATATCATAATTCAAATCGACGTACCCGATTCCGACGCCAGATTCTTGTGAACCGTCGAACTGCAACTTGTTATTGAGATAAGACCAGCTACCTGGGCCTTCGAACTTGAAGGCGTGGTTATCTCCTTCCGAAAAATCCTCATTAAAGATTAGAGTGTTAGGACTTCCCGCAGAAACAAGATGTCCAAGTTTGAAGCGGTCGAAATGAGTAAGAGCGTTATGGGAAGCCATTCCAGTTTTGTTCTGATAGACAAGTTCATTAAATTCAGCGTCCAACAACAAATCTCCATCAACAGCCAGGAATGCTTTGTTCTCCTTGATTCTTAAGTGAAGAAGGTAGGTTTGTCCCGGGTTAATCGTTTTACCCTGTTCACTCCAGTCGAGTTCTGCAAGTCGATTATTCCAATGCCCCTGGTAATGACCGATGACCCAGGTGTTCTGTCCAGTAAACATTCCGGCATATTTGAAATCGGAATCACTTTTGTAATCGAAGATCAGGAATCCATCCATCCAACGGTTCGGACCATTGAATGTGGTTATCTCTGCAGACAATTCCATTTCGGTAAAAAGGGGTTCGTTGAAATCGTAGACGACTGTGCTGAGTCCGGTCAAACCAGTGTTATCCAGTTGGAGAACATTGTTTCCATTAACATTTTCTATAGTAGTAGCAGATGGATTGTTGACTAGATATCCATCAAGATTACCGGAATCAAAATTTGGAGTTCCCGGAAAGAGTGTTTGCGGGTTGAACCAGACCTGGTTTTGCTCACCTGCACCGGGAGCATAAAAAATGTCGAGATATAAGTTGCCGTCCAGATCCCCGACTTCGACAAGTCGTGTTCCCGAATCGGATTGTGCCCCCAACTGTTGATTGGTTTTATAGAAGGAAGCATTTCCATCATTGATCCAGATTTCACTGGCTGCCGTTTGTCCATTGGGAAGTCCGCGGGTGACGATCAGGTCCTGGTCGCCATCTCCATCGAAGTCACCGGACTTGATATCTCGAGCATAAAGCCCCGATGGAAATACTTGTGATGTGGAGTAAAATTCCTGCACCATTATTGATATAGACTCTGAGCTGCATTGGTCCCTGTCGTCGTTTGTCCTATAACCAGATCCAGATCATTATCATTATCCAGGTCTCGGAAGAGATTCGTTTTTACTGTCGAGTTGGCCGGAGTGATTGTTTGCCCTTTCAGGTAGGTAGCGTCTCCCTGATTCAACCAGATTTGATTCGGCATGGAGGCCTGGGAAACGATAACATCCAGGTCGCCATCTCCATCAACATCTCCCAGGGCCAGATCTTTTTTCGGTGGTGTTGTGGAGAATGTTCCCAACCCACCGACTGAAGGGGTCATGTTGCCTGAACCATCATTCAGCCAGATCAAATCTTTCATGGAAGAAGTTTGGGCTGCCGTATAGGCATCGAGATCACCATCTCCATCAAGATCACCCAGCACAACATCGGCAGTATGTTCTCCTGCAGTGTGCGAAGAGATCTCAATAAACTCTTCGCCCGATTGATGAGCCCAGATGGAATCTTTTGTTTCACCACTGATGTAGATATCCAGAATCTGATCACCATTCAAATCGCCTACTGCCATTCCACGAATAGCTTCGTTGGTAGTGATCGATTGGAAAAGGCTGTTGAATTCTCCCTCTCCGTTATTGAGGAAGATGTCAATTTTATAATGCTCGAAAGTGTCTAAAGAACTCGCTGATATACTTTGCGAATATGCGATGACGGCATCGAGGTGACCATCATTGTTGATGTCACCCAGAGCGATATTCTGAGTCGAGTAGTTTTCAGTAACCAGTTGGGGGGCCCCTTCGAGAAAGAAAGCGGTACCCCCAGGTGCCTGGTTGAAGAGAGCGATCAGATTGCTGTCAAAGTCTCGATTATTAACAGGATTCACATCTGTCAGGCCAGGGGTGCTGATGTTGGCGATCACGGTAAAGTTTTCTCTAATTTCTTCCCGAATATGAGCCGCATATAAATTGAACTCGATGGAAGAACCGACTGGCAGACTGATTGCCTGGTGAAATGGAGACCCTTCGGGGATTGCAATCTCGGAAGTGAAGTTTTCACTTCCCTGTGGAGTCACCTGGGCGCCTCCGGTAGCACTGGCAGACCAGGAAACCTGAGAGAGTATATTACTCAAGTCAATATCTACTATCGCGACATCAACATCTTCTGTTCCGACATTCTGCACATTCACAATGAACTCTGTTGGAGTTTCTTTTTGTGAATATTCCTCAGCCGAAAGCGAAATGCTCACGGCGACATCAACTCCGGCTGTGAGAGCGGCTCCCCCCGTCACGCCAGAGAGCAACATTCTTTCCTCAAGCACCTCAAGTTGAAAGTGCGGTGAGTGGTGGAACTTCTCAATTCTCCGGATACGGGGGGACGATGAAGTTCGAAGCCGGTTACTGAGTAGGGAGGTTAACCAGGGAACATCCATTAACTCCGTATAAACAGGATTTTTATGATCAATGCGCGTGAGAGACAATTAAAGCTGGAGCAAATAGTGTCTCCTCGCTCAGCAGATGATGTCAGTCGAAGCATCTATTCACGATTCTGCTGAAAAATCACCTTGACCTGTTACGGATAAATTGAAGGCTTTCAACACGATTTGGAGGAGTTCGACAGAGAATGTATGACTGTTATAAATATCAGCAACTGTTGAACTATCCAGAGGTCGGTCTTGAAAAGAGAGGAATCCTCTGCAGTAGCGGACTCATTCAGCCTCAGAAAGCAGAGAGCGACTAAAACGGCCAGAACCAGGGGTCATGATGGTGGTGATCAGGCAGATGATAATGCTTAGCGGTACGCCGATCATGAAGTAATCACGAGGTTTGTAACCTCCGGGGCCGTAGACCATCTGGTTGGTTTGATAACCGTGCGGAGTCACAAAACTGCTGGCAGCGCCGATAATCACTGCGATGGCAAAGGGCCAGGGGTGGACCCCTAATTCAACGGCAATGGCGACAGCAATCGGCAGGCAGAGCAGCCCTGCTGCTTTGGCGGTGATCACATTATTGAACACCATCGTCATGCCACAGATCAGACCGAGCGCCAGCCGGGGGTTACTTTTAAAACCATCCCCCAGGTAGTTAATTCCGGCCACCAGTTTAGCGGCCAGATAATGATGCGTCTCGGTGTGAATCATTGCTTCCCCCAGACCAATGCCCGCACCGATGGTGAGCAGGACGGAAAGATCGATCGAAGCTTTGGCTTCGCTGGCCCGGCAGCAGCGGGTGGCAATCATCACACAGGCCGCCAGCATCGATCCTTTGAGCATGTCGATCCCAAAGAACGGGAAGCTGACGAGAATGATCATGCCGATCATGATCAACCGGGCGGCCCAGGCACGTTCATGTCTTGGTGCGCGGGAATTCTGAACTTCGCTGACGAGGTAAAAATCGCGCGAGTTGCGTTGTGCTTCCAGAAAGCTCGGGCGGGCTTCGAGCAGCAGCGTGTCGCCACTTTCCAGAGTAATGTCACCGATCTTTTTATTCACGCGTTGACCATCGCGCGTCACGGCGATGACAGCAGCGTTGTAGTAGGAGCGAAAGCGGGCATCGCGAATGGTTCTGTTTTTGAAGGGGAAGCTATTCGCGACAACGGCTTCGATCAGGACGCGGTCGTGGTGTCTTTTTTCCAGTCGAAACTGTTGGTCAGCGGCAGTTTTCAGTCCGGGGAATTTCTGTAGGTCGATGACAGAATCGACGACTCCGACAAAAATCAGCCGGTCATTACCCATCAATCGTTCCTGGGGAGAAACAGCGGGAAGGACATCATCATTCCGCTCGATTTCGATCAGATACATTCCGGGCAAACTTCGTAAGCCAGCCTGTTCGATCGTTTGTCCTACCAGGGGGGAAGAGGGGTCGAGCAGCATTTCCACGGAGTACTCGCGGGCGTTACTCATTTCCTGGTGAGCCGATTTCCGTTCGGGTATCAAACGCTTGCTGAAAAAGAGTAGATAAGCGAGCCCGACGATCGTGATAGGAACTCCGACGACAGTGATGTCGTACATTCCCATCGTGGTGAGGCCCTCTTTTTCGTAGTAGGGCAGTGTTCCGTTCAGCACCACCGTAGTGCTGGTACCAATCAGGGTACACATCCCACCCAGGATGGTGGCGTAACTGAGTGGAAGCAGTAGATGCGAGATGGAAATACCGATCTTGCGGGACCACTCGTTCATCAGGGGCATGACCATTGCCACGATCGGAGTGTTATTCATGAACGCACTGGCAATGGCAGCGGGGATGGCGATTTTCGATTGTGCACCGGTAATACTTTTGGTGTACCCAGCCACCTCTGCCCCAGGAAATTCATTGCACCTGTTTGCCGCATCCCTTCAGCGACGACATACAGAAATGCGACAGTCAATAAGCCTTTACTGGCAAAGCCGGCGATCGCTTTTTCCACGGGAACGACACCCGCGACGATGAGCAGCGTCAGTCCACCCACCAGGATGAGATCGGGGCCCGCTTTCATGAAAATCAGGCTGAGCAGCACAATGCCTAACACACTCAAAGTGATCAGTTGCGGGTCGGTCATGGAAAAAACAGTCTATCGGTTCGATTGATGAACCGTTGTATCAGGATGCATCAGAAAAAATGAAACAGTTAACCAGCTGAACTCGAAAGCTTTCCTGATGATAGAAGAGACAGAATTTCAAAGTAGGTTCAGATCCTAATTATGCTCATCCCCAGATTGGCGAGCAACTCTCGCGTCGAGGGAACTATTGCTGCTGGGCCTGTTCTGCCTGCCGGGCTTCGACGACGCGGGAAACGACCGCTTCCTGAAGTTTACCGTTGGTGACGATGACGCCCAGGTTTTGCTCCAGCTGGTGGCCATGAGTGAACTCCAGCGGAGCACCTGTGACATCACTGACAGTGCCACCCGCTTCTTCGACCAGCAGAACCCCACCGGCGTGATCCCAGATCTTTTCACGATAACCAGGGCGGGTGGGCAGACGCAGATAGATGTCTGCTTCACCACGAGCGACGACAGCGTATTTCGCCTGAGAGTCGAGTCGAACCGGCTCGTTCTGAATTCCGAGGGCCTCGGCCACGCGGGCAGAAAGACCATGGGCACTGTGTCCTGATTCAACCGACTCACACATGCGGGCATCGGCAAAGGTTTCCGCGGTTGAACAGGAGATGCGTTGAGGTTCCCCTCCTTCCAGAGGGACCGCCAGGCGCCTTCTCCACGGACGGCGTAGAAGAGAACTCCTTTGGTTCCTTTATCGTTTGGCTCCGTATAAAGATTGGGGCAACCGAGCAGGGCGACGTCAATTTTGCCGTCGACAATCAGAGCGAGTGAGACCGCATATTGTTCGCTGCGCAGAAACCCTTTTGTTCCATCGATGGGGTCGAGTGTCCAGAACCGGGGTGCGTACTCATGAGATCCCCCTCGATCAATCCAGCCACAGATTTCATCGGCACTCGCATCGATTCCGATTTTTGCCAGTTCAGATTGAACATTCTCCAGAAAGGGAGCGGCTTCGGCTGTTTTCAGTTCAGCGGAATCTTCCTCTCCAATGACCGGGTCATTTGGAAAATCGGCTTGCAGGGCACGACAGACGACAGCCTGACTGGCAAAGTCGGCGACAGTGACCGGGCTTTTATCTTTTTTCGCCAGGGATTCAGTCGTGATTGCTTGTTGAACAGATTGGCAAACCCGAGCTGCCAGACGAACAGCTGCCTGGGCAGTGGCTAACTCAGCTGAATACGAAGAGGACATGAATCTCCCTGTGATATCGAGTTGGAGTGTGATGTTGATTCGAGGGTGGTGCGGTAGCAGAACGCATTCTCTAAACCTGGTGGTGGTTGTTCTTCAACCTGTCTCTAATGGGCCAATGTGACCCATCAGAGGGTTTAGAGATCGCTTCCAGTACAGCGGGGCAAGCTCTCGCTCAGTATAACTTGAGGGGGGAGGGAAATGCGAACGACCCTGAGGTTTGAATGGGTCTGCTGTTCCCTCAATTGCATCGATCGTCCGATTGGAATTTCAAGGTGCCTCTTCCACCCGGAGAGAGTGAAAATCGACCTCTGTTGGAACTGCTGTAAAATTCTCTCGTGGGGCTTGATCAGTTGTGCAGGTGCCGGTAGCTTGGTGTATGGTTGTTAATCCAATATCTGCACCGCAGGGAGAATTTTATGTCGATTTTCGATGACGACACCAGAGATCAATTCAGTTCCAGTATCGGTCGTCCAGGTTCTTCCAAAACTCCAATAAGCGGCTTAATGCTGATGCTGGGGTGTGGGCTGATTACCTTGATTGCCGGTGCTGTCTGTCAGGCGGCACTGACAATATATGTTCCCTATGTAAAAATTCGCTTCTTCTCACCACTGATCAGCGGATTTGTGGGTGGTACAGGCCTGATGATGGGGGCTTACTGGGGAAAAGTCCGGAGTGAGAAAGTCCGCATGATCGTCGGTGCGATCATGGGGCTGTTTTTCATCTATCTCTGCTGGGCGGTTTATCTCAGCTGGATTGCCTCTGTCGCTTTAGAGCAGACGGTGGTGGTTTGGAATCCCATCCATGTGTTTAGTGCCATCAAGTTCCTGTATGAAGAAAATCCGACCGGCATTCGGGGTCTTGTCTTCTGGTGGCTGGCGGAAGCGATCATTCTGTATCTCTTTCCACAGGTGATGAGCTTCTCGAAAAACGACCCCTTCTGTGAAAGTTGTAACTGCTGGACTAAAAAGAAACTCGACGCAGACCTGTTCAAACTGGAAGGTCTGGATATCACACCGGCCGCTGCTGCTGAAGAAGGGGACGGGATTGTGGAACATCTGGAGCTGACAGATCAGACCGATGGTTCTCTATTGGGAGTGGAGATTTATTCCTGTCCTGAATGCCCTGACACAAATTACTTTAGCCTGTCTCAAGTCACTATTGCTCCCGATAAAGATGGAAAACTTCAGCGTTCCACGGGTGTGGTTTATCTGGACAAATTACCGGTCAGTCAGGAACGGGTCAGTCAGATCGAGGAACTGATTGCCGAGAGAGAGCGTCTAATGGACTCGGACCACTCGTTGAGACCTCCGAAGAAGACTGGTGAGGATTTCGACCTGTAAAATGTTACCTGTTCCCATCTGCACCTCGGGCTGTTAGCATGAGGTGTGCTCTCATTTTCTCCATCACGTCAATTTACTTCAAAATACATTTCTCACGAAGTCACTCCTGCGGCTGAATTCTCAAGTGTAACCTCACCATGGCAGACTGGTATGTGAAACGGGGCGGTAAAGTTCGTGGCCCCTTTACGACAGAAAAGCTGAAGTCCTATGCCGAATCGGGCCGACTTCGCCGTGAGGATCTCGTTGGGAAAACGAAAGCGGGTCCTTTCCGCATGGCCGGGGATCTGGCCGGATTATTTTCCAGTTCTACTGAGGAAGATCAGGACGAGGATTTCGGATTTCCGGCGCTCTCCGGCATTGATCTGCATGCAGGTGAGGCGATCTACGAAGCCTCCGACTCGGATGAATACACGGATGACGAGGATGACTACTACAAGAAACCCAAGCGACAAACGACCGCTCGTCGCACACGTAAGTCTACAAATGATACGATCTATTACGCGGGTGTCATGTTGATCGGTTACAGTGCGGTATCACTTCTGGTCACCGCATTCACCTTTCTGAATACCTATTTGAGAAGCAGGGCAGCCGCGGCGGTAATCCTGGAAAGTATGGGGCAGTCGCCCACAGAGAAAATTATCTACCATAGCATCGCAGCTTCAATTGCCGGTTTGACGATTCTGGCCGGGGTGTTCATGATTCGAAAACGTTACCGATATTTCATAATGCTCATCGCGATTCTGAATATGATACCGATGATCAACTGTTGTTTTGTCACAGCAATGCCGATGGCGATCTGGGTGTTGATCGTGTTGAATCTGCATGATGTGAAAGTGGAATTTGAGTAGTCGACTTCTGAATGGCGTAGAGGCTGACTTCAGTTAAGCAAATTTTAAAGGGATGAATCCTCCCAGATGTTCAGATTAAGGTCCTTTTCGCTATGGAGTTAGGTCCGGGAAGGGGTTTAGAATGGGAAATGATTCCAACTTCAGGATATTTAAGACGTTAAATCGGCTCCATTTTCCGTATTAGGATAAGCACGCCAAATCCGATCAGGGTTCTACCGGAACTTTGATCGGGTAAGTCGGTGGGAACATAAGTCCTTGTTCTGAGGCTGTTTGCTGTCAACGAATTTGTTTATGAACCTGATGAAGACTGTCTGCGCATGAATTATCTGTTACGTCATTTCAGTTTAAAAAAAGCTCTGGATCAGCTTTTCATCGGGGGGACTCTGCTGGGGGGACTGGTTTATTCCAGTCTGGCATCGGCACAGGAATCCGCTCTCTCTTCTTATCCTGCGGACCCTTACCCGTTTCAGCGGGGGAATGGTTTCGGAGAAGCGGGCAACTATCTCAGTCTGTTCTGCCTGATTCTGCTCATTGGCTTCTTCCTCGCCTGGGTTGGCTCCGTTAAGTGGGTCAGTAAAGACAGCGGTGCGTTGAAGGTAGACTATCCCAACTGGAATGGCATTCTGCTGGGGTGTTGTGTGCTGGGGTTAAGTTCATTTTTGCTCATTCCCATGGCCTGGCTCGGCTTTCTGACGATGTTACTGGCTTATGCTGTCCCGATGGGGATGTATGTTCATGAGCGGAACCAGCGAGTGCCGGCCTCAGGTCGAATTCTCACTCCCAATCATCTTCGCAAACTGGCGAATCGATACGGGCGGCGGTTTGGAATTCAATTTGGAGGTCAGAAAGTTCAGGAATCGGTTATGGGACCTCCGATTCGATTCATTGGCAGCTCTTCCAGTAATCGGGACGAAAATGCCTCGCGGGCACGTCAGGTCGAAAACTCCAAAGGTTATCTGGCCGCTAAAGAGCTGATTTACGATGCCATTTTACGACGGGCCACCGACGTTCACCTGGAACCAAAATCCGAAGAGATGTCGATTCGCTTGCGAATTGACGGGGTGATGTACCCGACCGAACCCTTCGATACCGCTCAAGGATTGGCACTGGTCAATATTTTCAAAGTCCTTTCCTCGATGGACATCACCGAAAGGCGGCGTCCTCAGGATGGAAGTTTCAGTGCGGAACTGGAAGGCCGAAACATCGACTTCCGTGTTGCCAGCCAGGGAACCCGTTTCGGGGAAAAAATGAGCCTGCGTATTCTCGACCAGGCGAGCTCTGTCAGCACCTTGAAAGCTCTCGGATTCCGGAAACAACTTCTGGAAAAGATCGAAGAGACTGTCCATCTGCCGCACGGTTTGATGCTGGTTTGTGGTCCTACCGGTGCTGGTAAGTCGACGACATTGTATGCCGCGCTCAACTCGATCGATCGATTTCAGCAGAACATCATCACCGTCGAAGACCCGATCGAGTACAAGATTGACAACGTCAACCAGATTGAGATCAACACCAAAGCGGGGCAGACTTTTGCCACATCACTTAGATCGATCCTGCGGCAAGACCCGGACATTGTGATGATCGGGGAGATTCGCGATTCGGAAACCGGGGTGATTGCCTGCCAGGCAGCGAATACCGGTCACATGGTCTTCTCGACCGTGCACGCGAATGATTCGATCACAGCCCTGTATCGACTGATTGAACTAGGTGTTGAACCCTTTATGATTTCAAACTCGATCAGTGGCATTCTGGCACAACGTCTCTTGCGGCGTTTGTGTCCTGACTGCAAAAACCCTACAAACCCAATCCTGAATTGCTGAAGAAAGCGGGTCTTCCACCGGAAAAGATCGACGTTTTCTACAAGCCCCCTAAACCCCAATCAATGGCGGAAGAAGAAATCTGCCCACGTTGTGGTGGGCTCGGATATTACGGTCGAATCGGGGTCTTTGAATTTCTGCCGGTCAATGATCGAATTCGAGATTTATTGAAGAATAAATCGTCCATGAATCAGATCAAAGCAGAAGCCCGAAAGAACGGGATGTTACTGATGAAGGAAGAAGGATTGCGACTCGTTGTTCGCGGGGTGACCTCTCTTGAGGAATTGAGCCGGGTTGTAAAATAGGTTTTTTACAATTCGCATTTCCGTTTTAATTCGCTTGAAATTTTTTATTTAACAAAACAGAGACAGGTAGTACACAGCCATGATTTTGAGCCTGATACTTCTGATCATCATGGGCGCCGTCGTCTGGTCGGTGGCGAGCGAAGGACCCTGGGGAGCGACCATTATGTTTTTCTCGGTCCTCTTCTCCGGTTTGCTGGCGCTGAATTATTTTGAACCGGTCGCGGGCTTCCTTGAAGGGATGATGCCTGAGAGCTGGAGACTGCATACCGATTTCCTGGGCTTGACCGGATTGTTTATTATCTTTCTGGTTCTCTTTCGAGTCGTCACCTTGTACCTGCTTCCCAGTTATATTGAGGTCCATTCCGCAGTCTACGAAGGCGCACGCTGGACGTTTGGGGGTTTAACAGGGTACATGGTCGTAGGATTTGTTCTACTCACTCTACATACAGCCCCCTTACCTCGTGAATTCATTGGATTCACACCGAATGGAAATAACTTCTTCGGAGCGACAGCCCCCGATCGGCAGTGGTTAGGGTTTATGCAGTATCTTTCTGAGAAAAACTTTTCCCGCTTCGGCGAACCCCGCATCTTTGATGGTGAAGAACGAACAGGGGTCATTGGTGTCGATAATACGATCTGGCCATCGTTTCCCATCCGCTACGCTAGCCGACGTCAGCTCTACTCCGAAAACGTTGGCAGGGAATATGTTGACCTGGGAGGTGGAGAATCGGAGAGTGGTGGTTGGAACCAGAAAAACCAGAGCAGAGACGAAAACCCCAGTGTGCGAGGCATGAAAGCCCGCGATCAGGGAACTCCCGCGTTCTAACACGGTTGAGCAAAATTTTCAGTCATTTCGCCTGTAAACCATACCCGACTTCATCTTTCACGCGCTCATTGGGAATACCCAGATGCGCTTCGATCCGGTATTCCAGAAAGCTCGCCAGATCTTTTCGGGGGATGTTGCAGGACAGAAGTCGTGAGCTGTTGTCCTGCAGAAGTACACGTAACTCATATTTATTATCAAACGAGTAAGTGCAATAGAGCTGTTTAATCTTGCTGAGATTTATACGTGTGGTTTCACCGGGTATGGGAGAGCGAAACTCCAGAATTCCATTGTATATTTCGAGAATCCTCAGGCCGGCATACTGGTTTTCCATCGTTTTATAACGCCACCAGGTCATTGAGCCCAGAATGATCGGGATGATAAAAATTCCCGGATTCTGTCTGTTCATCACAGCCATGAGGGCAATCAGGGTGAACAAGATGGTTGCCAGTAACAGTAAGTTCCGCAGGATATCGTTGATCTGCTGCACCCATTTGATATTGAGACCCTCTTCGGATTCGTCAACGCTGAATTCTTCCGGACAGGGGATGTGAAACGCAGGTTTTGCAATTTGCGATTTTGGTTTGTCGGAAACAGGCTCTGCCTCGGCGAGTCGAAACTGGGTGGCGCAGTACGTGCATTTATAGAGTTCACTGTCGTTTTCTTCAGAACTGACAGGAGCGCTGCAACGGGGGCAAATCAATTGCTGGATGGCCATATTCTGCATGGGATAAACAACTCCCCGGAATGCACTATCAAAACTGTATGAGTTGAGAAAACGTTGGGTTTCTCTCGGTGGATCTTCAGAATACCGGAGTATCTGTAATAAAAACAGCGGAAAGTGTATGTGTGAAGGATTTTCAGCGAGCCGTTAATGAAACTCCAACAAAAAAAGACCGGGAAGCAGGCTTCCCGGTCTTTCGTATGGTCAGTTCGTTATGTAAAGAATCTTAATAACGATAGTACTCCGGTTTGTAAGGTCCTTCTACAGGAACACCAATGTACTTCGCCTGTTCGGAGGTCAGCTTCGTCAGTTTGACACCCAGTTTATCGAGGTGCAGGCGGGCGACTTCTTCGTCGAGTGCTTTGGGAAGCATGTGGACGCCCAGCTCATATTTTTCAGGTTCGGTCCAGAGAGCAATCTGACCGAGAACCTGGTTGGTGAAGCTGTTCGACATGACGAAGGAGGGGTGACCGGTTGCACAACCGAGGTTCACCAGACGACCTTCGGCCAGCACGATGATCGCTTTGCCATCGGGATAAACGAATTTGTCGACCTGAGGTTTAATGTTGACCTGCTCAATGTCTTTGCGGTTCTTCAGGTAAGCAACCTGAATTTCAGAATCGAAGTGGCCGATGTTACAGACAATCGCTTCGTTCTTCATCGCGTCGAGGTGCTCAGCGCGGATAACGTCGAAGTTGCCTGTGGTCGTTACGAAAATGTCACCTGCGCTGGCGACTTCTTCCATGGTGGTGACCTGGTAACCTTCCATTGCGGCCTGCAGGGCACAGATCGGGTCGATCTCGGTGACGATCACGCGAGCACCCAGGCCAGCCATCGCATCAGCACAACCTTTACCAACATCACCGTATCCGCAGACGACAACGACTTTACCAGCGATCATGACGTCGGTAGCGCGTTTGATTCCGTCGGCGAGTGATTCGCGGCAACCATACAGGTTGTCGAATTTACTTTTGGTGACTGAGTCGTTCACGTTGATCGCGGGAACAGCCAGCTGACCTGCTTCCAGCATCTGGTGGAGACGATGGACACCGGTGGTTGTTTCCTCGGTTAGCCCGTTGATCCCTTTGAGGTATTCGGGGTATTTGTCGTGGACCATTTTGGTCAGGTCGCCACCGTCGTCGAGAATCATGTTGAGAGGTTGACCATCGGGCCAGACGAGGGTCTGCTCGATACACCAGTCGAATTCCTCTTCGTTCATCCCTTTCCAGGCGAAGACTGGGACACCCGTCGCGGCAATAGCAGCTGCGGCGTGATCCTGGGTAGAGAAGATGTTACAGCTTGACCAGCGGACTTCAGCGCCCAGGGCGGTGAGGGTTTCGATCAGTACAGCGGTTTGAATGGTCATGTGCAGGCAACCGGCAATGCGGGCACCTTTGAGGGGTTGATCGGGACCGTATTTGTCTCGTAATGAGACCAGACCGGGCATCTCGGTCTCAGCCAGTTCGATCTCCTTGCGACCCCACTCAGCGAGGGTGATATCCTTAACTTTGTAATCTGCGGAACTGGTCGTCGACATACGCTTTCACCTTGAGTAAACAAAAAATAGATTGAGAGGAAGAATCTTATCAAGCAGTTTCAAAACCCTCTGATGAGTCGAGTTCGCCTTATTTTTGCAGGGGCGAGAACAACCGCAACCAGGTTTTGAAATAGCCTCCAGTTAATGACCGAAGTCGGAGAGGAATTCCCAAGTAGATTTCCTCAGGAGATTATAGTCAGATTTGCTCCGGGAACCACCGCTATCCAGCCTCGTTCAGGTCTTTTACAGGCTTTGAAAAGGATTCGGTTCCCAGTTCGATTGCATGGGTAAATCAATGCGGGAGCTGATGATCAGCTCGATAGAGAGTCAATTCACTGTCAGAGCAGGTGTTACGATAAGATTTTCCACGTAATACGACAACCTCTTCCAGCTGGAATCTGTACGAATAGGGGATTCTCCCTTATCTTACGATCAACAGGCTGTTGAACTCTGACTCCAGCATCTTGGCACTCCAGCCTTGAGGAGACTCGGATTGGGTCTCCATTTGTGAACATTATTCGAGTAGAACCTCTCACTCTGGCATTGGGTCCCTGTTATCGGGGGACTACAATTCGAATGTGATCCATTTCGGATTGTCCTCTCTCGAATCGATATGATGGCAAGCTCTTCCTAAGGCTACACTTAATGCGTCTGGCAGAAATTTTTCACGGACAGAAACGACGGTTTTCAATCGAGATTTTTCCCCCGAAAACAGACAAGGGGGAGGAAGCCTTGCTGGAGGCTCTGCGCCGACTGACCGGGTTTGGCCCCGGGTTTATCTCGTGCACTTACGGAGCCGGGGGAAGTACCCAGCAGAAGACGCTCGAATGGTGTGACCAGATTCAGAATGAATTGGGACAAACTGCGACTGCTCACTTCACCTGTGTGGGGAGTAGCCGGGAGGAGTTGATCGACTGGTTGAACCAGGCGAGCGCAAAAGGTGTCCGGAATATTATGGCTCTGCGAGGTGATCCCCCCCAGGGTGAGTCAGAATTCCAGGTTGTAAAGGGAGGGCTGCAATACGCCAATGAACTGGTCGCATTGATCAGAGAGAATTATCCCGATGCGGGAATTGGTGTGGCGGGTTATCCCGAAAAACATCTGGAGGCTCCCAATCTGGAAGTGGACCTCGATAACCTGAAACGCAAAGTCGATGCGGGGGCGGATATCATGGTCACTCAGTTATTTTACAATAATGATCACTTCTTCCGGTTTCGGGAGAAATGTGCGGCACGGGACATCGCAATTCCAATCGTGCCCGGCATTATGCCGATCACGAATTTTCAACGTATTCAGCGCATCACCTCGATGTGCGGAACGGAAATTCCTGTCGAGCTGGCCTCGCGATTAGAGGCAGTGCAGGATGACGAAGAAGCCCAGTTCGAAATCGGAGTCGAGTACGCAATTGGCCAATGCCGGCAGTTGCTCGATGAAGGTGTACCGGGCATCCACTTCTATGTTCTCAATAAATCACAAGCCTGCGAACGAATTCTGGAAGCGTTGGATTTTCAGGCAGTGGAATAGAAATTGAGTCAGTAAGAAAAATTAGAACAAACCGCCATTTCTAAAAATCATGGCCGGATTCAATATTTAATACAGGATCGAGATTTATGACAGTCGGGACGGCACAACCTGCCGGTGATGTGATTCGGGAATTACTGGATCAGCGGATACTCGTGCTGGATGGAGCGATGGGTTCGTTGATCATGGCGCAGAAACCGACTGAGGAAGATTATCGCGGTGCGCAGTTTGCCAAACATCATATTGAACTGAAAAACTGCAACGACATTCTCTGCCTGACGCAACCGGAGATGATTCGTGATATTCACCGGCAGTATTTCGAGGCAGGATCGGATATTGTCGAGACGAACACTTTCAATGCGAACGGGATTTCAATGCGGGAATACGACCTGCAGGATTATACCGTCGAGATCAATCAGGCCGCTGCCAGACTGGCGCGGGAAGCAGCCGAGCAGAGTGGTGCGAAACGTCCCCTGTTCGTCGCGGGAAGTATCGGTCCGATGAACAGGTCGTTGTCGATCTCACCCGATGTGAACGACCCGGGAAATCGCCTGGTCACTTTTGACGAAGTCGTCGAGGGTTACCTGTCACAGATTCATGGTCTGGTAACAGGTGGCGTGGATATTCTGATGCCGGAAACGGCCTTCGATACATTGAACCTGAAGGCCTGCCTGTTTGCGATTGATCAATATTTTAAAAAACACAATGTCTCGCTGCCGGTGATGGTTTCTGGCACGATCACTGACGACAGTGGTCGTACGATGACAGGTCAGACGATCGAAGCCTTCTGGGCTTCCATCTCACACTTCGACATGCTGAGTGTCGGACTGAACTGCGCCCTGGGTCCGCAGAAAATGCGGTCATTCATCGAAGCGATCTCAGGAATGGCTCCTCCCTATGTGAGTTGTTACCCGAATGCCGGACTGCCGAACGAGATGGGTGAGTTCGATATGACCCCTGCGCAAATGGGGGGCCATTTGCGTGAGTTCGCAAAAAATGGTTGGCTCAACATCGTGGGTGGATGTTGTGGCAGCACTCCCGCGCACATCAAGGCGATTGCCGAGGCGGTCGAGGGGATCGCGCCGCGACAGAAACCGGATGTCCCGCAGTATTCAATCTATTCCGGCCTGGAAGAATTAGTCGTCCGTCCTGAGACAAACTTTTTGATGATCGGTGAACGTACGAATGTGACCGGTTCCAGAAAGTTTGCGCGACTGGTGCGTGAAGAAAACTACGACGAAGCCCTCTCTGTTGCCCGCCATCAGATTGAAGGTGGGGCGAACATGCTTGATGTGAACATGGACGAAGGCTTGCTGGACAGTCCTCAGGTGATGAAGACCTTCCTTAACCTGCTCGCTGCCGAACCGGACATCTGCCGTGTGCCGATTATGGTTGATAGTTCCAACTTTGAAGTAATCGAAGCGGGACTGAAATGTATTCAGGGAAAGGGAGTCGTTAACTCGATCAGCTTGAAAGAGGGAGAAGAGAAGTTCCTAGAACAGGCACGATTGGTCAGACGTTATGGAGCGGCAGTGGTCGTAATGGCCTTCGATGAAGAAGGGCAGGCGGTTGATGCTGACAATAAAGTTGCCATCTGCCAGCGGGCGTTCAAACTGCTCACCGAGAAAGTCGGCTTTCCACCCGAAGACATCATCTTCGACCCGAACATTCTAACTGTCGCGACGGGCATGGAAGAACATAACAACTACGCGGTGGAATTCTTTGAAGCGGTTAAAAGAATCAAAGAAGCTTGCCCCGGTGCGAAGACATCGGGTGGGGTGAGTAATGTCTCCTTTTCGTTCCGCGGAAACGATGTCGTTCGCGAAGCGATGAACGCCGCTTTTCTGTATCACGCGATCCAGGCGGGGCTCGACATGGGGATTGTCAACTCTGCTCAACTGGAAGTCTACGAAGAGATCGACCCTGAGTTGCTCGAATACATTGAAGATGTATTGCTTAACCGTCGGGAGGATGCGACCGAACGCTTGATCGACTTTGCCGAGAAGGTGAAAGAGCAGGAGGCCCTGTCAGTGAGAAGAAAATCGATGCCTGGCGACAGGAAAGTGTCGAAGAAAGATTGAAACACGCCTTGCTCAAAGGGGTGACCGACTACATTGACGAAGATACCGAAGAAGCCCGGCTGAAATATCCTCGCCCCTGGATGTTATTCAGGGCCCGTTGATGGACGGGATGAACGTCGTTGGTAAGTTGTTCGGCGAAGGGAAAATGTTCCTGCCGCAGGTGGTCAAAAGTGCCCGCGTCATGAAGAAAGCGGTTGCCTGGCTGATGCCATACATGGAAGCCGAAAAAGCAGAAGCGGGTGATGCCTCTCAATCACGCGGCAAGGTGCTGATTGCCACTGTCAAAGGGGATGTGCACGATATCGGTAAAAATATCGTGGCGGTGGTGCTGCGCTGTAATAACTTCGAGGTGATCGACCTGGGAGTGATGGTTCCCGCTGAGAAAATTCTGGCGACCGCGATTGAAAAGGGAGTCGATATCATCGGCTTGAGCGGATTGATTACACCCTCTCTGGATGAAATGGTGCATGTGGCCCGTGAGATGAAACGACAGGAGTTTCATGTCCCACTACTCATAGGGGGGGCAACAACCAGTTCCAAGCATACCTCTGTTAAAATTGCGACCGAGTACGAGGAACCAGTGGTGCATGTCGCGGACGCTTCCTTGTCGGTTCCCGCTGTTGAGTCACTGCTCGATAAAGAGAAACGAATTGCTTTCATCGAAAAGAACATCTCGCTGCAGGATCGCGATCGGGAGATGTATAATAAGCGGCAGTCGGTGAACCTGGTTCCTTATGCCGACGCGTGCGAACGCAGATTCACTTCCGATTGGGATTCCCTGACGATCGATAAACCAGGTTTTCTGGGTGTGCGACCCATCGAAGTCAGCCTGGATAAGCTGGTTCCGTACATTGACTGGTCCCCCTTCTTTCAGACGTGGGAACTGCGGGGTAAGTATCCGAAAATCTTCGAGGATGAGCATGTTGGAAAAGAGGCCCGCAAACTGTTTGATGACGCGCAGCAGTTGCTTAATAAAATAGTCGATGAGAAGCTGTTAACCGCTAAAGGGATTTATGGTTTCTGGCCGGCAAATACCGATGGCGAAGACATTGTCCTGTATACCGATGAATGTCGTTCGACAGAACGAGTCCGTTTCAATATGTTGCGGCAGCAATGGGAGCGGAAGGGGCAGACAGCGTTCCGTTCTCTGGCCGACTACATCGCCCCGCTTGAATCGGGACGGGCAGATTACATCGGAGCCTTCGCTGTTACAGCCGGGTTAGGTTGCGCGGAGCTCGTCCAGAAATACGACGCCGATCATGATGATTACAATTCGATCATGACCAAGGCGCTTGCAGATCGTCTGGCAGAAGCCTTTGCCGAGTATCTGCACCACCAGGCTCGAATCGACTGGGGCTACGGCAAACAGGAAAACCTGGATAATTCAGAACTGATTGATGAGAAGTATCGAGGGATTCGTCCGGCGTTTGGGTATCCTGCCTGCCCCGATCACACCGAGAAGTGGAAGCTGTTCGAACTGCTCGATGTGGAAGCAAATACCGGGATCAGCCTGACAGAGAGTCTGGCGATGTTACCAGCCGCCTCTGTCAGTGGTTTGTACTTTGCCCATCCCGAAAGCAAGTACTTCGGTGTCGATCGCATCACCCGCGAGCAGGCCGAAGATTACGCCCGCCGCAAGGGAATGGAACTGAGCGAAGTCGAACGCTGGCTCTCACAAAACCTCGGCTACGATCCCTCCGCTGAAACAGCAGCGAGTTCGGCGGGTTAATGATACCCGCCTGAACCTCGAAGCTTTATTCATTGAGAGTTCAATCATTGATTGCAATGAGTAACCGGGCTAACCGTGCACCCAGATCAGAGACGCGTTGTTGTTTCTCTTCGTCTGCCAGTTGCCCCAATTCTGAGAAGGCGTTCTTTGCCTGGCCGATGGCGATTTGCTGGGGGAGAACGGTGACTCCGATGTTTCCCAGGATATCGCGAACATGCACCAAGCCTCGCAGACCCTCGAGGGCTCCTGCGAGGCGGCCATCAGGACGGCATATTTATTCTTGTAGGCTGCGAGAGGTTCCTCTCCCGGGGCTCGACGGGAGACCCAGTCGATCACGTTTTAAGCAGAGAGTGATCGAGCTGTTGTACTCGGGTGAGGCAATAAGTAGCCCATCGTGCTCCAGAAAGAGTTGCTCAGTCGGGTGGCGTTTTCCGGTGTCCCTGCTGATTCCAGATCTTCATTAAAGATCGGAAGATCATATTCAGCCAGATCGAGCAGGGTGACTTCTGCACCTGCGGCGCACCGGCTGCGGCGACTTGCACGAGCTGGTGATTGTAGGAGTTTTTCGTGTGCTACCGGAGAAGGCGAGAATTTTGGAGTGCTCATCACTTAAGATTCCTTTGAAGTGCGAAGGTTGTCGATGCTGGTTGCTCCTGCTCCGTTACTGATGATAAACAACATTGTACCCATGGGCGCCAGGTTTTTCATAAAGTGAATCATTTGCTGTTGTTGCGGCAGCCGGATCTTCGATTGTCCAGAAGTCGTGAAAGTAATAGGTGGCGAGTACCAGGAAGATCAGTAAAAGTCCTGCACCGATGCGGGCTTTGAAACCGAGGATGAGTGACAGACTGCCGACGATCAGGAAGAGAATGGCACCTGCCAGCAGAAATTTGGGCATCGGGACTCCCTCAGCGGCCATGTAACTGGCGACATCATTGAACTTGGGGATCTTGTTACCGACAGCACTCATCAGGAAGATCGTGCTGATCATGATTCGGGCGAGTGGTGTTGTGATTTTCGCAATCGTGTCCATGTCTGGAAACCTTCATTTAATGGTGATTAATAAATAGTTTACATATAAACTAAAAGGGTAAAAAATATCAGGGTTCTGTCGTAATGCTTTCACGTGCTTTTTCAAGCAGGCGGGAAAGTTCCTGCAATTCTTTGCGGGAGAGATGACCGAGTAACTGGTCGTGTAGATTTTCTAAAGGTTTATCGAGTTGTTTGAGGATTTTTTCTCCCTGTGTTGTGATGTTGACATAAACCACACGGCGATCCTGAGAGCAACGTTCCCGCTGCACGAGGTTTTGTTTTTCCAAACGATCAATTAATCCGGTAATGGCGGGGACGACTTGCAGCATCCGGTCAGCGATTTCCAGACTGGGAAGTGGTTTCCCCTCACCCCGCAGGATACGCAGGACATTGTACTGGGAAGAAGTCAGTCCATATTCCTGAAGAGTCGACCGGTGCGATTCTCAAACTGGTCGCTGGTGCAGCAGATTAAGCATCGCTTCCTGAGTAGCCGATTCGAAGGGATCTCGTTTTTTAGTTCCCGTTGTAATTTACTGACCGCCATGAGGTGCTCCTGGAAAAACTGTCCACGCAGATACTTTATATGTAAACTATCTACGTGTCAATAGAGTTTGGGGAGATTTTATAACTAGGAGATTCCCAAAGGGAGATTAACGGAGAGATTCCAGGTAACTCAGCAGGTCTTTGAATTCCTGAGTCGTGATTTGATCGATCAGTTTATCAGGCATGATTGACTTATTCTGCGGAGTGATCGATTCAATCTCGAGGAGCGGAATCTGGTTAACGATTCCGCTGGTTTCCAGTTTCAGCTTTCCATCGGCTGTTTCACCAAGATGGATCCCGTTATAGGTTTTTCCATTGTCGGTGATCACTGTGTAAGTGGTGAACTGAGGGGCGATTTCGGCATGGGGGTCGAGGATCGATTCGGCCAGCTTCACCCGTACGGAAGTGCGGGCAATGTTTGAGAGATCAGGGCCAATCTCTGCTCCCCGTCCCTGAACCATGTGGCAGCGTGAGCAGCCAGCACCGGAGGGGTGAAAGAAGACCCGTCGGCCGGCCACAGCATCGCCCTGTTCCTGGGCTGTTTTTTTCCAGTCGGCGAGCTCAGCCGGACGGGCAAGTAAACCATTCTGCATGAACTGCGGGAATTCGGGTCCCAGGTAGACCAGCCCGAACTGTTCGGCGAGCTCATTCTGCTGGTTCGCTTCGAGCTCTTTATTCAGCTTATCAAATTGAGTTGAGTAAGCCTTTGGAAATTCAGCGTCGAGATCGGGAATGCCGCGTAACGCACGCAGAGCTTCCCGCTGCAGGCTGTATTCGGGTCGCTGGGCGAATTTTTCTACTGCGGTGCGGGCTTCTTTCGAAGGGGAAGTAATTTTTCCCAACGTAAAGAGAATCTCGGCCTTCAATTCCTGTGGTGTGGCGGCGTCGGATAATTGTTTGATTAATTCTGTTTCGAAGACCGAACCGGGCGCTAAGTGGGGGGATTGTTGAAGTGTAAAAAGCGTTTCCTGTTTAAGTAGAGGATCTTCTGATTGCAGTAATTCGGTGAGAAGTTCTTCCGAAAGACCAAAATGATAGGGAGGGAGCATCCTTAATGCTTGAGCGCGGATTGCCGGTTCGCGTTCCTTGTCGTTCAACATTTGCAATACATATTGGTTTCCCGGAACCTCTGCGGTCGGTGTGTTATCCTCGCGATCCAGTCTTTCGAGTGATGCGAGAATGTATTGAAAGACAATAGAAGTCAGATGGGGATTGGTCAGCAGTTTTTCCAGATCGGGTCGCAGTGTGATAAGTTTCTCTTCACCCACCCAGCGAACGGCTGTTTGCTGAACAAGTGGATCCAGGTCGTACAGGGCGATTTTCAGCCCAGAGGTGTTCGCTGGGCTTTTGATCCGCAGGGCCACCAGGTAGCCAGCGCGAGCGGCATGGTTGGCTGTTTGCGACTGATTAAGACGTTTGACGAGTTCTTCTTCAGAAAGATGTGTCGCGGCATTTAGAATTACTTCATTGAAGAGGTGTTTGTCATACAGCTGTGCAAAGCGACTGAAGAGTGCTTCCCCACTCGGTTCTTCAAAGAGCGAGAGTGCGCGATGCGCTGTAAGTAAATGACGTACCCGTGTGCTGTTGACCGCGGAGGGATCTTTAATGAGTTCGGAAACTGTTTTTAAAAGTTGAGCCTGATCGAGAGTTTCCACTTCAGGTTGTTTAGCGCCGGTAGATGCGGGCTTAGTTGGTTCTTTGGCTGAGAGTCTCCAGAGTCGACCCTGACTATGTACTTTATATTCCTTGGAAACCCAATCGGTAAAATAGAGTGAACCATCAGGAGCGAGAGCGAGACCGACAGGTCGGAAGTTCTCGCCACCTTCGACGATTGGTTCCGCGTGCGAAGTGTAGGAAGAGCCTTTCAATACGAGGGTGAAACGGTCGATGCGATGATCTCCCCAGGCGCCGACGAGTAGGGTACCCAGATACTCAGCTGGAAAAGTTCCCTGGTCATAAGCCACGATACCTGAGGGGGCTTCGCCAGTCCCGGCTAACATCGGTAAAGTGCCGGGAAGTTCACCGTTCCACGCAGTGTAGGGATGAGTTCCCCGGCGTCCATTACGGAAACGATACCCAAAGTCGCTGTTCAGAGTGACATGCAGCAGGCGGCAGGGGGGGCGACTGTCCGGATCGTTATCGACAGTGAAAAGTTCACCTTCCGCGTTGATGCAGGAGGCGTGTGGATTCCAGAAACCGGTGCTGAAATGAACCAGCTGAGAACCATCGAGTCGGAACTGGAAAATCGAGCCACCTTCACCTCCGCCGCTGTGCGAGGAACCATCTGTCCCGATCAGTTTGTATTCTGCTCCCAGATTTTCTCCGAGACCGATATAGAGTCTCTGTTTGGGATCAATGGCGAAACCGGCCAGCCCATTGTGGGGATAGTCACCCTCCGTTTCGAGTTTCAAAATCGTTTTCTGGTCATTAACTTTGAGATCGTTATCCGGGTCGGTGAGCAGGAGGACTTCTTTACGAGTAGCCAGATAGATTTGTCCTGGAGCCGGAATGATAATGCTCATGGCATGTGTAAAGCCATCAGCGAATACCGCCGGGTCACCTGTCGCTTTACCTGCGGCGTCGACTGTAAAAACGAGAATGCGATCCGTCGGATGGCCTGCGTAATCTTCCGGTGGGAAATGGGTGTTGCTCTCGATGACCCAGATTCGGCCCTGTGAGTCGACAGTCAGACCGGTGGGGGTGACCAGTTGTGGATGTTCAGCAACCAGAGTTAACTGCAGTCGTTCATCGACGGCATGGGGAGCGACTTCTGCAGGTTCCTCTCCTCTCACCCTGTTACACAAGCTGGGGGTGTACAGGCCGATGCTGTAAAACAGGAAGCAGCAGATAAAAAAGTAACGACTCGCGGGGAACTTCATAAAAAAACATCCTGACTTAATCTAGTGAAGAACTGATAAGTCAGGATGACGTATATCTCTTAAGGATTCAATAGCAGGTTACCGTTCCTCTGGCATAGCCTTGCGTTGAATTGTACTGATTTCCACAATGAAGTGGATCGGTGTATTTTCGGGAAGAACATCTTTATTTTCACGCGGAATGGCCATCCATTGCAGGGATCGGTCGCCGAGAAGTTCAGGGGGGACAATAAATTCAACAGATCCAGAAACGGGACATTGCATGATCCCCTCCCGAATACCAACAGGAAGGGCATTCATGGGGCCATTTCGACCATAACCTGTATGGTATGTGTCATTAAAGAACTCCCCTTCGGCATCATTCAAACGAATCGAATAGAAAATACTGAGGTCATCCAGGTTGTCTGGTTTTACGCGGCCTGTATCCACCCGCAAACGGTATTTGACACCGCTGGGAGTTGTACTGAATTCTTCCGGCATATTTTCATCCGGTTCCAGCATTTTGTTCGCTCGCAAGCGGAAATCCTGAGGTGGAAGGGGTCGTTCGATTTGCTCAATTTCGATTAGAAAAGTGACTGTCTCATTAGGAGGAATTGGTCCTGCTCCCTTTTCACCGTAGGCCAGATGCGGCGGAACGACGAGTTCAATCATGCCTCCTTCACCTATCAGCTGAAAACCCTCCTGCATTCCATCAATCACGCGATCAAAGGTCAGATGCGAGAGGAGTCCATCCCGATAGGTGGTGTCAAAAATAAATCCATCTTCTAATGTTCCGCGCCAGTAGCAGGCGATGTCATCTCCGGGATGCGCAGGCTCTCCGTCGGATTTGCGCAAGATGCGATACTTCAAACCTGATTCGGTCGTTGTGTACTCGCTCGGTGCATCTGGGTCGGCCGGTTTGGGCAGGAATCGCTCGGAACTGGGTTTAGTACACCCTGAGACAAATAGGAGAAGCGTTGCTACCGCGGAAAAAAGATATGAAGCCGAAGGAAAGTGAATAGTCATTGGGATCGACATTCCAATAATTCAAATTTCGAATGAGTCAAACAGGAGATGAACGTAGAAATGCAGCAAATAGATTAGTGTCTGAGTTTGAAGACAGAGATGGTAATCAAACCTGGTAGAACAGATTTAATTTTGAACCTTCTCTGTTTTCACGGAAATCGAAAACAAACTTATTCGAGCTGGTTGAGATGAATCAGCCAGCTTTCTATCGTTTAATCGGGAGTTGGATTCAGTTGGGTTTGATTTCCGTATCTAGCCTTAATTATTGTGTTGATGAGCAGAGCCAACCTCTGAAATGCACAGGGGTTACCTGAAGTGCGTCGAGTCTAAAGGTCTGCGGTAGAGGATTCAATTGATTTATCCGGGGATAAGCCCTTCCTGATTCGAAAATATATTTTATGAATGAACCAGCCAGTCCGGATAATCCTCCCCGCATGACTTTTGTTGCCATCTTGCTGGCTTTGCTCATATGTCTATTATGGGGTGGTAATCCAGTGGCGGTTCAATTTGCCGCGGATTCGCTTCCACCTCTCTTAATTGCCAGCATTCGCTTTCTGCTGGCGACGATATTCATGTATTTCTGGTGTCGACTGGGAGGGCACACCATATTGCTCACCCGGGAGCAACTGGGCTACGTTTGTGCCGGTGGTTTATTGCTTTTCGCCCAGATTGGCTTGTTTCACCTGGGAATCGATAAGACTTCCTCCTCGCACGCAACCCTCCTCATCAATACCTATGTCTTCTGGGTGACGATTCTGGAGTGTTACTTAATACGAGCGGCACTCCTTTCCCGTTGGAAAATATTGGGCCTGATTGTGGCGGCAATCGGGGTGGTGATCATCATTTTCTCCAGTGTGGGACAGAAGTTACAGCAAGATCAACCGACTCTGGGGGGAGATGTCCTGCTCGCGATCAGCGGGGTGATGCTTGCTCTGAAAATCCTGGTGACAAAACTAGCGATGCCCAAAATTGCCTCCTCCCCGTTTATCTTCTGGCACGATTTGATCGGAATGGGGTGCCTGCTGCTCGTCAGCCTGATGTTCGAAACCTGGCCCGGGGTAGAAGCGTTCAATCTCGTCACCAGCCTGAGTCTGGCCTACCAGGGGCTGTGTGTAGCGGGCTTCTGTTTTGGTATGCAGGCTTATCTTTTACAGAAATACTCGGCCACCAGTATTTCCGTGTACAGTTTTACCTCCCCGCTATTCGGTGTTTTTCTCGGCATTGTGATTCGAGGTGATGAGTTCTCTCTCTGGTTTGCCCTGGCGGCTGTTCTTGTTGCCGGGGGAATTTATCTGGTGAATCGTCCGGATTAATTCCAGGACCATTTCTCCAAATTCTGTGCTGTAATTCGCTGAAAATTAATGGAATTCATTTCTGCGATGAAGATTCCATGTGCTTTCCATGAACTCGCTTGAATGCTCTCGGTTCGGTTGATGGTATCCACTAACGTTTCGCGAAAATGAGGGAGGAGATGAACTCATCCAAACCATTCGAAGTAATCACGCAAGGATGCGGACGTGGGACGAATCAGATCGCAGTGGTGGTATCAGAATAAATTTGTGTGGGCTTTAATTCCCGTTCTCGTTTGGGGAGTTATACAGGGAATTGATCGTCAGCCAGCTGACCCGGCGGCGCCGATTGTACTGACGAATCAGGAATACTGTAAACCGATTCAACAGAAAACGGTCCGCTTGGGAACCTTCAACATTCACGGTTTCAAAGGTCGTGATGGTGTCGCAGATATCGAGCGAACGCAAAAGTCTCTGGACGGTCTCGATGTCGTTGTGCTTCAGGAAGCGCACGGTGCACCCCTGGGGCTGTGGCAGGATCAGGTCACCCATCTGGGAGCAGAGATGCAGATGGCTTCCTGTTTTGCCGCAACTGAAGAACGCTACTGGAATGAAACTTTTGGTAACGGTTTGATTACGCGTGTCCCCCTGGAACAAATATGGCATCCCTTTACAGGGGACACAGGGACGCAAATTCCCAATGCCCTTGTCACCTGTTTCGAACTGGAGGGAGAACGCGTGAATCTGATCTCCGTCCATCTTGATAAACGTCAGGATCACGATGCACAACTGAAAGCGGTGATTGAACTCTTCTGGTCTGTCTCGGCACCGGCGGTCCTGCTGGGTGATTTCAACACCCGGATCGATGACCCACAGTTGAAAGCCTTAATGGAAGATCCCCGTGTCCATGAGGTGATCAGTGCCGAAGATCATCCCGCCAGCAAAGGGGTCGACTGGATATTCACACGTGGATTAAGAGCCGTCGATAAAGAAGTACGAGACCTGGGAGCTTCCGATCATCCGGTTCTCTGCGGAGAGTTTGAGTTGATGCAGGCAGAGGACTCGGTGGAGAGTTTGAGTTTATTACCAACTCGATTTTCTCGACGCTGATCAGATTCCGAAATCGTATTCATCAATGTTTTCAGCGGTGAAGCGAATCGGTTCAGACATGATGATTGTAGTGGGATCATCGGGATGAAGTTCGATTGGTCCGTAACCAGGAAGGTCTGTTCCCGCTTTAATTTCTTTGCCTTCGATCATGGCATGAGCGACCCGGACAGTTAACTCACCCAGTAGCTGCGGGTTCCAGAGGTAGAACGATTGCAGGACCCCTTCTTTGATGTAAGGTCGCATTGATTGGGGTGTGGAATTGCCAACCAGGGCGATCTGTCCAACCTTGTCAGCTCGTTTAATTGCTTCTGCCGCGCCAGGGACGGAGTTGCTGTCGAAGGCAACAATGCCTTTCAGATTAGGGTTGGCGTTGATCAGACTTTGTACCAGTTGCCGAGCTGTTTCGGCATCTTCCTTGGTAACCACTGTATCCACCAGTTTGAGGTCCGGGTATTTTTCTTTGGCATGTTCTTCAGCGTACTTGCGCCAGGTGTTGAGATTAGACGCGTCGAGACTCGCAATCGCAATCGCCCACTCTCCGGAACCGCCCATTTGTTCGGCGATATCGTCGATCAGCATTCTCCCCAGGACTGCATCATTTACCTGGTTGACCATATAAGATCGACCACTATCAGAAGCGTCACTATCCCAGGTGATGACTTTAATGCCACGATCCTGCCTGCTCGACAAATCGTTTGATCGATTTAGGTTGATTAGGGGCGATACAGATCGCATCGACCTTCTGACGAATCCAGGTTTCGATAAATTTATTCTGTTCGACACCACTCGGTTGCTGAGGGCCGTCGTATACCAGTTTCACTCCCAGATCCGCAGCTGCTTTCTCTGCTCCTTTCTGGCAGGCATCGAAGTAATCGATGTTGACCAGTTTCGGCAGCATGGCGATGACAATTTCGTCATCGGTTCCCGAACTGGCTGCGGAATCGGTTGTTTCCTCAGGTTTTTCTCCACAGCCTGCAATGAATAGCAGTGCGATGCATGATAAAGAGAATAAAGTCTTACGCAGGAATACAAAATTTATGAGAGAAAAGCGGGACACCTTGTTCACCCTTTCGCGCTGAGTATTGGCCGGTTCCATTTTGGATCGTTGATCTTACCAGTCTGCCGTACTTGCTGTGAAATCGCAAGAAAGAGAACCACCGGTTATAGAATTCGATCCTCATCGATGAGTCGATCAGGGGGTATCGTTTCGTTTGTTAAGCCAGACTCCCCCAATTAACAGTAGCCCCAGCAGAATGTATCGGAGTTGATCGATGTTTTTAAAGGTGGTTCCTGCACCGCGCAGTCCCTCCTCCAGAACTCCGACCAGTAACACTCCAATGATGGAGCAGAGAATGGAACCTCGGCCACCTTCAACACGTGTTCCTCCCAGCACGACTGCCACAATCACTTTGAGTTCCAGTCCTTCAAAAGAAGACGCCGAGACGGAACCGTTCCAACTGGTCAGACAGAGTGCGGCGATAAAAGCAAAGAAGCCCATCAGCGTATAGACCTGCAGTAATCTCCAACCGACAGGGATGCCTGCATAGCGGGCGGCGATTGCGTTTCCGCCAATCATTAATAAATCGCGTCGCCAGCGCGAGCGGTAGAAAGCGTATGCTCCCCCCAAACAAAGGAATGAAGTGAGGACCAGGAGCGTCGACAATTCTCGAAATATCTCATAATGCGGGATGTCGCCGAAGATGGCGTTTTCGGATTGACGTACGACGACTGTGCAGAGCCCGCGATAAAAAATGAGCGTGCCCAGGGTGGTGATGATGGGAGGGACATCCATGCGAGACAAGAAGTCCATTGAATGCTCCGAGGCCCAGCCCCAATAACAAACCGAGCGGAAAGCCCGTATACCAGAATGCTTCCGGAGAGGAAGTGAGCGACATCACGCAGGCGATCAGGGCGACCATCGAACCGATGGAAAGATCGATTCCCCCTGTCATCAGAACGAAAGTCATCCCCAGGGAGAGAATCAACAGGGGGGCTGATTGTTCGAAAATCGCGGAGCAGAACCAGCTGAAGGAGTAACTGAATTCATCCCACGAGTCGAACGTCACCCCGTTCAATGGGGCGAAGAGGACCAGCTCCAGCAAGAGAATGATGAGTAAAATCCAGTAACGCATTATCGGAATTATTTTCGTGTTGAGACGAGATAAGTTATTTAAGTTCTTCGAGCAGCTTCTCGGTACGATGCAGCCAGCAGTCGATACCAATGACGGTTACGATGACGGCTCCCTGCATCGCCTCGCGCCAGTATTCATTCACTCCAAGATAAATCATCGATTTGGAGACGAGGTATAAAAGCAGGCACCCAGGGCGGCTTCCCAGATACGAGCCCTGTCCCCCGAAGATATTCGTTCCCCCCAGGACGACCGCCCCAATCACAGTCAGTTCAAACCCGGAGGCGATCTGTGCCGGTTTGATTTCCTGCGGGTTAGTGATCAGTGTCAGTGCGGCGAGTCCCAGAAAAAGTCCACTCGCCAGGAAAGCCTGACTGCGGAGACGCGCGGCGTTTAATCCCTGTCGTTCACAGGCGACCGGGAACATCCTACCGCCAACCAGAGTCGGGGAAGTCTACCGAAAGCTTCCCACAGCAGAACGGCGATCAGGACTACAAACAGGATTTCTCCGGCGTAGAACTTACCAGGTCCCTGGTAAGCTTCGTCCTGGATACTGAAAACCTGTGGGAAGTCGGTGATGGAAAGGTGAGCGATAATGAGGGCGAGTCCACGATAGCAGGTTAAGCCACCGAGGGTCAGGATGATGGGAGAGATCTTAAGCAGTCGAATCAAGACACCATTCAGAATCGAAAGGAGAGTCGCCGTCAGAAAGCAGCTGAGATAACAAACAGTGGGGGAGAACTCGTAGTAATGCAGAATTCCAAAAACACTGCCAGCGACAGCAATGATTGAGCCGATCGAAAGATCAATCGCTCCACAGAAAATGAGACCAGTGAGGGCGAACGCTCCCAGGACTTGAGGGGCGATATCGGGGCCGATATTCACCAGCTCATTCCAGAAAGAACTGTCTCGCTGCTGCGCCGCAACAAAGAGATAGCCGAGTAACAGCAGATTGCCCAGCAGCAGAAACAGAATTCGTTGCCTGACTGCGGGAGGGAACTGATGATAGATGAGTTGAAACGTCGATCGCGACGAGTTCGAATTAAAGCTGCTGGATTCAGTCGTCATGAGGATGCCTCCCGGTTGTTAAACCGGATGCTGCCAGGACGACATTTTCTTCAGTCTTCTCATCGCCTGTGAGTTCGGTTTCAATTCTTCCTCTGTTCATGACGAGGACACGATCAGACATCGACAGGACTTCCGGTAGATCGGACGAGATCAACAGAACTGCTTTCCCCTTGTCGGCGAGATCTTCAATGAGGGAGTGAATCTGGGCTTTCGCACCGATATCAATTCCACGGGTCGGTTCATCAAGGATGATCACTTCCGGATTCCGTTCGAACCAGCGACCGAGAATTGCCTTCTGCTGGTTACCTCCGCTTAACTGGCCAATGGTCTGATCGGGGCCAGAGCTGCGGACGTCATATGTTTTCAGGACGGAGTTCACCTTTTCCCGTTCCTGTTTCAATGAGATGAATCCATATCGACTGATCAGATTGGCAAATCCAATACTGATGGAATCGTTTAAGGTGTGGTCGAGTACGAGTGCCTGACGTTTCCGCTCCTCGGGGATATAGACAAGACCCGCTTCCACAGCATGCTGCGCACTTCCTGGTTTCCACGGTTTTCTCAAATAAAACATCTGTCCGGAATCGAGCGGATAAAGTCCATAGATGGCGCGGGCCAGTTCAGAGCGACCTGCACCGACCAGTCCTGCCAGTCCGACGACTTCGCCCGCATGCAGCGTGAACGAGACGTCCGTGAACATGTTGTGTCGAGAAACATTTTCGAGTTCAAGCAGAGGTTGGCCGACTAACCGATCTTTGCGATGAGGGAAGACCTGTTCCAGGTCGCGTCCGACCATCTGGCTCACCATCCGTTCGGCTGAGAATCTGGAGGTCGGTGAGTGTTCAATCAGGCTGCCATCTCGCAGGATGGCGACATCATCAGTCAATTCAAAGATTTCATCCAGGCGATGGGAGACATAGATAATGCTGACTCCCTCCGTGCGTAATCTTTTGAGATGACCGAACAGGCGTTTGATTTCCGGCTCGGTCAGTGCTGCGCTCGGTTCGTCAAGAATCAACAGCTTTGCCTGCCTGGCCAGGGCGTTGGCGATAGCGACTTCCTGCTTCTGCACAGCAGAGAGGGATTCAAACTGAGCATCGGTGGGAAGTTCGATGCCAAAACTGACGAGACGATCCCGGGCGATCTGATGCAGCTTTTTCCAGTCCGTGGTGAACCAGCGCGTGCGGGGCCAGGCTTCACCCAGCAGCATGTTCTCCGCGACTGTCAGGTGCGCTGCGTATTCGAGTTCCTGATGAATAGTGGCGATGCCTGTCTCCAGGGCTTCACCAGCGGACGAGAAGACGACTTGATTTCCCTGAAATAAAATGGAACCTGAATCGGGTTGATAAAGACCACTCAGCAGTTTGATTAAAGTCGATTTGCCTGCTCCGTTTTCACCGACCAGTCCCAGAATTTTACCCCGCTCTACACTTAGAGAGAGCGGTTTGAGCGCCACAAAGCTGCCGAAGGATTTCGTCAGGTGATCCAACTTAAGCAGCGGGGGATGGTCTGGAGAATTATCAGCTGAAACAGGCATGCGGCGGAGATCAGATAGAGAGATGATTAAGTGGTTGCGAAACTTTGATCAGGGAACAGGGACAATCCCGATGTACTCTCCATCTCCCGGATGCGTGGCCATGATTTTAATCAGCAGCGGTTCACCCGGAGTGACAAATGTGGCGGGAACCTGCAGTTCAATCACACCACTGGAATCTTTACCGGATGATTCCAGAACCATGTATCGTGCCAGGAGTCCATTTTCGGCATTCATCCACTGGGCATCCTGGATGGTGGCTGCGATTTCGATTTTCTGTTTATCATTGATTAACAGGGTGAAGGGAATCGATTCAGAGTCGCCAGTCTTCATGGCTATGGGAATCAGAATCGTTTGAGGTTTGGATGGATCGGCATCCGCTGGTATGGGCATCGTCTGGCTGACAACATGAGTTGCTGCCGAACCTGCTACACTCACAGGGACTTTCTTTTCACCAAACCACCCGAGGTGTTTTACGAGCACGGGGCTGGCAGCTTCTTTGCCGATGAGCACCGGGGCAGCCTCTTCAACCATTTTGCGGGCCTGGTTCGCCATTCGTTCGTCACTCGCTCCTGTTGTTGCCGGTTTACTGCGAATGAAAGCGAGGATGTCTGCCAGATCCTGATGAGAGACATTCTTTTCGAGTCCCTCCGGCATAAATGATTTGCGGGTGTTGATCAGTTCTTCGATATCGGCCCGCAAAAAAGTTCGTTTCTTCCCGTTACTGTCGGCCAGGGTGATACTGCTGGAAGATTCCGCGACGATCATGCCTCCGAAGACGAGTCCATCATTCATGATGACGGTATAACCTCGATATTGCCCTTCAACAGCTTTGTTCGGGTCGAAGACGGCCAGAGCCACATTGCCGACAGATTTATCTGAAAGTGCAGCGATGTTCGGACCGATGTTGGTGCCGACTTCACGCACCTGGTGACAGGCGGCACAAGTACGCCGAAAGACGAGCGAACCTCGGATCGGATTGCCATCCAAATCTTTTACGGAAAGATAATCCGCTACGATTTTGGCGCGATCTTCTGAGCCAGTCACTTCCAGTAATTTTCCAGCTCGCGCACTGAGTGCTGCATCGGTCAGGGAGGTTAAGCGTGAGCGGGTGGCTGAGTCCAGGTCGATCGCAGCGACTGTGCCTGCTTCGAGTGCATCGAGGAAAGCGCCTGTCCAGGCTGGTCGACTCAACAGAACTGAAGTGACAGAGCTTTGCAGGCTGGGGGAATAACTTTTCCAGTTTTCCAGCAGCATCGCGGGAACCTGTTCGTTGTCCGAGCTGGCCAGATTCTCAATAGCCGCTTCCTGAAGCAGGGAAGGGACAAAGGGAGAGAGCAGATCAGCCAGGGTTTCCAGGTTCTCATTCTGGTCGTCCAGACCACGGCCCATTAGACGAATTGCGAGTTGGCGGTGAGCAGGATCGGCATCTTCGTCTTCTGCGAGATCGAGTGCGGAGTCGAAGATTTCGTCCGTTTGTTCCCACAACTGTTCCTGTTCCAGTGTCGCTTTGTGAAGAGCTGACAGATCAGAGCCGGTGCGCTCCAGGGCATCCAGGAAGGATCCCATGGCCGAATATTGCCAGGGAGCGATCTCCTCGGAGGAAGCCTCAGGAAGTGCGATTTTGGCAAGCACGCGTGTGGCGACTTCATTGGATTCGCTACCGAGTGCCGTCACGACGAGGTGCTGTACCAACTCTGCCCAACTGGCAGAGGTGGCTGGATGGGCGAGGACATAATCGAGCATCTTTTCCGAGTGTGGCAAAGCTGATGAGAGAACTGCGGTTCGCATCCAGGCATCGTCTACGGTGCTCACTCCTAACTAGGCGAGTGCTTCAGCAGCTTCGGGAGCGTTCCATTCTCCCAAAGAGAGTGCAATCTGTAACTTCAGTTTGATTTCGGGATGTTCGATCAGCGAAGTGATCTCCTGTCCCAATTTCGGATGATCGTTCATCAGGGGTTCGCTCAGCAGGACTGCCGCGGAGATGACATGCCAGTCGGCATCATGGAGAGCTGAAAGTAAGATCTCTTCATTAAGAGCATCGAAGCCTGCCAGGGTGTGCAGGGCCTGCATGCGACTGACGGGGAGGGGGGCATGCAGGGCGATCTGTTTTAATGAGCGGAGAAGCTCCAGATTCTCTTTTGAATCTTCCCGATGCACAATTTGCTGTTGAGTTAAATCGCGGACAGGGCCATTGGTGCTTTTCAGATGTTCGGCGAGTTCAACGGAATCGAGCATCTGCAGATTCGGCAGGGGACCTTGCGGTCGATGACCTTTTTTATAAACGCGGTAGATGCGCCCTTTATCTTCACCCGCCCGCACGTTGAGCATTTTTTGCCAGTCATCGGGAATCCATTGCGGGTGTTCGATCACATGGCGATACATATCGACGAACCAGAGTGCTCCATCCGGACCGGTCGAGATACGAACTGGTCGAGCCCAGACGTCGGTCGAGGCGAGGAACTCTCGATCCTGTTCTGCGGCCGTGCGGACTCCCTTAAAAGTTGTTCCATTATCTTCCAGTAATATGCGAGTGACCAGGTTGTGTACCGGTTCACAGATGAGAGCGCTGTGGGTGAATTCGGGCCCGAGAGTCACGTCTCGGAATATTCCTTCTCCACAAGCGGATGTAATTCGATTGGCGGCGTACAGGTCGTTAAAACGATCGACGGTTCGGCTGGCGGGATAAACAGGAGGAGCTACAGGAGGATCGATTAACTGCTCCTGGGGAATGGGTGCCGGGAAAAATTTGTTTCGACTGAGATAGCGTTCGGAGATGACATAATGATAAATCGGTTTGCTGTTATCGCTACCAAACCAGTGGCCCCAGTCATCTCTTACGCGACCGTACTGGGTCCGGCCACTTTCTGTTTGAATTTCGTCGGTGTCGGGTCGGATGCGTATATCGAGGTTGGACATGTTGATCACCTGACCGGTGAGGACGGCGGTGATCTCTTCACTCGGGGCACCACTGCCAACATGGACCCAGTTATCAAGCCCCCAGGCGAAGCCGTTGATACGGTGCTGCGGATTGGATTCAACGAAACCGGTGTAAAGCACCTGTTTGTGATCGGCTTTGCCATCACCGTCGGTATCTTCCGCATAGAAAATATCAGGCGCACAACTGACGATAGCTCCCTTACGCCACGGCATGACACCGGTGGGGTAGGAGAGTCCTTCCAGGAAGATCTGGACCGAGTCCATTTTGCCATCGTTGTTCGTATCAGAGAGAATGCGAACCTGACCACCGGGGATTCCTTCGTCTTTCAGACCCCGCGGGTAGTCGCTCATCTGCACGACCCACAATCGACCATCGGGACCGAAGTTAAAGTTGACCGGGTCGGCTACGAGAGGTTCCGAAGCGACAAGTTCGACTTCGTATCCTTCAGGTACTTTCCAACTTTTGGTGGCATCCACAGGGCCCAGGGCACCTTCAACCGGGTTGGCTTTGATTTCCTTGACGCGTTTCAGCACGAGGTCTTCCGTCCCGGAAGCCCACGGACCGGGATGATTATAAAAGACCTGAGAGAAATCGACTTCGTACCCACCCTGTTGAATCATCGATTCTGATGGGACATAGCCGAAGACATCATTAGCGTAGGCGGTGACCCAGGTATGTTTACTCTCAGTGAGTTCCTGCCGGATGCGATGCGCATATGGGGAAACGACTTCGCCTCCCAGAAAGACCATGGTCAGTTCATCACCGAAGGCCCAGGTTTGAATGGGCATGGGATAGGTTTCCGGGAGTCGTCGTTTTCGCTCGTAGACTTCGACCATGTTTTCAGCATGTCGACGAACCTGGGGAGTGCCATCGCTGAGCAGATCACGAAATTCCTGGACATCTCGACGATTGTATTCGAGTCCGGCATAACCAAAGGATGCCACTGGTGCCGCGTCGATGGGTTCGAGTTCAGTTTTCAGAACGCGTTTGACTTCATCGGCAATGGTGCGGCCATTTTTACTGGCGTGCTCATATTCACCGCGCGGTTCAGGATTGGCATCGGCTCCGCAACCAATTGTGCAGAGGGCAACCACATCGGGATATTCCTCTTCGAGAAATTTCTGTGCGTAGCCAGCCCAGTCTCCGTTGACGAAGTTATGTTTGGGAACAAGCGTTGTGCAGTGGCAGGCATAGTTAAACAGAATGCCGATCAGTTTTCCGTCGGCGGAAGTCACTTTAATGACGGGGAGTGTTTCATCAATGATTCCTTCCGGGTTAGGCCCCATGCCGACACAGATTCCTCCCTTGATGATGCGGCGATTCATCGCGACGCGGGAAACTCCTCACCCCAACTCAGTTTCGCCGGAGCGAGATTTGCAATCGCTTCTTTCACAGAGAGGACGAGTTGGTCCTCAATGTACTGGGTGTAACGATCCATGGCGGCTGTTTCTGCTTCAGAGAGAGGGGCAGCAAACAGGTTGGGAATTCCGGCTGACGTATGAGGAGCTGTATGGGAATGTGAATTGGCGAGGGCAAACCGCTCCCGACTGATGCCGAATTCCTGATCGAGTCGTTCGGCAATCTGTTTGGTGATTAATCCAGCGAGGCCAATACCTTCGACAGAACTCAGAATGTGAATCGGTTTGTCACCCTGTCGCAGGGCAATTGTTCGAACGTAAATTTTTTCATCGACACGTTCGAAGGGTTCAGTTCGATTGCCATAACCGGAGAGGCGAACAGGTTCGGTGGGAGTGATATCCTGTCTGGAAAATCCTGCTTTGAAATCGGCGGCGAAGATATTTTCTGTGATGATTAAGAACAGACTGGCGCAAGTCAGTAACAGGTATATTTTTTTTGTACGAAGTGTACGCATTCCAAGCCTCGATCAGGTGAATTTGCTATGTGCTCTTCAGGGGTGCAAGTAGAGCCAGAATCAGTCTTTAAGCAGTCGCTCAGTTGCGACTTGGCACAGTTACGACTCGATAGAGCTCTACATCACAACACAAGTGGTCCTGAAACCCTCTGATGGGTCACATTGAACCTTTATTTGCAGGTTCAGGAACATCTCTAATTAATAGTCAGGTATCTCCCTCTATTAGACTTTATCACAGGCTCTAAATGCAACAGACCATTGGCTATTTCAAAACCTGGTTGAGGCTGTTCCTGAGCCTGTAAATTAAGGGCAAATGCGATTCATCAGCGGGTTTTGAAACGACCTGCGATTGAACAGCAGCCCGCAAAAATTACCGAGATTAGCTGACCCATTCAGCTGATAGTCCTGGTACAGACGGGGTTTTTCCCTGTCCGGAGTTCCACTCACAGCCGGACCGACAACAGAGGCAAACAGCTGGGGGAAGCTCTTTAAGTGCTGGACAGAAGTGAAATCTTTCCGATTTCCGATAGAGAACGTCTTGTCATCATGGATGAAATGCTCAGCGAGTCGTTGCTGAATACTGACAGGCGTGCAGGAGTTCAACTCATCACCCGGATAAAACCGGGAACAATTCACCCCCCCGATTTCAGTCCCTGTCGAAATTGCGTGGGCTGATCTCATTCCTGATATAGTTGAAAGTTGGCGATGGATCTCCAATTATTGAAAACAACAGCCTGTTTGACCGGTCTCGGCCTCTGCACGACAATGCTGGGTTGCCAGAGTGTTGGCAAACAGGATTACTATCAACCGCATTCTCATCATGGTGAGACTGTTCACCAGGTGCCGCAGGCGTATCCGTCCTATTCCTCACCGACGGTCACTCAACCTGCTCCCACTGCCCCGACGTACACACCGAACGCTCCGATGTACACACCGAAACGGCAGCAACCAACTTTGATTGCGCCGCCCGGACAAAATGCACCGATGAATGTTCCCATGGCTCCACCTGCAGTACCAGGTGTTGCTCCTTATGGTGATCCCAATGGTGGATTAAGACCGGTGCCTGCCCCGACCAGCTGGATCCCAGCACCTAATGGTGGGTATATGCCCGCTGGCTATGTGAACGATCCCTATGCGACAGCACCCTGGGTTCCTCAACAGCAGCAACCTGCTTACATGGGACCACTCGGGTTGATCACTCCAGCAGATAACAGTTACCGAGTTCAACCCGCATTCCCTACTCAGGGACAACAGGCCAATCCACTCTGGACGTCACCAAATGCTCAAGTTCAGTTTCTGCCCGTCAATCACAACACTCTGAATCACAACAGCCCTGTTGTTACTCAAAACTCGGGACAGACTCTCTTCGCACCTGGTTGGCAGGAACGACAGACGGTGACCCTGGGCAATAACAGTCAGATGTCGAATCCGTGGCAGGAGCAGCAGCATGCAAACAATCCTGTCTCATTAAATACGATTCTGATTCCTCAGAAACCGATGACGCTTGCTGAGCAGACACGATTTCCTTATGGCCCGGGTGAGCAGATTATGATCTCTCCTCCTTCGACATTACTCGTCGAAGACTGGCCTGTGAAAGTGGCTGAAGCAGAATTAGTCAAAGGCGAAGGCGGTTCGAACTGAGCGAGAATGATATTCGCGAATTCGAACTTGAAAAACTTCCAGTCATTCAACCGGAAATTCGTTATCGCCTGATGAACAACATACCCGCTGAAGGACGAATGAACCTGCAACACTTAAAAATGTCTCCGGTTCAGAATCGTCTCAGGCAGAGACCGCTACTGGTCCTGTACTGCTCCGTTTTGAATAAACGGATCAGCTTCAATACCCCTGTTTAAGAAACGGCCCTCAGTAGAATGGTTCTGCTGAGGGTCGTTTTTTTATTGATGCTGTTTGCTCTCTTTATTTTCATCTGCTCTCCGTTTATCAGCTCGCGAATGCTCCGGACGTGCTTCAGATTGAGAGCTGGGTTGGAATAATAGAGAGTCTGGCTTGTTACGGGGGATTTATTACTGAGATCGGAATGCGGGAAGAGTCTGAATTTCTGAAAACGGAGAGTTTGTTCAGTTTCCCGCTGGGGCGACAGAGCTATTCTGAGGGAACACTGTGTGCAGAGGATCTGCAGACTGTCTCGCTGAGACATTCGATTTCAGTTTGCGTTGCAAATTCCCTCGAGAACCGTTTCAATTAAAGGAGGTGCGTAGGGAAACGTGTCGGGGTGGCTGCTGAGAATCGAAAGTAATCCAAAGAAGTTATCTGAACTCAACTTCCTGATTTGGTACAGGTTACGCGCATCGATGGCGTAGTTCAGGAGTGAAAACTCTGAAAACTGCTGCGAAAGATGGTCTGCTGGAGCGTATTTACCAATATTACCGGACTCAATCCGAAGACTTCTTCAGGCTGTTTAGAGTTCCCCAGTAAATTCAACAGGACACTTCATGAACAAGATACATACTTGCTCGATTTCGTCTGCTGCTACTGATGATTGTCGGATTATGCTCCTTCAGCAGCTTTGGCAGCGGATCCAATTACTCTCTCCGAAGAAGTGAAAGAAAAAGCTATCAGACATTGAAGGAGGGAATGTCGGCTGACGATTTCTGGCCTTCGATGCATGCTGCCGAAGCAATGACACTGGCGGGATATCAGGACGAAGTTCTGGTTGCCCTGAAGCCTCGATTAGAGACTGTTGCTGATGATCAGCAGCGCTGTGGTGTCGCACGGGAGCTTGTCCGTGCCGGGGAACTGCATTATCGACAGGTACTATATTCCGTTCTGGGATCCGAAGATCCTTTTGGTCACACCCATGCTTGTGAGTCGTTATACAAAATCGGGGAAGTGAATTACGGCAATCTGTTGCGTAAATCATTGGCGAATGCAGAAAAGCCGATTCAACAACTGATGGCTGCTGCCGCACTCGCGAAGTGTGGTCACCAGGAAGCAATGGAGGTGATTCGTTTCAAGCTGAATGATACCGATCCGACGATCGCGCGGATCTCGTCTGATTCTGGCTCGCCTGGGAGAACCGCAGGATATTGACTCGATTCGTAAAGCGATGTCTGTCGCCTCGACTCCTCAGGATCGATGTTACTTTGAATATGTCGGCCGAGTGCTGGGTGACCCAGCCGGGAAGGAAGCTGCCACTTAAAAATCTGGAGCATACCGATCCGTTTGTACGCCGATATGCAGGCAGTATTTGCTGGCGAGGGTGGATTTGTGGAAGCCCAGCCCCAGCTGGAAAAGATGCTGGCGGATGAAGATGTCGATTCCCGAATTCGGGCTGCCCAGGCTTTGTTCCTCCTGTCAAAGCCGGTTGAAAACACAAATGAAATAATTGTGGAAGATGTCTATCCGGCTGATGCAGCTCATCCCCGGTATAGCGAAGGTTCTATTATTCAGCTTGATAATGGAACCTTGCTCTTCGCAACAACGGAATTCATCGAGAACACGTCTGACTTTGCAGAGGCACAGATTGTGGCGATGGAATCAACTGATGATGGGCGAACCTGGCACAACAAAAGAGTGCTGCAGGAAAATGTCGGTGGCAAAAATGTGATGTCTGTGACACTACGTCGGTTGGAGCATGAGAAGAGGGCCCGGCCTCAATCGGTTTCTTTACCTGGTCAAAAATGATTTTAATGATCTGAAAGTTTATCTGCGTGTCTCCACGGATGAAGGAAAATCTTTTGATGAAGCACGTGTGGTTACAGACGACTCCCGATATCATGTACTCAATAATGACCGGGTCACACGTCTTTCCACCGGGCGCTTGATTGTTCCTGTCGCCACGACCGCCAATGTCCAATCCGAGAATCATTTCATCTGCAGTTGTTACTACTCAGATGATGCAGGAAAAACATGGGTAAAGGGGAGTGGTTCTGTAGATGCCCCGGATCGGGGAGCGATGGAACCGGAAGTAATCGAGTTGCGTGGTGAACGCCTCGCAATGCTGATCCGGAATCAACTTGGATACATTGGCGTCAGTTACTCCGATGACTGGGGAGTAACCTGGACAGAACAGGAAAATCTGGGAGTGAAATCTCCAGAGGCCCCCGCGACCATCAGACGAATTCCAGCAACGGGAGATTTACTCTTAATCTGGAACAATCACTATGAAGCCGGAGCAGATCATGGTGGAAAACGTAATCCACTGACAGCAGCGATTTCCAAGGATGATGGCAAAACCTGGATTCATACTAAAAACATTGAAGAGAGCGATGCCCACACTTACTCATATCCCAGCCTGATCTTTACTCAGGATCGTGCTGTCCTCAGTTATTACGTTCAGGATGAAGCAACGGGGCAGATCTCGAATCGGTTCCGGTCGGTCCCTGTCAGTTGGTTCTACCAGGAAGCAGAGAAGAAGTAGTTCTGCCTATTCTTCATCAGCCAATTCAGATGGTTTCTCAACGGCTTCTCTCCAGTAGGGGGGGAGGCCGTTTTTTGTTTCCAGCAGGATGTTCAGAATCGCCTGCCTGGTTTCCGAATCAAGATGTGCGAATTCTTCGCTTTGATTCTGGTTGGTGAGGACTTCCCATAATTGTCGATAGACAGATTCGAGGACGGGAGCAGGCAGCGAATCGAAGGCGGAGGAGTAAATCAAAAAGCTGCACGGGTATTTAAAGAGCCGCTTTTCCAGATCGAGCGTTCTGAGGCTACGGCCCTGTGAGTCAACAGGTCCCCGTTGATTGAATTCTGCGGTAAAGCTGGATGTGCCAGAAACAGGGTTCTCAAATTCAATCGCTTTCACAAAGAGTAGAGACTGCACAATCCGTTCTGCGGCATTATCAATGCGCCGTTGAATTGATTCTGTCCGGACGTAAACTTCCTGTGTCTCTTTATTGCTGGCATTCAGTTGATCGACCATCGTTTTGATGATCTCTTCATCGCGTAGAGCAAACTGACCGTAATAGTGTGATTGGGTCAGAATGTTGTGCATCTGAGTCTGATGTTCCAGGACCAGCAGGGCAACCAGGTCGCTGTGTGGAGTGAGATAACGCTCGACATTGAAGAACGTGGAAAGATCAGTGATGTTTGAACCTCCGGCCCGGTTGAATTCGTCATCGCTCTCATTGGCGGCCGTGACGAAGTTATTTCCCAGATGTTCAAGTGCGCCATGTTGTCCTGTGACATACCAGCCTCCCCAACGATTCTGAAAAGGGGTCTGGTCGTCCAGGCGGTGGGTTCCCATTCCAAAGTTAACACGGCCCTGTCGGGTGGCGAAGACTGACCGTACCAGGTGACCGGGGACATCGCGGGTATTATGCGTCGCATGGCATTGCAGGCATTCATGAGTCTGGCGTTTGAAACGAGGCTGTTCAACTTCCTCCTGGGGCAGGGTATAGAAGACACCCCCCAGGTGTGGGTCAACCGTGGAGATTTCAAGGACGGTTCCATGCTGTACCCAACCGATGTAGGTATCGTCATTGAAGTAAACGGCCCGTGGAGTGAATGCACTGATGAAACGTTGCTGGAGGCTCGTTTTCGAGAAGACGAGCCCCTGAGAGCTGACGGGGACTTCCAGGGCTTCCAGAACAGATTTGAGATATCCCTGTTCTGGTTCGTACTGCAGTTTTACCTTGCCGTTATCGATGTTGTCCTGCAGCCGGCTGATCGGGTCGTCAGGAGTCGCAGTGAGATAGTTGATCGGTTCCCGGTCGTACAGATCTTCCGCCCGGACTGGTACCCAGGTGAAGATCAGAGCGGTCATGATGAGAACGAGGCGGGTGAGAACCATGGGCAGGAATTTGAGGCAAGAGAAAATTGGATCGATATATCCAGAATAGTCTCCCCGACGATCCATGACAAGCCCGGAAAGAAACTTTCCAGGCTGAATCAGCCGTCCCTCAGAATGCCTGCCGACTATTTATTTTGTTTCTGTATCGGCTGCGGCAGGTTCTTCTGCTGGTTCCGGCTCTTTGGTTGTTTCGGGAGCAGACTCTTCAGGAGCGGCTTCCGCGGGTGGCTCCTCGGCTTTGGGTTCTGCGGGAGAATTCTCCTCGGTTTCTGCTGCGGCCGGTTTTTCTGCGGGAGTCGCTTCGTCAGTCGGCTTTTCAGATTCCGCTGCTTCCGGCTCTGTTGATTCTGGTTTCTCTTCTGTGGATGCGATTGATTTAGAACCGGTGATTTCGTCGAAGAGGCCGTAGTCGAGTTCCCCCGTCACGGGGACTTTCACAGACTGCAGAATCTCATTGTTTTCTTCGTTCTGAATGAAACCCACGACATACATCTTTTTCAAGTGCATGGGTTTATCGCCGAACTGGTAATTTGACTGTTGCTCGAAGGCTTCAATGTAGTTCAGCAACTCTTCTTTAATTTTAGGAAGATCAATGACTTCTTCATGACTGAATTGCTCGCCTGTGGCGGTGATTCCATTTGTGCCACCGGGCATGTAGCGAACGACCATATGATGAGTACGAATTCCGTTGGAACCAACGTAATAAACTTCCTCTTCAGCCAGGGCGAGCTTGAGTCGAATGTTATCCAGCGGGGGGACAAGGCCCTCACTGGTTGCGTTGATTGTCAGCTGTTTGTTTTCAGCATGTGCTGTTACGCTCAACTTGATGGGGGTCGACTTGCTGCGAAGAGGTTGCAGCATGGTCAGAAACTCGGACTGCCATTGAGGAATCTGTTCCAGGAAAGCTCCTCCCATGCGAACCAGTTTGCCGTTTAAGGTGATCATTGGCGAACCGTAACGATTGTCGGGAGTCAGTCGTTGCAGACTGGCGTGACGTTTGAGTGTGTCGGGGTTCGCGAGAGGGTCTGGTCCTCCTTTGTGATTGTGATAAGTTAAGAGCAGAAATTCATCTTCTGAGAGTGTGGAGTGCAGAGCATCGATAGCCAGGTCCGGTACGATGCAGGGTTCACACGGGGTGCTGGTATACAGCTCGCAGAGAATTCGTTGACGAGTTCCTTCTACCGGTGCAATTTCTTCCGGTTGAACTTCGACTTTAGAGACGAATTCCGCCATGACTTCATCCTGGTAAGCATTTAGGCCATCGAGGTTTCCATGTTTCTTTTCCCATAGCTCCTTGAGGGTGACGCTGGGGCCGTATTCTCAATCTGACGCATTTTCCAGTTCTGCATCAGCTTGGCCTGCATTAAGGGAATGGTAGCCAGTTTACCAAAGTATTTGATCGCCTGATCTGCTTTGTCATTCTGCGAGGCATAAGCACCGAGTTCGTATAAGATTCTCTCTTCGTATGGTCGGGCTTCGCTGAGTGCTTCCAATTCACTGAAGGATTCGTCTGAAGGATTGTCTTCCAGTTTGGCGATGGCATGATCGATTTCGATTGCTTTCCGGGAGGCATCCAGAACCTGCTTGATCATTTCCTTCTCTTGCTCGCTGAAGATCGCTTCCATGTCATTCAAGCGTTGTTCAGCCATCTCTGGATGCTTGTGCGTTTCGATCAGGCTGAACGTGATTGCCTGATGAGCGCTATAGAGCATTCGGTTTCCATAAAGTTCGGCAATCTCCAGGTATTTGTCACCGGCACGTTTCAGAAAGTCTTCATCGAAATCTTTGGTCACGACCAGATTGAAGATGGTGTTGAACCCCTGCAGTGCGTAAGGATTTTCCGGATAAGCTTCAGCAAATTTCAACAGCTCTTCGTGCAGGTTATCTGACTTTAAAGCTTTGAAAAACTCTTCCGTGTGTGTCGTGGGGCGAATTCGCTCTTCCGGTTTTTCAGGTAAGGTGGTCGCCTCGGTTGAGATCATTCGGATCGGGAACATCATCCGGTTCCCGGCGAAGATCGTGCCCAGTACCAGGCCGTTGCTTAACTTCCCTTCGCAGGGCATTTTCTTTTTATCGTGATGAATTACAAACTTGATAATATCTCCCTCCACTTCGAGGTTTTCGAGGTGGGGAGGTGAAGAGCCTTCAGGGAGTGCGCCCGTTTCGCCGATTTTCCCCT
Source organism: Planctomycetaceae bacterium (assembly GCA_041398805.1). Classification (GTDB taxonomy): domain Bacteria; phylum Planctomycetota; class Planctomycetia; order Planctomycetales; family Planctomycetaceae; genus Polystyrenella. Next base: position 36,919 of record JAWKUC010000004.1, on the reverse strand, counting down.
GAAAGTTTCCAGAGGCATCTTTGGTGAACTCTACCAGGGCGAATTCAGAGTCTGCGAGGGTCTGTTGTTGTGGGTTCGGGTTCGTGGAGGTGAGTACCCAGCGACCTTCAAAAGAGGTGCGAGAGCGGTCAATTTCTCTTTCCGGTATGGTCGGGGCGAATGGATTTTCGACGTCGGCACCAACACCAGCACTGCCGAACGGGCTCTCTGCATCGCTACTGGAGCTTGATGGGCTTAATTCAGTTGTTTCCGGATCACCGCAGCCACCCAGGAAAAGAAGAGTCAGACCGGAGAATAACAGCAGAGCTCGACGCATTTTATGAGCCTTTTTCGGGATAAGACGATACTCAGAGAGTCGACGTAATAGATTTGATATTAAGAAGATAGGGTTCCGCAAGAGTTTGCGAAAGTCAGCAAAGCCTGTTTTCTACTCCACTCCAGAACCAGAGACAACCCTCAATCGAACTGAGGATCATAATTCCGATGAGTGAACCAGGATTAACGCCGATTCCACCCGCAAGGGGAGCGTGACTTTCTGTTTCTACGAACATTAGCTGTCAGACGTTGGGTAAATCCGCGTTCAGGAACTCGATTCGAGGTAAACGAACGATCAGAGGGGACCGTCCCTATTGAGGTTCCTGGGCTGCAAAATGCTTGTTGAGAAAGGGGACCAGTCGCTGCACGCCCGCACGGACTACTGTGAAGGTGTGTCCTCCCTCCAGAACATCATATTGATGTTTAATTTCCAACTCGTTTAGCCGGCGGGAAAAATTCTCATTCATCGTGCGATCGAAAGCCGAGTCACCGGTGATGAGGTAGATTGATTTCTCCCGCAACTCAGTTGCTTTGTACAGAGAGTTGAACGATTTCCAGTGTTCTTCATCACTCCCGAAGCGTTGTTCCGGGACGGGGTAACTTTGCCCCTCTGGAAGTCCTGAACGAGGGAAATCGAGCAGACCGATCAGCGTGACAATACTGGAGAACTGATCGGGATGGTTTACCAGGTAGTGCATTGCTCCATAACCTCCCATCGACCAGCCTCCTATGGCGCGCTGGGCAGGTTTCTGGCTGAGGGGATAATGTTCTGACACCAGTTCGATCAACTCTGCCAGATAAGATTCGTATCGGTCCTCCTTCAGCAGGGGAGCATCGATATACCAGCTGTCATCCCCATCAGGCAGAATGATAAAAAGTTCGCCGTCAATAATGATTGAAGAGTTTCGTGATCATCAATCAAAGAACGTTCATGGCGACCACGACCATGCAGCATAAAAGGACGGGCCAGACTTCAGCTGGTGTTGCTGAAGGAGTGGTCTGTGATCTCTTATGATAGTCTGCAGGTATGACAATTGAGCATTTTTTTTGCTGCTGCAGGATGCTGCTGTAAAAAGTGAGCGATTCGACTCGAGGTTGCAGGGATTCTGTTTTCAAGATTTCTGCTGTCTGTTCAGCTCCTCTACTGAAAGTGGTTGGGAGGATTAGCAGTGTGAGGGTCATTATCAGAATACGCTGAAACATAAAAACAAAAACCTGTCAGAAATTTATCTGTAGGTGAAGTATTTACAGTAAAAGTTCTACATCCCCAATTCGCGGCGCATTTCAGTGACTTGCTCTGCGAGAGTACTGACCTGATCTTCCAGTTGCTGCAGAGATGATTTCAACACTTCATTTTCAGTGCGTATATCTTCCAGTTCGAGTTTCAGCTCGGCGAGATCTTCTGTCGGTGTTACAGTGTCGCGGGAAGAACTTGTCGGAGCGGCGGGACTGGACTCTTCGAGTACGGGTGCTGAGGTAGCGGGGGCTGGAGATGAAGAGGTCGGACTGGCCGGGGCCGAGTTTGCAGAGCGAACTTCCAGATCTTTGTTTTCCTGAGGCCCGTAGAAAGTGTGGTCGACTTCAGTACCGCGACGTTCGAGATCGGCCGTCGCCTGTAAGTAACCCTGATCTAATAACGAGTCGAGTTCGTTTCGCAAGTCGGTGAGGGAATCGATGGGGACCATGCGGCTGGCGCGAGCCCGTAATTCACCGAGGGTTTGGCGACCTCGTAGTAATAACTCGGTCAGGATCGCCAGTTGAGGTTCGGTAAAATCATAACATTTGCGAACGTAATGTCGGAAACGTTCCGTGCGACCTGATTCCGTATGAACCACAGCGGTCAAACCCAGTTCGCGCAGTTGTTCCAGTGTATCGTATACAGAATCTTCGCTGTAATCCGTGAGGGGGCTTCGGTTGCTTTTCTGATTGCAACCGGTAGTTAATCCTTTCAACGTCAACGGATAGGCTTCTGGTGTCGTGAAGGCTTTTTCCGAAGTACACCCAGTACCCGGCGCTGTGGTTTACTTAATTGACGGACAGGTTCTGCTTTAGTTTCTGTGGACATTCAAGATTATTTCAGGTTGCAATGTTTTGATGAGAGATGGAGTTCGATCAGGTATGATCGAGTCAGTGATTGAAGTGAGGATGATTATAGTCCCGACTTCAGGATTTGAGAAATCGCCAGCAGTGAGCCCTCAGCGACTTTGTGTAAGAACTCCTGGTCGAGAGTCTCGGGAGTGTCGGTTGGTAAATGGTAATACGGGTTTCGCATGAAGCTGGTATCGGTGATCATCAGCGCTGCAAATCCTTCGTCCCAGAAAGGGCTGTGATCACTTAACCGGCTCGCCTGCAGGGGATTTCCGTTATCGGGAACCTGTAGTGATTCTACAGGCAACTCCGCAACTTCTTCCATTCCTTTTCGCCAGGCCGATATTAGGCTGGTCGAGTTCTGGTTACCAATAATTGCTATAAAATCACCGGTATCCGGATAGAGTCCTTCGAGTTGTTTGGGGAGTTTCTGGCTACCGGGAGCCGAATCGCAATACCCCAGCATTTCGAGTGAGATCATCCCCCGCAGGTTTCTGTTTGTTTGCCGGGCGATTGCCGCATGCCAGGCGCCTCCCAGCATTCCATGTTCTTCCAGATCAAACGCAACAAGCTCGACATGACAGGCCAGTTCTGTATCTTTGAGAAGAGTAGGCAGCGTGCGGGCGATTTCAAGTAAGGCGGCGACGGCGCTCGCATTATCATCGGCCCCAGGTGTGTTCTCGCGAGAGTCGAGGTGCGCGCCTACAATGATAAGTGGTTCAGTTGGATCCGGAGGAATACTGCTACTTAGTTGAGGATGATGGGCGACAATGTTGATCCCATCCAGTGTTTGCTGCTGGTCATTTTCAGCGCGGAAGGGTTGTCGTTCCAGCACCCAGCCCGAGGAGGTTAATTCTTGTTCGACATACTGACGAGCCGATTCCAGTTCGGCTGACATGGCTGGACGGGGGCATTTGCAAAGTTCTTCAATATGATTAAAGAGCCGGGTGGCATCTGTCAGCATGCGTTCTCTCCGTAGATGTCAGCATGGCGAGGTGAGTTGTGAATTCGAACAGGAAGTGCGAATGAGGCGGTGGGATTTTGAAGTGTGATGGGCTCGGAGAAGGTCAGTTACTTTTGAGTTTCTCTGGTCCCAACTGTCTCGATGATGTATTGAAAATCGGGGTCGTTGCGGAGGGGGTCGAAATCAGTTTCATCAGAAACCAGTTTGACGAGAGATCGGTCAAGCCTGAAAGCACGCCCCAGCCAGGAAAGCGCCTGGGGCTTGTCGTGATCGAGCGAGTAATAGCAGGCGAGGTTGTACTGGATCAGAGCGTTTTCGGGTTCAATTTCCAGAGCTCGTTTCATCATCTGGATAGAGCGGTGTAACTGTCCTGTTCGTTTATAACACCAGGCCATGCCCATGAGGACAATCAGGTTGGCGGGTTCTCCACAGTGTGATTTGTGATAAGAGAGGAGAGCCGCCTCGAACTCACCCCGTTGGCGAAAAGCTTCTGCCCGCAGAATATGATACTGACAGCGTAATTCATCGGGCGATTTGATCTGGTCGAGTTCCCGTAACGCCTGATCTGGAAGTTCAAGTTCCAGATAACCTTCGGCTGCTTTGAGGACTCGGCGTTGATGCCTGCTCTCATCCATGTCATACCACCCGGGATCAGTATTTAAGAAGTCAACTCAAGTTCAGACCTGAGCAAGCGCTGACTTATGTCTGATGACGCATTAGAAAAAATTTGTGAGGGGAGACTTAAGTGAGACACGCTGCCTGATGGTCATCAGGTCACTTAAGCGAGCCTGAACAGGGGAATTCCACCACTGGCAGGCTCATTCATAAGTAATTATTAACAGTTTCCCGGATGACTGAAAGATTCATTTGGATAAATCTGACAAGTTCTGTTGAGAACATCCTGTGGGCAGGTCGATATCTGGCTGAATTTAAAACCGGGAGATTAGAGCAAAGCTTCGATACACGAAGATAAAAAAACTCCTCAGGATAAGCAGTTATCCTGAGGAGTTGGTATTTAGCAGTCTCTTAAATTGACCTTGGGTTATGATTTCTGAAGAGATCAGACCAGCAGATCATCCAGAGCACCTGAGAAGACTGAATCTGCGGCGGGCAGTTCAGCGACAGTCAGGTTATTGAACTGACTGTGCGCATTGCTGGTCGCCACACCGAGTGAACCTGCGGACTGATCTGTTCCAAAGTCATAGGAGAGTTTTTCCTCGCCATTCGCGAAGAGAGTGACTGTGCTGCCGATGACTTTGATTTCCAGATGATATTCCGTGTTAGGAGAAATGCTGGCATCAGAGAGGCTGACCAGTTCCTGGTAAACTCCATTGACATATTGTGCCAGGACCCACTTTTTACTTCCTAACCAGGCTCCGGCCAGGTTAAAGGAGTTGGCTGACTGGCTGTTGAATGTCAGGAAGCCGTTTCGTGCTTCTCCAGGCTCTGCTATGGAAATCAGATCGGCAGAGTAATTGTAGTTGGAGGAAGTCGGTGACAGATTGACAGGAGTTTGCTGGAAGCCATTAGCTGCCGTTGAGTTGGAGACGAGGTTACCGGCAGACGCTGTCGGTGCAGGAGCCCCAAGCGGTCCCAGTTCAATATCTTCAAATCGACTCTGGCCATTCAGCACGAACAATCCAGCCAATCCCGAATTGAGTTGTTGCCCGAAGGTGTGTTGAGTGATCTGGCTTCCCCCGGAAGAGGGTGGCTGTAGAACCGTCAATTTCGAGGCGAACATCATAGAACTGATTGACGTTAATCTGTTCGGTGGTTGTTGCCAGCAGATTCCAGCCATTGTTGTACTGGCCAATGACCCATTGGTTCTGGCCCACAGACATTCCGGCATACTTGAAGTTAGTCGGCGACTGGTAATCAAAGACGATGTAAGCATTGTTGGCAGTACCGGGCCCCTGGAAGTTGGCGCTCATCCGGGTGTCGACAAAGTAACCGGAAGGTAAGGTGCGCTGTGTTGAAGAGCGTGATTCCCCGGGGGTTTGACAATCCGATCGAGTTGCCAATCGCAAAATCTTCTTCGACAGTCCAGTTGCCATTGATAACATAGTTGGTACCTTCCAGGTCATCGCCATTGTCCATGGAGAAGGGGAAGGGTGTTTTCAGTGGGCCATCCAGAATACTCGTCAACGAAAAATCATCGAAATGAACTGTCGAGTTGAAAGCACCGATACCAAGTGGATCGTCGTTGATCACTTCGTTGAACTGGTAGGTGAGTTTGGTCAAACCATCAAGTGACAGAGTAACCAGCGATCCTTCAACCTGCAGATCCAGTTTGTAATTGGTATTCTTGTTGATGATCTCTGCTTTTTCATCAAGGATTTTGAACTGGTTGTTTTCATACTGGCCGATGACCAGTTTGTTCTGACCAGCCCAGGTTCCTGCGAACTTGTACTTCGTAGCAGACTCGTAATCGAAGATGATAAAGCTGTTTGAAGCCTGGCCTGCTTGAGGTGTGATACGGAATTTCGTGCTGACGATGAAGTCGTCTGGAAGATTGTCGCCCACATTGGCGATGTTAATTCCGGTGGAGTACCAGGTTTTCTCACTGTCCACGACCACTTCGCCATTTGAGACGGTCCAGTCAGCTGTGACGGGAATAAACCGGGGACTGCTGGTGTCGAAATTCTCGAAGAAGGGAAATTGCTGGCTGCTGCTCCCTGAACAACATATCCATTCAAGGGGTCGGCAGTGTCAGACGCCCAGGTTCCATTTGGATTGGAGGGGGTGACTTCGTTACTGAGTTCACCGCTCGCTTCGAGTGAGAAGGAAAGATCGAGAATGCTACCCACTTTAATAATGGGGTCGCCGTTCTGGTCTTTCAGGAATCCTTTCATGGGGGCAATCATTTCAAGTGAATGACCATCTGCAGAGATGGCCGCCTGGATGATCCCCAGGACAACGGGTCCTCTATCGACAACCAGCGTGATCTGGTCATCGCTTTCGATTGCGGGATTGTTTTCCTGATAAACCCACTGGGTGTAATACTGATAGGTGCCGGGAAGAATATTGACAAATCCAGGTTGGTACGGGCCATCAAAGCCGGGTGTGTAGGCTCCCCGTGTCTGATCCAGAAATGCCTGAGTCAGTTCGGCAGAGGTCTGAGCACCGTGATTCAAATAGTGACCTGTATTGAATGTACCGTCATAGTATTCAATCTCGGCATTCATGTCGTAACCGTTGGTGGTGGGGTAGTATCCACCATCATCCAGCCAGTAACCGGTGTTGTCATCCTGATCGACGTCGATGGTGACGATCACGTAATAACGCCCGGCGCGGGGGCCATCGATACTGTTCGAGGTAGCGCCGATCTGTCCGCGTGATCGGAAGTAGAAGTAAAGATTTTCTTCATCGTTCGTGACGCGGTATTCCAGCAGGTCTGCATTCGGGTGATCGACATAAACGGGTGTGCCATTGCGACCGGAGGTGTCCGTGTCGTGTTGATCATCTTCCGGGTCGAAATATTGTGCGATGGCAGGGTTGTCCCAATCGCTCATGTCTCCATCAATGACAATGTTCGGTGCGCCTGCCGCAACGACAGTCACATAGATGGTGGCGGAGGCTTCCAGGCCACTTCCATCAGTCATGGTGTACTCGAAAGAGTCCGTTCCAGAGAAAGTCGGTTTAGGGGTGTAAAGCACCTGGCCATTCACCAGTTCAACCGTTCCCCCTTGATCTGTGTGGTGCTGCACGCTGACGATTGACAGTGATTCAAATACGTCGGGGCCGATTGAGTCGTTGTCGAGCGGAGTGAAGGGATTATCGAAAGTGTTTGAGAAGACGTTGTAGAAGTCATCATTGGCGATCGGAGCGTCGTTCGTGGGTTGGATATAAATCGCAAATTTGCGCGTTTCAACTTCTTCTCCATCCAGGTATTCCGTTACAGAAACAACAGCGACCCCAGATTTGTCTGGTGCAGTCGAGAATGTCAGCTCGCCCGTTTCAAAGTCGATCGTCGGTTGATCTGTGAAGATCATTTCGTTGTTGTTGGAGATAACAAATTCTCGATTTCCACCTCCGGAAAACGTCATGAAGTTTTCGAATGAGTGAAAACCGGAATCTTCCTGGACAACTGGTGTATCACCAAAGCCAAATGTCGATTCGAGTTGAGGTTCTTCGGTGATGACATAACCGTTAATGGGAGAGCCTGTATCGGATCCCCAGTCCTGACCGGGGGCAAGTTCACCACTTGCTTCGAGCGAGAAGGAAATGTCGATAATGCTGCCGAAGTCGATGATCGGGTTGCCGTTGGCATCTTTCAGAAACCCTTTCAGCGGAGCGACCATTTCGATTTCATGCAGGTCTTCAGAACGGGCACCTGTCACGATTCCCAGCACAATCGGGCCCCGGTCCAGAACGAAGGTGATCTGGTCATCATATTCGGTGTCGGTGCCGTTGTCGTCATAGACCCATTGGGTGTAGTAGTCATAGGTACCGGGCAGAATATTGATGAAACCGGGAGAGTAGGGGCCATCTGAGCCGGGGATATACTCACCGTTGGTCTGATCTTTGAAGGCCTGCAGGAGTGATGCGTTATCAACGGCACCGTGGTTGATGTAATGGCCGGTGTTGAACTCTCCGTTGTAGAATTCAATCTCGGCATTCATGTCGTAACCGTTCGTGGTGGGGTAGTAGCCACCATCATCAAGCCAGTAGCCTGTTTCATCGTTGTCGTCGACATCGATAGTCACAATGACATAATAACGACCGGCCCGCAGATTGAGTTGTTGATTTTCAACCTGGGTCTCACCGATCTCTCCAGCGGCCCGCATGTAGAAGTACAGGTTCTCGTTGTCGTGGGTGACTTTATACTCGAGCAGGTCGACGTCGGGATGCTCGCGATATGTTGGTTCGCCGTCGCGCCCCTCGGTATCGGTATCGTGTACGTCATCGAGAGGGTCGTAATAGGAGGGAACATTATCCCAGTCGGAGAAGTCTCCATCGATATTCACTTTTGCAGGAAGTTTGTATTTGGCATCGGTGATTTCGAAGGATGAAATGATTTCACCATCATCAGCAGCGACGTATTTCACCACGAGAGAATCTTCTGAGACTTCAATCAGGGAGAAACCATATTCTGCCTGGCGTGCAGTGGCATGGAATAACCGGCCGCAATGTAGTTCGCGCCTGCGAATGAACCACTACCGATGGAGGCACCCCCACTCCAGTGGTTACTTGAATCAGGCCAGCACCTTTTTCATAGCTGCGATCCTGGTCATCGACATAAAGGGCTTCCCCTTCCGCTTCGCCAATGAGTGGTTTTGTCCAGGAATAGGTGGACGATTCACCTGTCAGGAACAGGTCGACACCAGCGGCATGCAGTCGTTCGACGACTTGCTGGTAGTAGTTACTGGTTGGATCAGGTTGTGCACCAACCATACCCGCGATTGGATAACTGGTGAAAACGACCTTCCAGTGCGCTGTGCTGGCCCGCATGTCTTTTTCGAGCCAGTCGAGGACTTCATCCAGCTGAGCTTCGTCATTCCAGATGTTACTGTTGAATGTGGCGAAGTGAGTGTCACCGTAATCGAAGGAGTAATTCCGTTCGGCTCTTTCACCGAGTGGGTTATAGAAGGGAGAGGTGACGCCTTCAATTGGAACAGGGGAGGAGAAGTAAAGATCGGTGGCCGCACTGTTACCACCGAGATCGTTCGAACCGTAGCTGACATATTCAATATGAGACGCGTTCCACTCGGCTCCTTCCGGGTTGATTGTCTGGTCAAAGCGACCATCGGCATCAGAGTAGCTGCCACTCGGGTTCAGGTTGTTGCCAACCAGAAGTGAGAAGGCAGCATCTGTCTGATTAAGACGATCCATGACCAGGCGAGTGTTCTCCAGGCCTTCCTGATTGGAGATGGGGTTTCCACTTGAATTCCCCAGAGCAGCGAAGGAGAACTCGGTGATGTCACCTTTGGCAAGACGGGTATGGAATGTTCCGCTCCATTCGTCAGTCATCACGCCCGATTCGATATATTGCTGAATGCGATATTCGTAGTCGGTGTTGTACTCCAGATTGGGGAAGGTACCAGAGTGGACCTGCACGCCTGCCTGACCTGCTGAAGTGGTCGTCCAGTTGTTGACCTGCATCCAGGTGGGTATCGGCTTCGCGGTATTCAATCGTAAAACTGTCGTCAGTACCGGCGTGATTGGTACGTTGCGTCTGGAAGAGGAAATCGACCTTATCGTGATCACTTCCAGCGAACCCGAAACCGTCCAGGGCGACGTTACCCTGCTGGAGTCGAGGTGAGTGGGTGACGATAAATTCTTTTTCGAAGTAATTTTCATCCAGAATGTAATCGATGTGGAGCACGGGGGCTCCGGCACCTGCATCAAAGCGCGAGCGACACGGGTTCCATCTCCTTCAATCAGGAAGGTGATAGGACTGTCAGAGCTCCAGCCCTGCAGGGCGAGCAGTTCCTGAATGATAGGAGTCAGGTCGGAAGTGGCCTGTGCGCCGGATTGTTCACCGCTAACGTTCCAATCGGCTGGAGACCAGTTGACTGATTGAATCGTGCGTTGGCGGGTTGAGATCGAATTGGAAGTTCCCTCAAAGGTCTCCGATGCGATCGTGCGCTCACCCGAGATGATGAGCTGAGAGGTTCCCGTGGAAGTGCCTGAGGCGGTGAATTGAATGTAAGCCCGACGAATGATGGCGTCTTCCGGAATCTGCACATCAGTAAATCTCAGACCAACATCCTGAGCACGGTGTGAACTGTATTGTCCCAGCTCCAGCTCAGTGTGGAAGCGGGTGACTGTACCGGAATCATTTTCTTCGGCATCGTCGGTGGCGCTACTGATTGGTTGATCAATGGACATTACCACGCTACTCAGCAGGCTCTTGTCTTCCAACCGCTCAATGGAGCTGGAGAGTGCCATGAGAGAGTAGATGGGACGACGATTTCGTCGAGAGGATGTCGCGGGAAGGGTGAAGCCGCGATTGAAATTTCTGAAGCCAGTTCGTCAACATCATCAGGGATTGTCCTTGAGCAGAGACGAGCCTTGTTAATGGAGTAAAGGTTCGTTTCCGGCGATTATTTTCCAGGACGAAGGTCTGGGTTCTGCTGAGTGTTTCCAAGGTGTGAATTTCTGACTCATATAGCGCAGAGCACCTGCTCATATGAGGATCACATCGGAAACTGGCAGTCAGAACGACGCAGACAATCATCAAAGTGAGGGTAACCAAGAGAAAACAAGTTGCATGCAGATGACTGAAGAATCGATGCCAACAAGTCACCAGCGAATGGATATCGAGGGGACCAATACACATTCGCTGAGTTACCTGAGTGTTGAGTCATCAAGAGATTGGCAGGCCAGATCTCAGTGCCGACGCTTACCAGATTTCAGACCACCTCTTATGGTACGACGTAACCTGATCAGCGAGTGACATCATCAACTCGGATCGATGCTCGGGTTGTCACCTGGGGCCCTCCTGGCTCCACAGAAGTTCCTGATATCAGATCAGCGACTAACCGGATTCCACATTGGGGGGGAAGCAGAGGGAACCTGGAGAAAGTGTGTGGTCGCTGAATGGAATGATGTCAGGAGGATTCGAATTGTCACAATAGGATTCATGCGCAAACTACGCACATTTAATCGATTGTAACGATTCTCTTGTCCATGATGCTACGCGAACAACAATGGATCTACAAGCACTTGTTTGAAAATATTGCATTATTCACGAAATCTGAAATTGTTCGATCCGGCACTTCTAGAGCTGCAGAGCGGCTTTTAGAGATGAGCCAGCGGGGCTTGATTAGATCCGGGCGAACTACCTCTAGCAGAGGGCAATCTTTCAGTATAGAAAGTGAGCCGGAATCGGCGGGAATGGTTTCTGCAGAATTGAAATCGCCAATAGAGAGCAGCTCTGAAAAACAACGGGTTAAAAGACTTAAGTTGTTTTATTTCTATGAGATACGTTGATGTGGTGCGCAGCTTAAGCGGCCATTTCGGAGTCATCATGCGGTCGATGAGCTCGCTGGGAGTGCCCATCGGAAATGGAAAAGGTCTCTTTCCCTTCGATAATCGAATCGGCGTCGAAGCGTTTCCCGAAGTAGAGCTGTTTCGCTTTGGGGTCACTCAGAACCGTTTCCGCATCCCCGCTGACGACGACTTCCCCCGCGCAGACAATGTAACTTCGGTCGGTGATCGTCAAGGTTTCCCGTTCCCGGTGGTCGGTCAGCAGGATCGAAATTCCGCTGTCACGGAGATCAGCGATAATGTCCTGAATGCTATGAATGGTGACCGGGTCAATCCCGGTGAAAGGCTCGTCCAGCAGGATTAATTCGGGGTCGGAAGCGAGGCAGCGGGCAATTTCCAGCCGGCGGCGTTCCCCCCCGGAAAGGGTGGAAGAAATCTGGGTGCGTCGGTCAGTCAGGCCGAATTGTTCGAGAAGCTCATCCACTCGATAAGCCCGGTCCCGGCGTCCCATTTCCAGGTATTCGAGGACCGCAAAGACGTTTTGTTCCACCGAGAGCTTGCCGAAAATGCTGTCGTCCTGTGGGAGATACCCCATTCCATGACGGGCGCGTTTGTACATGGGCCAGCGCGTCACATCGATTCCATTCAGGGTGACTTTTCCCTGAGTCGGTGTCGCCAAACCACAAGCCATGCGGAACGTAGTCGATTTTCCTGCACCGTTCGGTCCCAGCAGACCGACAATTTCTCCCCGTTCGACGTGAAAATCGATGCCGTTTACAGCCCGTTTTCCGGGGTAATCTTTGATCAGACCGCGACAGTCAAGCAGACGCATCGAGGTATCCTCCATGATAGATCGAGTGCTGGGGGGTCAGGGGAGACCCGAATACAGATTATTTCTCAGGCAGTAGTTTCCCCGATTCGCCAGTAGCTGACAAGGTGAGATTTACTTAACCCGGGATTTCGAACGCTAATTACCGAATTCGTTTCATCTTATCGAGTTGCGGATAGAAGGGGAGGGAGTATGTGGGGTAGTCGGTCGTTTGATTCAGATTATCTTTATGATAGCGAACGGCAAACCCCTTGCCACCGTTGCCGAAGGGAACTCCGTGAGGCCAGAAAATGTAGAACGCTTTTCCGACCAGGGCAGACTCTTTTACCGCGTGACGATGCGCGGCTAACCGGTCGTTTTCCCAGAGTCGGCTGTCCTTACTACGCGGGCTGTTATCGCCCATGACGAAGTATTCGTCGTCGGCAAGTCGAGCAAATTCAAGAAAGTACTCGTCATTATTGTGAATGTAGATCTTCCACCACGTCTCCGGATCGGCCCGGTGGGTATAGAGATTGGTTGAGTCGGATTCCCCCATCCCTTTGATCGTTCTGTCGCGGGGAACACCCGGATTTCTCCGTTCGGCGTCAGCGCGGTAATAAATATCGCGTTTGATCACCATGTCGGAGACAGTCAGGTCGACACCTTTGGCAGCGATCCCAATCGGAGTTCGGTCCCGTTCCTGGGGACCGGGAAAACCAGCAGGGTCGAAAGTCAGCGGTTGATCAAAATCGACCAGGCTATCATCCACCCAGAGAACAAGGCGATTATCGACATTGGCGAAACGAATATTGTAAGCACCTCCGCTTACGACAGAAGTTTCAGCAGTTCCCAGTAATCGTTCTTCATTGGCAGAGAGAAAGTTATCGATCAGAAATGCCTGCACTTTTCCTGTATTAAGATCAAAGCGGCAGCGATATTGCCGGACCCCTTCGTTCAATTCCACTACCAGTTCCGATTCAGAACTTCCTTTGCGTAAATCTGCATTGAAACTGAGTGTCAAATCCCCAACCCAGTACCGCGCGGGATCCGCGACGTGACCATCAGGCTGATGGACGAAGGTGGTCGTGTTGTAAGAACAGAAATCGAGAATCAGTTCCGGAACTGGGTTTTGAACAAGTTCACGTCCTGCTTCCAGATCGTCCCAGTCGCGATAGGAGGGGACGATATTCTGATACCTGAGCCAGGAGAGTGTGTCTGCACTGGTTGACTCTAATTCGTAAGCGGCACCTTCGGAGACAGCTTTCCAACCGGAGTTGGATTTGACCCAGCCATCGAGTTCTTTTTTACCGGCGACTTTCTCCATGCCGTTCCAGCGCAGCGGCCAACCTGCCTGATGCAGGGGGGTCTCTCGATAATTGTTGTCGTAGACAGTCAGCTGGATATCTTCCTGTTTTTCCGGATCGGCTTTACGGGCGATGACCCAGTTTTCTTCGTCAGATTTGCGTGTGAAGACATCTCCCTGTTCAATCTTGATTGATTCACCCGGCAACCCAATCAGCCTTTTGATGTAGCTGGTGTTGGGGCTTTCCGGATATTTGAAGACAATCACATCAAAGCGTTTGGGATCACTGAACTCATAAGAGAATTTGGTGACGAGAATTCGATCACCGTTGTAGACATTGTCATCGAGGACATCGATATCAAACCGGCAGTTGGGACAGGTTGCTTTATCGATGCGTGCCTGTAAGCGTCCTGTTTCAGAACTGACTTCACTACTGGCACCGATGGTGAACTCGAAGTCGCATTGTGGGCAGTAGACATCTTTATTACGACCGAGCAGTGTGGGAGCCATCGACCCGGTGGGGATGATGAAGGCTTCTGCGGCGAAGGCGCGAAATAAAAATGCAAGCACAAAGGCAAAAACGATGTGATCGAATGTTTCGCGAATTCCATCTTCCTGATGAGGAGTCGATTTAACCTCCACCGATTTCGCGTTCTTTTTGCGGGCGTTGCTCATATTATATTTAAAATACCTGTGTAATATTGATGATTTGTGAAGGAGACATCTTAGTGGATGAGTCGAATCCGAGCCAAGTCCGGGATGCGGAGTCGGAATTGGCGTCCCCCAAGTTCCTCAGGTGTGGATTGCGAGGGTAAATGGACGATCAGGGGACGTCCCAACAGGTAATCGCTAGAAAGACAGGATTCGTCCAGCAGCGGCTGTCCCAGGAACGCATACTGTTATCTCCCAGTACGAAAAACTCATCAGGACCTGTTTGATAGGGTTTCGTTGTTGCGTGTCGAACCTGAGCCGGAAAATCGGAGCGATAATAAATATCCCGGAAAAGTTGCAGATTCGAAATCTGAAAATCGCTTCCCTGAGCACCAATCTCAACGGGAATTCGCGCGTAGCTTTGATCTTTCATTGTGAAGGGGAGGGCCCACGGTTCGATGATAATCTGACCGTCGATTGCCAGTTGGAGGTGACGGTCGAATGTTGAAAACTCGATCCGTTTTCCCGATTCAAAAGCGATATCCGGTAATGGTCGAGTCAGCACGGGGGACTGGCTGTCGGCGACATAAAGTTCAACCTGATTCCGGGGGAGGTTGAATTGAACTTCGTAGTTAACATTTCCATCATGAATGCGCAGAGCGAATTTTCCCGTTGTGGAAGTAGTTTGAAGTTGAAGCGACAGCATCAGGTCTTTCGCAATACTCGCCTGATGTTGTAACGCTTGCAGGTTGTAGCTGGTGAAGTCCGTGATGGGAGCCAGATGGGAGAGGTATCTCAGATTGTTCAAGGCTTGCAGGTACTCTGGTGACTGATCATTCAGCCTGGCGATTTTCTGAAACCAATCCTGGGTGAGTACACCGTAAATAGAGAGTTGATGTTCCTCCTTGTTTAATTCAACCGGGCATCCACCTGACGGGAGCTGGAACGGAAAATCAAGATCCTGCTCCTCAATCGTATCTGTTAAATCCTCAGTGAGTTCTGTTTCCGGACTGATGGGATTTTCCTGATCTTCCGAAGGGGAGTCAGATCGAGGCCAATCTCTTCTTCCTGCCGAGGTAAGCTTACAGTCGTTAAGTGCCGTCCACCACGGGCCAGCCAGTGCTGATACTGGATCCAGTCAAAAGCATTATTCGTCGCAGTATCACTCTGGAAGGTCCAATTGTGATTGGGTGAGGAATGTTTCCATTGAGATGTGGATTCGTGCTGCTGTTTCCAGCGGGGAAGTACTTCATGTGTGGAGGGATCCGTAGCGACAAAATTATCGTCATGGACAAGTTCGCGCACGTGACGTTGCTGCGAAAGAGTTTTGACGATCAGCTTGCCATCTATGTAGAGGTCCCCTTCCTTCAGTTGCACCGATTCGCCCGGCAAACCAATGATCCGTTTGATATAGACTTCGTGGGGTTGATCGGGATTACGAAAGAGGGCCGGTTCAAAGCGCCGGGGGTTACGAAAAAGAAATGCCCCCTTATGCATCAGAATCTGGTCACCCTGACTGGTGATCGCATCGGCGAGTGGTATCTGGAGCTCGCCACAATTCGGGCAACTGGTGAATTCTTCCTGATTCGTGGCGGGGTTCTGGTGAAACGGATCGGGGCTGGATTCATCAAAACTGATGCCCACTGCAAAAGGAAAATGACAGTGAGGGCATTCCACTCTGTGGTGCGCGCCATTCAGCGCATTGGCCATGGAACCGGTCGTAATCAGGTACCCTTCCACCTGAAAGGCGCGGATCATCACGACGGCCAGCGCCAGAAAGATAACAGCTTCCATCACGTGCCGCACGCGGTGGACCAGCTTCGAAGGCGATTGCTGCGACGTGGTCGCCAGCGCCGGTCGATCAGCAGTTTTTTCTAGCACAGTTTCGGGAGACAAGACGAACTCACTACAAGGTCAACAAAATCAAGGGAGTAACGACTGGAAGTGTAGTGAAATAGGCCCCCCGGGACGAGAGGAAAGCTCCCAAGGACGTAACTGGCTGTCGTAAAATAACTTGTTGAATCAGAATCTAATCGGTGAATGGTTTAGAAAAGTCATGCAGTTGGATGTCCTTGCCATTTTCCAATTTATATTCTGCATTCAGGAGGAGGTCGCGCGGATCTTGTCGAGTCAAGTTAATGAAGATGTCCATTTTGTCGAGATTGGAATTCAAATGGATTACACCACGTAGTACACGGTCAATTTCTACCCAGGAGTGTGACTCAAGGAAACGCTTGAGATCGAGCAGTTTCAACTGGACTTCCGCTTGTTGATCGTCGGAATACTTTTGAGAAATCTTATGAAGAATATCTGGTGGAAGGCTCATGCAGGATTCTGCTTTTCTTCAATAGACTGGTGAATGCCGTAAACGAAGATTTTAAGAGAATGAATGACTCCCAGCCTGAAAAGTTCAGGCTGGGAGCCTTCAGGTTAACAGATTACTTTTGTGACAACACCCGAACCGACTGTTCTGCCCCCTTCACGGAGAGCGAAGCGGTCTCCGTGGGTGAGGGCGACAGGTTGGAAGAGGGTGATGTCGAGTTGGACCCCGTCACCGGGAAGAGCCATCTCCACGTCGCCAGTTACCTGCACGGAACCGGTGACATCGGTTGTACGAAAGAAGAATTGAGGTGAGTAACCGTTAAAGAACGGTGTGTGTCTTCCCCCTTCTTCTTTTTTGAGTATATAGACTTCGGCCTCAAACCGATGATGGGGAGTGACCGATCCTGGTTTGGCAAGGACCTGTCCCTTGATGACATCGTGGTAGGATGTTTTACGCAACAGGCAACCAACGTTGGCTCCCGCTTCGGCCATGTCGACAACTCGATTGAATGTTTCGACTTGAGTGACGACATCGGCAATCAACGAGTCATTGAGTCCAATAATCTGAACCGGGTCGCCGCTGCGCACCACACCCTGTTCGACCTTGCCGGTGACCACGGTTCCGCGACCCGCAATCGAAAATACATTCTCGATTGGCATCAGGAATGGCTGGTCGATTTTACGGACCGGGTCCGGAATTGAAGTGTCAAGTGCCTCGAGCAGTGCGTGAATAGAGGCGGCGGCAGCTTCATCATCCGGATGATCGTGTGCCAGACGGGCTGATCCGCGGATGAACGGAACGGCGTCGGCATCGAACCCGTAATGATTAAGAAGATCACGGATTTCGAGTTCGACAAGTTCGATCAACTCCGAGTCATCGACAAGGTCACACTTGTTGAGAAAGACCACCAGATGTGGAACACCAACTTGCCTTGCGAGCAGGATGTGCTCGCGAGTCTGGGGCATCGGTCCATCGGCAGCCGAGACCAGCAGGATCGCGCCATCCATCTGCGCTGCCCCGGTGATCATGTTCTTGATGTAGTCTGCGTGACCAGGGCAGTCGATGTGGGCATACGACCGGTTCTCGGTTTCGTAAGTCACATGCGAAGCGAGGATTGTGACCGTCTTGCTTTTGTCGCGCACGATGCCACCCCGAGCGATATCCTGATACGTTTTGTATTGTGCCAGTCCACGGACGGATTGCACACGCAGGATGGCCGAGGTGAGCGTCGTTTTTCCATGGTCGATGTGACCAATCGTACCGACATTCAGATGAGTTTTCGTAACCATTGCTCAGACACTCCTTTCAAAAAGGAACGTTGTTCTCTCCGCTGACCAGTGACCAGGGTGAGCAGCCCGGGTCTCCTTTTTGTGCCCATGCAGCGCCAGGGCAGAAGTGAGAACGAAATTGATGGTTCAATAAAAAAAGCCCGCCAGAGAAAACTCTCGGGCGGGCTGTCGTGGTTGAGGTTCTTTAAGTCACGACATACCGCCCCCGGTATCTTCTGATGAAGATGATGAAGAGCTGGATGAAGTGAAAGTTGTGATCATTGTTTGTAACCTGGGAAAATGATGTTTTGCCTGAAGACACAGGTATCGAAATAGGGTTCGCGCAGGGAAAGCGATCTCAGGACAGAGTCTTAGCCGCAGGCCGTATCAGACCGATCAGATTGAGGCGCGTTCCAGGAGCCGGGCGCCGTATTCCCAGAAGTTGTTGTGGACTTTTCGGGAGCGGACGACTTCGACCATGAACCAGAGCTTGCCACCTTGTTCCGGGTCGAGACACATCAGATATTTTCCCATCGATAGAGTGCCGCTGTAGATGAATCCGATTCCTCCGCGGGAAATATTTCGAGACCAGACAGTGAAGCCTCCACTTTCTTCGGCTTCTCCCGGAATATGTCCACCATGGGGTTGGTAGACAGCCATCATCGTACGATAGGGAACGCGATGGTATTCCCGCTTCTGTGTGTGATGGCCGGACATTTTGTCGCTCCAGCGATCGAGCATGTCCAGAACTTCAGTAGCGGTTTTATTCAGTTTTTCATCGGGGATGTCCATGATGGGCGCTTTGACACTTCCTGATCACTGGATGTAATTCGTGTAGGGTTAAGGGGTTAATCTGTCTGAGTTGTTAAATTCAGCCCCCTCAAAAGTGAGGTATATCACCTACAAAACTACGTCTCGTATCGGAATATGTCAATGTGTCAATTTAAGCTGAATTGCAAATGAGTCCTCAAAATCAGCAGATCTGATCGGCAATCTATAGGCGGTAAGCCTGCTGGCGAACACCCTCAAAATCGACTTATAATAGGACCACACAAGTTTGAATAATGATTCCCCTAATGAGTACATAAATGTCCGAAATTGATTTGCCTGAACTATTTGCCTCGCGACGTACGATTCATCAGTTCCGCCCGGAGCATCCGCCTGTGGAATTGATCGAGCAGGCGCTTGAATTGGCCCGTTGGGTGCCGAACCACAAGAAGACAGAACCGTGGCGGTTTTACTGGTTGGGTCCGGAAGCGCAACGGGCGATTGTCGATTTGAATAGTGAGATGCTGATCGAAACTAAGGGAGAAAAGCGGGCTGCTGAAAAACGAAAGAGCTGGGAGGAAAAACCGGGGTGGATTGTGGTGACAGCGCCTTATAATGAAGACTCATTCCGGCAGCAGGAAGATTATGCTTCCTGCTGTTGTGCGATCCAGAATTTTTCCCTCTTCCTGTGGGCTCATGATATCGGGGTGAAATGGACGTCCGGGCCGGTGACGCAAAACCCACGGATGTTAACCTTGATCGGGGCCGATCCTGAGCGGGAGTATTGTGTTGGTCTATTGTGGTATGGATATCCTGATCTGATTCCACAGCAGACACGGAAACCTCTGGAAGAGGTTCTGGTTCGAGTTCCCTGAAAGAGCAACGATGGTCAGTTATTGTCCCGAAGAACATGGCTTTGAGAAAAAAATTCCTTGCGGGGATGACAAAGAGCGCTATGTCTGCCGGGATTGTGAGTGGGTCCATTACGAAAACCCGAAGATCATCGTCGGCGCCGTCTGCACCTGGGAAGACAAAATCCTGATGTGTCGCCGGGCGATTGAACCACGCGTCGGTTACTGGACGGTCCCGGCTGGGTTTATGGAAGTCGGTGAAACGACCGAAGAGGGGGCGATTCGTGAAGTCTTTGAGGAATCGGAAGCGCAGGTCCGGGTTAATGCGCTGCTCGCTATTTATTCAATCCCCCGCATCAGTCAGGTGCAGATGTTTTATCGCGCCGAATTAATCAGCCCTGAGATCGGGAACGGGATCGAAAGCCAGGAGACACGATTGTTCGATTGGGAGGACATCCCCTGGGATGAGCTCGCTTTCCCAACGGTCAAATGGGTGCTTGAGCATTATCGTCAATCAAAAGAGTTGACGAGTTTCGCCCCGTTTACGGTACCGGTGGATCAAGTCGATTGGGTGGCGGGTAAGTGAATTATTCTATTAAGAGTTTCGTGTCATTCCGTCGCCTGCATCAAACCGCGGATGTAACCGTAGGCGAATAAACGTCCCAGCATCGTGTAGCCAGGTTCTCCTGTTTCTTCACCGATGAGTTGGGGGACGTGATCGGGGCGGAGAGGACCGTTGAAGCCGACTTCTCGATAGGCGCTCATTGCAGCCACCATGTCGGTGTGACCATCATCGTGGAATGTTTCGGTGAAGTCTTCTTTGGTGCCAATGATATCACGGAAGTGCACGTAGGCGATATGCGAGCCGAGGCGACGAATGGTGGCCGGGATATCGACTCCCATTTCAGCGAAGGTTCCCTGACAGAAGCAGATTTTATTAGCGGGACTGGAATAAGACTCAATTAAACGTTCGAAGTTATCGACCGAGTTCATGATGCGGGCTTTCCCCTGGAATTCGGCCAGAGGGGGATCATCCGGGTGCATTGCCAAGGTGACATTGTGCTGCTCGGCGATGGGGAGAATGTGTGTCAGCATATAATTGAGATTCTCCCAGAGCTGTTCGGCGCTTAGTGGAGTTGCGCTGGATGGTGATGACTTTGAGTTGAGTGAGACAGCTTGTTCGGCGGCGGGGAGATAGAACCGGGTAGTGAGTGCGCCGCCACGCGTGGGCGCGGCCACATCGGTGCGAACCCAGTCTGTTCCTGCCATGAAGTTGTAGCAGAGAACCGGGATTCTGGCAGACTCCATGTATTTGATAAGTGTCGTCAATTCAGCGAGGTCAGCATCCCGCTGGTCGTTTCCCAGTTTCAGGTTTTCGATCGGTAAATACCCCTCAATCGCACAGACTTTTAAACCGGCTGCTTGGACATGCTGTTGTTCTTCCTGAAGTAGGGAGAGGTCAGGACCGGGATAACGGAGCGTGACATCTGTGACTCCGCATTGGGCGGCGAGGGTCAGGTTTTCGTGGTTGAGAGGCGTCAGGACAGTGGCCAGTCGCATGGGAAACTCCAGGTGGAAAATCGAAGTCATTGCTGGTCAGCGGTGGGATCAGCAATTAGGATGAATGGTCCATCATAACAGACCTGCCCCATAGAACCCACCTGAGAGATAAGTTCCCGATGTTCCGAGATCATAGTGTCACTCTGTTCTGTTTCAGCTTGTTTGCTGGTTTATTTTCCAATTTAGATGCCGCAGAACCATTCCATTATCAGGATGCGAATCCGCAGCAATACAACCTTTCCGCGCGGGCGAGTGAGATTGATTCACGAGCGAAAGAATATCCCGCGATCGATTTTGTGTTTGGAACTAATGAGAAACCACAGGATCTGGAACACGCATCTGTCGATACTTCAGTCGCACCGCCGGTAAACTGGTCATCTGGTTGGATGGGTCATAACCAGCAGTTGTTTGATCGACTTTCCAGTTATGGATTGCATGCGATTCAAGTTCATTATGCCCGGGCCTGGTTTGGTATTCTGGCACAGGAGAAACCAGTGGGGGAACATGCCCGCGGTAATATTCGGTTGGAAGCGACGACCGGAGAAGACTTCAGCGATGAACTGGATCTGGCTTATCCGGATGGAATGAAAGAACGAGCCCTTCAGTTTGTGAAGTGGTTGGCGAAAGAACATCCCCAGGGAAATTGGGAATACTTCATTAATGAAGCGGGTGATGAACTTCGCTGGGACGATGTCATCATGCGGGGGCGTCGCATGGTTCGACTTCTTCAGCCCGGTTCGCCAAACATCAGAAGGTAAGTCGCGTGGTGATGCTGTGTGGTCCGCGCGATCAATACCAGGTGTGGCAATCGCTTCCCTCCGCGACACCCGAGAATCGGTACTTTGGTTTTTCTCACGTACTTGATACAGGTTGGATCGACGATCATTACTGCCGCTCGTGGGAATTGATCGGCCTGCATCAATTCGGCCCGATTGTGAATGTCGATGAAACGCAACCACCGTATGGAAACACCCGTCGGTTAATCACGGACTTCGATGTAAAGGGGAACAATGGACGTGCGCACTCGAGTGTGATGCCGGGCGGTAATGCGGGGAAGGATGCGGAAGGGAATTACCTGCACGAAGATGTCTGGAAATATCTCTTCACTCACCCGGTGGATGAAGTGGGTGAAGCGACGCCTTTAGATGAATCTTGTGTGAAAGATCAACGGGCGAAGTTAACCGGTAAATAACGTGTTTCCCTCAAGGGGTGGCCCAGACAACACATCGTGATTGTCTGGGCCACCCATTTTTGATTAGCTCTCAACTACACGTACTTCATCAACAAAGCATAATTCCCGGCGTTGCCCTGGAGGGCTGCGCGGGTTTCGTTGGGGATGTTTTCGTCGAGGGGGATTTTGCGGAAGTGGCCGCTTCCGGGGGCGACCTCTTCGGGGTTGCCTTTGGCGTCGTACATTTGATCGAGTTGGAAGCGGACGTTACCAGCGGGGGTCATCAGTTCGAATTCTTCGCCTGTTTCGAAACGGTTTTTAACTTCTACAGTTAAAAAGTCGTCATCAATTTCGATCACATCGCCCACGAATTTCTGCAGGTTAGCGACGGAACGTCCGTGGTCGTAGGTTTGCGTTTCGTTCGGCAGGTGGCGACTGTAGAAAGCGTCGGTGTAACCTCGGTTGGAGAGACTGTCGAGCATCGTCATTAAGTCGCCATCGAATTCTTTCCCGGCGACAGCATCGTCGATCGCCTTGCGATAAACCTGGGCCGTACGAGCCGCGTAGAAGAAGGATTTCGTGCGTCCTTCAATTTTGAGTGACGAGAGCCCGAGATCGCAGAACGTTTTAACATGCTCCACAGCACGCAGGTCTTTGGAGTTCATGATGTAGGTGCCGTGTTCATCTTCATAAGCGGGCATGTATTCACCGGGGCGACCTCCTTCTTCGAGGAGAAAGACTTCATCGGTGAGAGGGTTGTTTTCGAGGATTGGCAGAGCGGGGTAGGACTCCTGCTCCTGCGAGTGAGAGCACAGGTTGTGGATGTTTGAGAACGATGTCTCCTTCCATATTCTGTTCAGCTTCGTTCACCTTGTAGTCCCAGCGGCAGGCATTGGTGCAGGCCCCCTGGTTGCTGTCGCGGTGATTCATGTAACCCGACAGGAGGCAGCGCCCTGAGTAGGCGATGCAGAGGGCCCCATGCACGAAGACTTCGAGTTCCATTTCGGGGCATTCTTCGCGAATTTCGGCGATCTCTTTAATGGAGAGTTCGCGGGACAGGATGATGCGTTCGAGCCCCATCTTCTGCCAGAATTTCACAGTAGCGTAATTGACGCAGTTCGCCTGGACAGAGAGGTGGATTGGCATCTCGGGGAAATGTTCCCGCACCAGCATAATGAGCCCGGGGTCGGACATGATCAACGCGTCGGGCTGCATGTCGATGACGGGTTGCATGTTTTTGACGTAAGAGCGGACTTTCAGGTTGTGCGGAGAGATGTTGCTGGCGATGTAGAATTTCTTGCCGAGGTTATGGGCTTCGACAATCGCATCGGCCATGACTTCGAGTTTGCTGAACTCGTTCTCGCGGACACGCAGGCTGTAGCGGGGCTGGCCGGCGTAAACGGCATCGGCTCCATAGGCGTAGGCATACTGCATCGCTTTGCGGGTACCGGCAGGGGAGAGTAGTTCGGGGGCCTTCATCTGTTTTTCCAGTCTCATAGGTTCAAATAATAAGAACGGTATGATAATGACTGAAAGCAGGAACAACCACTGGAAAACTGAGGTGGAAACCGCAGATAGAGCTGGATTTCACCCGCATTGATGACTCACGTGTCCAATTATTCCAGGCCGATGGTGACATCGGGAAAGCCGTCGAGGAGGAGTTGGATTTGATTGCGTTCGATGATGAGGCCGGTGGCAATTGGTTTGACGCGGGCGATTCTGGCGTCAAGAAGAAGCTGGATGCCCGGTTTCAGGCTCAGGATTATGCTGGTTGAGGTCCGCTTGTATTCAATCTTTCCGCTGGGGCCCAGTTTGATTTCGACCCCATCGACAAGTTGCACTGAGTCGTGGCTAACCAGTTCGAATAGAAACTGAATTGTTTCGAGCCAGCCTTTGATGGTGGTGATTTGAAAACCGACGATGGGTGAAGATTGATTTGTGAAGAAACGCTGTTTGATCGTTTCGCCAAGTCGTTGTTTGATGTTCATTATTGAACTCTTTTCTGAAAGTTCTTCGATCCACTCGGTGTAACTGGCGAGCAGAATGCCTGTGAGGATGGAAAATAAGAGTACGAGGAGTTCCTGCATCAGAGAGCATTGACCCATGCGGCGAAGGAGACGGCGTCGATAAAACCAGTGCGGCGACTTTGTTCGAGGTTGCCTTGAAGCAGAATAAAGGTGGGGACGATATGCACGTTGTACTGAGTTCGTAAGTCAGGTTGCTGGTCGACATCAATCAGGGTCAGCCAGTCTTCATTCCAACCTTGTGCTCTCAGGCGAGGGAGTTCCTGCTGGTGCCAACGCTCACATGGCCCGCACCAGCTGGCAGTGAAATAGAGGACCTGTTTGCGGTGACCATTTATTTCTGGTTGTGTCTGTTCATTCTCTGGAGGTGTTTCTGAATTCAGAATGACAGCGAGGGTCATTAATCCTCTATAACGGGCGGATTCCCATTCTTCGTTGCCTGTGGAGGTGTCACAACCAGTGCACAGCAGGACCAGACCAGAGAGAGTACAAAAAGTGAGAGCACGAGAAAGCCGACTATAGTTAGAACAGACAAGACGGGGCTGGGGGTTTGGTGGTACTCTTTCCATGGGTCGAAATCCTTTTTCATCAGACGAAATTCCAACGCAGACGTTGTTCGGGAAACCTTCAAACTGGGAGTAAGCAAGAGCTCGCCGCTGGAATGCGCGGTCTAAAACTTCCGACGACATTTGAGGGAACCGGCTGGCCAGGGCTCGCCTGTTTCCGGATCGAGGATCGTGCCGTGCACATTGCCCCAACTGTTGAGGGGGACCACCAGGGTTCATTGCCATCGCAGATGCCGTGAATCATCATCTGGTGATGCCAGGTGTCGGTTTGTTCGTGATAGCCCGATCTACCCGGTGTCATACCGAAGCCAAGATCAGAGGCGATGGTGACCGGGTAACCATTGCCAAGCGCCTCGACAAGTTCGGACCAGTTTTTGATCGGGGCAGTGGTCAGAATTAAGTGATCATCACCGGCATCAATCCAGCGCTGGCCATCGCCACGATCATCTCCCCATTCGTCGGCCAGTTTCCCTGAATAGGCGGGAAGTCCTTCGAGGCCGGTCGGTATGGTGCCGTACTTTTCAACTGCTTTGGCCATCCAGGAGCCAACTGAACCCGCCCGGCCGCGGAGTTTGTTGTTTCCGATGAGCACGCGGCTGGTGTAATAGAGGTAGGGTGGAAAAATCGGGTTGAAAACTTCGAGGTCGCCATTGGCGATTTCGATGCAGGCGAGGTACTCAATCGCGTTTTTGGCACCGAAGCTGACGCAATCGCCGGTTTTCTGAGGGTAGTTCTGGGTGTCTTTTCCCAGCACCTGGCGGGTGAAGTCCCACAGGCGATAAGTTCCGCCTGCTTTACTTTCAGTGGAACCGGCGATGAGGAAGTTAGGAAATTGATCGCCAATTTCATCCATTGCCTGACGGGCTGCGTCTTCTCCCGCCCAGCCGCAGAGTTGATTGATATTGAGATTCATTGAGCGGCATCCCTGGCCCCGAGGGCGATATTCGTAAAGAGGTTGGCGATTTCTCCACGACGATCGAGAATCGTTTGAGTTGGAGAACCGAGCAGAGGATCCATGACTGCTTCATGCCGTGGTGAAAGCGGGGTGCTTGCCGTGGGGCCAGTTCGAAAGCTCGAACATGGTTTGCAGTTGCTTGTATAATTCGGCCGCTGTATTTGCCTGGAGTTGTTCGCTGTGGATGTACTCGGCGGCAGCCATGTAGATGCCGTATATTTTCAGGCAGTCTTGTAGATCGGCATGCTGTAAGGACTCGGCAATAGTGCGGCGAACCTGATTGGTGGGATCGGGAACGATGCCCGGTTCGTCCACTGGTTGTAAGCAACCGGAACAAGATAAGAGTAATACGAAAAGGAGATACTTCACTTTGCTTCCTCCTCTGATGCTGGAAGTTGCTGGGTGAGCATGCGTTCGAAGAGTTGTGTGCAGAGTTTGATCCCTTCGGTGTCGTTGCGAGTGGCGAACTCGAGACCGATTTCGTGTAGATCGCAGAAGTGGTCGATGGAGGATTTGAGTTTTACCTCCTCAACCGGTTCTGCTTTGGGGTCGACAAAGAGGTTCAGCAATCGGGCGAGCAGGTCACCGATGCCGGGCCAACGGGAGTTGATCCAGAGGATGAGTAACGCCGAGAGCGAGGTGAGAAGCTTGATGTACTCCGGGTTGATTTCCACGCTTCCCGCCCGACGACGTTCCCGCTGCCGCTGTTGTAACCGAGGAACGACATCACCAGGAAAATTGTGATGCCCAGGCCGATGGAGACGAACCAGATTAAAGAGCTTTTAGGATTCAGTTTATTGGTGTGCATGGTTTAGTTGGCTTTCGTGTTATCAAAGAACCATTTGCGGAAGAGGTTTACGCCGATGGAGAGGAGCCACCAGACAACAACAGGGGGAATGCCATCGACGACCAGAGGATCTCCGGTTGAGTCCGTAGCGATACTCACAGTTTCATTGGTGAGTCCCAGTGCCTGAGCGAGATAAGCCAGGATGGCGGCGATGCCGGCAATGAGGGCTCCTTTGGTGACTTTGATGAAGTCGTTCAGATTGAGTTCAAATTGTTTACTTCCCATGTTGGTTACTCCGAAAACATATCCTTGACGGCGGTCATGATTTCGATGACCGAGCGTCCGAACAGATTGAACACCATGACCAGCAGGATCACGGAAAACAGCATGAAGGCAGCGAGTGCCATGCGTGGATGTTGTTGAGAAAGTTCTTTTAACTCGGTGTAATTCGAGTAGTGCCGATGGTCGAGTTGTCCATCGAGTTTCTGGTTGATCGATTCGAGTGCTTTGAGCGTGCCGGCACTTAGTTCGTAGATGTCATCGAAGGCGCGGCTCGCGGTTGCTTCGAGATCGGTGATCGTAACGAAGAAAAATTTGAATTCGTCGCGTCCTCCTTCGAGTGGAAAGCGCGTGACATGCAATTCCACCAGGCGCGGGAAGGAGTTCTTGGGGACGTAGTATTTGCGAATCGTGTAACTGGGCCGTTCGCCATTTAAGCATTTTTCCGATTCGGCTTTGTCCGCCTCGAAGCTTTCATCCTGCAAGGTGAAGCGATGCCAGGTGACCGGGTCTTCGCGACGGGTGAATTCGGAAAGCGCGTATTTGAGGAAATGAAGCAGGGCGTCGTTGGCGTCGTAGACTTCACCCTGTGGTCCACTGATCCCCATCATCGTCTGGTTACGGCGAAACCAGACTTCTCCCAGCTCAGGATATTCCTCAAACACGTTCACGATTCAGCCACACCCGCACGAAGAAATGTAGATGATTTTGAATTCGAAACCAGTTGAACTGGTTCACGAATGTCACTTCATCAATACAGGAGGAGTTGCGCGGATAGGTGTAAGCAGGGGCGAGGTGTGGGGATAGCGTGAGGTCGGTTCAGTAAGGAGTGAAGAAAAGAATTTGAACCACGGATGGACACAGATTAATAGAGATGGATATGAGTTAATGCCAGAGAAAAAACGTTTGGGAAACGATTCGGCTATTTAATTCTGTTTGGTTTCTGTTCTAATATGAAGACCCCTCATTCAACATAGTTTCTTTAGAATAATCGAGGTGCGTCATGGGTATACTGTCGTGGATTATTTTCGGGTTGATTGCTGGAGTGCTGGCCAAGTGGATTATGCCGGGTGATGATCCCCAGGGGTGTATTGTCACCATCATTCTGGGAATTGTCGGTGCGTTTGTCGGCGGGTACATCGGTACGTTCCTGGGTCTGGGAACGGTGGATGGTTTTGATATTCGCAGTTTCTTTATTGCTGTGATTGGAGCGATCGTACTGCTGGCGGGGTATCGGTTGATCAAGAAGAAATAGGCCATCATGTTGACTGGGTTTGGATGGTGTCATTTATTCTCAGAGATTGAATAGATCTTTGCTTCGCAGAAGTAGAAGCGGAGTTGGATTTGTTGGCCGGCGAGATTCTGGCAGGGGTGATCTGTCCAGTTGAGGGGGAGGGCTGGGTTGTCGATGTTTTCGAGGAGGAAGTTGGTGCGTTCGTAACCGGGGATGAGGTTGCCTTCGGCATCGAGGGCTTCGACCATGACGTAGGCGCGGCCGGTTTCGCCCTGGTTGGCGGGCCAGCTGGCGTCGACATTCAGGGTGAGGCCCTGCATGGGCATGGTGAATAATCTGGTGGAAAACTCTCCGTTACCGAGGCAGGTGGCGTAGAAGAGGCGGCCTTCGTCGAAGGCGTAGACATCTCCTTCGGGTTGGTAGAAACGGATTTTTCCCTGGTGAATGGAAGGGCCCTGTACGGGGAGGGAACCGACTTTGAGGGTGACATCGTGTTTGCGATGCGGGCGTTCCCAGTTGAGTCCGTCGTAGCTGATGGCAATTTCGACTGAACTGCGCGGACCATGTTTGGTGGTGGCGCGGCGGCTGTTTGCTTCGGGGGGTGGAGCGATGTAGCGCTGGATGAGCAATGCATAACGACCTTCGGTGGGGATGACGATGCTGCGATAGAATTCGAGATCAACCGGGTCAAGGTCATCGGGTTTCCACAGTTTTTCGCCTTGCAGAAATTCGGGTGCGTACGAAGTCCACTCCACTCCATCTTTGGAGCGGAGGAAAGAGAAGACGCGGCGGAGTTCACCGATGTTATCGGGGTATCGTGTGGGGTAGGGCTCGAGGGTGTTCTGATAATTGAGGAATTCATTCCAGGGGGGATACCAGGTGATGTGCATCGCATCGTGATTGGTGTAGGCTTCGTCAGTCAGTTTCTCCCAAGTGGTCCCGTTGTCGGTGCGGAAGACGCGAAGGTGACCGGCCGAGTAAGAGAAGAGAAAGAGACTGCCATCGGTGGGGCGGTAAACCAGATTGGCGAAGCCCTGCCAGTCACCATCTTTGAGAGAGAAGACGATTTCCTCCTCATTAAAGTTCAGGCCGTCGGGCGTCCAGGCGCGGACGACTTCGATGGTGCGGTTCGGTTTGTCGGCGATGTTCTGCATCCGCCAACCGTAGACCCAGAATGTGTTCTCATCACGGGGAACTTCGCAACCGTACTGTGATCGGGGGAAGTTGGTGGCGGGAGTATCGTATTCAAGATAGTTGGCTTTGATTTCGATCTCGGAACCGGCCGGAGTCAGGATGTCGTTCTGATCCCAGAAGGGGAGATGGAGCGGCTCGGCAGCGGTGGTGATGGAGGTGAGTAGGATGAGGGAGAGGGTGAGGAGGCGGGGGAGATTGAGCATAACTGAAAGTTCTGTGAGGGGTTGGCAGGGAGGAAGAGAGAATTAGTTCATACTAAACTTCCAGAGAATCTAACGAAACTCTGTTTGTATGAAAAAGAAGAGTAATTCATGCTGGTAGATTCTGATGTCTCCGCCATAAGAGCGACTCAGGCATTCAAGTTCGAAAATGATTTTTTGACTCTTCCAGAAAACTTGAGAACGTATGGTGAATAATCTGCTGGATGTTTTCAGCTGATAAATTGCGATCAATTGGAATTTTACGTTCAGATGAAATTGATTCTTCAGAAAAAGGGAGAGTGAATTGGAACTGAATTATGACTACATTACATAGCTCGAGTTTTTGAAAAAAGACGTAAGACTTCACCGATTTATTTGAGGCCAAATGGTAAGCTGTCTGTATGGCTTGAACTATATCAGAAGAGACCCAGTTTTGAGTTGATTCATTTATCTCATCCCAAATGCCGCCTGTATTGCCTGCGAGGTAATCAATGCAGTCCTGATGGCAAATATGTATTCGCTGGTGCATAGAGTGTGGGTTTTCAGTTTATTAGTTCAGAAGAGATCGATTAGAGCGATCACAAATCGGTTATTTTTTAATGATGTTTCTGATCAAATTCATTGATTAATGAGCCATATTCTTTAGTTGAGGAGTCGCGAATGAAGCTGGATGTCTCGGATTTGTTTGACCGGTTGTATGATGTGTGGATACTAGCGAAACATTCTTTCAAATTAAGTGAGCAGAGTCATGTATTAGATGATGATGTCATATTTCAAGCAATCGATGAAGGGATGCAGAAATTAAGCGACGGATTCTTTTTGCCAGCATGTCAGCGACGTCTGTACTACTACACTCAGTTTGAACTGTCACTGGAAGAAATCAAATCAAGATTGATTTGTGAGACAACGGATAGTGATGGACTCATCAAATACTACGGGCGATATGCACATCCAGAATTTTACAGTGGTCCCTTTTTTGCAGTCCACACGAAAGAGGGCGATAAAGGAAGAAGTTATACTTGCTGTTATCGGCCATTACACAAATTGAAGGTATGGACTGGCAGTCTTCCACCCTGGAAAATTGAAATGGAGCCACCGTTATATTCACCGGCATTGAAAGAGGATCGGGAGTATTACTACTTGCAGGAGACCACACATCACGACGGTCCGGTTACGTACTTCTATGAGTATCACGGAGAAGGGTGTCTCCGGTTGGTATATGTGAATGGATGGACTTCATGGAGAAAAGAGTATGATGGAAAATGGTTGAGGAAAGGTCCGTTCAAAAAAACAGATAGACTGAATTTCGAAAAAGCTTGGAAAGCTGCTGAGCCTGATAATAGCTGATCTGTTTCTATTGTTCGTAGCAATGCTTTAAAATAGAAAAAGGCCGTCACAGTTTCCTGTGACGGCCTTTCGTCAATCTATTATTAACTGAAAGGTTCAGAAGGTTTAGGTTCTGCTACTTTCAGGTATCTGTTCGAGATTAGTCGAGCAGAGAGAACAGTCCAGCGAGACCTTTAGAGGTAGCTTTTCCGTTTGAAGACTGATGGCTACGGATACGGCTGGGGAAGTAAGCTTCGGGTGATTCTGGCGGAGCCGGAGTCGGTTCGACAGCTTTAGGTTCAGCTGGTGCAGCAGCTGCAGGAGCTACTGATCCGTTGCAGCATCCAGTTGCACAAGCAGTTGTGCAGCAGGTGTCGCAGCATCCATCAACAATTTCGTATCCACAAGCTTCGAGAGCTTCTTCAGCCTGACGAACAACGCCACGGTCACAGTCGGCCAGGGCACAGGTCAGAGCAGCAGTCAGCTCAGGGCTGCAGCAGCAGCGGTTTTTGCGGAGCTGGTCACCAATTTCGTCAGCAGCTTCTTTGCGGACGTCTTCATCAGCATCGTTCAGAGCGTAGATGAAAGCGGTCATGATTTCTGGATTGCAGCAGCAATCGAAGTTGTCACCGAGTTCATCGATAGCGTCTTTACGATCGTCAGCGTAGCAAGCAGTCTGAGATTTGTAGATCAGCTTAGCAATTTCGCAGGGATCAGCGTTGCAGCATTTAGTTGTGCAGCAGTTAGTAGCTGGGCAGCAGGTCTCTGGAGCACAGCATGAAGGTTCAGCTGGGCAGCAGGTTTCAGGAGCACAGCAGCTGGGTTCAGCACTGCAGCAACCTTTGTGACCGCATCCACCATGACCGAACAGTTTGTCGAGCATGGAAGTTTTAGCACAGCAGCTAGGAGCAGCTTCGCAGCAGCAGGGTGGTTTAATGTCAGAGCACTTACGCTGGTAAGTGTAGACATTGGGTTTACAGGGGCGAGTAATAGTTGGTTTACAACATTCTGGCTGACACGTTGACGCACATCCACAGCTTTTGTGACTACCTAAAAGGGAATCGAACAAGCTTCCGGCTTGTGCACCCGTGGTCAGACCTAGCGTCGCCAAAATCGCGAAATAGAATCTGAGCCGTTTCATTGAACAGCATCTCCTTCCGTTGGGATCCTTTGAAGGCCGTCCTAACCTATTCTTAAAGTCGGTTCTTCGACTCGAGGCGGTCTTCTCAACAGGCTTTTCAAAAACATGTCTGGCCGTTCTCAACCGCCGCAACGCGCGTCGCAATGAAAGAGAAGACCCGACTCATCCATGAAATAGGTAAGACGGCGAAAACGTTTTCACCGTTGATATAGAAAGTTCACTTTTCGTGCTTCGTTGGTCTGGAAATGATTCTCGAAATCGTAAAAACCAGGTAGTCAACGAAAAATGTATTCAGGGAATCTGTATTGATTCGAAAAGTGCTTTCTATGTCGGACTGACCATGACTATCGGCCCGGATTTTACGATCGCTTGAACTTCTCAAGTCGTTATTCCACAAAAAGGTTACGTCGATTTTGGTTCCTTATTCAGGGGTTGTTCCGGTTAGGTAAAAGAGGGGTGAGTTTACCGCCCGAATTGAGCCTCAAATGGTCGGCTTTGGTTTAAGATAGGTGGGTTGCGGCAAATTCGGGAGAACCGGGGATCTGTTCTTCATATTAGCGTCGTAGCGCTGGAGCCTGTAAACGACAAAAGCCCGTCCAGTGAACCGGACGGGCTGATGCTGTATGCATGATAATTAAAAACGGGGTGTTGCCTGAGACTGTTGCGACAGTTATGCATAAAAAGGCAAACCGGGTGAATCTATCAGAGATTCAAAAGTTCCTTATAGTAGGCAACAGTCTGTTCGAGTCCTTTTTTCAGCTCGACTTGTGGTTCCCAGTTATTCAGATATTTCTTAGCCCGCGTAATATCGGGACAACGTTGTTTAGGGTCGTCCTTGGGAAGTTCAACGTGAATAACGGATGAAGAGGAACCGGTGACTTCGATTACTTTTTCAGTTAGTTCGAGCATCGTGTTTTCGGTGGGGTTACCGATGTTAACCGGGCCGGTGGTTTCATCCTGATCCATTAACCGCATCATCCCTTCGATGAGATCGGAGACGAAGCAGAAGGAACGGGTTTGCTGACCATCACCGTAGACAGTCATCGGTTCGCCTTTTAAGGCCTGCGTAATAAAGTTAGAGATCACACGGCCGTCGTTGGGATCCATACGGGGACCATAAGTGTTGAAGATTCGAATGAGTCGAATTTCGAGTCCGTGTGAAATGTGATAGTTCATACAGAGAGATTCAGCGACTCGTTTTCCTTCGTCGTAGCAGCTGCGCGGGCCGATCGGGTTCACATGGCCCCAGTAATCTTCCTGTTGCGGATGGACTTCCGGATCGCCGTAGCATTCTGAAGTGGAGGCCTGAAGGATGCGTGCCTTACAGCGTTTGGCGAGGCCGAGCATGTTGACCATGCCCACGGTAGAAGTTTTGATCGTTTTGATCGGGTTGTACTGGTAGGCTTCGGGTGAAGCGGGACAGGCCAGGTTATAGATTTGATCGACTTCGAGAAAGACAGGGTGCACGATATCGTGTCGAATCAGTTCGAAGTTAGGGTTCCCGATGAGATGAGCAATGTTTCGTTTCTTGCCGGTAAAGAAGTTGTCCAGGCAGATGACATCATCGCCACGTTCGATCAGACGATCGCAGAGGTGGCTTCCCAGAAATCCTGCGCCACCGGTCACTAAAATGGTTGCCATACGAGAATAGAATCCTTGGTTGTTAAAACGGTTGAGGCCAATGTGAGCGTTGGCCTCGACTGTGGGTCTTATATCGATCTCCACGATAGTGCTCTGGTCAGGGAGTGTAAAGGAATAGAGAGTCTGGTGATCTTGAAAGTGGGGTATTTGCAGTGAACTGTTAAAATTTGGTGTGCTCAGGCAGGCGTTTTCGATCTTGTCCTGCAGGTGGCGTTCCGCTTATAGTTTTCGCCCGGTGGAAGAACCTGCAGGTGTAATTCTGTTTCAGGTCGATGCAAATAATTCAGCAAGGATGTGGGTCGTGGCACAGGATCATGAGTTCGTTAAAGCGGAACGTGGCAGTTACAAAAATGTATTGAAGCTGCTCGCGGTGTGGGTGCCTCTGACGGCTTGTCTGTTGTTCTTTGGTTGTCGCTCGGCACCAGTGAGCGGGCCGGAAGCAGGTCTTATTGATTCCTGAGCAACAGGAAATACTGATGGAGCTCAGGCTTATACTGAGGTTCTGTCTAAAGAGAAACGGACCGCGAATGCCCGCTTCGAGGAACTCGTCAATCGAGTGGGACAACGGATCGCAGCGGTGGTGAATCGTCCGGATTATGACTGGGAATTTACTGTAGTGCAGTCACCCCAGCAGAACGCCTTTGCATTACCCGGCGGAAAGGTCTGTGTATGAGGGGATCCTGCCGATCTGTCAGGATGAAGCGGGTCTTGCCGTGGTGATGTCGCACGAGGTGGCCCACGTTATCGCGCGACATGGTAGCGAACGGATGAGCCAGGAATTGATTGCCCAGGGAGCTGGGAAAGCCGTAGATATTTTTACGGATGAACTTTCCAAAGAAGAACAGGCGGTCTGGAAGCAGGCGTATGGATTAGGATCGCAGTATGGTGTGCTGTTACCCTATTCACGTAAGCATGAGATGGAAGCAGATATTATCGGTGTGAAATTGATGGCAGAGGCGGGATATGATCCCTCTGCGGCGGTGGAGTTCTGGGAACGCTTCGCAGCAGCGAAAGGGAACCAGGGATCGCCGGAATGGATGTCGACGCATCCTTCGGATGCGAATCGGGCAGAGGCGTTAAGGAAAGAATTGCCGAAGGCGCTGGATATCTATAAGCAGGCGAGTGAGAAGTCGGGATTGGGTGAGCAGATTTAGGTCCGTAGGTCAGGCAATGCCTGACGAAATTTCTGCGCGACAAAGAATGTGAGCAAGATTCACAAAGTCGCCCCCGAAATTCATTTCGTCTCTATCAAATCGATGTTGAATGAGGAACTTTCCGGGACGATGAAGATGTGATGTCTATTTACTCTGGATGATAAGTCAGGCAATGCCTGACCTACTTTTTGAGGGTAAGTGTTTGATTGTGCTGCTTCATCAAGGAGCGCTCGGTTTGTTGCCGTCGAGGCGCTGGCCGTGTTCGTCGTAGAGGCTGAGATCCTGGTTGATGTGGAGTTTGGTCGCGTAGACGATCTGGCCGGTGTGCAGCGAGAAGTGTTCGACGACGTGATAGACGGCACCGAGGATGGTGGTGTCGTATCCCTGAATGTTAATGCCTTGAGTCAGGCGTTCGGGTTCGAGTTTTTCAATCACCCGGCAGGCGGCTTCCACCGTGTTCTTTAAACGGGCGGCAATATCTTCCGTGGGCAGGGGCTCCCGCTGTGCGAATTCGGCGGGACGATCGCGCTGATCAGGTTCTCCGTTGAGAGAGGTCAGAATCCACTGGTTCACATTACCGGTGAGATGCAACACGAGGTTTCCAATTGCGTTGGAGACTTCATTAGGACGCGTCCAGATTTGTTCCTGAGTGAGAATTTTCAGACAGCGATTAATCTGTTTATTGGCATCGAGCAGCCTGGCTGTTGAGTAAGCGCGGAAGTGAGTGGAAAGTTGATCAGCAATGTTTAAGGGCATGGAATTCTCTGTGGCAATAAATGAAGTGTGATGGTTCTCTGTTGATTTATAACCGCTGTCGGCTCGATTGCAATGGGTTAGTGAGATCGAAACAGTCTGAATGAGATAAGGAGGTTGATACTGCTGTGAGTTGTGCATGCTTTTATGCAGAGGAGTGACAACAGGTTAACTCAAATCGCGCACAAATACCGGAAGGGATGAAGTGACAGAAAAGAAATAGAACCAGATGAGGAGAGACGTGGATGAGTGCGATAGCCAGTGCGAATTCGACTGTGGAGAGTGAGTCGTCGATGCAGCAGTTGACAGAACGAATGCTGGATTGGAATCGGGAAGAGGTAAATATCGATCGAGCTCAACGACTGGTCAGAAATGTGGCCCTGGCGGGACGGATCTCGCGTAATGGGTATGAATATGAGTCGGAGGCGCTGCGCGAAGCGGTTTCTCTCTATGCGGGCAAACCTGTCTTTCTCGATCATGCCGGTCAGAGGTCGCGTCCACAGGAACGGAGTGCGCGGGATCTGATTGGCTCAGTAGAGAACGTGGTCTACGTCGATGAGCGGGTGCGGGGAGATATCCGCGTGCTGGATACGGAATCGGGTCGCACTTTTCTGGCGCTGGCGGAATCGGATGCGGATGTGATTGGCATGAGCCATGTGGTGCTGGCGGAGCGGACGGCTGATCGGAAACGAGTTCTGAAGATTCACGAAGTGATCAGTGTTGATGCGGTTGTCTACCCAGCGACGACGAGCAGTTTGCGGGAAGGGGTCTCAATGGAATTATCTGAAGGTGAGGGTGAAGTTGATCTGTCTGTCGTGGTGAAGCGTTTACAGCGGGAAGCGGATGAATTAAGGATCGAACTGGCAGAGACTCAAGCGGAACTGGATCGTCGGTTACAGGAAGTAGAAGTGGCGAAGGAGCTTCAGTTGGTGGGTTTGCCGCAGGAAGCGATGAGCGAAGTCTTCCAGGAGCAATTGATCGAAACAGCAGATGCTGCAGAGCGAGGGGAGTTGATCCGGGAGCGGTTGGAGTTATGGAAGCGGGCGCATCGCCGGGAACCTTCGAGTTCCAGCAGACTGCGGGAGGTAAACTCCACTATCGATGATGAGTTTGTGCGACTGGTGCGCGCGGCCTGAGAGGACGGTACTCTGGAAAAGTTGTGAATAGAAACAGATGTGTTTTAAGAAATAAAAATGAGGGAAAGGAATAGAGGGTTATGGGGAATCAACTTCGATATCGAAGTGGTCAGGTGCAGTTGGTCAAGGTGCGGGTTGATAGCAGCACGGTGATTGAGGCGGGTGATCTGGTTTTTCTGGATGGGGATGATGTGAAACCTGCTGCTGACTTTACCTGGGACACCGACCTGGCGACGACACAGGCTGCCTTCGCAGCGGCTTTTCTGGGGGTGGCGCATCAGGCTTCGGCGAATGGGGATACGGAACCGGTTTCGGTGGATGTCAGCCCGCATGCGGTTTACGAGTTTGATGTGGCAGCGACGACTTATGAGGTGGGAGAATTGCTGGGACCGGATGAGAATTCTTCGGCTCTGCATGCTCAACAGTTAGAGAGTGTGGCGAATGGTGGGTTGGCGATTGCCAGAGCAGTGGAATATCGGTCGACAAGTAGTAGTTTGTTACGGGTGAATCTGGCTTCGGCATTTCAT
>JAWKUC010000003.1:0-807318 GCA_041398805.1 Planctomycetaceae bacterium | reverse complement strand
TGGAAAATCGGTCGCCTCAATCCATTCCCGCAGTTCCGGGTTATGCCAGTCGACTCCTCGCCCGACCAGTACAAAATGATACTTCGTTCCATGGGCAGCCAGCTTACCGGCGGCCTCCACGAAAAGCTGGTGTCGTTTCATCGAGTGAAAGCGTCCCACGTGACCGATCAGTTTAACCGACTCGGGAAGCCCCAGTTCCTTGAGAATCTCCTGCCGGTCAATATGACTCGGGCGAAAGCGTTCGATGTCAAAACCGTTGGGAATCAATACCATCACTTCCGGTTTGTAACCGAGTTCGACATGAGTGTTTAACCCGACTTGGGAATTCACGAGCACGCGGTGAGGTAAATAACGGGAAAGCCGGGCGAGTAGCTTTCCCACAAGGCGTGTGCTTCGTTTGTCACTTTCTTCACTCAAATGACTGTGACGGATATTCCAGATCACGGGCAATTTACGATTCGCCAGTTTGGCTGCAATCCCACCCAGCAGATCCGAATGGTACATCCAGGTCTGAACGAGGTCCGGGTTTTCTTCACGAATCAGATTGCGAAGTTGTTTGATTTCTTTCCAGCGCAGCTTTCCCTGCCGCATATTGCAGGAGTGCACCTTGATACCGAGCTCCTCGATGCGATTGGTCAGCGGACCACTCTCCAGCAGAGTGATGACCGAGAATTCATACTCGTTCCGTTCCTGCAGTTCCTCAAGCAGTTTGCACAACATCATCTCGGCCCCTCCGACATGGAGTGCATTAATGATGTGACAGATTTTCGGTTTCTGTCGCTGCTCAGAAGTGCTGGAGACGTCACGCGGCATGCATCACCCCCGCATCCTTCGATTCCCGCACGACCTGCACCAGTTTCCCCTGCTTGGTTCGCTTGATCGATTCCACCCAGCAGATACGAAACGGCAAGGGGGAGACAAAATTCTGAATAACCTGCTTCAGTTTCTCTTCACGCTCAGCAGAAAGAGGTTCCCCACACAGACGAACTTCGAGTTCCTGTCCATCAATAATGGCGACCTGAAACTGGGCGCACGTTCTCGTAGTCTTTAAAGAGATGGTTCCATACCGCAGATTGTTGATCGTCTTGCCGTTGGCGAGATGTATCACACCAGCCGAACGACCATGCAGTTTACTTAGAGAGTGAATACCCGATTCATCCTGATCGTCGGCGGTGCTCATACCGAGGTCGCCAATGTCGAACCTGACAAACGGAGTTCCACGGTTAATCGTGTTGGTGCAGATCAGTCTCCCCGGTTGGCCCGGTTCGACTGGTTTCCCTTCCTGATCGACAATCTCCAGGAAAAGATTCGGTCGGATCAGCTTCATCGATTCACAAAACCCGGTCTGATAAGCCATGGAAGAGAGTTCCCGCCCACCATAGAAATTCAGAATGGGAACACCAAAGACACGTTGGAAGAGTTGCGACTGTTCGGGATAGAGCATCTCTCCTCCGTTCCAGGCAGCAGCAACCTGGCCGATGTAGTTTTCACCCGCAGCCAGCATTTCCCGTGCGACATACTCCAGCATGGTGGTGAAGCCATAAAGAGCCACGGGTGCATGTTTACGAATCTGTTCACGCACACGCCGGACAGTTTTGTCGTCGAGGTGATACCCATCGATGATATGCACATTCTGCACGAACGAACTGAAGCGTCCTTTGAAGGTTTGTGATTGCCCGACATCCCGTTCTGATCCCCAGATGCAGACGATGGGCATCCCTGGTTTCCAGCCAAACTGTTTTCTGCAGAAGATACGCGCCGCCGCTTTGTGTCGCATCATCGCTTCATCATGAAAGAAATGAACCGGCTCACCTGTCGATCCCCCTGTAGAAGCACAGATTCCCTTCATATTGAATTGCTGCTGCATCGCACGTGGGTCAAACCGGGATTGTAAATCCTGTTTGGTCAGAATGGGTAATTGAGACCAGACTTCGCGCAGATCATCGGGATCCTGAATTTCAGCAGCCGCTTTCCACTCGGGTAGGGCATCTTCCCGATTGCCGAAGTATTGAATCTGATCCCATAACCGCTGATTCATCAACTCGCGCATCTGGGCGGGGGAGTAGGTCGCGTACCGCTCCAGTTGACGAACATCCCGTTCAAGACGTCGCAATTGATAAACGCTTTGTGCGGTTGCTTTGCGAATGAGTTTCATGATGAGATCACTTATTTTTTCGAGTTAACGTTTTACAGAAGTGATAGAAGTCAGCTCGGAGTGAGAACCCAGAACCCGTTCCTGCTTCAGAGTCGAGGAGGAACTCCAGCGAGATTTGCCGCTGTGAACCACTCGCTGCAAATCTGCCAAAAGAGAGCGTGCTGCCTGCCAGGAAGCGGGCAGAAAACGAACATTCTCGGGACAATCGGCAATGGCACGTAGTTCCTCACGTGTTTTCCAAACGAATAAAATGCAGCGAACAAGGGTCGACAGATAAATCGCAATGGCAACACCCGTCATCGATCCGGCAAAACCTAAAGTGAAAATTAACGCGATCAAGAGGAATAGAATGACAAATTGAATCTGCAGGACCTGTCCAAACTGGCGAGTTGCCGTCAGTCCGTTTCCGAAAAATCGAAAACCATACTTCAGGGGAGCGAGCGCGATTAAAGCCATCAATAGTCCGTAGTGTTCTGCGACTTCTGCCCCGAAGGCGAGTTCCAGCCCCCAGCGGCCAAACAGAAGCGCCAGCAGAATCAGACCACAACCGAATAATGTTCCAAGCAGAACTGCTTTAAGTAAAACCTGCTGAAAGCCAATCACATTGCGATCGGCATAATTCTGAGCCAGTCTGGGAGTGACCGCCTGACCAGCGCATTCACGATGGGAATTCCGGCGTAACTGATCGTGATTAACAGAGTGAAGATACCGAGATCACGCTGATTAAAGTTCCATTCGATAAAGACAGCCGGCAACGATTCTGAAGCAGAGAGAAGTAAACCTCCTATACCGAGCGGGAGGCCGGCCAGAACAATCTGTTTTAAAACGCCTGGTTCCAGCGGGGTCGTAATTCCGCCCAGACAGTTTTCAGTTCTGCCGTTTTCTGTGATTGATGATCTTCTCGAAACAGCTGATAGACGTGCCTGAAGTCGTAGCATAAAAACAGAAGCAGCCAACCAGCCGCCACGAGACAGAGTGCCAGGACCAGGCTTCCGCTTACCGCCAGCGTCGCCCCGATAATCAGAATCGCCAGCAGTCCTTTATAGCAGAGCGAACGTGATACATAATCGAGTCGCTCATGTTGCTGGAATGCCCCGTAGCAGAGTTCACTGGCGGTCTCGATAGCTTTGGAAAGACTCATCGCCAGAATGACATAGATGGTTGCCTGGTCATAGTGAGCAGAACAGGCGATTCCCAGCAGAATGCAGAGAGCCAGCGGTGTCATGATCGCCCGCAGACCGGCGTAATCGGAGAAATGAAACTCGCGATGGGAATCGGTCGTTTGCAGCGTACGGAGTTGCAGGTTTGTCAGGAGGAAGACCGGTGTGCAGAGTGCGAGTGCCAGTGAATAGGAGCCGACCATCTCCAGGCTACCCAGAGCCTGAATGACAAACAGAATTCCGACCTGGCAGAATGCGTACAGAAAATTACCAGCCAGCGCCCACGAAAAATTCTTTCGCAGCGAAAGTCGGCGAACACCTGCTGATGGTTCGTGATCCTGACTCATAGCTGATACATCCATGCTGGTCGACATGCCAGGAACTGTTCACACAATTCCTGACAGCGACAATTTGTACTGGCTTAACTCATCCCTTGAGATAAACCAACAGTCAGCCGAATGATTCCCCCCTGAAATAGTTTTATTTGATTTTTGGAATCTGCGAGAGCTGAGGTTCGGGATCGAACATCCAGCTTTTCTGTGGTGTTTGACCCACACCCGGATTACGTGGAATCGAAAAGACTTCCGCGAAGGTAGAAGCCCCACCGGCGGAAACCTGATGAATTTTAGCTCCCATTAATTGTTTCAACTCTTCAATCTTCGGATCGTCAGGTCGCTCAAAGGAACCAATTGTCACATAAGATTTGTAGCGGGTATGCAGGACATAAGCTTCGTAATTCTGGTCGTAACCGTAATCAGAAGCGGTACGCAGGGCTTTACAGAATTCCCACGCTTTACGGGCCGCATCATCGAGCGAGGTTCCCAGTTCCTGGTTCGCGTTTCTGCCTTCAAAAACACCTTTGGAACTGAGTGCTTCCGTTTTGGAGTTTCCGTAGAAGGTGGCCACAATCAACGTGTATTTGGCAGGGTTATCCAGCAGAGAGTATTCTCCACCACTGTTAAGGTCTGCCAGATATTTATTGCGTTTTGATTCACTCAATTCCTCTGGTGAACGCAGGGGGTTCACTGTCAGGAAGGCACCACTTAAAGGTTTCGGTTTACCAGGCGTTTTGGCAAACACAGCACCGTTTTTCAGTTTCTGAAAGACACCATACTTTTTGGGATCGTTCGAACTCAAATTAGGATTGAGAGGAGCAGAGACTTCCAGCTGTGTTTCTTCGTCCAGAAACATGGGAACAAAGCCTTTCACCTTTTCCAGTGTCCGTTCGGCTTTGGCCTCCTCTTTCTCACTACTCATAATGTCAAAGTTACCGGCGAGCACGCAGACACTCGTTTCATCGACAAGATGTTTGAAACCATTCTGCAATGCGAACTGGTCGCGTTTATCGCGTTGCACTGCTTCGATCTTGTCACCCGCTTCGTTGGGGCGGAATGTGTAAGCGGGCAGGCCTTTCGAACGCAATTCGTAAACGAGTTCATCCGCTGCCTGCTGTGGCGAAAGACCATCTTCTGAACGTCGTTCCTCGGGTGGTTCCGAGAAAACAGCCACCATGATCATCCAGGGACCGTGCTCTTCAGTCAGCTTGTAATGAAAGCCTTTTACAGCGTGTGGCTTTTTAGGTACCGGGATCTTTTTTGCAGCTTGAACCTCTGCCGAGCTGAACCCCATCGTCAGGGTGATGAGCAGAATTAACAGGCATGATCCGGGTCGAGAGTAGATTCGCACGACAGACTCCATTCTGGCTGACGAATAATTTGTAAAAACGCCTAAGTGGACTCGAACCCCGCGAAAAACATCCTTTTTTCGCTCTTTGAGGGATACGAATTCCAG
Organism: Planctomycetaceae bacterium; assembly: GCA_041398805.1. Taxonomy (GTDB): domain Bacteria; phylum Planctomycetota; class Planctomycetia; order Planctomycetales; family Planctomycetaceae; genus Polystyrenella. The sequence goes on along the minus strand of JAWKUC010000003.1, from coordinate 802,212 downwards.
TTCAAACCGAACAACACAAAACCTTTAGACACAACAGGATAGAGTGACAATCGGGCATTACGCTGTTGAAATGGCGTAAATAATTTTCCTAAATTCGCGCGAATCTTAGCAATTTGACTCAAGTCCGTCTAGATCTTGTCCGGGATAAGCGTGAAAGCTTTTGTACACTGCATGTGCACTCAAAACGAGGTTTGATGCCGCCACAGACGATGGCACTGAAATTCGCACTTATTGACGTTCTTACCTGAGCCTGTGGGCGAGTGGATCAGCCCAGCTTTTCCTGGAGGAAGGTAACCAGCTCCTCTTCATTCAGCGATTGCTGTTCCTGGGCTTTCAGATCTTTCAGTTGCCAGATCTGCTCTTCAAACTCCTGAGAGCCGGCAATAATGGCGAACCGGAACCCTTTGCGGTCGGCATACTTCATCTGGTTTTTGAACTTCTTGTCCTCCGGTAGACTTCATTCCGATGCCAACTGATCGCAATGTCTGGTCGAGGCGGTAGTAATCGGCCAGATGATTGGTATCCATGACCGTAATCAGAACGTCCGCGGGACAATCCCGGAGCTCCAGACGCTCCATTTCGATCATGGCAGCAAGCAACCGGTCGAGTCCGAGCGAGGCCCTGACTCCGGAAGTGCCTGATTGGTGAAGAGCCCCGCCAGGTTGTCATAACGTCCCCCTGAACAGACCGATCCAAAATCAGGACGTTCCGTCAGGAAAGTTTCGAAGATCACCCCGTGTAATAGTCGAGTCCCCGAGCAATGGCGAGATTGAGCTTGATGCGTTCCGCTGGCACACCGGCAGCGACAACAGTCTCGATGATGGTCCGTGTCCGTTCTACTCCCTGCAGCACCTGCTTCATGGGAGGCGAGTTCTTGCCTCAAGCTCTTTCAACACTTCGTCGGCCGAACCGTTCATTTCGGTTAACCGCAAGGGATCCCTTCTGCCTGTTCTCGCGGTACCCCCAGCCTGAGATTCCATTTCCGCGATGACACCCTCGCGGCCGATCTTCAGCAGTTTATCCAGCGTGCAGCACACCTGTTGCCTTGTCCAGCAATCCATGTTGATCGAGCCAGCCATTCAGGATCTGTCTGTTGTTGAGATGAATGACGAAATCCTCGAAACCAAGCGACACATTAACTCATGAATAACGAGTAAGGTTTCGATGTCAGCCAGGACAGAATCGGTACCAATCGTGTCAAAGTCGCACTGCATGAACTCACGAAAGCGACCTTTACCCGGGTTTTCACCCCGCCAGACTGTACCCAGGTGGTAACGTTTGAAGGGGGTTCCGATTTCATTCAGGTGGTTACGCAAACCGCGCGAATGGGATCGTGAGGTATCAATGGTGACATCGCGATCTCCTGATCGCGGAACCGAAACATCTGTTTTTCAGTTTCATCTCCGCCTTACCCAGAAGGATCAGTTCGCTCCAGGGCAGGGGTATCGATAGGGCTGAAACCAAATGAGCGATAGACTTCGGAGCTGTCTCCAATAATGCTTCCCGGGCCATCATCTGGGCAGGAAGATAATCCCGAAAACCTTCAGGACCTGTGGTTTAATTAATGCGGGCTTTCTTTGGTTCAGATGAAGACACGTGATTCTGTTTCTGATTTCAGGTAGTTGAAGACTCAGCCAGGCGAATTGTCTGGAGGATGTTTATTAAAGTTCAAAATGGGATTGGTGGTTCGTGATGGGCTGTACGATTGGCCTATACAAAGCCTCAACCATGTTTCGGATCAGGTTCTAATTCATCACGGAAGCTTCTGCTTATTTCCTTTGTCCGGACGACGTTGAGGAGACCGTTTCAGCATATTCCCAGACTTGATCGGCTGTTTCAAAAACTTTCGTAACAGACATCAATGTCGAACTCACAGTTGTCGGTCGAATAGTCACGGCAAATCTGGGGGCGGGTATGGTAGATACCGCCATGTTGTTTTCCAGGAGATGCTGACAATCGGCATGCACCATCAGGTACCAGACTTCATCTTCCACGAACAACGACACGTCACCATGAATCATGTACCAGCGGAGGTGATCGAAATCTTCCCGCTTTTTGGGAGTATCAATTGGTAAGGCAAAATAGCGACAGCATTTGGCTGTACAGTGTTCACACAGGTTCTCCTTGAGATCCTGCGTGTCGAAATTCTTTTAACGCGGCATACCGCTCAACTTCCCGCCGAGGGAGTTCAAGTGGATGATGTGACTTAATAGAGGTTGATTCAGTAAACGATTTCAACCCGACGCAACTGCACGAACAGAAACCAGGAGTAGGGACAAGACGATCACCCCTTGAAGTCGAGAATAAGGACTGAAGCCTCATGAGTGTTATCTGAAATGCTCAGCCAAAGCAGCTTAACTCACACCACGCTTAATAGTATACATTTAAACATATTCCAGTGTCTACGAACCGATTGCTCGCCCACAGAACTGGTACAAACCACTCAGTCTCACCAATCAGAGATTATTCGTTTGACCTCTCCATTTTAACACGGCGTAAGATGAAAAGATCGCCTAAAAAGGGTATATTCTACGTGGCATATTCTTACAGCAGATGCGATACGATACTCTGGCAATAGACTTTAGAGCATTTGACAAGACAGTCTGCTGCTTCTGATCGCTTTCCGTGGTTGGCGGTTCCGACTTCGTTATTCACCCTGCAGAACCATTGGTTTTCGCCCATGACAACTTCAGGCAAAGTATTTGCAATCCTGACGATTATTGCAGCATTGGCTGGCTTTTCCTGATGACGAAAGCTGGCTCCGTTCACAGTTACTGGATCGATTCGTATGAAACGAACCAGAAAGAACTCACGTTGACTAAGGAAAAAAACCAGTCACTCGCAAAAGAAAAACCGCGAGTTGAAGGTGAATACGATCGCTTGATCCAACGCTGGTATCAATCCTGGGACAATGTGAACACGGTCTCCAATGGAGACAGCCATTTCTGTATCGATGCCGGTTCCAATAATGGCATTCCTGCACCAGGCGACGATCCGGAAACATTGCTCTATGAGCCAGCCCGATCCGAACGCTCCGGGTAACCGATCTTCGTGAAAAATATTCAAAGTCACCGACGTGCAGAACGAACGTCTGACGTTAACGGGCTGTCATCGGTTACAAAACCGATGAAGAAATCGCCAGCTGGCAATCAGGTGGTTGGCGGTTCTGAAAATGGTTCCCAGTTCAAGCCTGTCCGTGCTGGCCTAGCTTGATAACCGCCGATCTGAAACCGATATGCTCCTGGAGAAACAGACACGCGACGTTGCGACAGGAAGAGCTGTTGACCCGCAAAGAAAAATGCTGAGAACCGCCATCTGGAACTTGATGGAAACCCCGATTTTCAGGGTGACGAAAATCTTCCAATTGAAATCAAGCTGGGTGTCATTAAAGCTATCGAACAGATGCAGAATGAACATCTCGAAGTCCTGCTCGAAGTAGACGAACTTCGTCGTCAGATCAAAGAGACCACCGACGAAATCAATCAACTTCTGGACGAGAACAAACAACTGGTAACTCGTTTGCCCCAGTAGATGACTCACTTGAGTGTTCTGATTTGATTTTCAACCTGTGAAAATCACTGCGTATCAGCCTCTACTGAATTAGAAGCCTCTGATTCGCCCTCCTCATTTGTTGCCGCATATCGGGATGAACACGCCTCCCACCATTATCAGACCTGAAGGTTGACCTGCCATGCCTGCTGTTGTGAAACCACTCTCGACGCTTTTATACCCGCTCTGCCTGATGCTGATCATGTCCTCAGGTTTGGCAGCCGATGAACCGGAAGCAAAGAAAGCCTTCATTGACGGAACTGGCCCCGGTTGGCGCACTCTCGTAGAAGCGGACTTCACTGATGTGAACGGGAACCCCGAGACCTGGGTCTGGCAGGAAGATGGAATTATTCACTCCACAGGTAAACCAATCGGCGTACTGAGAACAACAGAAACCTACACGAACTTCGAACTGGTCGCTGAATGGCGTCACCTGGAGTTCGGCGGGAATAGTGGCATCTTCGCGTGGGTTCCTCTGAAAGCACTCACCGACCTTCCCCCGGATCAACTCCCCCGTTACGGCGTTGAGATTCAGGCACTCGATCATGGTTATGCGACCAAGTACAAAGAACGAACTGGCAAAGATGGGGACTGGTTTACTACCAACGGAGATATCTTCGCGGTCGGAAACACCAAAATGACACCCTTTCCTCCCCTGTCGCCCAATGGCAGCCGCAGCTTTCCCCGGAAGAACCTGAGTAAAGGTCATGGCGAATGGAACCATTACTATGTTCGCGCCATCAACGGTGAAGTTCGCTTGTGGGTGAATGGTGAAGAAGTTTCGGGTGGAAACAACTGCGATCCCGCGACAGGCCACTTGTGCCTGGAAGCGGAAGGTTCACCCGTCGAATTCAAGAACATCCGGATTCGCGAACTTCCGTAATCATCAACCGTTGATGGACTTCAGCAACATTTCGATCTTTGCCTGATCTTTAACGCCCGGCTCCGACTCGACCCCACTCGCGAGATCGACTCCCCAAGGTTCGACGGCATCTATCGCCGATTGAATGTTCTCGGGAGTTAAGCCACCCGCCAGAATCAGTTTGGGCCAGTTGGTGTAATCATACTGTTCTCGAATCAGGTTCCAGGGAGCGATATGTCCTGTCCCTCCATATTCCCCCTTCACAGCTGCATCGATCAGGCAAGCCGACAGTTTTACTCCCAGTTGCTCACATTCATCGAGGACAACTGCAACTTCAGTGAGTCCGCCTGATCCAACTCGAAACGCCTTGAGAAGTTTGATGCCGGGGAGTTGCTGCTGAAGTTCTTTCAGAAACGAAACCGGCTCATCACCGTGCAACTGGATCCAGTCGAGCTTGAGCGCCTCTGCGTGATGAACAACATCATCGAGATCATGATTCACGAAAAGTCCGACGAGATCGATTTTGCCACGAACAGTTCCCGCGATTTGTTCCGCTTCAGGAAGTTTGACCGAGCGGACCGATTTGCTGAAGAAATTAAGACCGATCGCAGAGGCTCCGTGTGCCACAGCGCACCTGGCAATATGTGCCTCTTTAATACCGCAGATTTTCACCCACATACGCTGACTGATCCCATTAGGAGAAGTGTTCCTGGTCTGCCTCTATTTTTTAACCAAGTACTTCTTTGAACAAGCCCCAGGCTCCTGTTACGAGGAGTCCCAGACAGGAAAGAACCAGGAAAATATCCCACAATAAACCGGGGAGCAGTCGGCGGTCGGTTCGTTTATGGCGGAAATAAAGGGCGCCGAAAGCCAATCATGGGAAGCATGATCGACTGCGTCATCCCGGCAACCAGAATCGTATGGACCGGATTGACTCGGGTAAAAAGATCGAAAAACTGATGCAGGGAAGGACGACACACATTATGCTGACTGCTTTCTGGAACTTCTCTTCGCTGTCGATTTTGAAGAGTCCAATCAACCGGAAGAAGTCGGACCACATGCGTGCATTCGATGCATTCGCCACGAGAAACGTCGAGTAGAGGACTGCAATCGCCCCAATCAAAAAGAGCCAACGGGCGTAACTTCCAAAGATGGGGACATACGCGGTCGACAAGGTCGAGACCATCCGCATGCCATCGGGGTCGAGCCCCTGACGGAAGAGGACTGTCGCCCCCATAAAGTAAAAGGCCATGGTCGCGACCGTGTAGATGATCATTGAGTTGAACGCATCATATCGCATCACTCGTAACCAGCCTTTGGCCCGGTTACTCCAGGCGGTGGAGTCGTCCCGTGGCCCGGTGAATTTGGCGTAGCCTTTCTCCTGACACCAGTACGGATAGGAGATCAATTCCGAAGCGCCCACCCCGATAATTCCAAACGTGGCAATGGCCGTTTTCATCGGATCAAACCCACCTATCTTTTCAGGTAGATGAAACGAGAGCCCCGACATCAACTCACTGAAACTGACCGAGAACTGATCTGTCGCCTGTAATGAAAGCACATTCCCGATCGTGATGATTGTGAACGAAACCACAAGCACCATCGAGACTGTTTGAATCAGGTTGTACCGACTCAGGTAGAGCAGGGTGGCGGTGCAGATCGTGATAATGAAAGCCCAGATCCTGTCGTCCAGAGTATTCGGATCGATAATCTTTTCCCCCGCGCGCACTTTTTCAATCAGCTCATCAATCGCATAGTTTTCCCCACGCAGGCTTTCGAATCGCGATTCGAGATACTGCATCCCGAACTCGGCACGCTGCTGATGCTCGGGAGGAAGTTGGTGAAACTGTGATTGTGTGTGATCTTCCAGGGCGCGATCGGCCTGCATATCCAGATACCACTTAATCTGTTTTTCAGAAGGGGCTTTTACGACTTCCGCGTAGTCACCAGTAATGGGAAGAGCGATTGCCGCCGCCTGACCAACGCCCCCGACAATTCCTCCCAGCTGCGCCATACTGGTGAGCATCATGATCGACCAGAACCCGACGATCCAGTTGATTTTGAACCGGGGACCGGGAACGCTGTTGAGTGCGGCCAGCGAAGTTTGACCTTCACTGATCGTGAAGCGACCCAATTCCACCTGCACAAAAACTTTGATCAGGCAACCAAAGAAAATTAACCAGAGCAGTGCGAGCCCCGCCTGAGCTCCTGTTTTGGTGGTCGCAATCAATTCACCCGAACCGACAATCGCGCTGGCAATAATGAGCCCCGGTCCCAATTGACGCACGATCCCACTTAACTTCGTGGGGGGTTCCTGAATTGTGGGAACATCATCCGAGTTGTCCGGTGTCTCGGCAGAGGAGGGCTGAGTCATCGCGCGCGATCTTTATGTCTGAAGAGAGAAGCTATCGAGAGTGCAGAGGAGAAACAGAAAGAATTGAATTCCCGAGGAGAGATCGGTTTAAAAAATCATCAATTCTTCACGAATTTCACCCATCCCTTATACTCTGACCGCATTTCGAGAACAAGACGCAGGGAAAAAACAGACCAGAATGAAGCTAAGTACAACTCTCGTTGGCGGGAATTAAACAGAATATTTTAACCGCAGGCCGTCGTAGGCCATTTCGATGCCAGGGGGAAGAATGGCGTTGGTTGATTCGTACTCTAGGGAGTGAGAGATGTGCGTCAGGTAAGCTTGTTTGGGTTTCAAGCGGTCGATCACTTCGAGTGCCTGTTCGACATTGAAGTGCGTCGGATGCAGGCTGTTACGGAGCGCGTCGATAATGAGGATCTCCAGATTCTCCAGCAGGGGCCAGGTCTCTTCCGGAATCTCGCTGACATCCGTACAAAACGCGACATTCCCAAAACGATAACCCAGGACGGGCAAGTTGCCATGCAACAAGCGAAGCGGCTGCACGGGGAGATCAAGTATTGTGAAAGGATCTGTTGTAATGCTCCGGAATTCAAACCGGGGGACGGCGAATTTATGCGGGCGGGGACTGTTACTGTCAAATGCATAACTGAAACTCGCGCGCAGGTGCTGCTCGACGACTTCTTCACAATACAGGAGCACAGGGGCTTCCTGGCGATGGCCGTAGATCCTCAGATCATCCAGCCCGTAGATATGATCCGCGTGACCATGCGTGAACAGGGCAGCGTGAACCTGATCAACCCGCTCCCGCACCAGCTGCAAACGGAGCTCGGGTGAGGTGTCGATGACAAAATTCCCGGCGGGTGCTTTCACAAACACACCCGAGCGATAATGTTTATTGCGTGGGTTATCGGACAGACAGACTTCGCAATCACAACCTGCAACAGGCACGCCCACGGACGTACCGGTTCCCATCAGGATAATCTCTCCCTCGCTCACTTCAGTCTGCATCCTTCCCGGTGATCTCTTAATTCAGTGATGATTTAATCTTCAGCAGCAAGTTCGTTTAACAATTTTAAGAGCGTCGAACGAATTTGAGGTTCGGCATCGGTGGCCAGATAACTGGAGCGAGCGCGCCACGTTTCATAACCTCCCCAGGCATGCTGCTGCGGAGTAGGAAGATAACCGTTGTATCCATTTGCCAGTTCAATCACGAATGTTTTCTTAAACGGGCTGTCATGCTTAATCGCGATCCCTGTTTCCACAAATGTCTCACAGGGAGTCGTCACGATTGCCTGATCTCCGATACGTATCGCCTGTAACTTCACGCGCACGGTATCGGGGTAGTCAGCCAGATAGACGGTCTCGTGTGCATAGATTCCCTGGAGTGAGTCATAAGACTTGTCTCCTGCCTCATCAATCCAGGCTTTGGCTGCTTCCACTTCTTCAACTGATGGTTTACGAACCCCTAACTCAATTTCGGCTTCGCGAACAGCGATTGGTAACGAAGTCTGATATTCCACTTCACCATATGCGGCTTTGGTGGCTGAAGCGACTGAAGCGGCGACGAGTTGAATCTGCTCGAACGGTTCCTGTCTTCCTCCAGCTTCTATTCGAAAGTTAATATTATTGATGTCACCACTTGTCCCATTGGACATGATCCCCACAAATTCTCCATCGGCCCCCAGCATCGCTGCCAGGCGAGTGGCGTATTCACCAAAGTAATCGGCGGACAACATTTTTGCGGGAACACCGCCGACATAATGCAGCGAGTAGTTCGCCAACAGCGAGAGCGGTTTTCCATCGAGTGTCTGCACGGACAGAAAAGCAACTTCCGGATCAACAGGCCCGGCGGGATTGATTAATTCTCCACTTCCACGTGCAGGGTTCATCCGCACCCGGTCGGTTGTATTTCCAAACGGATCGGAACTCTCAGATTCCATAAACCACCTTCTATTGAAGACCTGCGAGGGGTCATGGCCGGAACCAAACCCGACCTGGGCTGGCTTTCGTTTCTCCCAGGCGGTGGTGATTCCTTCGACAAGTTTATCTGTCATAAACTGACAGTACGGTTCATCGACTTCCGCTTCGAAAACGGGGGTGACAGTTACCCCGGTGTGGGTATGTGTGGCTGAGATCAGAACCTGACTGGCGGGAATCCCAATTGATTTCTCAATCCGGTTTTTGGCTTCATCCATAATGGAACGGGGAATCATACAGTGATCACAAACAGCAAAGGCGACGGCGGTATGACCATTATCGATGACCAGACAGCGTGCGTGCAGCGGGTCGTGTGCTCCCTCCATTTGTCGCGCCCGCATACTTCCCGCAGAAGAGATAGGAAACTCCTCAGGAGTAATATCAATCGCATAGGCCCCCGCCTGAATCGGCCCCGGCTCTGCTGCCTGACAGCTCAAGGCAACAAAAGACAGTGCAACCAGACAGATGCTGGTATGCAGGGAAAGTAAAAACGCCGGATGTCTGAAGTTCATTTCATCACCTGAAATTAAATCGTCTGAAAGAAGTCTGCCTCCGTGCTGCAGAAGCAAACCTTGAAGCAATTTACCTCTTCCAGCGTACTCGATCTCAGAAGCCAGAGACACCCCGTAGCGACCTCGTTAGTGACTTCCTCCCATGAAAAAAGGATCGCCCGTTTTTATATGAACGAACGATCCTCTCATTGAATCAGTGCTTAAACCCGCACTACCTACTGCTGCGGACCAGGTTCCGGTAGTGGGGAGCGTTTTAAGGGTTGTGGTAGAGGATCAGAACCTTCTTCAGGTTCCTCCGGATCATAGGGTCCTGGTAGATCCCGATACTGCGCACGAATGGCAGCCTCTCTTGCGCTTTGCACAGCAGGAAGGAGCAGGGCCACCAGCACACCGGCGACTCCCACACTCGATGAGATTTCAGGAACAGAAGAATAAGCTTCGATGTACAACTTATCCTGATCCCGCCAAGCCATGACGAAGTTCGGTTTAATGTGTTTCACCACCAGTTCCGCGGGAGGAAAATCGGGAAGAGGAACATCGGGTTCCAGGATCCCTTCCTGAATCATCATCTGCTGTCCCAGCCCGACATAAATCGGCAAGATCGCCAACGCCTGCCGGTAAGAGAAGGTCGGATCAGAAATGAAGTACGCACGTCTCGGGCGGAAGTCCCTTTAATCGTTTTGCCGTTCGTGATTCCGGATCATAGGCGGAGAGGACTCCCTGTTCCCGCAACCAGTACGATTTAATCGCCTGCGTTGTCGACCCGACCATCAGCCAGCCTTCCCCAATGACAAAGCTGGGTGTAATGGCCTCTATGATCGAAATCGGAAACCACTTCTTTGTCCTGAATCATTGTCCGTCGTACAGAGACAGCTCCGTCCGATTCCTCCAGCAACGGAACAAGACGCTCAAACAGCATGTCGAGAGTACTTTTAATTTCTCTTCATCTTTGACTTTCTGACGAATCCAACCGAGGGTAAAGCGAAGACCCTGGTTCCGCCTCCACACAAAGATGCGTACCGAGATCCAGGCAATCGAAAATTCTGTTTGCGGGTCAAACCCAATGATCTCCGGCAGTGCAGCCACCACCTGTTGGTACTCTTCCAGATCCTGTGGATTGAACTGGGTCATGAAGGCTTCGATCAATGCCAGGGTGCTCTGGTAAAGTCGTCCCCACTCCACGGACTTGGCACCATAGAGGGTCATATTCGCCGGCAGAATTACCTGTTGATCTTTTCCCAGCGGAGGCGGATCCCATGCTGTTAACAGTCCTGTAGTGGGGAGGGGACCTCGATCACAAAACTGCGTTGATCGTCTCATCACCCGCAATGGAACCGAACATGACAGCGGCACGAAATTCACTCAGACCGCTCATCTCCAGAAGCTGATTGACGGTAATAAATCGTTCTTCGTCCGGAAGGGAACGGAAACTGACCGTAAGCATTGCGAATCTGCTCAAAGTCGAACCAGCCGCGGGCTGTGAGGGGTATCTGCCTTGGCCGGAATGATGTATTCCTGCCAAGCAACGGCTTGTAGTTACATCCTTCACTTTTCCTTCAGCGACCTGAATCGATGCGTAAGCAGCTCCAATCCCCCGGCGATAATCAGATGTTTCCCCTCGGTCCACATCGAAACCTCAACGAGGAGGTTCCGGCGAAAACAAACCGAAAGACCTTGCGACCCTTCAGCTCAATTTCCTCGGGAGCGACGGGAGGACCATCAGGACTTTCGGCGAATTGCTGTAACAGTTCTTTCAGCCGGGCTTCGAAGGGGCTGCTTCGGGTAAGACCAGGGTTGCCTGGGGAATCGGTAACCCACCTGCGGGGCATATTGATTGCAAAGGTACCCCCATGATCAATCAGATGCTGTCCGACTTCTTTGGCGAACGCTCCCGATTCACCAAACTGATCGACAAGAGCCATCACGGCGTCGAACAGGCCCGATTCGTACAAAGCCTTATACGCCGCCGTCTGCTCATACGCTTCCCGGTGCTTTTCGATGCCATCACACGAAATGAATAAAACAGGATCGGCCTGAATCAGCGATTCAACAGTGACTTCTTCCTGGCATGGGAAGTTGAGATCGCGAACAAAAACGATCAGGCAACTGAGCCCCGTTTCAACCGGGAATACATAAGCGGGCATCCATTCATAGTGAGGCTCCATAGCATCAAGAGCAGACTGACTCAGTCAGTCTGATAAGGCGAACGAAACTTGAGGATGTGATAACACTCCCCAACGATCATCGTATCGAATCAGTAGAATTTTGGCAGGTGGATATAATGCAATCCAAAGTACGGATTGCAAGATCAGTCATCCGCGATACCTGCCCCTACTTTATAGGCCGAAAAGAACGCCAACAGAATAAAGAAACCATCAATCGGCCTCATGCTGAACATGAACAGCACGATCGTTAATTCTGCATCTCCTCCCAAAAGTATGAAAAACGCCATCAATTTACCGAGGAAAATCGAACCTATTGAAAGAAATGCCGCTGTCACACCAGAACCGAATCCTTGGGAGTCTCCGCATGCTGCAGCTGCGACAGCCGTTCCATAGCCGGTGAGAATTCCGACTCCTCATGCCACCCAACCGAGTTCAATTTTGAGAGCAAAAATGATGAGCGCCCAGATGACGGCACCCAGCACTCCCCTGCCAGACCACCCGCGCACCAGGCCAGAATTGTTGAAATCCAGAAGGACCTGTCGGGCGGCGTTTTTTCTTTTTCTTGCGTTTCGGTTTCTCTTCTCGCAACAGCATCCGGTGCGTGAAGAAGACGTTCTCCGTTTCACTGTCGGAAGCGTATTGCCAAACCGTAGTCCTCTTCCGTCTCTTCCCCTGATCTTGAAGAACGACTTGAACGGGAAAGCTGGGTTGCTCCAACTCACTGAAGTCATCCCAGTTGGCCGTTTCATCGGCACTGAATGATTGTGTCGCAATCTTGGACTGTTTGGTTTTTGAGGAAGAGCCGCGAGCAGACCGTTGACGCAAAGGTTTGATTTCAAACTTTTCTTTGCATTTCGGGCAGTTCGTTTTGCGACCAAACAGGCTATCGGATTTGAGCTTCAAAAACTTTGCGCAGTTGGGGCACTGGGTTTGCGGAGAGGTTGAGGTGCTCATGCAAGAATTTCCAGAAAGAAGGCAGGAAGGAAATCTTCCCGGCGCTTAGCGGTGGTCATGCCGATGTGACGTAACCTGGAATGAAATTGTCACCCTCTCTCCGGCGATATCAGGAGCGTCTGGATAGGACCTCTCATGTCATCTGTTGCTGCTGCAACTCGATCCCCTGGTGGAGTGAATTCATGTCTCCACCTGGAAGGATCCCTCAGTTGGTTGGAAGCGAAGAAGACGGATAGGAGGCCTGCTGAAAAGACGGCAGATTTACGATACCAGTCTGCTGTAGAAATATCCAGTAAATGTTCCTCCATTCTCACAATTTTGGAGAGGTCTGAAAGGCCCTTTTCCAGACCCGATTATCCTTAAATTGCCGGGAATTCCAGAACCTCTCAGCTCTGGCTGACCCCCAGGGATTTTCCACCATCGATCGTAATCATGGTCCCCGTCACAAACTGGGCTGCATCACTCACCAGGTAGCCGATCGACTCGGCCACTTCCTCCGGGAGAATCATGCGGTTGAGGGCCTTGGCGATGGGGGAGGCGTTGATCATTCCCTGCTGTAAAGCGGCCGGATCGGCTGCCTGAGCCAGATCGTCGTTCATCATGCCGGTTTCGCAGACAGGACCGGACAGACCGCATTAACCCGGATTTTATCACGGGCATGACACAAACCGAGCGATTTCGTGAGTGCCACCATTCCATGCTTGCTGATGGAGTAAACCGGGTCGTGCTGGCGGGGAAGAATTCCGGCATACTCGCCACATCACAATGACCCCACCGCCGTTCTGCTGCATCTGGCGGATCGCATGTTTACAGCCCAGGAAAGCTCCCCCTTCAGATTCACCCCCAGGCACCAATCCCAGTCGGCTTCAGTCACCTCCGTGATCGGTTTGACCATCCCCACGCCGGCATTATTCACGAGGATATCCAGACGTCCCTGTTCCTTAACAGCACGCCCGATGAGCTGTTCCACATCCGCCTCCTCTTTGCACATTGCATTCGACTTCAACGATGCCCAATTCTGCAAAATCGGTTTTGTTCTCGGGCAACAGCTTGATATCGCCGATGTAGACTTTCGCCCCGCGTCGGCGAGCAATTTGGCGGGTCGCCCGGCCAATTCCGTTGGCCCCGCCGGTCACGACGGCCACTTTCCCCGATAAATCCTGTGCTGTCATTAATTTATCCTGCAAATTTTTGTGATCCTGAACCTCTGATCGTTCGTTGTAGCACTCTGTTTACAGGTTCAGAAGAGGTTCTGGTTTGAGCATTTAGTCTGTTTTAAGGTTACTTTCGTCCCTGAATGTTAAATCTGCAAGTGGAACGTATCATTCCCTTTTGTTCACCAGCGATTAAATTCAATCAAATATCGTGTAGTATGTCTGCCTGATTCACCGTATTATAGGTGTAAGAGAACGAGACTTTCCCCGCTCGGTGGGGTTTCATTGAGAAGCAAAGTTTCATTGAGAAGCACATCAGACTCAACTTTGCCTTTGTCTCGTCTTTCACCTCTTTGCAGACAAATTCTGTCAGATGCAGCAGCCTTTACAGAGGAACTATCCGTTGATGATCGTCGATCGCTTTCAATTTTCGCGACTGGTTGGCTGGTCAGGTTCTGTTCTGGTGATGATGACGATGGTCTCAGCCACGACTCTCTTCGCGGCTCCTCAAAATCAACCTTTCAGCACGGGCTCACGGGATGAATTTGTAACCGAGATCAACGAGCGACTCGAACAACACTGGAAGGATAATGAAGTCACACCTTCCGACATTGCAGACGACGAAGAATGGTTACGCCGAGTGTATCTCGAACTGACGGGGCGAATTCCGGACGTCGCCGCGATTCGTAAATTTCTCGGAGAAGAGGGCGAAAAACAAAGCCGGACAGAAGTGATTGAGCAACTGCTCGCCAGCGATGAGTACATTGACAACTGGACTACCGTCTGGACCAACCTGTCGATCGGGCGTCAGACACCTCAGCGGGTCAGTCGACGTGGAATGGAGAAATTCTATCGGGAGGCCTTCGCACGAAATCGTCCCTGGAACGATGTCGTCTCCGATCTGATCCTGGCGGAAGGTCACTACGAAGAAAACGGTGCCGTTAACTACCTGCTTGCTCAGATGACCATGCGTGATGAGCATGTATTGCTGACAGCCAAGACGGCCAAACTTTTCCTGGGACAGCAACTGCAATGTGTCCAATGCCATAACCATCCTTTCAATCAGTGGAAGCAGGAACAGTTCTGGCAATTCAACAGCTTCTTCCGACAGATCGATAAGATTGATCATCGCAAACTCGACCCGCAAACAGGTCGCCAGGTCGATGATTATTCCGAAGTCATACTGCAGGATTTTTTCGGCCCGGTTGATTTCGATCGACGTGATGGATTGAAACAGGTTGCCTACCCCATCTTTAATGGCGAGACCATCAATCCCGATGTAGGAACAGATCGCCGCAAAGAACTGACCCGATTACTCAAACAGGGTGAACGTCCAGCGATTGCCTCGGCTATGGTGAACCGGATGTGGTCGCATTTCTTTGGTTATGGATTCGTAAACCCGGTCGATGACATCGGTCCACACAATGCTGCTGCCATGCCCGATCTGTTTGACCGCATCACGGATGAATTCATCAAAAATAATTACGATGTGAAACTGTTGATGAGCTGGATCGTCAATTCCAAAGCCTACAACCTGACGAGCCAGTTTAATAAAGGAAATGATTTCGATGATCCGGCGGCGGGAGAGACTCCGCTGTTCAGCAAAATGTATCTGAAATCTCTCGAAGCCGAACAACTTTACGATTCTCTCCTGGTTGCCACACGTGCCGATGTGGCTGGCCAGGCCGACTACGAAGAACAGCAGAATCGTCGCGAGCAGTGGTTAAGACAGTTTGTCATTGAATTTGGCAACGACGAAGGGACTGAGGCCACTACGTTTAACGGAACGATTCCCCAGGCACTCCTGTTGATGAATGGACAACTCGTCCGGAACGCCCTCTCATTGGAGGGGGACAGTTTCCTGCAGCAACTGCAACGAAACAGTAACCTGAAAACGACCGAAAAGATTAATGCCATTTACCTGGCAACATTGAGCCGCTACCCCACCTCGATGGAACGATCTGCACTTAACAAACTGTTCAAGACCAATACGGAAGAGACCGCCTTACAGGATTTACTGTGGGCTTTGCTGAACTCAAACGAGTTCATCACGAACCATTAATTAATCTCAACTTGCCGATTGACCGGCAGGAGTTTCTTATGAATTCACCAGTTCCCAGCGGAATGAATCGTCGCCACTTCATGAAACATCTGGCGACGAGCCGCAGCCACCGTGCCGGCTGCTCCAGTTCATGTCGCACCTGCAGGCGAATGCGGCGACTGTCAAAAGCAATCAGAAATCGTGCATCCTGATGTGGATGGGAGGCGGCCCTCCCACCATTGATATCTGGGACCTCAAACCGAACTCCACTAACGGGGGAGAGCTCAAACCACTCTCCACAGCTGGTGATTTTCAGATCACCGAGGCACTCCCCGAAACGGCCAAGATCATGGACAACCTCTCCATCGTGCGCTCGATGAGCACACGTGAGGCAGACCACGATCGGGGGCGGTACTACCTCCATACATCCTTTGTTCCCAACCCGACTGTCATTCACCCCCCCTTTGGATCAGTTGTCAGTAAAGAGATTGGAGAGAAACGGACTGATCTTTCGATTCCCTCCTTCGTAGCTGTGGGAGGTTCCCCCGGATCACCTGGTTATCTGGGTATGTCCCATGCCCCGTTTGCCGTCGACAGTAATGGACGTATCCGCAATGCGAGCCTGGATGAATTGAATCCACAGCAGATGAGTTCCCGCCTGGCGATGCTGAAAACCGTGGAAACTCAGTTCATCAAATCGAACAGGGGACAAATGCCGAAAGATCACCAGGACATCTATCGCAATGCCCTGAGTCTGTTGTACTCCGATCAGATGACCGCCTTTGAAGTTTCTCAGGAACCGGCCGAAGTCCAGGAAGCTTATGGCAATACCGGCTTTGGCCGTGGTCTGCTGCTGGCCAGACGACTGGCCGAATGTGGTGTTCCCTTCATCGAAGTCGACATGGGGGGCTGGGACCTGCACCAGAATGTGTTCAACACCTTGCGAAACACGCATCTTCCGACAGTTGACCAGGCAATGTCCGCTCTGGTGAAAGATTTGAAAGAACGCGGAATGTTTGAAAACACCGTACTCGTCTGGATGGGTGAATTCGGTCGTACTCCCCGTATCAATCAGAATACGGGTCGCGATCACTGGGCACGCAGCTGGTCGGTGGTTATCGGTGGCGGAGGCCTGAGAGGTGGAATCGCCGTCGGCGCTACCGACGACGAAGGCATTGAAGTCATCGGGAAAGCGTATCAACCGGGTGACATCTGGGCGACCGTCGCCCATGCATTAGGAATTCCGCTCAACACCCAGTACCGCTCTGCCAACGGACGTCCCATGAAAATGGTGAACACCGGCGAACCGATCGCTGATTTGATTTAAGACGAAATAGTAAAACAAACATGACGAACACCGATACGGCCCCTTTGCGCGTTTGCAGTTTTGAAAGTCGGCGATCCGACGAGACAAAAACCTTAATCGAAAAAATGGGCGGCGTTGCCACCGTCGTTCCTTCGATGAAAGAAGTCCCCCTCACCGAAAACGAAACGGCTCTTCAATTCGCGGAACAGCTTTTTGCCGGGGAAATTGATTATGTCGTTTTCATGACGGGTGTCGGCACACGACAGCTGTTCGATGTCATCACCACCAGATGGCCTCTCGCAGATTTTCTGACGGAACTTCAGAAGTACGTCATCATCAGCCGCGGCCCCAAACCGGTTAAAGTTCTGAAAGAAGAACAGGTCCGTATCGATTACGTCGCACCGGAACCGAACACCTGGCGGGAATTGCTGGAGACGATGAAAAACGGACTCGACCTGCAGGGGAAAGTCATCTCGGTTCAGGAATATGGAATCCCGAGCACTGAATTCTATGACGAACTGCGCCAGCTGGGTGCCGAAGTTCGCCCGGTCCCTGTTTATCAATGGGCCTTTCCTGATGACCCGGTTCCGCTGTATGAATCGATCCATCAGACGATCGCCGGCGAGTTTGATGTTCTGGCCTTCACCAGCGCAAACCAGGCGACTCATGTCTTCCAGGCGGCCCACGAGCAGGATGTCTTCGCCCAATGGCTGGAATCGGCCCAGCAGTTGGTCATCGCCTCGATTGGACCGGCGGCGACTGAGCATCTCACCAAGTTGAATCTCCCGCCGCAGCTCGAAGCGAGCCCACCCAAACTTGGCCCCTTCATCCGCCTGATATTAACCGAAGGCCCCGCCCTGATCCGCCGGTGAACCGTGTATTCATCACTGAATCGGGTTTCTCGCCCACACCGGTAATTCAAATCGGTCGGTAATTCAAATCAGACGAACAATCGGTTATTCTGATGTGATAGACCTCATTCTTTTTCATTTGAGCGGAAACAGCTTCTCTTGATCACTCCCGAATTGCAAAACAGCCGGTTCATGAAGGCCGCCCGCTGTGAACCAACCGACACCACTCCGATCTGGCTGATGCGTCAAGCTGGACGTTACATGCCCGAATACATGGCTGTTCGGAATAAAGTCACTTTTCTGGAGTTATGCAAAACTCCTGAACTTGCGGCGCAAGTCACCCTGGAAGCGCGGGAAATTCTGAATGTCGATGCGGCGATTCTGTTTGCCGATCTACTTCCCATTCTGCAGCTGGTCGGTTTCGATTTGACATACGAAAAAGGGGAAGGGCCCTGTATTCACAACCCGTTTCGGGAACCGGGCGATCTCAAACGAATTCAACGCGTACAAAATGTGGATGACCTCGGTTATGTGTACGACGCCATCAAACTGATCCGCAAGCAGCTTCCCGCTGATATTCCTCTCCTCGGTTTTGCCGGAGCTCCGTTTACGCTGGCCTCCTATGCCATCGAAGGAGGGGGTCCCGGAATTACATTCACACCAAGCAGCTGATGTATTCACATCCGGATGTCTGGGATGAGTTAATGAATACCCTCGTTGACTCGGTAGCCGGGTATCTCAATAAACAAATTGAAACGGGATGTCAGGCGGTGCAAATCTTCGATAGCTGGGCGGGTTGTCTCAGCCCCGATGACTATCGACATTATGCGTTCCCCTATACAAAGCGGTTGATTCAATCGCTTCCATCTGATGTTCCCGTCATTAACTTCCTGACAGGCAACCCGGCCCTCTTCCCACTCCAGGTCGCAGCAGGGGGGACGATTCAGGGTCTTGATTGGCGTATCGATCTGGCAGAGGCATGGAAGTCGATCGGCTACCATAACGCCGTGCAGGGGAACCTCGATCCAGCAGCACTCTTCTGCGAGTTCGATGTTCTCAAAGCGAAGGCACAGGACATCCTCGATAAAGCAGCAGGGCATCCCGGGCATATCTTCAACCTGGGACACGGAATTATGCCGGGAGTGAACCCGCAGAATGCGATCGACCTGGTGAAGTATGTCCATGACCAGGGAACGAACTGAAACAGAATCTTTGGCGGATCGTTTTTCAATCTGTGTGCCACTCTTTGCTCGCCAAGCAGTGCCATTGTGCACACGATTTACCCTGGCAGTTTAAGCGGGAAAATGTCCACGTTGAAAGAGTAGCGGGTAGCCCGAGGAATTACATCCCGCAGTAGTCGATCAGGCGGGAGATTTCGCTTGCATATTTTCGCGGGAGACAATCCGGTCGACGAATCCATGTTCGAGGAGAAACTCGGACGTCTGGAAATCGTCTGGAAGTTCCATTTTGCAGGTCGCCTGCACGACACGGGGTCCGGCGAAACCGACCAGGGCTTTGGGTTCTGCGAGGGTGATATCACCCAGAGAAGCAAAACTGGCGGCGACTCCCCCATGGTGGGGTTTGTGAGCACGCTGATATAAAGCCCACCTGCTTCATGAAAACGAGCGAGGGCTGCGGAAACTTTCCCCATCTGCATGAGGGAGAAGATCCCTTCATGCATACGGGCACCTCCACCAGAACCGCTGACGATTACCAGTGGCAATTTGAGTGCGGTTGCCTGTTCGATGGCGCGGGTCAGTTTTTCACCCACCACCGAGCCCATGCTACCCATGATGAAGGAAGAGTCGGTGATGCAGACCACCAGGGGTCGACCACGCATGTAACCACGACCGACAGTACAGGCTTCTTTGAGGCCAGTCCGTTTCTGTTCTTCTTCCAGACGTTGTGGGTACGGTTTACGATCAGCAAATCCGAGGGGGTCGACTGACTTCAATTCGGTAAACCATTCTTCGAAACTGTCTTCGTCCAGCAACTGTTTGATGCGGGTTTCGGTCGGAATGTAAAAGTGGTAACCACACTCAGGGCAGGTTCCCAGTTTTTTCTCGACGGAATTGCGGAAGACGGTTTCCTGACATCCATTGCAGCGAAGCCAGAGACCTTCCGGCACACCCCGTTTGGTGCGCGCCACCTGTTGCCGGGGATCGGTTGAGTTGGATGTTTCACTGGAAGACGTTGACATGTGGCTCCACACTCTATAAGTGATCCTTAAACCCTCTGATGGGAAACATTGAACCTTAAATAACAGGTTCAAGAACAACCCCAACCGGGTTTCAGGATTGGATCTACTATTGGTTCGGGAGGTGACCTCCCGGATTACTTCAGGAAATTCAGGTAGTTAATATATTATCGATCTCGATGATGAACTGTCTCAGAGATTCTGGAGCGCCCGACCTTGTTTATCCGGTTTTTCATCAGGCAACAAGAGCTAATTTCGTCCGAAGGACGCCCAGTACTGTTCACTGGATCAGTGTTGGCAAAAATTAATTCGACCCAGTTTACAGGAATTTCATACTCCTGTCACTGATCAGATTCCCCACTTTTCCTCTTCTGCAAGCAGGTTCGATTCCCGATTTTGACTGATTTCACCCGATTTCTCAGAACTTTGCTTTCTCAGCGGTTCGTTTTATCGGTGCTTCATTTTTCAGGGGCTTGTTGTTTTGAAGAGTTCTTTCTGAAAGACCGCCTCGTCATCCCGAATGACTTCGACCAGTTTCTGGCACTGATCAATTTTGTTTCCGAAGGTGAATTCGAGCCGTTCAGATTTGAGTTTGCAGGCGATGAGCGAAGCGAGTGGTTCCGGGACAATAATCGCACAGGGGGATTTCCCCTTGAGGATTTTATTCACGCTTTTCTGGATGCGTTTCTGAGCATCGGCGACGAGTTCACCTTCAGGAGGACAGATTGATTCCGGCGTCTCCTGATATTGCTTGAAGACATGCGGGTTTTTGCGTTGCAGGTCTTCGATTTTCATCCCCTGCCACAACCCCTGGTCTACGTTAGCGAGCCCACTTAATTCCACGACGGGGATATCGAGTCGATCGGCGATTCGCTCAGCTGTCGACCGGGCCGAATCACAGGGACCACAATAGATCACTTCCAGCGGCGCGTTGGAGAGTAACTCTGCCAGATCATCAACCTGATGCTCTCCTTTATCACTGAGCGGGAGATCAAGTTTTCCCTGAATACGACGCTGTTCATCGTACTCAGTCGAACCGGGATGTATTAAAAGGATTGAAGCCATAATTGCTGGCATCCTGAATGTATTAAAAAGAGAAAAACAAGAGAATTAATTTGAATATGCAGGTCCGTGCTCACGTGCGAGAGATTCCATCTCGCGCAGGGCAATTCCATAATCGGGTTGATCGAAGATTGAACTCCCGGCGACATACAGATCGGCCCCCACCGCAGCAACCTGGTTGATCGTATCGGGGCCGATTCCGCCATCGATTGAGAGAATGACCTCTGGTCCGGCAGCGGCGCGCAGTTCTTTCATTTTATCGATCGACGATTCAATAAAAGACTGGCCGCCAAACCCTGGTTCTACAGACATTAACAGCACCAGGTCGGTCTCTTTCAGATAGGGTTCGATCACAGAGACTGGTGTTTTAGGATTGAAAGCGAGCCCCGCCAATACTCCAGCAGATTTGATTCGCTGCAGAAGATCGGCCGGTTCACGGACAGCTTCGATATGAAAAGTAATCGCATCGCAACCCGCTTTCAGATAGTCATCCAGATAACGATCCGGCTCGCTGATCATCAGGTGGGCGTCGTAAAAGAGATCTGTCTTTGCTCTTAGTGATTTTAGAAGTAACGCACCGTAAGACAAGTTGGGAACAAAGTGACCATCCATCACGTCCCAGTGCAGCAGCTGGGCTCCATCGTTTGCCAACTGTTTAATCTCTGCCTCCAGGTTGCCGTAGTCGCACTTCAACATCGAAGGGGCAATCGCTGGAAGCGAGGAGCGTAGTTTCTGTTTTCGGACGGAGTGATCCATACAAATTTATCTTGTGATTTTATCGTCGCAGAATAGGGCTGTCAGAATGAGGAAATAAACAGACCGGTAATTGAGTATTATCAGGGAGAAGCAGGACGAGAGTCGCCGGGGTGCAGAATGATCCACCAGTCAACGGAAGAGCAGGCTCATCTCGACTGAGATGGCTCGACTAAAGCAGCCGCTTGGAGTAGAAAATTTCGACGGGGAAAGAGGCGCGAGATTGGCGCTGGTGCAGATTGAGTTTGAGTCCAGTAATGATCATTACGTTTCGCTCAAAAGAGTACGACGGCAACAGAGTTTGGCCCGGATTCAGATGCGGATGGGAACTGCACAGAACAGATTTGCAGAACTGCAACAAGAAAGGGAATAACCTGATAAATCACCGTCGGAAAGTTTCTGTCAGGTCAATCTCACCTTAAGACTGACACACCGAACAGAAACCAGTCTGGCTCAGCGAACCAGACGTCCCTATTTTGACGTGGCTGATTTCAGGAGTCCAGTCGAATTGGACTGCCAAGCGGATTTTACGGGCCAACAACACGTATCCTCCTGTATCACAACCACTTACATCTGATAAAAATGAAACGCTTATCTACCCCAGTTTTTCGACCAGAGTGGACAAGTTGCTTGAGCATGATTTCCCTGAGACCACCTGGCCTCTAAGGGAACAGATGCTCGCTTCAGCAGCATCAACCATCTGGACGAACGGGACTTAGGGAAGACCCCCAGCAGGTTTTGTTTTTCTGACAAAATCAGATCGGGAGCTCTCTGTCTCAAATTTACTCTGGCAGATTCTGCTGGTTTCAGGATCGGCTTTAATTGTTTTCCGGTTGGTCTGTCGAGTGGAGCAGATTATCCCATTCCTGACGCACTCGCTGGAGCCCGAAAGTACACAGCTCGAACTCTTCGCTCAACCAGCGGAGGACAGTTGCCTCTTCATGGTAAGGTTCTTCATCGAATGTGCTGGCGAGATAATACGAGCGTTTTCCCTGCTGAAAATAATCGAGCAGATGATCCCGCAGAGGCGATTTCTGCTTCTGCTTGAGTGCCTCGGGATAGAGCCCCGCCCAGAACAGCGAGTAATCCCCGATATGCCGATAGACCTCACGGCGGGGGAGATCCGTTCTTTCTTCCGCCTCTTCGAGCATGTCGGCGACTTCGTACAGGCGTTCTCCGGTGCTGTTACGCACCTTATGTAAGGCGTCGTACCTTAGAAAACGCATCAGCATGTCCACCAGGTAATCGGTGAACCGGGGGTTGACGACTCCGAGCTCAGCCTGAAAGGTTTGCTCGGTCGTGGCGGCGAACAGATTTCGCAAGGCGTTGATATCTCTCACAATCCGCATGCGTTCCTCCTTAGGGGTTCCGTTGGCATTCGTTCTTTGCGCTTCAGAACATCAGGTGAAAGCAGTCACTACTCCGGGTGGTTTTCCAGAGAGTCTGTGCAATCTATCTTAGGTCGCTTTTTAATACAGGGTCAATTTCTGATCAATGCGGTTTTCCTGAATCGGCCCCTTCTCTATGATAGAGCCCGAAAAGGACTGGACATAGCCTGATCCGTTTCTCCATTTCTCACCCATTCATTTCTATACCTGAATTGTCCTGTTTATGAAAATCACGTTTTACGGTGCGGCAGGGGAAGTCACCGGAAGCCAGCACCTGATTGAGACAGAATCCCATCGATTTCTACTGGATTGCGGTTTCTTTCAGGGACACCGAGCCGAAGCCCGATCGAAGAACGAGCATTTTCTCTGTGATCCCAAAGACCTCGATGCCGTCTTCCTGTCGCACGCGCATATTGATCATTGCGGAAATCTACCAGGACTTTACAAAGCTGGATTTCGTGGACCGATTTTCTGTACCCCGGCGACAGCCGAAGTCGCCAAAATCATGCTGCTCGACAGTGCCCGCATTCAGGCAGAAGATGCCCGCTTCCTTTCGAAGCATGTACGCGGTTCGCATCCTCCCTTTGAACCGCTCTACGATGAAGACGATGTCGAAAAGGTGATGAAACGGGTCGAGACTCTGGAGTACCGGGAGACGCATCGACTCGATAAAGGTTTCGAAGTGACGATGTACGATGCGGGACACATTCTCGGTTCGGCCATTACCAAGTTCGAAATCGAAGACGAAGGGGAAGTGAAGCGGCTCGTCTTTACAGGCGACCTGGGCCGTCGGGGAATGCCTTTGCTGCACGACCCATTTCCATTGAAAGGCTGCGACATTCTGATCGGTGAATCGACCTATGGTAATCGGGCGCATCCTCCTGCTCCGGATGTGAAACATCATCTGGAGCGCATCATCCATCAGGTGTATGACGAAAAAGGGAAAGTGATCATCCCCGCCTTCTCCCTCGGACGAACCCAGCAGGTCGTCTACTACCTGAATGAACTGGTGAATGAGCAAAAGCTGCCGAGCATCCCAGTGTTCGTCGACAGCCCGTTAGCCAATCGCCTCACCAAAGTTTACGAACGCTACCAACATCTGCTGGATGCGGCCGCACAGCGTTCTTTACTGGATGACCACAACCTCTTCCACTTCGCCGGTCTACGTTATGTTGAAACTCGCGATGAGAGTAAACGCATTAACGAGATGGATGGCCCGGCAGTGATTATTGCCGCCAGTGGTATGTGTGAATCGGGCCGGATAACTCACCACCTCGCGCACACAGTCGAAGACGAACGGAACATCATTCTGATTATCGGTTACCAGGCGCAAAACACCCTCGGTCGCAAACTTGTCGAACGTCAGAAGTATGTAAAAATTCTGAACCGTGATTTCAAACTCCGCGCCAAGGTCGAGAAAATCAACGGTTTGTCTGGCCATGCCGACATCGTCGATATGAAATGGTGGTACGAACACCTGGCGGGTGACGAAGGAATCAATCACACTTTCCTGGTGCATGGTGAACCGGAATCCGCCCGTGCCCTGGCCGACACAATCGCCCCGATTTGCAATGAGCCCCCCATCATTCCGCAGCGGGGTGAGAGTTTTGAAGTTTAATTCAAGGATTGCAGGTCCATGTCTGATGCTCCTCAAATTGATGTACTCCAGCACAATCGAGAGTCCTGGAATAAATACGTGGCAGAAGGTAATCGCTGGTCGACTCCTGTTGCTGTTGAAGAAGTCACTCAAGCGCGAAATGGAAATATTAGAATTCTGCTGACACCCAACAGGCCTGTCCCGAAGGAATGGTTGGGAAATCTGGCGGGGAGCAAAGTCCTGTGCCTCGCCTCAGCTGGAGGCCAACAGGCACCACTTCTGGCGGCAGCGGGAGCCGAAGTTACCAGCTACGACAATTCAGACGCTCAACTCAAACAGGATGAATTTGTGGCCGAGCGTGAAGGTCTCAAGATCAAAACGATTCAGGGAGACATGGCCGATCTCTCCAGACTGGGTGATGCCGAATTTGATCTGATCGTCAATGTCGTCTCGAATGTGTTTGTGCCGCACCTCAAACCGATCTGGGAAGAATGCGCCCGCGTCCTGAAACCAGGTGGGAGACTGATCGTCGGATTCATGAACCCGGCTTATTACCTGTTCGACCATGAAGAAGCAGAGCAAACAGGCGAGTATGTCGTCCGGTTTCGGGCTCCTTATGCCGACTTAACTCACTTCTCTGCCGAGCGGATTGAACGGATGCGACAACAACGGGAAGCCTTTGAATATGGCCACTCACTCGACACACAGATTGGGGATCAGTTGAAAGCAGGCTTCGTCCTGTGTGACCTGTATGAGGACGATTGGGACGAACAATCGACTCCGTTTAATAAATTCGGGAATATGTTTGTCGCGACGTTATCACGAAAGATCAGTCTTGAGGAGTAACATGCCGGAAACTATGCTGAACCTACAGCACTCTTTTTAACTTGCTCCTCGAGTTAGCCATGTCAGACAAACCACCCCGCACGATCAAACAGAAACTCTTCCGGGCGGCCTGCTGGACTACCGTGCTCGTGTTGATTCTCTTCATCGGTTGGCGTCAATGGCGCGTCTGGCGGATACCGGATATCGAACCGTTTGATAAAGCGGCGTTCATCGAAGAACTGAGAGCCGAGAATCACGATATCACCATCTTCGAAGAAGCTTATGCGATGCTGGAAGCGGTGAAACAGTCCGACCCGGCGACATTCGATAAATTGACTGATTATGACCAGCGCAACAATCCTCGATGGTGGAGTCATCTTTCATCGGCTGAGCAGCAACTTGTCGAGGAGTGCCGTCCGGCGATCGAGAAATGGCTTTCGGGAAAGAACTCCGGTTCCCTGCTGATGGTTGATCCCGATAACCCGACTCAACAAAAGTCGTTGGATGTACCACTTTCGTTCATTCCATTTTCGATCTTACTGCGCATTGAGAATACGATATTAATCGAAGAGGGAAAATCGAACGAGGCCCTTCAGAATTGCCGACAGGCACTTTTTCTGCTCCAGCATACAACACAATTTCTTCCCGTGACTCAGGAATGCTATCATCAGTTTTCAACTCAATTATCGGATATTCTGTCTTTCAAAGAAGTCAGCTCAAAGGAGATATATAATTTCAGCAATTTATTACACTTTCTGGAGGCCGATTTACTCAATGTACAAACTCATCTGAAATCCATCGGAGTTCTGTCTGACAGTGAGTTTAAAAGAAGTTTGCAAGAGTCCTCCCTGGCTAATCCAATTACCAATGAACCTGAGGCAGGACGGCGTGTTTTAAATTTATTAATCGCTAACCAGTTGAAATACTGCGAAGAACCCCTGTTAGAACGTCCTGAGATTGTAATTCATGAGTTGTCACTTGAATCAATCTGGGAGAAAAAGCTCAAAGATTTCGGTTTGCTTCGTCCTGCTAACGGTTTGAATCGATTGAAACACATCAACATCATCTTCTTCCATGAAGAGGGGCAAGACGAAAACTTAATCAACTACCTGAATTCATTACTTTACTCCCGTGAATTGATTGGTCATTTTCAATGGTCTTTCCGCAACACTATAAGTCATCGGGACTCTCTACAGCGCGATCTGCAGAGTGACATTTACCTTCTGATGTTGCATGGGTTCTATCGGGAAGAAGGACGATTTCCCAATTCCTTCGAAGAACTGACAGCGGATTGGCCAACCCCAAACGACCTATGCTGGACGAACAGGGACGCCCCCTCGAATTGATCCGCAAAGGCGATTGTGTCTTTCTCTATTCACAGGGAGAAACGAAGTCTTTCTACCTCGCAGTGGAGCCTCCCCAGGACTACCTACCCATTGAGAAACCACCGGCGACGAATAAACCGGTAGAAGAGCCCCAGGAATAATATCCCCGAGCCGGTCAGCCAGATGCGGGGTTCGACCCAGAAGGCGAGGGAGAGGCAAAGCAGTAAGCCTCCCCACGAGATCCATCGCGGGTATAAGCGTTCTTCCTCACTCAGCCGAATTGCCGACAGGTTGGTGAGGGCGTAATAAATAAGGACTGTAAAAGCGCTGAACGACCAGGTCGTTTTGACATTGCCGATGAGAGTCAGTCCCAGGATGATCGCCCCGACGAGCAGGATCGCGTTGACCGGGTTTCCTCCTCCATCAGTTACATTCCCGAAACAGACCGGGAAGTCGGAGCGTCTTCCCATCGCCAGGGCGACGCGCGAGAGACCCAGCACCAGGTTCAAGAGCACACCGAGCATGGCAGTGATGGCTCCCGCGGCGATAAAGCGCTGGGCAGTCGGTGAATACTCCAGCGTATGAGCAATTCGCTCAAGAGGTGCACTCTGATCGAGGCCGGTTTCCAACAGATCATCCTGCGAAATCGCGGCGACGGAAACAAAGCCAACCAGCATGTAGACGAGCGAAGCGACAACTAAAGTGACGATGATCGCCCGCGGAATCGTCGCCCGCGGGTTGTGTACTTCTTCCCCAAGGGTCGCAATGCGTCCATAACCAGTAAAGGCGACGAACATCAACGCACACGCTTCCAGAAAACTGGGAACGACAGGTTGTCCGGGCTCCGGTTCAAAGAAGGGAACGAGGTTTTCGCTGCTGTGACTGAGAGCCGACGGCAATCCTAGAAACACAAAACAGGCCAGCGAAAGGAGTGTGATGGAAACGATGATGATGTTAGTCAGATTTGAACGTTTGATGCCCGTTAAGACGATGAGCGTCACCACGATGACCGTTAATGCAGCAACTGGAATCACCCAGCCAGGTTGATCGACGCCGAGAAAGCTGAAGGTGTAACCAGTGAAACCGAGTGCCGCAGTCGCAGCCGAGGCACTCTTCGCGCAGAGAAACATAAACCCGGCGACAAACCCGAGTGTCGGCGTTAACCAGCGATAACCATATTCGTAGGTTCCTCCACTGACCGGATGATTGGCGGCGAGTTGCGCACTGCTGAGACCATTCAATGTGGCGACAAGTGCCGCAACGGCGATCGCCAGAATGACTGAGGGGCCAGTGACCTCGGTCGCAATGTTGACGCTGACAAACACGCCTGTCCCGAGAATTGAACCGAGCCCCATCATCATCGCCCCGATGAGACCGACTTCCCGTTTCAGATCACTCATAACAACTCGTACTCTCAAGAAAACTTTGTGGTGAGGAATAGCTCTGAGTAACCTAACACAACTCCCGGAGGGAAACCATCTACCTGATGAAGGTAGAGAAAAGAGACTCCATTGAGAAGGGTAGCCCAGACAATCACGAAGTGTTGTCTGGGTGCCAGAGGCACAAGAGGGGATTGCTGATTCGCAATTGTGGTTTTGTGACAGATCATTTGTTTTATTTGCCCTCTTGTCGCTACGCGACCCAGACAACTCTACGAGATTGTCTGGGATACCCATTGCCATTTTTTAAGGTTTACTGGAAGGAACATTATCACTTTCCCTCACCTGTTAGTATACTAGCGGGTAGGATGCAGTCGAATGATAGCTGGCCAGGAACAATCTGAAACCGGAGTTATGTGAATGTCTTTCCGAAACTGGAGTCGTAAGGGTCAGTTTGCCGCATTGGGAGTTGGAATCCTGCTGATCGTCTGCGGCTATTTTCTGCTGCAGTCGCGAGAACGCAACAAACTGCTGAACCAGGTCGGTGTTAAAGAATTGAAAACACTACAGACTCCGGGGCTGCTTAAAAACATTCCGACCGACTGGCAGTACAAACTCGGTTTCGACCGGATGATGGGGATTGAAGTTGCTAAAAACAGTCAGCTGGAAGAAGCGATCGAACTGCTGGAACCTGAAAAAGTCACCACCGTGGCGACCTATGCGGGTTCACGCTTATTCACAAATGATGGCCTGAAACTGTTAACCAGATTCCCGAATCTCAAATCAGTCCATCTGCGAAATACTGCTGTGACGGATGAAGGGTTAAAACTGCTGTGTGATCTACCTCATCTGGAAGAGCTTATCCTCGATAACAATGCCGACCTGACCGGGTCAGGGGTGAGCTACTTACGTGAAGCGAAAACTCGCACGTATTGAAGTAAAATCGGGGATTGATATTGAGGCCTTCTTCAGTGCGATGTGTGAGGTCCCGCATGTGAAAGAAGTTGTGTACCACGACATCTACAGCAATCCACAGCAGGAAGTTTTAAGCGAAGATGCACTGGAGAAACTAAACGAACCGGTGCAATGGAATAACTTCGTAGCGTACTACCTGAAAGTTACTCCCCGCACTCTCCCGCATTTGAAATACCTGCAGACTTTGCCTCAGGTGAAACTCGCCGACAGCACGATTGACGCCTCTTTCATTGAGCACCTGCTCCCCTGTCTGGGGATCCAGAGCATCGAACTGAACCGTTGCCAGATTGATGAGGAGGCGGCAGCTCTCTTTAACAAACTAGGTTACACAACACTCGAGTTGAGAGAATGCGAGTTCACACCCACCCTCATGAAGTCGCTGGGTCAATCTTTTGCATTAAGAGCATTCAAATGCATCAACAGCCCCCTCGACGATGAAGGTTTAAAACACCTTTCGAACGTGGCAACGATCAGTCATCTCGAACTGATCGACACCCAGATCACCGATGCAGGATTAGCTTCGATTGGCAACTTCCCGGTACTGAATCAATTGCGGTTGCCTGCAGGGGGGCTTTACAGATACCGGTATCGTCACGATTAAACCGCTCTCAACCTTAAGGGTTCTGGACCTCAACGATAACGAGATTAAGAACGAGGGAATCCGCCACCTGGTGAACTTTTCTAATTTAATGAGTTTAAACCTGAAGGGTTGTCCGGTTGAATCTGAAAGTCTGCGGGACCTTGGCCAACTCAGTTACCTGAACGATCTGAACCTGACGGGGATCTCTGTCGACACGGAAACACTCCATGCAATTCTTGGAATGTCCTCAACTGAGACGTTTTCAATTTAAGGTCAGCGAGCTTGACGAAGAGATGTTGTCGATCCTGGATGGAACTTACCTGACAAGCATCGAGCCCAACCGGCCATACCCATCGCCTGCCAATCAAGTTGGCTTGCCAATGCTTGCATCGAGTGCCTTCGTAATGAACAGTGCAGGATGGCAGGTCGACCTGTCTGACACCAACCTGCGAGACGAAGACTTTCTTCGAATTCTGAAGAACCCGATTTTATCCGAACTGAATTTGAGTCGAACGAAGATCTCTGATACGGCACTGATGCAGCTTGATCTCGACAGGAACCAGATTGCGGTATTCCCCAGCATCCTCAATCTATCCGAACTCAGGTCACTGATGCCGGTATGGAAGCCCTGGTGCAGAACAATCAGGGAATCAGTTTCGTAAGACTCGACCTCTCTCACACCCAGGTGACCGATAAATGTGTCGAACAACTGAGATCGGTGAACAGAATCTTTGCCCTGAATCTCGCCCACACGAACATCACCGACAATAGCCTGGAGTCGATCAGGAAAATCAAACAACTCCAGGAAATCGATTTAACGGGAACTCGACTCTCCCCGGAAAAATCGACGACTTACAAAAACGTATACCGCAACTGAAGATTATTACCGCAGAAGAAACAGCGACGGAATGATGTCTCTCTATCATAGTGGTCCATTCATAATCCTTCGATGACATAAATCCATGCTGATCAATAAGCTATTCATCCGGAAATTCGCGATCATTCTCATCGGGATGATATTTCTGATGGTCTGTTCCTTAGCGGAATCACAAGTTACAACGCATATAAAAAACGTCACTGGAATCAGTTCGTCAGGCAACCGGGGGTGAATGTCACTGGTTCCAGATTCCCATCAGGCTGGGCAAGTCTATATCTGCCACGCTTTTTAAATAGACATTTTGAAAAGGATCATTACAACATTTTGGCTGTGGAGACTGACCAGCAACTGAAAACAGCAACCAGCCTGGAAGAGCTGGATAATATTACCATGCTAACAATTCAGCCTGACAACCAGTTCACCACGGAAGGTCTGAAATACCTGAAGGAATTTCCCAATCTTGCCCGCATCGACCTGTATCACAACCGATTTGAAAATTCCGATCTGGAATATTTTGCTGAACTCCCAACTTTGCAACGTCTGGAATTTCATGAAGCAGATTACCTGACCGATGACTGCCTGAAAATATTGGCAGATGCTCCCCGATTGAAGGAGCTGAAACTGGCGATGGATCTCGATTCGGAAGCAGTTTGGAACTTCCTGGCCAACAAACCCGACTTCGTTCGACTCACTTATTACCACAGAGAAAACAAACCACTGGTCGTCACAGACAATCACCTGCGTCAACTGAAAAGAAAAGTCGCCTGGTCTAACTCTGTTCGATACAAGCGGTTTGATATTTCCGATGAAGTTGTATTCCAGCTCTCTTATCTCCCCTCCATTCAATCTCTCGATTTTTCTCAGTCGACAATCACCGACAGTGGAATGCAGAAGATACCTTATTCAATCTCGCAGCAAGTGACCTCTTTGAATTTGAACGGCTGCCTGGTCACCGATGCAGGCCTGGTCGAGTTTGCTGACCGATGGACTGATCTTAAAGTACTCCACCTTTCAGATACGGCTATTACAGACCATTCCCTGCGAGAAATAGGCCAACTCCCCCAATTGCAGGTACTGAAATTAAATAATGCATGCATCACAGATGCGGGTTTATCCCATCTTCGTATTGCGACAGAGCTCTACTATCTCTCCCTCGATGATACAAATTTAACTCCTCTCAGTGGAAAAATATTAAGCGAACTTCCCGGTTTGAGATCCCTCTCTTTGATCAAATCGAATCTGAACGATGAGGGAGTTCGGTTTCTCAGCCAATGCGAACATCTTTCCACACTCTCACTTTTTCTATGTCCGGTCTCTGACCAGTCGATTGAATATCTCGTTGACAGTCCTGCCGCCATCACCCTGAGATCACTCAACTTATCCGCCACCGAAGTCACCGGACCAGGCGTTTCCCTCCTCGCGCAGTTACCGATGCTGGCATCACTAAGCCTCTCCTACACCACCGTCGACGACTCGACACTGGACGTCCTGGAGAGTTGTGAGAAACTCTCCTCTCTGGACATTCGAGAAACAAACATCACCCCCGCGAGAATTGCGGCCTTCAAAGAAAAACACCCGGACATGAAGATTTCCTACTCTCCGAAACCCGTGGATAGAAATCCACTTCCAGTCGAATAAGCCGCCAACATGACTAACAAAACGAAAATCAAAAAACGACATCTGGCGATTTTTCTGCTGGTGCTGCTTCCCGTTTTGTTTTTGAGCTGGAGATCATTATCTCATCGATACAGCGCATTTAATCAGTTGTTGAACCGGCCGGGGGTCCGTTCCAATGTAGTGATCGAGGGAAGTCCCTGGATGCACAATAATCTTCCCACCTTTGTGATTCGAATGTTCGGCAAACTGAAACTTCGTACGCTGTTTGTCACTACGGACGAAGACCTTGCCGCAGCCGCTGAAGTAGAGAAATGTCAAGAAGTGGAGACTCTCTGCTTCGACGACAAAAATCGGCTCACTTCTGCGGGATTAATCCACCTCCCTCATTTCTCCCAAACAAAAGGATTCCTGGGTGAAAGCTATCTCTTTAAAGATTCGGACTTAAAACAACTCGGACAGTTATCAGAACTGAATGTGATCAGAATCACGCTTCATGAAGAGATCACCCTCGAAGGGTTATCTGAACTGAAATCTCTTAAGAATCTGAACAGACTTTTAATAGAGAAACCGTATCATGGTCCGAATGTGGAAGAACTGTGGGAACTGTTTGCTCAAATGCCGCAATTAGCAGAGATTCAGATTTTTGACAAAATCGAAGGACAACCTCTGGTATTAACAGACCGTCATTTGGAGCAGCTACCAGAACCTGTAAACTGGAGTTTTTTGCATCTACCAAGCTACGATTGACAGATCGTTCCATGAGCTCGTTTAGCAAGTTGCCGAATCTTAAAGTGCTCGAACTGCGTGATTCAGAAGTGACCGATGAGGGACTGCTCTTGTTACCGGCACTGACGCAATTGACAAGACTCGACCTCAACAGTCGTCCTATTACTGATACCGGAATCAAAGACCTCGCTAAAAAGTTTCCCTCCCTCGAATGGCTCATTCTCAGGCGAACCGAGGTTACTGACGACAGCCTGGAAGAAATTGCCAAACTGAAAAACCTGAAATTACTGGACATCCAAGACACGAACACGACAGCTGACCGGGCGGAAGACCTGAGAAAAAAGACCCTCAGCCTGGATGTTCTTCATTAACCAGGGGCTGTTCAGTTGTCGCCCTGAATTCGACTGGTCTATACTTCTGGCAGATCTAGTATTGTAGAGAATTGAAACGAAACGACCGGTTTTCCCTATTGGATGCTGCTGCCTGAAGATGAGCCTGACTGATATCACCATTCGTGGTGCGCGTGAACATAATTTGCGGGATGTCTCTGTCACCCTCCCTCGGAATCGCCTGATCTGCATGACGGGGGTGAGTGGGTCGGGGAAGAGTTCGCTCGCGTTCGATACCCTCTATGCCGAGGGACAACGTCGATATATCGAGTCCCTCTCGACCTACGCCCGGCAGTTCCTGGGACAGCTTCCCAAACCGGAAGTCGATGCCGTCACCGGCCTCGCTCCCTCGATTTCGATCCAGCAGAAAACTTCCGGACGGAACCCCCGCAGTACGGTCGGTACGATCACTGAGATTTACGACTACCTGCGTGTCCTCTACGCGCGGGTCGGTACGTCGTACTGCCCTAACTGTCACGTCCCCATCTCGGCGCAGTCGAACGAACAGATCATCGACCTCTTGCAGCAGACGCCTGACGGGACTCGCTACCAACTGCTCGCTCCCCTCGTACAACAACAGAAGGGAGAGTTCCGCGATTTTCTGGAGGACCTGCTCAAGCAGGGCTTCCTGAGGGCCCGCGTCGATGGGAACCTCGTCTCGCTGACCGATGACTTGCGACTCGACCGGCAGATGAAACATACAATCGAAGTTGTTATCGACCGGCTCGTCGGTGGAAAGACACCCCGCAACCGGATTGCCGAGGCGGTCGAGAACGGCTTGCGCGTCTCGGGCGGACAATTATTGTTCGTCCCCGAAGAAGAGCAGGGCGACTTAAAAGAGCGGCTCTTCAGTGCGAAGTATTCCTGCCCCAGCTGTCACACCGGTTTCGATCCTCCCAGCCCGCAGCTCTTCAGTTTCAACAGCCCCCTTGGGATGTGTCCGGAATGCAATGGCCTCGGTCGCCGGCACGAATTCATCGAGGAACTTCTGATCGCGAACGAGAGCAAACCACTTCTCAAAGGGGCGCTCAATCTGCTCGGAACCTCCAAAGCGCTCGGTCGCTGGCGACGTCATCTCTATAAAGGGATTGCCGAAGCGATTGAAAAAGATGTTGGCATGAAAGAGGGCGCGTTCCTGAAAACGGCCTGGGGAGAACTTCCGGATGAAGCACAGAAGCTCTTCCTCTATGGCCTGGGAGACCGGTTGATCACCTTCAGCTGGCGGCACTCGGGTGGTGTCTGGAAACATGGCGATACTTACGATGGGTACATCGACGAACTGCTCGAATCGTATCGCAAAACAAACAACCCCATGCGTCGCAAGCAGCTCGAAAAATACATGGAGATCGTCGACTGCACCGCCTGCCACAGTTCCCGCTTGAACGCGCAGGCGCAGAACGTGATGCTCGAGTCGAGCGACAAAACCTTCCGTAAAGAACACGAGCAGAGCGAACTCTCGCTCCCTGATGTCTGCCGGCTCAGCATCCGCGAAGCAGCTGAGTTCTTTTATGAACTGAAACTGAACCCGACCGATTTTGTCATCGCGGAAGAAGCGCTCAAAGAAATTCGGGGCCGCCTGGGCTTTCTGCTCCGCTGTGGTCTCGACTACCTCGCCCTCGATCGGACCGCGCCGACCCTCTCAGGAGGAGAATCGCAGCGTATCCGTCTCGCCAGCCAGATCGGGAGTGGACTCGTCGGTGTCGTTTACATTCTGGACGAACCTTCTATTGGACTGCATCCGCGCGATAACACACTGCTGCTCGACAGTCTCTGTAACTTGCGAGATCAGGGAAACACGGTCGTCGTCGTCGAACACGATGAAGAAACAATGCGGGCGGCCGATCACCTCATCGACTTCGGCCCCGGTCCGGGTGTGCGTGGGGGTGAAGTGACTGTTGAGGGTTCACTTACCAAGGTCAAAAAAGCGAAGCAGAGCCTGACCGGGCAATACCTGGCGGGCAAACTGAAAATCGAAGTCCCGAAAGAGCGTCGTCCCATTGGTGAAAACAAACTCCGCATCGAAGGGGCGTCGCACAATAACCTGAAAGAGATTGATGTCGATTTCCCCCTGGGGACGTTTCTCTGCATTACTGGCGTGAGTGGTTCGGGGAAAAGCTCGCTCATCAATGATATTCTCTGGCAGGTTTTGAATCGGGATGTCAACAAGGGGAAAGGGGAACCTGGCAAACATACATTGTTCGAGGGACTCGATTTGATCGATAAGGCGATTGATATCGATCAGTCCCCCATCGGTCGTACCCCGCGTTCTAACCCTGCTACCTACGTCAAACTGTTCGATCAGATTCGGAACCTGTACGCCAATCTGCCGGAGTCTCGCGCGCGAGGATTTAAACCGGGCCGCTTCAGTTTTAATGTAGAAGCGGGTCGCTGCTCCGCCTGTGAAGGTTATGGGGCGACAAAACTCGAGATGGATTTCCTCGCCGATATCTGGGTC
Organism: Planctomycetaceae bacterium; assembly: GCA_041398805.1. Taxonomy (GTDB): domain Bacteria; phylum Planctomycetota; class Planctomycetia; order Planctomycetales; family Planctomycetaceae; genus Polystyrenella. Next base: position 766,322 of record JAWKUC010000003.1, on the reverse strand, counting down.
ACCTGCCCCGTCTGTGAAGGAAACCGGTTCTCGCACGATACCCTCGATATCCACTTCAAGGGATATAACATCGCCGAAGTCCTCAACATGGATGTGCAGGAAGCACTCGAACTGTTTGAAAACATTCCCAAAATCAAACAACAGTTACAAACCCTGCACGACGTCGGTCTCGATTACCTAAAGCTGGGGCAACCTTCCCCACTCTCTCAGGAGGTGAAGCTCAGCGCGTCAAACTACGCGCGAGTTGAGTAAACGCTCGACCGGGAAGTCGGTCTACATTCTCGATGAACCGACGACCGGATTGCACTTCGCCGATATCCACAAGCTGCTCGAAGTTCTCCACGGATTTGTCGAGGCCGGGAATACGGTCATCGTTGTCGAGCATAACCTCGACGTCATTAAAACGGCCGACTGGGTGATCGACCTCGGCCCGGAAGGGGGACGAGGTGGTGGAGAAGTGGTCATGTCCGGTCGCCCCGAAGAACTTGCCGTGCATGCCAATTCGCACACCGGTCGCGCCCTCGCACCTTTGCTCGGAATGAAACCTAAATCAGCTCCGAAGAAATCCGAAATCCCCGCGCGACTCATTCCGCTCGGACCTTCCGCCAATGGAAGCACAAACGGCAAAGCGAAGAAAAAACAGACGACCGATACCGAAGCGAAAGAGATCACCATCCGCGGTGCGCGACAGCACAACCTGCAGGACCTTGATCTCACGATTCCCCGCAACCAGATGAGCATCTTCTGCGGCCCGAGCGGGAGCGGTAAAACATCGCTGGCGATGGACACTCTGTACGCCGAAGGACAACGGCGATACGTGGAATCGCTCTCCTCGTATGCCCGTCAGTTCCTGGGACAGATGCCGAAGCCCCGCGTCGAGCATATTCATGGTCTCTCCCCATCAATTGCCATCGAACAGAAAAACACCGGTCACACTCCTCGCTCTACAGTCGGTACGGTGACCGAAATTTACGATTACCTGCGCGTCCTCTTCACGAGGCTTGGAACCCGGTACTGTCCCGAATGCGAAATCCCAATTGCCACGCAAACACACGACCAGGTAATCGGTCAGATTCTAAACAGTGCCGAAGAAGGACGCGTCCTGATTCTCGCCCCGCAGACCGTACGTGTCGGTCAGCGCTACGAAACCTTGTGGGAACGCATCAAATCACAGGGTTACACCCGCGTCCGAGTCGATGGAACGACTTACCGCATTGAGGAAGTGCCACAGATTGACCGGCGGCGACAACATGAAGTCGAGATCGTCATCGACCGGATCACCCTCGGTAAACAATCCCGCACGCGCCTGGCCGATTCCATCGAGAAAGCATTCGACCTGGGTGCCGGTGAACTGCATGTCGCTCATGTTGAAGAAGATCGCGAAGAGACCGATTGGGAAGTCGATTACTACAGCCTGCATCTCGCCTGTCACGAATGCGGACAAAGTTATGAAGAACTGACACCACAGAACTTTTCGTTCAACAGCCCGCTTGGTTGGTGTGAAGCCTGCGAAGGAATTGGAACAGAGCAGGGGACCGATCTCACTTCGCTCATCGCGGATCCAAAAAAGACACTTATCGAAGGCGCCATCGCCGCCTGGCCTGTACCAGCCAAGAATCCTCTCTTCAATTCATTCCTCAAAGGGTTGTCCAAAGCGTACCGCATTCCGCTCGATGTTCCCTTTGAAAAACTGGGCGCGCAGCAACAGCGTGTTGTTCTCTACGGGGGTGATCGCTGGATTCCTGTTGGTTCCGGCAAAGGACCGAAACTCAAAATTCAATACAAAGGTCTGTACCCTGCGATTGAAGAAGCGGCACGTGTTTCCTTCGCACATCGTCGTAAACTGCTCGACATGATCGGCGAAGTTCCCTGTTCCTATTGTGGCGGAAGTCGCCTGCGGGAAGATGCCGCCGCTGTTCGGTTTCATGACCAAACCATTCAGCAGATTTGCCGGATGTCGCTGGAAGAGAGCCTCAAGTTCCTCAGTCAGATCAAACTGAACGAAACCGACCGCAAGATCGCCGGCGACCTGCTCGATGAAGCGCAAAGCCGGTTGTCGTTCCTGGTCGATGTCGGTCTCAATTATCTCAATCTCGAACGGGGTCTCCCTACACTCTCCGGCGGGGAAGCACAACGGATTCGCCTGGCGGGACAAATCGGTCGCGCCTTAACAGGAGTGCTGTACGTTCTTGATGAACCAACCATCGGACTTCACCCGCGCGACAACACCCGGTTACTGGAAGCACTGCAGAAACTGCGCGACCTCGGTAACACGTTGATTGTCGTCGAGCATGACCGGGAAGTAATGGAAGCGGCCGATCAACTCGTCGACTTTGGCCCGGGCGCAGGACGCAACGGGGGCGAGATCGTGGGCCGGGGAACACTCAAACAACTGACTAAACAGAAGACCTTAACGGGAGCGTACCTCTCTGGCAAAGAAGGGATCCCGGTTCCCAAACAGCGCCGCGTAGTCGATGGAGAAACTCACGACCGGGGTTGGCTGGAACTGCTCGGTGTCCGACATCGCAACCTGCGTGATGTTGACCTGAAAATTCCCCTCGGCACCTTCTGCTGTATTACCGGGGTAAGTGGTTCGGGTAAAAGTACACTCGTCGAAGAGACCCTCTCGCGTGCATTACAGCAACGACTCTCTAACAGTTCCGAACCGGCCGGTGCTTTTGATGAACTGCTGGGCGTGAACGAAATCAATAAAGTCATCACAGTTGATCAACAACCGCTCGGAAGCACACCCGCTTCCAACCCGGCGACGTACACCGGTGTCTTTGAACATATTCGCGATCTTTTCTCGCGTTTGCCTGACTCCCGAGTAAGGGGATATCGTCCCGGTCGTTTCAGTTTCAATCGGGCCGGGGGACGTTGTGAAGATTGCGAAGGGAATGGTCAGAAATGTATCGAGATGCACTTCCTTCCCGATGTCTGGGTCGAATGCGAAACGTGCCGCGGCAAACGGTATAACCAGGAAACACTCGACGTCAAATTCAATGGTTACTCGATCGCTGATGTCCTGGAGATGCCGATCGGCCAGGCGTATGAACTCTTCAGCAACATTCCCAAGATCCGCAGTTATCTCGGTACATTATGTTCTATCGGTCTCGATTACCTGACACTCGGTCAATCAGCCCCGACGTTATCAGGGGGAGAAGCACAGCGGGTGAAGCTCGCCTCGGAACTCGTACGGCCTCATTCCGGGAAGACGTTGTATATCCTCGATGAACCGACCACCGGTTTGCATTTTGATGACATCGCCAAGCTGCTCAAGGTTCTCAACAGTTTGGTCGAAGCGGGGAACACCGTCGTCGTGATTGAGCACAACATGGATGTGATCAAAATGGCCGACTGGATTGTCGACCTCGGCCCCGAAGCGGGAGAAGCAGGTGGCTTCATCGTCACCCAGGGAACACCCGAGGCAGTTGTCGCCTATGCCGATGAGTATCAAACAGCTATCGCCGGTAACGGCAAACCGGCCAAGAAAACCGAGCGACATCGTTCCTATACGGGTGAGTTATTAAAACCGGTTCTAGCTGCGGCCAAACGGGCCGACATCGAAATTTACGATGCGAAACAGGAATCGAAAAAGCAGGAGGGTGACCTCGACCTCAAAGACATCGGCAAGGAAGAAAAAACACCCTGGCAAACCGATGGTAGGCGTTGGCATACGCAGGATCGCATCAGTCTGTCGGGTAAACCCTGCCGCTGGGAAGGGGAAGCTTTGGGGGAAGTTGTTGATTATCTGAATGAGAACTTCTCTCTTGCCGAACCGAACTGGAATCACCGCTCGACGGTTGAGATCAAAGGCAAAAGCAAAGAGAACAGCTGGTTCCTGCACGCCCTCACGGCGGATGAATGGGTGCTGACACTCAAGTTCCGCGTTCCCAAGAAAACGTTCGAGCAGGAGAAGCTGAACCGACAACTCAGCCTGACCTCCATCGATGACCTCGACGACATTCCCGTTTATAACCGGGGGGACCGGATCCGGGTGAAGAACATCAAAGGACCGTGGCAGGAAGTTCAGATCACCATCCTCAAAGAGGACGATGTCACCAGTGATTCGTTCCGTAAGTTCCTGACGACAGCAGCCGAAGCTTTCCTGGGAACAGTTAAAGAACAGGCCAAGCTGAAACCGGCTGATCTTATGCCGTGGAAACAACTAGGTCGCAAATGGCATCTCTTACGTAAAGGCTTCCCGAGCAACAAACGGGTGAAGTGGCCAGCCGAACTGATTGATGAGCTGTGCGAGTTGTGTGAACAGCAAAAAGGAGTCGAGCTTGAGTATGGTCAGAAGCAGGTGATTGCCGTCACGCATAAAAAATCCAAACAGAAACTCGCCACTATCCACACCAAACGCCGGGAAGGGGTCGACCTGACTCTGTTCGATAACAAGGGAGAGATCACCCTCGGTCGCATCGCCGATCTGGGAGCTGACCGGGAGATTAAAGAGACAACCGGGGGAGGTCACACCGTCAAAATCCGCCTCGACGACCCCTCCCAGGTCCGCACCGCCGAATTCCCCAAAATGCTCAACACATTCATGAAGTCATTCTAAGTTACGACTAAGTGAAACATCAACTTCTGCAATTCAACTCTGATGCGTTTGCCAGAGTGACAACCGGGACGCTATCTTACGAAGAGACATAGAAACCACTCACCCACTTCCACAGGTTGGATAGCTTCATGATTGTTGATCCCAAAATTTCCTGGTTCCGGATGCTCTTCACTTTTCGGGGAACCTCCATTTCACATACGGTATTGCGAATCACTTTCATGACGGTTTGTGCCTGTATCGTGACCTATATGGAAATCCATTTCGATATTGATGATAAGTATTCGTTAACAAGTACCCCCTTCACTCTGGTCGGGCTGGCGATTGGTATCTTTCTCGGTTTTCGAAACAATGCTGCCTACGAACGATATTGGGAAGGAAGAACACTCCTCGGTCGACTGGTGAACTCCTCCCGCACCTGGGCCAGACAGCTACCGATGTACCTGACGACACCCAACCCTGATGAGCAAGGTGAAGTTGAACAACTGCAGAAGGACCTGGTCGTTTATGTGATGGCGTATGTCCACACTCTCAAGAATGCCCTGCGGGATGACGACCCGTTTCCCGAGCTCAGTCAATTTCTTCCAGCGGCTGATGTCGACGCCTTACGCAAACAACGCAACATTCCCGCGGCGATGTTGCACGTACTCGGCACACGATTAACGGCCGCTTGGAAACGAGGCTGGCTGACTGATTACCACTATCAGACGCTCGATGCCACACTCACCTCTTTAACCGACATCCAGGGAGGTTGCGAGCGGGTGAAGAACACGCCGATTCCTTACGCGTACTCGGTCCTCATCCACCGAACCGTCGCCTTCTACTGCTTCTTCCTCCCTTTCGGAATTGTGAAAGATGTGCAGTGGCTGACTCCGCTGGTCGTATTACTCATTTCGCACGCCTTTTTCGGACTGGATGAAATCGGGGACGAGATCGAAGAACCGTTCGGAAAAGATGACCAGGATCTCCCCGTGGCCGCCCTGGCCAAGACGATCGAAATCAATCTCCGCCAGCAACTGGGGAGGAAGATGTCGAAGAACTCCCGAAACCGATAGACCACATCCTACTGTAACCCCATGCCTCACAACAACTAACAACATCTACCCAGAGACGCTTTCGGGGATTCGCTGGCGGATCTCCGTCTTGTCCCGATTGGATGTTTCCGATACAACTCGCTTCCGGCAAATCCTGCCGAACAGTCAACTTGCGCTTCCTGACGGGAAGGAACTTCGTCCCGAGGTGCTGATGTTGGCTTTCTCCTGACGATTTCTTGTGAGTAAGCACGGATGCTGAATCGCGTTAAACAATATTTCTGTCCCGATCTGGCTATCGATCTGGGAACAGCCAATACACTCGTCGCCCGGCAGGGGCGGGGGATCATGGTGAATGAACCCTCGGTCGTTGCCCTGCAGAAGGGAACCCGTGAAGTTCTGGGTCGCGGCACGGCCGTCGGCAAACTCGCCCGGCAGATGCTGGGGCGCACCCCTGATTCAATCACTGCTGTTCGCCCATTACAGGATGGAGTCATCACCGACTTCGAACTGTGCGAAGCGATGCTCAAGTACTTCATCGAGAAGGCAAGTCACCAGACGATGGGGCTTAAACCCCGCGTCGTCATCGCCGTGCCGGGAGGAATCACCCCCGTCGAAAAACGAGCCGTCTTCAATAGCGCTGAACGAGCCGGTGCCGGGCGCATATATCTGCTCGACGAATCGAAAGCGGCCAGCATTGGCGCCGGTTTACCGATCTCCGAACCAATGGCAAGCATGGTTTGCGACATCGGTGGCGGAACAACCGAAGTCGCGATTCTCTCACTTGGTGATATCGTCGTCGGTAAATCGATTCGAATTGCGGGCGACGAAATGGATGTCGCGATTGTCGATTATCTTCGTCAGAAATTCTCGATGCGGATCGGTGTGCAGACTGCCGAACAGGTCAAAGTACAAATCGGAAGTGCTTACCCACAGGACCGCGAACTCAACATGGAAGTGAGTGGCCTCGATACAATCAGCGGCGTCCCCCGGAAAGCGGTCGTCACCAGCGAACAGGTTCGCGAAGCCTTACGCGGTCCACTCGAATCAATCCTCAGTTGCATGAAGCAGGTCATCGAACAATGTAAACCGGAACTCGTCGCCGACCTGGCCGATCAAGGCGTCGTGTTAACCGGAGGAGGCGCCCTCTTACGGGGACTGGATCGCTTCATGAACGAACAACTCGGCATTCCCGCCCGCGTGACAGAAGACCCACTCACCACCGTCGCCCGCGGCACCGCCATTTGTCTGGAACACCTAGCCCAATGGAGAGACAGCCTGGACGATGGTTCGGAGTAAAAAGAACCCACTTCAATATTAATTCTGAAATCAAAAGAAGTTGAACCACTAAGACACAAAGACACGAAGTTTTTCAAAGCAATTGATTATCTATTAGAAACTTTGATTCGTAATTCGGGATGAAGTTTCTTCTTTATCCTTCATATCAAATCAAACCTTGGTGCCTTCGTGTCTTCGTGGTTCAAAAATCTGTCTTCAATTAATCGAAGTATTCATCAATTATGGTCAGGAGACGTCCTTCCATTTTTGTTCTGGTCAGCCTGTTGTTGCTGGCGTTGATCCTGTTTCTGGCACCGGAAGAAGTCGGCCAGAAGCTGTCTCTCTCGGTGCGCGAAAGCTTGAAACCAGGTCTGCTGTTGATCGTGCTCACCAAAGAAGCCTGGCCCGAGGTCAAACCAGTCGATCACTCAGAAGAACTCGAACAACTGAAAACCGAAGTCGCGGCCTTACAAGGGGAATTGCAGACGGCCCGTTCGGAAGCGATTCGCCTGCAAGAACAGGTAACTGAGCAACAACAGTTCGTGCAGTTCCCCTTTCGAGCAGAGAAATCGACAGCCCTGGTTCTTCCCGAGCTGGTCTCGGCGCGCGTCCTGAGTGAACCCCTCCAATACGCGTGGAAGAACGAACTGCTGCTCGATTCCGGTTCCAGCAGTGGCGTCTCAGAATCGCACTGGGTCCTCAGTAGCGAGAAACCGGTCCTTGACCTGGGGGAAGATCATCAAGTGGATGCGGAAGATCTTGTCCTCTCCGGTCGCGTGGTAGTCGGTCGAGTCTCGCAGGTGGGGCACTGGAGCAGCACGATTCAGGGAGTGACCGACGAAGAGTTTTCCGCGCGGGCCCGCCTGATTCGGCAAGTTGGACAACAGTTTGTCACTGGTGCGGAAGGACTGCTTGTGGGAACTGGTGAAGGTCACTGCGAGTTAACCCTGGTGAGTCACGAAGAAGTCGTTCATGAGGGTGACGATGTCTACACTGTTCCCGCCGAAAGCCCGAAGGGATATCCCCTCTATTTCGGTAAGGTAATCAAAGCCGAACTCGACGGAGGAAGCCTTGAATGGACGATACAGGTCGAACCCGCTGTGCAGCAGACACGCTTCACCCAGGTGGAAATATTACGACAGAAAATGAATCCGAATCGGATGTTGGGGAATTAAATTTATTAACCACGAAAGACACTAAAAGTACGAAAGGGGCTGAGGGTGGTATTGAGTATGAGGAAGCGATTGTGGCTTATCTTTAATCATGGATTTGATTTAAACACGAAGGCACCAAGACACTAAGGGTCGAACTGATGAACCTGATTTAAGGAAAGAATCAACGCCTTTTTAATTTCAATTTAGAAAATTTTTCGTGTCTTTCGTGGTTCAAAAACACTTCGTGTCTTCGTGCCTTCGTGTTGAATAAAAAACTTTGATGACTAACGAGCAGTAAACTGATGAAGACGTTTTTTAAGATTGCGGTTCTGATATATCTGGCACTGGTTTGTCAGGCGGGGTTAGCGCGGGAGTTGACCTGCTGGGAAGTACAGCCTGCGTTTCTGGCGATGCTGCTGGTCCTGTTCGCGAACAATTGGAGTGGCAATAAGGCACTGCTACTGGCTGCGATGGTTGGTCTCGCTGAAGATGCCCTGCGTGGGGAAGCGTTTGGTGTCGGGATGTTTTTGGCCGTGTTGGGGGTTGCACTCTGTCAGTGGACGCGAGACGAAAAGAAATCGGAATCGAATTGGGGCCGTTCCAGTTTTCTCCTCTGCTGGTATCTGTTCGGGGTGAACCTGACAGTCATGGGGCTCGACGGCAAATTCAACTGGTGGCAAACTGTTTTGCTGCAATCTGCCGGGTCAGTTGTTTATTCGGGTGCCATCCTGCTGACACTCCTGCTGTTGCAACGACTTCTCCGCCGACTCTGGTCCGGTTCCCGTAACCAGGTTGCCTGGAGATAACATGAATTTCAGCATTAACATTCACGACAGGGGTGCCACTGCTGGCTTGCCCAGCAGTGAGAGAGTGACTGACTTTTGTCCTACAGAAACCAACAACCTTTCAACTGAATTTGAAAGAACGAATGCTCTGAAACTCTGGATATTAGAATTCATGTGAGTAGATGAGATTGTTCAACACATAAGAGATCCCTTTCACAGATTAATTTAATTAACCACACAACGGCACTGCTGGACGAGCCAGCAGTGGCACACATTTAAGACAACTCCGCTTGTTTTTTGAAGCACAACTTAATCTCAATGTTAAACCAACCGATCAATCCGTTTACTTCCTCTCAGGCCGAAGCTCGTTCAGCGATGGAGGCGTTACGGACGGATCAGAATCCGCTGCTGCGATTGGTGACGTTGCTTGTTGGTTTCATTTGCATCGTCAGCGTGATTCTGTACCGGCTCTATTTCATTCAAACCGAATTGACCGATGATTATGCATCTCTATTCGACAAAGAATACGTCAGTGAAATTCCAATCCCCAGTCTCGATGGACGCATCCTGACTCGGGAAGGGCTGGTCCTGGCGGAAGATCAACAGGTACTGAACCTGACCGCCCATTATCGCTGGCTGGAAGAACCGGCGAATGAAGAGTGGCTCAAACGGCATGCCCGCAGCAGGCTCACTCCCCAGGATCGTCGCGATTCGGAAAAACTCGAAGAGCAGAAAGCGATCATCCTGCAGGAACGGGAGGATATGTGGAACCGTCTGGCCAGTCTCTCCGGTCAGACTCGCGAGGAACTTCGTATTGCACGAGAAAAGATTCAGCAACGGGTGGAACGACAACTCGCGTCAGTCCTGCGTCGACGGGAAGAACGGGAAGCGGCTGCCGAATCGACACAACCCACCGACGAGGAAACTCCTGATGACTGGTGGTCGAAAGTCACCGACACGATCCGTACGGAGCTGACGACAACCCTGCATCGCGTCACCGATGACCCGCTCGTGATTCGTGAGGAACTTGAGTATCACACCGTCATCGAGAACATCAGCATTGAACTGGCGAGCCGGATCAAAACACATAAGTCACAATTCCCCGGACTCGACTTCGAAGCAACGACAGAACGACATTATCCCCGGCGTGATCTGGCAGCGCACATCATCGGTGTGCGACGCCCCCTCACTCCCGAACAATTCGAAGAACGAAAGACGGCTCTCGGTGAGAATGATCCCCTCGATTATCAGATCGGCGACCACATCGGTTTAACGGGTCTCGAAAAAAGATACGACCGTCAGATTCGAGGGCTGCGTGGGTTGCGGCGGGTTGTGAAGAACCAGCATGGGGAGATCATCTCGGATGAGATCATTCGTAATCCCCGCAAAGGGCGGAACATCATCGTCTCGCTGAACAGCCAGTTGCAGCGACGCATTCAGGATCATCTCGAAGAGAAGATTTCTCTCGGCGAAGAAAACCTGGCCGCGAACGACTCGCAAGCTAACAATGAAGATGTCGTCGATGCCGCTCCGGACCAGACAGCGATCGGACAGGGAAAGCATATCCAGCCTCCGGCCGGTGCGGCAGTGGTTGTGCTTGATATCCGCACGGGGCAAGTTGTCGCGGCAGTCTCGGCCCCCGGGTTTGATCTCGAACTGATGTGTCACCCGGAATCGAACCTTCCCAGATGGAATCAACTGCAACAGGATCAACGAGGTCCTTTCATGACCCGGTTCACCCAGATGGCTGTTGCGCCTGGCTCGGTCTTCAAAACGATGTCCTCAATTGCGATGCTGCACAGTGGTAAGTGGAACCCGGATCAACCTCGGTACTGCCAGGGGTATCTGCACCAACCTCATCAATACCGCTGTTACGTCTACTCTCATTACGGTCATGGTCACGATGACATGACGTTAACCGACGCTCTCTGTCAGTCGTGTAACGTCTATTACTTTACCGCCGCTGAAGAACTCGGCGCACAACCGTTTGTCGACTGGTCGCGTCGACTTGGCTTCGGGCAACGAACCGGTATCGATCTGCCCGATGAACGTTCAGGCAATCTGCCCAACCTCAAAGAAGGGGATGTCGGTTACGCGGGGAACAGTCGTGGTCTGGCGATTGGACAGGCGCGACTAACAACCACCCCGATTCAAATCGCCCGCATGATGGCCTTCATCGCTAATGGGGGGGAACTCGTCACACCGTACCTCGTGGATCAGATTGAAGATGTCGATGCATCAGAGCCGAGTTATCGCGAACCGACCGTGCAACCAATCGCCGGAGTCGATGACGACATGCTCGCCCGCATCCGTGAAGGGTTATGGATGGTCGTGCAGAACCCGCGCGGGACAGGCTACAAATCGGTCCGTCTCTCCGACATCGAAATCGCCGGAAAAACGGGAACGGCTGAAGTCGGTGCCGGCAAACGGGACCACGCCTGGTTCGCCGGATTCATCCCCGCCAATCGCCCCAAATATGCCTTCGCCGTCGTCATGGAACACGCTGGTTCCGGGGGGAAAATGGCGGGGCCCGTCGCGAAGGAAGTTGTCCAGTCGATGCTCGATCTGGGCCTACTCGGGTCTCCCGCGGAACTCGCGAAGCACCAAAAAAGCGAGTGATTCAAACTGGATCATTCTAGTATCATGGACGGTTTCATTGATAAATTAGCACAGTACTAATGCTAATTATTTGTCCCAAACCATCTCTCCTAATTACTCGATCGCGGCCGGATAGTCGTCGAAATTCTATTTGACCACAAGGGAATGAGCCAATGAAAAACTGGACGAAATTAACCGTCAGTGATTTTGAGTATGATGAAGAAAAAGTTGGCGGAGCCAGAATCAAATTTAACAAGCAGGAACTTATAATACAAATTCCTAATTCGAACTATGCGAGTGAAAGAAACGTTGAGTTTTATCTTGAAGCTTTATCTGGATGGATAAAGAGAGGAAAACAAATTGCTTCCCTGACGGAGGAAAAAATTGAGGAATATTTACCAAAGCAAAAAGTAAAGCCTGAGGAACTGGATCTCTGGATGTTGTACATAGGCGAACCTGATAAAAAAAAACTACCTGACTCAGAAATCGGGAAACCACATGAAATAGAATTCATGTATCGCTTGTCAGGATATTATGTGAAAGAGAGTAACGATCCGGATGCTTTTGGAGAGACCAGTAAGATTTTCCTTGAGCTCGGAGTAGATAATTTCATTATCGATTGGGATAACCCCGAAATATTTATTGAGACCTATTAAAGTGGGATTTTTGGCTACTGCTATACAAGAATTTACTGGCGTTCTATTTCTCATATTGACTTCCTGATTCCCTCAATTACCAGCGAATCTCCCCGAATTGAACCTCTTTCCGCAGCCGGGGTCTTTTTTCTGCACTGGGAGAGGTCTAAACTCACGCAGGGAGAGAGATTCTCCCGGCATTCATTACAACATTGAAGTCAAAAACGTTAACAGGAAGAAAAATGTCCACGCGGGTTGTGCTGGCGATGAGTGGGGGGGTCGATAGTTCGGCTGCCGCTTATCTGCTGCAACAACAGGGTTACGAGGTGATCGGCCTCTTCATGCGGTCGGGTGCGACCGAGGCCGAAGCGTGCGCTCCCATGGAGAATGGCCTGCCGGTCCTCAACAACAAAAGCCATAAGCAGGGTTGCTGCTCCGCTTCCGATGCCGCCGATGCCCGCCGCGTCGCCGACAAGCTGGATATCCCATTCCATGCACTGAACTTTCAGGATGCGTTCGGTCGCATCAAAGATTATTTCGCCGACGAATACCTCGCCGGTCGCACACCAAACCCGTGCGTGATGTGTAACATCTGGTTGAAGTTCGGAAAGTTATGGGACTTCGCCAAATCAGTTGGCGCGGAGAAAATCGCGACCGGTCATTACGCGCGACTTGTACCGGATGCAGAAACAGGAACAATCGCTTTGCGCCGGGGTACTGATCGCAAGAAAGATCAGACTTATGTTCTGTTTGGAATCAACCCGGACCTGCTGGATAAAATCATCTTCCCGGTTTGTGATTTCGAAAAAACAGACCTGCGGGAGATGGCCCGTACAGCGGGGATCAACACGCACGACAAAAAAGACTCTCAGGAAATCTGTTTCATCCCTGATCAGGATTACGTCGGTTGGATCAAACGCTACCGGGGTGAGTTCGATACCGCCGGTGAGTTCGTCGATACCGCCGGCAATGTCGTGGGCGAGCATGAAGGTTTCCACAACTTCACCATCGGCCAGCGTAAAGGTCTCGGTGTGACCTTCGGCGAACCCCGCTTCGTCGTCGAGATCAACCCCGAAACCCGGCAGGTTGTCCTCGGTCAGAAAGAGGATCTTGGTTGCGATGAACTCGAAGCGGACCAGTTGAATATTCTCGTCCCCAACCTCCCCAACCAATTCCGCTGCCAGGCAATGATCCGCTATCAGCACACCCCTGCCGATTGCGAAGTTCAACTACTTGATGAGAATCGCTTCCGCGTTTATTTCGATAACCCCCAATACGGAATCGCCCCCGGCCAGGCATGTGTCCTGTACGAGGGCGATCGGGTATTAGGTGGTGGTTGGATTTGCTGAGAACGCGATCAATTTGCGTTGCCATGTTTTCTACGAATCTAGTAGCGGTAGATGGCGCCTGCGGGAACGTAGTCCGGGAGTGACACTTTCTCAAGAACGATTACTCGACCATCTGCCTGTAAGGTTTTGATAACGGCAAGGTCGAGCAGGTCGAAGTTTTCTGCCGTGGCTTCTTCGGCGATGTCCACTTTCCGCTGGTCGACATCGTAGGTCCCCCAAATCTGGCTGTCCTGTTTGACAATCAAAGTATCAACACGTCCTTCATGGGCAGCGGGGATAATCTCTTTCAAGCAAGTTTCCGCCAGCTCAGAGTGAGCGACGGAATTCCAACGCTCCACGGCTTCCTCTTCTCGCTGTTTGAGACGTTCCTCTACCAGGGGCCACGCTTTCTTATGCAGTTCTTCAGTGGAAAGCTCATCCGGGTTCCCGTGGATTGGTTCTTTCACACAGTTATCGTATTCCATCTGTTCTTCGAAGTAAGGGAACAATTCGGTCACACCGGCGAAAACCAGAGGCTGGTTATCTTTCTTCAGAACATCCTTCAGCGCTTCATTGATCGCCCGGAAGTAAGTCCGCAGTTCATGCAGATGATCTGAGTCGATGTGACCGTGAGGAACGGCGTTGTTTCCGGCATCAGAACGGACTTTAAAGGAGTGCAGATTGAATCCCTTATGGTGATCTCCATTAACCACTTCTTTAAGACTGTCGGGAAGTTCCTCAACAGTTCGTTCATGTAATCCACTACGAGAACCTTCAAGAAAACGAACATTTCCCTGACTTACGGCGAGGACACAATATTCCTGGTCACTTTCTACTGCACGGAGCAGAGGTTTAACATGATGTCGATGTGCCACAATGGTTAATTCATCGACTGGAACCTGCAGACTATGCAGTTCATGTGAACCTTTTCTCAGTAGAATGGCGAGGCCGTCTCCCTGATGCGCCCAGAATTCACGATTCCCATCAGAGTCAAGATTGCAGAGATCCCGAGCGGGTTTCAGGAGCGATTTAATATCTCCCTCTTCTACTCCTGCTTCTTCCAGCTGAGTTTCAGCTTCTGAGACCAGGTTTTTCAACCGAATAGGATCCTGTCGGACTTCCTTACCAGCTCGGTTGGTGGGCATATAGATTGAAACACACCACATATCCTGGCAACTGGCCAGTTGCTCCAGTTTTTCGATCGAGGGAAGTTCATTAAAAAGAGTCGTTTCAGTTGCAGTATTCATTTTTGTATCCTCCTTCATAGCTATCTAAGGAGGGGAGTTATCCCTCAAGAGATTCATGCGTAACATTTTGGATAGAGCCCTGGCCAGTAACGGTCCGCGGCTTAACGAGAAGTTTTCAAAACTCCCCAATAATTCAATGGGCTCATTTATAATTTCATTTGGTCGTTGAGGTATTACGCAAACTGTATGCCACCGACCAGCAATCCGATGAACGTAAGTCACCCAGCCGCTCCAGAATGTGTCCTGTGACTTCTACAAAGAAATTCCAGCTGCATTTTCCAGCTGAATACATATATCACAAAGAGGGAATCTTTTTTTATAATGGTTGCAGATCGACCTTGTTGAACGAACATCGCACAGGCGATAGTTTGGATCACTCGAAAGCAAAGAGTTGAGTGAGTCAGGCGAACTTATTGTAGACTTCCCTGGATCGCTGTTTTTTTGTAAACGTGCATATTTGTTATTCGAAATCGATAGACATCAGGCTTAGACATGCTGGGTAATAAAGAACAGATCAAGATTGCCATTCATCAAATACATGAACCACCCGCAGTTGACTCTGATTTCTGCGGTGTCAGTATCTGGGTTTGCATTGGCCCATTTCCTGAAGAGATGTGGCATGCTGAAGATCACCCGAACGCTATTGCATTTTGCCGATCTGAACCAGTCCATAAAGCGGAGGAAATCTTATTTGCTTTAGAGCAAATGCTTATGAAACTTTCTATTGATTATACTAAACAGGAATATCCTGGCGATTAAATCCTGAAGTAGATCAGACCCTATCAGTGATTAAGCTTTTATCCCGAATTCCTGTTCCAGTTCGAAGTAGAGTTCGATCAACTCTTCCGCAATGCGGGAGTTGTACTCGTCCCAGTGAAAGAGTGGGGGACGCATCGTCTCTTCATTAAAGATGCCGCGCCGCACCAGCAACCGTTTGAAGAAAGCAATGGAGAGACCAATCTCCTGGTTGGTAAACGTGAGCAAGGGGACCAGCCGACGAAAACGAGCGAGTGCCCGATCGCGGTTGCCCGCCTGGTAGTCACTTAGGATTGCCGCATAGACCGGTATCATGGAGGACTCGGGGATCATCGCATCGACACCCCGGTCGAGTGCTTCGATCCATTGTGGTACTGCCCAGCCACCCGCGATAAAAAAGTCGTCTCCGAAATGTTCGCGTACTTGGGTGTACTTGGGACCGGCGGGAACCGTTTCGATCTTCACACCGATGAGAGTTGGCACCGCCGCTTGTAGCTGTTCCAGTTGGGACACAGTTAAACCGGGACCGTTCCACTGCAGGTCCTGAATTAACAATGGGGTGGTTGTCGTTCGACTGATCTCTGCAAAGAAGGAGACGAGGTCAGCGGGTTGCCCGTAAATTTTTTCCGGCACAGCTACCAGCCAGGCAGCAGCATCAATTTCTTCCGCCAGCGGGGCGAAGGCCTGGCATTGCGAAACTTCATTTGCGGAGGCCTCCAGTATGATGGGCACCCGCTGCGCTGTGACAGCGGCGACGTGCCTCACAATGAGGAAGCGTTCTTCTGCTGTGAGTGCAGCGACTTCACTGGCAACAGCCGGAACGAGGAAGCCATTTACACCTGCGTTGATGGAGTCGTTCACGAGACGCGTCATGCTCTCTTTATCAAACTGACCCGCTCTATCAAACGGAGTCTGCAGGACGGAGATAATTCCAGGTTGCAGTTTGTGTGGCGAACTCATTCAGCAGGTTCTCGATTTTTGATGTTATTCCGAGTTCAATTTCGGTTCTGGTAATGTACCACCTGATCGGGTTCGTTTCAGCAGTTGAAACTCGGCTGTTGCGTAAACTCGTTCGAACTCGACAGGACGAATGAGTTGAGCAGGCTGCACGATCCAGTTTGCTTCGGGGTAAAAACCGGGATGATCCTTGAACGAATAGAGCCGATAATCGAGCCCCACCTGCAACATCGAGTGCAGACTTGCGGGAACTTTATGGACGGCAATCTGATCACGAACATCCAGAACTTCGATGGAATATGTGCCGCAAGTTGATCGACATCCTTCCACAACAGGGAGTCCTCCACAGCCCGGGGGCGGTCGACCAGTCCCCAGTAAGAACAGGATGCCATAAGATGCAGCAGGAACAACAACGACAGGAAGAGGGGACCGAAACGCAACAACTGTCGGCAACCGGTCCAGTAACAGGCGAAGGCGAGTGGAATCAAGGTGACAGCAAATCGGCTTCCCTGTTGATAAGGCCAGGCGATATACAACATCAAATAAAAGGGAAACAGCATCACAAACAGATCGTTCGTGGTGCGGAAGAGACGCCACCAGCCATACAGAACAACGATGATCGTCGGGATGAAGATCAGCATATTCCAGTCAAACCAGGTTGGTTGATTGCTGTACGATTTGAACATGCCGGGTAAGAGAAGTCGACCGAAGTCTTCCGTCCGGCGAATCAATGTTTCGTTAAATCGCCCGAGGAACGAGCATCCCGCTTCCTGCCAGGCGGCAAGATAGGTCCCATGCCCATGGATCGCGGCCATCTGTTGATCCCAGCGAAGCCAGGCATACAGCGCAATCACGGGAACAATGGAAACGAGAAGCGGTACAACGATGACCTGCCACCAGCCGGAGCGCTGCTCCCAACATTGTTTGAGAAACATCAGGAACAGGCCCGGAGCAATCACGATCGCAGAATAACGCGTCAGACAGAGCAGGGTGAATAAGATGGTCGAGCAGATTCCCCAACTGAAAATCAACTTATAGTTTTTATTCTCTACCGGTTGGAGAAGATCGACCAACTTCCGCAGGCACCACAAGGTCCACATCAACAAGGCGAGGAAGACAACTTCCTTGAGCGTGCGGGCATAATAAAACCAGAAGCTGGTATTCACGAGCATGCAACCGGTGAGCAGAGTCGCATGCTGCGGTAGCAGGCGACGTATCCAGAGCCAGGCACCTCCCAGAAACAGAAGCCCCCAGACTGCCTGCAAACAGGAAACGACCAGCCAGGGACGTGCACCGGTCCACCAGGCAGGAGAGATCAGCAGTGGATAGACGGGGGGAACTTTGGTGCGGGGGGAACCGTAATTCAGAAACTCACCAGTAGTGCCAATGCTGCGGGCGACAGAAATATATTCCGCACCATCACGCGTGGCGTACCAGTAGGGGGAGATTTGCATCACAACCAGCAGCAGACCGACCAGCAGCAACATCTGAAACGGATTTGCCTCCCGTTTCTGTTGCCACTCGTCGAGCCAGTTACCAGTTTGCTTAATCAGATTCCACACATCCACATCCCCGGTTGAAAAATCACGGAGTGTGGATGATAACTTGCCCGCAGTAAAAACCAAAGAGGAGAGGGAACATGATGTTATCTCTTCAGATCAACCACTCCATTAGGGAACTGGCGGATGCCGGGGCCGGCCTGCTGTGGTGGGGTAGAGAGGATGTGGAGCTGCAGCGGATTGTTCTGATGACGTCCGCGGAGGGTAATGTGTGAGGAGGTTTGCAGAGAAGTCTGTTCCTGTTCATCGGGGCAGGCAAAATAATTGAACTGCTCGACTTCGTCGATCAAGTTGAGGAGGGGGAGAAGATTAAACTGGAAATTCGCGGGGCGGGAGAGACCATCGTGCAGACCACCGACGAATTCTGTCTGTCCGAGAAAGAGAGAAAGCGTCCAGTGACCTTCTTCAATCTGGCAATCGAAACCAACACGGCCAACCTCGGCCATGGGCTCGAATAAATCGGTCAGTTCGTCGATTAAACCGACCAGCCAGAGAGGGCGGTTATCGCGTAGTTCGCGTTTGGCTTTGTACAGCTCAACCTGCTTGACGAGATGGGCGACAGCCATATGAGAATGAGGCAAGGGAAACTTCCTTCGGTGCGATTCAGGGAGGGATGATTCTATTGTGACAGGTTACTGGTCTGTTCGTCCCTGAATACTCGCCTCTCGATCATTATGATCCTCTGCAGGAGGCGTGGAAGCTCATCTTCCATTACCTGCTGAACATCGGAATGCGAGAGCCCTGACGGAGAGATTAACCGATGAACTGTCGGCAATTTTTACAATCCCCCCGCCAGTCGCTCCAAAGGTAGGGGTCGTTACGGGGAGAGAGGTTCCGATTGCGCCAATTAAAACGATTACCGGGCGATCCGTTTCTCTGGAGACCGGTTCCGGATTTCCCACCTGCTATGGTCCCTTTGGAACCCGTTCTGTGTTAGAGTGGGATTCTCTCATTTCCAGAGTTCTCCTCCGATCAATTCCAGCGCTTCGAACAGGTTACGATTATGGACTGGCCCTTCTCCTTTCTTGATATGCTCATTTTTCTGGGAACCCTGATCGGCGTCATGATCGTCGGGCTCATCGCAGGGCGCAAGGAAGAGACCTCCGAAGATTACTTCCTTGCCGGACGCAAAATTCGCTGGTGGGGAGTCGCCAGTTCGATCTTCGGCTCGAACGTCAGTGCCAGTCATATGGTCGGGATGATGGGGATCGGTTTTACGGTCGGTTTCGCTCAGAGTCACTTCGAACTCGGGGCGATTCTCGGTTTGATGACGCTCTGTTATTTCTTCCTTCCTGTCTATCGCAAGCTGAATATCTACACGCTCTCTGAGTACCTGGAGAAACGATACGACCACCGCAGTCGACTGGTCTATGCGATCATCATGTTGATTCTGATGGTACTCGTCGAAATGGTGCCGGCACTTTATATCGGTTCCCGCTCGGTCTGTGTGCTGCTGGGAGATCGGGCGACCTATGTGGAAGAGACCGAAATTTCAGAGGAGGTCTCGACTACCAATGCGGAAACAGGAGAGACAACGACCGAGACGATCACCTCGATCAAAACTTCGGTGAAAGTGATCCCCGAGTACTACATCGGCTTTGTAATCGCCTTCGCGCTGATCACCGCCAGTTACACTATCTTTGGCGGCTTGAAAGCGGTTGTCTATACCGACGCCATTCAATCACTTTTGATTCTCATCGCCGGTTTGACTCTTGCAGGGCTTACGTTCTCCCAACTGGGAGGCTGGTCCGAGATGATGCGTCTCGACAGCATCGGCGATGCCGCCAGGGGGATTGTGCCGATGGAGAAGATGCATCTTTATCTTCCCTCCAATCATCCCGAGCTTCCCTGGACAGGTGTGTTCACCGGTCTGATGTGCATGCACTGTTATTACTGGGGAACAAATCAGTTCATCGTACAACGCTCACTGGGGGCGCGATCTGATATCGAAGCCCGCTCCGGGATTGTCGCCGCCGGTTTTCTGAAACTCCTCATTCCCTTCTTCGCAATTGGAACCGGCGTCGCTGCTTTCTATCTCTTCCAGGTGAAGTTACCGGAGGAGAAAGTTGCTTCGGATATCGCCTTCACGAAACTGATGGGCTTGGTCGTCCCTGCCGGGTTTGGTCTGTTTGGATTGATCGCCGCCGGATTAATCGGTGCGATTCTCTCTTCACTCGACTCGATGATGAACTCAGCTGCGACGATTATCACTATCGATATTTACAAACGGTATCTCCGTCCCAACGCCAGCGACAAAGAGATGATTCTGATTGGTCGTATTTTCATCGCCGTGGCTGTCACGGTTGCCACCCTGATGGCGATTTTTGTAATCAATCCAAATTCGGAGAAACATTTCTTCCTGGAAATCGTCAACTATCAGGGATATCTCACACCAGGCATTCTGGTTGCCTTTTTCTTTGGCATGTTCTGGAAACGGGGGACCGCAACGGCGGCCTTTGTGGCCATTATTTCCGGGATTGTCTTTTCGGCGATTATTGATGAATCGACCAAATGGTGGCTGGCATATGTACTCAATCCGGAAAACGCGAGTCCCTCGGCGGACTGGGTTCGCACCTACATTGGGGAGAACCTCAACTTCTTCCATCGGGTCATTCTGGTACTCCTCTGTTCCTCGGTGGTGTACATCGTGATCAGCCTGATGACGAAAGAGCAAACTGCCGCAGACCTGCCGACCTGGCAACATACCCAGGGAATCAGTTCGACTCGCGCCCGCCTGCTGGTACTGGGAATCATCGGTTCGCTGGTTGTTTTCGGTTTCATCGGATACCTGTTGAAAAGTGGTTCACTCACCCCGCTCACGGCAGGGATCCTCGGAGCCGGATGGACCTTACTGGCCCGCTCTCCTTCAACCTTGCGTAGTATTGGTAAACGGCTATCTGAATCCGATCGCAAACTGGGATTCATTCTGCTGACCGAAGATCGCCTCTGGTCGACTCTTCTCTGCATGCTGACTATCTTCATGCTGTATTATTATGTTTGACAGGAGTGCTCATGCCTGAATCAGCTAAACGTCTGGGATGGATTCTGGTAAGTGCCGTCGGTTTGATTGCATCACTCCTTACTTTTCCCTCCACGATTCCCTGGATGATCGCGGGCTGGTTACTTGTCTCATCAATCCTCATCCTGCGAGGAAAACCGGGCTGGTTACCACTGTTTGTGTGCCTGACAATAATCCTGATTAAAAATATTGACTGGCCACCTGTAATTTATTTTCTGGCTTCCCTGATGTTGCTGGCTGGAGTCTGGCGTGTTTATCACTTTCGCAAAAAACCGGAGGAGCCATTCAGGCCACGTGTTAATAGACTAGGTGTGATTGCGTTGTGGGGGGCCTGGCTCGCGTTTACATGGATGTGGTCCGCCGCAAGCCATCGAAGTGTAAGCCCCGAACTTGATGGAGAGCGTCCTGTAGTTTGTCTGGGTGACAGTCTCACCGCCTTCGGATACCCGGCAGAGCTCGGAAGATTGTTAGCAATTCCCGTCATCAATATGGGAACGGATGGCATCACCACCAGTGATGCACTCAGAGATTTGCCCAAGGTTATTGAAGCGAATCCTCAGATTGTGGTCATTGAACTCGGGGGACACGATTACCTCAAAGGTAAAACTCGTGCTGCTACCAAAGAAAACTTGCAGACGATTATTGATGCCTGCCATGAAATTGGCGCAGAGGTAATACTGATGGAAATTCCACGAGGCTTCATTTTCGATCCCTTCGGCGGACTGGAACGCGAACTGGCCAGTGAGAACGATCTGGAACTCGTTTCAGATGGTGTGATTCGAAACCTGGTCCTGTGGAGCCCTTTCGCCCCACCTGGAATCTGGCTCAAACCCAAATGGCATCTCAGCAAAGATGGATTGCACCCGAATAAGCGGGGGAATCAATACATGGCCGACTCCATCACCAGAGTTCTGATACAGCGATATGTTAATGAAAGCAGAATAACCCGTTGAAATAACCCTCCAGCGGGTTTTATCAGAAACCAGCTGGCAGATTGGAGTTATTGAGACATCTCTGCTTGGCAGGTTGATGGCAGTTTGGTACCTTTCGGAGAGTCTCTGGCCGGGTGGTTCTGACTTCTGCGGCCATGTCTGTCATTTCGCCTGATGCACACCCCGTTTGACTCACACACCTCCCCTTCAGCTTCTTCACGGATGAGAAACGAATGAAAAGTGGCTTTCTGGGCTTCGACGCGTCGTTCATGCTCGATTTCGTCGTTACGGCCCTGGTGCTGATTGTCCCAGCTTTACTCTTCAGCATCTATCAGGTCAAATTTCTCAAGAACTACAAACTGCACCGGGCGCTGCAACTGATCCTCGGAATCGTGCTGCTGGTGGCGGTGGTCGCGTTTGAGGTCGATACCCAACTGGTGCACGGGGGCTGGCAGAACATCGTTAACAAAGACATCACGACCCCTCGACTCGATGAGGAAGGGCTGACCTTCGTGAGAAAGGTCCTGTGGTGCATTTGATTTTTGCCATCACCACGCCCTTTTTCTGGGCGGCAACAATCATTCTGGGGCTCAAGAATTTTTCCAACCCACCTATCCCCGGCCCACACAGCCAGCTCCACAAAAGCTCGCCTGATCTCCACCATCGATATCACCCTCACCTCGGTGACCGGCTTGATCTTCTACTACTTCGCGTTCATCTCGAGTTAAGCCTGCCCGTGAAGAACGAGGGGGTCAGCTCAAACGGGTGGTCCAGACAATCACGAAGTGTTGTCTGGATTGCGAAGCAACACGAATGCGTGGAATCTGAACCCGCTTGAATTGCTTCCTGCTTATCGATCTCCCAACCATCTCAGTCTAAGAGCACTCATCGCTATTGTGTGCCTGCGGCATCCAGACAACCTGGCAGGATTGTCTGGACCACCCTCGTGGATGAGACGTAGCTTTATCCCGCTTTGCGGACATCCAGCGGTTTGGATGCTGGTTGTTCGGCACTGCGTTGGCTCTCATAAAAAGCTGTGAGGGCACGTTCGATGCGAGTGATACGGTCGTCGATCTGGCTGATGCGGAAGAGAATTTTGTTCCCGATACGCTCGATGATCAAAGCGACCAGCATCACCATACCGGCGAAGAGAAAGATCTGGCCTACCGTCGTAACGAGCCACTCTTTGGGAATATTCTCCAGAGTCTCGTCGTAGAAGGACCAGAGGGTCAGGCCAGCTCCGGCCGTTAACAGGGCAATTCCACCATAAGAGAAAAGATATCCGATCGCTGAAATCCAGCTACGTTCCTGAGTCATGAGTTGCTCCCGGATGGCGGCCTGCACATCGAAATGCATGCCATTGGGGGGTGGTATTAATGGGGAATTGATTCGTACTGGTCGAGCCAGTGTGAGTGTGTCTGTAGTTGAAGTCTTCTCAACTGTCGCACTCGGTAGTGAGACAGTCTTTGAAATCTCTGGTTTGGCCGTCAGCGGAACTGTCGGTCGCTGAACCTCACTCACGGGTGCGATTGGACGCATGACGGAGCGGTTTTGTTCTGCCTGTGCGCGGGCAATGGAAATCGATTGATCGACTACCGATCTCTCCACCGATTTCTCTGGAAGAGTAGACGCTTGCTGCTCAACCAGGGGCAGAGCTTCTTCATCGAGATTGAGATCGGGGGGATCCACGTCAGCATGTTGCTTGAGTTCAGGAAGCTCCCCTTCAGGCGAAAAGAGTCGCTGATCAGACCAGCGCTCCAGCAGTTTGAGTGCGTCGCTGGTCTTGTCCGGGGTAGAGGCTGGCTTAAGCCTCGCTTCAGAAGCAGAGCGAACAGAGGGTGCTTCCACCAGAACTGCTTCACAAACAGGGCATTTCGGCTCTGTTTGAGCAGATTCAGGTAGATCCTCCACCATTTCTCTGCAAGTGGGACACCACATCCTGATCGCTTCCTGTCGAACGGAAACCCGCGCCTTGATTCGTGCCGGCTGCGGGGGAATAATCGGTCAGGACCATACCCGCGAACCCGCTTTCAGTGCAATACCGATTTTCACAGTGGAAACCAGGAACGAAGCTTCTGAATAAGCGGATGCCCACAGGAGGAATCGAGACTCCCAGAGGCAGGAAAATCAGGCGGAGATCAGGCAGCCCGCTTGCGGGGGGACGGTCCAAGCGTTACTCTCCGGGGAAACATTTTTTTAACTTTTCGCCGACGAAAACGAAGCGAATTGTTAAACTAGGTAAAGTTGATTCCGACGGAAATCAACCGGCTTTGACATCTTCGCTGGGCTGACACCCACTCGCAACCATAACTCCCCAGAGTGACTGGGGTTAAGATCTTGAAATTTCATGTACGACCCGCAAGACGAACGAAATCGGATTGTCATCACGGGAATCGGACTCGCCGCCCCCAACGGAAATAACCTGCAGGAGTTTCGGGCTAACCTGCTGGCGGGCGTCTCGGGTGTCGTTCCTTACGAGACACGATACATGCCACCTGTACTGGCGGGTGTCTGTAATTGCGATGTCCTGCGCTATCAGAAACGGAAAAAGATGTCCGCCGGGAACCCGTGCTGGCTCTCTCGCTGTCTATTGTGCCAATGAGGCAGTCGTCGATTCCGGCCTCGATTGGGAAAACGTGTCGCGCGACCGCGTGGGCGTGTACATTGGAATCACCGAGCATGGGAATGTCGAAACCGAGAACGAAATCGCGAATATTAAAGATTTCGACTACGACACAAACTTCTGGTCGCATCATCACAACCCCCGGACAGTCGCGAATAATCCTGCGGGTGAAGTGACTTTGAACATGAAAATCACCGGGCCCGCGCTGACCATCGGGGCGGCCTGTGCTGCTGGAAATGCAGGTTTTATCCAGGGTGTGCAGATGCTGCGTCTGGGGGAAGTCGACCTGGCCATCGCCGGCGGAGTCTCGGAAAGCATTCACACATTCGGGATTTTTGCCAGTTTCAAAAGCCAGGGAGCTCTCGCTTCCCACGAAGACCCGACCAAGGCGTGTCGCCCGTTTGATACCCAGCGGAATGGCATCGTCGTGGCCGAGGGAGGGGGGCTGGTGACCCTAGAACGTCTTTCCGACGCACTGGCCCGCGGAGCGAAAATCTACGGGGAAATCGTCGGTTACGCGATCAATTCGGATGCCTCCGATTTCGTACTCCCCTCCAGTGAACGCCAGACAGAATGCATGAAACTGGCACTCAAGCGAGCAGGTTTAACTCCTGATCAGATTGACATCGTCAGCAGCCACGCCACCGCCACCGAACAGGGAGATATCGAAGAATCGACGGCTCTCTCCAATGTCTTTGGGAATTCGACCCGCACGGTGATCAATAACACAAAAAGCTTTATCGGGCATGCAATGGGAGCAGCCGGTGCTTTAGAGTTATTAGGCAATCTGCCAGCCTTTGAAGACGGCGTGGCACACGCTACAATCAACCTGGACGAGCAGGACCCCCGCTGTGCCCTCTCGCAAATTGTGGCGAATGAACCCCGCCAATTGAGTGAAGTGAACCATATTTTCAACAACTCATTTGGAATGCTGGGGATCAATTCGGCGGTGATCGTCAAAAAGTATACCTGATGTCGTCTATTCCCGGACAGAATCAGGTTTAGAATCCGGTCAGCGGTTGTCAGGACGGACAGACTGGCCTATTAATTATGAACCGAACTGGCGCTGCAATTCGTGGTCGCTGATTAATTGAAAAATTTCGCCCTCGAAGTTTTCACAGGACTAATCACACGTTTTGCAGAACGCACCCTCAATCAGTCTGCTGGAGTAACTCTTGAATGACTTCTGAACAAATTCGTCAGGTAATTATTGATATCCTTGAACGCATTGCCCCAGATGAAGATCTGACGAATCTGGACGATTCCGTGCCGTTCCGTGAACAGATGGAACTCGACAGCATGATTTTCTGGATATTGTGGATGGAACCCGCAAGCAGTACCGTGTGCAAATTCCAGAAGAAGATTACACCAACCTGGGCACGATGGACAGCACCGTCACCTACCTGAAACCGCTCCTCAAAGACGTCGAATCAACCGTCTAGTCTGACCCATCCCGGAGCATCCACGAACTTCAAATTCTCGATCAAATTAGTTTGAATATCGAGATATTGCATGGTGATGTTGGACCGAGGGTCGAGTCCGTTTTCTTAAGTGAATCATTCCCGTGAAGTACGATACGATCATTATCGGCGCCGGACTCTCCGGTCTGGCAGCGGGAATTCGGTTGGCGTATTACGATCAGAATGTGCTGATCCTCGAAAAGCACACGACGATCGGTGGGCTCAATTCGTTCTATCGTCTTCGCGGGCGGAATTACGATGTCGGTCTGCACGCGATCACCAATTACGCTGCTCCCGGGACGAAAACCGGTCCACTTGCCAAACTGCTCAAACAGCTCCGGTTGCGCTGGGATGATTTCAATCTGACACCGCAAAAGGGTTCGGCCGTTGTCTTCCCAGAACATCGGTTGAATTTCAGCAACGATTTCCAGTTGCTGCAGCAGGAAATCAACCAGCAATTTCCGGATCAGATCGATGGTTTCAATCGGTTGACGCTGAAGATTGAACAGTTTGACGATACGAATCTGAACCAGCCTTACCTTTCAGCCCGGCAGATTGTGCAGGAACACATTTCCGACAGCACGCTGGAAGACATGCTCTTCTGCCCGCTCATGTTTTACGGCAGTCCGACTCCGCACGATATGGATTTCTGCCAGTTTGTGATCATGTTCAAAAGCATCTTCCTGCAGGGGTTTTCCCGACCTGCGGAAGGAATTCGGCTGATCCTCAAAAACCTGGTGCGCAAATTCAAGTCGCTGGGAGGAGAACTTAAACTGCGTGGGGGAGTCGAGCAGATTCTCGTACAGAATGGAAAGGCGTGCGGTGTCCGTCTTGAAGATGGCACGGAGTATGAATGCGATGTCCTGCTTTCCTCTGCCGGTTCTCTCGAAACCTTTCGCATGACACAGCCACAAGGTGATGAACTTCCGGAAACAGCCCCTCAACCGGGGGCGCTTTCGTTCATTGAATCGATCTATGCCCTTGATCAATATCCGGCCGAGTTGGGTATCGATGAAACGATCATCTTCTATAACAATGCCCCCCGGTTCAGTTATGCTCCCTGCGAAGAGCCTGCTGATTTATCGAGCGGCATTATCTGCTCTCCGAACAATTTCGAGTACGAAGATCCCTCACTCGTGAAAGAAGGCCCGACATTACGGGCGACAGTCATTGCGAACCCGCACTACTGGATGAATCTTTCCGAGGAAGCTTACCGCTCGGCGAAAGATGTCTGGTTCCCGCAGATTCTGGACAAGGTCACCGAAAAGGTCGCCCCCTTCCGGGAGCATATTGTGGATACGGATATGTTCACACCGAAAACGATCTGGCGATTCACCGGCCATGCCAACGGAGCTGTGTATGGTGCCCCGGTGAAATTACGCGACGGCCAGACACACCTCGACAACCTCTATCTCTGCGGAACCGACCAGGGGTTCCTGGGAATTATTGGTTCGATGCTCTCAGGAATTTCCATTGCGAATCTATATGTCCTGAGCCGGATGTAAATCGCAGCATTCGATCAATCGAGGGTAGCTCAGACAATCACGTAAGTGTTGTCTGAGTGCCGACAGGCACAAGAGGGGATTGTTCTGAATGAAACAAAATTCAGATGGGATTAATTTAAAGGTGCCCTCTTGTCGCGATGCGACCCAGACAACTCTTCGAGATTGTCTGGGTTACCCACTTTCATGAGGATAACTACTGGAGATGATTAACCCTCGTCAGTTTCTGCATCCTCTTCCTGATAAGAAAGATACTCCATCACCATTCTTAAATTCTGCTCAGCCTCTAACCGATCGATACCGGCTGCTTCAAGTTTATTGATGGCGTTGGAGATAATTGCACTCTGACGTTCCTGCAGTTCTTCGTGGAAGCTTTCCTGTTGCTGCTCTTCGGTCTTTATCCATTCCTCAAGCTCAAGTTGCTCTTCTTTCATTTGAGCGAGCACGTCCTCATAACGGGAGTCACTCAGTATTTCCTCGGAGAGATCTGCAAATGTGGGGCGGCTGCGGTTATAGAGAATGAGCCCGATAATCCCCAGAACAACAATGACCAAACCTGTCGGAATCCGATATCGCCAGGGGACAGAGAGAGATTTGAACTCTTTATGAGAGATCAATTTCTTCAGTTCTTTTTCATTCGGGTTAATCCCCTGATCGGAAACGAGGACAAACCGGCCATTCCAGGTCCAGAAGTTGATCCGCAGAATTGTAAAGGCCTTGTAATAATAACCGACACCCGGATTATCCAAAGGGCGTCCACTCTGGTCCGCTAACTCGACCTGTTCGGTTAGCGGTTTCAGAAAAATCACATCCCGCTCTACCTGGAATATACGGAGCAGGTTTCCGGAACTGTGTGCGGACCGGGCAGAGCAACCGGAGAGCAGAAACAGGATCGTCAGGATCCCTGATAGAGTTTTGATCGATCTGGCCACTTTGAATACTGATTCAAATTCCGCGGCCATGACTTGCCTATTCTCCCTCACCATTCGCTTCGGCGAGGCGTTCCCGGAGATAGGCGGCGCGGGCGATGTTGCGGTCGGCGGATTCGAGTTTCTCGCCGTGCAGTTTCTGCAGATGGGCCGGTTGGGTGTGAATGAAGAGTTCATTCACGGTGGAGATCTCCAGTTCGTGGATCAGATCGAGATTGATGCCCATCCGCACGCTGGAAAGTAAATGCATGGTCTCTTCAGAGCTGATGGTCTGCGCGCTTTGCAGAATTCCATAAGCTCGCGAAATCTGATCGTGCAGGGCTTCCCGGTTGGCGCTGACGAGGGCCTTCCGAGCACGGCGTTCCCATTCGATGATACTGGGGATGACTTCCTGCAACTTCTTGATCAGTTGTTGTTCGCTCAAACCCAGGGTGATTTGTGTTGATATCTGGTAGAAGTCACCCATCGCCTGACTGCCTTCACCATACAACCCCCGCACGGTCAGGTTGATTTTCTGCAGGGCCTGGAAGACTTTCTGGATCTCCTTGGTCAGAACCAGTGCCGGCAGGTGCAGCATGACAGAGACGCGAATTCCGGTTCCCACATTGGTGGGGCAGGCGGTGAGGTATCCGAACTGTTCACTGAAAGCGTAAGTCACTTTGTTCTCGATCTGGTCGTCGAGCTCATTAATCGCTTTCCAGCAGTCATCCAGAGAAAAGCCGCTGTTGAGCACCTGAATGCGAAGATGATCTTCCTCGTTGATCATCACACTCACATTCTCTTCGTAGCTGATTCCAACGGCACGAGCCCCCTCTTTTTCGGCGAGGTCGCGACTGATTAACTGTCGTTCCATCAGCAACTGGCGATCGACTTCTTCCAGAGCGCCAATATCCCAGACGTACAACGGATTGGGGCGATCGAGATCTTTTAAGCAGCCACTCAGGAGTTCAGTGATTTCTTTACGAGTCGCGGCGTCGGCCCGATTGGGAAATGGAAACCGGGCCAGATTTCGGGCGAGGCGAATGCGGCTGGAGATGACGATATCGGTTTCTGGACCACTCCCACGAAGCCATTCCCCGCTGGTTTTCGTGAGTTCGTCCAGTTTCACGTCCTACTCCCTGGTCTGTCAGCTGGCCGAACGGTTCCCGCCGGCAACACATGATTGGATAAAGACGGGAGTGGCTGGGCTCGCGTCGATGACTGAAAAAATAAGAAACAGCTCTGTAAGTTTCCTGAAACTCTCTGACAGGTCAGATTGACTGTATATTTACAGATTTCAGGGTGAATTCTAATTATAATGAGTCCCCGAGAGAACTACAGGGCTGTTTCTGTTTCCGGAGAGCAATCAGCTCAGGATTCTTCCGACATTTCTGCCTGGAGAGCATTGATCTGGTCCCGTAATCGGGCTGCCTCCTCGTAGTCTTCGGCCTGAACGGCCTCGCTCAGATCATTTCTCAATTTGATGAGCTCGAACTGCTTCTGGCTCGCTTCGGGAGCACGTTTGGGATACTTGCCCGTGTGCTGGGTGGCGTTGTGAATGTTATCGAGGAGCCCGAGTAATTGCGGTTTGAAGACGATGTAATCCTGGGGACACCCCAATCGCCCCTTGCTCCGGAATTCCTTATAGGTGATACCGCAACTGGGACAGCTGGTCTCTTCGGCCAGGCTTTCCTCGGAATCGTCCTCTTCCATCAACTCGTTGAATTCGACTTCCACAGCCGGAAACTCTTCATCGAGATTACTGGGGGGCTGATTCAGGTACATCTTCGCACACGATTCGCACAGATGCAGTTCGTCGACCTTACCTTCGTTGATCTCGGTAATGTGCAGGGTGGCGATTTTGGAGCAGCGGCTGCATTTTTTCATCGGGGCTGCGGAACCTGTCTGTTAGAAGGTGTGTCAGTCAGTTGCTGATTGGGAGCAGGGAAGACGGGTTCCCCTGAAAAGCTCTCCACTTCTGTATACAACGCTGATGTCATTCTATAAGGGAGCCCCATGTTGTCAAGCAGGGCTGTTTCAGCCTTATTTTCCTGCGAAAAGCAGGGCGATTCCCTCCGTGACCGTTTTACCCCGGTCCCTGCCATCCGTTAGAATCCAGCGAGCCAATTCTACTGCCAACGAGACCAGGTTTCCTTTCATGACCCATCTGCCCGCATTTGATCAGTTCCAGACGCTCGCCGGATCTCACCAATTGATACCGGTTTATCGACAGCTCGTCTCCGACTCGCTCACTCCCGTGGGTGCCTATACATTACTTCCCGCCAGCGACCACTCCTTTCTGTTTGAGAGTGTTGTCGGTGGAGAAAAAATCGGTCGTTACAGCTTTCTAGGTTCTTCTCCTTTTCTGACCCTGGAAGCATATCGAAACGAGATCGTCGTCACCGACCACCAGACTGGCCAGGAAGAACGCTATACCGTCAAAGACCCACTCGATGAACTCGCGCGTCGTCTGGAACCCTTCCAGGCCTGTACGCTACCGGGGTTACCCCGCTTTTGCGGGGGTGCCGTCGGGTATGCCGGATACGACGTCGTCCGCTACACTGAAAATCTGCCCAACGCCCCGAAAGATGATCGCCAGCTACCCGATTACTCTTTCTCGTTTTACAACGAAATGATCGTCTTCGATCAGATCAATAAAACGATCCTGGTGGTAACCCACGCCCGGGGGGATGCTGCTGACGTGAAAGCGGAGTATCAACAGGCCTGCGATCGGGTTGATCAACTCTGTCAGCAATTACAAAAACCAGTCACTCAACTTTCGCTGGTTGATATCGGTCGGGAAGGGCAGGCAACCCTCTCCTGGAAATCGAATTTCAAAAAGAAGAGTTCGAAGCTGCTGTCGAAAAATGCAAAGAGTACATCACCGCGGGAGATATCTTTCAGGTGGTGCTCAGCCAGCGGTTAGAGTTGGAAACCAAAGCGAAGCCACTCGACATTTATCGCTCCTTGCGCGTGGTCAATCCAAGCCCCTTCATGTTTCTGCTCAACACACCGAACTGCCAGCTGGTCGGGTGCTCTCCCGAGATTATGGTGCGTACCGAAGATGGTTTAACGACTGTCCGCCCATTAGCCGGCACCCGCCCGCGTGGTAAAACGGCTGAGGAAGATCAGCAACTGGCCGAAGAACTGCTGGCCGATCCTAAAGAACGTGCCGAGCATGTGATGCTGATCGATCTTGCCCGGAATGATGTCGGTAGAGTCGCCCAGTTTGGTTCAGTGAAAATCAGTGATGTCATGGTCGTTGAGCGCTACAGTCATGTGATGCACATTACCTCGAATGTGACTGGTCAGCTGGTCGAGGGGAAAACTGCCCTTGATGCACTACGGGCGAGTCTGCCCGCGGGAACTGTCTCCGGTGCTCCGAAGGTACGGGCGATGGAAATCATTGATGAACTGGAACCGAATCGTCGCGGCCCCTACGCCGGAGCGGTCGGTTACATTGATTACACCGGCAATATGGATACCTGCATTGCCTTGCGTACTCTCGTCATGACGGGCAACAAAGCCTTCATCCAGGCAGGGGCTGGGCTGGTTGCCGACAGTGTTCCAGCAACTGAATACCAGGAAACGCTCAATAAGGCGATGGGGTTGCTGAAAGCGATTGAAGTTGCCGAGCGTCAACTGACTGGAAAGTAAGTCGGAAACCAGTTAAACGGTGTAATTCGCTCTTGTAAGTCGGTTAGAATCGAAATGTCTGATTTCTATCAGCAGCAAACATTTCTCTGATTCCCGGCAAGTCTCTTTACGATTCCTCCCCGGGAACTCACTTGCTTTGAGTCGCTCTTCCGGGAATGAACTAAGATGAAATCCACCTTCTCCAGATTGCTTATCTGTCTACTGGGCCTTGTATGGGTGTTGCCCCTGATCTCGGCTGAAAAAGAATCAAACCCACCCCTTGATCAAGTCACACCCCGCGAACCTGGAAATGAAGAGCAGTTAAAAAAATGGCTGCAGAACATGGTCTGGTATCACCATTTTACTCTTGAGGAAATCTCACTGGCGACAGGGTTGGCGGAAGAGAAGATCGAGCGAAAGTTAGACGAGTACAAAATCTCTGCTGAGACCCGTCCCGCCTTACCATCAGATGAACTATTAATGCTCCCTTACCCGGGAGGTCGGCATCCACGAATCGGTTTTCTGGAAGGGGCGATTGACCCTGAGCGGGAAACGAAAATCAGCCTGTTCACTCCCTGGGATGAGAAGTCCTATGTGGTGATGGATTTACCGGAAGCGATCTGGTCTAACCTGGGTCTGACTTATCTCGCGCACATTCATATCCCCACCATCTGGGCTGAAGCAGGCCATGAGCTTCAACCACAGGAATGGGAAGAGCGGGAAACAGGTACTCTTTTTCTCAGCCGAACGCTCCCGAATGGAATTCGATATGAAGCGGAAGCACGTGTTAATCACTCAACGGACCCGGATCGGCGAGCGATGTTAATGAAGCTCACCCTGACAAACGGAACAACAGAACCATTGAGTGATTTACGAATTCAGAATTGTGTGATGCTCAAAGGGGCTCCCGAATTTGCCGAGTTAACGAATGACAATAAGGTCTTCCAGAACCCGTTTGTTGTCTGTCATTCCTCAACCGCGGATCGGTACATCATTACTGCCTGGGAACGTTGTGTTCGTCCATGGGGTAATGTGCGTTGCCCCTGCCTGCATTCTGATCCCCAGTTTCCCGATCTGGCACCGGGGGAATCTGCCACAATTAAAGGCTGGCTCTCGTTTTACCAGGGAGACGATCTCGACGCGGAATTAAAGCGAATCAAAGAGGACTATCTTGACGTCGAATAAATCGATCTTCCGTTGCGTGGCATAATATCGCGTCACCGTCATGGCTTGAGCTTAAGGCTGAATCAAACCTTCTCGAATCGCCAGTCGGCAGAGCTCGACCCGGTCATGAATTCCCAAACGTTGCATCAGGCGATATTTATGGCTGTCTACCGACTTGGTAGAGATATGCAAATCTCCGGCAATCTTTTTGACGGAATCTCCTGCAGCCAGTCGTCGGAGGACATCCATTTGACGTTTGGTCAGTGAAGTGATTGATGACTTTGAATCGACTCGGTAGGAGCGGGAACCGTCATGGGTCGCTAACCGCTCCTTCACTTCGCTTGAGAAGCTGGGAGTACCGCAGGCAATCCGTCGGCAATGCTGCACCAGTTCCAGAATTGGTTCTGACTTCAGTAGAAAGCCGGATGCACCCACTCGAACAGCACGTTCCAGGAGGACATCTGAAGCTCGATTCGATAAAAACGCCGTGTTGACTGCGGGCGTTTTCCGAGAGTGGTCGGCAATCATGTTGAAGGGACATCCTCCCGGCAGATCGACACACACCAATGCCAGATGAGGTTGATGCTCCTTAATCAATTCCCACGCTTCTTCAGTGGAGGTGGGAGTGGAGACTACATTCATGTTGTAGACATGTTGAAATACGTAAGAGAACGCATCTGCAATCGACTTTTGTGCGTCAGCTATCAAAACTCGAATCGGAGGTTGCGGATTGGAGTCATACATTTTCTCAATCCCTTCACAATTTGTTCCATAAATGGGGTTATTAAGGTGTTCAAAGAGGGGCTGCCTTTCATTTTCAGTTGAAAGTAACTCCAGTGGATGACCGGGAGACGACTTCCAGACTCATGTTGAATGCTGGCCTCAACCTGGATCTGAAAGTGATTTCCCAATCTTTAGTCCGGTGGTAGCTTCCGGACGAGTCTCTCTTTGATTTGAAGCATGGGGTGATCCCCCTGAATCCTGCCTCACCAATAACCGCGTAGTCCTGTTAGAAACTGCGCAATTAAAATGAATTTTTTATGAACCCCACCCCATCGCATCGCCACATCTCATTGAAACACAACCACTTGAATCACGCACCTAAAGCACTTGTCTTATGGTGCCGACAATATCACTTGAACACTTAGTCATATAATTTAGCCTTACTGGCTTTCTGAAAATATTTAAATTCCTGTATTATCAGGGCTTGGAAAACTGGAGCCACGTGACCAGTTTTCTATCTCACAGCTTTTCCAAATTAAAAGGAAAACCTTGAATGGCACCATCGCGTATGTCTCAAACCACGCAAATATTGCAGGCATTGGCCGATGGTGATCAGCATGCGTCCGAACAACTTTTACCGATTGTGTATGACGAGCTCCGCCATCTGGCCGCTTACTTTTTGAAAAGCGAACGAGTTGGTCACACCCTGCAACCAACAGCGCTGGTCCATGAGGCCTACCTGAAGCTAGTCAATCAGGACAAAGTCGAATGGGAAGGCCGGAGTCATTTTTTCGCCATAGCCGCACGACAGATGCGGCGAATTCTCGTTGATTACGCGCGCTCTAAAGGGACGCAGAAACGGGGTGGGGATCAGCAGCGCATCCCACTTGATGAACAACTTGTCTTCTCGCATGAAAACCCGGAAGACATTCTTGCCCTGGAGGAGTTGCTGCAAAAGCTGGAACACCTCGACCCTCGACAGGCACAATTAGTCGAACTCCGTTTCTTCGGAGGCCTCACTGTGGAACAGGCTGCCAAACATATGGGGATTTCCAAACGAACGGCCGAACTGGAGTGGAAAATGATCCGCGCCTGGTTCCGTAAGGAATTGAGTGATTGAAAGAATTTGCAGGGTAGTCGTTGTCTCACTGCAGCTGATACACTGCGACTTACTGGATGCTCATTATCCTTGACCCTGGCAAACAATCCCAATACGCGTCACTTTCTTCATCGGTCTCGTTACCCAACAATGTTTCGTCTGATTTCTAATTCCCGAACATGGCTGGCGGCCAGTTTGATTTTCTGTGCCGGTCTCGTTTTCTTCGCACAGCGTCCCTTGTGGCATACCGATCTCTGGGGACACTTGTCGTACGGACGAATGATCTGGAACTCAGGTCAACTACCCACATCGGAACCGTGGCTCCTCATTGGTGATCAGCGCGAGGTGATCGACACAGCCTGGTTGTCCCAGTTATTGCTCTATGGAACGGAAACCATATCTGGAACAGGTGGCTTGCAGCTCGGTTATGCCCTGACACTTACTTTGATGTGTCTGATGATTTTTCTGACGGCGTATCAACTTTCGCAGCGCATGTTCGTCAGCTTACTGGGTACAGCCTTGTTCTTATGGCTTGAGTGGGAACAGTTCAAAATTATCCGGCCTCAACTGGCCGGAAGTCTGTTTTATGTGCTCCTCTGCTGTCGATTTCAATTGCCCTTGAAACCATCCCTGATCTGGTGGTTACCCCCGATCCTGTTATTGTGGGCTAATCTGCACGGATCATTCATTATGGGGCTGGGTTTAACCGGTGCATTGAGCCTAACGCTGCTGATCATTTCAGTACACAAGACTCACAGCCTGACTCAATGGAGTCGTGACCCATCATTTTTATTCAGCGCGTCCTGTTCTTAGTCCTCAGCGTCGTTCCGCTGGTAAACCCGTATGGATTTCATTTGTATGAGAACGTGTTCACCTTCTCTAAAAATCCGAATCTTTACGATCTGATTGAATGGAAACCGCTCACTCTGCAGATGCGACAGGGGCGAGCAGCCCTGGTTGCGAGCATGATTCTCTTGCTACTGGGATATCGAGCCAGAAAATCGTTGTCGTTATTCAACTGGATTTTACTCCTCGTACTTGGCATCGCGATGCTCAAGACGAGCCGCATGATTGTCTGGTGGGCTCCTATTGCAGCCCTGGAAGCAGTTCGCTTACTGCAAGCCAACCTGGATGATTTAGAAGTGAACCCTGAACATGTTGAGTCCTACTTCCAGAAAAAAACGTTTCTGATCGGAGCTTGTCTGATACTCATTTCCGGGATAGTGATCAGCATATATTCAGTCAGTTTCAGCAGAACTCAGGGCTTGCTGGAATCGCCGGAAGTGATTCAGGTTGAGCGAGAGGGGCTCTCTACCCGAACACCAGTTCAACTGACACGTTTTCTTTTAGGGCAAGAAAATCGTCAGCCCCGCCGGATTCTGCATCCGATGGAATGGGGCGATTTTTTCATCTGGACCTTCGACCGCAGTCAACCTGTCTTCACTTACTCGCACGTGCATCTTATTCCAGAAACTGTCTGGAACGATTACCTCACCATCATGCGGGAAGAGAATCAGTGGAAAGCCCGGATAGATCACTACAACTTTGATGTGATCATTCTGGATAAACACCGCAGAAAATCACTGATACAGGAGCTGCAGAAACTGCCCGATTGGAAGCAGATTTACGAGGACAGATTAAGCATTGTCTTCGAGAAGATGGATACGCATTGAATCGGTTGAATTTTAATTCACTGATTCTTTAACCTGCAGAAAATGCGGCGTCTCCCCAGAGGTCCAATTCGCCATCACGCGTTCGATAACTTCAACCAGGCGCTGTTTATTAATCGGTTTGGTTTCAAAATCATCGGTACCGGCTGCGATACATTTTTCCCGGTCACCACTCATCGCGTGGGCAGTCAGGGCGACAATGGGTCGGTCATAACCGAGCTGCCTCAGAGTGGAGGTCGCCGTATATCCATCCATAACCGGCATCTGCATATCCATCAGAATGACATCGAAGGGTTTCTGTTCCTCAGCTTTTTCTAAGGCGGCTTCGACTGCCAGTTGGCCGTTCTCGACCACGGTCACATTCATTCCCGCCTTTTTCAGCAGGATGGAAATTAATCTCTGGTTATCTTTTCCATCTTCAGCAAGCAGAATCTGTATTTGATCTGACGTATCTGAGTTAGAAGTAGTTTCTTTAGCTACCTCAGTTTTGACTGGTTCCTGACGTTGATTGGAGTTCATCTTCTCCAGGCTCACCATTTTGGGATCAGTCAAACCTCCTGTTCCGATTGTGGCAGTAAAGGTACTTCCTTTACCTGGTTCAGATGTGACGGTGATGTCTCCGCTCAGCATGTTCGCCAACCGTTTGGAAATGGTGAGGCCCAAACCTGTTCCACCATATTTCCTGGTTGTTGACTGATCTGCCTGAGAAAACGGCTGGAAGAGTTGTGAAATCTGATCCACATTCATACCGATTCCACTATCAACGACCTGGAACTGCATCTGTTCTGCCTCGGCCAGGTAAGAAACCCGTAGCTCGACGGAACCTGTCTTGGTGAATTTGATCGCATTGCTGAGCAGGTTAAACAGAATCTGTCGTATGCGAACAGGGTCGCTGAAGATCGCTTCGGGAATACTTCCATCGTGCTCCACAATAAGCGGAACTTTCTGCTCACGCGCTCGAACTTCCATCAGGAGAAGACTTCTTCGATCAACTCTTTGGGACGACAGATAATATTCTCAACATGCAGTTTTCCAGCTTCAATTTTGGACACATCGAGAATGTCGTTAA
The DNA here is from genome assembly GCA_041398805.1 of Planctomycetaceae bacterium. Lineage (GTDB taxonomy): Bacteria > Planctomycetota > Planctomycetia > Planctomycetales > Planctomycetaceae > Polystyrenella. Next base: position 728,628 of record JAWKUC010000003.1, on the reverse strand, counting down.
TGATCTGCAGCAGGAATTCTCCATTCCTGTTAATGATGGAGAGTGCATCGAATAACTCATCATTATCCTGATACTCTTCCAGTAAGATGTTGGAGTATCCCAGGATGGCGGTCATGGGTGTTCGGATTTCGTGGCTCATATTCGCCAGGAATTCTGACTTGGTACGCGTGGAAGCTTCCGCCTTCTGTTTCGCCTCTTCCAGTTCCTCAACCAGTTTGACCAACTGCTCTGCATTGCGCTCATCTGCTTCTTTAGCAATGCGTAGATCTTCGGCGTAAAGCTTCAGTTCTTCTTCCGCTATTTTCGCCTCGGTGACATCTTCCACCGCACCAAAATAGAGCACACCTTCATCGGAACAGACGGGATTGATGCTGAGCATCCCCCAGCGTTTCTGTCCGTTGAAATCATTCAACCGAAACAGACAGCTGAAGCGTTCACCAGTCAGGGTAGTACGGGTCCAGGCATCATGCAGCTTTCTGACGCTCTGATTCATGAATCGCATCGTACCAGTGGGCACTCACCATTTCACTGAACGGAATCTGTGAAATGGATTGCCAGCGATTATTGGTAAAGGTACAGCGACCACTATCATCGGTTTTGAATATACCAATGGGCAGCGATTGCCCCAGCATGCGGAACAATTCTTCCCGTGCCTTAAGATCCTGCAGGGTGTGTTCCAGTTCTATTTTGTGTTCGGCTTCTTTCGCCCGGATCTGATTTAATTCTCTGAATGACTGCATACGGATCGCATTCACGAACATCGAAAATGCAGCCGAGCAAAGCAGAATGACGGCATGATCATCAAACAGGCGACCGGGAGAAAGGTCGAGTTGAATGCAGAAGAATATCAGGAAATAAATTCCAAATGTTCCCAATAACCATTTTCGGGACAGATAGAGGCTTCCCATCCCCACCATTACCAGGGGATTGAGAACATTCACGATTGCAGACTGAAAATAATTTTCAGAGACAGTCAATAATGTCAGGATCTGCAACATGCAGAGGCTGAGCTTCATGTGTGCACAACATTTGCGAAAGCGAGTTGAAGTGGTCATATACCAGACAATGACCGTCAGCATCGTTGTGCAACTGGCAGTGATCACTAACATTCCGGCTTCTGGTGGAAGTGTGTAGTTGTAATACACCGTCAACACCAGAAATAGCATGCTTAGATAACAGGAAAGGGGGCGCAGCACACTTAACACGACATCATCAATCGATGAGCCGGAGTTCAAGGTAACTGAGTCCTTCGAGTTACTTACAGACGACATGATAGATAGAGATCCAGACCCGAAATGTGATATGTCTTTGTCTCTGATGGGAGAAATCAGAGTTTTCGCTGGAAAAGCTGTAGGGAACAGGTAACTCCCGACAGGTTGGGGGCAATGTACAAATCTTATGATGTCAATGATTTATGAATGCAATCCAGACAATTATAAAACTTGATTACTGTTACGAAGTCAGTTTTTGTTCAAAAATTGCTCTAACATAGATTCACTATCCATTAACAGGAACCACCCGCGAACGTCTGATCAGTCAACCGGCCAGATGGGTTCTGATTAAGACGATTACAGGGCCAGACAATCAGCATAACCCCACCCCTACAATGACGCCTGTACCATCTGCAACGAAAGAAAAGGCATTGTGGAATTCACCGAGAGAAATACCTGAGTTTACATCTCTCATTAATTAAGCAGTTGTACAACTATGAGTTACACATCCCTTAACGATTGCGCCGATCGCTTGGATTCTACAGGTACTCTTTCCAAAAGCTGCGAGACCAGGTCGTCTGCGGAAAGCCGGTCACTATCCGCCTGGAAATTGGTCACGAGGCGATGTCGCAGGACAGGATGAGCGACTGCCTGAACATCTCTGGTCGTCACCTGGAAGCGTCCCTGCAGCAGGGCATAAGCTTTCGCTCCCATGATCAGGTATTGTCCGGCACGGGGACCTGCTCCCCAGGTAATATATTGCTTTACAAACGGTAATGCCCCCTCTTCCTGGGGGCGTGTGTTACGGATGAGATCTCTTGCATAGACATAAACATGCTCGGGAACGGGAATCTTCTGGACCACTTCCTGTAATGCCAGAACCTGTGCTCCGCTTAACGCACAATCGAGCTCGGCCGATAAACCGCGGGTGGTCTGCTTCAGAATGCGAAGTTCTTCGGCTGCATCCGGGTAGTCCACGGTAATTTGAAACATGAATCGATCGAGCTGTGCCTCGGGGAGCGGATACGTCCCTTCCTGCTCTATCGGGTTCTGAGTCGCCAGCACAAAAAAAGGATTGGGTAAGGGATAGGTTTGAGTCCCCACACTGACATGCTGCTCCTGCATCGCTTCCAGTAACGCGGCTTGTGTTTTAGGAGGCGTCCGGTTGATTTCGTCTGCCAGTAGACTTTTGGTGAAGAGAGGCCCTTCCATGAATCGAAAACTGCGCACACCAGTTTCCGGATTGTCCTGTAGCACGTCTGTACCGGTGATATCGGACGGCATTAAATCCGGAGTGAACTGGATACGGCGATAGGAAAGCTCAAGTGCCTGGGCGATGGTGCTGACCAGCAAAGTTTTCGCCAGACCGGGCACACCGACCAGCAGGCAATGCCCCCCGCTGAACAAAGCGGTGAGCATTAAATCGACTACTTCTTCCTGACCGATGATCACTTTTCTGATCTCTGTTCGTAACCGGGCCTGCGCTGCGGCTAAACCTTCCAGCGCTTTGGTCTCGCGCTCGTGCAATACCTCCTGTTCATGGCGAGCAGCAGAGGGGTTCCCGGTAGTAGGGCGATCAGAGGTCGTCATGAAAGTGCGTCACCATTATTTTTAAATGGAGGATCAAGTACAATGTAATTACGGATCTGGTGCAGATACGAAACTGGTGGGTATGAATTGGCTTCTGGTAGAAAGCCAACCCTCTCTCCATCGTATCGTCACCCCAAACGGAATGCTATTCCCAGTTTAGCCGGTCTGGCACCCCCATCCCCAGCATAGCCCACAGGAGCAGGGTTCATGGAAAATGAACAAAACAGTAAGGTTGACTGGCTCATTTTTGATGTCGAAACGATCGCGGACGGAGATTTGATCTCCAAGGTCCGCTATTCGGGTAAGGGTTATTCACCCGAGGAAGCCGTCCGGCAGTATCGGGATGAACTCCTGGAGCAGACAGGCCGGGATGTCATTCCCTCTACTTTCGTCATTCCCATCTCGGTCGCCGTGGCGAAAATCGATCCGTTTTTCCGGCTTATCGACCTGGCAGTACTGGATGCACCCGAGTATCGCCCTCACGAAATTACCCGTCGATTCTGGATGGGCTGGAGACATTATCAACACCCCACTTTTGTCACCTTCAATGGTCGGGGCTACGATCTGCCTGTCATGGAACTGGCTGCTTATCGCTATGGATACAGTCTGCCGGAATGGTTCAATGTCAACGCCCGTTCGTTTGATCAGGCACGCAATCGCTACAACACCACCTCTCATCTCGACCTGATGGACCTCTTCACCAACTTCGGTGCGTGTAAAGCTACTGGAGGACTTAACCTACTGGCCAACCTGATTGGCAAGCCCGGGAAAACAGGCATTGATGGTTCCAATGTGCAGGATATGTATGAACGGGGTGAGGTGGATGAGATCAACGATTACTGCCGATGCGATGTGCTCGACACTTACTTTGTCTTCCTGCGGAGTCGCGTGCTGACAGGGCAACTCACGATCGACGAAGAACAGGACCTGGTTGCTGAGACCAAGAAATGGCTCCAGAAAGAAGCGGGGGAGAGCCCTGCCTACAAGCACTACCTGAAACACTGGGGTAAGTGGTCACCCCCGGCCAATTAAGCTCTACAAGTAAGCTCTGAGAGACAAACTCATGATTGATTCATCATCAATTCAAGGTTTGATTAAGCGGTAATAGCCACCCGGATCTCGGCCAGTCAGATTCTGAAATGCTGAAGGTCTCTAATTGTTTATCGTTTGAAATCGATACACCACCCATTAGAATAGAGGAGCATCTGTACCGTTCATTCTGAGCTGTTCAGATTGTCCGAATTATTTCCCTGCACGAAAAGAGAATTCCCCTATGGACCAGCTTCTCCTGTACGGCGCGATCGCAATTGCGGGTCTTATTCTGTTGATCCTGGCTTTTCTGGTTGCGAAATATTTTAAACTCTATCTGCGTGCTCAGTTCTCTCGCGCTGGCGTGGGGATTTTCGAAATCATTCTGCTCTCCCTGCAGAAGGTTGATCCCCAGGTGATCGTCGATGCCCGAATTATGGTCGTACAGGCCGCAATTCGAAACATTCCCACCAAAATGCTCTCAGCTCATTATCTCGCCGGCGGAAATGTGGAGCGAGTCGTTCGAGCTCTTATCGCTGCTCAACGTGCCCGTATCGAACTCGATTGGGACTCTGCCGCGGCCATCGACCTGGCAGGTCGTGATATAGTGGAAGCCGTCCAGACAAGCGTTGACCCCAAGGTCATCGACTGTCCTAACCCCAGATTTGGTCGCAACACACTCGATGGCGTCGCGAAAGATGGTATTCAGCTCAAAGCCCGCGCCCGGGTAACAGTTCGTACGAATCTGAGCCAGCTGGTCGGGGGTGCCACTGAAGACACAGTTATCGCCCGAGTGGGTGAGGGAATTGTCTCGGCGATTGGTTCTTCCAAGACGCACAAAGAAGTCCTCGCGAACCCGACCGTCATCGCCAAGGCAGTGCTCGCAAAAGGACTCGACTCTCAGACGGCGTACGAGATCGTATCGATTGACATCGCGGATATCGATGTGGGAGATAACGTCGATGCCCGGTTACAGGCTGACCAGGCTGAAGCTCAGAAACGAATCGCGCGTGCGAAAGCGGAAGAACGTCGCGCCATGGCTGTCGCCAATGAGCAGGTTATGAAAGCGCTCACCCAGGAGAACCGCGCCAAAGTGGTACTTGCCGAAGCTGAAATTCCACTCGCGATGGCCGATGCCTACCGGGAAGGCTCACTGCATGCAACTCATCGCGAAGCGAGCAGCGGAAATGGTGAGAAACTTTAGTTCGCTATAAGCTGTTTCAAAACCCTCTGCCGGGTCACACTGAGTCTGTTTTTGTTGTGTCGAGAACAACCGCAACCGGGTTTTGAAACTACCTTTAATACTATGAACGCCGCTTCAACCGGGAAGCATGCAGGTTCTGCTGATACTGCTCCACAGGAATCGTGCGCACGCTTTCCGATTTTGCACGTGAATTCCACTGGTTGATCATCTCGCGATCGTTGTTATTGAGCTTCCAGTAAATCTGGTGCTCCGAGCGAAGTTTAATTTCACCTCGACCTGAATCGGCTGTCATCTCCACTTTAAGTGGTAACGCTTTGATCAATCGCATCTTCTTGTTGAGCTCCAACCGCGCACGATAAGAGGTATCTATCGGGTGCCTTACATAATTCAGCTTTTTCACCCAGTCGGCGAAATCGAGATACTTTCTGACATATTCTTCCGGATGTTCGTTATGAAAATCAACCTTATAGGAAATGTAAGGGCTCGTTAATTTCAGCTGCTTCGATTGCACATCAACCGAGTGGTTCATCCGCGGTTCCTGATAGAAACGAATCCGCTGATAGAGTTTTTCATCGTGTGGCTCTTGAGCCAGAGTTCTGAGATGTTTCTCTGTTTCATCATCGGCCACCATGAGCATCTTTTCGATCTCAGCAAAGCTGATCTCTGTTTTGAGGTTGGAACGTGTGTTGAGGATGATGAACTTTTTGGCGATCGGTTGCATGATGACGACCTCACCTTCATCGTCGAGGTAATCGTACACTTCTCCTGCATGGAATAGAGTCAGACTGCGACTGATTACTACAGATTCAGAATCACTGTCGTTGTAAACTTTTGTCAGCATCGAAAATTCCTGTGCGACTGCAGGTAGACTTCCACCCGTAAGGCAGACTAACCAGCAGCAGAGCAGGATCCAGAAACTGAACTTTCTGTTTCTGGTATTTTCTTCAGCAACTGTCTGTTTCGAGTCGTTATTCGATTTTCTGATTAGTGTAATCATGATTATATCTGAATGAATTTTGGTATTAGATGTTTAGAGTGCAAACTGTGCTTAAATGTCGTGTTGTTAAATAGAGTTCAACCCGTCATGGTGACCGGCTTACCCAGTTGTTCGCTTTCGAGACTGGCGCAGATAAAGCGTACGATTTCCAAAGTTGTTTCCACCGGAACGGGTACGCTGTTTGTTTCGAATGCCTTCACGATCTCCAGGCACAAATTCCGATAGGCTGTGCGAGTCGAAACCGGGACGGGGATGACACCGTTTTCGCAAAAGGCGATGAATCCGTAGGCGGTGCTGCCTGTGCGATTGCCGCGTACTGTCGCCATGCGATCCCCTTCCCACATGGCCGTCACCAGTTCACAACCCGTCTGAGAGTTAGTACTGACGCTCTGGCAACCCGTTCCCATGAGGGTGTAGAGCATTTCTACGGTGTGAATGCCGTAATGAAATAAACCCGGGTTCCCTTCGGCTCGTTTGGCAGGCCCATAGCAGAGACAACCATGTAGTGGACCATATAGATCCTGGTGCTGCTGAAAATGGCGAATTTCATTAACGAAGCGAATGCCTGAGGAACTGAACAGCAGCGTCGATTGGCTTTGTGCCAGCGCGGCCATCTCTTGTGCATCGGAGACGGAACAGGCGAATGGTTTATCGACATAGGTCGGCATTCCTGCTTCCAGAAACGGGCGAGCCCGTTCCCAATGCCGTTCTCCGGAAAGTGAGAGAATTAAAACACCATCGACTTTATCGAGTAGTGCCTGTGGGGAAGCGACGATTTCCACATCGCAAGCTGCGATTTGCGGTTTGAACTGTCCGATTCTTTCGGGGGACATGCGAGAATCACCTGGCCAACCGGCCACGATGCGCGCACCCTCAACCCATTGATCGCGTGAAATCCCAACGTGGTTCATACGTCGGGTAAACTCGATCGAGTGGGATGAATCGAAATCTACAATTCCCAGTCGTAACATCATGTCCAAGGGAATAAAGAGACACCCTGGAGATCGTCGATTTGAACCTCACAACGTAAAGGTTCACGAGACGACATCAAGGCGCAATTCAAGGTTTGGCATTACCAGGTTGAGTGAGAGAGAGGAGGCATGCCGCTGCACAATCATCCGGCCGATATCCTTATCAGACTGGATTCTTGCTTCATTAAATTCATGTATTGGGGGTCTTACGACCTGGAGAGAGGGGGGAAAAGTAGACAGATTCACTCTTTAGAGCAAGATCAATTCCCACTCACGACTCCGGTATCTACTCTGGCTGTCCCAGTTCCACCGATTTCTGTAAACCAGGTAATATAGGAGAGGCTGGCTTCCTGATTTCCGGTGGGACTACTTCGCCCTGCTTGGCAGGCATGGGCATGGTAAGGGGGACAAGATTTCGGGCGATGACGATATCTTTGGAAGAGATTTCCACTCCGGCGCGACGTTCCAGATTGCCTTCCAGCATCACCTTGGAATTCACCAGCTCCTGAGCCATTTTGCCCATTTCAGGTGCCTGGCTGAAATCGACTTCCCAGGTAATATTCCCAGAAGTGATTGTGACCCCAGTTGTTTCCCCACCAATGGCGACCACGCCAGTCGAAAGCGTCCCCACCACCTTTACCTCGATGGAATCAGGAACATTGGAAACTGCAGCGGCTGGTTGAGCAGGTTCCTGCTGCGCATAGACGGCAAGACCTAATCCACTCAGACAAACAACACTAAGCAGGAAAGCTCGCATGGGAAACTCCTTATCAGAACGTGTGGCTTAGACCCACATAAAAAATACACTGGTTCAGGTTACCAGAATTTTATGGGGCTCGGCGATTCGAATTAGAGCAGAACAGCCGACTGTTCAGAGGGGTATAGATGATTATATACCCCGAGGAGTTCCCTCAAAATCAACTTTTTGACAGAAAGCATCGAATCTTCTGACAGGATTTGTGTCTTATCCCACTCAAAGTGGCTGAACCAACAGGCTTTCCGCGTTGGAGTAACCAAGCACAACGGTGCTGTCCGCATGAATAAAGGAGAGAATTCCCGCATCGGGATTCGACTCGATTATTTCGCCTTCAATTCCTAACTGGATTCCGCTCTTACTGAGATAGCGAAGAAATTCCGCAGATTGATTGATCACGCGTGTCAGTCGGAAACGAGCACCTGGCTTGAGCGCCCCAGGCTGACTGTTTCGATTTCTTCTCCACGCAGTTCTCCTGCAGGTGAAGGAATAGGATCACCATGAGGATCGGATTCCGGATTACCCAGGTAATCATCAATTCGATCAATCAGATAATCGGAGACGGCATGCTCCATATTCTCTGCTTCTTCATGAACCTGATCCCAGGTAAGGTTTAATGTCTTTACCAGGAAGAGTTCAATCAGACGATGTCTCCGCAACATAAGCAGAGCGGTTCGCTTCCCTTCGGCAGTCAGACGGACTCCCTCATAGGGTTTATACTCTACAAAATCATCCGTTTTTGAATCATCGAGTGTTTTCAACATACTGGTTACGGTACCGGGAGACAGATTTAACTCCTCTGCCAGACTTCCCGTGGTAACCCATTCGTTTCCAGTTCGAGTTCCAATTTGTAATACGGCTTTTAAGTAGTTCTCTACCGCAAGACTTAGCTTGCGTGGTGCAGGCTGACCGGGCATATTCAATAACTTTTCTCATTAGAGTCATATCTGATGTGTACAATACAGAGGTGAAGATCATCCTGTGAGCAACTTACAGGAAAATCACGTACGAACAGCGGATTGCTGGTGGGGAGGGTAGGTAGAGGGGGGATTAAGTTAAACTGATTCTAAAATACAGTCTGGGAGTACGTCTGATACTATCAGTCTGGTTCAGGCCATGTGCTGACCTTTTTGAAACCTGTTTCACCTGAATAGATAGTATACTAACTTCGTCTCTCAGGCAAAGGTTGCAAGAAAGAATAACCGTTGTGAACGAAATTTTCTTCGACTCTTAACCCATGTTAATGAAGATGAACTCTGGATCAGTTTTGAGATTCATACGCATTTAATCGAAGAAAGTTATTTCTACTGTTAGTTTTACCAGCAGAAAAAACAGATTTAGCGCAGCGTTAATCAATCATCAAATAGAACGTTAGTCCAAATCAATGGGATGACACTGGGGCGGGCCGTTATTTTTTGGTCAACAAAAAAGTAACGACAGCTGGTTTAAGAACCAAGGGGAGCCACATCCACGGAGATGCTCATGCTGTGTTGTCCGCCACCAACGATGGTTCCCTGGATGGGACAGACATCAAAGTAGTCACGCCCCCAGGCAACGGTGATATGATCACTGGAGACAAGCAGATTATTCGTTGGATCGACATCAACCCAACCCGTTTCACCACAATAGACAGATAACCAGGCGTGGGAAGCATCAACACCGACTAACCTTGGTTTACCGGGTGGTGGTTCCGTTCGTAAATAACCGCTTACATAACGCGCTGGTAACCCCAGAGATCTCATACAGCCAATTTGCAAATGCGCAAAGTCCTGACAAACACCATGGCGGTTTTCATAGACTTCCTTAACTTCAGTATGGATCGTGGTCGCCCGCGAATCGTAACGAAACTCTGTATTGATTCGTCGTGTCAGATCCAGTAACGCAGAGAGAATCGGCCGTCCCGGTGTGAAAGAGATTCTGGTGTAGTCAAGCAATTCGGGAATGCGTTTGATGCCCATTGAGTCAAAACTGAATTGATAGGCTTCCAGCGACGACTCGGATCGATCGGTTTTAAGCTGTTCAACGACTTGTTCCCAGGGCGCTGTTTTTTCCGGATCAACAATTGTCGAGGGCTCTACATTAATTTCACTGAGGGCCGTCACTGTCAAACCGAGATGCGGGTGATCGATTGAAAAGATGGAGACTTCGTTTCCGAAGTAGTCTTTGCGCACAGAGACGGAGGCCGGCTCGGGGTGAATAAAGAGGTTGAAGTTGCTCTTCGTCTGATTCGCCAATTCCCGAGGAGCAAGATGCACCAGGTTATGACAGACCGGTACCGCTTGTGAATAGGTGTATCGGGTACTATGTGTGATTTTGTATTTCACTGCGGGCTGATATCAGATAATTGATGAGAATGTAAAGCATGAATCAGATAGCGATGCGAAATCGCTTCGGACAACTGAGGAAGCTTGTCATCCCAGAAAAGGATGTTCTGTTCGAGTGGCTGATGATTGCCTAAACCGTGGACGTCTGCCGCTTTTTCAATATCCATCATTTGAACGGAATGGAGCAGGTCGAGCACAATTCGTTGCTCCAGGGTATAACCGGGCAAAGTCTGTTTGCGCGGCAACTGGTTCACCTGTTCGGAAAGTTGTGCGAACTGAAAAATAAGAGAGCGGGGATTGGTATCATCGGTCAGCAGTAAATCGAGCACTGCGGGAAGTTGCAGGTTCGATCGGTAACGGGACCGATAGGTCATGATGCTGTCAGCGACTTCCAGTACCGTTTCAAAAACCGGCCCGTGAACTTCAGGCATGGGAATAAAGAAGTTTTTGACCAGGTTGACGATTTGGACGGAACGTTCGAGTCGGCGCCCCAGCTCCAGAAAGCGGAAAGCCTGGGTGCGGGTCATGCTTTCCATGATAATCCCGGTAAAGGCAGCCAACTCAGTAATGAGCTCGTCTGTGCTGGCCAGCAGGTCGGACATATTCGTCGCGCGGAAGCGGGCAGGGCGAAATCGTTTATCCATCCGCCTGATCGTACGCCAGGTGTCGAGTGAAATGCGGTCGCGAACAATCGAACCGAGCCGGAAGAGTTCATCGACAACCGATCGCATGCTCGAAGGTTGAGATTTATCGAAGACGAACTTGGGTAATGTAAGCTCAATCGGTGGCAACTGTCCCCGTAATTTATCAATCGCGTAATCAGGTTCAATTTGTCCCTGATCAGCGAGGCATCTTAACAGGACGGGGATCTCCAGGTCGCTGGCAGAACGGCTTTCCCCACTCATACGACTGACTGAACTACGCAGTACCCGGGCGTAGGCATCAGCCCGTTCCAGCAACCGGCCCAACCAGAAAAGATTGTCGGCTGCTCGACTCGGCAGTTCGGCACCACTACGGCGCAGAGTAATGGAGCGACCTTGCTCTTCAAGGAGACTGACGTGCTCTACGGGACTTTCCGAAAGCACCCAGGTATCTTTACTTCCTTCCCCTTTACGAATGGAGAGCTCCAGCGGATCGAGGGCCGATGACGTTCTAGCCAGAGCCCCCCGCATCACCTGGTAGGAATCATCTTCCGCCACGGCGAAGGCCCGAATGGCCAGATAAGCTGAATTACAGCTCTCTCCCCAGACTGGCAAACTTGAGCGAAAGACTTTTTCCTGAGCAACGTACTGAAAAGGATTCGCCCGGAGTGTTTCTTTCAGCTTTTTACGAGACATTCTCGCCAGGGCATCTCGCGAAGGGCCATCTTTTCCGCGGTTACGAAATGCTGGCTGAATAATCAGGTTATCAAGGTTCTCCAGGACATAGGCGAGTTCTTTCGGTTGTCCACACCACCAGGAAGCGATACTAGGTAATTTTAATTCTTCTCCCAGTAGCGCCTGACTCAACCTTGGTAGAAACGCCATTAAGGCGACCGATTCAATCAAGCCACTTCCCAGGGAGTTGGCAATCGCCACATTTCCTTCACGGACAGCTTCGGTTAAACCGGAAACACCAATGTCTGAGTGGGGGTCGAGTTCCAGTGGATCGCAATCGGTACTGTTTTGTCGACGCAGAATCACGTCAACAGGAAGTAAGCCTCCCAGCGTTTTCAACATGACATGATCATTACGAACAGTCAGGTCGCCCCCTTCAACCAGGGTATACCCCAGATAACGTGCCAGGTAAGCATCTTCGAAATAGTTATTACTGGCAGGCCCGTTACTGAGGAGAACTACGCGTGGGTCTTCAATGTGATGGGGGCCAGCTCGCGCAGCAGTTTTTGTACAGCGATGAAATAAGGAGCCAGACGTTCCACCTGGCATTGATGAAATGCTTCCGGCAACATGCGGGAAACGAGCAGGCGATTTTCCAGTGCAAAACCAACACCCGAGGGGGCTTCCGTGCGGTCGGATAAAACCCACCACTGGCCGTTGGCAGACCTGGCCAGATCGGCCGCGTAAAAATGGAGGAAGCTGTTTTCTTCGAGAAGTTGACGATGTAACGGGCGTAAAAACCCGGAATGTGAGTAGAAGAGCTCAGCTGGAAGAATTCCATCCTTGATTAAACGCTGTGGACCGTAGAGATCTTTCAGAACCAGGTTTAACAGGCGGGCACGCTGCGTGAGGGCCGTGGATACGTTATCCCATTCCTTTGCGGAAAGGAGCAGGGGGAGAGGATCCAGTTCCCAGGGGCGTGGACGATCTTCTGTGCCGATGTAGCCACTATAGGCGAAGTCATTTTCCTGAACGGATCGCTGGACCTGTTGCCAACGGGTTTCGAACTCATTCCGGCCTATTTTGTTAATCGCATCAATGAACATCCGGGCGTGCGAAGCGCGGTTGACGAGATGGCTGCATAAACTCGTCATAAACATTGTCAGGCGGGATGTAGTCCTGAAAAACCTGATTTAATGATACCGGTGTAGTTGTCGACACGCGCGAAATTATATCCAAAGAAGTGAAAGCTTCCTGTATTCACTGTCCAGGAAGTATTTAACCAGAAACGAGATGAAAAATCACGAACAGAATATTTATTTCGAGATCCTATTATAACTCAGCAACAGGGGCAATCTTTCCATAAGTTATTGTAAATCCCCCTGGAGAGTCATTTTCAGCCGAAGCAGACACTACTGTCCAACTGACGAGGAAACCGGTTTTCTGATTGTGATTGCCCTCAGTTATCGGTTTCGCCCCCGTCGCAGGTCGAGTGTCATTGGATAGTGTGGATTCGGTTCCTCGGAAATCATCTTTCGTTTGCCCCCTCGATGCCCCATCTCAAAGAAACGGCTGGCTCGGCGACTTTCTGCCTCATAGGCATTGATCGGGAAGGTGCCAGGATTGTTTCCACCGGGATGTCCCACGTAGTAGGTACATCCGCCGATAGAACGTTCCATCCAGGTGTCGTAGAAATCGAAGACCAGTGGTTCATCCACCGGAATGGTCGGGTGTAAACAGCTGGGTGGTTGCCAGGCGCGGTATCGGACACCGGCCACAGCTTCGCCCTCGGTGCCGGTGGGATGCAGGGGACTTGTCGCCCGTTGCATAACAGCACGTGCCGCTCGGGAACCATTCCCCGGATTTTGGCCTGCATTCTTTCAACGGAGGAATCGACATATCGGGCGGTCCCACCTCCACCGGCTTCTTCACCCAGTACGTACCAGGGTTCGATGGCTGTTCTCAGTTCCAGGTGAATGTCCTGTTGAGCAATTTCACCGATAAACGGGAAACGAAACTCGAAGTGGGGAGCGAACCAATCTGCCTCGACCGGGAAACCACTCTCTGCGGTTTCCTCGATCACATCTTTGAAATCCTGTTTGATAAAGTGCGGGAGTAACCAGCGGTCATGGATTTGTGTATTCCAGTCAACCAGTCCAATCTCGTACGGTTTTTCCCAGAATCGAGTCACCAGCGAACGCAGCAGCAATTGCTGAGTGAGGCTCATCTGCCAGTGAGGAGGCATTTCAAAAGCGCGAAACTCCACCAATCCCAATCGCCCTGTACCACTATCGGGAGAATAGAGCTTATCAATACAGAATTCAGCCCGGTGTGTATTACCCGTCAGGTCCACGAGTAAGTGCCGGAAGATACGGTCGGTCATCCAGGGAGGGCAGTAACCATCCTTGGGAATCTGCTCGAAGGCGATCTGCAGTTCATACAAGCTGTCGCGACGACCTTCATCGACACGGGGAGCCTGTGAAGTCGGTCCGATAAAGCGACCAGAGAAGAGATAAGACAATGAAGGATGATTGTGCCAGTATGCGACCAGGCTGCGCAGCAAGTCAGGTCTGCGCAGGAAGGGGCTGTCCTGTGGTGTCTCCGCTCCCATTACAATGTGGTTACCACCACCTGTACCTTTATGAGTTCCATCCAGGTCAAACTGTTCTGTTCCCAGACGGGACTGACGCGCATCTTCATACAGCCCGGAGGTAATATCTACGAGCTCTTCCCAGTTGTTGGCAGGTTGCACGTTAACTTCAATGACGCCCGGATCGGGAGTCGCCTTGATTGACTTCATGCGATAGTCGGGGGGAGGAAGGTAGCCTTCGATAACAACCGGCATGTTGAGTTCTTCTGCCGTCTGTTCAATTTTGACGAGCAGGTCGAGGTAATCTTCCAGTCGATCGACGGGAGGCATGAAGATATGCAGGTTGCCGTTTCGTGGCTCGAAACAGACCGCCGTCCGGATAACACCGGCGTCGATATCGTGCTCCCGTTTGAGCCAGTCGGCAGCCAGATCATCGTTGGGATCAAATTCAGGATCGAAGAGTTCTTCATCCCCCTCACCATTCAAATGATCTCCCTCTCCATTCCCGCTGCCATTCCCACGTGCGTGTTCATGATGAGCGACAGAGCGTGCACCCGCTTTCTGCAGTGCCTGGAAATGGACATGCCGTTCCTCGGCGGCTCCGGGGCGCGAATAACTGGTCGATTGTCGCAGTTGTTCGTATTCGGGAAGCTCGTCCGTCCATTCGAACGGAACGATGGGGACCGGTACGAATTCATTACTCTCGGCAACAGGAAGTGAATCAAGCGGTAACCTGAGCCCCATCGGAGAGTCGCCCGGGATGAGAAACATATACTCGGAACGAACAGGCCATTCGCCACTCTTCCAGGAAGGGGTTGATTGCCACCATTGATACGCGAGAGGCAGTACGCAACCGACGGCAGAGTTCAAACCCTGTTCAAATACACGGGAAAGCCGTTCGCGTTCTTCCTTATCTTTCAGGTTGGACTTCATCACATCGGCATTCACCGCCAGACGACGTTCCTTCCAGAGATAATACATCGCATCTTCGAATGCGCGCGAGACATGCCCGGGATTAACATCCAGATATTGTGTTAATCGTTTCGCGAATCGTTCAGCGTCATCAACGCTATGTCCATAATGGGCATCGGGGTGGCCGAGTAACTCTTCATTCTGCCAGACTGGTTGACCATCTCGTCGCCACAGGCAGGTGAAAGCCCAGCGGGGGAGAGATTCACCGGGATACCATTTGCCCTGTCCGTAGTGAACCAGGCCTTTATCAGCAAACCGGGTTTTAAGACGTGAGATCAGGTTGTCCGCCAAGCGACGTTTGGTTGGTCCCACAGCGGCTGTTTTCCACTCGGCCCCTTCCATATCGTCGATCGACACGAAGGTCGGTTCGCCACCCATCGTCAAACGCACATCGCCCGCCCGAAGATGTTCATCCACCTGGTGTCCCAGGCTCTCAATTTTAGCCCATTCCTCATCGGTGTACGGTTTGGTGACCCGGGGATCTTCGTGGATACGGGTCACGGACATTTCGTGTTTGAATTCAACTTCAGCTTCACTCACCATTCCGGAAATAGGAGCAGCATTGATTGGCTTGGGCGTACAGGCGAGAGGGATATGCCCTTCACCGGCAAGCAGGCCAGAAGTGGGGTCGAGCCCAATCCATCCTGCACCAGGCAGAAAGACTTCCGTCCAGGCATGTAAGTCGGTGAAGTCGTGTTCGGCACCAGAGGGACCATCGAGTGATTCGACATCGGGCTTGAGCTGAATCAAATAACCGGAGACGAACCGGGCGGCGAGCCCCATGTGACGTAATAACTGGACGAGCAACCAGGCGCTATCGCGGCAGGAGCCACTCTGTTTAACCAGGGTTTCCTCCGGAGACTGTACTCCGGGTTCCATGCGGATCAGGTACTGAATTTTGTGCTGAAGTTGTTGATTCAAGCCAACCAGAAAATCGATCGTCTTCTGTTCTGACTTATCAATGCTGTCGAGGTAAGCGTGGAACTCGGGGCCCCAATCTTCTTTATCGAGGAACGGTTGCAAATCTTTCGATAAAAGCGTTTCGTATTCGAAGGGGAACTCGGTGGCGTCGGGTTCGAGGAAAAAGTCGAACGGGTTAATGACAGTCATCTCGGCAACAAGGTCGATCTCGACTTCGAAGTGAGATGTCTCTTCTGGAAAAACCAGACGTGCCAGGTAGTTACTGTGCGGATCCTGTAACCAGTTGATGAAGTGATCACCCGGGGTCACTTTGAGAGAATAACTGCAGATCGGAGTACGACAGTGGGGCGCCGGTCGCAAGCGGATAATTTGGGGCCCCAGTGTGACTCGACGGTCGTACTTATAAATTGATTTGTGATTGAGGGAAACGCGGATCATGATGAAGTTGGATCTATTCTGGTGCCTGACAAGACACGTCTCCCTGTTAAGGAGACTGCATGAGGATTATGAATCAGACAGAGAAAGTTCTCTCCGGAAAAACCTTTCTGCGCTTTGTGCAGAAAAATTCTCTGGTAATCGTTCCTGTCCGATTGGACTGAGGCCACAAGGCGAGCGAGCCTGCGGATCAGCTATTTTGGGTTTGAGTTTGAGTCGCGGAGGAGAGCTTCTGTTTAAAGGTAAAGAAGTCATCCCGAATCGCGTCACCGACCATATTCAGCTGATTCTGAAAATCGTCGATGTACTGGTGCAATCCCTGCTGAATAATATCCTGTATCGTAGTGTAATCCATATTGGAGCAAAGTCGCCCCATTCTTTGCTCCGAGAGGTTCGAAAACGTTCCTGTGGAGCTTCCCGTGACGCTTCGTAACGATTCGAGCGCTCGTCCCAGGCAAAAATGCATAGCGCGCGGAAAATGTCGGTCCAGAATCAGGAAGTCAGCGACCCGTTCTGGCTCGATTTTCCCATGTTGACGTCGGTACATCACCAGGGCACTAGCCGACTTCAGGAGGGCCGACCAGCGAACAACATCGAGGGCCGAACCGACATCCCGGGCATCGGGGAGCAGAATATAATACTGCACGTCGACAATTCGGGAGGTTTTATCGGCCCGTTCCAGGAGCCGACCGACTCGCGAAAAGTGCCAGGCTTCTCCGTGAGACATTGTCGCATCGGTCGCCCCGACCAGCATATGACTGGCGAGACGCACGCGTTCGCAGAATTCCTGTGGTTGATCGAGTGTCGCCGTGAATCCGGCAGCGGAACGAACCATCATGAAAAACTTATTCAGTTGTTCCCAGACGACAGAGGGCACGATCTCTCGAATCGTACGGGCATTCTCCCGGGCATAAGAGGCACACGAGAGAATTGAATTCGGATTCTGCTCATCAAAGAGGAGAAACTTGAGGACTTTCTCACGGGTTGGTTCACCAAACCGCTCTTCAAAGTCATCCTGGTCACCGGTGGTGTATACGAGTGGAGCCCACTGATTTCCCAGGCTGTCCGATTCTCCCAAGGTCAGGTTGTAATTCACATCGATAAAACGAGCGACATTTTCAGCTCGCTCCAGATAACGGCTCATCCAGTAAACTGATTCCGCAACACGACTGAGCATTCAAAATTCTCCAATTCGCTCCTGTCAGCAGCTGACTTTCGCGAGATGATTCACAAGTATTCTCAGGTTCTGATGAATAGAAAGTTAAACAGCGGGGACTTAATAATATCCATTCCGCAGAACCCAGGTATCTTTACTTCCTCCTCCTTGTGACGAGTTCACCACCATCGACCCTTCCCGCAAGGCGACACGCGTCAGGCCACCTGGCATCACGTAGATATCTTTACCAGCGAGAACAAAGGGACGCAAATCGACATGCCGCGGACAGAGTTCATCTCCACACAATGTAGGGACGGTGGAAAGAGAAATCATCGGTTGGGCGATCCATTCGCGGGGGTTGGCTTTGATCGCCTCGGCCGTTTTCTCCCGTTCCGCCTGAGAGGCTTGCGGACCCATTAAAATACCATATCCTCCCGACTCGTTGGTCGGTTTGACGACCAGTTTATCAAGATTCGATAGAACATGTGCCCGCTGTTGCGGGTCGGAACAGAGGAAAGTCGGCACGTTGGCCAGAATCGCATCTTCACCCAGGTAGTACTTGATGATCTGGGGGACATATGCGTAAACCGCTTTATCATCGGCAACACCTGTTCCGGGTGCATTCGCCAAAGTGACCCGTCCCGCCCGACAGACTTCCATCAGGTGATCGACCCCCAGACAGGACTCAGGATTGAAACACTTCGGATCAATAAAGTCATCGTCAATCCGGCGATAGATGACATCGACCCGCTGCAGTCCCTGGGTCGTGTTCATGTAAACGTAACCGTTATCCACAATCAGGTCGGACCCTTGAACGAGTTCGACCCCCATCTGTTGCGCCAGGAAGGTGTGTTCGAAGTAAGCGGAATTATAAATACCGGGAGTCAACACGACGGCGGTTGGATCGCTGACTCCTTCCGGAGCCGCAATCGAGTAAGGTTTGCAGTAACTGTTCGCTGTAATCTTCAATCGGCGCGACGGACATCCCCTGAAAGACCGGCGCGAAGGTTCGCTTCATGAGCTCCCGGTTTTCCAGAACGTAAGAGACACCCGATGGACAGCGCAGATTGTCTTCCAGTACGTAAACCTGACCATCCCGATCGCGAATCAAATCGACCCCGGTGATATGGCACCAGGCCCCCTGAGGAGGCATGAACCCTTCGCACTGTTTGCGGTACGATTTGGATGTCATCAACAGTTCTTCAGGAACAACTCCATCTTTGAAGATCTTCCTCTCGTTGTAGACATCACTGATAAAGAGGTTGAGGGCCTTGATGCGTTGTTTCAATCCCTGTTCAATCCGGGTCCATTCTCCCGCATCGATAATCCGAGGAAGCAGGTCAAACGGCCAGACCTTTTCAGTTCCGGCTTCGTGACCGTAAACGTTAAACGTGATCCCCATATTCTTAAGGCTGAGCTCGGCCGCTTTCTGCCGCTGCTGGAGATCATTATCCGAGAGTGACAGAAGTCGATCGACAAATTGAGCGGCACTGGGACGAGGTTGTCCTTCAGGGTCAAACATCTCGTCAAAACTATCGATCGACTGGTAAGGGGCCAGTTGCATTGTGTGAAATCCTTTGCGCGAAGGAGTGAAGATCCTCATTAGAGATCATATTGCTGCAAGAATAAACACCACAAGTGCAAATAGTATACCGCCACCCCCCTATCTGCCTTACCTGCCGTAAGTTACGACAATCTCGAAAGCTCTGTTCATCAAATCGTGTGTTTTAAAGTGAAAATGCCCAGTGAACGGCAACAGAGTGCCTGATTTTCAGGCAGATGCGCATTTCGGATTGATTTAGTTCAGCAGCAAAAGTAATTGCCGGATTGGCGATTACCGGAAACGAACATAGCAATCGATGTCCGCCTCGATTCCGTTTTCCGGGGCGGGGGTGAATGAGCAAATTTTCAATTCCTCCCCCTTGTTCAAGGCGATCATCTGGTCTTTTTTAATGAACCATTTGACATCCGAATCCTCAGTGATGCGGAACTGATCCGAGATTCTTCTCAGGATTTTCGTATGTAGGCTGAAGAAGAGCAGGTTGCGGGAGCTAATTTCGGTTCTCTCAGTTTCATAACTTCCAGAACCCCGCACCATTTCGTATCCGGTTTGCTGATTTCGATAGACGAATTCGATGACTCCGGAGACTGAAGTTTTCCGAAATGGAACTTCACTTCGAATAGTATATTTAAAAACCTGATTCTGAGAATTCGTTTTTATCAACATGAACGCCGCAGTCACTGGTCTGGAACTGACCCACCAGGCTGTACCTGCAAACAGCAGAAGAAAGATTAGAAAACTTAGAATAACATATTTCTTCATTTTCAATTTCAGGCTCTTCCTTTAAAGCGTTTCGCACAGTCAGTAATCCTGAACCCTTTGCAGTGACAAGTTAGCACTTGAATTGCATACTCAAGAACAATCACAATCGAGTTTCAGAATACGCTCTACTTCTGACTTGCTTCAGATTCTGTTACAGCAGGTTGCAGGATCAGTTTAATTCCCTGCTCTGCATTGTCGTAAACGGTTTTGGCCGATCCCTCATAAATGACGATGTGATTCGTGCTCTCCATGACCGGCTCTTCCCTTTATTTTGAGTCTTCCGATTAACCAGGAGCAGAAAGACATCTTTTCCGTCACGTACATCCACGTGTAAGAGTTGTACGTTGTCTGTAATCTCACCGGTAGTTGTACCGACATTGCCAGATGAATTCAGATACGAAGTGATCTCATAACCAAAGCAGCGTACCCAGAAAAGCTGAAGCATTATCGTCTATCCAATGAGGTGCTGCACTGACTGGGTCTCCACTCAGTTCTTTACTGAATGAAAACCCGTTTCTGTGGAAACTGATCGAGACATTCTGATGTAACAGCAGATTCTCAATCTGTTTTGACTTACTGAGCGCCTTGTCCAGACTCACCGCAACCGGATAGCATCAGAGCGAAAAGAAGAAAGGAAAGTAACCAGGCGTTTCTGCAAAGAGAGATTGTTCCTTCAACAGTCGTATGCATGAACAGGTTCACTCCGCAGGCTTTTCGGGTAGAGCGAGATCGGCTTCGCTGAGATCAACCTTCGCACCCGCTTCAGGAACATCGAGATGCGCTGACCAGAGGATGGCGTTCACCACCATGCGACGGAAAGGTTCGCGTTGGAAGTTGTCGTAGAAGTGACCGAGAGTCGTGCCATAAGAGCGGCCGTTGTTCTCCCGTTCGAAAGCCCAACCGACAACAACCGGTTTCCCTTCCGCCTGCACTTCAAGCAATGGAGTCGCGGTAGTGATGGTTGGGTTCAGGTAATATTCATCGCGCAGTTCATACTCCTCCCAACCGTGACAGATTGGATGCTCGGGAACGAGCTGCTTGAGTGGTGAGGGACCAGTGTGTAACCCGACATTACTCACCCACGTTCCTCCCATGTAAGAATCCCAGACAGGTCCCAGCCGATCCAGGTTTTTCTCGAAAATTGAAGAAGCCCAGTGAATCGTGACGAGACCGACTCCTTTATCGAGTTGCTCAATCACCTGATCCCGATGCGGCGCATCTAACAGAAACTCAGCCGCAGGGGTCGTATAGACTACAATGGTGTTGATCCCTTCCAATACTTTTTTATCCTGCGGCCAGCCATCACTGACGACTGTTTCAATGTCCCCATTCAACTTGAGACACTTAGCCAGCATCTCACTCGTATGCAGATACATATGCGTCGCAAACGGGTGATCGGGTTGTTTACCGATAAAGAGGACCTTGGCTTTGGGAGCGGCTTCGGCAACATTCAGAAAAGAGCCCAATCCCAGGCAGGCAAATATAATGAGTCCAGTTGCAGTAGATTTCATGGGCGTCGCTCTCCTCGAGAAGCTGAAAAAGTTGAGAAATCGACTCATATTAGTGAGATAGAACCTGTCGTGCGGATGTAAAGATTCTACAAATAAATAAGTTACGATCCCTTTGAGTATGAAGGTCCGAAAGTGAGAAATCGACTCCGGATTTTGCTTTCGATCATTTTTATATTTGTTAATATAGGACGACGGGGTATTGTTGGAAATATAAAGATTTATTCGAATGCTTAATTATTCGCCCCTATCTTTCTCCTGAATCTGCATTTTAAAGAGTTCCTTCTGGGAAACTCTTCATTTCTCTAGTCCTATCAATGTGTTCAGGGAGAATAATGCAATGAGAGTTCGGCAACTTCTGTACGTTTTCATTTTCGGGTTGGCTTCGACAACCGGTTTGGCAGCTGAGAAGCCAAATATACTTGTGATCTGGGGGGATGACGTCGGCTGGCAGAATGTCGCGCGTACGGGATGGGGACCATGGGATACACCACCCCCCACATCGACAGTATTGGGACGCAGGGGATCAAGTTTACGGATCACTATGCGCAGCCTTCCTGTACTGCGGGTCGCGCCGCATTCATTACCGGGCAATACCCGATCCGTTCCGGAATGACCACAGTGGGTCAGCCTGGAGATTCACTGGGTTTGCAGGCCGCATCTCCTTGCCTGGCCGAAGTCATGAAGGCCGCCGGTTATGCAACAGGTCATTTTGGTAAGAACCATCTCGGAGATCGTAACGAACATCTGCCTACGGCGCACGGTTTTGATGAGTTCTTCGGAAACCTGTATCACCTCAATACTCAGGAAGAGGCGGAGCAACGTGATTATCAGCAGTTCGGGAAAAAGTTTTCCGGAGACCTGGAAACCTACGAAAGTAAATTCGGTACACGGGGAGTGATCCACTCATTCGCGACGGGAACGGATGATCCGACAGAGGATCCCCGTTTTGGCCGCGTCGGCAAACAGAAAATCGAAGATACGGGAGCGTTAACTCAGGAACGCATGAAAAACTTCGATGCCGGTGAAGTCATCCCCAAAGCACAGGATTTTATGACTCGCGCCAAAGAAGAGGACAAGCCATTTTTTGTCTGGCTGAATACGACCCGCATGCATCTTTATACCCGGCTCAATGACAAATGGCGTTATGCCGCTGAGCAGTATACTTCGGAAGCGGACGTCCATGGTTCCGGCATGCTTCAGCACGACCATGATGTCGGTCTGGTTCTCGAATTTCTTAAAGAAAACGGATTGGATGAAAACACGATCATCTGGTATTCCACAGACAACGGTCCCGAGCATTCCTCCTGGCCTCACGGGGCGACCACTCCGTTTCGTGGCGAAAAGATGACCACCTACGAAGGGGGTGTAAGAGTGCTGTCCATGCTTCGCTGGCCGGGTGTTGTCAAACCGGGACAGGTACTCAATGGTATCCAGTCACATCAGGATATGTTCACCAGCCTGGCAGCGGCTGCTGGTGTAGAAGATGTGGCTGAGAAAATCAAAACAGAGAAAAAACAGTACATCGATGGTGTGAATAACCTTCCGTACTGGACAGGAAAATCAGATCATTCCGCGCGTGATCATATTTTCCACTACTATGAAAGCAAGCTGACGGCTGTCCGCATGGGGCCCTGGAAGTTTCATTTTTCCACAAAAGAAGATTACTACTCGAATCTGGTTCCCAGGACAGCGCCCCTCGTATTTAATATCCGCATGGATCCGTTTGAATCCTACAGCGACAAGGAATCCTACGGGCACCTCATGCAGAAGGTCTCATGGCTGATGCAACCCATGGGCGTACTCATGCAGGACCATTTGAAGTCTCTGGCAGAATATCCCCCTGTCCAGGGAGGGAAATCATTCGACATGTCAAACGTTGTCGAACAGTTCATCGATAAAGGGGCCCCGTAGGTTTATGAGCCTGATTCATATTCTGTTGCGTTCCTGTAATGAGAGAATAACCAACGATGCTGCGTAGCTTTTGTTCTAACCTGATTTTGATGTTCCTCATTACGGGAACGATTTCCGCAGCAGAGAAACCGAATATTCTCTTCATCGCTGTCGACGACCTGCGCCCGGAATTAGCCTGTTACGGTGCGGAGCAGATCCATTCGCCCAATATTGACCGGCTGGCTGATTCCGGGGTGCTGTTCGAGCGCGCCTACTGCATGGTCCCCACCTGTGGGGCCTCCCGCGCCAGTTTGATGACGGGGATCAGGCCTACTCCGGATCGATTTAAAAACTATCTCACCCGGGCTGATCATGATACACCCGGGATTAAAACTTTGAACACGCACTTCAAAGATCATGGTTACTTCACACTCTCGCTGGGAAAAGTCTTTCATCATGCGGAAGATAACGCCCAGGGCTGGTCCGAACCGGCCGTTCGTTGGAACGATGTTTCCATGTGGCAGGATCCTGCAAACCAGAAGCTACATCAGGAACGTCAGAAGCTGGGTCCCAAAAGTCGCGGTCCCGCCTGGGAAGCGGCCGATGTTCCCGATGATGCGTACATCGATGGAAAGCTCGCCAATCGAGCGATCAAAGATCTCCAGCGATTGAGCAAACAGCAAGAACCTTTCTATCTGGCTGTTGGTTTTTATAAACCGCATCTTCCGTTCAATGCTCCGCGTAAATACTGGGACCTGTACGATCAGAATCAGATCAAACTTCCCAAGAATTACTATGTGCCGGAAGATGCCCCCGCAGAATCAATCCACAACTCAGGCGAATTGCGCGCATACTCGAATATCCCGAAAACAGGACCTGTCTCCGACGAAACTGCCCGCAACCTGATCCATGGTTACTACGCGTGCGTCAGTTACACAGATGCCCAGATCGGCAAGGTGCTCGATGAGCTGGATCGTCTGGGACTTGCCGAGAACACGATCGTCGTTCTGTGGGGTGATCATGGCTGGAACCTGGGAGAGCATACACTCTGGTGCAAACACTCCTGTTATGAAACTTCACTGCAAATTCCATTGATCGTGCGGGCACCGGGCATGAAAGGGGAGAGCGCGCACTCAGCTGATTGAAAGTATCGATCTCTATCCGACCCTCAGTGAACTGGCCGGTCTGGAATTGCCTTCACATCTGGCAGGCGAGAGCCTGGTCGCCTTGATGAAGGATGCGGAAACTGAGTGGAAAACAACCGCCGTCAGTCGTTATCGAAATGGAGATACAATCCGCAGCGATACTCATCGGTATTCCGAATACAAAAACAAACAGGGCCAGCAGACCTCCGAGATGTTGTATGATCATGAAAATGACCCCGGCGAGAATAAGAATATCGCGAAGTCGAACCCGGCCCTGGTGAAAGAACTCCTCAAACAACTAAATGCATCAAGCTCTGCCAACCGGCAGTAACCTCAGTTTCAATTTCGCCCACATTGTTCCAGCCAATAAAAAAACCGCTGGCGAAATTTCACCAGCAGTTTTTTTATATTTCAGATTTTCGTTGAATCCCGGTTGCCGCAGGCAGAGGAATTCAACCACCTAACAAGTGGAGGATACCGGGCTCGAACCGGTGACCTTTTGGCTGCCAGCCAAACGCTCTCCCAACTGAGCTAATCCCCGAAAAAATGGGGCCCGATGAGGGGCAATGGGATGCCCGAAACTGTTTGGGTTTCAGGAATTCGGAACTTATCACGCCTGACTTGCCCTGTCAAGCGGCAGGCGCGGGGCATTGCGGCGGATGACTTAAACCGGGCCGGTGTCATGGGAAAGAGACGCTATTCAGCCCCAAGGTTCACTCTTCCTCCAGCAGTTGCTCCATTTTTTCCAGAGAAGTGGTGTAGATATCGATTCCTTCCTGATCTTCCAGTTCGTGGCAATGCTGCAGGGCAATGCGGGTGTGGAGAATCCCTTTTTCGAGCTCTCCCGCATGGGCGTAGGTCACCCCGAGTAACCCCTGGATGCGGGCGATCCCTTCCTGTGCTTCTGGCCCCAACCAGTTTTCGTATTCCGTTAACAACCCCTGCAAGCGCCCGATGGCGGTGGGGTAGTCTTTCTGATTGACGTGTTTTTTGATCTCTTCCAGATGCTGGTCGAGATTATCAATCGGGTTATCAGGTTCTTCCTGCTGGAGGGACTCCATCAACTCTGGTTTACCAGCCGATTGAAAAACTTTTGCCAGGGTGACCAGCGATTGGGCATAGGCGTTTCGTTGAATATGATCCTGCCGGATTTCTGCAGGAACAGATTGCCACTTTACAAAATGGGCTTTGATCGTCTCCTCGTGCTGTTCGCACAATTGCGCCAGCGAGGGGAGATCCCGATCTTCGATCGCGTTGCGAAGTGCTTTCCACAACTCGTCGGGGTTATCGTTTTTCACAGACATGAAGTTCTCGAATACTGGATTTGTGATTGGGGAGCTATAAGACCTTGTTACATTCACATCTCTAGTAATTCATCGTCCTTTTTCTCTTCAACAACCATAGTTCCGCTGAGCAAATCATGTAGAGCCTGTTTGCGCTTAGTAAAAAGAATCGTCAAGTAACCTGTCAGAAATATGATCAACGTGAGACAACGAGCGGCGTGGCGAATCAATGCTCGCATCAGACTAATTCGCTCTCCTCGTAAATTAACCACCATCGTGCCATTCACCTTCTTGAAAAAGGTACCTTTTAAGGCAGATGATTCGAGCAGGACGAAGTAAGCAGTGTAGCAGATCAGGACATAAAATGCGTAGTAGGTCGAGGCAGCAGCAGCTTCGGGTGAATCTTCTCGTCCACCAAACGGACCAGCAGCAGGAAAGATAATCATCGCTGATATGACTAGAACAAAATAGAGCAACACATTTTCGACCAAAGCGAAAAGAAGTCTGTTTGTAAGTGAATGGATTTTGGATGACATTTCGCGTTTTTTCGAATCGGTCTATTCGAAGAATAAATTGACTTTGAGGATTCCTGAGAATCGTTATCCTGAGGTGTTAACTCAATTCTCTTCTGGTTGTTTTAAAATCGCGCGGTAGATTCGGTCTTTCTGTTCGTACAGAATCGTCCATTGGCCATCGACCAGAAAGGGAGGAGATAAAGTTTCTGCCGCGACGGAGGCATTAATCGTAAGTGAGCGACCGGGACGCCAGTGAGCCAGATCGTCGGAAAGCCAGTAACGACGTTCTGTTAATTTCTCTGGTTGGGAGATGCCGACATATCCGGAGGCTGTTTCGGCCACTGCCAGGGAGCGGACATTGTCTTTAACCGGGATCACGGGTAGTTCATCTGATGCTGTAGCGCGCTTCCAATGGATGAGATCGGAACTGACTGCCAGCCCAACGGCTTCCTCAAAGAAGAGCCCCTTCATTCCGCGATAGAGCAGATAGTATTGCCCTTCGCGTTCAAAGACGGGGGATGGATGTGTCGTGACAAATTGATCCCATTTCCCGGCACGTCCGGGGAGAACCGGGTTCTCGGAAACTTTGGTCCAGGGGCCTGTCAGTTTACTGGATGTCGCGACACCAACCTGCTTTGATTCGCTGTTGCGACCGGAGAAAAAGAGGTAGTAAAGATCGCCCCGTCTCACGATGCCCGCGGGAAGTTTGGTAATCGGGTTGTCCCATCCTCCTTCCGGGCCTTCTTTCAACACGGGATTGAGCTCATCCTGTTTTTCCCAGTTCAGACCATCTTTCGAAATCGCCAAGCCGATTCGCTCGTGCCAACCTGGTTGTGAGCCGGGGATATCCTGAGCTTCGAAGAAACAGTAATAGACACCTTCTTCAACATGGACATACGGGTTATCAACCGCGTAATGATCCCAGGCACCGGCGGGTCCCGGTCAATGACAGGTTTTCCATAGGGAGTCTCGACCCATTCCCAATCGAGAGGAAACTCGGCGGGCTCCGCTGCAATTACCATTGAGGCACAAGCTGACAAGAGGCAACCAGCGATACAACAGATTCGAAACAAAAACATGAGGCGGGTTACTTTCTGATTCTCAGGAGGAGTGCTGCGATTGAGATCAGATTGTGACAGGCTGGTGATGAGTTTATACAAGAATTGGATACAGGGAATTTCAGAGACCCGCTTTCCATTCGTCGTGCAGCTGTTCCAGTTTGCGGGCGAGATCCGGATGCTGATCGATCTGATTCTGCTGTTCACCAATGTCGTCTGCGAGATTGATCAGCACTCGCGTTGGAGACGTTTTCGGTTGCTCTTCCTGCGGAGCGGAAGTGTCGCGTGGATTTGCA
Source organism: Planctomycetaceae bacterium (assembly GCA_041398805.1). Lineage (GTDB taxonomy): Bacteria > Planctomycetota > Planctomycetia > Planctomycetales > Planctomycetaceae > Polystyrenella. The sequence goes on along the minus strand of JAWKUC010000003.1, from coordinate 701,137 downwards.
AGCAGCTTCCAGTCCCCCAGGCGAACGGCCCATTGATTCCCGAGCTCCCAATGGAAAACAGCATGGGGAGAATCGACCTCAGCTGAACGCAGAACATTCGTGATGACTTTGCCATCCAAAAGGTGTTCCGGTTTAGCTAGGCCGCACAAATCGAGCAGGGTAGGGTACCAGTCGCAACCTGTCACAAGTTGATCGCGGACTTCACCTGCCGGTAACGCACCCGGCCAGGAGATGATCGCCGGCACTCGAATGCCTCCTTCATACAGACTGAACTTGGCCCCCCGATAAGGTCCGGAGTTTCCTCCACCACCAAAGGTGCGCGATTCGGTGGAGTGACCATGATCGGACTGAAAGACGATGATTGTCTCTTCCCGCAGGTTCTGTTCATCGAGCCAACTCAGGACTTCTCCAATTTTTTCATCCATCGTGGAGACAAACGCGGCGTACTTATCCCGAGGGTGATCGAGATGGGCATAGACTTCGCGCCATTTATCTGTTCCCTGCAGAGGATAATGGGGAACATTAATCGCCCAGTAGAGAAAGAAGGGTTTCTCCCGATCATCACCGATGAATGTCTTCACCTCATCGACCATCAAGTCGGGGAAAAACTGACCATCCCGAAAGACTTCTTTTCCATTCTTCCACAGGTCGTGCCGGTTAGGTCCCTGCCAGTAGAAAAAGTGGGAGTAGTTATCAATGCAGCCTCCCATGTGGCCGAAGGAACTCTCGAAGCCCTGGCCGTTGGGCATCGTGGCCGCGTCATACCCCAGATGCCATTTGCCGACATGCCCGGTCCGATACCCGGCCGATTGAAACATTTCAGCGATTGTAATTTGCTCTGCCGGCATGCCCGAGTGTCCGTGTTGTGAGGACACATTCCCCGGTACCCCCGCGCGTTGGGGAACCCGACCGGTCATCAGGGCGGCGCGGGAGGGAGAGCAGACAGGTGCCGCCGCATAGAACTGGGTAAAGCGAACACCTTCGGCTGCCAGACGGTCCAGAGCGGGGGTCTGGAGATCGGTCGCCCCGTAACAGTTGGCATCGATCGATCCCTGATCATCAGTCAGGATTAACAGGACATTGGGACGCTCCGCCGCGGCTGAAAGTCGCAAGGCGCAGGTTAAGGTCCCCACAACGAAGAGGAGGACAAGGGTGTGTCGGAAGGTTCGATACAGGGTTTTATGCATGGGATTTAATTTCAGGTTCTGAGCGAAAATTACCTTAAACGGTTAACTTAACACACCCATGAAGAGTTTTCAGGTCTTGATTTGCTGAACAGGTGAAAAGAATTCGAAGCAGGGCGCTCTTTTGAACCGGTCTCTTGTATATAATCAGCGGCCCGATTTCCGGGTCATTATTTTGTATTCACTATTGAATTGAATTCCATGTTTGTCGATCGCGTTGAAATTTATTGTCGAGGAAGCGGGTGATGGGGGAAATGGCTGCCTCAGCTTCGAAAAGAGGCGTACATACCTCGAGGAGGCCCCGATGGAGGCGATGGGGGAGACGGTGGTGATATCATCATCAAAGCGGTCGCCAACATCGGAAATCTGGCGAATATCGCCGGTCACAAACACTGGAAAGGGGAAGCTGGAAGTCACGGGGAAGGTTCACTGCGCACAGGGAAGCGGGGAAAACCAACCGAGATTCTGGTCCCCCCCGGGACACTCGTGCTCGATGGAAAACGGGGCCACCTGCTGAAAGACCTTGCCCAGGATGGAGACTCGATCATCGTCGCCCGGGGAGGCAAAGGGGGGAAAGGGAACAAACGTTTCGCCAATGCCAATAACCGGGTTCCGCGAGAGTTTGAACCGGGTGGCATTGGTGAAGAACGCCACGTGATGCTGGAGCTCAAATTGATTGCCGATGTCGGATTGCTGGGCAAACCGAATGCGGGCAAGTCGACATTGCTCAGCCGGATCTCTCAAGCACAACCTGAAATTGCCAACTATCCCTTCACCACCAAGTTCCCGAACCTGGGGCTTGTCCGGACGGACTATGATCGTGAGTTCGTGGTGGCGGACATTCCCGGTTTGATTGAAGGTGCCCATGCGGGTGTCGGGCTGGGACATGAATTTCTGAGGCACGTTGAACGAACCCGTTTACTCGTCCATCTCGTCGAACCTGCACCGATGGATGGAACTGATCCGGTTGAAAACTATCACCAGATTCGGGAAGAGCTGCAACTTTATGGACACGATCTGGATGGGCGCCCGGAGATTGTGGTCATCACCAAGAGCGAACTCCCGGATGCCGAAGCTGCACACGAACTGCTTCAGGAAACTTTACCTGGAATTGAAATCCTGCAAATCTCTGCTGTAACAGGTAAAGGACTTCCTCAGTTAATCAACCGTATCTTTGACAAGCTGAATAATGAACTGTTTTAGCAGGGCCATCAGACACGAGTAACTGATACAGGTCGCAACACAAAGAGCATCGACCTGATTAACGTTGTAATGTCTGTTGCTTGAAGCGGGTTGTTTTAAGTGACCAGCGGCCGATCCCCAGAATTCCCAGGAAGACGAGGGCGACTCCCATGTAAGGGGCGGGGAACATGATATTGCCGCGCCATTCCAGCACCGAGTAGGCGAACATGGTGGCGGAGCAACACCCGTCAACAGTCCCTTCGCGGAAGCGTTTCAGGTGAGTGCACCGATGAAGCCATAGAGCAGGAAGGGAGAATGCCATACCAGCCGAAATCGACAAAGGAGTTGCCGAAGATGGAGAGAGCAGTGAAGTGCCTGACAAACCCGTCCGCTTCCAGGGCATCGCAGCGGGCTTCACGTGGGGAGGAATTTCTCAATGATGTCTTCCGCCACAATAACGTGCTGCAACGGGGGAATTTCCAGAACCAGCTGGTCCAGTAATATCCTTTGCCACCTCCAGGAAAGGTCAAGGCATGCATCAATCATCGCTCCCTGCAAGTTATACGGAGCGACAAGATAACCTGTTAAACGGTGTATTTCATCCAGCCCCCTCGCCTGATAAAAATCCGACCCGGACAAGTTCCACCACCGAAACAGGCTGAGCGCACTGAATCCCAAGAGGATCCAGAAAGAAGGCAAATTTGACCGGGTTAGCTTTCCCATAGGTGACCCCTGGCCTTTGAACCAGACGAGAAACACACCAAATAATGGAAGCAGAATTACATTGCGCGGCCCAGCAAGAGCAGCGGGATGGAGTAGGAAATCAATGCGACCAGAAGAGTCCACTGGCGATGAGTTTTCCGGAACCTGACCCGGCCTGGCTTGCCTGGATCCGTAACCAGTAAAACCAGGGAATGACGATTGCCGAAATCTGCATCAGACTTCCTAAACCGCTCGCATCGACGGATGCGAGAATTTCTTCATAGTACGCGGCCATCGCCTCTGTACTCTGGCCGATCGTCTGAAATTTCTGCAGCCCCCCGCTCTTAATAATCACTGCCAGGAAGATGATGTTCGCACTGAGGAGAATCATGCCCACAAAGAGATCGACCAGAGTTACTGGTGAACGCGAAAGAGTATCCTGGGGAGAATCGTACTTGACCTTCGGGGCGATTTTGTTGAAGACCCACCAACCGAACAGCATGGCAAGAATACAGAGACCGGTGAAAGCAGCCGAGTTCCAGTTTAAATAACCGTAATACGGATCATGGATGTAAACCTGGTAAGTAAAGGGTGGGAAAAAGAAACTAACCAGGAAAATACCGATTGAAAAAATAGCCCAGACAAAGGGGCTGATTAACCAGTAAAGCCAAGTTTGCTCCGTGCGTGTGTGCATGGCTACTTAGAGAACTTTCTTCAGTCGCAATGTCCAGTAATCAGAATCAAACCTGAACAAAATATGGACCAGGGATGAACAGCGGGAATAAGTGATCTGCTTCGGTTCAGGGACAGGTCAGGTATGAACCTTAAACCCAATACGATGAACAGTTCTCACTTCCAGAATCGGCACAGAGGGCTATTCCCATGGTACTTCAAGGATGTTGAAAACAGGGGACTGTTAGAAATTGAACTCTGCAGAGTCACTCTTTCCGGAACTCTCTGCAGGTTTAAATGCGGCCTTAGCATGAAAGGCACAGGAGGGTCCGTAATCAGGTTGGAGAACTTCTCATGAGTCTAACAATCGACCCGGACTGTTGTCACATGCTGGTTCAAAAAATCGGCCGCTTATCTCGAAAACCAGGTGATTACTGAAACAATTACCAGCAACACCACCGCCAGAACGGAAAGTTTTTTCCAGGAAATATCCTCTGTGGTGATCTCGTGATGAGTAGAAATAAGGAGTTTCTTGAGGATGGGCTGGTTTTCTTCAGCCAGGGGCTCCGCAGTGACATGTTGTGCTTCAATTTTATTCAGCTCGTTCTCATCCCATTCCATCAATACCTCGGCTAGTGCGCCTTGGGTACTGCGTGCATTGAACGGGCGATTTTGCGGGTCTTTTTCCAGCATCTGCATCACAATCGCTTCCAGTTTTTCGGGGCAACTGGGGGAATGCTGCCGAATGGGGAAGGGTGGAATATTGAGATGTTGATCAAAAATCTGCGCGGAGTTTTCACCCCGGAAAGGGGGTTGGCCGCATAACATTTCATAAAGTACGCAACCGAGTGAGTAGAGGTCCGTCTGTCCGGAAATGCTCCGTTCAGCCCGAATCTGCTCGGGTGCCATGTAATAATAGGTCCCGACTGTCAGCCCCATCTCGGTGATGTTGACTGCCCCGGTATCAAGAGCCGTACCAAAGTCCCCCAGTTTGAGACGTCCATCTTTGGAGAGAAACAGGTTCGCAGGTTTTAAATCGCGATGAATGATTCCATGGTTATGTGCATGTTGCAGAGCCGAGCAGACTTGCCAGCCTACTTCAACCGTCTCCTGCCAGCGGATACGCCCTTTGCGATTCAGAACCTCGCGCATGGAGGCTCCCTCGACCAGTTCCATCACATAGTACAACTGATTTTCCCACCGGCCGTTACCAAAGTAACGAACAATGTGGGATGGTTCAGTCTTTCGAGGATTTCTATTTCACGTTCAAATCGACGGCAGATCAACTCATTCTCTGTACAGAGGGCAAAAGCAATTTAATCGCAACCGGCTGTGTTTCCCCTTCTTTGATTGCTTTATAGATTGTTCCGACCGTACCGATCCCGATCGTATCCAGAATTTCGTAATCATCGATCCACTTGAGACTCATTACCGTCTCTGATCCTTTATTGATGAATTCACTCCGCACTCCAGGAACAGTGCTGGCTGTTCTGGCAGCAACGAAGAGAGTATGGCGATGTGAAAATGATGCAGTAGAGAGAAAGGAAAAAGATGATCAGTCAGTCACGGGAAATAAAAGATTGAGCATCGAGATTTCTGTTAGATCATGAACCAGGAAATCAGGAGCACTTGATTTAAGTTCATGATGAGGAATGACACCAGTAGCCACTGCAATCACATTGGCATTAATGGCCCGGGCACATTGAACATCTGCGGGAGTATCTCCGATAATCCAGACATGCTCAGTTGGAAAATGTGCCCCCTGTTCGCTGCGGATTTGATCCAGCGCCTGGCGGGCAACATCGTCCCGGTTAATATGGTGGTCACCATAAGTACCAAATGTAAAGTATTGCTGCAGATTATAATGAGTTATCTTCAACAAGGCACCCCGGGCGAGGTTACCTGTTAATAATCCAACCTGAATTTCAGGGTGGGAATGCAATTCTTCGAGGCACTCAACCACTCCCGGAAGCACTTCTCCCCGGCACCTTTCCAGCTCGATGGGCAACTGTTCCAGGTAAAAATTCTGGAACTCGACAAGTCGTTCCCGGGTCGGTTCAATTTCATAATAGTTAAGCAGATCATACATTATGGCCATATCGGTACGGCCAGCCGTCTGGATTCCCTCCACGGGAGTCGTTAAAGAATAGCGTTCCTGGAGAACGTGCTCAATTGCACGTTGCCCCGCCTTTCCAGACAGCAGCAGGGTCCCATCGATATCGAACAAACAGATTCGCACAAAATTACCAGTTCAGAAATAACCGTTCGATCGGCTACATCATCATGACGCCTCTGTCATGACGACCGAGTGAAAGTTCGCCACCATGGGAAAGAATTTCGAAGGACCAATTCGCATCGGGCTGATCGGTTGCGGCCGGATGGGGTTCCATCATGCGGAGCAACTTCTCAAACAGCAACAGGTCGGAATCACTGTATTATATGACGCTGTGCCCGACAATGCTGAACGGTTAAAGAACGAATTCCATCTCTCGGCTAAAGTCGTTCAGGATATTAAAGAATGTGCCGATCAGAGTTTAATCGATGCCTGTATCATCAGCTCTCCCACCGGTCTGCATTATGAGCAGACACGCCTGTTCCTTGAGGCTGGAATCGCCGTTTTATGCGAGAAACCACTCGCTCATCGTCGGGAAGAAATTCTGGAGTTGATCGAATTGACCGAGCGAACACAAACTCCATTGACGATTGCCTATCAAAGGCGATCGAGCTCGGAGTATCGCACATTAAGACGCGAGGTCCTTTCCGGAAAATGGGGGAAAGTCGGATCGATCTCCGGGGCATATTGAAGACTGGCAATCGACGATTACTGGTACCTGGCGACGACCCACTCTCTAACCGGGGTGGGTTTGTAGGAGATGCGGGTAGCCACAAGATTGACTGCCTGTTCTATGCCACCGGGCTGGAACCGGTAGAGGTTCTGGCGTGGACCGATTGCTGTGGAAGTAAAGTTGAAATAACGGCGCAGTCCTGGCCCGCTTAACCAACGATGTGCTATTTCCCGATCGACTTTATCGGTAATGGGCACTACATGGGTGAGGCAGATAGCCATCCATTGCGAACTTACCCAGATATCATTGTGCAGGATGGCGAGGTATAGCGGACGCAACTGAGAACAGCAAAGAATTAATCCGCGAACTGGAAGCCGCTTCGACTCCTGTAGATGAATTCATTAAATTATTACGGGAGGGCTCCGAGAATATTGCTCCTCCTGCCTGCGCCTTGCCTGTATTTGATATGACGACAGCGATCCTGGATTCGGCCCGTACTGGCCAGCGCGTCCTGCTGCGATAAGTCTATTTTGAATGAAAAGAAAGTTCGGGTATGTCTGCCCGGTTTTATACAACAGCGATCGACCTGAAAACGATGACAGCGCAACTGAACGAAGGGGAAGCCCATCACCTGTTGCATGTCATGCGGATGAAGGTTGGTGAGGAAGTAACGCTGTTCGATGGACAGGGAAATGCCTGGAAGGCAGAGATCAAGAGCACGACGCGACGTACAGTTGATTTAGCATTACAGGACCAAATCGCGACTCCTGTACCTGATCACCGCGAGGTTGTCCTGGCTGTGACACCCCCCAAGGGAGATCGGTTTCGCTGGCTGGTGGAGAAAGTAACCGAGCTGGGAATCGATACCCTGGTTCCAATTAAAACCACTCGCTCAGTTGTCGATCCGGGGCAGGGTAAGATTGATAAACTTGTGCAGACAATGATTGCAGCCTGCAAACAATGCCAGCGAAACAGACTAATGGAGTTTCGATCTCAACAGGACTGGAACGAGTTATTACAGAACTATCATCAATCTCACCAGATTCTGCTCGCGCATCCAGATACAAAAAGTCTTAAAGAGACTTTATCTGAGCTCGATTCGAATCGTCCTGTGCTGTTTGCGATTGGTCCAGAGGGGGGCTTCACCGATGAGGAAGTCAGCCAGGCGCTGGAATTGAATGCCCGCACGATCTCGCTGGGAGAGACGATTCTCCGCACCGAAACGGCCTGCATTGCCTTAAGCGCAGCGGTCCTGCTTTAAACTAAGGGTTACTGGAATCCCCTGCCGGAGGAGCGGGGTCCTCCTTGTTCCCAGCTTCTTCAGCGACAACCGTCGGAGCCGGGTTGGAAGCAGAGGGTGTTTTTTCGGTCATCGCCATTTTGTCCGGCCCGAACTGTTCTGCAGAGAGAGATTTCAATTCCACATTGAAGATCTTAACCAGGGCATAGAGACAGGAAGCGACTGTGGGGCCGATGAAAACACCCCAGAGACCGAGAACCTGTAAACCACCGAGTACACTCACAAAGGCGAGCAGAGGATGCAGCTTGGCACCATCTTTGAGTATCAGGGTGCGGATCACATTATCCATCATGCCAATTACAATCGCTCCGAACAGAGTCAGGATGATGGCGGAGATCCACTGTCCCTGCACGAAGAGATAAATAGCGAACGGTCCCCAGACAATCCAGGTCCCCAACAGAGGAATCATGGCGAACATGGTCGCAATGCCGAAGAAGAGAAAGAAATGTCCTGACCCCAGAAGATACATAATACCGGCTGTCGCCAGTCCCTGTGAAATTGCCGCAGCCAGGGTAGCAAGAATAATTGCCCGCACAACCGATTCGAATTGAGTTAGAAGCTCATTCTGATAATAGACATGCACCGGGATCAATTTTTGTGTGGCATCAATTAAGCCTGGTCCATCGGCGAAGAAGTAGTAGAGTGCCAGAATATAAATTAATAGGGCGATGAACACCGAACCGACTGCGGAACCGACATTCGTAAATATACCGAGTGCTCCCCCCAGCGATTTTTCCCCAACGCTTTTCAGAATTTCACTCATGTTGAGTTTTAACTTCGTTTGTGCCGCGTTAAGTTCTTCCCGCACTATCTTGAGCTTGGCTGGATCCGCTTTGGCTGTTTCAGATTCCGGATCAACCAGACCGGAACCTGCCTCCGCGCTGCCTGCATCAACCAGATCAGGATCGATTCCTTCAGGTGTCTCGACGATTTGCTCAACTTCCAGATTAAAATCATCCGGGTTGTCCGAAGGGGGATCTTCAGAAATGATGTCTGGCTCTGTCGGCAGCGGTTCTTCTTCCGGAATCAGAAATTTGTCGAAGCCAATTTTGACCAGCCAGGCATCCAGTCCGATTTTTTCTCGCGTCTCCTCAATCTTCTGAGTGATGGCCTCGGTATCGATTCCGATCATCTGGTATGCCGCAGCGGAAATCCCAATGATGAGAGGGAGCATGACTCCACTAATGATGATAACAGTGGCAGAGCGCGCGGCCGCTTCCGGTTTACCTTTCGACCATTTCAGACATTTTTTATACAGAGGCTGACATAAAATCGCCGTGATCGCCGCCAGGAACAGGGGCATCAGAAATGGAGTAATCACCTTGTAAAAGGTGATTCCCAGAAAGATGATCAAAGTCAGAATGACGCCTAAGGAAACAAGCCGAGGTATCAGGGGCATAATAATAGTTTCGTACTGAGGATCGAAAACTAAGGGCGAGTTGAAAACTTGTATCGTCTTGAAACACGATCAAGTGCCTGCTGTAACTGCGTTTAGGGTAACCTGTTCCTGAAATTAATGCGAACATTCTTTCGAAACAGGACTCTTTGCAAGAAAGACCCCCTCCAAATCGGGGAGGTGCTTTTGTCGACAATGAATTTCGTAATCGCAGTGGTCAGACGAACCAGAATTAGTGTACAATGTTTATTTCCACAATTCTTCCTTGCCGGATACACTTTGATCACATCGTTATTATTCCTCACCCGGCCCAATATCTTGAAGTGATGTAGGGGAATCCCCCATCGTTTAACCGTTTTTCTTTTTGAGGAGTCGGGTGAGCAAAACTTCATTCTTCAGCTACTCCTCAATACATCAGTCTGTTTAGATCTTCTTCATGTTATGTGTGGCGGCATTTGCACACAAAAAGTCGTAGAAATCGTGTTTTTTTACCGCCATAAAGAGCTATGGTAAAACTCGGCACTTAACAGAATTTCCTGCAGGATCACCAGCTTGGTGAATAACTTAATCATTATTCATGACAGCCCCGGTGAAACTGATTGATCTTAATCTCTTGAAACAGTCACTGGCTTTGCTTTTGCTCCCGTTGATCAGCGCGTCGATCAAACACGGGAGATTTGTACGCGGGTGAGTGACCTGAACCGGAGGGTCTTATGACCAAACGCTACATAATCACGTTAATGGCCGCCAACCGGGTGGGCATTCTCTCAGCTGTAACAACGGCATTGGCAGAATTGGGAGCCAACCTGATGGAGGTGAGTCAGACGGTGCTGAACCGATTTTTCACCATCATTCTGGATGCTGACTTTCCGGAACATCGAACTCCAGAGGTGATTGTAGCGCATTTGAAAGATTTTTGTCGTCCGTATGGAGTGGAAGTCGATCTGAAAGATCCGGCTGAAGAAGAACTGCAGGAGGAATCTGCCGAAGGTGTTGAACGCTTCTTTCTGACTGTGAATGGAAATGATGAACCGGGCATGATGCGACAGATTTCGGCCCGAATCTCTCAGGAAGGGATTGATATTTCCGACCTGTATGCGAAACGTCAACCGGACTCCTCTTTCGTGATGGTGATGGAACTGAGTGTTCCCCCGGGTATTGATGTCCTCATGCTGAAAAATGATCTGGAGTCACTTTGCGAGCGGGAAGGCTTGATTGTTACCCTGCAACACGAGAACATCTTTGCTGCCACGAACGATCCGCGACCCATTCGCCTGCTTCCTGTTAAATCAGTGCATGCGATTCACGCTGGATAACATTCCCAAACGTTCCGGCTCGATATCCTGACTACTGCCTGCTCCTGATAATTAACAATCCTCTGCTGACTGACTACTTTTGAAAGCTGCCTGAATGCCTCGGACTGAAGATATCCTCTCAACCCTGCGAATGGTCAAACAGGAAAACCTGGACGTTCGCACGGTGACGATGGGGATTAATCTGTTTTCATGTGTCGATCGTGATCTGAAAACGTTATGCACTCATATTTACGATCGTATTACTACCTCTGCGCGGGATTTACACAGCACCTGTGAAACAGTTTCCACGCGGTATGGCATTCCGATTGTGAATAAACGATTGTCGGTCACCCCGATTCAACGAATCGGGGAAGGGTTCGAGCCAGAGCAACTTCTGGAGATTGCACACACACTGGACAAAGCGGCTGCGGCTGTGGGCGTCGATCTGATTGGCGGCTTCTCGGCACTCGTCCATGGGGGACATACGCAGGGGGCAATCAATTTAATCGAATCGCTACCAGCTGTTCTGTCCCAGACACAGCGGGTTTGTTCCTCTGTTAATGTGGGAACGACGAAAGCTGGCATCAACATGAACATGATCCGCCTGCTGGGAAAGAAGATTCTGGAAATCGCGCATGCGACCAGCGATCGTCAGGGGTTTGGTGCCGCCAAGCTGGTCGTTTTTGCGAATGCCCCGGAAGACAATCCGTTTATGGCGGGTGCGTTTCATGGTTCCGCGGGAGCAGATACGGTCATCCATATCGGGGTCAGTGGCCCGGGTGTTGTTAAACGGGGGCTGGAACGATTTCTGGAAGCCGTTCCGAACTGTACCCTGGATGAAGTTGCTGCCGAAATTAAAAGTACCGCTTTTCGAGTGACGCGCGTCGGTGAACTGATTGGCCGCGAAGTGGCCGCCAGGTTGGGAGTCCGTTTCGGGATCGTCGACCTCTCATTGGCACCCACTCCCAAAATCGGAGATTCCATTGGCGAGATTCTCCAGCTGATCGGCCTGACGCATGTCGGTGTACCAGGCTCCACTGCAGTGTTAGCGATGCTGAATGATGCCGTTAAAAAAGGAGGCGTCTTTGCCTCCTCCGCCGTCGGTGGTCTGTCGGGAGCTTTTGTTCCAGTGATGGAAGATGCTTCTCTCGCGGATGCCGCCCGGCTCGGTTACTTGACTGTCGAAAAACTTGAAGCGATGACCTCGGTCTGTTCTGTCGGGCTGGATATGGTTCCTGTACCGGGTGATATCGACCCGGATACCCTGGCGGCATTGATGGCGGATGAGATTGCCATCGGTGTGTTCAATAACAAAACGACCGCCACCCGCATCGTTCCCATTCCCGGTAAAAAAGCGGGAGAGCATGTTTCCTTTGGGGGACTCTTTGGAGAATCAGTCATCATGCCTGTCCCCGGAAACGGATGCAGTTCCAGCTTCGTCAATCGCTCCGGTCACATCCCCGCTCCCATTCAAAGCTTGCGAAATTAGCTAAGTCTTGGATCGCAATTGATCATTTCGCAAACGGGTTAGTTGATTTCCACCTAAACGCATGGCTAGCATGGATGTTCACCATAAATTACCGCTGGAATTCTGACTGACTGAATTGCCCGGAAAATTCTGAGTTTGGGATTTTAGGCTTCCTGATTCTGCAGCATTTGCGTCTTACTGAAAGTAGATCAATCAATGACGGACCTGGCCCCTCCTGAAAGCTCGCACGTTGATGTTGGTGAGTTAATAGCGCAAAGCCGGATGGGTAACCGCGAATTTCTGGGAACATTATTTGAGTATTACGAGGCTTATTTATTAAAGATTGCAAATTCAAAACTGGATCGGGATATCTCTGTCAAAACTGCTCCTTCAGATTTAGTTCAAAACACTCTTAAGCAAGCTCATAAACATTACGATCAGTTTAGAGGAACAACTGAGAATGAATTTCAGGGTTGGTTAATCACCATCCTGGAAAATGAGTTTGAAGATACCAAACGAAAATTTATCTACGCCTGGAAACGAAGTATACACAAAGAAATTTCACTTCCGGGAAATGAAGCCTGCGGCAACAAGACGGGGTTGTTACTGGAAGATTCACTGACCCCCAGCCAACCTCTTGTTGATCAGGAAACGATGAACTTGTTTCAGGAAGCGATGAACCGAATGCCAGATTCGTATCAACAGGTAATTCAGTTACGAAGTATTGAAAATCGTTCTTTCAAAGAAGTCGCCACGATTATTAAAAAGGAAATTGCGGCGACACAAAAATTGTGGGCTCGTGCCGTCGACCGTTTCAAACATGAACTTTTGCAGAATGATCCTCACTACCATGAGCGATTACGATGACTTGATCATTAATGACCTGGTTTCGTATCAGTCTCAGCTTGATTCGGGAGTTGAGGCCGAACCGACCCATCTCGACCTGCAAAACGCGCTTCCGGTAGAAACCAAACAGCTTCTTGTTGAAAATCGCCAGTGCCTGGACTTTATTGATAAAATTCGCCGCTTGATGGCTTTACCCGAACAGGCACCTCTGCCGAAATTTATCGGGCGATTTCAAGTTCTTTCTCAAATCGGCACCGGTGGCTACGGCATTGTATTCCGGGCACTGGACACCAATACCAACCGTGAGGTTGCGATCAAGATTCCGCGTCCTGAAATCATGATGTCAACCGAGCATGTCCAGCGATTTCGTAATGAAGCGCGAACTTCGGCTCAGTTGGATCATCAAATATTCTACCAATTTATGAAAGCGACAACGAAGGGATCACTCCGTATATCGTGATGCCCTTAGTCGCTGGCGAAAACCTGGCAAACGGCGTGATCAACATGCCTTCGTTCCTCATTGGGTTGCTGCCGAGATAGTCTATCAACTGGCCGAAGTCGCTCACGCTCATAGCCGAGGGTACTTCATCGCGACATCAAGCCCGCCAACGTCGCCAACAGAGCCATTGCCGGAAGTGACTTCGCGCACAAGTTAGGTTTTTACCCCAAAGTTAACTGATTTCGGTCTTGCCAAACTGGAAGAGCTTGACCAGGAAAAGAACGTCCACAGGAGCGATGATTGGTACGACCAGTTACATGGCTCCAGAACGGGCCGAGTTGCCAGAATAAAAATATATCTGCGATGTCTGACGTATTCAGCCCTGTGTGTGATCTTGAGTTGCTGACAGGCAGGCATCCTTTCCGCGGTGAAACAACACTGGAGACGATTGAGCACATCGTTAAGGCTGATCCGGAATCGCTGAGAAATAATTCGATACCTATTCCGATCGACTTACAGGCGATCTGCTTGAAAGGACTCGAAAAGAATCCCGATCAGCGTTACCGCACGGCGGATGATCTGGCTGAAGATTTACAACGATTTCTTACAGGGAAAACGGTCAATGCCCGACCGGCCGGAGTGATCAAGCGGTCAATTAAGTGGGGAAAACGACACCCTTTTCTGGCTATGTTTTCCACAATCACAGTCGTGAGTATAAGTCTGCTCATCGGTATCACACTCATTTACAACAGCAAACTGAATCACCTACTTATTCAATCAGAAGCAGGACGCAAAATGGTTGAAGAGCAAGCCCGCCAGATTCGTGAAAGGGCTTGTATCTCAGACACGCGTCTGGCTCAAATCGCCTGGTCCCAGGAAGACACCCATAAAGCGATCTCCCTGCTGGAACGGCATCTCCCCCAACCCGGCGAAGTGGATGTCAGAAATTTCGCCTGGTGGCATTTATGGAATGAGTATCACGAGTCTGCCCGGATACTGGGAAGACACGCGGGAGGTGCATTATCTGCTTCTTTCAGCCCGGATAACAAATTGATCGCTTCGGGTGGAAGAGATGCGACCGTGCGGATCTGGAACCTGGTCGATTATAAACTGCTTCATGAATGGAAGGTATCAAACGTTGACAGTGTCAACTATGTTCAGTTTACTCCAGATGGACAGCGAGTTGTGGCCGGCTGCTCCGACGGCTCCCTTCAATTCTGGGATCTACAAAACGGAACGCATCTGTCTAAAGCTGAAATTCATACAGCTGGAATCAATCAGTTCGTCTTTGATCACACAGGCTCCCGGTTGATTTCTGCTGGAGATGACTCTCGAGTCTGTCTGATCGATATCAATAGCTATGAACTTGTGAATGAATTCACAGCCCACACACATTGCGTTGGATCGGTATCTCTCCACCCAAGTAAACCGATTGTGGCATCAACCTCAACAGACGGTACCATCCGCTGGTGGAATTTCGACGCCTTTTCTTCAGACCAGGACTCGTCTGCAAATCTGATCCGTTTGCCGGGGGAGCATGATCATCCGAATGCTGTTGCATTCTCTCCTGACGGACTAAGCCTGTGCTGCACCACCAAAGAGCAAATGATTTATCAATGGGACTGGGCTCCTGAAACCAGGGGGACCTTGCTCAACTCTCACAAGCGACATCATCGACTGGTCACCTTAACATGGGAAACTGCATCAGGGCTACTGGCAGGCTCCGCTGAAGGAGTTATCTATGAATTTGCGATTTCGGATTCGCTTTTTACCCCCACAGACAAACAGGACAGCTCCACCCGCTGGACTTTTAATCTCAGGAAAGGTCATGAACGATCGGTGCGTAGTATCGACATCTCCGGAAATTTAAGAGCGATGGTTTCCGCATCGACCGACGAAACAGTACGACTCTGGCGATATTCAGGGAGTGCCCTGCATCGGGCGAATGCGCTCTCCTTTCCACCTCATAAATCCCTCAAGCTGGTTCCCCGTCGGCTGGTACATACTCAGCGGGGGTTCATCGCTCATTCACAGGAAACCCTAATGACCAGTAAGGATGGATTAACTCGGGGAGCGGGAAAGCTGGATCTCCTGCCCGACCTTGATTCTGAGGCTCAGTTTCTCTGCAACATAGGTGAAAAGTCTACGTTTGCAGTTTCTCAATCGGGTGACAAATTAATTATATGCAATCCTAATGGCAATCTTTCATTAATGGATACCAATTCTAAATCAATAAGTTGGACCAGAACTCTTCCCCCGTTTAGTGGACAAGTGAGTGATTACGCATACGAAACATTTAACTCTTCAGAAACAGAAATCGCACTCTGCTGGGGTAAAGAGCTTTATCTGCTGGCGGTATCGGATGGAACTATCCTCAAGAAGTTAACCGCGCCCCTTCTAATTAAGAAGGCCATTTTTGATCGCTTGAACCCTAAAAGTTTGCTCTGCTGCTTGCATGGTGGGGGAATCTTAAGATGTGATTTAACAACAGATAAATTTGCGTCATTCCTGACACCAGGACATTATATTCATGATTTCGACATTTCTGATGATGGAAAATACCTCGCCGTAGGACGTCTTGACGGACGGGCTGTCACCTTTACCTTCCCTGAATTAAACGAGGTGGCCAGTTTTTCCCACCCGGACTCTGTTGTTGAGGTTAAATTTTTAAATGGTTCTTCGACATTATTAAGTCGATCAGTGAGAGTTCACTTATGGGATCTGGCCAGCCAATCTGAGTTATTAACCTTTCCTAAACCAATTTTGTTGAACAGCCAGAATACATTGGAGTCATTTTGGGTCCTTTCATCTGGCCCTGCAGCAGTGAGTCCTGATCATAAACGTTTAACGTTAATGCTGTACGATCAAACCCAAGTCATCAATCTGGTCCCTCCAAATCAGACCAGCAATCCAGTTTCAGACCGTAACTGAGTTAGAGCATGCAGAAATAATTATTTTTAAGTTCTGTTTTTAAGTGCGATTGCGTCCTATGGGGATAAGTCTACCCGATTCCATCTCGGTGTAACACGACTTGTGATTTCCTCCTCTCAATACAGGGCCAGTCTATCGTGAAAACACTCCTACCGCCCTGCCTGCTGCTATGGATTCTTTGTTCTCGGAGGAAGGGCTGTTTGATCTGGTTTAGAGGTGCTCGCGTCAATTAATTACTGATCCCGTGCCTTACATCTTAGGATATAACTCATGCGAAAATCGGTGTACTGGTCGTGCTTCCCCTCTGTATTTTTTGTGTTACTACTGATGATGGCCTCTGCGAGTCAGCTGAACGCGGCCATCGATCTTGAGAAAACGCTGGCGACCTATAACGAGGAATGTGAAGAGGCCGCGCAACAACTCGTCTCTTCCATCGAGAAAGAGATCGAACTCATCCGGAAGCGGAAAGATCTAAATGGTATCAATAAGCAGGAGTTCGTGAATTATGCAACGGACTTGAAAACGCAATTCGAGTTGCATGGGTATGTCCCTCTCGCCCCATTCTTGAGAAGTTACTCCGTGGCTTATCTGGTAGCTCTGCAGAAAGCCCGTTTAAAGGCAACCAGGGATTACGGTAAAGCGATTAACCTGGCGATCAAAGCGAAGGATGAGCAAGGGGCCGCAGACCTGCTTACCGAACAGAAGAAACTGATCACCGTCCCAGTTATTTGTCGCTGGGACTGTGATGGTACTAATTTCAAACATCACTGGCATTGGACAATGAGGGCCGATGGGAGTGTTGAAGGTATTGATGACACTGAACGAGTCTGGAGATTTCAGAATAATAAACTGCTGGTTTATCAAGTGAATGATACATGGATTTTAGATGTATCCAATTCTGGTAAGGAAATACTTGCCAAAAATCTAAACAGAAATCCGCTTAAGGGTAAAGGTGCCATCGCATATCCTCGCGAAGATTTCTAACTGCCAGTTGTGATGAATAACACATCAAACTCCGAATCCTTCATCAAGTAAGAACCGCACGAAACTGAGCGACGAATATCCCTTTGGGCAGAACATTCGGCATTCTTTCGTTTCCAGGCTTCCATACCCGCAAAAACTGGTGTACTTTGTCCATAAGAAAAATACTTTGACCCTCACAAAAAAGGACAATAGGTATGCGCAGATCACCACGATATAAGTTCTGTATTACCTGTCTGATTGCAGTATTTACTGCGTTAGCTACAGCAAATACGGCGACTGCAGACGTCGATCTGAACAAGGTGTTGGAGAAGTACAAGGAAGATTGTGAAAAAGCTTCGCAGACTTTACGTGATTCCATCGATAAGGAAGTCAAGCTTATCCGCTTAAGGAAAGATATTGATGGTGCCTCCAAGCAGCAGCAGGTCAATTATGCGAATGATATGAAGGCCAAGTTCGAACTGCATGGGTATGTTCCGATGGCTCCCTATCTGCGCAACCACACTATCGATTACCTGAACTCATTAATAAAGGCGCGTCAGGACGCAAGGGATGCCTATAGCAAAGCCATTAATCTGGCTGCGAAATCCAAAGAGGAAGAAAAAGCAGAGGACTTACTGAACGAGCTGGACAGACTGACTGAACCTCCAGTCATTTCCAGATGGGATTGCGTTAGCGGCAAACATAAATGGATGTGGACACTACTGGCTGATGGTTCGATTCAAACCCAGGGAAATGCAAACGCGAACTGGAAATTCAAAAAAGATAAACTTGTCATCGCGCGAGAAAATGAATTTTGGGTTCTGGAAGTTACAAGTGCAGGAACTCAAATGAAAGCGGTCAACAAAAACAAAACGCGTTTTCATGCGTCCATTTCTTATCCGCGAAAAAATCCCTAACTGCCCCTGATAAATATCTGCTTTTGGCTTTTATTCTATCCTTCCAAGAAACACACCAGAGACGGGTTCCACATCATCTGAGTTAACTAAAGCCCCCTCCCTTGAAAACTACCTCTGTCAGTCTGTTGGAGAGACTTCAGATACCTGATCCGAAAGAATCTGATTGGCAATTACTGCATGGGTTGTATGCCCCGCTCATTCGCCATTGGATTGAACGGGTTCCCGGCATCCGTGAGGAGGCTGCGGATTTGACTCAGGAAGTGATGGTGGTCCTGCTTAAAGAAATCCCCCACTTTCGCAGACAGCGCAAAGGTTCATTCCGGGCGTGGTTGCGGCAAGTGACTGTTAATCAGCTGCGCTCTTATCGTAAGCGTCAGAAACGTAATCCCGTGGCCGGTGTGGATGAGACAGAGCTTTTTCTGGACCGGCTGGGGGATCCGGAGAGTGAGCTTTCTCAACGATGGAATGCAGAACACGACAACCATGTGCTCCATCAGATGTTGAGCATCGTGGAAATTGATTTCGGCGAACAGGCCTGGCTGGCCTTTAAAAGATTCGCTCTGGAAGGGCTTTCTGCTGCCCAGGTCGCGGAAGAAACGGGACTCTCTGAAAATGCGGTCATAAAAACTAAATCCCGGATTCTTAAGAGGTTACGTCAGGAAGCGGAAGGTTTTCTGGAATAAGTTTTCCATTTTCGAGGCATGTTGGAGCGAGATTAGCCCTTTTATTCATAGAAGCACATTTTCGTTCCCTGCTTAATTCAGTTACAAATCGGGCCAGACCATGCCACGTCCCAAATTGAAACATCCCACAAAGGAAATGCTGGTCTCTTACGGACTGGGAAAGCTGGACGACACCTCGACAGAGCGAGTCGAGAAACATCTTGAAAATTGCAATGCCTGCCTGCAGGTGGTATCCGACCAATCATCGGACAGTTTTCTACTGAAACTGCAACAGGTGCAAAAGCCGCTCGATGCAGCGAATCGCAAAACACACACCGGGATGGATTCAACTTCCATCGAAAAGCAACCTGCTGCCGAGCTGATCGCCCCGGTATCACCCGAATTCAAAACGACCAACATCATCAGTGCCGATCTGGTGAATATCCCAAACTATGAAGTCATCCAGGAATTGGGTCGAGGGGGGATGGGCGTTGTCTACCTGGCACGCAACCTGATCATGAATCGGTTGGAGGCGCTTAAGGTGATTAATGGGGCCCTACTGGCTCGACCTGGAGCGGCTGATCGTTTTCTTAGAGAGATACAATCGGCAGCCAAGTTAAATCATACGAATGTCGTCTCGGCTTACAACGCTTTTCAAACCGAGGACCAATTAGTCTTCGCTATGGAATATATCGATGGTCCCAACCTGGGTGACCTGATTGATCCAGCGCGTCCGTTCTCCGTAAACCGAGCCTGTTACTTCATCATGCAGGCCGCCACCGGTCTGCAACATGCTCATGAAAATGAGCTCATTCATCGGGACATTAAACCGGGTAATCTGATCTGCTATCGCCAGGGTAAAAAGTGGAACGTCAAGTTGCTTGATTTCGGATTGGCGAAAATTCTGAGCGAGCAGGGCTTCGATGAAACGTTAACTCAGGAAGGTGTCATTCTGGGTACCCCTTCTTACATCGCTCCGGAGCAGACCTTAAAAGCCCAGAATGCCGACATTCGTTCTGACATCTACAGCCTGGGTTGCACGCTGTATTGCCTGCTGGCGGGGCGTCCTCCGTTCACAGGGGATAACGCCATGGAAGTTCTACAGGCACATCACCTGAGCACTGCCGAACCGCTGAACCAAGTCCGTCCGGATGTGCCTTCTGAGTTGGCGGCAATTGTCGCGAAAATGATGGCCAAGTCTCCTGAGGATCGTTTTCAGAAACCAGAAGAAGTTGCGAAGGGACTGAAAGCTTTCGTGAAACCAGCGGGGCAAACCTCGAAAACCGAACCAGAACTTTCGTTGATCAATCAGCCGGCTGAACCTTCCTCTTTATCTCAAGAAGTGTTTGTGCTTCCTGAGCATCCGGAATTTTCTCCGACTCGGGCATTAAAACTGAAAACACAAAAAGTTGATTCACAAAGAATGTGGATCGCCGGGGGAGCGGGGCTACTGCTGTTGGCATTCCTGATTGCCTGGGGGATGGGTTTGCTCTCCATTCGCACCAGGCAGGGGTTACTTGTATTGGAAAACGTTCCCAGTGGTTCAGAAGTTTATGTGGATGGCGAGAAAGTTTTGTGACAACCCGGAGAGTGAATCCCCTATCGAAATCTCAGTCGAGGCTGGTCAACACGGTGTCCAGGTGAAAAAGATGGGTATCACGTCTTTGGTGAACAAGTCCGTTTGGGTGCAGAGGGGCGGGAAGAATTATCGGTTCGTCTGGTACCTGTGAGCCAAACAGCTCCGTCACCGAATAATGAAAACTCGGAATCAAATGATGGATTCGTCTCTTTATTCAACGGAAAAGATCTGGAGGGTTGGGAAACGCATCCTTCGCAACCGGGGGATTGGACGGTGGATAATATGGGAGTACTAGTTGGAAAATGGAAAGGAGCAAGTTATTTATACACAAAGGAGTCCTATTCAGATTTTCATTTGCGAGTTGAAGCAAAAGTGAGTAGGGATGGAAATAGTGGAATTTATTATTGGTCGAGCTATGATCCTGCGAGACTTGGACCCGAAGCTCAAATTTATGTAGGACCGAGTAATAAATCTTGGAGATTATATACAGGTAACACGAAACGAATTTTAACCAAAGCAGACGAGTGGTTTACGTTGGAAATCATCGTGCGTGATCATCATGTCCAGATGAAAGTGAATGGGGAGCTAACTCATTACACTCAAGCACCCGAAAACAAATCTCGAAATGGCAGAATTGCCTTACAGGTAACAAGTGAAGAAACTGTGATTCAATTCAAGAAAATTGAACTCACAGATCTTTCCGTTGATACAAAAGTCTCTGATCAAGCAGTGTCTGTGGCAACAACTCAGGAAGCCAGCAATAGAACAGCTGCAAACGATGGTTTTATTCCCCTGTTCAACGGAAAAAACCTCGATGGCTGGGAACAACATCCGACACAACCGGCTGACTGGAAGGTGACCTCCAGCGGAATTCTGGAGGGAACGGGAAATAACACCAGTCATCTTTATTCGATCGAGCGATTCACTGATTTTCATCTCCGCGCTGAGGTACGGATTAATGGCGATGGCAATAGCGGCATTATTGGGCGAGCCAGTTTCGGACCACAGTTTCCGGAAAATCGACCACGCTGGCCTTTGGGTTACGAAGCTCAAATCTACGAAGGTTCCGGTCCTCGAACAGGAAGTCTTTATGCCGCTGAACATGGAGCTGTTGTTGTGGTCGATAAAAGCAAAGCGACTGCAGATGATTGGATTGATCTTGAACTAAGCGTGAGAGGAATCCATGTAGTTATTAAAGTAAATGGCATACAAACAGCCGAATATTATGACCCGAATAATCAGTTCC
Source organism: Planctomycetaceae bacterium (assembly GCA_041398805.1). Classification (GTDB taxonomy): domain Bacteria; phylum Planctomycetota; class Planctomycetia; order Planctomycetales; family Planctomycetaceae; genus Polystyrenella. Next base: position 679,569 of record JAWKUC010000003.1, on the reverse strand, counting down.
GAAGTGGTCGCATTGCTTTAGAGCTCAATGATAAAGGGACAAAAGTCGAATTCCGGAAAATCGAAATCAAAGACTTCACCGGACGCTACAACCAGAAGGTCCAGGAAGATAATACCGCCGATTTCCCTGCGGGAAGTATCTGGAAGGGGAATCGAACCTACCGGCTGGGAGGTTATGCCGGCAGTACAGTGACCTATTCTCTGTACGTTGTCGAACGGACCGGGAATACCTTTACAGGGAACGTTTACGATAACGGCCCCAGAAAAAACCACGCACTTGTAGCAGGAACGATTAATGGAAACACCATCAGCTGGACGGAGCGACCCGTAGCAAAACCGGATGCGGAACTACAGATGACTGGCGTTATTGAAAATGGAGTGATCGATTTAAAATTCACCGGTCGTTATGGAAATGGCGTGCGAACCGAGGGGGATGGTCAGTTGAGAAGAGACTATCGATAAAACAAACGCGGGGTGAACTCTGGATACAAAGCGGTCCTCTCAATGACATTGCATAATTTTATTTGAAATACTTCACGGAAACGAGCCTGATCATGTCCCGGCAATTTGACGAAACTGTTCAAGAATCAGCTGATGAGTTTGCAGAGACTCTCCTCGAAACAGAAGAAGAGATCTTAAATGCGTTACGGGAAAGCCTGAAGAACCAGGGAAAATCGACACCGAGTTCGTCCCTGCCTTTCACCCCGCAACATCGACCACCGATGTTGATACTGACTCTGTTTGATGATAACGGAGCCGAGGGTGAGCAAATCCGTATTCGCACTCCCAGATTCGTGATCGGCCGGACAGAAGGTCATCTGCAACTGGGACTGGATCGGCAGGTTTCTTCGCGGCATGTTGAAATTGCATATAAGGATGTCAAAAACAATAAGGGTTGGTATCTCACCGACCTGGACAGCCGGCACGGTTTATTTCTACGGGTTAAAAAAACGCTCCTGTTGGATCGAACAGAAATCCTGGTGGGAAGTGGACGATATCAGTTTCTCGCCCCCGTCAAACAAGCTTGTGCCACCAACCAAACGACCAATAACACCTACAGTGCAACAGCAGGTTTACCGGATGAAGAACCGGCTCACGCATCACCCCAACTTGTTGAGCAACGGGAAAGGGAGATGGTAACCGGGTGCTGCTCTCGCATCATGAATACTGGATTGGCTCGGACCCGAGTTGTGCCATCCATCGGCCCGACGATCGTTTTTGTGATGCAAAACACACAAGGTTATTTCGGGATGCGAAAGGGGCCTGGTACGCCGACCATAACCATTCACGAAACGGGCTATGGCGAAGGATGCGGCAGGTTCCGATTGAATCCTCAATTCAGTTCCGGATCGGTGAGCAGGTCTGCAGTTTGAAGTTCCCACAAGTGAATCAATAAACATCAATCATCAATCGAATCAGACCGTCATTGAATACGTCTCTAAATCCATAACCATTTCAGTCACAGGCAGGCTGTATGACCTGCTGGAATAAAGGGTAAGGCAATGCGTATTGTCGTTGAGTATAGCTCTCCAAACGGAATCGAATCGAAGCTCGAGGTCGCAGGTGAGACGATTAAACTGGGGCGTCACCCGGACTGCGAGATCATGCTGGATGCGGAAGCTTTCCCCAAGGTATCCCGATTCCACGCTTCGATTGAGCCTGATCGGCATGGCTTCTACCTGATCCACAGAAGCAAGAGCAATCACACGCTTTTGAACAGCAACTCCATCAGCGAGAGATCTCGAATTAAAACCGGAGATACAATCCGTCTGGGGTTCACGGGACCGGAGTTAATCATTCAACAGCTCGACCATGGCCAGGGTGACGCTGTATGGAATGAAAAACCACAATCAGCTGCGATCTCTCGCTCGCCGATTTCGTTCGTGAATAATCTGAATTACAAAGTTGTGGCGTGGGCTGCATCAGGTGTCGCCGCTTTATTGATGATCGTAGTCATTTATAATTCGAGCCTGATGGGAAAGACACCTCCCGTAAAACCCTCTGATAGTGATTTCATTTCGAGAGGAAACGGGGACGAAGAGATTACTGATCTTATACCTGCACAAATAGCGGCCGCGAAACGGGAGGAGGAAATTCGATCGGCGAGTATTCAGGCCTGGAAACAGGTCAATCATATTGAGACAGACGTGATTGGTCCGTTTGATTCCTATAACTATGAATGTGCGAAGGCCATCGCAAGAGAATACAACCAGATTTCCACAACGAACATCGAACCCAACATGAAGTTATGGATCAGTGAGCTGATTGAAATCGCCGAACAAGTTGTGGATTTGAAAGAAAGAAAAGATCGGTTGGACAATCAATCAATGGGAACGCGTCTTCTGGGATCCGCACTCGAGGGTGGTGTAGAAGAAGTGGCTGAGGAGGATTACTCAGAACCAGAGACCGTCTCAGAGGCCTTTACCAAGTTGGGCGTCGATTTTCTGAACGGAGCGATTCGTCACGGAGCCAAAAGCCTGACCAATGAAATTACTGCCGACGACAAATATAACCAGGAGATGAGCAAGTTGCTTAATGATTTGAAAAAGCAGCATGAAAGACTCATGAGCGTTTTTGAATTTTCTCGAAAACGATACTCATTCTAGCATTGATCCTGAAACCCGATTGTGGCTGTTCTAAAGCCTGAAATTAAAGGCTCAATGTGTTCCACCAGAGGGTTTCAGGACCACATATAGAGAGCTCAAATAAAAAAACAGTGTTACCAGCATGTTTCGATCGAGTCCTGAAAAATCGAAACAAACCTGGTAACACTGCTTTGGGGCAGAGATGATTATTTCTATAACTGTTTCATGTAAGGCAAGATTTGATAGATTAGATTTTGATCGCCCAGAAACGAATTAAAGAAAAAGTTTCTCTTCACTTCAGTTTCTCATCAGCTTATTTCATCGCTTTGTAGTGATCCCGCAGGTCACGAATCCGATCGTGTCCCGCTTTCACTTTTCTGTATTGTGCCTGCAGCACGTCAGTCATGGCGCTTCCAGCACTGTTTTTAAGTGCCTTTTCATACGCATGTTTGATCTGATCTTCGCCACGTTCTGCTTCTGCCAGAATCGCGTAGGCATCACCGTCGCTCACCATACCTCGAATGTTGATCCAGGCGCGATGCACAGCTGCAGCGATTGAGCCTTCCTGACGAGCCTGCTCGCCATTCCACTCGCAATAGGTCTGCAATTCTTTTGCGATTTGAGAACGTTCCTGGGCAAGTTCACGAAAGACAGTGGCGACTCTCTGATCTGCGATTAGTTCAGCAGATTCTTTCAGACCATCGTACGCATCAATATTTATGCAAATCAGATCCTGAATGTGCTCAATTGTCTCAGGATTTAAATCAAGTTTAGTTTCAAGAGCCATGATTATTTCCTCCTCTGATATACGTGGTCCTGAAACCCTCTGATGGGTTACATTGAGTCCTAATTTGCAGGTTCAAAAACAACCACAACCGGGTTTCAGGATCGGTTCTAAAATAACGTGTTGCATCATCCACATTTGCAAAACGCGTGCCGGAGAAGGTGTATAGTCTTTGGAGATTTCATACTTATCTGACTCTGTGCACTTACCTCTTATGACACAAGGAATTATTCGATCCAGATAAAGTCCTTCATGATAAATTGATTTACTTGATATTTCTCAGAATTAAATGCTATTGGCTGATGAACGAGCGATCTGGATTGAAATCGAACGCAGAACCGAGAATCTAAGGGTTGATAACTGTAATTTGTCGGCTGGTATAGAAATTGCCATGGGATGAGAGTCAACTGGAAGCTATTTCGATAGTTATGACGGAGAGCGACTTTTCAGGAAACGAAATGCGATCATGAAAACAAACCAGATTCTGTTGCCTGCCTTTGCGATCATATTCATGATCTGGCTGTTTACCTTGATTTCCTCTGCCCTGGTCGTGGTCAGTCAATTCTTTATGCTCGGATTTCTGGGGATCTTATTTGGTCTATTTCTAACTCGCTGCAGCACCTATCTCGCAAGCAAACTGAAAACAAGTTATGGCATTTCGCTAGGTATGGTCGTGACCTCCCTGGCCGCCATTTCCCTACTGACGATTCTATTTGCCGGACAGAGCATCGAATCACATGCAGAGAAAGCATTGGAACAGGTTGATGACTCGGCTCGTAAAATTGAGAAATGGCTGGAAGAGCATCCGACAGCGAAATCTTTTTCCAAACAAATCCCCTTTGGCCATGAGCTTCTGCGAGAAGCGGCGGAACCTGGTCAATCCACCGCCCAAAAAGAGGAATCCGGGAATAATGAGGAAGAGAATAATTCAGAGAGCGATCCTTTAACTGGTGATCAAGGAGAAGAAGCAGATTCGTCCGCCAGTAAAGCTGCACAATCGGGTCTGAGCACTGCCATTGAGTTCGTGGTCAGTATTCTGCAGACAGCCTTAGCAGCAGTCATGAACATCGCTATTGTCATAGTAGTCGGCATTTTCTGGCTGTTGACCCGAAGCTGTATCAGGATGGTTTTGTCTGGCTATTTAAACCTGCCTGGCGAGGCAAAGCACGCGACGTCCTGGATCGGACGGCCCGATCAACTGTGGGCCTGGTTGTTAGGACGATTTGCCACCATGTTTATCACTGCAGCAGGCACTGGAATTTCACTGGCTATAATCGGCGTTCCCATACCTGTCGTATTGGGTGTCTTAACAGGGTTACTGACATTCATTCCTAATATTGGAGCCGCGATTGCACTTACACTGGCTTTGTTGATCTCTCTTCCTGAAGGACTCTCAACTGCCGGGTTGGTCATCATCACCTTTGTTTTATTCCAGGTATTGGAGAGCTACGTCATCACACCGTTGATTCAACAGAAGGCTGTTTCTATTCCGCCAGCATTACTGATTACCTGGCAGGTACTTCTGGGAATGACGGCTGGTTTTCTGGGTGTGGCAATTGCGACCCCGTTACTGGCCGTACTGCTAGTGTTGATTAAAACCGTTTATCTTGAAGAAGTCCTGGAAGTTGATCCGGAAGAAACTCCCGACGAGTCAATTCAGGAATGATTCTCTGTTTCATTAGTTACGAGATCATTAATCTCACCAGTAACTGAAAGGGGTTGCTTGAAGGTGAGCGTGCGATAAGGAAATGGAATTTCAATTCCAGCCTCATCGAAACTACGCTTCACAGCGGCTACAACTTCATCGCGTGAACGACGGATATCAACTGGCTCAGAACCGGTCCACCAGGTCACTTCATAATTGATGCTGGAAGAGGCAAACTCCTGAGCAAATATTTCGACCGGTTCACTGGTCGCTACGGTGGTGCAATCCCGCACAGCAGTCTCGATTATGCCGCGACATTCATCAACATCTTCATCATAAGCGACACCGCAGATAATCGTTGTTCTACGCAAATCTCGATTCGTCAATATGTTGACAGAGTTTTTAAACAAAACGGAGTTAGGTACGACAACGAGTTGACCATCGACCTGCCGGATTGTCGTCATACGGATGGTTATATCTTCAACCTTGCCAGCGATGTCTCCACACTCGATGAAATCACCCCGATCGAAGGGAAATCTCCACAAGATAAGAATACCGGCGAAGAAATTTTCAAAGATGTCTTTAAACGCGAACCCTAAGGCAACGGAACCCAAACCGAGTAAAGTCAGTAGTTTTGCAGGGGTCATACCAGGAAAGACAACTATTGCTGCAACCATTATTCCCAAAACCCAGGTTGAAAACGTAGTCAGTTGTGCAAACAAGTCTCGCAAGCTTGACCTGAATCGAGCCTTCTGAGCAGACCGTACGACTATCACTCGGGCGATGCGTTCGACTCCCCAGGTAGCGAGCAATATTAAAAGTCCAACCAGGATGAGTGGTGATCGTTCCAGAAAATCACGCCAGAGTCCGTCCAGGCTTTTCAAGATGTGCGAGGTTGCGTTATCCAACTGCAAACCACTGGAATCCTGTAGCTCTAAATCGCTGACCACTGCGACAACATGTTTTACATTCTGACTGATAATTTCAGCCTTAGCCTGCTTATCTTCGTCGATCGCTCTGCCCGATAAAAATACAACTCCTTCATCAGATCGGACTTTTAAGTCTTCATACCAGCCTGTTGATTCGAGAATGTTCGTGATCTTCTCGGTAATTTGTTCATCAGGAATATCAGGCCTGAGTTCAATCTCCTTGTCTTCTGGCGTAGAAGCAGATGCACCCGTTTCAGAATCAGAGAGCCCTTGCTCATTTGATCCTGGGGTTGTTTGTGCATGCAGTAAGACTGATCCTGAAGTAATCAGCAGAGTCAATACGAGTGAGAAAATAAACCGTTTTCTCATAGCATCATTCTTCTTGTTCATAGCATTTCGATGCTTTTGCAGCTTTATAAATAACATTGGCCAGAGCGAACTCTCAGATCCGCTCTGGCCAGTGTTTATGTAATCGTACTCACTGATTACGGCAGAGTTCGGCGACCTCCGATGAAGGAGAGAACAGCCAGCACAACGAAGATAAAGAACAGAATCTTAGCTGCACCGTAGGCCATACCACCTACCAGACCAAAACCGAACAGACCAGCGATTAACGCGATAACCAAAAATGCGATGGCGAGATTTAACATTGATACACCTTTTCAACTCTTGATGTGTGGAGAAGACTGGATAACAAAATTCCAGTTGATTCAATCTATGTTGAACACAAATGTTTGTGATTGTTGTTCAAGTAATTTCCACTTACGCAAGGTGTGTGCCAAAGATCGTTTGCAACAGGTTGCCGCGTCTCTTAAGTGTTGTATTTTATGAACTTAGGGCTTTTTTATTTTCACGGAGCAGCATTATTAATGATGTGCATTGGTTGGTACTGAACCAGAAAATCGCGTGATTGGTTGCCGGGCGGTCAATAGAAATCCGAACTTTTCATCGATTACGTGCTGTCATTCGATGACCACATAAGCAGCCAGGCGAATTCTTCAACGAAATGGGCGTAAAGCTCATTAGTTGTCGTAGTAATTGATGAATTTACACATAAACCCGCAAGCATGTTTCAATTCATTCCTAAGTCGCATCTTATTTGCTCTCTTGTCAGACCAACCTAAATCGCAATTCATTCGATTACTTATGGGAAGTCACGAGGTACATATCATGCGATCATCTTCTGCATCAGTATTCAGTGTGATTCGGCAATCGGTGATGCAGTTTATCGACAATGACTGTATGACGATGGCAGCCGCACTGGCTTATTACACCGCGTTCTCATTACCCCCACTCTTACTTCTGGTGGCGACGGTTGCCGGTTTCTTCTGGAGTCCTGAAGAAGTCAGTCACCAGCTGGAGTATCAGATTTCCAACGTAATGGGGAAGGGTGGCTGGATGCAGATTGAGCTGATGATGGAGTCGGCACGAATTCATGAGCGGGGGGGAATGGCGGCTCTCATTGGTGGTATCGTACTTCTCTTCGGTGCAACTGGTGTGATGGTGCAGTTACAGTCTTCGCTGAATCACATCTGGGGTGTGCAACCCGACCCTGAGACGGGGGGTATGAAAAACTTTATTCTGAAACGCCTGCTTTCACTGGCAATGATTATCGCTATTGCTTTTCTGTTACTGGTCTCGTTGATACTGACGACTGTTCTGAATGCTTTTGGCAATATATTTTCTGAATGGTTTCCCGCTGATCAAACATCATGGATTCCATTTGCGGTCAGTTTTATCGTCAACCTCACAATTTTTATGTTGCTCTTTGCCGCCATGTTCAAGTGGCTGCCTGATGCAGAGATGGACTGGAAGGATACATGGTTGGGTGCCGCCACCACTGCAATCCTGTTTATGCTGGGAAAGTTTGGCCTGGGGGTCTATCTGGCCACGACTGAGAACAGCCAGTATGGTGAGGCAGCTTCATTTGTGCTGATCCTGCTCTGGGTCTACTACTCAGGCATGATTTTCCTGTTAGGAGCAGAGTTCACACAAATCTGGGCACGTAAGCGTGGATCTGGTATCGAGGCGGCCCCCGGGGCAGTTGAAGTCATTGAAAAGACCATCCCGGTTCGTTCAACACCCTCATCTGTCAATTAACAGAAGACCCTCTAAAACCGGGGCTGTAGAGATCGAAGTTTTGACGATCAATCACCGAGCATCTCGCTGCTTTCGACGATCGTTTTGGCGATCTCTGCCATTTTGGTGCGACGATCATTCGACAGCCGCCGCAATTCCCGGTAAGCCGCATCTTCATCCAGGTTTTTCTTTTTCATGATGATCCCCTTCGCACGTTCCACCAGCTTGCGTGATTCGAGCGCGGTTTTGAGCTCATCATTCTCTTGACGCAGATCCTCGAATTCCTGAAATCGACGTTGGACAAGGTAGATCGCCGGCTTGAGATCAGACATGGCAACAGGTTCTGCCAGGTAAGCCATGACATGATCTTCGAGCGCCTTACGAACGATGTCATAATCATGAGTATCCGAGATAATGATCGAAGGAATCGGCTCCAGTCTGCTGCACTCAATCAGAGCTTCAATCCCATCCATATCACTGAGCTTAATGGTAGAGATCAGCAAGTCGGGTCGCTGACTGACACAAGCCTCGATCAACTTTTTGCCCGAATCAGTTACCAGAGGGATGGAGTGATGCAGGGATTTGAGCATCTGTTCGACAACTGGTCTGTTATCCTCATCACCATGCGCTAAATAGATTACAGCCTGCTCGTCCGACATCTCACTCTTTTTTCTAAAACGTATTTACTCGGGCTTATATTTGTCCCATTTAATTTAACAGGGCTAAGAAAGTCTACGGGTTAAGCCACTCTCCTTATGCGATTTCAAAATTGTGCCTCTCCACGATCTCAGCGTCAAGCATTTAGGGTATTGGACTCTGGTTAAATGTAATGAAGAGGAAGAACTTGCTTATTGACTTCCTGAATCCTAATGAGTACTTTTAACTCCAGACAATTCCCCCTCTGCATCTCATTGTCCATTTGGAATCATCCAGGGCGGCTGATTCGAGCTCTAGTGCTCAGAACTCTTAATGTACTCTATTTGCATTTTTATAATCTGCAAATTAGTGGAATCTCCTCCAGAATAGAATTCCGTGTACGTTAGAGCACCACACTCAATCCGTTCCAACATTGCCTGCGTCGTTGGAGCATGAACGTGCGCCTCTGGTTCTTATTTTCTCAATCGATTCCGAAAGATCCCATCTGTGTCCAGCCGTCCCGATCAGACATCTGACAAGAGTCAGAAAGAGCACAACGAACGCTTTAATATCGTGGGTATTGGTGCGTCCGCTGGCGGTCTTGAGGCACTGGAACACCTGTTCGAGTTTCTGCCTGCCGATACAGGCATGGCGTTTGTAGTCATTCAGCATCTATCTCCTGACTTCAAAAGTCATATGGATGAGTTGCTCTCGCGAAAAACCTCCATGGCCGTCCGCATGGTAGAGCACGGCGTTGAGGTCGAACCCAATAATGTTTATCTCATCCCTGCCAATAAAGAGATGATCATCTCCGGGAACAAACTGCTCCTCACGGATCGCAGTACCCCTCGTACACTTTCCCATCCGATTGATCAGTTCCTCCGATCTCTGGCCAGTGATCAGGGAGCTTCTTCAGTGGGGGTGATCCTGTCTGGTACAGGAAGTGACGGTTCGCGTGGCATTCGAGACATACATGATGCTGGCGGTTTGGTTATCGCCCAAAGCCCGGAAACAGCACGATTCGATGGAATGCCGGCCAATGCAGTGGCAACAGGGATTGTAGACCAGGTGCTGAATCCTCAGGAGATTGCTAATGCCCTGGTTAACCATAGTCAGCAATCCTCCCTGCCAACTGAGGAAGTGGAAGACTCTTTCGATGTCTCCCCGGAATGGCAACAGGTACTGGAGCAGTTGAAACAGACTTTTGGTATTGATTTTTCTCAATATAAAATTGGAACGGTAGGTCGTCGCTTAAGACGACGCGCCAATTTTCTGCGGTTGAATTCGGCCGACGAATACCTGCGATATATTTCCACTGACACCAGTGAACTGAGCCGTCTATATCATGATCTACTGATTGGTGTGACCCAGTTTTTCAGAGATGATGAAGCATTTAGCTATCTGCAAAAGGAAATTCTACCTTCGCTCCTGCAAGGTAAAAAACCTGGAGATTCCCTCCGAATCTGGGTTGCCGGTTGTGCTACCGGGGAAGAAGCCTACTCCCTGGCCATGCTCTTCGACGAGGAACTGCAAAAGAGAGAACTGCAGCTGCACATCAAAATTTTTGCCACAGATGTGCATCACAGATCACTGAAGACCGCTGCCAGAGGGTTCTATGCAGAAGAGGCGGTTGATTATTTATCTGAAGAAAGAAAATCCCGTTACTTCCTCAAAAAAAACAATGGCTTCCAGATTAATAACAAGATTCGGGGAATGATTGTTTTTGCGCCTCATAATGTGATGAGTGACGCCCCCTTTACCCAGATCGATCTGATCAGTTGTCGTAACATGTTGATCTACCTGCAACCGCAGGCTCAGAAAAAGGTTTTTTCGCTCTTCCACTTTTCATTAAATCCTGAGGGGGTTCTGTTTTTGGGCCCCAGCGAAACCCCAAGTGGATTGGATGAACAATTTAATGTTCTGTCAAAACGCTGGAAGATTTACCAGAAGGAAGGTGATTCAGTCCGACCTTCGAAAAACAAGCTGGGGTATGGCATGTCAAATTTTCCAACCGGTAGATTATCAGCAAGTCTTCCAGTCCCACGTGAAGTGGTCACTGAAAAATCGATGCTGCGTATTTACGAAGCTCTTTTGAATCGGAAGATGGCTGCCAGCATATTGATTTCAGATACATTTGAAATGCTGCATGTCTTCAGCGGAGCCGAGAAGTACCTGCGGATTAATGTCGGGCGACAGACAAACCGCATTCTGGATATGGTAAATGACACCTTAGAAACAGCTATCAACAGCGCCATTCAACATGTCCGCTCCCAGAATACAAAAACCCGGTATACTGGCATCAAATCTGAAATCGATGGCGAGAAAGTACTGATTGAGATCACTGCCGAGCGCGTCCATCTACAATCTCTTCCCGATGAATTATTTCTACTGGAATTTCACCATGAGCAGGAAAACGCACCAACTGACATCGATGAAGTTGAAGCCAATCAGAATGTGATGTCGCGCGAGAGGATTCTCAATCTGGAATCGGAACTGCGATACTCCCAGGAGAATCTTCAGGCGACTATCGAGGAGATGCAGGCTTCTAATGAAGAACTACAAGCTTCCAATGAAGAACTGGTCGCCTCGAACGAGGAACTCCAGAGTACGAACGAAGAGCTTCAGAGTGTCAACGAAGAGTTATACACGATTAACTCTGAACATCAGCGTCGCGTAGAAGAGTTGGCCCAGGCCAACAACGACATGGACAACCTGCTCGCCACGACACGAGTCGGCGTTATCTTCCTGGACAATGATTTATGTATCAGAAGATTTACACCTGAAATTGCCCGGCAACTGCACCTGCAGCGACATGATATTGGTCGATCGATCGAGGGGTTTTCCCATCATCTGAATCATCCGAATCTCATTCATGACCTGCAAATTGTGATTGAGGAACACAAAGAGAAAGAACTGGAGATCACCAGTCGTAGTGGTTCAGAACTTCTGCTCCGCGCGCTTCCCTATCAAAGCGACACTCAAATTGAGGGTGTTGTCATGACCTTGATTGACATTACCGCCCTGAAGAAAGCTCAGGCGGATGTCGAACAATTCAAGTTCATGACGGAATCGGCTGTCGAGTCTATTGCACTCCTCGACAAGGAAGGTGCCTTCCATTATGTAAACCCCTCAATGACCAAGTTGCTCGGGTATTCCAGGGATGAATTAATCAAGATGAACCATTGCGACATCGACAAGAATTCGAACCCAGACGATATCCACAAACTGTATGAGCCCAAGAACCGGGAAGGGACCACTTTCGAAAGAACTTGGACAGACACATTCGGCAATGAGATTCCTGTTGAAATCTCTTCAAACTACCTCGTCGTTGATGATAACCAATATCATTGCATCATTGTTCGTGACATCAGTGAGCGCAAGGCATTCACAACCCGTCTCGAACAGATGGGAAAAATGGTCGAGTCTTCCAACGATGCCATCATCCTCTGGGATCTCAATGGTTGTATCGAAAGTTGGAATCATGGCGCAACATTAATGTATGGCTATACCTCTGAAGAGGCTATTGGCCAGAAGACGCATGATTTATTAAAGACGGTTCATCCGATAAATCTGGACCAGTTTGAAAAAACGATTCTTCGTCAGGGTGAATGGTATGGTTCTCTGGAGCATACCAGAAAAGACGGAACTGTCATTGTGGTCTCCAGCCGACATCAACTGCTTCAGACCGATAATGAGCAACACCAGATACTGGAAATCAATCGAGATATTACTCAGGAAGTTAACAATAAGAAGAAGCTTGAAAAAGCCAACCGGGCTGTCAAACAGGCCAGCCAGGCTAAAAGCGAATTCCTGACGAACATGAGTCACGAATTACGAACCCCGATGACGGCCATGCTCGGATTTGCAGACATTCTTAAACTGGAATCTCAGGAACCAGACTTCCAGGAGAAAGTTGAGACGATTAAACGTAACGGGGAATACCTGCTCGCTTTGCTCAATGATATTCTCGACCTCTCCAAGATTGAAGCCGGCAAACTGGAAGTCGAAGAAGAGCAGGTCAGCGTATTAGAAGTCATTGAGGATGTACGTTCATTGATGTCGGTGCGATCTGCTGAAGCGGGAATTCCACTTTTATTTGAATTTAACAGCGATGTCCCCAAATTCATCATAGGGGACCGCATTCGCATTCGACAAATTCTGGTGAACCTGTTGAGCAATGCCTTTAAGTTCACAGATGAGGGCGAAGTAAAAGTTGTTGTTGAACTGGACGACAGCAAACCAGATACCCCCATCCTGAACATTGATGTCATCGACTCGGGAATCGGAATTGCCCCGGATGATGTTAAACGACTTTTCAAACCCTTTTCCCAGGTTACTAAAGATAAAACCAGAAACTATGCCGGCACGGGGCTGGGACTGAGTATCAGCAAAAGGCTTGCTGAAAAAATGAATGCCACTATTGATGTCAAAAGCGACCTCGGAGTGGGAAGCCAGTTTCGCCTCTCTTTTGAATTGAGGCCTGAAGATCTTAATGAACTGGTTCAGATTCAATCCCTGGAAGAACTCGAACGTGCTGAACCTGCTGAATTAGAGAGGATCTCCCGGAATTAACCGCACGCATTCTGTTAGCGGATGACCGCCGGGATGTCTGGTTTGTGGCCAAGTATTTCCTGAAAGAGCGGGAGCTGAAGTCATCATTGCCGAAGATGGACAACAGGCGATTGATGCCGCAGTCAAAGCTCAAAATGATGGTGAGCCATTTGAATTAGTACTCATGGATATGCAAATGCCTGTAATGAATGGCCGTGATGCCGTCCAGAATCTGAGATCAATGGGATTCGACATACCGATCATCGCGTTAACAGCCGACGCCATGGAGGGACAACGGGAGGAATGTCTGGAAATCGGCTGTAACGAATATTGTCCGAAACCAATCGATGGACCTGCACTTATTAGAGTCGTCCACCATCAGTTGCTGCATCACCGTGAAAAGGAAACAACTTAAGTCTGCTACTACACAGTCTGCTACTACACCATGAGAAAGAACCACCATGTGCCCACAAGAAGGAAGTCTCTCTAAAGGAAGTTTGCGACAATCACTGCGAAAATCGACATCCATACTGCATAAACAACTTGACCAGAAAATTAGCGAACTGGCGCGGCTGAACCCGGAGACGGGCTATGCAATTTATCTCGATCTCATGTTCGCATTGTATAAATATGCCGAACCCAGCATGGAATTTGTCTCCCAGGAAATACCGGAACTGAAACGACCGGTATCTCTTGTGAAGTATATTAAATTTGACCGCGAGCAATTCAATTTACCAGACAGTGGTTTTATCAATCATCTGGCAGCTCTTGAAACCAACCTCCACAGACACCAGGCGAACATTGGGGATGTGTTTATGTTCTGGAGGGGCAACATTAGGGGCTCGTTTTATTCTTAAATCTCCACAGTGGTCAACCAAACCTGAAATGAAATGCCGCTATCTGCAGGCCCTCGTTTCTGATTCAGAAAATCGTTGGCCGTTATTCATCAGACAACTAATTGATGCTTCGATTGATGAAGAAGAGACAATCAGTGGGGCTCAAAATCTCTTCCGAGTGGCACTGGAACTCTTAGAATCCATTCAGGAAACACAAAATCCATGAAATCCGATTTCAAGCTGGCTCTGGATAACTGCGATCAGGAACCTGTCCACATTCCTGAAAGAATTCAGCCCTTCGCAAAACTCATTGCTTTCAATACAGACTCACTTGAAATAATTCAGTTTTCTGAGAATGCCCTGGACTACGCCTCCGAGGGAACCCGCACACTGACTGGCCAGAAGCTTTCTGATCTGTTTGAAGAACGGGAGTTCATACACGCTATTCGAGGTGTACTTGGTTTACCGACTATTCAGAATCAGCGTGAGCGCATGGGAATGTTTTCCCTTCGTGGAATATTGACCGATGCTGCCGTTCACGTCGTGGAGAAGACAGGCGTACTTGAACTGGAAGAATACTCGGGACCTGTCGAACGCGCTGGAAATTCAATCTCGCGTGTGCGAATGATGCTCGCCTCTTTAACCACCAACCAGGGAGTGGATGAATTACTCGCCTCGGCGGTTAAAGTACTGCGAATTCTCACCGGGTATGATCGCGTGATGGGATATCGCTTTTTGTCCGATGGAAGTGGAGAAGTTGCTGCCGAGGAAAAAGCCCCCTCTTTAAATCCATTTCTGGGACTACGTTATCCAGCCCATGACATTCCTCCTCAGGTCAGGAAGATCGCTCTCAGATCAACAATCCGGATTATTCACGACATTCATTCCACACCAGTTGATTTCATCAATGAGGGAGAGAAACCTCTTGATATGACCTTGTGTCACTCGCGTGCCATATCCCCGATCCATATTGAGTACCTAACTAATATGGGTATTCGTTCGACAATGAATCTCTCGATCATTGTTCAGGGTGAATTATGGGGGCTGTTCGCCTTTCATCATCAACACCCGCGACTACTCTCTCCTGACCATAGAAGCATCGCCGAATTGTTCGGCCATCTCTTTTCGATGCAGTTACAACAGGAGCAGGAAAGACAGATTCTGAATCGGAAACGGCAGGCAACGGCCATTTCGACCAGTCTCAGAAAAATAAGTGACCAGGAAGACCTCACCACCAAATTGCGGAAACTGGCTCCGGAAATGACCAAGGTGGTCGACGCACATGGTTTTGCAGTTTGTCAGCCGGGCCAGACCGTGCTCTTTGGCAATTGTCCGACTATTGAAGCCGTGGAAGCTATTTGTGACAGCTTTGAGGATGAACTCCTCGCCGTTGATTCATTAATCGCTGTCAATGAGCTATCGCATATTGAACCGAGTGCATGGAATCAATCAGGCGGATGTCTGGCAATCAGGATTGATAGTGATTCCTCACGACTCATCTTCTTCAGGAATGAAATCACTCACGAAATTCGCTGGGGCGGAATGCCGGAAAAGAAAATTGAATACGGTCCCAACGGACCCAGGCTTCACCCGCGTTCTTCTTTCGAGGAATACACCGAAAAGGTGGCTGGTCGCTGTGAGCCCTGGACACAGGAAGATCTGGGCACAGTCACTGAAATTCGGGCAGCGATGCTGGAACTGCTATACAGGGATGTCCGATCGACATCCGAAGAGTGGCAACGGCAAAAGCAGTATCAGGATTTACTGATTGCCGAATTGAATCATCGAGTTAAGAACACCTTGGCACTGGTACGCTCGATCGCGAGACAAACACGAATCTCGACGGACAGCCTGGAGAACTACGTCTCTTCATTTGAAAGCCGCATCAATGCCCTGGTAACAGCCCACGATCTCGTAGGTGGGAGTGGAGTTCAATGGGTCAGTCTGAGGCAACTCTTCCAGCTTGAGTTAAAAGCTCACCTGAACTCTAATCAGACGATTAACATGGATGGCCCAGCCGTCTCATTGAGAAGCGACATCGCACCCATCATTGCACTGCTCATTCATGAACTCACCACCAATGCGACCAAGCATGGCGCGTTCTCTCAGAATGGTGGCCAATTAAATATTCAATGGCAGGCTGCCAGGAGTGGATTACAGCTTACCTGGGAAGAGTCATTGAGAAGCCCAATCACACCACCCAGAACCGAGGGATTCGGCTTAACCCTTGTCCGGCGAGCCATTCCACATGAGTGCCAGGGAGAGGCCCGAGTGAACTTTAAAGAAGACGGACTTAAAGTCGACTTCTGGATTCCAGACGAAACATTCCAGATTCACAAGGCTGAACCGATACCTGTAGTAGACCAGAATAATGAAGTCAAAGAAATTAATTTAAGTCAGGTTGATCTCGACTCTGCATTGATCCTGGAAGACAACCTGATTCTGGCACTGGAGTCCGAAAATATTCTTAAAGAACTGGGCTGCAGGCAGGTGCATACGCTTTCTTCGCTGGATGCAGTTGTTAAACTTCTGGAATCCGAGCAAATTGACCTCGCTCTTGTTGATATTAACATCAGCGGTGTGCCCAGTTTCCCTATCGCAGAGAAGCTGCTTCAACTGGGAATTCCCTTCGTGTTTGTCACGGGATATGGTGACCGTTTTCCAATCCCATCGGAACTACAATCAATTCCACGCGTATTAAAACCTGCCAACAACAGTCTTTTAAAATCAATCATTCTCAGCCTGCTAAGAGAAAAGACATGAAGACAATTCTAATCCTGGAGGATGACATTGATCTGGGAGGACATTGGCAGCAGTGGTTGGAGGAAGCAGGTTATCGAGTAGTTCATGAGACATACGTTGAAGGAGCTCTCGAGGTTGTCGACTCTGAAAAGGTAGATCTCATTTTATGTGATGTGCTTATCGGCAATCACAAATCCGGCTTTTCAAGTCAAGGTGGCCTGACCCTACTGAGCCATGTGATGCTCAACGTTGAACCTAAACCGAGAAACGCAATTATCACTGGCGCAACCCAGCCTTGGCCATGGACCGTCACGCCCAACTTATGAAAGCAGATGGATTTCTATCCAAACCGCTGGCGAAGCCCGATTTACTGTCAGAGGTTCACGCCCTGTTACTTGATTAAACAAGGACCGAGAATCAGATCCAGTTGGGCGAGAAGCCACTAAGGGTCAAATACTTTTGAACTACTCTGGATTACTTACACATATAATTGCAGACCGCATGTACCAGTCCCGGGATATATCCGCAGAGGGTCAGCAGGATATTCAGCCAGAAATGTTTTCCCAGGCTGACCTGTAACAGAACTCCCATACCGGCTTGGCTCAGAAATATGGCACAGAGGATTCGGAGTAGATCAGCCAGTAAAGAAGGTTGCTGCTGCGTGGCGGGTGAATAATGCTGAGACATGATTCTTTCTCCCTGTCATCTTAAAACTGTTTCGGTGAAATCATTCAGACCTGCTTATCTCTCTGATTGAGAGTTAATTCGATTCAGTGGGAACCGGAAACAACTGGTGACGCTCCCCCCAAAGGTTCTATCGAGATCAGCAGAGCTGCCGGATCATTTTTAACCATACGAATATGTGCCAGATTGATCTGAGCTGTTCGTTCTTCTTCAACCTGCTCGGTAATAAACCATTGTAACTCAGGAATAGATGCAAAAGCTCGATTCTCAAAGGCAAACTGATAAATCTGATTAATCGATTGAGTATTCTGCTCTTCCTGCTTTAAAGCAGCTTCGAATATCTCAAGAACAGATTCATAATCTGTTCTCGGTTCCGCCAAGGCTTTTAATTCTACCTGAGCGCCTCGCTCCAGCAGAAATGTTCGCAGACGGGCAGCATGTGCATACTCCTCCTGCGCCTGCGAGTTAAGCCAACTGGCGAACCCATTGAAATAATGAGCGCTACACCAGGAAGACATGGCCAGGTATTCGTACCAGGCGGTCAATTCTTTGTTAATCTGATCATTTAGTTTAACAAAAATATCTGCGGCGACAGTTTTCATGATGTGCTCCTCTTGTGGAATTTATTGTCTGGCAAGTACTTAAGCAAACTTCATGCCAGCAGAGTTATAGACCGGTTCTCTACATAACTCCTTCCAGAATCAGAGGCTACAGCTCAAAGTTATTCCTTTTAAGAATGTCTATTCGAGGGGATTTCCGCCAACATGATTGATAAGCAATCAGAGAGAGTACATTTCACTGAGTCTTAAGCCTGAAGAGCTCACCCAACGATCACTCCGCAGGACCGAAAGCAGCAAAGAGTGATCACAGATTTTCCTTCTGCCACTTCTTCAAAGCCGCAGTGAGCAGGCCAGTCTCCACTTCAAGCTGAGCGATCACTTCATCAATGTTGATCAAATCCGACTTGCGCGCACGCGACTCTATCTGTGCAGCCAGCGAGGCGGCCGTTTCTCCCTCAAAATTCGCACATAATCCTTTCAGGCTATGGGCAGCCCGAGTCAGTTCTGTGCAGTTTTCGCTGGAGAAGTTCTCTTTTATTTCAGTCAGCAATTCCGGCCCATCTTCATAAAAATAGGTGATCATGCTGTTCAGAATATGATGATCTCCGCCAAGCCGTCGTAATGCCTTATCCATATCAATAATGTTTGACTCTTCGACTTGAGTAGATTCTGGAGCGGGTGACTTCTTATGCATGCGCGAAGGCTTCTCAATTCGTTTCTGTTTCTTAATGGGACTGGTATGTTTTTCGACCAGTCTGATCAACTTCACTGCATCCAGCGGCTTGGATATATAGTCGTCCATTCCCGCCTCCAGACACTTTTCTTTATCCCCTTTCATCGCAAAAGCGGTCATTGCGATAATGGGAATACTGGTACCCGTCTCTTCTTCGTGTTCACGTATGATCCGGGTCGCCTGGAAACCATCCATAGTCGGCATCTGAATATCCATCAGCACAATGTCAAATTTATTATGCTTATTAATGAGATACTCAACTGCTTCCCGGCCATTATTGGCAATGATCGATTCATGGCCTCTTTTATTCAGAATCGCCTTGATGACTTTCTGATTCGCCGGAGTGTCTTCGGCCACCAGAATATTAAGAGGATTTGGGGTCTTGGGATATTTCTGGAGATTACTCGCTCTTAACTCCGGCCCTCTCAACACAGTCATGATGGCATTCAGCAGGTCTGATTGGGAAACGGGCTTCTCCAGAAACGCAGCGATGTCATTTCCTTCCGCTCGTTCACCAAAGACTCGCTGATCGGCGGATGACAGCATCACAATCGTGGCTGATTTCAATAGCTGGAGTTTCTTCGCTTCCTGCAGGAACATGAAACCATCCATCTCGGGCATCATGGCGTCAATGATCAACAGCGGGTAAGTTTTATTTTCCGCCTGCATCTGCCTCAGCCTTTCGATGGCCTCTACGGCAGAGTCTACGGTTTCTGGCTTCATGGACCAGTTACTCAGCATCTCCTTAAGAATGATCTGGTTCGACTTATTATCGTCTACAATCAGAACCGGCAAGCTATTAAGTTCATCCACTGTCACTCGAGAGAGATGTAAATGAGCATCATCCTCGGGAGGAACTTCCTGTAAGATACTGAATGAAAATTGACTCCCTTCTCCAACAGTACTTTCCAGTTGCAGTTTTCCATTCATTAACCCAATGAGTTCCTGACAGATTGTCAGTCCCAGACCCGTTCCGGAATATTTACGAGTGGTTGAAGCATCAACCTGGGTAAACGGTTCGAAGATCCGTTTCTGATCTTCGGGAGCGATGCCAATGCCTGTGTCGGAAACAGATATTTCCAGTTTGTAATATTGATGATGCTCATCGCTTGTGGATGAATCTTCGGCCCCCTCTAAAGCCACCTCATTTTCACCACGTGGCAACCCGGTGAGCAGGCCAGCAAGGCTCACAACAACAACCACCTCACCCTGTTGAGTGAATTTCAACGCGTTGCCCACCAGATTGAGCATGATCTGCCGGACTCGTACGGGGTCACCAATCACATAATCAGGAACATCACTATGAATATGGCAGACCAGTTCGACCCCTTTTTCGTGTGCTCTCAATGAAAGCGTTTTCATAGCATCATCAAGACAACCACGCACATTATAAACAAGGGGCTCTAATTCGAAGCGTCCCGAATCAAGTCGGGAAAGATCGAGAATATCATTCACCAGCAATAGCAATGAATCCGCAGAATCTTTTGCCGTTTCCAGATAGTCCTGGATCATCTCCGGCAAATCTTCCTGGAGAGTTAACTCAAGCATCCCCAGAATTGCATTCATGGGAGTTCTCAGTTCATGGCTGACACTTGCCAGAAACTCCCCGCGTGCTTTACTGGCCTGTTCTGCTGCATCTCTGGCTTTGAGTAATTCTATTTCGCGATTTTTCTGCGCGGTAATATCCCGTTCGATAGTCGAACTGCCAATCACTCTCCCATTCAGGCCCCGAATGGGAGAAACTGTAACGGAAACGTCGATTGTGGTGCCATCTTTACGTCTCCGCCGGGTTTGAAACTGATCCAGTAACCGGCCCGTTTTAGTTGCTTCCAGAATCTCTGATTC
This sequence comes from Planctomycetaceae bacterium, assembly GCA_041398805.1. Classification (GTDB taxonomy): domain Bacteria; phylum Planctomycetota; class Planctomycetia; order Planctomycetales; family Planctomycetaceae; genus Polystyrenella. The sequence goes on along the minus strand of JAWKUC010000003.1, from coordinate 658,961 downwards.
TTCATGGGCCATTCCCGGTAACAGGATGAGTGAAACCGTTTTACCAATCACTTCTTCTGGAGCCCAACCATAGGTTTTCTGGGCTCCCTGGTTCCAGGAGGTAATTGTTCCATCAAGGGTTTTTCCAATGATCGCATCCCCAGATGACTTCACGATGGCCGCAAATCGCATTCGTTCTGCCAGCAAATCCATACGCTCGATAGAATGACCGATATGTTCGCCAATGCCACGAGATAACTTTAATAGACTGAGGTCAGGTGATAATTCGTAATCGCGGAAGAACTCCAATATTGCCACAATTTTGCGATTTTGAATCACCGGAAATGCGAATGCAGACTTAATCGCAATCTTATTTTCATCCAGTTTACGGAGAATGTGCTCATTCTGATCGAAATGTTGTACCCAGACAGGCTTCTCTTTTTCCCAAACCAGTCCAGGCAGATCTTGAGCTATCGCAAATTGATTTTGCTCGCTTATTTCCTGAAAGGGAGCTCCCTCAACTCCTTCTTTAATATACCAGATTCCAGAGGAAATCAGGCTGGAGCGATCCTCATTAAAAATCCAGGCATGCCCGATCTCCCATCCTATGCTCTCCGCCAGAGTCGGGACAACGATCGCCAGGGTTTCTTTAAGTGTGTCACTCGTCAGCGAGGTTTTACTCATGTGCTGGAGCAGGGCGGTCTCCAGCTTTTCCCTGACCCCTTGTCGTTCTACTTCACGAAGTGATGTCACATCATAAATGAAGACATTGAAAATACGCTGTCCACTCCACTCGAAGTCTGTAAATGTGAACTCGATTGGAAACTCTTCACCGCTGCGTCTTAATGCAAGCATTCTGTAACTTTTAGAATGTTCACTCGCGGGGCGACTCAGTGCTATCTTCAGTAATTTATCCCGCGGCTCCGAGCGATACTGTGGAGGAACGATTAACTCTCCAATGTCCTTGCCTAACGCTTCTTCTCTTGTCCATCCAAAAATAGTTTCAGCATGTTTATTCCAATCGAGAATTTCACCCTGCAGACTCATCGTAAGAACTGCATCCATTGCGGATTCTGCAATTCGTTCAAGTCTGTCATCAGCTGCCCAGAAAGATCTTTCCTGCTCAGGCTTCTTCGAAAGATTATTTAGTAAACTATCCATTCTACAAAGCCATCTCACCTATCTGCTTAGTATTTGAATTTTGGTAGAAAAGCGAAATCACATCCGAGCAAACTGATCGTGCTTATTTAGTGAGGTATAAGCAATTCGCTCACGTTATTTTCAGTATCATCGATAACACACAGCAGGCGATAATCACGCACCGGTTTAATTACTTGAACAAACAATTCAGAAATGGAGCGACTGGAGTCCGGCAAGGATCGTTCGAACTGAAAAACTAGATTCCTCGTCGCCTGGATTTCAATTGTGTGCAGATTTTTCGATTCCTGATTTCAACAGGAGGTCAATCAGGTACGAGAGAGCGAGTGATGCAAGTAATTGGTTATCAGTAACTTAATAAGCCTGAAACTATCATACTTCAATGACATCTTTCATTGCAATTCAACAAGTTCTGATACGCTGTCTTGAGGCAGTACTTAAGTCGTAGATCCATGACATAAAAAAGTGCAGTTTTCATAGTAAGCCAAAGTGGACCTCCCGGTGGGATATCCTGGAAAGTGCCGCCATGGAACTTCCTTTCAGGCTCTAAAATGAAAACTGCACTCTATTGATTGATGCCAATCAGGCAATTTCAGCTGTCTTAATCGTTAAAATTCCATAATTCAAAAGTGGTTACAGCCAGAAATGAACTGATTCTTAAGGATTTACTTCTACGCTCTCATCTTTGTTGACAGCATCGTCCTCATTCACAGCATCATCTGTTGCTTGCTCTACTTCATCAGCAGCCTCTTCAAGAGCTTTTTCTCCCTTGTGAAAAACTGCTTTGGTATCTTCCTTAACTTCTTTTGTGTTTAAAGTTACTGATGCTGAATCTGAGTCTTTAGAGAACTCTACCCAGTCACCAAAAATAAAAGCACAAACAGCCAGGATGATAACAACAACAATGAATAAACGTTTCATCAAATTATCTCCTATATTAGAAACTTGTTTCTCTTCACTGGATTTGCCAGAAAAGCGAAACCAAGATTGTTCTTAAATATTCCTGACAGAGGACCGGTGAACACCCCTCCAGAATCCACCGGCCCTCTAATCAAGAATTGAACTGACTGAATTTAAAAACCTGAAACTCTTCAGACATAGAGATGACAGATAATCAAGTCAGCCCTGTACGAGCTCCTCTCTCCTGATACCCTTCTCCTAAGGAAGTGTTCGTTTACCGCTGAACAGGCTGATAACCGCCAGCACCAGAAAGATGAAGAAACAAACTTTAGCTGCCGTGTAGGCCATTCCGCCCACCAGTCCGAAACCGAACAAGGCTGCTACAAGTGCTATAATTAAAAAAGTGATTGCCAGGTTTAACATTGTTTAACCCTCTCATTCACTGACTCCCTGTCGCCAGGTAGTCCCGCAACCGGATACTTTCCGATTGAGGTAGTTTTTGATTTGAACGAAAGGGACAAAAGCAATCTGTGTGCCAGCCGGCAGAATATCCAAACAGAAAACAACTATCCTGTTATCATATATAGACTTACAACTAAAGAATTTTTCGCGACTCTGAATCGCAGATGATTCGCCCGGAATTACTGGATGATGAACGACCAACAATTATGCCGTGATTGGTCGATGGGAAGTCGGAAGAGCAGAAATTCAAGCGATCCTAAACCGAAAGCTGAGCCGCAGTTCCGACCAAGTCGAGAGACTTTGAGAGGCAGTCCCGATCAGTTCTATTCATCAATATTGATGGTTTTGTCGACCGAGATATTGAATTGAGCAATTCGATCACGAATTTTACCGCGCGTAATCCCCAGAATTTCAGCGGCTCGCGTCTGATTCCCTCCCGTTTCGGCCAGCACTCGTGTGAAGAGATATTTTTCCATCATCTCTACTGTCTCACTGTACAAGTCGGATGAACCCTCGGCTAATCTCTCGTTAACGAACCTTGCCAGATCAGCGACCAGAGAGACGTTCCCCTCGGTGCTTTCCCCGACCTGGGCTTCAACGGTTGGCTCTGCCTTCTCTGTATCAAAGGCTCCATTGCCAAATAACTCTGGAGGTAATGAGGCAGGCACAATGACAGGGCTGGTGCTGTTGAGCAGTGCATGTCGAACGACACTCTGGAGTTCTCGCACGTTGCCTGGCCACTTATATTGTCGGAACAATCGAAGTGCCTCCTCGGAAACGCCTTCGAATTCTGTTCGCCCCATATCGTGACATGCTTTGATCAGGTAATACTCGATCAACCGATCAATATCGCCATCCCGGTCTCGTAAGGGGGGCAGGTTAATCGTGATTCCATTCAACCGGTAAAAGAGGTCCTGACGAAAGGTCCCGCTTTTCACCATCTCCTCGAGGTCCCGGTTGGTGGCAGCAATAATTCGCACGTCGGTTTCGATCGTTTTGTTCCCACCGACACGCTCAAACTTCTGCTCCTGAAGCAGGCGGAGCACTTTTCCCTGGGTCAGTTGTGACATGTCACCGACTTCATCCAGAAAAATCGTACCCCCATTACACTGTTCGAAACGACCAATTCTCTGCCGTTCCGCACCAGTGAAGGCTCCTTTTTCATGCCCGAATAATTCACTCTCCAGAAGTGTGTCGGATAGCGCAGCGCAGTTAACGGCCATAAAGCATTCATTGGAGCGCGCACTATGCTGGTAAATGGCTCGAGCGACAAGCTCTTTACCAGTACCACTTTCCCCACGAATCAGAACGTTGACATTCTCGGCGGCAACTCGACCAATCGACTTGAAAACATCGAGCATCTTGGGGCTTCGACCCACAAACTGATCACCCGATTTAGGCTTACTCTCGCCCACCGGCAGCGCGATGGGGGTATTCATCAAGCGTAGAGTCTCAATTGCCTTTAATATCAGACTATTCAGCTTGGGAAGATCGAGCGGCTTGGCAAGATAATCAAACGCCCCTAATTGCATAGCCTCAATCGCGAGTTCACTGTCACTGGAGGACGTGATAAACACGACAGGCAAGCGGCGGTCTATTTGACGGATTTGACGAAAGACTTCCAACCCGGAACTGCCAGGAAGCATGATATCGAGCAGCACCACGTCCGGGTTATATTCACCAATAATGGAGAGAAGTTCTTCGGATGATGAAACTGCTTGAACTTCAACATCAACTTTCTCAAGTGACCGGCAAACCATATCACGGATGGTCCGATCGTCATCAACAACAATTGCCTTGGCCATGGAAAATGTATTCCTGCATCTACAAATCATTCTCATCAAACTGCGCTTATCGGTTAAGCACAGCAGGAAAACATGAGTTTCTAGAATTCCAGGCCGGCAGCGTTGCCCCTGGAGAAATACTTAAGTGTAGGGAGGGTTCCCCTTTCCAATGGATTTCCGTTGTCCCTTCATGGCACAAATCCAGAACTCATCGCCCAACATTATAAACGACTTTATCTGAGCATGAAAAGCAGACTCAAACCTAAGTCTGAAAAGGTTTACAATTAAAACCTCTAATCGAGGCAAACCAAACGCAGATAGTCACAAACGTCTCGTTTCACGCACCTTAAGATAGCTCCCGCAGGACGTTTCAGTCCCGTATTTTCACCCCCGTTCCCTCTGGATGCATGCCTTGTCAGCCTGGTTGACGAGCATTCAAACTGGAGCATCAGCCTCCGCAAATCCCTGATCTGGACAGCGCAGATGGGGATGATCTGAACCTGCCCGACAGTCGTCTGAACCGCTGATCCTCACCAATTTCGCCTTACATAAGCTGTTTGCTGAATTAATCTTACAACACACGCCCTCCTCTCATCTGCGCCTTGTGACTGCTCCTCTTTCCTGGTTTTGGCACGTAAGGTGCTTTGAGCTAACTCGGAATAAACTTCGACTTGTAGAGGAAAGAGTGAGTCATGCTGATTAGTTGCAACATACTGCCCGGTTACCAGCTGAAAGCGATCGATGGTGACTTCGGTACTGTGACCGATCTGCTGTTTGATGATAAACACAAAATCGTCCGGTACTTCGTCATCGATTGCGGCAACTGGCTACAGAAGAAAGAGGTTCTTTTGTCACCGGTTGCCTTCGAAGCACCTGATCACGATTCGTTCAGCATCTCGACGATCCTTTCCAGAAAAGCAATTGAAGATTCCCCCTGCATTGAGACTCGACCTCCTGTTTCAAAACAGGCTCAGAACACCCTGGCAGATTACTACGACTGGCCGATGTTCTGGAGCACGATTCCTCATGAACATCTTCAGTACTCTGAAGGGACAGAATTCATTCGCAATTCCCATGAGGACCAACTGCGAAGCCTGAATGAGATTAAAGGATACTCAATCCAATGTGACGAAGGGGAATTAGGACATATTGAAGAACTCATCGTAGACACCGACTCCTGGACTCTTCGTTACGTGACGATTGATACAGGTCGATGGCTCCCCGGAAAGAAGGTCATCATTGGCATCGACTGGTTGACCAGAATTTCCTGGGAAGAACAGAAGGCGTATCTCGATCTGTCAAAGACTCAGGTTCGAAATGCACCGCTATACGATCCCCGCACACCAGTTAACCGGGAATTCGAAAAGGAAATTTATGATTATTATGGACGGCCGACTTACTGGAAAGAAGCAGGCACCTTAAGCCTGTATGAATAGAACGGATAACAGAATAACCAGAGGGATTTGCTCCCTACATAGAGTCGTCATCTGACGAAAGAGGATTAACCCATGAATACATTAATCAAAAAAATCTCGATCATTGCTTTAGCCGTCCCTGTCATGGCTGGAATTCCCGCTGTTCTGGCCGGTTGTGACAACAAAGAAACTATCCTGGATGTTGAAACTCCGGATGGTGAACTTGAAGTCGAACGCGACAAGGACACTGGATCAGTCGACGTTGAAGTCGAGAAAAACGAATAACAACAGGAACAGTGAGAAGACCGGTCTATGCTGAACTTCTCATTGCAACTTTAAACATAGATTTCAATTACTCACTAAGGAGATTGTCATGAACAAGGACCAATTCGAAGGAAAATGGAAACAGTTTAAGGGCCAGGTCAAGGAGAAATGGGGCGAACTCACCGATGATGAAATTGATGAAATCAATGGTCGTCGTGAACAGCTCGCTGGAAAAATTCAGGAGAAGTACGGCATCGCTAAAGAAGCCGCTGAAGAGCAAATCTGCGATTTTGAAAAATCCTGTAAATGCTGAGTAAATTAAAATAGTGTTTCCACACTTTCAATTTTAAGCATGAGATCAATTCTCAGTAATTCGTCTGGAATCGATTTCATTCTCCATTCATAAAGGAATTAGAGATGTTTTCTCGCATCGCATTAAGTCTGGCTCTAGTGCTTGGTTTATCCTTCGCATTTTCAATAGACAGTCAGGCCAAAGACAACAAACAAAACGATGATGCTACCATCACCGTCACTGCAAATAAAATCAGTTCACAGAACAATCCAGCTACAATCCGTGCCAGCAAACTGATCGGCATGGATATCGTTAACAGTAACGACGAAAGCATTGGAGAGATTCACGATATCGTTCTCGATACCAACACAGGCATGGTTCGCTATGCGGCCATTACTTACGGTGGATTCCTGGGAGTTGGCGACAAGTTGTTTGCCGTTCCTTTCCGGGCATTTGAAATTCGCCGTGAGGAAGGTGACGCCGACGACCTGTTCCTGGTGCTGAATGTTACTCAGGAACAACTGGAAGGAGCAGAGGGATTTGATGAAGATCACTGGCCTTCCTTCACCGACGAACAATTCACCCGTGAACTTGATAAACGTTACGGGGTCGATGTCCAGATCGGTAATGGAGCAGTGAATGTAGACGTAAATTCTGATGGAAAATAATCGACTTCCTGCGTGAATTACGAATACGATCTCATTTTGAAACGCTGCAGGAAGTTTCGAGCCTTCCTGCAGCGTTTCTTTTAAATTAAATCTGATCAACCTTTCTGTAGCAACTTAAAAATAACAGGGATTCGAGAACACAAAACAGGAGTGCCCCGCCATGAAGAAAGTTCTTTTCATCGTCATTGATGCCTTATCCAGTCGGATTGTTGAGCCTGCCATGCAGGCCGGAAAACTTCCTGTCTTCAAACAGCTGTCAGAACTGGGGCAATTTCGCTCGAATTGTATTTCTATATTCCCATCGATTACACCTGCAGCGACATGCTCGCTTGTAACGGGAGCCTACCCTGTCGACCATAACATCGCAGGTGCTTACTGGTACGATACCCAGAACGAGGAAGTTGCTTATTTCGGAGCTGATCTTCCCGCCATCATCAATGAAGGGATCGACCATTATCTGGAAGACTTTCAGACTCGCTTGAATGCAGAGCGATTGAAGTATCCCACCATCTTCGAGCAGATCGAACAACATGGGAATCTTACTGACGCCGTGATCAACTTCATGTGGTACAAAGGGACTGTTCCACAACGTGCTTCCACTCCCTTTCTGATGAAATTCATCCCGGGAGCAACACTGGCAGAGAGTATGTTAGGGCCCCACCAGATGTTTCTGGGCGATTTTGTCTCCACGCCCATCGGCTCCACTACATTAGCCGCGCGTGGAGGAGTGACACGCCGTTTCGGTTTTCATGACGAAGCGACTACAGACTACCTGCTGGAATTGGCAAAGCAGGGCCCCATGCCTGATTTCACACTCGCATACTTCCCTAATAATGATTTTGACAGCCATGCCTATGGTCCAGAGAATGCACTCTCCACGCTGCAATCTATTGATCAGACATTGTATGAATTCTTCCAGGTCTTCGGTGGAATTGGAGAATTCATGAAAGACCATGTACTGCTTCTGACAGGTGATCACTCGCAAAGTGATTTACTCGAGGATTCAGGAGTGAATCTGGAAGAGGTGCTTTCAGATTATCCTGTTGTGGAAGCGGGCTGTTGTTGGGAGCATGAAGAAGAGCTCAAAGTCTGTCCTAATATGCGCTCGGCGCAGATTTACATGAAAGACGAACAATGGCAGCAAAAGGAGCCGATTATCGCCAAACTGCTGGAGTCCAGTGACATTGATCAGGTGATCTGGAGCGATTACATCAACGGGCTGCAGGATGGAAATGATGCTGTTTTTCATGTGGCTACTGCCGATCGAGGCAGATTGTCCTTTCATTTATCAACACCAGAAGAAGGCCTGGGTGTCGATGAGCATGGGAACTGGTGGGCCTGGGAGGGAGAACTTTCAGCTGTCGATGGAAAATTGAATGACGCACACGAGATAACCTATGACACCTACCCGAACGCGCTGGAGCGTATTGCCAATGGGATTGCTGAAACGACCGGGAATCTCTGGCTTACTGCCCGTCTGGGTAAAGAATTCTGCTTACCGGGCCTGCATTGCAACGAAAAGGGCTCTCATGGGTCCCTGCACAAAGAAGACTCTACAGCTCCTCTATTCGCCCTCGGTTTACCATCTGATTTTGAACTGACCAGGTACCCTCGCATTGTGGACATCGCTCCCATGGCGCTTGAACTACTGAATGTTCAACCAGCCTGCGTATCGCATTAAATATCACAGCTAACCTTCAGGCGAAGGGTTAACCGATTCGCCCCGCTGGGCTACCGCTGCGCATTGAGATCGGCATCTGATCAACGGTTGAACCACCACCAGTCTGATTTCTGCGCGATCATGATTAATGTCATGTGTCCCACTCCTTGAAGTAGATTTCCGCATTTTATGAGCATTGCTTATCTCCTTGTTTTAGTGGCAGTTAAGCAAATCGAGATCTCTTCTTATTAATTTACGATCCTCTTCCCGATGCTCCGGCATACCAATTGCATTCGATAAAAACAACGACTCATACACCGAGTTTTTCAACAACTACCCCACTGAATAAAGGGAGATAAACATGGCTACTTCACAGGAATTACGTGGACATTGGAATGAACTTCGAGGACGTATTGAAGAACACTGGAGCCAGTTGAGTTCCAGTGATCTGGATAACCTGGAAGGCAAAACAGATCAGATCGTCGGTAAAATCCAACAGAAAACTGGTCAGACCAGTCAGAGGATTGAAGCCGAACTTGATCGCATGATTAACAACCTCAGTGAAAAAGCTTCCACAGCTACTGAGAAGATCGGTGAGTCTGTTAAATACGCTCAGGCTCAACTGAATAATGCAACAGAGGCCGCACGTGAACAGATGGGTAAACTGAATGAATCCATCCAGGAAGGTTACGGCCAGGCTCAGGATACCGTCCGAAAACATCCCGCTGAATCTGTCGCGGTTGCTTTTGGTACAGGATTGATCGCCGGCGTGATTGTCAGCCTGGCACTGCGTCGTTAAGCATCATTCCTCTCTCCCTGGAAAATTGCTTACATAAAAGTATTCGACGAGAGAGTGGCTGACCCGAGCATCACCAGCTTTGACTCTGATTCAAGTCAGTCACTCTTCTCTCGAATCCATGACGAAAGGATTCAAATGTCATGTCTCTCAGGAGGATGATCATCGGTTTATTGATGATCAGCAATTTGACAGGATGCCAATACATGTTCCACAACAGTTATTCACGTATCCCAACACTTTTGCCCAACAAGGATGAAATCATGATTCAAAAAACTGAATCTCCAGTAGAAAAAATGTTTCCTGAAGTTCCTTTAAAATCTGAGCTTCAACAGGAGAGTATTGCTGGCCCTTCCCCGGCTGAGAAGTTCAAGCAGTACGTCGAAGAAAAACCAGGCTCGGCCATTCTCGTGGGTTTAGGAGTAGGAATTGGAGCAGGTTTACTGATCGGGGCCGCTTTGCAGAAAGCCTCTCCGTTCCGTATGGACGATCCTGGTTTCAGCGAAAAGCTTACATCCAATATTCGCACGACGCTTTCTGAAACAGTCCCCTCATTTCTGAAAAAACACCTGGCCGAAATTCGTCGATCTTAGTCCAAAAGACAGTTTATCAAGTTGCCAACAATGTCAACGACCAGAGGAGAAACAACCGTGGCCACCTCAAACCACAACAACGAAGTCGCTCAAATCCGGGAATCAATGCAACGCATTCGTTGCGAACTGCAAACCGATGTGGAGCAGGTACGAGAGAGTGCCAGTCAATTAACCTCCTGGCAATATTACGTCCGGAAATATCCCTGGGCTTGTGTTGGTGCGGCGACAGCTCTGGGGGCCCTGGTTGTTCCAAAACGAAAGCATGTCGTGAATCAGATTGATGCAGATTCGCTTCGAAACATGATCTCCAACCTGAAGCTGACTCCTAAATCACAACAGGAGGAAGTTGATGACGCAGAGAAGAGTGGCTTCATGAAGGGGATGGTGACCTTTGTCACTGGTCTGGCTCTGAAGGCCGCCACCAATCATGTCATGAATAATTACATCACTCCAGGGTTCAGTTCCGGAAGAACCTATCCATCATCATCTCCGGTACCACATTCCCCCGCAGAAGCCTCTGCCACTGCGGCATCTCATCGTATGGGGAACGACACGATTTAATTTAGAGAGAGTGAAACAATGCAATCCAACAGAATGATCGAACAATTTTCCCGACTTCAGGTACCAACTGAAGAGGACGTAAAAGAATACTATGAAGATGTGAAGGATGAGTTGGTCCAACAGGCTGAGATGGGAGAGCAGAAACTTCGCGAACAAATTAAACAGAATCCAGCTCTGGCAATCGGCATCGGACTGATCGCAGGTCTGGCTTTAGGATGGTGGTTGAAACGATGAGTACTACAAACGGTAAATACACCCCTGAAACATCTCCCTCTTTCCGCAAGGATGTCGGAGAACTAAGTTCTGACCTGATCGCCCTGGGGGAACTTCAACTTCAGCTGATTGGTGTGGATTCCAAAGAGGCCTGCCAGAAAGCGATTTTCCCAGGTGTTCTCATTGTCATGGCCCTTGGCCTGTTGATTGGTGCCGCACCTCTCTTCCTGTTTGCCATCACCTGGTGGTTGCTGACTGTAACCACGTTGACTCAACCTGTAGCAGCCCTGATTGTCGTCGGTGGCGCTCTGTTGATCGCAGGATTGCTCCTTTATCTGGCCTGGAAAGGCTTGAGCCACAGCATGGAGATCCTCAATCGATCTCGAACAGAACTCAAAAACAACATTTTCTGGATCAAAAGTATTCTCAGCTCTCGTAAGAAAAAAGAGTGCTCTACTGTTAGCTGAGAATCTCCAAATCATAAACCTCTAACTTATCAGGACTTCAGTTACTAATTTAAAGGAGATAAAAGGTTAATCATGAGTACTACAGCCACAACTTATGAAAGTCAGCGAACATCTAAAGCTCCAGTCTCTTCTCTCAATACAGCAGATGAGATGCAACCTGTAGATGACCTGACGAAATATGTCAAAACTTATGCCCGCAATAATCCTGGTACGGCAGCACTCTGGTGTCTGGGTATCGGATTTATCGTTGGTTGGAAATTGAAACCCTGGTAGGGCAAGCTCGACTGACCAGACCGAATTTGTAATTGATCTGGAACAGGTCGCAGCCCCACCGCAATACAGGAAAGAATCTTGAAGGAGAGTTCCGATGTCTTCCCCTGAATTCGCTACAGAATTTGAAACTGACTTCGGTCACAATCCCGAAGATTCTTCCCATCGGCAGGACCCGGATGAGGAGGGAGCATCTGCTTCTCCTCCTTCGGATTCCCTTACAGAAGAAAACCAGAACTCTGAATCCCCAAAGGGGCGACAAACTTCTCTGGAAGAGGAGAAATGGGCATCAGGGCGTCGTTACCGAATTCGGCGTAAGTACTCGCAGATTGCCCTGATTTTTCTGGGTATACTTGCGTTAATTCACGCCCTGTATTTTGCACGATCGATTTTGATTCCCATTACATTGGCGATAGTGCTGTTCTTTCTGCTCTCGCCGATGGTTCGATTTCTAACACGCTGGCGATTTCTTTCAGAGACAATCGCGGCGGGAATCGTAGTCCTGCTTCTGAGTGGTTTCCTGATGACAGGGAGCTATTTCCTAACGACTCCAGTCACCACCTGGTTAAAATCAGCTCCAGAAACTTTTCGAGCTGCTGAAGAAAAGCTTAAATTCTTGAGTGAACCAGTCGGCATGCTGGATGAAGCCTCTGAAGAGGTCAATAACATCACATCCAAGGATGACACAGAAGATGTCGTCAAAGTCGCTATCCAGCAACCACCCATCATCAGTTACCTGCTGAGCTCCACAGTAAACGTCCTCGCCGGAAGTGTGATCACGATCGTGTTAGTCTATCTACTGCTGGCCATGGGACATCGAACGATTAACTCTGTTGTGGAGTTGATGCCATCGATAAATGATAAAAAAGGGTTTGTGAATCTGTTGAGAGATATTGAACAGGGTATCTCTCGATATTTAATGACCATCACTCTGATCAACATCTGCCTGGGTGTAGTAATCGGGACTGTGCTGGGACTATTGGGGCTACCAGATCCATTGCTGCTGGGCATCATGGCAGGAATGCTTAACTTCGTCCCTTATGTCGGTTCAGCAGTCGGCGTTGTCATTGTTTTCATGATCAGCGTCGTCAACATGAACTCACCCGGAGCAATCGCCGCTGGCCCCTTGCTGTATCTGGCGATCAACACTCTGGAAGGGAATGTGATCACACCGATCATCCTGGGAAAGTCGATGAAGCTTAACCCGGCGATCGTTTTCCTGTGCATCATTTTCTGGGGCTGGGTCTGGGGAATAGGTGGAGTACTCCTCTCAATACCGATCATGGGTATTCTGAAAATCAGCTTCAGTCATTTTAAAGACACGAAGGCGATAGCCCACATCATGGCGGGTTGACGCTCGGGGAACGTTTCCGAGTCGGTCAAATTCATAAAACAACACCGATGTGTATTGTATACAATCAGCTTCCGGGTTATGGTTGAACTGTAGTCTGCTGTGCTTTCCCCTCACTGTAACTGCTGGTTGATACCATGATCTCGCTCCTGCCACGATTCGGACGATCGTCTGCAATAACTCGACGTGATCTCTTAAGAATGGGCGCCGCTACTTCTGCCGCCTCAGCTTTCTCCAGTCCTCTACTTCAAGCGGCGACTCAACCTGACATTCTTGCCCACACGCCCACAGCGAAAAGGTGCATTTATATTTTTCTATGTGGCGGGCCTTCACAACTCGAAATGTGGGATCCCAAACCAGAAGCACCCAGCGGGATACGCGGACCATTTAATCCCATCTCTACGAACGTACCAGGGATACAAATTGGTGAGCTACTACCTCAAGTTTCGCAGCATGCGGACAAACTGGCTCTGATTCGCTCGATGACGCATGACTCGGTTGTGCATGAAATCGGAATTGCCTACACACTCCTGGGAACAGTTCGGCCACCCTCAAAGCAGGCTTCCCCTCCCGCGCAGGATGACTTTCCAGGTGTCGGTGCGGTCCTGCAATCTCTACTCGGCGCCCCCCAGGGATTACCTGCCTGGGTTGTACTGCCGCGTGTCTTTACGACGGGCAGTGTTTATTTCAAAGGGCAAACGGGTGGATTTCTGGGGAGCTCGTATGACCCTTTCGCACTCCAGAAACCCAAACGGGATTCACTCGGAGATCCTGAGCTGACGGTGGAGTCATTGAAACTTCCGCAGGGAATGAACGGAGCGCGTCTCGACGAACGGCGTCAGTTGCTTTCCTTCCTGGAGAGAAATCGCTCTCTTTCCGATGCGAAACCCTCTCTCGAGATGCAGAGTCGTTACGATCAGGCGTTCTCCCTTTTGTCTGCTGGAGGAGCACGCACCATCTTTGATCTGGAGCAGGAACCTGTTCCGCTACGGGACCGTTACGGGATGAATGAATACGGTCAAAGTTTCCTGATGGCGCGACGACTCATTGAAAATGATGTCCGCATGGTCAATGTCTTCTGGACATTCTACGGCAAGGATGGTTGTCAGTTTAACCTGTGGGACAACCATGGCTCAGAAGGTAAAGTCTGCGGAGGAGCCAACCGGGGCGTGGATATGCTGACTCACGATTACTGTTGCCCCTCCTTCGACCGCGCGTTCTCGGCACTGCTGGAGGATCTCGATGATCGAGGATTACTCGATGAAACATTGGTGGTGGTGACTGGAGAGTTCGGTCGCACTCCCCGCATCAACAAGTTTGCCGGGCGAGATCACCGGGGAAATTGTTGCCCAACAGTTCTCGCAGGTGGAGGAATTCAGGGGAGGGCAAGTCTATGGTAAAAGCGATTTCCAGGCAGGGCAGGTGCTCGATTCCCCTGTAGAAGTCGATGATCTCAATGCTACGATCTACCATGCTTTCGGGCTGCGTCCCGAATCAACCATTCAGGATAAACTGAATCGCCCATCCACATTTCCCAGGGAACACCTCTGACTGCTCTATTCTGAGATCGCTTTTACTTGAACCAGTTTTCCCAGAACCGCCACCAGGGTCGCTCTTGTTTATCCGGTTTTGGTTTCGAGGACGTTTTGATCTCCAAGCTCTCGACCACATTTTCAGAACCGACTCTACCTCTGTCACATCTTCTGAAGCCTTCTCTGCAGCCCACCTTTCCCGTTGTGGATGATCCGTCCGTCCTCGACCTGCTTTTTCAAAAATCGCCTGAACGCGCTGCTGATATTCTTGTCCCTTCTCAGGATCAACCATGGAGATAAAGTTGGCGTAGCCCCGAATGGCTTCCAGGACATCAGGTGTATTCCCCCACCGTTTTCCATCCGGACCATCTTTTTCAATCTGGAATAACGTCGCTCGAAACTGCCTGAGTTTTTGCGGGGAATGTTGACTTTCTCATTCACCACCAGCCCCGTAACTTCCTTTGCGACTGCCTTTACGAAAGACTCGCGTCTTTTCCGATGCAGTTGAAAACCTTCCGCTTTCACCACGTATTCAACCTGTCGCAGAATGCGTCCAATGTGAGTCGCGTGCTCCTCGGCAGACGAGAAGGTCAGATCGTCAGCATACCGGGTGTAGGTGAACCCCAACTTATCCTATGATACCCGATAAGCGGGCATCCACCGACAGAGGATGTTAGTGATCGCCGGACTGCTGGGAGCCCCTGAGGAAGAGACCGCTCCGATTGCTGTACATAATACGTACGCTGATCGAGCTTAACTTCAGTCACTTCCGGTTCCGAGCAGATCAGTGCAAAGAGTGTCGCCAATTGTTCGCTGTAACTCCAGTTTTCGAAACAATCCACGAACGCGTTTCCAGTTGACGGTCGGGAAAAGTTTTCCATATCGACATTGATCACCACATCCGCCTGCACATGAGGCTCGGCGTTCGTCACGATCGATCTTCCCCGTCGAAACCCATGCGCAGCGTCATGCAGTTCAACCTGTTCGAGAATGTGATGGAGAATCCATTCTTGCGCTCGTTTCAATCTCGGCATGGGAGCCGAGATCTGTCGCAGGCCACCACTCTTTTTAGAGATGGCGAAGCGTTGATAATGCGTGGTGGTGGATGTCCTGCGATTGAAGGCGAGAAACCGCAGCTCCCGACACTGATCTCCATTGCCGCAGCGACATCCGCAACGGATTGCAATGGGGTAAGTTTCCGCGCTGCAACTCCTCCAGGTTGCTATCCTGTTGATTCAAGCCAGCGGAGACACCTTCACCCAGGTATCCACTTCTGTTTCCTGCTTCGCTTTCCAGGCGCCGCTTTTTCTTCCTGTTCTGGAGACGACGCTCTTTGTTTTCACGCCGCTTCCGTCGGGACTCGGCCAACCTGAGCTTATAGGCTTCTCTTTCAGAACTTCAGGGTTCGCAAGTTTGCGATCCTCCCAACTCAGGTTGGCTTAGACGTCGTTCAGCTCTTCCCGTCGACGACCTCATCAGCCGGGTCTTCCGGCATCTCTCCCTGCTTAGGCCAGAATCCAAAGCGGATCATCTCTTCCAGGATAAATTCCTCCCGGGAAGTTTCTCGAATTCGATCCTGTATTTCCTGACGCGTTCGCATGGTGCTTGGAGATGTCGACTAAAAGAAAATGGTTGGTGTTCTGTCTAGAGGCTATTTCAAAAAACCCGGTTGTGGTTTTTCTCGACACTACAATAACCGGGTAAAGGTGACCCATCAGAGGGTTTTGAAACTACTTGTAAATTGTTCCCCGTCGGACGGAACAGCCGGAAAGTCTTCCCTTCGAAAGGCTCTGAGGACTGGACCGCTCAACTCAAGCGGGCCACATAGGTACGGTTAATTGAATCCAGCGGATTCGCATCGCAATTACCGTACCTATGTGAAAGCCCGCACAGTCACGAGTGGGCCAGTGAGGCGGTTCTTGTCAAATCACAGGAATGGCGATCCACCATTCAGGTTGCAAGGCTCACTTCACCAGCTGCTCCGTCGGACGGGGCAGGTTAAGGTCATTATCTATTAAATTTGTTTGTTGATTCTCCTCTAATTCAACTATTGAAAGCAGCTACCCTGCGGGCATGTTCCATCCGTAAGGCCAGCACATGCTCACAAGGACCTTTCCGCAGTTTATTCTGTTGATACCAGTTACAGGTACACTCGGCGTCAATGATCTGTTCGTCCCGATTGATCAGCACCATCGGCTCGAAGACTTTGCTTTTATCCTGAACAGTCCCTTTCAGCTCCAGCATGCCGCGTTCATTGACTTCCTGAGATTGAATCTGCACAGCCTGTTCTTCCAGAAAACGCGATGCGTTTTCCTCCCGTTCACTGGAAAACCGAAGTCGCTCCAGCGGTAACGGTTCGCGAGTCAGTTCTCGTAACCGGTAGACACCTTTGTTTCCATCCCAGATCGCGCGGCCCGCTTGCGTGTAAGCCGCCAACGCACCTAACACGACCGATCGATCAAGTCCCAGTTGACCAGCCAGCTGGTCAGGAGTGATGTACAGCGACTCTTTCAGTCCATTGAAAACTTTCTCTTTGGTAAACAGGTCGACATCGGCTCGTGGTGCCAGCAGGTCAAATTGGCCAGAGCGAGACCAGTCATTTGCTGTCCAACCGGAAAGCCCCAGCGTGAAAGTCAGATCACCCATATGTGCTGTATAAAAAGAAGGCATCCCGGTGCCGAGCAACTGCACGGTAAATTTTTCGGCGACAGGAATCAACCGCTCCAGAATGAAGAGGCGCCGGCGCCCCCAGACCCGAATTTCCTGTTCGGTATCTCCCTTGTAAATCGAACGTGGGCAATCGAGCACCGTCCCCCACGGATCAAAAACAATCCGCACTGGTTCACCCGGAGTTAACTGATACCGCATCGAGCGCGGTCCCAGTATTTCCCGATTGCGTCTCAGAATCAGACAGATGTTATGAATATCGAGAGGATGAAGTTCCACCGTCGCTGCCGGCATGGAAAGAGCCGAACTGACCTGCAGAAACCCGCGGACCCAACTGTCGGGAAGATCAATTTTGACTTCTTTGTATGACTCTTCATGAGTTGTCTGTACTTCGAAACCACCCGGGTCGATTTCGAACTGCGTTGTTTTATAACTGCGAATCTTCTGGAATTCGTCATAGAGGGTAGACGAATAATCAATGTTCGTTGTGCCGCAGGAAAACTCACCTACGTTCTGGAAGACTTCGTAACCAACCGAGAGTCGACCGTAGCTCGATTCATCCTGACTGAAACATTCAAAGAAGACTTCATCAGGATGAACAGTGATGACCGGATCAAGTACAAATCTGGCATCGTAATCCCGCAACCACATATATCTGGAGAACTTGGCGCGGGCTTTATAATAGGGTTGCCAGCGTTGAAAGAAATTCGAATTCAACTCATCCAGCTCAGCCTGAATCTCCTTGATCTGTTGTTTGAGATTTTCCTGCCGAGCGGCAACCTGAACCATATCCACATCGGTCTGCTTTTCGGCCCATTCCTTGTAAGCAGTTTTGTCTTTCGGTTTCCAGCGCAGGTCCGAGACAACGACATCATGCAGAGCACTGATCGCCTCCCGGAAGTTTAACTTCTGTTTCAACTCTCCCCGAAAAAAAGTCGGTTCACGTAAAGTATCCGGAGCAAACGACATACTCGTTTGCGCACCACTGCTCTCCACAACCGTACTCGATTGATAGGCGTAATTAAATTCCATTTCGCACCTCCACGGGTTGAATTTCCAGTGGTGTGGAAATGCCGGGATAGTGCGTCTGAATTTTCAACAGAATTTCAATTGCCTGCGACTTATCACCAATGGCGCTGGTAGCCGACTGCCGACTCAGAATCTCGGCGACGACATCGGCGTTCGCCTCCGACTTCAACCCTTCTCGCTCCAGAAATTGAAAGACGCGATTTTTAACCACCCGCCCTCGATTTACCCGCGAGAGAACCGAGACCAGGAACGGAGAGAGCTCCTGCAATTTAACGCCATCATCACCAGCAAAACGATCCAGAAAATTTGACGTAAACAACTGCATATCGACACTCGGATGTTCGCTCAGCTTAAAGAGATACATTTCAGCAGCCGATTCTTCAAACTGACGGGTGATCAATTCCCGACCGAATCGCTGCACATCCTCTCGCACACTGTCACAGATTGTCACCAGCAGTTCCGGTTCCAGCGTCCCCTCATTGACAAAGTGTTCCCTGAAATACTGAAAGGCAAACTGCCGGGAATCATCCCAGCGGGTATCAAAGAGACGAATCGCGGCCATCAGATGATTTCTGAATTTTTCGACCTGTTCCCGACAAAGCTGCCAGGCCGCTTCACGAATGGTGTAGATCTCATGATCTGCCAGCGTCACAATCTCAGCTATTGATAACTGGGATGTATCGACATTGGTCGGCAACAGTTTGCCCCCCAGTTGTTGTGCCGGTCCCGAACGCGATCGGAGCAGCCGCCAGACATGCTCAGCAGGAATTCGATCCAGGAAAGGTCGCAGCTCATCACTGAGCAATCTCGAGATATAACTGGGAACACCCTCAGGTGCTCCGGGAATCAATAGCGATTCCACCAGTCTCGTAGCAATGCGATGTCCAAACTCGGCATCCTGATTCACCAGCTCGATCAAAGTCGGTTTGATCAACTCGCGGATGTTCTCATGGGGGTGCCGTATCAATTGATAAATGACTTCATCTTTTTCGCGCAATAACTCATGCGATAATTGCTGAAATATTCGAATCCCCATTTGGAGCACCTGCTCCTGATTCGACGCGAGCAACGCGACCAGCACCTCTTCAGGAGGGGACTTGGAATAGGTATCGTGATGCAGGATTAATTCACCGGCGAAGACTCTCAGCTCCGGTAACCGATGGGCTGCCAGGTAGCGAATCACTTCGAGGCTGACTCCTTTAAGCTCGATGGCAAAGATTTCCAACAGCATGCGAGTCAGATCCGTTGCCAGATGCCCCTGGAGCCTGGTTAACGAGTACAGCTTGGAAAACAACTGTGTCAATAACTCCAACCGGACAGGTTTGGAGAGCATAATCTCTCGCAGCACTTCCAGAGCAAAGTGACGCGTCGCTGGCTGGGGACTCGCTAACAGCGTCACTGCAAACTCCGAATTCTGAAACAACTCGTCTTTCGCGGGGGCGATCCAGTCATAAGCCTGTTGACGTGCCTCCGCATAACCACAGTTGGCTAATGCACCGAGCAGGAGCAGATCGGGTGAACTTTGATCGTATCTGGCTTGTACCAGTTCCAGGCCGAAATGATTTGTCACCGAGTAGGGAACATTCAATAACGAGACCAGCGAGTTGACCTCCAGCTGACGACAGAATTCGTCGCACTCTTTCAGAACTTTCACACCAAACTGATGAACCAGCTCACAACAGCTGTTCTGCAATAAGTTGAGAACCACAGCAGGTTGACTCTCCCAGAGATGAGGAAAAGCTTCTTCCCGCTCTTCGACAAAAGTTTCATCTTTGCCTTTGTAATCCTGACGAAAACAGAAATTCCTCCGACTTCGACCACGTTCGTATCGGGGGCTGTTGCCAAACAGGATTTGATTAAAAGCGAGATAGGGAGCGTATTTTCCAAATCGAGTGGTGATTGTCTGATAGCGATACGTTTTGGGAATTCGCACATATTGATACGTTTCCCGTTCGTCCACCGCATCTGCATCCGTATATTCCTGCAAGACCTGCGCCGCCATCAATACATAATCAGGCCGCCCCAGTTCACCCATGCGTCTCAATGTCCACCAGACCCGTCGCTGCAGGTAGGACTTTGTTTTCTTGTAGAAGAATTTCCTGGTGCCTGAGGATTTCTCAAACTGATGGGCGAGAATACCGAAGACTTCAACATCGATGCGCATCTCGGCCAGCTTGAACAGGTGACGAATCGCCTCGAATGTATGCTCTTTAATCGGAACCGTTCTTAACCAGCTCAAGAGAGCAGGGCGGATTGACTCGTTATTCAAGAGATAGAGCGACTCAATGAGCGCACTCGTTTGCGAATCGGACTGGTGAACCAGTCTCCTGAAAGCGTTCTCAAAGTCCTCTGCCGGACCGTTCCAGGCAAGTTCCTGAAGATCCTCTGGGATAGATCGCAGCGACTCCTCTTTAATGGCCCGCGCATCATCATTCGATAACTCGAGGAGGGCAAACAAAGCCATTCGACGCGTAAACTCTGCCCGGTTCTCGTCTACAGTCAATCTTCGCAAGGCATCCAGACTTACCGCACTACCGACTCGTCCCAGTGCCCAGGCGATTGAGTAGTCGAGCATCTCCTCACCCGACCCCAACAGGTCGATCAGAGCGGTTCCGCTTCCCGTAGTTGATACTTCCGGCACGCCACACAGCCCGCGATACTTTCCAGGGAAGTTGTCGATTCAGGCCCGGCTGCCAACCGTTTTAAAAATTGCCCGCGCCGACGGAGAAAGTGTGTCATGGGATGTGGTCGCGGCTCCCTCGGTTTCCTGCGAGCTCAGTTGAGCCAGTTCCGCATGGGTTGTTTCCCGATACCCATTGTTCGTTTTCGAGGCGACCAGCTCTTCGAACAGGGATTCCGCATTTGCGAGTGGAACGGGCGACTCCGTTTAGTCCCTTCTCTTAATACCTCGAACCCCGCCGACCATATGGCAATTAACGACGAACTGATCCACCCCGGTTTCGCACAAATCGACCTCGTACAGCTTATCCGAGTTTCCTTCCCGGAATTCGAGGATCACCTGTCTGTGCAGTTTCATGGGACAACTCACAAGTAATTAAATCTGGGGTGGAATCTAAGTCTCTTCACATATGTTCAGAATTTCAAGTCAGAACGGTGAGACTTCAATTCATTTGACAGGATCCTTAAGCTTGCAGATATCCATTGCCCTGTTGTTTAACAGGCAACTTGCGACTCAACAAAAAATCACCGTTAAAATCGAAGGCAGTTTATATGTCGAAAAAAGTGCTCATTACACCGGAATGTCTTTATCAGCAACCGGGGCGGCATGTGGAGTTGTTTCAGTCGGCCGGGTTCGAGGTCTGTTATCCGGAGGACATTACCTTCACGCGGGGACATTACAGCCTGGACGATTCCGTAAAAGTTCTGGCTCCTTACGATGCCGTCCTGGCTGGGTCGGAACCTTATGCAGCAGAACTGCTCGATCAACTTCCCAAGCTGAAAGTCATCGCCCGGTTTGGTGTCGGGTATGACCCGGTGAATGTCCCTCATTGCACCAAGCTGCAAAAAGCAGTCACCATCACCCCCGCTTCCACGCACGAGGCAGTCGCCGAATTGACGTTAGCTCTCATCTTCGCTGTTGCCAAATCGATCATACCGAACGACATCAGCACTCGGGAAGGAGCCTGGAGCCGTGTGGTGCTCTATCCCGTGCGTGAACGAGTCATCGGCCTCGTCGGTTTAGGACGCATCGGTCGCAGCACCGCGATTCGCGCAAAGTCGCTCGGAATGCAGGTCATCGCCCATGATGATTTTGCTGACCCTGATTTTGTAAAACAGCATCAAATCGAAATGGTCACCTTCGAAGATCTTCTTCGCCGCTCCGATTATGTCTCCCTGCATGCCCCCATGCTTCCCGCCACCAAACATCTGATTAACAAGCAAACGCTCTCGTTGATGAAACCGGATAGCGTGCTGGTGAATACGTCGCGCGGTGGTCTTGTCTGTGAAGCAGATTTACTGGAAGCGTTGACCTCTGGCCAGATTCGCGCCGCCGCCCTCGATGTCTTCGAGCAGGAACCTCCCTCTCCAGAGAACCCGCTGTTCAAGCTGAAAAACGTGGTCGTTTCGCCCCATATGGCCGGGCTGGACCATGTTTCCGTCGCTAACATGGCGTACGAAGCAGCCGAGTGCATCACCAGTTTGAGCGAGAATCGCTGGCCGGAAGGAAAAGTCGTTAACACCGAATTGAAAACTGGCTGGAGCTGGTGATAATGACCTTAGGGCAGGTTACTCTCCTCCCTTATTCCTTATTATTGAACAGAGCGTCTTGAATTGCAGGGGCTCTGCTACTCTCACGTATTTTGCTTTGATTTGAAATTCAGGTTGGAAATCATGACTGAAAGTGCCACTCAACAGAACTACTCTTTCCAGGCGGAAATTAAACAACTGCTGCATCTGCTCTCGCATTCGCTCTATCAGAACAAAGAGATCGCGATTCGGGAGTTGGTCTCGAACGCCTCCGATGCGCTCGATAAATTCCGGCATATCTCGCTGACAGAAACGAAATACGCTGATGATCAGACTCTGGAGATCAAAGTCGAACCCTCCAAGGAGACGAAAATCCTGACGATTCGGGATAACGGAATCGGCATGACCAAAGAGGATCTGATCAACAACCTGGGCACCATCGCCCACAGCGGTTCGCTCGATTATCTGAAAAACCTGACGGGCGATGCCAGGAAAGATGTTTCGCTGATTGGCCAGTTCGGCGTCGGTTTTTACTCGGCCTTCATGCTGGCCGATCGTGTGGAAGTTCTCACACGCAGTTATCTGGAAGAGAGTGGCTGGCAGTGGGAATCGTTTGGAACGGGTGAATTCACCATCACCCCGGCGGAACTGGAAGAGCGGGGGACTCAAATCCGGCTGCACCTCAAAGAGGACCTGGAAGAATTCACCAACCCGGAACGACTCAAATTCATCCTGACCCGCTACAGCACCTTCGTCCCACATCCGATTATTCTGGAAGGGGAGCATGTCAACAATCAGCAACCGATCTGGGTGGAACCGAAAAGCCAGTTAACCGAGGAACAATACGACAGTTTTTACCAATATCTGACCCACCGCAGCGATGAGAAACCTCTCTGGCATCTACATCTTTCGGCCGACTCCCCGATTCAGTTTCACTCCATCCTGTACTGTGCCCCTCACAACCTGGAAAAGATGGGCTTCGGGGTGATGGAACACGGTTTGCACCTGTGTGCGAAACGGATTCTGGTCGATAGCCAGTGCCGGGAACTCCTCCCTGAGTACCTGCGATTCATTCAGGGAATTGTCGATTCTGCCGACCTCCCGCTGAATGTCTCGCGCGAAACATTGCAGGACAACACGATCTTCCGCAAGATCAAAAAAGTTCTCACAAAGAAAGTTCTCGACCATCTACAGAAGATGTCGGAAAACTCGAGTGAAGAGTATCTCAAATTCTATGATGAATTCGGGATGACTTTACGCGAGGGCTTGAATCAGGATTTCGAGAACCGGATGAAGATCGCGAAGCTGCTCCGCTTCCGCTCTTCCGAATCGAATGGAGAAAAACTGACCTCGCTCGATGAATACCTGAGCCGCGCTAAAGAAGACCAGACACAGATCTACTATATTGGTGGCCCTTCTCTCCCCCAGATTCGAAACAATCCGAATCTCGAAGTATTCACACGAAAAGGACTGGAAGTTCTCTATCTGGTTGATCCGCTCGATGAATTCATGCTCGCCCAACTGCATACCTATGAAGAGAAGCAAATCGTCTCGGTTGATAGTGCCGACATTGAATTCCCGGAAAGCGCGAAAACTGAAGACGACACCCGGGAAACAGAAGCGGAAGAAGCCGCCAACGCACCCGGTTTTGAAAAAGTAATCGAAATTTTCAAATCCGCGATGGGTGATCAAGTCGAAGATGTGCGCGCTTCAAAGCGTTTAACCTCGGGTATCGCCACGCTCGTCAGCACGGGAGGCATCAGTACCCAGCTCGAACAGGCGTTGAATATGTCGAGTCAGCAACCGATGCCGTTATCGAAACGAATTCTGGAAGTGAATGCTTCGGCCCCACTCATCAAACGTCTATCGGATATTTCCGGCAACGAACAGCATCATGATTTCATTCAGGATTGTGCCAGGCAGATCTACGCAAACGCAATGCTCTCCGCGGGGCTGCTGCCTAATGTCGAAGAGATGGTCCATCGAGTGGACGACCTGCTGCTGAATGCTGCCCAGAACCGTTCTTCGATCGTGACGTAGGAGTACATCTTAAAAGGCAACCGTTCATTAACCAGGATTGGGTTCATCCAGAAGTTTCAGGCGGTCCTGATGTTCCTGCAGAAAGTCGGCGACCCCATCGACGTTCTTGCCACGTAGTCGTAAACCGAAGCGCACGCAATCGAAATAGATCATGTTAATTGCGGGGACGATGATCAGGGTGAGGATCGTAGCGAAGACGAGGCCAAAGGTAAGCGTCACTGCCATGGGAATGAGAAAGACCGCCTGAAAACTTGTCTCGAACATGAGTGGGGTCAAACCGGCCACCGTTGTTAAGGTTGTGAGCAGAATCGCCCGTAACCGAAGTCGTGCACCACTGATCGTCGCTTCTATTTCTGACAGGCCGGAGCGAATGCGGGCATTGATAAAATCAACAAGTACCAGGGAATCGTTGACGATAATTCCGGTGAGTGCCACACACCCAATACGGCTGAGCATGGTGAAAGGGTTGTCGGTCAACCAGTGACCAATGATCGCTCCCTGGAAACCAAACGGTATTGCCATCATCACCACTAAAGGCTGGAAGTACGATCGGAACAATGCTGCCAGGCAGAGATAAATCAACAACAATGCTACAGGAAAAGCGATACGTAAACTGGCAAACGACTTGGTACGTTCTTCATAGTTACCCAAGAACTGCAATTCCGTTCCGGGGAATTCGTTCACCAGTACGTTATTAAATGTTTTATTGATCTCTTCAATGATGTCCGCGATATTCGCCGTTCCATCCTGCTCGTTAACATCAGCAAAAACCGAGATCGATGGTTTCATGTTGGTGCGGTTGAGTGTGGTGAAACTTTCCGACTCTTCCAACTGAGCAACTTCCGAGAAGGGAATCCAACCCCGGTTAACGTAACTGGTTCCTGTCGGTAGATACATCGTTTCCAGGTTATAGATGTTATTTCGAAATTCTTCGGGATAACGGACCATGATCTTGATGTCTTCCCGATTGCGGGAGAATCGCTTCGCTTCTTTGCCATAAATTGCCGAGCGAACATGGTTACCCAGGTCGGTGACCGTAATTCCGGCAGGCCGGGCCGCTTCCAGCAGTCGAATCTGAGCCTCCCGTTTCCCTTGATCATAATCGTCATCAATGTCAAAGACTCCGGCGTAACCAGCCAGCTCTGTTTTGATCCGTTTCGAAAGTGGCTCGAGATATTCCGGGTTCGTCGAAGCGATTTTAATCTCAATCGCTTTTCCACCCGGCCCTCCACTGAGTGCCTGCCAGACGACGGAATTCACCCCGGGAAGATTGCCCGAAACTTGTCGGAATTCCTGTAACAATTCCTCACTGGATCGTCCCCCTTTGGCTTCCCGCGCATCGGCGGGCAAAAGTTCGATCACCAGCTGACCGATATGCGATTGATCATTCAAGCCGACGGCACCTGCACCCGCAATATCGTATGCGCGACCGATATTCATCCGCACGTTTACCACCTCGGGGGCAGTCTTCACGTGCTGACTGATTTTACTGACCTGTTCCTTAACCAACTCTGTTCGCGATCCAATCGGCATTTCCAGGTTGCAGATCAATGTCTCCGAATCCATCTTCTGAATGAGCACATCCTGAATAATGCCCCCTTTGAGTAAACCATAAGCGAGCAGGGCGGTGCAGATACCAGTCGTGACTGTCAGGTATCTCCATTGCAGAGAAAACCTGAGAAAACGTTCATAGATACCAGCCAGAATACCATGCACGAAATGATCGCGGGCGCGTACAAATCGACTGTAAGATCGCCGGACCATACCCATTTTTTCCGGCGCCTGCTGAATGATGTTTCCTTCTTTGTCTTTAATTTTCGGCAGATGTGCCAGGTGGGCGGGCAGGATAAGCAGGGCTTCAATCAGGGAGACAGTCAACGATGCCAGCACCACCAGCGGCAGTTGACCCATGAAGTCACCTATCTGCCCTTGTATGAAAAAGAGAGGTGAAAACGCCGCGATTGTGGTTAAGACGGCAACTGTCACCGGCCACATCACTTCTTCCGCACCAATGACTGCCGCTCGTATGGGCGTCATTCCTTCTTCAACATGCCGATAGATGTTTTCACCAATCACAATTGCATCATCGACGATGATTCCGAGGACGATAATCAAACCGAACAGTGAGAGCAGGTTGATCGTCACTCCAAAAGCCCACATGACGATAAAGGTCCCAGAAAGGAGACAGGCAACCCAACTGCCGCCCAGAACGCGACTCGCCAGTTCAGAAACAGGTTGAGTGAGATCAGCACCAGAATCAGTCCGTTGAGACCATTTCGGGTCATCAGGTCGAGTCGTCCCTCCACAAAACGGCTGAGGTCGGTGTGCAGGGCGACTTCAAAATGATGATTGAAAGGCTGCTTTAAACTTTCCCGATAAGTCTTCATCGGGTCAGGGCGACCTCCCACCATGTTAGTCACGTAGTTCGTCCCCGATCCCAACAAACCGAACGGCCTGCTGTACCAGGGGCGATTCTGGCTTTCGGCATAGCCATAATAATCGAAATCTTTTCCCGTCTTACCAGCAACATAAGCCTTCACCAGACTCGCGATCTGAATCGCATCCTGAGATGGAGTTTTGAATATGGTACAGTAGGCCGCTGGTTTGTTGTTGAAGTAGTTCTGCAATTCGACATCAACAAATTGATCCTGAATCGTCGCAACATCCGACAGTTGAATCGTCGATCCATCCGGCTCGGTGCGGATGATCAAATCTTCCAGATCGCGCCCCCGCGTCTCCTCTCCAATCGTGCGGACCGCAACAGAGGCCCGGTCTCCTTTCAATTGCCCCCCGGAGACATCCAGATTGCTTCTCCCGATCACAGAGGCGATTTCGTCAAAGGTAATGTTGTATTCCTGTAATCTTTCGGGGCGGATCTCGACGCTGATTTCATCGTCCCGGATCCCTTCGAGTTCGATTTCACTGATACCAGGCAGCTGTCGCAATTCATCTTTAATATCCCGCACCGCCTGTTTCCGGTCCGCCTCGGTTCCGTCACCATACACAGCGATACTGATGACCGGTAATTTCGGTTCGAACTTGCGTACGGTCAATTCGACATCTTTGGGGATATCCGGAATCGAATCGAGTTCGTTTTTGACTTCATCCAGCACGGCATTGATGTCGTCGACTTCGTTGAAGAGGCTGAGGACGGTCATCGAGTAACCTTCCCCGATCGTCGACTCAATCTTTTCGACCCCCTCGATGTCCTTTACTTTTTCTTCGAACTTGATGGTGACCGTTTTCTGAACTTCTTCAGGCTGGACCCCGGGGTAGACGGCCTGAATCATCAGTTTGCTTGCCCGGATTTCCGGGAACATCTCCCTCACCAGCGAGAGCGAAAAAAAAGCTCCCGCCACCAGGACGACTATCATCAGCATGTTCACCAGAACGGAATTCCGGACACTGAAACTGGGTAAGGACATGAATCAACTTTTATCGATTGGAAAACGAACAGCCGGAAAACGGAGTATTACAGCGCTCTTATTTTTAGAGGAACGACCGGGAAATTGCGAATTCTGATTTCGAAACCCTCGACAGATTTTCACGATTGGGAATCAAAACCTACCGAATGAGACCCAAAGCGGCCAACAATTTCTACATTTGCGCAAAGGCCCCGCAAGAAAGTGGCTTCACGGCGCGATTCCGTTACATCTTTTCTTCGGAATATTTATGGAATGAGCGAATTGAAACTCGTTTCCAGGTCGTTCATCAGGCGGATCAGCACTTCCCGGGTGAACACGAGATCAATCGGGGTTCGATTCGAATTCGCCCCCGAAATCCGGTAACGACGTAAATTGAGACAACCCGAAGGATCGACCGCCAGCAGCATCTCGTAATACTCTTTTGTATTCCCCTGTTGAGAAGGTTGACTGGAGCGTACGAGAATTTTCTGGCTGGTGGGATCAATCTCAATGGGAGAGACATTTTCCAGGAGGTAAGTCAACCGCTGGCTCAGCTCCTTCGCCCAGTCCTCCAGCGTCGTCAGACTCAAGTTCGCGTTAGAGGGAGGTGTCAGTCGCAATGCCGACAGGCTGCAACTTAATTGCTCAACCGCCATCAGATCGAGATCGATCGCGAGTTGTTTATCTCCCACAAACCGGACTGTCTGAGGAAAGCTCTGTCCCCGTAGTTGATCAAGTTCCTGGCTGATATCGGGCTGAATGGTCATGATAGACGGGACTCTGTTTGAAACCACAGATGGACACGGATTAACACAGATTTTTCGAATCACAGGTTAAAAGTGACATAACGGGTAGCTCAGACAATCACGCAGTGTTGTCTGAGTGCCGACAGGCACAAGAGGGTTGTACGATATTTTATTTATGACTGAACGCGTCTTTTGTATTCCCCTCTTGTCGCGTTGCGACCCAGACAACACTGCGTGATTGTCTGGGATACCCAAAATGTAAAGAGAAAACGATTGTTCCTTCCCTCATGCCAACAATGGATCAGATGGTTTAGCACTACTCGTTTCTGTCTGATGATCATGGCCGTCATAAGACAATATCGCGTGCTTGTCATCCATGAATGTTTCAATGTGCACCGGGCGGCCCCACAGTTTCTGCAGGTTCTCCAACGTAGCCTGGGCATCATCAACTTTTAATTCCACACCGTGGAATTCATGTTTGAGGTAAAGTTCGCCCCGGTTTTTATAGTTCGCTTCGTATACCCGAATGATCGGGCGACTGTGATTTGTCAGCGAGTTCAACAACTGCTGTTTGATTTTGGGAAACTCGCGGGAAACGATTTCGTAGTAATTATTCGAGTCGTTGTATCCGAAAGCAAACATGTTGTGCTCGATGCAGAACTCGGCTGTCAGGAAGGTATCAATGAAGGTGATGTCATTATGAACCCGGCGGACTTCGAAAATCTTATCGCGACCTAAACCCAGATCTTTATTCCACCGTTCCTTTTCGAGCATATCATCACAGCTGTCATACTCCGCTCCGAAGCGACCGGTGTTCCAGCGTTGTTCAATATCTTTAAACAGCTCAATCCCCAGTTTGTACGGGTTCAACCTTCTGGGCGAAGTCGCCATCGTACCGCTGTGATGGTCGGCGTAGGTAATCAGATCTTCGTCCTTGAGGGCGTGCGTCGTCATGATGGTCGAGTGCCAGTAGCTCGCCCAGCCTTCATTCATGATTTTCGTCTGTCCCTGCGGGGCAAAGTAATACGCCTCGTCCCGAATAATCGAGAGTACATCATGCTGCCACGGTTTCAGCGGCGCATGCTGTAACAGAAAGAGCAACACATCCCGCATCGGTTCGGCTGGAAAACGGCGGGCCGCCTCTTCAGCTTGAGCTTTATTATCCTCAGCCTGTGTCTGCATGGTCGACGGCGGATTGATAAAACTATCCATATACGGTTTCGAGGGAAACTTCCCGTCATGCAGTGGATAACCGTTCGCATCCCGTTCGGCAGCTTCCCAGGGTGACATATTTTCATCTCGGGCATCAGCCGTGCGTTTGATGTGCGGCGCGTAGGGGTCGATCAAATCTTCCAGAGACAGACAGGCATCGATGAATTCCTCCACCGCCTCGTAACCGAATCGATCAATATAACGATTCACGCGTGCCGCATGGTTCGCCATTTCGTCCAGCATCTTCCGGTTCGTTGGTGCGAACCAGGCGTTGTTCTTAAAGAAATCGCAGTGACCGTACACATGGGCGATCACCAGTTTCTGGTCGGTCAGTTCATTGGCAGTCAGCAGATAAGCGTAGCAGGGGTCGGTATTGATCACCATTTCGTAGATCTTCTGCAGTCCGTACGAGTACCCTTTCATCATTTCATCGTACTGCGCACCAAACCTCCAGTGCGGATACCGTTTGGGAAACCCACCGTAGGATGCCAGCATACTCATTTCTTCATAGTCGACCATCTCGAAAATCGTCTCGAAGAAATCGAGCCCGTAACTGGCTGCTTTTTCTTCCAGCTCCAGTTGCAGTGCCCGAATCTCGGGAGGTAATGGTCGATGAATACTGATCGGCATGATGATTTCAATTCTGTTTGAACCACAGATGGACACGGATAAACACAGATGTTTTATTTATGATCCAGAGATGTTCCAATCGTTTGAGTTACTGTATTTTTTCGTGCCTTTCGTGTTTTTCGTGGTTCCTCTTTTATTTCCCTGTTCCCAGGAACAATTTGATGGAATCGTAAATGGCATCTTTGGAGTTGATCTCGGAGAGGATCATGTTTTCCCAGTCACCGGATATTTTTCTCAGTTCCCGGATAAACTCACCCGAACCATACGGGCTTTCGACCTGACCGTAACAGAAGAGGTTACTGACAGGTAATAATGTGCGTTGTAACTGTTCCAGGCATTCACTGTTGTCTTCCCCCCAGTTGTCTCCGTCAGAAAACTGGAAGCAGTAGATGTTCCAGGAATCAATCGGGAAGTCCCGGGCGATGATCGCTTCAGCCGCTTTATAGGCGGACGAGATACGCGTTCCTCCACTCTCTCTAATACGGAAAAAGGTATCTTCATCGACCTCATGCGCAACAGCATCGTGGACCACGTACCGGGTTTGCAGACCATCGTAATGTCGTTTGAGCCAGGTATTGATCCAGAAGGCTTCGATGCGGACGATCTCTTTCTGGTCATCGGTCATCGAACCTGAGACATCCATCATATAAATGATCGCGGCGTTGGCGTCGGGCTCCGTCGTCGTTGTCCAGGAACGGAACCGTTCGTCTTCACGTGTCGGAATGATGACCGGGTTTTCCGGATTGTAAGTCTGTGAGGCAATCTGCCGTTTGAGGGCTCTCTTATACGTCCGTTTAAAGTGCCGTAGCGAATCGGGCCCCGTTGGGCTGATGGTGTTGTATTTGTCCTTCAGACTTTTGAGGTTGTCATTCCCTTTCGGCTCGATGCGCGGCAGATGAAGTTGATCGCCCAGCATATCGGCCAGTTCTTCCAGCGAGACTTCGACTTCACACAGCGCCCGGTTGATTCCCTGCCCGACCCCGACCATCTCCTCTTCATCCTGTCCCCCACTCCCAATCGGCTGGCCAACTTTGCCATCTCCCTGACCGGCACCACCACTTCCCGCTTACCGAATTTGAAACAGGGATATCAATATTCGAAACAGGAATACTGACTCACGCCCTTTCCGCCCGAACATTTCGCTCCGCGTGACTATATTTCCGCAGGTTATCACGGACCTTCCCCTTCAATATTTTGTTGAAGCGGTTTAAATCTGATCAATACTGCGCGGCATGGTTCCAGTTTTCTACGAGAGACGAATTTCCATATAGTAGGTCAGGCACTGCCTGACGAACTTTCTATATGATAATCTTCACTGTTACTACGAACGATGTCGCCATAAATTCAACATCACCTTCAAATAATGTGAGTTGCTACCTGTACGGAACATTCTTAATGCAAAACTGTGAAGAAAATCACTCTGGATGATCTTGTCAGGCAATGCCTGACCTACTGATTAAAAGTCCGTAGTTTTATTTTTCCTCCTTCTTCACGTCGCCGCGGGCGAAGATGCTGGCGACGTATTGCAGGACGTCGGTCGCGGATTCTTCGTTGTAACCGCTGTTGCGAATGAGTCGGGATTTCACGATGTCGATTTTTTCCTGCGTGTCGGCGTCAATGACGTTCGAAACCAGACTCGTCAACTTGATCGAATCTTTCTGGTCTTCGAACAGTTTCATCTCCAGCGCTTTCTGCAAACGCTCGTTCGTCCGGTAGTTGAACTTTTTGCCATCGAGTGCGAGTGCACCGATGTAGTTCATAATCTCCCGGCGGAAATCGTCGACACGGGTTTCCGGGATGCCGATGCGCTCTTCAATCGAGCGCATCAGCCGTTCATCCGGTTCCTCGTCGGCACCGGTGAACTTGTTCTTCACTCTTTCTTTCTGGGTATACGCCTTAATGTTATCGATGTAATTCGCACAGAGACGATCCATCGCATCTTCGTCGGCGGCAATCGCCCGTTGAACTTCGTTTTTAACCATGTCCGTGTATTCTTCCTT
This sequence comes from Planctomycetaceae bacterium, assembly GCA_041398805.1. Classification (GTDB taxonomy): domain Bacteria; phylum Planctomycetota; class Planctomycetia; order Planctomycetales; family Planctomycetaceae; genus Polystyrenella. The sequence continues at coordinate 626,659 of JAWKUC010000003.1, read as the reverse complement.
CACCACGGCAATCAGCTCGATGTAATGCAAACGCGTCTCCTCGCTATCAATCAGCGAGTGGTGCTGTAAACCTGCTTCGAGTTCATTTAACACCATGAACGGATTCAGGCTGGTCGCGGTCGCATTCACAACGAGTGCATTGGAAATTTTGTCCTGCACATACCGGGGAGAAATCCCCTGCAGGCCTTCTTTCCGTGCCTCGCGTCGGAGCTGTAGCACGTTATCGGAAGTGAACCCGGGTAGTGACTTGCCGTTATACAGCTTTAATTTCTGTAACAGCGTCAAGCTGGCGTTCTTGGGTTGTTCCAAGCGTGTGAGGACGGCCCACATCGCCGCAATTTCCAGCGTATGCGGGGCAATATGTTTCCCGCGAACTCGGGAATCGTTGTAATCCTTCTCGTAGATTTTGATCTCTTCCGAAAGTTTGGTGACATACGGAACGTCGATCTTAATCGTCCGGTCCCGCAAGGCCTCCATGAATTCGTTCGACTGCAGCTTACGATATTCCGGTTCGTTGGTGTGACCCACGATGACGGTATCGATATCGGTCTGTGCGAATTTCTTCGGTTTGATTTTATGTTCCTGGGATGCCCCCAAGAGGTCGTACAGGAACGCGACATCGAGCTTGAGAACTTCAATGAATTCAATCAAACCCCGATTGGAAATGTTAAACTCTCCATCAAAGTTAAACGCCCGCGGATCCGATTCGGATCCATACTCGGCAATTTTTCGATAATTGATATCACCCGTCAGTTCCGTAGAGTCCTGATTCTTTTCATCTTTCGGTTGGAACGTTCCTATGCCAATGCGGTCCTGTTCCGAGAAGATCAATCTCCGGACGACAATGTCATCCAGCACCTTCATCCAGTCTCCATCATGCTTCTGCAGACGCTCCTGAAAGATATACCGGCTGAGTGGGCAGACATCGCCCTTGATCTCGATCCGATACTCCCCCTCGTGGTCAGTTTCGCGTCCTTCGTTCAGGTAGCGACAGACTTCTTCCCGCGCTGAAGTCGGAATGAGTTGCAGTGGTTCTCCGTGCATCGGGTCCCAGAGAATCGTGCCGTCTTCCTGTTTCCACCCGAATGAGTAGAGGGCACCAGCATCCTGTTTGGAATAACGTTCCAAACCCTGCTTAAGCAGTCGGGCGATTGTACTCTTCGAACTCCCAACCGGACCATGCAGCAGAATCACGCGGCGTTCGGCGCCATATTGCAGTGCGGCGGATTTGAAGACATTGACCAGTTCCATCAAAGGTTTGGTCAAACCAAAGATAGCGTCGTTCCCCTCGTTGTCGGGGTCATCAAAGAACCGGTAGCGGACGAGGTTCTCTTTGTTACCTTCCAGTTCGTAGCTTCCATACGACTTAATCATGTCGTAGAGACGCTGGAAAGCAGTCCGGGCGACCTTGGGGTTCGCTTTCACGATATCCATGTATTCGTGAAACGTTCCCTGCCAATGTATCTGCTTGAAAAGAGACTGACTCTGGTCAGAGACCAGACGCTCCAGTAATTCACGACCTGTTCCCATGGCACCGCTCCCTTTATGGATTGCGCCCCGGGATTAACAGCCCGTTGAAAAAATCCTGCTGGCTGAATGTGATCGCTTAAATCGAATGTCGACGTCAGAAAAATTCAATCCGACAATTCATGTTTTATGTTCTAAAAATATTTCTAACGTTATTCGAAAAAGTGAAACCTTTCGCTGCTGGAGGAGTTTTTCAACGAACTGTTAACAAGGGCTGGCTTCTTCACGCAGTCAGTGTCATACAACCAGTTCATATCGCTCGCAGACTTGCTGATTCTGAAACCCTTACTGGTTTCCCAAAGTGACTTGAAACAGGTAGAGACAGACTAACCCTGTCCGAGATATCTCAGCTGGTTAATTCTAGCCTGCATTTTCGAGTCGGGGAGGAAGATAATTTCAGGACTCAAGATTATGGCAGCGACCTTCCCTGGCCGAACTTGACTTGTGAAAGATGGGTGGTAATCGAACTGTGGATCGGACGAATCTCTTATAAAGCTGCTTTAATAGAAGCCCTTCTATGCCGAAACCCGTGAGCCACAAACCGGATAACGTTCCGGAGTCCGATCTGCATTCTATTATCGAGAGGCATTCCCGATTAGGCAATATGTTTTTTCAGAACAAAGATCAAAGCAGCAACTCCCCCGAAAAAACATCTGGACGCTGCCCTCTTTGCAAACTACGACCAGCAAGATTTGAACTGTCAGCCGTCTCTCCAGAGAGTTGAAATAGAGTTTTGAAACCTGTCCGATTTCCCACATTTTTGAAGTTACGAAGAACCCATCGCCACCCGGGTAAGATTTACCATCCGCCTCGGGAGACCTCTAAAGCAGTTTTTTCGACAAATCCAAACCTTACTCCGCCGAGACCAGCGTTACGTAAACCCCTGTAAAACAACAGATTGCAACAACTACTGTCGTCCACACCCAGACTCAATCAGCAAATTCGCAAAAACCCCGATACCTCTTATCTGGAGAGGGGTTAAATTTACATCGGCGGAGATCAGGATTCTCAAATGGAGATCCGCAGAATTCCTTTTGAATTGAATGGCGAAATCAGCGAAACTGAAGCAGTAGCTTCACGCAGGCTCATGCTGAGCTGCTCCTGCCATTCACCTGTCAACAAATTTCTTCCCTGCAGGAAGTGATCATGCCTCACCCAGGATACTTTCGTAAAACGACTCTGTCTCGTCCAGTCTGGATGCACACACTCGTAGCATTGGTAATGACTTGCCCACTGATTATTCAGGGAGCGGAAATCACCAGTGAAAAAACTACCGCTTCTGAGGCGATGAACGAACAGAGCGTGCAGGCCGTCGCCGCAGAGGTTGACCGACTGATTAACGAAGAGTTGCAGGCATCGGGAAGTGAAGCTGCTCCTTTGACCAATGATGAGGATTTTCTCCGTCGTGCTTACTTTGACCTGACCGGCACCGCCCCTGCGACGAGTGATATCATTCGTTTCGGTCTGACTCCGAATTCGAGCAAACGTTCTGCGGTGATTGACCAGTTACTGGAAAAACCGGCATACACACAGAACTGGGCGCAATACTGGCGCGATGTCATCTATTCCCGCGCAACAGACCCTCGCGCCAATCGGCAGGAACCTGTCTTTGTGAAATGGATGTCTGCCGAACTGGCTGCCAACAAAAGCTGGGATCAAATCACGACCGAATTACTGACGGCCACCGGCCGGATGTCCGAAGATGGTTCCACAGGTTTAGTGTTTGCACACAATGCAGATGGAGAAACCATCGCTGCAGAAGCATCCCGCATCTTCATGGGAATCCAAATTCAATGTGCACAATGTCACGATCACTTCACAGACAAATGGACTCGGGTGCAGTTCCATGAACTCGCTTCGTTCTTTCCCCGCATAAAAATTCGCCGCGTAGACGATTCACAACCTCGCGACTTTGAAGTTTACTCTGCTGATGCCCGCCCTCAAGGAAAACAGCAGGAGCTACTCGCCTCTCTGGAAGATCCGGAACAGTTCTTCAAAGAGATGGATAAAAACAACGATAACCAGCTCAGCCCCAAAGAACTGGCTGGCCCCCAGAATGGTGGCTTACTGAAGCGGGTCCTGGCGAAACTCGATACAAACAAAGATAAACAACTCACTCTGGAAGAATTGAAGAACTTCACCGTCCCCGCTAACTTCAAGAAAAATCAGGCAGAGCATTTCATGCCTGATTTAAACGACCCGAGTGCTAAAGGTACAAAAATGTCTCCCGTCTTCTTCCTGACAGAAGAAGCGATCGAAGAGGGACTACAGGATGTCAAACGGCGTGAAGAAGCAGCTCGCTTTATCACCTCCTCCGACAACGAATGGTTCGCCCGCGCTTACATCAACCGCATCTGGACCGTACTGCTCGGTGAAGGATTCTACCCAGCCATCGACGACATCGGCCCCGAACGTGATGTCCACCATCCCGCTGTGATTGATCTCCTCGCTCAGGAGTTCAGCGCCTCTGGATATGATGTGAAATGGCTCTTCCGGGTGATCATGAATACAGAAGCGTATCAGCGCCAGTCCGTTGAAATGGACCCCTCACAGGAATCACCCGATTTTGCCGCAGTCATCCCTACCCGATTGAGAGCCGATCAGCTCTACGAAGCGCTGGTTTGTGCTCTGGATATCGAAGCGACTGCCAGCACATCACCAGACAACCCGAAAAAGGGACGTAAAAAAGTTAAGGATGACAAAGGGGATCAACGGCAATTCAAGGAACTCTTTGAATACGATCCCTCTGAAGATGTCACCGATATCTCCGGGACAATTCCGCAGGCCCTCTTCCTGATGAACTCGCCGAAAATCAATAACCTGATTGAAAACCAGAATTCATTCGTACGTGAGTTGCTTGAACGCAAACTCTCCGATACTGCCACAACGACTGAAATCTATCTGCAGATTCTCGGTCGGGAACCAGACAGTGCCGAGCAGGAACTGGTTGCCGAGTACATCAAATCCTCAGAAAACCAGCAGCAGGCCTATGAAGATCTCGTCTGGAGCCTGATTAACTCCACCGAATTTATGACCAAACGCTAACAGTTCGCTCTCCAACCGACTTTCACCTTTTAAAACTCAGCACACCACCAGGCAGATGATAATTCTGCAGGAGTCGATCACGATGACCATTCATGAACAGGTTCGCATTGGACGAAATGGATTTAACCGCCGTCGTTTTCTGCATACAGTTTCCGCCGCGTCCCTTGCTGCGGGTACACTCAGCTTCCGCGACCTGGTCAGCCTGCAGGCTGAAGATTTGAAAAAGCAGAATCGTTCAATGATCCTGCTCTGGCTGAGTGGAGGCCCCAGCCAGCTGGAAATGTTCGATCCGAAACCAGGTACCGATAACGGGGGAGAAACCAAAGCGATCCAGACATCGGTCTCCGGTATCGACATTGCCCATCGCTGGGAACAGACCGCCAAAGTCATGGACGATGTCGCCTTGATTCGTTCGATGACGAACAAGGAAGGGAACCATCGCCGTGCAACTTATCACATGCATACCGGTTACATTCCTTCAGGCTCAGTAAAACATCCCAGCCTGGCAGCGAACGTTGCCTATCGTCTGGCCGACCCGGAAGTCAAAATTCCTTCGGTCGTCTCTGTCGGCAACACCATTGGAGCCGGGTACCTGGGTGTCGATTACGAACCGTTCGTCATTAACGATCCAGGCTCACTACCAACCAATACCTCACCAACCGTCAGCCATGATCGGTTCGATAAACGCCTGGGTCTGCTGGGACAGATCGATTCCCGCTATGCTGAACGGGGAGCTGCCTCACTGGTGAAATCACACCAGCAGCTTTACAAAAAAACGACCAACATGATAACCAGCCCCGATCTCAAAGCATTTGATTTCTCGGAAGAATCGCAAAGCACTCGAGATGCTTACGGTTCAAACAAGTTTGGTCAGGGTTGCCTGCTGGCCCGGCGCCTGATTGAAGCGGGAACGACCTTCGTCGAAGTGACACTGGGAGGTTGGGACACTCACCAGGATGTCTTCTCCCGCACGGACAACCTGATCGGTCAGGTCGACCCGGCATTTGCCACTTTGATCTCTGATCTCAAATCCCGTGGACTGCTCGAGACGACAACCGTGCTCCTGATGGGAGAATTCGGACGAACTCCCAAACTCAACCCGCGCGGTGGTCGTGACCATTTCCCGCGTGTCTTCAATCTGGCTCTCGCTGGAAATGGCATTCGGGGAGGACAGGTCATCGGCAGCTCCAGTCCGGATGGTCAACAGGTCGCAGAACGACCGGTCACTGTTCCCGATCTCTTCTGCTCCCTCTGTCACACTCTGGAACTCGACCCGACTGCCGAAACGATGAGCCCCCTCGGCCGTCCGATGAAAATCGTCGAAGAGGGTGAAGTCGTTCAGGAACTCTTCAGCTGAGTAACACTGGAGTTCTGAATCGAGCTCCGGCTATCCAGCCCGGAATTATGCCTTGCGAGGGAAAGGGGCATTCTGACTTCTCGGAATTTTTCGAGAATGCCTCGCACGCCTGCACTGGACACACAGCCACCAGCCACTATCCTGTACTGATGTGACATTAATTTCCTGATCAGGAGGAAGTGGCGTTGGTCCTGCGAGAGAATCATTACGAACTCGCCTTCGAGGAATATCTACGTGCCGCAACGATTCCTTACGTCGCGGTCGACGAATCCCGTCGGGCCCTCTTATCGAATGTCTCTCTCAAATCGATGGATTTCATCGTTTATGGTTCGGGAAGTGAAAATCTGCTCATCGACATCAAAGGGAGGCAATTTCCGACCGGTTTCTCTGAAGAGAATCAGAACTCCGGACACAAATGGGTGAACTGGGCAACCAACGACGACGTCCTTTCGCTGCTGCAGTGGGAGCAGGTCTTTGGAGACAATTTTTCGGCCTGTTTTGTTTTTGCCTATGAAGTCCTTTCACCCCGCTGGTATGGTGAACTGCACGATTTATTTGTATTCAAGGAACGAGTTTACTCGTTTTATCTCGTTCCCGTACGGGACTTTTATGTCGAAATGAAACGGCTCTCGACCAGCTGGGATACCTATTCTCTTCCGGCGGCTGTCTATCGTCGTCTGGCAACTCCCTTCCGGGATCACTTTCAGCACGCTTCAACTTCACCTGTCCCCCTGTCAAATACCAGTTCCGTTGAATTCCCAGCAGCTTCTGCGTAATAATGCCTGCAACTGAATCTTTTTCTGTAGAGGCGACCTGCCGATGTTTTTCTTAAAATATGCTCTGAATTCAGCCAGCTGGCTGCTGGCCCAGGCTCCTCCTGCGGTGGAGGAAGAATCAGCCGGCTGGAGCATGCTGGACGTGACGATCGTGGTGCTGGTCCTCCTGGCACTCCTCACCGCTGTCTGTAAATCTTCCCAGCGTCATTAAGCTCGGTTCAAAGCCTGTCATCCCCTGGATATCGAGACAAGAACCAACCTGTCAATGATATTGCAGATGCACATCACGCCCTTTAACGATCATTGTCTCTCTACGTTATTCACACGGCATTTATGTTGTATTCACAACGGATTTTACTCCCACAATTTGAGACAGACGTAATCGTTTTCATTTCACCATTACTACTCTTTCATAAAACACACTTAACCTGCACTTTTAGTCCGGGGTACTATTTTAGATGAAGTGGCACACATATATTTTGATGTGGGCGATTGTTTTGAACGTTTTTAGCCATCATTTAGTTGGCGACGATAACATCGGCATTGAACCCAAAACAAAACTGATTGAAGTGGCTGATTTCAAATTGTTATCTGGTAAAGAAGCCTCTGATCTTCTCGAAGTTGTTGCCAATGCACAATCAGCAACATTTGACTCAATCAACACATGGACAGGGAAGGTGAAACTTGATGTCACACGGGTTATATCTCAAGCCAATGTACCACTGGATCAAGATGATGTGACCGAAACCAGCAAGGATGAATCGAAAGACAACCCAGAACCAATAGCAGGACTCGAAACTGATTCAAAAAACAAACGTATTACAGGTAGGATTTTTTTAAAAGAACAAATCGAATGTACTTTTTCCGTGGACAAATCGCTCGAATCAAACTTTGGTACGTATGAATACATTCCTCCCGTAATATTTGAGCACATCGATGAGAAGAAAAGATACACATTACCTGACTGGAATGAAAAAACAGTCAGTTTGCAGCGTCCAGAAGGATTGTATTCTACTGTTAAGGGAAGAAAAGCACCGGAGTTTATTGATCACCCCCTCTCAACAACCCCGGACAAACCTTTTACCGAATACGTGATCAGAGATGCTGTTTCAATTGGTCAACTGCAACCGATTGGTTTGGAGTTGTTCGATCCACGCTCTATATTCTGCTTTGCCGGTGGCTTACGCATGGACTCATGCATACGCCTTGCCGCCAAAGGAATCAGTAACCCAGAGATAGCTCCTCTCAAAAAAGTGTCTCAATCCAGTGACAGCCGTTATGTTTATCTCGAAGAAACGATGCGTACGAATGGCACCGATGATGTGACTGTTCTACGCACGATTTGCGATTCTCAGCTGGACTTTCTCCCGATTGAATCGGCACAAATATTTCGAGGTCATATCGCTAATCACACGACGTGGACGTACAAAAAAAATTCGGATATCTACCTTCCCGAGTCTTACGCGTGCATCAAACGAGACTATTCTTCTGGAGATTTTTCATACCATATCGTATGCACGTTTATAGAAAACGAGATTAATAAAGCGATCCCTAAGGAACAATTTGAATTAGCAGCTTTAGGCGTGGAAGACGGTGATCGCCTTCTAGACAACGTGGAGAACAAATTATCCATTTTCAAAAATGGTAAACCAGAAAAAGTCCCAGAGCAAGTAGTGGAAATGAAGCCAATCCTTATCGACAAAGCAACAAGCAAAGTAGATTATTCATTTATACTGAAAGTTAATGCCTTCATGGTTGCGATTGTCGGAATCGGCTACTTGATTATAACTCACAGAAAAAAAAGAGCTCAGAAGACGAAATAAAAGGACACATTCACCCAACGTTTGCTGAGTCTGTCACAATCAGCACCCGGTTTCGAATCAGCTCCTAACAGTATTTTCATGGGGCGTACATAAAAAAATTCAACCACCGTCCTTCGTCCCAAAGCTGGAATCTGATCTGTTCTGAACTGATCCGGAGAACCGGTTGTGGCTGTCTCAAGCCTGCAAATCGAGGATCAATGTGACCCATCTGAGGGTTTCCGGGCCAGTTCTAGCGTACATCAGCTCTCCCAGAATCCGTCCCGTCCGGGATTTCCCGCAGATCGAGACCATTTTCAGGCTCAATCTGGACTTGCCGGTCGACAGACTTGTGGGGCCAATTGACGAGGACTACAATTGCGGGCGCATGAGGCCCTTAAACTGCGTGGAGGGTCTGTTCCCTCGCTCGATCCCCTCAGTCGGTAGTAGCGCTTATCCCCGCTGGATGACACATTGCCGGATAACACTATCGCCTGACTACTTGTACAAACACAGAGAAGAAGTCTTTCTTATTCGAACCTGGAGGAATTGCTGAAGTGGCTATTAAAGTTGGTATTAACGGTTTTGGTAGAATTGGTCGTATCACCCTGCGGGCATTGGCCGCACGTCCCGAAGAATTCGAAGTGGTCGCCATCAATGACCTGGCCGACCCCCAGGCACTGGGCATGCTGTTGAAATACGACAGTGCTCAAGGTCGCTTTCCTGGTACTGTCGAAGTCGAAGGAAGCAATCTGATCGTCAACGGTAAAACTGTCAAAGTCTGCGGTGAACGCGATCCCGGTAACCTTCCCTGGGCCGATCTCGGTGTCGATGTTGCTCTGGAATCAACCGGCTTCTTCACCGGTCGCGCCAAAGATGGCAAACCAGGTTACGACAGCCACCTGACTGCCGGTGCTAAGAAAGTGGTTATCTCTGCTCCTGCCAAAGATGCCCCCGACCTGACCTGTGTAATGGGCGTTAACGATGATCAGCTGACTGCCGATCACAAATGCGTTTCCAACGCCAGCTGCACCACCAACTGCCTCGCTCCAATGGCGAAAGTCCTGCACGAGAACTGGGGCATTGTTGATGGTTTGATGACCACCATTCACGCTTACACGAACGATCAACGGACCGCTGACCAGCTGCACAGCGACCCACGTCGTGCCCGTGCCGCTGCGATGAACATCATCCCGACTTCAACCGGTGCCGCTAAAGCTGTTGGTCAGGTTCTGCCTGAACTGCAGGGCAAACTGACTGGTCACTCTCTGCGAGTTCCTGTCATCACGGGTTCAATCACTGACCTCGTTGTGAACCTTTCCAAAGGTACCACACCGGAAGAGATCAACGCCAAAATGAAAGAGGCTGCTGAAGGCCCCCTGAAAGGGATCCTCCAGTACAACACCGATCCCATCGTCTCTTCAGACATCATCGGTAACCCACACAGCAGCATCTTCGATGCTCCCTGGACGACCGCCATCAGCCCCACCATGGTTAAGGTCTTCAGCTGGTACGACAACGAGTACGGATACTCAAACCGTACTGCTGACCTGATTGCCAAACTGGCCGGTCTGTAAGACTCTGTCTTGATACCATAAAGAAAAAACCGTCCCGGTTTTACAATCGGGACGGTTTTTTATTTGTACTCATTTAAGCAGGTGCAAAACCCTCTGATGGGTCTGATGTACCCCGCATTTGCAGCGTCTAGAACAACCACAACCGGGTTTTTTGAATTGGCCTCTAAAACACCTCAAAGGTTACTGCGGTACCAGACTTGCCATCTCGTACTGCAGCTTGAACTGATGTTGATTTTCGTCGGGGACAATTTTGGTGGAGAGACATCGTTCTCCCTTAAGCGGGTCCCAGGTGATGACTTCAATTTCGTTCTGAGCAGGATGAAAACGCATTAACCGCAGACCATTCACACCATAATCGGACAGCAGCTCGTGTACGGTATTGCCATTCTCCCCCTGGCTCTCTAGACGCATCGCCTGGCTACGGCTTTGATCTCCGCAGCAGATCAGGAACAGATTCGGATGCTTTTTGAATGATTTCTTCCACATCTGCTTGGCCGTATTACCTCGCTTGCCATGGACCTTGGTCCATTTCATTTTCCCTTTGGGGGCATCGAAATAATCCTTGCCACTCTGCGGTTTTTCCGCTGGTCCCAGATCCATATGTGTGGTGATCAGCGCCCGTCGATCAGCATGTTTTTCCAGAATTTCATTGGCCCACGCAAGTACATCATCTGGTGCATTGCACTCCAGATGCAGGGCGATGAATTTCATCCCACTTGCTTCGAACAGCTGATAGCTATTGGCATTATTTCCTGAAATCGCCACATTGCCGAGTGAACCTGCAAAACAACCACCGTACCAGTCGAATTCAGTGAAGCGTGATTGGGGGAAGTATTTCTGGAACAGAGTCGAGTCACCCGTTTTTCCCACCAGGTCATGGTTACCAACCGAGATGCCGTAGGGGATTTTGCCATGCAGTTTGTTCATGCACTGCTGAGCGACAGTCCATTGCTCATCGATATTCTCGTCAACAATATCTCCGACATGACTGACAAAGACGATGTTCTGCTTTTCCTGATTCGCAACGATCCAGTCGGTCCAGGCCTCAAAGGTCGGATTGGTGATCGGCTCAACCTTCCCCGTATCCTTGCTTACCTCGCCCCCCAGGTAACGCTGGGTGTCAGGGATGACGACAATGCTGAAGCTGCCTTCCGGCGCAGCATCAAGTTCTTCTGCCTGAGCAGAGAAGGCGCCTCCCAGCGAAATCAGGTTTAATCCTGCTAAAACCATGAAAGTTGTATAACGAATCAGAGACATTTAGCCAATCTTTCTAAGTCATAAAAAACAGTCCGGGAAGAGACTCTCTCGGCAGAACTGATTCCGAATTCATCTCCGAGGTGGACTTTGAAGCTTTCATTATGGTCCACAGAAAGACTCTCTTTTAATGAAGAACCGGCCAGTTTTCCGGGAAATCACCCTATTTTCTCATGTTTTCGAATTCGCATCGCCTCCTTTTCCGGGTTTTGATATATTCGTCTCCCCTCAGAGACAGGATCCGTCTCCCTTCTGAAAATGAACGTTCAAGGATGAGCGAAATGGCGCGCCGCACGAATCGTACGGGACACAAGAAGCACTCTTACTTTTCCATCACCTTCTGGTCCTTAAGCCTGATTGCAGTCACACTTTATTCCGGCTGGCGATTTGGCTGGATTCCCCTGGATAACCCGCACACCAGACTGACCGATTATCTGCCCCAGAAAAGCTCCCACATTGTCGCGGCGACCGACAAGGGAGGGCCCCAACCCGCCAACTTGAATGTGGATACGGCAGAGGAAGAGAGCTTCAACGCAAGGGAGGCTGAATCGCTCAGTTTTAATGACCAGTTCGAACCGGAAGTGACCTCTGCGGAAATCAGGGAGTCGCACCTGGGTCACTCTCCTCCACAGGAATTGAATCTCGCGGAGCTCAACTCTCAAGCGGCCCCTATCCAGCGCAATGAAAACCAGCCTGCTTACTTATCCCAAGGTGCGAATCAGTCAGGGCAGTCAGCCATTCCCGGAAGTCGCATTCGTCAGATTTCGAATGAAGAAACGGTCACCAGTTCTCCGCGTAATCAGGTTCAGGTAGCAGCCGTTCCTCCGGAGAACCGGGAGCGGACGCTTACTCAGACGAATGAGCTCCCTCCTCCCAATCTGGAGGAGATCGACCTCCTGCTGCAATCCAATGAATACCTGAAAGCACATCGATTGATGTCGAGCCTCTACTGGAAACATCCCGGTTGGAGACCCTATCTGCAATCACGCATCGACACGACGGCCCGCTCCATTTACTTTGCGAAACAGCCACACTACCTCCAGCCTTATGTGGTGCAACCGGGTGATCAACTCCGCACCATCGCTTCCCGCCAATGTTTCGTGGGAATACCTGGCAAGCCTGAACCAGCTCGATCCACAAAAGATGCGCGTCGACCAGAAACTCAAAGTGCTGAAAGGACCCTTTTCAGTCATTGTCGATCTTTCCGATTTCGAACTGATCGTGCATGCGTATGGGTATTATGTGAAACGGTATCAGGTGGGCATCGGTAAGGACGATTCCTCACCAATTGGAACCTTTCAGGTGCAGAACAAACTGAAAGACCCGGTCTATTATGGTCCCGACGGACTCGTCATTCAGAACGATGACCCCCAGAATCCTCTCGGAGAGTTCTGGATTGATATCGGCGACGGCTACGGAATCCATGGGACGATCAATCCCGATTCGATCGGAAAAGCGGAATCCAAAGGGTGCATCCGCATGCGAACTCCTGATATCGAAGAGGTTTACAATTTCCTGGTCAACGGTTCCGAGGTGACCATCAACCGCTGACTGACGCCTCCTGAACCGATTACGATTATGCCGGTTTTTCCCCTTCAGAGCCCGCTCGCTTTCCCTCCGCACCCCACCTGCGTGAACCTCTAGTGCGGCGTCTGCCTCTACAGACATGTACGCCGGGGCCTCTTCCAGGAATTTTCGAATTCCCCGAGGTCACCCCGCCGTTTTACAAATGAAGTCCCCATCTCTTACAATGGAGCTTTCAAGTGTCTGCCGTCCTGGAGCTGAGTCTTGTTCCGATGTCCATAGTTGATTCTGTACGTGCAAGCTATTCCCGCTGCCGCCAGAACGCCGACTTTTTTGACGCGTTCTACGATCATTTTGCGCGCAAGTCATCCGAGATCGGACCGCTCTTCTCTCAAACGGATATGCAGAAACAGAATGAACTTCTGAGCGAGGCGATCGACAGTCTAATTTCGTTTGCCGAAGGTAACCCCGAGGCAATCAGGCATATTGAAGAAATTGGGATTAGCCATAACGAGCAGCATCTGAATATCAAACGTCAGTGGTATCCACTCTGGGTCGAAGCGTTACAGGATACCCTGCGCGAATCAGACCCTCTTTGCACTCCTCAGTTATTGGAGCAGTGGGTTCAGGTCATTCAACCGGGTGTCGATCACATCGTCTCACTTTACGAGAGCCCCTCCTGAGTAGTGCCAGGGGAATGATCCTTCCAACTCAATCTGTTGTCTCTGAAGAAGCTCCCTCTCCGGCAAGGTGATTGCAAAGCGCTTACGCTTTGCAGAATCCGAGGCGTGAATTGTGACAAAAACCTGATGAAACAGGGTGGGCAAAGCAGGCGCCCACCTTTGTTTCAGTGTAGAATTTAACTATCCAACAGCAATTCTACTGTCTGGCACATCTCACGCTCACGTCTCTTCCGTTCCGGATTATCGCCATGTCGATCACGGATTACATTAAAGAAGATCTGATTGCCCGCATTCAGAATGGTGAAGAATCAGGCGATTCTCTTACCTTGCAGAAACTCTCAGGCCAGTACGGCGTCTCCATCACTCCCGTTCGCCTGGCCGTGAACGCTTTAATCGACGAAGGATTTCTGCAGAAGGAAAAAAACCGTCGCTTGCAGGTGAATAAACGGAGGATTCAAACTGCGGGTCCCGTAGTGAAACGTCCGGAACCTCCTCAGGATTACTATGAGATTCTCAAAGTCGAACTCATCAACCTGAGCCTTAAAGGAGACGACCTTTTCATTCGAGAAGAAGCGACCGCTGAAAAGTTCAATATCAGCCGTTCGAATGTAAGGCATATCTTTTCGCGGCTGGTGGGAGTCGGTTTACTCGAACACTTTCCCCGGCAGGGATGGAAAGTACGACCATTCCGACAATCCGATCTCGACTCGTTTATCGAAGTCCGGGTGGTGATGGAATTAAAAGCCTTAGAACTGGAAACACTCGACTCAGCCAGACGCGGAGTTTACACCTAATAACGAAGCTGGATGAACCGACCTCCTCGTTTGACGACCTGATCACCGCCGCCAAGAGGATGATTGCCCACATGCCGTTGACGAAATGCGTCTCGTACATGCACCTGATCTCCGAACGATTAACCCCTCAGAATCTGATTCAGCGATCCCTGTTCGACGCCCCTCCCCCTTCCCCTCTCGATCAGTTGAAGGCGGCGGTCAACGAAAAGCTGGGCCGGTTTGCCGTTCGCAGCGGCGACACCCTGGCCATCAAAGAGCTCTACGAAGACGAAGCCAACGATTACGACATCTGCGACGTCGCCGGAAAGATGTGTTTCTAATACGGCAGTGGTGGCCCCCGTAGTGTTCTGTCTACCTGTAAATGTCATGTAAATACAAGGGTGGTCCAGACAATCTCATCGAGTTGTCTAGATGCCGCAGGCACACGAAAGCGTTGATTGTTTTCCCATGGGAAGTGCTCAATAAGCTATTTTAATCACTCTGCATTCATCACTTTTGTGTTGCTTCGCAATCCAGACAACACTGCGTGATTGTCTGGACCACCCTTAAAACATCTGACATATTGCAGTAGTCAGAGTCCTACGGGTGCTTAAACCCGATCAAGCCAGAGAATCTGATAAGGCTCGATACTGATTGGTTCTGATGTTCCATATTCCTTCTCGGTGATCATGTCTTTGAAGAAATGACCGAGTCCCGCGGTCCGTACGATGTTTCCTTCCACCTGCTGTGGTTCTTCAGAAAAATTCGCGAGGACAATCATCCGGTTTCCTTCATGAAATCGAACGTAACCGAGAGTATGATCGTTCCCTGTCCGGATCAGGTCCATGTCCTGTCCCGCCAGCGCCGGCATCGATTTCCTCAAGGCAATCAGCTTCTGAGTCGATCGGAAAATTCGAGAGCGGATGGAACCATTCCCCGATTGAATCCGGTCATCAAGATCCTCAAGGTACTCCCACTTCATTTTCGGACGATGAATCCAGCGACTGTCACCCGACTTAACCGGATCTTTTACAAAGTCATAGTCGTTGAGCATTCCCCATTCTTCACCGAGGTAGAGCAGGGGGATCCCACCAATACTGAGCGACACTCCGTGCAGCAGGAGCATGCGACGAATGGCCAGTTCTTTTTTCTCTTCGTTTTCTTCTTCAATCGCCTGTTCTAACCCGGCGAGAGAAGCCATCGTTCCCGAGATACGCATATCACCGGTCTGCTTGTTTTCCTGAAAAGGAACTCCACGAGCAAAAGATCCCGGGAACTGTCCCGTGTAGAACTGATTCAAAAACTGACGGTGATTATAAGCATTTATCCCAATCGCGCCGGCGTCGTCGTCATCGAATGTCCATCCAATATCATCATGACAGCGCAGATAATTCACCCACGCCGTGTTGTGAGGCAGGCGATAGCGATGGCTGAGCGACTGCACCAGCAGATTCACTTTGCGGGTGGCGAGCGATTCCCATAAAAGCGCCATTAAAGTGGGGTTATAAGAAATCTGGCATTCTTCTTCACCAATATACTTCACAACTTCATCAGGATGCACAATCGCTTCGGACTTGAATAACAGGCTCGGCGTCGCAATCCGGGCGAGCAGGTTGAAAGCCTGAATGAGCATGTGCGCTTCGGGCTGATTCTCGCAGGAGGTTCCCATTTTCTTCCAGATAAATGCGACCGCATCCAGACGCAGAATATCGACACCGGTGTTCGTGATGAAATACATCTCTTCCAGCATCGCCCGGAAGACAGCCGGGTTGGAATAGTTGAGGTCCCACTGGAAACTGTTGAAGGAAGTCCAGACCCATTGCTCCATCCCGTCGTGCCAGGTGAAGTTTCCCCGACGAACGGTTGGGAAAATCTCGCGCAGGGTTCGCTCGTATTTATCGGGCTCGGTTCGATCCGGGAAGATGTAATAGAATTCCTGGTACTTCCGTTCCCCGATTGAGTTTCAGACGCGACCATTCATGATCGTCCGAGGTGTGATTGAAGACAAAGTCGAGCACCAGAGAAATACCTGCCTCGCGCATGTCATCTACCAGCAAGCGGAGATCATCAATGGTCCCCAGGCGTGGATCAACGGAGCGATAGTTGCTGATCGCGTACCCGCCGTCACTATTGCCTGGTCGAACTGCGAACAACGGCATGAGGTGCACGTAGTCAGTCCCAGTCCTTTAAAGTAATCGACGTGATTACGGAGTTGCTTCAGGTTCTCACCCAACAGGTCGACATAGAGCGCACCACCACAAATCCTCTCTGATTGAAACCAGTTCGGGTCATTAACCCGTTTCCGGTCGAGTTCACAAAGAGGTTCAGATCGATCGGACCAACCCTGAGCGGCGGTACTGACAATCTGCTCAAGATGATAGAAGAAGTCATAGCGGTGACTGTAAAGGTGATACAGTATTTTGAACAGGGGACGCCAGTACTCGTTCAAACGGAGTTCAAATTCGTGCTGTTTAGCGTCAGGGACCTGATTTCGTTGCCAGACTTCTGTGAGCTTGGGTTGCAGTCGCTTAAGGGTTAGATCGGCCTTGAAGTTGATATCATCCTGCGGTGTGGTCATTCGTTACGGTCATTAGGAATAATGATGTTGTCCAGAAAGTGATAATAGTGGATACCTTCAAGGATCCCAGCGGCATGCGAGGCTTCTGCGAAGTAGATTCGTGGTCGTTTGCGAAGCCGATTGAGCTCTCGACTATGATTACCCACGACCACACCCAGGGTGCGTCCGAGTAACATACCGGCGTCATTTCCTGAATCACCAGAGACGAGCACTCTTTCCGGAGAGAACCCCCATTTCCAGAGCACATGCCGAAGCGAAAGATCGCTTCCACCACGGACCGGAATCACGTCGAGATACATCCCCAGTGATGAAACAACTTTAGCACGTAAACCAGCTTCACGCAGCGTTTTTTTGATAGCCGTTATTTTAGGACAGACCCGGGTATCCAGCTCATAGCTGATTTTGTATTCGGACTGATTTTCGTCATCCTGCAGATTCAGACCGGGTAATTCAGCCAGAACCTTACGTATTTCGTCCGGATTCCAGGCATAGCCAATCGATTTCGACCAGCTGCTGTCTTCTGTTAAGTTTTCACCATAGTGAAGTTTCGTTCCACAGTCAGTATCAATCAAATCTGGCTGGGGAAGTCCCAGCTCATTAATCAGATTGAGTGCACTGTCCAGTCGCCGTCCCGTGGCGATCCCAAAGCCAATGTGTTTATTCTCTTCCAGCATCTGAATAAATTCATGCAGCGATCCCTCATCGCCCGTCAACGTATTATCGAGATCCGTGATAATTAAGCGGTCGAATTCAGGCAGCCGACGTTTAACTGTCGTGTTTTTCAGAACCGGCGATGGCGAATGCTCCAGGATATCTTCCAGGTCCCGCAAATAACGATTGGCATGATTCGCCCAGCTGTAGTGCTCACGGGTCCCTTTAATTCCGTTTTCCGACCAGGCTTGCCACTCTTCTTCATTGGTCAGCACACGCAGCAATGCATGTTCAATTTCCTGTTGATTCAGAGGGTCGATTAAGAGGCCATTCTGACAATTGGCAATAATGTCACGGGGACCTCCATCATTCGTTGCCACGATGGGTAACCCGGTCGCCCCCGCCTCCAGCAAGGTCAGCCCAAAGGGCTCCGTGAGGGCCGGGTTAATGAAGACTCCCATCCGGGCTGCCACCAGGCGGTACAACTCGGGAACATCACTCGATTGATGCGATTTAGGATAAGCGACTTTGCCATACAGATTGTATTTATCTATCAGATAAATCACATTCCTGATCACCTGTCGTTGCCCTTTGGGCATTTCCCGATAGTCTTCCCGGGATCCCATTACGACTACCAGGTTGGCGACTTCCTGTAGTTGTTCACTCTCTCCATAGACCTTGAGCAACATCTCCAGATTTTTTCGCTCATCCGGTCTGGCCATCGCCAGGATGATCGGCTTCTCCGGCTCTCTAAGAAAGCGGCTTAATTCATCCGCGATTGCAGGGGGCTTAAAGGAGTCATCCACCGGCATGAAGGAAGTCAGATCAACTCCGGGTGGAATGACTTCCATTCGCTCCGGTTGATAATGATCGTAGATTTCATACTGCTGCTGAACTTCCTGGTTGGTGCTGGTCACCACCATCGATGCGGTTTCGAGAGCGAACTCTTCCGCTTCGATACGCGTTTTGAAATGATACTTGCGGTCGAGCTTGTCCATGTCGACCTCTTTACCAATCGATAACCGTTCACGTTTGACACGTCCCAGGGAATGGCTGGTAAAGACATAAGGAATGTGCAGCAAACGAGCGAGTTGAGCGCCCGCTGCGCCAGCGTCCGCATAATGACCATGAATGATGTCAGGCAGGCCTGTCCTGCGGAAATGCTGCAATGTCTGATCGATGAACAGTTCCAGATAGGGCCAGAGCGATTCTTTTTTGACATAACGTTTAGGACCGAAAGGAATTCGCACAATCCGGGCATTCTCGGCAATCGGTTCTTCCAGCAGAGCGTAATCTTCAGAAACTCTGGGATCGATAATTTGCCGGGTGAGTAACTCCACCTCGCGCACCTGCTCATGAGCGGCCAGCTCTTTCGCCAGCTCCAGCAGATATTTGATTTGCCCTCCCGTATCGGCGTCTCGTCCCAGTTCTGGATTTTCAGCACGAATCAGCCCATGCAGACTGATTAAAGTAATTTTTAAATCGTCCGTTTTTTTCATCTATTAACCTGTGTTTACCCAGTTCTGCAGCAACAGTTGTCTGTCTGCCGTATAACTGCAAATCAGGTATTAGCTATTAAGTTTTGGAGTGATGAGATTCTAATTGTTAAGTTGAAGGGTGTTGAGCATCGCTATTATAGCACAAATGCACCGAAAGTTCATGGCAGCAAGTTTACTGTGCTGTTTCACCAGCACTTTCTTCCTGAGAATGCATCAAAATCTGTTGCTGATGTTCTACCGCTTTATGATGTTCCCAGTTACCAAGAGCCCCTTTACGTCGCTCGTCCAGATTTTTAAGCGTCGGTGCCTGTCCATAGAGCAACAAAATATCCTGCACGTTCAGAACCGTATCACCTCGGGGTGCGCCAATGTATGTCCCATCCGCACGTTCTATTCCGAGAACCAACACCCCTTCATCAGTCAGCTTCAGTTTCATCAATGATTGTTTCGCCAGCCAGTCTTCTTCCTGCACGACCATCTCCACGACGATGTAATCATCCGTCAGATGCAGCAGACCGGCATAATCCCGGAGTTCCAGATCGGTCCAGCGCTGCAATGCTTTCTGAATGTAGGTTGATATATGATGATCGACCCAGGCGCTATGAGCGAAACACCATAACACGACCAGACTGACAGCCAGCAGTCCCACACGTTGCCAGAACGAGACCGAAGTATCGGCATCGATAAACGAAAGGATCAACGAGGAAATCGCGGTCACGAAACCGGCGTTACCAAACAACATGAGCGTCATGATAATGCGACGCCTGACAGGGTGACGCATTACCTTTTCTGTTTCACTGGTAGTGAAACCCGTACTCGTAAACGCTGATCGAGCCTGAAATCGAGCGAGCTCGGTTGATAACCCGGTTAATGTCAACGCCACCGTCGCCACACGGACAACGATCATGGAGACAATCACAATGATGACCAGCGAGATAATCGCAAACATAAATGGATACCGAGTTCTAACTGTTGATCAGGAGTCTGGTTTATCCTCATCGGGTACTTCCTCTTCAGGCACCATCTTATGAAGCACGCTCTGTTCCAACTCGCCTTGATTTTCCATATCCAGAAGTGTTAATCCTGAAAAATCGGGTTGGCCTTCCAGACCTGGCAGTGCCGCTTTATCAGCACCTGCTTTCAGTACCGATGAAAAACTTTTCCACAGAGTGAAGAGAATAAACAATACCAATACCGTAGCGGTGATGAACAAGATCGGCATCACTCGACCTGGTGGTGCGATAACAGGTTGGCCAGGGATTTCAATGAGTGGTGCCGCAGCGATCAATAAGGTTGATCTCAATCCACCTTCCGCTGCGTAGCCTTCTCTTTTAAAGATGGTGCCCACAACCCGTACCGGCTTATTTAAACTTGTATCGGGTTTCAGGCTCTGAGGTAATTGACTGGTCACAATATGCAGCGGCATCGACCCGGAACCAGGAGTCAGAACCCAGACATCAAAGAACGCCTCTGCTGAATCACCTTCTGTGTCCGAACGGGGCTGAATTCGTTTCGCGGTTCCTTCGAACTCAATCAGTTTGCCGCGCCATACGTTCGTTTCCGCCATCCATACCTGCCAGGCCCCTTCGCGATTCGCATTGAGTTGCAACAGCCCTGGATCGGTCTGTTTTAATGTGGAAAGTAACTCGTTGAAGAGGGGAATCTCTGATTTTTTCAAACCGAGATAGTCATCCGCAATCGACCTCGCCTGTTCGTCCGTAAGTAAAGGTTCCAGTTCCAAAGAGAGATCCGTTTTTTCACCCGCGCTCTCCTCGCCCTGCATTTGAATCACCAGCTGTCCTGCATCGGAGTGCTCCTCTTCAGGAGGAATCAACCAACTCCAGAAGCGGGGCTCGGCGACTCTTTGCATCGCAATCAGGACCAGCACCAATGCGACACAAAGCATAATCAACCGCAGCTGTTCCTTCTGGCTGAACCAGGGAGACTTTTTTTGAGGTGGTTGAAATCGCATACAGGAATGAATTCCAGTGGGAAGTTTAAATCGAGCCTTAAAAAACGACACTTTTCAGGCAAAACGGGGTTTGATAATTCTCACCAGTTTTCGTTATAGAGGTGCAGTCAGAGGAATCCAGTTTTTCCACTGCATCTTTGTAATCTACTTTCTTTGTATTGTATAACTGAACAGTTCTCAACCAGATAGACCTGTTTTTCCGATTTCAACACGGGTTTACACATTCGTTCATACACTCTCCCGGCTCTGGCCAGCTTATACTATCTCATCTCAATTTTCCCTGATCTTCCCAGCTTAGTCGTCCAGGATAACTGCATTCTCAACTTGAGGACGACTGGACCTATTCATTATCACACTGCTTCGATTTATAATTAAAGCCTCATCACTTAGAAGTCACCCTGGTGATCGAAGGTTGATTTCCATCCGGAAATCAGAACGCAGGGTGAATCGCACTTCCGGGCCACTCGATTACTGATAGACACATCCAGGTTGTTCATCCAATCTCGCGGGAAGATTCGTGGCGTACTTATGATATTTCGTCGAGTCCGAATATGGCCGAGCCTGATTCTCTGCTGGGGATTGCTGCTCTTTAACAGCTTTCATCCGGCACCGCTCCCAGCAGCCGAGCAGACCTTGCAGTTTCTGGAAGGTTTACGCGAACGGAATTACTTCGATACGGCCCTCTTCTATATCGATCAGCAGCGAAAACGGAGCGACCTCCCCCCTGATCTGGCTGCGCACCTTGAATATGAGCGAGCGGCTCTGCTGCTGGAATCGTCCAGCCTGATTCGAAACCCGGAGAGTCGGCAACAACGACTCAACGAAGCGGCACAGGCCCTGACTGATTTTGTTACAGCTCACCCTGATCATGCTCAGGTTGGTTCAGCAAATCGCGAGCTGGCGAAAGTTCATCTGAACAACGCGCGCGTTTCCTCTGGGAAGCCGATTCAACCGACGATGCCGGGAAAAGACGGAGCTGCGTCAGTCTGCCCGTAAAGAAATCGACCTCTCCCGGGAGATCTTCCGCACGGCACTTCCGCAATTGACGGCGAGTACGGTAAGTTCCCTCCGCATATTGATGAACAGGAAAACGAAGAGCAGTACAACGCCAAGAAAAAACTGGAACAGAGTATCATCAACTCACGCCTGGAACTGGCAAAGTGTACTTACGAGGAAGCCCAGTCGTACCCGGTCGACTCAGCTGAATTTCGAGATCGTTTGCAACGGGCGATCGATGAGTTCGAGTTATTGCATTTTGAATTCCGAAACCAGACCGGCGGCCACTATGCCCGGTTATGGCAGGGAAAATGTTATGAAGAACTGGGTCAACTTTCCGAAGCTCTGGGTGTCTACAACCAGATTCTTCCCAACCTCAATCCTCCCCCGCTGTACAACGTCTTCAGGATCTGGCAGAAGAATTTGGCTGATCTGTTTTAATCATCCCGAACAGGCTGAATACGATCATGTGATCCAGGAGGCCAATCAATGGATTTCGGCTGCCCGCAAACGCCGTTACTCGTCAGCGGGGCTTGGCATCTTGTGGCAGCGTGCAGTGGCTTATGAAAACTGGGGCTCAGTCAACCGGAAGGGACCTCTCAACGGAATAACCTCCGGCATGCCCTCTCTGATGCCGAAGAAGTCGAACGGTACGCTGGTCGCTATAAGGGGGCCGCGAACCAGATGGTTCGGCGTTTGAATCAGCAGCTGCGAGGTGACGAAGGGGAACCGAAAGACTTCACCACCGCCTTTGACCGCGCCCAGCAATTGATGAATCAGTTGCAGGATATCAAAGCAGACTGGGAAGCAGCGCAGAGTAACGATGGAGCCGCCCAAACAGAGAAACAACAGCTTTATGAAGATCATCTGGCCCGCACAGCAGCGGCTGAGCACTGCCGAGGAACTGCGGGATAATCAGGTAGAGCCCGCCCAACTGGCAAAGCACTTCTATTATCGGGCTTACATCGACTATCTCACTCGGAACAGTTATCAAGCTGCCGTCCGCGCCGAGTATGTAGCTCATCGCTTTGCGACGGTCGACTCGGAAATGGCACAAAGGGCAGCCCTCTTAACAGCAGCCAGTTTTGCCCAGGCACTCAATGATTCCACCTCAGAGCAGGGACGGGCAGCGAATGTCCGCTTAATGAATCAAGCTGCTGAATACGCTTTAGAGGTTTGGCCAACGAGCGATATGGCAGCCAATTGCTGCCAACTGATGGGACAGCGCTCCTGCAGAAAAAGTTCCAGGCAGCAGCTGACTGGTATTTCCGCACGCCAGCCGGTTCCAGTCGGGAAGCCCACAACCGGGTCCTCGCGGGTCAGGCCCTGTGGCAAGCCTGGCTGCAATCCAGACGCCTCCACGGTGCGTCACCAGAATCTGAAAATGAACAGCAGCTTCTCACTTCAGCAGAATCCGCCCTGCAGCAGGGAGTACAATTTCTACAGAAATTCGCGACATCGCCTCCCTGGAATTAATTACCGGCAAGGCAACCCTGGCTGAGATTTACTCCCGTCAGAATGATTATCAGAAAACGATCGAATACCTGACCAGTCCACCCGCATCTGTTATCGAGTCAACCGATGCCGTCTTTTATCGCGACAGCGAACTCCCTTTCAGATACCTTCGCGGCTTCCGTATATCGCCTGCTGTTGAAAGCGTATGTCGGATCGCACGACATCGAGCAGGCACTGGCGACCATGGAAAAACTGGAGGTTCTGAGTCAGCAGAAAGATCAAACCTCGACAATCAGTATCTATGTACAACTTGGCAAAGAACTCGAACGCGAATTCAACGAACTGGAAGCGGCGGGTGAACAGCAGAAAACTGCCGAGACACGTCGCAATTTCGAACAGTTTCTGGAAGGTTTATATAACCGGGAAGAGGGACAGTCCTTCTTCACTTTTCTGGATCGCGGAAACCTATGTCAGCCTCGCGAACAGCTTACCCAACAAAAGTTCTGATGAAGCCCTCGAATATTACAAACGTGCCAAATCGGCGTACGAGAAAATCCTTTCTCAGGATGAAGCGAATCTCGAATTCATTTCCGATCAACAGCAAACAGGTATCGAACTGAGACTGGCAACTGCGGAAAGAGGTCTACAGGAATTCGACGCTTCACTCACCTCGATTACCAAAGTGATCGACTCCAACCCGAACTCACTTGTCGCGCAGATTGAAGCGGCCAGTGTGCTGCAAACGAAAGGGATGAGCCAGAGCCCCGAGGCAGCAGAGGCACTCCAGCAGGCGATTCAGGGAACGGATAAACTCTGGGTTGGAATAACATCGCCCGCCGACTGCAGCAGATGAAAACAACGGGCAAATTAACAGACGACCTGCAGAACAGTATTACGAATCCCGATTAAACAGTGCCCTCTGCCGTCAACGACTGGGGCAACTCTCCAAAGATTCGGCAACCAAACAGCAGCACCTGGCTGCCGCCGAGCAGGAAATCGTGACCTTCTTTTCAATTAGCGGCAAGATACCTGATGACTGGTATCTTAAATTCAACAAGCTGTATACCGAACTCCGTTTCGAACAAGAGAAACCAGAGGAAACGATTGCCGAACGACTCCAGCTGGCCGAAGCGCCTACGGCTTCACCCACACCTGCTGAAGGAAATGATGCACCTCCTGGCGATGTTCAACCAGCGAGCAGTCAACCAGGTGCAGCAGATGCCGAAGCTGAATTCTCACCGGAACTGTTGATGGGAATTGTGGCTGGCTTAGGGGCCATTTTATTCCTGATCATTCTCTTTCTGGGAAGTCGCCGGAGCTCTCGAAACCGTAAAAGAACCAGACACTATCGCTCCTTCTCGGAAGAAGCACCTCAATTACCGAATGGACCCGTCAAGAAAAGAACCGCTCAGTCGGCGGCCACTCGTTCGTCAACATCGCGACGGACTCGTCCACCTCATTCTCAAAATTGAACCATCATCATGTACGACCAGTTAAAAAACAAAACCTCGCCATTTTGCAAACAGATCATTTTCGCGATTGCGACGCTTATCATTCTGAACAGCGGCGCGATTGCCCAGGATCGAATTACCCAGGTCGGTGTGGACAAAGCAATCACGGGTAAAATCACCGGCATGACCAACCAGGAAATTTCACTCGAAACCCGTCGAGATGGCGTTCTTAAAGTCACTCCGAATCAGGTATTGGAAATCAAGTGGGATGATGAACCTCCCCGTTTTTCTGCTGGTCGCAGTTATGAAGAGAAGGGGATGTTCCAACGTGCTTACGAGGCTTACCAGGAAGCCTTAACCGATCTGGAACCGGATCACCCGATGATTAAGGCGGACATTGAATTTCACATCCTCCGACTGAAAGCCAGAATGGTCATGTCTGGGGCAACATTACCCGATAACCAGAAACCGGCTGACCTGATTAACGCTCTCAAAACATTCCTCGACCAGCACAAAGAGAATTATGTTTATTACCCCGGTCGCATGATCCTGGGAAGGCTCGCCCATCAGCAGGGAAATCCTGATGCGCTCCAGTACTTTCTGGAACTGCAGGAAACCCCCTGGACGAACTATCAAATCTGGGGATTCACCGCTCAGGGACATCAGCAGTTAGGTGAAAACAAAATCCCGGAGGCAATCGCCTCGTTTGAGAAAGCGCTCTCCTTACCTTTTTCCACCAAAGAAGATGAAATCGCCCGGGCAGAGGCGACGTTAGGTAAAGCAAACGCACTGACGGCTCAACAGAAAACAACGGAAGCAATCCCCTTAATTGACGAGTTGATTAAAACGATCCCGGCAGAAGCCGCGGAAACTCAAGCGAGGATCTATCTCGCACAGGGAAAAATCTATCAGCAACTGGGACGGAATGAAGAAGCCGTCGTCGCTTTATTACATGTAGACATTCTCTATCCACAATCTGCCCCCGAACATGCAGAATCGTTGTACTATTTGAGTAAACTCTGGGCCGCCATGGGACAACCCGATCGAGCCACTACAGCAAGCAGTCAATTGAGCAGCGATTATCCGGACAGCCGTTGGGCATCCGAAATGAATACCAACTGAGTTAACCTGTCACCCTCGCATCCATCCGTCTCTTAAGTTAAAAGAGATGAGCGATACCAACACTTCTGAGTTACAACGAACCTATATTTCACATTCGATATAATAATCAAGCTGTCACTTATCACCTTCAACAGCTGATTTGATCTGAACTCCGCCGGAGCAACATACATGATTCATCTTCTGAACGACAATCACTCGAAACGCATGGCTGGTCTCTGCGCACTCATGATCTGTTGCTGCCTGGTATTTTTCTCCTGGACAGCGCAGGGACAGGATGCGGCCTCCGACGATACAGCTCCGGCTGCAACCGGTAATGTGACAGCCCCTCCCGCGACACCCAGCCCGGCTGCCGCAGACTCAAGCAGTTCAACGCCTCCGCAGGAAACCTACCTCGGCTGGATGGTTCGTTCCTCGGGCATCATCGGGTTACTCCTGCTGTTGCTCTCGTTTGTGATGGTCGCCGTCATCACGATGAATGCCCTCCAGGTTCGTCGATCCGTCCTGATGCCTCCCGATTTCATTGAAGAATTTGAAGAATTACTCAACGCAAAAAAATATCAGGATGCCTATGCACTCGCCCGCGAGAATGAATCGTTTCTCGCACGGGTCCTTGCCGCTGGACTGAGCCGGATCAACCGAGGTTACAATGAATCCGTCTCAGCAATGCAGGAGGCGGGTGAAGATGAAGCAATGGGGCTGGAACACAAACTGAGTTATCTCGCCCTGATTGGGCAGATTGCTCCCATGATCGGTTTGATGGGAACCGTCTACGGGATGATTGAATCCTTCCGGGTCATCGCCCGTTTGACAACCTCTCCCAAGCCCTATGAGATTGCTGATGGTATCGCGACAGCACTCTTTACCACCCTGGAAGGATTGGCGGTCGCCATTCCCGCGATGATCGCCTACAGCCTGATTCACAATAATGTGCAGCGTTACGTGCTGGAAGTCGGCATGATCAGCGAAGGATTTATGGGTCGTTTTTCCAATATGGGAAAAGCAGCCAGCTCTACCGCTGAAAAAAATTAACCTCCCTGTTCCCAGTCACCTCCTGAAGCAAGTTCTATCAGCCAGGATAAATTGATGCGGATTAAACTATCCAAATCTTCTTTTCGCGAAGTTGAAATGACACCGATGATCGACATCGTGTTTCAGCTGATCGCCTTCTTTATGGTGATCAACAATTTCGAACAGAGCCAGGTCGACGAACGGGTCAAACTTCCCCGCGATCAACTCGCCCGACCACGCGAGGATGTAGCGGAAGATAACGTCGTACTGAATATCGGTTATGTTCGAAATAAAGCAGGAGAAATACTCTCGGAGCCACTGGTCTTCTACCTGGGAGAACAGACTCCGCTGCTCGATTTCGGCCCCATCCTTCAGACTGAGGCCCGCGTTCTGAAATCTCTCGACCGGGAAATCAGCGAGGTCACCGTCGAACTTCGTGCCGATGGCGAAGTTGAAACAGGCCAGATCCAGGAAGTAATCCGTATGGCGCAGGACGCCGGTTTTCAGAAATTCACCTTGAAGGCGATGCAGGGGGATAACACTCCTTGACGTCGAATGAGTCGCCTTGAACCAATGATTGACGCCTACAAAAACAACTAAGCGTAATCCGGGATCATCACCCGTTAAATTCACTCATCAGAAAAAAACGTACGACTAATGCGAATTCAACTCTCCAGACAGGACGCGATCAAGCAGGGGCCGCAAATGGCGCCGATGATTGACATTGTCTTTCAGCTGCTCGTCTTCTTTCTGCTCACGCTCAAGATTGTTGAGCCCGAGGGTGAATTCCAGATCAACATGCCCATCAATAAACCACCTCAACAGACAACTGAGATCGCCTTACCCGCAATCAAGGTCCGCCTGATTGCCAATGAAGATGGCTCCCTTAACTCGATTCAGTTCGGCGAGCGGAATCTGGGGGGTGGACCGGATGTCTTTAAACGGTTGAATCAGGTCATTCTGCAAACCGTGGGAGGTCAACAACCCGGCAACCAGGCTTCCGCAGAGACAGAAGTTGAAATCGACGCCGATTATAACCTCGATTACTCCTATACAATTCGCGCCGTTTCAGCTTGTACGGGAGCGATCGACCCGACGACCAACCTCCCCGTGCGGTATGTGGAGAAAATTAAATTCACCCCTCCCAAGCGACAGGAATCTGGAACACCAGAACTCTAGCAGACAGGAAAGCGCAGCCCGGACACACATGAAGTTTTGTCTGGGAGACAACGCGACTGGAGCAAAAGTAGAGAAGGAGCCGTAAGCAGGACTATTGAATCTTTTTGATCTGTTCTTTGCTGATACCCAGCCGCTTGGCGACAGATCGTACCCGCAGGTTAATCATCTCGACGATTATCGCAAATGCCATGGCAAAGTAGATGTATCCCTTATTGATATGTGTACCAAGCCCCTCAGCCAGCAGCATCACCCCGATCAGAATCAGGAAGCTGAGCGCGAGCACTTTGAGTGTGGCATGTTTCTCGATAAAGCGACTGATGGCCCCAGAGAAAATCATCATCACGATAATAGCTACAACAACCGCTGCGATCATGACCCGGATATCTTCCGCCATGCCCACCGCGGTAATCACTGAATCGAGCGAGAAGATCATATCCAGCAGCGCGATCTGCACCAGCACTCCTCCAAAGCTTACATCTTTCTCATCCTCATCCCCATCGGAATTATCTTCCATTTTATGATGCAGTTCTTTCACGCTGTTCCCGATCAGGAAGAGACCTCCCCCCAGGAGAATCAGATCGCGCCAGGAAACCTCGATTACTTCCGTGGTCAGCATTGATTCAGGCAAGCCTAACGATGCGAGGAAATGCAGATTGAAGAGGGGGTCTGTTAACCCCATGACCCACTTGATACTCAAGAGCAACAGGACGCGTAACCCAAGGGCAAGCCCCAGTCCGATCAATCGGGCTTTTTTACGTTGAGCTTCCGGTAACCGCCCCACCAGAATGGCGATAAAGACAACATTATCGATCCCCAGGATGATTTCCATCGAGGTCAGGGCGATCAGGGCTACAATCCATTCCATAAGAGATTAACTCCAGGGTTATGCGGAACGAGTAAGCAGACAAGTCCCGAAAATTCTTCATGAGCAAAACAGGGGTGTTCAGATTGTAATCAGTCCGCAGTCGTTTCACTAGCACCCGGCACAATTCCCTGTCGCCGCACCGCAGCCTCCTGCTGACAGACTTCCACCCGCTGCTGTAAGCCGGCTACGAACTCTTTATCTGTCTGGTCACTCTCAAAATGAGCTTTGATTTCCTCGGCAGTGATTGGCTCCCCAAAGACCACGCAGATTTTTCTGGGGCGAATCCAGAAGGACCCCCGGGGCATCGCCTCGTACGCGCCGGCAATTCCCACCGGAATAATGGGGACCTCCGCCCGTTTGAGAATTGAGAGAAAGCCAGGTTTAAAAGCCCCAACTGTTCCATCGGCAGAACGGGTTCCTTCCGGGAAGAGCCCCACCAGAAAACCATGATTCAGTCGTCGGACTGCCTCCCGAATCGTGCTGCTCGTCGCGGATTCTCGGCGGATCGGCATCACATACGTATTCCGCAGAATAAAACCGATCACTGGAACCTTAAAGAGGCTGTCCCGGGCAACATAGCTGACAGACCGATTGATCACAGTTCCCACAAGCACCGGATCAAGAAACGACTGATGGTTCAACAGGAGTAACGCCCCCCCTTTCGCTGGCAGACGATCCTGATGATAACCCCGTAATCGAAACCAGATACTGCTGAAGATATTACTGAGCACATAGAAAAACCCCCACCAGAAATTAAACCGATCGGGAGAGGGTAATTCTGGATCTTTTTCTGTCGTGGTAGAGGGTTCCTGACTCATTTAGTTTCTCTATACGTAGTCCTGAAACCCGCTGATGGGTCACCTTGAGCCT
The DNA here is from genome assembly GCA_041398805.1 of Planctomycetaceae bacterium. GTDB lineage: Bacteria > Planctomycetota > Planctomycetia > Planctomycetales > Planctomycetaceae > Polystyrenella. The sequence continues at coordinate 596,698 of JAWKUC010000003.1, read as the reverse complement.
TTATTTAGAGGTTCAAGAACAGCCACAACCAGGTTTACAGGATCAGTTCTAAGGTAGAACAGGAATTGATTACTGCTCGAGATGATCATAGAAAGATTTCCAGGGGATGTCTCTATGAGCACCTGAAATCAGGAAAGTCCTTCCGATCTTTCCACAGCATCTTTCAATCCTGTTATGTAGTCAGGATACAGAAATTGAAAATCGAGCGACTCTTTCAGGAAATTATTACGACATCGCTTATTCATCCCCTGCGTTCTTTCAGCAGGAGCATCCTCATCAAAGTGAGGAGGAGGAGCCTCGACCAGCTTCGCTAACCTGGTGTAATACTCTTTTCGTGTAGGTGATAAATCATCCGCAATCAGGTAGAGGGGCGCAGGTTGCGTTTGTCCTTCCACAGCCAGTACTGCCCGGGCAGCATCGTCCACATGAACCAGGTTTAACCACGAAAGATAATTTCCCGGTAAAGCCACTTACTGCCGCAGCTGGTCAACCTTTCTCAGCAATCGATCTGGCCCGTAGATTCCAGCCAGACGCAGAATCGAACATGACACTTTCGAATCCAGAAATGTTTGACGTACAATCTCCTCTGCCTCCAGACAGATTTCACCAGACTCGGTTGCTGGATTTGTCTGAGTTAATTCATCAACCCAGGAACCATCACTCACTCCATAAACCGATGTGCTCGAGATGTAGATAAATCGCTGACCGCGTCTTCGAACTTTCTCCAGAACATTCTGCAAGCCACTGAGGTAAACATCGCGTTTTGAGGGGCCAGCAGTCCGGTCGTATCCAACAGCATAGAGCACAGTCTCGTAGTTTCGTTCGCCAAGGGGGGCAAGTGAGTCCGGCTGCGTGACATCTCCCACTAAAGGAAGCAAACCCTTCTGCCGTAAACTTTCCGCTCGTGATGCACTACGGGTCAGACAGACAACCTCTCTTCCCTTGGCCAGCCAGCGTTTGGCAACCCGGTTTCCCAGATAGCCGCAACCAATAATCAGACTGGACATACCGAAGCGATTCCTGATGACATTCTATTCAAAACAGTCAAGTTACGATTGGCCCGTAACCAAGGTTCGATTTATAACTCAAACAGAAGTTGATGAGAACCTAATCTTTGAGAGGGGTCACTCCCAGATCTTCAACAGTCAGTAAACGAGAATAGGTGAGGCCATGCTCTTCAAAGTTGGCCTGTCCACCCTGCAGACGATCGCAGATACCCACCATTCGGACCACTTCCAGGCCGAACTCCTGACATCGCTGTGCAGCCAACAGGGCCGATCCACCCGTCGTCACCACATCGTCGATCACTACCACCTTCTGGCCCGGTTCAACTGGTCCTTCCAGGTATTTCTGAGTGCCATGCCCTTTGGCTTCTTTGCGAACCATGAATCCATTGAGAGATCGTCCCAACTCAGCGGCGACACTTAAGACTCCACCGACAATCGGATCCGCTCCAATAGACATCCCGCCGATCGCGTCAAACTCGACCCCTTCAAGCAGGTCGAGCAGGCCATATCCAACCTGTCGCAAACCTTCCGAATGGAGCGTGATCTGTTTACCGTCGAGGTAGTAATTCGATTTCTTTCCCGAAACGAGAGTAAAATCGCCAAACTTCAAAGCCCGTTCTTTGAAAAGTTCAATCAGCCGGTCACGGTCGTACATTAGTGCAGGTTTTCCTGTTCTCTGAGGGATAATTCGAGTCTGTGCTGATCTTATCGGACTCGCCCTCTTAGAACCAGTTACCGGACTAATTTCGAGCCAAACTGCAGGTCGGCAAAATCAAGAATTCCCTTCCAGTAATCCAGAACGAGAACATGGCGGGTATCGAGTCGATATTGAGCCAGATTTCCACAGTTTTCAGCAGTGATCGCACCCCCATTATGTACAGGATCTCCCTGAATACCTGGAGCGCCGAGAAACTTATAAACAGCATCGGCTTCGCGAATTCCGTTGATCGAACTGTTGTAGTTCGCCCAGGTATCTTTCAACCCGGATGTTTCCAGTAACGGACGGGGCGCGACCAGTGACATCAACAGATGTTGATCAAAGGGAATGCGGGATTCATTATCGTTGAATTGAGTAAATGTGTCGTTGAACCAGTGTGGGAAATGATCGTTGATTCTCTTCACTGTTTCCTGATCATTGTTCCGGCTGAGTGCCATCCCACCAGTACCCGATTGATGCGGTACACAGAGCGCGATGCGCTCATCTGTTGCCGCAGCCCACAGGGCTGTCTTACCGCGCCGCGAATGTCCGGTTACTGCAATGCACTCAGGATGAACCTGTTCGTCAGTCAGCAGATAGTCCACACACCGCTGTAGACCCCAGGCCCACGCAGAGATCGTCCCCCAACGCGATTCAACAGGTCCTTTGATGTTCTCAAAGTGCGGATGAACTCCATCATTAAATTCGTTGGTATCGGGGTCCACATTATTCACGTGATAAGTAGCGAACCCGTAACCACGCTCGATCAGATAGTCGAGGCACCAGTAATCTTCTTTCGATCCACGCGCACTGTTCTCAGGCTTCGTGCAGTAGTCGTGCAGATTTTCTGTGGGGAAAGTGAGGATCGCTTCGTCTGGAATGACGGTCTGGTTCCCACATTTATTAACCGCCAGGAAGACCGGAAACTTTTTACCCGGTTGATTCGGTAAAAACAAAGCGAGATGAATTTGAGGCGCATTTTCCGATTTCAACTCGGGAAAAGAAATCGCGACCTGCTTGAGGATCGCTTTCCCACCAAGCACTTCAGTTGGTGCGGCATCCTCCGTAAACTTCACCTGTACATTTTCCGGCATGTAACCATACATGTAATGAGTGAAAAGCTGAATCAACTCCGGACGTCGAATGTTATACCAATCATCCTTTGTCGAGATTTTCTTCCCCTCAAAGGATACAAATGGATCAGGGAGTTCTTCCTGCACCGGCAATTCTGAAACCGGGGGTAATTCCGACGCAGGGGGGAGCTCGGCCCCCTCCAGCGACACTATTCCCAGAAGTAATCCGGCCAGCGAAGTCAGGAGGAAATTACAGGAGGAATAATTCATGCGACTTATTTCCTTGTATCAGGTGCAGATTCTTGGTCAGATAGAGTAAGTCTCAATCTGAAGTTTCTCCATCTTAACGATTCCAGCTACCTGCGCGAACGAGTCGGTTCGAAATGCAGGATGATTCCTGAAATGAACGGTACTATGAAACACGAAAATCACCATTCACGACGTCAATTCCTGCAGACCTCCTCCACCGCCCTGCTGGCAGGCTGGGGACTGAATGGACTTGCAGGTTCAGTTCAGGGTGCCGATTATCCAAAACCCGTTCCGGAAGCAGCCAACCTGACCCCTTACCTTAATAAAGAACGTTTACTATTTCGCTGGCAGGACGTTTCCCTGGGAGCCTACCGCACAGGCCCGAATTTGAAGTATCCCTACTTCTATCCCCTCAACGGACTCCAGAGCGGTTTACCCTTAACCACGGAATCGGCCCTCCCTTATCCGCATCACCGGGGACTCTGGCTCGGTTGCGATCCTCTCAATGGCGGAAACTACTGGAGTGATGGCCCCATTGAGGAAGGTCAAATTCGCTCAACTCAACTGGAACTGACCGGTGATGTCAGCGAAACCTCGTTCTCATTCAAAAACAGCTGCGAGTGGGTGGGCCCCAATGGGTCTCAGCCCTTTACTGACGAGCGGGAATTCACGATTTCAATTCTCGACGAAAAAAGCTGGGCCATCGACGCTAGACTGGTTGTCGCTGCCAACGAAGAGATCGAAATCAAACGAGCCAAGCACTCATTCTTCGCCCTTCGCTGCGCACCCGATATTGCTCCCATGTATGGAGGGACCCTGATGAACTCGGAGGGAGGTACCGGAGCTGCCGGCACATACGAGAAACCGGCCAAATGGTGCGGCTATCATGGCCCCCGCAAAGGAAACCCCGATCTGGTCGAAGGGATCGCGATTTTGAACCATCCGGAAAACTTTGACGGAGAGTGTCCCTGGTTCACACGTGAGTATGGTCATCTTCTCTCCCTCTCCACTCGGATTTCTCTCAGAGCCGTACCGAATGAAGAGTGGTGAAAAACTGCTGTTACGCTACCGCGTGGTGATGCACACCGGCACGCCGCAAGAAGCTGGTCTCGACCAGATTTACGAAAACTGGTTGCAACAATCCTGAAAAAACGCCTCTTTTACTTCATACTGACAAAGCCATCTCATCTGCTGCCATCCGCAGCCGGACAATTAATAACCTTTGCAACTATTAACAGGTCACATTAATTTCTAATAATTCTTATTTAATTCTGCGAACGTGACCACTCTTTTACGTTATATAGTCTGGGCTTTTTTCGCCCGGCAAACAGAAAGTGAATTATTGGGCATCTTTTCCTGAATAGTCTATACGTTTGTAGAGACTTCCTGATAAAGTGTCGCGTTTACACTTCAGGATCGGTTCCAGTGTCCAGTTTTTCAGCTGAATTTATTTCTTTCATTTCCCTTCTGTTTGCACTTCTTAAGGGCTCCTACGTAGTCCGCAGCGACTTCTGACGAACCTGATTCCCAGTTGGTGGGTCACATTTAACCATCAGAACTTAACCCAACGATTCTCATCAGTCTCTGGATAAGTTTCTGCAGAATCGACTCCGCCCGCTTCACGGACTTATTACTTAGCAGACTAATGTTTTCAAAGGATGCCTGTTTTTTCATTTAAAGGCATTTCCAATTCGCTTGAATGCTTCTTCTGGAAGCTCGAATCAGATGACATTGTTCGCAATCAAATCACACACACAACCAGCACCTTTATGTTCGGATTGAGGAATGTCCCTGTCACCAGAAGGTTCCCTGAAAAAAGCTGAGTCTCAACCCTTGCGCGATTCAGCTTGCTGTCACCAATGTTCCCGAAAATTCATACTTCAGGAACACCAGGTAAATGATAAACAGCCGATCTGCAAAACCTGTCGAATTCAACATGAGGAAGAAACCGCCCTCAAAATGTTGGGAGAGACCCAGGTTATCTCGGCAAGTAAAACTCAGCCCATCCCTATTCCGACGCAGAAGAGGAAAGCGCAGGGTCCAAAAGCCAGCAGCCTGATCAAAGGATTGGAGAGACCCTTTCCCCCATTGAAGCCGCGTCGCAGTTATCTCTATACGACAGCATTTGTCGCCGCCAGCATGATGTTGCTTCCTCTCATCTATGTGGGAATGATTGCGGCAACCTGTTATCTGATTTACCAGCTCACGACTCTGTTCTCGCTGCTCAATGTGCTGCCGATTGCGGTCGCGCTCCCTCTCTACCTGATACCGATCCTGATCACAACCACTCTACTGGCTCTCATGCTGAAACCAATGTGGGCGCCTCCCTCCCGTCGCAAGAAACAACGGGCATTAAAGCCTGATCAGGCCCCCGCACTTTTTCGATTTGTGCAGTCGATTGCGCATGTTGTGAATGCACCCGTTCCTAAATCAATCCACGTCGTACTTGAACCCAACGCCTCTGCGCATTTCCGTGGTGGGTTATGGGGGTTCCGTCAGAAAGATCTCGTGCTGACAATAGGGCTCCCTCTCCTGTCATCAATGAACCTCACTCAATTCGCGGGAATCATCGCGCATGAGTTAGGCCATTTCAGCCAGGGGGGAGGGATGAAATTACGAAGCTTAGTAATCGGGATGCATCTCTGGTTCGTCAAAATTGTTCTGGAACGCGATGCCTTCGATGACGAACTTCAGGAGATGGCGCATTCCCATACCATTCTCATGAAATCCGCGGCCCTCTATTTACTGGCGATGGCCTGGGTGGTGCGCGTGATGTTCTGGTTCCTGATGATCTGGTCCAAAGCGCTCTACTGTCTGTTATCCAGACAACTCGAATTCGATGCCGACTCTTACGAAGTTCGTCTGGTTGGACCGGAAGTCTTCGAAGAATCGCTCAAAACCATGTCTCAGTTGCAACTCAGTTTTGAAGCAGTGCTGAGCGACATCCTGAGAGAGGCAAGCCGCTCACGATCTACTGTATATGAGTTCCCGGAAAACCTGCCCCGGTTAGTCAGCGCCAACACTAAACGGCTTTCCAAGGACCTGCTCGCCGTCGCGACTTACATGGTCTATGAAAAACAAACCTCCTGGTTCGACCCACACCCCTCAGATGGAGAGCGTCTGGAGGCGGTTTGCGATCTCGGCTTTGAAGGTCAGTACAGAAACAGCTACCCCGCGACAGTCCTGGTCCCCAATTTTGATCGGATCGCCAGTAAAATGACGGCAAAATCATTCAGCTCCCTCTCAGCCTGGCTCCATTAGGCTGCCATAATCTTGAGCCGTGATTGATTACTCTTTGAGACCGGGAATTTTTCCGTTAAGATCAATCCCACCAATGGTTTTGCTGACTGCTCTCTACTGCATTCGAGACGCTTCAGAACCAGCTCTTCTTCTATCAGGAATAGACCGGCAAGGATATCACCGGTTCAGTCGCTTTCAAGCAGGGATGCAATGAGTGCCACCGCACAAAAAACGATACCAGCCAGACAGCTTGGCAACTGGATCTCTCATCACGAGGTGCATTGGAAACGGATCGTCCTCGTTTTCGGCTTGATCGCTCTCCTGGTTCCCTTTTTTCAACTGTGGGTCGAACAGCGCGGTGACTTTAAACTGCATTACGAATTCGCCCGTCGTCTCTGGAATGATGAGCTGATTTATTTTGGTGGTCACGATACGCCATATCCCCTTTCTGGGCTGTCGCGCATCTACCTGCATTACTCTTCACATCACATCAGGCGCAATTATGCCTGTACCCGTTATTTGTCGTCGCCTTTGGTCTACTGGTTTCGCAGCTCTATCAAGTTGCACGCCAGACAGAGTTAAAGCAGGGGAGTCCTCCTCTTCCATTATTCTGGATTGCAGTCCTGGCCACATTTCTGACTTCGCGTTTTTTAGTACGTGACATGACCGAGTGTGGTGTGAACCTGATGCTCGTAGCCGGTTCCTGGTTTGCCTTCGTGCGCTGGCAGTCTGGTCACGATCGGACCGCGGGAATCACATTGGGAATTCTGACCGCTCTTAAATGCACACCCGCGTTGTTCATTGCCTGGTTTCTCTGGAAACGTCAGTGGAAAGTCGTCACGACAGCCAGTATCACGATCTGCCTGTGTATGCTCACACCACTTTTCTGGATGAAACCCGCGCTGTACATCGAAACGATGCACTACTGGGGCCTGACGCTCTTTACCGGAATGGGAACGGCTGATCCTTCGCAGGGAGTCCTCGGTGTAGAGCCTTTGCAGAACATGTCCCTCAAACCGGCCATTGGTCGCTTTCTGATGCATTTGCCGGCAGGACATGTGGCCCGGATGGATCATCCTTATTACATCGACTTCCTGAATCTGGGGCCGGTCTGGTCAGGTCGCATCGCCTGGATGGTTCTCGGTGGGTTGATGTTCTTCCTGCTGACGCGTGTTCCTCGTCAGGTTGAAGATCGATCTGCCAATCAACTTGCCTGGGAATATGTTCTCGGGGGAGTTCTGATTCTGCTTTATTCTCCAATCACCTGGGGACAACATTGTGTGGGGCTCTTTCCCCTCTTCTTCCTGCTTGGTCATCGCTGTCTCATCCGCAAACAAAGTTCTCCGGCCATTCTGGGAGTCGTAACATTTTATGTATTGATCAACCTGGTTTTGAACCGGGGCCTGGTAGGCAAAGACTGGACCTGGCTGATCGACAGTTACCATCTCCCGACATTCAGCATTCTGCTGTTTGTTCCACTCGTACTTCGCTGCCACAAAGAGGAATGTTCTCGCAGCATTTCGACTGAAAGTTACGAGGCAGATTTAAGACTTCCCACCGAAGCCCAGCCGGAAGCTGCCTAGCGAAATCGCTGTTACTGCCACGAATCCCAGGGTATTAACTGTACTTTTGAACGCGCCCGTTCGAGTACCCTCTTTAGCGATTGCTTCCCGTTGACAGGTCACTTAAGGTGGTAAGAAGAACACGACTGAAGATTTCTTTTTACCTGAGTGACTTTCCATGAAGTGCTTCCCCACTTTCTCGACCCTGTTTATTCTGCTGCTTATTCTCTGCCCCACAATTGCTGTCAGGAGTGCAGAAAAACCGAATATCATTTACATCATGGCGGATGACCTGGGCTATGGGGATTTAAGTTGTTATGGACAACAACTTCTGGATACGCCACACATCGACAAGTTGGCACAAGAGGGAATGTTGTTCGAACAATTTTATGCCGGTTCCACAGTCTGTGCTCCTTCACGTTGCGTTCTGATGACCGGCAAACATACAGGACACTGTTACATCCGTGGGAATGCCCGATATAACCTCCCCCCCGAAGAAGTGACCGTTGCTGAAATTTTAAAACCAGCCGGACCACAGTTGCGGTTTGTTTGGTAAATGGGGACAGGGCGAGGAGAACGGTCAGGTCTCCCACCAGGCAGGGCTTCGACGAATTCTTCGGTTATCTCGATCAACGACACGCCCACAATTATTATCCCACGTTTCTGATTCATAATGAGGAACGTTACCTACCTCTCAAAATATCCAATCCCGATGAAAACGAAGATGGTTCCGGAAAAGCAACAGAGAAAGTTGAATACAGTCATGATGTGATTTTCGACAAGGCGCTGGAGTTCATCGATGAACACAAAGCGGAACCCTTCTTTCTGTATCTGGCCGACACCATTCCCCATGCAAACAATGAAGCACGGGAAGAGGGAATGGAGGTCCCCGAGCTCGGTAAATACGCCAGCACCGACTGGGCTCCCGGTGAGAAAGGCTTCGCGGCCATGGTCGACCGCCTCGATTCTGATGTCGGTAGATTAATGGAAAAACTGAAAGAGCATGGCATCGACGAAAACACCATTGTTTTTTTCACTTCAGATAACGGCCCGCATAAGGAAGGGGGACGTAACCCGGAGTTCTTTAATTCCAACGGCCCCTTACAGGGAATCAAACGTAGCAACACCTTGATGGTGGAATCCGGGTCCCCATGATTGTCCGCTGGCCTGGAAAAATCAAAGCGGGCTCTCGCTCGAGTACATTGGTTACTTTGCCGACTTCCTGCCCACAGCTTGGCAAACTGGCTGGTGAAGCAACACCTGAAAATCTCGACGGCATCAGCTTTTTCTTCCAGCCTTAACAGGTGATAACGCAAACCAACCCGCTCGACTACCTCTACTGGGAATTCTATGAACAGGGTTCGCGTCAGGCAGTTCGCTTCGGCGACTGGAAAGCAATCGCCGAGCCGATGTATAGCGACAACATTGAGTTGTATAATATTCGCGAAGATATCGGTGAAGAACCCAACCTGTCAAACAGCGCTGATCTGGTTGCCTGGGACGCTCGTACATTAAAGGGAGGCGCATCAACGCTTCGCCCTCTCTGGAAGATTCCCATAAAAATAAACTGACTCGACGCTGCTTACTGAATCCAACTTTAATCTGAAACCAATCCTGAAATCTGGTTGCAGCAGTTCCTGAACCTGCCAACCATCGCTTAATGCGACCTGCAAGAGGGTTTCTGGACCTTTAATTCTGAAGATTTAACGAATATGAATCCGACTACGTCAACGCTGGTTAACCCTGTGGAGATGATTAAACCTCGCGGAAAATCACCGGTTACTCCGCCATCCTGCTCCCCTTCCTGGAAAGTGGAGAGGTCGACTGGGAAGCATTTAAGGCTCACTTAATCCGGACTGTGGAAGCGGAGGCCCAACTCCGGCTGTCAACATGGACACCGGTTACATCAACCTGATTGACAGCGACACCCGACTGGCAGTTTTGAAAACAACTCAGGAGCTGCTCAATGGAAAGTCGTTTGTTGCCGGCGCCTTTGTGAAAGATCAGAGTGGCGCCAAATTTGATGGGGACACTTACAAGCAGCGGATGCAGGAAATTCAGGAGCATGGTGGCACACCAGTGATTTTTCAGTCCTTTGGCCTGGTAGAACAAGCCCCCGATCAGATTCTTGCTTCCTATCAGGACCTGGCTACTGCTTGTGATCAGTTTCTGGGATTTGAGTTAACGACTGATCTCGCTCCCTTCGGTGCAGTTTATGATCTGGAAACTTATGCGGGGCTGATGGAAATTCCTCAGTGTGTGGGAGCCAAACATTCATCATTTCATCGTGAACCCGAATGGGACCGTCTGTTACTGCGAGATCAGAAACGTCCCGACTTCATTGTCTTCACCGGCAATGATTTCGCCATCGACATGGTGATGTATGGCAGCGATTACCTGCTTGGCTTAAGCACCTTTGCCCCCGATCTCTTCGCCAAACGGGACCGGATGTAGAGCGGCGATCCCGGATTCTTTGAACTGAACGATCAACTGCAATGTATCTCGGTTACTTTACTTTCCGCGCCCCCTCTGCTGGCTACAAACATTCAGCCGCCCAGTTCCATAAACTTCGTGGTTGGCTCGGTTGTGATGACACCCACCCTCAGAATGCCCATCGTCCTCTATCCGATGTTGAAGTCCTCCGGGAACTGGGGCAACGCATGGGCGTTGTAAAGTAACCCCGGCATTCACAGCTCATCAGGAACCGCAACTTTTAAGGAGAAACAACATGCCACTCATGATCAGCGCCCCAGTCACGATTGAAGCTGCCGGGAACAAACCCAAACTAATCAGAAGAGTACATCGGACAGTGAATACAGAAACAGATAAAGTTTCTGTCGCCAGAATGGTCTCACCAGCGGGATGGGTCGAACCAGATTCAGCGCCCCGAGTTTCCAGGAATTAACTCTGTCCTCAAAGGGGAATGTTAAATGTCGGAAACTGAATCTGGCGATTTGATCGTGCGCGCCGGTCAGGCGATCATTGCCCAACCAGGTGAATGGGTCCGCTACAGCAGTCCAGAAGAGGGAGGAGCGGAATACGTCGCGATTTGTCTCCCAGCATTCTCTCCCGAGACGGTGCATCGCGACGAAGAATAACTTCGTTAATGAACATTCAATTAAAAGGCACTCACGACAGGTTTCGTGCCTGTTTGCGTCGGGCGGAAAAGTTGAGACGTTAATCCACGTTGATTGATGGTTCGGATCCGTTTTCCATCAACGATCACGCCATGATCCGCTCCTGCTTCCCGCAACATCAACAGCACTTGCAACTTCGTATTCTTGATGTCTATTCGAGGCATTTCATGGATAACCGTCTGTAAATCTTCAGGCTCCAATAACAAATCGATCACGCGTACATAAGCATACCACTGCTGAGGTTTACCCTTCCGATGCAGCAGCACATGCCTTAGACCATATCGACTCGCGTACTGCACCATTTCCTCCCGGGGTGTTTCCTCGGAGAGGCCCAATATGCGGTCGAGGGGAGTCATTGCTGAGGTGATTGGTTTATCCGCAATCTGCATCAGGCCACTGATCAGATTTGTTTGAACCTCGGAAAGAATTCCTTCCTGATGACCCCGGCTGAGCACCTGAACGAGTCGTGTTCGCCCGAGGAACAGATCGAGCGTCCGATTTTCGGCTCCAGAGAAGCGTTCAATTAACTTGGTAAAGCCGATGAGCGGCAGACTTATTAACCAGAATGCATAATAAAACCACTGGAACATCCGGGCGTTGTTCCTGAGGAGTGCCAGCGGAGACCGATAATACAGGTTCTTGGAACCAGCAGCTCGCCGAAAATAAAAATGAGAGGCGAGAACGCCAATGTAGCAATTACTTCTCCCCAGTCTCCCTGCGAGGTTTGAATCTGGCTCGTTCCATGACCGATGGCAAAAGTAGTCAGATAGTTGGCGATGTTATTCCCGATCAGAGTTGTCGCAACAAAGTGACTCGGATGATTCGAAAACCAAGAGTAGTCGCTGCGGCTGTTTTATCTCCCCCCTGGGCATCGAGATTCAACCGCAGGAAACTGGCGCGATAAAATCCCGTTTCACTCCCACTGAAAAAGAACGACAGGCGCAGCCCAATCACCAGCAGCACCAGAGAAAAAGCGATGTGCAGTAAGACTGACATGAATGCCTTTCCAGTTCCTTAACAGATCAATCGGGGTTAAATTAAAATTCAGAAATATCCGAGGGGACCGGTTGCCGACTGACGAGCAGACGAAACTGGCCGACTTTGGAAACATGAACGACACCAAATCAAGCCCTGCCAACTCACATGATCACCCAGCTTGGGTAGACGATCGAGTTGATCGACATCATACCGGCGATGAATAAGCTGGCCATCATGGTTCGTCTGAAAATCGAGTTCAAACCGGGCACTGAAGTGCCTTAAGGTTGTTAAACCTTCGACGTGATACTTGCCTGGTCCGATTTCCAGAATCGGATCGCGACGCAACAGACGCTTTGTGCGGGAAGGTTGCGGCATCAGTATCGTATCGAGTAAATCTTCGAGTGTGATCACACCAATGGTTTCACCATATTCGTTTACCACTGCGGCCACAGAAACAAAACCTTGCTGAAGTCGTTCCAGGGTGGTTGCCAGATCCGCACACCAGGGAACATAAACCAGTTCATCCAGAGTCAGGTTCTGGTTCTTCCCGTTCAGGTTGGTAAAGTTATGTAATGAAAAGACACGGTTCGCCTCTGCAGCCTGTTTATCTTCCTGAACAAGCACAAAGTCTCCCGACGGGGAGATTGTTTTCAGTTTATCCTGTGGAAGAGAACCGGTCACAATCTCGTATGTACCACTTGCCCGGACGCATGATCTCTTCGACTTTGATTGCCAGAGAGATCCAGAGATGTTGCAGTACCTGCTGTTCCAATCTTGATGATCTCTTCCGAGAGCTGAAAGGCATCCACAGCCCGCTCCAGATCTTCAGGCCGGATGACAGGTTCTTTTTCAACCTTGGGCCAGAGCGTACGACGCACGAGTCGAGTCACCCAGGAGAGGGAAGGGATAATCGGATCAAGAACGCGAACTGCTGCTGCGAGTGGCCAGCTGGCCGTGGTCGCCACTTTACGACGGGCGAAGACGGCCACACTCTTGGGGAGAACTTCACCAAACAGGATTAATCCAAACAGGCTGAAGAGCCCAAACAGCGCGGCAGCAATGGGCAGATTGTTTGAAGTTAATCTTTGCGTGATCACAATACTGACTGCGAAGTACAGCAGGTTGATCACCAGGTTCCAGAACAAAATGGCTGTCAGCAGGCGATCCGGATTGCTCAAAAGCACAGCGACCAGCCGTTCGCGCCGCTTACCAACTCGTAGCGTGCGAATTTCATCGTGCGACAGATAGAAGAAGGACGTTTCCGAACCGGAAAAGAAACCGGAGGCAAGCGTGAGGACAATCATCGCGATCAGGCCAGAATACCAAAGATCGGCAGACTCGATAAATTCAGTCATCGAGTGTTCTGTATCCTCCTTAGCGTCTTATTAAAAAGCATCGCTGTATCTCGTTTTAATCCACCCATGTCGGTAGGAATTTCGATTGGGCACTCACCCATACGCTACATTATTCGAAGCCAGTTCGCAATGAGAATCCTGTCGAGGCTGCTGATCCGGCAATCATCAACGCCAATCCTGATTATATGAAGATTCAATGATCAGGTTTTTCGTGGATCAGGTTTTGTCGTGGGAAGATCGCCCCAGCGCGACATCGAACTCGCTGATCGCGGGGATCACCATCGCCACAGTAGCGAATCCATATGCCCCCACAATCGCGATGCAGACACCCAGTGTACCGGCCAGCAGGAATTCTGTGATCGCATAAAAGGTGAGGAAAGGCAGAATACCGGCCGCCATGGTTAACGCGATGGACGGGTTCTTGTTCGTCAGGGTACTTCCCAACCCAATTCCTCCCGCCAGAATGAAGACGAGGAAGCTGGGAATCTGCAGGATGAACGAACCACGTGCTTCAACGAGCAGAATCATAAAGACGAAGATACCGATGAACAGGAAGAACATGGTCCCCAGGCTGGAGGCAATCGAAGCCCGCGTGCGGTCATAACTGAATCCGCAATGCAGACCGAGCATCGCTGCGAACAGAGCCAGCACCAGAAAGCCAAGCGAGGTGAAGATGACCTCTTCGAGTCTTAATCCCCGCAGGTAATATTGATAGAAGAGCAGGGCAATGGGTAGAAGCACCAGTTCTTTTGTGTTGAAGAAGATGCCACCCAGTTTTCCGAAGATAAACTCGCGCGGACTGACATCGGTCACCAGCAACAACTCAAGTGTCAATCCGTCGCGCTCGTTGGTGAGGGCTGTCACCGCCTGAGCGTTGATCAGCATCAGGCTCAAAAGAGACAATCCTACAATCGCTAAACCAGGCACCGAAATGAGTCCCATAATCAGGGATTGCTGTTGAGGATGATACGCAGCGTCATAGAGCACATAACCGACACCGAAGGCGATGAGTGTGTAGACCACCTTGATGAAGATGATTTTGCGTCCATAAGCTCGGGTACAAATCTCACGCCAGATGATCGGGCTATCCCAGACGGATCGATGTTTGGAACGTCCCGGAATAATTTCGTTTGATTTCTTTGGCAGCCAGATAAACGAAGCGACTCGGGTTCCAGTGACGAAGCCGGAAAGAGGTAATCACGTTCAGAACGATTCCCAGTCCTGTCGCGCGAGGACCGGTTCGAGTGCTGAAACCTGCCCTCCCTGTACGGTAAAGGGATTCAGCAACTGCGAGAGTGCTCGATAAGGATTAAAGAGGGACAGATAGTGTCCCAGTGTCGTTGTCGGCCCGACCAGCGAGGTCACGATCTCCATCAGACCGATGAACATCGCGGCCCCCATCACGGAGATCGCTAACGTCTGGAATGTTTTATCACGCCAGTAAGCAATTAACGTCGACCAGCTACCCGCTGCAAAGGCAGAAACAAAACAGAGAATCAACATCCAGACAATCTGCTCGGTGGTGACTCCTCCCAGTTGCTGAATCAGAAAGAAAACGGGGGCCGAAGCGGCAATCAATACGGTCACGATCAGCAGGCTGGAAAAGAGTTTTCCCAGTACCATTTCGCGGCTTTTCATGTCGGTCATCAGCAGAAGCAGAATGGTTCGACCATCTTTTCCTGAGAGACATTACTCGCGCTGAAGAGCAGGGCAAAGAAGATAACGAGAGAGAGCTGCACCGTGGAAAGAATCTGGAAGACCAGGGTTCCAAAACGGGATATCTCACCGATATTGCGGACATCCTGCCACCCGAAAGTCGTCTGGCTGGCGGTGTATAAAAGGAGAAAGAGCGCAGCGACGTAACCGGTGCGAATCAGAAAATGTTTTAACGCTCGAGGGGCGACTCGGGCCTCTCGCGCAAATATCGGTCCCGCGAACACGGTTAACTCCAGAAGGGATCAATCAGATAGTCAGAACTGAAGAGGACTATCCCGGGCTCGATCCGCCTGGATAGCATAACCTCACTACGTTCAAGAGGTGAACGGTGTTAGATTTCTCCGGGGCAATTCCCCGAAAAAGAACGATCTGAGTATAAATGTGCGCCCCAGCCAATCCAAGGGGCTACCCGGTGGCAGAAAATCAGTTTTCAGGCAGTTCACACCTGAAAACCAATTATCTTCCCTGAGAGGAATCATACGTACAGTCGCTCTCGACGTTCGAAGCTCAAGATCGAAGCTCCAGATCGAGTTATTTTCCGGCAGGAAGCAGGACACCCATCTGTTCCAGTGTCTGCTGAATCGTCTTCACCAGGAGGCGAATATCATCCGGGAAGACATGTCCGATATTCCCAACTCGAAAAGTATCCGCCTGACTGATTTTGCCCGGATAGAGCACAAATCGTTTCGATTTCATCCTGTTGTAGAAATCAGCGAAATTGAATTTCCCTCCAGCGGGATAAATCACCGAGGTGATAATCACCGACTGGCAATCACGTGCCAGTAACATTTCGAGGCCAATCTTGCTTAAACCTTCCACGAGCGTCTTCTGATTTTCACTGTAACGTTTATGTCGGGCTGAAATTCCTCCCTCCTGCATCAGCTCTTTGAGTGCCTGCAGGAATGCGAGTACGACATGCGTGGGAGAGGTATAACGCCACTTCCCCTGTCCCTTTTCCATTTCCTGCCACTGATCATACAGGTCGAAGGAAAGTGACCGCGCCCAACCCCGGGTTGATTCCAGCAGAGACTTCTTCGCAATGATGAACCCGAAACCGGGAACACCTTCAATACATTTATTGGCCGATGAAATCAGATAATCGGCTTTGATGGAATCCATACTCATGGGATAACCACCGAAGGACGACATCGCATCGACGATGTATATCTTTCCGGCCTGTTTAACAATCTCCCCAACTTCACCAACCGGGTTCAACATACCCGTTGTTGTTTCACAGTGCACCATCGCGACATGCGTCACATCTGAATGATCTGCCAGGACCTGTTTCAACTCATTCAGATCAGGAGGAGAGATTTCCGGTTGAGTGTATTCGACAAGTGGTATTCTTAAACGCGTTGCGATCTGACCGATGCGGGCACCGTAGGCTCCATTGGAAATCACCAGCAGTTTTCCATCGGGTGGAATGACAGAACCGATGGTCGCCTCGACAGAGAAGGTTCCACTTCCCTGCATCAGAACAGCAGTGTATTCGTCAGGGTCCCCCGTTTCCTTCACCCCTGAATCAATTGTCGCCAAGCGAACGAGTCGTTGACGGATCTCGTTGACCTGTGCATTATAATCGACATCCCAGGTCGAGTAGTCTTTGAGCATCGCTTCCCGGACAGTACGGGTCGTGCTTAACGGGCCAGGAGTCAACAACAGATAAGGAATCTCCGGATCCATCTCAATTCTCTTTTCACACTATAAGTGGCCCTGAAACCCTCTGTTGGGTCAGATTGAGCCTTCGTACGCAGGTTCAAAAACAGACACAACCAGGTTTCAGGAACGGTTCTACAACCAGGGATGTTGATTTATATGGGAGCGTTCATACTTCAGGGGCGTTCGCCGGCAGCCAGTTTCTGATTGATCTGTTCGATCAATCCGGGTAACTCCTGCACGGAGGTGATGACTTCATGGGCACCAGCTGAACTCAGTTTATCGGATACGGCTTCAGTCCGTCTATTCTGGTCATCAGCCGAAAGGCTCTCCCATTCGTCAATGGTCAAACCAATTTCGCTCCCTGTTACGGAGAGACCGACAGACCAGGTGCCGGCGTTCAGACCTTCTTCGATATCGGGAACAGTATCTCCCACTTTCAAAACATGGGCAGGTGGATAGACACCCAACTGCTCCATATTTCCGAAAATCATCCAGGGAGCCGGCCGGGCGGCAGGAACTTCATCTGCACAGATCAGGTGATCGGGCTGATAACCCTGCCGGGCAGCAGCAGCAATCACCGGTTCCATGACTGAACGTGGATAACCGGTCGTTGAGCCAATTTTAATTCCGTTTGATTTTAACCAGCTTTGAGTTTCCAGCAGTCCTGGAATCAAATCAGTATGTTTTCCCGCTTCAACTACTTGAAAGGGGGTAAAACGCTCGTACAAATCTTCGACATCTGCCTCAGTCCAGGGACTCCCTGTTTTGTCGAGCCAGCGGGCCGCAATTGATTCGTCTTTGAGTAGCGTGCGAATGTGATCTCGTTTGTGCAAACCCATCGGTCCCCGAACTTCCGCCGGGGTTAACTCGACACCTCGATCTGCAAAGGCTGCCATAAATGCAGACACAGGTGCAAAACAACCAAAATCGACAGTCGTTCCTGCCCAGTCAAAAACAACTAACTCAATACAAGGGGACGTATGCTTGGTGCTCATGTGGTATTTCTAAATGTTCGCAGATCGTATTGATGCAGTAGTAAGAATTCTGTGATCATCCCTCGGTAGGTTGAGATGCAGACAGGCTCGTTTCCAGGTAGGGACGAAAGTGCTCCAGTGGGGGAGTCTTGAAATCTTTGATTTTGGCCTCTATCCCACAACCGAAGTTGTAAGGCTGCCTGCCAGGATGGCGATCGAACTCGGTTACTTCTTCCGGGGTGAAAGGCCCTCCCTGTAATTTCAGACTGAGGCGGGAGGCTGCTGATAATTCCTCGTAATAAGCAGAATCAACTGCACAGCGATAACGCTTCGCCGCCACATGCAGGCGGATCGGTTCAGTGACTTCCGGGCTGAAGTATTGCTCCAGCCATTCCGCTCCCAGGCTTTCATGTTCAGAGTCAATTCCCTGTTCGGCACAGTCTTCCGGTAAGGTCGTTATCAGATGCCCCACATCATGGAGAAGTGCCGCTGTAACCAGTTCAGGGGAGACTTCTGCCTGTTCCGCAAACTCGCTGCCTGCAGGGCATGTTCTGTCTGGCTGACTGGTTCACCCGCATACAACGCATCTCCCGTCTCTTCGTAGAGCGTTATCAGATAATCAACCAGTTCATTCCTGGGAATTCGAGGAAATGAAGTCATGGTACGGTAACTCGCCTCGCAAGATGAGAAGGTTCGGGAGTGTAATTGCATTCATTCCGTTTCAGTCTCTTATCATAAAAAAACCGCCCTCCTCCAGTAAAGAGCAGGGCGGTCTTGTTCAATTTATTGATCGAAAAATAATCGATGGTTTGAGGTGACGATTAATCTTCGTCATCCACATCATCTCCTCCATCGTCATCGTCGTCATCCATCTCGATGTCGTCGCCCAGATCGTCCATATCTTCCAGATCGAGGTCATCATCGCCACCATCTGAATCGGCATCGTCATCGGTATCGATGTCATCTGACTCGAGTTTTTCATCAATGATGTCATCATCATCATCCGGTTCCGCTTCCTTGACCTGGACGGGAGCTGTTCCATCGCCAACAGGTTCTTTAATAGGCTGGATGAAGTACATCTTTTTGGTGCTGCGACTACGCAACTGTTCGAGTTTCTCTTCAGCTGCATCGCGTTGATCGTAAGGGAAGCGAGCCTCTTCTTTCAGGCTGCCACTGAAGACACCCCACACCAGACGACGTCGGACAGCGGCTTTGGCCGATTTCCGGGTCGCTTTTTTGCGAGTGGCTTTCTTCTTTTTCGCTTTCTTTTTGACCCCTTTCGCCTCAGCAGCTTCTGCTTCACGGCGAAGGTCCATTCGACTGGCAGTTTTTCGCGCCATTAATTTTGTCTCTGTAAAACTAAACTACAAGCAGTTTCAAAACCCTCTGAAGGGTCACATTTAGCCTGAATTTGTAGTGTTGAGAACAACCACAACCAGGTTTTGAAAGGGCCTCTAAGTGGACATCTGAAAGAAAGTACACGCCTGCTGGCCTCTTTCAGGAAGCCGATACCATAACAGTTCCCCTCCGAAACGACCAGTATTAACGAATCGCAATTCCCTCTAACTACTGGGAAAACAGGGCAATCTGGCCCCCTCAGAGCTCAAACCCTCCCCCCCGGACCGTTTGAACTCATTTGTGAGCGAAATCCACACTGAGCCCCCGAAAATGACGCATCCCCATGTTGTACAGACAGATACACCATTTCTCTTCCATCTTAAATCAGGGGAATCGGATAAAAACCGACCGGAATAACCAGAAGTTCTTATCTAATCGGCATGTTGCGTCCGATCAATACTATCAGGAAATCGGTCAATTCCGCGCGCTGGAGATTTTCTCCGTTGAGAAACTTTCCTCTGAAGTGAACTGACTGCTCAGCACTCTAACCTGCTCAACTGGACGGGTCTGGGAAGAACAATGTCTACAAGTAACAACATATTACCAGCAGCCGCTGGGGGAGTCGCCAAATGTCCTCGGCTCCTTAAGGGAACATCTGGTGGAGGAGAGCTCTTAATGGGCAATTATCGCAAGTGGGTCTTAACCCTGGGGATGATGGCGGCAGTCCCATCCGTGGCTACCGCGGGAGACTTCAGTCTCCTGAATAACCAATCAGCACAGCAGACAGTCGCACCCCGTTCGAATCAGCAGGTTGCTGAAGAGATTGGTGATGCCCTGCGAAAAGCCAAACTGAACGGTTTCGATATCGACATTCAGTTTCAGGGTGGTGTCGCTACCCTGAAAGGTAAAATTCAGAGTGCAAAACAGAAACAGACTGCAACCAACGTTCTGAAAAGAATCAATGGTGTGCAGCAGGTCGACAACCAGCTGGAAGTCATTCAGGTTGCCAAGAAATCAATGACTCCTGCTTTCCGGGCTAACAAAGGCCAGATTCAGCAGACTGCTGGAACTATGCCTGCTGATCCCATCGCTCACAACCAGGAAATGGCACAGAAAATCGCCAATGAACTGGGTAAGAGTGGTCTGAATGGTTACGACATTGAAGTTCGTTACCAGGATGGTCGTGCTCAACTGGGTGGCTTCGTGGGAAGTCCTACAGAAGCACGTCAGGCTCACATCGTCGCTTCAAACGTCGATGGAGTACACCAGGTAGTCAACTCACTTCAAGTTAAATCACAGGGGCAACCTGCTGGTCGTCCAGGTGGAATGCCTGGCGGAATGCCCAGTGGTATGCATGGTGGAATGCCCGGCGGAATGCCTCATCAGGTCAATCCAGCCAGCTTCCAGGGTGCTCCTCAGATGATGCCGATCGCTCCTCAGGGTGGTATGCCTCCTGCAGCAGCCGGTGCTGTCTACAACGGACCAAACCTGCCCGAGTATGCCTGGCCTGCACAGGCAGCTTACCCGAACTACGCTGCGATTCAGTACCCAACCGAGTACTCAGCCAGTGCCTGGCCTTACATCGGCCCCTTCTACCCCTATCCACAGGTTCCCTGGGATGGCGGGAAGTCAGTCTGGAATGGGATGACGGATACTGGAAGCTCGACTTCGATTCTAAAACAGACCGCTGGTACTGGTTCCTGAATCCTAAAAACTGGTAGGCCCCTGCCGTCCAGTAGAGCAATATAAGAAACTGAAAACACCTCTTGAGCCCACAGGTTCAAGAGGTGTTTTTTATGACTGGCACCTGGATTCGATATGAATCAGAAGTATCACTGCTTCAGTATTCGCTCCAAATCCTGTTGTCGTAAGGATTTTCTCGGGATGTGATTGAACTGGAAGGTGCACTGGCCACGACAGAAAACCGGTGCAAGATCAGTTCCCACTAAAAGAATCGAAATAATCCCTAAAAACAACAAAATCATAAAAGACCGCACAGCTTAACGTTCGATAACAACTGTAGCACATAGCGCGTTGATGGTGGATTCAGTCTCTATCAACACAAGCTTGTCGAACAAAAGTAATTCAACTGGATGAGACACATCCAGACTGGCCTTACGGCAAAACCTGTAAAACTGATTGATCGCACCCGGAGGGGAAAAGAATGGCCATGTTTCCAGGAGTCATGCGAAAATGCACCTTACTGCTAGGTCTTTCGCTAATCATGATTTCGAATAGCGGCTGCACCTTAACATGGGGAGGCCTGAAAGCGACCTATGCTTATATGCTGTTCTGGGAGACTCTACCTCCCTTTCCAGTAAGTGCATACTGGTCTCAGAAGGTGGAAGACACCTACTATGAGGAAGAACGCTACGGTAAAGTAGAAGTGCTCGATCCCGTCGAGGGAGAGAACGCTCCTTTGTACTGTCTCGATCCTCCTTCACCAGATGAAGTGATGCGAGCCCTGCCTAATACACCGGAGGGAGGCTTTGCTTTCATCTCCGATGTGCAGTGGAACAACATCCGCATGACCGTCGACCTGGTGGTCGACAAAGTCGAGGACTGCAAGTTCTACCCACTCGTAGGACCGGCCAAGATGCACAAGTGCCATTACAAGTGCACGGTCTACTATGAAAAAGCGGAACGATCCAGTTACCCGATTCCCTTCGAGAACATCGATAAAGACTCTCGCGAAGTGGTCTACATCGACCATGACCACCTGATCCGCTGTGCCGGACCAGAAACAACCGATCTTCGACTGGCTCCCCAATAACGAGCTCAGACTGATCTTCGAAACGCGATCAATCGAATCAGTTAAAACGATCCACTGGATAACCGGTGGATCGTTTTTTTACGTACCTGCTAAGCACAAAGTGATCGAGTGGTCAATAGATTCTCAGGCATTTGCAGCCAGTGCAATCGCGCCATAGACAACAACATCTTCCCCGAGTGCTGCGGGAACGATTTCGTACTCACCGCGTAATTGCGGAAAAACATATTGCTCGGCATAACGCCAGACTGGCTCGAAGAAGAGTTCGTCTCCCATCAGCGAGACGCCTCCGCCAATCACCACAATTTCGGGGGCGATTAAAGAGACGACCTGAGCCACCGCCCAACCCAGGGCATTCGTCGCGCGATCCAGGGCCTGTAAGGCAAGTGGATTTCCTTCGAGCGCAGCAACGGCAATGGTCTTGCCCGTGATCTGCCCCGGGTCTCCCCCCGCTTTCATTAATAGCTCCGCGCGGGCTTCTCCCAGATCATCAAGGAGCTGTTCGGGTGCGAGTTGTTCCCGCAGCCAGGTTTCAATACCACGTCCACTCGCCATCGATTCGACTGTCTGATGTTTGTCCATGCAGTCTAGACCGGGTCGGAGATGTCCAATTTCGGCAATGGCCGGTCGATCGGCACCGACCAGGGTACGATTCAGAACCAATCCACCCCCGACACCTGTTCCTGAGGTGATGTAGAACAGATGCTGCTTCTCTTTTCCTGCTCCAAAACAGCATTCGGCGAAAGCGGCGCTATCGCAGTCATTCCGCACAACAGCTTCGACTCCCAGCTCGGCCTGAGTCCACTCGGCCAGCGGGAAATTTTCCCAGCCGGCAACCTGATGACTGATGCGCACAATGCCATTCACACCATCAATCGGGCCTCCAAACCCGTAACCGACTCGTGAAACCTGATGTTTCTCCACCAGTTGTTTACCGGCAGACTTAATCTGTGCGAGGATTCCAGTGGCCCCTTTGCTGGCATCGATATCGAGCCGCACAAAATCAACGAACTCGGCCCGCTCACCCTGTCCGACACCTAACTGCAGTTTCGTGCCACCAATTTCAATACCGAGATACATTCTGTTCTGCTTAATCTTCAATGTTAGACAAACTGAATTTTACGACTTACTGAGTCGATCCGCCTGGTAAATTGGTTCCGGCAGTCGATGTTCTTTTTTATTCCAAACGCGATGCATCTGCTCGACCGCATCGTGTAGCGTAATTTGATGACCGACAGAAACGTAAAAGGGTTTCTGCGATCGCTCAGAGGTAATCGCCATTCCAATCAGGTGATCCTGATAAACAACAGGCCGTTCCTGTTCGTCTCCCTCTGGGACTGATCCACACAGGAGCGACTTGCCAATCCCCACCGTCGGATTCCCAGTTCAACTCCCAGACAACAGGCAATGCCCGCAGCGCGAGGATGCAGTAAACCATTCCCGTCTACAAAAATCAAATCAGCTCGATGTCCAGCAGCTTCGATTTCCTCCCATAAAGAGAGTAACGCCGGAAGTTCCCGGAAGGCAAGATGGCGGGAATATAGGGAAACGGAACGGGGTACCGCCGGGAAATTTTAAATTCAACTTCCAGTGTATCCGCATGCAGAATCACACAAGCCGCCTGTGCGAGCCCCGGTTCAGGATAAGCGAGATCAACTCCAGCTACAAAATTGACCGGTCCACTTAAGGGTTGTTCTCGAACTTTCCGGGCGATGTCGTCCTGATATGCAAGCAGGCTGGTCAGGGAGCACCGAGTTCCAAGGCTCGTTCATCCGGTTGCCAGACCGCCTGTGGCAGGTCGATTTTATCACCAACGAGGGAACCCCTTCCTGCTTCAGAAAACGGACTTTTTCTGCTTCATCTCCGTTGTAATACAGGCCCGGTTCACCCGTCTTCCGCACCAGTCGATGACAAAGACACTCCGCATGATGTTCATGCCCACGGGCATACTCACCGACGTAACGGGCGGCCGAGAAATCTCCCAGCAAACTGGCCACATCACCGTAAGTCATCACTTTACCAGTGGGAATCAGTTGCAGTAATTGATTAAGCCAGTGAGGGAGGTCAGGTACTTCAATCATGACGAGACTTGATGAGTTCTTTACAAGCCGACGATATGGGCATCATAAGCGGCTGATTCCAAATGCCTGGCATCGGGAGTGAAAACCTGTTGTCCTGCCACAGGCTTTAAAGGTGAAATGGGTATCCCGGTCAGTTCCGCGACGGTCTGGCTTAACGGTCCGAGTTGGGTCAGATCGACATTTACCTTGCGACCGAATTCCCGTTCGTACATTTTCAAGGCGACGGCAACTTCTTCCAGCGCCGCATTCCCGGCCCGTTCACCAATTCCATTCACCGTACACTGCACGACATTGGCTCCTTCCGCAACACAGGCCAGAGTATTCGCCACAGCCAGGCCCAGGTCGTTATGAAAGTGAACAGCGAGTAATGCACGATCAAGGTTTGTTACCTTATCCTGAATTTCCTTAATGAAATCTCGTGCCTGGGGAGGGGTAAGAAACCCGACTGTATCCGGAAAGCCAATCGTCGTCGCACCAGCCGCAATTGCTTCGCGATAACATTCACACAGAAAATCTTTCTCGGTACGGCTCGCATCTTCGGGACTGAAGGCGACGATCAGAAATTTCTCTGCCGCATAGGAAACAGTCTCTCCAATTAAACTCAGAATCTCTGTTTTGGATTTATTCAGTTTATGCTCCCGGTGCAGGGGGCTGGTCCCACAGAACAGGCTGACACCCCGCTTGGCCAGTGGTTGACCTTCGAGCGCGCGCTCCGCCGCATCAACATCACCTTTGACTGTCCGACACAGGGCGGTGAGGACTGGCTTTTTGATGACACCGACCATTTTTCGAATCGCTTCGATATCCGCTTCGGAAGAGGCTGGGAAGCCGGCATCGAGGGAGTGGACTCCCGTCTTTTCCAGAAGCTGTGCAATGCGCACTTTTTCGTCGGGTTCCAGGGTGGCGCCGGGCATCTGTTCCCCGTCACGCAATGTCGTATCACTCAGCATCACCTTGCCCGATTTTTTGTGATGGCCAATCACGACATGCTTCAGTGACTGCGAGAGTTTCCATTCAAGGCGTCGAAACAGATTCATGAACCCAACTTTTTCAGAAAGTGACCAATTTCTGCGGAGAGAGTGAGGGGTAACTTTATTTCATCCGGCTTTCTTTCACCAGCCCCCTTTTTCAGCCCAGTTGACCAGCATTTTTCTGAAAAATGTTCCTCCCCTGTTGTCCAACCTCATTAGCACACTCCAGCATAAATCACACTAAATGTCTGTTAAATAATGACTTAAACAGCCTGTGATGGTTCCAGAACGCACTCCTCGACATTGGTGTTGACCAAACTTGAATCTTTTTTGACAATCCGCCCACTTTTCTCCAGGAAACTGGTGGGCCCCATTGCCAGTTTTCTCTCTCGATCTCGACCCTGTACTGGATAGGTAGCACCGTGAAACTGAAACTGTGCACTTTGATATTGAGCCTGTTGAGTTCCTCCGCCTTGTTAGCGGATGAGTTCCTGCCCCCTGTCACCATGGCGCTGATGCAGCCCTTTGGTAATGATCTGGGCAACTCCACTGATGATTTCAACCTGGCTCCCTCTCCGGAGAACAACGGTCTGGGTGGACCTACCGACTTCAGCGCCCCCTCGTTGACCACGCCCTCGCCCAATCCGGCCTTCACTGTGCCGAATAACGATCCAGTCCTGAACAACACCCAACCGTTTAACCCCTACCAACCGATTACCCCCGGTCCAGCACCCACGCAGGGACTGACCGGTGCTCAACCTTATCAGTTCGGTTGGAAACAGCGGTACGATGTCGGTTGGTTACCAGGCGAATCAGCCAACCCGAATCTGGGTGACTTCGAAATCATCGAGTTTGATGCCGAGTGGGAATACTCAAGTCCTTTTGCTCAATACTGGATCATGACCAATACCCCTCAACTCGGTTTTCGCTGGTGGGACGGACCGACCAGTTCACCGATTCCAACTCGTACTTTGCCCAGTGAAGTCTATCGCTTTGGTTGGGACTTTGAACTGGAGACACCAGCGAACGGTCCCTGGAGTTTTCAACTCGGGTTTACCCCGGCCATCGTCACCGATTTGCAGGATAACCTGACCTCGGATGGATATAATTGGGATGGTCGCGGAATTGTGTTTTATCACGCCTCTCCTGTAATGACTTACGCCTTGGGGGTTGGCTTCTGGGACCGGGTTGATGACCAGTGGATCCCTTATGCCGGTTTCATCTGGACACCCAGTCCTCGCTGGGAATTCCGGATCATGTCACCGGAATCTCGAATCAGTTACTTCATGGGACATTTCATGGGATACAAACCTGGTTCTACGCCAAAGGGAGTATCACGTCGAAGCGTATGAAATCGACATGGAACCCGAAGGTGTCCGTGAGAAAATCCAACTGGAAGACTGGCGGGCTGTCCTGGGTGTTTACTTCGACCGGGGTTACTACCAGAAATTCATCGAAGGGGGCTGGGTCTTCAACCGTGACGTCAGCTTCAACAATGGCACGACCGGTTTTGATGTTGGAGACGGATTCATCCTGCGAGGTGGCTTCCGCTTCTAGAATTCAGTCCATCTCCAGCGGTGAGGTAAATATGATTTCGTGTGCCACTGCTAGCTCGTCAGCAGTGCCATTGTGAGATCGAACCACCTGAAAACCACGAGGGGAAACCAACAATCTCTGGTGATTGGCGACAACATCAAAACATTCCGAAACCGTTAACTGCTCTCACACTGCTAGACAAGCTGGCAGTGGCACACATGCAGTTCTCAACACATCCATCTGACGAAACAAGAAAGCCGAAATCGTGTCCGAACAAATGGCGATCATTCTGGCAGCGGAAGAAGCACGCGGATGAAATCGGACCTTCCGAAAGTCCTCCATGAAATTCATGGCAAACCAATGATCGAATACGTCCTGGATGCCATTCGGGGTGCTGGAATTTCAGAATCGTCGTGGTGGTTGGCTATCAGGCAGAACGTGTTCAAGAGGCACAGACTCATCACACCGATCTCGATTTCGCTCTACAAACGGAACAGCTGGGGACAGGTCACGCTGTCATGAGCTGCCGAAGTCAACTGGCAAGCCATCATGGCCCCGTGCTGATTCTGGCAGGCGATACCCCCCTCTTACAATCCTCTTCGCTACAGGGACTGCTGGATCAATTAACCCAGAACCAGGCGAGTGCTGTGATTGGGACAGCGGAAACTGAAAACAATTTCGGGTTGGGACGCATTGTTCGCAATAACGCGGGAAACTTCGTCAAAATTGTCGAACAGAAAGACGCCACCCCCGCCGAGCAGGAAATCACCGAGATCAACACTGGTTGTTACGCATTCGATGCACAATCGTTGCTCCGCTCTCTGGATGAGCTGAAACCGGTCAACGCTCAGGCAGAATACTACCTGACCGACTGCCCCGGCATTATGCAGAACAAAGGGGAAACGGTCGTCGCCAGCTGTGTCTTCAACATTCAGGAAGCAATGGGCGTCAACACCCAGGAACAGCTCGCCGAAGTTTCGGACGTCATTCAGCCCTGCTGAACACTTTCATGTCGCTGAGTCCACTCTCGAGTTCCTAACTTTCTGACCGCTCACGAACATATCACGAGAACCCGTTCTCCCGCCGGTTTGTCTTCTGCATCAGATGATCCCTGAAGACCCGAGGAGAACCGCATGTTCTATCGCATTGTAAATGAACAGATTCAGTTGCACCTTGCCCACCCTCATCAGGCCGAGGCACTCTTCGCACTAACCGATAAGAACCGGGAATACCTGAAACAGTGGCTGCCCTGGTTGGATAAGGTTCGAGGCCCGGAAGACAGCCGTGCTTTCCTGCAGGAACAGCTGGAAAAATATGCTGAGGGAACGTACTCACGGTTCTTATCTACTATCAAAGGAACCTCCGTTGGCGTAACGGGGTTTCATAAGATGAATCCCGCAAATCGCACCGCCGACATCGGTTACTGGCTCGCCGAAGAATTCAATGGCCTTGGCATCATGACGTAGCTGTGCGGTTGATCGTAATCGGTCGGGGAGCATCTGAACTTGCAGAAAGTCACGATCCGCTGCGCGGACCTGGCAATGCAAAAAGCCGTGCTATTCCGGAACGGCTCGGTTTCGAAAGAAGGAACCTTGCGTCGTAACGAAAACCTGTACGGCACCTGGGTCGATCACGATGTCTATGGACTGCTGCTGGATGAAACGCCAACACAGAATTAATGTCGCCAGATCACCTGTCCGAACAGCGAGCGTTCCGGGCGGGAGGCATAAATGACTTCCTGGTGCGATTCGACATGCGAGGGGTTAAGCAGGTTGGTACCCATCAGGGCAAACTCCCATTCTTCATTAGGACGATAGCCCAACCGTGCAGTCATTTCGATGTATCCTGATTGCGTTGTTGAAAACGCAGGAAGACTATCGATGAATCGCGTTCCAATACCAAGATCGACTTCCCTGGTCACTTCGAAATTATTCTGCAGGAAGACCATCGCATGCGGTGTCGCCCCCTCTTCCCACAAAAACTGGGTATCGACATCATCATCAGGATCAAGCACGATCTGCACATAACTGAAGGAACCATAGAGCTCCCACCAGTCGGTTAAATCGACGTTACTGCTGAGCTCGAATCCGTAAGACTCACCCGAGGTATTGTTACCAGGTGTCTCAGTGATATACACCGTATTCGGTGCTTCGAATACATTCACCGGCCCGGCATAGGCAATCAGATCGCTGAACTGATTATAAAACGCGGCGATATCCCAGGAAAACCAGTCCGTTGGTTGAGAGCGATAACCCAGTTCATAGGCGATCACATTCTCTGCCTGTAGATTTCGATTCCCTTCGAAGCTGAGAAGCAGATTCGTGCCATGATCGTGAATCCCGATACGATGCAGCATGTCATCTTCATTCCGAGAGGGTGTTCTCACCGCTCGTGAAGCAGCCCCCCAGATGATCTCACGTTCGTTCAGTGTCCATAGAAAACGGGCACTCGGTTGATTTTCAAAACCAGTGTAGTCGTTGTGCTCAACCTTGGTCCCCAGCCAGACAGTGAAGACATCTTCGATGACATCAATCTCATCCTGAATGAAGACCGAACCGAGGTTGCGGGTCTGTTTGGTGGTTTGAGCTCCGAACTGGCCATTATCAAAAGTCAAATCGTCGTTATAGCTCCGGAATCGGGCTCCCCAGGTGAGATGATTATCGTCATCCCAGCTACAGGTGTTCGTCCACTCCAGGTCAAAGATATGGATAACCGAATCGAGCGCGCTACTGGATCGACTTTGCCCGTCGTAATACGCCTGCACCGTTGAGGTCGTATCTTCATCAAAAATGTGTTTCCAGCGCGTCAGGAAATTCCCCCCGGCAAAATGAAAGTCGTCGTAGACATTAAAATCGTGCTGGGGAATGAACCACTCAGTCATCTGCATGCCATAGCCGGAATTTCCCTGGAAATAATCCCCCTGGAAAGTAAGTATGTCTTCGCCAGTACCAAAGGCGTCCCAGTCGGCACGAAATCCGATTCTCTGTTGTCGCCAGTCATCATGTCCCTCATGAGGCCAGACAACTCCGTGACTGGTGGTCGAATCATGAGCATTCTCGAAGCGATCGCGTTCGGACTGTTTCCCATAAATACGGTAGTGAAAATTATCCCCGTTTTTTCCACCATGTCGAATCGACGTGATCGCTTTATCTTCACCACCTGTTCCCACAGAAATTAAATCTCCCTGGGTATCTTTGGCGTTCTTGGTGATGATATTGATCACCCCGTTAACAGCATTCGCTCCCCACAAGGTTCCACCCGGTCCCCGGACCACTTCGATGCGCTCGATATCTTCAATCACAATATCCTGGGCATCCCAGTTGAGCGTTCCGAAAATCGTACCATCAAAAATCGGCGTTTCGAGTTTGCGTCCATCGAGCAAAACAAGCGTTTTGTTGGAGACGAAACCTGAGACTCCACGTGAGCTGATTGCCCATTTGCTCGCGTTGACTTGCGCTACGTGAATACCCGGCGCCATCCTTAATATTTCGGGAATGGTTCGCGCACCATTCTTGCGGATCATTTCCTGTGTGATAACAAATACAGCGGCAGGAGATTTACCGACCGTACTTTCTTTACGAGTCACGGTCGAAACTTCAACATCGAACGATTTGACGACAACGTCCACGCGCCCTAATTGTTCAATATCGAGATCAAGTATGTCGTCACCTGACAAATCTTCTTCTACCGAATCTGACTCCGTCGTAGTTGTGTGTTGAGTCTCGGAAGCAGGTGCAGATGGATTCTGCATTTTGATCGTCCCCTGCGCAAACAGGGAATCAGCTTGAGTCAGCAATGTTAGAACCAGGCAGCAGCGGCTGAGACTAATGAAGGTTGATTTGAGATCCATGAAGGGTATCACCAGCAAGGGTTGAAAGGCTCTTCGTCCCAACAACCTTGTCGGGAGCGGCAATCACTTGAGACTCCTGGTGTTTAAAAAGCAGAGGTGCAAGTCGTTTTTCGGTCCACAGCCCGCGAGGCAAATACCTGCTTTCGAAAAGGCAAGGAGCTTCCATTCCGTCTTGCAGGTTTTTGCTAACGAAATAGCCAGCTGTAAGTCATGCACGGGTAAAGCCGGTTTCAACTACTGAACTTCGTTGTGCTGGTTGGATCGTCTGGAGTGAGGGAATTGACCCACGCCCAGCTTGTAGTTCTCTCATCCCCATTTCCTGGTATTTCTATTCCATGTTTCTCGTGTCGACTTGAATCAAAACGATTCGTGTGTACACTATCTGTATAGATTATCGAGACTTGAGCATGTACACGGGAATGATTGTGTGACCCCAGGCGACTTCACCTCTGAAACCGAAACCACTCCGATTGGCTCATCAGATCCGGCTCTCCCCGCGATTCAATTGAGCTTGATTCAGGGTGTGGGCCCGCGCACGGTGCAACATCTGCTGAATCACTTTGGTGATCTTGGTTCCATCTTCCAGTCAAGCTACGAAGAACTGACCACCTTGCCGGGCGTCGGTCCTAAACTGGCCCGCAAGATTCTGGATGGACACGATGGTGAAGCTGCGCAGACTGAACTGGAACGCTTACGCGCCGCCAAGGTTCAATTCCTGCTGCGAGGTGCCGACGATTATCCCCAGTTACTCGATGACATTCCTGATGCCCCTCTATTCTGTACTACAAGGGAGACATTCAACCTACCGATGGTCTGGCGATTGCGATCGTTGGGTCACGTCGTTGTACTCCGTATGGGCTGGACCAGGCCCGTAAAATTGCCGGGGGTCTCGCCCGGGCAGGCATCACAGTCGTCTCGGGATTGGCGCGCGGTATCGATGCCGCCGCGCATCGGGGAGCACTCGAAGCAGGGGGGCGAACGCTGGCTGTCTTCGCCACTGGCCTTGGCACAGTCTATCCCCCCGAACATAAAGACCTCGCGGGGCAGGTCGAAGAGCAGGGAGCACTTATCACCGAATCCTGTTTCGATCAATTACCCATCGCCGGTTTGTTTCCCCAACGGAATCGTATTATCTCCGGTTTGAGCCTCGGAGTGATTCTGATCGAAGCCTCGCGCAAAAGCGGTTCGTTGCACACCGCCCGGCATGCAATGGAACAGGGACGCGAAGTCTTTGCCGTACCGGGAAGAATCGACAGCATTGAAAGCCAGGGTTGTCTCGATCTCATACGCGATGGGGCGACACTCATCCGGGGTGTGGAAGATATCCTCGAAGAACTCGGCCCGCTGACCAACCCGGTGCAATCCTCTCACAAAGGAGAGATCCGCAAACCGATCGAACTCAATCTGAACGATCAGGAAACTCTGGTTCTCAATACACTCAGCACCAATCCCAAACATATTGACGAAGTCTTACGCGCCCTCTCGCTCGATTCTTCCCAGGTCCTCTCGACCCTCACCGTCCTCGAAATGAAACAACTCATCCGCCGCCACCCGGGGAATTATTTATCGAGACCGTGAATGGAATGCCTGTTTCAAGTATGAAGGGTGGTCCAGACAATCACGCCCCTTAACTTCAACTTTACCGGGGTTGTCTGGATTGCGCAGCAACACAAAAGCAGTGAATATCTAATCTGTAGAGCAGAAACTTCAACCATCGGGATACATACTTTCATAATCTCTGCTTATCCTCAATTCTTCCCATGGGAACGAAGATGAAAATAGCTCCCTATATGTTCTTTGCGTTCAGCAATGATGGAGCAATCTGGCTAGAGAACCTGGCGGAGAACTTCCAGAATTATGCATCGCTTCTGGATGAGGTCTACTGCCTGGAATACTGTGAGATCGCAATTATTCCAGAGCCGAAATATAGCGAGCTTAAATCGAAACCTTATTTCGACCATTTGGAATCTTTAAATTACGAGAAGTATGAAGATCCTTATTTCATGCCGATTTGTGCGACTGCATGGTTATGGTTCATGCAGGAAATCGATACTGATACTTCTCCATCCAACATCAGATCAATCATGGGACGTGATGAAGTCAGTGCACTGGTTCAGAAAAGAGATCAATCACTTCAGTTGGAATTTCTGGTTTCAGCTCGCGAACAGGAAGCAGTCCACCTTCCTGAAACCTATTCGGCGGAAGAAGCAGGCCTCACCTTAATCAGCACAGCAGATAACAAGTCTATCTACACACCTGTCTGCCGTTTCAAAATAAGTCCGGATATCTGGCATACTCAGACTGTTTCAATGAAGAAATCATATGAACAACTTCTGAATGATTACTCCGATTTTCGTTCATCAATAAATCCAATGACAGAACATGAAGTGAAAGAGTATCACGCAATCAGAAATAAATTCCTGAAACTACCCGAAATTAAATAAAACCTTGTGATTTCATTTCGTCATTTTACGTCTCGGCATTACCTGGCTCAGGCCGCCGTCGATGCCGAGGATTTGGCCGGTTATCCAGCTGTTCTGTGGATTGAGTAACCAGCAGATGGCAGAGGCGATATCCTGCGGTTCGCCAAGTCGACCGAGGGCGTGCATCTCTTTGGAGAACTCGGCCATCGATTCATTCTCCCAGATCGAACGGGTCATGTTGGACTTCACCAGCCCGGGGGCGACCGCATTAAAACGAATTCCCTGTCCTGCATAGGTCGAAGCAGCCGATCGAACCAGACCTTCAATTCCCGCTTTCGCAGCTGCAATTGCTTCATGATTGGACATCCCGATTTGGGCCGCGGAGGACGAAACCAGGACCACACTCCCCCCATTTTTGCGAAGGGCCTTGCCTGCATTCTTCACGATCAGAAACGAAGAAGTCAGATTAATTGTTACTGTTTCGTGCCATTCCTCCAGCGAGGTGAGATGGGCCGGTTTAAGGAGCACCGACCCCATGCAGTTCACAACTCCACCAAGTTGCCCGAACGTGCTGACCGCTTTCTCGAAAGCCTGTTCTATGGCCGATTCATCACCCGCTTCGATCACGGCATATTGCTGGTTCAACTCGTCACTTAAAACTTTCAGCTTCGCTTCATCACGTCCCGCCAGCAGCACCCGCGCTCCCTCAGCCACCAGTTGCCGGCTCACCAGCGCTCCCACTGAACCGCTCGCGCCGAAAATCAGAAATCCGGCATTCTCCAGGTTGTTCATGCTCTTGGTCCTCAGATCAAAATTGAAACTCTCAGCAACTTTGTAGACCTGTAGAGCTGCGAAACCACCCTTTTATCCTGCAAGAATCAACCTGAGCGAGGCATGGAGACCATTGAGCAGATGTCAGAATTTAATGAACTCGGTGATATCAGGTTGAGTTCTCCTGGACTGCATGGTTCAATAAATGTATTCAAACCACAATAAAAATGAGGACTACCCAGACATGCATCGACGAGATTTCCTGAAGGCGGCTACGCTCACTTCTGCCGGATTGATGATTCCGACTTCGCTCAACCGACCGTTGTGGGGAGCCGATGAGAAGAAACCTGTATTTCGGTTTGTGCATCTGACAGACATTCACGTGCAGCCCGAGCGGGGTGGAAGTGCGGGGATGACGAAGTGCCTGCAGGCGGTCGAAGCGCTCGACCCGAAACCGGATTTCATCCTGACCGGGGGAGACCTGATCTACGATGCGGCCGGGCCAGCTTATGATCGGGGAAATAAACTCTTCGAGCTCTACAAACAGATCATCGCCGACAACACAGAAATTCCCGTACATCATTGTGTCGGCAATCATGATGTCTTCGGTTGGTCACGCAAAGAGGAACTCGATACCAAGTACAAACTATTCGGCAAAGGATTGATGCAGGATCATCTTGAACTCGAAAAAACGTATCACGCGTTCGATCACCAGGGTTGGCGGTTCTATGTGCTGGACAGCATTCAACCGACCATTGAGAAACGTTACAAATACACCGCCGGTCTGGACGAAGAGCAACTCGCCTGGTTCCAAGCGGATCTTGCCGCCAAGCCTGCGGAAACACCTGCGGTGGTCGTCACTCACATTCCGATTTTGACCGTCACCAGTTTTCGTAAACAACCAGACTTGCTCGGTGATGATTTTTATGTAGCGGGTGGCCCTACGATGTTTTCCAACAGCCTGGAGATGGGAAAACTGCTTCATCAGTACAATGTCAAGCTGGCGCTCTCGGGTCACCTGCACGAGATCGATCGCATTGAACGGGGGAATGTCACCTACATCTGTGACGGGGCTGTCTGCGGAGGCTGGTGGTATGGCCCCAATGTGGATAGTGGTTTTGAAGTCCAGGAAGGATTCGGTGTGATCGATATCCATAGCGATGGTTCATTCGACCATCATTACGTCGATTACGGTTGGAACGCGGAAGTGCAGACCAAAAGCTAAATGACAAAGCCACCAAGCCATTCACTTCCAGAGGGCGTCGATCTCGATCGACCGCGCTTGGGGTTCGCTACCCGTGGGTGGAACTGATCCTTCGCGGTATTAAGACGATTGAAGTCCGCTCCTGGAATACTGAGTACCGGGGCAGGCTTTATCTCTACGCTTCGCAAGCCCACGCCAGAACGGATATCGCGAAAGCCGCTGATCGTCGAGTACCAACTTCCGCTCGATCTGCTGCCGCATGGTGTTGTGGTGGGGGAGGTTGAGCTGACTCAGTGCCGGCCGGCAACTCCTCGCGATGAAAAACGCGCGAAGGTCTCATCAGAAGTTCTGGCAGGTAACTATGCGTGGGAACTTGCTAATCCGGTACGGTTCGACCAGCCGCTACCAGCTCTCGTAAAACCGTACGGGAGCTGGTTCTATCCCTTTAAGAGGCGCGCAGGCAAACAGTGATCCGCCAGATTAAGCGGCGTTCCGGACAACACTCAGAATACGTTCGAAGTCTTCATTCGAGTTGAACGGAATCACAATCTGACCACTGTCGTCTGTTTTGAGTTTAATCTCAACCTGAGCACCCAGAACCTGTCGCAACTGCTCCTGCAAGGAGAGGAGATGGTTCGAAAGTTCAGGAGCCTGTTTTTTCTCTTTGGTTTCCGTTCCGGGGAAGGGAATGACTTCGGCGTTTTCACCCTGTTGCTGCAACTGTTTAACCAGCTGCTCGGTTTTGCGTACAGAAGCTTTCTGGCTGATAATCTGCTGACACAAATTCGCCTGTGCTTCGTGATCAGCTACTGCTAACAAGGCTCGCGCGTGACCATTGGTGATGCGGTCATTGCGTAATTCTTCTTTGACAGGTTCGCTCAGATCGAGCAAACGAATCAGGTTGGTCACGGTCGAGCGGTCCATGCTCATCCGGGCCGCCAGATCTTCAACTCGCAACGAGAAACGGTCAAGCATCTCTTTAAAGGCTTCCCCTTTTTCGAGTGCGTTCAAGTCTTCCCGTTTGAGGTTTTCTTCAAGAGCCGCTTCCGCCACGTATTGATCGGAGAGTTCGAGGACACGGCAGGGAATTGCGGTTAAACCCGCCTGTTTGGCGGCCAGCCAGCGGCGTTCCCCGGCGATCAACTGGTATTTCCCTTCGTGAGGACGAACCAGCACCGGTTGCAGCAGACCATGCATTTTGATGCTCTGCGACAGGTCGTTCATCGCGACTTCATTGAATTGTTTTCGAGGCTGTGAAGGGTTGCGTTCGATCAATTCCACATCGATATGGTTCGCATCGGGGCCAATCCCCTCGAAACGCTCTTCCCCTTCGATAACGCGTTCCCCTTCGGAACTGCCCGTTCCCAATAGCGCGCTCAGTCCCCGTCCCAGACGGCGGCGGGCTGTTACAGGAGCTTCCTCCTGTCCCCCTTGATTATGCTGTTCCGGCTGAAAGCCCTGGTCGTGCTGGAACTCGTGGTTTTCCTGCTCACCATATCCATCCATGGTTCAATCACCCTGCGAAGTCGATTATCAGATTAAATAAGAACTCATATCGTGAGTGGTCAGTCGGGCGCAATCATCCTGATTGATAGACTGAACTCCTCCGTTCATTTCATCGGTTGATGAGAGATCATCACCGTACGAGAGCGGGCGGCATTCTTACAAATCTTCCGATTTCATGCTATCCCGATTCCAGAATTTTTAACGAGGGGAAACCAGGCAACTTACGGTATGAAAAAAGAGGGCAACCCGTGAAACAGGGCAACCCTCTTGTTTTAGGAAATCAGCTGGAAATCGTCTCTTCCTACTTTATCTACTTGGGCCATTCTCCCCCTTGAATTGGACGCAATTCCAGCTTGGTCGGGTCGATTACCACGTGTTTCACCCGGCGCCGTTTGTAGGTGTAAGTGGCGTGAATCAGCCCATCCTCGGTCTGAATGATGGCGGGGTACGAATACTCACCCGGGTTCACTTCGAAAACCAGAGCCGCCTGCCAGTTTTTTCCATCCTCGGTGTACGCCAGATTCAACGGTGACCGATCCCGTTTGCCATCCCCCACATGGTTGTAAATCAACACAACTCCACCCAGGGCCAGATTCACCGCGTCGGTCCCGCTGTTGTTGTTCGGCATTTCGCTCAGGGTCATTTCACCCCAGGTTTTCCCCCAGTCATCCGACCACGCCTCGGCGATTTTTCCCTGGCGGCTGCGACAGAGAATCTGCAGGCGGTCCCCGTACTGCACGATCGAAGGTTGGATCGCTCCGATCTCTTCTCCATCGTTCAATGGACCACTTGAGTGCCAGGTGCGTCCTTCATCTTTCGTCCAGTCGATCTGCACTCGCCAACCAACATTCTCGGTGCTGGTGGGGCTGAGCAGGGTGCCATCTTCCAGTACGAAAGGTTTGTTTTTAATCGGTCCCGGAATTTCATCCGGCAGGCGCACAGGTTTATTCCAGCTTTTACCGTTGTCATAACTTTTCGACATCATCCCCCACCAGGTACGGGGATCGGGTCCAACTTTGTAAAAGAGAATGAGTGGTCCATCTTTCACCTGATGCAGAACCGGGTTCCAGCAGGGATGACGAAGATCTGCCGATTGCACTCCATTGAACAACTCGAGTGGCTCGGACCAGGTTCCGTCGACTTCTCTGGAGAACCAGATTCCGACATCTGGATTTTTCTCATGTGTTCCACCGAACCAGGCACAAACCAAACCGGCAGGTGTCTCGGCAATTGTGGACGCATGACATTGCGGATGCTGAGGAACTTCGTAAATGAATTCCTGCTTGAGCAGACCAGGTTGAGGTTTGGTAGTTTGAGAATCGTATGTTTCTTCCTCCGCCCCTATCAGGGGAGAATTACAAGCGACAAGAAACATTAATGCGAACATTATTCGGGTCGGCATATCTAACACTTTCTGTACAGGCGAGAGCCCTAAACGGATAACTGAAGTTTCTCTATGGTTAAACGGAAGCCCGGAACTTGCAACCAACTTCCCTCTGAATTCTCGTAGGAGCCGAAAAAACAGGCCCTACTTACGAAAACAGGCATTCCTTGACCGGATGACGAGGGCTCCCGTAAAATCACTTCCCGCACTCTGAACCATCAGCAACCCCTTATGTTAACAACCCGAAATAATATCATGACCACCGTACGGACCCGCTTTGCCCCCAGCCCAACTGGATACATGCACATCGGAGGGATGCGCACAGCCCTCTTCAACTGGTTGTGGGCCCGTCACAACAACGGGGTGTTTATTTTGCGGGTCGATGACACCGACCGCGAACGAAATGTTGAAGAGGCCCTCGGCCCGATTCTGCAGGCTTTCAAATGGCTCGGTCTGGAGTGGGATGAAGGTCCGGAAGTGGGGGGACCTAACGGTCCTTATTTTCAATCGGAACGGGGTGACCTCTACACCGCCGCGGCAAACAAACTGCTTGCCGAAGGAAAAGCGTATCGCGATTACGACACTCCTGAGCAGATTCAGGCCGACCGCGAAGCGGCCAGAGTGAAAAGCGACCCTACATCAACATTCGTCGCTCACTTGATCTGCCTGAAGCAACAATCAAACAGTATGAGGAAGAAGGCCGTCCGGCGGTTGTTCGTTTTCTCGTACCGCGCGATCAGAAAATTAAAATCGTCGATGAAGTGCGTGGTGAAGTCGAATGGGACGCTGGTCTCATTTCGGATCCGGTGATTCAGCGTACGGATGGTTCCCCATTATATAACTTCGCAACCGTGGTCGATGATGCCGGTATGAATATCACGCATGTCATCCGTGCCGAAGAACATCTCTCCAACACACCGACACAGGTCCTCCTGCATCAGGCCCTTGGAAATGAGATACCGACTTTCGCGCATATTCCGTTTGTGACTGCTCCCGGTACAACAAAAAAATTAAGCAAACGGGATCTCGATAAATATCGAACCAACCCGAACTTCAAGAAAATGTTCGACCGCGCATGACCAGGTCTTCCCGCTGATCAACCTGGGTAACTCAGAAACATTAAACCCGGTGATGGTCGAATACTATGAAAAAATCGGTTACCTTCCCGCCGGTGTCCTCAACTCGCTTGCGCGCACAGGTTGGTCACTCGATGACAAAACGGAAATCCTGTCACTCGATACTGTTGTCGAACATTTCACCCTGGATCGAGTTGTCAAGAACTCGGCCTCACTCGACCCGGACAAACTCTTCAGTTACCAAAGTCACTGGATGAGCGAACTCTCACTGAAGAGAAAATCGACGGGTGTATTCCTATCTGGTCGACGCGAAAATTCTGGAGGAATCGAACGTGAATGCCGAGCATGGTTTCATCGGCTCGGTGATCCTTTCACTTGGAGACCGTTTGAAACTCTTCTCCGATATCCTGGATGTCGCCTACTTCTTCCAGGATGATATTGCCTACAGTGAGAAAGACTTTAACAAACGGGTCGCCAAAGAGGGAGTTCCTGAACTCCTGAATGAATACAGCGCCCGCATTGAGAAGCTCGATGAATTCGACGCAGAAGCATTGGAAGAGACGCTGAAAACCCTGTGTGAAGAAAAAGAAGTCTCAACCGGCTTGCTGATCCACGCCCTCCGCATCGCCGTCACTGGCAGCCCCGTCGGCCCGGGCGTCTACGACTGCCTGCTCCTCGTCGGCAAAGACAAATCCCTCGAACGAATTAAGGACGCCGTGAATAAAGTGGTGACGTGATTTGTCCAACAGTAGGTCAGGCACTGCCTGACGAACTTTCTGCGCGACGAATAACACGCCAACGATTTAAAAAGTCGCCATAATTTAGACACCAAAATCTTGTACAATCCAATGATGAGTACATGGGATTCATATCAATTGATTGATGTGTTGTTCTTCACTCTTGATGATAAGTCAGGCAGTGCCTGACCTACTTTCCAACCATCCATCTAATAACATTGCCACTCTAGAAACCATTCGTCTTCTGTACCGGGGGTGGTTCCCCGAGCGATGTAAATACGACCATTGTCTCCCCACATCAGATTGACTTTCTCTTCACTATCGATCTGAAAACAGTACCGTGGCTTTGCGGGATGAGCTCTATAACCCCACCAGGGTTCTGACTGAATGTTACTTGCGTATCCCCCAATTTTGGTCATGCCGACATTATCCAATTCAATCTCATCTGCATCAAACCCTTCAGGGACAATCAATTCAGGGTCGTCATAGACAGGTTGGTCTTCAACTTCCTTCCACTGACATTCAAACCCTCGTTCCCACTCGGGCATCTCTTCCGGCATAGGCATTGGTTCCAGGCCATCTAATGATTTATAGGCCCTTACACACCAATCATTCCCATTTGATTCACTCATCAACCCAAGTTCCGGCTTGATAAAAAATGTAATCACAGCAATATCCTGCAATATTTCAGGTACGAAGGGGGCTTGCGTCAGATTTAACTGACAGATGAAGTATAGAGGTTCCCCCTCATGCAGCGGCCAGGATTCATCAGGCAGGGCGACGGGCCTCAGACAGAAGTTCGTTGCCAGGGGATCGCCAGTCGGCCGGAAACCTCCGACGTGCACGACAGAAGTTCTTCGTGTGTTCATTTTAATAAACTCTTCGAGATTACTCATCGTTTCTAATTCCTGATGTTAATCGGGTTTTACCGCACTCAACGTCCAGTGTCGATCG
This sequence comes from Planctomycetaceae bacterium, assembly GCA_041398805.1. Lineage (GTDB taxonomy): Bacteria > Planctomycetota > Planctomycetia > Planctomycetales > Planctomycetaceae > Polystyrenella. The sequence continues at coordinate 556,450 of JAWKUC010000003.1, read as the reverse complement.
GAAGTCGCTTTGAGTTGAAAGCGGTCGATGCCAGCCTCATGGCAGAGGGCATCGACTTCTTTCAGGGTCAGTGCGGCGTGGAGCGACTCGCCAAACATTTTTTGAGCCTGAGGTGACTCTGATCCCGTGTATTCCTGGACGAGTCGATCAAGTTCTTTCTGATTATCGGGACGCAGCAGGTCGCGCACAAATAACAGACCGCCCGGTTTCAGGGCGTTATACATCTCCTGAAAGACGGTCACCGGTTCGGGTATGTGATGCACAATGCTATTCGACATGACCACTTCGAAGGAACCGATTTTTTCCGGAAGCCCTTTCGCATCGACCAGTTGAAGTTCGATCTGATCGTCCAACTCCGCCTCGGTCACATTCAGTTGAGCGAGCTTGAGCATCTCGGCAGACATGTCAATTGCCACAATCTTGTGCGGTTCAAGTGACTGCTTGCAGAATTCAATCGGAATGTGGGCCGTCCCGGTGCCGACATCGAGGATGTGGAGGTTATCCTCCAGTTCACACTGGGACATCTCCCACAGCAGATCGGCGACAAAGACATGGTTCACTTCGTTGTGATCCATGGCGTTGTATTCACAAGCTTCTTCAGCCGTGTCCATAACCTCAGGTTCGAGAACGCGTGGTATCATCCTGCACTCCTTTCCCGCTGTCGGCGGCATTCCACCACAATGCGGATATTTTCATAAGAGATTTTCATCCAGATGATCGTAAATCAATTTCAACCGGTCGTCTCCCACCTCATCAATGGCCGCTTCAATCTGATCGACTATTTTATCATCAACCCAGGGAGTCGCATTGGTCAGTTGATGGTGCTGTATGTAACGGGAAAGATATCCATTCACCGTCGTCACAGCCCGTTCGAGTTCTTCCGCAATCTGAAACGCATTCTTACCATCACTGAAGAGCTCGAAAGCCTGCGTGACGACTTCGCTCAACTCATCCTGCTTTTTACTTTTGGTTTTACGTGGTCGGCGCGACTGAAAATCCACATCCTGTTCAAGCTCATGTTCATCACAGTAGTATCGAATCGCTTCGAGAAACTGTTCGCCGAAGTCATCCGCTTTTTTCTGTCCCACCCCTTTCACCTGCAGCAGTTTCTCCAGAGCAGAGGGGCGATGCCGGGCCAGCCCCCGTAATGTTTCATCACTGAAAATCATGTACGGTTTCAGCGATTCTTTCTGAGCAGTCTCCAGTCGCAGTTTGCGGAGATGATCAAAGAGCTGGTGATCAACGCCTTCCCAGGCTTCCCCCTGAATTTCCTGTGCCTGTCGTGATGACCGTTCCGCTTTGCTTTCGACGCGAGGTTGAATCAATTTAGGAGTTAGATTTCCCTTGAGTACCTGCCAGCCGGTATCGGTGATCTGCACGAGTTGATACTCACCCACTTTCTGCAGGAATCGCTGGGCAACCAGCTGATTGATCCAGTTGCGGATGGTCGCCAGACCTTCGTTTTTGAGTAAACCGTAGGTACTCAGTTGATCGTGACCATTAGCGAGCACTTTCTTGTCGCGTGAACCTTTCAGAACAGAAGCTGTGTAGCTCGCCCCATACCGCTGGTCCTGGCGATAGACAGAGGAAATGATTTTCTGAGCCACGACCAGGGGCTCTTCAACGAGTTCATAATCGCCACGACAGACATCGCAATGATGTTCGCACCGTTCTTCAAGACTCTGTCCGAAGTGAGCAACCAGTTGCTGATGACGACAGGTGTAGGCATGACAGTAACCAAGCATCGACCGGATCGAGTTCATTGAAGCTTCGCGAACCTGGTCGGGTTGATCACTCAGGATGCGTTCCCACGAAAAAATATCAGCCTCGGAATAAAAGAGACAACATTCCGCCTCCAGGTTATCCCGACCGGCCCGTCCCGATTCCTGTTGATAGTTTTCCAGTGACTTTGGCAAACCGGCGTGAATCACATAACGGACATTCGGTTTATCGACCCCCATCCCGAAGGCGATCGTGGCGACAATGATATCGACCTGGTCCTGAATGAAGTCTTCCTGGTTAGAAGACCGCTCATCATCGGGTAAACCGGCATGGTAGGGAAGCGATTTGTAACCATATTCATTGAGGGTATTGCTGACGTTTTCAACTTCTTTCCGGGAGATGCAGTAGACAATTCCCGACTCATGCGGATGCCGATCGATGACGGTGCGAATCTGCTGGATGCGATCGTTGATCTGCTCGACTGAGTATGAAAGATTGGGGCGATCAAACGGTCCAACCAGAATCTCCGGTTGCTGCAAGCCAAGCTGTTTGACGATATCATCCCGTACTGGTTCAGTAGCTGTGGCGGTATAGGCATGGATCGCGATATCGGGAAAGATTTCGCGAATCTGTTTCAGTTCCCGATAATGGGGTCGGAAATCGTGTCCCCACATGCTGACGCAGTGTGCCTCGTCGATGGCAATGAACGAGACCTTTGCCTGCACGAGTTTTTCCAGCAAGTAACTGTTCATCAAACGTTCGGGGGCAACATACAACAGTTTGAGTGTCCCTGTGCGGATTTCATCGAAGACATCGCGCGACTCATCCCAGTTGAGGGTACTGTTAAGATAGGCAGCCGGAATACCACACGCTTTCAGAGCATCGACCTGATCCTTCATCAGCGAGATCAGCGGGCTGACAATTACCGCCAGCCCCTCCATGGTGAGTGCCGGCACCTGGTAGCACAGGGACTTCCCCCCTCCGGTCGGTAATACAACGAGTGAATCCCGTTCTTCAACGACTGAAAGCATCGCCGCTTCCTGTAGCGGACGAAAGTCGTCATAACCCCAATATTGTTCGATCACCTCGCGCAGGGCTTCGGTGTGAGATTCGATACTCATTCTGTCAGACACAATCCGGTTCTTTCCATGTTTGATCTCCGGTCAAACAGGCATTTGATCGTCGGTCCCACAGCATCAATAACGGACGACAAACGCACTTTGTTCATTGTGCTTCAGAAGGTGCAGATACTCCAGCCTGATCGGGCAATCGTCCTCAAGAAAGCTGAATTCACTTTTTGAGTGAGAAAAGATTCCGGAACGAGGTCGTCGATTGGAGCGGGGGAGCATCGACTGGCTGATCCCTGAGAAAATTAGCGATATCCCGCTTGATATGACGTGCGGTCTGATAGCGGTCTTCCGGCTGGAGCTGTGTCGCTTTGTTAATAATCGCTTCCAGTGGCCGGGGGCAATCGGGAACTATGGCCCGGGGAGGAATAACTTCTCGCGTCTGAATTCGATGAATCACATCATTCGGGTTGTCTCCCAGAATCATTTTATTCAGCGTAGTTAACTCGTATAAGGTCGCCCCGAAGGAGTAGATATCACTTCGCTCATCACTCATTCCCTGCAGACACTCAGGAGCCATGTAGCGCAAGGTTCCCGCTACAATCGCTGATTGAATTTCCGTCTGTTCTTCAATCAACTGGGCAAGGCCAAAGTCAGTGATGCGAATATTACCTCGTGGATCGAGCAACAGATTGGAGGGTTTGATATCGCGATGTAAGGTCTCTCCCTGATGAGCATGCTGCAACGCCTTGGCAACTTGAATTCCAATTTTCCCAATCTGCTTCCAGGAACTTCTCTTCAGACAGCGAGCTTCCTCTTCCGGTGTCATTGCACGGGGAGGCGCATCAGCAACCGCTCTCTCTCCTTTCATGAAAGATTCGTAAATTTCTGTGGCAGAGACCATCCCTGGCGGATCCTGTAACCGGCGAATCAACCAGTGCAGACTCATCCCCTCTACCAGTTGCATCGTGTAGTAACAACTTCCTTCCGCTTCGCCGAAGTCGAGAATGGAAACAATGTTGGTATGCTGCAAGCGGGCAGCAATGCGGGCTTCGTTATGAAACCGCTCGCGCCATTTGGCCGCATGGGCATAACCTGTCAGCAGCAGTTTGAGTGCGACCCGGTGGGCAGACTGTTCGTGAACCGCCTCGAAGACAACCCCCATCCCTCCGCGACCGATTTCCCGTATGACTTTATAGGGACCGATCTTTTCCAGTTTGATCGGCTTCTGAATCTCACGCAGGACGACGTCCTGATCTTTGTTGGCTTTCCACTGTTCCATACTGGAAGCGATGGGAAACAGCTCCTGGATTTCGGCGGCCAGATGAGGATAACGTTTTACGTAATCTTCGACTTTAGGCAAGGTCCCTTTGCGCAACTCCTCCATGAACTGCGTGAGGAGAATCTCCAGCAGATCTCGAGTTTGTGTTTCATCAACGGATGAGTTTTCAGGCACACCATAGACCTTAATCTGGTAGGCACTTGTCGCATCACTCATCGAAGACTCACTGTTTTGGGACAACAGAGAAACAGGAGGAGCAAGGCGCACAACGATTTCATACTCGTACAATTATACAATGAGACGAGTAGTCGAGGTGAGGCCCGATTTCTGTTCCTCAACATTTTTTACGGGGAGAACACTGACCCCGGGGACTGGAGACTCTTTCAAAACCGGGTCGCAGTGGTGCTTAAACGGTATCTCAAGCACTAGATACAACGACGGGCTATGAAAATACGTCCAAGAGTCAGCTGGATTGCGTCATCGCAATCGGCAGAGGAGGGTTGGACACATTCAATACGTCAGGACTCATCCGGCATCAACCCGGGAATTGCAGATAAAATATGTTTCAGGTGTTTAATTGCCCGAATGTACCTGACAGAAGCGGCTTGCGGGGTCAGTTTCAGAATTTCTGCAGTTTCCGAATTGGTCAGTTCTTCGAAGTGACGTAAGGCGAGTACCTCGCGGTCGATTTCGCTCAAACTCGAGAGGGCCGCTTCGAGATTCTCGGAGATCTCGGTTCGCATCACCGCCTGGCTGGGCGAGGTCAGATGCCCCAGTAAATGAAATGAGAGGGCAAACGATGTCGATTCGCTACTGTATTTCTGATGATTGACGCGGATCTCTTTTTTGGCTGATCGCTTCTGAGCCATCAAATGCTTGCGATGCAGGTCGGTTAACGTCTGACTGACGATCAGCCGCAACCAGATAAAGACCGAGCCGGGAGATTCGTGCAGAACGGTTTCGATCCGTTTTTCAGCATCAATAAACGCATCCTGCAGAACATCGTCCGCATCAATCCGACCGTGCAAACGGGGATCGAGACGGAAATGCACAATCCGCCACAAACGTTCGTAATGAACCTGGAACAACTCTGCCAGCGCAGTGCGATCACCGTCAATGAGTCGCTGTTCAAGTTCCTCGATTTCGGGCATGGACCTGTCTCGGTTGTAGAACTCATCCTGTAATCTGTTTGGCCCTTCTTGAACCTGCTTTTATTAGAGGTTCAATGTGCCGCATCAGAGGGTTGCAGGACTGCTTGTAGTGAATCCGGGTCAGAAGAGAGCAAAGAGCGTGTGTACACAATACCAGTAACATTTCGGTTATGCCTTAATTGTAAAGGCGCCTGCACCTTATCATAGATAAAGGGGGGGCGAAAGGATCTCTTTGGTAATCCGGTTGAAATCCACTCTCGGCCTCCCCGAGATGACCCGCCCGACATGCCAAAATCGTCACATTCGTCTTGTTCTCCAATCACTAACGGTCAATTGCCGCTTCAGCTTACCCCTGCCGGAACCTATAATAAAGCACCTTCCTGACATTAGTCTGTGCTTAACAACAGACCTCTGTACCCCGCCCATTTTCGCATTCCTACAGGACCTCCCGGAATTGAAGAACATCCGACCAAGATTACTTCTCAGCTTCTGGGTCCTTTTCTCTTCTGCGGCTCTCTCCCTCACCTTGCAGGCTATCGCCGGGGAGCAACCCTTCTTCTCGTTAGAGCAGCGACAGACACCAGAGGTTCTCTTTGCCCAGGCCGCTCCTGATGTTGCTAATCAGATCCAGATCACTCCCGCCCCTGCAGCCGCCGCAGAGGTGCAATCGGGAATTAATGAGCAGCAGGAATTAATCGAAAAACTGGAATTCGCGATTGATGCCTTTCAAACCAGTTCATATGCCAATGGTTTGGAAGAAGTGCAATCCATTCTGGAACTTGATACTGACCTCCTGCTGAAGAAGGATCGCTTTCCAAAGTTCCAGCATGTCGAACCTCTCTCATTAAAAAATATTGCACTGGAGTTACTGAACGATCTTCCCGAAGAAGCAGCGCGATTGTATGACCTCAATTATGGTAAAACAGCCGAGGGTCTCTATCAGGAAATTCTCAAACAGCAGAACCCTCGCCAGGCGATGGACCAGTTGAAAAAACTGGTCGCGCGCTACCTGCATACAGCCAGCGGGAAAAAAGCGGCTTTGCAATTGGCCAACCTGCACTTTGATCGATTTGAATTTCCCGCCGCGATTAATCTCTATTCACGATTACTCTCTCTCGATTCTCTGCCTGCGGAAGCGAGCACCATTCAGTTTCGACTCGCCTGGGCCTATCTGGAATCGGGTGAAGAAACCATCGCTCGTCAACTGCTGGAGCAACTGAAGAAATCGTCACCGCAGGCCAGAGTAACATTTCGAGGAGAGACGATTCCTGCACCAGAGCTGACTCCGGAATTATTGACCTCCATTCGCAGCACAAGCTTTGATGCCCAAGCAGTACCTCACAAAAACTGGGCACACAACCGTGGAGATCTTTCCCGGAATCGACTGAGCACGGCCCTTCCTGCTGGTGAAGTCAGCTGGAAAGTTGACTTGCTTGAATCAGCCTTTGCTACGCGCCCCAGCCAGATCAAACCAGCGCGACAGATCATCCAACATCTCATCCGGGATACCGAATCACAGGAACAGGAGCTGCTGACGGACAGCAAGCCACTTAAAGTAGGCTCGCTGATCATCACACGCACCTTGTCGGGCCTGGAAGCCCGTGATATTGAAACTGGCAAACTGGCCTGGAAACATGTGCAACCCGATCTCCGAATTTGAACGCCTGATTCTGGAGGCACATCCGATCCGAGCGGGTGACTTTGAGGAACAATCGGACGGCCCTCGAAAATCTGATTCGCTCCCGATTGTGGAGTCATTCTCGGGCATTATCAATCAGCAGTAACGTACGTTATGTGTTCGGGCTGGATCGTGTGTGCCCGAACCGGGTGACCAACATGTTTCAGGGTTAACAGCAGCGTCAGCGATAGCCAGAACGATTTAATCGTCTGTTTGCGATTGATGTACAATCCGGAAAACTGATCCTGGGAAATCAGAGAACCCGCCAGCACCAGAAATTACCCCTGGCGGGATACTTTTTCCTCGGTGCTCCCATCTGTGTGGACGAGACATTATACACCCTGGCGATCAGCGGCAGTGAGTTAATGCTGCTGACATCGGACACGCAAACGGGCCAACTGATTCGTCAGCAGGCATTGCAGGAACTCTCTCAACTCGAAACTCAGGAAATCCTGCTGAACAACCATGAGCTTTCCCCCACATTACTCGATCAACTTCTACTCTGCCCCACAGGCAACGGTTATCTGCATGGTTATGACCTGTCAGAGCAACGCTGGGCCTGGTCCTCGAAGTATCCCAGCTTTTCAGCCCGTTTCCGCTATCAGGAGATCGACGATTCTGACCCGTTTGGAATGTTGCTCCCCTCAGAGATGAGCCACCCCGGAGGAGAAGCCCTCGCAATCGCCGCGGAAGGGCATGTCGTGATGGCTCCTCCGGATAGCGCCGTTTACTTCTGCCTGAATGCCGCGACGGGAAAACTGAACTGGTCTCAGGAGCAGAAAAACGCTTGTCAGCCTGATTGGAATTACCCGCGAACGGCTTTATACATGAATCCCAAGATTCCGGGACGATAGATTGAACTCACAACCGGCGAAACAGTCTGGAAATCACCTATTGAACACATTCCTGCGGGCTATGCGTTACTTACGAACCCAGTTTATTCATCTGCCACTCAGCTCCGGTCTGATCCTGACTCTCGACCTCGAAAGCGGACGAACCGTTACGCAATATGTTCTTCCTGATGACGAAGCGCGGGGACTTCTGTTTGCTGCCGAAGGAAAACTCTTCTGCCAGGGGGAGCAATACCTGCTCTGTTTCGCCACACCGTCAAACTCGATCAAGTGGAACTTGCCCCTCAGAACAACCCCGAAGATAAAAACCTGATCTACCTCCAAGCCCATCAACAGCTGCTGGCAGGTGAACGGGAATCAGGAATGAACCAACTCCGAACTCTGTACGACTTATCAATCTGACCGGCACAGAAACTGTTGATTCGCCTGCTCAAGGAAGAAGTTCAGCACAATTCAGAAAACGCGGAGCCATATTCAGGAGTTACTCTCTCTTATCACCACCGGAAATGAATCGTTCTCGATACTGAAGTTGATTCTCGGCCGTTATGTCGACGAAATACGACACCATATTCAAAATCGGCATTCAAATTTATTCAGGAGAGTGACTTCTCGAAGCTCCCTCTGTTCAAGCTGGATACGGTCCATTAACCCCACACTCTGGTTTCGGGTCAAATTCGCGGACTGGTATCAGAACCTCGACGAACCGGCACGGGCCAGAATGCAGGAACGAATACAGGGTTTCGTTGATACGATCCCCTCCGAAAATCGAGACCAGCTGATTCAACTCGAACAGTGCTGCCGAGACCTCCCCGAAGTGACTCTATTACAAGCCCGACTGGTGGAGTTAGAAAATGCAGAGATCGCAGAGCTTTCGAAAGCCGACAATCCTTCCACGAATGAACGCGAACTGACCCGCCTGAAAACACGCCGAAACTTATACCTGCAGCAACTCGCCCGACATGATGTAAAAAGTGGTGGCCTCTGGGCGGTCGCTTACCTGGAAGAGCTGCAACAGGAGCATGAGCAGACTCTCGCCCTGCAATGGCTCGATGATATCTCAGCCCGCTGGAAAGAGTCGCCATTAATTGACAATTTGACTGGAGCTCAGTTTGCTGAAGTGAAACGGGAAGAGATCATATCGGCACGCACTTCGACTGCTACCTATCTCGATATTGATGAGTATGAAGTTCAGAAATACGACAACCTGCGCAGCGGCCCTACGACGTTCCGACGTGAACTGGAACATATGATCGATCGGCCCGGTCCCTTCGCGAAGCTTCACTACTTCTGGAACCCTCGCAGCCAGGAGCTTACTGCCGAAACGGATTACCAGGAACAAAAGTGGGTCTTTCCCATCCCGGGGAAAACACTGGCCACAGTCGATGTCGACCGGACTTCAATCTTTTCCAGTGGACCTTATATGCTGCTCAAGTTTGACAACAGTTTGAGTCTCTGGGTGAGTCGCGGTCCTGAGGTAGTCCCGCTGATGTTGTGGACGAAATCGATTCAGGAGTCTTCCGCACAAACCACATCGGGAGGCATCAACAGTCGGTTACCCTGGTATGAAGTTTCCGAGCCCTACGCAGGACCAGTCATTGAAGACCGCGTTTATTATCGAGTCGGAGGAAATTTGCATGCAGTGGACCTGCTCACAGGACGAGCTCTCTGGGAATTGAAAAACATTTCGGATTCAGCAGCACTGTTTGGAGCAGGAGCGGCTTTAGGTCTGATCTCTCGAGATCGCCAGTTACCCCGGGAACTGACTGCCGTGAACAGCTGAACGGAGAGATGTCCCATTCACAGCAATTAAAGTTTAACCAGAACCCGATCGCTCTCATCGGTAATCAATGTGTGATGACCGAACAGAAAGAAAACGAAGTCGACATTTTTTCTCTTAGAATCGAAACGGGCGAAGAGGTCTGGAAAGAAACCTTCTCCTCCAAAACAGCGCTCGATTTAGTCAGCAATGAAGCGGGCGATCTGCTGGCTGCACTGGAACCATCCGGTAAATTTAAATTGATTCAGCTTTCAACTGGAAAGCCGTTAGTCCGAGTTACAGTTATCTCCATTTGAGCAACTGCTGGAGATCCGCCTGGTCGTTTCTGACGATCAATTCCTGGTACTGACACGCACAGACCAGAAAAACGATGCCGAAGTTTATTACGCAGATCGCACACGTGGCCTGCGCCCTCCGTTCCTGGTCAATGGAACCTGCTTCGCCATTGATCGCCAGCAGGGAACACTGCTGTGGGAAAAACCAATCGAGCATCCCGGTGTTTATTATCAACAGCTGGAGGAGTTGCCGTTCTTTCTGTTATTAAAACGTCAGAACCAGGAGTTCCTCGGTCTGCGAACATCCCAGACTCTTACAATCGCTGTAGTAGATCGTCGAACTGGAAAAACGATCTACAACCACGTGACTCCTTCCCTGAATGATCAATTTACAGTCAAATTAAACCCGGAGAAAAATCGGGCCGAGTATGAATTTCGGGAATTCACACTTCGGGTAAACCCACTCGATAAGACCAGTTCAGAAACAGAGAAAAAAACTGTAAACGCGATTGACGATCAAAACCTGGAACCATCTCCACCCAAGCCTGCTGCTGAGCCGAAAAGTCCTCCCTCTCAACCGGACCAGCCTTCCAATTCAAAATAATCTCTGCTCGACAGGTCCTTCCAAACCGAGCCACTCCTGTCAGACAACATCCCGCTCTGCTACGCTATTCTCTACCTTCCCGCATCTGATGCATTTGAACTGAATCCTGTTTTCCACTGAGTTTCTGCATGTCGTCCGAACCTTACCTGATTCAACTTGCTAACCGCCTGAGCACGGGTTTGCGCGACTGGGATCAGGATCGCTGCGCAAAGCATGTGCAGTTTATTCTCTCGCAACAGAAATCAGATGGTGGATTTGGCGGTCGGGAAGGGGATTCCGATTTATATTACACCAGCTTCGCTTTAAGGGGACTGACATTAGTCGCAGGCCTGGATGCCGAGATCGCGGGAAGAACACTCCCTTTTTTAAGCAGTCACGAACCTCAGCAGTTGGGAGTGGTTGATCTAATCAGTTGGCTGAACTCGGCGCTGATGCTGCAAATTGCCACGGGCAGCGATTTAACACAGGCATGGCCGGCTGATTTCACATCGCATTTATCGGATCGGTTGGAATCGTTTCGTCGTGATGATGGAGGTTATGCCAAGTCAGAGCAGGGGGCTGCTGGTAGCACTTATCAATCATTCTTAACCGCACTCTGTTATCAATTTTTAGGATTACCAATCCCCCGTCCGAATGCGCTGGTGCAGTTCTTATATGATCGCCAGCGTGAAGATGGTGGTTTTGTCGAAATTGCACCCATGAAACGGAGTGGTACCAACCCCACCGCCGCCGCAGTGGTGCTGCTAAAAATCCTGGAGGCCTGGGATGCAGAGCTGGAAGAAGACCTGGTCCACTTCTTAAAAGAAGTTCGCAGTGACGAAGGTGGTTTTCAGGCAAATACGCGCATCCCGTTCGCCGATGGGCTCTCCACCTTCACCGGCCTGCTGACATTACAGGACCTGGGAATTCCCCTCGATCGTCTCGTCAAACCGAATCAAGTCCGTGAGTTTTTCGAAAGCCAGCTGGAGTTTCCAACAGGCGGGTTCCGCGGCGGCCCACTGGGATGATCAGGCCGATGTCGAATACACCTTCTACGGCCTGGGAACTCTTTCTCTGCTGACTCAGAAAGATGCCTGAATCTATCGAGAGCTTCTATCCAGCATAGAATTCATTCTTCCACATTAAGAAGATGCAAACGGAGCTCGTTGAGAATTGCCTTACTGACGCGACCTTTATAAATGCCCGGGTCTCCACCGAGCATCCAGGTTTTTCTCCACGATCTTCTCAGCAGTGATTAAGGCGAGGGTCACATCCGGTACGCTTCCAGCCGCTTCATCCAGCTTGCGATCCCAATCGGAAATCGCCAGGAGATAATCGCATTCCATCAACTTGCGGGCCGCTTGCGCTAATTCAACAAAAGAAACTTCGTCACTCTCTGACTGATAGCCCAACTGGCGAAGCCCCCGCACAGCACGTTTTAAATCGGGAAAAATCAATCCACCCACAAAACAGCGGGGAGATTCTGCATAATCATGTATTCGATTTGCGAGTGACCCACCTGTTCCCAGTTCCAGGGTGGAGAACGTTTCGTTTCGTTGATTGAGTAAATCAACAACAATGTGTTCCAGTTCCTGATCTTCCTCTCCAAAGACGAGGTGTCCCAACTGAGTCAGGATTGAGGTTTTGGTGACACGAATTTTTTCTTCACATTCTTCGACTGTTTCACCACTGGTATTAATCCGCAATGTGATGGTCGCTTCGTGCGCGGTGATACCGACCTCCGGATCGCGGCCTCGGGCTGTCAACTCGCCCAGCAGTTCTTCCAACCTCGATTCACCCCGCCCGAAACAATTGACACGAGCCTGCCGAATGAAACGACCTCCACTGGGAAGATGAGGGAGAACTTCTTCCAGAAACATCCGTTTCATTTCGGAAGGAACTCCCGGTAGCGCGATGATATCGGCAAGAGGTGGGAAGTCCGTTTTCATCCAGATTCCCGGGGCAGTGCCGATCGGGTTGTGAACCATGCGACTTCCCGCAGGGAACATCGCCTGAATTTTATTGCGTTCCGGCATCTGAATGTTTCGTCGTTCAAACAGCTTCAACAGATGCGCCAGTGCTGCTTCATTCAGTTCCAGAGGCACACCAGCCAGATCAGCCATCATTTGCCGGGTAAGATCATCCAGAGTCGGCCCCAGTCCCCCGGTGATCAGAACCAGTTGAGCGCGTCGGCTGCTGAACGGAGAAGTTTCACCTGCTCTTCCAGATCGTCAGCGACTGTATGATGTCCACGCACACTGATTCCATGTTCGGCCAGGCGGCTGGCTGAGCCACTGGCTGTTCGTATCGAGTTTGGCACCGGACGTCAGCTCCGATCCGATGGCAATAATTTCGGCGTACATCAAGAGTTCCTGAAAACAGCGATTAGAATGGGTTACTCAGCGCGACCCGGAAGCGAGGTCGGCTTTGGAATCGAGTACCTGATGATAGAGCGAAACTGTTTTTTCGACCATCTGCTCCACCGAAAAATTTTCGCGGACAAATGCTCTGCCAGCCATGCCGATCTTCCGGGAAACATCCGGATGATCCAGGGCATCGATAATGCGGCTTGCCAGGGCCTGACTGTCCGCCTCGGGAACAATCCATCCTGTTTCACCATTCTGCACAATACTGTCGACTCCCCCCACATTGGTCGCTATGACCAGGCGGCCCATCGACATTGCCTCCAGCATGATGGTTCCCAATCCCTGTTGTAAGGAGGGGAGGCAATAAATGTCGATCGCCTTCAGCGGTGTCGAAAGATCACGTAAATTCGTAGCGAAGGTGACGTGCCGTGTCAGTTTGAGTTCGTTGGCCAACCGGCGAAGATTTCCTTCTTCCGGACCTGCACCCGCCACAATGAATTCGACATCGTATTTCTCGGCCAACAATTTCTGAGCTGCCCCCAGGAAGTAGGGAATTCCTTTCACCTTTTCCAAGGGGCCTGCAATGCCGATCACGGGAACCCGTGTGGGATTGAGCAGATCTGTTTCCAGATTGACCTCTGGAATCGGGACTCCATTGTGAATTCGACTCAAAAGATGGGAGGGGTAACGCGCATGTTCCTGGAAACTTCGCTTCACATCCTGGCTCACAGCAATAATGCGGTCAAAGCGTTCCACCTCTCTCAGCCAGGACTCTTTGCCGTTTACATGCTTCTGAATCGTCAGGATACAAGGCCGATTTAACGCCTCGGCCAGATTCAAACCAAACTCAGCCAGTGAACCTGATTGGACATGAATCAGATCAGGAGGCTCATCATGCAGGTCACGTTCGATCAGGCGCTGTACGATATAACCCCAGAATGGAAGATCGAGATGTCGGTATTCGGAAATGTGCCAACGCTCGATATCTTCCGGGTTGAGTAGATGTGCATCCGAAGTGATGACTTCAAACGCAATTTTCTGTTCGGAAAAAGCGTTGCACAACCGCATCGTATAACGAGAGCGGCCGCGTAGTTCGAATCGTTGTGCCAACAGCAGCACACGCATCTGATCAGCCATTATCCCTTCTCACTTGTTTAAACCCGGTATCTCAATTCAGTTCATTGTCTCAGAAGCATCACCCGGAAGCCAGCCGAGTTGCCACGAAAAGAACTGGATTTAACGCAGGCTTTTAGGAGGGGAGAGAATTTCATTCACAAGAATCGCCTGTCGAATCGTTTCCTGATTCCCGAACAGGGTGCGTACTTTTGCCGCTCGATTCTGCCGGGTCGCTTTTGCTTCCGTCGTTTCAAAAGCCCCCAAATGGGAGGCGACCGAAGAGGAAACACCAACACCTAAAGATTTCAGATGAGCTTCCTGCTCGGCATCGTCTTTATCGAGGTATTCTTTAACATGGGCCCCGACGCCTGACCCCAATTCATGCTTTTGCAGGGTTCGACTGGATAAGGATTCCCGTTTCTTTTTGATACCGCGCTGCAGGTTGCTTTGCGGGGGCATTAGCCCGCTCACGGGATTGTTGAGCTCGCTGACGCTGCCGTCGACGCTGGGCGGGGGTCGGTGGAGGCTCATCGATGATTTCGATTTCAAACTCTTCTTCCTGCACCCGTGCAGAACGAATTGGTCGGGAACGCTCGGTCTGCTCTCTTCGGGCCTGCTGTTCGCGTTCACGTCGAGCCCCATCCGGGTCGTTAACTTCTTTCAGGAAGCGTTCGATTTCATTTTCGAAGGATTGCTTCTGTTGTTTCCGTTGTGGCTTGGGGCGGCCTGCTCCTGCCTGTTTATTTCCGTTTTTTTCCTGTTTGGAATTAATCGCCTGAAAAACCCAACTCAGAAAAGTGATGATCAGGAAGACAGCGGCAATCACTTCTTCCGAATCAACAGCCAGCAGGCAGTAATTCATCATTACTCTTTCCTCTAGTATGAATTTAGAATCAAAACAACAAACGAAACAACAGGCGACTAGGAGGACGACTCGTTTGAATTGGAAGTACGGGGTTCACCAGCGATGGAGCTACGCATTAAGGTGTCGGCCTGAATGTTTTTGAGGTTCAGGTAATCCATCAAACCCAATTTTTTCTGGCGGAAGGAATCGGCAATCGCTTTCGGTACCTGGGCTTCTGCCAGAACCACTTTCGCCCGATTCTCCTGGATATGGGCGATTTCTTCCTGCTCACGGGCAAAGGCATCGGCTCTTTTCTGTTCGGCCTTCGCTTGAGCAACTCGCATGTCCGCCTCAGCCTGATCGGCCATCAAACGGGCACCGATGTTATCACCCACATCAATATCAGCAATATCAATCGAGACGATCTCGAACGAGGTGTGCGCTTCCAGCCCCTGATTGAGCACGGTGAAAGAGATTGAATCGGGGTTTTCCAGAACCGTTTTATAAGAAGGAGTCGAACCAATCGCCTGGACAATACCCTGACCAACACGGGCGATAATTGTTTCTTCGGTTGCTCCCCCGATCAACTGATTGATGTTCGTCCGCACGGTCACCCGTGCACGGGCTTTCAACTGAATACCATCACCCGCCATGGCGTCCAGCGAACCTGCTGTGCGGCGCGGATCGGGACAGTCAATCACTTTCGGATAGACACTCGTTCGCATCGCATCGAGCACGTCCCGGCCTGCGAGATCAATCGCCGCCGCTGTCTGCCAGTCGAGTGGAATTTTTGCTTTATCTGCCGCAATCAGGGCCCGGGTCACGTTCATCACGTTTCCACCGGCAAGATAGTGAGCGGCCAGATTCTTGTGCGATACATCATAAATTTTGGAAAGCCCTGCCTGCACCATCATGATGCGTGCCCGGACGATGATGCTCGGATTTACCTTCTGCATCCACATCGTGATCAGACTCATCATGCCAATACCGGCACCGGTGAATTTAGACTGAATCCATAATCCTGCGAAGCGAAGGAAAAACGCAAACAGAATCAGGAAGAAGATGATAATCACGATAGGGACGACAAAGGTCATCATATCTTTCAAATCACCCTGTGCAAACAGCATCAAGTTGTCAGAAATCATGAAGGCATTCCCGGGGAGAGCGGAACTTGGTGAAAGATTATTCACGAATTGGATTTCATTCGAATTGTTGCCCATGTGCTCGTTGTTATTCCCGCCTGGAATGCGGATTCACATGGACAGTATCTACCTCTAATTTAACGTTCCTGCTGCAATCTTCTCAACAGCGAAGCTGGAAGCGAATCAGGGAATCTCAAAATCAACATTGGATTCCGAACTGGCTGTCAAATCTTCGTTTGGGGGAGAGGGTTTCGTTTTTTCAGCAGCGGAAGTCTTATCCTCTTGCTGATTTTGTTCGAATGCCACCAGTTGTTCTTTGCTGATTTCTCTCACCAGTAAACTGTTTCCTTTCACGCCAATCACCAGGATTGGAGTGTCCGGTTCGATGAGAACACCTTCCGATTCGGAGTGGTAACGTTTACTTCCCAACCGCACCATACCGCCGGAATTGTGCATCGTCAGACTTCTGCCAACCTGTCCCACAAGTTGTTGAAGTTTCTGCGACTCGGTCAGAAAGGGAATGACCTCCTCCTCTCGGGGAGGATCGAGGAACAGTTTTTTACCGATGGGTGTTTTTGGAAGGATATAAAAGGCCCCGGCGATGGTTGTCGGAACAAAGAGGATCAGAGAACCAATATAGACCCAGAAAACGATCTGATTATTTTCCCACCAGGCAATCCAGGCCGCCCAGAATGAGCCAGCCAGACAGAGCACAGCCACAACGCCAATGATTCCACCCGAGGGAATCAGAATTTCCGCTATCAGAATGGCTAATCCCACCAGCAACAGCAGGATGGCCACAAGACTGTAATCAACCATTGCAAACTCGGCTCATTGAACAAAAACAAATCAACAATACATCGTCTGGTGATCTATTAAGAATTTTTACAAGTATGTCCCTATTCTACCCGGTTCACCACAGAGGCCCACTGGAAAAATCGCACGGGTAGTGTTCATCTATCACTATTTGTCAGGTAAAAATCAAGGTGGGTAGCCCAGACAATCTCGCAGAGTTGTCTGGGTCGCGAAGCGACAAGAGGGGAATATAGAAGTTTCAATCATTATTAAACCACGCATCGAACTGCCCTCCTGTGCCTGTCGGCTCTCAGACAACACTGCGTGATTGTCTGAGCTACCCTTTTTTTCATGCATGACATTCAGCGTTAGACGGCAAAACAGGCCAGGCTCACTCCGAAGTTATCAGAAACTGAAGCTTCAGCCGAGTCACCAGGGAAATATACACCAGAACAGTTCCTCTGCCAACCAGGCTATCAACTTCCTGAATTTGGCAGAACTTGTCAAAAAAATGCAAAAAGCGAGGCCCAAACCTTACGGAATTACGTCTTTACTACTGAGTGTGTGATGAGCCATGGATCTCCTCCTGAAAGTCTATTCTTTGGGGAGGAGACCGTGGCGTTTTTTTTGCCACACCGATTTCCCGGAGGCGTCAGCACAGGCCTCAAAAAACCTTCCTCCTCCCGCATTGCTGTAAAACCTGGCCTCGACAGTCGTGCCTGCAGGTAGTCGCAGACCTGCTGATCTGATGATGCCCGACGTCATTTCTGCTCTGGAACGTCTGATTGACGGGAACTTGTCTGGTAGATTCCCGACTCTTACGTCAGCAGAACACTCCCCCTATTCTACCCACACCTCCAGGTGATTCCTTTTCAGCCTGAGAGAGAACGCTCTGAACCGTTCTTAAGGAGGTGAAGCCCTTTAAGCAATAGATTTACTTTTTCGAGCGCGAATTCGAAGCATTAATTCTGTCGTTTAAAGACGATCAAGAATTTAGTCGATACAAAAACTGTATATTGGACGCACTCTCTGCGTCCAGTACGTTCAATAATTGCCCAATGATAAGCTCCTGCTGTTTCACATCAACCGAAGGGAAATCCTTCTGTAATCCGTTTCAAGAGTAATAACTGCTTTGAGCATGATGGCTTAAGGCATTTCTCTTAAAAGATTTCAGGATCATTTCCAGCATTCTTCGACCCAACCTGAATTTTGTGATTCCAAAATCACAAATGTTCCACCAGAGAACAGGGAAGTCAGTTCCGTGGAAGATGAAATTATACAAGAGTTTCTGGCGGAGAGCTGGGAGAACCTGGTTCGCCTCGACACGGAGATTGTTTCTTTGGAACAAGCTCCCGATGATCCCAATTTGATTGCTTCCATTTTCCGAACGATTCATACGATCAAAGGAACATGTGGATTTATCGGGTTGAATCGTACTGGTGAACTGGCCCACGCGACTGAAAACGTCTTGGGGAAAATGCGGGACAAGCAGCTTCCGATTACGGTTGCCTCCATTTCTATCGTGCTGAAGGGTATCGATGGAATCAAGGAACTGTTGCAGGCCCTGGAAGCCACAGGGGAAGAATCAACGACCGATTATTCCCCCCTTATCAAAGAACTCAATGCTCTCTCTGATTCTGTTGAAGATGCATCTGAAGAAATCCCAGGCTTAAATCAACTTCCTGCCGGCGGAACAGGCTTTGAAGAAGAAGCCAGTGAGCCGACACCCGCTCCCATTCCTGAGCCCGCCGCAGTTATTCCCGAACCGACAACACCGGAACCCTCCACCCCCCCAGCGGAACCTACAGAAACTGCTATGACCCCTCAACCTGTTGCACCCACCTCAAAACCAGCAGATGCGAAACCAGCTCCCCCAGCCGAAGCCGCTGAACAGGGAGAAGGTGGTTCACGTAAATCGGTCGCAGATTTATCGATTCGTGTGAACGTTGATGTGCTCGACAGTTTGATGAACCTGGTCGGCGAACTGGTGCTTACACGCAACCAGTTACTTCAGCTGGCACGGACCGAAGAGGAATCCAAATACTCACATTCAATCTCGCACTTGAATCGGGTGACGACAGATCTGCAGGAAGGGGTGATGAAAACCCGCATGCAGCCGATCGGAAACGCCTGGAGCAAGTTGCCCCGACTGGTTCGCGACCTCTGCCAGATTACCGGACGAAATATCGACCTGGATATGTCCGGTTCCGAAACGGAACTTGACCGTACTGTTCTGGATGCGATCAAAGACCCACTTACACACATGGTTCGTAACTCTGCTGACCATGGAATTGAATTACCACAAGACCGCCGTGCTGCTGGTAAACCTGAAACAGGAACCATCAAGCTGAACGCCTATCACGAAGGTGGTCACGTCATCATCAGCATCAACGATGACGGTGCGGGAATTAACACCGATCGGGTGCTGCAGAAAGCGATTCAGAATGAACTGGTCAGTGAGGCAGAAGCTGCCAAAATGACCAAGAATGAAATTCTGCCGCTCATTTTCCACCCCGGGTTTTCAACCGCTGAAAAAGTCAGCTCTGTATCCGGTCGCGGTGTCGGCATGGACGTCGTACGGACCGCCATCGAACAGATTGGTGGAACGGTCGACCTGGCAACTGAACTTGGCAAAGGAACGACCGTCCGGATCAAAATTCCATTGACCTTAGCCATCATCTCCGCACTCGTTGTGGAAAGTGGCGGGGAATGTTTTGCGATCCCTCAATTGGGTGTCGTGGAACTGGTCCGACTGGAATCCGAAGACCGACGGAAAATCGAACGTATTCACCAGCATGAAGTCTTCCGACTTCGCGATCGCCTCTTACCACTCATCTACCTGAGCGATACTCTCGGTCTCGAAAGATCACTCTCTGACGATGACGATATTTACATTGTCGTCGTTCAGGTTGGCGACACTCAACTCGGGCTGATCGTCTCTGAGGTATTCGATACTGAAGAGATCGTCGTGAAACCGATGGGTAGTCTGCTTAAAGATGTCGCGATTTACCAGGGAACAACAATTCTGGGTGATGGCCGTGTCATTATGATTCTGGACGTCGCCGGTATCGCCTCCGAATTCAGCGGCTTGAACAAAGCCGCTCAGGATCACTCCGGGTCTGATCACGACGCGGAACACTCGAATGACCTTACCAGTCTGTTGCTCTTTGATCCGGGCAATCAAACGACCATGGCTGTGCCGCTCTCGCTGGTTGCCCGCCTGGAGGAATTCCCGCGCGACAGCATCGAAAGCAGTGGCAACCGCCTCATCGTTCAATACCGTGGTGATCTGTTACCGCTGCAACCTGTAAACGAAATGAATATTCTGGATGAAGGCCCCGACCCACAACCGGTCATCGTCTTCTCGGAAGGGGACTGCTCAATGGGTCTCCTGGTAAACGAAATCCAGGACATTCTGAAAGACCGCCTCGATATTCGCATGCAGTCGCAGCGTCCCGGTGTTCTGGGAACCGCCATTGTCAATAACTGTGCGACAGACATTATCGATACTCAACATTACATTTCGTCGATTGTTCCGAACTGGTACGACCGCAAAGGTGCAGAGCGAAAGCTCGAAATCCTGGTTGTCGACGACTCTCTCTTCTTCCGTCAACTGGTCACAACCGCCCTGGAATCGAATGGTTACCGGGTTAATGCACAAAGCAGTGCTGTGAAAGCGGTCGAGATCATCGAGCATGGTGAAAAGTTTGACTTAATCGTCTCCGATATCGAAATGCCGATGATGGATGGATTTGCCTTTGCAGAATGGGTGCGTGCTCGGGATGACATGAAGACCATCCCTATGATCGCCCTGACCTCGCTCTCAGCAAAATCTGACGAAGAGTATGGAATGCGAGTTGGATTTAATCGATTCCTGAAAAAATTCAATGCTAAACAACTCATCGACACAATTGAGGAAATCGTTCGTTCACGAGCTGTTTCCGGATCAGGAGCCCGCGCATCATGAGCCCATCGACCCTGGAAAAACGTTCCGGACAGGGACATGAACATTCTCATATGAATAGCAACCTGGATTATGAGAATCAGTATGTCTCATTCTGGGTGGACAATCAGCTGCTGGGTGTTCCGGTGAACTCGGTTCAGGAAGTTCTGAACCCTCAGAGCATCGCTCGTACACCAAAATCCCGCGCTGAAATTGCCGGCCTGGTCAACTTACGCGGACAAATTGTAACTGCCCTCGACTTACGTCGTCGACTCGACTTACCTCCTTTTGAATCAGAAGAGGGGAGCATGAATGTGGTCATTCGCTACAAGAATGAACCCTTCAGCCTGCTGGTCGATGAAGTCGGAGATGTAATCAATGTCTCACGCGACTTGATGAAGCCAATTCCTCAAACACTGGATTCGCGATGGCGTGATGTAACGACAGGCGTGTTTCGACTTGATGAGCGGCTCTTTGTGATTTTGAACATCGACGCCATTCTCACCTTCTAGCCCATAAATAACCACCTGTGATCAACCCGAAATTCAACTATTCCGAAAACCTCCAGAGGAACAGCTTTTAAAAGGCCGTCCCTTTGAATACGGAAACAGGTAAATGTCTTTGAATGTCAAAGTATTAAGAGATTCTTTTGGACTTCTTGCACCGCAGGCTGAAAAGCTGGCGGCAAGATTCTACGAGAAACTCTTTTCAGATTATCCCCATCTGGAAACGTTGTTTGTTAACGCAGACATGCGCGAGCAGCAACAGAAGCTGATTCAGGCTTTATCCACGGTGGTCAACTATCTGGAAAAACCCGAAAAATTGAAAAGCGTCCTGGAGGAACTCGGCAGTCGCCATGGTGACTACGGAGTGACTGCAGAAGACTATGAACCTGTCGCCCTGACATTACTCGCCGTAATGGAAGAGCTCGCAGGCGATTTATGGTCCGAGGAATTGGCCAATGTCTGGCAGGAAGCCCTCGAAGCCATTGCTACCATCATGATTAACGCCTCTGTTGCCAAACCTGCGAAAGAACTGGTTCGCACCAGCAATTCCACTTCGAGATCCACTACTCATAATTCAGGTAGTTCCCAACAGGATCGCTCAAACAACCATCACAATTCGATTCCCGGCACCGCCGGTAACCACAATCAGGAGGAAAGGGAGATGTCTCTCCAATCAACCAAAAACTCAACCGAGCAAGGTGCTGCTTCACAGAGTTTCCAACAGTTCTACGGAATGGTCGAAAACTCCCCACTCTCCTTCGTGTTTGTGGATGCAGACGGACAGGTCTCTTACATCAACGATAAAGGTCAGCAGCTCTTCAGCCAGCTGGAAGGTGTCCTGGGATTCAATGCCCAGAGCCTGGTTGGTGGCCCGGTATCACGACTTCATCAGGCTGTGCCCGAACTCAACATCAAGGCGACCAGTCTGAAACAACCTCAACAGATGACTGTCAGTCTGAAAGACGAAGTCATTGACATCAACGTTGTACCAGTTCGAGATGATTCGGGTGCATTACTCGGTTTGTTCCAGACCTGGGATCTGATCACCGAGCGTGCTCATCGTGCTGCAGCGGCTGCTAAAGCTCAGTCGATGCTCGATCAAATTCCGATCAACGTCATGATGGCCGACCTCAACGGTAAAATCAATTATGTAAACCCCGCGTCCGTGAACACATTGAGCACCATTGAATCATTGCTGCCAGTGAAAGCGGATCAGGTTCTGGGACAATCAATTGATATCTTCCACCAGAACCCGGCACACCAACGGGCACTGCTGGCAGATCCTCGTAACCTTCCTCACCGTGCTTCCATTAAAGTCGGTCCGGAAACTCTCGACCTGCTCGTGAGCCCGGTGACTGATGACAGTGGTAAATTCATCGGCCCGATGGTTACCTGGGAAGTTATCACTGAAAAGCTGCGTCTTGAAGACGAAATGGCTCGCGTGCAGAACATGATGGAAAACATTCCCATCAACGTCATGCTGGCCAATAGAGATTGTGAAATTGTCTTTATGAACCCCGCTTCCGAGCGAACACTGCGAAGTATCGAAGCGTTACTGCCAATTCCTGTGGATAAAATCCTCGGTAGCTCGATCGACGTTTTCCACAAAGCTCCGGAACAACAACGGGCCTTGTTGCGTGATCCCGGCAACCTGCCGCATCGTGCCAAAATTAATGTCGGTCCAGAGACACTCGATTTGCTGGTCTCCCCAATCTTCAACAAAAATAACGATTACATCGGTCCGATGGTCACCTGGGAAGTTATCACAGATCGGGTAAAACTGGCCGACGAATTCGAAACCAATGTCAAAGGTGTTGTGAATGCGGTGACGAATTCTGCCATGGAAATGCAGGAGAATTCGAAAACCATGGCCGCGCTGACAGAAGAAACGGCTCGTCAGTCACAAGTAGTGGCAGCCGCATCTGAACAGGCCACCAAAAACGTGGAAACTGTTTCCAGTGCAACCGAAGAGCTTTCCAGCTCCATTTCTGAAATCGCCCGCCACGTACAGGACGCTTCGATGATGACTGCTCAGGCTGTCGAAGAAGCGAATCGTACCAATGTGACGATCAAAGATCTGGGTGAAGCAAGTAACGAAATCGGTCAGGTTATCAAAGTGATCACCTCGATTGCACAACAGACCAACCTCCTGGCTCTGAACGCGACCATTGAAGCCGCCCGTGCTGGTGAAGCTGGTAAAGGGTTTGCTGTGGTGGCGAACGAAGTTAAAGAACTCGCTCGTCAGACTGCCAAAGCAACCGAAGAGATCAGCCAGAAAATCGAAGCGATTCAAAATGTTACTGGTGGAGCTGCCGAAGCGATTCAATCGATCGGTACCAGCATCAGCCGCATCAACGAAATCTCGACGACCATCGCCAGTGCTGTTGAAGAACAGACTGCAGCCACCAGTGAAATTTCCCGTAACGTTGCTGAAGCAGCTCGCGGAACCGCTGAAGTTTCCAACAACATCACCGGGGTTTCCAAAGCCGCTGAAGAAGGTGGACAGGGTGCTGTTGAAATCAGCCGTTCTGCTGACGCTCTGGCTGCCGAATCGGCCCGTCTCGATCAGGTTACTGAATCGTTCCTCGTTAAAATGCGAGCTATCTAGATCAGTAGCTCTGTAGAGGGCAGGCTTTATGAAGCCGAGAAAAATCGATTAAGAAGGGGAGAACCAACCGGTTTCCCCTTCTTTTTTTTGTATTTACTCAACAGATCGACCCTTCACCTCTCCTTTAACTCCCGTTTATAATGCAGGAAGATATTTCCCGCCTGAGTTATGAATATCTCCCCCAGGACGACCCCTGCTGGAATGATTCCGGAACTGACGTATTCGCCACGAGGAATCAACCCCACCCACCGCATGATCCAGCTCGATGTTACACCAACGCCACTCTAAACATAATCGCTCTTTCAACTGGCACCGGCTGACCAGTCTGCTGACGTTGTTGTTCTTCCTGGCGACTTCACTCGGCCTACCCGGGCAACTAACCAGCCAGCATGTTGGTACCTGTCAATGTGATCCCGAGCTGAAAGCAGCTGGAAAGTGCTGCTGCGGTAAACCACAGGCAATAGCCTCCTGCTGTGCCAGCAGCCATGAGGAGGGTGTTCCTGAAATTACGGTGAGCAGCGGGAAGGTTGATCTCCAGACTTGTTGCCAACCCATGCCGCCTGTTTGTGATCCTTCAGAATTATGTTGCTCGCAAAATTTCAAAAGCAAGCTCTGCTGTGTGGAACCTGTATCAAATCAGCAGGCACCAGTGAAGCCGAACCCTTCGAGTCGCCAAAAGAGCCACCCGTCTGGTCATCGTGTGGCTGTGGGGGAAGTGTACCTGCGGGGATGCTGCTTAATACCGATCCACGAATTCTTTCACAGCAATCGATCTCCCTGGAACTTGTCACGCTGGGGCGTTCTGACCATCAGTTGGTTGCCTTTCTTCCTGAAAGAGCCCTGCTACCGGAAACTCCCCCTCCAGAATCAGTTTGAACCCTAACTTTATGTCCTGAATTTCAGGGTTCAAACCTGGACGTCGTCGACGCTCTCTCTGCGCCGCACGTCCTGTCGCTTAATTACGGGAGTTTCCTCAATGAGACTTACTTCTTTCCCCTGCGCGCCGCCACGTCGCGCATTCACAATCGTGGAACTACTGGTCGTGATGGCCATCATCACAATTCTGATCAGCTTACTCCTGCCGGCCGTGCAACAGGCACGCGAAGCCGCCCGCAGGACTCGCTGTCGTAACAATCTTCGGCAGATAACACTCGCTTTACACAACTACGAATCGACACACCGGGTTTTTCCGCCAGGCAGTCTTGGTTTTCCTTATGTCTGGTCTCCACAGGCGAAGCTGCTTCCCTATGCTGAGCAGGAAAACCTTGAAAACTTACTCAACTATGATGTTCCTCCACTGAACGCTTTCAACTTTGGTGGATTCGATCCTGTTGAAGTTGGCAACAATGATGACGCTGCAAAGAACAGCATTCACTTCCTCGTCTGTCCCAGCGACCGCGGTTTTGTTCCCGGTTCCATCTATGGCGGAATCAGTTACCCGGCCTGTATTGGCTCTGGAGTGAATGGTGCTGACACCTCGGACGATGGCTCAAATGCAAATGCCGATGGAACCATCTTCGCCCTCTCCCACATCGGTTTTGATGACATCCGGGACGGAACGACCCACACGGTTGTTTTCAGCGAGCACTTGCTGGGTGACGGGGAAGATACTGCCCCTACAGATGACGACTACAGGTATCGTGTCATCCAACTTTCGATGGGGACTCAAACCACTCCGTCTGCCTGCGATGTCGGCATCGCTCCTGCCTGGTCAGGTCAACGGGGAGCAAAATGGATTAACGGCCACCTGGCAGACGCCATGTACAATCACTGGTACACCCCTAACTACCCACTTCCAGATTGCCACAATGGCTTTCATAACTACGCTTTAACCAGCGCCCGGAGCGCCCATGCGGGAGGTGTCTTTACGGCCTTCCTGGATGGAAGTGTACATTTCATAGGAGATGGTATCACCTCAGAGATCTGGCGGGCCATGGCAACTCGCGAGGGTAAAGAAATCATCTCTGATTTTTAAAACACGCAAATCCAGCTGGTCAGTCTGCATGGCTGACCAGCTTCTCTTATAGAAAGGGGAAACCCTGTGAAACCTCTGTTTTATCTGATGCTCTCAATGAGCTTTCTGAACTGTTCATTTGCATTCGCGCATGATACCTGGGTAGAAACCAATACTAACCTCGTCCGTACAGGAGACGCTGTTTACGTCGATCTCAAGTTAGGAAATCATGGCAACCATCATCGTGATTTCAAACTCGCCAGTAAAATCGATCTGGAAGGAACCTCTCTTCAGGTCTTTGACCCTACTGGTAAAACTTACGACCTGATTCCGCAACTGATTGATACAGGTTATGCACCGAAAGAAGGTTTCTGGCGTGCCAAGTTTGTCGGAATGAAACCCGGGATGTATCTGGTCGACCACACACTGGATAAGGTCGTCAACCATGGTCGTCCTCTCCGTTCCATTAAAAGCAGCAAAGCCTTTTTTGTTCTCAGTGACAGTCTCGATAAGGTGACCACGAAGAACCCGGGATTCGATCGCGTGTTGGGACATCCGTTGGAAATTGTGCCTGTTAAAAACCCGGTGACTCCTATGGGACCGGGAATGTCGGCCAGAATTCGTGTTCTGTTTAAAGGTGAGCCTCTGCCAGATGCTCGCGTTTCATTCATTCCGCAGGGTGTTGAGCTGGCAGAAGAATTCGATGAAGAGTACGAACGGAAGACCGATTCCGCCGGGGAAGCTACGTTCACACCCCGGACTGGCAACTCGTATCTGATCGCCGTACATCACGAAGCTCCTGAAGAGCAGACCGATGATTACGAAGCGACGATCTACTCGGCCACGGTGGGATTATTCGTCCCTGAGATTTGTCCCTGCTGCGGACATTAGATCTTGTCCAAGATCCAGGAAAACCGACTGTGGTTGACCTGGGGTAAATAAAAAAAGGGTCGTGAATCTTTTCAGCTTCACGACCCTTTGTGTTTTGCATTTCTGCTTATTATCGCAGGAAGATCAGATTCATGATGATCGAAATGGGAAGCAGAACACCGCAGCTGTATGCCATGTATCCGAAGAAGGAGGGCATGCGGATGTTGTTCTTTTCTGCAATCGCTTTCACCATGAAGTTGGGGCCATTCCCGATATAAGTCATCGCTCCCATGAAGACCGCCCCCAGACTGATGGCCGAGAGCATCACTTCTCCCACGCCTGCGACAGTTGTACCTGTGGGTTCCATCGTTTTCGCTGTTTCGAAGAAGACAACATAAGTAGGCGTTATCGAGGAAGCTGGATAGTAAACCTGTTCCCCAATAGAACTTGGTCGCACTATCAAATCCAAGTTCGCCCCCATAAATGTTCAGAATCTGAATGGGTGCCTGCATGCAGACGAAGATCCCTACAAACAGGGCGGCGACTTCCAGGATAGCATCATAATTAAATGAGTTTTTCTGACGAATCTCGACCTTAGTTAAACTCAATGACAAGCCAGCCAGGATCAACATCATCACTTCGCGGAAGTAGACCGGGGCATGCCAGTGAGTTCCGGGAAAAGCTTTGGTAGGATCGAGCAGGGCAACACAGAAGATTACCCCCACCAGCCAGAGGAAATTCAATCCCCTTTGATGGCAAATTTCTCGGGGTTTTCGGGAACCGTTTCGACTTTAGCCCGATTCTCCCGTTTGTATTTCAGTGAGTCCCACGCAAAATAGGCTGCCACCAGAAGAATGTTCACAAACAACCATTCCGGCCATAATTCGAGTGTCCAGGTGAAGGGGACTCCGCGGAGATATCCAAGGAAGAGGGGGGATCGCCAATCGGCAAGAGACATCCACCCGTGTTACAGACCACAAAGATAAAGAAGATCACCGTGTGAGCGACATAATCGCGGTTGGCATTTGCTTTGAGTAGCGGACGGATCAACAGCATCGCGGCACCCGTTGTTCCGATAAAACTGGCCAGCAATCCACCCAGACCAATCAAACCGGCATTGAGTTTAGGTTTGCCTACCAGATGCCCTTCAATCGCAATTCCACCCGAAATGACATACAGACTGAACAACAGGCTGATGAACGGGATGTACTCCACCATTAAGGCATTCTTGAGCACAACGACAGCAAGCGCTAAACCAGGTGCTGAAGTCGTGTGAGTGGTATGATCGGTGACTCCATGTCCATACAGGAACGCGTAATAAAACAGTGTCACCGCACCCAGCACGACGGCCACCAGAAATCGGTTCCAGTTATGTTCCCACCAGTGCTCGGTTTTATGAAACAGGGGGAGCAGGGCGATACAAAGTAAGAGCGCAACGAAAGGCAATATGCTGTAAAAAGCTGGAGCGACATCATGATGGGCTCCTTCTTCTTCCGCGTGGGCACCCGACTCGGTGGCATGTTCGGTAGCAGCGGCAGCTTCCGCGTGCGGATGGCTGCTTTCTCCGTCATGCAGAAACTGCCACCCGAAGAACGAGAGAACCAGCGCCACAATCAACGAAAGGGCATAACGCCGAGACACTTTTTGCTCATTAACTGAGATTGCAGAGACTTCCGTCATTTCTTCTGGTTCCACCAATTAATTTTTGTTGATTGTGATTTTATTGACTGTGCTGAAGGGACCTGTTTGAGGAAATCACCTGGCCTCGATCTGATGATCTGACCTGCATGATCCACCACCAGATGTCTGGAGCAGGAACCTGCTGTTTTAACCTGGAGTAAGAAGTGCTTGACACACCCCTGTATACACCCGTCAACCACATGATTATCAGGAGTGCATAATAATATTCATCCGGTCTATTCGAGAAGACCGGAATTGACTCTACCGAGTCAGTTCAACAGGGTTTCAGGTTGTCAGCTCAGTAGAGAGAGAAGAAGGGGCTGATCGAGAGTGATCAATACTTATATAGGATTTCCTTCTTCGATATGCAATCAATCAGATCAAATGCTCTGATTCAAGTACCAAACTCTAGGTTGCAGAACTGTGGGAGTGGGGCTTTTTTGCGATTAAAGGGGGATCGACTTCATGCCTGTAGATTTTCATGAGGTTATAAAGGATTTCGTCGTTTATGCAGCCTTTATCGACAAGCGCCTGGGCCACCTGTCCCGAATCTTCCAGTTGGAGGGCCAGAAGATAGGCGACTTGCTCCTCATTAAGAAAACCAAGGCTAATGGCCGTAATCCCGAATCGATCATTCGATTCCTTCTGCATTTGCAGAATGTAATCGACCTGTTCTGCTCCGAGGTATCCCATCTTTTGAGCCAGCACACCAATCTTCTCGTGAGGAAACTGGCAGTTTAATAGAACCTGAGAGACATCTTCGATCCGGGCATGACCATGTCTGACCAGCCAGCGACTGAATCGTTTCTGGTTACTGAGTTGAGCCAACCGCTCCTGCGCTGGATCGATGATCGAACGGATATGAACCTGGTTACGACCATTCCGCTTGGAGTCATACATAGCGGCGTCGGCTTCGGTCACCAGGCGTTCCCCGATTTTTGTGCTGTTTCGCTGAGGCATACCGATGCAGGCACCGACACTGATCGTGACAGGAACCGCTTTGTTGTTGAACAGAATCTGCAGTCCTTCGACTGCCGCGCGTAATCGTTCGGCAACTTTAGCCAATCCTTTGCTCGTTGGTTGAGAAACAAGAGCAACAAACTCTTCCCCTCCATAACGGCCCAGGACATCGGTCGTCCGTAAAGTATTCTCGAATTTTGCAGCAACCTGTTTAAGTACCTCATCACCAAACTGGTGACCGTAAGTATCGTTCAGGTTTTTGAAATGATCGATATCCAGAAAGATCACCCCGATTGTCGTCGCGGCGCGGGCAGCACGGGCGATCTCTTTCTGCAGACTTTCATCAAAGAATTTACGATTGTAAGTACCCGTCAGTACATCACGAATTGTCTGCTGTTCGAGCTGCTGGTTTTTCTGTTCCAGCTGTTTGACTTCTTCCTCGATCATCTGCTGACGCACAGCCGCCTGCGTACTGGCAACATGTGCCCGCATGGCGAGCAGAGCCAACTGCTCACCCGCTTCGGCCATGATCTCGGTCAAGCTTCCGAATTCCGAAACGTCTACCGAGAAGAGCTCTGCTGCTTCGTCGATACGTTTCTTCATCTGTTCAAGTCGTTTTTCGAGCTGGCTGTCGTTCCAGTCGTAAAACGCTTTCGTCAGCTGCTGGAGTCGTTGCAGGGCCACACCCTTCTGGTGTGTGCAGAAGTAATCGGCAACGGAGCAGGCCACAGCGACCGCGCGGGTCATCTTTAAATCATGTTCAGGAGTGATCTCTTCGATCAATTCCAGTGGATCGCACTGATGACGAACACACTGCATGAGAGGCGCTGGCAGCTTCCAGGAAGTCATGAGGTTCAGGCCAGCCTCAATATGGTTCACTCCCAGCAGGTCTGTCTCGAGCGCATGCAGGGTCACATCAGACGATTCGAATTTTTCGAGTACTTTACGATACTCATCCGGGATCGTCTTGAGCATCGCCAGCCGGCCCAGGTTGGCCAGCAAACCTGCCAGAAAATAATCACTTTCAAGGCCGCGATGAAACTCCTTGGCGATCACTTCACTGGCAGCCGCCTGAACTACCGATAATTTCCAGTAGTTGTTGAAATGAACTGCCATGGGACCAGACGCAGTAGCCGAGTCGGACAGTGAAAAACTGAGAGCGAGCGAAGTCACCACGGTCGTGCCCAGCAGTGGAACAGCACGATCAATGCTGGTTATGGGATTTTTAAAGCCAGCATAGGAGGAGTTGGTTGCTTTTAAGATTTTGGCGGTGATCGCAGGATCGGATTTGATGACCCGGATAAAGTCACTGACCTCTGCATCGGGATCCTTAGTCAATCTAAGCAACTCAATCGCCACCGTGGGCAGGGTGGGAAGGTTGTTAGAAGACCAGATTTTTTAGGGTCGATCATGGCGAATCCCTTGTCACACATTCCGGGTTGCTTAGTGGTAAGTCAATATGTCGAATTAAAATCCACTGAGACTACCCGATTGAGAGGAGTATTGATTTCTCCTCGCTCCGGCCTGATTTGCTGCGGATTTTTAAAACTTACTCCCCTGATGTGAAACCAAATCAACCTGCCAGCTCTAGTCCTTACAGCTGACCAAATTACCTGTAGTAGTTTATAGAACTCGTACGCTGGTTAATTTAATAGTGAAATCGAACTCTACATCCGGGGAAGATGTATTCTCTGGATGAACTATGGCACCATTCTGCCATAAGCCCGTAATCCATCCGAGTAGACTATTTAATCATAATCGCCACATTCCGCTCAGGACGGAATTGTTACCCAACGTTCCATTTTTTCTTTAAGTACGTCAGGCGTAAACGGTTTAATCAGATAATCCGAAACACCTGCCTGGATAGCTGTCACAACGCGAGCACGCTCAGCCTCCGTTGTAATCATAATAACCGGCACATTCGCGTCGCGTTGACGGATCTCTTTCAACAAGGTCAGGCCGTCCATGTTCGGCATATTCCAGTCACTCAGAATGATGTCGAAATTAGCCCGCTCAAACAGGTCCAAAGCCTGAACACCATCTTCAGCTTCCCAATTTCATTGATTCCCAACATATTGAGACAACGACGTTGAATCGTTCTCATAGTGCCAGAATCGTCGACAATCATAACCTTCATCTTAATTGACTCCAGGATACAACATTTTGAATCTTGTAAAATCGGGACCTCTTTGCCGGGTACCCACACGTTGGTACAAATGGTGTTTTTTCTGATACTCGCAGCCTGAAGTAGCTTTCAGGCTCGGCTGTGATCACCCTGATCGCTGGAATAAACCAGACATAAGAGCAATCACCGCAATTTATTTATTCTCACGCCAGACTATTCGTCGCAGGCAAAACCAACTTCGATAGCGAACTGGCCAATTTCGGAGTCAAATTCAATACAGATCGGCTGCACTTTGGAGGGGTAATGCAAGTGGTGGCCAGAGCTGGTAATGATGTTCGGAATACTGATTGACAGTTGCAATTCTTCCATTTTCGCTTTGGTATTTCCGACGATGATGTTGGTCAATTCACCCACAGCATCGCAAACCTCAGCATTCATCTCTTCCGCACGAACTCCTACAAGGCGATAGAGTACTTCCATCGCTGTCGACTCTTTCAAGCTAAGGGCGATCGTTCCGTTGGCCCGGCCTGTGACACCAATGACAGCGCTGATTTCGTATCGGGGTTGGGTTGACTCTTTAAGAGCCAGCCCGGTTCGTACCGGTGTACAACCCAGCATCGCCTCAAAAACAGATTTTGTGGCATTCAAAACTGGATTAACACAATCGGAAGTCAACTCGGAACTTTGACGAGTTACAGTGGACATTGTTTCTCCTTCCACGGGATCAGGTGGATTCAGGTCTATTGGGGTTGGCCTTCGAAATCGATATTTCGAGCTGTTTCCGCGATCCATCTATCGGGGAAGAAGAGCCTGTTGCTCCCGGTCGGTTCCTGCCAATCTGGCCGGGTAAGGAGAGCCTATCCAGACTTTCCCGCTTCTTCGTTACACTAACATAGAATCAGAAAACTCAACATGACTGAACTTTCTGGCATTTCGAGGTATTCTCCCCCATACCTTTCGCTAAATGTTCAGGTTGTTGTTGTGGTACACAGGGGCGCGATCTTAAGGAGGTAATTCTCTGCTCTTGGGGGTTTCGCTATTGCCATTCCCAGCATTTTTAATAAAGTTTCTAAAGTATCACCTGTTCATACCTCTATTGCCATGAGGTGTTTCACCTACAGTTCTCGCTTGCTAAACGACTTCTTTTCTGTTCTAAATAAACATACTTAACTATTCATTTCTAATAGCAATCTGCTTACATCCAACAGCCTGTACCACAATCACATCTAGATTAAGAGCGAATCACTTCTCTTACAGGTTTACATTTCTTGACTCGCAACCTGCTACGGCAAACCGCATATACGGTTGAACTCTTCATTTCTAATTCATCAATCAAAACTTGTTTTTGGATTTTTGATTCGAGCAAGTTTTAACTTCAGCAATTCCTCTAAATGGGGCTTTGCGCCTCTCAACTGTTTTTATGTGGGAACTCTTCGAATCGTTTCGTGAGGTTTTTAAACATTCGAGGAGCGACCGTAATTTATTGACCGATCGATCCAGGCAATTAAATCTCGACTTGATATGATTCGATTCGGATTTGATTTCGCCGGGAGAGTCTTTTTTCAAACGCGTTGACTGGAAAATTTGCCTCTCAACATCCGAATGAGTAAGAATGTAACAGGATATCCACAGGCGAAGGCGCCTTTGCCTGTGGAGTAGAGAGCACTTCTGGACTCGCGTTTCAGGAAGATGCAAAGGGCCATTGGGCCAAAGGGACCTTCAATGTCTTCCCCTATTCCAAATCATACGACACCGATTCGACTCTACCTGTTAGACGACAATCGGATGTTGCTGGATGGATTGTCATATTATCTCAATAACGATCCGATGTTCGAAATCGTGGGAATGAATAGTTCAGCAGAAGCTGCTCTACCCCAGATCATCGAACTGCGACCTGATATACTGATCATGGATCTTGCCCTGAATGAAGGTGGGACCCTTGAGCTGTGTGAGGAACTGAAGCAGCAGAATGTTCCGACAAAACTCTGTTTCCTGACAGGGTATGTCGTAAATATTTTTATCGAGCAGGCCCTGCGCTTGAACGCGAGTGGCTACCTCCTCAAATTTGATCCGCTCAAAAAACTTATCGACGCCCTGCCAAAAATTCATCAGGGAGAGCAGGTGTTCTCTGATGAGATCCAGCAGCGTCTGAAATTCAATCGACAGAATAAAAAGTACACGGTCGATGCGCCCCACAACCTTAAGAAGTTGACCGCTCGTCAGATTGAAGTCTTGAGACAGTTAGCGCGGGGAAAGAGCGTTAAGGAAGTCGCCAAGGATTTACATCTTTCCACAAAATCGGTCGACAGCCACAAGTACCGAATCATGCACAAACTCGGCATTCACGATCGTGTGGAACTTGCCCGGTTTGCGATTCGAGAAGGTCTACTGTTACCTTGAGTATCCTGCTCTCAACCGACGAAAGCATTAAAAACTCTCTGCTGTTGCATCCAGCTTTATTGTCTGGCCAAGACCAAATACAGCTTTCGCGCAAGCGCTTTAATCTTCGGGGTCGGCCAGTTTCTTTAACTGACGGGCGAGTTGAATCTCAAGCTGAATAAGCTGCTGCCAGTTAGACCACCCCATTCTCATTTCAGGTGGGTTTTCGCGTGCCGCCTCCAGCGTCTGCTCACCCGTTTCGGGAAGTTGCTGTCGCGCACTACTGATTAACTGCCCCAATTGGCCATGCACATAAGCGAGATAATCCGAAAGCAAAGTCTTCTGCAGCAAACTCAAGCCATCAGGCAATTCGGGCGGAACCTGCAGATAAGGTTGATCATTAAAAGTGACTCCCGCAGATTGATCTTCGAGCGCACAGTTATGACCGACGGCAGATTCCGTTTCACTTTCAATTAAACGACCTGATTCTGTCAGGCGAGTTGCTGTCTGGTTATGAGTCGCAAAAACTTCGCCAGCTCATCGTCATTTCCGAGAACGAGCAGACAGCGACCAATTGAAATTTGATCGCCAACCTGCAGCACATGCATCTGTGCCGGAATCCCATTCACTCGACTTCCGTTGGTGCTACCCAGGTCGGTGAAGATCAGCTTGCCCTGATCAACCTGTATTTTGGCATGGAACCGGCTGACGCGTTCATCGTTGAGACGCACCGTGTTTTCTTCTTCGCGCCCGAGCGTGATCGGTGGCTCCAGGTTCTTATAAACCTGGCCCCGTTCTAAACCTTCAAGTGCTTGCAAGGTGACGAGCGTCGTCATGGGGAGATCAATTCTGAATGAGATTAGAGAGAGTCTCTTCACTAAGGAACGGGAGGACGATCTCTCAGGAGCGATTCTCGCCCCCTGAAGCTTTTCTCCCCGAAAGTTCATTACTTTGTAACATGAGAGAAAATGCGGAGTCAAGAAAACTCCCTGATTTGAAGGTGCGGCCTGGCCTGGTGATGATCTGCAAATCCCCTGATCGCGACTGCAAAATTATAAGCAGTTTCAAATCCCTCTGATGGGTCGCATAGACCCTGTTTTAAAGCGTCAGGAACAACCAAAACCGGGTTTTATAATAGCCTCTACAATTGTTTCCTGCAGTAATTTACCTGAGGCCGCTGTTATTGCAGATTTTCATTGAAGAATTGAACCACTTTCTGATCGTATTCTTCGGGAACTATTTCTCGTCCCAGATTGTGTTTCGCATCCGGAATTTTCCATAATTGATGATGAGGTTTTCCTCCCGCACGCTTGAGTATTTTGCGGGGAATATCTGAATGGACGTAGCTGTCCCTGGTACCGTTCATCATCATCACCGGTTTCTCTCTCAGACCGGGGAGCAGCTTCTCCAGGACCAGATAGTGACATCGATGCCGCCACTGACTGATCCAGCGAACAATTCGCAGGGTAATCCGCACATGCACATCGGGTAACCGGCTCATAATCCAATGCGGAATATACAATGTCGCCCAACGAATGGTGAAATGGAACATCATGCTATCCGTGGTGAATGCCCCTTCGGTTGCCACCGCAGAGATTCGATCATCCTGTGAGCCTGTCGCCAGTGCAGCACCTCCACCACGACTGATTCCGAACAACCCTGTTTTTAAACCAGACAGCTCGGGACGGGATAACGCATACGCAACAGCCGATAAAGTATCTTCGACTTCGTACTGACTGAGCCAGTGAGTTACCTGGTAGCGTTGCATGTGTTCGCTGGCTCCCTGATTTCGGAAGTCAAACGACAAGACAGCGAAACCGTTTTTGATGAGCGCCTCACAATACCATCTGGCAGACCAGTGAGAGCCCCCGAATTCGGGACAGAAGATGACTAAACCTTGAAGCTCCTGATCCGCCTGACGATGCAGACTTCCACGTAACTTCAGATTGTTAGTTGTGGGGAATTCGATTTCTTCTGCCTCCGGACTGGGAAAGGCCGGACGAATACCGAAGGGGGGGCGTCGCTCAAAAATGGGCAGCACCACAGAAATCGCGACCGATCTCAACACGATGTCGAGGATCAGTATCACCCCCAGCACACCTAGAATTATCACGAGGAGATGTTGGACCATCCCGAATGCTTCTCTAATGTTGCAGGTGTTGTTGAGTTGATGAGGAGCGGGAAATTGCGCGAGGCCCGCATGAACAGGTCTGAGAGGGAGAGACTGATACTACAGCAGAAGGGAGGGGGGAATCTACCCCTGAAATCCTTAATTTGCAGGATCCGTTAGATAAGCTTCGTGCTGCCCACAACGATTAACGTTGTGCTTAGTCACCACCCCCACTTTCTGATGGAACCCTGTCATGCTCTCCGCTGAGCAGGTGTTCCCGCTGAGCTTATCAGCCATTAAATTGCGAGAAAATCAACGAGATGTTCTGACCACCGAACCCAAAGCTGTTGGAGAGCGCGATATTCACTTCTTTCTCTCGCGCGACGTTCGGTACATAGTCGAGATCGCAATTCGGATCAGGGGTTTCGTAGTTGGTAGTTGGAGGGATCACGTTATTCTTAATCGCCAAGAGACAGGCAATCGCCTCGACCGATCCGGCGGCTGCGATCAGGTGCCCCATCATACTTTTAATGCTGGAGACGGGAATATTGTCTGCCGCCGCTCCCAGTGATTGACGAATCCCCAGAGTTTCGACTTTGTCATTAACAGCAGTACTCGTTCCGTGAGCATTGATGTAATCGATCTGGTCAGGGCGAATTTTCGCACTCTCCACAGCCATCTTCATACAGGCTGTACCACCTCGACCTTCCGGGTGGATGTCAGTAATGCGGTAGGCATCTGCGCTGGAACCGTACCCGATGATTTCGCCATAGATTTGTGCACCGCGAGCTTTGGCATGTTCGAGATCTTCCAGAATCACCATCCCGGCACCTTCACCCAGCACAAAGCCGTCGCGGTTTTTATCAAACGGACGCGATGCCCCTTGTGGGTTATCATTATTCGTGCTGAGAGCGGTCAACAGATTGAAACCGGTCACTCCGAACGGATGGATCATACTGTGAGCTCCCCCCGAGAGCATGACATCCGCATCACCCCGCTTAATAATCTGGGTCGCTTCGCCAATCGCCTGACTGGAAGCCGCACAGGCTGTCAGGCAGTTCAGATTAGGTCCCTGAGCATTGAAGATGTTCGCCAGGTGACCGGAAGGCATATTCGGTTCCTGCTCAAGTTCTGCCTGTGGGTTGAGTTGAGCAAGACCTTCTTTGGTGAAGATATCCAGATCGAGTTCCCCATCCCGTTGTGCCTTAGCAACGAGGCCCATGAAAATCTGGAAATCCTGCTGACCTTCACCAGCACCCAGGTAAACGCCAAAACGACCCGGATCTTTGAGAGCATCCAGAATCCCCGAATCTTCCACCGCCTGCTTGGCAGCACCAATCGCAAACTTCACATTGCGACCACTGTGTTTGAATTTTCCAGGATCCTTAACGCAGGAATCGAAGTCAAAGTTGCGGACTTCGGCAGCGAACTTGGTTGGAAAGCGTGAGGCATCAAAGTGGGTAATAAAGTCGATACCGCTTTTAGCTTCGGTGATCGAGTTCCACTATGGTGTGGACATCGTTTCCGACTGGAGTGATGCAACCTATTCCGGTGACAACAACACGACGATCCATGATTCACATACCTGAAAGATGACTAGAGGGAAAACTTGAGGACGTTTTATTATCCGCAATGAAGGAAATTCTGCCTAGGGAACAACTGCTGCGAGCGGGGAAAAATGCCTGCCTTCCTGCTCACAGCCCCTGAAAGGCCGGGAGATCAGTCCCCTGTTCCCGCCTTACCGACTTCCATGACAGACATCAGATTCATCGAAAAGACGAAGTTCTTCTGATCCACTCCTTTGACATCCGGATCGTTGGCATCGAGGTGAAAGAAGACGATTTCCGCCTCAACCACCAGTCGATCACCGACATGCCCCTTGCACTCGACCGTTCCCCCTTTTTCGTTATCCGACAGGAGTTTGGCGGTATAAATCAGGGTGTCTCCCGGACAGGCCCAGCTGTGAAAAACGACTTTGGGAACTTTGGCGAGAACGACGATATGCTCGAAGTTGTTTTTCTCGCCCAGTAAAATTCCACCCGTTTGAGCCATTCCTTCCAGCATCAGCGAACCGGGCATCACGGGAAATCCAGGGAAGTGGTCGTGCAGATGCTCCTCGGCAAGCGTGATATTTTTCACCGCCCGGGCATGGGAACCACTTTCGAGTTCCAGGAATTTATCGATCCAGATCCGAGCATAAGTTCAATCCGCTCCAGGTCTAACTTTGTTCGTCACGGCCAGGCCTCTCTGACAGCGCAGCAGACTGTTCCAGAGAAGGGCCGGAGACGAATTCGCTCGACGCGATTAAGCGGCGAGTTTCGCTTTAACGAAGTTGACAATCATCTGCACAGTGAACAGGTTCTGAATGTTGTCGACTGAAGGATCGTCAGCCAGTTTATCAACATCAGCATGAGGCATTTTATCACGCAGGCGGGCGATACCGGCATCGGTGATTTTGCCATCCTGAACGAAACCGGAATCAGCAGAAGCCAAATCTTCGGGGAAGAGTTCGCCGCGGGGAATTTTGATATCAAAGTTCTTTTCGAGACGGAAAACGATATCGAGGAAGTCGATTGATTCCGCTCCCAGGTCGCCGACGAGGGTTGCTTCAGGGGTCGCTTCGTCCTCATCAACAGAGAGGGCTTCCACCAGGGTTTCTTGTACTTTTTCCAAAATTTCTTCGTCAGAAAACGACATCAAATCTCTCCTCGTTATGGAGTGGGTTCAGGAACATTCTGTTCTATGTATTCAAACCAACAGAACTGAGTGGGGCCTCATAGAGATTCATACTCAGAAGCTGTTGGACGCTAATCTGTTATGTAAACCTGCTGAACAGGATAGTTACGATCTGTATCGGCAAAATCGTTATTTTCCGACCATCCGTCCCCGAGTTGTCCCGGGAAATTGACCAGATTCATCCATCTAAATTCCGCCGAGTGTCAGTCCTCCATCGACCTTGATGCTTTGTCCAGTAATGTAGGAAGACTCGTCCGCAGCCAGGAACAGGACTGTGTGAGAAATATCTTCCGGCAAGCCCAGACGTTTGCAGGGAATTTGTTTTTTAATCTGATCGCCGGCCGCATTGCGGACATCAACAGTCATGTCCGTTTCAATGAAACCGGGAGCAACCGCATTCACGGTTATGTTGCGACGGGCAATCTCGCCGGCCAGACAGCGGGTGAACCCTTCGATTCCCCCTTTACTGGCGGCATAGTTCGCCTGTCCCGAGTTGCCGAATTCGGCAGCAACAGAGGACATGTTGATAATCCGCCCATAACGGGCCGACATCATCGGTCGAATCACCGCATGGCAGAAATTGTACACAGAGTTGAGGTTGGTATTGATGACCGCCTGCCACTGGTCCGGGGTCATTGTGGCGAGTAAACCATCTTTGATAATGCCGGCGTTGTTCACCAGAATGTCGACTTTTCCCCACTTGTCGAGCACTTCCTGCACAGCCCGATCAGCCTCTTCAGACGAAGCGGCATCTGCCTGAATCGCCAGGACTTCACGTTGATCGAGTTCCAGCTCAGAAACGAGTTGATCGGCAGCTTCTTTGTTCGAGTGATAAACAAAGGCGACTTTCGCCCCTTCTTTGGCCAGGGCCTGTACGATAGCGCGGCCAATACCCCGACTTCCTCCAGTGACGATTGCTGTCCTGCCTGACAATTTCATAATCTTGTTCCTGGTTTGTGTTCCTGAAATTTCTATTGTGTGTTGGCCATCGTCTCGGACAAGGTCGATTCCCGCATAGACCTGTCACAGACCTCGGATCGAGCCCTCCATCAGCTCGGTCGGCTCCAGACTGGCAAGGTGTGAGAACGGGGCTCACGCATCCAGACTGGAAAGGCTGAATTGTAATCAATTAACGCTCGACTGTCGCATCATCGAGCCTCCCAATCTCCCCAAAATACCGCAGTTATGAGAAGAGAATGAGCCTGATCAGGCTTGTTTATAGATGTGCTGAAACATCTCCTTCATTTTTTCGATTTGATGTTCATCTGCACTCGCCATCTTGGGGTTTTTGTCCCTCAAGTTGAACCGCTGCAGGATGATCCGGGCGGAAACGGCGGAAACATCGCCGATTTGCCCTTTTGCCTTGAAGGTGATTTCGTCCTCTTCCCACTTGTGAGTGGTCAGGTTGACGGTAAGCGTCTGGCCTGGAGAAACAAAATTGTTGAACTTCAGGGCTCCGGCCTGCTTCAGCATGATCGTGCTGTGTTCAAAATTCTCGGTATATCGAATCAACCAAGCTCCAGCCTGGACCAAAGTTTCCAGCATCAAGACCCCGGGCATGACGGGAAAACCTGGAAAGTGATCCGCCAGGTATTCTTCTGCCAGGGATAGATTTTTAACAGCGGTGATCGAGGTCCCCGCTTCCATCTCCAGAATTTGGTCAATCAGCGCAAATCGCATGCCCAGTTCCTCATCGTCGGGCTGAATCAGGCACCATCGCGACATCCGGGCGGGGCTGGCCTGTAAATCATTGGTATTCCACAACCTGAAATCATTACCACAGTGGTAACTCCTCAGAGATCAGGTGAGTCTAAGGGCCAGAAAGCTGATTAAATCCGACAAATTGGCCCGAAAAGGTGGGTGGAGAGTATAGTTCTCCCTCACCAGCAGGACAAGGCTAGCAGAAATCGCCTTTTCTGAGAATAGTGCAGGTCCTGGAGAGCAAAGGCCCAGCCTAAGCCGGGTGAGATCAAGCCCCGGAGACAGTGTAAAAACAAACAGGCAGGGAACGAGTCCCTGCCTGCATGCTCAACGGAAATGAGGATGTTTTCTGTTGAACCCGGTTGGAACCGGGCGAGACCTGTTTAATCGCGAGGGGCCGGCACTGGACCTGTTGTCTCCAGTGAACGAGACCGGTCAAATTTACTTCCTGCCTGGTTAGCCACCTGAGAGACATTCTGAGAGGAGCGATTCTCCAGAATGGTGCGGGCTGCACTTCGAATTTCTGAGGAGGGGAGGCGGCGAAGGTTGGCGATTTCCGTCAGAGGTTCCAGATTCTGCAGAACCTGACCGAGAGAAGTTTGCAGCATCGCCAGTTCGACCAGTTCCCGACGAATACCCTGCATAGAGGCGACATGGGTGGTCAATTCTGTACGGAAATCGGAGAGCAGTTCCAGGGCCTCTACGGCACTCGCCAGCGTATCGGTCTGCAACATGATTCGGTCCTGCAGACCAATCAGCGTTTCCAGATTATCTTCTGACGATTTGAGATTTTCGACGTGAGCTAATTTCTGTTGGATGGAGAGGAGCTCTGTCATCGATGTGCGTGCCTGGGTCAGTTGGCCTGATCGCAGGACAATCTGATCTTTCATGGCAAGCAGTTGATCAGCGGCTGCCTGGGCCGAAGTAATGTCTTCGGTTCCGTCGATCAGGGACTGCTTCATTCCGATCAATTCTCCCGCAGCTTTCTGGGCCGCTTCATGGGTCAGGCTGGTGCGAATCAGGTCCTGTTTCAGTGTCGCCAGTTGACGCAGCCCGGAAGCAGCGAGATCGGCATCGGCAGCTTCAGAAAGTGCCAACTGTTTTACATAGGCCAGCTGATCGAGAGCCGACTCAGCATTATAAGCGTCTGCTTCCTGGCTGATCAGACGGTCCTGCAGGTCGATCATTTCTTCCAGCATGCCTGCGGCTTCGCTGGTGCTACGTTGTTGATTGATCAATTCATTCTGAACCGATTCAATCAGGTCAAGCGAAGCAAAAGCATTTGAAGATTTGCGTGACTCTTCAACCAGTTTCGTTCGCAGCTTGGCAACCTGTTCCAGAGCAACAGCAGCATCGATCAATTGCTCTTCCTGAAGTTTCAGGCTGTTGAGCAGGTTATTCGTTTTCCAGACTGTATCACGAGATCCGACCAGGTCATCCATTTAGCACCTGCACATCGACGAGTTGTTGATTCAGGTCACGTACTCGTTTTTCAATGGACGCACAACTAAACAGGAGCAGAACAAACCAATCAGTCAGGATCAGAATGTTTCTGTTGTGTCGTTTGAGTTCCAGGATTTCAGAACTGTAAATTCTTCTTGGCTTATGCTCTGAGTGGTTCACGACCAGTTCCTCTCGCGTTATTAAAAAAGCAGAACAAGCATGTCCGCTGTTGTAAGATATTGAGTTCTATCTCTGTATTGAGTTTTCTCTCTGTATGAACGAGGTGAGTGCTGCCCCGTTATGATTCGAAGAGAGCCATCTGGATCAGCTGGACCCGAAACCACCCCCTCCGCCTGACTAGTATCGCCCACTCAATCAGCAAACTTTCGCGGGCAGCATTTATTTCTCGCGTTTTACCTAACTTGCCAGCGGGAATATCGGGCCGCACTAGAACTGTTGATTGCTCTACCTGTGCAGGAAATAGTAGAAATGTTGCATCAGAATTTATTGAATTCTAAATTTTTACTGTTGAGTCCCAGGGCTCATGTATAAATGCAGGGCGCGAAGTATCTCTGCGATAGATGGAACAGGAAGATGAACAGACCACTTGAAAAAGACGTGACTATCCGCGAGGCAACGACTTCCGACGTTGACACCCTGATTGA
The DNA here is from genome assembly GCA_041398805.1 of Planctomycetaceae bacterium. Taxonomy (GTDB): domain Bacteria; phylum Planctomycetota; class Planctomycetia; order Planctomycetales; family Planctomycetaceae; genus Polystyrenella. The sequence goes on along the minus strand of JAWKUC010000003.1, from coordinate 514,121 downwards.
TTACAACTGCGCACTGGCGAGTGAAACAGAAGGGAAAAAACTCAACCGCGAAACTTTGCGCGCGGGCCTTCTGGCCTTGCTGGAGAATCCTTCACGTGGCAAGTATCTCGTAGCAGAAATTAATGGCGAAGTGGTGGGGCAGGTCATGTTTACTGCCGAGTGGAGCGATTGGCGTAATGGCGAGTTCTGGTGGCTGCAAAGTGTGTATGTCGCGAGAAAATATCGACGCCAGGGAATCTTTCGCCAGCTCTATCAATCGATCATCGATCGTGCCCGAGAGCAATCAGAGGTTGTGGGCATTCGATTGTATGTCGAATTACAGAACCACACTGCTCAATCAACCTATCAGCATCTTGGTATGGTACCGGCTGGCTACAGCGTGATGGAAACAGTTGATCTCAGGTAATTCTGTTAAGGGTTCAGACACACGCTTAAGGTGTCTGCCAGACAATGGCGGCACTGGGAGCTTTGACGGAAGTACGGTGATCGTACTGCACTCCTCCACCGTAGGTGTGTGTTCCCGCTTCGCGGTAAAAACGGGCTTCCTTACGGGCCGCAATGCGTTCACGAAAGGCCCGCGCACGAGCCGCTCGCTCGGTGGGAACTGAGTCACTGTTCCAGGATTGCTGCTGGTAAACAGGCGGGTTGTAACCACGTTGGTCATAGGGCGTGGGAACTTCATCTCCCACAATTCGATTCGAAGGCAGGACCGCGTCTTTCGGACCTGGCTCTACAATCACCCCTTGCAGTGAAGCATTTCCACTCCCTGTCGCCGGCACAGAAGTCCATTCACTGTAATCATCCGAGTTGCCCTGCATTATAGCATAACTCCCCGGTGAACTGATCGTGTGGAAGTTACTACCGGTCGTCATCGGGTACGCAGGTTGTGTATAGCCGACCTGAGCCTGAGGTGTGTAAGAAGTCATGCCCATAGGTGCATAAGCAGGGGCGTAGGCGCCTGGATACATACCGGAATAGCTCGACCCACAACCGCAATCAGCGCCTGGTAATATCGGACTGTAGGCAGGTTGATAAGGATAACCGACGCCATATCCACCGGGAGCACAGGACCAGGGTTGGTAGCAGGTATTCCCACAGGGATTGCAGGGGTTGTGGTAGAACGAAGAGAAGAGGCATTTAAACCAGCACGCTTCGGCAGACTGTCCGGAGAACAGACAAATCGTGAAGACCAGTCCACAAACCATCATCGAGACGAACTTGCGTGGAGCGGTTGTTGATGACTTTTGATGTTCATTCTGCATGGTGTTCGCAATCCTTTGCGCGTTAACCAATTTTTCAACACTGAACCGACAGAGCCTCATCGCGTCTGTATCGACTCGATGAGGTTGCTTTAATTTGATTCCACTTTTTTCACAAAAGAAAATAAGTCGGCTCTGTTTTACTGATTGTTCCACTCTACTTTATCGTCACATCTCAAAATCAGGCTGATTCCAATCAACTGGAAATTACTGAATCACCGAAAAAGGCTGAGTACGAAGGGATTCGGACCAGGTCCTATTTCAATTCAGCATCAATGGATAACTACTGTAGGGGATTGACCTTAACTGTTTAGAGCTCGCCTGAATTCCTGCCTGTTGGTGTCGACTGCCTGTAACACATTGATCTGTTCCCTCAACAGAGATGTAGCGCTGTCGCCCACACTCCTTCCCTCTCAATAAAGTCGGCTTTGCTGATGACAGTATGGCAACTCGTTACGATCGGGGTATACGGTTTCCTCATCCTGATAACTTTGTCGAGACATTTTGTCTGCAGTTATCAGCAGCGATTCCTCCGTGTGCTGAAAACGACCGACTCTCAAGTCGCTGCATCCAGAGCGCCACTGGTCTCTATACTGGTCCCCGCCAAAGATGAAGCGGACAAGATTGCACTATGTCTCGATTCGCTCTGCAATCTCGATTATCCAGCCTATGAAGTGCTGGTGATTGATGACCGCAGCGAAGATGCCACTGCCGAGATTGTGCAGAGCTATACCAGGAAGTATCCCCATCTGCGATTAATCCAGGTTGAAGAACTTCCCCCCGGCTGGACGGGCAAGACACATGCCCTTCAGTATGGACAACAGTTCGCGCGCGGAGATTGGTTGTTATTCGTGGATGCCGATACGACTCATCATCCCGCAACATTATCAATCACCATTCAGGATGCCTTAACACATCAGCTCGATATGTTAACCGCGCTGCCCACATTGAAGTGCCAGAGCTTCTGGGAAAAAGTGATTCAACCTTATGCCAGCACCTGCCTGGTGATTCTGTTTCCATTCAGTAAAGCGAACAACCACGCAGATCGGGAGGGTGCCTGGGGAAATGGACAATTCATTCTGATCCGCCGTGAAGCCTATGACCAGATTGGTCAGCACCGGGCTGTGCGGGACAAATTCGTGGAAGACATCGCGCTCGCCCGAAAAGTCCGACAGGCCGGTTTACGATTGAATATTGTTTCCGGTGCGCACCTTTTCTCCGTCCGTATGTACTCAAGTGTCCGTCAGATCATTCGGGGATGGAGTCGCATCTTTTATTCGGCCACCGACTGCAGGCCGGGCAAGTTAATCGCACTACTGATCTTCATCTCTCTGTTCAGTCTGACTCCCTATGGATTACTCGTGGCCGGTGGCACGGCGATGTGGCAGGGGGTGTCCACTCCCTTTCTGTCCACACTCTTTTATATGGGTCTCGTGCATGAAGTTGTGCAGCTGACTCTATATGCACGCATCTACCCGCAAACCCGAACCCGGCGGCGATACCTGGCATTTCGTCTCTGTGCTGTGTTGACGATGTGCTATGTCCTGCTCCGTACGATTCGCATGTGCCAGACGCACCAGGTCAACTGGCGGGGTACAGTCTACGGAGTGGAGATGCAGCAGAGCGTCGCCCTGGAGAGTGGATCAGGGTCTCTGCGGCTCAACTCTGATGAAGATCGCATCCAGCACGCTGCCTGAGCTAACCCTTGCACCTGCCCGACTGGTGCGGCACAATGCCGGAACGTTTTAGATCTTGTCCAGGATAAGTGTGGCGGCTGTTGCACACGAAAAGTCCTTGAAAACCTGGCTTTTCGCCGCCAGCAACCGCTACGCTTACATGTGACACGCAATAGACCGACTGCATGTTCAATTTTGCCGGAAAGTGTTCCCGATGCCGCTGCACCATAATGTCTTTTTCACCCTGAAAGATGCCACCCCCGAAAAAGCCGACAGCCTGATTGAGGCGATCGACAAGTACCTGACTAACCATGATGGGGTGCTGCACTGCAGTGGGGGAAAACTCGTCACCGATCTCGCTCGCCCTGTGAACGATCACAACTTTCACGTCGGCCTGAATGTCATCTTCGAAACCCGTGAAGATCACGACGTCTACCAGACTGCCGATCGTCACCTGCAATTCATTGCTGAACAGAAAGAGAACTGGGAACAGGTCAGAGTGTTTGATTACCAGACGTAATTAACGCACAGCCATTTCACCCGGTCGCGTTGTTACGGCGATCGAGATTGTTGTTGGGCGGAGTGTTATTCGGTCTGCGTTCCAGTTTCAGTATGGCGGGGGAAGAATCATCCCCCGCAGAGTCTTCCTGATCTTCCATGTCCGCCAGATATTCCTGCTTCGCGGCATTATGGTTACTCACAGGCTCCGAACTGGCGGTCTGCATCGGCTTTTTATGAGAACGCTGATAAGTCTGCGCGTGATAGAGCTTCTGATAGACAGGGCAGGAGAGGATCAACGTTTCATGCGGACCAACGGCGATCAGTTTTCCCTGATCCATCACGGCAACTCGAGTGACAAAGTCGAGAATGCTTGGACTGACTGAGTGTGTAATCAGGAAGATCGTTCGACCGGGGCTGAACTCTCGCAGTGCCTGATGAATCAGAATTTCTGACTGGGCATCAATCGCAGAGGTCGCTTCGTCCAGAATCAGAATGGACGGGTTTGAGAGAAACGCGCGAGCCAGGGCAATCCGCTGGCGCTGACCACCGGAGAGTCGTCCTCCCTTTTCACCCACCCAGGTTTCGAGGCCATCGGGCAGCTGTTCCGAAAAGTCAAGCACGTGCGCATGGCGGGCGGCGTTGATGATTTCCTGTCGTGAGGCTTCCGGTTTTCCGTAGCGAATGTTTTCGTAGATGGTGTTGTCGAACAGCAGGGTTTCCTGAGTCACCACTCCAATCTGTGAACGGAGATCTTTCAGCTTCACGTCGCGAATATTCACTCCGTCGATTTCAACGGTGCCGTAATCGGGGTCGTAATATCGGGGCAACAGATTCACGAGTGTCGATTTACCGGAACCGTTCTCACCTACAACCACGATCACTTCGCCCGCATTCACATCCAGGTCGACCCCGGAGAGAATCTGCTGTTTCTTCGAGGTATTATTATCACCCCGGAAGTAATCGAATTCGATCTTGCGGAAACTGATGTTCTGAGAATGCCGCGGCAGTGGTTTGGGATCTGTCGCTTCCTTCACCCGAGTTTCTTCATCAAGCAGGCTGAAGATGCGTTCTGCCGCAGCGGCGGAACGGCGCAGTTTGGAATACGTTGTGGACAACTTACGAATGGGATCCAGAAACCCGGCAAGGGCGACGTACAACATTAACAACCCGGCAATAGAAATCGGTTTGGCTGCCAGTTGAATGCCCCAGATTTCTGTTGTACCGCGCAGAACCAGGTACATCCCCGGCAGAACGGCCATGAAGGCGGCAATGATGCCCAGGGTCTCTGTGATTGGGCTGGTCAACGCATCGAGTTTGATGATCTGCAGCATCTTCTGGTAATACTCTTTGTTTTCCCGATGAAAACGGCGTCGCTGTTGTCCGGCTCCATTAAAGGCGATAATTACCTTCAGGTTCTCAAACGATTCTTCGAGTGTTTTGTAGATGCGCGACATGCTTTCCATCATCCGGTGACTGGCGTGTTTCAGCCGCTTCCCGATGCGATTAAAGATAATCGCGATGATGGGACCCATTAAAAGCGACAGCAAGGTCAACCGCCAGTTGATAAAGAAAGCGAGTGACAGACTGGCAACCGCTTTAAGAGGTTCCAGGATGACTTTGCCTCCGGCTAGCCGTAACCCGATCCCAAACAGATTGAGGTCATTCGTAAAACGGGAAACGAGATCGGAGGTCCCTTTGTGATGTATCGTCTGGTAGTCGAGTGAGAGAACTTTCCGAAAGCAGTCTTTACGAATGCTGATTGTTGTTAACTCGACAACGCTGCCGATCAGGGTTTCCTGTATAAAGGTAAAGACCCCTTTGATGACGGTAGCGACCAGTAGAATTCCCAAGAGGACCGCCAGCACATCGAATGAATCTCTGGGTAAATATTGAATGATGTCCGACTTCACCCAGGTCCACAAGTTGAGTTCGCTCGTCGCTTCACTTAATGAATTCTGTGCCTCTGGAGAGATCACTGATGGTGCGGTCGCGTTCCTTTTCCAGTCGTTCTTCTGCTTCTTATCAAGATCTTCCTTCTCCAGATCGGTGACGAATTCTTCTTTCAACTGCTCGTACGCATCGACTTTCTGACCAAGCAAGATCGTCTCTGCGGTTGCTTCCTCGATTTTTTTATCGACAGCAACAGAGAGCTCCTGATCTTCCAGCATGACGGTCGCAATGGGACCAACGAGCGAGAGATTCGCTCCCCAGAGCGCCGCAATCAGAACGGCAAGAAGATGGAGAGAAAGAGCCGTTTTTTGAACGGGCAACATAAGGTATAGCTTTCGCGAAGATATTCACGTTGACTACGCGACTCCCTGTGCCGGGGCAGGCCAGCACAACCAGTATGATGATGAAACAAATCCATTTGTCCCTCGCCACTTCCATGTGAAGTCATACTGTGGCTATGAGGGAAAGGATGATCAGACGGAGTGCACTCCCGCTGAATCCTTTACAATACCCGCAAACAGAATAAGGGCGGGCCACCTGTAAGTATTCTCTCTGACAGTTTTATCCCATCCAGGAATAAACCGGACTGGTATCCAATGGAACCATACGGGTTTGCAGAGATTGTAGACTTTACCAAGAAAGCCCAAAACCGGGTCCAGCGAACGGACCCTCCTTTCAGCTGGCAAACTGTTCAAATAGGGAATTTCACTCGCTCGCTGCCGAATCTTGTCTTTTCGATCCAGAAGTGCCGACTGAGGAAATCGTACTGACCAGTCAGTAATGCACTACGGGCACTTGCCAGAATGGTAATCGAGAGGGTCTCGGTTCCGAAGCGAACTTCCTGTTTCTCAAGATCAACGGTGATTTCGAGTTGAGGATCGGCTGATGGCTGAACTCAGCTTCTCCAAATCAGCCCGACTTGCGCAGACTGCCGGAACACCCAGTGAGGTGCAGTTTCCAAAGAAGATTTCAGCGAACGATTCCGCGATGATCGCTTTGACACCCCAGCGAATGAGTGCCTGGGGGGCATGTTCACGGGAAGACCCACAGCCAAAGTTCCGTCCACTCACGAGGATCGTTCCCTGGCGATAAGCGGGGTTATCGAAGGGGTGATTCTTATCCTGTTGACGATCGTCCTCGAACGCATTCTCCCCCAGTCCCTCAAAAGTGACGCAGCGGAGGTAACGCGCCGGAATGATGCGGTCAGTGTCGATATCATCCAGCAACAGGGGTATGCCAGAACCGGTTACAGAAGTAATTTGAGACATGGTCAGTGGGTTTCGTTTATCTGATATTTAGTATGTATTGAGTGTTTTCAGTAGGTCAGGCAGTGCCTGACTTATCATCCAGTTTGACTGACTGCACTTTATGAGGACTTGACAGCCCCACATAGTTTTAACATCGGAGTAAAAAACTGTGTTGATAGTCAACCCTGAAAATAAAGTGAGAAGCGGTGTAATTATTCACACGGAAAGTTCGTCAGGCACTGCCTGACCTACATCGTTTGTGGTTCAAACCGTGGCCGGTTCGAGTAACTCGCGGACATCGGAGACGCAGCCGTTGATGGCGGCGGCGGCAACCATGGCGGGGCTCATTAACAGGGTACGCCCGGTGGGAGAACCTTGTCGTCCTTTGAAGTTCCGGTTACTCGAAGAGGCACTGATCTGGTTACCGACGAGTTTATCGGGGTTCATTGCCAGACACATGGAACAGCCAGCTCCGCGCCATTCAAAGCCCGCTTCCTCGAAAATCTTGTCGAGTCCTTCTGCCACAGCCTGTTTCAGAACCTGTTGTGAACCGGGGACAACGAGTGCTTTCACATTTTCAGCGACATGTCGCCCCTTGGCGATTTGTGCCGCTTCACGCAGGTCGGAGATACGACCATTGGTGCAGGAACCGATGAAGGCGACATCGATGTTCAAGCCTTTAATTGCCTGACCTGCTTCCAGCCCCATGTAATCGAAGGCTTCCTGGATGCCTGCCTGATCGTCCTTGGAGTAGTTAGCCAGTTGGGGCAGGTTCTCGTTGACTCCGACAGATTGACCCGGGTTGATACCCCAGGTGACAGTCGGTTCGATATCGACGGCATCGTAAACAACGACGTCGTCGAATTCGGCATCCGGTGCGGAAGCGAGTGAGAGCCACCATGCGGCTGCCCGGTCGAATTCTTCCCCTTTGGGAGCCTGTTCGCGTCCGTTGATGTAATCGACGGTCGTTTGATCCGGGTTGATGTAACCGCAGCGAGCACCTCCTTCAATGCTCATGTTGCAGACGGTCATCCGTTCTTCCATCGACATGTTGTCGAAGACTTCACCGGCGTATTCATAGGCGTAACCAACGCCTCCCTGCACACCCAGCTTGCGGATGATGTAGAGGATCACGTCTTTCGCAAAGACACCCGGTTTCAGTTTGCCATTCACGACGATCTGGCGAACTTTGGGTTTCGAGAGTGCCAGGGTCTGTGTCGCGAGGACGTGTGCGACCTGGCTCGTACCGATACCGATGGCAATCGCACCGAAGGCACCGTGTGTACTGGTGTGGCTGTCGCCACAGACGATGGTCATGCCGGGTTGTGTCGCTCCGATTTCCGGGCCAACCACATGCACGACCCCCTGACGCTGGTCTTTGAGGTCGAAGAGCTGAATGCCGAATTCCTGACAGTTTTTCTCGATGGCGGACATCATCTGCTCGGCAAGGTTGTCCTGGAAGGGACGCAATACATTGTCGGTGGGGACAATGTGGTCGACGGTTGCCAGGGTTCGCTCGGGGAACATGACCTTCAGTCCCCGGTCGCGGAGCATTTCAAAAGCCTGGGGACTGGTTACCTCGTGCAGCATCTGCAGGCCAATAAAGAGTTGTGTCTGCCCGGAGGGAAGTTCTTCGATGGCGTGCAGGTCCCAGACCTTGTTAAACAGATTTCGTCGATCGCTCATGTTATTCGCTGGTTTCGGTAATCAAAAAAGTTGGTGGGTAGTCAGATATAGGTAAGGAGAATTCTTCCGTCTAACCGCATAGGGGCCAGATACAGGAAACAGGTTCAGGGGCATCCTGCCGGGAGAATCACCCCGTCGCAGCCATCAGTACCGGAAACAGCAGAAAGTTACCGATTTAAAGAGAAAAGAACCCATTGCGGGAAGAAATTGGCGCGGTTTCGCGTTCCAATCGCGGAAATCAGGTTCACAGCGGGGTGACGGAGACATCTTAGCAGAGAACCCAACCTGTTCGCAATTTTGTCGTGCGGGATGTCGCACGACAAGTGCATAGTTTTCCTGAGCAGGTCAGTTTAGCGAAAGCCTGATGGGAAGCTCTACCGGGAACAGGTGAGGAAATTTACAGGTAACCTTACCGGTTTCGCCCCGCCAATTGGGTTTCCAGCTGAAAATCAGGGGAGAGAACTGTTGTGTTTCTGCAAAGCTGACAATAAAATCGGCGTGTCTCTACGGGGGACTCCCTGACGAGGGAGTTGCGCATCTTGTTCAGCTGAAACAGATTGCGTCAATAAATATTGTAAAAACACAGCGGAGACAGTCGCGCGACTGAACTGCGAACGGAAGCTTTACCTAACTTTCCCGCTAGTGTACATCAGGACGATCTGCTGTTGGCTGGGATTTGGTTTCTCGAGAATTGCCTCTCGAAAAACAGGCCTGTTCACGACGAATAGGGTCTCAGTACCACTGGAGATTGCTGGAGTTCGTTCTGTTTACCAGTCCCCCATCAGAGTCAATTTAGTCTCATTGTCAGATATGTATCCCTGTAACACACACCCCGTTGTTTACCGGATACGGATATCTGTCGACCCGTTATTTGTCCCTGTTGTTTAACCGTTAGTAACTTCAAACCGTTGTGATCTATTATGTTTGAATCGATTACTAAAAACCTGAACGAAGCATTCTCCGCTTTCCGCATTGGTGGAAAGTTGACGGAGAAGAATATTCGTGACGGTTTACAACAGGTACGCCAGGCACTGCTCGAAGCCGACGTCAGCTACGACGTCACCAAAGAATTCATCGATCGCGTTTCTCAGGAAGCGGTTGGTGATAAAGTTCTGAAGGCTCTCGACCCAACCGAGCAGATTGTCGGTATCGTCTATCAGGAACTTGTCAACCTGATGGGCCCTGTCGATCACAGCCTGACGATCAAACGGAACGACGTCAGCGTGATCATGATGGTCGGTTTGCAGGGGTCAGGTAAAACGACCACCTGTGGTAAGCTCGCCCGCATGCTGAAAGAGCAGGGTCACAAACCGATGCTCGTCGCGGCGGACTTGCAGCGCCCTGCCGCTATCGAGCAGTTGCACGTCGTTGGACAACAAATCGGCGTCCCGGTTTACAGCGAAGACCCGAAAACAAGCACCCCGCTTAAAGTCTGTCAGAACGGGGTCAACAAAGCCAAAAAATCGGGTGAAGCGGATATCGTGATTCTCGATACCGCCGGTCGACTCCACATCGATGATGAGTTGATGGCTGAACTCGAATCAATCGACAGCAAAGTACATCCTGATCAGGCACTCCTCGTTTGCGATGCGATGACCGGGCAAGACGCGGTTAACAGCGCCAAAACATTTAACGAAGCCCTCGAAATCGATGGTGTCATCCTGACCAAAATGGACGGGGACACACGCGGCGGGGCGGCGCTCTCCGTGAAACAGGTCACTGGCGTACCGATCAAATATATCGGTGTCGGTGAACAGCTTGATCGTCTGGAAGAATTTCATCCTGACCGCATGGCCAGTCGGATCCTGGGTGGGGGTGACCTGCAGACGCTGATCGAAAAAGCGCAGCGTGAATTTGACGCCGATGATATGGAGCGTCAACAACAGAAGATGCGCGAAGGGAAGTTCACCCTCGAGGACTTCCGCACGCAGATGAAAAAAGTCCGCAGCATGGGCCCCATGAAGGAAATCATGAAACTGATTCCCGGGATGGGGGGGATGATGGATGCCCTCAATGATGCGGACACTGAAGGAGAAATGAGTCGCATCGAAGCGATCATCAGTTCCATGACGATGGATGAACGGGAAAACCCGCAGAAGATCGATCGCTCTCGCCGTAACCGCATCGCCTCGGGTAGTGGTTGCGAACCAACCGATGTCGGCCAGTTGCTGAAGCAATACGACAGCATGGCAGGCATGATGAAGAGCATGGCTGGTGGCGGAGGTCTCCGTGATCAGATGAAAATGATGCGTCAGATGCAGGAAATGGGGTTCTCTGACCCAAACGGAAACATCCCTAAAGAAAAAAACCGCAGTAAGCGCGGTGCTCAAGTTTCCAAAGAAGACAAACGGAAGCAGAACAAAAAGAAGAAGCAGGACAAAAAGAAAAACCGTCGGAAAAAATAAGTCGTTCACCGGTTAAGTCCCGCTGACCTGAAATTATTCAGATTAAAAAGCATTCAAATCAATCAAAACAGTTTTAAACATAAACACTTTCAGTTGAACTCACCTTCAAGGAGTTAATTCGTGGCAGTTCGAATTCGTATGAAAAAATTGGGGCGTAAACACCGCCCGTTCTACCGGGTCTGCGTAATGGATGCCCGGTCCCCTCGTAATGGTAAAACCATTGAAGAGCTGGGACACTACGATCCCATGGTCACCGACAAAGCTGAACGGGTTAAGTTGAACATGGAACGAGTCGATTACTGGCTCTCCGTGGGCGCTCAGCCGAGTGACAAAGTCGGCACGCTGATCAAAAAAGTCAAAACCAACAAGTTTGGCAGTGCTTCAGCACCTCCTCCAATGCAGGCTCCCAAGCCGCTGCCGGAACCTGAAGCAGAAGCACCCGCCAGCGAGGAAGCCTCTGCTGAGGAAGCTCCCGCTGAAGAAACAACCGAAGCGAGCGAAGAGTAATCTCGTCCGTTTTCAAGAGAACAACTTTCAGGGTAACCAGTATCAGGAGCAGACATGCGATTTGATATTCTCACCCTGTTCCCCGGACTGTTCGACGGATACCTGCAACAATCGATATTGAAGCTGGCAATCCAGAACGGACTGGTGGAAGTCAACACCTGGGACTTCCGTCAGTGGGCCACCGATAAACATCAATCCGTTGATGACAAACCTTATGGTGGTGGACCGGGAATGTTGATTGGCTGTCAGCCGGTCTACGACTGTGTCGAAGCAGTTCAGGCCGAAGGCGAACAGCCGGGTCAACTGGTCATGATGACCCCCCAGGGACGGCAACTCGATCAGAAGCTGGTCGAGGAGCTGGCAGAGTATGATCGACTGGTCATTCTCTGTGGACGATACGAAGGTTTCGACGAACGTATTCGCGAAGGATTGAAACCGCTGGAAATTTCAGCGGGAGACTTCATCGCCAATGGTGGTGAAGTTCCGGCGATGCTGGTAATCGATACCGTCATTCGTTTGATTCCCGGAGTACTGGGAGACGAGACAAGCCACAAGTACGATTCATTTTCGAATCAGGGCCTGCTCGAGTATCCGCAGTACACACGGCCACGAGAATTTCGCGGAATGCAGGTTCCCGATGTTCTATTAAGTGGTAACCATCAGGAAATCGAACGTTGGCGACAGGAACAAAGCCTGATTCGGACTCGTGAATTAAGAAGTGATCTTCTCGATCAGCGGCGTGAACTGCCCGAAAGCTGAGAGAGAAATCACCACGAATCACAACCCGAACAGCTTCAGCATAAAACAATTTACAATACACTATCCAACTCAGCCATTAACCGTTAAGGGTGGAACCATGAGTCAGAAATTAATGGAACTTGTCGAGAAATCGAGCCTGCGTGAAGATGCAATCGAATTCGAAATTGGTGACAACGTCAACGTGCATACTCGAATTCTGGAAGGCCAGAAAGAGCGTATCCAGGTTTTCTCCGGTGTCGTTATCGCCCGCAGTGGCAGCGGAACCCGTGAAAACTTCACCGTTCGCCGCATCGTCGCTGGTGAAGGTGTCGAACGAACCTTCCCGGTACACAGCCCCAAAGTCGCCAAACTGGAAGTCGTCCGTCACGGTGTTGTCCGTCGTGCGAAACTCTTCTACCTGCGTGAACGAACCGGTAAAGCAACCCGCCTCGCCGAACGTCGCGAAAAAGTCGGCGAAGAATAAGCTGCTCTCCTGTCTGTTAATCACAGGCAGCTGGAGCGACAATTCCACCCATAAATCAAACGAGGCGGTCTCCCGTTGAGAGCGTCTCGTTTTTTGCTGCGCGCTTGGTATATAATCAGCAGCTTAAGGGTTGAGCATCTTATCAGGGGGAAACATATTCATGCGGGGTTGGCTGGCGAAACTTCTAGGGAATAAAGGGGAACGCGCCGCCGCCCGTTATCTTCGCCGGCAGGGTTACAAAATCATCGCCCGCAACTGGTCGAACAAACTGGGCGAAATCGACATCATCGCCCTGCAGCAGACACCCACGGGACCAACGCTCGTCTTCGTCGAAGTCAAAACACGTAAGACGACTCACTCGGGCCAACCCCACGAAGCGGTGGGACATCACAAGCAATCCCAACTGACCCGCGTTGGTTTGTCGTACCTGAAGAGCAATCAGTTATTGGAACATCGCGCACGGTTCGATGTCATTTCGATCCTCTGGCCGGAGGGAGCAAAGCAACCGGAGATCGAACATATCGAGAATGCGTTCGAACCACCGGGACGGGGGCAGATGTATTCTTGAACCACAGATGGACACGGATTAACACAGATTGAATCTCTGCCGGATAAGTACTCATGAAAATCAAATATTTCGAAAGCTGCTTCATGTATCGAGGTGGGGGCTCATTAAGCCTTTCTTTTACAGGTGAGGATAACTCTTCTTATGAATTTCACTTGCCCATTGATCATTATGACTGGGAAAACCATGAAAGAACCTATAAACCTCCCGTCCTATATGCTGACCATGTTAATTCCGGAAATATAGTCTCGGAGTTGTCATGGCAGGATGGGTTGGATCTAATCAAGCCATTCAGGTTGGACACCTCGTGGCATCAGGCTCTGTTCGAAGCGAAGGAATATATTGAAAACCCTCTGCATAGAGTGATGGGACCAAACCCATATGACTCTATCCAGCATTTCGCGATGCTGGTTCAAGCACTCGAAAGTAAAGGTCTGCCTGTAAAGATCGGCAGACCTGACTTTTCATTCGATAATTTTGAGCTGACAAGAATCGAAGATCTTTCCTTCGTAATCAATCGTATTGATTGGTTTTCTCAGTTGGGAAAACCAATGGAAGAGATCGATGCTGTTTTCATTCCAGATCTGGAAATCTTAAATGAAGAATCTGGCTTGGCAAATTCCTCATCGGTAGAGCGAGAAGAGCTCCGTACAACCGTAATGGATATGAATTGGCTACCAGTTAACATCCACAAACCTCATTCGCTCGGGGAAGAATGGTTACCAGCTGAATCAGACACTTCCGATCCATTAGTAGAAATACGATTCCCTCTTTCTCCTGATCATCCACATCCATTCGGAAGAGGCTTACCGGAAATCACAGATCCAGTTCAAATCAAGCATCGACAGATAGCGGGCGCTGCCCGATGGTTATGTGAAGGAGTTGGTCGTATAGTTCGACGGCAAATAATTAATATCCAACTCGAAACAGAGAGCATGATTTTTTTACAAACCGCTCGATCATCGGCCATGTGTGCTGTGTATTTCATGGCTATAGAACTTCTTTTAGATAAGAAGGAGCCCTGGTGCAACCTGTTTAAATATTGCCTCGCCGGTCACTGGCCGCTCGGTATACTTAAGGATGGCAGGATTGTTGTGCTTTGAACTGGTGTTGAAATATGCATTCCATAAAAAGCTGGAGAACTCGGTAATGAAATTGTCTTATCAGAGTCTTTTCACCCTGAGACTTTGCTATCTCATTTGCCTTTGCCAATTTTTACCTTTGGCCTCGGGGTGTACAGACACAAGTGATAATCGCCCTCCTTTAGGTGATCTTAAACCAGATGAAATAACTGTCGATTCAAACCCTTGGGGCTTCAAAAAAGGTCTGCGCTCTTCTGAGACCAAAACTATTATCGACTCATTTGATGATAGAGAGCATTTGAGGCAAATGATTGGCAGTGTAGATGGTATGGGTAGTGTTCAAGTTTACGATCTCACAAGAAATAGCATCAGGTACACTCTCCTTTTGTATTACGAATTCGACCACAGCCTGAAAGATATTATAGTAAAAAAAGAGTCCGAGATGAAATCTCAGTAGAAGAGCTATATCTTATATTAATGTGGACTTACAGTATCTAAAGCAGCTCTTCTTGTACTGCTTATTCATCCTGGGTGATTCAACATATCTCTGTCATCACCGCTTTCGTGTTGCTGCGCAATCCAGACAACACGTTGTGATTGTCTGGACCACCCGGGGTTTGCTCCTCAGCAATCCAAAGTCTGTTCCACTTCCCAGGGCGTGACCTGTCTGCTGTAGTCGTTCCATTGCTGGCGTTTGAGTTTAACATAGGAGGTGATGAACTCCTGGCCGAGGCCTGCTTTTAATGCCTCTGAAGATTCCAGGCAGTTGAGGGCGTCGTAGAGGTTCGTCGGGAGGCGGCGGAGGGTGCGGGCGGTTTCCTGGTCTTCGTAGATGTTGACATCAAGTGCGGGACCGGGGTCGCGTTGATGCTTGAGTCCTTCGAGGCCGGCTTCGAGTACTGCTGCGGGAAAGAGATACGGGTTCGCGGCGCCATCGGCCAGGCGAAGTTCAAACCGGCCGGCGTCGGGGATGCGAATCATGTGTGTCCGGTTATTGCCCGAGTAGCTGACGACGTTCGGTGACCAGGTCGCTCCCGAAGAGGTCGTGCTTGCACCAATGCGGCGATACGAATTGACCGTCGGATTGGTAATCGCAGTGAGCGCCTCGGCCGAGTTGAGTACGCCCCCCAGGAATTGTTTTGCTGTCGTCGAAAGACCCAGGGAAGCGGATTTGTCCTCGAAGACGTTTTCACTCAAGGAATTATTCCAGAGCGAGACATGCATGTGACAACCGTTGCCGGTTAAATGCGAGAAGGGTTTCGGCATGAAGGTCGCGCGGAAACCGGCTTCTTCAGCCATTGTTTTGACCAGGTATTTGAAGAAGGTCTGACGATCGGCAGTCACCAGCGCGTTGGCGTATTTCCAGTTCATCTCGAACTGTCCATTCGCATCTTCATGATCGTTCTGATACGGTTCCCAACCGAGCATGTCCATCACGTCGCAGATGCGCGAGATCAAGTCGTAACGGCGCGTGATCGCCTGCTGGTCGTAACAGGGTTTCGCTTGTGCATCGAGTGGATCGGAGATCGCTGTGCCGTCACCACTTAAGAGGAAGAACTCACACTCGACGCCGGTGCTCATCTGGTAACCGAGGTCGGCTGCTTTGGAGAGTGACTTCTTCAGTAACTGGCGGGGTGCCTGCGGTAGAGGTTCACCATTCATATAAAGATCCGAAGCGAGCCAACCGATTTCCGGTTTCCAGGGAAGTTGAATCATGCTCTTCGGATCGGGGACGGCGAAGATGTCGGGATCCGAAGGGGACATGTCGAGCCAGGTGGCGAACCCGGCAAAGGCAGCACCGTTTTCTTCGACATCATCCATCGCCGAGGTGGGAACAAGTTTTGCGCGGGCTACACCAAACAGGTCTGTGAACGAAACGAGAAAATACCGGATGCCGAGCGCTTCGGCTTCGATTCGCAATGTCATGATCAGATTTTCCGCGAGCAGAGTTAGGAACCGGGTGACTTAAGCGCTAAGTAACTCGGCGATGGCTTTTTTGAGATAGTGTTGATCGGCAGGAGATTTTTTCGGGTTCCCCGCCCGGTGTCCCCAGACGGAATCAATCGGACGGAGTTCACCATTGGGAATGAAACTGACTTCGTATTCGTTGTCTTCCGGTGGAAAGTACAGGTCGCGATTACAGGGCATCAGTAATGTGCGAGCCGTGATGGAGCGAAGTGCTTTCTGAAAATCGCCCTGATAGAGATCGTTCCGGCTGATGTCGGCTGTTTGCCAGGTTTCGATCATCGAAAGGAGGTTCATCGGATCCTTGTGCAGGAAACTCGCTTCCCAGTCACGGATCAGAAAGTCTTCGAGTGAAGAGTAACCGTGCTCCCGGTAAACATGTTCGCGATAGAACAGTTGGGAGAGTGCCCAACCGGCATAGATACGGGCAAAGGCGCGCAGCCCCTGTTCCGGTTTGGAGGTGAAGTGCGTTCCGTTCCAGGCAGGGTCGGCCTGCAGAGCGGTTTTTAATCCTTCCAGGAACACAAAATTATGAGGTGACGTTCGCGCCGAAGTGCAGACGGCTGCGATCCGTTCGACCTCTGTGGGATAGATCGCCCCCCAATGCAGTGCCTGCTGTCCCCCCATCGACCAGCCATACACGAGCGCGAGTTTTTCAATGTCATAGACATCTTTCAGCAAAGTATGCTGCGCGATGACATTATCGACATGCGTGAAGTGAGGTCGGCGCGGTCCGGTGAAGAGTTCGGGAAGATTCGAGGGTGACGAGGAGAGTCCATTCCCGAACATGTTGGTGATGATCACCAGGTACTTTTCGGAATCGAGAATGCCGCCCGGTTCGATCAACCATTCGATATCCGGATGCTGCGCCCCGTAGGAAGTGGGGTAGAGAATCACATTCGAGCGATCACTGTTCAGTTTGCCGTAAGTTTTATAGGCAAGGATCGCCTCGGGCAGGGTGATTCCACACTGCAGTTTAAAGTTCGGCAGTAAAAATGTTTCGTAATCGGCGACAACAGTCACTGGGAAGCCTCAGTTTTATGCGTGGAGAAACCTTCGACGATCTCCTTATTGGCAGCAATATAGGAAGGAGCCAGATGCGCCAGTTTCTCCTTCAACTCCTGATGCGCAGCGGGCAGACGGTAAAACGGAATCGAGGGATACAAGTGATGCTCCGTATGAAAGGGCATGTTCCACATCAGCAGTTTGATCGGTGTGTTGGTTAATGTTGTACGGGTGTTGGTCAACCCGTTTTCTTCGTTGCTGCAACCGGTATGCTCGGCCAGCAGGATCGCCCGCAGGAACGGTTGCGCCAGGATCGCTGGCACAAACCAGAAGAAGAAGATTGGTGGCCAGACAAAAATTCCAATCGCAAAGACGGTCAGATAAACCGCCAGTTGAGCAATCGCTGAGAGAGTAATATTGCGTCGTGCTTTCTCGGGGACGAAGGGGTAATCGGAAGCTTTCCCACTGGCGAGTTTAAGGAACATCACCGGGCGATAGAACCAGAACGGAATGCCAGTCAGTTCGACAAGATACTGAAAGAAGGTTGCCGGCTTAGGTGTCATCAACTCCGGATCTTTCTCCGGGTCCTGCGTGTAACGATGATGCCAGGTGTGGTAGTACCGGTAGTAGGTGAAATTATAAAAGCTGAGCAGCCCGGCAATCCAACCGAAGATTTCATTCGGCAGGCGGGAGTTAAAGGCGGTGCGATGGACACACTCGTGCATGGGGGCGAACATCGTCACATAGGCGAAGCCCATGACAAGCATGGGGGGAATCATGAGATACCACTGTGGCATCGCCAGCCAGATCAGAAGACCGGAACCGGCAATCACACTGAAGTGAATGAAGAACTGCAGATAAGCGGGAAAATCAGCTCGCTTACTGAGTGTTCTGATGACAGAGATATCGAGCACATTTCGCGCTTCAAGCTGAGCGGTCCCCATATCAAGCGACTCGGGGTTCATCGCCGATTCAGACATTTTGTTGACCCTTGAAAATCAGGATCTCTCTACACAAACCGGAGCGCGGAAGTCGGTGCAGTAAATAATTAGCTGAATTCATCCTACCTCTGTATATAAGCGTCTGCAAGCAAGAGGGAGGTCGATTGTCGACAATTCGAGGAACCATAAGCCGAATTGAAGAAGGCGCCAAACGAACCTGAGCAACAGGGAGAGGCTCCTTTATACAAGTACTGAAAGAGAACCCCGGAGTAAATAATAGAGAAACAGGAATGAGCGAATACCGCTACAAGGATGGGACGCTCGTTCAAGCGGGGGACAGAATTCTCTTTTGTGATTGGGGATTTGCGGGGGTAAACTATCCAGGTCAGATCACTATGGTGGTCTTGCCCGGTTCTGACCTGACCGAAACGGGCATGGACCATGGCATCTATTACAGCGTTGACCACGAAGATGGACGGTACGATTTTCTTACTGAAGAGCTTGATGAGCATATCGAGTTTGTGTCGCGATCAGCCAAACAACGTTGAGGTAGATTAATGGAAACAATTGAATTGAACCTCCTCTCTACAAATTCAGCGTTGCTTCCCGCCAGGTTGGTCATCGAAGAGCTTTCGGACGATCAGGAATCTCAAGTCCATATTACGTTGAGTTGGGCTGCGGAATCCCTGACCGTCGAATCCCATGCCGAATTCTTCGCCCTCTGTGAACTCAGGCAGAAACTGCAGGAAACAGGTTTATCACCACTTTGTTTTGGTGCAGCCGAAAATGTCTATCCGTCCGGTATGAGTCTTTCTATGAGTGGTGGCCGGATGGCATACCGGATGACCCCAGGCAAACAGGCCCGCATGCAGGACCTCGTAGACATCTTTGACACAGAACCTGATCTAGTCCCTGTTACTGTCGAAGCACAAAAGGCATTTTTTGAGCGTTGGTTAGAAGGGGATAAGGTTCCCTGGGATTAAATGTATTCAGCCTGTGATTACCGAAATGCCATCGAATGGAAAAGGGAATGATATGACCCAATCTCCCGAAGACGACACTCCAGCTGGAGAATGAGACACTCGTCTGGAAGCTAACTGAAGAGGACCACGAGTACCTCTCCACCAGACTGCGAGAGTCTGCTGAGCTCGGTTACTTTTACCCAGCCGAGCTGATTCGTGTACAAACCCCGAAGAACAGAGAACTCGATCAGCTTTATGGGGTTTTCGTGTAGGTGGAGTGTCGAAAGACGACCAGAAGCGTATTCATTACGATAACACAAACACGAACAATTATCATTATGATAACATCTGGCACGTCTTGCCGAAGCCGATTTTATTTTCTTTAAATTCTTATCTACCTGTATATCAACAGCTTACGACATTTCTCCGGTTGTCCAGTATTCGATGGCGCGCGAAGTGCATTTTGAGTAAGCCATCAAACAACAACAAGTTTCAAAACGAAACTAAACCCTTAATTTCACGGAGAAATAAACAATGAAACGTTACTTCCTGATCGCTGCTGTCGTCGCTGGTTTGTTCTGTGTCTCTAACGTTGATTCTGCTGTCGCCGGTGGCAAACACTGGGGGGTGGATTCAAAAAGAACTGGAATGGCGGACACAATCATCACCACAACCACAACTTCCACAACCACAACAACTGGGGCGGAAACAAATACTACGGTGGTTACCCCTCCTACGGCGGATACGGTTACGGTGGCTACGGATATGGATACAACAAAGGCATCCAGATTAACACCCCCGGCTTCTCCTTCGGTATCTACAAATAATCGAACCTGGCAATCTCTCTGAAAACCCTGGCGGACCAACACACCATGTTTACTCCGTGACCCCTCGACCTGTTCTCAGGTCGGGGGTTTTTTTATGCGCGGTGGATAGTTCCGAAGATCCAGAGAGCCGTAAAACCGTTCTCTGTTTACCGGACGAAGATTCGGTGGTACTGTCGTTGTTGTTAATTCATTGACATCAACTCGATTATTAATCATCTCGAAAGTGGGGAGAGGTTCCATGGCAATTTGCCGGGCATGCAAAAAAGAGATTCCCGATGGAGCGACAAAATGTCCGCTCTGTCAGTCGTTTCAAACCTGGTACCGAAACCCACAGTTTTACGCCATGATACCAGCGTTGTTCCTTATGTTATTCTTCTTCTATCTCAGGCCCCCTATTCAAAGGATTTTGAAGATTACCGGGATCAATTTTCGGTGGAAGAAGTTTCCCGTTATGAATCGGACCAGTACCACATCACCTACAAAATTACGAATAATACTGACTATAAATGGAACAGGATCACGTACGAAATCCAGGCTAAAAAAGGAGACAAGTTAATCTCCACCAAATATGATTCTGAATATGCCTGGGTTGTCCTTCCTCATAATTCAGCACTCGTCACCGCCCGTCTACCCTATTTGAAAGAGGCCGATGATTGGGAGTTCTCGATTGTCGAGATTAGATCAGACCGGTTCTGAAATGGTCTCGGGCTCTAATGGTCAGATAAATTAAAGGGTAGTCCGGATGCCGCAGGCATAAGCTATTTCCATGATTGAAATCTTGCGAAATGATTTGAAGATGTACTCGTTGTATCGGGATCACAAGGGGGATTACTACCTCCGATCTCTCTGTG
Source organism: Planctomycetaceae bacterium (assembly GCA_041398805.1). Taxonomy (GTDB): domain Bacteria; phylum Planctomycetota; class Planctomycetia; order Planctomycetales; family Planctomycetaceae; genus Polystyrenella. The sequence goes on along the minus strand of JAWKUC010000003.1, from coordinate 493,470 downwards.
GCGGGGTTGCTATGTATGAAGTCTGCCTCCCGTTAAATGACGAGGAGACTGACTATTTCCAGCGGGAAGGGGAGTGGTTTCTAGATCGGTTGGCTATCCAGGTCTGCAAGTATCGAGAGAAGTATAAAGGACGCTTGCTCAATGTCCTCATGCTTGAGGAATCGAAACATATTGAAACCAGATTATCCGCATCCTTAAAACCAATTTATGAACTGGAATTGTCACTGGGCAACCTGGTTGCGCGAGTTGATGAACCTGCCGGTTCGAAATGTCCCTACTCAGTTGTCTTTGCAAAACCCCTCCATCGAAGCGACATTCAGAAACTGGACCTGCCGGAATCGGTCCAATATTGGGAGTGCCATGACCCACATTACGAAATAAATGGGGGCTATCAATGCGAGCTCTCTCAACATTGCGTTGAAGGCCCTCTACCAGAGAGGCGATCATAGTGGGCAAAGAAGAAGTCGATCAATTCATTGCCTTCCTGAGTAGAGAGTACTCCATTGATGAGTGGTCGGACCTGGCTGTTCTGGAGGCAATTGATCTAGCAGAACCCTTAACGATTGTGGACTGGCACAGCATTCGTCTCCGCTGGAAAGAGATGGGTGAAGAAGTTCAATCCCGCTTAGCCGAGCTGGTTTCGGATCTGGATATTCCCAATCAAGAGGTCATCGGCATGCTGATCGAAATGCTCTCGAGTAACTCGTCTGATGTCAGACTCACCAGTTTGGACTCACTGAATTCCTTAGCCCCATTTCCTGCAGATCTTTCACAAGAAATTCAACGTATCATTGACATGTTGCCTAATGAAAATTACCTGCAACCTATCTTAAAAAGCCTACTCTCTGCAAAACTAGAACAGCGAGACACCTATACCTGCTTCGAAGATCTCCCCCTGGGCACAATCTCAGATCAGGGAATTCGAGCCGAAAGAATATCAAACTTGGATCCGTGAACCGTTGCCGCTATTGAATGAACAGACTTTTCTGGAGTTGATGAATCATGGAGAAGCAGGAATGATCAGAGCAATGAAATTGCTGCACCGAATTAAAGGTAAGTTTCAATAGAAGTTAGTAGCGAGTGGTGAAAATATTGAGAATTGAGCTTTTGGGGTCATTAATCTCACCTTCTAGCTGGGTGCCACTGTCTGGCTTGTCCAGCAGTGTGATTTGACCTGCTGTTTTGATCGTTTTATCTGAGCGTCAACTTTGGGATGCCTCACGAAAGGTTGATCGTCCCTTTCAGAATCATCGCGATGTTGATTACTGACAAAAAAACACGAAACGTCGTCTGTGATCGCACTGCTGGACAAGCCAGACAGTGGCACACAAGAATTCCAGATGCCTTTGAGAGCTCACTACATAGTTGACCAATTCACTCCCGTATGGCTGGCATCTTCTCAACGAACCCCGCTTCGGTGCGGTTCAACTCCTTAATCGTCGCTTCGCGTAGTTGGGTTAAGCGCTGGTGATGTTCCTGTTGCTGGCTGAGGTTGGTCAGTTCGTCAGGATCGGTTTCCAGGTCGTACAGTTCTTCGAGTTCACCGGGAATCATCGAGCGGATGTATTTGTAGTTTCCCTCGCGGAGCATCACATACCAGGGAATGTTCTGCCCCCCAATACCATCGGCCGGAGGGGTATCTGTAGCCGAACCAAAGAACTGCCAGGTGTTGGCGATGAGGACGGGGTGTTGCCAGTCGGCTTGCGGATCCTGCAGGAGTGGTGAGAGGTCGTGACCATGCATGCTGTCGGGGATATCAAGATCGGCAAACTTGAAAAACGTAGGAGGGAGATCGACGCCACCGACAGGTGTTTTGCAAACTGTTCCCGAGGGAATGCGACCGGGCATACTCATGATGAGTGGGGAGCGAATGTTGGCATCGTAACCGGCGAGTTTATGTCGGAACCCATGTTGTCCCCAGGCGAAGCCTTGATCGGAGGTAAAAACAATCAGGGTGTTTTCACGTTGCCCCGACTCCTCCAGGGTTTTCAATAGTTTCGCGACTCCTTCGTCTATCGCACGCACCGCCTGATGATATTGCTGGACCTGATCGTAATACGATCGATCCTTGATGTAGGGAAGACCATCCTTCCCTTTCTTCCAGACTCCAAATGCAGACGCCCAGTCGGGTTTGCCGGGACGGGGAGGGAAGATGTCCGCAGGAATCGGAATGTCGACGTCTGCGTATTCTTCCAGATGTCGATCGGCGGGAGTGTAAGGGCCATGCACGGCACCATAACAGAGCCAGAGATACCACGGTTTACTCGCATCGCGTCCATCGCCGTTGATGAAATCACAGGCCCAGTCGGTGTACTGGTCGGTGGAGTAACGTTTAATTGTTTTCGTTTCGCCACCGTGGAACGTGACTGGTTGATCGTAGTAATAATGCCCGGCCGAGTCGGTGAATTTCGGACGGTTCCAGACGAGTTGATAATCCCAGTCGCGACCAAAACCGGTGTCAGTACCGGTATGCCATTTCCCGATATGACCGGTGAAGTAACCCTGCTGGCGGAACTGTTGCGGCCAGAACGGACATAACTCGGGATCGTAGGTGCTGCCGGGGTATTTACCCTCCATGCGCATCGATTCAATTCCGAACTGATGTCGACCCGTTAACTGTGTCGCTCGTGAAGGCATGCACCAGGTACCGATGTAGGCAGAATCAAACCGCATTCCCTCCCGGGCGAGTTGATCAATCGCCGGTGTCTTCACCCATGGATGCGACCCGGGATAACAACCAATGGAACGATATGAATGGTCGTCCGAATAAATGAACAGAATGTTCGGTCGTTTCGCTTTAGTTGTAACATCATCGGCGCGAACCTCTGTCGCAGGACCCCAGAGGATGGACATTAACAGGAGCAGAATTGAAATGGGGCGTTGGATTGGTCGCAAGCATGATGCAGCTCCTGGTGAAGGAGTGAATAGAATGGTGATCATTTCCAGTCTAAAGAGCAACGACCTCGCGGCAATCATTTAATGGGTTCAACAATCCTTCGAGACAAACCGCCGTCGACTTTGATGTTATCGCCTGTGACATAATCAGAGGCAGCCGAGGCGAGCCAGACGGCGGCCATCCCAATGTCGGAGGTTGTCCCTAACCGTTTCCAGGGAAGTTTCTCACCCTGTTCTCTCAGAAACTCTGAACCGAAGACACGATGTTCGCCGGGTGTTTCGGTCCAGCCAGGTTGAATGGTATTCACGTTGATCTTATGTTCGAACAGTTCAATCGCAATCGTGCGCGCCATATGATCGAGTCCCGATTTAGCGGCGTTGTAGGCGACCGAGTTTTGATAGGGCATCACCGAGTGAACGGACGAAATGAGTATGATCTTACCGGGCGACTTGCGCTCGACCAGATGCCGGGCGACAAGTTGACTCATGTGAAAACCACTCGTCAGCGTTCCCTGAATCGTCTTTTCGAAAAGCTCCGGATCGTATTCGAGAAAGGCACCTCGTTGACTAAAGGCCGGGTTACTTACGAGGATGTCAATTCGTCCCGCCTCTTTGACTCCGGTTGAAATAAGTTCTTCACAACCGGCACGTTCAAAGACATTCGCTTCAATTGCCCAGCTGTTGCGTCCCAGTTTGCGAATCTCTTCTGCGGCGGCGGCCAGGGTGGGGCTTCCCGGTCGATCATTCAGAATGATATCGGCACCTGCTTTCGCCAGTTCCAGGGCACATCCATTTCCAATTCCTTCACCGGCACCGGTCACCAGTGCAATTTTGCCAGTCAGATCAAACGGAGACATCTCTTTGCTTTCTAGACGCAGATCAGGGGAAAACGTAGGGAAAAACTCATTGTAGAGAGGTTATTTCCAGTGGGCTATGCTGCGGGTGAATCAGTCTATCCAGACGATAAAAAACGGTTTTTACGGTAGGAAAGGCTTCCGGGACCGGTTTAGAATGAAGTTCTGTTCTTATCTTCAAGCAAGAACTCCCCCGATTTTTCCCACCTGAACATCCCTCACATTGCTCCTTCCCAAGTTTCACTAGAGGTGAATTCATGCCTGTTGATATCTCATCGATCGCTTCGCGTCGTGATTTTCTCAAGAGCTCTTCACTCGCTGCCGCTGCCGGTTTCCTGCTCCCTTCACTCATGGAAGCGAAAGCCAAAGCTGCTGAAGGTCAAAAATTACGAGTCGCTGCGATCTGTACAGTGATGCATCATCGTTCGCATGCCCATGTCATCCTCGAGAACTTTCTGCAGGACTATCTCTTCAACGGGGAACGAACCAGTCCGGGTGTGGAGATCGTTTCGATCTACTTCGATCAGCGCCTACCGGAAGGGGTCGACATTGTCGATGCTGTACTCGAACAGCACCCGATTCCACTTTATAAAACCATTGGTGAAGCGCTTTGCCTGGGTGGCGATAAACTGGCCGTCGATGCGATTCTGAATATCGGTGAGCATGGTGATTATGCACAAAACCATCTCGATCAGAAAATGTATCCCCGCAAACGCTTCTTTGATGAAGCGGTCGCTGTGATGAAACGCTCCAACCGCTATGTCCCGATCTTCAACGATAAACATCTCTCTTACAGCTGGGAGTATGCGAAGGAGATGTACGACACCGCACAGCAGTACGGAATTCCGTTGATGGCGGGAAGCTCTGTTCCCTCGCTCAGCGACGTCCCCGCTGGAACTTAAACCGGGGCAAGTGATTGAAGAAGCTGTTTCAATTCATCGGGGTGGTGTCGAAAGTTATGACTTCCATGCTTTAGAAGTGCTGGAGTCGATGATCGAATCGCGTAAGGGAGGAGAAACGGGCGTTTCGAAAGTCGAATTCCTCGAAGGGGAAGCGATGTGGCAAGCGGGCAAAGAGGGTCGCTGGGATTATTCCCTGGTCGAGAAAGCTATGGAAACCGAACCGGCGTACAAACCGGGACAGAAAGTCGACCTCAAACATGGCATTCTGCTGGAATACAAAGACGGAACGAAAGCGGCCATTCTGAGTATCACCGGAATCCAATGGGCCTTCGCCTGTCGCGTTAAGGGTGATCCGGTAATCAAAGCAACGACCTTTGACCGAGGACCTTGGAATAACCGCAATCTGTTTAAAGCCTTATCGCACGCAATTCAAACCTTCTTCCGAGAAGGTGATGCTCCCTATCCTGTGGAACGCACACTCCTTACCAGTGGTGTGCTGGAAGCGGCGATGATTTCCCGCCACAACCATAAACCGATCGAGACTCCTTATCTGGAATTCAGTTATCAGCCCAAAGACTATAAAGCGATGCGTGAGATGGGTAAGACCTGGACCATCATCACTGAAGAAACTCCCGAACCCGAGTTGATCGCCCCTCACGGTTTATAAACATTTCAATCTGACCTGCAACAAACCCACCTTAACGCTTGTAAAGGTTTTACCAATGCCTGTTGATTTTTCCTCTATTGCTTCCCGTCGTGACTTTCTCAAACATTCCTCACTGGCGGCCGCTGCCGGGATGATGCTCCCTAATCTGGCGCACGGTCAAACAGAGTCAACAGAGAAGTCTGACAAACCTTTTCGCGTGGCGGCGATCTGCACAGTCATGTTTTATCGATCTCACGCGCACGTGATTCTGGAAAACTTTCTGCAGGACTACATCTTCAATGGCAAACGGACCAGCCCGGGGATGGAAGTCGTGGCACTCTACTTCGATCAACGTCAACCAAATGACATCGTCGATGCTGTGTTAGAGAAGTTCCCTATTCCCGTTTATAAAACTGCGGGAGAAGCACTCTGCCAAGGGGGAGACAAACTCGCTGTCGATGCCGTGTTGAACATCGGCGAGCATGGTAACTATGCCGAGAACCACATCGGTCAGTATATGTATCCCCGTAAACGACTGTTCGATGAAGCTGTCGCGGTGATGAAACGATCCAACAAATTCGTACCTCTCTTTAACGACAAGTATCTCGCTTTCAATTGGGAAGATGCCAAAGAGATGTACGATACCTCTAAAAAATATGGTTTCTCCCTGATGGCAGGAAGTTCTGTCCCACTCGCCGAGCGTCGCCCTCCATTGGAACTCGAACCAGGCTTGGAAATTACCGAAGCCGTCTCGATCCATCCGGGGGGTGTCGAGAGCTACGACTTCCACGGTCTGGAAGTGTTGCAGGCGATGATTGAATCCCGCAAAGGGGGAGAGACAGGTGTTTCGAAAGTCGAATTCCTGGAAGCAGACGCCCTGATGCAGGCCGCGGAAGAAGGTCGCTGGGATTACAACCTCGCTCTGGATGCGATGGAAGCCGACCTGGGATATCGCCCCAAGAAAGGGGAACTCGCACTCCGATATGGTATTCTGGTTCACTATAAAGATGGCCTGAAAGCAACAGTCATCAGCGTTCCTGAAATCGAATGGGGATTTGCCTGTCGCATCAAAGGTGAGCCGGAAGCGCAGAAGACGTCCTTCCATGTAGGACCCTGGCAGAACCGTAACCTCTTCAAAGCGCTGTCGCATGCGATTCAATACAGCTTCAAGCATAATGAATCCCCATACCCGGTTGAGCGAACGTTACTGACGACTGGTATTCTCGATGCCCTGATGCACTCACGGCATTACAAAAAACCGTGGGACACACCGCACCTGGAATTCAGCTATCAAGCAAAAGACTACAAAGCGATGCGTGAAATGGGTGAGAGCTGGAAGATTCTTACCGAAGACATTCCTGAACCACCACTGATTTCGCCGATTGAATTCTGATCGATTAAAGAGGTTGATGGACAGGGAAGCTGCCTGCTGGTAAGTTGATCAATGACGATCTTCTTATTTTCTGCAGGAGCACACGATGGCACAACCAGTCGGTACGCTGGTGAAAGCAATGACCTTATTAAACGCCCTCGGTGAAAAAGGACCGATGGGCGTGATGGATCTGAGCCGATCTCTCGACCTGGACAAGAGCGCTGTTTCCCGATTGCTGACCACTCTCCGATCAGGTGGGTTTGTGCGCATCAGTGCCGATGGGCGCTATGACCTCGGTTTGCGTCTGTTTGAATTGGGAGTCTATCTGCAGAACAGAATGCCTGTTCGCAAACTGATCATTCCCTTTGTAGAACGCCTGGCTGTCGAAACCGAAGAAACTGCGATTGCGGTGCATTACGACCAGGGTCAAATCGCATACCTCTATCAATCAATCTCCCGCCAGGAGATCCGGCTCGAAGAACCGGTCGGACTGCGATGCCCTCCCTGGGAACATGTCGCCGGTAAATTGATTCTGTCGATCTTCCCGGATAAAGTTGTGCAGGAACTGTGGGAAGCGGACCAGAAGACAGGAGCGAACAAGCTTACCAACTGGAAAAGTTTTCTGTCAGAACTCGATCGTATCCGGAAACAGAATCTGGCGATTGAACGTGGAGACGAAAAATCCTATGTCGTCGTCCCCCTCCCGACGTCTCCCGAACTGATCGGCAATAAACGTGTCGGTGCTGCCCTGATGGTAGGAGGTCCGAGTTACCGGCTGACCCAGAAGAAACTGCTGGAGATCGCCGAGCTGGCTAAAGAAATCGCCACCGAAGCCGCCATCGAAGTCGGATTTTATTCGAAGTAATTTTAATGACTTTAATAATCAAAAACCTACTTCCGATAAAGAAACGCCAACATCAACCCACCCAGTGAAAATTGAATGGTGAGGTAGAGTGTCTCCAGAGCGAACCAGGTGGATAAGGGTTCGATCTCCTGTTTGGCAGCCGCGGCGAGAACATGTGTGGTCCAGTGGTAGCCACCGGCAAGCAACAGAAATTTGACCGCTCCCCCCAAAACCGACTTGCCACTACAGATCAGGGGATAGAGGACCGAGAGTAGAATGCCCTGTAACAGAATCGCCAGGAATCCAAAGGCAATGATCGGTTCATCCCGTTCAATGTAACCAAGCTCATCGTACGTCTGCTTGAATAAAACGAGATGCCAGCTGTAAGCAAGCGGGAACGTGATCAACAGATACAGCAAAGTACCCGCAACAATTCTCTTCAGGTTCACTTAGCTTTCCTTCGTTTGGATGATTGTTGAATCTCTTCTAATTATGCAGACAGACTTAACAAGACAAGGCATCGCGTTTCGTCGAGATCCATAAGCAAACAATTAGCGTATGTTCAATTCCCATTCAACTCAATGGCGCGCAGAACCACGCGTCAAAAACCATTCGCGCCCACAAGCCGCCCCAACCAGGCGGACGCCTGCTAGCGGTAGGCGAGTTGGAGACGGGAGAGGAGGTCCTGTTCGAGGGCGAAGTCGCGCCCTTTGGAGATCCAGCCGGAGGGGGTTGATTGACCAACCAGCAGGCTGTAGTCGCGGCGAAGGGGGGCTGTCTCCTGGAACGTCGCTCCACCGGCACTGTTCGCTGCGAGCCCTTCGAGGTCTTCGAGTTCCTTGTACGCTTCGACATCGACAAAGTAACCGGCATCGACACGCCGCACATTGATGACCACACGCCGCCGGATCGATTGGAGTGAACTTTCCAGACGGGCTTCAGCACCGATTGTCTCTCTATGCCAAGGTTCGAGCACGCCGGAACCAGTTTTGTATTCTGTTTCAATCACTCCAGCGAGTTTGTTTTCCCGTTTGATCTCGAATGGATACTCGTGGAGAACATCGACGGCTCTTTCCCAGACGAGTTCCTCATTTTGTGTCGCGACAAAGACTGGAGCTGCTGTCCGCACCTGCTGCATCGACATCGGAGTGGATGCGCACCCTCCCAGGAGGAGATAAGCTCCCAGAGAAATCAGGATTGTCACCAGACACCAACGCATACACAGACTCTGTCACATAGAACTGTTTCAATCCGGGCGTACCGACTCCCGGCGCAGGGGATTCCCCTGGGGGAGGAAGTCTCCTCGAATTAAGGATTTAGCTCAAGACGAGTTTCCGGCATGTGAAAATAGGGAGGATGAGAGCAGTAGACTGGTTTGATACTCAAGGTAGCCATGATCTTAAGTCATTAGCTGTGAGTTAATTAAGCAATTTTGGCAATGCCTGGCCTACTGTTCGATCTATCTCTGAATGACATGTAGGATAGACTGAGTGTGCCACTGCTAGCTCGCCTAGCAGTGCCATTGTGGACTCGTACCACCTGAAAATTCAGGAGGGAAAACCTATTGATTTTCGTGGTTGGTAACCACTTGAAAACATTCTAAACCGTGAACCGTACTCGCACTGCTAGACAAGCTAGCAGTGGCACACAATCAGTTTTTCCTGACGTTTAACGGCAAATTGAACATCACGAAAATCGCGGATCAATAATTAATCGGTTGCGATGATCTGAGGTAGGAAAACAAATCGCGGATGTCCTGCTCGGAGTAATCTTTGAGCAGGCCTTCGGGCATGATCGATTTCTTCGAACCGAGCATTTCATCGATGGTGTCCCGTTCGACGGTTATCTTCTGCCCGTCGGCACCCCGCAGCACAATCACCTGATTATCCTGATCAAACATGAAACCAGTGACGATCCGTCCTTCGTCGGTGATGACCGTAAATGTCTCAAAGCCTTCGCGGATGTCGGCACTCGGATTCACAATGTTGATGAGCATGTTCAGCCAGTCATCCCGTTTGAAGTGAGTCAACTCGGGACCGACGCGTCCTCCTTCACCAAACAGGATGTGACACTTACCGCAGGATTGCATGTAGAGTTCTTTACCATGTTTGCGATCGGCAGTTTCAGTCGATTGCACCAGCTTCGAGTACGCTTCAATAGCTGCTTTCATTTCTTCGGAGGAAGCCCCCTCCACGCTGGCCCAGTGAGTCGCCACCAGTCGCCCGATTTCATCATCCTGATAGATCGTCATCTTGCGGACCACTGCCAGAGGAATGGAATCCGCTTTCAGTTTCCCTTCATCAATCGCCTGCAGAAATTGAAGTGCCCATGCCTTGCGACTGACAAGCAGAGTCTGTGCGACCTCCTGCACTTCGGGTGACCAGTCGGAATACTGTTTCAGAACCTCATCGGCAATTTTCGGATTCGCATAGGCCTGGAGAGTTGTCAGTAATTCTTTCTGCAAGTCTAACTGTTCGGATGAAGAGAGTAACTTCAGCAGCACCGGGATAGCTGCATCGACTTTGCTTTCACCCAGCAGACGTACGAATTCCAGTTTCTGTTCTGCCTCGGTTTGTTCGTTCTCGATAGCAGCCAGAACTTCTTTAATCGCCTCAGCATCTCCCTGTCTGAATCGTAATGCGACAGATCCTCCTCCTGCATTGGAGAGAGCTTGAACCAGTTCCTGCGGCAGGTCCGACAATGAGCGCCCTTTGAAGGCTTCTTCAAAACCGGTCATCAGCAGTTGAGCTGATTCTTCATCTGGGGCGAGAGCGAACAACCGGGCACACGTCATCAGATTCTGACGGGAACCCGCCTGAGCATAACGTCGCATCAACCTGCTGGCTAAATGCTGTTGAAAGATCGGTTTTGACCAGAGGTCATCATTTTCCAGCCAGGCAAATAAGGTTTCCCGTTCCGTCTCGGCTTTATCTTCGATAGCCCACCAGATGAGTAAGGGGAGATGGATGTCATCAGCATCTTCTTCGTGACCAATTAATTCATGCACGATGGGAATCATCTGAGCAACAGGTAATCGGCGTGCAGAACTGGCCAGTTGGCTGCGGACATGCACATCCTGCTCGACTTGGGCCAGTGTTGTCAGGTTTAAGGAAACTTCATCGCCAATTTCGTGATCATCACACAACAGGCGCACTGTCCATTGGCGAACGTAGGGGTCGACATGGCTCAGCATTTGAATTCCGTAGGTCTCATTAAGACCACCGAGTTGATTAAGAGCCCATAACTGCTCCAGGGCGAACTGGCCCTCGCTGACGGGTATCTGTTTCTGCAGCAGAGGAATGAGTGACTTATCCTGACGATCACCCAGCAGACGCAGGGCTGTCTGACGAAACCATTTGTTCGGATGCTTGAGTGTTTCCACGAGCTCGGTACTCGATTTTTCATCCAGCTTAATCTGAAGATCGGATTGAGCCCCTTTCGCGGAAAGACGATAGACTCGACCATTGGAATTATCGACGCGTCCTTCAAAGTGCAACAGGTGTGCAATTTGTGGTTCGTACATGTCCGAGACATAGATCGCACCATCGGGCCCAGTGATGATATCAATCGGTCGAAAGTTAGGATCATTGGTTTTGATGACGTATCCGAGATCATTCGTTTTAAAAGAAGACTGATCCGGTAGAAAATCGCAATAGACGATCCGACCCTGTAAGGGCTCGACACCGTATACTTTGCCCACATAAGGTTCAGGGAGGGCGCCCCCTTCGTAGATGATGAAGTCGTGTGTGAAACGCTCGACGTCATGGCTTTTCATCATCGGGAAGTAGCCGAACGTAAAGGGATTCGAAAGGGGTCCATGTTTATCGAACCCCTTGTGGTAGTAGCCCCCCTGAACGTAATGAAATCCGCGGGTGTTCGCGCCGTTATGTCCCGAGAAACAGCGACCTTTGGAATCGAACTCGACCCCAAACGCGTTTCCACCCCCTTCGGCGAAAATTTCATACTCTTTCGTTTCAGGATGATAACGCCAGATCAACTGTCCCATCGAACGGATCGGTTTCTCGTCCACTCCATAATGTTTCACGTTACCACTGACGGTGCTTCCCTGGGCTCCGTACAGCCAGCCGTCAGGACCAAACCTGAGACTGTTCGCGACTGAGTGCGTATCCTCAATACCAAATCCTTCGAGCAGGATCTCAGGATCTCCATCGGGGACATCATCGTTGTCTGCATCGGCATAGAAGGTCAGGTAAGGAGGATTCAAGACAAACAGACCCCCTCTTCCGCGGGCAAAGGAAGAGGCGATGTTCAAGCCTTCCAGGAAGACTTTATGGTTGTCGAACTTTCCGTCTCCATCGGTATCTTCATGAATGGTGATCCGATCGAGACCCTTATCATGATGCGGGGGAGGTTGAGGAACTTTGTCGTATACCGCGCGCCAGTATTTATCGCGACTGAGCATCTTCAGCCCGGCAGGGTAGGGGTACTGCTCATAGTTCATCACCCACAAACGACCTCGTTCATCAAACTGCAGGTAGATCGGCTGTTTCACCTCGGGCTCGGACAGGACCTGCTCGATCTGTAAGTCGGCCGGGATTTCCAAAGCCGCCGTGGCTTCCTCCGGAGGAAGTAATGGCTTTTCGGGACGCGAAACATCCTGAGCGAGACCAATCAGACTGAAAACAACAAAGACGGAGGACAGAACGAGGCAAAGCAGGACTCTCATGAGTGAGCGACCTTTTCAAATCGAGGTAAGTGCATACATTAAAGCGGGGTGCATGGAATTTCAGATCGACTGAATATCCGGTGGGTCGTTTCAGTTTGTCAGGATCTAAAACCAAATACCAGCCTAAACCCGATTTGAATCGAAATTTAACCGGACGCTTGAATCCAAAATTCTGTACTCACTTTTGAGAACCTGTTCCTATTGGTAAGAGTTCCCAAATGTTCCGATTGCGTGCTTGTTTTCACTTGGGCAGGGGTTTATGTTGGAAATTGTTCTGCCAGGAGAAGTCTCTTGAGTACTTCATTATGAAGAGCTACATCGACACTCACCTTCAGAACAACTTCGTTTCCTGACCATTAACCGCTCCTGATCCCTCGGAGCTCAGATCATTAGAATTTCGCGCTCTTAAAGAAGCTTTAAAATCAACAGTTGGATTCCCGGGGTTGAATTTTCTGGCCCCCGTAATTTCACCTTCCTGTTTTGTACAGGCTTCACTGGGGGGATGTTTTTTGAATGCGATACACCCAAACCTCTTCGACCTCGACTGACTCCTGTCCTGCTCATCTGGGACTGAGCCTCATTTCCTATGGCTTGTTAGTGGTAGCAGTTGCCACGACAATTTTCTGTGGGAATTTTCAGCTTTCGCTCGGCTATTTACTCGTCTCCGCACTCATCCAGCGAATCGCTTCAAACAAAAGCTGACCGAGATGCCATTTAGTAATATTTACAGCCAGATATAGGCATCCCAACTGTTATTTCGATTCCTACAGCCCACTTTAACTGTCAGGAAAAGTCTCCGAATTACAGCCCGTTTTCTGCTTTTTTGCGATGCATAATTTGAGTAATGTGGAGAGAGAATTAACCGCGTGGTTAGCTCATCTCCCCTTTATTATCTCAACAGGTTGATCTCATTCATGTCTGAGGCTGAGTTCATTTACCTGGATAACAACTCCACCTCGCGGATTGACCCGCTGGTGTTAGAGGTGATGCAGCAGGCGCATGAAGTGGCTTATGCCAACCCGGGGAGTCGTCATGCAGCCGGGCGACAGGCCCGACGAATCCTGGAAGACTCCCGGGAACAGATCGCTTTTATTCTGGGCGCCCATCCCAGCGAGGTCATCTTCACCAGTGGTGGGACCGAATCGATCAACATGGCTTTATGGGGCCTGATCTATACCCCCGAGGGCATGATCTTCTCACTGCCTGGTGAGCACCCCGCTACTACCGCAGCTCTGAAAAAAATGCAGGAACAGGGCTTCGAAATTGCTGAGTTTCCCATCGACGAACAAGGCCAGATCATTCCTGATCGTTTAGATGAACTCGAATGGAATCGTGCGCGGTTGGCGACTGTTTTATGGGCTCATAATGAAACCGGAGTGATTCAGGATCTCTCTTCACTGGAGAAACATTGCGAAGAGCACCGGTTACCACTCCATCTGGATGCAGTCCAGGCTGTGGGGAAAATGAACATCAATTTTAAAGAGATGCATGTGACTGCCCTCAGTTTTGCGGCACATAAATTTCATGGTCCACGGGGAATCGGGGGGTTGCTTCTCAAATCGAAATGCCAGTTGAAGCCCTTGCATGTCGGTGGATTCCAGGAATCGGAACGGCGGGCGGGAACCGAACCCGTCTCTCTGATCGCCGGAATGGCAAAGGCACTCGAATTGTGGGATAGCGAACGGGAATTCCGGACAGCCCACCTCAAAAAGCTGCAAACCACATTTGAAAACGAACTGAGAGCAGCCTTACCCAATGTGGTTGTGAATGGAGCAGGGGCAGCAAGCAGGCTACCGAATACTTCCAATGTGGCTTTTAGCGGGATGGATGGAGAAATGCTGCTGATTGCGTTCGATCTGGCGGGCATCGCCTGTTCGATGGGTTCAGCGTGTGCCAGTGGATCATCCGAACCCTCTCCCATTCTGCTGGCCATGGGAACATCGCCGGATGTGCATCATGGATCGCTCCGGTTCTCCTTCAGTATTCAGAACAGCCTGGAAGAGATTCACACCGCTGTCCAGCGGATCGTGGAAATCGTTAAATCAGAGGGGGATTAACTGGACATAACTCTTCTGCTTTATTTGCCGGAATGAGAGGTCCCTGCTCGAATTCCAGCTTTTTCGGGGTACGATATAAATCGGAAAAATCATCAGACTCCCGGTAGATCTCCCATCCACCAACACGATCTGATTCACCAGTTATAGCTCATTCACTGTTTTCTGAGGCTTTGTAATCTGATCTCCACTTTACTGCTCAGTCTGTCTTCAGTGCTGAGAAACAAGTTATGGCGAAATCGACTATACCATTACTGATCCTGGAAGAAAATCGTCTTCCGTTCACCGCTCTTGAGCGATTACATCGTTCCGAGGGGTGGTCGGGTGCGAAACTGCTCTATCTTTATGGAGCCGCAGGAGAGGGAAAATCGATGCTGGTGCGGCATTTTCTAGGGCTTGAAAAAAGGCGAATCCCAAACAGAAACTGGAACATCTGACCGCCGGACAGTTTTCCGCAGATTTCACAGAAGCGGCGGCACTGGAGCAGATTGATGAGTTTCAGGAACGATTTCGAAACACCGACCTCTTTATTTGCGAAGATGTCGGAGCGATTGATACACGGAGCGAAGCTCAGAATCAGCTCGTTCTGGCCATCGATGCCGTGCAGCAGCGACAGGGGAGGATTTTATTAACCGCCAATCGCTCTCCCGGAAGTCTGACAGGTTTTTCCAGTCGATTTGTAAACCGCTGTCATGGGGGTTTATGTGTCCCCATCAAACCACTCAGCCTGAATAGTCGCGTCAAAATGGTCACACATCTGGCAAGTTGCCAGCAGATACTCATCCCGCAGGAGCAGATTCAACGTCTCTCCAAAGCGGTGAAGGGATCGGTGCGTGACCTGCTGGGGGCAGTCAATCAACTCGATGCGGTTGCCCGGATGATGCAACGTCCGATTGACGCCCAGCTTTGCACCCGGTATCTGGAAGGGGATATCGAAGTTCCTGTCCCGGAAATCAAAGTCATCACCCGCATTGTTTCCCAGGAATTTGGGGTCAATGTGGGGGAAATACGGTCGGCAGCCCGGGATAAAAAACTGGTCCTCGCCCGACAATGTGCGATGTATCTCGCTCGGGAAGTCGCCCATAAACCACTACAGGAGATTGCCCGGTATTTTGGAGGGCGAAATCACAGCACGGTCATTCACTCCTGCCGCCGCTTCCAGGAGCGACTTTCGGATGACGCGGCCCTCGGAAAAGAGCTGAAAACGATCCTCAATCGGCTCGGCATTCCGAGCGAGGGCGTGTTGATATCTTGTTGAATTTGTGTGGGATAACTGTCCACAAAAATGTGGGTAACCCGGCTTAATAATTCGGCGTTGAGAAGTGACTATTTTCTCCGCCCGCTCTCCACCTCTTCCCCACTGGCTTTCCACGAGTTATACACAATTGAAATCCGCCCGCAAACAGACTGTAACCTGTTCAATATCAGTCAGTTACGTTGTCTCAATAAGCCGTTTTCGTCAAAAAAACAGGTTCTGTATAACTATTACTACTATTAATTTATTTAATAAAGGGGGAGGCAAGCCTGAATCAAAATTGTCTGGTTTGGAATGAATACACTTGGTGGTACAGTTCTCTGAGGAATCTTCTTTTAGCGATCCTGATGAGCCCAATCCAGTCTGTGAAACAGGGGGTTCTGGAGTTACTGAAAAGCAGATTCACAGAGGTAGCGGGAATTCAAAATGGGGGTCACTTCAGATATAATATTGGGGGACTGAGGAGACCTGTAAAACTTGCCCATAGAACAGGGTAGACCAGGTCCCCATGGCTCTTTACCAAAGAGCATCACACCATAAGCATAATTCTGGTTACAGGTATCCGATTTACCCCTCTTTCCTTTGTCTCAGGGCCACAGGTGGTGGCTTATATCTGGCTGTTTTCAGCTCGATGCAGGGAGGGTTTCTGCTCCGGTTGGTCCTTCCATTCTGGAAGAGCCCGGGTCGGCGGTTGCTGCGTAACGGAGTGAGGAAAGCGAGCGTACCGTGGTAAAAATTCGCTGTAACCGGCCTGTCCTGGCCAATGCGTTCCAGATTGTGGACGCGGTTGTTCCGTCGCGTACTCCGAAAGAAATTCTGAAGAACATTCAGCTTTCGGTTGAGGATGGAAAAGTCACCCTGATTGGAACGGATCAGGAAATCGGCATTCGTTATGACCTGCCCGGTGTCGAAGTCAGTGAATCGGGAACCAGCCTGCTTCCCTCCAAACGGGTCTTATCGATCCTGCGTGAATTGACTGACGAGTTCGTCGAGATCGAAATCACCGAGGAAGCCGCCTGGATTCGCTCGGACAGCAGCGAATTCCGACTCTCAGCCCAGGATGCGAGCGAGTTTCCCCCTGTGCATGGCTTCGAGGAAGACAAGTACTACGTGATGATGGGGGGAGCACTCAAAAGTGCGATCCGCAGAACGATCTTTGCCACCGACGTCGAGAGTACCCGTTACGCCCTGGGTGGCGTGATGATGGAACTGAAAGCGAACGGGGTGAACCTGGTCGCGACTGACAGTCGTCGTCTGGCACTGGTCGAGACCGTCTGCCGGACCGAAGGGATTGAGGGAGATGCAGAGGTTAACCCGGTCATTCCCCGTCAGGCGATGTCTCTCATTGAAAAGAGCATTTCAAACGATGAAGAAGATGTGCTGATTGCCGTTCGCACCAATGACGTGGTCGTCAAATGCGGTAGCAGCACTTTGTACAGTCGACTCGTTGATGGTCGATTTCCCCAGTACTCGGCAGTCATTCCTCAGCAGTCGAACATTGTGGTCGACCTGGTCGCGGGGCCGTTTCACTCCGCAGTCCGGCAGGCCCAAATCGTCACCGACGAAGATTCCCGCGGCGTCGATTTTGTCCTGAGTAATGGCCAGTTGACTCTGAACAGTCAGTCGGCGGATATCGGGAAATCCGAGATTCACCTGCCGATTGCTTATGAAGGGGATGAACTCGTTATCACATTTGACCCCCGTTTTGTGGCCGAATTCCTGCGTGTACTCGATCCGGAACAACAGGTACAATTCCTGCTGAACGATGGTGAGCAGGCCGCCATGCTCAAAACGGAAGATAACTACACGTACGTGATTATGCCCCTGTCCCGTGAGCATTAATGAGGGGACTCACCTCGCATGTCTTCTGAACCTGGTCCGCAGCCGCTCAGTAAAGTGCTGTCTGATTTGTTTGCTCTGAAGGGTTATGCCCGTGTTCAGGGAAATGAGCAACTCCATCAGTACTGGAAGAAAGTCGCGGGAAGCCAGCTGGCAGCTCAGACACGAGTGCTGGGAATCAAACGGGGAGTGTTACAGGTAGGAGTTACGAATGCCCCACTCCTCAGTGAGTTGGCAGCCTTTCGTAAAACGCAATTATTGAAACAGCTTCAGGAGGAAGCTAGCGAACTGAAAGTTCGTGATTTGAAATTCATATTACGGGGAGACATCGTGAATCCGGAAACGGAAGATGATCTGCCTGATTTCCTCAGGGGAGAACTCGAAAATTGAGTACTGAAGAAAATCCGTTGGAAGTCACCGAAGAAGGTTACAACGCGAGCCACATCCGACACCTGGAAGGGATCGAAGGGATTCGGATGCGTCCTGCCATGTACATCGGCGATACCACACCCCGCGGGCTGCATCACCTCGTCTATGAGGTTGTCGACAACAGTATCGACGAAGCTGTTAACGGTTACGCAACGACAGTGACTGTGAAGGTGAACGCGGATGGTTCTGTTTCCATCAGTGACGATGGTCGCGGTATTCCTGTCGACCCAATGGCAGATTTGGGCAACCGTCCTGCACTGGAAGTGGTGCTGACAGAAATTCACGCCGGGGGAAAGTTCGACCGCAAAGGTTACAAAACCGGAACCGGGGGACTGCACGGGGTGGGGATTACTGCCGTGAATGCTCTCAGCGAATGGCTCGAAGCGGAAGTGCGTCGTGATGGGCACGTCTGGACGATGGATTTTCATCGGGGAGAACTGAATCAATGAGCTGAATAAACTTGGGAAAGCCACAAGACCGGGACCAAGATTAAATTCAAGCCTGATACGGAAATCTTTCCGGATGTGAACTTCAATTTCGATACCTTGGCGAAACGCTTACAGGAGCTGCCTTCTGACACCTGGCATTCGCATCAAATTAAGTGATGAATGTTCCGGGCCAGTCGGAAGATTTTCATTACGAAGATGGAATCGTTGAGTTCACAACACTTGAATCGAACCGAGAACCCACTTTACCCGAAGTAATCTCAGTTCAGGGAGAGTTAGACGGGGCCCAGGTTCTTATCGCCTTGCAGCATAATGATGGTTTGATAACGTGCGTAGTTTTGCAACAACATTTACAACGTGGAGGGGGAACTCACCTTTCCGGTTTCCGTTCGGCGTTAACACGTTGTGAACAACTATGGAAAGAAAGCTAACTTCAAAGATGCGACTCCAAACGGGGACGACTTCCGTGAAGGATTAACTGCGATCATCACTGTGCGAATTTCCATCCTCAGTTTGAAGGTCAAACCAAACGAAACTGGGGAATAGTGAAGTCGAAGGGATTGTGAACTCGGTTGTGCATGAGCAACCTGAAGTACTTCGAAGAAAACCCGAACACAGCGAAACGAATTGTGTTGAAAGGTTTGCTGGCTGCGGAAGCACGCGAAGCAGCCCGTAAGCAACGGGAAATGGTGCGGCGTAAAGGGGCGCTCACATCGAGTGGTCTGCCCGAAAAGTTGCGAGATTGCCGAAGTAAAGAACTCGAAATCACAGAACTCTTCCTGGTCGAAGGGGACTCCGCCGGTGGATCGGTTGATACTGGTCGCGATTCGAACACTCAGGCTTATCTACCGCTGCGGGGTAAAATTCTGAACGTCGAAAAAGCACAGCTCGTTAAAGTGCTCGACAATGCAGAGGTCGCCAACATGTTTAAGGCGATTGGGATCCCCCCAGGTGCACAACTTGATGATGTTAATAAACGTCGCTACGGCAAAATCATACTGATGACCGATGCCGACGTCGACGGTAGTCACATTCGAACATTATTGCTGACGTTCTTCTTCCGTCATATGCGGGAACTGGTCAGTAATGGTTGTGTCTATATCGCGCAGCCTCCGTTGTACAAAGTGACTCAGCGTAACAAAGTGCGTTATGTGCAGACACAGAACCAGATGATGCAGGAACTGATCGAGCTCGGTATGAGCGGAACGAGTCTGGTTTGCAAAGATGGAACGACTTTCGAAGGACCTCACCTGGAGAAGGTCACTGAATTAATTAAACAACTGGAAGAACCGATTCTGACACTCGAACGGCGTGGTGTTGATTTACGTTATCTCTCGTTACAACAGAAAGAAGATAAAGGGGATCTTCCCCGGTATCGAGTTTTTGTCGGTCGAGAAGAGCACTGGTTCTTCACCAAGGAAGAACTGGATGCATTTCTGGCGATCGAGGAAGAGAAGCTGGGTGGAGAACTGAAAGTCGTCGATACCGAATCTGACGAGGAAGAAGAAACCAGCTCCACCTTACAGGTAATCGACCTGCATGAAATGCGTACCATCAATGCTGTTCTGAAACAGCTGAATGATTACGGGATTGTCTTTAAAGACCTGCTGCATGTCGAGATGGTCAACGGTGAACCGAACTATCGGTATCACCTTCAGAATGAATCAACCGAGATTCAACTGGATGGTCTGATCGTATTCCTGAAAGAACTTCGCAAACTGGGCGAGAAAGGCTTCACCCTCACCCGCTTCAAAGGGTTGGGCGAGATGGATGCCGAAGACTTGTGGGAAACCAGTATGGACCCGGAAAACCGCGTACTCTTACAGGTCACCATGGAAGATGCCGCTGCTGCTGATGAAATCTTCCGCGTGCTCATGGGCGACTCCGTCGAACCTCGCCGCGAATTCATTGAGAAACATGCCCTCGATGTGAAGGAACTGGATATTTAAAGAGAGTCCATTCTCATCACAACATAAAAAAATCCCCGGGAGGATCGACTTAATCTTCTCCGGGGATTTTTTATGAATTGGAATCAGAAACCTGTTTCCACCACTTCATGTCCATTGCGGGTGGAGAGGTATCGCCAGACGTCGATATTGATGTTTTCACTGAAGGGATGAACGGATCCATCCATCAGAGCACATAGAACGACACCCGCATGCCAGGAACGGGAAGTGATGACAGCGTAAGTCGGGTCACCGGCATTCCCATTGCGACCTTCCTGCCAACTGTTGTAGTCGACTTCGTCGTACTCGGTTCCGGCGTTGGTATAATGAACGAAACTGTTGGGAGGCAATGTCGTCGTGAAGCCGGTGTGATGGACACGACCATCGGGCCATTCAGTATGGCCGGTGGTTTTGAATTCCAGCGAGGGCGAAAGTAAGGCTTCCACATCAGCTATGTTGGAGGGAATGGTCGTAGAGGAAGGAGCGCCATTTCGCAGGTAAGGTGTCCAGGCTTTGACTTCGGAGATCATCAAGGTGTTGGTGGTCCCATCCTTGATGTCATCCGCAGAAATTTCGGCGTTGGGGAAAAAGACACCGTCGCTTCCTTTCTCCGTCGTGGGATCAAAGACAAACCAGGTTCCATAATTGAAGGCATAGGTGGTTGGCCACAAATGAACTTTCCCTCCTCCAGGATCGCGATCGACAAAAGCTTTGCCATCGGAAGGGCATTGATAGGTAGCAATACGCAATCCGTTAATTGGCTCCTGAAAATCCCAGGCAATGGAGAGGTCGACACCTTCGTAGGCATTTTCGACTTCCAGGTAGGGTAGAATGCGACCATGCACTCCCCAGGATCCGTTATTACCGGTTGAGGAAACAGTCAGATCGACGCAGGCCCCGGGTGGGTAAAACTGATGCGTGTCGTGATAGACCTGCACAGCCAGTGCAATCTGTTTAATGCGGTTGCGGCATTGGGTACGTCGGGCTGCTTCGCGTGCCTGTTGTACAGCCGGGATGAGCAAACCGAGGAGTATGGAGATAATCGCCATGACGACGAGAAGTTCAATCAGGGTGAATCCGCTACGAGAGGTCTGGGGCTTCAAAGTGGGGCTCCTGCAAGGAAGGAGATCTATGGGAATCATCAACGGAACTGTTTCCAGACTGGTATGGGGCTGGAAACAGGCTCTATAATAGGGCCAGCAAAGGGACCCCAACGAAATTATTCATCACCAGCTTTACTATACAGACGCCTTCAGTCTATTCAGATCCTGCTTAAATAAGCGCAATGACGGAATTTCAAGCAGGAATGGCGAAGATCTCGCCACTTTCTGGCTTAATCTGGATATTGAGGTTACGTATTAAAGAGGTAATGACTTTCGTTTTTTATCAGCGAAATTTTCGTGAGGAAAGGGTGCTTGTGCGTTGGCCAATTCGGAATCAGATACTGGTTCCCTTTGTTTTTATACAGCTGATTTCATTGCTGGTGCTGACTATTACCTCGGCTGCGCTCGCTGTGCGCCAGGCGGAAGCGAATCTGAACCAGCGTATCAACAATGTGATCGCCAGCTTGCAGGAAGCGACCTTCCCCTTGACGCCTGAGGTACTGGAGCGATTAAGGTCGCTTTCGGGAGCGCACTTTGTAGTCTGGGACATGCAGCAGCAGATCACACATTCGACGTTAGAGATTGATACATCCGCTTTAGCCGAACTCCCTCAGCAGTTGAAACAACAGGAACAGAATCCGAACGATATTGTCGATCAGCAGTCGGTTCTGGAATTAGCGGGAGAGCGTTATTTTTCCGGACGTATCCGCTGGAAGCGGGGCTTTGGAATTGATGCGGTGCTGGTCCTCTATCCTGAACAGAGCTGGCAGGCAGCCAGGCGCCAGGCGATTGTTCCCTCATTATCAATCGGCTGCATTATTCTGATCCTGATTGCAGGCGCTTCCTACTGGATATCGAGCCGGATTGGAAATCGAATTCAACGCTTACAGAATCAGGTCTCCCGGATTGCAAAAGGTGAGTTCGAACCCGTTCAGACGGGGAATCTGTCTGATGAACTCAAAGACTTGTCAGAAGATATCAATCAGATGTCATTGGCTCTGGAAGAGTCGTTACAGAATATCCGCGAGACGGAGCGGGCTGAATTAATCACGCAGTTGACCGGCGGCCTGGCCCATCATTTACGTAATTCACTGACGGGTGCCCGGATGGCTGTGCAGCTCCATCAGGGACGTTGCCAGCAGGAGGGGAATGATGAATCGTTAACTCGAGCGCTGCAACAACTTTCATTAACGGAAGAACAGATTAAAGGTTTGCTGCGCTTAACTCGTGGTGAAAGACGTACGTGTATTGCGGCGGAGATTTCCGAGATTCTGGAGGGAACGCTGCGGTTGATTGAACCAATACTTAAACATAAAAAAATACAATTTGAGTACACGGGGATTGAAACCGCGGCTCGAGTTCCAGATGGTGATGGTGTGCGGGCGGCACTCCTCAATTTGTTGATGAACGCGATTGATGCGGCCGGTCCTCAAGGCGAAGTTGGCATGCGCTGTTCCGTGCCCGAGGAGAACAGTGATCTTTTACTCATTGAAGTGAGCGATAATGGCCCGGGGGTTTCTCCGGAAATTGAACGCGAAATCTTCAAGCCTTTCTTTTCCACAAAACAGGAGGGGATCGGTTTAGGTCTGGCTCTGGCGGAACAGGCCGCGCGCGAAGGAGAAGGTTCGCTTTCGCTGATTCGAGATGGAGATCGGACCTGTTTTCGACTGATGTTATCCATTACCAAATCCGAACCCGCGGTTACAGGAACCAGATAAAATGAGCAACATTCTGATTGTCGATGATGAACCGGCGATCTGCTGGGCCCTGGAGCAGGCATTGCAGGATGCAGGTCATGACGTTCAAACGGCGTCCTCTGCTGAAGAGGCGCTCGAATTGACGAGTGGGAACAACAGGGCGAATGCTGCACTACTCCTCAAAAAGCGGATGTCGTGTTGATGGACGCGTTTGCCGGGAATTGATGGAGGCCGGCGATGAAATCGATTGCGGGAGCAGTGTGCGCAGACTCCCCGTTATCATCATGACTGCCTTTGGAAATTCGATACAGCCATTCGTGCGATTAATAATGGGGCCTTTGAGTACCTGACAAAACCGTTCGATTTAAATCAGGCGGTTGATGTTATTTCCCGCGCACTGAAATCGGTGAAGGTTCCCGCTCATGAAGATCAGGCTTCAAGCTTACGATCTAAGGGAGAGTTTTAATTGGTGTTTCCGCACCAATGCAGGAAATATTTCGCAAGACGTGCTCGTCGCCGACAACGATGTACCAGTTTTAATTACAGGCGAAAGTGGAACCGGGAAAGAACTGGTAGCGACAGCCATTCACCGCTACAGCACCCGGAATCAACAGGCGCTGGTACCAGTCTGTGTCCCGGCATTAAGTGAATCGCTGGTGGAGAGTGATTTATTCGGGCATGTGCAGGGGGCTTTTACAGGAGCCGATACTCAGCGGACCGGGTTACTTTCGCTGGCGCATCAGGGAAGTGCTTTCTTTGATGAAATTGGAGACATCGCCTTATCAACGCAAGTTAAATTGTTGCGAGTTCTGGAGAACAAACAGGTCACTCCTGTCGGTTCCAATCAATCAAAAGAGTCGGACTTCCGTTTAATTGCGGCGACAAACCGGAACCTGGAAGAAATGGTCGCCCGGGGAGAGTTCCGCCAGGATTTGTATTACCGGTTGAATGTTTTTCGAATCGAACTTCCACCCCTGCGTGATCGACGCGAAGACATACCGATTCTCGCTCAGCATTTTCTTGATCAGTTACAATCACCGCGCAATCGCTGGCTTTCCCGGAGAACGCTGGATGAACTTCAGCAGAGGGAATGGTTCGGAAATGTTCGTGAGTTGAAAAATGTGATTGAGCATGCGGCGATTGTAAATCGGGCAGAAGTCATTGAGCCCGAAGATTTGCCACAACCTGTTCCCCAGCTGGTTGCTGATGAAACACGAAAGCCAGACGACCTGTCGGCGGCTGTTCGCAACTGGATGGAGGAGCGATTACAAACTGAAGAAGCGAATACGACAACCGGCAATATCTATGAGTCATTCCTGGAAGCGACCGAATCGATTCTGCTGAAACAGGCTTTGGATGCCACGCGCGGAAATCGTCAGGAGGCGGCCCGCCGTCTCGGAATCCATCGGCAGACATTACGCGAAAAACTGAAGCGGTATGATATTCAGTAATGTTGTTACGATTTTTTCGTGGCCAATGTTTTCTGCTGCAGGTGAGTCAGTTCCTCAATCCCTTTGGTGGCGAGATCGAGTTGCTGATTTAACAGTTCGCGACCAAAAGTTAATCCTTCGGCAGTTCCCTGCACTTCGACGAATTCTCCCGAACCGGTCATGACTACATTCATGTCGACATCGGCAGCATAGTCTTCGTGGTAGTTGAGGTCGAGATACGCCTGACCTCCAATGACTCCCACACTGACTGCAGCTACAGAATCTTTCAGGATCGGGCGATCGATTCCTTCAGCGGGGACAAGATTGGCAATGGCATCGGCAAGGGCGATGAAGCCTCCAGTCAGACTGAGTGTGCGCGTTCCACCATCCGCTTTGATGACATCACAGTCAACGACGATAGATCGCCTTCCGAGTGCTTCCATATCCACAATGGAGCGCAGGCTGCGACCGATCAGGCGTTGGATCTCGCTGGTACGGCCATCCACCTTGGAGCGTTCCCGGTTTTTACGGGGTGAAGTACTTCCAGGGAGCATGTTGTATTCGGCAGTTACCCAGCCCGTCATGTCGTCCGGTTTCTTCCAGGGAGGAACCGAGAGATCAAGGCTCGCCGTACAGAGGACGGTTGTTTCTCCTGCGGAAATCAACACACTCCCCGCAGCAGAGGAAGTAAATGGCCGCACAATTCGAATCGTCCGCAACTGATCTATCGCCCGTCCATCAATACGCATCGCACTTCACCTTTGTTTAATTCTGAATAACCTGTCGCTGTGTTCTGACTAGCACTGATTGTTATCTGAAACCTCAATGTGTGCCACTGCTAGCTCGCCTAGCAGTGCCATTGTGTGTTCGGTTTAACCAGACTCTTTCTGAGGGAAACCAATAACTTTTCGTGCTTTGAAACGACAGGAAAACATTCGAAACCGTCAACTATACTCACACTGCTAGACAAGCTGGCAGTGGCACACGGAATGCAAGTCCTGACGTTAAGCAGTCAATAGAATAGTCGTATTATAATCGACACACATTCTAGAGAAGTGAAGAGCAGGGCGGAAGGAAGCAGCTGTCGAACCTTGGGAAGAGAGCCATACTCAGCAGGTTTGTTTGAGTCTGTTAGCGATGCAGCTTCTCATGGAATCGAAGGTAGTCGGCTTCTATTTTGGAGAGATTCTCGTGGATGACCTGCTGAAAGTCAGTGATTCGTTCCTCTGGCTGATAATGGCGTCCTTTGCTGCGGGTACCGACCAGCTTCAGGTAGTCGACATACTGACGAGGTCGTGTTTCCAGCAGGTAGAAGCTGAGAGCCCAGGCTTCGCTGTATGCATCAAGCGAGGCCGAATTGAAGAGATCGTCAGAGACGATGAATTTGGGAAGAGCTTCTTTGGGACGGCGTTGGCTGCTGTAATCATCGAACCAGAGATATCGTTCGCGGTTCACTTTGTCGTCCATCACGCGGGAAGCATTCCGGATACCGGGCGATTCAAAGACAGTCGCCAGACCTTCGACGACCCAGCGGGGGTTGTCTCCCAGACGGGACTGAAGATTCATATTAAAGGCGACCTGATGGGTCCCTTCATGGATGATCGTGTCTCGCAATTCCTCGTCAATTGAAACGAGGTTGGCGTAAATGTTCGATTGAGGAAAACCGGCTGCTGTAGGAAATGGGTTTGAAGGTTTCAGTAGATAAGAAGGTTGATCAACAGCAGAGACCCGTTGATAGGTCAACTGGTTGTTCGGAATATAGAGGGCGACCCGGTTTGTCCGAGGTTGGTAGTAACCACGCAGTCCTTGAGTAAAGCGGACGCCATCCTGCTTGCAGTATTCGACAAAGCTTTTCTGGTCGGGGAAGATAATGCTGACCATCGGGAATTCAGGTTCGTCGAGCGTCATGCCCTGTACTTTGAAGTATCCTGAAAACTGACGATAAACCTGATCAAACAGTTTAGCATAGGTGCTGGCTGATCCCTGGGAGGCGACAGTGATGTAGCGGGAGTTCGTGGCGATTTCAAAATTGCGATCAAACTCGCGGCTCAACTGAGATTTCAGCTGGAGCGTTGTGAATTGTTTGAAGACCGGCGATACCCGACGATAGTCGGTGATTTCTTTCAGGGGGACCTGATGTAGTGCCCCATCCTGACCCATCAACCAGCAGTACTGTTTGTTTTGACCTTCAATACGCCCCTGATAGACTTTTTTCGATTTGCCCAGGGTTAATTCCACCAGGCTATCGGCGTGGGTTACAGACTGGCTGGTGCAGAAAATAACCAGCAGGCTGCTCCACAGCAGAATCCAGGATGGAACAAAACGAGACATGGAAAAACTCTGAAAATAAGGCGGAAAACTCTGAAAATACGGCATGCTAACAAGCAGTAAATGATGGAAAGTCCCCCTCCCGGGGGGGAATGTTCGGCCCTTACTCCTAACCTAGCTCGTAGAATGAAGGGACGCGCAGCCATTTTAAAAAATGTTCACTATCTGCTGAAGAACGCCAGAGAATCCGAGTCTGGACCGCTCTCAGAGTTGAGTTATCCTGAGAAAAACGCGCGATTCCATTTGAAAGTCAGACCAGGTGAGAGTGAGCAGATTAATCGATAAGACTACGAACAGAACCCATCCGGGTGAGTTGCCGGAGCTGGGCTGTCTACTCGTGCGGATTATGTTGATTGTGGGGGTGCTCGGTTGGGGATTCGCAGCAGCTGGTCGAGCAGAAGACAAAGACCAGGCCCAGGTTACATCAACAGAGGTGGAGGAGTTGCTGGAGCAACTCAAAGCGGCAGACCGCTCTCAACGAAAAGAGGTTGAATCGGCTCTGATAGGGCTTGGTCCGCGTGCTTTACCGCTGCTACCAGAAGTCGATGCTTCTCAACCGACCTCGCTCCGCGCCAGTCTGGAACGGATTCGCCGAGAACTCCAACGTCAGAAATCGGCAGCCTCGTTAGAAGAATCCCGGTTCAGTTATTCCGGGAAGGTGATGGTTTCTCAGTTACTCACTGAAATCACCCGGCAGACAGAAAACCCCTTTGCTGAGCAACCAGTTCCCGAAGATGTTTTATTGCGGGAACTTCAGATCGACTTTCAGAATAGATCTTATTGGGAAGTGATTGGTAAAATCGAGAAACAGTTGGGGCTGCACTACGCCGAGTCAGGCCAGTTTGAATTAGCCGATTCTGAAACAGAGTCATTAATCAAGATTCATCAGGGGCCGGTTCGATTTGAATTCCTCAATCCAACGACTAAAAAATTGATTGGGAACGAGCAACAACAGCTCTGGCGAATTCCCCTGCGGGTCTATTTCGAACCCCGGTTGAGGCCACTCTACCTGCACTGGAAAGGGAAAGACTTCAAAGCCTGGGGAGTCTCCGGCGAAGAGAATGACAGTACGGAAAGCATTGGGCTTGATCCGTACAACCCGGATGCTTCCATCGAACTCGCGGCAGAGTCGGATCAGGGGGGTTTACAGACAATCCTGGATTTTGTTGGTCCGCGTGAAGTGGAATTCAAATCGATCCAGCTCCGGGGAAGTTGCGAACTGATTCTGGCAGCCGGGCATGAATCGGTCGAGTTTGATTTATCCAGTAAACCGACAGAAGTCATCAAACGAGTCGGGGCGGCGCGAATTAAACTGATCGAGACGAGTCGAGTCGATGTGAAACAATTTACTGAGGATGAAACCCTCGAAGAGAATATGCTGCGGATCACCTTGCATGTTGCTTACTCACCGCAGGTGATGAATGCCTTTGAATCCCACCGGACGTGGATGTTCTCCGATCCGATCTGGATCGAAAGGGCTCAAAAAGAGCGGCTCAGCCGCGAACCTCTGTTTCAGACATTGGAGCAATTTCCGGGAGAAATTGTCGTCGCTTATGACTTTGCCTTACCAGCTGGTGAAGAATCAGGAAGTCGATTGGTCTATCGCCTGCCCACGCTGGTCACCCGGATTCCGCTCCCTTTAGAACCGGTTGAATTGCCCGTTCAGGCTTCGGGAAAAATCGACTGAAACGGGACGAAATTTGGATCAGTCGATGTTGATGTAACCTGCTCAAACAGGGGGATTTCGGAACTCCAGTCATGAAATTCAGGCGATTCCCCTGTTATCCGGCAGGAAAGCATCAAAATATGGGGTTCGTTCGTTGTATCTGCTGGAACAGGCTGGATATAACTAGAGTCGTATTCAGGCTCCCGACGGGTCACTGCTCAGGAGAGCCCGAGAAGAGGACACCCTCTCAGGAACCGCTTTTTCGCGAAAAGCGCCGCTCGCATGAGGCATCTCCCGGTTTCGGAAACTGGGAAGACAGGACCTGATTCAGGTTCGGAGTCGCTCCCACCTGATTCGGGTGGATTATCCGAGGCCGCTTCCCTCAGCCTCCCACCCACAGTGTTGGATTTTTTCCAACGTTACGAGCCCTGTCCGGTTGAGCATCCTCAATCGTCAGCATCGAATGTCATTTTTACTGGAGTTCAGATTTCTATGTCCGAAACGACACCCAGCTTGAGAACAGGTGTCCCGAAGGAAACATTCCCCGGAGAATGTCGAGTGGCACTTGTCCCCTCGGCGGTCCAGGCGATGATCAAACAAGGTTATACTGTTCAGATCGAATCGGGAGCCGGTCTGGCAGCAGGTTTTCCGGATGACGCTTACACCAATGCCGGTGCGACGATCGTCAACAATCGAGCGGAGCTGTTTGCCAACAGCGATATCATTCTGCAGGTCCGCGCTGCGGGGGCGAACCTTCAAGGTTACCAGGCCGATCTCGATCTCCTTGCACCAGGCAAGATTGTCATCGCACACTGCGAACCACTCGCAGAACCAGAAGCGTTCCGGGCTTATGCCGCAAAGAACGTCTCTCTGTTCGCGCTGGAGCTACTGCCACGTATCACCCGGGCACAAAGCATGGACGTTCTGTCTTCCATGGCGACCATTGCAGGTTATAAAGCGGTCCTGCTGGCAGCGAACAATCTGCCGCGGATGTTTCCGATGATGATGACCGCTGCGGGAACACTCAAACCGGCCAAGGTGTTTATCATTGGAGCGGGAGTCGCCGGTTTACAGGCGATTGCCACCGCCAAACGACTGGGAGCAGTCGTCTCGGCTTATGACCTTCGTCCGGCTGTGAAAGAACAGGTCGAAAGTCTGGGTGGTAAGTTCGTCGAGATGAACCTCGATACGGGAACCTCCGAACAAAAGGGTGGTTACGCCAAAGAGATGGGCGAAGAGTTCTATCGCAAACAGCGCGAGTTGATGAGCAAAGTGATCGCTGAATCCGATGTCGTCATCACCACCGCCGCTGTGCCGGGGAAAAAGTCGCCTGTACTGGTCACCGGTGAGATGGTCGACGGCATGAAATCAGGCACCGTGATTATTGACCTGGCCTGTGAAAAGGGAGGGAACTGTGAACTGACTTGCTCTGGTCAAACCGTGGATAAAAATGGTGTCAAAATCATCGGACCACAGAACATTACCTCAATGATTCCTGACCACGCGAGCGAGATGTACGCCAAGAACATTACTACCTTCCTGAATAATCTGCGCCCAAGGGTGAACTCAACTTCAACATGGAAGACGATCATCGCGGATACGTTGATTACCCGGGGACGGAGCGATTGCTCAACCGCGAGCATTCGAACTGCTGGGAGAAGCACCTGCTCCTCCGGTGGAAGCCGTCAGTGAACCTGCCGAAACTGAGGTGAGTTCTACCGAAGAAAGTTCGAGCGAACCGTCATAACGAACCCGAACGCTCGTTCCAGAATTAATATACAAATCGAAATTCACAAACTGAACCTGCTGCAACCTGGCAGGAATTGAATTCATACAGGAGTCGTCCATGTTGACGCAACTAATACTCTTCGCCCAGGAAGTGACCATAGAACTTCCTGAGAAGATCGAGGTGACTCAGACGAGTGGGACACAAATCACTCTGTTGC
Source organism: Planctomycetaceae bacterium (assembly GCA_041398805.1). Classification (GTDB taxonomy): domain Bacteria; phylum Planctomycetota; class Planctomycetia; order Planctomycetales; family Planctomycetaceae; genus Polystyrenella. The sequence goes on along the minus strand of JAWKUC010000003.1, from coordinate 463,131 downwards.
TGACGATCTTTCTGCTGGCGGTTTTTGTCGGTTTTGAAATCATCACTAAAGTTCCTCCCACCCTGCACACACCGTTGATGTCCGGTTCGAATGCGATTTCCGGTATCACCCTGGTTGGAGCACTTCTGGTGGTGAAGATGGGAACTCATCCTTTCGCCCGGACAGTTTCTTGGAGTCCTCCTTGTGTGATATTGGCCACCATCAATGTCGTCGGCGGGTTCATGGTCACCCATCGTATGCTCGAAATGTTTCGTAAGAAGAAAGGGTGAGGGCTGGTGTCGACTGATACAATTAATGTGATCCTATGATCGTCTCGGTCATTCATCCTCGGATTGAGGACTGACTCATCCTAAAACAGCGGTTCAGGGGAACATCCTCGGTTCGGTAGCGATGCTGCTCGCTGTCGTAGTCACTCTCGCTTTCGGCGGTATGAACTACTGGCTGATCCTCGTCGGTTTGATTATTGGTGCCGTGATCGGTGCGATCTTCGCCGTGAAAATCCAGATGACCGCCATGCCACAGCTGGTGGCGTTGTTCAACGGATTCGGTGGAGCGGCCTCGTTCCTCGTCGCGGGAGCTTCGCTCATCATCTCCACCAAAGCAGGAATAACGACCTCTAACCTGATTGCGACTGCTCTTTCCGGTTTTGATTGGTGCCGTTACCTTCTCCGGTTCATTAATCGCCTTCCGGTAACTGCAGGAACTCAAATTCATCAAAATGTCCGGTTCGATAATGTCAACAATTGATTAACGCTGGCCTCGCGATTGGCTCGGTGCTGTTTGGACTGTTAATGGTCTGATGCCCGATGCCGGTCTGTTCTATGTTTTGATGGTCCTCCTGGCACTCGCCCTGGGTGTGCTGCTGGTGATCTTCATCGGTGGAGCCGACATGCCGGTCGTTATTTCGCTGTTGAACAGTTACTCCGGTCTCGCCGCTTCATTGCTCGGTTTCGTCCTGGGAAATACAGTGCTGATTGTCGCCGGTTCACTCGTTGGCGCTTCCGGTATTATTCTGACTCGCATTATGTGTGTTGCCATGAACCGGTCGCTGCCGAATGTTCTCTTCGGAAGAATGCAGGCGAGTGGCGAGTCGGCGGCTGAAGCGAGGAACGGGGGTCTATGTGAATGTCAAAGCGACCTCTCCGGAAGAGGTCGCCATGCCTGCTCGATGTCTGTGAGAAAGTGATGATTGTTCCCGGTTACGGGATGGCAGTCGCCCAGGCACAGCATGCGATTCGCGATCTGACTAATGAACTGACCTCTCGCGGGGTCAAAGTCGAATTCGGTATTCACCCGGTGGCGGGTCGTATGCCGGGGCACATGAACGTGTTGCTGGCGGAAGCCGATATTCCGTACGAACTGCTCAAAGAAGCAGACGAAGTCAACAGCAGACAGGTCGATATGGCGATTGTGCTCGGTGCAAATGACGTCGTGAATCCGCTCGCCCGCACAGACCCCAATAGCCCGATCGCCGGAATGCCGATCATCGATGTCGATAAAGCGAAGACCGTGGTTGTGATTAAAAGGGTGCTCACCCGGTTTCGCCGGTATTCCCAACCCGCTCTTCGCCGCACCGAATGCCCAGATGCTGTACGGTGACGGAAAACAGGCGGTTGTCGAAATCACCAGAGCTCTGCAGGAAGGGTAACCCGACTGCGGCCTGAAAAATGAAAATTATACTTACGATTCCAGCGAAGATGCTACTTTAAGGCCGTTTTTTCATTTGCTGAAGGAACTTATCAACGTGACCTCACGGGTGATTGCCATTGATGCCGGGAACAGCCGAATCAAAATCGGGCTGCTCGATCAGGCTGCGCCCCAGGGTAAGCGACCTCGCTGTCACCAGGACTTGGTGATCCCCCTCGGTGAACCAGTTCCGTTTGAACAACTCGTAGAGTGGGTGCAGCAGTCCGAGATACCGGTGACTCAGGTATTACTCTCGGGATCGAATCCACCGGTGATTGAGGAACTGGCCGCACTTTGTGTTGAGCATCAATTACCCGAATCGTATCTCATCACGCGTAATCTACCGCTGGAAATCGAGGTCGATTTTCCGGACAAGGTCGGGATGGATCGGTTGCTGAATGCGATTGGTGTGAACGCCGCCCGCCCGCACGATCAACCCGCCATCGTTGTCAGTTGCGGCACCGCCTGCACAGTTGATCTGATTGATCGCCGGGGTGCATTTTGTGGAGGTTCGATTCTTCCCGGTTTTGAAATGTCGGCGAAGGCACTCAATCATTACACCAGATTGTTACCCCGCATCCCGGTGGAGGAATTAGAAGAAGCTCCCGAGAATGGTCTCGGCAAAAATACACAAGCTGCTCTGCAGAGTGGTCTCTACTGGGGACAGGTCGGTGCAGTCCGGGAACTGATCGCCCTGTTGGAAGAAACTTGTGAGACCGTTCCGGAATTCTATCTGACAGGTGGGGGAGCCGATCTTCTGTCATCGCAGTTCGAAGGAGCAATCCTGGAACCACATTTAACCTTGTATGGAATTGTGATCTCGGCCGGTTTTCAGCAGGGGTAATATGGAAGCTCAAGTGTGCCACTGACTGGCTCGTCCAGCAGTGTGATTACAGATTCGACGTAGAACTGTTTCAGAAGGTTACAACTTTGTGATTGTTCTGAAGGAAGCAATTCACCTTTCATGAGGAATCACGAAGTTGCTATCTGAATGAAGCATACGAAAATGCCAACCGGGATCGGCACTGCTGGACGAGCCAGCAGTGGCACCCATTATTAATCCCGATAAGAAAATTGAATAACAACTCATCTGTGTTTATCCGTGTCCATCTGTGGTTCCCAACATCTTATGACTCATTCCTCAACATCGTCACCTGTGGCAACATTGCTCACCCCGCGCGGGCGGGGGGCGGTGGCGACGATTGCGTGTCGGGGTGGCGTGGCTCTCTTTGATCAACAAGCTGAGCAGTTATTCCAACCGGTGAACAGGAAAGCGATGTCGGTTCAGAGCGTCGATCAAATTCTGTTTGGTCACTGGGGAGCAGCGGCACCGGAAGAAGTCGTCGTCTGCCGGACGAGCGAGGACGAACTGGAAATTCATTGTCATGGTGGCCATGCGGCGGTGGAGCGAATCCTGAGTGATTTAACTTCGGTCGGATTCACGATCATTCCCTGGCAGGAATATCAGGCGGCGACGATGACCCTGCTTGAAGCCGAATTGCAAACAGCACTCGCCCAGGCACGCACGACCAAGACCGCCACGCTGCTGTTACGGCAGAGAGAAAACCTGAAGCGGGAATTCGCTGAGATCGAAACCGAGATCAATCACCTGCAAGCGGGAACCGGGGGTGACCAAGCTGCAGTGCTTGCCCGGTTGGAAAAATTGCGGGCGAGTTACGAGCTTGGGCGTCATCTGGTCGAACCATTTCAAGTGGTGCTGGCAGGGCGACCGAATGTGGGGAAGTCGAGTTTGATCAATGCGCTGGTCGGTTATGAGCGGGCGATTGTCTACGATCAACCAGGCACGACCCGCGACGCAGTTAAAACGGAAACCGCTTTCAACGGTTGGCCAGTCGAGTTAACCGACACAGCAGGCTTACGTCTGACCGACGACCAACTCGAATCGGCTGGCATCACCCGCGCCCGCGCCGCTTTAAAGCAGGCCGACCTCGGTTTACTTCTCTTCGATGTAACCCAACCGTTAACCGACGACGACCGGGAACTGGTCCACCTTCAGGAAACGAAACTCATCATCGCCCACAAATGCGACCTGGGCGAACCTTCCGATGAGTTGTTGCAGTATGAACCATTGAAGGTTTCCTCAACAACGGGGGAGGGGTTGGAAGAATTGATGCACCGGTTGATGGAGAAGCTGGTGCCAGTGGAACCAGGGGTGGGGGATTGTCTGGTGTTTTCGGCGCGTGTGTTGTTGGAGTTTTCCTACGTTAGATTTAAATAATTTTGAACCTTTAATCAACAACTCGCTTGTCAATTATTGGATTGCTTATTTGAGGACAATCTTGCAACAAGCTCAAAAATCGAAGAAGGGACAGAGTCTTCCTTAACTAATCCTGTAGAAGACGGTCTAAATAACGCATTTAGCACCAATGAACGATCTCGCTCGTCTGAAAGCTTACTTTGACTAAGAAGACCCAAGTAGGTTTGCATCATAATTCCTCTTTCGGATGCTTCAGTTGCGAGATGTAAATTGCTCATCGTGATGCGGGTAAGAACTCGCAGAAGTAACAGTAATATTGTTGCAGCAAAAAGGATTGCGCCTACTTGCCAAGGTTTGACATCTGCTTCACCAAACGCGTATTTCCAAATGTCATAGAGGTACTTGACCCCTAGCCCACCAACAGCGAGTGTGATTACAGAATAAACCGCAAACCATATGTAATGAAACTGTGATTTATCCTTCCAGTATTTTACTGGTTCCTCAACGATCAATTTGGTTTCTAGCGATGCTTTTGCGTCTGTTAGAAAGTGATCAACTTGAGTTCGAGCGTCAATAGTGTCACTTCGGACTTTTTCGACTAAGGTCTCAAGTCTTGTTGTCTCTGATAACAAATGTTGCAAATCACTTTCGAATGAGGCTTTCAGTGAGCTGATTCGATCACTAATGCTTTGGATGTCCAGTTGTTCAAAGCGATCTTTAATTTGTTGTATATCTAATGAGATTTCCTCAATGCCGACCATCTTTTCTCCATCCCCAGATAAACCTTCTTCTAAGGATTCATTTTCAGAATGGCGAGCGTTAATCTTTTCATACCATAATTCCCGAAGTTTAAGTAATCCATTGGGCAAAGAATCATTCCATGCAGGCCCAAGTGGGCCATCCTCTCGATCAATTTTTATCCTCTGGTGTTGATCCACCAGTAAATTACCCAGTTGTTGAAAGTCCCATTCAACTTCAGTCTGGAGTCTATCTAAGGGAATTTGAAAAGCATATCTCTGCTGATTTGTGACATTTTCGTCTAAATCAATTCCAACACAAAGATAGTGGTGAATTGCTTCCCGCACGAAATGTCTGAATTCAATGGAATTATTTCTAAGCGAATCAAATGCCTCTCCAGTCCTGATGAACAGCATTTGAACATTGTTTAATTGTTGGTACCTCATCACATCTTGTTTCGAAAGAAGTTCCGTTTTTGAAAATGCGAGGTTGAATTTTTTATTTTCTGATTGAATGGCTTTTAACGTGTCGTTGAGAGTGAAACTTATGAAAATAGATTCATCGGAATTGGTTTGCAGATATTTTTGCAATCCCAATAATAAACTGTGACATTCTTCAATTAATTCGTTCGAACACGCTGCTAGAAGGTATTCAAGACGCATGCAACAGCGTATCGTGAGTGCAAGAGCGGCATTGTCTGTCAATACATCCAAATCAACTGGCAAAATTGTTCGATTAACTTTAGTGTATGTAGGCTGATAGTTTTCTTGGTCGACACTCATTTAGAGACCTTTACTTGTTCGAATTAATAGAGTCTTATTTGAGTTTGAAATAAGCACTGCTCCATTAAGTCAATAGTTAGATGAGCGAACGTGATATGTCAGGCAAAGGTTCACGATAAGCTACGGCTAATACAGAATTCTACCAAAAATAACTGTAATCATAGACACAAATATCCACTATTTCCCCGCGCCTAATTTCCTAATTCTCTACATTTCCCCGAACCGATCTCGGATTTTCCCAGTTCTACATCACCCCTCAATCTTGATAATCCCGGCGATCGTGTTAACTTTGTAGAAATTTGCGCGCGTCGCGGTGGATGGCGGTTTCTCCCCCCGAAGAACTTCTCTGCGGTGAGGCTGCGCGAATTGGTCAGAACAGTTCCGTTATCTCTGCTTTTGCTCCAGCCGGACCTGGTTCTGACAGAAGCTAAGGTATTTGATCCACATTACTTGTGAGAAACTGGGACTGTCGTGCCGAAACGAGAAGACATTAAAAAAATCATGATCATCGGCTCCGGGCCGATCGTCATTGGTCAGGCGTGTGAGTTCGATTATTCTGGAACCCAGGCGTGCAAAGCCCTGCGGGAAGAGGGTTATGAAGTCGTGCTGGTGAACAGCAACCCGGCGACGATCATGACCGACCCCGAAACCGCCGACCGGACTTACATCGAGCCAATTAACTGGCAGTATGTCCGCAAGATTCTCGAGAAAGAACGCCCCGACGCCCTGCTGCCGACCCTGGGTGGGCAGACCGGTCTGAACACCGCGATGGATCTCGCCAAGCGGGGGATTCTCGAAGAACTGGGTGTCGAGATGATCGGTGCCCGGCAGGATGTGATCGCCAAGGCGGAAGGTCGCGACTCGTTCAAAGAGGCGATGATGAAGATCGGCCTCGACCTGCCGAAAAGTTTCGTCATCAACAACATGCAGGAAGCCCGCGACGCCATCGACGAGATCGGCCTTCCCTGTATCATTCGCCCCAGTTACACCCTCGGTGGAACAGGTGGGGGGATTGCCTACAACCGCGATGAATTCGAAGAGAAAATCCGTAATGGATTGAAACTTTCCCCCGTGAATCAGATTCTGCTCGAGGAATCGATCATCGGTTGGAAAGAGTTCGAGATGGAAGTGATGCGCGACAAGGCGGACAACGTCGTCATCATCTGCGCCATCGAGAACTTCGACCCGATGGGTGTGCACACCGGGGACAGTATCACTGTCGCCCCGGCGCAAACCTTGACCGACCGCGAATATCAACAGATGCGGGACGCGACGATCGCCGTCATGCGGGAGATTGGGGTTGAGACAGGTGGCTCGAACGTGCAGTTCGCCATCAATCCGAAAGATGGCCGGATGGTAGTCATTGAAATGAACCCACGTGTCAGTCGCTCTTCGGCACTCGCATCAAAAGCAACCGGCTTCCCCATCGCAAAAATCGCCGCGAAGCTGGCTGTTGGATACACGCTCGATGAAATTCCAAACGACATTACCCGCGAAACGATGGCCTGTTTCGAACCGACGATTGATTATGTCGTCACCAAAATTCCCCGCTGGACCTTCGAGAAATTCCCTGATGCCGACCCGACGCTGAGCGTGCAGATGAAGTCGGTTGGGGAGACGATGGCGATTGGTCGAACCTTCAAAGAGTCGCTGCAGAAAGCGCTACGTGGTCTGGAGATCGGCAAGTTTGGGCTTGGCGGTGGTAAAAACGATCTCTGGGAGAAAGAAATACGCCCGGATGAAAACGAAATCAATCGCAAGCTTTCTGTTCCTAACGACGAGCGGATGTTCTACCTCCGTTACGCCTTCAAGAGTGGCATGACGGTTGAGCAGATTCATGACCTGACCCGCATCGATGTCTGGTTCCTGCATCATCTGCGGCAGCTGGTCGAACTCGAAGATGAAATCCGCTCTATCGGTGCTCTCGAAAAAGCGGACAAAGATTTTCTGTATAAAGTCAAACGGGCCGGCTTCTCCGATCAGCAGCTCGCCTTCTGGTGGGATACTTCAGAAATCGAAGTTCGCCGTTATCGGAAGTCACTCGGTGTCGAGGCTGTCTTCAAACAGGTCGATACCTGCGCAGCGGAGTTCGAAGCTTATACACCGTATTACTACTCCACCTACGAGATGGAAGACGAAGCCCCCGCGAGAGAGCCAGGCAAAAAACGGATCATGATTCTGGGGGGTGGCCCCAACCGGATCGGGCAGGGGATTGAATTCGATTACTGTTGCTGTCAGGCATCGTTCGCGCTGCGTGATCTGGGAATTGAGTCGATCATGGTCAACTCGAACCCTGAAACAGTTTCGACGGACTACGACACTTCCGATCTGCTCTTCTTCGAACCACTCACGACTGAAGATGTGCTTAACATCTGCGACCGGATGCAACCGGATGGGGTGATTGTGCAGTTCGGTGGTCAGACACCACTCAACCTGGCGAAAGGTCTGGAAGCGGCGGGTGTGAAAATCATCGGCACCAGCCCCGACATGATCGATGCCGCCGAAGACCGCGAGCGGTTCCAGGCGATCCTCAAGAAGCTCAATCTGAAACAACCCCCGAACGGGATCGCGATCAATGCCGAAGGGGCCCGCGAAATTGCCAACCAGATTACCTACCCGGTTCTGGTCCGTCCCAGTTATGTGCTGGGGGGACGGGCGATGGAAATCTGCCACGATGAAGCCGCGCTCGTGAAATACATGAACGAAGCGGTCGATGCCTCACCCGATCGCCCGGTGCTGATCGACAAGTTCCTGCAGGATGCGATTGAAGTCGATGTCGATGCGATGTCGGACGGTAAGCTATCACTCGTTGGGGGTGTGATGGAACACATCGAAGAGGCGGGAGTGCACTCGGGCGACAGTGCCTGTGCCTTGCCACCTCACTCGCTCCCCGATTCCGTCATCGATGAAATCAAAGAAGCGACTTACGCGCTGGCGAAAGAACTCAAAGTACGCGGACTGATGAATATCCAGTACGCAGTGAAAGAGATTGATGGTGAGTACCAGGTTTACATTCTTGAAGTGAACCCGCGTGCCAGCCGGACCTCTCCCTTTGTCTCCAAAGCGACAGGCCGCTCGCTCGCTTATGTCGCGGCGAAAATCATGGCGGGGGTCAGCCTGGAAGAGCAGGGAATCACTACCGAGATCTGGCCGAAGCATACCTCAGTTAAAGAATCGGTCTTCCCCTTCTCAAGATTCTCGGGAGTCGACATCATCCTGGGACCCGAGATGCGCTCAACCGGCGAAGTGATGGGAATCGACCTCGAGTTTCCCAAAGCCTTCGCGAAAAGCCAGTCGGCTGCGAACGTCGAAATTCCGACAGAGGGAACCGTCTTCATCAGTATGGCCGAAGGTTACAAAGAAGCGATGATCGAACCGGCCCGGCAACTGACCGAGATGGGCTTCAAACTGATCGGAACTTCCGGAACAGTCAAAGTGATGCAGGATGCGGGTGTCGAAATCGAAGCGATCCGCAAGGTGCAGGAAGGTCGCCCCAACCTGCTCGACTACATGACGAACGGCGACGTGCAGTTCATCTTCAACACCCCCAGCGGTAAAGGGGCCGCGACCGACGAAGGCCGCATCCGCTCTGCCGCGGTGACATACGGCGTCCCTTGTGTCACGACCTTACCCGGTTGCCTCGCCATGGTGCAGGCCCTCAAAGCGAGCATCAAGGAACCAGTTCTGGAAGTGCACGCCCTACAGGACTGGGTCGGCGAAATCAGCCACGCCGGGAAGTAGAACCAATCAAAAGCTGTGAATCAGGTCGTAGGTCAGGCACTGCCTGACGAACTTTTCTGAGCGACGTGTTTCACTTCCTGATTCTACAGGTCAGGGTGTTCTCACAACATCGCCCTGTTGTCTTGTGATAACATTACGGCTGGTTGCTTACAGGGTTATTCTGAAAAGAGAATCACTCGATGATGTCAGGCAGTGCCTGACCTGTTTTTGCATAGATTGAACCAGGGTTATTATGGCGGCGATTGATTTGTGGCCTGGTGGAAGAGGCTTTGGGCAGGGGATTTGTTCTCTGATCGTGCTCAGTCGTCCGGCGCGATAAACAACAGACTGGAAGCGGCGAAGATTTCGATTCGGCCGGTGCAGCTGAAAGAGAAACCGCAGTATCAGTTTGTCCGCAGAGTCAACGGTCAGGAGTTCCATGAGAACCATGATCGGGCTGTGGTTCTGAAAGAGTTGCAACGTTGCTCTGAAACATATGGAGACCTGCACCTTTACACAGCCAACTACGATTTAACGGCCCGGGCGCAGAAAGGGAGAAGCTGCGGGATCAAGCAGAAGTCCCCCAGTCAGCAGCCGAAAGAAGTAGTGGAGCATAACCGGACCAAGCAATACCTCATTCCCGAAGGGGTTCCCTGTCCCTTTCTGTACCAGATCGGGGTGATGACAGGGGAGGGGAAGATCAAAGCGTCGAGGTATAACAAGTTCCGGCAGATTAACCGGTTTCTGGAACTGGTGAATGATGTCGTTCCCTCGTTACCGAAGCAGGGCATGCTCAACATTGTTGATTTCGGTTGCGGCAAAAGTTATCTCACCTTCGCGCTCCATCACTTGCTCACAGAGATTCAACAGCGGGAGGTGAACATTGTCGGGCTCGATCGCCGCCCGGATGTCATCGCAACCTGCAGTAAAATCGCGGGTGATCTCGATTGCAGTGGACTGGAATTTCAGAAGGGTGATATCCAGCATTACGAACCGGGAACGACCATTGACATGGCAGTCTCTCTGCATGCGTGTGATACAGCGACCGATGAAGTCATTGCGCAGGCGATTGCCTGGGAAGCGAAAGTCATTCTGGCCGTTCCCTGCTGTCAGCATGAAGTGGCGGGACTTCTAACGAAAGATCATCTGCACGCGTTGACACAGCATGGCATTCTGAAGGAACGTTACGCGGCGCTGGTGACTGATGCCTTGCGAGCCAAAATGCTGGAAGCGGCCGGTTACCAGGTGCAGATTGTCGAGTTCATCGACATGGAGCATACAGCGAAAAACCTGCTGATCCGCGCCGTGAAAGTGGAAAGACAACCGCAGGTGTTGAAACGTCGCCGGGAAGAGTTCCAGTCCTTCCGGGAAGAGCTCGGTCTACCGGAACTGACGCTGGAGAAATTGCTGAAAGCTAATTAGATCGGGCAGCGAGCGGTTACCTATGTGACTAGAACGATTCCCGCATGTGTGACTCGGCCCGGTGTTTCTGGTCTTTCATGATGTTCGGCTTTTTGATTGGTGAAGCTGCGGGTGCAGGCTGGTTCACCTGGTTCAGGACGGGGATCATCGTCGAGATCACATTTCGCATATCCTGAATGATGCCATTCTCAAGCTCATCGGTAGGAATTCCATCGCAAGCATTCCAGCAGGCATGAATGCGGCGGACGATATCGCGGTTTTCGGGTGTATCCTCTCCGTGGATATCACCATCCATCGTGACAACGAATTGAGGTTGGGCAGTTTTCTGAGCTTCGCTACTCATGAGCCGATCAGCCCTTTTCTTTCCTGGACTCTGGAAGAAAATCCAGAGTGATGAATCACATGACAGGCAATCACAATAACTGATTGAAGGAATGAAGGTTTTCACCTGATCCCTCCCGGGGTTGTAAGTTTTACAATAGCGATACCGGGGCACGCGCATTGTATTTACAATCCACTGTTGAGATAGAATCGGCAGAGAAGAGACCGTGGATTAAGTCAGAATCAGATATTTTCGGCGTAATCGGATTAATAGGTACATTTGAGGCAGTAGCATCCCTCAGGCAAGGCTTTGAGCCAGCTGCGCCACCGCATAAGCACAGGCGGCGGCTGATATCTCTGGAGTAAACAGTCGGTCTAATTCTATGTGTGCGGACTGACTGAATTCCGGCAGGGTTTCAATCAATCGCTCCGCAAGAAATCGTCCTTCCCCACTCAGGTAAACGGTGTTGAGTGGAGAGTCGAAGCGGCTCAGGACCTGAGTGACTGCCTGCTTTAAAGAGTCCAGATGTTGTTGCCTGAGAAAGATGACTATCGAGTTGATTTCCTCAAGAGTCAGTTCCGTGCGATCGCAGCAGAGTGATCGACAACACGATCCATAGCCGCTTGGCAAGTTGGTGGGTTTGCCATTGGCTGTTTCCAGATTATCAGCAGCTTCCGGGATATCGCCCGAGAGTAGATATAAATCGAGCGTACTGGCGAAGTACTCTGCCGCCAGGGGAACGAGTTGATTACGCAGAGGTACGGCATGGGCGAGCATCATGAGCGGAGAACGGCGTACACCCAGATAGACAAGTTCGCTAGAAGCCAGTCGTTCGACATCTGTTAAACCCTGGGAAACAGGGCATCCCTGTTCGATCGGAATGATGTCGGTGGTCGTTGAGCCGATATCGAACAGAAGGGCGTTGCCGGTTGGGTTCATGCGTCCCAGCCAGCTGGCGAGTGCGTGCCAGTTCGCGGCGGCAACGAGTCTGGGAAACTCACGGGCCAGTTCCGGTTCTACAAACTCACCCGCTGTCTGCCAGACTGAGACAGGTCTCCCTGAGGCAACCTGTTCGACTGCACTCAGAATGACATCGACCCCTGCCTGCTTCGTTTCAAAACAGTCCGCCAGTTCTCCCGTCATCGAGACAGCGAGATGATCCACCTGGGGGAAGTTCGCCAGCAGATGGGTTAAGGCTTGTGGCAGCTCGGCAGGTTTTTTCCAGAGGGGAAAGGACTGACTCACAGCCAGACCGTCGACATGGGCTGCCTTCAGATTCGCCCCGCCAATATCGAGGCCGACGATATGTCTGCCGGTCATGAGCGCCTCAAGTCGATTGTCCATCGGGAACAGGTTGCGGTTGCTCTTCGGCAGTGCTACTGACTGATTGTTGATACTCGCGTAATTCAACAGCCAGGAAGAAGGAACCAGTGCTGCAGATGAGATCATCTGCGGACGATTGCGCCTGGGCCATTTCCCAGGCAGTCGCCGGAGTCTCGGCTAATCCGATTTCATCAAACCCGGCAGCTTCAGCGAGTGGGACCAGTTCTTCCAATGCAATCGCCCGCGGGTTGGTTTCGAAAACGGTCAGGATGATACGATCGAAGTAAGTCCCCAGAATCAAAAGCATTTCGGCAGTTTTTTTATCTCGCGAACAGGCGAAGATGACTGTCCGTTGAGAGGCGGGTACCAGCTTTAAGGTTTCAACCAGGGCGCTGATCGACGCGATGTTATGTGCGGCATCGAGAATGACAACCGGGTCGGTTTGGACACGTTCAATTCGCAAAGGGCAACGAACGGATTCGATACCAAGTTTGATCGCATCCGGTTTGATGGCGATGTTCTGCTGCTGAAGCAGTTCGCAAACAGTGTGCACGAGGGCTGCGTTCTCGGCCTGGTGTGAGCCGGGAAGTGCCGGTTTCAGTGAGATCTGTTGACCACTCAGGCTGCGCAACTGCATATCGAGTTGGAAGCCATGCGGTTTGGAATAGTGTGCCGTGACCGATTCGATATCGAAGTCGGTACCGATTTCGTATCGAGGGACATTTAAACTGTCAGCATGTTGACGAATGACTTCGAGAGCTCCCCCGTCACGCACACCGGTCACGAGGGGAATTTCCGGTTTCAGAATACCCGCTTTTTCGGCAGCAATTTCTTCGACCGTCTCGCCAAGTAAATTGGTGTGATCGAGACTGATGCAGGTGATGACCGTGATGAGTGGATTGCATAACCGGGTGGTATCGAGACGCCCCCCAAGTCCTGTTTCCAGAACAACATGCTCGACTTGTGATTCACGAAAGTGGAGCCAGGCGAGAGCAGTTGCAATTTCGAAATAGGTGGGAGCCATCTGGCCGGGAATTTGATCCATCACTTCCAGGTGGGGCATCAGCTGTTGTACCAGCGCGACGAATTTGTCTTCGCTGGCCAGCTTTCCATCGACGACCATCCGCTCTTCAAATCGATGCAGGTGGGGGGAGGTGAAGAGCCCGGTTCGATAACCCGCTTGCGTCAGCACATTCGCAATCATCGTGGCGGTGGAACCTTTCCCCTTGGTGCCAGCGATATGAATCGCCGGAATCTCCTCTTGTGGATTCCCCAGCCGCTCAAGCAGAGCGGTCATCCGTCCGAGCTTCATATCGTTTGCGCTGTAACTACCAACCGAGGCGCGTTCGTAATTGATCCTGTGAAACAGGAAGTCGATGGCCTCTTGGTAGCTGGTGATCTGGTAACTCATAACGGGACGGAAGTATCCGGGATAGACTGAGATAGAGCCGGGGTCAGGGTAGGTACGAGGCTGTAGTTTATCGAGCCGGATTCTCCTCTTTGAAGGGTTAAGAGGCGATTTCCCAGAGGAGGAGAACAAGTTGCTGGCCGTAAATCTTTGGTGCTGATCAATCGAGCACTTTTATGCGAATGTGGCGAAACTCCACCTTCAGCGGGCCACCACTATGGACCTGCACTGCAATCAGCCCATCGCGGGGTATTTCCGGATCGGACTCGGTGTAGCGGACGGTCTCTAAACCATTCATGGAGAGAGTAATCTGATCGCCATCTGCTCGGATGGTGTAATCGATCCAGTCGTTTTTGTCGATTTTGCCGGTTAATTCCTCGGGAGCCTGGGCGAGAATTTTTCTCCGGCGGGATTCATCATAGAGGCAACCCCAGTACGATTCCCCGATATCGGCCTGGTAACCGATCATTTCATGATCGTCAGGAATCCGTTCCGAGCGAAATTGAATGCCGCTGTTCCCTACTCCCTCGCGCAGACGGAATTGCAGCCGCAGTTCAAAATTTTCAAATCTTTTAGTCGTCGCGAGAAAATTATTTTTAAGTCCGGTCGTCTCTCCCACTGTGGTTCCTCCCCTTTCCAGAGGGTCATGTGTCCTCCTCCCAGCCAGTCAGGTCCTGGCCGTTGAACAGCAGCCAAAGCCATCCTCAGGTTGAAACGGGGAGTTCTCTTCCGCGGAAAGCGGTCGCTACTAAGAAGGCTCAGAGTCAGGAACAGGAGAAGCGTCGCGCACGATGTTTTTGTCATGATGAATGAATCCTGTGGACAGGTGATTTTTCAGGTGACTTCCAGTGTAGCAAGCCCCCGGGGAGCGAGCTATTCCCGGCCTGAAAATCGGCGTAACCGTTACAGGCCAGACTTCTTTTGTGGGCTGCCTGTTTTTTCTGATCAGAAAACTTAAAGGGCTCAATCTTACTCAGCTTGCGGTCGAAGAGAGATACACATATCAGAAATGCTCCGCGCCTTAACGATTCGGTTCCCAAGGGAACAGGGAGAGTCAATCGGGTGTGGGTGCCAGGAACCCTTTATCTCCAATCAGGCCTATTCGAAGTGAAAGCCGGGTCCCGCTTCACAGTCGCGGCCTCTTGAAAAAAAGCCCCTTAGTATCATGACTAACAAACACTTCCTCGACGGACAGCACTCTCTGCACGAACTGGCACACAATGCCATCATCTCTAACCCTTACTTCTTCGGTCAGAGCATCCGAGTGGATGTCCGGGGTGAGGATGTTATTCTGAAAGGCAAAGTGAACACCTACTATCAGAAACAACTCGCTCAGGAAACAGTCCTCGAGATTGAAGGTGTCCACTCGATCCAGAATGAAATCGAAGTCAATTCTGTCTGGAATCGCAAGCATTCGATTCAGGAAAAATCATCGAAAAGCTATTACGCTGTGAACAGCGTTCCCAGCTGGTCATTCTAAATCCTGTATCCCCGGATTCTAGGGGCTACATCAGAGGATGATGCTGACCATTCTTCGAATAAACCAGATGAGCTCGGCCGACCAGTAGCGGGTCGACCGGGCCAATGGTGTCGGCATCTTTGTCTGTATAATCGAACTGATGTAATACGTAGCGCATCGCGTTTAAGCGAGCCCGTTTCTTACAGTCCGATTTGATAACTGTCCATGGGGCCTCTGCCGTATCGGTATGAAAGAACATCGCCTCTTTTGCATCGGTGTACTCGTCCCACTTGTCGAGTGACTCAAGGTCAATGGGTGATAGCTTCCACTGCTTGAGGGGATGAATCTCCCGGTTCTTGAAACGGCGACGCTGT
This sequence comes from Planctomycetaceae bacterium, assembly GCA_041398805.1. Classification (GTDB taxonomy): domain Bacteria; phylum Planctomycetota; class Planctomycetia; order Planctomycetales; family Planctomycetaceae; genus Polystyrenella. The sequence continues at coordinate 447,679 of JAWKUC010000003.1, read as the reverse complement.
TCCTTGCGACTAACCGAGAACCACAGTTTAATCAAGTGGACTCCGCTGCGGGTCAGGTTGTGCTCGAACTCGGGAGTCTGCCGCATGAACTCCCAGTATTCTTCGTCGGTGCAGAAACCCATCACCCGTTCCACACCCGCGCGGTTATACCAGGATCGGTCCATCAACACCATTTCACCGTTGGTTGGCAGGTGCTCTACATAACGTTGGAAGTACCACTGTCCCCGCTCGACTTCAGTTGGTTTATTGAGAGCGACCACCCGCGCACCCCTGGGATTCAGGTGCTCCATGAACCGTTTGATCGTTCCCCCTTTTCCGGCAGCATCGCGCCCTTCGAACAGGATGACCATCTTCTGGTCAGTCTTCTTCACCCAGGACTGTAGCTTGAGCAGTTCCACCTGAAGTTTGAACTTCTGCTTCTCGTAGTTTTTACGAGACATCAGGTTCTTGTAGGGGTACCCTCCCTCGCGCCATTGCGTCGAGAGGACTTCATCGGGGCGCGGGGCATCTTCTTTTCCATTGGGTTGATGCAATAAAGCGGTCCGAATGAATTCCACATCATCAGGAGAACTCCCCTCCATGATCGCCTGCAGCACCTTGGCGAGAGTTTCCGGGTCGTGTGGTGGAACACCACTGATTACATCTCTCACCGCAGATATTTTGGCTTCCTGCGCGGCTTGAATCTTTTTGCTTACCTGCGAGTGGGCAATCCCTCGGCCCGTTTTTCCAGGGGTAACATCTCCCCGTTTCACAGTGCGGGGGCGGCCATTGCTCGGCTTCGGTGTTGCGGCTTCTTCCTTGTTCGCACTAACAAAATCATCCTGTTTGCTGCGGCTGGTTTTTCGATTGCTTTTCTTCGCCATGATTTGCTTTTCAAGCTGTGAAGAGATGGGTAGAACTGATCCTGAAACCCTGATTGTGGGTGTTCATGAACCTGTGAATCAAGGTTCAATGTGACCCTCAGAGGGTTTTAGGACCACTTAGAGTGAGATGTGCCTGTTTTCAATCTCAATCATATTTCAGAGAGGAATGTCAGCAGATTACTGATATTCTCGTCTGCTTTATGACTGGTTTTCACTGTGGACAGGATAGCACCGAAAAGAAATCAGCAGATAATGTGCGGAACGTTCCGCATTACTGCTATGGTTCGGGGTGAAGTGCGGTACATTCCGCACATTATGGGCCTGTTGGTTATTTCATCAAGGAGCACGGACAATGCCTGAGTTTACTAAGGGAGAACTGGAGATCATGCAGATTCTCTGAAGCATGGCGAGACAGTTGGCTATTGAAATCCAGGAACATTTTCCTCGAGATTACGAATTCCTCGCTGCGCTCTTACCTCTCGATTCTGCTGGAGAAGGGGCATGTCATCCGGCAGCGACAGGGGAAGGCTTACTTATAGCCAGCGCACCAGACAGGGTTCCACGTTTCGCAAAATGCTCAACGAGCTGACCCGGCGCCTGCTGCGATGGTTCTGTCGAGAAACTGCTCTGCCACCTGATTCGTAGCGAAAAGCTGTCCGAAGAAGATTACTGAGCTGAAACGAATCGCCGAGAACGAAGAGGGAACGTCCGATTCCCCCCGCTGAGAGATAAATGGAATTTTAATACAGGTGAAAATCAGAGGCTGCAAACTTTTCAATCCTGATCAACAACCCACAGAAGGTATGGTATCGCGAGTCTGACTATTCGATTATCGATAAAGAACTGCTGTAGCACCAAACTCCTTTCTGGTTGATGCTGTTGGGGAAACTTACGCTCCCCAGCATTAAGTTGCCCGCAAGTTTGCGATATCTGTTTCGCAAAGATAACCCCCGTTACCCTGTTTTCATCTGGCGCGCACTGACCGTCAGTATGTACCTGTTGTTGATCTGAGCCGCACCCTTTTCCGGCGATCAAAAATTCCGCTGCCGCTTCTTAAGCCTTATGATGGGGGTATTGTCGTATTGAGGAAGTGACTGCGACAGCTCCCGTTGCCGTTCATCATGATGTCTCAGAACTGAAAAGTTATCGACGAATCAGCAGTCAATTTGGTCGGACCGCATGTAGAAATCAATGAGCCAGAACTGACCAATGCTCCCAACGCTCCCATTCCTCAACATGCAGAGACTCCGCACCCGCCGCTGCACCACCTCTTGAAGTTGTGCAGCCTCAACCGGGTTGGCTGACGGCGGGTAATGGCTCCTCTGGATAGTCTGGTGCGTGGTCACAGGGTTTCGTTGTTAATTCCTCAGCCCGCTTCAGCACTTGAGCACACGAAACCGCATCCTCGCAATCGCCACTCCCGCCCCCGCAGAGATCAAAACCCGGGCGGCAGAGATCATTAATCAATTAGGCGTTCGACAGAATATTGATGTTCGACTTTCGACGGAGATTTCGATTCCCCTGTTAACAGGCATTTACGCCCAGTCGTGTTGTTACCCCACGCGACGACTTGAATCTGATGCATCAGCAGCATCTCCCCGCGATTCTGGCACATGAGTTCTCCCACGCACGCTCGCAGGATGTCTTCTGGAGCCGGTTAATTCATCTGTTACAGACACTGCTCTGGTTTCATCCGCTCGTCTGGAAGCTGGGCGAATGGCATCAATGATTGTGAACGGGTGTGCGATGCGGTCGCGACGAGTTACATCAACGATGTCACCTACAGCCGCACCCTGGCGACCATCGCCTTAAGGGCAACCTCCCGCCCTCTCATCGGCACCGTCAGCATGGCCTGCATCTGCGACGTCCGCCAACGCATCTCCCAGTTACAACGAAGAGTCTTCGCGCAGTCGATTCCATTATTGATTCTGTGCGGCATGAGCGTGCTGGCGATCATCGTCGCGGTCTTACTAACCGGCGGCGAATTGACTGAAGCGGCGGTGGAAGAAACGGAAAAAGTTCTGGCGGAAGAATTTCCGGATGAGGTAAAGGATCTGCAATCCAATCAGAACGTCAACCGGAAAGTCGAATATCGAGTTGTCGATTCAGTCGGTGAGCCGTTGAAGGGAGTCACTTTTCAGTACGGATCGCTCGTAAGTGGCAGGACTGATGAATCGGGCAGTATCACTCTTGATCACATTAAAGGGGCCGGAGCCAGCTATACTCTGCGAAAAGACGGATACCTTGGTAAAACGTTGAAGAAAAAATTCGAGCCGATAGATTCTCCAGTCGATGTCACACTTCGAAAAGTTATCACTATCAGAGCGAAAGTCATCGATGCTATGACTGGTCAAGCATTGTCCGGTTTTTCCTTAATCAAAGGCGTTAAATATAACCCGCAATTGAATGAAAAAATTCAATGGCAACCTCTTGAGAATGATATTAAAGACAAGGAAAACACGTTTCAGTTTTCAGATCAACTTAAGGTAGAGGAATGGGTAGTCAAATATCGTATTGAATGCCCTGGATATATTACTCAGCAGTCACGCGAGTGGAACCCTGAAGAAATTACGGGAGACACCGTCGATATTGAATTCGCCCTGGATAAGCGGGAAGGTCAGACCAGAGAAATTCTGACACCAGAGGAAGGGCCCGCCTCTCAGGCAAAACTCTGGATCAAAACGATTGCTTCTGATGACAAATCGACCCCAAAGTTAGTCTTACGGAACGGGGAAGCTTTCCTGAACGCCTGGACTAAACCTGTGCAATCCGTAACAGCGGATAACGAGGGTGTGATACAGGTTCCCTCTGGAGACAAAAAATTTGCGGGGGTGTTTGTTCATGAATCAGGATACCGCGAGATTTCGGATATCGAACTCTATGAAAATGAGAGATTGACACTAAATCCCTGGCAGGAAGTAAAAGGGCGGGTCCTGATCGAAGGAAAACCGGAATCCCAATTGAAAATTATGAGTGCATACCATGTTCTTCCGGGAACCTATCTGAAGAACTGGGGAGAAGGAGGGCCTATTGTCTTTTACCTGCAACAGACAGACGTGGATGCATCAGGTCAATTTGTGCTACCCCGGGGGCCACGTCACCCCGGAACTCTTGTTGTCGCGGGAACAGGATTAAATGAGAATGACCAAAGTGAACGAATCAACTGGGTCGCCTATTATGACCTCGAACCGGAACCGGAACAGGAATTGATCATCGGTGATGATGAAGTTGATGTCGTAGGCAAGGTTAAGTTTAGAGAAGAACAAAAAGAGGCTCTCCTGAAATCATTCATTGAATTTGTCAGTGTACCTCGAAGCGAAACTCCCGGTTGCCGGGTTCTGGCGCGAATTGAAGCGGACGGCACATTCCGATGTCCGAATTTAAAACCGGGCCGGTATACCGGAAGTCTGCGGAAGAAAACGATTCCTGGCCTCCAGAACTTTTCCAGCGATCCCTTTCAATTCAGTCTGCACGATGTGATTGAGGAAACCTGGTCCACGGGCAGACTCGAACTCACCCCCGACTCCTTCACCGGAAAAGGCCCAGGTAACCCGGTTGATCTGGGTTTGATTGAGTTGGAAAAAATTCGTTGATGTTCCTCTGCTCAGGAATGGAATCAATTCAGCACGACTGGCGAATCGTTACATGACCCGTTGATTAAGTGATTCTGGCGGTCCAGTTTTGAGGGCCGGTATATGATGTAAGTCCCTTTTTCTGGTCCAGTCTGTTTTGGTGGCAGAAGATCGCCTGCAATCACAATTATGCAGAGACGAAGGCCCTGAGGAAACCGCTGCGGAGCGTGCATTGTGGATTTACTGCGTGAGGGGGAAAAGACGGTTTCGGATATTTCCGAGAGCCTCGGCGAGGAGGTTGTGAATACTTCACACCATCTGAAAATACTCTTTCAAGCGGGGATTGTGGGAGAGAAGCCAAGCAGGGCGCTTCGTCTATTACGCTCTTCATTCCGATATCTCTGCGGCCTATCGGGGAGGCGTGCATCAACTCGATTTCGGTTGCTGTTTGAAACTCCCCAAGTCTGAACAATAAATAGATTGCTTAATTGATAGCATTAATTAACTGGACTCAGGTTTAATCTGTCTGCTGGTGCTGGTTTAATTTCTCTATAGATTAATTATTTATTCTGGGCCACAATCGCTACTTTTGCCCCAGCCCAGTTTTTTTAACCGGAAAGGTTAGCTACAGGCGATCGAATTTATTCCCTTCTCCCAGCTCCCGGACTTCTCACACCATGCATTGCATTTCCGGTTCGCGGCATTAGTGCGCGCGAAACGTCGATCAGCAACTTATATAAATTCCCGTAAGCGAAATCAGCATCAACGTGGTTGGAATGCCATTGATCTTCTCGAAGATCGAACATTGCTTTCCTCTGTCACTGGTGGAAGTGGTTTTTTTCATTACGGGGGTTCCTACGGCCGGGAAGACAGTCAGGACATCGAGTTGGGTGACCTGGATGGGGATGGTGATCTCGACGCACTGATTGCCAAGCAGGATGCCGTAAGCGAAATCTGGTTGAACGATGGAAAGGGTTTTTTCAAAAAGAGCAGCCGGGTGCTGCCTGAAAGTTCGGATGTCGCTCTGGGTGATGTCGATGGAGATGGTGACCTCGATGCTTACTTCTCGCGATCCAATCTCTTACATGATGGTTCCAATGACCAACTCTGGTTGAACAACGGAAGCGGCGTCTTTACAAACAGTGGTTTTGCCCTTTCGACCGGCGAAAGCTTCGCCGCCGAATTTGGTGATCTTGATAAGGATGGTGACCTCGATCTGTTCATCAACGATCATGTTGTCGGCAGTAAAGTCTGGAAGAATGATGGGACCGGTCATTTCACCGATTCTCTGCAAACCCTGGTGATGCCGGGCTCTGGTGATCAGAAGCATCGAAGCACAGCCTTGGGCGATATCGACGGTGACGGCGATCTCGATGCGTTTGTTACCAGTTCCACCCAGGTCGACGCCCTCTTTCTTAATAACGGTACGGGTCAATTTACCCGGTCTCAGACGTTCGACGGGGGTAGACTTGGAAATCTCTCGGGTAATGTCGTAATGGGGGATATCGATCATGATGGTGACCTTGATGCAGTGATCGCGGGCTACCACAGGGATGTTCTTATTTACACAAACACAGGTGGGGTATTTTCCCCGGATGAAAAAGTTGGTTTTACCGATGCCTCTGGTGTTGCGCTGGCAGACTTTAACGGGGATGGGTATCTCGATATCTATCGAATTTCCTGGACCCCATTTAACACCCCTCCCCCCTCAGATAGCTATCAGGACCAGGTTTTCCTGAATGATGGAACTGGCCAGTTCGTGCCGGTCGTTTTTGTTAAAGAGGTGCTCGCAGGTTCAGCAGTGGCGACGGGTGACATCGACAACGATGGCGACCTTGATGCCTTTGTTGCCAACGGGTTCAAGGGGCCTGATCAGGTCTGGTTCAACGGACAGGAAAGTTTTCCTTATAAGCAAGACTTTGATTTCGGCCCCACCGAGATCGATAGTCTGCTGATCAATAAAGGGTTGAATGCAAATGTAACAGGAGCGGTGGGGGACCGGGAACTGCTGTTTGATGGCCGGGATGGCGCCGGCTTAATAACCGGGTTGGTCGAATTGGGTGAACGTCTTCCGTATGATTTTGAAATGGCGGCTGATATCACTTCCTACTCTACGTTCAATGCGTGGAATAACGGCTTTCTCATCTTCGACTACCAGAACGCAAATGATTTCAAATACGCCGGTATGTTTACCGGGCAGAACGAATGGGTTCTCGGGCAGTACAATGGAAACTGGAACAATCGAATCGCTGTGCTCGATCTGGACGAGACTGGCCAGGAGATTAAAGCCAATACGACCTACCGAGTGCATTTGAAGTTCGATAGTAATGCGGTCATCATGTCGGTCGATGGAGTTCAAATTTTCGATGCCTACTTCGATAGTGGAATTCGACAAATTTCTTCAGCGGGAGTCGCTTCGTACAATGCCGTTACCGGGTTCGATAATTTCGAAATGGGAACGGACGTTCCTGCTGAAAAAACGCTGAAATTTCCCCACGAGGAAGATTTTAACGACGGTGTGGCGGACAGCTTCATCTTCGACGATAAGTCCCTCTGGAAGGCGGTGAACGTACAGGGTGAGCAAGTTCTCCGTGCGAGCGCCGCTAAAACAAACAGTCCTCTGGTGACGTTGGGATATGTACGACTGACGGGTCTACCCCAGGCGTTCGATGTCTCGGTCCGCATGCGCTCCGTTAACCCACCCAGCCCGGGGGTTGGTTGGCGGGATGGATTTATTATCTTCGACTACAAGAATGATAATGACTTCAAATACGCCGGCATGTTCACAGGCCAGAACCAGTGGGTCATCGGTCATTACCAGGGGAACTGGGGGAACCGCCTGGCTCAGGTCGACTGGGATGACACAGGACGCCACATTAATCCGGGAGTCTATTATGACGTCCGTGTGCACCTCGACGGAGAAAGCGCCGGACTGTATGTCAATGGAGAGTTCATCACTCGGCCAGTTTCCCCCACCAATGTGAACTTCGGACCTGTTGGCGTGGCTGTCGATCGGGCTCAAACCTGGTTTGATGATTTCAGTAGACCTGAATCTCCCTTGATAACATCTACGAAAACTTTGATGATGAACTGGTGCAGGATCTGACAACCCCCGATCCTGCTCAGTGGAGCTTTGTCGAAGACAATCGGCCCGGGTCAGAATTTGGATACTCGGCCAATTCAACCGGCGCACATAGCTTCGCGCTCCAACTGACCGATGAGCTCCAGGCATTGCCGGAAGCCTATTCTCTGTCTGCTAAGCTGAAATTTCTGGCTCAGGCAGGTGCCTGGCAGGATGGCTTCCTGATCTTCGACTATAAGAACGAGAACGATTTCAAATACGCCGGTGTGCCTTCGCTGTTCAGAACCAGTGGGTGATCAGCCACTTCCAGGGCGCCTGGGGCGTCAAGCAGGCAATCGTAGACTGGGACGATGAGGGGAAAACGATCACGTCAATAAATACTATGATCTGCAGGTGGACATCGACGGAAACGAAGCCCGTCTGAAGGTCGACGGTATGAGACGCCAGGGCACAACCTCTCCAGCCTGATCGGTAACGGTCCGGTTGGATTTGGTAATAACAATGCGGATACCGAATTCGATGACTTCGCCTTTCTTAACGAGGATGTATGACCAGTTAATAAGTTCGAGATTCTGAACCTTTAGAGTAAACCTCACGCTTCCGGTTGACGGACCAGCCAAAACGGGTTTTCTTATAGAAAATGAACCCCACTATGAAATTCACCGATTGGTACAACAGCCTGATTTCTCGCGTAAACAGATCCAGAAATCTGCTCGACGCTACACATCCCGATATACCTCAGCTGCAGCCGGTGTAGGAACACCTCGAAGATCGAACATTACTTCTCTCCGTCACCGGTGGAAGTGGTTTCTTTCATGCTGGAGGTGCAGGATATGGGTATCGGGATAGTCACGACGTCGAACTGGGAGACCTCGATGGTGATGGTGACCTCGACGCTCTGATTGGTGGCATTGACACTGATAGTGAAATTCTGTGGAATGATGGCACAGGATATTATCAACCGGGTAGTCAGATCTTCCCTGAAAGTTCAGGGGTTGCTCTGGGTGATGTTGACGGGGATGGAGACCTCGATCTCTACTTTGCCCGCTCTAACACTTTTCATGCCAACTCTGATGATCAACTCTGGTTGAATGATGGCACCGGTGTATTCGTCAACAGTGGCCAATTGCTTTCTCTGGGTGAGAGTTACACTCCCGCTTTTGGCGATCTCGATCAGGATGGTGACCTGGACTTGTTCCTCACGGATTTTGTGTCTGGGAGTAAAGTCTGGAAAAACGATGGACTTGGAAACTTCACCGATACACAACAGACGCTGGTTACCCCCGGTCCTCTCGGATATGAGCGTCATTACAGAGTTGCCCTCGGCGATGTGGATGGTGATGGTGATCTTGATGCATTTGTCACGAGCACGGTCAATCTGGATAGCCTCTTTCTGAATGATGGAACAGGCCAGTTCACGATTTCACAGTGGTTCAACATAGGAAATAACAGGTCCGGTGGTGTCGCTCTGGGTGACATTGATAACGATGGTGACCTGGATGCCATTGTAGCAGGACTCGATAAACACAATCTGATCTTCACAAATAACGCAGGTGTTTTCACCTGGACAGGTTCCGCAGGTGACCGGAATTCAACAGATGTTGCTTTGGCTGATCTGGATGCGGATGGCGATCTGGATATCTTCCAGGCGACCAACAACTATGCGATCATTTCTCCACCACCACCCTATGTGGGAGATCGGGTTCTGTTGAACAATGGTTCTGGACAATTCCAGATCACTGGTCAATCACTCGATCCCAAATATGGTTCCGCAGTCGCAACGGGTGACATCGACAATGATGGCGACATCGACGCCTTTGTTGCCAACTGGGTCATGTGGCCCGATCAGGTCTGGTTCAATGGACAGGAAAGTCTCCCCTACAAAGAGGACTTTGATTTCGGCACTCCCGAAGCGGAAGGGTTACTCATCAGTAATCCTGCCAAAGCAACGGTCAGTGGTTCCGTGGGGAATCGCGAACTGCGGTTCGATAACCGGAATGCAACTGGTTTAACCACCGGGGTGGTGGAACTGAACGGACCCCTCCCGGCGAAATTCGAACTTGCCGCCGATGTGACTGCGTTTTCCGTTAATAATGCCTGGCTCGACGGGTTCCTGATCTTCGACTACAAAGCCGCAATTGATTTCAAATACGCCGGCATGTTCACCGGCCAGAATGAATGGGTCATCGGGCATTACCAGGGGAACTGGAACAATCGCCTGGCTGTGCTTGACTGGGATTATACCGGACGAAAAATCAAAGGGAGCACTAAATACCGTCTGCATGTGACAGTCGATGGCAATAATGTCTCGCTGGCTGTAGATGGTCTTCCCATTCTCAGCACCACCTTCACCAACGGAATTGGCAAAGGTTCTGCGGGAATCGCATCTTATAACGCATTTACCGCGTTCGATAATATCGAACTGGCAGTGAACGTCGCTTATGGAAAACCGGTCCCGTTCCCTTACATGGAAGATTTCAACGATGGCCAGGCCCAGGACTTCTATTTCAACAACCCCTCCGTCTGGAAAGTGATCGATACCGCGCAGGAAAAATTCTGCGCAGTAACACTTCTTACGGTGGTGGGTTGGCGACAGCTTATGTTCCGATCACCGGTTTACCGCAGACATTTGATATTTCCGCGAAGATCAAATCAATTTTCGTCAACACCGGTTGGCAGGATGGATTTATCATCTTCGATTACAAAAGTGATCTCGACTTCAAATACGCTGGTATGTTTACCGGACAGAATCAGTGGGTCATCGGTCATTACCAGGGGAACTGGAACAACCGCCTCGCCCAGGTCGACTGGGATGATACCGGTCGCAAAATTAACTCCAATCAATTCTACGATGTCCGGGTGAGATTGGATGGTAACAAGGCGACGTTATTTGCTAATGGCGAACTGATCACTTCCGCGACCTTCGCAGTGAATGTGAATCAGGGGCCGGTCGGTCTCGCTGCTGACCGTGCCTTCAACTGGTTCGACGATTTCAAAGTCGAATCGCTACCTATGCTCGATAGTGTTTATGAAACATTCGACGACGAACTGGTTCAGGACTTAACCACACCTGATCCCTCTGTCTGGGAACTCGTTGATCGTAACCGGGTCGGTACTCAGATTGGTTACTCCGCCGATTCAACCACAACGGGTAAAATGGCCTTCCAGTTGACTGACCCGTTGTATGTACTTCCGGACGCGTATTCACTGTACGTGAAGATGCGCGTCTATGCCCAGGCCGGGGCCTGGCAGGATGGTTTTCTGATCTTTGACTATAAGAACGACAACGACTTCAAATATGCCGGTGCCTTCTCCGGTCAGAACCAGTGGGTCATCGGCCATTACCAGGGGAACTGGGGAAATAAACTGGCGATAGTCGACTGGGACGATGAAGGGAAGTCGATCAACGTCGATGACTATTATGATCTGCAATTAAAGATCGACGGGAACAATGCACGCCTGATTGTCGATGGCTCTTTTGTAGTCAGCGCAAACTTCCCGGTACCCATCGGCAGCGGTCAGGTTGGTTTCGGCGCCTATAACGCACACACCGATTTCGATGACTTCGAAGTGTTGGATGCGGAGGCGGCTTATCTGAAACAGATGCAGGAGATCGCGGATGCCATGCAGGAGTTACGTTTTCGATATGCTGATTCTTTCGAATACCCTGCATTATTAGGATCCAAGCTGCGCGATGAAAATAATGAGTTCTATTTAAGCTGGAGAGTTTACCTCCTGCCCTTCCTTGGTTTTCAGGAACTGTATGATCAATTTAAACGAGATGAACCATGGGATAGTCCAAATAATATTGCTCTGATCGATCAGATGCCGGAAATATTTCGGAGTATTGGTCACGGCGCAAATACAACCTCTTTCCACGTGATATCAGGTGAGGGAGGGCTCTTTTCAAAGAGACCACCACGCATCGACTACATCAAGGATGGTCTCTCCAATACAATTCTTTTCCTTGAGGGAGGTGCTGACACCAACACCGTCTGGACAAATCCAGCGAAACTACAGTTTGAAGCAGATGATCCATTCTCAATATTTGCGGGAGCTGTTCCAGACATTTTCCGGATGGGAATGGTGGATGGTCACGTCTTGCAGTTCAAGCATGGCTTGACCCCGGAACAGTTTGGGGCGATGGTCACCTATGATTCATCAGATAGCGTTGAAGCTTTGACGTTGAATAGAAAGGACAGGGAGTTGGAAGGAGAGACTGTCTATTCAAATCAACTCGCTTTAGAAAACCTGAAAAATATTGGAGTGGGAGTACACAAATTCCATAATATCTGGAGCAATCTACCTCTTTGGCCTTTCCATTCAGTAGCTCAACGTGATTACTTTGATGAGAACGGAGTACCGTATCTTAGTTGGCGAGTTCATATTCTACCCTTCCTGGGCTATCAAAATCTGTATGAGCAGTTTCATCTGGATGAGCCCTGGGACACACCTCATAATCTCAGTCTTCTGGATCAGATGCCGGAAATTTTCTGGACGAATCAGTCTGAACCTTACATGACTGATATTCATTCCATACGTACCGAAAATGAACCAGAAGGAATTAACCGTCTCAGTTCCTTACATACATTAGAACAGCGAAGAGACGGTATTGATAATACCATCATGTTGATACAGGCAGGTTCTGCTACGGCGGAATACTGGACAAAGCCAACCAGTTTGCTCTTTGACCCAGCTGATCCATTCAGTCTTTTTAATGGTGATATTCCATCGCGGTTTAATTTAGTGATGTGCAATGGCGATGCGTTCTCCGTCACTCCAGAAATCGGTGCAGAAACCTTTGCTGCGCTCATCACACAGGACGGCAAAGAAGTTGTTGATGCTGGCAAGATCCGTCGTCTGGAAGAGGTCAAATTTGACGACTATGTACCTCCGGATGTCAACGAAAAGGAAATTCAGCTGAAAGATAAACTCTTTTCGATCGGTTTAGGCCTAAATGGTTACCATAACTCTTATGGTAAACTCCCTCCGGCCTCAAACGACACGAGTTATTTTGATGAGAATGGATACCCTCTGTTGAGCTGGAGAGTCCACATCCTTCCTCATATTGGATTTAAGAGTTTATATGAGCAGTTCCATCTCAATGAAGCCTGGGATAGCCCACATAATCTCTCATTAATTCCCTACATGCCCGATCTCTATTGGACTGAGGATGTCGAGGGTGAAGGACGAACAGAAATCAGGATTTTAATCGGCGATGATGCTCCCTATCGTTTTATGTATGGTCGCCTCATCATTCCCAGCTTAAAGTACAGTTTCCCCGACGGTACTTACGACACAATCCTCGCTCAAACCGTAGGTAACGAGGCGGCTACCATCTGGACGAAACCTGATTTTCTTCCCTTCGATATTAACAATCCGTTCGCACATTTTGGCAGTACTGTTCCTGAGAAGTTTACTCTACTCACGGCATATGGCCGTGCACGAACTGTCTCCAGCCAAATAGCACCGAGTGATTATGCCGCCATGGTAACCAGTACTGGTGGTGAAAACATTGATGTCGATGCCATCTTCGCCCAGGAAAACGACTACATCCAGTAAACCTCACATTCCCGGTTAATGGGCCGATTATTCCGGGTTCTTAAAGTGCTTAATAGATATGGACTCCCACCTATGAAAATGACCCATTGGCTGAACAGCCTGATTTCCTCACGCAAACAAAAACATAAACGCGCACGACAATCCACCTCTGCGGGGGCTTTTGCTCTGGCGGGGTCGATTGAGCATCTCGAAGAACGAACGTTGCTGACAATTGATTTCAACTTCATCTATGGTGGAGCGATCGGTTCGGGTATCGGCTTCGAAGATGCCACCCAGGGGCAGGCCCGGCGCGATGCACTCGAAGCAACTGCCGCGACCTTCGGCAGCTTCTTCGATGAAACGGGAACGATTGATGTTAATGTGACCTCCTACAGTAATAGCTCCAGTACGACGCTGGCTTCCGCTGGTAGCTCGATGTTTACCGGAGGCAATGGAGGTTTTTCGCATCGGTTGGCAGCGACCAAAATTCTGACCGGTCTTGATTTGAATGAGGGATCGACAGACGCTTTCCTCTCTGTCAACTGGGCGAAATCGTTCGAGCTGGCAAGTGACTTTCAGGCGGGTGAATACGATTTCACCGCAGTGATCATGCACGAGTTATCCCACGCCCTCGGTTTCAGCTCGATGGTTGCTCAGGATGGAACCAGCCAGAAAAACGATGCACCGCTCGGTTTCGAAGGGGAATGGGCTATTTATGATAAGTATCTGAGTGACAGTGCAGGGAACAGCCTGATCGACCCCGTTACTTACATCCTGGATTCCAGCTGGGACACACTCAGCGTCGGCGGGACATCTCCATCGAATGGCCTCTTCTTTAATGGCTACAATGCGATGCTCGCCAACGGTGGAGCGCCCGTTGGTCTTTATACTCCTACAACCTGGAAGAATGGCAGTAGTGTCAGTCACCTCGATACGGACAACCCCAGTTATACTTCGCTGATGATGAGTCACAGCTTTGCTCCCGGGTTGAGTGCACGTACTTTCGACCCGATTGAGGTCGGCATCTGGATGGACCTTGGTTTCAACATGACCGGCATCAGCAATTCAGCCCCGGTGGGAATCGCCGATTCCGGTGCCGGGTTTGAAACCGACGAAGATACCCCCGTCACACTTCCCGATCCGCTGCTCAATGATTTCGATCCTGATCCGGGCGAAAGCGAAACCATTCGGGTCGCCAGTGTCGATACCACTTCCACATCAGGCACAGTCACCGTCTATGGCTCAGGCATACAAACGAATTTCAGTTCTACCGGCCCCTTCGTCATTCCTGCCGCCAGCCAGACCCCGAATCTGTATGATCTGAATGTCACCGGCCTGGGAGGAACGATTCGCGATGTGAATGTGAACCTGAATATCGAGCATGATTACACGCTGGAATTGACGATCGCCATCATCAGTCCCTCAGGAACTCGTGTCGAACTGATCAAAAATAGAGGGAATGCCGAGGACAACTTCACCAATACGATCCTGAATGATGAAGCACTGCTGAGCATTAATGAGCAGGCAACCTCTTTCGCGGCGCTTTCTCCCTACACAGGAAGTTTCCGACCGCAACAGAGTCTGAGTGCGCTTGATGGTCAAGATCCGAATGGGACATGGCAACTTGAGATTAAGGATCCATTTGGAAACTCACTCAATCCTGGGTCCGTTCTGGAGTGGTCGCTCGACATCATTTCTCAGTCGATCGAGTATGATCCCAACGGACAGTTTGAATACCTCGGCGTTGGTCAACAGGCGACGGATACGTTCACCTATACTATCGCTGATGAAAACGGAAACACATCGACCTCGACTGTGACGGTCACAATCAATGGGGCTTATGACCCGGTCAGCCTGCCATACACCCAGGATTTCGAAGGGGAAATTATGCCGGCTTGAACGTCAACAACCCCTCGACCATTTCGGTCGTCGATGCGGGTGGAAGTAAACAACTCAAACTCAACAATGTCGGACTGACCGGTTTGAGTCAGGCAGTCGTTGATGGCCTCAATGCCTGAGCAGTACGAAATGGCCGCCCGGGTAGCTTCCCATCCGGGGAACACAGCGGTGGCTCGATGGCTTTCTGATTTTTGATTATCAGAGCGACACCGACTTCAAATACGCCGGGTTCTTTACCGGTCAGAACAAGTGGGTGCTGGGACATTATGAGGGTGGCTGGAATAATCGTCTCGACGAAGTCGACTGGGATGATGTCGGCAGTTCAATCAATGTCTCCGAGCAGTACCTGCTGCATCTCTCGATTGATGGGGACACAGCAACCCTCTCCGTGAATGGTCTTCCTGTCGTCAGTGGCACTTACGGAACCGGCATTGCGAGTGGAACGGCAGGTGTCGCCGCTTATAACGCGGAGACCTTGTTCGATGATCTCGAAATTGCCACCGAGGTGACAACCGGTACCTCGGTCCCATTCCCTTACATGGAAGACTTCGACGATGGTGTCGCGGACAACTTCTATTACAACAACGCTTTCGTCTGGAATGAAATCAACGTCTCTGGCGAAAAAGTTCTACGGGGAAATACTTCTTACAACACCGAACTGGCGACCGCTTATGTACCAGTTGCCGGGTTACCACAAGCCTTTGATATTTCGGCCAAGGTGAAGTCACTCTATGTTGGTCAGGGTTGGCAGAATGCCTTCCTGATCTTCGACTACAAAGGGGAGAATGACTTCAAATACGCCGGCATGTTCACTGGCCAGAACGAATGGTTCATCGGTCATTACCAGGGGAACTGGAACAACCGCCTGTCGGAAGTCGACTGGGACGACACCGGTCGAACCATCTACGCGAATCGCTACTACAACCTGCGCGTGCATCTCGATGGTGCCACGGCGACTTTAGATGTGGGTGATGAACTGATCACCTCGGCGACTTTTGCCTCCGATGTGAATGTTGGACCGGTTGGAGTGGCCGCTGAGCGAGCCTTTGTCTGGATTGATGATTTCAAAGTGACATCTCCACCGACCGTCCTCGACAGCATCTTCGAAGATTTCGATGACCAACTTGCCGACGACCTGTCCAGCCCGAATAGTTCCCTGTGGAACTTCGTCGATCAGGGGGGATCAGACTTCACTTACACGGCTGATTCCAACCCCACCAATAACACGGCCAAACAGTTGACCGACCCGAACTATATTCTGCCAGGTGCTTTCTCAACCAGTGTCTCATTGCGAATGAACACGGCGGCGGGAAGCTGGCTGGATGGGTTCATCATCTTTGATTATCAGAATGAAAACGATTTCAAATACGCCGGTGCCTTTGCTGGCCAGAACCAGTGGGTGATTGGTCATTACGAAGGTCACTGGGGGAATAAAGTCGCGATCACCGACTGGGATGATCAAAGCATGACGATTGACGCCGGTACGTTTTACGATCTCGAACTCTTCGTTGATGGGGATACAGCGACTCTACATGTCGGTGGTTCAGAAGTCGTTTCCGCCACCTTCAATGAACAGGTCAACGGCGGCCGCATTGGCTTTGGAGCACACAATGCTCTCACCGACTTCGATGACTTTGCTTATTCCGCGATTGTGTAACATCAGATAACCTCACCCGATCATTGGGCGGGGGATGCCATTGGGATAATTGGGAGCGGCTTCGTTTGGGGAGCCGCTCACTTCTTTTTGGCGGGTGACTTCTTCACCCTGTTTGCGGAACTCGGCCTGTTCGGCGAAGAGTTGCTCAAAGGTTTGTGAACGGAGCTCGGTTAATTTTCCCGAGTTCTTACCGAGCAGGCGGGCGACCTTTTCCATCTGCACCGGGGAAATGTTTTCGAGACTGCTCAAAACATTCCCCTGCAGTGCCGCAATCGGCTTTCCGTTGTAGTAGACGATTTTGTTGTGCGCTGAGGTCGTCACGCGGGGATGATCGGTCAGAATGCCGACCAGGTTCAATGGGTCAGCAGCGCAGACAACGATGTATTCGTCGTTCGCTCTTTCTTCACGTAACTCGCGGAGTTGTTTGACTGTTTCTCCCAGGCCGAATTGTTCACCGGCGACACCGCGAATGAAGCGTCCTCCGCGGATTTCGCCACGTGCTTCGAGTCGTCGATAGACCTGCAGCAGTTCGAACCAGTTAGGCGCTCCCTGTTCGCGCTGCAGCAAGTCGCGGAAGACAACTCCCCACCGCCGCAAGAGTAACCAGGCCCATTCTTCGACTGGGTTGAGGTTCAAGTCCTGCTCTTCACTTTCGGCTTCCGCCTCATCGGAGTTTAGTATCTCCTTATTCCAGATCGCCCAGCGACCGGCGCTGCCGGTGTCGGAGCGACGTTTCAGTTCTCCCCGTTTCAACCGGGCGCGACCATTTCGTTTGTCTTCTTTATCGCTCAGCAGATTGCGTAGCCCTTCAAAGCCATCGGCGGTCACCAACCCCCGCGCAACCAATTCGCCCAGGGCCGCTTTTAAGTGGCCGGGGAGCATGCGGGTATCGCTTAATAATTCCCGGAAGAACATCGCCCCTGTTTTGCGGAGTTGTTCTAGAACTTCTTCTGCTGGACTGCTCAGGCGATGCGATTCAGGGGGCGGCTTGATAGCCGTCAACCAGGTGATGTCTTCCCGCAGCCAGAGTGAGATCGGCATGATGCGGGTAAAGGTGGCCGTCGGGCCAGTTTCGAGTTCATCCTGTTTAGGAGGATAGAGCCGTCCCCAGCCCAGTTCGCCCGTCAGACAGAGTTCATCCAGCCAGGCGGGGTTGTATTCCTGAATGCGGTCGGGAAGGAGGTTCCGTTCCCAGGCGAGCGCCGCCGCATCAATTCCTTCGAGCAGCTGCAACACTTCATAAACACCATTGGAACCCCGCCGGGGCCGTTTCTGATCAAATCCATGATGCCGGAAGAGAAACCGCAGGAAGGTTGGAACTTCGACCGGTTCAATCTGTTGTCTTAACCCGGCGATTGTGAGTCGATGAATTCGCGAGAGTAACCGGCGATGGCACCACTCCTGTTCCTGTTCAACAGGGGGATTTGTCGCTTCTACTGAAGTTTCTTCGTCTTCAGTTTGTTGCGTTTTGTCTGGTTTGTACGAACCGAAAGTGAATCGCCCGCGAAGCACAGTTCCTTCCCCTTCGAGTGCTTCGAGTATTAACTTTGTGCGTTCGACTTCCATTCCCAGTCGCCGGGCGACCTCTGTCGCTGTGATCGGACCGCAGACATCGAGCAGGCCTCGCACATAGAGTACCTGAGCTTCGACGGAATCCCATTCTTTTTGTAATGACTCCGGAACGGTCCATTCGGGGGCAAGGGGAGCTGCGGGAAAGATACTGTGGAAGAGAGGAACTCGCTCTGTTGCAACCCAGGCTTGTTCACCATTTGGGAGCACCGTCGTCGCCGCGCGTTGTGATTTTTCAAGTTGATCATAATAGTCGCGCCACTCAGCTCCTTCACGGACAGGTAGCGCCACGCGGACCATCAGCACGTCGTGCAGTTCATCGTCACTGCGGACTAGTGGCTCAGCTTCAGTGCGAACTTGTGCGATCGCTTCCGGATCAAGATGCGCCAGGTCACTGACTGATTCGACTGTCAAACCGCGTCGTGTTCCCACAGTGCGGGCGCGTCGCTCCTGTACTTCGCCCCCATCGAGGAATGCATATGGATTCGAATTAAGTAACCCGTAACTGAACGGAGAAGGTTCGCGGGTGTCGCGGGCAATCAAGGTGATCTCTCCCGATTCCACCATGCGGAGAGTCCGTTCAAGTCCATCGATATCGATGATCTCGTGCAGGCAGTCTTCCATCGTCTGTATGGCGAGGGGATGATCGGGAACTTCGTGGTCGCCGGTATGTTCTTCCTGGCAACCAGTCAACTTCGGGAAGACTGCCGTTAACAAATCATCTGCGCGAAACCGCTGGAGGGTAGGGGGGACTTTCTTTCCGTTCTGAAATTTCATAACGAGTAGTGCCCGCGTCACATTCCAGCGCCAGCGGACCTGGAACATCGGCACGGTTAATACCGCCTGTTCGAGTAACCCGCGGGTGTTGTTCGAAGTGAGCATCGGGAAGAGGCTCTCAATCGGAAAACTGTGTTGCGGACCGAGGGAGAGAATCCAGCCATCATCATCGGCAGTTGCCTGCAGCTCAAAATCGAACGAACGGCAGAACCGCTTCCGCATCGAGAACCCCCAAGCCCGGTTGATCCCACCACCAAAGGGAGCATGCACTACAAGTTGCATCCCGCCTGATTCATCAAAGAAGCGTTCAAAGACAATCTGTTTTTGTGTTGGCAGGAGACCAATCGCTTCCAGCTGTGCGCGGCAGTAGAGCACCATCTGCCGCGCAGCTTCGGTATCGCAGAATGTCTCTGCTTCCAGCCAGCTGATGATCGCTTCATCGTTGTCCGATTTGAGACGTCGCTCCAGCTCTTCCCGCAGCAGTGAAACTTCTTCCGACAGTTCAAACGTCCGCCCCGGTGCCTCTCCCTGCCAGAAGGGAATCGTGGGGGGAGCACCGGCGGCATCGGTGACCGTCACATCGGAACCACGCACATGTTGAATGCGCCAGGAGTTATTCCCCAGCAGGAAAATATCTCCCCGACTACTCTCCACAGCGAACTCTTCATCGAGTGTACCAACAACTGTCTGCTCCGGTTCGAGTACCACGCGATACGAAGCAACTTCCGGTATTGCTCCCGCATTACTCGTCGCGCTGATGCGGGCCGACTTGCGAGCGCGGAGTCGTTTCTGCACCTGATCGTGATGCAGGTAACGCAAACTGCGAACGCTGTTCTGCGAAACCCCTTCACTCAGGTACTCAACTGTCCGATCAAATTCGCGGCGAGGGAGATTGCGATATGGATACGCCCGTTTGAAGAGTTGATAGAGTTCGTCTGTGTCCCATTCTTCGGCGGCGACTTCTGCGACGATCTGCTGCGCGAGGACATCGTAAGGATGTTCCGGGATGGGAAGGATATCGAGCCGTCCTGATTTCACGGCCCGCATCACACCCATGCATTCCTGCAGTTCATCGCGGGTGAGGGCGAACA
Source organism: Planctomycetaceae bacterium (assembly GCA_041398805.1). Classification (GTDB taxonomy): domain Bacteria; phylum Planctomycetota; class Planctomycetia; order Planctomycetales; family Planctomycetaceae; genus Polystyrenella. Next base: position 427,628 of record JAWKUC010000003.1, on the reverse strand, counting down.
GTCTACCTTTGGGAATCAAACCAAGCGAGTGGCCCGAACGACCAATCCGCTGCAGGAAAGTCGAGATCGCCCGGGGGGAGCCGATTTGAATAACGAGGTCGATGTAGCCAATGTCGAGACCGAGTTCAAGAGAAGCAGTCGCCACAACTGCTTTCAGTTCTCCCTCTTTGAGTTTCCGTTCGGTCTCTAGTCTTATTTTGGCTGCAAGCGAACCATGATGGCTGCCGACTACTTCTTCACCCAGTAACTCGGTCAGTTGATGTGTTAATCTTTCGGCCATGCGGCGCGTATTGACAAAGATGAGTGTGCTGCGATGGGCGTTGATTAATTCCACCAGTTGCTGATGCGCCTCTTCCCATTGCTCATGCATGCAGACCGCTTGCAGTTCACTGGGTGGGGTGACAATTCCCAGGTCGAGTTGTCGGGCATGACCGATATCGACGATCTCGCAGTAATCTGCCGGGAGAGATTGTTCTTCAAATTCAGAAGGGGCAATTACAATTGGTTGTGATTCATGCTCTTCACTGGATGTCAAAATCTTATCCTCAGGATCTTCCGGCCAGTTTCCGACGAGGAACCTGGCAATCCGCGACATCGGTCGCTGTGTGGCTGAGAGGCCGATCCGTTGAATCCGTCGCTCGGAAACATGCTCCAGTCGTTCGAGAGAGAGCGCGAGGTGCGAGCCTCGCTTATCACGAACGAGGGCGTGGATTTCATCGACGATGACGGTATCGACTTGCCTGAGGGTTTCGCGCGCTTTCCCGGCGGTCAGCATCAGGTAAAGGGATTCGGGTGTGGTTACCAGAATGTGGGGTGGTTTACGAACCAGGGAGGCGCGCTGTGAGGAACTGGTGTCACCCGTGCGCAGGCCAACCCGCAGGTGCGGCATTTCGATTCCCTGCTGCTGGGCGAGGGCCGTAATCTCGGCGAGGGGTTCCTCCAGATTCCGATGCATATCGTTCGAGAGCGCGCGCAAGGGGGAGAGGTAAACGATGCGGGTCTCTTCCGCCAGATTTCCTTCCAGCGCAGCAATGATCAACCGGTTGATGCAGGAGAGAAACGCCGTGAGCGTTTTACCACTACCAGTGGGGGCGGCAATCAGCGTCTGCCGTCCTGAGCTGATGATGGGCCAACCCGCCACCTGCGGTTCTGTCGGCCCCTTGAACCGGGAGTAAAACCACTCCTGGATAACCGGGTGAAACGACTCCAGAACCGGGTCGATGATTTCCTGTTCCCGGACCGGGTTCTCAATCGACAATTCACCATCCCCCTGAAAAAACGAGTAATCAATCTCATTTTACCCCGGTAAAGCGGGAGGACAATGCTGGTTGGGGATGGAATTGTTAGTGGCAGGCTCGCTCAGGTCCATCGTAGTGTATTTTTCGTTGCCTGGAGGTCACCCAATCCCAGTCTGGTTTACGGTGAGGCAGATTGAGGAAGTGTTCGAAAGCGACAGACATCTGGCGAGCACTTTCTGAATAGGGAACACTGCCGAACCCTGTTCCCATCGCTGGAAAGCAGACTGTCTGAATTTTGTTCTCATTTTCAGCATTGAACTGATAGATGGCGAGAAGTGCGGCCCATGTGGAGACATACACCTTGTCGGTCTTCTCGATACTACCAGGTGTCCGCATTGTAGGAGCGTGGCAAAGGTAAGGCTTATCCGGGTCATTTGTGGCGATAACAAAGGCGGTTCCTACTGGCTGCTCACCCAAGTATTTATCGAGAATGTAATATTGAACATTCGACATCAAATCGGGGCCGAAATACCCGATAACCGCTGCGTCGATACCCGCCGTCATGATGCCATAAGCATTCCCTGCTGTCACAAAGCAATCGAAAGTGCTCAATTCTTCGAACGGGCAGTTATGGATAGTAACCTCAGAGATTGAGGCGAATCTGTTGCGATAAATATCGCAAACTTGTTCATCTGGATGGACGAACTCGAATTGAATTGGTTGCATGAAATACCTTTGAAAAGAGCGTTTTAACACATCGCAAATTCAAATGGATGAAAAACAGGCAGAAGAAAGGCTGCAATTATGAGAAATTTTCTGCAGATAAAGTGCAGAATCATGCAGTAGCTGCTAAGCCTGAATGTTGCAGCATCAGACAACAGGATGTTTTAAAACTGAACGCTCGAAAACCACTCCATATTTCTCTTGTTTTACCCATATTGCATAGAATCACCAGAATGTTTTGTGAGGACAAATTCTAACCACTCCGCTGTTCGTTTTTTGACCAGAGTGGTCGATCAGGAACCTGCTCCCCTCACTTGTTTTGATCACTGAGCTGCAACAAGGTTGTTTAAAACTGATCTCGTAGTCCAAAAAATCTAAGTAACTGGTTCAAAAGAGGTTTTTGAACAATTTAGAATCATCGTCTACATGCTGATGCACCTTTTGAGGGGTGATTTTCGAAGTCTTTTACCGATATTTATCGAAAACCGGCAGATTCTGCCGATATGGTACTTCGCTTGCTATGTTTCCGAGTACAACACGTTTTCCCAATCAAGGAGGAGCAAAATATGTTGGTACTTTCCCGTAAATGCAACGAAGAAATTATCATCGACGGAAACATTCGCGTTCAGGTCATTCAATGTAGCGGTGGCCGCGTGCGACTTGGAATTTCAGCACCAAATGATGTATCTATCAAACGTTCTGAAATTTTCGAACAAGATCACGAACACGAAAAAGTAACTCTGGGCGGACATTTTCCCGCTCATGTTTCGGCCTGGCCTGATCAAAAAAGAGACCGGGAACACTGGTTACCATCGCTAATTTCACATTGCCTTGCGAACGCACTTAAGCCACGATTCTTCTTCAGACATCAGCCCCTGATCTTAATCAATGGAATGTTCAGCCTGACTTTGAGAGGAAGATATCATCATGTGCGCAGCAAACTGCGAGCCCCCTGAGCAGGGCAAAGCTTTATTAATCAGCGGAGTTACAGTAGTAGGCGTGGCTACGGCTGCGGCCTGCACATCTATTTTCTCTGAAAATCGAGACATTGGAATTACTGCCTGGATCGCAAGTTGCCGTGGTGGGCATCGACCATGATCGCGACAGCTCGGCACAGCCATCCGAATCACAGCCATCCGAACTACAGTGATCCAATGCACAGCGAACCAAAACAGCTTAACAACGCGGAAACTGAATATCCGGTTCTGACCGAATCACGTTTCTAAATTGTGACTTTATCAGGTTCACTCATTCCAGTTTTCTGAGGAAATAGATTCATGTCCCATATCAACACCGAGCGACTTTCTACTGCAGAGATCCCCGAAGAGATTCGGCGTCTGGAGCGGATTGAACAACTCAGCCACTGGCTCGACACAGCCTACAAAATTCCGATTATAAATTTTCGGATTGGTTGGGATACCATCATCGACTTGTTCCGTCGCCGGTGACACAGTGACAGTTCTTGCTTTCCCTGTGGATAATTAACGAGGCTCGGACGCTGGGGGTCCGCGCTGGACGCTCTTCCGCATGCTTTCAAATGTCGGAATCGATGCACTCGTGGGGACAATTCCTTCCTGGGTGACATTTTCGATGCGACTTTCAAATCCAATCGCAAGAATCTGCAACTGCTGCAGAAGTCTCTCTCGCAAAACGATCTACGAGCCGCATTCTTCCTGACGGAAAAAGGATGGAGATCCTGAGCAAGCCTGTGCGGGAGACGGTCTCAAGTTAAATTACAGACAACAAGATTGTTCAAGTCTCTGTATTGATATCTCCAATCCGATTCGCTTTCCTCCAGTCATCGGCTATAACGAAGGTTAAGAAACCCTCTTTTGAATTGGTTCTTCTGTTAAATCGTCCGGCTGGAGCCTGCATGAACGAAACAAAACATCTGCTCGATCAGGATGGAAATCCGATCGAAGAATTCCCGGAACGACCTGCGCCGACAGAGCGCACTAAAGAACGTCAGCAGGAAGAGGAAACGTTCGTCTCGGTCATCATCAAAAGAACAGACGCGGCATTGCGTCACCCCGATGATACGCTGGAAAAAGCGATTCACGAGGGGAATGTTCAACTGAAACGGGCAGCCATTTCCTTATGGCTTTCGTCCATGGCTGGTGGCATGATTGTAGGGCTTTCGGGAATGGCCGTTGCTGTGATGACCACACTAACAGCCCCTCTGGAGAATATACTTCTGACACGTTTGGCTGCAGCTTTAGTTTACCCCACCGGCTTTATTATCTGTATTATGAGTGGAGCCCAGTTGTTTACAGAGCACACTGCGACGGCGCTTTACCCGGTGCTGGATCGACGCAGTTCCTGGCGGCGGTTATTCCGGTTGTGGTCCATCGTGATTGCAGGAAACCTGATTGGAGCGGCGATTGTCGCGAGTCTGCTCGTCATGGCTGATGATGTGGTAAAAGCGAAACCAGGGTTATCTGCTCATTGGTAAACACCTGACAGAATATTCATTCGACACGTGTTATTTGTCAGTTCGTTGCTGGCTGGCTGGCTCATGGCGTTAGGAGCCTGGCTGGTACTGGCGACGCCCCCTGATAGTAGTCAGATCAAAGTTATTTTTATTGTCACCTTCCTGATTGGTCTGGGTGGATTGCATCACTCGATTGCCGGTTCAGCGGAAATGTTCACCGCCTGGTTTATCGACGATAAATATACCTACGCCGAATCGATTGTGTTTGTGGTGACCGCATTACTGGGCAATATGTTTGGCGGAAGCATTTTCGTCGGCGTGCTCAACTATGCCCACATTCGTAAGACACAGGAAATCGATTGATGCCGGCATAGCATCTCGATGCGTCTGTTAGTGCTGATGAAGCTCTGGTCGACTTGTGGCAATCAACGAAAGAGACTATTTACGGCGCGGTGCTGACGATGGGGGGGATTTCCGTTTCGGAGTTTTACCACTGGGAACCCAGGTGCTGTTACCCATGCCGAGCTCCTGCAGGGTTTCTTTTGTCGGCGGGGTGTTCGTACCAAGCTCCTCTTTTTTGTAAGTCCGAATTTTCTTCGGCTCCCAATTGATTCCGTCTGACTGAACTTCTTTCTTCCAGAATCGAAACAGGCGTTCGTTAAGAGCCTGATCCATGGCATTCCCCTGTAAGACACGGACAGCAATACCGAGTCCAATCAGCAGGGCAGCCACCACAGCGGCAAAGAGCAGAGTACCGACATCATATGCCCCGGTGAGAGCGACATAAAAAACCGATCCCGCCCAGAATCACACAAAGCCACTGGCAAAGAGAGCAATGGCTGCTGATGTCTGTTCTTTGTTCGGTCCGTACTTCATGGGTTACCCCTCTGAATAGAAGGAAGCCGTCGGAAATGATCCGTTGAGATGTCTCAAGGCACCTGAATGAAGTGGTGCATAGTTCAAAATATCTTAAAGATCACCTGACTCTGTCAATTTCTCCGCAGAGATTCGAGCTCAGATGCAGGATGTGCTATCAGCCGAAATTGAGCCAGTGCACAAAGATATCGAGATACAGAACCAGTACCATCAGTCCCAGTACGACCATCATTCCGACATAGGCACCTTATGAGTACCTTCTCACTCGGACGTTTCCGGGTGATCGCTTCCCACAACAGAAATACCATATGGCCTCCGTCGAGAACCGGGATGGGCAGAAAGCCAGGACCGCCAGGTTCACACTGAGCATGCCCAGGAACCAGGCGAGATACGGCATTCCGCGGTTGGCATGACTGTGTGGAAACGGAAGCGATACCGATCGCCTGCGAAGGTTTTTAACAGAGAGGTCGGAGGTAATCAGGTTCCGTAAGGTCAGATAGATATCCGTAACAGAATTGAATGTACTGTCGTGAATCCCATGTTGACCGCCCGCCCAGAGTTTCCGCTTTCTGAGTTTGCATTCTGTGGCAGGAGGTAAATTCCACGCGAGGAAGGAACGAACCACTCTTTCGATTCGACGGAGTTCAGGTTGACGGACTCGACATTGTTATTGCGACTGTAGGTCAGTTTTAATTCGCGGGTCGGGTTGTACTGAATCATCCAGACCGCATAGGCCCAGTTTTTCAGAGTCTGATCGAATGAGACGGTGACAGATTTTGCTTTGCTTGCCTGATCTGCTGGAGGGAGAAATTCCAGACTGACGATCGCGTCGTTCGCCTGAATTCCCGCCTGTTGAGCGGGGCTTCCTTCTTCGACTTTGAGTACGCGATTGATCAGATTGAAGGCGACACCAATCGAAGGGACTGACAGAGGCACATCGGGACCATAAGGTTGTTCGACCCAACCGGGACGGTTTTCGGGAATGACCGAGATATTCATTTCGGCAACTTCACTTCTTCGTTTTCCCTTTTAATAGTCACCTCGACTGAGGAACCATGTTTTTGAGGCGAAGAGTTCGGGCAGGTGGAGCGGGCTGAGTTCGTTACCAACTCCTTTCCCGTCGACGCGCATGATTTTGTCACCCACTTTCTCTGCCGGCTGCAGCTGCGGGAGAGCCATGTCGTAATGCCAGATCTCGCCCAATATCGACTTGAATACCGAGTTCCCGGAAAGGTTGCGGGGGAATCGTGGTGGTAATTTGATCGTTATCAAGTTCTTTGAAGGTTATCTCCAGAGGTTCAGCCCGTTTCTGTGCCAGAATACTCTGGAAGCGGAACGGGTCAACAATCGGTTCGCCATTCACTTTGGTAAATGAGGGCATTCATCGGGACAGCAGTGGGATCAGCAGCTCCAGCAGGGCTGTTCGGGTCGGCCCCTTTCTCTGCACCTTCCAGGCTGGAGTAGGTTCGCAATCCTTCAGTGGGACCTGTTCCAATCATGCGGCCGAGTTCTTTTTTCTCGGGATCGATGGAGACGGTGTATGCTTCACCATCTCGTCGCACTGCTTTGATTTCGAGTGTTCCGGAAGAGAGGCGACACCTCGTTTGATATCGAGAAACGAGTTGACCTTGCGACCATTGATTTCGACGATCTGATCGCCCGCCTGCATCCCTTTTTCCCACGCTGGCAAACCGGCCTGAACGGAGCCAATGACAGCGGTCGGGTTTTCAATTCCAGAGCTGAATGCATAGGTAAAGAACAGAATGGCGGTGATGATATTCATGATCACACCCGCCGAAATGATTGCCATCCGTTGGCGACGTTTTTGGCTGAGTAAGCACGAGGGTCCTGGGCGATTTCTTCGCTGCTGAGCTGGCTGGGGTCCATGTCGTCCTGACCAAGCATTTTGACATAACCACCAAAGGGAACAATGGGAGAGTGCGTATTCGGTTTCTCCCTTGCGGAAACTCCAGATGATGGGGCCGAAACCGATACTGAATCGTTCGACATAGACGTTACACCATTTGGCAACAGCGAAGGTCCTTAACTCTCGTGGAAGAAGATCACGAGGCCCAGTCCGAGGGCAACGGTGTAGACCCAGTTAAGTATGCTGATCAAGTCCATTGTTTCATCTCCTCGAGCCCATCGATCCCACTTTTTCAATTCAGCAAGATCGGGAGACGGGTCGAAATGGTGAGCGTTCAGAATATTTTGTGTTGCCTTGACGATCTGGTCGAATCGTAAGGAGCCTGTTAAAAATCGTTGTACAGCCGCTTCATTGGCGGCATTGAGAACCGCACCGGCAGTTCCCTGCGGGCGGCTGTTTCCAGCCCCAATTGTAACGCCGGAAAGGCGTCAGGTCAGGGGGATGGAAACCTAAAGTGAGCATCTTCGACCAATCCATCGCCTCGGCTGCCCCTTCCCAGCGCTCGGGCCAGGTGAGGGCATATTGAATCGGTAGCTTCATGTCGGGAGGGGACAGTTGGGCCAGGTAGACGGAGTGGTCTGTGAATTCCACGAAGGAATGTACGATCGATTGTGGGTGAATAATGACTTCTATCTCAGAATCGGCAAGGTCAAATAACCATTTCGCCTCGATAATCTCGGAGAGCCTTGTTCATTAATGTCGCCGAATCGATCGTGATTTTTAGGTCCCATGTTCCAGGTCGGGTGGTCGAGGGCCATCTCGGGAGTCACCTGCTCCAGTTGATCTTTCTTCCAGCCGCGAAAGGGTCCTCCACTGGCAGTCAGGACGATCCGCTTTAATTCATCACGTCGGCCTGATTGCAGGCACTGAAAATCGCGCTGTGTTCGGAGTCGACAGGGAGCAGCTCGGCACCAGTTTCCCGGGCGGCGCCGCTTTCACAATGGGACCTGCGACAACCAGGGTTTCTTTGTTGGCAATGGCGACCCGTTTTCCGGCGGCGACAGCAGCCCAGGTCCCATCCAGGCCTGCGGCCCCGACAATGGCAGAGACGACCGTATCAACCTCTTTGGCTTCCGCCAGGGACTGATTCCAGACTGACCGAAAAGAAGCTCCGTCTCGGGGTGAAAAGCAGTTCGGTCTACTTGTTCTGACAGAGAATCGTCACCCAGCACGGCGATGGCTGGTTTGAATTCGTGCGTCTGTTCGGCCAGCTTCTGCCAGTTCCGGTGGGCACTCATGCCGTAGAGGTGCAGCTTCTCTGCGTGTTGCTGGGCGCAGCACTTCGAGCGTGCTGGTGCCTATGGAACCGGTTGAGCCAAGCAGAGCGATTTCAGTCATAAGAGCGGGGGGATCTCTCTCCTGATGTGGAAATTGGCTTATAAATAGGGGCAGGGCAATTCGATGGACTCAAAGTTGAGTTCCAGATCGACATGAAATCGCATTATTCGAGTTACTCCCGATTTGTTACCCGGAAGAAATCCAAGCTGAATTTGTGTAGACAGGGCAAATGCCGCAAGACTCGTTCTCAGGTGAACAGTAGTACGTAAAAAGATCCTGTCCGGGCAGCATACACTTGATTTGGACTGAAATCCGTGGCGTTTCCTCTGAGCTTAGGAATCAGATACAGCAATATTGAGTCGAGCCTCGTTTTAATCCGGTTTTTTTGCTCTTAAGGTTCTATAATTCCGACACTTACAGTTTTACCCTCCCACCCTTTTAAATGGTCCGTTTGGAGCGATTTGAACAGTCAGGGTGATACCCTCTCCCGGGGAATCAGCTCAATCCCAGACAAAGCCTTTTCTCTGCACCTGCTGTGAGTAACAATAGATTGCCCGAGTGAGGCAGGGATTGAATTTGTTGTCCCCGCTGATGACTCAAAGAACCCCTAGGTTTGATATTCTCCCGTCCTGGTGAGAATTCCCCGTTTCAATATCGGACGATTGCCGTAAAACGGCTCCGTTCGACTGTGAAGTAAAGATTGGTTTCATGACCGAATCATCTGCTCCTGAACCCCAGGAATCGGAGAATCAGAATTCCAAAAAGCCATCTAAAAAACCGCGTAAGTCGGAGTCGGGTGGAAACAGTATTGGTTTTTATTCATCGCCATCGTCCTGTTTGTGTTGGCGACTCAATATTCCGGAATGACGAATGGTGGGAAGAAGCTTTCTTACGCAAAATTCATCCGCGGGCTGGAAGTCAATCTGGCAGGAGCGGACCTGACAGAGCTTCCTGCCGATGTCCAAATTCGGAACAAACGAAACACCTTCGACGTTCAGATCGGCGCCTCGCACCTGACATTCCAGGATAAGAAAGCGGATGGCTCCGGACGGAATCCCGAAGGGACGACGACATATCAGGTCACGATTCAAAACCTGTCGGAGCAGAATCGACAGGATCTCGAAAAGAAACTCGTGCAAGCGGAAATAGATTACAGCTTCAGCGAACCCCCATCGGGACTTCGGGAGCCGATGATCCTGCTGTTCATGCTGCTGATATTAATGGGGATCTTCCTGTTCATGTTAAGGCGCATGGGGGGCGCAGGTTCTGCCATGTCGTTCGGACGGAGCCGGGGGAAACTCTACGCGCAGGATGATATTGGTATCACCTTCAAAGACGTCGCCGGTAACGATGAAGCCGTTGAAGAAATCAAAGAGTTTGTGGAATTCCTGAAGTCTCCGGAAAAATACCAGGCGTTAGGGGGAAGAATTCCTCACGGAGTGCTGCTGGTCGGTCCTCCGGGTACGGGGAAAACTTTGCTCGCCAAAGCAGTCGCGGGAGAGGCGGGTGTTCCCTTCTTCGGACTGTCCGGTTCCGACTTCGTCGAAATGTTTGTCGGTGTGGGAGCGGCCCGTGTGCGGGATATGTTCGCGCAAGCCCGACAACGTTCCCCCAGTATTATCTTCATCGACGAACTCGATGCACTCGGTAAAGTTCGCGGGAACACTCCCGGTGGACATGATGAACGGGAACAGACCTTAAATGCGCTGCTCGTGGAGATGGATGGTTTTTCCTCCGATGAGAATGTCATCGTGATGGCCGCTACCAACCGTCCAGAGACACTCGACCCGGCGTTGATGCGTCCTGGTCGATTTGACAGGCAGGTCCTGGTCGATCGTCCCGATGTCAAAGGTCGGGAAGCGATCCTCAAAGTGCATGCTGGAAAAGTCAAACTGGCCGAAGATGTCAACCTGACGACCATTGCCAAACATTGCCCTGGGTTTGTGGGAGCCGATCTCGCGAATCTGGTGAATGAAGCTGCATTGCTGGCAGTGCGTAACAACAAAACACGCGTCACAATGGCCGAGTTCGACGAAGGGATCGAACGGGTTGTGGCCGGTCTGGAAAAACAGACCCGCATTATTCAGGAAGACGAGAAACTACGTGTCGCCTATCATGAATGCGGGCACGCGCTGGTTGCCTGTTCGTTACCAAACACTGACCCGGTGCATAAAATCTCCATCATCCCCCGTGGGCATGGTGCGCTCGGTTACATGATGCAGCATTCCGAGGATGAGCGTTATCTCAATACCGAGTCCGAGTTGAAACATCGGATTTGTGTACTCTTGGGAGGAACGATCTCGGAAGAGATTGTCTTCAGTGAATTCTCGACAGGGGCTTCGAACGACCTGCAACGGGCGACTGACATCGCACGCCGCATGGTGACCGACTTTGGAATGAGTCCTAAGCTGGGACGCGTCCATTACAGCGAAACGAAACGGTCACCCTTCCTGGCGAACTCGGGAATGCCTTCCGATAACACGCACAGTGAAGATACGATTCGTGAAATTGACCTGGAAGTTCGTCGGATCATCGATGAATGTCTGATTATGGTGCGTGACATACTGACGGATCGTCGTGAAGTGCTGGAGCATTTAACCCGCGATCTGATGGAAAGCGAAGTAATGAATGCCGAGCAATTGCAGAAGATTCTTGATCAATACAAGAAGAGTCCGCAAATCAGTCCCGGCACCTATGTCGCACCGATCTCTGGCAGCTCGTCTGCTGTTAAAGAGGAAGAGCGTGACGACGAGGAAGATCAGAATCAGGCGGCAGAGGGATAACGCTCTCGCAAACCGGGATGCGTTTCATACTCAGGCAGCAGTGCGAACTTCATCGAGTCCATCGTCAGCGGCGAGTTCGTGAATCCATTTTTCCTGGAAGAGGTCTTCGACTTTGCGTTCAACCTTCTTCTGGGCACGCGAGTGGTTGAGCTTCTTCTCAGGAGCGACGGCGGCAGTGCCGTGCGCGACGTGATAGAGAATGCGGTCCATTTCACGTACAGAGAACATGCCCATCTCGTAACCGGCATCCCAGATCTGTTTGGCGATCGAGTAACCCCCTCCCTGACCATAAATGGGGAGGAAGGTCATGTTGTGTTCGAGCAAGACATCCCGGCGGTACATCGCACAGTAGTCACGGGGGTAGGGCCCCTGCTTCCACTTGATTTCTTTCTTGCGCCCAATCATCTGTTTGAAGCGGCCGCTCATGTACCCAATCACCTGCTTTTGCCAGGCGTAGAGCGGGTTTTCCAGAACGAGCTTCCACGCGCCGCTCGCGGCGATCTGTTCACTCTTTTGCATTTCCCGCAGGAACGGATCGAGCCAGTCATCGCGCTTGATGAAGACATCCGAATGCATGGTGATGTAGTACTCGCCCGTTGCTTCTTTCAGTCCCAGGTCCCAGGCGGTGAAGACATTTTCAGGCCAGTTTGTGTGAACCTCTTCAGGGCGTTCGATCAGGCGAATCCAGTCGAGTCCCCGTAGATAGTCGATACTCTCATCTTTGGAACCGTTGTCGACGACAATCACTTCCAGGTCATACCTGGTGGAGTGCTTCCGGATCGAACGGAGACAAAGACGCATGTAGTCTTCGACCTGCCAGTGGGGAATACAGATTGTGATTCGTGGAGAGCTCACTGGATATCATCCTGCCCGTTGCGGGGAAGCGATTCTGAAAACCGACTACTTTCGCAGTACATCAAGATTGTTGGCTTTTGCCTGAGGATACAATTCCTGATATTGCTTTTCAAAGTTATGCACGAAAGCTTTAACGTTCACATTATGATCATCACGACCGAAGAGTGGTTGTGAATCGAGTGATTCATCGGCCGACATTCCCCGGAAGATAATATCGTAGATCGATAGAAATTTGGCTGTGCGTGTCACACCATGCTGGCAGTGTACAATCATGGGATAGTTGTTCGGATCTTTGAGGATTTCGAGGTGCTTCTGCAGCTCGGGATCATTAGCTTCGACGGTCGTCGGCATGGAGACTTCAAAGAGTTGGCAATTAGCGCCGGTGACAGCATTACGCTGGGCATCCCAACGCTCATCACCCATTTCACCGGGACGGCAGAGGTTAACCACGGAACGGAATTGATGTTTCTCAATCAATTCAGCAAAGACTTCGGGTTCCAGCCAGGCAGAGCGATAGACCATTCCTTCATCATGGATGGCAAAATGTTTGTATCGCTGATGGTTGTAATAAAGCCCCCCGGCAACCAGTACAAAGCCGGTAATTGCCAGGATCACAAGCGAGCTACGCCAGTTCCGGAACATCCGTGTCCCTTTCATTTATACAATCGCGTATTAGAAAATGATGAGAACCAGCCTGTGTTTCCATTCCACTGTTGCCTCTCATGCGAGTTTCATTTCACGAGGCGAAAGCTGGTTCCATGCAGGGTGCCGTTACAGAACGGTCCCCTTAAATGTACCGCAGAATAATAGAGAATTGGTAAAAAATGGTCAACAACCATTTTTCGAGGCGATCCTAACCGGTTTTATGGCAATCTCTTAGAGAGGGTGCTCCCAGCCCGCTCGGGTGAGGGGAATCTGCTCATTGCCCGTGCGCAGAAGAGCGGAAATGCCATTCGTAATGGAACCGATTCTGGTAACAGGAGTTGATCCCAGTCGGGAAGATTCGAGTAATCGGGCGCCATCCTCTGGAGAGAGTGCGAAGAGCAACTCAAAATCTTCCCCATCGTGCAGGGCTCGTTCAAGGGGTGTTTTCTCACCGGGCATACTCCTGGCAGCTTTACTGATGGGAATCGAGTCGGCATCCAGAATTGCACCCACCTGACTTTCACTTAACAAGTGCAGCAGATCCGAGGAGAGGCCATCACTGAGATCGAGCATCGCATGCACGTCGTAATTTTGACAAGCTCGCGTGCTTCGTGGAGTCGAGGTTCGAAGGTGAGGTGGTGACCAGCGAGGGAACCTCCCAATGTTCCCGTGACGAACAGGAAGTCACCCGGCTGCGCTCCGCTCCGTTTGATCGGAGCAGAACCGATCGGTTGACCAAGAGCAGTCACGCTGATGACGAGCGGTCCCTTCCAGGAGTTCGTGTCGCCTCCCGCGACAGCCACGTCGTATTGGTTTGCGAGTTGAACAATTCCCTGATGAAGCTCCTCGGCGAGTTTCACTCCCGAGCCCTGCGGAAGAGCATAGCTGATGACAACTGCGACCGCTTCGCCCCCCATCGCGGCGATATCCGATAAGTTTACTGCCAGTGCTTTGCGGCCAATGAGTACGGGGTCGGTTGTTGAGAGATCGAAATGAACCTGGTCCATCAACATATCGACCGTTACCAGGACCGGGCTGTTCTCTTTCCCAAAGAGTAGTTCGGCCGCATCATCACCAATCCCCAGACGTAACCGGGGGTGGGAGGCGACTTGCTGTCGCAACCGATTGATGAGATCAAATTCACCAGCCATAAAAGAGGTCACAGTCAACGAAAAGCAGGGTTAAGTCAGAAAGAGTGTAAAACTCAACCTTACCGGAAACGAGTCGAACTACAAGTTTGGCCGTAGCGGGAATCTGCCTGGATCAATAAAAGGTCTGATGATCGACGGACGGAATTTAAGGCTGGCTGATGCAGGTGAGCTTGCTGCCGGTCCGCACAATGATCATGTTGTTTACACAGGCAACACCATAGACTTTATCGTCGGTGGGGACGCTGTTCTCGGCCAGCTTTTTGAATTCGGGGCCAACTTCGAGAACGGTGGTGGTGCCATCATTCGAAAAAAAGTAAACCCGGTCACCAGTTCCAACGGGTGATGTCCAGCAGGATGCGGGGAGTCGTTCTTTCCAGAGTTCTTCACCACTCTCCAGCGAGAGACAACTGGCGACACCCGCTTTATTGACGAAGTAAACATACTGATCGTAGATAAGGGGAGAACCAAACGACGAGATCTGGTCGGCAGCCTGCCACAACGGTTTCAGTTCATTTGAGTCTGGCTGGAATTGAAAGAGCTGGTTTTGTCCTCGTTTGTTGGAACCGACCACAACGTAGTTACCAGAGACAGTCGCAGAAGGAACAGTATTGCCATCGAGGCCATCCTGCTCCCAGAGGAGTTCACCATCAGCAGCGGCGTACCTTTGTAATGCACCATTTGAGCTGAGCATAATCTGCTCGCTTCCCGATTCACCAATCACCACAGGTGAAGACCATGAAACTCGCTCCGGGCGATCGACCTTCCATTTGTTCTGCCCGTCTGTTTTATTGAGCGCTAACAGATAAGAGGGGCCGGCATGATCGATCAATATGACAAACGAATCAGAAGTAAGTGTTGGTGAACTGCCCAGGCCATGGTTTCCTTTGAATTCACCGTACTCGGTGGCTAGGTCCCGCTTCCAGAGGAGTTCTCCCTGATGATTGAGGCTGACCACATCACCACTTTCAAAAAAAGCATAGACCTGATTTTCATCAATCGCGGGAGTGGGTGCGGAGCGACTGATGTAATTACTGACTGGCGCGGGGTGTGCAGAATCCTGCTTGTAAATCCAGCGGGATTCACCCGATTTCAGGTCGAAGCCTTGGACGACCAGAGTTTCTTTGTTTTCCCCCTCAGTGAAAGTAACGACCACCAGATCTCCCCAGATGACCGGGCTTGATTGACCGTAACCGGAAAGATCAACCTGCCATTGGATGTTCTCTGATGTAGACCATTTCAGAGGAAGATTCTCGGCTGAGGTGATGCTGTTTCCTGCTCCACGAAAGAGAGGCCAGTTATCGCCAGTGAGCAGGGTTGTGGAGAGCAGTAACAGGGCGATCAGTTTCATAGTGGTGCTCTTTGTCCCGGAGGCTTTTCGACCTCCGATCTGGATTTGTCATCTATTATCTTGACTCATCGTTTGCCGGTAGTTGCAATAGAGAAAGACACAGGGAGGACCGAAGGGAAGTACCTGACGATCCCCCCTGTGCACCAGCAAAGAGATGATGCAACCATGAGGGCCTGTTATCAGTGGGATAGCAGGTCCTCTGGTCGTGTACGGGGTTTAGTAAATTCTGTTACTCAGCTTGTGGCAGGAGGACATGATCGACAGCTTCGACCTTGCCATCTTCCATGCTGGCCCCACCGACGAACAACAGTGAGTTATCCTGCCAGGAACCATCCGGTGGAAAAATCGTGAGTGTGGTAAGTCCTGCTGTTTGGTCCATTCACTGCCATCGGTGGCCAGTTGATACAACGAGCCACTGATCGTGCTGCAGAACAAAATGACCGCCGGCGGCGAAGGAAGAGTTACCAAAACCTTCCATCCCTTTTTCACCGGGAAGCTCAGGACCTTTGGACCAGGTTTGTGTCTGAAGGTCGAAGATGTCGACTTCGCGGGTTGGTCCTCCTTCTGATTTCATGCCACCGATGGCATAAATTTTATCGTTGAGAGCCGCCACCGACAGAGCCCGACGCTGGAAGGGAGGGGCGGGGAGTGCTTTCCATTCCAGTGGTGTCTCTTTGAGATTGAGTTGCCAGGCAGTTTCGTGCCACGTGCTGTCTTCATTGTCTTTGCCGTACATCGCCCAGCCGCCGATCACATAGATCGTCTCTTTATAAACGACGGCATCAAAGGAAGAGCGGGCTTCCGGGAGTGAAGGGAGTGGTTCCCAGGTTTTGGATGTCAGGTCGAACCGGGCAGCACACTCGGCTGTGGAAACGAGGTCATGGGCTTCGGTCTCTTCGTTCTGTGCCGAGAATCCACCAAGGCGATACAGGCTGCCGTTGTGCGCCACCATGGCGAGTCCCTGCAGGCGGGGGCCGCTGGGAAGCTCCTCCCAATTCGTTGGATTGCTGAGTGACAGGGAGAAGAGTTTGTCTGATTGCTCTTCAATCGAGTAACTGTGGGCTGTTCCCATATGACCACCGTAAATGAAGAGGTGATCCCCTTCTACAGCCGCGCCGAAACTGGTGACCGCTTCGGGAATTTCCGGCAGGCTCAGCGTGCGAGATTCTGCCCGCAGGGAAGTTCCACTTCCAATCAGGATGATCGAAGTGAGTAGGATAAGTTGGCTTAACTGATATCTATACTGAAGTTGTGCAAATCTCTTCACAGAGAAGCTCCTGTTTTGGGAGGTAAAGTAGACCATCAACAATGGAGGTTTCTGGTCCTATTATAGTCGGTTCATGACCTGCTGGTTTCAAGATTAATCTTCTTCCAGGACAAAGTCGTACTCATTGGGGCGGTCGACAAAGGCGTCCACCGTAAACTCTTGTGAATGTTTCTGATATTTTTGAGGGATACTCGTTTTAAACGGACTGATCAGTTTCTCGTCCATAATACTGGCGGTGAGATCTTCCAGTTCGATTCCGACGGGAAAGATTTCGACCCTTAGTTTTCCCGTCAGGGGACCGGTTTCCTCTGAGATTGTGAATAAACCATTGGTGACAATTGCGGAAGCGGTGGGGCCATCGGCGGGTTCGAGCGGTATGAACTCCACGCGTGCTTCCTCAACATATTCATCCCCGATTTTAAGGGTCCCGCTGACCGAAACCCGCTCGCGGGAAAACTCACTTTCACTGCACCCGCTCAGAAAGCAGAGTGCGATCAGAAAGCATGTTAATTTGTGATAGTGCGTAGTGATCACGCGGATGCTCCTCACGGTAATCTCGTCGCAGGATAGACCTGCTTCAAAACGAGAAGGTGTTAAAAATGAACAGGGATCCTTCCCTGTTCTCCAAGGAGATTGGACTCTTTCAGGACGAGTCGTGAGGGACTCAATGGACTCAGAATCGCAGATCAGTTGCGGAAAGTATCTTCGACAATTTCATCGCCATCGCGTGTGGCGAGGGCATCGAGGATTGAAGGCTCGATTGCCTGGCCGACGAAGGAGACAGATCCATCTGCAAAGAGGAAGAAGGCTCCACCAGCGTGATCCGATTTGAAACTGGTGTAGTTCGCGTAACTGTTTTCGTTGAATGTACCAGAGGTGTTTGCGATTGAAACTCCCGGGTAACCGACCCCCCAACGGGCAGCTCCCCAGCGAATTTCACCCGCCCGGGCAGGGCAGGAGGAGGAGCTGGCTGTCCAGGTGTAGTCTTCCATCTGGTAGTTCAGCTCGCCCACCATGATGGTGTGTGATGTGCCATCTTTAATATCGTCAAACCGGACGGGTTCGTTTTCGATTCCATACAGGGGCCAGTTCATGGGGAATAAACCGTCCGCATCTCCGGAATAGGCGGAGGTCCCTTCGCACACCGCGTAGCTGCCGACGGCTCCAATCTCATTGCAGAAGAGATCGGGAACTTCCCGGGGAATCCACATCGAGGGGCAGAGCAGGGTGCTGATTTTCGAGTTCAGCGCCTCGGTGTTTTCCGGTGTGGTATAGGACTGGGTGAAGTCGTAGTTTCCGTAGAGCTGTTGTTGTTCAAACATGGGAAGAGCAGTGGCGAAGGCACTGTAGAATTCGAGCGTTCCTCCATAGGGGAGAACGCGATGGGTGTCACCAAAGTTATGGAAGGCGAGCCCGATCTGTTTCAGATTGTTCCGGCATTGAGTGCGGCGGGCCGATTCCCGCGTCGCCTGGACAGCAGGAAGGAGCAGGGACATCAGGATGGAGATAATCGCCATCACGACGAGCAGCTCGATGAGGGTGAATGCGTTTCGGGTATGTTGCCGAGGGAAGACAGATTTCATGGAAAGCTCCTGCAAAAAGCCAGTGGGGTGGGAGGCGGGAAACAGGTGGAGTTTGTTTCAGGCCTGTAAAACAGGTGGGGCTGGCTGGGCGCAGGAAGGAAAAAGGTGGGCACCTGGCTGGCTTATCTCTTGCAACTGAGATTCAGTCTCAGTAATATACAGCTCTGAAACGTGTTTACAAGCCGTCTCGCCCGGTTTTTTATAAAATTATGACAGTTTTATCTGTCAATATTGCTCTTCGCTAAAATCCCCCATGAATTCCGACGATCCACTCGATCCTCAAATTTATCCCCCCGATGGTACACGCAACCCTTCTCGTCCGTTACAAAAGAAGGGAAAGCAGGTCATTCCCCAGGTTCCGTTGATTCAATCTGTGGACCTGATGGGGGATAATAAAGAAGTCCAGATTCAGCATGGTTCAGAACTCTACCGCCTCTGCCTCACCAAAAGCGGAAAGCTGATCCTGCACAAGTAGCTTCTGTTCGAATCTGGCTTTCCCGTGAATCTTCCCTGTCGGGGATGAACCGAGTTAGAGAAAACGATGTTCTCCTGATGCATGAGAATCGTTTTCTTTTACGCCGGACCTGCGAATAATCGAATCAGTTCCTTTCCCGCATTGTGTAGCAGAATGAGGGAGTTGAGCGATCTTTGAATGAGAAAGCGGTTTTGATTAAGCCGGGATGACTCTCAGCTTCAACGTGGTGAGATAAAAATTCCGGGTTTGATTATCCAGATCATTTTCCGTAACGAACTTCAGGACCAGAGACTTGTTCTCGGAGCCGTAGCAGCCAATCCAGATCCCGAAACATTCCTGAGTCAGACCTTCAACCTTTTTTAGACAGGTATTCAGAATGATTAAGAAGACATTTCTAACTGTAATGCTGTTGGCTGGATTGGCCACTTCTCTGTTTGCGGCAGAACCGACACTCGAAAAACTGACTCAAGGGGGTGTCGACTTCCTGCGTAACAGTCAGGCTGATGATGGTAGCTGGACTGCCCCCAATCGCCCGGGTGTGAGTGGTTTGATAACAACGAGCCTGCTGGCGAGTGGTCTGTCAGCCGATGATCCAACTGTGGCAAAAGCGCTGAAACATCTGGAATCGTTCATCCAGAAAGATGGCGGGATTTATAACCCCGAAGGAAACCATCGGAATTACGAAACCTGCATCATCCTGATGGCTTTTGAGAAAGCTAACGGTGATGGACGTTATGAATCACTCCGCTTAAAAACGCAGAAAAGTTTTGCGTGGTCTGCAATGGGATGAAGGAGAAGGACTGGAATCGAACGACACCTCCTACGGGGGGGCTGGTTATGGTTCGCATCAACGACCAGATATGTCGAACACCCAGTTCTTTCTGGATGCCCTCAAAGCGGCGGGAGCTTCGGAAGATGATGAAGCAGTGCAGAAAGCATTGATCTTCATTTCACGAGCTCAGAACCTGGAGAGTGAATACAACCAGACTGCTTTCGCCGGAAAGATTAATGATGGTGGATTCTTCTACACTCCCGCTGCCGGGGGAGAGACAAAAGCAGGCGAGACCGAGAATGGAGGTCTGCGATCTTATGGTTCGATGACCTACGCTGGACTCAAAAGCATGATCTACGCTGGACTCGACAAAGACGATGTCCGTGTCGCGGCGGCACTCAAGTGGATCAAAAAATACTACACTCTGGATATGAATCCCGGCATGGGAGAGCAGGGGCTCTTCTACTACTACCAGACTTTTGCCAAAACGCTGAGTGTGCTGGAAGTCGATACCATCGAATCAGCAGATGGTACCGAGCACGACTGGCGGGCAGAGTTAATCAGCAAGCTGGGGGAACTGCAACGTTCCAACGGTTCCTGGGTCAACAAAGCGGACCGCTGGTATGAAGGGGATCCGAACATGGTGACCGCTTATACCCTGCTGGCACTGAGCCACTGCAAGTAGGCGGATCTTTCTTCCCTGAATTAAGTATTCAAGAAACCTCTCGACCGGCACTCCGCTGGATGAGAGGTTTTTTATGGGTGGTCTATCCATGAATCATGTCTATAAAGAAATAGATAACTACCCCTCCAGATCTTAATTTTCTGGCTGCTTTACCTCTGGAGTTCACATGGCTCGTTTATTCATTGTCGTCGTTGGTCTGTTGTATGTGGTGCTGGGAGTCTGGTGCGCTGTGGCACCCACGAAAACTTCTAAGTATGTCGGTTTTCAGTTGGCGCCCGGTGGAGGTCAGTCGGAGTTCTTTACGGTCTATGGTGGATTGGAGTTGGGGTTAGGTCTCGCTTTTCTGATTCCGCTGTTTCGTACCGAGACCACCGGGACAATGCTGCTGGTCAGTCTGCTACTGCATGCGTCACTGGTTCTCTTTCGCTCGCTCAGTTTCATGCTGTACACCGATATCCCCAGTTCCACCTACGGTCTGGCGGTGGTGGAATGGATTCTACTTCTCGGGTCGCTTGGATTCTGGTGGACATTGCCGAAAGAGTGAATCTCCCTTTAAGCAGATTATGGACGCTGGTTCGCTGGTGTGGTAGGCTCGGGCTCCGCTATGACAGCTTCTCTTTACCGCCTCCTATGATTGCCACCACCGATGAAAATGCTGCTTAGATTCTATGTTTGCCTGGCTTTGACTTTTTCAGGTTTCTGCCTGCAGACTTCTTTTCTTTCTGCTGCTGAAAAGAACAGGGTTGATATAAGCGAGGCGACTCTAGTTGTTGGGAATGGCGAGCTCAGCAAGGGCGAATCTGGAGCGATTCACTTATTGCAAACAGAGGTGCAGGCGCGGACGGGGCTCGAGTGGAAGCAGACAACCGAGTGGCCTGAGCGCAGAACAGTGATCGTGCTGACAACCGCCGAACAGGAACTTGCGCGCCAGTCTGGATTACCTCTGGAAGAGTTGACGCAATCGGAAAGTTACCTCGTCAAACTGATCTCAACTGCGAATGGTCAGAGTGTGCTCTGGATCATTGGACATGATGGACGTGGTGTACTGGCCGGAGTGGGCGAGTTTCTACGCAATCTCCACTGGTCAGCTGGTAAAGCAGAATTGCCTCTGAATTTCACCAGGCAATTATCACCCGCCTACCCGATCCGGGGACATCAGATTGGTTATCGCGCGCGGGCGAATTCCTGGGATGCCTGGACGATCGAGCAATTCGAACAATACGTGCGCGACCTGGTGGTCTTCGGTTCGAATTCTATCGAGAACATTCCGTTTCAGGATGAAAGTCGGAATTCGATGATGAAGTACGAACGGCGGGAATTCAATAAATTGTTGAGTGAAGTCTGCGACAGGTACGATGTCGATTACTGGGTCTGGACACCGGCTGATTTTGATTTGAGTGATACTCAACTCAGAAGTGCAGAACTCAAAAAGCACTTTGAACTTTATGAAGATTGTGCACGACTCGATGGCATCTTCTTTCCGGCAGGTGACCCGGGTGAGAATCCCCCCGAACTCGTCCTTCCTTTCCTGGAAGAGCTGGCTGTTAAACTGCAAGAGACACATCCGGAAACAAAAATCTGGATGTCACTGCAATTGCTTTCCGATGAACACGAAGACGAGATCTTCAACTACATTGATGTGAATCAACCCGAATGGCTGGGTGGCCTCGTTTGTGGTCCTTCCAGCATGCCGATTCCCGAGATTCGAGAGAGGTTATCCGCCAAATATAAATTCCGGTTGTATCCTGATATCACACATAACAAGCTCTGCCAGTACATCGTCCCGGAGTGGGACCCGGCTTTCGCCAATACATTGGGGCGTGAGGCTATCAATCCTCGCCCGGTTGAGTTTGCCGCCACGCATAATCTGTTCGCGCCGTACTCGGATGGTTTCATCAGTTATTCGGATGGGGTGCATGATGATGTCAACAAAATTATCTACAGCATGCGGAGCAGCAACCCGGACGCCGATGTACGTGAGATATTGATTCAGTATTGCCGCTACTTTTTTGATCCGATGCTGGCTGAAGAGGCTGCCGATGGGATTCTGGCCCTGGAGCAGAACTGGCGTGGCTCATTAACTGAGAACGGAGGAGTAGAAGGGACTTTAAGAACCTGGCAGGGACTGGCGTATCGTGCTCCACAGTTACAGACAAACTGGCGCTGGCAAATGAACCTGGTGCGTGCCTGTTATGATGCCTACACACGCCGCCGCCTGATTTATGAAACCGAGCTCGCCGAAGAGGCAAATCGAATTCTGTTAGCGGCCGATCAGCTCGGTGTAGAAAAGGCGATGGAAGAAGCAACTACGATATTGAATCGCACGAAAACGGAGCCGGTCAGTCCAAAGTTACGAAAAGAGATTGAAGAGCTGTGTCTCGGCTTGTTTGAATCGATTGCTTTACAGACATCTGTTCCATTATACGAAGCGAGTGGTGTCGAGCGGGGGGCGTTTCTCGATTTCATCGATTATCCACTGAATAACCGCTGGTGGTATGAAGATCAGTTTACTGAAGTGAGTCAGCTGCCTTCGGAAGCAGACAGGCTGGAACGGCTGAAATTGATCGCCACCTGGGAGAACCCCGGCCCGGGAAGTTTTTATGACGACATTGGTAACCCGGGGAAATCTCCCCATGTGCTGGCGTTCGTTCCCGAGACAAGTGAAACGGCGATGCAGGTCTACACACAACCGGCCACAACCTACTGGTGGCTGGAGGATGGGCTGTTCCGCGGACGGATGTCGTGGTTGACGACAATGTCCCGCATCAAAATGGCCTACGAAGGGCTCGATCCGGAAGCAGACTACACCGTGCGGATCAGCGGTTACGGAAAATCACTCTTGAGGATGGATGGTGAATTGATCGAACCGACCGTGAACGAACCTGGCTTCGGCGGGTTCAAGGAATTCCCCGTGCCACACGCTCTTCTGGAAGACCGCAAACTGATCCTCAGCTGGGATCGCCCCACCGACGAAGCCGACCTCAACTGGCGCCAACGCTCACGAAACGCAGAAGTCTGGTTGTTGAAGGGTCAGAAATAGGTGTCAGCAGTATTAGCTGAATTCATCCCTGATTTTTGACTACTGGTTTAACGGCATTCTGAATCGATTTCAGTTCGAGTCAGCTTCGCTGGGGCAGGGGTTGCTCTTTGATTTGTTCCAGTTGCTGCCTCAGCTCTTTCGCTGGTGCGCTGACTTCTTCATTGGGGTGTTCGGTCAGTTTGCTCAGAATTCCAAGTCGTGATGGTGTTGGTTGGGATTCGATGCCTGTGAGAACGAGTTCCACAAGTTTTGTTTCGCCCGTTTGGGCGATGGTTTCGAGTTGCAGGTCGGGGAATTTGTTCTGGGTGAGAAGATACTGCGTTCTTTTCACGCGTTGATTGTGTTCCTCAACTTCTTCCATTATCCACTCCCTGAGGAGTTCGGCGGACTCTGGTAGTGGGAGGCAGCGGCGTTGTTCGGCCAGGTCATCGCGGTTGGAGAGATAGAGAGAGTTATCTCCTGGCTTTTGAGCATAAAGTTCCGCTGAGGTGTTGATCAGGGCGGTGAGGACTTCAAACTGTAATTGAGGTTCGAGACGGGCGAGTTCGTCCAGTTGCGCTCGATAGAGGCGGTTGTTTCCAATCTCGCGATACGCTTTCACGAAGTGATCCGTTTTAACATGCGGTTGCATCTCAACCAGGTATTTCAGGCGCAAACTTAACATCTCCATCCGATTGTTTTCGGAGGGAATGGTTTGATTGAAGAAGGTAGGGCGAAATTTCTCTGCCAGAAAATAATTGGATTTGTTCTTATCCAGAAAGAGGAACTCCAGTTGTTCAAACTTGGTGGTAAACGGATTTGTCGTGATCTGTTTGGCCATTTGCAGGACTTCTGTTCGATTCTGATTCCGAAAAGTGGTTCCCCATTCGGAATTCAGAGAGGCTGCTTTATAAAACCACTCGTTAATTTGAACTCCACCCACATAAGTCAGATTCGGTTGAAATCGAGAATCTAATTCAGAGACGGGACTCCAGTCGTGCCGCAGTAGGAACTTGTCGTAGATGGTACCGCCGAGGATGGAGCAGAGGTTAAGGTAGGGGGAACCTTTTTGGTCGATCCTTAGCAGAGCCGAGACGATTTCCGTTTCAATCGGGTTGTCTTCATCCGGGTTGGTGGTGTCGAGCAGTTCATCCAGTTTCCAGATCGCATGCGCTAACACAAAATCGGAAGCGACCATCGGTGTTCTGACTGGGTTCGTAAGAGTTTTCACCTGCCGTGTTTCAAATTCGTATTGTTGATCATGGCGAATCAAGCGATAGCCGGAGATGTCCAGGTTTTCATTGATGCGACTGGTGGCGCGCTCAACAAGTTGACTGACATCCAGATTTGGTAAAATCGATTCGACAGCGTAACCGGCAGGGCTGCCAGTATGGTAGTAGTCGCGTCTGTCGGCATCATTGCAGATCTCGTTCAGTTTATTCCAGGCGGCCTGAGAGTTCTGCACAGTGTCCAGATTCCAGCGGAGGCGAGCCCACTCCTGCATAACCTCTCTGTACCTCGGTTCCTTCCGCATGCGGTCATTCAGATTTTTCCAACCTTGTGATTCGTAAGTCTCCATCGACGTGACCCATTCCCGAGTCACCTTGTAATTGTTCAATCGCGCCTGATCGAGAAGGAGATCAATTTCTTCCAGCCACGCCGGCAACGTCCAGGCCATCGAAACCTGGCAGGGATGAATTCCCTGACGGGATCGGTATCCCATTTCGATGTCATGCTGGTTGAGCGAATAAAGTTTCTGTCCATTCAGCTCGGCACGGACTAAGACATCAACTTGATTCTCTCTGAAATCACCCGCCCCTATTCCGCGAGGTGTCACTAAAGAGAAGGGGAGATAATTAAGAAATATCTGTCTGTGATGACTGAGTTTACTCTCAGAGTCATCGTGAGCCGTTCTCAGTTCTTTAGTGAGACGGGGAAGTTTCTCCAACAGATCGTCCAGATCCATCTGGATAGGCGTTTTTCCCAGATAGAAATCGTTGAACCAGATATCCGCACCGACGATGTTGTCTTCCAGTTCGATGGTGATCGGGACCGGTATGTTGGCGAATTCTGTTTGATGTGCGGAGGCGTTGAGTATCTCGCCATTATTTACCACGACAGCGCCTACCGCAAAGCATATGAGAAGGAGTATCGAGGCTGAAATTGTGCGATGGAACCAGCAAAGTAACGCGATCACAGCGGTGATCAGAAACATCAGCAGCAGAGTTAACGATAGCTCAACCATCGCAGATTCAGGAGCATTCGGTTGGAATGCCACGGGTAGGGCAAAGGGATTGCTCAGGAAAAAAGTCGCAATGCAGCAGGAGAAGCAGAGTCCCAGCATCGCGCAGGTTTCGGCAACGCGGGTGTGACGATTTCCTGATGGAGCCTCTTGCGAGAGACTGCCTCCTTTTCGCCCACGCTTGAATACTTTCCACAGCAGAAAAACAATGAGGAAAGGGAGCATGACAATAAAAATAAATGTCATTAAGGTGGCAAGGTCGTCGAGGGTACCGGGCTTCATCAGTTTCGGACCTCCATTGATTGATGTAATTTGCTGCTTTTGATCAGTAACACGAGAGAAGCGAAGGCAAAACCACATACAGCTAGAATGACAACTGAAGTCGGAACATATGCCAGATTGAATGAGGTCGCGATCGTGCCAAAAATCAACAGGAAGCAGATCAGCAGGACCACGCTGTTGAATGATCTGCGAAGTGGAGAGGCGAGTCGCACAAAGCAGTATTGAAATAGCGGGAGAATCAACAGGTAAGTCACCAGAACCGCGATGGGGAATGAATATTCGAGCGGCGCCAGCACCGGGAAGCGATAGTTTTTATCGTAATCCTGTAGTTGGCTGCGAAGACCGAAGTAAATCAGGATGCAGAGTGGAATCCAGACGATCAGCATCGAAGAGAGATTGGCCAGCAGATTAGTTCGCCAAAGTTCTTTTCGTGAGAACCCTTGACCGTAGAGATACTGTGATGCAGCAGAGTGAAAACGTCCCAGCATGAATGAGACCAGACCGACATGCAGCAGTATGAACAGAAGTGGTAAGGAAATGCCCGTAAACAGCAACAACTCTTCGGTGAAGAGAACATACAGCACACTCAGAATGAGGGCGATCAGGTTGATCGGGTAAACCTGTCGCAGTTGCCAGCGAAGTAAAGTCCAGTTGATTTTCATAGCAGGATCACCAGTGCAAAGTCGATGGTGGATGAACGCGTGTATTAAACAGTAACTTCGTTGGTCGAGTTGATTTGAGTACCGGACGAATGATGTTGTGTCACGGCGAGGTACAGACGTTCGAGGTTCACCGGGCGTCGTTCGAGTTCACCGTAGAGAATTGCCTCGGCTTCTTCCTCATGATTGAATTTGACCCAGATTACTCCCTGTTCCGGATCCAGCCCGAGCAGGGTGGCGTTATCGGGTGGACTGGGATAGACATGTTGTTCGAACAGAATTTCACGACAGGTTTCGCGAAAATCTTCCAGGTTCGCCTGAAGTTGAATTCGGCCCGATTGCAGAATGGCAATTTGATCGGTGATCGGTTCAACGTCGCTCAGGATGTGTGAAGCGACAATAATCGCCGAGTTCTGTTCGTTGGCGATTTTGCAGAAGGCCATAGAACTCACGACGACCTGCCGATCAAGGCCATCGGCTGGTTCGTCCAGTAGAATAAAGATCCGAACTAAGGGCTGTTAGGACGTTGGTAGCACCCAGCGGGCGCTGCCCTTTACTTAACAGCGCCACTTCTGCTTGAGTGAAATCTGATGTGTTTCGAAAAGCTTTGTCGCGCGGCTGATGTCTAATCGCGGTAGTGGCTGCTGATTTGAGACGGAGGAGATCAATCACTTTCGCCCAGCGGGGAGGTTCCATGCCATCGAGCAGAGAGCTAATTCGGCCAGCATGTTCGAGTGGTGGTGGATAAACTGATTGCTCAAGTAGAAGTGCGAACCGAAGTCAGTGAGGAATCCAGCCAGCAGTCGCAATAGGGTCGTCTTCCCTGCCCCATTCGGTCCGAGAAGTGCCAGAATTTCTCCGGCATGGACATTCAGGTTGATATCGTTGGATTACCTGAAACCCATCGAAATCTCGACACAAATGATCGACTTGCAGTATCGGTTTCATGGTTGGTTCTCCAGCATTTCGGTGGCTATTTCCCTGGACGATTTCGACAACTTCCTCCGGGTGGGCAAGCCGACACGTTTGGCTTCCGCCAAGAGGGCGTCGTCGGCGTCTTCCAGCAACCGGCGGCGTTGTGCTGGGGGAGAATTCCCGGGGGAGCGGTGACAAAGACTCCTCTGCCTTGCTGCATGATGACAAGCCCCTTGGTTGTCGAGTGATTCGTACGCTTTCATCACGGTGCGGCCGTTGACTTGTTGCTGTGAAAGTTCCCGAATACTGGAAGACGCGATCCTTCTGTAATTTCTCCGCAAGTGATGCGTAATTTGATTCCTCGACGATCTGTCGATAACCGGTTCACCGCTACTGTGGTCAATTAAAAGATGCATGAACTTCCCCTTCGTAACTGTTGTACTACACATGCAACAGTGTGTCAACCTCATTTCCGGTTTGGTCTGAGAGTTGCATAATTCTCAGCAGAGCACATTTAATGCTCAAAAATGAGTGATTCACCTGCTTTTGGCAGGGGGGACTGTCCTCCTGACAAGCTTCGCTCGATCATCGATCAATATTCGACCGATATGATCGGTCGGTTTACAGCTGGTTTAGTTGGATTTTGTCATCCAATTCTTCTGCTAAACCAATTTTGAAAGGAAATAAAAAATGGCTTACAGACAAATCAAAGACATAGTCAGAGTCATCAAAGATAAACACGAAGAGGTTGAAGATGCTCTTGAGGCCGCCAGTGACAAAGTGCACTGCCCGAAAGCGAAGGCTTTGATCTCACGCATGCAGCGTGATGAACAGGAGATGGAGATGATCATGTGTCGGTCATTGCGCATGGGCAGAAATGCAGGTGATGAATACCTGGCTTCAATATATCCCAGATGAAGAACTGGAGCAGTCAGTCAGAGACATCGAATTCACAGAAGATATGACTGTGGAAGAAATTCTGGAACAGAAATTAGTCTTCGATCAAGCTCTAATTGATTTTCTGGAACATAATATCCGGTCGACTTCGACGCCGCACGTGGCTGATTTCTTTCAGACTTTGCGCAACTATGTCGTCAGCCAGACTGCACAGACCGTCTGGTCAACTCGTGAAGAGCGAGCCGATTCAGAACTGCCGCAGGTTCATTAAGATATGTTCCAGATATTAAGTAGTGGCACCCTGGAGTGACGCTGATCTCTCTGATTGGCATGAGCAGATCAGTTGTCTCCCGGGGGATTTTGAGAACGCTCTGCTCGCAGTCGGGCTAAATCCTGCCACGAGACATCGTGCATCATGTAAGCGACTTTATTAATTAACTCTGCTTTATCTATCGGTTTTGTTAGATAGTCATCTGCACCAGCCGCCATACAGCGGTCTCTGTCCTCACGCATGGCATCGGCGGTGAGCGAGATTATCGGGATTTGATAGCCAGCGGAACGTAATCTGGAAACAGCGGTGTTGCCATCCATGTTGGGCATCTGCACATCCATGATGATTACCTGAAACTGATTTTCTGTTTCCGCTGCCTGCTCCACCATCTGCAGTGCTTCCTGACCATCACTGGCCGTACTCACACTGGCTCCAGCTTCTTCCAGGAAATTCTGGCCCACAAACCGGATATCGCGGCGGTCATCCACCAGCAGCACGCGTCCGTCGATCTGTCGAATTGCCAGAGGTAAATCTTCTTCCGGCTGGTCAATCGCATCTAATGTGACAAACTCAGAATCATCATTAACGCCATAAGGAAGACTTACGGTGAAAGTTGATCCTGCACCGGGCGTGCTGACGACCTTGATATGGCCGTTAAGCATTTCGGCGAGTCGTTGACTGATGGCAAGACCCAGTCCACTCCCTCCATATTTACGTGTGCGCGAGGCATCCCCCTGGCTGAAGGGTTGGAAGAGTGTTTTCAAGACATCTGCAGGAATTCCGATGCCCGTATCAGAAACGGCGAATTCGATTCGACCATCGGCTTTGTTGCAACTCACGATGATCTCGATAGAACCTTCATGGGTAAACTTAATCGCATTTCCTACGAGATTCAGGAGAATCTGTTTGAGGCGTTTCGTGTCGGTGTGGATGTATCGGGGGATTGGCTCAGGTGAGTGCACACGGAACTGGACTTTATCAGATTCAACACGGACGCGCATCAGCGATTCAATGTCACTCAGAAGTTGAATGACATTACATTGAGCGGATTCGACTTCCATTTTACCCGCCTCGATACGAGAGAGATCGAGGATGTCGTTGAGAATCTCCAGCAGATGACTTCCATTCCGTTTGATCGTCAGCAGGCTCTGTTTATTGTCCGGATCATTCAGATGCGCGTGCAGAATTTCCACGTGCCCCATAAGCGCTGCCATCGGAGTACGGATTTCGTGGCTCATGTTTGCCAGGAACTCTCCCCGGGCCCGGTTGGCCGATTCCGCCTGTGTGCGTGCGAGTTCCAGCTGTTCCTCGTGTTGTTTACGCTCAGTTAAATCGGTCGAAGCGATTAACCAGTGATTTGGTTCCAGAGTACCATCCGGCAGAGAGCCACATTCAACCTGCATACTGATTCCCAACCAGCGAACTGTTCCATCTTCCCGTACAATTCGATATTCAAAGGACTGGTTGTTGAGGTCGCAGGATGAGAGCGTCAATTGCATCTGCTTGTCAAGCAGTTCATGAGAGGCAGGTGCGAAACAGTTCCGGAAATTCTCGATCGGTATCGGAGTGTTCGCTGGAAGTCCAAACTGGTCTGCCGCGATTTTATCCAGAGTCATCGTTTTTGCGTGACATTCGCAAACAGCGACTCCCACGTTGACCAACTCGGTCGCCAGTCTCAGGCGGTTCATACTCTCCTGAGCACGCAATTCGGCTGCTTTCAACTGAGTTGTATTGTAGAAATAGCAAACTACCCCGTAGTTACCATCAGGTAAGGTAACTCGTTGTACTTCCCAGTCGAAATACTCAGCCAGATCAATATCGTGACGATTTAACAGAGCATCCCTGGCCTGAAACCGCTCGCCAGTTTCAAATGTATTTTTAAATCGTGAGACGACTTCAGCCGCGATTTCTGCGCCCCAGAGCTGTTCGTAGACCTCTGCCAGACGAATGCCGATTCTTGGTTGGAACTGCTGGTAATACAGTCGAAATCCCTCACTGAATTGAAGAACCTGTAAGTCATCGTCAACCAGATAAATACCAAATGGGGCCGATTCAATCAGATGGTAAAACGTGTCGTGGCTGCGCTGCAGTTGTGACTCGGCTTGTTTACGAAAGGTGTCGTCGACGGCGATATAACAGAATCGATCACGATTATCATCTCCTGGACCGAGGTAAGAAATACTGACGTTCAGCCAGGGGTGGTCTTCGGTCTTAAACTCTTTAGACTCTTCATTCAAAACTTCAATCTGGAAGTTGATCTGGGTCTGGTCCCGCTGTGCTTCACGATACTTTTCGATCCAGGTGTCTACGGCCTGATCCCACATATTCAGATCTTTTTTAGACCACTTGCCAACTGTTCCTCCGGGCTCTGTCCTGAGTAGTTTCTCCGCCTCCTGATTATCCAGGAGATGCAGGATATCAGAATTATCAGGAGGAAGTTCAACTACCCCCATGGCGGAGGGGGCATTTTCCAGGAAGGCTGTCAGCAATTGCTGGGTTCTGGCTGATTTATCCTCCAGTTTTTTTCGCTCACTGATATCCTGGACGATCGAGATGAAATGGTCGGGAGAGCCATCTGATTTTTTGACCATGGAAACAGTGAGTAGAATCCAGACGGGATGCCCCAGCTTGTGAATGTATCTTTTCTCAATGGCGTACTTATCGATTTCCCCCGCAAGCAGTTTTTTGAGATTCTGCAGGTCGTTACCGAGATCATCCGGATGAGTGATGTCCTGGAAGGTAAGTTGATTCAACTCTTCGGAGGGATAGCCAGTAATTTCGCTCAAGCGCTCATTGGTGCGGAGCCAGGATCCATCCAGTGATACATGGGCCATACCCACTGCTGCGTTCTCAAACGTTGTGCGAAACAGTTTTTCAGCATCGATCAAATCCTGTTCAACTTCACGACGTCGATTGATTTCATGTTGCAAGTCGTGATTAATCTGTTTCAGTCAGGGAAGTTCCAGCGCCTGGGGCATAACTCGGAAGAGTGCAAAGACTGTTCCCCAGGAAATGACTGCCGTGATCAGTTTAATTATCCCAGAAAGACGATAGACGGGGTACCAGAAGATGATCGCTTCGACCAGATGAACTGTTCCGCAGGCGAGGATAAAGGCTGCGAACAGGAGATAGATGTTGCGAAAGGGGATTTCATTTCTCCGATTGAAGGAGAACATGATGAGAACAAGGGGGATTGCCATGTAGGTGACCCCAGGAGTGGCAAGATCGGGCCGATGTGTAACCAGCCGTGCCCTTCCGTCCAACGACCACAATACCATCGAGGTGGGAAATCGGAGCTGTCCAATATTCTGGAAAGAAATCGATCATAATAAGCCCCCGGGCAGGGAGGTAATCCTGCGTTGTGTTATTAAATGAGATGAGATCGGAGGTGGTTCTCAGCGGGTGTGTAATTCAATTGTCGAGAGCTGCTTCGGATCAAATATAATTGTCCAGGACACCCTGCCGTTCGTGGTAGCAAATGAGCTTTATGTGAAGTTTCCAGCTCGCTTTGAGTCCTTTGAGGGTCTCAATCAAGATTGATCGTTGATAAAACAATCTGCTCGGTGTTCAGTCAAAAATACCATAGAAGGGCATTGAAGAGACCGCCGAAAACGGCTCACTTACTTGAAAAAAGCCGGATCTGAGCGATTTATGAATTCTGATATTAGAAAAATATCTCAAGGCACGGTCTTTGCCAAGAGTTAGGTTGTCGTTATTTGATCACCTAAAAAAGGAGACTACCATGTCCAACGAATATACTGCCTCGACTGAGGCGAGTGAAAAAATGATACTGTAAAAAACGATACCGGAACTAACGTTTGGAAACGTGTCCGTAACTGGGCCTGTTGTGGGGCTTTAGTGCTTCCCATGACATTTGCAGCTGCCGGATGTGACGTTGATGTCACTGAAGAAGGTCGACTTCCTGACGTCGATGTTGAAGCAACACCGGGAAAACTGCCTGAGAGTTGACGTACGTGGACCCGATGTTGACGTCGAAATGAAAGAAAAGACTATCAAAGTTCCTGACGTGGATGTAGACATTCCTGAAGAGAATGAAAACGAAGTCGACGCCAATAATGACGGACAATAATGTCTCGTTCTTGAACCCGTTGGTGGTTCCTCTGTGTTCACAAGAACTCAGAAGATCCACCAGAGAGGTTTGAGGCGGTGAATAGCCGCTAATCAGACTTCGGCTAATCTCTCGTTTGAATCTCCGAAGCTGGAAAGATTCACGCCATACTTACTTAAGAGAGACAAATAAAGGCTGCACATTTTGCGGTTCTCTTTACCGATGTAGTCGAGGACTCGACCAGTTTCGAGTCGTCCCCCATGCGCCCCACCAGGACGACGGGCAGCCTGTCTGCGATATGACCGCCGGTCAACATACTGGAGCAGAACATACAGAATGCTGTTATCGAGTGCAGTTCGCTCACCTTCCTGGATTGCATCGAGTTTATCAGCGATATAAGCATACTGCTCTACGAAGAATTGATTCACACGTAACCAGTCTTCGGACTCCTGATGCGACAACAGATGGTGAATCATATAATCGATGTTGAGATTCGGGAATCGCAATGAGGAATGGTCATTGTTGAGTTTCAAGGTACAGATGCGTGTTGTGTCTGTCTGGAAAGCCAGTAAGAGAATATCACACATTAAGCGCATGTGCTCGCCAATGTCCTGAGGGATTCCATCGGCAGGGCGGGGAATGTTGGGTTTATCGAGGGTGGGTCGCCAACCTTGTAACTCGCCGCGCCGGTTGGCCTGATCAATCCGTTGTTCTACTTCACGAACGGAGTTCAGGTATTCATCCAGTTTCTGGCGATCGTTCAGGCTGATCGTTCGTCGCAAATCGGACGCATCTTCCAGCACTGCATCGAGAACACTTTGATCAGCTTTGGAGGCTGATTCCCGGAAGAGCCGATCAAAGGCGAGAGCGGGATACAATTCGAGTGGTGTAGGAGTGGTTGGTGAGCTCCAGGAAAATGTGGGAGCTGTACAACATCGAGTAGTTTTTATGAACGGACGGGTTTGATTTTTCGCAACCAAGCACGAGGCTGGGGACCTTGGTTCCCTGACCATATGTTTGAGCGAGTACCTGGTCGATACTCGTTCCGGAATTGATATCTCCACCGGAGGCGAGCGGCGCACTCGGATAACAGGTTTCCTGTTTGCGAGCTGTGGATATTCCCTTCAATGCTTCTTCGTTATAGAGGCCCGACAGGAAGAGCAGCTTTTCGCGATGCGCTTGCAGTGGTTCCAGAACTCGTCCGAGTTCCATTTCTGCACCAGTCCCTTTAGCCCACCACTTGTGATGGAAACCATTCCCGGCGAACAACACGCCGAAACGTAAGGGGGCTTCTCCCGTAGCAGGATCGATCGCCTGTTCATTGGCGAGGGCTTTTAACGATTCCATCCAGGGAGGGCCATCGTGACACCGAGACCACACAGAAAATGGCGACGGGAAGTATCGAACATGGACTTAATCCTTTTTGAACAGGAAGGTAGTTCTGGAGGGTGTGAGGAAATCAGGGGTTTTCACTCACTTCAGTGTAGAGATAAAATCTCGACCGCGTATTTTCTGGAACTGGTCACTATTAATAATCATATCAATGGCGATTGATAGATGATAATCATTTTGTTCCAGTTTTGTCATCATCTCATTAAGTAACGGTTCATCTGAAAGCTGCACCGAGCGTCCCAGGGCATAGCCGAGTAGTTTACGACAGAACTGACGCACGACCGTCTCGCGGCGCGTCTCTCCCAGATAGGTTTGCAATCCGGCAAGTCCGGCGATCTGTGTGCCGTCCTTAAGTTGAGTATTCGTATCAATCGTATGTCCGCCCGCATCCTGAATACGGACGCGACCAATGGCGTCGAAGCCTTCCAGAGAAAATCCGAAGGGATCGATACGGACGTGGCATTTCGCACACGACTCGACCGAGCTGTGTTGTTCGATTAACTCCCTCTCCGTCAAACCCTCCGGAACATCTTCGGGTAGCACGGGAACATCTTTCGGTGGTCGGGGTAACCGCTCGCCAAGCAGCGATTCATACACCCAGTTGCCGCGCAGAATTGCGCTGGTTCTGGAGGCACCGGATTGCTTAGACAAGGTTGTGGCTTGGGTGAGGATACCCCCACGTTGATATTGCCTCACTCCATCAACACGTCGCCACTCATCTCCTTCGACATTCGGGATACCGTAAAAACGGGCAAGGTTCTCATTGAGGAAGGTGTGGTCGGCATCGATCAGGTCGAGCAAGGAACCGTCATTTTGGATGAGATCAGTGAAGAAGAGAATCGACTCTTCATACATGTCTCCGCGCAACGCGGTAAATTCGGGGAAGTGTGATTCGCTTTTTTCATCGTGTTGATCGAAATCGCGGATGTGTAACCACTGACAACCGAACTCGATCGCCATGCGCCGCGTTCTGGGATCGGCCAGCATCCGCTTGGTCTGTGCGGCAAGGACTTCCGGCTCGTGCAGTTTGTTTTCAGCAGCTAACTGACTCAATTCGGCATCGGGAGTGGAGGACCAGAGAAAATAACTGAGCCGATTCGCCAGCTCCCAATCGGAGACGAGGGATGAAGTTGTGCCTGTGGCCGGTTCTTCCAGTTTATAGAGGAAGGCTGGGGAGGTGAGAATTCGAGCCAGTGTCAACCGGATCGCGTCTTCATGATGCAGTTCCTGTTTGCGCAGATCAGCGTAGAGTTTGCGAATGGAGTTTTTATCTGCATCGGTCAAAGGGCGACGATACGCGCGGGGAGCGAACTCAATGAGCGCATCGAGGTGAGCAGTTTCTGTATCGAGTAACCATTGTCGATACTCGACAGCCCGCTTCTGATAGGGTTCCCTCAGGGGATCGTAGGAAGAGGGTTCACCATCCTGTGTGGCGAATTCAATCAGTTGTTCCAGGACGACCAGGCTGGTTAAAGCATCCTGGCTGACATACCGGAGCTCCGTCCAGAGTTTATCCAGCCGATTTGTTTCCTCAGAGGTTAACATCAACCGGGTCAGAGGTTCGTCTTCTCGATGATATAACACGATCGAAATTCCCTCGTCGACGGGGACGATTTTGGGATAGCACATGGCGAGAGGGAAAATGTTCCGGAAGTCTTCCAGTGAGCTCAACCAGCGTGTCTCCGCTGCACTGCCTGCTGGAACCAGAATGGATTGTTCAGGCTTTAACAGCTCCCATTCTTCAGGAGGACTGAAACGAACATCAACCTGAGTGGAACCTTCACTGGAATCCATGACAGCTGTGGTGACAAAATTGGCTCCCTCCAGTAACTCTCGTGGTAATTCGAATGCAAGTTGGGTGGGAACCTGGACGATCAAATCACCCTCAGGTGTGACCTCCTGGATGGATGATGATGCAGCTGAGGTTGCCGGGTTGAACCATATTCCGATTCATTAAGTCGCTCAGCTGATAATCGATGTGCCAGATCTGCGTAATCAAGTTGAGAGAAAAGTAGTCCTGATAAAGAGTGCAGGCTGGAATAGAGTTGACGGTTTTCCTCGGATGTCTCTGCATCAGGTCCCGAGGTCATTAATGTCTGCAGCTGATCAGCCAGTTGGTTGGCTTTGTCCGCATCCTGTTCAATCAGCCACAGTGCCAGCAGGAGCTTGCCGGAATGTGTTGATCAGATTCCGCTTCGTTCGTAATGGCACCCGAATAAAAATTCCACGCGGAAAGGTTTCCGTATTGATCGGCGTGGGGGTTACTATCAGCAATATTGTCCGCGCAATCTCTGGTGAGTGACCAGCTTTTCTGGTCTCCTTCCAGTTCCGTGATTTTGAGTTCTACTCTGCGTCAGGTCGCAACCATGATCTCCATCTCGAGGACCTACGATGAGAGAGACAAGATCTCCCGGCAGGATCGGCATTTCAACCGGATTGATTTTAGCGGCAATACTTCCTCGGCAGTTCCTTCCTGTAACAGTTTGCGTTGAGAGCCGCGACGTAATTCGAGTTCCCAGGTGACTCCATTCCCCACCCCATATGCGCCCGTTGAACTTCTGCTTCAATACGCATCATGCCTTGCGCGGGAGCCTGCCAGCCAGCGGCGACCCAGCGATTAGGAAAAGGGTGAACGACGATTTGATGAGGTTCCACAACGCCGGGAATTCGAAGCGTTTCTTCGGAAGAGTTGCTCAGCAGCATTAACGCAGGAGCATCAGGGTAACCCCAACCATTGACTGCCGGACGTTTCGGATCCTGGTAAGCGACATGCAGATAATTCTGAGGAGAAATTTTATTCTCTCCCAGTCCGAGCAGGCTGACCCAGCTTTCCAGAACAAGTGGGTCGACCTGATAACGTTCGGCGAGATCGGTTAAGGAAGCGGCTTCCTGATTGTCAGTTGTTTGTTGTCGATACTCAGCGACGGCGGCCAGATAGTTTGTAAGCTTGAGGAATGTCTCCGTGCGGACTTCCTCCATCAGAATGGAAAGAGCACGAATGTCTTTGAGCAGAATCGGTGATTGTCCGGGTCGCACAAACCGGGGGAGGTTCAGTCGCAGGCGACTCTCTGATTCTTTCGAGCCAGCTCCATTCGCACTGATGTAAATCGTTAAAGCATCCTCGCCAGCACCAGTCGGTGTCGCCGTTTGAAAGGGCAGGCTGGTGTGAAGTCGGTTTACCCCTTCCTGCCAGGGACGCACGCTTCCAAACTGACCAACTTTGTTATATTTCCACAACTGCTGTTGCCAGGCACGGATTTCCGCCAGGAAAGTGTTTGTTTTCTCAGGTGTGATTGATTTCCAGTGTTGTCGCAGCTGGTTTAAAATCTGAGAGTCATCCGCCGGTGCATTGAGAGTCGTACCTAAAATTTCCAGGTATTTCGCATTCACTTCCTCCCGCTGAGCCACTTGAGCGAAGGTCTCTTTCCCACTTTGGAGTGACTCGCGATTCTCCAGGAGGACAGTCAGGTAGCGGGCCAGATCGACGCGTCCGTCGTCCTGAGTCAGACTGAGGGTGTCGCCTACATTCCACTGATCCAGTTTACTGGCATCTCCAAGTGGGCCTGTATGAGAGATATAGATGTCACGAATTTCAGCAACGATCTCGTCGGTAAAGTCGCGTCGGGAGTTCCCGGGTGAAAAACGAATTCCATCAGGAAGTAAAACGAGGTGCTCGGCGATGCCTTTGGCGGCATCGAAGTACTTGGTTACCAGTGAAGGGGACATCACGAGTGCCGCACCAGTGTTCGTGAATCCTTCTCCAGCCGCACCATCAACGGGGAATTGTTCCGCGGGGTTCAGATTGAGGCCCGTCAGATCATTAATAGTGTAGGTGTATTCCGCATTATTTAATCGACGTAGGACAACAGGACCCGGATCACCCGCACTCGCGAATGCTTCCGCATCGAGGTATTTGCGAACCCATTGCAGTAGTTGCTGCTGCTCCGCATCAGTCAGTTGCGGGCTCTCATCAGGAGGCATCTCGCCATCATGAACCATACTGATGACTTTCTGCCACGGTGCCGGATCCTGGCGAATGTGATCAAAGTCTGCATAGCGTTCCAGATCGAGCTCACCCTCTTTGGCTGCAGTCGAATGACAGTCATTGCAATACTGTTTCAGCAGAGGTTGGATTGATTGGGTGTATTCCTGTTTCAATACAGGAAAAGAGGTGACTTGCTGGTTATCAGCAAATGCACCGGTGACGATCAGGAAGCAGGAGAGCGGCAGGCACAGCAGGCGAACCGCAAAAAACCGATGATTCATTATTTCCTCGTCTCTGATTGACGATGTGAAGCGATATGCGTCCGGAGTTCTTCCGTGGCTGCATTCAGATCTTGTTTTTTTAATGCGTCAATCATTCGTTGATGACTTTTGTTCCCGGATTTCCATTCCGCTTTTTTAATACTCTCGCGAAACTTCTCAAAGAAGATTTCGAGCAGATCATTAAACGCCAGTAGGGGTTGTAACCCACTGGAAACGAGTAATAACCGATGAAAGGCGATGTCGAGTTTCATCCATTTCTTCAAGGAGCGGGCTGTGCTCAGTTCGTCTATGATTTCCTGCAGGTTGTTATAGATTGACTCGTCTTTCAACATGTTCTGCATCGTGTAGGGTAACGCCCCTGTTTCGATGATGATGCGAGTTTCAATCAGTTGGTCTGCCGGGTAATTGCTGATCGCCAAGTGGAATCCGAGAAACTCGGTCACCCGTTGCATGTCGACTTCACCAACGGTCAAACCTCGTCCCGGTTTGGCATTCAGAATACCCAGGAAACCGAGTGATCGGGTTCGCTTCACGTAAGCTGATGCGGCTGACACCGAAGCGTTCCGCGAGTTCGTGTTCCGTCGGTAGGCGATCGCCTGGTGAGAGTTCATGATCGACAATGTATTGTTTGATCTTGTCTGCACCCGGTCGCTGACATTATGACGTTCAACAACATCAAGCATTTCAATGCACTTTCTGAAGGCTGGGGCCGGGTGGGTGAAACAGGATTTACATATCCTAATCTGCTGATGAATTCAAAATCAAGCAGTTAGTTTATAAGATTATCTTACAAACTTTTAATTCTGATTCAATGAGTTAGTGTACAGAACCGAGTGAGATCCAATTCTTGAGCCCTCCTTTTTTAGAGCCGAACCTGTTACGCTGATCACGTGTTAATGATATTTTAAGAGTCAATGTAAAGGGGGCTCCATTGAGTCAGGATGACAAGTTACCCTCAGATCAACAGCAACAGGTTGAGCAACCCGTTTCTGATCTATCGTACTGTCAGGGAGTTGCGACAGGCCTGGAAGCCCTGGAAGGAACAATTGAGCGGAAACCGGCTACGAGCGGGATACAGCCATTCGCGTTCATCGTGCCTGCAGCTGGCTGGAACAGGTCGAAGTGTTAAAGTCGGCACCCGATCATCGACTTATTCTGTTATGGATCTCATTCAACACTTTGTACGGTGTCTGGAACCCGGAAGAGCGAACACCTGTTTCGGATGCTGTTTCCTGGAATGAGTTCCTGAAAAAGATTCTGAAGCTCGATCGGGAGAATTGCCTGGCTCACGTATTGAAGGAACATCGTCCGCTGGTGATACGCATTCTGGAGGATGAATATCTCAGTAAATATTTCTGGCAGGATCCAACCCCCGTCAGGGCAGGGCAGTCAAAAAAGGCGATGTACGAATCGAAAACCTGGTATCTCCAGAAAAAATGGGGCATCCTTTTAAGCAGGTTAATGGAACGAATCTATCTGGCACGCTGCCAACTGGTGCATGGCGCCTCGACCTATGGTGGCAAATTAAACAGAACCGCTCTGAAGCGTTGTGCCACAATGCTTGGTCATTTACAACCGGCGTTTCTGTCTGTATTGATACGTCAAGGAGCTCGCGATAATTGGGGTCTGATGTGTTATCCCCCACTGAATCAACCCGAGTCCGATTCAGTGACCTGATCTATTTTACTTAACAAGCAGTTTCAAAACTCTCTGATGGGTCGCATTGACCTTGTACTTCATCATCAGGAATGCAATGTGATGGTGCTTGAACCTCTGCAATACGATTATTCCCCTCCCTGGAAAAAGTTATGGTCCCTGCAACCGGGAATGACTTTGTTGAATCATGGTTCCTTCGGTCCTTCGCCACTTCCAGTGCAGGAGGCACATTTTGAAATTCTCCGGCAGATTGAACGACATCCCGCTGAGTTCTTCTTTCGTACTCGTGAAGAGATGCTCGAACAGGTGACTGTGCGGCTGGCGAATTATCTCGGGACCAAATCAGATAATCTGCTACTTACCAGTAATGCTACAGTGGCGATGAATATTGTTGCGCGCTCGTTCCCCCTGGAGCCAGGTGACGAAGTTTTACTCACAAACCACGAGTATGGAGCGGTCCAGTACATCTGGAGAGAAGCCTGTCAGCGACAGGGGGCCACCTTTGGCATGGCGCAGTTACCTCTGCCGATCACCTCTGAAGCAGAATTGATTGAATCACTCTTTGCACGTGTGACAGATCGCACACGCTTACTCGTTGTCAGTCATGTGACATCGCCGACGGCAATCACATTCCCGGTGAAGGAAATCTGCAGGCGGGCTCGTCAGCAGAATATTGCCGTTTGTGTCGATGGGCCTCATGCGTTACTCATGCATCCACTCCATTTGAATGAATTGGGATGTCAGTTTTATACAGCCAGTTGTCACAAATGGTTCTCGGCTCCATTTGGCACAGGGTTTCTGTATGTTCGCGGAGAACACAAAGCGAATCTGACTCCTCTGCTGACAAGTTGGGGGCGGTCATTGAGTGGTAAACCGAAGCATTGGAAAGATCCCTTCCTGTGGCAGGGAACCGACAACGATGCGGCGCTGTTAGCGTTGGGAGCAACGCTCGATTTCTGGAATAAAGTTGGTGAAGAAACATTTCGAACGTACTCGTTTGGTTTGATCGATCAGGTTGCGGAACGCATCACGCAGCTGTTCGCTCAGGATCCACTGATTCTGCCTGCCTGCGAAACACGCGGGAGTCTGGTTTCAATTCCCATCGGAGCAGCCCCACCCACCGATCGCCATATAGGCATTCCTGATCCGCTGCAAACGCGTTTGCTTGAAGAATATGGAATCGAAGTCCCCATCATTTACTGGAATGGCCTGAAGTTAATTCGAGTCAGTGCGCATCTTTATACAGAGCAGGAAGATGTCGATCGACTGATGACTGCTTTGCAGAATTTACAAGGCGATTGCTGCTGTGCAGGCTCGGGCCTCCTATTGATTTCTGAATCGCATCTAAATTTGCATGGGATTGATTTTTTTCTCAATTTTGTAAAAAACGGCCTTGGCACAAAATTAAGAGAGCTATATAAACCCGCTCGATTACACGAAAAGACGGCTTCTCCTCTCATCCGTTCTGTGTAGTCAACGCTACTCTCTCTCCTTACGAACCTGAACAATATTATTCTGATCGAGCAAACGCGCAATCAGCCTGCGTCTTGTTTGTGGCGCTTTCGATATTTCGAATAGCAGCCCCAGGGCTCATTGTCTGTTCTGATCGATGCATAGTCTGATTTGCAGGGGTTAAAAGGAGTCTCTGAATGTCTCGCCTCAAGTCGTTTGGTCTGCTGGGAAGTCTCGGATTGGTTTGTCTGATTGCTGTGGGTTGCAATATGGTGCCCCAGGAGCAACTTCGTATCAGTCAGTTAAGAGCACGCCAACTCTATCAACAGAATCAGGCCATGGCTGCCTCCTCTCAATCATTATCAGTAGAGAAGCAACAGCTGGAGCAAAAGCTCGCCAGTATGAATTCTCAGTTACAAACGGCTAACAGCCAGCTTGAATAACCTGAATTCAGAACGTTCTGAGTTACAGAACCGCTATGTCAGCTTGCTGAAACAGGCGCAGAATGGGTAATCCTCTGTCTGACGCCACAAGCCGACGTTTCCAGGAACTGGCTGAGAAGTACAAAGACTTCGAGTTCGATCCCCATACCGGTGTCAGCAAATTTCATTCGGACATTCTGTTTGATTCCGGTAGCGACCGACTCAAGAAAGATGCCATGCCTTTGTTGAGTGAATTCGCCGCGATCATGAATGATGGTGATGCCCGTAATCTCAATATTCTCGTAGTCGGTCATACCGACGATAAGAACATCGTTCGCTCAGCAACCAAAACACATCACCCGACAAACTGGCACCTGTCGACCAACCGGGCGAACTCTGTCGTCCTGGCACTTTCCCAGGGTGGAGTTGCTGAGACCCGCATGGGAGCAGCTGGTTACAGTAAATATCAGCCGGTGATGGACAATGTCGATGACGGCACCCGCAGCAAAAACCGTCGAGTCGAAATCTTTGTACTCGCACCTGATGCCATCGTTGCCGGTTGGGATCCCAAGCATAGCCTGCACTAGAAAAGATCCTGAAACCCTCTGATGGGTCACCTTGAACCTTTACTTGCAGGTTCAAGGAGAGCCTCAGTCGGGTTTTAGAATAGCTTCTGATTCTGAATCAGTCGGAACTGAGGTCGGTGGTCAACCACACCTGAGTGATAACCTGGAATCAACGAAACCAGCTGGCAGTATCAACACGTAAAGGGATCGCTCCGTTTGCATCCTCACCGGGTTCTTGATTGTTGAGTTCAAATCGTCGAACAGGTTTGGAAAGACGTGATTGATTCAAACACATGCTGAATCGTCTCTGCTTCAACTTTATCCAGTTCTTCCGGTTCGAGATGTGGGACCGGGATCAGCTGGCGAATTTCCCGAACCAGAACTTTAGTAGAGATCGGTTTGGTAAGAAACGCGTCAACTCCCATACCGAGAATCTGTTGGCGAATCGTCACATAACTTTGCCCGGTGATCACGATGATTGGCGTTTTACTCAATTCCGGATTCGATCGAAGTTGACGAACGATATAAGCACCTTCTGCTTCCGGCAGGACCAGGTCGGTAATAATCAGATCCGGGTTTAACTCGTTAGCCAGCTCGCAGCCTTGTTCCCCGTTAAAAGCACCAATGACATCGAAGCCATAAGGTTTCAGTTTTAACTCCAGACCGAGGCAAACATCCGGGTCATCATCGATCGACAGGATCAATGGGCGGTGCTCAGAGATGCTGGGAGTATCGGCCTGACAAAGTTCTTCTTCGCAGACGGTAAGGGCGGCATGAGAAGTAGAGAATTCTGCCTGGTGCTCAGTAATGTGGTTCTGGGAGATCTCAGATAAAAACTCCTCGTGCATTTCGATTTCAGTCAGAGGTTCCTCTTCCACTAGCGAATGTGCCTTATTCGATTTGGGAAGTTGTAACATCGACTGAACTGCATCGACGATCTGTTCGGGCGAGCCTGGAGATTTCCGGATGTAACGTGCCTTGTTCTGGATGCAGCGGGCAATTGTTGCCGGTTCATTCAACCCGGTGTGAATGATGATAGGTATGTGTCGACATTCTTCATTGCCGGCCAGCATCTCGGCGACAGCCAGACCATTCCCGTTGGGCATATTGACATCGAGGATGATCAAATCGGGCTTCATCCGCATGGCCCCCATCAGAGCATGCGCCGAGTCGGGAGATTTCCATACGGCGCAACCGAGCCTTTTCAGCCGAACTGAGATCGACTGCAGCAGTTCCGCATCATCATCTGCGATCAGAATAGATTTTCGTGTACGTGGTGTCATCTCAGGGTTCCCCTCAGGTCTGGAATTGTGGAACAGGGCTGTGGCTGACCTGTCTGGATTGTTTCTGTCGAATTGCTACCCGGACTGTTTCAATCAGGGCATCACCCTGAAAAGGTTTAGTCAGAAAATAGGCAGCACCCACATCGAGAGCGTGTTCACGATCCATAAGACTGGCAGAAAGAATAATGACGGGGATGTCCTGTGTCTGTTTCTGGTTTTGTAGAATCTTCATGGCGGACAGTCCGTCCAGTTCCGGCATGCGAACATCCATAATGATGACATCGGGGAGATACTCGGTGGCCATCTCGACGGCCTCCATCCCATTCTGGGCAGACATCACCTGGTATCCGGCCACAGACATGCGCAGGATTGTTCCCCGTAAAATATCGGCATCATCATCAACGATTAATATTCGAGTCTTATCGAACATGAATCCTCCTTATAGAGTTCCTTAAAGCGGTTTCAGATCATTGAAACACGATCAGCCAGATCATTGGCTGTATTCATTACTCTGAGCGTCTTCAACTGCGAAAACCTCATTACTGTTGGTCGTTTTGTAGCCACAACTGGGCTTCTGCATAACATGATTAAATCTCGTCAGGATTTCTTTCTGTGCTTCTTTCGCCTGCCAGCAGCCTTCCAGATTCAGATCAAACTCAGGAAGTAGACCAAAAGGCCTGTTTCGATTCACTTTTTTAAGTTCTTTCTGGGCGCGATCGACAAAATGTTGAATTTCGACACACGGGAGATGCAGAAGGAACAGCCATCGGTGCTGACTGAGTCTCAGCATCAGGTCGTGCTTGCGTAGCAGACAATTGAAGAAGGCATC
This sequence comes from Planctomycetaceae bacterium, assembly GCA_041398805.1. Classification (GTDB taxonomy): domain Bacteria; phylum Planctomycetota; class Planctomycetia; order Planctomycetales; family Planctomycetaceae; genus Polystyrenella. The sequence continues at coordinate 383,371 of JAWKUC010000003.1, read as the reverse complement.
TGTTTCATTGGCGAGAGGCTTCGTGATTTGTTCATCCAGGCTGGCGGTGATCATCGCGACCTGCTGGGATTTGCTCGGAATCTGTTCGAGGTACTGCAGATAATTCTGAAGAACAATTTCTGGCCGGTTGATTGGGAGCGTGAACATAAACGTTGTACCGGCTCCCAATGAACTTTCCAGCGTCAGGTCGCCCAGGTTTAATTCGACAAGTTCCCGCACAATGTTCAGGCCCAACCCGAATCCTTTGGCTCTCGAACTGAACCGATTACTGAGTTGTTTGAATCTTTTAAACAGTTCCTGTTGTTCAATGGGGTCGATTCCAGGACCATTATCACTGATGCCAATTTGCGCTTCTCCGTTGACGAGATCAGGTTTGACCCACAGTCTCACCAGGCCAGGGCTGCCACAGAACTTCATGGCGTTGGTGACAAGATTAATGATTGTTCGTCCGACTTTTTCCGCATCGCAAAATACAGCAGGAAGAGAGGTGGGAATTTCAATCACGAATTGAATTCCCTTTAATTCGGCCCGCTTCATCAATGGGTGGCAGACCGATTCGATGATTTCCTGAAGTCGATAACCTTGCCTCCAGACGCCGATCAAGCCCGATTCGAGCTTGCTGATATCGAGCATGTCGTCGACCATGTTGTTCAAATCATCTGCCCGTACTCCCACAATACTGAGCATTCGATTCTGTTCCTGGTTGATCTCTCCCACAGCACCTTCCTGAACCAGGGATACATAATCCTTGATCACAGTCAGTGGAGTCCTGAACTCATGAGAGACATTATCCACAAAACGGTGAGCTGTCTGATAGAGTCGGCGGAGTCTTCGATTTTTCTTCTTAAGCAGTTGTTTCTGCTCGGCCAATCTTTCGCGGCTCGCTAGGACTTCCTGATAAAGGGCTTCTTTTTCCTGAAGATGCTCCTGTCGTTGTACGGCAAAACGAATTGTTTTTAATAGAGAGTTGGTGGTAATGTTCCCTTTGTCTATATAGTCCTGAGCTCCCGCTGAGAGAGAAGCCATCTGTGATTCTTCGTCTTCCAGGCCTGTTAACACAATCAAGGCTATTTCCTGGTTGATCTCGCGCAGCTTTTTTACGGTAGCAATTCCCGAAGAGTCAGGGAGGTTGAGGTCAGTCAGGATGACATCGAAGGACTGGGTTTCCAGATATTGTGCTGCTTTAGAAAGTTTCTCGGTCCAGATGATCGTTAAAGGGCAGTTGGCCCGTTTAAGAGCACGATAAATAATCTGGTAGTCCGCTTCCTCGTCTTCCAGTAGTAGAATTTTCATCTAATTCCTCGCCAGATCATTCATGAAATGGAGTTGTATTGAAATTGATAACTGCCAGAGAATCTGCTCTGGCTTTCTACCCGGGGCGAAAATGTGTTGAGTCATACTTTCAGCAGGTCGAACAAAAATCAATCGGCCTGTTCAGCAGGTTTGTCTTTGCTGGACCAGTCGATTTCTTTAAAAGAGATATGCCGACGAATCTCTTTCAACAATAAATCAAAATGAACTGGTTTGTTTAAAAACGCTGCCGCACCCAGGTTTTTCATGCGTCCTTTCAACTGGGGATCCCGACGACCCGTCAGAATGAGGACCGGTATATGTGCAGTCTGTGAATTACTTTTTAATTGCTGTAAAAAATGAACTCCGTCACCATCCGGCATGTTGATGTCGGAGATGATTAAGTCAGGTTTGAGATCAAAAACGTCCCAGAATCCGAGCCTCCCGCAACATTCCTGTTTGACATTCACCTCATAGTTCGAGAGATGAATCTCAATCGATCTGGTAATGCAGGGGTCATCATCCACGCACAAGATGGTAGGCATTGATGGTAAATCCAGTGTAGAACGACAATTCGAGGGCACTTTTCACGGCTTAACTCCAGCTACGGGATAAGTTCAGAAGATGTTAAATTTGGATGGGGAGTGCTGACAGGTTGGAAGGGAAGGCTCGAAGGTGTTGATTTCAGTCAGCGATAGAAGCAGCCATGCTGTTTTTGTGGTAGCTCTTGTTTGTCTTGAAGAGCTATCGGTTATATACACCATCTTTTTCGATCAGGTCCGGCTAACTCTCATAATTTCAGAGGCCAGACACTCTCACAACACTACCTGAAGAAGTTTTTCGAACAGTTTCTCGCTTAAGTGGAGGAACTGGTCGAGAAAGTAAACGATTTGTTTACAGGGGATTAAAGAAAGTCTCTCGCGTGAGCAGCAGAGTCCCTTATAAACGGACTCGAATCATGAGGTATTCGCCCCCAAGGCCCAGAGTTGGATAGAAATGAACTTTTCTGTTCGTGATTTCCAGGCGTTCGCACTCAAGTCGATTCAAGATCTTTAAGATTCTCTCAGTGAAGGACAATTGATCGGCATGATAAATAGAGGATGGCGTCCAGATTTATGGGCTAACAGTTGGAGCAAGTAGACTTCAAATACTAAAATGAAATACGCACCTCCAGTGAATCCCTTTTGATGCTTCCATAGAAAGATATTGTGATGAGTATTGCAGCACACATAAAAAAATCGTTAGTGGTCCCAGAGCATATTGTGAAAGCATACCTGGAAGATCTTTCCGATGATGAGTTCAAACTGCGTCCCGCAGAGGGGATCAATTCCATTAACTGGCAGGTGGGACATCTGATCGCCTCTGAGCATCAGTTGATCGAAGCAATCTGCCCGGGAAGTATGCCTGCTTTACCGGAAGGATTTGTTGAACTGTACGATCGTGCTAATTCGGATAAAGACGATCTGGATTTGTACTCCAAAGAGAAATTGATGACGCTCATGAAAGAGCAGCGAGCTGGAACCTTATCTGCATTGGAAAAGCTGTCCGATGAAGAATTGATGAAACCGGCCCCTGAACGACTTCAGCGCATCGGTGAAACCATCGGTGCGATTTTTGCGATGCAGGGAACTCATTGGTCGATGCATGCCGGGCAGTGGGTTCTAGTTCGCCGTCAGACCGGAAAACCTGTGGTGATTTAAACAAACAGGTTCGTATAACAACAGGCACTAGTGTTCCGTCTAACCCTGAATGTCATGTAAATAAAGGTGGGTAGCCCGGACAATCTTGAAAAGTTGTCCGGGTCGCGCAGCGACAAGATATTCTCTGAGTGATGCGGATAAGCCTTTAACAATTGGAAGATCCAAGGCGACTTGTTGGAATATCTTGTGCCTACTGCATCCGGACAACACTTCGTGATTGTCCGGACTACCCTTTTATCATGCATGACATTTACCGATAGTCAGAGCACTAGGTTACAGCTGAGTTACGAATCTGGCTCGGCTGCAACGGCCGATTCTCTCCATGAGTTGGCTAGCTCTTCGCCAGTAAACAAATTTCCCCTCTGGATTCAGGTGGATGGAATGTTACGATTGGGCAAAGTCTGCCTTTGCGCGGATCTGCGTGAGATTCGTCCTTTGTGTCAGGCTGCCTCGCGATATTCCTCCCGATTTTTCCTACCAGAGTCAGTAGTTCCTGCCTTTAACTAACAAGGTGGTATGTTTCAGTAGTCATCTGTGAAAGTAATGAAAGCTCACCAATAACAATCGATGCTGGTTGCCAACCAGCGATTTTGTGATGTTCGGAATTGAGCTCTGATTTGTCGGATTGCAGACGCGTGCCCACCTTCAACCTCGCCCACCTTTGCAAACTTACTTACTGCGGTAACCACTATGCGTTTAAGGACAATTATTTTTGTGATGGTCAGTGTGATTACGATCGTGTCGCACTCGGATGCCTATGCTCAACTCTTTGGAGATCGAACTCTCGGTCAGCCGCTTACCAAACAACCTGGTCCAGGCGGTGCATCTGCGGAAAGCCCAATTTCGTCTGATGCAAGGTTTCTGCGAGAAAATCGGGATGCTCGAAGCTTCGTGGGAGCTGACTCGTCAGAGGATGGTGGTTTCGTTGGCTTGCAGCAGGGATCGACGGATGGCAATGTTCGAAGTGCTATCGAGGATTTGAGGATCGAGCGGAGTCAGGCACAGTCGATCAATCGCCCTTTGCAACGTCCACGTCCCAATCAGATGTATCTTCCCCGGTTATCGATTGGGTTCGATGTTCCTCAACCGGATACTACTGCCCGTAGGGAGCAGTTGAGGGAGATCCTGGCGTCGACCACTCCCATTCAGTCTGTTGCTCCCTCGATTGAGGTGACATTTGCTGACGGGATAGTAACGCTGCACGGGTCGGTTGAGAGTGACCGGCAGAGAGATCTGGCTGCCCGGATCCTGATGTTTGAGCCTGGCGTAAATGCTGTTCGTAACGAGCTCGTAGTGAGTTCTGAGGGACGTCCTCGCCTCCCTGAAGCGAACTGAGAGGAATCTGTCGCTCGCTCTGGCGAGCCCACGACTGGTAGCGGGAATCACTTCCCGTTTGCGGTCGATGTCGCTGAGACAACTCATTTCGCATCGCCTCTAATGAGGCTCTTAGTTCAGCAATTTCCTGCTCGGCACTCTTTTGACCTTCTGGTTGATACTGCCCGGTTTGAGCACTATTGAGTGGATACTCCTCTGCGTTATTCGAAGGAAGCGGAGTGAGTCGCTCATTCTGCAGATTCAGTTCTGCCGGAGGTTCATACTGCTGCCCATTCGGTTGAGAATAAATATCCTCATTCGAATAATTGACGTTCACCTCAGAGGAGTTCTGAGGGTTCGAGAGATGTCGATCCATGAAGGTTTGTGATACGGAGATCGTTTCTGTTTCCATCTGTGAATTGTGATCGACCGGTCTTCGCAGGTTGGGCAGGTTCGGAATTTCCGCATAGGCTGCCTGCTGGATCATGCTCTCGGAGGATTCCCCCGACTGTTTTGATTTGCCAGCCATAAATCCCTTGGGAATACCAGGAAGAGTTTGCGTGCTGGCATCAGACATGATTATTGCCCCGCTCTCACCTTCAAACCGGACTAACAGACTGATCTTTCGCGGTTCACCACCCACTTCACCCCAGGGGACCCAGAAGCTGTAGGAGTGTCCCAGTGCAGATTTGCTGTAGTGTTTCTCCATTTCTTCTGCTTTGAAAATAAATTTCCGATCAGGAGTCGCATCAGCGGCCGCACCTGTATTATCAAATGCGTAGACCGCCACGTTTCCGGCCACTTTAATCGGTTTGGTTCCCTGTTCGTCATAGAACATGATGCGACCTCCAAATCCACGGACGCCTAATTTGTTCCGTTGATTCAGAATCGTATCTTTCCACACCACGACCAGTCGAGCCGGGACTTTGATCTCATCGTCGTCTGTTTCCCAGGGAAAGGGTTTATCCAGATCGAACTTCATCGCCTGGGCGAGATGAAAGGAAGCGCAGCCCGTTAAGCAACTGGTTGTGAGCAATAACAGGATGAGTGTCGGCAATTGATTCCAGCGGCGACTCATCATTGTTTATCGTCCTTATTTTTCTTGAGTCCCTCCTGTTTCCACCAGGCTTCCTCTTCGGCAGCAACTGGTTTGATATCAGTCGAGAATTCCGGTCGTTGCTGAAAGACCTGATCTTCCTGCAATAACATCGGTTGGATGGACTCGTTGGGTCGCGTCTGAGGAATGGGAGTCGGTTGCATTTCAATTGGAGGAGGAGCAAAGAAGTCTCCCCGGGGATTTTCATCAGGGAAGATGACCTGCAATTGAGAATCCATATCGCAGTTTCCATCTACACAGAAGGCATTGTCATAATGAATCGCGGCAACATCGGCTGCACACCAGTGCATACGTGCTTCTTCAATCTGTTTGATGCGATCCATGTCCTGTGGATTATTGACAATGTAAGGGGTCAGGATAATCAATAGCTCGGTACGTCGGACCGAGCGAGAATCGAACCGGAAGAGATCTCCCAACAGGGGGATATCCGCCAGGTAAGGAACGCGTCGTGCAATCTTGGCAGTCGATTTTGTGATCAATCCACCCAGAATAATCGTTTCGCCATTATCGGCACTTACAGTTGTCGAAGCTGTGGTCAGGTTGATTCGAGGTGATCTCAGTATTTCACCGTCAGCAGAAGTCGAAATTGGAATTCCGTCCGCTTCTGGACCAAGTTCAGATTTCTCGGCATCAATCTCCATCACCACGTTACCCTCCGGACTGATACGGGGAGTGACCGCCACAATCAAACCGACGTTTTCCAGCTCGACCGTATTCACCTGACCAAACTGGTTCAAGGTGGTATTCACCACTCGTGGCACACGTTCACCGACCTGAATGAAGGCAGGTTGATTATCGAGCGTCATGATCTGTGGTCGGCTGAGTACTTCCAGCCGTCGTGATTCTTTGAGTGCCCGTACTAGAATATTGATGTTTTCACTGCCGGCAGAAAGAACCAGTCCACCAAAACCAAGCTGGCTGTTCACGCGGCCGACATCAAAGTGCGAGAGTGCCTGGCCGGCCAGATCGTTGGAAGTGGATAACGATTTTGTACTACCACGATTCCCCAGTGGGAAGTTGTTGAAGTTAAATCCAGGTGTATTCGTCGCCGATTGAATTACCTCTTCGGTGACAGTGGTGACACCATTGTTGGTGGTTACCTGGGTCGTGTTGGTGGTCGTTGTTAAGTCACCCAGTAAAGAGCGGTCGAATAACAGGCTGTCCTGCAGACCCAGCTCGACACCAAATTCGTCGGTATCGTTAAGCGCCAGTTCTGCAATCAGGACCTGAATCATCACCATCGGTGGTTGTTCATCCAGTTCCTTGATCAGCGCAGGATCTCATCGTAGTAACGCGGAGTTGCCGAGATGATAATTGAGTTGCTCACATCTTCCTGAACGACAACGACTTCTTTTTCGATGTCGAGGAAGCGGTTGGTTGATGTATTCGTGGCATCACGTACCCGGCGTTCGTTACGCAGGTATTCGTTAATCGCTTCATAGACATCGAACGCGGGCGCGTTCCGGAGCCGATAGACAGAAGTTTTGCGTTCTTTCACATCTTTGGCATCCAACCGGATCAGTAATGCTTCGATTAAAGCTAAATCGCCTGATGAACCGGAGGCAATAATGCTGTTGGTACGCTCGTCGATGGAAAATCGTAATGGAATCAGTGAGGATTCCCCCGAAGCTCCCGGAATTTGTGGACCGATAGCCACTCCCGCGCTGGTAGGGATCAATGATCGTAGCATGGTGATCAGAGAACGGGCGTCTCCGTTAATAATGCGGAAGACTTTAATTTGTGCCTGTTCAGTCGGTTCCCGGTCGAGTTGACCGATCAACGCATCAAGCAGAGGAATACTTTCAGACGGAGCAGAAATGATCAATGTGTTTGTGCGAGGATCGGGAGTGATGCGGACATCCTCCAGGGCTCCTGTCTTGATCAGTTTTTCGCCGGCAGCGTCGATGGTTAAGAGTTCGAGTGCTTTAGATTTGCCACTTCCTACACCGCGTGCCGCATCAATCGCCTGTTGAATCACCGTAGCGAGATCGTTCGCCAGAGTGTTCTTCAGTTTGTAAGGACGAACCTGATTGACCGCTTCGCCACCGGGCAGATCGAGTCGCTTCACTAAAGCAGCCACCTGCATCAAGTCGCGTGGTGCACCGCGTACGATCAACGAATTCGTTCGATTATCAGCGATCACGCTCACAGTGGGAGAGAGCCCCCCCTGGGGAGTGAAGAACTGTTGAACCGACTGAACTGCATTTGCGACGTTGGCATGTTCCAGGGCGAACATCTGCATTTCAGAATCGGGGTCAACGGGTGTGTCCAGTTGAGCGATTAAATCTTTGACGGCAGTAAAGGCCTCTCCCCAACCAATCAATAAAATCGAGTTCGGTTTATTCAGGGCTGTGACAAAAGCCCGCCCCTGACGACCCCCTACAAGTTGTTGTGTGATTTGAGCGGTCAGGTTCTGTAATGCCTGTCCTGAAACATGCTTGAGTGGAATCAGTTCAATTTCTGGTTCGGCATCAACGGAAAGTTGTTCGATCTGTTCAATAATACGGCTGATCTCAGCAACATCTTCATCGCGACCTCGCAGAATGATCAGGTCGAGATCATCAAGTGTCTGAATCTGGACGTTGTTACTCAGTTCACCCAGGCGAGCACGCAAGCGGGCTTCATCATCGAGATCCATTTCAAGCGCATTCGGGTCACCTTCAATCTGAAAAGTGACGTTGTTTGGATTAACGCCGTTATCCTGAAAGTTGATCTGCTGAATCTCATTGCCCGGTTTTCCCAGACGGCTCTGAGGGTCTTTAGCGTCAGCAGGTGCAGCACCCGGTTTTCCGGGAGTTGCCCGGTAACCACTCATGTAGGCTTTGATTGCTTTACGGACAGTGTCGGGTTTCGAGTTGAGCACTGGTAAAACGCTGACTTTTTCCTCACCGAGATCACTCGGGCTGTCGAGTGAAATAATCAGATCCGAGAATTGATCAACCAGACTTTCTTCGCCACTCATGACAAGGCGATTCTGGCTGGCATCGAAGTACAGATTCAACGTGGAACCCGTACGACTTTGCACCTGGTATTTACCAGCACCCCCTTGAGGGTCTTTCGCCAGTCGTTGTCGTAATAACCTTTGAGCGGTCTGTTCCAGACGTTCAATGGAATGATATCGTGGAAAATACAGGTCCTCGACTTTGCGAGCCATTTGCGGAGCGCGATCACGGGCCGCTCCTGGGACATTCACTAATTTGGAAGCTTCTGCCAGTAGATGTGCTTTCGACAATTCCTGTTGCAGCAGCTCCGTTCCTTCTTTACTCGTCAGAACGAGTAAGAGGCTTGTTTCCGGTTCAATCGTCACTTTGATACCCGGCTCTGCTTTTAAAACCTGTTGCGCCAGTTGTTTGGCACGCAGCAGACTGTCGGGTCGGCATCGAAATGTTTGCAATGATTGTTGCAGGAAAGCATCTGGTTGTGGTTGCAGATCGAGGGGTTGTTGAGTTGCTGGAACTTTCGATTCCTTATCAACCGACTCGACTAACTGAGCAACCAGTTCGTGCACTTCCTGAGGTCCGCGGACCAGGAGAAGTTTCTGATCTTCGATGACATTGATTTCAATCTGCGCGGCCTGATCTTTAAGCAGGCTGTTGATCAGATTCTTAACGTAAGACGCAGATTGAAATTTAAGTTGATAAACCTGGACGGTCGAAGTTTGCTTCTCAACAGTCGGTTCAAATTCCAGATTTTGTCCGTTTTGTGCCTGCAGGCAGGTTTCTGAGAGAATCAGAGAACCCATCAATAGCAGCGTGCAAATGGCTCGCACAGATTTCATCCTTGTATAATCCTGTGAGACAGTCTGAAAAGCATCGACTCCAGTTCGAACTTCATTCTGGGTTAAGTTCAGAAAGAAAGTTGTCACCAGTAATTGTTCTTCGAGATCGGATATGCCGATGCATCGAGTAATGATAAATCTGATGGAAATGGAGTATGCGCAACGTTCTCCAGCACATCCCTGTGCAGAGATAATTCTTACGAATAATTTGTGTTACGCACGCTTTTCAAGGCGGGCCTGATGAGAGAGAGGGCGGGATACTACGGGAATGAAAAAGTCGTATCAAGAGCAGTTTATTGTTAAATCAATGTTTGTTGATCTGTCTCACAGAGTTTTTTCGTGATCAGGTTACAACTGTTCCCGCGTTTTTGTAAGAACTACATTCAGACCTTGATTAACTGCGGTAAAACCCTTGTCACAGCTTAAGATTATGGAATCACATTCAATGTATAGTGAGCTGTTGCGGGCCAGAAGGGTTGTTCGTCGGCAGGGTCCAGGTCGTTACAGTTGATTTCGTAAACATAGGTGGGAAGTAATTCGGGAAGTTCGAGGTAAACTGATTTTCCATCGTCCGCCAAACTCACCTGTTTCACTTCAACCTGGTGACGTCCGGAATCGGGGGTTCCATATGCACCTCCCCACACACGTGTGTAAGTGGAGATGGTGTAAGCGGATGGATCGGCTGCCAGAGCTCGATCAACAGGTTTCATCAATTTGATTTCAAATCCATTCTTCCGGGCATGAATCTGTTTAATCCCATTGGGAAGTTTTCCCGCAGGAGTCAGTTTCACAATCTCACCGGTGTTAGCACCTCCTCCCCAGCCACTGTCATGAATCGAACCAATGTAGATGGAGCCATCGGGACCAGCGCATCCAGAGAGCGGTCCGAGGAAGTTTTCGGGCGAGGTGACCTGGTTCGGCTCGCTGAAATAAAAGGTGGAACCCTGAACCTCCCCCGCGATCTCTTCGACGTGGAATCGAATCAGAAAGCGACTGTCCAGTTCACAACCAATCCCGGAACCGGCCAGTTCCGGGACAGGGTAATCATCCGGTAGCATGAAGATGCCGTTGACGCTTCGGGTCCAGGGGTGCGGGATCTGAATCGCAGGGGAGGTTGCTATGTTTTCTTTCTCTTTATCGAGCCAGCCGGGAACACCATATGCTTTTCCAGGTTGCAGGAAGTTAATTTCATTGAAAGTGTTCTGCACGCCCTGCTGGTCGGTGATCAGAACACGATCAGCGGAATCGACCGCCATCCCCGTAGGAAAGCGGAACGCGGTTGCGATCGATTCCACATTCCCCGAGTCATCAAAACGCAACACATTCCCGCGCCACTTACGAGTAAAGTCGATGCGATTCTTCTGACCATAATCGGAACCGAGAGCGACATAAAAGTAGCCCTGTGAATCGCGAATTAGGCCGGTCGTCCAGTCGTGATAGTCCTCTGAGTAACCCCAACCCGTGGCGACAACTTCGCGCTCATCTGCACGACCATCACCGTTAGTATCGATCAACCTCAGTACTTCCGGTTTGTGAGAGACCAGTAACTGATTTCCATCCGCATAAATGCCGAAGGGAGCCGCCAGGCCTTCCTCGACGAGAATCAGTTTGTCTTCGAGTCCATCTCCATCTGTATCACGCGCCAGGTAGACATCACCTTTAAGCGAAGTGAAGGCGAGATCTCCCTGAGGGGTAATGGTCATCGCCGTCGGCATGATCGACCGATCAAGCGGCAGTCGAGTCCCCGTGAAACCGGGGACGGTAGTCACCGGGGTAGGGGGGATCGTCTCCAGAGGTGCCGGTGTTGTGATCAACTTGGGAGATTTCAATTTGCATAAGTACGTCCATCCTCCTGATACGTGGTCTGCATTGGCATCGAGTCGAAGCCAGGCAGCGCGCTCTGCTGACGGAGCGAGTCCTTTCAGTTTTTCGTGTTGAAATGTTTCCTGTTTGACATTCGACTCGAATTCGACTTTGGCTTCTCCCAATCCATCCTGAATATCGGGCAGACGAACGAGAAGCGAGCTTTGCCCGGGGAGACCGCTTACTTCAAAACTCCGTTTAATGCCATTTGTCGAATCGTTTGTGAAGGATTCCAGTTTTTCAATGACGCGCACATCATGAGTTTTACCGGCCAGGGAAAAGTGAACCAGATATTCGAGGTCGACCCGGGAATCCGTCCGTTCATAACGAACCATTCGGGAGGCTGTATCACCATCAGGTTGAGGTAGAAGAACATCACCATCAATTGTGAGGGCGAAATCGGGTATGGACGGGAAACTGCCAAGGGGAGTCCCGGCCATATCAGAGAACCAGCTTTTGCCCGAGGTCCGCTGCTGGGCGAAGTCCCCCACCGTCCACAATCGAAGCTGAGGTTGAGCCAGGTCAAACAGCAGACTGTGACCGTTCTCAAATCCGACAGCAAAGGATCGAGGAATGGTTTCTTCCTCTTTCCCGTTCTTCAACATGAACACATCCCGAACAATCCGAGGAGGTGCACCCGGTTCCACCGCCCAGTACTGTTCCACAACAGAAGGATCAGTTGGAATCTCCAGGCGTTCATGGTTAAGAGCGGTCCAGATGGAAGCGAGCTGAGAAGGAAGATGTCCCTCGAACACACCTTCTTTGGGACGATTGAAGGAAGGCATTTCCATACCAATCACGACGCGGATGGGCGACTGCACCCAGCGGAAGAAGAATTCTTTCCGCATCCGGTTACCAATCCCTTTGAGATCGGTTCCTCTGGCGCCCGGTTCGACTTTCTTCGGTTTGAAATCACCAATCTGATGACAGGCAATACAACTGAAACCACGCGCGCCAACTAATGCCTGGCCAGTGAGGAACCATTCTTCCTCACTCCCTTGAGGGATCTCCGGAATATCGGTAACTGCCGGTCCGTTACCCGGAATGCGATCGTGGCCTTTCAGGTAGGTCAGCAGCGCGGAAGATTCTTCCTTGCTATGTTTGAACTTCGGCATTCTGACTTTGAGCCAGTCCACGCGAACACGATCCTGATCTCCGGCAATCGCTTTCTCCAGAACGTCATCGCGCAGTTTGTCCCCAACTGCTGTTAAGGAAGGAGGCACGAAGGATTCACTCAAGCCTTCCTGTCCCGGTACCTGCGCGGCGATTTTACCGGCCAGATCTTTGAGACCGTTCTCGTTCCCGCGTTGATGACAGGCGAGACAGTTTTTTCGACGCAGCAAACGTTCTCCCTCGGAGTGCTGGCTGAGACCTTTAGCGATAGATTCCGTCCGATCATCAAGTCGCCGCACGGGAAGGGGAGTAGAGATGAATGCTTTGATGGCTTCCACATTGACCTGCTCACCATAATGAGGGCCTGTACCCTGGTGAGGGATTTTGTCAGGTACTACACACGAATTCGGCTCAGTCAGCTGGGATGCCATGAGGGGGGCACTGTTATAGAAAGAGAATGAACCGATGCGATTCATGTCATGACAGGAGGCGCATTTCGCCTGCTCGATGAGAACTCTTCCCTGCTTGATCTGTTCTTCACTGAATTCAGGTGTTTCCGTGTTTTTATCTATCTCCGTCGTTTCTCCCAGCGCGGAGAGATACATCGCGATCTTAGTTTTCTCCGGGTCGGTTAACGTGACTTCCGGCATCTGATGTCCCGGATAAAGTTTGTCCGGGTTATCGAGCCAGTTATAGAGCCAGTCAATGTCGCGCTTCGCTCCTGAATTTGTTAGTTCAGGCCCGCTGTAGAGTTCGCTTGTTCCCAGTTCATCCACCTGATGACAGGCCAGGCAACCGACCGTGTGAACGAGTTGTTCTCCTTCCAGTAAAGGATCGGCTTGTTCTGTTTGTTCGTCTTTCTTTTTCTGCGCTTTTGGTTCCGGTAATGCAGGGGCTTCGGTCAGCTTGGCTGGTTTCGCTTTACTCCAGAGGTAAGCAGCCACGGCTTCCGCTTCAGTTCGGTCAAAACCAAAGTCGGGCATCTTACTTGCTTTGTTCTGGTGTCGTGGGTTTTCAATTTTCGCGACGAGCCAGTTCCAGTCGACGGTTTCACTCACATGATTGAGGGGAGGCGCACCCAGTTCCGGAGTTCGCGTCCCATTGCCGGGTGGGGCGTGACAATGAAAACAGCGAAACGCACGCGTCACTTCGCGCCCTTCCTCAATCAGGTAAGGTTCGGGGCTCGGTTCTTCACGTAACAGCAGGTTCGCCGGAATCGGTTCGAGGGCAAACGTATCTGAGGACCAGTAGAGCTTGATCGCTCCCGCCGTTGCGGACCGTTTATAATGAACCTCGATTTCCTGTTCACCCAGCTGCAGAGATTGAGCAGGACCGCTGACCCAACCGGGCTCAGTTGTTGTTCCTTCAAGAACGACTTCGCCATCGATGGTCACTTTCACATCTCCGGCCACCCACGCATGAAACTGCATCGGGATGTTCTGTTGAATGATAATCAATCCGGACCAGTCGACCTCGAACAGTTCTCTAGAAGGTAATCGTCTGTCAGGAGTACCTGTTCCCCAGTCGAAGGCAATATCGGGATCGATCCGTTCGAAATACTCCTGTCCCCCCTCCTGATAACTTCCGAGTAAACCGGGGAAGATGATCGCATCTTCATCTTCCTGTGAAAAAACCGCGACAGGCAGACCGAGAATGCAGAATATCAGGAGCGAAACAGGTAAAACGCGGAGAAGCATCATGAAATCGAGTTTCTTCGTCAGGGAGTATCAATAACAAATAGATAAAATGGATACACTTTATCTTGAAGGGTCTCCCAGCCAAATACAACCAAGTGAGCGCGATTCGCAATCTGAGGAACCGAACCTGATTTCAGAGCTCGTGTCGAAGCGGTGTCAGGGCTTACAATGTATACATAAAACGGCGAGACGGGTGCTTGCACAACTTCAGCAGGAACAGGAATTGATGTCCACCAATCAGAATTGGAATGCGGAACGATATCAACAAAGCGCGGCGTATGTCCCGGAGTTGGGTAAGTCGTTGATCGACTGGTTGAAACCTCAAGTGGGCGAACGCATCCTCGATCTGGGTTGTGGGAATGGAACGTTAACTCTCTCACTTATCGAAGCGGGCGCAGAGGTAACTGGAATCGATGCTGATCCTTCGATGATTGCAGCAGCCCAGGCGAAAGGAATTGATGCCCAGCTGCAAAGTGCGACAGATTTGGAGTTTGATTCTCAATTTGATGCGGTCTTTTCCAATGCAGCATTACACTGGATTCGTCCACCGGAAAAAGTCATCGCGTCTGTCTATCGCGCACTCAAACCGAGTGGACGCTTCGTCGCGGAATTTGGTGGAGCCGGCAATGTCGAAGTCGCCCGCACTGCGTTGGTAGAGGGTCTGAACAGGCGGGGTTTTGACGGTTCAACATACGATACCTGGTATTTTCCCACTCCTGTGGAATATCAGGCACTTCTCGAACGAGGCGGGTTTGAAGTACAGCAGATCGAACTTTATCAGCGACCGACCCCCATCGGTCTCAGTGCGCGAGACTGGTTTAAGAACTTCGCGGGGATTTTTCTGGAACCAATCCCTGTTGATGAGCGGGACGCTTTTCTCGACGAACTGATCCCTGCTGTCGAAACAAAATTACCGCAGAACGAACAGGGCTTTCTGAAAGATTACGTCCGTCTCAGATTCGTCGCTGTGAAGCAATAGTCTGTTCACCAGAATCGACTTTGCTTATCCGCGATAACAGGCTTGTGAATTGGGCGTTTCCCATAAAGAGACTTCCACAACAGGAAAACCGAACTCTACAGCCCGTTGATAGATCAGGCGGGCGATATTCTCGGCGGTCGGGTTTTCATCGATGATGTAACAGGGCTCGTTCATCTCGTGCAGTGTGACGAGGATGGGATCGTCCTTACATAAGATCATGCGGTGATCGAGTTCTTCATCGATCCAGGTGCGCAGTTTGGCTTTGATGTCGGTGAAGTCGATCAGCATTCCGCGCTCATCCAATTCCTCACCCTCTAATGTGATGACGGAGCGGGCATTGTGTCCGTGCAGGTGTCGGCATTTGCCATTGTAATTGAGCAGGCGATGACCGTAACAGAAGTGGATTTCCTGAGTGATGCGATACATATAAGGAGAGAGATTGAATCCGGTTGCAGGTGTGGAAAAGTAGGACGGGAAGGGCTGGCTTCCATCTTAACCTCATCACCCGGGGACTCTCAATGTCGCACCTGTGAAGAATTCATGCTGACGAGCTCATTTCGAGTTGAAAAAGTTGATGCTCCAGGCGATGAACACAATGGCGACCCCGAGCGCCATGTAATCGGTCAACCCGGCAGTCAGCCAGGTTTCCATGAACTGTTCAAACAGTCTTTCGCAAGTTCTCAGCATAATTGAACCCTCCTCTTTTTCGAGTCGAAAAAGCTGAACGGCCCTGTCAGAATTTTTCTGGTGACGGAGGGGAAACTGGGTGAATTGACTCCATGAGCCAAATATACACCCGGATAATTTTAAGGAGACTTCTATTTCGTTCTGCCATCTGGTGAGTGAACGAAAGGTCATCTGTGTGATGGGTAGATAAGTGCTCTGAACAGTTAAGCATTCAGATAATCGATAAGGATTCCCAGGCTCCGGTAGACCGCCTCGGATTGTCGCTGCTGGCGTAAGTTGGTCTCTCCTGAGACGAGTTCTTTTGCTAATTCCAGTTTCTCAGAGTTAACCTGGTAACCCGTTCCGTCAGAAGTGCGCGTTGCGATACCGACCCAGGCAACCCCGTCAGTTTCGGCAGGAGCTTGTGGTCCCAAGTCGCCGGTGATGGAAATCGCCACGTCTGCTTCGTGAGTCTTTAATAACGCTCCTGTAGCCATTTGCTCGGCAATTATAGAGCTAACGGGCCCTGCCGAGTTCAGCTTCTCACGAGAGACTCCCAACCATTCGGCTTTGGTTTCGAGTCGATAAACGATTGCCGAACCACACAGCCAGTTGAGATCCCGGCGATGCGGGTCAGGGTGGCCGAGATCAAACCTCCCGTACAACTCTCCGCAGACCAGTCGCCACTCCCGCTTCGCTAACAGTTCGGCGGTTTGTTTTGCCCGCTGGTCGAGTTCCACCTGATTCATTATTTCCCATCTGTCAAATTTCGTTCTCAAATATCCGGTCGGAACCAGATTCGGTCCCTGTCCTGTTATGCAGTTTAGTCAGGAAGACATCTTCTCAACTACCGAAGAGAATGAAAATTCGATGATTACAGGTGAACTGGCGCTAACGGAATGAGTAAAATGGCCTCTTTTATTCCCGTTCTGGTTGAGTTTCTCTTGCGCGTGCTGACTCTTCCGTTCGATTTCCTGGAAAATGCACTCCTGATTTATGAACTGGTACCTTCTTTCCCGAATTCTGGGTCAGCTCGGCATCCTGATTGGCTGTCGGTGGTCAGTCTTCCCTGGGCATTTCCCTTCATGGGACAAACCCGCTCCTTTTGAAGCGAATGGCTTCTTTGGCCTGTTGATTTCACCTGTTGCAGCCTCGAGTGATCCCCACTGGCTCGGTCGCAACGAACAATCAAACATCCTGAGGAAAGAAGCACTTGCGATCGTCGGCCTCGGTTGGCTGATGGCGGGCTTTCTGGGTGGGCTCCCTTTATCTCTTCTCAGGAACTTATCGCGAAGTCGATCAACCGATGACGGTGATTGATGCCCTCTTTGAATCTGTCTCCGATTCACCACCACGGGCCTCCAGTGCTGACGCAACTCGAAGATCCGCAGATGTCTGATCCTGAGAGCGAGGAACCGATGCTGATTCCGCCGTATCCTCTTCTGCCGCAGTTTTACGCACTGGCTGAGGGATGGGGATCATCGTCCTCTTCGTGGCGATCCTGGGACAACTCGGGGGCGGGGGGAAAAGCCTTGATGCGGCCAGAAGTCCCCGGACCGATCAACGAAGCGGTCCGGCCACGTGTTCGGGAAACAGCCCTCGTGATGTGGGCGATTTATATGTGTCTCACGGCCATCCTCTCCGTCATCATCTACTGGTTGGAGGAATGACTGTCTACGATGCTCTCTGTCACACCTTCGGAACACTCGCTACGGGGGCTTCAGTACCTTCAATAAAAGTATCGGGTACTTTCAGTCGTTGACGATCGAGGTGACGACGATCATTGGCATGGTCATGGCGGGGAACCAACTGGCGCTCTATTACTTCGTCTTTCGCTATTCGAGTCGTAACGAGCACTTCAGTCTGAAGGAACGACTTGCCCCCTCTTTCATGATCCCGAGTTGAAAACCTACCTGGGCATTCTGCTGATTGCGATGACGGCACTCACCTGTTCGCTCTGGTGGCATCAAATATACGGCAGCCTGGGAACGTGTTTTCGGCATGCCTGTTTCATCACAGTCACCATCATGACGACCACCGGGTACGGTACCGAGAACTTTCACGAATGGTCCGAGTTCGCCAAGGGGCTGCTGCTGTTGTTGATGTTCATCGGCGGCTGTGCCGGTTCAACTGCTGGAGGCTTGAAAGTCATCCGCTTTCTCCTCTTCGCCAAAATTGTGCGACTGGAAGTGGAGCAATCCTTCCGTCCGAATGTCGTGCGACCACTCAAAGTCTTTGGTGTCTCGGTCGACAAATCATTGCGACATGAAGTGATGGTTTACTTCAGTATTGTGCTGCTCATCTTCATTTCCAGCTGGATGAGCTCGCCGCGATTGAACCCGATGATCAGTGGCATCGGGAGAGCAGGATGTCAAAGCTGAAAAGCTGCTCGACTGCGTGCAAGTGCCGTCGCTCGGCGTTAAATAACATCGGCCCCGGTTTGGGAGTACTGGGCCCTACAGAGAACTACTCCGGTTTTTCCGGCCCGGGGAAATTACTGCTCACAGTCCTGATGTGCTGTTAGGCCGCCTGGAGCTATTCGCCATCCTGGTCTTACTCTTCCCCTCCTTCTGGCGGAATCAGTAACGGCTAGTTCAACCTTCATAGCAACCCATGAAGCGGCGGGAGAAGCGGACTTGTCGCCAGTAGCGTACCATTGCCGTTTAGCTTTGATACCTGAAAATCGTCGTTTTCTTCCAGTCTGGCATTGTCCTGTCCTCCCTGATGAGGGTTGGTTAAAAAAATCACTTCTGGTTGAACTCCCTGTGCGACTGGCCATCCAGCCTTCTAAGTGGGAAAAATTGAGAATGTCGTGAGGTCCTGAACTCTCCTGAGTCCCGGTCGAGCACGCTGCCAGAGAAAAGCAATCTCTGTGACAGAAGCCTGAGAAAATCAGTGTCATCCAGGCAGCCACATGGAAATCCGCGACAAAACAGGCCGAAATGAGCTGTTTTTCAGTCTGATTATTTCACAAACCTTCGTTTTTCAGGGAAATCACTCCTTAGCGAGGAGAATCAGCCTGAATTCAAAATGATGAAGGTGTTATCAGAATGAGGCCATTCCCCGGGAACCGACCAACGGAGAGGCGTCGTAGAATTGGTTAATTTGAACTGCGAAGGCGCTAAGAGACCAAGGGGAGAAGTTGGGTCAAAATCGATCCAGCCATCAGAGAATGATGGTATTACGGAGAGGAGTTTGGGGTGTGCTGTTTCGTTGTGAGAGAAAATGTCCTGGCGATGAAATTTATGAGCAGGATTTAAGAATGGGAGGGGTGTAGAATTGTAATCGAAGCAGGTTATTCATCTGTAGAGAATCAGGATCCATAAAGGGAACTCATGCTGATTTCAGTGAGGGAAGAATTATTATGAAATCAGGGGTCGATTATTATCTTTCATCCCTTGAGAGTTACCAGTTCAGTCCGGTTCGGGTTTGTCATCTTCTCAAGCGACTTCAATTCGATACGGGAAAAGATTGCGCACTAGTGACAGTACACCCACCGGTGAATGGTCAACCGTGGGGAATGGTCGAGGATTTAGATCAGTTTGTGATTGCCAGTCGCCATCAGGGCCAGGGCTTATTCCCGATTTCAAAATTTCCGGTTTTCATTCACATAGCTCGCCCGCTTATTGATGATGTACTACATCGAGAGCAGATCACCACCTCGGAACTCGAGAATGTCGCCTGGGGAGAACTTTACGAAAGTCATGAGAAAGCGACGAACAATTCGTTGGAGTAGCGAAAGCGGAATTAATATGTCATTTGATAGAGTACCACCTGATGAAATCTTCTTAGTTCGATATCAGGGCAAATACTCATGGTACTGTTGTGATCGTGAATTATGGGTTCTGGATCTGGACGCCTGGGATCGTGCATATACGGATAATGGATATCAGGTTTTGGAATCTGACGAAGAAGATCGCTTTGGAATTCCAATTGTGAACGACAGTAATGTCGTGAGATTTCTCTCAGAAATGCGTCGATATCAGAAACAGCAGTCGGAGTTGGAAAGCGAGTTTTATGAACTACTTGAATTAACTGGTAGCTGGTGGGATGTGGCTCACTTGATACCGATTGCGTTCATCGATTTCGACCGAAAACACCTGGCGGCTTGTTATGGTGATGGCCTTGGAATCCAATACTATGTTCCTGCCGGTTGGACAGGAGAGTTCGAAAACTTTTGCATTGAGTATCCCCCAACATTACTACCGGATTCGTTGAAGTTCTGGTTCAAAGACGGGGTTAATATGCTATCGAACTTAAAGGATTGATGGCGTTTTTATCTTCTGGTTTATGCGAGGCGAATCTCTAAGTTTAACCCAGAGAGTTTCTGTCGGTTTTGTGAGAAAATACTTGTTGATCCTAGGGATCAACAAGTTAAAAAATATCCGAGAAGAAGCATTTGTTTTCAATTCCATGAGGGATATTCTTCGCAAGGAATTCACAGCTATGAGAAAAGTCCAACTCCAACTGGATGATATGTCTGAAATCAAGCATGAATACAATCTGTATGTAGACGACGATGAACAGTTTGAAGTCCTGGTTGTTGCGTTTAAGGGAGCCTATCAATATGGTTCTGCCGGAAATGGAGACGGGCGATTTATGGCAGCTATGGTTAGTGCAGGTCTGATGGCATGGCGACCTTCGGCATTGGTTCTCGATTTTAGCGATCTCGAATATGAATTTGGTAATACAATCATGGATGCAATTGACGCAGGCTATGATCAAGACAACGGGTGGTGGCTAACACCCACACGGATCCTTGTTTCCCGGAAGTCTTTAGCTGGAATGACGAGTCTGATGGAATTTTGCCATCGAAGTCCAACGGAATGGCTTTTCAATGATTTGAACGAAGTCATCAGTCGATTAAAGGAATTGGTAGAAGAAGACTGAACGCGTATCTGGCGTTAATCGTAATCAGCTTGAGTAATATATTTTGATCTCAATCATATATACTCGCCGGTCACCCATTCTCAAAACTGTCCATACGCCTCAATCACCTCCCGGTTCAACTCTACAAACTCTTCCCCCCAGTGATACTCATCCAGTAAACCTTCCACCGGTCTTCCCAGATGAATGTTTGCGGCGTAGAGGGCTTCGATGGTGGCGAGGCCGGTGGTGGGGTCTTCGAAGAGTTTGGATTTGCGGGGGTAGGCTGTTTGCCAGGTGGGGGCGAGGGAACGAACGGGAAGCTGCTGAAAGTCGGCTTCCATTTTTTCGGCGAGACGCCAGGTCCCATCGAGAATGAGCAGCCCCTGATCGGCATCAGCGCGACTTAAAACCGGGCCACCAATGCCGAGGCGAACATAGTTGGTGAGTGGTTCCGGTCCTCTGTTCGGGAACTTCCAGAAGACAAAACCGTCGCGACCGCGCAAGGGTTCAATCGAACATTTGCTCCGCTTCTCTTTGGGATGCACGATGAAGATTGTGGAGGGATACTCAGATTCCGTCATCAGACTATTCAGCTTGGTCAGGCGGGGGAAGACTGGATCGTGTCGATCTGCTGTTTGTAATCGTCGATTTCATTCTGCAGACGGGTGATTTCTCCCGGGTCGTCCGGTTGCTGCTTGGCGGCGGTGAGCAGTTGCTGCACCCGTTGTATTTTCGTCCGCAGCGCATCGATCTGTTTCTTCTGCTTTTTATTTAATTTAGGTGCCATAAGTCTGGAGCGTTCTTGAGGTTGATTTAATTTACCCGATTTCGTTCGAATGCATGATGGTGCTCAGCGGGGAACCGGGTATCATGTGAAGTAGAGAGCTTATTCTCTGTGATCTTGTATTCTCTATTGTAAGAGGGATCCGCTGTTTGTATACCCTCTCTGATATTTTGAGGTCCCGGGAAGGGTTGGGGTTCAGTTCGGATAACAGGCGATGACGTTTGTTTTGTGTCGGCATTGTTTAGGATGGGTTGAGCTGGTGCAACACCGGTGCGCCCTCTGTGCTGAACCAGTCGACCTTTCCGACAGTGACCCACCCGCAGACATTCTCACCGAGCGGATGGGCTTCCTGAAAAAACGGTTAGGGGCTGTGCAACTGCTTCGGAATGAACTGCCCCAGATCGGTCACTTCTATCACACGACCAGAGGATTTCTGTTTCTCCCTCAGAATATGCAGAACGTCGTCGATGACTCAACCGAGTGGAAACCTCAATCTTCGGCCGGTCACTGGTGGTCTACAGTCAAACAGATGATGCCCCAGGCGGCGCTGCTCGATTGGTTGGCGCATCGCTTCAACGAGAATCACTGGAATGAATCGACACTCATCCCCCCCGAACTCGATCTACAGACCCCCCAGTTGCTCGCCAGTTTACTGATGCGTCACCCGGGAGTTCTGTTTGTCGAGGCGGTTACGGTCAAAGAATCGCGTAATCGCAAACGGACCTGGACACTCTACCGTTACCCCGCCAAAGCGATTCATCTGCGTGTGCTGGGAGACTGGCGGGAGTTTCAAACAGATATGGAAGATCTGCTGCGTCCCGCCCACCCCGGTTCTACGCCGGTGGAAATGCTCTGAAGCAGTTCATCGCGTTGATAACCCTCAAACCAGCTGGTTGCCGGTGCCTCTTCCACTCGGTCTTCCTGCGGGACATCATCTTCGAATCGATACTGATTTTGTTTCATCTCGAATTTCATCGTGATCGCCGCCAGTCCTGCCAGGAAGAAGGGAGAGATCGCCCACAAGACCCAGTGGAGAAGTCCCGGACACCAGATGAAGGAAGTGGCGGGTGTCTTCGCCTGGCTGATATCGAGACCCGGTTCACTCCGGGTGAGGATCACGAGTAATCCGATCAGTATCGCCACGAGAAACAGGAAGAGATTCGTGGCACTCACCCCAGCGAGCATGGCGTAGATTAACAGCACCGCGATGTTCACGAGGAAGGCGAGTAATTGAGCGCGGCCCAGGGGAGTGGCGGGAACCATGGCGAGTCTTTTTCGATGCATCTGCAACAGCATGATCAGAATGGCGAGCATGTAGACGATTGCAAAGGCGAGCGACCAGTTCTGATGGGAAAACCAAACAGCTTGGCAGCGATTGCTTCCCGTTCTCCCCAGGTGCGTAAATCTTTGCGGAAGTTGAAACAGAGCAGAGGCCCAAACACAAAGAACAGACTGAAAAGATCTACGGTTCGAGAGGGTGTGTCATCGACCGGTGGAGCAAGCCCCTTATTGACCAGGCGAACGAGGCCAATCGCAGTGCCGAACCCCATGATGCAACCGAAGAGTTGTTCCATGATCGACCAGTAACCGAATTCTGCAACCAGGCGTATTCACCAATCGGTCCCCATTTGATGCGTCCGACCATCTGGATGAAATCTCCGAAACTGAAGCCAAAAGCACCGGCAATGAATCCATAACAGACCAGCATGAAACCGGCCCAGTTTCGTTGCTCGAGACAATAACCAACGAGAGCGATCCGCATTCCGACGACTCCCGCCCAGGTTTCCGCGCGGTGGGGGTTCATGCGCAGGCTGAAAAGTTCAATCAACACATACATGCCGGCGAACCAGCCGAAGGCGAGTATCAGAATTAACGAGTTCGCCGCGCGCCATTTGGGTACAATCACCCAGAGTATGCCGTTGACGATCAATGTCACTAATACACATAACCAGACGGTGTCGTGTAGCCAGTAGGTCAGTCCCCGGGCTTCTTCTCCTCCTTCAAAGGCTTCGATGCTGAGTGTTATAAAGTTGAGTCGACGAAACCAGGCATTCGGATCGGCGTTGTTCTCTCCGAGCAGATATTCAAAGAGGGGTTCCAAAAGTTCGAGGTAAGAAAGCATCAGCCAGCAGCTATACATGATGACGAGGCTGCCGACGAACTGTTGCAGGTAGGATCGAGGTTTGGTGAGGGCCAGCGCGAGAAATCCGGCACCGATGCCACTGTATAATCCCCCCACAAGGTAGAGGGATGCATAACCAAACAGGCTGTTGCGGAAGGTTCCTCCCATCGAGTAACCAATGATGATGCCGTAACTCGATTGCCCACCAATTCCCCAACCGATCGAACAGGCGAACATGATCACGGCGGCGCGTCGCCACCAGTCGGGTCGCATCGCGCAGAGTGCCAGTGTCGCCCCCAGCATCGCTCCGGGCATCATCGCCCCTCGTGAGTGTCCATAAGCGCCTCGAATTCCCCAACCGGCACCCATCACACAGATGCATGCGATAGTCAGTGAGAGGGCCAGGCCGAAACATAATTTCGACCGAGTGGAATTGTTCTGGGAAGAAATCTCTAATTCTGGAGAAGACATGCGCAGCTCGCTGGTGGGAGAAGTGAGAACGACCTGATCCCCATCAACAGACAGTGTGGTTGGGAGCAGGGCAGGGCGGGATAGATTCAGGTCTGTCGTGCGACAGACTGTTCGCTCAGTGTAACCGGATTGCCCTCAAGATTCGAATCAGGAGGCAACGGGAGAAGGGAGATCCAGGAAATTCTGTAGCAATTGAATGCCGGCTTCTGTCAAAAAGCTCTCGGGATGAAACTGCACACCATGAACTTCGTAATCACGATGGCGAAGTCCCATCAATTCTGGAGCATGGCCCGGTTCGCGTACCCAGGCGGTGGCGATCAGTTCCGGAGGAAGCGTCTCTTCGGGAACGATCAGGCTATGATAACGGGTCGCGATGAACGGATTTTCCAGACCGGCAAACACTCCCTGGCCGTCGTGTTCAATCTCAGAAACTTTCCCATGCATCAAACGCGAATGCCGGATGACCTTTGCGCCATACACTTCAGCCATGCTTTGATGTCCCAGGCAAACTCCCAGAACAGGGAGCTTCGGTCCAAAGTATTCGATGACCTCTTTGGAAAGCCCCGCCTCGGCAGGTGTACAGGGGCCGGGTGAAATCAGAATTCGTTCCGGATTCAGCTCTTCGATCTCCGCAATCGTCAACTGGTCATTGCGGGCGACTTCGATCTGTAGAGTGGGATCGATTTCCCCAAACCTCTGGACGAGGTTGTAGGTGAACGAATCGTAATTATCGAGGACGAATATCATGTCGATCTACAAAGTCTAAAAGAGAGCCATAACGAGCAGCTTGCCTGTGAGGAGCATCATATCATCCCCCGTAAGAGGCGACCAGATACCAAACTGGAATCTCATCGAGGAAACCAGGCTCACGCGCGATGATTTCATTAAAAAGGTGTCTGAGATTCCCGGAGGGTCTTTTGCAAGAACGTCCAGTGACTGCTTATACTTGATACGACTTAAAAAAACATACGTTGGACTTCAGCAAGATTAGATCGTTCGCCATGAAAAAGGTTCGTTGGGGGGTACTCAGTACTGCCAAAATCGGGACCGTCAAAGTTATCCCGGCCATGCAACAGGGGAATTTTTCCGAGGTGACAGCAATTGCCTCCCGGAGTCTCGAAAACGCCAAATACGCCGCCACCGATCTTGGAATTCCCAAGGCGTACGGTTCCTATGAAGAACTGCTTGATGACCCGGATATCGATGCGATCTACAATCCGCTCCCTAATCATATGCATGTCGACTGGTCGATCCGGGCCTTAGAGGCGGGAAAACATGTCCTGTGCGAGAAACCGATTGGTTTGACCTCGGAGGAAGGACAGAAACTGGTCGATGCGGGAGCCCGCTCTCCGCATCTGAAGCTGATGGAAGCCTTCATGTACCGGCATCACCCCCAGTGGCAACAGGCCCGAAAATGGGTCGAGAGTGGTGAAATCGGCGAGTTGCGGACAATTCAGACCGCTTTTTCCTACTTCAACGACGACCCGGGTAACATCCGGAACCAGGCCGAGATCGGGGGAGGGGGCCTGATGGATATTGGCTGCTACCCGATTTCGCTCTCCCGCTTTATCTTCGGGGCTGAGCCTGAATCGGGGCTTTCGGACTGGTGGAGAATGACCCGGAATTCCAAACAGACCGGTTGGCTTCGGCGATCATGCAACCTTGGACTTTGGCCGGGGGACAGCGACCTTTACCTGTTCGACTCAACTCGTTCCTTATCAACGGGTTAACATCTTCGGCACGACGGGACGCATCGAGATCGAGATCCCGTTCAATGCTCCTCCCGATCAACCATGCAAAATCTGGCTGCAGCAGGGGGAAGAGGTGACGCTGACGGAAATCCCGGTCTGTGACCAGTATACGATTCAGGGAGATCTTTTCTCCAAGGCCATCCTCGAGAAATCGGAGGTGCCCACCCCGATCACCGATGCCATCGGCAATATGAAGGTGATTGAGGCGATCAGAACCTCGGGTGAAACAGAGAAATGGGTCCGTTTATAACGAATTCCCGGCTATAGGGCCGTTGGATTTGTAGCGGTTTGCCGGTTCTCGCCGATTGGGTGCGACTTCGGCAATTATTGCGGTTGTGAGACACCTTTTAAGTCTTTGAAAGTTTTCGACTTCGCTCGGTCGATCCAGAAAAAGATACTCCATTTTGTGGAGAGGGTCCGGATTCACCAGTTGAGAACCCTCTTTTCACTGGATATGATGTCTGTGCCGTTTCGTAATGGATTATGGTAACGCAATGGACGTGTTCCGCTTTCGATCCCCCGTAAACCGCTCGGGAATCCCAGATGACTGGGTCGTCCCAGGTTGGCTCCAGGCTACGAGACCATGATGGTCGACTGGGGAGGGATCTGGTTTGATATTTTCTTCCCGCAGGAGCAACAGTTTCCATGAGCGAAAGTCTTTCAATCGCCCTTACCAAAAATCAGCTTGATGTATTAATGCGCGGACTTCGTTACGTTCGTAGTTCCTACATGCTCGAACCTGAAGAGCCGACCGATGATGTGATTGCAAATCGCAATGCCAAACTGGCTGAACTGACACAGCTCAGAGACCAGTTGGAAAAAGCAATCCCCGCCGACG
Source organism: Planctomycetaceae bacterium (assembly GCA_041398805.1). GTDB lineage: Bacteria > Planctomycetota > Planctomycetia > Planctomycetales > Planctomycetaceae > Polystyrenella. The sequence goes on along the minus strand of JAWKUC010000003.1, from coordinate 357,019 downwards.
CAGCTGCCAAAGTTTAATTGCCTCAATTATATCTGACCATTCTGCACTCAGGTCAGTTAATGAACATGATGGGTGACACTACTGGCAAAGCCGGTTGTGCCACCCATTTTAACTTACAATCAGCCCCCTCATTGTTTTCACTTCCAGACAAGACTGCCCCAGCGTAATGCGTTATCAACATGTCTGTATTGAAGCGCTCAGTTATACGCTGCCACCGCATGTCGTGACTTCTGCCGAGATCGAGGAACAACTCGCTCCCGTTTATGAACGGCTTGGTTTACCGGAAGGTCGACTTGAACTGATGTCGGGAATTAAAGAGCGGCGGTTCTTTGACCCCGGTACTCTACCCGGCACGATCAGTTCCATCACAGCCCGAAAAGCAGTGACCGAATCGGGGCTCGATCCTGCATTATTCGGCGCGCTCATTCATGGTTCTGTCTGTCGCGATCAGATGGAACCGGCCACTGCCTGCAAAGTTCATTATGAAGCGGGCCTGCCGCAATCAGGTTATGTCTTTGATGTCAGCAATGCCTGTCTTGGTTTACTCAACGGGATGATCCTGATCGCGGACCTGATTGAACTCGGCCGGATCGAAGCAGGTATCGTCGTCGGAACAGAGACGGGTCGGAACCTTGTCGAAGGGACAATTGATTCACTGCTCAAAGACGAATCACTCACTCGGCAGTCCATCAAACCGGCGTTTGCTTCACTCACTATCGGATCGGGTTCCGCTGCGATTGCACTTTGTCATGAACGCCACAGCATGACCGGTCGTCGATTACTGGGAGGCCAGGTCAAAGTCGATACGACGAGCCACGCACTCTGCGAAGGGGGTACCGATTCCGCCGAGTCGAAAGATGGCCGCCCTCGCATGAATACTGATTCTGAAGCGTTATTGCATGCCGGAGTTAACCTGGCGGCTCAAACCTGGGAAGAAACCCGGCAGAATCTGGAATGGTCGAACAGCGATGTCAATCGAGCTGTCACCCATCAGGTCGGCCGGGCGCATCGCAAATTACTGCTGGAGAAACTCGAGCTTCCGGAGAACATCGATTTCCCCACCGTGGAATGGTTAGGAAATACGGGTGCTGTGGCACTTCCCATGGCCGCAGCCATTGCCTCTGAAGAGGGGGCAATCAAACCTGCCGACAACGTCGCCATGCTGGGCATCGGGAGTGGCCTCAACTGCATCATGCTCGGTGCACAGTGGTAGGTGTCTGACCCACCTTTAATCAAGCAGCGACATCTTCATCCGGGTTGTCTTCCTGTAGATGATGTCGTTGCAGGGATCGCGAGACGAGCCAGCAGAAGGTTGCCCACAGCAGTCCCCCCGCCCAACCAGCCAGTACGTCTGTCGGATAATGAACTCCCAGGTAGACGCGGCTGCAACCGACGATGACGGTTAGAAAAAGGGCCATTCCCAGTACGAAGTAGCGAAGTCGTCGTCTTCCTAATGTGGTGGCCAGTAAGGTTCCCAATGTAAGAAAGATGACCGCCGACATCATCGAGTGACCACTGGGAAAACTGGCTGACTTAACCACAGCCAGGTGAGGGACGATATCGGGGCGCGGTCGCTGGAAGTACCACTTCAAGCCAAAGGTCAGGAAGAAGCCACTCACCACGGCGATTAAGAGAGTAATCATCGTCCGATATTTTTTGTCGAGAAACAGAAAGATGGCGCTGGCGAAGGTGAGCATCGAAAGGAAGGCGTAGCCCCCCAGGGAAGTGATGTCGCGTCCCATTTCCGCAGCCCATTCCGGGCCGATAGGCTTATGCGGATCATCCGGTTGACGCATCGATTGCAGCACCCGGGTATCGAAAGCGTGTGATTCACCGTCCAGGACTTTATCTGTTAATTCAATAAAGGCCCAGACGCTCAGCACGACAATCAACAGGGCGACCAACACAATCGGTTCCCGCTCCCCAAACCACTTCACCACGGAGCGTAGCGAGTTCAACATTTGATTCTTTCCTCTGCTGGATGAATTGACTCTACATACAATAAGAAGATTCGAACCAACTGCAACTCTGTTCTTCGAAAGAAAGAGGTAACCGGTTGGCTCTTTCCCGGTGCGTGCCTGTTCCTACCGCGCAAACACCCTTACAGCAGCGAAACCATCTGCTATGATCAACTTTTCCAGATCTCCCACTTATCCTGATCTCTGATGATATTCTGATTCCATGTCTGATCCCTCCCCGGGCCTGCCCGGTATCGATTCAAAATTCGGCACGATTCTGGCCGATCCCCCCTGGCAGTTTCAAAACCGCACCGGCAAAGTCGCCCCCGAACACGAACGCCTGAAGCGCTACCCCACGATGACGCTTCAGGAAATTTGTGACATGCCGGTTGCCACACATGCGAAAGCGCAATCTCATCTCTACCTTTGGGTCCCCAATGCACTGTTGAAGGAAGGTCTCGATGTGATGGAAGCGTGGGGCTTCACTTACAAGACCAACCTCGTCTGGTACAAGATCCGTAAAGATGGTGGGCCTGATGGGCGTGGTGTTGGTTTTTACTTTCGCAATGTCACCGAGCTCGTGCTGTTCGGTGTTCGCGGTAAACTGCGAACGCTCCCGCCGGGGCGTCGCCAGGTCAATCTGCTCTCCACCCGCAAACGGGAACACTCCCGCAAACCGGACGAGTTCTACGAGTTAATCGAATCATGCAGCCCGGGCCCCTATCTGGAACTCTTCGCGAGGGAGAAAGTCACCGGCTGGCATCAATGGGGGAACGAGATTGAAACGTATCAGGAGACGAAACGGGTTGCACCGGGGTATCGCGGGGTTTGAGGTGTCATCGAACTTTCTGTTTTAACACGAAGGCACGAAGACACTAAGGGCCTTAGAGTGGGTGTGGAGTTAACGGATGAAGGCAAGTAGGGAATTGTTTATTTGCCAGCAGCTGCAGATTCAGTCTCTGTGTGCCACTGCTAGCTCGTCTAGCAGTGCCATTGTGGATGCGGTCCACCAATAGTCCTGCAAAGGAAAATCAATTAGACTACATGTGCTGAAATAAAAAATTCAGGTCAGGCAATCAATTAAAGAAATAGATCAAGTTCTGGCAGGTCAGCATCTTCTGGAAGTTCCGGCAGAAGATATCTCCGGGCACTGGACCATTTCCAGTCAATGGCTCGTTCACACAACCCACGTTTCACAGGGTTTTCGTGAATATAGTTAATCATCAGTTCAAACGTTTGCTGATCAGTGACATTTCGGTCATATCCCGGACCTTCGAGCCAGAATCGAAAACGTGAAACCCCAGGTCGTTGCTGAACGGTCAGCTTCTCAAATAGGGGGTCACCTGTCTCAAGAAGTATCTGCTTGATTCGATATGAAAACGGACGTTTAATACCACTGAGGAACATTGAAATAGAACTACTATCCACACCAGGTGCGACCAGTAAGTGAACATGCTCTGGCATAAATACAAAAGCAAGCAGTTTGTAATGATGTCGTACTGTTGCTCGTTTAATGTGCTCAGCCAGCAATTTATTCCACGAATCATTGACTAGCAGTGGTCTGCGTTCATGGCAAGAGAATGTTATTTCGTGGATATCAGAAAAATCCTCGAAGTGTTTGATCGTTTTTCTGTGTTTAGCCATTTTGAAAGCGATTGGATTCTTCTGAGTGGACCATTGTCAGCTTGTCCAGATGCAGATGAAATAATGGACGTGATACTTCACATAAAATATCTACCAAAATTATGGCTGATAGCAACTGGCTTCCCTCGGGAATCTTTAGAAAACAATTGAGTCCACAAGGGCACTGCTAGACGAGCTAGCAGTGGCACACAAGAATTCAACTCTCATCGTCAAACGGAGCTACATAAGTTCGGACGATTATCGTTTAAGATAAAACCCTCACCCCAGGAAAAACCGGTCATCTTCCTTCAAATCATTCTCGGTGATCAGTTTCAGCCCGCCCCGTTTCAGGGCGCGGATCCCTTCGTCGATGTCTTCGGTATGGAGGGCGATGCCGCTGTGGCCCTGGCGGCGGTACATGAGGGGGTAAGTGTAGTTGATGTTCACCTCGGCCTGGAGCAGGGCGTTGCAGACGCTCACATAAGGCTGGTCGTCATCGGGAAGTTCAACACCGATGATGTCGTTCTCGAAGATCGTGAAGTTCGAGAGTTCGAGTAGTTCCTTGCTCCGTTCGTATTCGCTCATGATGATCCGGGCAAGGGCAAAATCGACCGAGTCGGCAATGCAGAGGGCCATCACTTTAAGGTCATGTTTTTCCAGATGGCGGAGCAGGTCATTCAGCAGGCCGACCTTGTTTTCGAGGAAGACACAAAACTGCCGCAGGCAGGGCCAGTCGCGGCCGCGCAAGGTCATGGGGTCGCTCGGAATCTGTTCGCCAAAATTAGGAGACATCGCAAGGCATCCTTCGAGTAAGGGGTGATTTCAGGAACGGTAGGATATATTTGGTTTTACGTCAACAATACTCGATCTTTTTGCCGTCAGATTCACCTCCTTGCCTCCCACTCAAAACGGCCAGCTGGGCTTGTTTCCACTTCGATTCCTTTCCATACTGGTTACTGCACTGTGAAAAGAGTTCACCCTGGTAAGGGCATTGTCCTGAAAACCGCTGCACGACTGACCTCCCCGACTCTCTGGTTTCCTGCTTTATGAAACGTCTGTTACTCATCATTTTATTGACGAGCCTCTTGCTGGGAATCGGGGAAGAAACTGCCTCTGCTCGCTCTTCGCGCAGGAAGGAAGCGTCGAGGCGGAACGAATCCGGCAGACGACCGAACGATTTTGAATCAGGATCAGTTCAAACATCTGAAAACGTACAAGAACCCCTTTGATCTCGATAAGCTGCTGGATCAATTGGAATTCGATGAAACCAGTTCCAGGTCCAGAGATGTCAGTTCCCGTACTTCGCATAACTGGTTGGCCGACTGGCTTCCCAATATCAGCTTCGAGGCTTTTGCCGGTTTCTTCCAACTCCTCGCGTGGGCTGCGCTGGCGATTGCCATCGTGGCGGTCGTCTGGTTCATCGCCAAAATGATTATGGCGTACGAAGGACGGGGCGTGATTAAAACGGAACTGGCAGAAGGGCAAGTCGATCAGCAGATCATCGTCGCTCCCGGTGAGACAGCGGTGAACCAGTATCTGGCCCGTGCACGGGAACTCGCAGCGCGCGGTGAGTTTGCCCAGGCAATCATGATGCTGGTGCAGGGGGCGATGAGTGATATTGAACGCCGGAATCAGATCAAGTTCCGTCGTGGATTAACAGCGTACGATTACCTGCGCGCTGTTCGCAAAAATCCTCCCCGGCACCAGGCGTTACAACACATCCTGCGTATCTATGAACCAATCGGCTTCGGACGTCGTGTGGCGAATGCAGAACATTTCCAGATCAGTCTAACCGAGTTTGAAGGAGAGTTCCTTGGAGCGAATCCAGCATCGGAAAGCTAATCTGATCTTCGCCATTGGGTTGATCCTGTTAGTGCTGCTGCAATTCTGGTCCCCCGTTCTCGAATCGGGGAACATATACGATACGCGCAGTACTGCCGCCCGGGGTAAGAAACTGTTTTACCTGCTGATGCGGGCTGAGGGAGTAGAACTCAGTCGGATTGATAGTTCACTCAGTGCCTCTGTGCAGGAACTCATGAAGAATCAAACCCTGGTCCTGCTCGGTCCGGGACGTCTTCCCAGTGACTATCAGTGGGAGAAGATACTCGATTGGGTGGCAACTGGTGGTACGTTGTTCGTAGCCGCCTCGCACGCGAATCCTGAGTTGACGATTCCAGAAGTGGGCATCACAGTCGTCGACGAATCAAAGCCTAAGAAAAAAGAGGAGGAGGATAACTCCGCCGGCTCTAAGAAAGGGAAATCTCCAGAGGAGAAGTTGAAAGAGGAAATCAAATCAACCTGGGGTGAGAAGCCGCTTAACTTTTTCAAGTCGTTTTACTCGTCCGTTTATTCATCAAACAAAATCGCCTGGCCCAAAGGGGCCTCGCTTGAGCTGGAAGGGGCTGCTGAGAGGAATGGGACGACGCTGGTTCGTTGTGAAGATTCTCTGCAGGGTGTCGAGATGCATTACAACCGGGGAAGAATCATCGTTTTCGCCAATGATGCGTTATTCAGTAATCAATCGCTGATGAATACCGAGAATGCGATTCTGGCCAGCAAGCTCTTGAAATACAGTATCGAGAAAAACAATCGTCAGCAGATTGTGTCGGTTGATGAATGGCTGAATTCAACATCTGTACCGAAAGTGGTCGGGCTGTTGCTGGCTCCGCCTCTTAGAAATCTGACCTTGCTGCTGGTGACTTTACTCTGGTTTTTTGCCTGGTGGAAATGGTTCCGCTTCGGCCCATATCTACCCGAAGAAGAAAGTCATCGGCTCAACATTGTCTCCCACACTAATACAGTAGGGACCTTGTATTATCAGGATTACCTCGGACGATATGCGTTACAGGGATACTGGAAGCTCCTTCAGAAAGAGATTGGCTGGCCCCATCAACTTCAGCACCAGACACGCACCATCAGTCGACTGGCGCGACGTGCCAAACGAAGTGAAGAAGAGGTCGACTCGCTGATTGTTCGGACTTTGAATGGTGTCGATAACCCGAACCTCAGCCGCACCGAAGCCGCCCACATCATCCGCGAACTGGCCAAACTGCGAGCCGCGATTTTTACGTAATAGTCGGATTTGATAATTAAAGCCTGGATGGACCAGGCTTAATTCACCTCTACTTATTCAGATCGAGAAAATCGATATTTGATGGATTGCCAACGGGGGCGAACTGGCCGGTGAATTCGAGTTTGCCGGTGGTTTTATCGACTTTGAAGATCGCCAGGTTGTCGGCGCGCTGATTACAGCAGTAGAGGAAGTTCCCTGTGGGGTCGAAGTTGAAGCTGCGGGGGTAATCACCGCGCGTCCATTCTTCGCCCACATAGGTGAGGCGTCCATCGTCACCAATCCGGAAAATTCCAATGCTGTCGTACAGGCGGTTACCGCAGTAAACGAAGTTCCCATCATGCGAGATCAGAATCTCTGAGCAGAAGTTACTGCCGGCGAATCCTTCCGGCAGAGTGGAGTGCGTTTCCTGAGCAGTCAGATGACCGGTCTGCTGATCGTATTCGAAGAAGACAATAGTGGAGCCTTCTTCCCGGAAATCAGAGTAGAGCCATTTTCCATTCGGGTGAAAATGAATATGTCGGGGTCCGTCACCTGGTGGGAGTTCGACGAAGGTTGATCGTTGGCGATCAGTTTTCCGTGGGTTTCATCAAACTTCCAACTGTAAATACGATCCTGGGCGAGATCGACATGCAGCACAAAATTACCGGTGGGGTCGGGAAGGAATCTGATGGCGTGAGTGTGGTCATGACCACTGATAGCGAAACTGCCAGGGGGAGCATGTTCGGCTTCAGTAGGCCCAATGTGGTCTTCGTCGGTTTGGACATCAGTTGCTTTACCCAGTGAGCCATCTTTCTGGATGGGAAGTACCGCAACTGAACCACCAAAGTAGTTGGCAACGAGGAGAAAATTCCCGGAGGGATGAATGCTCACATAAGTCGGTCCAGCACCTCCCGATGGAACCGTATTGAGTAAGGTTAACTCGCCCGTCTTCGATCGATTTTAAAACTGCTGACAGTTCCTTCTTTCGTTCCCTGATAGCGGTCCGTTTCGTTGGCGGAGTAAAGTCGAGTTCCGTCCTCATTCACAATCACACAACTCGGACTGGTCCCCATGCGGACTTCTCCAGTTGCAGTAAGTCCACCGGTTTGGCGATTCACCTGAAAAATATGAATACCACGACCATTCCCGGGGGGAAGATCGACTTGCGTTTTCAATACATCTTTCAAGGGGGAGCTGAATGTACCGACGTAAGCCATCAATGGTGTTTTTTCTCAGGTTCAGCAGCAACAGCGGCAGGGTTCAACAGGCCAACAGCGAAGAGCAGCAACAGAGCAGGACGGACAGAATTCATGGATACCTCTTACGGTCGAATCGGGAGTAAAAGAACCAGTGTAGCGGGGAAGCGGGGGGCTGACCACAGTCGAGTTGGACGCAACGCTTCTTTCTGATTCATTTTTAAGGAGCGTTCGCTGAATTCAGTGAACCTTTGATGTTCCCGCTGCTCTTGTGGAGATAGTTTAACTTCTTCCAGCGGCGAATTCCTTCTGCAGTCACATTGTGAACCTGTATTGAACGGGAATCTGTTCCGAACATGGTCTCGAACAGGGTTAAACAACAGCGAAGCTGTTTGGTTAGTTCAGTGGTTAGAACGGCAGAAGAAGATTCTGTAAGTCATGGGTTCAAATCCCGTACCAAACTCCAAGGCAGGCTCTTCACCTGCAAGGGGCAGCATGAAAATGCTGAAAATCAAGCCAGCGGGTGGCTGTGGGAAATTGTTGTCCGCCCTGGTTGGAGAATTGAGTGGAGCAGGTGTGATCGATACTGAGGTGTCGGTCCATTTACCTTCCGCTTGAGTTTCCTAACCTGGGCAGCATTGTCTCTCGTTTTGCAAGAAGTGGATACCGTTCTGTAAACGCTCAGAGTTATCTTTCCGGGAAAATCGACAACGATTGAAGAGTGGCTCTTCGAACGAGTTCGATGGGAATGGATTAGAAACCTGGGCTGCTGCGGAACTCAAGCTTTCTTCCACGAGCGCAATGTGACGCATTCCGACCAGACCACCCAACGGTTTTTTTATTTAACAAAAACAAATTACAAAAACAAACATTCAATCAAATCTGAATAGAAAGGAGGATGCGATGTGGAAGCGTGTGAAAATTCGAAGGGATGAGTTGGGACTGTTATTTAGAGATGATGTATTTGAACGCATCCTGCTCCCAGGAAAGTACTGGCAGAGACTCTTTGGGAGTGATTCCCGGATTGAGGTCGTCTCATTGCGTGAACTGGAACTGCAGCATGAGCAGATTGATGTGCTGGTTCGTTCCGGGCATTTCGAAGCTGTTGCCGAAGTGGTTGAAGTAGACGCAACGAGTAAGGGAGTGCTGTGGATTGATGGCAAACCCGAACGCGTTTTGACCAAAGGGTATTACCTCTTCTGGAACCGCTTCAGAAATGTTTATGCCGAGGTCCTTGAAGAACGTGATGTGCGGTTGGTACATGCACAGCTGGATCAACTGGTGAAGTCTGGTCTCCTGGATGATTACATTCAGGTTGTCGACCTGCAGGATCGTCAGCGGGGACTGGTCTGGGTCGACAATCGATTCTACGCCGTGCTGGGTGCCGGGCTGCATGCGTTCTGGACGACACTGTCAGACATTCGGATTGAGGTTATCGATGCTGATTCCTTGCGATTTGAGCACCGGGATCTGGAACGGATTCTGCAGACGAAGTCCGCCGAGAGTGAACTCGAAGTGGTGGAAGTCGTTCAGGGCTCTCAAGGTGTGGTTTACCAGAATGGTAAGCAGACCGAAATCCTGGGATCAGGCCGTTATGTCTTCTGGAAGCGGGTTGACCGCTACCAGGTTTTCCAGGTCGATATGCGGGAGTTGTCTCTCGACATTATCGGTCAGGATATCATGACGGAAGATAAAGTCACGCTACGCTTGAACGCGATTGTGACTTACCAGGTTGTCGATCCCGTTCGGTTTGTGTCCGTCTCGGATAACAGTGTTCAGTCGCTCTACCGAGCGGCGCAGCTGGTGCTACGTGCTCTGGTTGGAAAGCTGTCGCTCGATGAATTTCTAAATGATAAAGAAAATCTCGTTGTGCAACTTGTTGATCGACTTGCGGGTCGAGCGACCGACTGGGGATTGCGGATTCACTCTGCCGGTATCCGGGATGTGATTCTGCCAGGCGAGATGAAGGATCTTTTGAACCGGGTCACCGAAGCGAAGAAAGCAGCTGAAGCGAACCTGATTGCCCGTCGGGAGGAAACGGCTGCGATGCGGTCGCAGGTCAACACGGCGAAACTGTTGGAGAACAACGCGACCTTGATGCGTTTGCGTGAACTGGAAACGCTGGAAGCGATTTCCAGAAATACCCATATGCAGGTATTGCTGGGCGAACAGGGCCTGGCAGACAAAGTCGTGAAAATGTTGTGATCCGATTTATAGATTGGTACGTAATCAAGTAACAGGTACCAGTCTGTCTAAGCGGGATCAGCTACATTGAGAAACTCTCGCAGAGAGGTGTTCCTCAGCTTCACCTGTCTGTAAAGAGCAGGGCAATCCTGCCTGGACGGGGACCGGTTACGGTCCCCGTTTTTTTTCTTAATGCAGTCTCAAAACACTCTGATGGGTCTCGTCGACTCTGTTTTTGTAAAGTCGAGAACAACTACAACCAGGTTTTGAAGAGGTCTCTTCAAGCCTAAACGTTGTTATCACGACGCTGTCTTATTGGAAACCTTCCATGATAGGCTCGCCACTATCGTGAGCAAGTACCCAGAGCACGCCAGATATCATGATATTTTCGTTGATTGCGTGCACGGAACCATCGAGGTACAGGTTGAAGACAGCTGACGTGGTAACTGCGAGCAGTAACTGCTGCGTAGGTCGTTTCACCTTCACAACCAGAGCGAGCCTCACGGCAGGAAGTGTAGTCGCCACTTAAGGGGTCACCCGCATCGCCAGTCGCCCTTCAACAGGAGTATCGGAATTTGGAGTGAACGCTGTGGGTAAAGCCAGTCTGATGAACGCGTCCATCCACCCACTCGGTGTGACCACTTTCCAGTTTGAATTCGCCGTTGTTCAAGGCAGCCAGACTGACTGGTGGAGTGGCAGTGAACTGTATCACCGGGAAAGCTGGCCATCGCGTACATAGGGCGTGAAAGCTCGCACTTTTCGAAGGCGATAGTGGTACTTGTTCCATCTTTGACTTTTGAGAGATAGACGTTTGCGTTCGGATGGAAGGGGCCATCGGAGCCTTTCCCACCTTCATCGAAAGTGGCAGCATGCTCAAACACTTTCCAGGTGCCTACATTGACAGCGTAGTTAAGCGGGTAGTGTTCGCCGTCTGCCCGAACCTGTTGTCGCGGCTCGGAAGGACAGATATACATTCCTACGCGGTGAGTCGAGAGTTGGGAACCGGATGTGTAAGCCGTGTCGAGGTCCGCCAGTTCGTAATAGTTTTCTTCTTCCAGAAAAGGGAGCAGACGGACTTGAGCAGACCAGCGTCCCCCGGTGCCTGCGCCCACGATGTAACTGGGGGGGAGAACTCGTTGCAGATCGTGGTAGATCGTCATTGCGATCCCGATCTGGTGCAGGTTATTGCGACATTGAGTGCGGCGGGCAGCTTCCCGGGCCTGTTGAACGGCAGGAAGGAGCAGGCCGATGAGGATAGAAATAATGGCCATCACAACAAGAAGTTCCACGATGGTGAAACCTCGGTTTAAGTGGCTACTGGGCATTGGGTTACGGCGCGTATTCAGGCGCATGGGAACCCTCTTTCTCTTTGCAGTGGGTGGGGCGGGTGAGGTCGGAAATCAGGACCGAGTCGTCTATATAGTTGTTACTGAGACTCAGTCGCGATTGAGATCGTACTGGATCTTTTCCACCTTAACAAGTCGGACTGAATCGAAATTTTCAGGAGTGTAGAATTTCCACCCCCAAAAATACCCCAAATTTGAGGGGTGATAGAGACTTCTGGAGGCAGTGCTGTCATCAGGAGTGTGTGGATTGAGCATTAAATCCCCGGATCGAGATGGTTTTCCCTTCCCGAGAGCAGATACACTGGATTCACTCAGTTGAAGGCTCCACCTCAGGAGTTTTCCGATTACCAGAAGTCCTTCATTCTGCCGAGAAGTTCACCATGAAAATGCCCAGTTTGTTTTTCTCTTTCATATTGGCGATTGTCTGCACTGCCTCGTTCTTAGGGATGAATCAGATCAATGCCGAGAATCCAGAACTTCCTGAGTACACCATCAAGCGGACTTCCGGTCCGATCAAGATCGATGGCAAGCTGGATGAAGCAGACTGGAGCGCAGCGAAATCCGTGGGTGAGTTCAAATTCGCCTGGTATGAATCCGGAAAGAAGGAGCAGACTGAAGCGAAGATGTTATGGGATGATAAGTATCTGTACGTTTCCTATCTCTGCGAAGATGCCCACATCTCAGCTACCCGCACGGAGCGGGGGAGTTCTGTCTGGCTCGACGACTGTGTGGAAGTTTTCACTGCGCCCAATGCAGACGATAACCAGAATTATTTTAACATTGAGATGAACGTGAATCAGGCTTTCCTGGAAGGTCATCACCCCAAGGGACATGGAACCAGCGCAAAGGAGCGTTGGCGCTGCGAAGGAATTCAAATCGCCACCACTGTTAAAGGGACTTTAAACGACGATTCCGATGAAGATTCATATTGGATTCTGGAAGCCGCCATTCCCTTTTCGGCATTCGCGCATGTCGCCAAACATACTCCACCGCAACCGGGAGATATGTGGTTTAAACCTCAATCGTCTGGGTGGGGTAACCACCAGCAGTACAGTCAATGGTCTCCCGGGACGACCATTGAACCTCAGTACCATGCACCACAGGACTTTGGTCGAGTCTATTACTCAGCCGACGTGGTTAAATAGTATTCACGAGACAACAGTAGAAAGATCAGAGCTGGTTACTCTGCTGATTCAGTTTCTTCGAGTAAGGCAGGTGTCAACTCGGGAGCGCGTTGAGTTTCATCAGGAATTGTAGCGATGTTTTCCAGGTTAGAAATCTGAGAGGCTTTCTCCTGCCACAGTTCTGCTTCTGCGGATTGGCCAGTCTTTTTCAGCTCGGCAGCATGTCGCTCAAAAGCCATCGCTGCCTGTTCATCAATTCGACCCGTCTGGGCATAGGAGTCACTGGCGAGCCCGAACTGTTCCAGAGCAAAATGAGCATCCCCTTTCAACGAGAGTGCATCTCTATTCTCGGGATCAATCTGTAGTGCAGCAGTACAGTCGAGGACGGCCTGTTCATAGTTTTCATTCTTGAAATAGAAGCGCGCCTTGCTCAACAGCACTTTTGTATTCTGAGGGGCTGCTTTGGTTGCCTGCTCATAATTAGCGAGAGCGAGCTCCGTAAATTCTTCTCCATCCTGAGATTCAAACAGGGCGGCCCGTGCCAGGTAGTTTTGTGAGTTGCCTGGTGATTGTTGAATTTGCTTATTCAGCTGACCCAGACGGGTTAACCAGAGCGTGCGTTCTTCATCCAGTTTCTGCTCCGCTTCCTTACCCGGCATTTTGGAGTAGGTAGTCATGCGGTGGGTGAAGTACTGAGGATTGTTTGGATTGAGATCGATCGCTTTGCTGAAGTCTGCAATCGCTTTTTCGAAGTCGCGTTGATGGTAGTACACGAGTCCCCGGTTATTATAGGCATTCGCTTTGCCCTCTTCAGGAATTTTTGTGAGGACATCTTCGTAGACTTCAAGCGCTTCGGTGTACTGCTTGTTCTGATAGTAAGCGAAGCCTTTATTGTTGAGGGCATCGATATATTCCGGATCAATTTTTAAAGCGCTCTCCAGATCAGCCAGGGCTGCTTCAAAGTTCTTTTCGGCGATATAAACGAGCGCCCGGTTGTTCAGCGGAATGGCATAGGTTTCATCCAGGGTGATGGCGCGTGTGAACTGTATTTTGGCAAGTTGCAGCACATTCCGTTTGAGATAATGGAAACCTAACTGGTTCCGGTACAGTGCATTCTCAGGTTCGAGTTGAATGGCAACTGAGTAATCGGCAATCGCACTACTTGCCTGTCCGAGGGCATCCAGCAGCTGAGCACGTTCAAAGAACGCTTTGCTGTTTCCCGGTGCTGTGGCAATCGCCAGGTTCATCCGTTGTAAACCATCGCGGAGTCGGCCATTTTTGATTAACTGTAAACCTTCTTCCACATGCTGATTGGAAAGGCCGACTGATTCAGCGCTGCTTTCCGGCATGGAAAGCAGTCGTGGTTCAGTAGGCGCTGCTCCGCCTGCAACTTGAGAAGAAGAGGGAGTTGATTGCTGGTTTGCTTCAGGGCTGGAGGCCGAGTCGGAGCTACATCCAATCAGACCGATACCCAGAAAGAGAATTACCCACTTACTTCCCTGCATTGTCGTACTCCATTTACAATGTGTTTCAGCCTGATCTACAGGCTGATCGACGATGAATCCTTTCAAGCCGTTCACAGCAGGCCGGTTCACAGCACACCGGATCCTCTGTAATCGTGCGGCTTGTAAAATTTTCAGCCAATCGAGTCAAGACGACTTTGTTTTCCCTTCAAGTCCAATTCGCCCAAAGCTCCCAGATTGAAAAAAGTCATGTCCGAATTAGCTGGAATCATCCTTTGCGGCGGCAATAGCTTGCGGATGCGAAAATCGAAGGCGCTGCTTCCCTTTGGTGAGGAAGGGGAAACAATGTTGACCCATGTGCTGGGTGTGGTCCGAGAGGTGTGCGATCCTGTGGTCATTGTGGCGGCTCAGGACCAGGCCTTGCCGGAATTATCGGATGATGTGCAGGTGGTGCGGGATCCGGAGCCCGATCAGGGACCCCTTGTGGCATTCGCCACTGGAATGAAATCGCTACCCGAGTCGACGGAATCGGTATTCGTTTGCAGTTGTGATCTGCCCCTGTTGACTCCGGAGTTCATCACCGGGTTATTCAATTATTCCAACAAGTTGAGCGAAGCGGTTATCCCTAAAGAGAATGAGCAGTTACATCCACTCTGTGCGATTTATCGAGTGTCGGTACTGACCAATATCGAAAGCTTGCTCCATTCCCAGGAGAATCCTTCGATGCACCGCTTGCTCAAGCAGTTAGAGATGGGGAGAGCAATTGAAGGGGACCAACTCCGATTGATTGACCCCAAAGGTGTTTGCCTGTTGAATGTGAACCGACCCGAAGAATACCAGCAGGCGCTGGAGTGGTATGAGAGGCACATCAAGTAGACTCCGTAAAAGCGGAGTCGTATTCAACCACTCCTGTCGGGGTTGCATCCGTAAAAGAGAGTGACATGAAATACTCCGGGGGGAAACCGGGTAAGGTTAAAGCGGGATCAGCTCGAAATCCAATACGCTGGTAATACGCGGGATCGCCCAGTACGTCACAACCTTGCGCGTTGAATTGTGTTTGTATTGCAGTAAGACCTTCTCGGATTAATGCGCTGCCAATCCCCCGTGATTGGGATTCAGGCAGTACAGCCACCGGAGCCAATCCATACCAGCCACAGAACTTTCCATCGATCTTAACTTTAGAGAAAGCAATGTGCGCGACTGGTTGAGATTCAGACTCCGCCAACAATGAGAGAGTTATCGCCCCTTTTGCCCGTAAGCGATCGACCAGTAGATGTTCGGTTTGATCGCTATGCGGATGGTCGCGGAAAGCGGATTCAATGATCGTGCTGATGGTAGATACATCGCCCGGTTGTTCTTCACGGATCAGTAGTGATTCAGGCTTCATAGAAGACTTCTAAAAAATTCTGGAAAATCGGTGAACCATTCCGGGGAGACTGCATCTAAGTGACCAGTATGTCAATTTAATCCATTGACCAACTTATGGAAATAAAGTTCACAGAAAAGATTTAACCTTCAAATAAATATCAAACCATGAAACATCTGTCTCTCCTCAATCAAGATCAACGACACGAATGGCTCACCATGCAATCGAGTAATGGCGGGCATCAATTCGGCGAGGAAGATACGCACCCGTAACGACATCATTTTGCTGCCTTAAATACAAGGCCCGGTGTCGCTCGCGATGCCGGGCCTTTTTTTATTCAGGCAAAACCTTCTGATGCTTCAGCTTTACCTCGACAGGTGCGACTAGAGAACAGGCACAATCAGGTTCAGGTTTTGCTGAGAGAGGAAACGATTTCACAGAAATTACGATCACAAAATGGGCTGGTAGCTGAGACGGTTTAGCGGCGGTCTGAAGAACCGCAGACGAGGATTCGAGCGCCTCCTGGCCCACTTGGGAGTTCACTTAAATTAAAGGATTTATTTCAACACGAAGTCACGCAGACACCAAGAATCGATTTAATTTAACTGCTGAAAGCATTCGAACGCTCTTATAGAGTTTGAAACAGTTTCAGTCCTTAGTGCCTTTGTGTCTTCGTGTTAAAAACAAAGCGACATAAGGCTCGTTCGTCTAGCGGTGCAGGATCCCACCCTTTCAAGGTGGAGACGTGGGTTCGATTCCCATACGGGTCACTCGACAAGTTTAAAAAAAGGAATTCCATTATGTTTCATCTTCATTCTAAACATTGCCTCGATGAATCAGTTATCGGGGTTGTGGTGTACCGGCGCACAGTTGACTTTTAATCTCCTGGAGAGGGTTCGATTCCTTCCGGCCCCACTGGTCACTCTCAGGAATGACAGCACGTTGGCAATTTTAATTTACGGGATCAAGGTGTTAGCGGCAGCATTGCCGGTTCTTACGCGGTCAGGTCAGGGTTCAAGTCCCTGTGGTCCCACTCGATACGCAATACTGAAACCCTCTGAAGGAGTTTCAGTAGAAACAATTTATTCAAGCTGTGGTCGTCCAAAGGGAAGACACCGCCTTCGTAACGCGGCAATGTCGGTTCGATTCCGTCCCATAGCTCTCGTTAACTGTTCGAAAACAATCGTGCATCATTTTCAATTATTAAATTTAACACGTAAAGGGCACAACAAGTTTCGAACATTAGAACGATTCGTCGTTCAATGCGTCCATGATGTAGTGGTAGCCTGCTACCTTGCCATGGTAGCTGTGTCGGTTCGATTCCGGCTGGACGCATTATTCTTACAGTTAATTAGAGAATTCTGGATGGGTGGTATTAACCACTACATCGAAGGCGGACGAACAGAGATAACCAGTTTTCCGAACGACAGGACTCAAAAAGTTTTGTCGCATTGATATTTGATTGCGGTGGGGTCTGTGTTGGTTACAGACAGGCGGTTGTTAACCGTCCCTGCGCAGGTTCGATTCCTGCCACCGCGCTTGATCAAAGAGTAGATCTATAGAGAGGCCAATGGAAGCTATCCGGCTGGATGAGGATCCTGTCTTGAAAACAGGCGACTGCAGGAATGTGGTTTGTGAGTTCGAGTCTCACGGCTTCCGCTTTTGTTGAGTACATACATACCCCTGGTGTAACGGCAACATAACCGGCTCCAACCCGGACGATCGGGGTTCAAATCCTCGGGGGTATGCTTGATAGATCATTCCGCTGCGGTGGATTCGGTGTTGGTACCGTCAGGCGGCTTTGAACCGCCTTGTCACAGGTTCGATTCCTGTCACCGCAATTGAAAATGATGAGTTGCATTCATTTAACCTGTTTAAATTTTACTTACGTCCTCGTAGAGCAGCCCGGAGTGCTCGCCACCCTGTCAAGGTGGAGGCCGTCGGTTCAAATCCGATCGGGGACGCTTTCATCAGGCTTGGTCTCTCGTCCAGTGCCAGGCAAAGAAGTCTTTATTGAACCACGAAGGCACCAAGACACGAAGGGGGGGGAGTTCTCGATTACTTAAGAGTGATTGAAACTCACTCTTTCTGTGAACATCGACAAGAGAAAAGTAATTATAAACAGGCCCTTTACTAGCGTCATAAACGCTTGGGTGATGTTTTCTCTAGCCAAATTCTTGGTGTCTTCGTGCCTTTGTGGTTCAAAAAAAATCAATTCACGGCCCGTTCATCTAGTGGCAGGATGCGAGACCCTCAATCTCGTCGCGTGGGTTCAATTCCCATACGGGCTGCTTTACACAATAAATAATCATGCGGGGGAGCCAGTGCTCAATCAGGTCTCCGTAAGCCTGAACAGTCAGATTTGCGACACCCGAACCCGCGTCTTGAAATCTCGCAACTAATTCTGCCCGGATACGCAAACTGGCAAAGCGACCACACTCAAGAATGTGGTGATTTTGGGGTTCGACTCCCTCTTCAGGTACTACAGTTAATGTTAATTGATTAACTTTATTCTAAAACGTCGGCAGTTAGACTCTCAGGGCTGATTGTGTGTACCAAGTATTACGTCAAGCTTTGGGGAAAGGGTTCTAAATAGTGTGCTCAGTGTTTTGTGACCGACAGGAAGCTTGAATAACATGTCGCACTCACAGGTGTGTGCCAAAGAAATGCGACGCTTCCCAGCAGGTGTTCAAAGGATTTCCGTCTGATGCAGGACGTTAAGGAAAGTAATGCAGAGCATGTATTGTCATTGAGGGGGTGTGGTAATAATATTGCAGCTAACTTGAACGGAAACACTCACCTTTTCTGGCTATTTCCCACTATGAATTCTACTTCCTGGCTGACCAGACTGCTCCGATTCCGCAAACTGAATCAACACGATGTAAGAACTTCGCATCGACGGCAACAATCACGGAAGGGTTGGGGACAGGTTGATTTCCTGGAAGACCGGACTTTGCTCTCCGCCATCGAATTTGCTCCGAGTAATATGCCGCCAACTGCGACGGATCTCACCATCACTAAAGAGTCGACCGCGGCATGGGTGACACAAGGCATGCATACCTACACGATCATCCGTTGCGAATCGAGGTGGACTCGAAGTCAATGATGCCACTGTCTCTGACAATACGGCTCCTTTTCTTAATAACGTTACCTGGGCCGCAACCTTCGGCGGAGGTGCAACGGGGCGTCATCGGATCAGGCATCCCTCAATGAAACAGTAGTCCACCTGCCGGGAGCAGTATCAGCTACACGATTACGGGACTGGTCAACTCTGAGATTCTCGACAACATGACCAATGTTGCGACAATCAGCTCCGCAAGTACCCCGGATTCTAATCTTTCTAATAACCGCGCTTTCGATAGCGATATCATCATATTGGCCGCAGACCAGGGAAGTGGCTACTTCCTCGAAAGCCGCACGCAGATCAGCACCGGTTACAATGGTGGATGGTACGATATTGCACTGGCAGACCTGGATGACGATGGCGATCTGGACATGGTGCAATCCGGAAATGCGTCCACAGCGCTGCTTAGAAACAACGGGACGGCGCATTTAAGCCTGATGTCCTATTTGCCTGTCCAGGGAGTCGAGACTGCGGTGGGCGATTTCGATAACGATGGCGACCTCGATATCTATGTCACAGCAGGGTTGAATTCTCCCGAGGAGTGATCAGGTTGGCTGAACCATGCCGGTACTCCGTCGGGTCTATTGCAGCTCTTTGAGGACAGCCGGACAGCGGCTGGGAAATTGCATGGGCCGATCTGTCAAGATTGGGGATTTGGACGGTGATGGCGATTTGGATGCGTTTGTCGGCACCAAGAGTGTTACGTTTGGAAACGTTATCTGGTTGAATGATGGAAATGCTAATTTCGTCGATAGCGGTCAAAAAATTGCACCAGGTCCTGGTGTGGAACGTTGGGGACTCGCCCTGGGGACCTTGATGACGATGGAGATCTGGACGCCTTCATCACTAACAGTGAGGGTGCAGATTTCGTTTATAAGAATTCAGGGGATGCAACATTTACTCAGCATCAGGTTCTGAACTTATTTGTAGAACAACCGACCGATCCGTATGAACTCGTCAATAAAGTCGATTGAGTGAATCTGGGTGACGTCGACCTTGACGGCGATCTGGATGCCGTAGTGATGGGATCGGCAGGAGCAGCCTACCTGATGCTGAATGATGGCACGGGCACGTTTTCTATCGGTCAGGAACTTCTCATACCTGGTTCAATTGGCTGGGAGGGCAAGTTCGGAGATTTTGATAGCGACGGTGACCTGGACCTTTACATGTCGTCTGACGCCGCCTTCCGGAACTTACATCACCAGTTTTAATGATGGTGAGGGATATTTCTCCTCATCCGGACAGACATTTAAGACAGCCGACCAGAGAGGAATCGCATTTGCGGACCTGGATGGTGACTCGGATCTCGATGTCTATGCAGCAGCCTCAAGGCGGGCTTAAGCCACTGCATTTACATTTAATCCAGAACTTCGACCTCCCCTACGAGAATGATTTCGAAGAGAGTTACTGGGGGAGCCTCTATGTTAAACCACAATATGCCTCCCTCGTTGAGGCCTGGACTGGCAATTCAATGTTGCAACTGGATAACAGTGATTTGTCCGGAAGAGCTCTCGACAGCACTTGTTACAAATAGAACACCTGTGCCGCCTACCTATGAAATGTCGGTGACTGCGACTTCTCTCTTCGGGGAGGATCACTGGATAAACGGGTTCCTGATCTTCGACTACAAAAATGAAAACGACTTCAAGTATGCTGGTTTCTTTGCCAACCACAACGAATGGACGATCGGTCATTTCCAGGGGAACTTTTCTAACCGACTCGCGAGGGTCAACTGGGAAACTCTGGGTAAAACGATTGAGCCGGACCAGGCTTACCAGATGCATCTGCGCGTTGATGGAAACCAGGTCACCCTGAGCGTCGAAAATCAGTTGGTCACGACCGTCACCTTTTCAGGTGGCATTGGTAACGGTGAAGCGGGCGTGGCCTCCTATAATGCGATTACCAGGTTTGATGACTTCGAAATTGCTGAGTCGATCCCTACCCCGGTGGAACGCTCTTTTCCTTTCAGTGAAAACTTTGAAGATGGTCTCGCTGACGGCTTCATTGAAAAACCGAACAGTGGCTGGGCCATCGTCAACACGCCCGAAAGTTATGTGCTTCAGACAGACAACTCGACCAACATGAATCTCAGCCTGATACATGTTCCGCTCGAAAATAATATTCCTTCCTCATTCGAGATGTCTGCCCGCATCAAGTCGCATTACTCCGATTCCGGATGGCGGAACGGGTTTATAATTTTCGACTACAAAAATGATAACGACTTCAAATACGCCGGTTTCTTCACCGGCCAGAACGAGTGGATTATCGGGCACTATCAGGGAGGATTCCACGACCGCCTGGCGACAGTTGACTGGGACAATCAGGGACGTAAGATTACTCCGGACACGTTTTACACTCTCCATGTCCGCATTGAATTTTATAAAGTCTGGCTGTCTGTAGATGGAGAGTTCATTGCCTTTGCGAGCTTTGTTAGCAGCGTGAACGCCCCGAATGTTGGTCTTGCAGCAGCACGGGCCTACACCTCCTTCGACGATTTCCAGGTCGCCGAACGTGTGAAAGCGGGTGCACCTGTGGACCTTCCGATCTCGGAAAACTACGATGATGGTGTCGCCAATCAGTTCGCATTTCACAACTTGAATTTCTGGTCAATTGCAGGCCCCGCCAGTGACAGGTACCTCCAAATTGATGCGTCCCCCAATAAAGGGCTCGGCGTAAGTTACTTCAGGAACCAGTTCCCATTGCCGCAGAAATACGAAGTCACTTCAGCGGTCACTTCTGTAAGCGGAGACCAGAATTGGCTGGATGGATTCATTGTCTTTGACTACCACAGTCCCACCGACTTTAAATATGCCGGCATGTTCGCCCGTCAGAATCAGTGGGTCATTGGACACTACCAGGGGGACTGGTCCAACCGCATTGCGCAAGTCGACTGGGATGATACAGGACAGTCGATTGATCTCGATACGGAGATACAGTTCCATGTCTTTGTTGATGGTAGAAACGTAACGCTCCGGGCCAACGGGGTTGAAGTCGTCTCCGGAACATTTGCCAACGGTATTGGTGGCGGAACAGTCGGTGTTGCGGCTCAGAATGCCGTCACATATTTTGATGACTTCAACGTCTTCGTGGATCAACAGAAAGGTGATGCCTTCCCGCTTCCCTACAGTGAAGACTTTGAAGATGGCACCGCCGAGGATTTCCTGATTAAAGGAAATTCTGCTGAGTGGGCTATTGTTGACAACGGTAACGGCAAATTCCTGCGAGTAAATTCTGCTGACGTTGGCGGAAATACGGTCGGGTATCTGCCGATTGAGAATCCGGATGGTGACTCAATTCGGATCTCGGCTGACATCCGGTCGGATGCCTCGACCTCCTGGTCCGATGGCTTCATCATCTTCGATTATAAAAACGAAAACGACTTCAAATACGCCGGGTTCTTTACAGGCCAGAACGAATGGATTATTGGCCATTATCTAGGGAACTACAACCAGCTTCGTCTGGCGACTGTCGACTGGGACAGTGTGGGGCGTAAGATTAACTTCGGCCAGTTCTATCATCTCGAAGTTTTACTGGAGGGAGAGATTGCCAGTCTCTCTGTAGATGGTGAAGTTATCACTGAAGCCGACTTCAACACGAACATCACCAAAGGCCCCGTGGGACTTGCCGCCGCAAATGCTTACACCCGATTCGATAACTTCCAGGTGGACTTCCTTCCTCAGATGGTTCCCACAAGCGACTCCCTGTTTGCCAATTGGAGTGAGGAATCAGAACCGCTGTTCAATTAATGCTGAACTGAGATTTGAAACTTTTTTGTCGCTGCTATTTTAGCCCGAACCTCACTTCTGTTTTCCAGGTCAGTTCCAGGACTGCGACACGACTTTGATTCAGCTTCAGTTCCTCCTCAATGCTTTTCAGGTGATGAGTTCAGGAGTGAGCGATTCCCTCACTGGGGATGGTGCTGTCTAAAGTGCAGCTGAATCTGCGCGTCCGCGATCCCGTGGTCCAACGGTTACGACGCCTGGCCGACATTCAGGAGAGTGCTGGTTCGATTCCAGCCGGGGTCACTTTTACAACACAAAACCCTCTGCGTTGAGAGTTGCTGAGAAGCTCATAAATCGCGAACAGTCCCAACCGGGTTTTGTGGAGTGGAGGTAATACGGAAGGTAGCCGGATAGGGTTGGCCGGGCCGCACTGCTAACGCGGTTTGTCTTGAGTGATAATGAGGGTTCGAATCCCTTGCCTTCCGCTTGTGTGTTTATTTCTTTCAGTAAGGAGAACAATCATGAGTACGGAATTGAAACGAGCATTCAGTGCGATTGGTGCCTCAGTGCTTTTGCGAAACAGTAGTCTTCGACTGCAACTGGATGTCCGTGAACAAAACGGGCAGGAACATTTTGTATTTAATTTCCCCACCAGATCAACGGTCAACGTCAGGCTCTGGATATAAGACCAGAACTGCGTCATCTGGTGTTGGATTTGTCTATGAGTGATTTACCGAAGGGTGATCGTTATCTATGGACATGATGAGAGACATTGGTTTATCGCGCAACTTCCTGATGATCGCCCCAACTCAACAGTGGTTGAAGCGATGGAAGCTTTGAAGCCTGATGTTGTTCTACACGAGCAACGTCAGAAAGGCGTCAAGCTGAAACGAAATCGCCGAAAAAATGGCTTATGTTCGTCAGGGGAATGGTTCTTCCTGCCCCGACCCAAAATGCGTGCTGGTGATTCTGCTGAACGTAATGGGAAACTGTCACGTAAAGGAGGCAAGCCTCATCGTGTGGAATGGATACTTAAAACTCAAGGGGTAGTAAGACATTCGTGCGGGGCTGTATCGCATCCAGATCATGAGACGATTTATCTACCGGTCTGGCATCGTGTGGTACAGAACAACGAACCACAGCCTGCTGTCTCTCAGAAGAGAATTTCCACAAGTTTACTTTTTATTGATTAATCGCAGGGTCGCTTATGGCGACCCTGTACATGGTGGCCGTGGTGTAACGGCAGCACGACTGTTTGTGAGGCAGTCGGCGCGGGTTCAACTCCCGTCGGTCACCCCTTCTGTTCCTGGCACTCGTTTTGACTCGCCAACTGGCAATGAATTAACTATGTTGAAGGAACATTCAGTTGCGAATGTGGTCCCGAAGTTAATTGGTAACTTCTGTCTGGTTCGAATCCAGGTCGGGATGTTCGCCTCGGCGGAGTCAGGAGCGAGTGGCCACATGGTTCCTGTGATCATCGGTAGACAAGATCACTCAGACTTGCCAAATCTGTAAACCCGTTCTCCACATCGGCTCCGCTACGAGGCACTTTACATGAGGTCATTGTTCATGATGGAGTCGCTGTCAGAAACTCGGCGTGTTTTTTTACCACCAAGCGGCTGTGTTATTTGTCAATGATTTTTTACACATACTTTGGGTTCCACATCGAATTGGTTTTGATCATGGTGTTCATGATCCCGAGTAGTTTACGCATGCACGCGACAGCGATCACCTTATAAGATTTCCCCCTGTTGCTGCAGGCGATCTGCAAACGCTTTGATCACTGGATTGGTGCGACGCGCTGTCAGCACTGCCATATATAAAGTTTTTCGTAAAAGGAGCACGACCACCGTAAATTGATCGTCGACCACGGAACTTTGCCACTGTCTCTGTTATAAGGATGACGCTTGCCGCCACAATTTCTTTGCGGTTGAGAAGCCCCAGTTCGGGCAACTCCGTCAACAAAGTGGCGGCGGTCACCAAACCGATTCCCGGTACAGAGTACAGGATTTTCGACTTGTCGTCCCAGTCATCATCGATTCGATGAGTTGGATGATTTGTTTTTCTATAGCGTGAATTTGTTTTTCCAGCATGGAAAGGACCATGTTCAAACTTTTTTTAACGGAACGACTGGTGAGATTTTCACGTCGGTTCGATTCCGCAGTTCTCAAGTCGACAAGTTGTCGCCTGCGTGTGACGAGTTGTTGCAATTCCTCCTGTTTTTCATGGTTTTGCGGTATGGTTCGAGGTCGTCGTTCTTTAGCGAACTGAGCGATGGTATGCGCATCGATCCGGTCTGTTTTACGAGTATTCCGAGGGCTAAGGCGTAATGATGAACGTTCCGGGGATTTACGACAGCGACGAGATGTCCGGCGCGGCGAGTTCGAAACGAGTTGACGCTGGTAGGCGCCCGGTCGCTTCGACAACAACGAGACAGGTTTCGATCTCGGGGAGGAGTTTGAGGATTTGCTGAATTCCTCTGGAGGAGTAGTCCACCGTTTTACGGGTGTCCTCTGGGAGGATGCAGATTTCCAGTGTTTCCTTGGCGACATCGATACCGACGAAAGAAGTGATGTGTTGTTCCATGAAAAGGTCCCAGTCTTGCGAATACGAGCTCGTTTTATTCTTTGAAGAAAGACGGCTCCGGCGGCTGTTCGGGTTTAAATTCAAAGACTGGCAACGATCCAGCTTGGTGACGGTCTCAGTGGACCCAGACACGAACGATCTATTACCAGCCGCAGGAGTATCCAATTTCTTATGCGAAGAAGTCTGGAGCAACCTGCAAGGTTCAATACACTATCACATCCTTTAGAATTAAACATACAAGGCACGAAGACACTAAGGTCAAGAGAGTTGAGTGAATAATCAGAAACGTTTCAAACCCTTAAATGAAATAGAGTCTGAGAATGATTAGATAGTAGGATTCCGACTTGGTGCATTTGTGCCTTGGTGGTTCAAAATAATAGACAGTGCAGATCATGCCGCAGTGGGTTGTTACGAAAACGTTAAGTGCAAAGTTGAGTGAGATGCTGATTAAAAATCCGGGTGAAGAATTTATTATCAAAGATACCCATCGCGGGCTGTATTACGAAAATGGGAAACTGACGCAGGTCCTCGAAGCAGGGCGCTATCAGATTCCGAAAAAAACATGGTTGTACCCCGATGCACCCAATGTCGAATGCATGCTGGTTGATATTCGCGAGCGGGAACTCACAATCAAAGGGCAGGAAATTCTGACTTCGGATAAAGTCGCCATCCGGGTGAGTATCCTGGTGCAGTTCAAAGTGACTGATCCAAAAGCGGCAATGCATACCGTCGAGAACTTTGTTGATCGGCTCTATAGTGATGTGCAACTGGCGGCGCGACGTTCACTGGCTTCGATGTCACTCGAACAGATTCTGACCAACCGGAATGAATTGAGTGAAGAGATTCTCTCGGACGTAAAAGAATCGGCAACGAGTTACGGAGTGATGATTCGTCGGGCGGACGTGAAGGATTTGATTTTCCCGGGTAATCTGCAGGAGATCATGAATCGCGTTCTGGCCACCGAGCGGAACAGTCAGGCGCTGCTGGTTGAAGCGCGTACGCGGGCGGAGGTTGATCAGATCGAAGCGAAATCGCGTGCCGAGCGTGTGCGTCAGGAAGCAGAAGCGGCAGCCAAAGCAGCTCAACTGAAGGAAGAGCAGGAAGCATTGGCGGTGCAGTCTCAGGCGACGGCCGAGGCCCGTGCTTATGAAGAGAAAGCGAAAGCGGCGAAGTTTCTGGAGGCCCATCCGGCACTCCTCCGACTGGCAGAACTCGAAACACTCCGCGAACTCGCCAACAACACCAACGCCCGTTTGTATTTCAACATCGACCGGAATGGTCTCGATCTCGGGTCAGGTGAGAAATAAGGGAATACCCCGGAACCTCTCTCGCCTGATTGGTATCAAAGAGATGCCTTGCGAGTGTGAGGGATTGCACAACGGTCTTCGACACCGTCAGACGGGGTTCGACTCCCTGGCAAGGTAATTCAGTTTACTGACTTCCAATCAGAAACGAACTCATGCGACCCATCAGGGGGTTTTGAAACGGCTTGAAGTTGTAGATGGCCTGATTATTCAGTGGGTGAATTTGACAGGTGTTTTCGCTTCAGGCTGCGGTAGCGGGTTTCCAGGATGAGGATAATGATCACAATGAGGATCAGACCTCCATATTTAACTTAATGGATGATCTTTATTCATGTGCTTACCATAAAATCGGAAGCCAGATACATAACCATCTCCAATGAAACTGCCGATGACTATGCCGAAGAAGTTCATCCGCCGTGAGAGGCCAAGCAGACGTCAAAAATGGATCTCCGACACTCCCGGTGGCAGCCAGGGGGAATATGACAAATAAAATGAGCCCCAGGAATGTCGCTCGCCGAATCCAGGCTTGTTGTTGCAGGATGAATCGACCGTCGTACCAGCAGTTGCAGTTTTTCGCCCAGAACGGGAATGCGGAAAAGAAAACCGAGATGGAACGCCAGTACCATGGCAACGACAATGTCCAGGTAGAACACCATGGCGAAAAGTTCCAGTGAAGACATGGACTCGCTCAGGTGTGCAACATCCGGGTCCTGACCACCCAGGATGACAAATCTGCCAAACAGAAAAAGTGAGGCAGCAGACATCAACAGCAAATTTGTCAGGGTGCGAAAATCTGTTGCGATAACAATAATCAAGAGGATGAGAATGGTTAACAGTAAAGGACCCAGCAGGGTTGCGAGCCACAACCAGGGATAATTCTGACGGAATTCTTTTTCCAGATTATCTTCTGGAGTATTAAATTCCAGATGATCAGGTTGAAGCATATCACAACTTTCGGAGGACCATAGTTATCTGAAATCCTGACTTAGGCAGTTCTGCCAGTGAGTCATCTGGTTTTTTTCAGGTAAAAACAGCTGACAATTGTCGCAGTGAAAAGAAGTAGATTGATTAAAACCAAACAGGCCGTTATCAGAGAATCAGGAATCGCTGAAAAACAGGTAATGAGGTAGATCGTATAACCGAGATACCCTGACAACATTAAAATGCCAAATCCGCGATTCAACTGACTTTTCAACTGGAAGATGAGTAGTACCAGTAGAGAGCTAAGCAGCATCACTGGCAAGTCAAAGTAAAAAGCCTGCCTGGTAACAGGTATACCGGAAGAATTCACAATCGAGGCCAGTCCCAGTACTCCTGAGAGATTAAAAATATTACTTCCGACTACATTTCCAACAGCAATGTCGCGTTCTCCTTTTAACGCGGCCACGATCGATGTGGTTACTTCAGGTAGTGAAGTTCCTGCCGAAACAATTGTCAGGCCAATTACAAGTTCGCTTATTTCCAGTTTTCTGGCGATCACAGTTGCCCCGGTGACCAGCCAGTGGGAACCGAGGATCAAAAAGACCAGTCCCAGAATTATGAGGGTAGATTGCACAACGACAAGCCTGAGCGCAGAGGTTTTTCTGGATGAAACCGTTTCTTCTGCAGAACTGGTTTCAGAATAGGCTTCCTGGTATTCGTGTTGCATGGATGCCGAAGCTTTAAGTGCAGACCGGATACACCAGTATGTATAGAGAATCAGGCACAGGATCAGTAATGCTCCTTCGCCTCGGTTGATCGTGCCTCCGATACTGAAAATCCAGGCTGAGAAGTGAGATCGCGACCATTAACGGGAGATCGGTATGTATTAATTTGGGTTCAACAACGAGTGGAACAAGTAATGCGGATATCCCCGGATGAACAGCAGGTTGAAAATATTACTTCCCACAGCATTCCCGAAGGCAATATCAACCTGTCCGGACAGCGAGGAAGAAACGAAACGGCCATTTCCGGGGCGCACTCGTTCCGAATGCAACGATGGTTAATCCGATAACCAGCGCCAGAGACATTCCATTCTCTGGCCAGTTTTACAGCACTGATGGCACTTCTGCACCAATAACCAGTGCCAGCAATCCGAGGATTAACAACAGTATGGGATTCATCTAGGAGTCAAATTCCTCAGTAGGTTCGAGGAGCCAGAAGCTGGCAATGAAGCCGATAAGATAAACAGTCAGGGCGACCAGGCAGGCGGCGAGGGCGATTGATTTGCCCGGCATCAGCAAGGTCAGGTAAGTGGTGACAAGAGCGGCCGATGTTCCCAGCATGCGGCCCTGCCGTGTTAGCGGCGAAGCTTTCACCCGTTCCCCGCAAGTGGACGGGATAGACGTTCGGCAGGTAGTTCCCCCAGAAACTGAACTGACCGATCGTTAATATCCCCGCCGAATATTCCCACTTCAGGAGATCGAGATTCTCACGGGCGAGGGTAGAAGTAGATGAGAGTTAACGATGATCAGACCGGGGAAGAGGAACATCCGAATGAGCCAGCGGCGGCTGATGATGAAATCGCCAGCACGGCGAGGAGAAAGCGACCGACCAGGCCACCGATTTTTTCCTGATAGAAGTTCACCTGGGCGGCAGGTATGGTCTGTTCGATTTTTTTCTGTTCGGAGGGAACCAGTTTTGTCGGCGGTCATCTCTTTGACCTGGGGGAGATTCGGCACAGTCCGGGGGGTTTGCTGTAAGGCTCCGAAGGCGGCTCCATAACTGCAGGCGGGTATGATTGTCGTCACGATCGTG
Organism: Planctomycetaceae bacterium; assembly: GCA_041398805.1. Lineage (GTDB taxonomy): Bacteria > Planctomycetota > Planctomycetia > Planctomycetales > Planctomycetaceae > Polystyrenella. Next base: position 328,235 of record JAWKUC010000003.1, on the reverse strand, counting down.
GTGCGGCGATATTTGTCCGAGAAGAGTTCTTTCAGGCTGGGGCGTTTAAGTGGCCCCACTTCTTTCTTCTGAGCCCTGGGGTGATTCCGGCAGAGGAAGGGGCAGGTCAGAATCAACGGCAGGGCGGGGATCACACCGGATATCAGAGTGTAACGCGCCACGCTTCATGACCTCCCTGAATCACGGGAACATATCTCCGTAATGAATAGCGATGTAGTTTGCCCCCGTGACGAGTAATCCGCCAAGGGACGAGAATGCCTGGGTAAAACCGAGCACCCCTTCACGCTGTTTCTGGTCGGGGAAGAGTTCGGCGAGCCAGGCCACTGCCGCGACAATTCGACGCAGACTCCGATGAAGGTGGTACAGCGTAGAAACGCAGTAACATTTCTATGGACGTCGCAAAGCCGGCGGCGCACTGGCGAGAAGGCATACAGCAGAATGCTCAGAACCAGCACACGGCGGCGTCCCCACAGGTCAGTTACAGGTAACCTCGAAGATGACGAAGACCCCTCCCACCATGGGTACAAAGAAGAGCATCCCGACCCAGAATTCGAACTCAGGTGTCTTCGGTTTTACGCGAGGTCGAGCAGAGCAGGTCGGTCAACGGCAGCATCAACAGTTCATAAATATTAAAAGCAAAACCGATGGAGGCGATGATACAGATCAGCCAGCGGGTCGGTATCCGGAGATTTGGTCGGGTTACTCATATAGATCACGTTTCTAAATGGCATTAGGAACCAGGGGAATTTACATCAATATTTGAAATTAATTCCTGGTGCCGGCACAGGTACTGCGAAGATGAATTTTTCGAAATAGAAAAAACTTTAAGGCTATTTAATTCCAACAGGAGGACCTGTCATCGAGTGCCAGATTGATCTTTCTAAGAAACGGTGGTGAGGTCTTGAATGGTTAATCCGGGAGGGCTGATTTCTGGTTTCGGGCAGAAAGGGCAGAATCAGCAGGCCGACCACGAAAATCGAACACATGGAGAGTCCCGCATACCGCATTGGCTCAGGGTAGTCCTTGAAGACCTCGCTGGTCAGCATACCGAGGGTGAAAAGCCCGGATGCGGCGATAAAGCGACCTGCACGTTGTAGCAGAAAGAGGTGCCTGTGCTTCGTAATCGGGTGGGGAAAAGTTCTGGAGGAAAATAGACGGCGTAACCGCCAAAGATCGAGCAGGCAGAAACCCATTAAAGGGATCATCCAGAAGACATCGGTCAATTCATCCAGAAGCCGAAGACGCCCGCTGTGCTGAATCCTGCGGCGGTAAAGGAGAGTGCAAATGCCAGTCGACGACCTGTAAAGTGAGTGACGAGACTGAAACTGTAGATTCCAAAAAAACCACCCAGATTCATCATGATTGAGGTATATCCGGACCACTTGGTCAGATTTCCCCTTATTCTCTGAGAGCGTTCACTGATTTGCTCTACCAGCTTAACGTCCTGTTCAGAAACAGGGGTTCCCGATAGGTATTCAGATCGATGCTCTCTTTCGGAGGGAGTTTGTCCCTGTTCATCAAGGTGTCGGAGAATGCTTTCAATAGAAAGCAACTCGTTGTTGTCAGTCATTTCCACCATTGCTGAATAGAGAGGTTGAGCATCGGGAATTTGGGCTGAAGAATTCAACAGATCGAGAGGTCGAATCCTGAACTTCCAGTTATCTACCAGATCAGGATTTTTGAGAAATACTCGAATCAGATCGCGATCCCACTGTTGAGTTTCTGCTGATCGTGCTTCTTGCTCAAACACTTTTCGGAAGACCGATTGATTTAAATCGATACTGAATAATCCAATTCCCCATAAACCAATGACTCCGCTTGTGGCTAAGAGTAATCCCAGGATGGCATGCTTTCGATAAACATGATTGGAGAAGAGCTCGGCATAGGAACCAGGTTTGTAAAGATATTGAGCCGCTGTGCTTTCAGGGGGTTGTGTTTCCAGTGAGTGGACAGCGCGTTCCCACTGTTCCGGTTCCTTCAGGCGTTTTCTGATTAATAAAGCCAGCAGGGCTGGTAATGTTCCAATCAGAAACATGGCCCGCCAGGCAGTAATGTTGACACCTCCCAGTTGCCAGTTTTCAATCACTCCCGTGGACTCTAATTGACCAAGTAGAATACTGATCGCTGCGGCACTGATGCTCCCCAACGCGGAGAGTGCCTGTAGAAATCCCAATGCAAAAGGCCGCGCCCGATCGGGCATCACCTCTGCGACCAGCGAAATACCTACTGCAAATTCTCCTCCGACTCCGAGCCCGGTTAGAAAACGAAAAATAGCAAAGTCCCAGAAGTTTCGAGAGAAGGCGCTCAGCCCGGTAAACAGCGAATAAGCAAGAATGGTTAACATCATCGTCCGGGCCCGACCGATTCGGTCTCCGAGGACACCAAATACCAAACCGCCGGTTGCCCAGCCGATCAGGAAAATTGCAGTTGCGATTCCCCCATATCGATCGAGTACTCCTTTGGGAGGGAGAATACCGTTCGAAGGTGTTAACAGCTCCTGCATTGCTGGTAAGCGGGACAGGTTAAACAACTGCTGATCCATGGTGTCAAACAACCATCCCAGCGCAGCGACCACCAGCACAAACCACTGGTAACTGTTTAATTCCCGATACCAGTGGAGGTGCATATTTTTGTGAGTGCTCTGCATTGTTAAGCAGCCTCTCTATGTGAGAGGTCGCTTGTTTTTGAAGTGGGACCAGGTTTCAGGGGTGATTTTTCCAGTGGATCAAAAAAGTCACCTGGAATAAAACCCAGATCAGCTTTAACGTCGAGATCAAGGCCGCATTGCCACTGCAACCATTGTGACCAGGTAAGCTGGTGGACAAATTGTGAGAGGGTCTCTTTCAGGCGGAGAACGGAAGGGTGATCCTGTTCTCGAATCGACCTTAAGTAAGACTGAGCCCCTTGCGGAATGTTTGCTAACAACAATGCCGTTATCAGATTGGTGCGATAAATAACTGGTAAATCATCTCGCATCCAGGTGCAGTTGAAGAGAATCACCAGCGACTTGAATAACTCCAGAGCAGCTTTGTACTGCTGCTGACGCATAGAAATGAACGCCACGGGCATTGCGAATGGTATCCAGGAAGGACTTTGATTTTCGAGCAGGTGCTGGGCTTCCTTCAATTTTCCGGTATCTGCCAGCTGGGCAACTTGAATAAAGGTCCTGGTGCCTGAGGAGACTTATTGCCGAGAAAATGAGAGTGTTTCATGATAGGACTTTCATCAGAAACCGGGGGATTCAACGTTGAACTAACGCTGTATTGCCCCGATCAAAACGGTTTACGGGAATGCTTAAACAACCAATAGAGTGGCAGCAATCCGAAGGGCTATAACCGTAATAACTGATGAAGCAGCAGGAGGGTGGGACTCGCAGAGACAGGCATGCTGTGCGGTCCGAAGCAGATGGAATGTCGTTTCGGGATCGGCAGGGATACCGTTTCGACTTGGGAAGTGACCCCGCAGAAACGCTCTGATTCCACAGCCACGATACAGCGGACAATTGAACCTGTGAGTGCGAAAGAGCGATTGAGTGGAGGGAATTCCGGGCAAACCTGCTCAGAAACCGTCAACTGGCCCCGATCAGACGTTCTGCTGGCAAAAGTACTCTCAGTTTGACTTGAGGCAAACCAGACGAGTATCAGAACAAGGGGGATACAAATCCATCTGGCCAGAAAGGGAACAGAGCTTCCCGGGCACTTCGCATCAGCAGCAGCGAGGGGAGAAGAGTCCGTATTCTGGAAATGCCGTGACAAGGCAGGGGCAGTACTAAAATGGGGGGGAGCTGATGTTCTGCTTATTGGATTACAACCCAGCAAGGACAGCTCCATGATGAAATTATATTTTCAAACAAAATGCGACGACAAGAGGTAAGTGTTCCTGCTGAGAAGAGATTCGGTAGTTTTTTCCTCCCACCCTCTCCCTCCGGTTTTTCCCGATAATCACATAATTATCGGCCAGAGTAGAGAACCTTTTTCAGGGAAAGGGCTCCTAGGAAGCAGGAAATGCAAGAAGACTGCTTTCCGCTGAAATCTATCCTCGGGGTGTACTGGATTGCACGCGACCTTGCGAAGGTTGAAGATCAGGTTCGATTCCTGGCGGGGGTATTCACAGATTTTAACAACAATCCCGACGCTGGAACCGGATGGCGAGGTGGCTGCCTGCAAAGCAGTTGAAAGTGGGTTCGATTCCCACCGGCGTCTTTGGGAGCTGACTTCAGGTCAGCTTTCAAGATATCCCAACTGCCGATTTGGAATACATCACTGTTAATGATACCTCTTCTGAATCATTCCTTCGCTGGAATATCTTGATTCTTACATGATCGACTGCCGAATTGGAGTACATGGTTGCGGACCCGAGGTCGCAGGTTCGAATCCTGCCAGCGTCACTATCTTTATTAATAAGGCGCTGTAGCTCAGTCTGGATAGAGCGTCGTCAATATCTGGTTCATCACTTCGTCGATCATTTCTTACAGTCTTTGAGACATTCCCGACTGCCTGAGGGGAGTACATGGGCTCTGTAACCGCAAGGTTGTGCAGGTTTGAATCCTGTCTGCATGTAAATGCAGTGGCGGAAGGGTAGACGCGCAGAGCATGATCAATCTCTCTTCAACTCCTCGTTGGGAATCTTTTTGCTGAGGCTGTTTCAGGTTCCGGTCAGCATGGGGGAGATCCCTTACAGGCCTGCTTAAGGTGAACACCTCACTCGGAATTTAAAGATCAGGGGGATTCGTACAACCTGAACATTCAGTGCGCTATTTCGCTGCAATGACGGCCTGCCAAAAATAAATGCTTGCGAAGTGAAAAACTTTTAGACGAGGTAAGAACTGCACCTTTCTGCGCCACATCTCGGATTGAATTCTCAAGGTCATTTTCAGACCGAACATTTCCTCAAGCGTTCATCATTCGAGAGTTCTCATGAACCTTATTTTTCGCAAGGTGCTACCTGCAATCAGCCTTCTGTTCTGTTCCGGATGGATATTTCCCGGGCTCTTGCTGGCTGAAGATGGACATCTTATATCCGAGCTGCAAAGTGATCTTTCGCGACCTGCTCAGCAGGCCACCGTCCCTGATGTCCCTGCAGCGGATGGGTTGGAAGAGAATCTGCTCGACCTTGATATTGAGGAACTGGGTCGCGTCGATGTGGTCGTCAAATCGTTCGATGTGGAAGTGACGACAGTTACCAAAGAAAGCACCGTCGGCAAAACACCCGCGGCTGTATTTATCAATCACCCAGGAAATGATCCGCCGTAGCGTTGCCCGCTCGATTCCCGAAGCCTTGCGACTGGCGCAGTATTCACGTTGCGCAAATTAACTCCTCCATGTGGCAGGTCAGCTCACGCGGGGTGAATGGTTTCGTCTCGAACAAAACTCTGTTCATGATCGATGGTCGTAAATTGACCGACCGATTCTCGATGGACCGGTCTTTGGAAGCATCAACTGGGATTCACAGGATGTCGTCATTGAAGATATTGAGCGGATTGAAGTCGTTCGCGGTCCAGCGGGTACACTATGGGGAGCGAATGCGGTGAACGGGGTGATTAACATCATCACCAAAAAGGCCAAGGATACTCAGGGAACCATGATTTCTACCGGGGCAGGTAGTGAAGACCGGGCGATCACCTCCATCAGACAGGGGGGAGAGATCCAGGAAAATATGCATTACCGAGTCTATGCAAAACAGGTTGAACGGGACGCAATGGAAGCGAATCATCGATTCATCGAGCAGCATGGAAATCGTATCTGGGAAGAAGCGCATGATGATTCGCGCCAGCAACGCATTGGTTTCCGTATGGATTGGGACATGAATGGCAACGGGGATGAGCTGTTCACATTGCAGGGGGATTACTATCAGGGGAATTCAGGTTTCTCCCTACTGAGGATCGATCCCTTTACTCCGCACCACTCTTTCAACGAGGCGGATGACTATCACATCTTCGGTGGGAATGTGCTCGGGAGATATACTCGTCGTTACGATGAAGATACCTCCTCGACCTTGCAGGCGTATTACGACTCGGTGAACCGTGACAGTCTTATTACAGACACGAGTATCCATGTCTTTGACATTGAGTTGAATAACACCTGCAGTCCGTTCGACGGGCATGATGTTACCTGGGGGGGACGCTATCGGGCCTACTATGATGAGATCGACGACAAAATCGTGCAGGTGAATTATGCCGGTGAAAATGACTTCCGTAACCTGGGAGCCATTTTTATTCAGGATGAGTTCGACCTGATCGATGATACTCTTCGCTGCTGGATAGGAACCAAGCTGGAGCATAACAATTATACCGGCATCGAACATCAGCCTTCAGTAAGGTTGCTCTGGACGTTAAACGAGCGCGAGGTCATCTGGGGAGCTGTCTCGCGGGCCACCCGTACTCCCAACCGGACAGAAGAAACAGCCCAGTTCACGACAGGGATTCACAATGACATTGGGTTGACCAACCAGGTGCTGTATTACGGAAGTCGAAACCTGGAAGGGGAGAACGTGGTTGCTTATGAACTCGGATACCGGACACAACCGGAAGACTGGTATTCCTGGGACATTGCCGCATTCTACAATGAGTTTGACAGTCTGATTGTCGGAAATGGACCAGTCGTACAGATGCCGGATGCTTCCACGTTGCTCTATGTATACAACCTCGATAACGCCCAGAAAGGCCATTCATACGGGTTCGAGATTGCCAACAATGTGGAAGTTACCGACTGGTGGGAAATCAGTAGTGGTTTCAGTTATGTATTGATTTTCCTGGAATCTCACTTTGTAACAGGCCAGGTGACATCTGGAGAGGATGATACTTCGCCTAACGCGCAGTTCTACACACACTCTTCCTTCGATTTAACTGATCATCTTCAGTTGGATTTATTTGGTCGGTTTGTAGATGAGTACCCATTCACTCCCGAACTGGAGTCCGGATATTTCGAGATGAATGCCCGGCTTGGCTATCGTCCAAATGAGGAGTGGGAATTTGCCCTGATGGGAACCAATCTTCTGAATCCCTCGCATAAGGAAGCTGATCAGTTCGACCTGCATACTAACCGGCCTGAACGAGGTATCTTCGGCCAGGTGATCTGGCGACATTAAGAGAATCGCTGTGATTTCTTTCATACTCGAATCGCTAACACATCGAGTAATTCACTGACATTCTATTCGTCAGCTGAAAGTTCGGAATTGCTGTAGAAATTCCTGAACCTGTTTTCATTTGAGTGGCTCCATAGTGAGCGTGTGAAATGAAAACAATTTAATTTTTAACAGCCTGTTAGCCAATGGGGTTAACCTGCTTTTTCTTTTTGCTCGACTGCCTGTCTGGATTCCCTGGCAGAAGCCACAACGGCTGTGCGGGTTCAAGTCCCGCTCTAGCGGATAAGAGAGTGACTCTTTTTTGTCTAGAAGATCTGGATAATTTTTCGTCGAGTCTTATTTTTCACGGAGGTCATCATGGCCAACAAGAACCTGTTCTCTGCTATGCGTAACCGCTTACGCCGTGCGAATGCCGTCAACGAAGCCGGAGGGGCTGCGTATCAGCTTTCTCCCAAGCATCACCTTGCACAGCTGGCAGCGACAGGATGTTTCAACAACGTATTCTACTCGGATGCGGAATCCCAGTTGGATACGTTGCAGGAACTGGCTGCGCAGGTTGAGGACAATGAGTATCTGGCTAAGCTGGCTGTCTATGCGCGTGAGCGCGCCTTCATGAAGGATATGCCGGCTGCGCTGTTACTCCTGTTATCAAAACGCGATACAGAGCTGATGCACCAGGTGTTCGAGCGTGTGGTCGATAATGGTCGTGTGCTGCGCACGCTCTTCCAGATGACGCGCTCGGGGCAGTTCGGTCGGACAGGTTTGTCGTCCAGTCTGCAGCGCGCATTTCAGCGCTGGCTGAATAACGCCTCGGTTGGAAAGCTGTTGTCCGCTTCGATCGGGAACGATCCGCAATTGCGGGATGTCTTCCGGATGGCACGTCCCAAGCCGGCTGATAATGCGCACCGCGCACTGTATGGCTGGTTGACGGACAAGGAAGTCGAGAAGTGGGCACCAGCTTCACGCGAGGATCTGCCGCTGGAGGTTCGTGCGCTGGAGCGTTATCGTTCTGCAGCTTCGGAAAAGATGCAGGTCGAGATCATTCACGATCTGTCTGTGCGGTGGGACCTCCTGGCCGATGCGGCCAAAGGGCCTCGGGTCTGGAAGGCGATCGCGCGGCAGATGGGACCGCAGGCGTTGCGAATGAACTTGAACACACTCAAGCGTCACGGTGTCTTTGAAGATGCCGAGATGACGAGTCTACCGCTGACCGGTTACAGGATCGGGATGAGATTCGACGTTCTCGTCAATTCCCCTACCAGTATCTGTCTGTCGGTTTACCTGAACGTTGATAAGGAAATGCCTTATCAGATTCAGCGCGCTTTGCATGAAGCGGCTGAAATCGCCTGCGGTAACGTTCCAGTTCTGCCGGGGTCGGTTGTGATTGGTCTGGATACGTCTGGATCGATGCACTCACCGGTTACGGGGTATCGGGGCCGCGGAGCGACCACGTCGATGCGGTGTGTTGATGTGGCGGCCCTGTTTGCCGCAGCAATTCTGCGTGTGAACCCGGACAGCGTGCTGATTCCGTTCGATACGCGGGCTTACGCAGCTCATGTTGATCCGGGTGACACCATTCTGGCTCTGTCCAAGCGACTGAGTCAGTTTGGTGGAGGAGGTACGAACTGTTCTCTACCACTGGCAGAGGCAAACCGGAACCTGTCTCACAAAAAGTTTGTCGGGTGTATCCTGATCAGTGACAACGAGAGCTGGATCGGCCACGGTCGACATGGTTCTACGGGTGTCCTGACGGAATGGGAAACATTCGTCAGAAATCAGTACCGTCTGCGAGGACATCGAATTGAGTCGCCCAAGCTGGTGTGTATCGACATCCAGCCCTATGGAACGACTCAGGCTCCCGAGCGGAACGACATTCTGAACATCGGCGGATTCAGCGACGCCGTGTTCCAGGTTGTTTCGTCCTTCCTGTCGAACGATGCCAATGGCTTCGTCCGGGAAGTCGAGTCGATCAAGCTGTAGCGGGACAGCTTTGATTACTTAAAGATGTCTTCGACAGTCGCCAAGCCCCGATCTGACTTTCGTCTGTCAGGTCGGGGTATTTTTTTCAGATTGCTTGAGAATGGTGAACCGATTTCTGTTCGACAGTCTTCAGAATCATTTCTCTGAGAGACAGCAGTTGCAGATACTGGTAATGTGTCGGATATCTGTCCCGCAACATCCTCCCAGAACGCGGAGCTCCGGAAGTATATTTTTGAGGTGGATGTAACGTTGCCCTAAGTCTTCGGGGTCTCCCGCATCGAGTTCAGGGGCATTGTCGAGTTCTTCATGACTCATCATCGATGCGTTCGCGCGGATCGTGCCAATCCGGTTCAGCCAGGGTTCTTCATTAAGCAGGGCGTCGTGAAAGTGGGTTGGGTGTGCACAGTTGATTCCGAAGTAGTTCACGGCACCGGGAGCGTGATCATCAACCTGCTGAATCGCCTGACTCAAGGTTTCACCCGAGGGAAGATTACTGTCCGTTTCGACTGTGAAAGAAATAACGAGTGGCATACCAGCAGACTGCGCAGCACGCGCAATCCCTTTGGCCTCGTTGATGTTCGTGATGGTCATCGCGCAGATGCTATCGGCTCCTGCTTCCTTCAGAAACGCGATCTGTTCGCCATGATACTCGGCCGCTTCTTCAGCGGACATGATCTGATCGGCTTTATAACCATCGGAACGGGGACCGATATTCCCACTGACAACAAATCTCTCTAGTGGCGAGTTCAGTTCTTCACGAACATCCTGGAGTAACTGCACCGCAGCGAAATTGAGTCGACGTCGCTCGTTGGCATCGTATCCGAGTTGTTCGGCCCAGTCCCGGTTGAGTCGCCAGGTGGGGGATTCCAGAATGACTCCGCATTGAAACTGATGAGCGAGCTCCGCAAACTTGCGATAATACGCACGGAGATGTCTGCGACCTGTGGGTTGATCAAGCAGAACAGCGGTGCAGAAGAGTGGAAGTTCAATGCCGTCATGAAAAATGAACTCGGTTTCCAGTCCGGCGTCGGTGACAAACATTTCACCCGCCTGGGGTAAAGGAGCACGTGCGGTGGAAGCATCAGGGGACATTGTTTCTCCTCCGAGTTGTTGAGCTTTCATGGTGCGTTAATGAGATCAACCCACCCGATGTCTGGAGTCGAGTTCAGTTGAGCTCTTTATTTAATACCGGTCATCATCTTCGTCGTCCTCTTCATCATCAAAATCGGGATGGAGAGGATCATTGGTATTGAAGAAGAAATCACCGAGGCCCATGGGGAGGAAGTTGCCTCCCAGATTCTGTTTACGTTGTTCGGCCATCGATTCGAGATCGAGTGCTTCTGGACCGAGGCACTTTTCAAGAGCTTCGTGCCAGGCTTCGTCTTTGCTGAGGGGATGGTCCGGGTCGGCTGCAATTCGCTTCTGGGCGTAACGGAGCATGTTGATTCCGTCACGCGTCGAGAAATCGAGTTTGAGTTCATGCGCTTTCTGCAGAAACTCCACTGTCAAATCGAGAAGTTCCGCATCGACGAAAGGGAGATGGTATTGCAGGATCGCGAGTTCATCGTCGCGCGCGGGATGGGCGAGGGTTAAGGTTGGTTGTAACCGACTGAGAATGTAGTCAGGAATTTCGAATGTCGATTCATCCTCGTTCATCGTGACAGCGCAACGAAACTCGGGATGAGCGTGAATCGTAATTCCAGCAATGATCGATTCGACATACCGACGATGATCGAGCAAGGGCGCGAGACTCGCCCACGATTTCTCGTTCATTCGGTTTCCTTCATCAAGCAGGCAGATGCCCCCTTTAATCATGGCCGTAACCAGGGGAGAAGCGTGATAGAGGATCTTCCCCTGATCACCAAGCACCGGAGTGATCAGTAAATCTTCGGGGCGGGTATCGGCCGTGCATTGATAAACATACAGATCCTGTTTCCGTTGCTTGGCGGCCGAGATCGCGAGAGTCGTTTTGCCGATACCAGGAGATCCGACCAGTCGAGGTGAAAGGGGCAGATCGCGCGGATCGACGGTGATCCAGCAGGCGAGCAGTTGCTTCAAAATCTCGGTTTGACCAATCCAGTCGGTTGCCGATTCATCGGGATGCCCCAGATAGAGGGTGACCCCTTCAATTTCAACGGTCTGCTGACCGGAGTTTATCTGTTTATGCTTCGATTCAGGGGTTGCCATCAGTTGATTTTCGGGTTTGGATAACAGGAATAATTGTTAAGATACGGGCCTTTTCTGACGTAGTATAACCTGTGGATCACCAAATCGACAGGTTGGATCCAGTCCAGCAGAGCGCTACTTTCCCAGGACGAACAGGCTTTCACGATGAGCGACGAAATCTCCGAAAAAATCACACCAGAAGAAATTGCCAGCCGCCCGATGGCGGATCGAACTTTTCTGGAAGGACCCCGATCCCGTACGGGGGAGTTTTTCAGGGTCATGCGGATCGTGAAAGAATTCATTCGTGGTTTTCGGGCGTTGCACTTTCTGGGACCCTGTGTGACTGTCTTTGGTTCGGCCCGCTTTAAGGAAGATCACCCTTATTATCAACTCGCCCGACAGGTCGGGGAAGCTGTTTCCAAACAGGGGTTCACTGTTTTAACAGGAGGTGGCCCCGGCGTGATGGAAGCGGCGAACAGGGGAGCCTATGAAGTGGGAGGCCGCTCCGTCGGTTGCAATATCGTCCTTCCGCACGAACAGGATCCGAATCCGTATGTCGATAAAGTCGTCACCTTCAACTACTTTTTCGTGCGGAAAGTGATGCTGGTGAAATACTCGCAAGCCTTTTTCATTCTTCCGGGCGGTTTCGGTACACTCGACGAAGCCTTCGAAGCAGCGACGCTCATTCAGACGGGCAAGGTTTATGACTTCCCGGTGATCTTCATGGGGACCGATTACTGGGAACCGCTCCTGCAGTTCATCAGAAAAGACATGGTCGAAGCGGGCACGATTGATATCGACGATTATGAACGATTACTCGTCACCGATTCGGTCAGCGAAGCGATTGAGTTTCTGGAAGATCGTTGTCCCTCGACACCGGACAAATATGCCGAGGACAGCATTCTCTCACGTAGCTGGGATAAATTGAATCCCCCCCGGTAATAACTCCAGGATAGAGACTCAGACTACTTCTTCACCTGCCGATATTGCTTGCTTGCTTTCTCGAGAGTTTTGCGTTCTTTGCTTGTTAAGGATGCTTCACCCTGTTCGTGAATTTTAGCCAGGATGCGGTCGACTTCCTCTTCGAGCTGCTGTTGTTTTTTCGGGACGTGAATCTTCAGCTTCGGTTTGCGTTTGAATAGATTTTTCAATTTGCTGAATGGGCCCGGTTCTGCGAAAAGGCCGGTGATGTTCCAGTGAAAAAATTGATAGGCGACACCGAAGAGTGCTCCCCCCAGGTGAGCAGCGTGAGCGGTTCCCCCTCCTGCATTGCCAGTGCTGAGTAGGGAGAGAACAAAAAAGCCAATTGCCAGCCAACGCAGTTCGATCGGAATGACGCCCCAGATTCTGACCTGCATTCGAGGATATCGCATTGCTGCCAGCAGCAGTAACCCCGATACGCCTGCTGAGGCTCCGAGAATCCAGGTGTTCACACCCATATTAAAAGCGATTTGTGTCAGGCCTCCAACGACAATCGCCAGCAGATAAAAGGCAAGAAACTCTGAGGCTTTCATCGCCTGACTGATCATGCGGCCGAAAAAGAAGAAATTGAGCATGTTGAAGAAAATGTGGAATATTCCCCCATGGCAGAAACCATAGGTGATCAGTCGCCAGATCTGACCATGGACGAGCGTGTCGTGGTTGAGCAGTAGGAGTTCGTTTACGCTTTTGCCTATTTCAGGCGAAAGGTTCTGCAGTAGAAAGACGACCACATTGATGATGATCACGATTGTGATCAGTCGATCGGCGGAGCCTGAGTAGCGGCCGCCAAAAAACTGCGGTTCATCCTGCATGTAGCCACGATTTTCGAGTCCCATGTCGCTGCAATTGCTCCGCATTGAGGAGTGGGTGGAGGAGATTCCGTCGAGGAGGAGAACCCGGAGAGGGTATCGTCGACTTAATTATGGGGGTGGGAATCGGCAAAGCGAAGAGACCGATTTTACCCCGTTCTCTTCCCTGAGGTAGACTTCCTTATCATACGTCAGGAATCCGCTGAAAAGAACTTGTCCCTGAATGTGGCTGCGACTGTCTTAACTTCTTTCAGATAAGCATTTCCACGATCAGTACGACTCCAGTCAGGACCAGCACCCCCCATAAATGTCCACGTTTGACGGGTTGCTCTGTAGGCCCCAGTCCGAATTCGGGGCCTTGACGATTCCAGAGGAGAAACCCGGACAGAACTGCGACCATTCCGAACAGAACCAGTAGCCAGACAGGTGTTCCCAACCGAATCAGTTCCAGTGTATCTCCTACCGCTTCAATGGGGGCCATACCCAGGTAAAGGCCGTTTGCGACCAGGCAGAAACCGGCAAAGAATCGCCAGAGGTATTGTTGTCTGGGGGCGATGCAATAGCTGAGTCCCCAAGCTGCCATCGGTAAAGAAGAACCCCAACAATGGTCCTCCCCAGACAACCCAGACTGGATGAGGGTTCGGAGAGACATCGGTGCGGGAGATAGCGAGTGGGTGGAGGACCACCTTTTCGATCTGGCCACCTGTCAGCATCGCTGACAGCATGTGTCCTGCTTCGTGGACGATCATCATGCTCAGCCAGCTGGCAGGGAGTAGCAACGCAGCAATCAGTATGAATGTCGCAGGAGAGTAATTTCTCAAGTGAGAACTCTCCAGGATCTTCTTAACAAACTTTTCCTTCGCTACGGGATTACCATTTTCGTGGGTAACGGGGGAATGCTGTTGGAGGAGCTGCCGGCTGTCGTCCGCGAATGAAGGGTAAGCCTGCCGAGTAGGTCGCATTCGGGAGGCATTGGAGTTTCCGGTCGGAGCAGGTTTGTTTTCTACAGGCTTAAGCGTGTTAACCCAGTTGTTTCAGGATGGGACTGAATTTTCAGGCGGCGAACTCCTGTGAATTTTGAGCGGGCTCTTCCTGTTGAGCCAGATCCTGTTTCGATTCCTGAGCCGGTTTCACAATGAAATCGGAAACATATTTACCGAGGAATCCCCGTTGATAGAAACTGGCCCAAAGATGAGCTGTTCCGATGAAGGAGTGACATATCAAGCTCCGATACTTTATTCATCGGCTCCCCGATCAGAAATTCTATCCTGGGGAGTAAAACCGACTCGTCCCAGGGGCTCGGCCCCGGTGGAGCCCTGCACAGAATAAAATGCGAGTGCGAGGTCGGAACTGTTTTTCATGTTTAAAATTCGGTCTGCCACATGCACCACACGATCATTACGATGACTGAGCTGTAACCAGAAATGGTCGAAGGGCACCGGCACCAATAAAGATCGCCTGGATATCGGCCTGTTCTTTCGAGGAATCTGCTGGTCGCTGTCCAGATCGTGCAGCGTTTGAGCACACATACGTGCTCCGTGTGAGTGACCGAGCAGAGTGACGGGAGACTTCTCAGGAAGATCCAGCACAGCTTGCTTCAGATAGCGGGCGTTGTAGGTTGCCCGGTTACCGAGGATTTCGACATCGGTGATTAACAGGCCAGTCAACTGCGTTGCGCTTGGCCAGGAATAAGAAGACCACCTGCAGGGGCCGATCAGCGGAACGTTTTAACCAGTGATAAAGGTGCCCACTTTCAAATCGTAAACTTTCCCAGGAAGTGAAACTTTGCCGTACTGTGTTACAAACGGGAGTGCCGGGAGTGAACCAGTCCTGATATTTCTGTTGTGGATAACGGCGGAATGTCCGGTCTGATCAAAATGGACATAATCCAGCACAGGTGGCTGACCATTCAGACGTATTGTATTTCATCTGCAGGCGATTGGAAGGTATTGACTGGCGATCAGTAATCGGCGTTCAGATAGGTCCCGCCGTTGGAATGTTTGCTTTCCGGAGTATTCGAAGTAACTGATTCCGATGTCGTTGGGGGAATCATCTGAGGTGGAAATGGATCGGCCTTGATTTGAGGAGCTGTTGCCGGTTGTTTATAAGTTGGAGGAGTCGTTTGTTTTAAAGTACGGTTCATAATGAAGGGTTGTGGACGATTCGTGCGCGGCTGACCCTGCCAGCGTGGTGTCGTCGAGGAGGCCTTCTGCATTCCAGGGACATTGATTCGGGGAGTAATGACCACTTCCGGTTCTACCTCTCAGAATCGTCGAGAGGAACCTGCTCGGGCGTGGACAACAGGCTTTCGTACTGAGGCAGTGGTTCTTCAACTTCAGAACCAGGACTGGAAAGCGCAGGGGGGAGTAGCATGGGGCCACTCGTCTGAGCGCATAAATTCGTCACGGAGAAGCAGCAGGAATTGCCACGCAGCCCATACCGCAGAATATCAGGAACGTTCACCATCGGTTCCGCCAGACAGAAAGAAGTTGTGCAACAAAAGCCCGTAAATCAACACCTGGTCAAAGCGAGTGAAAGGGGATTCCATTAAATGGAGAACTCGCTAACGAAAGCCAGAAGTCTATCTCATTCCCGATTTTTAATTGCAGTGAAAAATTTACAAATAAGAAGTCCAATGAGATCTTTGGCAGCGGATCTGCTGGGTTGGTCAGGGGAAAGGGGCTTTTGTGGTGGGATTTGCTGGTTAGGGGTACAGCAGGCCCACTTGTGGAAGCCGATGCATTCTTCGAGAGAGAAGTCAGGAAGAACAGGGGAGATTTGGCGAAAAATGGATTGAGGAGAGGAAAGACTCTCTCTAGCTCGATGCATTCTCGAATACGAGCTTCAAATTAGGGTAGCGTTCTTTGTAGAGCCCCTGCGTGTCCGCTCCGAGTGCGGCTCCAATTTTCTCCAGGCTGATCGAGATCAGGTCCGTTTCTTCAGCATTCAGATGCGGCAGTAACGTTTGCAGCTCATATGCATTCTGCAGGCGATGCGCGTTCTGATAATCTTCCATCAGGCTGAGTGCGATGATTTCGCCTGCACGGGCCTGGCTCAGAAAAACCGTATCCTGTTGCGGCTGGCTGGTCTGATGAACTTCTTTGAAAAAGTTTAAGGCTTCCTTGTAGAGTCCTTTGCCGAGATAAAGATGGGCGAGTCTCAGCTGTGCGTGTTTCTGAAATTTATGGTATTCATTTTCCTGACCCGGAAACGCGGCCGGATTATTGATTAACGCACGCAATGCTTCTTCGGTATGCTGTTCCTGATTGAGGGCGTAGAAGTATTGATCAGCCGGTGTCTTTTTGAGATCAACGAGATTCACCTCATTGAGTTTGAGGAGATCTCCCGGGCGCTGCAGCAGACTGATCCCGACAGCTATCGCTGCGACCAGCACGCAACTGGCAATGATCGTCCAGAAACTTGTTCCTAAAGACCAGTTGAAACTCGTTTTCTGGGGGATTTCATACTGGCTCTCCCAATCATTAACTACAGGTTCAGTGGTAGGGATTGATTTGGGGAAGAGCCGTTTGAGTTCGTTCAGGATTTCCTGACAGTCCGAGTAGCGCTTGCGGCGATCCTTCGCCATCATTTTATCAACCATCCGCACAAGCTCGGAGGGAAGGTCAGGACGATGTTTACCGAGGGGGGCCGGTTTATCGTTCACATGCTTCATGGCAATCGCGACCGCATTATCACCCTGAAAGGGAGGTTTGCCCGCCAGCATGCAGTAACAGGTGATCCCCAGCGAATAGATATCAGAACGCTGGTCAAGTTCCTGACCCTGAACCTGTTCCGGGCTCATGTAGAGGGGTGTCCCCAGAGTGGTGCCTGCCTGGGTCAGATTGCCTCGATCGCCATGCAGGACAATTCGTGCCAGACCGAAGTCGGCTACTTTGACCTGCCCCTTGCGATTCAGCAGGATGTTGTCCGGTTTAATATCCCGATGGACGATTCCGATCTCTCCCGCCTTCTGGAGGGCAGATGCTGTCTGCCGTAAGAGAGAGATCGCGAGCTTCAGATCAAGAGGACCATGCTTGTCGATGTACTGCCGCAGGTTGACCCCTTGCACATATTCCTGGGCGATGTAGTGGTAACCCTGTTCTTCGCCAATACTGTAGACCTGGACAATGTTCGGGTGATTGAGTGCCGCTGCTGCTGCGGCTTCCTGAGAGAACCGCTTCAGGTAGGTCTCGTCATCCTCCTCTTCCAGCAGTTCCGGTTTCAGCAGCTTCAGGGCGACCTGGCGGTGGAGTGACTTCTGCTGCGCGAGGAAAACGGACGACATGCCCCCCGTCCCCAAGTGTCGTAAAAGATGAAAATCGCCCAGTTCCAGTCCGATTAACCGGCTGGCGGACGACTGCACATCATTCGTAGAAGACTTTTCATTCACCACTGAACGGACTTGTCTGGCAGCTGAAGTGAGTGGAATACGGGTACGAACCAGATGATTTATCGAGTGGATCGTCCCTGACGATAAGCCTGCCTCTGCAGGTGCAGGCGGTCAGAATCTAATCATACCCGATGCCCCAAGCGGTTCCTAGAGTCGGACTTAGAAAGCTGGGGGTTCAATTCGGTTACGAATCTTCGAAAGAGGAATTCGAACAGAAACTATTGGAGGAGTCCCTTCAAACTGGGCAGGAACTTTCGATAATGTAATTACGCAACGGAGTCCCTGTTTTTGGCCATGATTGCTGTGGTCCCCCTTTTTTGCTGAAAATTCGGGAGTAGTGCAAACAGTTTGTGGGAGGTGTGCGGTGCCATATCTGATTTTTGAAGAGGGTCTTCCCGGTCCGGAGCGGATCGAGATAGATTCCGATCTAACTCTGCTGGGCAGGCACCCCGAATGCACGATCCGTTTGAATGATGTTTCCGTGAGTCGGCAACACGCCAGGATTGTCCGGAAACAACGCAAGTATTACATCGAAGATCTTCACAGTCGCAATCAGACACTGGTGAATGATCATCCGATTCAGTCTCAGGTTCGATTAAGAAATGGAGACAGAATCAAAATCTGTGGTTTCCGTTTTCGCTTCGAACTGAAGGAAGTCAGTTCAGCAGCCTTTCCCGCCATCCCGGATTCCGCTCAACAGGAAACAATGGCTTTATCGAACGATCTTCAGGCGGCTTCCCAGGAAGCGATTCAGGAAGCGCTCTTTAATCAGGGGAAATTCGAAAACGATACGGCCGTCATTCAAACGCTTCGTTTGAAACGAGCCGGAATGGATGCGGAAACCAGGGTCGCTCAATCGGAAACCAAGCTGCGCGCAATTCTGGAGATCAGCAAAGCCTTGGGGGCCACGTTGCAGTTGCAGCCAGTGATGCAGACCATCATGCGACAGGCTTTTGCCCTCTTTCCGCAAACAGATTCTGTCTTTCTGATCATGCGTGATCGTCAGACGGGAGAGCTGACTATCCCTGCCCGGAAGCATCGCAGCGATATCGATCCGCAAACAGCAAGGGCCAGCCGAACCATTGTGGAACTGGCGATGCGTAGCCGTGAGGCGATTTTGAGTCAGAACGCACTCGAAGACAGTCGGTTTGCCTCGAGTGATTCGGTACAGAATATGGATCCGAGTTCCACGATTTGTGTGCCGTTGGTGGAAGCTTCGGGAACGGTTCTCGGTGCGCTGCAACTTACGACCACAGATTTAAGAGACGGTTATACAGAAGAAGATCTGGATGTGCTGGTCAGTATAGGTTCCCAGATCAGCCTGGCAATTCAGAATGCGTATCAGCACGAGTTGTTGCTTAAACAGCATGAACTGGAACGAGAGCTTGAATTTGCGATGCGGGTGCAGCTCGGTTTTCTCCCCTCTGAACGCCCTGAAATTCCAGGCTATGATTTCAGCGATTATTACGAAGCGGCCAAGCATGTGGGTGGAGACTATTTCGACTACATAAAACTTCCCGGAGATCGGTTAGCAATAGTGCTGGGAGATGTTGCTGGTAAGGGAGTTCCCGCGGCGCTCTTTATGGCGAGATTACTTTCCTCGACGCGTAATCATCTGATGACTGAAGAGTCAGCTGCATCCACTCTGGAAGCGATGAATGCTGAACTTTCCATGAATGACATCGGCTTTCGTTTTATTACGCTCGTGATGTTGATTCTCGATCTCAAAACGAACAAAATCAGCCTCGTCAATGCCGGCCATATGCCTCCGCTGCTGCTGGATGGTGCCGGAAACATTGAATCGCTGGGCAAGGAAATTTCCGGAATGCCTCTCGGGGTCAATCCTCAACAGAAATTCAAGGAATTGGAGTTCGCATTGAAAGAGGGTGAATCCCTGGTGCTCTATACTGACGGGATTACCGAAACAATGAATCCGGATCGAGAACTTTTTGGCACAAAAGGGTTATACAACTCACTCAGCCGAACGTTCGCGAGTATGGATGATTTGATTGAGCAGGTCGTGCAGGATGTTGACACCTTTGCGCATAAACTCTCGCAAAGCGATGACATGTGCCTGGTTGCCATTCGCCGGGAAAAATAAAGCCGTAAAATAAAATGGAATTAACAGCATCAAGATCAACGGAATTGAGTAGAGAGTGGAACTGACTCCCCAGGGAATATTGGGTGAATCTGGACAGATCGCACGGCGTTTAGAGCAGTACGAGCCTCGTCCGGAACAACTGGAAATGGCCGAGGAAGTTGCGCGGGCCATCAGCGAGCAGCGACACGCCCTGATTGAGGCGGGAACAGGAGTTGGGAAAAGCTTTGCTTACCTGGTCCCCGCCATTCTGGCTGCTTACGGTCGCCGTGGCGAAGGAACTAAGCGAAAACGGATTATCGTTTCCACGCACACGATCAGTCTGCAGGAACAGCTGATTCAACGGGACTTACCTTTTCTGAACGCTGTGCTGCCGATTGAATTTTCCGCGGTGCTGGTGAAGGGAAGAACGAATTATCTCAGTCTGCGTCGCCTGAAAGGGGCTTTTGATAAAGCGTCTTCTTTATTCAGCGACAGCAATCAACTACAGGATCTGCAGGGAATTCTCGACTGGTCCTACAATACTCACGATGGCAGTCGATCCGATTTACCCTTCGCTCCGCACACGCAGGTCTGGTCTGAAGTACAAAGTGAACATGGGAACTGTCTGGGTAAAAAATGCCCCAGCTATGACAGCTGCTTCTATTACAAAGATCGTCGCCGCATCTGGAATGCGGATCTGCTCGTGGTGAATCATGCGCTCTTCTTCTCTGATCTGGCGATTCGTCGTGAGGGGGCGAGTCTGCTGCCCGAGTACGATGTCGTCATCTTTGACGAAGCACACACGATCGAATCGGTGGCGAGTGAATACCTGGGAATCACCTTTTCCAGTGGTCAGGTCGATTATCTGCTCAACAGGTTATATAACGAGCGCGCCCAGAAAGGGCTGTTGGAACAATACCGGTTGCAGGAACTGAAGAATCTGGTGGGTGCCATTCGAATCGAAGCGCGGGAGTTCTTTTATGATCTGCGCACCTGGCAGGACGCTCAGGGACATGAGAATGGTCGCGTCTACCAGGTTCCACCGCTGAAGGAAACAGTGAGCCGACATCTGCGTCAGCTCGCCGGACGACTGGTGCTTGATACGAATCATATTGATGATGAAGAGCGGATTGAAATTTTAGCTGCGGCAGAACGGACAGAAGCCCAGGCGGAGGCTCTAGAAGCGTGGTTACAACAGAATCAGAGTGAATCGGTCTACTGGATGGAACAGACGGGAAGTCGCCAGCAGAATATTCGCCTGATCAGCGCACCCATTAATGTGGGGCCACAACTGCGTGATGAATTATTCAATCAGGAAAAGAGCGTGATTCTGACCAGCGCGACGATTGCGGTGGGTCAGAATGATTTTAATTATGTGAAAGGCCGCCTGGGGCTGACCTCCGCGATTGAGAAACAACTGGGAAGCCCGTTCAATTATCGGGAACAGGCACGCCTGATTCTGCTGGATGAGATGCCGGATCCGAATTCGCGGGAATATGAAACAGCCGTTTCGCGTTGTATTGAACATTATGTGATGCAGACAGAGGGGAGAGCGTTTGTGCTCTTCACCAGTTATCGCATGCTGCAGCGCTGTGCCCAGCAGATACAGAAGTTTCTGATCAAAAACAGGCTGACTCTTTATTCACAGGGAGAAGGGTTGCCCCGCTCGGCAATGCTCGAGAAATTCAAACAGGACCCGCGCGGAGTTCTCTTTGGAACGGACAGTTTCTGGCAGGGAGTCGATGTACCCGGTGATGCTCTGCAGAATGTGATTATCACCCGGTTACCATTCAGCGTCCCCGATCACCCCTTGCTCGAGGCACGGATCGAATCGCTCAAGGAGAATGGTCAGAATCCCTTTATGGAGTATCAGATTCCAGAGGCGATTATCAAACTGAAGCAGGGCTTTGGACGCCTCATACGCAGCCGTAAAGATACCGGACAAGTTGTCATTCTTGATCCGCGCGTGCAGAATCGTCGCTATGGCCGATTATTTGTGGAGAGCCTGCCGGAGTGCGAGATGGTTTACGACCGGTATCCTGAGTTGCTGGCACACACCGGCAGGTAACTGGGTATGTCTTCCTTGAGGAGGTCAGAGTTCTTCTTCTGGTTCGCTTAGTCCAGAGTCATCGGCAGCGATCTCAAGTGGCTCATCTTCCATTTCGGGTTCTGAGTACTCCACTTCACGCTCGATCGTCATATCACGACCTGACTGGAGTTCTTCCTGGATGCGGCTCATCGATTCTGCCTGTTTGATCTTCATGAAAGAACGGAAGAATTCAAACAGCATGCCGCAGGCAATGGTGGCTGCAGCAATGGTTTGCCAGGTATAGGATTCTGTGCTCCAGAGCCCGCTGAAAGCAAAGATCGCGGTGATGATCATCGCCACTACACTGACAATCAACTTCAGCATCAGGGTTTCACGAAGCTGTTTTGAGGAGTGTGTAGCCAGGGCCGTGCGGGCATTCGCATTGGCAACTTCACGCAACGTATTCAGATTGGCGCGAACTTCATCCGGATTGACCTTCGCGCGTTCGCGGACAGGTCGAGCGGGTTCCGCTGGAGTGGAGTCGATCTGTGAACTGGCGTCAGCCTTGGGGTGGCTTGCTTCTTTTGCGAGTGGTTTGTTCAGCAGATCTTTCTTCTTCTTAGTTGTTTCAAATTCTTCACCAGCAGTTCCACGTTGAGTGCGGGCGATCAACCGCCGCATGTAAGCTTCGATGGAATCGTCATCCTCAGCGGCTTCTTCTGACTCAGCTGCAGGAGCCTCTTCCTCTTCCGGAGCTGGCTCCGTGAGTGAGGAGTTTTCATCAATGTCCAGGAAATCGTCTGTGTTAAACCCCAGATCGCTTTCAGAAGAGGTGAGTTCCGGTGCAGAACTTTCCTGTTCAACTTGTCTTCTGGCAGATTCCTCTTCATGCATGTCGAACATATCGGCCAGTTGAGAGCGTAAAGAATTCAACTGTGTCGATGAAGACTCCGTTACTACAGCTGAACTGCCTGATGTCGGAATCTCTTCTTCCGCATCAAGTTCTGCTGCCGATGATTCAGGCTCTTCAATCTCGTTTACAGGCTCGTCAATGACCTCTTCCAGCGGTTCGTCCAGGATGTTTGCATCTTCAAGACCAGCAATGATCGCCAGGTCGTCATCCAGAACTTCATCGGCCAGAGGTGATTCAGCTACATCTATCAGTGCATTCAGTTGAGAAGAGGTCGCTGATTCCTGCTCTGCGATTTGTCGACGAGCTGCAGATTCTAATTCCTCAATCTCCCGCTTCTGTTCTTCCAGTGCGGCACGCAATTCTTCCAGCTCTTCACGCTCGGAATTAATCTGATCACGATTATCCAGCAGTTCGTTACGCTCTGATTCTAACTGGTTACGCTCTGCCTCGATGCGTTCCTGCGCATCGGCCAGTTGATCTCGCTCTGTTGCCAGTTCAGTTCGCAGTTGTTCAAACTCTTCGCGGGTTGCTTCGAATTCAGCTTCCGCTTCCTGGTTCAATTCCTGCTGTGCCGCCGCTGTTACAGCTGAGTTTGATTTCAGCTCGGCGTATTCTTCTTCCAGATCCTGCAACTTGGAAACAAGTTGATCCTGCTGAGCCAGCAGGTCTTCATGTTTTTCTTGCAGGGCAGTTTTTTCATCATTTAGTTTAGCATGTTGAGCAACAAGGTTTTCGTGATCTTCTTCCAACTCCTCAATTTTCTGAGTGGAGTGCAGCAGCTTTTCGGAAAGTTGTTCCAGCTGTTCTGACTGCTGGTTCTGGCTTTCCATGTGCTTCATTTCAGCTTCGAGCAGCGCGCCTCTCTCCAGCTCGATTTTCTCTTTAAGATCATCGAGTTGATCGAGATTCGCATCAAGCATCGACTGAATCTGTTCGCGTCGGGCTTCCGCTGAGATCAGTTCTTTTTCAAGCCGCTCTTTTTCTTCCGTCAGCCGTTTGTTGTCTTTTTCCAGTTTTTCGAGGCGGATCATCGCCTCGGACAGTTTTCTTTCAGCGACTGCAATTTGATGTTCTTTTTCTGTCAGTTCGCTGCTGGCTTCTGTGAAATGCTGCTTTTCAAGTTCGAGCGATTCGCGATCGGTGGCGAGACGACGGGTTAACTCTTCAGCGATATGGCTGTCGATCGAAGCTTCCCATTTCTGCAATCGCTGGCGTTCATCATCCAACTCCTGCTTCTCACTCGCAAACTCTTCCCGCTGAGCTTCCAGGAGTTCTCGTTCCTGTTCCAGCTCCTTGCGTTCATCAGACAGCTGGTCCTGTAACTCCTGCAGCTCAGCTCGCTGAGATTTAATCTGAGTCCGCAGTGCTTCCAGCTCAATGCGGTCAGCTTCCAGTCGTTCGCTCTCTTTTTCAGATAGCTCTTCAAACTTCTGCTGCTGTACCTGGAACGCAGATAAGGACTCTTCCAGCTCGGTTTCCCGCTGCTGCAAGGTTGCTTCCATATCGACAAGTCGGGATTCCGAAGCGGAAAGGTCCTGGGTACGCTCCTCCCAGTTCGCCGCTTGTGATTGCAGGGCAGTTTCTTTGTCCAGCAGCTCGGATTTCTGAACTTCGAGATCGCGAACTTCCTGTCGCAACTGCTTCAATTCTAGTCGAGTCGACTCCAGGCGATTTTTCTCGGTGATAACGTATTCACCGATGTTGCTGGAACGGGTTTCGATCTCATTTTCACGCGCAGTCAGTGCCTGTTCCCACTGAGCAGCACCCTGCATGCGGGCTTTGATCTCATCATTTTTCTGCTTACGCTCAATTTCCCAGCAGGCGCGAGCAGACTGTAATTCTTCAAGTTGTTCCTGCAGGGCTGCTTCCTGCTGGGCAAGGTCAGACTCGCGCGATTGAAACTCAGAATATAATTTGTCGAGATCACTGCGGCGTGAAGCGAGATCCTGCCTGTGCCTTTAACTGGTTCTGAGCAGTTCAGTTCGATCCTGCTGAATTCGATCGTTTGCTGGGTCGCTTCCATTTCCTTCTGGATCGATTGCAACCGCAAATCTTCAGTTTGCAATTTCTGCAGGCTTTCGCGGACAGCAGCTTCCTCCATAGTCGCTTCTTTCTGATTTCGTGTCCGCCGCGAGGTGGGCCTGTTCCTTCTGGATTTCGGCGATCAATGGTCTGACGACGAGCGATCGCCCGTTCTGTTCCTGCCGGAGGGCAGCTAACTGCTCTTGAATCAGCTTTTCTTTTCGTCCGCTTCATGCATTCGGGAAATTGCTTCCACCGAACGTTGTTGCCACTCGCGCAACTTCATTGACTCGCGCAGACTGGCGATCCAGGTTCTCTTCAATTCTAGCCTGCTGTGAGTGCAACTGACCCTGAAGTGCCACGAGCTGTTTTTCCAGCTCCTGCTTCAGTAGATCAATCGAGCTTGTGTCTGGTTTCGTATTAAGAATGGAAGAGGTTGATGCCTGGGAGCTTCAGCCGCTGAAGTTCCTACGCTCGATTTCTCTGATACAGAGTAGTTGCCTGAGTTCAAGTCAAATGCTTTGCTTATCATCCTGAGTGAAATTCTCACGTCGATCAGATCCCTGGTGGCTCCTCACTATAGAGCATTTGTGGCGAGGCAGTTTCGTCAGACTTCGAACCATCCCCCCGACATGTCAGAATAATCGTCTCCGGATAAACCATCATTGAACAGCTCCTGAGTAAAGTTAGCTCCCGATTCGACTTCCGCAGTAAGATCAAGTCCTGAGAGGGCCGATAAGGCCATTTCAACTTCTGGCTCTTCATCCTGTTGAGAAAGTATAGCGTGCTCGTCTGCTTCCACTGGGGATCCAGGGCGGCTTCCAACTCTTCCGTCAGGGATGCGGCCTGCTGCAGTAAGTTCGTTTCAGGTCAGCATCGGTAGCTTCTTCTACCTCCAGCGACGCGAATTCATCCAGTTCGACTTCAGCTTCATCTTCCGGGCTGAGCAGCTCAGCTCCCAAATCTCCCAGTTCAGCGGTCAGTTCCAACGTGGAATCGGCTTCTTCCGCCGCTGCCTCAACTTCATCTTCCAGGTTACTGGGTTCAGATTCCTCAATTAATTCCTTGTACTTCTTCGCTGACTTCCGCTGTGGCTTCTGGTTCTTCGAGATCGGTTGAAGACTCTGCAATGAGTGTATCAGCTTCTTCCCTTCGGCATCCAGAGCAAGATCGTCAAATAAATTCTCGACCTCTGTTTCAGCTGGTTCTTCTTCAGCTGAATTTCAGGGTCAGCTTCCAGGGCTTCTGATTCTTCTGCCGCTTCAGCCAGCATTATCTGATGGAGTTCGTCAGCGGAAACTTCATTTTGCGAATCCGTGACACTATCTCTTCGCTCTGCCTGAGATTGAATTGAAGCCAATAGTGCAGACATCTCATCGTCGAATCCCTCTTCAGCAGGGGAATCGGCCACGTCTTCACTCAGCTCAACCTCAACATTCAATTCCTCCTCAACTTCTGGAGCGACATCTGCCTCGGCAGCGGTGACTCTACAAGTTCAGGGAGTTCTTCTTGTTACTGAGCTAGAGCTTTCTCTTCAGCATTGCTCTTACCGGTGATAGCTTCCAGCAGTCCAAGTCGGCTTGTAACTTGGAATCCTGTTCCTTCAGCAAAGGTCGCTTCTAATTCAGGGACTTCGGGTTCTTCCAGATCAGGAGACGCCATAATGCTGGCGAGTAAATCTTCATCAACACCGTGCAAATCCTCTGTATCATCCATCTCAGGAAGATTGGCTATGGCATCGAGATCGGGAAGCGAAGGAACATCAAGGTCAGCCGGACCTTTTGACGCACCAAACAATTCTTCAGGACTGAGCAGTTCATCCAGATTCAATTGAATAGCGGGTTCATTCTCCGGATCTGAAGCAGATGGAGTACCTGCTGGCGTATTGATGACCAGAGAGGCGGTGCTTCCATTCTGGAGAAAAACTTCATTGGAAACGACAGAGAACTCAATTGAACCTAAAGTCAGCAGATCTCCCACTTTAAGTTCTGCTTTTTCGATACTGTTCTGATTAACTTGTGTCTGAGAACCATGTGCTTCAATGAGTACCTTGGTTTCTTCCACAGAGATAGAACAGTGATAAGGCTCAATTCCCTCTTCATTCAGAACAAGCGTATTGTCTTCGGTGCTGCCAATGGTGGAAACGCCCTGACGGACCGCGAGCGCGGGCAGATCAGAAGTCTGATCAACCGGCATCAGAACGAATAGTACATCGTTCTCGTCCATCGATATTGCAGTCTTATCCGCAGAGGTCGACATCCCACATAGCTCCGTTCTTTATGGGAATCACAGGTGGGAACTGAAAGCTCGTCAGTTTTCAGTTCATAATTCATTGAAGCTGTTTCAAAGTGGTGTAGTCAGAACGGGTTCTCATGGAGAGATACCTGTACAACCAGGAACCGGTTTTGAAAAGTTCTTTAGTCAAAGTCTGGAATAGTTCACCTGATCGAAAAAATCACACCTCTGAACGTGAACTTCATGCGATCTGATAAGTGAAGGGATATATTTTGTCTACAGACGATATGACTATCTGTTATTCTCGGCATCGAGGAGTGGAGCCAACTTGCCCAAACTGTGAAACAGCACGGATTAAAGCGGGATGATCATTTAAGGCGACACATCCTCCTTCTCCGGCAAGCTTTTTGCATACGTTAGAATGAGGAGTCTTGACTCAGTTTTCCTGTTTTGACAGAGATGCTCTAACAGACTTGCGAACGTTGATGCGAGCAGCTCTTTTGAGGATGAAATGAAGAACGAAATAACTCACCCAGAACTTCGCGCGCCATGGAGCCGGATCTGTTGTGGTCTGCTGCTCATCATGGTGACCTGGTGCCTGCTGACACCTCATCCGCCAGCCAATTTGCATCGGTTGCAGGAAGAAGCCTTAAGAGGCGATCTGCTGATTCACTTTACAGTCTTCGGAATGGTAACCTTCTTTGTGCTGAGCCTCTGTCGACCCACTCAGATAGGGGGAGGACTTCTCTTTGCAATTATGTATGCAATTTTTACAGAGATCCTGCAAAGCTTTGTCCCGAATCGTTCCTGTGATTCGTACGATTTGATCGCCAACTTCTGTGGTGTTCTTGGTGGGTTAATTTTCTTTCAGGCTTATCAAAAAATGCTGCATGCCTGGGGGAGAGAGTTTCTGGCTGAGCGTTTCGCTGCGAGCATATTTTCCCAACCTCAGTATTCGGTTCGACTTTCTTTTTCCCGTCAGGTGATCGGGTTTCTTCGCCGAAATCGGCACTGATTTCAATATCCGCTTTTCCGAGAACGCGAGCTCCCATAATTTCCGGTTGAGGATCCTTCATCCCCGGTTCCAAGTTCTGTAAGATTGAATTCGACGCTCCAGCTGAATTGCTGTTCCGTGGTTTTCTTCCGTACACATATAGAACTGGATCCGATTGATGAGCACGCAGCTCGAATACCAAGTTGAACCCGCTTTTTCACACCTCTCTTCCAGCGATTGGGATGCCCTGAAGCCCAGGCTGGAAGCAGCCCGCTCTGAGACGCTGGCTGATGTGGAACTGTTAACCTCGGGAGCGGCAATTCCTCCTGCCAAACAACCTCTCGACTCCGGGTTCATCATGCTGCCAGCCAACCTGCTGGCCGAGCAGGAAAAGTCGGGAGCTGCCAGCTTGCTGGGAGAGATGAAAGCAACTGCCGAAAAACGAAGTGCCGTCGACCGGTTTGTAGTACTCGGCATCGGGGCTCTTACATGGGTATGCGGGCCCTGTTTGAAGCACTCTGCCACCCATATCACAATGAGCTCCTCACGAGCAGCTCGAGGCGATATTCCCCGGCTCTACTTTGGTGGCAACAACATCGATAACGACGATACTGCCGGTTTACTCGAAGTTCTCAAGTCGGCCTCGAATTATGCTGATCTGGCGAATCGATGGGGGATGACCGTCATCAGTAAATCAGGAGGCACGCTCGAAACAGCCGTAGCTTTCCGTCTGTTCCGCGATGTTCTGGAAGAGTGTTACGGAGCGAGTTCCAAAGAAGTGACCGAACTGGTCGTTCCAATCACGGGCGAAACCGGAAAGCTTCGTGATCTTTCCAATGCAACCGGGTACCCGGCAATCTTCCCCATTCCAGATGGAGTTGGTGGTCGGTTTTCGGTCTTTACTGCTGTGGGACTCTTCCCCGCGGCTGTAATGGGAATTGATATCGATGCTCTCTTACAGGGAGCCGCTGACATGACAGAACGCTTCCGCACTGCTCCCATCGGTGAGAATCCAGTATTGGATTACACTGGCATTTGTCATCTGCTCGAAGAGAAAAAAGGATTATCAACTCGCATCCTCTCCACCTGGGGGTCTCGAC
Organism: Planctomycetaceae bacterium; assembly: GCA_041398805.1. Classification (GTDB taxonomy): domain Bacteria; phylum Planctomycetota; class Planctomycetia; order Planctomycetales; family Planctomycetaceae; genus Polystyrenella. The sequence goes on along the minus strand of JAWKUC010000003.1, from coordinate 299,453 downwards.
TGGAAGCCTTTGGTCTCTGGTATGATCAACTGCTGGCAGAAAGTATCGGGAAAGAAGAGAAGGGGGCATTGCCTGTAACTGTTGTGAATACTCGCGACCTCCACAGTCGAGGCCAGCAGCATCAGGAAGGAGTTCGCGACAAACTGATCACCAATGTCATCGTCAAAGAATCGTCGACTTCGCCGGTAGCAGTTCCCAAGGTTGCTGCTGATCGAGATCAGGATCAACTCAATCGTCTTAATGGGAAAGCGATGCCCGAGCTACTAGATGCGGCGATTAAAGGGACGAATAAAGCATATGCCGAAGTGAATCGTCCGACAGCCGATTTAGTCTTCCCCAAACTCGATGCTTACACCATTGGCCAGGCATTGCAGCTGTTCATGCTGGCGACCGTTGTCGAGGGACGTCTGATCGGCATCAACCCCTATGGGCAACCGGGAGTCGAAGCGTACAAACAGAACATGGGCGAAATTCTGTACGGTAAGTAATTCAACTGCTTTGACAATTTGAAGTTTGACACTCTGAAGTTAGTCACCCTGAAATGAGGTAAGAGTTTCATCATGAGTATTGAGATTGAGTTTCTGGGACATAGTACTTTTCAGATTTCGACAGGTGACCATCGAATTCTGATCGATCCATTTTTCACTGGTAATCCCCAGGCAAATAAAACCGCTGCTGAAGTCGACCCGACAGTCATTGTCATAACGCATGGGCATGGTGACCATGTAGGAGATACCGTCGAGATCGCCAAACGGACCGGGGCGCTGGTGATTGCTAACTTCGAAATCGGCAACTGGCTTAATGCCCAGGGGGTGGAGAATGTGCACACTCAGCATCAGGGGGGAGGGTTCAAGCATCCCTTCGGTTACCTGAAACTCACTATCGCCTTTCATGGCTCGGTTCTGCCCGACGGAAGTAATGGTGGAAACCCCTGTGGATTGCTGTTCGAAATCGCGGATAAAAAAATCTATGTCGCAGGCGATACGGCTCTCTTTTCAGATATGCAGTTGATTGGTGAATCAGGCATCGATCTGGCAATTCTACCCATCGGGGATAACTACACCATGGGCCCCGACGATGCCTTGCGGGCGGTACAGTTTGTCAAACCGAAACAGGTGATCCCCTGTCACTTTGATACCTGGCCTCCTATTGCCCAGGATGGGGTTGCGTGGTGTGAACGGGTGAACGGTGAAACAGATACAAAGGCGACATTACTGAAGGTCGGCGAGTCAATCACGCTGTGATGTGGCTACCACCATTACATCTGATATTCCTGTCGAGCGAAGCTGATTTAACCAGCTTCGCTTTTTTTATCGATTGAGCGATTTGTTAACTGTGGTTATTGCAGCACTTGTGGGTGAAGCCTAAAATATAAGTGTGCTAAACGATTAGCCTGGCGTCTCTGTTGTTGGATATGTGGAGGGGAGTTGTTTCATGTTCCGTAATTTGATCGCATTTGTTTGTCTTGTCAGTCTGGCTTTATTGACTGGTTGTTCTTCGGAGCCTGATTCTGCTACTCCACCCGTTTCAGAAGCAGAAGAATCGGCAGAGACCAGAGAAATGAACGCTCCTGCTGATGTCAGCGCGATAGCCGCTCCCGAACCTCAAGCAGAAACAGCTACAGCGAACTCAGCTGTAGTTATTGAGGGGAAGACTCTCACGCTGAATATGAACGAGCAGTCAGTAATGGGCTTACAGGGTATGGGTATGATTGACTCGCAAAACGAGGAAGGTGTGCTCTCCATTGCCAACTGGGCCGATCCTCCAGTTGGGGCTGAACCGGAACTGGATAAAGAATATTTCTTATTAGCCGCTTCCCGTTCTGGAACGGGATTCGTCAGTAAAGGTGTTTTTGAGAAGTTGCCTGATAACTCTGTCTCAGCTTTTAAACTTGATCAGAAACTGGATGATTTGACGGGAATCAGTCATGTGATCATCTTTCGTCCAAATGATGTGAGTGATGAGTTTATCAAAAACTTCCAGGGGAATTTCTCGATAAACGCGTCAGGAAAATCGGAGACTACGGCGGAAGAACTGTCCGCAGAGGAGCTTAGCCGCAGGGCTGCGACTCAATCTGAAACCAGAAATCGCATGAAAATGCTGGGGCTTGCCTTTCACAATTATCACGACATTCACCAGTGTTTTCCACCGGGAGTCATCTATGGTCCCGATGGAAAGCCATGGCACAGTTGGCGAACACTGCTGCTCCCCTATCTGGAGAAGCAAAATTTGTATGAAATGTACGATTTCACCCAGCCTTGGGACAGCGAAGACAACATTGCCCTTCTCAATCAGATTGGAGATGTCTATCAGAACCTGGTTTATGAGAATGCAGATACCTCCTACACTCACTTCGCAGCTGTCGTCGGGAAGAAAGCGGCTCTGATCGATGCTGAATTCGACGGTACCACCTCAGGCTTCGAAGCGTCATTGAACCGTGGTTTCGGTTTGCGAGACATGCTGGACGGGACATCAAATACCCTGCTGATGGGAACGGTTTCCCCCGAAGCGAAAATATACTGGTCAGAACCACGCGATCTATTCATTAACAGTAGGGTTGCTGCTTTGGACGAGGAAGGGGGCTTCAGCACAATCAACTATGGTAATGGAGAGAGTCTGATGGCCCTCTTTTGTGATGGTTCAATTCAAACATTCACTAAAGACAGGCTGGATAAAACATTGCTGGAAAAACTGGTTACTGCCAGCGGAGGGGAATTGATACAACCTTCCGAACCTCAAGCACCTCCAAGGAAGCTTTTGAAAATTAAAGCGGATGGTGAGAACTCATCGGCAGAAGTTGTTTCAGAATAGAACAACCACAATCGGGTTTTAGGATCAGTTCTAATTAAGGTAAGTACCATGAGGCATTCACTACTTAAATTCAGTCTGGGAGTGGCGTTGATAACATTGCCAGGTTGTGGCTCTGATTCGGATGAAGTTGAAACCACTTCAGCAGCTTCCTCGACTGTAGAGAATGTGCAGGATGAGGAGAGCCAGCCAGTAGAATCGGTGCAGAATCTCTCTGATTCCGAATCGCTCACAGAAAGTAAGCCAGAAACGAAGCCAGAATCGAAGGTGGTCTCTGCTGGTGAGACATTACGAATTGAAGAGCAGAAGATCGCCCCGATTGGTGATGGCAAGGTTGAAGAAATTAAAACAGATTACGAAGTGGTGCTGGCCAACTGTGATCATCATACTGAGAACCCTCTCGTCGGAAAGAAATATTTCATTCTTTTTCGACAGAGAAGCGGGGGAGGATACATAACAACAGGGGAACTGACCGCTGCTCCCCAAGGCAAGCGGGCTACAATCAAACTTCATCAAGGTCTGGAAGAGATCACGACAGATCATGTTGTATTGCTCTTTCGGCCAGAGCATGTATCGGATGAATTCATCAATCAGTTTACGGCTACAGTACCAGTCAGTGATCCTCAACCTGTGAATGAGGGTCAGGAAGCACCAACTCTGGAAGAGGAACGCCTGGCCGCGATCAAATCGGCATCGTTCAATAATATAAAACAGATTCTCCTGGCGCTACACATCTATCATGGTGAGCATGGTTGTTTTCCTCCAGGGGTAATTTATGGTCCCGATGAAAAGCCCTGGCACAGTTGGCGAACGCTCATTCTTCCCTATCTGGAGCAGAATGAACTCTATGATATGTACGATTTCACTCAACCCTGGGATAGTGAATCGAACAAAGAATTACTGCAAACGAAACTGGCAGTTTATCATGACCCGATTCATGAGAATAATTCTGAACCCTTCGCTCATTATGCGGCAGCAGTTGGGCCCGACACGGTTTTAAACAGAGTCGATTTCGACGGCACTCAGGAAGGTTTCGAGAAAGCGTTATCTCAAGGTGTGAGCATCAGAGAGATAACTGATGGAACATCAGTGACAGTAGTGATCGCCTCTGTTTCTCCAGAACAAAAAATTCTCTGGACCGAACCCAGAGATGTCTTTCTGTTTGATGGATTACCGGAACTGAATAGCCCGACAGGTTTTGCTACACCCTATGTAAATCAAAATGGATCAAAGATGCTGGCGGGGAACTGTGATGGTTCAGCCACAAGTTTTTCAGCCGAATTTCTGACTCCAGAAAACCTCACCGCCTTATTAAGTAAAAGTGGTGGGGACCAGGTTTCCAGCGCAGAAGATACTGCTCTGGCGCAACCGGCATCCCAAAGTCCACAGGTGATCCTCGAACTCAAAGCGGACGGAGAAAATTCGACAGCCAGGTTCCTGCTGGAGTAAACCCTAACGCTGCTCTGCCATTTCCCGCGCGAGCACTTCGAAGTACTGATCGATCGCCGCCCGGTATTGCTCGGGAGTCAGCTTTCCCTGGTTTTGTTTCATTCCCGCTTCCAGCGTGGAAATCAATTTGTTCCAGTCCTCTTTTCGTGAACCCGATTTATTCAGCTGGGCTTGCGCTTTCTTGAGCAGATCATCCTGGAGCCTGTTCAACTGCTGTTGTTGCATCTGGGCGCTCGCGATTCCCATCATGCCTCCCCCTCCGGGTGAAGGTTTGAACCAGTCCAGTACAATTTGCAGGTTGGAGGGACGTCGGAAGAGTGCCAGCAGGGTTTGTTCCTGGTTAGAGCCTTCCCGCTCCAGCAGGGCGAGCAGTTCTTCGAGCGTCAGATTGAACTGTAGATCATTCGGATCTGGTGAACCGGGGGGTGGTGCTTTTTCATATTCTTCCATCATACGGTCGAGCATCTTGTCGAACAGTTTTTCAGCAGCATCCAGTTCCTGATGTGCCTTCTGCTGATGCACGAGAGATTGTTCAAGATTATCACGATGCAGTTCCGTTTCGCTGCTGGTCATCTCTGAAGAGACATCGATCTGCAGTTTTCGTTTCAGATCGAAGGCCGTCTTTCGAATATCAGAAGGGAATCCGGAAAGTTGAGTCTCAATCGTTTGAAACTTGCTTACGAAGACGTAGATATCATCCAGCAGGTTGTACTGATCGATTTCTGCCGCGGCCAGATAATCCTGCTTTTCATAAGCCTCTGCCGACTCGATCCAGCTTTCGAGATCGCGCACCAGTTCCTGAATCTGAGTTGCCCGATTCGTCAGATGTTCTTTGAATTCTGGACTCGCGGTCTGATGAATCTCGCCAATTCTTGCCTGGAATTGTTCGTATGACTTCACCAGTTCTTTTGCTTTGGCTGCTTTGTCGACGACATCTTCTTTGAGTAACAGAGCCGCCTCGTTGGTGAGTTTTGCTGCTTGCTCGTTAACTTCTTTGACTTCCCCTTCGAGCCCCTGAATTTCTTTGGGAAGCCAGGTGACGAATTTATCATGTATCGCACCCGCGTCTTCAACAAGCTGATACACCTGTTGATGATGTCGTTCCAGCAATGCTTCGGGGAAGGGCGGAGGATCCTCCCCTTCAGCAGGTGGTTCCGCTGCTTTTAATCGTTCCTGATATTTCTGCCAGTAGAGTCCTTCCCTGGTGAGACGCTGTTGTCGCTGGTTGATTTCTGAAAGCTGGTCTCGCAGAAACGAGGTGTTGTCCTGGAGAGAGTCCATGAACCGTTTGAGTAACCGCGGATCCTCCGCCAGAATTTTTGCAAGTTCAGCAAAAAGTGCCTCCCGTTTCTTCAGGAGTTCTTCCAGTTTCTTGAGAAACTCTTCACTGTATTCAACTTCAACAGGGCTCCCTTCCGTAACATTGTTGACCGGTTTCTGGTTCCCCAGCATCTGCATCGAATCTTCCAGATAGACCTGATACATTTTTTCAATCCGCGCCAGTTTGTCGGCAATTTCTTCATCCCGCTTCGCGTTCTCGTACTTCCGGGTCAACTGATCGAGCAGAACGAGGGCGCGCTGAATGTGAAAGATCGTTTTTTCCACATCAGGTTGTTTTTCTTCATTAGTCGCTGACTTGAGTAAGTCGGCCCATAAAATTGCCGCAGGATCAACGTGCGATTCCTGGATTGACGTCAGTTGTAATCCGATAAAAGCGTACGGTGTTCCCGCACTTTTGTTCTGCAGCTCACGGATGGCATCCAGCGATCCCTTCAACTGCTGCGCAGTCATTTTATAAGACTGGGGAATTTCCACATTGGAACTGCTGCTGCTTTGAATCGATTCCTGATACAGCTGGGCATTCTCTCCCGCTTTGGTGAGTAATTCTTTCAACTTTTTAAGCACAGGATCGATCGCCATCTGATATTTCTTACGGCGTTGACCTTCAAAGCGACTGGCGTACTCATCCACGACCAGTCGCTGTTTCGATGATGTCGAGCTTTGTTGCGATACATCGAGCATGCGTTGACTCATGTCATTCGGGGGAGGGGTTGCTCCAGACTCGTCAGACTTGGGAGCTTCAGGCTTGGTTCCTGATTCTGCTGGTTGTTCACCAGGATCGAATGGTAACGGCTCCAGATCATTCTGATTGGGACTGGCTGGGTTAGACTGCGAAGAATTTGATTGCTGGTTGGTCGAGGGGGTGCTTGCGGTGCTGGAGTTTTGCTTAGAGGCCGAATTGTTTTTATTTGCAGGAGTCGAGTTGGAAGGCTTTGTCGTATTCGTATTTTCTGGAGTGTCGGGTTTTGTTGCGTTCGATTCCGAGGGTTGATTCTCCTGATTCTTTGAGGGATCCGAGGCAGCTTGTTCGCCTGGTTCTTGTGGAGCTTGTGCTTTGTCTGCATCTGCAGGTTGAGCCGAGTTGTTTGTGTTTTGTGGAGAACCTTCCGCGGAATTCGGCTGATTCTGAGCCATTTGCTGTGGATTCAACAGAGAGTTCGACTGAGGGTTAGAAACATTCTCTTTGGAGTCATAGACCGGACGGCGTACGAGAGGACATCATCCTGTTCCAGATTCAATTCACTCAGATCGAGTTCGGTCGTTGCCTGCAGATACGATTTGTCCTGCTGCTCTTTCAGGGGGATTTCGATCGTTTTAAATTCGACCGGCTCTGCTGTTGGATTGAGTGGATCCTGTTTATAAAGAACCAGCTCGGCTTTGGTCACGGCGAAATCATCGCGCGCCACAAATTCGATATCAATCGTGTCATCACCAGGTACGGCGAGTTCATCCTCCGGGGTGATAATACTGACCGCCGGTGCTCGATCTTCGAAGACGGTGATCCGGCAGAGTGGGGGCTTGCGGTTCGTAAGCCCCCACTCATTTACCAGCGAGGGGGAGAACGAGAAAGATTTATCGAGTTCGACTTCATACAGGAACTTATGATCGGCGACTGCATTCAAGACCAGTTGTTCGTCATCACTCAGATTCAGCGTCATCGTTTTCAATGGTTGTGACACCTGGAATTCAATCGATAACCGACTTCCTTTGACGGCACGGACTCGCGGGGGAAGTTGATCGAGATTTTCCACGGGTAGCTTTGTGTATGCCGGTGGAGTGAGTTTGAATTTAATCTGTTCGAAGGCAGGACGTTCGGCGATATCAATTGTATAAACAGCTGTCTGTCCATCTCCCGCACGCCAGCGATAGCTGAATGGTTTTTCGACAGAGTCAATGTGATGGAGAAAGCGTGGGCTGTCTACCCCTTCTGTTACCAGTGCCAGTGAAAGCTGTTGTTCCTCTTCTTCCTTCTGATTGATCGATAAAGTCGCTTCATCAATATCGCCAGAGGTGAGCAGGGTGCTGAGCGTCAGACTCTCCCCGGAAGGGACGATCATGCTTTTGTTTTCCGATTCCAGTTTAACCAGACTGATGTCGGCCATCGGGAAACAGAATCTTCCCAGCAAAACCAGCATCTGCATCGGCATGATCAGGAACATCAACAGAAAGAAGGCAGCAATCCCGAGCGTGATGTTTCGCCATTTAAGGTACTCATGACGATCGACGATGGTTTCCGGATGAACGAGTACCTCACGAGACTGCGCCTCTGTGCGTACCCGATCGAGCATGGCGGTGGAACCTGTTTCTGCCGGGTTGCGACCGGCGAGATTGAGAATCGTCATCCATCTCTCTTCCAGCGCCGGGACAGCTCGGTCGACCTGGCTCGCCACCTCTTCCAGTGAATCACGATGGAGGAAGGGCTGCAAAACTTTCCGGTAAAGCACTACCCCTGAGATTGCCAGGACAGTAATGGTCAGCAGAGTCCGGGCTGTGGTGCTGAATAAGACCAGCGAACTGTCGATCAGCATGCTCAGCATCAACAGGAGCAGAAACGAAGTGGCAGTCACCAAGGTCCCGCTTTTTACCCGGGTCATCATCGTTCGTTGTTCGACGTCGCTTAATTTCTGCTCGATTTCCCTGGGGATTGAGCTGGCACTCATGTTGGTGGCCATAATTCAGTTCCTCAAGATGAGGTCAATTTTCAAATGGATGTGATCCCCTGAGGAGTCAGTTCACTCCAGGGGTCACGGGTTTCAGTATAAACTTAAATTTCAATTTGAACGGAGTCGGATCTGCACATTAAGCGAGACCGGCCCGTTTGCGCAGGATCCACTCCATGATCAGGCAGCCACAAAGTAATCCGAGAATGGACCAGCTTGGCCAGGTTGCCTGACGTTGAATTTCCTCAGTCACAAGTGGTTCCAGGTCGATCAGATGCGGGACCTCGCTCATGGAGGTGGGGGGAATCACAAAACCACCTGTCAGGGCAGCCACCTGTTCCAGTGTCGTTAAATCGCATCGGGTATCAACCAGTTCTCCTGTTACTGGTTGGTCGATCCGAATGGGAACGTCGGGTTGCCCGGTGAACCCTTCTGCACTCAGAAGCTGTTGCACAACATCTCCGCGTGCGACAACACGGTAGTCTCCCGGTTCCTGTGGAGAGAACTGTCCGTGAAAACGCCCGGGAATTTGTGCGTCAGGTCGCAGCTCAACTTCCGTAACCGTTTGTCCCTGTTTTTCGATAATGGCATTCACGGTTCCTCTGGTGACGGGTTCCTGTTGTCCATTACTGAGGTTCACTTCAACTTCGACCGGTTCTGTCGCCTGATAGTTTTCCTTGTCCGTTTTGATTTTGACAAATTGCGAACCACTGGAGATATCTCGCGCGACCACACTTCGCAGTAGTTGTCCCCAGAAGCGATGGTGGTAAAAGTCACCTTTGCGGGCACGCAGGTGATAGGTTGACGGGGAAGAGATATAAGTCACCGAGCCTTTACCTACGAGATGCCAGCAGAGGAACGAGGGAGTCTCTGCAGACTGTTTCAATAAACTCGAGCCCGATTGGCTCACCACTCGAACCAGGTTGTGACTGGTTGGTTTGGGAATGGAGAAGGGAGAGAGATAAAACAACGGCATGATGCGTGTTTTTTCTTCCCAAAGCTGCTGATTCGAACTATCCGCTTCACCCGCCAGTTGCAAGGCGCTCATACTCTCTCCGGCGGGAGTGAGTTGCAGCGTGTAACCGGTTCTACTACTTACGGGGAAGGGAGATGTCTCCACGGGAAGAATTTCTCCGATTGGCCCGCCGATATATCCTTGAGGCATCGCATCTGTGCCAGCAATCAGAATCAGGTTGCCCCCTCGACGCGTTACGTACTCGTAAAGCGCTTCCTGTGATTGAGGAGAAAACTTCTCGGGGGCAATGTCTCCCAGGATGACAACTCGATAACGGGACCATTCTTCGACCGTTTGCGGCAGGCTCGAAGTCAGTGACAATGGACCCGTGGCGGTCAGTTTCGGTTCAAAGACAAGATGATCAAAAGTGATTTTCTCATCACGGTCGAACAGGTTCACCAGGTAACGATACTCCCACCGCCAAATTTGATCGGCCAGGAGAATGTGTAGATTATCGTCAACGACATCGACAGTGACAGTTGTCTGGTTGTTATCTTCACGTGCTTCCTCTTCGATCGGTTCGACATAAAGTTTGAACTCATGCCGGCCCAGCTTCTGCTTGGATAAGACAAATGAGAGTCGATGATGCGAACGATCACTCAGCACGTCGAGCGTTTTGGTTTGCCAGAGAACCCCATCAGAATCTTCCAGTCGCACGACCAGAACCTCTCCTTCACAGTCAATCGTATCGATCATCACTTCCATGTTGATGTCGTCATCTTTCATGACCGCAGCGGGGACTTCCGGATCATGCAGAATGACATCTCTTATTTTTCGCACATTCCCGATGGGGACGGGATAAATCGGTAAGTTCCCCAAGCCATTCGCGATGCGGGTGGGGCTACGCTCGGTGGAGACAGTCTGTTTTCCGTCTGTCAGCATGATCACCCCCGCCAGAGCCTGTTGCCCCGCTTCGCGATTGAGGAGATCAAGCATGGCCGACAGGTTCGTCGCCTGGGCAAGGTCATCAGGAGAGGATGCTGTTGAGGATTGCTCTGAATTCCAACCTGTCTGAGCAAGTGATAACGGAGCGGAGTCAAAGACGAAGCGTTTGATATTCACCTTGCGGGAGAGCTCACGCATCCAGTTCTCTTCTGCTGACTCCAAAGCAGCAGTCACTTTTTCAGAACGGGATTGAGTCGGGCTGGCACTGTTTGCGACGGGAGTTGTCTGAGGATCATTGGGAATCATTCCCTGCGCAAGCTGGGTGACTACGCGGACTTCTTTTTCGAGTTCGAGTTGTAAATCAGCAAACAGGCTGATTTGTGCAAAATCCACAATCGTTTCCGGGGCGCGATAAGCTTCCTGCATTTCCTGGATATGGGGGAGTAGCTGATTTTCCAGTAGTTGATCAAGATCAGCCAAGTCGTATTTTCCGGAGAGCTGATTCAGCTGAGTTCGCGCTCGTTCAATCAGGGGGAGAAGTCGCTGTAACTGCTTCAGGATGTTCTCGGACGATTCCGTCTGCTGCATCGCCTCTACTGTTAAATCGAACTGAGCCTGAATCGATTCCAGATCGAGTTGTAAATGATCGACGAGTGTGATTTCACCCGGAGTACTGGTTTCCTGTGCGGCCAAGTCCCAGCGCTCGTCCTGAACCGGGTTCGCTGGATCGATTGTCTGCATGCTCTCGCTCACATCGGCAACGACCGCCATAGTTTTGCGGGTTTCCTGGCGAATGGTTGTTTTCAAAGTCGGTTCCAGCAGCATCCACAACAATGCAGACAGCGCCAGCAATCGAAAGCCCCAGAACAGCCAGACGATCTTCTTCCCTGATCGACGGTATTCCGTGAATAACGTCACCGTGAAGAGTGCCACAATCACCAGGCCAATCAGGATGACTTGCCATGATGAGAATGGACCTTCAAAGGCCGCTTCTCGAATTACTTGTACTTGGTCGTCAGGCATGATTATTGAGTTAACAGAGTGCTTTCAATCGACAAATAAACTGCCCGCATAACGTCGTCGGGCGATGAAGAGAGTGAGTAGCATTTCAGCAGCAAAACAAACGAGCGCCAGCATTAATAACTGAGTCCAGAACGGAGTCTTTGGGGTTTCGACCTGTTCGTACCGGCTGATGTCAGAGACAGGCTGATCTCCAAAATAAAGACCACCCTGTTCTGCCAGATGCGCCCGTTCTTCAGGATTCAGTTGAGTTAATGTCGATTCGTCCTGATTGCGGGAAACATAAAACGGGATATTCGTATTTGTTTCATCCTCATTCGACCAGCTCACCTGATAGGCGCCCGGCCAGTTGGTTTCAGCAAAGATGATCTGGCTTTCCCCTTCCTGTTTCAGCAGGGCAGGGCGCTTCTCGTGTAGAAGTGGAGTTTTAATCTTCAAGGAATCTGAATTCAGTGCGAGAGATGTATGGAACCGAAACGTTTCGCCCGGTTCCAGGTTCAACTGGGCTGCGGAGGGTTGCGACAAATGCAGTAACCATTCCTGCACCAGGGCGACAAACAGGCGGCAGATCGGAAGATTCGACCATTCCAGATCAAATGGGAGCGCCTGGACGATCACCCGCCCTCGGCCCAGATAATTTTCAACGACCAGCGGGTTTCCCTCGGCGGACTCTAACCAGACTCGATTACTGGGGTATTGATCTGGAACAGAAAGCTGGAAATGTTCTGTGATACGAACTTCATGCAGGTCGAGTCGTTCCAGGTCACCAATCAAATGCAGGGCAGGGTGATCGCGTTCGGGAGGAATGAGCACGGTGTAGGGTTGATCCTGAGGCTCATCGCTGCGCAATCCTCCTAAGGGTAAAGGAGATAAGCCCGCCCCGCCTCGATGAAACGAGGCGTTGAAACTATCACTGTTTGTTTCTGTACCGGCAACAATCCATAGCCCCCCTCCGTTTCGCACAAAACGAGTCAGGTTCTGGACGACAGCCTCGGAAACAGCTGGTACATCCAGGAGCAACAGGCAGGCAAAGGGATCGAGATTTTCTCCCTCGAGATCTTCCCAGGAAATTAACTTTGGTTCGAAAACCGATTTCCACTGATTGATTTCTCGCGCTAATGGAGATTGTCCCAGTGCTGAGAGAACTAATTGAGTCCCCCTTTGCGGAGGATTGAGTTCTTCCGCCCGACTGACCACCAGCAGAGGAATTCTTTCGACAACAGAGAGTAACCGTTCCGAGCGATTGTCGAGTTTCAGATCATCCTGTATGGGAGTGGTGCATTCGATTTTAACGACTCCCAGTTCAATGGCTGCGTAATCAAAATCAATCTCGGCGGTCTTGCCCGGTTCGAGTTGAGAAATACTGGAGAGTCCCAGGTTCTGGCCATTTGCAGTCCACTCCAGGGAAATATTCTGGATGGACGAGGAGCCGCGATTTTTAACCACAGCAGTCAACTTGACGGGGTCATTCAAAGAAACATGCGTCCGCAAACTACGGATTTCCTCGATGGAAATGTTTTCGTATTTAGAGTTGGCATTCAGTATTGGTGTCCAGATTTGAATTGAGGTCGGAACTGTTGCCAGTTCCTGCTGCTGTTTGACTTTGTTCCAGAGTGAGTTGGAGTCGACTTCCCAGCCCGCTTTAAATCCATCGGTGAAGAGAATGATCTGTCGCAGATAGACATTCTGATCGGGTTTCGAATCGAGCACCTGCAGGAGCGCTTTGCCAAGGTCTGCTTCTGCAAGAGTCGGTTGCAGCTTGTTCAAATCCTCCCTGATTCTTGTGCGGCTTTCCGCAGAAAGTTCGATTGAAGTGGGGTAGAGCCATTCAGAATGTTCACCTGCCAGCAGCAATCGAACAGGAGTTCCATTTTCAATCTCATCGACTCTGACGAGAACTGCATCGCGAAGTTCATCGAAGAGCACACGATTCTCCCGTTTTAAATCGGTAGAAAGTGAGACATCAAGAACCAGAATGACTTCCTCTTTAATGGAGCCAAATCCGAACAACCCCGATGAAAGCATCGGTTGGGCCATTGCCAGGATGACACCCAGAATAGCGAGGGTTCGCAGAATCATCAGGAGCAGATCATCAATCCGTTTCATGCGTCGTTGATGAATAATCTCCGGTGCGAGGAACTGCATCGCTCCCCAGCTGATCACCTCCCGTTGTCGGCGGCAGCAGATGAATAATGATCGGCACTTTGGCCGCCAGGGGAAGAGCCCAGAGAAAAATTGAACCAAGAAAACTCACGCTGGGCTCCTAAACTTTAATGCCGGCATTGCGACGGGAAAGATATTGAGCGAGAACCGTTCCCAGCTCGGAGCCCGTGTTCAACAGGAAGTGTTCACAACCCAGTTCCACGCAGCGCTGCTTCAGTTGTTCCTGAAATTCGTTCAACCGCTTCAAATATCCTTTACGAACCGCCTGTGGATCGACATCCAGAATCAGGTTTTTTTCTTCGAGACATTCAAACTTGGACATCTTGTCGAAGCGGAAAGTCAATTCTTCCGGAGCGACTGTTTGAAAAATCAGAATCTCGTGTCCTCGAATTCGGAGATGGTGTAGTGCCTGTACCAGTGGTTCGAGTTCTTCAAAGCAGTCGGAGAAAAGCAGAATCATCCCTTTGCGTTTCATCCGTTTTCCCAGTTCATGCAGCGCTCCCGAGAGTGACGTCATTCCCGCTGTCTCTTCATTCAGCATCGTGCTTAAAATCGATTGTAAATGAGTCGCACTCGAACGGGGTGGAATGAATTTGCGGATCGATTGATCGATCAGGGTGAGTCCGACAGAATCCCGTTGCCGGAGCACCAGGCGTGAAAGGCAGGCGGCGGCCAGGCGGGCATAATCGAACTTGGAGATGGTCGATGCTCCAAACTGCATCGATCCACTCGCATCAACAACCATCATCGTCTGGAGATTGGTTTCTTCCTCAAACTGTTTAATGTAATACCGGTCTGACTTTGCAAACACATGCCAGTCAATCAGACGAATTTCATCCCCCGCCGTATAAGGACGATGCTGTGCAAATTCAAAACAGCCCCCCTTATGGGTTGATCGATGTTTACCAGTCAGAAATCCATCAACGACCCGCTGTGTCAGTAATTCCAGGTGACCGATCTGCTTCAGCACCTCAGGGTCGAGCAGCGCATGATGCTTCGAACGTTGCTCTTTCTCAGCAGCCTCTCGGGCATCTTTGCCAATCCAGGCCGCTTTTTTGAGGATGGAGAGTTTCATAACAGGAATGGTCTATCTGGTGATTGGAATGGCATGTTCGATGCAACTGAGAGTGAGCAAAACTTTGGTCTGAAGCGGTCTGTTTAAACACGTTGTGCTGTCCGGCGTCCGTTGGCGGTGGCGCGGCCAGGTTGTTTGAGCTGGGTAATAATCGCTTCGATAATCTTGTCGGTGCTGATCCCGGCGGCTTCGGCGTTGAAGGTGGGGATGATGCGATGGCGTAATACGGGAAGTGCGACCGCTTCCACATCGGTTGTGGTGGCGTGGTACCGTTTATGCAGAATCGCGCGAGCTTTCGCGGCCATCAAGAGATAAATGCTCGCTCTGGGGCCGGCACCCCATTGAACCATCTCTGTCATTCCTTCGGGGAGTAGGCCCTCTTCCGGACGAGTCATGCGGGCGAGTTGCACGGCGAACTCGTAGACATGGTCAGCCACCGGTACACGTTTTACCACGCGCTGCATGGCGAGGATATCATCTCCTGAGATAACAGGTTTCAGATCAAACAGGTAATTGGTAGTGGCCCGTTTGCAGATTTCAATCTCGTTCTTAAAGTCGGGGTATCCCAGGTGAAGCTTGAACATGAACCGGTCGAGTTGTGCTTCTGGAAGAGCATAGGTTCCTTCCTGTTCGATCGGATTCTGGGTAGCGAGAACAAAAAATGGATCCGGTAACTGATAAGTCTCGTCACCGACTGTTAATTGACGTTCCTGCATCGCTTCCAGTAAAGCACTCTGTGTTTTAGGAGGGGTCCGGTTGATCTCATCTGCCAGAATGATATTCCCGAAGAGGGGCCCCTTCACAAACCGGAAGGCGCGTTTGCCGGTGGTACGATCTTCTTCCAGAACATCCGTCCCGGTGATATCCGCCGGCATCAGGTCGGGGGTGAACTGGATTCGTTTGAAGTCCAGATGCAATAACTGGGAAAGGGTTGAAATGAGTAGAGTCTTCGCCAGTCCCGGCATCCCCTGCAGGATGCAATGACTTCGGCAGAGAACCGCAATCAACATCTGCTCCATCACATCGTCGAGACCGACAATGACACCCTGCATTTGTGAAATCAATTGCTGGTACTGTCCGTGAAGCTTTTCTACAGCAGCCAACTCTTCCGGTGTCGCTTGGGGTTCAGAACTCATAGGGGACTCATCAGGTTAAGGTTAAGAATTCATTGTAAGACGGTAGAATTCGCCAGACAGTGAGCTAGCGTTGATAGATTGGTAACATCTGATAGGGAGGGGTTAACGAAAGGACCATCAGTGAGGTGGTGTAAACATCTCCCATGAAAGACTCGTGGCTTCGTTCCCGATCCCAAGCCCCGGTAGGGCGTTGATTCGCACAGACTGTATCCAGATAGGTTGGAAAGAAACGGTCCCAGTAATCGCCACCCAGTAGAAACATTGCCTGACTGCAATAGTAAGCACTGTAATGATAACGATCGTCGGGGTGTCGTCGTCTGTTGTAGTTGTCGAATGGATTTCGCAGGATCCATTCCCCTGCCTCGCGTGCCATGGGTGTGTTGTGTTCTCCGGCCATTGCGAGTGAAACAATTCCACCGGCAACCGTGGCACCACTGGCGTAATACTCTTCTATCCAGCTTTTATTCAGGGTATAGACGAACCCCCCGATTTCCGGATCGAACGATCGTTTGATGTATCCCATCGCATCTTCAACATATTCACGCGGGACTTCAAATCCGGCGTTTTTGGCCGAGCGATAAAACATCAGATTCCAGGCAGAGGCAGTCAAGTCGGAGTCGTTCGGTCCATAGGGGCGATGATAACGCCATCCCCCTTTATCCTGTGCGTTCCGTTTAGGTAATGTCTGCCGCATGCGTGAATAAGCGAGCGCTTTTTCAATAGATGTTTTGATCCGTTTGGACATCGATCCGCTGGTTTGACCATAAGCTTCCCCCAGCATCAAACCGGAGATAGCGTGATGATAGTTAGGTCGTGAGCCACCCGTAGAGATAATGCCGGAACTTTGTTGACTGTTGAGAACAAAGTTAATCGCTTTATCGAGCTGAGGCCCGTACGGACCATGTTGAGGCGTATAACCACGAGAAAGAAACGCCATGATGCACAGCGAGGTAATACCTGGTTGACCTGAACTGGGGGCAGCAAAGGAACCGTCCGGTTGTTGATTGGCGGCGATGTACTGAAGGCCATTAGCGACGGCTGTATCAATCTTTTGCCATTGCGCGGTAGTTAATCGGTCCGACGGATTGTCCGTTTTTTCAGCGGCCGGTAGAGTAGTAATCACCATAGGAAGCAGGCAGGCCGCTACTATATGTCGCATCTTGCATAGAGATAGCAGAAGTCGAACCTTAGATTTCTCAGCCAGCCATGATGTGAGATTCAGCAGTTGGCCCGTTGCTGCGAACATCCTGATTTACCTCGGGGGGAAAGGTGTGAGTGACTCACGGGCAGTTGCTGTAGGAGAATACCGTCAACCTGCCGGAGAACTATCTATACTGACGATATTATTCTGAATTCGGACCTGGCCATTTGATGAAAACTGGATATTTTTGTGAAAAAATTACCAGTTATGTTCGTAACAACTTATCTCTGCTGTTTTTGCAGGAGCCGACTACTTGCAGATTGATCCTTCACTGAAATGGCTACTGGGCGGTACGATCCTCGTCTACCTGATCGTGATGTACATCATTGGCTATATCGCCGAGCGGAAAGTTCAGACCGTCGAAGACTTTCTGGTAGCGGGGCGACGTCTCCCCCTTTCGCTTGCCTGGATGACCTTGCTCGCGACCTGGTTTGGTGCAGGCACAATCCTGACTGCGGCGGACGAAGTTCGCAGTGAAGGCTTACGCGCTGCCGCATTGGATCCATTGGGGGCGGGGGTCTGTTTATTATTGGCCGGCTTTTTTGTAGCCCGTCCGTTATGGCGCATGCAGTTGTTAACCATCCCCGATTTCTTTCGCCGCAAATATGGACCTGCAGCGGAACTGGTCTCTGCTCTGATTCTTGTGCCGAGTTACTTTGGTTGGATCGCTGCTCAGTTCATGGCACTCTCGGAAGTGCTGGAACTCTTTTTTGGTTTGCCTGTGAGTTGGGGGCTGTTGATAGTTGCCATCGTGGGAACAGGTTACACCCTGATGGGCGGAATGTGGTCTGTGACCTTAACCGATGCTGTGCAGGTTTCGTTGGTATTAATCGGACTGATCGTCCTGGTATTGGTCGTGCTATATCAACTCGGTTCAGGAAGCATTCCAGTTGGTTGGGCTCGAGTTGGTGCGGAAACAGATCCGGAAAAATTCGTGCTCATTCCGCATGAAACTGTAACTCAATTTGTCGGGTGGCTGGGTGTCTTTGCGATTGGAGCCTTGGGGAATCTACCCGGGCAGGATTTAATGCAACGCGTCTTTGCTTCCCGGTCGGCGGAGACGGCGAAGTATGCCTGTTTACTGGCCGGTCTGTTGTACCTTCTGTTTGGAGCGATTCCGTTAATACTCGCACTCGCGGGAAGTCTACTCTTTCCTCA
Source organism: Planctomycetaceae bacterium (assembly GCA_041398805.1). Taxonomy (GTDB): domain Bacteria; phylum Planctomycetota; class Planctomycetia; order Planctomycetales; family Planctomycetaceae; genus Polystyrenella. Next base: position 281,542 of record JAWKUC010000003.1, on the reverse strand, counting down.
GGAAGTCGAGAGCCCGATCCTGCCCATGCTCGCTCATGCGTTTCTACATCCTGCTGTTGCGGTTGTCTTCATGGTGGCGATCCTTTCTGCGATTCTCTCCACTATCGATAGCGCGATCCTCTCCCCGGCATCGGTACTGGCGCAGAACGTCTTCCCTTTTCTGGGGAAAGCGGACACGCTTCGTACCAGTCGCATTTCTGTGCTGGGCGTTGCCTGTTGCAGCCTGGGGCTCGCCTATTATGGAGAGAGTGCTTACGAGCTTCTCGAAGAAGCGTACCTGTTACCGCTGGTGGGGCTTTTTATCCCGCTGATCATTGGTTTGTATTCGCGTCCCCAACCAGGATGGGCAGCGCTGGCGAGTATGCTTACAGGGACAACAATCTGGGCTATTCACTTTGGCATGGGTTGGGAAGTGTTTCTGCAACCTGTTGATGCCATTGCCCAACTGGAATTACCCCTCTCGCTGAGCGTGACATCGCTGTCGTTGCTCGCGTATTTTGCTTTCGAGCCTCCGTGGCAAATTAAGTGGGGACTTGACGAACAGGCGGAATTACCGGCGAGTTAGTCGCGCTGTTTCCAGCCGGAGACCTGTTGTACTTCGGACTGCTTCTGAGGAGTGACCTTTCGGGGTGCCTCGGGAGGTGCTGCAGGGGGAGCAGGTGGTGGTGTGAACGAAGCCTTGCGAATGACACGCGGAGCAGCTCCCGGGTTCTCTGCAGATTGCCACTGTTTTGCATCGGGACCATGCCAGGCGGTTGGTTGTTTTGGTTCTGGAACAGGAATGGGTGCCGGTTCCGGATTGATGCTCGGTTGTGCTTTTTCAGGACGAAGTGCTTCCGGTTGATGCGTTTCATATTGCACCGGTTCCGGTCCAATGAATTCGATCGGTTCAGAGTGCAACAGACCCAGTTTGTCATCCCAACCATGCGCTCGGGCGATCTCGCGACGTTCCGAATCGGCATACGCCTTTTTGTCCCAGTCACCCTCGGCCATCATAATGTTATTTTCATCCATCAGGATTCCCTGGCGGTGATTGACTTCGGCGATGGCTTGATTGTACTGAATGATCGCCTGATAGAAGGCAACTTCTGCCTCAACGACACCTAACCGGGCCCGTAAGAACTGGTCGAGTGAAGTCCGGTTGTTTTTGAAGTTCGCCTCTTCGGCAGTGAAGAAGTCGACCGACGCTTTCAGCCGTTGATAGTTGTACTCGGCGCTCGAGTAATGACCTTTCATCTGGTTGATGGCAGAAGCAAGTTCGTCGCAGACCTCTTTTTCCTGGAAGGCGAGCGCAACCCTTAATTTGCGATAGACAAACTCGGTATTGGTTACCTGCGAATGTGCGGCGCGGCGTCCCAGGATGTAAGAAAACTCGAATCCGGCATTCCAGCCTGTTTGTTCTCCAGCTGTCAGACTTTCCAGAGCACTGCTGAAACCCTGGCCGGTCACACCATCATCATCGTTAGTACTTTTGAGGTGGTCTCCGAAGGAGTTGACCTGATAACTCGTCACCAGGTCAAATCGTGGTTTGAGCAGATTATTGGCTGCCTTGTTCTTCAGTTCCCAACTTTGAATCAACCATTTGGTACGACGAATCTAAGGTCGCTGTGAAAGAGCAATCAGTCGAGCAAGGTCCCAGTCGGGATGAAATTCAGCCAGTTGAGCCTCGGAAGCGGGACGAATCAACCGGCCATCATTCGCGGGAAGACCCAGCATACGACGTAATCGTAATTCTGTATTGTACAGATCATTTAACGCCGCCTGAGCCCGCTGCCGTGCGGAATAAAAATCGGCTTTTGCCTGGGAAGATTGAGCTTTGCCCCCTTCGGTGTATCCCGATGCACGACGAGCTTCAACCTGGCTCCAGATTTGATGCGAGAAATTTTCAGATTGTTTCTGACTGTCATAGACTCGATAAGCCAGAGCCAGTTCCCAGTAGAGGTTCTCGACTTCGAGCAGCATGTTGTTAATCGAGGCTTCTAACTCTGCTACAACAACATCATTATTAATTCGGGCAATGACCACACCCTGATTCACACCCGAGAGCCCGGTCAGGCTGTTACCAATCGGCCCCGCAATGCGTGTGAATTCCGCACCTGCTCCCGCACCAAGTGGTTGCCGAAACTCGGCACGCGCATTTCCGGAATAGGCTGAAGGGAAAAGTCGACTGGGTGAGTTGTTACCCGAGTAGTTCATGGTGTGACTGAGGGCGAATGATCCACCCTGGGCCAACTGTTTCTGCAAACGGCTGTTGAAAGCAGCTGATTCTTCTTTCAGGACCGACCCCGGAGGCAAACCGCCCGAAGTAAAGATACTGTTCTGAACTTCTTCATTTCGTCCCCACAGCATGGATGTCGTCAGTTGAGCGTCAAAATCTGCCAGCGCGGCTTCCACACCACGCGATCCCAGTAGAACTCCTGTTTCCTGAATCGCGGGGTCAAAGACCGAGTTGGTACCCAGCGGATTATTCAGCAACGGATTCTGAGGAGAGAGAAACTGGCCCGACTGTCGAATGATCTCGCTGTTGGAAAGGGCGAGGTGAATCGTTTCCGCAATGGAAAGGTCCCACAGTTCCGTATCAGAGAGGTCACGAATTGAGCGGGGGGCCTTGGAACTGACCGCTTCCGGATTCGTTTCGCTGAATACTGAGGGGTAATCGATCTTGGTCAGGGAATCTTTATAGTAGTTTCCCTTGGGCTTATTGAAATAAATCAGCTTGTTGCTGTGCGACATGCAGCCGACGAGAGCCATCGACCAGATCAGAAGCAGGGCGAGGCGCAACTGAACGAGCCCCCGGTAAGAACCGGTGGACGGCACGGTTTTGCTGATTGATTGATTAGGGCGAGTTTGATTCACAGGGTGTTCTCAAGGTCTGTGCCCCCCCTTGAGTTCAGTCTGCCGGGATAAATTTGTAACTGCTGGTCCCGGTCGTTTTTTGTATCTTTTACAATCGTTTTTTTCTTCTATTTTCACATCCGAGGTTTGCTGGTTGCGCAAGGTCCTCTGGAGAAATGAAAACAGTAATCGCCATCATCGTTATCGTCCGCAGGATCGGATTACTTTTGTCTATCTGCCTGTTTTTTCGCATTCGCTGCAAATATGAAAATCTGCATGGTTTTGGGTATCTGGGAGGAGAGAGTTGCATTTCGTTCCTACCGTGGACAACAATAGATCAACCATGGCTGATCAGTCTCTGGCTGAGCCGCCTCTGAGTTCCCGATGTACTCATTAAAAACAACAGCCCTGTATTTGCGGGCTAACGATAACTGTCTACAGGAGAACACTTTATGTTTCGGCAATTACTCTCCCCCCTGAAATGGTCGCTCGTTCTGGGTGGAATTTGTCTCGCAGCGCTGGCTACCACTGCTTCTGCGGAAGAGCCCGGATTTGTATCCATCTTCGATGGCAAGACCCTGGAAGGCTGGGATGGCAATCCAAAATTCTGGCGCGTGGAAGATGGGGCCATCACCGGAGAGACAACCGCTGAAAATCCGACCGACGGTAACACCTTCATCATCTGGCGAGATGGAACGGTAGGGGATTTTGAGCTCGTACTCGATTACAAAATTGTCGGACATAACTCAGGCATTCAATATCGCAGCTTTGAAGTTGAAGACAAGAAGTGGGTCGTTGGTGGTTACCAGGCCGACATGGAAGCGGGCGATACCTACTCGGGAATCAATTACGGGGAACGCTTCCGCGGAATTCTCGCTCTGCGTGGTGAGAAAACGGTCATCGGTGAAGATCATAAACCGACTGTGGTTGAAAAATTTGCGGACACCAACGACCTGCAGAAAGAAATCAACAAAGAAGACTGGAACCAGTACCGGATTGTTGCCAAAGATTTCAACTTCGTGCATTACATCAACGGCGTTCGCATGAGCGAAGTGACCGATGAAGATGTTGCACAACGTCGTGACGATGGAATTCTGGCGCTGCAATTGCACGCTGGTCCACCCATGAAGGTGCAATTCAAAAACATCAAACTCCGCAAGCTGACCAAAGCGGAAACCAGCTCCACAGATAAAAAAAAAGTAGTCTTCGTCGCCGGAGTTAAAAGTCACGGTTACGGAGCCCACGAACACAAAGCTGGTTGCATGCTGCTGGCCCAGGCATTGGAAGCCAATATGCCGAACTTTGAAACAACCGTCGTCACTGATGGTTGGCCAGAAGATTCCTCCGTCTTTGAAGGTGCAGACAGCATTGTGGTCTACTGTGATGGGGGTGGGAACCATCCTATTAATAAACATCTCGACGAGGTCGACGCCTTGATGAAAAAAGGAGTCGGCCTGGTTTTGCTCCACTATGCTGTGGAAGTTCCCAAAGAGGTATCCGGTAAACAGTTCCTGGACTGGACCGGAGGATTCTTCGAAATGAACTGGTCGGTTAACCCGCACTGGACGGCCAGTTTCAATCACTTTCCCGATCATCCCATCGCGAATGGCGTCAAGCCATTTCAGATTAATGATGAATGGTACTACCACATGCGTTTCGTGGAAGGAATGCAGAATGTGACTCCAATTCTGACTGATGTTCCTCCCGCAAGTACCCTGGAGCGTCCGGATGGCCCTCATAGCGGGAACCCCTTTGTGCGTGCCGAAGCAGGGCAACCTCAACACGTTGCCTGGGCAAAAGAACGAGAGGACGGGGGCCGAGGTTTCGGTTTTACTGGTGGTCACGATCACTGGAACTGGGGACACGACAGCCATCGTAAGCTGGTTCTTAATGCGATTGTCTGGACGACAGGGAGTGAAGTTCCTGAATCTGGAGTTGTCTCATCGACTCCCACCGTCGAGGACCTGGAAGCCAACCAGGATTATCCCAAACCGGATAATTACAACCCGGCACGTATCCAGCGGATGCTGAACGACTGGAAAATGGCGCTGGCAGAATAAAGTCAAACCCGTCCGCTTAGAGTCTTTTGCGCGAAAACGGCTTACTACTCTTCAAGTTTGTGCTAACTGATAAAGAACGAGATCCCGGATGAAATCGATTACCACGCTCACATTGCTCTTAGGTCTCTGTTGGGGCATGACTGCCATCTCCATTACTCAAGCAGAAGATGCTCCCGAACATAAAGCAGAGAACGCCCTGGCTGGCTTGGAAGTTGCCGATGGATTAGAGGCAACTTTGTTTGTCTCCGAACCGGAGATGCTCAGCCCGACGAATATCGACGTCGATGCCCGGGGGCGTGTGTGGGTGTGTGAAGTCGTGAATTACCGACGTCGCGACGGAGAACGACCCGAAGGGGACCGCATTCTGATCTTTGAAGACGAAGATGGTGACGGCAAAGCCGATACCAAAAAAGTTTTCTATCAGGGGCGTGATATCGATACTGCGATGGGTATCTGTGTGCTCGGTAATCGGGTCATCGTGTCGGTGGCCCCGAATGTCTTTATCCTGACAGATGACGATGGCGACGATAAAGCGGATCGCAAGGAAGTACTCTTCTCCAACACTGGTCAGCCTCAGCACGATCATTCCAATCATGCCTTTTTCTTTGGGCCTGATGGAAAGCTGTACTGGAACTTCGGGAATACCGGAAAGCACGTGCACGATGCCAATGGGCAACCGGTGATCAGCCAGGAAGGGCATGCCGTAATTGATAACGGTAAACCTTACATCGGAGGAATGGTCTTTCGCTGCAACCTCGATGGAAGCGAGTTCGAAGTTCTGGGACATAACTTCCGTAACAATTACGAAGTGACGGTCGACTCCTTCGGGACATTATGGCAGTCCGATAACGACGACGATGGTAACCAGGGGGTCCGCATCAATTATGTGATGGAACATGGAAACTTTGGTTACCGTGATGAAAAGACGGGAGCGGGCTGGCGGGAAGCACGTATCGGTATGAAAGAGGAAATTCCTCTTCGTCACTGGCACCTGAATGACCCGGGAGTTGTTCCTAACCTGCTGCAGACGGGTGGTGGATCACCCACAGGGATCTGTATGTATGAAGGAGATCTGTTACCCGAAGTCTTCCAAAATGAAATCATCCACACCGATGCCGGACCCAATATCGTTCGCGCTTATCCGGTTGAGAATGAGGGAGCCGGGTACTCCGCAAGTATGGTTAACATACTTGAAGGAACAAAGGATAAATGGTTCCGACCGGCAGATGTCTGCGTGGCTCCGGATGGCTCACTGATTGTGGCGGACTGGTACGATCCCGGCGTGGGTGGACACAATATGGGGGATGTCGAGAAGGGGCGACTTTTCCGGATTGCTCCCAAAGGAACTCCCTATCATGTCAGCAAGTTCGATGTTTCCACTCCCGAAGGCGCAGCAGAAGCGCTGAAGTCTCCAAACGCGGCGCGACGTTACCTCGCCTGGACAGCACTCAATGAAATGCAGGGGAAAGCCGAAGCGGCGCTAGTCGCTTTGAGTCAGGATACTAATCCCCGCTTTCAAGCGCGAGCCTTCTGGCTGTTAGGACGAATTCAGGGACGCGAACAACAGACAGTGCTGGAGATGCAGAACAGTGAGAATCCTGATCTGCGAATTCAATCACTGCGACTTGCTAAAGAGTTGAAACTCGATTTAGTTCCACTTGTAGAAAATCTGGTTCATGATAAGTCTCCTCAGGTTCGCCGGGAATGTGTACTTACCATTCGTGGCTTGGATCCCGAGCAGAAAGCCCCGCTGTGGACAGAGCTGGCCTTGCAGTATCCGGAGCAGGATCGCTGGTATCTGGAAGCACTTGGAATTGCGGCGGATGATGATTGGGATGCCTGTCTTTCCAGCTGGTTGAACGAAGTTGGCGAAGCCTGGAATCAATCCGCGAATCGAGATATCGTCTGGCGCTCTCGTGCCTCTCAAACCCCCGAACTTCTGGCCAAGTTACTAAATGATCCCGATGTACCAGCTGAGACTATCCCCCGTTACCTGCGGGCCTTCGACTTCCTCTCAGGGGAGAGTAAAGCATCAGCCATAACTGAACTCGCCTTGCATGCTGATTCTGAGGATCAATCTGAGCGGGCAAATCTGATCGTACAGGAAGCCTTGTTAAGGTTGCCCAAAGAGAGTGCTCTGGCAGAAGAGGCTGCTCTTCAGGCGGCGCTGGATCGATTGAAAGGTCAGGCAGCGTTTGTGACTGTGGTGGAACGATTTGGATTGGAGAGCCGTTATCCGGAATTGATCGAAGTGGCGATACAGGATCCGAATTCGAGCCTCTCGGTGGAGGCGATCTCTATACTGTTAAAAGCGAAGCAATTCGATCTGGTTCGTGACGCACTCTACTCATTAAAACCGGAAGAGGCCGACAAGCTGATTCAGGTGATTGGAAATTCACAGCATGGTGGATCTGTTCCGGTGTTCTTCCCGTATCTTGAAGATGAAAAAGTCGAGCTTGCTCATAAGCGGTTGGCGACAATGCAGCTGGCGAGATCAAAATATGGGGCAGAACAGTTACTCAAGCAGATTGAAGAGGAGAAACTCTCTCGCAATCTGAAAAAATCAGCTGAAGCGGCATTGCTCAGTTCTTCCGATCAGAATATTCGCGAAACAGCGATGAAACTTTTTCCACAAGCACCTTCTCGAAACAATAAACCCCTCCCTCCCATTCAGGAATTGGCCAAGCGGGAAGGGAACGTTGTGCAGGGGCGGTTGGTCTTTAATGGTGTCGGAACCTGTATCAAGTGTCATCAGGTCCTGGGCTTCGGAAAAGATGTTGGTCCTGCACTCACGGAGATCGGTTCTAAGCTCAGTCGTGAAGCGATGTATGAATCAATTCTCTTTCCGAGTGCGGGTATCAGCCATAACTACGAGGCGTACACCGTGATCGATGAGGATGGAAATGTGATCAGCGGACTGTTGACCAGCCAGACCGACGAAGAAGTGGTGCTCAAAACCATTGAAGGGATCTCCCGGACCATCAAGCAGGAAAACATTGATGAGTTGATCAAACAGGACATCTCATTAATGCCGGCAGATCTTCAGAAAATGATGACGGAAGAAGAACTCGTCAACCTGGTGGAATACATGGTTTCTCTGAAAAAGCAGGAGTAGTTCCTGCAGCTGGGATTTGATCAGGCTTCGTTTTCTGTGGAATGAAAGTCGGGCCACCTTTTCCAGGCATAGATCCATTCCATCCAGAGTCGCATCAACGACCAGAGCACGCGCATCTTCACGAGGTGTTCCGGTGGAAGTTTCGCCTGCTGACCAGTCGCCTGACGGGCGACTTCAGTCAGGCCGGCGCGATCAGCCAGTTGACGGCAAACTTCATCTGCAGAGAGAGGACCTTCTTCTTCGTCCACCAGCCCGGCAGCTTCAGCTCTGGCGAAAAGTTCAAAGAGCTGGCTGCGCTGGGGATCCAGCTCCAGGGGAACATTTTCTGCCTGGGCCTCTTGAGTCAATTTTTCCAACTCATCCAGAATAGTGGTAACGAGGGCTTGTTCCGATGCAGATAAAGTCATGTTCCTGATTTTCCAAAGCGAGTCGCAATAAAGTCAGAGAGAGGGGGAAAGTGTCGAGTTGTCACAAGGGGTAGTCTAATCAATTCCACTATAGAAAACAGCATCACCATCTGAACACGTTTTCCTGTTTGATTCTGGTCAAACCGGTCTCGCTTTGGCCAAAAAGGCCAGACAGCTTCTCATTGTGTGGTACAATAGCGGGTAAAAGACTGTATAGAAATTTCCAGACAGCTGCTTGAGCATTCCATGACCTTCAGGCATCGGCAAAGTCGGGTGAACGATGTCTCCGTTTTTCAATTCCATAGTCGTTATTCTGCTGGCAGGCTGGATGGCCTTCCTGCTGTGGCGCGATTTATATAAGTCGTACACCGGTTCCTTTGTCTGGCTGGTCGTCATCAGTCACATTGCCACCATCCTCTTTATGTTCTTCGCGATGTACATCGGCAATAAGCTGGGGCAATTTTATTATCGGGTGGATTATACATTTCAGGACTTGATGGAATTGTATGGCAATTCGCGGATCGTCGCTGGTATTGGGGCCTGGTTGGTCGTCAGCGCATTCATGGGACTTTTCCTCAGTGCCAAGCAGGATGAGCGCGATTTTCAGGCTCGGACGGAAGAACTTCTGAGGCAACAACAGCAGCAGAATGAGGAGCAGGCTTCTCTCAAAACCCAGGAGTCGAGCGAAGTGCCAGTCGAAAATAAAGAGAGCTGAGCAGGCTTTTGGTGCAATCATGCCTTTCGCCAAAAGAAAATCTGTTAAGTGGCTTACATTTGAGTTCGTTTGCTCGAATTGCTGATTCGGCTGAAATTTGAAGGTTTCGCCATTGCCAGAGTCTGAAGTGCCTGACAGACTGAGGAGATGCTGCTGGTTAATGTTGCATTTTTCTCACGCACTCTCTTCGAGAATGAAGTCTCATGACTGAATCCGCCCCAAATCTGAATGAACCCGGTTCTTCTGTGAAAACCGTCCGGTCGCGTTCCGGGAAAAAGATAATCTTCTTTTGTCTGGTGATCGTAGGATTGCTGGGCTGGTGGAAACGAGATGAATTGTTGCTCGCGATGACTCCCAGTCTGGATGCCGATGAGCAGCAAAAAGTGGTTACGGAGCTGGAACCCCTGGGAATAAGTTACGAAGTCGATCCTGAAACGAAAGAAGTTGTCCGACTTTATATCCCACCCAAGAAATCGATTGAAGATAAAGTTCTACTTAAGATTGAGGGATTCAGGCAGCTGCAGATTCTTGAAATCGAAGATTGCATGTTTACCGATCGCAGTTTAAGTGTACTGCGCACCCTGACTGCTTTAGAGGAACTTTATGCGGGTGGGTCATTGATCTCGGACACCGGTATGTCCGATTTAACTCGCTGTAAAAATTTACGCGTATTAAATCTGGATGGTTGTTTCTCAATCTCGCCGGCAGGTTTTGCCCAGCTGGAACATCTGAGTCGATTGGAATCGATAAGCGTACAGGATACTCAATTTGGTGTCGCTGGAGCAGAAGCAATCTCAAAGCTCCAGTCACTGCAGGAAGTACTGCTCTCTGGTTGCGATCAGGTTGATTCAGCAGCACTGTCTCATCTTGGGAAGCTTCCTCAGTTAAGGGCTATTTCACTTTACACAGCACCTATAAGCGATGCTGCTTTGAAAAGTCTGGAATCTTGTCGGCAGATGGAAATTCTGGAGATCGATTATTGTTCGAGACTGACAGACTCCTCCATGGAAACAATTGCCAGTTTTAAAGAACTGAAAAAACTGAGTCTAATGGGGTGTTCGCAAATTACCGATGCGGGTCTGGAAAAAATAACCGATTTAAAAAACCTCGAAGTATTGAATCTGTATCTTACGGGAACATCAGCCAAAGCTCTTGAGCTGATTAGTGGTTTGAGTAAGTTGAACCAGCTGCGGTTTAACGCTAATCAAGTTACAGACGAAGAACTGAAATATCTGGGAGAGCTGAAAGAACTTCAGGGATTGCATCTGTCGGGGGCGAAGATTACGGATGAAGGGTTAAAACCACTCAGTGAATTAACAGAGTTGTTGTTGGTCGAAATTGGGGGGAACCAGAACTTTTCAGGTGCAGGTTTGAAGTATTTAACAGGATCCTCCAAACTGAAAAAACTGACCCTGATCAATGCCCCGATTGAAAATGAGACGGTCAAAATTCTGACCCAGTTCCCGGAGTTGCAAGTCGTCACTTTGCGGGACGTTCTAATAGACGATCGTGCCTTGCCTTATCTTCAGGAACTCTCGCAACTGGAGGAGCTAACCTTGCTCTATACGGAAATATCCCCCGCCGCAGGCTCCCGATTGAAAAAGGCATTACCCAACTGTAAAGTAAATTTTGTTCCCAAACCCTCACGCTAACTGCAAGTCTGGGAAAGGGAATCGAGAAGATGGAAAAACTTTCTATTTCCCGTGTGAGTTCTCCCCGGTATAATATTCCTGAGAGCTTCTGAAATCCTCAGATGACAGACGTTGAGCCTGTTTACAGGTTCAAGAACAGCCACAACAGGGTTTCAGGATGAACTCTACCTACCCCACCCGGAATTGTTCGATCGGGAATGGACCCGATGCTGAGCGCTCACCATGATTCCTGTTTGTAATGAGGAATAATTCCTCATCGTACTTGTGCAAGTTGAGTCTTCAACCCAATCCGAGGTCAGGATGGCAGAATCACTCAAAGGCAAATATCTGATTGCCAGTCGACAATTACGCGATCCCAACTTTTATAAAAGTGTCGTTCTCGTTGTAGAAGATGATGAGAATGAAGGGACGATGGGCTTAATCATCAATCATCCCTCTGCGTTAAGAATTTCACAGGCGGTGGAAGGTTTTTACTATTTGCCTGAAACGGAAGAGCGTCTCTTCATCGGCGGACCGGTCGAACCGACCGCTCTTTTCCTGCTGCATAGCTTCACCGAGTACAAAGATGGTGAATCAAATATTCTGCCGGGAATCTTTCTGGGAAGTTCTGCCGAGACCTTTGAGCAGGTGATTGAATCGCTGGGCATGGGCGGGACGGGACGCTGGTTTCGCGTTTTCTCCGGCTGCGCGGGCTGGGCTCCCGAACAATTAAAGGGAGAAATTGCCAGAGGTGACTGGTTAATCCACCCGGCAGATTCACACGACCTCTTCTGTTCAGAACCGTACGATTTCTGGGATAAGTTGTCGCGAGAAGCGACCCCGTATCGTGGCTTGATCCCGGAACTCAAAGGAAAACCCGAGCACAACTGATCGGATAAACGAGTTGTGAATTGAGGCTCAAGAGAGCTGAGGAGCATCGCCGCATTAAGTAGCAGCTGGCGAATAGATTTCTTCCGAGGGAACAACAAGCCGATCGCGGTAGACATAAATGCCTTCCATGAAAGGTTCGACGCGCTCGAATTGTTTCAAGCGAGCGATGTGTTCCTGTTGAATGATGGATTCTTTGGGTAGTAACAGGACTCCTCGGCCGGTTCGTAACTCTCTCGACAGGACTTGACCGACCTTCAGGTTTTTAGGCTTCAGTTGAACCTCTTCAACGACTTCTTCCTGTACGGTAGGCGGAGCCAGGCAGGCATCGAGTGCTTCCAGAATTTCCGGGTCGAATCTGGTGCCTGATTGTTCTGTCATTTTTTCCATGACAGACTGATGGTTTGCCTTGTCGTAATCCTGCTGATTATTAAGTTCGCGGTCGTATGCATCGGCTACTGCGATGATTCGTGAACCGAGCGGAATGTCTGTCCCGTTTAATTTTTCAGGGTAACCCGATCCATCCCATGCTTCATGATGGTGCAGCACAAACCGGGCGGCTTCCTCCAGGTGCGGGACCATTCGGACGATTGCTTCTCCGCGAGATGAATGCGCCTGGAATTGTTCGCGTTCGTCCTGAGTCATCGCCATAAGAGGCTTTTTCAGGATTTCCGAAGGAATTCCGATTTTGCCGATGTCATGCAGCATCGCGCCCACTTGAACCTGCAGCAGGGCATCGCCAGAGATATTCAGCGCCCGGGCGATTTTGCTACTGAGAGCCGCGACCCGTTTACTGTGATTACCCACAACTGTGCTATGCCGTTCAGACATTTCAGAATGTTGATGATGCCCATCAACGTTTTTTTCAACTGCTGATTCAGGTCAGTCACTTCCTGGGTTCGCTCAGCTACCTTTGCTTCCAGCTGATCATTCCAGTTTTGCAGTTCTGCATTCTGATTCTGTAATTGTTCGTTTTGGCGACGGACCTGTTCCTGCAGTTCCTGAACTTCCCGGGTCAGGCGGAACTTTTCAGCAGCTTCGCTGATGGTCGCCCGCAGGGCATCGTCATCCCAGGGTTTGGAAATGTAACGAAACACATTCCCCGAGTTGATCGAATCGATGGCCGCATTGATGTCAGCGTAGCCGGTCAAAATGACTCGGACCGTATCGGGTGCCAGGTCCTTCACCTTTTCCATCAGGGCAGAGCCCTGGATTTCAGGCATCCGCTGATCGGAAATGATCACGCTGATTTCCTGTGATTTAATGACTTCCAGTGCCTCGTTGGGATCGGTTGTCCCAATGACATTAAACCCTCCGCGCTTCAAGGCCCGTTTACAGGCTTGAATCACGTTAGGTTCATCATCAATGACGAGGACTTTAGGAGAGTTCATGACACTCGCTTTACTTGGACTGTTCCTGAAGCTGAGCACGCAATTCTGCGTTGATCATTTCCAGAGAGAGAATTTTCTGACGGGTAGAGCGGTTGAAGTTAGCACTTTTGAGATATTTCTGATGCAACTCAGCAGCTTCATTGACGGCCACCAGGATGGCTTCTTCATCCCAGGGTTTGGTCAGATACTGATAGACATGTCCATCGTTGATCGAACTGATCGCGGCATTGATATCCGCATAGCCAGTCAGCACCAGACGTGTTGTTTCCGGTGAGAGCTCTTTAATAATCGAGAGCAATTTGGCTCCGGTCATTTCCGGCATCCGCTGGTCCGAAATGACGACAGCGATTTCCTGCGATGCAATGATCTTCAAAGCATCATGCACGTCAGTTGTGCCGAGGACTTCATAGCCAGCGTTGCGTAACAGCCGAGTACACGACTTTACGATGTTAGGTTCATCATCAATTATCAGAACTTTTAACTTATTCATGACAAAACTCCATGGGGAGCAAAATGAGGTTCTGAAATCAATTCCTGCAGTTGCTTCAAGTCGAAAAGCGACTCGACAGAATCTGTTGAATTGATATCCGGGTGTACGATCACGTTAGTAATATTGATGTAGTAAGTGTTGTCTTTGTCGAAAGCTGCCGGATCCCGATCAATCAGAACAGCTTTACCAGAATGTTGCTTCAATGAATTCAGTAATTTAGTCCCAGAGACTGAGAGCATTAACGAACAGATCGCCTGCAAGGTGTCGTCTTCGCTGTCGATTACAACATGCTCTTTCCAGTCTTCTGGGTAAAGCAATGTACTCTCGTCAGAAAGAGTATATTTATCATCAATAGCGATCATGCCTTGTCGGGTTGTTTCAATCAGATTGATCAACATGGATAAATCGCAATTGGTCTTCAACAGATTTTCCAGGCCCTGCTTCTGTATGAGATTCGATCCACTCTCTCCAATACTGGCGATAACGCTCAGGGTATTGGCTGTGGAGATGAGATCGATAAAAGATTTCTGACCGGGAACCGGTTTATGATGACCGGAAACAGCCTCGGCCAGTTCGCGGGGGAACTGCCACTTTTCACAGATCATCTCACCAATGCGGGCATGATCCATGCCGAATATTTCCCTTTCCAGTTGTGAAAGGGGAATGCGTTCGGTTTCATGTCTTCGCAAAACCTGTTCGTATTCTTCGGGAAAGTAACAGGTGAAAAAGAGTTTTCCAAAGTCATGCAGCAGTCCAGCTGTGAAGACGAGGTCCGGATCGCTGACGCCAAGTTTTAATGAAAGCTCGCGGGCGATCATGGCCGTGGAGAGACTGTGTTGCCACAAACCGTGTCGGTTGATCAGATTCAGTTCCTGATCACGAGCTGAATCATTATTGGTCGAAATAGAGGCAAAGGCGGAAAAGCCAATTGCCAGGTTTCGCAGGTGGGCTGCTCCCAGCACAATCACTGCGCGGGCTACAGAAGTCACTTTTCCACGCAGTCCATAAAAGGAACTGTTGGTGATCTTCAGTGTCTGCGAAGCAAGTGCAGGGGATTGGTTGATTACCTCTGCAATTTCTTCGACTGTGGTTGCGCTATCTTCCAGCAATTCATTCAGGCGAGTGATCTCTGAAGGAAGTGGGGCGATCGACTGCAGCGCGTCAATGATTTTTCTTACCTGGCTGTCAGGCATGGCATTGGCTCCAGTAAAAGCAGTCCACCACGAATGAATTGCCTGTTATGCAGTCCGAATGACCGCACCCGCACCGGAACATCGTTTACTGTGATCTGACGATCGCATTCCGTTTGCGGATCTGCCTGCTGGGGTGATGTCAGCGAGCATTTCTCAAGCATACTAATGAGTTCAGGAGGGAGAACAGAATCGATATCCATACCGATTGAAATCGGAAATTTAGTGGAAAGTAGTTCTACTGCTGCTGGATTGATAACCGTAATCAGACGTTCCACGCTGATTCCCAGAATAGGGATTGGCAGCAATGAAACAATTTCCTGAACCAGTTCCAATGATTGAGTTCGAACTTCCATCAACTCTTCCAGTTGACGAGTCATCACTCGTAATTCTTCATTCTGTTTACACAGAGAGTTGGTCAGGATTTTGTTCTGTTCCAGCATGGCATGCTGTTCGAGACAGGAACGCAGGTTGATCCGCAGTTCATCTTCAATCCAGGGCTTGGTCAGGAAACGGAAAATGTTTCCCTCATTGATCGAAGCCAGAATCGCGGCGGCATCTGCATAACCGGAAAGCACGACACGGATTGTATCCGGGTAGAGTTTTCGAACTTTAGACAGAAATTCAGTACCGGTCATGTCGGGCATACGCTGGTCTGAAACGACCACCTGAACTTCATGCTGTTTCAGCAGGCGCAGACCTTCTTCACCACTCGACGCAGTCAAAATCTCGTAGTTTTCACGGCGTAACATGCGCTTCAGTGAAGAAAGAACATGTTCTTCGTCATCGACAAATAAGATTTTCTCGGTCATGGCTCCACTCCTTCCAGAGGTAACTTGACGGTAAAGGTTGTCCCTTTACCGACTTCGCTTTCCACCTCAATTAAGCCCTTGTGTTTCTGGATGATTCCATAAGCAATTGAAAGTCCGAGGCCGGTCCCTTTACCCACAGGTTTGGTGGTGAAGAAGGGAGTAAACAGATTCGGAATGTGTTCCGGTTTGATTCCATGTCCGTCGTCCTGGACTTTAACGATGATGTTTTTATCATCTGCTTCCGTAGAGACAATGATTGTCCCGCGTTCTTTGATCGCGTGAGCGGCATTGACCAGCAGGTTCATGAAGACATGGTTGAGTTGTCCGGGGTAACAACGCAGCTGTGGGATTTTTCCGAAATCCTGCACCAGCTCGCAGTTGTATTTGATTTCATTCCAGACAACCTTGATTGTCGCTTTAAGACACTCGTTGACATCGGCTTCTTTGGTTTCCGCTTCATCGACGCGTGCAAAACTTTTCAGATTCTGAACGATCTCTTTAACACGAATCAGACCGTCGTTCGATTCTTTAATCAGATCGTCGATATCATCAGTCAGGTACTGATAATCTTCTTCCTCTTTCAGATGCTCGATTTTCTCGATCTGCTCCTGAAGCGAAGCGTTTTCAGAAGTATTCAAAGCTTTAATTACGTCGTCCTGTAAAGTGATGACCTGTTTAAAGACTTCGATGTAGTCTTTCAAAGTCGCCACGTTACTGGTAACAAAGCCAACCGGGTTGTTGATTTCATGCGCCACACCGGCAGCCAGTTGACCCAGGGAGGCCATTTTCTCGGACTGAATCAATTGCGATTCAAGTTCGCACCGTTTCGAAATATCGTGAGCAAACCCGGTGATAATGCAGGCCGCTTCGAGCTCCACAATGTTAAGCGATAAAGCAATGGGAACTTCGCGTCCGCTTTTATGCAGGGCTGTCGTTTCGAAGCTACGCAATTTGTCACTCAGATGCGGAGATTCCTGGAACAGACTGAGAGCCTCGCTGACCTGAGTCCGGTATCGCTCGGGTACAATCGTTTCAGTAATATTCTTACCGATAATTTCCTGAGCCCGATGACCAAATATTTTCTCTGCGGAAGCATTCCAGTCGATGATTGTTCCGTAACCATCGATAGAAACAAACGCCTCAGCCGCCGTGTTCAGGATCAGGCGGGTTCGCTGCTCAAATTGAGCCAGTTCCCCTTCAAGATTCGCCAGAATCTGATTGGCATGCAGATGATCCAGGGCTCCATAGACAGCTTTAGGAAGCTTCTCGGAGATTTGATCATCATTAATGATGTAATCACTTGCGCCCTGTTTCATGCATTTGACTGCGATCTCTTCATTACCATCAGCCGTGACGATAATAAAAGGAATTTTGCAGTGATGTTCAGCACACAGGTGCTGCATCAATTCCAGAGCGTTCCCCTGATCGAGTTCATAGTCCAGCACCACAAGATCAATCTGATGCTTTTTAAGCATCTGCTCCACCTGGTCTACCTGGGGGCAAAGTAGAACCTTAACCTGATTGCCATGCAGCAGGTTGTGAAGTTTATTCAGTTGATCTTTGTGAGTATCCAGAACCAGAATTGTGGAATGCTTCTGCAAGCTTCGTGATGCAGGCGCATCAGAAGAACTGGTTGATTCCAGGATTGTTGACATAACCGCCCCATTGTAAAGCGAAGCCCCGTCGAGATACATCTCTCTGGCATGCAGAGGCTGCTCTACAAATCAAAGCGAGCTGCAATACTTCCAGACAGGTATCGAAATCAGATAGAAGACAGGTAGCGCTTTAAAGGTAAGGGAAGACAGGTAATGCTCCGTTAGACGTGGGCTCCTTGGGGACTGCTCTCCATCAGGTGTTTAATCGTAGCCAGTAATTCGTCGTTATCGAATGGTTTGGACATGACAGCATCGGCTCCTGCAAGTGAGGCCTGTGCCAGATCCTCTTCACCCAATCCAGATAACACGAGAATACGGGTATCGCATAATTCTTTAGTCGCCCGGACAAAAGTCAGGACATCAAAACCACTCAAACCTGGCATTTGCAGGTCCAGGGTCATTACTTTTGGTTGATATGTTTTAAGATATGCCCCGGCCCGGAAGCCATCTGTGGCAACAACCGTCTCGTATTTAGAACCATGAAGCACCCGTTGAATACAACGTGCCATCCGAGGTTCATCTTCGACGATTAATATCTTGTTGTTACTTGCTTCACCCAATTCCTCGGGAATAGGCATATCATGCTCGGCGAGGAAATCGAGAAAATCTTCAATTCGAATGCGGTTATCACCACGTCCCGGTAATTTGTACGCTTTTAAATCACCACGTTCGATCCATCTTAAAACTGTTCGAAAATGGACAGAACAATAACGGGCAACTTCTCCCGTGGTTAAAACAGCTTTTCGTTTCATTGGTATCCCCCCAGTTGTTGAATCGATAGAAGTAGGTCAAGGTAGATATCTGAAACGTAGGTCACAGGAATAAACTGTCAAACCGGTCTTATTCCGATCTCAATCAATTTCTCGCTTTTATCCGTGTTATCGGACTATTCGTAATCTATAGTTTTTTGACGGAAACAGCGTGAAGACGCATCACTGGCCCCCTCGGCTTATCGAACAGGCCCTGCAATCGCTACAACCGGACCGGTTGGTTTTCTCTGCATATATAGTTGTCAGGAATTACTGCAACAGGAGAAAACTCTCCACTGGAAGACCGGAGGTGAGATTTCAGGAGCGAAATTATTTCCGAAATCCGTGATCTTATTTCAGGCAGTTTTTTAAATGGTATGTAGACATCTACACAATATTCTGATTGTTGATGATGAGCCGTTGTGGCTTAATCTGTTAACGCGCAGTATGAAAATCTCTAAGTTGCCCTATGCTGTGGAGCAGGCGACCAGCGCGCAGGAAGCGCTGGAACTGTTACAGCACAATGAGTTCGAGGTGCTGATCACAGATTACCGGATGCCGGGCATCGGTGGAGATCAGCTCCTGGAGGAGGTGCAGCGGCTTTACCCACATATGATCTGCATCATGCTTTCAGCGACAATTGAAGATCTTCAACCGGTGTTCAAAGATCGGGAGTGGAGTTACTCTCGAAAAATGAAAACCTGAATGTCCTCTATGAAACAATCGAGAAAGCGATTTCACTTCGGCGAATCTTTAACGAAGAAGCGATGATCAAACTGATGGAGGCGATCCGTTCGATTCCGGATCTCCCCGAGATGAACATCCAGATACAACCATGTGAACACCGTTCCGGGAAAACTCAGGGATATGCTCAAATTCACCTGCGGCAGCTTAAGCACCGAAGTTCGCATTCCTCTGGGAAGCCGAGAGGCGGCTAAAGTCACTCGTGCCACTGCATGTGGCAGAACCTGAAGTGTTAATGCAGGAGTGAGTTCGCAATAAAAAAGAACCTGCGAAATCAGGAAATGCTAGGCAGATGTGTCCCCGTCGGGTACATTGTGAGTTAAACAGGTGGTCGTTCCAGAGGGCACTCTCACTGGGACAACGAGGTGATGACTCCTATCCACACAGGGAAGACTCTCTTCAATCATCAGGCTTTCTGCCTGACCGGGCTGGTTAACTAATGATGGTCGGGTTATTTTTCAGGAGCTTTCGGACTCATGATGTGTCCATTCTGCAGGCAGGGGGAGACCAAGGTCATTGACTCCCGCGGCAACCAGGAGTTTTCCATTCGCCGGCGCCGTGAATGTCTCCACTGTGGTCGTCGCTTCACGACCTATGAGAAAATTGAAGAAGTTCCTCTGAAAGTTGTCAAAAAGGATGGACTCCGTGTCCCCTTTGATCGCGAAAAAATTCGGGCCGGTCTCGAAAAGGCCTGCTACAAAAGACCCGTCAGTGCCGAGGCGATCGAAGCGATCATTCAATCCGTGGAAGTCAACATTTACGAAAACTTCGAACGGGAAGTCGACAGTCGCTACATCGGTGAGCAGGTTTTTGAATCACTACGCAATGTCGATCAGGTCGCCTTTGTTCGTTTTGCGTCAGTCTACCGCGAATTCAAAGACGTCCGCGACTTCGTCGTCGAACTCAACCCGATTCTCCGCTCGGAAAATTAAGCTCAGCAACTCTTGTCGCCTGGGATCGGCTTGGACCGCAAATTGTTCTCTGTCCGCTCACCCTCAAGCGGAAACAGTAGAGCTTGTTAACTCCGCGGCCAATTCAGTGAGCAGCGACTGCAATAATTCAAGAGACGCCTCTGCCTGTTCCGTTGTAATCGTTTGCGGAGGACTGACCCGCAACACATTACCAGAGAGGGGGCCGAGCAGATGGATACCGTCACCCCCTTCTATCCCCTCGTAGCATTTTTTAACAACGGCCACTGCGACTTCATTAGAAGTAAGCTCACCAACGGCGGCACATTCGATGCCGAAGACCAGGCCTTCACCACGCACCTTCGCGATGATGCCGGTATCTTTCAGTTTTTCGAGACCTTCAAAGAAGAGTTTCGAAATCACCTGCGTGTTTGCCATGACGTTCCCCTGTTCAAACTCATCCAGAGTTGCGAGGACAGCCGCACAGGCGATTGGTGATGCCGACCAGGTATCGGAGGCTTCACCATATTTAAGGCTGGCCATGACATCACCACGTCCAGCAACGGCGGCAACCGGGATGCCATTACCAAGACCTTTGCCCATGCAGACAAAGTCCGGCGTAATCCCATATTTTTCAAACGAAAAGATCTTGCCGGTACGACCAAAGTTGGCCTGAACTTCATCCAGGATGAAGAGGACATCTTTCTCGTTACACCATTCCACCAGCATCTGCAGATATTCAGCAGGGGGATGATAACTTCCTCCACCACCCAGGTAAGGTTCGGTGATGAGGCAGTTGAGTCGGGAGCCATACTCTTCGTAAAGAGCATCCAGTTCGGCTTTGTATTTGGCGAGGTCGATCGGTTGACCGTATTTGGAGGTGTCGTCACATTCTTCGCGTGGGAAGCTGATGAACTTCACCCGTGGGTCACGGTCGGCATCTTTTTCTGAACCAGTCACAGCACCGGCCAGACCTTTTTTGCCGTGGAAACCAAATCGAGTGGCGATAATCAGGTCACGACTTTTGTCTCGATGCAGACACGCCCACAAAGCTTTTTGTACCGCTTCGGAACCGGAGGCTGCCCACATGATTGTGTCGAGTTTCTCACCACCCGGAGTTTTACTTAGATGACTTACGAGGCGCTGGATCGCTTCGGCTTCAATTTCGGTGATCGCGTTATAGGCGGTTAGAGTGACTGCTTCGAAGTACTCTCCCTCGCCCGAGCCTGTCAGGTGCTCAGGTGCCCAGCCCATGTAACCGGCGAATCGTTTCATCCACTGGCGGGGTTGTGGCCCAGGTTGGCGACGGAACACCGCCGAATAGTCATACAGACGGCGACCTTCCGGGGTCCAATGAAAACAACCGGCTGATTTTGCGAACACCGCCTGAGAAGGGGTGTAAGTCCTCAGGGCGATTGGTTCCTGCTGTGTAATCGTCGCCCGGACCTGGTTGGATCGATTTTCGCCGTCGAATTGAATCGGAGTCGCCATATTTTTACCTGTCTTTAGTAACTCAAAACATACCTGAGCAGAGAAGGGTTGAATCCAAAGTGTATACAGAATAGTCGATTTCAGATCAGGACGCCAGCTTTCCCTGCGGGTTCGGCCTTTAATTGGAAAACTTTTGAAGCACTCTAAACAGTCCCTGCATACAGAACCTCGGGTTCCGCGACGCCGGGGCGGTAGAGGACCAGTCCACCCTTAGGGTCGTTCACCCGCACGATGCAGTCAGGTTCGCCAGCGGCTGCCCACTCCAGGATTGCTTCCAGTGCCTGCACGGTAGCGACCGTCTGGCGATCAGCAGTGAGTTCGTTGTAATCAAGTTGCTGCATTTCGGCGAGGCGCTTACTCCGATCGGCTTCTGGTCCCCCATGTTCCACATAGGCAACTTCTCGTGCAAATCGTTCGATGACTTCGATTCCGTATCCCCGCTGGGAACGTTCTCCCCACGGTTCCAGGAATGAACCGTTGTAATGATTGTTGATCGAGTTTTTCATCGTGATTGGAGTTTTTTCCTCCACCGTACATTCGACCCCCCGTTTACGGGAATGTCCATTCCAGAGTCCGTTATCAAAACGGAACTGTACTTCCTGTTCGACGTAACCGGGGAAGTTATCCGGAGTCACCCAGGAAGTATGAATATCGAAGGTTGCGTTTCGACCAGAGTCGTACTCATAGGTCATGCGCAGTTGTGTGCTGTCCCAGGTGTTTCCATCCTCGGGGCCGACCAGCCCCCGTTGGCCAGTCGCGGTGATCGTCTTTAATTTCCCGGGGAAGGAGAAGTCGATCAGCTTGATGTAGTGGCAGGCTACGTAAGTCCCCGGGTTACGTCCTTTGATCCATTCCGCAAACTGACTTCCCGAGATAGATTTTGGTTCAAGCAGGGTGCAGTAACCGTTGTTCACATGCTGCAGGACCTGATCGTGATACAGCGTCCGCAGTTTTTTATGGTCGGGATCGAGCAGCTTGTGATAGACCACTTTCGCGAGGACATTTTTCTGTTTCGCCAGCGCGACCAGCTCATCCAGTTCCTGCAATTTGAGGACGGATGGTTTTTCGATAATGACGTGCGTGCCCGATTCCAGCACGGCCTGCGCGGCAGAAAAATGTCGATCATCGGGGGAGGCTACACAGGCGAAGTCGAGCCCCGCCTCCAGCATATTCCCGACCGCATTCTCCCCGGCGTACGATTTGAAGTCTGCGATCTTCTGACCGGCAGAGGCTTTGTACTTTTCTGCCCGCGAGCCCGTACGGGTGGCGACTGCGGCCAGTTCCACGCTCAATTCCCCGAACCGACGATCGAACATCCCTTCTTTATGAGCCCGCTCGAAGAAAGGGCAGTAAGTCTCGTCAAAAATCATCCCCATCCCGACCATACCGGCCTTCAAGGTGGGAAAATCTGCTTGCGGGGTCATGATTGCATATCCTGTGGGTTGAAGTTATCAATCGCGTAGATTAGGTGTATACACTATTGGTCAGGCTATGCAAAGCGCCAAGCCACCGCTCAACCCTGAAACTGCTAAGACGGAGGTCTATTTCAGGGAAGATTCTCCATTTGGGGGTGAAGAAGGGCTATCTGTTAAGAATCAGACGAGCTGGGCACGCTGAAGCTGGTGACACTGGCATCCCCATGCACTCTGACGCATAATGGGCACTCCCTTAGCCTGGGAAGAATCCAGCCACCTGGCCCTACAGTCTGACCCTGTTTCATCAAACTCAGTTCTATCAAACCCTGTAATTACAGACTAGACTCCACCACCATGACAGACAAACCCAAAGTAATTATCAGTGCCTTTGCCGATGAGGCCGCGAACCGTAAAACTGCCCTGGAACAAATGGTGGCTCTCGCCGCTATCGGGCTGAAGTATTACTCACCCCGCTTTATCGATGTCTTTGGCGATGGGAACGTCAAGCATGTGGTTGAACTCAACAAGAAAGAATTAACCGAGCTCAAAAAACTGCACGCCGAATTCGGCATGTCGGTGACCAGTATTGGAGCACGGCTCGGTAAGGTGAAATTGCTGGATGTCGATGACGGTTCCCACAACAAGTACATCCCGATCGAGAAATACCTCAAAGGTGAAGTCGCTGATACCATCAAAGTTGCCAAAGAACTCGATTGCAAACTGATTCGTGGTTTCTCCTATTACCATCCGCGCGGGACTGACCCTCGCGAGCACATTCCCCAGGCGGCTGAGAACCTTAAGAAGATTGTCGAAGCGTGTGCTGCGGAAGGAATCATCTACGGTCTCGAAATCGAACCGAACCTGATCGGCGAAACAGGACCTCTCCTGGCTGAGGTTTGTAAAGCGGTCAATCATCCGAACATCGTCTGCATTTATGATGGTGGTAATGTCGCCGCCCAGAACAAACGACCCGATGTGGTCTTCGATGAATATGTCGCCATGCGAAAATACATGGGCTGGATGCATATCAAAGATTACAAGATCGATCCCAAACTCACCTGGGATGGAGCTGTCGACGAGGAACGTCTCAAAAACTTTGTTCCCGCTAACGTGGGTGATTCGGGCCATGAGCAGATTCTCCGTGATCTGAAAGACCATGTCACCAAAATCGACAAGAAGATGAAAAAACTGGGCGCCCCCGGTTTCTTCCTCGAAACAGAACCTCATCTTAAAGGGGGAGGGCAGTTCGGTGGCTTTAGTGGTCCCGATGGAATGGGTGTCGCCGTGCGGGCATTGTGCAGCGTGCTCGATTATGTCGGCATCGATTATGACCTGCGCGATTTCAACGACATCCGCGAACTGCGTGGATTCTAATAGTCACCTTTTGTCAGTACTATCTCCTGGCTCCCTGTTATCAGCATCTCCTGGATAGAATTAAATGTCTTTTGATCTTGAACCGTTACAGAATATTCTCGCCTGTCCTAAATGCAGGTCGAAGTTAATCCAGGATGACACCCGCGTCGTTTGTCGAAATGCGGATTGCCGTCTGGCCTTCGAAGTGCTGGACGATATTCCTGTCATGTTGATCGACGAAGCGCAACAGCTGGTACAGGAAGAATGGGAGACAGTATTGCACAAACTGGACAAACCTGCTGAATCAAATGGTCAACCTTGATTCTTCTCTGAAATAATCAACAACACAACTGGACGAAGGGATCAACCGCTCTCACAATAAGAGCAGTCGACCCTTCGTTTTTTTGTTTCGCTACCCGCCAGCTCAGGGGGCATTATTCATGAACTTGTATCGCCCGCTTTATTTCTACCTGCTTCTATTAAGCTGTGCTCTTGTTCCGCTCGATCTCCTCGCTGCCGAACCCGAACAGGTCGGTGCTGTCGACGTTGCGGTCGAAACAGAAAATGAACTTTATACGTTTCAAGAAGAACATGATCGCTACGGAACTGGCAAGTTTTATCAGGGCCGCGAAATCGCCCGGGTAATGAGCTGGCATGGCATTGAGTGGCTGGAACGGGACGAACGGGAAGAGGAAGAAAAAATCTCCCTCTTAATCGAATCTCTCGAATTCAAACCAGGCATGATGGTCGCCGATGTCGGCGCTGGTTCGGGTGTCATCGCGCGTAAGATCGCACCCCTGATTACGCCGAAGGGAAAAGTCTACGCTATTGATATTCAGAAAGAGATGCTGACTGCCCTCAAAAAGAAAATGGAAGCACTCGACATTCACAACGTCGTGCCGGTGCTCGGTGAAGAAGCTTCCCCTAACCTTAAAGAGGAAAGTGTCGATCTCGCCTTCATGGTCGATGTCTACCATGAATTCAGTTATCCCTACGAAATGACACAAAAACTGGCGAAGGCTCTCAAACCAGGCGGCAAACTTGTCTTTGTTGAGTACCGCAAAGAAGATCCGAGCGTCCCCATTCTGGAAGTCCATAAGATGTCGGTTGAACAGGTGAAAAAAGAAATGGCTCAACCTGAATTCGGTCTCAAATGGTCCGAGACAATTGATATATTACCCCGCCAGCACATCATCATCTTTGAACGGGTGAAATAACCGTAAAGTTCTCCATGTTGCTGACGAATTCTCCACTCTGGACAGGATGCTGTTGATGACGGATCAGGAAGAGGTTCCCCGGGATACCTCTACAGAGGTGACACCCGAAAATGTGGAAAGCGTGCAGGAAGCACTCCTTCCTGAAGCGGATGAACCGGCAGTAGAGTCGCCACTCAGTCCAGCACCTGCTCGCCCACTCAAAAACTCCAAATGGTCCTTCCTGGAAATTGGTTACCTGGTGCAGGTCGTGATGATACTCGTCGCGTTGACCCTGGGTGGCTTTTTAGATTCCCCACCCTGGAGCTTGTTCGATTGGAGCTGGCAATCAATTCTGGTGGGAACCCTGGGGACTCTCCCGCTGATCGTGCTCATTTTCGGTATCGAGAAAATCCCGATCGAGAGTCTCCGCAAGATCGAAGAGTTCCTGATTGAAAAGGTCGCTCCGCTACTCTCCACTGCATCGCTCAAAGAGTTATTTGTCCTCGGCTCCTCGTTGGCTTCGGTGAGGAACTTCTCTTTCGGGGAGTCATAATGAACTTCCTGATGCAGAAAATGGATCTCCATGTGGCGATCCTGATCTCCAGCCTGATCTTCGCGATCTGCCACTGCTATTCACTCTCCTACATCGTGCTGGTTCTGCCAATCAGCCTCTATCTCTCCTACGCGGCAATCCTCTTCTCCCCCGACCACCAGCTGAATCTCGTCCCGGCAATCCTGATCCACAGCTTCTATGACTTCTTCGCGTTCATTTATATTCTGTATGAGTATCGTAAGAAGCAGAAGAAACTGTATGAGTCGCGGGGGAATGCGGAATCGGCTGAGGCATAAGTTGAAGCTTTGATTAAACACGAAGGCATGAAGACACAAAGGGCTGAGATTTAAAGCAAGGTTGTTAATTTGTTTCGTACTGTAATAAATGGATTGCTTGTATACGACAGAACTCAAACACCTTAAAAAATTCAGTACCTGCAGTAACAAAATTCATAATCAAGGTGATATCGCTCCTCATTCCTCAAACTTCGTGTCTTAGTGCCTTCGTGTTTAAATAAAACTTACTTCTCCAACGCCCGCCGATCCAGTATTACCAGGCTGTCCCCCTTGCGGTCGCCCAGGTAGACGCAGTTCTGATCGGCTGCTAGCCCGTAGGTTTTCTGGGCCAGCAGGGTGTGATGGCTATCAAGCTGGAAAGTTCGTCAGGCAGTGCCTGACCTACGGATTGAAGCCGACAGGTGTTTATTTCTGAGCCCCATGTTTGCGTTTCCACTCCGCTTTACTACCCACGTTTTCATTGCGGTAAAACTGTTCGATATTCTTCTGACATTTCAACGCCAGATCAGAGAAACCACACCGGAGGGAATCATCCCAAAGTTGAGATAGCCCCTTCAATGCTGATCGCTGGCAGGCAAGATGTTTCAGTGTGAGGATGAAATTCAGCGTGCGATAGGCATCCTCGGCAACCTGTCGATTCTCAGGTTGAATCATTCCCTGTTCCAGAAAATGAAACCAGAACGGGTAACAGACACCGTTCAGTTTAAGGTTATCATCAATCGAATTGACACAATGAATAGCAAATCCTTTTGTATAAAGGTCATTGATGGAAGTGAAAAATCGTGGGCTATGCTTTCCCTGATATGCGGCAGCCGCCAGGTAATAGCTGTAATGTGAACTTCCGAAATAAATAAAGGCAATGGCTGTGCTGATTTTGTCTACACCATGCTGCCGTATTAAGGAATCAATCTGTTCATTGAACCGGACAACGTGGTCAATCAGATATTCTGGATCGTCCGGACAGCATTCGAGTATTCCTCCATTGTCCATCGCGTCGTCGAGCCATCGCTCAAACTCAGGGAAATGTTTCGAGTACGGGTAATCAGTCATGGTTGTGACATCCGGGAGAAAAAGTAGGTCAGGCACTGCCTGACCTACGGATTACATACCAAACATCCCCACTAACTTCCGAGCTACCTCTCCCGGTTTCTCTGCTCCGCAGATGGCTCCACTTACGGCGGCGCGAGTTGCTCCGGCGTCCAGAATCTGTTGCAGGTTTTTGGCGTTGATTCCGCCGATGGGGAACCAGGGAAGGGTGATCTCGGCGGCGACCTGCTGGATGTAGTCGAGTCCGGCGTAATCGCTGAACTCTTTCGTCGTTGTCGTGAAGGTGGGACCGGCACCGATGTAGTCGGCACCGATGCGGACAGCTTGCCGGGCCTGTTCGATGTTGTGGGTGGAGAGGCCGATCAGTTTTCTGGCTCCCAGCATTTTGCGGGCAGCATCCACCGGGAAGTCATCCTGACCGACATGGACGCCATCGGCATCGACAGCGAGAGCGATGTCGGGGCGATCGTTGATGATGAGGAGCGCTCCCGCCGCGTGGGTCCATTCGCGGACTCGCTTCGCATGGTCAATCAGGTCGCGGGTCGGCATTTCCTTTTCGCGAATCTGGACGATCTTCACACCCGCGTCAAGTGCCTCCCGCACCGCCGGGCCGGAACCGTGATGACAGAGCGACTCGGTTAACAACAGGTAAAGCGTTGTCTCCTGCAGGACCTGCCGCGCGTGCGACAGATTCGCGAAACTTTTTTCGAGTTGATAAACCTGGTAACGCATCTGTTCGAACAGGGGTGCGGTGTCGCGGGCGACCACCTTACTCCACTCTTCCAAGGTGCGGAGTGATTCTTCCAGTCGTTTGAAATTGGCGGTGAGCACACTCTCGCTCGACTCACGGGTTAACTCGGCGGGGGTAGAAATCGTCGTGCCGACATCACCGAGCGTATTCCGGCTCGCGATCAATTCCCGTTGATCAAACTGACTGCAGGCGGCGGCCAGCTGATGACGGAGTTCTTTCAGTTCGCGTGATAAAAAAGTGTCGTCCAAAGTGAACCGGGCATAATCTTCAATCACGCGAAGTCCTTCGCGCGCCCGGTTTGCAGCGGCATCAAGAATGCGATAAGTGCTGGTTCGCGCGGATGGAGTTTCGGCAGTGACGTGCAACTGGACATCAACTTCAAGCGGACTCGTTTCAAAACCAGACTGAGTGTCGAGTTGCGGTTCCAGTTTTTCCGCAGTCTGTTCATGTTGCGCAAGTAGCTGTTGGACAGTTTCCGATTCCGTTAATGTTCCCCAGAGTAAATGCTCGGTTCCAATTTCGGCATGGCGTCCCAATTGGGCGGCGCGGTGCTGCGCGGCGAGCAGGGCCGATTGAAACTCTTCGCTGAAAGGAAGTGTCGTATTCGTTTCGGTGGCCGAAATTCCCTCGGCGAGGACGTGGAATTTTGCGGGTAATTTCTGCAGGTCAATGGCGTATTGATTCAGGATTTCCGTCGCTCGGGATTCGTCCAGAATGAGCGCCGAGAGCAAGTGTTCCGGTGTAACCGCTGCCTCTTGAAGCTGCTGCGAAATCTGGCGGGCCAATTCCAGCGTGCGGCGAGCACCCTCTGTCAGAAATTGATCCGTAAACGGAATTTTGGACATTACAGGAAATTCATTCAAAATATCGGGTTGCGCGGGAAATCGAGTCTCACGGTCGCTGTTGCCGAAACAGGTCCCGATTACTAAAATTCGGTTGCCGCTGAGAACTTAGGGGATTACCCATTTTACCGGCTTTGACGGTAGTGGGGGTTGTCGGGTTCGTCTCGGGCTTCTACCTCAATCGATTATAATGGAGTAACCGGACGAGGCGGCAAAGTTACGGTGGAGGATTCTGCGAAATTTGAAGAATCACTCACTCTCTCAGGTGAGAGAACGTAGAATTATTTGACGAGTCAGCTTCGTGGGGCGATCCTCTTGCGCCACGAAAATGTCCTTACTATCAGCACAAGACGCACAATCGATAAATTCTGTCGGTCCAGGTTGCAGACGACGCAAATGGATTAACCGCAGAATACAAAGATGACAGCAGACTTCAGTCGCAAGCGATTGATTGACCTGTTGTCGAGAATTAGATCACTCAACACCAAACAAAAAATTGCCACCGCTTTCAGCTTAGGAAGAGTCGGAAGCATTAACGGCAAAGGAGACTCGCATGTACGAGCGATTCACAGATCGAGCCCGAAAAGTGATGCAGTTGGCAAATCAGGAGGCCCAACGCTTCAACCATGAATACATCGGGACAGAACACATCCTGCTCGGCCTGGTTAAGGAAGGTTCCGGGGTCGCAGCCAACGTGCTGAAAAATCTCGACGCTGACCTGCGCAAGATCCGTCTGGAAGTCGAAAAGATTGTCCAGTCCGGACCCGACATGGTCACCATGGGCAAACTGCCTCAAACACCGCGTGCCAAAAAGGTCATCGAGTACGCAATGGAAGAGGCTCGTAACCTGAACCACAACTACGTGGGTACCGAACACCTGCTGCTCGGACTGCTGCGTGAACAGGAAGGGGTTGCTGCCCAGGTCCTGATGAACCTCGGCCTCAAACTCGAAGACGTTCGCGAAGAAGTTCTGAACCTGCTTGGTCACGGACTCGAAGTTTCTGAATCAAGCGAACGGGGTTCTGCTCAGGGTTCTGCCAGCAAATCGGGTAAAAGCAAAACGCCCGCTCTCGACAGCTTCGGTCGCGACCTGACCGAACTTGCTCGCCAGCGTAAACTCGACCCGGTCATCGGGCGTGCCCGCGAAATCGAACGCGTGATTCAGATTCTCTGTCGTCGTCAGAAAAACAACCCCGTGCTTCTCGGTGAAGCAGGTGTGGGTAAAACGGCCATCGTCGAAGGCTTCGCTCAGATGGTTATCGACGGCGCTGTTCCTGAAATTCTGCGTGACAAACGGATCGTCGTTCTCGACCTCGCCATGATGGTTGCCGGTACCAAATACCGCGGTCAGTTCGAAGAGCGTATCAAAGCGGTCATGAACGAAGTCCGTCGCGCCAAAAACACAATCCTGTTCATCGACGAGTTGCATACCCTGGTCGGTGCTGGTGGTGCTGAAGGGGCGATCGATGCTTCCAACGTACTCAAACCAGCTCTCTCTCGTGGTGAGCTGCAGTGTATTGGGGCGACGACTCTCGATGAGTACCGTAAATACATTGAAAAAGACAACGCCCTCGAACGCCGGTTCCAGAAAGTGAATGTGGAACCTCCGACCGAAGATCAGACCGTTGAAATCCTCAAAGGTCTCCGCGATCGTTACGAGGAACATCACCGCGTTCAAATTACGGACGACGCCCTGGAGAAAGCGGTCGAATTGTCGAGCCGTTATGTCACCGGTCGTTGTCTGCCGGATAAAGCGATCGACGTCATCGACGAAGCGGGTGCCCGCATTCGCCTGAAATCAATGGTTCGTCCTCCCGATCTCAACGAACTCGAAGAAGAGATCGAACGCCTCAACCAGGCGAAAGAAGAGGCGGTCGCCAATCAGGACTTCGAAAAAGCAGCCAGCCTGCGTGATCAGGCCGACAAGCTGAAAAAGAAAAAAGAAACCCTGACCCAGGAATGGCGGGAGAAATCGAAAGAGACCGATGGCGTTGTCGATGCCGAGGTTGTTGCGGAAGTCGTCGCCAAGATGACCGGTATTCCGCTGACTCGACTCTCCAGCGAAGAAGCGGTCCGTCTGCTCCGTATGGAAGACGAACTGCATAAGAAAGTGATCAGCCAGGACGAAGCGATCAAACAAATCTCGAAAGCGGTTCGCCGCAGTCGATCTGGTTTGAAAGATCCCAAACGTCCGACCGGTTGCTTCCTCTTCTCTGGTCCAACCGGGGTTGGTAAAACCTTACTGGCAAAAACATTAGCCGACTTCATGTTCGGTGATGAAGATGCTCTCATTCAAATCGACATGTCCGAGTACATGGAGAAACACAACGTCAGTCGTCTGATTGGTGCTCCTCCGGGATACGTCGGCTTCGAAGAGGGTGGTCAGCTCACCGAGAAAATTCGTCGTCGTCCGTACGCCGTGGTCCTGCTCGACGAGATCGAGAAGGCTCACCCGGACGTCTTCAACATGCTCCTGCAGATCATGGAAGAAGGTCACCTGACCGACAGCTTTGGTCGGAAGATCGACTTCAAAAACGTCGTGCTCATCATGACCACGAACGCTGGAGCCGAAGTTATCCACCAGGGAGACGTCTTCGGATTCGCCAAACAGGATGACGACACCAGCTACGAGAAGATGAAAGAACGTCTGATGCACGTCATCGAGAAAGAATTCAAACCAGAATTCCTCGGACGTCTGGACGAAGTCGTCGTCTTCCAGCGATTGACCCGCGATCACCTCAAGAAGATCGTCGATATCGAGCTGGGCAAAGTTATCAAACGTCTGGCCGAGCGTGGTTTGAACCTGCACATGACCGACGAAGCCCGCGAGTTCATCATCGACAAAGGTGGCGACGTCGATTACGGTGCCCGTCCACTGCGTCGTTCAGTTGAGAACTACATCGAAGACCCCCTCTCCGAAGAACTGCTCCGCGGTACCTTCGAAGGGAAGAATACGATCACCGTCACCGTCGAAGAAGTGGGCGACACCAAACGCCTCGAATTCACCGGTGCCCTGGAAGAAGAACCCGAACTGGCCACCGTCGGATCCAGCGAAGGTAAAAGTGAAGACTCCAGCAGCGACTCCGCCCAATAAGCGACCCCTGCTGAAGCCATAAACAACGAAGCCCCCGTCCAAAGTAAATTGGACGAGGGCTTTTTTTGAAATGGCCATTAATGAGCCAGATATAATTCTTGTAAAGACGGAAAGATATGGGAATAGAAAAACTAGAGACCAGTATTGAACTTTTGCGTTCGTCACTCGCGAGATCTACTGTCGAAGCAAGGTTTGTCAAAACAGCTTCTATAGAGATCGAAACGGTAGGTCAAATTCTGCCTTTAACAGACATGCTCAAACAATGGTATCTTATAGGGGCTCCAAACGAATTATGCATACCATGGCTCTTAGAAGAAATGTGCTTATGGTCACCTCAGGAACTCGTACAAGGTCAAGTTGGATATCGATGGACTGGAGAGGTAGGTGGTGTTCTATGTAAAAGCTGGGATCCACAGTGGCTGGTTATCGGAAGTAATAGTGCTGATCCCATCATTGCTGACACAAGTTATTCCGAAACGCCTGTCTTGATGGCATTTCATGGAACAGGTACATGGAACCCTAAAAAAATTGCTGATAGTATTCCCGGGTTTCTGTATATACTCGCAATCTGGGTCGAGTTGTGCAAACAAAATGATGATCAGATATTTGATGATGAGGGTGAAGTGAAGAGTTCACTGCTCAATGACTATCGACTTCTACTCGAACCGATTCTTTCGGACGAATGTTTGAACAATTTCACTTCCTTTTGGGTGTAAATAAAACAAATCACAACACGATGCAAAGCCATTCACGAAGTGTTGTCCCCGTCGCGCAGAAGTTCGTAAATAATAGTCATCCGTGTCATTCTAATCTTCAACCTGAATCTATTGTTTGGGTTATCACATCAGTTCCATCATCAGACTTGAAAGTATCATGGGGAAATTATTTCGTTACATCTCCGATGAAGTCGCTATGAAACCGAGACGGATGAGTGTCACATCTGTTCTCAAGTGAACCAAGTGTTTCCCATTCACATCGCGATTGAGGATGTCGCCTACTACGGCAGTGGTTACGATAGTGAGGTGGTGTGTGAGGATTGCATACGTCGTACACCATTACGTCTATTCGCTCCTCGAAACAGTGAACGTCAGGTAGAAAGTTTAATCAACGCACAATATCCCAAGGGAACTTTAAGTGGTGAACAACGTCGTCACAGATTAGTCTCCATTTGCGACGAGCTTCGCCGCACTCCTGAAATGCCTCTCTTTCTTCAAAACGAAGACTGGCCTTATTGCTGTGGAGATTTCTGCGAATACTTCGGATTTCCGTCGACTTATGAAGAGTCAATTCGCATCGGACTTGAAATGCAATTGTGGGAATTTGGAGATAAAGATTATCGCGAAATTTATGGCGATATGACTTTGCAGCCGGAATCGCTGAAAGAAGTCTGCCTATTCCGTTGCCTGACTTGCCATCGAAAGGTTTTTACCTGGCAAATGACCTGACAGCGTGAAACGACTCGTAGGTCAGACACTGCCTCGCGAACTTTCTGAGTGATTCGGTTCACACCATTACTCTGAGAACAGGTTCAAAGCATCAACATCGCAAAAAATCTTCCCATGTTGGTTAGGAAATCAGTTTTCATTGTCAAAACATATAACCGAGCATATCGATCGTCCCGGTAGGCCAGGTTTTGTCGGTGAGCGGCTTCGCCATGAAGCAGTCGCTTAAATCTCGTTCGATGACTTGCACACTTTGTCGATCCTCAATGGCCAGCCATTTCGTGGGTGCCGGCTGGATTCGGTGATATCCGGCTTTCAGGTAGAGGTCGTGTCGGTCCGACATCAAGACGAGGAATTCGAGTCCGCCATCGGAAGCGTGGTGTTCGGCAGTTTCGAGCAATTTCGTGGCGATACCATTATTTCGTCGATCATGTCGTACCGCCGTGTCGAGCAGTCCCATGATGGGGATGACGGTGCCTCCGACATTGATCACCCGCACATCGACGCCCAGTTGCCCCACAACCGATTCTCCCTCCATCGCCAGGTAACGGAAGTGGGGAAACTGTTTGACATAAGACCGTCCGTCGAACCAACCCGGGAAGCACTCATCAAGCAGCGATTGCAGTTGCAACCGTGTTTCACCGACGATGGCATATTCCGGTGATGTCCGAATCTGGAAGTCGTTCATCGCTCAAGTTTCCTCTCCATTTCGGCACGCAATATTTGCCGCACCGCTCGCGATTCCTCCGTGTCTTTCCCTTCCTGAATCGGTGATTTCTCCCACGGGTCGTTTTTGATGTCGTAGAGCTGGCCATCGTTGTAGAGCTTCCAGCGGGTGTTGCGAAGCCAGTAGCGATTCTTTCTTTCGGCGTAAGCCGAGGTTCTGGCGGTCGGTTCCCCTTTCAGTAGTCGGGGGGCGAAGCTGATGCCGTCGATATTGTAGCCCTGCGGTTTCTCAACTCCCGCCAGTTCCAGCAGCGTGGGCCAGAAGTCGCTCATGTCGACGAGATCCTCCACCACCTGACCTCCCTCAATCGTGCCAGGCCAGTTGGCGATCAACGGGACATGGGTCCCTGTATCGAGCAGCGTTGTTTTGCCACCAGGGATCTCCTTGCCATTCTGCATCGAGACAACAGGAACGCGAATCAGTTTGTCTCCCTCCGCTTTGAGAATCATCCGCTGCGGAGTTCCGTTGTCGCCCAAAAACAAAATGACTGTCTTCTCGCGTAAATCTAGAGCCTCCAGGGCCCCGACAAGGCGACCAATGTTGCGATCCATCTCGGCAATCATTTCCGGAAAACTGTCGTAACGTCCCAGCGGTCCGTGAGGAACCGGGGCATCGAGGTCATCGGTTACATCGTGACAGAGAGCCATCGGGTAATAGGCCAGGAAGGGTTTATCGCGGTTCTGCTTCATGAATTCAATCAGACCGCGCAGATAGAGGTCAGGTCCGTAAAACCCGAGGGTGTCCTCCCGGACTTTTCCGTTGTGATAAATCATCGGTTCATAATAGCGAGGGCCTTCATGCCAGCCAAAGAGATCACTTTCGTCGAATCCAACCCGGGCAGCGTGATCGGGATCGTCATGCAGAAAGGTCATCTGCCATTTGCCGAACACACCGGTCGCATAACCTTCCCGCTGGAGCAGACTGGAAAACGTATACGGTTCCGCTTCAGCAGGAAAAGTTCCCCACTCGGCATTATCAAACCGGAAGGGATAGCGACCCGTCATTAGTGCCAGACGCGTCGGGTGACAGACAGGCATGCTGTAGCAATGCTCGAACCGCATCCCGGTTTTGGCCAGTTGGTCGAGATGGGGAGTCTCGTAAGATTCACCTCCATAACATCCCAAACATTCCTGACCAACATCATCCGCCAGAATCAATACTATATTCGGTTGCTCGGCAGCAGTCAGATTCGAAGAGCCGGTGCATAAGAGACAGCAGAAGAGGATCGTGAAGCCAGCTGTAAAACTTCTGAACTCATTAATAACAATTACCATAATCGATGAACTCAAATTACTGATGCGGGTCAATTTAAAACATATTCTTACCTGATTTTAAATGTGCAGTGAAAGCAAACACAAGGATTCTGTAATTGTCCTGGTGAGGATAAATCAGATCGAGATCAGCGAGGGAATTGAATTTTCATGTACACATTCATGGATTTCCAGTAACGTAAGGGAAACAGACTTCCCCTGTCACTGATTTATTGAAACGCCCCTCTCATGGAATCTAACCCCTCTTACGCGCGCATCCAGACCTTCTGCCTGGCGGTGATTGCGACCGCCGTGATGATCTACCTGGTTTACTGGCTGCAACCGGTACTCGTTCCGTTTGTAGTGGCCCTCTTTGTGGTAAGTGGGGTCACGCCCATTCTCGAAGGGCTTGAAAACGACTTGGTGTCAATCGCGTGATCGCGGCGGGAATCACCTTCCTGCTGGGCCTGCTGCTGATGTTTATCCGGGGCCTGCATCTGGGTTTCGATGATGCAGATGGCGAAAGAAGGAGACGCTTATCGTGAGCGGGTGAAAGATCTCGTCGAGAAAACACAGGTCCAGATTAATGAATTTATGGGCAATGAATCCGCTGATCTGAAGTCACAACTAACAGAGTTTGGTAATTTCCTCGATGCACATCTGAAGAATTTGCTGACGAAACTCTCGGCAGAAATGTTCGCTCTCGTGACGACCAGCATGGTGGTGTTAATCTACGTCTTCTTCCTGCTATTGGGATCGGTGGGAAGTGGCGAGAAAGCGCCCAGCCGCATTGATGAGCAGGTGCGGAGTTACCTTTCGCTCAAGACATCGATCTCGATGGTCACCGGAGCGATTTTTGGCCTGACCCTCTGGCTGTTCGGTGTGCCGATGGCAGCTTACCTTCGGTCTGCTGGCCTTTTTAATGAACTACATTCCCAATATCGGCCCGATCGTCTCCACTTTATTACCTCTCCCGTTCATCATTCTGAGTCCCGATGGTTCACTCGGTTGGATGATCCTGGTTATCAGTGCCATTGCCATCATTCAGTTAATAGTGGGAATGTCGTCGAACCGAAGCTCATGGGATCCTCTTCTGACTTGCATCCGGTTGTCATTCTGCTTGCTCTCATGTTCTGGGGCATGATGTGGGGCATCACCGGGATGTTCCTGGCAACACCGATTACAGCGGGGCTCAAGATCGCCTTCGAAAGCTTTGAATCGACGAAACCAATCGCAGCGGTCTTTGCCGGACAGTGGGACGCGATCATGCCCAAACAAGAGAAAACGGAAGTGACTTGAGCTCTCGGCTACGCTTCGCCCCGGGTTTGACGCAGCAGACGGTTCCCCAGGTCTTCGGCATAGCGAATTTTGGGAACGGGAACATCGATGCTTCTCGCAAGTTGCTCTATGTTCCTCAGCAGCAACTGTCGCGAATGAATTTCGATTTTGCGTTCGGTTTGAAGTTCTCCCAGCAGGACCGTCACTGTTTCGCGTGTGCTGCCGATAATGCTGGCAAGATCCTGATGTGCTAGCTTGATCGTGAGCAGCACCCCATCGGCAGTTTGACGCCCATACTTTTCGGTCAGCTCCAGCAGGAGATGAATCAAGCGGTCCCGATTCGAGCGGAAGAGGAGTGACTTCAATCGTCGTTCAATACGTCGTCGACGTAACCCGAGTAACTTAGTGACACCGAGCGATACAGAGGGATGTTCTTCGACCAGTTGCCGGAGAGTTTCGCTGGGAATCATGATAACGGAAGAGCCGACCATCGACTCGGCGAATTCTTCCCGGGGGGTGTCATCCAGAGCCGCGAGTTCACCAAAGATTTCACCCGGGTCGACTAATCCGAGGACAGCCTGTTTGCCCTCACTGGTGATGTGATAGATTTTGATCCTGCCACTGGCGACCATCAGGACGGAGTCCCCCGCGTCAGTTGGAAGATAGACGAGTTCGCCACGTTTGAACTGGCGAACTTTAGATGTCTCTTCCAACCGCTTGATCTGTTCGTCGGTCAGCCGTTCGAACAACTCGCAGTGGTTCAGCGACCAGTATTTCTCGGCCATTCGGCGGGTACTCGGGGGCAGATTTGATTGAGTGAGGTGAGAATCATTCTCTCCGGGTAGACATTGAGAATACCTTCCCGCGATTCTCTCGGCAAGTGGGGCCTTTGCCGGAGTCGCCGGAGATGCGGAAGCAGGGGGTAGTATCCACCGAAATGTTTCATTATAACGGATTGAACTGCACATTCGTTTTCAATGACGTATTCTATGGCCGTTTATCATACTGTCGTTTTACTGGCGGCAGATGAGTCTGGCTCTAAGTCAGTTTTCTTATAAAAAAGAGGTGCTCCATCATGATTAAGACTCCTTTTATAAGCTCTCTGGGAGCCCGGAAACTGTTAGCCGTTTCACTCTTTATGCTTTTCCTGGTGATTGGACTGCCGGCTACTGGAGAAGGGGCAGAACCGGCTGGACCGATTCAACTGGAATCCCGTCGGGAACTGTTAATTGATGGCTTGCTGATTGATTCGCTCAAAGGAAGTGCCGAACAACGATTACATCACCCCGTACCGCAGGAGATTGTGCTGAAACACGATGCTCCCTGGGAAGGCTCCGGCAGTGGCTATCACAGCATCTTTAAAGATGGCGACATCTACCGGATGTATTACAAGGCGTGGCATCTGGATGTCTCTGAGAAGGGTTTGAATACTGGCAAACATCCGCTCTACTGCTGTTATGCGGAAAGCCGTGATGGAATACACTGGGAGAAACCCAACCTCGGTATTTGCGAATTCAATGGTTCGACAGAGAACAACATTATTATGTTCCCCGGTCAGTTCTCTGGAATTGATGCCGATCCGGGGCACCCGGCAATCTTCAAAGATGAAAATCCGAATTGTCCGGCCGATGCAAAATACAAAGCGATTATTCGTCAGGTGAAACTGCATGGTCTGCTCGCATTAAAATCTGCGGATGGAATTCATTTTGAACCGATGCAGGCAGAGCCGATTATCACAGACGGAGCTTTTGATTCGCAGAACCTTGCTTTCTGGGACCCGGTTGCCGGAGCTTATCGGGCTTACTGGCGAATATTCACGGCTGGTGTCACCACAGAAGAAAACTGGAAACCAGGTGGACACCGAGCGATTCGCACAGCGACCTCTGATGATTTTCTTAACTGGGGACCTCGCACTGATATTACCTATGAAGACT
Source organism: Planctomycetaceae bacterium (assembly GCA_041398805.1). Lineage (GTDB taxonomy): Bacteria > Planctomycetota > Planctomycetia > Planctomycetales > Planctomycetaceae > Polystyrenella. The sequence goes on along the minus strand of JAWKUC010000003.1, from coordinate 243,283 downwards.
CTCCATCAGAAGAACTCTACACCAATCAGGTCAAACATTACGACCGAGCACCTCATTTACTGATCGGATTTCCTACCCGTTATGTGGAACGGGGCTGGTCACCGGCGACAGAGTCACTCCCGGAACTGGCTCATCGAAAACTTCGCTCGAGTGTCGTCGATCGTTACGGGATGGCCATCACGGAGACACAATTAATGATGAGTCGGAATGGTACTCACTTTAAACGGTGGAATGAGGCCTTCATCGCCCCGGGTCGCGAACGACCGGGCACGTGGAATTACGGACAACAATATGTCGGTTGGCATCTTGTTGAAACAGCATCGAGTCTGGATCCATCATTGACCGATCTCTCTTTATACTCAACCGAAAGCTACTGGACTAATCCTGGAAGTGAAGTAAGACGTTACACCATTCGACCGGATGGCTTCGTCTCAATCACTGCCGATGCCAAAGGTGGAGAACTGCTGACTCCCGCGCTGACATTTACAGGGAATGAACTTACGCTGAACCTTGCCACCAGCGCCGCCGGTAGTGTGCAGGTCGAACTTCAGGACGGAGCAGGGAAGGCACTCCCCGGGTTTACCCTGGAAGAGAATGATGTCCTTTTCGGTAACAGCCTCGACAAGACAGTCAGCTGGAATGGGAACTCAGACCTCAGTAGTCTGAACAATAAGACCGTTCGCGTGCGATTCGTGCTGCACGATGCCGATCTGTATTCGCTCCAGTTCCGAAACCAGCAGCCCCAATAATTCTGCTGGGGATTGCTTCATTTCAATTTACCTCTCCACGATCAATAAGGTGTCTGTATATGTCAACTGACTCTCTGCAGGCTCGTTTTTCTATGTGCCGTTCGATAATTGCGCTGACCTTTTTAACAGCACTGATCGCAGTCTTCGATACAGGATTCTGTAGAGGAGCAGAACCGCTGGCAATTGAATCCCGTCGGGAACTTTTCATCGACAATTATCTCATTGACGAGTTACGAGGCTCCGCAGCGCAGCGTTTGCAGCATCCCGCCCCGCAGGAGATTGTTCTCAAGCATGATGCTCCGTGGGAAGGCCCCGGAAGTGGTTATCACAGCATCTTCCGAGACGGTGATCTCTACCGGATGTATTACTACTCGTGGCACCTGGGAGTTTCTGAAGAGGGATTGAATATCAATGTTCATCCACTCTACTGTTGCTACGCCGAAAGCAGGGATGGAATTCACTGGGTAAAGCCGAATCTTGGTATTTTTGAATACAATGGTTCTTCCGATAACAACATCATCATTTATCCAGGTCAGTTTCAAGGTATCGATGTCGACCCGGGGCACCCGGCAGTATTCAAAGATGAAAATCCGAACTGTCCTGCCGAGTCGAAGTACAAGGCTGTTTTTCGATCTGCTGATCCTTACGGTTTGATCGCCTTGCAATCTGCAGATGGAATCCACTTTGAACCGATGCAGGCAGAACCTGTGATTACCAATGGTGCATTTGATTCACAGAATCTCGCGTTCTGGGATGCGAACACCAATGTATATCGTGCTTACTGGCGAATTTTTACAGGAGGGAAAACAGATCAGGATAACTGGAAACCGGAAGGTGATCGGGCGATTCGCACAGCAACTTCGAAAGACTTTCTGCATTGGGAATCGCACACGGATCTAACCTATGTTGATTCTCCCAGCGAACAGCTTTATACCAACCAGGTGAAACCGTATGCACGAGCTCCCCATCTGCTGATTGGTTTCCCTACGCGATACATTGAGCGAGGCTGGCCCAGAGCTATGGAACAATTGCCTGAACTGGCTCATCGCAAACTTCGTTCAGATATCGAAGATCGTTTCGGAATGGCGATTACCGAAGCACTGCTGATGGTGAGCCGTGACGGTTCCCATTTCAAACGTTGGAATGAAGCCTTCCTCGCCCCGGGTCGCGAACGCCCGGGTTCCTGGAATTACGGTCATCAATATGTTGGTTGGCATCTGATTGAAACTGCCTCAACACTCGATCCCTCTCTCACAGAACTTTCGCTTTACGCGAACGAAAGCTACTGGACTGAATCCGGCAGCGTACTACGGCGTTACACCATTCGACCGGATGGTTTTGTCTCGATCACTGCCGATGCCAAAGGTGGAGAACTGCTGACTCCCGCGCTGACATTTACAGGTAATGAACTTACACTCAACCTCGCCACCAGTGCCGCCGGTAGTGTGCAAGTCGAACTTCAGGATGAAGCGGGGAAAGCACTCCCCGGGTTTACCCTGGAAGAGAACGATGTCCTTTTCGGTAACAGCCTCGACAAGACAGTCAGCTGGAACGGAAACTCAGACCTCAGTAGCCTGAGCAAACAAGCTGTTCGCGTAAGATTCGTGCTGCACGATGCCGATCTGTATTCGCTCCAGTTCCGCGATCAATAGATCGAGTCTCCTCGGCTGGATCAGATATCGTAATACGCCGTGAATTCCCAGGGGTGCGGACGCTGGCGGAGGGCTTCGACTTCGCGCGTGCTTTTGTACCAGATCCAGGTGTCGATCACATCTTCTGTGAAGACATCCCCTTTAAGCAGGAAGCCATGATCTTCGCGTAAGGCTTTAAGGGATTCATTGAGCGAACGCGGTACTTTTGCAAACGTCTCGACTTCTTCCGGTGCGAGGTCATAAATATCTTTATCGAGCGGAGCACCCGGGTCGATCTTGCTCTGAATTCCATCGAGCGGCTGCCATCAACACCGCCGCCATGGCCAGATACGGATTCGCGGAAGGATCCGGGCAACGGAATTCAAAGCGTTTGTTGTGAGGGTTCGGACTGTGAACCGGGATACGAATCGCGGCAGATCGATTGCGATAACTGTACGTCAGATTGATCGGTGCTTCAAAACCGGGAATCAGGCGTTTGTAGCTGTTGGTCGTGGGGCAACAGAAGGCGAGCACTGCTGGCGCATGTTTGAGAATTCCTCCCATCGCATAAACGGCCATGTCGGAAAGGCCTCCGTAACCGGAGCCCGCGAACAGGGAGTCGCCATCCTTCCATAACGAAAGATGCAGGTGCAAACCGGAACCGTTATCGTTCCAGAGTGGTTTAGGCATGAAGGTCGCCGTCTTACCCTGTTGTGCGGCGACGTTCTTGACGATGTACTTGTATTTGAGAATGTTGTCCGCTGTTTGCAACAGAGGGCGATATTTCATATCGACTTCGCACTGACCGGCAGTCGCCACCTCATGATGCTGGCCTTCCACGTCGACACCACATTCCATCAAGGTGAGCATGATCTCGGTACGGAGATCCTGCAGGGTATCGGCGGGAGGAACCGGGAAGTAACCTTCCTTATAACGAATGCGATATCCAGAGTTAGGAACCATGTCCCCTTTACCACGGTTCCACTGACCTTCCACACTATCGACATGATAGTAAGATTCATGTTCGTTCTGATCGAACTTGACGTTATCGAACACAAAGAACTCAGCCTCGGGGCCAAAGTTGGCAGTATCGGCGAGACCGGTCGACTGCATGTACTTCTCGGCTTTGCGGGCGACATTCCGCGGGTCTTTGTCGTAGTCTTCGCGGGTGATCGGATCCTGAATGTTGCAGAAGAGGCAGAGCGTTCGTTTCATGAACGGATCGACAAAGGCTGTTCCCGCCTCGGGTACAACCAGCATGTCGCTCTCGTTGATCGCCTGCCAACCATACATGGAGGAGCCATCAAAACCGAAACCGACTTCAAAACTTTCCTCCGTGAGTGCTTTGACAGGGATCGTGAAATGTTTTTGAGTGCCGGGAAAATCCATGAAACGGAGGTCGACCGCCTGTATTTCCCGTTCACGACAAAGGGCAAGAACTTCTTTGGGTGTCATTTTCATAGTGTCCACATTCAGCCGTTAACGGCTTCAACTGTTGCTCACTGACCGAGGTGCCGGATAACATGGAACTATGCCTCGTCAGCGCGTGGGGCTCTGTTAATGCAATTGCTGTACCGAATATCTCAAATCACTCACAGGGTTGCTTAAATAACGTGCAGCTCAGAGGGTGAATCCAGGGTTTTGATCGGTCTCTATTCGTAAGTCATTAAATTATAGTGAATTACGTCTAAATGCCAGGTCGTTGGTAAAGCCTGAGGATTCCCTGCCAGCGCAGTATTCTAGCAGAGAGATTTACTTCTGGGGATAGTCCTGCTTAATAAATACGCAACATGTTGATTCTCAATGATTCGTCGATTCACCATTCTTATCCATGATCATCCCACCCTCCATTGGGATTTGCTGATCGAAGAGGGGGAGGGGCTGCTCGCCTGGAGGCTGCTCGAAGAACCGGATACGCCGCGAAAAATCGCCTGTGAAGAGCTCCCTCTGCATCGACGCCTGTATCTCGATTATGAGGGGCCTGTCAGCGGAAACCGCGGCCACGTCCAACAGTGGACCACTGGCTCCTGCGAGCTGAAACGAGAGTCAGACGGGGTCTTGCGACTCGCTCTGGAAAGTCCCCGGCTCACAGGCGAATTAACCCTGGTGCGGGACTCTAACGGGAACTGGACTGCTTATCCTCCTGGTGTCGAGGTCGATTTGTCAGGCTCAACCGGTTCAGATTCGGTAGAGGACTGAGGTTCATCGCCAGCATCTTCGCGACGGCTCCCGATGAGATAGAGAAATCCGGTTTCCAGCCGAACTTCATCCAGTTGCCACCGTATGTTTGTAAGCTGATCCAGCTGCACTGTAATAAGTGTTCCCTGGTCCTCGGCTTCTTCGGATTTGTTCCAGGTGATTCCAACCGGCAGCGAATCTCGTTGTTCACTCAGTGTCTCTTCGAGTATCTCCTGCCAGGAGAAGGGCAGCAGCCCGGTACGAAGAGATTCGATACGAATCTGGACTTCATCAGCAGTAACGGATTCAACCTTCAGGGGGGCAGTCACAACTCCACTGAACTCATCATGAGTTACTCTAAAGGCGAGGATGAGTTCATCTTCTTTGAGTTGAATTCTGGGATCGGAAATTTCAGGGGGCAGATGAGGCGCAAGCTCCTCATAATAGTCTGGCGAGGCGAGCCAGCTGTTGGCTTCTACTTCCGAAAGCACAAACTCCCATTTGGGTTTAGTTTTAACTTCATTCAGGAGCGTCTCTTTCTTTTCTTCGACTTTCTTAAGATTCTCGACACGAATTTCATCAGGAATTTCTACGCGACGCTGGTAAGCCATCGGAGTCTTAAACGACAGCCAGAAGACGACTCCTGCTGCTGTCGCCAGGAGGATCAGTATGGCTAAACAGGCTTGTAGAAAAGGTTTGAACTTCATTCTCGCTCCTTGATATTAAAATTCGAATATAGGCACGCTAGTTTCAAGGAGAGGTTTTGATTAGTCCGTGATTTCACGGGCTGCATCTCAGGAAGAGTGGCGTTCCTTGCGTTTTCCTTCCTGATACAATAACTCCATTTCCTTGAGAGAGGACTCTTCCAGCGATCGGCCCGTCTGGGCAAGTTGCTGTTCGATGTATTGCACCCGTTGCTCAAACTTGGCATTACTTTTTCGTAGTGCTTCTTCGGGATGAATTTTCCAGCGACGTGCGATATTCGCGATGACAAATAAGACGTCCCCCAATTCTTTTTCGACTCGTTCTCGGCGAGCGTCATCCTCGATCGATTCGTCAGGAACAACTGGACTTTCCACTTCAGCAGCGACTGGGGGAGGAGCCCCTTCCGGGAAAAGTTCCTGTTCGAGCTCGGCCAGCTCTTCACGTAATTTATCGAAGAGCATCAAACGATTCGGGAAGTCATAACCAACGCGGGCCGCTTTCTTGGAGAGTTTCTCTGCTCGGGCTAACTGGGGTAAGGTTTTGGAGATTCCTTCGAAAATAGACTCGCGTTTCTTCTCATTCGCCTTGGCTTTCTCCCAGTGCTGTCGAACTTCGTCAGCATGCTTTACTTTTTCTTCACCAAAGACGTGTGGATGGCGGTGAATCATTTTACGGGTGATTCCTTCAATCACCCCGCAAATATCAAATCGATTTTCATCAGCACCGATCTGGGCATCCAGCATCACCTGCAGCAGCACATCGCCCAGTTCCTCGGTGATGTGTTCGTCGTTGCCACTGTCGATGGCATCCAGTAACTCGTGTGTTTCTTCCAGGGTATAAGGTTTGATTGTTTCCAGTGTTTGCTGTCTGTCCCAGGGGCAACCTTCGGGTGAACGCAATTTGGCTATTACCTTACAGAACTCCCAGAATAGATTTTTAACGCGTTCTTCTTCCGGTGGCACACCTTGACGAACGACTGACTCAGGAACGGAAGATGTCATAGTGAATGCATTCTGGACACGAGGTTAACAGCTGGAAAGGACTTCATAAAATCTTAATCGAGGCGTCGCAGTTCATCTCTATCTTAGCGCCCAATTCGAAAAAAGAAACCTGTTTATCAGTGTACGCAGCTGCTGACACTTCCGGCGAGAAAATGCTTCTTGTGCAGACAGTTTTCAGGCGAATCCATAAAAAAACGTGGCAGAGAAAAACTTCTCTGCCACGCAGTATTGTCTATTTCAGAATCTGATAAGCATTAGTCTTTTTCGATGAGCCAGATGTTGCGGAAGTGGACCGGGTTACCATGGTTCTGCAGGAAGAGGGCTCCTGGCCTTTCATCACTACGGCCTCCACCGGGGGTCGCATTAGGGAGCTCTTTGTTATCGTGAATGACGACACCATTATGTTTAATGGTCATCACCGCGTTTTGACTTTTTTGCCTTCGTCATCAAATTCAGCAGCCTGAAATTCAACGTCATAGGTCTGCCAACTGAGTGGAGGAAAGCACATATTGACTGAAGGACTGGAAACTTTATAAACACCACCACATTCATTGTCGTATCCGGGTAAACCGAATGAGTCGAGAACCTGGCATTCATACTGATCGAGCAGGTACATACCACTGTTTCCGCGTGCCTGTCCGCGTGCGGTGGGCATGAATGGAGTTCGGAATTCCAGATGCAAACTGAAGTTTTTAAATTCCTGCTTGGTGCGAGGTGCTCCGTTCTCTCCCAGTGTTGCCAGTAAGCCATCGACGATTGTTCCACCGTTCCAGGCTTCCAGTCCACTTCCATCGAACAGGATGGTTGCGAATTCAGGGGGTTTGGCTCCCAGTGTCGGTGATTGGCGAACGACTTTATTCAATGTGAATTTGTCGCCGTCCAGAAGCGAGAGTGACATCGTTTCCCCTTCAATCCAGCCTTCGGCAATCGCACCGTTCAGCCAGACTTTGCCATCGGTGGATTTACCCGACAGTTGCAGTTTGTCTTTGCCGGACCAGCCTGCTCCGGGAAGTCCCCCACCCAGCACATAGACATCGAATTCCCCTTCACCCAGAGCAACGACCTGGGCACCCATTTTGGTTTCGCCAGCAGTTCCTTCGTATTCACCTTGAATCTGGAAATCGACACCAGCTTCTTCAGCAGACAGGTAAGTGGGATATTTTCCATCAGCTGCCTCGACAGGCAGACTGAAACAGCACAGAAGGGCAAGTGAAGCCAACAGGAGAGAACGCATGCGATACCTCTTAAGTATTTGAAAATGTGTGATGCGGGAATTCAGGCAGGAATGACTGATCGTTCCGGGGTAAGAAACTGTTTTATAAACAGGGCCCGTTCAGAATCAGGCATTGAATTGAGGATGGTCGCGATCTGTGGAAAAACAGAAAATCCGTTTTTTCAGGACTACGACACTCCACCAGCTTACCCCGTCCGCCAACCCGTAGCCAAGTGTTGAGCCGTGAAAATAGGTGGAAAAACGAGAGTAGCGGGGGGCAAACTAACGATTTTCGTCGATTTCTAGCAGGGTACCCACGATTTTCGTGTACGAGACGGGTGTCTCTCTGATCGACCAGTTGGAGGTCCGAGTAAGTAATCTCCCCGGTTCCGGTCTGATTGCCCGATCCAGCAGAAAAAGTTTCCCCTCAGCAACTTGCCCGATGAGCAAATCGATCCGCAGCACCCCCGGAACTTTATGCCCATCATGTTCCAATGCGAATGGTAGATAGTGACCGGATTGGAGTTGGTTTGATGGTCGGTGTTCTTTCAGTTCTTCAGTAACCTGCTGCTGAATTTCATCCGCAGTCCAGTCGTTTGGTTCATAACTTCCGTTGACTCGTACAGGTGAAATTTCAGCGACACATTCCTCGGCTGCACGAAGATCTGGAAGATCGACCCATGAGTCTATTTCCATACCAACTCGAACTTGATAGCAGATTGGCTCGTAGTCATTGTCTGGGTTATCGACCAGGAAGATTTCAGTCGCCTCAGTTGGGCGTGATTCAATAAACTCAATTCGACAGTAATTAATCGCAGGTTCAATGATTGATTGCCAATTCCTGCTTTTCCTTAAGGACTCTTCAAACTTTAATTGTTCTATTTCATCGCCTGTTTTTAACCAGGTACTGATTCCGGATTCTGAACCTACATTTGACCAGGAAATTTGAACCGGCACTTTCTGACCTGCGATTAACAGCCAGCGCTTGAACCTGGGCTTACTGATCTGGTCCCATCCCGCAGGATCATTGAAATCTGAAAGTGGAATTTCATTTGGGAACTCCTGCATCCAGCGACTTTGTCGATATCCAAACCACTCCTCGCCGATATCACAACAGGATGTAACGGGAAAATTCTCTCCGCCATCTCTTATAAGATGATGCTTAATCAGGAAGAGCGTGCCAGCTGGTTCGATTGTAGGGAAGTGACATGAATGTTCCCAGTTTGTAGACGGGTGAGAGTGACTCATTACTCTACGGACGCCAGCGGATTGCTCCCATATGGTAGTCTCGGTGCCAGGAGTAGGCCCAGGTTGTCGGGGAGGTCGTCGCGGCCTCCGTATTGACCTTCTGTGGCGCGGCCACCCCAGTAATAAACGGTGAGAACGGAACCATCTTTCAATTCTACGTTCGATGGGTAACCATGGTCGCTGCTCCAGTTGATCGAGATCAATGTCTGGTGAGGTTCCCAGGTATCGCCCTTGTCGTTAGAGAGCGACGCGGTGATACCACTGAAGGCATCCACGTTGACCGGCGGTGATCAGAATGCGTCCATCGGAAAGCTCATACAGATTCGCGGGAAAACCGGGAATCTTCATCGAGGTCGGTTCAGACCAGGTGTGGCCATCATCCATAGAATGATAGAGGTAAAGGAAAGAGGAGGTATTACTGCGCGCGGCCGCTAACCACTTTCCGTCTTTCAAGCGAAGCAGGGCAGTTTCGCTGGTCGTCTCCGATTCCCCCAGCATTGGGCCAGCTGTCAGGTTTGGCCATCGTCTTTGCTTTCATACAGAATGAGTGCCCGGCGTGGATCGACGTCGTACATTCCGACGACCAGGCGTCCATCGGCTGCGAGAATTATGTTACCGAACGGGATGTCTCGGTTATCAATTTCATGACGTTGCCAGGTGCGGCCATCATCATCCGAGATACAAACCTGAGCGGGTAGAATCGGTAACGAACGTCCTTTGCTCCAACCGCTGGCCATGATGATGAGTCGTCCATCGGCTGTCTTGCCTACGGCGTGATTCATCCGGCAGTGTTCAGGATCAGCGCTATGGTCGGTAACAGTACTACGGTATGCCCAGTTTCTTCCCTCATCACTACTGACCCACAATTCAATGTCACCGTTACCAAACCCGTGACTGGGGTGATTATAAAAGGAAGCGATGAGTTCACCATTTTCCAGTTGCTTCAACTTGGGCCAGTTTCCCTTCCCTTTGATCGCAACCCAGAACTCGGCCTTGGGATTCATGTAGACACCCTCCAGGGAATTCGGTTGTGTGACCTCTTCGGCAAAGCAAGTCAGACAGATTGAGCAGGACAGGATCATCGTGGGTAGAATCAGCAGCCGCATGGTATACCTCATGGTCGTGACTGAAATTATATTGATCTAGTGTTCCAATTCAGCTTACACCTTCGGGGAGAGGGACGCCAAGCGAGGACTGCTGAAATCATTACAATTAAAGAAGAACGAGGATTACTCGAAGTAGCTATCAGAACGGAATCGTGGCAGCAAAAGAAAAACCCGATACGAGAACATCGAGTTTTCGTATCGGGTTTTGTCTGCTTGATTTTATCTGAATTTTAGCGTTCAGAGATCGGCTGGACTTTGCGTTCGTCTGGTCCGGTGTAGTTGGAGGAAGGACGAATGATTTTGTTGTCCGCGTATTGTTCCAGCACGTGAGCACACCAACCGGCGATTCGGCTGGCTGCGAAGATACAGGTGAAGAGTTCTTTGGGGATACCCATGTAATACTGCAGGCTGGCTGAGTAGAAGTCGACATTACAATTTTTGTTGATCAGGGGTTTGATCGTCGCTTCCATTTTCTCAGAGATGTCGTACCACTTCGGATCTCCTTTTTCGATGCCGAGTCGTTTGGAGAGTTCTTTCAGGTGTTTCGCACGGGGGTCTTCAACCTGATAGACGGCGTGACCGAAGCCCATGAACTTTCCTTTGTTCGCTTTGACTTCCTTGACCCAGTTTTCGACTTTATCGACGGAGCCAATCTCGCCCAGCGTTTTGATCACTTCGACATTCGCACCACCGTGCAGTTTCCCTTTGAGGGCACCAATCGCAGCGGTGATGGCAGAGTAGATATCGCTCAAGGTAGCGGAGACGACGCGAGCGGTAAAGGTACTGGCGTTGAAACCATGTTCTGCATGCAGAATGAGGAGCAGGTCCATCGCTTTGGTTTCATCTTCAGATGGATCTGTTCCGTTTAACATATACATGGTGTTCGCAGCAAAGCTCAGACCCGGTTTCGGGTCGAGCAGTTCATCACCATCACGATGACGACGAATCGCAGCGACCAGGGTCGCCATCAGTGCGGTCAGGCGAATCGCTTTGCGGAAGTTTGCTTCCGTTGATTCATCTTCGGCTTCCGAGTCATAAACGCCGGCGATGGAGATCGCTGAACGCAGCGCGGTCATGGGAATGACATCGCGTGGGAGTGATTTCACAAACTCTTTCACCTGGGGAGGCAAGGTCTGGTATTCAGCGAGCAGTTTTGAGAATTCAGCCAGCTCTGTTTTATTGGGAAGTTCCCCTTTAAAGAGCAGGTAAGCGACTTCTTCAAAGTCGGTATTCACTGCCAGGTCGTCAATGTCATATCCACGATAAAGAAGTTTTCCTTCTTCACCGCTGATGTAACAGATAGAACTGTCCGCAGCTTTGATTCCTTTTAAACCTTTAGCGACGTCGGGCTTCGGCTCTGTACCTTGACTCATGGGTTTACTTCTAACCTAACAGTGATGACTTGTTCTGAATAAACGGAAGGGGTTTTATTGGGTTCGCCTGTGTTCCGTTGTCGCCCACAGTCGTGGGAGGGGAGGAAGCGGTGGTAACTATAGTACCGATTCGCCTCTCCCGCTTCAAACAACTTCAACAGACAGGTTGCAAATGAAACCGCACCAGAAATCGTGGTTGGCTGCAACCCACAGGTCGTTTCCCGGGAAGTTTCTCAACGGTGTTCCAAGAGGGCTTGGTACAACTCGCTGCGATTTTAACTTTTGTCTTCTCCTGGCGGGAAACAGGGGCAGGGACTATCGAGGTGATAGACTTAAGATCAGGGGAAAACCAGATAACGGCTTGTCCACTACTGAAAATTGCCCGCTGTTGAATAATACTCGTCAGGCGACAGGGAGGGAACGACTGCATCAAGGAGTAGACAGGAAGGTCTCTTGAGGCAGGGGTTAAGGAAATCCATTCAACCTGCTCCGGGGAAAGGAGCTGGCCCCGAAACCAGGGCGTGAACTCTGTGGCAGCCAGCTGAAGGAGACGCACAGAAATGTTCCCGAATTCCAGAAGGAATAGTAGTATATCACTCACCGGGAGGAGTTCAACGAATGGGGCCCCCCCCGAAAAATATTCAAATTAAGAGAAAGTTGTAACTGTCGTGTGGCCGATGTCTAATTCTCCTGAAGTTACGAGGCTGATACCTCCTAACAGGGATGAATTATGGGGTGGAAATACGGAGATGAGATCCCGTAAGCAATTGTCGCATTCTCTGATGAATGGCGATTCACCCGGTTGCTTTCCAGCGTCATCAGTCGAATAATTCTCGAAGTTGTTCACAGTCTTCAACATGCGAATGGCAGCGGGATTCGGGGCGCAGGTCGCGCCTGAGCTCGGTTCCAGCGTAATCCATGAAGGGGTTAGAACTCTGTACAGAAGGTTAGAGAGCGGCTCTTACAGCTCAGTCTTTAGAAAAATCTGGAAAACAGCCCTGTTTTTTAGAGAAAAATTGTGTGAGGCCGACTTTTTTCTGGTAGAGTGCTATCCACTCGGAGTGCGAGGATTGAGTTTGTCAATCGGGTCTCGAGAGAGAACGGATGCGATCAGAGAGAGCCCCCTCTTGCTGAAGAGTCGGTTTTGGCCAGTTGGTCGAAGAATGGATCGAAGTCCCACCTGTTTAGCTTCGAACTGAATCGACCCGTAGAGGAAAGCCAGACTGACCGACTGAGCAGTTGCCAGCATCCTGTTTCGATCGCGACTGCCGCTTTGCGGACTGACGAACAACTGACAGTCCCGGTTCCTGATGCGAGGCTCATCGTCTGTTGACGGTTCCTGCCCTGTTCAGGATTTACGGGACTATCCACCTGTTTTACCAACTCTGCATCAACGTGTTGCAGCAGAGAGGTTCAAAAACAGTGACGGAGGAAATCGACTCGAGTGGATCGTTTCCCTAACAGAAACGAATCCAGCATCGGAAAGAGGAGAGTGTCCGGAAGAGGTTTGTGGATCACAACCTGTTCCAGGCAATCATCGATTTCAGGTATCGATTTCAAGGAAGTCAGATTGTTCCGAAGCCAGACTGTTAAACACAGTTTTCGTTATCTCACTAGAATTTCTAGTACCGTGCGGAGATTTTCTCCCCGTTTCAGGCCATAATGTCTGTTAATTATTAACTGCAGACCTGAAGCACACGGTCAGGAGTTACGTAAAAGGGATGTACGTTTCGTTTTCACAATTTGTTAAGGGAGTCTATCGTGCATCGGTTAAACGATGACTTGAAAGCACTCATCAGCAAAGCAAATTCCGAAGGTCAACTCACTTTTCAGGCAGTCGATGATTTCCTGCCCGATGAGGGGGGCGACCCGGCACTGATTGATCATCTTGTCATGGCGCTCGAAGAAAACGGGCTGGAAGTGATGGATGATCCACAGGCTTACTCCTGGAAAGCCGAAGAAGATGCTGAGCAGGAGAAAAAAGCAACCCCGGAAATCCGGGTTGAAGAAGAGGAAGTAACCCCAGAGGTTGCCTCCGCCATGGCGAATGCGCTCGCCGCTGCCGAGACCACCGCACTTTCTTCCCGCGACCCCATTCGCATGTACTTGAGCCAGATGGGGAACATTCCCCTCTTATCCCGTCGACGGGAAATATTTCTGGCTAAGCAGATTGAACTGACTCGTAAACGGTTCCGTCGTACTTTGCTCGAATCCGATTTCGCCATCGCTCAGACGGTCGAAACTTTCGAGAAAGTCAATACGGGCGAACTCCCCTTCGAACGGACGTTGCGTACTTCCGAGACTGAGAATGTACAGAAGGAACAGATTCTCGGTCGGATGTCGCACAACCTGACGACCTTGCGAGTGCTGATGGCGCAAAGCCGGGAAGATTTTCATGCCCTGCAGGATGCCACCACGAAAACAGCCCAGAAAGAGATTCGCGCCAAGATGATTCGCCGTCGCCGCAAAATGGCGACGTTGTGCGAAGAACTCAGTCTGCGAACCCAGCGTTTGCAACCGATCATGAAACGACTCCATCAAATTGCTGATCGCATGATGGAACTTGATCGTCAAATCAAACGTTACAGTAAAAACCCGGTTTCCCATACCGACGTGGCTGTGTTGCAGCGCGAGCTCGATGAATTCGTCGCAATGACCCTTGAAACTCCTGAAGAGTTTAAAGGTCGTTCTAATGAAATCAAACATCGGTTTGATGGCTGGACAGAAGCGAAACAACAACTCTCCGGTGGTAACCTCCGACTCGTTGTTTCGATCGCCAAGAAATATCGTAACCGAGGTCTCAGTTTCCTCGACCTGATTCAGGAAGGAAACGCCGGACTGATGCGGGGTGTCGAGAAATACGAATACCGTCGTGGTTACAAATTCTCGACTTACGCCACCTGGTGGATTCGCCAGGCGATTACCCGTGCCGTCGCCGACCATGCCCGGACGATTCGTATCCCCGTGCATATGTTCCAGAGTATCTCGACGCTCAAAGCGAAAAGCGAACAGATTCGTCAGGAAACAGGTCGCGAACCAACCATGGAAGAACTGGCCGAAGCAGTCGATCTGACTGTCGAGGAAACAGAACGCATCATGAAAACCTGGAAGCACCCGATCAGTCTCGATACGCCCGTGGGCGAAAGCGAAGACAGCAGCTTCGGTGACTTCCTGGAAGATGGCAACGAAGGCAGCCCGGCCGATTCCGCCATGCGACAGATGTTGCGTGACAAAATCGAGCACGTGCTCAAAAGTCTCACCTATCGCGAACGCGAAATCATCCGCCTCCGTTACGGCCTGGGGGATGGTTACAGTTACACGCTCGAAGAAACCGGGCGTATCTTTAAAGTGACTCGTGAACGTATCAGACAGATCGAGTCCAAGGCTCTCAAAAAGCTACAGCACCACACCCGTAGCGATCATCTGAAAGGATTCGTCGACGACATGTTACCTCTGGAAGCAACCGGAGAAGAGGGTGCCGAAGTCGGTTCACAGGAACCCGCCCTCGCCATGTAGTCCCCGAGCCACTTTCAGGTCATCGACTTGAAAGCCTGTTATTCTGAAACCGCCTTGACCCCCAGTGGGTGAAGGCGGTTTTTTTATTTGGGGGGCAAACAGTAGGTCAGGCACTGCCTGACGAACTTTCTGGGTGATGCCTCATCCTCAAAACGCATACAACGTCGCCCCAGGCAGACAGTAGATCTTTCAATTAATCCCATGTTGAAAGATGAGGGCTTGAAGGTGCGGAAGACATATTGCAACCCACACCGGATGATAAGTCAGGCAGTGCCAGACCTACTGTTCGGTCTAACCCTAAATGTCATGCATGATAAAAAAGGGTAGTCCGGACAATCACGAAGTGTTGTCCGGATGCCGCAGGCACAAGATATTCCAACAAGTCGCCTCGGATCTTCCAATTGTTAAAGGCTTATCCGAATCCCTCAGAGAATATCTTGTCGCTTCGCGACCCGGACAACTTTTCAAGATTGTCCGGGCTACCCACCTAATTACATGACATTTACAGGTAGACGGAACACTACGGAAACAGAATCCGTTCACGTGGTGGGCACAGGCTCAGTCACTCCCCCTTGAGCAGATGCACCAGAAAGCTTTCGAAATCATCGGCCCATTTGACCAGGCCACCACGATCATGGTTATAGCTGAGTACCGTTCCTGCTTGATCAATACCAATGGGATTTCCGTATCCATCCTCCGAGATAACATACCAATCCTCACAGCCCGGCCAATCATCCGCCCGAAACTCTCTCGTGACCTCAACTACCGACCAGACGTTACCCATGTACTCGACCGGTCTGAGACCGTACACAGGCAAAGAACCTACCAGCCCACCACCATAACGTGACAGGAATTCGGCATAGTCTTCGTGAAACTTACAATCGAGTGTCTTCTGAGCATTCTGGATTTCCTCCACACTCGGGGTTTCCTGCGCCCGACTCTCTGGCCATCTGGCGAACTGGTCATCAAGTTTAGAAAGAGTTTCCGGTTTCATGGGATGGCCTTGTGATCGTATAAAGACTCGGTTCACCATTAAGTGATTGATTGACATGAATCTCTAAAATTGTGTCGATCAGTCTGCCTACGCTGAATTATTTATGCCACTGATTTTAATTAAATGTTTGCTGGATTATTAAATGTTCGTGCGATAGATAGTTAAAAATCGTCAGGCATAGGACTTTTCAATCATTTCGAACCAGAATAAACCCTCATTTGCAGGCGTTCCTGAAGCTCTTTCAACTCTTCCTCCTCAATTTCATAATTCAGATAAAGCGACGCCGTCCAGCGGTACCGTATTTCCTGAATTCGCTCGAGTTGTTTGATCTGCTCCGGTGTCAGTTCCTCATCAATTGGTATGACAAACTCTTTGCCGAGTGGCCAATCTAAAATCGACCTCAACCCGCCATCACATTCCTGGACGATTGTTCGCAATTCAGCTACTGATCGATGAAAAACAACATAATCAACAGCGATGATGACGGCCAGAATCAGCCCGACCGTATAGGACACCAGCTTGAGTCTATGTCGCTTTCTGTTGGAAGATTTCATTTTCAAGTGTTCGAAGCTGTCATCAATTTCAATATGAGACCGATGTTTATGGTGAGGATTGTAGAGGTCGAAAATTGTGATGCAAAACACACCGGATGATAAGTCAGGCAGTGCCTGATCTGCCTGTTGGACTAGCTTTCTTTCATTTCTTCAAAAGAAGCCTCCCAGTAATTATCAGTCCAAAAAATGCCTCCTTGAGTGTTGTTGATGCGCTTTGTCCTGTTTACGGGGTCTTGTAACGCGAATATATTCCCTTTCCACTCGGCTAGATTGGCCATCCAGGAGATATATGCAAAACTGGACCTCATAGAACCCAGGTAGCGTTTTGCGATTAGTTTCGAGCTTCGGTTTTTGAATAGATTGGCAAAGAAGTGAGTGTTATAGGGTTCCCTTCTGTAAGAAATCTTTACGTTATAATTCAGCGAAGGATGTTTATATTTAGATCGAAAAATCCTTCATCTATCAGGTTGTCCTGCAGGCATTTATTAAAGCTGTGGGTGATTTTCTCACAATTCCAACCTAATTCTGTTGAGACTCTTAATAGAACTCTCTGAATGACTTCGAGGATCAATTGTTTTTGCTCGTAGGCATTCAAACTGTCGAGGTCATGAATATTGAATACTTCATTTGTATAGGAAATACCCAATCCATCTACTTTCGTTTTGAGGTCATTGGAATTCTCATTAGCTTCAGAAACAAGTGTAATACAGAGTTTTTTGATATCACCGGTATTCAACTTCTGCTTCCAAAGGTGCTTTAGAAAATGACCAGTGGTAGAAAAATTTAAACTGCGGTTGAAGTAATTAAAATCGGCCCCGTGAACCAGTTTCAATTCTTCTGACAGGTATATGTCGATATCTCGCAAATACATTTGATTCTATCTAATTCGAATTTAAAACCCGGCAAAACTTTCAAGACGTGAATCACACGAATTCAGGCCCTAACACACCTTGTAATCGAAAAGTCTATCGGTATTCATCAAATAACCAGTCCAATCCTCCCCCAGCTTATCATCCATCCCTCTTTATCCGTGTCCATCTGTGGTTCCGCCGCCACTCGTCTCCCCACACCGCTTGATGAAATCCGGGCTGATAAGCTATCTTAACGCTTTTGGCCCCCGCACAGGGGAAATGTCACATTAGAATTCATCCTGAAACCTGGTTGTGGTTATTCTATAGCCTATCAAACTAAGGGATAGTTTGACCCATCAGAGGGTTTCAGGACTACTTATAGTGAAAACCGTGGCGATTTCTGCCCGGGTGGCATTTGGATCAGTAACGGAGATAAGGGATCGTAGCATGGGTTTGTTTACCGGGAAAAAAGGGCTCGTCTTGGGGATCGCTAACGATCATTCCATTGCCTGGGCAATTACGAAGCAGTTGCAGGCGGAAGGGGCCGAGATGGCCTTCACCCACCTGCCCGATAAAGACCCCGAACGTCCCCGGATGGAGCGTCGGCTCCGCAAACTGGTCGATGATTTCGCAACCTTCATCATGCCCTGCGATGTGACGCAGGACGCAGATGTCGATGCTGTCTTCGCGAAAACGAAAGAGCAGTGGGGCGAAATCGACTTCGTCCTCCATTCTATCGCTTACGCCCCCATTGAGGACCTGAAAGGACCCGTGGCCGAAGTCAGCCGAGAAGGGTTTAAAACCTCGATGGAAATCAGCGTCTACAGCCTGATGTCCGTCGCCAACCGGGCTCAGCATATTCTCAAGGAGGGAGGGAACATCCTCACCTTGACGTACCTCGGGGGTGAGAAAGTCATTCCCGGTTACAACGTGATGGGAATCTGCAAGTCAGCCCTGGAAAGCGCCGTCGAGTATCTCGCTTATGAACTCGGTGCCAAAGGGATTCGCGTGAACGCCCTCTCGGCCGGTCCGCTGAAAACACTCAGTTCCTCAGCTGTCGGTGAGTTCGATATGATGCTGCAGCTCTATACCGATAACTCTCCCCTGCGGCGGAACATTACCGCGGAAGAGGTCGGTAAGTCGGGTATTTATCTCTTGAGTGACCTCGCCAGTGGGGTGACGGGTGAGAACCTGCATGTCGATTCCGGTTACCACATCATGGGAGCTCCTCCCGCAAACAAGAATTGATTGTGAGTAGCGAACATTCCCCAACCCGGATCGGTGTGGCGATTGTCGAACAGGATGGAAAATTCCTGGTCGGTGTGCGGCAACCGACACAGACGCTCGCCGGCAAGGCCGAGTTTCCCGGGGGGAAATGTCTGCCCGAGGAATCAGCCGCCGCTTGCGCTGTTCGTGAGACTGCCGAAGAGACCGGTCTCGATGTCATCGCCGAGGAACTGCTCTACCAAATCGAGCATCGGTATTCGCACGACGTCGTTGCGCTGCAGTTCTGGCTCTGTCGGTTGGTTGATGTCGAACAATCTGAACCGGCTGAACACTTTCTGCTGGCAACCACGCCGCTGCTGGAACAACTCGACTTTCCGAAGCGAACGGTCCGTCATCGATTTGCTGCTGAAGCGGGAGTCGGCCTGATGCGTGCTCTGGTGCTCAACGAGGGTCAACTTCGATATCGTTCCGATTACGAATCGAAACCACCCGAAACACCAGCAACCAATCTGGTGCCTGTGAATGTTTTGATGGCTGGCATCTGCGAAACGGATCTGCAACTCGTCGCCGGTTACATGAATTTCGCAGGTGTGCCCGGTCATGAATTCTGCGGCATCGCCACCAGTGGCAAATACGCCGGTCAGCGGGTCGTGGGGGAGATCAACTGCAGTTGTGGAAACTGCTCCTACTGCGCGCTGAGTCTGGGGCGACATTGCCCGCACCGGACCGTGATCGGCATTCTCAATCATGACGGTGCCTTCGCCGATCAACTTTATGTGCCGGAAGAAAATCTCTATCCCGTACCCGATGAAGTCTCAACCGAAGAGGCT
This sequence comes from Planctomycetaceae bacterium, assembly GCA_041398805.1. GTDB lineage: Bacteria > Planctomycetota > Planctomycetia > Planctomycetales > Planctomycetaceae > Polystyrenella. The sequence continues at coordinate 224,107 of JAWKUC010000003.1, read as the reverse complement.
GTCTTCGTCGAACCATTAGCGGCTGCATACGAAATCGTTTCCCAGGTCAAGTTCAAAGCAGAGGATCGCATTGCGATTCTGGGGGATGGTCGGTTAGGAAATTTATGCGCACAGGTTCTTCATCAGGAACCGGGCGAAGTGATCGTGCTGGGGCGGCATCCACACAAACTCGATCGCTTGCACAAGTTGGGTATCAGCACTGAGCTATCAGAGAACATCGCACAGGAGCGACAGTTTGAGTATGTTGTCGATTGCACTGGCTCCGCTTCCGGTATCGAGGCTGCACTCGGATACGTTCGCCCCCGGGGAACAATCATTCTGAAGACGACGGTTGCCGGTACGCAGTCGCTGAGCCTCGCTCCTTTTGTCATCGATGAACTGACGCTGATCGGTTCCCGCTGCGGTCTGTTTGCCCCCGCTATCGCTGCACTACAGCATGGGCAAATCGATGTGAAGAGCCTGATCGACTCCCGCTATCCACTCGAATCAGGCCTGGAAGCCTTCGAGCGAGCACAAACACCGGGAGTGATGAAAGTCCTGCTGGAAATCAGTGCTGGTTGAGAAAAATTCAGCACGAAGCGACTCTTACTGGTCCAAATTGCTTGCTTTAGGCTGGTGTTCATGCGAGCATGCCCCATCTGGTTTCCCATGTGCATTGCATGCATTAATCACTCTACTCAAGTCTTTTACGTCTCAGCGGGCGTTCTGCGTGAAAGGTGAGCTTTGTTTATTTATCTCGCTCTAGGGCGCATTGCTGTTTTATCCCTGCTGGGTGCTCTTCATGCTGGTCATGGGGGTCGTGCTGGGGTTATTTACGCGCGGAGATGAATCGCTCGACTGGTGCGAGGAAGATATTCGTCAGTCAGTTCAGGAAGGAGCCGTCGCCCGCACACAGTCTGAATATTTTTTGACTCATCTCTATCTCGCGTTAATTTTACTCGGCATTTTCTTCTTCTATCTATCAATGCCCTTCCTGCTCTTGCTCTCTGTGGCCCTGATGTTTCTATCCGTGGCATTGCTTGCTCGGGGTGGAATTTTTGGCCTTTGCATTCTTCCGTTGCTGTTTCTATCGATGGTCCTGTCGATCATTCGCGGATTATTTTCCTGGGGTGATGGTGGACCGCCTGGTATCAGTATTTCCCGCAAGCATGAACCCAAGCTCTTCCGCATGACCGATGCTGTCGCAGCACGGGTAGATACCGATCCCATACAGAGAATTTATCTGGCTCCCGGAAGTGAGATCGCTGTGTTTCAAACAGGACGCGGCCCTTTTGGTATCCTGGGAATGAAGGATCGCGCTTTAGTCATAGGCTTGTGCAGTCTCCACACATTGACTGTGCTCGAATTCCAATCAATCCTGGCACACGAATATGCCCACTTCGGTCACGGCGACACCAAAGTCAGCCGCTTGATCCACCAGGTGATGCTCACGATGGGACAGACTCTGGATTCGATGGCAAGCACAGGAGGCTGGTTACGACTGATTAATCCGATTTACTGGTTCCTGTTTCTATACTTCACTTCATTTCGGATTATGTCCTCGGGTTATTCCAGATCGCAGGAATACCTCGCAGATCGGCTTTCCATCGCTATTTACGGGTCAAATACGTTCAAGAAAGCCTTAGTCAAGGTTGCCACAGAGGCAACTGTCATGGAACAATGTCTACTACAACGGGAATTCGATGCTGTCGCCGAAATGAACTTCAAGAAGAATAATGCCTATGAGGAAAATCGTCAGTTTCTGGCGAAGCATTTTCCCCGGGAGAAATCGAAGAAGTTATATCGTCGTATTGTGGAAGAAACCCCTTCGATCTTCTCTTCACACCCCACGATTCGTCAGCGTGTTGATGCCATCAAAGGGGTGAATGATGTTGAGGATAAACGGAAAGCACCAGCCGTCGCATTACTGAAAAACATCACGATGACGGAGATTGCTCTTCCAAGTATCTCCGTAAGAACTTTCGCAGACTCGTTAAACAGATCATCGATTATTACGAGTCGGAAGGATATTGAACTGGAACTGATCCTGAAACCCGGTTGGGGTTGTTTTTGAACCTGCAAATAAAGGCTCAATGTGACCCATCAGAGGGTTTCAGGAACATCTATAAGAGTAACCTGGAAGGATTCATTACATCTGCAACTTTAGAAAAGGCACTTCTAATAATCATGTCCTGTAAATCCCGGTTAGAATCTGTATCCAATCTCTGGCTGACTCTTTCGCTCGGCCTCTGCTTAGTCCTCTCGTCCGCTGCCTCAGGCAACGCCGACGAAGATAAACCTGCACCCAAAGTCACCACAGGAGACTTGAACAAGGCGCTTGAGCCTCCCCCCGCAGGGGCGTCCAGTACAGCACCAGTCACCGGTGAGCCGGAAGTCGATGTTCCTACCGGGGAGTGGACAATAAAATTCATCGATAAAAATCCATCTCCCAAACCGTCACTACTCCCCAAAGATGCCGGTTTGCAGGTCCTGCATGACTTTCGTTTTACCGGAGCCCGGCTGGATAACGAGCATCTGCTCGGAAACTTCAGTTCGGAATCAGAGTGGTATGTGCAGCGCGGTTATCTGCTGCCAGTCGATAAGAAAGATTCTGCATTACGAATTGCAACCGTTGAAGATTTCGAACTGGAAGGAATCTGGAATGCGGAAGGTCGCGGCGGGTGGTTTCTGATGTTTGGCTATCATGATGGACATGGTTATGTGCTGGAGAATACTCAGTTCATTTCCAAGGAGAGTGGCAGCCCCTGGCATCTCGCCGAATTGCGAGGAGGGCAGGGCATCAAAGAGAGTTTTTTCGAAGTGGTCGATGAACATCTTTTCGAATGGAAAGAAGATCAACCTGTGCGACTTGCCATTCGCAACAAAGAACTTTCCCTGAAAGTGGGCAAGAGTCAACTCCTGAAGGATGTCCCCCTGCCGAATTACGGAGTGGGTGACGTGATTGTAGGAACCTTTAAGGGAAGGTATGATCCAAAACCTCTGAAAATAAAATCGCTACGCATCCGTGCGGTGAAATAAGCGGGAGCGATTATTCAAGCGAGACTTATCAGAGAGACCGAGTCCGCATTCCGGTTTTGAACCTATCTGCCAGTATTTAAACCTATCTGATTGAAAAGAGTGACAGGTGGAAACTTCCACATTGAATCCAGTGGAACTGCTCAAGCAATTGATTTCGATTCCGTCTGTTAATCCGATGGGGCAGGAAGTTTCGGGTGATATCTACTACGAAACGAAATTAACGGAGTGGCTGGTCAGGTTATTTGAATCAGAAGGCCTTCCTTATCGAGTCCAGGAAGTCTCTCCAGGTCGATCGAATGTCGTGGCACTCTGTTATGTGGCGGGGGCGACCCACACCGTTTTTCTGGATGCGCATCAGGACACTGTTCCCGTCGAAGGGATGACGATTTCGCCTTTCGACCCGGTTGAAAAAGAGGGGCGCCTCTATGGAAGGGGATCGTGCGATGTCAAAGGGGGCATGGCGGCGATGTTGTCCGCGTTTCTCCGACTGACAAAAGACCGAGCTGATTTACCCAACCACGTCCTCATGTCCTGCACCTGCGATGAAGAAGCAACACTCGGTGGAATCTCAGAACTCAAAAATTCCTGGAGTGAAACAACACCTAATGTAAGCGAAATTGAGCAGCTGTTATATCAGGCACCCGATGTCGCGATAATCGCTGAACCGACCGAACTGAATGTGATCAATGCCCACAAAGGGGTGATCCGCTGGAAAATTGCGACCCGGGGAACGGCCTGCCATTCCTCGGCTCCTCAAGCAGGTGTCAATGCAATCTATCGCATGTCGCAGGTGATAAGCTTGCTGGAAGAGTATGCAGCTCAACTTCAGGATCGAGCTCCACAAAATACAAATCTGGGACCAGCGACATTAAGCGTCGGAATTATCAAAGGGGGGATCTCCGTGAATGTAGTCCCCGATTACTGCGAAATTGAAATCGATCGCCGATTAATCCCGGGCGAGGAAGGACTCGTTGTTCGCGAAGAAATCTATCAGTTTCTCACTTCCCGCCTCGATTTTGAAATCGAGTTCCTGGAACCCTGGGTTAATACGCCCCCCCTCTCGGAAAACATAAATGGCCCCTTATGCGAGTCGCTACTCAATACGATTGAACCCATCGCAGGGGAAAAGAAATCAATCACGGTGCCGTTTGGAACTCATGCTTCTACCGTGAATTCAGCGGGTGTTCCAGCTGTTGTCTTCGGACCAGGCTCTATCGCGCAGGCACACACCAAAGATGAGTGGATTGAAATTCTCCAATTGGAACAGGCCGCAGAAATCTATTATCAATTCTGTTGTCAGCCGCTGTCGAACTAGCTCTTTCTTCGACGTTCGGTTTTTCGAGAAAGCAAGCGAATTCTCATGTTTTCGATGCTCCATCAGTTCTCAATCTGCTTAATTGCGAATCTTAACTTGTGTGAATCCGCCTGCTGAGTAACAATTTAACCGACGAATAACAGACTCTCACAGGATTCAATATCGCGTTCGAGTTGTTCCTGTAGAACTGATTGTTGAAATGAATTAAGGTTGGTTATGGAGTTACTGAAACAAATCATCGACGACGAACTCTTTCTGCTCGATCTCGAAGCACGAGATATGAAAGGCGTGCTGGAGCAGACGGTTGATTACGTCATCGCTCATGACTATATCCAGGAAGTCCATCGGACAGCCATTCTGGAAAGCCTGATGGAACGCGAACGGATTCGTTCCACGGCGATCGGTCATGCTGTTGCAGTTCCTCATGCCTATCTCGCGGGTGTCGAACGTCCGCTGGTAATATTTGTGCGTCTGAACCATGCGCTCAATATGGGCGCTCCCGACAGAATCCCGACGCGCTTTGTCTGCGTACTCCTGGGGCCTCCTGAAGCAGTTCAGGAACACCTCGATGCACTCACGCTCATCGCGCAGTTAATGTCGGATGACGAGTTCCGCTATGAAGCGGGGGCTGCTCTGAATGAACAGCAACTGGCCGCAGCGTTTCAGCATTTCGTCTATCGCACTTCCCCCGAAGCTCGTGCCCAGGCGAAAATCCCGGAAGGACTTCACTTTTCCGGTCGCCCACTGGGGGGAATTATCCATGATGTCCAGCGCCGCATTCCGCATTATTTAAGCGACTTCACCGATGGATTGAACTTTAAAACGATTGCCTCCTCTGTCTTCCTGTTCTTTGCCTGTCTCGCTCCGGCAATTACCTTCGGCGGGATTATGGGCAAGGCGACCGATGGCAGCATTGGTGCGGTGGAGATGCTGGTGGCGACAGCCATTTGTGGATTGATCTATGCGGCTGATTGGTGGGCAACCAATGACGATTCTGGGTGGAATCGGTCCGATGCTCGTCTTCACCCAGATTCTGTACCAACTTTGCACCAGCTGGGAAGTTGATTTTCTTTCCGCGTATGCCTGGGTTGGTTTCTGGACCGCTGGATTTCTGATCCTGTTTGCCGTGACAGAAGCGAGCTGTCTGATGCCTTTCTTTACGCGCTTACAGATGAAATATTCGCGGCGGCTTCATGGGCGCTGATTTTCATTTATGAATCAGTGCGGAATCTTGTAGCCATCTTCCGCGACGGTTTCGTGGATGGAGGACAGTCACACGATACCTCATTCCTCTCATTGCTGCTGGCACTCGGTACGTTTTATATCGCGATGTCCTTAATGCGCATGCGGGCGCAGTCGTTATCTGCTTCCACAGATGCGGGAATTCCTCGCTGATTTTGGTCCTGCGATTGCCATGGGGATGATGATCTGGATTGCCTGGATGTGGAGTGGCGAGGTCGATCTTGACCGGTTAACTGCTCCCGCCGGATTCACGACAACCTCCGGCCGAGACTGGCTGGTCGATCCTTTCGCGACACCCGGGTGGCTGCGCTGGGCAGCAGCAGGACCAGCGCTTCTGGCCGCCCTGTTGATTGCCCTCTCACAGAATATCACCTCGCGACTTTTGAACAGTCCGGACCTTAAGATGAAAAAAGGCTCGGCCTATCATTACGATCTACTGCTGATCGGGTTGATGGTCGGGGGCTGTTCGTTGTTCGGGCTTCCCTGGCTGGTCGCCGCTACAGTTCGATCCCTCGCTCATGTCCGGGCTCTGGCCACTACCGAGGAAGTTGTCGCGCCGAATGCCGAACGCAAAGAACAGGTGATCCACGTCAATGAGAACCGGTTGACCGGGTTAGTCATTCATATTCTGATTGGGTTTTCGGTTCTCCTCTTACCCTACCTGCAAATCACACCTCTCTCGGTGCTGTATGGCCTCTTCCTCTACATGGGAGTTGTCTCTCTGACGGGGAACCAGTTCTATGAACGGATTACATTGCTGGTGATGGATTCCAATCTTTATCCGCAAACCCACTACATCCGCCGGGTACCTCCCAACACCATCCACCGGCTTTACCTTGATTCAACTCGCCTGTTTGACGATTCTCTGTCTGATCAATCTATCCGACAAACAGTACATGAAGATTCTTTTTCCGCTCTTCATTGCCTTCCTGGTTCCCGTTAGAATTCTCCTGGACAAATTTTTCCAACGGGATCACCTGCTGGCCCTCGATGCCGATGAGGAACCGAAAGAAGAAGAAACGCAGTGGGCCGGGTAGAAGCAGCGTGCTTCTCAATCCCCATGTTTCTTTCGTAACCGGGGAGAGGTTCGCATGATGTACTGGTTTCGTTCAAACTCGATGAGCCAGTCGGTAATCACGCCCATCGTCAGGCTCTCTTCAGGAGCAATGATCCCCGTGGGGCAGGCGGCTCCGGTCATGTCGCTCATCATCTGCCGGTATTTGGAAATCGTCCGGTCGCCATACCGTCCGCACGGTTGCAGATCTTCATTCAGGAAGAGGACAGCCGGCACACGTTGACCGCCACAGACAGACATTTCAGCGGCGAAGTCGGGGTGATCGTCCCGATCAAAGAAAAGCAGTTTGATATTCTCATTCAGCTCAGCAAAGGCGAGCACATAATCGGACATTGATTGACACAATCTCCACACCACGCTCCGGCCAGTACCAGCACGTACATTTCCCGAGAGAAACTTTTGAGAATCTTAACCTGTTCCTCAATGAGTGAAACTCGATCGTAAAAATCATCCCAGCGCTTGGCGTTGTTCAGGCTTTGCGTATTTGTCCAGGAAGGCCTTGTATTCCAATCCATCCGTGATCAGATCTTCGTAATTTATATTCATGGTTTTTTCCATTGTTGTAGTTCTGCAGAATGACGATAAATTTTTTGAAGGGCGATGATGATCTCCTCGATTGACTCAGGAGATTCCAGCAACACCGGGTGATGCAGGCCGACAATTTCTACATCAGCGCGGTTTGCGATTTTTAAGTCGGAGTGTGTTCGAAAGCGTCGCACTATGCGTCAGATGCAGTGCGCGAAAACCTGGGTCGAAAGCAATCCCTTCCGCTCGCATTGCTTCACAGAAAAGTTCACGCGAAAGCTGATTCCAATCCTCTGGTGATATTGGAACCCGACTTTATAATAACCGGGCGAGAGCGTATGGGAACCGCGGCTATTGGAATTGATTTCTGATCAGAATGCAAAAGCAGCCTCAATCCCGGTAGAGCAGCAGCTTCAATCTTCTCCCATAGAAGTTGAACATTATTAAGACGCTGTTGATGATCTTCGTTCAACGATTCCCATTGAGGAATCAAAACAGCCGCCTGCATTTCAGAGAGGGGGTAAGCCAGGTTGCCCCGTTCCTGATAAACCTTGATGCGTTGTGCGATAGCGGGATCGTTGGTCAGTACAGCACCTCCCCGACCAGCCGTTGTTAATTTACTCCCCCCGAAGCTGATGATGCCCACATCGCCCCACATTCCGAGTGGCTGGTTGTCATAACGTGCTCCCTGGCACTGACAGGCATCTTCAATCAACATGATTCCATGCTGTGTTGCAATCGATTTGACTGCGTGGAGATCAACAATTCCTCCATGCAGGTGTGAGATTAAAATCGCCTTCGTTTTGTCTGTGATTGCCTCTTCGATTTTCTCGACATCCATTTGAAAATCGTCCGGCCTCAAGTCGACCAGCACAGGTGTCGCGCCCAGTAGCGTAATATTCTGAAAATTCGCGCGGAAGTCATAAGCTGACATGATGACTTCATCACCCGCCTCGACCTTAATACCCCGTAAAGCGAGCTCCAATGCGGAACTGCCACTCGAGCAGAGCGTCAGGGATTCGCACTGATAATAGTCCTGCACGAGCTTCTCGAATCGAGGGATAAAACTCCCGTGATAGCGTCCCCAGTCACCCGATTCGTAACAGTCGCGTAAAGACTGATCGATCTCATCGCGCACCGGTGGCCAACCGGGTGGCCCGGCTGGTCGGACCGCCGTCCCTCCCAATAAGGCGGGAAGGTTACTGGCTTTTGCAGGTAATTCCATAAGAATCTAAAATCAGGGTTGTTAATGGTCTAAGTGGTTATACTCTAATCAGATAAGACCAATTTGTTATATGAGAAACCCTGCAACAGGGATGTAATTACCGGATTCCCAGGGGGTGTGAGTGGACTTTGCTGATGTTATACTTACCATTGTTAGAATAACAGTAAGCTCCCGGACAGTTGTACGCCCATGGGCAAGATACTTCCCCTCAACGATAAAGCAGACAGGCACGAAAGACAATGACGACTAAAATTCGTTTCATCATGGTGGGAGGTTTCCTGGGTGCCGGTAAAACGACAACGATGGCTCAATTAGCGCGACACTACCAGGGGCAGGGGCTCAATGTCGGTATCGTCACCAATGATCAGGCGGCTGGCCTCGTCGATACAGAGTCACTTCGTTCTCAGGGCTTTCATGTTGGAGAGGTAGCCGGTGCCTGTTTCTGCTGTCAGTTCGATAACCTGATCGAAACTGTCCGCAACCTGAGTAAAGAAGACCGCCCCGATGTCCTTCTGGCGGAACCAGTTGGAAGTTGTACCGACCTCGTCGCGACAGTCATTCAACCGATCAAACAATTGCTGGGTGCCGAGTTCGAAATTGCTCCTTACTCAGTCATTCTGAAGCCAAGTCATGGACGCAAGATTCTCAAAAATGAAGAGAAGGCCGGTTTCTCTCCCAAAGCGGCATACATCCTGAAAAAACAACTTGAAGAAGCCGACGCGATTCTTATCAACCGCATTGATGAGTTAAGTAACGAAGAAGTGGAAGAGATTGCCGAACTGATCCGCGAACATTGCCCGGGTGTCCCCTCTCTCAGGATCTCTGCTAAAACAGGTGCCGGATTTGAAGGACTGCACGAGTTACTTTCTCAACAAGGTGATTTCGGTCGTCGACTACTCGATATTGATTACGATATCTACGCCGAAGGTGAAGCAGAACTCGGTTGGCTGAACAGCTCTGTCCATTTAACAGCCGGGTCCCCTTTTGATCTCGATGACTTACTGCTCGATGTCGTCAAAAATCTGAAGACACGTATTAATGAAGCTGGTTTCGAAGCGGCGCATCTCAAAACGATTGGGTTATGGGAAGGCTTCTTTGGCGTCGCTAATCTGATCAGTAACGATACCGATGCGGAACTCTCACTTCCTTCCCGCTGTGAGGTGAAAGAGATCGACCTGATCGTCAACGCTCGTGTCGCCTGTGACCCGGTCATTCTGGAAGCAGAGGCAAAACTCGCTGTCGAAGAAGAATGTGCCAAACGGAACATCACTTCCGAATTCCGCAGCTCTCAAAGCTTCCGCCCCGGTCGCCCCGTCCCCACCCACCGCATGACAGAATCGGTTTAACCTGGCAGGTTCACCTGAGATCAATTCTGAGGTATGATCAAACCGGGCAGGGATGCTTCACCCGTTCGATCAAGCTCTTTAGAAACTCAGGCCTATGAAATTCTCCATCCCTGTTTTCTGTCTCTGTTCGCTCTTTGTGACTCCACTCTTCGCTCAAGGAACAAACCTTGTCCCGCAGGATCAAATTGTCCCGCTGCCGACGATTGCCGACATCTGGAAAGAAGAGCCGATTGAAGTCGGTTTGCAGAAGCAGTTGTTCGTCGATGATTATTTAATCTCGCACAAATATAACATTGAGCGCGATCTCAACCAGGCGACGAAAGAAAACAACGGTAAACCACTTCTGGTTCGTGAGAAAGAGTGGGAAATTGCAAACCTGTTTCAGGTGAACTCAGTCCATTACATGGATGACCGGTTCATCATGCACTACGGTTACACGGGGCCTGTGGATTACTGCTGTCGTGTGGAATCAACTGATGGGATCCACTGGACTCGGACCGAGCTGGGTGAGAAGAATTCAATGGGAGCAGACAACAATCTGCTGGACTATCAAGGATGTGGTTCTTCCTCGATCCGCATGAAACAGATCCGGCACACCAGTTCAAATCGATTTTCCGCCCGTTGGAATCGAGTGGGGTTGCCGCACGCTGTCTGTGTGGTTACTCCGCCGATGGTCTACACTGGAAAGATTACCTTTTAACGGCAAGCCTGTCACCGGCGTGCGAGTGATACACTCAATCAGATTGTCTGGGATGAACAGGCGCACGGCTTTATCGACTCTTCACCCGCACCGACTATGGACCGGGGGGAGGTCCCTGAGACTCCGTGGCACCGTGAGATGATTAATCCCGATATCATGACCGATCCAACCAACTGGACGACGGTGGATGAATGGATCTTTGATCGGGAAGGACTCGAAAGAAGGAAAACGGCGCCCAGATTCACCGTCTCTTCTGGCAACATGAGGAGATCGACTTTGCCTGGCTGGCCGTGATGGAATGGCCCTCCTTCAATATCCCTCAAACTTATGTCGGAGACGAAACCCGTCGACATGAACGTGATGTCTGGAGCGTGTACCTCGGGACTCGTCGCGGGGGACACGCCAGCCACTAAGGATCTCTCGTGGGTCTACGCCTCAAAAGAGGTGATTCCCCACGGGGGCCGAACGGTTCTTTTGATAAAGACATGATTCATCCCGCCGCGACCGTGATTCTGAAAGATGACAAACACTGGGTCTACTACACCGGTTGGCCCAACGGTCATATGCGTCATCCTTATAAGCCCGCGATTGGACTGGCAACGCCTACATGATCGATTTGTTTATCTCGAATCCTGGAAACGAAACGAACCGGGCTGGATTATCACCAAACCGTTCCAACTCGACGGCAATCAGCTCGAACTCAACGCGAATGCATCGCACGGTTCCCTCAAAGTCGAGATCCTCGATGCCGAAGGGAACACGATTCCCGGTTACTCTGCTGAAGAGGCCATCCCCTGGCAGCACAGGATGGCTTACGTTTAAGGCCCAGCTGGAAATCAGGCAGTGATCTGAGTGAACTTAAAGGACAGATTGTCCGCGCTAAAATTTATCTCGACCAGGCCGAGCTGTATGCCTTTCAGGTGGTGAACCCGCTAAAACACCTTTCGAATCACGAGCGGGTGTTTTTTTTGTCTCATTGATAATGTTATCTTAATCGAACTCAGGACGTCGACGGCCGAGTTGATCTTTGAGTCGATTGACTATGCTCGAATGCATCTGGCTGACGCGTGATTCTGACAGACCGGGTGCTGCCGATCTCTTTCATCGTCAGTTCTTCGTAGTAGTACCTGGAAATAATAATCAGGCGTTCGTTGCGATTGAGCCCTTTAGTCACCAGTCGCATCACATCCCGTTTCTGGATGCCCAGCGTGGGTCTTCCCCTTTGATGTCTTCCAGAATATCGACTTCGCGAACATCTTTGTAACTGTCGGTCTCGTACCATTTTTTATTCAGGCTCACGGGTTAACAGCGTTCGCTTCTGATTTGAGTTTGTCGAACTCTTCAACGGAGAGTTCCCATTTTGGCGGCGATTTCGGCATCAGAAGGAGGGCGACCCAGTTCTGCTGTTTACGGGCCGCTTCCAGCTGCTCGCCTTGCTGCGAACCAGACGGGAACCCAGTCATCGTACGCAGTTCATCGGGCATCGCTCCCCGGATACGGGGGACGCAGTAGGGACTTTTCCCGGGTTGACTCCTCGTTCGAGGTCAAATGCGTCAATCGCATCCATCAATCCGAACACACCCGCCGAAATCAGGTCGTTCAAGTCGACCCCTTCCGGCAGTTTGGCCCACACTCGTTCGGCATTGTAGCGTACGAGTGGATAATAAGTTTCGATCAGTTTATTACGGAGACGTTCGTCCTTGCGTCCCGCGGCCTGATCTTCTTTATAAACCCGCCAAAGGTCTGCAACTTCTTCGCTGCTTAACTTGGTGGCCATTCAACCCTCCCTGGAGTTGTGAAATCCTGATTTACTGAAAATCGATATCAAGTCGATGTCGTCTTGTTGTTTGCCGCTTCGAGAGTGGTATAAAGTTCCTGGAGTTCCTTCTCCACGTTTTCTTCCACCACTCGTCGACTTAAGTCACCAATGATGAGACCCGCCAGAAAAAAGAATGCGGCAACGATCAATGCGGTTTGAAGTGCGCCCGACACATCGCTGCCTGTTAATGCGGCTTGCAGGTTTGAGGCTGCAAACGCAATCAAGGCTAGGCGTGAGGCGAACTGGATAGCCAAACTGCTGCTCCGGCTTAAATGATAGTAGGTCGGCCCGATTCAGGCGGGAAAGGGTGCGTATGCTATTTATCGACATCGTCGATGAGTCTCTCTAGTAAATTTGACGTAATCGTTAAACTTTAACATTTTGGGAGTCGTTGTTCGGCAACTCCTGCCGGTCCAACTGAGAAATCGAGAGGGTCAACTCTGTTCATTCTTTTTTCATACCGAAGAAACCCGAGAGTCGATCTCGCCAGTTTCCATTAGTTGATTCTGAATTTGGAATGATTGAACTTAAGAGTCGCTTGCCAATCGACCGAATCTGTTCGGCGGCTTCGCTCTCGGGAGCGAAGTTCAGTAGAGGTGTGCGTTTCCAGGTGGCCTGTTGCATCTGTTCATCAAAAGAGACTGACCCGGCAAACTGCACGCGTGTTTGCACAAACAAACGCGAGGTCGATTCGATCCGTTCAAAGATCTTCGCCGAGTGAGCTGCATCATGAACCTGATTCACCAGTACTTCGATGGGACAGGGGTTAATCGTCGCTAACCGTTTGATACTGGCATAAGCATCCGCGATCGCAGTCGGATCGGATGTCGTCACAACCAGGAACTGGTCTGCCAGTGACAACAGAGGTCGCGTCGAACTGTGCAATGCATTACCGGCATCAAACAGCACGAAGTCATAATTCTGTTCGAGCAGCACCAGTTGTTGTTTTAAGTCTTCGATGGCAGCGTGAGGTAACCCTTCGAGTTGAGAAAGATCATTCGCACCGACTACCACATCAATACCGGCAGGACCTGCTGTGACAACATCGCTCAGTTCCCGAGCGCCGCTGATGACATGCGAGAGATTCCAGTAACAGTTCAGACCGCATAACAGATCAAGGTTCCCTAGTCCGGGTGTGGCATCAATCAAACAGACTTTCTGCCCCAACTCTGCGAAAGCAATCGCGGAATTGCGCCTTGGCGCCCACTGCGACCGACTCCCCCTTGCCACCAGTGACGGCGAGGGTGAGCGCTTCTCTGCCCATAATCGCAGGAGTTTGCTGCTGCTGTTTATATTGTTCGGTCAACGCCCGTAATGCCGTTGCCTGGTCTTCCACGATCAACTTTATTTTCCTGATTGTGAGTAGTGTGATTTATTATCAAACGAATCTGTTTAGTTTATCTGTGTGAATCCGTGTCCATCGGTGGTTTCAAACAAGTTGCCCCACGTACTCCTGACCCAGCAGTAACTTTCGCATGCGGGCGACGGAAGCAGGTTCAATATCTTCCGGTACGGCCTGACCAGTCGTCAGATAACTGACCGGTAACGAGACTTTCCGAGCGAGGTTGAGTAACGGTCCCAATCCTTCGGTTTCATCCAGCTTGGTCAGGATCATAGATGTCGTTCCGGCGACTTTGAATTCAGCCGCCATCGATTCCAGACTCCGTTGACTGGCTGTCAGATTCAGCACGAGATGAACTTCATCCGCGCGTGCTTCCTGCAGCAGTTGTTTCAGTTCCTCGATTTTGAGTTCATCTTTAGGACTTCGTCCGCCCGTATCAATCAGCACAAGATCCAACCCTTGCAGTTCATCGAGTGCCTGACGCATTTCCTGGGGGTTGGTGACGACCTTTATGGGGAGATCCATGATCTCGGCATAAGTCCGCAATTGTTCGACAGCCGCGATGCGGTAGGTGTCGACGGTGACCAGCCCGACTTTCAATCCCTGACGCAATTTGAAGTTAGCGGCCAGCTTGGCGATGGTGGTTGTTTTGCCAACGCCAGTAGCTCCCACCAATGCCACCACCTTGCGACGTCCCTGCGGGACTTGAATCGGGCCACTGCAGCGGAATTCTTTTTCCAGCATTCCCTCGAGCAGTGCGTCGGTGCGACCTTCAATTTCCAATTCCTGTGTACGGCATTGTTTTTTGAAATCAAAGACGAGCTCTCGGGCGACATCCTCAGCGACATCGACATCAAGCAATTTTGTATACAAATTAAACAGGCTGTTGGGCAATTCATGCATCGCCAGCATCGGGTTCTGCCGCCCCAGGTTCATCAGCATCCGTTCGATATTCGCCAGACGATTGGCAAAATCCTGATCGACATAAGATTTAGGTGCAGAAGCCTGATTCTGAGTCACACCAGAGGCAAGCGATTCCGTGACACGACTGGTGTTGGATGAGCGACTCTGGTTAGCAGGTGGCGTGGCTGGTTGTGGTTGTTGCTTGACTGGACGAGTAGAGCTCTCGCCTCTTTCAGACGATTTGGCGATTGAGTCGGCTGCAATTGAGCGGGGCCGGTTCTGAGTTTTCGCTTCCGGACGAGAATTTTGTAATACTGTTCTGACTGCAGCGACTTCCTCTTCACCGTTCAGATAACTTTTCCGTTGGGATGCAGTCAAGGGACGCGTCAGAATACTTTCACGAATGGGTGACTCGGCAGAGGTGGATGCTGATGGAGTAGTTTGTGGTGCAGGGCGGCGCGGTGTTTTGACTGAGCTACTTAAATCAAGTTCATCTGCTTCCTGCCCGATTTGACTCAGAAGTTGCATCGCCATCGACTGACTGTTCTGAGGAGGTCGCCGAGCGGGCCTTTTTGATTTAGATGGTTGAGGTGCCTCCTCTTCAGCAGGTGAGTATTCACCCCGATATTTATCAGCGACTGATTCCGACAATCGTGATTTGGAGGGAACCTCTTCGAGAGCGACCGTGATTTCGACCTCTGGGGCTGATTTCTTCCAGGGAAGGAGACCTCGTTCTGAAACCTGTTTGGTATGCAGAATCATCGCGTCCGGGCCGACCTCGGTTCGAACCAGGTCCAGAGCTTCCTGCATGCTGGCAGCGCCGAGAAATGTTTAATTTCCTGCATGTTCATGTCTTTCGTGAGGCCGGATAAGTATTCAATCTGGTAGTTGTTTTGGAGTTGTCGGTCGAATCAGAATTCGTCATGAAGTTCACGCAGGATGTTCAAGGTCATCCTCCAGACCGGCACCTGCCATCTGAGGCTGAGGCCCTGCGGTGACCTGGGATACGGCTTCGACATTTGTATCTCGTGTGACTTCATTCAGGCTGAGGACTGCCAGTTTCGGCAGACTAGCCTGGGTGATTTGTTTCAATCCTGCCCGGACTTGGGGAGCACATAACAGAACGGGCGGATGTCCCATCGTGACCAGTTTTTTCAGTTCTCCCGCAATCGCGGTGGTAACCTGTTCCGAAACCTGAGGTGAAAGTTTCACCATCAGTCCCCGTTCGCTGTAATCAAAACCAGCCATCAGAATATCTTCGAGTGCCGGATCGAGTGTGATCACATGCAATGTGCGTCGACGATCGCGGTATTGCAGACAGATCGTACGGGCGAGTGAGTGCCGTACGTACTCTGTCAGAATGCCCAGATCCTTTGTCCGGTCAGCGTAATTACTGAGCGTTTCCAGAATCGTCTCCAGATCCCGTATGGGAACCTGTTCCCTCAGTAGATTATTGAGAACCTGATGGATATGAGCTGTTTTCAACATATCGGGAATCAGTTCATCCACAATCTTCGGTGACGTCTGTCGCAGATTATCGAGTAGTTCGTGCACCTGTTGCCGTGTGAGCAACTCGTGGGCATGTTCTTTCGCCACCTCAGTCAGATGGGTAATAATGACTGCCGATGGTTCGACGACGTTATAGCCTGACATTTCCGCCCGATCTTTATGGGCCATCTCGATCCATTTCGCAGGTCGGCCAAATGCCGGTTCTTTGGTGTCGATTCCGGGGATATCTCCTCCCGTTGCGCCGGTATCAATTGCCAGCAATGCATCCGGAAAGATGTCTCCCCAGGCAACGGGAATGTCACGAATTTTGATTTGATACTGTCGCTGTTCGAGACGAATATTATCTCGAATGCGAACCTTGGGAAGAATAATCCCCAACTCGTGCGCAACCTTATGCCGAATGCGGGTGACCCGGTCGAGGATATCACCCCCACTGTTCGGGTCAGCGAGTTTAATCAGGCCGAAGCCGAGTTCGAGTTGCAGCGGATCGACCACTAAATTGTCTTCCGGTTTCGCTTCGGGACGTGCCGCTTGTTCGACCTGGGCTTTCTCTTCCTGTTTCTGTTCCATCACAGCCACCGCCTCTTTGTGTCGTCGCATCATGACACCGACAATCAGGCAGATGACTGAAAGGCTCATCAATGGCAACGGGGGTAGCCCGGTGAAGGCGAGGCTGAACAGGAAGGCGCTGGAAAGAAAGAGTGCCTCGGGGTGAGCCACCATCTGCTGGATGACGTCGCGAGGGAGGTTACTCTCTGTTGAAGTACGGGTCACGATCAAACCGGCAGCGAGTGAAATCAGGAAGGCGGGAACCTGGGTGACCAGACCGTCCCAATCGTCAGGCTGGTAAAAATCTGGGCAGCATTTCCAAACCCCATTCCGTTTTCCATCGGCCGATATAGAGGCCACCCGATATTAATCAGGGTGATCACCAATGCCTGATGAGTCCCCACATTACGAATTTACTGGCACCGTCCATCGCCCCGTAAAAGTCAGCCTGGTGGATCACTTCTTCCCGACGCTGTTTGGCCTGTTCGGCATTGATCAGTCCGGCGTTCAGAGTCGGCATCGATCGCCATCTGCTTACCCGGCATTCCGTCGGGGCAAAACGGGCGGCGACCTCACTGATACGCGTCGCTCCTTTGGTGATCACCAGGAACTGAATCGCCACCAGAATAACGAACAGAATCAGCCCGATCACAATATTGTCACCGGCAACAAATTCGCCGAATGCCTGAATCACCCCTCCGGCAGCCTCGGTTCCGCTACTTGCTCCATTCATCAGAATGAGTCGTGTCGAGGCGACGTTCAGAACAAGGCGTGCGAGTGTGGAACCAAGCAGAATTGTAGGAAACCGAAATTCAAGGGACCTTCACATACACGGTCGTCAGCAGGGTCAGGACTGAGATCGTGACGTTGCAGGCCAGCAACAGGTCGGTGACCGGCGGCAAAGGCGCGACGATCCGCAGAGACTGCGGTGATAATCAACACCGGGAATGCTTATCGATTGTCCGCAGAAGGTCCGCGCAGTCCACCGGGGTTCTCCGGGGGCATATCCGCCTCCGTTCATCGAACTGGTGAAGTCGTGGGTAAGGTCAATTAATCAGGGGTTGGAGAGAGTAGAGGCAGATATGTAGTGGAACCTCAAAAACGTGTCCAGACTGATTCAGGTGAGTCGCGCGAGCTCTCTTAAGAAATCTTTAGCCAATTTTTAATTAACTTCGATTTTTGGCCAAAATGCGGAAAACTGATATTGAGGAAGGCTGGGAATGTTACAGAACTTCCGGTGAATCGGTCCTTCGCGTCCTACGATATTCATCCTGAACCAGTGGACTGCCGATAGAAATAGGTAAACCATTGCTATCGACGCAATTGGCGTAACTGATCTGTCAGGGAGGACAGGTCTCAAAAAATCATTCAGCCCGGAATATCGGGGTAGCGTACCACAGAGAAAATTTCTGTTTGCAGCCGGTCAGCCATAACTGTTTCCATCCGGATCAGCCAGGTTTCGACCGTTCGATTCGTCCAGAACCTCGATTTGCGACAGATCATTTTTCTGTATTGGCTGAGTGATCAAGGGGGCTCCTGTTTCTACTGACATATCGATCCTGAGAGATTGATTGTCCACCGCCGGGCGATTGACTCAGCTTGGGAAAGAATCCTGAACTATATTTGCCTGGTCCTGATGTGACTAGGCAGTTGAAATTCTGTCCCTCCACCAGAGGGTAGGGGCCTTTTCTTGAAGAAAGAATGCGGTCTCACTAACAGGACTCACAGTGATTCTTTCCGGGTAACAGGGACTTGAGTACCCGGTTTGATGAAGGATTACAGACAATCTTCGTAAATCAACTGAACGACTGATTGTTCTCGCTTCATCTTCTCGTAAGAATGGATGCCACTGTTGTGATTACACTTTATAAAGCCAGTCCCGGGGCAGTTCGTACCGAGAACTCCAGAGGCAATTCCGGCATGTTGCGAGTTCGCCAGCGTTTCGATAAATACCGCATTGAAAAGCGTCTGGGAGAAGGTGGTTTCGCCACTATCTACCAGGCGTACGATTCGATCGAAGGAATTCGTGTTGCGCTGAAAATCCCTCATCAGGAAGTGCTGAGCGATTCGATGCTGAAGGATTTCAAAAATGAAGTCCGCGTCCTTGCCCGGCTCGATCACCCGCATATCCTGCCACTCAAATACGCCGCTTTCATTGAGAACCGTTTTGTGATTGTCACCCCGCTGGGTGAGCAAACCCTGAATGAGCGTTTGCGCAAACGGATGTCCCTTGATCTGACGCTCGATCTTGCCGAACAGATGCTGGAGGCGGTTGCCTTCGCCCACGAGCATCGGGTCATGCATTGCGATATCAAACCCGAAAATATGATCCTGTTTGCCAACCACCAACTCCGTCTGGCCGATTTTGGCATCGCTAAAATTGCCTTGCGAACCGTGCGGTCGTCCGGTTCCGGTACTCTTGGTTATATGGCTCCCGAGCAGGCGATGGGGAAACCTTCCTTCCGCTCGGACGTATTTTCCCTCGGTTTGATCATGTTTCGGATGCTGGCCGGAAAATGGCCTGAATGGCCGTACGAATGGCCACTACCTGGGCATCGCCGCTTGAAGCAGAAGGTTCCCGCTGAGTTCATTGAATTCCTGCGTAAATCGCTGCAAGTCAATCCAAAGAAACGATTTGCGGACGCTCAAGTCATGCTGAAAGAGTTCACCAAACTCAAGAAACAGGCACTGAAAGCGGCTGAGGGAAAACGGGCCAGAAAGACGACAAAACGGGCGGGCACGACTCGTAAGGTGAATTCAAGGTCGAATGGTGTTCGCGCTGCACGACGAATTGCCTAGAATAGAGTACTTAAATCAATGATCCGCGTGGATCGTCCGATCCCTGATGAGTGAGTCAGTCTCATTTCGGAGGGGAAGAAAGATGGAAAGATCATCCAGGCGGATGATTCCGGGTAGCCATGTTCTTCGGTTCTCTATTTGCTTCTAAATCGGCAAAATCGCAATCTGTCTCTTCAAAACAGACGGAGCAGGCTTCTATTTGCCTGCAGGGTGAGATGACCGAACCCGAAAGTGGCCGCACAAAGCTTGGTGAAGTCATTCACTATTCCCGCCGCTCCCCGGATAAAGAGTCTCCCAACGAGGATTCTCTCGCCGTATTCACTCCCACCGACCGCAGCCTGATTCTGGTCGTGGCGGACGGGGTTGGAGGGCGACGCGGTGGCGAGGATGCCTCCCGTATTGTGGTCGAGACCTTCCAGAGCTGTCTCAGCAAGTTTGAATGGCAAAACTCCACTCCTGGAGTCGTTTCCGCAGCCACAGAAGCAATTACTCTGCGAACTGCCATTCTGAACGCGATCGAGACGGCCAACGAAGAGATTATGAAACTCGGCACCGGGGCTGCCAGCACCATCGCTGTCGCCGAGATTCAGAACCAGACCATCCGGACCTATCATGTGGGCGATTCGCTGATCATGCTGGTGGGTCAACGTGGCAAGGTGAAACTCCGCACGGTCTCGCATTCCCCGGTTGGTTTTGCCCAGGAAGCGGGAATGCTCGATACCAACGAGGCGATGCATCACAGCGAACGGCACATTGTCTTTAATGTGGTTGGTTCGAGTGAAATGTGGATTGAAATGGGTTCCCCGTCGAAATGGCACCCCGTGACACACTGATTCTCTCCAGCGATGGGTTATCGGATAACCTGCATGAAGAGGAAATCATCGAATTGATCCGTAAGGGGCCGTTGCGTCAGAAAATTCAGAAACTGACCGAAATCACCCGCGAGCGCATGGATCATCCTCAACCGGGGCATCCCAGTAAACCGGATGACACCACGATTCTCGCATTTCGTCGAATCGTCAAGAAAACCGCTACACGTAAGAAGCGTAAACCAGTGAAAACTCCGTTGATATCAGCGCAGCCTGAAGCGAAAGTCGCTACTTCTGAAGCGGTTCAAGCGGCTCGCCTGATTCAGAAACGGTATCGCTCGGGTGAACTGCAAACGCAGGTGGTCTGGCTCACAAAGCTGGAAGGTGGGGAGAAATCGGCAGGAATTGGGGCGGGGTACAGGCTTTGTTCTTAACAGCTTGCCAGCAGCAACTCTTCCTGTAATTCACGTTGTTCGCCAAGCTCGGCCCGTTTGATGAGCACTTCAGGTGGGGCATCAATGGCGATCCGAACTCGGTTTCCTTTGACGGAAACAACTTGAATGGTAATGTTTGAGCCGATGTGGATCGACTCCTCTGTTTTGCGGGTCAGTACAAGCATCTTGGTCTTCCTTGAGTGATTGCTGAATAACCGAATTGGTTTGGCCGACAACCGGCTCTTAATTAGAGTCAATTCGTCCCCCACTCCGGGGTTTCGAATTTCTACTGAATCTGATTTCAAAACCCTTAAACAAGTGGTGCATTCGAGATTCTGGTTTCGTAATGAAACACGGTCCCCGGTTTTGAAATGAGTCTCAGGAAACTAAATAGAAGAGTAGATGGTCTCTGGGTTTTGACCAGAGTAGAAAACGGTCAAAACTGTAGCTTCAATCCTCCATTATTCTGTTCATACGTCTGAAAACAGCCGTATCAGGCATCTCCTGATGGCGATTGTTATAATTACAATTTTCCGATTGTCTAGAGGAATTACCTCATTTTCGCTCTCGGGAGCTGAAAATTCTTACTCTATAGAATCTCACGGGGTTGGTTGCGTCCTCGAATTGCCTGTCTTACACTGTCCCCTCTATTTTTTCACTTCTTTTCGTGTGAGGGAGCACTCAGGTGGCTGAGCGAGCAGAACTGGTTGAAGAACTCCGTTGGAAGAAATTCCCTGTCCTGGATGATGGTTTCGTCTGCCTGGTCGACGTCATGGGCGACGACAGCTCAGTCGTGCAGGCGGCCCGCGTCAGTTACGGCGACGGAACGAAAAAAGTCTCCGATGACCGGACTTTGATCCGCTATCTGCTGCGACATCGCCACACGACCCCTTTTGAGATGGTCGAAATCAAATTCCTGGTCCGCGTTCCCATGGACTGCTGGCGGCAATGGATTCGGCACCGTACTGCCAATGTGAATGAATACAGTACCCGCTATTCCATCGCCATCGACGCCGCCCAGCAGACAGAATCGAATGAATGGCGTTCTCAGTCACAGAGCAATCGGCAGGGGAGTGAAGATTACCTCTCTGAAGAACTTGGTCGCAAATTGACTGAGGACGAAACTGCCCTGCAGCGGGAATTAAAACGAGTCTATGAAGCGCGCCTGGAAGCAGGTGTCGCCCGCGAGCAGGCCCGGAAGGATCTCCCCTTAAGCACCTACACCGAGGCGTACTGGAAAGTCGATCTGCACAATCTGCTCCATTTTCTCGC
The DNA here is from genome assembly GCA_041398805.1 of Planctomycetaceae bacterium. GTDB lineage: Bacteria > Planctomycetota > Planctomycetia > Planctomycetales > Planctomycetaceae > Polystyrenella. Next base: position 202,225 of record JAWKUC010000003.1, on the reverse strand, counting down.
CCTGCGGATGGATTCTCATGCCCAGCTTGAGATTCGTAACTATGCGACGACCATTGGGGAGCAGATCATTAAACCTCTTTTTCCGATGGTCTGGGAAGCCTTCCAGGATTATCGGATGCAGGCCATGTACTTCACCCGTCTCGATCACGAGTTGATCAGTCGCCTGATGGCTGCAGCCGCCAGCCGGGGAATCGCTCCTCCCTTCAGCAAGGATCTATTCCTGGAATCTCAGGACGACAGCTGGAAAGAACTGAGCCGCTCCCGCGAACGGGATGAATGCCTGAGCAAACTGATTCGCCTCGGCATTGTGGCTGAATAGCAGGGTTTTGGATCAAAATCAGTCCGGGTAATCCCAATCAAGGGTGGTCCAGACAATCACGCCCTATTAATTGAACTTTACCGGGGTTGTCTGGATTGCGAAGCAACACAAAAGCTGTGATTACTCTACAACTGGAATTGTTGAATGAAGCGTCTCGAGTAACAGACCATTCAACGCTTTCGTGTGCCTGCGGCATCCAGACAACCTTGCAGGATTGTCTGGACCACCCATGGAGGTTGAATCATGGGGTTTACACGATGCTCGAGTGCAGATTTAAGCCACTTTGGTTGAGATCGACTCACTCGTGATCGCGGCCATCACTTTGCCCACGGCGGTGACGATATCGTGCATGTCCGCGTCGTTAAGTGTCGGATGCACCATGAACATCAGGCTCCTGGTGCCGATCTCGGCAGCCACGGGGAGCCGATCGGCAGGTTGCAGGTTCTGTTTTTCGAAGACCTTCTCGAAGTAGATCTCGGGACAGGCGCCACTGCCACACGGAATACCTTCGGCCTGCAATGCAGCGACAAACTGATCCCGGTTCCAATCGGCGGGCAGCACATCGAGGTCGAGCAGGGCGTAGTATTTGTAATAACTGTGACCAAACTCTTTGCCCGGTTTCAAGACTTCAATCCCCGGGATTCGGCTGAAACCTTCATCCAGAATCCGGGCATGCTGGCGACGGGCGGCAATCCACTCGGGAAGTCGCTTGAGAGCGATGCGACCAATCACGGCCTGCATCTCGGTCATCCGCCAGTTGGTCCCCAGATCTTCATGGAGCCATTTGAAGACCGTCTCGTGTTTGCGGCGATAAACGGCATCCCAGTTTTTACCATGATCTTTAAAGCCCCAGGCCCGTTCATGCCACTCGGGATTATTAGTTACTAACAGGCCTCCCTCGCCTCCACACGTGATGATTTTGTCCTGACAGAACGAGAAGGCACCGATATCGCCCAGCGTACCAACCGGTCGCCCTTTATAAGTCGCTCCGTGACATTGGGCACAGTCTTCGATCACGTAAAGTCCATGTTCGCGGGCGAGGTCCAGAATCGGGTCCATATCACACGGCCAACCTGCCAGGTGCACAGCGATGATTGCCCTGGTGTTGGGGGTGATCTGTGCAGCAATGGTTTCGGCAGTGATGTTGTGGCTGATCGGATCGATATCCGCGAAGATCGGTTTCGCCCCGCACATCATGATGCTGCTCGCCGAAGCGACAAATGTCCGGCAGGTGGTGATGACTTCATCCCCGGGGCCGATGTCGAGAGCTTTCAAGGCAAGTTCGAGGGCGAGTGTTCCATTCGCCACCAGTACACCAAACTCCGAATCGACCGAGGCGGCGAACTCTTTCTCGAAGGTTCGTCCTTCCTGACCTGTCCAGTAATTGACCTTGCCTGAAGCGAGCACCGCGCTGACGGCATCGATCATTTCCTGATCAAAACTGGGCCAGGGAGCAAACGGCTGGGTGCGAACCGGGGTGCCACCCTGCAGGGCGAGTGATGAAGCGGGCGAGTTGGGAGTGGGCATGAGTCGATCCTCTTTCTTCCTTGGTGGAGGAGACGGTTTGATTGGTAAATCAAAATCTGTGTTTATCTATGACCATCGATGATTTCGAAATTTAAGCCTGCCAGGTGATGAACGTCGCTGACCAGGAGTAACCGACACCGAAGCCAACGAGCATCACCCGGTCACCCGGTTTGAGGCGTTGTTCCTGTTCGGCCCGGGCGAGGGCGATAGGAATGGTCGATGATCCCGTGTTACCGATGTCTGACATTGAAACGTAGAACTTTTCATCCGGGATACGGATCTTGTTTTTCAAATGTTCCAGCATGTAGGCGTTCGCCTGATGAAAGACCACCAGGTTCACATCGTCCCAGCCATAGCCCGTTTTCTCAAACAGATCATTGATCGCCTTGGGAACATTGAGCAATGTGAACAGGAAGACTTCCGGTCCGTTCATATGCATGTATGGGTCTTCATCGGGGGAGTGAGGTTCCACTTCTCCGAGATTGCGCTGGGCGAGGTAACGAAAACCACGTTGGGCGACAATCAGGTTGTTCGCTCCCAGACCATCCGTTCCGTTGATGAAGGGGCCGATCGCATCGTTGTGGAGTTCGTCCACCGCTTCGATCAGCGAACAGGCTCCCCCATCGCCAAAGATCGTGCGTACGTTGAGGTCGTCGTCGCGAATGTATTTGCTGTAAGTTTCGCCTGTCAGCAGCAGCAGTTTTTTCGATTGCCCCGTTTCGATCAACCCTTTGGCAATACCCAGACCATACACATAACCGGAGCAGCCGAGGTTGATATCGAGCAGCCTGAACTGCGTGGCACACCCAACCGCTGCTGAATCAGGCAGGCGGTGGTTGGCATCAGGTAATCGGGTGATTGCGAACAGAAGAGGATGTAGTCGATTTCTTCCGGATGACAGACTCCGTCGGCGAACATCTGCACGGCAGCCTGACAGGCCAGATCAGAAGCACATTCTCCCGGGGCGGCAATTTTGCGAGTGACGATACCTGTCTTTGAGACAATCTTCTCGGAGGTCATTTCCGCGGAAATCGCCGTCAGCGTTTCATTTTCGAGAACCGCCTCAGGAAGATGATAGGTAACCGCTTTAACACTGGCTTTCATGTATATCGATCTATATCGGGAGATCCGGTCGAGGCTTTTCTGTGGAGTCGTTCTTGAATTTACAAAGGATACAAAAACCGGGGTAGATATGCCTAGGCTCTACGCTGCTTTCTTGTCAGCGGCCTCAAAATCAGCCAGCGAGTAAAGTTTTTTGGCGGGGACACCCATCACGGTGGTGTAGGCACGAGTGTTCCGCACGACGGCACTTCCCGCACCGATCCGGCAGTATTCTCCCACCTTTACACCCGGCAACACTGCCGACTGGCAACCCATGAAGACTCCTTCGCCCAGTTTCGCGTGTCCGTTGACTTCGCATTTGCCATTGAGAATTGAACCGGCGCCGATGGTGCTGTCGTGACCGCAGCCGGCGTAGATGTTGAACACGACATCGTCATGAACTTCGACATTCGTGGTGAGTGTGACAAAGGGGCAGGCGATGATTCCTGTTCCCAGGCGGCAACCGGGGCCAATGATGGCAGTCGGGTGAATGATATTGGTGAATTCACCGCCCCGTTCCCGAAGTTGTCGACTCATCTTGAGTTTGATTGTTGGGTCACCAATCGCGCAGACAAACAGTTCGTTACTGGTGGGTTGATAGGTGTCCGGGTCGCCCACGACAGAGTATCCGGCAGGGAGAGGGTAACCTTCGAGTGCTTTCCGGTTGGAATCGAGAAAACCGGCGACATTCCAGTCGACATCCGTTTGATGACTGGCATCCAGCGCCCAGGCCAGAACTTCCCGACCGAGTCCACCTGCTCCAATGATGAGTAACTGTTTCGTCATGATGATAATATCCTGAAAGGCAATCACAGAATAATCTGTGGCGTGGTTTTGTGTCGTAGGTCAGGCATTGCCTGACGAACTTTCTGAGTGATGATCAACACATCTACAATAGAGAGCGTCGTTTTGTAGCTTGAACACCGCCAAAATTCCCATGCTGAGAATATCCACGGATGTATCGCTTAAGGTTGTGTTGCCCATTGTGCTGGATGATAAGTCAGGCAGTGCCTGACCTACTTGAAGAGGATCCTCATGCCGCCTGTCGACTGACGAGGGCTCCTTCAACAATCGTGATCAGTTCCGCGACGGGGCCGCAGTTGAGTATCTGGGTGGGGGAAATTTCGACCCCGTATTCTTCATCAATAAGCGCGATCAGGCCGACGAAGGAGAGTGAACCCCAACCGGGGATTTTCTGAAGTTCGTCGTTCGCCTGGACAGTGCCTGGTTCGAGTTCGAAGAGTTCGTCCAGCAGTTCGAGAAAGTCCGTTTTCTGCATCTGTCGAATTCCTTTCGGCAGGGGATAGCGATAGTCAGGTTGAGCAGGGGCTGTCTCCACACGATTGAAGGGGGGGAAACAAACCGGGCCGGAATCGTATCAATTTGCAGAATTTACAACAACCGCAGATTTCAGCCTGACAGAGCCGGAAAATGGGTCACCCACGGGGGTGATGATTCGCGTGTACATTCTTCAGGCGGGTGTGGTCGACATGGGTGTAGATCTGGGTTGTGCGAATGTTGGCGTGCCCCAGCAGTTCCTGCAAAGCCCGGATTTCGGCCCCATTGGCAAGCATGTGGGTGGCAAAGCTGTGTCGCAGCGTATGCGGGCTGATTTTGTCGCTCGCCCCGATCCGCCGGGCACATTTCTTGATCAGGTTGAAGACGATATCCCGAGTCAGCTGATTTCCTGCTCGAGTGACGAACAGATGCCCTGAGTCTTTGCGACGGGTCATGGGAGGGCGTTCGAATTTCAGGTACTTTCGCAGGGCGTTGATGGCGAACGGGTTCAGATTGACGATCCGCTCCTTGTTCCCTTTGCCAAGACAACGGCAGTAAGCCTCTTCCAGGTAGAGGTCCCTCAGTTTGAGACCTGTCAGTTCGGAAACCCGGCAGCCGGTTGCGTACAGCACTGCCAGAATCGCTTTGTCCCGCAGGGGATAGGGGTCGGTATGGTCGGGTGCGTCCAGTAACTGATCGACCCGCTCCGGGCTGAGGACCGAGGGAAGCTTCTGGTCGAGCTTCGGTGAATTGATCAGTTCCGCTTTGCTTTCCAGGATCACCCCTTCCAGGACGAGGTAGCGGAAAAACATTTTGACGGAGATCAAATGCCGGGCAATGCTCGTTGCGCTCAAATCCTGTTCATAGAGGTGTTCGATGTAGCGTGAGAAGAGATTGAGTTCAATCTGGTTGATTTGCGCGGGGCCTTCGACTTTATACCAGTCGACAAAACGGGAGACATCGGTCCGGTAGGCCAGAATCGTGTTCTTTGCCATCCCGCATTCGGCTTCCAGATAATACAGAAATGGATCGAAGTACTGGGACAAATCCTGCTTCGTATCAACTCGGAATTTCGAACCGGCTGGCGGGCGCTTGCGGGGTGGCATGTGGGAAACTCTCCTCCTGAGGTTACTGGGCTTCAGTTTATGCCAGAACGAGGCCTGAGTCGATGCGAGTTTCGGGGACCACGAAAGACGCGAAAGGGACGAAAAATCGAAGCAGCATGTGGTGGGTGAGACAGAATGCAGAATTCTTTTTAACACGAAGGCACTAAGGGGCTGTTCTGTAATAAATCGCTCAGGCAGTAGCAGACATTGTTTCTGGTGAAATTATGAGATTGATTTAAATAACTTCGTGTCTTCGTGTCTTCGTGCCTTCGTGTTTAAATATAAACTTCATCACGTTGTCTTAAAGGTCGTTACCTCATGCCGATGGGTTGCAGGGGGGAGCGGTCGGCTCGGAAGGTTTTGCCGACTTCTCCGTTGGCGAAGTCGACGGTGACTGTTGCTTTGGCACCGGTTCCCGAAACGTGCACGATTTTTCCGCGACCATAACGGGGGTGGCGGACCTGCATGCCGACATCGAAATGAAAACTGCCTGAAGGTGGAGAGGGCTCATTCTCTGTCGGTGTTTCCTCTTTAGGTGACTTGGCCTGCAAAGAGGCAATTTTTTCCTCCATCAGGTGCAGGTTGTCGATCGTGATTGGTTGAGAAATATTTTCCCAGTCGTGTTCTGTATCCTGGTTCTCTTCCCAGTTCCGTTCGCGGCGATCGGTGCTGGCGCTTGTAACTGGTCGTGAGGTTAATTTGTGATAACGACATCTCCCGCATGAAGTCGGAAGGAATCGTGTGCAGGGTCTTTCCACGAAAAGCGCGCTGCCGTGTTTGCGTGAGCGTCAGTTTTTCCATCGCCCGGGTGATTCCCACAAAGAGCAGACGTCGTTCCTCTTCGTACTCGCGCGGGTCATTTGTTTTGAGAGCACGCTCGTGTGGGATCAGGTTCTGCTCGACACCGATAATAAAGACGTGAGGAAATTCGAGCCCCTTCGCAGCATGCAAAGTCATCAAAGTGACGCGTCCTGCTTCCGAATCAATGGCGTCCACATCGGAAGCGAGCGAGGTCGCTTCCAGAAAACCTTCCAGTGTTGGATCCTCCGGATTTTCGCTGTCGTATTGTCGGGCGACGGTGAGCAATTCCTCGATGTTCGAAGTCTGCTCGTAGTCCGATTCAGTCAGCTTCATCCCTTTCAGGTAACCAATCTGGTCGATGACGTTTCTCAGGAGTTGTTCCATCGAGCCGGCGTCGGCGAGGGTGAACCGGTCCATTAACTCGCCAAATTTTTTAAGGGCGAATTTCGCACGTTTGCTGAGGGAGGGTGTTGATCAACCTGCTGGATTGCTTCCATCATCGTCCAGCGATTTTCCTCGGCCCAGCGGCGCAGGGTGTTCTGAGTCTGTTTACCAATTCCCCGTGCCGGTCGATTGACGATCCGGGCAAAGGCGGCGTAGTCGTCCGGATTGCAGATCAGGCGAAGATAGGACAACAGATCTTTGATTTCAGCCCGTTCATAGAAAGCGACTCCGGCGGCGACCTGGTAGGGAACCTGCCAGCGGGTGAGCTGCGAGTTCCAGTTCGCGCGACAGAGCATTCACCCGATAGAAGATGGCGATGTCCGACCAGTTGACACCTTCACTCTCTCCCAGATGTTTAATCGTAGCCGCGAGGGAATCGGACTCTTCGCGGCCATCGTTGTAAATGTGCAGCTCAACAGGCAGACCTGTTTCATTATTCGTAAAGAGAGACTTTTCTTTACGCTGGACATTATGCGATCAGTTCGTCGGCGACTTTAAGAATTGATTTTGTGCTGCGGAAGTTGGCTTCCAGTCGAATGATGTCGCTGTTGGGGTAATCCTGTTCGAACCGGAGGATGTTATCGATGCGCCGCCCGCGCCACCCATAGATCGACTGATCCGGGTCGCCTGTTGCCAGACGTTCTGTTGATCGTGCGCGAGCATGCGGATGAGTTGATACTGCGCCATGTTGGTGTCCTGGTATTCATCAACCAGGATGTATTGATAATGTTCATCGAGCTGTGCGCGGAGTTCATCGTTTTCGGCGAGCAGTTGCACCACATGCATCAACAGATCGTCGAAGTCGACGGCGTTGGAACGGAGGAGCAGTTTCTGATATTCCGGAAAGGCGCGGGCGACGACTGCCTGATAATGATCACCCATCGTCTCATTAAAGTTCTGCGCGAACTGTACGGCAGTGATCAGATCGTTCTTGGCCCGGCTGATCTGATTGAGGATGTTCGCCGGGGGGTAGTGAATCGGATCGATGTCGAGATCGTTCAGCACCTGTTTGACGACGGATTTCTGATCGGAGGTGCTGAAGATGGTGAAGTTCGATTTCAACCCGATCAGGCGGGCATTGCGCCGGAGCAGATACGCACAGAACCGGTGAAAGGTGCTGATCCACATATTGTGCCCGGGGACCAGGACCCGGACACGGTCAAACATTTCCCGTGCGGCTTTGTTGGTGAAAGTGATGGCGAGGATTCGCCGGGGGTCGGTTCCCCGCTCGACAATGCGTGCGATGCGATGGGTGATGACGCGCGTCTTCCCCGAACCGGGCCCCGCCAGGACGAGTAGCGGCCCTTCGTGGTGCTCCACGGCAGCTTGTTGAGGTTCTGTGAGTCGCTCCATCAGCAAACCAGTCATTGTTCCAAACAGGTATCAGTAAACGGTTTCGATTCCGTTTTTAAGTGATCAAACAGCGCACGTCCACTCAATTCGAATTTCTCGAAGCAGGATCATGTGAAATGCTGCTTTTGTTGCGGCGGGTGAATCCGGGGGAAATGAGGAGTTGATGAAATGCGAAAACGGGCCCTCGTCCACAATTGTCAGACTGATTGGCGGACTATAGAATCGAGGCAATCGGAGTAGAATGGGGTGAATTTGCGGGATTGAGGTCTCGCTTTAATAATTCAGCTCGAACTCGCTCCAGATTGAAGTTTTGCCCCTCAAATTTTACCCAACTGTTACCCTTCGATTTGTATCGAAGTGAATTCGCACCTTCGTTGTGAGGTGGAGAGTTTCCGTTCTCCACTCTAATCGAAAGTTCGATAATACCGATATTGCCTGTTACGCAGCAGGGTATCGATCCAGTGCGCGAGCTACTGGAAACCGGAAAGCAGGTTTCCGCACAGGTAACAGTGACGCCAGAATACACACTGAGAGAGGAACAAGGAGCAGGAATGAACAGCGTCAAAAGTCTTACATGGTTAAAAGGACTGGTTGCCTTCTGTTGTATGGTTTCCATCGCCGCTGCTTTCCAGCCACCGACTGCTGGTTTGCAGGGGGTATTACCCGAAGTTTCCCCTTACGATATTTCCCTGGATGAATTCGAAATTCTTCCCGCTGAAGCAGAAGCCTGGCGCGAATGGTCCGATAAGACGGCATTCCTGGTGGCCGATCTGTATGAAGATGCGGAACTCGATGCCGCAGGTCAGGCTGAGCTGCTTTCTCAATTGGAAGCTCGACTCGCTTTCATGGAAAAGTCACTGACCGATCCAGCTTATAAAGTCCTGTTCGACGAATTCACCATTCTGCATGGTCGAGTCAAGCGACGTGTTGATCTCGCTCGGGCCGCACTCGATACCTTGACCCTCGATCCTGCATCGATCACCAATGATCTGCGGACTTCCGCTCTCGATGATCTTAAAAAAGCAGTTTCTACTTTGACCTCAGCAATGAACTCTCGTGGTTCAGCAGGAACCGGCTGGCTGGCTTATTTCAAAACAGAAGACCTTGCCGGATTGACGATCGATGGAGAAAACGTGGTTGACACGTTAACCACCTCGAAAAACCTGTTCGATGGACGGGATGGTTTCGATGAAACTCAGAAGTCGTTTGCAATGAAAACTGAGTTCAATAATGTGGCAACTGCTGTGAATGCGGCTCTCGAAGTCTGGAACATGCCACCCCCAGAAGAATACAACCCTGAAGCCTTACGCACAGAACTGGGTGAGTTGATTGCAGCAGTGGAACGGTATGAAGAACATAACCTGACTGCTGATGCGACAGCCGTTAAAAATTACGCTAACAGCTTTGGGGCCACCGCTCTCGATAATGGCGAACTGGTCAAAGCCGTACTGCAGAAACATTATCTTAATCACAACGTGATTTTTCAGGCTTCTGAAAACTTCATGTCCAAAATGGTTTCTGATCCTCAGACTCAGTCGCGTGGTATCAGCGAGTATATTTCGAATGCGCGAGTCAGTGGTTCATCCAATACCAATTACAACACTTATGTGAACTTACGACCGAATGCAAATATCGCCGAGTTCGAGTTGCAGTTACGGGGTACTGTAAGCACCAGTACTGTTTCCGTTGTTCCTGATGCCCGTATCGGTTCAGGTGGAAATCACAGTTTTACTGCGACACAGCGAATTACATTTAACGGTGACAAATTAAGTCTTTACTCCGAACCTTCCATTAATGTGAATGTGAACAACTACACCACCAGCATTAATACCAAGGCAGACGGAACCATTTTCGCAGAGACTGGCCGTAATCGTGCCCGTCAGGCAATCGCTGCCCGTCGTGGTCAGACCGATTCGATGACCCGAAATAAGATCACAAACGAAGTGATGCCCAAGTTCCGCTCCGAAGTACCTGCTAAAATCAATCAGGTAAATCAGGATCTGGAAAGCAAACTGATCACAAAATTGAAAGAACAGAATCTGTACCCGGTGGCTCGTCATACCAGTACGACTGAGAATCTGTTGACTCTCGCCAATACGATCATGAACGACCTGAAACTGGGGGGAGATACACCCAACATCGCACCGGAAATCAGAGACGGGGCATTGCTGCACCTGCATGAATCGGCAGCGAACAACATGCTGGATGGTCTCGGCTTTGCTGGACGCACCATGACTGAAGCTGAAATCAGATCAGAAATCGAAGCGAAGTTCTCTGAACTGCTGGGTAAAGAGTTCAAATTCTCTGAAGACACGGCACCTCCAGCAACCGACGAAGCTCCCGCTGAAGGTGAAACAGCCGAAGAAGGTGACGAAGTCATCACTGCGGACACGACCTTCATCTTTGATGACGAAGACCCGATTCGTGTCCAGTTCGAAGCGAACAAAATTCTGTTCATCGTTCGAGCCGGTTTCCGCCGCGAAGGCAAAGACGATCTGGAAACCCAGATCATCACTTTGCCGATCAAGTTCTCCATGAAAGACAACAACACGATTCTGCTCGAAGCTGATACACCAGCCGTTAAGAGTGAATCGGGAGCCAATGTGGCTCAGTCCAACGCAATCAAAAAGCGAATTCTCAACTCCTTCCCTCCTCGTGAACGGGAACGACAGATTCAACTGGAGCGCGAAGGACAAAGCACTCTGACACTCAATGTTGAAGAACTGAGTGCTTTGAACGGATGGTTGAAAGTCTACGTCAAGTAGTCGATATTCACTTCCAACGGACAAAATTAAATAACGCCTGTTCTGAATTCAGAGCAGGCGTTTTTTTTGGATTTCCACTCCTGAGTCAGATCTGAATAACATTTCTGGTCGTTGTCTCTATGAAGAAGAATTAGTTGGCCAACCTGTTTCCCTGAGAATCGATGATGTTGAGATCACTGTTTGGACCTTCACAAAGCGAAATTCTGCAGGAACTCGCAGACGACATAGTGGCTGAGTATGTTCCCGGAAGTTTCTTTCGGGGAGCAAAACTGATCCAGAAATACAAAAACTGGCGATTGCTTCTCGATACGTATACTGTTCATACGGGTCAGGTTTCGATCATGAAAACCCGCGTGCGGGTTCCTTTTGTTAACCCGGGAAGCTTCCGTTTTACCCTGCACAATAAAAATATCTTCAACAGGCTGTATGAGTTTCTGGGAGGCAACCATTTACCAACTGGAGATCCCCGCCTTAATGAACGTTTTATCATTAAGTCAAACCGCCCGGAAATGATATTGGATCTGCTTGAATCGGATCTGTTGAGAGAAAAAATTCTCCTCCAGCCAGCTTTTGTGCTGCATGTGAATGAGGAGCGATCGTGGTTCAAGTCGGATTTTCCGCCTGAAGTGACTCAGCTTTGTTATCAGGCGGAATCGGTTCTTAAAGATCCGGAACAGCTCCGCAATATCCTGCTCCTGCTGGCGATGCTGCTGGAAAGAATGGTTCAAATCGGCCTGATACCAGAAACAGACCCCGAGGTCTCTTTGTGAGCTGCCTGAGGCGAAATCAACAACTCCGGGTGAATTTGTAAATCCCGGCTATGTTTGCCTTTGTAGAGGGAATAGAATAGGGGCCCCTTAGTACAGGATGAGTTTTCTCACGAATGGAATTGGCAGTTCGTAACAGATGTCGCTGTTGTTGCCCCCCTCAAATTATGAACCTCCCGGTTGGATTCGCAACGGATTGCGTCGACTGACGATTTCCGTGCTGCGCCAACCGATGCTCACCCTGATTCTGGTGGGGCTGACGGTTCTGTTGAGCCTGGCGGTGACGGTGGGCTTCCTGAAATTCAAAACGGAACGTTCGGATTTAATCGATCCTTCAATGCCGTTCCATCAACGCTGGATTAAGTTCACCGAAAGTTTTGGAGACAGTTCCGACCTGGTTGTGGTTGTGGAAGGAGATAATCCCAATCGGATAAAACAGGTGCTGGATGAACTCGGCCAACGGATGGATGCGCGCCCGGAACATTTTGCGAATCTGCTCTATAAAGTCGAACCCCCCGAACGGCTTCGCAGTAAAGGTTTGTACTATCTGACCCCCGAGCAGTTGACCGCCGGTCTGGAACGACTGGAAGAGTTGCGTCCTGTGCTCGAAGGGAAATGGGAGTATCTGAGCCTGGAAGGACTACTCGGAAGTTACAGGCAACGCTTCACTTCAACCAATGCGGAAGAACTCCAGGTTGCCGCGGCTGAGTTGGATCTCCTGTTGCAGAGTCTCGAACGGTATCTGAATAACCGCGAGGACTTTCTTTCCCCCTGGCCGCAGGTCATCGACATCGATCCCAAACGGGAACAGCAGGCGAATCAGATTGTCTACCTGATTAACGAACAGGGGACGATGGGATTTCTCAAAGCCTTCCCGGTCTATTCGAAAGAAGGCTTTGAAGGGGCGGCCCCGGTGATCGATCTCTTAAGAGATCTGATTGCACAGGTTGATCGGGAATATTCTGATGTGGAAATCGGTTTGACAGGCATCCCCGTCCTCGAAAGTGATGAGATGCGTCGGTCTCAATCCGATATGATAGTCGCTTCAATCATTTCCTTTCTGGGAGTCGGTTTATTACTGCTCCTCGGTTTTCGCGGTGTGCGTCATCCGATTATCGCCCTGTTGATGCTCCTTGTTGGTCTCGCCTGGTCATTCGGTTACACGACGATTGCTATCGGTCATTTGAATATATTGTCAGTTTCGTTCGCTGTGATTTTAATTGGACTGGGGATTGATTTTGGTATTCACTATCTGAGTAGATATCTCCAGTACCGACATGAAAAGCGCCCCTTGTTTTCCTCGCTGGTTCGCACCTCAGAAAGCGTGGGGCCGGGGATCATCACCGCCGCGCTGACAACAGCACTCGCATTTGCCTGTGCCACCTTTACACCATTCCTGGGAATCGCAGAGCTGGGACTGATTGCGGCGGGGGGAATTTTACTCTGCGCACTGGTGACCTTTATCGTGATTCCCCCACTGGTTGCCTATTCCGATTTGACACAACTCGAACGGAGACTTCCTTCGCCCTATGCAGTGACCGGTTTTCGTCAACTGATTCACAATTACCCGATACCGGTTGCGATTCTCTCATTGTCACTCGTAACTGGGATTGGAGTAAAAGCCTTCAGCCCGACTGCCGAGGGGCTCGATCTGAAAGTCGAGTACGATTACAACCTGCTGAATCTGCAGGCGGACGGTCTGGAATCGGTCGAGACTCAGAAACGGATTTTTCAGCAGGCGCAGGACTCGCTCCTCTTCGCGGTTTCACTTGCCGATAGCCCCGAAGAGACCCTGGAGCTGAAACGAAAATTCGAACAGCTCCCTTCTGTCGCCCATGTGGAAGAGCTTGCCTCTCAGTTACCTGTTCATCCTCCTCAAGAGACTCAATTGCTGGTGCAGGCTTACGGGGTTTTACTCAAATCATTGCCCGGTAAAACACCCCAGTTAACCACTCCCTCACTGAAAAGCCTGGAGCAACTTTCTCTTCAGCTCGATCAGCAGTTGGGAGAGAACTTCGAATACAACGAAGTTCTGCCGATCAGAAAAAGGTTACGTCGCGTCTGGAACCAGCTCGGTCAGTTAAAGCTGGAGCAACAGGCTGTCACCCTGTCGCGTTTTCAACAACGAAATCTCCAGGCTCTGCTCTTTGAGTTACACCGCTTGCGAAGAGTCTCCAATCCGGAACCGGTCACTGTGGCAGATTTGCCGACATCCATCAGTTCCCGTTTCCTGAGTCCTGATGGAAAGTGGTTAATTCAGGTTTACCCGAAAGAGCAGGTATGGGATATCGAACCGCTGACTCAATTTGTGGATGAAGTTCGAACTGTTGATCCGGCTATTACAGGAACGCCATTACAGAATTTCGAAGCGGCTCAACAGATTTCCGAGAGTTATCAGATTGCCGCCCTGTATTCACTCGCCGTTATTTGCCTGGTGCTGCTGATTGATTTCCTTGAATCACGACAGAAGTGGGCAATATTTCTGTTTCCTTAATCTTTCTGGGAGGGGCCTCGCTGTTACTTCCCGACCTGATGTTGTCGTCGTCCCCCCTCTTTATCATCGGGGCATTCACAGTAATGTCACTCGCCTTTGCGGCAGCGCTCGATCCGCATAATTGTGGGTGAAGCATCCTCGCTTTACTTCCTCCTGTGGGGGGCGGACTGATGATGTTTGGATTGATGGCGCTCTTCCATGTCGACCTCAATCCGGCAACCTGATTGTGCTCCCTCTGGTGCTCGGAATCGGGGTGGATGATGGGGTCCATGTTCTGCATGATTTCCGTGCTAACCCGGGTCGCTATCAAGTCTCCGCCAGCACAGCGAATGCCGTTGTATTGACATCGTTGACGTCGATGATTGGTTTTGGAAGTATGATGGTCGCCGCACACCGGGGGCTGTACAGCGTGGGTCAGGTACTGGTGATTGGAATCGGAAGCTGCATGTTTGTCTCGCTGGTGACCTTGCCTTCGCTGCTCACCATCCTCGACCAGTTTCGAGTCCCTCGGGAAGAGGATCAGGCTTATCTTGAAGAGGAAGATGGGACAATCCCGTTTTCTTCGGACGTGGCCTGAGTCGGCGAGATCGAGTGATCCAGACAGGGGAAAAGTGCGTTATCCTCACCGTTCCGATTCGGATTTTCTCCAGATTTATATAGTGGCAATTGGTCTACTGATCGGTTAGTCTGAGGGTGAAACTGCAACATCCACAGGAGCGGTGCGGAAGCCTTTATCTGCATCCCTTTTGAACCTGTGTGGGAGGCGATTTCTGCAGTAACAGTCCCGGTTTTCAGGTGCACTTCAGCCTGTTCCCGCTTCCGGGTGGAATCTGACTGCGAACCCCTGCTTAAGAGTGATCGATTCCAGTAGATTTTGAACAGCACCCTGGAAGGTGAGACAATGGCTAAAGTTTTATGGTACTACCAACACGCCGGTGAAGAACACGGCCCTGTATCGAGTGCAGATCTTCGTCGTCTGGCTGCCCGGGGAACGCTCGATCCCTCTGATCTTGTGCGCCGGGAAAGCATGCAGGAATGGGTCGCCGCTCATCAATTGCGCGGTGTCGAATTCAAACAGGCGGTCGTTAAAGAGACCTCTCCTGTCAAATCAAAGAAGAAACCCGAGCGCAAGTCACCCGATCGCAAGTCAAAAGAGCAGGTGACCCCTTATCAGAATCATGGTGAGGTCGCGGGACTGGTTCGCCGGGTCGTCGCTTCGTCGATTGATTCGGTGATCATGCTGTTGCTGGCATTCGGTGGATCGTTCCTCGGTGCCTATCTGGCTGTGACTCTTTTGGGAGATACGTTTACTCAGGATCTTGGGTTTGTAGACCAAATTGATCCAGATAATCCGATGGCCAACATGGATAATCTGCAACCTATGGTAGATGAAGTGATGGCGAAACTGCCGGAGTTGGCAGGTCCGTTCGGTATTATTCTGGGGGTGATGCTTTCGCTCACTTTTCTGTATGAGTTTCTGTTCGAAGCAGAGCCCAGCCAAGGGAACTCTGGGGAAAATCATCTGCAAGATTGAAGTTTCCACAAACAAAGGAACTTCTCCCGGTTTTCTGAGAATCCTGGCGAGAACATTGTTAAAGTTTATTCTGGGTTATACCTTTATCATTGGTTTCATCCCAATTCTGGTAACCAGAAAGCGACAAGGCCTGCACGATATGCTGAGTGGCACCCTGGTTGTTTTGAAATAAACAACAGGTGGCAGGCCAGTTGACTTTTAACTTGAATATCACTTCTCAAGCATTTCTTCAGCTTCCCTCAGGAGAATTTGATGCCCCCTATTAACTGGTATTACAAAATCGATGGTGAAGAGCATGGTCCTGTGACCAGCGATGATCTTCGTAAAATGGCTGTGGCAGGTACGTTGGCTTCCAACGATCTGGTTCGTAAAGAAGATATGCAGGATTGGGTACCCGCGAACCGTCTGAAGGGTCTGGAGTTTGCCAATACCGCATACGATCCTTACAACGAAGACTACGATCCGGAAAACGAAACCTACGAAGAAGGGGAATACGCCCGTGCCCGGGGAGACGGGTATAATGAGCCAATCTACGCCGGGTTCTGGTTACGCTTCTGTGCTTATTTCCTGGACAGCCTGTTACTGGGATTCGTCAACTTTGGTTTGGGATTCGCCATGGGAATGGTTATGGGAATCATGCAACTGGAACCTGTTATCATTCAAATTGCAGCACAAATCCTTGGTATTGTCATGTTCTGGCTGTACTTTGCTGTTTCAGAGAGTTCAGAAGCTCAGGCGACACCAGGCAAACGAATTCTGGGCATTAAAGTGACAGGTCTCAATGGTGAACGCATCAGCTTTGGCCGAGCGACAGGTCGGACCTTTGCCAAATACATTTCCGGTTTCACACTCATGATCGGGTTCATCATGGCCGGCTTTACAGAAAAGAAGCAGGCCTTACACGATATGATTGCCAGCTGTCTGGTAGTGAAAAAATAAGCCGGGATTCAGAGTGGTTCCAAAGCCTGCTGGAAGGCCTCTTTCGGCGGGCTTTTTTATTGCGCTCTATCGATGTGATGGTTTGCGATTTTCGATATACTGAAGCAGGATTTCTGTGAATCTCTGCATGCCTCATTTGTGAATTTTCTGTCCCCTCCACCTGACTCTGGATACGTCGTGTTAAACAATCTGATTGGCCTGAATAAGTTTGAGCTGGATACCCCGGTATTATTGATTGATCTCGATATTCTGGAGTCGAACATCGAGCGGATGTCGCGCTTCATGAAAGAGCGGGGGAAAGAGTGGCGTCCTCATCAGAAGTGTCACAAGACACCCGCCATTGCCTGGAAACAGATCGAAGCAGGCGCACATGGCATTACTGTTGCCAAAGTCTCCGAAGCAGAAGTCTTCGCCTCCGCGGGGATCCGGAATATTCTGATCGCCAATATGATTGTGGGACGCCCCAAACTCGAAAAAGTGGCGATCCTCAGTCGCCACAATAACATCATTGTTGGTTGCGATCATTACATTCAGGCCGAGATGCTCTCGAAGGTTTGTCAGGAGTATGGAGTCACCTGTGGAGTGCTGATTGAAGTTGACATCGGGTTAAACCGGGTGGGAGTTCGCCCTGGTCGAGACACGGTTGATCTCGCTAAAGGAATCGATCAACTCCCGGATTGGCTCGATGGCATCATGGGTTATGAAGGGCATCTCCTTCTCGTTGAAGAAGCCGATGAAAAACGAGAGAAGATTAATGAATCTGTCGGGCTGCTCGCCCATTGTCAGCAAATGCTGTTGAAAGAAGGTCTCTGCTGCGAGATTGTGAGCGCGGGGGGAACGGGTTCGTATCAGATTACCAGTGATCTCGATTGGGTGACTGAGCTCCAGGCGGGGGGAGGTATTTTCGCCGACCCGTTCTATCAACAGCGGTGTAACGTGAGTGGACTCAATTACGCGTTAACGGTGCTGGCAACGGTCGTCAGTCGTCCCAGTCTGGGGAAAGCGGTACTCGATTCAGGTCGCAAAACAATGAATCCGGATATCTGTCTACCCGTCCCGAAAAAATACGACGACGCGAAAGTCGTCCGGATGTCGGCGGAGCATTGCGAACTCGAACTTGGTCCGAAAGCTCAGGAGCTGAAGATCGGTGACAAAGTCGAAATGATTGTCGGTTACGCCGACTTCACAACACCCCTGCATGATAACTTCGTCGCCTGCCGCAACGACAAAGTCGAGGAGATTCTCCCCATTCATGGCCGGGGCAAAATCCAGTAGGGGTGGCTTCTTCTGAAGGGTGGCCCAGACAATTTCGCAGAGTTGTCTGGGTTGCGAAGCAACACGAAAGCTTTGAATGATCTTTCCTATGAAATGCTTGAGAGAGCACTTCCAGTCGGCTCGCAATTTCACTTTCCTGTACCTGCGGCACCCGGACAACTTTGCAAGATTGTCCGGGCTACCCCTGAATGTATCCGAATCAGGAATGGCGGCGCCAACGGACGAAGAGCGAGATTGAGCCTCCAATAGCGGCTCCACTGATGAAGCCGAACAGGTGCGCCCAGTTCGCGATATTACCAAGAATCCCCATGAAGCAAAGCACCTGGAAGATGACGAGGAAAGCGAGCAGCCGGGGAGGCATATACATGCCGGAGGTGGTATCGAGTTTACCCCGCAGCCAGATGAAGCCGAACAGCCCAAAGACAACGCCCGACATCCCACCGAAAAATGGATTCTGTCCAATAGCGAGCTGAGCGACGTTCGAGACCAGCGCAATCACCGCCACAATCAACAGGAACAGGAACGAACCTGTTTTCGATTCAATCACTGGCCCGAGATCTTTCATCCACATCATGTTGAACAACAGGTGAAGAAAGCTGTAGTGAATAAAAATCGGGGTGAAGTAACGCCAGTATTCGTGAATTTTTACGGAATGAAGTAAAGCTTCTTCTCGTGTCTGCAACATGTCTTCCGTAGCTTTTTCGATGTTCAGGAAGAGCAGGTTGGGAATCGGACCGACTTCTTTTTTGGCACCGATGTCAAACAACATCGTAGAGCTGAAAACGCCCACGACAATGCTGACAATAATCAATAACAGAGTAGCGGGGCATTGGCTTATATCCGGGACATGCCACTGGCTGCGCATATTGACCTGGCGCCCGGCGCGTTTGCGTTCCACTTTGGCAGCTTCTTTGTGAAATTTCCGCCCGGTAGCAGCGCCTGTTTTGTATTTGGGATCGTCCGGATTCTGCTTGAAGGCTTCCAGTTCAGTAATCGCCTGATCCAGATGGTCTTCCTCAATGATCCAGATGTCCCATTCCTGTGCATCCTGTTCCAGGCTCGACGAGATTTTGAGAGAGAGCAGGTACTCTGCAAACAATCTGGCTTTCTCGAGGGAATCAACTTTTCCAATCAAACGCATGAAACAGATTCTTTATGGTTATGAATTCTTGTTAGTAGGGTGCCGACTGGCACAAGAGGGGAGTTCATCACAATAGCTTTCTCTAAGCCACCCTCTTGTCGCCTCGCGATCCAGACAACACGTTGTGATAGTCTGGAATACCCGTGCTTTAATGCAATTCGACGAGGTCTTTGTCGCAGAGCTGATGGTCCCGTCCGACTGTCTGCCCATCTTTGGCGCTCGTCCCCCATACTTTAGCAAATTTCATCGTGTCGAACAGTTCTCGATGAATGACATACGCCAGGTCTTCAACTGTTCCCCCTTTCGGAATAGTGAACGGGGATGAGAAATCGGCTGGTTTTCCGGGGGCTTTCGTATAGATACGGATACAATCGAGCAGCTCGAAAATATTTGTCCGTAATTTTTCCCGATCGGCTGCATTTTCGAGTTCGACATACAGGGGCTCGAACGGCAGGTCGATCATTTCCTTGAGAAAATCGATCCGCATTTTCGCTTCCGGGTCGCTCCCGCGGGTGACGACAAAGAGAGTCTTGATTTGAATGCGTGAGAAATCATCTTCGACAAAGCCGGATTCCCGGGCGAGAACTGTCTTACGTTGATTTAATTGATCGAGCAACTCGACTGTTGCTTCGGGGCTGTCATCGGAGCTACCGTCGAAACAGAGAACGGCCGCGTCGGCGGTCCGAACCAGGTTGATCTGATACGGTTCAAGATGGGAAGCAGTTATGGGAGGTGTATCAATTAATTGCAACCGGACATCTTCCCATTCCATAATCGCGGGAAGAGGTTCACGCGTTGAGAAGGGGTATTCGGCAACTTCCGGAGTGGCGTTGGTTAATTCCTTGACTAACCGGCTTTTCCCGCTGTTCGGTCCCCCAACGACCACGATTTGACCAGCTCCCTGTCTGGGGAACCGATAACTGAGTCCTTTCTTCGAAGCCGATTTCTCCGCCTGAGCCGACTCGCGTGCTTCTTTTAGGCGATGCTTTAAATCTCCCTGCAGTCGATCTGTCCCTTTATGCTTGGGCATCAACTGCAACATCCGTTGAAGACAATCAACCTGTTCCTGGGCTGATTGCGCGCGGCGGTATTCTTCTTCAGCTTTGTGATACTGCGGGGTCAGATTGGCGGGCATGACTCGAACACCAGAAACATTGAGAGAGAAGCAGGGAAGAGTTGCTACTATAACTGGTGATGGAAGTTGTTTACAGTCCGGCCAGGTAGACCATCAGGGAAGGGAACTCAGGCGATGATGTCATGATGAACATTTCCGGCGACACCGGTCAGTCTCATGTCGAGGCCCTGATGCTTGAATGTCAGTTGTTTGTGGTGCAGACCAAGCAGATGCAGCAGGGTGGCATGGAAGTCGTTCACATGCATCGGGTTTTCAGCGACGTTGAAACCGATGTCATCCGTTTGTCCATAGCTGAAGCCAGATTTCACACCGCCACCCGCCATCCAGACAGTGAAGGCATCTTTATGATGATCGCGTCCAGCATTGTCGTTAACGCGTCCACTGTTACTGGTGTCCTGAATCATTGGTGTTCGGCCAAACTCGGCCCCCCAGACAATGAGTGTTTCATCAAGCAGCCCCCGCTGTTTCAAATCTTTGATGAGGGCAGCGATCGGTTGATCGACCTGTTTGCATTTTTTGATCATGTTCGATTTCACCGAGCCATGATGATCCCATCCCTGATCGAAAAGTTGCACAAAGCGGACACCCCGTTCGACCAGTCGCCGCGCAAGCAGGCAGTTGTTAGCGAAGCTCGCCTGACCTGGTTTGGAACCATACAACTGATGAATATGTTCCGGTTCCCCGGTGACATCCATTAACTCCGGAACAGCCGTTTGCATGCGGTAGGCGAGTTCATACTGTTTGATGCGGGTTGCAATTTCCGGATCACCCACATCAGCAAGTTGCACCCGGTTCAGGCTGTTAATCCCGTCGATGATTTTCTTGCGATCGTCGGTCGACATTCCCTTGGGGTTCGAGAGGAAGAGGACCGGGTCTCCTTCAGAACGGAATTCAACTCCCTGATAAACACTGGGGAGGAATCCACTTCCCCACAAGCTGTTTCCGGCGCCAGCCACCTGACCGGTGATCAACACGACGAAGCCAGGTAGATTCTGATTAAGCGTACCGAGCCCGTAGTTGACCCACGCTCCGATGGAAGGTCGGCCAAAACGTTCGAAACCAGTTTGGAAGAAGAGCTGCGCCGGGGCATGATTGAACTGCTCGGTATGCAGCGATTTGATCAGGCAGAGTTCATCGGCAACAGATCCGAGATGCGGCGCGAGTTCCGAGAGTTCCAACCCGCTCTCGCCATGTTTCTGGAACTTGAACGGGCTCCCTAACAGCGAGGGTTGTTTACGGATGAAAGCGAGGCGTAAGCCTTCCCAGAGATCGGGAACCAGCTCTCCATTTAACCGTTGCAGTTCCGGTTTGTAGTCGTAGAGATCAAGGTGAGAAGGAGCACCGACCATGTGCAGAAAGATGACATTCTTCGCTTTGGAACCAAAGTGGGTTGCCGGAAGCTGCGGTTCGCTGTGGGGAGTGGCTGTGTTTTGGCTGAGGACTCATTCGCCAGTAACGTCGAGTGCCATCCCTCCGACACCCATGCCTGCCTGCTGGAAGAAACTGCGGCGGGACTGAATCAGGGCTGCTTCCTGTAAGGCAGCCGAGTCGGCGTGGTTCAATCTCTGGAGATGCTGATTCATGAATCAACCTTTCGTGATGGTCTCATCGAGATTGAGGAGGATGTTGGCGATATAGAACCAGGCAGCAAGCTCTTCCCGGGTGACAGACTTTTCAGCAATCGATTTGATCTGCAGAACTTTGGGAGGATTCAATTGTCTGATCTCCTCCGGGTTCTGTTGGAACCGGTCGAGTTCTGTCTGATACAAACTCAGTAACTGGTCGACTTCTGCGTCACTCGGAATACGCGAAAGGGCGAGCCGCATTCCGTAGGTCATCTTTGCTCGCAGATCGCCCTCGGTTGCCTTGGAAGCGAGACGATCCGCCAGCCCCCACGCCATTTCGACATAGGCGGGATCGTTCAGCAAGGTTAATGCCTGTAGTGGTGTGTTCGTCGATGAACGATTGACGACACAACTCGCTCGATCCGGGGCATCGAAGTTGATGAAGCTGGGGTAGGGAGCACTCCGCCGCCAGATGACATACAGACCACGACGATAACGGTCCCCGTCGGTTTCCGTTTCATACTTGGGTGCATTCCGACCGACATGCTTCCAGATTTGATCGGGTTGCGGGGGATAGACAGGAGGCCCACCCAGTTTGTGCGTAATCAAACCACTGATCGCAAGGGCATTGTCGCGAATGACTTCGGCGGAGAGACGTAACCTCGGTCCGCGCGAATATAGTTTGTTGTTGGGATCGTGTTCTAAATGGGCGGAGGTTACGAGGGAGGACTGACGATAAGTGGCAGACATCACAATCAGTTTATGGATATGTTTGCGTGACCAGCCATGTTCCATCAACTCCACCGCCAACCAGTCGAGCAGGGCCTGATGTGTCGGGGGTTCACCCTGGCTACCGAAGTCTTCGAGTGTGGTGACAATTCCCTGGCCGAAGAAATTCGACCACCAGCGATTGACTGTCGTCCGGGCGATAAGTGGGTTCTCTGCCGAGACGAGCCACTCAGCAAATTCGAGCCGATTCCCTGAGGAGGGAATCTCGGCTGATTTAGGATGCAGCACTGCCGGAGTGGTGGCGGTGACTTCCTTCCCTCTGGAGAGAAAATCACCCCGTTTGAAAATAAAAGTCTCCCGCATCTCGTCCTGCTCCACCATCACCAGTGAGGTGGGTGGTTCGAGACGATTTAATTGCTGGTTGACCTGCTCCAGATTTTCTTTGAGCTGTTTGATTTCAGGATTCCGCCCTTCCAGATAGTTCTGGAGCAATTCCTGTTGTTCGGAGGAACGTTTTTCCGACATGAAAGTGAGTGTTTCTTTTAACTTCTGTTCATGGTCGGTCAATTTTTTCTTCTGCTTCAATTCCTCAAGCAGTTTTGCCTCGCGTTCCGTTTCTGTTGCTTCTTCCTCCTGGCGTAGAGCCTCCAGCTGTTCATTGATTTCTGCTTTCGTTGTTTGCAGGTTGTCGTACTTCTGCTGCTCTTCAGACGAGAGTGGTTTCGCGAGTTTGGGCCCGTAGAAATTGAAGGTAACTGTGTCACCCTCCTGTTCGACTTCCAGCGGCGTATTATTGAAGTACGCCATCAGCGAGTAATAATCCTGCTGGGTGAAGGGGTCGTATTTGTGATTGTGACATTGAGCACACTCAAGTGTTGTTCCCAGCCAGACGGTGCCGGTGGTGTTGATGCGGTCGATAATCTGATTAACGCGGTTCTCTTCCGGGTCGACTCCCGCTTCGACATTACAGGTGGTGCAGCGATGAAAGCCAGTGGCGATCTTCTGTTCCCAGGTCGCTTCGGGGAGCAAATCGCCCGCGAGTTGTTCGACTGTGAATTCGTTGAACGGTTTGTCTTCGTTAATCGCGTTGATCACCCAATCGCGATAGAGCCACATCGTCCGTAATTGATCGGCCTGGAATCCGTTAGAGTCGGCATAACGGGCGAGGTCGAGCCACTGCTGCGTCCACTTTTCTCCATAACGGGGAGAAGCGAGCAGCTGATCGACGATTTTCTCGTAAGCAGCGTCGGATGGATCGGCCAGAAATTGATCGACTTCTGCAGGTGTCGGGGGGAGACCGATGAGGTCCAGGTAAACCCGGCGAATTAAACGAGCGGGTTCGGCTTGCGTGGCCTGTTGGAGTGGTGTTCCACTCGTGGCCAGTTTTTCCAGAATGAAATGATCGATCGCATTATGGGCCGTCGTCCCCTCGGGCACTTCCGGTAATACGGCTTTCCGGGGTTTGATATAGGACCAGTGTGTTTCCGTCTCTGCAGAGAGAGGCCAGGTGGCACCGGTGTCGATCCATTTTGTGATCAATGCGATTTGTTCGTCGGAGAGACGATCATCGGCATCAGCGGGAGGCATACGATGTTCTTCATCGGCGGTGATCCGTTTAATCAGTTCGCTGTCACCACTCTTGCCAATCTGAATCGCCGGTTCCCCGGAATCGTTCAACGTTAATAAGTCTTGTTGTGAGAGAAACCGTAAACCCCCATCCCGTTCATCGGCTCCATGACAGTGGAGACAATGATTTTCAAAGAGGGGACGGATTTCTTTTTCAAAATCGACACCCGGTTCTGCGGCGTGCGAATAGACATTCAGACCGAGAGCCAGGGCGCAGAAAATCGCCTGTGGTAAGAACAGATGTGATAATAGAGAATGTCGATTCATTATCAATCACACGACTTGAGCAGAGTGAGGTGAAAGGAAATACTCCAGTTTACCGGATCTTTTCACCGAGAGAAAAACCCGATCCAGTCTTTTTACCGCTTCCCGCTCAAAAACAGGGTGGATTTAGCGATTTTCAACTCATAAATTCAGCTAAATCGACTTCCGACTTGGTGTCGATCGATTTCTGGGCCGCCAGGCACATCGCGACTGACCAACGGCCATCTTCGCCCGTGCAACTGGTGGCTGACCATCCCGGACGGCATGCACCATCATGTCGATTTGATCTTCGAGTTCGAAAAGTTCGCCGGTGATCTTGGTGATGGGGATCGTTTCTACTTTCTCACCGTCAAAAGCACGCAGAGCGAAGGTCGGTTCCCGGGTCCGATCTTTGGCGCCACTCCAGGCAGCCAGAGTGCTCGCTTTTGTACCGGTGATTTTCACCGTCTGGTGATGTTCGAAAGCGCTCAATGTCTGTGTGACAACGGCATAAGCACCGCTATCGAATTTCATGATCGCTGCTCGAAGTTATCCTGGAGTTCAGGATGATCGGGTTGTCGTGAATTGCCGGTGGCGTAAATCGACGAAGGTGTTCCCGCACTCTCCAGGTACCAGCGAGCCATGTCGAAAAAGTGAATTGGTTCTTCGAGGATCAACTACCGACTCGATTGATGTCATATCGCCAGCCATCGGCGGCGGTTCGATACGGATTGCGAGAGAGTTCCACGAGTGCGTATTGTGGTGTGCCGATGTAACCGGCATCGACCATCTCTTTCGCTTTCCCCCACATCGAGGAAAGACGGAGTTCATGGCCGACATTCAGCAGCCGATTGTTTTCCCGTGAGAGGCGAATCAGATCATCACATTGTTCTACAGAAAGGCACATCGGTTTTTCGAGCAGTAAATGTTTTCCCGATTCCAAGACGGCCGACGCGACTTCGTGATGCAGATGACTGGGCAGAACGATATCGACGACATCAATATCCTCCCGCTTCAGGAGTTCGTGATAATCCTGATAGACAGTTGCGGTGGGGTAATCGTTACGGGCTTTATCACAGGTGGTCGTCGACTGGGTTGCAATCGCAACGAGTTCGGCATCCCGGGTGCTGTTAATCGCCCCCGCATGACAACTTCCCCAGGCACCGTATCCAATTAAACCGAATTTGATAGTGGAAGACATAATTCGTACGTCAGTCTTTCAATGAGATGATAATTAAGAGGAGATCAATCAGCTGGTTTTGATTTCGTAACCAGCGCGAGATGGTCGACTGATCCAGGACTGTGCTTCTTCGTCATTCACGATTCGTTCCAGATCTGCATCCCAATTCAAGGTGCGTCCCAACCGCAAGCTGATATTCGCAAGATGACAGGTCGTTAATGTCCGGTGATGCGTAAAGACATCAGAGATCGGTTCTTTCCCCGACTGGACACATTCAAAGAAATTCAACATATGCGATGTCGCCGCAGAACCTTTTTTAAGTGCCAGGATCGATTCTTCCGGAAGAGGGTTTGTAATCAACTCTTCGACCGGTTTGCCGGTTAGTTTTGATCGATTTACAAAAATGCGTCCCTCGGTTCCTTCGAAGAGAATCCCGTTGTCCCGACTGTGGATATTCATTTCGACGCCGTTCGGGAATTGACAGGTCACCTCGAAGGTGATGGGCATGTTATACATATCTGATCGCGTAGGTAAACCATGCTGTAGTTCCTGTGGGAAGGTGGCGGTTCCGGAAACTGTGGTCGGGCCGGTCTCCTGCATACCAATTGCCCACTGCGCGATATCGACGTGATGCGCGCCCCAGTCGGTTAGTTTGCCACCTGAGTATTCGTACCACCAGCGGAACGTCCAGTGACAACGCTCTTTGATGTAAGGAACTTTTTCTGCCGGACCGAGCCAGCGATCCCAGTCGAGATGATCGGGGGGAGTCGTCACCGGGAAGGGGCCACCATTTAAACCTTCATCGACACCGACAGCTACTTTTTTGATTTCCCCCAACCGTCCCGCCTGCACGAGCGCCACGGCAGTTAGAAATCGTTGATTCATTTCGGTCCGTTGCTGCGTGCCGACCTGAAAAGTGCGGCCTGTTTCTTCGACGACGTCGCAAATGTGCCGTCCCTCCGCGATAGTGAGCGTGAGTGGCTTTTCACAGTAAACATGCTTGCCGGCGCGCAGCGCTTCAATGGCGATTTTGGTGTGCCAATGATCGGGTGTGGCGATCAACACGGCGTCAATATCGTCCCGTTCCAGAATTTCTTCATAGTTGTGATAGAGTTCGGCCTTACCCTCGCCCAGTTGTTCATCGGCTCGATTGAGGGCGACAGAGTCGACATCACAAAGGGCAACCAGGTTGGCATGTTTTTTGGCCTGGCGACCGATCTCCATACCTCGTCCCGTCCGTTTGATGTCTTCGCGCCAACCGGTTCCGATCAATCCGAACTGGAGGCGTTCATTGGGAGAATCGGCATAAGAGAGTGAACTGGAATGGGGACCGAGAGGAGAGACTCCCGCAGCGAACAGGCCAGCGGAGAGCTTGAGGAAGTTACGCCGGGTTGTGGTGGGAGTTTGCTGTTTATCGAGTGACTGTGGTGCCATGATCAATCAAGCTCCTTGACCCAGATGTTACGAAACTGAATGCGATCGCCATGATGCTGCAAACCAATCGGTCCGCGGGGAGGAAGATCAGGCAGCGGTTCCGAATCGAGCACGCGCTGTCCATTGAGATTCACCTGCATGCGATCTTCTTTTAGGGAGATGAGAAAATGATTCCACTCTCCCAATGGGTTGTCCGCGTTAATGACCGGGATGCAGGATCGCCGTAATTTCTGATCGAGTTTGCGATTCACCCGGTAACCATTGATTTCACCTGAACCAAGTTCCTGACACCAGATGTTCGCCTGACAGTTCAGAATTCCCCGAAAGAGAATACCACTATCACCGGCATCTAACCGGGGCCGGGTAATGCGGGCGCCATTTTCATCGAGCAGGAAATCTCCATTCCAGAGGACAATCGGATGGGGTTTGAGAGTGGGTGCCTCGGGGAATTTCCATTCGACATAGAAGAGGCAATCTCCGTATTCCTGTCGTGTCCATAACGATTTATCGAAATGCTTTGGTTGCTCTGCTTTTCCGTCGTATTCAATGATTCCTTCCGTCGCGTCCCAGTGACCAACATGACCCGGTTCGATTTTCCAGGCGTCAAGAGATTCCCCAATGAAGAGAGGGCTGAAGCCATGCTCCTGTAACTGCTCAACCGACAAACCCTGCTTTCCAGCTGCCGTATACTCGTCGATGACATCTGCCTCTGCACGCGAGCTCATGAGGATGATCATTAACAGAAGCGTATGCATCAAGAAGTTTTGAATCATGAGAGTCGCCGATCAGAATGAGCAGATTGTTGTTGGTGATCCGGGATCAATCCATCCTAAGGTGATTCGCCAGCAGACACAAGAAATCAAAGAACCGGTCTGAAAATGGAGTCGCATTCAAGACGTCCGTTGACCTGACGGAGTCGATCTGGTGATATAGAAGGGCCGGTATTTCAGGCTCAGTTATATCTCCGTGCGTTCTCAACAAGGAGTCACTCCATGTCTCTGCAGATTGAACCAATTACTCTACCGACCCAACAACAATATGGTGAGTCGGTGTTTCCCTATATTCTGCAATGCCAGACAACGACCGCTGGTTTGTCCGAAGTGACTGCCTGGATCAGTGAACAGAAAGAAGAGTTACTACGTTTAGCACATCTTAACGGTGCGGTCCTCTTTCGTGATTTTCCATTTCATACTGCTGAAGATTTCGATGCATTTATCGCCGCGTTTGAACTTCCCAATTTTCCCTATAAGGAATCACTGTCGAACGCAGTGCGAGTAAATCGTACCGAGAGAGTCTTTTCAGCGAATGAAGCTCCACCAGATGTGCATATTCTATTTCACCATGAGATGGCGCAGACACCGATGTTCCCGACGACGCTTTTTCTTCTGTGAGATCGCTGCCGAGGAGGGTGGAGCGACTCCCATCTGCCGCTCTGATGTTCTCTATGATCGCCTGGCACATGAGTGCCCTGACTTCATTCATAATTGTGAAACAAAGGGTTTGAAATACTCGAACGTCATGCCGGGAGAAGATGACGCCCAATCGGGAATGGGACGCAGTTGGAAAAGTACCTTGCGAGTTGAGTCGAAAGAGGCAGCCGAATCCCGTCTGTTGGAACTCGGTTACTCACAGAATGGAATGCCGATGGTTCTTTGCGCGCTTCACGACACCAGTCCTCCCCTGCATTCGCGAAGTCTCCGGCGGGCGCAGGTGTTCTTTAACCAGCTGATTGCTGCTTTCTGTGGTTGGAAAGATGCTCGAAACGATCCGTCGGATGCAATTCGTCATGGTGATGGTTCCAAACTTGATCGGGATGCTGTGATGCGAGCCGTGGAATTGGCCGACGAGTTAACCTTCGATGTCCAGTGGCAGGCGGGTGATGCCATTCTGGTGGATAATACCCTCATCATGCATGGCCGCAAACCGTTTAAAAGGAACCCGCAAAGTCCTGGCTTCACTGGCTGACAAACAGACACACGCCTTTTCGCCTGTCGGGTAACGAATTCGCGTCTTTTTCTTTTTAGTTTGCACTGCCACGTTAAATTCAAAGAATTTACCTTTCATGTGCTGATCCCCCTCCTGTCGACGATCTTGAAACGGAGCCTGGTACAAAACTGTTTCCCGGTATCAATGGCTGGTGCTGATTATTGCTTCGGCTGGTTGGGTGTTTGATGTCTACGAAGGGCAGATCTTCAACATCACTCGAAATCAGATGCTGACCGATATTCTCACGGTCGAAGGTTCGGATCCGGAAGTGGTGGCACAAACGGTCAAACGGCATGGAGATACCTTTCTGGCGATCTTTTTACTGGGGGGACGATTGGGGGATTGCTGTTTGGCTCGCTGGCAGACCGTTATGGTCGCCGTCCGATTATGATCATCACGATTATGATGTATTCGCTCTTTTCGGGGCTCACGTTCTTTGCCCAGAGTTTAGAGCAGGTCGCCATACGATTTCAGGTCGCGATGGGTGTCGGGGGAGAATGGGCTGTCGCTGCGAGCCTGGTTTCGGAAGTCTTTCCACCGCTAGCGATGCGCAAGCCTCTGGTATTTTTCATGCTTCCAGTGTGCTGGGGACCTGGTTGGCGACATTAGTGGGGATGCTGGTGGCGACCAACTGGAGGTACGCTTACCTGGTGGGCATCTTACCCGCCCTGTTGATTATCTGGGTGCGGGCTTCGGTCAAAGAGCCTGAAAAATGGGAACAGCAGAAACAGGAAGCCACCGATAAAACTGGGAAGCTTTAAAGAGCTGCTGACACTTGCTCCCTGGTCGAGGCGCGTTTCTGGGAATGGGGTTGGCCGCCGTGGGGCTCGGAACGTTCTGGTCGGTGACCGTCGCCGGGCAGGATCTCGCTCGTACGATGTTAACCACCGCGGGTTTACCGGAAGACGAAGTTGGTTACTGGGCGAAATTCGCGTATGGGTTTGTGCAAACTGTCGGCGGGGGATTGGTTTTTCTCTTTCCGGACCAATCAGCGCCCGCATCGGGCGGAAGAAAACTTTCATTCTGTATCATGTGGTCGGATTGATCATGTGCCGATCACTTGCTTCCTGCCGCAGAGTTACAACCAATTGTTGATCCTGCTGCCCATCTACGGATTTTTACGTTGGGAATGCACGCGGGATATGCGATTTATTTTCCGGAACTCTTCCCGACTCATCTGCGTGCCACTGGAACCAGTTTCTGTTTTAACGGAGGTCGTCTGGTCGCGGTACCGGTGCTGCTCTTCTCCGGCTGGTTAAAAGGCCAGGAAACCGTCAACCTGAATTATGCCCTTTCGGGCAGCACGTAGTGTTCCTCGTGGGGATTGTCCTGATCACGTTGCTTCCCGAAACACGACAACAGGAACTGCCGGATTGATTCTGGTAATCAATGTTGGTCTTTAACTTTCTCTCAAATTGTCTATGAATTCAAAAGGGTAGCCCAGACAATCTCGTCAGAGTTGTCTGGGTGCCGTCAGGCACAAGAGGGAAAGTTTTTCGCTTCGCAAACCGATCATCAATACGATCACTTGATCGCCCTCCTGTCGCTTCGCGACCCAGACAACACTTCGTGATTGTCTGGGCTACCCAGTAGCAGTGGCACATCAAGAGTATCACATGACAAGTTAAAGATGGATGGAGCAGGAGTATTTTCTCAGGACAACACACCCGGGATCAGTTTCCAGCTTTGGGCGACACCGGTGAGGCGTTCCTGGCGTCCCTGGTGTTCGAAGTAGAGGTCATCGGGAGCGAGCCCCATCGCGGAAAGGATGGTCGCGTGCAGGTTCTTCACAGGTTGGGCGTCGTCTGTGGCACGGAGGCCAATTTCGTCGGTAGAGCCAATTGAAGTTCCGGCCTGAACTCCTCCTCCCGCCATCCAGATGTTGAACCCGTAGGGGTTATGGTTACGTCCTTTGGCTCCCTGCTTCATCGGGGTTCGGCCAAACTCACCCGCCCAGATAACGAGGGTCGAATCGAGAAGGCCACGTTGTTTTAAGTCAGCGAGTAAGGCACCGACTGCCTGATCCGTTTGGGCGGCGTTTCGTTGGTGGTACTCGGTATTGTCATCATGCCCATCCCAACCGAGTTTATCGACCGCATTATAGGTCTGGACGAAGCGAACTCCTTTTTCAATCAAACGTCGTGACAACAACAGCATCCGACCATACTTTGCTTTGGCGGAGTTGCTGTCATGAATGCCGTAGGCATCCTGGGTTTCTTTTGACTCCTGAGCGAGTTCCCCGATGTCGAGTGCTTCCGACTGCATGCGGTAAGCAAGTTCATACGACGCGATGCGTCCTTCGAGGTCGAGGACACCGGGATGGTTCTCTGCATGGCGACGATTCAGCTGCTGGGCGAAATCGAGAGTGGAACGCTGCACGGATGAAAATTGTTCGGGAGGCGACAAGTTGAGAACGGGCGCGCCTTGATGCCGGAACTGGGTTCCCTGAAAGGCAGCGGGAAGAAATCCATTGCTCCAGTTTGCCGAGCCACCCAGTCCACCGACCTGATAGAGCAGAACATAACCAGGCAGATTCTGATTCGTTGAACCAAGGCCGTAAGTCACCCAGGAGCCGAGACTGGGGCGACCACCCAGGATCGCTCCAGTGTTCATCAGATAAGTCGCGGGAGCATGGTTGGAACTCTCACTGAACATCGAACGGACAAAACAGAGGTCGTCCGCATGTTTGGCTGTGTGTGGCACCAGGTCAGAGAACCAGTGACCACATTCCCCATGCTGTGCCCATTTCCAGGGACCGGCCATCAACTCGTCCGCGCAATGGTTGAAGACCCCACCGACTTTGTCCTGATGTTCTTTGAATGAGGCAGGGACAGGTTTATCGTTCAGTTTCTGGAGTTCGGGTTTGTAATCAAACAGATCGAATGTGGAAGGACCACCGTATTGGAAGAGAAAGATGACCTGCTTCGCTTTGGGTGCGAAGTGAGGTAACCGTTCTGCCAACGGATTCAGCGGGTCGAGTTCCAGGTTTCCTGTATGAGCAGCTTTCAGCTCTTCGGCCAGAAGCGCACTTAAAGCGACACTGGCGAAACCGGCGCCGGATTGAGTGAAGAATTGACGTCGTGAGAGGGAATCGTACATGGTAGCTCTCAATCGATATAAATGAATTCGTTCAGGTTGAAGAGAGCGCGACATAAGTCGACCAGCGCGAGGTGATTGGCTTGCTCTGCTCTACCTTGAGATTGATGTAATTCTGTATGAGATTGTAATAACTCTAATGCCAATGCTATTTCAGCTTTATCGGCATAACGCGCGAGTGCCAGTTGGAAGAGCTGCTGAATCTGCGCTTCCGGTTGTTCAAACTGTTGTTGTTCGATTTTGCTGGCAAAGGCTTCGGCGTAGCGGATAGCCGAGGGGCTGTTCAATAACATGATCGCCTGTGGAGCGACAACAGTCGAATCGCGACGTGCACAGGAGACTGTTGTATCGGGCAGGTCGAAAGCCTGCAGGAAGGGAATCGGTAAGCAGCGTTTACGAATCAGGTACAAACTTCGGATATTGGTTGCTTCAAGAGGGTCCACAAACCAACCTTGTTGACGTCCGCCATCTTTCCCTTCAATCGCTTCCAGAATGGCGGGCTGCGCGTGAAGGAGTTCTTGAGGGACTTCCGGCCAGACCGGTTTTCCTCCCTGATTGTTGTTTAACAATCCCGATACGGCGAGCAGACTGTCCCGAATTGTTTCGGCATCCAGCCGTCTCACATTCTGACGCCACAACAATCTGTTATCGGGGTCGATCGCCGTGGCCTGTTCATTCTCGAGCGAGGTTCGCCGGTAAGCTGCCGACATCACCAGGGCCCGGTGCAGTTTTTTGATTGACCAACCTTGTTCAACGAAGGAAGAGGCGAGATGATCGAGCAGTTCGGGATGAGTCGGCCGGGCACCAATCTGTCCAAAGTCGTTGGCGGTTTCAACCAGGCCTGTCCCGAAATGCTGTTGCCAGATGCGGTTGACCAGGACGCGCGAGGTCCACGGATTTTCGGCAGAAGCAATCCAGCGGGCGAGTGTTAACCGGCGTCCTGAAGTTTTTTCACGAGGCGCATCGACTTCAGCAGGACCTGGGTACAGGACCGATGGGAAACCAGGCTGAACTGCTTCCCGGGGGTCGGCATGACTTCCCTGATAGAAGACATAAGTCGTGGGGATCGATTTCTCCACGTCGTTAGCCCCCATGGCAACTTCGGGATGTTTCAGTTTCCCTTTGAACGCATTGATCTGGTTGGTCAATTCATCAATGCGGGGTTTGTTCTCTGCTTTCTCCTTGTCGAGGCCATCGAGCTCTGTCTGTAGAGGTTTGATTTCGGCTTCAATAGGGGCATTATCTTCGTTGAGCTTCGCCAGTTCATTCGTGGTGGCAATCACAAGATCATCTTTGGCTTCGACACCGGCAAAGAAAGCCCGCAAGCGATAATGGTCGGCCTGGGAGAGGGGGTCGTACTTGTGATCGTGACATTGGCAGCACGACATCGTCAGGCCCAGGAAGGCAGATGCGGTTGTGTTGGTAAGATCGGCCTGCATTTCTGCTCGCAGACGGTCTTCTTCCTGGAAAATCGGAGCGGTGCTGTCCCATTGACCAAGTCTTAGGAAACCGGTGGCGACGAGGGCTTCCGCCTCGGCTTCATTCCGGGGTGTGCCGGTGACAAGTTCGTCTCCCGCGAGTTGTTCCTGAATGAATTGATCGAAAGGTTTGTCTTCATTAAATGCCCGCACGACATAGTCGCGGTACTTCCAGATCAATGGTCGGAATTCATCCCGTTCATAACCATTGGTGTCCGCATAGCGGACGACATCGAGCCAGAGCCGGGCCTGACGTTCACCATAGGCGGGTGAATTCAATAAGCGATCAACCAATTGTTCGTAGGCTTCCGGAGAATCATCTTCCACAAAGGAGGCGACTTCTTTTGGTGTGGGTGGTAACCCGGTCAGATCGAATGTCAAACGGCGTATTAATGTGCGGCGATCTGCTTCCTCGTTCGGTTTGATTTCTGCCTGTTCCAACTCACGATTGAGATAGGCATCGATTGCTTCGTAAGGAGCAACTTCCACGAGGGGTGTTACAGCTTGCAGCGACCACAAGTCGAGACGTTCTCCGCGGAAGAGTTTGCGAATCGGGTTTTGGGGATCTTCGAAGGCGGTGCCGAAAGATTCTTCGCTAACTGTGGACTGGAAGGCGCGCAGATCATGCCCCGGAGTCCAGGCGTCGAAATCAGATTCAGCTCGTGAGAGCAGAAATGTATCGAAGAGGACTTCCTCGCCGGCGCTGGCTACCAGTGAGAGACCGGTGATTGTGCAGTTCCCTAAATCTTTCCAGAGATCAAGCGTGACCACCGTCCAGTCGACAGGAGTTGTTTCCGAGACCACAATCGCATCGAGCCCGGTTTCATTAGGGCCGGCTATGTAGCGATCCGCCCGGAGCGGGTGTCGCATTGGCGGTTGGCCAGTTTCCCTCTTTAGCGACTTCCAGCATCGCTCCCCTCCACTGGTTTTCTTCCAGGCAAAGCGGAGGTAACGATACTCGCCTGCTTGAGGAGTTTCGCGAATCGGCCAGTTCCAGGTACCGATTTGAGAAGAGTATTTTCTTTGGGAGTAATCGCGACAGCCAGCTGACCATGATGTGCTTCTTCAGTGAAGCGGGCGGTCGCATTTCCCTCGGTTAGCGTGGGCGAAATTCCTGTTCTTCATCGAAGAGGACCAGCACCGGTGCCGGCCAGTGTGCTCCTTGTTTGACCCAGCTGGTAAAGAGTTCTTTCTCTGCTGCGGGCAGGGGATCTTTAGGAGGCATCTGCAGGTCGCCATCATCGAACTGAATCGCTTTCACGAGCAGGCTCTGTTCTATGTCGCCCAGGACGAGGGCCGGTCCTGAATCTCCACCTTTCAGTGCAGCTGCGAGAGAATCGAGTCGCAGGTTGCCTTCCTGGGCATCTTCACCATGACAGGAAACACATTTCGCCTGGAGTAACGGTTCGACTTCGCGAAAGAAACCGGTTCTTCGGCTTTTAATTGCAGAGTGAGACTGCAAAAGAGGATCAAGGACAGAATCGAATTCAACTTCATTCGCTTACCTCAGGAGTGACACACCAGTCGAGGGCGGCTTCAAAAAGATTCCAGGCGATTTCGCGGTCTTCGTTGATTTCCGTGGGATCAAGGAAGAGTCGACGCGTCAGGCGGGAGCAGGAGTAGTGACCATTTGTTTCCCTGATCATAAGCAAAGACGAGCGCCTGTTCCGGATGATTGAGGGATATGCGCGATGAGTTCTCCTTCATTCACGGGAGTTCCCCAACCAACGACGATTCTAGACAAATCATCGAGCGTACCGGTATAGCCAGCCGAGAGACGATGCTCGGGGTTGACAGCAAAACAATCGGAAGTCGTTTCTGGTAGAAACCGAAACCAGTTTCGAGGTCGTCCGTTGTCATGCAGAGTACTGGATAAGCGGCCGGTTCCGCTACAGATAGCAGGGATGTCCGACTGCGCGAGGTTGATCCGTTCGAGGGCAGGTTCTCCGACATCGTAGTCAAACAGGAGACGATCACGAGTGCCCGGTTCTCGAGGTCAGCCGGTTGGACTTCTTCAAAGTGCCTTACATCGACCTCCAATGCCATTCGCCAGACATGCATCCCCAGGAGTCGATCAATCACGATCTGATTGAACTTATTCCAACTGGAACTAAGCGGATCGCGAGAGGTAATCAGTAACACACTTCCCGAACGGGTCGGTTGGGCTGCCGAGAGAGAATCTTTCTCGGCAATCGCCCGGTTACCACCATCAACCTGGAGTGATTCCCCATTGCGGCGGCTGGTGAACTGCACTCGACCTTCAGCGACGCGGAGCGCGGTTCGATCACCGGAGGTAGCGATGTTGAATTCTGTTCCGATAACAGCCGCATCAGCTTCGGGTGTGCGAATACGCCAAGGGGCATCCGAATTTTGTTTCTCAGCGATGATACTCGCAAAGCCACTCGTCAATTCCACCAGTCGGTCTTCGTTTCCTCGTTGCAGAACTGCTTCCGGACCGAGATGGACCAGACCGAGTCCATGTACTTTCACTTTGGCGGAAGAATCACGAGGAACGGAAATTCGTTCATTCGTATCAAGCGCGTCGCCTGATTGAGTAGGTCGAGATGATTCCCCTTGAATGAGAGTAACACCCGGACCTGTTTCAATCAAAGTTGCCCATGGGGTACGTGAAGGTAAGTTGAACCAGATTAAAGCGACGATTGTCAGCACCAGGGCCGCTAAGGGGGCGAGCCAGCGTGAATATTTCAGTGAGGAGCTGCCTGTGGAAACCGGAAGGGGTGTTGCAGCAAGCGGAGAAATATCTGAGACGGACTGATGATGTTGTCCAAGGTCCATCAGCGCGGCATCAAGATCAAGATAAGCCAGGAATTGTTGCCGGACTTTGGGATGCTCCAGCAGTTCCTTCTGCAAAACATCGAGTTCCTGTTCCGTCAGCTGACTCTCCAGATAACCTTGAATCAGATTGTGCAGATCACGTTCGTCAATCATAAAGAACCCTCCGCAGCGAGAGTCCGTTCCACGCAATCGAGTAATGTTTGGCGAATGCGATGCAGAACTTTATAAAGCGACATCGCCGTCTGACCTCTTTTTTCTGCCAGCAGATCAATACGAGCTCCCGGTGCGTATGCAGTCAGCACAAGATCCTTATGAGGTGTTTCCAATTTCTGGAGACAGTTTTCAAGAGCCGCTCTGCGTGACTCTCCCGCTGTTTCTTCGATTGCTTCCTGAGCCAGTAGATTGACCAGGGCTTCATCGAACAGGAGCCGTTCCCGGGCATGATCCCGTAACCAGGCGAGGACTTCGTACCTGGCGATTCCACAGGCCCATTTGCGAAAGTCGCGGCTCTGATCGAACTCGGAAAATTTTTCCCAGAGGATCACCGCGACCTCCTGCATCACTTCCCGGGCGTCCTCCCGTCGAGGAAGCAGTGAACGGACGAAACCAAAGATCACCGCCTCATGAGCAGTGTACAGGCGCAGAAAATCGCGGTGGTGTTGATGATCGTTGGTGTTCATACTCAGTCCTTAACCCAGTATCTCCTTTCACAGGCTGTATTTGCCGCTGAAAAACGGATTTGAAGCCATTTTTCCGCTAACTCCACGAATCAGAAGTTGAAGCCTGTGTGAACTCCCTTCAAAATAAGATCTCTCCTTGATGACTTTCGACTCATAACTCAGGAATAGCAGACTTCATGCGACAATTATTCACCTTATTCTGCTGTATAGCATGCTTTGGATCAGTGGCAGCCGAGGATGATAAATCTGTGCCAATGGCTCTCCCCAAAGAGGGACGAGTGATTGAACCTCCCCTCTCGAAAAATCTCCCACCCGATTACGTTTCGCTCCCCCTGTGGGGTGAGATTGAGTGGAAGGTGGAACAGATTCCGTGGGTCGCTGAAGGGCCGTATGCGGGAATCAGCGGCGCGGCGGTTGTCGCCCATCAAGGTCAGATCTACATTGCCGGCGGATTTATTCCTGGTGGTGATGGAACCGAAACCCGCGAGACAAATCGAACCTCACATTTTGTCTATCGATTTGATCCTGAGTCAGGTGATTGGACTCAGCTTCCCCATCTCCGGAACGCCAGGAATACACACGAGGAACGGTGGCAGGTGATTATTTCTATGTCATGGGGGAGGCCGGATTAACCAGCTTCAGACACCGCCCTACCAGGCATACGCCGATTGTTTTCGTTTGAATCTTGCATCATCAGATTCCGCCTGGGAACGAGTTGCCAGTTTGAATGTCCCGCGCACCCACATGTCGGTGGGAAACGTGGGCAACCAACTTATTGTAGCTGGCGGGAATGAGTATAAGTTCTCAGAAAAAGGCTACAGTCATAAAACGATTCGCGACAAATTAGAGCTACTCAATGTGAATGACCCCGAAGCGGGTTGGCAAACTGGTAACCCGATTCCCACAGGACCACGCGGTTGGGCAGCAACGGTGAACAATAGCGATTCGCTCTATCTGTTTGGTGGGGTTACCTGGAAGGAAACGGGAGCAGATCGTTACCGCGAAGCGTGGTGTTATTTTCCCAGGCAGGATCAGTGGGAAGCGAAAGCGTCTGCACCCGTGGCGATTTCCGGTTGGGAAGGAGCCCTGTATCGTGATCGCTACGCCTTGCTAGCAGGAGGGGTTGCCCAACGGGATGAACCGGGGAAAGCACCACAGATGATCTGGTCTGACCTCTGCTGGGCATTCGATTGCGAGGAGAACCAATGGTTACGGATTGATGGCCAGTTACCTCCCGGTGCTGTCTTTAATGATCCGGGGGTGGTTATCATCGGCAATACCATTTATGTCACCGGTGCCGAAGGTCCTTTCGGCAGTCATTACAACTACCTGCTGGTGGGTGAACTTAAACCTGCGCGACCTTAATCCGAACTTGAGCATGATTCCTGTAAACGAACCTCAACTTGATAAGAAATTTATCATGTTTAGTAAAACCTGTTCCCTGACTCTGATGATGGGCATTCTCATCGCTTCCTGCTCCCTGAGTTTAAATGCGGAAGAAATTCCGGTTGATTTGCAGAAGTGGTTACAACCACAAGAGTGGCAGAAAGATACAGACGGGCCGATTCTTTCCTTAGGAGAAAAGGGATACTTCGACGACACGCATGTGCTGGCTCCCTGTGTTGTGAAGATGGAGGGAAAGTATTACCTCTGGTACAACGGTTCGACGGGGACAGTCAAAGAACGAGTTTTTAATCTGGGACTGGCGACCAGTGCAGATGGAGTCGAGTTCAAGCGTTATTCAGAGAAGCCTGTTTTTGAATTTGGTGACGGCAAACATTCGATCCTCACCACCAGCACCTTACGCGAAACAGATGGGACTGCCATTAAGGACGACGGTAAACTCCGCATGTGGTTCAGCTCGACCTACTTCACCGATCCCTCCGGTTATCACGGTTTGTATGAAACGACGAGTACCGATGGCATTCATTGGACCGCTCCTCAAGGCCCACAGCTCGATCATGTCTATGCTCCCTCAATCATGAAAGAGGGAGAGACCTATCGGATGTGGTACACCGATGTTTCACAGGAGCCGTGGTTATTCAGAACCGCCACCAGCCAGGATGGGACCAGCTGGAAGGTCTACCCTGAACCGATTCTGAAAGTCGATCAGGACTGGGAGCAGGGTCGCCTGTTTTATCCCTATGTGATGAAGGTCGATGGTGTCTATTTGATGTGGTATGGAAGTTACTGGGCAAAACAGAAACAGATGACAGCGATTGGGATAGCGGCCAGCACTGATGGAATCACCTGGTACAAAAACCCGCACAACCCGGTCGTTCGCCCTCAAGCAGATCGTCCCTGGGAATCTCACTACAACACGAGTCAGTCTGTCGTAAGAAACGAAGACGGTTCCTTCCGCATCTGGTACGCCAGCCGGAAGGCACCACCGCACGTCAATAAATACTTCGCTTTGGGTACGGCAACGTGGGAAGGGCTGGAAGAGTGATTTCGTGGAATTGACGAAGTTGAGATTTAGTGCAGATTGATTAAGCTACTTGTCGAAATCTGCATAGCATCATAGATGCGCTACTTGCGTGTTCACGCTTTTTTGTTTTTTTCAACTTTGATGGTACGACTTTAAATTGGAGTCCTGCTTTTGTTTGCAGAAAACGTGTGATGTTAGACAGATTGTTAATGTTAGGGTTACCTTGACTGCTGAGCATTCGCATCACACTTTTGGGATCTTTGTTAACCGCTTTACCAACGCTTTCGAAACCGACAGTGGCATTGATGTAATCACGGAGCAGCACCTTCGCCAATTCGACTTCTCCAGAAACGAATGCTGCCAATGCTTCTGTTAAAAGTTCAGTCCAGAAACTTCGGGTCGCGGTCAGCACGTTCTTTAACGGTTTTTTTGAAATCTCGAGTTAATGCCATTACTTATTCTCTCCTCGTTTTTCTTCCTGGTTTGAGGTTTCTGCTTGGGCAGTTCCTTTGTCTTGCGTTGTTTATAGTCACGTAAGTATTGCTTGGCGTTTTCAATATCTGCCTTTTGTCGAGATTTTGTCCCACCTGCAAGAAGCAGAACGATGTCCTCGCCATCCTTTGCGTAGTAAAGTCGATAACCTTTCTCAAAGTGGATGCGTAGTTCCCAGACACCGCCCTTTACCGATTTATGATCGCCGAAATTACCCAACCCCATTCTGGTTACAGAAGTAGTGACCTTTGCCGCTGCATTGGCATTGAGCGAATCAAACCACTCGGCAAAAGGTGCTCTGCCGTCTTCGGTCTCGTATAGGGTTATTTCAGGCATTGTTAAATGGTAACATAAATGTTACCTATGTCAAGGTCGCATCGGTTTTGAAAGCATTTTATCTCTGCAAACTTAGCTCAAATATTCTCTTTGATCGGTTCCGGGTTGTTGCGGGAGATCTTCCAGAAGAAGACACCAAGTAAAGCACCCAGCACCGGGGCGATGAGATAGATCCAGAGGACATGCATCTGGCCGGAGACGACGGCGGGGCCCAGTGATCGGGCAGGGTTCATGGAGGCACCGCAGATGGGGCCGGCGAAAATCGCTTCCAGGGCAATCAATCCCCCGATGGCAATTCCGGCCAGAGTGCCGACTTCTTTAGAACCGGTTGAGACACACATCACCGTGTACATCAGCAGTGAAGTCAGAATGACTTCCATGATGAAGGATTGCATCTCGGTTCCCCCCTCATAGGGAGCCGTTCCGCCCAGGCTGCCGACCAGTCCGAATAAGAATCGGAGCACACCACTCGCGACCAGGGCACCAAGACATTGAGCGATGATATAGGGCAACACATCTTTCGCTGGAAACCGGCCGCAACTCCAGAAGGCGATGGTGACGGCTGGGTTGATGTGGGCGCCGGAGTATTCCCCGATCGTGTAGATGATCACCATCACGATCAGTCCGAAGACGATGCCGATTCCAAGTGGGGTGACCGTGTTCGGGTTCACCGTATTGGTGATTACGGCACCTGTTCCCGCGAAGACGAGAAAGAATGTTCCCAGGAATTCAGAGATATAACGGTTCATGAGCGAGCGTCCGTTTGCGGCAGTTGAGGGTAGAAAGTCAGTTTGTGAGGTTGAAGATGTAATCCTCACCTATCTAAGGGGTTAAATACAACGGACAGCACCCGAATACCTCCTCTCCCCGGGAAATTTATAGTGATTTCCAACTCTGCTGAAAAAATCAGTTCTCTCTGTAACCTCTCGCCGTTGCCCGGTCACTGTAGTGCTGAAGGGGAAATGGAACGTCTGGCCAGACACCATTTTTTATCACAAGCGATCCTGAAACCCCTCAACCAGGTTTCAGGATGCGTTCTACTCAATCCAATTTCGTAAACAGTTACGGGAGAAAAAAATGTCGAAGAGAATTGTTTGGACAGCCATTCTGGGCTGCGCGTGTGTACTTGGTATCGTCGGTTTGAAAAAGATGCAGGCCGAAGTCGGTGAAACAATCAGTACGGTGAATGCCGTTAGTGAATTACAGGGAACGTTGGCGCAGGATGCTGGCTTCGCTCTCTTCCT
The DNA here is from genome assembly GCA_041398805.1 of Planctomycetaceae bacterium. Classification (GTDB taxonomy): domain Bacteria; phylum Planctomycetota; class Planctomycetia; order Planctomycetales; family Planctomycetaceae; genus Polystyrenella. The sequence goes on along the minus strand of JAWKUC010000003.1, from coordinate 160,933 downwards.
GGCCGGGAATGGCTCGGAGGAAATCCTCTTTAAGGGAGAAGGGGGAGGAGGAAAAGTTCGTGAGCGTTTGCAGGAACGTTTTCCATTTTTAAACGGACCACTTCGAGAAGACTTCCGCAAAATGATGGCGGGTAACATTGGTCGCTGGATGGTGCTTCGGTCGGAAGTGGATCTGTCTGATGATCAACGTCAGGAACTGAAGAAGATCGTCAAAAACAACCGACCGGAAATCAAATCGAAAGTCGGTTCCCTGGTTGAAGCGCGGATGGCACTGGTCGATCAGGTTCTCGCTGAGAATGCGACCGACGAAGAAATTAAAGCTGCCGCCGATAAACTGGGCGCTGCGATTGGAGAAGCGGCCATTCTGGCTCGCGATCTGAAAGGGGAAGCGAAGGAAGTCCTGACCGAGGATCAGCAGACAAAAATCCGCTCGGTTATCGATCAGAATCGATCCGAACGGAAGAAGTTCCACGAAAAAATACAGGCGAACGAGGAGTAGTCTGTTGAGGAGCGTTGGCCCGGAAGGATCAGTCTTTGGACCCTCTGTCAGATCGAGTTTTCTACTGCTCAACTCGGATAATCGAATCTGGCAGAACGGAAAGAAGACTGATCCTTCAATTCCTCTGGATGTGAACAGTGGGTTTCCGATACAACACCTCTGTCACCTCCTGTTTTCTCCTTTACCTGTTCCAATCAATTTTTCCTTTCTCCTTCACTTTGTTACCGGTCAAGTTATGAGAGCCTCAGAAGCGTCTCTTCCATACGAGAATCAATCTGCAGAACAGGGGAAGCAGCTTCCCCTCTGCAGATGATCACGGTGGAAGAAACCAACTGGATCGAACGCTCGTTGACGGGGACAGCACCGCTTTCGCCAGTCTGGTCGAGCGGTATCAACAGGACGTCGCCGCCCAGATGTGGCGGTTTTCGAGGATCGCAACGTTCACGAAGAACTTGTGCAGGATGTGTTCGTAGAAGTTTATCGGTCGCTCGGTTCCTTTCGATTTGAATCTCCCCTGTTACACTGGATGCGGAAAATTGCAGTGCGGGTGGGGTATCGATACTGGAAAGCGAAAGACCGGAAAAAGAAAAAGTGTCCCTGTCGCAGATGACGTATGATTCAACAGAAGCGGCAACCGATCAACCCAAATCAGCCGAAGAGGCGGGGAACCTGTTACATGCTATGCTGGAACAGCTTCCCCCTCGAGATCGAATGATTCTGACATTGATTTACTGGGAAGAACATACCGTCGAGGAAGCGGCGGAAGTGACCGGCTGGAGCCAGTCGTTAGTAAAAGTTCAGGCCTTCCGGGCCAGAAAGAAGCTCAAGCAACTTTTGCAGGAGCAGGAAATATCATGAATACGAATATGAACTCACCTGATAAGAAACAACCTGATCTCGATATCGATCAGTTTCTGACCGGCCTGGCGAAACAGGCACGGAAAGAAAGTGTACCCAAAGTCGATGTAACCGCGGCGGTGATCAATCGCCTGGAGACCGAAGAGGTGGAATTACTATCATTCTCGGATCGTGTCTGGTGGTATTCGACTGCCGGTTCACTGGTGGCAGCCGGCATTGCAATCATGATCGGGTATCAGTCCTGGTTTGAACTGACTGACCCGGCTTTTGAAGTTCTTCAAAGCGTACAGGTGGCGTTACGATAATGAATGATCTGAATCCACAACCAGCAACTCCTGCCAGCGCGCAGCCGCACACTTCCCAAACCACGACGCAGTCGCTGGAGAATTTTCCTGCAGTTGACTCTGATCGTGGTGATCTTTGGATGTGGTGTTGTTGTCGGTGGGGCGATCACCGTCAAGTTTATCCGCCATCGGATGCAGAACTTCGAACAGCAGTCGGAAACGATGATGGAACGGATTCATAGTCGCCTCGTCTGGAAATACGATTTGAATGAAGAACAGAGTAAGGAAGCAAAAGCCGTTATCGAGAAGAATTTTCAGGATCTGATTGCTCTCAGACAGGAGTTCCGCCCCGTCTGGCAGCTGAGCTGGGAACTTTCGAAGCAGACATCGCCGAAGTTCTGGACGAATCAAAACGGGAAGAGTGGCGGAAGAATTTCCAGTCTTTCTGTGAGCTGACCTTCCCGGGGGTTTATCAGCCCGAGAAAACGGAATAAAGAGCTTCCTGCGGGAAAATTCACAAACAGTAGATGCAAACCAACGGCTTTCATTTTACGATGAGAGCCGTTGGTTTATTTACGCTCAATTACTGATCAGGAACCTGAGCATGTCAGTACGAAATATTTTATTGGGACTTCTGCTGGGGCTCTCTGTTTTTACTACCGAGTTATCCGCAGAAGTAAAATTAATTCCTGATATTGAATACGCCAATGTCGATGGGCAATCATTGCAGCTTGATTTGCATATGCCCGAAGGGGTTGAAAAGCCGCAGTTGGTGGTCTGGGTGCATGGAGGTGGTTTTCGCGGGGGAAGTCGTAAAGACTCGAAGATTCCCTGGATTCCGGAAGAGGGTTACGCGATGGCGAGCATCTCTTACCGACTCAGCGATAAAGCGATATTCCCATCGCAAATTCATGACTGCAAAGGTGCGATTCGCTGGTTACGAGCCCACGCCGATGAGTACGGTTACCGGGCCGATAAGATCCTGATAGCCGGTTCGAGTGCAGGGGGAACGCTCGTGACTTTAATCGGTACCTCCGGTGGTGTGCCGGAACTCGAAGGAGATGTAGGTGGCAATCTCGATCAATCCTCACGCGTAGAAGCTGTGATCGATTTTTTTGGCGGAACTGACCTGGAATTAAGACTGAAGACTCAACCCGGCAGATTTAATTCACCGGATCCCTTTCTCTCCAAAGTATTAGGGGGAACGATCAGTGAAAAGATTGAACTTGCCCGTCTTACTTCAGCGGTGACCCACATCAGTAAAGACGATCCTCCACTGCTGGTCCTGCATGGGACGGAAGACAACGCGGTTCCCTTCAATCAATCTGAGCGGATCGTTGATCTTTATAAAGAAGCTGGTTTAACAGTCGAGTTTATTCCCATCGAAGGAGCTGGTCACGGTGGGCCTCAATTTGCAACTCCTGAGGTGAAGGCTCAGATACTCGAATTTATGAGAAAGCATTACCCGGAATGAGCCTCGTCTGGTGATTATTCGGGAAATAAGAGATGCAATCCAGCGACTTTCATCTTACGATGAAGGTCGCTTTTTTATTAACCGCTCGTTTGCTGATAAGGAACCTCTGAATGTCAGTGCGAAAAACTTTCCTCGGACTCTCTCTCGGATTACTTGTGGGGCTTTGTTGTCTCTCATCGGAAGTTCAGGCAGAGGTGAAAATCATTCCTGATCTCGAGTACGCGAATGTTGATGGGCAATCTTTGCAGCTTGACCTGCATATGCCGCAAGGGGTCAAGAACCCGAAGCTGGTGGTCTGGGTGCATGGAGGTGGCTGGAAACAAGGGAGTCGAAAAAGTACAAAAATTCCCTGGGTTCCAGAAGAAGGTTATGCGATGGCAAGCATTTCTTACCGGTTTACCGATAAGGCGATCTTTCCCGCTCAGATTCACGACTGCAAAGGGGCGGTTCGCTGGTTACGCGCGCATGCCGATGAGTATGGTTACCAGGCAGATAAAATCCTGATTGCCGGTTCAAGTGCAGGGGGGATGCTGGTCGCACTCATGGGAACTTCAGGCGATGTACCGGAACTGGAAGGGGATGTCGGTGGAAATCTCGATCAATCTTCTCGCGTGCAGGCGGTAATTGATTTTTTTGGAGCGACCGATTTTGAGCTGCGACTCAGAACACAACCGGAGCATGTCAATCCATCTGATTCCGGAGTTTATAAATTGCTGGGGGGGACTATCGGCGATAAGTTGGAACTTGCCCGACAGGCATCAGCAGTGACCCATATCAGCAAGGACGATCCACCGCTACTGGTGCTGCATGGAACTGAAGACAAAACGGTTCCGTTTAATCAATCAGAACGGATCGTCGAGGTTTACCAGGAGGCTGGTTTGCCTGTCGAGTTCATTCCTCTGGAAGGAGCCGGTCACGGTGGAGACGCGTTTGCCTCTCCGGAAGTGCAGGAACAGATCACGAAATTCATTCGCAAGAACCTCCCTTAGGGCTGTTCGAACTCATCGAATTTTTTGCTCAGATCATCCTGTTGTTTCCGTAGTTTTTCGATATCGTCCCGAAGTGATTTGAGTTCATCTCGGGAAGTGTTCGCGGCTTCGATCTGTTTGACAGCTCCTTCAGCAGTGATGCGCGTCCAACCGTCGGGATCTTCGGCAGCCAACTGATTCAATTTGGGGAGAGCGCTACGCGCCCCTTCACCAATTCTTCCCAGGGCCGAGGCGACCGAGCGCCGGGTGAGGGGGAAGGGAGAATTCAGATACTCTGTCAGGCGGATCACAATCGGTTTCTGCTGACTTAAGGACAACTGATTTTCTTCAATGTAGGTGGCAATACCATTCATCGCCGCGCGGCGGCTGGCGTGATACCGATCGGGTCCGCTCCATTGCTGTAACAGATCCAGGGCACGGGGGTCGTGACAGTAACCCAGGCTTTCGAGCACCGAACGGCGAATGACATCTCGATGAGAATCGCGTTCGAGTAATTCAATTGTTTTGTGAAGTGGGGCATTCTGCTGAACGGAAATCAGCAGAGATGGTCGCTGCTTCAACGTTATAACTCTCATCGCCCGCTTTCAGTTTTTCTTCAAGTGCTTTAATGACTTCAGCATCTTTTTCATATTCTCTCAGGGCATCAATCACCGCCCGGCGTGTTTTGGGGTGTGGATGCGCGATCGCTGCGATCAGAATGTCGCGGGCTTTTTCGACTTTAGTCTTGCCGAGTGCTTTCGCGATTTCGATCTGGACTCCATAAAAAGAATCTTCATTCAGTTTTTGTTTCAGCAGTTCCAGGTTTTCACTTCCCGCTTCCGTCGCCAGATGCTCAGATGCCCGGATCCGTTCGACAATAGTCGGGGCGTACTCCAGTTGATTACGCCAGAGTTGCTGGTTTTTGTCTTCTTCGATTTTCGCCAGCAGGCTGTAGTCAGGGTCAACGCGAATCAAACGGGGGGGTGATTTTAAATCCAGATGCCAGGTTCCCTGTTTGTCTGTAATGAACTCAGTCAGAACAGCCTTTTCATCAGCTTCACCCCAGACTTCGATCTTCAGCGGGAAATGAAACGGATCCCACTTCTGTGTCTGTTCGATCTCCAACTTTACTTTGTTCGACTTGTTGTCGTAGCTGGATTTGATTTTGAGTTCCGGATGCCCTGGACGCTCGGTCCAGTCGTAGAAAAATCGCTCCAGCGAAAGTCCCAATAAGCGTTCAAACACCTTGCGGAGGTCCGTTGTTTCCACCGTATTGAATGAGTATTCAATGCCATAGCGGTTGATACAGCGGAAAAAGTCTTCATCCCCCACATGATGTCGCAACATATGCAGTACCCACGATCCTTTCGGATAGGCGCGCGAGTCGAACATGGTGGTCGGATGGGTGTAGTGGCGGTCTACGATTGGTTTGCTGAGGGCTGCTCCCGACGAGCCGCGGCTGCTTTCTTCGTAGAGATGATAGTCCCGCTCATCAGCACCGTCGTGATGTTCGCTCCATAGAATCTCGCAGTAGGAAGCAAAGCCTTCGTTCAACCAGATGTGTGACCAGTCTTTGCAGGTGACCAGATCGCCCCACCATTGATGGGCCAGTTCATGCGCGATTAACCAGTCACTCGATGTATCAAGCTCGGCGCGGGCGTCAAACAGGGTTCCATCGTGCAGCGAGGATGCACTGGTGTTTTCCATCCCACCCGAGGTGAAGTTGTAGAGGACCACCTGGGCGTATTTTTCCCAGGGGTACTCGATACCAAATCTATCGCTGAAGAAACCGATCATTTCACTCGTACGCCCGAATGTGCGGGCGACATCTTCAGCGCGTTGAGGGGGAACATAAAACTGAACGGGAATTTCTTTCCATTCTTCCTCGACCAGTTTGAAATCACCAACGACCAGGGTGACCAGATACGAAACATGAGAAGCGTCCTGTTTCCAATGGTATTGAACCTCTTCTGTCTCGGGCAAATCAGTTCTGGAATTCAATCTGCAATTGGAAAGTACAGTTAAACCCGCTTTGGTTGTAACGATTAACTCAGTTGATTGGCGTTCGTTCGGGTGATCAAAGCAGGGGAACCAGTAGCGATTGGTTTCCGGTTCTCCCTGGGTCCAGACGAGGGTCGGTGTCGCTGATTCAGTTTTGCCTGTGAAATACAACCCCGCCTTCGGTTTATGGACAGAATAATCGATCTCAAGTTGATAATCAGTCTGGCGCGTCAGGGGTTCTGGAAAGTAGATCGTCAATGAGTCGGAGTCGCTCTCAAATCGAAGCTCCAGTGGTTCTTCGCGCGTGATCGATTTCAACCGAATCGAACTGACTTCCAGACCGACCGCATCAAGTGTGAGCTGATTCAACTCTTTGAAAGGTTGAAAATTCAGTGAAGCAGTACCACTGACATCTTCGGCTTCGATATCGATCTTCAGATCGAGTTTGATATGTACGATGTCTGTATCCCGACCCTCCGGGGTACGAAGTTTGTCTTCTGAAGCGATGCAAAACACGTTCAGAACAAAAAACAGGGACAGACTAAATATGAGCAACTGTAGCGAATGAGATCGTAGTGGATTCATGGTTGCCATCAGAATTTCTCAGGAGGAGGGAGAGTGCCGGGGTGGGGAACAGTCGAGGTAGGAATGTCTGACCGGGGTGGCCAAGGTGAACAATTGAATTCCTGATAAACCAGGAAAGCGGGGTTCACTATTTCAGAATAGCCGAACGGGGTGGGCAAACGGAAGTACCCGCTTCCAGAATGCGGAAATGTCCTGTCAGGTCACGATTTGTTCTGATCTTGTCTCCGCTTCGTCCGGGTTGACGATTGCATCGGCTGAGCGGGAGGGGTAGGTTGGTGAAGGATAAATGCAGCTTGATCTGTCCAGCATGCTCTTTTTGAAGAGAGAACTTTGCTGCAAACATAAGGTTTCAGCTTCGGTTGAACATTGTCACTCAACTCTTGCGCGAGGAATAAAGATGAAGAAAATGAAATGGTTCCATCTCTCTGCCGTGGCTGCATTGCTGGCCATGACGACCACTCTGTCGGCTGATGTCAAACTGCCGAACATTATCAGTAACAACATGGTACTGCAGCAGGGACTGGAACTTCCTTTCTGGGGAACAGCCGATGCCGGTGAAGAAGTGACCGTGACCGTCGGAGATCAAACAGCGACAATCACTGCAAATGATGCTGGTAAATGGAGCGTGAAGATTCCCGCAATTAAAGAGTTTGGACCAGTGGCCGTTTCTGTGGCTGGTCGTAACACCATCAATATTGAAAACGTGATTGTAGGAAATAACTGGGTCTGTGGTGGTCAGTCCAACATGGAATGGTCGGTCGAGCGATCTGCCAATCCTCAGGAAGAAATTGCGAATGCCAAGTACCCTGAAATTCGCATGTTCAAAGTTCCGCACACTGTCTCCGGAACTGCTCTAGAGACCCACGATGGAGAATGGGTTGTCTGCAGCCCAGAAACAATCGCCAGTCACTCGGCTGTTGGTTACTTCTTTGGACGGGAATTACTCAAAAAGACTGGTCAGCCAGTTGGATTGATCGAATCGAACTGGGGAGGAACTCCAGCAGAATCGTGGACGAGTATGGGCAAGCTGGAATCGGTTGATGAATTGAAACCAATTCTCGATCGCTGGGATGGAATTCTCGCCAGTAATGATGAAATTCTCAAGAAACATCAGGAACAGGTAGAAGCCTGGAAACAGGCTGTTGAAAAAGCCAAGGCGGAAGGTAAAGAAGCCCCCCGTCAACCTGGTCTCGGTTTTCACGCTGGTCATCCACATCGTCCTGCGAGTTTGTACAACGGGATGATTGCACCGCTCACTCCCTATGCGATTCAGGGAGCAATCTGGTATCAGGGTGAATCGAACGCGGGTCGCGCTTATCAGTACCGGACTCTGTTTCCCGTGATGATCACCGACTGGCGGGAAAAGTGGGGTCAGGGAGACTTCCCGTTTTACTTTGTCCAGTTAGCCAACTTTATGGCAGTGAAAGATCAACCTGAAGAGAGTGCCTGGGCTGAACTTCGTGAAGCACAATCAATGACTTTAAGCCTGCCCAATACCGGACAGGCAGTCATCATCGATATCGGTGAAGCGAATGACATTCACCCCAAAAACAAACAGGATGTTGGCTATCGTCTGGCGCAAATTGCTCTGCATGATGTATTTGGCAAAACCGACCTGGTTTATTCCGGCCCAACCTACAAATCGATGGCAGTGGAAGGAAATAAAATTCGCCTCAGCTTTGATCACCTCGGTGGAGGTCTGGTCGCTAAAGGGGACGAGGCTCTCAAAGGGTTTGCTATCGCAGGTGAAGATCAGAAATTCGTCTGGGCCGACGCAAAAATCGAAGGGGACACAATTGTGGTCTCTGCTTCTGAAGTGAGCGCTCCTGTTGCTGTTCGCTATGCCTGGGCGGATAATCCTATCTGCAACTTCTACAATGCAGCTGGATTTCCCGCTTCACCCTTCCGAACTGATACCTGGAAAGGGGTTACAGCGGATAGCAAATAATTTCAAAAAATATTCAGTTAACGCGTTGATGAACTGTCAGATTGTCCGTTTAAAGACTTAGCTGAAGTGCGTCTATGGCGTTAGCCGTGACAAAGGGCGGACACAACATTGTATGGTGATGTTGTGTCCGTTTTTTTGATATCGGTTCCTTCCTCTGCAATTATTTCCCACCAAACTGCAGTTTGTCTGAACAGACTGCCACGACAGAGTTTTTGTGCAGAAACCTCCCCGCTTCTGCCTGGAACCCCTTGTTTTCAGTTGAATCTCAGGCTGCAATAGATGTTTGCATTTCACCTGATTTCCTGATGGAACCTTTTTCATCTCAACAGATTCCTGCCCTGGCTTAATCGGCTCTGGTCCGGTCCGATTCTGGATATTCAGCAGTCCGTATTTTGTCGATCAGGCAAAATCCTGTTGATAGCCGTTAGCCTCTCCTGTCCCAATCTAATTTCCGAATTTTTGCTCTGAACTGATTCGGATCAATTCCAAAAGTCACACTCATGCAGCATGTTACTCAGACAGCCAAAAAAATTATTGGCAATGTTGAAAAGGTTATTATTGGTAAACGCCAGGAAATCATCATGGCACTGGTCGCCCAGTTCTGTGAGGGGCATGCGTTGCTCGAAGACGTGCCGGGTGTTGCGAAAACAATGCTTGCCCGCTCGTTAGCTGTTTCCACAGGCTGCGATTTCAATCGCGTGCAATGTACTCCCGACCTGTTGCCGGGTGACATCACAGGGGCATCGATCTTCAGTCCGAAAACTGCCGAGTTCGAATTTCGTCCCGGCCCGATTTTCACACAGATTCTGCTGGCGGACGAGATCAACCGCACAACCCCTCGTACACAGGCGGCTCTATTGGAAGCGATGGCCGAGCGTAAAGTGACCCTGGATGGTACGACTCATGATCTGGCACCTCCTTTTATGGTCATCGCGACACAGAACCCGGTTGACCATGAAGGAACCTTCCCTCTTCCTGAAGCCCAGCTCGACCGTTTTCTGGTCAAATTGAGTCTGGGATATCCCAACCCCGAAGACGAAGACCGCATGCTCGCCAATCTGCAACTGGCGCATCCCATCGATACACTGGAACCAGTCGTCACTGCCAAAGAGATTGTCGAATGCCAGAAGGCTGTGCGTGAAGTTCATGTCGATGGCAAAGTACGCAGTTACATTCTCGCCATCATTCATGCGACCCGTAAACATGATGACATCAGTCTGGGGGCCAGTCCTCGTGGTTCGATTGCACTCTTCCGCGCTTCCCAGGCACTTGCCGCCATTCGCGGACACGATTTCGTCATGCCCGATGACGTTAAGAAAATTGTGTTCTCTGTGCTGGCCCACCGTCTGATTATCAAACCGGAAAGCCGCCTGCGTAAAATTACTCCGATGGGTGTGTTGAAAGATATTCTGAACGAGATCCCCGTCCCCACGATCAAAGAGAAGAAAACAGTCGCTACCTAGGCCTCTCTTTTGATCTCTGGCAGCTTTGTAATCAGACCACTTCATTTTTCAGTGTTTTCACTTCACTATGAGACTTTTTTTAATCAGCATTGTACTCCTGATTGTTGCGATTTATCTGCAACTGGGGTTCTTCGTGTATGCCACGTATGTGCTGATGGGAATTCTGGTGATCAGTTACTACCTCACCAGGAACTCGGTTGAAAACGTGCTGGTGCGTCGTTACTGCTCGATGGATACAGGTGAAGTTGGCGATGTCGCCGAGATTGAACTGCGAATCGACAATGCCGGTTCCGTCCCTGTCCCCTGGTTACTGCTGGAAGACTCGGTTCCCATCGATGCGATTACGATGAAACCTCCCAAGATCAAAATTAAGGGAGATCGACTTTCTATTTTTTCGATGGGTCGCAAGTCGCAAAAGAAGATTAATTACAAAATCGAATTTGATTCCCGCGGTTATTACCAGATCGGTCCGACGATGATCGAGAGTGGCGATGTCTTCGGATTGAATCGCCGTTATCGCGTGCTGACGAAACCGATATATATTATGGTTTATCCCAAGGTAGTCCCGCTGATTGGATTCAGCCTGGAATCACGTCGCCCGATGGGTGAAGTTCGCATGTCTCACCGTCTGTTTGAAGATCCCTCCCGGATCTCCGGTGTGCGGGAATATATTGAGGGGGACCCGCTGAATAGAATTCACTGGCGGGCATCGGCACGAACGGGCAAACTGCATTGCAAAACATTCGAACCTTCCTGCGTGATGGGTTCCACGATCTTACTTGATTTTCACCTAGATAATTATCCGCTGGGTTATGAACCCTATAAATCCGATCTCGCGGTGACGACTGTCGTCTCCATGGCGAATGCAATCAGCCTGATGGGGCAGCAGATCGGTCTCATTACGAATGGTCGTGACGCGGTCGACCGTATCCAGCAGGAAGGATACAAAACCGAGTTCCGCAGTCGAGATGCCGCGCAGGAAAATCTCGGAATGAAACTTTCGAGTGATCGCTTACGACCGCTGATTGTACCGACGCGTCGAGGACATGATCAGTTCATGCAGATTCGCGAAACATTAGCACGCGTGGAACTGACCGACGGACTCAGTTTCGCTCAGCTGGTCGAAGAGACTCGACCACGCCTGGTGCGGGATGCGACCATTGTGGCTGTCCTCGGTCGAGTTGATGAAGATGTCGCCGCCACGCTGGGAAGTTTACGCCGCCAGGGATTTGCCGTTACGGCCATCCTGATTCGGTTTGATGAAGGGGATCTGGCGGTCGCCATGGGACAATTGATGGCAGAAGGCATTGACGCCCGCCGTGTTAACAATATCGAAGACATTTCATACGTTTGCTCGCAAGAACTGGTATAAAATTAAACACAGACTTTCGGGTGAATACCTGGAACGACAGACGACAAGGCTCTCATTGAAGAGGCGAGGTCATGGCTCGAGGAAAAAAGAAAAGCAGTTCTTCCCGCTCGAAAAAGAGTGTCGCACCGCGCAAAGACCGCAAGCAGAAACCGGAAAAAAAACGACGCGAAACAGGTCAGACCTGGGGTGATTATCTCGGTATGAGCTTCAGCCCCATCCTGATCATGTTGATGGTTGGTTGTCTGATCTTCTTTTTCATCACATCCTTCTACGAAGGTTTTTACGCCAAGCGCCTCTATTACATCATGTTCTCCTTCACCATTGCAGTGGTGCTAGTTTCGAGAATCTCGATTCTGATGGGGGGGACTCGTGCAGGAATTTACGGAGCGGCACTGGCGGTCGTGACGGCGTTGGTGATTAAAACATATATTTCGAATCCGATTCCTGCGATTCTCCTATTGGGGGTCATCTGGTGGTGCGCAAAGAAAATCACCTGGGATTGTACGCTCATTAATGATGAAGAAGATGCGTCTGGTGAAGGCTTGCTGCAACTGACCGGTTTCGAAAAGCGGCTGGCCCCGGTACAGAATAAAGTCCCGTTCTGGAAACGGTTGTTTCTGAACAAATCGGAACGGGAAGGGCAACCACACGCTCCGGGAGTCTGGATCCTTTACTTTTCTTTCGCGGCGATTCCCGTGTTTGGATTAGGTCAGTTTCTGGTAGAGATTGATGGCCCGGATGGACCTGGTGCAGCAAAAAGAATGTACATGTTCAAGCTGCTCATGATCTACATGGCTGCTGCCTTGGGATTACTATTGGTAACCAGCCTCCTGGGATTAAGACGTTACCTCCGTCAACGAGGAGTGCAGATGCCTTCCCGGTTGGTCTGGACATGGCTGATCTCAGGAGCGGCACTCATTTTACTGCTGGTGTTAGGCGGGTTTTTTCTGCCACGACCATCCTTACTTGCCGACTTCGGTCCAATGACTGCTTTAACAGATTTGAAGGTAGGAACTGATTACACAGAAGATAAAGAAGACAGCCTGCTCAAACTTGGATACGGAGTCGATAGGGATGATCCCGATGTCGATCCGGATCTTATGATCGATGTGCCTTTGAATGAGGAAGAGAAAGAAGAAAAAGAGCGTGAAGAGCGCGTCAAACTTCCTGAGAAAAAAGAGGAAGAGCTGGCAGAAACTCCTCCTGAAGACAAACAGGATGAAGTAACACCTCCCGAAGAAAAGGATTCAGAACTTCTGGCGAGCCTGGATCAGAACGAACCTCCACCAGAGGAAGAACCGAAAGAACCTGATCCTCAGCCGGAAGCAGAATTTCCCAAACCAGAGGCGACTCCCGAGTCTCCGGAGGTCGCTGATCCAATGGGGACGGAGACAGAGGCAGTCGTTCCTGAAGTCGAAGTTCCTCCTGAACCCGAAACACAACCCGAACCGGAACAGACTCCTCCTCCAGAAGAAGAGCCACCTCCTCCTGAACCAGAAAAGCCGGAGCCCGAGAAACCTCCCGAACCGGAAGTGCAAACAGCTGAAACCGACTGGTTCATGCTGGCGATGTACACAATCTCGCTGCTGTTCCTGCTTGTTGTGGCCTATCTGCTCTATCGATATCGCAATGCAATTGGTGGGTTCTTTTCGGATCTCTGGGCGAAACTCTTTGGCAAAAAGAAAACAGAAGAGGATCCCGAAGGGGAAGGAGATGAACAGTCTGCCGGTGAACAGATTCTGGTCCTCGCGCCTCCCGAACCTCCCAAACCATTCCGTACCTTCCACAATCCATTCGAAGATGGTTCTGCCGATAAGAAATCGAATGCGGCAGTTGTCTGTTACACCTTCGATGCCCTCGAAGCCTGGGCTTACGAGCACGATAAGGAGCGACCTCCCGAACAGACTCCGATGGAGTTCTGTTATCATCTGGAGCGGCAGGACACTCGGTTTGATAATTCAGCAAAGCAACTCTCGCGCTGGTATACCAGTTATGCCTATGCCGAAAGAGAGCCGGAAGATAGCTGCCGACCTGAACTCGAACGCGTCTGGCAGGTGATGCTCAATAAACCGGAGGAAGTCTTGCTGGAAGAGGATGACCTGGAAGAGTTTGAGGTTGTTCGCGACGAAGCTGCCGAACCGGAGGACGACATGGATACAGCAGAATTACCTGTCCATCGGGATAGACAGGATTAAGCTTTGCCGGGGCAGGTACGCAGGCTGATTGAGTGGAATTGAAATGGCCTGTTTGAGTACTTCTTTGCCAATTGTATTGACGATCAGTTCTATATTGGTCACAATAAACATCAGAGCTGATTGATGTGTTGGTTCCGTTAAAACCAACTTAATTTTCAATGTGAATAAACGACTTCCCTACGAGATTTCATCTCGAAATCTTCCACGCCTTCCAAATCCCTTCCTCCCTCTATCTCCCACCTCAGGAGCTCTGGTTCATGTTCAAAGTCGATTGTGGCCAAACGCCCGGATATTGTGACGGTCTTTCCCGTCGTAGCTTTGTGCAGCTGGGTATCGCAGGAATGGCATCGGTGGGGCTGTCTCGCGTATTAGAGGCGAAAACGAAGTCTGCTGAGAGTTCGCGGCATTACAATAAAAAAGCTGTCATTCTGATCTGGCTCGATGGTGGCCCCGGGCACCTTGATACTTACGACATGAAGCCAGATGCACCACGTGAAGTTCGCGGGATCTGGAATCCGATTCAGTCGAATGTGCCTGGCTTCGATATGACAGAGCTTTTTCCACTTCAGGCACAGGTTGCTGACAAATTTGCTGTGGTCCGTTCCCTGCATCACGACACCGGGGATCACTTCAGTGGTGCCCACCGCATGCTGACCACTTACGACAGCAAAGTGAACGGCTCTAATAACGAAATCAGAAATCCATCACTCGGGTCTGTTGTTACACAGATGATGGGGGCGCGTAATCAGGGAATGCCACCTTATGTTGCTGTCCCCGTCGCCTCGAGTGTTGGTCTGGTTCCGGGTTACTTCGGAGCGACCTATCTCGGTGATCAATACAATCCATTTCAGACAGGTTCCGATCCTAATCAGGAAGACTTCAAAGTTGCGAACCTGAATCTCTCACAGGGTCTCACCCTTGATCGTCTGGAAGATCGACGTCAGTTACAGAAAACCTTCGATCAGATGCAGCGCAAAGTCGATCAGACAGGTTTGCTCTCTGCAATGGATGAATTCGATCAGCAGGCTTACAACCTGGTTACTGGCCCCAACGCACGTCATGCCTTTGATATCAACCAGGAAGAAGCCGCCACTCGCGATCGATATGGTCGATCGACCTGGGGGCAGAGTACATTGCTGGCTCGTCGTCTGGTCGAGGCCGGCTCCACTTTTGTGACGTGCCACTTTGGAGGCTGGGACCACCACTGGGATCTGGAAGCAGGCATGAATAATTACCTGCCGAAAGTCGATCAGGCGGTGAGTGCTCTCTTCCAGGATCTGTCCGATCGTGGATTACACGATGAAGTCATGGTCATGCTCTGCGGAGAGTTCAGCCGCACACCACGCATGAATAATGGTGGCAATGGTGGCCCTCCTTTAAGCAAGGGAACACCGGGACGCGATCACTGGGGGAACTCCATGTTCTGCCTGCTGGGTGGTGGTGGAATCCGTGGTGGTCAGACTGTAGGAGCGACGGATGCCAAAGGGGAGCGGCCCATCGAACGGGCTGTCCGTCCCGGCGATATCCACCACACCATCTACCGAGTGCTTGGTATCGACCCCGAGGTCGCTTTCCTCGATCATTCCGGGCGTCCCACCAAAGCAATCAGCGAGGGAGCACCCATCGACGAGCTGTTCTAATCGAACGTCTGTCGTTTAAGACTCGCGAACAAAACGGTATCCGACACCCCGCACGGTCTCAACCAGATCGGCTTTGTCTTCCAGTTTCTGTCGCAAAGATCGAATGTGAACATCGATCGTCCGTTCCAGGGAGTTGGCATCCACTCCACGTGAAGTATCGAGCAGCTCATAGCGGCTGAATGGTCGGCCGGGGTGACTCGCCAGCATCCAGAGTAATTTGAACTCTGTCAGAGTGAGATTCAGCTCTTTACCATCTGCGCGAGCGGTGTGGTGCAACCGGTCAATTTCAATGCCATGACAATTGATGACATCCTGTGAGTCTTCTTCTTTGGCAGGTTGTCGCAAATGTGCTTTGATACGGTGGATCAGTGGTTTCAGCTTGAAGGGCTTGGTGACGTAGTCATCGGCACCCATGTTAAAGCCAATGACCTCGTCGAGCTCTTCACTCTTGGCGGTCAGCATCATGATGCGGATGTTTTCGGTTTTCGGATTACTGCGAAGATGTCGGCAGATCTGTAAGCCATCCATTCCGGGTAGCATCAGGTCCAGGAGGATCAGGTCCGGCTGTTTCTGCTGGGCGAGCTCAAGACCAGTTTGACCATTCCGGGCAGAAAGAACTTCATACCCTTCATTTTTCAGATTGTAAGTAAGCACTTCAACAAGTGAGGCTTCGTCTTCAATAATCAGAATTCGTTCGCGGGCCATAGAAAGAGTGTCTCTCGTAACCTGGAGTTGTTGAGGCACGGTCGTTGAAGCCGCAAGATGTTCATCGATAGTTATAGCCAAGGGAGTCCGCTCCAGTAATCAAAAGTGATTAGATGGTCATTCCAAAAGGGAGTTACAACTCGGCAAACTTGGGGGAATCTGGTTTATTCACCCCTCGGAACGGTCGTTCCTGATGGAGGGGAGAACCGAATTTTTCTTTCTGTAAATTCGCTCTCCTGCGCAAATTTCAAAGCAGCGTAGCGGAGGGGTATGAAGAAACCGTTAAGTCAGGGGGAGAATATTCCAAAAAATCAGGTTTTTTGCTCGCTCATTACCAGGGGAAATGTTACCCGGAAGGTGCTCCCTTTATTGATCTCACTTTCCAGCTCCAACCGGGCCCCGAAGACCTGGGAGAGGTGCTTCACAATGGAAAGTCCCAGCCCGGTCCCCCCCAATTCCCGCGAGCGGGCCTTATCGACCCGGTAAAACCGTTCGAAAACCCGCGCCTGGTATTCCTTGGGTATGCCGAGTCCGGTGTCGGAGATTTCTACACTGACCGTCTGAGGATCCTCTTCGGAGTCAAAGTAGCAGCGGACACGGACTTGCCCCCCTTCAGGAGTGTATTTGATGGCATTATCGATCAGGTTCTCAAAGATCGTTCGCAGACCTTCGGCATCGGCCAGCACTAATGTACTGGTAGTCGCGCACTGATAGTCCAGTTTGATCTGTTTGCCTTCCGCCTGAGGGGTGAGAGCATTCAAACAGGTTTCGATCGCTTCTTCCAATACGACTTCATCAATCTCGAAGACGTCCGTTCCGGATTCAATTCGGGAGATCTGCATCATGTCGAGAATCAGATCGTGCAGTCGTTCGGTATGTTGAATGATGTTATTAATAAACTTCACATTATGTTCGGGGTCACTCAGTGCTCCCCCCAGGAGAGTCTCGGCGTAGGCCTGGATCGCTGCCAGAGGGGTTTTCAATTCATGGGAGACGTTCGAGAAAAACTCGGTTCGCATATTCTCAAGTTGGCGGAGCTCAGAGATATCATGTAATACAATCAATACCCCGGGTGAGGTTTCTCCGGGAAGAGGTGTGCCAAAGGCAGCCACTGTTGCCTGAGATTGATTCAGTTTGAATTCCAATGAGGTCTGGCAGTAGCCAGTCAGGACAGTATTCACCAGTTCGTGAATCTGGGGAATCCGAATCAACTCCAGGTAGGTTCTACCCGTGGCATCCATACCCGGCATCGAGAGCAGTCGCTGGGCTGCGCGGTTCACGAAGATGATTTTCTGATTCGAATCAATCGCGATCACCCCTTCGATCATGCTCCCGAGAACGGCCGAGAGTCGATCGCTGTTTTCAGCCAGTTCCCGGCTTTTCTTCTGCAATTCTTCGAAACGGAAAGCGGAGTGCCGACTCATTTCATTGAAGGTCTGGCCTAACAGGCCCAACTCATCACGACTGGTAATATCAACTTCCTGTCGGAGTTTTCCCGAGCTAATCGCTTCAGCAGCTTCAGTGATTTCCTGCAGTGGTTTTAAAAGTCTCCCCACAACGATGTAGGTGAAGAAGAGCGAAATCAGACTGCAGATGGTCGCCGTCATCCAGATGACCTGCTGGTACGAGGTGACTCGTAAGTCAACACGTTCGACGGGCATGGAAACCCGCACCACCCCCAACGGGGCATCGGGGGGGCCCACCCGCTGCGAGAAATAACGCATGCTCTGGTTGAGCGTGTTACTGTACCGTTCTGAGAAACCGATCCCTCGATTCAGGGCTTCGCGTACTTCCGCCCGGTTGTTGTGCAGATCCATTGTCCGATAGTCTTCGTCGGAGTCACCAATCACGTTACCTTCAGCATCGATCAAGGTAATGCGGGTTTCAGTCATCTCCTGATAATGACGCAGCTTCTCCTGCAATTCCTCGGTTGGTTCCTGACTGAAAACAGGTTCCATCTGGTCGGTCAACAGTGCGGCACTATCACGTAATCGCTCATCAATCATGTTCAGGATAATCTCACTTTGTCGGAAAGCGAGGATCCAGATGACCATCCCGGCAGAGATCAACGTGATGGCGGTCGTGACAGAGAAGATTTTCCAGAAGAGTCGAGAAGAAAGCATGAGCCGATTCAATTAAAGAGTTAGCGTCTATCCGGCAGAGACTCGGACACTTCCAGTGGTCCTGAAACCCCTCTGATGGATCCTATTGAACCTTTGTTTGCAGGTTCAATAACAGCCACAACCGGGTTTCAGGATCGGTTCTAATGAATATCAATCCAGTTGAGGGTGCGTACGGATCGATCCAGAAGATCGCGAGTCCTGGTTATAATATGATACTCGCTCATTCAGCAGGGATTTGACAATTGCAGTCCGAAAGATTAACCAGTTTTTCGCTCAGATTGTTGCTCTGCATCGGGTGCAGAATCGGGCAGGCGGAACTCTTTTTTAGTGTCGTTATCGGGAAGGCTGGATGGGGAGGGGACCGAGATCGTTGTTCCGTCGATAAAGTCAGTCTGGTTGAGAGAGTTAATCTGACCGGGTGCAGGTTTCGATTCTGATTTCAGGGCCAGCTGCATCATCATGCTGCCAATGCGAATCCTGTCATCCGGGACGAGGACAACATCGCTTTTGATCTGATGCTCATTTACGAAGGTCCCATTTCGACTACCCAGATCACGTATTCGGTAGGTGAAGCCATCAGGAAACGAATGACACAGTGGTGACGACTGATCAAGTCGTCCTCCGGACGGAAATGGCAATCCTGCTCCCGTCCGATGATGCACTTTGAGCCGAGTAGGGGGATGTGCTCTCCCGCGTGGACACCGGATTTAATAACCAACTTCGCCTGGGGCATCTAGGGTAACCTCCACTCGCAAAAGCGCTTGCGAGGATTGTTCAGACACGGTTGCTATGAAGTCATTTTTAATTGTGAAGAATGTTTAGTAAATAAGAGCAGTAATTACAGGTTAACTCAGTAGGTAAGGAACTAAGGGATTTCTCTCCAGAAGTCTAAGGCCGTTTCAAGTTGACCTCTTTATCAAGTTTAGGCAGTGGCAGTATCAAGATCAAACAGAATTTTGATCAAGTTTACTGATCCAGTTCTTTCAGATCCGGGATGTCAAAATGCTTCAAGAGTCCGAAGCAGAATAGTTCCGGTGCGTTAATCACCTGCATGTTTTCATTGATAATTTCTTTAAGACTTTCGAAGGATTGCTCTGTGGTCGTTTCCTGAATCAGGATCGGTGCCAGGGCGGCAGTGGTTAACGCAATCAGGGAAGAACGGGGGCCAACTGCGTGAACCCGGAGCGATTCCTTGGGTGCCCGTTCACGCGCCCACTTGACGGTTCCCATCAGCTGACTGACCTGAATTCCCAATGGTCGTTCGCCCACACTGTTGAGCAGCATCGCATATAGACCACTGTAGGATCCAATGCTCGAGTGACCATAGGAAAATGGATCGACAACGAGAACTCGGTTCCCCTGCTGTAAGGCAGCTTCGACCTGCTTGGCTAGCGATGCCGATCCTGCTTCCGAAAGTAACAACACGGTGTCTGCCGGATTATCGGGTGAAAACTCGGTAACAGGGACTGTCCACTCGGAACCGAATTTCAAGTGCCAGTAGGTAGCCAGCTGTCCGTCGATCGTCTTCTGGGCAACTTGCGTAGCTGAATAAGGGTAGTCATGAAACTTGATGACCTCGGCCAGTTGAACACGTCTCGCTTCTGCATCCTGATTGCCCTCTTTCAGGGGAAGTTCCGCAGCCAGGTCTTTAGCGACGATGTTGAAGTCACGATTGTTTTCCGGTAGGGGGACGAATAGCTCTTCCTTAGTTTTGACCTCGGCGGCGCACTCTATTTCGGCTGGTGAGAAACCGGGGGTGCCGGGATAGAAGAAGTGGCTGAACATTGCATAAAGTTGCTGACGATTATCCTGATCGAAGTTATGAGTTCCGGGAACAATATTGATATGGCTCCGCAGGTGATCTCCCTTGCCGTATAACTTATAGAGTGGACGAGTCACCTCCAGCAGGGGAGGCAACGCATTGGAAGCCTGGAAGCAGCAGTCGTCTGTATCGTTGTAAGTCAGAAGCAGCGGGCGAGGAGCGACCATGGCTGTCAGATGCATGTAATCTGCGAGTGCTGCCATGTCGGTGGGCGTCTGCTCTGAGTCCCCCAGGTTAGAGGGGACATCAACCCGGGTGAAGAAACTGGAGTGACCAGCCACCGGGTTGGACAGCGTGATACGGGTATCAAGTGCGCTGATAAAGATCGTCTGCCAGCCACCTCCCGAGAGTCCTGCAACCGCGACCCGTTCGGGGTCAGCATTTTCCAGATCAAGCAGGACGTCGAGTGCCCGTTTCATCGACAGGATAAAAGGGGCGAGACCACTCGTTCCGCACAGGTCGAGTTGGTTCATGCGGTAGTGATTGAATCCGGCTGTTTGCAGTTGACCCATACCAATCCACTCCAGGTTGAGGGCGATCATCCCCCGCTTGGCCTGGTTGATACAGCGAATCTGTTTGTACTCGGTCACTTTACCAGTTCCAGCATGACCATTGACATTCAGGACGACAGGATCTTTACCCTCGATGTTATTCGGCATGTAGATCAAGGCGGGGATCCACATCCCGGGAAGAATTTCAAAACGCAATTTCTGTATTTTATATTCCGGGCCCCCTTCAATCGTATCGAGCCACTCCACCTGTCCTTGGAAATCACGCCAGGGGCGGCGTCTCCTTTGTAAACAACGTTTGTCAGAATCTCTTCGCGCAGGTGCTCTCTGTATTCTTCCCAGGCAGCGAGATCTTCGATTTCCGGAAAGGGCATAATGCGACCACGATTAAACTCTTTGACTTCAAGCAGAGGCAGGTTTGCATCAAACGTCTGTTTGTTAAGTAACTGCTCAACAGGAGTGGGGGGAGGATCCTGTTTCTCCTGAGCAACTGCCAGGGGCAGAGTCGTCAACATCAACAACAGACCAGACAAGCACAGGCGGATGCAGCTACCAGAAGAAGGCATCGGTCGCTCCAGAAAGGGGGAGGAGTGAGAGGGAAGCAATGATCGATTCAGTCAACTTGAATGCATACACTTCACCCGTTAAGGATTCCAATGAGGTGAAATGCGAAGGACTGAGTGCGAGCTCAGGCTATTTAGCCTACTGCACCGCGCGCGAAGAATCAATTCGCCGGTCACGATCAAAGAAGCTCAGCAGGGAATGAAAAGAGCTTTGAACGCCTGATCAGGCGGCTTTGCGTATCACGGGAGGGGGGCTGGGCTCGTTACCGATCAGTTCTGCGATCGTGTCGAGTTTTTCCAGTATGTCATGTTGTTCCCGCAACATCTTTTTGAAGGTCGTCTCTGCACCTGCGGGACTACTCGCTTCCGAGATGGCGAAAGTCTGAACCTGTTCGCAGAGGTCTTCCACCAGTTCCGAAAGTTCTTCCACCAGGAAGTGCAACTCACGCTCAATGGGTGGATTATTGTTAGCGGGTGCCTGTTCGAGATGGGTCAGCGGAATGGTGGCCGGTGCAGAATTCCGCTCTTCCTCATCAGAGACTTTTTTGATCGCCTTCAGCAGACTGCTGAGTCCCGACTTCTGTTGCGCTTCAAAATCGGCAACGCGTTTCTCTTCCTGTTCAATCAATTCCACCAGTTCGGCAGCAGTCAATTCGTTAAGTGGTTTATTCATCAGGTTCTCCCGCTCCTGAACAGGGGAGCTTGGTTCGGAGTTTGTTGAAGTCGAAGTTTCCATCACAGGTTGGACTGATGGTTTCGGCAATGGTTTTTCTTGTGGGAGCGATTCGCTCCTTGCAGAAGCAAGTCGCACGATTACACGTAAACCGATATGAATGGTTTCGTTCAATCGCAGCGAAATCGGTTCGTCCTGGTATCCCTCTCGTAACTTCCCGTTGAGCAGGACGGGGGGGATCGGAGAGTGCAACTGCATCAGGGGGGCCTGCTGGCCATCATATGTCACCGTGCTGTGCAGGGTGGGAAGCGCTTCGATGCGGATATGGCAGTCGGGGCCGGAACCAATATAGACAGGCTGATTGGGTTTCACGGTCGCAGTAAGTTCGCGCGCGTAGGAAAAAACCCGGAGCACATAGCTGGGCTCTGTCAGTGTAGACTTTTCCTGATTGGGGCGAACATCGTCCATGAATTCAATTTCTCCTCACTTCCTGTGAGGCGGGTCCGCCTGTTGCTGGACCTGGGGCAGTTGAGATTGGGTAACAGGTAAAAATTGCCGTTTATAGAAAAATCGACCCTTTCACTCCCCCGGAATTACTCAAAATCGGTGATCAGGAAAAGACGAATCTAAATAAAAGAACTCTCTCTCGAGGAATTTCAACCAGGAACAGAAATGTTCAGTTATCAGAAGTCGAGCTCTGTATGCACTTTGCGTTTGTTTAAGAGCTAATAACGTATATGGCACTCTGGGAGCATTTCTCGTAATTTCAAAACATGAGGACGATTGATGCGGGTGTGGTGCACGGAAAGATTCGCCAGATGTGTGAACTGAGACAATTGGTCGATGTAAGTATTGTTGATTTGAGTCTCTTCAAAATTAATTTCTCGGAGTTGTTTTAATTCACTGAGAGCAGCCACAACTTCAGGGGTAATCTTCACCCCTACCAGTTCCAGATGTCTAAGTGATTTGAGATGCGCCAGGCTGTGGATTGTGTCAGCATTGAGTTCGCAATAGAGAGATCAGAGTACGTAAAGGCGGCTTTGTTCAGCCAGAGGTTTCCAGTCGGCAGTTGTTGCTTGCCTGAGATCAAGTCCTGCCAGAGAGAGGTCGAAAAGCTTAGGATGAGAATCGAGTTCCCGCAGGCTTTGTGGACTGATCCTGGTGTAAGCGAGGTTCAGGGAATACATCTCCTGGTATCGCTCTCCTTCGAACAGGATCGGCATGACTTCATCGGATAAAGTGAGTCTGGCCAGGTTCATAATTTCGAGCTGGGGTAAATCTTTTAATTCCCGCAATCCTTTGTCAGTCACTTGTGTTCCAGCCAGCTCCAGCTCAGTGAGATTAGGCCAGTTGCCCACCGTTGACATCGCATCATCCTGAAGTAGACTCCCATTGGCGTTAAACTGTTCCATCCGGGTGCAGTCTCTCAACAGCCCCATTGATCGGCCCGTGAACGAGCTTTGAATGAACACAGGCTTGGTATCGCGCCAGGAGTATTGGATCGATCCGGATTCGACATTCAAGCTGCTCAAGGTGGACAGGTCCATTCCCGCAGCCAACTCTTCCAGATATGCGTCTGTCCTGACTTGTATGGTGCGGGGATAGATCAGGTTGTTAGCAATGAAGGTGTGAGAGCCAACGACATCCATCATCCAACGGGGCGCAGCCACTCCAAGTCCCACCATGATATTTCGCTGGCGATTCGAGTAGATCCGCATCCTTCATAATCACAACGAGTGCTGAGAAATTCAGAGGGGCTGTTCCCTTGTGTTCGATAAGAGACATACCATAAGTGGTACAGAACCAGAGCGATGGGAACAGCACAGGTCGTCAGTCAATCAGCAGTTTCTTACGCAAAAGCCATTCCGCAGGAGACATGAACAGAACTCCTCAGTTGCTGCATGTTCGATCTTACTTTATAAGCGAAACTTCCTGGGGTTTCGTTACTCCATACTTAACCAATGCGGTTAACGGATAGAGGGAACCGCTGAAGGTGATGTAGTTCCATTCGTCGGTGTTGAGAGAGCGGGTCCACCAGCGTCCCGATTCACGTTGATTGGAAAGGAGCCAGTTCAACCCTTTCTGCACGCGTGGGTCAGTGGCGGGAACCCCCGCTTCCTGAAGAACGAGCAGAGCCAGGCCCGTTTGATGACCATCACTGGCGGTTCGTTGTTCGAGAGTCTCTGCAATCAGGCGTTCGGCCCGGTTGCCGGCTCCCCATGCTTCCGGTTTAGAGAACGAACGGATCGACCAACCTCCATCTTCATTCTGAAAACTGAAGAGAAGATCGACCAGTTCCTGTTGTTTTGATTTCTCCAGCAGGTTGGGGTAGCGAGTCGAACTCCAGAGGAGCAGCAATCGAGCATAATCGTGAGAGGCTCGGTTGTCTTAAGATAGTTCTCCAGCTTCTCAAGCGAAGCTTTCAACTCCGGATCGGCCTGTGCTGCTTCCAGCCAACCGGGCCGTTGCCACCGCTAGGAAGCAGCCGAGGCGATCTGGTAGGGGCTCGATTCAGTGGAGGCCAGCAGGTCGCCGAAGACCAGGTTCCATTCTCGGCTTGAATCTGGAACATGAAGCGGAAGGCTTCTTCTGTTTCAGGCGTCAGCTTGCCAGTTACATGTTTATCCCACTCGGCCAATCCCGCCGCGATATAAACAACCGCAGCCGGGTTTGCCCCCGCGTAAAGTCTCTCTTCGGGAAGTTGTTTGTATTCTTCCAGTTCGGCAACAAAGAACTCGCGCATTTCCTCGTTGGGTTTTCCCAACACACCCGAGAGAGCAGGGCGCATTACCATGTAAGAACCATTCGTGTGACAACTGACGCAGCTATGGCTTTTGGTCCAGGCGGTTGCACCCTGATCAAGATACCCCGCTGCTTTCTCCAGCGAGAAGTGCTCCCGAATCTCTTCCTCGGCAGAAGCAGGCGGAATCGCAATCCCCTCCGATTCATACTGCGGTGGTTTCTCCTCATCCGCCCCAAAAGCAAAGGTCGTCAACAGGCAGGAGACAGTTAACACAAGGATGGTTCGAACTGAGGAAGAAAACATACGGCAGGCTTTCCGGGAGGGAGGAAGAAAAGAGGTAAGCGTTATCTATCAGAATAATCGTCCTCAAACCAGAGTTCAAACGTTTTCCCGTGCGAAACGTAATGGATCGGCCTTCCCGTGGTTCGATTTTCCGGGGGGAGTTCTTTCAGGTAACCAGGTACAAGTTCCTCCAGGTTCGTGGGGAAGACACCCTTCTCTCGTTGATAGATCTGCAGGGCAAAGTGCAGTTGGTTCAGCCAGTTATTTTGATCCTGCTGTCTGAGTTTAGCTTCGTAGGCAGTCAGCCCGAACTCAAGAGGGCTTGCCAGAGCCTCTTCATTTTTTAAATGATCAAATGCAGTGATCAGCTCCGCGGCATACTGATCTCTTTTGTAACTTTCTGAATATGCATACCGCCTTTCCGCATAGGGGTTATATTCCATCATCAGCTCATGCGGAATGGACTCAAATTCGTAAATTAAATGGCCGGGGCGAACATCCTGGGGCTCATCGCAATGAGCCAGCCAGTTGTTTAAGAAAAGGTTTAAGGATCGTCGCATCAGTTCCTTCTTCCCGGAAGCGGAGTCTATGAAATTTTGATGCTTGCTCGTATAAGCATGCCAACTGCGAACATAATCGTAATAGAATACTTCGTGAAGAGGTGGATAGGTCTCGATTATAGAGTTCATTTCCTGATGAATCTGACGCAGTCGATCGGTCGTGAGCTCAGAGTTTTCCAGATATATCCGAAACTGGTCTGAGAATAATTCGAAATGTTCAATTGCATGATAAGAATTTCTGAAAGAGCCTGCGCGGGACTGTTTCTGAATGAGTAGATAATCTCGATAAAGATCCCAGGTTTTCTCCAATTCGTTTTTATGAATGAGGTTTGCGGATTCCAACAGTATCAGATTATTTAGGTCATCTACAAACGACAGACTGAATTCAATCTCGGGGCCTGGATATTCATAGGGGTGTATCAAGAAGCCGTCGGTGTGTTCAGCAACTGCCTTCCAGCGGTCCAATAAAGGTTGCAGCAACTCAAAATGACTTTGGAATTCAGAAAATGCCTGAAAGTTCTCCAGCAGTATTGTTCTCTCTCTGTCGAAATCCGAGTACCCATCTGATGTGAGTTTGTCCGAATCAATCTCAAGAGAAAGTTCAAATGTCTCGACAAAGATCTCCTGATACTGATTCTCTGCCAACTCATACTTCGCCAGATACGCTTCCACATCAAACGGTGCCCCCACATCGGGAATGCTGTGAATGCGATACGTTCGCCAGGCGATAAAATAAACGAGCATCACCAGTACCAGTCCCAGGAAGCCGGTGCGGACTTTGTGTCGTCTGAATTTATCGAGAAAAGAGGTCATTCAAATGGCCGCGTGTAGGAGGGTTTGCCGGGTGGGTGGAGGTCTGAATTGAGGAAGGGGATGTCGAATCTCAATTTCGCGACACCCTCTTCTACCTGATAGCTGATGGGCATTCCCGGTTCAACCTGCCAACCGGGATTCACATCTCGATTCAGGGGGACCGCTTCCAGATATTGAGGGACTAATTCCTCCAAGGTTTGGGGAAAGGTACCATGCTCGCGATGATAGATCGCGAGGGCAATCATGGTCAGTGTCGATTCACGTCGGGAGAGATCGCGGTCATAGGCTTTCATTAATTGCCTGATGGAGATTAACGCCAGATTGAAAGTTCCTTTGGTGGATGCGAGTCGATGATAAGCTTCAAGTATCTGTTCTTCCTGCTCATCAACAAAGTAGTTGAACTGGCACTGCGAAGCGGCTGTATCCTGATTCCAGATTCCGGACAGACTGAAGGAATTGCATTTATGCTCATGAACAGGGGGGCGTTCCCAGGCGGGAAGATCACAATACCGATACCAGTTCTGGAAGATCAGATTCAGAACTCTTTGTGCGACTTCGTCTTCGCGAGAGATAGAATTGATCCACCTGGAATCGGTTTCCTGGTGCAGGCTATTGTAGATCATCATATACTCCATCCGCAGATTAACGGATACCGGCTGGCACTTGTCGTGATGCTCTATAACAATCGCGCGAAGCCGTTGTAGTTCCTCGATCGTCAGGGAATCGTGTTGCAGAAAGATAGAAAGTGATTCCCAGAATAACGCGTATTCAGCAATTCCGACCAGATTTGAAATCATGATTCCATCGCGGAACCGGAGGCTCAGTTTCAGGTACTGGCCGTAAAGTTCAATCGCTTCGCTCGTTTTTCCCTCTTCCATCAAATGAGCGACCCGAATGAGTATCAGTCGGGAAATATCGCGAGAGTCCTGTGTTACTGGAAGCTCACTTTCGAAATTGAACTCGTGTGGGGAGACTTCATAACCGGACGAGAGATCGATGGTTGTTAACCACAAATCAACTACAGGATCGGTGGCGGCCAGATAAGACCTGTCCGCAACGGATCGCTGCTCCCAGAGAACCCAGGGATTGGTGTTTGCGATGGTATGATTCTGGGCTCTGATGATTTCCCAATATTTCGTCGAGGCCCCTTTAAGAGTGTCGAACGGGTTCTCTTCGATCTCATCGTACGATTTTAAATACGCCTCCACATCAAACGGTTCCCCGACATCGGGAATCGATTCCACCCGCCAGTTTCGCCAGTAGGTGAAGGAGGGGAGAAGGACGAGAATCACTACGGAGATCATTCCCAGCAGGATTTTTGTAATACGGTGTTTGAAGATGTTTTTCATGGGCATCAGGAGAGGTGAGAGTGTGGCTGAAATATTAGCATACCAAACCGCCACTCACTTTGGCAAATGCGTTTTTCTGTTGGGTTGTCTTCCCTTGGACGCACGATATGATGAACACTTCATGAAGAACGCTCCGTTGTTGGTGACGGAACTATGGCTTTCTTCTACAGACACTCCGAAATCGGCATACATATGTCTCCTGATCGTTCCCCGAATTATTCCGGTCCCCGGGCACTCTCTTTTCAGGCTCCCCAGGGGGATCTGGCTGTCCTCGCCGGTTCGGGGAACCCGAAACTGGCGCAAGCCATTTCCCGCGACCTGGGAGTGCGATTACTCCCCTGCATGTCGCAGGTCTTCAGTGAGGGGAACGTCTTTGTCCGCGTGCTCGAGAACGTACGCGGGAAAGATACCTTTATCGTCCAGGGGGTGCATAACCCGGTCAACGATAACTTCATGGAGCTCCTCTTCTGGATCGATGCCCTCAAACGGGCAAGTGCCCAGCAGGTGACGGCCGTCATTCCCTTTTTCAGTTATGCCAAGGGGGACAAGAAAGACGAACCACGCGTCTCCATCCGCGCACGCGTCTGTGCCGACGCCCTGGAGGCAGCCGGTGCCGACCGGGTCTTGACGATGGATTTGCATAGCCCCCAGATTCAGGGGTTCTTCCGCATCCCGGTGGATCATCTTTATGCCCGGCAAGTGTTGAGCGAACACATCAAGTCACTTAAAATTCCCGATCTCGTTGTCTGTAGTCCAGACATCGGTTTTGCCAAGGATGCGGCCTCTTATGCCAACCTGCTGAATGTTCCCGTGGTCATCGGAAATAAACAACGCAAAGATCACACCGAGAAAGCGGAAGTCCTGGAGGTGATTGGTCAGGTGGAAGGAAAGAACGTCCTGATGGTCGACGACTTCACCACCACCGCCGGTTCACTCTGCAGCATGGCGGAGTTATTGAAATCGCGCGGGGCGAACGATGTTTACGCGGCGGTCAGTCACGGTGTCCTTTCCAAAGGAGCCGGACCGAGGATTTCTGACAGCGTGATTAAAAAACTTTTCATCACCGACACGATCGAAACCCCGGCCGATCCTCTTTCGGATAAAGTTCAGGTCATCTCCGTTTCCCAACTTTTCGCCCAGGCGATTCGATCGATCCACGACCGGACGAGTGTAAGTCAGCTCTTCCCGGATACTAAAGCTGTTGATTAAGTTTGACCACGAAAAGCACGAAATAAACGAAAAATTGGGCAGTCGCTGAATCTTCCCGGGGGAACTTCAAATAAGCAGGGGCCCTGACTTGATGATCTCCCCGCCACGTGCACAATAACAGATCTTTCGTCTGTTTCGTGGTTCCCAATTCAATGGAGTGACAATCGATCTCGCATGAATGCCGCGACTAAAAAACTGACACCCATGATGGAGCGTTATCTCGAAGTGAAGCGGGAACATCCCGGTTCGCTGCTCCTCTTTCGGATGGGTGACTTTTACGAGCTCTTCTATGAAGATGCCGAGATCGCTGCGCGAGTCCTGGGACTGACTCTCACAAGTCGCGATAAAGGGACCGCCAACCCGATACCGATGGCCGGGTTTCCCTATCATGCCTTACAGAACTATCTGCAGAAACTGATTCAGGCGGGTCACCGCGCCGCCATTTGTGATCAGGTTGAAGATCCGAAGGAAGCCAAAGGGCTCGTCCGTCGTGAAGTGACGCAGATCGTCACCCCGGGAACACTCACCGATGAAAACCTGCTCGATCCGCGTCGGAATAATTTTCTGACAAGTATCGTCCTCGATAAGAAAGTAGCGGGGCTCTCCTGGCTTGATCTCTCGACTGGTCGCTTTTTTGTGACGGAAGTTGAAATCGAGTTCCTGAATGATGAACTCGCCCGCCTGCAACCAGCCGAATGCCTCGTCAATGAAGGGCAGGATGACCGCCCCGAGTTAACCAGCCTCTTCGAAGGAGAGGTCCCTGTCACCAAGCGTGCCGCCTGGTGTTTCGTACCCGATGAGTGTCATCGGCAATTGCTCGAACATTTTGAAGTGCAGACGCTCGAAGGGTTCGATCTCGATCTGGAACGGAACTCACTCGGAATTATCGCAGCCGGAGCGCTCCTGGAATATGTTCAGGAAACACAGAAGCGGGCGATTCCTCACATCCTGCGGTTGGAACCGTACCGGCGCGGGAACAGTCTGCTGATCGACGAAACAACGCGACGCAGTCTCGAACTGACTCAGAAGATGCGCGACGGTAGCCGTAACCAGACATTGCTCTCGGTGATTGATGAGACGGTCTCTCCCATGGGAGCCCGGTTGCTCTCCGAATGGTTATCGAATCCATTGATGGACATCCCCCGCATCACACTCAGGCACGATGCCGTTGAAGAGCTGGTGCAGAATACGGTGCTCGCGCGAGAGATTCGGGATGAACTCAAACAAACCTACGACCTGCAGCGTTTAACCGCCCGCATCGCGACCGGTCGCGCCACACCTCGCGATCTGAACTTTCTGGCGCGAACATTGGCGATTCTCCCCAGGCTCAAAGCCAAACTGGCCGGACGGACTTCAGAGTTATTACAACAGCTTGAAACAAACCTCGACCTGTGTGCTGATGTACGTGCCGACATCGATGAACTGGTTGTTGATGAACCTCCACTGCTGGTAACTGACGGTGGAATGATTCGCGATGGTGTGAACGAACAACTCGATGAGTTCCGTGAACTCGCCCGGGGTGGAAAACAATGGTTGGCGAAGTATCAGGCGGAAGAGAGCGCGCGGATTGGCATTCCGAATCTGAAAATCGGGTTCAATAAGGTCTTCGGTTATTACCTGGAAGTGACTGCCGCGCATAAGGATAAAGTTCCCGAAGATTACATTCGTAAACAAACGCTAAAAAATCAGGAGCGGTACATCACCCCGCAACTGAAAGAATACGAAGACAAAGTTCTGCGTGCGGAAGAGCGGGCGATTGAACTTGAACAGCAGATGTTCAATGAACTGCGCGAGCGCGTGGCGCAAGAATGCACCCGCCTGCAGAACACCGCCGACATTCTGGCCCAGGTCGATGTGCTGGCTACATTGTCGATCGTTGCTGTTCAGCAGGGGTATTGTCGTCCCGAAATGTGCGACGATCCGATCCTCGATATCCGCGAAGGGCGGCACCCGGTTCTCGACAAGATTCAACCTTCGGGAGAATTTGTTCCCAACGACACCCGGCTGGGTAACGGGCAGGGACGCATTCAGTTAATCACTGGACCGAATATGGCGGGTAAGAGTACTTACATCCGTCAGGCGGCACTGATTACGATTCTCGCCCAGATGGGTTCGTTCGTCCCCGCGAGTGAAGCCCGCATTGGGGTTGCCGACCGAGTCTTTGCCCGTGTCGGTGCGAGTGATGAACTCGGCAAGGGGCAATCGACCTTCATGGTTGAGATGACCGAAACGGCCCGCATCCTGAATTCCGCCACACCGCGCAGCCTGGTCATTCTTGATGAGATCGGTCGTGGCACGAGTACGTACGATGGTATCTCTCTCGCGTGGGCCGTGACGGAATACCTGCACGATGTCTGCAAGTCACGAACATTGTTCGCAACTCACTATCATGAGTTAACCGAGTTACCTGAGCGACTCAAAGAGACATCCAACTGGAATGTCGCTGTGCGTGAAGAGGAAGAGCAGATTATCTTCCTGCATAAAATTGTCGAGGGGAGCGCTGATAAAAGTTACGGGATTCATGTCGCCCGGCTCGCCGGTATTCCACCGCAAGTCGTACAGCGATCTCAGGTGATTCTCGATACCCTGGAATCAGATCACGTTGGAGGACAGGAGAAACAGAAAATTCCTGCCCGCCCCACCCGCAAAGCAGCCCAGCAGCAGATGTCCTTATTCGAACCGGAACCCCACCCGCTGATCAACAAGATCAAACAACTCGACCTCGACGGCATGACCTCCTCGCCGCGCTCGATGAACTCTACCGCCTGCGAAAAGAACTCGGCGATTCTTAAATCGAAATAGTAGGTCAGGCACTGCCTGACGAACTTTTCGCGATGTTCATCACGGTTAAAGCTCTCATAACCATACATCACCAACAATGTCTAAACATAACGTCGTTGATTGATGAAGGTTGATAATCCCAAAATGTGGTGTGAATCGAGTTGGATGATAAGTCAGGCAGTGCCTGACCTACGAAATACTCTCCTCTATACCAATCCTTAACCGTTTTCCGGCGGGGGCTTCCTTTTTCGGGGGCAGAGATCTCCTAGAATGAGGTTAACCCCTGGAACGAATTGAACCACATGAACAGCCTATAGAATTAAGGAATACAACCATGGTTAAAACTGCCTCCACCATGTTACCCCTCGGTCGACCCGCACCTGATTTTTCATTGCCAAATGTTGATGGCAAAACTGTTTCTCTAAGCGACTTCAGTGGCAAAAAAGGACTGGTTGTCATATTCATGTGCAATCATTGTCCGTTTGTGAAACATCTCGCCTCCGCACTCGCGGACTTCGGTAAAGAGTATCAGGAAAAAGGACTCGGTGTTGTTGCCATCAGTTCGAATGATGTGGGGACTCATCCCGACGACAGCCCCGAACTGATGAAAGCTGAAGCGGTAGAGCAGGGCTACACCTTCCCTTATCTGTACGATGAAACACAGGGAGTCGCGCAGGCCTACAAAGCAGCCTGTACTCCCGACTTCTATCTGTTCGATAAAGATATGCTGCTCGTTTATCGCGGTCAGTTCGATTCCAGCCGACCTGGTAACGGCGAACTGATTACCGGTGCTGACCTGCGTGCCGCCTGTGACGCTGTGCTGGCCGGAGAACCAGTCGAAGCGATGCAGAAACCGAGTATCGGTTGCAACATCAAATGGAAATCCGAATCAACCCGGAATACTTCACCGGTCAACCGGCTGAGTAAGTCGATTTGATTCAGTTGTTCTACAAAAGATGCCTTTCCTGAGGAGAGGCATCTTTTTTTATGACGTCAAATCCAAAAGTAAAAAGAGTGTTAATATAGTAGCAATTGTGGGCCCGCTACGGTATAATCCTGGTAGTTGCTCTCTTCATCTGGTACTGAGACAGACCGATGTTTAAATCACCACGCCTTAAGAAAATAATACTCGCTGTTTCTGTAGTCCTGCTCTGCCTGGCAGGTTTCTTTTTATGGTGGCGTGACTGGCGGGTTGCTTCGATGCCCAATAGCGAAGGCTCCCTGAACGTTGAAGAATTCCTGGCTGAATACGAGGGAGGAGAACCGAACGCCTTTGATGAGTATCGGAAAACATTACCGGTATTCATAAAACTCCACGCGAATGCCTCGTACGCGAATGTTAACTACAACATGGCTTACGATGATTGGGAGAATGTGGACGAGTTAACTGCTGCCTATGTTGCAGAGATGATGCCGCAGCTGCAGCCGTTCGCCGCTGGGAGTCATCTTGAAAAGGGATTTGAGATTGATCCTCACAGAATGAACTTCGAGACACTGTTGGAAGTTACTCAGGAATCGCGAGAGTATGCGCGAATCATGTTACTTGAAACCTCTAGATTACGTGCAGAGGGCAACTGGGATGAAGTCTGGTCACGTTACGGAGAGTTACTCCGCGTTTCCGGACACATACGTAACGGCTGTTTGATTTCTCTCCTGGTCGGAAATGCGATCTACAAAGTCTGGTACCCGCAATTCGCATTGTTCCTGACAGATAAGACTTTAACAGTTGAAGAATTGAAACGCTTTCGGGGAGAACTGATTCTGATCCATCAGCAGTTCCCCCCACCGAGCGTGGCCATGAAATTTGAATACATGGGAATGCGGAACAGTCTGATACCGATGGTTGAGCAACACCCCTGGCTCAATAAACTGACACGCGAGGACGAAGTCTTTGACCGCATCTTAAGTCTCTATTATGAGCATTGGCTGAAGTATGTGGACCGGCCTGCCTGGGACATACCACCCCTGGTCGAACACAGTTGCCAGTCGAGTACCGTCGCCAATTGGATTAATCCGCAACTTTCACAATGCCGCTGGCACCACTTCGATACAGGGGCTGAAAGCGACGCCTTGGTCAAAGCGTTTCACAAAGTTTCTTACACCCAGAAATATCTGAGAGCCTTTATGCCGGCATTACAAGCGGTGTTGGAATCGCAGAAAAAAGATCGCCTCTACCAGCAGATGAGTCTTGTACAACTCGGCATGCACATCTACTACCGGGAGCAGGGTGATTTTCCGAAGCAGCTGGAAGACCTGGTACCCGAGTACATTCCGGAACTTCCCCGCACACTCGATGAAACCGGAGATGTTCTGCTTTATGAACGGACAGCTGAGGGGGTGCTGATACATACGACAGACATGAAGTATGCATTCAATGTCTATGTTCCCGGTGCGAGCATAGAAAACCTTTACACACCGGAATAGGCTCCAGTGAGGCTTCTTTAAAGAAGGTTCTCAACCTGCTGAAATTCTACTCGAAAAGAGAGCTCGCTGCGTTAAATTGATAGCAGTCTGAACTTGAGAGTGCTAGGATGATTTCCGTGTTGTTCTACAGGTCTTTTGGTTTCATGCACACAAATTGAAAGTCGACACCATGAATTGAACGATTTACTGATGGCATTCAGCGATTGGTATCAGGATGTAGGTGAGTTACTGGCTCAACAGCAAGAGCGTGCGGCGAACCCGGGCAGGCAGTTACGGGGCATTGTGAAACTGGTAATCGCTGTCGTTGCCATCATCGGTTGGATTATCTACAGGATGAAACCGAAGGAAGAACGGGACGCGATTGATGCGGCTGAAGCGGAGCGTCTGCGGGCACGCTACGAGGATCGGGCCGCAAAACAAATGGATCCAAAACTGGCAGCAATACTCATTCTCGGATTTATTGTTGTCTTATACATCGCCTTGGCTTTCTACTTTTCGAAAGCTCTCTGGTTTATGTGATAGGCCCCTCATGACTTCACAGTATGGTTCCATTCCCTGAGAAATAACAGCGATTTCAGGCCACGATTCAGCCTCGGTTCTTCCCACAATCAGGAATTGGATAAATATGTACAATTTATACCTCATACTCCGGTTCCTTTTTTTCTAAATTAAAGTTAGAACACTGGTTGAGAGCGCTGGAAGCCACTTTTTGCAAGTGGCATTGGAAAATCAGCCATTGTTTCGGCACTGCCCGTCGGGTTATTGGAATTGGAGTCAGAGTCATGGATAAATTTGATCTTTCTGGTTACGGGATTCATGTTAAACGGGTCTTGAGGAATCCCGCCCCGTCAGTTCTGTACGAAGAAGCAATTCGACATGAACCAGGGACTTCGATTTCCGATACAGGTGCATTGCTGGCTTACTCCGGTGAGAAAACTGGCCGCTCACCGAAAGACAAACGTGTCGTTCAAAATCCGGAATCCGAAAATAATATCTGGTGGGGGGATGTGAACTACCCCCTCGACCCGGACGTCTTCAACACCAACTTTGAGCGCGCAATCGATTATCTCAACATCTGTCCGCAGCTCTACGTCATTGATGCTTATGCAGGTTGGGATCCTGATTGCCAGATTAAGGTACGTGTAATTTGCTCGCGTCCCTATCACGCGCTCTTCATGCACAACATGCTCATTCGTCCGACTGACGAGCAGCTTGTTGATTTCGGTACACCAGATTATGTCATCTTCAATGCCGGTACCTTCCCGGCGAATCGCTACACTGCCGGAATGACTTCCAAGACCTCGGTCGATCTCAGTATCGAAAAGGGTCAGATTGTCATCCTGGGAACCGAGTATGCAGGGGAGATGAAAAAGGGTGTCTTCACCGTCATGAATTATCTCATGCCGGCTCGGGATATTCTTTCCATGCACTGCTCAGCGACCGCCGACAGGGAATCGGGTAAATCATCCGTCCTCTTTGGTTTATCAGGTACAGGGAAGACGACCTTATCTGCCGATCCCAATCGTCATCTCATCGGCGACG
Source organism: Planctomycetaceae bacterium (assembly GCA_041398805.1). GTDB lineage: Bacteria > Planctomycetota > Planctomycetia > Planctomycetales > Planctomycetaceae > Polystyrenella. The sequence continues at coordinate 125,548 of JAWKUC010000003.1, read as the reverse complement.
ACGAACATTGCTGGTCGGACAACGGGATCTTTAACATTGAAGGGGGCTGTTACGCCAAAGCGATTTATCTTTCGATCGAGCGGGAGCCTGAAATCTTTCAGGCGCTCCGGTTTGGGGCGGTACTCGAAAACGTCGTTTACGATGAGGCGCATCATCATGTCGATTTCGATGATACCTCCATCACTCAGAACACCCGGGGGGCCTACCCGATTGAATACATGCCGAGCGCGAAAATTCCCTGCATCGCCGAACACCCCTCCGATGTCATCTTCCTGACATGCGATGCGTTTGGTGTGTTACCTCCCGTTTCCAAACTGACCCCCGAGCAGGCGATGTATCACTTCATCAGTGGTTACACCGCTAAAGTTGCTGGCACAGAGATGGGTGTCACCGAGCCACAGACAACGTTCTCTCCCTGTTTCGGGGGGCCCTTCCTCGTCTGGCATCCTGGTAAATACGCTGACCTGTTGGCTCAAAAAATTCAGAAGCACAAAGCCAATGTCTGGCTGGTCAACACGGGTTGGAATGGTGGCCCCTGTGGTGTCGGTTCCCGCATCAGTCTGCCACATACCCGGGCGATTATTGACGGAATTCACTCAGGTGCTCTGGCTCACGCCCCCACACAGCACGACCCGGTCTTCGGGTTCGAAATTGTAACCCAATGTCTCAAAGTACCCAGCGAGATGCTCATTCCTCGGAACACCTGGAAAGACCAGGCTGCGTATGACAAAACTGCCGCCAAACTGGCCGCTTCTTTCAACAAGAACTTCGAGAAATATGCTTCCGGGGTTTCAAGTGAAGTCCTGGCCGCCGCTCCGAAAGTCTGAGTTTGGCTTGTAATGGATTACATTCCAGAAAGCCCGCTTCATCGGAATAGTGAAGCGGGCTTTTTTGTTGTTGAACCACGAAATAGACTAAACAGACGAAAAGACATGACTGAATTAAAAAAACGGCTCAGTATAAATTCAGCAAGGGAAAAGTAATGTATCGAACTTACCCATCAGGATGGATTAAAATTGATGTAGGTGAAGAGATTGTTGTCTTTTCTGTTCCAGGAAAACTGGTTGTCAATAAATTCTTTGAAACTCATCACACACTGATCTTTAGGTTCTCTGTAAATGAGCAGGCGGATTTATATCTTGTCTGCGTTAGTGTGAGGAGTTTGCCTTCCAGAATTCGGTATGAAATTGAAAAATTAAAGTGCACAAGAATAGATGAAGATACTCTGATTTTGACTATTCAAGAACGTGAAACTCAAACTCAGATTGAATTCTATGCCTTGAGAGTCATGGACCAACAACGACTTGATAACTGGTTGAATGAGTCGGACTCTTTTTCAGTCTAGAGAACATATCATCGCAGCATACAGGCATCCGTTCGTTCTTTCGCTGATCAAGTCTATAAGCGGCGATCGTGTTCAGGGACTTCTTAATTCAGCAATTCCCCTTCATCTCCCTTTGCTTCGAGTAATCGTTTTCCTGAATTCATGCCGTATAGCCAGAACAGCGCAGGCCTTACCAGGAACTCGAGCAGCGTACTCGAAATCAATCCCCCTATGATGACTGTCGCGACGGGGTATAATATTTCGCGACCTGATTCACCAGCGGAAAAAGCGAGCGGGACAAGGCCGATCCCGGAGGTGAGAGCCGTCATAAGGACCGGTGCTAAACGTTCTTGTCCCGCTCGTATAATCATTTCTTTTTGACCATGTTTCTCCTTCATGTTCAACCAGATGCAGATAGTGGTTTAACAGGAGAATTCCATTCCGCGAGGCGATCCCCCCAGGGAGATGAATCCGACCATGCTCGCAATCGTGAGTGTCTGCCCTGTCAGGACGAGGGCCGCAACGCAACCGATAAAAGCCATCGGAACAGCCGCCAGTACCTGCAATGAGAAATTGATCGAACCGAACATCGTGTACAGCACGATCAGGATCCCAATCAGCGACAGGGTAAAGAAGATGGAAATCATGCGGCTGGCTGATTCCTGGCTTTCAAACTGACCGCTGTATTCCACGAAGTAACCGGTGGGAAGTTCCAATTCCACCGGCTCTAATTTCGCACGAATTTCATCGACCACATCGACCAGTCCCCGTCCCGCGACATTACATTGCAGAATGATTCGTCGACGCACCTGCTCACGACGGATGATATTCGGCCCGGTTGCTTCGTAGATATCAGCAACTGCTTCCAGTGGAATGACACCTCCATCAGGCAGGTTGATCGCCAGTCGTTTCAATTGTTCCAGGTCTTCGCGGTATTCTTCCTGCATACGGACGACGAGGTCGTAAATCCGCTGACCATCCAGGACTTGTGACACCACCCGTCCCTGCATCGCAGTTTCGATAAACTGATTCACTTGTTCCGGGCGTAATCCATATAACGCGAGTTGATCACGATCCAATTGAATCCGTAGTTGTGGTACAGCGGCCTGTTGCTCCACGAAGAGGTCGGTCACTCCCTCGATCGATTCAATTTCACTCTTCATCTCCGCAGCCAGGCGCCTTAAGGTCGATAGTTCATCCCCATAGATTTTAATACCGATGTCGGCTTTCACTCCGGAAAGCATATGGGAAATCAGGTGCGCGAGTGGTTGGTCGGATGAAGCCACAATTCCGGGAATTTCTTTCATCGCCTCTCGGATTTCAGCCAGGATCTCTTCCCGGCTCCGTTTGGTCTCCGGATCGAACTCAATCACAATCTCACTCACGTTGACATCCATGGCATGTTCGTCCAGTTCCGCACGACCAGTACGCACCACAAAACTGTCGACATCTTCAATCTGTTTCAGGCGATCTTCCACCTGGTGCGCCACCTTACGGGATTCCGTCAGCGAGGTTCCCGGCGGAAGGCCAATGTTGATCTGAAAAGAGCCTTCATTGAACTCGGGGAGGAAATCGCTTTCGAGTTGTGACAGGATCAATCCCGCCAGCACAACGCAGCCTCCTGCCACCAGCAGAATCAACCGGGGAACAGCCAGGCTGAAGCGAATCAGACCACCGCCGATTTTCTTCAGGATCCGTAAGAGGAAACTGTCCTCCTCTGATTTCAGATTGCTGTTCGGAAGTAACCAGTAAGAGAGGATTGGAGTGACTGTCAGCGAGACAACGAGTGAGGAGAGAATCGAAACGATGTAAGCGACACCCAGGGGAGCGAACAGGCGCCCTTCCAATCCCGATAAGGCAAACAGGGGGAGGAAAACCAGGATGACAATCATCGTGCCGAAGACAATCGAGTTCCGAATTTCCAGACTCGCATGGTAGACAATCTTGAGCGGGTGTTCCGGATGCTGTTTATGTTTGTTTTCGCTCAATCGACGGAAGATATTTTCGACATCGACAATCGCATCATCGACCAGCTCCCCAATCGCAACGGCCAGTCCTCCCAGGGTCATCGTATTGATACTTAAACCAAAGAAGGCGAAGACAAGCGAGGTGATCACAATCGAAAGTGGAATCGCTGTCAGGGTGATGACTGTCGTTCGGATATTCAAGAGGAAGACGAAGAGAATAATCGTCACCAGGATCGCTCCATCCCGTAAGGCTTCGATCACATTCTCAATTGCGCGGTCGATAAACTGCTTCTGGGAATAGAGCAGGGGCTCAATATGCACACCTTTGGGTAAACCGGCCTTCAGTTCATCAAGTGCCTCGGTGATATCGTCCGTGATTCGCCGCGTGTCGGAATCAGGTTGTTTGTTGACTGTCAGGATAATCGCATCCCCACCCGAGAATGATCCCTCGGCATTCCGGGCGAATGCGGAACTGTCCCCTCGTTTGATCTGGCCTGCTTCGACGATCGTCGCGACCTGCTTGAGCAAAATCGGTTGATCTTCGTGCGTGGCGACAACCAGTTTCTCCAGGTCTTCATTTTTTTCCACCCGGCCCAATGTGCGCACGAGAAGTTCATTCGCTCCCTGTTCATCCAGGTAGCCCCCCACAGCGTTTCGGTTACTCTCTTCTACAGCGGCGTCGACTTCTTCCAGGGTCACTCCGTACTTACGCAGTGCATCCGGGTCGACGAGCACCTGGAACTGTTTCCGTTCTCCACCCATCACGAACACCTGTGAGATGCCGGGGATGGTTAACAGTCTCTGGCGGACGACCCAGTCTGACAGCGTTCGCAATTCCAGAGGATCAACTTCATCATTCTCGCTCCAGATACCAATCATCTGGATTTGCCCCATAATGGACGAGACCGGAGTTAACGTCGGTGTGATTGTTTCCGGAAGTTGTTCCTGCACCAGTTGCAGTCGTTCGTTTACAATCTGCCGATCCTGATAGATATCCGAGTTCCAATCAAACTCCACATACACAATCGAAAGTCCCACCCCGGAGTCAGAGCGGACGGTCAGCACATTACTCGCACCATTCAAAGCTTTTTCAATCGGTAAGGTGATCCGGGCCTCGACTTCTTCCGGTGACCAGCCATGCGCCTCGGTCAGAATCACCACGCGCGGGCGGTTCAGGTTGGGGAAGACATCGATGCTCAGTTGCTGGATGTGGTACATCCCGTAGATGGTCAGAAACAACGCGAACGAGATGACAGGCACGCGATGCTTCAAAGAAAATTTGAGAATATGATCGAACATGTATTTGAACTTTATAGTGAATGATGAGTAAGCAGTTGAGCCAGCTGAGATGTCTTAGTGGGAGTGTCCATGATGATCATGACCACCACCTCCACCGGCCGCCCGCTCCAGAGCCATATACATCTGACGTGCCCCTCTCATCGCGATTACTTGACCTGGTTTCAGATTTTCATCCGGCATCAAGACGGCGTTTTCGCGGTCTCGATAGAGCACCTGTACTTCGACTCGGCGGTACTCGCTCCCATTCAGTTTGAGGAACACAAAAGCGCTGGTTGCCTCTTCCACCACTGCTTCCCGGGGGAGGACAATTTTGTCTTTCCAGACTTCAACGGGGAGTTCTACATAAGCCCGCTGACCTGGTTTGTATTTCCAGTTGAGAAAACGTTGTGGTTTCTCTGCCTGGTTCTCCTGGAGTAATGTGTTTTCCAGCTCCACATAAAAGTGATACGTTCTCGTCTGAGGATTCACCTCGTTCGAGAGATACTTAACTTTCAATCCGGATAAACGTTCCGGGTTACTCGTACTGTTCTGAAAGACGAGAGAGATATCTTCATTTCTTTCGACGACCTGAGTCAGGTTGGGCATGTCCTGCTCGTAAGCGTGACCTTCCAGGTACAACTTTTCATAATTCGTCAACACTCCCAGCGTGGCACCTGCCTGAACCGCTTCTCCTTTATGCACCAGGATCTCCTTAACAGAGAACCATTCTTTGCGCAGGTGCTCTTCGGGTTGTTCGGGTGCCTGTCCGGCATTCGATTCTGCATAAGAGATTTGGCGAATGGAAGGTTTTCGATAGAAGGTTTCCATCGCATCGTGAATCGAAGAATCGTGGTGGAGAAAGGGAACCGAGATGGTTAATTCCCGAAGTAAGTTCCGGCTCGATTCAATCTGCATCACTTGTGACTTGGTTAATCCGTGCAGCAATAATGTTTCGCGGTAAGCATGCAGCATCGATTCCAGCTTTTCAACTTCGTATTCTTTTTCCAGCAGAACTTTCCCGGCAACGGCTCCTGTGGAAGAGATGGATGTCAACCGGCGAACTTCTTTTTGTTCGACATCGAGCTGGCCGAGTGCGCGGAGGAATTCAGTCTGGGCAGAAACCAGGTCCTCATGGGTCAGCCTTAACTTGAAGACCAGATCACCCGATTGCACTGTCTGGCCGGCAATGATTTCGATACTGGTGACAATGCCTGTTAACGGGGCGGAAATTTCCATGCGTGATTGCCCGGGAATTTCAGTCACAATCCCGGGAAGGGAAATCCGCTCGGTGTAATCTTTCAAGCTCAGCTGCTCAACATGCAGCTTGATGTTCCGGCGGGCTTCGCGGCTGAGTGTGAGGATATTTTCATCCCCTCCCGCTCCATGGTCATGCCCTTCGTGTCCGTCTCCCTCTTCTGCAGCAGATTCCTGCTGTTCAGAAGTCGAAACAGGCGCTGTTGAAAGTCGCTTCAACTGAGCCAGTGTCGAGGCACGCCACGCAGGGACCGCCAGGACGACTGCGACCACTAAGACAACGATTAAAATTAAACCGACTTTAAGCCAGCGGGTGGATGTGGAAGATGCAGACATGGATTTAATCTCTATCCAGTTGAGGAAGTAGCTGTTACCTGATGTAAGCAGCGTGAAAGCGGACGGATCCTCCCATTGCCATCAATTGGGGGGGAAGGTTCCATTAGCGGACATCATTCAAGCGGAATGACGTTAAGCGAAAAATCAGATCAACCAGACTTCGAGAGGTTGATGCAGGCGCGCACCCGGGGCGCAGAAGAAAGGCAGAATCCTGGATTGGGGAACAAAACTTCCCGAATCAACAGCCGATTCTGCCCCGGCACAAATTTGGAAGATCAGGCTGGAAAGTTGAGGAGTCGGAACTTCCACATTGGAGCTGGCTTGATACTGACAGCAACCATGCTCGCAAAGTTCGACCGGTTCCCGCTCTGTATCGACCGGGCTCTGGGGAGTTGAGTGCTGCGCATGATGATGATGTGAGTGATGGTCGTGCGAAACATGCTGATCAGCACCATGGTCGTGGTCAGCAGTAGCATGATCATGATGAGCGCAACAACCCGCCCAGAGGTGAACCAGGATGGTCACTACATTGACGAGAGCTGTAATCGAATGGCTCGAAATCATGAAAATCACTTTTCAGACTACTGGACAGAAGGGAGCAGCATTCCGCTCCGCAGTGGATTATTAGAAGGAATCCCCATCAAGGTCAATGACACTTTTGAGAGAAGTCTTCGCGATAACTCACAGGAAGAGCTTATCTTAACGAATGGGATTAACTGGAATAATCTGTTGCTGTGATTCAGTTTTAGCTGTTAAGTCTCTATATGGTAATGCTTTAGGGGTCTTTTTATTGCTGGTGCGGATGTGCGGATTATATCGGTTGCCGGGGTGGGTTTGGTCCGGTTGGTGCGGATGCTCCCAAGCTGCCGATGTGAAGGATTGTCAGTGTTGGATGTGTGAGGTGAGAGCCATGGTATCCAGCCATCCTCGTGAATTTGAGAATCCTAATGATTATTCGAGCAGCCTTACTCAGTTCCGTTACTGCACTCACCCTCCTGCAACCCGGTGAGCGCAGGCACAAGAGCCCGTGACTCAGCAGTTACAAATTCCCGGGAAGTCCTCGTGATGCCCGCCGAGGAAAATAATGCCAAGGGTACGTTGTCTCTTGAACGGTTGCAGCAGCTGGCTCTCGAGCACAACCCGACTTTGTCACAGGCAAAGGCTGAGACCTGGAAGTCACACGGTCAGTATGTCCAGGCGGGGCTGAAACCGAACCCCAGTATCTACTACACCGGTGACGAAATCGGTAACGATGAAACGGCTGGATTGCACGGAGCCTATGTGCAACAGGAGTTTGTCACCGGAGGAAAGCTTTACCTCGCTTCCCAGATTTATGCCATGCGACAACGAGGAGCGAACTGGGAACAGACCGCTCAGATTTATCGTATTGAAAATAATGTTCGCGCGAGTACTACCAGATTCTCGTTGCCGAGCAACTGATGAATCTTGCCGATGCCATGCGACAGAATGCCGAGTCGAGTCTGGAATCAGTCAAGGAACGAATTCAGGCAGGGGAATCGTCTCGCATCGATCTCCTGCAGGCGAATGTCGAGTTGCAGAACACTCTGATCATGAACCGGAATGCACAGGCCGAGTATGATGCAGCCTGGAACCGGATGCGATCTGTGATTGGCTGGAGCGGGTTACGTCCCCAGCCGCTGGTCCCCCAGGCAGATTTAAAAACACCAAAACTCGATTGGGAACAGACACGAGATCGCCTGCTGGAAATGAGTCCGCAGGTCAAAGAGGCACAGGCTCGCGCTGCTGCTGCATTGGCTAAATATAACCGGGAAGTGGCTGAACCAATTCCGAATGTGACCGTACAGGCAGGAGTTGGTTACGATGACGGAACCGACGACACCTTCGGTCGTGTGCAGATTGGAATGCCGATTCCCATTTTCAATAAGAACCAGGGGAATATCCGTACCGCTCACTCAGAATGGATTCGCGCCTGTCGGGAAGTGGAACGTTTGAAATTACAACTCGCCCGTAACCTGGCCAATGAATACAAAAAATACGTCGCTTCTCAAGCTCAGATCGAATTGTACGAATCTGAGTTAATCCCCGCTGCCAATGAAACCTGGGAGCTGAGCCGTAAAGCCTTTCAGGGACAGCACCTGAACTATCTGCAACTGCTCACTGCCCAGCGGACCTTGACCGAGTCGAAGATCGAATTGATCAAAGCCAAGGGCGTTCACTGGCAAAGTCAGATCGCCATTGATGGACTTCTGTTAACAGATGGCCTGCAGGCTCCTCAGGAATCCGTTGCTGCGGATTAATTTTAGGTGCGATAGAATCGATCGCTTTTGCACTTTGACTCCTCCAGAAGAGGCTGAATGTTTGCACTTCTGGTCCCGGACCGCTACCTTGTTGATATAGAATCAATCGTGCAGGGAGCGGTCGTCAGTTCTTACTCATCCGCGACCTGTATCAGAGGCTTCGCCAATCGTTCCGGCCAGGCCCGATAACGGATTGTCCACCTGCTGTGGGGAGTAAAGAACCAGATATGACTGAAACTAATTTGAGCGATTTACAGGTCCTGAAAAACCAGATCCGGGAACAGGCTCACGAGAACCGGAAGAACCAGAAAGACAAGGATGGCATCAGCCGCAAGATTGTGGCCACCTTCATGTCACTTCCTGAATACGACTCTGCTCAAACAGTCATGTTTTATGTTGATGTCCGCAGCGAAGTCCGCACCCGTCACGACTTGGAAAACGCCTTGCAAACAGGCAAACGGATCGTCGTCCCTTACTGCGTCGATGGTGAGCTCGAACTCTTCCTGCTGGAATCGATGGACGAACTCGAAATCGGCATGTACAAAATTCTGGAACCGAAAGCCGAACTGCGGGAAGTTCCTGAGAAGAAAGTCGATGTTGCCGAACTCGATCTGATCATGGTACCGGGTGTCGCTTTTGATGCCCGCGGTGGCCGTACCGGTCATGGGTTTGGCTACTACGACAAACTGCTGGAAAACGCGAAAGCTGAAACTCCGCTGGTGGCACTCGCATTTGAATGCCAGATGTTCCCCGAGATCCCGATGCAGGATCACGACATCTTCATGGATAAAGTCATCACCGAAGATAAAGTCTATCCCGGTCGTGGCCGCGCTTAACGGGCGATGTTTTCACGGTCAGTAATTCCTGCAGTTTAAATGAACGAGTCGTTTAGGTTTCGAAAGGGAGGTCATGCTCGATCAGTATCAGTGTGAAGTAGAAGATACCTATGCGGAAGCATTCCGTAGTCTCTATGCCGAGTTTCTGATCACCGCCCGGGATCGCAAATGGTTAAATCATGCCCTGCAGGCAGCCACCGGTCATGCATCCAGCACCATCATGTGTGACTGTGAAGCGGGTCTTGATCGCTATGTCGGTCCAGGTGGAGATGAATCGTTCTCCACTCCCGATGGGCGTCCCGGGGCGATAGTCCAACTGCATGTCCCCCGCTTTCGCAAAGATCGTGTTCCCGCACTCGAAAAGGCACTCCTGGCACGTGTTTGCCAGAATGTTCTGACCTGTCCCACTACCGCCTGTTTCAACATGCTCGAAACCGAAGATTATTATCGCCTGGGGCGCAAGCTCGCCTACTTTGGTGATGGTCACGAATTTCTGGAGGAGCGATTCGGCCGCAAGATGTGGATTGTTCCCACGATGGGGGGGGAGTTCGCCATCGATCGCCGCTTTGGTTATGCCGACGGCATCATGGGGGCAACCTCTGGTTTATGGGAACCTCGGAAGACGCCGCCATTACTGCCGCTGAAAAAGCAGTCACTGCAGTCGAGCAAACGCCCGGTACAATCACCACCTTCCCCGGTGGGGTCGCAGCCAACGCATCGAAAGCGGGTAGCAAATATCCCTTCCTGTTTGCCAGCACGTTTGCGGAATACTGTCCCACGCTCAAAGAGAAACTCGGAGAACAATCCCTGGTCCCGGATAGAGTTACGTCCATTCAGGAAATTATTATCAATGGACGCGACCTCGATGTCGTCGCCGAAGCGACCTGGAATGCGATTCAGGCCTGCCACGACACGCCCGGTCTCGTGAAAATCTCCGCCGGAAATTACAACGGCCGTCTTGGTAAAAGCTTTATCTACCTCGACCGGGAAAAACAGGCAGCTTAGAGGCTATTTTTCAAAACCCGGTTGTGGTTGTTCTCGACGGTTCTAAAACTGGGTGAATGCGACCCATCAGAGGGTTTGAAACTGTTTGTAGTAGGGTTTGTATTTGGTCGAAATGCGAATTTACTGACAGATTCAGCTTGAGGCTCTCGTTTTGCACCGGGTAAGATAGACCTTTGTCTGTTTGCTTGAGGGTAAATTCACTCGCAAATGGACAGGTGTTCGAAATAAATCGATCCAGAAGCTCGACGGAAACGTCTTTAATGGAAGCTGCTGTCTAAATTCACGCGCACATCATCCTGAACGCTATTTCAAATCCTGGTTGTGGTTGTTCGCAATGCTGCAAAAAGGGTCAATGCGACCCATCAGGGGGTTTTGAAACGGCTTATAGGGGTGACTGATCGCGATCAGGAGAGAATGTAATGCTTGCACGCCCGATGTTCCCCCTCGTTTTTCTTTGTTTGATTTTAATTGCTGGTTGTGCTGAAACATCAAAAGAGAGTGGTCTGGAAGCAAACGCCACAACTCAAACCGAAGCTACGACATCGAATGCACAAAATGAAACGGAAAAACCTTCCGCTGCGTTCACTGAAAGTAAAGTCGAAGAACCTGTAGCACAGGAATCCTCGTTTTCAGCTGAGCTCCAAGCTGTTAAAACCGCCTGGCTGGAAAACGCAGAGCAGTTTGACAAGTTAAAAGCAGTACTGAATGTCGAGTACATCAGCCCACCTCTTTACAAAGGGACCCTCTACGACCCCGATCATGAGGCCAAACTCGCGGCACTCAAACCGGAAGACTACACAATTAAAAAATGGCGTGAGAACCTCTGGCTTTCCGGCGATAAATTTCGTCGCGAACGGGAGATCGTTCAGCTACCCCCCTCAGAAGTCTGGCTTAAATCTCAATGGGCATACGACGGTCATCAGGAATTAAACGCACTCACTTTCCCCGATAGGGATGATGTCCCTCCCCAGGGTTCCAAAGATGCGCGGTCTCCGGAAGAAGTCGATCATTACTGGCCCGCTGAACTGGAACCGGTTTATCAACTGTCCCGCAATGCAGATCAGAACATCGTCTGCGATTTCTGGGATGAACTGCAGGTGACCGGTCAGGAAGAGTATGAGGGAGAGTCCTGTCTAAACGTCTCGGTTGTATGTAAAAACCATGAGACGGAGAGAAGAGAGTACACCGTCTCCCCTGACAAAGATTATCACATTGTCAAATACACACATCTGAAAAATGAAACGCCATTTATCACGAGCGAGATTGATTATCGCCAGGTCGATCAGGATTGGATTCCAGTGAAGTGGACCACTATCGAAATGAAAGATGGTGATGAGGGACCTCTTACAGTCAAAGCCCGGCAGGCCAATGTTACCGTCTCCGAGTTTACGAGTGACTACGTGGATGACAATTACGAGCTGTTTACGATTTTCTTTCCTCCCGGTGCACTCGTTCAAATGTGGGGGAGCTCCGAAAAAATTGCTGTCGCCTCGAATGATCCTGAGGAAGCAATTGTCGCCAACCCGAATGAACCGATCGATATCGATTCCATTATCGATAGCACCCTGGGGGGCAATCCGGAAACATCCAATGGGACAGGTCTTCCCGCCACTCATAAACCCCAGGAAAAAATCGTTGCGGAATATAACGGTAAGCCGATCAACCTGAATACGTTCTGTATTGATCAGGAAGGAAATATTCTGCTGAGTTGTGGTGGTGAAATCCGTCAGCTCGTCCTTTCCGAAGAAGAGAAAAAACTGCTGGAAGAAGAAGGGGAAAAGACGGAAGTCGATACGAGCCTGAATAACAATCAGGCTGTCATTCAAGTTTACTCACCCGAAAGACAACTCATCAAAACGATCCCGATCCCATTTAAAGCTACGGCCATTACTCCTGCCGACGATGGCAGCCTGCTGATTGGAGGAGAAGGGCGGTTGGCCAGACTCGATCGCGATGGCAAAATTCTTCACCAAGGAAGTTCCCCTCAAATTGATGATATCGATTCCTACCGGGAGAAGGTTCAAGCAGAAGTCGTTCGGGAACAGGCTGAAATGCGGGAGATGATTAAGGATGATCTCGTCGTATTCAAAGAACAGTTAGCTGGTCTTGAAAAAGTAAAAGAAGAAGATCGCAGTCGCGGACAGGAACGTATGATTCTCGCCTTAAAGGCACAGATCAATATGTTCAATCAACTCATGGATACGGAAGGGGAGGGAAATTCAAATCCGCAAATCGAATCGATGCTGCAAATGAAACTCCGTGTCCCCGCCATTTCGATTACGGAGCAGGACCTGTTCGTCACGGTCCCCAGTCTGGAAGGATTTGGCTTCGAAGTCTGGCGAGTTGATCACCAGTTTCAAAATCCTAAACTGGTTATTACCGATCTTCGTGGTTGCTGCGGTCAAATGGACGTGCAAGCCAGGGGAGACAAAGTTTATGTCGCCGAGAATGGCCGCTTTCGGGTGGCGACATTCAGTCGAGAAGGTGAAAAACTGAACTCCTTCGGAAAATCAGATCGGACTTCAAAAGAAGGCTTTGGCAGTTGCTGCAACCCGATGAATGTCCGTTGCTGCAGCAACGGAGATATTCTGACGGCCGAATCGAGTGTCGGTAACATCAAGCGGTTTTCACCTGATGGAGAGCTGCTGGCAAACATTGGCCATGTGACTGTTTCCGGCGGATGCAAGAATGTCGCCATCGAATATGACGAAGCACGAGATCGCTACTTCATGATGGACCTCCCCAATCACACTGTGCACATTCTGTACTCTGTTGCACCCGCAGAAGAGGTGACCCTCAATACCAACTCGTCTGAAAACTCGAACTGACATAGATTTAAGGAATACCTCAGAGTTGAGTTAATCAGTGGTCTGGTTATCTGTCTCAAGTGATTCTGGTGGCAAGGTTTAGAGCGTAGGAAACAACTCCTCGCAAGACATTGAAATCCTCATCCACTATGAATTTCGTAAATTCCGTTAATTAATTAAAGAAATAGAGCTACACTGAGGAGCTTTCTGCGTCTATGTAGGTGTAATTTCGTTTTACAACCTGCACAGAACGAAAGTTAAACACCATGCAATTAAAGAAGAAGCATCTGCTACTCTCTCTGTGGGTGCTCACCACCGCACTGCTGAGTTATCCGTCAGGCAATCTGATAGCGGCAGAAAGCCGTCAGCTCAACGAGTTGAAATCCACCTGGAAAAAGAACGCCCGCAAATATCAGCGAATCAGGGTTGTCGCTCAACTGGAAGAGTTGGGGCCACCTCCGCTGACTTCGTTTGATAAAGAGTCCGTTCAGAAATATCGAGATCTGACGCCCGAGCAATACACCATCAAAAAGTGGCAGGAAAAAGTCTGGCTTGATAAAGATCAGTTTCGCTCCGAGATCACTGTGCTCGACTCACCTCCTGGTGAGACCAGAAAGGATCAATCGATCACGTTCTCCGGGAAAGAACGACGCATGCTGCAAACTGACCCGGTGAGCAAACAAAAGACAGGCGCGATCAGCATGAAAGATGCAGGTCACGGGCGCCAATACTGGTCCCGGGAGCTGAATCCTTTCTACCTACTTGTTCGAAACTCAGATGAGGATGAGTTCCCCGATTTCTGGTCTAAATTGACGATCACTGGCACTACAGAATATCAGGGACAGAAATGCCTGCTTGTCTCACCACCTGAAGTAAAGTCTCGCAAAGTTGTCTATTACGTGGCGCCTGAATGGGATTATTCGATCCTTAAGGTCGAATCGTACATTCGAGGAAACCTGGTCCACTTCACTGAATTGGAATATGAGGAATCCTCCGCTGGGGGTTGGATCCCGACAGGGTGGACTTACACGGCGCTCAAACCGGATAAAGCGGGCAAGTACAATCTGCTGGCACAAAAACGGACTGTCCTCATCGAAGAATTTGTTCCCCGTTTTGAAGAGACCCTCGCTGATTTATTTGTACTCACTTTTCCTGATGAAGCCGAAGTCACTCTATTTGGAAGTACCGGAGGCCGAGTAATTGCCCGGGGTGATCTAAACACGAAACCCGAAATGGCTGAGGCAAAAAAAGAAGAGACCAGTCAAACAGCACCTTCGGAAGAGTCTGATCTCGGACTGCAACCCACGCATCAACCGATGGAAAGGCTGGTCGCGCATTACGATGACCAACCAATCAATCTCAACACGTTCTGTCTGGATCAGGAGGGAAACCTGCTCCTTTCCTGCGGCGGAAAAGTGAATCAACTCGTTCTCTCCGAAGAGTAAAAAAAACTATTAAAGGAAGAAGGCGAGGATGTGGAAATTGTGTCCAAGCTGAGAAAACGAAAGAGTGTGGTTCTCGTTTACTCACCCGAACTGGAACAGACTCAATCAATCCCCATTCCCTTTACAGCCACAGCAATAACCAGTTTAGAAGCGGGAAAATTCCTGATCGGTGGAGAAGGGCAGATTGCCTTGTTGGATCGGGATGGAAATATTCTACAGCAAACGGGTACACCACAGATCGGTGATATTGATGCGTATCGTCAGAAAATTGTCGCTGCTGCCAGGATAGACCGTAAAAAAGTCATTGCGAGAATCAAAGAAGATCTGGAACTTTATCAACAACAGGTTAAGAGTCTGGAGAAAACTCAGGCGCAGGATCGTTCTCGCGGACAGAAGCGAGCCTTAGCGGCACTCCAGGCTCAAATTGAACTATTCAAACAGGAAATAAATCTGGGAGATGGTGCAGGGCTTGAACGTCAGGTCGAGTCGATGCTGCAGATGAAGTTGCGTGTACCCGCCATTACAGCCTCGAATAAAGAAATCTTCGTGACACTTCCCAGCCTGGAGGGCTTCGGGTTTGAAGTCTGGCGGATGGATCATAGTTTCAAGAACGCGCGGATGATCATTTCCGATCTGCGAGGCTGCTGTGGTCAAATGGATGTGCAGATCAGGGAGGATCAACTTTTTGTAGCAGAGAATGCCCGTTTTCGAGTCGCTCTCTTTGATCGAACGGGAGAACAGATTGCGAAATTCGGTAAGGCAGATCGTTCTTCCCGCGAAGGCTTCGGGAGTTGTTGTAATCCGATGAATGTCCGCTGCTGTGCGAATGGTGACATCCTGACAGCCGAATCGAGCGTCGGCAACATCAAACGTTTCTCTGCCGAGGGAGATCTTCTGGCTAACATCGGGCATGTCCCTGTTACAGGAGGCTGCAAAAATGTCGCGATTGAATACGACGAAACACGCGACCGCTACTTCATGATGGACCTGCCAAATCATGCGATTCATGTACTGAATTCCGTCGCAAATTCCGAGAAAGTCAGTTTAAAAGCTGATTCCGATCCACAAGACAATTAAGATAAAACAAGCAGAACAGAAATCAGTTCTATCGAGGTAATGTTTCCATGAATTCCATGAAATTGTCACTCAGCTCTCATGTGTTCCTCTTCATTTGCATGGCGATGTTGGCAACAGCCCTGACTCCATCAGACTCGCAGGCAGCTGAGGAAGAACAACAACCATTGAATCTGGTTGTGATGGATCCTCTGGCAAAGCCTCTGGCCTGCGATTGCGTGAAAGGTTACGCGCAGCGTAAGTATGAAAAACTGGCGAAGTATCTTGAAGAAGAATTAAACCGCCCGGTGAACATTGCCTGGGGGGCTTCGCTGGAAGTCGCTTTTAAAGATAAACAGGTCACCGGGGCAGACCTCGTGATTGGCAAATATTCTGTTGTCAAACACGATACTCAAAAGGCGAACATTAATGTCGCGCCCGTGGCTTATCTGGCAGGGAAAGATGGAGGTGTCACCCAAACCGGTCTGATTGTCGTCCGTGCTGATGATCCGGCGCAATCGGTTGGGGATCTCAAAGGCTATCGACTCTTTTTTGGTCCGGAAGAAAACGAAGAGAAATATGCTGCCCCGATGAAACTGCTACAGGCGGCGGAAATTCCTCTTCCCGAAAAAATCGAAACCTATCCCGCGTGCAGCGATGCGGCGACCGCCTTGCTTGAACTCGACAAGGATGTGAAAGCGGCGGCGATCATTTCCAGCTACGCCGAACCTCTGCTGGAAGGATGCGGTTCCGTCAAAAAAGGGGACTTGCGAGTGATCGGCGAATCCGAACCAGTCCCCTTTGTCACAGCCTTTCTGAATCAGCAGCTCTCTACCGCGGAACAGGATCAGGTCAAGCAGGCCTTACTTGATATGATCGAGCATCCGCAGTTATTGATGGCGCTCGAAACGAGTACCGGTTTCCAGGAAATCGAAGAAGATCAAACTGCTGCCACTGACATTAAAAAAAAAGAGTAACGGATCCGAAAGCTGAGACCGTTACTAATGATTGGCCAGACTGGCGGGGAACCAGTCGTGATGGAAAACTAACCTGGCTCCCCAACAGTCTGCCAGATCAAGCAAACTTCACCTGGAAAGTTGAACTACCCAGTCAGGGAATCGGTGGGCTCGCTGCCAGCCAGGGGGTCGTGATTGTCAGCGGACGCAATGTCACCGACAACAGCGATCTCTTTCAATGCTTTGATGCAGAGACCGGTGCAGAGCGTTGGACCTTCCGCCAGTTTGCTCCCGGCAAAGTCGATTACGGGAACACGCCTCGCGCGACGCCCTTGATCTCAAAAGATCATGTCTGGGTAGCCGGCGCATTTGGTCATCTCGCCTGCCTTCGCTTATCCGATGGTGAAGTCGTCTGGAAAAAACATCAACAGCTGGAATTCGAAGCCGCTCCCATGATCTGGGGACACGCTGGAACACCACTTCTCGTCGAAAATCATCTCGTCATTAATCCGGGTGGACCGGAATCAGCACTCGTCGCTCTCGAGCCCTTAACTGGCGAAGTGATCTGGGAAACGTCCGGTAACCCTCCCGGTTACTCATCACTCATCTCAGCAAAGGTGAATGGTAAAACACAAATCATCGGTTACGAGGAAAAAGCACTGTGTGGATGGGACTTAATCAGTGGTAAAAAACTGTGGACGTTCACACCTCCTTTCAAAGGGGATTTCAATGTCCCCACTCCCATCTTTTATGACAACAAGTTATTTGTTGCGACTGAAAACAATGGAGCCCGTGTTTATCAATTCGACCAGGAAGGCGAGCTTGTTCCCGAACCGATCATGGAACATGAATATCTCGCTCCCGACTCGCATACACCTGTGATAGCAGCTGGTCGAGTTTTTGGTGTCTGGGATGGTCTCTTCTGTCTCGATTGGAAGAACAATCTGGAAGAACTCTGGATCAACGAGGAACCCGGGTTCAGTAACTATGTCAGTCTGGTTGCTAACGACGAACATGTACTGGCAGTTACCGTTAAAAGTGAGTTACTCCTCTTCAAGGTGAATGCTGCTGAAGCCATTCCCATAGATCGGCTGAAATTGACCGATCAACGGACCGACACCTACGCCCATCCCGCCTTTCTCGGAAAGCGGATTTACCTGCGGATCAATACAGAGCTTTGCTGTCTCAATCTGGCGGAATAGCAGGCAGAAGCAGAGACAGATGTGATTTCATCGTGGACAGCCTGCGGTTGCTTGAGGCACAATAGAATCGACTCAACAACTCATCGTTATTACTTTTCTTACTGCCACGGAATTCATCATGCTGCGTTCAGCCATCCCTCTATTTTTGATGATCGTTGTTTTTTCGCAATCGGATATTACAGGAGCGGAACCGACACGCCCCAACATCATCCTGATCATGGCGGATGATATGGGATTCTCCGATATAGGTTGTTACGGTGGCGAAATTAAAACACCGAACCTCGATTCACTCGCGCAGAAAGGGGTCCGTTGGACACAGTTTTATAACAATGCGAAATGTACGACGACGCGGGCATCGCTCATCACTGGTTTAACTCCAAGGCGTAATAAAAACCTGCTCTCTCCCCACATGGTGACCATCGCTGAAATTCTCAAACAGGCAGGTTACCGGACAGCTCTCTCCGGCAAATGGCACCTCGGAAGTCAGGCACCCCACCGACCCTCGGATCGGGGCTTCGATCATTACTATGGCTTACTTGATGGATGTTGCAATTTCTTTGATCCCAGCTACCCCGACCCTGAATTCAAGGGGGGCAAGGTTCGACATTTTTCCGAAGACAATCAGCGCATCACCGAGTTCCCCGAGGGCTTTTATACGACGACCGCTTTCACAGATGACGCCATCGAATTCGTCGAAACAAGTTCACAGACGGATGAGCCCTTCTTTCTGCATGTCTGTTACACCGCTCCCCATTATCCGCTGCACGCCCCCGAAGAGGCAGTGACTTCTAACCTGGGTAAGTACAGCCAGGGCTGGGAACAACTTCGTCAGGAACGCTACCAACGGCAGTTGGAGATTGGTTTACTGGAAAAACCCTGGGCCCTCCCCGCACCTGATCGCGAAGTCACTGACTGGGACCAGGCAATCGCTCCTGAATGGCAGGATCGCCGCATGGCCGTTTACGCCGCGATGATCGAAATCATGGATCAGGAAATTGGTCGGCTTATCTCCACATTGGAAAAACATCAGCTCGATGAGAATACAGTCATCATGTTTCTCTCTGATAACGGAGGCTGCGCAGAGATTCCCGGAGGCGAGGACCCTTCTGCCAAACCGGGTATCAAGGAAACCTACACCACCTGCGGGCCCGGTTGGGCCTATGCCTCGAATACACCCTTCCGTCGTTACAAACAGTGGGTGCATGAAGGAGGGATCTCCACACCCTTCATCGTTTACTGGCCGGGCCAGATTGAAGGAGGCACCTTCAATCGCAACATGGGCCATATCATCGATGTCCTTCCCACCTGTGTCGAGCTTGCCGGGACGAGTTATCCCGAAGCCTACAAAGGTAAAGAGATCGAACCAGTAGAAGGGGTCAGTCTGCTCAGCGCAATGAAGTCGGGCGAACTCGAACCGGAACTCAACGATCGAACGTTATTCTGGGAATGGAGCGGCAGCCGCGCGATACGCCAGGGTAACTGGAAACTCTGCTGGGACCGCGGCATCAAAGAGTGGGAATTGTACGACATCAGCCAGGACCGCACCGAACTACATGATCAAGCACAATCCAATCCCGCCCGCGTCAAACAAATGAGCCAATCCTGGCTCAACTGGGCCGAACAGACGTCTGTGAAAGTGAAGTGAAGGGTAACTAAGCCATCGGTTCAGTAACTCGTTTCGTCGAGTTTCACTTTTCCTCGGAATGTCCAGTAAATGACGACGCTGTAGGAGATCACGCAGGGCATGCCGATCAGGGCGATGATCAGCATGATCCCTAATGTCTTTTCGCTGCTGGAAGCGTTCAGAATGGTCAGGCTATGAGCGAGATCGTTGCTGGCTGGCACCAGGAAGGGGAAGAGGGCGGTGATGAACAGCACTACGAAGGCGGCGATCACACAGCTGCTGCTGATGAAGGCGTAACCTTCGATCCCCTTCGAGATGGCTCGGGGAATGTTGAGGACGGCGAGCACATTTAAGACGGGCACAACCCAGAGCCAGGTATATGCATGTAAGGTTTCCAGTGCGCGGGGGACAGATAAAGTCGTCCAGACGCTGACCAGCACAAACAGAGGAGCGAAAACGGAAAACATTTTCCACATCACCGGTCGCAGGCTTTGCTGGAAATCACCTTCTGTTTTCAGGTAGAGAAAGATTGAACCATGAAGTGCAAAAGCAAAAACTCCCAATAACCCGACGACCAGTGAGTACGGGTTGAGCAACTGCGTGAACGTACCGATGTATTCGTGATGCGGATCGAGTGGGACACCCTGCATCATGTTGCCGACAGCAACACCAAATAGAAAAGTCGCCAGGAAAGAACCCAGGAAGAAGGCACCGTCCCACACCTTCCGCCAAGCCGTCGAAGTCACCTTCCCCCGAAACTCAAGACTGACTGCCCTCAGAATCAACGCGAACAGGAGCAGCATCAGCGCGAGATAAAACCCGCTGAAGAC
The DNA here is from genome assembly GCA_041398805.1 of Planctomycetaceae bacterium. Taxonomy (GTDB): domain Bacteria; phylum Planctomycetota; class Planctomycetia; order Planctomycetales; family Planctomycetaceae; genus Polystyrenella. Next base: position 105,352 of record JAWKUC010000003.1, on the reverse strand, counting down.
GGTGGCGTAAGCTTCCGGAAAAGCGGCGAAGAGAGCTCCCCCGAACGTGACCAGCCAGACTTCGTTTCCATCCCAGATCGGGCCGATGCTGTTCATCACCAACCTGCGGTCATGATCGTTCCGGGCGACGAAGGGATGCAGTATGCCGACACCTAAATCGAACCCATCCAGAATCGCATAGCCTGTCAGTAGCACAGCCAGAATCAGGAACCAGATCAACGAGAGACCTTCCCGGTCGAGATAGGGAAAACTATTTTCGGCGAACAGGAGGAAGTTGTGTACTTGTTCAAGCATGATCACCTCCCTGGTTCACTTTGGCTTCCGCTTCGTCGTGCAAACCGGCATCGGCGAGTCCTTCTCCCTGATGCTGGCCCCCCAATTGGAACATTCCCAGAGTGCTACTCTCTCCGAAACCCTCTTCCGGTGGATCAGGTCCATGCTGGATTTTTTTATTCAGCACAAATATCCAGACAGCCCCCAGCAAAACATAAATAAACAGGAACATCACAATCGACGCCGCGACCTGTTCTGCGGCGACCGCTTTACTGACCCCATCTTCGGTGCTTAAGCCGGCGTACCTTTCGTAGACAGTTCCATCAGGTAATGTGGCTTCCACCTTCCTGTATTGCAAATAGCCTTCCTCATCGAGAACTGGTTGGTTGTTTTCATCGACGACGATAGGAGGATGCACAATCCAGGGTTGTCGACCCACTTCCGCTGCGATCCAGCCGACCTGATTGGCAATCACCGCCAGCACCACACTCACGCAGTAAGCCCGCATGACCCACCGCGTCTGGAAGAGCGTTCCTCTCCATAAGAGAAAATAACTGTAGAGTGTCAGTAGAATGAAAAAAGTGCCGATGCCAATCATCAACCGCCAGCTGATAAATGGGATCCAGAGGGGAGGGCGATGCTCCGGTCGAATCTGATCCAGTCCCAGCACCGGTTCGCTGAAACTGAAATCATCATGCACCATAAAGCTCAAGCCCCCCGGAATGGCGACTTTCATGTGAACCGTTTCATTCTCGGCGTCCGGAATTCCAAACAGAGTTAAATCAGCTGGTCCTTCACTTTCATAATGTCCTTCAAATGTCGCCAGCTTAGCCGGTTGATAGTGATACACATTCTGTGCCTGTCGATGTCCATTCAGGGCGATCAGAATACTACTGATGGTCGCCAGGATCAGTGCACCGCGGAAACTTCGCTCGGCAAAATCGACATACTTCTTTTTCAGAATATACCAGGCGCAAATACTTAAGATGAAAAACGCCCCCATGATGAAACAGCCAAGCAGCACATGCGTAAGGCGATAAAAAGTCGATGGGTTTAATACCATCTGCCAGAAGTCGACGACTTCCGCCCGCATCACGGGAACGCCATCAATGATCCACGGTTCAGTGATCAAGAGACCGTTGGCATCGAACGTACTCTCTCCCCGGGCGTTCAGTACCTCGCGTGTCATCGGCACAATGTGCGAACCGGCGGGTGTCTGTTGCCACGAATTCGCCACGACAATCCAGACGCTGGAGAAAATACTTCCCAGCGCCACCATACAGGTCGAGAAGAAATGCATTCGGGGGCCGACTTTATTCCAACCGAAAATAAGGACGGCCAGAAACCCCGATTCCAGAAAGAAAGCGAAGATCCCCTCCGCCGCCAGTGCGGAACCAAACACATCCCCGACAAACCGGGAGTAAGTCGCCCAGTTCGTGCCGAACTGAAACTCCATCACAATTCCGGAGGCGACACCAATGGCGAAATTCAGACCAAAGACGCGCGTCCAGAATTTTTGTGCCTGCTTATAAGCAGGGTCTTTAGTTTTGAGATACATCCCCCCCAGGTAGATGAGGACCACTCCCATCCCAATCGTTAAGGGGGGGAAAAGATAATGGAACATGATCGTCAGGGCAAACTGCACACGCGAAAGAAATACGAGATCAAATTCCATCTCTGACTTCCTGGTTGAGACTGTAAGAGCAATGTCCAGATAACAGTGTTACCTCTGGACGTCGGAATTATAGCGAGCGCAGTTGAGTCTCCAGAACCCCGGTTATTGTTGTTATCACAATTGGGAAATATTGAGGAAACAATCTCAGAATTGAATCCTCGACGGACTATTCCTATAAACGAAGATACAAACGAGGGTTTTACTTCGAATTGCGATTTAAGTGTGAAAACAACAGAGTGAAAGGTGAGTCGGTTGGGAATTGTCATTGGCATGGATGAAGCGGGTTATGGCCCCAATCTGGGCCCTCTCGTCATTTCAGTGGTCGCCTGGAAATCCCCGCACTCCCCCCGCGAAACCGATTTCTGGTCGATCTTTGATAAGGTCATCACTCAAACCTTCTCGCGCAATGAGACTCGACTTCATGTGGGAGATTCCAAGGCGGTTTACACTCCGGGGCGCGGATTGAAGCAACTCGAACGATCTGTTCTCTCATTTCTGGGATTAATGAACTGCTCTCCTCGACACTTTCGCGAACTGATCGAGTACGTCTCTCCTCACACCCTCAGGGAATTTGCTCTCGAACCCTGGTTTGCCGAAAGTGATATCGCATTACCACTGGTGAACGACCTGGCAGAAATCGATCAAGCGATCCAGCTTTGGAAAGAAGTGACTGACGCCACTGGGGTAGAACCCCTCTGTCCGATCCGATGTGGTTGGAACTGTGCGGTTTAATCGAGGCGTTGAACAGCATCAGAGTAAGGGAGTCGTGTTGTCGCAAACCACGATGCAGTTATTAAAGGAGGTCTGGGACCCCGTTCGCCGGGAAACATGCTGGATCGTGGGGGACAAACATGGAGGTCGAAATCGATATGACGATCTTCTGGAACCCCTGGCCGGGGAGACGATGATCTTCCGCCGGGAAGAGGGGACACAGAAGAGTGAATACCGCATCGATCAGACGGACATCCGCTTCCAGACCAAAGCCGAGTCCCATTTCCCGGTTGCCCTGGCTTCCATGCTTTCTAAATATCTCCGCGAGGTCTCGATGGAACTCTTTAATCGGTACTGGCAAACTCACCTGCCGGAATTGAAACCGACCAAGGGATATCCCACAGACGCGCGTCGTTTCCGTCTGGACGTTGCCGAGACGTTGCAGAAGCTGGAAATCTCCGAGGACTGTTTCTGGAGGTCTCGGTAAGTTGCGAGGGGAGGGTTGTTCGTGGCGGGAACCCTTCTGAATGCTTGAAGATCTGTAATTCAGGACTTTCTGGAAGTTATTACGAGACTTCTGCTTACGTGCTTCTGAAAAGTTGCATGAATTCGGGAATTTACAGCCCGGTTCTGCCCGAAAGCGGTATTGACGGACTTTAGCTTATTTTCTACTTTTCCGACCCTATTTGCAAAATTTACCAACAGGGGGGCTTTCCGTACTGTCCAGTCGGGTTGATCAGGAAGAGAAAATCCAGGCGGCAGTCGTAAGCAGAATTTCAGTCGGTCTGATCTCGAAGCCCTCGCCGAACACGCATGGAAGCGGCCGTTTTATCTCATGATTCGACCTAATCAGAGAATAACATTCCAGCAGTCCAGCCCTCAGCCCACGGAGCAAGCTGCCTCGGCAGGCCTTGTCATGCAGGGTCTGATGATCTTGAGTCTGGTATTGTTCGTGTCTGGTTGCAGCTTAACGCCAATGTTTACCGGCTCGAAAATCTATCGACCCAGTAACATGCCGGTTGCCATGCGAGCTCCTGCACAGAACAACGCCCAGGTGGTCGACCTCTCCGAGTTCGCCGTTGGTAGCGCCAGCAGCGAATTCATCGACAACGGAGATGTGATTAATGTCAGCATTTCTTCCGGGCTCGATAAATCGAATACCTTCGAAATTCCCACCCGTGTCGATGATAACGGAAATATCTTTCTCCCCACGATCGGACAGGTTCCCGTTGCCGGCATGGAGTTGATCGATGCGGAAGCGTCGATTACCTCGGTCGCGATTCAGCGCCATATCTTCAAAAGCCCGCACATTACCGTCACGATGAAACAGCAGCGGGAAAACAAAATTACCGTCATCGGCGCTGTCGATAAGCAGGGTGAGTACAAACTTCCCCGCGGTAAAAGCGATGTGCTCTCTGCCCTGGTGGCAGCGGGGGGACTTTCTGAAGATGCAGGGACCCTGGTCGAGATTCGCTATGTCGGAAAACAACCGGTAGCAAAACCTCCCAAACTTCTTGCTGAGAATGGAACAGAGAAGGAACCCGGGCTGATCGAGGCTGGTCATACCGAGAACGTCTCCTTTTCCGAACAGAAATTCACCATCGATCTGGTCTCATCCAGTCGGGAAGATACCAAGAAATACAAACTGGAAGATGGGGCCATTGTACGGGTCGAAAAACGAGATCCCAAACCCTTCCATGTGATGGGACTGGTACACAAACCTGGTCCTCAGCAGTATCCCGTTTCCAAACCGATTCGAGCCCTCGAGGCGATTGCCCTGGCAGGAGGCATCTCCAACCCGGTTGCCGACAAAGTCTATGTCATTCGCCAGTTGGAAGAGTCAGAAAAACCAGTGGTCATTCAAGTCAGCATGGCGCGGGCGAAACGGGATGGCGACTGGAACATCGAACTTGCCCCGGGAGATATTGTCAGTGTGGAACAAACACCGGCAACCGTCTTTATCGAAGCACTCCGTGTCCTGCCCTTCGGTGTGAGTGCTTCTCTGGGAACCTTGTTATAACCCCACACTCAATTATCAGAGACATTTGAACTGTTAATTCATTATTCGCGAGCAGACCTACCTGTTTGATCAATCCCTAATCTCCCTGGATTGTTATTCATGAACCCGTATCTCGATCAGTCCAACACGAACGAGAGCAGTAAACACGATAATTCGACCTCGGCCATGATGGCTCGAGTGATGCGATTCTTACGCGTGATCATGCTACGTAAGAAAATTATTGTCGTCTGCACTATTCTCACTTCGATTGCGGGTGCCTATCGGTATTCAACTCAGATTCCCATGTATCAGTCGACAGCTCAACTGTTGATTCTGAGTAACAGGGGTTTGAAACAAACGATATCAGCGGGCAGTCTCTGCTTAAAAATCAGATGCCGACCTATACAAAACTTCTTTCCAGTGATGAGGTTTTAAAAACGGCTGCTCAAAGTCTGCCCCCGGAACATCAAACCGATGTGGCCGGATCCCTCTCTGGAAACGCAAATCAAAATTCTTCGTGGAAAACTGACCACTTCTGTTTCACCACAGACGAACCTGATTGATCTTCGTTTTACTTCGAAATCACCCGAAACAGCCGCCTTTACCATCAGAGAGATCATCGAGTCCTATCTGACTTTCATGAAAGAGACTCACCAGGATGGTACACAGAATAAACTGCAAATGTTAACCGACGTCCATTTGAAACTGGACGAACAGTACAAAGCGAATGCGATCAAGCTAATCGAGCTGCAGCGACGTTCAGACTTTCTGCTCAACAACGGAACCGAAACAGTCAGCCTGATTGGTCAACGGGTGATGGCTTACCAGACTTCCTTCATGGAAGCACAGACTCAGCTCGACAAAATGGAAGCCCTGGTCAATGTGCTGAGAACCGCCATTGAGAACGGAAGCAACGTCCAGCAATACGCGGACGAAATTCTGGGACCGGGATCCATCGGAAATGAACTGCTCAGCCAGGAACTCGGATTGTCCGATCGTCTGGCGGTTTACCGCTTGCAGGATCAGTTAAAAACAGACCAGGCGGAACTCAGGAGTAAACTTGAGGCACTCGACTACAACCATCCCGAAATTCTGGAACTGAACAACCGCATTCAGGCAGCTCAGGAATCGCTCCAGGAGCGTAATCAGATCGCCACCAACGAATATCACCAGCAGCAGAACCGCCTTCAGGCGCAGCACCTGCTCAAGATTGCCCAGCTGAAACTGGTCCAGCTTCGCGAAAATTATCTGGCCCTCAAGAAACGTTTTGAAGAAGAAGAAGCCAAAGGGCGTGAATCGGCTGTGGTTATGGCTCAGATCAAACAGCTGCAAACCGACCAGACTCGAATCGAACAGCAGGACGATACCCTGCTGGTAAAAATTCGCGAAGTCGATCTCGATAACCGGACTAGTGTCCTGGCTCAGATTGTCAAACAACCTGAAATTTCCCGTACGCCCATCTCTCCGAACAAAGTCCGAACCGCGATGTTCAGCCTGATCATGGGGATTGCGATGGGTGTGGGGTTGATCGTTGTCCTGGAAGCTCTGGATGACCGATTCCGATCTGCGGATGAAATCAAATATCATCTCAACCTTCCCGTCCTCGCGATGGTTCGCAAAATGAGTGAGACAGGTGGATATGCGATCGATGCAGTACAGACACACGTGAATCCAAACAGTATCGAATCGGAAGCCTTTCGAACTTTGCGAACAGCTCTCAGTTTCAATACACATGAAAGCCGCCGGTTGCTGGTTACCAGTACCGAGAAGTCCGATGGAAAAACAACCGTCATGGCGAATCTGGCGGTCGCCTTCTCCCAGGCAAACAAAAAAACATTAATCGTCGATACCGACATGCGTCGTCCCGGAATGACCAATCTGCTGGAACTTCGTAAAGAAGAAGGGCTTTCCAAACTGCTCAGAACAGATGAGCCGGTTGATCAATGTGCCATCGAGCTCATTCAACCGACCAGGGCGCTCAACCTCGATATCATGCCCTCTGGTAGTCGACCGCTGAATCCCTCGGAACTCCTCTCTTCGAACCGGCTTTCCGATTTCCTGTCCTGGGCCGAGACTGTTTACGATCAGATTATTATCGATGCTCCTCCGATTCTGGCTGTCTCTGACGCAGGAATCGTCGGTCGCTTGACTGACACCCTGATCCTGGTGATGCGACCTGATAAAAACCGCCGGGGTATGGTCTACCGCTCCATTGAAACCTTGCAGATGTTTGGAATTCACATTTCCGGTGTCGTAGTGAATCACCTGACCAACGATCAGGGAGGAGATTACTATGGCTACGGGTACGGATATGGTTACAGCGAAGATTACGGCCATGGCGAAGAGTCATCAGGGCATGGTTACGATGACGACTATGACGACGACTACCATCACCGACCTGCCAGTGTTGAGTATGCGGGATATGACTCGGTTACGAATCGGGCTACGAAGATGATGACTATGATGCGAATCCTTACCACGCAGCCTGAAAAGAATTTTAGAGAACAGATCTGAATTCGATCTCAACCTGTTCGGAAAAAAGTCCCATGTCCTCCCCATCCAGTTCCCGTAAATCGAGAAAGCGACGAGTACTGAAGACTCCGGTCCAGCAGTATCTGTTGCAGGGGACTGACCTGTGTATCATGGCCGCCTTATTTCTGGTGCCGCTTTTTCTGGGGTAGACTGGGTTCCGGGCAATTTGCACTCTTTGCTATCGCCGGATTGATGTCGCTCTGCTGGCTTGGATACCTCTCGCTGGATGAATCGCCCAAGTATCGAGTCACCCGTTTTGAACCGATACTCATCCTCGCCGCTTTGTTGCTGTGGGTTCAATGTACGGAACTTCCAGCCGAGTGGATTGCCCGAATCTCACCTCACATTCTGGAAGTTCTCCCTCTGTGGCACGCTGAAGAAGGGGCCATTCCGATAGATGAGTGGAAGTCGATCTCGCTCAGTCCAGCTGCCACACAACAGGGATTACTCTTTCTGTTCGCCTACAGTTTGATCTTTCTCGTCACTGTACAGCGTATGGGACACCTCGATGATATCGAAAAACTTTTTCGCTGGATGGGCATTGCGGCGCTCGGAATGGCGACGATTGGACTCGCCCAGTATTTCGGAGGAAACGGAAAATTTCTCTGGTCCTACGAACATCCCACAATCAACGTCGATGGTTCCGCCAAAGGAACGTTCACCAACGGTAACCACTTCGGGCACTTTCTGATGCTCGGTGCCGGGCCGTTGCTCTGGTGGTTTCTGAAAGAATCTTCAGCAGAAAAAATGAGACCCAAAGACGTCGTTCGAAAAGTCGTGAGTTTCAGTACCAGGGAGAACGCCCCCTGGTAGCGACCGCTTTACTGGCAGGGTTAGGGTTGATCGCCTTTGCCGTCTTACTCGGATTGACCCGCGGAGGGGCACTGGCACTCGCTGTCTCCGTGACGGTCTGTCTGTTTGTCTGTTTCCTGCGTGGTTATCTCTCTTCCAGAATGATCCTGGGTTTAGGTCTGGGAGGAGTTCTGGTTGGCGGAAGTCTGTTTCTCTACGGATTTGATGATGACTCTATCAAACTGGATGACTGGGAAGTTGACCGCTGGCAGATCTGGCAGGCGAACCTCGAAATCTTTAATGACTATCCGATACTGGGAACGGGGCTGGGAAGCCATTTTCAAAGCTATCGCAGTTATCTGAACACCCCATTATTTGAATCACGATTTACGCATGCCGAGAGTGGTTATCTGCAGGTCCTGTCAGAAACAGGTCTGGTTGGAATCAGTTTGTTAGGATTGGCACTTCTGTTTCCCTCTACTGGTGCCTGCGTGGCTTACGGATGGCGGAGAACCATCAGGAAGTCACTCTGTTTGCCGCTCTGCTGGGAAGCTTTGTCGCAAATTATGTGCATGCCATTGTCGATTTTATCTGGTGGGTTCCCGCCTGTTTAATACTGTTGCTGATGCAGGCCGCCTGTGCCTGTCGGCTCTATCAGATTACCCGTCGACGTCGAAATACAGATAGATTCGAAGAACCCGTTATCTACTTTCCGCGATTCATCATTTGGGGCGTCAGTTGTTTTGTCGCTTTGATTGCGGGCTGGATGGTGCAGCAGGCACATGGTGTCTGGATGGGAGAACAGGATTACCAGGCCTTCCAGCGGCTTGCCCTGGTGAATACCGAACCGACCGATGCGATGGGAACTCCCTCAGAGTCTCTGGCAGACACCTTCAATGAGACCACCTCCGCGAATTCCGGCTTCAGTGCCGAACAACGCCTCGCTTATGCTCAGCAGCAACTGGTAGAGCGAGTGAACCTGCTGATTCAGGCGGCATTAAAAAATCCGAACGATGTAGAATTGAGAGCAAAAGTTGCTGAAGGTTATCTCATCTATTTCGAACTGTTACAGTCAAAAAGTGATAACCCGATGAGCACTCAGCAAATCAGGGATACGGTTTATGCTTCCGGGTTTACAAGCCAGGATGAAATGCATGAATGGTTGAAAAGAGCCTTTGGCAACAACGTACAGTTTCTGTACGCCGCGCATCAGCATACGCTGGCGGCTTTGCGATTGTGTCCCTTGCAGGGGGATGTCTATCTGCAGTATGCGCAACTTGCGTTTCTGGATGGTGCTCCTGAAGAGGCGATCGAATCGTGTCTGAGTCAGGCACAGGAAGTTCGACCTTTTGACGCCGATGTGCTTTTCGAGCGGGGACGTTTCGAATGGACTCGCGGTGAGTACGAGACAGGCTTGAACCTGTGGAAGGAAGCGTTCCATCAGGAAGTTCGTATTCAAAAAAGAATCATTCGACTGGTGTCCGGACCATTGCCACCGAAGACAGTTGTGGAGTTCTTTGAACCCGATTGGTTAGCTTTGAGGAGAATCGTGCAGCAGTATCGGAACATTCAGGATCCGGAAATGCTGAACGAAGTACTGTCCATTTACGCTTTGCGGGCGATTCAGGAAGCAGCCAGAGAAGGGAATGACGAGGCGGTGAATGCCTGGGTTCAGGCTGCTCAAGCTTATCGAGAACTTGATCAATTACAAAACGCCGAGCAATGTTTAATCGCGGCCATTAAACGCTACCCTCACAATTACACTCTGCATGAATCCTATGCCAAGCTGCTTTACAGTATGAGCCGGATGGAAGAGGCTGAAAAAGAGCTGCGCTGGTGTCTCGACTACAAACCGGATGACCAGGCGCTTCGTCGTCGCTACGAACTGGTTCAAAGTAAACGCTTACGAAACTTCTCACCGGTGCAGCTGACTTCAGGTCAGGAAGAAGAGGCCAACCATTAAGTCAGTCTGGTTGAACCTGGAAGTAAAACCTTAATGGGACCCATCAGAGGGTTTCAGGACCTCTTATAGAAAAAAAGAAAACCCGCATCCCTGGTTAAGGATGCGGGTTTTATATTTATGGGTTCGAAAACGCCAGGAGACGATTAAACGTTTCCAGCGGTAGGAACTTCGAATCCTTTGCGATATTCGCGAGTCAGCATGGGGTTGGCTTCTGTCGCCAGATCGCCAGTAAATTCTTCACCTTCCAGGCTCAGCACAGGTCCGAGGTAGATGGAGGTGCTTTCCCCTTCGAGACCATTGTCTTTCAGGTGCTGAGTAAAGCGAGCGATGGTTTCCTGGTTTTCGGTGTTACCTTCCAGTCGCTCACCTGCGGCAGCAACAGTCATCGATTCACCCAGACGGTAAGAGATGTTACCCAGGTGGCAAAGGGCACTGGAGTAGTGACCTTCTTCGATATCGGCGTTCAGGATGGTGTGATCGTTTGCACGAACAGCATCAATGAAGTTCTGGAAGTGGTTACCACCAGCAGAGAACCTCTTGACTTCTTTACCATCCAGATCGAAGACGACAGCACCATCGTAGCTGGGCTGAACGACATAACCTTCAGAACCATAGTAGATCACGCCGACTTTAGCGTCCATGTAGGCGTTGGTTTCGAGTCCACGTACTTCGAAGACCAGAGATTTGTCTCCGTAGTTGTGAATGCTGACCTGAGTGTTGGCGACATCGCCAGCATCAGAATAACCAAGTCGACCACCGTAAGACTGAACTGATTTTCCAAGTCCGCTTACACCCAGACCCCAGCGAGCGAGGTCCATCTGGTGAATACCCTGGTTGCCCAGGTCACCGTTACCATAAGCAAACTGCCAGTGCCAATCATAGTGCAGGCGAGGACGTGTGAGTGGCTGCAGTGGAGCGGGACCACTCCAGAGATCGTAATCGATATGGCTGGGTACTTCGTATTCCCCTTTTGCACCAATCTCTTTACGACGCTTGTAGCAGAGACCACGTGCCAGGTTAATTGTGCCGATACCACCCTGATGCATGAAGTCCATCACATCCAGAGTTCCCTGCATGGAGCGGGACTGAGTACCGGTCTGCATGATCTTGCCATACTTACGAGCAGCTTCCACCATGCGGCGGCCTTCACTCACGTTGTGGCTGACAGGTTTTTCGACATAGACATGCTTGCCAGCCTGAACAGCCCAGATCGCAGACAGGGCATGCCAGTGGTTTGGAGTGGCGATACTGACGAAAACAATCGCAGGAACAACATACGCTTTACGCAGGTCAGTGTAGACAGCAGGACGTTTGCCTGTTTTTTCCTGAATTTCATCAGCCCGTTTGTTGAGAACTTGTTCATCAGGATCAACCAGGGCGACAATTTCAGTATCAGAGGAACCAATGAAGCCTCCGATGTGAGAGTTACCCCGACCATTAATCCCCACCACAACAACCGACAATGTTTCATTCGGTCCTTTGGCTTGTTTGTTGGCAGCCATCAACGGCTGAGTCATTGCGGAGCTGGCAGCGTAGGCTGCTGCTGTGGCGAACATCGAGTTTTCCAGAAACTCGCGACGTGATTGTTTCGTCATTTTGTAAGTTCTCTACTATTAATGGCCAAGGAAATACCCCGAAACCCGCAACTCCTACAGTAACGAGCCTGACTCGCTTCGATCGAATCGGGAGTAATGCCTGAATAGACAAGCAGTTAGTTTACACATCCCAACTGATCAAAATCAACAGATGTGTTGAGGCGACCCTCTTACATGCGGGGGCTGATCCCTGTTTTTCAAGGGAGATTTCAGCTTTCGCCACTCTGGTTTGGCAGCGGGAGATCGGGCTTAAATCCCTGCTCTGAAGCGGGTTCCGAAGACTCCTCCTGATCCGGTGCAGCGGCGATCAAGGTCTCGTTCGAGGGACATTTTTTCACCCAGAGGGTTAGGACGAATGTGCTGATTAGTAAAATGGTGAGTGGGAGGAGGATACCGGTCAGACGCTCGCCCAGAGGAATGGCCATCTCCAGCAGATGCTGAAAATCACGCCACCAGAGAATGAACAACAACGACGAAAGAAACAAAGTGATGCCTGCCAGTTGCAGTAACTGGCTGCGATTGCAGATCAATAAGATCAGGGTAGCGAGGAGAGTCATCAGAACTAGGCAACAAATCGCCTGCCACCCAAGGAAGAAACCAATCACGGCGCCCATAAATGCCAGGTTGCGTACTGATTGAGTTCCATTAGTACTTGGGGATGTTACTGACTTTGCAATGAGTCCAAAGAATCCCCCCACCAGAAATCCAGACAGCAAACCTGTCAGACCGGTTATCGGACCTGAGAGAGAAAAACTAAAAGAACCAGACGCACCCGGGACGGAAGCATCTGCAAAAGGAATCCCCGGGATCTGGTGAGGAACCAGGTACAGTTTGGGAAGGAAAGCTGTCACGATGAGTGCCGGAATCAGGGTAAACATCAATAGCCGAACAGGAATGCGCTCCCTGTCAAACTGCATCATGGCCATTGCCAGTAATAAAGTCAGTAGCGTGACATGCCAGCCATACCAGCTGAAAAGTGTGCCTGAGTGGCGCGACGACACCAATCGGATTAAACCGGAGATCGGTGGCTCGGTATGATTCGGCAGGTTTGCCCCCCCGGAAGCGAACTCCCAGAGGAGTAATAAAACAAACAGACCACCTACGGTCGCTTCGATAAGTGGATAGCGAAACGAGATCGGCGCCTTGCAATCGAAACACTTCCCGCGCAGCATCAGCCAGCCAAAGACGGGTATGTTATGTCGCATGCGAATAGGAGTCAGGCATTTGGGACAACGCGATTTCGGTTTGGAAAGATTCAAACCGGCTGGCATGCGATAGATCACGACATTCAAGAAACTCCTATCGAAGCACCCACCCATAAGAAAAACAGAATTGGTGCCGCCGAGAGTAACAAGTACATCACCGCATTCGGTTCATCCGCACCAGAACGATGTACATGGAACGGGGCAGCAGGTCGTTTTGCCTGTGGAGGTTTCGTAACTGCAGGGGAGTTTTCATCTCTGGGGCGAGGGGCTGCCACAGGCGATTTGTCAGGAGTGTTGTCAGCTTCAGATTCCGCGTTGTTAGAAGTCTCAGCAACATTACTCTCAACTTGCGGCTGAGTCTCCTGCGCCGGGAGCGACCTTCCCGCTATTGCGAGCAGCGAGCAGACGATCAGCAGGGAGAGCAAGTGTTTCATGAGGGCTCGGCACACAGGAGAGATTTTCCTGAGTCTGACAGGATAAGGCTGATCGAGAAGAAGTGAGGAGGTGCAGGTTGAGGAAATTCAAGCCGGTTTCTGGTTTCTGTATACTCAGGTCGTCCGTAAGTTGCAATCAGGGAGTGAACTGTTTTCTACAGACTTACCGCTCAAATTTACTCCGGCGATCCTGCCAGGGAATGTTAAGTTGTTTTACATGGCGATCGAGAAAGACCATGAGATCTTTTGTCAGAACGGCATTCCGGCTGACCAATTCCGTCCCCCGGTCCCCGAATTTTGAGTAGATCTGATTATAAAACATCGTGGATTCTCCCTCGGGTTTCTTTGAACCTGTCAGGTAGGTGTAAATCAAATCGGACTCCCGTTTACCATCGCTGTCGTTTTCCCCAGCCATCGTACAGATGGCGACTTCAAACACAGGTTGGCAGTGAAGGACGGCACTCTTTCCCGAGATGCCTGGCAGGTTCACTTTGGGGGAAATCACGGCGACCGCTTTTACATCCTGGCCACGGGGTGTTCGCGTAGCGAGAGAAGGGCCATCCTTATAGGGAATCTTCTTCCAGTCGCGAACGGTGAAACCCAGAGCCACAGGCGCCAAAGATTCCGGCGCGACAATAGCCATCTTGGCCATGTTCAGATTTCGCTGCTGATGTTCTTCAAACAGGAACTCTTTAACCGCTTCCAGGTCATATTTGAGAATGCTTGCATAATCGTTGGGCTTTAAATCTTTGGTGACATTTCTCAGACCTTCCGGTGGCTTGCTTTCGCCATACTTGCGCGGGTCGAGAGTGATTACGGCGAAGCCCTGTTCCTGCAGTTTGGTTGCGAAACCTGTCTGACCTTCCCAATGCAGTCGGTTCCCCCGATCACCCGGAAGCAGCAGGACCACGGGAACCCGGCTTCCCACCCCTGGATCCTCATAACGGGTGTTGTAATAAGTCGCCTGCAACTGCCAGCCATCTTCCGTTGTCAGCACCCGGTTTTCATTAAAATGAACACTGTTATTAATCCCCTGCGCATGCAGAGGAGTGATTGTCAGCAGGAAACAGAGTGACAGAGCGCAGTTGGTTAGAAGTCGATATTTCATTATCTCTTTCCTGTTGCGGACAGGTGCAATCGCCAGGTCCGATGGGCTTTAATTCGAATTGACAGGTCGTGTATCAAACAGGCAACCATTAATTATACAACTGATTCCGGATTCCTGCCGGTTTTCAGCTGGTTGTTTCGATTTATTCAGTTTAAAACAGTACTCAGGCAGAATCAATTCGCGATTCCTGTCGGCTCCAGACTGTCGTAGGTGAGATTGGCAAAATATTCGTAACCTTTGATTAATATGATGATTTTCAATGACCAGCGAATCTCCGCTAATCACTTTAACGACCGATTTTGGCACCGCCGACAGTTATGTGGCTCAGATGAAAGGAATTCTGCTGGGAATTCAACCTCAAGCCAGACTGGTTGATGTTACCCATGAAATTCCACCGCAAGATGTACTGCGTGCGGCACTCATGCTGCCCGAACTCATCGAGGCTTTTCCAAAGGGGACATACCATCTGATCGTAGTCGACCCGGGTGTGGGAACATCTCGGAAAATTCTGGCCGCTGAAATTAATGATCAGCGTTTTATTGCTCCTGATAACGGATTACTCGATCCACTCTTAAAGCGATACCCGAAGTCGACTCTGTACGAACTCACCAATTCCAAATACTGGAGAGAATCAGTCTGCTCCACATTTCATGGTCGCGATATTATGGCTCCGGCAATTGCGAACTGGAGTCGGGGCGTTAGCCTGCAGGATTTAGGGAGCGAGTTAAACTCCATTGTCGAGTTGGATCTCCCTCAACCCCAGGTGACCGACTCCCAGGTAATTGGAACCATTTTATACGTCGATCACTTTGGAAATCTGGTCAGTAATATTCGACGCGAACATCTCAAGAGTTTCGAGAAACGAACAGCCGATCCGCTCATTCGACTCGAACGGGATGGCAGCCTGAGATTTATCGATTCCGGTATCAGCCAGACCTATGCCGACCCACTCCCCGGACATGGATTAATCCTGTGGGGGTCTTCCGGATATCTGGAGGTCGCTCTGCATGGGGGAGATGCCGCCCGGAAAATGAAATCTAAGCCGGGAGAGACATTATCACTCGACTGGCGAACCGTGCACGAACGGATATAAGACTACACCGGTGAGAGCAATTACTCAGCTCTAGGAATTACTCACCGGGAATCAGAGGATAGTCGGTCATTAACTTTAAACCTGTCTGCCACTGACGATAGTACCGGTCGAGCTGACTCAGTTCGCTTTCTTCATCGACATTCGCCAGCTCCAGGCAACCCTGTTGCAGCATTCCTGTCAGCGGGTTCCCCAGGATGGGCACACCACAGCGCTGTGTGCTGGCATATAAGCCTTCCCCCAGATAACTGAGCGCAGCAGCATTGGGAAAGCGGGCGATTTGAATCTGCCCCAGTTTGGAGCCGAGTTCACCACCTGGGATAGAGACCACCCCCGTGTCGCTGATTTCAATTTCATTTACATCAAATGGAATTGAAACTTTGGGATTCAGATTGAATTGATGGTCCCCCACCTGTAAGCAGAAGTTGCCTTCGGCACTCAAACTGAACCGACCATTGCGTGTGTACAAGTTGGCTTTCGTATTGGGATCTGTCAGTTGAAACCAGCCAGTCCCCTTAATCGCGATATCAAAAGTGCGACCTGTTTCTTCCAGTTCTCCCTGGCTTAAGTCGAGTCGATAAGTACCTGTCGGCAGATGATTATTCAGATCGAGTTCCGTTTGAGGAAGATCCGTAGGAGGAGTGGTCGAAATAAAGTCGAGCCGTTTGTAACCGGGTAGATGCAATTGTCCCACATTGAAGAGGGCCATTTTTCGGACAGTGCTCCACAACATTTTGAGCTCGTTGAGTTCTTCACTCTCCAGGTCGATGGCAGAGTAATCATTACTGGAACGAGATTGAATAGGCTTGGAAGAAGCAGAGTCGGACTCGATCGATTCTGCAGGAGAGGCTGGATCGAGTGAGCTGTCTAGGCCCAGAATGGAAGAGCCGAACCGCTTCCGCAAATCGAGCAGATTTCGAGCTAAACCGGGCGATTCGTTTTTCAGATACTCAAACCAGATATCCTGTTCCTGCTTGGAGGCGTCTTTCAGATCCTGTTCGATGAATTTCCGAATCATCTGCTGTTCAGAGATCGCATCCCCTTTCAGAGGAATGGCCTCCTCCTGATTCCCGATCGTCCCCGGGGTAACGCGGGACTTCGAGCCCAAATCCTGAGGGGGAGGAACGGGGAGTTCGGATTCATCCGAGGTCAGCAGAAACGGTGAAGGGGAGGGGGCTTCCTGGCCCTGAAGCAGACCCGCGATCACGAACCCGAGCAAGGCGCAGCAGCCTGCCCCCAGAATGGCCCAATCTATCCAAGTCTTCTGCTTATACATATTCACTCCCGGGATTTGATGCGCAATCCTCTAAGGCTTTGATTCAGCGGCTTAATCGACTTTTTTTCAGAAACAGGGATCTGAGGTCGATCCGTGTCGAAAATCCATATTAATAGAGTTTTCAGGAGTTGAGTAGGGGAGAAACAGGCCTGTTTAGGCTCTCAAAACGGGATTGACGTCCTCCGCGGATCAACATACAGTGTCCTTCCGCAGCAGATTTCGTCGCTGGGACAGATTTCACCGGTGTGAGAAGACAGCTTCCGAGGGTCAGTGGAAGGTCTTCCCCGGGAAACGATTGGCGATTTCTGAGCCTGTTATTTCATCACGAGCGGCTGTCAAAAGAATAGACACGATGTCATCAAGATCCTAAGGACTCAGATCCGCTGATTCTACCTATGCACAACAGCAATCAGGAAAATGATTCGACTAACGAAGAAGACCTCCTGACCCCACCCTTACCTCGCCGAATGCTGCGGCATCTGATCTTTTCTCATCCAGATCGATCTGTGCCGCTGGCTTATTGCCGGATGTGGTGAAGGTGGACGTCGTTATCTGCACATGCTCTGGTTTCGAAGTAATCGGGATTGATGACGATCACGCCCAAAATCGAAACAGCACGCAAGCTCTCACCCCACATTCGCTACGAATACTGGGATCCGTGATCATGGTCGCTCAATTTTGAAGAGCAGGAATTCGATCCTGATTCTGGTCTGTGGACTGGATACTTTCTTAGTAGTATTGAATCGCCCGAATCTCAAACAATTGACGGCGATGTTGCTTTCCTAATGTGAAGTCATCGCACCAGCGGTGTTTATTAATCAGGAATACGAACAGAACAATTATCGTTCGGTTTCCCTACCTGCACATTTACCAATCTTCTGTCAAATTTCCCAGGGCCCAACACAGACCGCTCCTGTTCCCCGATGGCAGTTTCCTCCACAATCCGTTTAATAAATGGCACTTCAAAGGAAAGAGAATGGCTATCTGGCTGTCTCGTTGCCTTCCGACCACAGCTCTCGCGGGAAGCTGGCTGAAACTGGCTGAAAATGGTGTCCGTAAGCAATCTTTGCGGTACCATTCAAACAGCTCATCATGCAGTCGAACATACTCAGGCTTCGCGCGGCGCGCGGTCATTCAAGGGTGATCGTCCGCTGTTGATGAGAGTTCTCACCCTGTTTCAAATTCAGGTCGACAGCATCGGTACGCATCCAGATGGTCACTCCCCATCATTCCGACTCGAACATAGTTCGGGTATTCATCAATACCCAGCTCCCACCACTGGTTGCACCTGAGGTACGCCTGCTCGATCTCCGCTGGTGATCCTTAATGACATATGATAATCGACACTGGCAGTCGAGTTCTTTCATCAGGAAGAGGACCCCGATGTTAAACTAAAACTGATTTATCCCGCTTTCATCGGAACTGATCTCTTTAAGCTCGAGTTGATCGAGCAAACGGCGAATCATACAGCCAGCTGGTTCTGGAAAGCTGTCTCAACAGTTGAGTTGGAACAGTTGGTAAACTGGTTTGAAGATACAACCCGTCCCTTACCTGTCAAAGCTGATACGCACCGTAATCACTATGCTTCAACGGAATTACAGCAGTTGTGGTTGGGCGAACGGAGCCACTACTGGCACTCAACTTCAGAATCGGTCACAACGGTGCCAGCTCCCTCCACCCGTTCTTATCTGAACTCTTTCCAACCCCCTGCATGCGGGGCATCAGGAGTTACAGGCTTGGCCGAGCAGAAACTGCAGACCCCGGTGCATTACGAACTCCCGATTCGAAACGCTGAAAAACCCTTTCATTTATCTGTCACTGCACGAACGGTTGGCCCAGTTCAAAGGGAATCAATTCTGCTCAGCCGCTCAGCCACCTTCATCGAAAAATCAATCGAATTCCCTCAGGTTACTTTCGTCATCGGTGCCGATACTGCGATTCGGATCGTCGATGCCCGCTTTTACGAAAGTGAAGTGGCGATGCTGGAAGCACTCAGTTTGCTGGCCGAACGGGAGTGCCGATTTCTCGTCGCACCGCGGCGCTGGTATGATATGGTCTTATCCGAGCAGAATGTCAAATTACCAGACTCCGCACGACCGCTGTTTCAATTCATTGATCCCGACGAATTCTGCATGGATATCTCCTCCACACAACTCCGTGAGCAAGCTTTCTAGAACTCTGGTGCTTGGTCTTTAGATAGACGTCAGTTTCTAACATGGGTGGTCCAGACAATCACGCAGTGTTGTCTGGATTGCGGAGCAACACAAAAGTGTGGTTTGAGGGATGAATTAATTCGATTCCTGAAGCATTTCTCATTGGAAAGCAACTGCTGCTTTTGTGTGCCTGCGGCATCCAGACAACTCTATGAGATTGTCTGGACCACCCTGAGTTAAATTAATATTTAAAAAAACATGGAGCAGTTCCTTATCGTCACCTCATCCAAACATCCCGAACCGGTGGCAGCCTTCGAGCACCCCACTTGTGGCGGCTCGTTCTGCGAGGTGCAGTCTGTCGGTCCAGCCCGCTTCCGTATGAGCTGCCTGGACTTTGTCGGCCAGTTTTGCTTCTGCATTACCAACGACGATCGATCTGTAACCGGCCGTCAGTGCAGCCAAATCATTCCCCGAGTCTCCCGAAAAAACAGTCCGTTCCGGATCCCGGTCGACATGTTCGTGCCAGAAGTTCAAAGCGTGTGCTTTGGAGATCGAACGGGGGAGAAAATCGAGGAAACCTTCCTCACCATGTGGATCGAGTGATTGAATAATCGAATACGGAGCGGCAAGCTGCTTCACAATCTTGGCTGTCTGAGCTGCCAATGCATCGAGTTGATCAGCAGGGGCGTAATAGCTCAATTTGAAGCGTCCCTGTTTTTCTTCTTCCTGGGGAAGTAAACCAGGAATCTCGGCCAGCTCTTCCCGCAATTTTGCGATTGGAAAAGGTTCCGTAATTTCGGCCTGATAATCCTGGTAACTGGAGAGAGGTTCGTACTTCAGGTCCCCTCGATGTTCATAAATCGACGTCCCGACATCCGCAATGATCCAGTCGGGAACGGGAAGGTCAAATTCACCAATCGCGGCCTGAATCGATTCCAGAAAACGACCCGTCACAAAAATGACGGTTGCTTCCTGCTCGCGGAGTCTCGTCTTCAATTCCTGCAGGTCAGTCACGTTCTCGGGGTATTCCCCCATCGGGATCAACGTACCATCCAAATCCGTGGCAAGTACCGGTTTACTCATAATCAATCAGATTCAATTCAGCTTAAAATAAAAAAATATAGATGAGGACCATTCCGATGTTACTGGAATTCACCGCATGTGTGCCACTGCTAGCTCGTCTAGCAGTGCCATTGTGGGACCGATCAATCTGAAAATGTAACAAGGGAAACCAACAGTTTTAGCGTTTCCGAACATCAGTTTAGCACCCGAACATGTCAGGAGTATTCGCACCGCTAGACAAGCTGGCAGTGGCACACGGAGAACTCAGGCGATAGTGAAATCTACTGATGATCAACAGCGATATTATTCCACTCCGAACTGTGTGAGATCGAAATTCAACACGCGGGAGCGGGTTGCGGCCTCTTTCAGTTTGGAGACGGTGAAATGTTTATGATTGGCAACGGCCTGCTCGGTGATGTTCAATTGCTCGGCCACTTTTTTATTTGGCCAGCCCAGGACAAACAACAGTTCCATACACATTAACCGTTCGTAATCTCCCTGTTCCTGCCATTGTTCGATCAGCCCTGTCAGGCATTCGGCGATCACCACTCCCTCGGCCTGTTTTCCCTCTCGGGAGAGCATCAGGCTGGAGGCACGCCTGGCCCGACCGGGTGGATCATACGTTCCAACCGAGCTCGATGCGCTCGTTAACGACATCGAAGGGCGTCGACCCTCGCGCCGCAGATGGTCGGTCAGTTTGTACGAGGTGATCGTGAACAGATACGTCTCCAGCTTGGTCGCCGGGTCGTAGTTGGGCAGACTCGTCAGAAAACCGAGGAAGGCTTCCTGCACAATATCTTCCGCCGCCGCGACATTTTTAATGCGACTGCGAACAAAAGCCATCAACCGCCCCTCAAACAGGTTGATAAACTCCTCCCACGCCCGCTCTTCACCCGAGCGAATCCGGTCGATCAACAACAACGTGGCAGAATCCTGAGACATAATGGAGGCAGGTACTGGAGGGAATTTGCGGGAGGGTGAACAAAACAGTAGAACCACAATCCCCTATTGTTAAGGACTGGCTCCCCAATCACAACGCCCATTCAGGAAGAGTGGATCAAATCTAAATGAGAATCTAGTGAATTTCGGGCGGAAGTTGTTGGAAGGGCCGGGTTTTGGGGGAATTATTAATGGAAGCTAGGTGCTTGCTTGGCCGTTCAGTTCCATCGCGACCTGAAGACTGGAACTCAATATCTTGCTTGCTCGAAATATAAATCGACTTTGATAGCACAAGCTGCGGGGTGACGATTCAAAAAAATCAGGAAGAAATCCGTTGACTTGAGAATCTATAATTACACCACCTTCGGAAACACATGGAAAGACAACAGGCCTCAAACTACTGATGAATCATGAATGAGCAATACATATCCCTTCTGGAGCATCTGAATACTCCTCAGGAGGTTATTAATTGTGCTACCGGAAAAACGGCGTCACCGACAATTATCTGGGAGGCACCTGCCGAGACATATGTGTTTCCACCCGCACTCATACCGATTTGGTCTGACAGCTCTCCACCTGCTTACATTGGCATCTGGAAGCATTGGTTTTCAGATAGGGGACAGACGATCGTTGAGTATAACCTTGAAGGTTGTCGAGTCAGTGAAATCGCAAGGAATTACGAGCAAATGTTTTGCATAGTGATTCTTTGCGCTTTGATGTGCAAAGAGGAAATTGATTCTAATATCCAGTTGTTTGCTGAACTCACTGGAATAAAGAATATTGAGCGTATCAATTTGCTTCTCGAGGAGGGGGTAGATAACGCGAAATCTTATGTGCTCCTTGAAGAATTCAGCAAGGAAACACCTCTCGCATCAATAAGCCATTTGGACAACTATTCGGGTGATTTTCCGAGTCCTCTTTCATCCTGTAAATACGAAAACTGTTCTGAGTATGAATTCTCACTGGATTATGATTGGAGCAACAAGAAGCTCCCTCTCTGGTGTACCAAGCATTCCAGAAAACAACTTTTTCAAACATTACTGGAAAAAGATGACATGCAGGGTGCCTGGTTGACACTTAACTCGACTGGCTGGTCGATCAGCGATAGTAAAAAAGCGATCAAATCTCTTGTTCAGAAAACTGAGGACTCTGGATTTAAAATACTGGCAGAAGCCTGGTTGAAATCAGCAGATAAAATGTTCGGGGGTTATTGATGAATTCTGACGATGTCGACTTTTATCTTGCCTCGCATGACCTACTGCCAGATGCTCAACCAAGACGGTGCAGTGAGTTAAGTGAGGTGACAGGTTTACGCGAAGGATCCCGATACTGGTTTGTGAAAGTCGTACCACCAATCGTGACGAGGTTTCCAGGACGGGCCAGTTACGGACTTCGATCAAGTGATATTGAATCTAATTGGAGATCAAACCTTCAAGGACATCGGCAAGGTTCCTGTGATGGTAGACATTGTGATCAGTTCGTCTTACACCGGAGGGCCAGTTGATGAAAGGCAGTGCTCACGAATAGGTGTAGGCAACCTGCATGCGACGTAAGCTTCAGCTCTCGATAATTCCCCAACTGGTTCCAACGATTCTTTATGAGAGTTCAAGTCACATTCGATCCCGTCTAAATCATCTGACAATACTCAAGCCGTTGCCGGGGGGGGCTCCGGTGCGGTGGGAGGTTCCGGCGTTGTAGTCGCTGGTTCTTCCGGTTTCTTGCGGTCGGCGAATTTCATGATGACGGAGTAGAAGACGGGGGTTAAAAACAGGCCGAAGATTGTGACGCCCAGCATGCCGCAGACGACGCCGATACCGAGGGCGAAGCGCATTTCGGCTCCGGCTCCCGAGGCGAGGACCAGCGGCATGAAACCGAGGACCGAGGAGAAGGCGGTCATCAGAATCGGTCGTAATCGCAGACGGCAGGCATCGACGACGGCGTCGATCCGTGACATTCCGGCATCCTGTCGGGCGCGCGCGAACTCGACGATTAGAATCGCGTTCTTCGCCGAAAGACCCACCAGCAGCACCTGACCGATTTGTGTGAAGACGTTGCTGTCCATGCCAACCAGCCAGACACCGGCGATCGAACAGAGCAGACACATCGGGACAATCAGAATAACGGCCAGCGGCAGCGACCAGCTTTCATATTGGGCCGAGAGAACCAGGAAGACGAAGACGACCGCCATCGGGAAGACGAGCTTGGAAATCGGATCCTGACTGGCGATGATTTCCTGTAAGGTCAACTCGGTCCATTCGTAACCCATCTCACCCCCCGGGAATTTCTGCTGGAAGAGTTGGTCCATAATGGAGATAGAGTCACCCGAACTGAAACCGGGCGCCGGGTTGCCGTTCAACTCCGCCGAGCGGAAGAGATTAAAGTGGGTGATTTTCGATGGGCCGGTGATTTCTTCAATCGTGACCAAGGTGGCAACCGGGACCATCTCACCGGAAGCATTCCGGACCTTAAGCCGTCCGATGTCTGATTTCTGTAAACGCATGCTCGGTTCAGCCTGGGCAATCACCTGCCAGTTGCGACCAAAATTACTGAAGTCATTCACATACGCGGAACCGAGGTTAATCTGTAAAGTGTCAAACAGATCTTTCAGCGAGATACCAAGTCGTTTCGCTTTCTCCCGGTCGATATCAAGATACAACTGCGGTTGATTGATGCTGGTGGTGGTGAAGGCGGATGCAATTCCTTTCTGTTCTCTGGCAGCATGACCGAGTTGCTCGACGGCGGATTGCAACGCTTCACCCCCGCGGGAACTGACATCCTGGATCTGCAGTTTGAATCCTCCCGTGCTACCGACACCATCGACAGGAGGTGGCCCGAAACCGACGACTTTGGCACTTTTCATCGGCCCTAATTTATCCATCAGGCTTTTGAGGATCCCCATCGAATATAAATTCTTGTCGCCTTCCCGTTCTTCAAAGGGAGCCAGTACGGCAATGACAGTTCCTGCGTTGGAGAGGTTACTGGAAGAGAGCATTGAGTAGCCAGTGATGCTGATGGTATGCGCGACACCCTCGCTACTTCCCACGACTTTGTTGATCTCTTCGATGACTTCGGTCGTCCGTTCCTGACTCGCCGCATCGGGGAGCTGCGCATGAAGATCAGGTACCCCTTATCCTGCAGAGGAATGAATCCCTGGGGGACTTCCTGATAAACGAAATAAGTCAGATAGAGCAAGCCACCGTAGCAGATCAAGGTGATCAGGCTGCCTCTTACAATCAACCGGACTATCAGGCGTAGGTATCCCGACTGAGGTCCATCCCCTTGTTGAAAATCTTGAAGAACCAGCCCATCGTGAGTGACATCAGTTTTTCGATGAAGTCTTTCTTCTCTGTTTCTGCTTTCAGGAGCAAGGCACAGAGAGCGGGACTCAACGTGAGCGCGTTAAAGGTCGAGATGGTTACCGCCGCGGCAATGGTGAGTGCGAATTGACTGAAGAAGGCACCGGTGATACCCGACATGAAGGCGGTCGGTATGAAAACCGCCAGGAGCACCAGCGAGGTCGCGATGACCGGACCGAAGAGTTCCGTCATCGCCTTGCGCGCCGCTTCCTTACGTGAAAGTCCATTGGCGAGATGGGTCTGCACACTCTCCACGATGACAATCGCATCATCGACCACCACTCCAATAGCGAGTACTAGTCCAAAGAGGGAGAGGTTATTCAGCGAGAACCCGAACAGCGCTATTCCGGCAAAGGTACCAATCAACGAGACCGGCACCGCAATCATCGGAATCAAAGTCGCCCGCCAGCTTTGCAGGAAGACGAGGACCACCAGGAAGACCAGGCCCAGTGCTTGGAACAGGGTGACATAAACATCGCTGATCGATTGTTCGATGAAGACAGTCGTATCGTAGACGATCTTATAATCGAGCCCGGTGGTAAATCCCTTTTGAGTTTTTCCATTTCCTTGCGGATGCGAATGGCTGTATCGAGAGCGTTCGATCCGGGTAACTGAAAGAGTCCCAGTGTGACTGTCGGTTGGCCATCAATGCGGCTACTGATGTCGTAGTTTTCGCGCCGAGTTCTACCCGTGCCACATCTTTCAGGCGGGTGATTTGTCCATCGCTACCCGTCTTCACAACGATTTGCTCGAACTCAGCTGGTTCAGCAAGTCGACCTTGAGTGTTGATGGTAAACTGAAAGTCTTCTCCCGCGGGAACGGGTGGACGCCCCAGTTGTCCCGCCGCCACCTGAACGTTCTGTTCGCGAATGGCGTTGAGAACGTCCCCGGCAGTCATGCTGCACCGAGAGAAGTTCCGGATCGAGCCAGACGCGCATACTGTAATCGCGGGCACCCCAGACGATGACATCGCCCACCCCTTCGACACGGGCGAGCGCGTCGCGGATACGGATCGTCGCGTAGTTACTCAGGTACAAATCATCGTAGGTTCCATCGGGGGAAACGATGTTCACACATAACAAGAGACTGGGTGAACGTTTTTTAGTGGTGACACCTTGTCTCGTTACTTCTTCCGGCAGTTTGGGCATCGCAATGGCGACACGGTTCTGCACGTTTACCTGGGCCATGTCGATGTCGGTACCCACCTCGAAGGTGACATCAATGCTCATGCTGCCATCGTTCGTGCTGCTGGAAGAAGGTAGAGCATATCCTCGACACCGTTGATCTCCTGCTCAATCGGTGTCGCTACTGTCTCGGCGACGGATTCCGCATTTGCACCGGGATAAACAGTCGAGACCTGAATCGTCGGAGGGGTGACCTCCGGGTATTGCGCGATGGGCAGCACCAGATAGGCAACGCCGCCGAGAATGATAATCACGACAGAGAGGACTGTGGCAAAGATCGGTCGACTGATAAAGAAATGTGAGAACATGCTCAAAAACCTTTGGGGTTCGGTAAGACAGCAACAGGGGAGGGTGAAATCAATTCAGATACAGCCAGTGCTTACTCTTCCGGTTTGGAATCCGGTGCAGATTCCGCCGGGGAGTTTCCGTCTTCTCTGTAGCAGTCTTTTCCTCCGACTCCTGCTCTGCTGTCTGCACTTTGGTGCCCGGTTGCGCTAATTGCAGGCCATCCACCACGATCCATTCGTCTGGTTGCAATCCATCTTCAATCTCACGCATGCCGTTATCGGTCTGCATTCCCGGACGACCAGTCGATACTCGACCACTTTCTGGTCATTCACAACCAGAACAAATTTATTCCCTGATCAGTCCCAATCGCTCGGGAGGGGACCAGAATATGCGGACGCGGTTCTTCGCTGAGCGGGATTTTCACCGTCACGAACATACCCGGAACGAGAAAATTATTTTTGTTATCGAATTTGCCACGCATCCGAATCGTACCGGTTCCCGCATCGATCTGGTTGTCGATGAAATCGAGTGCTCCCTTATATTTGTATTCTGATTGATTGGCGAATTTGACCCAAACCGGCCAACCAACATCAGAGAGCTTGCGTTCATCTTCTCCGCCATACTTTTTCTGATGTTCCGCTTTGGCTTTCAGAATGGTTTGCTCATCCATATTAAAATAGACATAGATCGGGTCAGTGCTGACAATCGTGGTGAGAGGTTGCCCGGTGACGGAGATGGCAGAGACGAGGTTTCCTTTATCCAGATTTGATTTACTCACGCGGCCCTGAGAAGGGAGCGACTACTTCGGTGAATTTCAAATCCAGTTCTGCCTGTCGCTCGGAGGCGCGGGCTCCTTCCAGGTTGGCGACCTGCACCCTTCATCCGCGATGGCTGTTTCCAGCTGCTCCGGGGTGATGGCACCCGCTGCGCGAGTTCACGATTTCGTTTCAGGTCGGCCTGGGCTTTTTAACGGAAGCTTCCCACTGAGAAACCTGGGCCTTCGCAGCATCGTACGCAGCCTGATACGGTCGTGGGTCGATGACAAACAGCACATCTCCCTCGTTGACCTTCCCACCATCCAGGAAATTGATTTTTTCCAGGTAGCCCGATACCCGAGCCTGAATATCGACCCGTTTCTCTGCCTCGGTGCTCCCGGTGAATTCCGCGAAATCAGCAAAGTTTTCGACGACAGGTTGTGCGACGGTGACAGTCGGGGAGGAGTCTCCGATATCGGGGTCGGTTTGCGTTCGCACCCGAGCAACAGCAATCCCAGGAACCGAGTAACAAAACGCCCCTGAGTGAACGTCTTCGAGTTGATCGGTGTTTTACAGTTACTGGTTGTACGGCAGCTGGCTCAGCAGTCATATCCACGATTCCTGTCGGCAAGAAAAAGGTCAGGTCCCTCGCGAACAAGACACGCAGCAGAATTCCTCCTCTGATCGAGATCCAGAGAAGAATTACAGACATTCGGAGGGGTTTCTCCACTATACAGGTTTTTCGCTCAAAATGCTCTCTACCGGGGATAGGACTTCCGAGACCTCATTGTTGTCGCCTCCGTGTAGTTAAGGATTTTTATGAGTGCAGTCCTGTATGCACCTGATAGGGAACCAGCGGGCTCAATAGGAATCGTCAATTTTTGCGGGCCTGAAAACCCTTTCTCGATTGCAACGGGTCCCCAGTCTGACATAATGAATTCCCTGAAACTGTATTCACTTTAGGGTAGTTTCTCCTCTACTCACCTGACCCTCCTTCTTTTGAGGAATCATTCATGAATTCGTTACTTCGTCTGTCGACCGCTCTGATGTTGTTACTCGCACTGTTCAGTCAGTATGGTCTGACGACCGAATCATCCGCGGCAGAACCGATCAAAGTGGGCATCATCGGTCTCGACACGTCCCACGTTCCCAGTTTCACCAAGACGTTCAACGAAGATGAATCAGAAGATGTCGCCGGTTTCAAAGTCATCGCCGCTTATCCCAAGGGAAGTGAAGACATTGAATCGTCCGCCTCACGCATTCCCAAGTACACCCAAGAGGTACAGGAAATGGGTGTCGAGATTGTGCAGTCGATCGACGAACTGGTTGAAAAGGTCGATGTCGTCATGTTGGAGACCAACGATGGTCGTCCGCACCTGGAGCAGGTGATCCCCTGCCTCAAAGCAGGTAAACGGACCTTCATCGATAAACCCATCGCTGCCAGCCTGGCCGATACCCTCGCCATCTTTAAAGCCGCCAAAATTTACAACACACCTGTCTTCTCTTCTTCCTCACTTCGTTACGCCCCGGGTGCTCAGGCAATTCGTAATGGGGCGATTGGAACAGTCACCGGTTGCGATGCCTTCAGCCCCGCTTCACTCGAGAAAACTCACCCCGACCTCTACTGGTACGGCATTCATGGTGTCGAAACCCTGTTCACAGTCATGGGGCCAGGTTGTGAATCAGTCGTGCGTACTCAAACCGAAAACTTCGAAGGAGTGACCGGCGTCTGGAACGATGGCCGCATCGGCACCTTCCGCGGTATCCGACATGGTGGCGGAGGCTACGGTGGTATGGCATTCGGAACGGATGGCGTGCAGGAAATCGGCAAATACGGTGGATACCGTCCGCTGGTCGTCGAAATGGCCAGGTTCTTCAAAACAGGTGAATCCCCCGTCGCCGATGAAGAGACGATCGAAATCTACGCGTTCATGGAAGCGGCCGATGAATCCAAACGCCAGGGAGGCAAACCTGTCTCATTGAAAGAAGTCATCGAAAAAGCCAAACCCGAAGCCGACGCCCGATTGAAAGCCCTCGGCGTTATCGAATAAAAGTTAAGGTTTACTACAGAAATCAAAAAACCTCAGTCGGTGTGATACATTGACTGAGGTTTTTTTGTGAAAGGTGGCCCAGGGATAATTAAGATGCACCTTTCTGAAAGCCAGTTGATTATCTTCAAGGGGCATCTCTATAAACAAATTGGAATGCCTCCACAGTTAAAGTGATTTTTTGTATTTTGAACCTCTGCCGAGAGGTGTGTTATCAATGAGCATTTTTCCAGAGACATACTATATCATTCGTCCGAACGAGCGACTCCATAGAGACCCCCGTCTTCTTAATCAGGAATGGCGATTTCTGATTGATCGTTCTTTTGTCTGGAGTCGTGTAGAAGAGGGACGATTACTCGATGGGTTTGAGTCTGATAAACTGCGTACTGATCAGATAAAGCTGCTCTTCATGCTGGATTTAAAAAAAGACTATGTTCCAGATTCAGCTCATCAAAGTTCGTTGAGTGAATTGCTTTACGATGTACTAGGTCTGCCCAACCTGCGAATAAGTGCGTTTGACTCCTACTGGACAATAGAGCGAGTTGATGGGTCGGACGGTGCGTATGCTCAGGAGTGTGAAAACTTGTCTCTAAATGACCTTGAACAGTTCGATGCCGAAGATGATCCCGGGTTGTTGAAGTGGATTCATAACATGAAAATCGACAAGTCTGAAATTGGGTGAAACAGCTCAGCAGCAATGAGATTGTTCGGACGCACGTCACGGAAGTTTTTTTGTTAGATAAAGCTTCAGGTATTATCAGGGTGAATTTCGAGGAAGCAGAAGATGCGGGTAACAATATCAGGCTATTGGAAAGATATTGAAGCTGCTTTCGGTCCGATTGCCAATCAATACAAGATGGACTTTAACTTTAAGGGGGACTGTGAGGTAAGAATCTGCAATTCAGTATGCAGTATTGATTTGGTCGTACTTCACCGAGAACCATCAATAGGGATATCTCTCTCAAACTTATCGGTGGATCCAATTATATCTTATGGAATGCTTCCTCTGGCTATCTATTCTGGCTTGAAGGGCAAACTTCCCAGGTTCGACAAATCGATGACAGTTGATGCTAACAACAGACGATTGCTCCCTCTGCAGGCGAAATTCCTGGACACTCATTTTAAAGATTTGCTACAGGGTGATTTTTCAAGATTATTAATTGGCAATCAGTATCAGCTGTGGAAAGAGAGAACGGGTTGGTGACATACAAGTGTGATAAACCAAAGAATTAAAACTCAACTCTTATGACAAAAGAAAATCCTCAGTTGATGTACAACATCGACTGAGGATTTTTGAATTCAATTCTACTTCTCCATTATCTTAATACCACGCATTCTCCGGGTCCCAGATGGTGCAGCCGATGAAGCGGAAGGCTTGGCCTTCGGTGTGGTAGTAGTAGATGGAAACGAGTTTGCCATCGGGACGCAGGATGGTGCGGGGGTAACCGATGTCCCAGCTGGCGGAGTCGGCACGCAGGATTAATTCCTTGTTCCAGGTCTGGCCGTTGTCGGTGGAAATCTTCGCGCGGATACCATAGGGGGCGCGGCGATAACCATAAACCATGGCGAGGCGGTTGTCATCCAGGCGGGTAAGGGTTGCCGGGTTGCCCGAATTTTCAATTGTCTCGTCTTTGAGTTGATACCAGGAGACTCCTTTATCAGGAGAGAGCCAGGTTTCGAGCCACCACTTTTTAACCCCATCGACACGGCCACCCCGGCGGACGATGCTCAGGTAACCATTCTCTCCCACGGCGACAGTCGCCGGCATGATTGCGTAACCGTAATCCTGTGGTGGTTCAGGACCGATCCAACCAACCAGGTTCCACGAGAGTCCACCATCGGTGGTCCGCATGCATAAGGTCTGGCCTTCTTTGCCATTCTCTTTTGAAGCGGCCGTAAACGCGGTTACCTGTTGCGGGCCTTCAATAATGTAATCAGTTCTGGAAAGCAGTGCCGGTCGTCCAAAGGTCGGTAACTTGTAAGGTCCCGCCCAGGTTTTACCTCGATCTTGAGAGTAATAAATTTTATCCCCTTTGAGGTTGAGTGCGATATCCGGGTTACTGAAGTCGAGGGGCTCTTTCAGTTCATGAACCTGGTTCTCATCGAGGGTGTAAACTTTCTCTTCGACGGTCCAGGTTTCTCCTCCATCCAGGCTGCGTGCCTGCCGGGTTACCGAAGGTGCTTCGCGTGAGATATCGTGGCCACCTTTAGGATTTTTGAGATGAACGCCATCTGTAAAACCAACGAGGATTTCATTTCCCCAGGACCAGATACCAAAGTTGGCCGGCCAGCCTGCAAAACGTCCCTCTTCCTGATAGACGATGGTGTTCTTGATATCGCGTGATTGCGCTGCGAGTGGGGACGTAATCAAACTGAGGGTGCATAAAAGTGCCAGGCCAAATAATCGCATCGGTATTGCTTTCCGCTGGAGAAATCGAGAATTCGAGAAGATTTGATCTCTCGTTTATAAGCGGGAGGCGAAGCAGATTCAATTCGCTGAACGAATTTTCGCCTGAGCTTGCAGCTTCGCGGTGCGTCAGCAGGTACCGATTATTGCTCGACTGTGGCAGGAACCAGGGGTTCAATCTGATACCACCAGAGAGCGGCTATTTCCCGACCGAGATTGACGGCGTGTTTTTCGAGAGGGGATGTTTCCGCAGCGGGAACGGTGTGACAGGCAAGTTCTTCTCGATCGGCAATCATCTGAATGCGTGGCAGATGATAAAAGTTGCTCACCGCCAGAATGGATTGGGGCGACTCGGTTGAGGCATCAGCTCCACCAGCGGTTGCCATGAAATGCTGTTTTATATTCGAGAGCGTGTCGCTGGTGCTCCAGCCTTTCTCATCCAGGATAATTGCCGTAGCGGGAATACCTGCTTCGAGAGCAATCTGTTTCATCGCTTCGGTTTCATGCACATCCCCTTCGCCCGGTCCTCCCGATAGGATCAATGCGGGCGCCAGTCCCGCTTTGAAAAGCTCGATGCCGGTTGACATTCGATTGCGTAAGGAAAGGGATGCCGTTCCATCCGCATCTGCCCGACAGCCGAAGACAACAATGGCATTGGCGGGTTGGCGGTAATCGGTTCTGCCGTAGCAGAACATCTGTGCGATGGGAAAGGCAGCGATGCAGAGGATGAATGTGAAGAACCCGAGCATGAAATCCCGGAAGGGGGCTTTCGATGTTCCATAAGTCTTCCACATTCCGGCAAAAACGACAGCCAGCATCGCCAGAATATGAAGTGAAAACGCAACGGGGAAATTCGAGTGAATCTGTTTGAGATGCAGAGCCAGATAGTATTGATACGTCGTGTAACCAACTAACCCGGCACAACCGAGCAGAACGATGCTGCTCAACAGACGAATCGGTCCAGGCAAAGTCGGTTTAATCGCGAACAACAACAATGTTGCCGCACTCACTCCCAGAATGCCATGCGCCTGTTGAGGAGGGAGCCAGGAAAGATTCAGCCACCAGTCAATAGTGCTGCCGCTTCCCGTCTTAATTTGAATACCGAGGTTGAGCAGCAGAAGTGAACCCAGAAAGAAGGCGACACCGCGCGAAATCGCAGGCCAGGCTGGAGCGGAGTCAAACTCGGGAAGAGGTTCCCCCAGGTAAGGTTGTACGCGCGGGCGCGAAGCTTCTCTGCGGGGTGGAGTTCTACGTGGTCCGGTGCTGCTACCGGGCGAGGTGCTGCTTCCTCGTCGAGGACGTGCCGGGGCAGCTGTACCTGTTCCGCCTGACGAACTCGCTAATGATTTCGTAGGTCGAGACGCACCCGAAGATTGCGGCCTGACGAGAGGTCGAGAGGGACGACCAGAGGTAGAGTGAGGGGCTCGAGAGGAATCCATTCCCGATAATCCTGACTGGGATTCATTAAATCAAACTTGTTAGTCCAGCATTAAATCATACCGGACCTGTTTCGGAATTCGCCAGTCCTTTTTGCCCGATTTGCAGCAGCTCTTCCAAATCTGTCAGACAGGTCTCAATAGAGATCACAGCCTGCTGAAAGTTTGTGTGGGTGGACGCATTCGGAGCTTCTTCGCGAAATTCGTTGACTGCCTTACGGAATTTCCCCAGCTTCTTCTTCAGCATCTGAAAGTAAGCCTTGGGATCCTCGATGCGCGATTCCAGTGCCAGACTTAAGTCAAAGACTCCACGAACGATCACCATCAATTCCGGAAAGTCTTCCACCTCTTCGCCATGTTTGATGAATGTGCGCACCATCCAGGCATGCGCCATCACCTGTTGACACCGTTCAACAACCTGGGCCGGATTGAGATCAGCTGCGTACCACATTAAAGGAAATTCTGATTTCTATATTACAAGTGATCCTGAAACCCTCTGATGGATCGCATTGAAACTTTTTTTAGAATCAAGAGAGGCCATAACCAGGTTTCAGAATCGGTTCAAAGTAACGTAATTGACGAGATGATAATCAGGGGTACTCAATCAGCGTGAAGACTTCCTTGCCCTGCAGATTTTTACGTCCTCCCAATCCTGTGAGCTCGATGATGAACGCGCAACCGACAACTTCGGCTTCCGCTTTTTCTGTCATCTGGATACACGCTCCCATCGTTCCTCCCGTCGCCAGTAGATCGTCCAGTAGTAACACCCGGTCACCCGGCTCTAATGCGTCGGTGTGCATTTCGAGTGAGTCGGTTCCGTATTCGAGCTCATAGTGAAACGAATGGGTGTCGAAGGGAAGCTTGCCCGGTTTTCGAACAGGGATGAATCTCGCTTTTAAAGCGAGGGCCAGCGGGGCTGCAAAAATGAAGCCTCGAGCTTCTGCACTCACGATGGCTGTGACACCCAGGTCTCGATATTGATCTGTCAATCGATCAATCGCCTGTTGAAAAGCCTCCGGGTTCGCCAGTAACGGGGTGATATCCCGAAAGAGAATCCCGGGCTTGGGAAAATCGGGGATATTCCGGATGTAATCACGCAGGTCGAGTTGTGTCGTCATGGAGAGGAGCCTTCTGACTGGGGCAGGGTATGCAATATGGCCGATTATCGGGCATCGTAATGAAAAAGTCACGCGGATGTCAGTCGAAATCAGATCCCGGTGGCTGTGTTGGGAATTTAAGTCACTCCTCGTGGAAAACGGTGTCGATTAAATGGGAAGGATCCTGATTCATTGCTGAAATCGGGTAGATTTCGCCTGCCATTTCCTCTCTGCTCGATTATGATGAGACTATCTTGATATTACACAAATCATATCCTTGTCTTGTCTTAACAGAATTTGAACCGAGTAATCTGAACGG
Organism: Planctomycetaceae bacterium; assembly: GCA_041398805.1. Taxonomy (GTDB): domain Bacteria; phylum Planctomycetota; class Planctomycetia; order Planctomycetales; family Planctomycetaceae; genus Polystyrenella. The sequence goes on along the minus strand of JAWKUC010000003.1, from coordinate 71,655 downwards.
GGATTTTCTGTTTCTCCTCCGATTCCGGAACACGTCTTTATCGCTGTGAGATCATCATGAAGTCACTTCGTCTGTTTCTGCTTCCTTCTTTTATCATCCTGTTGATCACCCTGGTTTTTCATTCCCGGCCTGAGTCGATCACCTGGGCGGGGCCGACCACGGATAATCCGACACAACTTTATCAGGCCCGATTTGACGAAATGAGTCAGCATTACTGGGGCCGCAGCAAAGCCGCGATCGACATTATCCTGATGGTGTTGGGGAAAATTGATGCTGCTGAAGCGTCGGGCGATATCAAAGTCGTTCCCCCGCGTGAAATCAGTGAAGCGTATGTGATGGTGGAAGAACTTTCATTCTGTGCCACCAAGCTCGGAATTTACGGCGAGCCCGCCGCACGTCATTTTCAATTGTTCGCTTCCGACTCCAAAGGAAAATTGCTGCGCTTCATCGAAGTTTACCTGCAGATCCCCGGGGTTAAAGATCAACTTTACAGTGACAAAAGTCGTAAGGGGTTGAAAAAAGTTATCAGCGATCAGGTCAAGAAGGTCAAACGTCTGCAGACGATGATCAAAAAACAGGAATGGCAGGAACTCGATGAAGAGATTCATGGCATCTACCTCGCAGTCTGGCGTTATCTCTGCTGGTATCCCGAAGAGAAAGTAACCGACCCGGTTCTGGTACAGATTTTTGAACTGCGAACTGAATATTCAGAGGAAATTACAGAGACCTATAAACAACAGGCTGATGAAGTTCTTACACAATTAAGTGCCGAGCTACAGCCCCAGTTCGGGTTTATCACGCAGGAACTGGAACAGGCAATTAATGCGATCAGTAAACAGGGGAAAGTTAAAATCAACGGGACCGACGTCTCTGGACCCGAAGCGATTAAGACGATCACCGAGCAGTTGAAGCAGGTTCAGGTGCAGGCGATCAAGTTGCTCGGTGTGCAGATCTCTCACTCGGCCTCTAACCCCCGGGTTGATGCAGAAATTACTGCGCTCCAGATCAGTCAGCCCAAATTTCTGAGAGGAAGCTTTGAACAGTTAGGAAAAATGATTTCAGCGGATGCCTCTCGGGTCAACGGAATTGAAGCCGAGACTCTCTACGGGCAATACCTGCCGGCATTAAATTCACTCAGTGCCCTGGTAGAAGATCCCGAGTTGCTTAAACCTGTCGATCAGGCAATGCTGGAGCTGGCGAGTAAATCGAAAGATTTTCTGGCAGATGTCACCACCTATGAAGATACTACTGGCGATCTGTTACGTTGGCGCGAGCGTATGGCGAGTGCTCATGTGCGAACTCAACAGAGTGGAGAATTTGCCACTTTGCTGGATGTTATGAAGTCAGGCAATATCGGCAAATTTGAACGTACTCGTGGAGATGATATCGATGTCGATGTCCGTACCTGGTTGGATGATATCCAAACATTGAAAACCGAGTATGTTGGCAAACAGGTGATCATCGACGATCTGGTGCTTTCCGAGAGCGAACAGATTCTCTTCACACCTGTAAAGGATTACTATTGTGCTACAGCCGACATGCCCGCTCCAGCCAACCTGGAGATTGGTCAGCTGATTGCAGACTTACAGGCTACCTCCACAGATACCATCCCACTCACTTTGCAGGCGCATCAGGCAATTTATACCGCACTTCACAATGACTACTATCAGATTGGCGGTGAACTGGTACGAGTCGAGTATGAAGGCCGAATTACCCAGTTTGCCACATGTAAACCAGGGGACCTGGCTCGCGAACGTTTGACGGAATTCGAAGAAATCCCAGTGAACAATCTTGCAGCCCTGCTGATCCGCAATACCACGATCAGCCATGTCAAACCGGAGTGGATCCGACACCGATACTTTGTCTCCTTCCCTAAGCAAGCCCCCTAATCTTTCAGGGTTTCGTGTTTTGACAGACAGTCAGGGTCGATTTCTCTCTGAGTCAAAGTTTGATTGATCTCGTCGGGATGAATATGCCGAATAGTCGTATTGTAGGGTTCTGTCTGCATGTCAGAGCCTTATAGGTGTTTGAAAAAGGATTTTCTCACCTCTATTCTTTCTGCCTTCTCTATTTTGACAGGCGGTAAAGATTCGGCCCCGATTTGATCGCGATGAATGGATTCTTCGTCATGACTCTGAGACGACTGTTGCTCGCTTTACTGGTAATGGCTTCTTCTGTCAGCTGGGTGATTGCCCAGGAACAGGTAGTGCCGGGACCCAAGTTCGTGCCGCTGGTTGAGACCGTGGCCGCTAAAAAGCGACAAAAAGCCCTGCTGTCACTTATTACTCGATCAGTGGAGCAGTGGCAAAACCTGGTGTATACGAACTCAATCGAGAATCGATCACCATTACAGAACTGATGGAACTGGCCGGGGGCCGAACAGGTGATGCGGTTGCCAAGTATGTGCGCCCATTAACCAGAGAGCAAATCGCTCAGCAAATGGCGACGCCACAGTCGACAAGTCCGCCTCTCCCTCTGCTGCAGACTTCTGACTACTTCTATTCCGGCGACGACCTTGTCCATCCCGGTGATATTGTTGTGTTTGATCAAGTCGCCAATCCCATCCAGCAAACCGTGCATCACGGAAATGCGAATGGAATGAGTGGCGAGAAAGTCGAATTGATTCTGGCGAACCTGATTGGTCGTCCGATCCACACACAGGTCGATGCCGCCCAGGCATCTGTGGCCAGCCTGGCGCAATTGCTGGGGATCTCTCCAGCGAAGGTTGAGCAGAACGCCATCATTGTTATGCGTTCCAAGAACTCACCTGGTGGAGATGTATCCGGTCAGATGCTGGCAACCGATCCGCTTCCTTCCGGTACGATCCTGGTCTTCGACCCCAGGTTGATTCAACTCGATCAGTTAAGTTCTGAATCGATTGAGCAACTGACACGTAGCCAGAAACCGATTCGGGTTGCAGCGCGACCAGATAATGAAACACGAACTGATGTTCCACAGAGCGACCTGATGCATGAGTATGCGGAACCGGCAGAGTCGGTTTTGCAGGTGGAACCTGGCTTAGCCCTGAATGCTCCTCAATTTATTGATGAACCAACACCTGCCCCTGAAGAAGAGCTGATGCTTGAGGGAACTGCTCTGGCTCAATCGAGTCCCGATGTGCAGATGCTGGAAGCACCGGCTGCGGGCAGTGGTATGTATGATGGTGAATCGAACATCATCGATGTCGAAGCGATGCTGGCGAACAACTCCGGAGATCTGCCCGTACTCGATGAAACACCATTACCTCCCATGGATGCTGAAATGAATGATGTAGCACTGGGACTGGCGGCTGCTCCTGGACCATCCATGGCACGCAATCAAGCCTCATTGTGGGTGATCTCGGTCCTGGTGGTGATGATTGCATCTGTACTCGGTTATTACCTGTTCAACAATCGACAAACCCAGACGAAGGCGAAGCCGAAGTCCAAACCGAAAGCGGCTGCCGCTCGTCAGCCTGTTCGTCGTCCGAACATGCTCGAGAACCTGGATGATCCCAAAGTCGCCATGTATCGACAGAAAATCGAACAGAAGAAGAAAATGTTCGCTGCGTCCATGCGACGCGAAGCTGATCTGCAGATTGACGCCCTGATCAACGATGTTCTTCCTCTGAAGGAAGAGGAACTGGTGATTACCCGCACCTTCAATCTGCCAGGCATTGGACAATCTTTCCGGATTGATCCCGCCAACACTGAATTGCAGGGACCTCACTTCCGTCAGGCGGCACGTGTGAATCGCAAGTCGAACGAAAAAGTTTCTGCCACAGTTGGTGCCGACTCATCGCGTCCGGCAGGGACCAATGGGCCACAGTCAACTCGACCTGCAGCAACGCGTCCTGCCAGTCAGGCATCCTACACCATCCATAAAGGTGGTTCACAACATTTCGGATCCGGTAAGTAATTCCCCCCACCTCACACTGGACATGGAGTCTGGAACAACATGAGTATTTCTCTTGATGTTGGCACTGATACCATCAAGTCGCTACGTCGACAAGGAAATCAACTGATTGCCAAAAAATGCCGTGGCCTTTTCTCGGTCATGGATGACAGCGAGACTCGTCGAGAGTTATTAGGTAACCTGCAGATTCCGTATTCAACTGCGGAAGAGCAGATCGTATTAATGGGTGATGCTGCTCGCGCATTACGGAGAGATGTTTCAGACATCTTCTCTGTCACTCTTCAAAGAATCAACCGCACGTTCCGACGAAGCCGTACTTTCATCAGAGGTGTTGCAGGCTCTGCTGCAATCGATTCTGGATGATCCGCGTTACATGAACGAGGCATGTGCTGTCGTTCTGCCCGCAACGAATGTAAAACGGCAATTAATTACTTCCACTATTCGCGACATGGGTTACCAGCCGCAAATCATCAGTTCTGGAATGGCGATTGTTCTGGCAGAGATGGTTAAAACGTCCTTCAATGGAATTGGTCTCAGCCTGGGGGCAGGCTCCTGTACGATGAGCCTGGCTCATCATGGAGAAGAGATTGCTCGATATACACTACCCCTGGGGGCGAACTGGATTGACGAACAACTGGCCGAAGCCAATGAGGACATCGGTTACGATTCCCACGGTCTGCGTTATCTGAAAACAGACCGGGTGCGCAACTGGAAAGAATCACATGCCGGTTCTTTCCTCAATCCCAGCACCGAAGGGGAATTGATCCTGAAAGAAGTTTACGCTCACCTGTTGAAAGAACTTTTCTCTCAGGCTGGGGCAAACTTCAGTATGATTCCTAAAGTATTAAACTCGCCTCAGCCAATGACACTGGTCTGTTCTGGTGGACCAGCACGATTGCCCGGCATTCGCGAGATGATTGAACGTACATTGTTAACGACCCCATTCCCGGTTGAAATCAATAAGATTCGCGTGGTTGCTGAATCACTCTATGTAGTGGCCCGCGGAGCTTTAATTCATGCCGAACTGGAGCAGGAAGCCACTGCAGGCAAAGCGGCCTGATCCCGGTCCGTTAACATATCGATTTACACTAACGACTCCAGGCCTTGTCGAAACACAAGGTTGTGGAGTCGTTGTTTTTTTGCGCTTGCTGATTGGTTAAACGAAATACAAAGAGTTCCTGAAAAAACGGAACTGTTTCATGAAGATTGCTTAAGGCGCAGAAGATTGCGGACCGAAAATAAAGTTAAACCGTAGCGATTTTAACGCTTTTGAGGGTTAGAGTGACTTCAAAAGAACAACCAATAGTTTTGCGAGAGTAGGGTTCCATGACCGATTTTCGTTTTGCCACTGCCGAGTCGAATTCTTCTAATACTCCTTCTGATTCACCCGTGCAGGTGCAGCTGCATCAGCCGGTTAGTTCTCAGGAAGATCCTCGAGACGAATCAGCTGCTCGCTTAGTAGATAATCTGCTCGAAATCAGTCAGAAATTACGAGCTCTGCTGCAACAACATTACAGCGAATTTGATCTGAACGAAGTTCGTTATACCGTGTTGCAGTTTATCAATCAGACCCGTGAAGCCGGTTGTTCCCAGGCAGAGCTGGCGGACAAATTACAGCAGTCAGAGTCTTCAGTCAGTACCTTGATTGAACGGATGAAAAACAGTGATCTGATCTATCCACTCCGCTCCAAACAGGACCGCCGTAAACGGATTCTTGTTCTGACTGAACATGGTCGCGAATTACTGCAACGTATTGAACGATGTCATGCCTCCCGCATGCGGGTTCTGCTTGAAAAATTACAGTTGACTCATGGCCATGAACTGGAAGCTGCAGTTCAGGAACTGAATGAAAAACTGGAAGGTGTGGTTGGATCCTGGTTCAAGCAGATCGCTGCTGAGCGAAGTGAATCTTCACAGGCTGCCTGATTTTTCACGCTGTTCAGGATTTAACAGAGAGCAGCAAACAGCACACACTCCCGGTTTGAATGACTAATGCTGACGATTCTGGATCAAACCTGATCGTGTTTGTCATTTTGTCATGCAGGTAAACAGTATTGTTCCTGATTCCAGCTATTCTATCTTTGAACGGTGATCTCCCACGCCTCACTGGAGGTCATCGTAACCGGAAGCGGTATGTCCCAGCATCGGCACAATCAGTTTCTACGGAGAGGCAACAGTTCCCCCTGGAATCACGTTGTCTATCTGCTGATTTTCTGTGCGATCACTATCAGCTCTTCCGGCTGCTCACGCTCATTCTGGCGACAGCAGGCCGATGATGAAACCTACCGCTTGCTCGCTCGGAAGATGAATGATCGCCGCTGGGTGCTCCCCCGCATGGATGTCACCCCTGAATTGAACAGCCGCCTGTTCGATCCGTACGATCCCGATACTCCACCCCTCCCACCCGATGATCCGGCCGCGCATCAATATATGCACCACATGAGTTACGAAGGATTCATGGAGGGCTACGACAGCTGGCATGACTTCGGTCAGACATTCAGCGTCGAAAACCCGAACTGGCTGGGTCAGTTTGGTTTAACTCCCGATCAACTCTGTCCACCCGAAGAACGATCCGGTTCTGCGGTGCCGACTTTGAATAACATGACGTTGACCCAGGCATTGGAACTCGCGTCGATCAACTCGCGCGAATACCAGACCGAGATTGAGAACCTGTACCTGGCGGCTCTCGATCTCACCTTTGAACGATTTCGCTTTAATATCCGCTACCTCGGTTTCGGTGGGGAACCGAGCACAGACCTGGAATACGAATCAATTCCGGATGGCCGGAACAGTTTGCGATCCTCGTCGCGGTTCGGCGTTTCGCAATTGTTGCCCAGTGGAGCACAGTGGGTGGTTGAACTCGCGAATAATACACTGTGGATCTTCTCCGGAGAAAATTCGACGAGTACATCAAGTGTGATTTCCTACTCGCTGGTTCAACCGTTATTACAGGGGGCTGGCAGACAAGTCACCCTGGAGAATCTGACGTTACAGGAACGGGTCGTCCTCTATCAAACACGAGACCTGGCTCGATTCCGCAAAACGTTTTTCACGGACATTGTCTCCAGCTATCTGAACCTGCTGCAGACGATTCAAAGCATCGCCAACCTTGAGAACAACATCGATCTCCTGGAGGATCAGCTGGAGCGTCTACGCGCAGAATCGGAACTGCGCGAAATCTCCCGTTTTACAGTGCGCCTGGTTGAACTTGAACCGAATCTCATATTCCCTCCCGAAGTTGCTGAACAGATTGATTATGACGAGCGACAACGTATCCTGATCTGGAAAGGAGAGATGTCTGCTGAGCAGATGAAAATATTGCGATCGATTTCCGAGAACGCGATGTTCAATTCTGCTGTCGCTGATCTGATTCAGCAGCAGACGGCTGATCAAACCTCTCTCGAGTTGATTCAGCTGGAGTCCCGTTTTGTCAGTTCACAGAACTCACTCCGACAGTCGAAACAGAATTATCAAACGGCCCTTGATCAGTTCAAGCTCGTGTTGGGTTTACCGACCGACTTCCAGATCACGATCGATGAATCACTGATTGCTCCATTCCAGCTGATTGACAAACTACTCTCCGGAACAACTCAGGAACTGAAGGACTCGCTCGGTTTGATCCCCGATCCTTCTCAAGTGGCAACGATTGATGAATTCATTACAGTTGCTGAGCAGTTCGAACAGAAACTGTTACGAGCGCAGGAGGAAACCATTCGCCTGGTCGAGGCTGACTCAGAAAAAGTTCAGTCATTAATTGCTCAGCGTAAACAGGCGGCTAATTCAGATCCGGAAACCTTCGAACGCCTTGAACAGGATGTCGAACGGGATATGCGGCTACTCGAAGATGAAAAAGCCAACTTCGAAATTGAATCTACGCGTCTCTCGGAATTGAAAGCGCAGTTGATCGAGTATCAGAACAATAATTCGCTTACTCCCGAGTTGACCAACCAGCTCTACGAACAACTGACTTCGATTCGCGAACAGCTGATTCGTATTTCACAATCATTGCAGGTATTGCAGATTGGTTTCCGGGTGGAGCTCATCGAACTGGAAGCGTTCAACATGACGATGGAGCAGGCGGTCGCTTATGCTCTGGAAAATCGACTCGACCTGATGAACACTCGGGCTCGCGTGATGGATGCCCGTCGTCGGATGGAGGTCTTCGCCAATGATCTGGAAGGAGTGCTGGATGTGCGAGCCGAGGGGGATATCCGCACACCCGTCGGAACCCGTCCGTTCGACTTCCGGGGGGCAGAGAGCAGCTACCGGGTCGGTATCGGATTTACAGCTCCCCTCGACCAGATTGATGAACGAAATAACTACCGGGCCGCCTTGATCGCCTATCAGCAGGCGAAGCGGGCCTATATTGATCTGGAAGACCGGGTAAAACAGCAGGTTCGGCAAAGTCACCGTAACCTGACTGTCCTGCGGGAGAACTTCGAAACCGCCCGTCAATCGGTCCGAATTAACGCCCGTCAGTACGATATTACGGTGGAATTGGCGAATTCGCGAAACCCGGCACCGAATCAGGGGTTAAATATCCTGAATGCCCTGGATAGTGTGCTGTCGGCGCAGAACCAGTTGATCGGAATCTGGGTCAATTATGAAACGAACCGGCTTAACATTCATCAGGACATGGGTATGATGGATATTGATGAACGAGGTGTCTGGCGAGACCCATTTTATCAGGGAAGATCAAATGCTTCCCGCTCGCTCGCTCCCCGTCAATCGAATCACATACTCGCCCCGAGACTGGTTCACCAGAAACCAGTACGGACCCCAGAGAAGTTTGCTGGCTACGACCTGAAACTTGTTCCGGCACCAGCAGCTTCCCCACCTACATCACGACGTGTGGGAGGAGACCTTCCTCCTGTACCGGAAATACTTCCGGTGACGGCAGTCGTTTCTTCCAACCTTACCAACTACTCAATTGATTCCAACTGGCAGGCCCGACAACAACCAGACGAGCGAAGTTCACCTTCTGCTCCTCTACCAACGATCAGGCCCTCTGCAACGAATACGATATCTGCGGAACCAACTGAGTTGAACGAGAGTCAACATGATCAGAATACTGGGTTACAGCCTGATCCTCCTGCTACTGGTGGGGGGCGGGATTTGGGCCTACAGCGATTGGACGAGCACGGGCCAGACTCAGGATGGCGAGCTCATCACGCACGTCGTTAGTCGTGGTCCGTTTCGTATCACCGTCTCGGAACGGGGAACGCTTGAGTCCCAATCCAACGTACAGCTGATGAGCAAAGTCGAGGGTATGGCCACGATTCTCAGTATCGTGCCGGAAGGGACCGAGGTTGAAGCTGGGCAGGTCGTGTGCGTTCTCGATTCCGCCAGTATTGCCGATAAAGCTCAGCAGCAGCAAATTACCCTGACCGATGCCAGATCCAAATTACAGCAGGCGGAAGAGTCAGTAAAGATTCAGGAGAATCAGAATGAGAGTGATATCTCCCAGGCCCTGCTGAAATACGAATTAGCCAAACTGGACCTCGATAAATACAAAAACGGTGATTACGTTCAGGAATTGAACGAACTGCAAAGCAACATCACCCTCGCTGAAGAGAATTTGCTCCAGGCGGAAGAGGATTACCAGTTCGCCAAGCGGATGTCACGTAAAGGGTACAAAACGCTCAATGAAGTCGAAACAGCACGCATTGCCGTCAGTGATTCTCAATTGAAGCTCGATATTGCCAAGAGCAAATTGAAAGTACTCGAAACATATACTTACGACCGCACCATTAAAGAGCTGGAAGAGAATCTCAAAGAAGCGGAACGGGAACAGAAACGCGTCGAGGCAACGGGGAATGCGGCGATGACGCAGGCCCTGGCGGAACTCGATGCCCGCAAACTGACATTAACCGTCGAAGAAGAGAAACTCAAAAAATACAACGAGCAGATTGAAGCCTGTGTGATCAAAGCGCCGCAGGCAGGCAAAGTGATCTACAACAATTCCAGTGGTCGACGTAGTGAAACAGATACCATTGAAGAAGGAACTTCCGTTCGCGAGCGTCAGGTCATTATCAAGCTTCCCGACCTGACCAAGATGAAAGTCGAAGCCCGCATTCACGAATCTCGAATTCGTATGCTTCGCGCCGGGTTGTCTGCCAAAATCCGCGTGGACGCTCTTCCGGATCAAGTCTTTAATGGTAAGGTCAGTTCTGTCTCGTCCGTGCCTCTCTCAGCCAGCTGGATGTCTCCTAACCTGAAGGAGTACGCGGCAGAGATCGAGATCAACGGGACCGAGGAACAGATTCGTCTGCTGCGTCCCGGTATGACAGCCGAAATCGAAATTATTGTGGCCGAACAGAGTAACATCCTGCAGATACCGGTTCAGGCGGCGGTTTCAATTGGACGTGAATACTACGTCTATGTGATGGAAGGCGGAAAAGCTGTCTGGCGGACAATTTCGACTGGGGAGACAAATGGAAAAACCATCGAAGTGGTTGATGGTGTTTCAGAAGGGATGACCGTCGTGCTGAATCCGCGTACGGCTTTCGCCAGCGAGATCAGCGATTTCCAGGAAGAAAAAGCCCGCCAGCAGAAAGAAGAGCAACCCGCAGGCTTGGAAGACGAGACAGAGTCCACACTCGAAGAAACAGGATCAACAACCGAGTCTTCTGAACGTGGGCCTCGTAATGGTAATAATGAGGAACGACGTAACCGAGGTTCTGGTAACAGAGAAGATCGATCAGGAGGAGAGGGCAGGCCGAGTGGTGAAGGCCGGCCCGCGGGTGAGAATGGATCTGGTGCTGAGAACGGAGCTGGTGGTGAAGGAAGGCCGGGGGGTGGAACCGGATTCAGTCCCGATAACATCATCAGCCGTTTTGATAAAGATAGTGATGGCAAGATTTCCAAAGAGGAAGCTTCCGGTCGAATGCTTGATAATTTCGACACGAATGATGCCAACAGTGATGGCTTCATCGATAAAGAAGAGCTGTCCAATGTTTTCAAGAGTATGTCCCCGGGAAATCAGTAACGCAGCGATTCTTTATCTGAATTAAAACTCCTTCCATGCAATACGCCGCTGAATTGATCAACATCGAAAAGCATTACGACCTGGGAAGTGTCGTGGTGAAGGCGCTGCGTGGTGTCTCGATGAATTTTCCGCGCGGTGACTATGTTGCCATCATGGGTTCTTCCGGTAGTGGAAAAAGTACCCTGCTGAACCTGCTGGGTGGCTTGGATCGTCCGACGAATGGCAAGTACATCCTGGGAGGAACCGATGTTGCCAATTTGTCCGACGATGAACTTTCCTACAAGCGAAACCAGTTGATCGGATTCATTTTCCAGTCGTACAACCTGATTCCACAGTACACCGTCCTGGAAAATATCGCGATCCCGCTCATCTATCGTCCTGGTTACCCCTCAGTCAGTGCGGACGATATCAAACATTGCGAGGAACTCGCCCGCCGCGTCGGTTTAAGTGATCGCTTGGACCACCGCCCGTTTCAGTTATCCGGGGGACAGCAACAGCGCGTGGCGATTGCACGAGCGCTGGTTAATGAACCGGAAATCGTGCTGGCCGACGAACCGACTGGTAACCTGGACTCCGCTACCGAAGCGGAAATCATGGAGTTGCTGGGCCAACTGAATCGGGAAGGACGCACCATCATCATGGTGACCCACGAAGACTCGGTCGCCCGCAGAGCCAAACGACAAATCTTCATGAAAGATGGACTCATCGCCGGAGAAGGAATCTTTCCCGGGTGATCCCTTTTAACTGAGAGAACTATTACGCTTCATTATGTTTGCCCAGAACACAATTCGGACCGTTCGTTCAGCAATGAAAAGCCTGCTGCTGCATAAGCTGCGCTCCGGCTTGACCATGCTCGGGATTGTGTTCGGGGTGTTCTCGGTTATTGCGATGCTCGCGATTGGTGAAGGGGCAAGTTTACAGGCGCAAAAACAGGTGCTGGAACTGGGGGCGACGAACATCATCATCGTCTCGGTTAAACCTCCCGATGAGAGCCAGCAGAGCTCCACCTCCGGAAGTCGAGTTTTGCAATACGGGTTGTTACGCTCCGATTTCGATCTGCTCACCAGCACCATTCCCACTGTTGTCAGTGCAGTTCCCATCCGGGAAAGCCAGCAGCATGTTCGCTATCTCGATAAAGAAATGAACGCGCGACTGGTCGGTTGCACCGAAGAATACGTGGCTATGAATCATCTCGAACTGGAACGAGGGCGATTCATCTCGGAGCAGGATCAGCTCAATATGCTGAATGTGGCTGTGATTGCCCGCGAGGTCGCCGATACGCTGTTCCCCCTAACAGACCCGATAGGAAAATCGATTCGAGTTGATGATAACTATTATAAAATCGTGGGCATTACCAAAGAGCGGACCGCCTCGGCGGCGATTGGGGGATCACTTTCCGGTCAGGATTACAACAAGGATATTTATATTCCCCTCCGCACGTTCTTTGTGAGATTTGGCGACCTCATTATTGCCCGTCAAACCGGTTCCTTTTCGGCGGAACAGGTCGAGTTGAACCAGATCACTTTGAAGATTGAAGATTCATCCCAGGTTATTGCCACGTCCGAATCAGTTAAGGAATCGCTCAAGCTGACGCATCCCCGTAAAAAAGATTACGCAGTGATCGTGCCTCTCGAACTGCTCGAACAGGCCCGGCAGATTCGCTTGATCTTTACCGCGGTGCTCGGCTCGATTGCCGCCATCAGTCTGGTGGTGGGGGGGATCGGTATTATGAATATCATGCTGGCGACTGTGACCGAGCGGACCCGTGAAATTGGTATCCGGCGCGCCCTGGGAGCGCGTCAGCGGGATATCACAGAGCAGTTTCTGACCGAGACAATCGTCCTTTCAGGAACGGGAGGAATCATCGGTGTCTTTCTGGGTCTTTCTACTCCATTGGCATTCGGTTTAATACGCTCCCTGATGAAAAGCTTCCTCCTGGAAGGGGCCGATTCCTCTTCCGAAGCGGGACGGATCTTTTTCGAAATGGAACCGCAAATCGCCTTCTGGTCTTTACCACTCGCTTTCGGGATTTCTGTAGGGATCGGGATCATCTTTGGCCTGTATCCCGCCCGCTCAGCTGCACGACTCGACCCGATTGAGGCACTGCGTCACGAGTAATAAAATCTCGGGTAGCCCAGACAATCACGAAGTGTTGTCTGGGTCGCGTAGCGACAAGAGGAGAGACTACATATACGTCTCGAAAATACCCTCCTGTACCCCTCATTTCGACACTAAAGATGTCACCTCACTCAGCCGACGTAACCATGCTCTTTCAACAGGTCCAGACCTTTACTGAAGCTCTCAATTGTCTGATCAATATCTTTGTCCGTATGGGCAGATGAAGTCATGGCTCCCCAACCCATGAAGTCGAGATTATTGAGCAGCATCGCTTTGCGGAAAGCGTGAGAAAGTTCCTTGTCGATGGGGCGGTCGATCTGCTGGTAATCATTATCGTAAGGAAGAAAGTCTTCGCTCTCCGAAGTGGGTCCCTCGTAGTTGGGTAGAATCTTGAACATGGCGTAGTCGCCATAGGCCGTCCAGTTGATACCCTTTTCACGGAAGAGGGTGTTGAATTCGCGGCGTAAAACTTTTGCGACTGCATTCGCCCGGTCGCATGGTTTTCCACTGGCGACCTGTTCGAGCATGGCACACCCTGCCGCAGCCGACAGCGGATTCGCGTTGAAGGTGCCATGATGTTTCATCTTTTTACCGTACCGGTTTGAGAAGGAGAGTGCTTCCATCAGGTCGGCACGTCCCGCCACACAACCACCCGGTAATCCCCCCGCCAGAACTTTGGCGAGTGTTGTCAGATCAGCTTTGATTCCATACAACCCCTGCACACCACCCGGATGCACACGGAATCCACTGATCACTTCATCCATGATCAGAATGACCCCTTTCTCTTCAGTCAGTTTGCGTAAACCCTGGAGAAATTCTTTGCGTAAGGGAACAACTCCCCAGCGACCCCCGGTGGCTTCACAGATCACACAGGCCGGGTCGTGTTGATCGATCAGCTCGCTCAATTTCTCCAGATCGTTCGGTGGAGCGACAACGAGATCCGACATGATGCCATCAGTGATGCCCGGTTGTGAGTAATCACCGCTGTCATGCGGAGGTTCCGCTGCGGGAATCAAGGTGTCGTGCCAGCCATGAAAGTGACCAGCAAATTTGATGACCGGTGTCTTCCCCGAGACAAGTCGCGCAATGCGGAGTGCCATCATGGTCGATTCTGTTCCGCTGCTTGTGAATCGAACCCGCTCGGAAGAGGGGACGAGTTTATTCACCCATTCGGCCCATTCCATCTCCAGTTCTGAACAGGCTCCCCAGTGAGTACCGACTTCTACCTGACCCTGCACGGCAGCCACCAGCGACGGATGTGAGTGTCCCAGGAGCAGAGAACCATGCCCCATCCAGTAATCGATGATGTCGTGACCATCTAAATCGGTTTTGCGCGATCCTAACGCACTCTTGATGTAAACAGGGAAGGGGGTGAGGTAACGACTGTCGTGCGTCACTCCACTGGGAAAGATGGAAGTCGCTTTTTCGTAACGATTGGCCGAAGTCGGAAAGCGTTCGGCGTACAAAGCATCCAGAGCAGAACCTTGGGTAGGCATAGGAATCTCTTCAGAGGAGGGAGGAAAGTTGTGGGAGATCAGGAGGGAGTAGTGTTATTAATGGAATTAAAAAACTTAACCGGGGGGCCAGGTGAGATTGCGACCACCCATCAGGTGGAGATGCAGATGAAAAACAGTCTGTCCACCTGCGGGACCACAGTTAATGAGAGTCCGGTAGCCTTCCGTCAGGTTCTCCTGTTTAGCCAGTTTTTGAGCGACAATAAAGAGATGACCGACCAGCTGTTCATCTTCTTCTGTCAGATCGTCAATCGAAGCAATTTCTTTTCGGGGAATGATGAGAATATGAGTCGGTGCCTGGGGGCTGACATCGCGGAAGGCGAGAGATTGTTCATCTTCATAAACAATATCGGCCGGGATTTCTCCATCGATGATTTTCTTAAAGATCGTTTTTTCAGTCATCACGCTTCCCCTCTGAAAAGAACACAGCGATATTCAGCAAGCTAACAGAACCCGGAAGGACAAACAATTGTCGCCTCTTCCTGTTGTGATTAAAAGGAAGAGCAGGGGATGTTATTTCATCAGTTTCTGCATTTGAGCCCAGGTACGGGTGTTGGCGACATCAGCCTTGGTCAGGCCAGCACGCCGGGCCTGAAAAACTCCGTATTGCCGGACCGAAAATCCTTCCGGAGAGTGGGCATCCGTATTAATAACAATCGGAATACCCATGTCTTTGGCGGCAGCGGCATGCACTTCGTTCAAATCGAGACGACTGAAGTGGGCATTAATTTCGAGTAATGTCCCATGGTCAGCCGCCGCTTTTAAAAACTGATCGAAATCAATATCGGCCCCGGGCCGTTTCAGCAGCAGGCGACCCGTCGGGTGTCCGATCATATGCACGTAAGGATTCTTAATCGCCGTCATCAGTCGTTTCATAATCTGCTCGCGAGGTTGCTTCAACCCGTAATGCAGTACAGCGATCACCCAGTCCCCTTGTTTCAACACGTCGTCTTCCAGATCGAGTGTTCCATCTTCCAAAATGTCGCATTCGATTCCTTTCAGGATTTCAATCCCTTTAGTTTCCTCGTTGATGCGATCGATTTCCTCCCAATGCTTGAGCAGTCGTTTTCCATCGAGGCCGTTCGCCATCGTCACTCGCTTACTGTGATCGGTGATGGCAATGTATTTAAGCCCTTGCTTTTTGGCCGCTGCCGCCATCTCTTCAATAGAAGCTGTTCCATCGGAAGCGGTCGTGTGCATATGCAGATCTCCCTTGAGATCATCCAACTCCAGTAGCTCCGGCAGGTTGTCTGCTTCGGCCAGGGCGAACTCTCCTCGATCCTCGCGAAGTTCGGGAGGAATCCAGGCGAGGTCGAGTTTCTGGTAAACCTCTTCTTCAGTTTTACCCGCGACCAGTTTTTCTCCATGGAACAGGCCATACTCGTTCAATTTAAGATCGCGTTCCTGAGCACGGCGACGCATGACAATGTTGTGTTCTTTGGAACCGGTGAAGTATTGCAGCGCCGCTCCGTAAGATTCTTCCGGGACAACGCGTAAGTCCATTTCAATTCCCAGGGTCAGACGGACGCGCTGCTTCGTTTCACCGCGGGCCAGCACCTTGTCGGTCAAGTCATGCTTCTCCAGCGCGTCCATTGCTTCACTGGAACTCGATGAGGTGACCAGCAGGTCGAGGTCTCCCACGGTCTCTTTAAGTCGACGACAACTTCCCGCGACCGTCGCCTGCTTCACGGACTTGAGTTTCAGCATGTCGGCGCAGATCTCGTCGGCATACGCTTTGGCTTCTGCGAGATAATAACGACGGTTGGTCAGGTCGAGCGCATTGATTCCTTCAATGATCGCTTCCTCTGTTTTCTTGCCGAACCCTTTCAACTGCGCCAGCTCTCCTTTTTCGGCGGCTTCCTGCAATTGCTCGAGAGATTCAATTTTAAGCTCGTTATAAAACGTACCAACCTTCTTGGGGCCGATTCCGGGTATGCGGAGCATCTCAACTACGCCTGCCGGAATTTTTTGCTTCAGCTCGGTTAACTGGGGAAGCTCGCCTGTCTCAACAATGGTGACGATTTTCTCGGCCAGATCTTTTCCGATCCCCGACAAATCGGTGAGGGAGATTTCCTCTTCAACCATGCGGGTTAGATCGGCATTTGTCGATTCCAGCGTGCGTGCTCCATTCCGGTACGCGCGCACACGAAATGGATTCGCTCCCTGAATTTCCAGGAGATCGGCAAGTTCATTAAAAAAGTGGGCTATTTCCGAGTTCCGCATGGAACAACTCGTTTCGTGAAGACGTCAGGATGGAAAATCATCAGGTAGAAACAGGGGTGCAGTGAAGACTCTCATTTAGCAGAGTCTCTGTTCATCATCTTGTGGAGTGGGTTTCTCTGTCAACCAACGCTGCCAGAAGTGAAACAGGGAACTGGAAATCATCCAGTGATTTTGATTAGATTAGAGATCTCATCGCTGATCACTTCTCACACTCTTCTCATAAAGCGTTTGCAAAAATGTCTACAGAAACTCCCGGGGAGGTCCTCTCTCCAGAGACTCGCTCAATTCCTCCTGTTCCCTTACTTCTGATCACGCTTCTGTTGTGCAGCCTGGCGGGTGCGATGGCGTGGGGAATTCGGGGGCAGTACGGCCACGAGACAGGGGCGATGATGTTCGGACCGCTGGTTGGGTTCACGCTGGTGTTACTCTACCTGCCGAACGCTTCTTCACTCAAAGGGGCGCGGGCGGTTGCGATGTTATCGATGGCCGTCGGCATTGGGGGCTCGATGTCTTATGGAGAGACTGTCGGGCTGACGCATGATCTTGCTGTTCATGCGACCTACCTCGGTGCCGAGGTCGACGAGCAGGGTGTTGAACATCATAAATACGAACGGAAGCCAGGCCAGTGGAATGAGAAGGCTTACTGGTGGGGGATGACAGGTTTAGCCGTCAAAGGGGGATTGTGGATCGGTTTCGCCGGGCTCTTTCTCGGTGTGGCGTTAGGGGGCAAATCTTATGAACCACTTGAGCTACTGATCGTGATCATTGTTGCCGTTCTGTTAATGATTCTGGGAATGTGGATTCTCAATTCACCCTTTGAGCCAGGCGTGCGTAAGCTGCCGTTGATTTATTTTTCGGATCACTGGCAATGGGAACCTGAATGGGAGGTGAATCCGAGACCCGAGAACTGGGGAGGTGTCCTCTTTGCATTTACTGGTCTCTTCGCTTATTTCGTTTTTATTAAAGGAGACCGGCTGGCTGGGCTTCTCGGTCTGTGGGGTCTGGTGGGAGGGCTTGGTTTTCCGATTGGTCAATCACTTCAGGCTGCGAATGCGGCTGACTCTGCCCGGTTTCAGGAGCTCATGCCGATCACATATGGAATTAATACCTGGAACCTGATGGAATGCACCTTTGGATTTGTTGCGGGAGCCGTCATAGGCTTTGGTGTCTGGCTGCATCGCAAACGAATCGTTTTAAGTGATACTGCAAGAGCCGGTGCAGCTCTCTCTGAACTGGGAGATCTGTCTGCTGGGGGCGTACATTTACCTGATGCTGGCTGCCTGGTTCCTGGAAGATACGGAGTTTGGTCGCTTTTATGAATATGGCCTGGTGATGGCGGTGCTTCCACTCATCGGCGTGATGGGAGGGCGTTATTGGCCTTATCTCTACTCACTCCTATCGTAGCAATGCCCATTGCCGTAAAAGCATTTCGGGCGATTGGACTCTCTTCCAATGGAAGTCATCCGCAGGTGAAGCCACAGAAGTCGCCTGGTTAGGCTTGGTTACCTTACCATTACTGGTCCTGACGCTGGTGGCTCTCTACTGGGCGCAGCCCGCACGTCGGAACATGCCCGCCCTGCAGTTTGGTGCGTGGGGACTGCTTCTATCGAGCGCGGTGTTCTTTATCCTGAACTTCGCTTTTCTCGGCTTTCCCTGGAACTGGTTGCAGCAATGGCAACTGCAAACCAATTCCGGGATGATCTACGATATCGCGTGGGTTGTCCTCTCCGGTGCTGCCATCTGGATGCTGGCCCGCTATAAAGGGACCGACACAACGTTGGAGTAGAAGTCGCGATTGAAATCAGAACCAGGGCTTATTCTGGTGTGACATAAGCCGCAGTGATGCCACCATCGACGACAAACTCGGTTCCGGTCATGTAGGATGATTCATCCGAAGCGAGGGAAGAGGGTGGCCTGTGCCATTTCTTTTGGCGAGACCAAAGCGTCCCATGGGGATATGCACCAGTCGGCGTTGTTTTCTCTTCCGTGAGGAACTTCATTAACAGCTCAGTCTGTAATGGGCCGGGGCAGAGCGCATTCACCCGAATTGTTTTCGCGGGCATGAATGACTGCCAGCTCTCTTGTTAAAGCAACAACGCCACCTTTACTGGCGGTGTAGGCAACCACCTGTGGAGTTGCTGCACCCAGTAGAGCGACGAAAGAGCCGGTGTTGATGATGGATCCACCACCGGCACGTTGCAATGCTGGGATACCGTACAACCGAGAAGACCCTTTCAGGTTCACATTCGTAGTGAGATCCCAGACATCCTCTTCTGTTTCCTGGGAAGTACCATCTTGACTGTCCATGATGCCTGCGTTGGTAAACATGATGTTCAACTTACCGAAGGTTTTTCTTCCGGCCTGTTTGACCATGTTTTCGCTATCCGCAGCACGCTGAAACATCGGCTTTAACGAAGATCGCATCACCACCGGCTTCTTTTACGCAGGCTGTCTCTTCTCCTCCAGCGACATTCTTATCAACGGCGACAATTTTGGCCTTCTGGGCAAACAGCAAACAGAAACTTCCCGACCAATTCCACTGGAAGCACCCCGTAATCAAAGCGACTTTATCTGCTAACCGCATAGTTGTTGTCTCCAACGTCTTTCAAATAAATTGGGTAAGTTGATGAATGTGTGAAGTTGGGATGTATCCTGTTTGAATTAACCAGCCTGGCAAGCCTGGACGATTCGTCGCTTTAATCGTTGTTGAGTTGGATCATGTGCAGCCGTCAGTTCCGGATGCCACTGCACGGCATATGACAGTGGTAGTAGGGCATTCAACCGCTTCGATCACCCCGTCGGCTGCTTTGCCGACGACAGTTAACCCTGCACCGAGTTCTTTAATTGATTGATGATGCCAGGAAGCGATTGAGAAGGCATTCGTCCTCCGAATCGCTGCCAGTTGCAATCAAGGTTCAGGGGTGACATCATGCGGGTTGGTTCCCGCGGGGCATGCGGTGATGAATGCTTTCTCCATAGACATCCGGCAGGTGAGGTAGAGCGAACCTCCCTTAACAATGTTGACCATTTGCAGACCCCGACAAATTGCCAGGACAGGTTTGTTCAAATCAAGAATCTGCACAGTCAATGCCGCTTCAGAAGAATCGCGTTCTTCATCGAGCATGTAGATTGTCTCGTGCATCGAACCATTGTAGCGCCGGGGGTCGATGTCGCCCCCACCCGCCAGGACAAAACCATCGAGAGGTTCAACCAGTTGTTCGAAGGCGGTTTCTCCGGGAGGAATTAAAACCGGAATTCCACCCGCGCGACGGACAGCATCCACGTATTCACCCGGCAAGCTGAATCGATTCGATTCATCCCGACCGTAAGTGGTAATTCCAATAAAAGGTGCGTTCATAAAGGCCTGTGATTAAATGAAGATCAGATCCGTTCAAAGTAACGGCGTCGTTCCCAATCGGTGATCTCCCGATCATAAGCAGCCTGCTCAGTACGGAAGAAGTGAACGTAATGCCGCTGCACGTCTTCCCCGAAGGCGAGCCGCACAAATTCCGATTGTTCGAAGCGATCGGTCGCGTCATGCAGAGTTTTGGGAACTTCCGGAATCTCTTCGGCGTGATACATATCGCCCGAGAAACAATCAGGAGGTTCGATCTTGTTTGCAATCCCATCCAGCCCCGAAGCAAGCGAGGCGGCGAACGCAAGGTAGGGATTGCAGTCAGCTCCCGGAATACGGCATTCAATTCTTAAGCTGGGGCCACCTCCCACAATTCGGAACCCCGCTGTCCGGTTATCGTTACTCCAGGCCAGGCGAGTTGGCGCCCACGATCCCGATTGAAAACGTTTGTACGAGTTCACTGTTGGGGCGTAGAAGGGGGCGACTTCTGCGGCGTGGGCGATCCAGCCTCCCAGGAAGTGCCGAAATGTATCGGAACAGGCGATGGGACCGAATTTATCGGAACCGACGAATGCATTTACTCCCTCTTTCCAGAGACTGAGGTGCAGGTGACTACTCGAACCGGCCCAGCTCGTTTCGAATTTCGCCATGAAAGTGACACTCACTCCCAGCTGGTCGGCGGTCTCTTTGAGGCACTGTTTATAAATGGCGTGATTATCAGCCATCTTAAGGATGTCGTCGTATTTCACATTCAATTCGTGCTGACCCGTTCCCCATTCTCCCTTGGTCGATTCGACAATCACACCGGACTGACTGAGGTACCGTCGGACGGCCCCGTTGAAAGATTCTTCCCGTGCTCCCTGCAGCATGTGATAATCTTCGATGTACCAGCCGGCAGGTTCCAGTTTGGTAAAGTTTTTCTGTTGTGCCGATTTGTAACTGTCATTGAAGAGATAGTATTCCAGTTCCGATCCTGCTTTTGCTTCGTAACCGAGCACACTCGCTTTGGCGATCTGCTCATTCAACAGGCTGCGGGGGGCTTCCTTAACGGGAGCATGTGTCGCATCGTTCTGCACGTTACATAGAATCAATGCGGTGCGATCAAGCCAGGCTGCCCGGCGCAAGGTCGTCAAATCGGGAATCAGATGAAAATCACCATAACCACTTTCCCAGTTAGCGAGTTGATAACCGGGAATCGGTTCCATTTCCATGTCGACCGTCAGCAGATAGTTGCAGGCGTGTGTTCCCCCTTCGACGACGGTGTCGAGGAAAAAGCCTGCGTCGAATCGTTTCCCCACCATCCGCCCGTATAAATCAGTAAAAACGACGGCGACGGTATCGATCTCGCCTGACGAGACGAGATCTTTAAGTTCGGGAAGCGTTAACAATCCAGGGGGTGTCGACGTAGTGACTCCAGAATTCTGTCTGGTTAATAAGGCGAGGGCAGTTGAGATAAGCGAAGGCTTTAACCTGTGAAGAGGGAAGGGATTCTGCAAACTCTCCAGATAAGCGATTTCGACCACAGGAATCAACTCTGCTGACTCGCTTTCCAACTGTTGAGACGAAATGGGCCTGTCCCTGATGGTGGGCTTCGTGCCAGGAGACAACTGTGTGACAACATTTCGACCGACCAGCCCCGTTCCTGACGCCCGGGAATGCATTGCGACAGGTCCGGCACCCTTCGAACGTCCGTACAAATTCCAGCAATGCGACCGGGTGAGGTTCAAGGTCTCACGGATTTCTTCGATAGTGTGGTTGATCATCCGGAACACTTTCCCACTTTAAATCGTGGAACTAACTCAGAAAGTCCGTTGGACGATCTGCAGGAAGAGCGTGGCAAGTTCTCTTCCGAGATGGCAATGTGCATCAATTGCCAACAGATATGGGCTCGCCCAGTTGGGTCGCCACCCCAGAACTGCGTGGATCAGGCAATTCCGCGATGGAATCGAGTGTCGCTAATGTGCGGTTCCGGGCCAGTTCCCAATGTTTGATAGCCTGTTCAATGGCACTCATGCCTACTCCTCTCGAATTTCACTTTGGAATTTTCTCAAAGTTGTGAATTGTGACGGCTTTACATTTCAGGCAAACAAAACGTATTGAATAATAACACCTTCTGTTTTTTCAAATCTCTCGATCAAATTCGATGCTTCAAGTTTTCTCTCGTAAGGTCTGCCTTGGACGGAAAGACTGACTGATGGGTATCCACGTCTCACCTGCAAACGGCGAGAAAAAAATACGCGCACTGCGGATACTCTTTCACGATCTGTTGCCTGAGGAACAGGAAGAGCAGATTGAAGCGGTCCTGGAGGCGGAAAGCCGGGATGAATTGAATCTGGAAGGATTATATCTGGCTGAAGAAGCAGGGGAAGACGTAGGGGCCTGCCTGACGTTGATTCAGAAAGATCAGTCCTCCTTCATCTGGCCCCCCGTGATCCCTGAGGCAGCAGCCTGGGAACGTGTCGGTTCGACCCTTTTAAGGCAAATTGAGGAGACTCAGAAAAAACAGGGAATTCTCTTCACGCAGGCGATGCTCGACCCTGAAGCCCGCGATGAACAAAGTCTGCTTAAAAAGAACAATTTCAAACCACTGGCCGAACTCCATTTTATGGAATGCCCAATCGCCCAGCAGGATTTCACAGAACCCAAACTGAAAAATAGAGCAGCTTGTCGCGTTGTCTCTTTTGCCGAATCGGACAATGAATCGCTTTTCAGTTCGATTCTTGAAAAAACTTATCAGGAAACTCTGGACGTACCCGAATTTAATCTGCTGCGGTCGGGAGAAGACTCACTTTCCAGCCATCGTTTGAATGGACCTTTTGAGCCGGAACTCTGGTTTTTGTTTTATGTAGAAGACGAACCCGCCGGATTGATATTGCTGAGAAATTACGCTGCCGATCAAAAGTGGGAGGTCGCCTATATGGGAGTGATTCCTGCTTTCCGCGGTGTTGGTCTGGGGACGTTTATGCTGCAGGAGTCGATTAACAGAGCTCGCGACGCAGGCCAGCAGGCGATCTTTCTCGCAGTCGATTCCCGAAATCATTACGCAATCGAGATTTACCAATCACTCGGCTTCAGACAGACCTCTGTGAAACAGGTTTTTATTCGACAGTAGAGCTTTACGGACAACAGTTTACGACTAATTCAAGTGTGAAGAGGTGTTGCTGCCTGGTGCGAACGAGTCTTTGAAAAGTTGAAGTTATTTTCAGAATTCCACAACTTCTCAACATGTCGAATCGAGATGTACCGGTGGAGAAAAAAAGTTCTGTCTGTGAAGATGCATGAATTTTCCGAGAAGAAACGTTGCCGATTCGTTTCCACAAAATTCTCTTTCAGAAATTCCATCGTTGAGGTTTGACAGTTGATCTCTGTAGAGTAACATCGTCCTACAGTGAACGAGTCGTCCTTTCGACAGGTTGTCTGGTGCAACTCAACCTGCCGATTACTCCCGTCTTATCAAACCTCTCTTTGACTACAAGGATTCGTGTTCGCGTCAATTCGGTAACGGAATGCTACCCTCTCTCTATCTTTTCCGGGTGAGCGCTGTACTCATTTGAAACTTCTATTCATTTGAAACAGTACTATCATGAAAAGGGTGAATTGCGCGCAATGACTGGCTTTGGAGACACAGCCCTTAAAGGGATGCAAGATGCAGCCCCAATCCACGGCGATGGTGCAGCCGCAAGCTTTTTGCGAATCGACTTTCCTAGAACTACTTCAATCTGAAATAGGAATTAAGAATTATGAGAGTTGGTTTAAGAACAAAGTCTCCCTGAAGACGGCTGATGAGGAATTGAGCGTTGGGGTTGGAAGCCCTTTCGTGCTCAACTGGATGCAAAAGCAGTTTCGCTCTGTGCTGACCAGGCTCGCCCAGCAGTTTCTCGGTCCCTCCGCGCGGATTCTCTTCGTTGTCGATGCCGCTCAATTGCCGCAACCGCGTGAAGCTGCACGTGCAGAGAAATCGAAGGCGAAACCGGTTCTGCCTGCAATGCCTGTCGCGGTTGCGAAAACGGAGTCGACGATCGCGCCGGAAGTTGAGCAGGTTGCAGCGGCAACTAAACCTGTCCCCCGGCAAAGTTACGCCCGCCGATCAGGGCGAAAGTACGCCAGCCTGAACGATTTCATCAGCGGCGAGTCGAATCAGTTTGCCTACATGGCTTCTTTACAGGCGTGTCAGTTTCCGGGTGAGCGTTGTAATCCGCTTTACCTGCATGCCAATGTCGGGTTGGGTAAAACTCACCTGCTGGAAGGAATCTACAAATCCATCCGCCAGCTGCATCCGAATCTGAATGTTATGCTGATCAGTGCCGAATCATTCGCCAATTATTTTACGTTGGCGCTGCGTGATAAAACCTTACCGAGTTTTCGTCATAAGTTTCGGAATGTCGATGTCTTACTGGTCGATGATGTCAACTTTCTGGAGAAGAAAGGGGTCATTCAGGAAGAATTCCTCCATACGATCAAGCAACTCGAATCCAAAGGTTGTCAGATTGTGCTGACTTCCGACCGGCATCCACGTTTACTCACGAAAACCTCAACCGAGTTAAGCACCCGTTTCCTCTCGGGCATGGTGTGCAAAATTGAAGCTCCCGATAAAACGACTCGCGAGAATATTCTGCAGCATAAAGCACAGGCGATGCAGAGTACGCTGAGTAACAGTGTCCTTAAATTTGTCGCTTCTCGATTCCAGCAGAATGTGCGGGAACTGGAAGGGGCTTTGAACTGCCTGGAGACGCACCGGTTATTCGAAACCAACCAGACACTTTCGGTAAACTCTGCCCGCAAAATCCTTTCCGACCTGGAACGGGATTGTGTAAGGATCGTGCGGATGGCGGACATCGATTGCATCGTTGCTGAATTCTTCGGGATCACGCCGGAAGAAATCAAATCGTCCAGTCGCAGTCGTAAAGTCAGTCTGCCACGGATGATCGCGATTTATCTCTCGCGAAAATTGACCGAGGCGGCCTACAAGGAAATTGGCCAGCACTTTGGGGGACGTAATCACAGTACGGTCATGTCTGCCGAGAAAAAAATCATCAAGTCCCTGGAAGAAGGAGCTGTTTTCAAGCTGGCTCGTCGCGAGTGGCCCGCCAAAGAGCTGGTCGAGACACTCGAACGTCAACTTCTCGCCTGTTAAGCAGGAGAATCACTCCAGTTTTCGGGAAACTGTTGCAATCTGCGGTCGAAAAACCTACTGTGACAGAGTACCGGTTGGGTCGAGAGGAAGCGAAACGATCCGCAGGAGCGATACTGTTACCCGGCACCTACACCTCAATTCCGTTCCATCTATATCGACAGGCTTTTGCTGATGATACTCTCAGGATTGGAAATCAAAGCCCAGCTGGGAAATAACATTCAGATCGAGCCGTTTCGGGAATCGCAACTTAACCCGAACAGTTACAACCTGACGCTGCACAATGAGCTGCTGGTCTACGAAGAAATTGTGCTCGATATGAAACGACCGAACCGGTATCGTCGTTACGAGATACCAGAAGAAGGTTTTGTGCTGCAGCCGCACAAGTTGTATCTGGGTCGTACAGTCGAGCGAACAGAAACACACAACCTGGTTCCGATGCTGGAGGGTCGCTCTTCTGTCGGTCGACTTGGGTTAATCGTGCATTGTACGGCTGGTTTTGGGGATGTGGGCTTCAGCGGTTACTGGACATTGGAAATGTTCGCCGTACAACCAGTTCGAATTTATCCTGATGTCCCGATTTGTCAGATTTTCTATCACACACTAGAAGGCTCTGTGAAAGAATACTCGAGCGACAAATATCAGCATAACCGCGACATCCAGCCGAGCCTGCTCTTTCGCGAGTTTGAGCAACATGCCGATCCGCAAATGCGACTCAGTTTTCACACCCACGACTAATGGCGTGAAAATGCGCTCCCCCAGTATAACTCAATCGTGAATACTATGGAGCTGAACCTCCCTGCGGCCTTTCCAGTTTGATTTCCAGCCCGTGGACCTTGCCAAAGGGTCTCCGCTGAATTATCAACCAGACTGTTGAACATCCAGACTCTTAAACGACCAACATTTAAACACTGCTCCGGAATTTGAAGCGGGTCACCCTGCATTAACAAGTATATCTCAGAACAAAATTATTCAATCCAGTACTAAGCCATGTCACAACAATACATTATGTCGATTGAAGGCCTGACTCGTATCTATGACGAGAAAGAGGTCTTGAGCAATATTAATATCGCTTTCTGCCGGGGGCGAAATTGTGTCCTGGGGGGAAATGGTGCCGGTAAAAGTACGCTGGCTGCGGATTATGGCCGGGCAGGATACCGACTTTATGGGGACTGTTCGTCCGGCGAAGAATATCAAAATTGGTTACTTCGAGCAGGAACCTCAACTGGATCCGGAGCAGACCGTCGAAGAAGCAATTTCCAGAGGTGGTTCAAAGTTCTCAGGCGATTCTCGATCGTTATAACGAAGTGAACATGAAGTTTGCCGAAGAGATGACTCCTGAGGAAATGGAAAGACTCATTGAAGAACAGGCGAAGTTACAGGATAAAATCGATGCCGGAAATTTGCGGGAACTTGATCGCACTGTAGAACTGGCAATGGATGCGTTATGAGTTCCTCCCGGAGATGCATTGATCTCGACACTTTCCGGGGAGAAAAACGCTGGGTGGCCATGTGCAAACTCGTTCGAAAATCCAGACATGCTGTTGATCGACGAACCGACGAACCACCTCGATGCCGATTCTGTTGCCTGGTCGAACGGTACCTGCAGGACTTCCCGGAACTGTCGTCGCTGTGACTCACGACTGTTATCTCGATAATGCCGCCGGTTGGATTCTTGAACTCGGACCAAAGCGGCGCATTCCCCTTCTTCTACGAAGGGAATTATTCTTCCTGGCTCGAACAGAAACAGCAGCGCCTACAGGAAGAAGAACGTCGGGAATCGAAACGTCAGCGGATGTTGAAACAGGAACTCGAATGGGTTCGCATGTCGCCCAAAGCACGCTCAACCAAAAACAAAGCTCGTCTTGAGCGTTACGAATCACTCGCCGCGCAGCAGTATGACGAGCGGGAAGATGCCGCCGATATTCAGATTCCCGTTTCCAGACCTCTGGGAGATCTTGTTGTGCGGGCGGAAGGGTTGAGTAAAGCTTTTGAAGATAAAGTCCTCTTCGATAATCTCGACTTCAATCTTCCCCGCGGTGGGATCGTGGGAGTCATCGGTCCTAACGGGGCGGGTAAAACGACTCTCTTTAAAATGATCATGGGTCTTGAAGAGCCTTCTTCAGGAACTCTGCGCATTGGGGATTCGGTAGAACTCTCCTATGTCGATCAAAGTCGTGATGCGTTGGAAGCAGATAAAACTGTTTATGAAGAGATCTCGGGAGGGTTGGATCTCCTGGAGGTTGGTGGAACCCGCATTCATGCGCGAGCGTACTGTGGCCGGTTCAACTTCAAAGGCTCCGATCAACAACAGAAAGTAGGCACACTTTCCGGTGGTCAGCGTAACCGCGTTCATCTGGCGAAGCTGTTACGTTCCGGTGGCAACCTGCTGTTGCTCGACGAACCGACGAACGACCTCGATGTCGAAACACTCCGTTCACTGGAGGAAGCCCTGTCGAACTTTGGTGGCTGTGCGATGGTTACGAGCCACGACCGCTGGTTCCTCGACCGCATCGCGACTCATATCCTTGCCTTCGAAGGGGACAGTAATGTCGTCTGGTTTGAAGGGAACTATAAAATGTACGAGATTCAACGTCGGGAAAGACTGGGTGAGGAAGCCGATCGCCCTCATCGCGTTCGATACAAACGTATTGTGAATTAAGAACTTATTTCTACGATCCACCAGATCATAAAAGGCTTTGCGGGCTTTAACCGGAAAGCCTTTTTTTATCCTCTGCGGCTGGTCTTCCCCATCCGGTCTGTTAGGATAAATACCCTACACACATCGGTTCACCTTCTCTGATGAATTGGAAATTCGCATGTTTTCCAGTCTCAAATCGTTTTCAGCGATCCTGCTTCTGCTTTTGCTGGGCTCAATCTCAACGCCGGCTTTTGCTGATGGCGATCAGGATAACAGCCTGGAAAGTGTGCGCCGCATTCCCAAGCTGGGAGTGGAAGTTCCGAAGGAAGTCCAAGCGGAGCTGAAGAAACTTCTTCAGCAACTGCACGATCAGATAATTGAACTTCATTTGAAACAGGGTGAACAGCTACACGCGTTAATTCCGGACGTTGAGATTTATTACCGCGCTGTGCAGCAGGCTCTGGAGCATCAGGAATTCTTTGAAGAAAAAGAGTTTGATAAAGCCCGGGAACTACTCTTCACCGGAACAGAGCGGGCGAATTTACTTCTGCAGGGAAAAGCGCCCTGGAAAACACAAACTGGACTCGTAGTGCGCGGATACCGTTCGCGAATCGATCAAACAGTGCAGCCATATGGGTTGGTCATTCCAGAAAATTACGATTTCAATGGAACGCGTTCATATCGTTGCGACCTCTGGTTTCATGGTCGTGGTGAAGTTTTAAGTGAAGTCAATTTCATTCATCAACGTCAACACACGGTTGGAAACATCCAACCCGAAAACACGATCGTGTTACATCCTTATGGTCGTTACTGCAATGCCTTCAAATTTGCTGGTGAAGTTGATGTCCTGGAAGCACTCGAAGCGACACAGCAGCAGTATCGAGTTAATCCTGATCTGATTGCTTCGCGCGGTTTCTCTATGGGAGGGGCGGCAGCCTGGCAGTTTGCTGTGCATTACCCCGATCGCTGGTTTGCGGCCAACCCCGGCGCGGGATTTTCAGAAACGCCTGAGTTTCTCAAGTTCTTTCAGAAGGAAAAGCTGAGTCCCAACTATTACGAGAGTGCTCTCTGGCATTGGTACGACTGTCCCGACTACGCCGTGAATCTGCTCGCCTGCCCGACGATCGCCTACAGTGGTGAACTCGACATTCAAAAACAGGCAGCGGATATTATGGAAACAGCTTTGGCTCAGGAAAATATCCGCCTGATGCATATCATCGGGCCACAGACCAAACATAGCATCCACCCTGATTCGCTAAAGATCATTGAAGAGAAACTGGCCTCGCTGGCGGAGTACGGGCGGCCCTTTTTGCCGCGCCGGTTGAAGTTCTCTACATACACACTCAAATACAACAAAATGCACTGGATCCGACTCAATGGTCTCAAGAAACATTGGGAAGAAGCACGCATTGAAGCGGAAATCCGTGGAAACAGGTTGATCGTCTCGACAGAGAACATCAATGATCTCACTTTTGATTTTCCGGCAGGCTCCTATCGTCTGGAAATGGATAAACCGGTGACTGTGGTGATCGATGAGCAGGAGTTGGAGCTTCCCGGTCCCATGTCCGATCTCTCCTGGCAGGCCGACCTGTTCGAGGTCGATGGAACCTGGCATACGGGTGATTATCCGAAAGAGGGACTTTGTAAAGTTCATAATCTGCAGGGGCCGATTGACGATGCCTTTATGGATTCCTTTGTGATTGTCACTCCTACTGGTCAAAGTCCACACAGCCTGATGCAGAATTGGACAGAATCGGAACAGGATCATGCCATTACTCACTGGCGTCGACATTTTCGTGGCGACGCGCAGGTAGTGACAGATCAGGAGTTGACCGAAGCGCAAATCGCCAATTCGAACCTGGTCCTCTTCGGGGATCCAGCCAGCAATCAGGTCCTGGGAAAGATTGCCGGGAAGTTACCGATTCAATGGACGAAAGAAGCCATCGTTGTGGGTGACAAATCGTACGCGGCTGATCATCATGCGTTGATCATGATTTATCCGAACCCACTCAACCCGGAAAAATACATTGTCCTCAATAGCGGGTTTACCTTCCGCGAGTACGATTATCTGAACAACGCCCGTCAGGTTCCCAAACTTCCCGACTGGGCGATCATTGATTTGAATACCCCACCCGACAGTCGCACACCTGGTAAAATCGTCGATCTCGATTTCTTTGATGAAACCTGGTCTTTACATCACTCACGCTAAATCTGCTCACGCTGAATCAAATTATTGATTTATTCACTTGTGGTTACTCTGGGAAATTACGTGTATGTCCACTGATTCATTGCTGGAATTATTTCTGGAGCATAGTTCAACTGCTGAAAGGTCTGAGCTTCCCGGTCCATTAGTGGACTCGTTTGGTGACAGCAATGCAGAATGGCAGGCAATGTGTGAGGGCTCGGTCTTATTCGATTTGAGTGGTTCCTTTGCTTTTCGATTGAAAGGAAGTGCACGAAGTCGTTTTTTAAATAACTTCTGCACGAATAATATCTCTCAACTTCAACCCGGAATGGGTTGTGAAGCATTTATCACTACGGTGAAGGGGCGGGTGCTTGCGCATCTGTATGTGATCTGCGAACCGGAGAGTTTATTGCTCTTTTCTTTAGGGGGTGGATCTCGTGAGTTGAGAGAGCATTTACAGAAATATATTCTGCTCGATGATGTGCAAATCGAAGAGCTGGGTGAGAGTATTCTTTCTTTTACCTCACCGGTGCACAGCGGCGCGCCAGATAAAATTGAAGAATGGACGGATCAAACGATTTCGCGTTGGCAATCTGTAGAGGTTGTGAAGTTTGGAAAAGAATTTGCAATTCAGTGCGCATCGATGTGTTCGATGCTCCAGGTTATCTTCTCTTCTTTCCGAAAAATGATGCAGTTGAACTCTGGAAAAATCTGATCAATCAGGGCATACTCGCCGCAGGTTCAAATTGTTTTCATACTTTGCGTATTGAAAGCGGACTTCCCCTCTACGGGATTGATATCACAGAAAAAAATCTGGCGCATGAAGTCGCTCGTACGACTCAAGCCATATCATTTACCAAAGGGTGTTACCTGGGGCAGGAGCCGATTGCCCGCCTCGAAACGATAGGTCACACCAATCAGGAGCTAAGGAGTTTGTCGTGGGATGGAGCCCACACCTTCTCCTCTGGAACGCCCATCTTCCCCCCGGGCGGATTGCCGAAGCAGATCGGCCATGTCACTTCCTCCTGCCAGCATCCTGAGCTCGAAACCACTGTCGGTCTGGCGATCATTCGCCGGGAGTATCTGGAGCCTGGTACCGAAGTAGAGCTCAGGCCGGAAGCGGGAGAGATCGAAACGGCGACTGTTCTGTAAGTCTTTAAGTGATCAGCCAGCCGGCCCCGTTCTCACAGCTCTTGATCATCACCGAGATTCCGATTTATTGGAATCCGCTTGGCGAAAGTTTTCTTACGGATCGGTTCGGTATCATCGACGGGCGAAAGAGTCTAAAATAGGGACTCACAATCCCGAAATATTTCCTTCTGCCAGGAGTTCACGATGAAAGCCCCGATTCGCGTGGCCGTCACAGGTGCCGCCGGTCAAATTGGTTACGCCCTCTTGTTCCGTATTGCCTCAGGTCAGGTTTTTGGTGCTGACCAACCTGTTATTCTGCATCTCGTTGAGGTTCCCCCCGTCATGGCGGCCCTGGATGGGGTTGAAATGGAACTGGATGACTGTGCTTTCCCCACTCTGGCTGGCGTTG
Source organism: Planctomycetaceae bacterium (assembly GCA_041398805.1). Taxonomy (GTDB): domain Bacteria; phylum Planctomycetota; class Planctomycetia; order Planctomycetales; family Planctomycetaceae; genus Polystyrenella. Next base: position 40,066 of record JAWKUC010000003.1, on the reverse strand, counting down.
TTAAAGCCGATAGCGATCACCTCGAACAAGGTTTTGGTGATTGCAACTTTGTACTCTGTGTTGGTTCTGTTCCTCGAAAAGCAGGCATGGAACGGGGTGATTTGATTCGTGTCAACGGACCGATCTTCACCAACACAGGCAAAGCAATTCAAGCTGCTGCTGCGAAAGATGTTCGGGTCGTCGTGGTGGGTAACCCCTGTAACACGAACTGTCTGATTGCCATGGCGAACGCTCCTGATGTTCCCCGCGATCGCTGGTATGCGATGACCATGCTTGATGAGAATCGTGCTGTGACTCAGCTCGCTAAAAAATCGGGTAAGACTGTTTGCGATGTCAAAAACCTGACGATCTGGGGAAACCATTCGGCAACACAGTACCCCGACTTCTGTAACCATCGACAACCGACGGCAGCCGATGTGATTGGCGATGAAAGCTGGCTGAAAGAAACCTTTATTGAAACTGTTCAGAAACGCGGAGCCGCTGTCATTCAGGCACGTGGTGCCTCTTCTGCTACCCGTCGGCTGCGAATGCCTATTATCGATACCGTTAAGAATATCATGCCCTACTCCCGCAGAGGAAACTTTCAGTGCGCTATCTGCGGTGATGGCAGCTACGGAATTGAAGAAGGATTGATCTGCAGTTCCACTTACCAGTGATGGCTCCACCTGGACTATCAAACAGGGAATCAAACATAACGAATGAGCTGGGCGAAGTCGATGCCACCGTTAAAGGAATTGATCGAAGAGCAGGACACTGTGAAAGATCTTACTTCCCTAACTGGAAACAGGTCACGCACAATCTTCTACAAACGCCGTGATGGATCTCATGACGGCGTTTGTCACGTTGGGTGTATAAGGAAAAAGAACCATGGCTCCATTTGCTGAACTCAAGCAGATCAACCCCCTGACGAGGTCGGGCTCTGTTCCGATCGCTGGTCAGGTATCATTGACCAGGCGAACGCATGGTGTGATGCTGATGAAGTTCCGGCCATGGCCTTCCTGATGGGAAGGAAGGAAAACAGACCGGTCGTTCGTACAGGACGACAACAGATCAAACACAGTAAACCTCAGTGCGATGACAGCATCTACCTCGTTGCTTCCATCACCAAACCGATCGTAGCGACTGCCATCATGCGGTTAACCGAACAGGGCAAGCTCTCTCTGAATGATAAGGTTCGACATTACATTCAGATTTCAAAGGGACAGGTAAGAACAGCATCACCTTAAGGCACCTGTTGACTCATAGTTCCGGATTGCCGGATATGCTGCCGGATGATTTTGATTTAAGAAACAGTCGATCTCCATTGAGTCAGTTTGTTTCGGAAATCTGCAACACTCCGTTGCTGTTTAACCCGAATTGAGGGGTCCGATATCAGTCGATGGGGTTCTGTCTGCTGGGAGAAATCATTCATCGGATCACTTCTTTAAGCTGTTCCGAGTATTTGCAGCAACATATTTTGAACCATTAAAGATGCATGACACCGCTCTGGGAGCACCCGCCACCTGGTCTACGGGGAACGAGCCGAAAGTCAATCGCATCGCGTGAGATTCGACTCCCCGAAATACAGTTGGGCGGCGCTGCTGGAACTGGAATGAAAAATACTGGCGGAGCCTATGGGGAGCACCCTGGAAGTTGCTTTGACCACCCCGGAAGACCTCGCGCGTTGCGGCCATGATGTTAAATGGAGGAACATTCGGCGGGGCTACCATACTGAGCCCCGCAGCGGTGAAGGTTGCGACCAGCAATCAGCCAGATTTCATGGCCGATATCGGAGGTCGAGCGGCGTTGTCGTCCCGTGGGTCTGGGTTGGAAGTTAGCCTGGCCCGGTTATTCGGCTCATTTTGGTGACCTCCACAGTCCCTCCACCTATGGCCATTGGGGAGCGACGGGAACGATACTCTGGATGGATCCCGAGATTAATACTTTTGGAATTATCTTCAGTACCGAACCCCAGGAACCGCACGGGCGCTATCTGGCGCAGTTGACCAATCGGATGCGGGCTGCGATTTTATAGTCCGTTAATCATCATTTCCCGGACGATGAAAGACACCACTCGCTCCCGCCTTTTTCGATGAATCCACAGCCAGTCTGTAGAACTCAGAGACTTCGTTTGCATTGGTGACACAGCATTCCAGATCATTCAGGAGTCCATCTTTAAGGCGGTAGATCCAACCATGCACAGCGAGTTCTGGCCTCGGTCCCAGGCGTCCTGCACAATCGTGGTGTGACAGACGTTGTTGATGACATTCAACTCACAAAGAGTATCCAGCTCAGTGGCAAGGTCATTGCATTCCGCCAGAACCTGTTCATGTTTGGAACGAACGTCCCTTGATGGCATGTCAGTTGTCGAATTAAAGGCGAGCTTATGGTTTTCCATGGCAGCTTTGACACCGCCACAACCATAATGGCCACAGACAATCACATGCTTCACCTTCAAGATTGCTACAGCGTATTCCAGTACGGACAGACAATTGAAGTCGCTGTGAACGACCACGTTTGCGATGTTACGGTGGACGAAAACTTCCCCCGGAGACATGCCCATGATCTGATTTGCAGGGACGCGGCTGTCAGCACAGCCAATCCACAAGATGTCTGGAGATTGTTGAGCCTCCAGATTTTTAAAGAAGTCAGGATCCCGATCGGTTTCGCCCTGAGCCCAGGTGCGATTATTACGAAGAATGTCTTTCAACACCCTCATGGTTATACTCCCTTAGGGGCGCGAGCTGCTCAATTCGTCACATGAAATCCAAGCTGAGAGAACTCAACCAGGAATTCTGAGGATGTGCGAAATGGTACAGAAGCGTCCCTGAAACATGTTGCCGTTCATGCTTCTGATCAACGTGATCAGACAGGTCGCATCCAGAGAGTAAGCTCTCCAATTAAGTTTTGCCCATCTTAGTCATTTCATTATTTGGAAGGAAGTTCCAGAGCGTCTTCAGGTTCTCCCAGCAGAGAGGGTTGCCCGTCGGTAGAGCGGCGTGGAGTGTAAAATTCCTGTGTGCCCGATTGAGGAATCTGCCTGGGAATCACGCCCTGAGCTCTTCAGGAATGACCTGAGGAGCAGCCGGATCGACAATGGGAGCAGGGCGGGTTCGAAGGACCGACCTCCACGACGCCCCGTCCTGCCGGGAAGCGGACAACAGGTTGTGCACCTGGAGTTGCGGCCTCCAGTCCAGCTTTGTGGGGGGACTTTCGCGGTTGTATTTACTGAGGCGGATGTTGTATTACGAGCGCCCAAACGGACCACGACTTCCTGTAAGCGGGAGGCTCGTGGCTGGGGTGAAGAGGACATAGTCGCCTGGTTGATGAGCTTTTCACAGTCAGGCCAGCTCATTAAGACTGCCAACGGGTGTCTCTTCGATTTGTTAACCAGGATGTCGTACTTTCGCAGGCCCGCTTCTTCTGCGGGAGATGCCTGACCGATGCGTGTCAGTTGCAAACCGGCTCCTCGTGGAATGAGGTCAGCGAACTGACTCGCCAGTGCCGCACTGATCGGTTCCACATTCACACCCAGAAAAGCTTCCTGCGGGGGAAGATTATTTGCGGGAACGAGGGAACGGGTTCGAGGATTGGATCAGCTGAAGAGGTCGAATTATCAGCTTCTGGTTCAGGAGGAGTTCCTAAAGGAACAGGACCCGAATTTGTATCTTCATCGGGTGATGGAGGAGACTCCAGCAGTGGACCGGATTCGGGATCGATCAATTCTGGTCCCTCATTCTCAGGGGCACCAAGTAGATCAGGTTCGCCGGGTGTGCCGAGGAGATCACCCTCCAGCATAATCGCCGGGTGGAATTTCTGTTGGTTGGCCGGGACGCTCCGCATACGCAGGTCCCGGATATTGTTCATTCACGCGCATCAACGTCGACAGGGATGTAACCGTTACGGCGTACTTCACATTCACAGAACGTTTGCCCGTTTTTAGGACCAATGTTAATTTTGAGTCCACGAGGCGTAAAGGGGTGAATCGTCCAATGTCGAGTTGCAGCCCTCTATCGGATTCACGTTCGATCTTACGATCATCAGGAGGATCAGCCATGGTCGTGGCGGGGGTTAACAGCAGACTTCCCAGTCCGCACAGACAGAGAGTAATTTGATATTTTGAGAACTTCATTGCCTGGCTCCTGCCCGGATGGAGATCCATCAGAGCTTGAATGCATGAACGGGTTGAATGGAGGGCTGAGTGTTTAAGTCAATTGCTTGAACTGAAGAGTAGTTGAACTGAAGAGCCGTTCGGGTTACAGGATTGGAGAACTCCCGCTGGAATTCCGGGTAACCTTTCAGACTCTCCCAGTTTATTCTAGAGGGTCAACGCTCAGAGGTACAGAACTGGTTTTGGACAGAATACTCAATCTACCTGAATCTATTTTCAGTGGGTCTGGTGCAGGGTTCTCAAAGCGGTAGTGCTATTGAGCGGCCTTTTCAGCCTGTTTCGGGCGAAAGTCAGCTCGATTTCGCCCCCAGATTCATGTGGTGAATTGCGGTCCGGGGGCTGCTTTGCCTATACTCACAGCGAATTGCTCCCCCTGCGCCGGGCAGAGTTCCACCTGGTCGCCCGCGCCTCTGCTGAAAAGCTCGCTGCCCAGTTTGTTCTCGGGGCCCAATTACTGTTGAACCCGACTCCTGACGGAGAGGTTGGCTTCCCAGCCAGTGACCCACTGATTCCCATTCCTTCAAGTTAAATTCATTTTTCAGACGATGACAGACACGACGACCGGCAACGATCCAAACAACTCCATCTTCCTGGGCATCGATATTGGGGGAACCAATGTCAAACTTGGCGTGGTCAACGACGCTGGAGAGTCACTGGCAAAGACCAGTATTCCGACTTCAGCGGAATCCGGCCCGCAAGTCATCATGCAGAACATCAAAGAGGCGGCCGAAGGAATTCTGCAAGAAGCGGGTACTTCAATTCCGGAACTGAAGGCTGTGGGAGTAGTCTCCCCGGGAACGATGAGCATCAAGCAGGGTATGTTGATCAATCCGACCAACCTGCCGGGCTGGCAGAATTTCCCCATCCGTCAGAAGTTTGCCGATCTCTTTCAGCGTCCGACTTATCTCAATAACGATGCCAACGCAGCTGCTTATGGAGAATACTGGGCAGGTGCCGCCAAGTCAGCTAACTCTCTCGTTTTCTGGACCCTGGGAACAGGGATTGGTTGCGGCATTATTATCAACGATGTGGTCCTCAACGGCGAAAACTCCCATGGCGGGGAGTGTGGTCATATCATTATCGAGATGACCAACGGACGTCCCTGGGATACCGGTCAGACAGGAACGCTGGAGGCCTATGCCAGCGCCAAAGCCCTGGTTCAGCGGACTTACGAAGCCCTGCAGGAGGGGGCGAAATCATCTTTACAACAACTCAAAGAATCAGGAGAATCTATCACCCCGTTACTGATTGCCCGAGAGGCGGAACGGGGAGATGAACTGGCCGAATTTCTGATTATGGAAACGGCCCGGTATCTGGGAGTGGGCACGACAACCTTAATGCACACGATCGACCCGGATACGGTCCTCTTTGGGGGAGCGATGACCTTTGGAGGAAATGATACCGAACTCGGACGCCGTTTTCTGGCACGGATCAAGGAAGAAGTGAAGCTCCGGGCTTTCCCCACCCCGTACGCCAATACCCGGATCGACTTTGCCTCCCTGGGAGGAGATGCAGGTTACATCGGCTCAGCTGGATGTGGCCGCCGGGACTGGATCAGCGCCGGATGTCCGGCGGAGTAGGAATAGAGACTCAATCATTGCGGGGATCGAACCGGCAAACCTGAAGAATATCCAGGATTGTCAGGACTGGCCGAATTTTGAACTGGACCCGGTCTACACTTATAAGAGGCAAATCCTCCCCATCAAATTTCCCAGACATTTTTTCTGGATAACTGACTGTCTATGGACCCCAAATTTATCCGTAACTTTTCGATTGTCGCTCATATCGATCATGGTAAAAGTACGCTTGCCGATCAGCTGCTCTTAAAAACAGGCGCGATTACCCAGCGCGAGTTCAAAGAGCAGATTCTGGACGACCTTGATGTCGAGAAAGAACGCGGGATTACAGTCAAAGCACGCGCGGTCACGATCCACCATGTCCATGAAGGACAGAAGTACGAATTGAATCTGATCGACACCCCCGGTCACGTCGACTTTCATTACGAAGTCTCCCGCAGTCTGGCTGCCTGTGAAGGGGCTCTCTTGCTGATTGACGCCTTTCAGGGAGTCCAGGCTCAATCGGTCGCCAACGCCTATGCTGCCATCAACGCCGATTTGACGATTATCACCGTTGTGAACAAGATTGACCTCCCCGTCACCCGGATTGATGAGGTGCTGGACGAAGTTGAAACGATCATCGGATTGTCTCCAGACGAAGCCTTGCGCATCAGCGCGAAACAGGGTATCGGCATTGATGATGTCTTTAAAGCAATCATTAAAGAAATCCCACCACCCGATGGGAAACCAGATGTCCCGCTGAGAGCCCTCGTCTTCGATAGCAAATACGATAATTACCGCGGCGTCATGACCTACATTCGCGTTAAAGAGGGAACGCTTGAGAAAGGTCAAACGATTCAGTTCATGAACGATGGTTCCAAACATCAGGTGATTGAACTGGGACAGTTCTGCCCCAAGATGGTTCCCTGCAAAACGCTGGGGCCGGGACAGGTAGGTTACATCGTCACGGGTGTGAAAGCGCTCGGCAATATCCATGTGGGTGATACGGTTACGACTGCGGATAACCCCGCTGTCAAACCCCTGCCAGGATATGAAACTCCCAAGCAGATGGTCTTCTGCGGGATGTATCCCATCGACGCGACCGACTTTGAAAAACTACGTGAGGAACTTCACAAACTCAGTTTGAATGATGCTTCATTCAGTTTTGCTCCCGAGACATCCGATGCGTTGGGCTTTGGGTTCCGTTGTGGATTTCTGGGGATGCTGCACATGGAGATCATCCAGCAGCGTCTCGAACAGGAACAGGAAATTGACCTGATCCAGACCGCTCCGAACGTGACCTATGAGTTGCTGTTGACGAACGGAGAAACCCAACAGATCGATAACCCGGAAGATGTTCCCGATGCGGGACAAATTAATGAGTTCCGGGAACCGATCGCCAAGACCACGTTTATCGTGCCAGTTGAAAACATCGGTACGATCATGCAGCTTTGTGAGGATCGCCGCGGAACTTATAAAAGCACGGAGTATCTGGGACCGCAGCGCGCACAAATTGTTTATGAACTTCCACTCGCTGAGATCGTGTATGACATGCACGATCGGTTGAAATCGGCCACGCGTGGTTACGGCACTATGGATTACGAGATCATCGGTTACAAAGCGGCCGACCTCGTGAAAATGGACATCCTCGTCAAAGGGGTGAAGGTCGACGCGCTGGCGACGATTGTCCATCGCTCGGAAGCGGAGCGTCGTGGCCGGGCCTTGGTGAAGCGTCTCAAGAAAGAGATTTCCAAACACCAGTTTGAGATTGCCCTTCAGGCGGCGATTGGTGCCCGGGTGATTGCCCGCGAAACTCTATCAGCCCTGCGTAAAAACGTGACCGCCAAATGTTACGGGGGGGACATTACCCGTAAACGTAAACTGTGGGCGAAACAGCGCGAAGGTAAAAAGCGAATGAAACAGTTCGGGCAGGTGGAGATTCCCCAGAAAGCCTTCCTGTCAGTGCTGGATGTCGCCAAGGAAGATTAAGCGAAATCTGTTCCACCTGACTCAAGATCTGAAGTGGAATGAAGAGGGGTAGTCCGGACAATCTCGTAGAGTTGTCCGGATGCCGCAGGCACAAGCTATTTCCATAGTTCAGCTTCCAGTCTCTTTTCGCCCAAAGCTTTTCCCCTTCATTCGATAATAGTTAATCGATGCGCGACTCGGATTCAAAGCCTGCGTCAGTGGAAACCAGTGGCTTAAAATCAGCGCATAAAAAAAGCCGGCGATTTCTCGTCGGCTTTGCTGTTTTATGCCAGAGCAATTAAACAGGTTTTACATTTTCCGCTCTGGGACCTTTAGGGCCATGACCTTCTGTGAAGGAGACCCGTTGACCTTCCTGGAGTTCATCGAAACTGACCCCTTCGAGGTTAGACATGTGGAAGAACATGTCGTTTCCATTACCAGTGTTGATGAAACCGAACCCTTTTTCGGCCAATTTTTTGATTGTGCCTTCTGCCATCGTAACTCTAATTCCTGTAAAAAGTAGTGTGCGACGTGGACCCGACTAAACTGCATTCGAGTCATCACTCGCGTCCACTATTATAGCGGAAGATGGGCAGGAAAAGATAGCCGGACCTGCAGGAATGGGGAAAACTATAGAAATAGTGGTGTTTGGAATTCACCCGGAATTAATGATTGAGCCTGCCCGCCAGCCTTAAAAACCGGCCAGATTATGACTGAGATTCTGGAAAATCCCGGCCGGGCAGGTAATCTGCCTCAGGCTTCGTGCAGCTCGAAAATCGCTTCGATTTCCACAGCGATATTGCCCGGAAGTGAACCAAAACCGACGGCCGAACGGGCCGCGCGGCCATTTTCCTCGCCAAAAATATCCAGGAGGAGCTGGCTGAAACCGTTGATCACCTGGGGATGCTGGCCAAAATCGGGTGTGGCGTTGACCATGCCCAGAACCTTGATCGCCCGTTTGATCCGGTTGAGTGTGCCCAACTGGTCCTGCAGAGTGGCGAGCATCGTCAGCCCCACCTGACGGGCGGCGGCGTAACCTTCTTCCATCGTCAGATCTCCCCCCACTTTACCACAGATTTGGGTCCCATCCGGTAAATTGGGGCCATGCCCAGAGACGTAAATCAGCGAACCCTGGTAGACAATCGGGGTGTAAATACCACCGGGAGGAGGGGGTGAGGGAAGTTCCAGATTTAAACTGGCGAGTCGATCTTCCGGGCTCATGAGGTCTTTCCTGTCGTAGTAAATCCAGTGTTTGGAAATAAGCTGAGATCAGCCTAACTTAACGGACCTGCGGGCAGATTGCGAATCCAGAGAGGAACCGGATCAAATTCGCAGGAAGATCTTGTTCCGATACATGTAATACAACACGAGCCATTTGAGGATCAGGCCTGCGCCGGTGATGAGCATCGGGTGTAACCATTTCTCTTCATTGCGAATCAGCAGAGCCGCAATCGCATTGAAGTCGATCAGAGATCCCGCCAGGTAAATGAAGAGTGAGTTCGCCCCAATCACCACAAAGAAGAGAGTCCAGAAGCGGATTTTCCAGACGTCGATCACCAGATAGAAGAGGGCGAGGAACATCAGGCTCCAACCGACAGTGACGAGTACGAAGGAACTGGTCCACAGATTTTTATTGATTGGAAAATTGAAGTCCCAGATTTTTCCGGCACCCCAGCAGACTAAACCGGCCAGCGCCATGAAGCCGACTTTCTCGTAACCTGTTTTATCCTGACGCTGTAACCAGGTACCCGCCATAATGCCCGCCAATACATTGACGACTGCGGGAATGGTTGAAATTAAGCCCTCCGGATCCTGCACCTCTTTATAAAGCCGTCCAGGCAGAATCCGCTGATCGAGGTAACCGGACCAGGTTTCTCCCCGCTCAAGCAGGCCTGCTCCAACACCGGGAACAGGGATGTACTTCATGAAAATCCAGTAACCGAGCAGAATGGCTGCGGCCCAGATGATGCGTCCTTTTGTTTGGAAGTGGAGCGCAATGAAAGCGCCTCCCATGTAACCGAGACCAATTCGTCCGAGGACACTCGGGTAACGTTGATTTTCAAAGTCAAACAACAGCAGTCCGTTATAGATACAACCCAGCAACACAAGGAGCAGACCCCGAATCAGGATGTGCCCGTGTAAACTCGCATCGCTCATTCCTTGAGCGCGTCGCTTGCTGAGAGAGAAAGTGAAACTGACTCCTGCGAGAAACATGAACAACGGGAAGATCAGATCGTAAAAGGTGAATCCATTCCATTCCGGGTGCTGAAGCTCATGATGGAGCCATTCCACGATGCCCCACTTATATTTCTCATTCAGAATCTCGACAATTTTTTCACCGAATGCGATCCAGAACATATCAAAGCCACGCAGGGCATCGAGTGAAATGAGTCGACTTTGAGGGGAGAGGGCAGGGGCAGGGGTGTTCATACTGATTCAACTTCCAGCAGAGCAGAGGAGGATAACAACGCTTGATGAAACTGGATTGTGACCGGAAACATGGTTGAAGTTCAAGCGTACCGCGCTCGCCCGCAGCAACCTGGTGAGATAGAAGAGGTTTTTGATCAGCATCTGCAGCCGATCAACTATTTAACCACTGCACGCGAACTTTGCCTGCCAGAGGGCCAGGTTTTTCCTGCAGTAGCCATTCGAGATCTTCATGACTTAAGCAGTTGAAGGTACAAATTGTCACGGATTCCTAATTCCACATCGTGCAGCAGGCTATCGAGATCTCGTGAACTGCAGATGCGGGCATAAAGCATGTTGGCAATCTGATGACTGATCTTTTCGACCTCATGCTCCATGGCATCGGGAGACCATCAGGACGAATTTCTGGCGTTCTTCAGACATGCGGTTCTGTTTCCTGATCTGGACAATCGAAACTGTTTCCGCCTTATATCACAACAGAGTAGATCGAAATATTCAATTCCGAAACCGGGCATGACAGTTTTTGCAATCCTGTTTTATCAGATTCAAGCGAGTGGCCCATTCCTCCTGATCGGTAACTGTTTTCAGTTCTGCTCGATGTTTCTGCAGGTGGGCATCACTTTGTTCGAAGAGATCAAGAAGTTTTTCATCTGATGCTTTATCGAGAGTTACAGTTCGGCGAGATTCCCGGATCAGCCCACAACAAAAGGAGTTCGGAGTTCAGTTTTTCAATCGTGGCCGGCTCAAGCGATTTTGCTTTCTCCTGTTCAAGCAATTCTACCAGATGATCAAACCGTCGATCAGCTTCGGCCATATTACTGGTGAGCGAATTGACTTCCGCCACTTCTGTCAGTGGAGGGAGAATGGTTTCCTCGGCAGGTGATGTAAAATCACGAACAGATTTCCAGAGACCTTTGTACTCGGGGCTGGTTCCTGCCTCGTGGAGATAGCGTTCAGCATCCTCTTGCTCAAACAGGTTGGCCGCGCGACACATGATGGCCATTGCGGCCGGCCCCCGATGTTTCCCGTGATGACAATGAACATAGACCGGTTCGTTGACTTCCCGGGCAGCCTTTACCAGTTTCAATTCTGAATCTCTGTCGATCCCACTGTACTCAATCGGGATGTGGATATATCTCATTCCATACTGACGTGCGAGTTCGATGTCCGGACGAATCCCATCGACACTGATGATGACCTTCACACCCCTCTCGGCCAGTTCCTCAAACGCCTCCTTTCCCGCTGGTTCCCCTCCACTGAAATAACCGGGAGCGATTTTACGCAGGTTATGCAAAGCGTGGGGTTTTTCCGTTGGCAGCGTCTGTTCCTGAGCAGAAAGTGGTTGGGCTGCGGGTAGTTGGGAAAACAGAAATCCCGCGCAGCAACCCAATGTGGTCAGGAGCGATAATCGAATTGCGAGGGGCTTACCAGATTTCATGGTGGGCAGATAACTCAAGTCAGGATGGGAGATACAGTTAATACATGCTGGCAGATTAACAACGAATTGTTCAAGACCGGGCCTCAAAAGGAAATGGCGTTTTTCAAAATTCCGACGTCTGGAACCGGGTTTTGTGAGGAATTTCAAAGATGAAAATTAAAATGAGTGATTCGTCAGAATGTAATTCAGTTCACAAAAAAACAGATGGAAAGAGTTTATACTCAATCCCGGTTTCGATTTCTCAACCAGATTTAGACTCCGAATCTGGGCGCCAGACGAGCCTATTTGAAACATTTCTTAATCAGCATTCGCAAATTCAGCCAGAAGACTTTCGTTCTTAGATTCCCATCCTACTAATCTGAAATTCCATCAGATCCACGAAAGGGAAATTCATGTCCAGCGATTCAAACCATGCTTCTGATGCTCCCGAGCCTCCTGTTGACTCCCAGGAACCTGCCAAAAAGCCTATCAGTCGAAAACGGATATTTACCCTGGGAGTGATTTGTGTAACCGTCGCGGTAGTCGCAGTGTCGTTAATTGAGAATCCCCATTACGTACCGGAGGCGATCAGTCAACGTACATTCTTTCCCATTCATAATCTGGAAATGAAACTGGAAAACGCGAAGCGATTGAAAAACTTTCCTTTATTCGCGTTCGACTTGCGTCGTTTATCTGTTCCCAGACAATTACTGCAATATGGTGGAGTCCAGAAGGATGGAATTCCTGCTCTCGTCAATAGCGATACAGTGAGTGCTGCCGAAGGAAATCATCTTGCTGCTGAGGACAGAGTCATAGGCGTGAACATTGATGGAACGACGCGTGCTTATCCAATCAAAATCCTCAGACATCATGAAATCTCGAACGATAAAATCGGGGATGTTGATTTCGCGGTAACATATTGTCCGTTGTGTGATTCAGCTGCCGCTTTCAATCGAAATACCGGAACGGAAACCCTTGAGCTACGCGTCTCCGGGTTATTGTACAAAAACAATGTTGTGATGTTTAATGATCACGACGATCCGGAAATCAATGACACGCTCTGGTTGCAGTTGCTATCGCAGGGGATCTCGGGAGACTTCAAAGGAATTGGCCTGGAGTCTGTTCCCATCGAACTGACGACCTGGAAAGAGTGGAAAGAGAGAAATCCGGAAACGACAGTTCTCACCACCACTCAGGGATTTGAGAAAGATTACAACGTCAATCATTACGCGCGGTACGAGAAGTCGCCTGAACCGATGTTCGAACTGCCCAGCCCGGATATGCGTCTTCCCCATAAAGAGAAGATACTCGGTGTGTGGTCTGAAAGTACGAACAGGGCTTACCCTGTCTCTCTGTTTTCAGCAGAGGTGACACAAATCGAAGATGAGATCGATGGATTAAAACTTACGATTGAATACAACCCGGAGACAGAATCTCTCCGCGTTGCAGAGGCGGATGAAGGATTAAGCTGGATGTATTCTTACTGGTTTGCCTGGGCAGGTATCCGTGAAGAGACCGAGATCTACAAAGAAGCCGAATTGCTTGAAACTCCGTCGGAAGCGCAAGTGACCACGGAAACGGCTTTGTAACTTTTAAGAGTAGAGCTTACTCGCCGACAAACTTGTTGCGCAAGATGCCAAGTTTTTCAATTTCAACTTCGCAGACATCTCCCGGTTTCAGAAATACGGGTGGCTTTCTGGCCATGCCCACTCCGGGAGGTGTTCCCGTGAAAATGACATCGCCAGGCAGCAGCGTGCAGATCTGAGAGAGATAAGAAACCAGCTCGGCGATGTTGAAGATGAGTTGCTGTGTGCTGGAGTTCTGCATCGTTTCCCCATTGAGCCGTAGCTGAACTTTGAGGTTGCCTGCATCGCCGACTTCATCGGCAGTGACGAGGTACGGTCCAAAGGGGGCGAAACCATCAAAGGTTTTTCCTGAGAGCCATTGCCCACCCGGTTTGCCAATCTGCCAGTCCCGCGCCGAGACATCGTGCCCGGTACAATAACCGGCCACATAATCGAGCGCATCCGCTTCGCTCACCTGCTTACAGGTTTTGCCAATCACGGCGACTAGTTCTGCTTCATAATCGACCTTCTGACTGACGGAGGGGAGGGTGATTTCATCCTCATGTGCAGCGACTGTTGTTGGAAACTTGTTGAAGAGAACCGGCTCAGTGGGAGGTTCCATACCAGATTCCGCAGCGTGGTCAGCATAGTTCAAACCGATGCAAATGACTTTCTGCGGGTTGGGGATGGGGGCGAGCAGTTTGACAGAGGTTGGGTCGATACCCGCACCCGATGCTAAGGCCGCCTCTGCACGCTGCTGCATCTCTGCTCCACCCGCCAGAAAAGCTTTCACACAACTGGGGATTGAGTTATCCGCCTGGTTCAGATCAACCAGTTCATCCGACTTGTTCACCGCGGCAATTCGAGGGCCAGTTTCGCTTTGATAGGTTACGATACGCATGGGAGGAGTTTTCAATCGGATAGTTGCGGGTGAAAAAATGAGCTCTGATCGAGCCTGTTTCGGGTCGATCGTCCGTCGGGACCGAAGTGGATATCTTGTCAGGAGGAGCGGACAGGGTCAAGCGACCCGAGTAAGTCCGTTTCAGGCTAAACCTGTGATAAGTCCAGAAGGTGCAACAGGTTCCGATCTAATGTTCGCGATGTCACATTAGGAAGGAAGTAAGGTTCTCAAGCTGATTTTTCAAAATTCAAATCCCCTGCCGAACAATCTGCTTCTCAACTTCAAATTGAGGCTGGTAGACTGTACATGGCTTTGAAATCAGCCATTCGGCGATTTTAACCCCGACTCCTGTTCCAGGAGAAATTCTTGAGGGTGTTACCACAATTGGTCCTAAAACCCTCTGATGGGTCACATTGAGCCTTTATTTGCAGGTTCGAGAACAACCACAACCGGGTTTCAGGGTCGGTTCTAAGCCACCGGGTGCTTTTTAGAGTTGAGAGGAGCCACCAATGAATACGACGAACGAACCATCAGCACAGAAAAAAGTCCGTATCGATCTGGGAGAAGATTCTCTCAATCTGGAAAAAGAAGCAGGCTCCGGTATCTGGCATGTCGTCGTGAAACGCGACGAAGAGAACGCTCAACCCGACCAGAAAAATCTGGAAGTCGCCGGTGTGCGCCGCTCCCGCGATCGAGAATTAAGCATCGATCAATTCAAGTCCTGATCACTCCGCTGGTGTCACCTCATAGAGTTGCTGTGTAATGACATAACTGGATCCTGGTGGACTTTGAATTAACTCCGGGGCAAATTTTTTCAGCTCTTCCAGTTTTGATTCAGTAAGTTCCTCCAGCTTTACTGCCGAGAGTGTGGTGGGTACCGCTAATACTTTTTGTTCTGTAAGCATGTCGAACAATCGTGGCGTGATCTCTTCTTCAAAACCATACGTGAGCCGATAGCGTAGAATTTCATTCCAGTTCACGGCAATGTATTCAATGCCGGCCTCTTTTAGAGCGGCCTTCGCTTCGTCGCCAGGTTTGAGCTTCCAGGTTGATTTACCAGTCGCATCCATCTCCTGAGTTGCGACGAGCAGTAACAGGCTGTCCTGATTGAAGACGGTGTTGTAAACCGGTTTGAATTGAGCATCGAAGACCTGTGCTTCACCGACCAGCAGCACTTTGCTCTCTGCGGGTACCATCTGATTGAGCTGATGCACAAGAGGAGTAGTCATCTCTGCCTGCTGACGTGCGAGTTGCATATCACTGCCAACAGGGTAAGGGGTGCCAATGGTCGAGATCATGATGCTCAAATTGACTCCCACCAGCAGCAGTCCGAAGATACGACTGAACCGAAACCAGCTGAGCGATGTCTCCCAGTTCATTCCTCCCGAGGCTAACAGCATTAAAGGCAACAGCGCGGGGAGCCAGAATCGATCAATGCGATGGGTTAACACCCACCAGGTGACCATCAGGTAACAGGCGAATCCAGTCAGCAACAGCGCCTGTTTGCGAAAGGATGAGTTGCAGAAAGCAAGTGGAGCGAACGTCAGCAGAATTGGTGTCTGAAACGGATCGCTCAGGAAACGCCGATAAAGTTCGGCGGGAAGTGTTGTTAAGTTGAGGCCGGGAGCCGAGTGGCCCGCTTGCCACTGTCGGTGCAGCTCTTCCGTCCAGCCACTCCCTCCAAACAACCCGTAAGCGAGTGGAAAGACTGGGTTGCCGGTAAAGATCAGGTTCTTGAATAACCAGGGGCCCACCGCCAGAGTCGTTCCGGCCAGAAACCAGATGCTTCCCGAAAACAAAGGTTTCAGACCATGGGACTGTGCAAAATGCTTTCTGTTCCTGTTCAATACATACAGGTGCATCAGAAACACAGGCAGGACTCCCCAGACAAGTCCTGGATATTTACAGGCCATCACTCCCCCGGCAAACAACCCCATCAGAAATGATGTGGCCGTAGTCAGCTCCTCATCTGATTTACGATATGCCAGATAACAGACCAGCATTGTCATTGCCAGAAAGTAAAGCATTCCCCCTTCGACATAAGCAATGGTGGCGAGTCGATATGCCCAGGGAGTGGAGATCCAGAGCAGGAATGCCCACCAACCGCAGGTTTCATTAAACAGCTTTTGCGCAAGGCTTCCGAGGACGATGCCAGTCATGGGGATAAAGGGCATCAGCATCAGCTTGCCGGCGAGCGCGCCTCGATACCAGTCATCTCTCAGCAACATTCCGAGTAGCGAGATCACCTCTGTGAGGGCGGGGAAATTTGTGTAGACGTTGTGTTCCAGGAAATCAAATTTTCCCTGCAGGTAGAATTCTTTCGGACCTTCCAGATGATATTCGCGCACATCAAAGTCGAGTGGAGGTTGAGTTGCTCCGGCGATCATGATGATTAAGAATGGACAGGCACACATCAGGAGCCCTAGATGTTGACGAACGGTAACAGCGAGAGGAGTTGCTGTTGAGTTCTGATTGCGATTGCGGATCCAGAAATACAGTTCAAGCAGCATTTGAATCGCACAAAGGAACCGGATCAGAATGGTTGTGAGTAACCCTGTCAGTCCAATCATCAGGAGCAGTGATGTAACAGACAGCGTCCCCAGTCCGTAAGCGAACAACTGATAATCAAGAACCGAGAGTGTCGCAGCCCAGGTCTTTAACCAGGGCAGCCGCATCCACAACCGCCCGCTGGTCCAGATAGTGAGCAGACCTATCAGGCTGGTGCTCCACACATCAAGACGTTGCCCGATAAATTGATCGAGCGATACCGCATTCTCACCAATGTAATCATGCCACATCTCGGGAAAGAGCAGCGCGATATCAAATCGATGAATCAGATACTCTGGCAATTCGAGGGGAAGTATCAATGCCCAACCGCCGATCAACAGCGACCAGAGCAGGGCGAAAATCAGCAGAGAGGGGAGAGAGCGAGGCATAGAGGATTTTTTCTGGTACCGTTCCTGAGAGGAGTGGAGCGGTGACAAGGTGAAAGCAATCAAAGTTCAAGAAGTTGACGCATTAATATCCAGGGTTGAATGTAGGTTAAAAAGGGGAGTCCGTCGACAGTTGCTTCGGTGCGACCGGTCACTCCATCGACGGCGGGGCCTTCGGATACAATCGCTTCCAGCAGCTGCAGGTGATGCTGATCGGTCCAGGGTTTGAGAACATCTGGTTGTTGTTTCAGAAGAGCAACCGCTGCCGCCAGTGCCAGGGCGCCCCAGTTACTGGTTCCGGCCAGAATCACATCATCCGTTGCAACCCGACAGGGAATGTGTGCCGTATCGGGGAGAGGAAGACAGGCTTGCATGTCGAGCCAGTTCATTTGCCCCATCCCGATTTCATTCCCACCATCGCCGATGCCGATCGTGTGGATAGCGGGGTAATGTTGCGAGCTCACTTCGAACAGTTCATAGAGTGGAGCATTCCAGGCATTCACATTGATGCCCCGCATGTTATGGCAGCTTCCCCGTTTCTCAGGAACGATTTTTTCCGTGAAGAAGTCGATCTGCACTTCAGGATACTGCTTCTGGAAAGATTCCGCGGTGTGTCCCGGTCCGACTCGTTCGATCGAGATCAGATGCGTGAGACCTTTTTCAACCGCACCTTGCAGGTATTCGAGTGACCAGCCTGCTTCAGGTTGGAGAGGAATGACGGTCAGATTTTGTTCGGGAAACTCGACCTGTCTGGCTGCGGAACGGACGACCGTTTCGGAAAGCGGGTCGGTGATTACCTCAACTTCGATTCCCAGTAACTGCAATGTTCTGGCCAGGTAGAGTGTCCCCGGGGGGCCGTCCGTTTCCGTCGCGGGTGGATTGGCGGTTGGAATGTAGAAACCGGTGACCAGACTGACTCGTTTTGCTGAATCAGCGAGGCTCCGCGCGGCAGAGGCAAGGCCTCCCAGTGCGAACTGCCGGTCCTCTGTTTCAGCCCCCAAAAGTCCGCGTTGGCCCGGGTCGCGGCGGATGAGTCGTTCGAGTTCAGTGATCAGGTTGGTGTTCACGTGTGTGGAGTTGCGTATCTGGAGTGATAAAAGGAGCTTATGTTCAATAACCAGGAACGGAAACGAGGCCGGTACGACCAGTTCTCAGGGTGGAAAATAACACGTTGCGGCTATTCTTGCTTTCGAGAAATGGAGGGAGTAGACCAGAAACGGTGTTGCGGGCAGGGGGGTGAATTGGAAGAATCCAGCATACAGTCGTTTTCGTGAAAAAATGCCGATTTTTCAGCGTTTTTAACAGCGAATCTCGTTTAGTGATGCACTGTCAAACAGGCTGCGAGTCAGGTGTTCCCTGAGTAGGAATGATCTAAAATTTCCGGGGAGACGCTTTTCTCGTCAGTTTGAGATTGTACCCCGGGAGGATACTCCACGTAAGTTTAAAATCAGCATGAAGTTACGTGAATGTGGAGCGGGAGGCTTTGCACTGGGGCTGCACGAAGCCTGTCACCTGTAGTTCTAAAGTGATTGAGCAGGGGGACTTTGCTCTTCTGGAATCTCCGGGTCAGGTTTTCCATTCAATTCGGATCGGTTGAGGCGAGTTGGGTGGGTGATTCAGTCTAAATGCGGCAGAAATCAGGTTTCCTGCTCTGCTGTTGGCTGAATCGGAACGTGCGACTGTTTAGGATGGGCAATTCAACCTCACTTGGGGCAGGAGAGGACAGTTTGAGCTGTCTTTTCACTTGATTCCCCGCCCCGTAAATCTTTTGAGTTCTACCAAGATAACCCTCCACTTTGTTCTTTTCCGCCGCAGGTTTGATACCGTCCAAGGCAGGTGAGAATGACAGCGGAGGTGTTGGTCATTCTCTGGAATAACATACATGTCTGATGTTGTTGTCGAAACCCGAACGGTCAGCCCGAAGAACGTGCTGTTGCTGATGTTGGTTTCCTGTTGGTTGACCGGTTGTGGAGAAGCTCCGGAGGTTCGTTTCGTCCCCTCTCCCCGCGTCGATAACCTGATGCCCAAGGCTCAGGAAAAAGTAAAATCGCAGATCGTGCATTATTTCGGTGAGCCTGATGCTCTGGTTGCCTGGGATGCATTGCCGGTTGAGTTTGGAATGGTCACCGGCGCTGTTGTCGAAGCGAAAGAGACTGAGGAAACCCAGGGAGAGAAAAAAATCAGACGGCAGGAGCTGGTCCTGGAATTCGAAGACGATCTGGAGGTTGATCTTACCGGTGACAGCCTGCAATTCATTCGTGAGGATGAAGAAGGGGAAGAGGTTACTGATTTCCTGCGAATTACCAGTTTTGATCCTGAGTCCAACACGGCTGTGGTCACTGGTGAATTCCTGCCCGAACCCGATTCCGAAGTCAGCATTGGCGGGCATGAGCTTGCCAAAGGCAAACAGCTTTACATGAAGCATTGCCTGCACTGTCATGGTGTTTCCGGAGACGCGAGTGGCCCGACAGCCAAGTATCTCAACCCGAAACCTCGGGATTTTCGTTTGGGACTTTTTAAATTCAAATCGACTCAATATTCCGAGAAGCCCTCTCACGAAGATTTAGTACACATCATCAGCGAAGGAATCCCGGGGACTTATATGCCTTCCTTCAAGTTGCTGGCACAGGAAGAAAAAGATTCGCTTGTTGAATACGTTCGCTGGCTCTCGATACGGGGGGAGATTGAAAAACGTCTGATTGACTTTTTCGAATCTGAGTTTTCCATGCTGACTTTTGAGGAAACCAAAGAAGAAGGGGAAGAAGCCCTCGAAGATCTGGAGACAGACTTTAATGACATCCTGGTTGATGATCTTCCTGATGAATGGGAATCTATCTACGAAGTGATTGGCCGCAACTGGAAGCGGGCGGATAACCCCGCAGTCTTAGAGAAACCTACGGTTGCTCGCGATGAAGATTCAGCCGAGTCCCGGGCACGTGGTCAGGCGCATTACATTAAGCATTGCATTACCTGCCATGGCCCGCTGGGTTATGGTGATGGAACAGAAACAGAAACATACAAAACAGATCCCCTGACGAATGTGACTTATGCCAAACCGGGGTTATACGATTCCTGGGGAGAGCTGGTGAAACCAAGAAATCTCCGTCTGGGACAATTCCGCGGGGGGCGACGTCCGATTGATGTCTTCCGACGTATCAAGGGAGGGATTCCCGGAACACCCATGCAGGCTTTCAGTACTGCTTTGAGTGAGGATGAACAGATCTGGGATGTCGTCAATTATGTACTCAGTCTGCCGCATGAGGATCCAACTGTGGAATTCAATACAGTGGAATTAAATACGGTGACTTCAACAGAAACTGCAGGGAAATAAACGAGTTGATCAACTCGTAGTTCCTTTTGTCTTATAAATAACCTGATTATCAGCCTCGTTGAGAGGATTCTTTGTTGTGAAAAAGTTCTGGTCTCTCTTTTTCATTTGTATGGCCCATTGTGGCTGTTGTTACCTTTGCGATATCACCACAGATGAACTGGTGGTTTCCCGGGGAAGCAGCAACACCGATTGGTCTGAAAATTGATGGTTTATTCTATCTGATTCTGGTCCTGACCGGCATCGTCTTTGTCGGGACACAGGTGGCGATGGGGTACGTCCTCTGGCGCGCCAGTTGTCAGGGTCAGGAAGATAAAGCCTGGTATGCACATGGAAACCATAAACTCGAATTAATCTGGACGGTGATTCCCGCGCTGGTCCTGTTGTTTATTGCTTTTAAACAGATGGATGTCTGGGCCGAGTTTCGCATGGTTGATCATGTCGATGAGAACATCCGGAAAAATCCTGTTGCTGAGGTGACCGCGCGACAGTTTGAATGGCGGATGCTACCCGGCGCCTGGCACGCAACTGCAATTGCTGCCGCAGCTCTCTGATATGCACCTGGTGAATGAGCTGGTCGTTCCCGCCGGTAAAAAAGTGGTGATTAATCTCCGCACAGAGGATGTTCAGCATTCCTTCTTTGCCCCTCAATTAAGGGTCAAGCAGGATGCCTTGCCTGGCAAGATGATTCCTGTCTGGTTTGAGATAACTGAACCGGGAACTTACGACCTGCTGTGTGCTGAATTGTGTGGCTGGGGGCACTACAAAATGCGGGCATTGATTAGAGCACTACCCGAAGATGAATATGCAGCGTTCCTCAAGGAGCTGGAACAGAAATCCGCAGACGATGGATTCGAGAAACAACCAGAAGAGCAGTAAGACATCGTTCTGAACAAGTCCGATGGCATGATGAATTTTCCAGTTTTGTACTGGTTCAATCTACATAATTAATTTAACGACTCAACCTGATTACATGAGGTCGTCGCGTGGCAACAATTGATCCAACCGCTTCCGGACTTTCCGCTCACTCCCATGGAGAACATGCGGGAACACACCAGGTCGGTTTCATTCGCAAATATATCTTCTCAACAGACCATAAAATAATCGGGATTCAATTCCTGATTACGACCCTGCTGATGATGATGGTGGGGAGCCTTGGCAGCGCGGGGGTCCGTTATCAACTTGCCTGGCCAGGTCAGCGATTGCCAATTATTGGTGACTGGCTCTTTCCTGCTGAGGGTGGCAAGATCAGCCCCGAGTTTTACACCATGCTCTTTACGATGCATGCGACCGTCATGACCTTCCTGGTCGTCATTCCGATTCTGGCAGGAGCCTTTGGAAACTTTCTCATCCCGCTGATGATTGGTGCGGATGATATGGCGTTTCCCAAGCTCAACATGTTCAGCTACTGGTTCATGTGGCCCGCGATTATCTGCTTTGGCATGAGTATGGCCGAACCGAACGCCGGTCCTGCGGCGGGCTGGACGGTTTATCCGCTCCTCTCGCAATCTGGGAAGTCGCCGGATCGCAAGTTGCCCAGACATGGTGGTTACTGGGGCTTACCTGCGTCGGTATTTCATCCATGATGGGATCGATCAACTACCTGACCACCATCATCAATATGCGTGCTCCCGGCCTGACCATGTTTCGTCTCCCTTTGACGATCTGGTCGATGTTCATCACTGCCATTCTGCAGGCGTTTGCTTTACCCGTGTTGACTGCTGCCGGTTTCATGCTGCTGGCCGATCGTGTATTTGGTACCTGCTTTTTCATTCCCGCCGGGGTGGTGGTGAATAACGCTGATCCGACTGTCGGTGGGGGACAACCTCTGTTATGGCAGCACCTCTTCTGGTTTTATTCTCACCCGGCTGTTTACATCATGTTACTTCCGGCAATGGGGATGGTCTCGGACATGCTCTCCACAATGTGCCGTAAACCTGTGTTTGGTTATCGACCGATGGTTTACTCGATGTCGACGATCGCGGGACTTGGTTTTCTCGTCTGGGGTCACCACATGTTTACCAGCGGTATGAACCCGCTGATTGGGATGACTTTCATGGTCTCCACGATCATGATCGCGCTTCCTTCTGCGATTAAAACCTTCAACTGGATTGGGACCATCTGGGGGGGGAAACCGGAATTCAATACGGTCTTCCTGAATTGTGTCGCGTTTGTCTCTATGTTCGTCGTGGGTGGGCTGAGCGGAATCTTCATGGCATCGGTCCCGACCGACATTTATTTTCATGATACCTACTTCATCGTCGCCCACTTCCACTATGTGCTGTTTGGTGCGACCTTGTTTGGTGTGTTTGGGGCGATCACGTACTGGTTCCCGAAAATGTTCGCACGCAAGATGAACGAGGGACTTGGCAAACTGCACTTCCTGCTCACCTTTATCGGTTTCAATGGTACCTTCTTCCCGATGCACATGCTTGGGATCGGTGGCATGCCCCGTCGGTACGCTGACCCTTACATTCATCCCTACCTCGAACACTTCCTGCCCATGAATGAGCTGATGACCTGGTCTGCCATGTTGATGGGAGTGGCTCAGTTTATTCTGCTGTTTAACTTTATGTACAGCGCTTTCTTCGGCAAGAAAGTTGGCGGAATCCCTGGAATGCGAATACCCTCGAATGGGCGGCTCCTTCACCACCTCCGCATGGTAATTTCGAAACTGTGCCGGTCTGCTATCACGGTCCTTACGAGTATTCACACCCCGACTGGAATGGTCGCGATTACCTGATGCAGACGGAAGAGTCGATCGAAGTTGCCCTCGCGCATGATCAAGCGCTGAGAAGCGCACCGGAAGGAGCGACATGAGCGAGCAGGAACTGAAAAAATCGGAATTGAACTCGAATGGCCCGGCTACCGGAAAATGGTTTCCCCGTCTGGCGATGGTTCTGCTCCTGATGACGTTCTGGCCGGTGGTGTTCGGGGCTCATACCACGACCACAGGTGCCGGGATGGCCTTTCCCGACTGGCCGACTTCGGATGGGCAGAATATGTTTACTTATCCCTGGTTGAATGATCTGGGAACAGGCAAATTCTGGGAGCATGGACATCGCTTGGGCGGCGCCACGATTGGCATCTTGAGCCTGGTTCTGTTTATCGGGGCCTGGTTTGCCGAACGTCGTCGCTGGGTGATCAGTTTAACATTTGTAATCGGTTTAGGTGTGCTGGCACAGGGATTGATGGGGGGGACTCGCGTTGTTGAGAACAGCGTTCCCTGGGCAATCTTTCATGGTGCGTTTGCTCCGCTGGTCGCCAGCCTGATAGCGATTGTCGCCTTCGTCACTGGCAAACGGTATCGGGAAGCAGGGGCTCAGGCGACAGAGGCTGTTATTGGTAAAAACAAACTGCTGGCGTATCTGACTGCGGGTTCCCTTTACATTCAGTATGTGCTCGGTTGTTTTCTGCGTCATAAAGGAACGGCCGTGCATGAGCACCTTGGTTTTGCGGCGATTTCGACAGTGTTGATTCTGATTACCCTGTTTGTCGCCAAACGTTCTCAGTGCCGCATGATTAAAGGATCAGGGTTTCACCTGTTTGGGGTGCTCCTCTTTCAACTTGCTTTGGGACTGGGTGCCTGGATTACCCGCTTCGGCTTACCCTCGTTAATTGATTACGTCCCCATGGCAGGATCTCCAATACAACATTTTATGCGAACGGCTCACACCATCATGGGCATGTTACTGTTTATCTCAGCAGTACTGCATGTTGTGAAAGTGAAACGGATCGACTGGCTTCAAAAACATCACGAAGCTGCCTCCCCGGCAGTTGCATCAGTTACGGACCCTTCATCGACGAAGGGGAACAGATCATGAGTACGACCCCCTCTACAACTTATTCCGATATCACCAGTCGAACTGCGGCAAGGAAAGATATTTTGACTGCCTACTGGGAACTGTCGAAACCACGTATTGCTGTCATGGGGCTGATTGCTGTTGCGATTGGTTACGCTATGGGTTACCAGGAAAGCTGGAGTTCCGTGCATCTGATCGAGGTGTTGTTCGGAATTGGAGCGGTGGCGATCAGCAGCAGTGCTCTCAATCAATACATTGAACGTTACAGCGACTCACTGATGGAGCGAACTGCCGGTCGTCCCTTGCCAGCAGGTCGGTTGACGACAACTCAAGTGTTAACCTTTGGTATTGGGTTGGGTGTCATCGGGATTGTCTATCTGGCAATTCGCATTAATCTGCTGACAGCTGCTTTGGCGCTGTTAACCTTAGTCACTTACACCCTGATTTACACACCACTGAAAAGAAAAACGGCACTCTGCACGACGATTGGTGCCATTCCCGGTGCGTTGCCTCCTCTGTTGGGATGGACGGCAGTGCGGGGAAGTATTGATATCGAAGGCATTGTCCTCTTTGGAATTTTATTCCTGTGGCAGTTCCCTCATTTTCTGGCGATCGTCTGGATTTATCGCCATCAATACGCGGAAGCGGGTTTGAAAATGCTTCCGTTTAATAAGCCAATTCCCAAGGTGGTGGGTTATATCGCCATGGGAAATGCAGTTGCCCTCATTCCTTTCAGCCTGCTCCCCCGTCAACTCAATATGACTGGTGATCAATACTTCTGGGCAGCACTGGTGCTGGGGCTGGGTTACCTTTTCTGCTCGGTTTATTTCTGGCAGCATGAAACTGTCGAGCGGGCACGCAAGCTATTATGGACTTCGCTGATTTATCTCCCCTTACTGCTTTCCATCATGCTGTGGGACCATTTGCAGCTGATGCAGTAACGGTTTCAGAACAGAGTGATTTGACTTTCATCTTCCGAACATGTTGACGAATTAAAGATATCGACTTATGGGACAGACAACATCGACTTCACCACAGAGAATGGGTTTACCTATTCCCAACTCCAAATTGGGCATGTGGTTGTTTCTCGGTACGGAAATCATGTTCTTCACCGCGTTTATCGGGACATACATTGTTCTACGGATCGGCTCGGTGGATGCTTCCGGACGCTCTGCCTGGCCCGGGCCGGAAGCGGTGCACATTAATGCTGCTGCAGGAGCGATCAATACTTTTGTGCTGCTTACCTCCAGTTTTCTGGTCGTGATGGCACACAACGCGATGCACAAGCGGGAATTCGGTAAAGCACGCAAGTACCTGATGCTGACCTTTGTCTGTGCGTGTATTTTCCTGGGGATTAAAGCGTTCGAGTATCAGGGGAAATTCGAGCACGGAATTCTTCCGGGACAGGTTCCCGAAACAGCAGAGCAGGCGATTCTCAAGACAACCGAGACCATGCAATTGACCCTGAATCATGAGCTCGATCGTCTGGCTCCGGAAGGGGATAATTATCTGGAGAAGAAAACGCTGTTGCAGACGGAAGAACAGAGTCTGCAGGCAGAATCTCCCGATGCCGCTCGATTAAAGGAAATACAGGCTGCTCTGGCACTGAATCAGGCGTATTCTGAATTGAACGAGGAACGTCGTAAGGGCTCGCTGAATCTGGAACTGCTGGAAACGAAAGTGGACGAGCTCAAAGCGAATGAGACTTTCGGTGGTCTGATTAAATCGCTGCATGTCTATGAGCCCATTCTCTACGGAAATATTTTTGCTTCCACTTATTTCATCATGACAGGCTTTCACGCGTTGCACGTGTTGATCGGCATGATTCTGTTTGCGATCGTCATCTGCGCCCGACTGAATGAAACCTGGTCAGACTATGTAGAGAACAGTGGTCTCTACTGGCACTTTGTGGACCTGGTCTGGATTTTCCTGTTCCCACTGATTTATCTGATTCCATCCAGTATCTAAACGAGTCTGTCCCCTTATTAATTTTCATAGACCTCAGAAATCGTTCCGGATTATCTCATGAGTGAGACACAACAAACTGAAGCGGATCAAATCGATTCAGATGCTTCCCATGGAAGTAAACTCTATCTGACCATTTTCCTGATCCTGTGTGTCTGCACGGCGATTTCCTGGTTGGTGGATGAGCTGCATATTAATAACATTATGTTGTTGATTGTCACCGTCCTCGCCATCGCGACGCTGAAAGCCGGGTTTGTGATGTTGTTCTTCATGCATTTGAAGTTCGAGAAGAACTGGAAATATGCATTGCTGCTGCCCACGATCATTCTGGCAATTGGATTGCCGATGACGTTACTTCCGGATATCGGGCTTCACTACTACACCAACGTCAACCCCCAGGCACTGATGACCAAGGCGTCGGCGACCAGCGAAACAGCCACCAGCACTGTTGAAGAAGAGACTTCACCAGAAGCGCTGGAACCTGCTGATGGCGAAAAATGAGTTTCTGTTGTGATCAACATTCATCAACTCTCACATCATTACGGCAGTCATTGTGCACTCAATGCTGTTTCGCTTTCGGTTTCTAAGGCGACCATCCTTGGTATTCTTGGCCCGAATGGGAGTGGTAAGACAACGCTGTTTCGAATTCTGAGCACGCTTTACCCGGTGCAGCAGGGTGAAGTGACGATGGGCGGAACTTCACTGGTTGCAGATCCGGCGACAATACGCCGCAAGATCGGTGTCACCTTTCAGGCTCCCAGTCTCGATTCCCGACTCACAGTCGAAGAGAACCTGCGCTACCAGGGATATCTGTATGGTCTGTCTGGCAAAGCACTCCAATTGCGAATTCAGGAGTTGCTGGAGCGACTGAAACTGGCCGATCGCCTGAGAGACCGTGTTCAATCTCTATCAGGAGGAATGCAGCGCCGGGTGGAAATCGCCAAAGGGCTGTTGCATGATCCGGAGATATTGATCCTGGATGAACCGAGTACAGGGCTCGACCCCGGGGCGCGAATTGATTTGTGGACTTATCTGCAGCGACTGCGAGATGAAACCGGCATGACCATTCTGGTGACGACGCATTTAATGGAAGAAGCCGAACGCTGTGATCAACTGGCGATTCTTGATCGGGGAAACATCGCTGCGACAGGTTCGCCGGAAGAACTGCGAAGTTCGCTGGGTGGAGATTGTCTGACAATCCAGACCGAAGATCCCGCAGGCCTCAAACAGAAAATTGCAGATCGGTTTCAATTGCAGTTTCAACAATTGGGAGAAAGCCTGCGACTGGAAGCTACGGCGGGACATGAATTGCTGCGTGATCTGGTGGAAGCCTTTCCGGAAGAGATTCAATCAGTCTCGCTGGCGAAACCGACCCTGGAGGATGTCTTCATCACTCGGACCGGGCATCAGTTCTGGGGAGAGGAGAGCGGGCAGGTATGAATGGGAGCACGACTCAACATACAACTGGAAATGTCGCGGCGGTTGGTCTTGCGGTTCGTTCGCTGGCAACCCGGGAGCTGGTGCGCTTCTTCCGACAACGGACCAGGATTGTGGGAGCACTTGGACAACCACTCATCTTCTGGATTCTGTTTGGTGCGGGCTTACGGGGTTCGTTTCAGGCACCTGAATGGGCACCTGCCGGTATGACTTACCAGGAATACTTTTTCCCCGGGGTCGTCGTGTTGATCATTCTCTTCACGTCGATTTTTTCGACGATCTCACTCATCGAAGATCGCCGTGAAGGATTTCTACAGGGAGTGCTGGTCGCGCCTGTTCCCAGAGTCTCGATTGTATTGGGAAAGTTAACAGGGGGAACCATCCTGGCTGTGCTGCAGGCAATTCTGTTTCTGGGGATTGGGCCTCTCTTCTCTTTAATTGGACTGGCTCCCTCCATGCAGATTGGCTGGACTCCCACCAGTGTAGTTGCTGCGGGGCTCTTTTTGATTCTGGTCTCGTTCACCTTAACGGCGCTTGGATATCTGATCGCCTGGCCGATGGAATCGACGCAGGGGTTTCACGCGATTATGTCTGTCTTTCTGATGCCGATGTGGTTACTCTCGGGCGCGTTCTTCCCGGTACCCGATTCAGGTTGGCTTGCCTGGGTGATGCGCTGTAACCCATTAACTTACGGAGTTGCCGGTTTGAGACAGTTGATGTATTCGACGACAGCGCTCTCGGAAGCGACCAATCTGGCGTCACTATCAACATCTGTGCTGGTCATGCTAATCTTTGCCGTGATCTGTACTACTGTGGCAGTCTGGATGACTGGTAGACGAAAATCTGCTGACCAGCGTTGACCGGCTCCCTATAATAGATGAGGGAATTTTGTTCGATCACTGAAAGTTTATTAAGTCGAAGATCAGGAAAGTAGAACTCATTATGTTGCGGCGACCCCTCTTCTGGGTGGGAACAGTGTTATGGATCGCGGTCATTATTCTCTTCTTTCAGATGAAAAAGGAGAAACCACAGGATGCTGTGGATACGGCCTCTTCAAAAAATGATCAGGAAGTCAAACTGGTTCCCGCGGAGAAAGAAAACCTGTGGCCTGAAGAGGGTTTGCCGGATTTCAGTCTGACTGCCCACACCGGGGAGACAGTGACTAAGGAAACGCTAATAGGTTCTCCCTGGGTTGTTGATTTTATTTTCACGTATTGTCAGGGACCCTGTCCCAAGATCAGTGCGCAAATGGCTGTGCTGCAGGAAGAGCTTAAAGAGACGAACGTCAAACTGATTACCATTACGGTCGACCCAGAGACAGACACCGTCGAACAACTGGAGAAGTATGCGAAGGCGTATGGTGCCGATCCGGAGCGGTGGTTGATGCTGACAGGTGATCATAAAGAGATTTACGATCTCATCGAGAAGGGATTTCTGATGCCGGTACAGATTGATCCCGATGCGGATCCCGGTTCCCGCTTCGTCCATACGACCAACATACTTTATGTCGATGAAAAAGGGGTTGTTCGCGAAAAAGCGAATGGCATTATCGACAGTGAAGTGGTCGCCCTGCGCCGTAAACTGGTCAAACAGTACGGGCCTGAGAAAGAGGAAGCAGAGGCAGCCGAGTCTGAGGCAGAACCAGCCTCGAATTGATTTCTACAACATTCATTACCTGACGAGCTTCAGTCGTTCTCATTAGATGGGTGCCACTGCTGGCTTGCCCCAATCCTGTTCGGCACGATATTTGCGCAGAGATTCCTGTCATGTTAATATGATGCCAGATTGACAGGAAGGGTGAGCATGGCTGAGTCTGGGGAGAGTCTGCAAACGATCGACGATATGAATCGCTTCGTGGGAATGAAGTACCTCAAGCGACTTGGGCCTTTCCTCCAACGTCTCCACGACGAAGCCTGCGAGCGGGATCGTGCCGGGAATCGGGAACTGCATTTTGATCACCTGTGCGGGATGATTCTGCTCTCCTTCTTTAACCCGACACTCCAGACACTACGAAACCTCAGTGAATCCAGCCGCACAACCCAGGTCAAAAAGAAACTGGGTGCCAAATCGGCATCCCTCGGTTCCCTTTCTGAAGCGATGCGTCTGTTCGACTCGGAACGATTACTTGAAATTATTCAGGAACTGATCGACCGGATTCCTGACGCCAGCCATCATGATCCCCGCCTGCTGAAACTGGATCAGATTCCGACAGCCGTGGATGGGACGTTGCTCAAACGACTGCCGCAGGTGACTGAAGCCTGCTTCAAAACAAGGCAGGACCGGGGCTGGAAGCTGCATACTCACTTCGAAATTCTGCGCGGTATTCCTGTGAAAGCTAGGCTGACTGATGCCAGCGGGAAAGGAGATGCGAGTGAAAAAGGGGTTCTGAAAAAGGAGCTGGAACCGGATCGCTGTGACATCACCGACCGGGGTTACGAGCAGTTCTCTCTGTTCAACGCTATCGTGAAAGCGAAGAGCAGCTATGTCTTCCGGGTGCGAGGGGATCACCATTTTCAGTTGGAGGAGCAGCGGGAACTCTCTGCTGAGGCAAAAGAGGCCGGCGTGCTGGAAGATCAGGCCGGACGGATGGGGTCCGAGAAGTCCGTACGAATTGAGCATCCCGATCACCTCCAGCGGCGCATCGTAATTCAGTTCACACCGCACACCAAACGGGGAGGTCGGCGCCGGACGGGCGCGACGCAGGAGATCGTCGTGGTCACCAATCTGTTGGAAGTTCCGGCAGAGGTGATTGCGTTGTTGTATCACCAGCGTTGGATGATCGAGTTGTTCTTCCGCTGGTTGAAATGCGTGCTGTCGTGTCGCCACTTGATGAGCACGAGCCAGAATGGGATCGAAATCCAGATGTACTGTGCGTTGATCGCGTGCTTGTTGATCCAGTTGACGGCGGGGAGAGAGATCAAGCCGAACAGTTCGCTGTTCACGATGATCAGCTTGTACGCCCAGGGTTGGGCGGACGACGATAATTTACAGGAGGCGCTGGAGCGTCAGTGGTCTGCCGTCAAAAAAGAGTCCTGAAAAACTCCGCAGAGAATAGCTTCACTGCGTCGAGCCGTTTTACGCTGCGCGGTTCCCGAAAATGACCTCAGCCCATCACACTTAATTATCCGTCAGCCCCCTTGTTACCGAATAATCCCACTCCCTAAACTAAGTAACAGCACCCACCGTGCCGAACAGGATTGGGCTCGTCCAGCAGTGCTTTCTCATAGAACATGGTTGTTAGCTCTAAACTGATAACAACAACGCGATGGCTCTGAATGGTTCGATCAACCTTTCGTCAGGAATCGCGATGCAGCTGAGTTGATCAAAACTCAAACAGCAACAAAGCATCGGCACTGCTGGACAAGCCAGCAGTGGCACACAAATCGTTTCAGATGAATTTGAAACAAGTGGGGAGACTCGCTTTTCTCACACCGTTTATCTCTTCCACTAGGTCGTGTTTGTTCGTCTGTCGGTGGGATGTTATGATGCTGAAGGTCCTTTTGTTTCCTTATGACTTTCTGCCGGACATCTGATTTATGGTGACTCCCCAACCTCTGACTGCCGAAGAGCAGGCAACATACGAGTGGCAAATCTGGGTTCCAGATTTTGGTGAAGCAGGGCAGGAGAAATTGAAGGGGGCTACCGTCGCCGTTTCCCGCTGCGGTGGTTTGGGCTCTGTCGTCGCTTATGAACTGGCCGCTGCCGGTGTGGGTAAGCTGGTTTTGGCCCATGCGGGAAATGTTAAACCGAGCGATTTGAATCGCCAGCTCTTGATGACGCATGACTGGTTAGGTAAACCCCGGATTGAATCGGTAGAGCGACGGTTAAAGGAATTGAACCCCCGCCTGGAAATCGAAGCGCACGCAGAAAACCTGAGTGAAGAAAATGTCGATCGCATTCTGGCTGATGTCGATTTGATCGTTGATTGTGCTCCGTTGTTTCACGAACGGTTTGCCATGAATCGAATCGCCGTCGAACGGAAGATTCCCTTAGTAGAATGTGCCATGTACGATTTGGAAGCGCAGATGACAACACTGCTGCCCGGCGTCACTCCCTGCTTGAAATGCCTTTACCCGGGTGACCCTCCCGAATGGAAACGGGAGTTTCCAGTGTTTGGTGCTGTCTCCGGATCGATCGGGTGTATGGCAGCTATGGAAGCAATCAAGGTTCTGGCTGGTTTTGGAGAACCTCTATATCATCAGTTGCTGATGTATGACCTGCGCGACATGACATTTCATAAACGAAAATTGCAGCGAAGTACCGATTGCGAATGTTGTCGTTCGTTGTTTTAAATCGATTGGTTCGGCGAGAGTTTTGTCTCTACCTTTAGCTAACATTCAATTGTTGTTGGCGGAACACTACGGCTTGTAGAAATTACATTCGTCTGATTGCACAAGGGCTTTTGTAACATTTACCATTCTCCAGTTTCTCCTGCCTCTCAGTTTTATGAAGAAAGGGGAGTGAGAGGAACTGTTGAGTACGGGGTAAAACAACGCTATTGACCCACTTTTGAGGCAGTCCTATACTCCGCGCCCATTTAAGGTGGGGAAGGTTCTTTTTCGAAGAGGAATCTTTCTTTCCTGGTACATCGAATTGATGAACAGACTTGGTGAAAGATTGGCTGAATTGTTTTGATCAAACTTCAACATTGTTTACTGATGTTGTTCTGCCTCTGCCTGTTGACGGAAAGTCTG
This sequence comes from Planctomycetaceae bacterium, assembly GCA_041398805.1. GTDB lineage: Bacteria > Planctomycetota > Planctomycetia > Planctomycetales > Planctomycetaceae > Polystyrenella. The sequence goes on along the minus strand of JAWKUC010000003.1, from coordinate 7,922 downwards.
CAGGGAGCGGGAGACTGGGTGGAGGTAACTGAAGGGGATACTTTCATTTGTCGCTCAGAAGTCAGGATCGGTCAAAAAGAGCTTCCTCAAATGTTGAAGAATTTGAGAAGCCAGATTGATTCGACCCTGGGGTTTGAAAAAAGCGATGGTTTACTGGAACTGTATCTGTTTCAGAATCGACGAAATTTCACAGAGTATGTTTCACAGAGAATTCCTGAAGGAGCCTCTCGTCAGGCGTTGTATGTGAAAGGAGAAGATCGGTCTCGAATCTACATCTTCAACCACTCCGATGTGCGGGATGATATTCGACATGAATGTACGCATGCGATTATTCACCAGTCTCTTCCCTATATCCCTCTCTGGATGGACGAAGGAATTGCGGAGTACTTTGAGATTGAACATCAGGCACGTGTCTCGGGAAATTCCCATCTGGCCGATTTAAGATTTGCCATGTTTTTGAGACACAAGCCAAACTTGAGAAGTCTGGAACAACTTGGTTCGTTAACCGAAATGTCAAAAAGTGATTACCGAGATGCCTGGGCGTGGATTCATTTCCTGCTCCATGAATCCGAGGAATCCCGGCAATTACTTTTGGATTATCTGAAGACGATTCGTGAAGGGGAACCTCCCGGACCGTTCAGCGTAATTCTGTATCAGGCGATGCCAAATGCAGATGCCCGCTTCAAACAACATATTAAATCCTGGAAGTAATCACACAGTAAAAGTAAATCAGTGTTAAACAGGGAAACTGTCTGACGAAATGACGAGGATGGAAAATTATCATTTGTAACGATAATGGTCGACTCTCGAAGTTTTATGAGGACAGATAACTGAATAACGGTCATAGGGAAGTGACTGCTAATCGGGGAAATGCGATTTTGAAAAAGTATCTTTCAAATCACTGGAAATTTCTTCCCGGTTAGATGTCTTTTTTCGACGTGAAAACAGGGAGAAAATTATGAAAGGATTACGTTTCCTGAAGGAAGTTGGCCTTGGGTCTCGCTTGTCTGGGACTGATTGTTCCACAAGCCGGCTTGACTGCCGCGACCCCAAACAGGAAACCAAAGCCCAACGGTACGTAAACGGCCTGACTGTGGTCGATGGTCGTACTGGGTGTGGAATCAAGCTGGTAAAGTTGTTGATGCAACAGGGGCAACCTTTCTTGAAGGTGCTGGTTGTCACAATTACCAAAGGTGACAAAGAAGTGGTGAAAACCGTTTCTAACGCAAAAGTGATTGTTTGGTGCCCGCAACACTCGCTGGTACCTACAAAATCAGTGCTGGCCAGGAAGTCGTGATTTCTGTCTCTGACCGTCACAGACAGCCCCCAAAGCATTGGCAAAGCTGTTCTGGTCAGTGATAACCAGATCGTTCGTGGACAACCTGTAATGGGCGGTATTGATATCATTACTGGTCTGTTGTTGGTTGGTGTCGCAACCGGTACCCACTTTTGCGATCATCAACAACAACGACATCAACGATCTCGAAGACAAAATCGATTCTCAGACGTTGAAATCCAGTCAAGAAAGCTTGACGCTCTGGAAGAAACACATTCAGGAAATTGAAGAAATCGTGACACCTTAATTATGTCACCGCAAGATCTATCTGGTATCGATCGATATTGAGCCGGATTAAGGGGCTACCTTGATCCGGTTTTTTGTTGCGCTCTAAAAGATACTTTTCAATCATTCAATGCTTTGTGCCATTGATCGTATTCACTGATGTCGTCAAAATCGACGAAACTCAGATCAAGCCGCCCGCGATAACCATACTCTTTTCCGACTTCTGGTTGATGGATCACATACTGATAATCCCAGGCAGGGCGTTTGCTGGTCTCGGTGACCTTGAATTTAAACAGGTTGAACCGGATCTCGTCGGTACTGGAGTAGCTCTTATCAAACATGAGCGTGAACGCCATTCGCTGCTGCGCGCTCCACATAGACTGGTTTTGAACCGGGGATAGTCGTAGCTCCAGACATTCAATTTGAAGCAGATCTTCATCAGCAGTGGCGGTGCATCGCATAGACGGCGAAGTTCCTGCCAGGCTGTAGTTCAGGATGTGATGAACACCGTTGCCACGAAAGTTTCAGCCCGCCACCGCATGCCGCCGGAAAATGCAGCCCTTTCGCTCTCTGCATGTAATTCGCCCAGGAGAGGAGAGCATATTTCCGGTCTCCGGGAATTTCTTCACCTGCTGCGGAAAGGGCAGCGAACATCTGAAATCGATGTAATGGGGTGCCATAACGCATCCGACTGATTTCTGCGAGAATCCGATGCACCCGGCGTAGTTCAACGGTCCTGTCATTGATCTGGTGCAGGGTGTATTTGCCTGCGTGGCGGAGTGAATTTGTTATCGGGATCACTTCGCCTGAGATGATATGCTCAAAGCGTCCGGCGGATGCTCCACGCGAATCGGGATCGTAGGCGTCGAATACCGGGGCCGCTTTGTGTGAAAGAGAGACTGGAATGCCGCTGATAAGCGGGAGATCGATGGTTGTCCTGAAAGAGAACGCGCAGATCTCCGGTGGCGATTTCGCTGGTGCTCACCTCTGCGTACAACTGCTGAGGGCAACTGGAGAAGAAACTTGGTAGAAGTAGCAGGAGAGAAGACGCCGCTTACTGAGCATGATGGGCGCAATTCGTTGAGATTTCAGATGATAGTATGAACTCTTCTCCTGAGCTTGTCGAGCTCGGTTTGGGCTCCACCTGTGGCGACCAGTTCCATGGCCTCAGTGATCTCAGAGGCGGGATTTGAAATTTCCCTGACCATCTTCACGGTCTTTATTTCTTTGGTCAGCGAGACAGTCCATTGAACCAGACCGTAAGGAACTTCCGGGCTTCTCCAGAATTCGGCGGTGTTCAATGTGCGATTAGTGGGACTTTCGGTCAGTACTTCTGTATATTTGGTTGTTTCATAGCTGCCCGCTTTAGTGCTGACAGCGCTGTTTCCTTCTTCGGTGATTGATAGTGACGCTGCAGGGTGATGAGCGGATAGACCTGGAAGACGGGAGTCGTAATTTCTTCGACTTCATCAAACTCGCTGAGCTGTCGATAACCTTTCACGATTGGAATGTAATCGACGAGGATATCCTGATCGTCAGTCACTTTACCGATGATTGCTTCTTCCGGAACAAGGACCTTGTAGCGACGGATTCCATAGCTTCCCGGATTCCCCTGGTCGCTTGGTTTACCAGTGACCTGTTTGAATTCCAAACCAGTGGCAGGATGTCTCTTGCTTGGCATCCTCATCTCGGTACCGAGTGATTTGATGGTCAACTCTCGAATCCACTCCAGCTCCAGGTTCCCTTCGGCAACACCCGTCCGGATTTCGATTTGTTTATAAGTTCCCTCGTAACGGGCCCAGGTACCCGGTTCGGGTAAGGACCAGATCAATCCCTGCGCCTGCACGGAAGTTACGAGCAAAGTGATGTAATAGCGACAGATCACGAGTGAGGAGGTGAAGTGTTTGAACATTAAAAAGAGACTCCACAGAAAAACCGGGTAACAGTCAACCAGCAGATGGCTTCATCTTCAGGGCTGCAAATGGCGGTATCGCCTTGAGAGCGAAGTGCTTAAGGCGGATTCACCAACTGCTGTTCAGTCTCTCACACGGAGCAGGGCTATAGAACCCGGTATTCAGCCAAACAGCCTGAAAACGGGCTTTTTGTACCGTTCAGGCAAACTATGCCCCCGGTTAGGGAGTCTGGAAAGCGACGAAGAACCTCGGAATTTGTCATGGGCCGCTTGGGTTCTTTGAGGTGAGTCCGGTGACGGATGCATCTCACCCTCGACGAGATAAACGACGTCCTCAGCGATATTGGTAGCGTGGTCGGCGACGCGTTCGATATGCCGGGAGGCGGAGAAGAGGTGCAGGGCCGATTCCACACAGCTGGGATTCGCCCACCAAGTCACTTAATTCAATAATGATAATCCGGTTCAGGTCATCAATCCGGTCATCGTCATCACACACCTGGCGGGCTGCTGCTGTCGAGCTGGACATACGCATTGATACTGCGATGAAGCATATCGACGACTGAAACGGACCATGATATTAATCTATCGGGAATAATTACCGCCGGACCATTGATGAGGCAGCAGCGTTCAGCAATGTGAACACCGAGGTCCGCCACACGTTCGAGCTCAGCAGTGATTTTCAGAACTGTTGTTAAACGACGCAGATCAATGGCGACCGGTTGGTGCAGGGCCAGAAACTTTGAGGCAGTTCTCTTCCAGGCGGACATCCCAACGGTCAATGATATCATCCTTGGCGGCAAGTTCCTGAGCTTTCTCGTAACTCGGTTCGGACAGTGTATCGACTGACTGGTGAATCATTTCTTCGACCATGGAAGACATTGTCAGCAAATCATGATGCAGTTGTTCCAAATCGCGAGTCAGGTGGAGGCTCATTGGATGGAGGCTTTCTACGATTCCAAATCGTTGGCACGATAGCCTGATTGAAAACAGGCGAGAAGTGAATGAATTGACAGGTCGCTTATAATAATCTTACGTTTGCCGAATGATCCTTCAAGATGAACTTGCAGATAATTTTTAACCAAAACGACCCGTAATGTAGTCTTCGGTTTTCTTCTCTTTCGGATTCGTGAAGAGTTGTTCGGTTTCTCCCACCTCGATCAGGTTACCTTCAAAGAAGAAAGCAGTCGCATCACTGATACGGGCAGCCTGTTGCATGTTGTGTGTCACGATGACGATCGTGTAATTCTTCTTGAGCTCAAAGATCAGGTCTTCAATTCGCGCTGTTGAAGCGGGGTCGAGCGCCGATGCGGGTTCGTCCATCAGCAGGACATCGGGGTTGGTAGCCAGAGCCCGTGCGATACAGAGGCGTTGTTGTTGTCCACCAGATAATGCCAGAGCGGAATCATTCAACCGGTCTTTAACTTCTTTCCAGAGAGCGGAACGTTCGAGTGACTGTTCGACGATTTCACGCAGCACGGCTTTGTTTCTCTGACCGGCGATACGTGGGCCATAAGCAACATTGTCGAAGATTGATTTCGGAAAGGGGATCGACTTCTGAAAGACCATTCCGACTTTTTTTCTCAAAGCGACCACATCAATCTGGGGAGCGTAGATATCGATTCCTTCTACCAGAATCTCACCATCAATTCGTACATCTTCAATGATGTCGTTCATTCGGTTGAGTGTGCGGAGGAAAGTACTTTTTCCACAACCGGAAGGACCAATCAGGGCCATGACCGAGCGGGGAGGAACTTTCAACGAGACATCAAAAAGTGCCTGAGATTCTCCGTAGAAGAAGTTCAGGTTACGCGCTTCGATCATCGGTTCAACCTGTTTGGGTTTTTGTTCATCACTGTGCGGTAGAGTCGTTTTCTTGCGGTTCACGATGTCGTTGAAACCATGCAGTGCTGTAGTCATGATTTTTTCCTGTCGATTACAAACTTCGTTTTGAAGAAGTAGGATTTGAACGCCTTGGTTTCTGTCAGGAGGAATGTACAGTCTCATTTATTATCTTGTGTTTCAGAGCCTGATTTCTGTTAATGTTTGATGAATTCGAGAAAACTGGTCTGATGAGGAAAAATAAATCAATAATTCTGTCACGAGTTGAGCATCCACCATCGAGCCCGCTTGGAATATTTATTGCGGATATAGATCGCCACTCCATTCAAGGCGAGCAATACAATCAACAGCAGAATTGCCAGGAAACATACTGGTATTCCGTTTTAGGACGGGAAACCCAGTTGAAAATCAGAATCGGAAGTGTGGTAAAACTGTCAAGGGAGCATCAACGACTCCCTGGGGGTTCGTCACAATATCGGTAGGAGACTCAATTCCCCCAGGTGTCGAGGCGACGAAAACGAGTGCCCCCATCATCAGAATTGGAGCTGTTTCCCCGATTGCTCTGGAGATCGATAGAATCATTCCCGTTAGCATGCCGGGTAAGGCTGCCGGAAGAACCTGATTGCTGATCGTCTGCCAGCGTGTAGCACCTAATGCGAGCGACGCATGACGAATTGAAGATGGCACAGCTCGTAAGGCTTCCTGTGATGCAACAATCACGACGGGTAAAATGAGCAGACTTAATGTTAACGAACCGGCCAGTACGCTTGGTCCGAAGGGCAGCGGTATGCGTAAATCAACAATTCCCAGAGAAAAGACGAGTGTCTTCGGATCGGCTCGGAAGACGTCAAACATCTGCACGAAGACGGAAAGCCCCAGGATACCGTAAACGATAGAAGGGACACCGGCCAGATTCGCGAGATTGATTTGAATGATCCGGGTCAGTCGGCTTTTATTGGCGTACTCTTCGAGATACACCGCCGCTCCGACACCGACAGGGATAGAGATAATCGTCGTTAATAAAATCAACCAGAAGCTGCCCCACAGGCCAGCTTTGATTCCGGCTTGTGAGGGAATGCGAGAGTCGTAACTGGTGAGGAAATCCCAGGTGAGCCAGGAACCTCCCTGCCAGAGAATCGTACCCAGCATCACGAGCAAAGCCGCAAAGCTGAACCAGGTTGAGATAAAACAGATCGAAGAGAATATTTTTCCCTTGCGATGACGACTCGCCAGATTGCTGTCGAACATCTGATTGGAATTACTCATTGGTACACCTCCCGGAAGCGACGCATGATGGCGTACGAGATAAAGTTCATCGTCAAGGTGACCAGGAAGAGCGTCAGTGCAACCGCATAGAGGCTTTTGTATTCAATACTGCCCACAGGAGTATCGCCCATGCTGATGTTCACGATGAAGGCGGTCATCGTTTCGACACTTTCGAAGGGATTCAAGGTTAGCGTTGGTTGCTGGCCAGCGGCGATCGTAACAGCCATCGTTTCGCCCACTGCACGGGAGAAAGCGAGGATGAACGAGGCGGCGATTCCAGAGATGGCAGCGGGCACCACGATTTTCAGCGAGACATCGAATTTCGTGGAACCGAGTGCGTAACCCGCTTCACGCAGCGACTGCGGGACCGCACGTAGTGCGTCTTCGCTTAACGAGGAGATCATCGGAATGATCATGATTCCAACGACGATACCTGCGCTGGCTGCGTTAAAGACCGAGACATCGAAGCCCATTAAATCCTGGAATATCGGCCGGAGGATGTAAGGAGTGACAAATACGAGAGCGAAATAGCCATAAACCACTGTAGGGATACCGGCGAGAATTTCCAGAATCGGTTTAATGAAATTACGCACTCTGGGGGAAGCGTATTCGCTCATGTAAATCGCACTCGCCAGACCAAGCGGAATACCCACCAGGGCTGCAATACCGGCAATCAGAAAAGTACCGGTAAGCAGGGGGAGAATGCCGAAATGCTTGTCGGCATACTGGGGTGTCCATTTCGTATCTGTCAGGAACTCTTTGAACGAGACTCTCTGAAAGAAAGCCTCAGAATCTCCGAATGAAAAGAGGCTCTCGGTGATCAATACATAAATGATCGAGACAGTCGTCACGATCGAGAGTAAGGCACACATCAACAGGCTGAGCTTGATCAACTGCTCTTTCAATCGCTGTAACGAAAACTTTTTGTCCAGCGATGTCGAGGTCGAACCCGGCTGAGGTTGGTTAAGGGGTACAGGTGCGGTTGTCAAAAGATTGTCACCTCAAAAACGGTCTGATCTTTGATGGTTTTGATAGCTGAAAATCCCTCTTCCTGAAACTCCCAAAACCCACGTCGGCTCTTGAGCACAAATGGTGTCAAAAAGCAGAGGCGGGTTTTGAGGGGAAGGGGATATCTAATCCGTGCAGGACTTAATTCTTAATTGCGTCTTCCAGAAGTTGTTTAGTGTTCTGAGAATCAGATTCACCCAATTGAACGTATCCGACTTCGTTGACCAGTTTCTGTCCCTCGTTCAGGTAATATCGCAGGAACGCAGCCAGTTCAGGTTTTTTGAGAGCCGCTTTATTGACATAGAGGAACAGAGGACGTGACAGAGGAACATATTT
>JAWKUC010000002.1:0-893754 GCA_041398805.1 Planctomycetaceae bacterium | reverse complement strand
AAGCAATCGCATCTACCCAGGTGGGTGATGGTGTGGATCAACAGGATGCAGGTCTGGTCTTCACAGATGCTCGTGGTTCAGCGACCGGTCAGGGATTGTTCACCAACAAAATCTCTGTTCAACTGGCTGACCCAGGCGGAAACAACCAGACTCTGGGTGCAACTCACACGACAGAGGCTAACGGTCAGGAAACGATCGTGATTAACCTTGCCACTAACGGTAACGGTACAATCACTTCGACTGCTGATGATGTTGAAGCCCTGATCAACGGTAACGCGACCTTGAACGCTCTGGTCTCTGCTGTTGATAACGGTAACGGTACTGACACTCTGGCTGCTGCCAGTGCATCACTGGTTGCCGATGGTGCTAACTCATCTATCGTCTACACAAGTTCTGATTACGGTTCTAACGAGTTCGTCGACATCAACGTGTTGACCGGAACTTTCACAACTTACCTGAACGACGACACCACTGTTGCTACTCGTGACGCTGGTGTGGACATCGGGGTGACAATTAACGGACAGACAGCTCAGACTACCGGTTTGAGTGCTTCTGTTAAAACTGCCAACCTCGACATCGGACTGACCATTGCTGAAGCAAGTAATGCAACATCTACTTCTTCAACGATCACAATCACTGGTGGGGGTTCACTCTTCCAGATTGGTCAGGAAGTATCGTCACAGGGTCAGATCGGTATCGGTATCGATGCGATCAACACCGCTCGACTGGGTGGTTCTTCAGGAAAACTTTACGAACTCGGTTCTGGTGCTGGTAAGAGCTTGCTCGACGTCGGCCCGACTGTTCCAGGATCAACCCTGGTCGACATCGTCGACGAGGCGATCTCTCGCGTGAACACTCTCCGCGGTCGTATCGGTGCTCTCCAGAAGAACGTTATCGAGACTAACATCTCGACTCTTTCAGTCGCTCTGGAAAACATTACTGAAGCTCGTTCAAGTATCGTCGATGCCGACTTCGCCATCGAAACTGCGAACCTGACACGAGCCCAGATTCTGAGTCAGGCTGGTACCTCGGTTCTCTCTATTGCGAACCAGACTCCGTCACAGGTACTCGCTCTCCTCGGATAATCTGAGTAGAACCCATAACACTCTGAGTGTTTAAAGCCAAACAGTGACAAGTAGGTCATTCAGAGAGTTGTGACAAAATAAGAACGCTGTCCATGAGAAATTGTGGTCAGCGTTTTTTTGTTGCCGAATCGATTCGTATGTGTGCAGAACGGTTGGGGTTGGGCGAAATAAGGGTGGTTTGGGGCTTTGGAGCTGCTGAGGGCAAGTTTTTGAGTTTGTGGTCAGAAATTGAAGTCGGTTCGGGTTGATCATACAAGTGGGGATGCGTTAGAGTTCGCACCGCAATTTTACAGGCGGAAGTCTGTTCCTCGACTGAAGTTGAGTGATAATTTGGGCTGAAACAGGGGTGAATTCGGGGGAATCCGGGATTTGATCACTGAAATCGTCCGAACCTCGCCCTCTCAGAAGAGGTCTAGACTGCTCAGTTTGCTGTGGAAAAATGTTTCTCGCACCTGTTTTAGGGGCAAGGAACGCTTGCAAGGTCTGCTCGGAACGCTATAGTGAGCAGCTTGCAGCTCAGCAGCAACAAATCTGCTAGCGTAGCTCAATTGGCAGAGCTCCGGTTTTGTAAACCGGTGGTTGTGGGTTCAAGTCCCTCCGCTAGCTCCATTGTGATGACCTTTACTGATACTGTAAGGTCTTTACAGCTCTCTGCTTACGATGCTTCGGGCAGTCTCTCTTTCCAGATCACGGAGGATAATACCCTTCACGGAAGTGGGTCTCGCTTCAGGAGAAAGCAGGCTAAAGAGTATAAGTTTAATTACGATCGATGGGCTCTGCGTGTTCAGTGCGTGGAATCTCATTGAGAGTGATGTTCAGGGGGGAATACCCGAGTGGCCAAAGGGGCCAGACTGTAAATCTGGTGGCTCAGCCTTCGCAGGTTCGAATCCTGCTTCCCCCACTTCCTGTTTCATTCGCTCTAGACCGATTTGATTAGCAGTTTGGTGGCCGGTCTTCATCTGGTTTTGTTTTAATCAGGATGAGGGTCCACCCCAACGGTCGTCCAGGTTGCGTGAGCAGAATCGCTGCAGGTATTGCAGTTCCCGAGTTGAATTCGGGGCTGTAAAGGTTGTTGAATTAGCTGATTGCATGATAATCTGGGGTCAGACGTCTACCTGGTGGATTGTCTGGTTCTGTAAATAGACGCGGGTGTAGCTCAATGGCAGAGCCCCAGCCTTCCAAGCTGGTTGTGAGGGTTCGATTCCACCCGCTCTTTGTTACGCCTTGATGGTGGGTGCCCACTCACAGATCGAATCACATTCAGGATGAACAGCTTTTGGCAGGGTTTCTCTGCTGGGGCTTCACCTGGTGTGGATCATTCAAGGCAGGTATTCAGGTTTCTTATTTTGCTGCTGGCTCAGTCGGTAGAGCGCGTCCTTGGTAAGGACGAGGTCAGGGGTTCAAGTCCCCTCAGCAGCTTTTGCCTGTTTTACCTGTCCGATCTGGGATGCACGGGTAGTATCATTCCTTCCCTTGAGAGGTGCGAAGTTACTTTAACTCGTTCGGTAAGTCCCTTTTGGGGCTTACCATTACAGTGTCACAGGGAGACCTATCAGAAATGGCTAAGGAAGTTTTGAGCGAACTAAGCCACACGTTAACGTTGGTACAATTGGTCACATCGACCACGGCAAAACAACTCTGACTGCTGCACTTCTGTCTGTGCAGTCCGCTAAAAGGTTTGGCTAACTTTAAAAGTTATGCTGATATCGCCAAAGGGGGAACTGTTCGTGACGAAACCAAAACCGTTACGATCGCAGTCAGCCACGTCGAGTATGAATCACCTACTCGTCACTATGCACACATCGACTGTCCAGGTCACGCCGACTATGTCAAAAACATGATCACCGGTGCTGCCCAGATGGACGGAGCTGATGGCCATATTTCCGCTGCTGACGGACCTATGCCTCAGACTCGTGAGCACATCCTGCTCGCTCGTCAGGTAAACGTCCCTCGCCTGGTCGTCTTCCTCAACAAATGTGACCTCGTCGACGACGAAGAGTTGCTCGAACTGGATTTGAAATGGAAGTTCGCGACCTCCTCAACAAATACGACTTCCCCAGCGATGGCCTTCACCATCGTTCGTGGAAACGCTTCAAGGTGCTCTGGATAACCCTTCAGACGACACTTTACAGCAACTGCATTACTGAGCTGGTTGCTGCTCTTGACTCTGATATTCGAAAGGCCGGCACGTGAAGCTGACAAGCCATTCTGATGGCTGTCGAAGACGTCTTCTCAATCGCTGGTCGTGGTACTGTGGTAACCGGTCGTATCGAGCAGGAGATTATCAAAGTTGGTGAGAAAATCTCCATCATTGGTCTGAAAGACACTGCTGAAACTACCTGTACCGGCGTTGAAATGTTCAACAAAACTTTGAACGAAGGTATGGCTGGCGACAACGTTGGTATCCTGCTGCGTGGTACCAAGAAGAAGACGTCGAGCGTGGTCAGGTTCTGGCTGCACCCGGCTCTATCAAACCACATACTAAATTCGAAGGCGAAGTCTACGTCTTAAGCAAAGAGGAAGGTGGACGTCACACACTCCATTCTTCTCTGGCTATCGCCCTCAGTTCTACTTCCGTACTACTGACGTGACTGGCTCTACCAACCTGCTCGACGGCGTCGAGATGTGTATGCCTGGCGACAACGTCAAAGTTGAAGTTGAACTTGGAAAACCGGTTGCTCTGGTTCAGGGAAGCCGTTTCGCTATTCGTGAAGGTGGTCGTACCGTCGGTTCCGGCGTTGTAACCAAAATCCTCAATCTAGTCTAAGAATTCATGAGATTGCCGATTGCTGCCGCTGGTGGCAATCGGCAATTCTTATCTGGCCCAGCGATAATTTGTTTGAATTCGTAATGGCCAGGAAAATTGTCCCGCTGAACAATTCAGCCAAGATGATTCACCGATTTATAAGTCATACAATTTTTAAGTGAGATTTTGAGATGGCCCGCGAATACGTTTGGCTGGAATGTACAAACTGGAATGCGAAACTACCGTGTCTCTAAAGAAAAAACGTGGTACTGAGCGTCTGGAGCTAAAAAAGTACTGCCCCAAACTGCGTAAGCACACCATTCATAAAGAGTCACGTAAGAAATAAAACGGGCAGGGTGTTCTCCTGGGAATACGCTGCGATTACGGGTGTAGCTCAATTGGCAGAGCACCGGATTCCAAATCCGGCGGTTGGGGGTTCAAGTCCCTCCGCCCGTGTTTAACGGAAATTATTCACTATCTGACTGGCGCAAGCCGGACTTTGGGATTGAGTGAGTTCGATGTCTAAAGTTGAAAAAAATACGACTTTGATGGGAAGCATGGCTGCTTTCGACCGGTACAAGCGAAACCAGGGACGCTGGACTCGCCTGATTACCAGTTGGGCTGTAGTTCTGCTACTGTTTTGTGGTGCCTGGGTTGCTTCTCGTCAAATCGATTTGCCGGAATCTCAGCAAACCGCCCTCGCTTTCGGATTACTGATTCCGATTGCCTGGTTTGGTTTTCGACTGACTCAGTACCCCCGGTTTGCCGATTTCCTGATCGCTGTCGAAGCAGAGATGGCTAAGGTCAGCTGGCCAGGCAAATCTGAGCTCAAGCGATCAACAGTCGTGGTGATTGTGACCATGGTATTACTCGCCAGCTATCTATTGTTCTGTGACCTGTTCTGGCAGTATATCCTGCAGGTTCTGCATGTTCGATAATGAGCTTGATCAGGCTTCAGGTCTGATAAATGGCTCAGCTGGTTCTTGATAAATTAGCGCTCTTCGCGCATCATACAACTTTTCAATTTTCACGATGAATTCACCCATCTCAGGACTGTTTTGGGTGACTTTTCCCAGGCTCAGAGGCTGGAAATGAACGATCAAGACACTTCAGAAACTGCTGACTCTCCGGAAGAAGGGCAGATGCTGTGGTACGTTCTGAAGGTTCAGAGTAACCGGGAGAAATCGATTCGCGAAGCGTTGCTTAAGCGGATCAAGCGTGAAGATTTAGAGGAATATTTCGGCGAAATCGTCGTCCCCACTGAAAAGGTGGCCGAAACCAAAGGGGGCAAAAAGAAAGTGACGGAGCGCAAGCTCTATCCGGGTTACATCATGATTCAGATGATTCTGAATGATGATACCTGGTACCTGATTCGCGATACCAATGGTGTCGGCGACTTCACCGGTGCTGCCGGTAAACCGATCCCCATGCAGGAGGAAGAAATTTCCCGCATGCTGGGTCGAGAGGAAGAGAAGGATCAGGAACCAGCCAAACTCGAAATTGGCTTTGCAGCTGGTGAGACAGTTAAAGTTAAGGAAGGTTCTTTCCAGAGTTTTGAAGGGGTGATCGATAGTATTGATCAGACGAGTGGAAAAATCACCGTTCTGATAGAAATTTTCGGTCGTTCCACACCAGCAGAGCTCGAATACTGGCAGTTGGAAAAGGTCTAGGGTAGAATCTCCGCTTCTCTGTTCCCGGTAAGCCACTGGCTCAAATCAAATAAAGACTGCGATTACAGTCTCTACAAAATAAGACAATTAAAAATTTTCAAACGGTAATTATCGATGGCTAAACAAGTTACAGCACAGATTAAGGTTCAGGTTCCTGGTGGACAGGCAACTCCGGCTCCTCCCGTGGGTACGGCTCTTGGTCCTCATGGTGTGAACATTGGACAGTTCGTTCAACAGTTCAACGACAAAACCAAAGACCTGAACGGGCTGATTTGTCCCGTTGTGATCACCGTTTACAACGATCGATCCTTCGAATTCATCCTGAAAAGTCCTCCGGCAGCCGTTCTGCTCAAGCAGCACGCTAAAATCGCCAAAGGGGCCCATAATCCCAAAGATGAAGTCGTCGGTCAGGTCACTAAAGAACAGATTCTCGATATTGCTAAAACAAAATTCGAGGACCTGAACGCTGCAAATCTCGAACAAGCCTCAAAAATTATTGAGGGAACAGCCCGCAGTATGGGGCTGGAAGTTGTCGGCTAGCACTTGCTAACGACAACGTGGGAGAGTCTGTCTCGTTATCACCACGTAAGTATTGGAAAACGAATGCCTGCAAAATCTAAACGCATGAAATATCTGTCTGAACAGGTGGAAAAAGCGGGAACGCTTAACCTGTCCAGTGCAGTCGATTGTCTGAAAGGGCTGGAAGCTTCTCTGCCCAAAACAATCAAACCCTGTCGTTACGACCAGACCGTTCAGTTGGCCGTTCGTCTTGGAGTTGATCCCCGACAGGCGGATCAGATTGTCCGAGGTTCGATCGTGCTGCCACATGGTATCGGTAAAACACAAACCGTTCTTGTCTTTGCTCAAGGTGACAATGCAGCTGCTGCGGAAGCGGCGGGAGCTGATCACGTGGGAGCTAAGGAACTGGCTGATAAAGTCAAAAATGGCTGGACCGATTTCGATGTCGCGATTGCGACTCCCGATATGATGGGTCTGGTTGGACCTTTGGGTCGTGTTCTGGGGCCACGCGGTTTGATGCCTTCTCCACGAGCAGGAACAGTCACGACCGATGTCGCAAACACGGTCAAAGATTATAAAGCTGGTAAAGTTGAATTCCGTTGTGATAGTGCTGGTAACGTGCATTGCGTGATTGGCAAAATCTCTTTCAGCTCTGAGCAGCTGATGGAAAATGGAAGAGCTCTGCTTGATTACATCAATCAGCTCAAACCAACCGCTGCCAAAGGGGTCTATGTACGAAACGTCGCCTTGTCTGCGTCGAAATCCCCTGGAATTCAGGTCTCTCTGTAAACCGTGACCGGTGTTTGAATCCCGTCCGGTGGATTCAGAATTGACAGTTTCAGCCTTGTGAAAGTGGTCTGAAACGGTATCCGATAACTTCAGGAATCCAAACAGCTCTATTGCGAGTACCGAACAATGAGTAAACGTGTTAAAGGCATGTTGATTGAAGACATCCAGGAACGCATCAGCGATCACACCGATCTGCTGGTCGTCGATGTTTCCAAGATGGACGCAATCACAACCAATAAATGGCGGTTGGCCCTGCAGGCCAAAGAAATCAACGCTCTTTCTGTGAAAAACTCTCTGGCCCGTGTCGCTCTCGAGCGTAAAGGGGTCAGTGGGCTGGAAGAAATCCTGAAAGGCTCTTCCACGCTCGTCTGGGGGTGCTGACGTAGTCGCCCTCTCCAAAGAGATCACGAAATGGGCTAAAGAACTGGATAAGCTCGATATCCTGGGAGGAACAGTCGAAGGGGCAACTCTCGATCCTGCCGGTGTTGATGCTCTCAGTAAAAGTCCAAGTCGAGAAGAAATTCTCTCAAAAATCTCCGGACTCATCCTCAGCCCGGGTGCTCAGCTCTCCGCTGCGTTGCTCGGTCCCGGGGCAGCACTTGCCAGCCAGGTCAAATCGAAGTCCGAGGAAGAGGAATAGATTTCTCTGTTTTGAATATAACATTTGGCAAGCGATTAGCTCTGCCTGAATATTGCAATCATTTTTTCCCACAATACAGATAAAACACTTGAGGCAAGCAGTCTTGCCAGGTTTTGCGAAAGGAAATTTAGAATGTCTACGGCCGAAGAAACGACAGTCGAATACGACGACGCGATCAAATCACTGGGCGATCAAATCGTTGGTTTGACCTTACTGCAAGCCAAAAGCTTGTCTGACTATCTCGAAAATGAGCATGGCATTAAGCCTGCTGCTGGTGGCGGAGCTGTTATGATGGCCCCCGCTGCTGATGGTGGTGGAGCCGCTGCTGCAGAAGAGCAAACCGAATTTGATGTCATCCTGACTGGTTTTGGCGACGCCAAAATCAACGTCATCAAAGTCGTTCGCTCTGCAACAGGTCTGGGCCTCAAAGAAGCCAAAGAACTGGTCGAAGGTGCTCCCAAGCCCCTCAAAGAAGGTATCTCCAAAGAAGATGCCGACAAACTGGCTGCCGAAATCAAAGAGGCAGGTGGTACAGCCGAAGTTAAGTAGGTTGATTTCCATTCAAATGTCGATGGCGGGTTGTTCAGATATTTTTCCAACCTGCCGTCGGCATCGGCCGTTCGAGCTTGCCAGTTGAAGTCCAGTAAGTGTAGACTGGATATGGTTTTATTGCGCAATTGTCAAATCAGCATGGTTCTGGGAGGGGTCTTTCCCCTGTCTGGCTCTGCTGGATTACTCTGCTTCAGCAGTGAGAAAGGGGCCGACGTGCTGTCAGGAGTCACTCGTCATCCCTGTCAATTAAAACACGCAAGCACATTTATTTACTTGAGCAAACAGACTGATTTTTTGAATCGAAGTTTGGTTAAGTAAATATTTTTGCGCGCTGACCCCCAGGGTTGGTGCTGATTTGAATGTTTTGATTCTCGTTCAAAACTGTGATGAAGATCGAGTAGTTTTTTTGAAAAACCGGGGGGTGGCTCAAAACTTTGTTCGCAAGGTTACTATTGATCTCGTGAGACCTGCTTTTGCTGCGAGAGTGGAATTCAACAATCTCTATTACCTGGTGAGTATTACTTGCCATCAGATTTGTCGAATCCATTTTCGAGCAATACTCTCCGTTTCTCTCTCAATGACTTTTGTGTCAATCTTTTATCGTCACTCAATCACCGACAACTTCAGTGTTCAATCTCTCTGATCTCATCAGATGATTAGCCACTCGGGTTTTCGGTTTCTTGGGTTTCACTCTTTCTGTTTTGTCCTGACTTTGAATTTGTTTTCTGACTGCTCCCTGAGTAAGTCTGAAAGCAAGTTCCAACTGAACAACTCATTCAACAGAGGCTTATCCAGGCGAGTCGTCAGGCCGTCACTGCCCGGATTTAAGCGAGACAGTTGCTTGAGACGTTTATTGATCTGTTTTCAATCGAGATTCCGGAAATGTGAATTCGATTAATTCAGCCTTCAATTTAAACCTGTTTTGAATTGTGGATTTTGTTGAGTCTGACTCGGGTCAGTTTCGCGAACCCTCTTCAGCAGGATGTCGTCTTCAACCAAATCAGCAGCACCCCAATCGCCTCTGGTCTCCGCGTTTCGCTCAGGTCAGTCGCGATGATTAACCAAAAAAGAGAGTGAACGAATGCCGAATCCAGCGGTACGAATCATCCCGACAAATGAAATTCGCAATTTCGGTAAGTTGGAGTGTGATTTTGAGCTGTCTGATCTGACTCGTATTCAGACAGAATCTTACGATCGCTTCCTTCAATATGGCAAATCGACCAGTGAACGAAAACCGGAAGGACTAGAGGAAGTCCTGCAGGAGATTTTCCCCATCGAAAGTTACGACGGGCAGTATCGCCTGGAGTACGTTCGGTATGAGCTGGGAAAACCCCGGTATACTCCCGATGAATGCCGCCAACTTCGGCTGACTTATGGTCGCCCGTTCCGCGTCTGGTTGCGCCTCGTGAAAGAGCAACCAATCGAGGAAGAAGTCTACCTCGGCGATTTTCCCATCATGTTAGGTGGGGGTGAATTTATTATTAACGGTGCTGAGCGCGTGATCGTCAGCCAGCTCCACCGTTCGCCAGGTGTGGACTTCGTGATGAGTTCCGAGCCAGGTGAGCACAAGAAAAACTACTCTTGCCGCGTCATTCCTGAGCGGGGTAGCTGGATTGAAGTCCTGATCTCCAAGAAAGAGACGGCACAGGTTCGTATCGACCAGAGTGGTAAATTTTCGGCGATGACCCTGCTGCGGGCGATGGCTCCAGAGAACTCATCCGATGCCGACCTGGTCAACCTGTTCTACACCACCTCAGAAGTCAAAATTCCTAAAACCAAAAGCTGCGAAGACAAAGTTCTCGGAAAATTCGCCGGCGACGATGTCATCTATCCGGCAGGCCACGAAAAATGTGGTGAGATCATCGTTGACTGTGGGTCCAAAATCACAGCCGCCATGGTTGAGGAGATTGATCAGTCGGGTCTCTCCGAGATCAAGATCATCGACGAAGTCAAAGATGAGCTGGTACTCAACAGTATCAAAGAAGATGTTACCTCTTCACACGAAGAAGCACTTCTGAAAATTTATCAGCGTCTTCGCCCTGGTACACCTCCACAACTGGAGAAAGCGACCGAACTCTTCAAAGAGAAATTCTATGATCTGAACCGATATCGTCTGGGTCGGGTTGGTCGTTTCCGTATCAATCGTAAATTCAATCAGGATATTCCTGATACAGAAATGACTCTGCGACCGGAAGACTTCACCAACGCCCTGCGATACATCGTCGGCCTGCGGGTTGGTTCTTCTGAAACCTGGATCGATGACATCGACAACCTCGGTAACCGTCGTCTGCGTACGATTGATGAACTTGGTGTCGATGAAATTCGTAAAGGCTTCCTGAAACTTCGCCGGACCGTGCAGGAACGAATGAGTTTGAAAGACGTCGAAGAGATGTCTCCACGAACTCTCGTTAATCCTAAGTCAGTCTCGGCTGCGATCGATTACTTCTTTGGTCGTAGTGAACTTTCTCAGGTGGTCGACCAGACCAACCCACTCTCCATGTTGACACATGAACGCCGTTTGTCTGCTCTGGGGCCTGGTGGTTTGAACCGGAAACGAGCCGGCTTCGAAGTTCGTGACGTTCATATTTCTCACTACGGTCGTATCTGCCCGATTGAAACACCTGAGGGAACGAACATTGGTTTGATCTCCAGCCTGGGTGTGATGGCCAAAGTGGATGATTACGGATTCCTGATTACCCCTTATCGTAAAGTGGTCAAAAACAAGATCACCGACGAGATTGAATGGTTGCGGGCAGACGAAGAATCCCAAGTTCGCGTTGTTCCTGCCGATACCCCGGTAGAAAACGGCGAGATTCAGGGAACTCGCGTCCTTGCACGTTACAACAACGACGTTTCCTGGGTCCCTGTTACCGATGTGCAGTACATCGACGTTGCTCCGGCTCAGATGGTCGGTGTTTCAGCCGGTTTGATTCCATTCCTGGAGCATGACGACGCCAACCGCGCCCTGATGGGTTCCAACATGCAACGTCAGGCTGTTCCACTCCTGGTGGCGGAAGCACCGCTGGTGGGAACCGGCATGGAAGAAGCTGTAGCTCAGAACAGTGGTATGGTTGTACGAGCTGAAAAAGCTGGAAAAGTGACCTACGTGGATGCGAACGAAATTCACGTCGAGAATCGTCGCTACCCACTGCGTAAATTCACTGGTCTGAATGAGCGAACCTGTTTGAACCAGACTCCCATTGTTGAGGTTGGGCAGAAAGTCAAAAAAGGAGAAATCCTGTGTGACAGTGCCGCCACTCAGAATGGTGTGCTGGCCCTGGGGCGTAACGTGCTCGTCGCGTTCATGTCGTGGGAAGGTTACAACTTTGAAGACGCGATCATCCTTTCAGAACGTCTGGTGAAAGAGGATGTTTACACTTCAATTCACATCGACGAATTCGATGTTGAGATTCGCGAAACCAAACTGGGTCGTGAAGAGTTCACCCGCGATATTCCAAACGTGAGTGACAAAGCTCTGCGTCATCTTGATGATGATGGTATCGTTCAGATCGGTACTCGCGTCAGCCCGGGCGACATTCTTGTCGGTAAAGTTTCGCCGAAAGCGAAGTCAGAACTGACTCCGGAAGAAAAACTGCTGCATGCCATCTTCGGTCGTGCTGGTGAAGATGTGAAAAACGAATCTCTCGAAGTCCCCAGTGGTGTCGAGGGGATCGTGATTCATACAGAACGCTTTGCCCGTCGTATGAGTCTGTCTGAACTGGAACGTAAAAAATACGAAGCGGACCTCAAGGAAGCCGAGCTTGCCGGTAACAAACTCGTGGCGGAAACCTTCCTCGAATTCCTCAAAGAATTCGAGAAAGTATTGGGTCGTCACCTGACAGATGATGACGGTCAGGAAATTCGTAACATCGAAGACCCGAAAGCTGTCGCTACCTTCGCCGAGAAATTTGTGAACTACTTCGAACAGCTCGATATTCGTAGTCCACAGAAAATCGCCGAGTGCCGCAAAATGATCAAAGAGAACTGGAGCACTGTTGAAGATGCCCTGGATACTCGCGATCAGAAACTCAACAGCATGAAACGGGGAGACGAACTTCCTAATGGCGTGCTGCAAATGGTCAAAGTTTATGTTGCTTCCCGTCGTCAGATTTCTGTCGGTGACAAAATGGCCGGACGCCACGGAAACAAAGGGGTGATTTCCAAAGTGCTGCCTATCGAGGACATGCCGTTCCTCGAAGATGGAACGCCTGTGGATATCATTCTGAACCCGCTGGGTGTGCCGAGTCGTATGAACGTCGGTCAGATTCTGGAAACTCACCTCGGTTATGCCGCGGCAAAATCCGGTTTCCGGGCGATTTGTCCTGTCTTCGATGGTGCCGACGAGGAAATCATTCGTGAAGCTCTGCGTGAAGCTGGTTTGCCCGAAGATGGTAAATCGGTTCTTTACGATGGACGAACCGGTGAGCGTATGGAGCAGCGTGTCACCGTCGGTCAGATTTATATGCTCAAACTGCACCACCTGGTAGATGATAAGGTTCACGCTCGCGCAACAGGGCCTTACTCATTGATCACCCAGCAACCTCTGGGTGGTAAAGCTCGATTTGGTGGTCAGCGATTCGGTGAGATGGAAGTGTGGGCTCTGGAAGCTTACGGGGCCGCTTACATTCTGCAGGAACTGCTGACTGTCAAGAGTGATGATGTCGAGGGACGAACGAAGATTTACGAATCGATGGTCAAGGGCGAGAACACGCTGGAGGCAGGAACTCCGGCCAGTTTCGACGTGCTCAACCACGAGATTCGAGGTCTCTGTTTGAACCTGCAACTGGAAAAAATACTGTCTAGGATTTTGACCAGAACTGCATCTTCATTTTTCTTTCTGACATTCATCACTCATACATAACTGTAAATTTAACAAGGAGCGTCACGTGAGTAGTGCTGAAACCACCTACGATCGCGTTAATGACTATGGTGCCATTAAAATCAGTCTGGCCAGTCCTCATGACATCCGCAGTTGGTCGTTCGGAGAAATCAAAAAACCGGAAACGATCAACTATCGTACTTATCGCCCTGAACGGGATGGTCTTTTCTGCGAACGAATTTTCGGACCGGAAAAAGACTGGGAATGTGCCTGCGGTAAATATCGCGGCATGAAATATAAAGGCATGATCTGCGACCGCTGCGGCGTGAAAGTGACTCACAGCCGGGTACGTCGTAAACGCATGGGGCATATTGAACTCGCTGCACCTGTGGTGCATATCTGGTTCTTCAAATCGATGCCAAGTCGATTGGGCGCCCTGCTCAATATGAAAACCAACTCGCTGGAGAAGGTTGTTTACTTCCAGGATTATGCTGTTACCAACCCGGGGGAAACTCCTCTCGAGTTTGCCCAGGTAATGACTGAAGAGGAAGTTCGCCAGGCCAAGGAAAAATATGGCGAAGGTGCTTTCGAAGTCGAGATGGGTGCTGAAGCCGTTAAAAAACTGCTGCAGGCTTTAAATCTCGTCGAGCTTTCGGATCAGATTCGCGCCGAACTGAAAACGACCAACAGCCAGTCGAAGAAAAAAGACTACATCAAACGGTTGAAAATCATTGAAGCTCTGCGCGACAGTGATAACAAGCCTGAGTGGATGGTTCTCGATGTGATCCCCGTAATCCCACCGGACCTGCGTCCGTTGGTGTTGCTCGACTCGGGTAACTTCGCGACCAGCGACCTGAACGATCTGTACCGTCGTATTATCAACCGTAACAACCGTTTGAAAAAACTGGTCGACCTGAATGCTCCTGAGGTCATCATTCGTAACGAAAAACGAATGCTGCAGCAGTCAGTCGACGCACTGTTTGATAACAACCGTTGTAAGCGGCCGGTGCTCGGTTCTTCCAACCGTCCCCTGAAATCTTTGACAGACATGATCAAAGGTAAACAGGGTCGTTTCCGCGAAAACCTGCTCGGTAAACGCGTCGACTACTCGGCTCGTTCGGTCATCGTGGTTGGTCCTGAACTTGCTTTGAACCAGTGTGGTTTGCCCAAGAAGATCGCACTCGAACTTTTCCAACCGTTCATCATTCGACGGTTGAAAGAGCTCGGTCACGCCGACACGATCAAAAGCGCCAAGCGCATGCTGGAACGTCGTGATGAGGATGTCTGGGATATTCTGGATGAGGTGATCACCAACCATCCTGTGCTGCTGAACCGGGCTCCTACTCTGCACCGTATGGGGATTCAGGCTTTCGAACCAGTACTGGTGGAAGGAAACGCGATTCGCGTTCACCCACTCGTCTGTAAAGGGTTCAATGCCGACTTCGACGGTGACCAGATGGCGGTTCACCTGCCCCTGTCAATTGAAGCCCAGGTCGAAGCGACCACGCTGATTCTGTCTACGAACAACATCTTCAGCCCGGCGAACGGGGCGCCGATCATCAGTGCGTCTCAGGACATCGTCATGGGATGTTACTACATGACGGTCAGCAAAGCCGATCGTAGAGGTCATGGCATGATCTTCGCTTCCACAGACGAAGTTCATCTCGCCTTCCTGCAGGGTAAAGTGGTCCGTCATACCCAGATCAAAGTCCGTTTGCCGCATGACAAACGGGTTAAAGGGGATGGCTCTGACGAATTCCAGGCAGGTGGCCTGGTGGAAACGACCGTTGGACGCGTCATGTTCAACGACTTCCTGCCAGCCAAAATGGCCTTCTACAACCAGACGATGAAAAGCCGCGACCTGGCGAACGTCATTTCCGACTGTTACCTCGAAATGGGTAAAGAAGCGACGATCACCCTGCTGGACAAAATGAAAGAAACCGGTTTCCGGGAAGCGACTGCCAGTGGTATGTCCTTCGCGACCAGTGACCTGAAAATTCCGCCCAGTAAAGAGTCGATCATTTCCAAATCGGAAGGTGTTGTTCTGCAGCAACAGAAACTGTATGAGCGTGGTATCATTACCAATCAGGAACGTTACAACAAAGTTCTTGATACCTGGATGGGAGCTCGTGAAGACATCACCAACGCGATGATGGTCGAGCTGGAGAATGACTATCGTGAAGATGGTGCTTACGTGAACCCGATCTTCCTGATGGCTGAATCTGGTGCTCGTGGTGGTAAAGAGCAGATGCGACAGCTGGCCGGTATGCGTGGTTTGATGTCTAAACCGAACGGTGAGATCATCGAGACCCCGATTAAAGCGAACTTCTGTGAAGGGTTGACCGTGCTCGAGTACTTCAGCTCGACACACGGTGCTCGTAAAGGTCTGGCCGATACCGCGTTGAAAACAGCGGACTCAGGTTACCTGACCCGTAAGCTTGCCGACATCTGTCAGAACATGGTCATCACTCAACATGATTGCGGTACGACTCAGGGTATTACCCGCGGGGTCGTCTATCGTGGTGAGAAAGTGGAGGTCAGTCTGGCCGACGCGATTCGTGGTCGTGTTTCGCGAACCAATATCGTCAACCCGATTACGGACGAAGTGATTGTCCGCGAAGGGGAGATGATTACCGTCGAGATGGCTCGAAAAATTCAGGCGATGGGTCTGGAGAAAATCCAGGTTCGTAGCCCAATGACCTGTGAATCCGAACTCGGTCTCTGTCAGCTCTGTTACGGGATGGACCTCTCCACTGGTGACAAAGTTGAAGAAGGCCTGGCGGTCGGAATTATCGCTGCACAGTCGATCGGTGAACCGGGTACTCAGTTGACCATGCGTACGTTCCACATCGGTGGTACAGCTCACCGCGATGTTGAAGAAAGCGAGATCCAGGCCAAACGGGGTGGTCGTATTAAATACGCCCGTATCCGTAGCGTGGTAAACAGCGAAGGCAAAAACGTGGTGCTGACCCGAAACGGGGAAGTCATCGTCGTGGATGCCAAAGAACGTGAGCTGGAAAAATACACCATCCCCAACGGGGCAACCCTGATGGTGAACGAAAACGACGAAGTGAAACTAGGACAGGTTATCTGTCAGTGGGACCCCCACTCTGTGCCGATTCTGGCCGAAGTCGGTGGTAAAGTTCGCTTCGAAGACTGTATCGAAGGACGTTCTTTCCGTGCTGATAAAGACCAGTCCGGTCACATTCGCCGTACCATCATTGAACACAAAACGGATCTTCATCCGCAGATCATCCTGGAAGATGGAACTGGTAAAATCCTCGACTTCTACTATCTGCCTGAAGGGGCGAATATTGAAGTTAACGAAGGTTCCATGGTTTCTGCCGGTTCGATCCTGGCTAAGAACCCCCGTGAAACGGGTGGTACTCAGGACATCACCGGGGGTCTTCCCCGAGTTACCGAGCTCTTCGAAGCTCGTAAACCGAAAGACCCGGCTGTTATCGCCGAGATCGATGGTGAAGTCGAATTCGTTCCTGAGCGTAAACGTGGTAAACGAGTTGTGATCGTGCGGGCAGACGATGGAACCGAAGTGGAGCACATCATTCCTCACGGAAAACCGATGCTCGTTCACGCTGGTGAGCGTGTTGTCGCTGGTGATGCTCTTGTACGTGGTCCACTTGTTCCGCACGACATTCTGCGAGTCAGTGGAACTGAAGCGGTTCAGCAGTACCTGCTGCACGAAATTCAGAACGTTTATCGTTCACAGCGTGTGGAAATCGATGATAAACACATCGAGATCGTTGTCTCTCAGATGTTACGCAAACTGAAAATCGAAAGTGTTGGCGATACAAACTCCCTGCCGGGTGTTCTGGTCGACAAGTTCGAGTTCCGCAAATTGAACGAAGATTTGCGGAAAGCGTTCGCATCACCAATGTGGGAGATTCCGAGTTCATCGCAGGGGACGTTGTTCCGATCTCTGTGCTGGAGGAAGTCAACGCCCATATCGAGGCGGCTGGCCAGACTCCTGCAACAGGAACGAAACCACGACCGGCGACAGCGAGTACTCAGTTGCTGGGGATCACTAAAGCGGCAGTTCAGAGCGAAAGCTTCATTTCTGCTGCCAGTTTCCAGGAAACAACCAAGGTTCTTACCGAAGCCGCTCTTGCTGGCAAAGAAGATACCCTGGTTGGTCTCAAGGAAAACGTGATTCTTGGTCACCTGATTCCGGCGGGTACCGGTTTCCGGACCCACCAAGATGCCGAAGTTCGAATTCGCCCCGAGGCTCTCGAAGAGTTGCAGGCTGAAAACGAGCGAATCCTGGCCGCCCGGATGGATTATCTGAATGCCCAGAGCCCCGAACCTCCTGCTCCTAAATCATACGAGTAAACAGGGGGAACTACGGTTCCTGGTAAGAATAACAGGTTCCTGCCTCCTTCATAGGAGGCAGGAACAACCTGTCAGCGAACACCGACAGGTGCTGGTGAGTGAATTAAATCGATTCCGGGACGGAAATTGCGGTTCCATGCCGCGAAGTTGATTTCCAGTTCCTTGACGGTTTCACTTGAAGCCGGTACATTGATCGACTCAAAAAATCAGGATCAACTGGTCTGAAGTTCCATTTGATGCCGGAATGAGTGTCGTAAAGATGCCTAAGTCCTGAAATGGCTGGGCTTTATCCCCTCCGGGGGCTGGTGAGGCAACCTGCGGGATTGCCTGATCCAAGAGAATATTGCCTGTTGAGGGCGACACCTCACAGGTCTGATTGCATACAAATTTCATTTTGACTTATCTCAGGATTCGTCAAGACAATCGAACAAATCAAGACAGCTGAACAATGCCAACAATTAATCAACTGGTTCGCAAACCCCGTCGTAAACAAACTGCCAAGAGCAAAACCCCTGTTCTTGAGGCATGTCCTCAAAAGCGTGGAGTTTGTCTGGTGGTCAAGACGGTGACTCCTAAAAAACCGAACTCGGCTCTGCGAAAAGTCGCTCGTGTTCGTCTTTCCAATGGTAAAGAGATCACCGCCTATATTCCGGGTGAAGGCCACAACCTGCAGGAGCACTCCATTGTGCTGGTTCGCGGTGGTCGTGTCCGCGACTTGCCGGGTGTGCGTTACAAAATTGTTCGCGGTGTGCTCGATACCCTGGGTGTCAACGGCCGTAAACAGGCTCGCAGCCGTTACGGTGCCAAACGGCCCAAGTAAGCTTGCTGTTCGAAAGTCAGAACTTCGGTGGCCATGTATTGCCTGCCGATTGAGTTAAACATCGATTTTAAAATATCAGTTAGAAAAATCTTGTCTGAACCAGGTTCAGCAAGTCACCAAAAGTCAGAGGTTATTAGTCAATGGCGAAGCGATTTACAGCCAGTGCAGAACAGTTGAAGCCGGATCCCCGGTTTGAGTCCAAACTGGTCTCCAAATTTGTCAACTGCCTGATGTGGGATGGTAAAAAAACCGTCGCATCTAAAGTTTTCTACGATGCAATGGATATGATTTCCGAGAAGCTTCCTGAAGAAGATCTTCTCGAAGTCTTTACCCGTGCGGTAGAGAATGTCAAACCTCATATGGAAGTTCGGTCTAAACGTGTTGGTGGTGCTAACTACCAGGTGCCGACCCCGGTAAACCCCAAGCGTCAGCAGACTCTGGCTATTCGCTGGATTTTAAAAGCCGTTCGCGATCGTAAAGGTCGTCCAACCGCTCAAAGCCTGGCTGAAGAGTTAATGGCAGCCTTCCGTCGTGAAGGTACTGCGATGACCACACGTGAGAACGTTCATCGTATGGCTGAGGCCAACAAAGCCTTCGCTCACTTCGCCTGGTAGGCCAATCAACAGAGTACAGCCTTATCAAAAGGTGGCCCAACTGTTGAAAGTGAAATTTATTTAAAACATCTGAAACGCAGGATGTCGGCTACAGCCGCTTCCTGCGTTTTTTTATAGCATCTCAGAATTACAAAAGTCAGTACCTATTCTGATGCCCGGTTGAGGCTCTGCCTGAATTCAATGATTCGGGTTTAATTCGCTCGCCCGTGGAATACAGAATCAGTTATAGAGTTCGGCTCGCTTCAGAAGCGGGCTTTGAGGGGAACAGGGAAAAAGTAAGATGGATACGGCACTCGAAAATATTCGCAACATTGGCATCATTGCACATATTGACGCCGGTAAGACAACCACCACCGAGCGCGTTCTTTATTATTCCGGTGCGTCACATCGGATGGGGAATGTCGATGATGGAACGACCACAACCGACTTCGATGAAGAAGAAGCGAAGCGGGGTATCACGATTTATTCGGCGGCAATTACCTGTCACTGGCGTGATAAAACGATCAACTTGATTGATACACCGGGGCACGTCGATTTTACTGCCGAGGTTGAACGTAGCTTGCGTGTTCTGGACGGGGCGGTCGTGGTCTTCAGTGCTGTTGAAGGGGTCGAAGCGCAAAGTGAAACGGTCTGGAGACAGGCGAATCATTACAAGGTTCCCCGCATCTGTTTCATTAACAAGATGGACCGGATTGGTGCTGATTTCCAACGGACATTCGATGAAATCAAGTCGCGTCTGGAAGCACATCCCATCGCGGTGCAGGTACCAATGGGAGCTGGTTCTGCGCCAGCGCCCGGTCATCTCACGGGAATCATTGATCTTTATAAAATGAAAGCCCTGTACTTTGATGCTGAAAGTAAAGGGGCCACAATGCGTGAAGAAGAGATTCCTGAAGAGTTTCTCGATCTCGCACAAGAGTGGCGATCCACGTTAATGGAAGAAGTTGCTCAACTTGATGAGTCGCTCGTCGAAGTTTATCTGGAAACGGATGATATTCCTTTTGATCAATTTCAGTCAGCATTGCGTGCTGCAACTTTAAGGGGCGAAGTGCAACCTCTGTTTTGCGGGTCAGCGCTCGACTTTATTGGAGTGCAGCCTGTACTGGATGGTGTTGCGGACTATCTCCCCAGTCCTCTCGATCTGCCTCCCGTACAGGGCGATGATCCGACTGGAAAGAAAGCGGAAAAACTGGTACGGAAATGCGATCCAAAAGAGCCCTTCTGTGGCCTCGTTTTTAAGGTCGTTTCAGATCAGCATGGTGAGTTTTATTTTCTGCGTGTTTACTCCGGGATACTTAAATCTGGTAGCCGCATGCTGAATCCCAGAACCGGTAAAAAAGAACTTGTTTCTCAGCTCCGGCGCGTCCAGGCAGACTCGCGCGAGAAGATCGAAACAGACGAAGTGCAGGCGGGTGATATCATTGGGGTGATTGGTCTTAAAGATGTTGCCACTGGGGACACCTTATGCGATCAGAAGCATCCCATCGCATTGGAGAATATTGTCTTCCCTGAGACGGTAATCTCGATGGCAATTGAACCTGATTCCAGCGCCGAACGTAAGAAGCTTGAAGATGTTCTGGATAAGCTTTCGAAACAGGATCCAACTTTCAAGGCGAAAGTAAGCGAAGAGACTGGCCAAACCATCGTTAGCGGGATGGGCG
Source organism: Planctomycetaceae bacterium (assembly GCA_041398805.1). GTDB lineage: Bacteria > Planctomycetota > Planctomycetia > Planctomycetales > Planctomycetaceae > Polystyrenella. The sequence continues at coordinate 873,492 of JAWKUC010000002.1, read as the reverse complement.
AGCTGCATCTGGAGATTCTGAAGAATCGCATGGAGAATGACTTTAACCTTAAAATCAAGGTGCATAAACCACGCGTCAGTTATCGCGAAACGATCCGCAAAGCGAAAGAAGTAACCGGTGAATTTAACCGCACAGCAGCCGGTGTGACACAGTACGCCCAGGTGACTTTACGTGTTGAACCTAATGTGGATGACAGCGTAGTTGTCATCAGCAAACTGAAACCGGATGCTCTGCCTTCCAAGATGGTCGATTTCCTGAAGCAGTCTGTCAAAGATGAAACTCAGTCCGGGGGAGCCGTGGGGTATCCTCTGATCCGGGTCAAGTTGACGATTCTGGATGTGGATTACCGGGAAGGTGAGACCACAGACGTCGCCTTGCAGTCGGCTGCAGGTCAGGCTGTGCGGGAAGCTCTATTCGAAGCTGGGGCAGTGCTATTGGAGCCGATGATGAAATTGAAGGTTGTGACTCCCCAGGAATTTCTGGGGAATATCCAATCCGACCTCAATTCCCGTCGGGCTCTCATTGTGAATTCCGAGCAGAAAGGGGGGCTCTCACTGATGGAGGCCGAAGTCTCCCTCTCTGAAATGTTTGGCTATTCTACCCAGGTTCGCTCTCTTTCTCAGGGGCGAGCTTCCTACTCGATGGAGCCACTTAAATATGCCGAGGCTCCCAAAGAGATTCTGGAAGAAATGATGGGATGATTTCTCCCGGCTGATTGATGTCAGACAGGCATCAGGGAGCTGGAATTATCCGGAAATAGGGGATTCGAAGGCTTTCGGGGTGTGGAAAGCGAGCGAAATTATGCTGGTTCGGAGCTTATTGCCCCTGAAGGTCCTGAAATTGAAAAATTATTGATTTGCCTTGCTTGAGGGGAGTCCCCTTTGTCTGTACTATGTGGAACTCCTCGTCCCGGGGTGAAATTGCCCAAAATCATTTGGGAAGTTTCCCCGAAACCGAGGTGACTTTCTTGACAAAGCGGAGGGTGCTCAATAACATCTTCCGTTTTCCGCAATTGCATTAATTGCAGGTTGTTATACTGTTTAATCTTTGAGAATTTGGGAGAAGATTCGTGGCCGCTGCTGCGACACAGGAACGAATTCGCATCCGTATGGAAGCGTATGATCACTCAGTGCTGGATCAATCGGCATCTGACATTGTCGATACCGCAAAACGAACCGGCGCTGAAGTGCATGGTCCTATTCCTCTTCCGACTCGGATTGAACGGTATACGGTGTTGAGAAGTCCTCACATTGACAAGAAGTCGCGTGAGCAGTTCGAGATTCGAACTCACAAACGACTGATTGACATTATTCAACCGACTGGCAAAACAATCGACGCGCTGAACAAGCTCTCTTTGCCGGCTGGTGTGGACATTAAGATCAAAGCTTCTGCGGGTAGCTAATCCGCAAGCCTGAATGGTTCTGGATCGTGAAGTCGTCCTGAATCGAAATGTAAGACTCTCTCTCTACAGTCTGTTCTGATTTACTGAAGTTACTGTAGAGCTAATCAATCCTGGATTTGTTCCTAGAACGTACTCCGAGACTTGCGTGGATTCCATGTACTGTCGGAGTTGCTTATCCAGTCTTAACGTATGTTTGCATACACTCAGTGTGCATCAAGTATATATTTAGCGTGGGAAGGCGAAACAATGCCTGTTGGATTGCTCGGCCAAAAAGTTGGTATGACGCAAGTGTACGATGAGGAAGGTGTACTGGTTCCGGTAACGGTGATCCAGGCCGGTCCTTGCACGGTGCTGCAGGTGCGTACTCTCGATCGCGATGGGTACGAGGCGGTACAGGTTGGTTATGGTGACAAACCTCGTCGTCTGGCTTCCCGCAGCGAGCGGGGTCATGTGGCTGGCATTTCCAGCAAACGACGCAAAAGTCGTGAAGAAGCAGGTGTTGAGCTGGTTGAGAAGGCCGGATGTGAGCCTAAGAAGTTCGTCAAAGAATTCCGGACTGATGGCGAAAACTGCGACCTCGCAGTTGGCGCTGAATTGACAGTCTCGCATCTTTCCGAGCTGAAGTTCATCGACGTGATCGGTACCAGCAAAGGTCGTGGTTTCGCCGGACAGATGAAACGTCACAACTTTTCCGGTCAGCGTGCCTCTCACGGGGTTAAGCGGGTTCATCGTCATGGTGGTTCTATCGGACAGAGTGCTGACCCATCTCGCGTTCTGAAAGGAACCAAGATGCCAGGTCGCTACGGCAGTGTTCGAAGAACTGTCCGTTACCTCGAGATCGTCCGTCTTGATGAAGAAAACAATCTGGTTCTGGTGAAAGGGGCCATTCCTGGTCCAAATGGCGGCCAGGTAATCCTGCGGCACTCCACCAAGAATCGTTTTAAAAATAATAAGTAGTCGTGGTGACACGAGTACGCTTGTGTTGAATCAGCACAGGTATCCATTAGTAATACAACTTATAAATTGGCGTTGAAGGCGACATCCAGATGGCCTCGATCACAATCAAAAATATGAGCGGCGACGAAGTCGGATCTTACGATTACGAACTTGATGCGTTCTCTCCTGAAATCAACAAGCAGCTGCTCCACGATGTGGTAGTGATGTATGAAGCCAACAAACGTGTTGGTACTGCAAAATCTAAATCACGTGGTGAAGTTGCCGGAAGTACTAAAAAGCTCTTTCGTCAGAAAGGGACTGGTCGTGCCCGTGCTGGTGCGATTCGTACTCCTGTTCGAAAAGGTGGGGGGCATACTTTCGCCAAACGTCCGAAAGACTGGACCTACCGTTTGCCTAAAAAGGCGGTTCGACTGGCAACCCGGATGGCACTTCGCAGTAAATTTGAAGATGGTCAGGTGACTGTAGTTGATACTGTCAAAGTTGATGGTCCCAAAACTAAAGTCATCGCCGATATGCTGAAGTCACTGAAACTGCAGGATGCCAGCACACTGCTGGTTATTCCAGGTTACGATCTCGATCTGTGGCGATCTGCTCGCAACATCGAGAAACTGATGGTTTCTCCCGGAATCTTCCTTAATGCCTACGATCTGCTGCATCAGCATGAATTGCTGATCACTAAAGAGGCTCTGGAATCATTGCTGGCTCCAGCAGCAGTTACAGCCTGATCCGGTTACAGCCTGATCCAGTAACTGCCGGAAGTGATTAAAATAAACAATACAATTTTCAGTTAACATCCCTTAAGAGAGTTTGAGCAATGTCTGCCAAAACAAGTGGAATTACTTTGGAATCGCATCAGGTGGTCCTGAAACCGCTGGTGACTGAAAAAGGGACCCACATCTCTGAGAAATATAATACTTACACATTTGCGGTTCATGCCGACGCCACCAAAACTGACATTAAAAAAGCAGTTGAAACTTTATGGGGCGTGAAAGTGGTTGGAGTTCGTACTCAGAATCACCAGGGCAAAATTCGTCGCCATAAAATGCTGTACGGTAAAACCAAAAATTGGAAAAAGGCTTTTGTTCAACTGCACGATGATGATCGCATCTCCTTCTTCTAGGAATCTCTGCTCTCACTGCATTTGAACAGCAATTGAAAATAAAAGGTCTTTACAATGGGTATTCGTTTTTACAAACCAACATCAGCCGGTAGACGTGGTGCTTCGGTTTCTGACTTCGCCGATATTACGGACCGAAAAAAGAAACCCGAGAAGTCTCTGGTTGTACGTCTGAAGAAAACTGGTGGACGTAACAACCAGGGTAAAATCACCGCACGTCATCGTGGGGGTGGACACAAAAAACAGTACCGAATTATCGACTTCAAACGAAACAAAGATGCGATTCCCGCAACTGTTGCTTTCATTGAATACGATCCAAACCGAACTGCACGAATTGCACTGCTGCATTATGCAGATGGTGAAAAACGTTACATCATTGCCCCGGAAGGCTTGGCTGCAGGTGCTACTGTAGTTAGCGGAGATAGCGTTGAGCCGGAAGTTGGCAACTGCATGCAGTTAAGAAACATCCCACTTGGCTCCAGCATTCATAATATCGAAATGCAGCCTGGTAAAGGTGGTCAGCTGGTACGATCAGCTGGTAACTCAGCTGTGTTGAATGCATGTGAAGATAAGTGGGCTCAGATTACCCTGCCCTCTGGTGAGGTTCGTCGTCTGCCGAACAGTTGTCGTGCGACACTCGGATCGATTGGAAACAGCGATCACCAGAATGTTAACCTTGGTAAAGCTGGCCGTAAACGCTGGATGGGACGTCGACCCCACGTTCGTGGTACCGCGATGAACCCTGTTGCTCACCCGATGGGTGGTGGTGAAGGTCGAAACAGCGGCGGACGCCATCCTTGTAGTCCAACTGGTAAGCTTGCCAAAGGGGGCGGTACCCGTAAACGGAAAAAAGCCTCTTCAAAAGCGATCGTTCGACGACGTAAGTCTCGACGTTACGGAACACTTAAAGTTTGATCGGTTACTGGTAAATCTGGACACAGAACAACCTACAAAGAAACAAAAGGTAATAAGTTATGGGTCGGTCCCTTAAAAAAGGTCCTTTCGTTGACGCCACGCTGCTCAAGAAGATTGCGAAGCTCGATGAAACTGGTGCCAAACAACCGATTAAAACCTGGGCACGTCGTTCAACGATCTCCCCTGAGTTCATTGGTCACACCTTCCTGGTACATAACGGACGGGCTCACCTGACTGTTTATGTAACTGAGGATATGGTTGGTCACAAACTGGGCGAGTTCTCTTTGACCCGGACCTTCCGCGGTCACGGTGCTCGAGGTAAGAAGTAACACGGATCACCTGACTGACAGAAACAAATCCCTGGTCAGGGTGAGTTCTGTTTAAAAGAAAACGTTCCAGCTGAAGACAGCTGACAAGTTAGATAGAAGTCATAAAGGTACAAGAAAATGGCGGTAATCAAGGCGAGTCACAAAAATGCTCGAATCTCTGCGACTAAGGTTCGTCCTTTCGCAGACATGATTCGTGGTATGAGTGCGATTGAAGGCCTGCAGGCACTTCGGTATGTACCAAACCGGGGAGCGAAAATGCTGGAAAAAGTCCTGAAATCTGTCGTCGCGAATGCAGAAGACAAAGGGGCACGTAACGTTGGTTCTCTGAAAATTGTGGAAGCCCGTGTTGATGGGGGCCCCATGTACAAGAGAATTCAGGCTCGTGCCCGTGGTACTGCATTCCTGATTCGTCGTCGTTCCTCACACATCCATATAGCACTTGATGCTCCCGAGATTGTTTAATCTCACGGGGTGATAAACTAAACAGAAGTGAAAAGGTTTCATTCATATGGGGCAGAAAGTACGACCAACAGGATTCCGCATCGGTATCGCTGAAGAATGGCGAAGCCGCTGGTACGCCTCGAAAAAAGACTTTGGCAAGCTGCTGGTAGAAGACCAGAGCATCCGTAAGTTCATTCAGAAAAAGTACCAGTTTGCTGGAATTCCAAAAATCGAAATTGAACGAACTCGCGACCAGGTCGTGGTTCACCTGCACACTTCACGACCCGGTATTCTGATCGGACGTAAAGGACAGGAAGTTGATAAATTGAAGGCAGAGTTGGAAGACCTGACTGGCCGCCGTATGGAGCTGAAGATCAAAGAGATCAACGCTCCCATGCGAAATGCCAAACTGGTCGCTGACGATATTGCCCAGCAACTCCTGAAACGGGGTAGCTTTCGTCGTGCAATGAAAAGAGCTCTCGACCAGGTAATGGAAGCGGGTGCTTACGGAGTGAAAGTCGAACTCTCCGGTCGACTGGGTGGTGCTGAAATGTCGCGAACTGAAAAAGCGACACAAGGCTCTGTACCACTTTCGACTTTGCGACGTCGGATTGATTATGGATTCACTGAAGCATTGACACCTCAGGGAATCATTGGAATTAAAGTTTGGATCGACCTAGGCGACATTACAGAAGAGGACAATACCGATGGCACTAATGCCCAAGCGGGTCAAGCATCGAAAAAGCCAAAGAGGACGCATAAAAGGTAATGCCTCCCGAGGCAATACCGTCGCTTTTGGTGACTGGGGACTTCAGTCTTTAGACGCAGGACATATCACAGGACAGACTATTGAAGCCTGCCGTATCGCGGCAACTCAGTATGTTCGTGGTGAAGGTCGAGTCTACATTCGAATTTTCCCACAAAAATCAGTAACAGCTCGACCACTCGAAACTCGTATGGGTAAGGGTAAAGGGGATCCGGATCGTTGGGTCGCCGTTATTCGTCCAGGTACGATTCTGTTCGAACTGACCGGTGTAGGAAAAGAAGCGGCTCGCGATTGTTTCAATCGTGTGGCTCATAAACTTCCTGTACGAGTCAGACTGGTTGGTCGTCAGCCGCAGATTTAGTGGAAACTGTTCTGCGGAAATTTGAATCAGGTCTTTAAAAGTAAAATCATCCTGGAATTGAAAAAATGAGTACGGCTTCTGAGCTTCGAGAAATGAACGACGAACAACTTGGGGTTGCCCTGACAGAAACCCAGAAAGAGTTGTTTGAGTTACGTTTTAAATCGACGACTGAAAAACTGGAAGCTCCCAGTGAGCTCAAAAAAATGCGTCGTGAAATCGCACGTATCAAAACAATTCAGAATGAACGAGCCAAGGCTCAAAGTTAGAACCCATCTTAAGAATTCGGTCGGGAATATCGGCAATGAAGAAAAAGTTAACGGGAACAGTGACCAGCAGCAAACGCGATAAAACGCTTCGCGTCGAAGTTGCTCGTCGGTTTCGTCATCAGCAATATGGCAAAATCGTAGCTGGCCGCACTATCTGCCAGGTCCACGATGAAGAAAATTCTGCCAAAGAAGGTGACCTGGTTGAAATCGAAGAGAGCCGTCCTCTTTCCAAAACGAAACGCTGGACTCTGGTTCAAATTCTCGAATCAGCTAAATAAGTTTTTAGTACAAATTTTAATCCGGACGACTTCACTCGTCAGGTTTCATAAATGAGAGCATCAGGGCTAAAGCCATGATTCAAATGCAAACAATGTTAGATGTGGCGGATAACTCCGGTGCCAAACTGGTACGCTGCATCAAGGTTCTGGGCGGAACCAAAAAACGGACCGCTACTCTGGGTGACATTATTGTTGTCAGTGTGCAGAAATCACTGCCAGGCAGTACTGTCAAAAAGGGTGGTGTTTACAAAGCGGTTATTGTTCGTAGCCGCAAGTCCGTTCGTCGTACCGACGGCAGTTATGTCCGTTTCGACAAAAATGCCGTGGTGATTGTCGATAACGATGGCAATCCCCGTGGAACTCGTATTTTCGGAGCTGTAGCTCGGGAACTGCGTGATCGCAAATTCATGAAAATTGTCAGTATGGCAAGCGAGGTAGTCTGAACTATGAAAATTCAACGTGGTGATACCGTGCTGGTGATTGCCGGCAACGATGCAAGTTCAACTCCCCGCCAGGTCATTCAAGTTCTCGACGGTGGAAAAAAGGTAGTTCTCGAAGGTGTTAACCGGGCATACAAGCATGTACGCCGCGGACATCCCAAGAGTCCTCAGGGAGGTCGTTTGCAGATCGAGCTTCCGATCGACAGCTCAAATGTGAAATTTTATTGCAGCAGCTGCAGTAAAGGGACACGGGTAGGTTATCGATATCGTGAAGATGGTTCCAAAGAACGTTTCTGCAAAGGATGTTCAACCTCCATCAATACCGTCAGTCCTGCCAAAGCAGCACACGCTGCCAAATAGCAGAATTTCTTCTTCTTTAAAAAACACTATTTGTAAGTAGTCCCTGATATGAACCGACTACAGGATAAATACTCCAAAGAGATCGTTCCCACCCTGCGTAAGGAGTTGGGTCGCGAAAATGTGCATTCGCTTCCCAAACTGGAAAAGATCGTGATCAGCATGGGCGTAGGCTCTGCTATTCAGGATCGTAAACGTCTCGATGAAGCATTTGACAACCTGAAAGTGATTTCCGGTCAGCATCCATTACGCACTCGGGCGAAAAAATCAGTCGCTGCATTCCGTCTCCGCGAGGGAATGGAAATCGGCTGCTGTGTCACCCTGCGTAAAAAACGGATGTACGATTTCCTAGATCGTCTGATCACACTGGCTCTGCCTCGTGTACGTGACTTCCGTGGTTTGAATCCCAAGGGATTCGATGGCAGTGGAAACTACAACATGGGCCTGAACGAGCAGGTTGTCTTCCCGGAAATCAAAGCAGACAAAGTGCAGAATATCCAGGGGATGAACATTACGATTGTTACCTCTGCTCGTAACAACGACGAAGGTCGGTTACTGCTGAAAGAATTCGGCATGCCCTTCCGGACTGATAAATAAATCATAATCACTTGAAATAGGCCTCAGCCTGTCTGAACAGGTTGCAGGTCCCAAACAACGAGATCAACGATGGCAAGTAAATCCAAGATCGCCAAAGCCAGCAGAAAACCGAAGTTTTCCAGTCGCATCGAACATCGCTGCAAACTTTGCGGCCGACCTCGTGCGGTTTACCGAAAGTTTCAGATCTGCCGTATCTGTTTTCGTGACATGGCACTCGATGGCTTGATCCCTGGTGTAAAAAAGGCGAGCTGGTAAGTCCAACTCCTATTTCAACAATCATTTAATCAAAAACAGTTTTCTGAACGTGTAAGGGTATCGCTGATATGATGACCGACCCTATAGCCGATATGCTGACTCGCATCCGTAATGCGATTCAAATCGAGCGCCCCTATGTTGACGTACCGTATTCCAATTTGAAAAAAGGAATCGCGGAAGCTCTGGAGCGCGAGGGTTACATCTGGGACTTTTCAGTCGTAGAAGTGGAAGATAAACCACAGAACATTCTGCGGATCAACCTGAAATATGGTCCCAATGGTGAAAAAGTAATCCAGCATATCAAACGGCTTAGTAAACCGGGTGGACGTATCTACCGCAAAATTGATGAGCTGGTAGACGTACTGGATGGCTTGGGGATCAACATCCTCTCCACCAGCAAAGGGGTTCTTTCCAATCGCGAAGCCCGTAAACAGAATGTTGGCGGAGAAGTGATCTGTGAAGTCTGGTAAGACTGTGACAAACATTCGCTTGTTCTGTATTTGAATCATACATTTTTGAATTATCAAAATTATCAAGTAGATAAACTGGGTTTGGAGACTCCTGAGCATGTCTCGTATTGGAAAAAAACCGATCGCCGTTAAAGATGGAATTGATGTTTCCGTCAAGGACGGAACTATTACCATCAAAGGTAAGAATGGTTCTCTCGATCTGACCTGGCATCCCAACATGAATGTTGCCTGGGACGGAGATAAACGGGAAATCGTTGTTACCCGGCCGAACGATCAACGTCAAAACCGTGCTCTGCATGGTCTGACTCGTAGCCTGGTAAACAACATGGTTCAGGGAGTTGAGCAACTCTTCGAAAAGAAACTGGAAATCAAAGGGGTTGGTTACAACGCCACGCTCCAGGGTAATGTGATTCGTTTGCAGGTTGGTTTTGCCAACACGATCGAACTTCCCATTCCTGAAGGTGTGAACTGTCAATGTGTGGATCCGACCCACATTACGGTGACCAGTATGGATAAGCAGAAAGTGGGTCAGTTCGCTGCCAACATTCGTCGTGTTCGACCACCAGAACCTTACAAAGGCAAAGGAATTCGGTACGATGGCGAGTTTGTCCGCATGAAAGCTGGTAAAGCACTGGCTGGAAAATAGACCAACTGGGTTCCGATTCGCTGTAAGTTCATTACAATACATCAGATTAGTCTGATTCATCATACAACAACTAGTTCCGGAAACAGCATCTAGAGTAGACTGAGTCCCGGTTCCATTTTTAACAGATCAGATAAACGAGTCTTGAGTCATGAAACGTCAAAAACAAATTGACACAATGCGTAAACGACGAAAATTCCGTGTACGGAATCACATTCGTCGTACGGCTCACGGTGTTCCCCGCTTGTCGGTATTCCGCAGCAATAATCATATTTATGCACAAATTATCGACGACCTGGCTGGAAGCACAATAGTCTCGTGCTCAACACTTGGTAAAGCAGATCTGACCGGTAATCGCGAAGGTGCTGCTGTTGTCGGCAAAGAGCTGGCACAGAAAGCATCAGAAAAAGGTATCCAGAAAGTCGTCTTCGACCGGGGTGCTTACAGATATCATGGTCGGATTGCAGCTCTGGCTGATGCCGCTCGTGAAGCTGGTTTACAGTTCTAGAATTTAACCGTTCTAGTTAAATTAAGACAATCAATTACAAGCGGTGACGAATTCATCAGAACAGTTACTGCAAAACATAAATATCCCAGTGAATACAATCAATTCGATCGAATTGAAAACTGATCGATCAAACCTGGAGAACGAGTCGAGTGGCTACTGAAGGTAAATCCGATTCAAAAGAACAAGTCGTACAGATTCGACGCTGTGCCTGCGTTGTTAAAGGTGGTCGTCGTTTCAGTTTTGCGGCCCTGGTCGTTGTGGGTGATGGTAATGGTAAAGTCGGTTGGGGATACGGCAAAGCGACCGAAGTTCCCATCGCTGTTGATAAAGCTGTAAAACAGGGTAATAAGTCTCTGGAATCAGTACCCATTATCAACTCCACCATTCCTCACCGAGTCATTGGACGTTATCGTTCTTCTGAGGTTCTCCTCATGCCTGCGAAACCTGGTACCGGTGTCATCGCCGGTGACTGTGTTCGCGCTGTGGTAGAATCTGTTGGTATCAGTAACATTCTGACCAAAAGTTTTGGTTCAACCAATCCGTTGAACCTGGTGAAAGCAACCTTCGACGCACTGCGACAACTTCGCACTCGTGAAGATATTCAACGCCTGAGAGGAGTTGAGCTCTAATGATTATTGATGACATCCATCGCGGAATAACAAAAAATAAAAATCGCAAGCGCGTCGGTCGGGGACCTGGATCAGGTCATGGTAAAACTTCCGGTCGTGGTCACAAAGGTTTCTACAGTCGGGCTGGTGCTTCTCGCCGAACCGGTTTTGAAGGTGGCCAGACTCCGATCTTCCAGCGTATCGCCAAACGGGGATTTAATAACAAACAGTTTGCAACCCAGGTTGCTGTTGTAAATCTATCCCGTATTGAACGTTCCTATGAAGATGGTGACGAAGTCAATCCTGAGAACCTGCTTGCTAAAAACCTGATTGGTGGCAAGTTCGAGGTTGTGAAAGTTCTCGGTACAGGAGAACTGACCAAAAAGCTGACCATTAAAGCTCATCGATTTTCACAGTCCGCCCTGGATCAGATTGCTGCCAAAGGGGGAACGGCTGAAGTGATCTCCTGATCCACAGCCTCTAGAGACAAACATGTGTTGAACAAAACCTCTGAATTCAGCTCATCACATGAAATAAGATTTAGCTCAGTTGACGTTGCATCATTTTGTTTTATTAAAAATTCAGAGTTCGCGTTCCTGGATCATATCTGACAAAGGGATTTGAATATGTTTTCCAAATTAGCTTTGTTGTTCAGAATTCCAGAATTGCGCCGCAAAATCATGCTGACGCTCGGTTTACTGCTGGTTTACCGACTCGGTTCCTGGATTCCACTTCCGATCGTGAATCAGGAGCTGCTTGCTCAAAATATCAAAGACCTGACTGAAGATCAGGGTGGTCTGGGACAGATGATGCAGGTCGTCTCCATGTTCTCAGGCTCCAACCTGGATCAGGCGACGATCTTCGGGCTCGGCATTATGCCCTATATTTCTGCTTCGATTATTTTTCAATTGTTAACATCGGTTTATCCGCCGCTGGAACAACTGAAAAAAGAGGGTGAATCCGGGCAGCGTAAAATTAATGAATACACACGATACGCGACAATTCCGATTTGTCTCGTTCAAAGTTATATGTGGATCAACTGGTTGAAATCTGGCATGGGAGGGGCAACCTCGCTTATCCAACCGGGTTACGACGGTTTCTTCTTCATCTTTGCCTGTATCATCACCATGACTGTCGGGACATTATTCCTGATGTGGGTGGGTGAGCAGATTGATGCTTACGGTATTGGTAACGGGATCAGCTTGCTGATCATGGCCGGTATTCTGGCTCGCATGCCGATTGAAGCCTGGACTTTAATCAGCAAAGGGATGACCGAAGGGATTCAGATGGGTAAAGGGAACGGGTTGGCCGTCGACCATCTGGCGATTCTGGCAATCATCTTTGTGGCGGTCGTTGTCGGGGTCATTGCGATTACCCAGGGGCAACGTCGTATTCCAATCCAGTCAGCCAAGCATGTTCGTGGCAACAAAGTGATGGGTGGTCAACGTCAATCACTTCCACTGCGAGTGAATCAGGCTGGCGTGATGCCGATTATTTTTGCTTCCAGTATCCTGTTGTTTCCTTCCATGGTCTTCAGCTGGTGGGTCGCGAACTGGCCGGATAGTTCGTTCGGCGTATTCATGTCGAGTGTCTTTTCAAACAGCCGCAGTGGCTACGTTTACAATGTTTTATATATCGTGCTGGTTTACTTCTTCTGTTATTTCTGGACGGCGATTATGTTCAACCCGAAAGAAATCTCAGAGAACCTGCAGGGGTATGGTAGCTTTATTCCAGGGTATCGTCCGGGGAATCGGACGGCTGCCTATCTGGAACAGGTCATGATTCGCATTACCTATGTCGGAGCTGCCTTCCTGTCCATCATCGCGATTTTCCCGACCTTGATCATGAATTTATTTGATGATCTCCCTGTCGGGATGGCCATGTTCTATGGGGGAACAGGCTTACTGATTGTCGTTTCCGTGGCACTTGATCTCGTTCAGAAGATCGACAGCCACCTGGTGATGCACAATTACTCCGGTCTGCTGGAAGCGGATGACCGTTAGATCATTGACGATAAGGTGGACTGGATACTCTGTTCTAGCGTGAACAGCGGTGCAGATCGCATTTTCGGTACCCGATCAGACATAAACTGTTGATTCACCAGTTTTTAGCCAGGGCAGGCTTGTGAATTGTACAAAAAAACGCCTATAATGCCTCGATTCCGGACTTGACTCGGCTCAGGTTGCGTCGATTGGCATGGCAAGGCTTGCAATACCGACCAGTTATCGTATTTCAAACATCTTCTTGTAATTCAATCAGAGCAATTTGATACTTCATATTCAGGGTGACATTATGAAAGTTCGCGCCAGCGTTAAACGAATTTGCGAACATTGTAAAGTGGTGCGTCGCAAGGGAAAAATCTACGTGATCTGTTCTTCTAACCCCCGTCATAAACAACGCCAGGGTTAATCGAAACAGTCAACAGCTTTGTCTCATGATCACGTGTCGATTTTTCTAATCATTTGATTTTCGTACTTCACGAACTAAATCAGGCCAGAACCTCGGGAGAGCCTTCAAGATGCCTCGTATCCTCGGTGTCGATACTCCAAACAACAAAAAAACATACATCTCGTTGTCCTACCTGTATGGTGTCGGTCAACATAAAGCGATCAAGATCTGTGAAACACTCGGTCTCGATCCTCATCGTAAAGCAGTCGAACTGACTGAAGACGAAATCGCCCGCTTGAACGATCACCTCGACAAAGAGCAGGTGGTTGAAGGTCAATTGCGTCGTCAGTTACAGGAAGATCTTTCCCGACTGAAAAACATTGCCTGCTACCGTGGTATCCGTCACCGACGTGGTCTTCCGGTACGAGGTCAGAACACCCAGACCAACGCCCGAACCCGTAAAGGGATCAAAAAGACTGTGGCTGGTAAGAAAGGTGTGAAAGACATGAAACACTAATCCAGAAATGGAGTAGTTCTGTCTTTCGAATTTACACATAAGCAGAATCAGGTTTCGTCATTACAGATATCAACCTGGTTGAATCAAACAAAACACAAATTTAATTACATCATCTATTTAGAGGTGCAGGGTTGGCCGTTCAAAAGAAAAAGAAAGTCCGACGACACGTAACCAAAGCGATTGCCCACGTTAAGGCAACGTTCAATAACACGATTGTCACCATTACTGATACCAACGGCGAAGTTATCTGCTGGGCCTCAGCCGGTACCGTTGGATTCAAAGGAAGCCGTAAAAGCACACCATTCGCAGCTCAGAAGGCTGCTGAAGTTTGCTGTGAGCGTGCTGCCAAGTGTGGCGTCCGTGAGATGGAAATTCGTGTCAAAGGCCCCGGTTCCGGTCGTGAAAGTGCGATTACCGGCTTACAGGGTGCTGGGATCAACATCAAGGTGATCGAAGATGTCACCCCGCTGCCTCACAACGGTTGCCGTCCTCCCAAGAAACGTCGTGTCTGATACCGATTTCTGACGTTTTCTGACCTGTTACTTGACTCATTTACGAGTCAGTCACCCTAACGACCTGAACTTACCTTATCAGAATACCGGAGAATCGCAGATGCGTATTCGTTGGCGGACTGGAGTTGCCGAATCGTGTTCAATTGGATCGGGAGTCAGCTTCCTCAACTTATGGAAGTTTCTCTATCGAACCGTTCGAACGTGGTTATGGTGTCACCATTGGAAACAGCTTGCGTCGGATTCTTCTTTCCAGCCTGGAGGAAGCCGCGTCACCCGTGTGAAAATTCAAGGTGTCCAACATGAATTTTCCACCATTCCGGGTGTCGTTGAAGATGTTACCGAGATCTGTCTGAACCTCAAATCTCTGATCGTCAAAAGCTACAACCCAGTCAGCACAGTCGTGCGGATTGAAAAACATGAGCGTGGTGTGGTGACTGGAGCTGATGTCATCACCAATAATCAGATCGAAATCATCAACAAAGACCTCGTCATCGCGACGATGACTGATGATGTCCCTCTTTCAATGGAACTGACCATTGATAGTGGTCGAGGATACATTCCCGCTTCAGAACGTTCCCTGATGGAAAATGAAGCTGGCGTTATTCTGCTCGACGCGATTTATTCACCAGTCACCCGCGTGCGATATAAAACAGTCGATACTCGTGTGGGCCAACGTACTAACTACGATAAACTCACGATGGAAATCTGGACCGATGGAACTATTTCTCCGGAGATGGCTCTTGTGGAAGCGGCTAAGATCATGCGGAAACATTTGAATCCGTTCATCTCTTACCGCGAACCAGGCCCGGAACTCCCACCGGAGAGCAGTCTCAAAGGAATGCAGGAAGCAACTGGTTATGCACCTGTTGACGTCGAGATGGAAGCGAAACTGAATCAGTCACTGGCTGAACTCAATCTGTCTGTACGGGCAACCAACTGCCTGGAATCAGAAGGAA
Source organism: Planctomycetaceae bacterium (assembly GCA_041398805.1). Taxonomy (GTDB): domain Bacteria; phylum Planctomycetota; class Planctomycetia; order Planctomycetales; family Planctomycetaceae; genus Polystyrenella. The sequence continues at coordinate 858,409 of JAWKUC010000002.1, read as the reverse complement.
TTAATACTGTTCGCGACCTGGTCACTAAATCGGAAGATCAACTTCTGCAGGTTCGTAACTTCGGTGAAACCACCCTGCATGAAGTACGAGCTCGACTCGATCAGATCAATCTCCGCTTGGGTATGCGAATTCCACAGGGATCAATGAATCCGCCTTCCCGACAATAGTTGGGAATTCACCAGCTGATACTTAATTGTTAACACAAACTTACTTGATAAAAGAATAGCTCAGTACCATGCGTCACCGTGTCCGTGGCCGAAAATTAGGTCGAAATGCCTCTCATCGCAAAGCGATGTTCCGCAATATGGCTGCCAGTTTGATTTGCACCCTGCGGATCGATGAGGAAGCTGAAAATGCTCCCAAAGTCGAAGGTCGAATCATCACGACTATGCCCAAGGCCAAAGAACTTCGCCCCATCGTTGAAAAGCTGATCACACTTGCTAAAAAAGCAAAAGTGCATGAGCAGAATGCGGCTCAGTACGCTACGACTGCCGAGCGAAACACCGAAGAGTGGAAAAAATGGCGGGCTTCTGAACAGTGGCAGAAATGGGCTCAGGCAATGGCTCCCGCTGTTGCGTTGCGTCGTCGTGCTTTTGCTGCTCTGCGAGATGATCTGGCTGTCGATATTCTGTTCTCCGAACTTGCCGAACGTTTCGCTGATCGACCAGGTGGATACACTCGCATTGTTCGTATCGCTGAAGTTCGTTTGGGCGATTCCGGTGCTCAAGCCCTGATCGAGTTCGTCGGTCAGAATGACCGCGTCAAAAAGAAACGTCAGGCTCCTGTCGTTGCAGATGAACCGGCAGAAGAAAAAGCCTCTGCTCCTGCTGCTGAATCGACTCAGGCTGAGGAAGCTTCTGCTGAAGAAGAATCAACTGAAGAGAAAAAAGAAGAGTAGACCAGAAACTGGTTTTCTACATAAATTAAAACCCGCAGTTTTAGCTGCGGGTTTTTTATGGTTTGGGTAGAGATGTATAATCTCTCTTCTGTCGAATATGGATTTCCTCTGGTTGGATTTCAGATTTACCGCTATTCTGATAACTAACGAAGGGTCGTTCGAAAATCGTAAGCAGATGGATCTGCAACGATTATTATTTTGCCAGACATTGATCAGAGTTCTCTTCTATCGATTGGAAGAGTTGTTGATCCCTGTACGTCTTATCGGGCTTTCATTTAGAGACCATTTCAAAACCGGGTTGTGGTTTTTCTCAACACTACTAAATCAGAGTGAATGTTACCCATCAGAGGGTTTTGAAACTGATTGTAAGTAATCCAGCCGTTCAGGGTATCGAGAAAAGGAATCTCTCGAGCATGTTGCAACATCCAGTCAACGGTTTTGACTTTACCGGGGCCATGCGTCGCCTCTGTGATGACATCTGCCAGCGCGCATTGATGTCTTCCAGCATATTAACATGGATGACATTGTGGTGACCTACGCTCAGGCACGTCGAAAAGTCAGCTGGGGATTGCAGGCCAAATTGACTCCATTGCGATTTGAAGGGGGAGCCCTGGAAACTTCCCGGAGGGACAGCGCTGGAGAGCGTAACGCCTTTTTCAGGGGCGACGCGAGATGTTGTACATGCTCACGTTTTATCTCCCCCGATTTCAGGACCAGACCTTCTCCGAGAAAATGATCACTGTCTTTCATGAACTCTACCATATCAGTCCGGAGTTCAACGGAGACATCCGGCGTCTGCCTGGTCGCTGTTATGTCCATTCGATGAGTGAAAAAGAATACGATCTCTTAATGGCCAGGTACGTTCGTGAGTACCTGGCTCACAAACCCACCGCAGGAACTCTTCGACTTTCTCAAAATCAAATTCACGACCCTCCAGCGAAGGCATGGTTCCGTCGTCGGTTTGCAGGTACCGATTCCGAAGATGCTACCCGTGGATGAATCGCGCACAGCCTGAAAGACTTGTCTTCCTATGAATGGGCGAAGTGGTTAACCGCCTGTACTTCCTGGAACGCTTCCAGAGCCAGTTGAATTTCAAATTCAGTATTAAGGGGCCGGGGCTGAGTCGCAGGGTTCCGCCCGACTCGAATGTACCAATGGCGCGGTGAGCACCTGGTGCACAATGAAAGCCGGCCCGGGTTTGAATACCGAAGTTCTCATCCAGGATCAGGCTGAGGTCCTGCGGATCAAATCCGTCAATGTTTATGCTGAGCACCCCTGATCGACATTCTGGCTTATGAGGACCATACAGATTGAGTCCAGGCAGCTGTGCTAAACCGGACTGCAGCTGCTGCATCAGGGATAGCTCGTGTTGACGGATTTTTTCAACGGATTGCTCAAGCAGGTAATCAATTCCAGCAGCCAGACCATAAATGCCCGGTGCATTGTGATTGCCCGATTCGAATTTTTCAGGCGAGCTGGTTGGTTGCACTGCGTCTTCACTGTTTGTTCCCGTCCCGCCGGTCCGCATGCTTCTGACCCGATCGGTGATTGACGGGTTAATGTAAAGTAAACCTGTCCCTAGTGGGCCCAGCAGCCCCTTATGGCCTGGTGTGGCGAACAGGTCGACCGGAAGCTGACTGAGATCAATTGGAATCTGTCCTGCAGTTTGAGCGGCATCCAGAAGAAAGAGCACGTTGTGCCGATGAGCGATTTCACAGGCCTCGTGAACAGGTTGTAGAGTCCCTGTGACATTAGAAGCATGAACAAGGGCCACCAGTTTCGTATTGGGACGAAATGATTCTTCCAGTTGATCGATCTGAATTAAGCCCTGTCCGTCAGCCGGCAGATAAGTGACTTCGATTCCTGTTTCCTGTTCCAGTGCCGCAAGAGTTCGGAGGACCGAGTTATGCTCCATCGTGGAAGTGATGACATGATCCCCGGACTTTAAAACTCCCCGCAGGGCGAGGTTGAGACTGTCTGTCCCATTGAAGGTGAACACAATCTGATCAGGATGCGGAGTGTTGAACAGTCTGGCTGCTGATTGGCGACATCGATCTACAACACTTTGAACTTCGCCTGCCAATCGATGTTGCCCACGTCCCACAGCGACCCCGATCTGGCGATTGTAATGATCCATCGCTTCATAAACCGACTCCGGTTTGGGAAAACTGGTTGCAGCGTTATCCAGATAAAGTGTCATGAGATCGAGTGAGCGCAAAAGAATAAGATTTACAGAGAAAGCTTAGCCACCAATTGAATACATGGGGCGATCAGGTTGAATGAATCGAGCGGTGTTGATTTCGTGGCCTTCTTTTTCTCATGAATCGATTGTCGAACTGCCTTCAGGATGTCCTCTCGCTGGCAACGGCTCGAATCAGGCCTTTGATGTCTGTCTCTTCGAGGCTGAAGAGGCAGTTGCGAAGTTTGCCATCGGCGGTCAGGCGGAAGCGATTACAGTTCATGCAGAAGGGTTTGGAAATAGAAGGGATGAACCCGATTTTTCCGACCCCATCTTCAAAATGAAACTCAGTGGCCGGTGCGGTGGGATGATTCGTTTCACAGGGGACGAGAGGCATGATTTCGCGCGAGAGCGTTTCAATAATTTCATGAGCAAAGAGGACTTTCTCCCGTTCCCAGGCGTTTTCAGCATCCAGCGGCATGAACTCAATGAACCTGATTTCGAGCCCTGTTTTCCGGGCAAATTCACCGAAGGGGACGATTTCCTCCTCCGTGACCCCCGCACAGAAACCGCGTTGATTTTGATCGGATCAAACCCTGCCTCCTGCGCAGCTTGAATGCCCTCCAATGTTTTTTCGTAGCCTTCCCGGCGAGTGATCTGTTTGAACTTCTCCGGGGAGAGGGCATCCAGACTGATGTTGATTCGACTGAGACCGGCGGCTTTTAACTTACTGGCCTGTTCGGGAAGAAGAAGTGCATTCGTGGTGAGGCCGATATCCTGTATTTCGGGGATCTCGTGCAGGCGGGCGATGAGGATGTGGAGATCTTTGCGAACGAGTGGTTCGCCACCAGTGATCCGAATCTTATTAACACCTGCTTTGACCACGATACGGACGAACTGATCGATCTCTTCGAAGGTGAGTAAATGCTTACGATCCATGAACTGGACATTGTCTGCGGGCATGCAGTAGAAGCACCGCAGGTTGCAGCGATCGGTGACGCTGATGCGCAGATTGTTATGTTTGCGACCGAAGGTATCGATCAAGGCATCTGTCGACATCGAAGATCCTGTTTCAGGTTGTGGAAACTTTTGCTCTGATTAAAGAAGGGATTCAGGTCGGGTGAACCCATTCAGTTGTACCATCGCTCCAGTTCTCTTTTTTCCAGACGGGGACACGTACCTTCAATTCATCAATCAGGTATTGTCCTGCTTCGAAAGCATCGCGACGGTGTGGAGTGCTGACCGCGACCGCGACACTGATTTCTCCCAGCTCCAGATGACCGAGTCGATGCACAATGGCAAGTTCGACCAACGGCCATTTTTCTCTCGCCTCTGACGCCAGCTTTTCCATTTGAGCGAGTGCCATCTCAGGATAGGCATCGTAGTCGAGAGCGACAGTCTGACGTCCCGAAGTCATTTCCCGCACGGTGCCCAGGAACAGGACGACGGCTCCCGCGTCTTTTGAGGCGACCTGAGCATAAATTTCTTCAGTTTGGATGACTTCTTGCGTCAGTTCAATCGACATTGAATTCTGTTCAGGCGAGGGTCCAGGAGTGTTACTGGAATTATACCAGTTGGCCGGAGGGAATTCCTCTGAATCTATCCTTCAAAACCTCAAAAGAAGGGGGTCTGAGGCGAATCGAAACCGGGCGGAGACTTCTCAGCCACCACTGACAGGGGGGAAACAGACTAATTCGGCCCCATCGGCCACCGGGTAATCGTTCCCGATATATTCTGTTCCGAGTGCAAAATGGAGGTGCGGAGCGAGAGGTTCGAGTACAGGGCAGGTGTCAATTAAAGACTTTCTTACGTCAGCTACCGTAATGCTGGCTTCCGGGAACTGCAATTCAACACTATCCGAACCTACTTTGTCGCGCGCACCTGCAAAGAGAGTTAATTTCACTTTCATGAGACGACCAGTCTTTGATTATTCGGGCGGAGTTTCGATTCGATTTCGGGCATTAAGCCATAGGCGTAAGCGAGGATTTTAAGGGGATGCAGGGTGGGCATCGTCGTTCCCTGTTCCATCTGCATTTTGCAACTGGAGCATTCCGTTGTACCGAAATCGAAATCAGGTTGTTGCATCCGCTGGATGAGGGACTGCCCCAACTGGAGAGAATGTTCGAACGTGTCTCGTGACATTCCATAAGTACCGGCCATACCGGAGCAACCCTCTTCAATGGGGATCATCTCCAGTTTGGGAATCAGCTTCAGCAGTCTGAGTAAGGGGGTCCCATTTCCGAGTGCTTTTAAATGGCAGGGAGTGTGGTACCCAAGCTTGTGAGGGAGCGGTGCGAAATCCGTTTTGAGCTGTCCCTGATGATAAAGTTCCTCCAGGAATGCACCCGCTTCGATGACCTGATCTGCCACGAGTTGGACATCAGGGTGATCTACCAGTTTGGGGTATTCCTGCTTGAGGGCGATGGCTGCAGAAGGTTCCGTGCAAACGATTCGATAATCTTCCCGGGCGAGTTCGACCAACTCGCGAATGTTGGCATTCGCCACTTCCCTGGCGACAGTGAAATCACCCGCAGAGAGCATCGCCATCCCTGAGCTTGCCTGGAAAGGGGGAATATGAACGGGAATATCGTGATGTTTCAGGATCGCGATGAATGCTCGCGCCAATTGATGATCGTGATGGTTGGCGTAATCTCCCATAAAGTAGATGACAGCCTGTTTGCCACCGGAGCGGGGAGGGAGTTTGCGATACTCTCGACCTGCTCCCTTGATGAATGTTCGTCGTGCGAAGTAAGGGAGTTTTCGATACCGGGAGATACCGACTAATTTCTCAATGAACCAGCGGGAAAGACGATGTCTTAAAAGCCAGTTCATCAGAAAAAATGTTGAACATCCTATGCTTCCAAATGAATGGGCGCGGGAAAGAATCCAGTCGGGTTGTTTCAGTCCGTGGGTCGCCACATAGGCGGCCTTCAACTCGAGAACCATATGCGGGATATCGACATTGGAAGGGCATTCGATCTGGCATTGTTTGCAGTTAAAGCAGGAGTCAGTGACACGGCGAATTTCCTCCTCTGTCCACCGATAGGCCTGTTCTCTTCTGAGAGGAAAGCCCGCAGCAGGTTTGCTTTGGAACGGGGGCTGTTTTCTTCAACACTTTCCTGTTTGTGGAAGGGACACATGCGCAAGTTGAGATCATGCGTTTTGCAGGCACCACAGCCATTGCATGCCGTTGTTTCGTTGAAGAGTTCCTGCGGTGTCCATTCCACCTGAAGTTTGACGAATTGTGGTTCAGCGGGCAGACCAGGTCGCAGGTAACGTGTTGTTAAGTGAGGGTCATCACTGATGATTTTCCCCGGGTTCATCAGGTTGTGAGGATCGAAGAGATCTTTCACCTGCTGGAAGACGCGGTACAAGTCGCCATATTGTGAACGGATGAAGGCGGTGCGGGAAAGCCCATCTCCATGCTCGCCACTGATCGTTCCCTGAAATCGAAACACAAGTTGATACAGATCACGCGCGATCGCTTCCAGCTTCTGACCGGTTTGCGCTGTTGGAATCGGCAGGAAGGGACGAAAGTGAACCTGTCCCGATGCGGCGTGCGTATAGAGAGAAGCGATGACCTGATGCTTCTGAAATACTTTCTGCGCTTCACTCAGAAAGTCACCGAGACAATCGGGCGAAACAGCGATGTCTTCCACAAATGGTATTGGACGTTCGACACCCCCCAGACGTGATAGATGCGGTACAACTTTTCGCGGCAGGGTCCATAAAAACTCGACCTCTTCGCGATCATAAGCCTCGGCCGCGAAGACTGCTTTGATACCGAGGCTGCGAACCTGTTGCAGCATCGTCTGCAAACGCTTTTTGACATCGGCCTCGTTGAAACCGGACGACTCAACCAGCATCGCGGCTTCTGCAGCGGGGGTGATTAATCTGGCGAATTTTTCGTCGGCATCCCGTGCCAGTGAAATCAGACGCCGATCGAGCAGGTCGCAGGCAGAAGGTTGCAGGGGAGTGATTGCCTGCATCGCCTGCAGGGCAGTCTGGGTTTGTCCGAATAAAATGAGGGCGATTCCACGAAACTCTGGGAGCGGGGTGGTGTGCAGCGTTGCTGCGGTGAACATTCCCAGGGTTCCTTCGGATCCGACCAGCAGGCGGGGAAGGTTAATACGTCCTTCCTGAAGAACTTTTCGTAAGACATACCCACACGTGTTACGCAACATGGAGGGCTGTCTGGCATAGATGAGCTCTTCATTATCTTCGAGTACTTTTGCCAGTTTACTGACCAATGTTCTTTTGTAGTTTTGCTCCTGCAGGGGATCTTCAGGGGAAGTGATGTTGTTAACCAGTGGAGCGTGTGTCGTCTGCGGTGGAAGTGATGTGAGAATTCGCAGCGACTCGAGTCCCGCCTCGAATCGATGCCCCGAGCTTGTTACCAGTTCGATGCTGTGGACATGGTCGCGGGTCGTACCGATGTGTACAGAGCGTGAACCGGGCCGCATTCACTCCCAGCATTCCGCCGATGGTCGTCACATTGGCGTTGGCTGGATCAGGTGCAAGTAAAGCGCCCCGATTTTTTCAGCTCTTCATTGAGTTGCATTCGCGGATGCCCGACTGGACTCGACAGTTTCCTCGGTCGACCCACTCGATCTTGTTCATGTGTCGGAGAAATCGACAATGATCCCGCTTCCCAGGCAACTCCCTGTAGTGCCCGTTCCACCGCCGCGAGGGGTGAGAGAGTAGTTCTTCTCATAAGCGTAGCGGGAGAGTGCGATCACATCGTTGGTGTGCCGGGAGCAACAATTGCGAGTGGATCGATGGCGTAGAGGCTCGCATCCGAGCTGTAAATTGCCCTGGAACTGGCATCACGGCGGACATCTCCTTCGATCAGACTGGAAAGGTCTTCGTAGATACTACGACGTTCTTCGTCCACAGGGGCCCTCTACGGAGTGACATTGCCAGAGAGGAAATCGGCAAGATGATCGGGATCGGAATGAATACGAGTTTGAGCAGATTCTCTCTGAAAAGGGAGGCAGGCGCAGTTCAGAGTTCTATGGCTCCCTGTCATTGTACCATTAACAGGGGAGTGATGCAGAGGATCTGTAATTCATTCAGCTAAAAATCAACGCGATTTGTGTCGGATTAACGACATCGCTTCCGCCCGGCTTGATTCATTCGATTTGAACAGTCCCCGCACAGCACTCGTAATCGTTAAACTTCCCGGTTTCCGAATACCCCGAATCGACATGCAGGTGTGCTCGGCTTCAATAACGACAATGACTCCTTTCGGATCCAGCTTCTCGCTCAGCATGTCGGCGATTTGATGCGTCATACGTTCCTGGACTTGCGGTCTGCGGGAGACTTCTTCCACGACCCGGGCGAGTTTGCTTAAGCCGACAATTTTTCCTCTCGGCAGATAACCGACATGCGCTACCCCGAGGAATGGGAGGAGATGATGTTCGCAGGTGCTGTTGAAAGAAATATCGCGTACCAGAACCATCTCGTCGTATTCTTCCTGGAAAACTTTTTCCAGATGTCGCGCCGGATCCTGATGCAAACCTTCAAAAATCTCAGCGTACATTCGCGCGACGCGTGCAGGCGTTTCCAGAAGTCCTTCACGATTTGGGTCCTCTCCCACAGCTGCCAGAATTTCGCGTACCGCGTTCTGAATACGCGGAAGATCGACCCGAGCAGCGGGCGTGCTGGCAGAGGTTCCATTGCTGGAAGATTTGATGCAGTCTTGATCAGAAGTCGTTGGGTTTGAGCTGGTCATAAAGTGGCTATCTGGAGTGGAAGAGAAGGGAAATAAATCTTCTCTCCAAGGAGTAGAAATCAGATTTCAGGGGTGAAATTATGGTCAACAATTGATTCTAGACCGCAGGGGGGTGGGAATCAACGTGCCTGACCTGGAATGCGGCGAATCGCTATTCATGACTATGGGAGGAATCCGGAAACTGGCCGGATTCGACCTCTGCGATGTAGTTTCGAGTTCCCGAGATGGCTGCTTCTCGCAATTGAGCGAAATGCTTGAGAAAACGGGGCTGAAAACCGGGAGTGAGCCCGAGCATATCAGGGCCGACGAGGACTTGACCGTCACAATGAGGCCCGGCGCCGATACCGATCGTTGGGACCGAGACTGATTCGCTTATTTTTTTGGCGAGACTCGCCGGGATCAGTTCCAGGACGATTCCGAAGGCTCCGGCTTCTTCTGCAGCTTTGGCATCGGCAAGTAGTTGCTTTTCGTCCCGCTGAATGCGTCCCATCCCGCCCAGTAACTGGTGAGATTGAGGTTTCATTCCGACATGGGCCATCACGGCGAGTTCTGAGCGGACCAGAGCCCGGATCGTCTCCGCCTGAGCCTCTCCCCCTTCCAGTTTAACGGCTGTCGCACCGGTCTCTTTCAGGATACGGCCTGCATTGCGGATAGCCTGTCTGGGGGAGACTTCATAGCTCATGAAGGGCATGTCGACAATCACCAGAGCATGTTTTACGGCACGGACGACCATTTCTCCATGATAGATGATCTGGTCCAGAGTGACAGGGACAGTTGAATTGTGTCCCTGTACCACCATCCCCATCGAGTCGCCGACCAGAATGCTGTCTACTCCCGCTTCATCAAACAGCCCCGCCCAGAGGTAATCGTAAGCGGTTGTCATGGTGATTTTCTTCCCTTTGGCTTTTTGAGAGACAAAGCGGGGAAGAGTCATTTTTTTGCGGGGAGGAGCACTTTGCGGATCGGAAGTCATAATGGGATTCAAATTTACATTAGTAGGGTCTGGGTTAACGGAACAATACCGTAGTTGCAAGTTAGCACTTCCGGCAAACATCGAGCAAGGGGGCGGGGGGATTCCAGTAGGTTAAGTTTGATTCTCCCCACTTCCATGGGTAGAGTGGAAGGTATGTACAGGAGAGAGTCCATCCCGGCTCTCCTGAGATTTTAACGCTTTTCCAGGAAAGATGCTCTGATGGTACTCCAGGTTCGCCCCTTGCTGCTGTGCTCCTTCGCCCTGTTTTCACTTTGCGTTTCGACTGCTCTTACAGCTGCTGAGCTACCCAAACCGGCCTCGGTAGAGACAGTTAAGCTGCTTGAAGTAGACACCTATTGCGAAGGGGTCGTGTTTGATCATTCAGGACATGGATATGTTTCGCATGGGGACAAAATCACCCGGTTTAATATCAATGGGGAGAGTGAAGTCTGGGCTGAATTGGGAGCACCGAATGGTCACAAGGTGTTAGCTGATGGTACTCATCTTGTTTGTGATGGAAAATTACATGCAGTACTGCATCTGGATGCCAACGGCAAAGTGCTGTCGAAAGCTTCAGCAGAATGCGATGGGACCGCACTACGAGGTCCCAACGATCTGACACTCGATCCTCAAGGGGGATTTTACTTTACTGATCCAGGTGGATCAGATGATAAGAAATTGATCGGAACAGTTCACTATGTTGACCCTGCCGGAAAAACTCATCTGATTGATGACGGTCTGGCCTTTCCGAATGGAATTGTACTCACCCCGGATCGCAAAACTTTGTATGTCGGCGAGAGTAAAAAAATCGAGTGCTTAAATATGAAGTCAAAGAAGCCGGTAAAGTGGGAGAGCGAACTCTCTTTGCCAATCTTCCAGAAAGCTGGGGAACAGATTGATAACCAACCCGATGGAATGTGCCTCGATGCTGACGGCAACCTGTATGTCGCTCATTTCGGTATGCAACAGGTTCAGGTGTTGAATCCTGAAGGTGAGTTGATCGCCCGTTATGATGGTGGCAATATCACTACCAGTAATGTCGCTTTTAGTGGACCTGATTGGTCAACACTCTACATTACGGGTGGACTGCGATCAGGTAAGGGAGGGTTGTTTAAAATTGATCTCGGAGTGAAAGGCCTGGTTATCCTGCCTCCCAAAGCAGAATAGTATTACTCACATGGCAGTTTTGATCAACGCAAAAAAAGACCGCCGCGATCAGCCCACTCGATCGCGACGGTTCGGACCCTGATTTGGGTTGGAGATCAAAGTCTCCGGTTGACTACATCTATCAGAGAATTAGTTCCTAGAGCGAATCTTCTTCGACTCCGAGAGTGCTTCCTCTTCTTCCTGGATGATGATTCGAGGAGTCACCATCAACATCAGGCTTTCTGTCTCACGACCAACCCCGGTGTTCTTGAAGAGTCGGCTGACGTAGGGGATTTTGTTCAAAATCGGAACCCCTGCCATGTTTCGACCTTCACGGAGTCGTTTGATACCACCGAGGACGACGGTACCACCATCTGGAACAGAAACCGTTGTCTGAACAATCAGCTGTTCATACACAGGCTGCTGTACGGAGACTTGAAGACCACCACCAGCGGCACCAGTCGTTCCTGTGTTCCCGGTGTTTCCTGTGTTCCCGGTGTTTCCGGTGTTTCCAGTGGTTCCAGTATTTCCAGTGGTTCCCGTGTTTCAGCGATGTTACCCCCGGTAATACCACCGGCACCGAAACCAGTATTTCCGTTGTTACCAGTGGCTCCACCACCAAACCCGGTGTTTCCAGTGTTCCCGGTGTTACCAGTGTTTCCACCGTTGATACCTCCGTTACCACCAATCCCGCCAGCTCCAGTACCACCGGAGACGAAGGCGAAGGTGAAGACGTCGGTTACGTTCGTGAATTGTGGAGTCACAGTCACACGGACATAGCGTCGGTCGGCAGAAACCACAGGCAGCACAGTCAAGACCACACCTTCAGAAAGTGATGTGATGACAGGTTGGAAACCTACAGCAAGTTACCCACGATCGGTTGCAGTGAAGTAACGAACGGTCGGCTGACCTGGTCCGGATTGTTGCCTGAATACCATTGTAAGTCGTAACTTTTGGAGCGAATAACAAGTTTGATCGTTCGTCCCCTTGAGCAGCCTGGATGAAGAAGAAGGCTTCGAGGTCACTCAAGATGGCCATACCGACCTGGATACCAGAGGTTGGTTGGAATCCGCCGAAGTCAGGCACTCCAATATCGAACGATCCCTGTTGGAACTGTACGTCCAGGTCAGAGGTGAACTGTCCCGGTTGTGACAAACCTACGATTGTTCCGGTGCTGGGCCAGTTATCCAGGGGAGCCAGATTCAAAGTTGGCTGGTTAGTGAAGGGGGAACCTCCCACGATACCACCCGTGGTTCCAGTCGTTCCGGTGTTCCCGGTCGTTCCAGTGTTACCAGTCGTTCCGGTGTTCCCCGTGTTCCCGGTGTTTCCAGCCTGGTTACCACCGGTGATACCACCAGCTCCCTGACCCGTTGTTCCCGTGGTCCCTGTCGTTCCTGTAGTACCCGTTGTTCCAGCGGTTGCTGCAACTCCTTGAACACCGGCGATACTGATGTTTTGACCAAAGTCACCCAGACCTGCATCATCTCCATCAACGTTGTCTGGAACTCCAAGGTCGAAGTCGACACCGATACGTTCGAAGAATCGGTCACTAACTGTAATGAATCGAACTTCAATCGTAACCTGCAGGTCCTGCAAGGTTCGAAGTTGTTCCAGCAGGTCAGCAATCTCAGCATGGACGTCTTCTGTCTGACGGATAATCAGAGTCAAGGTACTATCGAGGTGACCAATTGAGGCCGCTCCACCCGCTTCTTCCCAGGTATCGGGCTCTACGGTTGAGATAATTACCTGTCGCAATGATTCAAAGTCCGCATGAGAAGGACCACTGACGGATTGTGAACGAGCACCTGAACCGCCGAAGCCATCTCCGGAGAAGACGTTTGGTACGTTACCTAATCCGGTATTTCCATTCTGAGAACCGTTCACACTGAAGTTGTAGCTGTTCAAGCTGTCGTTGACGTGCTCGAATGGGCCACGGCTCAAGTCCGAGTTATACGCTTCCGGATTAAGTGGCATGACCAGGTCAGCAACACCGTAAGATACAGTTTTGAGGTCACCCTTACGTTTTTCGATGGAGGTGATTTTCAAAACCTCATCATCGATCATGTAAGCGAGTTCCAGCTGTTCCAGAATCAGTGACAGAGCACTTCGAAGTTGAATTCCCTCAACTTTGATGGTGATCGGGGTAGATGGATCTACACCGGCATCCACAAAGGCTTTGGTGTCCAGCCAGATGTTGATCGCCATGATCTTTTCGATTTCGGCAATCACTTCTGAAATGGGTACCTGGTCAAAGTTGAGTGAAATGGTTTTGTGCAGAGATTCATCAATCTGAATTTCCTTGATGGTGCGATGTCGACCATCAGGACGCAGGTTTTTACGTCGTTCAGTTAACTCTTTCCAGTTTTTGATATCGCCATACTGAATCGGTTCACCGTAGTGAGCGATTGCAGCCCGTTCGACTTCCATCAGAGATTCGACAAACGCATTTTCTTTGCGATCTTTGACGTCTTCGATATCAGCAGTTCGGCGAGCGAACTGAGCCTGATATCTCATCGATACAGCGACGGGGTTATGCGGATCAAGAGCTTTCACTTCTTTGGCGACACGTTCTGCGTCGGCATAGTGCCCCTGTTTCATCAGTTTGTTGAACTCATCAACCAGGGAAGCAATTTCCTGCTCAATCCGGATTTTAGTATTGATACCCTCTTGAATTCCATCAGTAACAAGTTTGTTTTTGCTTGCTGTTCCAGGATTGGTTTCATCCGTTTCATGATATTGTTCAACTTCACCGCGTGAGGCGGTCAGTTGTTTGATCAGAGGTGAAGACATTTCTTCAGATAAACCAGCTCCCTCGACAGTAGCCATAGCCCGGTCGATGATAGTCAATGCTTTCTCGGGATCTTTTTCAGTCAATCGATCGGCCCGGAAGGTCGCATTCATTACTTCGGTTCGCAGACGGTCGAAGCGTACGATTCTTCCTGGGCAGCCAGATCGAGTTCACCTGGCTGTTGGGCAAAGTCCTGGACAGCAGTTGTCTGCTGAATGACGTTCCCTTTCTGAGGAGCCGTTGCCTGCAGTAACTCAGGCAGGTTACGTGAACGGAATCGATCGAGTTGATCACCAGATTTGTAAGCTTTTACGAATGCCTGGTAAAGCTTGATCACGATCTCCATTCTGCATCAGTTTTACACCATGATCGAACCACTGAGTGGCTGTTAAGCCTTCCGGGACGACGGTGTTGATTTCCTGAGCCCCGAAATCGACAGGTTGAAATGGATTCGAGTCGTTTTCTGTAGATTCTTCTTCGTAGCCAATTCTCTGAATTTGAGTCAGGGCTACTTCACCAGCCTGGTTATCAGACTCAGTCTGTTCCTGTGCCTGTTGAAAGAAGGGGTTCTCGGCAGGCGGGTTGTTCGTCGTTGCCTGTTTCTGTCCGAATTCATTTTTACTGGCAAGTGCGTTAGCAATTTCATCCAGTTGTCCGAATTGACTTGCTGAAAGAGACGCAGCACCTGCACCAGGAGTTTCTCCATTAGCACGGGCAATGCGGCGGCTGATTTCCAGGAGGACTGCATCAGGTCGGTCATCGTTGATTTCATAAACGACATCCAGCTGTTCTGCTTCCAGTGCTTTGGCTTTAGCCTCTTCCAGTTTGTTATCGATCAGCAACTGGCGAGCGTCGGCCAGCAGTTTTCGAGCATTCAAATACTTGGAGCTATTCTGCAACGCTTGGGGATCGGTTGGATTCGGGTTAAAGGCGTTGAAGCTGAGGCTGCTTTCCAGGCGATTGATATCAGCCAGAACCAGATCAGGGCGATCGTCGTATTTACCATAGGTCACATTGAATTTCTGAGCTTCCAATGCTTTCTGTTTGGCGACATCCAGTTTACCAGCTTCAATTGCCAGGCGTGCCTTCAGCATCAGCTCAACGACTTGCTCTTTCTGTTTTGCAGCATCGGCATTAGCAGCAGTTGCCGGTTTGGTCACAAAAGTTTCACCACCCGCTTTGCGGTCGATTTCAGAAAGAATAGTCTGGGGACTGGTTTCGAAGAGATTCCAGTCGGAGTAGAGCTCATTTGCACGCAGGGCTTTCATACGAGCTTCAGTCGTAGAATCCTGCTTTCAGATTCTGTTCGGCTTCTTTGAGCAGGCCCTGAGCTTTTGCTTTGAGTGAGGCAGTTGCTTCTTCAGTATCAGCAGCCGCTTCCTCAGGAAGTATGAAGAGTGGTTCCTCTTCTTCAGGAGACTGGCCACGCATAGTGGTTTTGCCTGAAGCAAGGTCACTCAGGAATGCTGAAGGACGTTCTGCGATTGGAGAAAGCTGAACATCATGCTCTTTGACAATCTTTTCTGCTTCCGCAGCAAGTTGCCAGGCATCTTTCGTTTCTCCTTCATGCAGAGCCAGCTTGGCACGTGTCATCAGGTCATCAATTTTGATGGCCTCCACGGTTTTGGCTGTTTGAGCAGGAACCTGCATCTCCTGACTGACGACGGTGTTCGTCTTGCCGAAGGTCGGATCAAGCATGCCCAGTAACTGGCGTGCTTCATGCCGTTCTTCTGCTGTCAGTTCACTTGAACTGGCAAGAGCAGCCCGGAAAGCTCGAACAGCTGCACTTTGTCGGCCAGCTCGATAGTGTTCTTTACCCAGGGTAAAGTATCGAGCAGCTGAGATGCTGCTTTTCGAATAACGGGAGGAACTGGCTTGTTCGCGTGCTTCAGAAGCACGCACAGTTTCCACCGCATCGTTTGGATAAAGAAGCCACAAGGAGACGGCTGCGACTGTCGCACAGGCTGTTGCTCCAATGACTCTGAACAACTTCAGATCCTTCTTGGGTCCCTGAGAGCTCATTATGGAGATCTTCCCTTAAAAATACTTTGAAATGCTGCCTTTACAATCGTACTGGTCAACTTCTCAAAGGCCCTTTCATTCTGCTGGTTCCATCGAACCTGAATAAAAGAGTCTCGAAGTTCTAGCTACTGGAAAATGATCCTTCATTTAACCAGGTCGCCGGATTGTTTTATTTATTTGTTTGTTTTTTGAGAGTCGAAGTTTTCAGAAAGGCTGAGAGTAGGAGTACACTCGAAGATAGTCCGGGTAATACTGTCTTTCTAAACAAATTCTGAGAACGCTTCTAGAGAGTGTGCGGGTTGATAATTCAAAACGGTGAAACAGGTCAAGACGATTCCAGCCCTGTTCAATTAAAATTACTTCGATTACGAAGTATTTTTTGCACATCGGCAAAAAGTGCCGATGTGTATAATTCTGGTTCTAATTGAGTAACGAGTTTTCAAAAGGATTATCCCCCTCGCTTGAATCGCTTGAGGAAGCTGTTTTCCTGTCGAATATACTTTCAATGATGGCGTTCTCATAAAGTTCCAGCCATCACTTTCTTAGTGGCATCCTGCTGCTTCCCTGTGAGAATCGCTTTTTCGATCTCGAGTTGCAGATCATCAAAGCTGGTAACAGATTCATGCTCGCGCTCAATCACTTTTACCAGTTTGAATTCTGTTTCAGACTCGAACGGCGTACTGATTTGACCGACCGGCAAAGTGAATAGAGCTTTTTCAAGTTTTTCATCACTCAAGCTACCCGGAACTGTCCAGTCGCCATCCCCCCAGATACCACCGTTGTAGCGTGTCGCACTGTCAGAGTAGGCTTTCACAATCTCTGTGAAATCTTTTCCCTGTTTTAATTCTTTCACAGCACGGGAGAGCTCAGCATAGGCTCCCTGTTTGCCACCATGTTTTTTGAACTCGATGACCATGAACTGCCATTTCACCCGTTCCGGATTTTTATAGTCTTCAATGTGGTCCCGGTAATATTTCATCAAGTCTTCGCGGGTCAGTTTATCGTTATTGCCCCGTTTGGCTCTCAGGTATTCCTGGGCCAGGGTCTGGCTTTCAAAGCCTTTGCGATAAGAGGCAAGTGAGAAACTTTTCGACTTAAGAAATTCATCAAGCTCGTGCTTGGTTTCGATATTTTCTTTTTCCTGTAACCGTTTGACTTCTGCTTCAAAAGCCTGATCCAGGAAGCCATCGATCATTTCCCGCTGTTCGCTCTTGAGTGTTTTCATCAGAGCCTGCACGAGTAATTCACGTTCGATAGCAGCGTCGATTCCGTTTTTGATTAAATCGAGTTTCTGTTTTTCCAGGAACTCCGGGGGTACTTTGCCTTCCTGCACACCCTGTTCGAGACGATCCAGACCCTGCTGATAGGGTTCCAGGAGATCTCCCGCAAAAATGGGTTTTCCATTAACTGTCGCTACAACCTGAGAGTTTTCAGTCACGCGATCCAGTTTTTCACCACCAAGATTCACAAGCTGTAGCTTGGAATTTTCTTCCGAGAAAGCGGTGACGGTTGAAGCGCTAGAAGGTGTCTCCTCGTCATTATGCGAGAGACGGGGCGGGGGTGGACCCATGACCGGGTTATCCACCTTAATTTTGCCGATGGTGCCGCAACCAATGATCGTACTGACGATCATCAGCAACAGGCTGGAGCCCGCAGCTGTTCTCATCCGGCCGGTATTATTTTTAGAAAAATAGTTCACAGAACTGATCGAATCATATACGAGGGCACCAAATGGGAATGGAGAGAAGGTGCTGTATTCGTCTGAGGTTCTGTTCTGAATAACCGCGAGAAAATAATTTCCCGGTGGTTCATCCTGAACTCACCTGAAATGGCCCTGTTTACAGTTGTTTCAGTACATCCTGTGCTGAATTCACAACTTTCCCCTGGACCGACAGACAGTCGAAAAGGCGGGGGAGTATAGGAGGAACTCCCCTTTTACTGCAACACCGATTTCAGCTCCTGTAACAGGGCTTCCTCAGTGAGGTTACGCGCACTCAAAACCCAGTAGGCTGTTTTTTTGTCGGCGACTCGGAAATCGCGTCCGTGGCGTTCTTTCAGTTTCTGTATCTTGATGGCATGCTTGTACTTAAGTACGGTGTAGCGTTCTTCAAGATAGATGCTCTCTATGTCCCACTGCCGGCCAGAACCTCCAGATGTTTCAGTTCGAGCAGCCGGTGAGCGGCCTCGGGGATCGGGCCGAATCGGTCGCGGACCTCTTCTCGAAGCACATCCAGTTCTTCCAGCGTCTGCACCATGGAGAGCTTGCGATAGACTTCGATTTTCGGACGCCCCGGTGGGACGTAGGAGTTCTCCAGATAAGCCGAGACGGGTAAATCGATGTTGACGTGTCGATATTCCCGGACCGGTTCATTACGGATATGTCGCACTGCATTTTCGAGTAACTGGCAGTAGAGCTCATAACCAACAGACGCGATGTGCCCCGATTGCTCGGTTCCGATGATGTTGCCTGCACCACGGATTTCGAGATCCCGCATGGCAATTTTGAATCCCGCGCCCAGGTCGCTGTATTCTTCGATGGCTTTCAATCTCTTGGCAGCTGTGGTTGTTAATACCTTGCCCTCTTCCAACAGCAGATAGCAATACGCTCGATGTTTATACCGGCCCACACGACCTCGCAGCTGATGCATGTCGGCGAGACCGTAAATTCCAGCCTGATGGATAAACATCGTATTAGCATTGGGGATGTCGACCCCGCTTTCGATGATGGTCGTACTGAGTAGGATGTCAATTTTGTGTGACACAAAATCGAACATGACCTCCTCCAGTTCATCCCCTTTCATTTGCCCGTGCCCGATCCCGATACGCGCTTCGGGGACAATTGAGAGCAGTCGATCTGCAATCGTGTGGATATCTTTCACGCGATTATGGACAAAATAAACCTGTCCACCCCTGTTAAGCTCACGCACAATTGCGGATCGAATTAATTCGGATCAAATCGACAGATACGAGTTTCAATCGCCTGTCTATCGGGAGGGGGTGTGGTGAGGTTAGAGATATCACGAATGCCCAATAAAGACATATGCAATGTGCGGTATGGGTGTGGCACTCAAGGTGAGCACATCGACTGCCAGGCGAATCTGTTTTAAAAGTTCTTTGTGCTCTACACCGAAGCGTTGTTCTTCATCAATGATGACCAGCCCCAGGTTCTTAAAGCGAATATCTTTCTGAACCAGTCGATGTGTTCCGATGATAAGATCGATTTTTCCCTGCTCGAGTTTTTCGAGAATCGTGCGCTGTTCGCGGCTGGTACGAAATCGTGAGATAACATCCAGAGTTACCGGGAATTCAGCCATTCGCTCAGAGAATGAACGAAAGTGTTGTTCTGCCAGAACGGTTGTAGGGACCAGAATGGCAACCTGTTTGCCAGCGTCGATTGCCTTGAAGGCAGCACGCATCGCGACCTCGGTTTTTCCATAGCCGACGTCTCCGCAGATCAAGCGATCCATTGGTTGCGGCGTACGCATGTCGTGTTTCACTTCCTGGATCGAAGTTAATTGATCAGGAGTTTCCTCATACGGAAAAAGTGCTTCGAATTCTTTCTGATAATGACTGTCAGGGGGGAATTCGAACCCGGTCTGGCTGTTCCTCAAAGCCTGCATGCGCAGCATATCACTGGCGAGGTCCGAGACTGCTTTGGCGACCTGTTCTTTTTCCGGCTCCAACTGGATGAGCCCAGTTTGGAAAGCTTAGGGGCTACCTTGGAGCTACCGACATACTTTTGAACCAGGTGAATCAGAGCAACAGGAACATAGACTTTGACGTTATCGCGAAACTCAAGCTGCAGATGTTCTTCGACCTGCCCTTCCTTATCGAGCTGATGAATACCGCGAAATCTCCCGATACCATTCGTCAAATGAACGACTAGATCTCCTTCTTTGAGATCAAGAAAACTGTCGATGGCGCGCGATTCCCAACGACGTTTCTGCTTGACGCGATGCAGGTCTGATCGTCCAAACAGTTCGTGATCGCTGATGACAATAATCTGATTACGAACCAGCCGAAATCCATGCTGGATGCGACCGAGACAGAGTGAAACTCCCTGTCCGATTGTCAGTTCGGATTCTTCCAGAAGCTCTGTTAAGCGTTCCCGTTCACCTTCATTATGACAGGCGATGAGCACGCGTTCCTGCTTATCAGTGATCGATGCCAGTTCCAGTAAGACTTCACTCCTGGGACCAGAGAATCTTTCGATTGATTCGACCTGGAGATGGCAGGAAGTCTCGTAACTGTCCGCAGCAATGCGTGCGATTGTAACGGAAGGACATTGAGTCGCTTTTTCCAGCGTAGATTCAATACTGTAAAACCCACGTGGATCATCGAGACGTGTCAGATAATGACGGGATTCACTGATTGCCTCTTCGAGTTCTACAAAAACCACCCAGGAGTTTTCAGGGAGTGAATCGAAGAGGCTTTCGACATTTTCTGGAGCGGCAGCCTGAGCCGCAGAATCAAGCTGTGGTGGTTTGATTAAGGTGAAGGAAACTGTTTGCAGATCTTCGGTTTTTCGCTGCGTTTCGGGATCGAAAGCTCGAATACTTTCAATCTCATCACCGAAAAATTCGACCCGCAATGGTTCAAAAGTATCAGCGGGGTAGAGATCGAGAATGCCTCCGTGTAGTGAAAACTCTCCTTGCGCTGTGATTGCGGCTACACGTTGAAAACCACGTTCGACAAGCCACTCGAGGAAGGGTTCCAGTTCGAGTTCCTGGCCCACTTGTAATGTGCAGCTGCCCGATTGACGAGACTGTTGACTCGGCACGGGTTGCAGTAAAGCGGTCAGGCTGGTGACCACCAAGGGAGCTGAAGCTTCATTCAGCTGTCGTAAGAGGCGCAAACGCCCTCCAAAGGTGGCGTCGGTCACATCATGTTCTGTGGGTGCCGATTCCCATGCTGGAAAAACCTGTGGCTGGTGTTTGGATAACCCGGCCAGGTCGAGAGCGAAGTCATCAACTTCATTCAGGCGCGGAAGAATAACCAGTAATGTCCCGGGGCAGGAATTGCTGATCGCGGCAGTGCAAAGCGCGGAGGAAGAGCCCCAGGCGCCGTCGATTGCTCCGCTATGTCCATTTCGGAGAGCGTTGACGACATCTGTAAAACTAGGTGTATCTTCAATTAGTGGAACGAGTTGCGAAAGCTCGTTCAGCGAAGTCATCTGCTGCATAGATCAGATCACAGATGCATAAGCTTTAATGAAGGTCTGAAAAACGATCCTTTTTCAGACTTATCTGATGATAGACAAACAGGTTGGTGAGCCTGTCGAGTAGAAAAAATTGTAGCGAGCAGGCTCTCTGGACGAAACGTCTGTGCGAGGAGGATCTGAGAAATCAGCGGAGTCGCAGTTAAAGCGCTACCGGTAATCTGGACTCGATTCCTCAGTGGGTGGCGTGCGATTGAGGTGAAAGCTGATTTTGAGATCAGGACCGTTGGGGGTCGGTCTGTTTCATCGCATCCTGCTGTTTTCGCTGTTCCCGAATCAGGTTCAGTAAATTTGAAAATTTGGTTCGTTCGGGTGCCTGACGGACGCAGTAATCCAGAATTTGTTCTGCTTCCTGAAGTTGTCCCTCAGACCTGAGTATCAGCGCAAATTCAAAATTCCAGTCGAGTTCGCGAGGGTTCAGCAGATGAGCCTCTTTGAATAACTCCAGCGCTTTATCCGTGTCCCCCTGCAGTGAGGCCATGCGTGCGTAATAAAACTGGCTGGTTCCAGGAGGCCATTTCTGTTCATCGAGTAAACTGGAGATCTTATCGAAGAAGAGTTTCTGAGCTTCTTCTGTCTGCGGGGTTCCGTACACGGCTCGGCGATCTGAATTAATATATCCGGTTTCTGTGGAACAAGCTTATCCAGAACCTGTTGAGGTGTCATCCAGGGTTTGCAGATCCTCAAAATGTCGTCGATATGACGTGCGTCAACACGCAGGCTTTGTTGCCAGTCTTCGATCGCCTGATCACGTTCGCCACGAGCGAAGCGGGTTTGGCCGGCAACATACATCAGGTCCGCATTCCAGGAGCCAGTTTGTTCGGCACGTTTCAGATGTGCATCTGCAAAAGTCCAGTTTTCATCAAGAAAGCCGATCTGTTGAATACGAAAGTGTACGTTAGAGAGGAGAGGGCAAGCCTCTAATGACAATTTGAGATGCTCCAGTGCAGGATTCAAAAATTCGACGACGGTTTCCTGCTCTCGAATATTTTTAAGTTCTTCAGCATCCTTGTTCTTAAAAGCCTTCAAAGCGACGTCCGACAGGATCACCGGCGAGGTCCAGAGCCAGAGATTGCGATCTTCAACACTCACTTTTAATTCTTCAGCGAGCGTGTCTCTCGCTTCCAGACGGTAGAGTGAAAGATAGTATTCACCGAGTGCTTCCTGTCCCTGGGCGTCCTCAGGACGCTTTTTCAGAGCGTCTTCTAATTGAGAGATGATCACGCGGATGGTTCGTGCTTCGACTTTGGAGAGGTCGGTATCAACCGGGTACGATTTAATTGCCAGTTCCATCTCATGCAGTGAGGAAAGTTGATTATAACTCCAGAGACTTCCACCCAGTAAAACGGCGAGCAGGACAGGCCAACTCCAGCTGGTATAGGGAAGGGCTACCAGCAGGTTTCGTGAGGATTCAAGAGATCGAACAGCTCGGCCTACCATCGCTCCCACGATTGCTGCGAACAGGACCATCGTGGCGGGCAGGTAGAGACAGTAATCAACTGCTGCATGGAAGGCCTGGAAGAAGAGAATTAAACCTCCCATGACAGCCACGATGAAAGTGTAGAAATACTCGGTGTTAAACAGTTTCCAGCAGGCGTAAATAGACAACACGATCATCAGCAACATCAACGCCAGCCCAGGAATTCCGGCATCGACTAATGCTTCCAGGTATTGATTGTGCATGCAGGAACCAACCCTCATTCACGTGTGTCTGGTACTGGTGATAGATATAGCGGTAGGAACCAAGACCGGTACCCCAGACCCCATAATCTTCAACGGCTCCCCAGGTATCCTGCCAGTGAGGCAATCGCGATTCGTCCTCGATTGTTTCACTATGCAATAGTGTTTGAAAACGATTTGATACAGTTTCAGATGTAGATATCCAACCGAGCAATCCAACCAGGATGCCTCCGAACAGAAAAACGCTGAACCAGGTAGATCGTTTCTGCTTCCAGGAGACATAGCTCCAGATGATGACCCCGGCCAGCAGGAAGCAAAGCACACCACCTCTGGATAAGGAAAAGAGCAAGCCGGCAAAGTTGAGCAACAGAATTGTGATGGCGAACAGACGCTCGCCCGTCAGATCGGCGATGTAATGCTGTATGCGATCCAGTAAGACGGAACGGCTTCTTGGTGTCCAGTCATGTTCGAGGTTCCGATCATAGACCGTTGCGTTACTGGTGCGACGGTGAATATCCAGCATGTAACCAATCGCAGCCGCCAGAGAAAACGCAAAGATTGAAGCTGCCTGGTTGTGATAGATGAAGGATGAAAAGGGGGTGCCCCCATTTGGGATGGGGAGAGTCCAGTAAAGTTTGCCATTCCAGGTGATCTGCTGGATAAAACCGAAACTGGCCAGCAAGGCTCCATTCACCGCCAGTAAAATCATGAACCAGCGGAAATATTGAAACCGGCTGATGAATTGAACGCCAAGTAAAAAGAATACACAACCGACCAGGAAGAGGGCGATGTCCTGACGGGTTGCATTGGGGTAAATGGAAAGCGGGCTCTCCTGGGATTCCTGTCCTGCGAGTATCAAACCTTCTGCTGAAGACATCTCGTGACGCAGCTCAGGAGATTTATTTCCCAGTGATTCCCATGTTGTATTGCTCAGGGGGACAAGATGAAAAGCGGCCAGACCAATTGCGGCAAACAGTACGAGTGCGGAGGTCGGCAGGTTGGGACGAAATTCAGAGCTGATCAGGGAGCAAACCAGTGCTACCCCCAGAGCAATGATGGTGGCTTGCAGAAAGTAAACCTGTGGTCCAGTATCGGCGCCACCATTGAACCAGGGGAAAACGAGGAGCGCACCGATAATTACAACCAAAGCGATTGCAGCAACCGCTTTCACAACACCATTCATGATGATAACGAAGCTTCTTAGAGAGAGGGCTTGCAGGTGGGTGTGGTTGTGTAAACCAGGTCCTGCAAGTAGGGTAAAAATTTGAATGAATGAATAAAAAGGTTCAAATAATTGAATCTACTGCATATTCTGGCGTTGAATTGAACCGGATGCAACAAGAACAAAAAGAAAAGCCCGCTTTCAACACAGTTGAAAGCGGGCTTAATGATTCGTAGTTAGAACTAATGCTCTAGGTACAGAACCCCCTGCAAGTCAGGAAATGCTTATCAGCTTAGAATGCACCCGATGCGACAGAGACAGGTCCGTTGTAGATTGTGATGTTGATGTTGATCACATACACGTTACCTTGTCCACCGAAGGGCAGAATAATGATGATGGGGTTAAAGTAAGGGGTACCATTTGGGAAGGTAGGAGTAGGAACTCCACCACTTCCTCCACCCCAACCTGGGAAGAAGTTGTAGGTGGGGCCAGTGAAGTAGTTGTAGCTCACTGGTCCGTAGTAGTTGTTGACAATACTTGGAGTGGAAGGAGGAGGTGTTTGGCCACCATTTCCGGTATTACCGTTGTTTGAATTGTTATTATTATTGCCAGTGTTGTTGTCTCCAATAACAACATCCAGGAGATCAAGATTTAGATCGAGATCAAGAATCCCCAGAATATCAGAAAGTGAATCCGCTTGGGATTTTTCTGAATAGGTCATAAGACCGAAGGTGGCAATTAGTACGAAAAGAGCTTTTTTCATCATGATGAGTTCTCACTACAAAAATCGCATTCGGGGCGAGCATAGGGGTGTTTTTTATTCTTAATGGAGACTGTTATTGCAGGGCAATTAACTCCATTCTGCCTTTCAAAGTATGACAATCGTGATAAATTGTCAAGTAAATAGGGTCGAAACTCAAAAATTTTAAATATTTCCTACTCCACCTAAATTTACACTTTGGGGTCTGATTTAAGGCGTTTTCAAACCCTGTATCTTACAGAGCTTACAAACTCGGGCGTAATCGCCAATCTTTAACTCGCTTTGTTAGTATGTAATCGACTAATTGGACGTTCGGGCTCTAATCAGAGCGAATTTCCACATTCAATTTTATGGAAGATTGATGGTATCCAGAAAAAACAAGATTCTTCTCCTGCAAATCAGGGAACAGCACGATCCGATGCTGCTCCAGGAGCGGAAAGCCTTTGCACAGGCTTTAGGTAAGGAGTTAGAGACGATTTCCTCGCTTGATCTGCTCTACGAACAGTTGACTTCGGACCATCTGGCCGAGGTTGATCTGGTCATGATCGGGGGGAGTGGAAACTATTCGGTGACTTCCAATGAGGAATGGCTTTTTCGGGCACTCGACTCCATCCGCTTTTTGTTTGAGTCAGAAAAGCCGACGTTTGCCTCCTGCTGGGGGTTCCAGGCGGTTGCCCGGGCCTTAGGGGGGGAGGTAATCACCGATCTGGGGCAGGCAGAAGTTGGTTCCCTCGCAACCTTTCTCACGCCGGATGGTAAGACAGATCGTCTCTTCGGGGAGTGTCCGGACCAGTTTTTCAGTTATCTGGGTCATCAGGACATAGTGACCCGGCTACCCGAAAACGCTGTACTGCTGGCCTCAACTGAAAAGGTCGAAAACCAGGCGATCACTTTTCCGGGCCGCATGTTTTACGCCACCCAGTTTCACCCGGAACTGAGCCGCTCTGACCTCATGGAACGAGTAGATGCCTATCCGCAATATGTCGAGAAAATCTCGGGACTGCCGGTTCATGAGTTCGAAAAAACAATCGTAGATGCCCCTGAGATGGCCGGATTGCTGCAACGGTTCGTACAATTGGTAGAGCAAGCTGGCTGAGGGGACGCTTTTGTCTGAGCGATCCACTAAATCAATGAATTTTGGGATTTAGCATGCATGTATTGATACTGACTGCCGGGGGAGCGGGAATGTTCTGTGGCTCCTGCATGCATGACAACACCTGGGCTCGCGCTCTGATTAAAGAGGGGGCCGAGGTCACCCTCCTTCCAACTTACACCCCGGTTCATGTTGATGAATCTGATCTGAGTGATCCGCATGTTTTCCTCGGTGGGATAAATATCTACCTTGATTACCGGTTTCCCCTCTGGAAGCGGGCTCCCCGGATTTTGAAACGGTGGTTGGACTCACCTCGATTGCTCCAGGTCGTCTCGCGGTTTTCCGGGAGTCAGGATGCCAGCAAACTGGGTCCTCTCACTCTGGCCATGCTGGATGGGGAAAATGGCCCACTGATAGCCGAAATGGATGAACTGGCTCGGTTTATTGAAGAAGAAGTGAAACCGGATCTGGTTGTCTTCAGTAATGCCTTGCTGGCGGGAATTCTGAAGCCGCTCAAGAACAGGTTGCATATCCCCATGTGTTGTGTTTTGCAGGGGGATGATATTTTTCTGGAGGCTTTACTTCCTGAATACAAATCGAAAGCGATTCAGGCGGTCAGCGATCTGAGTCACGATTTTGATCACTTTCTGGTGCACAGCGAATTCTATCGGGATTTCATGGTCGACTACCTCAAGCTCGACCGGGAGAAGATCGACATCATTCCCCTGGGAATCGATATGTCTCCTTACGCCGATTGCCAACCTCGAGGGAGTCAGGAATGTCGCAAGGTTGGTTTTTTCGCCCGGATCGCCCCGGAGAAGGGGCTTCATAACCTCGTCGACGCCTATGTTTTGCTGCTGGAGGAATTTCCTGAGCTGGAATTACTGGCGGGAGGTTATCTGCATCTGCGGAATCAACCTTATCTGGATGAGCAGATGGCCAAGGTCGAAAAAGCGGGGGGAAAGTTTTATTACCTGGGTAGCCCCGAGCATGTGGACGACAAAGTGAGGATCTTCAATCAGTTCGATTTGTTCGCCCTGCCTACAGATTATGAAGAACCGAAAGGGCTGCCGGCGATGGAGGCGATGGCGAGTGGATTATGCTGCCTGCTGCCGGCACATGGTGCCTTTCCTGAAATCATGAAGAAAAACTGTTCAGGAATTTATTTTGAGCCCGGGCTCCCCGACCATCTTGCCGAGATGTTGTCCCAAGCTATTCGTGGTCATGAGGCACGTTGGGCGATGGAAAAATCTGGGTATGCGAACGTTCGCCGTAACTTCAGCAGTGAGGCGATGGCAAAAAAATCGCTGGAGCTCTTCGAACTGTATATATCTTCTAACAGTATATAAAAGAGCAGCCTTCCCACCTGGTTTCCTCCTGAAATTCAGCTTCGCGGGAGGGGGAACCTTTTGTTGACTCCGGGGAATCCTTAAAATCACGGGCGGCACGCTTTTACAGTGCAGCAGGTTGTACAGTGCAACTGGCTCCAGCAGAAACAACCTTTACCAGAAACGAATAAGAGAAAAGAGCGGACGATGACCGACATTCAGGATTTGATGTTCAAACTCCAGAAAAAAAATGATTCCAAAATTGTATTGTATGTCGCCGACGGTTTAGGTGGGCTCCCGCAGCAACCGGGAGGAAAAACGGAACTCGAAACCGCCAAGACTCCAAATCTGGACAAACTGGCACAGCGGGGAACACTGGGCCTGAGCACTCCTGTTCTGCCTGGTATCACCCCGGGTAGCGGCCCCGGTCACCTCGGGTTATTCGGTTACGACCCGCTGACTTTCAACATTGGTCGTGGTGTGCTCGAAGCGTTGGGGATCGACTTTGATCTCGGACCGAACGACGTCGCTATTCGCGGTAACTTCTGTACGATCGATGAAGCTGGCAATATTACCGACCGCCGCGCCGGACGTATCGGAAGTGACATCGGTGCGAAACTTTGCGAGAAACTCGATCAGATTAAAATTCCCGGAGTCGAAGTCTTTGTCAAACCGGTCAAAGAATATCGCCTGGTGATTGTCTTCCGTGGCGAAGGTCTGGGAGGTAATGTGGCCGATACTGACCCACAGAAAACGGGTGTGCCTCCTCTGTCTGCGAAAGCCACGAATGCTGATTCCGAGAAGACTGCTGAAATCTGCAATCAGTTTATCGAACAGGCACGAGAAGTTCTGAAAGACGATGCTCCGGCGAATCTACTCACTCTGCGCGGTATCGCCAAGAAGCCGGAAATTCCGACCTATGAAGAGGTGTATGGATTGAAGGCTGGTGCCATCGCTGTCTATCCGATGTATCGGGGACTGGCGCGACTCGTCAGTATGGATATTCTGGATGCCGGTCAGACACTCGAAGATCAGATGAAATGTCTCGAAGCGAACTGGGATAAATACGATTTCTTCTTCATCCATTTCAAATACACCGACTCCACCGGTGAGGATGGCAACTTTGATGCGAAGGTGAAACGGACAGAAGAGTTCGACACCGGTATCGCCAAAATCGAAGCGTTAAAACCCACAGTGATCATTGTGACTGGTGACCACAGTACGCCAAGTAAGATGAAATCACACAGCTGGCATCCAGTACCGTTGCTGCTGGCGGCAGATCGTTGCCGTTATGATGGTTCCGAAGCTTTCGATGAATCGGCTTGCCTCAAAGGTGGCCTCGGTCAGATTCAGGCGAAATACATTATGTCACTAGCCATGGCTCACGCCGATCGACTGGAAAAATATGGTGCCTGATCCAGTCTCAGCAGTGTGAATCAGATTCAATTCTGTCAAAGCCTTTCGAGAATTCGAAAGGCTTTGCTTTTTATACTGGACGAACCCTATTCGGTTTCCTTTATACTGATTACTGATCCTGAGGCCCTCTCTTCAGATTCCACTGGCTGACTCTATAACAGCGACTGACCTTACAGAAAAAGAATTAATCATGCGCTCGATTTACTCTCTGGTATGTTTTCTCTCCTGCTTATGCCTTGGCTTAGGTTTCCTGTCAGCTGCTGAGGATCAGCTCGACCTGAACCTGGAACAGATTCCGGGAGCGAAACAGCGTAATGTCGTGTTTATCCTGGCAGATGATCACCGGTATGATGTGATGAGCTTTCTGGGGCATCCCTTTTTGGAAACCCCCGTAATGGATTCGATGGCCAGTCAGGGTGTCTTTTTCAAAAATGCTTTTGTCACGACATCACTCTGCTCTCCCAGTCGCGCTTCGATTCTAACCGGGCAGTACATGCATCAGCATGGAGTGGTTGATAACAATAATCTTGCCAGGGAAGGAACCGTCTTCTTTCCGCAGTATTTACAGAAAGCGGGATATCAAACTGCGTTCATTGGTAAATGGCACATGGGTGGGCATTCCGATGCTCCACGTCCGGGATTCGATCACTGGGTCAGTTTCAAAGGTCAGGGACACTACTATCCACCTGAAAAACAATCGTGGACATTGAACGTCAACGGTAAGTCGGTCCCTCAGAAAGGCTACATCACTGATGAATTGACCGACTATGCTTTGAACTGGCTGGAAGAAGAACGAGACACCAGTAAACCGTTCTGTATGTATCTCTCGCACAAGGCTGTTCACGGCATGTTTTATCCTGCTGAACGCCATGCAGGACGCTACAAAGATAAAAAGATGCCCGTTCCTTCGACGATGGCAAACACAGAAGAGAACTATAAAGATAAACCGATGTGGTTACGCAATCAGCGTAACAGCTGGCATGGCGTCGAGTTTGCCTATCATCAGGAAACTGATATCGAAGAGCATTATCAGCTTTACTGTGAAGCACTGCTGGCCGTCGATGAGAGTATTGGACGAGTCTGGAGCTACCTGAAGCAGGCGGGGCTCGAAAAAGATACGATCATCATTTATATGGGGGACAATGGTTTTCAATGGGGCGAACATGGCCTGATTGATAAGCGAACTGCTTACGAAGCCTCGATGCGGGTCCCCATGCTGGCTTACTGCCCGGACTTATTCTCTCCAGGCACTGTTGTGGAGGATGTCGTCGCAAATATTGATATCGCTCCAACTGTACTGGCTGCTGCCGGGTTACAGACTCCCAGCCATATGGATGGAAAAAACTTTCTGCAGCTGGCTGCCGGTGAAGAGAAAAGCGACAGTTGGCGGGATTACCTGCTGTATGAATATTACTGGGAATGGAACTTCCCGCAGACACCGACGACATTTGCCCTGCGGGGAGACCAGTACAAGTTCATTCAATATCATGGCATCTGGGACACCGATGAATTGTACGATCTGAAAAACGATCCCGAGGAGAAGGTCAACCTGATCAATAAACCGGAGCACAAAGAACTGGTGAAGAAGTTGCGTATTCGGCTGCATGAAATTCTCGCCGAAACGGGGGGAGACAAGGTTCCCTTCGGACGCAAGATGGGCACCGGGTCGAATCTTCGCAGTCGCCAGGGTTCTGAAGCCGCCGATTTTCCCGAAGATGTCTTGCGAGATTAATCAGAGGCTAGAATGCGAAAGGTCCAGACGATCCCAGCCAGAATCGTCTGGACTTCGCACTGTTTTATGGATCAACCTCTCGCGCACAGCGGACTGATCAGGCGAGTCAGTTTATAAAGCGGCGGGAATATCGTCGCCGTTATAATACTCGTAGAAGAGACGGCCGAATTCCTCGCTGAGTCGTGACAGGTATTCCGCTTTGAATGTCTGGTAACTGACTTCGTCGGTACCGCGTGCGGCCATGAGGGGGTAGACCGAGGTAATCTCTTTGGAGTAGATTTTTTCTCCATCCTCGAAGTCATCATCCATCTGGTAGACACTGACCATTCCTTCAGCCCGGCCCCGATAGAGCTGGTGGCTGTTTTTCTCAAGCAGGCTGAATTCATACAGGTCGACGTAGACGACGTAAGAGCATTGGAAGTAAGTTCCAATTTCTGTTGGTAAATTCCAGTTGGGGTTTTTATCCATCCAGTCATGTACCAACTGGGGATTAATTGTGTGGATTTTGTGCTCATGAAGTCGACCAGCAAAATATTTGCTGAGTTCCTGATCGACACGATCCATATCGTATTGAATCTCTTTGGATGCACTGACAATGACCGCGACGGTAATATCGAGATCGGTCATTGAGTGTCCGGTCTGCTCATCAAAGTCCGGGGCAATTGAAGGGGGACCCCCGATCAGGTAACCCAACAGAACGAAGTAGTTACATCCTGATAGAAACAGACAACTGGAAATTGCTGTTAAAATCAGGAATGAGCGGAAACGGAATTGAGAGTTCAATGGTCGATTATGAATTAACTGAATCATGACGCGATCCTTCGCAGTCTGGTCGTTATCAATTGTCTGTGTGTTGTGATACTGATCTAAGGCGATGAACGGAATTGATTTTGATATCTGGCAGTTATCAATTCGGTTCTTAGTACACCTCTTCGCTTGCTTTGTGATTGTAGAACTGTTGAGCAATCTGCTCGCTCACCCGGTCCAGATATTGTTTGCGGAATGTTTTTTCGGAGACGCGATCGGATTGAACGGGGTACATCTCGGGGAATTTTGAGGAGAGGCCTCGATGGAAAATTTCCACCGCTTGTGAAGAGTTGTTGAAATCTCGCAGCTCGTAAGCACGCAGCACACCGGT
Organism: Planctomycetaceae bacterium; assembly: GCA_041398805.1. Lineage (GTDB taxonomy): Bacteria > Planctomycetota > Planctomycetia > Planctomycetales > Planctomycetaceae > Polystyrenella. Next base: position 827,142 of record JAWKUC010000002.1, on the reverse strand, counting down.
TGATCGTCCACGTAACAGGTTGGTGCTGTTTTCTTCCAGATAGCTGAATTTTTCGACATCCACGGTGATGACATATTTAGCATCGAATTCGAGTGCCAGCATTGTGGGGTCATCGACAACACCCAGATTGTCATCAAACCAGGTGGCAACATCGTTCGGGTTCACGATCGAAATGTCTTCCCGTTTTAATCGGCGGGAAATTCCTTCCAGCAGATCGATATTGAGTGACGGGTAATCGCTGGAGATGGAATCTGGTGTTTTACAGATCACAATGACTTTGTCGTTCACTCTTCTTGAGGTTTACTCCAGATTGTGAAGTAAACGAGCAGGTGAGCATCGGGTCGCCAAAGAGCATTTTGCCCCCCATTACAAACAGGGAGCAGCCCGGTATGAAAGAGATGATGCAGCTCGCCAGGAGCATCAGGAGCAGGATCCTGCGTGCATCAAAAGTGAAGCGAATCGCTTCTGGTTTGAATTGAAGGTCGTCATCCATGACGAGTCAGTATCTCCCCTGAATTCAGCGAAAGCTCCATCCTGGAGCGCTTCGATCAATTCGTATTAAACCGGCTGCAATTTTAGAGTGTGGAAACATCAGCCTTTCAGATGATGTACCGCACAATCCATTGCAGCAGGCTGCTGGAACAGATCAGAATCATCAGGAACAGAACAGCACGATCGGGGTTTTCGATTTTAAATAATCGCCGCCGAAAGATACTGATCCAGCACCAGGGGATCATAGCAGCCCAATCATTGCCAGAAGTAGTCCGGCAGGATTTGCTCTACAGGCCTCAACCAGATTTCCCCGAACAAAGTTCGAAAAGCTGGTTGTCATGCCACAACTGGGACAGGGAATTCCCCACAGCACCTTCATCGTGCAGGGGGCAGTCCAAGTTGTTGATGTGTGCCTGATCCACTGGGGTTGGGCGACAAATACAGGGCCAACGCGAACCCCAGGATCAACAGCAGGCTCCAGGTTGCAAGCAGCAACTGGCCCCATTTGCCCAAGGGATAATCGCGAATTTCCAGGTCGTCCTGAGAATTCTGAACAGGTAACATATTGGGTGGTGAAGAGAGAGAGGGGCGTTAATTAACGGTTCTCGCGATCTAACGCAAGACCGATTTACTCCCTAAACAGGCTGAATTGATTCGGGCAGCACCTTTCCGGCAGCAGGGGAGACTCTATCAGCGGCCGGTTTGGGGCTCAGCTTGCCATAACCTGTTTATCAACCTCATTATGGACCTGCACCAACCTAAAAAAAAGTGCCCTGTTGAAAAGAGTGCACTTCTTCTCCCGGAATAATAGGTGTCGAGGCGGTTGGCTCACCCATAATAGATCAGATCTTACAAGACTGAAGAATTCACCAGTTCGGTAAGTTCTCTGGTTGACCTATTTTGTCAGGATGCAGCTTAGGAGCGAACTCAGGCAATGATCTCTTCGACGACCCGGCTGGGGCGTTTATTGGTCAGAGTTTGTTCCAGGCCGTTGTAGCGAAAGGTCAGTTTTTCGTGATCCATACCGAATAAACGAAGCAGAGTTGCCTGATAGTCGGTGGGACTGACTTTGTCGACGACTGCTTTGTGACCGAATTCGTCAGTTTCACCATAGGTCATGCCTCCTTTGAAGCCACCCCCGGCTACCCAGGTGCTGAAGCCCTGACCGTTATGGTCTCGACCGGCGTTGGAGGGAGCCCCCTGATTCTGGGTGACAGGGAGACGTCCAATTTCACCACCCCAATGCACCACAGTTGTATCGAGGAGACCACGCTGTTTCAAATCTTTAATCAGAGCGGCAGCTGGCTTGTCCGTTTTGTCGCAGCATCCTTTCAAGGCAGCATCGAGATTGGCATGGTTATCCCAGATTTGTCCGGCAATAAAGAGTTGTACAAAACGGACTCCTCGTTCGACCAGACGGCGGGCGATCAGACAACGTTTGCCATATTCATCAGTCGCATCCTGACCAATACCATACATATCGAGAGTGGCTTTGGTTTCCTGTGAGAGATCGAGTGCCTCTGTGGCAGCTTCCTGCATTCTGGCAGCAAGTTCATAACTGGCAATACGAGCTTCCAGGTCAGCTTCACCAGGATGATTGTTCAGGTGACGATCATTCAGTTTTTGAAGCAGAGCCATATTCTGACGCTGTACTTCCCCCTGCAGGTGCACTGGAGGATTCAGATTGAAAATCCGTGGTTCCTGAGGGCGAATCACTGTTCCCTGATAAAGCGGAGGCATCCAGCCATTTGACCAGTTTCGGACGCCGTCGACAGGGTGTCCGCCCGGGTCGGTCATGACCACATAAGCAGGCAGGTCCTGTGCTTCGGACCCAAGACCATAAGTCAACCACGATCCTAAAGCAGGGCGACCTGGTTGAGCGAGCCCGGTGTTCATCGACCAGATTGAAGGTTCGTGACCGTTGATGTCGGTGTGCATCGAGCGGATCAGACAGATATCGTCTGCCATCTCGGCGATATGTGGAATCAATTCCGAAAGTTCCATTCCACTTTCGCCATGTTTTTTGAATTTGAAAGAGCTTCCTTTCAGCTTCTTGGTGGCCTGATTGATAAAGCTGAACTGAACTTCCTCTTTATATTCCGTATCGTGAAATTTTGTGAGCATCGGTTTGGGGTCAGTCAGATCCATATGACTAGGCCCACCATGCATGAAGAGCGAAATCATCGCTTGTGCTCTGGGAGCGAAATGGGGCTGCTTGGGAGTCATATCAAACTTTTCCGGCTTCAAAAGTGGAGCCAGAGACTCACTTGCCAGCAGCTTATCCTGTTGCAGCATTGTGGCCAGGGCGATGCCTCCGATGCCCATTGCGTTCCGGGCCAGAAATTGACGCCGGGTGTGAATCGCTTCAGCAGTTGGGGAGCAAGTCGGATTATCATGCTGTGTGGAAGTCATGGAGATAACCTGGTTATGTTGATTTGGGATTATTTATATTGGAATAATGTTTATAGAGCGTTGTGTTTAATCGACGTACATGAACGCGTTGGAACTGAAGATCGCCTGACAGAAGTCGATCAACGCCTGCTTTTCGGGTGATTCATAAGGATGTTTCGGATCGCTGGCAGCAGGGGGATGCTCGGTCAGCCATTTAGTCTGTTCATCAAGAAAGGCAAGAGCAGATGCTTCTGTCTCTTCGTCCATCTGGTGAGCGAGCGCCCTTCGCCAGGCGTGGTGAATCTGTTGTTTTGGATCGTTGGGGAACTCGGCCATCAGACTGTTGGCCATGCGTATCGAGGTCTCCAATGAGAAGTCGCTGTTCATCATGAGTAAGGCCTGGGGAGCGACAGTTGAGACAGACCGTTTCTCGCAGTTGACGACGACTTGCGGAGCATCAAAAGTTCTCAGCATGGTGTGAGGTTTACTGCGCACCACCTGCACATACAGGCTACGGCGCAGGTCTTCAGCATAAAGCGGAGTTTCGATCTCCGGTACTTTGGTTGAGGCGTTGCTGTCTACTGCCAGCACGATTTGCCCGACATCATTTTGCTGTACAGGAATGGGGCTTCCGTACATCCGGCGGTTAATCGAGTTTGCAGCGGCCAGCATTGAATCCCGAATCGCTTCCGCATCCAAACGATAAAGTGGTTTTTTCCAGTAGTGGAAGTTCTCGGGATCTTTTTCATAACCTGCATCACGATTAATCGATTTCTGCATATAGACTGTGGAGGTCATGATCGTGCGGTGCATCTGTTTGATGTCCCAGCCAGAACGCATGAATTCATCGGCGAGCCAGTCGAGTAATTCGGGGTGATCGGGTTCGACACCCAGATTTCCGAAGTCTCCCGGGGTGGCCACGATCGCTCGACCAAAATGATGCATCCAGATGCGGTTGACCATCACGCGGGCAAAGAGCGGGTGAGAACCACTCGTCAGCCATTTTGCATAAGCCAGACGTCGACCGGTTGATTGGTTGGTCTCCTTACTCACAGGAATATCAACCACACCCCATCAGTTGCGGAAATGGGTAGTAATGCAGCCGGTTCGACTGCATCTTGAGGTTGGGACGGGTCACGCGGTGGAAAAGGCGAGTGGTGGGATTTCACCAGGGACTTCGCTCAGGATGGAGAGGTAGTCGTGATACGGTTTCGTCGACTGAAAAGCAGTGATTTCGTTCGTGAGTTTCGTGATCTCATCAGCTGCTTTCTGGTTGTACTGATAGAGGTTGCCCCTCGTGATATGCGCGGAAGGGTATTTGGTAAATAAGGCTTTTTGTTCTTCCGAACGTTCTGCGTCAGGAACTTTTAATGCTTCCCGTAATTTTTCACGAACCTCTTCCGGGTGGTTGAGCAATTCTTTTTCGAAAGCTTCATCGATAAACTCCTGCCACTTCTGGTCACGAGCTGTTGCCATCTCATTGGCTTTTTTATCGATTTCAGCAGCCGCCGTTTCATCGGGGGTGTAAAGCGAGACCAACCGTTGTGATGGCGTTCGCCAGTTTTCCCGGTTTAAGTGCCGGCTCCAGGAGTGCCCGCATTCCGTAGTAATCTTTTTGCGAGATGGGGTCGTAACGATGGTCATGACATTGTGCACAACCGACTGTTAAGCCTATGAGCGATGTCAGCATGATCTTGATCGTGTCGGCCATCACAATGTTTTTGATGTTCTTCTGTGTTAAAGCCGCCGACATTCGTACCGTCGGCTGCCATGCGCAGAAGCCGGTTGCGGCCAGTAATTGCTGTTGTTCCTCATTCAGATTCTGGTAGGGATAAGGAACCAGTTCATCGCCTTGCCAGTTGTTCTGTAACGAGTTGATCGAACGGTTTGTTCTCGTTGAAAGATGCGATGATGTAATCGCGGTATTTGTAGGCATAGGGGCGAATGCTGTCCTGTTCGGTCATTCCATCTGAGTCGGCATAACCGGCGACATCCAGCCAGTGACGTCCCCAGCGCTCACCATAGTGGGGGGAATCGAGATAGCGATCGATCATCCGTGCATAGGCATCGGGTGACTCATCATTCAGAAATTCTTCCAGTTCGGTTGCGGTTGGTTGAATACCTGTCAGATCAAGCGCTGCTCGACGAATGAGTGTTTCTTTGTCGGCGATTTCTGAGAAGGTGAGTCCCTTGGGAGTCATCCCCGCCATCAGCAAGGCGTCGATATCGGTATTCACCTGCTCGGGAGCAGAGAGTTCTGAAAGTGGGGGAACCTCAGGTCGCTCGATTGGTAGAAATGACCAGTGCTCCCGATCTTCCGGGGCAATGCCCACCCCTTCAGGTATTGATTCGGGTTCGGGACGAGCTGTTTTTGCACCTTGAGAAATCCAGGTACGCAGAGTGGCGATCTCTGCTTCAGAGAGGTGAGAATCGCCGGGGGGCATCTCGCCAGCTTCTACGCGCAGGATGAGGTTACTTGAATCTGGATCGCCAGGTTCGATTGCGGCACCAGAGTCTCCCCCGTTGATTGTAAACCGGGTGAGACGTAGATCGAGCCCTCCTTTGGTACTTTCTTCGGATGCTCCGTGGCAATCGAAGCAGTGAGCGCGAAAGATTGGACGGATATCTTTTTCAAAAGTAAGTGGCGACTCTTCTTCGGCCTGCAAAAGCAGGCTGGAGTTCAAAAGTAAACCGCAGATGATCAGCGGAAGCGTATTCAGACTGTAAAGACGTTCGAGCAGAAAACGAGAAAGCATCTGGCGAACTTTCATTGAATGAAAAGGAAGGAACTCAGGCGAGTTTGGTTGCGAGAATAGACTCTCGGTGGGAATGTAAGGTGGGCTTACATCAAAGTATGGTTATATATTTTGACACAAAAAAACAGGCCCTACAAGTCTTGAATGACTGCCGGGCCTGTTTCGATCTAAATTTCAGAATACCGCCTGAATTGGTCTCGACACCCGAATATTCCGAATGTCCTTCCAGGAAGTGATTATCAGGTGGAGCTGGTTTCCAGTTCAGCTGGTTCTTCCGGTTTCGATTCGGGGGGCGTTGGAGAGGCTCCTTCAGAGGAGCGGATTTGGGTTTCCATGAAGTAACGGCTACCAGCAGCCACAACCAGCAGCAGATTCACCAGCACAGCCGCGACAACGTATTCCAGCCCACCTGCCCCTGTGGCGTAACTGTGAAGACCGACAGCTGTCGGTGTATTGGAGCCAGTTAACCCGCCATGAATCTGGGGGAGGACGAAGTTCACCCCGTACCAGGACATGAGGATCGCGTTGAAGCAGAGCACTGCCCCGATATTGGTTCCTAAAGTCCCCACCCAACCGGCGAACCGTCCATGCAAGACGACCAGGTAAACCAGCAGTGAGATTAACGCCCAGACTTCCTTGGGGTCCCAATCCCAGAAACGTCCCCAGGAAACATCGGCCCAGAGGCCTCCCAGAATTGTTCCGGCGGCCAACAGCAGGACGGCAACCTGCATCGCTTTGTAAGTGTAACTGGCAAGGGTAGAGACTTCTTCCGGCGGTCGACGTTTTGATTTCTCCAGATGTTCATCACCTGAACCGAAGCCGGACATGTTTTGTTTAATAGAAGCAGCGACGACAGAAGGTTTCATCGCTTTCTTTGCTTGCTGCATACGTTCTGAGAATGATTCTTTGGTACCTGCTTCTTTGCTGGTTTTACCAGAGCGATAACTTCCAAAGAGATAATAAAGCAGGGCCAGGTTTCCCAGTCCCCAGGCGAGAGCACCCGCACCATAACTGGAAACAATCGTGAGTACGTGGATCGTCAACCAGTAGTTATTACGGAGGACAGCCGCAATGGAGCCAATACGTGGATTGAGAATATCCGGACTACGTACACCCACAAAGTAGGCGAGCATCATGCCCAGGCAGGCGACAGGCAACGCACCTAACAGGAAAAATCGACGATCAAACGCCTGCTTCCAGGTGGTGTCATTCCACTCTTTAACCGAGGTGGGGACGGTATACAGTGATCCAATTAATGTCAGCACGGCACGAGGAAGATACCAGGCCGAGAGGAGTACCATCGTCATGCCCGTTATCCAGACACCGAGTTCACCAAAGGAAATTACTTTTCCAAATAAAGGTGGATAGAGATCGATAATCCGGAAGGTGGTATTACTTCCAGTCAGGAACCAGACAATACCCACAAAACAGGCTGCTGAATGGCAAATGACAAAAGACGAATGGGTGTGAGGGAGGATGCTTGAGCTTCTGTGTCTGCTTTTTTTCCTGCGTACAGCGAATGGGAAACGTGTTCCATCCCAGCTTTTCTTCAAGCCAGCCCACAGGAAAGGTAACAGGCAGAACCACAATCCGAGGACCGCTACAACAAAGGAGACCCAGATTACAGTTTCGTACATATTAGTAACCGGGGCGCGTCCGCTGATGATGATTCTCAGGAAGAAACCCCAGCAGGAATAAACAATAGCTCCGGTGGTCGTAAGCAGTGCGATCGAGTAAACAAGTCGCTCTCGACGTGAGATCATGGAGAGGGTGGTAATGATGATTGCAATCAGGAAATAAATCCACGCCGATTTAAAGGGTTGAGATTTATTGTATTTTAATTCCCAAGCGGTAGAGCCTTCCTCGGGATAAGCAGATGAGGCTAAAACCCGTTTATCCACTTCCAATGGCTCATAGGCGTTCCAGACAGCAGTGTTCAAGTCGAGTGGGGCAGCAGCTCCCATCCTCGATCACACCAAAATCGATTGTTTGGGATCGGGTGGATTAAGCTGGGCCCGTTTCTCTTCCATCACATCCGCAAGTCGGCGGACTTCACGTTCAAAGAGTTGCATCGACTGAGAGAATGCCTCAGCGTCCCCGGCAGTGTAGGCCTCTTTGGTTTTGTTGAAGGCTGTTTCCATATCATCAATGTCTGCCAGAACTTCATTTCTGAATGAGAAGATCTGTGCGAGTTGAGGATAATTGCTGACAGGATAGAACGCCTGACCGCGCGGATTATCAATCATCCACATCATTAAGTCGCGGTAATCTTTGGCCATTAATGCGGCGGCGGTGGGGTCGGGATGGACGGCCCATTGTTCACGATTCAACAGGGCTCCGGTGAGACCCAGTGCTTCCAGTTTATCTTCGGTATCGACAGCCGCGGCGACGGTGCGGGGGTCGAGTGATGGTACAATCGCCAGATTGCGCGCCTGAAATGAGACGAGGAAAATTTCCAGGTGCTTAACCAGCTCGGCTGCTTTGGCGTTGATACGGCGATCTTCAGGGTGTCACCGACTTGGTCGGGAGCAATGTCCTCTCCTGACCGGCTGTCATGATCTTTTGAATTCGATTCTGAAAATCAACGGACCAGATTTCATACTGCTGCTGTTCGTAATAGAGCTTCCAGTTCAACAAGTCATTAACAGAAACATATTTCCCCTCTTCTTCCAGGGGACGCTCTTCGGTACTCAAAATCTTGCGTAAAGGTCGGAACTCACACAGGAATATTTTGCGATTAACCCATTCTTCCGGAGTCGCAATCCAGGCATAAAGCAGTTCCGGCGGCACATAGGTGATCCCTGTGTCCGGTCTTTCCATTGGACTTACCCGTCACCAGGGTAACAACTTCTTCTGCAAAGGTGTCGATCGGTTTGATGCGACCTTCATCCAGAACGGGTAAACGTTGCCAGGATGTCCAATCGAAATCAGATCGATCCACATTCACGGCGGTGCAGGGAGTCGTTTGCTCGGTCTTTGCAGTTGCCTCGGCTTCTGTTCCTGAACCTGCTTCCTCACTCTCTGTATCTGCAAACAGGGCAGAAACACTTAAAAGCTGCTGGAGCAGAGGACGACCAGACAGAGCATCTGGAAGGAATATCGTTTTAAGTTAAACATCGCTACTGCAGAACCTCAGTGGGTAAGTGCGTAGAAGTTATAATTTTAATTTTGATGAGAGGAAAACTGACTGAAAGTTGACTGAATCTCATCAGGCGTCAACCAGATCAAACAGGGACTGTTGCTGGTCGTTGGGGGGTTGTTGCTGATTCTTCAGTGGATGTTTCTTCAGTTACGTTCCGTTTTGATTCGTTTGAAGAAGTAAGCTCGCATATAGAACATGATGAATGTTCCGAGGGTGATCAAAGCCGAGCCCAGATATTTTACAGGGCGGCCCGGGTCGTAGTTGACTCGAAAAATGAATCCCGGTTCCGTTTTGACCTGATCTTGGATCGGGGGGGGGGGGGGGGAGTAATTCTCTGAAAAAATCGAAGTGGTCGACCTTCAGATCGGGATAATCGAGAGGTTCGTTCATGGTGATCACGTACGATTCTGCTTCCGAGGTCAGTCGACCCAGGCTTCTCGTTTTTCTGCGGGTTGGGTTTCGTACTCCGCGTAAAAGTGTCTGAAACAACTCTTTTCTGTTTCGCACTGATTTTGTTGGACAGTTCCTGACGTTTCGCAGGTTCGTCCTCAGCGGCAAGCTGCTCATTCAAATCGACAATTTCCGGATGTTTGCGGACATCAAGCTGAACAAGGTGGCTGGTGTAGTTGGCAGCCATGTTGGTTCCCGGGTCGACATCGAGATCAGACTGAACAAGCTTCATGGCGAAACCGACATCTGTCTGGCGTACCTGATAGGAAACACTACGAGAGCTTTGTTATGCTCATAGTCGTCCGGTGTATCTGCTGACGTCCTTCTGGAGACCAGGGAGCCGGCAGGTTCTGGCCGAGCCAGAATTCATCTGTTTTAGTTTTGTTTTCTTCTTCCCAGGTGACGCGAACTTTGATCCGCTTGGTACGACCGTTCGATTCTTTACTGAAAGGAATCGGGAAGACATCCAGGTTTTATCTTCGTCGTCGCTGAGCAGTTTTCGTTTCAACTGCATCGCCCAGACATTTTTGCCTCCTCCCATCGACCAGGTATCGACAGGTTCACCTTCCTGCAGATCACCCGTGGCGGCCACCATTTTGGTGCCTTTTTGCCAGACACGATAGGCAATGTTACCCTCGGGATCCATCAACATGTCGATCCGGCCCGGCATATCGGGATGGTAGTACTCAGCATAGAAATCATCCGGGCGGGAGACGATCGAGTTCACAGGGTATTGGGCCAGACGTACGATGCGATATTCTTTCGGTTCGGCACCTTCCGATTCAGCAGGCTCCTTCACAACGATTTCCACAGCAGGCATCTGCGGTGCATCGCTACTCGATACGAACTTACCGGTCGTGGTGAGTGTTCTCAGGTCCACGGTCGGTGCATAGCCACCCAACTCAATCAGCAGTCCATTATCTAGCTCGTAGGGGCCTTCTTCATCTTCTTTCATCCGTTCTAATTCGGAGACATTGATGTGATAGACTTCCCCTTCTGACCAGATCGCAATCACCCCATCCCCCGCGACAAACCGTTGCGGCCGAGCTTCTTTGAAGCGTTCGAGGTCGGCAGGATCGCTGGTTTTCCATAACAGGATTTTTCCCATTTGACCGAACGATTGTTCGACGAAGGGCATGTTCTCCTGCCACTCCAGGGCGATATTCATGTCGGCACCGATGATCGCCTGGTTGAAGTTGAGCTCCAGGTAGGGGAGTCGATGAATTTCACTTTCGGAGTAATAATCGATGACATCCACCTGGTAGTCATCGCTTTTATAAATGTTGAGAGGTTTGTGTTCCCACTCTTCGGATGTCCAACCAAATCGTTCTGCCAGTTTCCGACTGAAAGGTTTGTCGTGGAATGAATTCCAGTTGAAGGGACCCAGGCGTAAAGTCTGAGTGTATGTTTCGGGGTGATCGGGGAGACCATCAATCTGAATGTAACCTGCTTCATCGATGTCGATCGCCATCGTGCTCGAATCGTTCAGGAAGACGAGCATCTGCGAGTTCAGGCTACCCATGAAGCTGATCGCTGAACCAGCCAGCAGCACCAGCATACCGATGTGCGTAATGACGAAGCCAGTCTGATGTCTTTTCCACGGATACCGAATGGATGCCGCACAGAAAATGTTAATGGCCAGAAGAGCCAGCAGGCCGGCAAACCAACTGGAGTGGTAGAGGTACCACTGAACCGCTTTCGTTCCGAGGTGAGCTTCGACGAAGGTAGCGTACGCCAAAACCATCGCCAGCGACAGAATCAGCATGACAGCCAGTTTCAGCGAAGCCAGTAATTCGTAAAGCCAGAGCAACAGGCGGACAGGAGCCGGTTGCGATTGATCGACTATTTTAGGGCGGGCCATGCAGACTTCTCGTCGGATGGTGGAGTGCGAGGTATGAACTGCCAGCCAGTATTGTAGTGGGTGTACTGGTCAAGAGGGCAGTGTTTGTGGGTGGATGGGGCTCGAAACTGACTTTGTCCGCCAGTTTTGAGCTCAAGTTATCTATTATAGTCCTCCCCGACTCATCAGGTACACAACCTCTCTTTCCTGCTCCGAGTTTTCAAAATCGAACCCGGCTAACCGGTATTTCTGATCAAAGTATCATTAGGGATGCTCTCCTGATAGAGAGAAATTAGAGTTGATGGCACGCTATCTGCATTTTAGGTGAGTAATTCGGGCGAAAAGGAATTTTGCCCTCAATTGGACAACAGAAGCCTGCTTCAAATTGTTCAGAAACCCTTAAAAAAACAGACGATCGCGCGGTGATCAAGACAGGACTGCTCACCAGTACACTCGGTAAGCCACCCACTGAAATCCTGAGGTAATTTGTAAAATTGGCAATGGAAATTTGTCATTTTTTACAAAGACGGCATGGAAGCCGAACCAGTTAGCTGATTCTCCAACCCGCCAGGTTGAGGGGCGAACTGAAATGTGCTGCCTGCTATCCATCGAGCTGATCTGCCCCTGCTGCCCCGTCGAAATTTGTGAGATCGGGCCCCTCCTGAGAGGATTCATCTCACCTCGACACAGGGAGTATCAACCATTAACGCTCAACGTATTCTTGTCGCGACCCTGATTGTGTCTCTCGCTTCTTCCGTGACTTTTGCTGATGAACAGGATGTGATTCAGAAAATGGAACGGCGGAACATTGTTCTGGAGTTTACCGCCGACTGGTGTGGTTATTGTCGCAAAATCAGTCCCATGGTTTCCCGACTGGTGCGGGAAGGTCATCCGATTCAGCAGGTTGATGCCGACAAAAACTCGGAACTGATGAGGAAAATGGGTGTCACAGCACTTCCCTGCTTTGTGCTGCTGGTCGATGGAAAAATTAAACAGAAAGAACTTTACTACAGCGGTGACGGATTCCAGAATACATTAAACGGTATGTTGAGCTCAGCGAATGATTCCCGTGAACGTCATCTGCAGAAATTTAAAGCCCTGGCCGAAGTGAATGGCGAGAAAAAATCGCTGGACGGAGCAGACCACTCTGCCCGAATTAAGCAGGGGACTTCTGCGAGTCTGGTGAATGATAAAGAGTCTGAAGGTGGATTTGATTTCGGTTCTTTCGGTTTAGAACGAAAAGAAGCCACCGCAGCGATAGGCGCTCCGGCTGTGCGACCCGAACAGAATCTGGGCCCCAACGAATCTTTTGTCTCCTTCGAGAAAGAACCGATTTCAACAGTTCGAATTCGTGTCAGCGATGGCCGAGGGGTTAACTTTGGAACAGGTACAATCATCTCCAGTGCGAACAAGAAAACATACATCCTGTCCTGTGGTCATATTTTCCGAGGGTTGAAACGGGGAAGCCAGGTGGATGTCGATTTCTTTGTAAATGGAAAGCCTTATGAGCGACAGGCGATTCTGATTAACTACGATGCCCGCGCTCTCGACCTCGGTTTGCTGGGCTTACAGATTGACTATGAATTTCCTACGACTCCTCTCGCTTCGCTCTCAGGGTTACCCGCTGAAGAGGAGGAAGTCTACAGCATTGGTTGTGGAGGGGGCGAGTTGCCAACCCGCATTGATATGCAGGTCACCAAGTTGAACCGCTACGAGGGACCAGATACGATCAGATGTACCATGATGCCCGAGAAGGGACGTTCCGGCGGCGGATTGTTCACCGGTCGGAACGAATTGGTTGGAGTGTGCATCTCAGTTTCAGCCTCAGGAAAACGGGGCATTTACACCAGTCTCAAAACCGGATCTAACAGTTTCTGGATAAGTCACAGTTGTCCTTTTTACACCCGGCTACCTCAGAGACAGAAACCTGTATTGTAGCTACTGGAAACCCATCGGGATTTCCTCCGCTCGAAGAAGGTGGACTGGAAGAGACAGCCAATCCAGGTTTCATGAATACGGCCCTCTCGGAAACTGATGCAAGCTCTAATTCAAATCCAGTTGCGAACCAGGGTACTACAACGAGTGCCAATGAACTGGAATTACTGCAACAGGCACTGGCTGAATCGGGAGGAGCAGAAATTATCTGTCTGGTCCGTTCACAGGATGATCCCTCCAGCGAACCTTCGTATTGTGTTGATCAACAAAGCGACTCCCAAGTTGATCAAATATCTGAATCAGAATGTTCCTCCCGCGACCATTCCCGCAATGCATCAGGTGCCAAATCAAAATCAGAACCAGATGAATTCGACTCAGGCAGAGAGAGCCATTCCTGATTTCGGACCGGATTGATACGGCTGAGCTGACTGGCCCCAAAACGGCCTCCTCTCAGGAAGATGGAGATACCTTCCCTCACTGGAGCCTTCTGTTCCCTTTTCGAATAATCCCCAATGAAAAATTCCCCCTGGGCGGATTCAAAATTTGGGCAATAAGCTCACACCTGGATCTACTTAACGAACAGGTTCGACAACACACCCCGGATAATTCAATGCAATTATCCGGGGTGGGCTCTTTGGGTTTTCAGGCGAGCCACTTTGGGGTGAGTCAGCTGGGCTGTTCCGCTGGCTGTAGCTGTCATCGGGAGCGGTGTTTCTTCAATCCAGTTCAGGATGGAGTCGGCAGGTTTCTTCCCAGTCTGCTTCGTTGAGCAATTCATGTTTATGACCGGGAAAGTTTCCTGAGCAGGAAGCAGGGCAAACCTGCCGTAATTGAGTTGAATCCGCATCGATGACTCTGCATTCACAAGGGCGTCATCTTTCAGCCTGGTAGAGCAGGGTGGGAACTTCAATCTGATCGAGTTCGATCCAGACACATCAATGCAGGCACGTTGACATTCGAAGAACAGCCCCGCGCTGATGAATTCACTCCGCAGCGGACTGAATTCACGCTGGGCCACGGCGGCAGGATTACTGGTTCCCTCATCCGGTTTGATCTCGGTCGAGAAGAGTGTTTGAGGTGCAATGTAGGAAAACAAACGTCCCGAATACCATTTCCAGGCGGGAGGTTTACGAATCATGCCCAGGAACGGTGAAAGAAGAACAAGTCTGGATCGACTTTCAGAAAGACTTGAGCGTCACGCCGCGGCGATCAGTCCACCGAGGCTGTGCCCCCAGCATCGTTAAATTTTCAGAGCGAGTTCGAAGTGATTTCGAATGCTTTCCAGATCAGAGCAGAAATCTTCAAAGTGATCGACATGCATCGGGGCTCCCCCCGAATTTCCCTGGCCACGCAGATCGGGCACCAGCACATTCCAGCCTCGATAAGCGCAGTACATGCCAACATTGCCTGTAACGGCCTGCATGTTCTGAGAGGCCGTGAGTGATGAGCAGGTGCGGTTAGTCTGGTCTCCCACCGCCTGGAAACGACGAACAGAGAGTTTGATTCCGTCGAAGGATTCGACATGGGTCACGTCGATTTTCATGGAATGCCCCTTCTACCGCGCGATGCAGCTGACAGCAGGGTTAAACAAACTGAAGCCAGGGAGGGGGAACATGAACCGCAAAGAGATGTGCCTTTGATGGAGCTCCGGGGGATAGGTTACCTTCAAGAACCTCCTTCATTATTCGTCGTATTTCCAATAAAGGGTACTCTATAAAATCAGGATGGGGGCTCAGATTTTTTGTAAAGAAGAGATTAACCTAAATTTATGAACTCTTCTAAGTACTTATATCTCAACAGGATATGTTTTTCAGTATGAGTGAGGTGTTCAGCTGAGAGGGCCTGTTCAGGGCGAAAAAAAACGACTGGAAAAAATTCCAGTCGTTTTCGTTTTGATCAGTAAACAGAAGCTCTATTCTTCGTCAGCTACTTCCTCTTCATCAGCAGCTTCAGAGACAGTTCCGGCAATCGGTCGTGCGACGGCTGTGATTGAGCTGTCGGTATCCGGCTTTTTATCGACGTCAACAAACTCGGCTTTGCTGAGGATGAAGTCGATCGCTTTACGTTCCCGAATTTGAGCTGCGAGGTTTTCAATCGCCCCCGATTTGACCAGTCGTGAACGGGCACGACGTGGGTTTTCGCCAGATTGCATCGCCATCATTTGAATTTCGAATTCGATTTCGGAATTCTCAACATTGATGTCTTCGGTGGTCGCGATACGATCGAGCACGAAGTGCTCTTTCAGTGCCTGACGAGTACTGCTCACGGCGTTTTGTCGTAACTGGTTTTCGTGAGCCTGGATTTCCTGTCGGGTAAATCCTGCCTGTTGCATTTCCAGAACTTCACGACGCAAGGCATTCTCTACCTGTCTCAGCACGAGATTCTCGGGGAGATCCCAGTCGGCAGACTCGGTGATTTTTTCGAGTACCTGGCGGCGTGTTGCCCGACGTTGTTCGTAAGTTCGCTGTCGCTCAAGAGTATCAGCGACCTGTTTACGGAACGATTCGACATCAGGGTAAAACCGATGCGGGTGGCTAACTCGTCATTGATCTCAGGTGTTTCTGTTCGATGCACGCTGGAGATTTTAATGACGGCATTGATTTTTTCGCCACGCAATTCACCTTCTCGGCTTCGTCTGAAATTTTGAATTCCGTTTCGAGTTTGTCACCAGCTTTGGAACCGGCAACCAGTTTATCAAAGCCTTTGAGTTCTGCATCGTGAAACGGAGTGTTGAACGAACTCGCAAACGGAGGTCAGTCATTTTGTTAATGACTTCACCATCATGAGAGAATTCGATCGTGCAGACGATAGTGTCCCCTTTGGCCACTTCGCCTTCTTTTTCAGAGGTTTCACCGAATTGCTCGGCGTAACGCTTCATGAAGGCTTCGGTGTCTGCATCTTTAATTTCCCAGTTGGGGCGTTCGATTTTCAGCCCATCGTATTTGGGAATTTTGAAGTCAGGTCGGACTTCCACATCGAACTCATACTCGAAGTCACCTTCTTCAGGGAGTTCGAGCGTTTCGACATCGATATCTGGTTCGTTGATCGGGTCGAAGTCGTTTTCTTCCGAAATCTGTTCCAGGCTTTCGACCAGCAGACGCTGTTTGACCTGCTCGACAAGTTCGGTTTTGAAACGTTTACGAATCAGATCTCCCGGGACATGGCCAACGCGGAAACCGGGAACAGCGGCCGAGTCGCTCAGTTCTTTGACCGATTCGTTGAGGGCAGTATCGATATCAGCCCGTTTGATGACTACCGAGATGTGTTTTCGGCAGGGGCCTGAATTGTCGATTTTGACATCGAGATCGAGTTTCGATTTTTCCGCGACAGCACCTTCTGCCGGGGTGGTTTCTTCATCGGAAGTCATGCGTGCATTCCTTCAGGAGTTTCAACGGTGTCTTTGTTTCGCACAAGCTGGACATGACAACCGAGGTCAGAGCAGGACTCCTGATTATTTCTTCTTTTGCTCTATATGAATTACGTGAACGCCTTCGTTAAGCGGAGAGGCGAAAGGCTAGCCCGGATTATACAGTCTGAAATAAATTTCAAAACCGGTGGAGGGCAGGTAATGGACCTAAAAAGAGGCAAAATTTGAGCTTGCCTGGTGATCCAGCAGGCCTGTTTGGGCTCTCAGGCCATAAAAAAGAGCGGGTGAAGGGATTCGAACCCTCGACAACCACGTTGGCAACGTGGTGCTCTACCAACTGAGCTACACCCGCAAAAGTAAATAACTTGTTGCAGGGCGCATTATGTCAAATCGGTCGGTAGGGTCAAGTGTCAACCAGCCGGAATTTCGGTGCAGAACAGGTTTTCGGAGCCCTGCCCAGACGCAAATTTGCTCTGATCCCTACGACCTGCACGGGAGCAACCCCGGGGCCACTCCTCGTGGTATACAAAAAAATGCCCTGCGGTTAATCGCAGGGCATTTCAGGTCTGTTCTAGATGGGGTTGTCCCCCAGCAACAAATTACTCGGCCATCGCTTCGGCCAGAATTTTGGAGGTGCTGGGACGCATGATGCGTGGATCAACCATTTCCCCTTTGAGCAGTGTCGCCCGCACGTCTTTACCAGAGATGAAGACCGGTTTTTCGTCGCTATGGTTTTCCATCAGATCGACGCGGCCAATTGACTCGTAGTAAGCTGGGTGTGAAACCAAGCAACATTGGATCGGTTTGATCAGCACCGCCATTCAGGTTATTGAAGATCTCCATGTCGAAGTCACCCCAGATGGCGGTACCATCTTTGAACGGGGCGTCTGCGTGTTTACGGCCACGGACGATGTTGGTGTAACCCATGTTCTGACGATAGATCCCGTGCATGATCGCTTCGCTGGGGCCACCGTAGAACATTTTGATATCGAGGCCGAGCAGAATGACGCGATCAGGGACAGATTCACCGCGGGGACCCCACAGTTCTGTGTCGCTATCGCCATCGCCCATGGCGCGGTCGGTGATCAGTTTTTCGTAGGTTTCCATACGAATTTCCGCACTGACGTCGTCACTTTTGGTTTCACCGATCAGTGGGTTCAGCACGGCACCCGCGTTTTTGCCTTCTTTCAGCAGAACTTCCAGAGCGTAAACGAGTGCGTACTCGTGGGCACGGTGCAGTGGGTTTCGGGTCTGGAAGGCGACAACGGCATCCCAGCCTTTTTCGGCCAGCAGCTTGCGAACTTCGCGAGGAGTCAAAACGTATTTACCAAAAGCAGCGTTTTTAGCCTGAGGCAATGCTTTCAGTTCACCACCGATGAGGTGAGTTTTGTCTTTGTCCCCTTCGAGAACCATGTCTGCACCGGGGTGATCAGTACGATCAGTGCCGTAAACGCATTTCAGGTATTTGGGTTTGTCCCACTCGTAGACATCGTTGATTTCGAGTGTAGCGACTGTTTTTCCTTCCGGGCAAACGATGGCCACTTTCTGTCCGGCAGCGAGGGTTCCAGCCAGTTCGGCGGTGACAGGGAATGCCAGAGGAATGGTCCAGGCGTATTTTTTGCCGTTGCTCATGACGACTTTTTCGTCGAGAGCCAGATTCCAGGCTTCGCTGTTCATAGGCCCGGTCAGCGGGCTTAATGTTCCATCAGCGATACGGTAGACAGTCGAAAGGTCAGCCGAAGAGACGGGAACTTTGGGAAGTCCTGCTGCTTCTGCGAGAAAGGCCTCTTTTTCAGACTCAGAAACGGTGCAGCAGACCGGTTCAGACAAACCACCATGCGGTGCAATCAGATCAGACATGTTCTTTTTTCTTCTTGTTTGAATTACTAGTTAACAGAGGACGAGGCTTTATACGGGAAGTTTGACTTCAGAACGTCTTGTTTTCAGGGGTTGTCTTTATTCAAGACGGGACAGGGAATCTTCTTGAAACCCTGTTGAAGGCAGGAGAAGCGACTTTCTGGCAGAAAGCGATTCTGGTCTGGGGGTGACATTCCGGCGAGTTTCGAAGCCAGTTTCAGCCCCGTAAACCCACCTGCTGCAGCAGCCTGTCGGTTTCCTGATAGGCTTCCGCGACCCATTCCACGATTTTATCGGGTTCGGGCGAATATTCGAGCTCGAGGGAGATCGCTCCCTCAATCTGCATCTTCTTGATCTCTTCCAGGTAAGGCAGGAAATCGACCACTCCCCGGCCCGGAGGGAGATCTCCATGCACATGGCCATCACAGTCCGAAATATGGACATGAATGGCACGGCCTTGCAAGCGCTGCAGTTCTTCCGGTGCGACTTTAGCCAGTTGTAAATGCGAAATATCAATGTTGGCATTTACTGCGGGATGATCCACATCGTCAAGGAATCGTACCATGTTCTCGACATCGTTCAATAATGAGAGGGGGAAAGGTTCGAGTTCTAACGCAATTTTTATGTCCAGCTGGCTGGCGTATTCCCCCAGGAGACGACAATTTTCGACCGCCCAGCGCCATTGTTCCTCGGGAGGGATGACTTCCCGGTTCCAGATATACTCCCCCAGGACGAGCAGTAGATTATCGGCTTGATACTCGTAGCAAAGGTCGAGATAAGCCTGGCAGCGGTCCAGATGGAACTGCTGGACCGATGGATTCAGGTCAATTAAGCCGGTGGCGACGCAGCAGATCGACCTGATGGGCAGGCCTTGCTTCTGGCATTCGTCAGGAATGAGCCGACGCTCCTGAATCGAAATGTCCAGCGGATCAGTAAAGATGTCGATGCAGTCGAATCCAAGTTCCCGGGTTTTGGCGATCCCCCAGGCTGTCTCTCGCCCGGCTTGTGCCCAGGCGGAATTGATTAGTCCAAGTTTCATAGAAATTCAGTGGCTCCCGCTGAAGTCAGTTAATTCAAAAGTAAGTTCAGAACTCTGGGGCTTGAACACAGCGATAAGCCGGCAATGATTGTGTTCAGCCGGGAATGATTGTAGCAGAATGCACAGGGACCATCAGGTCTGGCTGGAGCGGGAAATTTCATTGATAACCGTTATAACCGGTACTTTTTCAGTCCAATCATTAAAATGAAGGGTTGCCTGTCCTGATCGGAAAAGTTCTACTGTAGTGAGGATAGGTAAATTACGAATTAAATAAGGATTACCAATAGATTTAGTAAGGATTACGCGCAGGATCGCCAACCGCTGCTTCTGATTCAGTTGAGGTTTTTTCAGTGACAAAATTACAGACGATGTTTGCCTCTCTGGTGGCCGTAGTACCCGCCGCCGCCTTCGCCGTGGTAATGGCCATGGCAATTCTGAATAGTGGCGGAAAAATGGGAGGCATGATCTGGATTGCCAACGGAATTGCGCTGTTATGTAGCGCGGCCATTCTGGCAATGCCTTTTGTCCTGCTTTATCAACACATCAAAGAGCGTAAAGAAGAACGCCAGGCAGTTGAAGACGCTGCCCAGGATGAAGTTGCTGAAGAGGGAGTCGATGAAGAAGCTGTTGATGATGAGATGGTTCACGATGAAGAATCGACCTCAGACATGCTGGGTGAAGACTTCTTCGATGATGGCGATGAACTGGGAACCTCTGGTGTGCTCGTTAGTGAAACATTAACTGGCGATCAGTTTGCCAATGAGATGAGCCGGGATGATTTCGGAGACGATGACGATTTATTCGCTGAAGAATCGGGAGTCGTGGTTACCGAATCAACTCAGGAAATATCAGTTGGAGACGACTTCTCCTTAGAAGATGAAATTTCTCTGGGTGATTCCGACGAAATGGAAACAGCCGATGCTCTCGAAGCTTATTCCGGTCCGGGTGTTGATCTCGACGAAGAGGAAGAAGCCTACGCGGAAACGGAAGACTTTAACCTGGATGATGAAGAAGAGACGGGTGAAATCACCGTAACCGAATCTTCGACTTCCATTGATGCGACAGATGATTTTGACCTGGGTGATTTCCTGGATGAAGAGGAAATGGTTGCGGTTACGGAGACTGGTGAGATTGACCTCGATGAAGATGAGGACGAATCTGCCGACGCTGTTGCCATGACGGATGACTTTGATCTGGACGAGATGGGTCTTGGTTCTGAAAGGGACTTTATCTGGCCTGCATGACAGCATTGCCGAAGAAAAATCGGGAATTGCTGACCTCGATGAAGACGAGGAGATCCTGATCGATGGTCTCGATGACGAGATAGACGACGATGAAAGTGCGGATGCTGTCGCCATGACCTCTGACTTGGATATGGGAGAACTGGGCCTGGACGAGGATCGGTTCGATACCAGTGCAGCGGTCAAAGCCGATGTTGACGAAGAGGAGGATCTCGACCTGGGTCTCGATGATGAAGACTCGATGCAGAAGATATTGATCTGGGTGCGGAAGAAGAAGTCGCTGTTGCAGATGACTTCGATGATGATGAAGAAGACCTGTTCATTGAAGGCTACATCGATATCGAACCCGCTGGACAGGTTGGCGATAGTGCGGTTGCAACTACAGACATGTTCGACCTGGGTGAAGAACTGGACGAGGATGATGAGCCTGTGGAGATTGCTCTGGAAGACGATGAAACACTCGATCTTGACGATGAAGATATGGCGGGCGATTTCCTCTCGGAATTCGATGATGAGGAAGACCCGGTGATGGTCGATGTGGCCGAATCGAGCGAAGCGATTGTGATCGATGAGAGTGATTCGGAAATCAATATAGAAGACTCCGCCCAGATCAATATCGAGGACTCTGCCGAAATCGTGATTGATATGGACGCCGATGAGGACGACGACGATGAACCTGTGATGATTGTCGAAGATTCCGCTACGGACTTACTTGATGAAGATGATTATTCTACAGGGAGTGAAATTCCGGCTTATCAACCTGAAAAAGGAGAGGGTGATGCCTCGCTGGAAACGATCGCAGAACTTGATCTGAATGAAGCTGAAGAGGGCCTTGAGAAAACAGAGGCGATGTTCGCACTGGAAGATGACGAAGCAGAAACAGGAACTATCGAAGTCGACGAAGAGGAAGCTGCTCAGAACTTTCTCAATTCATTAGAAGACGAAGATGACCTGCTGGCTGACGGCGAGAACAGCCTTGATCTGGAAGAAGATGACGAAATCGATTTCAGCTTTTTCGATGATGACGACGAGGAAGACGAAAAGGCTTAACAGGTTTTTCTGGTCTTCCCGAGCTTATTTCAGCAGTGATCCGGGCTGACTTTGCGCAGCCTCTGAACGGTTGTTAATAAGGTCTGCGTATTTCGGGCGTTCTCTTTTGCGGTTCCCTCTGATAAAATGAAAGCCAGCAACCTTTCACAAGAGCGCGCCCAGCCACCCGAGAGATCAAGTTCATCATGACGACTGAGACGACCAAAACCGAAGTGGGTAGTTACTTTATCGCAAACTATCCCCCGTTTTCATTATGGAAACCGGAATTACGCCACGAGATTGAAACCGCGTACGAAAGCGAACCTGATCGGACGGTCCCCCTCGGTTTGTACATTCATATTCCCTTCTGCCGAAAACGATGCCGCTTCTGCTATTTCCGCGTCTATACCCAGCAGAATGCTAAATCGATTCAGGATTATGTCGATGCTCTCGAAAAAGAATTCGAGATGATCAGCCAGCAACCAGCGGTGCAGAATCGCAAGTTGAAGTTCGTCTATTTTGGTGGGGGAACACCTTCCTACCTCAGTTCGAAACAACTCCTTTCCCTGCGCGATCGTCTCTCTGAGTACCTGAACTGGGACGATGCCGAAGAAGTCACCTTCGAATGTGAACCGGGGACACTCAATCCGGAGAAAGTGAAAACGCTCAAGGAAATCGGTGTTACCCGCGTTTCCTTAGGTGTGGAGAATTTTAAAGACAGCATTCTCGAAGAGAATGGACGCGCTCATCTTTCACCTGAAATTGAAAAAGCGTACGGCTGGATTCAGGATGTTGGTTTTCCCCAGGTGAATATCGACCTGATCGCCGGCATGATTGGTGAAACCGATGAAAACTGGCAGCGTTGTCTGGAAAAAGCCAACGAGATGAAGCCAGATAACATCACTATCTATCAGATGGAACTCCCCTTCAATACGATTATCTCCAAAGAGATGAAAGAGGAGAAAAAAGAGTCACCTGTAGCCGACTGGAATACAAAGCGTCGCTGGGTGAGCGAAGCCATCGACTGGTTGGGTGAACGAGGTTACCACGTCTCGAGTGGAAACGAACTCGTGTTGAATCCGGAGACAGATCACTTTATCTATCGGGATAATGTCTGGCGGGGGGCTGATCTGCTGGCCGCGGGCGTTTCCTCATTCGGACACCTGCAGGGTGTGCATTATCAGAACTTCGACAAGATCGAAGACTACAAAGAAGTGGTGAATGAAGGTCGTCTGCCAGTTAACCGGGCTTATCGACCGACAGCGCACCAACTGCTGATTCGCGAGATGGTTCTCCAGATGAAGGAGGGACATATCTCGGCGAAAACGTTCCGGGATAAGTTTGGAGTCGAAATCCTCGAAGAGTTCGCAACTCCATTTCAGCATCAACAGGAAATGGGTTTCCTCACCATCGATGGCGATGAAATCACCCTGACCCGCAAAGGCCTGTTACAGGTCGATACGCTCTTGCCCGCCTACTTTGAAGAAGACCACCGCGAAATCCGGTATACGTGATTTCAATAAGTGATTGATTGGCTCAGATCGTCAACCAGCGGTCACGGGCAACGACATTCCATTGGGCGACCACTTCGCCATTGCGGACGACATATGCCGCTTTGTGCAAGGCTGAGGTTGGGCAGATGTGGGTAGGAATGGCAATCAGTTCATCGCCAGGTTGATAGTCTTTCGCCTTGCTGGTTTGCAAAACGAGGTGTTCTTCGTTTTGCAGCACCTGCTCCGCATCGGGAAGTTCTGGAAAGAAAAGTCTGTTTCCAGCAGGGGGATCTGAAGCCGCCCCTTTAGTACCGAGATCGAGTGTCATACGGTCCGCAGTCGGACGACTGATGACGCGGGTGAGCATGATGGCCGCCGGGGTGAACTGCATATCGGGGAACATCTTCGAATAACCTGAGTCATTGAAGACACACGTACCGGGACTCAACTCAAGGGCTGGGTCGTCGATCTCAGCAAAGATGGGGAAGGAACCCGTTCCTCCGGCTACGATCCGGGGGACATCCAATCCAGCCGCGGTTAACTTTCTTTCAGTGCCAGTGCCGGTTCTGCAGGCGAGGACTGCCGCTTTTCGCTCGGCCAGATCTTTCTGGTGGTTCTGGCCATCATAAAGATGAAAACCGCCCGGTTTGATTCCCGGAGAGTCGGCAATCATTTTGTAGAGTTCAACAGCTTTGGAACCTGCTTCCAGCCCCGTTCGATGTTGTCCGCTGTCGATATCGAGAAGGACTTCAATCGTCTGATCGACTTTGGAAAAGGCTTCGCTTAATTGCAGAAAGAGGATGTTCGTGATCAGCTGTGACTGAAAAGGTCACCTTGGGGTACGTTTTAACAAATTTCACAGCCCGCTGGATGTTCGGTCCCACCAGGTTATACGCGAGAAAAATATCATGGCTCCCGCATCCGCCAGTATTTTGCGCCCCCGGCGAATGTGGCCGCTTTATGTTTATGATGCCTGCCGCCAACAGCTTCCGGGCGACTTCCGACATTTTGTGCGTCTTGCAATGCGGCCGTAACCGATCAGCCGACCCGGCGATGTTGATCATCTTCTGAATGTTCTCATCGACGATCTCTTCAAAGATAACCAGCCTGGGACTGATGATGGTAGACGAATCGGAAATCTGGTAACGGGTGGACATGGCAGGGGGCTTTCCGGGTAAGGCAGGTGAGATCTTAATGTTGCGGGAGAATTCTTCACCGCGACATCAATCTTAATAAGTCATTCGGAAAATACCATCGTGGTCTGGCAGGAAGAGGAGTGGATTAAAGATTCCGGTCATAACATTTAATCGAAGAAGACCGAGGTTGTGTATGACTCCCCTTTAATGATGTAAGGGTACTGTTTCAGAAGTTCTTTTTTTCCTTGAGGAGTCATCGCGGTTCCATCCAGATTTATTTTTCCTAATTTTTCAAAATGATTTAAATAGGGAATGGAGGCGTCGGTCACAGCGGTATCGCTAATAAGCAGATAGGTGAGGTTGAGTGGTTCCAGAAGTTTCATCCCTTCGTCGGTCACTTGTGTTCCACTCAGATTTATATAGGTAATGTTTTCATTGAGCAGGCTACGAAGGCCGTCATCGGTGATGGGGTTTCTGGGCAAATTGATCATTTGTTTGGAGTTGTCGAATAGTGCGATGGCGAGTTGATCATCGATACCACAGTTTTCCAATGTCACTTTGTGGCGAGAACACAGCAGTTTGAGAACATCAATATCAGCGAGGGAGATGGGGAGGTTATTCAGAATCAACCGGTCAAGCCTGAAATTGTTGTTCGCATTTGTGGAGCCCGTAAGCTTGTTCAATCCTGAGGTGGTAATGGCTGTTCTGGAGAGGTTCAGTCTGTTGCAGCTTTTCAAATTTGTAAGGAGATCCATCAGGTCATCGCTCCATGATGAATCAGTCAGATTCAGCTCTGTATAAGCCGTTGTCTCCGTAAATAGATGCTGTATGTCTTCACGAGTAAATTGCAATCCCTGCAGTGAGAGAGAATCGACAGGCTGCAGATTACGCAATCCTTCCGAGGAAATGTGGCAATAGCCAATTGCCAAAGTTGAGAGTTGCATCCGATTGAGATCCTCGAATACGTTCTCTGTGATCCGGGTTCGCTCCAGAATGAGATCACGGATTTTTTGTTGTGCAGTAAGTCTTTTAATGCCAGTGTCATCGAAAACAGTATTGCTTAAATTGATCAACTGAAGCGAAGGAAGAGTCTGCAATGTTTCGGCGGCATCACTATTGATGTTTGTACCGTCCAAATGCAGGTACCGCAGGTTGGGAAGGTTTTTTAACGAGACGATTCCCCGGGAGGTGATTTTAGTATTGCTGAGAGACAAATCTTCCAGGTTCGTGAGATGACTCAACACGGCAAGAGATTCATCGCTGATATCGGACCCGGACAGATTGAGTCTCTTAAGTTTTTTGAAATATTTCAGATTCTGCATGCCGACATCGGTGAGGTGAAGCGGCCCTAAAAGTCGCCCCAGGGCAATCCAGTTTATATCCGAATTAACCTTGAGAATATGTTCTTCAGTCAATTCCAGTTGATCACAGATGTAACTTTCCAGGTTAGGAAGTTGTAACAGGGAATTCCATAAGTCGTCGTCACTTAGAGAATTTCCTATCCACAATGTTTTCAGTGAAGCAGAATTCCTGAGACGGGCAACTCCCTTGCCAGTGACTTCTTTTGAATTTAGTAAGAGTGTATTTAGCTTTGGAAGTCTGGCGACGGCGTCTAATGAATTGGCAGTGATTGGAATATCACCGATAGATAAAAAAGTCAGGTTGGGCATTTGATGCAGTAGTTGCAGTTCGCTGTCAGTGATCGGATTCTTTTCGTCCCTCTCCAGGTACATCTGTTCGATCTTGGATGCGTCGAAAAGAGTCACATATTCCCGAAACGCTGTTTTCGAACCCACCGTTACTGACTTAAGTGGGTCCGGAGGAGAGATTGAATTTTTAACATTTTCTTGCCAGAGATTTCCAAGCCGTTCGGAAAGGCTGGGATCGGTCTCTGTGGATTCTCTGCGAGTATAAAGCTCCATCTCCGGATTCAACTCGGACGTGGAGATCTCTACTTGATGTTCCTTGTGGAACTCCTCGCGGGCGGCGATCAGTGATCTCAGGTGATACAGGTATACTCCCAAGCCAAGCAGGAGGATCAGCAACAAAGTGACAATTATGAATAATTTCCGGTTATAGATGAGCTTCATTTAACTCTCACTTACTGCCTGATAGTTCCTGTCAAACCCTAATGACGGATCAAAACTGCTGCATACATTCTACCAATGCAACTATTCCGGATGTATTCCGATTGCGTAACGAATTGGCCTGATATAACGTAACGGCAGGAGAACCGGCCCGGGATCTTGTGATTTCCCGGGGAACCGGGTGTTTTGACAAAAAATGGGAACTTTATCGGGGGCGGACTCATCCAAGGGTCTGTTCTCTGTCTGAAAAAAGTCCACTTGAGGAGTGTCTCATGTTGCGTTTGATATACACCCTGATTTGCGTTTCCCTCACTTTTAGTTTGACTGGCTGTTTATTCGCCGCCGAGAAAGGGGGGAGTCCGTTGTTTGAACAAGCCCAGAAGGAGCAGAAGGAAGGGAATTATAAAAACGCCTTTGAGATTTATCAGAAGCTCCTGCTTGATAAAACAACAGACCAGCAGACGCTGACACAGAGTCTACGTAATGTTCCGACTTGCCTCTATAATCTGGATCGAATTGCCGAGATTGATGCGCTGCTGGAAGAGGCGATTGAGCTTCATGCACAGAACTGGCGATTCCTGCAGGAAGCGGCTGAACAATATGAATCGGCCCAGCATCATGGTTACATCATTGGTGACGAACTGACGCGCGGACATTCGCGCGGTGCTGCGACTTATGTCAATCTGGAAGAACGCGATCGGGTGCGTGCATTACAACTACTGGTACAAGCCATGGGGGTTATGCAACAGGATGCCGAAGCGACTGCCGAAGAAAAGGGAGAGTTTTATTTCAATTTGGCCGGCGCTGTTTATATGGGTCGATCACATTACGACTCCTGGAAGTTACAGGCATTAACGGATCTTTCCGAATTACCTGAAGCGGAAGAGGGGAACCCGAGGTTTGGGGGTTACCGCCGCATGGGGGGCTCTAACTTCCAGGGGGCACCTGTGGATAATGCAGGCAACCCCATTGTATTCTCTGTGCCTGAAAGCTGGGAGAAGGCTGCCTCGGACGGAGAACGCTGGCGGTGGGCATTTGCTCAAGCGGCTGAGTCGACCAAAGCACACAAGATGCGGGTGAAGCTCGCTCTGGGCGATTGGGGACAGACTCTGTTCGGTGTGCAGACTTTGCAGGATCATCCATTCTTCTACAAACAACTGAATGCGGCCAGCGAGAAAGATCCCAACGAGCTTGATAGCACAACGGCTCCCTTCTCGGTGCATACCCTGAGTGAAGAGGAAACATTAGCCAAGCTGGCGAACGGAATTAAGCGATTCTCGCTACCGGAAGATTTCAGTTACATCAAACTTTTCCTGGAGGTGGCACAGGAAGATGACGGTTCCTACGCCGAGCAGGCATTAGGCCGGTTGGAAAACATCTTCAAGAATCGTCGTCAATACGTTCGCGCTGCCGAGATTCTCCGGGAGAACATCAAGCGGTTCGGGCCTGGTAATAACGATTACAAACAGAAGAACCTGGAGCAAATTGTTGGTAACTGGGGAGAGGTTCAGGCTGAGAATGAAACACAGCTCCCTTCACAGGGAGGGAAGTTTAACTATCGATTCCGGAACGGGAAATCCGTTCATTTTGAAGCGACCGAGATCAATCTCGATCAATTACTGAAAGATTGTGTCGCGCATCTCAAGTCGCATCCGGATCAGCTGGACCCTCTCAAGACGCAGTTCGAGAACATTGGTCAGCAGTTGATTGAAGGGAACCAGCAGAAATACCTCGGCAAGAAAGTTGCCGAGTGGGATGTCGAACTGGAACCGCTGGAAGGTCATTACGACAAACTCAAAACGATTACGGCGCCGTTAAATCAGGCGGGAGTTTATTTCATCACTGCGAAAATGCAGGAGGGAAACGAGACCCGCATTGTGCTGTGGATGAATGACACGATCATCGCCAGTAAAACCGGCAGATGGCTCTAACTGGTATCTGGTGGCCGATGCCCTGACGGGGGCTCATCGCTGGGGCCGCATGTGGAAATGATTGGCTACCGTGTTGAGCGAGTGCCGTCTCGTCGAAATCAACAGAATCAGAACCGTATTCAAATTCTGACGAAACATTTCGCAGAATACACGGATCAACAGGGACAGATCATCACGACAGTGAATCCGGATCGTAATGAACACTATCAGTGGTTAGCAATCGCCCGTACCAAAGAGGGGCGGTTGGCTTACCTCGGGTTTCAGGGGCTCTGGAATCAAAAGAAAAATGATCCCGCTTACGATACACACAAGGCGTTCTACATCAGCGATCGACCTGTGTATAAACCAAAGGATACTGTTCACTTCAAGTTCTGGCTTCGAAATCCCCGCTACACCGAGCAGGCGACTCCTGAGTACGCTGATAAAAAAGTTGAAGTCCGCTTGAACGACCCTCAGGGGAAAGAAGTCTGGACGAAGTCATACACCACTGACCTGTTTGGTGGTTTGAGTGGCGAGTATGAGCTTCCCGCTGATGCGATGTTGGGGAGTTATTATCTGCAGCTCGTCAATCTCGGACATATTCATGATGGTGGTTCGTTCCGGGTCGAGGAATACAAAAAACCGGAATACGAAGTGACCATTGAGGCTCCTGATGAACCGGTGCAACTGGGTGAGAAGATCACAGCGACAATCAAGGCGAAGTACTACTTTGGAGCACCGGTTAAGAACGCCAAGGTACATTTCACCGTCAAACGGAGTGCTTATAACAATCGCTGGTATCCGATTGGTCCCTGGGACTGGTTGTACGGGAATGGTTACTGGTGGTTCGCCGAAGAGTGGGACTGGTACCCGGGCTTTTCCCGTTGGGGTTGTGTGCGTCCCTATCCTTACTGGTGGCCGACACAGAACGATCCTCCGGAAGTGGTGCTCGATCAGGAAGTCGATATCAACCCGGATGGAACTGTAACCGTCGAGATCGATACAGCCCTCGCCAAAGCGATGCATAGCGACCAGGACCATCGGTATGAAATCACTGCAGAGGTTGTCGATGAATCTCGCCGCACCATCGTGGGTACAGGTCAGGTGCTCGTCGCCCGCGAACCGTTTGATATCGTAGCCTGGACGAACCGTGGGTATGCCAATGTGGGTGACACCATTGAAGCGACTTTCAAAGCCCATACCCTGAACCGCAAGCCGGTTAAAGGGACGGGGAAAGTTCGTCTGATCAAAATCACTTACACTGATGATGGTCGTCCCCTGGAGACACTCGTCGAGGAGTGGGATGTGGCCACCGACGATGAAGGTCTCGCCAAACAGAAGATGAACCTGGCAGAGGCAGGGCAGTTCCGTGAAAATCCTACATGCTGACCGATGTGGCTGGGCATGAAGAAGAAGGGGCGACAGTCCTGAATGTCTTTGGAAACGGATTTCCGACGGAGATGGTTACCAGTACAACGACCTGGAGTTGTTAGTCGAACAGAAAGAGTATCAACCCGGAGAAAAAGTGCAGTTGCGGATCAATACGAACCGGACTGGCTCAACCGTCTTACTCTTTGTGCGGCCGGTGAATGGCGTCTACGATGCTCCCTATACATTAAAGCTGGATGGGAAAAGTACTTCCTTCGAGGTCGATGTCAAACAAGGGGACATGCCGAACTTCTTTGTCGAAGCGATGACGATTTCGGAAGGAGAGATACACTCCATCGCGCGTAATATTGTCGTTCCTCCCGAAAAACGGGTGATGAATATTGAGCTGACTGCGGATCAACCCAAATATCAACCGGGAGAGGAATTGAAGCTGCAATTGAAGCTGACCGACCTCAAGGTAATCCCGTGACGGGCTCGGTGGTTCTGTCGGCATATGATAAAAGTGTTGAATACATTTCTGGTGGTTCAGGAGTTGGCGACATTAAAAAGTTCTTCTGGGATTTCAAACGGTCGCATTATCCTTCCACGAACAGCAGTTGGAATCATTACACCTATTCGCTTTATAAACGCGATGAGGAGCGGATGCAGCAACTGGGTACGTTCGGAGGAATCACCGAAATGGCCACTACTGGGGGAGCAAGAGGGACCGATCATTTGATTCTTTATAGTCGGGTTGCCGCACCGATGATGATGAAACGACAAATGGCTGAATCTTTCTATGGAGATGGCCGATGGTCTGGCGATGGCTGCTCCGGAAGCTGAACCTGGTGGAGAGACTGTTGAACCGACTGTACGCTCCCGACTTGCCGACACCGCCTTCTGGGCAGCGGCACTGGAGCCGGATGAAATGGGATTGTGATGGCTTTCCCGTTACCCGATAGCCTGACGACCTGGAAGATCAGTGGTTGGGCGATGGGTGAAGGAACGCGGGTTGGGCATGGTGAGGTGGAAGTGATCACTTCGAAAAACCTGCTGGTCCGTTTACAGGCTCCGCGTTTCTTTGTTGAATCGGATGAAGTCGTTCTTTCCGCGAATGTGCACAGTTACCTCGAAAATGATAAATCGGTGCAGGTTCTTCTGGAGATGGATGGCAAACTGCTGGAAGCTGTTTCTGATCTCAAACAGGTCATTGAGTTGACAGCGGGTGAAGAGAAGCGGGTTGACTGGCGAGTGAAAGTGCTGCAACCGGGCGAAGTGACCCTGCGGATGAAAGCCCTCACCGATGAAGAATCGGATGCGGTGGAAATGTCGTTCCCGGTTTACATTCATGGTGCTGAGCGGATGGAATCCTACGCCGGTACGATCAAACCGAACGAAACCAAAACGACGGTTGAGTTTGATATTCCGGGAGAACGTCTCCCTGAACAATCACTTCTGGAGTTGCGGTTCAGTCCTTCTCTGGCGGCGACGATGGTTGATGCGTTGCCTTACCTGGCGAACTATCCACATAAGACGACCGATGCCGCCATGTACCGGTTCGTACCAACGATCATCACCTACAACATTCTGAAAGAGATGGGGATTGATCTTAAACAACTGAAAAATAAACAGACCAATCTCAACGCTCAGGAACTGGGTGACCCCGCAGAACGGGCGAAACAGTGGAAACAGTACGACAAAGAGAACCCCGTTTATAACCCGGATAAAATTGAACAGTTCGTCAAACAACACGTTATGGATTTAACCAGTCGCCAGTTGAGTGACGGAGGTTGGGGTTGGCTGAGTGGGTATGGCGAGCATTCTTCACCGCATATTACGGCCAAAGTCGTTCATGGTTTGATCCTGGCAGATAAGAACGGTGTGGCACTCGTACCAGATATGCTGGAGCGGGGACTCGCCTGGATGGAAACTTACCAGCAGGAACAGATTCGCCTGATCAAAAACTGGGAAGAAAACGAAGCGAAAAAAGCCGAGCACAAAAAGTATAAACGTCATGCCGATAACCTGGATGCGTTGATCTTTGGTGTGCTGGTCGAAGCGGGTCGTGTGAATGAGGAGATGCACGCCTACCTTAATCGCGATCGGGTGGAACTCTCTGTTTACTCTAAGGGGCTGCTCGGACTGGCTCTCCATACGATTGGGGATAAAGAGGGGCTTGATAAAGTGATGGAGAACCTGGAGCAGTATCTGCAACAGGATGCTGAGAACGAAACTGCCTGGTTGAAACTTCCTGCAGGTTCTTTCTGGTGGTTCTGGTATGACAGCGAAGATGAAGCGAATGCTGTTTACCTCAAGCTTCTGTCGCGTCTTGATCCTCGTAGTGAACGGGCAGGGCGGTTAGTGAAGTACATTCTTAACAACCGTAAGAATTCGACTTACTGGAGCTGTATCAGTGATACCGCCTTATCAATTGAAGCGGCTGGCTGAGTATCTGAAAGCGAGCGGTGAGAATCGTCCTGATATGACTGTCGAAGTCTGGTTTGATGGGGAGAAACAGAAAGAAGTGAAAATCACCCCGGAAACCTTATTCGAGATTGATAACAAATTCACCATTGAAGGGGTCAGCCTGGAGACAGGTCGGCATACTCTCGAAATCCGCAAAACGGGTTCCGGCCCGCTCTATTACAATGCTTATGTGAAAACCTTCTCCAAAGAGGACTTCATTGAAGCAGCTGGGTTAGAGATTAAAGTCGAGCGAAAATACACCCGGTTGATTCCTGACAACAAAGAGACGAAAGTTTCCAACAGCAGTGGTCAGGCAATTGATCAGGTGAGTGAACACTTCCTGCGGGAGCCTCTTGTTAATCATGCCGAATTGAAAAGCGGCGACTTGATTGAGGTCGAACTGATCATCGACAGCAAGAACGATTACGAGTACCTGATTTTCGAAGATTATAAACCGGCCGGTCTGGAAGCGGTTGATCTACGAAGTGGTTACACCGGCAACCGGATGGGGGCTTACCTCGAATTCCGGAATGAAAAGGTGAAGTTCTTCGTCAATCGACTCGCGCATGGCAAACACAGCATCACCTATCAATTACGAGCCGAAATTCCGGGCAAATTCAGTGCACTCCCCACACAGGGATCAGCTGTGTATGCTCCCGAATTGCGAGCTAATAGTGATGAAATGAAATTACAGGTTGTTGATAAGTAATCATCAACCGAAGTTTTCAATTCGAGCCAGTTCCCGTCGCTGGAGGGGAACTGGCTTTTTTATTGGCGAACTCGAAACTATAGTGGAGCCTCCTTATGTTAGATAATGGGTGGCCCAGTCAATCTCGTCAGAGTTGTCTGGGTTGCGGAGCAACACGAAAGCGGTGAATTCTACACAGACTGAAAATGCTTCCTGGAACAATTCACGTTGAAGATGAATTCAACACTTTCGTGTGCCTGCGGCATCCAGACAACCTTGCAGGATTGACTGGACAACCCTTAAGTTCCAACAAAATTTAATATATTTTTTTGATTGATACTGATGAGCACACGACATTCGACAGGTTTACCTCAACTCGATGAAATGCTGGGGGGAGGCTTGATTCCCGGGACGATGACCGTCGTGATGGGGGCAACCGGGATTGGTAAAACTCAATTTGGATTGTCCTACGCGCATGCGGGTAAGGATCAGGAGGGAGAGCCGGGCATTCTGTTTGATATGACAAGTCGGGGGATGCCCAGAATCAGGATGAGTATGCGAAGCGATTATTCGATTGGGATTTTCGGATTGCTGCGAATACAGATATCCGGCGGGAGTCATTCGATGTGACGACTGTATGGAACGAGGAGGAAAGTCGGAAAGACTATCTGCATCTCTTCCGACGATCGGGTCGTCGGGTCAGTTTGAGTGATCTGGATGAAGACCAGTGGCGCGAGTGGAAAGTCGAACTCTCCCGCAAACTGGATCGGGCACTCTATTTTTTTTACGGAAACTTTATTCATGGTGTTCGGCGGATCGTGCTGGACGGGATCGAACCGACCGAGAAAGCAAGTGACAGTTTTCAGTTTCACATGATCGACTACGTCTATCATCAGGTTTTACGCAAAGAGTCCGACTGGCTCGCTCGCGACCTGTTTCGCTCTCAGTTCCGGTCGCAGGAATCTATCGTCGATCAGCATCCCTATGATCATCAAAGTCTGGGGTGTCTTGTTCTCTATACGTGCCATGAGGTTATGTTGAATGATTTACTCGAAAAGCCGATTGCCTCGGGGGATCTCCTGTCGAATGCGAATACGATTATTCTGATGGGTAAGACACGCGAAGAGGGAAGAATGGGCAGGGCGTTACAGATCGCCAAGCATCGCGGTAGCGCTGTGACGAATCAATTGTTCCCTATCAGATCACGGAGCAGGGGCTCGAGTTTGCCCGCTGAGTTGAAACTCATGTAATCAATCAGATTCAATCATCTCCACAGCGTGTGCGAAATTTCTTGACGTTCCGAAGCTCTCGTTTGATAATAAAGGGACAAGGACTCCTCCGTTCTTTTATGCTCCGGGAGATGCGGTGATGAAACGGTTTCAAATAATGCAGTGGGGATGCTGCTTAATAATTCTGGGTTTGATGTTCACAGGGAACATCGGTCGTGGGGCGATCGCAAAGGGGGAGAGATTCATCATTATGGTCCCACCCTGTTCGGTCCGGTGATTACGTCTCCCTATTACGGATATGGTTATGGCTATGGTGGGTATGGTCACCATCATCGTTTTCACAGTCACAACAATCTGGGAATCCGTACGCCACCTTATGTGAATCGATTCACCTTCCGCGCTCCACCGATCGCGATTGCCCCTTACACCTATTATCAGGGGGACGCAGTCGTTCCGTATTTCGGATTCAATAATGGTTATTACGGCGGGTACTACGGAAATCCATATTACACCTACAACAGCTATTATTATGGAAATACATGGGGCTGGGGGAACCGGGGGTATTATGGAAATAACTTCAACGTTCCTGAGCAGACTTATCGCACTCCCGCTGCGATTCAACTTGAGAATCTGAAACTCAAAGAGCAGGTTGATCAGAACCGGCGTGACTGGATTGAAAAAATCCCCGGCATGCCCGATAGGGTTATCATTGCTGTGCGACCTTCTTCAACCGATGACAATCTGAAGAGTGTTCGCTCTCAAGGGTTGGGGGACCTCGCGCTGCAGAATGGGGATTACAAACGAGCCTTCGAGTATTACAAGCGTGCTGTACAGCAATCGGGAGACAAAGCCGAGTTTCGCATCAGTCTGGCAGTTGTCCTGGCGGCAACAGGGCGATTCGAACAGGCTGTGAATCAGATCGAATTAGCAGTTGAGTTACAGCCGGAGATGAAACCATGGCCGCGGACCCTTGAGCAGATCTTTCACGAGAAGGGTGAAAGCATTCGCGAAAAAATGATGGCGAAAATGTATGAGTGGGCTGCAGAGGATCAGCAGGATGGGCAACGTTTATTGCTGCTGGGATCGTTCCTGGCATTAAGTGAGAAGCCACTGGAAGCGCAGCCCTTCCTGGAAATCGCAGCTCAGTCTCCAGATTACGATAAGGAAGCCCGCGCATTTCTGGAACCGATCCGGGAAGACGTGGAAGAGGTCACCGCCTCGATAGCAGCACAGCCAAATCTGCCACCACCCGGTTACGGAGTTCTGGAGATCAGTCCGCAGGAAGCAACCGTGCTGAAGGCTCCGCCAATCCCGGAGGAACCTCAGGGAACAGCAAAACCTGTTGTTCCTGAAGATAATTTCAAGGGGCCTGCCTTTCCTGAATAAAACGAGGAGGGTGCAAAAGACTTTACATGGTCTTTTCATAGCAGGATAAGCGTACAGTCGAAACTAGTGTCGTCGCCTGATACATTAAGGACACCCCTGACTCAGGGTGTCCTTTTTTGCCCGTATCACACCTTGTCAGGAAGTATGCGACGTTGAATCGACGTATTTTGATCACGCTCTGCACCTACAATGAGCGTGAAAACCTGCAACAACTGATTCCTGAAATTCAGGGCGCCCTGCCTGACGCACATATACTGGTTGTGGATGACAACTCCCCGGATGGCACGGGGGATCTCGTTCGTTCCCAGCAGGCGAATCATCCTGAACTTTTCCTGCTGGAAAGGGAAGGGAAACTTGGGTTGGGGTCCGCGACAGTCGCAGCGTTTCAGTGGGGAATTGAGCACGATTATGAGTATCTGATCAATCTCGATGCCGATTTCAGCCATCCGCCCCGTTATCTGCCTGACCTGGTCAAAGAGATGGAGCATACCGATGTGGCCATTGCCTCCCGCTATGTGGAAGGGGGCGAAATTGAAGGGTGGGGGCTCAAACGGCATCTGATGAGCCGGGGGATTAATTGCTATGCTCGCATGTTGCTTCGACTGAAAACCAGGGATAACAGCGGCTCTTATCGATGTTACCGGGTATCCAGACTGGCTGAGCTCGATTTCAGTAAAATTGTCTCGCGTGGATATGCCTTCCAGGAGGAGATTCTATACCGCTGTCGACGAATTGGGTGCCGGTTTGTGGAAGTCCCTTTTCTGTTCGAAGAGCGTCGCTACGGTTCCTCTAAAATTAATGGGCGGGAAGCGATCTCAGCCCTTGGAAATCTGCTGAGACTCGGCGTCGAGAATATTCTCCGGGTTGATGTTCGACACGAACGCCCGTAATAAGCCTTCCCGGCAGATTCTGCAACAGCTGACAGATGTACCGCTATTCAATTGCAGTCCGGTTGCAAGAATGGAAATCGCCCCCAGCACTTTGGAGGGGTGTGTCGTATATATAACAGCGTGTTGTCAATTTTGAACATTTTTCAGAGTTTGTTTCCGATTTGAAACATCTGCAAAATCTGCCGAAAGAATTTACGACATTCAGGGCCGAGTGTAAGAGGTTATATAATAGGAGGTTACGAGATATCGCCTGTTCAGAGTGAGCTGGGAAAAATGGATCGGTCCAAGCTTTGCATTTATTGGCATGCGTCAGGAAGACTTGGAATTCGATCAAGGCTCAGGGATTAGAACCACTCCTCCGAAACCTGAACGGGAAAGTAGAGAAGGAAATTATGGCAACGAGTCGACACTTACGCATGACGCTCCACAACTGGGATGACTACACCGTACTCGACCTTGTCGATGTCGAAATCTGGGACGGAGCGGACCTGGCCCTGTTACGAGATACTCAGAGCGATCTTGTTCTCAACAAGAAATGCCGCCTGATGGGGGTCAACATGCAACATGTGAAATATATTCCCAGCGGCTTTTTCGGAATGCTCTACGACTGGCATGAGTATGGTGTGAAAATTCGCTTGTATAATCCGCAACCACACGTGGCAGAAATGCTGTGGTTCCGACAATTCTTCAAGCAGATTGCTGAGAACACCTACGTCCTGCAGGGGAAACCGAAGTACGACCTGGTTCCCCAGGATAGCAACGACTGGACTGCCGAAGCGGAATGGCTGGAAGCAGAAACGATCTCGAAAAATTAAATCCAGGAATTAAACTCTGCTCTGTTTCAAATAACAGCTCTGTTTAATTCTAAGATGATAAATAAAAAAACTCCGCCGGAGATTGAGTTCCGACGGAGTTTTTTTGTTTGATATCGCTGAGGTTACTTAGAAATATCGTAAACCATCAGGGTGTCCTGATCTCGGAGATAAAGTTTTCCATCTGCAATGGCGGGGTGTGCCCAGGCAGGTGGGTTTACCACTTCAGGAGAGAAGGAACCGACGAGCTCGTAACCATCGGGAGTCGCTTTGACGGCTGCTAACTCACCCGATTCGTATCGATAGATGATATGTCCATCGGCATAAATAACGGCGGCTGATTGAGTCCCGGCACCGCGGATACGTCCACCCCATTTGATTTCACCACTGGGAGCATGGATACAGATTGGTAATCCGTTTTTATGTCCATGTCCTGCGTAGACATAATCGCCGAGCAGAATCATGTTGCCATGGTGGTTCTGAAACTCAGACGGTTTCATGAAGTATTCTTCTGAAGCTTTGATGCCATCTCCCTCTTTAGCAAGAGTGAGGTAAGCAGCCCCGTGCCGTAGCTGCTGGTGGAGCAGAAAATGTTGTCACCATGTACCAGCAGGTCAGGGATATTGGCAGTGCCGTTAGCGACTGAATCATACGACCAGAGCAGTTCGCCATCCTCGGCTCGGACACCATATTCCGTGGCCACCCATCTGGACATACTGTTTCACACCACCGGCGTGACTGATCGCGATGGAGGCACCCGGCACCATCTTTACCATTTGCACCTGTAGGAGCTTTGCTTCGCCAGATTTCGTCTCCGGTCATCTTATCGAGAGCAACAATCATGGCGTTATCACCACCGGGGGTGCAGAGAACCCAATCTCCGTCGACGAGAGGTGATTCAGAGAATCCCCAGCCGGACATCATTTTGCCATCCCATTCACTCTGAAAGTCTTTCTGCCAGACGATGTCACCATTCTCGGTTTTCATGCAGATGATTTTACCACTGGAAGGAATTGCATAGAGGTACTCACCATCGATGTAGGGAGTGCAACGGGATCCGTCGTAACCATGCTTGGGAACATCGTCGGTCATTTTGCCGGCCCAGATGCGTTGCTGAGATTTACCATCAATCGCGATCACAGCCTGGGAAACATTTCCGTTACTGGTGGTATAGATACGATCTCCCACAACAGCTACAGAAGCATAACCACTGCCGAGACCATCGAGTGACCAGAGAAGTTTAGGGGGATTTTGTTTCCAGTCGAAACTCAGGCCGGTTTCATCTGACATTCCATTACGGTGTGGTCCACGCCACTGTGGCCAGTCGTCCGC
The DNA here is from genome assembly GCA_041398805.1 of Planctomycetaceae bacterium. Classification (GTDB taxonomy): domain Bacteria; phylum Planctomycetota; class Planctomycetia; order Planctomycetales; family Planctomycetaceae; genus Polystyrenella. The sequence continues at coordinate 788,806 of JAWKUC010000002.1, read as the reverse complement.
TTTAATCGAGTTGAATGGAATTGCGAAAGTCAGAATCAGAGACCAGGTGATCAGCCAGAACTTGAGGCGTTGAGGCATCGTTTGCTCCCAAAAAGATGATGGCAGTGGAGTGTTTATGGAGGGAATATTACTGGGGGAAAGCGATCCTGGGTGACCGAACTTATCCCGTATCGAGTCGTTTCGAGCCTATTCAGTATAGAGAGTTCCCGACAGGAGACGCAACCAGTGCTCCTTGGACGTAAGGGGGAAAAAGAGCCAATTTTCAGGATGCTGGCCTGAAAATATTCATAAAATTATTTCAGCAGGAAGGCAGAAGGGAGCTTAGCTGAGATTGCAGCTCCTCTCGTGAGAGGTTGTGAATGAATACCTGTTTCTGTGTCGACGTTTCTCCTTTGACAATCTCCAGTTGAGAGCGGGAGACCCTTAGCTTTGCAGCGAGCAGCTTAAGGACCGCCTGATTAGCTTTTCCCTTTTCAGGGACGGCAGTAACAGAGATTTTAAGCTGGCCATCGTGCACTCCTGTGATGTCGTTTTTCTTCGCTTTGGGAGTTACTTTCAGCGGTAAAATCAATCCGCCAGATTGAAGTGTGATGAGAGGGAGATTCATGCCCGTTTGCCTGTCGTTTATTCGAGACCTGTGAACAGGCTAGACCCGATCCGAATGAAGGTGGCCCCTTCTTCGATGGCGATTTCAAAGTCGTGACTCATTCCCATCGAAAGTTCCTCCAGCTGGATAGAAGTTGAGAGTCCATTCAATTCGTCTCTTAACTCTCTTAGACCACGAAAAGCAGGACGGGCCTCTTCCAGATCATCGACCAGGGGGGCCATCGTCATCAGTCCAGAGATTTGGATCTGTTTGAACTCCACGATGCGCGACCATTCCCGGCGAAGTTCATCCGCTGTAAACCCCTGCTTGGAAGCTTCTCCCGTGATATTCACCTGGAGCAACAGGGCAGGCTTTTCATTTTCTTCAGCTGCAATGCGATCGATTGCCTCAAGAAGTTTCAAGGAATCTATGGAGTGAATCAGGTGTGTGACTGGAAGGACCTTGCGAATTTTATTGCGCTGCAATTGACCGATCAGATGCCAGTGCACAGGGGACGCGACCAGTTCAGCCCGTTCGAGTAATTGTTGCGGGCGACTTTCACCCAGTTGGTTGTAGCCCAGTTCCAGTAATGCTTCGACCCAGTTCCACTCGGCATACTTGGTGACGGCGATCAATTTTACTGAGTCAGGTTGACGACCTGATCGCTGACAGGCAGCTTCAACTTGAGTACGGATTTCGTGAGATTCTGACGAATCTGTGTGAGAGGGTCTGGCATGGTGAGCAGCAGAATTTCGGGAAGGGCTGAAAGTTGTCGATTAATCAGGGAGTGATCTGTTGTTGCTTTTGTTGAATAGCATCGCGAAGTTGCGAAATGACCAGTGGGTTCATGGTAGGAGGAGATTGCTCATCCAGCCAGTCCAGATCGATGAGAGCTTCCGCATAACGATCAGTTCGATAGGCGAGTATGGCCCGCGCCCAGCGATCGCGCGAAGAATCGGGATGCAGGGCAATCACCATGTGCATGTAGTTCAGCATCCGTTCTTCGTTCTCCTGCTCCTGGGCGATTTGCAGAAGGTTACGAATCATGCGGGTTAAAATCTGCTGAGCTGATTGCGGTACCAGGAGCGATTCCTCCAGTGCCTGGCCACTGTAGGCGAGAACGATCAGTTCGGCATCCTGTCGAGAGAGTAATTTGCCCCTTTCAAAGGGATCGACGAGTTGGGCATCGCCTTCACCGGGTGAAAACTGAGCGACGAAATGACCAGGCAGCCCGATCCCTTCAATCCGTAATCCAATTCGACGGCCCAGTTCCTGATAGAGAACAGAGAGGGTGATAGGTAACCCTTCGCGATCATCAAGGACTTCATTCAGATAACTGTTGGATCGATGGTAATAGTTGGTGCGGCTGCCGTGGAATCCAAGCTCATTGAAGAGGTACTGGTTGAGCGCTTCGAATTTTTCCTGCTCGGGGGTGGTCTCGTTAAACCTTTTCTTTAAGGTCTCGGCATGGGCATCGAGTTCCTGCTGATAACTGACGATATCGAGTTCTTCATTATCAAGCCAGGAAATATGCAAAGCGGCCGTAAAGAGATCGATATGGTCTGCTTCAAGAAGGGTTTTTAAGGAGGTGAGAACCCGTTCCCGATGAATGTCGCGGGCCAGACGGCGAATTTGTTCTGCCTGAGCTTCCAGTTCAGCCGCTTTATGTTCGAGCAGAGACGTGGTGAATGCAGCATGAGGCAGCAGCCTGGAGGTCAGTTCGGTATCGGTGAGTGGGGAGGAGCTTGCTTCATCCAGCAGGTCGAAAATGGTTGATTTTGCTTCTGAGGTTGGTTCTGAGGAGAGTAGCTCTGTTCCCAGTTGAAATCTTTTGAATTGGGCCGTTGTATTTCTGAACTTGGCAAGCCCCACCGACCCGGGTTTGATTTTGATCCTGGGCATTTCGATGACCTGCTCTCCATTCAGGTAGCAGTAGAGACCTTCCTCCTCAACGCGGATTTTCAAAGAGTTCCACTCTTCCCGCAGGAACGGAGTTTCCACCTCCTGCAGTACCTGCCAGGTGAGGACATCCGCTCCATTAAAACGGCTGAGTCTCATTTTGCCCGAGGAGGGATAGAACCCATAATGCTGATATTCACCGTCCGAGGCGAAAACCAACCCGGCGGCACCATCAGTCTGGTCCTGTTTGACCATCACGGCGAGTTCATAGGGAGGTTCGGGGACTTCCTTTGTGGAAAGTAATAAAGCCCGACCGCCGAAACCTTTGCCGGCGCCTGTCACATGAATTTGACCAGACCGTTGTCGCCAGTTTGCACCGAATAAATCTTTCCATTTGGCGTCGTCGAGTTTGCCGATCGTCAGCCATTGGGACATGGGAATCGGATTTGGTTTATCCACCAGCAATTTCAGATCAGAACTGGGGACAGCAAAGCCCAGGTTCGAGCTGGCGAGCGATTTCAAGGTGACCAACCCAATGACTTCTCCCTGTTGATTGAGAACCGGGCCACCGCTGTTTCCCTGTTCGATTGGAATCGCGAGTTGGATCATTTGACGACCTTCGACCTCACGCTGACCAGAAACGACCCCCTTCACCACACTATGTTTCAGTCCGAGAGGATTTCCTAAAGCGATGATCGGCTCTCCATCCCGCAGGTCACTTTCATAATGCACAGGGAGGGCGGGGAGAGAGTCTGCGTCGATTTTCAAAATTGCCAGATCAAGCTTTCGATCACTGGCGACAACTTCTAGAACGTCATATTTCTGCCCATTGGCAAACTGAACGAAGATCGGTCGTGCTTCGCCGATCACATGCATGTTGGTGGCGATCAGGCCCTGCGAGTTAAGTACAAACCCGCTGCCGATTCCCTGCTCGGAACCATCACGACCACTGAAGGTGACAACCACCACAGATTCCCGACTGCGGGTGACCAGTTCTTCGGTGGAGAGATCGGTTTCGATCTCAGGTTGCTCCGCCACTGTTGGAAGCTTAGGTTCCGGTTCTGCACCCTGAAGTGATGGCAGAGTGAGAACGTAGAGAAAACAAACGTAGAGCAGGAGATTCCGTTTCATCGAGTGATTCCCGAAGGAGTAGCGGACATATTTGATCACCAGCAACAGAACAATTGCGAGCATCTCTGCCGGCTTATATCAGCAGTGGGGTACTGTTACTGACCATTCTTATGTTAATCATTCAACTCAGAGAAGGCAAAATCGGTCTCGTCTCAGAAGTGAATTTCGGCAGGGAACCTGACTCGACTGGTTCCATGCTGGAAATCCCCTGATCAACCTGCCACAATGTCGAGCTCGACCTGATAATCCGTCACTTAGTTTCTCGTTCCGGAAAGCCGATGAGTTCCGCCGCTTCATCCTCAAATTATTATCTCGCCGACTTCTCTCAGATTGAAGGGGTCCCGTGTCCGTGTGGTTCTGCCCGACGAGCATTTGCTGATGTGGAGGCATTCCCCGGGACATTACATATGACCGAGATCTCGGAAAATGCGAATCGTCATTATCATAAAACATTAACCGAGACTTATTACTTTCTGGAATGCGGTGCTGATGCTCAGATGGAACTCGATGATGAAATCATCGATGTGAAACCAGGGACGGCGATTGTCATCCCACCCGGTACACGACATCGGGCGCTGGGGAAAATGAAAGTCATCATTGTCTGCCTCCCGAAGTTCGATCCCGCGGATGAATGGTTAGATTAACGGGATCGAATTGAACCAAAATATTTAAAATCGTCTTCTTTCCACGCCTTGTTGCACTACTGCATTAGAATCCAGGAGTTCTCTGGTGAGTCCCACGATCAGTCAATTTGCTCAGTCTATAACAGTCGAAACCGCTTTCACCGTTCTGGCTAGGGCCAAGACTTTAAAAGCCGAAGGCAAAGATGTTGTCGAACTGGAAATTGGAGACAGTCCGTTCGAATCGACAGCCTCGGCTAAAGCGATGGGGATCGAGGCGATCAATCAGAATGAATCTCATTACTGTCCTTCTCCTGGTCTACCTGCCTTTCGTGAGGCGGCTGCTAAATTTGTCAAAGAAGAATTCAACATTCCGGCAGAAGCAGCCAACATTGTTGTCGCACCTGGCGCGAAAATTTTCGAACAATATTTCTGCGAAGCATTTCTGAACCCGGGAGATGGTGTCCTCGTTTTCAGTCCACAGTTTCCAACTTACTTGCCGAACATCGAACGACGTGGCGCACGCATGGTGCAGGCTCCCCTCAAGCAGACGAATGAGTTTCGTCCGGAAGTTGCCCAGATTGAAGAATTTCTGAAAACCGATCCTCAACCCAAAGCGATTTTCCTGAACTCACCGCACAATCCAACCGGGGGAGTGACGACCAAGGAAGACCTGGAGCAGATCGCGGCATTACTTCGCGGAAAAGATATCGCAATCTTCAGTGATGAACCGTACTGCCACATGATCTGGAAAGGATCACATCACTCGATTGCAGCTGAGCCTGGTATGCTGGATCAGACGGTGGCTGCTTATACCTTCTCAAAATCATACAGCATGAGCGGTTGGCGACTCGGGTTTGCCGTCGCATCCAAAGAAGTCGCTGACTACATCGGTAAGATGATCAACACAAGTCTCTCCTGCACTCCTCCGCTCGTGCAGCTGGCTGGTAAGGCTGCGCTCGAAAAAGATAAATCGGAACGAGACGCCGTGATGCAGAAGTTCCGCGAAAAAGTGGTCCTGTTGACCGAAGGTTTAAATAACATCGACGGGTTCAACACACTCGATCCACTGGCCACGTTTTATGTCTTCCCGAATGTGATGGAAGTTTGTAACAGACTGGGAATTACCAGCCATGGTCTTGCCTTGTATCTGTTGCAGGGAGCAGATGACAATTTTGGTGTCGCCTGTCTGGGTGGAGAATGTTTTGGCGAGGCGGGTAAAGGATTCCTGCGATTCAGTTGTGCAGAACCCAATGAGCGCTTGACCCAAGCTCTGGAATTCATCGCTGTAGCAATCAAAAAAGATGATCGCGTGGCAGCATTTATCGAAGCAAATCCTAAATTCAAACTGGCACAGCCCTATTCTCTGTAGGGTATCAACCGGGGCAACATCTGGATTCCTGCATTTCAATTGATCTGATAGACTTCCTGCGACGCTTAAAGTACGTCAAATATAAAGGGAGATGCTGATCATGAGATATCGATATTCGACCGCAGAGTTCAGCCAGATCAGTAAACGGGTTTTGATTGGCTATTGCAGTGGACTTTGTTGTTCGTCTCAACCCATATCCCTCTGGTTTGTGCACGTGAATGTGCCGCTCGAAGGACTCGGACAAGTTGGCGCATTTCTAGGGTATGGGGATTGATGTTCTGTCTGCGAGGCTGGCAATGGATTTCCTCAGAGAGAATTCAGAAGTACTATCTGGTCGTAAACGCTATTCACTCTGGTTTGCTGCGCTGATTCTCGTTGTCTACTCGGTTCTGGATGAACTTCTGCAGATACCTGTATATCGACATGCGGATGTGAACGATGCGATCGCCGATTGGATTGGAATCGGCATCGGTGCTGGACGTTCAGGTCTTGCGACCTCTGGTCGTTTCCCTGTTTCTGGAACGGGAAACATCAGCAAACCCGCCACTGAGCGAGGATGAACCTAACCGAGGAGATTCCCCTTCACCCGCCTGAGCCTTGTTATGCTCGAACCCGGGGACGCGCCAGCGGTGTTTGTTGCGTGCCAAAAGTAGATTAGAGCCTTCCGGTCCCCAGGTGCCTGGTTTGTAAAACTCGGGTTCGAATTTCGGATCGTCCAGCTGTTTCAACAGGGGATCCACAAATCGCCAGGCGGCTTCCAGTTCATCGCTGCGAGTGAAGAGAGTGGAATCCCCTCTGAGGACATCCAGCAGTAAGCGTTCATATGCTTCGGGAAGTCCTTCTTCGAAGGCTTCGTCATAAGCAAATTCCATTCTGACCGGTTGAATCTGGTATTGCATACCAGGGCGTTTGGTGGAGAAGACGAGCGAAATTGCTTCCTTAGGCTGAATGCGGAAGACGAGTGTGTTCGGTCGAGCACCGACGAGATCGCAGATATCCCCCTCGCATTCGACTGTTCCAAACAGATGTAGGGGGGGAAGTTTGAACTGGATGGCAATTTCAGTAACTCGTTCGGGCAGGCGTTTTCCTGTACGGAGATAAAAGGGAACCCCGGCCCAGCGCCAGTTATCGATATTCACCTGCATCGCCACAAATGTTTCACGGGTCGAGTCTTCCGGCACGCGATCTTCTTCCCGATACGCGGGAACCTTCCGGCCTTTGACTTCGCCACTGGTAAATTGTCCGGCCACAGTCCATTTAGAAAGATCATGCGGATGTCCCGGGGCGAGGGCCTGAAGGACTTTCAGCTTTTCATCGCGAATCGCCTCGGCTCTAAAGAGCGCGGGAGGTTCCATTCCCAACAGGCAGAGCAGCTGCAGAACGTGGTTCTGTAAAACATCGCGAAGAGCTCCAGACTTATCATAGTAGGCTCCTCGTCCCCCTTCGATCCCTTGCGATTCTGCTACGGTGATCTGAACGTGATCGACGTGATTACGGTTCAACAGCGGTTCGAAAATCGAGTTTCCAAAACGGAAGAGCAGGATATTCTGGACTGTTTCTTTACCCAGGTAGTGATCGATGCGGTAGATTTGATCTTCCGTCAGTAAACGCCCCAGTTCACGGCTGATATGCTGGGCCGATTCCAGATCGTGGCCGAATGGTTTTTCAATGACCACCCGGATTGTCTCTTCAGATTCGCGTTCTGGGACTAAACCGGCTGAGTGAAGGGATTGCACTACAGGTAAGAACAGCGAAGGAGCGATGGCCATATAGTAAGTTCGATGCGAACCGATGTTGAAATCGAATTCGAGATCCTCAAGCGATTTCTTCAGTAGAAGGTAATCGTCCTCGTTGGCCAGGTCGACTTCACGATAGAAGAGTCGGCTGGCGAATTTATTCCACTCATCACGACTATTGGGCTTGATGCGGCAGTGTTCCAGAATGTTCTGCTGCATTTCTTCACGGAACTCTTCATCCGTTTTTGATCTGCGAGCCACGCCAACAATGGGGACATTATCGTCGAGAAATCCTTCTTTCCACAAAGCAAACAGAGCCGGAAGAAGTTTCCGGGCTGTCAGGTCCCCCGATGCTCCCATAATGACGATGGTTGAATCGGAAGCATGATAAAGTTGTCCCTGTGACATAATCCATTTTTCTAATCGAAAAGAAGAGATCGAGTGATGTTGATCAGCGTTCGTTTTGAATTTGCAATGCGTAAGCAGAGGTGAGGAAACAACTCAAATCGTATCAAGCATATAAAATCGTGTCGCGAAAAATAAGACCGTTTTCTTTTCGAATACAAAACGAAGCCGATAGTAATCTGGTCAAGCTTGAGATTGGATAAGATTGGTAATCTTGTCGAGGGTGATCTCACTCAGCTCGGAAACGAGTGTATCCACCTGATCTAGATTGACGGGATAGGGACCTGGTCGAACCAATCCGATGCAAGTCGCCCCGGCGCTTTTGCCGCGGCGACCCCGGCGGGGGCATCTTCAATGACACAGCACTGGTGAATGTCGACTTCGACTCCTTCTGCCGCGAGGAGAAAGACCTGAGGATTTGGTTTCCCTAATGTGACATCATCTCCAGTGATGACGGCGGAGAGGTAAGGTGCGATCTCCAGCCGTCTGATGACCAGTTCGACATTCTCGCGCGGACCAGATGAGGCGACGGCGATTCGAAAACCAGCCTCATGCAGTTCCCTGATCAGCTGTGTGGCGCCCGGCATCGCCGGGAAATCTCTGTCCAGGATTTGACGGAAAGCTGCTTCTTTGGCCTCGTCGAGTTCGGCCACTTGTGCTTCTGTCCAGTCAGCAGCCCCTTCCCATTGTTCCCGGATCACCTCCCGACTGGTGCGCCCGAACCCCGCCACAAAATCTTCTTCAGAGTAAGTTCGTCCCCGTTCTGAGGCGATCACCTGCCAACTCTCGTAATGAGCTTTGTAAGAGTCAATCAGGACTCCATCCATATCGAACAAGACAGCCATTTGGGAATCAGAACTCATGGGAACTTTCAAGAATTATTTTGAAGGTCGAGTAAAACTCAGGATTGGTCTGAGGGGATGCGAGGTGTTCAGATCATAGAAGAAACTAGTGATGAGTGTAAGGAATGAAGGGTTTGTCCTATACTTCCTGGAGTTCCTATATTACGGATGGTGATCCAGGATTCGGCCAGCGTAAGCTCAAATTGGGACTGGCCTTGCGAGAAGAGAGCATTTTTCGATAAAAATAGCCCCCTTTTGAGAACTTTGATTAAAGTTTCCACTCCCTTTTCTCACCGCGACAATGAAGGCAAGGATGCCATGTTCGGACGCCGCGAACTTAAAACATATCTCTCTCAGCAATTTTCAACATGGCTGGATGTCATGTTGCATTCATTATCATTCCGGTTGTTTCTACTGGGATTATTGCTGGGACCGATCGCGCTGGCGATTGTGCATCATTATTTCGCCCTGGCTGGAAGTGAGTTTACCGCTCGGACAGGTGGTACACTTGCGATTGCCGTCGGGTTAGCCTGGGCGACGAGTCGTGGACTTCTTCCGGGTCTGTTTTCAGATAGGCGCCGTTGGCATCGATACTTGCCGGTCTGGATTCAGGCGATACTGGGCCTCGTCTTATGTATTGTCCTGTTACCCCATCTGGATGCCTTGCATCAGATTCTGATTAAACAATTCTCAACTGACTTATTGAACGAATTCTGGGGACAGCTGCTCTTCTACTTCCTGCTTGGTTTGGTTTCGCTCTCTCTACCCGCTTACTGGCTGGTGCGCACTGTCGACTCACTGGCGGGTGATCTGGTCGGAATGGAAGTCAGTCAGCAGCGACGTGTGCAATATCAACGCTACCTGTTCCGATATGGTACCGGTTTATTATGCGGTGTTATCTTCACTTCCCTGTTACTGGCTCCCCTGTTTGGTTTACAGGTGATCGCCTGGATCTGCGCGACAACTCTGGTTGTGATCTGTATTGAAAGACTGGTGCAGGGGAATGCCGTCAAAGGTGTTCAATCACCTTTAAGTTTTCAGGCACTCTTACAGGAAGAGCGTACCCCGCTTGCAGGTAAACTCTGGCAATCAGGCATCTGGATCGTTCTGGGTGGCTTACTCTTTCTGCTTCAGCGAATGTTCAGTCAGTACATGCCGGGTACAGTTTATGTCCCCCTGTTTTTGTGGATTGGTTTCGGGATTGGATTGTTGTGGGGAACTCATTTTATCGCCTTACGACAACGATTCAGCAAAGGAGCGCAGGAAGAAGTCGCTTCTACTTTGTTGTTAACAATCGTACTGGCTTCTGCCTGGACGGTGTTGTGGTTGCTGGCGAGTGAATGGCTGTTAACCGGCAGTTTGTGGATTAGTGCGAGCTGGTCCCAAACCTGGCTGATTACCTGTGTGCGTCTGAGCTGCATTGTTATCGCAGTCGCTCCGTTGGGAATTACGGCTGTCTGCTCATTGTTACCTTCACAGCAGTCGGGGGGAATCAATTCGCTTTCACCCTTCCGACCACATCGAATTCTTTCACTTGTTGCAGGTGGGATTATTATCCAGTGGTTATTCACAGCTGGATTCTCGTTCTTCTCCCTGGCAATTGGCTGTCAGTGGCTCCTGTTGATTCTGGCTGGATTACAGTGGGCTCGAACCTGGAAGTTCGCTTACAGCAAACCGGTGATCACCGGTTTGTGTGCAGCCTTATTACTTATTCTGGCGGCTCCAATAACAAATCAGATGTTTGATGCCAGTCGCACGGCGAAATATCTGTTTTCGAGTGATGTCTATGCCTCTTATCGAAATGGAACGGATCCACAAGAACTCGAGGTGCTGAGCGATCAACGCCTGCTCAAACAGGTGGAGGGGGCATCAGCGACGTATACTGTCTGGTCGCAAAACGGATTGCAGCAGATTGTGCGAGCCGATGGGCTTCCCCAGGCGGTGGCCAGCTTAGATACGACGCTCATTCCGGAGCATTCCGGTGAAATTCTCCAGGCGATTTTCCCAATGAGTTTACACCCGGCACCGCACGAAGTGTTGATGCTGGGGATTCCTTCCGGAGTGGCTGTTAAAAGTTGCCTGCAGTTCCCCTTACAACAGCTAACCTGTGTGGAATCAGAATCAGCCGTTCTGGAAATTGCGCGGGAATCTTCCTGGCGGGATCAATCACCTGAAGCGGACATTCGTTTTCAATTGCTCGATCTTCCTCAGCAGATTGCTCTGGGTGAAGTCGGTCCACAGGATGTGATCATCTCTGCCCCTCCCATGTCGATGCTGGAACGGGGAACGAGTTATTACACACTCGAGTTTTACAACCAGGCCGCAGCGGCACTCAGAGAAGAGGGCATTTTCTGCCAACGCTTCCAGCATTTTGACTACGGTTCACAACCATTGTGTGATGTAGTCGCCACGTTACGGGCCGCCTTTCGTTCTGTCTGTACCATTCAATCGGCACCGGGCGAAGTTCTTCTTGTGGGAACCAATTCCGAGTTGGGCCTGGATAGGGCTGGTTTACTCAATCGATTCCGAAAACCCCACACTCGTCATGCCCTGGCAAGCCTCGGTTGGGACTGGGCTGTTCCACTGGAAGTGTTGCAACTGGATGACGATGCCTGGACAGAGATTCTGGACAAACAACCCGGCAAAATAAACACCGCCTCCAACGGGCGACTCGCTTTCTCCTTACCGCATGAAATGCTCCGTTGGGGAAACAAAGGTCTTGAATTACAGGCACTGGTTGGGTCGCATTACGACAATATGTATTCCTGGATCAAAGACGAAGATGACGACCATCAAGTCAGTCACCGGTTTGAAGAGCTAAAAGCATTAAGAGAGTTACAACTCGCTTCGAATGGGAAGTACTGGATTTATCGATCCACTGTCCGCCAGCGACTGGAACAGAAACCTCGTACTGTGATCAAGCAGGTTAAAGGAGAAGGTGTCCAGGAGCGATTACACGAAGAAGATCGTCGTCGCCTGGAATATTTTGAATCGCTCGGTGATGCGTTTCAAGCTGCGGAAATCAGGCCTTCTCATCTCCAGGAGATTGAACAATTCTCCCAACCTTACGATCCCCTGGTGACCTATTTCTCTCACATGGAGCTGGCTGCTTTATGTGAACGCAAACCGGACGAGTATGCTGCGGAAGAATTCCGCCATCTCTTGCATACTATTTTCTACAGTTCAAGCCAGGATAAATCGATTCGAAATGTTTCGCGGGCGATTGCGCTCATGGTCGAACATCCCGAAATTGTCCCGGAGGAATCGCGTCGGGCCGATATGCTGAATGCGATGTTACAGGTGATGAAATCGCGCTGGACCTTACGTGGGACGACCCCGGTTGGTTCCCTGGGAATGTCACAGAAAGAAGTCACCGATTCGCTGCAGGCGATTGAGCTCGCTTTTGAAGAGTTCCACAAGTTCCAGCAAAATGAGCAATTGAAAGCTTATCCGTGGGCGGAACGGGAAAATCATCTGGAACGGTACCTGGTCAGCCCGCTGCGAACCTACCGTAGCCAGCTCTCCACCGCACAGGCGAAGCGAGAACATGATCTGGAGACAGCCGAAGCCAGCAGTGCCAATGCAACTCTGCAGCAACAGGTACGTGAAGATGCCGAGAAGTTGAAAACGGCAGAGGAACCAGGTTTGATCGACAACGCGGTCTTTGAAACACCAAGGTTTTAGTCGAGACTGATTTGAATTCCGTACTTCCTCCGGTTTGCTCCCCTGCTTAGACTGAGTAGAATAGGATGAGAACCTCCGGGATTCATCGATTGTCGAAATCCCGGTTTGATTCAATCGCGTTCATCTGGTGAAAATTCTACTATGGCTACCTTTGCAGTGATTCTCCCCGCGGCGGGGCAAAGTTCCCGTTGTCGCGTGCAGCGGATGAAGAAACCGTTTGCGGAACTCAAGAAACGGCCTGTCTGGGTCCGATCGGCGGAGTTATTTGTCAATCGGGACGATGTGGTGCAGACAATCATCGTGGTGTCGCCCGAAGACAAGGAATGGTTCAAAGAGAAATTCCGTCCCAACCTCGCGTTCATGAATATCGATATCGTTGATGGAGGAGCGGAAAGGGTTGATTCGATTCAGAATGCCCTCGCCCGCGTGAAACCGGATGTCGAATATGTCGCCGTGCATGATGCGGCACGACCATTAATGGTGGAAGAGTGGGTTGATGAAATCTTTCAGGCCGCGATTAAAACGGGAGCCGCCATGCCCGGAGTGCCGATCACCAGTACGATCAAACGGGTGAATGACCGGAATGAAATTATAGAGACCGTTCCGCGGGACAAACTCTGGCAGGCGCAAACCCCGCAAGTCTTCCGGCGAGAACTGCTGATGGAAGCTTATGCGAAACGGAATGGAGCGGCAGTGACTGATGATGCGCAGCTGGTTGAAGCATTGGGGCATCCCGTTACGATCGTGGAAGGCTCGCCCATGAATATCAAGATTACGACGAATCAGGACTTTAAACTGGCGATGTCACTGATTGATGCCTTGCCGAAAAAAGATCCGTTGCGAGCCCTGCATCCTTTCAAAGATGACCCGGATGATCTCTGGCGATAACAGGTGACTTCCTGCATGAAACCCTTCCGCATAACCTGTTCTCTATGTCAGAAGAAATTGACGATCAATAAACCAGAATTGATCGGCAAACGGGTGAAATGCCCCCAGTGCAAAAACCCTTTGGTTATCAAAGCGCCAGCAAGTTCTATTTCACCTGCTGCCAAACCGTCTGTAAAAAAACATCCTGTGGAACAGAGCCCGGTGGTACAACCTGCGGTTGAGGAAGCAGGATTGCCTCAGTTGAATATTCCTGACGAAGATATCCTCGTCACTCGAGCGAGAAGACGACAACGGAAGAAGGGAAGTAGCAGAGGAAAGCTATTTCTTTTATTGAGCATCCTGCTGCTGATAGGGGGATTTTCAGCGGGGTTCCTTTATCTGCGAGACTTGGAAGCCCCTGCTCCTCCACCGTCACAGCCTCTTTCGAATCAGCAGACGAGTCCTCCCGTCAGCAAACAAGAAGTTCCTGAGGAAGTGTTCGCCAAGGGTGATCCTCTCAGCTTCGATTATGTTCCAACGGGAACCCGGTTAGTCTGGCATTGGCATCCGGCGAAGATAAAAGCGGCAGATTCAAAGCCGAGTGAATTGTGGCAATGTGGTGGGCCTTTCTTCTCCTGGCTGGAAAATGGATTAGAAGCAGCCACAGGTATGCAAGCCAATGACATCGCTCAAGCGACCTGTTATCTGATACCCGGTCCGCGAGGTCAGCTACCGCAGTTAGTTTTCAAAATTCAGCCGGTGGAAAATTTCGACCTGCAAGCCTGGTCGACAAACCACGAAATGGAACCGGAATCGCTCGATCGTTTTCAGGTTTACATTCATGGCACACAACGTGTTGTATGGCTGGATGATCAAAAAGGGCTTTCCATTCCCACAACGCTTGTGGATGAGGCGCTCAGTAGCGGGACAAATCCGTTGCCGACAACTCCCGGGCTGGACTCATTAATGAAAGCGTCTGATCGCGACGCGGAATTCTTACTTCTCTTCGATTTAAAGTCGGCGCAGCTCGGTTTGACCGACTGGTTCACAACCGAACAACAGGAACTGATCAGACCTGTGCTCGAGTGGTGGGGAGAAGATACCGAAGCGGTTCTGTGGCAGATCCAGATTGAAGAAGACCAGTTATTCTCACAGGTTAATATTCAAGCGGCACCATTCGCCGCGACAGCGAAGTTGAAGCAACATTGGGAAACGAATATCAAAAAACTGGGTGAGGATTCCTGGGCAGATTTACGTGCGCGGGAACTTCATTCCGCGGGCGCACAAACAGTTCTCGCCCGCTTCCCGGCGATGTTGCAATTGACGAGCCGTTTTACCAAAGTCAGTGCTGCCCGTCAGCAGGTTCAGCTTGAGACAAAGTTATCCGAACGCGCCGCTCCGAATCTGTTGCTGGCCAGTTGGCTCTATTGGCGGGAACGGTTGATTCCGGAAGGAGCCGCCGTGGCTGCCGCTCCAACTTCCACACCTGCTGAGAAAAAATCGCTGGCGGAACGACTGCAAGCAAAAATGTATGTCGATTTCCGATTAACTCCCCCTGCAGGAGGCGGTTCAGCAAATCGGAGATGAATCGAGTATCAAAATGAAAATTGATGGGGATGCACTCAAAATGAGGTATACGCAGAATATGCCCCTCAGAACTACAATCTGGGTGAGGTGACTGCCTCTGCTGCACTGCAGAAGATGCTGGGCATATCCGAAAATGGTGCTGATACTGGATGAGGCGAACGACCAGGCAGTGATCTCGACCAAAGCCGCTGCCGCAGCGCAGTCCATGACACCTTATTCCTTCGAGACAGAAACTCCTTAACGGAACATGGCGAAAACTTTTCCCACCTATACTTTTCACTGTCCTCACTGTTCGACGCAGTTGCGGGTGCGGGAACGTCGTTTCGTCAATCGGGAAATTAAATGCCCGGCCTGCGAGACCGAATTGCTGGTGCATTTGAATAAATCACACCAGATCGAGGTAGAAGTCAAAACTCCACGCGATCAGATATCCCTCCCTGTCGCCTCAACAAAAAAACGGGAGATCGACCCGAACTATTTCTACTGGGGAATTAGTCTCCTCTTGATTGCGATAATGGGGTATGTCTATGTCGTGCGGCCTCAGTTCGCGGGAAATGAAGTGGTCGTGAATGAAGAAGTTGAGACTAAAGTACCTCAGCCCAAAAACGAGGAGCCTGTTGATATTGAACAGCCACCCGGGAATGAAGAGCCCGTTAATACAGAGCCTCTGATTGTCGAAGCACGCCCTCCTGTACTGGCCCCAAGGCCTGTCTGGGTTCGCAGAAATCTTCCCCCGACCCTCGCTGAAAAACCGGAACCTGAACCGATTCCGATTCCGGAAAAATGGGAAACGTTGATGCAGCTCGAAATTGCCCGTTATGAGGTACCGGGGTTGAATCGGGGAAAAGTGCTGGAAGAACTGGAGATGATGGCGGGGACGAAATTCAATTACGCAGATGAGGAAAGCAAAACGCGTATTGAATCGGAACCGGTTCTCGTGCAGTTGACATTAGAGGAAACCAGCTTTGCAGAAATTCTGAATAAACTACTCGATCCGGTGGGACTGACATTCCAGTTAACGGAAGATCAAATCGTGATTCAATTGATTGAAACTGCCGAAGCGGATCATCCTGAATTGCAATAAGCTTATCTGACTTCAAATTTAATAACGAAATGGTTTTTGACTCGTGAAACCTGATGATCATGTCTGTCTCTGCTTTCATATCTCCCGTCGGAAGATTGAAAACTATATCCGGATCTATCAGCCCAAACGGGCGAGTCAGTTAAGCGAATGTGGTGGTGCCGGATCAGGGTGTGGCTGGTGCATTCCTTTTCTCAAGCGGTATTTTAAACAGGCTCAGTCTGAGGAACAGCTGGAAGAGTTAACAGCAGAGGAATACGCAATGGCCCGCGGAAAATACATCAAAGCGGGAAAAGGAACTCCCCCTGCTGGAGCGACACCTCCCCCGGACGATTGCTAATAAATCGGAATTGTTCCTGGGAATGCCTGTGTCGCTTATGGCTCCCTTCCCTGACTGAAATCGATTACACTCGAAAGAGATTCTAAATTCCATGCAGCTTTGATTGACGTGTTTTCCACAGGATGTGGACGGAAAGTCTCAGATATGAGTGCCCGCAAGATCATCTCGATCGAAAATGTGAGTAAAACTTTTATCATGGGGGACGTTAAAGTCCCGGTGCTGCATGAGGTGAATCTCCAGATCGACGAAGGGGAATTTGTCGTTATCGTCGGGCCGTCTGGTTCTGGAAAAAGCACGCTGCTCAATTTAATCGGTGGGTTGGATCGACCAACCAGTGGGCAAATCTGGTTTGAACCACCCGATCACGAAATCAGTAATCTCTCTGATGCTGAGTTAACAGTATATCGGCGGGAACATATTGGATTTGTATTCCAGTTTTATAATCTCGTGCCGACTTTAACTGCCACAGAAAACGTACAGGTCGCCAGCGAACTGAGCAGTGAGGGCATGGATCCCCGGGAAGCACTGCGGCTTGTTGGTCTGGAGCATCGATTGGAGCATTTCCCCTCGCAGATGTCTGGTGGAGAACAGCAACGGGTGGCGATTGCCCGGGCGATTGCCAAGAATCCGATGTTACTCTTGTGTGACGAACCAACCGGTGCACTCGACCTGTCAACTGGTCGCAGTATTCTGAGTGTGCTTCACAAATTGAATCAGGAATTGAACAAGACGGTAATCCTGATTACGCATAACTCGGCCATTGCGGAAATGGCCACCAAGTGTGTGCATATCGGTTCGGGAACAATCGCTACGATGGAAGAAAATTCACAACCTGTTGCTCCGGAGGAGATCAGCTGGTGAAAGCTCTTAATCGTAAACTCTCCCGGGAACTGCTGACTTCGAAAGGCATGCTGGCCGCGATTATTGGTATCATCGCCGCTGGAGTTCTGTTTTTTGTCGGTATGGCTTCTCTCTACTTTAATCTGGAGACTTCCCGCAAGCTTTATTACAGCCAGTGTCGCATGGCTGATTTCTACATCACCCTGAAAAAATGCAGGATCGAACTGGATCAATTGCATGAAATCAAAGGGGTGGCTGAATTCCGGCCCCGCATTCTCTTCCCCGTGACGGTTGATCTTCCGCAGGTAGAACGCCCTGTTTCCGGTCAGGTGCTTTCGTTGCCAGAACAACCTGCTCCGATCATCAATAACATTGTGATCCGTAAAGGGAGTTATTTCACCGACTCGCTGTTATCCGGAAATCATTATTAACGACAAATTTGCCACAGAGAGAAATCTGAAGCCCGGGGACCAGATTGAACTTGTCCTCAATGAACGTAAAGAAAAGTTTCACATCGTCGGCACAGCTCTCAGTTCGGAATATGTTTATGTCGTGGGTGGGGGAGGAATAATTCCTGATCCGGCTAATTACGGAATTTTCTATATCCGAAAAGCCTGGCAGAGGATCTCTTTAATTACCAGGAAGCGTGTAATCAGGTTGTGGGGTTACTGGATGCTTCGCTGCGTGAGAATCCGCATGATGTGCTCGATCGGATGGAACAACTTTTAAAACCCTACGGAGTCGCCTCAGTTACACCATTGGAGGATCAGTCTTCTCATTTCTTCCTGTCGAGTGAGATTGAAAATCTGAAGACGACCGTGATTCTGCACTCCCCAGTATTTTTCTGACTGTCGCTGCGATCATTCTGAATGTGTTGATGCTACGACTGGTGGAGCATCCAGCGAACTGTCGTGGGAACATTAAAAGCCATTGGCTATACGAACCGGAGATCCTCTGGCATTATCTTAAATTTGGTGCAGTTATCGGATTGATCAGGGGCATACTGGGAGCGACAACAGGTTTTCTGTTTGCGGGGGTGATGACTAAAAATGTGTATGCCGAGTATTTCGAATTCCCCCGGCTGATCAATCGGCCTTACCCGGGGATTCTGCTGGCGGGAATCAGCATCAGCTTGATCTTTGCGGTGCTGGGTTCACTTCGCGGGGTGAAGAAGGTGATGCAGCTTGCTCCCGCAGAAGCGATGCGACCTAAACCTCCGGTTAAGGGGAGGCGGATCTGGTTGGAGAAGAGTGGACCTTCACTCTGGAAGTAGCTCCGTTTGCAGACCCAGTTTTCATTACGCGGTCTCGCGCACGAGCCGCATGCGTTCGCTGGCGGGAGTTTTTGCTGCGAGTATGGGGACCATGTTGCTGGTTGTGGTGCTGGTGATGCATGACCCAGCATGGATGAAATGATGGATTTTCAATTTACGAAAATCCTGGTGAATGATTTTGAGATCGGTTTTTCAGGATCCCGGGACTACGGTGCATTTCTCGAAGTGAAGCGTATGCCGGGAGTGGATGCCGAACCGATGCTAAATGTCGCCTGTAAACTTCGTTACGAACATCACGAGAAAAAGCTGGCGGTCAACGGTTTGATCCCTGGTTCTCAACTGACCATTCCTGTGAATACAGAGGGGAAACGCGAACCCTTACCGGAAGTGGGGCTGCTGCTTTCGCATCGATTGGCGGGAAGATTCTGCATGTCTCTGTGGGAGATGTTCTTCAATTCCAGACAACCGAGCTTGGGAACGGGAAGTGAGACAAGTGCCGGTTGCCGGGATCGTGAACTCCTATCTGGGTTTGTCCGCTTATGCCAACATCGATTATCTCAATCGGTTGGTAGACAAAGAAGAAACAGTCAGTTCGATTCAGATGAAAACTGTGCAGAACAAAGAGACTGAATCGGAATTTCTGAAACAGCTCAAAAACACACCCGCTGCCAATCAGTCGCTTCGGCGCGACATGATCGGGAGCTATTGGAAGAGACAATGACAGGGCAATTGATGGTGTCACTCACGATCACCACCATTTTTGCCGGTATGATTTTCTTTGGCTCGGTGTTGAATTCCTCATTGATTTCGTTGTCAGAGCCAGGGAACAGGAAATCGCCACCTTGCATGTATTGGGATACACCACGCGTGAAATTGCCCGCATGTTTTTGCAGGAATCCCTGGTTTTGAATATCGCCGGATTACTGTGCGGATTGCCCCTGGGATACGCCCTCGGTTGGCTGATGTGCGAGAGCATGGGAGACGGACCTCTTTCGGATTCCATTTGTGATCAATGGGAACTCGATCCTGATTACCATCGCTGTAGGGATCGGATTCACACTATTGGCCCATCTCCCTTTAAAAAGATCGATTGATCATCTCGATTGGACAGGGGCTCTCAATGTTAAAGAATAAGTGTTAAGGAATAAGTCTGTTAAAGAGTTGAACTGATAAAGAATAGAAGTGAACTTTCACCTTCGGACAGAGAACTATGAAACGCTTTCTGATTATTTTTATCCTGGTATTAATCGTTGCTGGTCTTGGTTACTGGTCGTACCTGCAATCGGGCATGCTGGTTGAAGTTGCAGCAGTGCGGAAAGGGAAAATTGTCGCCTACATTGAGGAGCGTGCGAAAACACGTGTGCCGGAAGTTTACGAGATCACAATGCCGCTGACGGGACGCATCAAACCAATTGAACTGAAAGAGGGTGATCAGGTCGAAGAGGGGCAGCAAGTGGCTCAGATGGACCAGGCAGACCTGCAAACAGATCTGGTGGCGAGTGATGCTCAGGTGGGGCAGTTCGTCGAGATGATCAAATCAATCGAGTTGGCTGTCGAGGCGGCTCAGGAACAAATCAATGCTTCACTGGCAAAGTTCGAATACGAGGATCAGGAGTATAAACGCATGAGTAACCTCGCCGAGAAAAACGCGGTCACTCCCTCTGATCTGGATGCCGCCGAACTTGCACAGTTCGAAAGCCGGGTTGATCATAAAAAGGATGTCCTTACCTGGCGCTCTATTCAGGCGATACAGGCTGCGATGCAAATTGCTAAAACTAATTCGGAAGAGGAACGCCTGAAAGACGAGCGGGACCTTAAACGAAGTGAAATCAAATCGCCTGTTTCCGGCACAGTCTTGAAAAGACACGTCTCCAATGAAAAAGTAATGCAGGCGGGTGAAGTGCTGTTGGAACTGGGGCAGGTCGATCAGCTCGAAGTCGTAGCCGAAGTTCTTACGCAACAAGCGGTCGAGATCGCCGTGGGCGACCGGGTGGAAATCACCGGACCGACGGTTGGTGAAGAGATTATTATGGGCAAGGTTTCCCAGATTTATCCTCAGGGCTTTACGAAAGTATCTTCACTTGGTGTCGAAGAACAGCGGGTGCTGGTCATCATCAAATTTGATAAATCTTTGGCAGAGATTGAAAAGGAATTGAACAAACAACTCGGCATTGATTATCGGCTGCGAATCAAAATCATCACTGATGAAAGTGACGACAGTTTAGTTGTTCCGCGGACCGCCCTCTTTCGAGATGTCGATGACAACTGGTCCCTCTTTGTAGTACGAAATGACAGGGCCTTTAAAATTGATGTGTCGACTGGGTTAATGAACGACTTTGAAGTCGAAATCAAAGCAGGGGTGAGAGATGTTGATCAAGTCATCCTGGCACCTGACGCCGATCTGACAAGCCAGACACGAGTACGGATAGAGGAATAAATTCTCACCGAGATCAGCTCACGGGTCTCAGCGGGATGGACCTGCCCATTTAATCTCAGCAGTTTCCCGTCTGGCAGTAATAATGTTATTCCAGACTGTTTCACTCATCGCCTGCCAGACCTCGGTACGAACATCCTCCAGGCTTAATTCGCCTGGTTTCACATCGATAACCTGGATGAGGTGTGCTCCAAAGGGCGAGAGAAAGGGCGCGGTCAGCTCTCCCTTACCTCGTTCAAAAGCAGGGGCAGTGATCGTGATTGGCATTTGCCCCTGATAAGGAACGAAACCGAGGTCCCCCCCATTTTTTGCGGTAGGAGCTTGAGAAAATCGTTGAGCGGCTTCTTCAAAGGGGAGCTGTCCACTCACAATCTGCTGGCGAATCTGGTCCAGTTTATGAAGTGCTGGCTCTTCCTCTTCGATCGTGTTGACCTTCAGAAAAATCTGTCGCAAGCGAAGCTCCGTCCCGTCAAACTTGTTTTGATTCTTTTCATAGAACCGGTGTAAAAGCTCGGGAGTTACTTTCTGCTCCATATGTACTTCCCAGGCAAGAGGGAGCATCAGTTCTTTGCGGAGCATCTGCTCGGTCAGTCCCAGGTTTTGGAGTACTTCTTCCGGATCGCGGTTGGCCTCCCGGATGATCTTATAAACCTTGGAGAGCGATTCCTGCACGCGGGTTTCGTTGAGCTTTACTTTCTGTTCCTGCAAGTATTCCTGCATCAGGCGCTGGTCGATCAGGTCATTCAGAAATTGTTCCCGTAGCCCTGCCTGTTGGTCGGAGGGAATATTGCGGGTTAGAAACTGAATCTGCAAATCCTGTTCGGTGATCGGGTTTCCATTCACCTCGACAATCGAAGTTCCCTGTGCACCAATGACAGGTTCAATGAACAACAGCATAAGAACTGCAACATGGAATAGCAGCACAGAATGCAGATTGCGTGGAAGCGATTGAAGGTTCAACATCGGACGTCCCTGTTTTGTTTCCATATTGATGCGATGATTGCAGCGGCTAATTCATTATTTGTTCTCATCCAGTCGGATTTCCAACTGAGAAGGTACGATCTCGACACCGGCTTTGTGATCTTCAGCCAGTCTGGCCAATTCCGCAATCACCTCCGGATGATCTGCCGAGACATTGTGTTGTTCGCTGGGGTCTATTTCCAGATGATACAGAACGGGAGGATTCTCCACGACTGGCTCGCGTTGTCCGTAAGCCGCTTGTGTCATGAAGTGGGCCTTCCACGGGCCTTTGCGGATCGCCATCAGGCGTTGGCCTCGATAATAATACATAATGTCTCGCGGTCCAGCACTGTTTTCTTTAATAACTGGCGTAAGATCATAACCGTCAACTGGTCTATCCTCGGGAACCGTTCCTCCTGCCAGTTTGATGCTGGTCACATAGAGGTCCATCGTACTTCCGAGTTCGGCACTCGATGTACCCGCAGGGATCGTTCCAGGCCACCAGGCGATGCAGGGTTCCCGCATCCCTCCTTCCCAGGTCGAGCCTTTCCCGTCGCGCAACAGTCCTGCCGATCCCCCCTGCAGCCCATGTGTCGTCCAGGGACCATTATCACTGGTGAAAAAGACGACCGTTTTGTGGTCGAGATTCTGTTCCCGTAAGGTTTGCAGGATTTGTCCAACTGACCAGTCGAGTTCTTCAATGACATCCCCGTACAAACCACGACGACTTTTATTGGCGAACTCTTCCGAGCGAAACAGAGGAATATGCGGCATGCTGTGGGGGAGATATACGAAGAACGGCTTGTCCTGATTTTCGGTAATGAACCGAATTGTTTCTGCTGTATACCTCTTTGTGAGTGTCGGTTGATGACTGGGACGTTCTACGACCTCTGTTCCGCGAAGGATCGGATTGTTCCAGTATTCGACTTTGGGATCGAGAAAGGCAGCGCGACCCTGGGGGCTCTCCGCGACGCGATCCATGTCGTTGGAATAAGGAATGCCAAAGTATTCATCGAATCCATTATTCGTCGGCAGGTACTGCGGGAGATGTCCCAGATGCCACTTACCGAAGCAGCCGGTCGCGTAACCTGCTGCTTTCAACGCTTCTGGAAGCAATATTTCTGAGTCCTGAATTCCCCCGGCGGAATCCGGGAAGAGAACGCGGCGGGTATTGCTGCACATTCCCGTTCGTACAGGGAGACGTCCAGTCATCAACGCGGCTCGGGAAGGAGTACAAACAGGGGCTGCCGAGTAAAACTGGGTCAGTTTCATTCCCTCGGAAGCCATTCTGTCGAGGTTGGGCGTCTGGATGGTGGGATGCCCGAAACAACCCAGATCACCGTAACCGAGGTCATCGCAGAAAATAATGATGATGTTCGGTTGAGTTGTCTCTGCCTGTATCAGCGTCGAATTTCCACCCAGAAAGAACGAGGAGAGCAAGAGAAAGGTGACGAGAGAACGGAGCATCTGAAGAGAGCCTTTCCAGAAGTTGTTGATTTAGTCCAGTCTCTCTAGGTTAACAGATCAGGAGGTCATAGGGAGCCTTTCCCTCGCTTTTTACAGGGAATCGGCCCGTGAATTTCGATCGTGCTCAAGCGACTGTTCCTTCGCAGCCGAAGTATGAACTGGTTAAGGGATAATTTCAGTACCCGATTGTCAGTCATGACCCGGTATTTCAGCGCGAGGGAGTGGGCCAGGATGAGTCAGGAACAGCAGAATTGGTCAGTCCGACCTGCATTCGAAGCAAATCTCGAATCGATTCCTTTCCCCCAGGAATCGGAACAGGCCCCCCCGGTGGAATCGTTGGAGCAGGAAATTACCCTGCTTCTCAGAACGGTTCTTAAGCAAATCGATGAAGCGTTACAACACGTTTACGATCAGAATGATTTAAACGAAGCGCGGATTGAGATTCTCAAGGCACTCTCGTTGGCTCATCCTCAGGGATGTACACAAGTCGAACTGGCGCAAAACCTGGGACAGTCGGAAGCGAATATCAGCGCGATGGTCGCCCGGATGCGGCGTGATGGCTGGATCTATCGAATTCGCTCGCAGTCAGATCGACGCAAATCGAGTTTGTTGCTCACTACGAAGTCGTTGCAGATCCTGACCCAGGTGCAGGACAAAGTGCGCAAGGTGACCTCGGATCTGTTTGCTGCTCTCGATAAGAGCGAATGTGGGGCGCTACTGAGCCTGCTCGGCAAATTGCATGTCGGTCTGGCATTACCGAACGCACAACCACTCTCAACACCAGCAGCTTATCTGAAGACCGCGGAAAACCAGAGCGAACGCCCCGTTGCCTGAACTTACTTGAGGCACTCCTGAATCGCGTGAACCAGCCGTTCGATTTCTTCTTCACTGGTATAAATATGTGGGCTGATCCGCAGTGCTCCCCCGCGTGAGTTGATGAGAATCCCCTCATCACGACAATGCTGTTGCAGGCTTGAGGGGTCCCTCTGATCAAATCTGACGGAGACAATGCCGGAGCGGTGTTCGAATTTGCGCGGACTGAGGATCTCTCCACCGATCCGTTCCAGTTTGACCTGCAACTGTTCATTGAGTGCCAGTAGACGTTGCTCGATCTGTTCGATTCCGATTTCAAGCAACAGTTTTAAACTTTCACTGAGGGCGCTGATCAAACCATGATTGGCGGTTCCCCCTTCGTACCGGGATGCGGCCTGTTTAATATCGCGATCGAGGTTATCGAAGCTCCAGGTATCCTCCACACTATTCCAACCAGTCATAATTGGACGGAGCAAATTGAGGTGCTCCTGTTTGATGTAAAAGAACCCTGCCCCTTCGGGACCGAGTAACCATTTGTGACCATCGGCCGAGAGAAAATCGATGCCCATTGCGTCGACGTCAATCGGCAAGACACCCAGTCCCTGGATCGCATCTACCATGAGATAGGCATCGCGACGATGGACGAGATCGGAAATTGCTTTGAGATCGTGCCGCCAGCCACTGACGTAATTCACCCAGGAGAGCGTCACCAAACGAGTGCGGTCATCCAATGCTTCTGCAATTTCGGCCAGGCTGACACGTCCGCGATCGGTGGGAACTACGCGTAATTCAACTCCGCGCGATTTCAATTCCCGCCAGGGAATATAATTGGTGGGGAACTCTCCCGAGAGGGTGACCACATTGTCGCCCGGTTGCCAGGGAAAGCCTTCAACAACAAAGTTGACTCCCTCGGTGGTGTTATGAATCAGGGCGACTTCTTCCGGTTTGGTATTCAGCAGTGTGGCGCCCAGATTGCGAACTTCTTCTGTTTCTTTTCTCCACTTTCCCCAACCGTGCATTGCTCCGAGTGCAGCCTGATCTGTCCATTGATGGAGTGCCTGCTGCGCATTACGGGTGATCGGGGCGACAGCAGCATGGTCGAAGTAAGCCCATTTTTCCGTGACGGGCATCTGACTTCGGAAACGTTCCCAGATGGTTTCAGTTTGAGGTTCCTGCAACATGGTCTTTCTGTCTCGATTCATTTATTGGCGGTCGCGGACTTTCCCGGGATACTCTATGATGAGCCCCTGATGCAACCTGATCAACCAGGTCTGTTCATCAATTCTCCTTCATCAGGACAACATTCAGCCCGACAGGTTCACCCGGAAGCGACTCAAACTTTATGTCCGAATTTCACACTCCTGATCCTGAGGTATCGCGCGATGAACTTTGTTCAGAATATCTCGACCTCCTTCCCTACGACCCGTATCCGGTTCAGGAAGAAGCGCTGCTTGCCTGGTTCAGCACACAAACGGGTGTATTAGTCTGTGCACCGACAGGAACGGGAAAGACGCTGATCGCTGAAGCGGCTGTCTACGAAGCGCTAAGAACCGGAACAGTCACCTACTATACTACGCCGCTCATCGCACTGACCGAACAGAAATTTCGTGAACTCCAGGAGAAAGCCCGGTTATGGGGTTTCAATCCGGATGATGTCGGATTGGTAACGGGCAACCGAAGTGTGAATCCGCATGCGAAAGTGCTGGTTGTCGTCGCGGAAATTCTGTTGAACCGCTTGTTGCATACAGAAGCATTCGACTTCAAAGATGTCTCCTCAGTGGTAATGGATGAATTCCACAGCTTTGCTGATCGTGAACGGGGAATCGTCTGGGAACTTTCGCTGACATTGCTCCCCACGCATATTCGCCTCTTACTCCTCTCGGCGACTGTCGGGAATACGGCGGAGTTTCTTAACTGGCTCAACCACAGTCACGGACGTCGCCTGCAACTCGTGCAGAGTTTTGACCGCAAAGTCCCACTTCGATACGAATGGGTCGAAGATCAGCTATTGAGCGAACAACTTGAGATCATGACCGAGGGAGATGATACAGAAAGGAAAACACCGGCTCTTGTCTTCTGTTTTAATCGTGAACAATGCTGGTCGGTTGCCGAGCATCTGAAAGGGAAGCATCTGGTCGATAAAGAAACGCGAGATCGGTTGAATATCGAAATCGAGAAGCACGACTTCTCTCACGGAGCGGGCCCGAAGATTAAACAGATTCTCCTGCGCGGCGTTGGGGTGCATCATGCCGGGTTATTACCCTCCTTTCGTCGCATTGTGGAGGATCTCTTCCAGCAGAAGTTACTCTCCGTTTGCATCTGCACCGAGACATTGGCTGCGGGAATTAACCTGCCTGCTCGATCCGTTCTGTTAACGGAGTTACTGAAAGGCCCGCCGGGTAAAAAGAAATTAATCGAAGCAAGTAGCGCTCATCAGATGTTTGGTCGCGCGGGGCGGCCTCAGTTTGATTCGCAAGGGTATGTGTACGCATTGGCGCATGAGGATGATGTCAAAATTCATCGTTGGAAGGAAAAGTACGATCAGATTCCCGAAGACACTAAAGATCCACTGCTGATCAAAGCCAAGAAGAAAATGAAAAAGAAAGCACCGACACGCCGGAGCACGGTGCAGTACTGGTCGGAGGCTCAATTAGAATTGCTACAGACATCTCCCCCGGGAAAACTTTATTCGAACGGCCCCCTTCCCTGGCGTTTGTTGGCGTACCTGCTGACAATCTCACCGGAGGTGAGCCGCATTCGTGATTTTCTGTCGCGCAGGTTAATGGAACCAACACAACGGGAACGGGCGGAAAAAGATCTGACGCAGATGTTGATCAGTCTGGAGATTGGGGAGTATGTCAAACTCGACCCCCCTCCCCCGCTTCCCAAGACAGATGTGGAACAGCCACAGGAACCGGAACCTCCCAAGCAGGGGACTTTCGGTGCCCTGTTAAGTGCGGCACGCGAAGATGCGGGAACGGTCAGGGATAAGAAGAAAACGAAACAAACCAATGAGGAATCGGAGCGGCAGGAATATCAACCGGAGTACGCTCATCCACAGGCGAAGATGCATCAGCTGCTGAAGTTTCGCAGTGTGAATCCGTTGTATGGAGTTTATCTCACCGAGTTATTAGCCGAGGCAGAACCGGAAGAGCGAATTCAAGCTTTTGAATCTGTCCTGGAAATGCCCGGCTCAGTTGCCCGTTCAGTACGTGTGCCACTTCCCGAGGTGATGCCTCCAGGTAATCTGGCACGTGAATTTCTCGACGTCGAAATTGTCCGTCGTGGTCTGGCTTCACATGATGAATTGTATCCCTCGCGTGACGAAGACATCCCGTTCGAAGAACGACGCTGGCCAATTCCGCTGGCGGATAAAATCCGGATGCTGTTTCACTCCGACTTCCCCCGCGTCCGGGATTTTCGCATCACCCCAGTCTGGTGCGCGGGCGATTTTCTGAACTTTAACGGTGATTTCAACAAATACATCAGCGGCAGAAACCTCGCCAAGCAGGAAGGAATTATCTTCCGGCATTTACTGCGGTTGATTCTGCTCCTGGAGGAATTCGAAGAGGTGACTCCTTCCGGATTAACAGAGGGAGAATGGAAAGATCAACTTCGCGCGATGGCTGAGACCTTAACCAGAGGTTGTCGTGATATTGACCCGACCAGTACGAACGAAATGCTGGACGCTGCCCATCTGAGGCGGGAGATGATTTTGTAGGATGCACACTGGGGTTGGCTGTTACGATTCCAACTCCATACCCCCAGCACTATCAACGAAGAGCACGCGAGGGAGTGCTCCAGCGAACGATTCCATGCGGTTGAAGAACTCGGCTTCTTTCCCTTCTTCGGGTGGCTCAAAGCCAAAGATCACGATGGCCGCGTCGCGCGAATGGAACTGGATAGCAGTTTCAGCACTGGCGGAGACAATTGCGACAGGTTCGACAGTGATACGTGCGAGAGCCGATTGGGTTTCTATATGCTTGATCACTTCGTCTCGACCTGTTTCTGAAGGAACAGAGCGAAGCATACGAATCCGGTTGCCGAGCCATTCCGGGTTCTGGTGCAGGAGGTGTGCGAGTAGCTGCATCAGTGACCCATTCTTTTTCCCCCGCCACCAGACATCGATTGTGCCTTCGGGGATCTCCCAGGGATCTTCTTCCTTGTAATCGAGAAAACGGACCGCAATGACACTCCGTCCCAATCGGGAAACGAGTCGAACTGTTGCACCGAATGGCTCGGATTTATCGACATCTCCCGGCCAGCCCAGTAACACGGTATTCGGTCTTAACCCTCCTATTCCATGACATTGCACAAGTGCTTCGATCCCATCCGAGACATAGGGTGAGATGACGACAGCCGGAAAGGCGAGTAATCCCTCGTCGTTGATAAACTTGCGTAAAGTCATCTCGAATTTCTGCTGGCGTTCGGCGTAATCTTCGATGTTACCGGTGACTATGTGACCGAGCGATAGGATACCATGCCCAGCCGTTAACCAGTGTCCATAGATAGCGAGGTGCGGTCGGCTCCAGGCTGTGCCACTCAAAGCCAGGATAATCGGGCGCCAGTTTTTGGGATGATAGACTTCCTGCTCCAGACGCAACAGGTTTTGCCGGGAACGCTCGAAAATCACGCCGCTGTTCAAGTCACCCCAACGGGATTCGATTTCACGAAAGCGAATGTACCAGTGGAGACCGGCGAGCATCAGAATGGAGATGGTCGCCCAGACCCAGTTCATCAGGAACATCACACCGACACAACCAATCGTCCCAGCCAGTGACACAGACCAGTGACAATATTTAAAGGTGGGGCGATAGCTGGGGTTATGGGTGACGGACTCGTAGAAGGTGGCGAGATTCAATAAACCATAGGTGATCATAAAGAACATTGTGATGATGGGGGCAATCGCATTCAAATCGCCCAGCAGAATACAGAGCTCGGCGATAATGAAAGTGATCACTGTGGCCCGGCGTGGTTCGCGTGTCGGACCGCTGCCTGCTCCGAAAAATTTGAGTGAATCGAAGATTTCATCTTTAGAGAAAGCCTGCAGGATACGGGGAGCACCCATCATTGAACCGAGTGCCGACGATAATGTCGCTGCAAAGACACCGGCTGTGATCAGGGGAGACCAGATGGCAATGTCGTTCATGATCAGGTTGTTGCTGATCAATTCAGTATAAGGCCGCGTCATTCCCAGAAGTAATGCGAGCGACAGGTAGATAACACCCGTGATCAGTACGGCCCATAACGTACCTTTGGGAATCGATTTCGAGGGTCTTTCCAGGTCACCAGACATGTTTGCCCCCGCCATGATCCCTGTCACTGCTGGAAAGAAGAGTGCGAACATGGTGAAGAGCGATTCCCCGGATTCGTAGTGGGGAGTCAGGTTCGTTTGCAGTAAACTGGTATCAATCGAGGCAAAGGCCCCGATAAAGAAAGAGAAAAGAGAGGCGGCCAGAATTGCCAGGATGAAATACTGGACCTTGATTGCCCAACTCGCTCCGATGTAGACACAGATGAAAATGAAGATGTTGATCACTGTCGCTACAGCAATGAAGTTGTCACCAGAAATCGCGAAACTGGCGAGAAAGGCTTCCGTGAATCCAATGATATACATTGCCACGGAAATGGCCTGGGCGAGATAAAAGACGACACCAATGGCACCTCCGAATTCGACGCCCAGGCTGCGGCTGATCAGGTAGTAAGCGCCACCCCCTGCACTCGGGTGTTCGTGGCGATGGCAGAGAGAGAAGAGTTGTCAGGGTCGTGATTAACTTGGAAGCGGCCACAATCAGCAAGGCATAGATGACACCCGCCTGACCCACAACCTGTCCAAAGCGAAGAAACATGATCACGCCGAGGATCGTCAACGTACATGGAGTGAATACACCTCCAAACGTGCCGAATTTCGTATTCGCCCGATCATCCTGGCCCATGAAAATCTTTCTCTGGTGATGAGACCTTTGTTTGCACTGCTGTGACATCAGAGGAGTTCTCACTGATGCAGCAATTTGAACTGAGTTCACACTGTCGCAACAAAGTCACCGTATGAC
Source organism: Planctomycetaceae bacterium (assembly GCA_041398805.1). GTDB lineage: Bacteria > Planctomycetota > Planctomycetia > Planctomycetales > Planctomycetaceae > Polystyrenella. The sequence continues at coordinate 758,816 of JAWKUC010000002.1, read as the reverse complement.
TATCTCTTAAATGAATGATTTCGACAAGCGTATTCAGCTGGATCACAGTGTTGGAACCAGAAACAGTTTCAACTTCGAAAGATGAAATAAACAGCTCCCATCAGGCAGCAGGCAGCCCACAGGTAATCCAATTTCAAAGGCTGATGCATATAAAAAATAGCGAACGGAACGAAGACAGCCAGCGTAATGACTTCCTGTGTGATTTTGAGTTGTGGCAGAGAAAGCGTCTCAGAACCGATGCGATTGGCGGGGACCTGCAGGAGGTATTCAAAAAAAGCGATTGACCAACTGATTAAAACTACCAGGAGTAAGGGTTTGCTCTTCAGCTCTTTCAGATGAGCATACCAGGCGAAGGTCATGAATATATTGGAACAGATTAGCAGTACAACAGTCTTTAATAATGGGGACATATAGTTCCAGTCAGTAAATTCCAGCTCAGTCTGTCACCTGGACAGCAAAGAAAGATTCATATCCATTTTGAGAGTTTCGATCAATTGAAGATGCTTCGAAGGTCCGATGAATTGATTTGAAGGCTGCGTAAAGCCCGAAGTGTATGCATTTTAGATTGAACTGACCTCCGGAGACCGGTACACTTATAATCAGTTTTGATGCATGACATCGTGAACAATGACTCAATTCATTCCTGACTCTCGATTGAACTCATAAAAAAATTTGAGGAGATACCCGCATGACAGACAGTCTGCAACGAAGGCAATTTCTGGGACAAACAGCGCTTGGAGCTGTCAGTCTGGCTGCGCTCAATTCTGCCGTCGCGAAAGGGGAGGACGAGACACCCCGTAAAGTCGTTGTGGGAGTGATGGGTTTATCCAGAGGTCGCTCGCTGGCGACTCAATTTGCTCAGCGTCCTGAGGTGGAAGTTCGTTACACCTGTGATACAGATTCCACACGAGCTGAGACTGGGGCTTCGGCAGTCGAGGGGACAGGTGCACCTCGCCCCAAGGCAATTGGTGATTTTCACGAAATTCTGAACGATCCGGAAGTCGATGCTTTGATTTGTGCCGCACCAAATCACTGGCATGCTCCGGCGACGATTCTGGCTTGTGCCGCTGCAAAACATGTGTATGTGGAAAAGCCCTGTAGTCATAATCCCTACGAGGGAGAGATGATGGTTCAAGCTGCTCGGAAACACAACCGGGCTGTGCAGATGGGAGCGCAACGACGCAGTTCAGGTTCAGTACGTAAGGCCATCGATCTGTTGCATTCAGGTGCGATTGGTCGCGTTTATGCTGCCGCTGCGGCTCACACCAGTGACCGGGTTTCAATTGGAACCTGTGAGCCAGCTGAAGTGCCGGAAACTCTCGATTATGAATTATGGCAGGGGCCTGCACCTCGGACTCCTTATATGTCCAACAGAGTTCCTTACAAGTGGCACTGGTTCTGGCACTGGGGTAATGGGGAGTTGGGAAATAATGGAGTCCACTCGCTCGACCTTTGTCGTTTCGGTTTAAATGTCGATTATCCGATCAAAGTCACTTCTACTGGTGGGCGTTACGCTTATCAGGATGACCAGCAGACAGCCGATACTCATACCGTTGGTTTCGAGTTTCCTGATCGAAAAATGATTACCTGGGAAGGCCGAAGTTGTAATCGTCACAATGCACCCTTTGCCTCTTTCTTCGGTGAGAAGGGGACCATTGTGATTGATGGCGATGGAGGCTTCATTCAGTACGACGAGAAAGACAAAGAAGTGCTCGTCGAATCAAAAGGGAGTCGGGGTGATACCGAGCATATTGATAACTTCCTGGCAGCCATTCGAAATAATGATCCCATGAGTCTGTATGGAGAGATCGAAGGCGGACATAAAAGCACCTTGTTATGCCATCTGGGCAATATCGCGCACCGCACAGGACGAACATTGAATTGCAACCCGGAGAATGGCCATATCATCGGTGACGAAGCGGCTATGAAATACTGGAAACGGGAATATGAACCTGGTTGGGAGCCACAGGTTTAATCACACAGATTCGGCTTACATGCCTCTGCGACTTCTTATTCGAGAGAGTCGTTTTTTTTCGACAAAAGATCGAACAGGTTCATACTATGTGCTACGCCTGCATCACTTTCAATCATCATATGTGCTTTTTAACGATTACTGTATTTTCAGAAGAATTAATTTCTGAAGAGACAGGCGATTCGCAGCCCAAAATCAAAGTGGGCCTGTTAACCAATGCAGATGGTGCCCATCTCACCGCTTATTACGCCATCTGGCAACGGAAGAAGGTCGACTGTGCTGGCTGATCCCGATCAGAAAGTAACGAAACAGGCCCGGGGCGTACTGGGTGATAAACTTTCAAAAGTGAAGGCAGCTATGTGAACAAGACTTTGTTGCGGATTGAGAAGCCCCAGTTTGTGTTGATTTCTCTGAAGCCAGACTGGCCCCGGCTGTCATCGAGTTGCTGCCAATCCTGGTGTGATGTACTGGCAGAAAAAACCTGCCTGTGTATCGGCTGAGTCGTTCAAAATCCCGGGTACAGCTACGACCCCGGAATGATAAACAGTTAATGTTGGCCTTTATGAACAGGTTGAATCCCGGAAATCCTCGCTGAAGCGACTCATTGCAGAGGGAATGCTGGGCAAGCTCTATGGCGTCGATATGCATTTGATCGCTGATCAGACCCGCCTGACTCGCGAGTCTTACCAAATGGCGTGGTTCACAGACCGCACCTGCTCCGTGTGGTCATCTCGCCTGGCTGGGGATCAACGTACCTCGATCTGGCTTCCTATCTGGCTAACTCCTCGATCGTAGAAGGACTGGTTTTGCCGGCAATGTGGGCGGTCAACCGATTAACATTGAGGACTCTGCGTCGCCTTTCGCTTTGATACTGGAACCTTCGGCACTCTCACATCGGGCTACTATCTGGAAGCAGTGGGTATCATCAGCAGATCAAGATCTGGGGTTCAGAAGGCTGGCTGGAATTGGGTCGAGATCCCGGATTGGTTCTCACCTGGCAAAGCAGTTCGTCAGACAAACCTGATCAAGTGCATGAGTTTAAACCTCAAGATTCTGAAAATGCCTATACCAGGATTGTGCGGGCAGCTGTCCGCTCGAGGTTGGTTTGCAGCCTCCTCCCATGACGAATCGAGGCCTTGCAGACAGTTAAAGCCGTTTTTGCATTATACGAATCCGCAGAGAGTGGCAAATCGATTCGAATTGACTAACCTCAAGTGGTTATTTCGAGTTGTGACAATTCTTGTAGAGGAATCAAAAGGTCAGATCATCGTGCAGACACAGCAATTAGGTAGAACGGATTTAGAGGTCAGCTGCATTGAATGGGGTGTGTTACCGGTCGGCAGATCAATGAGGCGGAATCTTTCGAGATCCGATTACGCTTTTGATCAGGGGATTTCGCTGCTCGATACCGCTGCTTATGCGGCCGGGGCCTCAGAAATTGTGGTTGGACGCTGGATCAAAGAACGAAAATGCCGAGATAAAGTTGTTCTGGCTACCAAAGTCAACGGAAACTTAACTCGCGAATTAAGGTGGATCACCTCTGCTGAAGAAAGCTTGAAACGACTTCAAACAGATCAGATCGATTTGTTCCAACTGCATTCCTGGGATAATGAGGCCTCGCTTGAAGAAACACTGACTGCTTTAACTGACCTCGTCACACGTGGAAAGGTCCGTTACATCGGTTGCGGTACTCTGGTGCCCGGCAGTTGGCGAAGGGCCGACTTGCACGAAGCGGATCATCGAGCTGATTTGAGTCTGTTCAGCCCCCTACAACCTGGTCCAGCCGCGAGATTGAAGCGGATCATTTCCTCTGTGAGGACCAACAGGTGGGCGTCCTCAGTTACAGTCCATTGGGAGCCGGTTTTCTGACCGGGAAATACAATCGTGAAGGTCATATCCCTTCCGGGTCGCGATTTGATGTAATCCCCGATCATCAGGATATATATTTTTCAGAATCGGGCTTCACGGCCATCGATCATCTGCGACAGCTCTCCACCGAAACGGGACATTCCATGATTCAGCTCGCTTTAAGCTGGGTCTTTTACGCAGCCGGCCATTACTTCTGTGTTAGTGGGAGCCCGAAATCGAGGTCACATCGATCAGGCCCTGCAGGGGCCTTGTGGATTTGACTCTGGATGAGAACCACAGGGCAAGATTGCAGAAAATCGGGGCCAATATCTGAGGCTATAGGAGTGGGCATAAAAAAAGAGCGGTTAAGCAAGAATGAACTTGTAACGCTCTGTATGTGCCAAGTGGAAGTAAGTGCGGGCCAACGCTTACCCCCGAAGGCATTTACAACAATGCGTATTTCGTGCCAGCTACCTGTTTTTTCATGTTTTTTCAAAATTCGCTATATTTACAGTCTGAAAAGATCGTTTTTTGGCGAGGGGCACCACAAATCAGACCGAAGTGAAGTGTTTTAAAAACATATAAGGTGCTGGTGTTATTTTGAGTATGTGTTGCAAAATACTCCATTTTGAAGTCGGGCGCGCAAAAACCCGGAAGGGACGGTATACCTAGGGGGGCTAAGGAGACCAATCCACTCCCGGGGGCGATTGTAAGCTTCAAATTGACTCCTGAATCAAGCCAGGCCAGCTGAAACCGATCTGCATCCATGCTCTCGGCTCAGGCCTGCACTGTTTCTAATGAAGCAGTGCTCTACATCTCCGATTGAACATCCATGTCACAGGAGATGAAAAATACAACTTGAAATCAGAAAAGGTGTTAGATCAATTTCGAAAGTCAATTTTGACCCCTCTTTGATCAACGCGGCGGAAAATAGTGGTTTCCCGATTTTAAGTCAACACGTTTTTCAGAATTAACAATAAGAATTCAAATGGCCACCTAAAACCGGTGGAATAGGCACTTTAGGTGCCCGGGAACCGAACATCGGAAATCAAATCATCCCGATTGAGATGTGATTGCCTATCCCCCTCGGTAGCCAGATTCTTCACGGCTTACACTGCCTCCGCTGGCCCCCTCTGCTTTCCCATCGAGTACTTTGCGGATTCCATCGCCATTTTTGCAGAACCATTCGTAGAGAATGCTGACATCAGTTCCCATGCAGAAATGCTTTACCCCTAGATCGAGGTAACGCTGAGCTTGTTCAGGCGAGCCAATTTCCGCACGAGGGGCGACTCCGCACTCCAGGGCGGTTTTGATCATCCGCTCCTCTGCCTCTACCACTTTCGGGTGCTTCATCTGTCCTGTCAGTCCCAGGTTCATTGAATAGTCAGCTGGGCCAAACTGGACCATGTCGACTCCTTTGACGTTCATGATGGCTTCCATGTTGTCGATGGCCGGAATTTTTTCCATCATGAGCGCGACGACGGCATCATCCAGCGCTTTAACAAAAGCGGGTGTCCCTGCTTCCAGCACGAAACCGACATCCCGCCGCATGCCGACTCCGTGCAGTCCGTCTGAACCGGGGCATTCGGCACGGGTCGCTTTCACACAGAACTCGGCATCTTCGACGGTGCGAATATCGGCGAACAGCAGGTTTTGAATTCCGGAACCAATCGAACGAATCGCCAGTTGCAGACGAGGTTCCTGTTCGATTTTCATCATCCCTGAGAAATTATCGAAGAGGTCAATCGCGCGACCAATGTTTTCCAGGGCATACAGGTCGTAAGGTGCATACTCGCCTACGAACTCAACATAATCGTATTGTTTTGAGTGGCCGATCAGTTCGATGACGGTGGGCCAGGAAAGATGAGCGTGTGTACCGAGTGTAGGTTTATCGGCGTTCAGTAATTCACGCAGGCGATTGGGACGCATGGAACGGGCTACTTTCATTTGCGAGTAACAGAAAATCAAGGTTCGGTGACGCAGAATCAGTCTCTTAAGGTTTCACCGCTGTTGCATTCTCTCATATTCAGAGACAAGCGAAAAGGAACTCAACAGGCTTGATTCTCGGTGTACCACCCTCCCTCCCTGCGAGAAAATTCGAGCAGCATTCAATTGAATGTTGATGCGAGTCCGTTTCATAAGTTATTCTGAAAGAGAAAGTCTTAATATGAAAAACAAAGGGTCACATAGTGATCTGGTGTTTCGGCTATAAAGGAAGTAAAAATGCGTTTCAAACGACTTGGAATTCTGCTCTCAAGCCTGTTGATGCTTGCTGCAATTCAGTTCCCGACTTCAAGCTGTGCAAGCTGAAGACGAAGCACGCTCGTCAGTGTGAAGAAAATCTGGGATGAAGCTCCTCACAACGCCTTCACCGATCTGGTTTTCTTTGAAGAATGGTTCTGTGTGTTTCGTGAGGGGCAAAAACATGTCTCGCCCGATGGGGCTCTAAGTCCTGGTATCGAAAGACGGAGAAGAATGGAGTTCTGCTGCGTTGATCACCTCCGATAAAGCAGACCTGCGTGATGCCAAATTAGAAATTACCCCCGAAGGTAAGCTGATGCTGTGTGGTGCAGGATATATGTCTGCCTATAAGAACAGAAAAAACGAGGTGAGACTCCAACTGCGAACAAGCATGAATCGTATGTCTGGTTTTCTGAAGATGGTCGTAACTGGAGTGAACCTCTCTTTGTGGGTGATCCAAATAACTGGCTCTGGCGTGTGACCTGGCACAAGGGCTGCTTATGGTGTCGGTTACCACACGGTGGCAAACGAGGGACAGTCCTCTATTCATCTGCAGATGGCAAAAGCTTCAGTCTCTCTTGTCAAACCATTTAACGATGAGGGATACGAACGAGAGCTCGATTATCTTCACTGAAGACAGAGACCTTGTGCCTGTTGCGACGAGATAGTGCTCCTCTCAATACAGGATTATGGGGACTTCACACCCTCCTTACACCGAGTGGGATTGGAAAGACACCGGGACCAGGCTTGGTGGGCCACATATGCTTCAGCTTCCAGATGATCGCATTGTCGCAGCTGTGAGGTTATACGACCAACCGGTCCGCACTTCTCTCTGCTGGGTGAATCCGGAGACAGCTGAAGTATCCGAATTTCTGAAGCTCCTTCGGGTGGAGACACCAGTTATGCCGGACTGGTCTGGCACGATGATCTCTTGTGGGTCAGTTATTACTCTTCTCACCAAGGAAAACAGTATCTACCTGGCGAAAGTGAAGATTCCACTCAAATAACAGAGATTACCTTCGCATAAATAAAGAAATTCTGACAAGGTGGTCTGTCATTAGCAGACAACCTTGTTTTTCGTTTCTGCTGCATGAAATAATGAGGCATAGAAACCAAGGGGACGAGTTTTCATCTGCTGGTCGCCACACAGAATTATTTCACATCACGGGGATATCAGGAACTTGCGACTCGGGACTTTTTTCTTTTGATGATCATCGGGCTTGCTGTATTCAATTCAGAGAAGCAGCTCACAGCAGCGGACAAACCAAATATTCTGTTCATCTTCTCCGATGATCATGCTGCCTGGGCGACTGGCCATGCGGGTGACCCTCACGCGAAAACTCCAAATATGGATCGCATCGCCCGCGAGGGTGTTACCTTTGTGAATGCTTTCACTGTCACGCCTGTTTGCAGTCCCTCCCGAGCCGAGATGATGACCGGGCGATATGGTTCAGAGCTTCAGATCACCGACTGGATCAATCCTCGGAACGAACCTTCACTGGGGCTTGATGCTGCTCACCCCGTCTGGCCCCGGGCATTGCAACAGGCAGGTTATCGAACCGGCTTGATTGGAAAATGGCATCTGGGTACCGAGGACAAATTCCATCCACAACATTTTGGTTACGAATATTTCATGGGGTTTCGAGAGGGAGGTAACAAACCCAAAGACCCCATGCTGGAAGTAAATGGAAAAGTGCAGCAGGTCGATGGACTACTTCCCGATATTCTGACTGACGATGCGATTTCATTTCTCCAGAAAGAAAGTGATCAACCTTTTCTGCTCTCATTGCATTATCGCGCACCGCACGCCCCGTGGTTGCCAGTAGCCGATTCAGACTGGGCGCCTTACAAAGATCTCGATCCTGAAATTCCCAACCCGGATTACCCCAAACTGGATGTGAAACTGGTAAAAAGGAAAACACAGGAGTACCTGGCCTCGGTTACGAGTGTCGATCGCAACATTGGTCGATTGCTGGAGGAACTTGATCGATTGAATCTTACGGAGAATACCGTCGTCATCTACAGTAGCGATCATGGTTATAACATGGGGCATAATGGCATCTGGCATAAAGGAAATGGCCACTGGATTCTGACCGAGTTTCCTCCCGCAACGAAGAATATTCCCCAGCGTCAGCGACCTAACATGTATGACAATTCGATTCGCGTGCCTTTAACAATTCGCTATCCCGCAATGATTAAACCAGGGACGGTTGTGGATCAGACAGTGACCAATCTCGATTGGTTTGCGACACTGGTAGATCTGGCAGGTGTGGAAGCACCAGAACCTGCAACTCGGTTTGGCAGAAGTTTCAAGCCATTGATGGACGAGTCTTCGAAGATCGCCTGGGAGAACGATCTGTACGCCGAATACAGCACCCATCATCAATCAGAAACTCACATGCGTATGTACCGTACGCCTGAATGGAAGTTGATCCGCGATTTTCTGAATCCTGAACGGGATGAGTTATACGATCTGAAGAATGATCCTGCGGAGACGACGAATTTGATTAACTCCAAGGATTCTGCACTGATCGAGATCAGGCAGAAACTGCATCAGCAGATCCTGGATAAGATGGAATCGATCTCTGACCCTGTACTGGCGAAGGTGAAATAAGGCTTGTTGCTCGGGCAGCAAATCGTTCGGGTGCGAAGCAGTTTAATCGGTTTAATCTGGTGAACCGCTTTAACTGTTCAAAGCCTGAAATTCGGTAAAGTCCCCTTATTCATTACGACGATACGATACTGGCGAACAACTGGTCTCCTTGCGGGGAGAGGCTGGCGAGCCTCGCTGATCCAACAGGCATCAAACCAGTTATTTAAACTATTCAGTCAGTAATCAGTACAACACCTCCGGTTGGTCGATTTCATACCGGAGGTCGTAGGGGAAAGATTTCCAGGAAGAAATCTCCACCCAATTAGGGGGACACCATGAAATCAGCAGGGATGCTTTGCGTTGGCTTATTGTTCGTTTTTTCGATGACGGGCTGCTATCACTGTTCGTACAAATACAATCCCTGCACCGGGATCACGGAACAGCACTGCAAAAAAATTGGTTTCTGGTGCAAGAAAGATAAGCCCAATTGCGGCAGTTGTGCTGCAGTTGAAATTCCCGAGTGTGGCTGTCCTGAGGTCAGTTGCGATGCACCCATGAGCTGTGGTTGCGAGGTTCCTGAAACATGTGGTTGTGGAATTCCAGAAGTGAGTTGTTCACTCCCTGAAACTTGCGGATGTGGTTTCCCGACTACCTGCGGCTGTGGTATCCCCGATACTTGTGGATACCCTGTCTATCATTCAGAACCTCACTATGCCCCCAGTTATGAGCAGGAATATCAACCGGTAAAACCTGCTCCGAAATCCGGGCATGATCACTCGGCAGAACCTGCACCTGTGACCCCTCCCGATGCAACTCAGACTCACTACACAGTTCCACAGCGTCACTACCGTTAATAGAATTATGAAGAAGGTTTTCCAGTCACCCTGAAAGCCTTTACTGACGGCGACTATCAAAAACCGCATCCAGCCACTGACTGGGTGCGGTTTTTTTGTTGCCATTTGTTCCCATGGGCCACCTTTTCAGCACGGAGTTGATTACCTAGAATAACTCCAGCTCACCCGGAACAGTTTATTCATCCTCTGACGTTTTCTTTTGCTTTGCGAAAAACAATTCCGTATGAAACCGATCCAGTTGATCTTCAAGGAGCTGCGCTATCATAAGGGCAATGCGATCTGGTCTACGCTGGCTGTCGCTCTGACAGTCGGGATATTTGTCGTGGTGGCGATGATTCACTCGGCGTCAGAACGCGAAACTCGCCGCATTACCCGGGATTTGGGCTTCAACCTGCGTATTATTCCCAAAGATGCGGACATGACGCAGTTTTATCTGACCGGTTTTTCTAACGCGACGATGCCCGAGGATGTCCTGGATCGATTGGTCGCTCAGGGAAATGTCTCGTACAATCACCTGGTGGCAACCTTACATCAACGGGTTGATCTGGATGGAACGTCTGGAATTGTGACTGGCCTGTCAGAAGAAAAGTACCCCCCGGGAATGCAGAAACCGGATATGACTTCAGCGATTGAGCCGGGGACCGTCCAAATGGGATATGAGTTGGCCCGCCAGTTGAATCTCGAACGGGATAGTGAAGTCACCATTGGTAAATCGACATTTAAGATCGCCCGTGTCATGCCGGAATTAGGTACGGCAGATGATCTGCGTATCATCGCGAATCTTGACGAAGTGCAGACGGCGCTCGATCTCGAAGATCAGATCAACGAGGTGAAAGCAATTGATTGTCTCTGTCTGACCACGGATGAAAATCCTCTGGGAATTTTGAGAACGGAGTTGGAGTCGATTCTTCCCGAGGCAAAAGTGATCATGATGTCCGACATGGCTGAAGCAAGAGCTCGCCAACGTCAGTTGATGGCGAAAACAATTAAGTTTGTATCCCCCGTAATTCTGTTGACCTGCAGTTGCTGGTTGATCGCTCTGGGCATGATCAATGCTCGACAACGGCTGGCAGAAATCGGGTTACTCAGAGCGCTCGGTTATGATTCGGGCTCTATCGGTTTACTCTTTGTGGGGAAAGCGGTGTTAATCGGCATTGCAGGGGCTCTCGCAGGTTACTACGCCGGTACGTGGCTGTGTCTCACCTATGGAGTCGAATTGTTTCAGCTCACCGCCAAAGGCATGAAATCTGATCCCGTTCTACTGAGGCAGTCGGTGACAATTGCTCCTCTTTTCACAGCGATTTGCAGTCTTGTTCCCACTTTGTTTGCCATTACACGCGACCCGGCACGAATTCTTCGTGAAGATTGAGAAGAAATTACTTGCCAGCAATTTTAAAATCCTCTGATGAGTAGCATGTACCCTGATCAGTTGAGTCGAGAACAACCAGAACCAGGTTTTGAGATAGCCACCAGCCAGTTAGTTCCGAGATGATGATTGAATTCAAAAAAGTAAGACAGAAATATCAGGTGGGGCGAGAAACAATCGAACCGCTGGTGGATGTTTCCTTTTCGGTCGCTGAAGGAGAGTTTGTATCCATCCAGGGAGCAAGTGGCGCGGAAAATCGACGATTCTGATGATCGCCGGTGGATTACTGCAACCGACCTCTGGCGATGTTTTTGTTGCGGGAACCGAAGTCACCAACAGCTCTCCTTCGCAGCTCTGTCGTTATCGGTCCGACAAGATCGGATTTGTGTTTCAGATGTTTCATCTCGTCCCTATTTGAATGTGCGTGATAACGTGCGCATGGGACAACTAGAGAAAGACACGGCAGCGATTGAAGAGATGCTCAAACAGCTGGGGCTGAAGTCACGTGCAGAAAGCTTTCCCTCCATGTTAAGCGGCAGGGAGCAACAGCGGACAGCTCTGGCCCGGGCTATGATCCATCGTCCTGCAGTCATCTTTGCGGATGAACCAACCGGGAATCTCGACCCCGAAAACGGCACACGCGTCCTCGAATTGCTCGATCAATACCGCAAGGATGGGGGACCGTCCTGGCTGTTTCGCATGGGGAGGACATCAAAAAGTATGCGGACCGTGTCCTGACATTGAAATCAGGAAAAATCAGCACGACCTGACCTGAACGGATTTCGATGAAGGTTTGATGATCTTTCGTTCCGTGAACGGAGAGAGTCTGGTTCCCGGGGGTTATCAGATGCTACACTGAATTAGCTACCTGCATAATTTTCGAGAATTACCTGGTAGCTGAGCCCACCCCGAATTATTCCTGCCTGCAAATTGAAAACGATTATGAAATTTCTGCTGCGAATTTCTATGCTCTTTTGTCTGATTGCCTGGGGGAGTTTTGTCTCCCTTTCTCAAGCTGAAGACTGGCCGACTTATTATCACGACTACAATCGATCCGGGGTGACCTCGGAAAAGTTGCGAGGATTTCTGGAAGAGAAGTGGAGCTGGAAATCCCGCTTCCGTCCCAGCCCGGCCTGGGATGAACCCGCCAAGTGGGATGGTTGGCATCGCGTTTTTTGGATTGAAAAATCGCCAGGAATATGACAAGGCCTTTCACGTCGCCATTGTGGGAGACATGGTTTACTTTGGTTCATCCGTAGAAGACAAAGTCTATGCACTCAATCTGAAAACAGGCGAAGAAGTCTGGCGATTTTATACAGAGGGGCCTGTTCGTCTGGCCCCGACTGTGGCAAATGGCAAAGTTTATGTCGGTGCAGATGATGGTTACATTTACTGCCTTAATTCAACCGATGGTCAGCTTGTCTGGAAAGCGAGACCTGGCAAAGTTGATCAACGTGTCCCCTCGAATGGTCGCCTGACTTCTTTATGGGCCATACGCACCGGGGTTGTTGTGCTGGATGAAGTCGCATACTTCTGCGCGGGTGTCTTTCCCTCTGAGAATGTTTACCTGTGCGCATTAAATGCCCAGACCGGAGAAGAAGTCTACAAAGAGGCGATGACCGACTTCCCCGCGCAAGGTTACATGCTGGCTTCCGGGGATCGATTATATGTCACTACAGGGCGGCATCGTCCGCTTGTTTTTGAACGCTCCACTGGTAAAAGAATGTATCAGGCCGATGGCGATTCGATGGGTTCTTATGCCGTGTTGAATAACGATCAGTTGATTTACGGACCGGGGATCACGGGAACCGTTTCTATTCACAGTGAAGATCAGCAGACTCAACTCGCCAGCTTTGATGGCAATCATATTCTCATGACAGGCGAACTGACGCTGGTTCATCAGGACAAAAAACTGGTGGCGATTGAGCATCAGCGCTATGTCGATACATTCTCCAAGCGTTCCACACTTCTGCAGCGCAAAAAACAGCTTGGCAAAGAACTGCGCGATGTTAAGGAAGACGAAGCCAAGGCGAAGATGCAAACGCAGATCGACCAGCTCAGCCAGGGAATCGATAAACTGTCCGAGCTGTTGAAAACATGTGTTGCCTGGGAGACGGAGTGTGATCACCCCTTCACACTGATTCAGTCGGGTGATCTCATTTTTGCAGGAGGGCTCAATGAAGTGGGTGTTTACGACCTGAAAAAAGGACGCCTCCGCATGATTCTTCCCACTGAGGGCGCAGTCTACGGTTTGGCAATTGCCAATGGGCGATTACTCGTCAGTACTGACCGAGGACATGTGCAGGCATTTGGTTCTGAAGAGGAAGAGAACGTCACGACCTCTCAGAAGTAAGCCCTCGAACAACTATAAGATTCAAGTACACAATCATCTTCAATTGAAGTAAAGCAAATAATATGCGACGGAATCAAAGAACCTGTCAGCCAGCGACACCAGAAACTGAGCTTCCACGAGCTGTGGCACGCGTGGAATCGAACAGCGAACACCAGGTGTGGCGATGGATCGTCAGTTTCATGCTGGTTGTCATGATGCTGGTGCTTTGCAGCGTCTTTGCCAAGGCAAACGAACCGGAAGAAATCGCACAGGAAATTATCAGTGGTCCCTTTGTAAAGCTGACTGCTCGCGGTGAAGCACAGATCACCTGGCAAAGTCGGCAACCGGCAGAGACAACCCTGGAAATGATGCCTGAGGGGGGGGCTTTACAGAAAGTCCCTACTACCAGTGAACAAACTCAACATTCAGCAACCCTGACTGATCTGGATCTGACAACCAAATATCAGTTTCAAATTGTGGGTAAAGCGAGCGACGGCCGGAAGTTTATTACAGAACTTTTCAAATTCGATCCCACACTCGATTACTTGCCACTCGAAACACCCCGGATTGAAGTTGCAGCCGAGGATGAACTCTCACCTCGCTACGAACAACTCGCAGCTGAAATGCTGAAAGCAGTTAACACTAAACGGGGGTATGTACTTATCCTGGGAGCTGGCAGTGGCCGACTAATTACCGAACTCCTCAATCAATCTGATCTGCATGTTGTCGTTGTTGAGCAGGAGATGGAAAAAGTACAGCAAATCCGCCGAATGTTCGACGATGCCGGTGTGTATGGGGCACGCTTAATTGTCCATCATCAGGAGAACGAAGAACTTCCCTTCGGGCCCTGGTTTGCTAACCTCGTCACCTCCGAGGCTGCCCTGGAAACAGGTGAGTTGCCTGCGTGGTCTACTGAAATTAATAGAGTTCTGCGTCCGGCAGGTGGAGTTGTCTATCTGGGACAGCTGCAAGCCTCAGCAGAAGCAGACTCAAAACTGGTAGAATGGTTTTCAAACCTCTCCAATGAAGAAGGAACGATTAAACAATCTGAAGTCGATGGTTCGTTTCAATGTTATCGACGGAGTAAACTGCCACAGACGGGAGAATGGACGCACATGTATGGGCATCCTGATAATTCCTCCTGCAGTAAGGATGGTTTGATTGGGGGCAAAATGTCGGTCCTCTGGTGGGGGCGACCTGGTTCCCGTCCGATGCCCGACCGTGGAGGTCGTAACCCGGCACCTGTCTCGGCCAATGGCCGGATGTACGTGCAGGGTGACCGCATTCTATTCGGAGTCGATGCTTATAACGGTACCATTCTCTGGACGAAACAATTACCCACAATGCGTCGAGCGAATATGCCTCGAGATGGTTCCAACATGGTTGCGACCGATGAATTTCTTTACCTGGCTGTTGGCTCGGACTGTTTCGTCTTTCAAGGACAGACGGGGGAGCTGGTCGCAACCTATAACGTCGATAAGCCAGAATCAGAAGTTGTCTACAACTGGGGTTACCTCGGTGTGATGAACAATCTGCTTCTGGGGAGTTCCACCAGTCGCGGTGCCCAATATCTGGGGGACAACGGGGAGTGGTTTGAAGATTACGAAGCTGCTTCAGTCTCGCGCGTCACGAGTGATAATTTCTACGCTCGCGACGCCAATACGGGAGATGTTAAATGGAAGTACGAAGATGGCGTCATTATGAACTCAACGATTACAGTCGATGGAGAGCATGTTTACTTTGTTGAGAGTCGTAATCCCGAGGCGATTGATGAAAAAGAGAATCGATTACTGGAGCCTGTGCAGCAGAATCAATATCTGGTTGCCCTCGATTTACAAACCGGCGAGATCAAGTGGGAGAAAAGTTATGACTTCAGCAAGTGTGAGTTCATGACCTATCTGAGCTATACCAACGACACATTACTGGTCACTGGTTCTGATCGGGACAAAAACTTTCATTCTTATGCCTTCGATGCCCGCAATGGTTATGAACTCTGGCAGCATTCCGACTCGGCTAAGAAGAAACATCATAGTGGGCATCTGGCTCATCCGGTCTTGATTGGAGATAAACTGTATCACAACAAACAGACGCTCGAACTTCGGACGGGGAATGTTCTGGAGTCGGATGAATTTGACTGGCATGGTTGCGGTGTGATGACTGCTTCCAACAACATGCTGTTCCGCCGCTTCGAATATCATGGCATGTACGACCTGGAAACTAAAGAGCGTTCCGAGTTCATGGGTGTCCGCAGTGGTTGCTGGCTCAGCCTGATTCCTTCGGGAGGAGTTCTACTTGCTCCCGAAACGGGCTCCGGCTGTTTCTGTGAACATGCACTGCAAACCTCAATCGCGTTTTACCCGGTGACTCAGGTTGCTGTCGCAGAGGAGAAGTAAGTAATAGAGCGTATTGATATCAAACCTGCATCGAAATCAAACTGTTGAACTCAAGCTACCATTCCGTAGATAAGCAATCGCCTGATCGACTTGCTGATAAAGTTCCTCGACCGTTTCCGGATAGAGGACGTACTCGATGGGGGTCGTCTGTTGCCCAAGGTGGATGAGCTCCATCCGTGCGGGGGGCGTGCCCAGTAGTTGTTCCACCGCGGCAGCGTAGAGTGTCAACTGCAGACGATAATGATGGAGCAGATAAGCTTTGTCCGAACGTGCTCCCGTTTTGAAATCCCACATTCTCCACTTGCCATCCGCGGTGCGGTACAGGGCATCAATTTGACCACTGATGAGAATTTGATCTTCCCCAGAGTTTGTCGACTCCAGGGGCCAGGGCAAAAGAAAATCAAGTTCCCGATACAACTCAGTCGCGTTTTGCCATTCTGTTAACAGCCCTGAATTGAGAAAGGATTCGAGGCAGGTCTGTGCACGTCGACGAATGTCGTCATTCTGCGGTAATCTTAAGAGTTCAAAGACGCGATTAATTTCCTGTTCGAGATTCATCTCCCGATCCAGCACGATTCTTTCAATCACAGCGTGAACGATATCTCCGACGGTGGTGGCCTGTTCGGGAGTTGTTGAGAGAGACAGGACCTCACCTTCTGCCCGGTCTGCTTCCAGAGGAACCGGTTCCTCTTCAAACAGCTGTTCGACAACATGTTCAATCTGGGAGACACTGAATAATTTCTGCCCACCGAAGTCAGGCTCTATCGGAAGTAATGTGGGAGGTAATGGACAGGGTTCAGCGGTGGCGACACTCTGTTCAAATTCAGCCAACGGTAATTGGCGGCGGTTGGAGTCTGTCTTCTGTGCAGTGATCGGTGGCTTTTCCCTCCAGATGCGAATGTCAGGAATTTCATCAGGGTTGAGTCCCGGTTTGGCGATTTGTCCCAGGAAGGGGTCGCCGACTAACAGTCCAGTCTGTAAGTCGAACTTGCGCGCTAACAGCTGTAGCCAGGGGGAAGAAATTTTCTGTGAAGACTCAAAAGCGGCTGAAAGGATGAGCATGTCCGCAGACCGCGTGGTAGCGACGTAGAAGAGTCGTTTGAATTCTTCCGTATCGGCCCATTTCTCTTCCTGCTGATGAATCAGGCGGCCCAGGTTCTCGATTGATTCTCCCTGCTTAAGGGGTGGTTTGACCAGGGGACCGAGTTGCGGGTGAAATGCAACAGCCGCAGTTTGAGCTTGAGGTTCCCACGCACAGTCGGCGTAGATGACCACAGGAAATTCGAGCCCTTTCGATTGATGTACGGTCATCAGTCGAACGACATTACTGGTTTCCGGATGGGTTGTCGCCAGTTCTTCTTTGCTCTCTTCTTTGAGGGATGTCTTCAAGCGAACAACAAAATCAGCGAGCGTGTACAATCCACTCCGGTCAAACTGCCTCGCCATCTCGATCAGTTTTCTCAGGTTGGCAACTTTACGCCTCCCATGAATTCATGCAGCAGGGAGGCATCATAACCAGTCTGGTCCAGCAGGTACTGGAAGAGGCGAACAAGCGGCCAGCGATCTTTCTGACTTCGGAGTTCAGTCAGTACCCGCCCGGCATGGCGTACCTGTTGCTGTTGTTCGGTTGGGATAAATTCTGGAGGAGATTGTGTGATTGTATCCAGAAGAGTTCTGATCTCACCTGAGCGGGTCGGTTCGTATTTAAGCGAGAAAATCGTTTCGTCGCTGAGACCAAAAAAGGGAGATCGCAATACGCCCGCCAGCCGCTATTTCATCGGTGGGGTCATCAAGAACCTGGCAGATATTGATGAAGTCGTAGACTTCCTGCTGTGCATAGAATGCACGACCACCGACGAGGTAATAGTCGATATCCAGATTTCGCAG
Organism: Planctomycetaceae bacterium; assembly: GCA_041398805.1. GTDB lineage: Bacteria > Planctomycetota > Planctomycetia > Planctomycetales > Planctomycetaceae > Polystyrenella. The sequence goes on along the minus strand of JAWKUC010000002.1, from coordinate 741,330 downwards.
CGCCTCTTCATATAAACCGACATTCGACATTGCTCTGAAGAGAATGACAATATCGCCAGGTTCTGTGCGGCGCAATTGCACTTCACCTGTTTCCGGGTGGCGGGTTCGGATACGAGGTGTTTCATCCTGCAGAAGGTTTAAAATCCTCTGGGCAATGGTGGTCGCTTCCACTCGCCTGCGGATATACGCAGAAGCTTTTTCCTCCCATTCATTTTCATCGGCCCATAGGAATTCGATTGCAGGCTTCGGGGTGTATTGTGTCGAGGAGAAAGGTTGCAGCGGTTCGTAGTTTTGCTCGACTTCATCGTGGAAGAGGATGTTTACAAACCTCAGTATTTCAGGCTGGCTGCGAAAATTTGTACTGAGAGGGAGTCGCCCTTTTTCCGGAACTTCATCGCGCAGTCCCAGGAAGACTTCCGGATTGGCCCGACGGAAACGGTAGATTGATTGTTTGACATCGCCCACCAGGAATAACTTGCCCGTCAACAGCTGCTGTTCGCAGAGATAGCGTACGACGTCCGTCTGAACAGGGTCGGTATCCTGAAATTCATCGACCATCAGGTAATCGATCCCCTCTGATGCCAGGGCACGCAATGAAGGAGACTCTTTGAGTAGATTCCGTGTCACCAGTAGCAGGTCATCGAAATCAAGGAGCCCCTGTTCTCTTTTGTACTCTTCGTAGTTTAGGCTGGCTTGCTGACTCAATCGGAAAATCTGCTGTCCCAATTCGATACTGACTTCAAGATCTTCTTCGAGTAACGCCTCCAGTTCGAGGATTTTATTGATATCATCCTTCACTGATTTAAAGAGACGTTTCAAATCCTCCTGAATGCTTTCATCATCCCAGTGGTTAGCACGAACTCCCTTCAAGTGCATCTGCTCGACGAGTTCGGTTAAAGGAGTGATCGGTTCCGGCCAATCCTGGAACTGATCAAGAATCGAGACGATCGTTTTTCGTCTTTCCTCCATCTTGGGGGTTTGACAGACATTTGCCGAAAGGAGCTGATGCAGTTCCTGCAGATCGGGACTTTCGAAGAGCTGTTGGATTAAGGCCGGACGAAAATGTTCCTGATAATATCGAATCCAGGCAGCGGCTGTTTCACCCACTCCCTGCAGTTCGTATTGATGGGTTTCGATCTCGAAACGCTGATCGACCATCATTTTGATGTATTGGCTGGTCCGCTCCAGGCCATACTCTTTCACCAGCGCAAAAGCATCCGGGTCTCGTTGTTCGAGCAGCGAGTGCAGGGTTTCATTGACCTGACGGATGAGTAACGGTTCCGCAAACGCCGGTTCCATTAATCCAAATTGGGGATCCAGTCCGGCATCAACAGCATGTCGACGCAGAAAACCGGCACAGAAGGAATGGATGGTCGTGATGCGGGCGGTTTCCAACCCCCTTAAGATGCGCAGCCAGTAATCGACATGTTGCTCTGCACAGTTTTCGAGTGCCTCGCGACATGCTTCTCGAATGCGGTGCCGCATTTCCCGTGCGGCTCGTTCCGTAAAGGTAATGGCGACAATGCGGGAGAGTGGATCCGCGTTTCCAGCTGGATCGAGATAACTCAGAAAACGATGCGTCAGTACAAAAGTCTTACCACACCCGGCCCCGGCGGCGAGAGCCACAGAGACATCCTTGGTCGTGATTGCCAAATCCTGCTGGTCAGTAAATTGGGGGCTCATGAGGATGCCTCCTCTTCTGCCTGTTTCGACCTGGTTGGGTCTTCAATTCCAATCTGCACGACCTTACCGAGCGATTCCGGCAAGGAGCGAATTTGACCGACGCGACAAATCGTACGGAACTCGCAGAATTGACCACATTGCAGATCTTCGTTGTAAACCGGGAACGAACCTGTTCGAATCTCTGCAGCGAGTTTGGGCAAGAGTTGGTCCAGGATTTCATTCAGCAAATCGATGATCATCTGCCCCAACACCTTAGGAAGATGTTGCGGATGACGCGTAATACCGCGGGTGAATCCTTTTTCATTGAGCAACCAGTAACCGAGATCGAAGGGGAGTGCGTCTTCGCCCAGTAACCCCAGGCGTTGCACGGCGAGTGTGTAAATTGCGAGTTGCAATTTTCGACCGGAACAAATTTCCCGCAGATTTACTTTCTTGACGTTTCCAGTTTTGAAGTCGATCACGCTGTAATGCGTTTTCCCCTGATGTTCGCCGACATCGATTCGGTCTATTCTCCCCCGCACTCTGACTGAGGGCGTAGATTGATCTGATTTACCGAACTGAACACTTTCATGCAGAACTTCAAACTTACCCTCTCCTGTGGGAACATCGCCAAAGGGAAGCTCCACGTAGCGAGGGGTGGGACGCTCCTCCCAGGTTTCCAGATACTCGCCAGCGTAAGAAGACCAATGCTCACCAAAGGCATCTCCCCATTGCTGGAAGAGTTGTTGTTCGACTTCCAGCAGGACCTGCTCCAAATCCGATGCACTCGGCAGGTTGACGAGTTTCTCAGTTGTTAATTGCTGAAACAATTCCTGAACCCAGACTGCTTCAGCAGAGAGTGATTCATGTTCGACATCCTGATACTGCCGGTGCAGTGCAGCCAGAATGTCATGGGTGATGATCCCGCGGCGCTGGTAGTCCGTTCGAATTTCGGGTGGTTCAAGTGACCGTAATTGAAACAGCTCGGCATACATGAAGCGAAAGGGACATTCTGCAAAACTCTCCAGTTGCCGCGTGCTGAACTGATAATCGGGCGTGAAATGCTCCTGGAGCAGTTTCAAGTTGTGAGCATTAGAAACAATTCCTTCATACTCGGTGAATCCCGCGGTATGAAAGCGGGCCTGTGACATCTGCGCCGTCGTTAAAATAGTGCGGGCAGCAGGTGTGCTGACAGCTTGTGAAAAGAGGGCCGCGAACAAGGCCGGTTTATGTTGTCGAACTTGTTGTGTCGCCACCAGACGCAAATCAGAGAAGGTCAGCATTGAGTCTGGTTCGGGTAGCGGGTCGAGGCTCCCCACGTGCTGGAGTGGGGCAGCTTCGGGAGTAAAGAGTTCCTGAACGGCTTGAAAATAGGGTGCTGGAAAGAGAGGTTCCCCTCCACTGCTGACAGAGGGATAACTGAGAAACAGTTTCTTCCTGGCCCGGGTGATGATGGAATAAAACAGGAGCATCTCTTCCTGAGTTCGGGTGGCTGAGTGTCCCAGCGGGATACCCCACTCCTGGAATTGCAGACGTTCCGTCTCACTGTAGAGACAGTCCTCCGGTCGAGTTTGCGGGAAGCTTCCTTCGGTCATTCCTGCCAGAAACAGATAATCAATTTCCAGGTTTCGAATCTGCGAGGCTTCCAGAATGCGGACGGTTCCCTGTTCCCGCTGCGTTTGTGGATAGGGGATGCGCTGCAGTAAATGGATCAGTTGTGACTGAAACTCGGTCAGACTGATTTTCTGAACGGCGACTTGAAACTGTTCACAGAATCGAACGGCATCGAATAATGTCTTCTCCAGGAATTCCCATTGGCTGGCTTCCAGATCAGGACGGTTATCTTCTGATACAGTGCCGGAGTTTCTGGTGGAGGAAGTTAAACCGAGATCACGGGCGATGAAAATGATCAGCTCGATCCACTCGGCAAAGGAATGTCGTTTACGCAGAGGAGCCATGATTTCAGAGAGTTTGTTCAACCAGTCTGCTGCTACTTTGATTTGTTGTTGATAGAGAATCTGAGCGGCACTTTTCTGAACATCCGGTCTGGGTTGGGGCTCATTCTCGGCGAGCCAGTTCAGTTTTCTCAACAAACTGAAACGTCCTTCGCCCAGTCGTGCTTTTCGGATCACAGTGCTGATCGCAACTGAGGGTTGAATCGAATTGCTTGTCAGCAATTCTGTGGATAAGTCCCAGTTCGGACGAAAGAAATTTGAATCGACCAGTTTCATTAAACGATCGTAGGCCCAATCTTCCTGTTCGAGCTGCAGAATACTGATGAGTGCTTTCGTCAGTGGAAGTTCTGTTAATGAGAGGGTACTATCGTGATAGAAAGGAATTCCCGTGGCAGCGAAGAGCTCTGCCAGCAGTGCCGCATCTTCCTTGACTGAGCGATAACAGACAACGATATCCTCAGGTCGGACTCCCTTGAGCAGAAGTTCTTTCACTTGCTTGGCGATGTACTCGGCTTCGGAAGCCGGTCCAATGGTTGCGGTTAACTGAAGACCATTTCCTTCCAGGCTGGAACAAGCTGCGGGTTTTGGAATAATGTGTGGGAAATCTGTTGAACCGCTGGAGGTAGAGCATTGTTTTCTGTAGAAGGCTTAAGAGCCTTTGAGCAGATCGCCGGGTCAGTTTTTTCAGGCTCTCTTGACCGACATCTGTTTTGGCAAAGAGATCCTTGCGAACCAGTGGTTCCTCCAGGGGCAACGAAACAATCATCCGCTTGGCCCGGTTGGCGAGCTGTTCCAGAATCTTATACTGGGTGAATGTAAAATCCGTAAAACCATCGACGACAATCAGGTCGAAAGTGGTGAATGGTCCAAACTCGCCTCGTTCTAATGCGTCTCGCGCAGACCAGAAGCGTCCTTCCATGTCGTACAACTTCACCGAACTACCCGCAGGTTGATTCAGAAAGTTCTGATAGGCGAGGTAGAGTTCCCCCAGCTCCCGGTCCTTGAGTCGACCCTTCAGGTGTATATCGCACGTCTCCAGAAAACGTTCCGGCCAGATCTCATCCCGCTTCAATTCAGAGATGAACTGGCAGGCAAGTTCCAGATATCCCTCCGTATGAGCAATGGACCGGTAGTGGGTTAACTGGCCCGCTTCCTGTTGCTGATCAATCAAGGTACGGACGACCAATCTTTTCGCGGTGTCGGATAGAAAACGGACTGGCTCTGAACTGTGCCTTAGAATTAATTCCGCAAATTGATCGAATGTCAGAATGTTGGGAGCAAAACACCCTTTTATCTGGGAACCCTCAAAGAGTTGTCGCTGAATCAATTCCCGTGAGCGAAGCGTGGGGGTGAGCCAGAGGAGGCGGGGAATACGCTGTTCGAGAGTCGCGGATTTGATTGCGGAGCGGTATTCCTCCAGTAAACGGGCTGTTTTACCCGCACCGGCAATGCCTGTCAGTATTTCAATCTCGGGCAGCATGTCCGTTGTTCTGTCCGGTGAGGGGATTTCGATCAAAACCAGTTTCTGGAACCGTTGTTCAGTATAAGGGGATGAATCTAAATGGGGAACTGAACAGTTTCGTTTTTAAAAATCACCCGGAAAATAAGCGTCCCTCCGGCAGGAAGTGACAAAATCTTGAATCGATCTTGACCCAAATGTCCTTTTTTTGACAATTCACACCGCCTCAAATTTTGAGGCATACTTATGACGTTCAGACAGGGATTTGTCGAACGTCCCAGTGCCCCTTTTCAGACAGACTTCTCAGTAATGTCAGTTTGGAAATAAGCGGGCACCTCCTTCAGGTTTCAGACAGGGATGTCATACGATGAAACGCAAGTTAGCAAATCTCTTCATTGCCTCCTATCTGGCTGTCATGAGCTTCGGACTGTTCAGCCATACGATGGAGTTCATGCACGGTTCACATCCAGCAATGTATTTCATCATCTGGGATATGTTCTGCGGTTGGTCTGCTTATGAAAACCGGATCCACATCGTCGGTGAAGGGGAAAGTGGTGCCTACTATGATCTCTCTCAGGGACCCTGGGGTGAATTCAACCCTTACTCCGACATCGGTCGACGACACTACGACTACAGAGGTGTGAATTTGAAGAACATCTCTGATAATGTTCTCGCTCATACAGAACATGAACCGATGACCCGGATTTTTATCTTCGAAGAGAACTGGTCCAAGAAATATAACATGCCCGACTTCGTCTGGAAGCGGCTTTATGACGAACCGAAAGAGTTGCGGAGTTACTTTGCAGTACGCCAGGTGCTGACTCCGGAAAGTCAGGTGGCTCAATCGAATCCCTGCTGGTTGACACGTTGTGCTCAAACTCAATTTGCGGATAACCCCCGCCTGCAACGAGAAGCTCAAAGTTCAAACCCGTACCTCTCAATTGCGACTTCGAATCGAAAATCGAGTCGTAAAACAGATCAATCATCTGCTGATGAGGCGCCTTTGTTCACAGAGCAACAGGAACCGGATGACCTGTTCTCACCCGCCGGGAACTGAGTCTGAAAAAGTAAACTTGTTCGCACATTATTCTCCCCCCTTAATATCTGTCACGGAAGACGATCATGGACATGATTCAGACAGAACGAAAAACATTTCTGCAGGATTTGAATCACTTTTTTCATAAAGAAGAAGTTCCATTTGGTCCGGCACTTTTCCGAATGGCTTTACCATTCGTGCTCTTTTTGACGATGTCGATTCGCTGGCAATGGTCTCGGGAACTCTTCTCTGCCGACGGAGCCCCGGCACCTCTTGCTGTGGGGTATGGATACCCGGACCTGACTCCCTTACTCCCCGGAACAGTTGTAGTCGCATTACATACGCTGCTGCTGTTCAGCATGATTTGTTCCATCATAGGTTGGCGAACCAGAACATCCCTGTTTTTAACCTGGGGGATTTACACATATCTCTGCTGCTGTGATGGCATGTCTACCATGACGAAATACTCGATTATTTCCTCTCACATGTTATTACTTCTGGCTCTATCCAACTGTGGAAAAGTCTGGTCCGTGGATAGCTGGCTTGAGAAACGTAAAGAGAAAAAGAATGGCGTCTTCCGATCGATCGATGACTATCCCCGCTTCCCGATCTGGCCACGCCGTTTGATGCAGTTGATGATTGCGATCGTTTATTTTGGTGCAGCAATTACCAAAATTCACACTCATGGTTATTTCAATGGCGACCAGATGCACTTCTGGATGAACACTAACATCAATAACGCAAATCCGTTTGGTGAATGGTTGACCCTGTTTCCAGGTGTGGTTGTGTTGATGGGTTACATTGCCATTGTCTGGGAGTTTCTTTTCATCGGAGTTGTCTGGACTCGCTGGGGACGTCTCGTAGCGATTGGCATGGGGATCAGTTTTCATGCCATGACGACTCTGATTCTCGGATTGTATATCTTTCCACTCGTCTGTTTCAGTTGTTACCTCCTACATTTCTGAAGAAGATGTACGGGCCATCTCCTACTGGTGGAGAAAGAAAGTTCGCAGCCGGAACTGGAGCAAAGTGTCCAGGAATGGGGTAATGCCTTTAAAGAACTCATTCCCCAGTTGCCTCAGCCAGTCAGCACCACCCGGAGTCGAGTTGTCTTTGCCACGACAGGTGTGTTGTTTGTTACAGGCGGGTTACTACTCGAACATCAGCTTGATTTGTATCAGGTTCGTTCTGCCGATGGGCCACTCGCCCTGCGTGAGCTCGATCGCGACTATGTCGAAATGATGCTCGGTTCTGTCAATGAACAGATTGAAGAGAAAGACAAGTTGTTTGCCTTCGAAGTCGGTACCTTCAAACTGGGACCTCGACTTGCTTACCAGCAGTTTGACTATAACATTGGTGATTCATTGATTGCCGAATGTTATTTGAGCCCACCCCACTCGGACATGTGGCTGGAGTGTAATCTCCATGACGATCATGATAATCTGATCGATCGTGTTCGTTTACTTGTCGCACGCGATCAGAATGTGGTGGATTTCGGATACACTTTTGGTGAGGGAATTGCACCGGGAAAATATGATCTGGTTGTCTTCAGCAAGGGGGAAGAAATCGCCCGTAAGCGAATCACGCTGAATGAGACACGAGAGTACAGGGCTGCCAACTGAGCCGTTTCTCTCTGGACAGGATTACAAAATAACAACGAAAACAGATGGTTCTCCACCACGGAGGACCATCTGTTTTTTTATACTGTCCGGTGCGTTCGTTCTGCTACTCTGAAAATTTAAAAAGTGGCTTCCTGCGGAGAGCCAATGCGTATAATACGCTGTTGCAGAATTAGCAAAGCACTGATTCGGCATTTTCGAGTAACGCTTCTTCTCCTGGAAAGGAAACTCGGATGTGGTTTACTGAAACTCCCTGGCCGCCGATTTATCTTTGTCTTGCCATCTTCGTGGTCTTCTTTGCTTATGGCTCCTCGACGGGAAGAGCGAAATCAATATTTATCGGTCTCCTGTTCCTGCTCGCTTGCCCTCTTTTATTTCTGGTCGAGCGACAACTGGTTACAGAGTCAGAAGTCGTTGAACAGATTGTTCTGGATCTGGCCGACGACGTTGAACATAACCGGGTTGATGCCGTGCTGGATTACCTGGATGAGGACTCAGCTGTTGTACGTGGCCTCATTCAGAGCGGGATGACGCAGTACAAGGTGAGTGAGGGGCTTCGCGTTACCGATCTATATGTGGAAATGGAATCAGAAGGTGACAAAGCCAAAGCTCATTTGAGAGCGAATGGTTCTGTCAGCCAGTCGAACGGAGGTATGCAGAGTGGCCATTTCCCATCGCTGGTTCATCTACTTCGTAAAGGACGAGGGAGAATGGAAAATCTCTCAAATCGAACGACTCAGCCCGACTTCTGGGCAGACGATGCCCTTACTGGCAACCAGGGTGAAATGAGCAGAGTAAAATTAGAGGCTTTGCATTAAAAAAAAAACCGCCCGGTGAATCAAACTCACTGGGCGGTTTCTGCATTTAATGGATCAATCGAAGAACCAGCATCACGGTTTATAACGAGGTTGATACATCATGTTCCAGTTTTCGTATTGAACGGTCGTATCCACACTTCCCCCTAACTGGAATTGCACTCGATTAACTCGATAGCCACCTGTCACAGCAAAGCCGGGGTGGACTCCATGATAGGCGGGTCGATAGGCAGATTTACTGACCGGTTGTGGATATTGAATGTCACAGTCAGGCTCCGGGGCATGACTGAAATAGGAACGCCGATACATCCAGCTTCCATCTGCAGCTTCGGCCATGGAGCTGAAAGAGATCAGGGCCAGCAGGCATCCCAGAATGATCCCCAGAGGACGTCTGATTCCCGGGCTCGGTCGATCTTTTCGAATGTGTGATTCAGGGTTGCTGGACATGTTGATTCCTCGAAACATCGTACTCGCGATTTGTTGACAAAACGCATCAAATTCCATTCTGAGGCGTCGTTTAAGGCTCTGTCAAACAGGTTTCGCGAATCGTATGCCAATCTACAAAAACGCTCTTTTCTGGTCCAGAAAGAGGATTGATCGACTGAGAGTTGATATTCAGGACAGGGACTGGAACAATCGATTTATGAATCTTCTCCTCAAATCAGCTTTCGGATCGACTCGGAACAGAATCTGCTTGTGAGAGAAAGGATTCGGACAGAAACGAACTGATCATTCCACACGCCCGATATAGAAAATGATGCTCATGGCCACGCCCTTAAGAAAAATCAGCCTCCTGAAAAAAAGTCTTTTTGCACTGCTCGGTTTCATACTTCTCTCGGAGTCTGTAACCGCTCAGCTGATGTTGTCGGGGAATGAAAACAAAATTGATGTCCACACAGGAGGGGCCCGTAAGTTGTTCCGGATCCGAACCCGGAACCTGGTTCGATTTCAATTCTCGACTTCTCACAGTTCCCCCCCAAAGTTCAACATCTTGCAGGCATCGAAAACACGGTGGTGGGACCTCCTCCAATATTGCAATTACCCCCAATCATGAGATTGCACTCATCGCCAGTTCGTTGAAAATCGATCCGAGAATAAATCGGAGTCCATCCCGGACGACTTGATTCATGTTCTCGATCTGACATTGAGTCCTCCCAAAGTCATTCAGGAACTTCATTACGGTTCACAACCCTCCGGGATGTCCATCTCTCCCGATGGCAAACTGGCTATCATTGCCAACCGGGCCGCGGGATCAATTTCTGTTCTGCGCATCCGCGATAAGCAGGTGACTCCTTTGACAATGGTCAAAGTGGACGAACCCGAATCCTCCGTTTCAGATGTGGCCATTGCTCCCGATGGAAAAACAGGATTGATCAGCGTGCAGGAAGGCTGTTACCTCGCCCAGTTCAAAATCGAGGGTGAAGAAGTCACTCTGACAGGCCGAAAATTCAATACCTTTGGTCGCCCTTACCGTTGTGTCATTTCGCCCGATGGTAAATTCGGTTTAACTGCTGGTGCCGGATCGGGGGATGGTGCACCAAACATGGATGCGTTGACTGTTGTTGATCTCTCGCTCGATTACCCACACACCACTGATATCGTGCCCATTGGTGCGATTCCCGAATCGATCGAAATCAGTCCAGATGGAACCCTGATTGCCGCTGTGGTGATGGGAAGCTCCAACTACGACAAATCGAACCCACTCTTTAAAGATGACGCTGAAGTAGTACTGCTGGAGCGAAGCGATAACACTTTTAAAGTTGTTCAGAGACTTCCAGTCAAACGAATTCCAGAAGGAGTCGCCTTTACAGCCGATGGGAAATATCTCGTCGTGCAATGTCACTTCGATAAAGAATTATTTCTCTTCAAAGTGAGTGGGCAACGACTGGTAGATACCGGTGAACGAGTTAACGTACCCGGTTACGCTTCCTCTCTGCGTGCTGCTCCCTGATGAACTTCCAGTGGATTGCTTTAAAGCTAATTGTTTCGGTCAATTATCCTTAACTTGAAACAGGTGTTTCATGACCACTTCCTGTTTGCGTTTCAGTTTTATTCTGATTCTGGTACTGTCTGCATTCCCGGCTTTAGCCGAGGAGGCACTTTTTAAACCTCTGGAATATGAACTGGAACAGCAGATTCTGCTGGAACACGATGACGGTCATTTTCTCTGGTTCCATCCACGGGTCGCTCCGCTGCCTGGTTTGGGTCGTGACGGAAATATTGCCGCGATTCTCATGCTGCAGAAACATCTGCATACATCCGATTTCTATTCTGGATTGAGTTACATGACCACGTATGACGGAGGCCATGTCTGGTCGGGGACGATCCGCCCCAAAGAACTCGATTGGATTCCCGATGGGGAGGTCAATATATCAGCTTGTGACATGACCCCTGGGTGGCATGCGTCTTCTGGAATGGTTCTCGCTGTCGGAGCTGAAGTCCGTTACAACAAAAAAGGGGATCAGTTATCAGATATCAAGCGGGCTCATCAGTCTGCATACACTGTCTACAACCCGAGTACCAAAATGTGGTCCCCCTTACGACGGGTCGAGATGCCGGAGGATTCTAAATTCGATTATGCCCGTAGCGCTTGCGCTCAATGGGTTACTCTACCGGATGGAAGCGTGTTATTACCTTTCTATATCGGTGTCTCGGATGCCGTTCCTTACAAGGTGACCGTGGCTCGTTTCAGTTTCGATGGACAGGATTTGAAATACATCGAGCATGGGAACGAGATGGAGCTGAATGTGGTGCGAGGTCTTTGTGAGCCTTCAATCACGATTTATCAGGATAAGTATTTCCTGACTTTGCGAAACGATGAAAAAGGATACGTCACTACCAGTGAGGATGGTTTAAATTACGAACCGATCCAAACCTGGACTTTCGATGATGGAACGGAGCTGGGGAGCTATAACACCCAGCAACATTGGGCAACTCATCAGGATGGACTGTTTCTCTGTTACACACGTCGAGGAGCAGAGAACGATCATATTTTCAGGCATCGGGCTCCCCTCTTTATAGCTCAGGTAAATCCCAATACTTTACAGGTCGTACGTGCCACTGAGCAGGTTCTCATCCCGGAACGAGGGGCGACCCTGGGGAACTTTGGTGTTACCCAAATGAGTCCGGAGGAGACCTGGGTGACTGTCTCTGAAGGGATTTTCACTGAGACCGCCCGGAAATCAGCTGCAACAGGGGCAACCTGGCTCACCCGCATTAAATGGAAAACGCCAAATCAACTCGCTCCCAAGCCGTGAAAACTGGTTCAGGTGTCGGGTTCATCGAAACATAAATAGAACTTCATCACAGGTTAATAATACAGTGCCATAACTTAACCCTGCCCGTATTTTCTGTGACTGTATTTTTGTGGTTGCGACGGGAGGGGTGGTCAACGGGGGTTATTGCCCATTAGAGTGCAACCTTGCAGAAGCACCAAAAGACACTGCAATCCCACCGGACTTTCCTTCCTGTCCTCCCACAAGAATTGCCCCACCTTTGATGAGAATTCTCATCGACTGACTTAACCCCAACCTGAGTTTAATCGAATGGAATAATTTTCTGTTCCTGATCGTCTCGAAGCAGACATCGGCTGGATTCAATCAATAAACCCTCCTACCTACCCTGATAAGGCATCTATATGAAGTCGCTTTCGCTCCGCTTCATCCTGAATTCTTTCCTGCAACTTACTTTGATTTCCGCTGTGTTATCAGTCGTGGCTCTGGCACATGAAGATGAAGATCACAAGCATGAGCCTGTACTTGTACCGGCTGGACATGTCTGGAAACCTTCTGCAGTGCCGGATCGAATTGTGCTCAGTTGGAAAGAGAATCCCTCCAATTCACAAGCGGTGAACTGGCGAACCGACCTATCTGTCCATCGTGCGCCTTTGCCGAGGTGATCAAGGCAGAGGCAGGTCCCTTGCCTGAGGGAAAAGCCAAACGCTACAACGCTACCACGACATTGCTGGTTTCTGATTTGCATCCGGCACACTATCACAGTGTTAACTTTCGCGAGCTGGAACCGGCAACAATGTATGCTTATCGCGTGGGTGATGGAGTGAACTGGTCTGAGTGGTCACACTTCACCACGGCCAGTGCAGAGCGTGCTCCTTTCAGCTTCGTTTATTTTGGCGATGCCCAGAACAACTTGAAGTCACACTGGTCACGCGTCGTCCGTGAAGCTTTTAAGGATGCTCCCGGGCAGCCTTCTTCATCCATGCGGGTGACTTAATCAATACGGCCCACAGTGACGCCGAGTGGGGGAATGGTTTTATGCGGGTGGATTTATCAACCGCACAACTCCAGTTATTGCCACCCCCGGTAACCACGAGTATTTCAAAGAAGAGGGTGAAAATGGAGAGTATAAAACCTATCACTTGACCGATCACTGGCGTCCTACATTCACCTTCCCGGAACATGGGCCGAGTGAGCTCGAAGAATCAGTGTATTTCATTGATTATCAGGATGTTCGGATCATCTCGATGAACTCCAATGAACGCCTGGATGAGCAAGCTCTCTGGTTAGAGAAAGTTCTCTCCGACAATCCAAATCACTGGACGATTCTCACTTTCCACCATCCCGTTTATTCCCTAAAGCGGGTCGTGACAACCCGACCCTTCGTGAAAAGTGGCAACCTGTCATCGATAAATTTAAAGTCGACCTGGTTCTGCAGGGACATGACCATACTTATTCCCGAACCAAGCTGATGAAAGCGGGAGACGATGCCGAGCCAACTGCTTCTGCCGAGAATGAAACCACGGGCGAAACTGCTCAAAAGGAAGAAACTGGAACGATGTATGTCGTCTCAGTAAGTGGTCCTAAAATGTACGATCTGGGTCGTCGTCCCTTTATGCGTCGTGCCGCTGAGGATACCCAACTCTACCAGATCATTCATGTCGATGGGGACACACTCAAATACGAAGCCCGCACAGCGATCGGTGAAAAATACGATGGCTTCACTCTGCAGAAGCAACCTGGAAAACCAAATAAATTAATCGAAGAAGTTCCCGACACACCGGAACGTCGTCGTCCACCAGTGGAACCGGAAGCAGAGAAAACAGAAGAAGCTAAACCGGCTGAAGAAAAGAAATAATCAACTTTTAAATTCCAGCCTGAATGAATCATGAAAAGCCCGCCCAGTGCGGGTTTTTCTTTTTTATCGGGAGACTTTAATTGAAAGAGGGTTCGTGCTATTTTGTTCTGGCGTGATCATATGGTCAATTGCTGTTGAATTTGCACCTCCAGGATAAAAGCATGGAAGAACTCCCTCCCCGTCGTCGACGAAGTAAAAAGTCTCCTCAGAGTAGACCAAGTGGTTCATCAGGAAGCCGTCCACCAGCGCAGCGACCGAGACGTCGTCGAAGACGTTCAGGCCCCAGCTTTGAATTAACCTATCATCGAGTGTTAGGGATATTTGGAATCTGCTTTGGAGGCATGGTCATGCTCTCTTCCTTCTGCGGCGGTGGCTGGCGAGTCGGAGGGAGTTATGGTGCCGGTGTGTGTTGTGCCGGATTCATGGGACTCCTCTTTTTCATCTCCGGAATCTATTACACCATTCGCGGCTGAGAAATTCCTGTTTCTATCTGATTTTATGCCTGATAAGTCTCTGAGAAAGCATCGATAATGGAAGAACTTCCTCCCGGTCGACGTCGACGAAAACGTGCTCCAGGGTCTGACTCAAGATCAGGGGACGAAAGTCGTCGAAGGAGACAACCAGCAAATCGTTCTGCTTCAGCGAGCAGAGCTGGCCAGGATGCGTTGCCTAAACGAAGAAGTGCCCGCGTCGCCAAAGAGTCAAATCAATCACGTCCGCGTCGACGTGTGCAATCGAATGCCCTGGATTATGAAGAGCTGTATGACCGGGGAGCCAGCATTGCAACTGTGGCGCTGGGTGCCATCATGATCTTAATCTCTCTCATTTCACTCAGCCCTGTTGGCGGCGATTCTCAGGCGAGCCTGGCCCCTTTCTGGATTCTGATTGGCTTGGTTCAACTCGCCGCAGGTGGTTTCTGGATCAAACGCATCTGGTTTTAATCCACTTCCCTGAGACTACGCCCCGCCAATGATTCCGACTTCATAAATTCCCGCAGCAGCACGGTTGCGTAACACCCGGCGGGGAGTACGAATTCAAACCGGATACCTTCATTCTCGATGCGGAAATCAAGCGCTTCCGGTTTGATGGTGTAAGCTCGACGCGAACCGGGGCAGAGTTTCCGGTGCACTCGGAACATTTCACGTGTCAGGCCCGCCTCTTCCAGAATGAGATTCTCCCGATCAAGTACAGAGCCGGTCGGCATTTTCATCTTCGGACCATAGAGAGGGCCGGAAGTCACCGTCTCATCGGCTTCCAGGCGGGATTGTTCTGTGGCCACATCTTCCGCTACAAAGGGGCCACCGGACTGGCAAACCTGCATTACATCCCCAGCAAGAACAGTACGCAACAGTCCATCGTCAATTCTGCGGGTGAGTGCCAGGTTAAATAACCAGGATTGCACAGCGGAAAGCTCGAAGCGAACCTGTTTACTGCGAAATCGGGATGGTGGCTTGATTAATGTTTTTAATCCAAACAGCAGGGTACGCCCCTCGGTCCCGAATCGTTGTTCGCCATAATAATTCGGGAAACCAATTTCCTGAATTCGTTCTCGAATCAGATTAGCACGTTCAAGTGCTTCAGGATGAGGTTCGCGCACGAGAATTGAGAACCGATTTCCCTGAAGATGTCCCGTTTTAAGTTTGTTCTGATGACGTGTGGCGGAGAGTACCTGAACCTGATCGTTATTGATATTATCAATATACAATTCGCAGGATTCCGGGACAGATAGAAACTGGCGGGTAATTGCGATCTTATCTTTCAGTCCCGCTGAGCCAATGTCATTCACAGAGACGCTCACAGACTGGCTGACATGCTTGAGTAAATCGGGAGCCGAAAGATTGCGTTTCTCGATCCAGAGATAAAGGTGCTCCCCTTCTCCACAAGGTTGATAGAGCGGGATCTCTTCAACTACGAAGTCTTCCGGTTGCTCCTTGAGAAAGCCACCGATGCCGGCAAAGTCACTCGTCAGATAGGAGAAGTCAAATGTTTGTAATTGACGAAGTTGATCTTCAGAGAGCAAGTCAAAAGGAAGATCGGCCATGATAGAAGCCGTTCGCAGAGAGTGAAGCACAGTGAAATTAAGCTGTGGGAGATGAAATATCCCCGGCAGGAGTCGAACCTGCAACCTTCGGCTCCGGAGGCCGACGTCATATCCATTAGACCACGGGGACGTGATTCTACATCAATGGAGAATGTACGGAGCCTCTGTGCGACTGTCAACGGTTGACGTTCGATTTAAGAATGTCTTCCTTGTCCCATTACGATATGGGGGGAACTTGCTTAACTTTCTTCCACCAGTTTACGTCGACGACGGCGACGGAACTTACGGTTGATGAACTGATCATCATCTTCCGCCTCGGTGAAGAAGCTACCGGCCATCAAACGGTAGAAGAAGAGGAGCATGAAGGCTCCGAAAGTCGCCGCGACAAATCCGAAACCGCTGATCGGAGAAATCCTTGGCATGTCGGTGAAGAACATCAGACAACCACAACCGACAACCGAACCGCCAATTCCCATCAAAGTGGTTGTCACCGCTCCACCTGGGTCGCGTCCCGGCATAATCGCCTTGGCGGATAATCCCACAAGAGTACCGAAGCCCACCCAGACCAGCACTTCGTGCAGGGCATCGTGAACAGCTTTCATAAACTGGGGATCATCGTAAAACATTTCTCACCTCAAACAGTTTGCGCGCAAAGTATCGTCCTGCGTTCTGCGACGACTTACCTAGCGTATCGACCATATGCAATTTGCCAGTTGAGTCGAATTGAGGGAGAATCGGGATCACCCGGATGAGTCGGGTTCAAGCTGTCGATGACGGGCAGAATTAAGGCTTCAAGGTGACAATCTGAGGGTTTGTGGCCTTCTGTTTTTGCTCATTTAAGCGGAGCTGTCCACAGGCAGCATCGATATCTGCCCCCTTGCGTTTGCGAATCGTCACGTTCACTCCGGCTTCTTTCAGCATTCGCTCAAATTCCTGAGTGCGCGGAGCAGATGGGGAATGGAACGGTAATTCCGCCACATCGTTCATGGGGATCAGGTTCACGTGAGCAATTTTACCCTTGAGTAACGCGGCCAACTGCTGAGCATGAACAGGTCGATCATTTACGGAGCCCAGGAGGATATACTCGTAGGAGACCCGCCGGCCCGTTTTCTCGAAGTAAGTATCCGCCGCCGCCAGCAATCTGGTGATACCGATATTTTTATTCACCGGGACGATCTCACTGCGTAACTCGTCATTGGGAGCATGCAGCGAGATGGCCAGATTGTAAGGTAGACCTGTCTCGGCCAGTTCTTCAATTTTTCCCGGTAATCCAACCGTGGAGATCGTGACGCGTCGGACGCCCAGGCCCATCCCTTTTTCATCATGCACTGTCGCCAGTGCCGGCAGCAGCTCTTTAAGGTTGGCGAGTGGTTCGCCAATTCCCATGACGACAATATTGGTCAAACGCTCGTCTGGTTTGAGCAGTCGATCGAGCAGATAAATCTGTTCCAGAATTTCCGCTTTTGACAGGTTGCGGTTTAGCCCGAGCAGTCCACTCGCACAGAAGGTGCAGCCCATCGCACAACCGACCTGGGTGCTGATGCAGATCGTGCGGCGGTTCGTCTCCCGCATCAGCACACACTCGATCTCTTCTCCATCCTGCAATCGGAGCAGTAATTTTTCTGTGTTATCGCGCGCTTTCTGATGACGGAGCCGCTCTGTCTGAAACAGGGTGAATGCTGCCATCAGCTTGTTCCGCAGTTCCTGCGGCAGATTTGAAAGCTCATCGAATGAGTTTGCACGTTTCTGATGAATCCAGCCCCAGATTTGATCGGCCCGATACGCAGGTTCTCCCACTTCCTGTAACCAGGCTTGCAGGTCTGCCCGGGATAGTGAAAGAAATGGTCTTGTAGCGGGTGAGTTTTCCGACATCGGTAAAGTTCAGAATTCAAGTAATAAAAAACGAGTTACAGCAAGCCCCCGTCCGGATTGGACGGCGCCTTACTATAACTCGTGTGGAAACCCAATCGCAATGGGCGATTGGGTTGGTGTCTATGCTTCCTGATTAAAACTCGCGAGCTGCAGCGTCTGCCGAGATAAAACCTTTGAGAAAGGAGGGGCTTTTAGGAATAAACTTGCGAAGCCCTTTCCCTTTTTCAGGTTTCTCTTCTGGCTCATGACTACTGAACGGATCTTTTTCCTGATTCTGGGTGGAAGGATATTTGGGGAGTGGCTGCGCCTCTTCTTCCATCTCTACTTCGAAGTTCTGAGGGAGTGAGGCGGGCTTTTCTTCAACCTGATTTTCAAATGGATTCAATTTGACCGGTAACAGTTCTATCGGCTGTTTTAATTCTGGTTCAGGGACAATGGACGTCGTTTCTGGTTTGTTTGTTTCTTCCTGTTGCGTAAGCACAGGTGCTTCTTCCACAGGGATACTCTCAGATTGACGAACAGGTAGATTAGTATTTCCCTGCCAGCTTAAAAGTGGGTTATTAATCGGAAGTTTCATCTGGTTCATATCAACTGTGGCCAGTCGTAACGCAGAAGACTCACTTCGCGAATCGAAACCTCTTCCCGGGTTCACCACCTGGTTGGGTAACATGCTCAATTGAAATGTCGGCATGCCGGCGTAACGCAGTCCAATGGAGACGGGGGCAGTGGAACTGACTCCCTGTAATGGGGTCCCCCATTCAACGACACCCGGAAATCGTAATTCGACTTGTCGTTCATGTCGCACAATGAACGGGTCATTGAATCGATGTTGTCCCACCTGAAGGACGACTTCCGAATTTTCAAAGTTCCACTCGGAATTAGCGACAACAATCAAATCGTCAGCTCCAAAACTGAGTTGGGGTTCCACACGAATCGAGTTGGCCAGCTGCTGGCGAAGTTGTGGGGGAAATTCCCGGGCATCGAACAATGCCGAGCATTGCAGCAAAATCGGAGGAGGAACTGAAGCCAGAACTTTCGGATCCTGTAGCTGTGCCAGCATTTTTCGTGAATTACCTGATTGATAATACATGGTGAGCAATCCCACCCTGCTTTGATTCTCTTCCAGACCGACATCCAGGTTTCTCAGCAACGATTCTTCTGCGGCATCATAATGACGATTTTCAGAGAGAATACGTGCACAGACCAGATTGACCTGCCAGACGTCAGTTGATTTCTCCATGGCGGCTCGCGCGGTCGCGACTGCCGAAGGCTGCTTTAGATAGGCTTGAATCAAGGCCATGTTGGCCAGGCCAGTTGCCAGCATTTCATCTTTGCGAAAGTGACCAGAGCAAAGTTTATTCAACTTGTCGTAGGTTTGATTTGCTGCGAAGAGCTGTCCCAGTTCCTGTTCAGTTCGGGCGACATAATAGATATAGGGAGGATAATAATCCATGAAGCGTTCCATACGCCGCAATACCCGCAAGCGAATCTCAGGGTTTTTCTCCTTCATGGCATCTTCCAGTGCATCGAGATCGGTGCTGCGAACGAGCCAGTTATCAGGGATGTTTCGTTTGCGCGTCAGTTTCCAGAAGGTGTCCAGAAAACTGGATGATTTATCGTAGATGCCAGTCATGCGGTTTTTTTCCAATCGCCACATGTCCAGATCCCGTTGCCAGTCGAAGGCACGGTAGTCCCACCATCCTGCAGCACCCGATTGCACCATGCCCACCATATTCGCAGTGGCGAAGTTAGCGGCCACATCCAGTGAACGGGCCCACATTTTTTCACTGAAGGCCTGGTTGTGCTTATCTTTCAGGATGACCTTCTCACGATCACCCAGTTCGATGTTATTAATTTCCTGCAGCACCCCGGTGTATAACCGAATGATTTCTTCATCGTCGATTTCATTCAGGTTGAGGTTACTCAGAATGTTATCCCGCTCTTCCATCAGAACTTGTGGAGTCGGGTATTTCTGAATCCGGTGAAATGAGGCGCGGCAATAGTTAAGTGCCACAGCGGTGGAACGACGAAGTCGTTCGCTCTCCTCAGTGGATGGAGTCTCCTCTGCAAAAAGTTGAGTACAGAAGAGTGTCATCAGGATCAACAGCATCATTCGCAGGCTGCCGCGAGTGGTGAGAATGCGGTGCGCGAAAAGGGGGTGAGATTGTAAAGGCAGGATTTGTGTAGACATGGTTCCCGGTCTAACTGGTCTGTCGGCATAGATGTTCGATACGGATCTAAACCGATGGGCGATTAAAGGCTATTTCAAAACCCGGTCGTGGTTGCTATCGACCCTGCAAAAACAAGGTCAATTTAATCCATCAGAGGTTTTTTGAAACTGCTTGTAATATGATCGCCGCTGAAAACTGAGATAGGCTCTGGCTACACAAATCCTTTTGCGCCGGTACTCCGTCAGTGAACCTCGCTTGAGATTCCTTAGAGACTTGAGCCTGACCGCTCCAATTCTACGTGAACCTCAGCCGGAAAGGTGCGACAACTGTAAGCATCCTGACCAAAAGCATCGAGGTCAGTCCAGTTGCGAAAGAGAGATAAACTTTACTGGCTGGAAGCAGAGGTAACTACCGGCTCGTGAAACCTGCGTGAAACAGAAAAATCGTTAAACTTGAACAAGTCCAGCTGCTTATCGTAACTTGTTTAATAAGGAACCACGGCAAAGTCTGTAGAATTTACAATCAGACATGACAGTTAGATTTTGCCGCTCGTTAAGACTCTAAATCGTGGGTGGTCCAGACAATCCTGTAAGGTTGTCTGGATTGCAAAGCAACACTAAAGTAGTGAATCAGGTTCGATTCAAATTGCTCTCTTCAACAAATTGAATGTGATAGCAATCAGCACTTTAGTGTGCCTGCGGCACCCAGACAACTTTGCAAGATTGTCTGGGCCACCCTTGAGCAAGGTTGTCCAGGACCACCTTTCCTCTTCTCAAATCACTGATCCAACCGAAAGAGTTCCCGGGCGTTGCGGGTAGTGATCTCACTCATCTCTTCTGTCGTCAGGTTGTGAATTTCAGCCAGGACGGAACATGTATGTCTGACGAAGGCAGGTTCATTTCGCTTACCACGATTGGGTACCGGAGCGAGATACGGGGCATCCGTCTCCACCAACAGGCGGTCGAGCGGAACCTGTTTGGCTACGAACCGCAGATCATCGTTTTTCTTGTAGGTGAGCATTCCAGAGAAAGAGATGCATTCCCATGTCGAGACAGGCAGTCATTGTCTCTTCACTTCCACAGAACGAATGCATAATTCCTCGTAGTTTTTCTGAACCGGTAAAGGCTTGTAACTGCTCAACAATTTCCGGTTCCGCATCCCGGCAATGGACGACAAAAGGGAGGTCGAGCTCTTTTGATAACTTCAAATGTCGGTCAAAATAATCCTGTTGCAGGTCGAGCGGTGCGTAGTCCCAGTATTTGTCGAGACCTGTCTCTCCGATACCAATCACTTCCGGATGCTGCATGAGCTCAACTATTTTCTCCCAGTCTCCATCCAGCAGTTGCGATACATAATTCGGTTGCACCCCGACAATCGCTTTAACGGCTTCGTGCTGCGATGCAATCCGACTGCCCGTTGACAACTCGCTGCTGTAATCCCAATGGTAAAGATCGTGCCAACCCCTCTGCCACAGCAGCTCAATTACCTCGGGCATATCAGTGGTGAAAGCTTCTTCATCGAGATGGCAATGGGTGTCGATCAGGTACATGAATGTTGCTCAATAAATGTGAAGTTAGTGATCGCGAAAATCATAATGCAGATCACTCTGGAATTGAATGACCTCCCCCAATAAAAACTCCCCACCTCAATGAGTTATCGAAGCAGGGAGTTTTATTCTTATGATTGGAGAATCGGGGCTTATCCGATTTTCGCTTTGAGTTCATTGATCGTGGCGACGGCCTGGCCGATGTCTTTTTTCTGCTGAGCTGGTTCCTCAGGAATCTCCCGCTCAATAGTGAGGGGGCCGTCGTAACCAATTTCTTTCAGCGTCTGCAGATAAAGTTCAGCGTTGATGTCACCCGTTCCGAAGGGAACTTCGCGACCCCATGCTTTACCCCGCTGGCCATCAGCAGCCCAGGTTCCATCTTTACAATGAACACTACGGACATATTTGGCGACTTTTTTGAGGGCGTCGATCGGGTCGCCGGTGCCGTACAGAATCATGTTGGCCGGGTCGAAGTTAATGAACAGATTGTCGCGGTCGACGTCAGCAATGAATTCCAGCAGATGATCGGGCGCTTTCCTGTCCTGTCTCCAGGTTGAGTTGCTGCCCATTGGCTTTGACATGATCGAGCAGATCACGGGTGCAGGCGAGGAGATCCTTATATTCATCGGAACTACGATCTTCGGGAACAAATCCGATGTGCAGGGCGACGGTATCGCAACCGAGGAGTTTGGCGAAATCGAGATCTCTTTCATTTCCTGCACGCGTGCTGCCCGGGTCTCCATGGGGACGAGACCAACCGTTTTGACCGTCGTTGGAATGTCAGCGTAACTTTCTCCTTCGAAGCCTCCGAAGACGGCTGTGACGGTAATCCCGGCTGCTTTACATTTTTCCAGAAATGCTTTGGCTGCTGCTTCTGTCCGGTTTCCGGCATGCGGGGCGTGAATTTGGACTGTCGGAATCTCCAGTTCCTCGGCAACTTCCAACCGAACTCCCAGACCGGCATCTATTGAGGTGAATACCCCAATTGGCCACTTACTCATATTTATTCTCCAGACTCTGGCTGCATTAAAATATGCAAAAACAGGGCTCACTGCTCGCGCAGCGGTTCATATTGCCGTACATCCTAACCAGATTTGAATCGATTCTCCAGTCAGTCACCTTAGTTCCTGAACCCTGATTGAGCAGTCAGATGCCATTTCTGGCGTCTCGATTAGTGGACAGAACCTGAATATCGTGAATTTACGGTAAATGTTCCCTTGTTTACATGTTTCGCAGAGTTTCTCTGCTGTTGGGGGCTTCCAGCAGATGCTATGATTACGAGGTAGAATTTGCCTCACATTCCACCCCCTGTTGCCCGCCCCAAAACCCACTAACTTCGACCCACCTGAACGAAGATGATGAAACTGAAAAACTGCATTTTCTTTAGCCTGATTACTTCTCTGGTCTGGCTGGCCATCACTCCTACAACCTATGGCCAGGATTGGCCTATGTGGCGGTATGACGCAGGTCGAGGTGGTGTGACTCCTCACGCACTCCCTGAAAAGCTGTCGCCGGAATGGTCTTACCAGTTGGGAAAAAGAAAGCCGGTGTGGGATGACCCACTCAACCGCGACTTAATGAAATACGACAGTCAGTTTGAACCGGTCGTGGTGAATGGCCTGTTACTGCTGTCGTTTAATGACACCGATAAAGTCATGGCCTTCGATATCAAAACAGGCGAAGAGCGCTGGCGATTTTATGCGAACGGCCCCATTCGTTATCCAGCTGCCTGTGCTGATGGCAAAGCCTTTGTCGTCAGCGACGATGGTTATCTCTACTGTCTGGATGTGAATACAGGTGAGGAACTATGGCACTTCCGCGGTGGACCGTCCGATCGGAAGATTCTCGGTAACGAACGACTGATCTCTACCTGGCCTGTCCGGGGAGCCCCCACTGTTGCTGACGGGACTGTGTACTTTGCCGCGAGTATCTGGCCCTTCATGGGGACATTCATTTATGCTCTCGAAACTGAAACAGGTAAACCTGTCTGGGTGAACGATAACACGAGTGCCCTCTACATCGACCAACCTCACCACTACCCTGCCTTTGCCGGTATCGCACCGCAGGGGCACTTCGCTGTGAATAGCGAACAGTTATTTATTCCGGGTGGGCGTTCGATTCCTGCCTGTCTCGATCGAAAAACAGGAAAACTGGAATACTTCCACCTGGCCGATTACGGAAAGTCGGGCGGGTCCTATGTCTTCGCCAACGATCACGCCTTATGGGGCCATGAACGCGACGATGAATACAGCTGGTTTAAATTGCCCTCCGGTCGTCGTCGGGATGAACTGCGCGGAAAACAACCAGTGCTCAACGAAACTGGGTTCATCTATTCCGGAAACGCTTTGGAGTATCATGCCTATGCAGACCCGAAAGAGGTCGTCTGGAAAGTCGAAGCCGATGCAACTGGCGATCTGATTCAAGCGGGTAACAGACTGTATGCTGCGGGCGAAAAGGAGATCACAGTCTGGCAGTTAAACGACGATGCCAAAACACCTCCCGAAAAAATTCAGACATTGGAAATTTCAGGAAAAGTAGTCCGCCTTGTTGCGGCGGAAGAAAGACTTCTGGCCAGCACACTGGAGGGGAACGTTCACATCTTTTCCGCAAATGAATCAGAGCGTTCCAATATCCTGACACTTTCGAGCGATAAACTTCCCGTCACTGATGAATCACGGGAGAAGGCTCAAGAGATAGTGGGCAAACTCGCTCTCGATGGCGGCTATGGATTTTTTGTCGGGATTGGTGATGGCGAATTACTGAAAGCCGTCGTTGCCGAATCAAATCTGAAATGGATTGTTCTCGATACGGACCGCGAGAAAATCGCAGACTGGCGACGAAAATTTGATCAGTCTAATCCAGAAGCGAAACCTGGTTCCCACCCCGTCGCATTTCTGCCGGGGTCACTCAATCAGGATTACACCTTGCCTGTTTATCTCTCGAGTATGACGATCATTAACGATCCGGCCGCCGCGGGTTATGAAGATTCCCAGACCGGCGAAGTCGAATTGATTGAGCAGTTGTTTGAAGGTTTGCGTCCCTACGGTGGGAAAATCTGGGTAACGGACTCATCCGATCAGCAGTCTGTTCTCACCAGCTTGAAAACACGGCAATTGCAGGGTGGACTGGTCAATGCTCAGTTCGATTCGATCGATTCCAGCCTGGTTGTGGCGCGTGAAGGTCAGTTACAGGGTGCCGGTACCTGGACCCATCAGTACGGAAATATTCACAACACAGTAAAGTCCGATGATAACCTTGTCAAACTGCCGATGGGGCTGCTCTGGTTCGGGGGTAACTCCAACATGGATGTTCTACCCCGTCATGGTCACGGCCCTCCGGAGCAGATCATTGGAGGACGTCTTTTCATCGAAGGGATGGATGTGATGAGCGCCCGCGATGTTTATACCGGGCGGGTCCTCTGGCAACAGAAACTGGTCGATGTCGATTCCGAAGGTGTCTTCTTTGACCAGACTTATAAAGATACGCCACTCAGTATCGAATACAACCAGGTGCATATCCCCGGGGCCAATGCGCGGGGAACCAACTTTATAGCGACGGAAGATCGCGTTTATATTCTCCAACGAAATCAATGCCGGGTGATGGACGCTGTCACTGGTGAAGATCTCGCCATGTTCAATCTCCCCGAATTGAAAGTAGAAGACAAAACAGAGCCAGTTGACGCCTGGGGATATATTGGTGTTGCTGGAAACAATCTGATCGGTGGTCAGGGTTTCGCCCAGTACAGCACTCGCATGAACCTCCCTATCGATCGAAGTGATACGAATCGGAGTAAATTCCGTTTTGTCGATTATGACAAATCAGCCAGTCGTGGCTTGGCCATCATGGATCGACATGACGGGACGGTCAAATGGCAGGCGACTGCAAGGCATGGATTCATTCATAACGCTGTCTGCGTTGGTACGAACCTGATTTACACCCTGGATAAACTTCCTCCCAACATCGAGCAGCAACTCTCTCGACGTGGCAAAGCAAATCCTGAAACTTATCAACTCTCGGCCCGCGATCTGGAGACGGGAGAGATTGTCTGGGAGACATCAGAAAACATCTTCGGTACCTGGCTTGGTTACTCACCCGAATATCGAATTCTGATTCAATCGACACGGCCTTCCAATGATACTGTCCGGGATGAGAATGGACGTCAGATTATCGCCTACGATGCCGAGACAGGTAATGTGCTCTGGAACGAGTCGATTTCGTACAGCACTCCTCCCATTCTGCATGGAGACAAACTGATTACGGGAGGGCAGTTCTACAGCCTGGTGACTGGCCAACCTTTAATGCGTAAAGATCCCCTGACCGGGAAAGAATCTGCCTGGAGTTTTATCGCTACGAAAGGGTGCAACTACCCCATCGCCTGCGAAGCGATGCTCACTTTCCGTTCTTCCTCAGCTGCTTTCTATGATTTAACCCATGATGGGGGGACGGGGCACTTTGGTGGTTTCAAATCGGGTTGTACCAGTAACCTCGTTGCTGCAGAAGGAGTTTTAAACGCACCTGATTACACCCGCACCTGTACCTGTTCCTTCCAGAATCAGACCTCGCTTGCCATGGTGCACATGCCCGATCTGGAAATCTGGACGCAAAACGATATGGCCTACGAAGGGGATCTTGTCCGCTCTGTGGGAATTAACTTTGGGGCTCCCGGTGACCGACGCGATGCGGAAGGTACCTTGTGGCTCGATTATCCTGAAATCGGCGGCCCATCCCCTCCCTCAAAGTCAGTGTGAATGAAGAGGCAAGTTATTTTCTCGACCACTCTTCCAGTTATCAGGGAGAGAGTGGTCATAAATGGGTCGCTTCTTCCGGAATTGAAGGGGCTCAGGAAATCAATCTCGTCGTTAAACCGACCGCGATGGATCAGATTAAATATGGTTTTCCCACACTCGGTTCGGCGGATGATGCGACGGAAACCCCCGAAGGAGAGATGGGTGTCATCGCAGATCGTTTTAACGTCGCGACTGGAAATAACATGGCCGCACTGCGATTCGGCTCGATCCCGGTTCCCAAAGGGGCCAAAGTCAAAGCGGCCTGGATTCAGTTCACGGCAGGAAAATCGAAAGAGGATGAAACCAAAGTCACTATCTGGGGAGAAGCTGCTGACGATGCGGAGCGTTATGCCTCGAAACTGAAAAACATCAGTGAACGAAGCAAAACATCATCCTCCATTGACTGGGAAATCCAACCCTGGATTGCCGATGAGCATAACGATGCCGAGAAAACGCCCGACCTGACTTCGATAGTGCAGGAAATTGTGAACCGCGATGGTTGGAAGCCGGGGAACGCGATTGCCTTCATTATCCATGGTAAAGGGAACGTTATGCCATCGCCGCCGAGGGAGCAAAGTCGGGTGAGAACCCCGGTGTGCCTCGTCTCTACATCGAAATGGATGACGCCTCGATGCAGGAAATGGCAAAAGTTTCAGAGCCGGCCAAACGTCCTTATACTGTGAAGTTGTATTTCACAGAACACAATCTGGATGCGGCTCCCGGCGAACGTACCTTTAATTTGAGTTTGCAGGAAGAATCAAAACTTCAGGACTTCGATATCCTGAGCGAAGCTGGCGGAGCACGTCATCTCCTGGTGAAAGAGTTCCAGGATGTGCCGATTTCCTCCCGATTGAAGATTCAACTGGAACAGACCGGCAAACTTCCGCCGGTCCTGAGTGGTGTTGAACTCAAACTTCAAGAGTAATCGATCCGATGAGCGAACCACAGGCTTTTGAACTCTCTCGGGAGGACTTCATCACTCGACTCCCTGCAGGAGATCTTCCTCGGGTGGGTTGCATCGGTGCCGGTTTCATCATGGCTGACTGTCATCTCGTCGCCTATCGGCAGGCAGGATTACAACCAGTCGCGATCAGTTCCCGTAACCAGCAGCGAGCAAATGAAGTTGCTGCCCGCCACCAAATCGGCACGGCTTACAACAGCTATCAGGAATTACTGGCTGATGAACGAATCGAAGTCGTTGATATTGCTGTACCGCCCGATGTTCAACTCGATGTGATTAAATCTGCTGTCAAGCAAAAACACATCAAAGGGATACTTGCTCAGAAGCCACTGGGGATGAATTACCAGGAGGCCTGCCAGATTGTTGATTTGTGTGAACAGGCAGAGATCACCCTGGCTGTCAATCAGAATATGCGGTTCGATCACTCTGTTCGAGCTGCGAAAGCCCTGCTCAACAATCAAGTCTTAGGTGAACCGGTCCTGGCAACAATTGATATGCGGGCCATTCCTCACTGGATGCCCTGGCAGGAGCGGCTCGGTTGGTTGACCCTGCGAATCATGAGCATTCATCACCTAGATACATTCCGTTACTGGTTCGGCACACCAAAACGTATCTATGCCTCTGTCCGCACCGATCCGCGTACGCTCAAAAATTTCGATCATCAGGATGGCATCTGTCTCTACATCCTCGAATATGAAAATGGCTTCCGCGCGACAAGTTGCGATGACGTCTGGGCAGGTCCTCATGAGGAATCAATTCAGGCCGCCATGCAGGAAGCGATTGGAATCAACTGGCGTATTGAAGGGACAACAGGTCTCGCAAAGGGGACAATTGGTTGGCCCAGATATCCTGAGCGTACCCCCAGCACAATTGATTATCTGACTACAGCTCAACCCGATCAGTGGCAGCGCCCCCGCTGGAATGAAGTCTGGTTCCCCGACGCTTTCATCGGCCCGATGGCCGAACTTCTCCGTGCAATGGTGACGGGTGAGAAGTCTGCTCTCAATGGTCGTGACAATCTCGCTACGATGGCCCTCGTAGAGGCCGCTTATCTATCCGCAGCAGAACATCGGGCCGTTGACCTGGATGAAATTATGGGTGAGCGGTAACTTCTAAACGAACTAACGAGTGGCCCGGACAATCAACAAATGGGTGGCCCAGACAATCTTGCAAAGTTGTCTGGGTGCCGCAGGCACACGAAAGCGATGAGCACGCAGGAAGTTTAAATTGCTTTCAGAAGCTCTCACAGCGAAACACAAATCAATGCTTGTGTGTTGCTTCGCAACCCAGACAACTTTGTAAGATTGTCTGGGCCACCCTTAATGAAGCGAATTTATTCATCCGGGAACATGGAGGGTGAGTGCCCAATTGCTACGATGCTGCAGGCCGTGATGACGTTCAGCCCAATTTCCTCTGCAAGTTCAAGCAGTTCCGCACTTTCCGATCCCGGGTTAAACCAGACTTCCTCCGGGTTCAGATCTTTGATTTCATCGAGCAAGGTGATGCCGATGTGCGGCGGCAGATAAACGAGTAGCTTGTTGATTTCTCCCTCGGGAAGATCTTCGAGGGAATGATAAACCGGCAAGCCTTCAATCTCGGTCTCTTTCGGATTGACAGGATAGACGGTCGCTCCCAGTTTATGGTAGGAGCGAACCGCCTTGTTGCCGAATTTACTGCGGTCAGCACTGGCGCCGAGTACGACTACTTTCATGTTGTTGACCCTCCCTGCTGAGACACGATGTCCTACTTGCCGACGTACTCGTCATAGCGAGCCTGGATAGCAGCCTGGCTCGGTGTCTCGCCTTCGGAAACGAACAGACGATACTTCATTTCCAGAGGTTCGTCTGCTTTGACCTCGGTTCGGTAGTAGGCTCCAAAACGACCATAAGGGCGTTCTGAATAAAGAGAGGGATGAGGTTGACCGGGAGCCTCGAAATACTCGACGTTGTACTGGCTATCGCCGAGGGGATAGGTCATGGCAAACCAGTTGAGGTCAATGTGTCGGGGAGGATTACCGGAATCGTCCACCTGATGTGCTTCTGCTTCCTGAGGGAAGCCGGCTGGGCGGATGTAGCGGGCACTTTCAGCTTCTGCGACAGGCTGAGCAGCGCGGTACTGGAAACCAGCGTGTTGACGGTCCCCTTCCAGGATCAGGTCGCCCATCTGGCTGGCGAGTTTAGTCGACCAGTCGATCTGCCATGACTTGCCGTTTTCCAATTCAACTGCTGTTACTTTGACTGTCCGTTCTTCTTTGATAACTGGTTTCCCCTCTTCGGCGTTCCAGTGAATTTCAGTCGTCATGCTGGCCGATTTGTCATCGGCTTTCAGATCGAGAACTTTCACATGGCGGGAATGAGCCCCATCTTTACAGTGCCAGAAGTCATAGGTTTTGTCACCGACTTGAGTTTTATTCCACCCGACATACATGCCCCGATGGTGAGTATACTGGCCATGAGCCCCTTTAGTGATCTGTTCCCCGGAATCAGGCCCAAAGACATGGTGGTAGACTTTGTAAGTCTCGTGAGCGCGGGTCTCGTTCGAGGTATCGTAAGCATACATGTATCGAATGACTGGTTTTTCATCGTAAACCAGAGTCAATTCCCCTGCTTCGGTGTTGTCTTTCCAGCTGAATTCTCCAGCGATTAAGGCTGCCTGGCTGGTAATGAAGGTGAAGACGACGAGCAATGAGATGTAAAGTGTTCGTGGTAGCATAGAATCTGTTCCAGGAAGTAATAGTGGAGAATCAATGAGGCAGGTGTTTAGTGTGTCAGAGGAAACTGTCATGGCAGTTCTAATGTTAGATTAGACTTCTGGCAGTTCCCATTCTTTGCGGTATTCACGACCCAGGAGAGCATTCGCTTCGCTGTCGTTCTTGCAGGTTTGAGTGGTGGGGTCAAACTGGATTTCTCGACCGAGTCGGTAAGAAACATTACCCAGATGACAAAGGGCGGAGGAAACATGACCGATTTCAATATCGGAAGTCGGTTTATTGCGGGACTTGATGCAGTCGATGAAGTTCCGATGATGTGTCCGGGCCTGCTCACTCGTGTCCGAGGAAGGGCCTTCTTCCTGGTCGTAGACTTTCCAGCCACTTCGATCGACCACGAGTGTTCCCTGGTCGCCATAGAAAGCGGCGGCCGCACTGCGTCCCTCCAGTCCATGAGCCGTCCAGAGTCGATGTTCCCACATCAGGGTCGCTTCGGGGTACTCGTAAGTGACGACCTGAGTATCTGGAGTTTCCTGGTCGTCATCGAAGTAATATTTACCCCCACTTGAAGAGACAGAAGTTGGCAAATCGACTCCCAGTCCCCAACGGGCGATGTCGAGCATGTGCACACCCCAGTTCCCCATCTCGCCCGTTCCGTAATCCCAGAACCAGTGCCAGTTGTAATGGAACCGATTTGGATTAAAGGGCCGTGAAGCAGCCGGGCCGAGCCAGAGATCGTAATTCACTCCTTTGGGAGCCTGTGCATCTTCCATATGACCAATGTTTTTGCGATGGTGAATTGTCCACGCTTTGGCGAGGTGTACTTTACCGAGTTTGCCACTCTGCACGAACTCAATTGCCGATTGAAAATGCGAACCACTGCGTTGGTGGATTCCCGACTGCACGACTCGATCGTACTTACGGGCTGCTTCAACAATGCGAACCCCTTCGACCATGTTGTGCGAGACAGGTTTCTCGACGTAGACATCTTTGCCCGCCTGACAGGCCATGATGGCGATCAACGCGTGCCAGTGGTCGGGAGTGGCAATCACCACACCATCAATTTTGGGGTCGTCCAGAACACGACGGAAATCTGTTTCGAACGCGGGCGAAAAGCCTTGGGCCTGTTCAATTGCGGTTGCAGTCGCGGGGAGTACGTTTTCATCGACGTCGCAAATTGTTGCGACATCGACATCGGCGAAGCCGGCCATGCTGGAGGTGAGAAATCGCCCCTGTCCCCGCACGCCAATTCCGGCGAGCGTGACTTTTTCATTGGCCTGAGCTCGGGCCGAACTCGGTGTCAGGCCAACAGCCAGCATTCCGGCAGCGACCCCTGCCGCATTACGGGCGCTCGATTGCAGGAAGTTGCGGCGGTTTACTTCTCGTTTCAGAAAATCATCTACGTTCATAAAGTGTCCTGAAAATGGTGAACGAATCACAGTTATTCTACCACAATCGAACCGCTGAAAGTAGTCGTCAGCTGGTTCCATGGCTTGTTTTCAGGCTGATCCTGACCTCAAATCTGCATAGGCTGACAACCAGGAAATGCGGGTGAAAAATAGAGCCGAGAGCCTGTAAATCCAAATTCGGGGCCGATTTGGCAGGTTAGTCACACTCTCCAGCCGGTTTAACAGACTGCAAGTATTGTTGATCAGTAAGTCGATGCGCTTCAATCGTTTATCAACCGAGACGGAATCTGCACCGGGCTCAAAATGTGCATACTGCTGGTGAGCAGAAACTCTTTCGTTCCGTGGGGGATGCTGACCTCCAGCCGGAGCCGCTGTTCTCCTTCCAGTGGCTCTTCCTCGCGTGTGTTGAAGCCATACTCATCCTCTTCCTCCTCCATCTCCTCTCCCTCATCCTGGCCCGAGTAGAGATTGAGGGTGACTTCTTTCAGCTGGCCATCCTGATCCAGCCAGTAGCGATGAATTCTACGTGACCAGCCCGATTTTGATTCCTCCTCTTCTTCGTAGTCCTCTTCCTCGTACTCACCTGAAGTGAGGGCCTTAAACTGCTCTTCAGGACTTTTCCAGTTGAGGTCCGCTGCTTCGAGAAACTCAACGTACCACTCACGCAGATCTTCCTCTTCCGATTCGGGTGGCAAGGGAGTGATCGTCAGGTCAATCTCATACCAGTCCAGCACGGGGGGATCTTCTTCATCGTGGTCCCAGCTGTAATCTTTTTCCTGTGCATAGTAGTCCGGTTGTGCAATCGGACGGACCTGATGAATGTCGACTTTGGCCCCCTTCAGAGCTTGGGTTCCCTGCTTCAGCCCCTCCAGAACAATTCCGGACATCCAGCGTTTGAACAGGAACCAGAGGAGCTTGGGTAATAAAATCAGGCCGACAATTATCGCGATGCAGAACCCGATAACTCCACTGATACCCCACGTCTGATAGCAGAGCACGCCCAGGATGACAGTGACACACAGAGCGACTGCAAATAGAAAGAGGAAGAAACGCATACAGCATGCTCCATTGAGGAGTGAGATACCTTAGTTTTACGGATTCTTATCACTATTCAGACTAACAGTAGGTCAGCCGATTTCCAACTCTAGTCGATCCTGCATTCACGATTTGAACGAAATGCTCTAATTTCGGTTGGGGGAGTGATTTAAATCGTTAAACATTCGGTCTCTCTTATTGACTTATAATCAATTTTCGATGAGACTTACCTGCGCAACGTGAATGATCCAGTGACTCTCTCGCTCGACGATCAATCTGGGTCTTCAACTGACGTTGCTCTCTCTCAAATCATCGGAATCAGTCTGTCAAATGATTGATACCGAGACCTCACGAATCGTGACGGAACCACGATAGATTGTGATATGACATGGCTGTTCATCCGACTGCGATCATCGATCCTCAAGCTCAAATTGACCCGACTTGCGAAATTGGCCCCTATGTGGTGATCGAAGGACCGGTCAATATTGGTCCGAATTGCCGTCTCGCCCCCTCAGTGATTGTTACTGGTAATACAACAATCGGGGCCAACTGCCGAATTCACTCGCACGCTGTTATTGGTGACATTCCCCAGGATCACCGATTCGAAGGTCAGCACACCTATTGCGATATTGGCGACAACTGCATCATTCGTGAGGGAGTCACCATTCACCGAGCCGTTCTGGAAGAAGAAGCGACAATCATCGGTGACCACTGCTACCTGATGACCAATTCGCACGTCGGCCACGATTGCATCCTCGGTAATCATGTGACCCTTGTCAGTGGCGCCCTCCTGGGAGGACATGTCATCATTGGGAATAATGCGATTATCTCCGGTAATGCCGCAGTCCATCAGTTTGTACGCATTGGCGATATGGTAATGGTCAGTGGACTTGCCAAAGTCGTCCAGGATGTTCCCCCCTACCTGATGACCGACCGCGATGGCTCCATCGTGGGTCTCAACAGCATCGGTTTGAAACGGGGTGGTTACAGCAATGAGGAACGACAGGAGCTGAAGACGCTCTACAAGCTCATCTACCGGACAGGAATGTCTTTCCAACAGGTGGCTGAACTGGCCAAAGAGGTCACCACCACCGAGACAGGCAAACGTTTCCTCTCTTTCTTCAACGCCGATTCCTCCCGCGGTATCCGCAAAAGCGTCCAGCGCAAACGAGCCGCCTGAACCTTTTCAGTACATCAGGCTCTGTTGGATTGAGTCTCTGAATTCTGTTATTTTGATACGAGTCCTATTCCACTCGATCAAGGAAAGCAGAACTTCATGAAATCACTCACCAAAGAACTCTGGATGGATATCCCGAAGCGCCGCCAGATCGTCTCCATCCATGACGAAATCGAAACCCTCGTCACCCAAAGCGGCATCCAGGACGGCCTGGTCCTCGTCAACGCGATGCACATTACGGCCTCGGTCTTCATTAATGATAACGAACCGGGCCTGCACCGCGATTACGATAAATGGCTGGAGGAACTCGCCCCGTTTGACCCGTCACCCGAGCGCTACCACCACAACCGCACCGGCGAAGACAACGCCGACGCCCACCACAAACGCCAGATCATGGGCCGCGAGGTCGTCGTCGCAATTACGAACGGACAACTCCACCTGGGACCCTGGGAACATATTTTTTATTACGAGTTCGATGGGAGACGTCGGAAACGGATTTTGGTGAAGATGATTGGGGAGTAGAAAGCATCGATCCTGTCGGGCTAATCAGTAATCAATGTGAACCCCATGAAAAACTTCCCCGGTTTCAAAAAATCCCTGGCGATGATGAGAGATCGTGATCCTCAAATCCAGGAGGAGGGATTTCAGCTGTTACGACCACGGGCTGGAGAATTTGTCGACGAATTCATCGCGGAATATCTACAGGAGGAAGATCATGGGTTACAGTGCTGGTTCTTGGAGTTGATTGGCGAAGCACAGAGACCGGAGTCGCTTGATTTCCTGGCTTCTCAAATTCACAGCACTGACGAAAGAATCCGCTTCTGGGCAATGTGGGGATTGAAAAAGCTGGACACAAAAGAATCGCGAACCAGATTATGGGAGGTACGCTCAAGAGACAGTAATCATGGAATCTAAACTTCCTCCGATTTATAAATTGCACACTAAAGTGTTTGCATCTCTGCGCCCGGGTTATCTGACGTTGCTGACGGGTTATGACATTGGAATGATTGATGGAGGCGTTCTGGTGGAAGTTCCCTATCAAAAAATACCAGCTGACCTGAGAATACCAAATTCAAAGTTCATTACCATCTTTGATCAGTCCCGTCAATTGATTGGTGTAGAACGGATGGTTGAGGAAGATATCGATTCTCAACCAGTCGTTGAAGAAGTTGCAAAACCAACACGTGCGTTCGATCCCCTTGATAAATGCTACTTCTGTGGCCTTGTCTACGGAAAATATATATGGGATGAGTTCTCTCACATGATGCGGAAGGAACTCAGAACGGCATCAAGTCGATTCAATGACCTGGATGAACAACATCGCTCGGATGAAATGACAGTCTATTCCTTTCCCACTCAAATTACAGATGAAGTCTGTTTTAAGTACGATGACTATGGCACTCTGCAGGAGGTTGAACTGCTTGTGAAGCGTTTCGCTGACACCCTGGAGCAGAGGAAGATACGCTATCAAATCGAGATTTACGACGGCGACGACAATCTCCTGAACACATTGCGATATGCCCCCACGGACAAAGAGGTCCAAGTTCGGGAACAACGGTGGAAACGACGCATAATTCGGTTCAAAATCTTAAAATACAGTCTGACCTTTTTGTATCTCGTGTTACTGGTTTATCTCTTGGTTCTCGTCTTTGGCCCCTTCTTTTCTAATTAGAATCGTCTGCCGTGAATAAGAGATCTGAGAATTAAAGATTATGTTCGAAACTTGCTAACGAGCAGCTCAGGTAGTTTCATGCTACTCCAATAATTTGATCAAAATACCGCTTCACTCCCCCTTCACCACCACCACCCAATCTTCTTCCGGGCTGTTCGGGGCTTCGCCCAGGTCGATGACTTCACCTCCTCGGAGTTTGCGTGCGTTGCCTTCGAAGGTGCCGGTACGTGGGTTGAACCAGCGGAGGGTGTAGCTGTTTTCTGTTTCTTGTAAATCGAGTTTGGCGCCGGGTTTCGCGAGGGGGAGATAGACAGCGTAGATTTCGTCCTGTTTGGCGAAGACCTGACCGGGGACGGTGCTCTTTTCCCCTTTGAATTCGGCCGCGTTACTTAAGAGTTCGTCGCGAGGTTCCATCTCGTAAAAGGGAAGTTCGTCTTCCATGAACGAGCGGGCGATCGCCATGTCGCGCCAGAGGGGTTCATACTTGCGGAAGTCTTCCGTTTTCAGCAGATCTTTCAAAATGAACTCGATGTTCCCGCCGGAGAAGTAAGTGGGCCACAGGTATTCCTTTCGATGGCGGTGGCTGTTTTCGGCGCTGCTGAGGTCGGGGTAGAACTCGTCCATGCCGATAACCAGCGGATGCCCTGCCTCACGTGACCAGGTTCTCCATTCCTCGACAATATTGCCGACCTCTTTATTTTCCTGAAACGAAGTCGCACTGAAATTTTCATCGCCGAGGAACGGCTTCCAGACTTTTTTTGCTCGACTGCTGTGATGCACGGTAACGGGGTGATCGTAGGGATCGGTCTCTACGATATATTCTGCAAATGCTTTAACTCGTTCCGGCCCCAAATCAAAATCGAGGTTGTATTCCTCACACAGGTTCCACTGAAGTGCCGGTAAGTGTCCAAACCGGGCGATTAGTTCGCGGTAGTATAGCTTTCGTTCGGGACCCAGTTCACCATCGTCCAGTTCCCGCTTGTTTCCCTTTTCGGCTTCATTAAGGACAAAATGCAGAAAGATGCCTTTACGCTGGGCGTGCTCAAACACAATATCCCACTGTCGCAGTTTGGTCACGTCGTAATGCAGGTTATCGTTCTGCGGATCTCCTTTCAGTTTGATCCGACCGAAAAATGGATGGACATTGTCTCCATCGCCCCCCACATTCATCGGCATTAAGTAGATACTGTTGACCTGCTGACTGGCCAGATAATTAAGAGCCCCGATAATTCGTTTACCAGCTCCGTTATCCCAGTCAGGATCTCCCTGTCGCCAGTCTTGAAGATGATTCTCATAACGGTGATCTGCTTTTTTAGTATTAGAGAACCCATCATAGGCGAGGAAATCTTCGGGACTGTCCGTTCCTCCTTTAAGCCAGTAGGGACCATCGGCGAATTTGTAATAATGTTCGCCGACATAATTCAATCGACCCTGTCGGTAAAATGGAGGAGCCGTTTCAGGTTGAGGTGTGACTGTGAATGGACCGCTGGCACCATCAAAAGCAGTTGCTGCTCCTGATTCCGCCTTAAGATCAATGGCGACGTCCTTCCCTGTGCGAAACGAGGCTTGATAGTTCCATTCGCCTGTTTCATCAGGAGAAAATTTCACGCGCCATCGATTCCCTTCCGGTGCTCCATTTCCGTCACCATCAAAATAACCGGGAACGTGGTGAGTCTTTCCACTCGGGCTGGTGAAGGTGACCTGCAAACGATAATCGAGGAACGGGTTGGGATCGTTGTCGGTAATTTTGTGATGAGGTCCCTCAAAATCGAGTGTGAGTGCTTCCCATTTGGGAATGCTTTGAGTTGCAGCTGGTTCTTTGTCGCTGTTCTGCAGACTGGCGGCCAGGGCGAGCACCTGGTTCATTTTGGAATCAGCAGTACCTGCTTCAAGTTTACCCCAGTCTCCCTTCGCACAGACCAGGATCAGATTCTGGCTGGGAAAGATGGCCGAACAGTTACCACCAAAACCGATCGACATGACCGTATCCGCAGGCGCATCGGGCCAGGTGCGAGAATCGGGATGATCACGGCCAGTCTCGTTGAACCACCAGTTGAATCCATAAATCCCGGCACCATATTTCGTGAAATGATCACTCCCCCCACCATAAGTGCCGATCTTCAGGTAATCTTCCGTTTCACCATCCTTCTGGGTGCGCGGCAGGTCTTTGGCCGTTTGAGGTTTCATGTAATTGGTGAAGTATTCGGTTGGCAGAAGTTGTTCGCCTTGCCAGTTCCCATTGTTCTGCCAGAACCAGACAATCCTTGCGAAATCACGCACCGAGGCTTGGAGTCTTCGGGTATCGTCTCGCCACTTTAGCCCATCTTCGAATTGTAACGCCCCAAGTCGATGGGGAGCTTCCGCAACGGAGTGGGGGTCCTCTTGATAAACTTTATTGAACAACGTCAATTGATAAAGCTGAATTGCCGGGTCATTGTACGCCCACGCATTTCCAGGGGGTTCAACTCGTCGGAAACCACTCGACATACTGCCGAGGTGTCGAAAGGTAATCTCCCGGTCATCTCCCTGGAGTTCGGGGTAGAAATCGACGATTTGTTGATCGACACTTTTAATGAGCCCTTCTTTCAACGCGAAGAAGAGCAGCGTGCTTAATACAGGTTTCGCCGACGACATCCAATCTCCGCAATCGGATTGATCCCCCAACTGTGGATCACGTATCCATTTTTGATAATGCAACCTCGTCCTCTCAGCATTTCCTCCAGCTGTTGGATCTTTTCCGCATCGACGTTCAGTTCCTGGGGAGTGCGGGTTTCCCAATGTTTTCCGGGAAAAACACATTCCGCTGCACATAATGGAGCACAGTAAACGGTGAGTAGCAGCGTCGCAAATAATCGAAGATGCATATGGGGAACTCCGGGGGGGTAATCACGAGTTGTAGCGGGAAATTCAATCATACCCCTCAATTTATTATTTATGCTACATTAGGAAGTGCCACAATGTCACAAAGTGCGGATTAGTCGACTCTGATCACAATCCGCCTGGGGCAGAACTTTCATTTTCCCGAATCAACGGGAACTTTTAACCAGCTTGGTGTGTCTCTATCCAGTCAACGATGAAAGGTCAAAACCAATGGGACTGGATGCAACCGTAATGTGTACCTGTTTTCAGGAAGGCAAGGTCGAACCTCCTTTTCCGCGGGAGTGGTTGCGCCTGGATGAAGAGGGGTATCTCGATTTAATCCCCGAACAGGACACCCAACAGAATTATCAAGAGCTTGAACGCTGGATTGAATCGGCCTGCCCACACGAGCAGATGGAATATGCCTGCGAACGCATCTCGAACTGGTCTGGTTACCGGGCGTTTCAAGGAGCATTACGGGCTTTGGGAATGGAGAACTTTCCTACTCTGAAACAGGAACTTCCTCAGAACAACGGTGGCATGACCCAACCCGAACAGTGTGAAGCAGCCTTAGAGGAACTCGATCGATTCATGAGTTTCCCGCAGGTGAGCAGTACGCCTGCTCTGTATGAAGGAGCGACGGGCAGGCTACTTTACAAATACATTGAAGACTATGAAGGGGTTTTTATCTGGTCGGGAACTGATCACACTGAAATCGGAGTAGATCACGCAGGGTTCTTCGTGCGAGATCAGGAAGGAACGATCCTATTCCGATCTAAACGGTTTCTGCAGCATTGCCATAGCAAACGGGGATGGATGTTTCGTCGTCAAGTCAGTTGGACTTGGAATGATCTCAATACTGGCGATGCCTATGCAACATCGACTGCATTGAAATATTTCTCCGATGAAGAGCAGGACGAACTTGAACCTCCGCTCGAATTTTATTTCGGACTTGAGCAGGAAACTCCAGGCAGCTTTGATTACATCGTCGAGCCATTAAGAACGGTTTTCCAAGCCGCATTGATCACCGGTAATCCGGTAAGATGGTGTTGAGTGAAACATCTCGGGTGGTCCAGACAATCACAACGTGTTGTCTGGATTGCGAAGCAACACGAAAGTGTTGATCACTGAATAATTGGAAATGCTTCTTGAAACAATTCCGGTTACACACGTACCCACCGCTTTAGTGTGCCTGCGGCATCCAGACAACACTGCGTGATTGTCTGGACCACCCTTTTCCCACGCTCAAGCCTCTTCTTTCGCCTTCCTTACTTCCTGGGCTTCTTTCCAGATCGGGTCGTAGACTTCTTTGTCAAAGGGAGGGCAGCCGGTGGGGTATTGGCCCAGGGGATGGTCTTTCGTCCGCATCAGGTTGGTGCAGTAGGAGAAGGTTCGACAGATTTTCTTGCGGGTCATCTTCCCTTCTTCCAGGAGCGTCTTCGCGAAGTCAGGGTGCGATAAGGTAGCGCGTCCCATACCAACGATGGAGACATCGTTCCGGGCGACGTTGGCCGCTCCGATGTGCATTGCGAAGTCCTGCAACCAGCTGTAACCGGAGCCCATAATCGGCAGGTCCGGTACGGCGTTGTGAATCGCGCGCACGATGCGGATATGACGGCAGACACCGAGCAGTGGGTGCTCGGGGGCATGGTAACCATCGACAGGGGGGAACTCGGCCGGTCGGACCAGATGAGGGTTGGCGTAAGGATTCCCGCATGAAATATTCAGCAGACTGACACCCCATTCCCGTAACCATTTGGCGACCTGAATCGGTTCGGTCAGGTCTTCTTCCAGATGATTATTCGGGTTCGTTCCGAATGAAACTTCGAGGGGCAATTCATGTGGGTGGGGTTCACCGATGAAATCGTCACCCGCTCCGCGGTAGGGAATGCCGTCGTAAGCATTCATGCGACTGGCGATGATCAGATCGGGATATTCTTCCTTGATGCGTTTCACCAGATTGCGAATCAGGCGGGTCCGATTTTCCAGGCTGCCGCCGTACTCTCCCTCACGGTTACGCGAGGCGAGTAACTCGGAGAGCAGATACTTGTGGCACTGCTTGAGGTCGATGAAGTCGACTCCAATTTTATAAGCGAGCCCCGCAGCGACGACATACTGATCTTCAATTCGTTTCAGGTCATCATCCGTGAGAATCGGATAGGAGTCATCAATCGGTTTGCCGGTTGATTTATCAATCGTCACTTTATCAAGAATTGGATCTCGCGTGGCGATGAGCGGTTTACGACAGCTGAAGCGACCCGAGTGGGTCAGTTGCAGCCCCACGGCGAGTCCATCGGTTGAGCCTAACGCTTCCTGATGCGCATCGCGGCAACCCTGAAGCATCTGTTCCAGAGCGGATGCTGTTTTATCATTGATCCACAACTGCCGCGGGTTCATACGACCTTCGTCGGCGATGGCGGTGGCTTCCCCCCAGATCAGCTTGGCCCCCCCTGCCCCGAATCGTCGATAACGGCGATAGGTCAGTTCATCCGGAAACCCATCGAGTGTGCCGTCACACCCTTCCATCGGTTGAATACCGAGGCGATTGCCGACCACAAGACCATCCAGATTGATTGGTTCAAACAGGGGTGAGAAGTCGTCGGTGCAGTAAATTTCCTGCCCCAGTTCCTTAGCATCTTCAACAACTTGTTCGGCAGTTTTATACTTGTAATAGCGGGCCATGTGGAGCGATGTTTTCTTGTGAGACAGAGAGTTCAGAACCAGGTATGGTGGAATCGACAAGCTTTAGATTCTAGTCCGATCCGTGAACAGACACAAACGTAGCGAACCTGTTGCGGAGATGAATATTCATCAGTCCCCAAAGAAAAAACCATTCTCAACAACGTCCGTCGAGAATGGTTGAATTGATTTCGAAAAAATGAGCATCTGCCCTTCAGGCTGCTTTGGCTTGAGCCTGTTCTGGAAAGTTGTTGAGCTCAATCTGATCGCGATTTTTCCAGTTTTGTTTCACGTACTTGACGGAGAAGTCTCCTCCCCCATACTTCAGCAGGCATTTCACCAGCTTGTTGTAATCCCGTTTGACGACACTGTTCGACACACCCTCATGCACACCTTCGAGATCGATCAGTGAGAGAGTCCAGGTGCCGTTTCCATTGAGAACGGGGAAGTAGTGACCGGTTGAGACACCACGCCACCCGTAACCCCCTTCGTGAATGCGATTGATGATGGCCATCATCTGGTCGAGAATGCCTGCCTGGAATTCATTACCCAGCGATTTCCAGCTCTGGTTTTCGATCATCTGGTAGACAGACTGACGACCGGGAACTTCTCTGGTGATGATGGCCGAGCGGAATTTGAATCCTTTTTCATGGAAGAGGGCGAGCCGATCGGGAACATTAATTCCCAATTCTTTCACAGCTGCAATACCTTCCCACTCCCGCACCGGGTTTGGTTTTTTATAGAGTCCCCCCTTCAGTTCAGAGAGACGTGGAAGCAGCGGTCGCTGTCCCTGATGAATCTTAACGAAGACTTGAAAGCGATTGTGTTTGCGGTCCTCAACCCATGCCGACCAGACGGCGCGTCCCGTATGACGTTGATCAATGTCTTCGCGATGAGCCAGGAGTTGTTCGAGATCGGCCAGTCGATGCGCTGGAGTCGCTCCAGCACCAGATTGGACGCAAAACGCGTTTCCAGTTTGCCACGAACCTGTCGAATTTCCTGAGTTGCTGCAGAACCATCTGCCTGTGGGGTGCTCACGAAAATTCCTCCTGAATGAACTTGAGCGGTCGACTCTGATGTTGGTGTATTGTACGAAAGGTTTTGAACCGGGGCAATCACGGTTCGGGAACGTCCGAGTCCGTTTCGGACTTCAAAGGATACGGGTAATCAGGATCAAGTGCCCGAACCTGATCATAATCTGAGTTGGCCTCTTCCAGATTTCCCTGATGGTACCAGGCGAGTGCCCGTCCATAATAAAAGTCAGGATTATCAGGGGCGAGTAAGATCGCCGAACTGAAGGCTTTGATCGCGCGCTCATATTCTTTGAGCAGACTGCAGGCGTACCCTTTGTTATTGAAATAATCGGCATTCGACGAGTCGAGAATGATTGCTTCATCAAAATTCTCGATCGCCTTTTGTCTCTCTTTGAGGGTTAGATAAACATTACCCCTGTTGTAGTAATAGTCTGCAACTTGTGGCGAAATTTCGATCGCTTTTGTGTAGTCTTCCAATGCCTGTTGTGGCTTCTCCAGCTTCTCGTGCAGTAACCCTCTACGTACTAAGTAACTATCATTTTGAGGGTCGAGTTCAATTGCTTTCGAGTAGTCGGCTAAGGCCTTTTGGGGCTCCCCAAGTTCTTCATAACGAAAGCCACGCAGGAAATAGCTTTTATGATTCGAGGGATCTTTTTTAAGTAGCGCCGTATGTTTTTCAATGACATTATCTTCTGACTGACAACCACTCAGCAGAACACTGATTAAACACACCACAAGGAGGCCAATTCCCTTGCGGTACCAGGTTGATTTCCTGTGCAACATGCCGCTTTCCTGTTCAGGTGGAAACTGGTTTCGTGAAATGTTTCGAAATGTCTCAGGACTCTTTTTTATCGGTAGATAATGCAGCTAAAGAGTATCACGAGTATCGCGATTACTCCAAGACGAGCTTCTGGAATGAAGGCCCCGGTTGCAGATCGGAACGGATTGATCAAGAGCTGATGACATAAAAACCCCTGTTTTACAGCATAAAATAAGGGATCTTGAGTGAAGGAAATGTCGGAAAGTCTGGAAAAATAGCTATTTCATTTATTGACAAGTTTGTTTGAGGCCATTTAACTAGCCTCTTCTGTTAATTAATCGCAGTTCAAAACTACCTTTCTTCATAACACATCCACAGGAGTACAAGATGTCAACTGAGAAGCCAATGTCCAAGACTGAAATTCTGGCTGCCTTGGCGGAGGGAACCGGCCTTTCCAAAAAAGAGGTTCAAAGTGTGATGGATGAGCTGACCAAACTCATCGAAAAGAGTTTGAGCAAAAAAGGCCCGGGAATCTTCAATTTCCCAGGTTTGCTGAAAATTCAAAAAATTCGTAAAGAAGCCACCAAGGCCCGCAAAGGGATCAACCCTTTCACCGGCGAAGAAACCACCTTCAAAGCCAAACCTGCACACAATGTCATCAAAGTACGACCCCTCAAAGGTCTGAAAGACATGGCATAAGCGGACGCTAATGGTTGCCCTGTAAGAGCTTGGACCAACCAGACTCACGCAAAACTGATCCTGATGATCAAAACAAAAGTCAAAAAATCTAAATTTGTGAACTTTTGTTTACGTGTTTTCTGGCAAGCATTTAAGGCTTCCAAAACTCCCTTCCCACAGGCATTTAAACAGTCAATCAATACATAAAGTGTTGACTGTTCAGGTTGTAGAAAATACAATCTTTGTGCTGGTTTCGGCTGGCATATAGTTTTCTGGCGCACTTCGTTGTATGTTGCGAGAGGATTTCCAGAAGACTACCCTCCATGTCTGACTGGGAGTTACGAGCGATGCTGGTTTTATCGCGAAAAAAGAATGAAAAGATTGTGATCGATGATAACATCGTCATCACAGTCGTTGAAATTCGGGGGACAAGGTTCGACTTGGAATTGAAGCTCCAAAGGATGTACCTATCCACCGAAGTGAAGTTTACGAAGCAATCCGCAAGGAAATGAGTTCCAATACGGATACGTTTAAAATTACAGAAGCGTAATCTGACTACAAAATTCATTTTCCAGTTTCAATCTAGATTTGAAATAAGCGGAAAAGTGTTCGAAAATAAACAAGGGACGAAGGTTCAGGCCTTCGTCCTTTTTTATTGGATTGGACCGAACCAGCCAGCTACCTTGAGTCTCTGGGCTATCATCTCTGAATCAATCGCAAGAACTCTTTTCAGAAGCACGTTGATACCGGGTAATCATCAGCACGCGAATAAACTCAATTTAACCCGCTAAAATTAAGGTATTCGGCCACAGTTCATTCGTCTGAATTGCCGAAATCCTTTTTGTGTTCGAAAAACGGTTTTGATTGGCTTGACGATCATCTTCGTTTTTCATAAACCTATGACACGAACGGCATGTCCGTTTTCGTTCGGCCCCATCGTCTAGTCAGGCCTAGGACACTGGATTTTCATTCCAGCAACAGGGGTTCAAATCCCCTTGGGGTCACTTTGTCGGACGATCAGGCAGACCTGAACTCTTCTGAGTTCAGGTCTGTTTTTATGCTCCGGATTTTTTGCAGGCTACACCCGCTGACCTGAAATAGATGCGGACTACTGGACCATCCTCCCTGGGTGAACGCTCTGGCCAGGTCGTGAAATAGCTGCTATTCTCTATTGATTCCCCGGTTTCAATGGGGTTTTTGCAATACCAGAAAAGGAATTGTCTCAATGGCGAATGAGTCGT
The DNA here is from genome assembly GCA_041398805.1 of Planctomycetaceae bacterium. GTDB lineage: Bacteria > Planctomycetota > Planctomycetia > Planctomycetales > Planctomycetaceae > Polystyrenella. Next base: position 697,064 of record JAWKUC010000002.1, on the reverse strand, counting down.
GGAAATCGTTGTTTGAAAACTGGCCCGAAGCTGTTCCCAAAGAGGGACTGCTTGTGACCAATTTTCAGGAACAGATTACGTTCGTGAATTTTCTGGTCTCCGGTGACTTGCTGCTCGTTGAACGGGATCGCCCTGATAGCTATGGTGCCCGGAAAGTCATGCTGACCTACGATTCAATCAGCGCCCTTAAAATTACCAGCCCCATGGAACTCGCTCGTTTCCAGGTGATGGGCTTCCAGCCTCCGTTTTAAGTTTCAGGATTCGCATCAGTCTCCTGAGTCAGATTTCTGCATCAAACGAGACGAAATCAGGCTACTCACTGAGGTTGCGCGACAGTTGGGTAAAATTGCCCAGTTTCTCTGGTTTGTCGGCCACGGAAACCCCTTAAAATGCGGAATCTGGCCGTTTGACCACTCGCTTTTGCCTGTTTCTTGGGGTAATGTGGTGAGCACAGCGTCGTTCCGCTCAATACTGCGCGTGCTTAATGGTTGGGAGTCAACTTCCCAAGTCCCTCGAACGGCACCCGGGACGATCTCCCTTCTCACAGACTGCTACGGAAAAAAACACAAGGAAACTCAACATGAGCAAAGCTGCAATCAAGTCATTGCTGATTCTGTCTGCCATTGCGATGGCATTCAACACTGCTTTCTCCCAGGCGGAGGATGGCGGAACTGTTATCAAAGGACGTCTTGTCTTCGAAGGTGATGTTCCAGAACAGAAACTGGTGATCCAGAAAGGGGATCAGGCTGTCAAGGATCCTTTGGTCTGTGCAGCTGAAGACAAGTACGATAACTCACTGATTGTCGATAAAGAAACAAAAGGGATTTCCAACTTCATCATCTACCTGCGCGGTGATGATCTGGCCGTTCCTGCAACTGAAAAGGAAGTTGTTTTCGATCAGGAAAACTGTGTCTTTTTCCCACACATTCTCGTCGCCACTACTGACCAGACTGTTGTTGTCAAATCCAATGACAATTGTGCTCACAACACACATACCAATGCTCCTTCCAACGCAAACGTTAACTTTGCGATCGGTGCAAACGATCGTGTTGGTGTGAACGTGGCCATGCCACTCGAAGAGCGGGTTCCCTTCCCGGTCGTCTGTGACATTCACCCACACATGAAAGCTTACTGGATTGTCAGTGACAATCCTTATACAGCTGTGACAGGTGCTGATGGTTCTTTTGAAATCAAAGGGGTTCCCGCTGGTAAAGAATTCAAAATCCGCCTCTGGCATGAACGCACAGGCTGGATCAAAACCAAAGGGAACGATCCTGAAGCTCGCGCTAAATCTTCCATTGAAATCACTCTGAAAGACGGCGAAGTTTATGACTTCGGTGAAGTGATGGTTGAGGCCAAAGAGTTTGAAGAATAAGACTGCCCAGGCAGATTACTGATTATCTAAACAGGAAGCTTTCGCGAATGAAGGCTTCCTGTTTTTTTGTTGCACCCGAAAACCGCCAGCAAGTCCTATTTCAAAAGGGGGCGTTAAAGTGAATCACGGATTGGAAGGCGATCTGAATACCCGCCGTGATTAACATCAGAAAGAAGGGCAGACCGTACAGCCAGATCGGACGCCAGAATTTGCCCTCTGAAACTTTCAACAGAAAGATATCGAGGCCGAGATAAACAATAATTGCCAGCGGAACCAACAGGAGCCCCATATTCTGAATGAAATCGGATAGATCGAGAATCCACAGCACTCCGACGGTCACTTCCATCTCAAAATCTTCCAGGACCTGTCGGTATTCAGGGATGGTGTAAATCAGCACCCAGAGCAGGTACAACAGCGCCGTCAGATGAATCAGAATGATCGTAATATCAGCCCAGACTCCTGCTTTCCGGGGCTCAGGCGATTCTGCTGGAGAGTCATTTTCCTGCGAGGGAACTTCCGGGTCTTGCATATAAGACTCTCCTGATTGCGACCTGAAAAGAGTGTGGTTAATCGGGTGCCTGAAATACGGTTTAATTTCGTGAGTGAGAGCTGCAGTGCGGTATCGATTTCAGATACATTTGGCATTCGCACAGGACCAATATGTTCAACTCTGCAAGTGAAAGAGTACAATCAAGTGACTGTTGACCCCATTTCAACATACAACCCCTCAGCTGAGGCTTCAACGACTATGGAAATAATTCTCGCTAATCCCCGCGGCTTCTGCGCCGAGTGAATATGGCGATCACCTGTCTCGAAGAGGCGCTAAACTTTTCGGATCGGGAATCTATGTTTATCACGAGATTGTGCATAACCAGTATGTGGTAAATCGATTCACGAAGGAAGGGGTCAAATTTGTCGATGACCTGGATGAGGTTCCTTCAGGTTCAATTCTTCTCTTCAGTGCTCATGGGGTGTCCCCCGAAATCCGCCGGATTGCCAAAGAGAGAAATCTGAAAGCGATTGACGCCACCTGTCCCCTGGTGACCAAGGTGCATCTGGAAGCTTTGAAGTATGCGCGTGAAAATTACAATATCATTTTAATCGGCCACGAAGGACACGATGAAGTCATCGGTACCATGGGAGAAGCGCCCGAAAGTATCACTCTCGTGGAAACCTCCGAAGATGTAAACAAACTTCCCTTCACCACCGAGGACCGCCTCGCTTATCTCACACAGACAACTTTAAGTGTGCAGGAAGCCGGTGAAGTAATTTCGGCATTAAAGGCCCGTTATCCCCAGATTGTGGCTCCTCCGAAAGAAGATATCTGTTACGCCACGACAAATCGGCAGGAAGCTGTTACTCAGCTTGTGCCTGATGTAGATATCCTGCTGGTTCTGGGTTCACAGAACAGTTCCAACAGCAAACGATTGCGTGAGATCGGTACGACCTACGGAAAACCTGCGTACCTGATTGATGGTGAAGCCGACTTGAAAGATGAATGGTTTCAGGATTGCAGTCGCGTGCTGGTGACTGCAGGAGCTTCCGCACCAGAAGTTGTCGTGCAGGATTGTATCGAACATCTCTGTAAAAAATTTAATGCCAATGTGAGGGAAGTGACTCTCAAAGAAGAGAAGGTCAGTTTCCCGTTGCCTAAATCTTTACGGGTTTTACAAGAATCGAATTGAGATGCTGTCAGCAATTCTTTCCCACGGTAATCCTTAAGAAGAATCCGCCTGAAAAGTAAATATTATGAAACGTGTTGCCCCTTTTCTCCTCCTGCTTCTCGTTTGCTCTGTGGGGTTGTTATTCAGTACTTCCATTCCGTTAAGAGCTCAGGAAAAAAGTCTGAACCGGAACCGATTAAAATTGATCGTAATGGTGGCAAACCAACAATTCCTGATGTCCCGCGAGATAAGGTAATCGGGTTTGCGCTTTACACTGTTCATGATCATATCCTGAAAATGTCGGTGCAGTTCTATCCACTCAAAGAGAACGAATCGCAAGAAGTCACCCTCGAAATTGATTCCGGTTCCGGATGGAAAAAAATTACAACAGTCTCGATCGACAAGCATGGTTTAGCGACCTTCCGACTGATCAACTGGGATGACACGAAAAGATATCCGTATCGATTAACTCACGCCGGAGGAAGCGAGTACACCGGTTCCATTCGCGAGAACCCGGTTTACAAAGACGAAATCGTCGTTGCCGGTTTTACTGGTAACTCAAACTCAGATCGTTCACCACGGACAGACATCGTCGAGAACATCAAAAAGCAGGATCCCGATCTCCTCTTCTTTTCCGGCGATCAAAGTTACGACCACAAGGCACACACCGCTGCCTGGCTTCTCTTTGGTCGTCAATTTGGAGAGATCATTAAGGATCGTCCCACCATCACCATTCCCGACGATCACGATGTTGGACAGGGAAACTTGTGGGGTGAAGGGGGCAAAGTCTCGTATGCACCCGGAGGCGACGACGGGGGATACATCATGTCGCCCGTGTACGTCAACATGGTGCAGCGTGCTCAGACGAGCCACCTCCCCGACCCTTACGACTCGACGCCCATCCTGCAGGATATCTCGGTCTACTACACCAACCTCAACTGGGGTGGGATTGATTTCGCCGTCATCGAAGATCGTAAATGGAAAACAGGTCCTGCGGGTTTAATTCCACAACAGGGGCCACGTGCCGATCACATTAATGACCCCACCTATGACCCCAGCACTGTTGATGTTCCTGAAGCTCGATTACTCGGCCCACGTCAATTAAAGTTCCTGAAAGAGTGGGGCGAGAACTGGGATCAGGCTGAAATGAAAGTCGTTCTCTCGCAGACGATCTTTGGAGGGGGAGCCCACATTCATGGGAAAAGCGATTCCCGTTTATTGGCCGACCTCGATTCCAACGGTTGGCCGCAAGCAGGCCGTGCACGGGCGCTGGAAGAAATGCGGCGCTGTTTCGCCTTTCATCTGGCCGGAGACCAGCACCTCGCCACGGTAATTCATCATGGCATTAACAACTGGGAAGATTCCGGTTTCTCCTTTTGTGTCCCTTCCATCGTTAACTTTTATGGTCGCTGGTGGTGGCCATTGGAAGAACCTGATGGACGCCTGGAAGGAAACGATCTCCCCTTTGCTGGTCGGTTTTACGATGGGTTTCGTAACAAACTGACAATGCATGCTTACGCGAATCCAACGACAGAAAATTATAATGCAGCCGGGCATGGAATCGTGAGGTTCAATAAAAAGACACGTCAGATTCAAATGGAATGCTGGCCGCGGCATGTCGATGTGGACGATCCGGCAGCCCAACAATTTCCGGGTTGGCCGATCACGATCAATCAGGAAGATAATTATGCCCGTAAACCTCTCGCCTGGTTACCCGAATTGCAAATTGAAAATGGAACTAATGCTGTAGTGCAGGTCGTAGATGAATACCTGAACGAAGTTGTGTATACCTTGCGCATCAATGGGGATCGCTGGCAACCTCCGGTGTTTCGCGAAGCGACTTATACGCTGCACATAAAGTCGAATGGAAACACAAAAACCATCGAGCATGTGGAAAGCCTTCCGCTCGACCAATTGAGTGCCGAACCAATTAAGATTCGATTCTAAAAAGTCTTCCCCCACTTCTTCAGAGTCAGATACCCCGCCGCGAAAGTAAATCCCATGCGTTGCAGGCAAATCCTCTTATTTCCAGTCATTATATTCACCACGCAACTTCTCAGTGCGGGTGAGGTGAAGATTTCTCTGGAAGATGCCGAGACTGGTAAGAATCTTCCGGGCTTGATTTCGATAGAGGAGTACGACGGAAAGTCTGTTTTTCCTCCTGAGTTAATGAATCGGGGCTTTGGTCTGAGTAAAGAACTCGGAGCGGATGAAACTGAATCCATACATAAATGGTTAGCCCTGCCCCAACCGACAACGGTCAATTTGCCTGAGGGGGTTTACATAGTCAAAGGGTTCAGTGGTCTTGAAACAGAAATGAAATCGGCCAAATTTCAAGTTACTGAGAAGGGCTTCATCGATTTAAAGCTTACACTGAACCGTTTTTTCAATGCCCGCGAACAGCAACTTTATTCGGGTAACACCCATCTGCATTTAATGAAAATCAACCGGGAAGAATCCGATCGATATCTGAAAGAAATTCCGGCTGTCGATGATCTCGACCTGGTCTTTGTATCCTATCTGGAGCGGGCCGGTGCGGATGTGACGTATATCTCCAACCAATATTGGATTTCCGATTTAGAACAACTCTCCGCAGAGACTTCTCATCATCTGGGGAACGGGGAAGAACATCGGAATAACCTGCCGGGGGCGGGTTCCGGTTATGGTCATGTGATGCTCCTTGATATTCCAGAGTTGATTCAACCAGTCAGCATTGGCCAGGGAATTATGAAAACGGGCGATGATGTTCCCTCACTGCAGCGGGGAATCGACAAAGCCCGCCGCGATGGGGGAACTGTTGTCTGGTGTCACAACGATTATGGTCTCGAAGACATTCCTAATCTGGTGACAGGAAGAATAGATGCGCTCAACATTCACGATGGAGGGCGCAACAGTAATTACGATGTCTCGTACTACCGCTATCTCGAAGCAGGTTTGAGAGTCCCCTTCTCCACGGGAACCGACTGGTTTCAATTTGATTTCTCGCGCGTCTATGTGCCGATGGTGGTTGCCCCCACGAACTCAAATCAATTCATTGATGCCTGGCTGATGCAGTTAAAGCAGGGGCATTCAATGATCACGAATGGTCCTCTGCTCACATTGCAGGTGGAAGACGCTTTGCCTGGTGACCAGATTTCTCTGGATGCTCCCACAGAACTTAAAGTGACAGGGAAAGCTTATTGCCGGAATGACTTTCGCAAACTGGAACTGATCGTGAATGGACAGGCTGTCAAAGTCGAACGTTCTAAAAAAGTGGAATCACATTACGAAGCGGAATTCGAATTCAGTTATAAATGCAACGAACCTGCCTGGGTAGCTTTGCGAACTCCTCCTCTTCCCATACCTCCACTGGACGAAGTGAATGTGGAGTTCCCCGTGAATGAACTTGGGCAGGAACTCTATTCCCATACCAGCCCGGTGTATGTGACCTTGGAAGGCAGATCTCGCTTGAATAAAGAGATCGTGCGGGGATTGATCGAGGAAGTGAAGGAGAGCCGCCGGACAATTCTCAAAATTGGCCGTTTTCCCGATGAACAAAGCCGCGCCGCTATCCTTGATGTTTACCAGGAAGGGCTGGAAAAACTGGAAAACTCGTTGCTGGATCGGTAACAGGAATAGAACCTCCTCACAAACCCGGTTAAGGTTTATAGATTGGGCTGCAATCGCCGACCCGGACTCACCCAGCTGAGCTCTCCCATACTTCCTGCCGAATCGACTCTCTCTCTCTCTCTCTCTCTCTCTCTAACTTTCAGACAAAGGTTAATCTCGTGATTAAATTACGTCACTCCATCCTGCTCTTGATGTTAGCCGTTGGCTTTGTTTGCGCTCTATACAATCCTGTCGTTGCACAGGAAGAGCCACCTGCAATTGTGGGTAAGTTTAAACTCTCTGAAGGTGACTGCATCGTCTTTCTGGGAGACAGCATCACTCATCAATGCCTCTATACGCAGTACGTCGAAGATTACTTTTACACTCGTCATCCAGAGATGCGATTGAAATTTCACAACGCCGGTGTGGGAGGCGCTCAGGCTCTGGATGCACTCGATCGATTTGATCGTGATGTGGCCGCCTACAAACCGAAGTATGTCACCATTCTTCTCGGCATGAATGATGGACACTACATTCCATTCGAACAGGCAACGATGGACCTGTACCACAACGGCATGACAGAACTGCTGAAACGATTGGATGGCATTGAAGCAACCCCCATCCTGATGACTCCCACCATGTACGATTCCCGTGCCGCACGCGTAAGTCGACCTGATAGCCCTCAGGAACGACTTGAGTTTTATAACTCGGTCCTGGCCTACTTTGGTCGCTGGTTACAGGAGCAGGCTTACAACCATGGATATGGTTTCGTCGATATGTACACCCCGCTGAATGACATCACGATTGATCAACGTAAAAAAGATCCCAACTTCACCATGATCAAAGATGCTGTGCATCCTGGTCCTGCTGGTCAGTTGGTAATGGCCGTTGCTATTCTGGATGATATGCAGGTCGATCGAATGGTTTCCTCCATCGAAATGAACATCGACAGCAAAGGGACTGTGTTCGCAGAGATGAAAAAAGGAAAGTTGAGTGATGTCAAATTACTCGATGATGGCCTGGAGTTCACAGCCCACGCTAAAAGCCTGCCCTTGGTTATTCCTGAAGAAGCTGCCGAAGGGGTCAAGTTGACCAAACTGGGGCATAAATTCGGTCGTGAAGCTCTTGAAATTCATGGGCTGGCTCCGGGTGAGTACGTGCTTACGATCGATGATCAGGAAGTTGGTACTTACACCAACCTGCAACTGGAACGTCATCTTGAGCTTCAGGCAAATGACAAGACCCCCAGTATCAACAGGCAGCCGCAATTGCTGCGTTGAATAAAGAGCGTAACGATGGCCCTGTTCACGAACTGCGAGGTATCTGGAGCCAGTTCCAGCGGTATTCACGTCATCTGCGTGCATTAGCTGAAAATCCGGATAACAAAGAAACCAAAGATCTGGTCGCCCAGGCTGAGATCCAGCTGGGTGATCTCGAAAAACGAGTCGCAGAGGCAGAGGCTAAGGCAAAAGAAATCGAAGACAAAATCTTCGAGATGAACAAACCTGAACCTCGCGTCTATCGTCTTAAAAAAGTGCAATAAGTTCACTTTAATCAATCGAAAGTCCTGTCCCGATTCATTGGGACAGGACTTTTTTTATGAACTCGACTATAACTAGCAAAACGATTTTCGAAGCTCCCAATACAAGTGAATGAGTTGATGAACTTTCTGCTGACGAATGATGATGGAATTGATGCGGAAGGGCTGCGTGCTCTGGAGAGAGCAATTGCGCCGCTCGGAGAGTTGTATGTCGTCGCCCCCGACCAGCATCAATCAGGTTGCAGCCATCAGGTCACGGTTGATCGTCCTCTTGATTTGATCGAGCACAATAGAAATCAATATTCGCTCAATGGTACCCCCGCCGATTGTGTCCGCGTGGCACTCAAGCATATGCAGTTGCCCATCGACTGGGTCATCTCCGGAATTAATCATGGAGGTAACCTGGGAGTCGATGTCTTCATGTCCGGGACAGTCGCTGCGGTGCGCGAGGGGGTGATGCATGGTGTCCCGGGGATCGCCTGTTCTCACTTTCGTAATGGTGCGGTTCCCTTCAACTGGGAAAATGCTGAAAAGGCCATTCATCGATTGACCAGGGAACTCATTGAGAAACCAATCGATCGCCATTGTTTCTGGAACATCAACCTTCCCGATGCCGAGGAGTTGAAACCGGAAACAGAGTATCAAATGGCTCCGCTGGAACCGGAACCTCTACCAGTCAGTTACGAAATTCGGGATGGCCGGATACACTATGTCTGGGGAGATTATGTGAATCGTCCCCGAACCCCCGAATCGGATGTCGGGGTTTGCTTTGGTGGGAAAATATCGCTCAGCCTGATCAATCTGCAAACAAAAAATGCTTCTTTCTTATCATGAACAGCCCATCTATTCCTGAAGCAGAACAGCAGATTGAACTCTGGAAAAAACTGCAGCAGACTCCCGAACTCTTTGAACGACTCCAGAATTCCTCCAGTAGCGAACTTCGCCTGCAGCAGGAACTCCGGGAAAGCTACACCCCAGATCTGGTCCGGGCCGCCATTTCATTGCATGAATTACGCGTTAAAGGGACCGAAAAATACTCTCGCGCCGGAGATATGTGGTTCGATCGTGTAGGACTGGAACAGTCGACTCCCGAATTGGTTGCTTTCCACAAGGCGAAACGTTTCGCTGAGTTGGTGGGCGAGGAAGAGATTCATGATTACTGCACTGGTATTGGTGCCGACGCCTTGGCGCTTGCTTCGCGAGGGCCGGTTCTCACCTTCGACCTCGACCCCCGTCATGCCTGGCAGGCCGAACAAAACGCGATTTGCTATGAGACTTCGCAAAATCTGACGACACAGATCAAAGATGTCCTCGAAATCGATTCAACCGGAAAGTGGATCCACCTCGATCCGGATCGGCGAAGTTCCAAATCGAAGGCCCGCACGATGCGGTTAGAGCAATACACACCCGATCTCGAATTCATGCAGCAGTTAACACACTCGGCACGCGGAGGGGCACTCAAGCTCAGCCCGGCCAGCAATTTTTACGGTAAATTTCCGGGTGCGGAGATCGAACTGATCAGCCTGCATGGTGAGTGTAAGGAAGCAACAATCTGGTTAGGCGAACTGGCCACCCCCGGACAACATCGGGCCACGAGTCTTCCAGCCAATGAAAGCCTCATCGGGGATCCTCTTTCGGCAATGCCTCACTTCGAGACTTTGCAGGAATACATTTACGATCCCGATCCCGCAGTTGTGCGGGCGAGCCTGATTGATCTGCTCAGTGACCGGCTTGGATTAGCTCGTCTCGATGAAGAAGAGGAATATCTGACCTCCAACCGACAGGTAGAGTCACCTTTTGTTGCCTGCTTTAAGGTGCTTGAGATTCTGCCGAATAACCAGAAACTGCTCAAGAAATATTTCCAGCAGCATCCCGCGGGACAGGTTGAGATCAAGAGTCGGCATTTGCCCACCGATGCCACCGCCATTCGCAAACGGCTTCCCCTGTCAGGGACAGGGGCGGTCACGCTCATTTTTGCCCGCATTCAGTTGAAAGCGCAAATCGTCGTCTGTCGGCGCGTTTGAAATCTGTCCGAGAATTAACTTAACGGAACGATTTTGCCACTTTCAATGCTTTTCGCTTCGGCATGACAGATCTTGAGGGCATCCAGCGCGAGCTGCCCGGAGAGGATTTCCGGAGGAGTTCCCTGGCTGATCGTCTCACATGCCGTCCGGAGTTCATCGGTAAAGGCCGAGCACCATTCTGTTCCCCCTTTGAGTTTGGGGGCTTTCGGTTTGCCTGACTTGGAAATCTCAGTCAGCGGTCGATCGACGACCCATTCTCCACCCAATGTTCCTGCCGAGAAGAGGAGTGCTCCTTCTTCGAAAATGACTTCATAGCCATGAGAAAACTGGAGATGCTTCGGAGCAATTCCCCAATCACACAGCTGACAGTCATTTCCGGGTCATCGTACACATATTGAGTGTGCAGGTGGTTCACCAGGCCCTGTTCCATGATTCCCCGGGAGAAGACTTTCTGAGGAACACCACACAGCAAACCAATGAAGTGGTTGTCATGGATATGTAAGTCGATCCCCCAGCCTCCGAGTTTTTTGTAGTCTGCAATGTTTTCAGACCAGTTGGGAGGAGCGATGACCCGATGGAATCGGGCTGATTTGATTTTTCCCAGGCGCCCACTGCGAGCTGTCTCGTACAGGAAGCGAAATTCAGGGAAGAAGGGGAGCACATGCCCCACCATCAGCTGTTTCCCCGCTTTCTTGGCGGCGGCGACCATCTTGTTAGCTGATTTCAGCTCAATAGAAATCGGTTTCTCGACCAGCACATCTTTTCCGGCGGCAAGGGCCTCCAGGGTCACTTTTTCATGCAGGTCTGTCGGCAGACAGATATCAACCAGGTCAATTTCCGGATCGGCCAGCAGGTCGTGGTAGTCCTCATATTTCTTCAACTCAGAGGTGTCGACCTGACCGGCGCGCGGGCCGAAGTTCCCCTGGATGCTGGTCCAGTTTCCAGCGAGCTTCTTTTTGTCCCGGGTGGCGATGGCGGTGATTTTATCCTTCTTCAGGAGCTTGGCCCCTTCGAAGTGTGTGTACCCCATAAAACCGATGCCGATGATGCCGATCCGAACCATGTCGGTGTGCTCCTCTGTCTGCAAACTTCTCGATGAACGCGTAATGAAATGCAGTGCAAAACTGCCTGCCGGAAAAGAATCAGCATCGCCAACTGCCGCTCGAATATCAAGTCGCGGCCCCGTTTCCCCGAAGTTCCCCATTTTTTGGCCATTTGAGGGCATGCCTGTTAATTAGGCAGTACAGCGATGCCCGTTTTTGTTGCAATGCTGTTTCAGGCTTAAGCGTTTCGGGTTGGTTTGCTCCCGGTTTCGTCGGTTTTGTTGCCCAGTTTAACATTTGGGCTTGGGGATCTTTTTGTTTTCAGATTTGATGAAAAAACTCAAGTCGGTCTGGATCTGAAAGAATCAAAAACGTTATCCTATTGATGACGTCATCGTAGTGATGACACGTGAGACTCAAGCAATCGTATGAAACGGTTGTCACACGGCGACTCGATCCACCAGGCAGACGGGTTTGTGTAATACTCAACCTGCCGATCACCGGATCAACAACACGAGTCGCCAACAAGGACGAATGAGTGCATCCAAAGGAAAATATGGAGGGCAAATAAGATGCTCGTGCTTTCAAGAAAAACCGGTGAGAAAATTCTGATTGGTGATGAGATCGCCGTCACCATTGTGCGGGTGGGTCCCAACAATGTGAGGTTGGGTATAGAAGCTCCCCGCTCCATGAATATCGTCAGGGAAGAGCTTTGTATTGAGCTGACCGACAAACAGGCCGAAGAGCTTACCCGATCCGAACTGGCGACATCCTGAGCGAGAAATTTGAAGTCCCCTCTGGAAAGACTCATTGAGTCATTCGCAGCAAAGAATGCCCGGTAGCATTCGGCCAACCAGTTTCCCCCCGAAAAAACCTCTGGCCGAAATCCTGCGAAACCAAACACGCAAAAACGCCGATCCAGAATTGATCGGTGTTTTTTTATGCCTAACGTCGCCTGACTCGGAAAAATTCTAAAAAGTCTGGAGAAACTGAGGTCCGTTTGCCCTGCAGGTTTCACTAACTGGTATGAGAGCTGTTGCTGGTGAACGGCCTGGGACGGGAAAGCATGTCAGTGGATTTAACAATGCGTGATTTGTCAGACGGAAAGCTGCTTACATTATATGTAGAGCGGAATGACGCCAGTGCGTTGAAGGAACTGGTGACCCGTCACGCACCCTTTGTGATGCGAGTTGGCACTCAGATGTTGTTTCCTGCTCAGGGGGTAGATGATGTCTGTCAGATTGTCTTCCTGAAGCTGATCGAAAAGGGACCGCAAATCAAAAATCGGGATTGCCTCTCCAGCTGGCTCTATTCTGTCACGCAACGAACCGTTCAGGAGTATCGACGCGAATCGTCGAAGGTCTCTCTTCCGGGAAAGCTCGATCCGATGAGCAATGAACAACCGATTGAAGATCGCGAGCAACTGAGCATATTGCACGAAGAGATGGAAAAGCTGCCGCTGAAATATCGGGAACCACTTCTCCTTTGTGATCTCCAGAACCTTTCGCGGCAGGCGGTGGCAGAAATGCTGAAGACCACCGAAGCTGCTGTGAAAGCCCGGCTGGCCCGTGGCAGAAAACTCCTCAAGCAACGATTGCTCGTGCGGGGAGTCACTTTCGCCAGTGTGCTGGTGATGTGGCATGCCTCTTCAGTACATGCTGCGGATTATGTCGCCGGTCCACTGGTTGAGCAATTGATGCAGCAGAGTTTCAACTCGAGTGTTACCGGAGTGGGGCAGGCTCCTGCAAATTACACATTTTCAAAAGGGGGTATGCGATGGCTGTTGCCACTAAGAAAAAGCTGATCACGGGAGCTTGTCTGGCAATACTCACATTCGGTGGTGGGGGCATCTATTACGTCTCGTCTCAAGCGAGTCCCTCGCAGGCGGAGAATTCCACGACCAGAGATTCTGCTCGTCGAAATCCAGTTTCTGAAACTGTTGAAGTAATCGAGGAAGATCTTCCCATTCATGTGATTACTGGAGATAACTCAGGGGCTGGCTTCGGTGAAAATACAATTAATATCATCAGTGGACACGAGATTGATTCGGGACCGGCAGAAACGCAAAGCGGATTTCAGTTTGCCCAGGTCCTGTTGGGTAATCTCTTTGCCATGCAGGATGAGGCTGATTTGAACACCTTGGATAGTCAGTCGATTGTTGTAGATAACTTGCGACGAATTAAAAACGAGTTCCTATCAGAACAGGTACTCGATCTCGATTACTGGGGAGGTTATCTCTTTAAATCAGACGTGGCTAATAACCATCCCGATGGAATGCGTCTCCAGATTGTGATTGCAGCGGGAGACGAAGTGCATGTGCCTGGTGAGCAGGGCCTGCACGTAGAAAGGGAAAAATACATTTCCCTTCCTGCTGACATTAAAAGAAGATCAGTGGAAAATCAAAGAATTGAAAATCCATAACAGTCACATGGAAAGAAACAGTTATTTTCAGGAACAGGTTAATTTGTACTCCCTAAAATAATACGTGCATTCCTGCGTTAACTCATCGTTTAAACCTGCGGAATGCCATAAGGCTCACGGTACTTTTTCGTCAGGAGTGCATTCGCCTCTTCCGAGTTCGTGAACTTCTCCGTTTGAGGATTGAAGTCGAGTTGACCGGTGGTTCGATAAGCGATTTCTCCCAGGTGCACCAGCGCTTAACTGCGGTGAGCCGTTTCCGGATTCGCTTTTGTCGTCTGTCGGGTACGGATGGCGGTCAAAAACTCGGTCATATGTTCGATGTAACCCCGCTGACCTCTAATCGCTTTGCTTTCTGTGGGGCCTATCTCTTCTTTCTGACCGAGGTAGGTGCGGAAGGCTCCCCGGCGGGAGAAGATCATGTACCCTTCAGTGCCGTAAAACGCATTCCCATTATCAAAGCCGTGCTGACCGTAAGAGGTAAAGGGATAATTTTCATAGACCAGCAGGCGTCCATCGGGATATTCATAGGTAACATTCATGTTGTCCGGATAATCGCCATCGTGATCGTGCAACATCATCCGACTCCCCGGGCCGTGATCCGTTTCGGCAGAGTTTTAACATCCAGTCCCCAGGTCGCCATGTCCAGGTCATGAATCCCGTCATCACCGATCTCACCGTTTCCATAGTCGCGGAATAATCTCCATGAAAAAATGAAAACGATGTGGGTTGAAGGCATGTTTCGGTGCGGGGCCGAGCCAGCGATCGTAATCGACACCGGCAGGTGGCTCTGAATCGGGAACAGGTTTCACAGCGGTGCGTGCTTCGGCAGTCCATGCCCGGGCGACCTTGATTTCACCAATGATACCACTTCGAAGAAGTTTTTCTGCTTCAGCAGTCACGGGGCTGTTACGCATCTGACTTCCCTGCTGCACCACTCGGTCATACTTAAGGGCAGCATCCTTGATCAGTTGACCTTCTGCGTACACATGCGAGATGGGCTTTTCGAGATAGACATCTTTACCCGCCTGCATGGCAGCGACACCCATCGGTGCATGCCAATGATGCGGAGTCGCAATCAGGACCGCGTCCACATTCTTGTCTTCCAGAACATCTTCGTATCGCTGTGTTTGCTGGGGTGCAGTTTGCTGAAAGCTTTCCACCAGCTTGGCAGACTTTTCAATCTGAGCGGGATCAACATCGCACAGATGCGTAATGACCACATTCTGTGATCCGGCAATAAGCTGTCTGATGTGGTGCTGCATAATCCCGCCACAACCGATCAATCCCAAAGTGATTTTCTCTTCCTGATTCGCGCCGAAGAGATGCAACTGGCTCATTGAAGTTGCAGCGGCACCAAGTGCGAGCATGCTGGACGATTTTTTCAGGAAGGTGCGGCGGTTTTCTCGAAGCGACATGAGCGGAGTGTCCTGTTGAATTAGGGAGAGAATCGAGAACTATTCTGAAAGGGTTTATTTATCCTCGCATACTCACGCCTCTATTTTCAACTGACCATTTTGTATGAGACTCTTTTCAGGACAGGAATTCCTGGCGAATCGCAACACAAAAAATCCGGCGTGCAGCTTGTAGGCGGGCTGCAGCCGGATTCAGTTCACTGGATTTGGATATTCCAGTCGTCGATCGAGTTGTGTGGTTAAGCCGCTTTGGAGGAAAAGTAACCGGGATAGGTTAAGGATTGTTTTTCGCGTTTCAGTGCGAGCAGGCGGATGCCATCGGAAACGAGGGGGAATCCAATGCCCAGCAGCTTGCGAAGTTTCGAACAGTGCAATGATGTCTCACCCTGTCCGTAATCCGAGGGGCGATAAGTGATAATTCCGACTGGCTCCACTTCAGGGCTATCAAGGCCGAATTCGCGTGCAACATGAGCTGCGAACTGTTGTGGATTACAACGTTCCGCGCTGCCGATGTGATACAGGCCTGTTAAGCCAACCTGATCAATGCGAACCAGAATTTCTGCCAGTTGTTCAGCCAGAATGGGGCTGGCGAATGAGTTACCGGCAAACGGTTCACCTGCTTCGAGTTTATCGATCACCATGTCGATGCTCTGGGCAGGTAGTTCATCGGGTGTCCATCCGAAAACATGGGTGCGAATAATGGTCGCTGCGGGACAGGCAGATTGAATTGCTTCTTCCATCGTTCGGAGATTGGCAGCTTCTGGTGAGTCACAATAACAATGACTGTCTTCTGTGTGAAACATCCAGGGGCCGGTGAAAAGTGCCCCTGAAGTCAGGGCGGTGAAACGGCACCCCGCTTTGGCTGCTGCGTCTGCCCAGCCGCTTTGCATCTTCAACAAGTGACTTACTTGTGAGCAGGTCGGGGTCGACTTCCCAGCTGGAGCAGGAGGCCGGGCCGCAGTACAGCACCCAGTCTGGGTTCACTTTGGTGATGCAGGCGGAAATTGCTGCCGCTGATTCGCTGGGGCAGAGTTCTGTCTCCACACCTCCAAACATAATCGGAACAGTGAACGAAAGTCCGACGACATGGTAACGGTCGGAAAGAGCGGTTGCGATGTTTGATCCCGCAACGGAATCAATACCGGCGATTAGGAGAGTGTCCACGCGAGGCCTCCCTGCTTGTGCGTGAAAGGATTGAATTGAGGCTGAGAACAATCAAGTGATCATCATTGATCTGGACAGTTCTCAATAGAGGTGATGCCGAGTGACCAGTTGCTGGTCGAAACGGCTCAATTTAACCCGATTTTTTCTAAGCCTCCAACCCCGATTTTGGCATTTTTACAAAATACAGGAGAGATAAGGCAAAACTCTCAACGCCTCGCTAATTTGCGATTTGGACGCTTAACCTCATGCTTCGCAGGCCTATTTACTTTCTCGATATGCTTTCATCTTGGCCACATATTGACTGGCAAGGTCCGTGATGCGGGCCATATCTCCTTTGGCGACGGCATCTTTTTCAACGAGTGAACTGCCCAGCCCCACGGCACAGGCACCCGCATCGAGAAAACTTTCCAGGGTGTCGAGGTTCACTCCCCCGGTTGGCATCAGGCGAACCTGGGGTAAGGGGGCTTTGACCGCTTTGAGGTAGCTCGGGCCACCAATATCGGCAGGAAAAACTTTGACGACATCTGCACCCGCTTCCCAGGCGGTTAAAATTTCAGTCGGAGTGAAGGCTCCCGGCATGATCAGTTTGCTGTAGCGTTTACATAGTTTAATCACTTCCAGGTTCACCACCGGTGAGACAACAAATTCGGCTCCCGCCAGCAAGGCGGCACGAGCTGTTTCCGGATCCAGCACAGAACCTGCTCCGAGCAGAATCTTTTTTCCCATCCGCTTGGATACTTCATTAATGATCTCCAGGGCGTTAGGAACGGTGAAGGTGACTTCCAGAATGTCGATCCCCCCTTCGTAAAGTGCCTCAGCCACTTTAACGAGTTGATCACCCGAAGGAGCACGTAAAATGGCAACAAGACCGGAATCGAGAACATGCTGAAGATCGGCGTGTGAATTCATGGAAGGTGTTTTCTAAGGATTAAGGACTGTGTGATGAACAGTACTCTGGTTTAAGATTTTTGTATCAGTAATAGAAGTCAGCTGACAACTCAGTAGGTCTAAGTCCCGGCGGCATACTTTTCGGCATATTCCAATACCCACAGGTCGATCAGTTCCGAGAACGACTCGGTATCCAGTTCTTCCAGTTGTTGAAAATGACGCCGATTGATGACTTCTTTGTTACGAACTGTCCCTTTGATGTTGAGTTCGATGACATGTGCGGTGTTAAAGGACGTGATCAGTAGTTGCAGCTGACTGTATTGTTGTGAGCGACGGCCGCTACTCAGATCGAGGTCGTCACGACGAATTTTTGCCCCCCAGCCATCGGCATCGATAACGGAGCTGTACTGGAACCCCGGGAAATGATCAACCAGCTTTCTCAGGCAGATTTCAATGTGATCGGTCAGTTCGATGCGTGCCTGGGAATGCAGATTGCGCAGATCTTCCTCGTTCAGCTTCTGTTCAGCAGCTTCTTTTTCTCGGGAACTTTTAGCATGCAGCCCACGGCCAATCGCACGCTTCAGTCGATGATCAAAATCCATACGGTGAGAACCTGTCCAGGATGGTTTGGAATTAAAATTTGTGGTGTTCTTCAAGGAGCTTCGTTTCGGGTCCTATTTTAGGGTCGGGGAAAGCCTTGTTCAATCCTCGCCGACGAACCCTGCCCAGTTAAGTGCGGAGCGGGCTGAAGGGCTGGATGTCTGGTCGGGATTTGCATAAATGTCAGATCTGCAACGCTTAAGATCGCAAGGGATGTAATACTTACATCCAGATCATCAATAAGAGGCCGAAATAGGGCTGAAACTGCGAATCAGGTCGATTTCTGATAGAAATAAATCCGCTGGCACACAATCTGCGAATAGATTTCCTCTGTTCGGTGTTGTTCACCGGCTGGTACGATTAATCAGATCATTCTATCGCAGAAAAGGTTGCTGGTTTGGGCTGAAACGCCAATAATGATTTTCTGGGCAGTTGCTTCGCACATCAACTAATGGCGGGCTGAGAGAAAATCGGAATGTTATTTGGCGTCAAGAAGACCATAGCAGACATGGTGGCTGACTCCTGGTATTTATATGCAGGGCTGCTACTTGCGGTAATCGGAATGATCTGGGTGATTATTCAGCTCAGGACACGCTTGCGCGATGATACGGATCGAATGGCCGATCATTGGCAATTACTACAACAAATGCAGGAAATGCATCGTGAGGGTGACCTTACGGAAGAAGAATACCGATCCATCAAGGGCCGACTGATTTCGCAGAACGAGGAGTTACTGCAACAGTCGACTGAAAAAAGCAAACAATCAATCATAGAAGATTGCCCAGACAAAACTTCTACCACAGAGCAGGATGCTCGCGACTGATTTCTAAATCAGTCAGGTATTCTGGTCTTAATGAGGTTTTGTCTGTTCGTGGATTTGCAAGGAGGCAATCAGGGAGTTGTACGGACTGT
This sequence comes from Planctomycetaceae bacterium, assembly GCA_041398805.1. Taxonomy (GTDB): domain Bacteria; phylum Planctomycetota; class Planctomycetia; order Planctomycetales; family Planctomycetaceae; genus Polystyrenella. The sequence goes on along the minus strand of JAWKUC010000002.1, from coordinate 678,433 downwards.
ATATTCCTGTGACGATCGGCAACGTTGAAGGGTAACTTATGCCTCCTGGAAAAGATATGACAACCGGCAAACGAGGTTCTTCTGGTAAAAAAAATGCGAACTGCTCTTTCTGTCGTAAGAGCTATCGTGATGTCGGGCCCCTTGTAGAAGGCCCGGATGATGTTTACATCTGTGGTGAATGTATTGATCTCTGTCACTCGATCCTGGACCAGGAGAAACGTCGACGGGGCAGCTCTTCCGAGCTCTTCACCAAGGTGCCAACACCTCGTGAAATTGTTGCCCACCTGGATCAGTTTGTGATCGGACAGACACAGACTAAGAAAACACTCGCTGTCGCAGTGCACAACCACTACAAGCGGTTGATGCTTTCTGTCGACGAGTCTGATGTCGAAATCGAAAAATCAAACGTCCTGTTTATCGGCCCGACAGGTTCCGGTAAGACCTTGATGGCTCGGACTCTCGCTCGCTTCCTGCAGGTCCCCTTCGCTATCGGCGATGCGACTACCCTGACCGAAGCCGGTTACGTTGGTGAAGACGTTGAGAACCTGTTGCTCAAACTGCTGCACAACGCCGACTTCGATGTCGATGCGGCTCAGCGGGGTATTCTCTTCATCGACGAGATTGACAAGATTGGCAAGACCAGCCAGAACGTTTCGATTACTCGCGACGTATCGGGTGAAGGAGTTCAGCAGTCCCTGCTGAAAATGCTCGAAGGAACTGTCGCCAACGTGCCACCTCAAGGGGGACGTAAACACCCCGAGCAGCAGTACATTCAAGTCGATACGACCAATGTTCTGTTTATCTGTGGTGGAACCTTCGTCGGTATCGAAGACATCGTCGCCCATCGACTGGGTAAAAAATCGATCGGCTTCGGTAACAGCTCTGCTGACAAGCAGGAGAAAATGAAAGAGGAACTCCTCTCTCGGGTCACTGTCGAAGACGTCATGGAATACGGCCTGATTCCAGAATTGATCTGGTCGATTGCCACTGATCAACCCTGTCCAAATTGAGCGAAGACGATCTACGATCCGCACGTTCTGATCGAACCGAAAAACTCCTGGTTCGTCAGTATCAGAAATTCTTCGAGATGGAAAGGTTCCGAGCTCGACTTCACTCCGGATGCACTGCGGGAAATCGCTCGTGTAGCCCGCGAGAAAGATACTGGTGCCCGTGGTCTGCGTGCTGTCGTCGAACAGGCCATGTTCGACCTGATGTACGAGCTGCCCGACCAGGATGCGGGACGAACTTATGTGATCACCCCCGAGATTATTCGTGGCGAAGATAAGTTGTTCCCCGGGACGACTCAGCCGCTGCCTGATCACGCCCTGCAGCCTCAACTAATCAAAAAACGGCCTGTTGCTGAAATCGCAGCAGGCCGTTTTTCTATGGCTATCTTGCCAGGTTCCTCCCGCCCCCTGAAAAAAGTCAGGATTCGCTTAAACTCCTGAAGAATTTCAGAGTTTTTAAGTTGAATTGCATGCAAAACAGGTTTAGCATGGACAGATAAGAGAAACCTCCGATTTGTTTCTTACTCCTACCAGACATTCTACCCACCCCTTTCTACCCGCCGTTTCTTCCCATCCTAAGGGCATAATGCCAACATGAAAGTCACTTTGCGAGTCGAGAAGGGTGAAGCCTCTCGCAAGAGTTTCGCCGTGTCTCGCAATACATTGATTGGTCGAAGCAACAGTTGTGATCTGCGCATCGAGTCAGATGACGTCCAGTCCGAGCATTGCTTCCTATTGGTCACCGACAACGGCGTGTGGGTCCGCGATTTATCAAGCTCAAACGGCACCCAGGTAGAAGGTAGCAATCTCGCGACAGGTGAAGACTGTCTGTTGAACCCCGGCTCTCACCTTAAAGTCGGCCCTGTCGAGTTTTCAGTTCATTTCGAACTGGGCAGGGAACCAGCCATGGCCAGGCTTGGCAGCAGGACTTCAAAACAGCAAACCAGTAGCCATCGTAAAGTGATGACACAGAGCTGCTTGACTACGAAACTTCCAGCTTTGGTACCAGCACCGAACCGGACGATACAGTGAATCTGTACGCGGACGATTACTCGCAGGTGGAAGACACTCCGGCGGATCGACCTGCCTCAGCAGCGCACCGAAGATTCGATGTTCCAGGAGAAGGCCGGGATGAAGCGGGTCGCTTACGACATCTCTTCACACAACTGGTCGGTTGGAAGAAAAACCGCTAATAAATGCAGGCTGGCTGTTTAAAAAGCCTTCTGCTCCGACCGGCTACTCGAATTTGTACCAGGTTTTTGATTCACAGCAGCCTGCTGGTTGAATCGAATATGCCCGACGCCATGGATCACAGAACCAGCGGTCCAGACAGCTTTTTCCAGGCCAGCGTCGTTTGTAGTTCTCGACGCAGATGTTGTCCTCGCTGCTGCAGCATGACAGGTGCTGTATTCCAGAGCGGCACGGTGCACCCGGAGACACAGCCACAACTTTGGCAGGCAGATGAGCCTGGATAAGGGTCGTAAAGGGAGCTCTACAGTGGGATAGGAAGCAGGAATTAAAGCCTGTTTCTGCTGAGGTTGTTCCTGGACGACTACCTGTTGGCTCAGTGCGACCTGTTTGGCCACTGGCGGCTTGTCCGTTTCTGCTTTCCATAGAGCGGAAAACTGGGACGCTTGGAACGAGGTGAGACAGGTGCCATTCGTTCGCTAGCTTTAAAGGTTGTGCCTGATAGCTGCCATGTGACAGTTATGCCACAAATCAGTTGACGATCTATTGATCGGAATTGCTGAAACAGTTCAGGCCCTTCAGCGGCTGGAAGTAATGACCATCATCGCGAAGAAGAAAAGTCCACAACAAGCATGAATAAGTTTTGTCAACACGGCACACAAGTAAATCCTGAAGGAGTTTAACCAGGCTGGTCATGAAGCGGATACATTCGGGAACCGCAGATCACCTGCCAACATGCAGATTGTGACGAGACCAGCCTTACTCAGTAGTTCGGTTCAATGACCGCCCTGAGTTAACGGAATGAAATTCCGAACGATCAGAAGAAATAAAATCTTCGTTAAACTCCCCTCAGGTTGCCCAGATTAATCCTCTGTCGGATTAATTGGGGCTGTCCTCATACAGGACGTATTCGCGGTGATAAGCATTCGAATTCACCTCGTCCGGGGTGAAATGGTTTAATGTCCATGCTTTTTCAGAATGGACATGAGTAAATACTCGACGGCAGTCCTCTCAATGTCTCCTTGAAATCGTTTCTGGGGTTCCTCGTCAAACCAGGAGCTCCAGCATTCTGTCTGTGGGTTGAAATGAACAATGATTCGGTTGAGTTTTTGATTTTTGCTCTGTGCTTTAATGGGCCTTCCTTTTGGATATCTGGAGTAGGAGAGAGTTGTCGCTTTCCCTTGGGAGAGCGAACGCGTGTGTGCTGAAATTTAGGCTATCGTGACCCAGAGTCAAAAAGTGTCTGTCCTGCGCAATCCGCACCTCGAAGCAAATCGTGTTTACTTTTAAGGACGTGCGATAAAATGCTTCAAAAAGAGTTGAAATAGTCAGGAAATTCAGCTAGTCTAACTATGTCGACATATGAAGTCATAAGTTACCTTGTTGTCCTATTTCTACATGAAAAATTTCACAAAAGGTCTTTAGAGTGGAAGACTCGCTGAAAACAGTCGCTTACAACGCCATTCGCTCAGCCATCCTGGAAGGGGAATTAGGCGAGGGTGATCGTGTTTCTGAGTATGCCTTTCGAAAAGCTCAATCTCAGCCGAGCCCCCATTCGCGAGGCTATTAATCAGCTGGTTACTCAAGGATTGCTGGATCAGACCACCGGCTCCGGGACTTTTGTGCCTTAAACTCGGTTTCGCGGAACTGGAGAAGATCTCTACGAGTTACGGGAATGGTTTGAATGCGGGGCCCTTAATTCTCCCCGATTTTCCCTCTCTGATAGTGATCTGGAAGAAATTGATGAAGCTTGCCAGGAGTTAATGCGGCTGATCGAAGAGGCCCCTGCCCTCGATCCAGAAGATGAAGTGGCCAGAACCAGTCTCGTCAAAAGACTCTATCTGGCAGATGCCCGGTTTCATCTACTGATTCTGCGCGGTGCCAGAAATCGACTCGCTCTCAGCACGATGCAGGACAGGCTGATTCTGGAACAGATTTGGAGCTCGAACCGGGTCTCCCTCGAAGTATCCAGCTTGCAACAGTTACTTAAAGAGCACCATGAAATCTACGACAGCCTGGTTAGACGCGATTATGCAGCTGCCAGTCAACTCCTCCGCACCCATATCCGTTATGCGATCGATGGATATCGCGAGTTGTACAAACAACAGGAAAAAGCGGAATTGCTCGACTCGTATTTCTCTGCTTCCTGAAGCCAGTTTTCCAGGCATTTACTGATGAAATTCGTTTAAATCACTAACTTCTTAATCTCAAGTTCTTTCGACGGAATTCTGCCAATGAGCCAGTATCAAGCTTACCACGACCAGTATCAGACAGAAGGCTATGTTGTACTTCGACAGTTCTATTCAGCCGAAGAAATCAATGAATTGAAAAGAGAAATAGACCGTTACATTGCCGAGGTGGTCCCTCACTTAGAGAAAGGAGCGGTCTTCTATCATGATGCAGATAAACCGGAGACCCTCAAGCAGATTAATGGCTTTAAAGAGGATGCCTGGTTCGCAGACTTTCCGCTGCAGCAGCGTTGGAAAGATTTGGCAGTAGCGTTAATTGGCGAAGAAGTGACCTTCAAATCGCCCGAATGGTTTAACAAACCACCCGCAACAGAACACCCGACTCCGCCCCATCAGGATAACTACTACTTCAATCTGGTTCCCTGTCATGTTTGCACCATGTGGTTGGCACTCGATGACGTCGATGAGGAAAATGGTTGTCTACGCTATGTTCCCGGCTCTCATCTGAAACCGGTTCGCCCCCATCTTAAAACGAAAGTGCTCGGCTTCTCTCAGGGAATCGAGGATTACGGCGATGAAGATTACGCTACGGAAGTTCCCATCATTATGAAACCGGGTGACCTGGTTGTGCATCATGGGAACACGATCCACCGGGCTGATGCGAACAAGTCCGATACCCGTCATCGCCGCTCATTTGCTTTGGTTTTCAAGGGAGTCAGTTGCCAGTTGGATACTGAGGGCATGTCTCGTTATGAGCAATCTTACAAACAACAGCACCAGGAAATGGGACTAAAATAAACCAGAACCAGCCCCCTTTCCTGAAGTGATTCCTGTGACACTGGCCCCGCTGATCGATGTTTTCAAGTTGAAAAATCGGTTAAAGGGGCTTTGTCGTTAGAACCGATAGAACCGGTAGCGGAATCTGTGTCGATTCCTGCGCCGGTCTGCGCGTATCCTGAATAAAATCAGGCTTTGCCACGACCAAAAAACGCGTAAACAGATACGTAAATTGAACTTGCCCGATTACTTAGCAGGCGATGCTGTTTGATCTTTAAAGATTGAATTGAAGTATAACGGGTTAGAATCAAATTACCTAAGCGATCTCGAACGCTGTTTAAAAACAGTCTATCTGTGCTTCCAAAGGGGGGGAACACGATGCAAAAGCTCATCTGTCCAATGATTAGTTTGTGCGCATTGTGGTTTATCGGTGGGGCGTCTCTGGATGCCAGCGAGCCTCTGTTCGCTAAATCGAATCGCTTTCAAATTCCTTACCAGTACGATGCTGCTGAAATGCAGCGGATGGAAGCTGTTGAGATTCAACTGCATGTCTCACAGGACCAGGGACAAACCTGGCACAAAGTTCTCAGTGTTTCCCCAGAAACAGGCCGCTTTGATTACAAAGCTCCTCATGATGGTGAGTTCTGGTTCTCTGTGAAAACTTTAAACCGCCGCCAGCAGTTGATTCCCTCTGAAGCAAATACAGTCCCCGAACTAAAAGTGGTCGTCGACTCTGAAGAACCACTGTTGAACTTGAATCTGGTACAACCTCAACCTGGTCGAGTCAGTCTTTCCTGGATCGCAAACGATTCCAACCTGAAAGAAGAAACCCTGTTGCTCGAGTATCAGCAGGCAGATTCCGGCGGATGGCGAACAGTCAGTGTTTTACCCAGTAAAGAAGGGGAAACCTCCTGGTCAGTCAGTGAAGGTGGCGTGGTCGCTGTCCGAGGACGTATTCAGGATGCTGCTGGAAACATCGGTTCCACAACTGCCCAGGTCAACATTGAACGACAACAGTTTGGAACTCGCGAAGAGTTACCTCAACCTGATTTCTCCAAACCGATTGCGAATTCGAATCCATTCGGCCAGAACATTTCAATGAGTCAGAATTTTGGTAACGAGGCTTCAGATCAGCCTGGTTCACTGGTGATGCCTCAATTTGTAAGTCAGTCGACAACACCGACTCTTCCCGTGCCATCAGCAGCGGCTCTTCCCAATGTTGTGCCTGATGCGCGACAAGCCACACAGGCTCAACCGGGTGCCTCGGTTCGAATGGTGAACTCACTCCGATTCCAGGTGAACTACAAAGTGGATGAAGTCGGACCCTCAGGTGTGGGGCATGTTGAATTTTTCATCACCGAAAACGATGGTCAGAAATGGTTCCGATATGGTGAGGACCCGGATAACATCAGTCCATTCACCGTGCAGGTTCCTAAAGATGGTCGTTACGGTTTCGATTTGCGAGCTCGCAGTGGAGCCGGTTTGGCTTCGGCCCCTCCCAAATCAGGTGACGCTCCACCGATCGTCATCGTAGTCGACCAGACACCCCCCGTGATCCACATGGAAGCTCCTCAGCAGGGGTACAGCGGAGTTCTAAACCAGGTTCTGATTCGCTGGAAACTCGATGAGCAGAACCCGGCAGAAAAGCCTGTCGCGCTTTCCTATGCGACAACTGCTCAGGGACCCTGGCAACCGATTGGGGGATGGCAGGCAGATCAGGGAAGTTACCTCTGGGACGTAAACGATAATTTGCCTCCCAAACTTTTCATCCGGATCACTGCTCGGGATGCCGCCGGTAACCTCAGCTCGGCACAGACTCAGCAACCACTGATGATCGACCTGACTCGACCGACAGCGCGTATTCTCAATGTAGAATCGTTGCCTTCAGGTCAGGAAGCCGCCAGCAATCCTGCTGTGCAACCTTATAACGGTCTCGGTCGTTAAGCTGTAGAGACTTCAGATCAGAAGATCGACCACGACCAGCAGTAGTAAGCCGATCGAGATCAACGCGTTGATGTTGAAGAAAGCAACATTCACGCGGGAGAGGTCGTCTGGTTTCACGAGCAGATGTTCGTAGATCAACAGGATTGCAATCAGTACGATCCCTCCCAGAAAGAGCGTGCCCAGGTTGGCAAAATGCCAGAAGCCAAACATGGCCAGCAGCATGCACAAGTGGCTGAGCGCGGCTATTTTAAGTGAGGTCGGTATTCCAAAGTAAGCTGGAATGCTGCTCAGTGCATTTTGCTTGTCAAAGGCGGCGTCCTGACAGGCATACATGATGTCAAACCCGCCTACCCAGAAGAAGACAGTCAGCCCCAGCAGCACCGGCGACCAGCTGATCGTTCCCATTATCGCTATCCAGGCCGCTATCGGTGAGAGCATTAACCCGGCAGCCAACCAGTAGTGACAGAGGAATGTAAATCTTTTGGTGTAGGAATATCCCAGCAGAAATAACAGGACAGGCACAGAAAGCACCAGCGGCCAGATATTCGGGAGAAAGATGGCCGTCGAGGCGACAAAACCGAGACTGCAAATCAGTGTGAATGCCGCGACAGTCTTAACGGAGAGTAAACCGGCTGGAATATGGCGAGTTGCTGTTCGCGGATTCGCGGCATCCTGTTTGCGATCCACCAGTCTGTTGAATGCCATGGCTGCCGAGCGGGCAAAAACCATACAGAGCATAATGCCGATCAGGTCGAGCAGACGAAACGTTCCCTTTTCATACCACGCCAGAATCGCGGCCATCAGTGCGAATGGTAATGCGAAGATAGTCTGACTGAAGCGAATCAAACCCAGAAGGTGTTTGAATTTCTCCATGAAGAGCGGTTTAGGAGCAGTATCTGAAATCGAGTCCGGCATGAGTTAAAACGATCTGTCCCCTGGCAGGAAGTAGGCACATTAGATTACGGAAATCCCGCTTTGATAATAGGCCACCTCTTCCTGAAAATACAGGCATTGAGCGCATACTCATTCCAGAGAAAACAGGTTTCAGGATCAATCCAAACCCGAGGTGCGTCCTCGACTAAGGAATCAGTTTTCCTTCGTTGTTTTCCAGATAGCTTTCCCAGCGGGAAATCATCGCCTGGCGATTTTTCTCGGAAGCATCGGGGCGATAATGAAGCTCTTTATCGGTGTAGAAATTAGCGAGTTCAAAAGCCATCTCCCGCACCGCCAGTAACTCATGATCCATCCAGCTGACAATCTGCTGAGATTTCGTCTGGTCACGGGCGTCATCTGCACTGATGCCCCAAAGCAGTTGCAACACAACTTCACGATCTTCCTCGGAAAGAGCCGCTTCCAGTTCACTTTGAAGCTCTTCGCCATGTTCGTCAGGTTGTTGAATCAGCCATTCCCGCAAATGTTTGATCGCCATCTGCACGACTTCCAGAGGTTGGTTCGGAGTTGAGAGTGCTAATACGAGGCTGTGAATATCTCCTGCCTGACCCAGGCTATCGACCGCCCAGGTTGCCACAATCGGATTTTTATTGAGGATGTGGGGAGACATTGCCTGTTCAACGGATTGATCACTTGAGAATAACTTTTCATAGCTCATCTTCGCACGACGACAGCGGGTGAAAGACGCTCATCCTGACTGTCCATCCATTCCGGGTATTGAAGAGCTGCTTCTGTGTCGCTCGGATCTTTCGCAACGGAAAGTAATGGGGCAGCGTCTCTCTCAAATCTGCAGGTGTTAATGAGAGTGCCTGGCCAGCGTTAACGACCTGGACAAGCCCGTTTCCATCTGCGAATCCGGACGGAGCCTTTACGAACATATAATCGTCCGCGGTAATAATGGTTTCATTCCCGAATTAATCTCGAGAAGGGTCGTAAAGGCATGATTTCCATTCCCAAGCAGTGCATCTGCTGTCATCAACTCCAGACGCCAGATGTTTTCCCCTGTGCCGATCGCGATGGGGTAGAGTTTATTTGCTTTATTCAGTTCAGGACCTCCCTGTATCAGCAGTTGCCCCGTTTGATATCCAGGCCAAATGGAGCCGCCTCCGAGGGGGCAGGGCAACTCGTGTGCCTGCTACCAGCGCACAATTCCCAGTTCCCCCTGTTCAATCAGGAGGTTTGAATTGAAAGGTAACGGTGATGCAAAAATTTCATTGGGATGGACCAGCGCCCGGTCTGGACATGATGTACCAGTCCCCCCGGCCCGGCTGATACTGAATCACAATCCCTTCCTGCATGGAATACAAGATTCGAGGTGCAGGGACTTTGGGTTCGACCGATTCCTCAGTTGCCGTATTAGGGGTTTTGTCTCCAGGAGTGGGGGAGGAACAGGATTAACTGCCACCTCTACGGCAGGTTTCGCTTCAGCTTCCTCAGTTTCTGCCGGTTCCGCTGTCGTTGCTGTTTCAGCTGGTGAGGCTCGTCCCCAGCCTTCATCGATTCAGATTTCTTGTTTGAATCTACGACAGCAAACTCCGTCTCTGGTTTCCTCTGTATTTTCCGCTGGAGGGGTATCTGTAGAGGCTGGAGTTTCAGTTTCTCCTGCAGATGTTTCGTCTGTTAAGGTCGTTGTTGTCTCTTCCTCGATCAGTGGCTCGTCGATCTTACCTTCGTCGCCCAGCAACTCCTCTTCGGCAGGTTCATTGCTGGTGATAAGTTGATCTTTTGGTTCGGATTGATCTGAAGGGAAGATCAGGTTTCGTAAAGTTGGATCAATGACCAGCAGACTGATAAAAATAGCCAGGGTGACACATGCGACAATCAGTGGAATGCGGCTTCGGGAAGTACTGTTATTTCTCAGGTACTCGGGCAGTTCCTCTTTGAAAGAAGGTTCATGCTCTTCCGTGGCTGATTTAGATGACGTTGGCAGTGGTGGAAGGCGAAATTCTGAAGAAGACTTGGTCACCTCCATGAAAGGTTGTTCTTCTCCTTCAAGCTCGCTGGAGGATAACCTTTCTTTCCTGGCCGGTGCATGTGGCACAATCTTGTACATGCGGTTGCGAGTGTCTGAGGGAATGTCGACAGGTTCTCCTAAGATCAAAGTGAGTACCTGATGCGCAGCAGCCACCTCGGCCAATTGAACATCTGAATCGAGGCAGACTTTTTCAACCTGGTTGATTTCATCTGGTGTCAGCGTGTTATCCAGGTATTCTGCCACCATGTTCGCGTCAAGGTGCGATTCATTCGGATCCAGATCAGGAGCCATCAACCGCCGCTGTCGGGTTACTTTTTTAATCCGTGCGACTAGGTTTGTAGCGTACTGACTTTCCTGAATTTTCTTACCAATTTCGCGAGTATTCGTCGCATCCAGAACATCATCCAGATAAGCCAGCAAGGTTCTCAGGGTAAGTCGCATTGAATTCATTCCACGAAAAGAGTCGGCAAAGCACTATAAAATCAGCTTCAGATACTCAAATAGTGGCGGCAGCTTTCGTTTTTCGTACAGGAAATTCAAAGAATTGGAAATTTTCCCGGTGATTGCTGCTTCGCTTCCCGTTGGGAGTACCAGAAAAGCAAAAACGGCCACATCGAAGCTTCGATGGGCCGTTTGCTGGGTTGAACGTGTTTACTAATAACGCAGAGCTTAAGCAGCTTTACGTTTGGTGGTGGTGACTTCCTGAGCGATTTCTTCGTCTCGCTCGGCCACAATGTACCAGAGGGGGGATACTCCCCAGATCACAGGGACCTTGGCTACCATGCGTAGTCCGGCTGCTTCCAGGTCTTCCATGATGGTCGCCAGTGGAATTGGAATCCGGTCCATCGGTTTGGTTCCACGCAGAAGATGTTTCAAACGAAATCGGACAGCATCCAGAGCGAAGCTGTTAAAGAACGAAACGATCACCTGATGTTTGCTGATTCTGCGCAGTTCTTTAAATGCCTGAATGCGGGTTTCTGATTCATTGAAATGATGAAACAGGCGATTGCAGACGACGGCATCAAAGCTCTTATCCGGGTAGCCGGTATCGAGTGCGTCGCGAACTTCGAAACGGGCCACTTTAGGGTCACCACCAGATTTTCGCCAGTTTTCATGTGCCAGTGTCGCCATATGCGGCGAGCTGTCTGCACCTGTGACGTCGAATCCACATCTGGCCAGCAGGCGGGTTAATCGACCTGTCCCACAGGGAAGGTCCAGCACTCGACTACCCTGTTCCAGATCGCTGACGGCGTCGCGAATCGCATTTTTTTCACACCAGTCGCGGAAGGTGTTTTTGAATTCCGCTGGATACTTACTGGCGACATCTTCCTGGTTGAAGCGATCAACAGTTCGTTGATGAGACCAGGTATCGTTTTGATCGGTGTGGCTTGACGTCCCTGTCATCAAGAATTCCTTTTTATTATCCGGAACGAGTCATCGTCTGGCCAGCTTGCGACTTCCTGTCGAAAGGTGACGATGATTGAGATAGGCGTTTTCGCTCCGGTGGCTGTAATTGAAGAGTAACGCGAGTGGCTGATGCAGGCTGAGCCCCCAACCAATCGGGGACGGATTCTACAGAAAGACCTGATTTTGACAAACATCGATTTTGGCAGTTTCGGGGTGTAAATCCCTCAGGTTGAACAATAATCAGCGGTTCTGTGGTTGAGCTTGAGTTATGAAACAGCTGGTTCAAATATGAAATTTGAGCTCAAATATGAAATTTATCGGTGAATAACATTGGAATTTGTATAGCAATGCGGCTATTTTGGGATTAGATCAACAACCGCTTATCCATTGTCCCACTAGTCCCCCCGGTAATTTCAAATGGGAAGCCCCCACCACTCACCCTTGAAATTAAGCAGACCCTTGTCGAGACGCCACCTGCTGCAGGTAGGTGGTCTGGGTCTGACCGGGCTCCAGTTACCGCGACTTCTTCTGGCAGAAGAATCTGTTGCTAACCCCACTCCTCGTGCGGATTCCTGTATCCTGCTCATGCTGAATGGTGGGCCGAGTCACCTTGATATGTGGGACATGAAACCGGAGCAGAGTGAAGGGATTCGGGGCGAATTTAATCCCATCTCCACCTCGCTCTCCGGTTATCAGATTTGCGAACTTATGCCACGGCTCGCGCGGCAGATGCATCATGCCGCTGTTGTGCGATCGATGCATCACCACGTTAACAGTTCTCATGCGAGTGCCGTGCATCTGGCGATGACAGGTTATGATCGCAAAGCGCCCGGAGGAAAATTGCCTACGGATTATCCCACGATTGGATCTGTTTTCTCGCAGAAGCGACCACCGGATAAGCCAATTGTCCCGACAGTGCACCTCCCTTATTACACTAAAGAAGGTGCCGGTGGTCCGCCACAACCCGGGTTCTCAGGTGGCTTTCTCGGTCATGGTCAGGATCCCTTCTATGTGCTCAGTGATCCCAGCGATCCGGAATTCAAAGTCTCTGAACTTTCTCTGATCGCTGATGTTTCGCATCAACGTCTCGATAAACGGCGAGAACTTTTTAATCAACTCGACCAACGGGTTACCAGGCGAATCGCTACAAAACAGATGGATACTCTGCAGACGAGAGCGATCGATTTGCTGAGTTCCCCCGAAGCTCAAAATGCCTTCAACCTGAATCAGGAATCGGAATCACTCCGCGATGCCTACGGGCGGAATATTTATGGACAGAGCACGCTTTTGGCCCGTCGTCTGATTGAAGCAGGTACCCGGATGGTTACACTCTCCTGGGCTCCTGATGCAAATGCCACCTGGGATACTCACTTCAATCACAACAGGCTGATGAAGAACACATTGCTTCCACAATTCGACTCGGCTTGCGGTTCACTGATCGCCGACCTTCACGATCGGGGCATGCTGGAGCGAACTGTTGTCGCCGTTCTGGGAGACTTCGGTCGCTCTCCCAAATTTAACGTGGATGCAGGACGCGATCATTGGCCGTACTGTTACAGCCTGATGCTGATTGGGGGTGGGTTCAAACAGGGACTGATCTATGGATCCAGTGATGATCAAGGAGCCTTTCCCGCCAGCAAGCCCACCACACCCTCGCAGGTCATCGCTACGCTCTACCACACTCTCGGTATCGCTCCTGATCAGCTAATCTATGACGCCCAAAACCGTCCTCATACGCTTGTTCCTGAGGGTGAAGTCATAGATGAACTGTTGATTTGATCTCCCGCTGATGTGCCAGATTGTCAAAGAAACATAGTAGACAATGTATACTCTGGTGTGATTTCGAGTATTATATCAAGGTCTACTTATCTTTCTGGTCAAGCTTATGCTGGAGCACAGGCTATGGATCTTATGGGTCTAACAACCCCGGTTTTTCACACTCCATCAATCTCGCGCCGTCACTCGTTAAAGATTGGCGGGTTGGGCCTGATGGGACTCACTCTCCCCCAACTGCTGCGGGCAGGTGAATCCGTTATAGACCCCGTTCCTCGCGCTGATGCCTGTATCCTCCTGATGCTCAATGGGGGCCCCAGCCATCTTGATATGTGGGATATGAAGCCAAACCAGAGTGAGGGATTCGGGGTGAATTCAAACCGATTGCATCCTCAATTCCCGGTTATCAGGTCAGCGAGCATATGCCGCGGCTGGCTCGGCAGATGCACCTCGCGACAGTGGTTCGTTCGATGCACCATGGGGTCAACAATGCCCATGCCGCTGCTGTCTATGCGGCGATGACAGGACATGATCGAGGTGAAGTTGGCGGCGGGACTTTGCCGACCGATAATCCTTCTCCCGGTTCAGTTCTCGGCACTTCTGCCCTCCGGAAAAACCGATTATCTCGAACGTACACCTCCCGTATATCACCAAGGAAGGAGCGACTGGGCCTCCCCAACCTGGTTTCTTTGGCGGTTTCATGGGGCATGGGCACGACCCGTTTTTTGTACTTCGTGACCCTAACGATCCCGAGTTCAAAGTTTCGGAATTGACCTTACTGGCCGATGTAACACACCAGCGTCTCGATCGCCGGAAGGCTTTGTTCGACCAACTCGATCGACGGGTGGCCCAGCAGTCGACCGCTCGGCAGATGGGGACGCTTCAATCCCGCGCAATTGATCTGCTCAGCTCTTCTGAAACTCAGAATGCATTCAATCTGAATCTCGAATCTGGAGCAATCAGAGATTCATACGGGCGGAACATTTATGGACAGTCGGCTTTATTGGGGCGACGACTTCTGGAGGCAGGAACCCGGATGGTTACCCTCTCCTGGGCACCCGATGCCAACGCCACCTGGGACACGCACGGCAACAACTTCAAATCGTTGAAAGATCGTTTGCTTCCTCAGTTCGACGCGGCTTGCAGCTCCCTGATTACAGACCTCGAAGAGCGGGGAATGCTCGACCGGACTTTGGTGGCCGTCATGGGAGACTTCGGTCGTTCCCCACGGGTGAATGCCAATGCCGGACGAGACCACTGGAACTTCTGCTACAGCCTGATGCTGGTCGGTGGAGGCTTCAAAAAAGGCTTGATTTATGGGAGTAGCGACTCACAGGGAGGCTTCCCTGCGAGCAACCCGGTCACCCCGGGAGAGATCGTCTCGACAATCTATCATACGCTCGGCATTGCCCACGACCGGACGCTGTATGACATCGAGAACCGCCCCCACCGACTGGTCCCTCATGGTGATATCGTTTCTGACTTACTGGTTTGAGTTAAGACGATAAAAATTTGCCGAAATCGTGATTTTTCATCACCTTGGGGCGGCAAAAATTTCGAAAATAAGTTTCGAATTCTACTACATTTTTTGAATTTCGGACTTGCTAGAAAAGTCCGCTCGATCATACAGTTACGCATCTTTAACAGGGGTTATTGTCCCCTTTGGCGCTTGCAGTTTTGATGACCTCACTCTGAGGTCTAAAAAGCTCCGGGCACTTTAATCATCACCAGGCTTAAACAACCTGGGTCTTGGGAGGGTTTATGAATTGCAAAGAGGTACCCATTTACTGATCGACTGCTGTAATGTTCCCCGCGAAGTCTGTCTCGACGACAAGGCAATGCTGGAGGCCATGGCAAACGGCGCCCGAAAAGCTGGCGCTAATGTAATCTCCCAGGTCAGATACCATTTTGGCCACAACTCTCCGCCCGGCTTCACCGCCGTGTGCGTGCTTGACGAAAGCCACTGTTCAGCTCATACCTATGCTGACCTCGGCTTAGTTGCTCTCGACGTTTTCACCTGCGGTTCAACCGATCCCCGCGATGTTCTCAAATGCATCCGGGAAGAAATTGATCTTGGTGACGTCTCTGTGCGAGAACTCCCACGTTTTCCGCTGAACGCAGAAGCTGCTGAGCTTCTTGAGGAAACAGCAACCGCCGCTTTTTAATCCTTACGCTGAAGGATGAAGTTCAAGAGCCCCCAGGTGATTTCTGAACTACCTGTGTAGTTTGTGAATCAACCCGAATCGGCTTTCGAGATCACTTCTGTTCTGCAGCTGGATTTATAATAATTCAGTCGGTTTAACAGTCCGTTGCAACACACCCTACGTATATCCGCAGGGTGTCTCAACGGGCTGTTAAAGCTGTATTTTCCTCCTTTTCGCTGCATCTCATTCTGAACAAGTCTCACTCTAAAGCAGACTTGATTTCGATGAGCGGCGAAACATCCCCCTGACGGAGCTCAATTGATGTCTGTGCGCGCATTGCATGATGGTCGTGATGATGGTCTCACCCCGCTTAAAAGTCTGGACCTGGGTAAGATTCATTCCTTTTCCGATCTTTTACTGTCGATGCGGGAAACAGCCTTCAGTGGTCGTTCTTTAGGGGACGCGTATGACATTCTCGTCCACATGGCAAAGGACGAAGATTGCAAAGTCATTCTCACGATTTCTGGAGCGATGACTGTTGCCAAACAGGGCTACATCATCTGCGAACTGATCGACCGCGGAATTGTGCAGGGTGTCATTGCGACCGGCGCTTTGATTGCGCATGGCTTGACCGAGTCCATCGGGCTGGCCCACTACCGCTGCAGCCCTGACCACTCGGACGAAGAACTCTTCGAGAAAGGTTACAACCGCATCTACGATACGCTCGAGATGGAATCGAACCTGAATGAAGTCGCCCAGTTGATGGCGCGCGTGCTCGAGAACACTACTCCGGAATCAGGTTACTGGTCTTCTGCTGAACTCTGTAAAGCACTCGGTAAAGAACTCTCCCGTCTGGCGGTTGGCCCCGGGATTCTGCGTAGTGCTTATGAGAAAAACGTCCCAGTCTTTATTCCCGCCTTTACTGACAGTGAAATCGGTCTCGATATGGCGACCTGGGCGATTAATAACCAGCTGGCTCAACAGGAAAAGTCTCGCGACTCCTTATCCAGCGATCAGGTCTTCAGTACTCCTCCCCCCTTCAATCCGTTCCAGGACTTGCTGCAGTACACCCGCCTGATTCAAAGCGCGAAGAAAGTCGGCATCCTGACGATCGGTGGGGGTGTTCCCCGTAACTGGGCACAGCAGGTGGGACCCTTCGTCGATATCACCAACCATCGAACCGGCACCGATCTCAAAGCTCCCCGTTTTCAATACGGCGTGCGCATCTGCCCCGAGCCAGTGCACTGGGGTGGTCTGTCAGGCTGTACTTACTCCGAGGGAGTCAGCTGGGGCAAGTTCGTTCCCCACGCCGAAGGAGGCCGCTATTCCGAAGTCTACGCCGACGCCACCGTCGTCTTCCCCCTACTTGCGAAAGCGGTCTTTGAAACGCTGGAGAAGTAGAACGCGATCAGCATCTGATTTAAACACGAAGGCACGAAGACACAAAGAATTTAAAAGAGAAGAAATCTCAGTTTGATTCTGAATATCTTTTCTATTCTGGACTGTTTTGGAAATGTAGTTAGCAGAGTTTTTCTCTTCGTGCCTTGGTGCCTTCGTGTTGAAATAAATCTCTGTTTTCAGTTCACGATCCCCAGTAGTTTCGGTCCAGTGTGCGATAATTGATCGCTTCGGACAAGTGATGTGATTCGATTTGTTCGGAGCGGGCGAGATCGGCAATCGTGCGGCTGATGCGGAGAATTTTGTCGTGGGCGCGGGCGGAGAGGCCCATGTGTTCGACCGCCTGCTTTAACAGCGATTCTGCTTCCGGTTTCAGTTTGCAGTGACTGCGGATTTCCCTGGGGAGCATTTTGCCGTTGAGCATTTCCGGGTTTTCTTTAAAGCGATGTGTCTGGACTTCCCGGGCTTCGAGGACCTGTTCACGGATTGTCTGGCTGTTGGTCCCTTCGGTTTGATTCGAAAGTTCCCGGAACGGAACGGGGGGGACTTCGATCTGAATGTCGATCCGGTCGAGTAATGGTCCACTGATTTTACTGATATACCGCTCGATCTGCATCGGGTTGCAACTGCAGCGACGACGTGAATCTCCCCGGTAACCACAGGGGCAGGGATTCATCGCCGCCACCAGCATCAATCGCGCGGGAAACGTGACCGAGCCAATCGCACGCGAGATCGTGACACAGTTTTCCTCCAGTGGTTGTCTTAGAACTTCGAGCGTGCGGCGATTGAACTCGGGAAGTTCATCGAGGAAAAGTAACCCATGATGGGCGAGGGAGATCTCCCCCGGAGCGGGTGTGCTTCCCCCACCGACCAGCCCTGCTTCGCTGATGGTATGATGAGGCGAGCGAAAAGGTCGTTGCATCATCAGTGATTGTCCGTTGTTGAGTCGCCCCATCGCCGAGTAGATGCGGGTGGTTTCCAGACTTTCTTTTAATTGCAACTCAGGCAGGATCGTCCCGATGCGGGAGGCGAGTAAGGTTTTCCCTGTACCGGGTGAGCCAATCATCAGCAGGTGATGGCATCCAGCCGCAGCGACTGTTAACGCGCGCTTGGCCATTTCCTGGCCTTTGACGTCGGAGTAGTCGAGATTGTAGGCGCCGTTCTTTTCAATGGCGGCATCCCAGTTGAATTCGAGTGGGGCGATATCGAGTTGACCGCTGTAGTAACCAACCGCCTCTGCCAGGGAGCCAACGGGGATGACATCGAGCCCTTCGACGACAGCCGCTTCGCGCGCACTGGCCGCCGGCACGAGTAACCCGCGCTTCCCCTGATTACGAGCGGCGAGCGCCATTGAGAGGGCTCCCTTGATTGGCCGCAGCGATCCATCGAGAGCGAGTTCCCCCACAGAAGCGTATTCATTCAAACGCTCAGGTTGCAGCTGGCTGCTGGCGGCAAGTAGGCCCAAGGCGATCGGCAGATCGAAGGAAGGGGCTTCCTTCGGAAGGTCCGCCGGAGAGAGGTTGATCACGATTCGATCAACAGGGCGGGTGTAACCGCTGTTGACGAGCGCGCGCTCGACCCGGTGAGTACTTTCACGCACAGCCGCTTCGGCCAGGCCGACCAGAATCGTCTTGGGGAGCGCACCGGGTGAGATGTCGACTTCGACCTCTACCGGTAGAGCGTCGATTCCAAACAGGGAATACGTGTGAAATTTGGCCAGCATGACATTTCCCCTAAAATGTAGTGAATGAACAGTGTGTTCTAGTGATCACTAAATTTTGCGGAGAATGTGTACAAATTTCAAGTCAGACTAATTCACCTGTTTCTTAAAAGCAAAAATTCCTTTGAGGACCTGATGGGCGATCAACGCGGCAATCAGAATCAACACGCCCAGCAGCCAGTAGGTTCCCACCAGGAGGAGAACCAATCCGAAGAGTGAAGCGAGGAGCAGCAGCCCCGTTCCTGTTTTATGGCCATCTGGTTGTGAGGCGAGGCAGTAGCGGTAACAAATCCAACCTGCCAGCAGGGCGAGAAGTGCGAAGCTGATAGAAAGTAAGGTCGTCCAGATTTCTTCTGAACGCGCTGTGAGAATCAACCGGGGGCGACCGCCTGCTTTCAGGAATCAATCTTCTGACCTGTTTGCGGAATGGTGACAGGAAGCGAAAGGTTGGTGGCTGATTGACTCACCTGAACTGGGATGTTTCTCGCTTGTGCTCCTCCGTTGGTCCTCTCCAAGGCACTGAGATATCGCTCGTCTTCATGGTATTGTTGAATTTTTCACCCCTTCAACTCCGTTTGAGTTAACAGGAACCCCGAACATTGAAATATCAGGTTGGTTGAAAGGCTGGCTATTTCCAGCTCCTAATCCCACTGCTCCATCACCATCAATATTAAATTGTCCAGGTTTTGGTAGTCCAATGATCGTTCCAGCTGAAGGCCGGTTGTCCTGTGGGGAAGCTCAAGGACAGGCTGTTGTTGAAATAGAGTTCCGTCCGCTTTGGTCGATGGTTGCTGACCATTGCTTTGCTGAGGATCGATGGTGATGCCGCTGACTTCATTGGAGTTTGAGAGAACTTTCTCTTCTTTCTCCGAGAGGCCAAACCGAGGTCGCTTTCTACCAGAAATTGCAGGAGCCGATTGTTCCATCTGCTTCTGTAACAGTTTGTTCGTATTATCAATACTACGACTCTGCTGTGCCATTCGGCTGCGGTTATTGGAGACAGGTGCGTCTTCTGTCGCCTGGGGTTGCTGGTTCTCAGCCTGCCCTTTCGATTGACCCGCCTGGAAGCTGTCCTTTTTCATATCAAGTCTGAAATTAAATGAATTATCATCAGTACGCGCAGGTTCGGATGGAACGACACTGTTGTTATGGATCAGTCCCAGGTTCAGTTCGTTGAGATAGATTCTCTGGGAGAGATCCCGATTATCCAGGTTGATACCATCACCTGTACCGTTCTCAATCTGACTGGTTGATAATTTCGATTCGACCTCGCGCTTGCAGGTTCTCTATTTCCGAGTTCAATTGCTGACGAGCTTCAAAATCTTTACTACTCATTTTGTCGTCGTAAAAATTATTGGATTGAACTTCATTTAGACGTTCTTCCAAAACTTGCAGTCCCAGAGCATAGTCGCTCGAACTGGAACTTGTATAAGAACCCGATTTGAACTTATCAATCGCATTGAGAAACGACTTCGCTTCTTCGAGCAAGGCCAGATCAGCAGCGATTTGCATCAGCACTGAGTGAGAGATTCGTCTTGCCGGCACCCGTTTCATAATCGAGTTCATAATTCTCAGGAGCGAACAGAGTCCATTTGGTATGCAGAACAGGGATTCCCCAATCGTCCGACTGAGATAAACCGACGACCAGCGGCACCGGGATTTCGATCTGACTGGCGAAGAGTTGGAACTGGTTGAAAAAACCACGTTCGCTGATCTGGTCTGCTTCGAAGCTGACTTGAATCGGATAGGAAAGACCGAATTCGGATTGCTTGGGAAGCGGGATCAGCTTCACCGCTGTTCCATTGATCTTGCCTTCCACGGCCCGGGTTGGTTGTCCGCCTACCAGGATCGAAAGCAGTTTCACCGATTCAGGGACTTCAATCGCCAGATGCTGCCGGGCGTTATTTCGCATCATGTAGACAACCTGCCCACGCAAAGAGCCATCGCGCGCGATGGTGGTGACGATGTCAGCGAGAAGAATCTGGGCAGGAGCACTTTTGAATTGCTGTGCCCAGCTGATCTCCCACACTGGCTCGGCGGTAGCGGGGTTTAAGCGGCCGGATTGCGACAGCCTGATCGAGATATCGAGCTTCGATGGTAATCGGTAACTGCTCCGCATTAATGGGCGAACTGAGCCCCGATTTCATTTTGACGTGTGCGAGTGACTGGTTCACGACGATCGAATCATTCTGTGAGATTTCAAAAGGTTGGTAACGAATCCCTTCTTCCAGCTTCTGAGCCGATTCGAACTCAACGACTGGAATCGGAAAGCTTCCTCTGCTGGTAGCTCAAGTGTGGAAAGTGCTGTCAGAAAGTATTCCTGTTGTTGCAGCTTCTGTGTTTCAATAACCCAGCGGATTTTTCCATCATCCGTTTCTGATTCAACAGCCTGTCGAATACCAGTTCCATTCGGTTCCAGTTTTCCTTTGAGCCAACCGGGGACAGTGAAGATAAATTGATCGGCCCCGCCGTGGGTGATGGTCCATTTCAAGGCGAGTGTGTAAGCCAGGACGTATCGGAAATGTTCGTGAGCGTAACCGCGTTCGCAGTCATTTGTGCCTGGGTGCGTAAGGTTTCAAACTTCAGCGGTGTCTCCGTACCGCGCGGGCTTATGAAGGCGAAGCGGGGTGCCTGCGGATTTCTTTCGCGGATTGACTGATGCAGGGCAGTGACGGATTCTGTTTTCCAGTCCCCCTGATCGAGCAGTCGTGGCGTATAGTACTCGGAAAACCAGACACCCAGTTCGACCTGTTCCCGATCCATTCCGATCGCCTGCGGCAGTGCGAGCGAAAGTTCCTGCGAGCTGATTTCTTTCAGAATCTTACCCGAGAGTGCGACCTGGAAAATTCCCTGTTGAGGCTCTGTAAATTCCAGAATCAGGCGTGAAGGTTGCCCCTGCTTCGCGGCTCGATGTACCAGTCCTCCAGTTGTGCAGCCAGAACTTCAATGGGGAGATAATTCTCAGGCAGATCGAATTCGAGAACGAGTAACGGTTCTCCTGCAAGATTGATATCAAACCTGCTCGAGTATTGAATCGTTTGGCGTTCGACAGACAACTGCATGTTTAATGATCGCTTCAGTGGTTGTCTTTTTCTGCCAGACGGAGAGATCGAGAGTGAAGGGAACCTTGTGATACCGAAATGCGAGTTTCTGGTCGGAGGACTGATGATGCTCTCCTGGTAAATCCGAGGGATTGATTTGAATCAGGTTCTCGACTTTGTTTGTCTTGAGGGAAAGATGCTGCGGCGCATGAATCGCGACTGTACCGACGGATCGATTCAGATTTTGCGGCCCCAGGCGATCGATAACCAGTTTGTTTTCAGACATCCCCGAAATAACAGGTTGATACAGTTCCACTTCCAGATTGGTGGATTTGTCGATCGTGCGGCGGAAGAGAATTTGTAACTGCTGTTGTCCCTCTTCCTCCTGGAGTGACCAGCCACCGACATCGGCCCCTTTGATTTCCCGGACTTTGATTCCTTCGGGTAGGGCGAATTGAATCTGGTTCAAACTTCCCCGGCGGACGTTCAGTGTGGAGCGACTCGTCAGTTTTGCTCCACTTTCGTTGAGATGAATATCGATCAGGCTTTCGGCGTGCACGATGGAAGAGGTATCTTCGCGATTCGACTTCGGTTGCCATTTGAATTCGAGGTCCCCACCCATGCTGATTGGTTGCTCGATCAGTAGTCCATTATCTTCATCAACTTCACGATGCGGTAGATACGAACCGGCTACTGAAACCTGGAACTCTTTACGCGGCAACTTGATCGACATCAAACCGGAAGAGGCGGGCAACAGGTTGACTGAAAACTGGCCAGATTCCCCCTGCAGTTTGAGTGGGACCTGCAGTTCGACATCAACAATGTGCATTCCTTTCTTCTGCAGATGGACCCAGTAACGTTCCTCTTCCGTATCGATGAGAGTTTCGATTTCAGCAGGTTGTCCTTCGATCGTCGCGGAGGTGAGGACCATGTTCCTGAAGGGGCAGTACTCGTCCTGGTTTATCGTCAAAGCTATAGACGACAAGTTTCCCTTCAAGGATGAAGAATTTCTTATCGCTGATCTCTGTCAAATCAGCAGTGTAGCCTGCTGAAGCGATGATTGGCCGGTGAGTTTTCGGCTCTTCGCCCGGTGCTGCATTGTAGGCTTGTTCCCACAACTGGCGGTGCTGCTCCGGTTTCAGGATAACTTTCCGGGCCTCTTTGTAATCATCATCGTACAGGAAGATATATGTATTCGGTTGATCGAGAATACTGGTGGATGGGGGAGCCGGCTTCGTTACCTGGGTGATAACAATATTCGGGTCATTGGCCTTTTGCGCAGCTGATTGATTAGGTGAGGCCTGTTCCTGAGCAGTCAGTGGCTGGCTACAGGTGAAGAGGAGAAGTAAGAGGCCAGCTACAGTTGCCGCTTTGCTGGTTTCCAGAGGGCAGCAGTATTCAGCACATTTTGTGACACACATCGCCATTAATTTAAGAATAAATGCCGCCAGGGCACCCAGCAGAGTTCCCAGTAACCAGGGAGACCAGCTGAGGGGTAAGAGCCAGATCAATGCGAGGGGAATGCAAACGGCCAGTAAGACATATTTGCTGTAGGTGCGCAGGGAGAGTCGATGAAATGCCCAGAAGAGGAGCAGAACGGCAGCGAAGAGGCTGAACGTAACAGCACGATCATGGGTTTGATCTCGCAGGACGAGACTGAGTTGCCCCTGACGACTCCCATTGTATTCAAATCGTTGCTGATTCATCCCGGCTGATGTTGGCAGATTCATAGCCACAGAGAGTCGTGATTTTTTACCAGCTGATTCTTTAGGTGTGGCGGCTACTTCCACTTCATCCAGATAGCTGGCATCTACATCACTGTCGCCTAAAGAATCTCTTACAACTTCGAAATTATTTTCGGTGTCTGCTTCTGACGCCTCTTCCGTACCGAGTAGAGATTCTTCAATTAACTCATTGTTAATCGCCTGACTCTCCAAAACCAATTCGCCTTCGGTTTCTTTGCCAGCTGCAGGTGCACTTTGTTCACCGAAATCAAAATTTTCACTCATTGAGAGACGAGAATCATCGAAGACAATGACAGCTTGTTCCGATGACATCTGTGACGTCATAGGCACCAACAGAACATAATAAAAGACGCCTAACACCAGCATGAACCCGGCGACAGCTACACATAGACGTAGATTGGTAGCTAATTTTCGTGGGAAGAGAATCAACGCATTCAGGATGACCAGGATACCCAGTAGCAGCAGCCCGCGACGCCAGAAGTCGGTTTTGAGGATGTGCAGGCTATGGTTTAACCAGCCTTCTCTCCAGTCACCCAGTGAAGTCTCAGGATAGAAGTCCCCTGCACTTTCGACGATTGATTTTTCCTCTGGATAATTGAGGGTCCACTGTTGGGAGACCATTACCATATCATGAGTGGCGCCCGCACCATCGACGACATAGACCTGCGGAGGAACTACCTGAATGCGGGATGTCGCTTCGGTATCGACCTGAGCATTGGAGTAAAGAATCTTGATCGATTGTTGTTCGCCGGGAGCTTTGTCGAGAGCGAGTGAGATATGAAAACCCTGCTCTGATTTCCGGACGGGGACCGGTTCGTTGTTCAACAGAACCGACCACAACTCCACCTCGGGAGAATCAAATTGCAGGAGTAGACTCTGGCTGTTGGCTGTCCGGAAGAAGTAAGCGAGTTGATGTTGGAACTCACCTGTTGCGGTCAGCAGACTGGTAATATTGGCCTGGTCACAAAATGCGACTGCCAGATTACTGCGGTCAAACCGCTCTTCCGAAATGGACCAGCGGTACCCTTTGCGAACATAGCTGTAGGCATCGACCATGCGGGACTGGAACTGGAGCGAACGCAGCACGATATCGTTCATTCCCTGTTCGGGGAGTGGTTGATTGGTCGAATCTAGTGCGGTGGTGCTGATTCGTTGCTCCGGTTCGGCTTCCACCAGTAATGAACCGTATTGACGATCGATATGATCGAAATGAATTTCGGGCAGGTTGAACAGGCTCTGGTCATCACTTCGCGGAGAGCGTGTTTCGAAGTAGAGTAGATGTTCTCCTTCCAGCGGTTGGCTGAAACCGAGCCGCCAGGTGTGGCTTTGATCTCCATCAACCTTCTTCGCCGCCGCCTGATTTTCACCAACAATTCCGCAGTGATCCGAATATTCGACTGCGGCAGTGAAAACTGGAGCTGGTTATTCTGCAAATG
The DNA here is from genome assembly GCA_041398805.1 of Planctomycetaceae bacterium. Lineage (GTDB taxonomy): Bacteria > Planctomycetota > Planctomycetia > Planctomycetales > Planctomycetaceae > Polystyrenella. The sequence goes on along the minus strand of JAWKUC010000002.1, from coordinate 653,738 downwards.
GTTTAAGGTAATGATCAAACTGTAAATGGGTGCATTCGAGACATCGAGCAGGACCTCGTGGCGTGTAATCAGTTCTTTCTTTTCCAACCGGACCAGACTGGCCGTCTGTGCGACGATGAGTGCCGGTTTGGATTCCACACTGATTTCACCACTGTATTTTCCTTCGTGGAACCGGTAACTCAGACGTTCATCGGGAATGCCCAGAATCACCGGTTCGAGTGATTCGGAGTCCAGGTGTTGAATTTTGTAACGGGGGCTCCTTTAATCAGCAGCGTTCCCTCAACGAGATCGGCAGCGGGTAATTCGAGCTGCGGTAAGGTAATCGTATGCGCTTCGCCTGAGAGGGCATCTACCAGGCGGGAGTTGATCTCCAGCGAGATGGTCTCTCCTGGTGCGAGAACTTTATTGAGAGGGACCTGTATCCGCTGCCAACCAGGTTCAGCCATTAACGTTTTCCAGCTGAGTGCGGTTGCGTCGGTGCGAATCGATTCGAGTTCCCAGTTTGCTGGAAGAATGAATTCGAATTCGAACAGCTCGGCCCCGGTCGCTTCCAGAGTCAGTTGATTCTGAAACTGAACTGCTTCCTCGCTGATGCTGAGAACCGAGGCGAGGGCCGCCTGATAGCTCGATTTACTGGTTTCATTCTGAAGACGGAGTTCAAAATCGGGTCGCCAGATATCAAAGTAAAGTGCCCGACCAAAACGACTGGGGGTGGATGTCAGTTCGCCCGGAAAACTTTTCCGGCGGACACCATCGAGCGATTCCACACGCACTTTCCAGGGGGGGGCATAACCCAGGGTGATTTCACCCAATTGAGAATCGGCATCATTCACGATCAGATTTGGAAACAACCAGCGTCCTTCGGTATCGGTGGTGGTCACCCCCTGAATAGTCACTTCCCGTTTTCCATTGATCCCCTGTCGGTAATTCAGTTTGATCTGTGTTCGCTTAGGATTGAGAGGGTCATCGGCCAGTTCCCAGGAATCGAGCCCACTGGAGGTGACAGACATGACCTCCATGTGGCCTGGCACAGAACAGGTGACGACATTCAGTGATTGACCAAAGACTTCGAGTTGCGTAGTGGCTGTCCACGAAATTTCAGCTGCTTTGGAAAAGACAGTCAGTTTGGAGTTGGCCAGAAACAGTCGATCCTGATTCGAATCTCCATTCTCCTCGGTAATACGGAATGTCCAGTCAGTCTGATTTCCTACTGGAAACTGAAAGGTCTGCTGATCGTCGGTTTCTGCTAATGTTGTCATCTGCTGGGTGTTAGCCAGTAACCTTTTACCCGCAGGGAGTTTTAATGACAGTGCCCCGGATGGGACATCTGGCAAGGTGAAGTTCACCATCTGATCACTGCCCGTCTGATGGATGGGGATCGCGTACTCGACTTTGAGCGTCAGAGTACCTGCTTCATTCAAAAACAGGAGCGGTCCATGATTATCTCTGGCAAGTAAAGCGGGTTGATCGTTGATGGTGGCCGACAGGACCGCCATTCCCTTGCTCTGCAGTGGTAGCTCCTGCCAGTAGGTGCTCCGACTGAGAATGGTGAAGACGCCGGTCAGCTTGAGGAGCTTTTCCTGTAATTCCGCTTCGTATTTAACTGCGATCAACTCCGGTTTTCGATTGGCGTTCTCGTTTTCGCGTGCTTTCAGCCAGAGTTCAGTGAACTCTTCCACATCGAGAAAATCGATTTGTCTTCCAGATTAAGTTCTTCGAGAGCACTGTTGGGAAGGCGGATAATGACATTATCTGCTGTGGGTGAGGTAGTAGTTTCCTCCCCATTTAACAGGGAGGAGAACGAGATCAGACAGACGAGCAGCAACATCAGAACTGGCCGACAAATTCGCAGTCGATTGTGCTTTGTACTCAGCAACCACATATTCTGTCGAAACTGTTGAAGGTAAGTATTCATGATGAACTCGATATCAGAAAGGACCTGCGGAAATCAAAGACGAGTAGGGGACGATCAATAGATGCAAACAATCAGTTTTCATCCTGTTGACCGGAATCCTGTTCCGCAGGAGGCGGAGTCTCCGGCTGACTTTCTTCAGATGTGTTTGAGGTTTCAGCAGGAACTGTGGCTGGTGCGGGCTCCAGTGCGACTTTTGTTTCATGAGGTTGTGTCTGATAAGTTTGATAGGTCTTGAATAACCAGAGTATCAGAATGAAGACGAGGCCATAGCGTGCTGCGAAGAGTGAGTAGATCACCCAATCACTATAGTTGAGCATACAGAGCGCGAGGACGAGCAGAGCACAGAGTAGAAGTGTAATCCGATTGTCCCACGAGGTGCGTAACAGCACGAAACCAACCACGGCCAGCGTGATACTGAGAATCCAGGTGTAGAACGAATTCTGCCACCAGGTGAGTTCAATCTGGCTTACCTGCTCCAGCGAGTTGTAATAGAAACCGTTCCCGGTGAAGGGAATGTCAACAGACTGGTCATGCGGAAGCTGCATCCAGGCGGACATGCTTTGATCGGGACGAGTGCTGACATTAAAGAAAGAAAAAGTGAAGGGTAGCAGTCGGCTGCGTGTGAACTGATCGGGAGTTCCTAGCAGAGAATAGTCGCGCGGAATCCAGATACCAACTCGGGTCTGCTGCACCAGCGCTCCCCCTCCCTGATCTTCAAATCCGGGCAGGGGAAAGAGGATTTTTCCTCCTGCGGAATCGAAGGGAGGCTCTGTTAAATCCCAGATGAAATGAATCGTCACATAAAAATCCTGATCAGAGGAAGTCATCCGACTCACATTCAGGAAGTAAGACTCATGACCTTCATCGGCTTCGGCATCGTTCTTCTCAAGTGTCGTCTCTTCCCCATTCACCAGCACGCGTACGGGTTTCGCTCCCTGGGGGAGTTCGATTGCAAAGCGTTGACGTTCACTACTGCGAACCCGGTAGTTGCACAGGTAAGTCGCCGAAGCATCTGCGGAGAGGACAATTTCGATTCCGGCTTTGTTGACAACTGTTTGTAGAACTTCCTGGATGTCAAACTTGCGGATTTCAATATCAAGTGAGACCGGTTCGGCGAAGTACTGATAGGCAAGAGTCGCGTCGGAGTACTTTTTGATGGTCACTTCCCGCACGTCGATGTTCTCGACATTCGCACCCTGTGCCTCTCCTTTGACAGAGAGATGTCGGGCCGCTTTCACCTGTAACTCACCACGCATGCTGGTCGGACCAGGTGCTGACCCCTCTTCTTCCTCGCTGGAGAGTACTTTAACTGGTGCGAAAGTGTATTTTCTTAAATCACTCTCAGTTGTGGGAGCTTCTGTCGGTAGTGGAAGATCATAACTCAGGTTTAATTTGAATTGTCCCAGCACAGGTTGCTGTGCGGTGATCAGCCACGTCTGCCATCCGTCGACCGGTTCCCCTTCAGGAATTGCCTGTTGGAAAAGCTGGTTGTGCTCTGAGGCGGGAGTGATACGCAATTTGTTCTTAACAACTTCGGGAACGGCAATACGAAACGACTCGATACCCGCATGTTGAATGGAGTAGATCAATTCACTGCTGATGTGAATCACTTCTTCTTCCACATCGACCAGCGAGGAAAGAGTCGCCGTGACCAGGGCTGGTTTCGGTTTAACAAAGAAGTAAACTTCAACAGGGCGCTCTTTGTAACGCCAGGAATGAGAGAGTACATGGGTATTCGAATGTGGAAGCTTTCCACCTGCTCCGAATGTATTTGGCAACAGACCGAATAAGTCGTCTTCCAGAACCTGAATATCGATTGAAGGAGACGAGTACAGAGAAACAATCCCTTCTTCCTTCTCGACCTCCAGAGCTTCGATCAATAACAACTCGTAATCTGTCTCCGGATCGACTTCCTCGAAGAACTGAGTTGTGCCGATTTCCAGCCGCGACATTTCCTTCGGTCTTCTCACTGAAGATGACATGCAGCAAGTGAGTTTCTTCATCGAAACGATGTTCGGAGATGCCATTACCATTTACATATTGAACGCTTAACCCTTCTGGAACGCGGAACTGCAATTCAAACAAGCCTTCCCGTTCAATCTGGATGTCAGCTCGGACTCTGGATTCGATACTCTCTTCCTGAATCAGGCAATGGTGATTAAGTTTGACCAGCACTCGCGATTGAATCGGTTTCACAGAGACGATCAAGGTGGCATCTGTTCGAAAGAAGCGATAGGCAATCGCATTCTCTGCAGGGAGGTAGGCATCTCCTTTACGGAAACGGGAAACACCTTCCTGTTTGGTGACTGTTAAATCGAGTCCACCGACTGTGTGCACAACAACCTCGCCCCGCTCGCGTACGGCACCCAGGGCTTTGATACTGTAGGACTCTCCCGATTCGGCTTGTCCCAGCAATTGCAGGTCCCCTTCCTCCAGAGCGCGCTCCGTATGGACGATCACCTTTACATTCGATTCCAGCGGACTGAGGAAGCTGACATCGATAACCTGTTGTTGTTCTTCTTTTCGAACATTCCAGTCTTTGAGATTTGTTCCCGGCGCTTCAATGTCGAGAAGTTGATGCGATAATGGAATCGCGATTTGCAGTTGATCCATTTCTCCCCGCAGGATCTCGTAGTTCAGCTCCGCTTTGGTGAGGACTACCTCCCCTTCGATCGTGATTTCCTGTTTCTGATCGACGCTGGTCAACAGGTTCATCTCGGGACGCGAACCTGCTTCCGGATGCCAGCTGACTTCAAGTTGACTTGTCGGTTTCAAGTTGGCGCGGAAGCGGGTCTCTCCTGCTTGGGAAGTTGTTGCTACAGGGACTGCTTCGGGTTTAACTTCGACCTGCTGTCGTTCTTCATTCAGAGTCAAATCAAGAATCGTCACACTGCTGATCGGAACGTTTAACAGAAAGCTTTTTCCGTCAGTCCCTTTCTGCACTCGAACCATCAGTTCGAGATTCACGGTGAAATCACCCGCCTTCGGAAAGATGAGCGACGTGGTACTTCCTGGTTCGGATTTGAGATAGACTTCCCCCTGCTCTGATTTCACCTCACCCAGCGCTGCCTCCCCTGTACCAAGCGGAAAAGCGATTTCTTTCTCCCCCCAGACATGAAACTGCATGGTCGCCTTAACGCGCGCTGTTTCTCCTTCAATCGTGACGACATATTCACTCTGCTGGAGAAGAGCCTGTACTTTCTTATGCTGTTGTTCCAGGGCTTTCAGCTTGAGGTACTGCCAGTAGGGGATGATGATCTGAGATTTTTCATCCAGCACCTGTTTCAGGTTCTTGTAGGGGATGAAAACTACATCCTTCCAGTGATCGGTTGGCTGTTCTTCTGAAGCTTCAGTCTCTGTTGGAGGAGCGCTCTCTTCCTGAGCAATCAGAGGATTTGAAAAGCTGAAACTGATAAAGCCAGTTATTAATAGAAGATGGGCAAACGAACGCAGAGTCAGATTTCTTAGCTGCATGGTGGTTACCGATATGTGCAGAGGATGTGGGATCTGTGTCCGCTACGGTTAGTGGCAGCGGATGTGTAATATGCGATATATTCGCAGAATGGCATGAATGAGCCAACTGCAAGTTTCGTGGAACACTTTCTTTGACGCTCATTTTTCAGAAAACTCTTCCAGAAATCTGAAATTTTTCCAAACTGAGTTTTCCGGCCCGATATGTTAGATATTCAGTGATTATTGGCCTGTTCAAAAAAAAAGAGGCTCAAAAATGAGCCTCTTTTCTGGTTTATGCCACTTTTTTGTTTAATTAAGCCGCAAACCGCTGTTTCCCGGGGCTGCTTGAGCGAGTCTGCGGCAGGGTAAATGTTTTACTGATATCCGATTCCAACCCGGCGACGGGGCTTCCATCGCAATCACTTCTGTTGCCAGAGCCGCCATAATCGAGTGCACCTGCTGACTTGGGCTGGTACTGAAAAATCGATTGTCCAAAACTTGGAGCTTCGGCCAGTTTGATATTTCTGCGAATCCGGCTGTTGGAAGACAGTCGCCTTCGCCCAGGGGGCCTCTGCCGGGCTTTGACGCAGGAAGGTGAGTAGATCGTCGGTGACGTCAGACGCCAACCGGGTTCCTGTTTCATACAGGCAAAGCATAATTCCGCTGACTTTCAGGTTGCGGTTGAGACGACGTGTAATCAGAGCCACAATGTTTCCAGCAGTTTAGAAAGTCCTGCAGAGCAAAGAAGTGTAGCTGGAGCGGAATAAAGACTTCATCAGCAGCAGTCAGAGCATTCACTGTCAGTACCCAGTGAGGGGAGGACAGTCCATGATGACATAATCCACAGGGGATTCCTGCATCATTTTTTCCATCGCCTGTCGCAGTACGATTTCCCGGTTGGGTGCATCAACCAGTTCGACCTCAGTTGCAGCCAGGTCGAGAGAAGCGGGAATAACCCACAGATTGTCGGCGACATGATGGCGCACTTCGCGCAAGGTGCGAGTGCCGCTGAAGACATCGTATACTGAAGGTTCGTCAGAATGGGGTTCCACTCCCGTGTGCAGAGAACCATGGCCTCGGGGATCGAGATCGATCAAACAGACCTTGCGACCTTCATTTGCCAGAGCCGCGGCGAGGTTGACACTGGAAGTCGTTTTTCCGACTCCCCCCTTCTGGTTCATCACAGCAATCCGACGCATAATACATCCTTGTATTGTTATGCTTGAGTAGTTCGAGACTGATTCATTCAAATCGGCGCAACAGTCTGTTTCGCAACAACTTGAGTGACTTCCTGAGTCTCTTGAATCAGGTTTTGTCCGGTGAGCGGGGAGTGTAACGAGTCGCCTCGATTGCGGAAAGGCGATTTCCATTCCCGCAGCGGCATTCTGGATCAGATCTTTACGATCATGTTGTCGGCGAGATCCCCTGCATCAATTCATTCGTTGACGTACTTCAGCATTTCAGGGGTTAACTCGTGCTGACCATCAAAAAGTTTGGTCGTCAGGTTCACCCCGGCCTGTTTGAAGATACGTGTCCAGCAGACGAGTCATAATGGAGGAAACCGGGTCTTTAATCCCTTGGCCCACCAGAACCCGTTTGTCTTCGAGAATCGGCATCCGTTCGGGAATACATCGATTCAGGGAAGGGAGTTCCGAAGGTACCAGCTCCGCCAAACCAGTCGGGACGTTTCAGGAAGAGCTGCAGGCCATCGCGCCGGCATCTTCTAAAAACCGGCGAGAGATTCGCCTGGTGTACATGATAAAAAACTGCCCAATTGGCAGAGACGACCTGATGAATCTCGGAGAGAAACTTCTCAATCGATCGATCTGACGTTTGGCTGTAAGGGCGAGAACGTGAATTGATCAGGAGTTGTTCGTCACCTCCGAAGGAAAGTGACAGATAGTTCTGTGGACTGAGGGTGTTCATCAACAGAGCCCAATGTCGGGCGGACCATCAGCAGCAGAGTGCAACCAGATCCCGGTAGGCGTACCGGGGTTCGTACTTTTCCGAACGAACGATTCCGGCGGAGTCCCCACCATATCAGCCGGAAGCTGTGACTTTTCGTACCAGAGTGACTCTTCGACTTCTTCGGCACCTGGTTCAAACAGGTTGAGGGTCCATCGAGAGGAATGACTGTCGTGGCCTGTTCGGTTCATCGCTCTCGTCGAAGAATTCTTCGGGGGATTCGCGAACTCATGGTGTCAATTTCCTTCGAGGGGGAAGAGATTCTCCTCCAGGAGTCTGAATCTCCAGCTGATTGTCCAGGTATTGCTTGTTTAAACCTATCGCAATGGGAAAAAGCTTCCCGGGACAGGCTGTTGTCTTAATATCATAGTGTCCGATGACATGATCAGAAATCAATCGCGTATTCCTGTTTGAGCGTAAAAACAAGCTTACCGCCTCCAGCTGGGCTGCCGAAGGAGAGTGGTTTTCGAAGTTTCCGACGAGGACGATCCCGATCCCCTGTTGGTTTCCTCGGCCCGACCCGCGTGTGCACCATGCATCTGCTGGCGCTTACCGGAAGGTCGGTTCGATGTCTCCGTCTTCCATTCCCTGCCCGTTACCGATGACGAAGTGGTAACCGATTCCGGAAAGCCAGGGATTGCCGTTTTTATCTCTCCGTTTCAGGTGTGTCTCATGGATGCTTTCTACACTCCCCTTGTCGGTGGCCGTGTGATGAATGACGATCCATTTCCAGTCACGTTCTGCAACGTTAGGTTTCCAGGGATTACCGGTTTGTGAAACAGCCTGTGAAGGAGGAACCAGACCAGGTTGAATCGTTTCTGCTTCGGAGTCAGTTGCACAGGTTGAGGTTGCAATGTTAGCGGGTGAGGTGCTGATCGCTCCTGTCCCGCAACTCCCCATGGAGGAGGTCCCGGAAAACTGGAGTCGCCCGGCAGGAATGGATAAGTACACCCTACCAGCAACACACCTGATCCTGCAACAAGCATCGCATACACTCCACCAACTCCGGACAAGGACTGCTTTCAGCAATCTGCTTCCACCGGGATTGATGTTTCCAATCCGACACTGATTGTTGCCAATCGTCCCTGTTCAATGCCGTCCTCCTGACAGCCCGCTGAAACCATTCTGTGAGGAATGATTTCTGGTCCTATCCTGATTCTGTCGCAGTCGAAGTCAGCACTCTTCAACATCATTTGTGAGTTCGATACTGAAGAATTTCACTTAGACTGCGAAGGACTTTACACCTGCATACAGACTGTGTCAACGGGGAGATCCGATCCCCCTCTGTTTCAGCATACGCAAGCCTAAATTCAATGCCAACAGCGTGTTAAAAACATTCGGTCGTAATGATCATTCACTCAATTTTCGGGCCACAAAAACAACCCTGTCTACCTATCTTTCGCTGTTGATATGTTGCGCATCGGTTCAGCCCAAAAAAGAGGACAGTTCATTTTTTAGATCAAGCGATGGGCATCTGGATGAGGTTCTCGCTGTCCTGGCTCGACTGATGAACCAGTACCGCACCACTAAAAAAAGAAAACCCGCCGGGGATTCCAGCGGGTTTTTTGAAGTTGTAATAAACCAGACTATGAGGGTTGTCAGCTAAAGCTGCGAACCAGCAAACAGTTTTTTAGCCTGCAGATCGTTCTCATTGACGATGTTTTGTTATGTCAATAACAGCCAGAACCAGGCTTGGATATGGCTTCTAGTCTTGTGGTGCGAGGAAAGGTTCGTGTCCATCAAGAGTGGAAAGTCCCTGGAAGATTTCCTCATGAATATTTTCACTGACGAATCCGACATGGCCATCGCCATACAGGAAGAAGACTCCCTGATCATTGGAACTACTGAAGTCATCGAAGTGAGCGTCAGGATGGTTGGGAGTATGGTCAGCGACACCAAGAATACGTGCGAGGTGTTCTTCCCCACCAGGTACAGCTCCGACCCAGGTTGAATACCAGCCCAGTTCGACATCTGTTTTGCGTTCACCGACGATGTAGGTGTTACTCAGGCCGTCGTGAAAATTTGAAGTATGCACATGGCTGTTGTGGTAGAAAACTCCGTCACTCTTACACTGCTCGCCGGGACCAAGTAACTCGCAATCTTCCAACTCTGTAGTTCCAAAGACACCGATGTAGTTGGATGTGGCTAATTGAATGGGCAGGTTTGGATTCGGTGAACCGGGGTCCTCATTGTCTATCGTCCAGAGCCTGGGGCCGTCATCGCTCGGATTCCGGAAAACTCCGAGATAGAATTCACGCGCTTCCTGGTTGACAGGATCGTCTATAGAGACTGATTGATCGAGTTTTTCATAGATATTGTCCGCTTCCAGATGAGGGAGCAAAGTGGCTGCCCACCCAATTCGGATATCCCCTTCGACATCGTGATCCACTGCTGTCGGTGCCAATCCATCCTGGAGGAAAGTGTTGATGGATATCCAGATAGCCATGAATAGCAATTCCGATTTGACGCAGGTTGTTACGATGCTGAGTTCGACGAGCTGCAGATCGCGCTGTTGCACAGCGGGCAACAGCAAACCGATTAAGATAGAGATGATTGCCATCACGACGAGTAATTCAACCAGCGTGAAACCACGTCTGTTTGAGTTTGTTTTCTTTGGAGAAAAGTACATGAGAAACTCCTGAATGTAATCAAATATTGATATGAAAGTATGAAGTCTTGAATACAGATAAAGTGACCAGGTCGTGACAGGGCCACGCGCTGGTACCCGATGAACTTTTTCCTTGAGGACAAGAAATGAACCTCAGGAAGAATAAAAGTTGGTCCATCAACACAAATGAATCAGCAGCAAATTCAAACGATCAAAAGGGTGTCGTTCCAAAGATGAAATTGACTCATCGATTTCCCTATCGACAGATAATCACGCCTGCGACTCGCCCAGGTATGAGCGCGAGGAGGGTGTGGAAAATCCTGTGGCTTGACTTCAACAAGCAGGAGGAGCCCGTGAGGGGGGCTGAAATGGTGAGAACGCCACGTGATAGCAAAGGGCGTCCTGGCTGGCCAGCGTAATCAGCTCGCTGGTCGATTCGACTTCTGCCAGAGTTGCTTCGATGCATTTCAAAGAGAGAAATTCACAGATCGAACAATTTTCATCCTCGTGCTCATGGTGGTGAACAGGATGCTGGGCAGAATTGTGAGCTACTTTATTAGATTCAGATTTTGAGTGATGGTGGGTATGACCATGATGATGGTGATGATGTCCATGGTGATGATGCTTCTCACTTGAGTGATGCCCGTGTGAGTCTGTATTCGCCTGGTCAGTGGCACTTCCATGATCATGACGATGAAATGGATCGTGCGCGACCACGGAAATTACCATGGCCGATACATAGACGATCAGCATCGTGAATCGAAAGAAGGAAGCGAACATGTCAAACTCTAAGATGGGAACGGGTAGACTCTCTATCCGAGAGACCTTTATCAAAATATGATACGACTCTGAGAACGGGATTGTTTGTGGAAACGCCCGCTAAAATTCGAATCGTGAGATATGCAAACTCATTTTGCCTGATCTGAGTGCAAAAGAAAATAAAAAAACGGTATGAATTCCAATTTTAACTTCCTCCGAGAATTCTGTCCCTCCTGTTTGTCCATATTGACCCCAATAGTGTAGGTATGTATTTCTGGTGAAGTTCGGTGGTTGATATGAACGATATTCCCCCACGAGAGAGTGTCGATGTAGAAGCGGGCCCATTTCCTGTGGCGGGAGGTTGGAGCCGGGACAGTATTGAAGCAGGGTCTCTTAAGTTCAGCATCACCCGGCCCGCAGAACCGGACGCGCTGCTGGATGACCCGCAAGTCATCGCGGAAAACGAACAGGAAGTCTATATTCCCTACTGGGGGCTTTTGTGGCCGGCTGCAATTAAAATGGCTCAGATTTTCACCAGGCAAGCATGGGAACCAGGAGTACCCTGCCTTGAGTTGGGGTGTGGAATTGGTCTGGTGGGGCTGGCTGCCTTGCGGCAGGGACTGCATGTGACGTTTTCAGATTATCGGCAGGAAGCGGTAGACCTGGCATGTTGGAACGCGCGCACCAATGGATATTTACCAGAGCAGGAATATCACGGGTTACAGATTGACTGGAACACTCCCCCAGCAGAGAAGAAGTATCGTCATATCTTCGGGTGCGAACTGGTTTACGAGACCGACTTTCATGAACCGATCCTGAAGGCGCTGGAGGTGCTGTTGGAACCCGCAGGGGAGTGCTGGTTTGCAGATTCGGGAAGGATGCACTCAGAAAAGTTCCTGGAACTGGCAGAATCAACAGGATGGAAGATTGAGCGACTGAATCAGGAATTGCAGCCTCTCTTAAATCCGCAGATCGGACGATTTCAGGTTTTTCGAATAGCTCGGTCTTGATCGACACCTGATATCGAATGCTGATTCCCTCTAAAGTGGCCTCAAAAAATAGCCTCTTTTTACTGAGAGTTAAACTTTCACAAAGTTAACCAGATTACGCGACCGCTATTTCAGGTCCGTTTCAGAAAGCCCCCCTTCAAAATCGCTACAACCGGATAAACCGGGTAACGTCTCAGCGCGTCACCGTCGAAACAAATGATACCGACTGAAATATCGTTATTCTTTTGTCTTTCGATTAGTTTTAACCGGGGGTGATTTGGTGAACTCTCCAGCACGCTCTTTAAATTCTGCTGTTCTTACCACGCTGATATTCTCTTTAAGCCTGGCTTTGATTTTACCCGGCTGCGCACGTGGACCTCGTGAAGTCTTTTCCTCAATGTTAAAAGGAAAAGAGAAAGCGGAGGAGGTCGATGAAGAACAAGCTGAGATCGAAGTCGCAGAGAAAAAATCGATCGGCAATCGCATCAAAGGCTGGTTCAGTAAAGACAAAGACGAAGCCGAGTTGAGCGAAGATCCTCTCTTTGCGGATATCGATTTCTCAGACCTCGAAAAAAAGCATCGAGGCAGCAACACAGAGTCGAATGGCGGCACTTGTGTCATTAACCTCGGCAGATGACCTTGATAAAAGTGACATTCGCAAGGCAGCTTCGGAATATGAGCTCGATGGACTGGGAATAGATGAAGGCCCATTTTCCAACCTGGATGGTTCAAATCGATTTGCGGACCTCGATAAGATGGATCTGGAACAGACCATCGAGAAAAAAGCCGATGACGAACTCGATCGCCGCCGCAAAGCTTCAGGTGTGCAGGACTTTGATCCTTCTCTGGAAGCAGAGATGGCCCGGATTGACGAAGAGGTTCAGCGGGAGCGAGTAGCGATTGAAGAAGAGCAGGCAGCCATGCGGGACAGCTTTGCAAAAATCGACGTTGCCCAGAAAGAAGAATTCGCTGCGAATGATTCTGAGGATGAACTGGCTCAGGATGAAAATCCATTCAGCGCTTTTGCTCCCTCGAACAAGTTGGACAAAAACGAGTTTAATCCACCTGCAGAAGACACACCATTCTCTGCAAAGGAATCTGAATTTACGCTTGTAGATTCGGAGGAAGAGGTAGACTCTAAATTTGATTTCCAGAATGATGAATTTGGTTCTGACCAGGATAACACTTCTGCAGAGTTCAGCAACGACTGGGTTGATAATGAACTGAGCGAGCAGAATGAAGGGATGGAATTTGAATCGTTTGGTGAAAAAGCCTGGGTTGGTGAAGCGGAACTTGAGGAAAGCCACGCCTTGAATAATAAAGAGGCTGACTCCAGCTTCTCTTCTTCTGCAAGTGTTGATTCCAGCAATGACTGGATCGAGAGTCAGCCCATAAGACCCAACCCTGCCTATCAGCAGGAAAGTGGTCGCATGATTTTCGACTCGAAATCAGTTCCCTCGCGGTTCATGACACCAGAGGAGAAAGAGAACTGGTTTCGCCAAACCAAGCTGGAGCGACTGGAAAAAAAAAGCATCTCCCTTCCAGGTGAAGGGATGGATGAATCTGGGCGTGAGCAGGTAATTCAAACAGTTGCTGGCTTTGAAACATCGACTCAAAATAAAGCAACTGAATTACCGCTGTTGAATTTGAATAGTGCCCCTATTCAGAAATCTGTAGAACTGCAGAAATCTGTAGAGCCCAAGTTTGAGCCTGTTCCTCAGGAAAGCTCTGTTAAACTTGGAGTTCCTCAGTGGGAGGAACAGCAGGTCAGCTCAACTGAGATTCCTCAATTCGATCTGGAAGAGATTAAACCAGCAGCTCGAAACGAAGAATTACAGTTTGCGACCATTGTGCCTCCAGTCGTCTCTGCTCCAGGTTCATCAGATGAACTTGAAAAAGACAGCTTCTCGGATTTCGGGGCAGGTTTTCAGGCTCAGGATGCTGCGACTGAAGAGGGTAGCTTACCTGAAATCGATTGGGGCGACGTTCCCGAGACCGAACTGGTTGTAACAGATATTCCAGATTTAACGACTGAATCTGCCCGCAGCACCAGCCTGCCTGGCCGCTGGGTGGGAATCATTTTCTCATTGGGAACAATCTGTTACCTGATCATTCGCCGCCGCACTCCCGCGAAAACCGCAAGTGAAGCGACCCGAAAGGGATAGAAACAGGACCCGCTCCTTAATTCCAGAGATCTATTTCGACTACTGAGAATCGGAATGAGTAGGCAGGTGAATCCCTGAAACCAGCTTGAAAATTTAGTTCCCAAGCTTAATTTTTAAGGCCGACTGTTGATCTGCAACCTATGTTTGAAAAAACCCTCATCAGGTCGGGGGCCCACTCAAACCGGCCCCGTTGTTCAGCCTGATGGTTATCCACGCTGAATTTTTGCAGAATGACAGAGTCTGGATATGTCTACCGATCCCTGGGGCAGGCCCTCACTTGAAGATCTGAAATCAATTCTCGACAGCTTCGAGAAAAAACAGAGCATTGACTTGCGCGATGCGGAACGTCTCAGTCTCTCCGTACCCGCCGAGATTGTCACCTTCCGGGGAAATACCGTCGATGCCATGACTCGGGAAGTCAGTCGAAATGGCCTGGGTCTTGTTCATCGCGGTTCGATTCAACCGGGTGAAGTGACCGTGAAAATGTCGACCGATGATCGCAACTACGAGTATCGCGTCCTGATCGAATGGTGCATCCCCTGCGAACGGGGCATGTTCATGAGTGGTGGTCGTTTTCTTCGTGATGAAGAATAAGCCACAAATCAGGATTCTGATTCTTCCTCAGCGGGAATCTCACGCTTAGCAGCTGGCACCAGTTTGTCGAGAATTCCATTCACGAACTGACCAGATTGTTTATTCCCAAAGCGGCGCGCCAGTTCGACTGCTTCGTCGATGATGATGCGATAGTGGGTGTCGGTGAAGATCAGCTCAAACGCACCCAACCTGAGTACATTGCGGTCGGTGGGAGCCATACGGGACAGAGACCAGTTCTGGGCGACCTGCATAATTTTCTCGTCCAGTTCGGCGCGTTGTTCCATTACTCCTGAGAATAGAATCCAGGCGAACTGTTGGAGCTCCCGGTCTTCCAGTTGCCTCGTTATTTCTTCATGGATTGAGGTCGGGTGGGCATCCGGATTGAGATCTTTTAAATACAGCATTTGAACGGCGACTTCGCGCGCCTTGCTGCGACGTTTCATCTTGGACTCTGTTCGTGTCGTTTCTGGCAGAACCGCTACAGTATCAGGCTGGCTGTTGGGCTGCCAATTTAGTTGCCTCTACTGAACATCTTCAAGCGGTTATGGTCTGTGAGGCATTATAGGTAGGGTAATTTCGAGAAGCTATTCAATTTCGAAAACTAGTTCGAAATTTGGTTCAATGTTCGGCAAAACCGAAGGTAATTGATCAGCAGACTGCTTCGTACCTACAGTTGTTCAAGTACATTCACCATTTCAATCAGGGCGAGAGCAGCTTCCTGTCCTTTGTTTCCAGCTTTTCCTCCGGCGCGATCAATGGCCTGGTCCATGTTGCCGCAGGTGAGTACGCCAAAGGTCACCGGTTTGTTGTACTGCAATCCTATCTGCATCAATGACGATGCGGCCGGTTGATTGATGTACTCATGATGGGAGGTTTCCCCCTGAATCACGGCACCCAGGCAGCAGACGCCGGCAATCTCATCGCGGGCTGCCAGATTTTTTGCCGCCAGTGGAATCTCAAATGAACCTGGAACATGCACGACGGTAATATGCTCCTCGGCCAGTCCATGTCGTTTGAAAGTGTCAATGGCGCCCGTGAGCAGACGACTGGTGATCAGATCGTTCCAGCGGGCGACAACAATGCCTACCTGAACATCTTTGATGAGCAAATTACCTTCAATGACTTTAGCCATGGTTTCCAAGTCTTACTTATATGCAATCTTATGTGCGTCTTGAAACTTCTGTGGTCCCGAGGGGAATGGAGCCTCCACCCGGTGCCGATTTTCGACGTATGCTGATTTTCAACGTACAATGAGGAGGCGGACCTGTCCAGCAGGAAGCGAAGGGAGGCCCGGAGATAGAGCGGAGAACTCCCCGATAATCGGTATTTATTGCCTATCTCTACCGCTGCTCAGCTTAACTGAGGTTCATCGAGAGCAGGAATTCCTCATTCGTTTTAGTTTTGGAAATCCGATTGAGGAGGAGTTCCATCGCATCGACCGGGTTCATGTCATTGAGAACTCGACGGAGAATCCAGACGCGTCGTAACTCGTCCTCATCCATCAGCAGTTCTTCCCGGCGGGTACCGGACTTGTTGACATCAATGGCGGGCCAGATACGTTTTTCAACCATCCGGCGATCGAGATGAAGTTCGGTATTACCGGTCCCTTTGAACTCTTCAAAGATCACCTCGTCCATGCGGCTGCCTGTATCGACCAGAGCTGTCGCAACAATTGTCAAGCTACCCCCTTCTTCAACATTTCGAGCAGCTCCGAAGAAACGTTTCGGATGTTGCAGGGCATTCGCGTCGACACCACCGGAAAGGATTTTTCCGGAGTGTGGAACTTCGGTGTTCCAGGCACGTGCCAGACGTGTGATTGAATCGAGGAAGATAATGACATCGTGTCCATATTCAACCATCCGCTTGGCCTTTTCGATGACCATTTCAGATACTTGAATATGACGACTGGGAGGTTCATCAAAAGTACTACTGATGACTTCGCAGTTGGGACCTTTCACCTGGCGTTCCATCTCGGTTACTTCTTCCGGGCGCTCGTCAATCAACAGCATGATGACATACGCATCAGGCTGATTTTGCAGAACAGCCTTTGCCAGTTGCTGGAGCAGAATCGTTTTACCAGCACGGGGGGGAGAGACAATCAGTCCCCGCTGGCCCATCCCGATTGGTGCGACCAGATCGACGATACGGGTGCTGAAGGACTCCGGTTGATCGGAAAGACGAAGGCGATGTTCCGGGTGCAGAGGTGTCAGGTCATCGAAGAAGACTTTGTCGGTGAGTAGATTCGGATCCTGTCCATTGATAGCTTCAACGCGCAACAGGGCAAAGTAACGTTCGTTTTCTTTCGGTGGACGAATCTGACCGGCGACGGTGGCACCATTTCGCAAACCAAACCGGCGTATCTGACTTGGACTGACGTAAATGTCGTCGGGACAGGGGAGATAGTAGTAATCTGGACTGCGCAGGAATCCAAAACCATCCGGCAGAATTTCCAGGGTTCCTTCGCCGAACATCAGACCGTTCATTTTGGTTCGTTCTTTGAGGATCTTGAAAATCAGGTCCTGCTTTTTCAGCCCCGTGTATTCACTGATGCTTTCATCTCTGGCGAGATTGATAAGCTCCTTCATGGTCATGCCCTGCAGGTCAGCAATGTGTACATTGCTCCGTTTGACTTCTTCATAACGAGCGTCTGAAGGAAACGAGATCGGTTCTTCTTTCATTTGAAGTTCGGCTTCCATATCGCTGTGATCTTTCTCACGATCCCGTGATTTATTATTTGATCCACCTGGCCCGGAATAAGATTTAAAAGTTCCTGAGTCGGCGGGACCTTGTTTGGTTTGAGATGGCATGACAGAAAAGTCCTGTATTGAATTTGTCTGCAATCGAAGAAGAGAGTTTCAGTGAGTGATGGGATGAGGAGGAGAGTGTTGATAAAAACTGCAATTCCTATTCCACTTGTCAGCAATACACTTCGGGGAATGAATGAGTATGAGGTAAGTCGTTATCTCGACTTGGAGTAATAAAAATACCGAGAGTCATTTGCAGATTTTCGATTGGAGGGTGGTTCAAAATTAAAATGTCAAAATTACAACAACTGTTGCTGAAATGCTGATAAATGGGCAACTGTGTACGGAAGGAAGGCACATCCTGATGGCTGTATGGTGGTAGTGTTCTGGTATTGATCGAGCGTTACTTATGCGTCATTACCAGATAGTGTGACTAACTTCGTTGTGGTTCATCAAATCTTGAAAGCGAATAGGCTGAAAGCTGATTCTTCAAAGTGGGCTATGGAATCTTCAGCGCCGATTTTGAGCATCTATTGCGTTCATAAATTGAATTGGAAATGTTTTTTGAGGCAGGATTCGAGCTGGTCGACGGCAGAGAGCAAATCGGAATTGTTCTCGATCGTGTAATCAGCACGACTTTGTTTTTCTTGTAGACTGAGTTGGTTTAACTCCCTTTTACGAAATTCGTCCACAGTCCAGTGACGATTTTCGATGACACGTTTCATCCGAATTTCTTCGGAAACCTCAATGAAGAAGACCAGGTCACATACTTCGTTCCACCCCGCTTCCAACAGGAGCGCGGCATCCAGAATGATCAATTCGCAGGAAACTGATTTCCGGAGGGAACGAATGGTTTCTTCAATTCTGGTTCGAATTTGAGGATGAACCGTTTCTTCCAGTTTTTTGAGAGCAAGTTTGTGTTCGGCTGATTCACCAAATACCAATGAGGCAACTTGGTGAACGGACGATGGAGCCTGACTCATCCAGGATGGACGAACCAAGTTTCTCCTTCAATTCCATCACAACATCAGGGATCGCAAGAACCTCATGACCAATCTGGTCGGCGTTAATTACGATAACTGAATGTCGTTTGGCCAATTCCTGCGAGATCGCACTTTTACCGGAACCGATTCCGCCAATAAACGAAATCACAGGAATGTGTATGTCTGAAGACACAAAAATGTTCTGTTTAGGTTGGAGGGATAGCTGAAGGTGATCGTCAATCCATTACGATGATTGGGTGTGAGTTTTCAAGGCGAAAAATGGCTTGTCTGAGAGTAAGTTTCTCGACTTGTGGCCCACGAGAAAGAAGTGTGATTAAGGATGGATTTTTAATTCAACTCAATAGTTTACCAACCTACCAGACAAGTCAATGCGAAAAAAGAAACCGGTCAAAAATCTCAGGATCAATAACACAATTTTACATTGACGCAACATCATATAAATTTAGATTGATTCAGGACTTATGGAAAATCAGGTTTCTCTGAATCGAGAGCTTTCTTCCAGAAAGAGAGCGTGTTGTGACTAACAAGAATGGAAGTCACTTTAGACTGGAAATTTAAGTTGGAATCGAACTTGTTCACTCCCATCAGGATGGGACAGAAAACTTCGATTGAAAGATCAGAATTGTTCAATTTCTGATTCCAGTTTATTCCGCCTCCACGGAGTACCAGTCAGGCCCACTTTTCATGTCCACTACCAGGGGCACGGATAGAGAGAGCCCCTGTTCCATTTTGGACCGGATAATACCGGCGAGTTCCTCGACATGCTCGACGGAGCTTCGAAGACAAGTTCGTCGTGAATCTGCAGCAGCATTCTGGCAGGGAAGTTGAGTTCACGGAGGGATTGTGAGCAATCGATCATTGATTTTTTGATCAGGTCGGCTGCGGAACCCTGAATCACGGTGTTAATGGCTGTCCGGTCCGAGACATTCCTCAGTTTGTTCCGCACCGGGTTGACACCAGTGATCATGCGGCGGCGTCCCAGGATCGTGTTGACATATCCTTGCCGATCACAATCGACAAGAATGGAATAGAGATACCCTCTACACTGGCAAACCGTTCAAAGTATCGTTTGATAAAATCGGCAGCTTCGTCCTGTGGAATTTTTAAGGCAGCAGACAACCCGAAAGGGCTTTGGCCACAGATCACTCCGAAGTTAACCGCCTTGGCGACCCGGCGCATATCGGAGGTCACCTCTTCCGGGCTTGTATGAAAAATTTCCGCGGCGACTGTGGAGTGAATGTCTTCGCCACGTGTGAAGGCATTCATGAGAGCATCATCCTGGCTGAAGTGGGCCAGCATTCGCAGCTCGATCTGCGAGTAATCAAAACACACAAGAGCCCAACCCTGTTCGCTCGGGACAAAGGCTTTTCGGATACGACGCCCCTCTTCCGAACGAATCGGAATGTTCTGCAGATTCGGATCGCTGGAACTGAGGCGCCCTGTTGCGGCCACCACCTGATTGAAGGATGCATGAATTTTACCCGTGTCGGGATGGATCAATGTCGGAAGTGCATCGAGGTAGGTACTCTTCAATTTGGAGAGTTGACGTTGTTCGATAATTTTGGCCGGGAGTTCGTGAATCTCTGCGAGTTGTTCCAGCACATCCTGATCAGTGCTTGGCCCTGTTTTGGTTTTCTTGATGACGGGCAGATTCAGTTGATCAAAAAGTATCTCCCGAAGTTGTTTGGGAGAGGCGATATTGAATTCCTGGCCAGCGATTTTATAGATATCGACCTGTAACTCGATCAGCCGTTTTTCCAGTAACTCACTTTGCTTTTTCAACTCATCGGGAAGAACCTTGATTCCGTTCGCTTCCATTTCGACCAGGACGAAAATCAGGGGGCGTCTAAGATCCCAGTAAAGATCCCACAAACCCTGTTTTTTAAGTTCTTCCTGAACTTTCCGGGCGATCTGGAGAGAGATGGTCGCATCCTCCGCGGCATACTCAGCCGCCTGTTCGACCTCGACTTCGAACATCTTTTCTGCTGTTTCCCTTACCGATCAGTTCGGAAATGGGAATCATTTTATGGCCCATGTACTTCAGTGAAAGTGTATCGAGACCATGACTGCGTGCTCCCGCATCAAGCAGATAATCCCCCACCATGGGATCGATGGAGATTCCCTGCAGGTGAATGCCGAGCCTCCGCAGCACCAGCATGTCGTACTTGATGTTCTGATTGATTTTGAATATCTGCGGATCTTCCAGGATCGGTTTCAATCTGGATGAAACCAGTTCTGCATCGAGGTGCGCCGCACCAGGGCTGTTCACCGGCAGGTAATAACCATGATTTTTTTCCCACGAAAATGCCCAACCGACGATATCAGCCTGGAGAGCTGTCAGAGAAGTTGTTTCGAGATCGACGCAAAATTCCTTCTGCTTTTCAATTTTTTGAACCAGCTCTCAAATTTTTGAGAGGTGTCGATCACCTCCCAGGATTGCTCGACCTGGGTTTCGGGCGTAGTTCGCATCTCGTCGGCGAAACGTTTGAAGCCAAACTCCTGAAACATCTCAAAAAGTTTTTCCCGGTTCGGTTCCGAAACACGTGCTGCCTCAAAATCAATTTCGAGAGGCAACTCCTGGTTCAGTTTCACCAGTTGGCGACTGAGGAGCGCCTGCTCCGCGTACTCCTTCAGATTCTGTTGAAGCTTAGCCCCTTTCGCTTTGTCCGCGTTTGCCGAACCTCTTCCAGTGTTTCAAATTCTTCCAGGAGTGCCTGGGCTTTCTTGGGACCGACGAGAGGAATTCCCGGAACATTATCGACCTTGTCGCCAACGAGCGCCTGAAAGTCGACAACCTGATCAGGCCGGATTCCCCAATCGGCGGCGAGTTCTTTCGCAGTCATGAATTCATTTTTGCGAGAGTTGAAGATCTGCACATGATCGGTGATTAACTGGCGTATATCTTTATCGCTGGTGACAATGCGGACTTCCATCCCCTGCTCTTCCCCCATCCGCGCGAGGGTCGCGATGACATCATCGGCTTCCCATCCTTCGCTGCTGATGCAGGAATATTGAAGGCCTCGATCAGCTCGAAGACCCGGGAATCTGTGGAAGCAGATCCGCCGGAGTTTGAGGCGGTTTGCTTTGTACTGATAGAGTTCGTTCCGCTTCCCGGACCGGCACTCTCGATGGGCGCAGATTAGATGTGTCGGTTTCTGATCGCGGATGATGTTCTGCAGATCGCGTGTTATTCCAAACAGGGCATTCGTGGCTGTCCCTGTGGACTTGTTATCGGGATTGCATGGAACACCTGAAACATTAGTGAAAAGGTGTCTATTATATAGAGCGTGTCAGCCATAATGGGGATATTTTCCGAGGGATCAGCAGATGGGCTGCGGGAGGCGAAAGAGGATTTCGCTGCATTATGGCGATTTTTGATCGGGAAAGCCACCAGCCGGAATGAGCCCTTTGCAGGTCTGATCCAGTCTGAAAAACAAGCGATTTTCAGCAAAAGGCTGTTGTTTTCCGGGGTTTTTACCGTTCTGAGGTAGGACAGGTGTTACAATTGCTAACACGCGATCAATAGATGGAAGCGACACAGACTTCCCTATAGGGCCAGAGGGAAGGCGGGCTTGAGCGGATTGGGCAAGCTGGGGAGAACCTGCTTGACTCTGACCTGTCTCCTTTTACACTTAGCATATACAGATCTTGTTCGCGCTGAATTCGCTGTCAGTACGGAATTTAGCACGACAGTCTCTGTAGAATCAAACACGATTTTCCCGCAATATTACTTGCTCAGTAAAAGCACCGACATCGTTGATTTCCCCAGTCAGCAGACCGGAAATGAATTAACGGTGCAGAGTTCAAGTGACTCATACGAACCGGTTTATTAAAACCATTTCACCTTACGTCGTCGAACGTTTTTCACTCGCAAAGGTTTTCTCCGATGGCGAATCCTGAATCGAATTCTGGTCTCAAGCTGTTTCTGACCTTCTTTATCTTCAGCACAATGGTCTTGAGCGGATTCCTGTTCTACGCCTATCGAACCAAGTTCGATACTGATACCCAATTGAAGGCTTCGATCAGTAAAGAGAGTTCTGCCAAACGTGAGCGCGAAGATGCGGCACGTAAAATCGATGCATTAAAAACGAAAATCGGAATTCAGGACAACGACGTTGAAAGCGTTGTTACAAAGTTGAATTCACAGATCGAAAACGTCGCCGGCGAACAGGCCTCAACGACAGTCACGAATACCATTACCAGTCAG
Organism: Planctomycetaceae bacterium; assembly: GCA_041398805.1. Lineage (GTDB taxonomy): Bacteria > Planctomycetota > Planctomycetia > Planctomycetales > Planctomycetaceae > Polystyrenella. Next base: position 631,335 of record JAWKUC010000002.1, on the reverse strand, counting down.
AAAGACAAACTGGATAATGAAAAACGGCGTGCCGATCAGCTCCAACGTCAACTCGATCAGACGATCGAAGCGATGAACACTAACGAGAAGAATGCTCAGGAGCGTATTCAGGTCGAATCTGATGCCAAGACAAAAGCTCAGCGTGACCTTCAGGAATACCAGGATCGTACTCGCGAAGAAAAAGATAACCTGCAGAAACAGGCTGATCAACTGGCGGAATCAATGCGAATTCTGCAATCAGAGTTTGATCAGTATCGCGAAGTTGCTGAGCGTAAAGAGCAGGAATGGGAATCGTCTCGACGAACCATGACTAATACAATCAACCAGTTGCAGGACCGCCTGGCTGAACTGGAAGATCTCAGCTTCGAAAAACCAGATGGTAAAATCATTCGTACTGATTACGACAACAACCTCGTGTGGATCAATATCGGACATGGTGCCGGATTGACCCCCCAGACCCGATTCAGCGTCTATCTGAAAAAGAACCGCGGCATGGCTCGTGGGACAGAAGAAGTCAAAGGGGCAATCGAAGTCACCGAGATTCTCGACGAAAACCTGTCCGTTGCCAGTATCATCAATGAAGACATCGGACGTCCGATTTCTGCTGGTGATCCGATCTACTCACCAGCATGGTCAGCGGGTGGTAAATTGGCGATCTCTCTGGTCGGTCTGATTGACCTCGACCACGATGGGTTCAGTGACCGGGACCGTCTGCACGAGTTGCTCGCTCAGAATCAGGCGATTATTGATAACGAAGTCGATGACAATGGTAACCGTACAGGAGATGGCATCTCCGTGAACACCAAGTTTCTGGTCGTCGGGGATATTCCTGATGCTTCTGCCAGCAAAACTGCCGGTGCCAGTATTGATAATGTGATCATCGAAAAAATTGCTGCCGCTCGTAAAGCGATGGTGGCTGAAGCCCGCGAACAAGGGGTACGCGTTCTGACTTTACAGGACTTCCTGCAGTACATTGGATATCGCCCCACACAGCGTATCTGGATGAAAACGAGTGGTCGTCCCTGGAATCTGAAACACGGCCAACGATTTTCAGATGCCGCAATCAAAGCTGGTAAATACACCTCCACAGGAACTGTTTCCGGTTTGTATACACGCAATCCGAAACTTCCCCCATACGAATCAAGCGGACAGGTGAGCAAGATTTACCGCAAAGTGAAAAAGACTTACCCATAGGGGAGTCACTGGAATCGCAGGATTTCTTCATCAGAAATTCCGCCTGTGCACGAATCAAAACAGCCTCGAGTGATCTTATATCATTCGGGGCTTTTTTATCGGCTGCACAAATGGGTTGATTAGGAAGAATGGGTATTTGTGAAAGTGACTAGTCGTTGGAACAACCCTCAAAAGTTACTTATCCAGTGAACTGATTCACAAAAGATAAGGCCAGAAAAGACGATAAAGTAGATAGATACAGAATACTTTGAACTCGAATGAGCGGGACTACCACGGATGGTTGCATTACGAATTAATCGCTTTCTGCTTTGCGCAGGTTTTGTATGTCTCCTGTTTTTACAGGCGGGGTCATTACGGGCTGATGTCCAATGGCGAACAAGTCTGCGCGAGGTCGCTCTGGAAGCGAAGCAGACAGGGAAACCAATGCTGCTGAAGTTCACAGCGGAGTGGTGTACTTTCTGTCATAAAATGGAAAAGTCGTTTGATCGCACTGATGTTTCACAACTCGTGAATGAAAATTTTGTACCGATCAAAGTCGATGCCGACGAAAACAAAAAGCTGGTGAAAGAGATCGGGATTGATGGATTTCCCACGACGGTGATCATTTCTCCTGACTTCCAGGTACTTCAGAAAATCACAGGTTATCTGGAAGCAGACGAACTGAAAAAGCGACTCGATATTCTTGCTCCCGTCGAAGGGACTGGGACAGCGATCGTTAAAAAAAGTAACGCCGGGGGAGCGGCAACCCAGGTCGCAGAGTTACCACAAAATCAAATTCAACAGGTGAATAGTGTTTGGGCGTTCGAACAGATTTGCCTGGTCGAACTGGTCGAAAATGCGAACCTGACTCAGGGGAACCCAGCCTTCTTCACATTCTATCGCGATCGACAACTCTGTTTCGCGACCGAGGCACATAAACAGGCCTTTGAGCAGAACCCGGAGAAATACTGGCCAGCACTCAATGGGGTCTGCCCGATTCAGTTGGCAAACAATAAACAAATGGTGCCCGGCTCTCCTCAACTGGGGGCAATTTACAGAGGCCAGTTGTGGTTTTTCAGTTCAGCAGAAGCACGGATGCAGTTTGCTCAGTCTCCACAGAAATACCTGCTGCCCGGTGTCGCTGAAGAATAAGAGGTCTTCTGAAAACAGCAATTAATCGAGATAAACAAAAAGCCCCTGCTTCGCTGTGAAGCAGAGGCTTTTTTATTTTTAATGATGTCCTGAAATCCTCTGATGAGTCGAAGTGAGCCTTACTATACAGGTTCAAAAACAGCCACAACCGGGTTTCAGGATCGGTCCTACTCTATTGGACAACTTCCACTTTTTCTGGTTGAACCCAGGTGTAACGTCCTTCTTTTTTCAGGACTTTGCCTGTCACCGCAAGTTTCAGGCTGTCAAAGCGATCATCATAGATTTGTGAGTAATCATCATGGGCTTTTTCGATGATGTAAATTTCTGTGTCACTCACGACGACAGCCAATCCGAGTTCTTCCGGGTTTAAGGTCGGACGAACTTTGAATTCACAACCCGCACAGGCACTGCGACCTTTGATGGAAACAGTCTTAGCCGACTTCTCTGGTTTCGAAGTCGATGTCGATTTGGTTTCATCTTTCACCGCATACTGGGCCGGGTTTTCCTGGAACTTTGTCAAGAGGGCCGCGTTGGGAAAGAGATACCGCATGCCATTGTGGAGAGCCATGAATTCCGCTTTGCCCGGGTTCTCAGCACCAGCCTCTTTCAGGCAAATGGCACAGTTCCCATCATAAGCGAGATCGGCATTTTCAAAAGCAGCCGGGTCTTCGGTGAATTTTTCCATAATGGCGGCACTGGGGAAGAGGTAGAGTCTGTCCTGATAGACAAACCGATGTTCCACTTTACCAGCAGGGCGATGGCCACTGTTCTGGAAACAGACGGTGCAGTCACCATTAAGTACTGGGGCGTAATGTGCGGGATCTTTCTCGAACTTCGCTTTGGTTGAGGCATCGGGAAAGAGATAGCGTTTTCCGTCAAAATCGACAGCAAACTTCTCTGAACCTGCAACCACCGCATCTCCATCCAGCAGACAGACAGCGCAGTTACCTTCCAGTGCCACGGGTAATTCGGCTTCGGATTTTTCCTTCGCAGAAATATCCAGTGAGGGCAAGGCAAGGAATAAACCGGCGAACAGCCCTGCAATGATGCATAAATTCTTCATGTAATACTCCTGATTAGGTTGAACTCTCTATGAGTCATACAACAACACGTTGTGTTTAAGTAAACCTGAATTGGACAGGGGATGCAATCACCAGCACAATTCATTTCAGGAGAAGAGGCTGAAAGTGACTGACCCGGAAATGATCAATCAGCCACTTCGCCTCTCCTCAGCTTCGATGTAATTAATACGCGAGGACCCTGGGAAGAAACTGTGGTTCAGCTCACAAAAGAGTTCTTTTTCAATCCAGGATCAGGATTTACGTAATTGCTGGACAACTTCCACCAGATGTTGGGCTGCCAGATCGAGTTCTGCTGGGGAGGTAAATCGGCCCAGACCAAAGCGGAGACTGGACTTACAGAGCTGGTCAGCGACGCCCATGGCGCGCAGCACGTGGCTTGGCTCCGGATTGGAGGAAGAACAGGCGGCTCCCGAACTGACTGCGATTGCAGTTAATCTTGCCAGAAGTGCCTCTCCATCCACCCCGGGAATACTGATGTTCAAGTTGCCGGGAAGTCGATTGTCAATATTTCCGTTGATCTGTAGATCAGGAAGCGCAGAACATATTTTCTGCTGAAAATCATCTCGCAGTTTTTAATACGTTGCTGTTCATCCCGCATTTCAGTCTGGGCAAGTTCGCACGCTTGTCCGAACCCCACAATCAAGGGAGTGGCAAGGTCCCACTCCGGATTCCCCGCTGGTGCCCTCCCCCTTCGATTTGTGGTTCCAACCTGATGGGGTTGTTTTCATCGGGATTAATATAGAGGCAACCGATACCCGGGGGACCATAAAGCTTATGAGCCGTGAAGCTCAGCATGTCCACGGGATTTTGTGACAGGTCGAGGGGTAACTTGCCAACTCCTGAACAGCATCGGAATGCAGGGAACCTGATGTTCATTGCATAAGTCAGAGATTTCTCTCAAGGGGTGAATCGTGCCGACTTCATTATTCGCCCAGATGAGAGTGACGAGACAGGTTTCCGGACGAAAAGCCGAATTCAGTTCGTCTAAATCAATTTGACCCGATTGATCGACATTCAGCCAGGTTACTTTGACTCCACGACGTTCCAGTTTTTTTAACGGATCAATTATCGAGCGATGTTCGACCTGGCTGGTAATCACATGCGGTGTTGTTCCTCCCGATGCAGCCAGTCGAAGTTGAGGTTGTAGAATTCCTTTGAGGGCGAGGTTGTTCGACTCTGTTGCCCCACTTGTGAAAATCAGTCTGGTGGGGTCTGCATTGAGTAAGCTGGCAATCTGTGCTGTGGCAGCTTCTACAGCGCGTGCCGCCTTGCGGCCCTGCTCATGCTGAAAACTGGCCGGGTTCCCGAATTTCTCTGTCCAGAATGGGGCCATTGCCTCTACAACCCGGGGGTCAGTGGGAGTCGTGGCATGGTGATCGAGATAGATCAGATTTTCGGACATTTCAAACAGCGAACCTGAATTGAGAGTAAACGAAAAAAGAGGGAAGATATGTACTCTTCCCTCTTATTATTCAGACTTAACTAACTTGTCGCAAATCCAGATTGGCAGGGAATGATAATCCCCGAGGAGAATCAGTCATCGAATGCGACTGGACATTCAAAGTCGGCCGGCTTCACCGCGAGCACCGAGCAATTGATGTGTGTCAGGATACGTTCGGCGGTATTACCGATCAGAATACCGGGAATTCCGGAGCGGCCAATGGTTCCCAGTACGATCAGGTCGATTCCTTCCTGTTCAGCAATCTGGGGAATGACTTCTTCCGGGTTTCCGTCAAGGACATGTGTTTTCACACCGTATTTTAAGGTGCGAAAATCAGTACGAGAGAGTTGTTCCTGAAGTTTGGCTTCGTTCTCAACTCGTACCTTGTCTTTCAGCTCCTGCAGTTGCTCATCGGGGATTTTACGTCCCCAGACACTTTTCTCACCGATCGTTTCGTTTACGTGAAGCAGATGGACTTTCGCATCTGTCTGCTGACACGCGTTCACAATGAGATTGATCATCTGCTGAGAGACATCGGAAAAGTCGCTACAGACCAGCACATTGAGATCCTCTGGTTGAGGATCGGGCTTGGTGACCCAGACAGGGCAACAACAACGGCGGAGCAGTTTCATGGAAGTGCTACCGAGCAGGAAGCGTCCTGCCATTCCCATGTCTTTTGTGCCCACGACGACCAGATCGTAATTGCCCTGAACGGACTCTTTCAACAATTCATAGGAAGGAGTTCCGTACATTAACTTGGAGCTCGCTTTGCAGCCTTTGGCGACGGCATTTGCAACCAGCTCATTAAGCACATTCTGGCTTTCCTGCTCAACATCTTTGGCGATGTCGGCGAAATGTTCGTGTAACATTTCCTGCGTATTCGCACCCAGATCCAGAACGGCGCAAAAGACGAGTTCAGAGCCTGTTTGTGATGCCAGCCAGGTGGAACGTTGGATGGCAGTCAACGTCGGTGGGTTCAACTCAGCATCGGCAAGACGATCAGCGTGATGAAGGTCTACACCAACTAAAATTTTTCGAAATCCGGACACGATAAACTTCCTGTTATGGAGTAACGATGGGAGAGGAAGAGACTTTGCTGGACACATTCCGAGGCTTCATAAGTTCCTGTCCTTTGATGAGATATGAATCTCTTCCTTTATCAATTCTAGCTCATACGAAATCAGCTTCCAAAAGATCCTGCAGGTCTATCCATGATTTTGTCATAATCTCATTCTCTCATTAAATTCGCTACAATCGTTACATTAGTTAAAGGCGAGGTTTTTGAAAGAGCAGAATGTATTCGTGGACCTTATTTACCCGGAAGACTGCAGGAAAACCGAGTGGACGCAGGTTGTTGTAATCGTACTGACGGTTCCAGATGATCAGGTCATCCAGGATAAACCCAATTTGAGTCATTCGCTGAGACAGATCGCTGTGTAGTGGATAAAAGACCTTTCCTTTTCGCAAATCCATGACCACCACAATGCAGAAGGCTCCTGGTTTGAGTGCCTGGTAAACCTTCTGAAAGATCGACTGGAGTGAGCTCAGGTACTCTTCGTAGTTTTCGATAAGACCCAGATCTCCATCCAGATTTCCGTAGTGGCGTTGAGCTTTGTTGTCAGCCGAGCGGGGGCGATTGAGCACGTTCCAGTAAGGAGGAGAAGTGATACAGAGATCAACTGAGGTCTCGGAGACAAACTGATCAAGGTCCTGTGCGGCAGCATGATGGCAGACAACTCGCGATTGCTGAGCTTCAGATAATTGCTTTAACCGGCGCATAGTTGATTCGCAATACTCAGCAGAAAGTTCCAGGCCGATGGCTGATTTATGCTGTTGCCCTGCGACCAGCAGGGTGGTTCCTGAACCACAAAACGGATCGAGAATAACTTCCCCTTCCACCGGAAGAAAAGTTTCCAGAAGTCGTTCGATAAGAGCTATGGGAAACAGGGCCGGATGCTGTCCTGCCGTATCATGAGCTTTTTTGCGGATGTCACTCCAGACACTGATGGAGTTCTGCAACCAGGCTTTACCAGATAAAAAATTACAACGACGGACAATTCGGCGGGTTCGTTTTGGTTTCTGGATTTCGGATTTTCGTTTGCGCGTCAGCTTTGAAGAGGTGCTCTTGCTAATGGCAGGTATCTCGTCACTAACTTCCGGGGAGATGTCGTGGGAAACCTCTGCAGGGGGAGCGATCCGATGAGCCGTTTCCGCTCGCAGGGGATCGAGTTCGCTATCTTGACGACTCTCTTTCATGAATACTCCGTCTCATGAATTCAGGGGGAGGCGTTGTGATGAGAAAAATCCGTTTTAGAATTCAAAAATTCACGTTGAAGATCGTAGAAGTGAAGAATCTATTGTAACGATTGAAGATAGGAGTACAAATCGATCAACTCGGAATCGGTACTGCTTTTTAACAGACCTGTCGGCATCAGTGATTTATTAGATTCGGTTCTTGATTCGATATTTTCTGTCTCGATTCGATGCGTTCGGTTGAGTCCATCTCTCAGAATCATCCCGTCGATCGATTCATAAATGATGAGACCAGTGAAGACGAGCCCTTTATCTGTGATTACTGAGGTCGTCTGATAGCGGGGAGAGACGTCGCGGTCCGGATAGAGAATAGCGGTGAAAAGGTCATCTCGAGAGAATCGTCCTGTCACTCCAGATAAATCCGGCCCAAGTGCAGAGGAGCCTCCGTGGCATTGGGCACAACCGAGTTTTTCAAAAACTTTACGCCCCTGTTCCGGCTTACCACTTTTCCAGTCCAGAGTGGTAAGACGCTTCATCAAGTCACTTTCTTCGGCCCCCAGTTTTTTCTGCAGAATGGCTGCTTCCTCCGGATATCTTTGGAGGAACCAGTCTTCCCATTTGGCCATCACTTCCTGCTGAGGGTTATGTCCAGCTTCGCCCGTGACATAGCCAAAGTTGACTTTTGTGCTGAGCTGCAGCAGTTCCATCAGGTAATCGCGCAGGACGAATTCTTCGGCAGACTGGTTCAACCGACGGGCTGCCTGAAAGAGGGCGACCTGATGTTCCGGGGCTGAGAGTTGAGCTAACTTCCCTAATGCCTGAATCGCACTTCCCAGTGTGGGAAGGTGTGAGATCTCTAATCCTCGAATGAACAGTTCCGTTTCTTCCGGGAGTGGATTTTCCGAGAGGAGCATGATGACTGCCTGACGGGTTGAATATTCTTCGAAACGTTGCCGGATCAGCTCACGAACTTCAGGATCGGTGGATTCTCCGAGCACAAAAATGACGTCGTTATTCCAGGGGTACTCTGCATCTTCGCGTACATGTTTGACGAATGCTTCCACTGCCTGATTGACAAATTCTCCCGGCACTTCCGACATGTAAACGACGTGTCCGGGTAAACCGAATTCAGGTTCCTGAACGATTGAAACTGGTAGACGTGGGTCACGTTTAACGAGTGCTCCGTAGAGTTCTTTGATGCGCTCGTTCCAGTTGAGGTCCTGTGGAAGACGACGTTCCCGTACTTTGACTTCCAGCAGGACAAGGGCTCGACTGATTTTTTCGAGAAGATCGACAGGCCATTCGACCTGGATCCGACTCGCCACAACCAGACGATGGATATCATCAGTAGGGTCCGAATCCTCGCTGATGGGCGCGATGATTTTTTGCAGCAACTCTCGATTCGAAGGTGAGATCATCGCAATCAGGCGGAGAAGTTCGTGATCGAGCTCAGGTTCTGTTGCTGGATAAAGATCGGCGAGACCTACACGGAATTGATCGAGTTCAAACTCATATGGCGAGAGATCAAGTTGGCTGGCGTAACCATCGTAGAGGGCTCCATGATGATCTGCGGGTCCACAGTCTCCCCAGGCGAGCTGCATTAAACGGCAGGCGTCCAGTTTGATTTGTAAAGTATCCGGGCCGAGCCCGTTAATTTTGAGGATCTGTAAGGCGGCCTGAGCCGATTCGGCATCAAATCCGCTTCCCAGAGTGAGTTTCATTTCAGCCAGAGAGAGTTGGATCCCTGCTTTGGTTGGTAAATCGAGACGCGATGCGTGCGATTTAAGGGCCGGTACAATGGCGACATAATGATCCTGGAGTAAATGAATCGCTGCCTGACGCACAAATCGATCGGCTGAACCGAGTGGCTGGGTGAGCGCTTCGGCGAGATCAATCAATTCCGTTTCCGAGAGCTCAAGTTGCTTCAGTTTGAGTAAAGTCTGAAGGATGACTTGAGGTTCCTCGTCATGCAGATACCTGGTGAAGAGGGAGTTGAGATCAACGTCATCTTCTGATGATTTGTCTGAATTCTGGAGTTCTTCCAATCCCCAGATAGCTCGAGCTCGTACAGTTGCGTTCCCCGAATTCCCCAGTAATTCTACTACAGCGGGTGGGAGACCTCCGAAATGTTCATTCACAATTTCAATGGCGCGAATTTGTTGTGGGATGGTGAGTGAAGCGGTCGTCGCTTTCAGACTGTCAATAAAAAGTTGCTTGCCCAGAGTAAGGGCCAGGGGAGTCCACTTTTGTCGGGACCAACCGCTGAGTGGCTGGGGAGCATCAAGGCAACTGAGAAGTTCTTGCGCTTCGGAGAGTGTAGGTGTTGGTTCCGCTGATTTCGCCTGAATACGAAAGACCGTCCCCCGCGTTCCACGACCTCCAATCGCCACATAAAGTGCCCCATCGGGGCCGACTTCGGCATCCGTCGGTGCAAATCCGAAATTGCCTCTGGCTGTGAGGAAGAGTTCCGGTTCACTCACATACGAAGAACCATCCGGTTGTAGTTTTACAGCGTGAACGCGTCCATAAGTCCAATCGAGGACAAACAGGGCCTGGCGATATTCTTCCGGAAAGGTCTCATGACGATAGCAGATAACTCCAGTCGGAGAACCTCGACCGAAACTGGCAACTTCGCGCGGCATGGTGGAATAACTACTCGGTTCTTTCCATGTTTTACTTTTCCAGCCCGCTTCGGTTCCCCGGGTAATGTGATAAAGCCGGGTGGGACGATACCAGGGGAAGGTTATGTCGCGTTCGCCATCACTATCGTAAACGAAGATTTCACCCTGCTCATTGAAATCGAAATCATAAGCATTGCGAAAACCATCGGCGATAATTTCTGCTCCGCGAAGATCAGGCTTGATGCGCAGCAAAGTCCCTGCTTCGGGTTTGTGCTTTTCATTGAAGGGTGAGGTGGATAAAGTCGCGTACTTCTCTGTCACTTCTGCCATATTCCCAGCGAGTAGATACCACCAGCCATCAGGTCCTCTTCGAATGGCGTGGGCATCGTGTTCGCCACCTGTTTTCAACTTGAGGATCCCCTGGGGAGCCCCGTCGGCAACACCGTCCCCATCGCTGTCCTGATAGCGATGTAGTCCCAGACCACTGACGCAGTAGAGATATTTCCCGTCGGCACACAACCCCTGGGCTCCCTGGGGATCGGTGGCGAAGTCGATGGTTCTTTCCGCCTGGTGGTCTCCATCCTCATCAATCAGTACCCTGATGTAACCTGGACCGGAGACGAGTAAACGTCCTTGAGTATCGAAGGTGATTGAATAAATGTTATGCGCGAGATCATCTGTGGCGTAAACGTTTACCTCGAATTCCGAGGGGACATTCAATTCCTGCGAGAGATCATCAGCGGCGTAGGTAAAATTCCCTGCAAGGAGATAAATTAAAGTGATGAGTAGGCAGGTCGATTCTTTGTGAAGCATGTCATTGCATCCTGCAGGAGAGGTTTCGGTTGTGGCCGGGTATTTTCAATTTACCTGATCAACTCACGGATTCTACTCTGATTCCTTAAAACTGCCAAAGCGGTCTCCAGGCTGAGGCTGGTATCCGCGCAGAAACTCTTCGATGTCCATCAGTTTCTTTCCGGCGGGTTGTATCTGTTTGATAATGAGGTTCTCGCCCTGACCCGTCTGGACGATCAGATTCGTTTTGGTGACCTCAATTATTTCACCCGGCTCTACCTGTTGGGTCTCATGGTGGTTATCTGTGGGGAAGCGGTTGATTTTGGTTTTTAAAATTTGAACCTTAAATGGCTCCCTGTTTTTCATCAGCAGCGTGGTCGTCGGTTTGGGCCAGGGCTGAACAGCACGAATGTGGTTGTTGATCTGGTGTGATGATAAGTTCCAGTCGATCTCTCCATCATCCTTCGAGAGACGAGGGGCCAGGGTTGATTCACTATGCTGCTGGGTTACAGGCTTATGAGTCCCTGTTTCGATTTTTTGAGTACATTAATGCAGAGTGCTGCCCCTAAGTCGGCCAGTCGGTCCTGAAGTTCTCCATAGGTTTCTGATTCATTGATGGGGGTTGAGACAACTCCCCAGACAGGACCGGCATCCAGCTTGGGTTCGATTTGAAAGATGGTGACTCCTGTTTCACGCTCCCCTTTGATCATCGCCCACTGAATTGGGGCGGCACCGCGGTATTTCGGGAGTAGCGAGGCGTGAAGATTGATGGCTCCCAATCGGGGAGTACCAAGTAGATCGGCAGAAAGTATCTGGCCATAGGCAGCCACCACGCAGAGATCGGCATCCAGAGATTTAAGATCGTTGATTGATTCGGGCGTATTCGCCTTCACGGGTTGAAAGACAGGAATATCTTTTTCTTCCGCCAGCACCTTAAGTGGGTTCACGTGCCGGTGATGACCGCGACCAGTGCGATCGGGTTGGGTAAAGAGTCCTACGACCTGATGCTCGGAGTCCAGCAACGCCTGGAATGTTGGAAGTGCAAAAACTCCAGTTCCCATCATTACCAGTTTCATCTCTTTGACTCCTTCAGAGAGCTAAATTGAGGACCTACAGGAGAACTTGTGGAATTCAATCTGGTGAACTCAGTTTTTCCTGTGATGAAAACTTCAGAACCAGAACCGGCTGAAAACGGTAGTAGAGGTTTTCAGGGTTCGATTTCTTTCAGCTGTTGCTGAATCGTTTCGTCAGAGGGAATTTCTCCTTTTTCCTGACCCGATCGATAATAATTCACGAACTGTTCGACAGCTGGCAGGACTTCTTTTTTACTCGACTCACTCAGTTTGTCAAAGAACATAACCCCTTCGATATGATCGTACTCATGTTGCACGACCCGGGCCGGGAATTCTTTGAGGCTGAGTTCGAATCCTTCCCCTTTCAGGTCAAAAGCGTCGACGACGATTTCCTCGGAACGCGTCACATCTCCGTAGACTTCGGGGAGGCTCAGACAACCTTCTTCTCCCTCAACACTCCCTTTACGGCTGGTGATCTCCGGGTTGATGAGCACCATTTCCCAATCTTTATTCTCTGCTTCACCTGAAGGATTGATCACAAACATCCGGTAAGGAAGACCGACCTGATTGGCGGCCAGACCGACTCCTTTATGTTCGTACATCAATTCAAACATCCTCTCCACGATCTTTTTCAGCTGGTTATCGATCCGGGTAACTGGTTTCGATTTCCAGCGCAAGGCGGGATGGGGGTATTCGACAATCTGGAGTTCTTCGGGAACTATCATCAGCAGAATGAGCTTATCTGAAAAGTGGGGTGTGGCGTGGATTTGGTTTAACCCGTTAAGTAATGAACTGGCCGCATTTTAAGGTCTCTGGAGATGACAATGAAGTGCCGATGGTCGATCCTGTAGTTTGAATTTCAAAAAACGGAGTGTGGCAAATACTTCAACAGGGCAAATACTTCAGCAGAGAGGGAAGCTCATCCAGATTTATTGCGAACCAGTTTTGATGTCGGTTGTCCTTTCTCCTGGTTAGATACGCTTCCCAAATACCCTGTTGACAGGTAACTGGCCAGCAGCGTACGATAAAGAAGTGTAATAAAGCTCATTAATCAGGTTTTTCTGCTGATGAAAACAACCCAACCCAATCTGTCCACACTGAACCGAGTGACCCCTGGTCAATCGGCATGGCGATATTTTGGCTGGTTTTCTTTTACAGGCGAGAGGACCTGATCCGCACCCGGTGTGCATCACAATAAATCAAAGGTCCTCAAACCCCGCTGTTTGAGGGCCTTTTTTCGTTTATTTCGCAAACAAAACGTATTCAAAGTAATAACCCCAAACTGATTAAATCAGTCCAAATACTATTTCACCCGGAAAGGGAAAATCATGATTGTCGTGCTCAAAAAAGGGATTTCTGATGGGGTCGTCCAGAAGATTGCCCAACGGGTTGAAAGTATGGGGCTCAAGGCCCACGTCATTGTGGGAACAGAGCGAACCGTCATCGCCGCTGTCGGTGAGAAACGGAATGGTGAACAGGAGACGCTGGAATCGTACGAGGAGGTGGAAAAGGTCGTCCCGATTCTGGCTCCCTACAAGGTCGCCAGCCGGGAAACCCCGGCCGGAACCGACAGTGGTCGAAACAGGTAGTTTGAAATTGGGGAATGGTCATATCGGGGTGATTGCCGGGCCCTGCTCTGTCGAAACTGAAGAGCAGATTCTAGCCTCGGCGATTGCGGTTAAAGCGGCAGGGGCAACAGCCTTAAGGGGTGGGGCGTTCAAACCAAGAACTTCACCCTACAGTTTCCAGGGACTGAAAGAAGTGGGCCTGCAATACCTGGCCGCCGCACGTGAAGCAACAGGTCTGTCGATCGTTACAGAGGTGATGACACCCGAGCACGTTGAACTGGTTGCCCGATACAGTGATGTATTGCAGATTGGGGCCCGCAATATGCAGAATTACCATCTGCTTCAGGCGGTGGGGGAAATCAACAAACCGGTGCTGCTCAAACGGGGCCCCTCCGCCACCATCGACGAGTTCCTGCTCGCGGCAGAGTACATCCTGGATGGAGGAAATTCACAGGTCATTCTGTGTGAGCGTGGAATAAGAACATTCGAGACCCACACGCGCTTCACTCTTCCGCTGGCGACTGTCCCTTATCTCAAAGAGAGGACACACCTTCCCGTGGTCGTCGACCCGAGTCATGGTACGGGGATCGCATCTTTGGTGGCTCCATGGCGACCGCCTCTGTTGCTGCTGGGGCAGATGGTCTGATTATTGAAGTCCATCCCAACCCGGCCGAGGCTGCTTCCGACGCGGCTCAGACGATCAGCACCCAGGCATTCGCAGAGCTCATGGATAAATGCCGCAAGGTTGCCGATGCACTGGGGTATCAGATCGGATAAGCCGGTTGAAAATCGTAGGTCAGGCACTGCCTGACTTATCATCCAGAGTGAAGAACAACACATCAAGCAATTGATATGAATCCCGTGTGCTCATCATTGGATTGTAAAAGAATTTGTTGACTCTATTATGGCGATTTTTTATATCGTTGGCGTGTTCTTCGTCACACAGAAAGTTCGTCAGGCAGTGCCTGACCTACTCTCATTAGCGTTTAACGATGTGGGGTTTGATCGCCAGGAACAACCAGCGGTTTGCGTTCTTTGATTTATCGATTGTTTGTGATTTTATACTGGCCAGCACAATCGTTTCACCATCTTGTCCAATCACCCGGGTGTTTGCTCGGGCAACCTTCATAGATGGGTATAAGATTCCCTCTACAGATTCATATTCTTTTTTTCCAGTTCAACACGGCAGACGATTCCCTCGGGCGTATCTTTAGTGCAAAGAATTGTGGTGACACCAGAGGTAAATACGTCATCACCTTTGGGGAAAACTTTCGCAGTACCGGGCATTTCAGTGGCCGTGAAAACAGAGACTTCCTCCTGTTGAGGAGCTGTGATGACCGAGTAGTGGAGTAATTTCAGTCGATCACTGTTTCCTGCCTCCTCAAACAAGGCAGAAATGTTTTCGTCAGCAGGTCCCTCGTAAACCTTCAATAGATTGGAGGTGCTTTCCTCAGCGGAGCTAAGCTCCAGATCACCTGCTTCATCAATAAATTCTGCGATGATCACTTCCGTTTTGATAAAAGGCAGTCGGGCTCTGGAGAGTTCGGCTGTTGCCTGAGCTGACGATTCTGATTCCTTATCACCCGCCGAGAGGCTTGTGAGCCCGACAGGAACAATCAATCCAAGCACAACAGCAACGACACAGACTTTTTTGAGCATCAATCACCTCCCTGGGAAGCCTGAAAGCAGGCGTTGTTTGCAATGAGTATTCTCCTCAATGCAAGGTAAACGGGGGGCGTGGTGTCGTCAATAGCGTTTGGGATTGAGCAGCGATCAAGGTCTATCAGAACTGGAAGATCGTATCGGGTGAGAAATCCAGATTGTTTTCATCCTCTGAAATTTCTGGAGCTTCTTCCTCTGTGAGGCCCTCTTTCTCAGTGAGAGTTTCTTCCGCCATGTGGAACTCATCCTCAGAGAGTGTTTCCTCTGGAGAAGCGGATTCCGCTTCACTTTCTGACGACATGAGGCGAATCATCTCTTCTTTGAACTCTTCAGGCTCCGGCTCGGCCTGTTCGCTGAGAGTTTCAGAACATAAGAGGTTGCTCTTGTGAGGCTGCGGGACAAAACGAACTTTTTCGCTGTTGTAAGTTTTGTCTGCGGCGAGAGCCTGGTTGATGAAGTCGAGCAGGCGTGGTTCCAGGTCCCAGCGTTTTTCAAATTTGCTCTGATCGACTTTGAGCGACATCAAAGCGGGACCAACGGGCCGGTGCTGTTGTTCATAGAAACCGGAAGCAGTGAGATCAGCCAGGAAGAAGTCGATCTTATGACGCGGAAGCGTCGATTCCAGGGTATAAACCTGACTTGGATCCTGGGGCATCTCTCCACCCAGCCAGCTTTGGGGGGTAGAGGGCTCCGTACCGAAGACAGCGTCCTTGAGTTTGCTTTTGAAAGAGGAGTCGCCCCCCGCCTTTTGGGTCCGAACCGCCTGCGTGAGGGGCTCTTCCTCTTTCCAATATGTCAAACGAATCAAGGCTTCATTCGATTTCCCTTCAGGGCGGGACAAATGATTTCCAGGAAGCCTCTGTTCCACTCAGGGTGTGAGTGATGCCATCCAGCAATTCCTCTTCAGGTGGAATGATCCCGCTTCCCGCTGTCTGGGTGATTTCACTTTCGGCAGGAAGTATAGCCAGATGATTCAGTTCCCGCCGAAACTGACATTTGAGTTCCAGGTTCTGATAAACAGGGTGTCCCTGACGATCGACCTGTAATTGGTGTGAAGTAGCACAGCCTCCCAGCAGGGCAGTAAAGAGAAATGCGACCATCAGGGTGATGGTTCGCAAGTGCCCTGAAGTATGGGGAGGTGTAAACGAGGTCACGGTTATAGGTAGTCTTCTCGTATCGGATAAAAGATATCGAGAGCCTGTGCACCTTCATCCAGGGCAATTACCTTGTGCGGAACGCCCCCCGGGATTCGATATAGATCTCCCGGTTCCAGTACCCGTTCTTCATCTCCAATGATGAAGCGAGCTCTCCCCCCTATGACCACCCCCACCTGTTCGTGAGGATGGTTGTGCAGCTCAACAATCGCCCCCGGTTGGCAATCAACCCAGCTGAGCATCATTTTCTCTGCTGCCGCTGTTTTGATCGTGATACCCGGAAATATTTCCTGAGCCTTACAACCCGATTTATCGACAAAGTATTCGGACATTCTCCAGTTTCCTTGTTCTACCAGTTGGAATTTCTACAGGCAGTTGCTTCGCAGAATAAGTAACTGAACCTGCCTCGTGCGCTAAGTATTCCTGAAGACTCTTGAAAGAGTCTCAACTTCATTGTGCGCGAAGGAATTCTTCCCGTTAAGCATGGGGCAGTTTAAAAACCGAGATTGCACGGAATCGCTTTGAAGAGAGCGCAACAAAAAACGACTCACCTGGGACGGAATAAGCGGGTGAGCCGTTTCTGATGATGATCGATCTTCAGCAGAGAGAGTTTGGAAATCAGGCGATGTTTCGCTCTGGAGTTACCAATAATGTTTCTTTGCCTTCAGCTTCTTTCTTGATTGCCTCGTAGACTTCTTCCCGGTGCACGGGGACTGAATTCGGGGCTTTGATTCCCAGGCGGACTTTATCGCCCCGTATGTCGACTACGGTCAGGACAATATTGTCTCCTATGTAAATGCTCTCGTCTCTTTGTCGTGATAAAACCAGCATGAGATGAACTCCTTCTCAAGATTCCGAAAGCCTCGCGGATGATGTGTGCCAGGGGCGAGGTGGTCAATCCATGTTGTGTATTTATGAATCTCCATAATGACGTGGTTTGGATAACTGAGTAGTTTTCTCTTCTTCCGACAGCATTAAAAGAAGGAACCTACTGAATTGTCCGCGGCCAAGGGGTATTCAACGGGAAACCGTTCCCGGGGAATAGTCAGGGAAAACAACTGGATCAGCCCACCGATCCCGGTTGGTTTCCAGGTGGAACCAGCACGCGTTCCAGCCCTTCGCCTGAAAATATATGTTTGATGACAACCGTGGTTTCTGTTCTACTGAGCAATTCACGTTTCCCGAAAATCGACCTGAGAGTTCCATGAGAACCGGATCGAATTCGAGTTTTGTATTATGTGTTTATCGCTTCCCTGAGATGATGCCAGTAGTGGTCTCAGAAATGGTTGTCACTGTTAATCCTATTTGAAATCGACTCGAAAAGTGAGTTAGCCATGATGCTGTCTGCGTCCCGCGAATGACAGGCGTCGATGGTTCTTTCCTTGTTCTTTCAAACAGTAATCTGAACAGAGTGAACACCTAATAGTTCGGCAAGCGAGGCAGGGAAAGTTGTCTCTTCTTGTTAGTTAAAATCAGGTAAATAACAAGAGTTGATAATCCGGATGCGTTGTGCCGGTTGTAGCGGATCGGTAATAACTTCGGTCGGTCCACTAGAGGTTTTAACCCTATTCTCAGGATTTCTCTGAAGGTAATAAGGTTCGCGCGCGAAACGTGCTTCGCACCCCTGACAGCGGCTCTCCTATCGGGTATGCTGAAGGGATAAACCCTGTTGTTTTCCCTCTTTATAGACTCACCTGGGGAGTTTCAGTCGATGTTGACACTGCTCATTGCAGTTGGTTCTCTGGTCGGATATCTGGTGGCCTACCATACCTATGGTCGCTGGTTGAACAAAAAGATTTTCGGCCTCGACCCGGAAGCGAATGTTCCCAGTCATGAACTGCGAGATGATATCGATTTCGTCCCGACGAAAAAGAATGTCATCTTTGGTCACCATTTCACCAGTATCGCCGGGACAGGGCCAATCGTCGGTCCGGCGATCGCTGTTTTCTGGGGGTGGTTGCCCGCCCTGCTCTGGGTTTTCTTCGGGTCAATTTTTGTGGGAGCTGTTCACGATTTCGGAAGCCTGGTGATTTCACTCCGGAACCGGGGGCAGACTGTCGGGGAAATTGCTGGCCGCGTGATCACTCCTCGGGCCAGGTTGCTCTTCCTGCTCATCCTGTTTGCGGCGTTGACCGTTGTTCTGGCGGTCTTCGGGTTAGTGATCGCCATCATTTTCAAGTTGTATCCTCAGTCGGTCCTGTCGACCTGGATCGTGCTTCCGCTCGCTGTGGCGATGGGAATCTGGGCTTACAAATACAATGGAAGTCTGACCCTTCCCTCGATCGTTTCTCTGATCATCTTATATGGGGCTGTTTATTTCGGAGCTTACTACTGGCCAGTAACCCTGCCCGACTCGGTGAATGCGGTTGTCGTCTGGACCTTAGTCCTGTTCGTCTACTGTTACCTGGCATCTGTTCTCCCCGTCTGGCTATTACTGCAACCTCGCGATTTCATTAATAGTCAACAACTCGTACTCGCGCTGGCTTCACTGGTCGTGGGTGTTTTTGCTGCGACGCTGACAGGCAAGGCCGATCTGGCCCATAGCGCGCCCATGATTGCCACTGAGTTGCCCGCGGGAACGCCGCCGATTCTCCCCTTCCTGTTCATTACCATTGCCTGTGGCGCCTGCAGTGGATTTCACTGCCTGGTCAGTAGTGGTACGACCAGTAAACAGGTGGATAAAGAGCATCATGCCCAGTATGTCGGTTACGGGGCGATGTTATTAGAAGGTGGATTAGCAATTCTGGTGATTCTGGCCTGCAGTGCCGGGGTGGGGATGGGAAAAATTGAGCTGACCAGCACCGAAGGTTCCCTGATACGGGAAGCGACGCTCAGTCCGTCCATCACAGGAGAAGCAGCCTGGAAGTCTCACTATTATGGTGAGAGCGTTAAAACTTACAGTGACTTCAAATTAGCGAACTCAGTGGGCGCTTTTGTCGAAGGAGGGGCGAACTTTCTATATCAGATCGGGATTCCCCTTAAATTTGGCATTGGTCTGATTGCAGTCCTCGTGGCCTGTTTTGCGGCGACGACTTTAGATACGGCCACTCGCTTACAAAGATATGTTGTCCACGAAATCGGGGAGACGTTGAACATCTCCATTCTGGGGAATCGGTTTATCGCGACCGGGATCGCCGTTTTTCTGGCATGTGCCCTGGCGATGCTGCCTGCTGCACCTGGTGCTGATTATGGAACAGGTGGGTTGATTCTCTGGCCTCTGTTCGGGGCGACGAATCAACTTCTGGCCGGGTTGGCCTTCATGGTGATTGTACTTTATTTATGGCGACGCAATAAACCAGTCTGGTTCGCAGCGATTCCGATGGTCTTCATGTTGATCATGCCGGCTGTTGCCTTGTACTGGAATCTCTTCAATTCCACATCGGGCTGGTACTGGCCATTACAGGAAATGATCAGTGGCTCTCTGGCCTGGGAATGGCGGAACAGTCACCTGTTATTCCTGATTGGTGTGCTGACTCTCGTCCTGCAAGCCTGGATGGTGATTGAGGGGTGGGTGATTCTCAATAAAACAAAAGGGATTCTGGAGGAACCTTTACCTCCCCTGGCAACCAGCCCGGTGACTTCTGGAGGGTCCCATTAACGGAGGCTGTAAATTATGTCTGACTCCGCACCCGTTGAAGAATTAATTGAACAATTACGTCTGGATGGAATAACTGACGAGCGTGTTCTGGACGCAATCCGGCGTGTTCCCCGCGAAAAATTTGTTCCTGAAGAGCTGCAAGCATCTGCTTACGAGAACCGTGCTTTGCCAATTGGGGCAAATCAGACGATCAGCCAGCCCTCGATCGTCGCAATGATGACCGAGCGCTGCAGCTTTCCGGTGATGAGACAGTCCTGGAGATTGGAACTGGCAGTGGCTACCAGACCGCGATTCTCTCTCGCTTATGTCGGCAGGTGGTGACTGTGGAGCGAATTTCTGAGCTGGCGGAAGCAGCGAGGAAGTTACTGCTCGAGTTGGGATACCACAATATCGAATTTCACATGGGCGATGGTGCCCTGGGTTGGCAGGAACAGGCACCTTACGAGGCAATCATTGTGACTGCTGCTGCTTCTGACTTTCCGCAAGAATTGATGAGCCAGCTGGACGATGGGGGCCGCCTCGTCGTTCCCGTTGGGGGTGAGCCCGTACAGGTACTTTATCAGCTCACGCGGAAGGGACGTCAATTTCATAAAGAGGAGTTATGTCGCTGCCGTTTTGTTCCCCTGGTTTCTGAAAAAGGAACATTCCGACCGAATTTCTCTTCTCACGATCCTCTCTCCGGCACGTAGGAGGGGATAAGGGGCTTTCTCTGTTTAATGCAACTGAGTCGCATTAATATGGTCCCCTGCTATACTGGAGCGACCAGCAGCAGAACTTCGCTGATCATGTTCCCTCTCTGACTTCCTCATCATCTAGAACCAGTCTTATGTCCTTATTATTACGCAGGTTGAAAAAATCGTTTCGAGAACCAGATGGGAATACGCTTCCGATCATTAATATCGAACATTTCGAGATTAAACCGGCAGAACAGGTCGCCCTGGTAGGTTCCAGTGGAGGGGGAAAAACGACGCTCCTGCACCTGATATCCGGTATCCATACTCCCGATTCGGGGGAAGTGATCATCGATCAGGTGAATCTGGCCGGATTAAGTGAACCTGCTCGCGATCGTTTTCGGGCGATGAAAATCGGATACATCTTTCAGACTTTCAATTTGCTGCCCGCCTTTACGGCACTCGAAAATGTTCTGCTGGGGATGAGCTTCTCTGGTAAGAAAGCGAACCGGGAAGAGGCTATCGCGTTACTGGATGAGGTTGGTTTGAAGCATCGACTTTCTCATCGACCCAGTAAATTATCCGTTGGTGAACAACAGCGGGTGGCGATTGCCCGGGCTCTGGCCAACAAACCCAAACTGTTACTGGCTGATGAGCCAACCGCCAGTATCGACTCCCGCAATCAGGAGAATGTGTTGCGGATGATTCGTGATGTTTGTAGCGAGCATTCCGTCAGCCTGTTACTGGTGACGCACTCTCAGGAAGTGGCGAATCAGTTCGACCGGGTCGAAACCTTATCCGAGTTCAACAAACCCCAGGAACTGCTGGCGTCGGTTTAGGTTGAATACGCTTACCAGTCAGCCGGTTTTTATCTGTCTGTCATTCGTTCTTTTATCTCTTCTTATTTTCGCTCCTGTTCATAGAAAGCTGAGTTTAACATTCTCGAGGCGAGATGATCTCAGTTTGATGGATTTTCCCTGATGAGCCTTATACATATTGCGTGGAAAAGTATTCGACAGCGAAGTCTGGCATCCTCCTTAACAGCCTTTAACATGGCGCTGGGAGTAATGCTGATGGTCGTCGTCCTCGTTTTTTACGGTGTGATTGAAAAATCTTTCCGCCAGACGGGGGCACACTATCAATTGGTTGTCGGACCAAAGGGGAGTAAAGTCGACCTGGTACTCAGCTCCATCTATCGCGTCAGCCCACCGATTGAGAATCTTCCTTACCTGTATTATCAGCAACTGAAAAACGATCCCCGGATTGCAGAAGCAATTCCGATCGCACTCGGAGATGTTACCCAGGAGGGGGCGTTCCCGATTGTCGGTACTGTCAGTCGTTACTTCGAACTTCCGTATGGACCGGATAAGAATTTTAAAGTCAAAGCGGGGAATGGATTCAGTGGAAAATTCGATGCGATCATCGGTGCAGACGTTGCCCGTTCGAATGGTTGGGATCTGGGATCTGAGTTCCAACTGGTTCACGGTGGGGCCGATACCGGGCATGTGCACGATGAAAAATTCAAAGTCGTCGACATCCTCGGGCGTACGGGGACTCCGAATGACCGCACTGTCTTCGTCAACCTGAATGGTTTTTACGCCGTGAGTGGTCACGAAAAACCTGTCGAGGAATCAATCGCTCAGTTGCAGAAATTCTATCCGGAAGGCATTCCGGGAGGCGAGAAACGAATCGAGCAACTCCGCAAACTGGCAGCTGAAGAAGCAGCTCATCATGACCACGACCATGGAAAAGAGGGGCATGATCACGATCATGCTCATCACCACCATGACCATGGAGTTCCTGATGAGATGAAAGAAGTGACGTCGATCTTTATCCTGATGAAAGATAATGATGACTACGCCGCTTTTAATATGATGAATGAGTTGAAGACCGGTTTTCAGGCACAGGCTGTCAACCCGATTCAGGTGATGACCGATCTGATGCAGAGCTTGATCGGGAATGTGCAGAAGATGATGCTGGTGCTGATCGCCCTGATCATTGTGGTTTCTGGCATAGGAATCTTCGTCAGTATTTATAACTCAATGGCCGATCGCCGTCGGGAGATTGCCATCATGCGCTCTCTCGGTGCACAGCGGCAGACAATCTTCACCATCATTCTGACAGAGTCGATCCTGCTCTGCCTGGGAGGAGGACTGTTAGGGCTCCTGCTGGGACATGGGCTCTTCTATATCGGGGCCCCGATAATTGAAGAGAACACAGGGCTGATCATCGATCGCCTGGCCTTTGAGCCGCTGGAATTGACCCTCTTCCCAGTATTGCTGGTTCTGGCAGCGCTGATCGGGTTTTTACCAGGCATCACGGCCTATCGGACAAATGTGGCCGATGTTCTATCGGAATAAACTCTTAAGTCTAGGGTAATTAGTGATTTAGCGAGGATAGTTCGAGCTGTGGGCCGGCTGATTGGTATCCCTGTGACTCATTTTTCCAGCTGAGGAAGCAGGCGAGAATCGAGGGATTTTTTCAATCACGACCATTTGTCTGATCGTACAGAGAAACAGGCACTGTCCGCCGCGAAATCGGCTCAATAGACACATCGATACTGGAATCGTCTTCTGATCCTGATATTATTGAGTGCTCTATATATCTCTTGTTTTTCCTTCTGTTATTCTGCGTTCACTGTTCTCATGAACAGTTCTGCTTCTGGTGAGTCAATTATTATGTCAACTCAGGATGTCACTTCGCTGTCTGGTGGGGCTGGATTTGTCTCACAGGATGAACAGCTGAATGATTTTGATTACAAACCAATTCCCATGACTGCTGCCGTGGCTGTGGCCCTGGCGGTGTTCAGTCTGTCTGCATTCCTCGCTTTGATTGGAATCGCGATCGCACTGATCGGAACCATTGTAGGTATCGTTGCCCTGCGAACCATCAAAAAAGGGGATGGTGCTTATAGTGGCGCTGGTTTAGCGAAATTAGGGCTGTATGGTTCAGCTGCCTGTTTCGTGTTTGGAATTACATCCCATGCTTACGCTTACGCCACAGAAGTTCCTGAAGGACATTTGCGGGTCCATTTTTCGAATGATATCTCCCGTAAACAATTCGCAGCGGATGCAGCCGGTAGACGGATCATTCCCCCCGAAGTGGCAGATAATCTGGTAGACCAAAAGGTCTTCCTGAAAGGCTACATGTGGAATACAAATATGGGGCAGGGTTTGAAAAGTTTTATCCTGCTGAAGGACAACGGGAAATGCTGTTTTGGTGGCGATCCCGCACCCTATGACAATATGGAAGTCAAAATGCAGGACGGGCTGACAGTCGATTACCGGCAGGGACTGGTCTCTGTTGCCGGCACATTACGGGCTTATCCCGATGCACCCGCCGGTAAACCGGTTTACGTCCTGGAAGCGACACAATTCGGGCGAGCTAAAACGTCCTTTGGGGCCGAATGAGATATTTTCTGATCTGTTCATTGTTCACAATCTCAACCCTGGTTCTCTGTGGCTGTGAGGGTAGTCTCACTTCATCTACAGAGGCACGTGTGGAATCCCTCTCACCAGAGAAAACTCAGCTGACTGATGAAGCTGTTACTTCTGACAACACAGCTCATCCTTCCGTGAGTAAAGACAACGAGTCGACGGAAGAGTCTGCCGAGGTCGCTGCAGTCGTTCGCCAGGAAGAAAATGAGTCTGCGGTTGAAGAGAATTCGACCAATTCAGCCACGGAAGAGCCTCAAGCTCCTGAGCCTGGAACTGTTGAGATCAGTCCTGACGAAGAGCCCGAACAAAAAGCTGACGAAAATCAGCTGGCTGCCAATATTGTCACGGAAGACTCGACTTCCTCAGATTCAACTCCAAAAGAAACACGTGAACCGGCTCTGGCTCCCCGTCCCGATGCCGCGCTGGAACCTCGTCAGATCGAGTTATTGATTAAAGACAAAAGTTTCAAGAAGGTAGGTAAAGAGAAAGCCCTGCAAGTCAGTTATGATGACATCGATTTGCTCAAGGTTCTGAATATGGAGCCTGTTCCGCTCGATGCTGTTGATTATTTTCCGGACTGGCTCAATGAACTGGATGGAAAACTGATTCGCATTCGCGGGTTTATGTTTCCTCCCTTTGAAGCAACCGGGATCGAGAAGTTTCTGCTGGCGCGAGATAATGAAATCTGTTGTTTTGGTCGCGACCCCAAGATCTACGATATTATCCGTGTGAAGATGAAAGAGGGAACTTCCACAGATTATATTTCCAATAGACCATTCGATGTGATTGGCCGATTTCACATTGCCCCGGAAGCCTGGGAAGGTGATGAAAAACTGTTAAAGCTGTATCACATTGATGAAGCAGTCGTCATAAGCAAATGACAACGAATATAATTGATATTACCTGAGTCGAGTTGAGCTCGAACTCACAACGAAATATTTCCTACCGCACAATCCTGCCCACAACCCGATGAGGTCAACTCATGAAATTCCCGCCTGCTGTTTTACAGAGTACCTGGCTTCGCCTGCTCATGCTTTTCTGTCTGGTTGCTGTGGTGATGAGTGCACCGAGCAGATTAACTCTGGCGTGTCCCTTCTGCAGTGCCCCGTCACTCACCTTAGGGGAACAGGTGAATCAGGCTGATGCCGTTCTGTTAGTCGAATGGCTCTCAGCAGAACGGGGGACAGCCGATACGGTCAGCCAGACGAAACTCAAAGTGGTGGAAATCGTCAAAGCAGGAGATCGAGGGTTCAAGGTGGGTGAAGAAATCGTACTGGAACGATTTCGCACAGCCAAAGAAGGGCAGAAACTTCTATTGATGGGGACAGCAGGAGAAACATCAGTCGATTGGGATTCACCAATCGATGTGACTGATCTTAGTTACGATTACGTTCGCCAGGCCCCCGCGACGGATTTACCAACGACGAAACGATTAGAGTACTACATTCAGTTCCTGGAATTCCCGGATGAGTTAATTGCGAATGATGCTTATGCTGAATTTGCGAACGCTCCTTATGAAGACATCGCACCCCTCTCTGAAAAAATGCCGCGTGAGAAACTGCGGGAATGGATTAGCGCAGCTTACTCCGAAGATCCCCAGGATCAGATTCGAGCTGCGACTTTGACGACTCGCATGGGTTTGTACGGTTTGATGCTGGGATTATGTGGCACCGAGGAAGACGCGAAGTTACTGGAAGCCAAGATTACCGAACAGAAAACAGATTTCCGCCTGGGCATTGATGGGATCATGGCCGGATATCTGTTGTTGACGAAAGATGAGGGGCTGGAGGTTCTGGAGAATAAAAAACTGAAACCCGACGCCAAAGCCCCATTCAGTGAAACCTACTCGGCCATGCAGGCGATTCGATTCATGTGGAATTATGGAGACGAACGAATCTCCAAAGAACGGATGCGTCAATCGATGCGAATTCTACTCGATCAGAAAGAACTGGTTGATATCGTCATTGCCGACCTGGCTCGCTGGCAGGACTGGTCGATCCTGAATCGACTTTATGAAATGTACGGAGCTGAAGGATATGAAATTGGTGCGATCAAACGAGCGATCATTCGTTATTATCTATCAGCAGTTAAGTACGGAACCGCGAAAGAAGCCGATCAGGATATGCAGAATGTGGCGGCTGAAGCGCAATGGTATCTCGATAGCCTGCGGGAGAAAGATCCTAAAACTGTCGAGCAGGCCGAGCGTTTCTTTCTGATCGATTAATCCAGAACAGGCAGGATGGAGCTTGTGAGAATCCCCAGCTATCGTCGCTTACGATCGCATGATAACGACCAGGTGATGACACCGATGATCGATGTCGTCTTCCTGTTGCTGATTTTCTTTGTCTGCGCTTCTTCCGGGCGATTGAAGGAATTTCTGTTACCGACACCCCTGTCTGCCGGTAATGTTGAGAGTCAGGTCGAAACGGAAACACCTCCCCCGCTTGACCGGGCGTGGATTACCCTGGACGAAAGCCCGGAGGGGTTGCCACTCGTGAAAATTAATAATCGCGAGTTGAACAGTCTGGAAGAGCTTGAGTTGTCATTGAAAGAGTTGGCCAGCATTGATACCAAGATGCCCGTGGTAATTGATGCGGGGGATGAGGTCTCGATGCAGACGGTCCTCAAGATCTATGATCTTTGTCAGGCGGTGCAGTTCAAGCAGATCAGTTTCGCGATTGATCCCGCCACCGGTTCAATTAATTGAAACTCTCACTCACTCTTCTTCCAGCAACCGGCGATAGCGAGCCAGGGCCATCAGTGGGAAGTACAGGCGATAGTAGTGATACCGCAGATAGAAGACTCGTGGGAACCCCGTGCCGGTGAACTCAGTCTCTTCCCAGGTGCCGGCTGACTCCTGCTGATCGAGTAGATACTGAATGCCCCGCGACGGCTGGAGATTTCACTTCACCCGCCGCCATCAGGCCCATCAAAGCCCAGGCTGTCTGGGAGGGGGTCGTTGTCCCCGTTCCTTTTAAGGTCGGGTCGTCATAAGTACCAACTGTTTCTCCCCAGCCTCCATTCTCCTGCTGATGATCTTTCAACCACTGGGCTGCCTTGATGATGCGCACATCATGGGTTGGAACACCGATATCAGCTAAACCGACAAGGCATTGCCAGGTTCCATAGATGTAATTGACCCCCCAGCGACCAAACCAGGTAAAGTCCCGTTCCTGATGTTTCCAGACGTGCTGCAGCGCGGATTTGACTGCGGGATGACTGCGTGAAATATTCAGCGTGGCGAACATTTCCAGCATGCGGCCTGTTAAGTCGACTGTGCTGGGGTCGATCATCGCATTGTGGTCGGCGAAGGGAACCTGTGTATAAATTTCGCGAGTGTTATCGGGATCAAATGCTCCCCAGCCCCCATCTTTCGCCTGCATTGCCAGAATCCAGCGGCAACCACGTCGCAGGGCATTCATAATAGGAGTCAACCGCTCGACCTGTGTTATCGCATCAAATGCATCTTCGGCTTTGGTGGAGATGATCGCAGAGACATCTTTATCGATTTCGTGTGGTGACCAGTCATCCAGAAGAAGATCGGCAGACCACTGTCCCACATTGTTTTCGGGTAGTGCCCGGCAGAGCGCCATCAGTACCATGCTGGTGTCGTCCGTATCCGGGTAGAACTTATTATTGAATTCAAAGAACCAGCCGCTCGGTTCGGCCCCTTTCACATTCTCGGCCCAGTCGCCCGGTGTGCGAACCTCTTTAGAGAGAAGCCAGTCGACAGACTTACGCAAGGCGGGATGGTCGGGAGAGACATAAGCTTCGCGCAAGGCGATCGTGGCAATGGCCGTATCCCATACAGGTGATTTGCAGGGTTGCAGGCGGAGGGTTTCACCTTCGTAAATCTTGAGGCGATCGAGTTCGCGGTGTTGCCCCTGCACTTCTGGAGAGTCTGGTTTATAGCCACGACATTGGAGAGCGATAATACTCCAGATAATCGGTGGGAAAATCGCTCCCAAACCGTCGCTCTCGTCAAAACGCTCGAGGATCCACGCCTCTGCTTTGCGGCAGGCGATCGATTTAAGTGGGCGCAGATGTAACCGGTCGAGCCATTTGAGGGAGCTATCGACCCACTGAAAGAACCGATGCCAGTCGAAACGACTTTTTTTCGCAGGAGAATCTACGACAGACGATTTCGGCATGCAGGCCGGTAGCTCTTTGGCGCTGTTCACAAAAATTTCGTCGATGTGATACTTCGCTTCCAGTTTCTTAACCGGCTTGTCATTCCAGATGATACTGAGTGGAACCACAATCGTTCGCGACCAAGCGGACATATCATAAATGTTGAAGGGCAGCCACTTCGGGAAGAGCATCAGTTCGGGAGGCACAGCGGGGCATTGCTGATAACTCAGGATGCCGAGCAATGCCATGTAGAACCGGGTGAAGCTGTTCATCTTCTCCGCACCACCCGCAGCGAGAATCGCTTCACGAGCTTTGGCCATCAGAGGGGAGTCCGGTTCGCGACCGGCAATTTTGAGGGCGAGGTACGCTTTCACCGAAACAGAGACGTCGGTTGGTCCACCCGGATAAGTCGCCCAGCCCCCCTCCTCTGTTTGTTGAGAGACGATGTAGTTAGCCGCCAATTGTAAGTCTTTGGCATCCTGTTTTCCCAGATAGGCCAGCAGCAGGATGTATTCCGACTCGAGAATCGTATCCCCCTGCAGCTCGGCAACCCAGTACCCTTCGGGAGCCTGGTTATCAAAAAACCAGTGGCAGGTTTTGACGATGGCGTCGTTAAGCCGATCCGCATCGATTTCTGGAACATCTTGCCAGATCGCAGGATCGATAGAACTTCCTCCCACAGAATCCAAGCGATTCCGACTGGGTTGTGGCGAACTGGAACTCATCCGTGAAACTCCCTGTTTGATCCTGTAATAAGTGCAACCTCACATCCGGTGCGAAGTGGGTCTATCGTAGCCTGAGAAGGGGTTGGGAATCAAGATGGGGGTGGTGCTCTTTAGGTCCTCCAAAGAGTGTTTCCCTTTGAATCTTTTTCAGATTGAGTCTCTTCCATGCAGAAAAACTCCTGATTTACCATCAAAAACTGATAGTCGTATTCGGCAGCGCTTTGATCAGGTTTCGAATTTCAGGGGCAGTGATCTGTCTGCTGCGGATATTAATCGAATCAGGAGAAGGAGATATCTGCTCAAGCCGTTTCAGATCCTCATCGGTCAATCTGTCATCCCATAATCTAAGCGTTCTGAGTGTGATCGTCTGGAGTATTTGTAAGTCAGCAGATGTTACTGGCGTTCCTATAAAATCGAGCCCAGTTGTTATTGTTCGATTCTTCAGGAAACTGAGACCCTCACTATTTAAAGCCGAGTTCCTGAAACTGAGTGAGCTATACCGGGAAGAATGCAACATCTCCCTATGTTTGTCAGTTAAAGTAACACCCGAGAAAACTATACTTGTTACACCATTCAATTTTTGCAGATGTTCATAGCTATCGAGAGGGACATCGGAGTCGAAGAAGTACAGGTGAATTTCTTTAGTCGTTTCACTAATGGATTCATTGATCTGATCTACAATCGTTGCCTCTGTCAGATCAGCGTCCAGATAAAGAATATGTTCTCCTGATTTTTTCCATTCGTCGATGTATTGACTGTCAACTTTTACACTGAAGAGGGTTTCAAGTCTCGTTTTTCCCTTCTGCTGAAGCAGCTCAATCGCATCTTTTTTCTGTAGTAAAAAACCAGTTAGAGTCAGTAAATTCAGGTTTGGTACTTCTTTTACCAAAGAGACGATATCTTCCGAGACGACTTCAGGATGATTGGCCCATATGGTGAGCCTTCTTAATGTCGATTTTGAGGGAAGCGTTTGTAAAATTCGCGAATCCACCTCGCACAGGATGATACCCAGATTAGACAGACTGGATAAACTGGAAATAGAATCCCAGTCCTGCGGTACGAGTTGTTCACACTCCGCAATCGTCAGATCGGTGAGAGCAGAAAGGGAAGCGATCTGTTTCAGCCCATGTCCTGTCAGGTCAGAGTGAATGATCCGCAGCCTGTTCAGCTTTGAAAATCGTTCCGGGTGTTGAAGAAATTGATTACATTTGTTCGTCAAATGCAGCTCAAGATTTCCAAGATTGTTCAGTGACTGTATTCGCTTAAAGCCTTCAGGAGTAATTGACGTGTTCGTTAACTTCAGGCTGGTTAATTCTGCACATGTATTAATGAGCGGTATTAAATCATCTGTGATTTCCGGTCCAACAAGTTCCAGTTTCTCAACTTTTTCAAACTCGAACAGATCCGCATAGGAACGCAGCTCTTTGTCTGAGAGAGCCCTGATTGAGGTGATATAATGGTAAGCTGTCTTCGGAAAATAATGTCCCAGATTGTTCTTGCGAATGATTTCCGGAAATACCTGTTCCGTCTGAATAAGTTTGGTTTTCTCCGGCGTTTCCAGAAGTGCTTCGCGACGATGATGGCGATTCAGGTTGTAAGCGAAGAGCCCTCCCAGAATCAGGATCATCGCTGAGAATGCTACCAGAAACCGTCGGTTTTTTATTACAGATACGATACGCATTGTTAATTTGTATCACTTTGCAGAACGGTCGAGAATGCTGTGTCAACAAAGTAGCATATTAGCACGCAGCAAAGTATTTCGATATGGAAATATCGGATCTACGAATTTATTCGCCCGCTTCTTCAGCCTCCGCCAGCATTTTTTCAATCGCGGCGTCGGTTTGCATTTCGTGGAGGAAACGTGAGGGAATTGTGCGGTTTCGTTTCCCGTATTTGGCGCGGGTCAGGGCGCGACTGATTGAGAGGTGATCTTTGCGCGGGTGATCCCGACATAGGCGAGGCGACGTTCTTCCTGAATGGCGGCGTTATCCGTTTCGATGGACCGTTTATGAGGCAGCAGACCCTCTTCGAGGCCAATCAGGTAAACGCGTGGAAACTCCAGTCCCTTGGAGCTGTGGAGAGTCATCAGGGTGACTTTGTGTGACTCGACTTTCTCCTTCTCATTGAATGAATCGTCTCCGTCGAGGAGACTTCATCCAGAAAACCCGCCAGGCTTGGTTCACTTTCGCGGTTCTGATACTCCTGCATACCGGTGATGATCTGGTCGAGAACTTCTTTGCGAACGAGTTGCTGTTGTGAGTCTTTGTATTGTTTCTCGATCTCGGAGTTGTAATCGATTTCTTCAAGTAGTGCACGCAAGGCGCGATCCATATCCCGGGGCGAACCGTAAAACCGCTGTCGATATTTCTTGAGTAAGTGATCAAACGCCTCCACCGCAGCAACAGCCGATTTTGAAAGCCCCTCTGTAGCGGCGACATCGTGCGCACAGGAGAGGAGCGGTTGCTTGTGGGCTACAGCGTATTTCATCAGCTTCTCCACAGTGGTGGAACTGATTCCCCGGGCAGGGCGATTGATAATACGCAACAGGGAGACTTCATCTTTAGGGTTAAGAATTACTTTGAGATAGCCAAGAACATCGCGGATCTCTCGACGGTCAAAGAAGGATTGCCCCCCCACCAGGTTGTAGGGGACACGTCGCCGTCGCATCTCGGTCTCAAAGGGGCGAGGTTGTTCGTTCGTCCTGAAAAGGATGGCGATATCTTCCGCCGGAATCTTTTTGTAGTTGATCAGGTATTCAATTTCCCGGACAACGCCTTCCGCTTCATCTGTTTCACTGGGGTATTCGCGAATACGGACATCTTCCTCACCATACTTGTGGGCGATGAGCGTTTTGTCGTGACGACCTTTGTTATGTTTCACCAGGCGGTTGGCATGATCGATGATATTGACGGTGCAGCGATAATTGTCCTGTAAGCGAACAACGCGCGCACCCGGGAAGTGATGCTGAAAATTCAGAATGTGAGTTACTTCGGCACCACGCCAGCCATAAATGGACTGATCATCGTCTCCCACCACGCACAGATTCTTGTGCGGTGCAACGAGTGATTTAATCAGGTTGAACTGGACTCCGTTGGTATCCTGGTACTCGTCGATTTGCACGTAACGGAACTTTTCCTGATACTTCTGCAGAATGTCAGGACATTGCTGGAACAATTCTGCTGTCAGGAGCAGGAGGTCATCGAAGTCGACACCTCCGGAGGATTTGATATTGGTCTGATAGCGTCGAAAAGCCACGGCGGCGAGAAATTCTTTATCATTCGTTGCCAGGTCTGGTGCTGTACGCGGAGAGTGACCGGCCATTTTCCAGCGACTGATGTAACTCAGCAAATCCCCCGGTTTCATCGCGTTGTCCGCCATGCGGCAATCTCGCAGCGCCGTCCGGGCGGCTGATTCCTGATCGCCCCGGTCGTAGATCGCGAATGTCTTCGGGTAACCTAACCGTTCAATCTCCTGACGTAAAATTCGAACACAGAGTGAATGAAACGTCGAGATGAACGGGCGAATTTTCTGATTCCCGCCGAGCAGCTGCTTGGTCCGTTCCCCCATCTCCTTGGCCGCTTTATTGGTGAAGGTAACCGAAAGAATGTGGTCTGCCGGAATTCCCTGACGGATGAGTTCCGCCATGCGGTAAGTGATGACGCGTGTTTTCCCTGTACCTGCTCCTGCGAGTACAAGGAGTGGTCCTTCGCGCGTGAGGACCGCTTCGCGCTGGGGTGGGTTCAGACTGGAGAGGTGTCCGGACATGCAGAGAAAGTCTTCCAGGTGACAATTCGTTGAGTGGGCAATCCTGTTGCAAAATCAGCTCCCCGGGAGGGAAGGTACGGTCGGATCCTAAGGGAGTCGCATCCTCACTGCAATCAACTTTGCGACCTTTTTTTGGCTTTCAGGCGGCGATAAATTCCGGCGAATTTTTCCACCATTTCATTCGCCGATTGAAATCGATCTGAGGGGTTCGCAGCCGCCCCCTGCATGATCGTTTCGGCCAGTTCCTCGTCGAGTTTGGGGGCGTAAACCCGGATATCGTTCGGAGGCGAATTGATATATTTCACGACAGATTCGTAGCTGTCCTCGGCATCCCACGGGAGTTTTCGGGTCACCATTTCGTAACAGGTGAGTGCGTAAGCAAAAAGATCAATTCGGTGATCGATCCGCTGACGTTTAATTAACTCAGGAGCCATGTATTGGGC
Source organism: Planctomycetaceae bacterium (assembly GCA_041398805.1). Classification (GTDB taxonomy): domain Bacteria; phylum Planctomycetota; class Planctomycetia; order Planctomycetales; family Planctomycetaceae; genus Polystyrenella. The sequence goes on along the minus strand of JAWKUC010000002.1, from coordinate 598,594 downwards.
TGTACCGGTTCTATTGCCCGGTTTCTGGAACTCAGAAGTGTTAGGAACTGCGAGGCCAAAGTCGATCAGTTTGATGCGATTCTCGTCAGTCACCATGATATTCCGCGGGCAGAGATCGTGGTGCATAAACCCCTGGTTATGCAGATAATCGAGTGCCTGTCCGATCTGAATCATGAAGGAAAGGGCCTGTCGCTTCATGCGGGGGTTTTGCAGATCGATGAGGTAACTCAGGCTGACCCCCTCGATCAATTCCATGATGACAAATGGCTCGTCATCAATCGTGAAACCTGCTTCATAAGCTTTCACAATGTTGGGATGATCAAGTTGCAGCGTGATCTCGGCTTCGGACGGTTTTTCTGACCCCTGATATCTTTCTTCGAAGCGGGCTGTTTTTTCTTTATCCAGAATTTTGACTGCGAAACGTTGACCAGTAGAGCGTTCTGTAGCGCGCCAGACCTTCGACATGCTTCCCGGGCCGGCCGTCGCCTGAAAGTGGAACCGCTTCTTCAGGTCGACCCGGGGCGGTTTACTGCCAGTTTTATTCAGAAAGGAAAAGAGGCTCATAGGTGCAGGCAAAATCAGGCAATCAATCAGAAAGTGGTCTACGGATTTTCAATTCTTGAGTAAGCCAGAGACTTACAACCGGGTGAGTGTACGAAATTCAACTGATGAGGCCGTATTAGGGACTGGCCGTTTGGTGTGAATTAAGTAGGGGTGAACGCTGAGTGGCCTGCTGGTATCGCCTGGTTGGCTGTGATTGGGGAGAAACAGCCTGACGACATTCTATTATAACCTCTGTCCAGGCCCGCGACCAACTCCTTGATTCGGACAACCCGCAGAGTTTTCTCCGGCTGGGCAGTCTTCGTGATCGGCAGGCATAACCCATGTTGTCGTTAGAAGCGTTAAATCAGCGCAATCCGCACAGTTTCACAGAGATATCCGGCAATAAGTGCAGGTAAAGTCGAGCACGATTTGACCTGACGACGATATCGCTTAGGCACCACGGAATATTGTGCAACTGAGTTCCTGATAAGAGGGACTATGACGTGCAGAATATCACAGTCACCCTGTGATGATCTGGTTTCCCTCATTTTGACGCCCTTGCGACTGAAGTACGGCAGGTATCTGATGCAAAAGACGACAGTTCGGCGCCGCAGCGGTTCCGTAGTACAGGCTCCCCTGGAGACTTATCTTCGTGAAATCAATGAAACGGCGCTTCTCACCGCGAATGAAGAGAAGGAACTCTCGTATGCGATTGGAAATGGAGATATGGCAGCGCGCGATCGAATGGTGCGCGCCAACCTTCGTTTGGTCGTGAATATTGCGCGAGCCTATACCAATAAAGGGCTTCCGCTGCAGGATTTGATCGAAGAGGGAAACCTGGGACTGTTGCGTGCGGTTGAAGGTTTCGATCCGGGGATGAATACCCGTTTCAGCACTTATGCCAGTTACTGGATTAAGCAGTCGATCAAGCGAGCGATCATCAACTCTGCCAAGACGATTCGCATCCCCGCCTATATGGTTGAGCTGCTGACCAAATGGCGACGGGCGACTGCTAAACTTCAGGATGAACTCAACCGCACGCCGACGATGGAAGAAGTTGCTAAAGATCTGCAACTGAATAAGAAGAAACTTCGCATCGTCAAAAAGGCGATTCAGCTCTACAACGCCACTCCACAAACGGACGGAAATCAGGAGAATGGCCGTACGCTGGGAGACATCATTCCGGATGAGCGACTGAAAGGGCCGGAAGATGATCTCATCAACAGCGACAACCTGGAGCATGTTTATCGCCTGCTGGAGGAGATGGATCCTCGCGAGTCGAGTATTCTGCGAATGCGGTTCGGTCTGGATGGAACTGAACCCAGCACGCTGAAAGAAATCGGCGAAAACCTCGGTCTGACACGGGAACGGGTGCGTCAGATCGAGAATGAGGCGCTGAAGCGACTCGCGCGGAAACTGATGGGTGATTGACAGCACTTCGTTCAGAACGATATGTCCAGAACGATAATTGCCCGCAATAAAATAAAAAAGCCTGATTCACCAGTGGATGAATCAGGCTTTTTTTATGTTTGTAATCAAGTTACTGCAGAATGAGAATCGCTTCTTCTTTACTGATAGAGGATTTCATCTCATTACTTTCTGCACTCACTTTGAAGCGGGCATCACCAGGTGCGATCGCTTTCAACTTGAGTTCAAAATCAGCCGAATTCGCTGTCGGTAATGCACTGATTTCGTCGAACTCGATTGTGTTTCCATATTCATGGAACTTCGCCGGTCCGGAGATGTTCACGATCTCCAGTTCCGGGGAGACAACCATTTTCAACTTTACTGCAGTGGAAGGTGCTGTCCCTTTGCTGAGGGCCTGGATTTTCATCACGATAGTTTCGCCCACTTCAATGCCGGCTTGTTTATCAAGCGGTTTCACATCCAGAGAGACGGTACTGTAACCTTTGACACTGGTTACAGAGGCAAGTGAAGTTGGTTTACCAAATTGCTCGGTGACAGTGACGGTCGATTTCTGATCCCCCTGCCCAATTGCTTCGAGAGAAACATTCAAAGTTTTGGAGCTCTTGCCGGAATTTCCGGGATGATCCAGTTGATCACGTGGTCGACGGGATCGAACTGTCCCCCCTGCCCTGCGGCGACGAATTTCATTCCTTCCGGAACGAATTCAGTCACGACAACATTTCTGGCGACTGTTTCTGAGTCGTTGGTCACGGTAGTTTCGAACGTGGCATCTTTGCCCAGGTATCGGGCTTTCGGTCCTTTGCGACTGAGGCTTAAACGGTTACCGCCAATGGTTAACTTGACTGTGTCTTTGATTTCCACATTACCGGTAGCAGTCAGGATGGCCTGATTTTCCCATTCGCCCAACTGGAACGGCCATGACCATCAGTTTAACTTCTTTTTCCTCACCTGCTTTAAGAGTGCCGATTTCATATTCGAGATCGTTGCCAGCAGGGTGGGACAAAGCTTCCGGAATCAGGTTTCGAATGATGACCTGTTCGGCGTCAGCGGAGCCCGTGTTCTTGACCATGTACTTGAAAAGGACCGATTGTCCAATTTCGGCTGTTCCTGATTCCGGACCGACGAAGTCGAAGTCCACTTTGGGAGCCGTGACTTTCGTTTTTGATCCAATCTCAGCGACGAAGTTAACTGTCGAGACAGAACCGATTTCTCCTTCGGAGGTTGGCTCAACCCGTACGGCAATTTTGACTTCTTCTCCTGCCGGTAAATCGCCCAGTTCCCAAACCAGTTTTTTTGTCTCGGGGTCAAGTTGTGCCTGGGGTTTGGTACCCATCAATTTCGTACCGCGGGGAATTCGATCGTCGACGACGACATTCCGGGCGAGACTTCCGCCGACGTTTTTGACGATGATCTGATAAACCATCGGTTCGCCCAGAACGACGGTCTCGGGAGCAATCTTGTTAAGAGTCACTTCCGGTTTCTGTTCTTCCTGGGGAACGTTGTCGTTCACCTCTCCCACACCGATGAATTCATCGTCGATACTGGTAGTCAGAGGGGTAGGCTGATTTTCCAGAGGAAATGTGCCGGGAGTTGAATTTGCTGGTTCGGGTTGGTTACCGAGTTGGGATTCGAAGATCGGGAGAGGAGTGGGTTCAGAACTGTTCTCTTCTGTTGCGATTTCTTCGGGTTGATCTGAGGTTTCTTCTTCACGAGGCAAGTCGTTTGAAAAGGGATCCGAATCTTCTGTTTCATTTGCAAAAGAAGTCGAACCAGGTGCAGACAAGACAGGTCCGGCGGGGGTTGGCTCATCCTGATAGGCAGGTTCTTCTTCAAGATTAAAGGCGGGAAGTTCCGCTGGGGTTTCTTCTTCTACTTCAGCAGGCTCTTCCAGGTTACCAAAGGCTTCTTCTTCGCTGGCAACCATTAATGGGCCATTATTAGCGCCTGCAACTTCGGCTTCCTCCAGAGGTGCGAATTCGGGAGAGCCGGAATTCAGTTCAGAACCGAATTCCGCTTCGTTGAAATCAGGTTCCGGAGAAGAATCAAAGGCGATTTCTTCAGGTTCTGTATTGAGTTCGCTACCGAAATCAGCTGAGGCAGGCTCGGCTTGTGAACCGAAATCAGGAAAAGCAGCAGGTTCCGCAACCGGTTGGGCTTTTCTTCCAGGAGGAGTGCCAAATTCGTTGCGACTGGCGAGGGTGGTCGGTTCAGAATTTCCTGAGAAGGAATTAGCTGCGATCGGATTGAGATTAGCTTCGCTTCCCCATTCAGGTTCGATATTGGTCGCGAACTTCTGGTCGCCATCACTCAGCATATGTTTCTGAAGTGGTGAGACTTCTCCCTCGGGGACTTCTGCACCGATCAGGGTGATCTCGCCGCTTGGTTCACCGATTGCTTCGTTCATGTTGAAGTCGGCAATGGGATCGTTCGAGGTGATTTCGGTGTTCTCATCCGAACCGGGTAACAGCGAATTTTTCTGTTCTTTGAGAACCAGAACAGTCAGAAAGCAGCAACCAATGACCGCAGCCAGTGTGGTTAATTTCCAGATCGTATTTTGCATGGGAATCCATTCCCCCCCACCAATGTTTGATAGACTGGTTAAGAGCCGTAGTTTACCTCCGACAGACGTACAAGATGGGCTTGTGGAGTCAGTTCCACAATGGTCCGTCGAATGATTGGATACCGGCGCGGTATTCGCATCGGATCGAATTGCAAATTATGCACATTCAAGCGGTTGGTTGTAGCCCAAAAATTGTAAAGTTGCCACTCTAAATTGTTTTTAAACTGAAGTAAGAAAAGACGGGTTCTTTCCTGTGATTCCTATATTTCCCAGATTTACATTTGGTTCAATGTCGATGAACTAACTCGGCTGGTGCTCTGACGGGAATCATTCGCTCTACAATCTGATGAATTACGAGTTGAGGACGCTCCTCTTCGATCAGCTCGAAGTCGAGTCCGAACGACCAACAGCAGGTCAGACTGGACGATTCCTCGGCTAACCAGGGAATCCAGTCCAGCGCGAAAGAATCATGAAAGAGCCCGACTCTGGGGGCCTCTTCCTTCCGGATCGGATTCAGGTAGTGCAGCTGCTCACCAGCATGATAGGTTTCAGTTTCCAGAAGTTGGGCTGTCGGTTGTGGTAACGCTGTTGGAGTCAGTCTGCTTGTTGACTCGCTCAACATGTCGCTTAAGCCCAATAGTCGAGAAAGATCCCTTCCGTCGTAGTCATGTTCTTCAAAGAGAGATTCAGCAAAGGGAGGGAGAGAAGATTGATGGCTAGGTAGATGTTGTAGTACATCTTTAACAGCGAGAAAGGCACCACGCTCATTCCAGTGTGAGTCGGTGCGGAAGTAAACAGATCCGGATTTTTTCCCGGCACGCAGCGTCGAAGTCAAATCCAGAACATCGAGATCCCCCTCGCTCTGAAGGTAGTTAACCAACTGAGCCATTTGACGACCAGACTCGCTGAAACGAATTTCATCGGGAAGATACTCAGGATAGACAGTCGCTTTATTTGGAACGAAAACAATCAGGTAGGAGATGCCCGCCTGCGCAAGGCGTTGTTTGTTGGCTTTGAAATGGTGCGCCCACTCTTTAAGTTCTTCCTCAGTTAAGGATCGTAAGCCTCGGGCATCGTCCAGCAGACGATCCCCTTTAAAAAATAGCCAACCCTCCTTACCGACGAGAACATCATTCGATAACTGGGCGGCATCGACCTGGGACCACACTCCATTTGCAGAGGTAGGAGGATCCAGGTCAGGGCGACCCACAAACCGTATTGCAGCAGATTGTGTCCTGCCAGAATTGTTTCTCGACCACCCAGATGATCTTCAAAATAGAGCTGAAAACGGGTGGGGAACGTTTCGTTTCCTGCCATGTCTGGGGAAATTCTGGAGCAACAGCTAAAGCTCGCTGCTCATGGTCCTCTGTAGAAGCAGAGTTAAAGAAAGTGCTCATTCCCGGAATAAGCAGGATCAGCAGAATCAATAGTGGAAAGTAATGCGCGATTCGAGGGAATCAGTTTCGGGTTGTGAGGATGCGTCGACCATAACACAAACTCTCTATGATTACTGTTTGACTTCCGGTCCTGGTTGATTCTCAACTGCTGGCAGCTGCGATAGCTTCGCAGGGACCAGTTGAAAACACGACGGGCCAGGAGCAATCCCAACAAGGATGCAAAAATAGCCACGAGATGAATCCAGGAAGGCTCCAGTGATTTTCCTAACAACGTCCGTGCCGGAACAGTCACTACCAGCAGAATCGGGATGACATAACTGAAGACAATTTGCAGCATCTCTCCGAGGATACTTCCGTTGTAGATGCTGCGGGGGTATCGGGCGAATGAGGTGATATAAAACCAGAAATCATACAAACCCTGGTTGCGTCCGAACCAGATGCTGGTGCTGGAGAGGATAATCATCATGCTGTAAAAGAAGGAAACAGCAATGATGATCAGAAACGCATAAGTGATAACCTGCAGGAAAGTAACCACCGTACCCAGGCGCCCATAATGAGTAGACCAGCAGGCAGATCGCCAGCAGAACCTGGTTGAGCATCGCCAGATTGAGCTTCTCAAACGAGATTAGAAACTGAGTGTCAATTGGTTTCAGCAGTACGAAGTCCAGATCCCCTTTACGGATCAGTTCGCTGAAGTTGGCACAGTTCGGCATGAAGAATGTCTCGACGATTGCATTGATCAACATGCCTGTCGCCATGAAGGCGAAGTATTCGTAGCGGGACCAGTCGTTAATGCGGTTGACCGACTGATAGATCAGTTCGAACAATACCAGCTGAGCTGTAAACCAGAAGGCACGGGTAATAATCTCCACAATAAAGTTACTGCGGAAAGTCATGTCCCTAATGAGGGCATTCCGTAGAAACATGGTGAAGACCCGCAGGTAACTGGGGTGGGTTGAGGCGGGTTGTGTGGTGGTGTCCGACTTCATGACCAGTTGGCGAATTCTCCCGTAAGCTGGACCTGTTTCTGTCCGCTACTCACCGTACCGATTTGCCAGGAGGTGATATTCTGTTCGGCCAGTAGCTTGAGGATATTTTCTGTCTGAGCCGGATCGAGAATGAGGCAGAACCCGATGCCCATATTAAAGACCCGTTCCTGCTCGTCTGGAGCAATGCGATTTAATGAGTTCAACCATTTATAGGCAGCGGGAGGTTCCCAGCTCGAACGATCGAGAGTGATGCTGATGTTATCGGGTAGAATACGTTCAATGTTTTCAGCCAGACCACCACCTGTAATGTGGGCCATACCATGAATGGCAGCTCCTGCTTCAGACTTCAGAACAGCCTGCACCGGTTGAGAATAGATGCGGGTTGGTTCCAGCAATGTCTCACCAACCGTTTTTCCGAGTTCAGAAATGGTGTCTTCCACTTTAAAACCGCATTGTTCCAGAATGACTTTACGCAGCAGGCTGTAACCATTCGAGTGGAAGCCGCTTGAGGCGAGACCGATGACAACATCGCCCGCTGTAATCTGAGAACCATCCAGAATTCGGGTTCGCTCGACGACACCGACGCTGAAACCAGCCATGTCAAAATCACCCTCGGAGTAGAGGTCGGGCATGATGGCTGTTTCACCCCCCAGCAGGGCGGATTGTGATTGCAGGCAACCTTCGGTCACTCCTTCCACTAACTGGGCGATTAAATCGGGGTTATCTTTTCCCAACGCGAGGTAATCGAGGAAGAAGAGTGGTTCGGCACCCAGGCAGAGACAATCGTTGACGCACATGGCGACGAGGTCGATACCGATCGTATTAAACCGACCTGCGTGGATGGCGACTTTGATTTTCGTCCCCACCCCATCTGTACCGGACACCAGAACTGGGTCCTCGTAGTGGTGACCATCTCCGTTCAACTTGAAGAGACCTGCGAATCCACCGGTCAGCTCCATGACCCGGTTCGAACGGGTTCTCTGCATCAGGCCGGGCAGGCGGTTCATCGCCTGTTGGTAGAGATCAAGATCGACGCCAGCATCTTTGTACGAAGTTTGCGACATGGGGAGTGCAGGTTCCTGTGCAGGTGTTCGAGAGATGGAAAGCCCCTCTCAGCCAAGTATTCTAATTTCCACCGGAATTGTAGCGAATGGACCTCGCGAAGTCATTCGTGCCCATCCCTCTTTTCGGTCTCTCGGTCGAGGGATCAGGTGGTGAAGTGATAAATCAGCATCCCAATCGCCATCGCGGCCATAATACCATCCTCAAAAAAGGTGACAATCGTCATGGGGAGGTCAAAAACGGTTCCCAGACAGGCACACTGGATTTTCTGTTTTTTGACAAGTGCATTGGTCACTCCCGCCAATCCGAGCACCATCACAATCGCCGTCAGAATGTTCACCAGGATCGGGGCGAAACTGGTCAGATACCCGATTCCTAACCCCAGCTCTATAAAGGGATAGGCATAAGCGTAGGGAACGGACTTTTTGGCGAGGATATCATAAGTCTGATAAGCCATCACAAAACCGGAGAGGTTGAGCAACTTGAAAAACGAAAACACAAGGAAGAAGCCTCCCATAAAGTTGCCCATCGCCCGGGGCCAGGAAAAGGCTTCGCTCCTCAATTCCACCAGTCCGACTGTTCCCATAATAAAAGCGAGAATCAGCAGCAGCGGGTAATAAGTCTCAAACCAGCTGCGGTTATCCTCCTGAGATTCAGGAACTGTAGAGGGAGTCTTTTGTTCGACAGTTTCCAGAGTTCCCAGGACCTTAAACCCCGCCTCTTTGACGAGTGATTCAATTTTCTCTGAGGAGATATTATCTCCTCGATGGTGAGTGGCTTCTGGGGATTGCTGGTATCAACCGACCAGTGATGGATAGAAGGCTCATTATTTAAATAGGGTGTCACCGCTTTAACGCAGCTTTGGAAATTCAGATTCGTTTTATAGGTGCGGACGGTCATAAATCTTCCCGGTTTTGATTCAGATTTCAGTATTCATTAATCATTATAGAGCACCTTCGGATAATGGAAACCTGCCTTCTTTTAGTTCGCAGACTGAAAGATAGAATTGTTCACCAGTTTGGTTCTATTCAAAAAAAGACGACCCTGGTTAGAGTCGTCTAGGAATCTAATTCAGTTTACTCTGAAATTCGATTAGCAGTTGTAGTAGAGATCGAATTCATAGGGATGAGGACGCAGACGGAGAGGATCAATCTCATGATTTCTTTTCCAGGCAATCCAGGTATCGATCAAATCCTGACTGAAGACGTCTCCCTTGGTGAGGAAGTCATGATCATTTTCCAGAGCCGTCATGGCTTCACCCAATGTCGATGGGGTGACATTCGTCGCGGCAAGCTCTTCTGGAGACATGTCATAAATGTCCCGATCGAGTGGATCGCCTGGATCGATTTTTGTTCTGGATACCATCAATCATCGCCATCATCAGGGCGGTGAAGGTAAGGTAACCATTCGCACTTGGGTCAGGACAGCGGAACTCAGCCCGTTTTGCTTTCGGGCCAGGTGAGTACATTGGATTGAACCGCAGCGGAACGGTTCCGCTGTGACATCGCCAGAGTAACAGGGGCTTCAAACCCTGGAACAAGACGGTGATAAGAGTTGGCTGTTGGAGCTGCAGGATTGGCAGGCACGGCCATGTTTCAGCAGACCTCCAATAGCATGCAGCCCGAGTTCGGATAGACCCGCGTAACCATCGCCTGCGAAGAGGATTTCCTTCTTTCAGAAAAAGTATGAGAGGTGCATACCGGAACCGTTATCTTCGAAAACAGGTTTCGGCATGAAGGTAACCGTCCGCCCGTTGCGCTTGGCGACGTTTTTGATGATGTACTTGAACCATGAACTGATCGGCCATCTTCAACAGATCTTCGAACTTCATGTCGATTTCACACTGGCCAGCGGTTGCGCCACTGTGGTGATGGGCTTCGACCACAATGCCGACTTTCTGCATTTCCTTAACCATCTCAGCGCGCAGGTCGCCCAGAGTGTCGATAGGGGCCACAGGAAAGTATCCCCCCTTGTAGGAAGGTTTATGACCGAGGTTAGGCTCTTCAGTCTTTCCTGAGTTCCAGGCTGCTTCGACCGAGTCGATCTGATACATGGAACCAGCTTGATTGGTCTGGAAGCGGATGTCATCAAAGACAAAGAATTCTGGTTCGGGACCGATGTAGCAGGTGTCGGCGATGCCGGTCTGGTTGAGGTAAGCAATCCCTTTCTGGGCTACGTTACGTGGGTCTTTGCCATATTTTTCTTTGGTAATCGGATCGACGATGTCGGCGATTACGCTGATCGTGGGGTTGGCGAAGAAAGGATCAAGACGGGCTGTATCCGGATCAGGAACGGCCAGCATGTCGGAGCTGTCGATTGCCTGCCAACCTCGAATCGAGGAGCCATCAAAGCCGACACCATCTTCAAAGGTGCCTTCATCCCAGGTGTTAATTGGATAGGAACAGTGTTGCCAGGTTCCGAGCAGGTCGCAGAATTTCAAGTCGACTGTTTCTGCGCCATTCTTCTTGGCGAAATCAAAAAATTCCAAAGGTGTCATGGTGATACAGCTCCTCTAAGGACCGGAGAATAATGTGATAGTGCTGTCGTAGATGTTTGTAAAAGAGCGCCGACAACAATAACGCAAAGATGATTTTTGAACGCTGGAGCGTATTAAAAATCATTTCGGCTGACACACGCCATTGAGTATTTCGGCGGGCGAAAAATGACAACTGGCTGATCAACAGATTTCCCAGGAGCTCTGCTGCTGGCATTCGTACGCAAGTGGATAGCGGCGCTCTATTCAATGCGTGTGAGTGCTACAGCTGACTCAACACATGGACTTTTGCAGGTACAGGACCTGAAAGTCTGTGTAGACAGGATTTCACAAGAGCTGAAAACAAATTGATTTAAAGAGGTGACAGGCTCTACATCCTGTAGGGGAATCCGTGAAGTTGACAGGAGCTGTCCACAATGACGGAGGATTTGATGAATCTGAATTCCTTCTTCTTTCCGACTTCTGAGGGGAGTTGAGAGAGTTTGGTCAGTTTCATCAACACTTCTGGATCAGACTGATCAGAAGTGTTGTGCTGAATTCCACTTTACTTCTGTACTTTGTGGGATTCCATGCCGGTCGATCGACTTCCTGCAAAACTTCATAAATCGGTGTGAGTAGAATTGATCCTGAAATTTGTCTCTAACGGCAGTGCGAACCAGAATTTAAGACCGAAATGGGCACTTACTTTTATGGACAGGACAGAAGTGTTCATTGTGTGGAAATAGGAGTTCAGGGAAGAATGCTGGTGCCGGAATTATCGTTATTATCGTTAAAGTTTACCAATCCGCGTCATGTTTTCTGCGATATCCCTCCGATACAGATTAAGGACCAGCTGCGCCAGGGCGTACGCAGAGGGTGTCACTGCATGGTGAAGAAGGCTCGAAAAGAGAATGTTTCACCAGATAAATAAGAATTGAAGTTTAGCTCACCTGATCATGAGGAGAGGGCAATGCGAGCGGGGTTATCATCCTGACAACTTGTTTATTACTGGCCTGTGGATGGGGATTACTCTCTGCTCAGAATACCAGTCTGGACGAATTCCCTGAGAGCCTTGTCCCCAGTGATCTCGATAACGAGTTTCACCTGAAGGGTCGTGATCAGGAGCTACTTGATCCGACTGATTTTGACGGTCCCGATCTGTTCCGGGAGGGGAAATCGACCCTCAATCGCATGAGCTCTCGAGATCAGGGAGCGGGCGAGTTTCAGGAGTCGGAATTTAAAACCGAAGAGAATGCGGCCTCGGCCTGGTCTGATAAAAAGTCAGGTTCTTCCCGTCTAACAATCACCACCCCTTTCTATCCCAAGAAGAAGGCAACCTCCCCGGGGGAGAGTTCTGCATTCGAACCTTCTGCTGCACCAATTCAGCAGGCAGGTTTCGATGAATCTCCTGAGAGAGGAAGTTCGGATATCGAGTTGATCAGTGCGAAAGATGGAAATGCTTTCGGACAGTCTGCTTCCGAAGAGGAAATCAACTTTCCATCGTTCCCAGCTTTCGGGGCCAATGAGGAATTCGAAGAAGAGGATCTGGAAGAGTTAGAAGAGGAAAATGAAGCGAAAGCATTCCAGTTTGAACCGGAAGAAGCTGCTCCCTCTGTCGAACCTCCCACCTTTAATCTGGGGCCACAATCCGAACAGCCTAAAGCACAACCGGAAGTACCCCTGTTTAAAACCGAATTGAAACCAACTGCCCGCTTCGCGCCTGCACCCTGGTCGGATCTGACTATTAAAGGGCCAATCACTCCGAGTGTAGCCACTCGCTGGGTGAATAACGGGGTTCTCAATGTGGGGCAGCAGGCAGAATGCGAATTACAGGTTCGCAATATTGCTTCGACACCCGTTCATAATCTGCTGCTTGATGCCGTCCTGCCTGCTCATGTGGAAGTCGTTTCTGTTGAGCCAGCGATTGAAATTACCGAAGGTCAATTGACCTGGGAAATCGATCACCTGAAAGAGGATGAGGAACTTTCGTTCAAGATTGTCTTCATTCCTCATGAACGTGGCCCGCTGATGGCGGAAGCACATGTGCGATTCAGTGCGATGACAGCCGCCGCTTTTCACGTCGAAGAGCCAATGTTGAAACTGGCACTGGAAGGCCCGAAAAAAGTGATGGTCGGCGAAGCGGCCACACAAGTGATTACAGTAGCAAACCCGGGAACGGGTGTTGCTCAGAATGTGGTGATTCATGCGGAACTTCCCGAAGGGCTGGAACATGCCCAGGGCAAGAAAGTCGCTCTGCCAGTCGGATCGCTTAACCCCAGTGAAAAACGACGTATTCGCCTGCCACTCGTCTGTGTGGCCGGGGGAACACAGGAACTCGAAATTTCAGCAGTGGCTGAGAGTGGATTGACCGAAGTCGTGACTACCTCGGTCGACGTGGTCGCCCCTGAATTAGCCTTACTGGCTGAGGGACCACGCCTTCGCTTTGTCGGACGGACCGCGACTTACCGTTTAACAGTCAACAACATCGGTTCGGCTGAATCGAGCAACGTACGCCTCTTACACAAAGTTCCGGCGGGTTTCGATTTCGTCCAGGCTGACAAAGGTGGTAAGTTCAACGACAGCAGTCGTGTTGTGCAGTGGTTTGTGGGACGTCTGGAACCTGGTCAGACTGCGGTTGTACAGGTTCAGTTGGAAGCAACCGAGCTGGGCTCAACCGAGCAGAAATTCGCGGCTGTCTCCGATCAGGCGACTCGCACGGAAGCAGCAGTTCAAACGATTGTAGATGGAACGCCTTCACTGGCCCTTGAGATTCTTGATCTCGACGACCCGGTTGAAGTGGGACGCGAAACGGCCTATGAAATCCGTGTTCGCAACATTGGTTCTAAAGAAGCACAACAGGTCGATGTGAAATGTGAACTTCCTGAAGGAGTTCTCTTCCAGACAGCACGTGGGCCCTCGGCTCACAAGCAGACAGGGGGGACGATCCAGTTCAAACCGCTGGCAATCCTGCCCGCTGGTGAAACAGCCATCTTCCGAGTGCATGTCGTTGGCGAACAGGCTGGCAAACAGAACATCAGCGTCGAACTGAAAAGCCGCGACGACGAAGAGCCTCTCGTATATCAGGAACAAACCCGGTTCTATCAGGATTAATTAATCTCCTGTCGAGGGGAATTGAATTCCGGGTAAGTAAATCAAAAAAGGGAAGTCATCAAGTGATGACTTCCCTTTTTGTATTGGATACTAAATCGCTGAAATCAGATCAGGCGACTTTCTTCTGTTGTTGAGGTTCTGCATCTTTGTAGAGTCGATCAATGTTTTCAGTGCTGCCAGGTGCGAAGGCTTCTGAGATTCCGCGAACAACTGTTTCCAGTTGGCTGGGTGCCAGTTCTGCATAGATCGGCAGAGAGAGGACCTCGGCAGAAGCAAGCTCACTGTGAGGCAGATCACCTTCCTTGTAACCCAGATGTTTGAAGCAGGGTTGCAGGTGCAGTGGGACAGGATAATAAACGGCAGAACCGATTTCCTGTTCTTTCAGGGACTCCTGGATTTCATCCCGACGTCCATCCTGTACACGGATCGTGTACTGGTTGAAAATGTGCCGGTCTTTTTCGCTCCACTCGGGAACAACGATTGTATCTAACAGATCGTAATGCTGGAAAAGTTCGCCATAGCGAGCCGCGTTGGCCTGGCGTCCTTCCGTCCAGCTGTCGAGTGATTTCAGTTTGACTCTCAGGACTGTTGCCTGCACGGCATCCAGACGAGCGTTCAGGCCAATTTCCAGGTGATAGTACTGACGAGTCATTCCGCAGACTCGCAGTTGTTCAGTCTGGCGGCAAGTTCCGGGCTCATGGTTGTGGTAATTCCACCATCGCCCGCTCCTCCCAGTTTTCTGGGGAAGAAACTGAAGCAGCCGATGTCACCAAGAGTTCCGGCTCGTCGTCCACGGTACTCGGCACCAATTGCCTGGGCAGCATCTTCCACGACGAAGAGATTATGTTTTGCCGCGATTTCGTTGATTCTGTCCATCTCGGCACATTGACCGAAGAGGTGAACCGGAATGATCGCTTTGGTTTTCGGGGTGATGGCCGCTTCGATGTTATCGGGATCGATGTTGAATGTTTCGGGATCAATATCAACGAAGACCGGCTTCGCCCCCACCTGATGAATGGAACTTCCCGTAGCGAAGAAAGTGAAGGGAGTCGTGATGACCTCATCCCCTGGCCCGATGTTCAAAGCCATGAGGGAGAGAATCAGAGCGTCTGTTCCTGAAGAACAACCGACGGCGTGATTTGCAGTACTGTATTCTGCAATTTCCGATTCCAGACTGGAGACTTCCTCACTCAGAATAAATTTCTGCTCCCGAAAAACCTGGGTAACCGCCGCGATTGTCTCATCAGCGATTGGTTCAAACTGGGCGACCAGATTGATAAACGGGACAGGTGTGTGCTGCAAAGGCGCTGCTGCCATCGACGACTCCATTCGTACGGTCTATTTCGGAGAACGCCTTGTTGAAGGGCAAATCTCGAGTGTAAGGTTTGGTTGAGAGGCGATTTTAGACCTTCCTGAGTTCTCATTCAATTCAATTAAGAGCTGAATCAGGTGCTACAGTGAGTGTCTGAAATCCAATCTTGAGAGAATTCAGTCGAAATTTATTTTTCTTCTGATTTTGTGTCAAGATAGACTGTTTCAGGTTCAAAACAGGTAAGTCATGGGGCAGAGAGCTGTAAATCTCCCTTTTTTTAGCCAAAGATCAGGTGGAAGGTATTCTTGATTAGTCAAAATCGAAGGGACCGCGGGTGCATTCCTGGACTGCTTTGCGGGTGTTGTCGTTCATCATCCGAGTCGCCTCAACTGCCTGTTTGGTCGCATTATAGAGAGGGATCAGGTAGTTCTCTTCAAACTGGTGGCAGTTATGGTCATTCCAGTAGAGTTTCGTATCCTGCCAGACTGTCAGCAAGTCTTCCATCGCTTCGTTCAGGCGCCCGATGGCACCGCTGAAATTGCTCGACTTCATCTTTCCTCCTCCCCATCGGCTGGTGTGGAGTGTTGTACTTCTACAGGAATTCCATTCTGATCAGTTTCCGGCGTCGGTTGCCCTGCCGTTGCCTGGGGAGTGGGGGCGGGTTGGGCCTGACTGTTTCCAACAGGGCGGTGTTGACGCGTATGCTCCTCCTGGGCGCTGATTCGGTCTGTTTCCACTGTTTGAACAGCCACATATGCTTCGAGTACAGTGACCATATTTTCCAGCAGGGCCAGCATTCTCGGGATTTCGAGACTGACCATCGTTTCGAGTCGTCCCAGGCGACCCCGGTATTCGTCGCTTTCCTGTTGCATCTTAATGCCCCAGTGCCGTACGACCTCAATCTGTTTCTGGGCGTGAGCCAGAGCGTGTTTTGCTTTCTGGAGAGCTTTTTTCTCTTCAATACAGGAGGGAGGATTTCCGTCGATGTTTTTCATCTTGGCCCGGGCGAGAGCTGCGCGGGCGGCAGCGATTTCCTCGAAACCTTTCTGGACCTGCTTCTTCCAGTGGCTGGGTTGATCATGGGTCAGCCACTGCATGATGCGGATGATTTCCTGATGGAGCGTTCCCAGGGAACCGGCAGCCTCTTCTCCAAACATAATGAGGGCCGTATGGAAACGTTTAATTGCTTCGAAGGAGTGAACCTTGGCGTTGGTGGCCATGTTCTGCTGGCCTTTCGTGAGCGAGAAGGAAAATGTGAACGAGCGCGTTCAGAGGCTTAACGCTGTTGCAGGTAATCTTCGATCCGTTCCGCTTTGCGGAGCAGATAGGGGATGTGCTCCTCATTGTTTTCAATGAAGCGGGCCAGAATTTTCAGGTGTCCCTGGAATTCGTCGGCGAACTTGCGATTTTCCTGATCGCGCCAGGTATTGCTCAGCGTTTCGAGTTGATTGTTGATCATCGAAGCCTGATTGGTCAGTTCGGTATTGAACTTTTTCAAAGTCTGGGCGAACCGTCGCAGTTCTTCCGGATTGACAATTGCTTGTGCCATGTAAATCGTTCCAATGCAGTTGGATTTAAAGTCTGAAGTCGTAACAGGCCCTCGTATTTTTAATTGTACCAGACTGGGAGTGCCGGGAAGAGGTATTTTCTGAAATTGTTGGCCTGCCTAACCCCTTAAACTATACATGTTTCGGGTCGAAGACGTCCTGCAGGAAGTCCGAGACGATATTGAAAGCGACCACCAGGAAAAACATGAAGGCTGTCGCCGTCCCAATCTGCCAGAAGAATCCGTTGATGACCTCATCGTTGGAGTGGCTGATCATGATGCCCCAGCTGGGGATGGTTTTGACCCCCAAACCAAGAAAACTGAGAATCACCTCGGACTTGATCGCCCCGATAAAGAGCAGTGAGAAGTTGATGAGCATCAGGTGGGAGACATTCGGCCAGATGTGTCGCCACAAGGTGTAGAACTTGCTGAAACCGAGTACCCGGGTTGCCTGGACATATTCCAGGTCCCGAATTTTGATCGTCTCTCCGCGAATGACACGACAGACACCAATCCAGTAAGTCGCACTGAAGGCGACGTAGACGGGTAGCAGTGTGTTCTCAAAATCTGAGCCTTTAAACATATAGGCCAGCAGCACGAGCAGGACAATACTCGGGATCGACGAGAACGTGCTGTACAGCCAGGTCACAATGTGATCGCAGATGCCCCCGTATAATCCCGCGATCGTTCCCAGTAGTGTTCCCAGGAAGACCGAGATGAGC
This sequence comes from Planctomycetaceae bacterium, assembly GCA_041398805.1. GTDB lineage: Bacteria > Planctomycetota > Planctomycetia > Planctomycetales > Planctomycetaceae > Polystyrenella. The sequence continues at coordinate 581,451 of JAWKUC010000002.1, read as the reverse complement.
GCGGTAACAAAGCCAATCTGAAGGGCAACCAGGATCGAAAACGTGGCTCTTAATGAGATGGAACGCCCTTGTTTGTCAGTTCCCAACAGCAGGAGGAAGTCACGTACAAATTTATCCCAGCCTGTCGGGTGCTCATACAGACCGGAGACCTGCTTTTCGAATGATGCCAGGAGTTCGAGGTCGAAGTCACGATCCGCGGTTGCCAGTAACTGGTCGAAGGTTTGATAAGCTTGATCAGTTTCGGCCTGGATTTCTTCAACCGGCGTATCGACCACCGGCAGATTGACGAGATTGATTTCCCGAAGCGAAGAAGCCGCATTCGATTTCTTCAAGGCGACATTGATCGTTTCCAGGTAGAACTCGGTGATGTCGATTCGCTGTTCCACGGAAGGTTCTACTAAACCAGGTATATTAGGGGCCCCGATTCGTTTGGTGCAGAGATCTTTCAGGTGGCTGTATTGAACGGCGACCCCGATCGCGATCAGAACGTAAACACCGATGACAAGAAACGCAACAATAGCGAATTTATCTTTAATCAGATGTTTCCAGAAACGGGATTTGCGAAGTTGCATCAGGTGATCCAGCAGGTTTGAACAGACGAATGAGTAGGAAATAAATGAAAGAAAGTCTGCGATCAGGTTAAACGGATGCGAGGATCAAGCCAGGCATAAACGACATCGGTGAGAATATTCGTCACGATATAGATAGCGGCCAGCACGGCCGTAAATGTCTGGACGACCGGAAAGTCATTGGCATTCACTGCATCGATCAGGGTTCGTCCCATTCCCGGGATATTAAAAAAGGTTTCGATCACGAGTGAACCGGTAATCAGGAAGGGAATCGTCGCGGCAATGTGGGTTGTAATTGGAATCATCGCGTTTTTAAGCAGGTGTCCGAACATCACCCGCATCCGCGAAGCTCCTTTAGCCCGCGCGGTCGTAATGTAATCGCGGTTGGTCTCTTCCACCATCACCGCCCGATAAAAACGGGCATCGTAGCCGAGCGCTACAATAGAGCTGATGATGACCGGTAGCAGGCAGTAATGTGCCCAGTTTTTAATGCCACCGTAATAACCTTCAATGGCGAAGATTTCTAAGCCAGTCTCTTTCATTAATTTGAAAGCACCGAAGTATTGTCCCAGGATGGTATACACCAGCAGGCTGATGCTCATCCCGAGCACGGCGGAGATCGCCACAAGTCGATCGGGCCAGCGTCCCCGGTAATTCGCACAGAACAGCCCCACGCATAAAGAGTTAATGGTGGTGATACATAATGCAGGAATGGTAATTGCGATGCTGGGAATGATCGAATTTCCGAGGATAGTAGAAACCTTGACGGACTTCTGGTCCCAGCTTTCACTGTCTGACTGGAAGGTCACCAGCTCTTTCAGAAAACTGAAGTACTGCACGATGAAAGGTTGATCGAGTCCCATCGAGGCTGTTTGCGTCTTGATTTCCTGTTCGGAGGCATTCTTACCAAGATAATTCACGACAGGGTCATTGACCCGCAGAGCGAGCATCACGAACAGAACCACACCCAGGTAAACCGGGATGTTGTACAAGAGTCGTCGGATCACATAACTCCACATGTGAATCGGTTACTTTCGAGTTCAGAAGTCGTTGAATGAAATTGTTTTGAGTTAAGTTACTGCCTGCCTGAATCAATATCACTCTATGTTCATGCGGGGTGTTTCCTGATCAATGTCGAGGTACTTGTACCAGTTGCTGAAGACTTCAGCTGCTTTGACGTTTTTCAGACGGGGGTGAATCAGGTAGTAGCGCGTTCGGGCCATTGAACCGATATAGGGGACATCCTCCAGCAACATATCGCGCATCTGCACATAGATTTCGTCCCGTTCGGGTGAAGGTGGCATGGAGCGAATCTGTTCATAGAGCTTGTCGTATTCCGGGTTCTTGTAGTTGTAATGATTAGAACCGGGTGACTCGTAAGGGCCGTAAAACAGGGCCAGATTGTTTTCCGCATCGGGATAATCCGATCCCCAGGCAAAGCTGAACAGGGGAGCTTTCTTGTTGTTCACATTACTGATCAACGTGCCAAAATCGACCAGCTTCACACTCAGTTCGATTCCAACATCACCCAACTGGCGCGACAGCATTTCGGACATCTGCTGATTAATGCCGGAGCGACTGGTGTAATAGTCGATGGGAGGAAGCCCTTTACCATTCGGATATCCAGCTTCCACCAGTTTTTCCCGGGCCCGAGCCAGATCGCGACCGCGATAACTGTGAGGTGCACGTCCCTCCTCCGGGTAACCCGCCAGTCCGGGGGGAATGGGACCATCGTAAATCTGATTGATTCCTTCGTAGAAGCTCTGGTTGATCTCTTCCAGATCAATGGCGAGGCTGATTGCCTGTCTCAATGCTTTGTTTTCTGGTTTGTACCCTCCCAGAAGTTCGTCCTCCATGTTGAAGCCATGAAAGATGAAGTCGAGCAGAGGAACAGGCTGCGAAGTGATGCCGGCTTCCTTCCAGGCGGGTCTCAACTCTTTGTTTCGTTTAAAGAATGCCTGACGAAAAAATACAGCGGGGACAGTCGTGAAATCGAGTTGCCCTGCCTGAAACTTCAACCACATGGGTTGCTCTTCAGGATAGAAGGAGATTTCCAGTTTATCCACGAAAGGAATTTCTGCGCCAGCTGCCTGGGTGAGACCTGCTACCTCATCTTCAGGCATGTGCTCTGTTGGATAGGTGGCGGCATGATAGTTGGGGTTCTTGTAGAAGGTCATTCCCTGGTTGATGCCAGTCCTCCTCGTTCAGGGTGAACGGACCTGTACCGACAGTATGCCGGGCGAATCGTATTCCGTAGGTATCAACCGCTTCATGTGGGACAACCGCGGTCTGAAACATCGCCAGTTTCCAGATGAAACTGGTTACCGGTTCAATCAGTTTCACTTTGAATTCGTAGTCTCCCAGAATTTCGAGCCCTTCCACCGGCTTATCGTATTCGAATGAGTGCCCTCCCTCGACCCGCTCAATCTGTTCTTCGCGATATTCATCAAACCCGACAATTGTCTTTTCATACAACCACCAGCTTTTCGGATTGTAGGTCTGGTCAGCCATCCGTTTCCAGGAATAGATCACATCACTCGCTTTGACCTCACGACCTTTGCCATCCGGGAAACAGGCATCGTCATGAAAGTAAACACCCTGTTTCAACTTGAAGTGATATACCAGACCCTCTTCCGAGACAGTTGGCATTTCCGCCAATAGCAGTGGTTCGAGCTCAAATGGACGCTTCAGATATTTATATTGCAGCAGTGTTTCATACACCTGACTGGCGGCAATGTTCTCGTAGTGGGTACTCCCCTGCACCGGGTCGAGAGATTTGGGGCCATTCGTCGGCATCGGGATGCGGAGCGTTTTCCCGGAGGGATTATCGGCTGATTCGCCCGGTTGGCAGCCACTTAACAGACAGGGGAACAGGCAAATCAGCAGCAGACACCTGATTGAATGACCTGGTTTCATATTATCGCACTCCGTTGTTGATTGACTTGTCTACCCAAGTCTAATGAATTCGGTCCAGTTCGTCATGCTTCAGCCGGGGTTGATTGCTTCGCCTGCATGAGTCGGAGGAACATATCTACCAGAGATTTCTCACCTGTTGTTTCCCGCAGTTCTTCAATCCGTCCTTCATATTTTAATTGTCCGAAGTACAACAAACCAAATCGATCACAAATCCGTTCGGCTTCATCAAGTCGATGCGTGCAGACGATGACAGTTTTTCCAATGTCGCGCAAGTGACCAACATAATCAAAGATGACTTTAGTTCCCACGATATCAAGTCCGCGCGTCGGTTCATCCAGCAGCATCACGGGAGGATCATGAATTAAAGCGCGGGCTAAATTGACGCGTTGTTTCTGCCCGGTGCTCAATGTCGAACTTCGTTGATCCAGAAACCGATTCAGATCGAGCAGATCGGACAGTTCCTGAAGCTTTTCTGCGGTTTTCTCTTCCGGCACCGAGTACAAATCAGCAAAGAAATAGAGCATTTCGCGGGGTGTGAGCCATTGGTATAAACCGGCACTGGCCGAGACGAGTCCAATATGCCTTTTGACCTCTTCGGGCTCGGTAGTGACAGAGTGTCCTTCGACGAGTGCGTCTCCCGAGGTTGGTTGCAACAAACCGAGTATCATGCGGAGGGTCGTTGTCTTCCCTGCTCCATTCGGCCCAAGTAAACCGTATACTTCGCCAGCGTTTACCTGCAGGGAGAGATGATTGACGGCCAGCAGATCTGACTCACCAGGGCGAGAGAATGTGCGAGTCAGTTCATTCAACTGTAGCATGAAGTCCAGCCGTCTTAGTATGATGGGGGAAGTAAATCTCGATCAAGAGAAATGCAACTCGTCAATTCCCGATAGAATGTTTAAAGCTGCCCGATGAATGTTTTACGTCTCTTCACTCACTTGAGTCAGACCTGTTCTATTCTCCTGATTACAGTCGCAGTATGCAATCCTTTACAGGGTGCAGATGCCGATCCGCTTGCATTACCAACTGATGAAGTGCATCAGCTTTGCCTCGAAATTCTCGACTATGATCCAGAGATTCCTCTTGATGCCCGGATTGTGGCACACTCTGATGATGCAGAGCTAAACACTTGGAAAGAGAAAATTGTCTTTCGGGGAACACAGGGTTTTATCTGTTCGAGTTATCTGGAGGTTCCACAGGGATTTGAGGGAAAACGCCCGCTGGTTCTTCTGCTCCACGGTTGGTCGGGCTCAAAAGAAAGTTGGTGGAAGGATGGCGGCTATTTAACTGGGGGCGAAGTGCGTAAAGGACTTCTGGAGGCTGGTTATGCCGTCTTTGCAATGGACGCCCAGTCGCACGGAGATCGAATCGCGGTGAATGATTACTCACCCGTGAATGTCTACACCCCGCCCGCAGTGAAAGCTCGACTCAATTATTTTGAGTTAAGCGAAATCTATGTGCAGACTGTGCGTGATTATCGACGCGCACTCGATTATCTCGAAACGCGAGAAGAAATCGACGCGGCAAAAATCGGTCTTGTGGGCTACAGCATGGGGGGAACGCATTCCTTCATGCTGACGGGTGTTGATTCACGGATTAAAGTCGCAGTGGGATGTGTAGTGCCGACTTCCAGTAACTATGGAGTGACATATCTTGCGCCGGAAAGTTTTGTTCCTGCTGTAAAGGATCGCCCTTACCTTTTACTGATGGGTAGGACCGACCCACTCTGCCCGGAGCAGAAAGCGGTCGAACTCAAAAATCTGATGATGGGGGAACACCATCAACTCAAGTTCTTTGAGGCCGGGCACAAGCTACCTGTCGAGTACGTCCCTCATGCTATCGACTGGATCAAAACGTATTTACCGCTCAAAGACTAACCGGGTGGCCCAGACAATCATGCAATGTTGTCTGGGTCGCGCAGCAACACGAAAGTGTTGTAATCGGTTCGAGTGGAAACGCTTCGATAACTTACCAGCATAATCGCATTCAGCGCTTTAGTGTGCCTGCGGCATCCAGACAACACGATGTGATTGTCTGGACCACCCTTCTTATTTATTTGTCTCACTTCAAAAAGAGAGCATTGACACGTTTACATATTGCGAGCTTTATCGGAGATGTCTTTGCGGCACCAGGCACCTTCCCAGCGGATCTGTTTGACCGCCTGGTAAGCTCGTAGTTTGGCGTTGGTAAGGTCATCACCAATGGCGGTGACTCCGAGCACTCGGCCACCGTCGTTCAGAACCTGATCTCCCTGCAGGACTGTTCCCGCGTGGAAGACTTTTACTCCTTCGACTTCGTCGGCAGCCTGCAGGCCCGTGATGACTTTTCCTTTTTCGTAGTCGCCCGGGTATCCTTCCGACGCCATCACGACGCATAAGGTGGGGCGTTCATCCCATTCGAGTTCATCCAGTTCATCGAGCCTTTTCTCAGCAGCAAGGTACAGAACCTTGGCGAGGTCGGTCTTCAAACGCATCAGCACAGGTTGCGCTTCGGGATCACCGAACCTGACATTGAACTCCAGAACTTTCGGTCCCTGATTGGTCATCATCAAACCGGCATAGAGAACACCGCAGAAGGGGGCTTTCTCCCGGTTGAGGGTATGGACCGTGGGAACCAAATTTTCTCAATAATGACGTTCATCATTTCAGGGGTGACAATCGGGGCGGGGCAATAGGCCCATGCCGCCGGTGTTCGGGCCTTTGTCGCCGTCGTAAGCTGCCTTGTGATCCTGAGAGGTCTCAAGCGGAATGATCGTATTCCCGTCGACAATCGCGAGAATACTCGCTTCCTGTCCTTCGAGGCGTTCCTCGATCACAATCTTCTCGGAAGCGACACCGAATTGACGCCCCCCCAGCATGCTTTTAACCGCTTCGCTGGCTTCGTGCTGGGTGTTGCAGACGACGACCCCTTTTCCCGCTGCCAGGCCATCTGCTTTGACGACCAGCTTCATAGCGGAACGATCTTCGATGTAGGTGAGTGCCGCATCGAGGTTATCAAACGCCTGATATTCAGCCGTGGGGACATTCGCCAGTTTCATAATCCGTTTGGCGAATGCTTTACTCCCTTCCAGCTGAGCCGCGACTTTATTGGGACCAAATACACGAATACCGGCTCGCTGCAGTTCATCAGTCAAACCGGCGACCAGTGGGGCTTCAGGACCAATGACGACCAGATCAATATTTTCTTCTTTGGAGAATTTGACGAGTCGCTGGATATCCATGGAAGAGATATCGACATTGATCGCATCAATCGCAGTTCCTGCATTACCAGGGGCGCAGTAAACTCGGCTTACGCTGGGGGACTGGGTCAATTTCCAGGCAAGGACATGTTCACGGCCACCTTGACCGACAATGAGAATTCGCAAATTATCAGGAATCATGATTGACTATCTGAGCAAATGAAGAGTTAAGACATCGCAGGTCGAATTAATGCCGATTTCGTAAGTTCCACTCGGGAAGTCGGCTGTCTGGGAGTATACCAAGCGAGACCGAACGGTCCCAACCAGTCTCTTTCTCTCTCTCCAGAAAAGCCGGAATTTTACAGTAACCATTTGTGATTGGTCTTCCTGAGCAGATAAAACCGCCTCGTCCGGCAAAATAAGCTGTGGGAAAGGGCTGGACAGATTGAATCTGCCGGGGTTCACCCTTTATAGTGTCCCCATAACTCAGAAATACCACTGAATTCCGATTGTCGCCTTTTTTCAGGAAACCAGGTTCCTCACCGACTTGAGAGACACACACTCTTCAGAGCCGCAGTGAACCTCTTGCCACTCCTCCTCTCCTACCATAGAGGTCGTGGCCTGTCAGTGGTGTCCGCTTGTTTTCTTCCTGAGGAAGAACGTTAACCCATTGAATCTCGGTCAGATTCTGTACAGAAGTTGTGTTCCAGGAGAACCATTGTGTTTGATACTGTAGCTGTTGTCGGTGCCTCGGGTGCTGTCGGTCAGATTATTCGTCAATTGCTGGAAGAGCGAAATTTCACCGCGAAAAAATTCCGCTTCCTCGCTTCGAAACGCTCTGCCGGGCAGAAGCTGACTTTTAAGGGCGAAGAACACACTTTTGAAGAACTCACCCAGGACTGCTTCGGTGGGATCGATCTCGTTATCGCCAGCACCCCCGACGACATCGCCGCTGAATATCTGCCAGCCGCTGTTGCCGCCGGCTGCAAAGTGATCGATGAATCCGGTTACTGGCGGATGAAAGAAGATGTCGCGCTGGTCATTCCTGAGATCAATCCCCAGGATGCAATCAATGCCAAAGGGATTATCGCCAGCCCGAACTGTTCCACGACTCAGATGGTCGTCGCTCTGAAACCACTGCACGACTTCAGTCCGCTGAAACGCGTTATTGTCAGCACCTACCAGGCCACCAGCGGAGCCGGAGTACAGGGGACCGCTGACTTACATCAGGGAAGCGCGGCTTATCTCAAAAATGAACCTTATGAATACAAAGCATTCAAATACCCAATCGCCTTCAATGCGATTCCCCAGATCGGGAGCGAGAAAGATCAGGGCTATACCAGCGAAGAACTGAAGATGGTCTACGAGACCCGCAAGATCATGGGCCTGCCTGACCTCAAAGTGAACCCGACCTGTGTGCGTATCCCGGTGGCGAATTGTCATAGCGAGACAATCACTGTCGAAACCGAGTCACCGATCTCACCCGAGAAAGCGCGAGAACTCTTTGCAGCGTTCCCTGGAATCACTGTCATTGATGATCTCAAAAACGGACAGTACCCGCTTCCATCGACTTGCGACGGTTCGGATGATGTCTTCATCGGTCGGATCCGCAAGGATATCTCTTGTGATACTGGGCTTAACTTCTGGTGTGTGAGTGACAACCTCCGTAAAGGGGCCGCCACTAACGCTGTGCAGATCGCCGAGTTACTGGCTGCCAATCTCTGATAATCGTTTCTGTTTTTCCTGTTTGAGTTGAAATCGTTAGAGCGGATGTTTTCATGAGTCACTTTCATTATCAGTCGAACGAACTTTACTGCGAAGAGGTCCCCGTTGCGAAACTGGCCGAGGAATTCGGTACACCGCTCTATGTTTATTCCAAAGCGACTTTGCTCGAAAAACTGAAAGACATTCAAACCGCCTTCGCGGAAGTCGACCCGGTCATCTGCTACTCCGTCAAAGCGAACGGCAATTTGAGCCTGCTCAAAGTGATGAACGATGCCGGCAGCAGTTTCGATGTCGTCTCAGGGGGAGAACTTTACCGGGTCCGCGAAGCAGGTGCCGATACGACGCGCGTTGTCTTCGCTGGTGTTGGCAAAACCGATGCGGAAATTCGGTTCGCGCTGGAATCGAACATCCTGATGTTCGACGTCGAAAGTGAAGCCGAACTCGATGCGATCTCGGCCATCGCCGCCGAGATGGGTGTCATTGGACCTGTTGCTCTGCGATTGAACCCGGATGTCGATGCGAAGACACACAGCAAAACGACCACCGGTAAAAAAGGGAACAAGTTCGGTATGGATATCGAACGGGCTTCTCAATTGGCCGACAAAGTTCTCGCCGACCCGCATCTGGCTCTCAAGGGAATCCACATGCACCTCGGTTCCCCCATTCTGACGACGGACCCGTATGCTCAGGCCGTGAAAAAAGCGATTGATGTCGTAGCCGAATATCGCGCTGCCGGTCACGAGATCGACTGGATCAATCTGGGAGGGGGCTTTGGCATCAGCTACCGTCACAACGAAGGTCTCCCCGCTTCCGAATACGCCAAGGTGATCGTCCCCGGTGTGAAAGAGGCGAAATGCCGCCTCGCCCTGGAACCGGGACGTTATATCGCCGGTAACAGTGGTATCCTTGTCACTCAGGTAGTCTTCACCAAGCGTGAAGGTGGCAAGCTCTTCATCATTCAGGATGGAGCGATGACCGACCTTGTCCGCCCGGCGATGTACGATAGCTTCCACGGTGTCTGGCCGGTGAAATCAACGATCGATCCGGCAGGTGACTGGGAGAAAGAATACGACGGTTGTGAAAAAGCAGACGTCGTCGGCCCCGTTTGCGAATCGTGCGACTACTTCGCAAAAGATCGTGCCCTACCCCGGTGACTCGGGGTGACCTGCTCTCGATCTTCAGTGCAGGGGCCTACGGAACCGTCATGAGCAGCAACTACAACAGCCGCCCCGCGCCGCCGAAGTCCTCGTCGACGGCAACGAATACCGCATCATCCGCCGCCGGGAAACCTGGGATGAGATTATTGCTCACGAGAAGGTTTGATAACCGGGTGAACTAAGCCGATGTTAGGTCCCAGCTTTTCCCATGGAGAGAATTCTTCTTCAGAAGATTGGCTTAATAATCTTCCAGGTCCAGGTTGTATTTCTTAAGAAAATCACGCGCTGCCTCTTCATTAAATTTCCAGGTTTCATAGGTGGCGCAGGCATCCTCATTCAGTTGAATCAGGTCATCATGAAATTGAACTGGGTCATATTCATCTTGAGTAATTTCGACCAGGCCTTGAGTTAAGCCTTTGAAAATACCGGTGGTTTCAGAGTTCACCTGAAATTGGGTCACAATCATTGTCAGGATGACAGCACCGACTGTGTATCCAGTCAGGGTAAGCAGACCAACGATGACCCGGGTGGCAGGTTTCGAAGCTCGATTTAATACCACCAGCCAGGCCATGGTTAACACGAAGTACAGGATGATCCACAAAATCCACATCGTAACACCTGCTTTCAGGAAATAAAAAAGGCTCTTTATTCCATTACGAATAAAGAGCCTTTTGGGTTGGTTAATAAATTGCCAGTTGCAGGCTGGCTTCAGAATTAATCATTTCCCCTACAACCCGCGGACAACCTTCAAAATCGCGTCCAGATCGTTTGGTACGGGAAGAGGTTTGTTGCTGAATTCGGCACTGGAGATTCCTCGTTTGACGAGGGAGTTCTCTTTGTCGTTTGCGTCGAAGGTGTGATAACCGACGGTGGCGGTCGGGTCTTTGAGCTGATGGCCGGTGAGGATACAGACGACGCGGTCGCTGGGAGCGATGATACCCTCTTCGCGAAGGAGTTTGGCTCCGGCGAGGCTGGCGCCCGAGGCGGGTTCGCAACCGAAGCCGCCTGCGCCGACGGTTGCTTTGGCGTCGAGAATCTGCTGGTCATCGACTTCACGCACGACACCATCACAAACATCGAGTGCGCGCAGACATTTCATCAGGTTGACCGGGCGATTAATTTCGATCGCACTGGCAAGTGTCGACGCCCGACGGTTCTGTTCGTCCATGTCGGTGAAGAAGTTGTCGCTCTTGATGACATCGGGGCGACCACCGTTCCAGCGCAGTCCTTCTTTCTCATACAACTGATAGAGTGTGTTGGCTCCATGAGCATTAATGACAGCCAGACGGGGAATGCGATCAATCAGACCGAGTTGTTTCAGTTCCATGAACGCTTTACCGAAGGCACTGCTGTTCCCGAGGTTTCCACCAGGGACGACGATCCAGTCGGGGATTTCCCATTGCAGCGACTCAAGCACTCGAAACATGATGCTCTTCTGGCCTTCCAGTCGGAAGGGGTTCACGCTGTTGCAGAGATAAATGTTTTCCTGCTCACAAACTTCACGCACGCGGAGCAGGGCATCGTCGAAGTCCCCTTCGATTTGAATCGTTGCGGCACCGTAATCGAGGGCCTGTGAAAGTTTTCCATAGGCGATTTTTCCGGAACCGATGAAAACAACACATCGAAAGAGCCCGGTGGTGCTGGCATAGATGGCGAGCGAAGCGCTGGTATTTCCGGTTGAGGCACAGGCGGTGATTTTCGCTCCGACCATGTGGGCGTGAGTCGAGGCGGCGGTCATCCCGTTGTCTTTAAAGCTGCCCGAAGGATTCAAACCTTCGTATTGCAGGTAGAGGTTACCCGCATTCAGGCCGGCGTACTTCGCGGCGAGGTCTGCCTGTTGCAGTTTGGTCTGTCCTTCCCCGATCGTGACAATTTTCTCCTCCGGGGCGAAGGGGAGCAATTCCCGGAATCGCCAGACGCCACTGTAGTCGAGCGGGTTGTGTCTGTTGCTCCATCTCTTTTCGAATTCACGCAGAGAGGAGGGAACAGGTATGCGGTCCCAGTCGTAGCAGATATCAAGCAGCGAGTTGCTTTCCGGGCAGCTTGTCAGGACCTGATCGACCCCATAGGTTGTTTGGGTATCGGGACAAATCGGGGCTTGATAAGCGACATCGGTTGAGGTGGTAGTAATGGGACTGGCTCCGGACAGAAAAACGGGTGCGTGTTTGAGGGTGCGAGAAGCTAAAGCTGGTTAGAGAGTGAGCCCTCGGTTGAGGTTCACACCTGAATTTGTTGAGCAGCTTCAAGGTTTTCACATTTTGTTGATTCTCCGCAGGGAGGGCAACTCAAATCGTTTGCGAACTAACGATCTCGACTCAAAAAATGGCCTGAAAACGGAATCTGAACTGGCCAGTTAGGTTAACCGGGAAGTGCTGATTACCAACTTCTGGCAAAATATTCGGGAGAGAGGGCACATTAACGGTCGTGTGGTGATTTAATATCCTGCAGGCTATTGATTTAGGATTCGCGGGAAATCGCTGCCGAAATCAGCGATTCCTTGACGCAAGGTCTTCAGTATGTAAAATTGGAGTGTTCGGCGCATGGCAAGCTAAACCGAACCAAACATCGTCCTCTCAATGTGTTGGGGCGCGTCGATTCAGTTGCTGGGTAAACTGAATTGATCGTTTAAACTGCTCAGGGTCAAACGTCTCGGGGGTCGCGGGTGTCAACTGAATTTCCCAACGATTTCAAAGAGACCGTTAGAACCCAGACTGATATCGTTAACCTGATCTCAGAATATGTCACACTCATTCCCACCCGGGGTGGTCGCGAATACAAAGGGATCTGCCCTTTCCATGACGACCACAACCCGTCGATGAATGTTTCCGTCGAACGACAATCTTACAAGTGCTGGACGTGCGATGCTGGAGGGGATTGCTTCTCCTTCGTAATGAACATTGAGAATGTCGACTTCGTGATGGCCCTGGAAACACTGGCCCGTCGTGCCAATCTGGAAATGCCGAAGACGTTTTCTCGGAATTCTTCTTCCAAATCCAATCAAAAAGCAGGATTGATCGATATCGTCCGATGGGCGGAAAACGAGTTTCATCAGGTGTTGATGAACAGTCCCCAGGCGGAAGCTGCCCGGCGTTACCTGCACGAAGATCGAGGGTTTACCGAAGAGACGATCACGCGCTTCCGCATGGGGTTCCATCCCGGTGGATGGGAGTGGTTGATTGGCCGCGCCCAGGGAAAATTTAATCCCCGCCAACTGTATGAAGCCCGACTCGTACGCGAACGTAATGAGGGGGATGGCTACTATGATGATTTTCGGCAACGGGTGATGTTTCCTATTCGCACCAGGAAGGGGGAGCCGGTTGCCTTCGGCGGAAGAATTTTACCCGAAATTGCAAAAGAGGGTGAACCAAAATACCTGAACAGCCGTGAAAGTGAAATTTTTGCAAAAAGCGAACTTCTGTACGGCTTCGATGTCGCTAAAGAGGCGATCCGAAAATCAGAAGTTGCCATCGTCGTCGAGGGGTATACTGACGCGATTACGATGCAGCAGTTTGGAATTGAGAATGTCGTCGGAACACTGGGGGTTGCCCTGTCCGACTCCCACGTGAAGCAGCTCATGAGATTCGCCCGTAAGAAAATGATTTTGCTGTACGATGGTGATGCCGCCGGACAGAACGCGGCGGAGCGGTCGATTTCCCAGTTCCTGGCGCATGGAGTCGACCTCCGCATTCTGAACCTGCCGAATGGCTGGGATCCAGCTGATTATCTCGAAGAAAAAGGGGCCGAAAGCCTGCAAAACCTGCTGGAACAGGCCCCGGAAGCCCTGGAATACAAGTACCAGCTTTGCCGGCAACGAAACGGCATCAGCGTGCATGGCCGGGAGAAAACGCTCGACGAACTGCTCGACCTGGTCTCCATGACCCCGCAGTTAGTCGGCACCTTGAAGGAAGACATCATCCTCAACCGCCTCTCCCAGAGGCTGTCGGTGGGGGAACCCGCGCTGCGACAAATGCTCGTGGAAAAACGCAAAACCAGAAACAATCAACGCATTCAGCAACAGCGTCGTGAGGCGAGCCGTCAGGCTCAGGTGCAGCCTCCCCATTTCGACTCACTTGCCCATTCGGATGTACAGTTGACCCCTGTACGAAAAAAATGGACTAAACTAGAGTTAGTACGGGATCCGGAATGCGAATTGCTTTCCATAATCATGGTTGAACCGGAGTCAGCATTCTGGGTAAGCCAGCAGCTTTCCCCAGCTGACCTGGAAAACAGAGATCTGGCATCCTTATTGCAACTCTGTTTCGACCTGTACGAACAAGATCAGTTGCCTTCAGCGAACAGGCTGATGGTGGCTGTTGAAGATACACCATCGAAGAATTTTGTCGGCCTCATCGATGAGCTTTCCTCTGAACTCGATATCGCATCGAAACTAAGAGAATCGGTCATCGAAATCGAGGGCGAAACAGTCTCCCGTTTTCTGTATCAGGCAGTCAGAAAAATCAAACGACGCCATCAGGAACGCGAAGCCTTGTCTGACATTGAACAGATGGTCTCCATCTCCGCGGAGACTTCTGTCGGATCAACGCTGGACGTTACAGCGATTGAGTTGTTGCAGAAAGCAACACAATTCCACCGACAACGAGATACCGACGAAAATTGACCTGAACCGGGAGGAACTGCGAGTGCATCGCTTAGATCAAGAACTTAAATTACTGATCGAAAAAGGGAGAGAGCAGGGCTTTGTCACCTACCAGGAGGCAAGCGGCTATTTACCTGACGAAGCGGATAATCCGCAAAAGCTCGATCATCTCGTCATGTCGTTGGAAGAACTCGACCTCCCTCTTGTTCGGGATGAAGTTTCTGTTGAGACCAGCGCTGACGGAACCAAGAAACGCAAACCACGCGTCAAAGAAATGTCTACCGAAGACAAATCGCGCCGGATTGACGATCCCGTGCGGATGTATCTGACTCAGATGGGGGAAATTCCCCTGCTGACACGTGAAGAAGAGATCAATCTCGCCAAGCAGATTGAATTGACCCGTAAACTCTTCCGTCGTTTTCTCATCTCTGGCGATTACGTCATGGGTGAAGCGATCAGCATTCTGAATCGTGTTGAGTCCTCCGATCTTCCCTTTGACCGTACGATCAAAATCTCCATGACCGAGTCTCTCGAGAAAGATCAGATTCTGGGTCGGATGCCGCACAACCTGTCGACCCTGCGTCCATTACGTGAGCAGAATATTAAAGACTTCGAAATCATGATTTCGGAAGAGGCGACTGATAAAGATCGCCGTGCTGCCGAAAATCGTCTGATGTTCCGTCGTCGAAAAATGGTCACCCTGGTTGAAGAGCTCAGCCTGCGTACCCAGCGGTTGCAACCAGCGATGCGTCGTCTGGAACAGATTTCGATTCGGATGCTGGAGCTGGAATCACAGATTCGTAATCTGCAGAAACTGAAAACAGCTAAAGACGAACGAGCCAACCTGCAGCGTGAACTGCACGACCTGATGGTGATGACCCTGGAGACTCCACAGTCTCTGAAAAAACGGGTTCAGGAAACTCAGGACCGTTTCTTCGCCTACGAACAGGCAATGCGTGACCTCTCTGGTGGTAACCTGCGACTGGTCGTCTCGATTGCCAAGAAATACCGTAACCGGGGTCTCAGCTTCCTCGACCTCATTCAGGAAGGAAACACCGGCCTGATGCGGGCGGTTGATAAATACGAGTATCGCCGGGGATATAAATTCTCGACCTACGCCACTTGGTGGATTCGTCAGGCCATTACCCGCGCGATTGCTGACCAGGCCCGTACGATTCGTATCCCGGTTCACATGATCGAAACGATGTCCAAACTGCGTAAAGTCAGCAAACAGCTGGTGCAGGAACTGGGACGTGAACCAACCCTGGAGGAAACAGCCGAAGCCGCTGATGTGAGTCTGGAGGAAACCCGCCGCGTGATGAAAATCTCACGGCATCCGATCAGCCTCGACCGTCCAGTGGGCGAAAGCGAAGACAGCTACTTTGGTGATTTCATCGAGGACAACGGCAGCGACAGCCCTGTTAACGCCGCGACTCAGGAAATGCTGAAGGATAAGATTGATACTGTTCTCAAAACCCTGACTTACCGCGAACGGGAAATCATCAAGCTCCGTTATGGGCTGGGTGATGGTTACACCTACACGCTCGAGGAAGTCGGGCGAATCTTCAAGGTGACCCGTGAACGTGTTCGCCAGATTGAGGCGAAGGCTGTTCGCAAGCTGCAGCATCCGGTCAGGAGCAAGCAGCTCAAAGGGTTCCTTGATACCCTGGCGGCAGCCAACATTACAAATTGATATGATAAGCCGGTCCCAGTGACCGGCTTTTTTTTTGTGGTTCTGTTATATTGGCAAGACGTCGAACGACCTTGAGTATTTTCCAGGAGAGAAAATCGAATGAGCACAACTGCAGCGGAACTGAAAGACCTTCACGAAATTCATCGTAAATTGCAGGAGGTACAGGATAAGCTGGAGGCTGGCCCCAAACGGGTTACTGCCCGTGAACAGATCGCCGGTAAAAAAGAGGCTGAAGTAGCTGCCGCCAAGGAAAAACTGAAGCAGTTAAAGCTCTCCAGCGATAAGAAATCGCTGCAATTAAAAACGAATGAAGCCAAAATTGATACCCTCAAAGGGAAATTGAACGAGGCCTCATCCAACCGGGAATACGATATTATCACTTCACAGATCGAAGCGGATAAAGTCGCGAACAGTGTTCTGGAAGATGAAATCCTGGAATGCCTCGACGGAATCGACGCTCAATCGAAAGCGATCGAAACTAAACAGAAGGAACTCGAAGTCGCTCTGGCCGATGCTCAGAAATTCAAAGCCGCTTTTGAGGAAACGATTCCCGGTTTGAATGAAGAACTGGGGCAACTCAAGGGAGCTCTCAAGGACGCGGAATCCTGCATTCCGGCTTCCGAGCGTGCTCAATACCAGCGGCTGGTCATGGCTCACTCTGCTTCGGCCCTGGCCGCGGTTGAATCACACGCCTGTAGCGAGTGCTATACAATGCTTGAACCGAACATCATGATCGATCTGAACATGGGTAAAATCCGGTTCTGCCGCGCCTGCGGACGATTGCTCTACCGGACTTAATGTTTGAACAATCGATTCTACAAAGCTAAAGGACACCTGAATCAGGGTGTCCTTTTTTATATTACTTATTCATATTGTATTCATTCACACTGAGAAGAGTGACCCGTGAAGGAGACCTGCGAGGCTCCCAGTCGGTGGTTACCAGTGAGGGTCAATTTACTGACGTTACCCGGGAACAGAAGAAAGCACCAGAACCCGCAGGAGGTTAAGAGGGCGGCAATAAATCGGATGCTTTCTATCTCGGGAATCTGTCTCAGCCAGTCAGTATCTAAAGCTAAAGAGCCTCTCGCATACAATATGGCGAGAATGAAACAACTGGCTCCAGTCAGCATGGGAATAAACAGGTAGTCATAATCTTTTATAATCAGATTTCCTGTTTGAAACCTCGCTCTGATAGTGTGGGGTGCGCGGAAGCGTCATGTAGTCGAGCGACTCGATAGATAATTCGACCGATCATGGCAAACCAGAGTATGTAGAAAACGTCCATACCCTTCAGTCTGCTCAACAGCCATAAATACCATCCAGCAAGTGTGCCAAGATGAGGGCTGTGCTGATTGAGATCGACCGGGTTTTTTGATAAAGTGATGAGCAGCGGGAGTCATCATAAGAAAATGATGCTCGATGGAACCGATTCCGACAGTTTCTGCTTTAGTAGTCATTCCCAATTTGATGATTGGACACGGGCATGCTCAGGTTGACCGCTCATGTTGTATATATTTTAAATCCCAATGCCGAAGGTTTCTAAGCGAAGCTCGCAGACTCAGATAGCAAAACTGAAGGTAGAGAAGGACTGATCCCAGAAATGCAAGTTGACATTTTCGTACCCCATGGTGACCCCTCCACCAATCAGGAGGCATTGAAAAGCGGCATCATTTCTGGCCAGTAACGAACATTGCAACCAGATTGGCAGCAGTGAATGCGACAAACATGACGATTGGGATCAGTAATGGACTTAACTCCCGCGCGACATGGAAGTAGGCCATCATCGTAAACATGAAAAGCCAGTCAGGAGAACAAAATGAATCTCACCCTGAGGCAGCCTCTGAGGACCACGGCATTGATTTCAACCACCGGGTGTGGCAATTGACGTGATAGGCCGGTTGAAGTTTAAAGGTTCGCCAGATGGTGTAGAGAGAAATATCATCAGTAGAATGGTGACTGAAAGTAATATCGCGTCGTAGCTCAGAATGATTCGCATTATCAGCAAATCTGATTTGGGTAGCATCTTGCACAATTCGAAAAAAGACACAAACGACCACAATCGCCAATTGGAGATTCCGAAATCGGTAGAGGTGTGGATAACGCCTGAGTAGTTTAATTTCGCAAGGATTCGTTTCATGCTTCTGTGATGCGACCTCCCAAATCAAGACCTGGTTCAACGGCATTCTTTATAGGCTCTTTCGTAGAGCCGTAAGTCATTTTCAGGTTGACGTGGTATTTTCCTGTTAAGAGCCAGCGGGAGCGGTCGGGGGCCGGCCATGATGAAATAGGCCATGATTCCTACCGGTGGGAACCCGCATGACCGCTCTGGCGACATTGTCATGGGGAATCGGGAACCAGGGGGAAGATCATTGTGTGCGAAGATCAGAAAAAGCGTGATCATCAGGATGAGGTACAATTAACGGAGTGAGAAAGAGCTGGTCATAACCGGGTAGCGAAGTTTTCCTTTGACCAATCGGGAGATCACGCTGTTTGGTGGCACCAGGAATCCCTTGTTTGCATTGATGCAGATACCGATCAGAATTAACAAGGGGCCGAAAGCCAAACCGAGGAACTCGACCTGGGTGCGGAGCGTGAAGAGCAGGAAAAAATAGAATAAGAGGATGCTCACCAGGAGTGCGTCGAGTCTCGTGTATTGATTTTGCTTCAAATCTTTTTCAAGAGCGGGTGAAATGAAATCCCACGGCCAGCCGATTTTGTTTTTCTGCGGCATGCGCCGAAATTGGATTGGTCTGTGTTGCGACTGAAGGATTTTTGAGGGTATCAACGACATTACCAAGATTCCCCTGATTCCAATGATGAATGTTCTGCAGGGATTGGCACATGACCACTGAAATGATGTAAGCGGCCAGGCAGAGTATGAACGATTTCAAAATATCCGGAATGACCATCAGAATGGTGATCAGCGTTGTGACGGCAAACATATCATACTTTCGCCCTGTGGTAGTTGCGGGACCAGTAAGGAAAATGCAAATGAGCCCAGCATTAATGTGGGAATGATGAGAGGAGAGACCATTCCATTCAACCAGACCATCAGGGAAAGCAGACCCATAAAAGGAAATCAGGGAGTACAAAATGGACCTGACCCAGGGGAGCTTCAAGCTCGGCTGCCAGGGAACCTGACTTAACCAGGACTGATAGTCGGCGTAAATGAGCGGGTGGTACAGAAAGACACGGCAGGCCGCATAGAGAATAAGGGGTGCTGATCAACAGCATTGTCAGTCCATCTCCCGCCGAAAAAATCAAAGTCCTTCAGAAAGGTTCTTTTTTGATCGGTGGAGATTGGCGAAAGGACGGAGGCAGGACGCTAATCGCAAAGACCACATGCATAGCGATCAGTTTGGTGAAGTGCAGGTAGCGTCGTTTGATCTGGAGCGCGGATTTCAGTGGAGTGCTTGATGAGGAGAAACGAAATTGGAAGTGAATGGAAACTAATGCATCCCATCCTGGGACTTTTTCTTCCAGGCTTTGGTTTTTTCTCCCAGGTAGTCGTTGATGTTGTTCTGTGTTTCCGGAAAAGCGAGTTTGCCTAATCGTCGATCTCGCGAGCTTGCGCAGCGCGTCCGCGCACGTCCGGTCAGATCTTCGGGAGTTTCATCGAACAGAACTTTGCCATCATGTAAGACGATGACCCGGGTGACGAGCTCTTCCAGAATTTCCGGAACGGGAGCTGTAATGACTACGATTGCCTGTTGTGAAAGGCTGAGGTTACGCAGAACTTTTTTGAGGGCCATAATCCCTGCAGGGTCGAGTCCACCAGAGAAGGGTTCATCGAGAAGATAGATGGGGGCCTCGGTGATTAAAGTGGCGCAGATCGCAGCCTTTTTCATCTGCCCGCTGGAGAGAGAATCGAGAGGGCTGTCGGCAACTTCTTTCAGGTTAAACAGGGTGATCAACTGATCCATATGCTCAAACAGCCGTTCGTCAGGAATGGAATACAGCTCTCCAACAGTGACGAGAAAATGACGTAATTGCATCATGCTCGGTAGATAGGGCTTGTCCGGCAGGTAGGCAATAATTCGACGCAGTTCAAGTTCAGCTTCTTCGGATGATTTCCGCAACAACCCATTGATCGTGACAGTTCCTTTTTGAGGGGTGACCACCCCCGACGTCACATTTAACAGGCTCGATTTTCCCATCCCGTTCGGGCCGACAATTCCGACACATTCACCCGGGGCGACCTCCAGGCTGATGTGTTTCAGGATAGGACGGACAGAGTAATGCTGAAAGATATTCTGGAGCTCGATCATTGGGCGTTCTTGTAGAAAGGAGATTCAAATTGGGTCTTTAATGCTATCGAAATTAGCACTAAAAGGGATCTGCAAAAACCAGAACGCTGCGTCGAATTCCTACAACATTTTGAGAAGCCTAATCCCGGGGCGGGGATCTGTTTGATCGGGTGATGCTGGTTATGATGCCCAATATGGGGCCTGAAACTCCAATTTGCAGGGGAAGACCTCGCAACTGTTGCCAAAATGCATCTTATGCTTTGGGAGTGAAAAGATATTCCGATTCTCCCAGTTGACAGATCAGCTGGAAGTCATAGAGGCGGGATGCTGAAGAATTCTATTGCGAGTGATCATATTTCGTTATCCGTATTAAGGTGCAGGAGTAAATTGATGCCAACGATTCTTGTTGTGGAAGATTCCGGACTCTCTCGAAAAATGGTTGTCAAAGTGCTGGAGGGCCAGGGCTTTGAAATCATTCAGGCTCGGAACGGGAAAGAAGCGCTGGAAACCTACCTGGAACGGGGAAGTGAGATCAATTGCATCGTTTCGGATAACCTCATGCCAGAGATGACTGGAGTTGAACTTCTGGCAAAAGTACGCGAGCAGAACAAAGAGATTCCGGTCATCATGGCTTCTGCAGACATCCAGAAAACAACCCGATCTGAATGTGATCGATTAGGTATCACTGCATTCCTGAATAAACCTGTACAGCCGGAAGAGCTGATGGCAGCAGTGAAGACAAGCCCTTTCGGCAATGGCTGCGAACTGAAGAAAAACGGATCATTACTATTTCCTGATTACAAGTCACTCGATATTTATCGTACAGCTACGATAAGTCTTATCAGTACTTACTGAAATAAGATTGAAGTAGAGAATTGAAAATGATGAATACGACAGTTGAACAATTGGATGCCCTGGCAGAGATCATCAACATCGGGACAGAAGGGCGCTGCAGCCGCTCTCCAGTGAAATCACGGATTCCTGGATTGAGCTCTCTGTACCAAAGGTAATTGCCTGTCGCTCAGATGAAGTCGCACAGTGTGAACTCATCTGGTAACCGAACACAGACTCTGATTTCTCAGAAGTTTGGCGGTGGATTAAATGGCCAGGCTTCGCTGACTTTTCCCAGTAAAGTGCACTCAGTCTCGCAGTTCGTTGGTGAAGTGGAAAATGAAGCCGATGGCTCGATTTTGACCTGGAAGGAATTCTGGAAGAGATTGGGAATATTGTCCTGAATGCTGTTCTGGGTTCCGTCTCAACCTCTTTGAATGCGGACTTGATTATTCACTACCGGAGTTTTTTACCCCAGGTTGATCTATTAACACATGCAGGGCAAACTCGTCGGCGATCCGACCGAAGAATTAACCATTCTGGTTGCCAACGCCCATTTCAATATCGCCAGTCGAGACATTCAGGGAAGCCTGATTATCGTCTTCCAGCTGGAATGTTTAAAACGCCTGCTGGCAAAAGTAATGGAAGACTGAGAGATACATTTTGCTTAGTGCTGTTCAAAAACACGATTTCCACTTCTCTATGAATTCTGCCGGTGAAATTTTGGCTGTCTGAGGTTCAAATAACGTGACTGTCACCAATTATCGACCTGAATGCCTCCTCGATAAACAGTACGACCTGGTACCGGTCGGGGTCTGTATTATTGACAGGGACTGAATTTGTTCAGTTGGAACAAAACTCTCAGTCAGTGGAGCCGTATTCCCCGCCAGGATGCGTTGCTGAAGAACCTGAGAGGAGTTTGTCCAGGGGTTGACAACCAGCCGCTTCCAGGTGCGTGAGAGAAGTATTCGATTACAAACAATCAATTGTCCTTTCCCCCTCTCTGCATCGACCACTGATCCCCATACACTTGGGATCAGAAGGCAATAATGTAACGATGGTTCAGCGGATCACTGTGCAACCCATGCCGGAACAAGGTGAATTGGCATTGGTTTGTATTAGAGGATGTCACAACTCAGTATCTTCAAAATGAGGAACTTCGACAGGAACGCCACAAGCTGCAACTGAGTGAAGCCCGTATGCGGGCTATAAATACCGCTACACGGAAGCCTGATGCTGATTGATGATCGGGAAAAATCATCGAGATCAACCCCGCGGGGCTCGAACTGCTGGAGGCTGAAACAACGGACGAAGTAATCCGGTCAATCCTTCTTTGATTTCATCATGCCGGAATATGTTGACTCGATGAAACTCTTGACGGAACGGGTTTGCGAGGGGAAATCGACTCGCTATTGAATACATCATGAAAGGGGCGAAATGGTACTCGTCGCTGGATGCGATCGACTGCTGTACCATTAGAGTTAGTGAGGTAGGACGGTCCAGCTTGCCCTCTCCTGGGATATTTCGGAACAGAAACGAAGTGAAATCGCCTTACGTAAAGCGCGTGATGAAGCACAGGCTGCCAACAGGGCCAAGAACGAATTCCTGGCGAATATGAGTCACGAGATTCGTACCCCCATGACGGCGATCATGGGTTACGCGGATATTCTGCATAACAGTGCCACCGATGCAGAGACTCAGGAGACGACCTACACCATCAAGCGAAATGGCGAACACCTCCTCGAGATCATTAATGACATCCTTGATTACTCGAACTTGGATACAGCACAGTTAAGGCTCGAGAGCAAGAACTGTTGTCCGATTCAATTAATCAATGAATGTATCAAACGGCTGCAGGAGCTCGCCAAGAAGAAAGCTTTGGAGCTACATCTTCAATATGAAGGTGATATCCCTACATCAATCTTCACGAACCCGGATCGATTCCGTCAGATTCTGATGAACATTGTGGGGAATGCGCTTAAATTCACTGAAAAAGGTCGTGTTGACGTCATAGTACGCTCAATGGGTCAACAGGAAGATGGAATGCTTCTGGTTGACGTGATCGACACAGGAATTGGCATTCATGCTGACGATATTGCTCATCTCTTTGAACCATTCACTCAGGCGGATTACTCCTTAAGCCGGAAATATGGAGGGACTGGCTTAGGTTTGGCCATTTCGCGGTATCTGGCCGAGAACCTGGGGGGGACTATCAAGGTGGAAAGTCAAATTGGCAAGGGAAGTAAGTTCACTATCAGTATTGCTGCGGGTGATCTTCTCAATGTTGAGTTCGTTGAGGGTACGAGTTTGAATCCGGAAGGACCTAAAAAAGTAATGAAATCCAGTCTTCCAACAGGTGATAAATTGAATTGTCGAATTCTGCTGGTTGAAGACGGGCCTGACAATCAACGGTTAATATCATTCATTCTTAAAAAGGTAGGTGCCGAGGTTACCATCGCCGAACATGGCGAAGAGGCATTGAACGCAATTTACGGTTCCTGGGATCCCCAGAATCAGAATGACCTTGCCAATCAATGGTCTATGGAACAAAGACCATTCGATGTGATTTTAATGGACATGCAGATGCCGGTGATGGATGGCTATTCTGCCACTCGTAAACTTCGTGAGATGGGGAACAAACTTCCGGTGATTGCAGTGACCGCCCACGCCATGCAGGGAGATCGCGAGAAATGTCTGGAGGCAGGTTGCGACGACTATCTCACCAAGCCGATCAATAAAACCATGCTTCTGGAGCGGATTCGTCATCATCTCAACCAGGTTCAGGAAGCGTATCCCTCCTGATTTGTATGGCTAACTCTCAAGATGAAATCGACCGCTGGCTTCCTGTTTCTCGCTGGGCAAGCTTACCGCGAGAGTCTGGATTTGGGCCCTATTCCCGTAGACTTCGTGAGAATGATTTCTCCTGCTGAAAATAGGTCTACTGCTGAAATAGGATTTGCGTAAGTCCCCGAGATTTAACATAATATAGGGGCAGGACTTACAGACGCTGGCTTGTCTTGGTAGCCTTTCTTATTCCTGAACCGATTCGGGCCATTTTCTCTAAATAAGTAACCTGCATGGGTTTCAGGCGGCACTATACTGTCTGAGACAACGGTTCCGGCATCAAAACCCGGTTGGGGGGCTTTCTGTCAACTCTGATGGAATCTCCCGAAATCGGTCGTCATATCGAACATTTCTTGATTCGTTGTGATCCTCCAGGAACAAGTGAGTATCCTCCATGTCTCCATCCCGTTCTCCTGATGATAAAGTCTCTGTCTCTCCCTCCAGTCCTCAAAAGCTGAAGCGGGACTCATCGCCCAGTCCTGGTCAGACTCAGATAGACGCATTGGGAGCGACTGTTATCGGACCAACAGATCCCGAGGCAGAAACAAAACCAATTATGCCAGAAACTCCACCACAACAGACACCTGCACCTGGTAAGCCAACTCCCGCGCAAAGCAAACAGCAACCTGCATCTTCGTCTGGAAAAAAAGCCACTCAGTTGGGTGATTTTCGATTGAAGAAACGCCTGGGTAAGGGGGGGATGGGTGAGGTCTTTCTTGCGCAGCAGGTCAGTCTCGATCGCCCCGTGGCAATTAAAACCCTGTCCAAAGAACTGGCAACAAAACCCGACTTCGTTGAGCGATTTCTACGTGAAGCACGTTCGATGGCGCGACTGCATCATCCAAACGTAGTACAGGTTTATGCGGCAGATTCCTCCAAAGGGATCAACTTTGTGGCGATCGAATATATCGATGGTTGCAGCATGCAGAACTGGATGGATCAACTGAAGCGGCTTTCTGTTGGCGATGCACTGCATGTGGTCCTTGTCTGTGCCCAGGCGCTCAAGCAGGCACATGACCTGAATATGATCCACCGCGATATCAAACCGGATAACATTCTGATCACCTCCAAAGGCATTGTGAAAGTTGCCGACTTCGGTTTAGCCAAAGCGATCGATGAAGATGTCTCCATGACTCAGAGTGGTACAGGTCTGGGAACACCACTTTACATGGCTCCGGAACAGGCTCGTAATGCGAAGCATGTCGATTTACGAACAGACATTTACGCGCTCGGTTGTACTTTGTACTACTTCTTGACAGGTGAGCTTCCTTTCAAAGGGAAAGATACACTGGAGCTGATTCTGGCCAAGAGAAAAGGAACTTTCAAAAGTGCGCCAGATAAATAGTGAGGTCCCCAGCCGTCTTGATCTGATGATTGACAAAATGCTGGCAGAAGATCCCAAAGACCGCTACAACAACTGCTCGGAGATGGTACAGGACCTGGTTGGCCTGGGGTTACATTCTCCTGCACTCAGTTTTGTCGACGGTGCGATTGAAAATTCCGGTATTGGTCACCCCAGCAGCCTCGGGATGGCGAGTCGCGGGGCAATGACTCAGGCTCCTGCTAACAGAGCGACCCTTCCACCCACTGGGGTGACTACACCCAATGCGGGAGCACCCGCATACACTCCGCCCAGCTCCAGCCGAGATGCACAACATTCTGAAGTCTCCAGAACTCTGGAAACGGCTGGGGAAAAAGTCTGGTATGTCCGCTTCGTAGATGCTCAGGGCAAATCCGCTTTGAATAAATTCTCGACAGAGCAAGTCGTCAAGGGAATCAAAGCGGGCATGTTCGACAAGCGGGCTCGGGCCAGGGAAGGGAATAAAGGCCAGTTTATCCCGTTGACCCAGTATGTTGAATTCCAGGGAATGATGCATCAGCGTATCGCCCAGGACAACGCCAACCAGCGGGGAAAACAAACAGCACAGCAGTATGAAAAACTGGCTAAACAGTATGATCGCCAGAAACGCTGGAAATGGGTCGGAAATATGTTCCGGGGCCTCATCGGAGGACTTGGTCTGATCATTTATCTCGTGATCATTGTAGTCGTGCTGGTGGCTGGCTGGGTCGCATTCCTCTTCCGGGAGGAATTAATGGGTCTTTTCTCCGGTTAGCCAGTTCCCAATAATCAATTACCAGAGTTTTCTGGTGGCTGAATGCATGCGAATTGCCTGGAATCACTCACTCAATTCCCTCTCCCCATCAAATCGGGATTCCTCTAAAATCCAGCAGTTACTGCTCTGATGAAATATCTCAGCAGCATATCGACTGGAATGATTAACGCGGGCGCTTACTGGTATACCAACTTGCGTTTATGTTTTTGCAGCAGGGTGAATTGGTGCGACTTAAAATCAATTTATGGGTGAGTGTTGTCCTGGGGCTGGTGGCTTTCAGTCTGCCGGGGCAACCTGTCTCTGCCGATGAGCTGCGGCTGGAAAGTGGACTACTCCTGAAAGGCCAGAGCAAGCTTTTGCGCAGTCTTGATAACCAGGTGGTGAATACCTTTCGTAAAAATGACGATCCCCGCGAAGGGGAATTTCAATACAACCCGATAATTGAAATCGAAGACAACATTCGCCGCTATTATATCTCCGACAACATGCTGGCCGCAGATGGGCGAAAAATCGAAGGTGAGATGCTCTCCGCATTCGATTTCTTCAAGGTGCCTCAGCCCATCTCATCCCGAAAAAAAATTCGTCTACAGACGTTTCGTGGCGTGGGGAAAATAACCTCCTTCAATCAGGAGGGACAACGCGAAGTCACCCTGCTCACATCCAGTGGAGATCAGATTCAGGTCATCCAGGGGATTACTTTTCTACATCCGCGTTACGTGACCGTCAAAGGGCTGAATTACGACTGGGATGTCACTCTAAGTACAAAATCAATTCCTGCCGACGTTTTAAAATCGTTACTGCAGGCTGTGGTCGATCCAGACGATGCAAAAATGCAGCGATCCATTGCCCGTTTTTACTTACAGGCTGATCGTGTATATGAAGCTTATCAGCATCTGGAAGAGCTCGAGAAAAACAAATCTGCTCAGAATGAAGATTATACCGATGTAATATACGAAGTTCGTCAGCAACTCGCCCTGAAAATCTTCAGTGAGCTCCAGAATCGGCGTCGACTGGGGCAGTTCGAACTTGCTTATCAATCAATTCAGGAAATGCCGAAGCAGGATATCGCGCCTGATTTACAATTTGAAATTGATGAATTTCTCAAGCAGTATGCGGTTGATCATGATCGATTGGGATCGGTCGCGATCACCCTCGCTGAATTGCAGAGTCAGTTAAAAAGTCGAGAAAACGATCCGCAATTGAATCTGATTCGCCGTCTGGTGACAGAAGAGTTGTCGATGGCTTCATTGCCACGTCTCAATTCCTTCTTTGAACTGCAAGCGGATAGTTCGCTCTCTGCGGAGGAAAAACTCGCTCTCGCATACACCGGTTGGATTCTGGGATCCGATGCTGCGGAAAACGACCTGGGTCTCGCGTTAAACTTGTGGCAGGCTCGTTTTCTCATTTACGATTATCTGCGATCCAGTGAGCCGGAAGCGGAACTGGTGAGCCAGATTAAATCAATCGAAAGTCTCAACGCTGAGCGATTAACGCGGTTGTTGCAGAATCTTCCTCCCGTTCCCACAAGCAGTCCCATCACTGGTGGTGGGAAGTATGAGATGCAATTGATCGACGAGGTGGGGAATACGATGAACTATACGGTTCACACCCCCCTGGAATATTCCCCCTTCCGTCAATATCCGTTGGTCATTGCCCTTCCTCCCACAGGTGGAGACCTGGAGATGTTTCAAAGCTGGTGGGGTGGGAACGCTGAAAGTCCCGGTGAAACGATGCGGCGAGGCTACCTGCTGGTTGTCCCCCAATTTCAAATGACTCCCGGTTTGGTCTACAATCACAACCTGCTTGAGCTCCAGCGTATTCATCAGGCCTTGCTGGAAGTTCGTCGGCAGTTTTCGGTTAACTCAGATAAAGTATTTATCGCAGGCATCGCTGATGGTGGAGATGCGGCGATCGATTCTGGATTATTACACCCCGACGTCTATGCCGGAGTTATTGGAATCCGTGGCAGGCATGCTGAAGAAGCGATGCATTACTGGGATAATGGATTGAAATTACCCTGGTACCTGGTCGGTGGCGAATATGATGGCCGCCACTCTCGCCTCTTGAACAAGATGTTTCAGTTGAACAGCAATCTGGTTTATGCCCAATATATCAACCGGGCTTCAGAATGGTATCGGGAAGAGTTAGAGCCGCTGTTTGACTGGATGGATCTTCAATCACGAAAACTCGATGCCGAGGAAGTTTCGTATGAAGCTTTCATGCCGCAGGATGAAATCAAAGTCGACTGGATACAAGCCCGAGGTATGGAAGCAGGCTTTGCGACATTAAATACACGCCGCCGTACGATTCCGCTTGAAGCGAAAATGACGAGTCCGCGAGGAGAATCGACCACACTTCAGGTGACGAAAACTCTGGGGACCGGCCATACCTTCTGGATCTCCCCCAGACTGCATGACTTCAATCAGCAACTGGTGCTGAAAGTCAAAGGAAGTCAGAAAATGAAGGAGTTTATCAGTCCCGATCTCGAAGTCATCCTCAACGATTTCCGGACACGATACGATCGTCAGGAGATCTACTGGGCTAAATATGATTTCTGAGCGACTGTGTTCGACCGGCCAGTTTTAAGGTCGAACATCAGCAACGAGTTTAGTCATCGTCTTGGAGATCAGATCTTCAACATCATCTGCCCAGCGATAGGCGGGCATGCCATAGACGATCATCGAGCTGTAGCCTTCATAGCCAAGGCGAACCTTGTCTTCCTCAAGTACTCTTAATGACGGAATGTAGGCAGGGACATCATTGCAGTAGGCAGCGACCCAGGTTTCATCACCGAACATCTTTTTGAAACCGAGGGCATAATCAACCACGGCTTCTCCCCCCATAGTCAACCAGAGTTGTTCGTCGCCGATTTCCCAGGCTTGCAGGGGAAGTGGATAACTGGTGATAAATGTTTTCCCCGCTTCGCGTTCGCTCAGTAATCGTTTCGCCCAACGCTGCTGGTAAGCACCCCGTTTATCGTTCTCTGCTATTGCGGTCAACTCTTCATTGCTGGGCGGATCGGCGAGATTCAACTCTACGAACTGATGTGATGTTTCCAGTTTTGCCGGGAGTGATTTCAAACGACTTTGGTCTGCAAGGACTTCATCCACCGCCTGAGCGACTTTATTACCATAGACAGTCAACAGCTTGACATCGCGACGCGGCAGAGGATTCTGGTCTCCTCCGCAACCCATATAGAAGAGTGCAGTTGTTCCTGGATGAGCTTCTTCAATCGCAGCTTGTGCGTAACCTGCATAATCGCCATGCAGATAGTTATCGCTCATCACTGTATTGTGACAGGCGTATCCAAAAATAACGGCTATCAGTTCGCTGCTACTGTTATGAATCGCCAGCACTGGGACGGCGTGATCGACAGGGCCCTTCAGTTCGTCACCCCGCTCACGCAGTGCGGCAACTTCGGATTCAGTATTGTTACGGCGATTCACAGCCACATCTGTTGAGCCAGTTCCCGCTTGTAAGGTGACCGGCTGCAGGGCGTTCAAGGCTTCACCGGTGAGACGTACAAAGGGTGTTGCTTCAAGTTCGTTCGAATAGTCTTCAATCAGCTTCAGTTGTTCGTCGTCCAGCGGATAGATGTCGAGCAGTGCTCCCCGAAGAACAGGTCCGCTATGTGTGTGAGAGCTGTTAAGCATGATGTCCGCACGGGAGAGCTGATACTGTTTATTCAATTCTTCGCAGACATTGTTGTAAATCGACTGGGGAATCCCCAGGAGATCACTACTGAAGCCGATCGCACGATGTCCCTTTTCATCTTCCAGGGCAACCGCTTTCAGCCAGAGGTCCTGTCGTTTACCGATCGTAGGCTCAGTACGACTGCCATATCCTGCCATCCAGATTTTAGTCTCTGGTGTGATATTAGCGCGGGCAACACTCGCCTTCCAACCAGCCTCGGCTGATTCGACATCAGAAAACATACAGCCTGCGACAATAATCAGAGATAAAGTTGCAGTAGCCAGAGAGAATGTATATTTGGAAGACGACATAGAAACCTTATTAGATTATAAAAGCAGATTATATGACTGTGTTCATCATATCAGTTTGCGAAAACGCGATCGATTATTTCTTCACTTCAGAAACGATCTGGCGAATGCCTCCATGACGATTTCTTCAACGCTGGGAAGGAAGGGAGTGGGAGTGAGTTGATGGATGATGCCGGAACGACCTTCGTAGCCACCTTCCAGCAGAACACGTTGTGAAGGGAGGTAGGCGAGAGACATCGTTGTTGTAACCTGCCACCCAGACCATCTGACCCCCGAATTCGAACTGACATAGGCGGGCGTAATCGAGAACAGTTTCACCACTGACAAATACAAACAGGAGCTCGTCACCAAACCGCGCGACATTCAGGGGGCAGTTCTGTGTCAGTTCGATGTTACCTTTAGTTTCGAGTTCGTTCAGCAGATAGTTCGCCTTACGGGAATAAATCGTTTCATTTCCCCCTTCAGCTTCTTTTCGCAGTGTCTCCAGCGGTGGCAATGGTTCCAGTTCCAGCTCCACGTCTGTTGCAGCGATAGATAAATCACCTTCAATCGCCAGCTGAGGTCCCTGGAGGGCTGTCAGCACTGCATCGGCTAATTCACGACCATGCTCCTGACAGTACTCCAGTCCTTTTTCACCATGTCGTGGATAAGGATTCTGGTCTCCACCGCAGCCCATCACAAACATCGCAGTCGCATCGGGATATTTCTCTTCGATGTTGTATTGAGCAAACCCGGCGTAGTCTCCACAGTACTGGTAAAAAGCGAGGGTCGTATTGTGACAGGCGTATCCAAACAGAACACCACGCAGTTCACCTTCATCGTTCGTGATTTTCATCACAGGAACAGTGTTGTCAGTAATCCCGGCGTCGTAGCGTTGGTTAATGAACTCACCCGTTTCTGTCGGGAACCGACGGCTCTTACCGAAATAGGCTGCCGATTGACTCAAACTGAGTTTCGCGTTGCTCAAGTCTTCCAGCGCTTTGCCAACCAGCTGGACCAGTTTTGGTTTTAACTGCTCATCAATATAGCGGGCCAGATCTGCCTCAGCTTCATCTGACAAATTATGGAAGACTCGTCGTTCCGCACAAATTTCGGGAGCACAGTGTGTATGAGAAGCGTTGATTACCAGTGACTCGCGCGAGAGCTGCCACTTCACTTTTGTCTGCTCTAAGACATGATTGTAAATCTCGGGAGACATCGACCCCAGGTCTGTCGTGATTAAGACAAAGCGAGTCCCCTCTGGTGACTGAAATGCAACCGCTTTCGCGTAGAGATCGTGGACTTTTCCCTCGGCTGGTTTTGTTCTGCTGCTGTAACCCGACAGCCAGACCGGTTGCTCGGGGGTAATCACAACCTTGCCAAAGCCTGCCTGCCAGTCAGCAGCACAAGCGATTGTGGAAGTAGTAGAAACAGAATACCGGAATGAGGGCCAGCTTGATGCGGTGCATAGTCTTCTCAGGTAGGCATGGGGGTGGGATGAAATCCTCCTCTCAGGGGAGGAGCCTCTATTCTCAGTCTATCAGCTGCTTCAGGGAGACGGAATGCATAAACTGAGGTTGATGAGTCGATATTTCCTGCATGATTTGTCGATCTTCCTCCGATTGAGGTTCCAGAATGACTGCCAGAAATTCCTCCTGCGCGACCCGGCAGAAAGTTCTCAGTACCAGCACCATCCCCGTCTGATTCGCCTTCACTTCGGTCTCTTCCCTACCTGTCACGGAGGAAATGATCCCCAGAGTCGCACCCGCGGCGACATACTCTCCCAACTCGACATGAGGTTTCCACAAACCGGCGAGGAGCAGGGTGATTGACCTGCATATGACCGGCTCCTTTCGGTTATCTTCAATCACTAGAACCGATTCTGTTGTGTTGGTCCCGTGCTCTGCTGGGAGATCGCCGGTGTACATTTCCAGTTCTGTCATCACGCTTAAACATCCCGCAGGTAGCACGAACTCCTGCGGGAGCACAGGTTCCGCCACCAAGATACTCGGCATAGATCGCGGGAATATGTTCATCGCGAGCCACGGAGAGAGAACGCCCTTGATGATTCGGAGTTGTTCCCCAGATAACAGGTAGACCAAATGCGCGGGCCATCTTTCGAGAAAGTTCGAGGACCTGCGAATCTGAGTGGAGCATGTATCCTGAGAGGGGATAAACGGCGACGTGTAACCCCTGTATGAAGATCAATGAAATAATCTGCCTGACGAATTTCAGTGCTCAGTAAGGCTGCTGTCTGTTCTGTGATCGTTCCCATTGCATTCCCGGGGGCAGGTACGTGCGAGATCTTTTCCATCGGGTGCAACGCGATTCTCGTGTTCGAAAGCCGCCTCATTCACGATGGGAATGATCGTGATCTTTCCCTGAATCTGCTGCTGACGAGAATTCAAAAATCGAATCAGCTCATGCAGACAGACCATCGGTTCGAACTCGTCGCCATGGACTCCGCCAATGATCAACAGGTGCGGACCAGTGGAAGAACCGTTGATTTCAATCTTTGCAGCGACATCAGTTCGGCTTTCGAGTTGGGGAGCAGAATCGGATTCATACACAGAAAAACTGGAGGTCATAAAGCCAGTTGCGGGCGAAGACTACAATTCATCAGGTCTTCCATGCTACGATAGGGGAACTTGCTTATGGGTTTAAAGTCTCAGTATAGAAACAGGTTTATCTGATGGAAATCACTCTGGAATTAATCCGGGAGAAATTTTATTCGGCGGTGCTGTGCGATGTACTCGACAGCCTGGGTTACCGGAATCAGTCCCCACGAATCGAGATGAAACCGCTCACTGTCGATCGCCTCCTGGTGGGACGTTGTAAAACGACGCTCTGGGTCGACATGGCTCACGAGGATCCTGAGCCGTATGAACTTGAATTACGCGCCGTTGATTCCTGTCAGCCGGATGATGTAATTATCGCGGCGGCGCATGGATCACGACGTTCGGGGATCTGGGGAGAACTTCTCTCTACAGCAGCTCGGAATCAGGGGTGTGTGGGAGCCATCGTCGATGGACAGGTACGGGATGTCCGCCAGATGAAAGAAATGGATTTCCCAGTCTATGCCCTGGGAACCTGTATTTATGATTCTCAGCATCGTCAACGCGTCGTCGATTATGACGTCCCTGTCGAATTGGATGGCGTTCGATTTGCTCCGGGAGATCTGGTGATGGCAGATGTCGATGGAGTGGTCGTCATTCCTCAACAGGTTGAAGCGGAAGCACTGGAAGCAGCCTGGAATAAAATTAACGCCGAAAATGTAACGCGGGATGCCATCCGCAATGGCATGAAAGCAACCGAGGCTTACGAAAAGTATGGAGTGCTGTAGGGCTTCAAAAAAATCGAATCGTTTTTCACTGGAACCGATCCTGAAACCCGGTTGTGGTTGTTCTTGAATCTGTAAATAAAGGTTCAATGTGACTCATCAAAGGGTTTCAGGACTACTTATAGATTAAAAGATCATCAAGATGCAGGTTCACATCCCCATTCCAGCGTTGTCAGTCGAGTCCTGTATGCAGCGGCAGGCGTATCTTCTCGAACTCATGAATGAAAGAGAACTCGACGCCGTTCTGATTGGCGACCCCCGGCATGTACATTATTATGCCGCTTATTGGGATCGTCCTTTCTTCGCCCCCTTATTCCTGATGACGCGTGATAAGGTAAGAACTCTGGTCATTCCCTTCGAGTGCGACTGGCCAACAGCTGCTGATATCAAGAAGACTTATCAATTCAATAAAGTGGCGACGCTGGTGGAAGATCAGCTCCTGGCGAGCTTGAGTGCGATTTCTACTGAATTGAGTTCTGTAAAAAAACTGGGCGTCGATTTCGGTCTTCGTCCCGGTTTGCTTCCGGACTCATCGATTGAGCAAGTCGATCTGCTTCCTGACATTCTGAAACAACGACGCCATAAGTATCTCGATGAGATTGATTTGTTTAAACGGTTATATCAAACGACCGAAGCCGCTTATGGATACATCCAGGAACATTTGCGGGTCGGGATGACCGAGGTTGAGCTCTATGCGGGTATGATGGAAGTGCTTGCCAATGATCAAGGCGAGCACTTTGGTTCTTGGAAACGATTTTCGATTTGGTCGGGGAGGCTTGCCAGACAGACGAGCAGGTCAGTCGGGTGAGATTGCCGTGATGGACCTGGGGGTGGAGTGTCGTGGATATCGGAGTGATATGTGTCGAAGTTTTGCCCTCGATCAGGTTACTCCCGCACAGGTAGAAGCACGTGAACAGGTGCTCGAGACGATCAAGATGGTAGAAAAAACGGTTCGCCCTGGAGTGAGTTGCCGCGAAGTTTATGAAGCTGCCTATAATAGGCTGAACGGATACCGAGGCTGGGAGTTTCCTCATCATCTTGGGCACGGGTTAGGACTTTCACCTCACGAGGCTCCTCATCTCAACCCGGAATGGGACGAGAATTTTCAGGTGGGAGACCTTTTCACTGTGGAGCCCGGACTCTACCACGACGAACTCAAAGGAGGATTGCGGATTGAAGAAGTTTACTATCTGGGTGAATCGGGTCTGGAAAAAATCACGACCTATCCGACGGAATTCTAATTGCACCCTGAGAACTTATTCACCGCTGCTCCTCCAGCAAGGGAGGCAGAAATGATGAAGTCCATTAATCCCGCTACAGAAGAACTGATCGGTGAGTACGCCGTCTGGACTGAACAGCAGGTAGACAGACAACTCGATGCATCAGCAACTGCCTTTCAAAAGTGGAGGGAGACAACCTTTGCTGAACGAAAGAAATTGATGCTCGCCCTGGCAGCGGGACTCAGAAAGGAACAGGCAGTCTACGCGCGTCTCATCACGAGTGAGATGGGGAAACCGATTTCCGAGGCGAATGCGGAAATCGAAAAGTGCGCCTGGGTATGTGAGTTTTATGCAGAACAGGCGGAGTCATTTCTGGCTCCGGCACCAGTAGAGACCTCAGCCAGTAAAAGTTACTTGAGATACGACCCGTTGGGGTCGGTGCTGGCAGTAATGCCCTGGAATTTTCCGTTCTGGCAGGTCTTTCGGTTCCTGGCCCCCAATCTGATGGCGGGCAATGTCGGTTTACTAAAACATGCTTCCAACGTGCAGGGGTGTGCGCTGGCGATTCAGAAACTGGTAAACGAAACGGGCTTTCCAGAAGATGTCTGGGCGACATTGCCTGTGAATTCCTCCGCCATCGAACAGGTGATCAAGCATCCGCAGGTCAAAGCGGTCACTTTGACTGGAAGCGAGGCAGCCGGAAGGGCGATTGCAGCTCAGGCCGGTAAGGAAATTAAAAAATCGGTACTCGAACTGGGAGGCTCGGATCCGTTCATCGTCCTCTCCGATGTTGATATCGAAGAAGTTGCCGCGATGGCGATCAAAGGGCGGATGCTGAATACAGGTCAAAGCTGTATCGCAGCGAAAAGGTTTATCGTCCAAGCTGACATTATTCAGGACTTTCAGGAAGCATTGATCCAACAAATCAAAAACCTGAAGGTAGGGGATCCACTCGATCATGATACAGATCTGGGTCCACTCGCCCGCCAGGATTTAAGAGAGGAACTCCACGCGCAAGTCGAAAAAAGTCTCCAGCAGGGGGCAAAATTACTCTGTGGCGGCCATCCTCTGAAACGGACCGGTTATTTTTATGCACCGACTTTACTCACGGATGTGATCCCGGAGAATTGCGCTTTTACGGAAGAGATTTTCGGACCAGTAGCTGTTCTGATTGAAGCAGCCAGTGTGGAGGAAGCAATCCAGCTCGCTAATCAATCGAGTTTCGGGCTGGGAAGTTCGATTTGGACCAGGAACATCGAGCTGGCCGAGCAGCTTGCTTCACAGATCGAAAGTGGCGCGGTCTTCATCAATGAAATCGTGAAGTCCGACCCCCGTATCAGTTTCGGCGGGATCAAGAATTCCGGTTATGGCAGGGAACTCGGCCAGCCTGGAATTTATGAATTTATGAACGTAAAAACGGTTTGGGTCAAATGAACACTCCACTGATTCTGAGTCAGACCTTGTCGAATGTCTGATCTCACAGAATAATGGACCTGACCGAACGAGAATTGGCACCTGTTAAATCCCTGAACAACAAGAGCGAAGGAGATGTGATGCAGATAAAAACAACGATGATCGGCGCCCTGGTATTGTTTGCCGGTAGTGCGATCATGGTGGCAGATGGAGCAGACTGGCCCGCTTTCCGTGGCGGATTGCCTAATGCAGTCAGCGATGACGCCGCATATCCCACCGAGTGGAGTAGCGATAAAAATCTCAAATGGAAGGCAGACCTTGGAGGAGATGGGAATGGCAGCCCGATTGTCATTCAGAATTACGTCTACGTCACCTCATCAAACGAGGATGGCTCTACCAGAACGCTGCACTGTTTCGATCGAAATTCAGGGACTGAACTCTGGAGTAAATCGGTTTCTGCTGAACCGAACGAAGAAACACACAAAACAAATCCTTATGCAGGAACTACCCCTGCTGCCACAGCGGATTGTGTGGTCGTCTGGCATGGTACTCCCGGTATTTACTGCTACGATCACTCAGGTGAGCTTCTCTGGAAAAAAGAATACACACCTGTCAAACACGTCTGGGGTTACGGTTCTTCCCCTGTGATTTATCAGGATAAGGTCTATCTGCATTACGGACCTGGTGAAAAATACATTTCTGGTTGCCCTGACTCTGGCGGAGGGGGATGAAGTCTGGCGTAAGGATGAACCGGGCGGAGCAGATGATTTGAGTGGCAAGAAAGTCGGATCGTGGAGTACCCCAGTCTTCGTGGAAGCAGATGGCAAAACTCAAATGATTTGCAGTATGCCGAGTCGTGTTCTTTCCGTTGATCCTCAGACTGGTGAGGAACTCTGGTTCTGTGAAGGATTACCGAGTGAACGTGGCGATCTTGTCTACACCTCCACAGCTGTGGCTACAGTGGTCTCGGCGTCGCGATGGGAGGCTATAAAGGGGCCCGCTCTCGGGTTTACCCTGACTGGCTCCGGTGAGGATGTGACCGAATCTAACCGCACCTGGTACACACCAGATCGACAGCCCCAACGAATTGGAACAGGGGTAATTGCCGGGGATTATCTTTACATGGCGAATGCCGGTCCGGGAATTGTGCAGTGTATTGATATCAAAAATGACGGCAAAGAAATGTGGAAAGCCCGCGGGACAGGATGAATATTAGGGAGCAACAGTGATGGCCGATGGACGTCTCTACGCAACGGCCAAAGATGGAGCCACCATCGTCTTTGCGGCAAATCCGGATGAGTTCGAGAAGATTGCCGTGAATACTTTTGACGAACCCTCGAATGCCACTCCTGCTTTTTCCTGATGGACAGATCTTTCTGCGGACAAACAAATCGCGCTTTACTGTGTCGAGCGAAGTAGAAATCGATCGTCAGCTGGTCAGAACAGATTGACCAGCTGATTCTAAAATAAAAAAGCCGGCGTTGAATTCGCTTCAACGTCGGCTTTTTTGTTTATAGATCTAAGTCACAGGCATGTGCCTGTCAGACTTTATTCTTCATGACGGAACTTGGTATGACAAGATTTGCAGGTAGTCCCCAGATTCTTGAAGACATCCTGAGCTTCGTCTTTTTCACCAGCTGAGATGGCAGCAGCAAGTTTGACAGCCAGTGACTGAGATTCGTCAGCGATTTGTTCCCACTCAGGAATCTCAGCTTCGTTTTTAACTTCGTGTGTGTCCGCTTTCATGACAACAGAGAGAACGGCAATCGCCACAGCATGCAGTTTGGCTTCTTCGGGTTCTTTCAGTCGTTTCACATCACGACGAAGTTGGCTGGAGCGGCCGTTGATCACTTCCATCATGTCGTGCATGCCGATGAGACCTTTCCACTCGTGCTCACTGACAGCTGAACCGGAAGCTTCACCTGCGCATACGCTTTCTGAGCTGCTTCCAAACCTGCTTTGGCAGAGGCAGCGTCGGCGGCGTGCGAAGTGCCAGACCGGCATCACGAAGGTCAGCGGCGGCTACTTCAGCAGCTGCACTTTCGGGGTGGTTCACAATAGTTTGAGCCACGACAGCCAGCGTCGCTCCAGCACGTTTGACTTTCTTTTTGACGTCATCGTATTTGCTGTCATCTTCCAGTTTGGACAGCACTTCACCGACATATTCAATGTTGTAGTTGGCTTCGGCTTTCAGGTCGGCCACAGGCAAAGTGTAAACAGGCAGGTCTTCTGCGAAGGCCCCTGTGGCTGCAGTTGAAAAAGAGGACAGTAAGAGTAAGAGTGCGGCAGTCAGACGAATCACGTTGTTCTCCTGGAGTTTCTGGCTTTGGTCAATTTAAGTGTAAAAATAAGCTTATTTCTATCTTTTCGATTGTGGTCTGGCCGGTATAGCCATGTCAACAATCAAGCGGTGGCATTTTCTAATAACAGAGTCTAATTACCGTCAGAACACTCTGAAATAATTCAAATCAGGGCGTAAAAAAAGCTGGATTCTGAGAGTTCAGAATCCGGCAGAGCATCGATTCAGACCAGCACAATCGTTGTCGATTAACGGGACAGGAAGGCGACAACCTGGCCGACTTCGACGGGCGGGCTGACATCTTCGAAGGTCGGGAATGAAGTGACAGTGGCGGTCAGGCCTTTAGGATCAGCATTGATCCAGTCGGCGGTTTGACCCACAACTTCTTCGACGACTTCTTTGTACATTTTGACCAGTGTTGGGCGGTTTCGAACAGTCACCACATCGCCCGGACGGACCAGGAACGAAGGGCTTTTAACCGTTTTTCCATTAACCTGGAAGTGAGCGTGAGCGATTCCCTGACGAGCCTGTGGGCGAGTTTTGAATCAGTCCCAGCGTCGACCACGACGTTGTCCAGACGGCGTTCGCACAGGATCAGAAGCTGTTCCCCGGTGTTGCCTTTCATCCGGCGAGCTTTTTCAAAGTAGATTCGCAATTGAGCCTGACGTAAACCGTAGTAATACTTGATTTTCTGTTTCTCCTGCAGTGCGAGACCGTAGGTAGAAACTTTTTACGTCGGGTATGCTGCCCCGGGGAAATCACGTCGATCGAGAGCACGAGTTGCGCTGCGTTTTCAAAGACCACCGCACCGAGGCGACGATTGATTCTTCCCTTTGGGCCCGTGTAGCCTTCATCCGGCTGTTCTCCTTAAAGGATAATAAAAGTATGTCTGTCAGATTAAATTGAATTCTCAGTATTTGATTCGAGGACTTGAAGCCGCTTCATAAAACTGCTTCCAGAAGCACTTACTGGATCGAATCGCAGTAAATCGAATCGCAGTAAATCGAATCGCAGTAAATCGAATCACAGTAAATCAAATTACCAAACAGAGCCTTTTGAGTTGCCGATTCTGCAAGAGAAAGGGGTCTGACAATCAGTTCAAACGGGACTGTACAGACAGACTCTGACCCCAGTGTTTTTTGATTGAGGATTTGGAAATGTAAGCAGCCCATAGCTGTTTTCAACCCTCATGACGTAAAAATTGCTACTGAAAGGGATTTCAGTCACAATTCAGAAGCCTCTATTTACCCATAAATGTACAAAAGAATCGTTTTCCGGGACCACTTGGTTCCCAGTTTAGCTGGAGATATGATGGCTCCAGCAACCCTCTGATTTAATCCCCCAGCAAAGAGATAAGAATCGGATTCCATGAAGGCTCGTTTTGGCGGCTCACCCTGAAAGAACTGCGCGAAACGCTTCGGGATCGCAGAACGGTGGGAACGCTCGTTCTGATGCCCCTGCTGGTTTACCCCTCTCTGGGTATTATTCTCCAGAAGTTTCTCTTCA
Organism: Planctomycetaceae bacterium; assembly: GCA_041398805.1. GTDB lineage: Bacteria > Planctomycetota > Planctomycetia > Planctomycetales > Planctomycetaceae > Polystyrenella. The sequence continues at coordinate 541,822 of JAWKUC010000002.1, read as the reverse complement.
CCCGAATCCGGTTCATTTGATTCCTCAGAGTATTTTGTCTGTTGCGAGACGACTGAAGAACTCAATCGCCTGCGTAAGTTATACAGCGATGGAAACAGGCTTTTCCATCTCGAATCTGAGCCCCCCTCTAAGTCAGAGTCAGAATTAGAAGAGAGTGAACTGACACCCCAGGAACAGATGATCGAGCAGATCATCAAAGCGAGAGATGGATGAGGTTGTGTTAACTTTTAAACTGGCCTCAGAGTTTGGCCGCACCTTACGAAGAGCTACTAAAAAACCATCAGATCGATCTCTTCATCCAGTTCACTGACAGGGAATCGGTTGATGAAGTGGAGGGAGCTCAACCGGAAGAGACCGGTTTCAATCAGCTAAGGTGTTATGTTCCCGGGAACAGCAGGCGAGAATGCACTGGCTCATCTTCAAGATCGACTGCTGGCAGTCAATCAGGATTTCATCCTCCGATTTCTGGAAGAACACGGACGAGCGACACTCCTGTGAAAGCTTCGCTGCTTCGGAAGTTGACGAAGCTGGGCCAATCTCGATTGCCACGGTCATCCCTCTCATTCTGATTCTGATGACCGTCACCGGCGCCCGTTTATCCGGCGATCGATCTGACCGCCGGTGAGCAGGAACGGCAGACATTGGAGACCTTAATCTCGGCACCGATCTCCGCATCGCCGGCTGTTGCAGGCCAAGTACATTGCAGTGCTGACCGTAGCTATGTTGACAGCTCTGATCAATCTCACTGTTCGATGATCATCACAATCTATGCGATTGGTGTCGATACGCTGATTTTCGATGACGGTGGCTTCTCCCCTCTCTTTGTATTGCAGATTCTGGGAGTCCTGTTTGTTTTCGCCTCCTTCTTTTCGTCAGTGCTGCTGGGAGTCACCAGTTTCGCCCGCAGTTTTAAAGAAGCTTAAGCCTATCTGATCCCTCTCATGCTACTGGCGATTGCCCCAGGGTTTTCTGTCTGTTACCCGGTATTAAGCTGTCAGGTATGCTCGCCTGGGTTCCCTTGATCAACATGGTTCTGTTAGGCAGAGATTTGTTTACAGGTCATCTGGAGTATCACACGGCCCTGGTGGTGATTCTCTCGACCCTTTTTTATACCTGGGTCAGCCTGTATGTTGCATCCCGAATTTTCGGGACAGATGCCATTCTATATGGAAGTGAAGGATCCTGGTCGGACTTATGGAAAGCCCGTCAGAAAAATCTGGAAGTCCCCAGTTTTTCAACCGCTTTGATTAGTCTGGCGATTCTGCTACCCGTTTTTAAATGCCAGTCGAATTCTCTCTCGTCTCGCGATCACTGATTCGTTTGATGCTCATTCGATGATTATTCGCTCGATCATGACCATCATCGTGACCGTGGTTCTGTTTGCAGGTTTACCTGCATTCATTACATCCATTTCGCATTCCCGCTTCAAACCAACCTTCTGCCTGTATCAGAGTCATTGGACCTGGTACCTGGTGGCGTTCATCTATTCTATTTCCCTGTGGCCGCTGTTGTATGAATTGAACCTGTTTATCAATTCGGAAGCCAGCATCACTGAAATGAAATCGTATTTCGAAACGTTCAAAGAAGGTTTCAATAATATACCACTGGTCTGGAAGTTATTTGCTTACGCCCTGATTCCTGCTGTCTGCGAAGAATTTTTCTTTCGCGGGTTTCTGTTCTCAGCCTGCAGGACAACCTATCCGAAGTGGACAACGATCCTGTTAACCGCATTTTGTTTGGCGCTTTCATGTGCTGGCCTCGAATATGATCCTGGCCCGATTCTTCCCCAGCTTTCTGCTGGGCGTGCTAATCGGCCTGTTACGCTGGTATTCAGGGTCGCTCTTCCCCGGAATGTTCTTCCATGTGCTTCATAACGGTCAGTTGCTGGCTTTTCGTCCTTTCAGGAAGAACTTGCAAACTACTTTGATTGGGCCAATGCCAACGAAGAGCACCTGCCTGCCTCGATGGTCAGTCTTGCTGTCTGCGTGGTCGCTTCAGCAACCGGCCTCTTTCTCTACGCACGATACCTGCAGAAAAAAAAGCTCAGGAAGCTTGGCTCTAATCAGGCTTGACCCGCGTCGGGTACGATATCAAAACTTTCGACGACTTCCGGAGCTACGCCCGTGACTTTACCCGTTTGACTATTAATGAAGGCAAACATCGTTTCCGCACGCACCAGCAGCGAGTCATCAATTTTGCGCAGGATTTCCTTATCTGCGTAACGATGTGACTTTTTTCATGTTGGCGATCCAGGTCCGCACGATAATTTCTTCTGCTTCAAGGCCTCTTTGAGGTACTCGATGTGATGGGTGCGTACTACCCAACCATATCCCGCTTCCCAGTAGCGGGCGTTTGACCAGCCCTGATGAGTGGAATGCGCTACGGCCGCATCCTGCATCCACCGCAGATAAACGACATTGTTCACATGACCTTGCCCGTCAATTTCTTCGGGCTGAACTTTCAGATGATGTTCATAAACAGGGGGCATAGATTTCAGTCTGGCTGAATTTAAGGGTGATTAACTGCTATGAGGTGCCAGGTTATGGATCATCTATTCCGGACGGGTTGAGTTTACGATCCATTCCAGGTATTCGGGAAGAATATCAGTGATCGGCCAGGACGTAATACAGGGGACTTCATACTCATGCAGTTCCCGCACTTTGGAAATTAATTCAGTGACCCGATCCTGATCTGTCTTGAAGATCAACACCGCTTCCTGATCGTGGCTGATCTTTCCTTCCCAACGATAAACCGATTGTACCTGAGGGATAATATTCGCACAGGCCGCAAGACGGGCTTCTACAACATCCTGAGCCATCTTTTCAGCAACCTGCACCGATGGGACCGTTACATACACAACAGCGGCAGGCATATTCAGGCTTCCTCTCCATTATCGATCAGGAATGTAATGAGCATGTGGTATAGAGAAAATGCTCAAAGTAGTTATATCATCTGTGTTTGCACAGTACATCACTGGGATCATTCGTGCCACTCAGGCGGACTTTTCTGTTTGAGCCTGTTTCCCGGTTTGAGCTTGATTCGCAGTCCTTCATCTCGAAATTCCTGCGAGGGGGATTGAAATTCATTCAATGCAGGAACTAGATTTGATACTCTAGCGTTCAACGCCAGATCCGGCATCTCGCCTGTTCCAAGATTAAAATCGCCTGATTTCGCTTCAATTATAAAACTCAACAAACCGAGAGAGTCTTTGTCATGCCTCGATTCCGATACATGAATTTCCTTGTACTGATCACAATCCTGTTTGCTGGTTGTACATCGTCCCCTAACAATACGGCGATGGACAGTCGTTCTGGTAAAAACGCGGACAATAGTGAAGATAAGACTCTTCAACTGGTAAGTAATGAAACGGTGGTCGAAAAAGAGGAGACTCCCACCTATAAAGCCAAATTCGTGACTACTAAAGGGGAGTTTATTATCGAGGTACACCCGGACTGGTCTCCGCGCGGTGCGGCTCGATTTCGTGAACTCGTCGAATCGGGATTTTATAATGATTGTGCCCTCTTCCGAGTCGTGAACAACTTTATGGCTCAATTCGGGATCAGTAATAATCCGGAAGCGAACCGAAAATGGCGGGATAAACCGATCAAAGACGATCCTGTCCAGAAATCAAATACTCGGGGGCGTGTCACCTTTGCTAAAACAGGGTTGCCAGATTCACGGACGACGCAAATCTTCATTAACTATGAAGACAATTCCCGCTTGAACAGCATGGGTTTTGCTCCTTTTGCGGAAGTGGTCTCCGGGATGGACGTGGTCGATTCGTTCTATTCAGCTTATGGCGAACGCACGACCCAGTTGCAGGGACAGATTGCCGAGCAGGGAAATGCATTCCTCAAAGAGAAATTTCCCGAACTGGACTACATCGAAACTGTGGAAATCATCGACGCACAATAATCTATGTTTTTGTAGCGGATAATTTCAGGATGTCGCCCTACTCGCGTGTATGAATGAAGAGAGCCTTCTTCTGGCCGGGTAATGTGTAATCGAAACCGCAAGACTGGAAGAATTCCTCACTGGAAGTGACAACCATCACTTCCAGGATGTTTTTATTGCGTGCTAAATCGACGCACGACTGCACCAGTTTCTTGCCGACACCGATGCCCTGATATTCATCGCTGACCGCCAGACTGCGAATTTCGGCCAGTTTGGGTGAGTAGATTTCCAGAGCGGCAAAACCGATGATCTCGCCCGCTTTCATCGCCACGAATCCACTATGTGCCAGCAGGTTCAGTTCATCCACAGTGCGCGGCAGAATTTTGTTCTGGTCGACAAACGGGGTGATAAAATCCTGGAGTTTGTCCAGGTCGGCCAGCAGTGCCTGTCGAATATGGATATCTGCAAGGGGATCGGTCATGGATGCAAATTGCCTGTGAGCAAGGGTTGATGGAGAACATCGACCCGCATCTTACCGAAGGGAATGGGAAGCTGGCAACTTGAAAGGGGAGTCCCATCAGGTGGTCAGGTTCAACTCAGCTCGCCATGTGCATCCGCAGATTCGAGGCACCGTCTCCCTGTACCACAATCAAAGGGAATCGCAGGGTGAAGGTGGTTCCTTCACCAACTTTGCTTTCCACGCGGATTCGGCCCTGGTGGGCTTCAATTACCTCGCGGCACATGGAAAGTCCCAGGCCGGTTCCTCCCTGACCACGTGCATCTGCTTTTTTGGTGGTGAAGAATGGTTGGAAAATTTTCTGCAGCTGGTCAGCCGGAATTCCTGAACCACTATCTTTGACTGAAATTTCAGCGGTGTTTGCTTCCTGATTGGTAATCACTCCAATCACCATGCGGCCTCCCCCTTCCATCGCCTGGCGGGCGTTTACGATCAGGTTGAGGAGCACCTGTTGCACCTGGTTCGCGTTCAGGCTGGCGTGCGGACGGCCTTCAAAACGGGTTTCGAGATTAACACGATGAATCTGCAGGTCTTTTTCAACCAGTACCAGAACTTCTTCAACCAGCTGAACCAGGTCTGTCGCTTCTTTCTGCTCGTTATGATTTCGGGCGTAAGAGAGCATTCCCGTCGTGATTTTTGCAGCGCGTTGTCCCGCGTTCAGAATTTTGGTAAATGCTTTTTCGCGAGTCGCCTCATCCGTGTGACGCAGGCCCATTTTTGCGTAGTTGATGGTCGTCGTCAGGATATTGTTGAACTCATGAGTGATAGAAGCAGCCAGGGCTCCCACGCTGCTCATTTTTTGTGACTGCATTAACTGCTGTTTGAGCTGAGCATTCTCCAGCTGCAATTGTTCCAGTTTTTGTTCGACTGTGGGTTCAACATGATCCGTCATGAGTGAAATCCTGACTGCGCTGTTAAGATTTGATTTGGTTCGATGGCGAAGTATCAATTGTGATATTTCTATTAGTTCTATCGGAGCCCTACCACGTAAAATCCATCGAGAGTCTCTCCATGCTGGACTCCGATATCCCGATGTCTGTCCAAGGTCCCAATGTACCGGTTACAGGAAGCAGGTAATCTGCACATTCTGAATGATTTACTGGTCCTTTGCGGGCCGGTAAAGAAGGTAGTCCAGGCGGAGTTTAGCGATACGTCATGCCCCTGTTGAAATGGGTGATCTCATTGATTACTGTGAGTGAAAATTCTGTCACAATTCCAGACCTCCAACCTGCATGAAAATGACCTCCGGTAATGATTCAGGTAGATCAGTTAACACTACAGGCCGGCTCTTTCAGGCTGAATAATCTCTCATTTGAGATTCCGACCGGTAAATATGCAGTCCTGATGGGACGGACGGGCTGCGGTAAGACAACCTTGCTGGAAGGTCTATGTGGCTTGAAATCAGTCATCTCCGGTTCAATTCGCATCGGAGGCGTCGACGTAACTCGAGTAAAACCAGGGCAGCGTGATATCGGCTTTGTCCCCCAGGAAGGGGCTTTATTTCCGAATCTGACCGTTCGCGAGCAGCTTGGCTTTGCCCTCGAAATTCGGAAGTGGTCGACAAAAGCAAAAACTGAGCGCGTTCAGGAATTGGCGGATGTCCTGGGCCTGGTCCCTTTACTCGATCGATATCCCAAGGGTTTAAGCGGAGGGGAACAGCAACGTATTGCCCTGGGACGTGCCCTTGCCTTTCATCCGAGCGTACTTTGTCTGGATGAGCCACTTTCGGCCCTGGATGAGCAAACACGAGCCGAGATGTATCTGGTACTCGAACGAATTAAAAACCATTTCCATACTACGACTCTGCACATCACCCACAGTATGGAAGAAGCCGTGCAACTGGCGGATTTATTATTTCGCCTGGAAGAAGGGGCCCTCGTGCAGCAGGAACTACCGGGAGACTTGAATCCGGGGCCCGTCAATGAGCAGACATCTGTCACTGATTCAGGTGCATAAAAAAACTCCCGACAGCATGGCCTCAGCCAATCGCTTTCGGGAGTTAATTTGTACCTGCTGTGTTTTACAGCCCGGAGTCAATTATTTCTCGTCATGATCGTGGTCATGATCGTGGTCGTGATCATGATCGTGGTCATGGTCGTGATCATGCATGATTTCGCCTTCGTAGGTCTCGCCTTCGATCGTCGCGATGATCTCTCCTTCGAGGTCTTCCGCGTCAGTGATGTGTTCCTTGACCGTTTCGTCACCCACCAGTTCGAAGTAGGAAGATTTCCCTTCGGCTTCACCTTCCAGAGGTTTCGCTGTCAGTTCACTTCTTTTTCCTCTTCGCCGAAATGCAGATGTGCGGAGATTTCGGACTGATCAATCGGGAGAGGTTTCATCTCTTCATGGTCGAGGATGTAAACGCCAATTTTGTGATCGGCGACTTCAAACACGACTTCTGCCAGAAATTTATGATCGCCAAGGTCAACAAGGTGCCCTTCATGCGGTCCATGTTCGTCGTGATGATGGTCATGGTCGTGATCATCATGGTCAGCCTGGGGAGGTGCGGGCTCAAAATCTTTGTAGCCTTCGTCAGATGAACTGCAACCGGCAAACCAGGGGAGAAGACCAATCAGCAGCGCCAGAATAGAAAGAGTGCGTAGGGACATTTATAACTTCCTTTCGAAATGTGGCTCTCAGTTCCATGTTTTGAAATATGTGCCTGGGAATTCAGTGAGAATGGCACAGTTGTTCTTAGTTGTATTGGATGAACAGACCGTTGACCAGAGGTGCGAAGTGAAAAGTTTCGAATAGATCACTCAGACACTTCCGATTCACCCTGCAGGTAATGTACTTCCCGATAACCCAGCGAAACGAGCGAAAGCAGGATCGCTGCCCCAAATGTAATACCTGTGAAAAGCCAGTAATAATCGGCTCCCTCCAGCATCTGGGAACCATCTTCACGCATAATGAGCACATTAATCAGGTAGGTGATGAAATTACCAAGCGAGACTGACAGCAGATAAATCGACATAATAAGCGATTTGATACTGTTCGGAGCCTGAGTATAGGAAAACTCCAGACAGGTAATCGAAACCATCACCTCAGAAAGCGTGATCACAAAATAGGGGAGTATCTGAATCTGAATATGAACCGAGTTCGGTCCATGGGTGTCGATGTACTTCTGAATTAAACTGGTGATCGTAAATGCGACACCGCACAGAAACATCCCGATGCAGATTTTGCGGAGGTAAGTCAATTTAAAGAAGCGGTCTATCGCCGGGTACAGATACCGGCTGACCAGCGGAATAAAAATCAGGATCATGATTGGATTCACCGCCTGCATCTGAGAATCCAGAATGGTGACGTCGGAGAGCCAGCCCGGCAGCCAGGATCCGATCTTGCTTCCAAACAGGTAAAGATTACCTAATTGATGCTCCATGGAAGTTGCCTGGAGGACCCAGGCCGAGGCTGTCTGGTCAAAACAGGACCAGAAGACGGAAACCAGGATGTAGATCGGCAGCAGTTTGAGAATCGCCTGAACCGCATCCGGGGCCGTCACTTCTTTCCAGAACTCCCGGCCTTTGGGCGGAATGTGCACGAATTCATTCCGCCCACACCAGAACATGATCGTCGCAATCATCATCAGGAATCCCGGGACTCCGAATGCCCAGGCAGGGCCCGCCTTTTCGAGCAGGACGGGAGTTAACAGTGTCGAGAGAAAAGCCCCCAGGTTGATGGAGAAGTAGAACCAGTTAAAGACCTTGTTTAACAAATGCGAAGATTTCTTACCGAACTGATCCCCTACGTGGGCAGTCACACACGGTTTGATCCCGCCTGAGCCAATGGCGATTAACGTCAACCCGACGGTCAGACCTAACCGGGTTTCATCGAGCGCCAGCGCGAGATGTCCCGCACAGTAGAAGAGGGAGAGACCCAGGATTGTCCGGTACTTTCCCCATAACCAGTCGGCCAGAATGGCGCCCAATATGGGAGTGAAGTAATTCCACATGACAAAAAAATGAACGGCTGATTTCGCTTCTCCGTCGGTCATCACATCCGCTTGCCCTGCGGCGTTCATCAAGTGCTGAGTCATGAAGATTGTGAGAATGGCTTTCATACCGTAAAAGCTGAATCGCTCCGCGGCCTCGTTCCCCACAATGTAGGGAATACCCGGAGGCATATTGGGCGAGTCATCCGGGACGACGCGGTACTTATTCTCACTCATCTTCTATCAGATCTAATAATGAGGGGGTCGTTCCTCCTGAGGATTGCGCACCTCAGGGTTTTCGAGTTCTTCTATATGCTGTTGGAGCTGCTCGTTGACCTTCTGCAATCGCTCCAGCTGCTGGCGTTGTTGCAGCACGACTTCGTTCAACTGCTGAACATCATGCTGGAGATGAGTGAACAGCATCTCCAACTCGGTGATTCGGTTCGAAAGTTGTTGGTCGTCGGTTTCAGACATAGTGCTTTGGAGGAATTCTCAGGGGGTGAGCCGAGGAGGTGTGTGTTGCAGGTGTTCGTCAAGAAATCGATAAGCGACTTCACGAGCCTCTTCAGGAAAGTCGTGTTCGCAGGCGGGATAACTTGCCTGCAACGCTGATTCCGCATCGTAGAGTCTGTAGATCGGAAGAGCCAGTGCAATCGACTCTTTCACACCACTCACCTCGAAATTGCTGTCATACAGAGGTGAACTGGCCAGAAAAGGACGGGGGGCAAAACATCCCAGTATTTCCGGAAAGTCAAACGGGACCTGGTTCGGATCGTTCTGATAGCGGGTGCGAATCAGCGGCATGTAACGATCACTCGTCCAGCCCTGTAAATTGCCCCCATAATATTTATGGAAACGCGTGAAGCCACAATTGGAAACGATGACTTTGATCCGTTCATCAAAGGCAGCGGTGAACATCGTGTTGTGTCCTCCCAGGGAATGCCCGATACAACCGATCCGTTCATCGTCAACTTCAGGCAAAGACTGAAGCAGATCCAGGCCTCGCTGGTTTTCGTAGATTGCACGCATCGTACCGCTGATATAGGGTGACTTCCGAGCGAAATCGATTTCGTAATCTCCAAAGGAAGGATAATCCGGGGCGAGCGTCACGTATCCCCGTTTTGCCAGGTGAAGGGCATAATGTAAATTCGGTTTTCCACCCAGACCGGCCGGTTCCGATTTACCAATCGTGGTTGTCTGATGCAGGCACAAGACAGCAGCCGTAGAATGATCCGGGTTATTTTGTCGGCGAAAGAGATAGGCTTTTAAGGTGCGTTCCCGGGAATCAGTATGATAGGCGATTTTCTGACGCAGAATTCCGTCAACAACCTCTTCTTCCAGAACTTCCATGTCCAAAGGGACTGGCTCGGCTGGTTCGGGTAGGGGACCCATCGCCTGCTGCAGCCCGGCGAGAATCTGAGTTCTTCGTTTTCCCCAGTCCTCAATCGATTTCACAGGTTGTGACTTAAGATTCTCGTCCTGATAGGTGAGCAGGTTCAGATGAGCCTGATTTTCGATCACAGCAGGTTCGCCTGCATGCAGACAACAAGCCAGGAACAGACTCACCAGAAGACCACCAGGAAAACGATCCAGCCATTTCATAAGAGCCTCTTTCTCTGAACCCGAAAACGAAAACTCTGCTTTGCTGCCTGAGTAGGAACAACCTCTAGGAGCGTTCAATGCGACGCTGACGCCACTGGTCGATGGTGACGGCGGCGATGATAATCACTCCCAGGGCAATATCCTGCACCGGATTGGAGAGACCAATTTTCGTACATCCGTTCCCGATTAGAAAGATGATGACCGAGCCGGTCAAGGTACCGACGACCGAGCCTCGCCCCCATTGAGCGATCCACCTCCGATAACCACCGTCGCGATGATTTTCAGTTCGAGACCAATCCCTGATGACGGTTCTGCTGTGGAAAGTCGCGAAACTGGATAGAGACCCGCGAGACCGACAAACAGACCCGCCAGGCTGTAAAGCTTGATTTTCGTGATGGGGACATTGATTCACATAATCGAGCTGTCGATTCATTGGAGACAGAGCAAAGATATAGCGGCTGAAGACGGTGTACTTCAGAAATACAAGGTGATGATCGTGACGAGTCCGATCGGCCGATCTGGTGGTAAACCGAAATGAAATCCAGATCGAATGCTGGTAAAGATTTCGATCCAGTCAGTATTTGAGTCTCTTTATCAGGGCGAACGGTTGTTTCATTCGCCAGCATTTTGGCGAGACCAAAGTAAAGAGTCATGGTGCCCAGAGGTGACGATGAAAGGGACGACTCGTAACAGACTGATCAGCAAGCCATTCAATGCACCACACGCAACTCCCATCAGGAGACAGGCAGGCACTGCTACCCAGGCGGACAGGTTATTATTCAGACAGGTCGCCAGCACAGTTGCTGACAACGCAATCGCCGTGCCTGCAGAAAGATCGATTCCGCCCACTGATGATGATGATCGTCATTCCCGTCACCGCCACTGCGACTGTGGCAGATGTTTGTGAGAGGATTGAAGTATATTTCTCACTGAAGTGAAACTATTGTTTCAGCTGTATCTAGTTTTCAGCGATTGCGAAGAAGACGAAGATGATTACCAGCGCGCCTAACTGCGGCAGACCATTCATAATCTCGAAGTTCATCTGAGACTTCGGAACAAGTTTGGGGAACACTGGTTCTGCAACATCTTCTTTATTTGATTCACTCATAATGCTTCACCTGAGATCGCCACTCCCATTAAAGATTCTTCCGTCCATTGTTCACGTTCGCGTACTTCGAGGAGTTTGCCACCAGGACATGACTGCAATTCGATCACACACAGCGAGTAACTCAGTCAGATAGGAGCTGACAAACACGATCGATTTTTCGCCGCGAGTTCTCCCATCTGGCGATAGATTTCTGACTTGGTTCCCACATCGATACCCCGCGTCGGTTCATCAAACAGATAAATGTCTGCCCCCTGGTGCATCACCCGGGCGATGGCGACTTCTGTTGATTTCCTCCCGAGCTCCATCAGTGATTGCTCAGACGAATGGGCTTTCACGTGCAGTTTATCCATCCAGTCTTCAACTGCTTTTTTCGTTTGCCTAGATTCAGAAATATTCCACCGAAAGCGTAAGGTGAGAGATTGCTGCAAGTCAGGTTGTCCGAGATAGAGCATGTTTGTGCCAGGCCTTCCCTGTTTGCGATCTTCCGAAACGATACCGACACCATGACGAATCATGCGTGCAGGAGTAAGGTGACCGAAATATGATTGATCTTAATCTGACCGGATTGCACAGCATCGAGACCATACAGACATCGAATCAATTCTGTGCGGCCCGCTCACCAGTCCAGAGATTCCCAGGATTTCCCCTTGCGGATATCCAGATCGACCTGCTGCGGAATCTTATTTCCTGAAGATTGGTGATTCTCACAACCGGCTCACCAGGAGTATGTGGAACCTGTGGGAAGAGCTCATTAACATTTCGTCCCACCATTAACTGCACAATCTTCTCTTCAAGTTCCCTCTAATGATCCTTGCCCGACGGATTCTCCATCGCGAAGGACAGCATAATCGTCGCCGATCTCCCGGACTTCCTCCAGAAAGTGCGAGATATAAATAATGCCCAATCCCTGAGCTTTTTTAATTGTTTGATCACTTTAAAAAAGATGACGAACATCGCGCTCGTCAGTGAACTAGTCGGTTCGTCGAAGACGACAATCTTACTCTGGAAGACGAGTGCTCGGGCAATCTCCACCAGCTGCTGGGCTTCGCAATAGAGTTCCCGCACGGGGATATGAGGTTTCAAATCAGGGTGTCCCAGCTGATCAAACGCCGCAACGCTCGCTGCGTTGACTTGCCCTGTTTAGAAATCCAGCTGTGTGCGTCTCGCCTTCCAGCATGATGTTATCCTTCAACGGAAAGATCAGGAGCCAGAGTTCAGTTCCTGATAGATCATGCCTGATGCCAGAGAGCCGCGCTGGTAAGGAGGACCATTCCCAGGGCGTAAGTCTTTTCCTTCCAGCAGCATCTTGCCGGAATCAGGAGCATGCATCCCCACTCCAGAACTTTCATCAGGGTGCTTTTACCCCGCTCCATTTTCTCCCACCAGGGCGAGAACCTTGCCCGACTGGACTTCAGAGATTGACATTCTTCAGAGCTTGCGTTGCACCGAAACGTTTTGCTGATATTCTGCATCTTCAGCAAGGTTGCCGGACATGGATAGCTCGACAGTTCAGGAACGTAGATCAACTCAGGATGTGCAAAGGGGAGACGGAAAAGAATCAGTCGAATTGAGGAGGTTCGAGCAGTTTTTTCATCTGCTCTTCTTCCATGTTCTCTTTAGTAGCGACATTTTCACCCGTGCTGATTCGCTTTTCGACTTCTTTACCTTCAATATGTTCCATCATCGCTTTGACCGCTTTGTATCCCATGGTGACAGGGTCCTGAAGGACAATTCCATGGACTGTACCTTCGGATAAACCATTAACGAGATCCGTGTTTGGATCAAACGCGACGAACTTGACCTTTTCGGCAAGTTCCAGTTCCCGCAGCGCCTGTAAAGTTCCAGCCGCATTAGGCTCACAGACGGCGAAGACACCATCGACTTCATCTTTATAACTGTCCAGCAGTTGAGTTGCTTTCGCTAATGATGATTGTGGCGTTGTGCCGGAATACTGATCGGAAGAGAGAATGTTGATATCCGGAAATTCTTTTTTCAGCGTATCGAGAAAGCCTTCTTCCCGTTGGCCGGTGCTTTCGCTGCCGGGGTTATATCGCAGCAGAATGACATCCCCTTTTCCTTCGAGCAACTCTCCCATTCTTCTCGCTGCCATTACACCTCCATTGTAATTATCGGTAGCGACATAGGAGACGATGTTGGACGTGTCATCAAGGCCGCTGTCAAAAATTACAACAGGGATGTTTTCATCCACAGCTTCATTCACATACTCCACGAGCGCCTGGGAATCGAGTGGAGCGAGAACAATTCCATCCACATTCCCGATGAAGTTCTGAACGACGGAGATTTGACCTTCGCGGTCATTCTCTAACTGAGGACCTTTCCATTGGATTTCCACATTTCCATATTCTTTAGCTGCCTGCTCAGCACCGTAATGCACGGACTTCCAGAATTCGTGTGTTGTTCCCTTAGGGATAACGGCGATACGGTAGCTTTTATCACCGGAGGAAGTTGATTCGCTGGTAGAGTTATCGGCACTATTACAGCCAACCAGGGCGAGCAATATTAATGTAAGGACAAACCGTTTCATGGGAGAACTCCATTGGTGGTCGGAATATTTTTGAATGAGATCGAGAGGGGATTATTTTATTGTCATGATGTTGCCCCTAAAAGCAACCTTTGAACTCTGTTCCAGTCCGACAAAGAGTGGAGAAGTAAGCAATTCCAACGAAAAAACAGCCACTTCCCTTCGCAGGTGAAATGGCTGTTCTGGTTTTGCCTTATCTGGAATCGATAACCTCAGGTTATCTTCTCCAGTTTACTTCATGGGCGGGACATCTGTTTTGATGTTGAGGTCCCGAAGTTGTTTCAGATCGACCTCGGAAGGTGCACCGCTTAAGAGGTCACTCGCTTTCTGGGTTTTCGGAAACGCGACTACATCGCGAATATTTTCATGTCCCAGGAAGAGCATGACGACCCGGTCCAGACCAAGGGCCACCCCGGCGTGTGGAGGAGCACCATATCGGAGGGCTTCCAGCAGGAAACCGAAACGGCGTTCGGCTTCTTCGGATTCGATCCCCAACAGATCGAAGATATTCTGTTGAATTTTCGGGTTGTGAATACGAACGCTTCCGCTTGCTGATTCATAACCATTGATAACCAGGTCGTATGCTTTGGCCCGTACTTCTCCGGGGGATGTCTTCAGCTTCTCGACATCATCATCATTTGGCTGGCAGAACGGGTGATGTTCGGCATCCCAACGATTTTCATCATCGTTGTAGTGGAACATCGGGAAATCGACGACCCAGGCACATTTGAATTCGCTTGGATCATATAACTTCAGTTCTTTCCCCAGACGATTCCTGAGGGCCGCCAGAGCAGCTGAAGTGACCGGTCCTTTGTCGGCCACGAAGAAGAGCAAGTCGCCCGGTTCTGCGCTAAGGCTATTAATAATGGCCTGTTGATGGTCGGCCGAGAAGAACTTGGCGATTGGTGAGTCGAGCCCTTCCTCATTAACGCGGAAAAATGCGAGCCCTTTCGCTCCGTAATCTCCTACAAAGGCGGTTAACCCATCGATGTCTTTCCGGCTGTAGTTGGCTGCAGCTCCTTTGGCGTTCAATCCACGAATTCTGCCACCGGAAGAGGCGACCGATTTGAAGACTCCGAAGTCACATTCCGCACCCAGTGCAGTGATATCGATCAACTCCATGCCAAATCGCAGGTCCGGTTTATCGCTACCATATTTTTCCATCACATCCGCATAAGTGTAGCGGGGGAGGGGGAGGGTGATTTCCTGTCCTTTGATTCCCAGAATCAGAGAAGCCATCAAGCCGTCAATCAGGTTGAGAATGTCATCCTGATCGACAAAGGCCATCTCGACGTCGATTTGAGTGAACTCAGGTTGACGGTCGGCACGCAGGTCTTCATCCCGGAAACAACGTGCGATCTGGTAATACCGGTCGTAACCGGAGATCATCAGAATCTGTTTATAAATTTGTGGTGATTGTGGTAAGGCATAGAAGCAACCAGGATGGACCCGGCTGGGAACCAGATAATCGCGTGCACCTTCGGGAGTACTCCGTCCCAGCATGGGGGTTTCGATTTCCAGAAACTCCAGATTGTTGAAGTAGTCCCTGGTGATCTGACAGATCTTATGACGCAGAATCAATGCCTGTTGCAGGTTCTCACGTCGCAGATCGAGATAACGATGTTTCAGTCGCAGCTCTTCGCCTGGTAGTTCCTGGGCACCAGGTTCGAATGGAGGAGTCAGACTTTTGTTGAGAATCGTCAGCTCGGAAACCTTGAGTTCGATCTCACCAGTTTTAATTTTCGGATTGATCGCATCAGTGGCTCGCTTCGTGACAACACCTGTCACTTGAATCACATCTTCAGCACGTAATGTTCTCGCCTGTTGATGCAGATCGGTATTTGTATCGGGGTGAAAAAACGACCTGAGTTTTGCCGTAGCGGTCACGGAGATCGATGAATGCGACACCCCCATGGTCGCGCCCAACCATCCACCCAGCCACATAGAGTTGCAGTTTCGCCAGTTTGCTCGCTTCGTAATTCACCACACGTTCTGGTTCGTAACACCGTGAGGTACCCTGATTAGCTATAAGTTGGTTGTCCCGAAACCTCTGAGAAGTCACATCAGTACCTGATTTTCCAGCATCAGGAAAAAACCACAACCTGGTCTCGGAAGGATTCTGGTATGTGGTCGATAATTGCTGGCCGAGTCGCTCGAAAAATCCGGCGACGAGAGAACACGACAAGACGCCCGTGTCTCGATCTGCTTCTCTGCTCGCAACGCTGAGGGGAAAAGTCTCCCCTCTTCCGGTCCATCTTAATCGGGACGATAGGCTGTTTGGTAACAAAAAAAGGCCTGTCAGGGTTACCGACAGGCCTGATTCAGCTGAGTTCATCAGGATGGCTCAGTCAGCCAGCCCAGATACTGGCGGTAGGCCTGGGAGACATTTCCTGCCTGGGTATCGCCATTGTGAACATACAGTCCATATCGCAGCCGGATGGAATTCCCCTGGGTCAAACTGACCGGTGCAGGAGGGTTTTCACCGTTGGTGTAGGCGCCTTCGCCAAAGGGACTGATTGTGAACAATCCGTAATTCCGGACGTGGTAGCGGGAAGGGCGGAAGTTGTTCGGAGTGATCGAACAGGGCCACCCGAAAGTTTTGCCGTCCACGGGGCCATAATAATCGACCCAGTCAGCCGGTTTCCCCAGCAGTTCTCGGTGGTTTTGGCGCTTGTTTGAGTTGATAACAGTCCCTCTTCTTTTTCCCGCATTCCGTTTTTCAGGCGAATTCCGAACATGCCTTCTTTGGTATCAGCAAATTCGACTTTATCGACAGCTGCTTTCAGGGTGGTGTCGTAGGTCATCAGGCGGTTGTTGTAGATTTTTACGGTCGTTTGTTCGACGAGAATTGGATTGTTATCTGTTCCCAGCCAGTTGTTCGTCAGTTTCAGCTCAGCTGGATTTCCTTCAGCCACCACGATCTCAACAGCGGTATTCTGGATTTTGGCTTTCTCTCCCCAGAAGTTCAAACCGTTCACTTCATCGAGTGATAACCAGATCCCTTTGTGGTGGGGGTGATCTTCAACTTCATCGAGTGATCGACTGATGATTTCTCCACTGGAAGTATGCACGGGAGCGAAGAAAGGTTTCATATAATCGGGACCAAAATTCAACACGGTGAATGCCTGGCCGCCGATATTAACCTGAACGGTGGTCTCATTCTTCTGCAATTGAACAGTCGCTTCAGCTGCAGTGGCGGTTGAGATTCCCAGGGAAGCGATTAAGCATAAAACAAACCATTTCACGATGCTGATCTCCTTTGAGTGATCTTTTTTGTTTTACTGAAGCCTGAAAGGCTGACTGGTAAAACGAGCTGACAGGCGTCGGTCAGGTAATCTGACGGCGGGGGACGCAGGACTTGCTGTGGGTTTTAAAAATATGTTGGGCGACAAATCTTATTGATTGACCAGCGTCTGGCTTCGTCCATTTTCGCAGACAAGGTGATCAACTTCGCAATTAAGATTTGATCAGACAAATTGAATTGAGTTGTGAGGGAAATCGTTTCCCACCAAATGGGATTGGATAATTTCCTATCTTAGTCAAACAGGCTATTTTTTGCGAATCAGGGAATATGGATGGGAAAGCACAAATCCCTGCTCAAACATGGTAAATTAAGCCGTTTGACCGATTTATCTATCGTACAGGGGACCTTAGATTGCAGTCGAGTCTAAAGCTGGATAAAAGTGGGGATGTAGAGCGAGAATCAGATGTTCCGCACTCTTCAGCACCTTAATTTCATGACTTTTTTCCTGCTTTTCGAAACATAGACAGGAACGCACGACGTTGAAACGCAAAAACCAGGCCTATCCCGCTCCATTTTCCAGAAAACCAGCGAAGCCGATCGCCAGCGACTGGGAGATCAGTATTCATGGTGATTTGACCGACAAAGAGTCTGATCTGACCGAAAAACTTCTCGATGTACCGCGTCGCAGTCGGGGGATCATCTATTTTGATTCATGCGGAGGAAGTGTCTACGTTGGTCTGGCCCTCGCCACCTTGATTCGCTTGCGCGGATTGGATGCAATCGGCGTCGTGACAGGAGAATGTTCTTCAGCCGCTTTGATGCCTTTTGCGGCCTGTAATCGCAGATTTGCGACCGCGCAATCGACGTTACTCTTTCACCCGATGCGATGGCGCAGCGATGAAGATTGTCGACTGGAAGAGGCGGCCGAATGGACACGTCATTTCAAACTTCTGGAAGAAGAGATTGATCATTTGCTTTCCAGGTTTTTCAATCTCGCTCCCGAAAAGTTGAGCCAGTGGGCCCGGCCCGGCAGATTTGTTTCGGGAAAAGAATTTATTGAGGCCGGTCTGGCGGAAGAGGTTGATCTGTTTGAGGGAGATCTGTGGTCGCAAATTACAAAATCCGGCAAGGCCTGATTGCAAATGCTACAAGTCACAAGGGGAGCGTTGATCGATGTTAGAACAAGTGCGAGTCGCCGCGATTGCAGCCGAAACCAAACCGGAGCAACTCGAAAAAATCTGCTCGAGATTGATACCTGGCTGGGAAAAGCGGCAGCAGCAGGGGCGAAGTTGGTCCTCTTTCAGGAACTCTCGCTAACCGGGTTCATTCCCAACCACCCGATGGGAAATCACGAAGAATGGTTACGCAAAGCTTTGTCGATCGCCCGTCGATCAGCGGTGACCATTCCGGGGAAGTCACCAGTTCTCTCTCAGAAATGGCACGAAAACATGATCTCTGGTTTTCTGTCGGCCTTCTTGAAGATGCCGGCAACCTGATGTTTAACACGCAGATACTGGTCGGCCCCACCGGGTTGTGTGGGCGCTGGCGAAAGATGCACATCCCGATGTTCGAAACCCCATTCTATAATGGCGGCGAAGCACCCCAGGTCGTCGAGACAGAGTTGGGACGGATTGGCTGTAATATCTGTTTCGATTCGCTACTTCCGGAATCGACCCGATTGCTGGCCGTACAGAATGTCGAAATCGTCCTCTTCCCCTACGCCGCCGATCCTCCCCCACGCACCCCTGCTGGATGGGAAGCCTGGGCGTCGACAGCTCTTGCTGCCCGTTGTGCGGAGAATGGTGTTTTTGGAGTCGCCTGTAATTATGTCGGCGAAGTGGAGTGCGCTGGAGTGAAACAGAACTTCCCGGGGGAGGATTAATTGTCGGACCCCGCGGTGAAAAACTGGCAACCTGGTCCCATCCAGCAGATCAGGCGGGAATGTTGCTCTACGATTTGAAACGGGACGATCTGCAACAGGCACGGTCGGAACCCGAATACCTCTTTCGCTTCCGACGCCCGGAATTGTACGGCCCACTCGCTGAATAGCATTATCGATTAAGCTTTGTTGCGCAGTTCCGGCGGACGTCGCTCGGCGGGGTCAGGTTTCGCTGAATCATTCGAGGTGAACGTGTAAAGGGATCTTCGTGTTCCCTGATCCACTCGTCGAGCTGACTTTTCAACTGCTGTTGTACATCGGCGTACTTGGCTTGGCCGGCCAGATTCACAATTTCGCCGGGGTCATTACGCAAGTCGTAAAGTTCCTCGCCATGTTCGATGTAACGATTGTATTTGAACTCTTTCGTGCGGATCATACGAATCGGGTTGATCCAGTTCTGCTTGCCGTAGTAATGGCTTACGACATAATCTCGTTTGGGCATCGAGCCTGTCCCTGTCAGGAATGGCTTCAGAGATTTTCCATGACATTCAGGAATTCTCCCTCCCGCAAAGTCGACTAAGGTCGGCACGACATCAGTTAACAACATGAAGTCATTTGAGACAGCGGGGGTGGCCTTTGTTTTAAACTGATCAGGAATTGAGGCGATAAAAGGAACGTGTACCATCTGCTCATACATGAAGGGGCCTTTGTAGATGAGCCGGTGGTGGGTATCCATGTCACCATGATCGGAGGTCACGAAACGGCAGGTCGAGTCGGTCAAACCGGTCTCGTCCAATTTGTCCAGGATACGGCCAATTTCGGTATCTACTTTCTTCACGACGTAGCGGTAGTACTGATGATACTCTTCCCAGTATTTCTGTTTCTGACCATGCAGCACCCACCCCTGGTTATGGGTCATGAACCGTTTCTGCACGCTGGGTTTGGTGCTCAGGTCGTCCTGATGCCACGAGTCGGGTAAGGCGACTTCTTCTGGTTCGAGTACATCTTTTTCGGGACGATAATCATAGATATCGTGCGGGTTGATATACATCAGAAACAGAGCGAAAGGTTTCTGCGGTTGCTGCTGAACTTGTTCGTGCTTTTTCTGTAAGTAGGCAAGGCCGAGTTCCGTCACTTCCGGGTCAGTGATGTTGATCTTTCGCTCATCCCAACCAGCATTTGCTGTCGAATCATCTCCCAGATGCCATTTTCCAAAGTAGGCTGTTTCATATCCTGCCGCTCGAAGGTGATGACCAATCGTCTCCTGAGCCAGATGATTACCACCGGTCATATCGGTGTTGTTATAGACGGTCGTGGTACTCGGATAAAAACCTGTCAACAAAGAGGACCGGCTGGGGGAACATTGAGGAGTGGTGCAGTAGGTTTGATCAAACCGGGTTCCTGCTGCGGCCAGTTTATCCATCGCAGGAGTGTCGAAGAAGGAATCGACACTGCCGAGAGCTTCCCAGTGCTGCTGGTCGGTGCAGATGAAAAGCAGGTTAGGCTTTTTTGATACTTCCGACTCAGCACTTTGGAGCAGGCGGGGGCCAGCGAGCAGTGAACTGACCATCCCTGCCGAGAGTTGTTTGACAAAAGTACGCCGGGATGCAGATGCGGGCGAAGAGGTCGGGTTTGTCTGGTTAGTCATGTTCGGGGGTACTTTTCGTCTCAGGTAAACTGGCGGGTCTCTATCGAGAATAACCTGTCTCGGTCCAACTCTGAAGTAAAAAAATCACCGGGCAGGAAAGGAATTTGTCAAACCTCAGTTTGTGAGCTATATCCCTATAGCAGAAGAACTATCTGCCCAGGGCCGAATCCACTGAGGTTGATTCGGTCTTTTGTCGTTATTCCTAACTGTGAGGTCGTCATCATGTGGACAACAATATCTGATACCTGCTCTTATTATGGCGGTTATTACTACGACCTCATCATGTATCAATGGAAGCATCTCACACCCGTTACCTACACCATTGGCCTCTTTTCCATTCTGGTGTTCGGTTGGTTGCTGATGAAAAGTGGAATTCGCAAACCTGGTTCCTGATTTCTATCTGTTGATCAGTCCAGATTCATACTTTGTGCTTTGAAAAGTATGTCGGGCATTAGTCCATATTCACCAATGACCGGTGTGAATTCCATCTGCCCCAGAATATCCCGCTCCAGATCGATTCCCGGTGCAATCTCTCTAAGTTCCAGGCCGTTGGGTGTCAGTTCAAAAATCGCGCGCTCGGTGATGTACCAGACTTGTTGATGACGCTCCAGAGCATAGTTGCCGCTGAATGAAATCTGTTCTACGGATTGGCGAAACTTTCGTGTTAAACCTTCCTTCACAATCGACAGCTTTCCATCCTGAATTTCGGCCTGTAAATCTCCGGTTGTGAAGGTACCGCAAAAACTTTGCGTGCGTTCTGGCTGATATTCACAAAGCCACCGACACCCGGTAGACGTGAACCGAACCGGCTGACATTCACATTTCCCTGAGCGTCGATCTCTGCCGCACCCAAACAGGTTGCATCGAGACCACCTCCATCATAAAAGTCAAACTGGCTGGCGGAGTCGATCATGGCAATCGGATAATAAGACGCTCCGAAATCGAGCCCTCCAGCGGGTGTCCCACCAATCAAACCAGACTCAATCGTCTGCGGAAACTTTCTTCCCCTTCTTCCTGAGCAACACGGGCGACGCCTTCCGGTAAACCGATACCCAGATTGATCACCCGTTCTTTACGGACTTCCATAAATGTTCGACGAGCGATGATCTTTCGAGGACAAAGGAGGCAGGGGATCCAGGTGGTGACCTGTACTTGTTTTTGTGGACCCCTGAGAAGGCGGGTGTGAATTCCGTCGCAAAAGTTTGCTGGTGATGTTGGGTATCTGCCACCACAATGACATCGACCAGATGACCGGGAACAACGACTTCACGAGCAATCGCTTTTTCCTCAGAGAGACGTTCCACCTGACAGATGACTTTTCCACCACTGTTATGGGCGGCATGAGTTGCAGCGAGGACTTCCCCAATCATCGCTTCCCGCTCCATCGTGATGTTGCCGGCAGGATCGGCCGTCGTTCCCCGGATAAATGCGACGTCGATGGGAAACGCTTTATAGAATAGCCACTCACGTCCAGAAAGTTCGATTTTTTCTATAAGTGGTTCAGTAGTGATGGAGTTCAGGCGTCCGCCGGTTTGATCGGGATCGATAAACGTATTCAACCCGACATGGGTGATAGTCCCAGGTTTGCCAGCGGCGATATCCTTGCGCTGGTGAATGATCACCCCTTGTGGAAAATTGTAGGCTTCGATTTTATTCTCGAGTGCCAGCTTACCCATATAAGGAACGAGTCCCCAGTGACCACCAATCACCGCTTGACCATTCCCTGATGGGCAAAGTGATTGATGCCACGCAGTGGCCATCTCCCTGACCGGCACCATACATCAGTGTTAAGTCGCTTGGGGCACCTTCCTGAAGAAATCGCTGCTCCAGCCCAACTGCCAGTAGTTCAGGGAAGGCAATCCCCACGAACCCGGCGGTGACGATGGTCTGACCAGAAGAGACGAGATTCGCGGCATCTTCTAACGTGAGCACATTCCGGCCATGAGTGAGCGATTCTCTTACAAGCAGTTTCAAAACCCTCTGATGGGTCACAATGACCCTGTTATTGCAGTGTCGAGAACAACCACAACCGGGTTTTGAAAAGCCTCTAGCGAGTGAATGGAGTAATGGAAGTGAGAGATGTCTCACTGTACCATTCCACTTCACCAAGTTCACGCTCAATCAATCGGGAATCAAGGGAGAGATTAATCCCGTTCAAGATCGACCCGGGTATGGATCGCTTTGAGTCGACCGATCAGCTCGTTCTGTGAGCCTTCAGAAAGAGGGTTCCCTTTCAGGTATAGCCTCCAATAGGGAGCGAACCGTTTGGGGCCACTGGCATCGGCTTCTGCCATTTCCACGAGGAAGTGAGATCGCTGATGCTGTTATGCTGCAGCATGGTGTAGCCGCTCGGTCATCCTTTCAGCGGAGTCAGGTCTTCGACCTGATTATGAAGAGTCCCAGAGAATTAATGCCGGTGATCGATGCCAGGGGAGTCAAGTCTTTGACTTGATTGTTCCCCAGCTGCAATGAACTCAATTTCGTCAGAGTGCTGAGAGGAGCCAGATCGGAAATCTCGTTTTCTCAACCATCAACGCGGAAAGCTTGCTGAGTTCTTCCAGGCCTCCCAGAGAAGCAATTTTGTTTTCAGTCAGTTTCAGGTACTGAAGTTTTTTAAGTCCAGCCAGAGGTTTGAGATCTGAAACCTGGTTCTGGGAAAGATCGAGCCATTGCAGGTTGCTTAATGTTGTTAATGCGCTAATGTCAGTAAGACCGTTTTCACGCAAATCGAGTTTGGCGAGATTAACACATTTTTCCAACCCGCTCAGGTTTGTGATCTCACTACGAAAAGCATCCAGAATGTAAACATTCTTGAGATCGGCTTCAGTGAGCGCAGGATCTTCCGCTTTTTTACGTAGTTCCTGGCGAATGATTTCATTCAGCTTTGCATCCGCAATAATCGGTGCCGGGGGGGCTTCCTGAGGAGGTTGTTCTGCCGGCTTTTCTTCCTGGGCAAGAAGAAAGCTGGTGGTGACCATTACCGAGAGAAACAGAAGCGAGCGTTGCAGCAACAACATGAATTTACCTCTTCAGATGAAACTCAGGAGAGACTCGCAAGACACTGTGTTGATTGAGTTGCGAGTGTTCAAAGGCGGGACATCAGGAAACAGGGACCCGATCTGGTCGGGTCATTAATTTCCCTGAGGAACTTCAGTCTAACCCGAGTTGCATGGGCTTCACAAGCCAGAAGTCGAGTTCAGGGAGCGTTTTGGAACGAGTTATCCCTTTATTTACAGTGGTTGAGGGCCTTTTTCAGCTCTTCCAGAACGGAGGCGTCCGTTTCCAGTGCAAGCTGACTGGTCAGCCCTTTCAGAGCTTCCTCGCCCCCGATTTGTCCCAGTGCCCAGGCGACTGTTTCCCGCACCATACTCGATTTCTCTGTCTGAAGTGCCGTGATCAGAGTGGGAACCGCTTCCTCATCGCCATTGTTACCAAGCACAATCGCGCTGCGTTTCGAAGCAGGCCATCCCTGCCGGGGCGCGAGGTGTTGTTGACAAACGAGCTTCAAGTTCCTCTTCGGACAGTCTAAACAGTTCAATCGCCGATATCGGGTTCAGGTCTCCACGCGGTTGCACTTCCTGTGCAGTCGAGATGGGGGCCTTGTTATTCCACGGACAGACTTCCTGGCAGATATCACAGCCAAACAACCAGTCTCCCATCTGTGATCGTAATTCTGAGGGGATTGAGCCTTTTGATTCAATTGTCAGATAGGAAATGCATTTCTGGCATCCAGCTGGTAAGGTTCCACAAAGGCGTCGGTCGGGCAGGCTTCCAGGCAACGGGTGCAGGTACCACAATGAGTTGTCTGGTGCGGTGCGTCGTACTCAAGCTCCTGGTCGACTAATACGGCTCCCAGCAGAAGCCAGCTCCCTTTGTACTTGTTGATCAGCATGGTGTTCTTGCCGAACCAACCGAGGCCAGCGAGGGAAGCGAAATCACGTTCCAGCAGGGGAGCAGTATCGACAGCACATCGCGTGCGTGCTTCAGGAAGTATCTGTCGAATTTCGACTGAAAGTGATTGAAGTTTCTCCCGGAGATAATCGTGGTAATCGATTCCACTCCAGGCGTAACGGGCAACTCGACCCTGTCTCCTGTCGGGAACTTCAGGCTCCTGTGAGCGATAGTTCCAGGCACAGACGACCAGGCTGCGTGTCTGCTGTTGTACGAAGCTGGGGTCGGCATACGCCTCCCGCCGGCGTTCCATGTAAGTCATCTCGCCGGCGTAACCCTGGTCGAGCCCTTGAGTAATCGTGAAACCCCGGCAGGTTCGACCGCCGCTGTAATGCCCACCAGTTCGAATCCAGTTCAAGGGCCGCAGCTTTAATCAGATTGCAGCTGGTGGTCTTACCCGATTCGGTCACGATGAGAAGTTCCAGGAAGCGATGGTAGTTTTCGTTCCACTTCGCCTGATCATCAGGGTTGAACTCCAGCAGTGAATCGGAGTTTCTGACAACCTCACGAAGTTCATGCAGGGTTTCCAGTTCACCGAGGGCTCTCGCCTGCAGCAGAATGTTTCCCAGGACAGTCGCTTCGACAGGTCCAGCGATTACTGGCACACCACAGGCATTGGCCGTCATCTGATTCAGCAGGGTGTTCTGGCACCCTCCACCGACAATATGAATGACTTCGATTTCTTCTCCAGACAATTTCTGCAGACCCTCGAGAACCATTCGGTATTTAAAGGAAAGGCTTTCCATCGCACAGCGAATGAGTTCCCCTTCCGATTCTGGAACAGGCTGGTTTGTTTCGCGACAATAATTGCGAATTTCTGTCGCCATGTCATCCGGTTTCAGAAAACGATTGTCGTCCGGATTGAGTAGTGATCTGAATGGCTTCGCATCCCGGGCGAGATTCATCAGGGTACCATAGTCGAAGGATTTACCCTGACGTTCGAAACTCCGCTTACACTCCTGGATCAACCAGAGTCCCATGATGTTCTTCAGGAGTCGGTAGGTTCCGTCAACACCCCCTTCATTCGTCACGTTCTGCGCGAGAGCTTCTTCCGTCAGAATGGCATGCGGGAGTTCCAATCCCATTAATGACCAGGTACCAGAGCTGATGTACGCCCAATTTGCTTTTCCTGTATTGCGGGTCGGAACCGCTGCGACAGCGGCACCCGTATCGTGAGTCGCGGGGGCGATGACCTCGATTCTCGATAAGCCGGTAGAACTGACAATGTTTTCACGTAGACGACCCAGTTTAGTACCAGGAGTGACGACCTGTGGGAAAATCTCTGTGGGAAGTCCGAAGCGGGTCAACAGACTATCTGCCCAGTTTTTGCGGGTGGCATCGTAGCATTGAGTTGTCGTCGCATTGGTGAATTCGACGACTTTACTGCCATAAGCAGTAGTGCAGAAAGTCGGGCATCATCCAGAAAATGAGAAGCCTGTTTCATAAGTCCTGGTTCGGCCTGCTGGAAGGCGATAAGTTGATAGAGCGTATTGAACTCCATGAACTGCAAACCGGTTTGGGCATAAATTTCAGTCCGGGAACTTTTGAGAAAGCGGCCTGCATCACCCATGATTTCGAGCATCCCGGTAATGATAAGGTTGGCCAACGATTTCCTCGTTTCTGGTGAGTAAGACATAGTCGACCCCCAGGTATCGACCCCGACGGAGACGACATTCTGACCATATTCGGAGGCGGCCTGCCGGAGGCCATTCTGGATTTCACTCCACAGCCCCAGCACATTCCAGCGGGCGAATTTCCGAGTCTGACCGGCCCATTGGGAAACCGGTGCAGGGCATTGAAGAATATTTTTTCCGTCAAACTGGCCAGCGATCACACGGCCACTTTCCAGCCCCAGATCGACTCCCAGGTAAGATTGCAAAGTCATTTTCGTTCATTTTAAGAGTAGAGTCAGAGTTCTCGAGGCATTTCTGACCAGCCTCAGCCAGTGCATCAGTGCACCCATTTAAGTCTGTTTAAGGAGTAGGTGCAAAGGGATCAGTATATCAGTCTTGCTGGCACTTCGCTATTTCTCCCCTGTTTTTAAGTGAAGTGAATCCTCGTCGATCATCCATTGAGAGTATACAAACGTCAGTTGCTGCCGGCAATTTCGGAAGAGTTTCGCCTCAATCGTCCATCATCTGTAACGAATGTATCAATTAGTGGGATAGGAGGCATCAGGGAAACAGACTCTTCGCATACGAAGAAAATCGTCAAAGTTTTCGCGGCTTTCCGCTTTTTCCAAACTATATTTGGAGAGTACCTGATTCCTCAACCTATTGTTGTTCTGATGCAAAATGTCCACATGCGTCAGCTGGTGTGCGGAGTCACTTACTAACACTGGTTATCACTCAACAGGTTTAATCTCATGTCGATTTTAGCAGTTCTACCACAACTGAAAGAACCGGAAGTCAGTCGGTATTCATCCTGCCTGGAAGAGGAACTTGAGTTGTGTGGAGGAATTTGTCTTTCTCTGCGTACTCAGGAATTGCTGACGACATTGAATCGAACCTTTGATCAACTCAGCGATTCTCAGCCACGACCTGATGTGATGTAGTTGACCGTTGGGATTAAATTGGAGTTTTTCCCGATCAAGTTTGTGCCAGAATAAAGTTAAGTCAAAGCGACCATCCCCATGCCAGCTATTGCGAAAAGATATAAAGTTCTCATCATCGATGATGACCCGCTCTTCAGGAGTTTGCTGGTCTCATTGTTGCGCTCGACTATCTGGTGTCGGTAGCGAGTGATGGTGCAGACGGCTTTTACAAAGCAGTAGAATACCCCCCGATATCGCCATTGTGGATATTCAGATGCCTCAGTGGGATGGTATCAAAACGTTGAAAGCGTTTCGTGGTCATGCATCCCTGCAGGATACGATGGTCATCATGTTGACCTCAGACGCCAGTCGGGAAACCGTGCTTTCTGCTATCAAGGAAGGGGCGAATGACTATGTCATCAAGACCAGCTTCAGTAAGGAAGAATTGAAGCAGAAGGTGAATCGTCTGGTCACTCGACGCGAACGGGAACGATTGGGTCTCCCTCGCTTTACCGATCCACAGAAACAGCAGGCTCCGGTTGCGTCACAAGCCGAAATCCCACAAGCTCCAGTGAACACACGTAAAAATGTGATCTCGGGCACTGCGATGGGAATGCAGGAAGTACAGGTATCGGCACAACCGATCGTGGACAGGACTTCAGCCTCGGAACCTGTTTCAGCTCCGCTTCGATTGCAGTGGCTAAAGTGGAACCGATTATTGAGAGCTATGAAGGTTACGCTACGGACCTTCAAGAGATTATCGACGATTGGGAATAAGCGACAACTTCTGCAGACTGGTACTTAATCAGCTGGAAGCATTCTCACGATGACCAATGTCCAGTCATCCGGTTCATCAACCCCCTGGCTGTGACCTTCCATATTCGACCAGATTCCTCGAAAACTTCCTGGGCAGTCCCTCTCAGGCATCCTTTCAGACCACTCATAATTCCGTCTGAATGGAAGAGTTTTTGCGATCATTCATCGCTTCACTGATGCCGTCGCTATAGAAGACGAGCAGGCTTTGAGGAGCAAGTTCAATCTCGGAACTTTCGTATTCAACATCTTCCATGACACCCAGTAATACACCGTGAGATTGCAACTGCTCAATTTCACAGTTCGTTGAAACAAACGGAGTAGGGTGACCCGCGTTGGTATAACGGAAGACTCCCGATTCGGTGTCAAGAATTCCAATCAACATGCTCATGAATTGATGTGAGGGAGTCAGGTCGTAGAGGACATTATTAACACGCGCCATCAGTTCTTCCGGGCTCATCAGATCTTCGACTGGCAAGCGTGCCAGGGACCGCAGCGCTCCGCGAACCGTCGACATGATCATCGCGGCAGGCACACTGTCCCCTGATGCGTCACCCACAGCAATTAAAGTTCGATACTCATCCAGAGGGAGTAATTCAAACAGGTCTCCACCCAGTTCAAATCGACTGGTGCAGATGCCGGCGACTTCCCAGCGGCCTGACTCACTCTGGTACTGAATAATCTGCTCTGGCTGACAGGCCGATGCCTGTATCAGGTCGTGTTGCATGCGGCGTTGCACCGCACTCTCTTTCATTAAAACCACTTTTTCCATCATCTGCGCGATCTGGGTAGAGATCGATTGCAGCACATGCATCTCTCGCTCGGTGGGAGATTTATCCCGGCGATCCCAGAACCAGACAGTCCCCAGAGGGCCTGTTTCTGATTTAACCAGAACCCCTAACCCCAGGGCGGCATCTTTCGGGAGAGACTCCAGGAAGTCACTGGAATCTCCACGGCGGACGAGAACCTTGCCATTCGCAAAGATTTCGGCGTCTGCGGTATTGGCATGGAGTTCTCGTAATGTCTGAGGATTTTGAAGAATGATCTTGATGTTCTGACACGTAACTTCAAGCTTCGGCTTTCAGGGTCGAGCAGGAAGAATCCGGCTTCCAGGTAGCCGGAGAGCTGCACAGCTACATCCAGAATACCAGAAATGCGCTCGATCAGGTTCATCTCTGTAGAGCAGGTGAAGTCGAGCGAGGCGAGGGTCGTTAATTCATTGGAGTAGGTGACTGAAAGTCGTTGACGCTGCGAACATTCACTGATGAGTTGGCCGGTCAGTTCAACCATCTCGCGCATGGTCTGAAAAGAGCATTCAGGGGGATCAACTTCGGGGAGATCAACCCGCAGGTGACCGATTGTCGTCTCGCCATCATTTAATTCAGTAATCCAGCAATGGTCCTGCACACTTCCCTGCTGGGGACGACTTGAACTGTTTTGGGGCTGATTCGATATGAATCGAACAGGCCAACCGGTGATGGTGCTCAATTCTTCACATCGGGTGTGAATCCAGGCCAGGTATTCCGCGTCCAGCCATTTCATTTCGCTAACATCAGAGCTGGACGCTTTGGTACTCTGATTCATGTTGGTGCTGTGATTCATGAGCACAAAACCTGTCACTGGTTGAGAGGGCATTTGAAGTCATTTCTGCATTTGCGTTAACAGATGTTGCTCAGCGCGCAAGCGATGCCCGGTTTTTAAGGAGTATATTCTTAGTGAATATCGACCTTACCCATGTGTGAGACGAGTTACGGCAAGACTGGCTCAAGCGGAATCAGAGAGCTGAAAAACGGGAATCTCTATAAACAGTACAATTTACAGGTTCATATTCTCTGATCGGAATGTCACGACCCAGTGACACTGCTCGCCTCACTGTCAGGCTTTACTTCAGTGTCAGAGTTTGTTGAAGCGGCAGAATCGTTATTCTGCATTTCAAATCGATTAATCACAGCGCAGCCACAGGAATCACTCCAGACGTTAACTGTGGTCCGGCACATATCCAGAACCCGGTCCACGGCGATGATAATTCCCTGGGCTTCGAGTGGAAGACCCACTGCCTGCAGCACAATCGCCATCATCACCAGGCCCGCATGAGGAATTCCAGCTGCCCCGACACTGGCGAGGAGTGCAGTCACCGCCACCATAACCTGGTCCATCAAGGTCAGATCGATTCCGGGTGTCGCCTGTGCGATAAACAGAACCGCGACAGCTTCATAAAGAGCTGTTCCATCCATGTTGATCGTGGCCCCTAATGGGAGCACAAAGGAACTCACCTTATTAGAAACGCCTGCACGCTGTTCCACACTGGTGATCGTCAGGGGCAGGGTCGCATTGGACGAAGCCGTTGAAAACGCGGTCATCAGGGCAGGGCTCATCGCCTGAGCGAAAGCCAATGGAGAAGTTCTGGCGACAAACTTTAAAATCAGAGGGAGTACAACAGCAGCATGTACCAATAGTGCCAGAAAGACAGCCAGCATGTACCAACTGAGGGTTTTGAAAATATCAAGACCCTGTGTTGCCGTTGCGTAGTACATAAATGCGAGCACACCGAGCGGAGCGAGATGGATAATGCCCATGGTCATTCTCATCATCACTTCAAAGCCTGAATTGGCAAGTTGGGTGATGAATTCGGCAGTTTTGCCCCCAGCATAGATGGTGAAAATACCAAATAGAATGCTGAAGAAAATTATCGACAGAAAATCGGCATTGGCTAGTGCTTCAACCACGTTGGTGGGGATCAGTTTATCAACCAGACCGAGAAAGACTCCCGCGAGGGACTCGTTCTCCCCGGCAACGACTTCTCCTCCCCCGGGGAGGATGGCACCTACACCGGGACGAATCAGATTCACCATGATGATCCCGGTGGTGATTGCCAGAACGGAGGTGACGAAGTAGTAGAGCAGGGTCTTACCGAACATCCGCCCGAACTGTGAACTGGAGCCCAGCCCCGTCACTCCGGAAATGAGTGAAGTGACAATCAAAGGAATAGTTACCATTTTCAGCAGGGAGAGGAAGATGTCGCCAAATGCTTTTGCCGCGAGAACAATGACATGCCGCCAGTCGTCGCTTTCCTCTTCATAGAACTGCAACCAGCCTGGATACTTCGATGCGAGTTCAGCAGGGGAGCCGACTTTAATCGAAGAGATCGCTTTCATTCCCTCCTGTTCACGCATGTAACGGATGGTGATCGTGCTGCGTTCCGTGATCAACTGTACGCTGGGGTTCGTAACAGAGTAAGCGTACTCGGATTGATCCGGAGCCGCTTCAATGACCTCCGCGACCGCTGCAAATCGACGTTTTAATTCTTCCATCTGCCGGGCGGGTTCATCAGGTGTGGCTTTGATGGTTGAATTGAAATACGTTTTGCCGGCGTCATCTGCCTCTGAGAGTTGAAAATCACCATTACTGACTACCACTTTCCCCGTTATATTCGGCGGGGTGGTCACCGGGGGCTTGAACAGCATCCCCAGGATCGAACCTATAATCAATGCGATCAGAATCTGATAATGCAGTGGTAACTTCAACAATGCTTTCATAATTCTCGCACTTGATCCAGAAGAGGGGGGTGGAGCAGAAGTAGCGCAATTCAGAAATCGATTAACGTCGAGCCGCAGAATGTTTCATCGGGAGCCAGGCACCATTCTCAGCCGAACTCGCCACACACTGTTGAATGAAATACATCCCTTCAACACCATCGTAGACGTTCGGATAAACGGTGTCTTTCTTTTCGAAAGATTCGCCTGTGGCCCGGGCAATCATGGCATCGTAGGCAGCGCGGTACACGTTAGCAAAGGCTTCGAAGAAGGCTTCCGGGTGGCCGGAGGGAAGACGACAGGCCGCTGCTCCCGAGGCATTCATATAAGGGGCGTTTGGGTCGCGAGTATAAATCTTGTGCGGTTCTCCATTACAACGCACGATCATCTGATTCGGTTCTTCCTGTCGCCACTGGATCGCTCCTTTAGTACCGTCGATCTCAATAAAGAGATCGTTTTCACGGCCATGAGAAATCTGGCTGGCTGTCACTGTGCCTAGCGCTCCGTTTTCAAATCGAACGACGGCATGACCGTAATCGTCGAGTTGTCGGCCGGGAGCAAAGATTTTGAGGTTACAGGAAATCTCTTCGGGGAGTAATCCAGTCATGTAACGACCCAGGTTGTAAGCGTGGGTTGCGATATCACCAAAGGCACCAGCCGCACCTGATTTGGTGGGGTCCGTTCGCCAGGCAGCCTGTTTTTGATCGGACTCTTCGAGTCGACTGCGTAACCAGCCCTGAATGTAGTTGGAACGAATCGCCTGAATCTCTCCCAGTTCGCCTGAGAGAATCATCTCTCTAGCCTGGCGGACAAGTGGATAACCGGTGTAGTTATGGGAGACAGCGAAGACGACATCGGACCCTTCGACTGTTTTCAGTAGATCCTCGGCCTGAGCCAGGTCGAACGTCATCGGCTTATCACAAATGACATTGAAGCCTGCATCGACTGCTTTTTTAGCGAGCTCAAAGTGGGTGTGATTCGGTGTAGCAACGGAGACAAAGTCAATCCGTTCCGATTCGGGAAGTTTCGATTCCTTTTCGATCAGTTCATCGATCGAGGCATACGCACGATCTTCGGCAATGTCGTAGGAAGGTGCCGATGCTTTGGCACGTTCCGGATTGGAAGAGAGCGCGCCGGCGACAAGTGCGGCTCTGTTGTCGAGGACCGCAGCAGTTGCATGAACCCGCCCAATGAACGAACCTGCTCCCCCGCCGATCAAGGCCATTCGGAGTTTGCGGTTCAATTTGCCATTTGTTGTATCCATGAATCGTACCCTTAATTGTTTTAATGCGTGAGAGTGGGCTCTTGCAGCCTTTGTGCAAGGATACCGGTGGGAGCAAAACAATACAACCAACCGACCCGTGAGTGGTGACTACGCTCCCCCAAAGTGATAAGAGGCCATTTCAAAACCCGGTTGTGGTTGTTCTCGACGCTGCAAAAGCAGGCTAGATGCGACCCATCAGAGGGTTTTGAAACTGCTTGTAGATGTTACTCCCGAATAAACCGGCGTCCTTTCAGTTCGTACCGGGGAAGCGAATTGGCAGGCACGGTCAGTAGTTCGGGCTGGAAATTCAATCGTTCCCGCAGCGTATCTGCCAGGCGACTCAGCAGTGGCTCGATGTGACTCGATTCAATAGCTTCCTGTAGTTCGAGTTCAATTTTTAAATGAGACATCGATTTACTTGTACTCAATGTCAGGCGATACTCAACCACTTCGGGTTGTTCTCTTAAAATCGCTTCCACAGCCGAAGGGTAAAAATTGTTCCCCCGAATTGTAATCATGTCGTCGGTTCGCCCCTGAATTCCCTGCTTGAGTCGAATTAACGAACGCCCGTCAGGATGCGGGCTGGTATCGACTTCCACTATATCCCCCGTTCGATAGCGAATGAGTGGGGAACCGTAACGCCCCAGGTTGGTGATTACCAACTCACCTGGTTGCCCTGCTGGAACAGGTTCATGGGTGAAGGGATCAAGGATTTCGACGATGCACTCTGTCTCCAGCATCGTCAGGCTATCGGGACAGGATTCTTCTTCGACGGCCAGGGCTCCGATTTCTGTCATTCCCCAATGGTCGAATACGCGTGCATTCCAGCCAGCACTTAATCGTTCACGAATCGCGGGAATACAACCACCCGGTTCGCCCGCCACGATTAATTTATTCACCGTTGAGTTTTGAATGTCGATTCCTTCCGCTTCGGCAATTTCAACCAGTCGCAGTCCATAGGTCGGGGTGCAGCAAATGACAGTCGCCTCATGTTCCAGCATCATTCGTAAGCGGGCTTCACTTCCCAGCCCGCCACCAGAAATGCAGAGATTTCCAAACCGGCTGGCGCCATCAAAGGCGGCCCAGAATCCGAGGAAGGGACCAAACGAAAAGGGAAAATAGAATCGGTCGGTGGGCTGCAATCCAATCAAATTGAAAATCTGTGCCCAGCACTGCATCAACCAGTTCCAGCTGTCGGGAGTGTCCAGCCAGCGCATCGGTTTCCCGGTCGTTCCGGAGGTCTGATGCAATCTTGAATAATTTTCAATTGGATAAGTCAAATTGGAACCATACGGCCCATGCGGCAGCTGATCGTCTATTAATTCCTGTTTGGTGGTCAGCGGGAACGTTTTCAGGTCTTCAAGGGAATGGAAAGAATCTGGAGTCCAACCCGCCTTCTTCAGCTTCTGTTGCCAGAACGGGTTTCCCGGGGCGATCTCCTGCAGCAATGACTGAAAGCGGTTTACCTGATGCTGAGTGAGAGTCTCTCGATCGGCGTGCAGCAGCGGAAAGTCAGTCATGAATCAGTTGCTCTCAATAGATTTCAGCAATCGCAGGTTGGTTAGCGCGCGAGGTTTTAATTTTCAGGGAGTTAAACGACCCGCATAGTTTACCGGCACCGGTCCAGTTTCAAACAGATGGCTGTCTTTGATAGACCCGTAACGATGATCAGTCTCCCGTCTCAACTTATTCTCCTAAAAAGACTTACTGATGCAAGTCTCAAGAATCGCTGTTCAAGTTTTCCTGTTATTCGCATTACGGGAAGAACTCTATCCATATTCAAGTTACAGGTTCTTAAGGTCGATGAGACTTTGTGCAACAGGTTGGCTGTCGGAATCGTTCCAGATCTTCTGGAAATCTGTTCCGTATCATTCTCAATGAATGTTATAGCCAACGGTGAATTGAATAAAAGACGAAAAGCAGTTTCGGCTGCATGGAGAAGGATAGACTGCATGGCTGCATTGGGATCGAAAAAACAACTCCACCTTGGTTTTCTGTCTGCGATCGAAGTGAAAGATCGTGGGTATGTGGGAGGGTTACTCGTGACCAATCATTTCGGGCGACCACTGGAATTCCAGTGCACCGCCCCAGTCCGACCGAACCATACCCAGGAAGTTCTCTTTGGACCGACTTTAGTTCCCTATTTGTATAATGAGTTGATCGGTAAAACTCTGCTCGAAAAAGCAGGGGTCAAACCCGATCTGGTGCTGACAGAAGATGAACGGGTGCTGGGTCTACGCGAATTTGTAAACTTGCCTGTCGGTTTTCTGCATGAGGGAACTTCTGCCTGTGCCGATGCCCTGCGACTGGGGCAACAGAAAGTAAGTTTTCACGAGCGACATCCGACCGACCGGGATGTGCTGTACGAACTGGGTAGCCTGGTCGCCGAAGAGACTGATTTATTCGAACCCTTTGACCGGGTTAAAGAGGCTTTGCAGGAGGCATTGCAGCAAAACAAACAGCGCGCCGCTTAGTAGGCTCTGTTTGAATTGCCTGTTCCCTCACTGCCAGCCGCAACCTGCCTCTCAGAAACAGACTGATGACTGACCAGCCCGCCTCTCAGTTAAACAGCGACAGCCCGATAACCCATTCGGGAACAAACCCGGTCTCTGCCTCTCACCTCAGTAATGAGTTGAAATCACAACTCCAGCAGAATTTCTCTGCACCACAAATCGCTCTGGCTGAGCTCGAAGTTCCGATCGAGATTTATCTATCGGGTATTAACGGGGCATTGGCACGCCAACCCCGCATGGATCTCATCACTGCCGATCTGGTGACGAATGTCGAAGTTTCCAGTCGCTGGAAACCACATCTCCCCAAGCTTCCTACATTCAAACTGACATTCCCCGAAGGAATCGAGTTCGTTCCACCCAAGCCCGAGGTCGAATCCAAAGGGAAGCTTCGATCATTGAAGCCCCTGGAAGTCAAACTGAACTCGAAGGGGATCAAAAAAGAAGCCGTCGCGTCCGAAGCCACCCTCGGATGCATTGTCCATTCAGGACCGGCTTTTTATCTACTGCAACCTCCTATTGAGAACTGGCTGACCGGTCAGGAACTGGTCATGCCATTCGAACCTTTCGATTATCAATACGAGGGAATCGCGTGGCTCTTTTCCCGAAAGTCGGCCCTGCTGGCAGATGAAATGGGCCTCGGTAAAACGATGCAGACCATCACCGCCATGCGGTTACTGCTGCGAAGTGGTCAGATCAGCAAGGTGCTGTTGATCTGTCCGAAACCCCTGATCCCGAACTGGCAACGCGAATTCGCTACCTGGGCGGAAGAATTGCCTGTCACGACCGTGACTGGAGACACTGCCCGTCGCCGGATGATCTGGGAGATGAACAAACCGGGGATCTATCTAGCCAACTATGAACTGCTCGTGCGTGACTTCGAAGAACTGGAGCAGGAAGGGATTACTCCCCGCTTTGATCTTCTCGTTCTGGATGAAGCGCAGCGGATCAAAAACCGTGATTCCCGAACGGCCTCAACAGCCCGTTCCGTAAATCGCAAACGGAGCTGGGCATTGACGGGTACACCGATTGAAAACCGGGCGGAAGAACTTGCTTCTCTGTTTGAATTCATGGAAGTCATTCCTCCCCGGGGAACCCCTGATATGCGTCAGCTGTCGAGGTTGTCGGATGAATATATCTTGAGGCGTTGTAAAGACCTCGTCCTCGACATGCCTCCCCGGCTTGATCGCCCTGCCTGGCTTGAACTGGAGGGGGCACAGGCGCACGCCTACAAGATCGCTGAAAAAGAGGGCATCATTCAACTGAATGATCTGGGTGATTCAATCACTGTGCAACATGTCTTTGAACTGGTGCTGCGCCTGAAGCAGATCAGCAATTATGATCCCGTCACCAACGAGAGCGCAAAGCTCGACCGCCTGAGAGCGGACATGGAAGAGATTGCGGCGAGTGGCGGGAAGGCGATTCTCTTCAGTCAGTGGACCAAGACAATCGACTGGATTGAGGAACGGACTCAGGAATTTAATCCACTCGTCTATCATGGTGGCGTGCCGACCAAAAAACGGGAACCGATTCTCGCACAGTTCAAAGAAGATCCCAACGCTCATTTACTTCTGATGAGTTATGGGACAGGAGCGGTCGGATTGAATCTGCAATTCGCGGGTTATGTTTTTCTTTATGATCGCTGGTGGAACCCTGCTATTGAAGATCAGGCGATCAACCGTGCGCACCGGATTGGCCAGAAGAATCCGGTGGTGGTGACGAAGTTTATCTGCAAAGACACCATCGAAGAGAAGATCGATCGAGTGTTACAGGAAAAACGGGATCTCTTTATTTCGATCCTGGGTGCGGAAGGAAACACCGAAGCTTCAATGGGGCTCAACGCTTCCGAAATCTTCGGTTTGTTCGATCTGAAAGCGCGTGACGGTGACTCGACCCGTGAAATCGGTCCTGATACACTCGCTGCATAAATCGCTCTAATTTTATACATGCCCTCCCATTTGGTGATCTGGCCTCTTGAATAATGAGCAGGCTCCGGGCATGATGGTAAATCGTTCCTTCCTTAATCCTCCCCGCTTCATCACAAAGAAATAAGTTATGCTGATCTTCGATGCCCACCTGGACATGGCCTGGAATGCTCTGGAATACAACCGCAACCTGATGCTCTCCGTTCCTGAATTACGTCAGTTTGAAGCCCAGTTCGAAGATATTGTTCCTGGTCCACCTGTGATCACCTGGCCGGCCCTCAAGGAAGCGGGTGTCGGCATGACAATCTGCACGCTCATTCCCCGCTTGAAGCGTAAAGATGGCCCGATGACTCATTATCAGTCCCGCGAATCTGCTTATGGCGCCGCTCAGGGGCAACTCGCGTATTATCAGGCAATGGAAAAACGAGGTGTCCTGCGCCATATTAAAAGCAAAGAAGATCTCGACAGCCACATTCAGGAATGGGAAGCGGGACCGACTGAAACGACCCCAGTTGGTTTTCTGCTCAGCATCGAAGGAGCACCCTGTGTCCTCTACCCGGAACAGGTTCATGAATACTACGCAGCAGGGTTGCGTTTAATCGGCCCCGCACATTACGGCGAAGGCCCTTACTGCTTTGGTACCGGTTCCGAGGGGGGACTCAAAGAGGGGGGAGCCGAGCTGCTCAAAGAGATGAACAAAGCAGGCATTATCCTCGACACGACTCACCTGGCTGACCAATCGTTTTGGGAAGCGATGGATGTCTATGAAGGCCCCGTAATCGCCAGCCATCAGAACTGCCGCACACTCGTGAATCGAGATCGTCAATTTACTGACGAGCAACTGAAAGTCGTTGCTGAACGGGACGGAATGATTGGTGCTTCCTTCGACAACTGGATGCTGCACTCCGACTGGAAAATCGGTGTCTCCGATCCATCGATTGTAACGATGGAGCATGTCGCTGATCATATCGATTATGTCTGCCAACTGCTTGGAACCACCAAACATTCCGGTCTGGGAACCGACCTCGATGGTGGCTTTGGCAAAGAACAATGCCCCTCCGATCTCGAAACGATCCACGACCTGGGCAAAATGGCCAGTATCCTCGAAAAACGAGGTTACTCAAAAGAAGATATCGATGGCATCATGTATAAGAACTTCACAAACTTCTTTTTGAAGTATCTGTAGGCGAATGCCTCACGCAGCCTGTTCGTCTTCTTCGCTCTGTCCTGTAGCTTCATTTTCCGATGAACTTTCTTCATCGTTTTCGTCGTCCTCTGATTTGACGGGCTCTTCAAAGCTGGAAGAGAGGGGAGTACTCAGCTCGATATTTCCTTCAAGTGGGGGCAGAATCCAGATCTCGCCATATTCAACAGGTTGCCGCGCGGAATTGATGATGGCGTAACAACTGAGGATTGCCAGAAAAGATCCCGGTGATGCAGGAGCGGTCTTTCCCCTTCGAAGAAATCGCTGAAACGAATCTCGCCCTCTTCAATGACCCGGTTACGAATTCGTTCCATGAAGACGGAGATCGGGGTATCGTCGTGTTGATTTTCGTTCGTATCGATCTGCTTAACACGGAGCAATCGGGATAGCGCAGAGACAAGGTCCCATAGTTCGACCTCTTTGATCAGATCGTCCGAGGGTTTGCGTCCCCGGCGGGGGCGTTCACTGTTCTGGCGGGAATAATGTTCCTGCCAGATGGCGGCTTTTTCCTGCAGCAGCTGTGAGGCATCCTTGAACCGTTTGTACTGCAGCAGTCGCTGCACCAGTGCGCTGCTCATTTCATGGTCCCCCTCGACCGCTTCATCTTCCTCAATCTCTTCTTCGGGGCGGGGGAGAACGAGACGGCTTTTCAATTCGACCAGCGTGCTGGCTGTGACCAGGAACTCACCGATCTCGTCGATGTCGATCATGATCAACACATCGAGGTATTCGAGAAACTGGGTTGTGATCGCGGCAATGGGTAGCTCGAGGATATCGACTTCGTGACGGCGCACCAGATAGAGCAGCAGGTCCAGTGGGCCGCTGTAGAGATCCAGTTTGACACGATATCCTGTTTCCAAAACGGGCGATCCTTCGCACACGCAGGTTTGTTACAAATGCAGGTTCTTAAATGAGTTATGTGATTGTCAAGGACTCAATCGTCAACGCGCATTTTCCCTGATCTTTCCCGGAATTCGGGGCGGGGGGATTCTAGCAACCGATCCCGATTTTGCCCATCCCGACTCCGAATTGGCAGAATTCAGCTTTTGGGGCTTAAAGTTCGTCCCACAGCCGCTTTCCAACCGGCATAGAGTTCGTCCCGTCGGGCGGAGGGCATGCTCGGTTTGAATTCCTGATCGAGAGCCCAACTGTTTGAAATCGTATCCAAATCTTTCCAGACTCCGGTGGCCAATCCGGCCAGGAAGGCGGCACCCAGGGCTGTCGATTCTAAAATCTGGGGACGTTGCACGGGGACATTGAGCAAATCGGCCTGGAACTGCATCAACATGTCGTTCGCACAGGCACCCCCATCGACTTTGAGTGTTTTCAAATCGATGCCGGAATCATTCAGCATTGCTTCGAGGACATCTGCTGTCTGGTACGCCATGGACTCAAGTGCTGCACGAGCAAAGTGGGCTCGGTTCGTTCCTCTGGTAATGCCGGTGATAGTGCCGCGGGCGTCCTGATCCCAATAGGGAGCCCCCAACCCGACAAAAGCGGGGACCAGATAGACTCCGCCCGTATCTTCGACCTGTGCAGCCAGTTCTTCAATTTCGCGTGCATCAGCGAAGAATTGCATTTCATCACGAAGCCATTGCACAACCGCCCCGGCGATGAAGATTGAACCTTCCAGGCAGTAGGTGACCTGATTTCCAATCTGCCAGGCGACGGTGCTCAGCAAACCATGATTCGATTTGACAGGCTCATTCCCGGTGTTCAGCAGCATAAAGCAGCCCGTACCGTAGGTGTTCTTGGCAGAGCCTGTCTGGAAACAACATTGTCCAAATGTAGCCGCCTGCTGATCGCCGACCAGGGAAGCAATCGGAATCGATTGTCCAAAGAGCTGGGGGGCTGTGTCTCCATAGACATGGCTGAGTCGGTTTGATCGTCGGCAGAATCTCCCGCGGGATGTTCCGAATCTTGAGTAACTCTATCATCCCAGTCCAGTATGAATGTTATACAGCAATGTGCGGCTGGCGTTACTCGGGTCGGTGACATGCAGTTTTCCGCCGGTCAAATTCCAAAGCAGGTAGGTATCAATCGTGCCGACCAGGACTTCTCCCTTCTCTGCCCGTTTTCGTAAACCGGGGACGGTATCGAGCAGATACTGGATTTTGGTTCCCGAAAAATAGGCGTCGATAATCAAGCCTGTTTTGGATTGGAAAAGCTCCGTTAAACCTTCCGCTTTCAGTTTGTCGCAGATGGACGAAGTGATGCGGCTTTGCCAGACAATCGCATTATGAACCGGTTGGCCTGAAGCTTTATCCCAGATGACCACCGTTTCACGTTGATTGGTGATACCGATCCCTGCGATTTCATCCAGATCGAGTCCAGCGGATTGCAACGCTTCCTGAGCTGCTTCGAGTTGAGAACCCCAGATCTCCAGTGGATCATGTTCTACATGACCGGGGGAAGGGTAGATCTGTCGGAACTCGCGTTGTCCTTTGGCTATCGGGTTGGCTTCACCATCGAAGATGATTGCCCGACTGGAAGTCGTACCCTGATCCAATGCGAGTATATGGTCCGCCATAATGGTCTCCTTCCGGCGCAGGTCGGTTAACGGATTATTTCGGGGAATTATTGCAAGTCAGTGGTGAGCTCACTAAAACGAGCCCGTAGTTGTTGCAGTTGTTTACTGTAAGCAGTCTCATTCACCAGATTCGTCGTTTCCAATGGATCATTTTTCAGATCATACAGCTCCTCATGCAGAGGTTCCGTATCTGTATAGCGGACATACTTCCAATCAGTGGTGCGAACTCCTTCTGATTTGGGAATGCGGGGATGCTCAAATCGATGCTCATACAGAAAGTCATGACGCCATTCAGGATGCTCTCCCTGAATAAGAGGAATCAGACTGGCCCCCTGCACAACCTGGGGAGGCTCCACTCCGGCCAGTTGCATGATT
Source organism: Planctomycetaceae bacterium (assembly GCA_041398805.1). Lineage (GTDB taxonomy): Bacteria > Planctomycetota > Planctomycetia > Planctomycetales > Planctomycetaceae > Polystyrenella. The sequence goes on along the minus strand of JAWKUC010000002.1, from coordinate 500,819 downwards.
GTGGGGGAGACATCAATGCTAAGAGCCATTTCCTCATGCACTTTACCTCGCTCGGTTTGAGGCTGGCGAGGGTCATAGACGATCAGCGGAATTCGAATTGATTCCTCATGCATGAACCACTTTCCAGCGAGTCCACGTTCTCCCAGATAGAAACCATGATCTGATGAGAAAATGATGACCGTGTTCTCCGCCTGGCCGGAATCGGCCAGTTGTTGCCGCACTGTGCCGAGCAGATCATCAATCCCTTTGACCAACCGGTAATAATCTTTGACTGACTGATTCCATTTCGCTTCCGTATCAAAACGGCGATACCAGCGGACACGTGACTCGGAGGTTTGCAGGAATTCAGGGAGAGCCTGAAAGTATTTTTCATTCAGAAGCTCTGGACGGGGAAGAATAGTGTCGCTGTAGAGGGAATCGTATTTCACATCCGCCGGGAACTGGTCTTCGACATCCTGATCCTGACAATGGGCTGCCTTGGTGTAGATCTGCAGGCAGAATGGTTTGTTGTCAGGAACTTCTTTCAGAAAATCAACGGCGACCTGGGCGAGCTTGGCTGTTTGATGTTCGCCCGGCTGATCCTTTTTTCCTTCCGGATAGTAGTGACCCTGTCCGGGGTAACCACGGAAGTCATCGTATTTGTCGGTTGGCATTTTGTCACCAATACCCCACTTTCCAACCAGTCCTGTGTAGTAGCCTGCTTTTCGTAATTGAACCGGGAAGGTCAGGTCGAATTGCTCATCAGTCATCGGAGTTTGAAAACTGGTGATCTGATGGCGCCGTTCGTATTGTCCCAGAATAAAACTTGCGCGGCTGGTCATGCAGATTGCGGTGGTGCAGAACGTATTTTTGAAGAGGTGTCCCTCCGCAGCGAGTTTATCGAGTTCCGGGGTCTGGATCACCGGATTGCCCATGCAGCCCATCGCATCGGCTCGTTGGTCATCAGTCAGAATAAAGATGATGTTCGGGCGATCTGATTTCGGTGCGGCAGCAAGCTGTTGCAGGTTTGTATGAAGGCAACCGAGAGTCACCATAATGATGACCAGGAAATGCTTTCTATGCATTTCAAGAGTGCGAATGAGCATGCTGTGGAACCAATATATGTGAGAGTGTAGAGTTTTTAGAACAATTTAATTTGTGATCTACTTCATTATTATTCAGCCAGCATAGCGGATTCCAGTCTAAAAGTACAAATCTGCCCCCTGAAAACGAGTGGGTTTCAGGTCAGGAACATGTTAGTATCAGTTTAAAGATAATCGCCCTAATTCTGAGGTGCTCAATTCTATGAGTTTTCTAAAATCTCGACGCTTGTTCAATCCGACGGTGATGGTCTGCTTCGGTTGCATTATTTCGATCGCATCCAACCTGAGTGCGGTTCACGGTGCAGATGACACCCAGAAGACTCCACCCAATGTGATTCTGTTTCTGGCAGACGACATGGGTTGGCGCGATCTGGCCTGTTACGGGAATGAGTTCCATGAGACGCCACACATCGACAAACTGGCTGCAGAGGGAATGCGTTTTACGGATGCCTATGCAGCCTGCCCAGTTTGTTCTCCTACCCGGGCGAGTATTTTAACCGGGAATTATCCGGCGACATTAAACCTGACCGATTTTATTCCCGGACATTATCGCCCCTTCGCCAAACTGACCGTTCCTGAATTCAATCAACAGTTACCAGCAGAGCAGAACACGATCGCTGAACTGTTATCCGAGGCGGGATATCTGAACGGAAGTTTTGGAAAATGGCACCTGGGTAATAAAGGATCATTGCCTGGTGATCATGGTTTTCAGGATTGGGTTGTCAGTGGAGGTCGCCATTTTACTCCGCACTTCAGAACCAATCCTCCTCGTGATTTACCCGATGGGACTTATCTTGCCGATTTCTGACTTCAGAAGCAGAACGATTCATCGAGACAAACAAAACCGCCCGTTTTTCTTTACCTTCCCCATTACGCGGTTCACATCCCTCTGGAAGCGAAACAGGAATTGATCAAGAAAGTATGAACAGAAAGCAAAACCTTCCTATGGAGTGAATAACCCGGTCTATGCCGCCATGGTGGAACATCTCGATCAGAGTGTGGGACGGCTGACTGAAAAACTGGACGATCTTAATCTGACTGATAACACGATCTTCATTTACTTCTCTGATAATGGGGGCTTATTCAAACGGTTTGACGGAGATGGCCCTGAGGTGATGTCGAACGAACCTCTCCGGGCCGAGAAGGGGACCGTCTATGAAGGAGGGATCCGCGTGCCATTCATCATCAAATGGCCGGACAAAATTGCAGCCGGGAAAGAGTCTACAGAGCCTGTTTGCAGTATCGACCTCTTGCCTACCATTCTCGAATTGTCCGGTAATACATTAACAAAGGAGGCTTCTATTGATGGGGTGAGTCTGGCTCCGGTTGTGTTGCATGATGAGAAGTTACCAGCACGAGATTTGTTCTGGCATTACCCTCATTACCATCACTGCGCCCCCAGCGGTGTCGTCAGAAGCGGACGGTATAAACTGATCGAGGAATATGAAGAAGGCAAACTGGAGTTATACGATCTACAGGCTGATTTGGGGGAAGAACATAATCTGGTTGAGGATCAACCCGAGCTGGCAAAAGAATTGCAACAGAAATTAAGTCACTGGCGGGAAGAGGTGCATGCCAACATGCCCACGGAGAATCCGAACTGGAACCCCGAACGGGCAGGTGAATGGCACCGACGGCCATAAAAGAATTAATACTAACATGCTTGACTATTGCCTTGCTGCTCATTTAAGGCAATGAATGAACTGCTGTAGATAGATTCAAGTGGTTCTATGAGAGTTTACTATTCGTACATTTGAAAAGCTGCGATATTGAAATCGCACAGGAATTAAAACGCATGATACGGAGTGAAGCAGTTCAGATTGGTCCGTTAACCTGTCGCACGGTCGATTTTCTGATGGAAGATGATCGACCCGAATACATCGTCGTACTTTGTCATGGATTTGGTGCGCCGGGAACCGACCTGGTCCCAATAGCCCTCCAGATATTCTCTGCTGCTCCTGAATTGAAGAAGAAAGTTCGTTTTGTATTTCCGGAGGCCCCACTCTCGCTGGAGCCTTATGGTTATGGAGATGGGCGTGCCTGGTGGATGATTGACATGATGGCCCTGCAGCGTGCCATGGAAATGGGAGACTTTCGCGATCTCAGGGGGAATGAACCAGAAGGTTTGCCTGAAGCTCGCCAGATGTTAACCGAGACGCTTCAGAATCTGCGTGAAGAGTCGGGATTGGATTGGGCTCGCCTGGTTCTGGGCGGGTTTTCGCAGGGTGCTATGGTGACTACCGACATTACTTTGCGACTGAAGGAAAACCCGGCGGGACTCGTAGTCTACTCGGGCACCTTACTGAATGAATCGGAGTGGAAACGACTCGCACCACAACGAGCCGGGTTAAAAGTCATTCAAAGCCACGGCCAGCTCGATCCGATCCTTCCCTACGAAGGAGCCGTGTTACTGAACGACATGTTAACTGAAGCGGGACTGGATGTAGACTTCATCCCGTTCATGGGCGTACACACTATTCCTGATGCGGGGCTTAAAGCGTTCGTTCAATTTCTGGTTAAACTTATTCATTAGGTCCACTGGGTAATTCAGGACGGCACGCTCTCAGGGGACCATATCAGGTACCGGGGGCGGTTCTGGAAGCGAGATGAATTCAACCTCACGCGTTTGAGTGTCGAACAGGGCAACTTGCGGTTTTCGCGAAATCCAACCGCTGCATTCCCCGGGGTTCACGGTGATTAAACCGGAAGCCGTTTTCGTTAAGTGAGACCGGTGAGTGTGCGAAGAGACGACCAGGTCGATATTCTCCAGCTGTCCACGTGCATCAGCCGGGTCGTGAGTCAGCAGGATGTGTAACCCATCGGTTGTCTGGATGCAGAACGGGGGCTCACCGATCTCTCCCACGATACGAAGTCCCCCTTCAATTCCAACCCGGTTGCCATCGTTATCTCCCCAGCAGGCAATAAACTTTCCTCTCAGACGACGCAAGGGGGGAATAACCAGCGGAGAGACGAGGTCACCCGCAAACAGGACATATTCACATCCGGCGGCATTAAAGATGTTCACTGCATGCCGCACATTATCGATGTGATCGTGGGCGTCTCCGAAAAGTCCGATGAGCATGAAATCAATGACCTGATTCTGAGTTAGTCTGTTACAAAAAATATCCCTGACCTTATTTTAGAAAGGTCAGGGATACAGGTCATTGGATCAGGCTATGAAATTGTGAATCGGAACTCAAATCCAGAGATCATCATCAGACAGGAGTCCGAAGGTCTTATCAATGGAGCGTTCATCAATTTCAGGGTCTTCAGTTTGAACGACAGCCGGAGTAGAATCCTGGTCATCCTCCTGATTGCTGGTTGTTGCCAGTTGAGATTTCAACACGCTGGATGAACCATTTACCGGGGCATTCGAGACGGTCGTGCTTGAGGTCGTTGTTGTTTGCGTTGAGGTACTGGTCATCATGAAGGCGGGTGCATCATTGTCTACAATGAAGACGGTTGCCTGCTGGAAATCATTCAATTCGTTTCCACCGGTAACCAGTTCGACATCCACAATAATCGATTCTCGAAGTTCAATGAGTCGATCGTCGATGGATCTGATCGTGATTGAGCCACTGGTCTGGCCTGGCAGAATAATGATTGATTCAGCTGAAACTGTGTAATCTCTACCCAGGACTGCGCTACCCGTGAATGTCAGATCAATCAGGATTGTCGCAGTATCTGGATGCCCTACAATTGTGGCGACGATCGTTTGCGTGCCACCTTCTGTGAAGTTAAGTACAGGAGAAAGAACCTCTAGAGTGATCTGTGGTGAGCGGCCACCTGTTCCCGTGTTTGATCCACCTCCCGTCGACAATGCAAAGGAGAGGGCGTTGAGGGCGTCCTGAGTACCAGTGAATCCTTCGTTTGGCACATAGACGTCGGCAACGTGTCCCACCGCGATGTCGTCTGCGGAGCCGTAAATACCATCAGGCCCCAGCCCGATGGTGTTGGCCAGATCTCCCCCCTGGTCAATAATGTTGTTCGTTGTATTGAACTGGTTCGTGTGGAATAAACCGAAGAAGTGCCCGCTTCGTGAGACGTGATATTACCCACAGCCGTACCAATCAGGTCAGTCGCCGATCCGGCAGCAAGCGGAATTCCATTCAAGGAGTTCGGGTCAGAGGCAACTTCACTCAGGAAGTCGAGCAGGACGACAGCAGTTTCTTCTGGTTGTGCCGGGTCAATCGACTCGGCCAGTCCAATTGTGGGAATACCGAATTCGGCAACCGTACCACCGATAATCACGCGGGATACATTATCCTGTCCGAATGGGTCTGCATCATCCCGGCTGTTGAGAATGACGATGTCAAAGTCGCCATTGACTCCAGTCGTATCGAAGTCACCGTTGTTGCCACTAGCACGAATTTCTGTCGAAATCGAGCGAGTCACTTCAGCAATAATCGCATCAATGACAGCATCCTCATCGGTTGCGGTCAGTCCCCAGCGACCCAGGAAGGTCGTTAAGGGATGAAAGGGTGATTGTTCCGGAACCTCCGAAGATCGAGGCATCGAACGTGGCACCATCAAAGTCGAGGAACAGAGTTTGAACGGCACCCCGCTTGAGTTTCCAGATCAGGTCGGAAGACGCGGAACTGGGCGTTGTAGTCACCGGTGAATCCCGAAATGGCAACCGAGTAGGTTCCATCTGTGGGAACAACGTAGGCAATTGCTGCGTTACCACCACCAGGCAGTGGCGAAGCGTTCGGATAGATGGCCGAAAGGTCCTGAGAAGAACCCATTAATTCCAGGCCGTTCGGATCGAACAGTTGAATCGTGGTGATCGCATCGAAACCAGCGACACCGATAACATCACCGGCCGCCAGGTCGAATGAATAGAAGTCAGTATCGTTGTTGCTGCCGAGGTTACCGATAATATCTGCTTCGGGATCGTCGAGCAGGCCAGTACCAAAGTTGTCAATGAATTCAGCTGTTCCCGAGTGTCGTTGGTCCTGTTGTGCCAGAACCTTCACCCTCATCCACAGCGATCAGGGCATTAAACTTTTCAGGAATGGAGGTGACGAGGTGGCGACCATTCTGCACGAATGCAATTTTTCGTGACAAAGTATTGAAGGAGGGACGGGATCTCCGCCAGCCTGAACAGTTCCATTCCAGTTGAGGCAGGCTGAACAGCAGCATCCCGGAACGAGTTCCTCAGTATTTCCCTTCGTGAATCAGGAATGGATTAGTTATCGTTGTCTGTGAGGAAGACAGTTGCCTGCTGGAATCCATTCAATTCACCGCCATCGATTGAAACAATATCGATAATGATACTCTCACGAAACTCGATGATTGAATCATCAATTCCTGTGATGATAACCGATGCCGAGATTGTCCAGCTGGGATTGTGGATCAAAGTGGAAGTGACTGTGTAGTCTGTGCCAAGTATGGCAGTACCGGTGAACTCGAGTTGAATATTGGTATCGACCACATCTGGATGGCCTACAACTCGGGCAATCACTTCAATTGAACCAGACTCATCAATTTGATAATTGGTTGCTGTTTCCAGTGTGACTTTCTTACCTTCGATTCCCTGGAAGTTACCAAAATTTCTCTGTCTTCATTCTGACCGTTGGCCAGGTCCACTACGTGAGCTTCATCGTTGGCTGGTTCCGTTTGCATAAAGCCATCAGGAACAATCTGCCGCACACATAAGTCCCGGCGGCCAGACCGTGAATTCATAGAAACCTGTTTCATCAATATCAGGTGTTGAGGTGTCATCTGTTTGTGAAACAGAAGTCATCTCTCCTACGTCCAGAACTCCGTTATTGTTCCTGTCGATGTAGACTGTCACATCAGCCATTCCGGGCTCGATGCTATTGAACTCAAAGTTGGTTACTCGATATGCATATTGAGTGTTTGTGAAGGGGAGCAGGCTGTCAGGTGAGTTGGGGCGACCCAGGCTGAAGTAATTAATGCCGTCGCCGCTATCGACGCCAATCTGAGCACCACTTCCTCCAAATCCACCATCACTTTCAACTTCCCCGGTGGTCCACTGCATGTCTCCATAAGAGAAGACCACGATGTCTCCATCAGGGTCGTCTTCAATGTATAGAGTGAACGTGTTCAGTTTGTCATCATTGGAGAAGAAGTAACCGACACCATTCCAGTCAATTTGAACAACATCGTTACCACGTGAGCTGGTACCCCTTGCCAGGTGGACCAGACCACTTCCCGCACCAGTCGTATCGACGTCCGACCAGAAGGGAGCAATCATTGGAGTGAATTGTGGGAAACCATCCGGTACGAAGTCGGCCAATGGGCCAGTGAAGGTGATGTTTCCGTTGTTGTTAATCCAGAATGAATCATAAGAAAGACCATAGAACTCAAACTGGAAACCAAATTGCAGTTCCGAAGTCGAAAGGTCATCGTTTGCTGTCAGGATGACATCCCCGATGGGAAGTAATTCGATGGCCGGAATGGCACCAGTTTCAGAGTCTCGTGTTCCGTTCTGATTCAAGTCTTGATAAACGAACCCACTGATCGAGCCACCATCCGTACCAGTTTGGGTGCTGATATTCAGTTCGTACATCTGGGCGGCATCTTCCACGCCAGCGACGCGGATAAAGTAAGTACCAGAGTTTGGCAGATTGAAGGTGAGTGTTTCTAAAACACCAATGGCAGCTGCATCTGCAGTTCCCAGAACCGTAATGCCATCTGTGTCGAGCAGCATGAATTCCAGGTTAGATTGCGCACCGGAGTCGAAATCGACAACTTCCGCATCAGACGGTCCACTGGGGTAAACGTCACCACTCGGTGTGACGGTAATGGTTACTTCCTGTGAGAATGAGACATCGAATGTGAAGTAGTCGCGGTCACCATCGCCATCGATACTCAAGCTGTTCACTGTGCGAGTTGAGTTATCCACAAAACCTAAATCTGTGGCGATATTCGTGGTGTCGTTTCCATTCCCTTTTTCAAACCGGTCTCCATATCCCCTGTTTCCAGCCAGGATGTCATCAAACTGTGGACCGTCGAAATTCGTTGCCAGGAATGGTTCCATCAAGGCTGTTTGGTCGACTGGGAATTTATGCTCGAATCCAAGGCCGTGACCCAGTTCATGGGCGATCACGTTGCGTAGAATCAGGGAATCGGCATTGGTGTTCGAGAATGTGGAGTCACTAGTATCAATAACCATCTCACCAAAATCAGGGAAGAAGTTAAATGCGAGGATGTTCGCGTCGCCATCGATCGGGCGACCACCAATTCGGATATCCGCCCGCAATCCCAGGATACCGTTATTATCCGAGTCGAAGTCTGCCTCGTCATCGTAAGTGACATACTCGAAGGTAATTCCTGTGAATTCTGACCAGGACTCAACAGCAGCTTGAACAAACGGGAACCAGGAACGATCAGCTATGTTTCCATTACCCGATTCACCATAGATGGTATCGAGGAAATCAATTAAATCTGAAGACGCACTGTTACCAGCACCAAAGCTATCGATAAATGTTCCATCTGGTGCGATCGTCCATGTCAGAACAGTCGCGTCTCCTGGGACAATCCCGGACCATCCGTGGCAGTTTCACTCCAGCGGTTGGCGTCATCGAATACGAAGTTATTGAAGCCTGACTGGGCTCTTTTAATTGAGACGGGAATCACCATCTCACTACTCTGAATACCATCGGTGGCGGTGACGACAATATCGAAATCACCTTCGAAATTATCATCGGGATCGATATAAAGTTTTGAACCTTCCAACCAGTATTGAACTTCTGAAGTTGAAGGTACCTCTGTTGTCCATAACCTGGACGGATCGTCGTAATAGGAACTATCCAGTTCGGCAATGAGTTGGCTTTTTCCAGGCTTCCATACCATCGGTAGGCTTCGCCATTGGGTAGCAGGTAGACCCATCCCCGATCGGTTTGTACGTATTTTTCGTTTGCACCGCGAAGGTTGTAATAATAGTTCTTGCTTAACGTTTTTGCATCAGCATGAAGATCGTATTTTTCTGTGAGTAGTACAGCGTCTGCTCCGGCAAAGGCCACAGAAAACGAGACCTGGTCTCCATCAGTATCATGTCCATCCAAATCCAGGGTCAGGTAACGCCCATCAATTGCAGCCTGTGCGTTTTCAAGATCTTCCAATGTTCCATCGGAATGAAACAGAACATGGGGCGCCCCTTCTGGACTGCCCTCAGGATAGACCAGAAATTCCACAGGACCAATATCACTGACCTGAGGAGCTGTGTTCTGAACTTCAAAGCTGCGAGTCGTCTGACTCACATGGAAACCGTCTGTAGCCAGTACAGTATAGTTAAAAGTGCCGAGAAAGCCTTGTTTCGGGGTGATGGTCACTTCATTTCCATCAACGACGATATCGGCCTCATCGCTTTTGTGACCCATGTAGAAGTTTTCGTAGGCATCGAAGAGTTTAGAAGGATCCTCGTGGTAGGAAGGGTCGAACTGGAAATACTTTTCGCTCTTCTCAATGGAGCCGTACCATCGGTAAGTAGCTCCATCTGGTGTGATGTAGAACCATTTATTGCCACTCTGGATATATTTCTCTCCCTGGCCACGCAGGTTCTCATAGTATTTCTTAGCCAATACTGAATCAGAGGCGTAGAAATCCCATTCATGGTCAACATCAGCCGCGTAGCGTTCCATTTCTGAAGAATCACCCGCTGTGTATAACAATTCCGGATTGTCGTAATAGCTGGTATCCAGATGAGCGACAAAGCGACTTTCTTCAATGTTTCTATTCCAGCGATACACGTCACCAGTAGGCAGGATGAAATACCATCCTGTTTCGCCAAGCATGTATTTTTCGTTATGGCCGCGACGGTTAAAGTGATAATTTGTGCCCACGTAAGTTTCTGTGGCGTAGATCCCGTGGAGTTCGTCGACCCGTTTAGCCACCATTTCATAAGGATCGGCATTGATACTGACATCGTAAGTCAGTGTTTTGCCTGCGTCAGAAGTCTCTTCCAGCTGAAAGCTGACTTCTTCGGAATAGTGAGCTTCCTGATTTTGTAATGGACTTAATTGAGTTGAAAGCACGTCCACGGCACTCAGAAGAGTTCGCGTTTCCAGGTGCTCTACACCATTTCCTGTCCATGTCCGCTTGGATTGAACTTTGCGCGAGGGTTGTTGTGCACGTGTGAAAAAACTGACTGTGCGAGACCAGAAAGATCGTTGCATTGGTACAGATACCTCAAGGGCCAGATCATGGTTTTACGCCTGCAAGAGACCAGTACACCGGGCGATACGTCGCCACCAGGGAAAACTCTCAAAAATAGCAGCGATCAGAAAGCTTATTCAACGAATCCGTTAAGGATCGTTGGATTTAAAGTTCTTGATGCCTGTACGAGTTTTCGTTATCTCTTTACGGACGGTTTATTTTTTGTTTGTCGTATGCAATTTTGTCTAACCGTCCATGAATCTGGAGCCGGAGTTAAACCGGAGACTCCTTCGAGGGACCAGTGCTGAGGTAGAACTGCATTCAGCTCAAGGCATTTGATTATCAGAAATCAAATGCAATTGCTCTTCTGGTTCCAATCAGTTTCGATTGTCGCATAGTTCAGGAACCGTTGTACAAGTGGAAAATCAGTTCAATCGATCAGATTATGCTGGTTAGCAATAATAGTGGATTTGATTGATCGTTTTGATATCCCCTGTATTGAATTAAACGGCACTTAGCGCAATACAAAATGTATGGACAGACGTTTGACGTAATTACCTGGATAAGATCGGAGACTCTCAATACCTGAAAGCAGGGAGCCGCCCGCCATCCCGTCATTCACTGAAAGAACCCTGTGAAGTTTCGCGTTGAGGGGTTGCCTGAAACTCTATCGATTAAGATAAAAGTATCGATCACAGAAACAAATCCGACCAGGTTCACAAAATTGCTGGAATTCTTGTGGCGATTCGATTTGTCTATAAAGTCTTGTAAGCATAAAAAAACAGAACAGTCAGCTCATCGCCAACTGTTCTGTTTCAGATCGTGTGTCGTTTGTCTCTGTTTTTAATTGTTCTCGTACAGAAAAACTCGACTTCTATTTTCTGGATTTGATCACTGGTAATACGAAGCCGTCATCCTCCGAGATATTAATTGATCGGAGTTCAGGTTCCTTCTTGGCAGGTGGTTTTGACTCGTAACTGACCATATTGTTGACCAGTTTCTGGTCGTGCTGAGTGACACTGTTACTCGGAGTGTTCTGGACAAGTTTTGTCACAGTGGTCTGAGTATCTGAAGGGCTTTTCTTCTCAGTATTATTGCGGCGAACCTGATACAGGTTATCGGCTCCAATTTCCCTGGGAGCTTGGCGGTTGGCAGGCTTAACTGCAATCTCAGCAGCTTGTTTCGTATTTGCTGGAGTGCTTGTCTGAGCAAGACTCACCTCTGGAGGAATGATCGCCGCCGGATCGCGAGGATACTGGGGCATGTCATATCGCTTTACATAGTGTGGAACACCATGTCGACATTGATCGCAAATCTGCGGCCCTTCATGCAGGTCTTTATTACCGAATAAGGCAATACTCTGGGTCAGATTTCGCTGGCGAAACATCTGGTCCTGTGCATACCAGTAGTCGCTCCATTTTCTCCATTTCTGCCCAAGAGTTCTCGCTGATCTTGAGGATGTACGCACGATCTTTTGTTTGAACGTGGGCTTCTGGGCTGGGTGATGATAAGCCACCTGGGGATGATAGCTCACTGCATGACGCTCACAGTCAGGGCAGGGATCTGCTGAGCCATGATCTGCGTAATAAGCTGTTTGCTGAATCGGCCCCTGAGTGTGGGTCGCTTTGCTGCCTGGATTGTGATGATGACCCGACTGTGCGGCCAATTGATTCGTCAGGCATAACGACGTGATGCACGTCAGGACTACTCCTGCGTAGTGTTTCATGATTTGCCCCCCACAGGCTACTTACAGCTGTTTACAGCTAAAATTATGCTTCACCTGAATTCTTCTCCAAAGAACAATCGCTGATTCTGCCAGACTGTTGTGATGGCACATGGAGAGTGTGGTGAAGCTGATGATTTGATTCCGCATTCTCACGACAGAATGATACCTCTGTTCCCCAGGGAGAGAATGCTATCTGAACTATCGGTCATATCGATTACGCGGGTTTAATCAATAAAGCGGATTCTGCCTCCAGCGGACTACGGTCTCTACCTCAGTTGACAAATTGAAGTTTATTCGAGAACTGGAAACTCAAATCTGGCACGTCGGAAAAAATATTTCCCGGCATATCTTATTCAGGAGTTGGACCTGATCTGCTCCGAATCTGCTCGTTCCTGATTTGATCAGTATGCGTGAGAGGGGCTCTAAGTCTTGTAATGTAGAGAGAAAGACATTGGGCTGCACCGAAATCAGGGTTGCATTTGCGAACGAGCAATCATCGCCATTAATGCGAGGATTCACCCTGTGAGAGTCTCCGTTGCGGGGACTTTAGATAATTTTTCTGCACAGCTTCGATTTGCATTCAGTTGTATTGAACAGGATTTTTTGAGAGAAGATCCAATTCAATGTGAACGAATGTGAATATCAATAAACTCATCAGGACTTTCGAAATCGTCACCACAACGACTTTCAGAACTTAACCAGCTGTGATGGAGTTTCCGTCATGTTACGGATCAATCAAACAACTCGCCCCCGACATCAGTCTGCCCCTCAATCTTCGGAACGAAGTGGTGCCGCCCTGGTGGAAACGGCATTTGTTCTGCCTGTGTTTTTGATCTTCCTGTTCGCCATGTGGGAATTTACCCATGCCTACATGGTTCTTAATACGATCAATGCGGCCGCAACCAAGGCTGCTCGATACGGGGTTGCCCAGGATGTAACCAGTCAACAGGTTTCAGACATGGCCGCCACCATTATCAACAACGCCTTTAACTCAACTGCAGCAACAGTCATGGTCAAAGATGCTTCTGTCTTTGATGAAACCAGCGTCGACCCCGATAGCATCAGCTATGGCGACCTGCCTGATATTGAACTTTCTCAAGCTGATCCTCAACAACTGTTTGTAGTTCATATTGAAGTTCCCTACGACAACATTGCCATCATGCCACCTTTCTGGGCGAAAAACCTGACGCTCAAAGGTCAGGCAGTGATGCGTCACGAATAAAAACAGAACAATATTTGCGACAGTAATCTCAATTCAGTTCAGACCTAATTAAAACGAAACAACTTCCCCTCCGGGAAAGAACATAAATCGACCCGGAAATGAACAATCGAGTAAAAGCGAGTCAGCCATGAAAACATCAGGCAAGCATTCAAACCAAAACGGGCAGCCAGTAACAAAACGTCGCGGAGCCGCCGCCGTTGAATTCGCACTCACCGCTCCTATTTTTCTCATCCTGATTATGGGTGTCGTAGAAATTGGAACTGTCCTGGATGTTTCCAACAAACTGGAAACCGCGGTTCGTGGGGGATGTCGTCTGGCATCAACCGACTGGGTTACCGTTGTACCGGAAGGGCAATCGCTTAATCAGAAAATTGAATCCGACATTCGTAACTACTTACAGGCGGTCGGAGTACCTAAAGATCACGTGGAAATCGATATCGTAGGAGCAGAAGGGGAAATGGAAGGCCAGCCGTTCGACCTGAACGATCCTGATAATGAGCATGGTTTGTTCAAAGTAACAGCCACTATTCCTTATGAACATGTAGGGACTTTCTCATCGAAATATATGACTCAGCGCGATGTTACTGCTTCGCTCGTATTCCGATCAGGACGGGTGACACTATTCCAGTAAGCAGAATTAAGTCATAACGATTTCTCTGCCCATGAGGGATGTGGGTTCAGAGTCTGAGATAACAGCATCCTCATTCCCCTGGTGAGAGGATCGCACAGCACCTTCAATGGAAGGTGGATCGTAGTCCCGAAGCCGGAATACTACTCCGGTGCTCTCGTTAAAATACAATTCCATTTCTGATTGATGAATTCATAAAGAAGAATCAACATGAAAATTAAAAATGCACAATCAATGAATAATGAAAGACGAACAGGGGCCTTTTTGGCATTTACACTGTTTGTCTTGATCGCAACAGCAGGTTTCCTGTCGATGAGTGTCGACTTGAGTGTGGTCTCTGTGACACGCGTTCGCATGCAGAATGCTGCGGATGCCGCTGCTCTGGCCGCCGCACAGGAAATCTCAATCGCCTTGGATGAAGTCTCCAGTTCCATCGCCGGTGGTGGTGATGTGGGTGGGGGGATGCGATGATGCAATGCCTACGCACAACTTCAAGCCAAAGAGATGGCTTCGGAAGTGGTCACTTTGAACGGTTTCTATCTGGACGCCGACCGGGATGTTGAATTTGGTCAGCGAACCCTGGATGAAGTAACCGGTCAAGCGACCATCACCTGGGGTGTCACTCCATTTAATGCCGTCAAAGTCACCATTCGTAAAACGAATCCGGATAAAGACGCGCCCGATGCAAAACTCGACCTCTTCTTCGCCAAAATGCTGGATGAGGAAAATGTTGCATTAGAGGTTGAAGCAATCGCGTTTATCGATGCCCGTGACCTGGTGGTCGTGATGGACTTCTCAGGTTCAATGAACTACGACAGCCTGTTCCGTTCAGATACTATCAGCAAACTTGGACAAAATGCGATTGAGAGTAACCTGGAAGATATCTGGGAAGACCTCGGTTCGCCTCTCTACGGAAATATGGCATTCGCCAACGATTACGTAACAGTTCCCAGTGACTCCAGTGCCAGCCCGGACTTTGAGGTAACCTGGAAAAGTTACTCTGTAGATGTGAACAGCCAGTACCCTGTCAACAGAGTCAAAATATATTTCAGCACCGGCGGCAATCAAACATTCTATCCTGGGAATGTGAATACCTATACATGCTCAGGTACTGGAGGGAATTCAGGCAAGCTGATCGTGAAAACCCAGGTGAAATACCAGAAGGGGAATTCAACTCCGACTGGACTGGTTAATTTTGAAAACTACAACGAACTTAAGTTAGGTCTGGGACTCACAAATGTCAGTTATCCATACCCATCAGGATCATGGAATAGTTTTCTGGATCATTGTTTAACTCATAACGATATAGAGCGAGCAGGACACGAACGTATGTTCGGTATGATGAATATGGTTCATTATTTCATGTCACAACAACAATCGTATTCTCAGACTCCGGAACTGTATAAAACCCGTCACTATCCGTTCCATGCGGTGAAAGAGGGAGGAAGCCTTCTGTGTGAGTACCTCGATCATCTCGATTTCGGGGATTACCTCGGTCTGGTGACTTACGATACCTATCATCGAGTTGAATCTCAGTTAACGAGCGATGCCTGGATTTCTGAGTCTGTTGATATCAGCGGAACTCCTATCACGGACCAGTATAGTGCAATCGATACAATTCAACGTCATAAGCAGTCAGCACACTACTACCAGACGACAAACATCGGTGGTGGACTTTCTGAAGCGATTGACCTGTTGGATGCACACGGACGTTATGGTGCTCAGAAAACAATTCTGTTGATGACCGACGGTAATGCGAACACCAGTGATAACAACTGGAGCTACCCCGCTGGCTTCGATATGAATGAAATGACTGACTATAACGGAGACGGTACCGCCGATTACACGACCGGAAGCTCTCATAAAATGTATGCTTTTGCGATGGTGAAAAAAGCCATTGACAAAGACATTACCATTCACTGTATGAGTGTGGGTGCTGGTGCCGATCGTGATTTCATGCAGGCTATAGCCTACGCTGGAGACGGGATTTACGTCGATGTCCCGGGAGGTTCAACGGTGGCCGAGATGGAATCACAAATGCTCGAAGCCTTCGCCAAAATCGCCGGTAACGTGCCTCCTCCCAAACTCATGAATCCGTAATATATCGATTCATTAATGATACTTGTCTGTGATGTGCACCTGTGAATTGAAAGCCCTCCGGGATAAACGGAGGGCTTTCTTTATTTGTAGACCTTCGTATTTGACATTTTTTCTGAACCGAATCAGTTCTCAGACTCAGCAAGCATCGACTCGATTTCGTTTAACAGGAATTTCTCGACATCGGGCGAAACGAGCGATGCATTCTTGCCCGTCTCATATCCTCCCTGCCAGTACCCGATTTTTGTTGGTTCCAGAAATGTACCAGCAGCCCCCCTGACCATAGGCGGCCATCGCCTGAAATTGTCGGGACGCATTTTCTCGACGGCAAGTGAATACTCCACGAATAGTTCCCCCGGCATCTGCAACAACTGAACTTTCCCCAGCCGCAGGGCACTGATTTCCGCATTCCAACCCTGTTGCGAACGCTCCCACCAGGAAAGTTTCATTGCGGTGGTTCCAGAACTCTCGGCCTGTTTGTCAACACTCTTCATCGTTGAGGTCTTTGGTTAATTCTGATCCTCTTAAATCCTCCGGAAGAGGCAGCAGAACTTTTCTGGCCACCCAGTGACATTCTTCCTCTGTGATTGCTGTTCGAGTTGTGGCATGCCACGCGGCTTCCATCCCTGCGCGTAAACGTTCTTTTAAGCGGGGCGATTATCTTCACTTCCATCATTATATTTTCCAGCGGCAACATTTCCTCCGGCACCTGTAAAATGGACATGCAGCACTCCCGAACTTCTGCATCACGAGCATTGCGAGCCAGGCCGACAAACTGCAGGTTACGTCCCCCCTCACCATAATAACTCTGGGGGAGACGACTGGCGTAATAAGAGAGTACAGCCAAAGGTTGTTCGCCATTCCAGAACTGACCAGATGCACAAACGGATCGACCGGGCACCCCCTCGGGGGCCTCTTTCGCTTCCTGATCTTTGGCTGCGACTGAACCGCATCATTTTGACTTTGCCATCCTCCTCCCAGCAATCGCCGGTTTGAGGCAATCTTCTTCTCGACTTTGGCTTTTCCTGCCAATGTGAGTCACTGGTTGCCTCTGATGTTGGCCTCGATTGCCGCAGCTGCTCGTGCAATCGTTTCCCGGCAGAATTCATTGTTGAAAGAAGTTCCTCCCAAACTGAGTTCCTGCGGTACTTGTCCTCTCTCCGTTCCAAAAATCACAACGGGGGCCATCATGCTGGTGCAGGGCATGCACACTGACGCGGTCGGGAGTGGTGCCCGCCGCTTTCGCCAGTTCAGCTTTCCAGACATCCTGCCCATTGTTATAGATGCCAATCCAGTCGACAGCACATAGGACTACCGGTGATTGATTATCAAACAGCAGCACCACGCCACGGGCGCTCAACGGATCGACAATGGAACGAACTGGCGCATAGGCCACCGGCTCACCAATCTCCGGGGTTGCATCAACATTAAAGCGGGCAATTTTAATTTCTGCGAAGAGGGGCGAATTGCTGGAAGTCAGTAAGCTGATTCCCAAAAGGAACAGGCAGCTTATAAAAGAATGTCGGATCTTGTTGTTCATTAAATTGTAACCCTGAAGAAGGGTTGTGAATCGGGTCCTCAATTCTGGGAGAAGACTTGCTTTGATTCAAGTGTTGGAGAACTCTTTTATCCAACCGCAATTTCCTCCAGAAGTAGTATCCGATGCCCGTGATGAGTAGCAGCATTCCCAGTGTGAACAGTGTTCCCCCAGATTGGTTGGATAATAAACCCAGGCCGCAGAGATTACTAACAGCGATAATAAAACCGCCGCAATCGCCGACATCCGCACCGGGTTAAAATCAAGATTGACATTACGAATGTCTAATTGATGCAGCACTCGGGAACCGGGCAATATCAGTAACCAGCATCCGGCCCACATCAACAGGCAGCCCAGCACTCGAAATGACCAGAGAATCCAGTTGACGGGTAATTTTCCTTCAGGGTACAGCGCATGCCAGCTTTTATTCCCCGGTTCAATCCTTTCGATTGTTTCCCCATCGGTGGTGATAAACGGTTCCAGGTGACCTGCTGTTCCCTGTCGGGCAATCAGACTGACTGTCGTTTTAATCGGTATATAAAAGTAATGAACTCGTAAATCTCCCGGCTGCGGAGCGCGATTTCTGTTTCCATAATGCAATCCATGCGGATCAGTGGGCACAGCTCGTTCTTGTTGAGACTCTTCTGCAGTCGAGTGTTTTCAGTTGGTTCTCATCAAAATAGTTTTTAACTCTAAAAGTTGAAATTGAGTTAACCCTTCGATGCAGAGTGAATCCAACTCATAGGAACCCAGTTTGACACTTTCGGCATTCCATAATTGTGACTTCGGATTGTCTGGGCGGGAATTTCGTCATTCAGCTGCGGGATCTTCCAGTGCTGTTTGATCAACCCAGCTTCCCGTGTGCAGTTGTTGTGGTGCGGAGCCCACTTCCGAAGACTCTCTAAATAATTGTAAACGACGATAGAGTCGCAAGCCTTTAACCTGCATCGGCAGCCAGTCATCTTTGATCGGCTGGTCATTCAGTTTCCCGCCGAGGATCAGCCTACCCTCATACTGGCTATCCACAGCCATCTGGGGAGAAAGTTCAATGATTGCAGTCTCGGCGAGCAGCTGGTTCTTCAGTCGAGTGAGGTTGTTCCACTCGTTGACCCATAAAATGGCAACTGCGAATAAGACAAAGACGAGTCCCAGAAAAAGAAGTTTTAATCCCTCGACTCAGCATAATGGAGGGAAACATCTGGGGATGTTATTTATGTTCAGGATTGTTCATCACAGAAAGCAGGACCAACTACCACAACCAGCGTTGCCCGTGGGGAGAGTTGCAAAGAGACTGGTTCATATCCTAAAACTGTTTTCCCTGTTCTGGAACCACGATCTGCCGTTCCGCTTCGCATTCTGTCAAAAAGCGGTAGAATCTATATCCTGCAAAATCCAACTTACCCACCTGGTTGTGGCACTTCTACAGCAGTAGAAGCATACGACTGCCACTTCCCCAATCACACAACATCATCGTTTTCTTACCTGAGGAGCCTCCCTTGCGATACTTGCCTGCCCCGGAATTAACTCTCTTCTGCCAACAATTGTTTAACGCTGCCGGGCTGTCGCTGGTAGATGCACAGGTTCTGGCCGAATCGGTCGTTGGCTCATCCCTCGTCGGGCACGATTCGCATGGGATTATGCTCGTTGGACGTTATGTCAACGAGTTGCGAAATGGTGATGTGGAAAAAGAATGTAAACTGACTTTTGAAAAAGATTTTCCCTCGACCGCCTGCATTAACGCCAATAACTCCCAGGGACATATCGCCAGCCAGCAAATCACCAATCTGGCAATCGAAAAAGCATTGAAGACTGGTGTGGCCACCGTCACTGTTCACAACCTGGGTCACCTGGGCCGCCTGGGAACCTATGTCGAAATGGCTGCCATGAAAGATTGTGTCGCCATCGCCACGATCAATAATCATGGTGGAGCGACATGGATGGCCCCCTTTGGAGGAACAGAACGACGCTTGCCTCCTAACCCACTCGCAGTAGGAGCACCAACCGGAGGCGAATTTCCGCTGGTTCTCGATATGAGTGCCAGTAACATCGCTGTCGGAAAATGTATCGTCGCCCAGGCGAAAGGGGAACAAATTCCACTTGAGTGGATTCTCGATCCGCAGGGGAACCCAACCACCGATCCTTCAAAACTGATCGGCCCTCCCGCGGGATCTTTGATTCCCCTCGGAGGAAATGTCGCCGGGCACAAAGGATATGCACTCGCCTTCATGATGGACATCCTTGGTGGGGCACTTTCACCGGCCGGTTGCAGTCATACAACTGATTACATGTCCCAGAATGGTTTTTTCCTGACAGTCATCAAGATTGAAAACTTCGTCGATCTGGTCGATTTCAAGAATGAAGCTGACAAGCTGATCGACTGGGTGAAATCGTCACCAACTGTCTCACCGGACCGTGAAATTCTGGCTCCTGGAGAGTTCGAATATCGCACCCGGTTGGAGCGCATCTCAGAAGGGCTTCCTGTACCGGAGTCGGTCTGCGATTCTTTCCGCAAACTGGCGGAAGAGTTGAAAGTCGAAAATATCCTCGATTTATAAGCTTCGAAGCACAACCTATTACCAGGACCACTCTTCCAGAAAGAGCCTGAAAATCGAACTGTGAGCTGGCATTCGCTCTATCATTCATCAATAATCGTTGATGGGTTTGAGTGGTGAGCTGCACTCGCTCTCTTCTCTGAAAATCTGAGAAGTCAGCCCGTTTTCTTTTTGATCTGTTTTTCTCGAGTGAGGATTTTGACTGATGCAACGTGCCAGACTGTGGGATATCGACCAACTGAGTCGTCGTGAGTTTTTGGGATCTGCGATCCTGGGTGTGGGGGCTCTAACAGTTGGACGTGTTTTCGACAGCACAAGCTATGCTGCCGAGTTTGCAACCAAAGCCTCTGGTCTGGAAATTGTCGATGTCAAACGGGTCACTTGTGAGGTTCCCTTCCGTGATGCACCGGAACGGGCGATGCGGCGCGAACTTCCCCACTGGAAATACACAGAGATCTTTGAGGTCACGCTCGCCTCGGGAGCAAAAGGGGTAGGGGAAACTTTGCTCTATTACACCTGGGGTGTTTCAAGTGATGAGAATGTGCAATCTGTCATGAATCAGAATGCGCTGGATGTGATGTGGGATGATGGACTTGGTGCCGGATTGCAGATGGCTATTTTTGATGCCGTTGCCCGCAACGCTGGTGTACCTGTCCATCGCCTGCTTGGTAAGCAGGTGAATGACGTCACTCCACTATCCTGGTGGAACATCGATACTTCACCAGAGGATATGGCCTCCGAATGTCGTCTTGCTTATGAAACAGGGTATATGTCCTACAAGACCAAAGGACGCCCCTGGTGGGATCTCTGGCAACAGGTCGATATATCTGCCAAAGCGGTTCCTCCTGAATTCAAAATCGATATGGATTTCAACGATACGCTGTGGGATGCCGAACACGCGATTCCAATTCTGACGGAGCTGGAAAAATATCCGCAGATCGACATTTATGAAACTCCGATCAACCAGCGCAAAATTGAAGACAACCAGAAAATCTGTGCGGCGACGAATGTCAAAATCGCACACCATTACGGGTCACCAGAACCGGTGGTTTCCATCAAGGAAAATGTCTGCGATGGTTATGTCGTGGGTGGTGGTGCGACCGGCGTCATGAAAGCGGGGGCCGTCTGTGCGATGGCCGATAAACCGTTCTGGTTGCAGATGGTCGGTACAGGTTTGACCGCTGCCTTCTCACTGCACTTTGGTGCCGTCAATTCACACGCCAAGTGGCCTGCGGTGAACTGTCATCAGTTATATGTGCATGACTTGCTCAAATCGACCATCAAGGTGAAAGATGGGGTTGCCGAAATCCCGCAGACACCCGGATTGGGATACGATGTCGACTGGAAGGTCGTCGAGAAATATCAGGTCGAAAAGCCTTCCGAGCGTCCCAATCCACCCCGTATGTCTGTGACGATCTTCCCGGATGGTCGCAAAATGTACTTCGCTTCTGCTAAAGAGGGGAATTACCAGCTCGCCCCGGCTATGCGGGAAGAAACCCCCTTCTTTGAAAAAGGGGTTACCTGCGAGTTCCTGCCCGACGACGGCACTGCCGAATGGCGGGAAATGTTCGAAAAAGCGACGGTTAACCCGGTGCTGGTTAAACCGTAAGCGGGCAATTCAGACCCACAGGCTGGTTTTCAGCGCTTCTTCATCGAGTGTTCATCCCGGAGCATGGAAGGTGCGCGCGGAATCTGTTAAAAAGCGGAAGTTCGCCCCGAATCTAGACCGCTGAGGAACCGTACACCGGATCTGATCAGCGAATTTAAGTGGATTCATGTAAGCAATCCACTCACAGACCAATCAACTGTGGCATAGATAAATAAGTAAGACAGTGTATTAGAGAGGAATCTGGATTAATGAGTATTAGTATTTCAGGAGTACACGCCCGGGAAATTCTGGACAGTCGCGGTAATCCGACTGTCGAAGTCGATATTGAACTGGAAGATGGCAGTGTCGGCCGGGCTGCAGTGCCCAGTGGTGCCAGTACAGGTACCCACGAAGCCTGCGAACTTCGCGATGGTGGCGATCGCTACCTGGGTAAAGGTGTTCGCGACGCAGTTCAGAACGTAAACGAGCATCTGGTTGATGTTCTGCTCGACATGGATGCCACCGATCAAGCTTCTATCGACCGGGCGATGATTGCTGCTGATGGAACTGAAAACAAATCAAAACTGGGTGCCAACGCCATTCTGGCTTGTTCACTCGCTGTTGCACATGCTGCTTCACGATCCAGTTTTCTCCCTTTGTTCCGTTATGTCGGTGGTGTAGGTGCCTGTCGCCTGCCTGCTCCCATGATGAACATCATCAACGGTGGAGAGCACGCCAACAATGGGATCGACTTCCAGGAATTCATGGTCATGCCCCTCGGCTTTGACCGGTTCAGCGAAGCTCTGCGTGCTGGTACAGAAGTTTTCCATCACCTCAAAAAAGTTCTTGGTGGTAAAGGCCTCAGTACCGCTGTCGGTGACGAAGGTGGTTTCGCACCTGACCTGCCCAGTGGTGATGCCGCTATCGAAGTCATTCTGACTGCGATTGAAAACGCTGGTTACAAACCAGGTGATCAAATCAAAATCGCACTCGACTGTGCTTCTTCCGAGTTATACGACGCCGATAAGAAAGTTTACACCCTCGAAGGAAAAACTTATGATTCCTCCGCTATGGTTGAACTCCTTGCTGGCTGGGTTGATAAATACCCTATCTGTTCTATCGAAGATGGTCTGGCTGAAGACGATTGGGATGGCTGGAAAGCACTGACCGACGCTGCCGGTTCCAAATGTCAGCTCGTCGGCGACGACCTGTTCGTCACCAACTCCAAACGACTGCAACAGGGAATTGAAAAAGGTGTTGGTAACAGTATTCTCGTGAAAGTGAACCAGATTGGTTCATTAACCGAGACGATTGAGGCTGTCGAACTGGCTGGCCGCAATGGTTACACCGCCGTCATGTCACACCGCTCAGGTGAGACTGAAGACACCACCATCGCCGACCTGGCTGTGGCACTCGGAACTGGACAGATCAAAACAGGTTCAGCATCACGAACCGACCGTATCTGTAAATACAACCAGTTGCTCCGCATCGAAGAGATCCTGGGCGACAACGCAATTTACGGCGGTACAATCTAAACAGGCTGCACAATCAATCTGTTCGGAATGTAAATATTACATCACAGGGGCGAACCAACTGCCTGGTTCCGCCCCTGTTTTTTTGCAGGGGCATACTTGAGTGTGGGAATAGGATGGCAATGTTTTAACGGAAGCTACATTAACAAAAGGATCTGATCCGCATGCGAAGCCAACAGCAGAAAAATCTGTTGGAATTCGATTGGCTCGTGTCGCTCCTCTTCTGGGTGAGCCTGCTCGCTGCAGCCATGATCTTTGCCGCTTTGGTCCTTTCACCCAAGCTGGAAGTCTACTGGAGTCTCCAGGCGGAAGAGCAGCAGAATAAAGAGAGACTGATCGCACTGCAGGATGAAGTTGGTTATCTGCAGAATGTCGTTCAGGCTCTCCAGCACGATCCCGAATTTCAAGCTGAACTAGCCCGGATCGAATTACAGGCGGCGGCACCGGCACAGGAGACTGAGGTGCTGGATTTGCATCTGAGTATCGCCGCCGCACCCACGATGGAAGCCTCTCCGCAGGAACAGCTCGAAGAGCAGGAAGGTTGGGTTGTTAATCAGAATCGCTCCCTGGTGGCTGACCAGCAACTGCGGAACAAACTTTATCTGATCCTGGCCGGACTGGTTCTGTTCTCATTCGTCTTTCTGCAGGACAACTCTGGAACGAAGCCTTAATCAGTTTTTCTGGTCTTGAGCTTGTGTCCGTTCAGTTTGCAGCAGGATTCGAATTAGATGCCGGACTGACAGGCTCGTCTTCTGGCTGTTTCTCTGGAACAGTTACGAAGAGCGAGTGGAGGAACATCATGACTGCACCCACCACCAAAAAGGTATCGGCGAAGTTGAAGATCGGCCATTGATACCCGTCACGCCCACCAAAGCGAAAGAAGAGAAAATCTCGCACAGCGTAGATTGTGTTTCCCATCGGATCCTCATACCCATGCAGACCAAAGCGGTCCCACAGGTTCCCGAGTGTGCCGGCAAGTATCAACCCCAGCGAGACGGTGAGCCACTTGCTGCGAATACCGTCGAAATAAAAGGCCCAGGTCAGAATTCCGATGATGGCAATCATGCCAAACAGTCCGAAGATCAGACTGAAGCCCTGGCCCATTCCCCATAAGGCGCCAAAATTAAAATTGGTGTAGAATTGAAAGACAACCCAGTTGTCTAACATCAGCATCGACTGTCCCTGCACGCCCATCGGAGGGGTGAAAATCTCGTGACTCCCTGCAATTACAGTTTCAGGACCGCTGTAAAATCCGAGATCTTTGAAGACCACATTCTTGGAATAGATATCAAAGAATGTTGCTGCAAGGACCAGGATTAGAAAGAGCAGGGTGTTTCTGCGGGGTTTTTCCATATTCATAGAGCAAGTTCTTCGCGTTTCCGTTCGCAATCGACACAGTTACGTGCGTAGGGGATCGCCTTCAGTCTGGTTTTGGGAATGGAGGCCTTGGTGGGGGATTTTCCTCTGACAGGCATTGCTCACAAAGTCCATAAGTCCCTGTTCCCTCTTCAATTTTCTCAAGGGCTGCATCGATCAGCTCAATCACCTCGGCTTCACTTTCTACAAAGCGAAGGGAGAAATCCTGTTCGAAGCTGTCAGTTCCCATGTCGGCCATATGCGTGGGAGAACGGGATTCAATTCCAATATCAGTTCGGTCCAGAGCCTCGGAAGTCAGCTGATCCATTTCACCGCGAACTCGTTTTCTCAAAGTGAGCAGTAACTGACGATATTGTTCAAGTTCGTTCTCTTTAAGCATGATGTCCAACCTTATGAGCGGGAGGATTTTAGTGGACGCTACAAAATATGACTATTCCGAATCGCTCTAAATGAGGATTGGAATAAAAAGCAGATGTGCTGTTGTGAATCAGGCAAATTGGCTTTTAAGAAAGGGAGACGGTTTGAAATAGCCAGTGCAGAAGTGGGTTAAAGGCTGCTGTGAACAGGGATTTCGATAGAGAGATGCTAATCCTGTCAATGAGGCATTATGAATCTCCGCTATGAAATTATCAAGCAGGGGCGTTCTCGAACGACACTGGAAATGGAGCGCTTATCTGGAGGAATTATGCAGAGTGAGGTTTTGTATATCTTCTTGTCTGGCTGATTATCAGGAACTCATGCCTTGCATGACCCCGCTTTGGGGAAAACTCATGAGAGTCAGGTTTGAAAAAAAAGAGGCTGGCCCGTAGCATGTGGACTGAATTTGTCCTGTTGCAGGTTATTTAAGGAAAGCCACGCCGCTTTTCATCCTGATCATTCCGGAATGAATCTCTCATGAGTAGTTCAGAAATCCCCTCGGTGGGGACCAAAGCACCGAATTTTAATCTCCCCGCTTTTCCTGATGGACGGCACAAACTGGCCGACTATAAGGGAAAACAGAATGTCGTGCTTTACTTCTATCCTCGGGACAATACCCCCGGTTGTACTACTGAAGCATGTGATTTTCGAGATTCGATTGGTAAGTTCAATAAGGCAGACACTGTTGTACTTGGCGTGAGTACCGACACCGTCGCTTCGCATGAAAAATTCATCAACAAGTACGAACTCCCGTTTCCTTTGCTGGCGGATGAAGATCATAAAGTGGCAGATGCTTACGGTGTCTGGGTCGAGAAAAACATGTACGGGAAAAAAAGCATGGGAATTCAACGGGCCACATTCCTGATTGATAAAAAAGGAAAGCTGGCCGCAGTGTGGCCCAAAGTCAAAGTGAAGGGGCATGTTACTGAAGTACAGGCTGCTCTGGCAGAATTAGAATAAATATTGTGTGCGAAGAAGTGATTCCACTTTTGTGATTCTAATACCATTCTTTATCGAATTTATTCCTGAAGCGGAATCCCATGGCTTTATTAAACGGATTTGAAGATCCTCAACTTTATCGGGGAGGATACGTTGCCATTGGGAACTTTGATGGTGTCCATCGGGGCCATCAAAGTATGATCGCACAATTGACCCGTCGCGCCCGTGAGGCACAGGTTCCCTCTGTGGTCCTCACTTTCGACCCTCATCCGATCATGCGCCTGAAACCGGATCTCGCTCCCCCCAGATTGACGACGCTGCAAACTAAATCGGACCTGCTCCATCATTACGGAGTCGATCATGTCATCGCTTACCCGACTGACCAGCAATTACTGGATATGACCCCCGAAGACTTCTTCGATAAATTTCTGCTGCAGGAATTAAATGTACGCGGCCTGGTAGAAGGGCCCAATTTCTTTTTTGGGCGAAATCGATCGGGGAATGTGGAAACCTTAAGAGCACTCTGTGAGCCACATCAACTCTCACTGGATGTGATCTCCGCTTATCAATGGAATGGAGTGCATGTCTCCTCCAGCACCATTCGTAAGCTGATCAGCGGAGGAGATTTCACAACGGCTGTCGACATGCTGGGGCATTCCTATCGACTTGTGGGGGATGTCAGTCCGGGAGCGGGACGAGGCCGTACTCTTGGTTTTCCCACAGCAAATCTGACAAAAGTGGCCACCCTCCTCCCTGTAGACGGAGTTTATGCCGGAAGTTGTGAAGTCGCTGGAAAGAAATATGCCGCAGCTGTAAACATCGGCCCCAATCCCACCTTTGACTCACAGGAGTATAAGATCGAAGTCCATCTACTCGACTTCTCTGGGGACTTATACGGTGAGACTCTGGAGGTTGAGTTGAATGGCTGGGTCAGAGAGACACGCTCATTCTCATCTGTTAAAAAACTTGTGAATCAGATCGAACTCGACTTGAAATCACTTCGTAATTTTGGTTCCTGAAGTTTCTTCTCAATCTGAATGATGCCCTCTAATGAATCCAAAACAGATTATTCAATCCAATCCTCTTCGGCAGTGTATGGAATGGGTCCAGGCGATTGGCTAAAATCGCCTCTTCAATACTCTTCTGAAATATAGCTTCTCTCATCCTTTCTGAACGAATGTGGCTGATTCATGGATGTTCGTCCGACTTCGATTCCTGACGTGCTGCTGATCAGACCGAATGTGTTTGAGGATGTGCGAGGTTTCTTCAAAGAGACCTGGCAGGAAGAGCGCTATGAAGAATTGGGTGTGACGGCACATTTTGTCCAGGACAATTATTCCCGTTCTCAAAAGGGAACCTTACGAGGCCTGCACTACCAACTCGAGCATTCCCAGGGAAAACTGGTTCAGGTATTTAGAGGTCAGATTTTTGATGTAGCAGTTGATCTCAGAAAATCGTCACCCACATTCGGCAAATGGACGAGTGCCATTCTGACTGAATCGAACCATTTGCAGTTGTATATCCCCCCCGGATTTGCTCATGGTTTTTATGTGTTGAGCGAACTTGCCGAATTTTCCTACAAATGTTCGGACTATTATTTCCCGGAACACGAGCGGACTCTGCTCTGGAATGATCCGACGCTGGATATCGAATGGCCGATCACCGAGGGGCCTTTGTTGTCCGGTAAAGACCAGAATGGTAAGCCTTTTGGTGAAATCGACTATTACGAATAGCGATTTACCCGCTGACAAGCCTTTTCTGGCGAACTTTTGCCATTAGCCGGTGTCCGTCAACAAGCGTATTGAAGCTGTTCGGGCTGCGGCGTAGAATTGAACAGAGTTCGAGATTGTACTGGAAAGTCTCCAGCACAAAGCTCACTCCACATCAATTGATCATCGTCATTTCTAAATTACTATTATTGAGTGTTCATTGAGCCACACGTTCGGGTCTCATGAATCACTCCCTTGAAGAACAGGTACCCTGGTATTGGGCGATCCAAAACGAGAAGAACTCCAGGTCAAAGAGAAAAAAGCGATTCTGGCTGGAGTCATTAATCCCGCGCGACGTAACGAGTTTCAGGATCCACTGGCTGAATTAGCCGGGCTGGCTGCAACAGCGAATGTCATCGAATGTGGCCGTCTGCTGCAGTATCGTGATCTTCCCGACATTGCGACCTGCATGGGCCCAGGCAAAGTTGAAGAGCTGAAACAGCTTTGTAAGGCAACCGATGCCGAGATTGTGCTCTTTGATAACAATCTCTCCCCGGCTCAGGGACGTAATCTCGAGAAAGAACTCGATACAGTCATTGTTGACCGCAGTGAACTGATCCTCGACATCTTTGCCTCTAATGCACAGACCTATGAGGCGAAGTTACAGGTGGAGCTTGCGCAGCTGTTGTACTTCCGCCCTCGATTGAAACGGTTGTGGACTCACCTGGAGCGTATCGAAGGGGGTGTTGGTGCTGGTCGTGGTCCGGGGGAAAAGCAATTGGAAACGGACCGCCGCTTGATCGACAAAAGAATTGCGGAGCTGAAACGCAAACTCAAAGACGTCGAGAAACGCCGCAAACTGACTGTGGAGCACCGTAAAAAAGAAACGACAGTCAGTCTGGTTGGTTATACGAATGCCGGCAAAAGTACTCTGATGAGAGCTGTTACAGGGGCGGATGTCTATGTGGCCGACCAGCTGTTCGCCACGCTAGATACCCGTACCCGTAGGTGGACATTACCCAACTGGGGAGATGTTCTGCTCAGTGATACTGTTGGGTTTGTGCGTGACCTCCCTCACCATCTCGTCGCCTCATTCCGTTCTACTCTGGAAGAAGCCCGCATGGCAGACTTGCTGCTGCATGTGGTCGATGCCAGTAATCCGGAAGCAAAACAGCAGATTGAAACAGTCGAGCAGGTACTCGAAGAGATTAATGTCGATTGCAGCAACATGCTGCTGGTCCTCAATAAGGTCGACCGCTGCGAGGACCGGACGCTTGTCGACATTTTACGTGCCCAGAACCAAAATGCCGTTGTCGTCAGTGCACACACGGGCGAGGGGATTGAACGCCTCCGGGAGCGGATCACCGATCGGCTCGGTGGGGGGTATGTCGATGCCACCATCGAAACGGGGGCTGGTAACGGACGCCTGTTCGCTTATCTGGCCGAACACTTGAAGTAACCGATCGAACATACGACGATCAGAACCGGGTGCAGATCAACTGTCGTATTCCCCGACGGTTTTTAGTGGCTCTGCAGCAGAAATCGGACGACGAAAACGACCGTACAAATACATCAGCAGAATGGGCATATCGATTCCGTAGATGATTTTGAAGAGCTGCTCCCATCCGAACCTGTTCTCTGATTCGATCAGGGACCGGCCGGGAAGGGTGGTTCGCTCGCCAGGTACATCAGGGCTTCTTTGGAGCGGATGACCTGCTCTTCGGTCACACTTAGGTGTTTGTGTCGTCCATGCCCTCCTGCTGAAAAGACGGCGAAGCTTTCTTCGGGACCGATGGAGATCTCTCCAGCCTCCGATTCTGTGAAATACCCTCGCCCGGGTCGTACTGCGTAAAGCACGCTGGTCAAATCCCAGTTCGGGCGATCATACGGCATTTTCAGATAGGCTTCGTAGCCTTCCTTCAGTGGATGATGGGCGACATAGTTGAAGTCATTTTCAATGCTGGTCGCCGGAAATTTAATGGCATGTCCGACTTCCCAGCCGGAGGCGACCAGTTCCGTCGGCCATTTCTCAAAGACAGTGCGTGCTGCTTCGAGATCCTGAATCACATTGTATTCTTTGAAGCCTTTGGGACGATCGCTTTTACCAAAGTGTCCAGCCATCATGGATAAGAGACGGACTTTTTCGCGACCAGCTCCACCCCGCTTAATGGAGATGTCGTCTGTTTCGAATCGAGCAGTCGAGCAATATTCGTGGAAAATCCAACGACAGCGATCACGACCGAGTTGTCAGGTTGCTCGGAAAGTATCTGACGCAGTAGAAGGTAAGCTTCCGGGGTATCTTCCTCGGTGCCGGTCAGACTGTGAGGAAAACGTGGTTGTCCCTCATCCATAACGTCGACAAGAGGGAGGAACTTTCCTGGCTCTGGGGTTTTTCCATCGCGTACTTTGCCGACAGGAATTGTCCCGCGGAGATAGAAGGTGTTAATGGCATCGCAGAAACGAACGGCCATCGGGTTGTCTTTACTGACGGTGACTGCCAGTAACTCACATTCCCCACGTGACTGCAGAGCGTGGATCACCCCCAGGGCGAGGGCGTCGTCGATATCATTCCCCATGTCGGTGTCGAAAATCAATTTCATCGGGGTGTGGGTGAGTTCTTCGGCACTGAGCAGGCTACAACAGTCAAATTGAGTGTAGCTGAAAAAACAGATGAGGATCAGGAGCTTCAATTTCGAAGACATACTTTGGAGTCGCTTTCAAACATCAGGTTCGGGAAATCAGACACGCGATGAAGTACTGTGAGAATCCTATTACAAACCAGCAGAGACCGGGTGACAATCGAACAAATCATTCGATTTGGCTCTTTTAGAAAATCAGGGGAAAAAGTAGCTCTGATCGAGTTCGCCTTGACAGGAAAGGGATAGCTCAAGATCCTGTAGATTCGAGACTTAACTGAGATTGTTTACACGGACCTGTACATTTTTGAATAGTTAGATCGAGTCAACCTGATGACTGCTTTGCTCGAAATCAAAGGACTGAAAACTTACTTCCATACCGATGCGGGAACCGTCAAAGCGGTTGATGACATTTCGCTACAGGTGGAACCGGGAAGAACCCTCGGAATTGTTGGAGAATCAGGCTCCGGTAAATCGGTCACGTCCTTAACAGTTATGCGACTTCTCCCTCAGGTGGCAGCGAGTATCGAGGGGGGCGAAATTTCTTTCCTCGGGAAAAATCTGGTCAAACTTCCTGATAGCGAAATGCGGAAAATCAGGGGGAAAGAAATCAGTATGATTTTTCAGGAACCGGGAACGGCACTCAACCCGGTCCATCGCGTTGGGGCTCAGGTGATGGAAGCGATTCAACTCCATCAGAAGGTGAGTTCAGAAGAAGCCCGCAAACGGACCATTGAATTATTCAGTGAAGTGGGGATTAAAAATCCGGAAGAGAAAATTCGAAGTTATCCGCACGAAATGTCTGGAGGCCAGAAACAACGTGATGATTGCGATGGCGCTCAGTTGTAATCCCAAACTTCTGATCGCAGACGAACCGACCAATCGCGTTGGACGTGTAACCATTCAGGCTCAGATTCTGGAATGCTGCGCGACCTGCGTGATAACCGCCAGATGTCACTGCTGTTCATCACCCATGATCTGGGAGTGATCGCCGAGATCGCCGACGACGTCGCTGTGATGTACAAGGGAAGTTGGTGGTGGAGCAAACCCGTCCTGGAGATTTTTGCGAACCCCAGCATCCCTATACCAAAGGACTGCTCTCCTGTCGTCCCCACCCGAGTCTGAATTACAAACGCCTGCCGACGGTCAGCGACTACATGAAGACGACGGTTAAGCCGAATGGTGAGATTGAGCTGGAGGAAATTACCCCGACGCAGGAAGAACTCGACAAACTGAAAAATAAGGGGCGGGACGATTGCTTCGCCCGCAGCCGAACTCGAAAAGCTGGGACTACCCCTGGAAACCGGAAGAGTTTCCCGCTGATACGACTTTGATCGATGCGAATGAAGCACCGTTACTATCCGTCAAAGATCTGAAAGTATATTTCCCCTTAAAGAGAGTGGGTATTTTCGCGTGTCTATGACTATGTGCGTGCTGTGGATGGAATCAGCTTTAATGTTCACAAGGGGCAGACATTGGGGCTGGTAGGTGAATCGGGATGCGGTGAAAGACGACAACGGGTCGCGCTATCATGAAGCTGGTCCAGGCAACGGAAGGGGAGATCTTTTCGAAGGCAAAAATCTGGTTGATTTGAGTGAGCGGGAAATGAAACCATTTCGAAGTCGACTCCAGATTATTTTCCAGGACCCTTATGCTTCCTTGAACCCGAGGTTAACTGTTCAGGGCATGCTTACAGAAGCGATGAAGGTCAACAAGATCGGTTCCGATCGGAATGATCGAATCAACCGGGCTGCCCATCTACTTGAGGAGGTCGATTTAAAGACAGAACACCTGGGGCGTTATCCGCATGAGTTTTCGGGTGGACAACGGCAGCGAATCTGTATTGCACGTGCCATTGCTGTTGAGCCAGAGTTTATCATCTGCGATGAATCAGTTTCTGCGCTGGATGTTTCCGTGCAGGCACAGGTCTGTAATTTGCTCAAGGACCTGCAGGAGCAACGCGATCTCACTTACATTTTCATCAGTCATGATTTGAGTGTGGTCAAATTCATGTCTGATATGATGGCGGTCATGAACGCTGGCAAAATTGTCGAATTCGGACCAGCGGAAAAAATCTACGCCGACCCGCAGCAGGAATACACCCGTAAGCTGATTTCCGCGATCCCGAACGATTCGCTGGAAAATATCCGGCATCACCAGCAGCAACGGGAAGAACGCCAGAAAGCGATTGCTCAAAAGTAAGAGGCTTTCAAGGGTAGGGCATTATCTAAAAGTTGCTTCTGCCATACGGATGGGGTTAGACTGAAAACATCTGAAAACAGCTGTCCACGCTTGGAATTAACCTGAGATTCACCCGCACGGGTGAATGATTGGTTATCATTTCCTCTGTGGCTGCCATCCTCAGTGATTTACCCACCTTCAAGCTCACCCCACCGAAAGCTCTGGCCATGCAAACCGACAAACTGGACTGGTTACTGAAAAAATATCCTCATCGCCGTGACATCCTGCGTGCAGGATTGTTTTCGCTCGCGAGTTGGCCCTTGTTGATCAACCGACCAACACAGGGGGGAGTTACCAGACAGTTTAAATTCAAAGATTACCCCTTCAAGCTCGGTGTTGCTTCAGGCGATCCGACTTCAGATGGGGTCGTGTTATGGACACGTCTGGCCCCTGAACCGCTGACGGATGGAGGAATGCCCCCAGAGAATGTCGCAGTCCAATGGGTCGTGGCGACGGATGAAAAACTGACTCAAGTTGTTGCCAAGGGGGAAGCCCTGGCGACACCAGAATTGGGGCATTCTGTCCATGTCGAAGTCGCGGGACTACAGCCGGACCACTGGTACTATTATCAATTCAAAGCGGGAAGTGAGACGAGCCCACTTGGCCGAACCCGCACCGCCTCCTTGCGAGACGATGCTCGATAAATTCCGATTTGCATTTGCTTCCTGCCAACATTACGAATCGGGCTATTACACGGCCTACGAACATATGCTGCAGCAGAACCCTGACCTCGTGGTTCATCTTGGTGATTATATCTATGAGGGGAAAGGGAATCAGAAAGCGTTCCGGTCGCATGTCGGCGAGGAAATCAAGTCGCTGGACGATTACCGACGTCGTATCGCCCAATATAAAACAGATCCTGCTCTGCAGGCGATGCATGCTGCCTGTCCCTGGCTGGTGACCTGGGATGATCATGAGTTTGATAACAACTATGCCAACCTGATTTCGGAAGAGGCAAATATTGACCCACGTGAATTTCTGTTACGCCGGGCCAATGCCTATCAGGCTTACTACGAAAGCATGCCACTGCGGTTACCTGCGATGCCCAATGGCCCGCAGATGAAGTTGTACCGCAATGTAAATTTTGGACGCCTGGTTGAATTCAATGTGCTGGATACCCGTCAGTATCGAACGGACCAACCTTGTGGCGATGTGGAAGGCCCCTTGTGTGAACAGGCCTACGATCCAGACGCGACGATGCTGGGAGACAAACAGGAATGGTGGTTGAATAAGCAGTTGATTTCAAACAAATCGAACTGGAATGTGCTTGCTCAACAGGTAATGATGGCGCCAATCGATCGGAAACCGGGAGAGGGAGAAGTGTACGCCGTCGATCAATGGGCAGGATATGAGGTTCCCCGCAAACGTATTCTGAAATTCCTGGCAGAACGACGTATCTCTAATCCGATTGTGATTACAGGCGATATTCACTCCGACTGGGTGAACGATCTGAAGGTCGAATTCGATAGGGAAGAGGATCCCATCGTCGCTACCGAGTTTGTCGGAACTTCGATTTCATCAGGAGGAAACGGCCCCGCTGTTCCCAAAGATATCGACAAGGTTTACAGCGATAACCCCTTCCTGCGTTACCATAACCAGCAGCGAGGTTATGTTCTCTGTGAAATCACTCCTGAAGTCTGGCGATCCGATTACCAGACGGTGGAATATGTTGATCGACCTGGTGGTCCGGTCACCACGAAGGCCAGCTTTGTCGTTGAAAATGGAAAAGCAGGTGCAGTGAAAGCCTGAGGGATCAGGCAGGAAAAAAAGTAATTCAAAAACAATACCCGGTTAAGACCAGAAACTTAACCGGGTTTTTTATTGCTTGAGCTGTCCATTAATTCAACGGACCAGAAACAGGCCTACGAACAGATCGTACATGGCATGTGATCCAACTGTGATTCCAAAGCCGCGATAGCAGAAAAGGCAGGCGAAAAAAACACCGGCGAAGGCTCGGAAAATAAATGTGAACAAGTGAAAGGTGTCAGCCGCTGAACCAATATAATGGGCACCGGAAAAGATGAGACTCGTCCACAAAATCGCGGAGACTGTGGCCCAGTTCGAAGGCATTTTCATCAGACGAAACAAGCCATAACAGGCGGGCAATAGACAGAGCCGGAAGAGAAACTCTTCATAGATACCCGCTCCGATAAAGGTCACCGCCCGGGAGACATTCTCGGTGGCAAAGATTGATAAGGGGACCATGCCAAAGAGCTGATGAAAGAGGAGTCCCTGCAGTTGCCCGAGGGCAATTAATCCAAAAGCAAACAGGAGTGACTCGGCGAGCATGCCGATCAGAGTTTCTCCTTTTACTTTCCAGTTGCCCAGGGAAAAGAGATGCCAGAGTAGAAGGAGTAACAGGACTGCCAGTGGTGCCCAGATCGCACCGTCCAGTCCAGCAGCCCCCAACCAGGTACGCATCCAGGCATCGGCCCCATTTCGCAGAGCATCCGGACTTTTCTCATCGTTAAAAAACCAGACTCCCAGTTCATACAGTCCGATTAGTGGCGCCAGAAAGAGGAGGCATGGCCAGGGCTGGCGAGATTCTTCCCAGTAGCTGAGGGGAATGACCTCCTCTTTTTTCTTTACGTAGCTGATAGCCATGGAACTGAAGAACTCCACACAGATTTTACAATCGTGAAACCAAAGCCTGGGAACTTCGGAATCGTCATCTTAAAAGTAATCGTGAAATCCTCTAGTGGATCACAACGCTTCTTGTTTTACAGGTTCAAAACTACCATACCCGGGTTTCAGGATGGGCCGAATTCACGATTTCGTTTTCTGTCCCTTCCAGGACCACGAAGAGATTGCAGGTTGATGAATTGAAGGGGCCAGGCTCGGAGCGGGCGTGTGCGCCTGGTCCTGCCGCTGGCCGGTTTCAAGTGGTAATACAGGCTTCGCAAAGACATCGCTTTCCGCCATCAGGTCAGCTCCACCATCGGCTTGGAGCAGTCGGATCACCTGCTGAACCATGCCTGCATCAAGTTCTCCCAGTTTGGCCTCCACCTTGAGTTTGCTGAAAGTTTCGACGAGTGAATGTGGGCGAGTCTTGTGGTGATCGGGTGGATTGTGGGCGAACAACGTCCCTGTCATCAGATCCACTATTCGACAAACAATTCCCATGATCCGCGACAAAGGGGAAAGGCTGCGACCAATGAGTCGATCGGGATAGCCAGTTCCATTTAATCGCTCATGGTGTTCTGCCACAATCTGGGAAAAGGTCACGGGCATCTGTTTGAAAACACCTGTCACGACCGCGCTGTAGGAGGGGTGCTTCCTGAAAGCAATCGGATTAGTGATCGCCAGGTCTCTGGCGTTCTTCTGGTAGCCATGCAATAAAGATAAGAGGCCCGTATCGTGGAGTAGTGCCGCGGCTACGAGCTGTTCCAGATATTGATTTCCATGAGGAAACCGTGGGATCAAGTAGGCCATCAAGCGCGCAACCAGCACTCCATTGATGAAAGGGTACTGCTCATGAAGTGAATGTTCTGTCCAGTGAATCGCCAGGTGCTGCGAAGTGGGAAGAATTTCCAGGAGCTGTTCTGCTTTATTGACATCATCGATGACCATCCGGCTCAGGTGCATCAAGGTATCCGTTTCGGCCTTATTGGCATCACGGGCCGCATTCACAACACGCCACCAGGGAAGGCAGTAATTTCGAATCTGGAGTCGCTGCTTCAAAATAAAATAGAGTTTCTGCATCTCCTGTTCGCACAGGTTCGTTAATTCCGATAGAGGTGTGCTCGGAACCAGCGGTGCATCGGGATAAGCGACACGATAAAGTTCGCGTTCCAGCAGACGGAGGACTTCATGCACTTCCTGAAGACGGACCTGTTCCTGATAAGTGACTGTACCCGGTTGTGCGAAGCAGGCATTAATCTCTTCGTAACATTGTTGCAGCTCAACAAACACGGGGAGAATGCCGCGGTATTCCTCGACGACCTGACGATGTTGCATAGGGGCTAACTCCTGCCTCATCATCAGCAGCTGATGATCAAGTTCCTCCACCTGTTCGTCGGGCGACTTACGTCTGGAACGGGTTGTACTCGGTTCAACGGAACTCATAGGCCTGTTTAATTTGAAGCGGGATGATATTGATAATGTGTACGGACGAACAAAAAATTGACATTTATACCTGCTCTATATCGTCACCCGGCTCAGTCCGAGTTCATGCCAATCCTGATTCGCAAGTTCCTGAGCGTTTAACTCTCTCTATTTTTCCTCTCCGTCAAAATCCTGCGAACCCTCTGTTCTAAGCGGTGTCTTGAGTCAGATCCCCTTAACCGGACCTCCCGCATAGCCGATTTGAACCCTAAAACTTGACCCTTCAATTCCTGTAGACCTAAAATAGATATAGTCTGGGTAAGGCCGGGTGACTTTGACAGTCAGTAAATCTGCAAAGTGACTCAGCCGGTGTTACATTCCCGGGCAATTTTTGAAGGGTGATCTGCGAACGAGGTTCATTCATGCAAGATTTACCACAATCCGATCATTTCTCTTCTGGTTCATCCCTTCCGGTACCCTCTCTGCTGGAGGTTGTTGCTGTTGTTGACGTCATCCTGTTCTCGAAACAAGAAAAATTTCTGTCAACTTCATTCGTAATCAACCTGCATTAAGCCTCAACCTCTATCAAAACAATTCAGAGAGTACTTCCATGGCCACCGATTTTCGTCGCAAAGAGCAACTGCCGGAACTGAC
This sequence comes from Planctomycetaceae bacterium, assembly GCA_041398805.1. Classification (GTDB taxonomy): domain Bacteria; phylum Planctomycetota; class Planctomycetia; order Planctomycetales; family Planctomycetaceae; genus Polystyrenella. The sequence continues at coordinate 463,715 of JAWKUC010000002.1, read as the reverse complement.
CGATGCCCTGGTTTCGACCTATACCGAACTCAGCCGGATCAATCATCTGGGGCATTGCCCGCTCCCCAGTACCGAGGCCGTAATTGAAATTGCCCAGGACCTGAAGGAAGTCATTTTCCCCGGGTATCGCCGCCGGCAGAACCTGCACATCGGCAACATTACCTATCACATTGGTGATTTGATTGATGGGTTGCACGATAAACTCACCTTACAGATTGCACGCGCCTTGCGTCACGATTTCCAACTGACTCATGAAGTTGGCTGCAGCGAGGAGATGAAGCAGGACTTTGAAGCGATGGGACAGAAGAAAGCCCTCGCCTTTCTGGAACGTCTTCCCGATATTCGTCGCCTGCTCGATTGCGATGCTCAGGCTGCCTACGATGGAGACCCGGCTGCCAAGAGTATTGATGAAATCATCTTCTGTTATCCTGGACTGGAAGCAATTACCATCCACCGGATCGCACACGAATTGTACAAGCTAGATGTACCACTCATTCCACGTGTACTCGCGGAGTGGTCACACGCAAACACTGGGATTGATATCCATCCGGGAGCGGAGATTGGTCCCTTTTTCTTCATTGACCATGGAACGGGTGTTGTGATTGGGGAGACATGTGAAATTGCTTCCTACGTCAAAATCTATCAGGGGGTAACATTGGGAGCCCTCAGTTTCGATCATGACGATGAAGGCCGCCTCGTCCGCGATCAGAAACGTCACCCAACCATCGAAGAGCACGTTGTGCTGTATGCCAATGCGACAGTTCTGGGAGGCAATACAGTGGTTGGAGCACATTCCGTGATTGGTGCTTCTGTCTCGCTGACGAAATCGATCCCACCTCATACCCAGGTGACCATCGAGAAACCTCAATTACGTTTTCGGGAAGCCCCTCAACCGACCTGAAGGGGTAAGAAGTCGGCCGCGTAACGAGTGACAAATACACAAAGAGCCTGGTTTGCCGACCAGGCTTTTTTTGTGGGGTGTCACTCAAATCTCTAGCACTGACTAAATCTCTAACTCTGTACCGATATTTGCTTCGCGGGCAGCCTCATAAACGATTGCTGCCACGGCAATATCTTCGATCGCCATACCGACTGATTTGAAGAGGGTGATCTCTTCCCTATTTGTACGAGCTCCCTCACTCTTCGTCACAAGAGATGCCAGAGGAGAAATCTTTTCCCACTGCAGGGAGCCTGACGCCATAGGGCCGACAAAATCACCCGCCTCATTTCGACACGAATCGACATCATCACAGACAACTTTATCGATCCGTGTGAAACAGTCAGCGCTGAGCTCCGCTCGGTTCAGGGCATTACTCCCGACGGCGTTGATATGCACACCCGCTCTGAGCATCTCTGCTGTAACAACAGGTTCTTTACTGGTGGTGGCAGTGCAGATGATCTCTGCCTGGGCGACACATTCTGCGGGTGAATCAGCGGCGACAACCTGTATGCCTGTTTCATCCGACATCGTGCGTGCGAACTCTTCACGCCGCTCAGGGGTATTGCTGAAGACGGTCGCGTGTTGAATGTTTCTTACCGCACAGACAGCCTGCAACTGGGTGCGTGCCTGTTTACCACTTCCGAAAATGGCGACGTGCTGCGCGTCCTCTTTCGCTATCAGACGAGTCGCTACACCACTGGCCGCTCCTGTGCGGAGTTGTCCCAACCAGTCAGCTTCCAGCAGCGAAACCCATTCTCCATCCGGATTATAAAGCGCGATATGAAACCTGGCCTGAGTGCGTGTCGTCGTGTAATTCTTCCACCCGACATAACCCAGAGGGCTCACGGCAGCACTGAGAGAATGCAGCATCACCCCGGGAATCCGCACTCGCTGCCGGGGGATGTTTTGAGATTCTCCTGAAGACAGCGATCGAAATACGTTTTCGACCGCATCGATTGCCTGAGCCATACTGATGAGCGAACGTGCTTCTGTTTCACGAATAAATAACAGGCTCATGAGAGCTCCTGACCATTGGACTGAACTACCAGCCCAATGCGGACCAAGCTGTTACGCTTCAATCCGTGTCAGGCTGCTGCCAGAGTTTCTGATTCGAATCCGAGTATTTTCAGCAGGGGAGTAAATTTCTCCAGGACCTGTTTCTGCTGATCTGGTGTTAATTCTTCACGCCAGCGACCATTTTTTCCAGACTGCAGGTGGCGATCATTGATTAAATGAGTTTCCGAAAAACGGATCTGACGTCGGGCAGTATACAACACGCCCACGCCTTCGGTACCCTCGGTGTTGACCTCTTCCATCACTTTTTTATGTTTGGCATAGGAAGTCTCTTCCGCAATTTCTTTCGCCTTACTCAGAGGAAGAAACAGACTCATCTTGGTTGCCATCTGATAGATAATCGCCTCTGGTTGTGCGGTGGCATGCTCGTAAGGGATGAGCATGATTCCCGGAAGCTTCATGGCCGGTTCCAGATAGGTATAGGCATTACCAGTGATCTCCATTGCCGATTCGAGCGACAGGTCATGCAGTTTGATTTGCGAGACGACGACATCGCAGGGATTCCGGTAATTGAAGAACGGGCGGACGTGATCGAATTGAGCCAGTTTGATCAGATTGGGGGTCAAATCATGTCCGTGAATAATCGCATCTTCCCGGAGATCCAGGTTAGCGATCAGTTCATCCATTTCCAGCGCATCGGAAGGGTTATAAATCTGATATTTCTTACCCTGAAAGTCATAGAGATGTCGACAGACATTGAATGCCCAGGTTGTGGCCGAGCGAGGGATACCGAGTGCTAATGAGATCATGTTAATTCCTCTGCTTTATGAGCTACCTGTTTTTTTGATTGAATGAGATGGGGAGTTCGAACCACCGGACGATGCTCTCGTGTCGATTTTCCGGCCAGTTTTTCTCCCCGGTTGGTGTCAAATAAATCCACATTCAGGTGATAGTCGATCAGTTCTCCGCACCATTCGACCAGAACCGTTTCGGCTTTGATACCGGCTGATTCGATTTCCATGGCAATGTCCCGGGCCCGCCACTGTGTGGCTATCAGGATGACATCGACAGGTTCACGCAATAACAAATCGCGGTACCTTATCTCCTGGCCCATACCGGGAACATGGGTTCCCACTTTGGCGGCGTCAGAATCGACAATCAGTGGGAAGTTGATTTCATCGAGATCAAATTGATTAATGAACGAGGCAGCCTTGCCGGTTCCTCCCCAGATCGCAATCGTTTTACCAGCGGATTGCAGATTACTCAGTTGTTGACGGACGCGGTCTTTCGCAGCAATCGCCCCCAGAGAAAAATTAATCGCCTCATTTGCGATATCGACCGCGTCTGTTTCAGTTCCGAAGCTTGCCAACCCCATGACGACTTCGTTGTTGTAGCCTGTTGCAATCATTTCGACTTCCGAAGAGCAGCGTTCCAGCATCCGGGCCAGAGAGTTCGAAGTGAAATGAGAACGATGTTCGTAATAGAAGTCGATTGTCCTGTTGATATCAAATACACGATCAATACAGGGGACTTCAATGTAAAGCTTTGTCTGAATCTTTTCCCAGCTGGAGGCAAATGCAACCTGTTGCACAAATCCGAGGGGGTTCATCAGGTGTTCAAGCACATGGCGACTGATGATGAGGTCGGGTTTCAACTCCGCGATGTGCTGGTTGGGAACAAAGTACGTCGCGCGGGCTTCAATCAAACCTCCACCTGTCTCGATCAGGGCATTAGGTCGAAACCATAAAAGCGACCCTGTGGCAGGGCGGCGCCAGAGAACAGAGTAAGGTGCCGTCGCCACATCCAATTTCGACAACAGTAGGAGCCGTTGGCAGTTGATCGAGTAACAGCTGTTTAACCCGCTCAATATGCTGGCACCAGGTTTTCCCCCGGTTATACATCAGGTTGGGTTTGGTCTGGTAAGGTACGTTCTCATAGCGAAATTCGCGATTGAAAACATGCCCGCAATCGACACAACGCACGAACTCGTGCGGATGCCGGGGCATCGCTTTCGCTGCGACCATACTTTCAGGCCAGGCCTGCGTCGGTAAAGGGAGCTCCCCTCCCCGATAGAACGTCACAGCAACGTGATGTCCACAGGCGGGGCAGGTTGTCTCGTGCATCATTTCACTCAGATTCGTGTTCTGTCTCTGAGGAGCGTTTGAAGATGATGTGTTCATGGAAATCCATTTCCGATTGAATCAGATTCTTGCCAATACAGCTGCAGGAGTTTGCGACAATGATTGCAGGAGCATCAGTTTCTTTAGATAGGAATTATTGTTTTCTGGCGGCTTCGATAACTCGTTCAAAAAACTCTTCAAATTCAGTCACAGCTGCCTTCTCTCTGAAGAGCACGTCTTTCGCTGCCAGAATCTTATCCTGGATTGCCTGACGTTTTTCGCGGTTGAGTGCGAGCTCTACGGAGAGTTCGATGTACTCTTCAAATGAATTAACAATGCAATCCGTAACGCCGATTTTGCGATACAAACCCTGGGTGAATCGTCCCCGTTGATGAACGGGAGGGCAGGTCACAATTGGAATTCCGAGTGCCAATGCCTGGTAGGTGGTGTTCCCTCCACCAAAATGAGGCGTGTCAAGCATGACGTCTGTGTGGTGAATCAGGCTCATGAATCGATAATGATCGAGACGCGGTAGGAAGATAATTCGAGTAGCCTGTTCTGGGGTCATTAAATTGTTGTAACGTACCTTGAGCTGATCTTCCCAGATACTCTCGACCCCTTGAATCAGGATGACATACCCATTGGGATCCCGTTTCAAAATACCGTGGAAAATGTCATCGAGATCGGGATGGAATTTGAACAAGGTTTGCGGGCAAACATACAAATTTCCGGCCTCGGGTAAACCCAGCTCTTCTCGCGTGTGAAACTTTTCTGGGCAGTGCGGGTAGTAGAAGAATGTCGGTGTAGTTTTAAATTCGACCAGCTCTTCGGTGAAGTATTGCTGAGCATCGGGTGTATCAATGAGTTCCGTTGAAACGTAGTAGTCAATTTCAGGTGAGCCCGAAGTAACCGGGTGCCCCCAGGAGACCGACTGCACCGGTGCCAGTCTTAAATGAGAGAGTGAGAAGGTGAACGGGTCCATCCCCAGGTCAGGATAATGAAGCAGGTCGAGATCCTGTCCCTTGATTTTCTCGATAGCGGGACCGACTTCAGAACCAATATGTACATATTGGTCTGCTTCCTGCTGGAAGAATTTCCCCATCTGATCTTCGTGAATCTTTTGAGACAGAATCGTAATGTGGAATTTGTCCCGATTGATTTCTCGAATCAGACCCTGGTTCAAGTTACCAATAGTGTGGTTTTTAAAGTGGTGAGAGATGAAACCGATCCGCATCCGGCCATCTTCGCGCACTTTCGGAACTCGGGAACTGGGGACGAATAAAGGAGACGGTTTGACCAGCTGCGAGTATTTTTCCAGTAAGGGACGATCGTTCATACCATGATAGGCGAGGTAGAACAAAGTCGGTGTGACGACCTGGTCGGGGTGAACGAAACAATTATCCCGGATCATGTCATCGAAATTCTGTTCCAGCACACGCCGGGTTTCCAGGATATCCTCGCGTGATTTAATGATCGGTGGCAACAGCACCGACAATTTCAGACGTGTCGAAGGATCGTACTTCGCCTGCAGGCTTAACTCAAAGTGCTTACGGGCCGTTTCCAAATCTCCCGATCCACGGCTCAGTTCAGCGATATTACTGTGAGCAGCTGCATGATCCGGGCAGAGCTCAATCGCTTTGCGGTAGCATTTAATGGCTTCTGTGTTGTCGTCGTTCTGCCCCCATAAGTTCCCCAGCATGAACCAGGCTTTAACATTCTTATCATTCAGGTTGATGACCTGCATAAGTCGATCCAGACACGATTTAGATTCATCCAATCGCGAATGGCAGTTTGCCAGTAATAAACGGCAGTTCTCATCTTTGGGTTTGAACATACAGACTTGTCGCAGGATATCCCGTTCACCAGCAAAGTCCTGCTGTTTACGGCGAATTTGAGCCAGAGCTTCCAGGGCTTCTGCGTATTTGGGATCCATAGCCAGGGATCGATTAATCAAGTCTTCCGCTGATTCCAGCTTATCCTGATAAATATCGTTAAACGCGAGGTTGAGCAAAGTGACTTTTTCATCACCGCCCAGTTCCTGGTACTGTTTGAACAGCTTTCCACTTTCAGCAAAGTTACGAAACTCACGTTCGCATTTTGCCAGATTCAGAATTCCCTGAACGTGATTCGAGTTGATCTCCAGCAGCTTGTAAAAGAACTCAGCCGCCTGTTTAAACCGTCCCTGATTGTGATGGATTTTGCCCGCATTGAATATACCGACCTGATTTGCTGGATCGAGTTCAAGAGCCTTATGCAGCAGATCCAGTGCTTCCTGCTGGCGTTCCATCATGTTGAGAACAACAGCGCAATCGATCATGTAGTCTGCATTCCGGGGACTCAGTTCGATGGCACGTTTAAAGCATTCCAGAGATTCTTCGCGGCGTCCCTCCGCATAGAGAGTGCGCCCCAGGTTGTTCTGATAAGAAGCATTCTGAGGTTTCAGCTCGACCGCTTTTTCCTGCAATTGCAGAACCTGCCCCTGCGATCCTTCCAGCTTGGGTAACAGGCTGGCCAGGTTGTTATGCGCAGCAGAAAATTCAGGTTTAAGTTCGATTGTCTTCTGGTAGCAGTCTCGTGCCAGTTCGAGGCGTCCCTGCATTTCGTGCAGGATTCCCAGATTGAACCAGGCTGGACAGTAGGTGGAGTCGAGCTCAATTGCTTTGGTATAGTACATGATTGCGTCGGTGTATTTACCCATCTGACGACAGGTCGCCCCCATGTTGCTGAAGAGGGACGAGGACTCGCAACCATTTTCCAGTGAACGTTGAAAGTAGATAAAAGCATCTTCCGGACGCTGCTGTTTCAGAATGACGCCTCCCATCAAGTGCAATGCTTCCCCATGTTTAGGGTGCCTGGTGATGAGTTTCTTGAGGGTCTCTTCCGAAGCCTGCAATTCTCCGCACTCTTCATGGCGGACTGCCTGTTGCAACAGCTTTGTGGCCGATGTCATCTTCCGATTCCATTTCTCTCAATGGGTAGAAACAGCTCCCTTTCAGGGTGTTTCAGCAGAAAAGGTAATTATGCAGACGTACGATCCCCCGGGGTTCGAGACTGCATAAAAAAAGTATCGGTTATAACGACAGGGCAGGTTGAGGCGATCTTAAGCCCACGATCCCTAAAGCGACAAGATTTGGCTCAGCCGACATAACTACATGCGATTCAAGCTGTTATTTAGCGGCGAACTTAGCCATCAGCGGTTTAATGACCGGCTTGGGAACAAAGTGAGCCAGCCGGCTTTCGCTTTCTGCACCACCTAAGAGGGCGATTTGCTTGATGAGCGAACTGGAGATGTGCGTGTAATTCTCGCCAGACATCAGAAAGACCGTTTCAATATCGGGGGCCAGTGTATGATTGGCCAGTGACATGGTGAATTCGGCTTCGATATCAGTTAATGTACGAATTCCGCGAAGCATTACAGAGGCGCCACATTCGCGCACAAACGAGACGGTCAGACCGGAGAAACAGCGAACTTCCACATTCTGCAGGGGTTTAATGACTTCGTTGATCAGTGCGACGCGCTCTTCCGAATCAAAGAGGGGGTTTTTGTCAGGGTTGATACCGACAGCCACAGTCAGCTTGTCAAACAGAGCAGATCCCCGTGAGATAATGTCGCGATGCCCCAGAGTGATCGGATCGAAACTACCCGCGTAAACAGCGTGCCGGGGAGAACCTTGAGTGGTCATGAGATAGCCTTTGAACTGGTTAGCTGCTCAGATAATGAAGACGAGAGTCTGATCAAAAGTCACTTTCGGACCGCCTCAGTGTATCGCCATCAAGCTGGAAATCGAGTCTCTCCAGCTTAAATCGATAGAGATTCCCGGTAATCTGCGATCACGTTATCGAGATCCTTAACACGTTAAGGATTTTCTGGCAGCCCCATCGTTCTATTGCTGCTATCTGCCATATTGGCAGCGATTGCAATGGAAGAGTACCCATTTGAGGAGAAATGGTTTTGTGATGACCATTGCCTCTCTTAACTGCCTGATAAATGAGAATTCTCTAAATCATTATATATTCTGAGGATAAGGTGACTGGAAGTCCAGATGTTAATAAAAGTCCGTCTTCAGGTTTTAAGGGAACGGGCTTTGCTAAATGAAGCTACCACGGTGATTTGCGCCGTTCTTCAAGCAATTGTTTTTCGAATGAATCTCGTCTGAAAAGTATGAGGAGTGAGGAAGATGGCATTCTTCCGTTGGGGACATCCCTGGTCTCCATTAGGTGATCTCGAACGGGAAGTCGATCGGTTTCTGCGTGGCATGAATTTGTCGATTCATGGAATCAGACCGGGACGGCAATTCCCGGCGATCAATATCTATGAATTGGAGGACGAGTTCCTGTTAACCGCTGAAATTCCGGGTACCAATCCGGACGAACTGGAACTGACGGTTGAGACTGGTCTACTTACGCTCAAGGGTGTCCGTAATGACGTTAAAGGAGTTCCCGACGAAAAATTCCGCAGGCAGGAACGCTTTCGAGGAACCTGGCAACGGTCGGTCTCCTTACCGGATCGAATTCTGGAAGAGAAACTACATGCGGAATTCAACAATGGAATTCTATTGATTCATCTTCCTAAAGCGCAACAGCCCGAGCCACGTCGCATTCAAATTGTCGATCAGCAGAAAACATTGAGCTCAGTGGACTCTGCCGAGAGTCAAACAAAAAAAACGACTCGAAATATCGAAGTCTTCAATGATGATCAGAAATCTTCAAGTGAGACCACTTGATAAAACAAAGAGTCAGTTGGCCTTCTCAAGCTTAAATCTGAAAAATTCCCTAAGGTTGGTGAATGATGAACGAATCACTTCCACAACATAATCCTGAACCTCAGTCAGAGCTTGCTGCTGAACTGGCTCAGGAACGGTATGTGTTCACTCCTCCGATTGATATTTACGAAACGGAAGAAGGGATGGTTTTGCATGCCGACTTGCCTGGTGTTTCCTCGGATACTCTGGAGTTACAGGTTCAGGATAACAAGCTGACTTTATTTGGGCGCGTGAAACCTCCCATTCCAGAGGAAGCACAGTTGCTGCATAAGGAATATGAAGTGGGAAGTTTCCTGCGTTCATTCATCCTGAGTGATCAGGTCGATTACGATAACATCTCGGCCAGTATGAACCATGGAGTGCTCAAAGTCGTCCTGCCTAAAGCACAACGGGGCGAGGCCCGCAGAATACCAATTGCGACCAGTTAATAATTCAACCTGTATTACGAGGCGTTATTAAAAAATATTTAATGTGCTGGTAATCATTCCTGAGAATCGAAAAACTACTTTTTCCGAACTCCGTGAGTGGTACAATAGAACTCAGCAGCCTCGATAACAAAGTCCAGACACTCTCCTGAAAATTAAATGAGGCATTTCTGGAATCTGATAAATCATGGGCCAATGTGACCCTGAGCGGTTTTTTGGACCACTTCTTATATGAAGGAGATTAGTTATGCAGGAATCATCTAGCCGCCAGGAGGCTCAGAAGTCCCTGAATAAATTGCGAGCCGAATTTGAAAACTGGCTGGGCATGGTTGTGCAGCAGGGTGAAAAAGCACTGGGAGCCTTTGGAATGAACGCCAGTAGCACTTTTCGACCGGATATCGATATCGTGGAATCGGATGATGCCGTTTGTGTCTGTCTGGACCTGCCGGGCATTGATCCAGAGAGCATCGACCTGACCATTGCCGGGAATGTGCTGCGCGTGAGAGGTGTTCGTACAAGTTGCGATGCGAGTCGTTCAGAAGATGCACGCATTCACCTGCAGGAACGATTGACAGGTTCGTTTGATCGTTCGATCCCGATGCCGGCTCAGGTATTGGCCGATCAGATTACAGCCGATTCCAAAAACGGGGTGTTATCGATTCATCTTCCCAAACCCATTCCTGAACGACCTCAGGAAATTAAAATCACAGTCGGAACTAAAGAGAGCATAGTGGAGGCTGAAACGACGATCATTTAGGGAGCTGTCTCAATAGAGAGCCTTCTGAATTAGAGAACAAAAAAGGACGAAGTCGAATGACCTTGTCCTTTTTTTAATTGATTGATGATACTCTGTTAGATCAACTCTCGGCATTAGATGAAGGCGTCGCCATTTCCGATTGAGGAGCTTCCACAGCAGGTGTAGCTGGTTTTTGCGGAGGATGTGGATGGGGGTGTTCAGAGCGACAACAATTGCGGAAACTAACATCCCTAAAATACCTACCAGAGTCCTGTGCCACCTTCTGTTCGCTGTCAGCACTGAAACGATAGCAGCAACAGTAACTGCACAACCAAAGACCACCATGACGACGTGCGGAAATTTGCCTCCCCGCTGAACATCGCCAAGGTGAGGCAGAAGGCTCCGGCAGCACCAAGTGTTCCCGAGGCGAATCCCCAGATCATCCCATTTGTTGTGAAGGTGATCTGTTCGCCACGAATTACCATCGCCAGCAAACCTCCAGCAATCGCCCAGACAACATAGGCAACACCAATAAAGATATATGGTTTGAAGGGCTTCCTTCAAAGGTTCTGGCTTTTACTGAGGACAGGGCCATACAGCCCCCAGCTGAGTGCAGTTCCTAACGCAAACAACAATGGAAGATATCTCATCAAATGTTTTTCCTGATAATGAAAGTCGAATGGACTTAACTTGTGTTTTGGGTTTTGAGCGTTTCAGTTCCATGATCGTAGTCGGTTTGATTTCGTTTTGCATCTAACAACCGATGAAAATCTTCTGCACAGAACATGGATCCTGAACACTTATGCTGGCCCCGTTTAAAGTGATCTTAAGGAGCTCACAATCGGAGTTTTGATTGCGGAATAGACAGCGAATAAGGCTGCCAGCATCCCAATCAACCAGATTAACCCGAGGATGATTAAGGTGCTCAGCCAGGGAAAATCGGCACCGGTACTGAGTAATTGGGGAGCCATAGCCAGTAAGGCAGAACAGACTCCCGAAACGAGACCGCATGTGAGCAGAAAACCATTTTCCGCCAGGACAATGCCTCCCACGCCTGCAGGAGTACCCCACGGCGAAGTAACGCCAGTTCGCTGTTTCTTTCAAGCACATTCCTTAACATCACAGTTCCTAAACCGAAGGAGCCAAGCAAGAGCCCCAGACCTCCCAATGTTTGGAAAGTAGAAAGGTAAGTGTTCTGCACCGCCAGAAACTGAGCGATCCGTTCGGAAACAGGTTCAACATCAAACCCGAACTCGGTTAATTGAGTCTCCAGAACTTTAGTCAGCGACTCTGTTTTGTCGAGTGGTGCTTCGAATAGAAAATATTGATAACCGGATCGTTCCGGGAATAATTCCCTGAAATGAGTTTCGGACATCAGCAGGACACCCTGAAAAACTGAGCCATCGAGCATTCCAGCGATTTTCAGCTGATGGTCGATTCCTCGCAGGTCGGTGACAGGAAGTTGGCTTCCCAGTCCGACATGCAGACTGTATTGGAGTGTGTTCATATCTCCAATAACCGGGATGGCTCCTTCCTGTTTTTCCTGAAGCAGTTTCCAGGGGTTATCTCCCGGTGTATCTGCGAACTTGAACCCGCCCCGTTCAATGAACGAGTCCGGCACTCCCAGAATGGTGGGGAGACGTGTTTGATACAGGTTCAGACAGCTGGCTTCCTCACCAGGTTGAACTCGGAACGAGAACGATTGAACTTCATTCAGCTTGCCTGATTCAGCAGGATCCAGAAATAAATTATCTCTGCCTGCCTGTTCATTGAGATTGTAGAGCAGGGGGAGTGAAGATTCTGCGAGCAGGGTGAAACCACCATTGCCGGAATTCAGTTCCGGCTTTTCGGTTGTCGGATTTCGACGTCCCGCTGCAACAGCTACGATGGTGAAGGTCGCCAATGACATCAAGAGAACTGTCAGTAATGATCGTTGTGGATGCCGCATGGCGTTTTTTAAGGCGAGACGTGCCAGGCCGAGGTAACCGGCACCTTTGAGTTCCGTACTGTCCGGTTTCTTAAGCCAGATCTGGAATGCAGCGATAAAAGCGACCAGCAGACAGAAACCAACCATAAAGAACGAAACAACGCGCCAACTGAAACCACTGAAGGCTTCCTGCTGAGGTAATAAGCCGGATATTCCAGCGAGCAGCAGGATGACTCCAATTCCACCAAAGATGTAACAGACCAAACGGGCAATACGTGGTGACTTCTGTAGTGTAACTCCCGAGCTGGAAGATCGACCTGTCAGCAGAGCATGCGGCGTCATCCTGTTGAGTAATTTCAGAGATCGCCAGATGACCACAATCGCGAGCGAGGCGGTGACAATCATTCCTGAAATGAGCGAGATCGGATTCACATGCAGGTTTAGACTTTGAGTCCCTACTGCCTGATTCCACCAGGTTTTTAGGCCATACATCATCAAACCGGCATACCCAACAGCCATAATGGCCCCGGCAACCGACCCCACCAGAATCAGCAGGCATCCTTCAAGTAGAAACTGGCGACGAATGTGATAGTCCTGAAATCCGATTGCCTGTAACAGGCCGATTTCGGTAGCACGACGTTCCAGACTCAATTTGAATAACAGACTGACCAGCACGAGGGCTGCCAGGATAATAAAGAAACTGAAGGCCAGAAAAAGTTGACTGAAATCATTCGTCCCCTGCGCAGCTGCAAGTCCTGTTGCGCGGATGGGCTGGAACTGTAAGCCCAATTGAGCCGGATTGAGTTCTTTGAGGAAGGCGGGTGTCAAACTTGATTCCAGATCGTTGAGATCGCTCTCGTTTTCTGTCGACGCGACACGATAGGAGGTCAGATCCCCGTAACGACTTTTCCACAACGATTGAGCTGTTTCCAGAGAGACGAAAGCTTTGGGGGTGGCTCGATATTTTTCCCAGTATTCATCATCCCGGTCAGTGATGCGATCCATTTTCATCGGGAAGGGTTGATCCCAGTCGGAAAATCGATCCGCGTCTGTGATTCCTTTTAAATCCGGTGTGAATCCGCGATCGTTAGCCGCACCACTTTCGAGTTTAGAGATTCCCGCAACTTTAAAGGTGCGCACTTCTTCAGGGAGTTCACCGTGGGAACCGACAGTATGGTAGCTCAGTTTAATTTCATCTCCCACCGCGACCTGTAAATCTGCTGCCAGCCAGTCATTCAGAATGATTTCATCTGCTTTGAGTTCCGTCGGTTTCTCTGCAGAGCTGAATTCAAATGGACCGAAAGGTGCTGTCGATGTTAAATCGATTCCAGCTACAATCGAGTACATGGAGAACTTCTCGGCATCGGCCTGGGAAGTGATCTCGTTTGCAAGATAGACCAGCACGGGTGAGTCTTCCAGTTTAAGGTTCTGGGTGGCTGCCTTCATCGCGTCGATGACGGGTTGTTCCAGAAACATCTGTTCGCTTTCGAGCGTGATGTAATTACGCTCTTTATTCTCCCGCAGTTTCAGATAGAAATCGCTCAGTTTGATTTCTTCTCGGAGTAATGACTGTGCTCTGCTTAAACCATTATGAGTGGTGATCTCATTCAATTTTGTTTCCTGATCATCATCGTAGACTCCATCGATCAGCAGAGAATTAATTCTTGCCGGGCGACTTTCCGGATTGCGGCGCGTTCCTTCGATGGCTGAGAGATCCAGCGAGTTCTGTAAAGTCTCCAGGGGAACAAAACAGGTTCGGGGAAGTTGTTGATTTGGTGTGAAGGCAAAACGACCCGCCCCGAGAGATTCGGGAAGAATCGCTTTCACGACGTAACGGACTTCGATAGATGTCTCTTCACGTTCACCTAGCAGGGAATCGCGAGGAATTGTTGTGGGAAGTTCTACCCAGGCTGAAAGTTCATCGCCCACTTTAACCTGGAGTTCGTGGGCAAGTCGCGAGTTCAATAAAATTTCGTTTGAATCAGGGGCCGGGATATCCCCCCGCTTGAGCATTTCCCAACTCTCAGAGGTGATGCCAAACAGATTTGTGTTATTGGCGCGATAAATATTTCCATCGTGCTCATAAACCAGACTGGTGTTCAGAGAGATGGCCGGAGCAAACTTGAATGGCTTTTCTGAATCTGTGGTTTGAGCAGTTAGTTCACTGGCCAGGTCCTGCCGAAAAAAACGGGGTGAATTCAGCGAGAGATCAACCTTGCCTAAACGGGAGAGAGATGTCTCGATCAGACTCTGTCGAACAGAATCGCCTACGACAAGTGCGCCGGTGATAACAGCTGTTCCGGCGATCAATCCGAGCAGTAGTGCGAGGTTCGTCTTCCAGAAGTAGCCCAGGTTATGTTTCAGCAGTTTGAACCTGTTCATCAGCCCTCACCACCTTCTGATGGTGAGCTGCCATTTGCAGCCAGAACATTTAATTTTCCTTCGGCCAGTTCCTGCCGCAATGAGAATCTCTCGGCGAGTGCTTCACTGTGGGTGACACAAATCAGAATGGTGTGTTGTTCCCGGCTGATTTCCAGGAGCAGAGATCCAATTGCTTCGGCAGTGTGAGGATCGAGATTTCCTGTCGGTTCGTCGGCCAGCAGGACTGTTGGTTGATTGATGAGAGCTCTGCAGACAGCAACTCGCTGTCGTTCCCCACCGGAGAGTTCTGCCGGACGATGATGAACTCGTTCCGCCAGCCCCACCCGTTCCAGCAGGCTGTTTGCGAGTGTGGTTTTTTCTTCTGTCGCTCCCTGATCGACCAGAGTCGGGATTAGTACATTCTCAAGTACAGTGCATTGGGGCAGGAGATGATGATCCTGAAAAATAAAGCCAATTTCCTGATTTCGAAAAACGGCCTGCTCGGAGGGTGTTAACTCGAACGGATTTACATCATTCAAAGTCAACTTGCCACTGGTTGGCGATTCCAGAGTGCCAATGATGTAGAGGAGGGTGCTTTTCCCGGAGCCGGAGGGCCCCGTGATCGCCAGGGCTTCTCCCCGGTTCAGTTCGAGAGTGACATCTTTCAGAATGGAGAGCGTTCCATTCGCGGTTGGATACTCTTTACTTAAATTCTGTATCGAAAGGTCGGCAGGCATCCCGACTCTCCTTGTTGCTGAACTCAATTATGGTCGGTGAGCAATATTGAATTACATAAATCGTTTCACTCTGCCGGATACTGTATTTTCTCAAACTCAGTTACCCACTTCTGTGGGATTTCGATCGATTTGATTGGTTCACCCGGAATAAACTCGCAATACGCGCATTTCGCTTTTCCGGTGGCGAGATGTGTTTCCTCGCGCCAGAACTCAAAGATAAGCGACAAGGATTTGACCCCCACCCGTTCGACCCACATCCGGATTTCGAGTAAGTCTTCGAAATATGCGGGCGCTTTATAGCTGCATGAGGTCGCCACGCGGGGCCAGCCATAAGAAGGCCCCACCGCAACACGATTTGCCAGGGTGATACCGATGGTGCGAAAGTACTCGGCTTCGGTGCTTTCCATGTAGTGATAGAATCTGGCAAAGTGAACGATTCCGGCCATGTCGGTGTCGGAGAATTCAACTCGTCGATGCGTAATATAGGGTTCACTCATATTGGGCCAGTTGATTCACCTTCACAAAATCAATGGAAGAGACCGTACAGGATTATGCAGCGGGGTTAGTTTGGGGAGTTATTTTTCTGGAAAGAATTTCTGCAGTGTATCCTGGCTGGGAGGTCTGGTGACCAGCGAGACGATAATGAGGGCGAGGGTTGAGCAGGTAATCATACCGACAACCGGCATCATTTCGTATTCCTGGCCACCCATGTGAACCTTCAGGACATAGTCCGGAATTTTGGCAAAACCAGATTGTGCGAAGAAGTAGAGCCAGGAGAGGAAGGCGGCAATCACACAGGCGTAAGCCAGCTTTGGTCAGTTTCTTCCAGTAAAGCGCGGCGACAATCAGTGGGAACAGGCTTGAAAAACCACTGAAACACCAGACTGCCAATGGAAAGATTCGTCGGCCATCGAGCTTGAGGGAGAGTACATAAGTTAAGAGCACAACCCCCACGATGAATGCCCGTGCGAGCCAGATTTCCTGGCTGTCAGAAATTTTGTCACGTCCTTTGTAATGGATCACCATATCTTCAGTGAACATGGTACCAACACATAAAAACTGGCTGTCGAGTGAAGACATTATCGCCGCCAGAATTCCAGCTGTTAAAAATCCGGCCAGGGTCGGAGTCGTCAATTTGCTGACCATTAACGCTAGAACAGCGTTCGCAGGGGTCTTAGCTCCAAACATGGGGTTTGCCGGGTCGCCTGCCATAATCGAAGTCGCCCAGACACCGAGCAGCACGCAGGGAACCCAGACAATCATGATAAACAGGGGGTGAGCGACAACTGGCAGCTTGAACGTACTCGCGCTTTTAGCAGTGAGCCAGTGCTGGAAGAGATGGGGAAACATTCCCACGGAGAGGGGAATGAACAGGTACGTGAAAAACTGTAACTTGGGAATATTGGTTCTGACGAGCTTCTCTGGATGATGTTCCAGCACGGCCTGACTCGCGGCTTCCAAACCACCCAGTTTATTGGCAATAGTGACAAAAGTTACGACACCCAGCACCATGAAAACAAGTGTTTGGAATGTATTCGCCCAGGCCGTACCCCGCATTCCACCAAAGAAAACGTAAACAAGCACTACAAAGCAGATGAGTAAAGAGGCCCACTCTTTGGGGACTGCCCCGTCTTCGAAGAAACTCGGAAATGCTCCTTTAGTCACATTGAAGATCACCGTGCCAGAAGCCATCACGCCAATCAGTAAATAGGGAATGACCAGGCCAACCAGCACAGGGAAGAGGATAAGACCGATTTTGTCACTATCGAGTCGATCACGAAAATATTGAATCTGGGTTTTATATCCATGCTTGTGTCCCAGTTTCCAGACTTTCACCCCGAGCAGGAAAAAACAAAGTGAGTGAATAATTCCACTGGAGGAGGCCATCATGCCATAGACACCCACTCCCGACTTGAAAGCTTCCCCGGTGGAGCCGACTAGAGCGAAGGCGGTCATCGTCGTTCCAAAGATTGACATCAGGAGCATGAAGGGGCCAATCGAGTGGCTCGCCAGCATGAAGTCTTTACTGGTTCCCTGGAAGAGACGACTGGAGCCCAGCCCCAAGAGGAGCAGTAATCCCAGGTAAGCAATGATAATGGTGAAAGCAATGCGTTCGGGGCCGAAAAGATTCAAGTCTGCAAACATCATTCAGCAGCTCCTTCCTGCTCAATGATTTTCTGTTCTTCTTTTTCATCGATAGGCCAGGCAAAGAGCGTGGCCAGAAACCAGGTAATTGCAGCGGCCAGTGAAATACCCGCATGGTAGAGGAGGCCAATCGGCATGAAACCGAAGACAAGCTTATCGTTTTCCCAGAGCCAGTTGTCCTGATGCAGAATCAGCAGAATGAGGACCTGTCCCCAGACGACATATTTCATTATGCTTTACTTTCATCATGATGAAAGAGTTGGGTTGAATTTACCTGGGAGATCCTGAGCGTATGAACAAGACTACTCCGCACTAATCATACAGAGTGTAACATCATTTCGATGGCGGTCCAATCAACCCGACCTGCTTTATCACGACACCTGATTTTCCGAGTGAAAATAAGAGTGGTGCCTGTAAGCGAAATAACAGGAGCAGGCAGATGAGAATAAATCCAGGTGGTGTTCATTCTCCAGATTAACGCGTGGGCTTCAATCGGCGGACGAAATTGATGAAATCCTTCTCCAAATCTTCCCAATCGTTTCCAAATATCTTTTCAAAGTCCGCTTTCCGTGTCGCGACATCATCCCAGAGGAAGGGCGTTTTTTGAGACAGAAGTGTGAGATATTCTTCAAAATTCTTACGCTGCCGTTTTAATAAATAGCTGGTGAATAAC
This sequence comes from Planctomycetaceae bacterium, assembly GCA_041398805.1. Lineage (GTDB taxonomy): Bacteria > Planctomycetota > Planctomycetia > Planctomycetales > Planctomycetaceae > Polystyrenella. The sequence continues at coordinate 445,874 of JAWKUC010000002.1, read as the reverse complement.
CAGGATTCCGCATAGGCAGCCAGCGCTGTCTCTTCCTGCTCAGCAATTTATTTGAACTGATGAGTTGTGTCAGTGAATCCTCGGGGCGATCCATCTTCTGGAAATCGCGAAATTGAAAGAGCCTGTTGTTATTAATCCGGCCTGTTCCTCCCCAACCGGTGCGACTTCGTAAACTGGGGGTTTCGAAGTAAAGAGCAATTCCCTCCGAGACCCAGAGAGGAGTATCCGCAAAGCGAACGAACATGCCGCAGTTGTAGCAGAGCTGATGCACCCCTTCATGCGCGATGGTAGAGGTGTTCAACAGGGCGTTTCCAAGTGCCTGTTCACCAACTCGGCTGTTACGGGTTTCAATCCATGATTTTCCCTCAGCCATGTCTATCAACACGACCCTGTTTGTACGGACGGAGTAAAATCCCTGGTTGGGTAGTGTCTCCTGTAATAATTCGGTTTCGATATATCGATTGAATTTATCGCGATCGGCGAATAAGAGAATGACGAGTGGCGCACTTGGCTTTTCAATCTTGAGGTCCGGGCTTTTCCATTCTTTGAAAAACTGGGAGTAGACCTGTTCCAGCAATGTTCCTACCCAGTCGGTGTAGTCAGCTGACATCTCCGAAATGAGCAGATAGTTTTCGGTCTGATAGGCAGAAAAACCGGTGCCAAGTTCGGAAATCAGCTCCGTAGCAATTTCAGTCCGATCCGCGTACCGGAATATCTCTGCTGTTTCCTCCTGACTGATGATGGCATCGGGGATGATATTCAGCAGGTAACCATCCCGTTCTTCCAGCATTAGTCCACCGTCAGCGGCGCGGGTGATAATTCTGCCGCGGGTCTGTGTTGTTTCACCGTCATGGTTGCGATAGGTCAGTTTCCAGAGAGGGGAATCCGTCGATGTTTGGGTGGGTTGTTCTTCTGCTGAAAATGCAAGCTGATCCTGTCCACCGCAAAGAGATGCAAAAGCGATAAGCAGATCAACATAAAACGCCGGATCGGAGCGAATCCTTGATCAATCCGGGGTGAAATAGGAGATTGCTCAATTTGTTGTTCGTGCATCTTACTGTTTTCAGGTTTGTGTACTTAGCAGGTGCTGAGTACGTATCATATCATCAGTTCTGTTAGAGTGTGGAATAGTTTTATCAGGGAAATGCTTTCCAGCGGCAAAGTGATTGTTATGGAATTTCGAGAGATTGGGAAAAGTGGCATAAATGTGACTCCCATTGCCATGGGATGTTGGCCAATTGCAGGTGTCACAACCATCAATGTTTCAGAGAGGAGGCATTAGCCACTCTGCGAGCAGCACGGGAAAACGGGATTAATTTTTTGATACCGCTTTTGCCTACGGGTTTGAAGGTGAAAGCGAGAAGTACATCGCTGAAGCACTGGTAGCAGAACGAGACTCGATTGTGATTGCCACCAAAGGGGGATATCACTGGGAAGAGGAAGACATGCCAAAGATGCCCGTCCACAAACTCTGGAAACGGAGCTGAAGAGGAGTTTGAAGCGATTAAAAATGGATTGCGTCGATTTGTACTACCTGCATGGTCCCGATCCCAATTGCCGCCTCGAAGAATCTGCGACTGCTATCTCTCGATTTCTTGATCAGGGACTGATCAAAACTGTCGGCCTGTGTAATGCAACGCTGGAGGAGATTCAGACATTCCATGAAATCTGTCCGCTCTCTGCCTATCAGGGTAGATTCAACATGCTGCAGCAGGAAGCGCAGAGAGATTATTCCCTGGTGTCAGCAGCATGACATATCATTCATGGGGTATTGGCCATTAATGAAAGGTCTGCTGGCTGGAAAAATGACGCGCGATCATCAGTTTGATGAACGGGACAGCCGCCGGAATTATCCGATCTTTCAGGGAGAGCAGTGGGAACGGAATCAGGACCTGGTGGATGTGCTCAAAGTTATTGCCAAAGAGGTCCATGCGACTGTGGCTCAGGTTGTACTTAAATGGACACTCTCCCGCGCAGGCATGACGTCGGTTCTGTGCGGTGCGCGTAGACCAGACCAGATTCGAGATAACGGTCTTACTGTACGCTGTCAGCTCGAACTCGATCACATGGATCGCATCGAAGCAGCCATTCACGAGCGGATGAAGTACTACCATTAATCGTTGATGAGTGATTGCGTGTTAGAATCAGGTAAGCACAATCAGACGCTTTAGAACTGATGCCCTTCCTGTGGGCCATCTTTCGTCAAGGTGAGGATTTCAGGGCCTTCTTCTGTCATCAGAATCGTGTGCTCAAACTGCGCTGTCAGCTTGCGATCAATCGTACGGACCGTCCAGTGATCGATGGGATCCAGCTCGGTTGCAAAGTTCCCTTCGTTGATCATCGGTTCGATGGTGAAACAGGTTCCGGGACGTAATGCATCCCGTTTCGCCGATTCAGTCGGGTAATGGGGAACCCCCGGATCCTGGTGGAAGGAACGCCCCAATCCATGTCCCTGGTATTCCTTCACGATTGAAAAACCGGTCGGACGAATAAAATCCGAGATCGCTTTGCCAATATCGTAAACTTTGCTTTGTGGCGTTAAAGCGTTGATGGCTGCGTAGAGAGAATCAAATGTGGCCTGAACGAGTTGTCGCGCCGTGTCAGAGACCTCGCCGATGAGGAATGTTTCAGACTGATCTCCGTACCATCCATTGACGATGCTGGTGATATCAATGTTGATGATATCACCCTCCTGGAGCACCGTGTCATCGGGAATACCATGGCAGACGACTTCGTTGATGCTCGTACAGAGGCTTTTAGGGAACCCTTTGTAACCGAGGGTTGCGGGAACGTGTCCATGGTCGAGTGTGTACTCGTGGACCATGGTGTTGATCTCGTCGGTAGTGATGCCCGCTTTGATATGTGGTCGGAGAAAATCCATCAATTGTGCATTAAAACGAGAGGCTTCCCGCAGCTTTTCGCGTTCTTCCCTGTTGTAAATAGGTGGTCGCGCTGCCAAAATATCCTCGACTTTCCACAACTGTAAGGGCTAAAAAGTATTACGTCAGAAGGAAGTCTTCCGGCAGCTCATGCCTCGCAGATTAAAGCGGTTTGATAATCGCTTTTATCCCTGCTGGGGCTGCTCCATTACTTCTCTCCTATTTTCGGCGTATTGTGTGGACTTCTATACCGAGATGCAAGCAAAGCGCCTGCCAGGGCCCTGAAAAGCGGGCATTCCACATGGCTTCCTCAAGCCATCGCAACCTTCTTTAACTGTCGTAAACTGAATTGATTGTGTGACACATGAGTGCACAGAAACGAAAAAAACTCGCCGGAAACCATCAGAAAAGCTGGTTGTGGGGACGCCATCTTGTCATGGAAACGGTGACTAGCGGAAGATGGATTCCACGTAACCTCATACTGAGCGAGGACCTGAGTCAGAACGAGTTGACACAACTTTTAAGCTGTTGCGACAAGTACAACATCCCCGTATCACGGGAGAGTTCTGCCCGATTAACGGAGCTTTGTCGCGCCAGTGATCATCAGGGTTATCTCGCTCGCATGCCGGAGTTTCGATACGAAAACTTTTCTGATTTTCAGAAAAAAATCGCCGCGACTACTTCAGGAACGATTCTGATTCTCGATCGGATCCAGGACCCTCACAATCTGGGGGCTATCCTGCGCTCTGCCGAAGTTCTGGGGGCGAGTGGCCTGATTCTCGGCACTCGACATCAGGTGGGAATCACCACCGCTGTCGCCCGTGCTTCTGCGGGCGCGATCAATCATTTACCCGTGGTGCAGGTGGAAGGCCTGCTGGAGACAGTCCGGTTACTGCAAGAGCTAAACTTTAAAGTAGTCGGTACAGCACTTCAAAATTCCGAACCTTTGAATGCAGACTCGTTCGGGCCTCGCAATGCGATTCTCATCGGGAATGAATCGAACGGGGTTGCTTCCGAGTTGCTCGATGCTTGCAACCTGCGGGTCCGTATTCCACAATCAGGCCAACTTGATTCTCTGAATGCAGCCGTGGCAGCTGGTATTCTGTTGTACGCTGCTATGACGAACAAAGCCTCTCTCTCTCGTTAGATCTTGAAACACTTAAAAACATTTTCAAAACCCTCTGATGGATTGAATTGACCCTGATTTTAAAGCGTCAATAACAGCCACAACCGGGTTTTGAAGTAGCCTTTAGAAAAGTATCGACCGTTGACTCTGGAACTGAAAAACCCGCACAGTGTGCTGGCTGCCTTGAAAGAACGTCCTAATGCTGTCAGTGAAGTCTGTGTGAGCAGTGCTTCTCCTTCAACTGGCTGGCAGGAAGTGGTCGATGAATGTGCGAGAATTGGCAAACCCGTCTTCACGCGGCTCAAAGTGCAACAAAAAGGGGGCCGACGAGATAAATCTCAGAATGAGGGACGTGTCGCAACCAATTATGCACAGGTGCATGAAAAGAACAGTGTCGATCTGAAGAGACTCTTCGAAAACAATGAGGAACCTGGTCTCTGGCTGGCTCTTGATCAGGTGCAGGATCCCCAGAATGTGGGCGCGATATTTCGATCAGCCTCGTTTTTTGGCATCCGGGGAATTGTGATGCTGAAAGACAACGCTGCATCGCTCACCGGTACCGTCTACGACACTGCAGCCGGAGGGGTCGAGTATGTTCCTCATTCACTTCAGGCAAATATGAAACGGACAATTGAAGTTGCCAAAGAATCCGGTCTCTGGATTCTGGGGACTTCCGAAAGAGCGGTCGAGGACTTTGAGACAGTAGCCCTGGATCGATCCTGGCTGATCGTTCTGGGGAACGAGGAAAAAGGGATGCGAAGACTGACGGAGGAGTCGTGCGATGTCGTCTGTCAATTAAAGCCCAAGGGTGTCGTCCAATCGTTAAATGTATCCGTGGCGGCTGCTGTTTTAATGTCGGGGTTATCAGGCCGCCGGAAGGTAGTCTGATTCGTCAGGTCCTGCTAAATTGAATGGGCGGTTCGAAGATCACTTCGTTTTCTGCACTCTCTAAATCACCGCTTGAAATCTCTTTCTCATCTCTTTTGACTCTGGAACTACAATGGCTGTCTATCTGGGAATCGATATCGGTACGAGTGGCACAAAAACTCTGGCGATGGAGGAGGGAGGAAAAATTCTCGCTTCCGCTACTGTCGAGTATCCATTGTACAGCCCGAAACCAGGTTGGTCAGAGCAGGATCCAGAGGACTGGTGGCAGGCGACAATCAAGTCCGTCAAACAGGTGCTCAAGCAGGGGAAGATCAAAAAAGAAGAGGTTAAAGGGCTCGGTCTCAGTGGCCAGATGCACGGTTCCGTCTTTCTGGATAAGAAACAGGAAGTCATTCGTCCCGCCTTATTGTGGAACGATCAGCGCACGGCAGCCGAATGCGATGAAATTGAAAAACGGGCCGGTGGACGTAAAAAGCTGATCGGTATGGTGGCGAACCCCGCCCTGACAGGTTTTACGGCCCCCAAAATTCTGTGGCTGCGAAATAACGAACCGAAAAACTACGCCCGCACAACCCAGGTACTGCTGCCCAAGGATTATGTTCGTTTTCGTTTGACTGGAGAATTCGCCACCGAGGTCAGCGATGCCTCTGGTACCTTGTTACTCGATGTCAAAAAACGAAACTGGTCGAATAAACTGCTGGGGCTGTTGGAGATTGATTCCCAATTACTGCCACGTGTTTATGAATCCGAAGAAGTTTCCGGAACGTTGCATTCTGCAGCCGCTAAGCTGATGGGCTTGAATGAAGGAACCCCTGTTGTGGGTGGTGGGGGTGACCAGGCCGCCGGCGCCGTAGGAAATGCGATTGTGCAGCGAGGGGTGATCTCTGCTACTTTAGGAACGAGTGGTGTCGTATTCGCCCACAGCGACGAAGTCGAGATCGATCCGGAAGGACGCGTCCATACTTTCTGTCATGCCGTCCGGGGAAAATGGCACATGATGGGAGTCGTCCTGTCCGCCGGGGGGAGCCTGCAATGGTATCGCAATCAATTGGGCGAAGATGCCGTTCAGGCAGCGAAAAAACAGAAAATCGATCCCTACGAAATCATCACCGCCCAGGCGGCTGAAGTTGAAGCGGGGAGTGAGGGACTTTATTTCCTCCCCTACCTGGCTGGCGAACGAACTCCACATGCCGATCCTTATGCCCGCGGAGCCTGGATTGGTTTAAGTCTGCGGCATGGTCGTTCACACATGGTTCGCTCCCTGATGGAGGGGGCTACCTATGCGATGCGTGACTGTCTCGAAATTATTAAAGGCATGAATGTTCCTGTGAATGAAATTCGAGTCTCTGGTGGTGGTGCTCGCAGTCCCTTCTGGCGACAGATGCAGGCAGACATCTATGGTCAACCAGTCTGTACGATCAATGCCGAGGAGGGACCTGCTTATGGTGTTGCCTTATTGGCTGCGGCGGGAACGGGTGCTTACAAAGATGTGGTCGAAGCGTGCAATGCGACGATTTCTGTGGTCAGTAAAACAAAGCAGAGCAGCAAAACTGCAAAAGTTTACGATAAGTTGTATCCCATGTACGGACAGCTTTATCGTTCTCTGAAAGGCGATTTCAAAACCATCCAGCAGAATCTTTAAACTGCTGACAGTGATTTGATCGTATCACTACTTCGATTGCTGCGGTTTCAGATATTGGCTCGCCTGTTTCAGCTGTTTATGCTCGGCGGCGGTGAGAGAACTCATTCCCGATTCGGAAACTTTCGCGAGTAACAGGTCAATCTGTTCTTGCGCGTGTGCTCTTCTGGCGGCAGCACGAACCCGCTGCTGCTGTTTGCGTTTGGCCTTCCAACGGGCGATCATACCGGGTCGCGTCGGGCGCTGGACCGGAATTTCTGACCCCGAGGATTGTTCCAGGCTGGTGTATCCCGCCGAGAAATCATATCCCAGAAAGAGTTCGGTTTCGTCTTTGGCTGGCGTTGTTTCGAGGAGGCGTATTCTCTCGTAGAGTGTCCAGCAGATCAGAATCGTTCCAAACAGGCAGAACCAGGATTGAGAGACAACGATCCCGAAGAATAGCAGGAAAAAGCCGGACAGATTGGTGAAACCATACATCAGGCGATTTACAAAGCTGGAATTGAATTGCAACAGAAGCATTTCTTCCACAATTCGTCCGCCGCTTAATGGGAAGACCGGTAACAGGCTCATCACCATCAGCACCCAGTTAACATAAAATGCGAGCGCGAGAAACTCCAAACCCAGTCGCGAGAAGGAAATCAACGAGTAACTGGGAACAGGCAGCGCGGCCAAATTCCATAAGCTTGGCAAGAGAGCAGAGTGATACAGAAATGGGAGCAGACTCAAACAGACCAGCGCGTGTGTGAGTGGGGTTATTGCCCAAGTTAAGATTCTGCCCTTCAGGCTGAACCCTAATTTCAACTTTGCCAGACTTCCAAGTGGCCAGAGCAGGAACTCAATTAAATCACCCCCTGTTTTTCGGATGACGGCATACTGAATCAACTGCTGGAAGAGCACGCTGGCAGTAAACAATAAGATCAGGGAGAAACCAACCAGAAGATCTGCGGATTTGAGAAGGATCAGCAGATAGAGAGCAATCAGAGAAAACGCGACGCGGGCGCGTACCTTCAAGAACGTGCCGACTGGAAAAGAACTGGTCAACGCATTCAAGACTGATGACATGGAGACGCTCAGGTAACCGGGGATCAGGTTTTCAGATTGTCATCATGACAAATATAGGACCTGCAATACCAATCCATTTGCAGGCAGGGAAAGGGAGCTCGCATCGCAGTCGCATCGAAACTGATCATGAGCAGAACCTCTGCCAGACAATCGCCTGATTCGACCACGATGGGCTAACTACCAGTTTCCCGGAATTCGGCTCAAAAGAAAATCATTTTCTCAGATTCTGGTCACGATTTTTTCAGATAACCAATTGAGGTCTGAAAATATTTCTGTCGCCTCTGGGTTGTGGTCTGCTGGTTTTCCGCTGCTGTTTTCAGGTCGTCCAGGTTAGCATTACATCGGCGGCAACCGACAACCTGAAGGTGAAAGTCGATGTATTTTGCCTGTTTTGAATCAAGTGTGCCGAGCAGGTAGGCCCCCAACAGGCTTCGATTCGGGCAGCTTAACTGATCCCGACGCCAGATTTGCCCCACGGAGTGATGATCCTGAAAGGCTGCCTCCGCAAGTTTTTGCAGCCTCTCCACCAGTTGGGATGATTGGCGCAATTCCTCCTCAATTTCTGTCGCACGGGAATTCGAGAGTTGTTCCTGCAGAAAGGCGATCAGCTCTTCATCAGTATAGGTGTTCATGTCGAATTTGCGATTTTCCGGTGTGGGGCAGTGAAGAGGTCAAATTAAAATCGAAGCGGACTCTGACTTGTTCGAGTGCTGTGGGAGAATCTTAACAGAATTAATGACTATTCCTGACGCAAGGGTGCCTGATTTTTTATCGCCAGATGGACTTTCAAAAGCAGGCCAATTTACCGCAAACCCCTGTCAGGCGTCAGTTTGATCGGGCTAGACATTTGCAGACTGAGCAGGAAGTTATTATAAGAGATCATCTATTTTCCCGGAACGGACGAAATCAGTCAGTGAAAAAGTTCAAGCGGGAAATTCTGCTGCGAGACGGGAATCGATGTCCTCCTGAGTAATAAGTCGCCGATTGTGGCGATCTCTGTTCCTGGATTCGCTGAATCGTACAGGCAGCTCCTCATTGGGTAGCGGTCGTAACTTAGTCCACAATACTTAAACGGATGAGGTATCTGAAGTTGTCAATCGACGAACTCAAACAAATCGCCAAGACGCTTCGCAAACACATTATTGAGATGACCACTGCGGCCAACAGCGGTCATCCCTCCAGTAGTCTTTCGGCCGTGGAGGTTGTGACCTCGCTGTATTTTGGCGGGTTCATGAAATACGACCCCAAGAAGCCCGGCTGGCCCGAGCGAGATCGTTTCGTACTGAGTAAAGGGCATGCTGTACCCGTTCTGTATGCTGCCATGGCTGAAGCAGGTTTCTTCAGTGAAGACCAACTCAACACACTTCGTAAATTAGGCAGCCCTCTCGAAGGTCACCCCAACCTCAAACGACTTCCAGGAATTGAAGCCTCCACAGGCTCACTCGGCCAAGGGCTTTCTATTGGACTGGGACAGGCGCTTGCGGCACGAGTCGACAAAACAGGCTCTAAAGTCTTCGTCGTGATTGGCGATGGTGAAATGGGTGAAGGACAGGTTTGGGAAGACTTTGCCGCTGCTGCAAAATACCAAAACGGTAACTTGACCGCCATTATCGATCAGAACGGTTACCAGCAAACGGGGTCGACCAAAGAAGTGCTCGATATGGGCGATTTCCAGAAGAAGATTGAACCTTTCGGCTGGCATGTGCAGACGATCAACGGGAACACAATGGAAGAAGTTGTGGAAGCCCTGAAAGTCGCCGAAGGAATTACTGACAGACCAAAAGCGATTGTATCGAAAACCAAAAAGGGATTTGGAATCTTACCACTGCTTGAAGAAGCGGGTGATACGAACTTCCATGGCAAACCGCTGCCTCCTGCAATGGCAGAAAAAGCACTGGCAATGTTGTCCTAGGGCGATTTCCAAAGTTGGTGTCGTCTGTGAATCCATTCTGGAGCAGGCAATCGTAAAAGCTGAACATTCAATTAAAGAGATAAAATAATGGCACTTGGTGAAATCAGTGGATTGAAACTGGGGCAGGCAACTCGTGATGCTTTCGGGGATGCCCTTAAAGATTTAGGTTCTGAATATAAAGATGTAGTCACTGTGGATGGTGACGTCGGAAACTCAACCAGGACTGAACCGTTCGCTCAGACATTTCCCGATCGCGCATTCAATGTCGGGATCGCCGAAAGTAACATGGTTTCAGTTGCAGGTGGACTTGCCTCCAGCGGTAAAACCTCTGTCGTGGCCAGCTTCGCAGCGTTTCTGCTCTGTAACGCTTACGACCAGATCAGGATGTCAGTCGCATTTCCCGGACTGAATGTGAAACTCGTCGGATCTCACGCCGGAATTTCCATTGGCGAAGATGGTCCCTCGCAGATGGGTATCGAAGATGTTGGATTGGCCTGTTCATTACCGGGAGTCGTGGTGATGGTTCCCTGTGATGCCAACTCGACCAAAGCGGCGACCAAGGCGATGCTTGATTACAAAGGACCTACTTATCTGCGTCTGGGGCGTCCCAAAGCTCCCGTGATTTATGATGAGAATTGCAAGTTCACAATCGGAAAAGCGAATACCCTTAAAGCAGGAACCGATATCACCCTGATCGCGAATGGATTGATGGTTCCGGCTGCTCTGGATGCAGCAACTGAACTCGAGAAAAAAGGTCATTCCGTTCGTGTTATCGACATGCACACCGTAAAGCCAATCGATGAGGCTGCCATTGTTGCTGCCGCTAAAGAGACTGGAAAAATTGTCGTTGTCGAAGAACATCTGTCTCACGGTGGACTCGGTTCAGTAGTGGCCATGGTCGTTGCCAAAGAAAATCCAGTTCCCATGGCATTCGTTAACCTGGGTGACACCTTCGCGGAGAGTGGTCAGGGGGATGAGCTGCTGGTGAAGTACGGTCTGACTTCTGACGAAGTGATTAAGGCAGCTGAAGGTCTGCTTTCCTAGTTGAAAGCTGGACAACATAAGGTTGCCTTCCGTCTTTAACTAAATTCGGATTCAACCACTTGGGCCAAAGCGTATTGCGTTCCCGGAGGGCAGATTTTATTCTACGCTTAACCGGGAAGAAATTCTGACAATCAGCGCGACGTCAGCCGGCGTCGCGTTTTTTATGTATGTGTGAGGTCACTGTTTAGGTGGTTGAGTACCGCAGGTTCAGAAATATTGATCCACCACAAATGGTCTCGTTATGGCATGAATGTCATCTGGGACGTGGTGCTGCAGCGGGCTTCACTACCGATGCGCTGGAACGGTTAGTCTTTTCTCAATCTTACTTCGATCGGGAAGGCTTAATCTTTGCCGTAGACAATGGTCGCCTTGTCGGGGCTGTCCATGCCGGTTTTGGTCCCAATGCGGAACGAACAGGACTCGATCACTCGCGCGGCTTAATTTGCACCTTGATGGTCAGCCCTCAGTTTCGTGGTACAGGTATCGGAGCTGAATTACTCCGGCGCGGAGAAGAGTACCTTTACGATCGAGGAGCGACTTCGATTCAGGCAGGACCTGCTCCTGAAGACGCTCCCTTTTATGTCGGACTGTATGGTGGCACGGCACCGGTCGGTTTTCTCAAATCGGATCCTGTTGCTGCGGAGTTTTTCTCTGCACATGGATATCGTGCCGGCGCGAAGTACCTGATTTATCATCGGGATCTGAAAACCGCCCGCGAACCGATCAACTTTCGCGTCACGACCATCCGCCGCAAAATGGCGCTCTCTTTATCAGAACCACATGGATCTCCCAACTGGTGGTGGGTGACACGCCTCGGTCGACTCGACACATTGCGATTTGGATTAGTGCCGAAGGAGGGAGGGCCGGAAGTCGCTAACGTGACGATCGTCGGGCTCGATCTTTACATTTCCACCTGGCATCAACGGGCAATTGGACTGGTCGACCTCAACCTGGCACCGGGACAGACAGATGCTTTATACAAACAGGTCCTGATCAGCATGGTTTGCCAGCGTCTGCGGGAAGAGCTGATCACGAATGTTGAGATTCATTGCAATGAGCACAACACCGCTCTGTCGCAGATGGTGTTGGGAACCGGTTTCAGTCTGATTGATACTGGTATTGTCTACAACAAAGAGCAGTAAACCTGATTTATCCCTGAGTAATTCAATGAATCCAGCCGGATCAGAGTTTAACTCTGCGGACTTTCCAATATGTAGACGACGCTTTCCGCTCTCAGGTTTGATGCCCAGGCACGCTCGACGGCTTTTCCGTTAATGATCGGAATCTCTTTCACAATCCGGCAGTTCAACTGCCCCACCGTCAGGTAGCGGAAGTCCGAGATCGACATCAGGTGCAGGTTCGGAGTGTTATACCAGGAGTAAGGCAACGTCTCCGTTACAGGTGCTCGACCCTGCCAGAGAACCTGCAGGCGCACTCGCCAGAATCCGAAATTCGGCACGACAACAATCATGCGATGCGCAATGCGAATCATTTCCTGGAGAGCGAACTTGGGGTGGCGAACCTGCTGCAATGTCTGGCTCATTACCGCCCAATCGAAGGAAGCGGAAGAAATCTCAGGAATGCCGTGATCCAGGTTCGCCTGAATGACGGGGACTCCGTTACTGATCGTTTCCAGAATTCCTTTTTCCTCAAGTTCGATGCCCATGACTGAGCAATTGGATTGCTTCCTCAGTTTGGCCAGTAGACGTCCATCACCACACCCCAGGTCGATCACACGGCTGTTCGGCTCAATGTGTTTAATGATGATCTCATCTGTTAGCGCCAACTCCGGGCTCGTCATGCAATACCGACGTTCGTTCGGTTTATGATCATGAGGATGATCTGCATGAGTATTCTGATGATTGGGATCGGTTAAGGTCATGTCATTAATCCTGTTGTGGAACAGGAAGTCTATCAGGTTCAGGATTGCTTGATACGGGCATAAGTCTGCGCCAGGAATGGCCTGACAGCTGAAGCAAGTTGTTCACATTCAATCAGAAACGAATCATGACCATAAGGTGAACGGAACTCAATAAAAGAAACATCGCGCCCGGTCTGGTTCAGGGCCGTGACAATCTCTTTACTTTGGCTGGTGGTGAAGAGCCAGTCGGTATCGTAAGAGGCGACAAGGAAGCGGGCAGTGGAATCTTTCCAGGCATCTGCCAGCGAACCATAACTCTCACGAATATTGAAATAATCCATCGCTTTGGTCAGGTAGAGGTAGCTGTTGGCATCAAAACGTTCGACAAAACGCTGTCCCTGATAATGCAGGTAGCTTTCGATCTGAAACTCGGTTTCCTTAAGCAGATTATACGTCAGTTTATCCGTATCCTGCAGTCGTCTGCCGAACTTCATTTCGATGGAGGCTTCAGACAAATAAGTAATATGAGCCAGCATGCGTGCCAGGGCAAGACCATACCGGGGGCCCAACTCCCCGTAAAAACGTCCTTCATGAAACTGCGGATCCGCCAGAATCGCGCGACGGCCGACGGTATTAAAAGCGATACTTTGAGCAGAGACATTTGCTGCCGAGGCAATGACGAGAGCGGCCCCTACATCTTCAGGATAGCTGGCCGCCCATTCAAGAGCCTGCATCCCGCCCAGAGAGCCACCCACGACAGCCAGTACCTTGTCGATACCGAGTGACTTCAACAGTTCGTGGTGGACACGGACGAAGTCGTTGATCGTAACGACAGGAAAATCGAGACTGTAGTGATCCCCTGTTTCGGGATTGATGGATCCCGGTCCCGTTGTTCCCATACAGCCGCCAAGCACATTGGCACAGACGACATAGTACAGATTAGTGTCGAGTCCTTTACCGGGGCCGATAAAATCTTCCCACCAGCCCGGTTTTTTGCGTTCACTCTGTTCGTGGTATCCCGCAGCGTGAGCATCTCCTGTCAGCGCGTGACAAACGAAAATCACGTTATCTTTTGCAGGGGAGAGCGTTCCATAGGTTTCGTAAGCAACCTGAATCGGGCCCAGATTCGATCCCCCCTGGGTTTGCAGTGGACGTGGGGGTTCAAACAACGTCGCCGTCTGTGTTTCCACATAACCGACAGATGTCTCAGGCATTCGAAATGAATCGCTGGTTTCAGTTGCCATAAATCAGGGAGCACGAAGTCCGAAGGCTTCGCTGCTGAAATCAATGTATTCTGAAGAATAGGGGGAGCTGGGATTGGGTTAGGTATTATAAACCTCAGTTCCAGGAATGACGAGTTAACAGCAGATTCGAAGCCCATTTTTTAAGCTTGTCTGGCCGGATTTAACATCTGGATCAGGGTAAAACGCTCGATTCCTGCCGGTTCTCCTGTCTGGGGGACTAAAGAGAGCTGGCGTTCTTAAATTGAGGACTCCCTGACCTCCAGGAAGGTTCAGTGCAGCTTCATCTGAATACCAGACTTTCGTCAGCGATTTGCCTATAATGTGACAACAACTGAACCTTCCCTCAAGCTGGGATCATAAGACCCTCTGTCTCAATTTCGGAGTACGCCGTGCGGATTAACCGCTGTTTTCTTCTTCTACTGATGCTGATTGCGGGCCTAATGTGCTTTGCTGGTTCGCAATCACTTCTGGCACACCCGATATCGCTTACGAATGCCTACGTTCGTGTTTATCAGGATAAGATTTCTGCCAAAGTCGAAATCTTTGTTGAGGACCTTTATCTCTTTCATGATCTGAAACCGAACGACAAAGACTTGCTCAGCCCGGAGACGATCCGTGAGGGGATGGAGCTGCACAAAGAATTTCTGCTGAAGCATTTTCAGATCCTCGATAAAGAAGGACAGGCACTCAGTGGTAAGGTGGTGAATATTCGCGAGTTTGATATCCCCGAGGAGGGGCTGCCCCTACCGAGCTTGATGTTCTTCAAACTGACTTATGAGCTGGAGTACCCGGTGGAGAAACCGGAATACCTAACTTTTCTGCAGGATATGGGAAATGAAGATATCGGTGTGCCGGCAGAGACCCAGTTGCGCGTCCTGCAGGAGGGGGCCAAACGCCGAAAAGACAAACTGATGCTGCCGGGCGAACCCTTTACGCTTCGCTTTAACTGGGAAAATCCGGAGATCGAAGATTCGACATTCAATGAGGATGAAGCCAATCCTGAAAACGAGTCTGATGATGACTTGTTAGGGATTACCAGCTATGGAGCGGTCTATTCATTTCTGTATATCGAACCTCGTGAAATTCGACATGAAATTCTGATTCCGGTGGTCACCTTGGAACAGAGTCTGGAAATCCCCCGAGCGGACTCGTCATTTCTGAAAATTGACGAGCAGCCCAAAGCCCGCGAGGTGATTAAAAAGTTCATCGCAAATAAAAACCCGCTGGTGGTTAATGGTGAAAAACGGGAACCAGTTATCAGTCGGATTGATTTCTATGGTCTCGATTTTCGCGATTTTGCCCAGCAGGCTCCTGATCAGGATGTCAGCATGGCGAATGGTCGTGTGGGAGTGATAATGAGTTATCCCCTCGATTCGCCCCCGGAAAAAGTTGATCTCACCTGGGATTTTTTCAATCGCTATCTGTGGGATGTCAAAGGAACTGTCTATGCAGAGGATAAAACCATCAAGACAGAGCTTTCTAATTTGAACGACGAGAATACATTCTCCTGGAAAAGCGAGAAACCGGTCACACCATTTCGTCAAATAGAGGACCAACAGGTTGACCTGCCAGAACCATCCTCCTATCCGATTTCTCTCCCCGCGCTGCTTTGTGGAGGGATTGCTCTGATTACTCTGATTGGAAGCCGTACCTTCATGGTTCCTATGGTTACTCTGATCATTGGAATTGTGTTCCTCTTTGTCCCCCTGGGATGGATTGATGCTGCAGAGTGGGTTTCCCCACCGGCAGTGCTTCAAGAGGAAGAAGCCCGGGAGGTCTTCGAAGACCTTCTGCGGAATGTTTATGCTTCCATGGAAAACCGAAATGAAGTGAAAATCTATGATGATCTTGAGCATGCCGTGGCGGGTGAGATGCTGAGAGATCTCTACCTGAAAATGAAAAAAGAACTCGTCGTCGAAGAGCAGGGAGGCCCTGTCGCCCGTGTGACGGATCTCAAGATTCTTTCAGTCGATATTGAGTCCGTTAACGACCTGAACTCTCAGGAGAAACTTGATCCTCGATCTTTCCAGGCCACCAGTCATTGGCAGGTAGTGGGAACAGTCGAGCACTGGGGACATATTCATACTCGTACGATCGAATATCAGGCTGAGTTTATTGTCAGCCCGGTTGATCAGCGGTGGAAGATTATCAATTTGAATGTGCTGAGTGAAAATCGCCTGAAGTATGAAACACGCTTGCGTGGAATTTAAAGAAGAGTCTTCTGATAAGAGTGAACCGTCCCTATGTTGAACATCAACAATCTACAGTTTCGATATCCAGAGTCGGGTTTTCAGCTTTCTTTGCCGACCTGGAGTGTGCCCGGTGGGGAGCAGGCAGCGCTCATTGGGCCAAGTGGGAGTGGAAAAACAACATTACTTTCCCTGCTGGCAGGAATCAGGGAGCCTCTTTCAGGAGATATTGAATTAGCCGGTCAGCGCGTGGATATGCTTTCTGATCATGAGCGACGTAATTTTCGCATCAGCCAGTGTGGTTTGATCTTTCAGAGCTTCGAATTGATTCCCTATCTGAATGTCGTACAGAATATTCAACTCCCGTATTACCTAAACCCGGTTCTGGAACGAACTCCTGATGTCGAGATACGAGCCTATCAGCTTGCTGAACAGTTGGGACTTTCTGGTTATCTACAAAGCCGTGTGACTTCGCTTTCGGTCGGAGAACAGCAGCGTCTGGCTGTTTGCCGTGCTTTGATTACGAAACCCCGTGTCATCCTGGCTGATGAGCCGACCGCCTCACTTGATCAGCAGAATGCCCGTCGCGTCATCGATCTGCTGTTTGAATATTCTCAAAACGAAGAGGCGATGTTGATCATGTCGACCCACGACCCGGCCCTCTTCTCGCGATTTGAACATCGTCTCGATTTCTCCAGTTTAATCAGTGCTACGGTTTGATTTACTCTCCCTGCACTGAATAATCAAACTCCTGCAACAAGCTCCCTGCGAATAAAAATAGAACTATGTGGCGACCTCTTTTTCTGGCCTGGAATTCGATTCGATATTATCGCGGACGGTCTCTCCTTCTGATGCTCTGTCTGGCGATAACATTTTCATTGCCGCTGGTCTCGCGCTTATTGATCGTCAGCTTCGAACATCAACTTCGCTCGCGAGCAGAGCAAACCCCACTGGTGGTCGGAGCGCGGGGCAGCCGGTTTGACCTGGTGCTGAATGCACTCTATCTACAGGAACCGGGGATACCGACTATCAAGTATGCCGAGTATGATCGGCTTTCGCGGTTAGATTATGCCACTTACTACCCGGTCCATCGTCAACTGACAGTGCAGGGGGCTCCGCTAGTAGGAACGGCACAAGGTTATTTTTCCTTCCGGGGGTTAGAGGTTGAGAACGGGAAGCTGATCGGAAGGCTGGGAGATTGTGTTGTCGGTGCCGAGCTGGCGAATGAACTCAAATTGCAACCCGGAGATCATTTAACTGTTGATGTGAATAATGTCTTCAGCATCGCCGGCATTCCCCCGTTAAGGCTGAATGTCGTGGGGATTCTGCAGCCAAGTCAATCGGCTGATGATGGGGCGGTCTTCGTCACTTTACAGACAGCCTGGGTTGCTACAGGTATCGGTCATGGGCATGAAGGGGCGGCTGATGTCGATCATAATGTGAAGGGGAATGATCCCGCCGAGACTCAGAAAGCTCTGGGGGCATCTGCCATACTCCCTTACACTGAAATAACCGAAGAGAATATCAACGACTTTCATTTTCATGGCGAAATGCTCGACTTCCCGATCACGGCGATTATCGTCGACCCGCGAGATGAACGGGGAGATACTTTATTACAGGGGCAGTATGTTGCCGAAGAGGCTCCCTATCAGATTGTCAAATCAATTGATGTTGTCAATGAGTTGATGGATGTCGTCTTTCAGTTTCGATTCTTTCTCGATCTGGCTGCCCTGCTGATGGGAGTCACGACATTCTGTCTGCTGTTGCTGATTGGGTGGTTAACTTTACAGATTCGTGATGCTGAGATTAAAACGATGGTCCGCATGGGATCGAGCAGGTCGATGATCTTTCAGATTCATACAGCTGAAATCGGGATTCTGATTGCAGGGGCAGCACTCATTACTGGTGCTCTGATGCTTCTCGTATATTTGCTGGGATCAACCTGGCTGGTTACCTGGTTGTTGTAGGGGACTTATCAATTCCTTTATCTCTCTTCCGTCCTGTGTTTCTGAATGCCTGAGCGCTATAATCAGTGGTGAAACGACTTTACTGCATCTGCTGGAGCCAGCATGTCTACTTTTAACCTAGTGAGTGAATTTCAACCGGGAGGGGATCAACCCAGGGCGATTGAGCAACTGCTCGAGGGAATCCGGCAGAACCGGAAGGATCAGGTATTGCTCGGTGTGACTGGCTCCGGCAAGACATTCACCATGGCGAATGTCATTCAGCAGACGGGCCGACCAACCCTGGTACTTTCACACAATAAAACTCTGGCCGCGCAGCTGTACGGTGAGTTCAAAGAATTTTTTCCTGATAATGCAGTCGCCTATTTCGTCAGTTATTACGACTACTACCAACCGGAAGCGTATATTCCTCAGCGCGATATTTACATTGAGAAAGATGCCTCGATTAATGATGAGATTGACCGGTTGCGTTTATACGCTACTTCCGCTTTGATGAGTCGACGCGACGTGATTATTGTCGCCTCGGTCAGTTGCATCTACGGTCTGGGATCTCCTAAAGACTACCTGGAGATGATGATTCCTCTCTCCGTGGGGCATGAAATCGACCGGGATCAACTCCTTCGCAAACTGATTGACATTCAATACGACCGTAATGATCTGGATCTGGCACGAGCCCGATTTCGAGTGCGGGAGACGTAGTCGAGTGTTGGCCTGCCTATGAGGAGTTTTCCTATCGGATAGAACTCTGGGGAGATGAAATCGAAAAATTATCGATCATCAATCCCACAAGTGGCGAAGAGTTGAAGACGGAGCAGGAAATCTTCATCTATCCCGCGAAGCACTTTGTGCTTCCCAGGATCGAATTAATGGGGCGCTCAAAGAAATTGAAGATGAATTACAGGTACAGCTGGAAAAATTCCGCAATGAAGGCAAATTGCTGGAGGCACAGCGTCTGGCCGCGCGAACACGTTACGACATTGAGTTAATGCGGGAGGCGGGCTTCTGCCCGGGTATTGAAAACTACAGTCGTGCATTGGCCGGGCGAAAAGCGGGACAGCCCCCTTTCACGTTGTTCGATTTCTTTCCGGAAGATTTCATGCTGATGATTGATGAGTCGCACGTGACTTTACCTCAAATACGTGCAATGCATGCAGGGGACTTTTCCAGAAAATCGACCCTGGTGGAGCATGGTTTTCGATTACCGATGGCGATTGATAACAGGCCGTTAAAGTTTGATGAATGGGACGCCCGACGTGGCCAGACGATCTTCGTATCTGCGACACCCGGTGACTGGGAACTCGATCAAACAGAAGGGGAAGTTGTTCAACAGGTCATTCGACCGACAGGTCTATTGGATCCATTGCTGCATATCGTTCCCGCCCGGGGACAGGTTCCACATTTGATTTCTGAAATTCGGAAACGGGCCGAAAAAGGAGAACGGGTCCTTGTTACCACCCTGACCAAACGGTTGTCAGAAGATTTGACCGATTATTTCAAAGAAGAGGGCTTGCGCTGCCAGTGGTTACATTCGGAACTGGACGCAATTGAGCGGGTTGAAATTTTAAGAGAACTCAGACAGGGAAAATTCGATGTGCTCGTCGGGGTGAACCTGCTGAGGGAGGGGCTCGACCTTCCCGAGGTCTCCCTTGTCGCCATCATGGATGCGGATAAAGAAGGATTTCTGCGCAGTGAGAAAAGCCTGATTCAAACCATTGGTCGATCCGCGAGGAACGTGAATGCCGAGGTCATTCTATATGCAGATCGTGTTACGGACAGTATGCAGAAAGCGATTGAGGAAACACTAAGACGCCGTGAGCTGCAACTGCAATACAACCAGGAGCATGGCATCACTCCTGAAACGATTCGCAAAGCGATCAAACGGGGAATTGAGGATGAAATTGAAGCCCGTCAGGTGGTTCAGAAAACAGCGGGAATCAAGTCGGAATCGCAGTATGTCACACAGGAGTTTCTTAATGAACTCGAGAGTGAAATGCTGGAGGCTGCTCAAAATCTGGAGTTTGAACGGGCGGCCCAACTACGCGATCGAATCCTGGAACTGAAAAATCAGTTAGGCCAGGAAGCGACTTTAGAAGAAGACGCTGTTTCCAGTAAACCCGGCTTTGCCAAACGGGGAAACCGCAGTCGCAAAGGGCGTGGTCGTGGAAAAGGGAAATCTCGCCGTTAAGCGGAAGGTCGCTCAATCGGCTTGATGAATAGGTCCTTCATACTCCAGTCGTGCCGGGACGAGAGTTCCCTGCTGAAGTTGTTCCAGCACGTGTGCTGTCCAACCGGGAATGCGTGACAGGAGTAACAAAGGCTGGTTCAGCTCGATATCGAAACCGAGATAATACAGGATTCGCAACGCGGCCCAATCGGAATGGGGTGATAGCCCAGTCAGCTCGAAGATAATTTTCTCCGCGCGACGTGCCCCTTTTTCCATAGCGACCAGATCGTTCTCCTGGGCCAGGTAATGACAGAAGGTGTTGAAGAGTTGCAGGCGAACAGACTCTTTTTCAAACTCGCTACCGAATCCAATTTTACGAGCCTGACTGGGGGACAGGTTCCGGGCCCACTTTTCGGTTGAGTATCGATTTCCCTCTGCTAGAACATCCATCGCCATCGAACGATCATGTTGCCAGTTGTCGATAGGAATCGAATTCATTGCGGTGGAGATTGCCGAATAGAGGTTGCCTCCACGACTGATGACTAATCGGGCAATATGAGCAGAAGCGTCATAACCGAGTTCCGCGCGGGAGAGCAGCAGCACTTCCAGTGCCCGTTCTCCGAGAGGGGTCGGAGTT
This sequence comes from Planctomycetaceae bacterium, assembly GCA_041398805.1. Lineage (GTDB taxonomy): Bacteria > Planctomycetota > Planctomycetia > Planctomycetales > Planctomycetaceae > Polystyrenella. The sequence goes on along the minus strand of JAWKUC010000002.1, from coordinate 425,265 downwards.
CTGTTGGTGAGCAACTGGGCCAGGTTAACTGACCAGTGCATGTCCGGATCGAAGCTTGCTTCAGGCCAACCTTCCACCAGTCGTTGACGTTCGATGAGGATCATCGGAATGTGCATCAACAGTTTATGTGCCTGCCAGAGGACGGAGTCTTCGGCACTGCTTTTGGCCTGGGAGTCAAAGAGGGGTAACAGTCCACAGACCGACCGAATGAATTCACTGGGGTCAACATGGAGCGGAGTCTGGTGAATGATATTCGAGACCGCTTCAGGAAGTTCGGCTCGTTCTGTCAGAATAGATTGGAAATCGGCCAGTTCTTCGTGGTTTGGAACCGTCCCCTGAATCAGCAGATAACAAACATCCAGAAATGTTTGTTTGCGTGCCAGCTGGGTGAGTGGGTAGCCCCGATAATGTTCGGCTTTCTGGGGACTGAAATTCGGGTGCTGAAAGTATTCAGGTTGTCCGAATAGACGGCGGCATCGTCATCAGGTACGGAAAGGCGATCAACGAGTTTGGCCAAACCGGAAAACAGATGCTCTGGACGGTGATGGGGAGAACCATGCATGACAACGGATTCCTTTCCGTTAGGGGCGAAAACCTGGACGGGGACGAATAAATCTGGAGACCAACTTCCCTGTCGCAGATCTATCTAATTGAAGGTTATCCGAGTGATAACCTTGTCACGATGAATCGATTCTAATGCCAGCTGAAAGAGAATGGAATCTCTAAATGGAAATGTTCCCGTCTCTAACAAAACTTTCAAAATAGTGAATTCTGTTAAAGGATCACCTGTTTTGAATTGACTGATACAGGCTTATCTGTTTCGCATCGATCGCGTTTTTTCCAGCTGTTCAAGAATTTCAATGCACTTCTCGGAGGCAGAACTGAATTCAAACTGACGAGAAGACTCCGAGAGAAGCTTGATCTCGATTCTGAGTGTCGACTCTGGAAAGTACGATTTCATGCGATCTCCCCATTCCAACAGGCTGATCGCATCGCGCTCAAGAATTTCACAAGCACCCAGTTCTTCGAATTCGTCCTCATCGCGTAAGCGATAGGTGTCAAAATGGTAAAGTGGGATAGTGCCGGAGTATTCCTGGATCAGGGTGAAGGTTGGGCTGGTGACTTCTTCCTGATTGACTCCCAGAGCCGAGGCGACACCCTGCACGAAGCGGGTTTTACCTGCCCCCAGATTTCCATTAAGTGAAATCACCGTCCCGGCGATCAGACACTTTCCCAGATCGGCACCCAACTGCTGGGTTTCCTGCTCAGAATTCGTGATGATGGTTAAGTTCGGGAGCATGTTGAATCGTGTCTGCTATGGATTCCTAACCGGGATGAAGAGGTTCAGCAACTCTTCTGGATGTTTTCTGGAATCCGCTGGACTTTTCCAGTCCGATCGACACAGGCCAGTACAGACTCTGCGCGGGTCAACAGGTTACCATCTCGATGTAGTTCATACTCGTGTTCGAGTTTGGCCATCCCGATTTTTTTGATGCGGGTTGTTAATGTTAAGAGGTCGTCATAGCGAGCCGGTGCGATGTAATGAATATTAAGTTTCGAAACAACAAAGAGAAGCCCCGATTCTTCCATCTCACGATAATTGCCTCCCTGGGCACGCAGTAATTCAGTCCGTCCCATTTCCAGCCAGGCGGCGTAATTACCATGATGTGCAAAACCCATGGCATCCGTCTCGCTGTAGCGAACACGAATATCAAGTTGCATTTCATTGCGTGACGTAGTCGTCATGAGGAGCAGACTCCCGCACTTTAAATGGGTAATAAAAAATGCGATAACGAGGTGAAATTAGAATGCAACCAGCAGGACGGCATTCGTGGTTCTTATGAACTTGCGATTAAGTTCGAGCCGAAGCTGCGGGTTCCGCATCGTAAGTTCGGCCCGACTCACCCCGCTGGAAATTACCGAGTGCCAGCTGATACAGTTTTTCACCCGCTGCAGTCGGATACTGCTGATCGATACAAGCCTGACAGAGATCCTTGCCATCAAACTGTACGCTCCGGGCAATTGACGAAAGGGGAAGATATCTCAGGCTGTCAGCTCCAATCGCTTCAGCCATTTCGGCTTCGCATTCGGCAGTGAGTTCCGTCCCCGGCATGAATTTGGGGGCAAACAGTTCATCAACAGTTGACATGTCGATCCCATAAAAACAGGGAGCGATAATGGGTGGGCAAGCGACCCGAATATGAACTTCTTTGGCTTTACCACGTTCGCGAAGTTGAGAAATCAATACCTTCATCGTAGTCGAGCGGACGATGGTATCTTCCACCAGCAGCACCTTTTTTCCCTCCAGAACTTCCGGAAGGGGGTGTATTTGCTACGGACTTTATCTGCCCGATTATTACTGTCGATGAAGGTTCGACCGGCATAGCGGTTTCGCAGCAAGCCTTCCAGGCAGGGAATATTCAATTCGTAAGCCATGCCTCGCTGCGGCTCCCTTGGCGGTATCGGGAACAGGCACAACGATGGTGTCTTTGTCTAAATCAAGTTGCTCCTGACGAGCCAGTTCTTCTCCCAACCGTTTCCGGGAGAGATAAACCGAGCGATCATCGAGCGTACTGGCAGCATTGGCAAAGTAAATCCACTCGAAGAAGCAGTGTGCTTTGCGTGGGCTCTCGGCGTAACGCTCGATTGAGAATTTGCCATCTCGGATAATCAGCGCCGTACCTGGTTCGAGGCTTTTGATGTTCTTTTCGGTGAAGCCAAGATTGGCCAGGGCGACTGACTCACTGGCGGCAACGACCATGCGGGGGCGTTCTTCAGGACCATCCACCACATAACAGAGAGGGCGAATACCAAGTGGGTCACGAGAGACAAACATGTCACCGCGGGCGTTCAGGTAGACGATGTTATAAGCACCATCCAGCCGACGGGCGAGATTTTTGAGAATATCAGCGGGAGCCATCCGGGGATCGGTGGTCAATTCCTGACAGATCATGTGCATCAGGATTTCGGTGTCAGTTTCCCGGGCGAGGTGAAAGTCGGTTTCGGATAGAATTTCTTTCCGCAAATCGAGATAATTCGACAACTGTCCATTAAAAGCGAAACTGAACCATTTGGAACGCTCGATATGATGTCGTTCGAATGGTTGGGCGTAGCTGCGGTCATCTTTTCCGCAGGTAGCATAGCGGACATGCCCGATAGCGGCGTGTCCCGCGTATTCGGACATCAAATCTTCCGATTTCTGGGGGTGATTCAGATGGAAGACTTCGCTGACAGAACCGACATCTTTATGGGTGTCGATCAGCTGGTTCCGTTCGGTGGAGTACGTCGTCATTCCCGCCGCAAGCTGACCTCGGTTCTGGATATCCAGCAAAATCCGGGGAATCAGTCGTGAGGACTGTTGCGCATCTCCCCGAGGGGCGAAACGAGAGGTTTCAGCGTTAGGAAGGTGGTAGACCGCTGCGATTCCACATTCGTGGTGGAGTTCCGCCATTATTCGTGAGCCTTTGTCGTTACGGCAAAAGGAAATTCAGTGAATTAGGAGGGTAGGTTAGGAGGTCCCGAAGTCTGGTCTTTGTAATCTTTAAGTTTGTAATCTTTAAGATTGATCAGATACTTAAGAAATCGGGAGGAGCGCTGAGAGAAATCGCCAATTGTTTCGCTCATAATACCGAAATGAACTGTGTGAACCAATCGTTAAGATTCAATTCTTAAAAGATATCTCAGTTTCGGGGAGGCAGGATGAGAACAACACTCCTATTTTAACCTCGTGGCTTGTCCAGCAGGACAAAAAAAGGAGGGGAGTTCTCTTTTTTGCGACTTAAGCAAGGCAGGCAACCGATAGAAAGAGGTTTCCTGGAAAGTGTCCATCCACATGCTGTTCTTCTTGAGGCTTGCCCTTTACAAGAAGAGAGTTCTGGTTCATAACTCTCTTGGTGACACGGTTTTCCTCTCGATCTTCGCCCTCCTCCAGTTATGATTAATAAACAGAGGATGAACTGGAGTTCTGTCACCTCTTCTCTACCGGGGGATTAGTTCACCCCGCTCTCTCACATGATTATTCGCCAGTAGTAGAAACATGAATCAGGTCGGTAACCTTGTTCGTCAGGAAGTCATCCAGACAGCCCGCACAGTGGTCGTCAAGGTGGGTACGAATGTGCTGTCGAGAGATGACGATACTCTCGATATCGACCGCATCAAGCTCCTCTCGCATCAGCTGCATAAAATCCGCAAATCGGGCCGTAAAGTCGTGCTGGTCTCCAGTGGAGCCATCGGGGCGGGGATGGGGCTGCTTTCGCTGAAAAAGAGACCGGAGGACCTCCCCCACCTGCAGGCCGCCGCCGCTACCGGGCAGGCCAGGTTGATACACGTCTACGACGAGTGTTTTCAGCAGCACGGTTATCATGCCGCTCAGCTATTACTCACCATTAACGACTTCAAATCCCGAAAACGATACCTGAACGTCAAAAACACCCTCTCGACCCTGTTTGAGTATGGTGTCATTCCGATTGTGAATGAGAACGACACCGTCAGTATTGAAGAAATCAAATTCGGCGATAACGACCGGTTGGCAGCGCTGGTGACAAATCTGCTTCCGTCTCCCCTGCTGGTCATTCTCTCCAACATCGACGGATTCTATACCAAACACCCGAGCGAGGAGGGGAGCGAGCTGATTCCCCTGGTGGAACAATGGGATGAGCAATTGCTCGCTTATGCCTCCAATCAGAAGAGCACCCGTGGAACAGGGGGGATGCAATCGAAGTTACAGGCGATCCAGACAGCGACTGCTGTGGGAGAGAATGTAATTCTGGCGAATGGTCGCGACCCGCATGTGCTGGACAAGGTGCTGGCAGGCGAAGAAGTGGGAACCCTCTTTCTGGCAGAAGGCCAGACGATTCCTGCCTGGAAACGGTGGATTGGCTACACCATCACTCCCAAAGGGAAATTCGTCCTCGATGATGGGGCCTGCCGAGCCTTACGGGAATCGGGCCGGTCGCTCTTGGCAATCGGGATCGTCAGTGCCACAGGGCATTTCGATCAGGGAGAAGTCGTTTCACTGGTGGACAGAGATGGTCATGAATTCGCCCGGGGTCTGACGAATTACAATTCCGATCAGATCATGCAGATCGCCGGTAAACGGACCCCTGAAATTGAAGCAATCTTCGGTTCCATTCCCTACGTCGAGGTCATCCATCGTGATAACCTGGTGGTGATGTCGAACCATCACTGAACTGGGGCTGGAAAAGATCACGAAAGCCACTCACGACTTGCCTGATTTTGCTGAACAAAATGAACGGGGGTGGTGTCCTCTTTGTAAAGCAACACCGCCCGGGGTGGATTGAGTTCAGACGGAATCCTATACTTGTAATGGCGTACAGTCAGTCGGGGCTAACGGTCCGGAAATCTGTTCCCATACATGAAAAAATCTGTCTGTGGACAGTCAAGCTCATCATCAGCAAGGAAGAAGGACATGCCACTTCCCATCATAGAACCAACCGGGGCCGAATACGAAGATCCACTCGAATTGATGGATGAAATCGACGCGTTGAAAAAAGAGAAGGATGCCACGATTCTGGCACACTTCTACGTCGATGGCGAAATCCAGGATATCGCTGACTTCACTGGTGACAGTTTGAAGCTCGCCCGCGACGCCACCAAGGTCGAAACCTCGACTATCGTCTTCAGTGGTGTCCACTTCATGGCGGAATCGGCCAAGATTCTGAACCGGGAGAAAACGGTTCTACTACCGGACGTCCTCGCCGGTTGTTCGCTGGCGGAGAGTTGTCCCTACAATCAGCTCAAAGATTATCAGGAAGATTTACGAGCCAAGGGGCACGACTTTGTCACTGTCGCATACATCAACACGACGGCCGCCGTGAAAAGCTTGTGCGACTGGATTGTGACCAGCGGTAATGCCCGCGAGATTATCGACCGGGTTCCCAAAGACAAAGAAATTCTATTTGTCCCTGACCAGCACCTGGGGCGATACCTCTCTGAGGTGAGCGGTCGCGAGATGATCCTCTGGCCTGGTTCCTGTATGGTGCATGAGATGTTCAGCCTGCAGGATTTAAACAGAGCGAAACGGAACAACCCCAACAGCCAGGTCATTGCCCACCCCGAATGCCCGCAGAATATTCTGGAAGTAAGCGACTTCATCGGCGGCACCGAGAAAATGCGGCAGTATGTAAAATCGATCGATACGCCGATGACCTTTCTGGTGGCAACCGAAGCAATGATGATTCATCCCCTGGAAAAACTGGCCCCGCAGCACACCTACATTCCCGTCCCCGGGATCATGGCCTCCACGGGTGAGACTTGTGCCTGCAACCGCTGTCCCCACATGGCGAGAAATACGCTACAGAAAGTCCGCGACTGCCTGCGGGACGGCCAACCCGAAATCGAATGGCAACCTTACTTCCAGAAAGCGTACGACGTACTGGAGCGGAGTTTGTTGCAGTAACCTTCAGGTTGATTCAGGATAATAATAAAAGCCCACTGGTGAGTAATGGCGCCAGTGGGCTTTTTAGTAGAAAGCAGGTTTGAGTTACGAAGCTCTTTTACTTCAATAAAAGAAACCGTTATTCAGAGCTAAAAAAGGGAAGACTGGCTGTTGATCAGTTCGAGTATAAGCAATTGGATTTTGTGATCATTGATCAGGAGTGCACGATACAGGTTTTCGGTGGGAGTGCTGCTCAGACTAGTGGATGACCTGTTTTTAAAATATTTGTAGGTATCTTCTGAACGGAGAAGAGCTATTGCTGGTTGCGATGTTCGTTGCTCCTCCTGTTCCATCAAAGCTTCGTCAACGATGATTTTGAGTCCGTTCTCTGTCAGACCCACCAAAGAGCGAAGGCTTATGAGTATCTTGCCTTGAGTAAAATTCAGTGGAGTAAAGCTAAAGGTACTCTCACCCTGTCTTGCCTTGATCTCTGCGACTTGGACATCGCGATTGTCTTCCGGGTTTAGCTCTTCACCGGATTCAGAGAGAAAAATATATCCTTTACCTTTCAGGGCGGGGGAGAATTCCAATAGTTCGCCTATAGTCCAGTTGCGACTATCAGAAAAGTTCAAGATCGTTTTCACAAAACGAATTTGCTCCGATTCTTTTAATTTCGAGAAATTGTCAGCAACGATATAAGGCCAGTTCACACCAGTCTGATTCTCTGGAACAAAAAATTGAACCAGTTTTATAATTCCAGCAAATTGTTGTTCTGGATCATCCGAAACGACCTGCTTCATTGCGCTCATGATGTCCTCATTAAATCGATCTGGCTTAAGGCGATTCAGCTGAATTTCAGCATGCTGTTTGACATCAGGGTTATCTGATTTCGCCAGCTTTTCCAGCGTTTTGATAACCTGCTCCTGGTCAAAACGATCTCCCTCTGGTTGAGCTTCAGCTTCTACTTCTGCAAGATCCTCAACACTTACCGCTTTTTGGGGACCGCTTGCCTCAGCTAAGGCTCCTTGATCTTCGGCGACCTTTAGATTATTGAGCTCCTCGACGGAGTAGGCTCTTTGTTGCGGTGGAGTGATGTTTCCGTGCGTCGCTTTTTCGAGTGCTTGCGTTGGTTTCACATTTTCTGTGGCCTGGCTTTCAATCTGGTTATTATTATTTTCTGCCGCTTCTCTCATAGCTTGTAATTTGGATTCGAGACCACTGATGGCACGACGTCGAACTCGGTCCTCATACCGGACAGATACCGCTTGTTCACGTTTGCGAAGTTCCTCGGCTTTTCTTCTTGCTTCCGTAGAGCGTCGAATGCTGTTTTTAAGAGCGTTCATTGTCGCGTTTCGAATATCTTCTGAAGAGGATTCAAGTAATGTTTTCAATTCCTCGATTTGTCCGGGGGTACTGGCCACAAGCTTCTCGACTAATTCGGAATAGGCCGTGGTGGGGACAGGCTCGGTTGCTGCACCGGCGGTCTGAATTAGTGAGTGTTGAAGATTTGTGCTATTGTTTATGAGGGATGAAATCATTTTCAGGTAATAATATCTATAAATAATACGACCTCTCGGATCTGCGGAAGTTTGGGGGTCGACAGATCTCGCGTTCTTATTAGAGGTAATATCATGAATTCTCTCTTCCAGCTTCGTGCGGTTGATATCGACATCCTTATCAAAGTCCCAGAAGTATGATGTTAAAGCTTTCCAGTTTTCGAGGTAGATTTCCAGGATATAACTCCAGGGGTCGGTGAGCTCTTCCGAATCTCCTGGATTTTTTCGGGCAAGCTCCTTTACCGTTGTGTCCAACACTTGCTCGAGTTGCGCGATATGTTCAGAGAATCCACCATTGTTAACCAGACGCGCGTAGTTGGTTTCCAGAACTTCAAGGTTCTCGGTCACTCGCTTACTCAACAGTATATTTAAAAACAGTTCCCGATGAGCTTGCCTGTCGACTTCATGCATCAATGTAAGCAGCTTTTGCATATCCGTATCGACAAGGTCCTGTTTGGCGACCTCGACATACTTCGCCCAGACTGATTGAGCATATTCTGATTCATCCCCGGTGCTGCGGATGTCCAGAACATATGGTTCCAGAATCTCTAATGCCTGCAGGCGACTCTCCGGGTCTTCTGAGTCGAGCAGAGTGAGGAAGGGATCAATGATTGGTTTCATGTTGGCGGGAGTCTGAGAACTGTTTCTTATAACATGGACTCTGCCACGGTCAGATCTATCCGGGCGTGCTGTTTGGGCAAACAGGTCGGATGCATCAAACTGTCCTTCCCTGGCAGATCTTGAATGTGGAGCAGGCTGAACCGATATATGCGGCTCTTCCGGCATGTCGGCCTGTGTCCAGTGCAGGGAGACCACGAGGAGGAGTCCGATGCCAAAGAGGAGCAGATAGCGTTTCCAATGAGGGAGTGGGCTGAGGCGGTCTGGTTTCAACATGGTTTCAATCCTCATGCGAAGGTTGTTCGGTCGGCCAAATTCTGTGGCCAGAAGTGGGGCAGGTGAGGGAGTGATGAGGAGTTCGGCAGCTGTCAGAAGAGTTTCGCCGTAATCGACAGCCTGTTCCGGAAAGAGTTGCAGTACTAACGCATCACAACATTTTTCCTGGGCGATATGCAGTTCACGGCGAATGTAACGGACGGTTGGCAGCCACCAGTACAAAGCGACAACAACCAGTTCCAACCAGCGGAGCAGGTGGTCTTTGCGTTTCAGGTGGGCCAATTCATGAGTCAGGACCAGGTCCTGTTTGGTTTCCGAGAGTGATTCCAGTAAGTGCCGCGGAAAGAGGACGGAGGCATTCCGTCCGAAGGGCCAGATCATGGGAGAAATCGCCCCTTCCACAATCAGCACACGTGGTGCCTGCTTCAGATTCATCCTGCGGGCGAGAAACTCTGTGCGTTCCTGTAAGGCGTCGGAGCACTGAGCCGCTTCTCTCACCAGTCGACTGAATTGCCAACCGCGCCTGAGCATCAGCACCAGGAAGCAGAGCGAGATGCAGGCCCAGAGGCCAATCCAGAATTGATATGCTGCAATTAACTGTCCGAGTTTAGGTAACCCATAGCTGGTTGACTCTGCTGTTGATTCGTCTGTTTCAATCGCTATCGCTTCAACAGTATTGATTGTAGTGGGGATGATTTCTGGTGATCCTGCCTCTGTCTTTGCTATCGAGATTTCATCATTTGTTGAGACTTCCTCAACTGGATCTGGAATAGTGACTTCTGCCTCTAAGGTGGATTCTTGTTCTTCCAGTGAGGGTGACCTCAAGTCTTTTAATGTGGGGATCGGGGAGGTGATTTCAGGATCGACTTTTTCAGCTTGAAGTGTCCGTTGAATCTTGTCGCCAGGCTGGTTTTCAATGTCAGTCAGACGAGAATCGGTTCTTGAGAACTCGGCCACCACAGGCGGTTGAGGGAGTGGAAGTGAAAAAATCAGGGGCGTTACCAGTTTCACTAACAGTGCCAGCCACAACAGAGATGTGATGAACGGATTATTGATGCGCCGCGCGTTAACCAAACCACCAGTGCGAGTATGGTGACGATGAATGCGTTCGTCAGTCCGTTTGCAGCAGTGTCGCAGTCATATGCAGTTTCCTTGTTTGAAAATCCCAAACAGTGATTTATTTACTATGGCGGTTGAGTAGATTACGAATCTCGAGCCGATCCTCCTGGCTGAGTCGTTCGGACTCAACCAGATGCAGCAACAGGGGAGTCAGCGAACCTTCCGAGAGTTTGTCAGCCATTTCAGCCAGTTTGGCACCGGCGAATTCATGCTGCGTCAGGTTTGGAGTGAAAGATGCGCGTGACTTGAACGATCGCGCGAGACCAGCGATTTCTTTTCCAGGCGCTGAATCAGCTTCTGCACAGTTGCCACATCAGACGGAGTGCAGTTGGGATACAAAGGCTCTGTGATTTGCCGCACAGTGAGGGGGGACGTCTCCCAGAGTAATCTGAGGATCTCCAGCTCGGCATCGGTGACTTGCGGGGTCGGAACAGGGGGCATAGTCTCTCCTTATGTAGACATCGTGTCTATGGATCTTAGACAAATTGTCTTAGTTGTCAATCCTTTAACAGCAAATCCGTATTTTTTTCCGCAGTTGACTTGCCAGTAGGGAAACCCAAAAATACGTCCGGAACTTTCGTTCGCACAGCAACGGCTCATTAACAGAGTTCTCAATCACAGAGTTAGAGAATATTAGACTGCATGGAACTACCATCTCCACTAGAAGAGAATCAATCTGCCGATAGGGGCGTTACTGTGGAGGTCATTTCCCCGAATGATCCGCGATATCGTCCCGCTGCAATTCCACAACCGCAGTCTTACGAACATCCTCCCCGTTATATTCTTGCGGCGTTCCTCTACGTGGCGACCTGCCTCAGTACTTTTCTGGCAGGAGCACTGCACTCGGGACAGATTCTGGTTGAGGAAGGGAAAGAGTGGGAGCCCTTTGTGAATGATTGGGGGCTCTTATGGGAATGGGGATTGAGTTACTCTCTGGCAGTCATGGGTATATTGACTTTCCATGAACTCGGACATTATCTCCAGGCGAAGCGTTACGGAGTGCCGGCATCGCTTCCCTATTTCATTCCCTTTCCGATGCTCAACCCATTTGGAACGATGGGGGCGGTGATTGTACAGCGAACAGGCTGGCGGGATCGCAAGATTCTGTTTGACATCGCGGTTACCGGTCCGCTCGCCGGGCTTGTGCTCACCATTCCCATTCTTTACTTCGGACTCAAAAGTTCTGAGTACATGCCCATTCAACCTGAGCTAATGGGGGAGCCAGGCTTCATCCGCTATGGCGATCCGCTGATTGTGAAATTAATGGCGAGCTGGATCCTGGGAGAGCAGCCGGCGAATTCGGATATCCTGTTAACCCCTTTACTCTTCGCGGCCTGGGTCGGGTTGTTCGTGACCGCTTTGAATCTCATCCCACTGGGGCAACTCGATGGGGGACATATTCTGTATGCCTTGATCGGTCGCAAGGCACATCGTCTGGCGCTCGCATTGGTTTTATTTGCGGTGATCTGGATGGTTTACAATCATCGCTACGAGTACACGCTGATGTTGATTCTCGTTGCCTGGATGGGAGTGAAACATCCCCCAACAGGAGACGATCGGGCGCATCTGGGGCCTTTCCGAGTCATCATCGGCTGGTTAACCCTCGCTTTTCTGATTCTTGGTTTTACACCGACACCGCTGATTATGTAGCCTGCTTCTCTCGATCCAATGATCGAAAAATGGCGGAAGAGTTTTCCGTAATTAATTAAAGACGACGGCCGCGCTTCGGGTTACAATCGATTCCCGGTTCTGAGCATTAATGCTGTTTAATAGCAGAATCAGTCGATCATCGATGTTCCTCAACCTGCAAGCAGGAAAGGTTGTCTGTTAGATGTCCCACGCCACTTCTAAATCCCATACTGACCCATCCCCAAACAAAACGAATCGCCGCGACTTTCTTAAAGGAAGCGCCCTGGCAGGATTAGCGGCCGGTTTTACTGCTTATGCACCTGGTCTTTTTGTCAACACGGCCCGCGCCCAGGGACCGACTCGTTCTGCGAATGAGGAGTTAGGGATTGGGGCGATTGGTATGCGATATCAGGGATCGGTCATTACTGAGAAAGCGCGGTTGTACGGAAACATTGTGGGGATCGCCGATGTTGATCGTCATGTACGCGAGCAGGCCCGTGCCAGTTTTGGAAGTACGCCACTCATTTATGAAAATTATCTCGACCTGCTGAATCAGAAAAATGTAGATGTCATTCTGATTGGGGCGCCTGATCACTGGCATACCAAGATGCTGATGGATGCCTGTCGTGCCGGAAAAGATGTGTATTGCGAAAAGCCACTCACGCTGACAATTGATGAAGGAAAACAGCTGCGCGATGTCGTTGGTGCATCGAATCAGGTTGTGCAAGTGGGGACCTGGCAGCGAAGTGATCATCGTTTTCGCTTAGCGGTTGAGATGGTGCGTCAGGGTCGAATTGGAAAATTACAAAGAGTCACCTGTGCTACAGATAAAAATCCGACAGGGGGTCCTTTTAAACCGATGCCGGTGCCGGAACATTTCAACTGGAATCTCTGGCAGGGGCAGACACCCGATGTGCCCTATCTCGCAGAGCGGTCGCATTACACCTTTCGCTGGTGGCGTGAATACTCTGGTGGAAAAATGACCGACTGGGGGGCTCACCATATCGATATTGCCCAGTGGGCAATCGATAGCTTACCTGTAGAAATCAACGGGCGGGCGAAATATCCTGATATCCCAAATGGTTTCAATGTCGCCACCGATTTTCAGGCCGATGTGAAGTATGAGAATGGCGTTGAATTGTTGATTCGAGATGAAGGTCGCCGGGGGATCCTCTTCGAGGGGGATGAGGGCCGTATCTTTGTGAATCGAGGTTCAATTTCCGGAGCCCCGGTGGATGCCTTGAAAACAACCCCTTTAAATCGAGAGAACTTTGCCGTTTACGATCAGGACAATCTCGAACGTCCGGAACGAGTGGGTAAACTCGATGCGATTATTAATCACATGGGGAATTTCTTCGATTGTATTCGCACCCGTCAACAGACTATCTCTGATATTGAAAGTCAGCATCGCTCTGTCAGCACCTGTCACCTGTCGAATATTTCGATGGAGTTGGGAAGGCCGCTCAAATGGGATCCGGATCAGGAAGTCTTTCTCGATGATAATGAAGCGAATGGCAAGTTGAGCCGCGAGCAACGCTCTGGTTTCGAAGTTGTCTGATATAATCGCTTTCAATAGCTTCCTGAAACATACTCTCCCAGAATTGATTAACCAGCAGGGAAACTGATGAACTTCCAGAACATATCACGCCGGGATTTGTTGAAAACAGCAGTCGTAGGAACATTCTCTGCGAGTTTATTGAGTGACTCGTTGCTCTCGAATTCGCAGGCTGCTGAAGAAGAATTCAAATTGAATTACATTCTGAACTCCGCCATGTATGGTTATACCGATGTAGAAACAATTCTGGGTGAAGTTCACAAAACCGGGACGAAGTACATCGATATCTGGCCTAAACGCCATGGTGACCAGCGTGAGCAAATCGAGGCGATGGGGTATGAGGCCTTCAAGACATTGCTGGATAAGTATGCGGTCAAGCTGGGCATTGTGACCTGTTACGTGAAAGGTCCTTTTAATCTGGCCGGTGAGATGGAGTTTGCCCATACGATTGCCGGTCCTGGCACAATCTGGTTTGTGGTGCACATGGACCCAAAGATCTGGAAGGCCCCGCACTCAAAACTGCTGTGAAGCAGTTTGTTGAGAAAATGAAGCCTCACGTGGAAACGGCTGAAAAATTTGGTTGCACGATTGCTATTGAGAACCATGCCAACAGCCTGATTCAATCCCCCGATTCCATTCGCTGGTTTGGAGAACTCTCCAGTTCGGATCGGTTAGGTGTAGCGCTGGCTCCACACCACCTTCCCCCGGATGGAGAGTTGATTGGTCAAATCGCGGATGAGCTCGGAAAGAAGGTTGCCTTCTTTTATGCCCAGCAACATGGAATGGGATCTACTGATAAGCTTCCCAAAGAGCAGGAAATGCTGCAGATGCCGGGAAGGGGAGACCTTGATTTCACACCGATTCTGGCAGCGTTAAAGAAACACAATTACCAGGGCTTCACGGAAGTCTTCATGCACCCTGTTCCGCGGGGAGTGCCAATTCTGGAGACGACATCGGCCATTACAGATGCGATCAATGAATCCCGTACTTACCTCGATAAATGTCTGGCAAGCACCTGAGGGGAATTGTAGTTGACCTGAGGGTTCAGTGTTCGATCGGGTAGTCTATTGACGAGGTCCGACAAACTCTTCGCTGAAGGTATCGAGAATCAGCACTTCGACCCGGTTCAGATTTTCATTCGTATCGAATTGTTTCTTTTCGACGGGCATGCTGGCCCCGGCTGCTCCGATTCTAAGTCGCTCCGGTTCGATCTTCATAATCACAACCAACGCGTCATAGATGAATCGTCCGCGTTTATAACAGATTTCCCGCTTTTCTTTTTCAAGGATTGATTCGTCACAGTGTGCCCGAATCTCAACTTTGTTGGGTTTTCCCATAAGTTCATCAGCAATATGTTGCAGTTTGAGCACTTCAGAATCTTCAGGTGTTATGCTTTCGTCCTGAAAATAAATCGGCTCGCCAACAAGAATGACTTTGCCTTCCCGGTTTCTGAATACGCGGAGGTCTTTGCCGGATGTAGAGCGACGCCTGAGACCACCGTTGTCTTTCGATTCATCTTTCCAAGAACCGAGTTTGGTCATTTTCTCCAGCATACTGTTATGCGGAAAGCTTTTTCCGGGCGGATTTGCAGGAGCAAAGTCGTAACCGACGTAATGCTGTAGTGCTTCCAGGATAGCGCGGTATTTCTGATCGGCCACCACTTCGGAGAGGGAGACGAGCATGATGAAGAACGTGAGCAGTAGTGACATCATGTCTCCATAGGTCACCACCCACTCAGGTACACCCGGAGGACCATCGTCTTCCATTTTTACAATCTCTTCACATGAGAAAATCAGTTTACGTCAGATAAAATGAGACCGAGTCCTTAGCGCGCAATGGAATTACAGAACCGATCTACAGGTTATATCGGATTTCACGAATAGAGGATTCAGGATTTATATGTGTGGGTTGTATCCCATCCTGAATTAGTGCGAGATATCTGGGTTGGCGGAAATGATTTTCTGAATTTCATCGAGCTTGAGAACATGCTTGATTTCATCAAAGCTGATCATTTGATCGGCGGTTTCCGTGATTTTTCCATGCTTTTGCAAGTCTGCCATCAACCGCTTAAGGGCACCTCCCACAGAGAGCAGGGAAGCAATTGGAATGGCCATTAATTTATAGCCAGCCTTTTCCAATTGCTGGCTGGTCAAAATCGGTGTCTTGCCACCCCAGAGCATATTGACCATTAATGGAACATCGACGCGTTGTGGTAAGGAAAATATTTGTTTTTCCGTCTCTAAAGCTTCCACGAAACAGAGATCAGCTCCTGCCTCAGTGTATCTCTGAACCCGTTCGATGACCTGATCAAAACTCTCTGTCGCCAGGGCGTCCGTGCGGGCAATAATTACGAAGTCAGAATTTCTTCTGGCATTGATTGCAATGTCAAGTTTCTGAACCATTTCCCTGGTGGAGATGACTTGTTTGTTTTGAAAATGTCCACATTTTTTGGGAAAGACTTGGTCTTCCAGCAGAATTCCGGAAGCACCTGCAGCTTCATATTGCTGCACTGTCTGCATTACATTAAGCAAGCCGCCAAAACCGGTATCACCGTCAGCAATAAGCGGAATATTGATTACATTAGTGATACGTCGAATCGATTCCGTCATCTCATTTGCAGTGATAAGACTGAGATCAGGGAGTCCTAATAAGCTGGCAGTTGCACCAAATCCACCTAAAAACAAAAGCTCAGCACCGGCGGACTCTAGCATCAAAGCCGAAAAAGTGTCATAAATTCCGATTCCAGTGATTAGACCGGCGGCGTTCAATTTTTCACGAATTGAGAACTCGGAAGTATTTTTCGTTGTAAAGCGGAAGTTATTCATAGGTTAGGTTAATAATATAAAGATTATTTGTGTCTGGAGCCGCATTATACTTTCACAACTTCTGATCAGTGAGCTCTTATAAAGACCACCGCTCACTTAATTAAAAATACTATAGAAGTTGAGGTTGTAATTTCGATGGTACTAACTGAGTAATCTAACTCCCTAACGATTCTCGGCTTGAGGAGACCCTTTAATCTCTCCACCTAAAGGGGATTCCTACCGGGAAAGCCTCCCTCTCAGAATCTACTCCTTATGAAGACACCACTCATTGTTGAACCGAAAGGGTTCAGCACATTATGTGAGAACATACGTGAAGTAGGAATTGTTGCCTTCGACACTGAATTTGTTTCTGAATACACATATCGTCCTGAACTTTGCTTACTCCAATTCGCTTTTGGCGATCAGGTTGCCGCTGTCGATCCCCGCGAACTCACTGACTTAAGTCAGTGGTGGGAGATTATGGCCGACCCTGACGTGACCGTAGTTGTCCATGGCGGACAGGCTGAGGTACGCTTCTGCCTTGAAGAGGGCCAGAAAACCCCCTGTAGCCTGGTTGATATACAACTAGCCGAGGGTTTACAGAGCCGCAGCTATCCACTTGGTTACGAAACGATCGTTCATCGTAGACTCAATGTTCGCCTCTCTGGGAAAGAGACACGAACTGACTGGCGACAACGTCCACTCAGTGAGCGACAAATTGAGTACGCACTGGAAGACGTGCGTCACATTGTACCGATCTGGCTTAAGCAGAAACAGAATCTGGAACATCTGAATCGCATGGAGTGGGCAAACTCTGAATTTGATCGGATGATTCAGGAGCAGCAACTCGATCGCTCACGCCCCTGCTGGACGCGTTTGACCGGTGTTTATCGTCTGAATCCTCGTGAGTTTCAGATCGCCAGCTTGATCTGTAACTGGCGCCAGACTGAAGCCGAGAACTCAAATCGTCCGCTGCGCCGTATTCTGCGGGACGACCTGATCATCGAGCTTGCCAAACGCCAGCCACGTTCACAGAAAGAACTGCTGGAAACCCGAGATATGAATCGGGAAGGTTATCGTCGATATCACCAGGATATTGTGAATGTGGTTACGGAAGGGTTAAAAATACCCAAGTCGAAGTTAAAACCGACCCCCGAGCCTCCTTTGGGAGATCCGGCGATTGATAGCCAGGTTCTGGGGCAGCTCTTATCAATGGCACTCTCCAACCGATGTGCCGAGATGAACGTCGCCCGACAGATTGTGGGAACCTCTGCTGATCTTAAGCATCTGATCCGTTGGCATCTTTATGGACGCGATCCGGAAACATGTCCCCGTCTGGCAGAAGGCTGGCGTTCAGAAATCTGTGGAGATTTACTCACTGATTTGATCGACGGAAAAATCTCGTTGCGGGTCGTCGATCCACGCGCCGAGAACCCTCTGCAATTTGAACCCTGGTCCAGGAAATAACCCCTTGGGTTTATTTAATAAAGACTCCAGTGGGATTCAGGAGTTCTCTAAACTTTCAATCAGGTCTGCCGGAATACTCCCGTCATGCAGAGCGGAGGCAACGAGCAGGCCTGAGAGATATTTTTGTTCAGCGAGTTCTCTGATCTCCTCAGCCGTTCTAATTCCTCCGCCGCTGATCAGCTCTAACTGAGGGAACTGATCCGCAATTTCGTGACACAGGTGACTGGTGGTTAAGCCAGCGCCTGTTCCTACGGCTGAAATGTCGAGCACAATGAGATTGCTGATGCCCAGGTTGACGACTTCTCGTGCGATTTGAAGGGGAGACTCTGTTGCCCAGTCGGGGATGCCTGTTATCGGAAGTCCATTGCGCAGATCGAGACTGAAAAGTACTCGGTCCGTTCCAAATTCACCGAGAGCAATCTTCAAAAAGTCGCGAGAAGGCAATGTTTCGAGGGCAATGATCACCCGATTCACTCCTGCCTGGAACAGCTCAAAAATAGTATCGAGCTGGGTTACGCCCGCGTCGACATCAATTGTGAAACCTGACGAAGCTAGGAGTTTATAAGTCTCTCGATTCAAATGGTTTCCGGCGATCGCATCCAGATCAGCCAGGTAAAACTGGGAGAGACCAAAGTGATTCTGAATGCTGGTGGCTACGGCCAGAGGATCGGCTTGAGAGCACAACTGGCTTTGTATTGGCTGGTAAGCCTCGCGGTTTCCGGCAATTCCGCGAACGATCACTCCATTTTTCAGATCGAGCACGGGAATTAATTTCATCAGATCTCTCTTCAAAGATGATTTAAAGTTTGCTATTTCTGGTAGAAGTCGAAACGATAGAGATTAACAATAAATGGGCCAAATTGTCAGGATTCCCTCCCACATCTCTATTAATTCGCTCTGCTGCATTAAGCTTTGTTGACGAACAAAGAACTTCTGGGTTGCACACAAGGTCGGCTGAGTCTTATCAGCTTCACCAGAAACAGACGAATAAAAGTCTGGGGGTTGATCCCACATGTTCCTGACTTTAATGAAGACAGGTTACGTGTTGTTTGAGAATTGCAAATTTAGAAGTTGAGACTCCGATTACAGGGTTGCCAGCTCGTCATTGTTGATAGTCCAGGATGACTACAATATGAGGCAATTTTACTGAGAAGCGGGGTTCCTGAATTCTAAGTTAAACATCACTGTTTATATTGATTTAGATCACGCAGTTGTATTCCACGCACTCTACATCAGATGGATCTCGCCTAGAATGAAACTGTTTCACTACCTGCAAAGAAAATTCATCTACCGTCCTAAAAGAGCAAGACCTGATTTCAGTTAAACAGACCGACTTTGATCCGCAACTTTCTCACGATGTGAGCTGAAGACAGAAGATAATCTAAGATTGAATGGTTGGCATTTACGTTCGATGCATGCCGCTCGCGAAGAAGAGCAGTGGTCGGACTCTCACCCAACCCGGCCCCGCGTGGTCCTGTTCTTTGCCGGGAACTCCTCCAACCGACAACGTCGCATTACTCAATTCCAGATTTTCCTCGAGCTGGGACTCGATGTCGTCTGTTTTGATTACCGGGGATATGGAGACAATCCGGGACGCCCGCGCGAGGAAGATATTGCCCGTGACGCACATTTGTGCTGGAAGTATGTCACACAAAATCTGCATTATAAACCCGATGAAGTTCTGATCTGTGGTCAATCGCTCGGAGGAGCTATTGCGACCCGGTTATCCTCAGAGCTATGCGAGCAGGATATTATCCCTTCGGGGCTGATTCTCTGTTCAACCTTCACCTCTCTGGAAGAGGCTTCTCGCGCACTCTATCCCCGCATTCCGGTTCACAAGCTTTTAGTCGAGTCTTATAACTCGCTTGAGCGAATCGGACAGGTCCGCTGTCCCATGATTTTCTTTCATGGTGCCCAGGATGATATCGTACCCATCAAGCTGGGAGAAAAACTCTACAGGGCTGCTGAACGCTTTTCTGAAGCAGGTGTGCCCAAGCGTTTTGTGGAACTTACAGAAGCGAATCACAACAATTTTGTGATGGTCGAGCGTGAGGGGTATCAGCGGGGGCTACGGCACTTTGTCTACAATCTGGTGCCGCCACCTGATTCTGCGACGATGTTAATCGCAAATGAAGCGTGAGTTATCGACGTTCGTCGATATTAACTCCATCCAGCAGGGGATCATCGATCTCCTCATCCTCGGAGTGACGCACATCGATCACCAGAAGTGATTCGAAGCTCGTATTATGGAGTTCGGGTTCGGTTTCCACGAGGACGACGGGAAGATGCACATAGAAGCGACTTCCCTTACCAAATTCGCTTTCCAGAAAGATTTCTCCTCCCAGGAGCTTCGTCAACTCCTTGACGATGGATAGGCCGAGCCCCGTCCCACCAAATTCACGCGTCATCGTATCCTGCATACCGGGAATGCTTTTCCCCTGGCGGAACTTATCAAAGATCATCTCCTGGTCATCCAACGGGATGCCAACACCGGTGTCTTCGACCAGAATCTGGAATTTTTCATCGATAAGTTTGTCGATGTAAATATTCACCCGCCCCCCTTCGGGAGTGAATTTAACGGCGTTGGAGAGCAAATTGTTCAGAATCTGTTGAATCTTGCCCGGATCCTGCTGAACTGTTTTGAGGGATTCGGAGGGGACGAGATTCAGTTCGATGTTCTTTTTATGTGCCAGGGAAGAGATGGCATCGACCTGGCGTGAGACCAGGTCGTTGATGTTTGTCTCCACGATCTGGACTTCCATCTTACCGCTCTCAATCTTGGCCAGATCGAGAAGCTCATTAATCAGGGTTGTCAGCTCGCGTCCAGATTGCTGAATATTGTGGACGTATCGCTGTTGTTTATCGTTCAGGTTTGGTGATTGTTCAAGCACTTCACTGAAACCGAGAATGCTGTTGAGTGGAGTTCGTAACTCATGACTCATGGTCGCCAGGAACTGGTCTTTGAGTTTATTCGTTTCATACAGGTTCAGGTTTACCTGGGCCAGCTCATCGACCTTGGCATCCAGGTTACTGTTAACACCACGCAGTTCATCCTGCACAGTCACGAGGTGACGCAGCATGCGGTTGAAGGCATGGCTCAGTTCTTCGAATTCGTCGCCCGTTCTGATATCGGCGCGCAGATCCAGAATTCCGCGCGCAATTCCATCACTGACATCTTTCAAGTGCAGCACTGGTTTTACAATCACGTATCGCACAATGGCATAAGCAGCTAACATCGCCAGGAAAGCAGTCACAATCGCCGTTGCCATCAGGATGGCATTATTCATGGCGAGTGCTTTCTGCGTTTTCCTGAGAGGAAACTTCAGATAGACAGCGCCGAGCAGGTCTCCCTCTTTAACATCGGGTGAGAATTTTTTGTGGCAATCGATGCAAGACTTCTTCGCGCGCATGGCTGCGTAGTAATGATAGGTATCTCCCTGCGAGTTGTCCGTACCTGGCAAGGTCAGCTTGAACTCGGTTTCTCCATTCCGGAACCGGTCAATCGCATCGTACCCTTCCTGATAAAGTGGACGTTCGGTGTCGTTTCGATTCGGGTCGGTGTTAAGCACCTGCCAGTCAAAACTGCTGGGTTCTTCGAATTCCGAATCCTTTTCTCCACCTTCCAGATTTTCGTCCGTTGCATACGGATTGGAGGCGAGTGAATCCATGGACAGGCGGTCAATCACTTCGTGAAAACTGGAAAGTTCTGATTCTTTCCAGTGGTGAGAGAGCATGACCACTCGGGATAAAGTTCGGGCGCGGGTCAGGTTGGTGTTTTCAATCAGCTTTCTATTCAGCGAGGCGTAGAAGTAGAAACTTCCGGCAATCAGCAGCATGAGCCCACCGCCGAACAGAAATCGACATTTCCGCTCCAGGCTGGTTTCACCTAACAGGCGTTTCACTGTGCGATAGGACATACCGTTGGACTCGTGTCACAAAAATGAGGGGGAACAATGAATAGCGGTCACAGGACCTGCCTATCATATTATATTTCAATGAAGACGGGCAACCAGATTTTATCTCCCGAATTCTGGTATCCGCAGTTGATAATCGCCGTTGTCAATTGCTACGATCAGGTGAAAATAGATGGACTTCAGAGGGGGTGCTCTCAGTCTGTCGTCACTTTAATCTCTTTCGGGAGTTCTACTTTATGCTTCGTTCAGAACGACGAGTTCTTTCCTGGTATTGGCCTTAGCAGCCTTGATCTCAGCTTCAATGGAAACTGGATTTCAAGCGAGTACAGAGAGGAAAACATAGACGCGATTCTAAGTATCGGACAGGAAGGCAAGAATGCTCAGCGTCGCAGGCGGCTCCGACTGAATTGCAGGAGCAGGCCACGGCAGAGGATCTGCTGGTTTTGTTGAAGGCCTTCAAACAGGCGAATCCGCTTTCGGCAAATTATTTAAGAAACGCCATTGAGTACTTCAGCAACTCGACTCCAGGATAGCGGTTCAAAATTGCCCGAAGCAGAATTAAAGTCGTTTGTGTTAAACTGGATGAGCATCCCACTGCCCGCAAGATTGCGTTTGACCTGTTGACATCAATTGATGATTCTTATCGGGAAAGTCTGGATTCCCGACATGCTGCTCGATCCCAGTCCGGAGTCTGACGAGGCCGTCCAGAAGCGGGCGATCAATGAAGCGAAAGAGTTAAAAGTGGCAGAGTCAGATCAAACACAGGCTGCTTATGAAAAAGCACTTTCCGGAGCTGTTGATAACGATCAGGTACAGGAGATCGTTAAGCCGCTGGAAGAACTGGGAGTTAAAATTAATCTGCAGAAACATTTCGGGTTTCTGACCAAATGGTATCGATTGGCCCATTCGATAATCAGGGCCTGATCGGGGTTCGACATTGCATACCCCCTCGAGAAACAAGTTGATCTGAGTACCTATACCGGTAAGGAAGGGGAGGTAGCCTGGCAGGAACTTGGTACTGAAGAGGATTTTTGGAATTCTCGATATCGCGACAGACATCGGCCCTTACAAGGGGGCAGTGATGTATGCCACAACCGAGTTCATCTCGCCTGCAAAACAAAAGGTTGTGCCCCGCATGGGAACACCCAACGCCTGGAAAATCTGGTTGAACGGAGAACTGTTTTTGCCCGCGAGGAATATCAGCGGGGGATGCAACTCGATCAGTACCGGATCCCGGTCGAGCTCAAAGCAGGCAAGAATCAGATTCTGCTCGCTGTTGCAGAATGAACAGGAAGAAGACTGGCTCAAAAGTACCAGTTCCAGTTTCGTGTTTCCGATGCGGTTGAAGCGCCGTTCGTCCGGAAGATCAATAATTCAGTTCGAAATCGCCTCGCTCTTACCGAGAATGATCTTACACCTTAAAAGCACCAACGATTTCAAATTAATTTGAAGCGGTGTTCATCAATATAAAGGCATCTGTTACATGCGATTCATTCACTGCACGCTGATCGTGACATTCTTCTCTCAATAGTAGTCTTTTCAGACCAGTCAAACCTTCAGGCCGAGGATTGGTTACAGTTCCGAGGGAACGATTGTATTTCGATTGCCGCAGAAGCGAAGCTGCCTGAAAATTGGAGTGCTGAAAAAACATCGCCTGGAAACAACCCCCTGGTTGGTCGAGGGCTTTCAGACCGATTGTCGTGAAAGATCGTGTTTAATTTCACAGCGAGTAGCGGTTATGACCAGTCTCGACTACATGTTCTCTGTTACGACACCCAAAGTGGTGAGCAGGTCTGGGAACGGACATTTGCTGCCACGGGGCGAACGATTTGCCATGAGAAAATAAAGTCGCTACCCGACTCCCGCCTCGGACGGGGAACGGATATTTGCTTCAGCAACGATATTGCCTGTCTCGATCTGGACGGAAATCTTCTCTGGTATCGTGGATTGACCTACGACTATCCAAATGCATCGAACAGCCTGGGAATGTCTTCGAGTCCGACGTGATAGGGACATCGCGATTTTCCAGGTGGAATACGTGATGCCGATTCCCCGCGTTTGGAATCAATACGGTCAGTGGAGAGACTGCCTGGAAATTGAGTCGTCCCCGCTCGCGCCAACTGACTTCCCCTCGCTCTACCCGGTAGGAAGCTCTCAGGTTACCCCTGTCGCTTTACTGCAATCCTCTTCTGGTTTAGATGCGATTAATCCAAAGAATGGGGAATCACTCTGGACCTTCGGTGATGGTGCCTCCACGAGACGATTCCTTCTTCGGTCGTTGAAGGAGATAATTTACGTCCCCTCGAAGGGATCACTGCCATTAAACCGCATGAGAGCAGCATCGGCCCAGAAATGATTGGTTCGCCCAAGAATCTCTTCCACACTCCAGCCGATTGCCTATCAGGGTAAGGTCTACGCGATCAACCGCTCGGGTGTGCTGGTTCGTGGCGATGTTGAGACTGAAAACGGTCGGGCAACTTCGCTTGGGAGGGGCCGCTTCTCGTCTACGCCGGTGATTGCTGACAATAAAATGTATGTCTTTAATGAAGATGGAGTCGGCTTTGTCGTTGATTGAGCGGTGAGGAAGAAACTATCTCCGAAAATCCTCTCCAGGAAGTCATCTTATGCAGTCCCGCAGTCGCCGATAACGCCTTGTATATCAGAAGCGATCAGACACTCTGGAAAATCGCTGCTGAGAAGTTCTTAACTCGTGATTTTCAATCCAATTAAACTGTGGTTAGTTTGAACCGATTTCTATTTGAATGCAACTGATCAATATCGCTGCTATTGATTTGGCGTTGTCTGGGACACTTTCTCGTTTCTATTTGAATGAGTTTGTCGTTAGTAAGGTCTTGTCTCCTGGTGTGGGAACCTTTTACCGTAAATGTCATCGGTTGTTTTGTCATCGGTTTTCTGATGGCGACGTCACTTCGCAAAAGGCGTTTCCAGAGTGGTTGTTTTTTCTATTGATCACCGGCTTTCTGGGATCACTCACCATTGT
This sequence comes from Planctomycetaceae bacterium, assembly GCA_041398805.1. Taxonomy (GTDB): domain Bacteria; phylum Planctomycetota; class Planctomycetia; order Planctomycetales; family Planctomycetaceae; genus Polystyrenella. The sequence goes on along the minus strand of JAWKUC010000002.1, from coordinate 400,929 downwards.
TCTCAACCTTCGGTTTCCAAACGGTTGAGTTAATCAGGGAACTGCGTCTCTGGGAAGCAGGGTTTTCGGTTTCCGCAAACCTGATCGCTGGCCTTCTGGCCGTCCTACTGGGCCATCTACTGGCAACTCCCTGGACAAGTTGAATGCTGATTGTCAGCTTCTAGACTGCGGAATACAGGTTGAGTGGGACAATTGGTCAATTGCATAAGTAGATAGCTGTAATCACTCAACGCTGTATTTTTGAGCATTTTCAAGGGAACGAATGGAATAGCTGCTTTAGAGGGAGACTGGGCTGCGGTTACGTAACTTACAGGGACCTTCAATAGTCGATGTTGTTCTCAGTGAACAATCAGAGTTGTTTCAGCCAGAGTTGTTTCAGCCAGAGTTGTTTCAGCCAGAGTTGTTTCAGCCAGAGTTGTTTCAGCGTTGTGTATTTTTCAGCGGGCCATTTGAGTTAACAGAATAAAATGAGTCTTTATCTATGAGTATCTCATGAAAAAGCTAAATCTGATTCGAATGGCAATGATCCCCAAACTCTTCTCAAAGACCATTAAACGGAAAGCAATTCGGATTTCAGGAGGATTGAATTTCTCTCCTGGAAGTGCTGGAAACGAGGCAGATGCTTTCCGGGGTGGTTGATCCAGTCGTGATGGCGGCTGAAGGGAGCAGCTCGCCGGCGTTTCCTTACTACCATAATTTTAACACAGGGGCTGCAGGACTCTTTGAGCTGAGTCCTCAGGAGAACTGGTCGTTACCTACCTTCAATGGGAATGCATCTCTAGCTTATGAAGGGGAAAGAGCACTGCTTCCCGGGTTGGCGGTATTGCCCCTGGAGAGAACTAGTCCGTGTTGCCGACAAGCTTGATATCTCTGTCGATGCAAGGATTGTCGGAGAAGGGGAAGCGGGAATTGTTTTTGATTACCATTCCCCCTATCGCTACAAAGCACTCATCTTCAACGCCGATAGATCTCGGTGGCAGCTTTATGAATATGGTTATTCAGGACGAAAAGAGCATCAATTAATTTCTTCAGATTCTTTCGCGCCAAACCTGGAGCCGGGAAATAACTATACCATTCACCTGAGCATCGATGGAGGTGAGATCACCCTGACTGTCGATCAGATTGAAACGTTTACAGCCCATTTTGGGGAGGAATCGTTGATCGATGGTTCAATCGGTTTGATTGTCGAATACGGAAAAGTATTCTTTGACAATTTTAAACTGGACGAGCAGATCGCACCAACCGGCCAAGTTGATCCCTCCTATGATCTGCGCTATTTGCCTCAAGTGTCGGATCAGGATGAGGCTTATTTTGTTTTCTCCGATTCCCGGTTTGTACTGAATGGCACAAAAGAGTCACGTCTGACCACGGCACTCCTTCCAAAGCCACCTAATTTTCCTACGTCGTTTGATATGGCTGTCACGATTCAGACTGTAGAGGACCCCGGGAGTTGGCAGAATGGTTTTATTCTCTTTGATTATAAAAACTCAAGCGATTTTAAATACGCGGGTATGTTTACCGGTCAGAATCAATGGGTGATCGGTCATTATCAGGGAGGGTTTGGAAATCGGGAATTGACAGTCGATTGGGATGACCAGGGGCGTCAAATAAATACCGATGAGAGCTATATTGTTCACCTGGAGATTCAAGGTGGACAAGTTACGATGCGCGTCAACACAGAGTTAATAGGAACGGCTACCTTTGACGTGCCAATCCACCAGGGGCAGTTAGGGATGGGGAGTTATAACGCGCATGCGAAGTTTGGTAGCATGTTAATTTCCCGGGATGTTACGTATGGGAACATTGCCACATTACCCCATTACGATGACGCAACTTATCTATATCTTCTGAATAAGCCAACCGTAAGATATGGGCTGGATGGAATATATAGCTCCATCAACTCCACCTTACACTCAAACCTGGGTGCGGTGATTCTTCCTACTGAAGGTCCTCTGCCGACGCAGGTACATGCCGCTGTTGTATTCTCTTCCAACAGAGACAGCACCCTGTTAGAGAAAAATGGTTTTTTGATTTTTGATTACAAGAATGAGAATGATTTTAAGTATGTCGGTGCATTAGATAATGAGGATAAATGGATCGTCGGCCATTATCAGGGAGATTTCAGTAATCGACTGGCCGAGATAGACTGGGCGGCTGAAGGGCGTGTAATTACTCATAAAGAAGATTACCTGCTTGAGATTTTCACGGACAATGCAGAGGTCGAGTTTTTCGTCAATGGGGAACTGCTGGCGGATGTTACTTTTCCTGCTCCTGTAAATAACGGGCGCATCGCTTATGGGGCCTATAATACGTACTCTTATTTTAATGAATTTCTAGTTGAGGAGACTCCTCAATCGAGTTTACCTGTAGCTGAGTCGCTGGCAGAAGATGGCGTTGACCAGTCTCCAGTGCCAATGGTTGTGACTTCAGAAAGCGATGGGTTCTCTTTCGCTAATTCAACTCATCAAGTGAGCATTCCTCCTGATGGTTTTACGCCTACCAGCGGAGTTGGATTGTTCGAACTCTCTAACCGGGTGCTTGGAGATGAGTATCGAGGCTTGGAACACTTTGCATTGGGTGATCTGGACGGTGATGGCGATTTGGACATTGTCTCCGGAAACTATTCTTCTAATATTATTGGAGGGGATGGATATGTAATTTCAATATGGTTGAATGATGGTAAAGGGAATTATAAGGCAGGAGCGAAATTGAATGATGAAGGGTATATTTATGATTTTGACTTAACGGATGTGAATGGTGATGGAACGTTAGATATATTTGTTGTGGGAGAAAGCCTGAGTATTTGGGTGAACGATGGGAGTGCACAATTTACTGAGGAAATCCTTGAACCGGTAAACTTTAATGCGGAACTCGTTCGGCATGCTGATATCGACAACGATGGTGATGATGATGTGATGTTGTCTCTCTACACCGATGGGCCATACACATTTATGATGTTGTTGAATGATGGGGCTGGAAACTACACCATTTCTGATCGGTTCTACTTTTATGGTGGGCTGGTCTCCGATTATAGCCTGGGCGATCTCAACGGAGATGGATTCAGGGATGTGATTGTCTCTACTAAGAAAGACTTTGTTCATCCAGATTATTATGATGTTTACAACGAAGTCTTTCTGAATGATGGCACCGGTAAATTCATTAGTTCGAAGCAATACCGATTCGATACAGATACCACTGCCGTTGATCTGGGAGATGTAGACGGGGATGGTGATCTGGATGCCGTTTTGGCATTGAGAGGACAGGAAGTAGACGATGTCACCTGGTATAGCCGATTGCTTCTGAATGACGGGACGGGGGATTTCACCGTTACCGATCAACAGTTGGTCAACAATAGAACTTCGGATGTTTCCTTTGGAGATCTGGATGCGGATGGCGATCTCGATCTGGTTTATTCCTTTTCATCAACTGGAAATACGGAAAACTTCAACGAGATCTTATTGAATGACGGAACCGGGTTGTTTGCACCACCCATATATACACCTGGAATACGATCCTCACAACATGCTCTTGGTGATTTAAATGGAGATGGCTCGCTCGATATCTTTATGAATGGATCGAACGATGCGGTTTCTATTTAATACATCTAAGGTGTTGTTTCCCCATGTACATGATTTCGAAGGACCCTTAAATGGTTTAAAAGGGGTTACCCTGCATTCACCTGCAACCAGCAAAGTTATTGGCAGTGGCGAGAATCATTTTCTGAGGTTTGATAACACGGGTTTGACAGGTCTATCCACAGCAACGTTTGAAACGTTGAATGCACTTCCAAAATCTTTCATCCTGCAGGGAGAACTCAGTTCTGCCAGTGGAGCTAACCGGTGGACGACCGGCTTTCTCATTTTTGATTACAAGAGCCAGGATGATTTTAAATATGCTGGTATGTTTGCAGGGCAAAATCAGTGGGTAATCGGACATTACCAGGGTGATTTCTCCAATCGACTGGTTCAGGTTGATTGGGATGATACAGGCCGCAAAATCAAATCGAACCAGACCTACAAGCTTGAGCTACAGATATTTGGACCGGGAGTTCGTCTGTTGGTGGATGGAGAAGTCATTGCCGATGCCGATTTCGGTATGAAACTGAATGCTGGAAAAACAGGTGTTGCTTCCTACAATGCACTAAGTCGGTTTGACAATCTGAAAACTGCCGAGTATGGGCCTCTGGAGCTGGCTTACTTTGAAGACTTTGATTCTGACAACACGACTCAATTTCAATACAACGACCCCACTAAGGTCTCTGTTAAATACCTGGGAGAAGAAGGTTTCCTGGAAGTCGATACCTCCGGGCAAAATGGACTGGGAGTGGCCCTCTATCAAATACAACGTCCCCTGGTAGCCAAGTGGTTAGTTGAAACGGATTTGACTGCTCTCAGCGGGCCAAACCGCTGGCAAGATGGGTTTATCATCTTTGACTACAAAAGTGATACCGATTTCAAGTATGCCGGTATGTTAGCTGGCCAGAATCAATGGGTGGTCGGGCAATACCAGGGGAGTTGGAATCATCTCCTAATCGTAGATGGAGATGATTATGGTTGGGAGATATATCCCAATGTCAAATATCACTTCGCAGTTCAGGCGGTAAGGGGTGTTGCCAGTTTTTATGTGAATCACATTAAGATTGGTGATGTCGATTACGGCAGCACATTGAACACCGGAATGACAGGTCTGGGAGCTTACAATGGTGTGACCCGCTTTGACAATTTCAAGTATTCCACTGTCGAGGGTTCCGATCTGCTGACTGGCTTCCCATATTACCATGATTTCGACGACGGCACTTTAGGACTCTTCGAAACGGTTCCAGCTTCCAGTTGGAAGGTTCTTCCTCATGCCGGCAGTAAGTCATTGTATTTTCAGAATGTAGGGAATGGGAGCAGGGGAGTTGCGCTGTTACCCGAAGGGTCAAAGTATCCATCAGCTTATGATGTTTCAGTCGATTTGACAGTACTGGACGAAGAGGGGGGTGTGGGAGGAATTATTATTGATTATGAGGATTCCAGAAACTTCAAATATATTTATCTGGGTGTGCCTTCAGGTGGGCTTGGTATTGCTGAAATGCGAAACGGAAGGATTCAAGGAATTGCTGATTTCTCCGTCAGAATGCTGGGGCGAGGATTTACTGTCGGTGCAAACTACTCGGTACATCTGAGTAAAAACGGGAATGAGATAACTCTTACAATCGATCAGGAGGAACTCTTCACTTACACGTTTGAAGAAGGCGCTCTGGATAATGAACGCCTTGGACTTTATGCCTTCGGTGATGCTGTCGCGTTCGATAACTTTAAACTGGATCAACAAATCAATCCCGCTGGACTGTTTAAGCCAAACTATAATTACACTTTGCAAAGTAGCCTTCAGTTCAACCTTCAAGAAGGCTTCGAGTTGTCAAACGACGAAGAAATCTATCTTAGTACCAGTAAGAGCCGAGGACTTCATCTTGATGGTACTGAAAACTCAAGTCTGACAACCGCTTTGATTCCAATGCCACCCAATTTCCCGACTTCATTCGAAATGTCAGTGAAGCTGGCCGCGGTAGATGAACCGGGAAACTGGCAGGATGGTTTGCTGGTCTTTGACTATCAGAATCCAAATGACTTCAAATATGCGGGAATGCTGGCCGGACAAAATCAGTGGGTGATCGGTCATTATAAGAATGGTTTTGGTAACAGATTGTTATCGGTGGACTGGGACGACCAGGGACGACAAATCAATTCGGGTGAATTCTATCTGATGCACCTGGATATCGATGGTGGACAGGTTGAAATGCGGGTCAATGCGGAGTTGATCGGAACCGCTACTTTCAATACGCCCATTCATGATGGGCAGCTTGGGTTAGCTACATACAATGCACACACCTACTTTCGTGATCTATTCATCGCTGAAAAAGTGAGTCAGGGAGATGCGATTGATGTTTCACAGTTGAGTGAAGAAATAAAGGCTGAAGATATTTCATTACTTCTTCTGAATGAAGAATCCATCGACTATTTCAAGTACCTTAGCTACGAGAACTCTACAGATGTAAGAACGCCTTACGACTTGGGGGCAGTTCTCACACCGAACGACTTACCCTATCCTTCAGAATATTATGCAGCCGTGGATGTGCTCTTTCGATCCGGCAACCCCAGCGGGTATTCGGAAAACGGCTATCTCATATTTGATTACCGAAACGAAAACGATTTCAAATATGTCGGTGGCCTGCCCGCAGAGGATGAATGGGTGATCGGCCATTATCAAGGTGATTTCGATAATCGATTAGCACTTATTGATCTGGATGAGATCGAAGGTCGTGAGATCAAATTTGATTGGTACCAGCTGGAAATCTTTGTCGATGGCGCTCATGTGCAGTTCTATGTTGATGGAGAACAGATGCTGGACGCGACCTTTGACGAGCCTGTGAACATGGGGAAGGTTGGCTTTGCCGCTTATGAAACCAGAACGGTATTCGACAATTTCCGAATTGGTCCCCTGCCTCAGTCTGCGATGGCGGTAGATAGTCTCTTCAGTAATATTGAAGAGGAAGGTTCAGCTTTGCTGATTTGATTAGCAGATCTGCTGTTAGCTAACTGAGCAGCTCTGTTAGAATTCGTCCGTGGACGTCTGTCAGGCGGTGGTCGCGGCCTCCGTGGCGGAAGGTGAGTTCTTCGTGGTTGAGGCCGAACTGATGCAGGATAGTGGCGTGAATGTCATGAATATCAACGGCATCTTTCACCACACTGTTGCCAAAATCGTCCGTTTCACCATAGGTGAATCCCTGTTTGAAGCCTCCGCCGGCCATAAAGATCGAGTAGCCGTCGACATGGTGATCGCGACCACCCGCTTCGGTCACTTTGGGAGCATGGGGAGTCCGGCCCATTTCTCCTGCCCACAGTACGATCGTTTCATCAAGTAATCCCCGCTGTTCCAGGTCAACAATGAGAGCCGTAACAGATTGGTCCGTGATACGCGAATTCTTCTCGTGGTTTTCTTTCAGCTTACCATGCTGGTCCCAGGGAGAATTATTGGTGTCGAAACTGGGGCAGGTGATTTCGATAAACCTGACGCCCGCCTCGACGAGTCTGCGTGCGCGTAACGCCTGCGTTGCATAATATTTCTGATGTTCATCTTCGGAATCCAAACCGTACATTTTCTGGATGTGCTCTGGTTCCTGTGAGATATCTGCAATATCAGGAACAGTACTCTGCATGCGAAAGGCTGTTTCATAATTGGCAATCGCTCCTTCAATCGCATTATTGTCCGAAGCAACCTTTGCGAACTCCTGATCCTGTGCCGTGAGTAATGCCAGTTTCTGACGCTGGAGTGCGGCTTCATCGGAAGGGACGATATTATCGACAGGAACACCCTTGGCGCGGATCATGGTGGCTTGATAAGAGGCAGGCAGAAAGGAGCTACCGAAGTTTTCCATGCCGCCGTTGGGTACCCAGTCATTATTTAAGAGGACATATGCGGGCAAGTTCTGGTTTTCAGTTCCCAGACCATAGGAAATCCACGATCCCAGACTGGGGGCTTTACCCATGATTCTGCCGGTGTGCAGTAACAGGTTCTGCTGACCATGCAAAGGGAGCTGTCCGACCACAGACCGCACGAGGCAGATCTTGTCTGCAATTGTGGCGATGTGTGGGAAGAGATCGCTGACCCACAGTCCACTTTCACCCCGCTGTTTGAACGTCCAGGGGGAACCTAGCCATACGCGATTTGCATCGGACTGCGAACGGACGGATACATTCGAATCGCCGATTTTTTCTCCCTGATGTTTTGCCAGCATCGGTTTAGGATCAAATGTGTCGACGTGACTGGGCCCCCCATCCATAAAACAGAAAATGATGTTCTTTACTTTCGGAGTAAAATGAGGTTGAGCAGCTGCGCAGGCTTTCTGAGTATTTCCCAATAAACCTGCCAGCGCAAGCCAACCGAAGCCTGCCGATGAGTTCTGGAGAAAACCTCGACGCGTCAAGTTGGGTGTCACGCTACCGGGACAGGTACAGTGATGACTGATTGGAGAGCTCATGATCTGTGAAACTTCCTGAGGTTATACAAAGTTACCTGTAGTACAAAAACTCTTTGGTATTGAAGAGGGCATGGGCAATTTCAGACCAGGGTTTGGGGTCTTCCATGATGCTGTCGGGAGTATCTGAGAACTCATAAACAGCTTTACTCCAGCGTTCCTGTTCTACCGCACTCGGTTGTCTGCCTAATGCTGTAAGGAACATCGAGTTGATCCGTTCTTCCACACTGATATGTTTTTCCTTCATCAGCTGTTCGCCCCAATGCTCAGCCAGATTGATCACCAGGGGATCGTTTAACAGAATCAATGCCTGGGCAGGAACGTTGGTGACATCCCTGCGACCAACTGGAATCTTGAGGTCGGGAAGGTTGAATCCCACAAGAAACCTGGGAGGTTCCATGATCGACATTTCAAGATAGATTGATCTTCTGCCATTCCCGTCCAGAGGTCCTGAAAAAAGTCTTTTATAAGTGTTTTCTACAGGACGATAGGGATTAATCGGGCGGCCAAAAAGCTGCGGATCAAGTCGCCCGGATACGGCCAGTAAGCTGTCGCGTATGGCTTCGGCTTCCAGGCGTCGGGTGGGATAATGATGCAGCAGGCGATTGTCAGGATCGATTTCTAACGCATGAGGAACAGGTTCACCTGATTGTCGAAAGGTTTTACTGAGCACGAGTCGTCGAATGAGTTGTTTGGTTGACCAGCCTTCCTGAATGAACTGCAATGTCATCCAGTCGAGAAGTTCGGGGTGAGAGGGGCGGTCGCCCAGTTTCCCAAAATCACTCGAGGTTGCCACGATTCCAGTTCCAAAGACCCATTGCCAGATGCGATTGACGTACACGCGGGCAGTTTGCGGATTCTGATCACTACTTAGATAGGTTGCCAGTTCATAACGACCACTTCGAGTCGATTCTGCGACTTGATGTTGGCCTTCGAAAACTTTCAGGAAATCACGCGGTATCGCAGGTCCGTCGGTATAAACATCCCCGCGAATGTTCAGGCGATAATCCAATGGTTCCAGATTTCGCTCATCCATACTGTTCGCTGTGTGGGGAAAATCAATTGAGGGCTTCGATTTCACGATAGCGCTGCACAAGTTGGTTTAATTCGGACGATTCGCTGAATTGATTCGGCAGTAACCCTTGTTTGAGCAACCAGTTCAGGATGACAAGATCCCCGTCCTGGCATTCCGATTTGCTCCAGCGGTCGATGGTGCTGTTTAGCCAAACAGAAAGAGTTGTCCATGCTACATCTACTGTTTCAGGAGATTCGTCTTTGTAGAGGGATGCAAAATAAGCCAGTTCGTTCTGGGGTAGCTCTTCTGATGAATGAGTCGTCACCCCCGTCAGACTGAACCAACTTCGGCGGAAGGGGTTTTCATCTCGTGGATCCAGTCGAACTTTTCCCATCGAACCGATTCCTGTCCGAGGTGGGAAATTGGTGTTCAATGACGAAGTCGTGATTTGAGTGATGATTCGAGTGACACCATTTTTGAGCTCTTTGGGGCCGAACGTCGTCCAGGATGAAGGTTGCTCCGGGTCAAAGAAGCTGGGACCTTCCTCCAGGAATGTGTTCTGGGGAATCATCTGGTAACCACCCCATTCCCCACCACGAAATTCCAGACTGAGATATTTCTGCGGGAATAACTGTTGGGTCGGAAGATAGATTGCACCGGGAAGTTTGGAGGAAAGAGCGTGAGTGTGATATCCGCGCGGTAACAATTCAGAGACAATGCTCTCTCCTTCCAGCGAAATCAGGGGAGATCCATCGGTGACATAGCCCTCCTGGATGCCGATGCCTTCGACTCCCCAGTGTTCAGGGAAACCTGGTTCAGTGAAGTCTGTCAAGACTTCAAACTTTTCCTTATTCTGGTGCACACGCTCATCATGTTTATTCCGCCAGGTATCAGCCAGAATTTTCCAGGCGGAGGGAATTTCAGGTTCCGAAGTTTTAAGCAGTTGACCAATCGGAAAGGCGACCTCTTCTTCAGACACATTCACAAGATCTTCCCGATGCTCCTCAGCCCAGTTTTTTAACTTCATCGGACTAAGTGAGTGATCTTGTGCAGTCCAGGTTTTGATGAGTTGTTCTCGTATTTCCGCTCGTAGCTGCTTTAGCTCATCAATTTGATCGGCATATTTATCTGGTGAATCTATCACCCGGGTTACCCAACGGGGAGACATAATAATCCCCGCCAGAGCGTAATAGTCCTCTTGTGACACGGCGTCCAGTTTGTGGTCGTGACAGCGAGCACAGGCGACAGTCATCGCCAGAAAGCCTTTCGACAGGGAGTCAATCCGGTTGTCGACGAGGTCCTGATGAATGCCATTAAACAGCAGGCTACTTCCTCCCCGATGTTCACCCATATTGAAAAAGGTGACACCGATCAGGCTTTCGTTTAACTGATCTTCTTCATTGATGCGTGGCTCGGGGAGTAAATCTCCGGCCAGGTGTTCTTTGATCAATTGCTGGAAACTAACATCATTGTTGAATGCGCGGATCAGGTAATCACGATACTCCCAGCCCCCTTTAACCGGTAAGTCGTCTTCGTAACCATAAGTATCCGTATAACGAATTACATCCATCCAGTGCCGGGCAATTCGTTCTCCGTAATGCGGAGAAGCCTGGAGTTCATCGACAAGCTGAGTATAAGCCTCGTCCGGGTTTACCTCATAGGCAGCTTGAAATTCAACAACCTGTTCCGGAGTGGGGGGGAGACCTGTCAGCACGAATGAGAGACGTCTTAAGAGAGTTTCCGCATCTGCGGAGTCTGGTGAGGGTTCCAGACCTGAGTCAGATAATTTCGCGAAGATGAACTGGTCGACGGGTTCCTTGTTCCATTCTGGATTAGCCGCCACGGGAGGTTGATGAGAAACGGGCGGTTGTAAACTCCACCAGCGACTGCGCTCTGCCAACTTCGCTTGCCAGGCTAATTCGGCAGCTTCAGTTGGGGAGGGGGGCTGGTCACGAGGATCAATCGCACCAGTTTCAATCCAATGTTCGAAGTCAGCAATGACTTCGTCTGAGAGCTTTTCATCCGGAGGCATCTCGAATGATTCGTGCCTGATCGCGGACAGGAGTAAACTCTCGGCAGGATTGCCGGCAATGAGAACCGGACCACTTTCCCCACCAGTCAGTACGCCCTTGCGGCTATCGAGCAGCAGTCCTCCCTCCAGTTTGGCCGAACCTTGAGAATGGCACTCATAGCATTTCGCGATCAGGATGGGCCTGATTTTTTTCTCGAAGAAATCAAGTTTCTCATCAGCAGAAACCTGCTGGCATAAAAATGGTAAAAGCAGTAAAGCGGAGAAGCTGTATGTGAAATTGAATTTCATGATCTAACGCGTATCCTGAAATTGAAAAAACACGTTTTGAACGACTTTTACCAGCAGGAAAAATTTCAGTTGTTCAGTTAACATAAGTGATTAAAGGCTTTCACCTTTCAATACATCAGAATAAACTGATGTGAATATGATGTAAATCAATAAATAGGCTTTTTATCTCTCCAATCCCCTCTCTGACGCTTAGCCTGGGTCGCTTCAAGAAGTATCGCAATGAGTCAGGATCAGCACGCATTAGTTAAAGAAATATTCCTCCAGGCGAGTGAACTTACCGGGAAGGAACGTGAAGAGTTTCTGAAAGAAGCCTGTGCTGGTGATAAGAATCTGCGTGACTCTGTTATATCCTTGCTCAAAAATGACTCGCCAGAAACAATTCTTACTGGTCTTTCCGATTCCATTGTAGATAAAGAGCAACGCGGCTGAAGCGATCAAGTCTCATGAATGGGTTGGTCAGAGCTTTAAAAATTACGAGATTAAGCGAGTCATCTACGCTGGTGGAATGGGGATCGTCTTTGAAGCCGCAAGATACCGTTATTGAGCGGAAAGTTGCGATTAAAATTCTGCATGATGATCTGGCCCGAGACGAATCCCTGCGGAATCGATTTATCTCAGAAGCACGGGCCGTCGGTCGACTGAATCATCCGAATGTGCTCACAATTCATGAAGTAGGCACTAAAGATGATTTGAATTACCTCGTGATGGAGTATGCCGGGGGGGGAATCTGCTGCCGATCATCTCAAGAAAGTCGGCCATTATTCGCCTGGTGAAGCCACACGAATCATGACTCAGGCGTGTGCCGGGCTGTCGGCGGCTCATAAAGAAGGGCTCATTCACCGGGATATGAAGCCGGCTAACCTGCTGTTCACCAGTAGTGGAATCACTAAGGTTTCTGATTTTGGTGTGGCTAAGTTCATGCAGGGGGAATCGATGGGTTTGACTCAACAGGGTCAGTTGGTTGGTACACCCTGTTACATGAGCCCGGAGCAGTGCGAAGGAAAGCCAGTGGATGCCCGCAGCGATGTGTATTCTCTGGGAGCCACTTATTTCAGTTTGCTGGTAGGTCGCATGCCCTATGAAGAGGAAAAAAGCTTCATTAATGTGATGCATGCCATCTCAATGCAGAGCCCCTGATCCTCGAAAGTGGAAGAGTCAAATTCCTGAAGCCTGTGCCGACATTATCTCGAAGGCGATGGCTAAGAAACCGGAAGATCGTTATCAGTCAGTTGATGAAATGCGGGCGGCACTGTTTGCGCTGAGTAATGAATTGACAATGCCTCCCGGGAAACGAGCTGATACGGTCGACACGATGCTGTCACTGGGCTCCAATATTAAGCTTGTAAGTCGCAGGAATCCGCTCAGGTGGATCATTCTCAGCATCATCGCTGGTTTTGCGGGAGTACTAGCGATATTTGCATTCTTAAATTTCGGGAACTCTCCGAAGAATCTGATTATACCGGCCGACAAAACGAATCCAATTAAGATTGGTATTCTGCACTCGTTCACTGGTAGTATGTCCGACAGTGAGCAAATTATTGTTGATGCTTACAAGTTGGCAATCCAGGAGATCAATGCTAAGGGCGGGGTCATGGGACGTGCGATTGAACCCGTGAGAATGGACGGCGAATCGAAAGACGAGGTCTTTGCAGAGAGAGCCCGGGAATTGGTCGCTGACAAAGAGATCTGCACCATCTTCGGTTGTTGTACTTCGGGGAGCAGAAAAGCCGTTCAGGAAGTCGTCGAGCAGAACAATCATCTACTGGTTTATTCCGTGAATACTGAAGGGGTGGAAACGAGCCCCAATATTATTTACCTGGGAGGGGACGCGAACCAGACGATCATTCCCTTCATTAAATGGGCATACGCCTGGGGTGGTAAACGAACCTATTTCCTGGTCGGATCGGACTATATTTTCCCTCATGTGGTCAACGAGATGGTGAAAGATCGCATCGAAAACCTGGGGGCGACTTTACTAGGAGAAGAATACATATCACTCGATGCGACGGATGTCTCTGATGTGCTCGACAAAATTGAATCAACTAAGCCTGATGCAATCATTAATATGATCAGCGGAGATGCACAAATCGCATTCCTGCGAGGATTACAGAAGCGAAAAATCAAAGTCACTCAATTCGCAACTGGAATCGGTGAAGAAGTTCTTCGAAAAGTGAGTTATAATCCACTCGTTGATAACTATTCCTGTTGCACCTATTTTCAGTCACTACCTTCTGAAGAGAATGAGCAGTTCGTTAAAGATTTTAAACAGGCATATGGTGATTATCGAGTGGTGATATCATCCATGGAAGTGGGATATGTTGCACTGCACATGTGGGCTCAGGCCGTTGAAGAAGCTCAGAGCCTGGAGCCTCTGAAGATTCGCGATGCGATGCTGAAGCAGGAATATAATGGCCCCAGTGGTCTCGTCAGTATTGATCACGAGACCCAGTATTCGATTCGAAATGCTTACATCGGATTGGCAAATGAAGAGGGTCAGTTTGAAGTGGTTTACAGCTCAACTGGTCGCGTGAAGCCTGATCCTTATCCTGATGACCGCACTCAACAGGATTGGGACAACCTGCTGCTGGATCTCTACAGGGGCTGGGGCGATGCTTGGACTGCGCCGCCTGCAGAATAGTGCATATCTGGCTTAAAGCCCGCCAGCTGACAGCAGGAAAATCTCGGACTAAAATCGTCACTCAAGCGATATGAGAGATTGTAGATGCTGGTCTGGCTGGTAAACTGAATATTCCCCGGAAATAGAGGCTTTCGGCCCCTCCTGACAGGAGATTTCCATCCCACCTGATTTATCTTGTATTGGAAATCATCATCCGATTTTTCAGTGCAGGATCCTCACCTTCACTGTCATTCTGAAATAGTGCGGCTTGCAACATCAGAGTGATCAGATTCGAGCAACTCACTGGAGTAGATCAACCGTTGTCCAGATTCTCTTATATATTCTGTTTGTGTGTGCTACTGCAGTTCGCGACAGTGCAATTGATGGGGCAGGATTCTCTGTCGGAAACTCCAGCAGTTGAACTGGAATTGAAACAACAGTTCGATGAAAAAATTGCACCGCTTCTCAAAACCTATTGTGTTCAATGCCATAATGAAGAAGAGATGGAGTCCGGGATTCGGGTTGATCATCTACTGGGTGATCTGCCAGAAAATCGCGTCCGTCTCTGGATGGGAATTCGTAAACAGATCGCTTCGCAAGCGATGCCCCCGGAGGGAGAGGCTCAGTTATCGGAAGCCGAACAGAAAGACTTGCTCGATTGGATTGATCGCGGCTTAATTGCTGTACGCTCACGAGAGGTAGCGAGGAATGGATCCGTCAGACGATTGACAGTCGCCCAATTTCGGAATTCGCTGCGCGAGCTTCTGGGAATTGAGGATGACTTCACCGAGATACTTCCGCCCGATGCAGTCTCGAAAGATGGATTCCTGAATAACGCTGATAGCATGTTGCTTTCTCCTGTTTTACTGGAGGCGTACTTTGAGATAGCGGAGAAAACGCTCGACGCGGCCATAGTTGATGAATCAACTCCACCGGCTATTCAGAATTTTCGCATGGATTTGGGCAAGTCCATCAACCCGGAACCTTGTCCTGACAATTTAATCCTGGGGGCGAACAGTCATCTGTTGGCGAATGAAGATTTCATCGTCACGCAATTGACAGCCACAAAACCATTTCCATCTGAACCCTTCTTCATGCGAACGGAATACCGTTTCATCGAAGGCTATCAGGGAAATGATACAGTGCGTGGCTGGCGAGAGTATGACAGTATCTATCACTCTGTCTTTGCCTGTATGCGGGGAGCAGAGGGTTATCCCAAGGGAGTTGCCTATCAGACTGTTCCTGAAGGCTTATTACTCAGGCCAGCAATTCCCACCAATGAAATCTTTCAGGTTGATTCAACCTACGGTCCCAAAGCGAACTTCAAAATCTCGCTGCGCGAACTCCCGGAGTCGGGGAATTTCAAAGTACGGGTCAAAGCAGCCAAATACGATGACGGGCTACTGCTTGAGCGACGTGTGCCGGAGCAGCCTGTGGAGGCAGCTGGGAATTTAGTAGTCACTGGTCCGGAAGCGGAACAAGCGGTGATGGTTCCCAATGCAGGTATTTATCAAGTCGATGTTCACCCCTCACCAGGAGAGAACAAGACTCGGAAGCGACTCGATTTGAAATTAGGGAATCGACATTTCAGTGGCGAACTGGTGCAGCCCGCTTTTCTGCTGGTTCAATTACCAGTGGGGGAATTACAGGTTAAGGCCAATCTGGCAGAGGGTATTCCACTGGATCGAATTCAATTAACTCCCCTCGCTGAAAATGATGCATTGGTGGAGGAATTCAATAAATTTGCAAATAGATCTCCTTTACTGGGTGTGCAGTTGGGATTACGTCGGGATTGTGGGAGCACACTCGCTCAGGTGGGAGAAATCATTCCGGTTTCTTCAACAGAGCTTCAGGAATTTCAATTCACTGGCGCGATACGAAATTATCCCAGTCCCGAAGTCGAAAAGGATAACGTCAATTATCTGGCCGGTATTAAGGAGATTGGTGTTCACAGCGAGTACACCGATGGCCGTGATCGACCGCGTATGTTGGTACATTCGATTGAATTTGAAGGCCCGTACTATGAAGAGTGGCCGCCTGCATCGCATCAGTCCATTTTCTTCCCCTCTGCGAATAAAGAGCAGCCGGAAGTTTACGCTCGCGAAATTATCACCTCATTTGCCACCCGGGCGTTTCGTCGACCTGTGACTTCTGGTGAAGTGGAAGCGATCTATCAGGTATGGCAGGAAGCCTTTTCAGTCACCGGTGATTTTCAACAATCAATTAAAGAGTCATTGCTGGTTGTTTTCACCTCTCCACAATTCCTGTTTCTGATTGAAAACAGCACGACACCTGAACCCGAACCGCTTGATAACTATGAGCTGGTTTCCAAACTTTCGTATTTCCTGTGGAACAGTCCTCCTGACGAAGAACTTCTGGATCTGGCATCAACTGGAAACCTGGAACAGAATCTGGATGGCCAGGTAACTCGGATGATTCAGGATTCTCGCTTCGAATTGTTCCTTCACGAATTCACTACGCAGTGGCTGACGTTGGATAAACTCGATGTGGTGGAAACGAATCGTGAGCTGTATCCTCGTCTAAATCGACATGTAAAATATCATCTGCACGACGAACCCGAGCATTTTCTTAAGTATCTGATTCAAGAGAATCTTCCTGTCGAAAATCTGACACGTTCTGATTTTATCGTTGCAAATGAAGTGGTGGCGGGTTACTACAGTAATCTGGTGATAAGCTCGAGAGTGGGTTTGAATATGCTCCGATTATCTCATGGTCAACAGCATCTGGGGGGAGTCCTCACTCAGGCGGGTATTCTGGCTGGTTTATCAGATGGTAAAGAAGCCAACTCTGTAAAACGGGGGGGTTAAGTGGTTAGCTCGAAAAATAGTGGCGGAACCCCGGATGATCCACCTCCGAACGTGCCGGCACTGGATGAAGACTTAACTGAACTGACTCTCCGTGAGAAACTCACACTGCACAGAAATCAAAAAGGTTGCGTTCAATGTCACACTGGAATTGACCCCTGGGGTTTTCCGTTTGAAGAATATGATGCGGGGGGACTCTTCAAATCCAAAGAGAAAGTTGATTCAGAATCGACTTTACCTGATGGTACCCATGTCGCTGGTATGCTGGAATTTAAGGATTATCTGGCTGATCAACGACGTGGTCAGGTTGCATTCAGTTTCATCAAACATCTGACGACTTATGCTGTAGGACGGACATTGACCTGGAATGAGATTGAGTTCCTCCGGGAAAAAGCGTTAGAATTAAAGAATGATGGATACCCATTGCAGGAGATGCTCCGGATGGTGGTTCATTCCAAGATCTTCTCGAAAATACCAGGACCCTCCTCAAATCCTACCTCAGACCTGCCCTCCATGATTCGCTTGCTGGAGGCAGCCACCTACTTAAAGGTTTTGAATTCATGGCTGATCCATTACATCTCAATCGACGCTCCGTTCTCAAAGGTTCCTTGCTGGATGACTTGGCGTTACCGGTGCTGGAAGCGATGGGAAGAGAGGTTTCCCAGAAGATTCCCCGACGCTTCTGTGCGCTGTATACCGCTAATGGAATGTCACTCCCCAAGGCAGAGCATGAGATTCAGGACTGGCACTGGTTTCCTCAGGAGACAGGGCGGAGTTCAAGTTTGGTAAATCAACAGAGCCTTTGGCTGCCTATCGCGATAAACTCAGTTTTCTGGGAGGTCTCTATCATCCAAATGGAGTCAAAGTCGACCGACATACCTGTTCGATATGTGGTTGACCGGTGCCCCTTTACACAATCCTAAAAACCAGGATTCTTATACAACACAGTCGCACTCGACCAACTGATTGCACTGCATACCAAACAACATTGTCGCCAACCTTCGCTGGTCCTCTCGATCGACGCGGGGACAGGTTTTCTCTCCCGTACGGGTACGATTTCCTACAGCATCGATGGTAAACCCGTTCCAGCAGAGAACAGCCCTCGCCGGATTTTGATGGCCTCTTCAGTGTGAGGCTTCCCTACTCGAACAGGAGCGGGAATAACTGAAGAAACGGATCAAGTTGGTTGATGCTGTTCTGGAGAATGCACGGTCATTGAATCAGCAGTTGGGCAAGTCTGACTCGAGAAAAGATGGATCAATATCTGACATCACTCAATGAAGTCGAATCGCGATTGATTGCCTCCGAGAAGTGGATCGACATTCCTCTCAAGAAACAGGACTATTCTCACCTGAACCTCGAAGCCACCTCGGAAGGGGAACCGGCCGATTATTACCGAACGATGTTCGACCTGATTGCTCTGGCATTTGATGCTGACATTACCTGCTCGGTCGCCTTCATGCTGAACCGGGAAGATGGGATGGGAATCAGTGATACTTTCCCGACTGTTGGGTTATCCAACACGCACCATCAGCTTTCGCATGCGGGGGATAAAGAAGGGCAATTGAACTTCGCTAAATACGACCTCTTCCTCAGTGAGCAGATCAGCCATTTTCTGGGACGCATGGAAGAGTACCAGGATGTCAACGGAACCCTGCTGGATAACAGTATTGTTCTGTTCGGTAGTGGTGCGAGTACTACGCACAATCCTCGAAACCTGCCGACACTGATGGCGGAGGTGCCATGGGGATCAAGCATGGAACGCACTGGCGAAAGCAGGAGACACCGATAATGAACCTGCACCTGAGTATTCTGCATGCGATGGGCATTGAGCAGGATCACTTCGGTGAAAGTACCGGCAATTTCGATCAATCGGTCTTTGCTGGCGTTTAATCACTTGAGAAGCGCTAAGTTGCTTGTACTGGCTGTATTTCTTTTCCAGATCAGGCAATGTCGTTCGGTTCCTTCATGCTGATTAGAACTCCATAGCTCAGGCTGAATGTCTCTCCCGGTTTTACCACCAGCTTGCTTTTAGCACCCTGTTTCATCGCTTCCCGGCCAAACAGGTTCGCTGCGAAAAATCCATAGTTACGATTATGCCACCAGGTGGGACGCACACGGTGACTCGCCATTAAGGTAATCCCTGCGGGCCGGTTCTCGATTCGTCCGGCGTAATCGACCCACTGTGCGGGTTGTCCCCAGGTTTTTTCAGCTGTTGTGATCCCTTCGCTATTCAGGATACGACCAGTTCCCTCTTTTTCTCGTAAGGGTGTGGCAACACGAGCTCCCAGGCCCATCTCTTCCTGATCGCCAAAGTAGAAGTTGTGGTCTGATTTGAATTCGCTCTGCATCAGGATTAAATAATCATCTGCCTCTTTAACAAACTGATATCGGCAGGTTTCGAGGCAAACTGTTTGCTTGCCACTAGCGTCGAGATAACGATTCTGGACGGTAAAACTGCTGGAGGCCAGATCGGGAGGTTCAATGAAACCGACATGCTCGACTCTGGCTTTTATCCGCCAGTAATCATTTCCATTCAAATCACCGAAAGCGAGGAAAATACCCGGGTGATAACTGGCGTGGTCATCTGGATCTCCCTCCTGGGGTGGATGGTTCCGGGTGACCTGGAGTCCGGAGATCGTTTTGACATGTGCGAAGTAGGGACGCGTTGTCACATCATCCTGATAGATATAACTCGCCAGTGCCTGATCTCCATGTTAGATAACAACTTCACCTGACTTCATTTCAAACTGGAAAAATGATTTCTCCTCGGCAGTCAGATTCTTCGAAGCTGAAACTCCAAGCAGAATGATTGCGAACAGGAACAGGCTGAACTGTTTAACTAATTTCATGGCGCGATGCTTTCAATTGAAACCGGATAAGCGAGATCATCAGCCGAGACGAGGTACACCCCAATGCTCTTCACGATATTCTCGACTGAGCAGTTGGTTGGCTTCAGCATCATCTGTGATCGATTCGCTGACAGGATCGATATGCAGGGTCCGATTAACACGGGTGGAGATATTGGCCAGATGGCACAAGCTTGCTGACAGGTGAGCTGTCTCAGCATTTGCCGTGGCGGGAGCTTCTTCCCGAATCGCAGCCAGAAAAGCCTGATGATTCGGTCGGACAGACATTCCCAGTCCGGGAGGAACATCGAGTGGCTTTTTACGATTTCGTTCGTCCCAGACTTCCATTTTTCCGCGGCGACTCAGGAACATCTTGCCCGCCGTCCCATAAAATTCAATGCCACTATCCACATTGTAAGGATAACTGGTCGACCAGAGTCGCATTTCAAAGACGAGTTGCTTGGCCGGTTGCTGTTCTGTGGGTGCATAAGCAAAAGTGGCGGTCATCGTATCCGGAAATTGCTGGTCATCATCGAAGTAATACTTTCCTCCGAGCGATGAAACCGAGGTTGGATGTTGATTGACTCCCAGACCCCACCGGGCGAGATCGAATTCATGGACACCGTCATTTCCAGCATCACCTGTTCCAAAGTTATGCCACCAGTGCCAATGGTAGTGACAGCGATTTGCCTGGTAAGGGAGCATGGTCGCAGGTCCTACCCACATGTCGTAATCGAGACCGGCCGGTGGATCGCTAGGTTGCAGGCGACCAATATCCTGCCGTTTCTGGATGTTCCACACCCGGGCAATCATCACATCGCCAATCAACCCTTCATGCAGCATCTGAATCGCAGACTGAAATCCAGGATTACTGCGCATTTGCGTACCATGTTGAACGATGCGATTGTATTTCTGGCTCGCTTCGACCAAATAGCGCCCCTCGACCACATTGTGCGAGCAGGGCTTCTCAACATAAACATGTTTTCCCGCCTGCATTGCGAGAATTGCAGCGGGGGTATGCCAGTGATCCGGTGTGGCGACGACTACGGCATCAATAGAATCATCGTCGAGCAGCTTTCGTAAATCATCAAGTGGTTTGGCCCCTCCCGATTTACTGACACCATGCATGCGACGCTCTTCATCAGCATCGCACACATACACAATTTCCAGATTACCTTCCTGGGCATAGTCAGCCAGTCCACCGATGTGGGCTCCTGTTCCCTGGCCACCACAACCGATGACCCCAATTCTGACCCGGTCGTTCGCACCTGCTGCAGGCCGTTGGAAGTGGAGAGGTAAAAGAACTCAGCGCGACCCCGGTGATACCGAGACCGGCAGCTTTGAGAAACTGGCGGCGTGGAGTAAGGTTCTCAGTCATGTGAATAGCCTTAGTTGAATATTCAAAAGGAACGTCTCTGATTTGAGCAGCAACTAATTCGATTTTAAGAACTTATAACGATGAGAACAGGGATAGACACCAATTACAAGCACTTTGCGGATGAATCTCTAAACCAGATCGGAGTCTCAAAAGTGAAGTCCTATTGGTGGTTGAAAATCGTTCGGTTAAAACATTCGTAATACAATAAGACCCAGGTAAACATCGGAAAAAATAAAATGAGAACCATTCTGACCTGCAACCTGATTCTCTCATGCATTCTTTTCCTGGGTTTGAATGCACGATCCGATGAGAAAGTTCACGAAGAGAGCCAATGTCTCGATCAACCCGTTTTCAAATGTGTCAAAATATCAGATGAGAAATCCTGGGAAAAAATGATCGGTCGTTTTCAGCTGGAAGCGAAGAAGAAGGAATCACAAGACTCTTCCGGCTCGTTACGCTGCGCTGTCGTGATGCAATGTATTCAGCTCACAGGAGTCCCGGTGGAAAGAGACGCAAAAGAGTGGCACAACTTGATTGTGGCTACGCAAAAATCGAAATGAATCGCGTATGGCCCGATGAGGTCTTTTTCGTCTGGTGGCGAGGTCAGCAAAAGGTAACAGTGCAGGGGAAGCTTGTCTATTATCCCGAACGGATTTATCACGCTCCTGATCCGCCTGTCGCCTCTCGTTACAAAGAGGGAGACACGATACCCGGAAGTTACCACCTGCTGAAGTGGGAGATTGTCAAACAGGTAGACTGAATCAAGTACATGAATCAGAGGAATCATTTATCCTCGATCATGGAAAGCTGCTCATTAAGTTGACTCAGAAGTTTATGGGTCAACTCAGGATTCGATTCTGATAAATCCTGAACAGGGTCAGCTCCTTGCGATAGATCGTACAATTCCGTCTGTTCAGGACCCTCTGCCTTAAGAGTCGTAATCAATCGATGCGATTTCGTTCGTAGAGAGACAGCCGATTTCCAGTAACTGAGGGCGCTCTTTCGAATGCCTGTCTCTCCTCTTAATACGGGAGTCAGGGACTGACCATCCAGAGGGGCAGTGGTTGTCGTGAAAGGTGGGTTACAAAGATCGATCAAAGTAGGATAGAGATCGATTGATTCTACAATCTCATCTGTTTGTAACCCGACCTGCATTTGTCCCGGCGCTCTGATAATCAGAGTGCTTTTAAGGGCTCTTTCAAATGGGGCATGTTTCCCCCATAAAGCCGATTCTCCCAGATGCCAGCCATGGTCTCCCCAGACAACGACAATAGTATTCTCACTCAGCCCTAATTGCTCTAAGGCACTCAAAACTCGTCCCACCTGGCGATCGGTGTGTCGGACGCAGGCAAGGTAGGCACGGCGTGCGGTGATGGTATCTTCTGTTGCTAAGGGACGTGTTTTCTCCCAGGGAGCGTTATACCTGTAAAACTCACCACTCTGATGCCAGTAAGGGGAATCGATTATTTTGGGCGCGTCCGGGGGCGGAACATCCCGTTTCGACATCGCTTCCCAATCCTGCCGGGGAGCGACGAAGGGTAAGTGAGGTTTGAAAAAACCGAGTCCCATAAAGAAAGGTTTGTCAGCTTTTTTCAGGTCGCTTAATTTCTCAATCGCCCTGGTGGCCATCAAACCGTCGGGGAGTTCATCATCCTCTTCGGCTGTGAATTCCATTAGATCGAGATGACCGTTTCCATCTTCACGGGACCGTCCACCACTGTAGGCAAAGAATATTCCCCACCCTCGTTTCCAGGAACCAAGCGGGGTGGCGAACTCGTCCCAGGCTTGGGGCATCTCCGGTCGACCATCTCCAGTGCCGTCATAAGCAAAAACCTTACCGTCGGCGGTGTGCGATATTTTTCCAATAAGAACGGTCTGGTACCCGCTCCGACGGAATAACTCCGGCATGGTCTGGGCTCCCGGTTGCTGTTCCGGGTTCAATTGCGTCGTTCCTTCATACAGAGCATCGTTTCTCATTGCCCGGGAACGCCACGGACTTTGCCCGGTGAGCAGGGCATACCGGGAGGCCCCGCAAGTCGGCACCTGCACAAAATGATTATTAAAGAGCACCCCCTCCGCAGCGAGTTGATCCAGATAGGGGCTGTCGACGTAATCGTGCCCATAACAACCGAGCTCGGTCCTTAAATCGTCGATTGCAATAAACAGGATATTCGGACGGACAGGCTTTGGTGAGGTGCCGAGCTGTTCAGCTGCAGCCAGTTTTTGCCTGGGCGATAGCAAAAACAGAATAACGAGAGGCACTAAGAATTTCACAAGATATTGACGGGATACAGGCATTCGGGGACTCGTCTGGAAAGCGGTTTTTCAAGTGTCCAGTATCTGGGAACTCTATTGTGAAAGCCAGTAGACTCACCTGTCCACTGGAACTTCGTTTAATTGGAACCTGTTCCTGAGAAAGTGACAAAAACATCCAGAAAAGGAGTCTCCAACACGACAGGTCCTGCGTATAAATATTGGTGGAAGTAATTCATTCCTATCTTTTTTCATCTCCACGTCACCCGGAATAGAGTTCTGTCCCAGACAGGATTCATCTTCCCACCTCATCTTTGTTTCTGAAGATTCTTTCAATCTGACAAAACATTTCAGATAGACGGGCCGCCAGGGGCCTTCGTGTGCGCTATTTTCTGATTGAGGCAGCACGAAGTTCCACACAGGCTAACAGTACGTTATCCGAATGTCACACATCACACTCTGTTCAGATTCAATCAGTGGAGATAACCTGTCATGCGAACGCTCATTACATTAACAGTGGCTGGAATCTTTCTGGTCTCAGGCTTCGATTTGATTGCCGGTCCAGGTCAGCGCGGTGGTGGCCCAAATGGAGGAGGCCCCAATCGTGGGGGAGGGCCTAACGGCTTTCAGAATGGTGGCCCTCAGAATCAGCAGGGACAAAATTTCGGGCCGCAACAACAGCGGAACCGAAATATGGGGAACGCCAATAACCAGCAACAAAACGGAAACGGCCAGCAATCCGAAGGAGGTGGCTGTAATCCTCAGGAAATGTTCAATCAACTGATGCAACTCGACAGTAATGGCGATGGTAGCATTACTAAGAACGAAGTTCCCAATCAGAATATGCATCGCTTCTTCCGGATGGCGGACCAGGACCAGAATGGTCAGGTGACCCAGCAGGAGCTGATGCAGCAATGCCAGAATGCAGCCAATGGACAACAAAATGGTCAGCAGATGCAGGGGAACGGACAAAATGGCCAGGGGAACCAGATGCAGCAACGTAATCAGTTTCAACAAGGTGGCCAGGGTCAACAACAAAGAGGAGCGATGAATCAGCAGCAAATGCAATTCCGAAACCAGTTTGGCAATAATGCCATGAATGGCCAGATGGGTCGGATGCGGGGAGGATCCCAGGGAGCAGCCGCATTTGGTGGCGGAGGTCGTTCTAATTTCGGTGGTGGTGGAGGCGGCGGCGGTGGCCGTGGTGGTCGAGGACGATAAGTCGGCTCTTTAAGCAGACTGTTCTGTCAACAGCACCCGGTTCCCATCCGGATCGAGCACCGAGAAGGAACGTCCCCAACTTGCTGATTCCAGCTTTCGTTTAATTTGTAATCCCGACTGCTGGGCGAGTTGGTACACCAGTCCGATATTCGATACATCAAAACCGAACGTGACTGGTCCGACTTGATGCGACTCCAACCTTTGGCAGATTTCAAACACGCATCCCCCTGTGGTGCAGGCATAATGTCTGCCGCAGGGGAGATGATCGTGTTCTTCAAATGTCAGTCCAAGAGTCCGATAGAATTGCACCGATTGTTGCAGATCCGCCGCATGGATCACCAGCAGACTCAATCCATGATTATTAAGTGGCTGGTTATCGCTCATGAATCCCACATCGCTGAAGGATTGGTCAAAGTGAGTCCTTATTCGCCCAGACAATATAGATATTCCTGACGTCCATCGTCGGAGCGGAAGGCTACTCGTGTGAAAATCTGATTGCCGATAAAAGTGGGGGTGGCATAGCATTCGTCACCCAGTTTGTTCTCTCCAAGTGGCACATATTCTTCGGAGTTGCTTTGAAGATGAAGGTTTCACCAGTTTCATTTGTCACAAAGATTTTGTCGTCGACCAGAACTGGTGATGAGGTAAAGTCGCCACTAAGGCGTCCCCGCCACAGCACTTTGCCCGTCTGAAAATCGTAGCAGATCGCTACGCCATTGTCGGTGACGGCATACAATTCGTTGTCCTTCAGCAGCAATGATGGAACATAGGACTTGGTTCCGTTTGTCCAGACAATGTCTCCTGAACCATCGGCTTTCATGACCGTTGTATGTTGTTTGGGATAACCACCACTGGTGACGATCGACTTGCCATCGGTGACGGTGGAGGTGACACACTCCGTGGTTGAACCGGGGACCTCCCAGTTAACCTTGCCGGTTAATGGGTCGAGGCTGGTGACGACTTCACAACCGATGAAGAAGAGTTGATCTTTACCATTGGCATTTAAGATGACTGGCGAAGCGTAATTTGCAGTCGCTGGTCGTTTATGAGTCCAGACTTCCTCACCCGTATTGCGATTGAATGCGACTACGGCGCCGCCCCCTTTATTGTCGGCAACGGCAATTACCAGTGGGCCATAAATGGTAGGTGAAGCTCCATAACCCTGGTGGACAATGTAATCGCTGACTTTTTTCTGCCAGAGAATCTCACCATCCATGCTGAGGGAAGTCAGATGAATCGCGTCGCTGTTGAACATGGTAGTAAAGAGATGCTCTCCATCGCAGGCCATCGTGGAAGAGGCCTTGGTCGATTTCGCATTTCCCTGGCGATCTCCTGAGGCGTTGAACCCTCCGCGATGAAGTTCACGTCTCCAGAGTTCAGCACCCGTTTTGCGATCAAAGCAGAGGGCATACTGAATCTCATTTGTCTCGTCAGCGGAAACGAGATAAACGTGATCTCCGACAATTATCGGGGAACCATGTCCCCGCCCGGGAATGGGAGCTTTCCAGACCACATTGGTTTCCGTGTCCCATTTCAGGGGCGGGGTTTCCTCACTCGCGGCATTCCCATTCCGCTGAGGGCCTCGCCACCAGGGCCAGTCCGAGGGACCCAGTTTCAGGCCATCCAGAGGAGAGGCAGCCTGAACCAGAAGAGGCATCGCCACAAAACAGAGGCTGACAACAGCAATTGTGTATTTGAATTTAAGAAACATAAGCGGTGTCATTAACTTTTTTGAGTGTAGGGTGGGTCAGTGTTCACGTTCGATTCAGGATACCATTCCACTCAGGGGGACACTAGGGTGCAGTTAGCAGAATGTGGCTACTGCTGGCGATGCGTGTGACACTCTAAACAGGTAGAGAAAAACGCCGGAAAGGGTAGAAAATATCCTGTTTCCAGAAGGGGAACTGTCACTGATTTTCTTCAGCCAGGATTGGGGAATCGGCGGATTTTCTGGAAATATTGTTCTGTAAAGAGGCTTTTCCCCAACGATATAAAAAATGAAAACACAGGTTCACAATCAATACGAATAAAACAGTCACAAAAAGGGAAAGCCCCTGGACCTGTTCTTCATAGATCGTCCAGAAAAACTGAACAATGCAGAGTAAGGAGACAAACAGTAGTGTCGGTGTTCTGGGAATCAGGGTGACAACCAGAGCACCCAACGGCGCTCCTAACGCGACTACGGGAGCGGCGGCGATCCAGTTATTGAAAACTTCGGGATCAAAGTGGTAAATCTCTGGATAATAATTGGAAAGAGTCAAGTTAGTTCCTAATCCAACCAGCGAAGTAAAAGCCATCAGCAGGACCGAAGTTGGAATAGCGGTTTTTAGATCAGCCCGGTAAAGCAGCACGAGGACTGCATAGATCATCATGTCGATGCCGACACCAGTAATTGAGGCCACGAGTCCTCCGCAGAAACCCAGTATCAGGCCAATACTGATATCAAACTGTCTGGCACGCTGGTTGATCCCTGATAATTGAATTAACTCAGTGAGTTTCATCAGGTGCAGGAGCCCGAAGCTGAACCAGACAACGGCAAAGGTTAGCTTAACATGCAGGTCTGAAATCAAGGGAGTGACCCAGATCGCTCCAAACGGCGTGCCGAGTAATGAACCGATCAGGGTCGGTTTCAGCAGGTTCCAGTTCAATGACTGACGTGAACTCAGAATATAAATGCTGGCGGAAACCATTCCGATGGATTGAATGCTGAAGGCAAAGTTTCTTCCCAGCGCGCCTGGATGGTCAAAGAGGAGTACCAGCACCGGAAAGCCTACGGTCCCTCCACCCATCGGTGTGGAACCTGCCACATAAGAGCCAAATGCCATCGCCAGAGCAATCGGCCAATGAGTTTGCAGTCTGGAAAAGTGGTCGCCTGTGACGACAAGAGCAATCCAGAAACTATAAAAACAAAAAAGCCAGATAAGGAACGGCCAGAACCTGAGAATAGCTGAATTGGAAATTTTGTGTCTGTCAGAGTTCATATGGAAAGGAGGTCGTTGGAAAAGGTCTGAGCCCAGAACAGAGGAAGAATACGGAATTGGTCAGGCTCTGAATCATGTAACGACATCTGGCGGCAATTTTAAATCCCAGCCAAGGTTTTGAGAAGTAGTAGAGGTTCTCTTTACGGCATCAGGTCGCCTCTTCAGGGGGCCGACTAGACCAGCCAGATGGCGGTTAACTCGTCGCTATGACGATGATCTCGCCAGCTGAAGCGGAAACATGACAAGTTCACGCCCTTAAAAATCCTGTAAAACAAGAGTTTGCAGGGAGTAACAGGTTTCGGCATGCAACTTGCCTGTATGGCAATAACCTCAACTTCTTTAACCTGACAGAAATAATAGAGGAAATGTTCATTTTGTTTTTTGTTCAAAGCTGGAAGAGAGAAACCGTTTTCACCATCTGGTTCCCGACCTTGTTTCTACTGGTCGGTTGCGCCGATCAGTCACCAGAAATGAATACCGCTCTGGTACATTCCGCATTAGATCAACCTGGGCGATGCGAATATTGTGAATTAGCCATTGAAAATGTGCAGCAGGAGAACTTGATCGTTGTTCGAGGGAATCAGCACATTGTCTGTTCAGAAGAATGCGAAGACGACCTGGTCTACTGGCTGTCGAAGCAATAAATCGAATCACGGAACGCTCAACAGACCCACTTCAGCAATTGTGTCTGTAAAACCAAAATGCTTCTACTCATTCTGAAGAAAGCAGCTGTGGCATCGGTTGCAGCTTGTATCAATGGATATGAATTCTATGAACTCACGCCGCGGGTTTACACTAATTGAGCTGTTGGTTGTGATGGCGATCATCAGCATTCTGCTCGCTTTAATCTTACCTGCAGTGCAATCGACCCGGTCGGCTGCCAGAAGAACTGCCTGTCGTAATAATCTGAAACAGCTGGGAATTGCTTTACATACCTATCACGATTTGCATCGCAGTTTTCCTGCGGGCCACCTGGAAACGGGTTTGAACGGTCCTGCCTATCGGCACCAGATGGGATTCCTCACCTACCTGCTCCCCTTTGTAGAAGCGGAGAATACTTATGAATTAATCGACTTCAACGAGATTGGTCCCAGCGATGAAGACCCGAATCCCAATGGGTCAGCGAGTGAAAATCCGGCGTTCTATGCCGCAGGGACTCAGGAAATTGGCACGTTCCGTTGTCCGAGTGACCCAACCTTACGTTCCGATCCAACCTGGGCTCCCGCCAATTACCTGGGAAATCAGGGGCCGGAATGTGAATGTCGTGGCAAAGAATGCGAAGGTTTATTTGGTCACGATACCTGGATGAGTTTCAGTGATATTCCCGATGGAACCTCGCACACGATTGCCCTCGGGGAGACACTGATTGGTGATCTCGACGTCGATACCTTGAATGACAACTATTTCTATCGACCAACGGGGGGAGATGCCTCGGACATCAATACCTGTCAAAGCGGCGTCTTAAGTCGTTCTGACCGGGCAACCATCTGGTTTGGGGGGCACCCTCAGCACAATATGCTCAGCACCGATCGTGCTCCGAATGATCACCGCTTTGATTGCATCGCACCCAACAATGCCTGTTCGAACTTCGCCGCGCGAAGTGCTCATCCCGGAGGTGCTCTGTTCTGCTATGCCGATGGCTCCGTTCATTTTATAGGTAACGGAATCACCACAGAGGTGATCCAGGCACTCGGCTCCCGTCGGGGAGGAGAACCATTCTAATCCTGTTCTGCTGACTCTGCTGTTATTCTTCTGCTCATCACCGTTTGAAAAATCCTCACAATGTATCGTTCCTCATTCCTTCTGTTCACATCGCTGATGCTCCTGCCGGGTTCGGTGAGCCCATTACTGGCAGCAGAGGATCTTTCGGAAGCGGCCGGTGCGTCATCATCCGAAAAGCCGCGAATCGCATTTATCGGATTACACGGTGGTGTATTCGATGTTCTGAAGCGTTATGAGGACGATTATCCACTCCGGCTGGAATACCTTGAAGATGAACAACTCGCTGAGGAGTCCACCGACTTTTCACGGTACGCGATGGTCCTGATTCAGCATGCCCGGGGAGAGGATCGTGATCAGTATCGTCAGCTTATCAAAGAGGGGAAAGTGAATAACCCAAAACTGCGCATCATCTCCATTTCCGGTCTGGCCGAAAAACATCTACCTGAGTTAGCCAGTGCTGGAGAGATTGAACTGGATGAGCAGATCACGGCTTATTACGGAAACACCTCAGAAAATCTACGCAGGATGTTGCTCTATATCTCGGTCAAATATTTAAAGCAGGCAGGGAATATTCTCCCTCAGAGGAAGCCGATCGTAGTGCCGGTTTGTACCATCCCGATCATGAGGGGTACTTCGCTAAGAGCGAGTCCTTCCTGGATTGGGCTCGTCAGCAGAAACTGAATGTAGAGGATGCTCCCAGAGTCATCATCGCAGTCCACTCCACTCATCTGGAGTTTCAACAACCAGAAGTGGTGAATGCCCTCATTCGGACCTTTGAATCTGCAGGAGCTCTGGCCGTTGCGATGCTCGATTACGGTCCAGACTACGAACAGAACGTACTCGACTTCAATCCCGATGTGATTGTCCATACCTGTCATAGCCGAGAGAGTGAGTCTTTCCGCACGAAAGTGAATGTTCCCCACGTTCACTCCATTTTCTTTCGCAATCAATCGATCAGTGACTGGGAATCTAACCTGGAAGGTCTGGCTGCGAATGAGATGGCGTTCCAGATTGTCGGTCAGGAATTACTCGGTGCGATTGAACCCCAGGTGGGTGCAGGAACCAAAGCCGGTGGTGGAAGTCCGGAAGCCTTCATACCAATCTCGGATCGAATAGAACATCTCGTTAACCGCAGTCTGGCCTGGGTAAATCTGCGACACAAATCGAATGACGAGAAAAAGATCGCGATCTTTTATTACAACCGGGAAATGGGCAAAGCTGAACTGATGCGGGGTTCTGCAACGGGGATGTTTATGAATGGCCCCCGCAGTCTGGTTGGTGTGCTCCAGCGAATGAAAGAATCAGGCTACACCCTCAATCCACTACCGGCCGATGAAGACGAACTGGTCAGCTGGATGCAGAAACAGGGACAGCAGATCGGCCTCTGGGCTCCTGGAAACCTTGATCGTCTCGCCCGTAGTGGGGATGCGGTTTTAATCCCCGCTGAAACATATCAGAAATGGTTTGAAGAAAAAGTACCTGCGCATCAGCAGGATGAACTGATCAAACGCTGGGGACTTCCACCGGGCCGTATTCTCGTCTGGGAAAATGAAGAGCAGAAAAAATATATCGTCATTCCCCGGATTCCACTCGGTAACTCCATTCTGCTGCCGCAACCACTGCGCGGAGAGGCACATGAAACCTCTCTACTGCACGATAAACTCGTCCCTCCTCCGCATAACTATCTCGCCACCTATTTCTGGTTGCAGGAAGAATTCGGAGCCGATGCGGTCGTGCACTTCGGGACGCATGGCAGCGAGTTTATGCTGCCGGGTAAACCGACCGGTCTTTCGAAATCGGACTGGCCCGACATCATTATGGGAGCCCTTCCCAATATCAATCCGTGGATCATCAACAATCTCGGTGAGTCCTCACCCGTGCGTCGCCGTGCCTATGCACTGCTGATTGATCACCTGGTTCCACCCTCTGTGAATGCCGAGCTCTCTGATGAACTACTCAACCTGCATAACGACATTGATAAATTCGTTGTGCTGGAACAGGGGGCTTTAAGAGAAAAGTTCAGACAGACAATTACCGAGCAGCTTGTCCATGAGAATCTCGCCCGGGATTTGAAGCTCGATCTTTCCGAAGGTCGTCTGCTATCCGATACCGAAATCGATTCGACATTGGAATATCTGCACGAAATACATAACGAAACGACGCCGGTCAGCCTGC
This sequence comes from Planctomycetaceae bacterium, assembly GCA_041398805.1. Lineage (GTDB taxonomy): Bacteria > Planctomycetota > Planctomycetia > Planctomycetales > Planctomycetaceae > Polystyrenella. The sequence goes on along the minus strand of JAWKUC010000002.1, from coordinate 369,553 downwards.
ACCAGTTTGGTCAGGCCCCACCGGTCGAACTCCAGATCCCCTGGATCGTCACTTCTCTCCGTAATAATTTCCGGGATGTCATGGGTGAGGTCATCGATGTCCCGGAGGAGGAAGCGTTGAATCCAGGGGATCGTTTAAAATATCTGCGACGAAAAGCAGAAGAGATAATTCCGTTAATCCTGTTGCAGGATTTCACCCCGGATGAAGCGATCCTCTCCGTCGGAGGTCACATCCCCGAATCAGGAATTCCCGAAGGGTTGTCGCAGGGGTTCCAACTCGCTGCCGAGTTGAGAGAGGGTTTCAATCGCACAGATGAAGAGATCAAGAACCTGCTTGCCGCTCTTTCCGGTGAATTCATCGCACCCGGTCCGGGAAATGCCCCCGATCGCAATCCAGGTGTGCTACCGACCGGACGGAATATGTATGTAATGAACCCGGAAGAAGTCCCCACCCGTCCTTCCTGGGAACTCGGAAAGCAACTTGTAGATCAATTTCTGGAACAGCAATTGAAAACACGTGGTCGCTATCCGCAGAAAATTGCATTTACCTTGAATTCATTTGCCACGTTTCAGGATTACGGGGTGATGGAAGCCCAGATTCTGTATCTGATGGGGGTTCGCCCCGTCTGGGATAACCGTAACCTGGTGGCCGACCTTGAATTGATCCCCGCCAGCGAACTTAAACGTCCGCGGGTTGATGTCTTTATCTCGGCTCTCGGTTACTACCGGGACATGCTCCCCTCGCGAATGCGGCTCATCGATAAAGCGATCCGGCTGGTGGCGGAAACAGAAGAGGCTGATAACTATCCCTGGGAAAACAGCCAGCAGGCGTATCAGGAATTTCTTAAAGAGGGGTTGGAGGAAGCCTCAGCCAAACGACTTTCTACTGCGCGTATTTTTGGTGGTCCACCCGGTCAATTTGGATCCGCTGGGTACTACTACCTCGTTGAGAAATCGGGAGAGTGGGACTCGCGTGAAGACCTGATGGAGACCTATCTCAGTTTTTCGAAGCACGTCTATACAGATGGAGCCTGGGGCGAAGATGCTCCGGGAACTTATAACCGCCACATCCAGGGAACGGAGGTTCTCCTCCGCAGTTGGTCGGACCGCACTCGTTCGCCCCTCTCCAATAAATACGACTGGTACAAGGGAGGGAGTCTCTCGCTGGCAATCAAACATCTAACGGGAACAGAACCGGAATGGTTTCTCTCGGATGTCCGCGACCCGGACGCAGCCTCTTTAGTCAGTGCCGAGGATGCGGCACGTCGAGATTACCGCATTCGCCTCTTCAATCGAAAATGGATTGAAGGGATGATGAAAGAAGGCTATGCGGGAGCCGATCAGATCTCGGTACATGTTTCCAACACGATGGGTTGGAAAATCATGAGAAGAACAGTGTCTCGGACGACATCTGGGAAGAGATCGTCAACGTTTATGTTCGCGATGAAAAGAATCTGAATATTCGCGAATGGTTCGAAGCAGAGAACCCTTATGCCTTTCAGGAGCTGACAGAAATTCTGCTGGAGACCATTCGTAAAGGTTACTGGCAGCCCAGTCAGGAAACGATTCAGGAACTCGCTGTCGAGTATGCTAAATCGGTCGCTCGGCATGGCGAAGGGGGAGGGATCCGCGGTGGAGGAAATATCAAACTCGAAGACTTTGTCGAGCAGATTCTGAATGCACCGGGTGACCCTGAGTTGGCGGAACTTTTCGATCAATACAAAGCCAAATCGGACCTGGCAAAAGTAAATGAGCCGCTTGAAGCACAGGTGCAACTCGCCTCGACTGAAAGGATTGAGACATTATCCGAAGCGGAATCAGAATCAGCACCAGAAATTTCCGAACCCGAGAAAACCGAGGAAGTTCAGGGGAAAAGAACTCGTTCCCCAGAGTGAGACTCATGAGAAAAGTGACATTCAGAACAGGAACTGGGCCTATATCTCCTTTGCATTATTCGTAATCGCTTTACTGCTGGTTCTGATTGGTTATGGAACCGGAAACAGAAAACGTCACTCCGGATATTCTTACAAGAAATAAAATGATGGATTTCATCGTCGAGATACTCTCGTTGATTTCAGCCGCCCTGCTTTATCCAGTGTTGCTACTGCTGCTAACGTTGATGATCTGGTCACTGGTAGAGCTGGGCGGCTTTCTTCGAGAGCTGAAGGAACGATGGGGGAGTCAGGAGCAGCATCAGTTTCAGGATGTGACTCAGGACTCAGTGATGTTGAGCGAAAAGAAACAAGCCGGTTTCGTGGCCATCTTCGCGGAAGTGGGAAGTCAATATCGGGAATCTCCCATGCAACTGCAACAACTGCAGACAGATCTTGAGATTGATGCCGCCGGTCGACTTGCTCGAATGAGCTTTGGAATACGTGTTGGTCCGATTCTCGGTTTAATGGGAACGCTCATTCCTCTGAGCCCTGCTTTGATAGGCTTATCAACGGGAAAGATTGATCAACTGGCTCAAAATCTGGTTGTCGCATTCAGTACAACAGTGATGGGGCTCTTTGTTGCCGGATTGTGTTATGGAATCTGGTTGATGCGGCGACAGTGGTATGCGCGCGATCTCGCCCGGATTGAACATCTCAGTTCCATGTTAACCTCTTCAAGTAATCAGGAGCACATGAATGGAGCGGACATCACCAACTCGCACAGCTGTGCATCGACGCTTGCTCAATCAGCAGGATGAAGATCCTCTGACAAGTGTGGCCAATCTCTTTGATGTCGCGATGGTTTTTGCTGTGGCTTTATTACTGGCACTCGTCACGCGCTATCAGTTGACCGATACCGATGTCACTCTTGTCAAAAATCCGGGTGAACCGAATATGGAGATCATCCACCGGGATGGGGAGAAGCTGACTCACTATCAACTCTCAGAGACGTCATTGAATGGGGATGGTGAACGGCTGGGAACCGCCTACCGGTTGAAATCGGGTGAAGTTGTTTATGTTCCGGAATAAGTGGTAGTTCGATGTAACTCGCTGAATGGGAAAATATTTCCCCCTGGAAGGTGCCGGCGCTATAATGAAGAGCGGGGTTAGTTTCCAGCTTTCATAAATGATAATCCAAAAGGACCGGTCACATGACTCAGGACGGTGCGTACTTTTCTCGTCGACATCTGCTCAAAGGGGGGCTGGCTTTTGGGGCGGCATACTTTACGGTCCCTGGACTCTTCGCCGAAGAACTCTCACAAACTCCCAGTATGACCGAAGGCCCTTTCTATCCCGATCATCTGCCACTTGATCAGGACAACGACCTGATCATCATCAAGGACTCCACCACTCCGGCAGTGGGAGAGATTTCACACCTCTCCGGGAAAATTCTGCTGCCCAGTGGAGAACCGGCAAAAAACGTCACGATTGAAATCTGGCAATGCGATGCCAACGCTGTTTACCTGCACTCGGCTGATAGCTCAAAAAAGCAGGATCAGCAGGACAAACACTTTCAGGGTTACGGTCGTTTTGAAACGAACTCAAAAGGAGAATATCGCTTTCGGACAATCAAACCCGTTCCGTACCCGGGACGTCCTTCGCCTCATATTCACTTCATTGTGAAACAGGGAGATCGCAAGCTGCTTACTTCACAGATCTTCATCAAAGGTCACGAGGGAAATAAAAAAGACGGCATCTTCAAACGTGTAGGTGATATGAAACAGCAGGATCTCGTCTCCACCGAGTTCAAAAAGATCCCCGATTCCCAAACGGGCGAGCTCGCTGCCAACTTCGATATCGTCCTCGGCCTTACCCCGGACGAGGAAACACTGAATTAAACAGCCGGTACCTGTTGTGTCAGACAGTGAAATGCCCCGAGGCCCCAGATGAGGTCGGTGCAGTCGATCATTATTATCTTGCGGGTAGGGAATAGGTCCTGCAGGATGCCTTTGGCGATCTCATCTGTCTGAGGATCGTAACCGGGGACGATCACCGATTGATTGGCGATGTAGAAGTTCGCATAGGTTGCCGGTAGACGTTCCCCTTCCCAGATGACGGCGGGAGGCATCGGCAATTCCACTATCTCGAATGCGTCTCCTGCGGAGGTGCGGTACTCTTTTAACCGCTGCAAATTCTCCTGCAGGATCTCGTAGTTGATGTCGTCCGGGTTTTCTTCGACGGTGGTTACGATGGTGGAAGGGGAGACAAACCGGGCGAGGTCATCGACATGACCGTTGGTATCATCCCCGGTGATGCCGTCTCCCAGCCAGAGGAATTCATCGACATTCAGGTTTACCCGAAGTTGTTCTTCAATCTCTTCGCGGCTCAAGCCCGGGTTTCTGTTTTCATTAAGCAGGCAGGCTTCCGTCGTCATCAAAATTCCCTGACCGTTGACCTCAATGGAACCTCCTTCGAGGATCATCGGAATATCAAACCAGGGAACATCGAGGTAGGTCGCCATTTTATTGGGGATTTCATTATCCAGCTCGTGTGGATACTTATTCCCCCACGCGTTGTACTGCCAGTTCGTCGCTGCCAGGCCTTGCTCGCCGACTAGAAAAATTGCTCCATGGTCGCGGCACCATGCGTCATTCGTCGGGAAGTGGTGAAAATGAATCTCACCCTCCGCACCAGCCTGATTCAGTAACTTCCGGGCGTAGGCTTCCCGCTCCGCGTCATTCACATTGATGTGTACCGGCTCCGATTCAGCCAGAGCCTTAACCAACTGCATAGACGGGCTGAATGGTCTCTAGCTTTCCGGGCCACGAATTTTCGTTATGTGGCCAGGAGAGCCAGGTTGCTAAATGCGGCTCCCACTCTGCCGGCATGCGGTATCCAAGTTCACGGGGAGTCGGCATCAGGACTCTCCATCCAGAAAGCGTTTGGTAATACCTCCGTAGGCATCAATCCGGCGATCGCGCAGGAAAGGCCAGTGAGTCCGGGTGACATCCATCTGTTGCAGGTTGATGGTGACGACATGCACCTCTGGTTCACTACTGGAGGCGCGATAGAGAATTTGACCATCTGGTCCCACGGCAAAACTTTGTCCCCAGAATTCAATACCGCTGTCAGCCTCTCCCTCGTGACCAGTACGATTGACAGAGATCACAAAGCAACCATTCGCCACCGCATGCGATCGTTGAATCAGCTCCCAGCTCTCATGCTGAGCTTTTCCGAACTCGGCTTTTTCTGAGGGGTGCCAACCGATGGCTGTAGGGTAGAACAGAATCTCGGCGCCACTTAAGGCTGTCAATCGGGCTGCCTCGGGGTACCACTGATCCCAGCAGATCAGCACGCCCAGCTTGCCGAATTTACAGGGGATCGTTTTGAAACCAAGGTCTCCCGGAGTGAAGTAGAATTTTTCGTAGAACAGGGGATCATCTGGGATGTGCATTTTGCGATACATCCCTGCCTGAGAACCATCAGCGTCGATGACAACGGTTGTATTGTGATAGAGCCCGGCCGTCCGGCGCTCGAACAGGCTGGCGATGACGACGACTCCCAGTTCTTTCGCTACCTTAGAGATCGCTTCGGTGCTGGGACCGGGAATTTCCTCCGCCAGATCAAACATCCGGTGATCTTCCGTCTGGCAGAAATAAAGAGACCGAAACAACTCCGGCAGGCAGACAATCTGCGCACCCTGTGCCGCCGCATCCCGGATTTCCTGGATCGCATTCTGCAGGTTCTCTTCCGCATTGTCCGTGCAACGCATCTGCACCAGACCAATCCGCCGTTCTGTTCGATTCATTTCGTTCCTTTTGATGGAAATTCTTTCCTGAATTTAGTCAGGATTAACATGGTCTCTGGAATGCTATGCACTATATCAGAGGGTTGCAAGAGAGGAGAATCAAACAACTGGAGAAGTTTGTCGTGATTTGTCTCACGTGTAAAACTCTGAAGAAACGGTCCCAGGGTTCAATGAACTTTAAGAGAATCTAATGTTGAAAACTTGACAGTGAGTCCTGATGAGGATTGAATGGGTTGTGGAGCCGGGAAGCTGAGAACTGATGCTCCTAATATCTGATATTTCCCCTGTTGAATCATCCCCATTCTGGAGTTGTCTCTTCCCATGTTTTTTGCTTCCAAGATTCTCTCTGCGCTTCGACGATTAAACAACCCGGCATCAGCTCAGAAACGTAAACGCTCAGAACGCACTATAAGTGACTCCGCTTCATTCTACAGAATAGATCGGTTGGAAGACCGAACGTTACTTTCAGCTATAGGACCCGCACCGGAATTAGAGTGGGCCACTCAATTTGATGGTGGAAGCAGTTATAGTTTCGGAATTTCACAGGATTCCAGCGGTAATGTTTACACTGTCGGGTACTTTTCCGGAACGGTCGATTTTGATCCCGGTCCAGGCACTCATAACCTCACCAGCGCGGGAGGACGCGACGTATTCGTTTCCAAGATGACCAGCGAAGGTCAATTCGAATGGGCAAGCAGGATTGGTGCTGGTGCCTTCGATGACAGTTGGGGGATTTCTGTCAGCAATTCAGGGGAAGTCTATCTCTCAGGGAGATTTCGTGAAACTGTCGACTTCGACCCCGGTGCAGGAACTCAAGAAATCACCAGTAATGGAGGCTCTGATGTTTTCGTTCTTAAACTTGATGCCATGGGAGATTTCGAGTGGGTTCATACCATGGGGGGAGTCGACAATGAAAATAATTACGATTTAGCGACTGACAGCTTAGGGAATGTAATTATCGCAGGTAATTACTCCGGTACTGTCGACTTTGAACCAGGCGGCTGGTGTTACCAACCTTGTTAGCGAGGGAGAGCAAGATATTTTTCTTCTGAAACTCGATAGCTCAGGAGACCTTGTCTGGGCTAAGAGTGTCGGAGGAAGTGCGACCGATACGGTATATAGTTTTGATCTGGACAGCGTAGACAATATTGTTCTGGCAGGTACATTTAATGGGACAGTCGATTTTGATCCAGGTACTGGAGTCTCTAATTTAACGAGTGTCGGTAGAGATATTTATGTATTGAAGATTGATAATAGTGGTGATTTTGTTTGGGTGAAAGGAATTAGTGGAACTGAGACAAAGTTCGCTGAAGGCGTTGCCGTAGATGACGATGGTAATGTTGTGGTCGTGGGAAGTTTTTTTGGAACAGTCGATTTCGATCCGGGTGTAGGTGTTCATGATCTTGAGAATCCCGGCACTACCAGCAATATCTTCATTCTGAAATTGGATGAGGCCGGTAGTTTTGAGTGGGTACACACTGTTGAAATGGATGATGAAATCGAAGTTTACGACGTGCAGGTTGATGATGAAGGAAGTGTTTACACGACCGGTACTTTTTCAGGAATGGTTGACTTCGATCCTGGAGTCGGAGTGGCCAGTTTGTCGGTAACCAATGGTTCCGCCGTGTTCCTCTCTAAACTGAATGCCGCTGGTGAGTTTGTGTGGGTGGAGGAATTTAGTGGTGATTCTTCTTATGGTGCGGGCGATTCGACATTGCTGGATGCAAATGGAGCACTCTATGTAATCGGTGCATTCTCCGGCAGTATAGATTTTGATAGTTCTGCAAATCAGTATTTTCTCACGAGCACCGGTGATCAATCGGCCTTTGTCACCAAACTCAAAAGAAAATATTATCCCCACAACCTCAGCATTACCAAAAGTTCGACAGGAACCACTCAACTACCCGGTGATCAAATCGTCTATACGATTACCGTGGCAAATGAAGGTAAATTTGACGCTGATGATGCCACTGTGTTTGATGAATTAACATCCATCCTGACCGACGTTTCATGGTCAGCCACATTGTATGACGGTGCGATTGGAAACACATCAGGAACGGGAAACATCGATGAATTGGTGGACCTGCCCGTGGGAGCGAGCATTGTTTACACTGCTACAGGGATTTTGAAGAACGGTTTTTATGAATTCGTGACGAATACGGCGACCATTACTCCATCGGACTGGGTTGATGATAATCCGGATGATAATAGCGCTTCAGACACCGATCTCGTAACCTGGAACGTGACGGGTGGCTTGGCAAACTTCGTTGAGAACGGCCAAAGCATCAGCAATCCCTACCAGGATGTGGACGGCATGGATGTCGGCGACCTGGATGGTGATGGTGACCTCGATATTCTGATCGCTACAAGTGGCTTTGAGTCTATAGTCACCGTCTGGCTAAATAGCGGAAATGCCGAATTTACCAGTGCGTTCGTGTATGAAACCGATTTTGATGTTCGCTCGATCGCTTTCGGTGATCTGAACAATGATGGCTATCTCGATGCCTACATCTCCACGCGAACTTCAGATGAAATCTGGTTGAACGATGGTTCCGGTGAGTTTACTCCGGTCCCGCAGGTGATATCCAACGGTATCAACTATGGAAATGCTCTTGGCGATCTCGACGGGGATGGATTGCTCGATCTGCTGGCCACCAGTAACAGTGCCGGCGTGCAACTGTATCGCAATCTGGGAGGAGGTTTGTTTGATCCCTTTCTTCAAACACCGGGCGATGCGGCCCGGGATGTTGCTGTAGGGGACTTTGATGGGGATGGCGATCTTGATTTCATTCTGGTCGACGACGACGAAGACGATTACGTCTGGTTCAACGATGGACAGGGTAACTTCACTATCAGCACTCAGTCGTTAGGTCATCTATACAGTGATACGGTTAAGGTGGGTGACCTTGATGGAGATGGTGATCTCGATATTGTTGTGGCCACTTTCCAGGATGAGCTTAATGTTGACAACGAAAGCCTGATCTGGTTGAACGACGGAACAGGTCAGTTCACCGCGGGGCAACTACTTCCAACTAACTTTGTGGAAGAGATTGAACTGGGAGATTTGGATGGTGATGGAGACATCGACCTCTATATTTCGGAGTATGAAGGAACCGGAAGTTCCGTCTGGTTAAACGATGGTTCTGCTCAATTCACTCGAACTTCCCAGGTGCTTCCGGCAGTCTATTCTGCCGTCTCCCGATTAGGAGACTTCGATGGTGATGGTGACCTCGATGTCGCCATGGGAGTCTTTGAGGGAACGAGTCGTATTCTACTGAATGATGCTGTTGAACTCCCTTACTATCAGGACTTCGAATCTGGTGACACCTCCGGGCTCAATTTATATATCAGTCAGAACTTCGACCTGATTCAGGAAAATGGGAACACCAAACTTGAGGCGACAAGTTGGAACTATCCTGGTTTAAATACTGCGATCGTGGGGACAACCGGAACGTTGCCTGAACAGTTCGACGTCGCCGTACAGATGAAAGCCAGATACGAACCAGGCTACTGGACCGACGGTTTCCTGGTTTTTGATTATCAGAGTGAAGACAATTTTAAATATGCGGGCATGTTGGCCGGTCAGAACCAGTGGGTGATCGGACATTATCAGGGACATTGGGGGAACCGAGTCGCACAGGTCGACTGGGATGACACTGGTCGCAGTATCAATCCGGGTACCACCTATAATGTCCTGGCTCGCATCAATGGTGATGAGGTCGAACTGGTTGTGAATGGTGAAAGCGTTGTCACCGGTACCTTCGGGGCCAACGTGAATAACGGTAGGGCCGGGTTCGCGGCATACAATGGGGCAACTCAGTTTGACAATTTCATGCTGGCCACCGAAGTTGGAGCGATGCTCACTTACCACGAAAACTTCGACGATGGAACCGCGGATGATCTTGTACCACTTAACCCCAGTCTCTGGTCAATCTATTCTTCACCCGCCGGTAATTCGTATCAGGTCGATTCGACCTCTACCGATGGTCTCGGAATCAGTCTGCTCAATACGACTTACGACTTGCCTTCGTATTATGAAATCGATGCGGATATCTATTCCATCAGTGGCCCTGATCGCTGGCAGGATGGTTTTCTCATTTTCGATTATAAAAATGAAAATGACTTCAAATACGCCGGCATGTTTACCGGCCAGAATCAATGGGTTATCGGTCATTACCAGGGGAACTTCGGTAACCGTCTGGCCCAGGTTGACTGGGATGATATTGGCCGGGATATCTACTCCGATAGCAGAAATCATGTGTTACTCATCATAAACGGCTACACAGCGACCCTCCAGGTTAACCATGCGACCGTGGTATCAGCGACTTTTTCAGAGCCTCTCAATCTGGGGCAGGCGGGACTCGCTGCATACAATGCTGTGACCCGTTTTGATAATGTCAACGTAGGTTACTACGGTGAGGAAGAACTATTCTACTCTCATTTTTCACACTGGTTTTACTACGGTGCAGATGGTTTTTTCCCGAACAATCCGGCACTCTGGTCGCTGGAAGGGAGTGGAGACGATGTTGAGTATGTAGCTGATTCCACTTCCACTGGCGGGTTGGCAACAAGTACATTTATACCCTTGGAGATTGCCTCTCTGGGAGAGTTTCCTGAAGATTTCGAATTCTCTGCTCTGGTAAAATCGACGGATCAGCCCGATCACTGGTCGGATGCTTTTCTGATATTCGATTACAAAAACGATAATGACTTCAAATATGCCGGCATGTTTGCAGTGCAGAACCAGTGGGTCATCGGTCATTACCAGGGGCACTGGGGAAATCGTTACTCGACGGTTGATTGGGACGACACGGGTCGCTCTATCAATAACGGCACTACCTATGAAATGGCCGTTCAGATACATGATGATGTGGTCGAGTTCTATGTCAATGGGGAATTCATCACCTCAGCTGATACCAACACCCCCTTGAACAACGCTGCTTTTGGTCTGGCGAATTATAATGCCCGGACTTCCTTCATCCTGATGGAGATGGATGAAATCAGTCCTCCGGCTTCGGTGCCGATTGACAATGCCTTCGCCGAGTACGATGGTAGTCTGGTCGGGTAAGTTCTGGATTTTCGCAGAAGTTCCAATGATTTCAAAAGCCTCTCCACTGGAGAGGCTTTTTTCATTAATAGATAAAAGCTCAGGTTTCCTGTCGAGCAAACTTTAACCGTCAAATATCCTTGTTGACCTGAAGGCGAAATAATACGATATTTCTATCTGAATTAGTTGCAGTGACCGAAATGATTCCATTTCAGCTGTAACGCGGGATACTCTCTAAATCTAGATCCTCTCCATCATAGATTCCCCAGCAAAGAAAGCTCTCCATTATGCCGACGGAGTTGAATGCGGTTCTCGCTCAACGCATTGACCTCGCTCCGGGTCTTGCTGTCATTCGGGTCGTTCCTGTCGGTTGGGAACTCAACGAATTTTCTTCGGGGCAATTCTGTGTGCTGGGACTACCGGGGGATGCTCCTCGATTGGTAGGCTGCGAAGACGAAGAAAGCCCGTCTGAACCGGGGAAAATGATTAAACGGGCGTATTCAATCGCCTCCTCGTCAGCCAATACGGAATACCTGGAAATTTACATCGTGCTCGTTCCCTCAGGGGCACTGACACCACGGCTGTTTAATCTGAACGTCGGGGACAAATTATGGCTGGGCCCCAAAATCACCGGTCATTTCACACTCGATGAAGTTCCGGAAGACCAGCATGTTCTGATGCTTTCTACGGGAACGGGTCTGGCACCTTACATGAGTATGCTGCGTACGAAGCTGGAAAGTAACTCCAACCGCTTTTACGGCATTCTGCATGGAGCCCGACACTCGTGGGAACTCGGTTATTACAATGAGTTGAAAACACTCGATAAGGTCTGCCCGAACTTTGCCTATCTCCCCAGTATCACTCGGCCACATCTGGAGACCGTCCCCTGGAAAGGGACGACTGGCTACATTCAGGACATCTGGGCATCACGACCCTTTGATAAAGAGATGCCAGAGCCACCGACTCCTGAAAATACCCACATCTTCCTTTGTGGAAATCCCTCCATGATCATCACGATGCAATCGGTGCTGGAGCAGGAAGGGTTCCAGGAGCATACCAACAAGCAACCGGGACAAATTCATATCGAGAAATACTGGTAAGGAAAAGCCGGTAGGTTTTCAAACCAGGGAAGTCCCCAGGACTTCTTCCAGTTTGTCGAATGAACCGGTCCAACCCAGCGTCATTCCAGATCTCATCTCGAGGAATGAATTCAATTCTTCTTTACTCAGTTGTCCCACAGGTTCAAACTTAACCGTGATTCTCGTAATCTCCTCGGTTTCAGGCACCAGTTGGATTGTGGTCAGTAAAGTGGACGGGAGCGTGGGGGCCAATGGATGGCGGCCGGGGTTTTCGTGCTCATCACAAAACTGTTGTGAATAGACAATCAGGTTCGGCTTTTCCAGCTTCAGGTATTCAACTCGGCCGTACATGGTTACGCCAGCATCGTTCGACAGCTTAAAGAAGGATGTTCCGCCAGGTTGAATATCTGCTCGCAGATACTCCATCTCAAATCCCACAGGTGGCAGCCACCGCGCGATATGTTCGGGGGTCGTCCACAATTCATACAAATGCTCAATGGAAGCCTTAAAGCAGCGGTTTATCACAAAGCTGTTTTTGGACAGCGTATGCTTGTCGAGATACTCCGCCAGTCGGTCCCAGGTCGAGTTGCCTCCCACCTCTTTGATAAATTTGCCGATCGAGGTAGCCTCCTCAGCCGTGGGAAAGGCCATCGTCATTTCCATCCGGGTTTGGTCCCCTTGGGCATGGAACAACACGGTGACCCGAAACGGGGAGGCCGATCTTCACACGCGCCCATGGTCGTAAACAAGTTTTTTGTATTTCTCGACTTCATGGTACAGCGTCATATTCGGATAGTCCGTCCCATCCGGACCATGCATGGTGTAATGCCAGGTTCCTCCCGGCCTCAGGTCTTTGCTATGGTGAGTTAAGGTGAAGCCACGGGGCCCCCACCACTGCTCACCTGCTCCGGATCGGTCCAGGCCTCCCACACCAGCTCGACAGGGGCATCATAGACGCGATTGATGTAAATCTCATTTGGTTTTCTTGCGGCGACCATCTTGCTTCCCTCTGGATGCTGATTTCTTATTTTGTGTGATTTTACTTTTTTGTACGGTGACTGTTTTCAGGTACTCATCCAGCCGGTCAAAACTCTCTTCCCAGAAGACTCGGTACTGCTCCATCCATTCCGTGGCGTTTTTAAGCGCCTCAGTATTTAATTCACACGGCCGCCGTTGAGCTTCCCGTTTTTTCGTGATCAGCCCCGCCCGTTCCAGCACTTTCACATGCTTGGTCACGGCGGGCAGACTCATCTGATCGAGAAATGGCTCAGCCAGCTCCGAGACACTCACTTCCCCTTCTCCGCCAACCGGGCTAACATCGCCCGCCGCGTCGGATCGGCCAGTGCTGAAAATGTCAAACTTAATGAATCGGTCATGGGAGTAACCTGGTGGTTAATTAACTGATAGGTTAAATATAAGCGAGTAGACTAAGTTCGTCAAGTTAATATCTGTGAATAATAATCAACCTTGTGAAGATCGAGACTTTGGCTAATCACGCTTTAAGTGTCGTTCAAAAACTGAAAACGAGAGGTTGATTAGTATGTAACCTGCAATTGGTCTACTTTGTTAGATCAACTCAATTACTCAATACCTGGGGATATAGCTCGCGAGCGTGGAATGTCTCTAATTCTTACTCTGTAATTGCTTATGGAGCAGTTCAACTTCTGCGGCGAGCATCGGTTGCAGTTCCGAGAGGCGAGAAGGAACATCCATACTAGAATGGAGAATTATTAGTACGATGATTGTTTTACCGCGTCGATCACAGGCAAAGAGATGTTTTTTCACCCGATAAAAGTAGAGTTGCGGGTGTAAGCTTGATTCCGGTGTCAGTACATCAGGATTCTGTTCGATACGAAGCAGCCCGGCTTCCAGTTCCTCCAGATATTTCTCTGTGACACGTTTTCCCCAGGATTCCCGTGAATGTGCATAAATCTTCTGGAGATCGTCCAATGCTCGATGCGTCAGTTCGATTCTGAATTTGGCCGGGCGGTTCACCTGAAATCTCTTTTCATCAGGCTCTTCAGGTTGCCATTAAAAGCAACTGTTCGACCTGCAATGGCATCCCGGTAACCTTCTATAATTGCGTCGCGGGCCACTGAAGACTCTATTTGCAATTTTTTTTTCCGCAGTAAATCTCGGACTAATTCACTTGGTGTGGAGTACAGTGTTCCCTCACCACAATTCTCATCAATGAACGCTCGAAGTTCGTCTGTCAGCGACAGGTTTAACGTATTTGCCATTTATGTTCCTCCAGGCATCATTTTAAGTATTAATAAAGAGATGTCAATATATGTCATTATATGCCATAAAAACCTGGGGGCGTCTTTTTCTGGGACAGAATACCAGGGGAAAGGCCTCCTGCTTCACTTCCCCTGTTTTTCCCGAATTAATTTCGCCAGATACTTGGCTGTCTCATCCGCGATTACGTTGTAACCAGCCAGGTTGGGGTGGCGGTCGTTGTACCAGCCGGGGAGGTGGCCCAGGATGGCGTCGAGTTCGTTCGACATCACGCAGACTCGTCCGCCAATCACAAACGGTTTCACCAGTGCCTGGTATTGATCGGGAACTTTTTCAACGGGGTACCGCCGGTAGTTCAGCATGTTCTGTCCTTTTTCCAACTCAGCAGCATAACGGGGATAGATATCGAAGACCTCCAGATTCTCTTCGAGGGCGACCTCGTTAATCAGGCCATTGATCAGTTGGCTCGCTTCCTCTCCAGAGAAGGGAATGACTGTCATAGGAATCAGCAAGGCATGCGGATGATCCTGACGCAATCGCGCGAGTAACTGATGAAAGTCTTCCGGGAACTCCGCGGGAAAGTCCTTCAACCGGGCCCGGTCATTTAAGCCAGAGCGAATAAAGACGTAATCAATTCCCGGTAACTTGGCCACATCGCGGTCATATCGCCCCGACGAGAAAAGTCGATCGATATATTCGCCACTCAAACTTGAGTTGATCACCTGACACGCCGGCAGATCTCCTTCCGCCGCCAGGAGTTGCTCAAGCACCGACTCGAGATGCGGTCCCTCCGGTTTCATCAACCGGGGAATACTTCCCTCCGTGGTGCTGTCACCCAGGAGAAGAATCTGCACCTTCCCTTCGTGCTCTGCAAACGCCGGGTTTGATGTGCTGATTATCGAAGTTGAAAAGCTGAAGATCAGGAATAGAACGAATTTCAGTCGTGAGAGAGAGTCCAACAAAGGCATACCTAAGGTCCTGTTTTACGAATTGATATTATGAAAGCGTTTCTCACTGGAAAACATGCATCAATCTTTGGGATATTCCACATTAGAGTTCTTCCAGGGGGCTTTCCAGTCTGGAATCTCGTTTAATTGAGTTCCGGGGATGATGCAATTTGCATAATGTTGCAGTTCCTCTCGATTTGAGAGAATATCACCTTTGATTGGGACCGTGGCCCCTTCTGGTATCGGGTCAGCAGAGCGAGAAAATCGTTTCCGATAATAATCCTGAAGCAATACCTGCCCCCAGGCAAGAGCGGATTCTTCATCAGGAGCTTTGATCCAGCAACACATTTCAAAGTCTCCTCCGGGGTCTTCTGGAGTTCCCCGACCGAGATAGGAAAATAACTGTAAGTATCGAAACAGGTAATTAGACATAATTGTTAATGTTATTAACTTAGGCCTTATCTGGTTAGTGTTCAGAGAATTGTGTATCTTTGATATTTCATTCGTGCTAAATATATTAGCAGTAAATGAGAATCGCAGTGGTTCAAAACAGATCGCACCTCTCAATTAGCACTAACAGAACAATCACCATGGGATATTCAATCGGTTACGCAACAACCAGTCCCGTTTTTCTCAAAACCTTTGAGGCAATGGAAGCCGTAAATCACGAATTGTATCTACAGCGAACGTGGTTGAGTTGTGAGCCCATTTATCTTCATCGGAAAGAGGATGGATATGTCACGGGTAGCAGTAAACCGACTTTCGTTCCCGATCCGGAAGATGCCGCCTCTGCTGAGGCCGAAGGGTTACCGGACGGAAATGTCATTGACGCTCTGAATATTCTCGCCCAGCTATCGAGCGAGTTCAATGTCGATTGGATGATCGACGACGACTATTCCGAGGGGCCGATCGGTTACATTCGAGATGGCGTTATTGATTCTTCAGTAAAGAAACATCTCTCTGGCATTATGGCGATGGCTGCCTTGGAACAGGAATTCGAATATGAAATCATGGAGGCTGACGAACCGGCGGGAGAGGATGATGACGATCAACCCCACATTCTGAAATTTCCGGGTACTTAGTAAAAACTACTCCTCAAACCCTTCCCGAATCACTTCCGCTAAATCGATCAATAATTGATCGCCTGCACCTTTGAAGGAGGAACCGTGCATGACGGCCAGGGTTTCCGGTTTCAGGTCGGCTAGGGAGCGGAGGACCCCTTCAGTCTGACGGGTGTACGGCATGTAGCCCGACAGGGGGCCTTGCTTTAAGAGGTTCATCGCTGTCCGGGTGGGGGTGATCAGCTCGGAGGTCGTCAGTGGGTCGACATCACCGAAATGATGGAACAGATCCGAGCAGAACAGGGTTTTGCTGGTCTCCTCGAACAGCACGCCGGCATCCCACCCATGCGGAATGTGCGGGGAAGGGTAGAACCGGTAGCGATACTTACCGGTGCTCAACACATCCTCGGGTGTCATTCCCCTGGCCGGGCGAATTGAGAAGTCGTCGACGCTCACCAGTTTGCCGACCAGCGTACAAACAGGTTCCGCCTCGGGAGCGATCTGCAACCATTCATTCAGCCCCCCGCATTCATCCGATTCAAAATGACTCCAGGCGATGTACTTCAGCTTGGATGGATCAATCAACGTTCCCACCGCTTCGAGCAGAGCCGGGAACATCTTCTTCAACCCCGCATGAAACAACAACGGTTCCTCATCCCGCACCAGGAAATGACAAAACTGCATATTCAATTCCGGCACAAAGACCGATATCCGAAAAACATCCGGGGCAATTTCAGTGATCGTCGTCATGGGTGCCTCCATTCGGGGAAAAGCTTGAGTGTGAAGATTCAACCACACTGAAAAATCAGCCAGACATCTTCGAATCGATGGGCCTCAAGATCTTGTTTCCTGATCCAGAAGTAGAGCCTACCGGCATCTCCCCACATCCACCCTGGACCTTGCGTGTCTGTATCAATTTGAAAGAGTAGCAGCCAATCACCGGCCCCTTCAGTTAATGTTTCCGCTTCGGCACTCTGATAGCCTTCAGAGGTTCCACAATTAATTCCATTGGAGGCAAGCTGACATTCGAGCTCCATCGGAGTTTGAATCACCTGAGGGTGTCCAAACAAATGATGTAGTGGAGATTCATCTGGACAATGTAACTCTTCGGTTAATTTCAGGTAGGCATCAAAGCGTGGTGACGGATAATCGATAGATTCCAAGTCATAAGGAAGAGTCAATTGTAAAGAAGTCTCCAACCGGCAGGCCTCCTCAATATGTTCCGGGTATGCATCGTCGGGAGGACTTGTGGGAGTCAGATTCGCGCTATCGCCATCGACATAAATAACCCGACAACTTCCACGATCAGCAGGATCAAATCCCCACGGTTCATAATGTCTGTCAAAGAAGAAATACAACCAACCTTTATCGGGCAATCTTTCATCAATTCTGGGGAGTTGCTGTAAATCGAGTTGAGCCAGAAATCCCAAGGGGGCAGAACCGTCCTCGCGTTGAGGTGGAAACAATACAAGATGTTGTTCGGAAGACTTCCAGCGCGGCCAATCGAATCCTTCCGGTAGATCGGGAATGCCACCAAAACGAGACTCACCCAGCCCGAACTGTGCTTGCGGGATTCTTTCCGTTCTGAATCGAACAGCTGGCTTGATAAGCTCCAGGAGATTGAGGCCCACCAACTCGGGTCTGTCCGAGACAAGCTCGCGAAAATGATTTATTAATGCTTCAAGATTTGATTCCATTACAATAGTCTACAGTGGTGTATATATGTCAGCAATCAACTCCACGTATATGTTACTGCAATTTCAGTTCACAAATCTGTGCTTAAAGATTCGAGAATCCCCACCATGCGATCGCTTCATTACTCTATCAATATCACCATCGACGGTTGTTGTGATCATCGGGCGGGGATTCCGGATGAGGAGCTGCATCAGCATGCGGCGAAGAATATTGCGGGGGCTGATGCGTTGCTGTTTGGGCGGACGACATATGAGATGATGGAGACCGCCTGGTGATCGCAGAATGGTCAACTCCCCGACTGGATGGATGAATGGATGCGGCCCTTCGCCCGCACCATAGATGCCGCCCAAAAATACGTCGTCTCCAGCACACTCAAGCAGGTCGACTGGAACGCGGAACTCCTCCAAGGGGACCTCAAGACTTCTGTCGAAAAGCTCAAACAGGAACCGGGCGGTTACCTCTTCACCGGCGGCGTAAAGCTTCCCCTCGCCCTCGCCGAACTCGGCCTCATCGACCAATACGAATTCATCATCCACCCCCGCCTGACCGGCCACGGCCCCAAACTCTTCGACGGGCTAACGAAGCACGTTGATCTGAAGCTGATCTCAAGAGACGAGTTTAAATCGGGAGCGGTGGTGTTACGGTATGAACCTCGGGGGTAATTAAGTTGTCCCATTATTATCGAAGCGGGAAAAAATGGAACGGCATTGCTTTCCGAATAGGATAAGACTGCTTTAAGACAGGATGAAATATTGCCAACTCGGGTGAATTAATTACTCGTCAAAATGAGGTTATCAGTGCCTGAATTACATCTTCAACGGGATAGTGTTTGCATGGCTGATGATGTAGATGCACCACATGATAAGTATGTTGAGATTCCTGATGCATCACTAGCTGTCATCGCGAACGAAATTATTAGAACTCGTTATCTGGCCAGCATTGATGGCGGCAAAGCGACGTGGATTCTACGAAGAAAACAAGACGGCGAACCGCTCGTGGTGATTGCTCAGCAATGGGAATCACCTCGGTATCTGATCGATGAGACATCGCAACTGGACCTGAATTTAGTTCTTTATCTGGAGTACTACTGTCAGGTTGATCCTGATTTAGTCTGGCATGCGTTGGATAATGAGGAACCACTTCCAGACAGGCATGCGCGAAAAATAGAATAGAACCGGATTAGCCAGGTTTGAATGGAGCTGATTGGCCGGTGCAGGGGGATTAAATGGATGTTTCATCCACCTCAGTAATAAAATGCCCTATCAGCACGCTGTAATCTTCACTTGAAATAGTATCCATTAAGATTAGAAGCCTGTCGAAAAAACGGTATCCACAAAACTCCGCTGCTTCTCTGAGTTCAACATCGGATGCTTCGGACTCAATGAGTTGGATCATCAGTTCTGTAAGCAGGCCTTGAGTCGTTTTGGCGATCAGATTTACCTCGGGAGAATCATGATAACCTTGACCAAAGACAAGCGAGTCCCCTGTCACCAGAAGTAACGTCTGGTTAGCGTTCGTGCTCCACAACGGATAGGTGACATCAAATTCGTCTGGAACATAACACGTCCATCCTGAAGCAACATCCTCTACCCAGTACTGAAAGCAGTCGGGGCGTTTATCAGCAAATACGAAGTCGAGAAAGCTTTCGTCAATTCGCAATCGCCGACCGATCTCGCGGGTAAACTTTCGGACTTTAGGATGGTTGAGGTCGTCCATGTGATTTGTGATTATCAAATGGTCGTTTAGATTTGTAAGAAGAAAGTAGAGCAGTAGAAAGTAGACCGAGTTGCTTCGAGAAAGTATACCAAAATGCTGAAAACATCACACGCCCACGAGAACTTCAGACATATTCCATCTACTGCTCTACTTTCTCCCAGCTACTCTCTATTTTTGCCTCTGGCAAAAATCGGGGCGACAAGATTTGAACTTGCGACCTCTGCGTCCCGAACGCAGCGCTCTACCAGGCTGAGCCACGCCCCGTGTGTTGTAAGCATCTGATTTTGATTTTGCGATTCTGATAACGATGAACTCAGTCGAGACATTCATCGGCTCGCGGTGACAGAGGAGTTGCTACTTGGACGGAGGTTGGCGGCCGTCGGTTCGCTCGTTTCCGATTTATCGGTGGAATTTCGGGTGAATTCCAGCTTACAACTACCAGCAGTTTCCAAACCCTCTGATGGGTCACTGTACCCAACTCATGTTGTGTTGAGAACAAACACAACCGGGTTTTGAAAAGGTTTCTACTGAAGTTGAACCGGGTTAACGCTGTCAGCGAGTGGTTGGAAGTGTATCACGTCCCGTAATCAGCTGCAATGGATCGCCCCGTCCAGCTGCGGTTCACGCGCCTTACATACGACAGCATCCGGGACGGCAGGGGCCCGCATCCGGGGGAGGGCAACTCGAACCGATGGGGAGACTGCCAGATTTCACATGACCGGCGGGAGCACTGATCAGTTTCTCCAGCTTTTTAGAGGAACACTCTTCGCACTCGAGTTTGGTATCATGCCGGACCAGGATCTCAGAAATGGCTCCGCACGATTTGCATTTGTATTCGAAAATAGGCATGGATAAATCTCTGGGTGAACGATTCGTAAAACTGATTGAAAACCGGTACGCTGATTATCCCGGAAGAGGGAGGCTCAGGGAAGGGTACTCTACGGTGACTGACGTCTTAATGCCACCACGCGGGGTGAAGTCGGCGACGATTTTCATCCACTTCGGCTGCGTGATCTCCACAAGGTCGTTCAGAATCAGGTTGGTCACATCTTCATAAAACGCACCATGATTGCGGTACTGTTGCAGATAGAGCTTGAGCGATTTCAATTCGAAGCAATGTTCGTTGGCGACATAACTGATCGTCAAGGTACCGTAATCGGGTTGGCCGGTCTTGGGGCAGACGGAGGTGAACTCGGGGCATACGGTATCGATCAGGTAATCGCGTCCCGGGTGCGGGTTGGCGAATGTTTCCAGTATTTCCTTGAAGCTTGCGGACATCTCTGTGAAGGGCTCTCATTCAGGTTTAAGTTCGAGGGTGACAGGCTTTTCGGCTGATTATAGTTAGGGGGAAGCCCCTGCCCAGCCTGCGGCTGGTGACACAACCGATTTTTACCTGAATTACTCTTCTGTCGACGCTTCCTGTCAGGAAAAAATCATGGATCAGAAGTAAGAGGGGTAGCCCGGACAATCTTGAAAAGTTGTCCGGGTCGCGCAGCGATTGGCTATTACTTGATGCCTCGAATGATCTCCTGGGGTATAAGGTAGATTGTCGTTATTTTTGAATAGCTTGTGCCTGCGGCATCCGGACAACTCTTCGAGATTGTCCGGACTACCCTTTTTGCAGAAGATTTGGCATTGAGTGGTTGGCAGAATATTACGTCCCGGAACGGGTTGCATTGCGGAATTGTCCCGGGGTTTGGCCGGTCAACTTCTTGAAAGCAACCGAAAGATACTCCGCCTGGGAGAAACCGGAACGCAGGGCAACCTCGGTCAACGTTAATGTCGTCTGGCTCAATAACCGTTTCGCCCGGTCGAGTTTGATCCGGGTGATTTCCGCGTGGGGCGTTCTTCCTGTCAATTTCTGACAACGTGCCTCCAGGGCACGCCGCGAAAGGGGGACATGTCGTAATACATCATTCACTGTGATTCCTTCGCAGGCATATTCCCGAATGTAACGAAGAGCGGAGACAAGATCGTCGTCGTCGCTCGCGTAGATATCACTCGAAAGCCGCTCTGCGATGCCTTGGGGGGGAATCAGGATCTGTGCAGGTTTGGACCGGCGTGTTTTTCTGGCGTTCATCAATTGATCAAGTAACTCGGCCGCCGCATAACCAGTCGCGCGGGTATCGGGGATGATGCTGGAAAGGGGAGGGGAACAAAGTCGACACAAACGTTGATCATTATCAACTCCCAACACGGCGATCTGTTCCGGGACACTGATCTCCAGCTCGCGGCAGACATCCAGAATCTGTTGCCCCATGAAATCATAACAGGCAAAGATCCCTGTTGGTTGGGGGAGGGCGGCGATCCAGTTCGCCAGTTTAAGGCGTTGGCGGGTCGAACCGAGATTCATCCTGCGCTGTGAACTGGAAGTGAACGAGGTGAACTGACAACCGGCGTCCTGAGCGAATTCGGCAAACGCCGCCCCGCGCCAGCGCGACCAGTTGAAACAATCCTCACCACAAAACGCGACCGACTGAAAACCACGCGATAAAAAATGATCGAGCGCCAACCGGGCGATTTCGCGGTCGTCCGTTTCCACCCAGGGAAGTGAAGGGACCAGCCGGGCGGCACTCACATCAACGACAGGCAACCCCGTCTGACGGACAGCCACGGCAATCGCCTCTGTTTCAATACGGGCAATAATGCCATCCCCCTGCCACCCCTTCAACCAGTGCGGAGGCCTGGCCCCCGTTCCTGTTCACCGAGGTGAATCGACCACTGCTCATGCTCACGCAGGTAATCGATGATCCCATCCAGCAAACCGCGCGCATAAGCGTTCGATGTTTCCAGAAGCAGAGCAACAGAGCGACGTGCGGACATAGTGAAAACTCGATATGAGAACTTGTAGAGAACCTGTGAATTCACCAGTGTTCTCTCTAGTTCTTAATCTGATGAAAAATTCAATGTGTGCCACTGCTAGCTCGTCTAGCAGTGCCATTGTGGGTTCAAATTACCTGCACCCCTCTGAAGGGAAACCAACCAACATTCACCAGATAAGAGGTCAACAAAACACCTGAATCCATACCCGGTACTCACACTGCTGGGCAAGCCAGCAGTGGCACCCGGAAAATTTCAGACAGAGACTAGAGTAAGTAAGGTAAATCCCAACATATCACAGGAGGGCACAAGACAAAATATAGGACAGGTGAAATATCACAATAAATCTGCAGCTATTTCGCATTTCGGTTTGAGTCAGATCGGGTAGGGTATAAAGAATATTCTCTCCAGATAACATCAATCAACAAATCTTTCCAATTCAATATTTTGCACCACGCAACTCAGGAGTTCAGGACCGTGTCCGAATCGAAACAGTTTAATGTCGCCATGATCGGGTTAGGTTTTGGGGCGGAATTCCTCCCCATTTATCAGGCCCATCCCCTCGCCAACATCGCCGCCATCTGTCGCCGGGATCAAGCGGAGATGAACAAGATTGGCGATAAACTTGGTATCGAGAAACGTTACACCAGCTACGAAGATGTCCTGGCCGATCCCTCCATCGACTTCGTGCATATCAACAGCCCGATTCCTGACCACGCCTGGATGAGCAAGCAAGCCCTCAAAGCAGGGAAGCATGTGATGTGTACTGTCCCGATGGCGACGACGATCGAGGAATGCGACGAAATCTGTCAGCTGGTCGATGAAACTGGCCTCAAATACATGATGGCCGAGACGGTTGTTTACAGCCGCGAATTTTTGTTTATCAAATCACTGTATGAATCCGGAGAACTCGGCAAGATCCAGTTCATGAAAGCGTCCCATCCTCAAGATATGGATGGTTGGCCCGATTACTGGAAAGACATGATCCCCATGCACTACGCCACCCACGTTGTCAGCCCGGTGCTGGGTCTTGTCGATGGTTGTGCGGAGTATGTCAGCTGCTTCGGTTCCGGATCAGTCCGCGATGAAATCAAACAGCGTTCGGGGAACCCCTTCGCCGTAGAGAAAGTTGTCACATCAAAATTGCCAACAGCGATGTCTCCGCTCAGATCTGGCGTTTCCTGTATGACACCGCCCGACAATACCGGGAGAGCTTTGATGTCTACGGTACGAAGAAATCCCTTCGAATGGACGCTGATCGAAGGCGATCCTCACGTACTCCATACTGCCAAGAAACCGGAACACGAAATTCCTGAACGAATCGAAGTTCCCGATTTCGCGCACCTTCTTCCCCCCGAAATTCAGAAATTCACCCAGTCAATCGAAGATGCCGATCATCTTTCCTTCGTGCAGGGTGGCGGGCATGGTGGCTCGCACCCTCATCTGGTGAATGAGTTTCTTTCGGCCCTCGCGGAAGATCGTGATCCCTGGCCGAATGCCGTGCAATCAGCCAACTGGACTTGCGTCGGGATCTGTGCCCATCAATCGACAATGAAGGGGGGCGAGATCGTGAAACTTCCAGGGTTTACCATCAAGTAAGCATCATCATTGACTAATCATCGTGTTGCAGCTCAATTCATTCCGCGGCTTTATCGAGGTTCCACTTTTATGTCTGCACGTACTCGCTGTCTGTTCATTCTGTGTCTCGCCTTATTGATTGGTCTCCTGACCAATTCGGATCTCCTGTTTGCTCAAGCAGGTTCGAAGCTGGCCTTTGCCAGGGAGCTGATGAAGGGCACGCTTCCCAAAGATAAAAACGGAAAGGTGCTCAATCTCGATTTCGAAACGGGCACACTCGAAGATTGGGAAACAGAAGGAGACGCCTTCGCGGGCCAACCGATCAAGGGGGACACCGTTAACCCTCGTCGTCCCGAGAGTAAAAGCCGACATCAGGGTGAGTTCTGGATCGGTGGCTATGAGAAAGTCGCAGATACTCCCACGGGTGTTTTAACTTCTGCTTCGTTTCCCGTGACTGCTCCCTGGGCAACATTTCTACTGGGAGGGGGAGGACATAACGAGACTTCCGTCGAACTCGTCGAAAAAGCATCGGGTGATGTGCTGGCGATGTACGTCGGTGTCAACACTGAGGATTTGTTTCGCGTCATAGTCGATTTACGGGAGCACCAGGGTGAAGAAGATTTATGTTCGTGTTACCGACCAGCACTCTGGTGGCTGGGGACACATCAACTTTGATAACTTCCCGCTTTCATGAAAGACAACCGGGAACACCTACTCCCGTTCACGTGAAGCTCACTCTCGATGAGTATCCTTATGCCGGTTTAGAGCCGGAAGACTCTGCGCGTCTTATGAAGTTGCCGGAAGGGTTTTCCGCCACCGTCATGGCGGCAGAGCCCGATGTGCTGCAGCCCATTGCAATGGCGATTGATGATCGTGGCCGAGTCTGGGTCGCCGAGGCGTATTCCTATCCCGTCCGCGCACCGGAAGGAGAAGGGCGAGACCGGATTCTTATTTTTGAAGATACCAACGGCGATGGAAAACATGATGTCCGTAAGGTCTTCATGGAAGGACTCAATCTGGTCAGTGGGCTTGAAGTCGGCTTTGGGGGTGTCTGGGTTGGAGCGTCCCGTACTTTATGTTCATTCCCGACAAAGATGGCGATGACGTTCCTGATGGCGAACCACAGATTCTGCTTGATGGTTGGGGATATCACGATACACATGAAACGTTAAATGCCTTCATCTGGGGACCCGATGGTTGGCTCTATGGATGTCATGGCGTTTTCACCCATTCCCGGGTCGGCAAACCAGGCACACCGGACGAGAAACGGATTCCCTTGAATGCGGCTATCTGGCGGTATCATCCCACGCGACACGAGTTCGATATCTTCGCCCAGGGAACGAGTAACCCCTGGGGAGTCGACTTCAACGATCATGGGCAGGCTTTCTGCACTGCCTGTGTCATTCCGCACCTCTATCACATTATTCAGGGAGCTCGGTATCAAAGGCAGGCGGGACAGCACTTTAACCCATACACTTATGACGATATCAAAACGATTGCCGATCACCTGCATTACGTCGGTGCCTGGGCGCATATCGGGAATGGGAAATCCGATTCCGTCGGGGGTGGTCATGCACATGCCGGGGCGATGATTTATCTCGGCGATGTCTGGCCCGAGGAATACCGCAACCAGATCATCATGAACAACATTCATGGTCAGCGGTTGAATATGGACCTGCTCAATCCCGAAGGCTCGGGATATGTCGGTTCGCACGGTCCTGATTTCCTGCTGACAGGCGATAAAGCGTCGCAGATGCTCAACATTCGCTACGGACCCGATGGGCAGGCTTATATCATCGACTGGTACGATCTTAACGCCTGCCATCACGGTCGGGTCGACGGACATGATCGCACGAATGGCCGGATTTATAAAGTAAGTTATGGAGAGACCAAGCCGGTTACAATTAACTTGAAAGACAAAACTGACCAGGAACTGGCTGAATATGTTCTGCATAAGAATGACTGGTACGTAAGGCATTCACGACGTTTACTTCAGGAGCGAGCCGCTGAAGGACAACTCGATAAAGGGGCAGTCGAAGGATTGGTCAATGTCGCCCTGCGGCATCCTGATGAAACACGACGTCTCCGCGCACGATGGGCATTACACGTCACCGGCAACTTAACCACAGAATTAATTGAAAAAGGTTTAACGGATGAGAACCCGTACGTTCGGGGATGGACGATTCAGTTAGCTCTGGAGAAAAATGAGAAGATTGATCCCGTACTGTTATCACAGCTAAATACAGTGGCCTTGATCGACCCTTCTCCTGTGGTGCGATTGTATCTTGCCTCCGCTGCTCAACGAATTCCCCTTGAGGATCGTTGGTCTCTGGTGGAAATCCTGATTTCTTATGCTGAGGATGCCGACGACCACAATCTCCCACTCATGTACTGGTACGCCGCAGAACCTCTGGCGGAAGCCGATCCTCAAGAGGCTTTGGCAGTCGCTCTGGAAGGGGAAAGCAGATTCCGTTGATTCGAGATTTCATGTTGCGACGCATTGCCAGTGATGATTCTGTCTCTAACCTGGAAGTATTGGTGCAGGCATTAAAGCTCACCGATGATCCGGGAGTGCAACTTCCGTTTCTGGAAAGTCTGGCCCGGGTCTATCGAGGTCAGGAAAAACCAGAGGCTCCCACTGGTTGGGACGATGTGTATGCCAAATTGATCAAGTCGGATAATAAAAGTATCCGCAACACAACTCTTGTATTGTCTGCCCGCTTTGGAGAGACCTCGGCCATTGAATCATTAAAAACGATGGCGAGTTCCAGTGATGATGAAGAATCTCGCCAATTGGCACTCGATACCTTGATCTCACTACGGGAACCCACTCTGGTTCCCCAGTTACAATCGTTGATTTCCGATTCCCGTTGGGGAGCCACAGCCATAAAAGGGCTTGCCAGTTATGATGATTCTCAAACACCACAATTGCTGATTAAAGCCTGGGGAGATTTATCCTCAGAGAACAAACGGTTGGCGATTGCGACCTTGTGCAGCCGGGCAAAATCTGGAATCGAGCTGCTGCAGGCGATCGAAGAAGGGACGATTCCCAACGCGGCTCTTACCGCCGATCTGGTTCGTCAATTACAATATCATGATGATGAAGAGTTAAACAAACTGCTGACGAATGTCTGGGGAACTGTTTCTGAATCTCCCGAAGAACTGAAGCAGCTGATCGCGGATTACACGAAACTGGTTAACGACTCAAATGGACCAGCTCCCGATCTCTCCCTGGGGCGCGCCGTCTTTGCGGCAACCTGCCAGCGTTGTCATGTGCTGTATGGTCAGGGAGGCAAAGTCGGCCCCGATCTGACAGGTTCCAACCGGAGTAACCTGGAGTACTTGCTCTCCAATATCGTTGATCCCAGTTCCGTCATGGCGAAAGAGTCTCAACCAAGTACGATCGTCACTGAAGATGGGCGTGTGCTGACAGGCATCGTGCGGGGAGAAGAGAACGGTATCCTGACATTGCAATCGGCCGAGTCGATGCTGGAAATTCCCGTCTCAACAATTGATGAGCGCATCCTCTCGAAGAAATCAATGATGCCGGATAACCAGCTGAAACCCTTCAGCGACGCGCAAATTCGATCCTTGATTGCCTATCTGCGACACAATGAACAGGTTCCCCTCCTGGCGACAAAAGAGAACAGCTCGATGATCTTCAATGGACAGGATCTCACTCTCTGGTTAGGTGACCGGGAAATCTGGTCGGTTGAAAATGGAGAGATCGTTGGTAAATCAAACGGACTCGAACAGAACAACTTCCTGATCAGTAATATGGTGGCCGAAGATTTTCGTCTGACCGTGGAGGTGAAACTCGTGAACGATGCCGGGAACAGCGGAATACAATTTCGTAGTCGTCCACGCGGGAACTTCCACGAGATACTTGGTTATCAGGCGGATATTGGACCTGGTTGGTGGGGCAAGCTTTACGAAGAAGAACGTCGTGGATTGCTCTGGGAAAAATCGGGCGAAGAATTTGTACATAAAGGGGAATGGAACACCTACGTAATCGAAGCGAAAGAACACGAGATCAAAACCTGGATCAATGGAAATCTATGCGTTGATAAAATCGATCCACGGGGACTCGTCCGTGGGCATTTCGCTTTGCAGGTCCATTCGGGGGGACCGACTGAGGTGCGATTTCGCAAGTTCCAGCTCGAAGTCCTGAAATGACGACCCTTAAGAGAACTGAAACTATCTAACCCAGTCGCAAGTTTGCACTTGAGGTTGTCCTGAAATCCGTTTATCTTACTTATAAAGAGATGTTTATGAGTTCCAGTGTAAACGGCAGGAATGCTACATGACCGGAAAATTTGGCTATTCTCACCCTCAAATCAATCGTCGAACCGCCATCCAGGCGGGTTCGATTGGATTGATGGGTTTGGGGATGAATCATCTGACGGCATTACGGGAGGCAACCGCTTCTCCCGTGCTTCCCCGGGTGAAAGCCAAGTCTGTCATTTACATTTTTCTCTCGGGTGGTTTAAGTCAGCAGGACAGCTTCGATATGAAGCCCAACGCTCCTGCTGATATCCGCGGAGAATTCAATCCGATCCCGACCAGCACTCCCGGTATCGAAATTTGCGAGCACCTCCCTCTGTTGGCGCGGCGTTCTCATCTCTGGTCGCTGGTACGCTCGCTGACTCATAAACACAACGAGCATTCACAGGGGCATATGGTCATGCTCAGTGGTCGAAGTGACGTTTCTCCGACCTTCAATCCAACCAAACCGACCCCGGGGACTGGCCCTCCATCGCCGCGATCGCGGGAGAAATTTTACCCCAGGCCAATAACTTACCTCCCGCGGTGGTCCTTCCGGAAAAGCTAATCCACTCCTCGGGACGAGTCATCCCCGGTCAGTTTGCCGGCATGATGGGGGCTCGCAAAGATCCCTGGTTTATTGAAGCTTCTCCCTTCAATCCTAAATCAGTGGGAGCTTACCCGCAGTATGAATTCAATCATGCTAAAGGGGCTTTCCATAACGACCAGATTAAATATCAGGCGCCGAATCTCACATTATCGCATGGGATGACTGAGCCCCGGTTAATGAAGCGGATGGGCTTGCTCGATCACATTGAGAATCAACGGATCAGTTGGGATCGCAATGCCTCCACCCAGGCGTTTGATCGCTATCGCCAGGGAGTGATCTCTTTACTGACCGATCAGAAAGTGAAGAACGTCTTCGATGTCACTAACGCCGACGATAAAATTCTTGAGCGCTACGGAAAACATTCCTTCGGCTGGTCCTGCCTGATGGCCAAACGACTCGTTGAATACGGAGTCAATCTGGTGCAGGTCAATCTGGGAAGTGACGAGACCTGGGATACTCATGGAAATATCTTCCCGCACCTCAAAAACTTCCTCTTCCCTCCCACTGACCAGGCTGTCTCTGCCTTACTGGATGACCTGCATGAGAGTGGGATGCTTGATGAAACCTTGGTTGTGATGGCCGGGGAATTTGGGCGAACTCCCAAAATCTCACATCTACGCGAACATTACGATCTTCCTGGACGAGATCACTGGGGAGCGTGTCAAAGCCTGTTTATTGCCGGTGGTGGAGTTGTTGGTGGACGTGTAGTCGGATCTTCCGATGAACATGGAGCCTATCCCACCTCCGATCCGCAAACACCAGAAAGCTTTGCGGCCACGATCTACAATGCCCTCGGCATCCCCGCGACCGCCGCCTGGTATGATGAGACAGATCGACCTCATCACATTTATTATGCTGACCCGATTCCTGGCTTGCTAAGCTAAGCTGGCGTTAGACGGAAGCTTCTTCCTCTTTGTGAGCGGGATCCATATGACACTCGAACGAGGTCCCATGCTCGATCTGAATGGTCGATTGCACAATGTTGAACTTCTCCTTGAGCATGTCAGTCGCCACCGATAAGAGTTCATCATTCTTGCTCACGTCTGTCAGAACCAGATGCACCGACAGGGCTGTTTCGGTCGTACTCAGCGAGCTCAGACATGCAAATCGTGAATGTGATGCACGTTGTCCAGGTTCTCAGACTTTGCTGCACGTCACTCAGATTGATAGTTTTGGGAACGGCCTGCAGGGCTAAATTCAAAGAGTCTTTCAGCAATCCCCACGTTCCAATGAAGATGATCACCGCAATCAGCAGGCTGAGCACTGGATCGATCCAGTTCACTTGCCAGATGTAGATCGCCAGGCCACCCAGTACCACCGCCACCGAAACCCCCGCATCAGCAGCCATGTGGAGATAAGCCCCTTTAATGTTCAAATCGTGATGGCGATTCTTCATGAACAGGAGGGCTGTTAAGGTATTGATCACCACCCCGATGGACGCGACGACGATGATGGTCATACCGGGAACTTCCTCAGGAGCACCAAAACGAGTGATGGCTTCCCAGCAGATGCCCCCCAGAGCCGCGATCAGAATGAGAGAATTCAACAGAGCCGCCAGAATCGTCGAGGCCCCCCACCCGTAAGTGTGACGCTCAGTCGGTTTGAGGTTCGACAGATAAAAAGCAGACCAGGCGAGTAAGAGCCCCAGAACATCGCTCAGGTTGTGGCCGGCGTCAGCAAGCAATGCCAGTGAGCCAGTCATCAGGCCATAAACAGCCTCGATGACAATGTAGATCACATTCAATAACACACCCCAGGCAAACGAGCGGTTGTAATGGCGGGTGCATAAATTGCCGTGATCGTGATGGTGGTGGGAATGAACCATGAATAGACCAGAGAGCTCGAATAGACAGAAATCACTCAGCGATAGAACACCTTGTGACGAGAAGACTTGCCAGAGCATAACGAAAAACAGCTTCCCTCTGCAAATCTTTTCAGAGGGAAGCTGTTAATCTGTCTCGTTACTCGACGGATATCAATTCGAGTTCCCGCAGGTTTTAGACGGGATTATGAATGTTGAGGTCGAAGGCGACGCGGGCAATCTCTTTTTCGGAAAGCAGGTTTTCCAGGTTCGTCAGGAAGTTGGGGGAGTGGTTCCAGCGTCCCAGTACATCGAACATCGCTTCCAGGCGATCATTATCCAGACCGAATTTTTCTTTCATATAAGCCGCTTCGCGTGGTGGCATGTCCTCGAACTGGGAGATCATCAGGAAGTCACCTTCGTTCCCCAGATTCAGATGGAGTGCTCGCAATTCGGATGCGAGGAAGTTGTCGGCATCGACAACTACGTCCAAGGGGCCCTGTTTCAGGTAGCGTCCCACAGCAGAAGGATCCCGGTCGACAACCAGTGCGGCTGTTTCGCAGGCCGCATAGATGACTCGACTCCATCTACGAGGCTGGCATCGCAGGGATCGTCACTCGTGTGCTTGGCCCAGGTCTCGGCCAGCAGGTCGAGCTGAAGATGGGGAGGCACCGCCTGAAGGAACGGGACTTCGGTCAGGTAACCGAATTGTCGCAGGTTTCGTTCGGCGATTTGATCTGCCAGTGCAATTCGCTCAAGCGTCTCCATGAAGGCAACGCGGAATGCGAGGTAACAGAGGCAGGACTGAGGCAGTGTTTCGTTGGCTATCTTGATCATGTAATCCATACTGCCGGAACGGGTACCCAAACACAATGATAAAAAAAGTCAGGAATACGAACATTTTTTAAAGTTTCACCAGGGTTCTGTTGAGCCCTCATTGTATGTTTATTTTATGCAACAGAACCTCTTTTCCCTGTCTTCCCCAGTCACCAAATCGTTTTTTCCGTACCTGATTTCAGAGGGGCCCACTGCGGGAATTTAGCACGGGTTCCGAGGCTCTTACGGTGTCAGAGGTGTTTCCATAGTTCTACGGGAGTTCTCTCCGGTCGGTTGAATTCGAGCGAGCCCCATTCCACCCTGTTTCGAATCACGAAACTGGTCGTCGGCTCAAGTGGTGAAGTTTTGGGGAATTCGTAAACTGAAACCGTTGAACAAGTCGCTCTACTTTTTGTCAGAACAGGCTCGAAAGGAATGATCAAGTTCGAGCAGCATCTGCCCGCTTTTTGCGCAAAACGGGTTTCAATTCAGGTTGGCGGCAACAGCATTCAGAAGAAAATTCAACTTTTTTTGAACTCTATTTCCCGGCTCCCTGTTAAGACGTAAACAGCAGCAAATACAGGGAAAAACAGGCTCAGGATGAGTGGATCCAGCGCCGAATCGGAGCATCGGAACGAGCGTCTTTGCAGATTTCTCGACCTCTTTTCACAAACACTTAAGAATCGGTCCGTATTGTGGAATAGCTGTTGCTATTACTCAGTTTCAGAAGGAAGCAACCTTCAAAAAACTGAAAAGAGAACGCCCAGGACCTGATCAAAGAGAATGGGCTGAAAGATACAAGTGAGAGTTCAAACCGGCTAATCCAGTAACTGGCTTCACCGGGAACTCAAACATCCGAGCTAATTGATCTAGAAGATTAGTTCGGCCGGTAGTGTAGCCGGACCGATTCTGCGTGGGAACGGTTCCGGAGCGAGCCTATGCTACCGGCCGTCTATCTTCTGATTCATGAATCAAAATTGCAAGTCAAATTAAAAAACGAGGTGAGAATTTCACCTCGTTTTTTTTGTTGGTCAGACTTCAGCTCTTAGAAGAGGTGTTTCAGTTTACTTGCGGATCGCCCACAAAGCGTCACGAAGGTTCGAAAGTAAATCGTTCCATTCGAAATGGCGGAGAGATGCTGTGAGTGTCTCTTCGAAATCATTCTGGGCAATCTGCTCATACTCTTTTCCAGCTTTCACGACAGTCACTTTTCCACTGAAGCTGTTGATGTAGAGATGCCCGTCTGCCAGAACAGGAGAAGCGAAGTGGTTCCCCTCGCAAAGGATTTGAGGTACTGTTCTTCGCCCGTTTCCTGATCGACACAGAGCAGGGCCCCATTTTCTCTGACCAGGTAAACCAACCCATCAGCAATAAGCGGGCAGGCGACATCGGGGGTGTTCTGCTCTCGCTGCCAGAAGTAGTTTTTTTCCTGATTGGTGATATCTCCCATTCCATCAGGACGCAGACAGATTACAGGTCCATTCTTGGCTGTCGGGACGACAATCACACCGGGAACAGCTGCCGGGGTCGCTACGAACCGCAAGGTAGGATGATACTTGCGATCGGGATCATCATGTGGATTCAATCCCCCACAACGCCAGATTTCATGTCCATCCTGCAGGTCGTGCGCGATGACGAAGTCGGCCCCGTGGGTCAACA
The DNA here is from genome assembly GCA_041398805.1 of Planctomycetaceae bacterium. Lineage (GTDB taxonomy): Bacteria > Planctomycetota > Planctomycetia > Planctomycetales > Planctomycetaceae > Polystyrenella. Next base: position 336,542 of record JAWKUC010000002.1, on the reverse strand, counting down.
GATATTCTCGATCGGCATCCTTGTAAAGAATCGGTGAGGCATAGGAGTGTTCGTTTTCCTGGCTGGCACCCGTCGGTCGGGGTTGTTCCCAGATGGGGGAGCCATCCTCAGCTTTGAATGCGACGACCTTGGCTTCCTCTGTCGCCGGGTCACCATCTCCATGGATGAACTGCATATAGATCACCCCATTGTAGATGACAGGCGTAGCCGTCATGCCGAAAGCGATATCGAACTGACCGTAGCGTTCCTGCAGATCAAGTTCCCAGACCGTTTCTCCCTCCATATCGAAGCAGTGAAAAATTCCCTGGGTAATGGTGCACCAGACATGCTTACCATCAGTTATTGGTGAGGGGGAAGCCGAGTTTCCTAATCCACCCCGAACATCGAGGTTTCCTTCGCCCAGTTTCCGTTTCCAGAGTTCTTTCCCTTCTGTGCTGATGCACATCAGGACCAGGTCTTCTTTCTCTGCTGAGATCACAAAGATTTTGTCCTCCCAAATAACGGGGGTCGCTCCTCCATGACCCGGCAAGGGAAGACGCCAGGCGACGTTTTTCTCTTTGGACCATTCTGTGGGAAGTGACGTCTCGGTGCTGATTCCCGTCCGGGCAGGTCCACGCCATTCAGGCCAGTTTTCAGCCTGAACTACAGTTTGGCCCAAAACGATAAAACAGAGGAGCAGTAACAGGCGAGACAACATTGCGGAAATTCCTCGGGGGTTAGTCATGAATAATAATTCTTCTATTTATTCAGAGGAGAACGAGAGTGGTCAATATGGTTGACCTCAGGGCGAGTCGAGGGGGGAGGAGCATACCTGATGAAACAGCTGCGTTGCAGGACTATTACAATCAAAAGGTAGCTTCTTCAGTGTGCCGCTTTTAATCCCTTTCGTCAACTTTGGCGACAGTTTGCTCTCAAAGTCAGGATGTATACGAATGTATTTGTTATCGCCCCAGTGAAGTCGATTTTCTCCCTCTGTAGCAAAAGCTGGGGCAACTTGAAAATCTGGTGAATTTAATGGGAAGGTACGAAATTCTATTCTCCAAAAGTGAGAAGGTGTTATCATGAATGCAGTGAAACTTCCGGTATTATTAAGCGTGGTTCCTGATTTCTCCAGCGCTTGCGAGATTGGACTGTCCTGATGCGGGCTTCGATTGTACTCATACTCAACATTCTGCTGAGTGTCAGTCTCGTTGCGCAGAGTCAGCCCAAAGCCTGTTGCTGCTTTAAAAAAATAGTTAATCAGTCGCAGGTCAGACATGTTGATACTGGAGACTGTGAAGAGAAGGTAGAACCACAATTGGTGGAAAGCCTTCCCCCCTGTTGTCGAAAGGCGGAGTCGGATCAATCAAATACTCCTTCCACTCCTGCTGCTCCCTGCCAATGTCGATATCAATTCGAGCAGGGGATGTTACCTGTCAAAGGAGAGTTTCAATTTCTAAGCTCTCTGACCGAGGCAATTGACGCACCTCTGGAGTATCACTCTCCACTGGCCTGGAATGTCTTGCCGGCACGATTTGCAGTCATTGATCACAATGATTCTCTTAAGCATTCGCTCAACAGCGAGCGTGCGCGCATTTGCATCTGGCAATGTTGAAATAGCCAAACTGCTTTCATGATTAAACAGCTGATAGGTCTCCTGAACTTCAGCTGTGTCTGCTGTATGAAGTGCCAGAATTGCTGGCTCCCGCATTGAATGAATGCCGTCGATGTATGTTGCGGCGATTCTTACTGAATCAATCAGCTTCCACGTTTAACTAACAAGGGTATTACTATGAAAAAGTTTTTTGCAGTCATCGCCTGTTTGTCTGTCTCTTTGTTGCTTGTTCAGAGTCTGCACTCTGAAGAGGAAGCCAAAGAAAAACAACTTCTCTGCCCAGTCTCTGGTAAAGCAGTGAATATGGAACAGAAAGTCGCCTATAAAAATGCAGAAGTCTATTTCTGCTGTGGTAACTGTCTGGCAGCATTCAAAGAAGATCCCTCTAAATTTGCAGTGAAAGCCAATCATCAGCTGGTTGCTTCCGGTCAGTACGAGGAAGTCAAATGTCCTCTCTCCGGTGGAAAACTGAATCCTGATACAGCTGTCACTGTAGCTGACGTGGAAGTCACTTTCTGCTGTAACAACTGCAAAGGAAAAGTAGAAGGTGAAGCGGACGGCGATGCCAAATTGGCTCTCGTCTTCAGCGACGCTGCTTTCGAAAAAGGGTTCGCTAAAAAGAAAGCCAAAAGAGCCCGCGACTAATCGAACAGAAAGTCAGGAAAAACAGGTTGTATCAACCAGCCTGCCTGGATTTCATTAAGGCAAGAGTACTGAAAACCTGAAGGTGATCTGTTATCAGATCTGGGATAGAAACCTGCCTGAGCTTCGGCGCAGGCCGTAATATCCTTCAGCGGGCCAAATTGCTGAGCAAAAAGAGACTTTCCGAAAGGGGAGTCTCTTTTTTTGTTTTCAGGGGCGTTTGTGCAGACATCACGACAATCCCCTTGTAAATACTTGCCTTAAGACAGGATACGTTCGATAATAGTAATATCGAAAAGCACTTCACCGGTGAGTCTGCAGCAATACGGGGCCAGTTAATCTACTGCGTGCTTCACCATAACCTGTGGTTGAAAAAGTTGACCCCGCAATAAGGGCTCTCCCTGTGGCAACCTGCACTAGTTGTCAGCAGGGAATTGATCCATCGAATGCTGGATCAGCAACTTTCCTCAACCGTCAAAAACCACCGACTTTATTCTTTGAACACAGGATGCTGATGATTCAGTAGCTGGAATCGATTCCAGGGAACTCAATCAGCAGCGACCTACTCAGATTGGCTCACAAAATGGCGAAATCGCTATCCCACTCTGCTCAATCCGAACTCATCTCAAATTTCAAAGACGCGGTAACGAAGAGAGTCCAATCCGAGACTTATCTCGACAAACAGTTCGGGGATGCCACGATGGCCAAAGCCGAGCAGTTTCGTCAGGCGTTACAACACTCCCAGGGGGAACACCAGTTCCGGTCTGAAGAGCTTCGTCAGCATTTCGAGCGCAATGTAATCAAATCAATGCTGAATACGATGCCCAGATTGCCGCTGTTCAGCAGGAGTATGAATCTCGAAAAACCGAGTCAGTCAGAAGTGTCACCGTAGATAAGGAAGCCGCGCAGGATAAACGGCAGGAATCGGAGTGGATGGTTAAGTCGATGTTCGACGACCAGTCTGATGACAGTCCAAAACTGAAATTCGATCAGTTCAAATCCTCACTCGAAAAAAGTCAGGAACAGTTTAAGTCAGACAGAGAGATTCTGGAAAAACTGAAAGACCAGGCGATCACTCTTGTTGGTCGCTGGGGCATTCGTCCTTACGAGGAAGTTGCCCCTGCGGATGGGCTTCAGGCTAACAGTCTGGAATCGGCGCGTGATCTTTTTCGCGAAAATTTTGACGCGGTGGAGAATGAACTCGACCGCATTAAGAAAAGTTTCCTGCCCAAACTGATTGCCGGATGGAAAATCATGGTGATCTTTTTCCTGATGGCAGCAGGTCTTTCTGTCCTCCTGATGTTTGTAGTCGATCCAGCCTGGTTCGGTTTACAACTTACATCCTCTGATGATGACTGGATGATCTACAGCATCGGTGCCGGGTGTGGTCTCGCCCTGCTGGCCGCGGGAACTCTTTACTTTACCGTTATGGGAAAAGTGAAGGGACGACTGTACAACCTGCAGGAAAGTGCTGTGAACTGTCAATATGCCCAGAAGTTATGGGTCAAATACGGCAAGGCGGAACTCGAACGCGAGAAGAAGGAATATGTCCGCGTTTATAAAGAGATTGAACGCCAACGTCAGGAAGCACTCGCCAAAGTTGAAAAACAATATGAAGCGCGTTTAAAGGAAATTGAACAGAATCAAGCGGAACTCCTCAGTAAACTCGAAAAAACATACAACCCCAAACTGGCGGGACTGGAAGATGCGAAACAGGAGGCCATTAATCAGGCCGGGGCAGTCTACCACGAACATTTACAGGGTTTGACCGAGCAATTTAAATCGCAATATGGTGGGCTGGAGTCAGAGCAGAACCAGTACCTGGAATCACAACAGCAGGCAGAGCACCAGACACGCGATGGTATGATGACAAACTGGAAAGAGGCGCTCTCCTCCCTTGATCATCGCATTCATCATATGCAGGACGTGAGTAACCGGGAAACTCCGAACTGGTCGCGATTGATCGATACCGGTTGGCAGTTACCGAAAGCGATTCCGGAAGCGATTCGCCTGGGAGACATGAATTTTGACATGTCTGAAATTGAAGATGCGATTCCGATGGAAACTCGCATGGTTCCCGAACAGACCGATTACAAAATCCCTCTTGTGCTTCCATTTCCCAACGATACCTCGATGTTGATCAAAACCAATGTCGATAGTCGGGAGCAATGCTCGGACATCATGCAATCGGCCATGCTTCGATTGCTCAGCACCATTCCGGCTGGCAAGATTCGCTTCACCATTATCGATCCAATGGGCCTCGGGGAAGACTTCTCCTCGTTCATGCACCTGGCCGATTACGACGAGCTGATGATCAATAATCGTATCTGGACTGAGCCTGGACAGATCGATGCCCGTCTCTCCGAACTGACGGAACACATGGAGAATGTATTCCAGGCTTACCTGCGAAACGAATACGAGACGATTGAAGACTACAACCATCACGCTGGTGAGGTGGCAGAGCCCTACCGCATTCTCGTAGTGGCCAACTTCCCTTACAACTTTAATGATACAGCTGCGAAACGGCTTCTCTCCATCGCCAGTAGTGGTCCCCGCTGTGGTGTTTACACTTTGATCAGTGTCGATACCAAGCAGAAGTTACCGCACGGTTTCGATATTGAAGAGCTCGAAAAATGCTCAACCACACTGGAGTGGAAGAAAGGTAAATTCCAGCTGGCTTATCCAGAGTTGAATAATCTCGATCTGAGCTTCATTCCCCCTCCAGAGCCACAGCTCTTTGGTCAGATTGTGCGTCGGATTGGTGACCTCTCCAAGGATGCCCGCCGTGTTGAGGTTTCCTTTGAGCGAGTCGTTCCACCGAACGGTCAAATCTGGGAGAAAAACAGCCAGAGCGGTTTAAGCGTCCCTCTGGGACGGGCCGGGGCAACCAAGTTACAGCATATGAGCCTCGGGAAAGGGACATCGCAGCATGTGCTGATCGCCGGTAAAACAGGTTCCGGTAAGTCGACCTTCCTGCATATTTTAATCACCAACCTCGCCCTCTATTATTCTCCCGATCAGATTCAGCTGTTCCTGATCGACTTCAAGAAAGGGGTCGAGTTCAAAACATACGCTGCCCACAAACTTCCGCACGCACGAGTTATTGCGATTGAATCGGATCGCGAGTTCGGGGTCAGTGTACTTGAACGCTTAGATGAGATGCTGAAGGAGCGGGGAGACCTGTTCCGCGATCATAATGTGCAGGATCTGGCCGGTTTCCGCAAAGCTCGTCCCGATGTGCCTATGCCCCGCGTCATGCTGATCGTCGACGAATTTCAGGAGTTCTTCGTAGAGGATGACAACCTCGCGCAGAACGCCACTTTGCTACTCGACCGCCTTGTCCGTCAGGGTCGTGCATTCGGTATTCACGTTCTGCTCGGTTCGCAAACCTTGGGAGGTGCCTACTCACTTGCCCGCAGTACGCTGGGACAGGTTGCTGTGCGTATCGCATTGCAATGTAGTGAGAGCGATGCTCACCTCATCCTGAGTGAAGATAACACGGCCGCGCGTCTGTTGACCCGACCTGGTGAAGCCATTTACAACGACGCCAACGGTTTGCTCGAAGGTAACCACCCCTTCCAGATTGCCTGGTTGGGTGATTCGACCCGTGACAAATACCTGGGGATTATTGCCAATCGTGTACGTCAGGAAGGCTTGCACTTCGAGCCACCCATCGTCTTCGAAGGGAATATCGCTTCCGATGCTGCTCGAAATGAAGAGGTCACCGAGATTGTCAGATCGCGTCCAGAGCATCGAGCAGTTTCATTCCCACGACTTTACAAAATGTGGTTGGGGGAAGCGGTTGCGATTACCGAACCATCGTTCTGTGAATTCCGTCGGCAGAGTGGAAACCACCTGCTGATGGTGGGAGCCCAGCCCGATTCCGCGCGCGGTATCCTGGCAACGGGAATTGTCAGTCTTTCGGCACAACTCCCCACGACCTGGTCCCCAGAAAGCTTCACGACCACTTCATCACTCGACACTAAGCCCGAGTCTTCAGCGACCGAGAAAGATCCCTTCAGCAGTTTTCCGGCATTCCCCGGCAGCTCTCCTGTAACCGGGACTGGTAATGCTGAATTGATTGTCGATGACGATGATCTCCCGGATGATCTCAAAGCCGATTTTGATGAGGATGAGACTCCGAAAAAGGACGACTCTGGTATACCAAGCATTTTCCAGAAGCCGTTGGATAGCAGTTCTCCATTCGAAAGTAGTTCCAATCCATTCGGTATGTCGACTCCTTCTGCACCTCCAGCACAGACTGATCCGACAACACCTGCGGCCACTATTTACATTCTGGATGGCGATCAGGATGAAGCACCGGAAACGACTCGCTGGGAAGAGATCCTGCCGGCGATTCCTCACCAGGTAAAACTGGGAGGTGTGCAGGTTGCTTCTGAGTATCTCGCAGAAGTTGCCCGGCATGTCACCTGGAGGAACAAGGCTGCTGCGACAGACAAGCTCCCTCCGATCTTTGTCGTGATCTATCACTTGGGACGCTTCCGTGATTTACGGAAAGCAGATGAGGACTTCGGCTTTGGTGGTTCCAGAGGACCGAAAACGACGACCGGTGCAGATCACCTGCAACAGATCATCAAGGACGGACCCGCTGTTGGCGTGCATGCCTTAATCTGGTGTGACAGCTACAGCAATGCGACCCGTTGGATGAGTACTCAACTGATGCGCGAGATGGAAACCCGCGTCGCTTTCGATATGAACGCGACTGACTCCAGTAACTTCATCGATACCCCAGTCGCATCCCGATTAGGTACACACCGAGCCTATTTCTATCAGGAAGACCAGGGACGACTTGATAAGTTCCGTCCCTATGGATTCCCCTCTACTGCCTGGATCGACTGGGTAGGTTCCTACCTGAATCCAGAACGTGAACCGATTGCAGAGTTACCGATCGAAGAGGAAGAAGAACCTCCCACAATTCTGGAAGCTCAGGCAATTCGTCAGGAAGAACCAGTGGCAGCCATTGAAGCGATTGAAGAGGAACAGGCCAGCGATGAACCTGCTACGGAAGCTCCCGAGGAGGTCGCTGAGACCTCGGAAGCTCCCGCTGAAGAGCAGTCTACCGTTGCTTCAGAGGAGCATAAAATCACACAGGATGACGATGAAGACGAAAGTGATTTCGATTTAAGTGATGATCTCGATTTATGGTCAATCTCTTAAGTCGACATTCTTAACCTTAACAATTTCTAGACATCGATGTCATCGGCGAAGCTCGATTCATCCATGATGACCCGGTATCTCTCTGAAGCGTCTTTACCGAGCAGTTGCGAGAAAGTACTGTCTGCTTCGAGCTGGTTTTCGACTTCGACGCGTAACAGCACACGTCGGGATGGATCGAGCGTCGTTTCTTTCAGCTGTTTCGCATCCATTTCACCCAGACCTTTAAAGCGGGTGACTTCGAATTTACGATTTGCCGGCAGACTGGAAATAATTTCTTCTTTCTGGGCATCGTCCTGAGCGTATTGCACATCTTTACCAATGGCAATTTTATAGAGCGGAGGCTGTGCAATATACAATCGCCCCTGCCGGATGATTTCGAGCATATGACGGAAGAAGAAGGTTAGCAGCAATGTGCTGATGTGGTATCCATCGCTGTCCGCATCCATCAGCAGGATGATCCGACCATAACGAAGTTGGTGGACATCAAAGTTCGGCCCGATGCCAGTACCCAAAGTCTGCACCAGATCTTTAACTTCCTGGTTCGTCATGATTTTACTGAGGGTCAGAGACTCTGTATTAAGAATTTTACCCCGTAGTGGTAGAACGGCCTGGGTCTTACTGTTTCGTCCCATCGCCGCGGTGCCGCCCGCCGAGTCCCCTTCGACGATGAAGAGTTCAGAATCTTCAGAAGAAGTCGCCTGACAATCAAGTAGCTTCCCAGGCAGAGTGCTCTTCCGAGTGGAGGCTGATTTACGACGGACTTCCGAGACCGCCTGACGACTCGCCATGCGAGCCCGTGCAGCAAGCACAATGCGGCCAATAACGGCGTCAGCGATGGTCGAATTGTTATTGAGCCAGTTCTCCACACCCGACCGAACGAAACTTTCAACGACCGAGGTCACCTCCGGGTTGTTCAGTTTTTCTTTAGTCTGCCCCTGAAACATCGGGTCACCATGAAACAGCGATACAACACCCACAATTCCTTCGCGGATGTCGTCATTGCTGATCGTGATACCTTTGTGCTTGATGTCATGCACATCCATATAATTCTTGACTGCTTTGGCAACACCCGTACGAAAGCCCGATTCATGTGTTCCACCCGCATGGGTGCGGATTCCGTTCACATAACTTCGAATATGTTCGTCGGTGGCCTCAGTCCAGCAGAAGGTACACTCCGTCTTGATGTCTCCTTCATCTTTCTCGGCGAAAAAGCGTTGATCGTGAATCGGTTTCTTGGACGTTTCGGTCGTTAGTTTTTCGAGATAGGAACGAATTCCGTCGGGATGAGAAAGCTCATAGGTTTCCCCTTTGTTCTCATCAATGAACTTGATTGTTAATCCACCATGGATATAGGAAATGTCCTCCAGGTGCTGACGAATCTGATCACTGTTGAAGTGAATGCGTTTGAAGATCGATTCATCTGGGCGAAAGAAAATACTCGTACCATGCCCTCGGAATGGGCGCACTTTTTTTACAGGAGTTGTTTTGTTACCGCACTTGAAACGCTGCACCCATTCGTAACCATCCCGGTGAACAGTCGCGACCATTTCTGTAGAGAGGGCATTCACCACAGATGATCCTACCCCGTGCAGACCCCCACTGCGGGCATAGTTCTTATTGGAGAATTTGCCCCCGGCGTGCAGTGTTGTCAGAATTAGCTCGAGCGCAGATTTCTTGGTTTTACTGTGCGTGTCGACAGGAATTCCGCGGCCATTATCCGCGACTGTCATCGAACAGCCATCCTTGTGCAGGGTGACTGTGATCTGGTTCGCTTCACCTGCCAGAAACTCGTCGACAGAGTTATCGACAATCTCCCACAAAAGGTGGTGTAGACCGCGTGAATCGATGCCGCCGATATACATCGAAGGTCGCCTGCGGACGGCTTCCAGTCCTTCCAGAACTTCGATGTCATCTGCCTGGTAAGATTTATCTGTCGCTGTTGCCATTGTGTTGATTCAGAATTCTTGAGTAGGTGCGAGTGTTATTTAAAACGGAGCTATGATGAGGGTATCAGGTTTCCTCCATCGTCGCCCAGTCCACCAGTTCGATTTCCGGTGGCACGATCGATACAAAAGTATTCCGCATGCTGGTGCGGACTCCTTTCCCGCCACGTGAGGTCACATTGTACTTCATCTGTCCCATACTGATGACCTTGTCGTTCGAATTGAGGACTTTCAGGGTGTCGCTGGGGCGAGCCATCAGGGCTGCTCCGAGAAGCTTGTCTTTCGAGTCGAGCTTCATCCCTCGAACCCCTTTGCCGGCACTCGACAAGACGGGGACATCATCCAGAGAGAAGTGAATAATGCGCGCCTTTTCAGAAGCCAGGAAGATCGTTTCCGCTTCTCCAATTAACTGCACAAAGACCACCCGGTCCTCTTTGCCCAGGCGACAATAGCGTCGTCCGGTCTTGGTGGAAGCCTGACGGAAATTTGTAAGGGGAATGTGCATCACCTGGCCCCGTTCTGTTGCTACGAACAGGTAAGGACCGGGGACAGGGTATCCCTCGTATTCGAAGTCCTCTTCCGTGAAGCGATTGTCTGTAGTCACCGCCGCAACAATATTCACCCCATCTCCCAGTCGAACATGCTTCGCGAGCGGTTCTCCGTAACCGGAAGAAACTGGAATCTGATCGGCGGGGAGGGTGTAGGCCGTTCCGTCGCTGGCGAAAAAGATGATGTGATCCAGGGTACTGGTGGGTATCACTGCGAGAACTTCGTCCCCCTCTCGAACACGAGTGCTTTCGACTTTCTGTAATCGACCGACTCGTTTCACCCAACCTTCGCGCGTTACCACCACATTGGTGTTTTCCTTGACGATATAGGCTTGTGGGTCGTATTCGACGACTTCCTCAGCATTACCAATTGTAGTTCGGCGTTTGTCACCGAATCGATCGGAGAGTTCCATAATCTCCGTGTTCACGACTTTCCATAGTCGCTTGGGAGAAGCCAGAATCTTACGGATGTTTTCCGCTTCGGCTTCTTTCTCTCTCAGTTCTTCTTTGATGTTATCGATTTCGAGTTGCGAAATGCGATACAACTGAATTTCCAGAATCGCGTAAGTCTGAATCTCATCCAGGGGAAATTCGGCCATCAGTTTTTCAGCCGCGTCCTGTTTTCCCTTACTCTTACGAATGATCTGTAACGCGCGGTCTAACCCTTTAAAGACCAGCGCCATTCCCCGCAAGATGTGAATTCTCTTTTCCAGCTGTTCCAACTGGAATTCAAATCGCCGGGTGACCGTTTTGAACCTGAAATCGAGAAATTCTTTCAGAATGTCCACCAGGCTCAATCGGGCGGGGACACAACCTCCCTGGTCATCAGGCACCAGGCAGGTCATGTTCAGCGAAAAGTTCTGCTCCAGGTTTGTATGCTTATACAGATAAGCGATGACAGCTTCCGGGTCCGAACCTGGTTTAATATCCAGAACAATCCGCAAACCATTTTCATCGTTGGTTTCATCCGCAACATCCAGCAGTTGCGGCAACTTTCGATTGGCGATCAACTCACCAATGTCATTGACAAAGTTTCCCGATTCAATTCCATAGGGGATTGAGTAGATGACCAGCTTATTTTCGTCCTCAGTTCGCATTTCTTTGTCGAACCGCCATTCTCCACGAACTTTGATTGAACCACGACCTTCCTCGTACGCTTTGCGAATCGTGGTTCGGTCGGTCACAATCCGACCACCCAGAGGGAAGTCAGGGCCTTTGATGAACTTCATCACCTGGGCGACTGTCGCATTAGGATTTTCGATCAGGTATTTACAGGCACTGGCCACTTCACCGAAGTTGTGCGGAGGAATATTTGTCGCCATTCCCACAGCAATCCCCGATGTCCCATTCACCAGAATATTGGGAAAACGGGCGGGCAAGACGACTGGTTCGTCGCGCGTAGCGTCGTAGTTCGGACGCATGTCGACGGTTTTGTACCGAATCTCGTTCAGCAGTTCCTCGGCAATTAAGGAGAGCTTTGCTTCGGTGTATCGGGCGGCGGCGGCAGGCAACCCCATGATAGAACCAAAGTTTCCCTGGCCGGTAATGAGAGGATACCTCAGGGTGAAATCCTGTGCGAGACGAACCATCGCATCATAGACAGCCATGTCCCCATGGGGGTGATATCCCCCGGTTGTGTCTCCGGTGATTTTGGCCGACTTTCGGGTTTTACTGTCAAATGTAAGCCGGAGATCGGCAAACATTACATACAGAATTCGCCGTTGTACCGGTTTCAGCCCGTCCCGCACATCAGGAAGGGCCCGGGAGGTAATCACCGACAAGGCATAATTCAGATAGCGGCGGCGCGTTTCCTGGCTGAGTGAGACATATTGGATATTCTCCGGGTTCTGTTCGACCATCCCGGATTTAGCAGATCGGCGCTTTTTAGACAAAGGTGATATCCTTCGAAGATTCCTTGAGGGGGGCACGTCACCGTCCAGCGGCCCATCCCCCCGGATAGGGGTTCTACAGGGTTTTTAGGGCGGTTTCGACTCTCTACAGATCGGTTCAGAGACGAATCATCTCCAATTTCTTACAGATGTCAAACTATACCGATTGTAGCAAATTTTCGTCCTGAGTTAAGGAACCGGATTGTAGCGATCCATGTCAAACTTTTACAGGTTTTTGGGTTGTAACTAATGCACTGGCAATGCAAATGGAATCGGGGGAGTAATCGGTACCCAAGACACATAATGTCTCACTGATCGAATCGCTACCAGCCGAATAATTGAACATCCCGGAATAGAGACGGACCTCTTGCAGGTTGTCTGCCCGTATGGAGCAAACAGGCAGCACCAACCGTCCACAACGGTTTTCCGGGGTTTTTTAAAAGGCAGGAAGGAGTTTTAACATGCCTCGTTTAGAATTGAAACTGGCCATGCTGGCGGGAATGATCCTCAGCTTCTGGTCAAACGCTTCCCAGGGGGCTGATCCGGTCGTCTATCGACCCTCGCAGCCCGTTCCCATTTCTCACATGCGGACCGCCTCGCAGCCAATTCCTCATCGAATTGAAGCAGCACCGACGCAGATGGGTGGACAGTACACGGCTATGGATGGGTATCCCTATCTGAATGCCCCTCTATACCCAGCACCGTCGCCATACCCATCGGCTCGGGTTGGCACGACTGTCATCACCAATCAGGCTTTCGATCCGCATGAAATGTTGTACGCGCATCGTTATCGCGCTCTGTATGGACCTTACAGCTACAAAGTAAGTGGTGGCTGGATGTGGACTCCCTTTGGAATTCACTCCGACGAACACTGGAAGCTGCAGGGAACCATGGTGGATGTGAAATATCACAGCGAAATATCACCCTTCGCCAAGTTCAAAACGAAATGGATTCGCTGATCACAGATGGTTCCTGCCGAAACGGGAGGAGCCCCGACCGCTGCTCGAATCAACTATCAGGAAATAGATTCTTATTGAACTGATAAACCGTCAGCAACATAACAGTGAATCATTCATCCAATACAAACCTGGAAAGCCAGACATTTCCTCCAAACTTGAGGTAATCAAACTATGTTTACAAAACAATCTTTAACAGGAGCGATGTTGCTTCTGTCGATATTGATCACCAACCAGTCGGTCCATGCGGGCGAAGCTGGTGTGGTTCGAATCAGTGACAATGGGTCACGCCAAATTCAGCAGACAGGTTGCTCGGACTGCCTTGCACCTGCACCGGTCTGCGATAGCTGTACTACAGCACCGACTTGTGCTATTCCTGAATGTCCCGTTGCGGTTGATTGTGGATGTCCAGAAGTCTGTCCTTCAGATTGCTGCACTACAGCACCTGTTTGCGATTCATGCACCAGTTGTGATTCCTGCATGACCTGCAATCCTTGCGATTCGTGCATGGCTGGAAACGCCTGCGGTTGCGACTCCTGCCAGGGAGCAATGGGATGCAATGGTCATTGTGATGGCCACTGCAACGGTCATTGCAATGGATGCAACGGTTGCGATTCATGCAATGGCTGTGATGGTTGCGAAAACTGTGATTCCAGCGGTTGTGATGCTTATCACCGAGCCAGCTGCCGATTCATGGCTCGTAATCAGGCTCAGAGCCGGGCACTCGCCAATCATCTTTCACACAGTATCGATCATGGGTTCCGTCAGTTGTTCGTCAATGGCAATAAACATTGCTACTTCTGCCCTGAAGGTAGTGGCGGAAAAGGAACTCCACCAATCGGATGTTACAACATGATCTATTCGGCTAACCCCCGATATTTTGATCAACGAGATGGTGGTGTGTACGCTGCCCAGGGTTACGGTATGCCGGTTGCAGTTCCTCTCGCACCTAATGTGAAGCAGGCTTACAACTACAGCTGGGGAGTTCCTTCCAGCCGGATTACACGAGTTTCTCGCGTGACACCACCCTACGGACCATAATATCTGTTCAAATAATGCGTCGGTGGCAGCATCTGATCACAGCTCTACTGGCACCGACGTCTAACAGGACAGAGACTGAAACATAATCTGTTCGTTCATCAATAACCTGCTTAATGACGCAGGCAATGAACGACCAACCTGCTGACTGGATACCAAAGATACGAATAGTCAGCCGTTTTAATCAGTTCGATTAAAACAGAGAACGTACAGGATGACTCTCAATTTTAAGTTCTCATGGGAGAAGACAGGATTAGAACCATGAAGAGATTCAATAAAAATCAATATCGATTTCTGCTGGCATCAGCCGTCGCAGGTATGATCGGTTTATGTACTGCCGCTCAAGCGGACGAAGGTGTCGCTCGCATTGCTGATGCAAACTACTCTGGCGAACCTCAATTACTTTCTTTCCAGGGATCCTCTGTAGAGTACGGTGGATACGTGGAAGGGGGCTGCCCGAACTGCAATCCTTACGGCGGTTGCGACTCTGGCTGTGAAAAAGATGGCTGGTGTAATAAATATCCAGCTGATGCAGGCTGGGGTCGTCCCATCCGAAATTACATCACGAACACTCCAGTCCAGTATCTTAAACGCTGGCCGGACGCTACACACGGGATTACCCCTGAAGCAGCCATGCAACGTTATCCCATGGTCTACATGCCCAGCGATACAACGCAGCTAGGCTTCACCTACCAGCGTGTTCCCAGCTGGCAGCCCAAACCTTGGATGTTGCCACCCATGCCCTGGCCAAACCAATGGCATCAACGTGAATATGGGTATAAAACTCCTTACTGGGGAGCGCCTTGTCAAGGTGTTGTTTACAGTGACGTGACTTATGAATCACCAACACCTGTTGAATCAACCACGGAACAGGCTCCTACAGTGGTACCACCCGTACCGGAAGTGCGTCACTCGATGCCCAAACCATTAAAACAGGTTGGTTACACACCCTCACGATAACTTGCGTCCAAGACTGAAGCTAAAGTCGTTTCACTGGACTTGATACTCTGAATGAATTTTGCAGAGATGACTACTTCTGATATCTTCAGTGATTCAACCCTAACTCTAACAGGATAGGATCAGAAGAGGCAAAATTCATATCCTGGATTCATCTCAAAATCCTGCCTTGCTCTAAAAGCTGACATCATTCAAGTGATGTCAGCTTTTTTATTTCTACTCACAAGCGGCTTTTTCTATTAAAGTGAATCAAACTTCGACTTCCAGGAGAATCCTGCGGGAATTGATGCAGCAATAATGTTAACCGTTTTCGTTTCACGGCTTCCGCAGACTGACCCAGATTCTGTAATGACTGAATCTGATAATAGCGGGATTCAAACCATGAGTCTGAGCCCGCTTTCAGTCTTGCTTCCAATGACTCCCAATGTTCCAGCGCCGCCTGTTGACGTGATTTTTGTTTTGAGGAGGTGAGTAGTAATGCGATCTGCCGAAGTTCTTCAATACTCAGCTTGAGCTTCTGTTCTGCCTGTGCCAGATTCTGAAGGTTCGTTTCAGAATCATCCTCACGATACTTACGCATCATGACCATGAATGAGAAAAGCCGTTCCATTTCTGGGGAGAGTTCCGCTTTCTGGTCTTCCAACTGGCGTTCCAGGATTTCCATGAGTGAGTGATAACTCGGTTTGTCAGTCGGAGTGGCTGCGATTATTCGAAAAAGGGCGAGTTTCAACTCGACTGGCAAGTCAGTAAGAGTGTCAAACTGCTCGCGTGTGATGTCAGTCAGAATCAGGTACCTGGAGTAAATCTCGACAAAGTCGGTTTGATGTCGCTGAAATCGAGGTGACGACGTAATAGAGGGTTCCAGCAATGGATTTAATATATCTGATAGTTCACTCTGACCGATGGGAGAGACATGCAACTTCAGTTCGGAAAGTAAAAGACGGATACGAAATTGCCTGTCGAAATTCTCTGCTGTGAGCGGTTCGAGGGGGTCAGGAAAATCACCAGAAAACTGTTTCAGTAAATCTTCAGCCAGGGCAGGGGATATATTTTCCTGGTGGGAGAGTTCTTCATATACCTCCAGCAATTTATCTCGCGTACCGAGCTCCTCAGGTTCTCGTTCAATCAGTTCGCGATAATGATAAAGTGCGGTAATCAGTTCCTTCTGTTGCTGTTCCAGATTTGCCAGCAATCGAGTGGCATCAAGGTAAGTCTCTGATTCCGGGTAGGTCTGTCGGTGTTTTCTGAGAATTTCGATCGCTTTCGCGATCTCTCCTTTTTGTCCGGCAATATAAGCGAGCATTAAATCCGACTGGGGAGCTATTTTCTCCTCAGGGAACTCACTGGCAACATTCTGGAACTGCTCGGCTGCCTGGTCAAAATTCTTCTGTTTATAGAGAATCAATCCCAATTGGTATTTCAACTCCGCCTGTAGTGGTGCGGCTTCGCGTTCAATCGCCTTTTCAAGGGCATTGGAATAGGCGGCACTCGCTTCGTCCAGTTTGCCTTCCTGATTGAGCATCTCCGCCTGCTGGATTAATTGTTGCAGGTCAGTTCCATAATTGATTTGCTGCTCCTTACGGGCGAACATTCGTCGTGCACGTTCAGACCAATAGCCTTTGGGCATCACGACCAGTCTCGCCTGAATATTCTCCATCAACCTCGTTTCGAGCTGCTCCTCTTTTTTTTCTGCAGCAATTCGCGCGAGTTCCAGAAATGCCTTGATCGTCAGGAAATCAACTTCCGGAGTGCTCTTGTACCCCGCCTGCTGATGCTGGTGCAGTAATTTGGCCGCTTTCACCACATTGTTCAACTGTAACTCGCGCCGTGCTTCACGAGCTGCAATCTCATTCAGAATGGAAACGCCTGGGTCTCTCTGCTTTAACATCTCCAGGCGTTTGTCGAGATTTTGATACCGGCCGGTTAAAAGTTCCCAATCTGCTTCCAGTAGATGAGACTGGTAATAGAGAGCGGGAAACTCATGTTGTTTCTGAAAGGCGTTGATCAGTTTTGTGCTGGTCTGAAAGTCGGTCGATAACTCTGGTATGGAATTCTCAACATCAGTGGCCAGTTCGATCTCCTGATGCAGCTCTCTGGTCAGTTGTGCTTTTCGTAACAATGCCCGGGCGAATTCCAGACGAAACTGTCGATGCAACATCAGGATTTCCTGATAGTTCAACAATTGAGAATCCGTTTCACTACTGGCGATCATTCTGGCGGACGCCCATTGACGATTTGAGTCGATCAGTTCTTGAGCACCTGCAATCGCTTCTGTAAGTAACATTAAAGCATCGGTGCGAGCCTCTTCCGTCTGCAATAATTCAGAATGCCAGTAAGCCGTTTCACCTTCTGTCATGTGGAGTGTTTTCGCAGCAACTTCCAGGTAGAGCTGTTCAAGTTCATTCAAGTCTGCCAGTGGAAAACTGCCGACCAGTTCGTTTGCTTTTTGATAGAGGGATTGTTGATTCTCTGCTGGTACTACTGAGGCGTGTAGTGCGAAAGTCTCTGCCAGTTCGACAGTCAGCTGTATTCTTAAAGCAGGGGCCAACCGATCGTCGTCCAAACGTTGCTGGCAGTAAGACTCTGCCAGAGAATAAAGTTCCTGGCGACGAAGATCTGCTGTAAAGCGGGCCAACTGGTGATCAAGTCCCCAAGCCATCTCTGCTGGAAATAGCAGGCTGATCCAGAGCAGGGCAATTCGAAAGTTGAAGAGAGTACCAGGCATTGTCAGGTATGCAGCTCAAAGGTTGGAAAGTGATTGAGTATTACTCAGGATAGGCTAAGTAATTGTCTCTGGAAAGATGGAATTCTTTCACTATCAGAGTGGAACCTTCAAGGCGTGTAAGCTGAGCTATATGGGTAGAAGAGATCGGGATATAAAAGAAAAGAACCTCACACCCGAAGATGTGAGGTTCTTCCTATGCTGTCTGATTAAACCAGGGGTTTAATCGAGTTATCAACTAATGTTGATTAGTTGCATCCGCAGCCACTGTTGCAAGTGCTGCATCCGCTGTCGCAGGTTGAAGCACAGCCACCGCAAACTGGAACCTGTTTGGTAACAGTTTTGGGGACCATACGGCAGACCTGAACTTCAATTTCTTTTTCAACGCAAACTGGAACACATACAGTGTAGGTTTCAGTCCGTTCTTTTTTCACACAGTCGCAAACAGTAACCTGGTACTCTTCAGTACGGGTTTTAGGAACGCAGACAGTGTAGTTGCAAGTACGGGTACGTTGCTCTTGAACATACTCACACACTTTCTTGGTGCAAGTACGAGTTTCTGGTTTGCAAACAGTAACCTGGTATTCGTAAGGAACTTCTTCGGTTACGTACTCACAAACTTTCTTGGTGCAGGTACGAGTTTCTGGTTTGCAAACTTTAACCTGGTATTCGTAAGCAACTTCTTCAGTCACGTACTCGCACACTTTCTTGGTGCAGGTACGAGTTTCTGGTTTGCAGACTTGGACCTGGTATTCGTAAGCAACTTCTTCAGTTACGTACTCACAAACTTTCTTGGTGCAGGTACGGGTTTCTGGTTTGCAGACCTGAACCTGGTATTCGTAAGAAACTTCTTCGGTTACGTATTCGCAGACCTTTTTAGTTCCAGTACGAGTTTCTGGTTTGCAGACAGTAACCTGGCATTCGTAAGATTCTTCTGAACACTGACGTTCGTAAGAAGTGTATTCTTCTTCTTTCTGAACGACGCTGGGAACCCAGACTTTGCAGGTTTTGGTGCAGCTTCCGCAAGCAGCTTCGCTACCGCAGCCACTGTTGCAGCTTCCGCAGCCTGAATCGCAGCTACCACAACCAGAGTTGCAGCTTCCGCATCCGCTGTTGCAGCTTCCACAGCCAGTGTTGCAGCCAGAGCTGACAACTTGCTCTTCCCAGTGGCCTTCGTCAACACAGACAGTGCGAGTTTTGGTCACAGGAACGCATTTGGAAACCATACGGGTACGAGTTTGTGTTTCAGTGTGGGGAACGTTGACTGTGTATGTGTACTCAACGTCACTCCAGACTGGTTTGCAAACTTGTTTAGTTCCAATACGAGTTTCGCAGGAAGGAACCATCACAGTGTAAGTGTGCTCAACTTCTTTCCAGACAGGTTTGCAAACTTTTTTGGTGCCAGTGCGAGTTTCGCAGGAAGGAACCATCACAGTGTAAGTGTGCTCAACGTCTTTCCAGACGGGTTTGCAAACTTTTTTGGTGCCAGTGCGAGTTTCGCAGGAAGGAACCATGACTGTGTAAGTCTGCTCAACTTCTGACCAGACAGGTTTGCAGACTTTTTTCATGCCAGTACGAGTTTCGCAGGTTGGAACCATAACGGTGTAGGTCTGCTCAACTTCTTTCCAGCTGGGAACACAAACGGTGTAAGTCTCTTCTTTGGTGCGTTCTTCACGCTCCATGTAGCAGACTTCACGAGTACGTGTCTCAGTACGAGGAACTTTCTCGTAGTAAGTCACAGTACGCTCACGTTGTTCCTGTTGCATTTCAGTAGATTTCACAGTGCGTTTTTCAACGACTGTTTCTGGGACCATCACAGTACACTCAACTTCTTTATAAGTCGGTGCACATGCGACAGGTGCGCTCTGGCATGCCGGAGCACAACCAGAATCGCATGCTGCTTTCTCGCAGCCGCAGTCGCCAGCTTGAGCTGAGGCGGTGAGCATACCAGCCATCAAGCCCAGACAAGCGAAGATTCGCATGAATCGGACCATTCGAACAATTCTCCTTGGAGTTTCTAGAGGTGGAATAAAAGAGTGGATCAGAGTTTGGACAAGTAGGATTGATTCCTATTTTTAACCTGACCGGCAACGTGAGGTGCTTTAATCTGAGAACCATTCAGAAAGTGCATCACTCAGAGAGCCAGGGCAAAAATTCAAGACTGAATCGGGTTTGGAGGGAACCTGAATAGAAAGAGTACTTGATGTATATTACTTTGGCAGATAGGGGGCTATATATCAAGTAAATAAGCCACGGGGAAGGGGTAAAAATGATAAACGGATATCATCGGCGTGGCTACACCAGTTGGAAGGGCTGGGGAAATTGGTCTGATCGGCCAGTTATGAGGGGATTAACTATCTCTTTTTGTACATATTTCAATTTCATCTGAACAACCTAATTCGCAATAAAGTTTGGTGGAATTGCTGGATTTTCCAGACCAATGTGAAGAAATGGTTAATCGTTCATGGTAGAACCGTAGGTTCGAATGGTGGTTATGGACGTGATAAAGTTCCAATTAAAATGATTATTCAAGCCTCTAAATAAGAGGTTATGTGCGTAATTACCCTATATCTACAGTTTTTTAGAGGTGCCCATCTCTGGCCCTGGGGGGAAAGATGAAGCTCGAAATACGTGATATTTGTTTCAGGAAGATCCAACTCGAAAACAACTACCTCAAACTCTTTCAAGGGTTTCTTTTGGGAGTCCTGATCTTGAGCGGGGCGGCGGAAACCGCCTGGGGCCAGTATCCCGGATTTGCTGAAAATCCTTTGATTACAGAATACGATGTTGACGAAAGTTGGCCAAAAAGACCCGAAAACATTGCCAAATTCGGTTGGGTATCCGGAATGGCTCTGGATAAAGAGGGCAATATCTGGCTCTTCAACAAAGGAGAGGACCCGGTTCAATGCTACCAGCCCGATGGGACTTTCGTCCGGACCTGGGGAAAAGGCGATTTTCAGGACCCTCACCACATCCGAATTGATCACGAAGGATCGATCTGGGTGGCCGATTTTGGCCTGCATCTGGTGCAGAAATACACACCCGACGGAGAACTCCTGTTTCAACTGGGTGAAAAGGGAGTCTCCGGGGAAGATCAAACTCACTTTAATCGTCCAACGGACATGGTCATTTCTCCTGCGGGAGACATCTTTGTAACGGATGGCTACGGCAACCGGCGTGTGGTTCATTTCGATAGCGAAGGTAAATTTGTCAAAGCCTGGGGAACTTATGGGACAGGTCGCGGGCAGTTTGTGCTTCCTCACGCGATCGTGATGGATAACGAGGGATTGCTTTATGTTGCCGATCGCAATAGTGGTCGGATCATGATTTTCAATCAGGCAGGTGAACTCCAGGACGAGTGGTCAAACATCATTATGCCGTGGGGGATGTCGATCAACTACAAGGGAGATCTCTGGGTCTGTGGGTCATCAC
The DNA here is from genome assembly GCA_041398805.1 of Planctomycetaceae bacterium. GTDB lineage: Bacteria > Planctomycetota > Planctomycetia > Planctomycetales > Planctomycetaceae > Polystyrenella. The sequence goes on along the minus strand of JAWKUC010000002.1, from coordinate 315,643 downwards.
CCCACTGGTGGAAACGGGGGGATAAGTATCCTGAGTTCAAGGATCAGTTATTCCTGCGATTCAGTACCAGTGGCCGGTTACAGCAGATGTGGACCATCCCCCTGGGAGATCGGGACCATCGGGAAACGATCAAACCGGGTGAGGCAGCTGGCATCCACTGCATCGTAGAGGACAAAGAGGGGAATCTTTACGTTGGTGATATCTACAACGAAAACGCTCAAAAATTCCGTCCCGTGACCAAGCGTACTCCAGAGACTCCCTGATTGGATTCTGGGGGGCAGGTTGTAACGAATTTAACGCCGACTGTATTTGGTTGAAAATTAAAATGAATTATCTCTGATGGGCTCACTCATGATCCGCCTCCTCTGCTTCCTGTTTATGACCGCTTTTTCGTTCTCCCTGCAGGGAGCTGATTTCTCGATCAGTACGTTCGAGGTCGATGTGACGCCACCTCTTGGTCACCCTACAATTGCCGGATTATGCGGGCCTGCGAAGGAGATCAAGGATCCCCTCTGGATCAAAGGGCTGGTCCTGCAGGGGACGGAACAGCCAGTTGTCGTCGCCTCTGTCGACTGGTGTGAGATCCGCAACAAATCATACGATTTATGGCGAGATCGCCTGGCAGCCGCAGCGGGGACCACTCGCAAGCATGTCATGTTGACCTCGGTGCATCAGCACGATGCCCCTTGTCTGATAATGAAGCCCAGGAAGTGCTCACCCGCTTTGGCTATGAGGGTGCGATGCTCGACCTGCAATTTCAGGAAGATTGCCTGCTCAAGATTGAGACGGCAGTGAAAGCGTCACTAAAGGGAGCAGTCCCCGTCACCCACTACGGATTAGGAAGGCAAAGGTCATCGATGTCGCCAGTAATCGTCGCGTCCAGAGAGAAAATGGAAGCTTCGGTTACGATCGGGGGAGTTTCTCGGCGGACTTGGCAATTCGAGAGCAGCCCGCAGGGGAAATCGATCCCTGGCTGAAGACGATCAGCTTCTGGAATGGAGAGACCCCCTGGTTGCTGTCAGCACCTATGCCGTCCACCCCATGAGCTATTACTGCCGGGGAGAGGTCTCGTCCGACTTTGTCGGTCTGGCCCGCCAGAAGCGACAGGACGAGCAACCGGCTGTCTTCCAGATTTATTGCTCGGGTTGCAGCGGGGATTTAACGGCCAGTAAATATAACAACGGTGACTATGACAGTCGGGTCGCCCTGGCGGAGAAGTTACGAGCCGGCATGCAGGCGGCCTGGGAACAAACAGAAAAGTTCCCGATCACGAACATGACCTTCAGAGCTCATCAATACCATTTGAGCCCCAGAAATGCCCCGAGTTTCTCAATTTCCGAGTTCGAGCAGGTGCTCGCCGACCCTCAGCAGAACAAACATCGCCGAATTGATGCGGCTCTTGGGATCAGCTGGCTCAATCGGGTCGCTCGCGGGGAGGGCATCGATCTCCCGGTACTCGATTTTGGCAATGCGAAGTGGTTTGTCTTGCCGGCCGAGGCGTTTGTCGGCTATCAGCTCGAGGCGCAGGAACTCGCCCGGATACATTTCTGATGATTCCCGGCTACGGTGAGTGTGCTCCCGGTTATCTACCCACGCGGCGGGCGATCGCCGAAAATTTCGATGAGGATCACCACTGGTGCCAGGTCAGCAAACAGGCCCACGACGAGATGACCGCCGCGATCAAAATGGCTCTGGGCTTGTCAGGCGACTAATCCCTAGTACGGTGAGTAATAATTGTACTGGTAGGGAGTCGAGTACCAGGGCTGGTACAGGTCGTGGTAGTAGCGGTAGTTGTAATGGGTGTACCACGGAATGTTATAGAAGTGGTAGTAGGAGTACGGATAGAAGCCATAATAGAACCCATACGGGTAATAATACGGATACGGGGATCGATTGGGATATCCCAGAGGTTGACGGGTTCGCTCGATGCGAGGCTTGGGACGCATGTAATCCCGTGGGTTGTATCCGTAAACTCTTTTCCCGGTGCTCAACGGATAGGACGAGCGTTGGTTGTAATCGTACAGATTGTATTTCTGAGAGTAGCTCGACCCCTGCGATGAATAGGAACGTGAATTTCCCCCAGCCATGAGAGAAGCGGGAGCCATTGCCAGGCTGATCGTCAAAAGAGCTGGAACGATCTGGCGAATAGACATTTCAGGATCCCCTCTGTGGTGTGTAGCTTAAAACAGGGTAGAGTTGCTACAGAATTCAATTCGGATAAGTTGAGCCAGGGGAGCTGCTGAGTCTCTGTTTCTTCGGGGAGAAGCGTTGGCCACGCTGGATCCATAATAAATCCGGGGAAGAAGCCGGGTCAACAAGATTTTGACCGCTCACCCTTCAATCCGCTAAAACCACCTGGAAAACCGCTTCTTTTAGACCAGTTCGAAGAGAGACTGGGTTTTCACGATCGATTGGTTTTCCGGATAAGTGTGATAGGTATGCACCAGAAAACTGTTCTCGATCGCCTCGGTATGGATCAGGCTCAAGGGAGAGAGCGAAAACCGGTGGGTTGACGGAAACTGGCAGACCATTCTCACCTTGCGGCTATCCAGCAGCAGTTCTTCATGAATCTGATGGTAAACTTCGGCATCTACTCGCTCGACCTGGCAGCAATTCTGATAAGTGACCCCGAATGCGAATGCGTGCTCCTGGTCTCGACAGCCTCTGATCTGGTGGTGTGCGATCCGTTTCTGGCTCGGTAGGGGCGTTTCAATCGGAGTCACAACTTCTGTGATCAGTTGATTTCGGTGTTTGAAGCAGATTGTATGACCGGCGTCGCAGATGTGAATACACGCTTCATAATCTTTGAAACGGATCGTCATCCCCTGGTGGCGATTCAATAATTCGGGATGAATCGACCTTTCGAATAACTGATATTGAATTTCCGAGACGTCAGGTCGGACGAAACTTAAAGTCATGGATGTGAAGTCCTGATGTGAAGGAAGTGAGTGAGTCAGGTCTCGTCTAATGTCGAGCGGCTTTTCTCAATCCAATGCTGATTATAGGAGCCAGTGTTGCTGATCGATAGAGGCTCTTCAGTCTGATTTCAGCTTTCTTCAGAGAGTCTTTAAAAACAGAAAATCTCAGAGGATGAGGGTTGACTTCATTCCACTTGAAAGCTTGCGGAATTGATTAGTCGGAGAGCTCACTCAGCAGAGATACCGAAGACGGCAATCAGTACTCCCAGCAGGGCTAACACCCCATAGAGAACACAATACCGGAAACGATGCTTCATTTCTGGATGCTGCCAGGCGACTAATAATGCCACGAGGGATTGCAATGCATAGTAGATAGCGAACGCTTTGGAGGCATAGGAGATAATGGCGAATACATTGGCAGTCCAGGTAAGAAACAAACCGCCGGTCATCGCAACTGCGTAGCCAACTTTTCCAGAAACCTTTTCTTTCGTCAGTTCAGCAACCAGTCCTCCGCAGCCGGCAGTATCTGCTACACCCGCGCTGAACTGAGCCGCTACCGCTGCGGCTATGAGCAGATAAGGAAGTATGGGGGCAATCACCCGGGTTACATCGATGATCGCTGTCTCCGACGTTTCGATATTATCTGCGTTGAAACAGAAAGACATCAGGAAGACATACAGGACATAAATGATCGTCGAGATCCATTGCGAGGCCTTCATCGTCTTAACACGGGTTTCAGCATCATGCTCTTCCCCCAGATATCTGGATGTTTCAAAACCCTGTACGCAGATAACCAGTCCAAAAGCGAGATAAAGAGAGTGTAGTGAAGGGGTGGGGACAGTATTGGCAGCCAGTTTATTCTGGCTGAAAAGCTGGAAAGCAAACACAATCATGCCCATCAGCAGCCCGGTAATGATCGATAATTTTAAACCGACTGCGGTCTCTTCGAGGCTTTCCAGTTTCTTGAGGCCAAATAAGAATCCAAACAGTCCGATGAAGATCAGGACACAAGTCGCGACAATTCGTCCTGCGGTCTGACTGTTAAAACTCGTTTGGGAAACAGCGAACGAACCGAGCAGGTTGATGTAGTATGAAACGGAAATAATGTAAGCGAAAGCGAGCATCCAGGAGGAAACGGATTCCATCAGATGAACATAACGAGGTAGATTCTCACCACCAGATTCATAATGCCGGATGTTGTACCGGATCGCATTTCCAAAGAGATAGGCAACCACGCAAAGCCCCAGCATCATCGGGGCGGCAAGTTTTCCATATTCACGGACTAGAATCGGTCCCAGAACGAGAAAACCGCTACCGATAATTGAGGCGAGGGGAGTGACTGTCGCCTGCCACCACTCAGACCGCGAGACTTTGGGTAGCAGCAGAATGCCACCTACAATCGCTGTAGCCAACAGAATCGAAGCTGAAAGCCAGATATCAGAAGAGCTCATAATCCTCAGAGTCTTAAGTGTGTGATAATTTCAACCTGGATTGATATAGAAAGACTTAAGGGTTCCAGATGGTCACAGCGATGTGCTGTTCCGGGTGTTCCGCTGTGGCCCAATAATACATGGCAACGAGTTTACCATTGGGAAGTTGAACCAGCCGCGGGTAACCACAGTCAGTATTGATCGAGCCCTGACTATCGGGGTCATTTTGCATCGCTGCGAAATTATCCTGAACGATGAATTCCAGCCCCCAGGTTTGGCCCTGGTCACTGCTGTAACGTCCACGGATCTCGCCCACACTCCGATCTCCGTAAATACAGCAGAGTCGACCATCCTGCAGCAATACGAGGGCAGGAGGATTTGAATGGGTGGGCATCACCTTTACCGTGCTCAACTGCGACCAGGTTTTACAACCATCGGTTGACTTATAAGTCTCCACCTCACTGGGGCGCGTTTCCCCGGAATACATTCTGCGGAAGGCCAGCACGAATTCCGATTCCGACAATTGCACCGTCTGGCTCATGATGCCACTCTGGCCATCCACATCGGGTGTGACCCAGCTGACGAAATTGAATGTCAGGCCGCCATCGGTTGTTTCAATTACGCCGATCTGTTTTTCACGGCGCGGTTCGGTGTTCGCTGAGATAAAAATAAAACATTGTTTTTCTGACTGCACCAGGTAGTCGGTACGAGGAGATAGGGTTTTACCCTGTAACTCAGGGTGATCAAGCAGGCCTGTGAAAGCGTAAGGACCCTGCCAGTCCTTCCCTCGATTGTAGGAGTAGTAGAATCCACCGGCGGGATCATCGTTTCCATGATAGCCGGTTGCAAAGATTCGCATGGCGAAATCGGGATGTTTGAAATTAACAGGCTCGGCCAGGTTTGTTTTTCCTCCCCCCAGAAACTGTTGATTTTCATCATCCAGAAATCCGTCCGGGTCGAACATCTGCCAGGTCTGCCCCCCATCAGTACTGCGTGAGAGCAGGGTGTCCTGTCGACCGGAAATATTGTGTCCCCCTTTAACCTCAAAATCGCCCTGTGTGAATCCGACGAGAATTTCATCTCCCCATTGCCAGACTCCATTATTGGCTGGCCAGCCATGAAAACGACCTTCCTCAATAGCGGCAATCCGATGTTCCACGGATAAGTTTTCCTCGCCAGCCGCGAAAGGTAGTGAGCAACACAGCAGGGAGGCTAGAACTAAGAGTTGTTGTCGCATGATCAAATTCACTCAATAAATTGATTTAAGTCTCAGGAAAGAGCACAGTGCGGCTTAGCGTTGTTGAACGGGAACAGTTTGTTGCAACAAGTCCGCCAGATCTTTTATTGCATCTGCGTATTCAGCAGAATCAGCCACATTAATGGTCTCAGCGGGATCTTTTTGATGATCGTATAGTTCTGTAGCCACAACTTTCCCTGTTTTAAAATCACGCCACTCAGAGTAACGATAGTCGCCAGAACGAATGGAATAGCCCATTACCTCCGGCATAGTCCCTCGCGGATAATTGGGACGAGGGGTCTGTGTGAGGGCGACCGGCTTGACCACTGCACTGGGATCATCCAGCACCGGGACAAGCGAGGTTCCTTCCAGAACCTCAGGCCCTTCCAGACCGGTCAAATCGAGGAGTGTCGGATAGAGGTCGAGTAATTCAACCAGAGAATTCGTCCGTTGGCCTCCCTGATGTTCAGGCGTAGTGATGATCATTGGAACGCGAGCATCCAGATCAAATACTGTAGTCTTGCTGTATAGACCATGTTCACCAATATGCAGTCCGTGGTCAGACCAGAGGACAATAATTGTATTCTCTTTCATCTTCAAAGTTTCGAGTTCAGCCAGAACTTTACCGACTTGCGCATCCATATAACTGATCGCCGCCAGATGAGCATGATGCATTTCCCGCAGATCGTCAGTGGTCAACGACTCTTTGAGGTCATCAATTTTATATTTCGTGAGTGCAATTTCCGGTATATTTTGTGGGTAGGAGATATTCTCCGGGACGGGAACTTCCTCGCGGTTATACATGTCCCAATATTTCTTGGGGGCATTAAAAGGCAAGTGGGGTTTCCAGAAACCGACGGCAAAGAAGAACGGCTTGTCCTGTTGCTTAATATCATGCAAGCGCCTGAATGGCAGCATCAGCGACTTGCCCATCGTAGTAGGCATTATCCGGAACATCTCGACATTCTGTTTTGGATAACGATGAAGAAAGATCGGGTGGAATATCGCCTTCTACTTTTGGCAGGTCATTACCATGAGTCCCGTAATGCAGGATAGAGGGGACCGACCACGAAACTTCGTCACCCTGGTAATCGGGTTGTCGCCAGTTGTGAAAGATTTTACCCACACAACGGGCATGGTAACCGGCCTGCATGAAGGTCTGAGTTAGCGTAACCGCATCCGGTTTATTCTGACGGAAGTGCGTCGGCAAATCCCAAACCTGAAGCGTATCGGGTCGCATTCCCGTCATGACCGAGGCACGCGAGGGATTGCAGACAGTCTGCTGACAGTAGGCACGTTCGAACAAAGTTCCCTCCGCTGCCAGCTTGTCAATGTTCGGGGTGATCACCAGGGGATCCCCATAACAACCGAGTTGCACCCGTAAGTCATCAATCGCGATGAAGAGTACATTTTTAGGTTCAGCGGCTGACAGACTTTGAATGCCGACGACAACGGTGAGAAGCAGTAAAGAGGTTCGAATCAATCCGGTACGCATGAGAGACTCTTTCGGAAAGAAAAGACAGGTCTTGAGAAATGCAGGATTTCATATTACCGGAGAGAATCAGCTGTGCACACTGTACAATTCAGGGAGCCCGATTATTGGGTGAAAAAACTGGGGGCTATTTCGAAACATGGTTTTGGTTGTACTCGATGCTGCAAACCAGGGGCAAAGCGACCCATCAGGAGGTATTGGAACTTCTTGATAATAAAAAAAGCCTCTTAGTCATCAAACAAAGAGGCTCTGGTGGTAAGAATCGTAAATAATGTCACACATAACGAGATATCTTCAAATTGGCCTGCTCTGCCCATTTTCTGAGAATGGATCGTTGACGTTTAGAAGGTCTCTGATTTGAAAATGCTTTTGCTTGCACTATTTCCCGATTCTCATTGACAACCTGAATGGTAAGTTCATTTTTACAAGAACTTTCCTGTTCGGAAGTGAGACTCCAGATGGAGCTCCCATAAGTGGAGCAATCATTTGCATAACTCGCAACACAGTTACGCATTTGTGATGCCTCCTGAAGAAGTTCAACGATAGTAACTAACTCACGCACTCTCCACTGTCGAAACAGATTGTTCTCATCCAATTCTTCCTTGTATGCGAAATCGTCAATACCGCTTTTGTTCCAAACAGGATTTGTGCAATTGCGGCAAGCTTGAAAATGCCATTCTTCAATTTGCCTGAAGATTGCGGCTGGTTTTCGATCTTTCATTGTCAGGTTTGGTGCTGGAGGATCGATATGAGTCCAGTTTCCATCAATATATTCATAACGGCGATAGAACTTCTGGTCGTAGATATATTCAATAATCGAGTTCACTCTTAACACGACCTCTGATTCATATCGAATTAACCATTTGATAACGTTGGACCAGAATTCGATATTCCTGTGGTTGTCAATAATGTCGCTGCTTGAAATTGCTTTGGCAAGGGCCTCACTTCCTCCCAATCCTCTTACTCGCCCCCAGAGCATTGCCTGCTTTATACTGCTTTTCTGAGGGGCGTCCAGAAAATGAGCAACCATTTTTCGAGTGTAGTGAGGCGCGATCTGCGCATGGAAAATATTTCTCCCACGACTTAAATACACAAACCACTTTCTGGGCAATTCGTTCAGATAATCATCGATAAACCAGACCTGATACATGAATTTAGGTATGGGCCAGGTCATGAAGAGATGATTGATAAGCGTAAGAAAGTGTTGAGCAATATCTTTACCCCAAAGCTTTAAAGAACCTATTGGTCTGATCCAATTACGTTCGTAACGTGCCAGGCGGACAAGGCACATAAGATAGGGATTGTCTCTCCAGATGGCTCTTCTGGTCGAATCTTCTGTGTAGTAGAGGAAATTGACCTTGTCATGAAGTTCAAGAAAAAGTTTTTTCAGTACACGTCGCTCTCGTTGGCACTGACAGGCTTCAAAAGCGAATTTTAGTGCTGTATTTATTATCTGATCAGGATGTCGGCTCTGACCCTTATTCCTGAAGGCTCGTTCGATCGCCTCTGCGGGCGTGCGATCAACCCTGCGCCGTAAATTCATCTGCTCAATAGCGCGTTCCCGCTGTTGATGCATTATTTCGCGGCGGCGTTGGCGAAAGGATTTGTGCAGCTTTTTAGAGAAACCATTCCGGGTACACCACTCTTTGTACTCTGAAATCGATTTAAGGCCGAGCTGCTGCAGGTGTAATTCTAATTGTGGGTCAATCTTTGGGGTTGTTTCATTCGTGATTTTAGACATTGAATCGATCCGTTGATTATGAAGTATCTGTCAGGACGCACGATCTGCGCAATATGAAATTGAAACGATTGATTTGCTGGACGGATAAGAGATTGGGACGGAGCATCATTGCGTCTCCTATGTCAAGATGGTGAAGGATTATCTGGAACACTGCCGGACCGACACCGATTTGGAAAATCAGGTTCGTTGTGAAGGATGCGGTTTGCTGTATTTTCTTAATGTGGCTGATATGATCAGGGTTTAGATTTAAGATTCTGCAGCTCCATCTCGCTTAATTCTTTTCCCATAATCAGACTTCCATGATCACTCCCGGTAATTTCATTCCTACAGGACAACCTCCCCGCATTGTGGTCGTCGGTTCGATCAATATGGATCTGGTGGCTCGAGTCGAGAGGTTGCCTCAACCGGGCGAGACTGTTGCCAGTCAATCATTGGTGCAACTTCCGGGAGGGAAGGGAGCCAATCAAGTTGTGGGGGCGGCGCGATTGGGCGCGAAGAGCATCATGCTCGGAAGACTGGGAGATGATTCTTTCAGCCCGGTCCTTCAAGATTCTCTGGAACAGGCCAATGTGGACACGGGCTCACTGTTATTTTCAGAAGGATGTTCCAGTGGTGTCGCCCTGATTGGTGTGGAAGCTTCCGGTCAGAATTCAATTACCATCGTCAGTGGAGCCAATGGTCAAGTCTCCTTAGACGATGTTGCTTACTGGGATGATGTGCTTACAACTGCCGACATGATTCTGGTGCAACTGGAGATACCCCATGTAGTAGTAGAGCGAGTTCTCGAGCGTGCCGAAGAATGCGGGATTATCACCATCCTCGACCCGGCTCCCATGCCCTCATCTCAATTGGGGACAGGTATGTATCGGGCGAGTATTCTGACTCCGAATCAGACGGAAGCTGAGCAACTTGTCGGCTATCCGGTCACCAATCATGAGGAAGCCGTCCGTGCAGCGGAAGAACTTCAGCGCCGGGGGGCGGGAACAGTTGTTGTTAAAATGGGAGAGGCCGGGGCAGTGGTTGTGGATGAAGCTGGTCACTCCGAGCACATAATGGCCCCTCAGGTCGAGGTGGTCGATACCACAGCTGCTGGAGATGCATTCAACGCAGGACTGGCTGTTGCCCTGGTTGAAGGAAAAAAACTATCTGAAGCGATTCAGTTTGCCTGCGCAACCGGATCACTGGCAACCTGTAAGCCCGGTGCTCAGCCTGCGATGCCGACTCGAATGGAAGTTGATAAACTGTTAAGTCCTCCTCATCGTTAAAACTCAAAGTTCTCAGGAAGAAATAAGAATGCGAATCGATCTCTACGCACTCAGAGTTCGCCCCAGTTTGTGGTTGTTATGTTTGTCGCTGTTCCTGGTTGGATGTGGCGGCGAGGGAGAGCAGTCTGCTGATCATGCAGGACAAACAGGAAAACCGCGGATTGCTCTCGTGATGAAATCACTCGCGAACGAGTTTTTCTCGACAATGGCGAGCGGTGCGGAGGCACATCAGTCGCAGCATTCAGATCAGTATGAATTGCTGGTTAATGGAATTAAGAACGAAAAAGATGTCACCCGGCAGATCCAACTGGTTGAGGAGATGATGGTGCAGCAGGTCGACGCCATCGTTATCGCTCCTGCTGATTCTAAATCACTCATTAATGTCTGTCGACGTGCGATCGAGTCGGGAATCGTGGTCATTAATATTGATAACAAACTGGATGCGGAAGTGCTGCAGGAACAGGGTGTCCAGATTCCCTTCGTGGGTCCTGACAATAAAGCAGGGGCCAGAAAAGTCGGAGAATATCTGGCAGCACAATTGAAAGCCGAAGACGAGGTCGCCCTGCTGGAGGGAATTTCAACAGCCTACAACGCCCAGCAGCGTAAAGCTGGATTTGAAGAAGCGATCAACACTGCCAGTTTAAATCTGGTCGCTTCACAAAGTGCTGATTGGGAGATGGACCGGGCGAATAAAGTGGCTGCGGACATCATGACACGCCAGCCTGAGCTGAAAGCATTTTTCTGTAGTAATGACAGTATGGCCCTGGGGGCTCTGGCTGCTGTTCGGACAGCCGGCAAACTTGGCCAAGTTCAAATCGTCGGATTCGATAATATCAAAGCGGCTCGCGAAGCAATTCTGGCGGGGGACATCCTGGCCACAGCCGATCAACATGGAGATCAACTCGCCGTCTATGGAATCGAGTATGCATTACAGGTGATCAAAGAGGGAGCGAAACCTTCGGATAAAGAAACTCCGGTTGATCTTATCACCAAAGCAAGTTTCACCGAGAAACAAGCTAACGAGAAACAAGCTGTTGAATAATTGAACTCGATGTCTCCATTTGCAGTATCAAAAGATCGCCTTTAAATATCGATCCTGAATCTTAAGAAAGTGCTGACACGCATGCCGACTGGAGAAAAAAATCGGATCAGCGGTTGGGTGATCGATTACCTCGGTTTAATCGGGGTGTTGCTGCTGATGGTGTTGGTCTTCAGCTGGAAGACCGAGTACTTCTGGACCATGGGGAACCTCACCAATATTGCCAATAAAATCCCTGAGAATACGGTAGTGGCCGTCGGTATGACCTTCGTACTGATTATCGGTGGAATTGATCTCTCTGTGGGAGCTGTCTGCGCACTGGTGGGGATGGTTACTGGGGTTGCCGCTGTTAATGGGAATCTACCTGTTCCAGTTGCGATGTTGCTCGGTTTAATGACTGGTGTATTTTGCGGGTTGATCAACGGTATGATTTCGGAACGCTGGCGAATTCCTTCTTTCATCGTCACCCTGGGCATGCTGGAGATCGCCCGCGGTTCCGAGCTGTTGATTTCGAATTCGGAGTCACTGCATATCGGAGCGAACATCGAATACTGGGGAGAGGCCATTCCCGGGATCGGGATTACCCCTGCTTTTTTCGTCGCTGCTCTACTGGTGATTCTTGCTCAGATAGTCTTAACCAAAACTGTGTATGGCCGGTACATGCTGGCGATAGGAGACAATGAAGAAGCGGTTCGATTATCGGGGATTCGATCGACTCCGGTCAAAGTGGGCGTGTTCGCTTTTTGTGGATTTACAGCGGCACTCGCGGGTTTGATGAAGACCTGTCAAACAGGCACGGCGGATCCGAATATCGGCGAAGGTTTGGAACTGGATGCGATCGCTGCAGTTGTGATCGGCGGAACCAGCCTGATGGGAGGGCGAGGGTCCGTTCTGAAGAGCTTTCTGGGCGTCCTCATTATTGCCGTGCTCGACTCTGGCCTGGTGCAGATGCTGACCCCCGACGCCGTAAAGCGAATTGTCACCGGGAGTGCCATTGTGCTGGCGGTCATTCTGGATGGGTATCGGCAGCAGTTTTCCGTCAAAAATCTGTTTGCAAAACAACTTGGTTCATAGCCGATCAGACCCTGTTTCGAATGCTGGAAGTCGCCCGGTCTTTCGGCAGTTTTTCCAGAATCCCACGATCCCAAACTTAAAAAATCACATTTCAAACTATAGAATCGAGGTAGGAAACAACTCTACTTACCAAGTTACAGCCTCGGTAACTGTTGTTTCTGATAAATGGAGTTTTCACTGGCTGAATGACAGGAAATTTCAGCCCCAACGATCCCCAAAAGTCATGATGATGACTTCCCGCCTTAGAGTTGTGATGCTTCCCCGCTATCAGATCGACCAGTCCTATGACTGGAATTACGCTCATGCTCCCGCTGAGTCAGCTGGCCTCGAAATACCACCTGTGGCAGGTGACTGGTCTTTTTGCGGCTTGAAAATGGATTCACCCCTGGGGATTGCGGCGGGACCGCTCCTGAATGGGCGCTGGTTACTCTACTACGCCTCACTCGGTTTCGACTTTCTTACTTACAAAACGGTTCGCAGTCGCGCGCGGGATTGCTATCCGTTACCGAATCTACAACCGGTCGAAACTGGGCCAGTCAACGGAACTGAGACGAACGTTCCGACGGCACCAGAGATGAATGGAAGCTGGGCTGTTTCTTTCGGCATGCCTTCTAAAGAACCTGATGTCTGGCGAAGAGACGTTGAGGAAACCCGCAGGCAGCTTCCCACTGGAAAGATATTGAACGTTTCTGTTGTGGGGACAGACCAGCCTGGCTTCACTCTGGATGATCTGGCAGCCGATTATGCCCGCTGTGCGAAGTGGGCAGTTGAAAGTGGCGCCGATACCGTTGAAGCAAATTTATCCTGCCCGAATGTCTCTACATGTGACGGTCAACTTTATCAACAACCCGAAGCCGCCGGATTAGTAGCCGCTGCGATTCGAGATCAGATTGGTAAGACACCGCTGATCATCAAAGTCGGACACACAACTGAACCGGAGGCAGTCAGAGCCCTGGTTAATACACTCTCTCCCGCAGTGAATGCCTGTGCGATGACAAACAGCGTCGCCGTACGCGTTAAAGATCCAACGACTGGCGAAGAATTATTCTCGGGTGAGAAACGGGGGATCTGCGGCGCTGCCTGTCGCGATGCCTCATTACATCAAACTGAGCTTTTCGCTGATGCAGTGAAACACCTCAAAGTTCCCATGGAAGTCATCGGCGTTGGTGGTGTTGAAACTGCTCAGCATGTTAAGGAGTACCTGGCGCAAGGTGCCAGTTTCATTCAAATGGCGACTGCCGCCATGGTCGATCCAGAGGTCGGAATATCCATTCGACAGTCTCTCTCGGCATAAGCTGACCATCCCTTTTTTAGAAACGACTCGATTCAACCTGTTTACTTCAAGATCAATTGAAACCAGAACGGAATTAATCTAAATGGCGCTGATATTTCACATTAATCTGAAATTATCAATGACGCCTTGTAATTTTGACACACAGCACAATAGCCACACCCGACGCACTCGATCTCAGCTTTTAAAATTGGTCTCTTTCATAACGGTTGAATAGAATACAAGTAGATAAAACAACTTTTCATACCAGCACTTGAGGAAATCGCAGAATAGAAACGCTTCACATTATTAATCAGTCCGAAATAGTAGAAGCGCCCATTGATCTCTTTATGTAAGACCTGTTCAGATGTTTGTTGTCTGAATGTCAGAGAATCATTTTTCTTAACGCCATTCACCTCAATGATGCCCAAATCAAAGAGTTAGAGCTGCACTCATGGCTAGTTCGACTAATACGGAAGACCATAAGTCTGTTCCGGTTCCCACGACGAACGGTCACGCCCCCGATCTTGACGTTCAAAGCCTGTTATTTGTTGAACAGCTGTATGAACAATACCTGGCAGAACCAGGTTCGTTGCCAGAAGATTGGAGAGATTATTTCTCCCAGATGGGGCGTCAGGAAAATTTCCAGATCGGCCCACACTTTACTCCACGCTCGATTTTCAATCCTCCCAGTACCGAAAGCTCCGGTTTGAAACCGAGCCGTTCGAAAAAGATGGAGGTTGCCGGACGCCAGGAACGTCTGGACCAATTGATCCGCAACTTCCGTGTTCGCGGTCACATTATGGCCTCGCTCGACCCACTGGGACGTAAGCGAGCCGAACCTGCTGAACTCGACCCCGCATTCTATGGATTTACCGAAGAAGATTACGATTCCCGTTTTTCCACATCCTGGTTCGGCGGTCCTGAAGTTCGTACCCTTCGCGAAATGGTCCAGTGGTTACGCAACACCTACTGCCGCTCCATTGGTGTGCAGTTCATGCATATCGACAGCCTGAGTGTTCGTGAGTGGTTACAGGACAGAATGGAACGAACAGCTAATCACCTGCGTCTTTCCAAAGAACATCAGATACGCATTCTGACCAAACTAAGTGACGCAATCGTATTCGAAGAATTCATTCAGAAAAAATTTATCGGTGCCAAAAGCTTTTCCCTCGAAGGTGCGGAAACCTTGATCCCACTCCTCGATATGGCGATCGAACGGGCCAGTGACGATGGTGTCCGCGAGGTTGTCCTCGGCATGGCACACCGCGGTCGACTGAACGTTCTCTCCAATATCATGAGTAAGAGCCCCCGGGCGATCTTCCGCGAGTTCGAAGACCGTGATCCCGAACTCAACATGGGGCGGGGAGATGTGAAATATCACCTCGGTTACAGTCATGACTGGGTTTCCCGCAAAGGAAACGAGGTCCACTTAACTCTCTGTTTCAATCCTTCCCACCTGGAGTTCGTTAACCCGGTTGCTCTGGGACGACTTAAAGCGAAACAGGACCGCATCGGACCAGGTGCGAAATCGGCTACCATGTGTGTGCTGATTCACGGCGATGCCGCCTTTGCTGGTGAGGGGATTGTGCAGGAGACGCTTAACCTCAGTGAATTATCCGGTTACCGAACTGGTGGAACAATTCATGTGGTGGTGAATAACCAGATCGGGTTTACCACCTCCCCCGAAGATAGTCGCTCGACAACTTATGCGACCGATGTTGCCAAAATGCTTCAGATTCCGATTTTCCACGTGAATGGAGAAGACCCGGAAGCTGTTGCGCAAGTAGTCTCTTTGGCGATGGACTTCCGTAAGAAGTTCAAGCGGGATGTTGTCATTGACATGTACTGCTATCGTCGTCGTGGCCATAACGAAGGGGATGAACCCTCATTCACACAACCGGTTCTTTATCGCCGAATCAACGAGCGTCCGAACGTCTTCGAGGGATACCTGGAAAAACTGCTACAACTCAGGGAGATCACTCGTAACGAAGCGAACTATATTGTTGAACAGCGCCGCGAACTGCTGGAAGAAGAACTGAACTACGCTCGCCGTGACGATTACGTGCACAAAACAGATACTGGAAATGGTATCTGGGCCGGGTATTACGGTGGTCTGCAACCTCATCACGATGAAGAACAGACAGGTTTACCGATTCAGGAACTCTCTGAAATCCTGCAGCGACAAACAACATTCCCGGATGACTTCACGCCGCATCCCAAAATTCTGCGCTTGCTCGAACAGCGGGCCAAAATGGCAGCCGGAGAAATTGAACTCGACTGGGGTGGAGCAGAAGCGCTCGCCTATGGCTCACTGGTACGCGAAGGTTATCGACTCCGAATCAGTGGTCAGGATGTCGAACGGGGTACGTTCAGCCACCGGCACGCAGTCCTCCATGACTACAACACCGGTAACCGCTATATGCCTTTGAGGAACGTAGCCAAGTTTCCCGGCAACGTAAATATTTATAACAGTGCCTTATCAGAGGCCGGTGTGCTTGGGTTCGATTATGGTTACAGTCTCGACTGTCCTGATGGCCTGACGATCTGGGAGGCTCAATTCGGAGACTTCAGCAACGTCGCCCAGGTGATCTTCGACCAGTTCATCTGTAGTGCAGAGGAAAAATGGCGTCGACTGAGTGGCTTGGTCGTCCTGCTGCCACACGGTTTTGAAGGGCAGGGACCGGAGCACTCCTCGGCACGTCTGGAACGTTATCTGATGCTGGCCGCAGAGGATAACATGCAGATTGTCGTTCCCAGTTCTCCAGCACAGTACTTCCACATGCTGCGACGTCAAATGATTCGCAAATGGCGAAAACCATTGATCGTCATGACTCCGAAAAGCTTGCTGCGACATAAAGAAGCAGTTTCGACAATGGAAGAGTGTGCCAATGGACATTTCTCCAAAGTAATCCCGGACCTGGTCGAGGGAATTGCACCTAAGAATCAGGTTCGTCGCATTCTGCTTTGCAGCGGTAAAATCTATTATGACCTGCTGGCTCAGCGTCGAGAGAATAATCATCAGGATGTCCATATCATCCGGGTGGAACAACTTTACCCATTACCTCAACGTGAGCTCAAACAGGCCCTTTCCGAATACCCGGACAACACACCTGTGTACTGGGTACAGGAAGAACCAGAAAACATGGGCGCCTGGCGATTCATGCGAATTCATTACGGAGAGAAACTGTTCGAACGTTTTCCCTTCGCTGGATTGCAGCGTCCTGCGTCTGCCAGTCCCGCGACTGGCTCTAAAAAATCACACGACATGGAGCAGACTTCCCTGTTGGAAGCGGCTTTTCAGGATTTTTGTAAATTCTGGCCGGCACCAGAGTAACGTCTCTGTCTGGCATCAGATAACCTGAACCAGAGGCTCTGACCATTCATTTGTCATCAATCAGCAACCTAATCTTCATAACTACGGAGAGGCAGTTTAGACCATGGCTGTCGAACTAAAAGTCCCGGCTGTCGGGGAATCAATTACCGAAGTCCACATTGGCGCCTGGCATGCCGAAAAAGGGACCTATGTGGATGCCGATGCGAATGTCGTCGAGCTGGAAACCGATACAGCCACTTTTGATGTCCCGGCACCTATCAACGGGATCGTCACCGAGATCCTGAAAAAGGTCGGTGAACAAGCCTCAGTAGGGGAAGTGATCGGTTACATGGAACCGGCCGAGCGACCTGCTGGTGCTGCTGCTGCCTCTGGTGGAGGGTCAAACGGTTCCGAGGCAAAATCCGAATCGGCTCCTGCCGCATCAACCGCCACAGAGACACGCGTCATGCCGTCTGCTGGAGCCGCATGCTTGCAGAGAAAGGGCTATCCGCTGGAGAAGTCAAAGCGACTGGTCCCGGCGGACGTCTGCTCAAAGAAGATGTGATGAATCACAAGTCTTCTCCTGCTGCCACATCGAATGGACAACCTGACGGCATGAAGACATTGTTCCAATGAGTCCGATTCGACAGCGGATTGCCGAGCGGTTGGTCGCCGCTCAGCATAATGCCGCTTTGCTCACCACCTTCAACGAAGTCGATATGTCGAACGTGATGACGTTTCGCAAACAGTATCAGGACACCTTCGTTAAGAAATACAACATCAAACTCGGCTTTATGTCCTTCTTCATTAAAGCGACCATCGATGCGCTGAACACTTATCCGCAGATCAATGCTGAGTTGCGAGATAACAATCTCGTTTACCGCAACTACTATGACATTGGAGTGGCCATTGGGGGTGGAAAAGGGCTGGTTGTCCCTGTCATTCGTAACGCGGAGCGACTCAGTTTTTCCGAAATCGAACTGACCATTGCCGAGTTAGCGAAACGGGCTCAGGCAAACAAAATCGGGCTCGAAGAACTTCAGGGGGCACATTCACCATCACGAATGGTGGAGTTTACGGTTCTCTGCTCTCCACACCGATTGTGAATCCTCCTCAATCGGGCGTGCTCGGAATGCATGGCATTGTTGAACGACCCATCGCCGTCAACGGCGAAGTCGTGATTCGCCCGATGATGTATATCGCTCTGACCTACGATCATCGTGTTGTGGATGGACGGGAAGCAGTCAGCTTCCTCAAACGCATCAAAGACGTGATCGAAGATCCTGCCCGCATGTTGATTGAAGTCTGATTTATCATTTGCTGAGTATAGCAAAGTCGATTTGCAGCTTCACACGAGCAGGCGAAGCCTCGAAACATTACCTCAATCATTTCTATCAGAAGAATTAGAACCGATCCTGAAACCCGGTTGTGGCTGTTCTCGAACCTGCAAATAAAGGTTCAGGATGACCCACCAGAGGGTTTTGGGACTATTTATAGTTAAGTAACTGAAGTTATGAGTCAACACGATCTGGTTGTTATTGGTGCAGGACCTGCTGGATATGTGGCTGCCATTCCGCGCCGCTCAACTTGGCCTGGATGTAGCCTGCATTGAAAAAGAACCTGCACTGGGGAACCTGTCTGCGGGTTGGTTGTATTCCCAGTAAAGCGATGCTCGAGAGTAGTGACAAATACTACGCAGCCAGAAATGAGTTCGCGGAAATCCGGGATCAACATCGAGAAGATGAATCTCGACCTCGACAAGATGCATTCCAATCGCAAAAGTTGTACAGATGCTCGTCGGGGAATCGACGGTCTCTTCCGCAAAACAAAATCAAACGGTACCTGGGACATGCCACCTTTACTGGTCCCAAGCAGCTTAAAGTCGTCAGCGAAAAAGAAACCGTTGAAATCGAAGCGAAGAATATTCTGATCGCCACCGGTTCTGTTCCAGCCTCGCTGCCAGGTATTCAATTCAACGGAGACAAAATCGCCAGCAGTACTGAAGCACTGGAATACGGTGAAGTACCCAATCACCTTGTCGTGATTGGTGCCGGCTACATTGGTCTCGAATTAGGGACTGTCTGGAGTCGTCTGGGTGCAAAGGTGACGATTCTGGAATACCTGGATCGTATTTGTCCAGGCACTGACGCTGAAATCGCTGCTGAGGCGCAGAAGATCTTCGAGAAACAGGGACTTGAGTTTCAACTCGGTGCCAAAGTCACCGCAGCGAATGCGAGTAAAAAAGGCTGCGTCGTTGAGGTCGAAGGTAAGTCGCCGATTGAGTGTGACCGGGTCCTCATGGCGGTGGGACGTAAACCGAACACCGAAAATCTGGGTCTGGATGCGATTGGTGTCGAACTCACCGACCGGGGCTTCATTCCAGTCAATGAGCATTACGCTACCTCAGCTGATGGCATTTACGCGGTCGGTGATGTGATTGGCGGAATGATGCTTGCCCACAAAGCGGAAGAAGAGGGGATTGCCTGCGTCGAACGGATCGTCACCGGTTACGGCCATGTCAATTACAATGCGATTCCCTCCATTGGTTATACGAATCCTGAAATTGCAGCCGTTGGTAAAACGGAAGATCAACTTCTGAAGGAAGGGATCGCCTACCGCAAAGGGTCATTCCCGTTCCTGGCGAATGGACGGGCTCGATCGATCGGGCATACGGATGGTCGCGTCAAAATACTGGCAGATAAAGCCACCGACCGCATTCTGGGAGTTCATATTCTCGGTACGCATGCTGGCGATTTAATTGCTGAAGCAGCCGTCGCCATTGAGTTTGGAGCAAGTGCTGAAGATCTCGCCCGATCCTGCCATGCTCACCCAACCATGGCCGAAGCGGTTAAGGAAGCCGCGATGGCTGTCGATGGCCGTGCAATTCATTTCTAGATGGATTCAAAGCTCAGTATGCACCTTGCAGCGATCATAAAGTGACCAGACCATGCTTGATCAGAACTTCAGTCTTCTGGAACTGACGCTGCCTACTGCTGAAGAAAATCTGGCTTTGGATGAGGTTCTGCTGAAGCTCCTTGCTCAGGGGAAAATCCCCCCCACACTACGTTTGTGGGAACTTCCTTACTCGGCAGTGATTGTAGGTCGCAGCAATAAGCTTGGTTTAAATGTTGCCTACGATGCCTGTCGAACAGCAGGAGTACCTGTCATTCGTCGTACGTCCGGCGGAGGGACAGTTCTGCTTGGTCCTGGATGTCTGGTGTTCTCGCTACTGGTCCCGTTCAAAGAACACCCGGGCATCAGGGAATCGATTGAACTTATTCTGGGCCGCATTGGAAATCGTCTTCAGCAGGGCATCACAGACTCTTCCTCTATTCAATTGGAAGGGATCAGTGATCTCACCATTGATGGCCTTAAATTTTCCGGAAACTCACAGCGCTGGATCAAAAACAATTGCCTGCATCATGGTACGATTTTGTATGACTTTCCCTTAGCCCAGGCAGCTCAGTTATTAACCAGGCCGGAACGGGAACCAGAATATCGCGCTGGTCGAACTCATCTGGAATTCATAACCAATCTCTCATTGCCTCGTGAAGTCATTCGTGAGGCCTTCATCACGGAATGGTCAGCTGTTTCAACCGACTTTGATTTGCCGATGGACGAGATTCAGGAACTGGCCGAGCAGAAATATCAGGACACAAACTGGAATGAGAGCCGGTGAGTAATCATCGTTTCAATAATTAGTCGGCTTTGGAATGCTTCTTGATAAAATCAAGCATCAGGTAATGGGCGGGCTGGCTCATCCCCCCATGAGTAAAACCACCCAGTTCATGTAAGGTCACGTCCGGGTGCCCTACCAGTTTGAGCATTCTCCACATGTAGGCATTTTCTTCATAACGTCCGAGCAACTCCAATTCCCGGTCACCGGTGATCAGCAGAATCGGTGGAGCCTCTTTTCGAAGGTGTGACAATGGAGCCATTTCGTCGATAACGGGCTGGTTTCCGTCAATCCCCCGTTCTTCCCGCACAGTGAAATGTGTGATGGTGTGACCGCTGAAGGGGATTAACCCCGCAATTCTGTCCGCATCAATTTCATATTTTGACAGCCACTGTTTATCGAGTCCAATCATACTGGTCTGATAACCTCCAGCCGAATGCCCGCTGACGAAAATCCGCGATGTGGATCCTCCATACTCCTCGATGTGTTTGAAAACCCACGCCACTGCTGCTGCGGCATCGTCGATATAAGCAGGTGACTTGACATTGGGGAACAGGCGATAATTCACGGGGACAACAGCGATTCCCTGATCCATTAACTGTTCGGGTAGATACTTATTCCCCGCTCGCAATCCACCACCGTGAAACCAGACAACTGTCGCAAAACCAGATTTGTCTGTCGGATGATAAACATCCAGGCGGCATCTCTCTTCCTCATAAGGGCTGAGATCGCTTCCTTCCCGATAAAGTAGATTCTCAACGAGCCGATAGTTTTCCGAGATCGTTTCGCATCTGCGCGGGATGAAACAGCTGACTCAGCAGCGAAAATCAGGGTGAGAATTGTAGTCTGTAAAATCGGTAACGGAACATGATGTTCAGTAATTTCAGGATATTACTGCACGTGATGTATCTGAAGAATCGCTTAGAAGGGAAATTTGCTGTCGATTACCGATTCAGAAAGGTCATATAGAAAATCTCCCAGTCGCTCGACAATGACTTCGAGTAACTTTTCCCCCTTGGCGGGTGCGGCCAGGTGTGGATTTCCGGAACCGGTGTTTGTTGTCAGAAGATTCCAGGTGCGGTGATCGACACCCACCCCTTGTTGACAGCATCAAAACGGGTTGGATTTGTTTTGCCTTCGTCCGCGATGATCTGTTCGGTCTCCGGGTGTCGCCCTAACAGATCAGGGCGAATCGCCATGACCAGCGATGTTTCTACCTACAGCATGGTCACCAGGGGAGTCGAATATTTCCGGGACGACATCCGACACAATTCCCCGGAACCAGTCGCAGAGAAAGAGACTGACCTGAGTCTGAACGTGTAATTCACGCAGTAGTGGTTTGAAATCATTTCCTCCGTGACCGTTCACAATCACCAGTTTATCGATTCCCTGAGTTTCCAGTGCAAGATTCGCAGATATCAGAAACGATATTCAGAATCGTGGAGGGTTGCAGATTCATGGCGAACGGGAAATCAATCATATTGGTTTCCGTTCCATAAGGAATTGGCGGAGCATGATCACCTTGCCCCTTTTTTAAACGCCTGTCACAACCCGATCGACCATCGTCTCGACCTGAATGGTATCAGTACCATAAGGGATGCAGGTTATGCGGCTCGGTCGCACCAATGGGTAACACGGCAACCTGATAAGGATTGTTTTTGACGTACTGATAATTAACTTCGGATAAAATCCATTCTCGCATGGGAAAACATCTCGGCTTTCTGAAACGGAAATCTAATGACAGGTAAATCTGTGTTGATTAAAACTGATGAAGTGTTAAATGAAATCGGTATACTCTGCTCAACCTCTATGTAATCGCAGTGGGAGAGCGAGTGCAATCCTCGGCCTTATTATTCAGGCGGATTTCTTTAAGTGGTCCTGAAACCCTCTGGTGGGTTACATTGAAGCTTTATTTGCAGGTTCAGGGACTGCCACAACCGGGTTTCAGGATCGGTTTTACTGAGGCGTCTCTGGTTTATGTACAGGAAGTTGCTCAATCAGGTATTCGAGAGCAACAGCAATCGTTTCTGAGGCCGTTAAAGAGTTTTGCTTAATTTCCAGAGTTGCTTGACGAGCGCCGGTCGCTTCCAGAGTGCAGAGCCAACGGCATTCCAGCGTTGTAATCCTTCCTTCTCAAATATGGGAGTGATCTCTGAGGGGAGTTCAGTCTCCAGGTCGTCACTGATGCTGCGAAAGGCAATCAGAGGAATCTTCTGTTTCTAGCGATTTGTAAAACGGCTGCTGTTTCCATGTCTACCACAACAGCACCGGAATCAGCATGAAGTTGTTCTCGCTCTGCTTTCTTTAGATGAGACAATCCGTGAAGAGATGATCAGGTTCCCTGCAGAATATTCAGATACTGACCCCGAAGTTTCTGCCGAAACTGATCTGGTTCGTTGTAGCTTGCAAAAGCGTAGTTGCCTCCCAGGTGATATTGTACCTGAGAGGGTCAGTATTTCATTGATGAAGAGACCATCTCCCACTTTTTAACTGGAGAGACCAGCCAGTTCCGCCATAGCCTGCAGAAATCAACCAGTCCGGTTTCATGGCGTCGCACAAAGCACGTGTTCCAGCTGCAGCCCGTTCTGCTCCAGAGCCTGTAATCGCGATGCCCAGGCGAGCTGAATTCAGACTTGTCCAGATAAAAGTAGCGTATTCTCCTTCCTGACGAACTTCCTCCGGATAGTTAAACAGAAAAGAGCTCAATCTCCCGTTCCAGGGCGACTACGATGCCGATATCAACTTTCTGTTCCGAAGTCATGTGCAGAGTTACTTTTCATTAAGCTTAAAGGGTGAACGCGTACCCCATTATAATCTGGCTGAATTCATCTTGCCCAGCGGTGAGACATGTTATGAGAGAGTGGTTCCAGAACCCATAAAAAAACACCGGTCGTTGATTAACGACCAGTGTTTCAATTTTGTAGCAAGTGTCGATTATCGGTATCAGCTGTTCTGGGCTTCGAATTCCGACATAAAGCTGATCAGTTTATCTATTCCAGCTTCAGGGAACGCGTTGTAGATACTGGCACGCATTCCGCCGACGCTACGATGACCTTTCAAGCCATCCAGCCCGGCAGCGGTCGCTGCAGAGATGAACTTTTTATCAAGTTCCTCATTACCCGTCACAAAGGTGACATTCATCAGCGATCGGCTGTTGGATTCTGCCGTTCCACTGAAGAGTTTGCTGGAATCGAGGTAGTTATAAAGTTTGTTTGCTTTTCGCTGGTTGAGTTCCTGCATCGCACTCAACCCACCCTGAGACTTAATCCACTTGAAGACTTCTCCCATGATGTAGATTCCAAAGGTGGGAGGGGTGTTGAACATCGAATCGTTTTCGGCATGAGTTCGATACTGCAACATGGTGGGGATGTCACTCGAACCCTGTTCGATCAGGTCGTCACGCATAATGACCAGCGTGACACCGCTCGGGCCGAGATTTTTCTGGGCTCCCGCATAAAGTATTCCGTATTTCGAGATGTCGAGCGGATGAGAAAAAATATCACTACTCGCATCACATACCAGAAATGAACCGGCCGGGATCTCCGGCTCTGCCTGGTATTCCGTACCAAATATCGTGTTGTTCGAGGTGTAGTGAACGTAGGTCGGGTTTTCGCTGTAATTAATCTCGGTTGGAATGTAGTTGAAGTTTTTGTCGGCACTGCTGGAGGCCGTATGAGCCGTGCCGAAGCTTTTGGCTTCCGCAATTGCTTTCTTGGACCAGGCTCCTGTCACCAGGTAATCAGCGGTTTTGTCCGAGGAGAGGAAGTTCATCGGGATTGAGAAGAACTGGGTTGAGGCTCCCCCCTGTAGAAACAGGATTTTGTAGTTATCGGGGATACCGGCGAGTTCACGACAGAGGGCGATCGTCTCATCATAAACGGCGAGGAAAGCCTTCCCGCGGTGCGAATGCTCCATCACGCCAATGCCAGTCCCTGCGAGGGACCAGAGGTCTTCCCGGGCCTGATTTAGAACGGGTTCAGGTAGAACTGCAGGACCTGCAGAAAAGTTGAAAATTCGCTCAGCCATATCGTCTGTTCTCGCCAGTTCAGAGTAGATGTTCAGGAAGCTCATGTGATCTGGAAAACCAGACCCCAAACCTGGGGGAGACCCCACTGGTTTTAAACCCCGTTTATAGTTGGCGGATTCAGAGCGTCAACGGTCGACATGCCCTTATTTAGATGATTTTAGTAAATCCCGCGTAACGGAGCTGAGAACAGGCTGAATTCAAAGATCTGGCGAAGGGGCAGGGAGTGAGAAATTGCTTCAGAATAAAAAAAGCCATGCGATTTTACGCATGGCTTTTTGTTGAATCAATTTAGACTGAGTCGGCAGAAGCGACTTATCGTGCAGCCCCAATTTTGGAAGAAGCAGGTTCGTAAACACCACTCTCCCAGCCCGGGATTTTCTGATAGCTTTCGGTGATACCCAGAATGGTCTCAGCCGCACCCAGCATCAGATATCCGTCAGATGCCAGCTGTTTGGACATTCTATCCAGGATATTTCCTTTGGTGGCGTTTTCGAAATAAATCAAGACGTTGCGACACATGATTAAGTCGAAGACACCAAACCGGTTGTATTCATCCAGGAGGTTGAATCGCTCCCAGCGCATTCCCTTTTTCAGATCCTCTTTGATTTTCCAACCGGAGGAATCCTGCTCAAAATATTTCATGAGCAATTTGACGGGTAAACCTCGCTGAATTTCAAACTGGCTGTAAACACCATTCTTGGCACGGCCCAGCGCCTGCTGGGAAATGTCGGTGATCAGCATCTCGATATGCCAGTTACGAAGTTCTGGGAAGTTCTCCAGTATCGTCATGGCGATCGAGTAAGGTTCCTGTCCGGTTGAGCCTGCGGCACACCAGATGCGAATGGTACGACGCAAGGCTCGTGCTTTGATCAGAGCGGGGAAGATATTCGAGATCATCACCTCGAAAGGTTTTTTATCCCGGAAGAACGAAGTTTCGTTGGTCGTCATCGCTTCGATGACAGCATCTTCCAGGTTTTTATCTCCCCCTTTTCGCAATTGAGCGATCAGTTCGGGGATGCCGTTCCAGCCCATACTCTGAGCCAGGGGAATCAGGCGGCTTTCCAGCAGATATTCTTTATTTGCACCCAGGCTAAGTCCGGAGGAGCCGAGGAGAAAGCTGGCTAAATAGTCGTAATGTACGGGATCCACAGTATTACACCTTTGCTGGAACAGAACAATGTTTGGCAATTGCGTCAGCAACCGAATCGAGTGGCAGAATCTGTTTTGCTAAGCCTGCATTAACGACGGCACGAGGCATACCGTAAACAACACACGTTGCCTCATTCTGGGCAATCATATAACCGCCGTTTTCGACAAGCTTTTGAGTTCCTTCGATGCCATCTTCACCCATTCCGGTGAGCATCACTCCCAGTAATTTGTTTCGGTACCATTCTGCGGCAGTACGAAACAGAGGGTTAACTGAGGGTCGGCAGTAGTGCTCCGGGGGCTTCTGGTTCAATTGCAGAACCATCCGGTCACCTAATTTGTTCACTTCCATGTGAAAGTCACCAGGAGCGACATAAGTCACGCCTCGTTGAATCGGCTCGTTATGCTCCGCTTCTTTAGCGGGACGTCCGGTGTCCTGCGCAATGTGTTTTGCCAGCATAGGCGTAAACATCGGCGGCATATGTTGTACGATTAAAATCGGCAGGGGAAAATCTTTGGGAAGTCCAGTCAGCACAGTTCGCAAGGCTTGTGGACCACCAGTACTGGTTCCAATCACAACGACATGCGGGGTCACCATGGGACCAGGGACGTTGTGAATGATCGAGTCGCCGCGAGAGATTGAAGGTGCCGTCGTCTTTTTCTGGCGAGAGCGACCCAGCGTTTTAACCATGGGCAGCAATTCTTTGCTTAACTGATTAACGCTGTCTGAGGGCGAGTTTGAAATCGGCTTGGCAACGCAGCCTGCTGCTCCCATCGAAAGAGCGGTGACCGTATCCTCGGCACCAGCCATTGTATAGGAGGAGACCATGATGACATGAACATCAGGGTACAGTTTCTGGATTTCCTGAAGTGTGGACAGTCCATCCATGACGGGCATTTCCACGTCCAGAAGGACTACGTCAACTTCGTTTCTGCCAAGAAACGAGATCGCGGCTTGTCCATGCATGGCTGTGCCTGCAACTTCAATTCCTGTATCGGTCTGAAGTGCACGCGAAGCAGCCCGCGGATGACTGCCGAGTCATCCACGATTAATACTCTGATATTCGCTTGAATCACAGGATTCCGGTTTCTCGAGTTTTTCCCGAATAATATCTTCGGTGAACGGTTTCATAATGTATTCATCAGCACCATTCTGCATTGCTTCCACAATGCGTTCCATTTCGTTTCTCGGTGGTGCACATTACGACAATCGGTTGCTTGGGCAGGCTCAGCTTACGCAGTTCCTTCAGGAAGGTCAGACCGTCCATAACGGGCATATTCCAGTCAAGAAGAACGACGTCGAGATCCGGATTGGCTTTCACCACTTCCAGAGCCTCTGCGCCATGCTCTGCTTCTAAAGCTTCCAATTCCATATTGGACACAATTTGCGCGATACGAGACGAACAGCCGCGAGAATCGTCCACCAACAGGATCTTTTCATCGTTCGTTAGACTCCTCGTTTGGGTAATTCCAAACAATTTGAGCCATTGACTATCACTTCTGGACAGGAACTTACCAATCGAGAAATGCAGTCAATGTGCTAGTTCATTTATCGAATTCGTTAGAGTGAAGCGCTAGTTACAATTTACCTGTGAGGGGTGTTCTATCATGAAATTTCAACGAGACTCGCACGAAACCTTCAATCCTCAAACTTGGACCAGCTTCTCCATTTGTTCATGGGGTATCCACCTGAAAAGCATTCGAATCAGTTTAAAACGGATCGTTCTTCTTAAGTGGGGGCTGAGCTAAGTCCAGGAATTCACGGTTAAGATAAGCCTGTCCCGATTCATCCTCAGGCTGTTTCTGTCTGAACGATTATGTTCAGGAGAAATCGCCTAAATATCTTCCAATCATTGGTTTAATCGACCAATTGATTGTGGGAGCTTCCCTGCACTCATTCTTAAGAAGATATACTTCGTGACTTTTGAGAGACGCGTCTTGAATTGGCAACGAACCGGCATTTCTAGCCAAACGCTTATTTCGATTTCCGGTTCAGCCCTACAATCGTTACAACCGGAACAGTTTGGCAGGAGTCGTCAAACAAGAGGATACTGATAATCAGCACAGCTGATTGCAGTCAGCGTGATAGGAGCAAATGTAGCCCTGGATCTGGCGTTCACATATTCGTTTTCGTATCGCCAGTTTCGCCCAGCAACGAGTGCAATGCCTGATGGATAGCACCATCGTGGTCATGTTCGAGAGAATAAATTCGAAAGATCAGGAAACTGACAGGTAACGCCTGAAACAGCTCGTCGTCATTCAATACCTGAGGTACCCCCACGTTGGGGTCCAGCAGATAATTCTGTCCACCAGTCGGGAGTTTTCCACTGGGACGGTGATAATGCCGGGCGATGTCGATTTTCAGAGGAATGGTTTTCATCTCATGAGAGAGGCGGTCCCGGACCAGCTTTTCTATTAACTCCGGTGCCGAGAAAATGGTCATCCGTTCTGACTGAGTTGAGTGAAAATTCAAGGTGCGCTCGGCGGCCAGCTTCCAGGTGACCCTGCGTGAAAGCAGATCGTCCCAGCGTCGTCCCAGCGCTTGTGTTTCTGGATCCTGGCTTTGGGAGAAGCGTTGTACGTCGACCATGAACGAAGATTCAGTGAAGTGCAGATATTGATCCAGGTGCTCAAGTGGGTTTCCAAAAAAGAGGGCCTTCATCGTGGGGCCGAACAAGTCTTCCAGTGCCAGGTCAAATGCTCGAACTGTCCGGTGGAAGTAAATTGACTTAAAAAGATTCGCGCGCGTTTCAATAAAGTTGATCAGGGTCGGAAGACCCCGGCTATGTATAGTGAGACCGCTGGGTGTGAAAAAGCTGTAGTACATCAAGCGGCTGATATCAAACGCACGGGTGTTGTACCCGGACATGTAGGCATCGCGTAGCACAAAGTCCATATTATCGACGGTGTAGATACCACTGAATAACGATCGGAGTTTTCGGAGCCAGTCGGGTTGGCCGTCGTCCTGATCCTGTCCTCCTTTTGGGCGACAGATTAACCAGGCAATCTGCCGGGGCTCCAACTCTTCCAGTGGTTGAAGCTGGCCACTTGGATTACGCCGTATTCTTCGCAGTAAATCCCCCAGTTCATGTTGAATAATGTGTGCACCGAGAGTTTCGTGTGTAATCCCGAACTGATCGAGGTAGTGATCGTCGAAGAAATGGCCGAAAGGACCATGTCCGACATCGTGCAGCAGGGCCGCCATCCGTACCAGGCTCTCC
This sequence comes from Planctomycetaceae bacterium, assembly GCA_041398805.1. Classification (GTDB taxonomy): domain Bacteria; phylum Planctomycetota; class Planctomycetia; order Planctomycetales; family Planctomycetaceae; genus Polystyrenella. The sequence continues at coordinate 286,791 of JAWKUC010000002.1, read as the reverse complement.
ACGTAAGCACGGGAGGGAACGTTAGGGCAGCTTTCACAGAGTGAGTCGTACCAGAGATCAATCGCCTTACTTGCCAGGTGCATAGCCCCCAGAATGTGCTGAAATCGCATATGCTCAGCCGAAGGAAAAACCCACCACGCAGTTTGCAACTGGTGGATATGTCGCATCCGCTGTACCCAGGGATGATCAATGATCTCCTGTTCCGATACTTCATCTCCTTTAAGTTCACTGGGAGAGATGAAGGGGATATATCCATGAATGGGATCGAAACTGAGACTTTCCTTCGTGAAATCCTTGAGCATCGTCAGGCTATCTATCTTCCGTTAGTGCAGGTCGATCTGGAAACTGCTGAACTCTATTCGGCCTCCCTGCGGCTTGCTGGATGAATAGAAGTGGTTCTGACTCTCTTTTAAAGAGACAGTATTACTGGGTGGGCAGATTTCATGATAATTAAATGGGAACTTCGGATCGGGTGATTTACACACTCTCATTAGACTGGTTTAAATCAGTTATGAGTCAGATTGCAGTGTGAAAATCATTCAAGGGAATGATAATGAATGTAAAGAAAGCTCGTAAAGTTAGTTTCGATCAGCAGGGGCTAATTTGAAGGTGATCCATCCACGAATTGGTCTCATGGACGTAGCAGGTCGACAATATTTCCCCGCCGAAGCATCAGAATCCAGCCAAAACCACGTCCCGTCTCAGCGTCATACCCGATCCCCGTGAGTCTGTCTAATCCCGATCTCAGCACACGCGCGTCGAGAATCGACTCATTTTCATTTATAAGATTCAACTCCGAGAACCGGTGAGTCAGATCAATCGGACTTTCGTCGATATAAACAAATCCTCTGGCTTCATTCTTGATGATTTGATTAGGGATTGGAGTTTTACTGCAGAAGCCAGTGAAAATCGTGTTCTGGCCATGATAATGCTCGATGTCATTCAATAAACCATATGAGAAGCCGTTTGGGAGCGGAGGCTGATGGAGTTGTACTACATATTGGCAGTGCGATTTTCTGTAAATCTCCCACAGGAGGGGAGTCAACGTTGCTTTGCTGAGACCACTTGCACCAACGATGACCTTTCTGTTTTTGTAATCACTGTAGTCGGTTAAATCTGTCACCAGATGGTTTGTATCTGGAAACGGCAGTAATACATTATGGCCAGAGTCGGAATAATGGGCAAAACCCTGGGATTTCGATGGGTCCGTTGTGGGAATGCAGGTTCCCGCTGCAAACGAGCCATCCGGGGCAATACTGAAGAGATAACTGATCGTGAATTGAGAATCAGCAGCTTCATATACTTTAGTCACTTTTTCTTTTGATGCTTTCCAGATGACACCATGATTTTCACTGTTCTGGTGTTCAAAGCCGCAGAGATATTTCCCCACACTGTCATAATATACGCCGTTAATTGTCTCATCATAAAAAGCAACTTTATCTGAAGTCCTCCAAGAGCATAAAACTCTTCGATTGTTTTTATTGTTCACAGCTCCGTATACAAACTCCCCGTTCTCGGAGACTCCATATACATTTCCTTTATTCGATGCGGCTTGTTCACTCAAGGGATTTGGTAGAAGATGGGGTTTCGAGACATCATACTGACCACCCGTGGGCGAGTGCTGATAAGTGATTCTCCAATAAGCAGGTTGATGGGAGAGAATGCTGGAACCATTCATCGTAATCATCTGCCCGCCTGCTATGATTTCGTCCTTGCTGTGATGGCTGCAATTCCAGAATAAAACTGAGGTGTCAGCAACTGGGTCCCCATAAATTCGTATTAACTGATAATCATCAGCAAGCGTAGTACTCCCATAAAAACTCAGTACCATCATCCATACGATCAATGTAAACGGCATCGTAAACGGGCTGGAGAATAATCTGTCTGGGAATAGCGGTTTGACTTTTCTGAAGGGGGGCAAAATCAACATGGTGAATCCTCTGTAATGATTAATCTGTCGAAACGTGACGCCTGGAAGTTCTTAAATCAGAGTTGAGGACAAATAAGAGCGTTGAGTGAAAAAAATCCTGAAACCTGGTTTGAGTTGGATATCAGGATTGATAAAAAATCTTCTAATACTCAGTAGAGAAGGTTTTTGAAGATAACATTCTGGGAAAATAGATCAGATTCAAGGACGGTCGCTGCCGAACCAGTAGGAATATAAACTGGCATTAATAAGCTGAAATCTCAATGAGACCGTTTGACCCAGTTGTTCTTTCAGGTCGAATTCATTCTCCCAGGTGATGGCCTGATTGGGGAGGTCACCGGTTAAGGGTTTTGAGTAAGCAATGAGTTCACCTTTCGAATCAAGCATTTCGATAATTGCCTCACCGGAGTAGGCATCGAGATTGACATGCAAATCTCCTTCTGGAAGAGGGAATGGTTTTGTCACGAGACTTCCTCCATTCTCTCCGCCATCAATCGAGATAAATCCATCTCGTCTTAATACAGCCAGGCAGACAGCACCCCCATCTTTATCTCGACCATGCTTCAAAGTCATACTTCCATCTGGAAAGGTTCCGTTGTAATCGAAAACGGATCGCCATTTCAGGCCAGTGTAGTAAAACCAGAGTTCATCACCGCGAAGAACTGGTGCAGAGGGGGGGAGTATCTGGGTCAGATCATAAGCCCCGGAATCGATATGTGATGGTCCGATGAAGGTCTCTCTGTTTCCGTGACGTTTCCAGTTTTTCAAGTCGCGACTACTCACCAACTGAATCAGATGAAATCCATCGGTATTCGGATAGTTGGGAATAGGACCTGTCGCATGGTAGAAGGCCGGTAGGCCGATATAGATCCCCTCGTAATAGAAGAGGCCCATGTTATACACATCAACGTTGTATACGGCAGGGTCGTTGTATAAGGGGAGGAGCAGGTTGGGATTCTGGAATCGCTCAAGAATAAGTTTTTTACCGAGTTCCTGGTCCAGGTCATCTGCCCGGGAAAATGAGGCCCAGATCATCCCAGTGTTTAAAATCGGAACTGGTTGCCAGAGCGACAGACCGTCCGTGGGTTCCAGTCCGTTTGACTGTATGCAGAAATAAACCCTGTTCCGGGTTAAAAACTTAGGATTGCCTTCATCCGAATCCGGGAACCGCTCCGACTTCGATTTCACAATTCAATTCCATCCGGGGAAACAGCAAATCCTTCATTTAGCAGGGGGAGCTTTAAAACGCTGAGCTGGATCGGGATCATTTTTATCGTGTTAATCATCATGATTGGTCGATTCGTTTTTGACCGGGCGTTCAGTGCAGTCCATCTCGACTCTGCCAGAGATTTTTCGGGATGGTAATTGCTCACAGTTGGTATAACCTCCCCTCTTTCATCCCAGACGGGAGCCGTTCTGATCTGAATAGTCTTATCCGGATCTGGGCCATGAATGACACCCCCGTTTTTCAGGTTGATGCATCGTTCGCTGTAAGTCAGTGAGCGAAGCGATTCCTTCATCATCAAGGAATAACTGTCTTTTCCCCGGCGGATACCTCGAATGACTCAGCTATGATTATGATGTTTGAAGTTATTGATGAAGCAGACGGTAAGTAGAGTGAATACAGATGAGATTTTAAATTGGGGGCTGAAGATCATAGTGTCGCTCGGAGTAAGTGAGAAGGAAGGGGATCGAGAGGTCAACAGCCGCCTGATTTTGAATATCGACGGCAGTGATGAATCGAAAAATGAGGGGAATCACCTCATAATCGTACAACTGAGCCTTGTCGATCGCAATTAAAGACAGAACCCGTAATCATAAAGTCAACATATGAGTGCCTGACCGGCAGAAAAGTTTCTGAGAAGCTCGACTTTCCCGCCCATCGATATGATAGAACGCCTGCATGTCCAACCCCGGATCCAATCAGTTACTTCAGGAACCAACCTTATATCCTCGAATGACAGAGGCCCTGCGCTGGATGCAGGGTATTGCACAGGTTCTCGGAATATTTGCCGTCGTGATCCATCACGGTCTCGCCTGATTCTCCGAAGCGAATACCCGGGAAATCAATGGCTTGTTAATGCTCTGCATGATCCTGATTACGAGCTCCGTCATCATCCGTTACTTCTTCAGTCGAGTCCGTAAGAGTTATTTGAAACTACATCGACTGCATTTTCTGATGAGTGGTTTGTGGTTAATCGGGTTGCTATTGATTGTTGCCGGATTTCGAGAATCAATTCCATTGTTTAATCGAGTTGATACGGATTGGTTATTATCAATCTACTGGACTGAATTCTGCCTGATTCTGCGAGGTCTCCTAAGGGGCTTACACACAGTGAATAAGCTGGCCCGGATTTGGAAGCAACCCGGCAATTCTGCTGGGGGGGGTCCTTTCTGTTTCTGATCACGATTGAACCGGCTTGTTGATGCTGCCGATTTCCAGGTAATCCGCCGATCTACTTGAGCCAGTCGGGGCACCATTCCTTACGCTCTTCACCTCCACGAGTGCCAGTTGTGTAACAGGCTTAATTGTCGAGTTTACGGGGAGTTACTGGTCGTGGATGTTCGGGCAGGTTGTCATTCTGTCTCTTTTTCAGGTTGGGGGACTGGGAATTATGACCTGGGGGGCACTCTTTTGCGATTGCCTCCGGCAGGTCGATCCATGTCCGTCAAAGTGCCACTATGGGAGAGATGCTGGAGTCGAGTGGTTTGATCGACTTGAAACGTTTGCTGCTCACCATTCTACTGTTCACTTTGACCGCCGAATCAATTCGGGCGCTCTCGTATTTCGGGATTATGGTCCGATCGTCCCCCGTCCGAGCAGGTGTTTTACAGTCTGTTCCATTCGGTCGCCGCGTTTTGCAATGCCGGATTCTCGCTGCAGGACGAAGGATTGCTGGGGATGGGAACGCGATGGCAGGTGTGGGGAGGAATGACCGGCTTGATCATCTGTGGCGGAATAGGCTTCTCCGTGATTTATAATCTAGTACTCATGGTGAAATCTCATTTCTGGGACATCAAACGGACACCCCTCTTTTCCATTTCACAAAACAAAACCAGATTAACTTTATCCTCCCGGTTATAAATTTCAAGGGACGATTGTGCTGTTGATCTCTGACGAGCTCGCTATTTTTTCGAATCGCTGGCAGCAGATCATGCTGAGCCGATTACAAAACGTTGGGCAGATGCCTGGTTTCAATCGGTGACGATGCGTACTGCCGGTTTTAATACAATTGATTTAGGACAAATGCAAACGTCATCAAAGCTGGTCTCCATCGGTTTGATGTCTGTCGGAGCTGCTCCTGGTTCAACCGGGGAGGAATTAAAGTAATCTGTTTTGTGCTCATCGGACTCAGCCTGGTTTCGATCCGCAAGGACGGGAAAGCGTTGAATGGGCAGGCCGAACTATCCCTGAAGAAAATGTAAAACGGGCTTTAACGATTGTGACTCTGGGAGTCATGACAGTGATGACGGTAACGCTTTTATTAACAGGTCTTTGAAAACAGGCCCGGTGAATTTATCGACATCCTGTATGAGGCGACGAGTGCCTTCGGCACTGTGGGAGTCTCCACAGGATTAACGCCGAGTTATCACCTCCTTCACGAATCGTAATCATCTTTACCATGTTTCTCGGGTAGAATTGGCCCATTAACCTTGCTGCTGGCACTGGACGCCATCGTCTGGCCGGTTTGGAATATGAATACCCGGAAGAACGGGTCATGCTTGGTTGAACATGACTGCTGGGAACTCATCAAATGGTTTCTGGACCACTTACTAATCGAATAAAAAGGGGATCTCATCGTGCCGCGGATTGCAGTCATCGGGTTAGGTAGATTTGGATATACCCTGGCGAAAGAACTCTCCGCACGCAAAGCGGAAGTAATCGCTCTGGACCACTCGCCCACACCTGTCGAGCAGATTAAAGACGAGGTAGATCTGGCGATTCGTCTCGACGCCACAGATGAGCTTGCCCTGTGCGCAGTCAGAAAATCGATGAAGTCGATATCGCCGTTACAGTTGCGATCGGCGGAAATTTTGAGTCGGCATTGCTGGCCACCACGATTTTGAAAACTCTCGAGATTCCTGGATTATCTGCCGAGCCCGAACCAGGTTTCATGCCGAGATTTTTAAGAGGGTAGGGGCAGATCAGGTCATCCAGCCCGAAAAACAGGCAGGGGAAGAACTCGCCCGGAAATTGGCACTTCCCCACCTGCACGACCTGATTCCGCTGGAGGAGCCGCTTCACTCTGATTGAACCTCTCGACGCCCTCCGCATTTGTGGGAAAGAACCTGATTCAGCTGAAGTTGCGAGAACGATTTAACCTCAATCTGGTTGCTATTTACGCTAAGATTACCAGATGGTTCCGCTGAAGGGGAAGAACGCAAGGTCATGAATGTTCCCGGGCCTGCAGATGTCATCGAGAAGGGAGACACGCTGTTCATTGTGGGTCCCGACAAACAGCTTGCTCAGTTACCCCGCGAATAATTCATATTCAGGCACCGAGGAACAGGGAGCTTAAGGCTGGAAATCCCTGATTTATGCACATTTTGAACACAATTACTGTAGTTCGAGTCTCTTCTGCAGCCGGAGTTTGCCGATCATTGGCATTATTCGCCAGATCCGAGAGTCGCTCTCGCCTCATTTCCATTTATGGACTGAATTAAGCTGGAGCTGAAATGGTGTCTGCGTTAGATGGAATCTGACATCCCGAGACAAATACGATTCTCTCATTTCTGGTTTCACTCAATGAACTGGTCTTTGCGCTTCAAAAGAGAATTCAAAAACGTAAACAGTTGATCCTCTGCTTTCTGTTTGCGATTGGAGTCAGCACTGTGACTATTCTTGCCGCCCGGGAAACGATCCTGGTTGTAACTGTTCAGGGTTTTTGAACAGTTATCCCCATGATACCTCTGCATTTTCGCAGGCCCTGTTTTGACAAAGAGGGTAATTTCTACGAGGGGACCGGTCTGTACGGAGCCTCTGAACTGCGACAGGTCGAGCTCCAAACCGGCAAGGTCCTCAAGTTCAAGAAATTGCTGAATAAATGGTCTTCGGGGAGGGTATTACTATTCGTAGGGATCAGGTTTTCCAGCTTACCTGGAAAAACAGCGCGCCCTGATGTACAACCTCGAAACAATGCAACCGCTGAAAACGTTTCGCTATCGCGGAGAAGGTTGGGGGCTGACTCAAGGATGAGAAGCATCTGATCAAAAGTACGGTTCCGCGAAAATCGAGTTTATCAATCCAACCGATTTCTCTGTGGCACGCTCGATTACAGTACTGGCGGGAAATCGACAGGTTCGTAATTTGAACGAGCTGGAATACATCGACGGCGAAATCTGGGCAAATATCTGGTACGAAGATTACATCGCCTGTATCGATCCTCAATCTGGCCAGGTACTCAGATGGATTGATCTCCGTCAGGTATGGCCAGATAATCAACGGGATGAAGAGATGGTTCTCAATGGAATCGCGCAACATCCTCAAACTGGACAGATGATTGTCAGTAAAACTGGCTAAAACCGTACGAAATCAAAGTCAATGAGCAGAATTGACTTCGTCGACACTTAGTGCTACTCCATCGCACTGAAAACGCTCTTTAACAGGCCATCGGCATTTATTTGCAGAGTTTTGCAGGCCTGAAATTTCTGCGGAACTGCTTACAGAGGTTCCGTGCAGATTGCATTTTGTGAGTTAGGTGAAATACACTGGAACTACTGAATGTTCTGTATGAACCGCCAGTCCATGTTAATTGTGTGTATTATGGTCTACGGACTCCTCCCAACATAATTGTCAGCCCCTGCATCTGACACTGGATGCAGTTTCAAGACTGTCGAGGTGTTTTTCTTGGTTCCTGAGTATCAGGTCCCGAACAATCACATTCAGGTTTTTGAATATGTCTCCAATCCAATCGAGCCCTTCTCGATTCAAGCCTGGTTCAGTCAGTTCTCTGTCAGATCCGGTTTTACACACAGCAGATTAAGTCTACTTTCGTGTGTAAGCTTTGTTCGACGCGTGGGGATGCTTTCATGTTGGTTTCAAACGACCAGATTGTATTAACCCAAATTGTATTAACACTCGGTCTGTCCATTCCTCACAGTATTCTTGATTTGATTCTTGAAGGAAACCTACTAAATGAGTCGACATTACACCCGCTTGATGTTCAGACTGCTCTGTTTGATTTTACTTCCGCTGCGGGCGCCGCATTCACTATTTGCAAACGACTGGGCTCATTGGCGCGGCCCTGAAATGAACGGTATCAGCCGTGAAACCGGGTTAGTCGATACCTGGTCACTCGAAGCGGATGGCACCTCTGGTGAAAACGTATTATGGGTTGCACCCATCGGGGGACGATCGACTCCGGTTATCATGAATGGCCGGGTTTATTTCAATTGCCGTACCACCCACGATGTGAATGACCCCAAAGAAAAAATTCATGCACAGGAACAGGTCGTCTGCCTCGATTTGAATTCCGGTGAAGTCATCTGGAAAGATGTCTTCAACGTTTTCCAGACTGACATTCCTGCCCCACGTATTGGCTGGGCAAGTATGGTCGCTGATACGGAAACAGGCAATGTTTATGTGCATACTGTGAGCGGACTCTTCCGCTGCTATTCTGCCGATGGTGAAGTTCTGTGGGAATACGCCATGCGGGAAGACTTCGGTTTGATCTCGGGTTATGGGGGACGTACTCAAACTCCCATTATTGATGAAGATCGCGTCATCGTCAGTTTTCTCTGTTTGAACTGGGGTGACACCGCCAAACCCCCGCCAAAACAATCCTACTATGTCTTCGATAAAAAGAATGGCGATTTGCTGTGGGTCAGTGGGCCAGGTGGAGCGCCTGAAGATACGAACTATTCCTGCCCGATCGTGACAGTCATTGATGGCACTCGTATGCTGATTGGTGGTAACAGTGATGGTGCCGTCCATGCGATGAATGCCCGCACTGGCGAGAATATCTGGACATTCGAAATGTCGAAACGAGGTTTGAATGCGACACCCGTTGTCGATGGAAACCTCATCTATATTTCTCATGGTGAAGACAACATTGATACGACTGAATTCGGACGGATTCAGTGTATTGACGCCACCGGTACAGGGAACATTACCGAGACTGGCTCTGTCTGGCGCGTAGATAACATCAAGGCGGGCTACACAGGGTTACTTGTCAAAGATGGAATTCTCTATGTCGTCACGGATACAGGGAAACTGTATGCCTTCGATGGTAAAAGCGGTGAAGAACTCTGGATTCAAAACCTTGGTACGGTGGGTAAAGGCTCGCCTGTCTGGGCAGATGGCAAGATTTATGTGATGGAAGTGAATGGAAACGTTCTCATCCTGAAACCCTCCCGAGAGAAATGTGAAGTTCTTTCACACGTCAGACTCGGTAGTGCGAACGGGCAGGGAATGGATGAAATCTATGCTTCTCCGGCGATCTCCAATGGTAAAGTCGTGCTGGTCACCCGTGACCGTACAATCTGCATTGGGAAAGCCGATTACGAACCTCAGAGTGATCCCATTCCTGAATTAGCCGAGGAGACTCCTCCTGGTGAGGAAGTCGCACATATTAAATTGATTCCCTACGAAGTCGCCCTGACTCAAGGGGGAACGATCGATTACGAAGTCCATGCTTTTGATGCTAATGGCCGCTTCCTGAAGAAAATCGAAGATGCTGAAATCACACTGGGCGAAAGCCTCTCCGACGGCACTGTGGAAGGGATGCAACTTAAGGTAGACAGCATCACCAAACAGGCAGGTGGTCTCGTCACAGCTAAAGCCGCTGGTATGGAGACGACAGCACGCTTGAGACTCTTCCCTCCATTTCCCTGGAAGTTTGATTTCACCGGTTATCAGGGTAAACAAGTTCCCGAAACCTGGGTTAACGCTTTCCTGAAGCTTCAGCCAGCTGAAGTCGAAGGGGAGCCGATGATGAGCTTCCTCGCTCCCAAAGGCCGTCCTTCCGTGATGACCTGGTTGGGAACGAGCACCATGAAAGATTACGTGGTGCAGGCAGATGTGTTGCTCAAAGAGGAGAAACGAAAAATCTCCAGCATTGGGATCACAACGCAGAGGTATAACCTCATTATCAAAGGAAACAACTCGAAGTTATCGATTCAGAGTTGGGCTCCACACCTGCGAATGGCTAAAGAGCAGCGATTCATCGCTGATCCAGATGTCTGGTACACAATGTAATTGCAGGTCGCTGTTGAAGAAGGTGTCGCACACGTGCGCGGCAAAGTCTGGCAGCGAGATCAGGAAGAACCGGCTGAGTGGACGATTGAGGCGGAAGATCCTCACCCGAACACTCAAGGTGCTCCCGGGCTTTACCTGTATTCACTGGCAGGTGCCTACATTGACAATCTTCAGATTACTGAAAAATAGAAATGAATGAACAAGTTCCGATGAGTCTGACTCATCGGAACTTGTTTTGATTTACTCAAAGCAAATTGAGTTTTACCACAGAACACGAATCACGGTGGCCTGGGCCTCACAGGCCAGAATGAAACCGGCACTTAAGGATTGCTGTAAATGAATCTGACAAAATTCTCAACAAATAATTGGACCTGGTTTTATCCAGTACTCTGTTGCTCGGGGGGCTGTTCGTCTCTGGCTGCACACCACCTGCTGAAGAAGTCGAACAAACTGGTTCTACTACGGAAGTTGTTGAACCGGCAGACTCTGATGAGACGGCCATGCAGGGGCCTGCTCTTAAACCATTAGAAGAGCCTGTCGAAGAAGAAGCCGCTGCCGAAGAGCCAGTCGTCGCCGAAGAAGAAAAACCAGCCAGACCCAAACCAGCAGAAGAAGAAAAACCAGCTGAACCTGCCGAAGAGGCCTGTCACAGCTGAAGAAACTAAACCTGTTGAACCTGAACCGACCGAAGAACCCAAGAGGAAGAGCCAGCTCCAGCTGAGGCCGTTGCTGAGGCTCCTGCAGGCGAAGAAGCGGTTGTATCGGGCGATTGGACGATGTGGGGTGGGGAATTCACCCGTAACATGATCAATAGTACTAAAACCTGACGATTGAATTGGGTGACGGAGAAATCGGTGACTCTCCGGCAGTTGCCTGGGTTTCTGAGCTCGGTTCTCAAACCTATGGAAACCCTGTCGTCGCTGGTGGCAAAGTCCTGGTCGGTACGAATAACGGTGCTGAGTATCGCCCTAATCATGTTGGTGACCGGGGTGTTGTTCTCTGTTTTGATGAAAAATCGGGTGAACTGCTCTGGCAGCTTACCCGGGAAAAACTTCCCCAGGGACGCGTAAATGACTGGCCCGAACAGGGGATTTGTTCAACTCCCTGTGTTGAAGAGGGCCGCATGTGGGTTGTGACCAACCGGGCCGAAATCATGTGTGTCGATATGGAAGGTTTTCGCGATGGTGAAAATGATGGACCTTTCACTGACGAAGTTGATACCGAAGAGCTGGATGCCGACATCATCTGGTCACTCGATATGATTGAAGAACTGGGAGTCTTTCCTCACAACCTGGCAACCAGCTCACCCCTCCTCTACAAAGATCGCATTTATCTGCTGACATCCAATGGTGTGGACGAAGCTCACTTGGAGATTCCCTCTCCTCGTGCTCCCTGTTTTCTTTGTATCGATAAGAACACCGGTGAAATTATCTGGGAAGACAATTCTCCCTTCGACCAGATTCTCCACGGTCAGTGGGGATCTCCTGCGATCGGTGTCGTGAATGGTGTGGCTCAGGTTTACATGCCGGGTGGAGATGGTTGGCTTTATGCCTTCGAAGCTGACGCTGACGAAGCCAAATTGATCTGGAAGTTTGACTTGAACCCTAAAGATTCCAAATGGGAACTGGGTGGTCTCGGTTCACGTAACGCGATTATTTCTACCCCTGTCTTTTATGATAATAGTGTGATCCTGGGTGTTGGACAAGACCCGGAACATGGTGAAGGGGTGGGGCATCTCTATCGTATTGATGCCACCAAGACTGGCGATGTTACGGCTGTTACTGAAGATGGTTCAGAAAACCCGAACTCAGGTCAGATTTGGCATTACGGTGGAATGGATGAAGATGGTTCCGTCACAGGTGAAGCGGATAGCGAAATCTTCCGTCGTACTATCTCCACAGTCGCCGTTCACAACGGACTTGTCTACGCTGCAGATTTGAGTGGTCGCCTGCACTGCATTGACCTGGAGACAGGTAAACGGAACTGGGAATATGACCTGTTTGCTGCCGTTTGGGGATCACCTATGGTTGTCGATGGGAAAATCGTTATCGGAGACGAAGATGGTGACCTGACCATCATTCCTGAAGGGGCAGAATTGGAAGAAGATGCCATCATCAGATTCCCCTTCAGTTCCTCAATCTACAGTACGCCCACATTTGCGAATGGATCGATGTTCGTCACTGACCGTTCCCACTTGTATGCGATTCCAGTAGTTAAATAACTGGTATCTGAGAATTAATTAAAAAGAGGCGTCGGAAGTTCAGCTTTCGACGCCTCTTTTATTTTATGACTTACCCGAGGGTCTCATTGGCATAAAGAAGCCGGATTGTAGATCAATCCGGCTTTCATTAGTCTTTGAGCACCAGCTTAGTCGTCGTAATCGACTTCAACCACTCCGTCACGAGAGGTGATTTCAACTTCATAGGAACCGTAATCGTATTTGACTTTGGAACCGTTTCGGCTGACTTTCACTTCCGGACATCCACAAGGTGGAACACAAATCTGGACAAACACGCAGCCTTTAGGGCAGCAGCTTCCACAACTGTTGCAGCTGTCGCAGGAACCACATCCACCACAGCTGCTCCGCAACAGGGTTGCGGACAGGGATCGAGAACCGAGACGATTTTCGTAACGGCACAGGGGTGAATGTTGTGGCGATCTTCAACTTTAGCACAGTGATAAAGCTGAACAGGCTCGCTGGATGTGACTGACTCAGAGTAGACCGAGGTCGGTGTTTCCGGATAAACGGTCAACGGCTCTGCCGGAGGAGCATCCTGGAACGAAACGGTCAGTAATTGTGGCTCGTCTTTCTGTAAGCGAGCTTCTTCCAGGTGAGAAACAACTTTCATCTGTCCTGGAACGTAAAAGTAACCGACTTCAGCCGGAATTTCTGATTTTTCTTTTGGTTTAGCAATACCCATTTGCGCACCCACAGCAAGCAGGGTGGCGGCCAGGGCGAATATAAACAACTTCTTCATTGTATATTCCTTCCTTGATCTCTTCTTTAAGGATTGAACGTCGTCATCTTGGTGAGGAATGCACTGGTACATGACCACCAGACATTTCCTGTTTCATCTTCTAGTCACAATAATTCCCGCCTGAGGAGATGGTGCCTCTCGTAGAATTGCCGAAAGGAACTGAATCATTTCCGTGGAAACGGGAGTGTGAGAAACGCATTTGCCAGAGTCAACAGATTTGCTGGAGCATAGAACTCCTGCAGATCCAGGTGGCAGATTCGTTTTCTCACCTGAAAGGCAATAAACTCTATCGCGCAGAGGAAACAATGGAGAATATTTCTACCAGGTTGTAGAAATTTCGCTGCCTGACTTTTCAGGTTGTTGCGCTGAAGACAACAGCGCAAGAAAAACGACCTGAAGAGTCATGCCATACTCGATTATTTGCCGTCGCAGGAAGGAGCGTCCATTAAAAAATGGTTAACAATGTCCCTTTTAAGGAACGTCCATTCCAGTCTCATGTTGATTTTTGGCAACATCTCTCAGCGGTATAGACACGAATGCGAGTTCGCTTGCCATTCAGCTAAACCATAGGAATGGCGTAAACTGGTGGGAATACACCGGGTGGTAGCTTCATCAAATATTGAGCAAATAAGCGGAATTACGGAAACAGGTGTCACCTGTAGAAGTATCGTCTGTGTAAAATAGGAAGAGTAGGCTTTCTTTATGTCCTTGATTCGCCAAGTCACAAATCGAGGGCAGGTTCCTTGACGGAATTTCACGCACTTGTTTTTCTATAAGGTAGTGTTGGTCAAAGTTACCACTCAGTTAAGCTCATGGATGTGAACTTGGATCTGTTTTTGAAACTCAAAATTCCTCTACATATATTCTCCCTGCTTTGTCTGCTGATAATTCCGGGTTGCGGAAATGAGTCCGTTCCTGCCCCTCAAAGTTCTCTAAATCCTGAGGGGCCCGCAGCCGCAATTGGCGGAAATACAGGAGGATCAGACTCCTCTCCATCATTGCCCCAGGGTGTCTCGGCAGACAGCTCTGGAAAAAAGCAGTTGGATGACATTCCCTACGATATCTGGTTTGAAAAACCGTTGGCTCTGGTCACTGCGGAAGATCTGAAGTCTCCGCAGCCTGTAACGGCTCAGAGTCCCGAATTGGGAACACCCTCTCCTCAACCTACACCAAGCACACCTTCTACCAATACGTCATCAGTCTCCTCAGATGAAGGTTCAGCGGGAGAATGGGATCGTTTAATCACTGCGGCGATTCTGGAAGCAGAAGTGACGCGAATTTCGATCACGCTGAACTCCTATCTGAATCAGCTTGCTCAATTTAACAGTTCCGCCAATGAGATCATTCAGGAATCGGAAACATTGATCGCCGCATCATTAGTGGCAAGCCAGCGAGGCAGAGACACGCTGGAAAAACCGGGCGTTGATTCTGGCGGATTGTGCTTCACGTCTGGCGAAGCAGGCTGAAACAGGACGCAGTTCTTTTAAGGCAGCCCAGATTCCTCAACAACGATTCAATCTGTTTTGAATGGAGAAGATGTCTCGCTCGATCATGAAGTCGACACAAAGCTCGAATTCAGCGAACGGGTTGAACGGGGGGCAATAATGTACCGGATGGAATCTGCCTGGGAATGGTTGGCGGAAAACATTGACTCCAAAGGGAAACTGAAATCCGAAGCGAAACAAATCGAACAGGAAGCCGCAATTCTCGCCATGTTTGGCAAGATCATCAACTCAGAGGGTATCCATCTGCAGAAGAAACCGGCTATCATGAATTAGCTGCTGGTTTTTACTTCCACAGCTCTGGATATTAAAAAGACGATTAAATCCGAGGATTATGATCAGTTCAGCACTGTTAGACCAACTTGAGAAAAGCTGTTCCGATTGTCACGCCGATTACCGTTTTGAGTAAATGTCGGTGGACCACAAATTCAACTTAATGACCTGAAAGAATTCAGAATGTCGAAGAACATACAGATAAAAAACACTTTCTATCTGATGATCTCAATACTCCAGTTTCTCCGCATGATGTTTCTCCTGATGGTGAAACATGGTAATGCTGCGGAAGTGGTGGAGTTACAGATCTGGACATAAGATTATGGGTGATGTCCTCAAGGCCGATGCCAGTTTGTTATATGTGGATATCGGCGTGGATGTCCTCAAGATTCCTGTGGAGGAAATCAAATCCCGTCGACCGGTGGAACAGGATGAGAAAATTGAAGAAGCTCAAGGACCTCTGGAGAATCGAAAATCTCTATACCGCTTGCAACTCTTCCCGATAAAGGTCTGAAGGAACTTGTCGAACAATTCGGCAAAGGGGTTGTCCTGATTGAAACCCCCAGTGGTCTGGGATCCGGGTTTATCATTAATGACGAAGGATACTGCATCACGAACTATCACGTGGTCGAACGTGAAACCCGGGTTGCAGTGACGCTTTTTCAGCGCAATGATAGAAATGATTTCACTCGCCAGCGAATCAGTGACGTCAAAATTCTGGCGTTGAACCCTTACTTCGATCTGGCCCTGTTACAGATTCCGAAGCAGGAAGGAGTTCCTTTCCACAAAGTTTATCTGGCTGAATCAGAAGACTACCAGGAAGGGGATGCCGTTTTTGCTATCGGTAATCCGCATGGCTTGGAAAGGTCTGTATCCCAGGGGATTGTCAGTACACGTAATCGTAACTTCCAGGGGATCGTATTTATCCAGACTACCGCGCAGATTAATCCCGGTAATTCAGGGGGGCCTCTCTTTAATGAACGTGGCGAGGTGATGGGGGTCACCAACATGAAACTTCAACTGAGTGAAGGACTTGGATTTGCGATTCCAGTTGCGTATCTGAAACACTTCCTCGATAATTATGATGCTTTTGCTTTCGACGAAAAAAATCCGAACACGGGTTATCACTATCTGGATCCCCCGCTAAGGACCAATTTTGGCAAAATTCCCCGATGAAAATTGCGATTGGATCTGATCTTTTTATCAAGAATCGACGTTGAGATACGAAGTTCCTGATGAAGTGCAGAAATCCCTACTTACCAGCGAAGCAGAATCAGAAAGAGAGACCACGGCCTGATTCCAAAGCTAATCACACTTAAAAAATAGACATGTTGGCTCAGAATTATGGGCGGAGAACTTAATACTTCACCAGGAATTCAAATATCCTGAAACCCTGGAAAGAATTGGCCGTCTTATGTTTTGAGCAAGTCAACAATTATTGAATTACAGGCTTACACCTTTAATGTCATTCAGAATGGATACAAACATGAAATTTCGTCATCTCCCCTCACTGAAAAAAGCATTGTTGAGCAGCTGTGCTCTTATGCTGTTATCTGCCCAGTCACTGTTAGCCGCAGATAAAGTTACGCTTGATGAGCGATTGCCCTCAGATACTTTTATCTACATTTCTGCTCCCAATGCGGAAGAGATGCAGGAGAAATACAAGCAAACCAAGTTTTACCAGCTACTGCAGGAAGAACAGGTCAAAGAGTTCTGTGCTCAGATTACCGACAAGATCAATGTCACTATTGAGGAAGAACTCAATATGACGGTCGAGGATCTGATGTCGATTCTCTCGGGAGAAGTCTCCCTGGCTGTATTCAAACCGAGCGAACAACCTCTGGCCGTCGTCCTTTCGGTCGATTTTGGCGAATCACGGGACAAGGTCGATGCCTTGATTGAGAAAGCGGTCACTGAATCAGAAAAAGAAGGTTCAGAAATCGTAGAAGAAGAGTATGCAGGAGCGACTTTAAACATCGTGGAGATCACTGGTGCCAATCCGATGATCCCCGTTGAACAGCGGGTCGTATTCGTTATCAAAGACACAACCTTCATGATTTCCAACAGTGCCAATGCTGTGAAAGATATCCTGGACAACTGGGAGGGACGTGAAACGAGTTCTTTCAAGAGCAGTCCCGTCTACTCCCAGGTACAAACAGAATGCATCTCTGGTGATGGGGAATCAGTATTCAACTTCTTCATCGATCCGATCTCTCTGTTTAACGCCGCTGCACAATCAGCCGGTCCTCAGGGAATGCAGATGCAAATGGGGATTGCCATGATGCAGCCACTCGGAATCGCAAACCTGAAAGGGATTGGTTCCTGCTCTGAAATCATGGTGGGTGATTACGAATCGATCAGCCGGACCCTGTTTTATACTGAATCAGAGCCAACCGGCTTGTTGAAAGTCTTCAACTTCCCGGCGACTCAACAGAAACCGGCCGACTGGGTACCCGCAGATGTGGTCTCATTCCAGGCATTCAACTGGGATGCACAATCTGCCTACGATGCAATTGCGACCATCATTGATAGTTTTCAGGGCCCCGGAATCACTGAGCAGATGGTTGAAGGGCTGGCACAACAGCCTAATGGTCCTGGTGTTCACATCAAAAAGGATTTGATTGATCAGCTTTCGGGCGATATCCAGCTATTCACCAAAGCAGGTGAAGGCGAAGGGGTAGAAAGTATGCAGGCCTTAATGCTGTTAGGGGCCGAAGTGAATGACGAAAATGGAATGAAAGATGTTCTAACACGCGTGGCTGACAGTCCTGGTTTTCCTGGAGAAGCACGCGACTTCCAGGGATCGACTATTTACGAAATGCTTAACCCGGATCCTAACGCTCCCACTATCGCGTTCACGGTTGCGAAGGGATACTTCTTCTTCACAACTGAAGTTGAATTACTGGAACAGGTTATTCGTGGCATCAGTACCAATGAAAGCCTCGTTGAAAGTGAAATCTACAAGAAACTGGCCGAGCATTTCCCGGCAGAAACATCGGTCATCGGTTTTTCTGATCCACGGACTCAGCTCAAACCCGTTTATGAAAACTTCCAGTCAGGCGAACTGGGAGCATTGATCCCTGATATCGATTTCACATTACTTCCTGAATACGAAGTGATTGAGAAATATTTTGGAACCGCTGCTTCCTACACCGTTCCTGTCGAACATGGAGCGATGATGGTGCAGTTCCAGTTGAAAGACTGATCGCTAACAAAAATCAATTCGAGTAATTGATTTGTAGCTGTGAAAAATAAAAAGCAGGAATCAGAGCTTACTCTGGTTCCTGCTTTTTCAATGGATGATCCATCACAAAGACTTATCTGGTGATACTGAGATATCACTCAGGCGGTGGCGCCTTGTCTTCGAGTTGCTCCGGACTGGATCTGCTCGAAGATATCCATCCCGATTTTACGGCTCCAGGCATCCTGCAGTTGTTTAACAATTGGACCCGGTTTTCCGTTTCCGATGGGGTGCTTGTTGATCTTCGTCACCGGCATGATGCAGTATGGAGTGGTGGTCGTCATCGCTTCATCAGCATTTACCGCCTGAAAGGTCTGGAAGTCCCGCACTTCAAACGGAATCCCCGATTCCTCTGCCAGTTCAATTACCATTTGACGACTGACTCCCGGGAGCGTGTTTCGCAAACTGGGGGATACAATTTTTCCCTGTTCGACAATCAGAAAGTTCGAGCCGCTGGTTTCTGTGACATTGCCATCGAGATCGAGCAGTAGAGCCGCCGCAGAGGGATCAACCTTTCGCGCTTCCAGGTCGGCCAGGTAGTAATGCATCCGACTGCGGTATTTCATATTGGGGTGATAACATTGCGGTGGGACGTGTCTGGTTGAGCTGACCACCAGGTGAGAACCAGTGATCATTTTGGGTGCCCAGAACTCAAATGGAAGTGGAAATGTGTGGGCACACAGAGTAGGGGTCATCTGCACGGCACCACCTGCTCCCCCGGCATACATCAGGTTTTCACCCGGTGTAACAAAGATGACGAGGCCCAATTCATCTTCAGAATCGATCAGCTCAGCATTGTGCTGCACCAGCTCGATCAGCTTCTCTTCCAGTTCCCGGGGGGTATGGCTAATATCGAATTCCATGAATTTCATCGAGCGGAAAAGTCTCTCGACATGCTCTTCCAGTCGAAATAATTCGTGTCGGAAAGTGCGTACCATTTCAGTGACGGTGGCACCTAAAACAATTCCCTGGTCAAAAATATTCAGGTGCGCTTCTGAAGCGGGAATCATCTCCCCTTTAAGATATACCCATGGCTCTGACATGCTGTGTAAACTTTCGCTAGTATTCGTTTCAAAGTTGTGCAGGTAGAATGAGTTAATATGCTCAGAGCCATTCTAAATCGGTTTCCATAAACCGCGAAATAGTTCTACCCCCATTGTCCCGTTAGAATTCAATAATCGCTGATGATTGACTGTGCCAACGATCCTGTCCTGAATTCAAGGTGGAGTGGAGAGTTTTGTAGTGTTTGTTAACAGAATCAGTTCCTCACGTTGGTTCGATTCCGTGTGGTTATTACTCATAATCGCCCTGGGTGTTCGGCTTTTGATGGCGTGTGGGGTGCAGTTTTATATGGAGAATCAGGTTCATCGGGACTTTTTAATTGCAGGAGATGCGGCGGGATACTGGGAGCTGGCGACTCAGCTGGCGGACGGAGAACCTTATGAAATTTACACACCTCCCCGACAAATTCTGCGGATGCCCGGATTTCCGCTGGTCCTCGCATTGCCTGTCAGATTGAGTGATGCCTCTTTCCTGGTGGCCCGGTTATGGTTAGCCCTCATCGGAACTTTGGCGGTTTATCTCACCTTTCAGCTGGCCAGAGAATGGTTCGATCGACAAGCTGCATTTTGTGCGGGGTGGATTGTGGCGCTCCATCCCGTCCTGGCGGGTTTCAGCGTGCTGATTTTAAGCGAGACCAGTTTTGCAGCGGCGCTTCTCGCCAGCTTATGGTGTTTCACTCGTTTACAGAAAAAACCGAATTCAATCTCACTCGCACTGACAGCCGGTCTGCTGGCTGCTGTCGCGACCTACATGCGCCCCGTCTGGCTTCTCTTTCCAGCGATCTGGGGAGGATTCGCTTTGATCCATCTCCCGAATAAACGAATGATCTGGCGAAATCTCTTTCTGGTTCATCTGGCAATGGGACTCGCTTTAGCCCCGTGGATCTATCGCAATTACCAAGTGAGTGGTCACCTGGTGGTGACGACCTTATGGGCCGGACCGAGTCTGTATGATGGTTTAAATCCAGCAGCGACTGGTGCCAGTAACATGCAATTTTTCGAGGTGGATAATCTGTCTGCCCGCATGAGTGAATATGAAGTCGATCGAGAATACCGGTCCCGTGCCTGGCAATTTGTACGAGAGAATCCCCAGCGGACGCTCGAACTCGCTGGGATCAAGTTATTCCGATTCTGGCGTCCCTGGCCCAGCGCAGAGGAGGTGAGCTTGCCGCCAGTCGTCTGGTCTATCGGCTTGCTGAACACACTTCTGTTCCTCTGCCTGATGCTGGCAGTCTGGAAGTATCGCAGAGAGTCCAGTCTGCTCTTTTACTGTCTGGCGCCGGTATTGTTTTTCAGCCTGTTGCATTTACTCTTTGTCGGATCTCTCAGATACCGCTTGCCCGCCGAATACCCCCTGTTGATTCTGGTGGGAGAGTATTTGTCTAACTTGCTTTGCCGCAATAGGATAGGAGGAGTTGCGAGGGGAGATTATGAGGGATAATAATTCTGCAGATTGATTGAAATGGGGTTGTGTAATCTGGATAAGAACACGAAAATACGAACCGCTACAATTCAGCCGGTTCCGACAGGATGTCGCAACTTTTGGACCTGTGACCGATTCGCTTCGATCTTCTTTTCCGGTTTGTGGGGTTTGCTTACTTTTCTCCCGCACTGATTCACGGATGAATTTAGAACACAACGGCACACAGACAGGCTGAACTGCAATTGACCCTTAGATTCCAGGCGTAACACGGCTGTTACGGATTTATGGCCCGCATCGGAAGATCTATTCGCTGGTATTTTATCTTTACCCTGTTGTTCACCTTGATGGTGGGCGGCGGAGTCATCTGGTTCTGGATGCGCTCCGATGAACTGCTTAAAGGGCAACTCACCAGCCAATTGAACTTGATGGTTCCCGACTGGAATGTTCAGATCGGTCGAACCCGGTACGACTGGAAAAGTCAGATTCACATTTTTGATGTGACGATCCAGGGGGACAATCCCGGGCGCCCCCTGCTGCAGTTACCGGAAGTCATTGTCAAAATTGATGTCGAACAGTTTAAGGCGAACCAGCATTTACAGGTTCAGAAGTTGATCCTCAAGCGACCAACATTGAATCTGATGAGAAATGTAGCGGGAGAGTGGAACTGGGCTCGGTTGAGTCCACCCCCTCGAACTGAAGAACCTGTGCCTGAAATTGAAATTCGCGATGCCCGCTACAAAGTTGTTCTGGAAAATGGAAATGGAAGACCTCCGGGTGAAGTATTCATCGAACAGGCGAATGTAAAACTGGTCCCGACCGGCAAACGGAATGTGTCGATTGAAGGGTTGACCCATATCAACCAGCTCGGACGATTAGCGATTAAAGGGAACTGGAGTGTCGATACGGGGCAATGGGATGTCAAAGGGTCAATTGAGGAAGTTAAAACTCAGGGTGAATTCCTGTCATTAATCGCCGGACAGTCTCCCGAATTGCTGACCAAACTTCAGAGGCTGGATAGCTTTCTCAAGAACTATCCTGCCCAGCAACAGGAAGTGATCGCTAAGACAGCTGCAACAACCGGTGGGCCGGTTCCTGAGGCAGAATTAAATTCTGTCGTCAGTGAAATGGTTCCCGACTTTGGTGTGAAGGTCTTGTTTGATCTCGACTTCGAAGTGAATCAGACAGTTGCGGGTGCGGAACCCGATTTTCAATTCAAGTTACATTTCAAAGATGGTTTGATCACCAACAGAGTTTTGCCATTTCCACTTAGCGATTTAAAGGGAGATGTCGTCTGGAAGAATGATCAGATCAATATCGAAAAAGTAACAGCGCTGAATGGGCCAGCTGGAATTCAGGCAACGGGCCTGATCGGCAGGCAGCCGGACAAGGCCAGCTTTGATCTTGATCTGAAATTTCGAAATATCACTCTGGATCAGGAACTCAGAGCCCGGTTGACCCCCGGTTTAGGAAAGCTCTACGACGATTTTAATCCCGCTGGTTTGTTTGATCTCGATGTCGAATTTTATTATCGCCCCGAAACCGGCCTGAAGTATCGCAATCTTCTGGCCAAAGTACGTGCAGGAAGCTGTCGGTTTATCAAATTTCCCTATCCATTTACCGCTATTGAGGGGACAGTCCAGCAACCGGGCGACAGTGATGTGATGCAGGTGGAACTCACCGGCCTGGCGGCGCGTTGCAAAACATCAATCAATGGCTGGTTGAAAAATCCAGGACGGGAAGCGGAATCTCATTTCGATATCGCCGTTTCCAATCTGCCAATAGATGAGAACTTTCTTTCCTCCTGTCCCCCTCCACTTAAAGCAACTTTGAATGCATTGCAGATTCAGGGGCGAATTGATGCCCAGGTCGAACTCTATCGGCCTGCCGGTTTCGACCAGAAATATCACCAGAAAATTGATGTCGATTTACATCATGCGGCGATTCAATATGAGCATTTCCCTTATCCCGTAAATGATCTGACAGGTGTGGTTCATTACGATAACCAGGAGAAAATCTGGTACTTCAGTGAACTGCAGGGAAGAAATGGCCAGACCCAGTTACGTGGCGAAGGGCGTTTTGATGCAACACGTGAACCCGGCGAGTTGAGTCTCGCCATTGATGCCCAGGAGGGATACTTCGACTCGCAATTGAAGCAGGCGTTGACTCCTCAGTTGCAGACAATCTGGGATCAGATGTCGCCACGGGGTAAGCTGGATCTTTCCGCCGTCATTCACTGGGTAAAAGGGACACCCGCGGCTGATTCGATTGCCGAAGCTGCATGTTACTCAGGGTGAGATGACGATGGACTGGTTTCCCTACCCGATCAAAAATATCGAGGGAGATTTTGAATACACTCATCGCAGTTCTGATTTCGTTCAGAATCAGGTTCATCCCTCTATCGATATCAAATCCTTTCGAGGTTCCCATGATAACACCCAGGTACAGCTCAAAGGGGCAATCGACTGGGTCGAGGTTCAAGGAGCTGAAGACTGGCGAGTTCATTTTTCAACGATGCACGTGGACGATCTGATTCCTGACCGCATGTTTCGTCTCGCACTCCCTCCTGATTTAAGAAAAGTTGCGGAGGAATTGAATCCACAGGGAAACCCAGTCTCATTCTCCGGTACTTTCGAAATGCGGGGGTCAACCGATCCTTCACTTCCTGTGACAGCAGGCTGGAATATGGAAACTGTTCTGTCTGGAACGAATGTCTGGGCAGGGGTGGACCTTGAACATGTCCGTGGCAGTGTAACGAGTCGTGGAATATACGATGGTCAGAATGTCGAGATGACCGGCGAGTTGGATATTGAATCGGCTGATCTGTGGGGTGATTATCAACTCACCGATATCCAGGGACCTTATTTTCTGGTCGATCGTTATCTGTGGGTTGGGTCAGTTCCTCAACCGCAACGTCCTGTCAGTTTTCAGATAGATCGGAACAGAATACGTCCCGTCACAGCCAAAGCGATTGGTGGGACAATTTCGCTCGAAGGAAACTCGCTCATTGAGCAGGAGACGATCTATAAGTTCAAAATCATCATGGAGAATGGATTACTCGAAGAATTTGCACGGTTATATTTACCGGGAACACATAATATCAAAGGGGTGATCAACAGCTGGATGGAATTGCAGGGGCAGGGGAACTCGCCCGAGAAGATTATGGGGAAAGGACAACTTCTGATCAGTCCGGCAGCACTCTACGAGCTTCCCGTTTTCGTGCAGATGTTTAATGAGCTGGGTGGCTTGATTCCTCAGGATAAAACCGCGTTCAAGACTGCCTTCGCAGAGTTTGATATCTCCCAGAAGCAGTTCCGTTTCAACAGCATTCGTTTACAGGGTGATTCCATCGGCATGTATGGTCAGGGGACAGCCCGGTTTGATGGGCAGTTGAATCTCGACTTTTACTCTGTGGTTCCTCGAAATAACGTACCGATTCCCATCGTGAATGAGGTTGTTAATGAAGTGGTCAGCATGGCGTCCCGCGACATGGTCGGCATGAAAGTTCGTGGAAATATAAACCGTCCGGTTGTCACATTTGATAATGCAATCAAGCGGCTTTTTGACAGTATTCCCGTCCGGGACGCAATTCGTTCCCCTGCCATGCTGGTTCCCCCGTTCTCATTTCCCAATCAGCAATTTTCTCCACCCGCCGGCACCGGGAGACCAGGAAATTAAGCAGCATCGCGCTTAGAATTTTGAGTTCGGAGTATGATTTCATCCAATCCAGCCTTTTTCCTGACAGGAATGGCCCTCAGGTGATGTTGCCCTCGATTGCCGGTTTCACCTAAAATAGACGTAAGTTCTTTCCAGCTCAATTGATGGACAATCGAGTGACTGAGTCTTCATCACGAAGCAGAGTTTCGAGCTGGAAATGGTGCCCCATGGTTATTTTCAAATAGGCGCGTAGAAACTCTTCCCCTATTTCCCCAGATAAAGGAGTGGCTCGGATGGCAATTTTCAATGATAACTCAGAAAGCATTGGAAATACCCCGCTTGTAAGAATCAGTAAAGTGGCTGCCGGTTTACCGGGAACCATTCTGGCCAAGATTGAGGGGCGCAACCCGGCTTATAGTGTGAAGTGCCGAATTGGTGCTTCCATGATCTGGGATGCCGAACAATCGGGTAAACTCAAACCCGGAATGCATGTGGTTGAACCGACCAGTGGGAACACTGGGATTGCCTTGGCTTACGTCTGCGCCGCTAGAGGCTATAAATGTACGCTCACGATGCCAGACACCATGTCGATGGAGCGCCGGATGATGCTCAAGGCGTTCGGTGCTGATCTGGTGCTGACCCCCGGAGCTGATGGAATGAAAGGGGCGATTCAGAAGGCTGAAGAACTATCTGAACAACCCGAGTATTACATGCCGCAGCAATTTAAAAATCCAGCGAATCCCGCCATTCACTTTAAAACAACTGGACCTGAAATCTGGCGTGATACCGATGGAAAAGTTGATTATTTTGTAGCTGGAGTGGGAACCGGAGGAACGATTACTGGAGTCGGACGGTACCTCAAGGAAGAAAAAAAATCTGCTGCAAAGATCGTGGCTGTCGAACCGGAAGCGAGTCCTGTCTTGTCAGGCGGTAGCCCTGGCAAACATCGAATTCAGGGAATTGGTGCCGGGTTTGTTCCCGATATTCTGGCACACGTCATTGATTGACGAAATCATCACCGCGACTGATGATGAAGCTTTGAAATGTCTCCCGTCTGGCCAAGGAAGAGGGGATTATCTGCGGTATCAGCTGTGGTGCCGCACGATGTGAAAGCGCTCAAAAATTGCCGCCCGCCCCGAGAGTGAAGGGAAAAATATCAGGTAATTCTGCCTGACTCCGGAGATATCTTTCGACACCCTTGTTTGAATATGCTAAAAGCTAAGGGGTTAGCTCGACTGGCGATCAGCTTCAATTCCAGGCGATCTCCCTGTTTCTTCATGGAGTTCAGGCGGGGATCAGTCAGACCTTGAGTGTGCTCAATAAACCGCTACACTGGCGATCCTGAGGGATTTTTCCGGTAAGAGTCTCTATCTGTGATGGCTGGAAGAAACCTCGTCCTTCTTTCTTTGTGGACTTTCCTTACGAAATTTGAAACACGTGCGGTTCATGTCGGTGTAGAAAAAGACTCGGCCTATAATTCAGCGACCACTCCGATCTACTCCCTCCTCGACATTTGCCTGGGATGACCTGAATACTAATCGGGGCTTCGATTACACACGCCAGGAAATCCAACCCGTTCTGCACTTGAAGAAAATATCGCCTCCCCTCGAAGTGGGACACAATGTCGGGCGACATCCACTGGTATGTCTGCCATCACCACCGCTCTGCATCTCTTTCAACCTGGCGACCACATCATTGCTGGTGATGATATTTACGGCGGAACTTACCGCCTGTTCGCTGATGTCTTCACAAGAATGGGGCTGAAGTTCAGCTTGTGAAGATGCGCGATCCTCCGTGTGGAGGCAGCCATTCAACCGGA
Organism: Planctomycetaceae bacterium; assembly: GCA_041398805.1. GTDB lineage: Bacteria > Planctomycetota > Planctomycetia > Planctomycetales > Planctomycetaceae > Polystyrenella. Next base: position 260,716 of record JAWKUC010000002.1, on the reverse strand, counting down.
AACGAAATGTATCTGGATTGAAACTCCCGGTAATCCACTAATGAACCGGTTGACATTGAAGCGATTACCAGCATCGCGAAAAAATCAGGCTTAACTGATGATCGCGGACAACACATTCATGTCTCCCTATCTGCAGCGGCCATTCGAATTGGGAGTCGTGATGTGATTGTGCATTCAACGACCAAATACCTTGAATGGGCATTCCGATGTCGTGGGAGGTTGCGTCGTCACACGAGAGAAATCTCAAGATGAGAAAATCGCCTATATCGTAATGCTCTGGGCTTGGGATGCTCTCTTTGATGCCTGGCTGGTGCTGCGGGAATCAAAACTTTAGGGCCCGCGTATGGAAGCCCACCATCAACGGGGAGCAATCGCAGTCGCGGAAATGCTCGCCCAACACCCGAAGGTCGAACACGTCTATTACCCGGGTCTCGAAAGTCATCCTCAGTACGAACTTGCCAAAAAACAGCAGTATGGATTTGGTGCCATGCTCAGTTTTGACATCAAAGGGGGACGGGCTGAGGCAGAGAAAGTCTTTGATCGATCTGAACTCTTCCTGTTGGCCGAATCTCTGGGTGGAGAGAATCGTTGATGGAATATCCGGAGACGATGAGCCATGCTTCAATGACTTTAGAGGCTCGCCGCGAAGCAGGGATCAGCGAGAAGACAATTCGGGTCTCCATCGGAATTGAACACCCGGATGACCTCGTCGCTGATATGAAACAGGCACTCGATTTTTAGGGCATGCTTTAATTCCTGTCATGAGCATGTTTCGGACTGCTGCTCAGTTCAATCGACTGAAGCCACCATGTTTCACCGGGCTTGTTACCAGCTTATCGACAGTCTGGTTTTTTGACTGCATCCTGTAACTCGGCGTAAACGTTCTGAAGCCTGCTACAGGTAGCGTTGGATGTGCTCGGATCTATGAGCCAGGGAAGCGTATAGACCTGCACCGGCAAGAATCCCTTCGTCCAGCATGCGAACGGTGATTCGAATCTCTGCAGCCTGCGGGTGATCATAGACCATGGAGGTGATTGCCGGATGTCCAATGAATTTGAGGGGCATGCCAAATTCAGCAGCCAGCGGTGCCAGGCCATTTCGGAATTCATGTCCTACATTTGCTACATAAGTTATAAACATCGGTTTCGCGCATGCGGCGGAGAGTTGCCAGTGCGGCGGCAGGTCCGATTCCTTCAGTCCAGTAAGTGCTGGAGATAAATGTATCCTGAGCAGCCTGCATCGCCTTTTTATTTCCAATGATGGCCGCCATCGCATGCCCATTGCCGAGTGCTTTTCCAAAAGTGGCGATATCCGGTTCGACTCTCGTATTTAAGATGAGCACCACCGAAAGTTAATCTCCATCCTGCGGTAATTTCATCAATCACCAGCAGGCTACCATTCTGATGGCATAACTCACGGACCTGTTGCAGATATCCAGGTTCCGGATCGGAATAACGTGCTGGTTCCATTACCACGGCAGCGAGCCGATTGCCGGTCTTTTTGATAATTTCTTCCAGCTGTTCGATTTTGTTGTACTGAAAAGGAATCGCTGTTCCGGCGAGTTCTTCAGGTACCGTTAGGACTCAGCCCCCTGGCAGCAGGTGGCCTTTAAAGAGTCTGGTCGATTCTCCCACCTGCCTGTTCGCAGCGAGGTACCAGTCGTGCCAACCGTGGTATCCGCAGAATGCAATCACACTTCGATCTGCGCGCGGGCAATACGATCAGTGACTGTCATCGGGCTTCTCCACCTGTGCGAGCATAGCGAACCTGTGATGCCCAGGGATGAATACGAATTAGCTCTTCGGCGAGTTGCACCTCCTCGGAACGTTCAGCGTACATCGCTCCCCGTTTAACGCGGTCAATCACGGCTGCATTTACCTCAGGATCAGCATACCCCAGCAGACAGGCCGATGCCCATGATTGACATATCGATGTACTCGCGGCCATCGAGATCGACGACGTTGCATCCTCACAGTTCGTATCAAGCAGGCCAGACTTCCGGGGCGAACATCTCGGGCGTTTTGCGCTCAACAACTGAGTTCCACCCGAATCAGGTTTTTTGCCTGGAAGGTAGAACGCCTGGGTGATCGATCCGGGGTGCTGAGGTAAAGTCATGAGTTTGCCATCCTGAAAGGGAATGAAGGAGACTCATGTTACGAAACGAAAACAGTATCAGGATTAATAAAACGGGTCAACTGTGCTATATGGGAGACTCTTTTTCGGTTTTAATAAAATCGAATATCACTATGCGAGAAGGGGGGAGGGTGATCTAGTATGGATGAAATGTTTCGTCTCTTAATATGTGAGAATTAACCTCGATGCGAATTCCTCAATTCATTAATCTTAAGTCTGGTCATTTTGCAGCCGGTCTTCCTGTCTTCTGCTCAACTTACAGCGTCTACATTAGAGGTTGGTGTTAAGCGTATCGATAATACGCTCCCTGATCGAAATGAAAGTTCCTTTAGGTGGCTACGGCGAACGAATGAGCAAACCCTGCGGAAGGGGTTCATGATCGTCTTTGGGCAAAGGCGATCCTATTCTCTAATGGTGAGAACCGTTTTGCTCTGGTGATCGCTGATCTTCAGGTTTTCCGTTTTCGTTCAAAGAAGAAGTGATCAGTGAATTAAAAGGAATGGGTTGGAAGTCTGGAAGAACTGATGTTGCTGGCGAGTCATTCGCATGCCAGCATTGAAATGAATGTTTCCATCCAGGAAATATATTCGGGATACTACAGATTGGACTCTACAACAGCGAAGTTCATCAGTCCTCATTCAGAACTTCAAACAACTTTTGCTCACAGCCGAAAAAATTCCGCGCGAGAAACCGATCGCTGTAAATATTGGGACGAGAACACACCCTGTCGAAGGTTGGAATCGAAATCGTCGGCGTGAGGGGTTTTGCGACCCTGATTTGACAGTCACGCGCATCGACTCTCTAGCGGGGAAACCAGTCGCTGTACTGGTTAACTTCACAGCGCATCCTACTTTCATGTCTGCACAGCAGATGTGGTTTTCTGCCGGTTGGCCGGGGCATTTGCAACGAACTCTGGAAAGTCAGATTGGTGAGGGAGTCCTAGCCCTGTATTACAACGGTGCTGAAGGGGACCAGTCTCCCTTGCTCGTCCAGATTCGGGCGATAGTCGTTGGGAAAAAGCCGAGAAGTGCGGAGTCGAGCTTGGCTTACTTCGCTACCCGGGTTTGGAAGGAACCCTTCCTGAGCGACAGGTCGTTTTTCGCTACCATACACAAGAGGTGCAGCTTCCGGAGGCAAACTGGCACCCCGATTTCATGGAGACTGGGGGAAGGAATATGGCTTGAGCGATTCGCTGTTGCGGGAAATGGTGCCTAAACTATCTGCTGAAAAGACCCATTGTACCACGGTTCAGATTGGTCAACTGTCGATTACCGGAATTCCGGGGAGATGGCAGCCGGTCTGGGAGCGGAAATCAAACAGTCTGCAGGGGAGAAACTGGGCGTCCAATCACCTACAATCGGTGGACTGGCCGACGCCTGGATCAGCTATATTCTGACGAAAGAGGCTTGGGTTAAGGGTGGGTACGAGGCCAGTGTCAGTTTTTATGGACCTGAGCTTGGGCCATTGATGAAGAAAACGGCGCTGGAATCCTTTCCAGTGACTGAACCGTAATTCACTCGTTCTTAATAAATAGTTCTTCAAATCTTATTAATAAATGGAATGCAGCGAAAATGAACTTTCCCAAGGAGCAGATGACGACCTCGGTTACTCCAGTGCCGGAAACCACTGTCGTAACAAATGGAACAGCTCTAGAGGAGCCTGTAACAGAGACGGTGGTTAAGCCAGAGGAGTTAACAGAACCAGTTGAGAAAGGTTCTAAAAGCAAAATCTGGATTGGCTTCGATCTGGGGGGGACCAAGATGCTGTGCAAGGCGTACAGCGATAAAATGAAACCACTCGGAAGTCGTCGCAAAAAAACCAAAGGGAAAAAAGGAGAAAAATCGATCCTCGATCGCCTTATTGAGACGATCGAAGAGACATTGAAAGATGTCGATTGCACGAAGAAGCAAATCGCCGGAATCGGTGTCGGCTGTCCCGGCATTCTTGATCTGAATTCGGGGACAATACTGAATGCACCTAACCTGGGATGGAAAAAACTTCCCCTGAAAAAGATTCTGAATGACCACTTCGAGTGCCCGGTTGTGATCGGAAACGATGTCGATCTCGGAGTCTATGGAGAGTATTGCGACGGAGCCGGCAAGGGAGCCAACTCGGTACTCGGAATATTTCCGGGAACAGGAATCGGAGGCGGTTTCATTTACGAGGGAAATATTCTGCGAGGGAGCAGCAGTTCCTGCATGGAAATTGGACACATTTGTGTGCAGGTCGACGGAAATTTGTGTGGTTGTGGACGACGGGGTTGCTTGGAAACAGTCGCCAGTCGTCTGTCGATTGCCGCCCAGGCATCACAGGCCGTTTACCGGGGAGAAGCCCCTGCCTTAAGGGAATTGGCGGGGACGACATTAACTGAAATTCGGAGTGGTGTGTTGGCGGAAGCAATTGAGAAAGGGGATGAATCGATCAAGCAGATTGTGGTGAATGCCTCGGAACATATTGGTCGAGCCATCGGCAATATGGTGAATCTGCTGGCACCGGATATCGTTATTCTGGGAGGCGGCCTCGTCGAAGCCATGCCGAAACTGATTGTGGAGACCGCCTGGAAATCATCAAAAAAACAGTGTCTCAAATCAGCGGAGGATTCCTATAAGGTTGTCCCAGCCAAGTTAGGAGATGATTCCACGGTTCTCGGAGCTGCGGGTTGGGCTAAACATACTTTTGGTAAATCTGAGTAATAGCTCATCATGGATTGAATCCTGCTTTATAAACAAAACTTTGTCGCAGTTCTGATCACTCTTTCATATTAATCATTAACCTTCCAGGACGAAGATTACTGAAATTCAATTTGAGATTCGGAAATAACTTCCGTATTGAAGAAACCTGTAGCGATAGATTGATATCTATAAGATGGTAAAACAAGAATCGGCCACAGAAATTCCTGTACATGATGAGCATGGTGTCATTTGGAAACCCGTTGCGGTGATTGACATCGGGACTTCATTGATTCGAATGGTGATCGCAGAGGTTTCGTCCACCGGAGAGATCAAGAGACTTGAAGACCTGTCCCGGGCAGTGAATCTGGGAAAAGATTCGTTTACGCGAAGAACACTCAGAAAACAGACAATCGAAGAATGTGTCCAGGTTTTGAAAAGCTTCCGCCAAAAGATGGAGGAATACAACATAAAAAACGCCGATCAGATTCGGGCAGTTGCCACAAGTGCTGTCCGTGAGGCACTGAATAAGCTTGCTTTTCTGGATCGAATCTATATCGCGACCGGTATCGAAATTCAAATTCTCGATGAAGCGGAAGTCAATCGGATTACTTACCTCGGTGTGCAACCTCGTCTGCGAGAGGAGCCAGCATTAAAAGATGCCAACATCTGTCTGGCAGAAATTGGAGGAGGGAGCACCGAGCTGCTTCTGATCAAAGGGAAAGAAGTTCTCATATCGAACACATTTCGACTCGGTTCGCTGAGATTAAGGGAAATGGTTGAATCGGCAGGGACTTCGGCTTCCTCATCGTCGCGGCACCTGGTTAAACCGCAGATTTCGCAGGCGATTGAGAAAATGCTGGATGAAACCAGTGAGTTCACCGGCATTCAGATGGTCGCCCTCGGTGGAGATATGCGATTTGCGGCTCATCAGCTCTATCCACATTGGGATCGAGAGGGTTTTGCCCCGATCTCGGCAAAAGAACTGGAAGAATTTGCTGAGAAAATCATGGGGATGTCCGAAGACAAGCTGGTTCGGAAATACCATCTGACACTGAACGACGCTGAGACTCTGGGCATTGCCCTTTTGGCTTATTCCGAAATGGCGAAAGCGTTCAAAGTACGCACGATTTATGTCAGTAGCCTGAATATGCGGGATGGCTTACTACTCGATATGACTAATCAGGGAAGCTGGTCGAGTGCTTTCGAGGATCAGGTCATTCGGTCCGCGATTGATCTTGGACATAAATTCAATTTCGATGAAAAACATGCCCGCCATGTGGCTAATCTGAGCCGGATGCTCTTTCGTGAACTTGTCAATCAGCATCAGCTGGATCCCCACTATGAAATTCTGTTGTATGTGGCTGCTTTATTGCATGAAATTGGTCTCTTCATTGGGAATCGGGGTTATCACAAACATTCGATGTATCTGATACAGCATTCGACGATCTTTGGCATCAGTGAGAAGAACCTGTTGTTGATCGCTTTGATTGTGCGCTCATCGTCGTGCTTCTCCTAAGCCATCTCACATTGGTTTTGCTGCACTGAATCGTGAGTCGCGCGTGATCATCTCCAAACTGGCAGCAATTTTGAGACTGGCCGTGGTGCTGGATCAATCTTACAGCCAGCGAATCCAGTCCTTCACTACCAGAATGACGGATAATCGCTTCGAGATTAACATCCCGAATGTCGAAGATTTGTCACTGGAGCAGATCGCGCTCAAACAGAACAACCAGATGTTTGAAGAGATTTACGGAGTCCCCGTTTTGATCAGACGGGACACCACTTAGAACTGATTTGTAAGGTTCTCTGTTTAACTATTTAGATAAAATCTGTCTTAGACAGCTATCAACCTAGACGGGAATTAATGTCATCATGGGACGCAAATCCAAACGATTCATTAACCGGGAACTCAGTTGGCTGGAATTTAACCAGCGGGTTCTGGATGAAGCGCAGGATGAATCGACCCCGCTGCTGGAACGTCTTAAATTTGTGGCGATTACCGCTTCCAATCTCGACGAATTTTTCATGGTGCGCGTCGGTTCGCTGAATATGATGGTCGAACAGGGGGTGACGGGTACGGACCCCGCCGGATTGACGCCGACCGAACAGATGGAGGCCATTAAAGAACGCTGCCAGCAGATGGTTCATGATCAGTATGATATTCTGTTGAATCAGCTCGAACCCAACCTGAAAGAAGCCGGCATCGTGAGGCAGACCGGTCCGGAACTCTCGGACAGGCAGTATCAGGTTCTGCAGAAAGTGATCGAGGAGGAAGTCTTCTCCATTCTTACACCGATGGTGGTCCAGCCCGATCAGGAATTTCCTCAACTGATCAACCAGTCACTTAATGTCTGTGCCCGGGTGGAGAACCCGGATGGTGAACGCCGATTTGTGGTCATTCCCTTTGCCCGGACCAACATGAGGTTTCTCACATTACCCTCGGAAAGTGGTTATCAATACATTCTGCTGGAAGATGCGCTTGCCCTGTTTCTCCCCCGCTTATTTCCGGGTGAAACCGTCATCGAAACAGTTCCGTTCCGGATCACTCGCAACGCGGACTTCGTACTTCGTGAAGATTCCGCATCTGATTTGATGGCTGGCATGCTGGAAGTTCTCGATGCCCGTAAAGACGGGACTTGTATCCGGCTGGAAACATCCAAGAGTATTTCTGAGGAGCTATTACAGTTTCTCTGTAACGGTCTCGAAATCAATCCGCATGGAATTTATGCCGTGCCAGGACCAGTCGATCTGGCAGCTTACTTTAAAATGTCCGGATTGGGTGGTTACGATCACCTTCGATTCGAAAACTGGCCTCCTTTACGGGAAGCAACATTAGATCCACGTGAATCGATGTTCCACGAGATTGCTGATCGCGACCTCTTATTGAGTCATCCTTATGAAAGTTACGACCCGGTCGTGCGGTTTCTGGAAGAGGCTGCTAATGACCCGGATGTGTTGGCGATTAAGCAGACTTTGTATCGGACCAGTAGTCAGAGTGCGATTGTGGCGGCGCTGAAGAATGCAGCCGATCGAGGCAAGCACGTCACAGCCCTGGTTGAGCTGAAGGCTAGATTTGATGAGGCTCGGAATATCAAGTGGGCGGGAGAACTCGAACAGGCGGGCATTCAGGTCATCTATGGTGTGAAAGGATTAAAAACTCACGCCAAGGTCTGCCTGGTGGTACGTCGTGAACCGAGTGGTATTCGGAAATATGTTCACTTTGGAACGGGGAACTACAACGAATCGACAGCCAAGTTGTATAGCGACATCAGCCTGATGACGTGCAATCCGGAACTCGGGGCGGACGCTTCTAACTTTTTCAATGCGATCAGTGGTTACTCTCAGCCGATGAAATTCAGCAAACTGGAGGTCGCCCCCATTGGACTTCGCGAAAAAGTTCTGGAGTTAATCAACGTTGAAACCGACCGAAAAAAACATGGCCAGAAGGCCAAGATTACGGTCAAAATGAATTCGCTGGTGGACTCCGAAATCATCGAGGCGCTCTACCTGGCATCTCAGGCAGGGGTTAAAGTCCGGCTGAATATTCGGGGGATCTGTTGCCTGAAGCCGGGTGTGAAGGGCTTGAGTGAAAATATCACGGTGGTCAGCATCATCGATCGCTTCCTCGAACATAGCCGGATTCTCCACTTTCTGCATGGGGGAGATGATCGGGTCTATATCTCCAGTGCCGACTGGATGCCGCGTAACCTTGATCGACGGGTAGAATTACTTGTTCCTGTGGATGATAAAGAGTGTAAGTCAAAATTGATCAGCACCCTCAATATGTACTTCAAGGACAATGTGAAGTCTCGACAATTGCTGCCCAACGAATCGTACAAGCGGATTGAACCTGGTTCGAGGAAGCCGCTGCGAGTCCAGGAATATCTGTATCACGCCGCGAAGAAAGAGCTGGAAGAGGCAGAACGCTCCCAGCAGATGGTCTTTGAACCACACCTGGCTGCCGATAGCTGATTTAAGGTCTTTCCGGGCAGTTCTTCTGTGTAGAGAACCTGAATTTATGGATCGCCTGTTTGAAAACGGATTTCGTGCGAATCAGAAAGGTCCCCTTTGCCGGGCGATTGGTTATAATGGCGGGACAGGAAGAGGATGCTCCTCTTCGAATTTCTGACGAGTGGGAAGTCCTTTAGATGCCTGACATTGCGAATGTGACTGTTGTTTGTTTTCTGGCAAGCTACATTGTCGCCCTCGTGGGAGAATTTTTACGGATCACGACCTCCATCCGCTGGATGCGCTGGCTGGTTTTGCTCTTTTCCTGCGCTGGATTTATTGCCCACACAGCCTACCTGATCGTACGGAGTCAGCAGCATGATCTGCCTCCCCTTGTGGGATCTGCTCATGACTGGCTGCTGGTTCTCTCTTGGCTCTGCATGGCCTATTACCTGATCAGAACGCTCCGCAATCCCAATCTGGCTCTGGGGGTATTTCTTTACCCTCCCGTCATTCTACTTACACTCTCGGCTTACTTTGTCAGTTCCAATCCGAACGAACTGGTTGTTCAATCAGAAATCCGGCAGTGGATTCTCCTGCATGCTGCGTTTCTGGTGTTTGGAATACTGGGGGTGCTCGTCAGTTTTGAGAGCAGTTTGATGTATCTCTATCTCCATTATCGCCTCAAACATAAACGTCCCATTCCGGGGGGGTTGAAACTGCCCAACCTCGAAAAGCTGGCCCGGGTCAACTGGTGGTCCGTGCTGGTGTCCGTTCCCTTATTGACCCTGGGAATGGCTTCCGGTGTGATTCTGTTGTTCTACCTGAAGAAAACAGATGCCGCTGAAGAGCTCAAACTGACCGATCCTGTCATTCTGGTCAACGGTTTTGTCTGGCTGGTGATGTTCCTGTTTTTCATCCGACTGCTCGTCAAACCAGGAGCAAAGTCTCGACAGGTCGCCTGGATGACAATCTGGGCCTGTGGGTTTATGTTACTGACACTGCTGGGATTACAGATTCTCTTTGGTCGGTTTCATGATTCGATGGATTCATTTCATTCGGGAAGCGAGCAACCCCGATCCGTTTATGCTCTCGGAGAGGGGGCTGCGGGGTGAAATTTCAGGTCGTAGTCTGCAGTCATGAGCAGTCCGATTTGGATTTGCGAGAGAAGATTGCATTTCCTAATGAGGAGACATTGCAGAATGCCTACCGCGTGCTGGGCGCGCTCTTTCCACGCACGGAGCATGTCATTCTCTCAACCTGTAACCGGGTCGAAATTTATTCGGCGCAGGAGGATGCCGCGGACCTGCCGTCGCGAGATGGAGTCCTCAATTTTCTGTCTGAATTTCATCACCTGACTTTAACAGAGCCTATGCAGAATATTCCGGCCCTGGTCGATCAGGAGGCTGTGCAGCATCTCTTCCGGGTTGTTTCCGGTCTGGACAGCATGGTGCTGGGTGAGCCGCAGATCGTGAATCAGGTAAAGCAGGCCTACAAAGTTGCTCATGAATGCAGTGCGTGCGGTCCTTTAACGCATGCCTGGTTTCAGGATGCGATTCATGTTTCCGCTCGGGTTCGTTCGGAAACAGCACTGGCAGAGGGAAAAGTTTCAATTGCCTCGGTTGCCGTCGGTGAATTCGGAAAGAATATCTTTGAAAGCTTCACCGATAAGCTGGTGCTCGTCATTGGGGCAGGCGAGATGGCAGAAGAAGCGTTGACCTACCTGACCGATGAAGGGGTCAAAAAGCTTCACATCGTGAACCGGAGTCTGGAGAAAGCAGAATCACTGGCAGTGAAGTTTGGAGGTGAGCCAAAACCTTACGATCAACTGGAAGAGTTACTCGCCAGGGCTGATATCATTATCTCGGCAACTGGGGCGGATCGTCCGATTGTAACAGCAGAGATGTTCGCCAAGACGCGGACGCAAAATAAACAGAAAAACGTCTTTATTCTCGATCTGGGTGCTCCCCGCGATTTCGAGGCCAGCATTTCGGATCTGGATGAGAATGTGTTTCTCTTCGATATTGATGACCTGGAGCAGACCTGCCAGAGAAATCGAGACCTGAGACGTAAGGAGATCGTTCAGGGAGAAAAGATCGTTGAGGACCAGACACAAAAATTTATGCATGCCCTCTATCACCGCGCTACTGGACCTGTCGTCAAACGGTTGATGGAACAATGGTCTGAAGTACGAGATCAGGAACTGGAACGACTCTTTTCTCGATTAGATACGTTGGAAGAGACCCAGCAGCAGGAAATTACTTACGCCATTGATCGTATTCTGAAGAAGATTCTCCATCCGCCGCTGCAGACCTTAAAAGATCAAGCCCGAGAGGGAACACCGCATACATTAATGGATGCATTGCGGAGGTTGTTCCGGCTCTCGGACTAAAGAAAGTTCATTATTCTGATCACGGTTTCAAATAAACGCGATCTGAAATCATGCCTGATAATGGCGGGTGATCAAATCGTTTTGAAGCCAGAGCAATTTGCTGAAAGCACGCAGTGCTTTGGCTTCAGATTCTTTATCGAGGCCCAGGCTTACAATAGTGGCGATGAAGGCATCAGCAACAAAACCCATCAGAGCATTCATCTGAACCAGGGGAATATCGAGTGCTTCACTTCCTGCTTTGGGAGTGTGGATTTTGCCGACCAGATCAAGGTAAGCGACCATCGCTTCATCGTAAGGCTTGGTAACCAGTCGAGTCAGATAAGCTTTCAGGTGAGATTTTCGGAATTGAATCATCTCATGATCCTGGGTTAAAGAATCGATATCGGTTGGCACATCACCACTGTAACCATGCTGGCGGGGTACGAAGTGCCGCTTTGTGCAGCTGTAGGAGAAGAGTTTATTGTAAACGGCATCGACCAGCCCGGGGACAAGTGGGGCTAATACAGGAGCCGCTCCATGAATGACATCAATGTCATCCTGTGAGAAACCCATAAACTCGGCGAGATACCCGAAACGGTACCCTAAATCCTCTTCAAGACGTGTTTCGTCGATCTGTTGCATTTTTATTCTCGCTTTTTCTTAAAATTTAGATACACTAATGCGACCAAAGTACCATAAAAAAGATAAAGATGTCCTGTTTCTGAGTATATCTTTTCTAAACTGGATGTCAAAGTCCAATAATAGGTTTTGCACCATGTTTTCACAGACTGTTGAGTATGCCCTCCGGGCCGTTGTTCAGTTAGCTTACAAATCACCCGAGCCATGTACGACTGAACAGATCGCTGAAGCGACTATGGTTCCGAAGGCTTATCTCTCAAAAGTCTTACAGGGGTTATCGCGAGCAGGAATTGTGAATTCTCAACGTGGAATTCGCGGGGGGATGTCTCTGAGTAAATCTCCCGAAGAATTGACCATTCTCGAAGTGGTTAATTCTGTTGATCCAATTCAGCGAATTCAACAATGTCCGCTGGGTTTGAAATCACACGGCGGCAATCTTTGCCCGCTCCATCGACGCATGGACGACAGCCTGGCAAGTGTTGAAAAAACTTTTGCCGCAACGACCCTCGCTGAAATTCTGGCGGAACCGACCAGCAGTGCTCCGTTGTGTGAGAAACCAACGCAGAATCCCTTTATCAAGCTGTTGGGGCCTCAAACCCAACCAGATTAATTCTGCTTGCTCAATGCTATCGAGTCGATGCGTTGACCTCGCAATCTCAGTCATCGATTCTGTGTGAATTCAAGATCCAGGTCTCTGCATGCCTGAGAGTAGCTGGCAACTCTTTTCTCGACTTTTCTATCTAGATTGCAAGTCCAGCTGTTTGCCCCGATCCGGTTGTGTTGATTGCGCCGGCAATATCGGATTGTATACATATGCCTGTCACGAAAGAGGGATTCTATTAGGAAGCTTGCGCCCATCCTTATAAATTCATTGATTTTTTAAGTATCGATTCAGGTGAATGAATGGTGCAGAACCTATTCTTTCTGCACGATATTAACGAGAGTGGGGCTCTTTTTGGGGCCCCAAACAACCTTGCGGGACTTACACATGCCTTCCCCTCTCGAAACCACATTCAGCCTGCTGTCGAGCAAGAAATCGACAGATGCGAGTGATCTACTTACGGCCGCCCTGGACGTTCCTGTGGGAGCAATCCAGTCACTGGCCGTGCGCTCACTGCTACGCAAGCATCAGCTCCCTGCACAGCTCCTCGTTATCCGCAAATGGCCACAGCTGGAGCCGAAGTCTCAGGAAATCGTCTTCGAAGAAAAACACACCATTCGAGAGACCGTGCGCCATTGCCTCGAACGGGATGAAGGTGAGCTTAGAAAACTGGCCCTGGAAATCGCCGTTTCGATTTCCGACTTCACTCAGATTCCCTTGATTCTGGATCTGATGGAGAACTGCAAAGGCAAACAACTTTCTCAGCTGACTCATGCCCACCGAATGCTGACGGACCAGTTTTACGATGCCCTGATGAAACAGGAGCAGGAAACAGATGGCCTGACACTCAGCACAGAAAGCATCACCTATCAGCTGAAAACGGTTATCCAGAAAATAGCTGCTGCCGTTCACAAGCTTGAGAATTTTGAAGAGCCGGAACTCATCCTGGAATCATTATTGATTCTAGGTCAGCCTACTCATGCAGACGTTAAGGAGCTCCTGAGTAATCCAGGCAAGGACCTGATGAAGATGCTGGAGCAGATTCTGCTCAACAGTAAACATCAGGGGGTGATGCAATTCATTCTGGATGGCATGAATTGCCGAAATCCGAATTATCGCATCATTGATGCGATTCGAATACGTAAAGATCCGGAGTTCATTAATTATCTTCTTGCCGAATTCCCGGATAAACTGAACGCAATTCAGTCGGATAATTTCCAGCAGATTCAGTCGATACGCTGGTTAATTTCGCCTGAGGAAGAGCTTCCATTGATTCTGCCGGCTCATCACTTCGCTTTGATTCGCCTGTTGATGGGAGTTCGATTGCCGGTAGATCAACAAGTCGAGATTCAGAAGTGGTTGATTCACAATAGTGCACCGGATGTCCGACTGGCCGCCACAGAGGTTTTGACCACTCTGGATCAGCGGCTCCGCAGAAAATCTGGTCAACGAAAGTCTGGAGTCAGAGGATCCGCAGGTTCAGGCTTGGGCGACCAGCCAATTGCGCTCTCAGGCCGGTTCATCCAGTTTCGGAAAGCTGGTCAATCGGATCGACAGCGACATGCCTGAAGTTCGCGAGGCCGCCCGTGAAGAGTTAAAGAGTTTTGATCTCGATCTGATGATCAAGATTTTCGATGAAACACCTTTGCGTGTTGTACGCCAGGCGGGTGTCCTCCTGCATAAGTTAGATACGAATTTATACACCAAGCTGGCCGAGCGACTACAGGATCCACTTCGCAGTAAACGGATTCGGGCTGCACAGGCTGCCTTTGCCCTGGGCTTGCACAGAAACGTGTCGCAATCTCTGATAGGCATGTTGAGCGATTCAGACCCGATGGTACGAAGAACAGTTGTGGAGATTCTGGGTGATGTGCCCAAGCGAAATGTCTACGACATTCTCTATCAGATGAGAAATGATCAAAGTCCTCGAGTGCGAGAGGGTGTTATTAAGTCACTGCAGAAGTTGCATGCTGCCTTTCAGGCGATGAAAGCGGCACAAGAGTCTAACACCGTTGCGCAACCTGAAGGTAAACCGGCAGCTGCTGGCTCTTCAATGGAAGTCAGTTCCATGGGACAGGGGGGAGCCTGACATGGATTATACCTGGCTAATGCTCATGCAGTTCGATCGCGTGCAGCGAAACCTGACCGGATACAATATTCGATCCGGACAGTTTGGCGAGTACTGGTACCTGGCGGTCATTCCTGTCGTCTTTTTGTTGATCTGGAAGTTTATGCCCCAGATCGAGAAGAACCTGAAGAAAGCCTCTGGTATTCCAGACAGCTCGCCCGATGCGAGTGTTTTTGATCAGCTCTGCCGGGTGCATCACCTGACTCGCAATGAGCGAAAGTTGATTCAGCAGGTCGCCATGATGAATAAGGTCGCCGACCCAGCCCGGATATTTATAGATAATCGTCCCCTGCTGAAATTAAAAGGGACCGGAGCACACGAAAATAAAGAGTATGCTGCACTCTATCGCAAGCTCTATGGTGATCTTCCTGCGTGAACTCAGGCAGCCGTATTCTCCGATTCGATTTGAAAGCGGTGGCTATTTCTTAGATGCTTTTCCCTGGCCCATGCCCACGGAGCAGAGTATCAGCGCGGTAATCAATGCTAATGTGACATGAAGCTCGTTGATGTATTTCGAGTAATTGTGATAGCTTTCAAACTCGGGAGTCCGAGCAGTGCCTGGTGGTGAAATCATGTTCTGTAGTGGCATGTAGATTGCAAAATAGTCAATCAGAACGATTACCAGTGTCACGACCAGTAACCCTACCGAAATCCACCAGCGAATCCAGAATTTAGATCGATCCGTCAGGAGCAACGTTCCCAGACTCCCTCCGAGTAGAATAAAGCCAAACAGGTAGTAGTACGGAAACCGCATCAATGCGAGTTGGTCTCGAACCAGGGAGTCGAATTCTTCACTTGTCTGCTCAACAATACTGGTGACCACAAAAATAGCGGCAGCACCGACCCAGGCGGATAGGAAAAACCGGGAAAGCATGAAGCAGAGTTGGCGGACAATTTTCATCAGAATATCTTTGACGAGCTAATGGTTATTTGAAGATCTGCAAAAGGTCGCAATGCTCTGATTTTATCTGAAAACTTACTGGAGAAAAACATCAGGATTGCCTGCACATCGGGGGTTCCCTCTTTTAAACTGGAATAATATGTCGATTATTCCATTGGCTTATTATAGGAACCAGGTATGCGCCTGACTTGTTATTCGCTGCTGACATGTTTTGCTCTGATCGTACCAGTCTGGGCTCTGTCCAATTCCGTGGATGTAAAACTTGGTGCCGAAGAAAAACCGGGTGATAAAACCGGTCCGCTGGTGAATAGTCCTCTCAGCCCGGAAGAGTCCCTGCAACACCTGCGGTTACATCCCGATCTGAAGTTGGAAATCGCGGCTGCAGAACCTGATGTGATCGACCCTGTCGCAGTTCGCTTCGACGAGCTCGGCCAAATGTGGGTCGTGGAAATGATTGACTACCCACTCGGTCCCAAAAGTGCAGATGAAAAACCGAAATCACGGATTCGATTGCTCAAAGATGAAGATCAGAATGGTCGTTATGAAGCCAGCACAATCTTTGCAGATGAGTTGCTCTTTGTCACAGGCATCCTTCCCTGGAAAGAAGGGGTGATTGCGACATTGTCGGGTGAAGTTGCCTACTTTAAAGATACGAACCAGGATGGCAAAGCGGATGTGAAGGAAACCTGGTTCACAGGATTTGCCGAGCAGAATACTCAGCTTCGGGCCAACCATCCCCAGTTCGGACTGGATAACAAAGTTTACATCTCCAACGGATTACGTGGAGGTGAAGTTCAAAATGTGAACCCGGCCTGGACTGCCCAGGCGAAATCAGTTCCTCTCTCTTTACGGGGAAAGGACTTTCGCTTTGATCCACTGACTGGTGCATATGAAGCTGTTGCAGGAAACGGGCAGTTCGGATTAACAATTGATTCGAATGGCTCACGCTATATCTGCAGTAACCGGAATCCCTGCATGCAGGTCCTGCTTGAGGATCATTATCTGCAGCGTAATCCTCAATTGATTGTCCCTTCGACTGTCAACGATGTTTCCCCTGCGGGTGCGGATTCGCGTGTCTATGCGATTACCCGCGCCTGGACGACCTCCAATCTGCATGCGGGACAGTTTACAGCCGCCTGCGGCGTGCATCGGTATGAGGGTTCTCTGCTTCCTGAAGAATTTCAAGGAAACAGTTTTACCTGCGAACCGACGGGTAATCTGGTTCATCGGGATGTTTTCACTCCTGCCGGAGCATCGTTTACTTCCCATTACGGACGGGAGCAGGTTGAATTTCTCGCCAGTGAAGACGAGTGGTTTCGGCCTGTCAATGTGCAGACGGGACCTGATGGTGCCCTCTATATCTGCGATATGTATCGCGCTGTGATTGAACACCCAGAGTGGGTTCCTGATGAATTGAAAAACCGACCTGATGAACGTTATGGCGATGATAAAGGGCGCCTCTATCGAGTTGTTCCGAAAGGCCAGCAAAACTCCGGGCTGTCGCTGACGATAGATCGAGATGATTCTCAATCGCTTCTTCAGGCGTTAGTATCGCCCAACAGCTGGCATCGCACGACGGCCGCACGTATCATCTACGAAGAGCAACTCACTTCGCTGGTTCCGGAATTAAAGAACCTACTGAGTTCGTCTGAAAACACAGTTGGCATTGTGCAGGTCCTGCATACTCTGGCAGGGTTAAAAGTATTGACTGCCGAAGATCCTGGTTGCATTTGATTCTAAGGAGCCGCGAGTTAAAGAACATGCAGCCCTTCTGTCCGAAGCCTGGCTTTCTGACTCGATGGAACTGCAACAGGCATTCATTAAATCCATGGCAACCGGCGATGCCCGCATGTACTTTCAGTACGCATTGTCGGCGGGAGCAGGTGAAACGACTCAGTTCAGGAACCATGCGTTGAATGAAATGGTCCATCGCGGAGAGCTTGATCAATGGACCCGAGCAGCGATCCTCAGCTCGGCGACCAATCTTGAGGGAGAACTCCTGGCAAGTCTGCTTCGTGATGAGGTTGAGTCTGGAGAAAGTGTTTCAGGAGAAAAACTGGAATTCATCTCGGAGCTTGCTGATTGTGGGAGCAAACAAAGTTCCTGAAGAAGTGACACCGACTGTGGAGTCATTGATTAAGCTTTATCACTCTGCAGAGGTGACCGATCAGCTGGTGGCCACTCGGGGATTGAATTCATTTCTGACTGGATTTCGAACTCGTGGAAATCGGAAGTCGATTGAGGCTTTAAATACCTTGCTGGCAGCTTCAGGTGGGGAGACACTGGAGGTGATTTGGGAACCCCTGCTGGAACAGGTGAAAGCGACGGAGGGGATTGGGAGTCTCTCACAAGCTGCACTTCCCCTGCTGGTGTACGCTCCTGCGGAAGAGGCTGTTCCAGTCTTGATGGACCTGTTTGAGTCGACTACGGATCAGGGCCTCAAAATTCAGATACTGGATATCCTTTCCGCCTATGCCGGTACAGAACCTGTCGCATCGCTATTGGATTTATATGAGACTTCTTCACCACAGGTAAGGCGTGGCATGCTGGCCTATTTACTGAATGATCATGACCGCATCCTGCTGCTCTTTGATTCGATCGAGAAGAAAACGATACAGGCTGCGGAACTCGATGCGAATCAGAAGAAGAGATTGCTGGAACATGCTGATAATGACATCAAATCTCGGGCTGCGGAACTGGTTGCCTCTAAAGTCTCTGCCGACCGTACAGCCGTGATTGAAAAGTATAAATCGGCTCTGGAGCATGATGCCGATGCCCTGCGCGGCAAGAAAGTCTTTATGCAGGTCTGTTCCTCCTGCCATCAAGTGGGTGATGTGGGTGTGCAGGTTGCACCTGATATTTCTGACTCCCGTGTCCGTAAGCCGATTCAGTACCTGACTGACATTCTCGATCCCAATCGCGCCGTTGATAATAACTACTTCAGTTACACAATCCTCACGACCGAGGGGCAGATTCACACAGGAATAATTGTGTCTGAAACTTCGACTTCGCTGGTGCTGAAGAAACCGGAAGGGAAGGAAGTCTCGTTGTTGCGAGATGATATTGAATTGATCAAAGCGGATGGGATCTCGCTGATGCCCAACGGCCTTGAACAAAATATCAATATCGAACAGATGGCTGATCTGATCAGTTTTCTCAAGAACTGGCGTTATCTGGATGGCCAGATCCCAATTGATGCCAATCAACCCTTGAATTAATACTCCCTAACCATTTGTACTTTATAGATCTGACTGATTTCACATGACTCGCTTTCTACTTATTGTGCTCAACCTGACCTTCGTTTTCTCTATGATTCAGACAGCTTTTGCCCAGGAACGCCCCGCGCTGGATCAGACTTATGATCTGGTGATCTATGGAGGAACCTCGGGTGGCATCGCAGCGGCTTTACAGGCCGAACGCATGGGAAAGTCAGTCCTGCTCATCGAGCCCGGCGATCACCTCGGGGGGCTAACCTCCGGCGGGTTGGGGGCTACGGACATTGGTAACAAAGGGGCGATTGGAGGAATCTCACGGGAATTTTATCAACACGTGAAAATGTATTACGATGAGAGCTCTCACTGGAAACAGGAGAAGCAGTCCGATTTCGCAGGTTATAAAGCAGATGAAGATGCGATCTGGAAATTCGAACCACACGTCGCCGAGATGATCTATCGACGCCTTTTGAAGGAGGCAGGAATTCCTGTCCTGTTTAATGAACGACTCGATTTGAAGTCCGGGGTGGTGAAAGAGCAGGGGGCCATTAAGAAAATCGTCATGGAAAGTGGCGTTCAGATAGCGGGCAAGATATTCCTCGATACAACCTACGAAGGAGACTTACTGGCAGTCGCGGGAGTTTCCTTTGTTGTGGGACGTGAAGCCAATGCTGATTACGGGGAGACTTTGAACGGAGTGCAGGCGCAGAATGCCGTCTATCATCAGTTCGAATACGAAGTCGATCCTTATCTTGTTCCAGGTGATCCAAAATCGGGAGTTCTACCGGGCATCAATCCTGATCCCTTACCAGAAGATGGTTCAGGCGATTCCAAATTGCAGGCATACTGCTTTCGAATGTGTACGACGGACGTACCTGAGAACCAGGTCGATTGGGTGAAACCTGCTGAGTATGATCCGCTGCAGTATGAACTTCTGCTGAGAAACTTCGAGGCTGGGGACCGCCGTATACCCTGGAATCCAGTCTTTATGCCGAATCGTAAGACCGATACGAACAACAATTTTGCGATCTCCACAGATTACATTGGTATGAATTATGATTATCCCAATGCCAGCTATGCAGAGCGCGAAGAGATTATTCGTCATCATCTGATTTATCAACAGGGTCTGATGTGGACGCTGGCGAATGATCCGCGAGTACCAGAGGAAGTACGAGCACACTTTCAAAGATTGAAACCTGCCAAAGACGAATTCACGGAAACGGATCATTGGCCCCATCAACTGTATATCCGCGAAGCACGACGCATGGTGTCTGACTATGTGATGACTCAGCATGACTGCCAGGGACGCACGATCCCGCATGACGCTGTGGGGCTGGCTGCCTACACGATGGATTCCCACAATATTCAGCGTCATATCGTTGATGGACACGTTATCAATGAGGGGGATGTTCAGGTCGGTGGTTTTTCACCTTATCCAATTTCCTACCGTTCCATTCGGCCCCGCAAATCGGAGTGTCGCAATCTGCTGGTGCCGATGTGTCTCTCGTCGACGCATATTGCTTATGGATCGATTCGTATGGAACCTGTTTTCATGGTGCTGGGGCAATCCGCTGCAACAGCCGCCTGCCAGGCAATTGATGACGAGGTTGATGTTCAGGATGTGGATATTGAAAAACTTCAGAATAAATTGCTGGATGATAAACAGGTCCTGGCCTGGACAGGTCCAACTAAAAAACCTCCGATCTCATTAAGCGATCTGGAGGGATTGTGCTGGACGAGACCGACGCTGTTCGTAAAGGATCCTGGCGGTTCACTAAAAGTTCTCCCGTCTTCGTCGGTGGTTATTACGCTCACGATTATAATGATCGTAAAGGAGAGAAAACGGTAACCTGGACCCCAAGCATTCCGACTTCCGGGGAGTATGTCGTGCGACTTTATTTCCCGCCCCAGGGGAATCGAGCCTCCAATGTACCGGTGACCATCACCCATGCTGGTGGTGTTGAGAAGCTTACTCTTGATCAGCGTAAAAACCCTGGTGATGAACCTTATCAAACCCTGGGAACATTCCGTTTTGAGGCTGGCAAGGCCACTGAAATTATGATTTCAAATGCCGGGACTGATGGTTATGTCATCGCCGATGCGGTCCAGCTGATCTTAATTAAGTAACCTGAAAAAACTGTGAAATAAGTTGTCTTCTGTCTACCAGTTTCGGACAGGAAAAAAGCAATTTGTGTTTTTGATGAAACTCTAATTTCACGGGCGTTATCGCTAACAACCTGATGCAGGACTGCTAAGATGGTTGTTAGATGCATTGTCGGATTTGTTGAAGACGACGATGTTGTGATAGAGATATTGCCCGTGGAGTCCGATCAACTCCTCGGGCAATTATTTTTTGAAGTCAGAAAAAATGGCGGAAGAAACTTCAGCAGATACCAACTCGGTTCTCAACTCGATCAACAACAGAGGCTCAACGAGATCAGGCAGGTTGATGTCGCCCAGTTAAGAGAGTCTGCGTCGCTGCATTAAACTCTCTATCGTTTTTCTTGTTGTGGGAATTGTCGTCTCATTCTTTGCGGAACACTGGCCGCTTTACCTGGTGATCTGTGAGGCGATTGCATTTTCTTCTTCACGATGTCCCGCGCCAAACTCGGATTCAGTGACTTGCAGGAAATCATCCAGATACTCGATCGCCAGCAAAGAGCCAATCAACCTCCAACGAGGAAAAATAACTCAAACTTCTCCCAGCTTGAGAAGCACTTTCCCCTGCTTGCCCACTGCTTCCGCTGCTTGCACAGCTTCCTTGATTTGTGATAGCTCAAAGGTTTCTCCCACTTCGGCCTGTAAAATATCCTGTCGCATCAGCTTTTTGATCGTCCTGACGAGTGAGAGTTTTTTAGCAGGTTTAACTCCTGCATATGACGGGAGAGCCAGAAACCTTCGACACGGATTCCATGTGTCACCAGTGAACGCGAAGAGACCGAAATCGGTGTGCCTGAAAGAGAACCATAGACAAGCAATCGTCCCCCGTTACTGAGTGCCTCAATCACAGCAGTTCCTGTAGTCCCGCCAACGGGATCGATGGCATGTTTAAGAGATGCCTTCCCCGTGATCTCTCTGACGCGATTAACAAAGTCGGGAATACTGTCGTGCTGACCGTCGAACTGCACGACTGCATCGGCTCCCAGTGCTTTGAGTTCATCCATTTGTTCCGCTCGGCGGACAACATTTAATGTTTTGTAACCATACAATTTACTGAGGCGAATGATCATCCGTGCCAGCGCGGAGCCTGCCGCTGTTTGTATCAGCCAGGCCCCTTGCGGACTTTGAGAACTTCCTGTGTCATTACATAGGACGTCGCCGGGTTCACAAAAACATGGCGGCCTGTTGCAGAGGGAGGTCATTCGGAATGGGAACGACCTGCCGCACCGGGGCGACCGTCTGCTCCGCCCAGTTTCCCCGATCCTTATTCAGAACAACCACGCTTTCCTTTGTATAACTTTCCCAGTAATCCCCCACCGGAAGACTCAACGATACCGACCCCTTCAAAGCCTGGTGTGGCAGGCAACTCTGGTTTGATACCGTAGGCACCCCGAATAAACATCAGGTCGGAGGGATTAATAGGGCTATAGAGCAAGCGAACCAGGACTTCTCCCTGTTTCGGAGTGAGTGCTGGTTGGTCAACGCATTCGAGGACCTCTGCGGGTTCGCCAGTGTTTTGGAAGACAATTGATTGCATCAGATTTCCTTAATGATGAGATCAGTCAGTTTGTATTTGGGGGCTCTAAAGGGAGAGAAAGTGCAGAGTAAGCGGTTCAATAGGGATTATGGAAATAATGTTCACGTTGGATTTATCCCGTCAGGTGCAATTGGAACCTGAAAATCTGAGGCCTATAATAATAAACAGGAAAAAGAGGATAGTTCATTTTGATCTGTTCAGCTTACCCGTTTTCAACCCTGTCTTTCATCTTAACCGCTCAGAGTAAAGAGGGAGTTTCATTATGGCAACAACATCGTCATCAGAGATTTATGCCACACCCGATATTAAGCATACTCAATTGTTTATCGATGGTGAATGGTGCGACGCTCAGAGTGGGAAAACGTTCGCCACGATGAATCCAGCCACGGAAGAGAAAATTGCTGATGTGGCAGAGGGAGATGCGGCGGATATTGACCTCGCTGTAAAAGCTGCAAGAAGAGCATTTCAGGCAGGTGAGTGGGCCGAAATGGACGCACGTGATCGCGGGCGGTTACTCAACCGACTTGCCGATCTGGTTGAAGATCACTTGGAGGAACTGGCGGCCATCGAAACACTCGATAACGGGAAACCGATCCGGGACAGTCTGGCGGCGGATCTCCCCCTGGTGGTGGACTGCTTCCGCTACTATGCAGGTTGGGCGGATAAAATTCATGGAGATACCATTCCCATTCGGGGAAATTATTTCTGCTACACACGCCGGGAACCAGTTGGTGTGGTGGGGCAGATTATTCCCTGGAACTTTCCGCTGCTGATGGTTGCCTGGAAATGGGGACCGGCACTCGCCGCCGGTTGCACGATTGTGATGAAGCCAGCGGAACAGACTCCACTCAGCTGTCTGCGTCTGGTTGAACTGGCCCATGAAGCCGGTTTTCCACCCGGTGTCATCAACATCGTTCCCGGTTATGGACCGACAGCGGGAGCCGCATTGGTGAAGCACCCGGATGTCGACAAGATTGCTTTCACCGGCGAGCATTTAACCGCACAGATCATCATGCGGGAAGCAGCGGAAACAATGAAAAATGTGACCTTCGAATTGGGTGGCAAAAGCCCCAATATCATTTTTGCTGATTCCGATCTCGATGCCGCAGTGGCCGGTGCTGAGTTTGGACTCTTCTTTAACCAGGGGCAGTGCTGCTGTGCAGGGAGCCGTGTCTTTGTCGAGAGGAAAGTTCATCAACAGTTTGTCGAAAAACTGGTCGACCGTGCCGCAAATCGAAAATTGGGAAATCCATTCGATATGGATACCGAACAAGGACCTCAAGTTGATCAGGCTCAGTTCGAGAAGATTATGAGCTTCATTGAAAAAGGGCGCGCTGCTGGTGCAGCTTGTGTGACCGGCGGTAATCGATTTGGTGATACAGGTTACTTTGTCGAACCGACAGTCTTTGATAATGTCACGGACGAAATGGAAATCGCCCGTAACGAAATTTTCGGGCCTGTACTCAGTGTGCTTCCATTTGATTCAGTAGATGAAGTCGTCAGTCGAGCGAACAACACGTTTTACGGTTTGGCTGCTGCTGTCTGGACGCGGGACATTGCGAAAGCACACCATATAGCCCGCGTGGTTCGTGCCGGCACCGTATGGGTAAATTGTTATGACGTCTTCGATGCAGCAGCCCCATTCGGTGGATTCAAAATGAGTGGTATCGGGCGCGAACTTGGCGAAGCGGCTCTGGCGAATTACACCGAGCTCAAAACAGTTACGGTTAATCTCGATTAAGCTTTAGTCTTAAATGATCGATGTATAAGAGGCAGGCATTATTCAACTTGAGTAATGCCTGCTGTGAGAGACCTTTCTCCAAATAGCTTGGTAATATGCAGGAATTCTGGAATCCGTGAACGAGCAGATAATGATGGGGATCGGGCTGGCCTTGATCTCGTTTTGGGGACTGGTCAAAGTCGATTGGTTTCGGGAAAACAGCCGGTATGGTCAGTGGTTCGTCAGTAAATTAGGTTCCGAAACCGCCCGCCGGGTCTTGCAGGGGCTGATGTTAACGGGAATCCTGCTGGGGGCCTTACTGGCACTGAATATCATCCAGCCTTTACGCTGGGAGCCCCAGCAGGAGACACAATCCGAGGGGCCGATTGAAAAAACCGGCATAATCCGTAACTCTCCCCTTGGACAAATTCGGGTAGAGATACAATTGCTCTTATTCCAAATTGCATTGGCTGGCTGAACACCTACAATCAGGGTGAATATTCCCCTGAGGCATATTCTCAAACCGTACAGTTACTACATGCAGTTTCAAAACCCTCTGATAGTTCTCATCGACCCTGCTTTTGCAGCGTCGAGAACAACCACAATCGGGTTTTGAAATGGCCTCTAAATTTCAGGTTGCAAAATGCAAGTCACCATCACTGCCGTAGGACCCGATAATTGTGGTCTGGCGGATCCGATCGTTCACTATGTGGCCTCGGCGGGTGCTAACATCCACGAGATTCAGATGTTTGACCACGACCGGGACAAAATCTTCGCCATGATGCTGAGAATCGAGTGGCCGGATGATGCCGGTACAGTCGCCAAGTTACGGCTCCTTATGAATGAGATTGGTAAGCTTAAGGGTTTGTCTAACGAACCTGGTCGAGAGATGAACATGCTCGTCCACCTCGAATCGCAATCTGTTCGACTTATCGCCCTGAACCAGTCGTCGCTTTATTAAGAGCGATGCGGGACAAAGTGATTAAAGCTGATCCTGTGGTGATGATCGGTAATCGCCCCGCCTGCCGGGAGTAGCGGAACAGTTCGAAGTCGAATGGCATGATGTCGGCGATAACCGCGGCAACCCGGATAATGACCAGATGGTGGATCTCTTTGACCAGCACGAAGTCGATTACATCATCCTGGCGCGATATATGCGAATTCTGCCGCCCGCGACCTGCTGGAAGTTCGCTGGCGGGCGAATCATCAATCTGCACCATGGATTGTTGCCTCCTTTCCTGGTTTCCGTCCCTATGAAGATGCTTATGCTCACCATATGCTGACTTTCAGCGCTACGATCCATTTCATCATCCCTGAACTGGATGCAGGAAATCAGATTATCAATCAGGGAACGTTCAGCGTTCCTCCCGGGACACCCATCGAAGAAATCAAACGGCAGGGAGAAACCGACAACGAACCGAGCTGCCTGGTGGAAGGGTTCGCCGTGTTAATGTTGACACCGAAGTAGAACTCCATTTTCAAAAAGTCGTCCGCGGACAGAATTAACTCTTGCTACGATTCCATAAAAAAGCTCCCGTTCAGTTACGGGAGCTTTTTTGTTTATCGATTGTGCTGAGTGATGATTCAATCTTGTCTCAGTCGATGATCTTATTGATACCGTATTCGACAATTCCCCGGGCTCCTGCCTGTTTTCCAGTTTGGGGATGATCGATCGAACAACGGACTCGTCCAGAATCGTGTTGACATCGACCCAATCTGGATCGGAGAGCTGAGAGACAGTCGGAGTCTGCAGAGCAGGGAGGATCGATAGAATCTCGTGCAGGCTGTCACGACGGATATTCATCATCAGCCCGACTTTACCTTCAGCAGCCAGACAGGACTGAAGCATTAAGGCGATGTTTTCGAGTTTCTCGCGTTTGGTTTCATCCTGAAAGGAAGTCTTGTTGGCGATGAACCGGGTAGTGCTCTGCATGACCTCTTCAACGATTCGCAGGTTATTCGCCCGTAAAGAGCTTCCTGTCTCGGTCACTTCTACAATGGCATCAGCGAGACGAGGTGGTTTGACCTCCGTAGCTCCCCAAGAGAACTCCACTTTTGCATTCACGCCATGCTTGTCCAGGAACCTCTGAGTCAGGCCAACCGCTTCGGTGGCGATCCGTTTGCCTTCCAGATCTTTTACTGTTTTGACGGGAGAATCTTCCGGCACACACAGCACCCAGCGAACAGGACGACGGCTTACTGGAGAAGACCAGTTCGCAAATTTCATGGACATCGGCACCTGTTTCCATGACCCAGTCACGACCGGTAATTCCTGCATCCAGAATACCCTCTTTCCACATAGCGTGCCATCTCTGAGCACGAATCAACAGGCACTCAATCTGCTCGTCGTCAATTGTAGGGAAGTATGACCGGGACGAAATCGAGATGTTATAGCCGGCCCGTTTGAATAACTCTTTCGTCGATTCCTGCAGGCTACCCGCGGGGATTCCCAGTTTGATCAAAGGTTCTGACATTATAAGTGGTTTCTTTTACTTCTGGTTGAGCTGTTGAGAGTTTATGGCTCTCTGGTTTAAATCAATCAGGAAGAGCCGTCGAACTGGATGTTGCCATCTCATCAGCAACAGGCAATTATTTCTTGTATACTTCTTTCGGGTCGAAGATTCTTTCTCCGATCACTTCGAACGATTCATCAGAGGGATTGATCTTTCTGAAGAAACAGCTTTTGTAGCCTTCGTGACAGGCAGCCCCACCAATCTGATTGACTTTGGCGAGCAAGGTATCTGCATCACAATCGTAGTAAAGCTCTTTCAGTTCCTGGACGTTACCGCTCTCTTCTCCCTTGCAGCCATAATTTGTTGCGGCTACGACTGAAATAACAAACCCGACCCGTCTTCAGAGTCTCCTGGTAAGCTTCTTCATTCATGTAAGCCAGCATGAGTACATCGCCCGAGGCAAAATCCTGAGCAATGACAGGGATCAATTCAGCTTTTGAAAATCAGGGATACTCACGATTCTTCCTGTGACTTTACTTGAGTGTCTTTTGGTCTGTTTCGCCTGGTGGTGTTTGCCAGATAGAGACTTGCCCGTGTCACCCGGAACAGGTGCGAATCAGCAAAATGGCCATGTCTGGATACAACCCACCCAAATTCCGGGTTGGAAAGCCGTTTGAATAGCTCGTTTTCGGTCACTCTATCAAATCAACGTAGCTCAAGCCAGCAGGAGCTACTGGAACGCGTCAACTTTTAACCGATCATCTGTGCTATTCACTGGTTAGGAGCGAAACACGGCGGTCAGGTTCGGCTTATAAGGCGGGAAGTCCGCTGGAGGATGCTGCAGAATGATTTAAATAGATTTTATTCGCTGATAATGGATAGAATTAGATGTAATGAGACTAAATGTACAGGTATGGTTTGCCGGGATGCGCACCAAGAAAAATATCGAGGGAGGCTTCCATCTCGTTCTGACTTGCTCTAACATCGTGCACATCAGTTTTCTGCGACATGCTCGGGAGTTCCCTCAAACTGATAAGATTAGATGAAGTCACGCTAATTCGAAGACTCTGATCTTGAACTCCTCACCAGGCAGTCTCCACGATAGGAGATGAATGAGCCACTTTCCGGCTTCCATGTTGGATAACGATACAGCAATCCGATAGCCCCCGATGGATTTTGGGTGGAGACCACGAGTCAGGTTTCCGGGAGAAGGCTTCCTGAATGATCTCTGGAAGGTCGTTGATTGACATCCTCAGTCGGATGCTCAACGAATCGCTTTCATTTAATAAATGCTCGAGTATTTAAATTTCAACAAGGGTTTTAAGGTAAGATGACAGAACAAAAAGCTACTAACGTTACTTGGTGAGCACCGCGTTTCTAATAAAGAACGCTGTGAATTGAATGGTCACAAAGGAGTCATGCTGTGGTTCACAGGACTCTCAGGGGCAGGAAAAAGCACCGTCGCCAACACGGTTGATCACCTGTTGCATTCCAAAAGGCAAACGAACCTACGTTCTCGACGGCGACAACATCCGCATGGGTTTGAACAAAAACCTCGGATTCTCTGCTGAAGATCGTGCAGAAAACATTCGCCGTATTGGTGAAGTTGCCAAACTCTTCGTAAACGCTGGTGTTATCACTTCCACAGCATTCATTTCTCCTTACCGCGAAGATCGTGATAAAGTTCGCGAATTAATGGCAGAAGGTGAGTTCATCGAAGTCTACGTCAACGCTTCACTGGAAACCTGCGAAGCTCGCGATCCAAAAGGACTCTACAAAAAAGCCCGTGCTGGTGAAATCAAAAACTTCACCGGTATCGACGATCCTTATGAAGCACCTGAAAAGGCAGAACTCGTGCTCGATTCAGACACTAAAGGAATCGATGACCTGGCTGAAGAGGTTGTGGCCTATCTTGAATCCAAAGGTTATCTCTCTGCCTAGAGTGACCCAGGAAATGATGGAACAAAAAAACGCTGCCGAGAAATCGGTAGCGTTTTTTATTTGGATCAGATTATTTTCTGGTCATTTGAACGATGGATTGATTCCCGGTTAGTTCAACTGATTATCAATACGGAATCGCTGGTTCAAACCGGAGACATGTTCGAGATTCTTGTTCCACAACCACTTGAGTGGATAGTCCACAGGTTTTGCTCCAAAGCTGGGTGAAATGTCATAGATGAAGGACCAGTACAGGACTGACTCCATTGCTTCATCCAGTTTTTCAGTGTCGCCGGTGACATACTCAGGGAACTTCTCAAGCAGGGTCTTATAACGTTCCATTCCACTCATCAGTTTTTTGAGAGCTTCATCAAAGTTGGATTCCTGGAATAGTTTCTTACCTTCGTAAATATCTTTGTGTGCCAACATAGTGTTTTCATCTTCTTCAGCGACACATCGTGACAACCAGTAATGGAATTGAGTGTTCACCTGATAGTATTCGATGATGCTATTCATCTCTTTGATGGTGATTTCTCTTCCTTTTTTCTCCGAGTTTTCTTTTGCCAGTCTGGCGATGTCTGCTTCTTTTGTTTCTTCATCGAAGTAGAGATGGAATTTTCCTTCGACCTCATAAAATTCGTATTTCCCATACTCGTCGCTCATTAATTCGTTATGAGCCATAGTCCATAATCGACGAGGTTCATCAAAGGTGCCATCGTGCTGCATGGCTGAAGCTGAGGAGATAAGAGATCGAATCGGATAGATCCTGAAAATCGGACGTTTCATTGCCTGTTGTCCGAAAGTCTCATCCCGAACGTTAGCAATTTTAAAATCCTCGCGTGCAGCCAGGTAGTTGTCATCGATATTCAGCGGGTTGAAGATGGGATCAGTTCCTCCTTCGTATTGAGGATCCGGATCTGATTTAAAGTACTGCCGATAGAAAGTACGCTCGTCGGCTATACCAATCTTCTGGCCGAGAACACGCCCAATATCCCACTGGATCGGTGCTGAATACTGGTTCTGGTTGGCTCCTTCACGTAGAAACTTGCCACCTTCTTTCAACCAGTAGTAACGGTCTTCAACAGCATCCCAGACAGAGGAGACGTTGAAAGAGAAGTCCCAACCTGTATAACGCCACACATCTTCAAAGTTAGGTTGCAGCAGCAGAATTGAGTTTGCAGTGGCTCGGTATTTACCCCACTCTTTTTTCTTTTCCTGTTCCTTGGCCTGAATCCAGAGCAGGTCAGCAGCGACCCCTCGGAAACCGAGCAGAACCACTTTCATCACGGCACTGGAGGGATCCACATCACCCATGCTCGACTGGTTCAACCTGAGTTCCTTACGAACCTGGGCCAGCTTACCACCGGGGCTGTTTTTACTGGCGGGCTGGCTGAGAAACAGAACCGGGATTAACAGGATGAGGATCAGAACCAGGTAAACTAATTTACGTTGGCTGGAAGTAAGGTTCATCATTATTTCGACTCCAGTTCGCGGAGTTTAAGGCAGTAGTAACCTACCAGGATAGAAACAAGAAAATAACTGAGTGTAACTGCGATCGAGGGCGTGATCGCAGCACTGGTATTAACATCAAAGCCCTTGGCCAGATATTCTGACATATTAAAAGAACTCATGTCCGGGATGATATGTTTAACAATCCAGAG
The DNA here is from genome assembly GCA_041398805.1 of Planctomycetaceae bacterium. GTDB lineage: Bacteria > Planctomycetota > Planctomycetia > Planctomycetales > Planctomycetaceae > Polystyrenella. The sequence continues at coordinate 230,642 of JAWKUC010000002.1, read as the reverse complement.
CATGTTGACAAAGATTGGATCGAGTGACAGGGCAACCTGAGCGAGAGGTTCGTCAGCAGGTAGACGTGAAGTCTCGTTCATCTGATAGATCATTCGATACATCGACTCAACCGGGCCTCCACCAATCGCCTGGCCGGTAACCTGTTCATTCAAGACATCTGAGAACATGAAACTGATCATCAGCAGAGAGAGGGTCGCCATCGTGGCGATGGGGCCTTTTACCATACAGCTCAGGGCGACACTGATGGAAACAATCAGCACCAGCAGTAACCACTGGCCAAAGATTGCTTTAACATAACCCACCAGGAAAGTTTGGTCCGGCATTTTGATGAACAGGTCCGGGTTGGCCATGCCGATGTATTGCTGAGAATCGAGGCAGCGAACTTCAATGCTGAATTTATCAGCAGTTAGAATCTCTTCTTTGACGTTATGTGCGATTTCCTTATCCTGGTCGACATCGTAAATCGTCAGGCTCAGGGGATCTGTACTTCGTTAGTTTTGTATTCGTCGAGTTGAAAAGAAGTCAATCGCAAACGTTGATTGGTATCGTTGTTAACCAGTGTCATCTCAACCTTAAGCGTATCCCCGATGTTTCCTTTATAAGTACGAAACGCTTCAAAGCGGGTTTCCACTGTGAGTGGCTTATCTTCAGGCAGCTGGCTGGCGTCGAAATTTTCAAAGGTCCAGATAGCACGAGCTTTGGTGGCTCCGGCGATATAGGAACGAAATTCCCATTCGTCGCCGGTGCTGATACCTCTTTTCTGGTCGGGTTTCCCATCTTCATTAATGAAGCTGAGTTTTCCATACATCGGAACACGACAGGTCAGGGCATCGCGTGCATTATCGGGTAATGTTCGCATCAACCAGACATAGCCGACGACAGACATGAACAGGAGCAGTATTGTACCGATCGAGACAAATCCCACGATTCGGCCGATCACGACTTCCATGCGGTGAGCTGGTTTAGTCACCACAGTGTGCAGAGAACGCAGGCGAATATCTTCAGGAATACCCCAGCAGGAGAGCAGCAGCACAATCGGGATCACCAATACCGCCATGACTGTCAAAACAAAGCTGATGTAGACTTCAATCTGAAAGTCAACGCGCTGATCCGACATTGACAGGAACCAGTTGGCAAACATGAAGAGCAGTGCAAACATGCCAATCACATAAAACACTTTGCGGCGTGCCGATTCCTTATAGGTAAGAATGGCAACAGCGAAGATGCGTTTCAGTGAAAGACTGCGGACTTCTTTGATACCATCTGTAATCTGCTGAAGGACAAGCTTCGGGCCTTCAGGACCAATTGACAGGCGGGTGACAAACATTCCGAGGAGGGTAATCAACAAACCAAAGCCAAAGAAGGCTTGCAGGAAATGCTTAAATCCTTCGAGAATATCGTAGGGAATCGGTTCAAATGTCATCGGTGTTTTCCGGACAGGCGATTCCGGCCAGTTCAGAGAACTTTGCCAGACAGATCGTTGAATTGTTATAAGTTATATAAGAAAAATCAGAGTCTATTGATGTCGAGATAGCGAAGTCGATCAGGATTCAGAGCTGACCGTTTCCTGTTTCTCTCCACCTTCTTTATCCGGGACAAAACGCTGACCGGGTCGTTCGATACTGTCCTGGACGGTTTTCAGGAAGAGCTCTTCGAGATTGGTCGAAGGATGCTCAACGGAAATTTTCTTCGCGTTGTATTTCTGGAGAACTGCTTCGATCTCATTAATCGCTTCTTCGGGAAGCTCTGTCGAGGTGATGCAGGTTTGTTCTTTCGACTGAATCAAATCCTCAACGCTACCCAGTTGTTTCAGTTCGCCACCGTAAAGAATGGCGATTCGATCGCAGACATCCTGAACGTCAGCCAGCAGGTGGCTACACATAACAACCGTTTTTCCCTGTTCTTTCAATTGAATGATCAGGTCTTTCATCTCACGGGTACCGATCGGGTCGAGACCGGAGGGAGGTTCGTCGAGCATGACGAGGTCAGGATTGTTGATCAGCGCCTGAGCCAGACCGATACGTCGAGTCATCCCTTTTGAGTATTCTTTCAACTGACGTTTGCGGGCATTTTTGAGGCCGACCATCTCGATCAGTTGCTGGGTGCGCTCACGTCGCTCCTGGGCAGAGATTTTGAACAGGCGACCGTAGAAATCCAGAGTCTCTTCGGCATTTAAAAACCGGTACAGATAGGATTCCTCCGGGAGGTAACCGATCCGTTCATTCTTCTCAACATCCGTAGCAGGACGTCCCAGAACAGAAATTTCTCCAGAGGTCGGGAAGAGGAGACCCAGCAGACATTTCATCGTGGTCGTTTTGCCGGAACCGTTCGGTCCCAATAGACCAAAGACTTCCCCTTTGCGGATGTCCATGCTCAGGGAGTTCAATGCACGTACTTTCTGCCGACCCCAGAAGTCCCGGTAAATTTTTGTCAGTTTTTTGATTTCAATGACAGGTTCAGCCTGCATCATTAACCCCTGTAGATTGCTTATAAGATGTAATACTGTGGATAAAGTACCGGGAATGAATGGTTAACCCCAGGGTGCTCTAAGTTCACAATAGATGGATTTGGGAGCAGATATGTCGGTGGAAATGCAATTGATCGCGAGACTGGGTTTTGTCTGGAACAGACAAAATTATGATGTTGAATCGCTGCTCGAAGGTGAGTATAGAGTCTCCCCGACACATCGTACGGTTTCAGGAATCAGTCTGTTGGAAATATTGGGAAATCAAAATATCAAGAGAGGAAAACAGACACTCTGAGGGCAGACCGCAGGAGATTCAATTTGGTCATTGGACTTTTTACCAGTTGAAAATGGTTTTAAATCCAGCCTGAGTGGAGAGTTATTCCGATTTCCATCCATCCGTGAAGCTGTCACTCTAAAGCGACGAACAACCATTTGCAAGCAGCGAGGTTACGTCTGATCGGAAGATTTTGGATCGAATTCGTCATGACCCGTCAGAGTCGGAAATAACGGGCATCTCGAAGGGAATACAGGGCTCGAACAGGCCTTGATGAAGCCTGAAATGTGGTTTCGCGAGAGGCTGTCCTCAGGCCTCTATTCCTCAAAACTGAGGGCACATATCTCCCCTTTTTCGAAACCAATCAGCAACTGGTTCCCCAGTCCATCGCAGCAGATGGACGCAATGTGTTCATTTGTGCGGGTGGCCCACAGAATGGTTCCTTCTGAATTCATCCAGAGCAGGTATCGCTCGGAGGTGACGACGGCGAGCCGATTACCGAGTGGGCTGATCGAGAGCAGCAGGGGAGTCCCTTTCAGCTGATAAGTCCCTAATTTCTCCCCTTCGTCGTCAAAAACCTGGATACCCTGCCCGGGAACAGTGACATAGATGCGGGTGGCATTGCTGTTAATCCCGATTTGTCGGGCCTCTCTGAAGGGACTTTTGGACCAGCTCAACTTCCCATTCAATCCGAAGCTACAGAGAAGCCCCACATCGGAACTGCCGATGATGGTTTTGTGCTCCCAGGCAAAATGGAGTTCATCCAGCTCTTTCACCGTCTTGATACGACTGATTTTTCGTTTGAAGCGATCGTATAAAATGGTATCGGAATTACTCAGGGCTACTGCGAGATAATCGGCCTGATGGGCAATCGAGATCGTTCGCACATCCTCTCTAAATTTGGCCTCCCACTCCGATTCAAAATTGCGATTCAATAAACGAACGACATGACCTCGCTGACAGATAAGCCCCAACTCCCCATTGGCACTCCATTCGAGATGGGTCACTTTTTTAATATCGCGTATGTGATGGACCACCTCTCCATGCTGGTTCATCAGATACAACACACCGGAGATATCCGCGGCATAAATTTCCCGGGACTCGGCCGTGTAGCGGAGACAGCTTAACTGGGCTCGGGTCAGGAAGCTCCAATCCAGTTTAGGTTGGATCAGACCCTGTCCGGCTTCCAGCCAGGAGAAATGAGTTGCCGTCATCGATTCTGCCCCGTCATCATCGATTGGTTTAGGAGTGAGTCCTGTAGCTGCATCATCTACCAATACAAAAGCGTATCATGAAACTTCACTTTCATGATACGCTTTATTGTGTGTATTCGACCATAGCTGGGCTGGTGGTCGATGTCTATAGCGGGATGATATCCTGACAGGCCTATTTTCGCAGACTCAGCTGTTCGCGAAGTTCCTGGATACCTCGTTGAATATCCGGGTCTTTCTTGAAAGTCTCGTCGAAAGTACCGCGGAAGAAGGTGGTCACGACTTCCATGGTGTCGTCTTTGTCACTCACGACGATGTTAGGTTCGACTCCAACTTTGCTGTAAGTGTGACCGTTTGGTGAGTAAAAGCGGGCTGTGGTGATCCGCAAGCCTGTTTGCTCAGTTCCACTACCCAACCCCCCGGCGATCGGGTAGATCGACTGGACGGACCACTTTCCATAGGTTTTTCGCCCGATAATCTGAGCACGGTTATGATCGCGTAAAGCTCCGGCGACAATTTCGCTGGCACTGGCTGAGTTTCCATCGACCAGCAGAACGATGGGCAGATTTTCGTAAGAGCGATGCATGCTGTTGTGGTGAGCACGGTAAGTCCAGTTCTGATCACTGGAGCGTCCCCGGGTAGAAACCAGAACACCCTGATCGATGAAGCGGTCCAGCACTTCCACAGCCGCTGTCAGCAGCCCCCGGGTTTCCTCGCAGGTCCCAGATCAGAGAACGCATGCCCTGCTTAGTGAGCTGGTCAAGAGCCTGATCCATTTCTTCGGCTGTTCCTTTCTGGAACCCTTCCATGCGGATGTAGCCTGTTCCGCTCGCTTCATCGACAATTTTAGCAATGACCACACTGTGGACCTGCACTGGTCGTCGTGAAAACTCGGCAGTACGTGTCTGATCATGCAGGCCGTTGAAGATATCCAGGCGGACCCGACTGTTAACAGGGCCACGCAGCAGGCGGGCTGCTTCGTCGGTGCTCATGCGACGGCAATCAACACCATCGATTCCCACGATGTATTCCTGGGGGATCAGTCCCCCTTCTTCAGCCGGACTCCCGGGAAGAACATCGATCAGGTGCATCCCTTTATCGAGTTCTGCCTCCATGGTAATTCCCAGACCGACGAATTCACCTTCAATATTTCCATAGAGATCTTCCAGACCATCAGGAGTCAGGAAGTTACTGTAATCGTCGAGGGCATTACATCCACCGAACAGGAACTCCATCACCACAGGACCGTGTGAAAGTCGTAATTGCTGTTGAACCAGATCACAAACCCGTTCAATCAACACGCGAGCACTGTACTGGTCTCTGACCGGTTTATTCCAGAACTGTTCATACAAAGTATTTTTAACAGCTCGAATCTGATCCTGGCTGGCATTGGGCAGGTTACGTTCAATGAATTTCTGATTGCTCAGTGCGTAATACAGACTTTCTGTACCATGAGCCACAAAAGAGGTCGGGCTGAGGCGTTCGACATAGTTTCCCTGAACGCGATTGTACACAGAATCATACAGAGCTAGAGCTTCTGCTCTGGTCTGACGCAGCAAATCGTTTTCAAAGCTGTTGTCTTCGTATCGTCGCTCGATCCCGAATTGAATTTTAGAGATACGCAACCGGTAAGACAGGTCTGCGTCTTCAGGCCATTTTTTGAGGGCCTTTTCATAAAGATCAATGGCGTCAATCCAGTGCCCCGACTGTTCGTGAGTTTTGCCCTGTTGGAGGACCTCCACCTGGCTTGTTAACTCAACGGTCTCTGCTGCTGCTACTGGAAAAGTGTAAGCAGTCCATATGCAACTGGCGCAGAGAAGGGTAAGAGCCAGTTTCAGTCGGTTCAAATTAAACATGCAGCGTACCTCGGGCGTGCTCTCGCGAACGCTGCCCTGCGTAAGCTACAAGTGGAGTAGAGCGGGATTAATGGTGCAGAGATCCGTTTCTGCGGGGTTTTCAAGGTGAGACATTCAATGGAGTAGTCCACTCGAGCCTCGGGTCGGGGGGACAAGTTGAATATAAGTCAGAGCTTTTCGCAGGTCAAACATCGTTTTTGGCGATCTGTACCTATAACCGCTACAGCCCAAAACCTTTTACTTTTGTGTTCCAATCATGTCAGCTGGGTTGAATTTCGGGATAGATCGGAAAGAGACTTTCCCCAGTTCTGTAGAAGCTGTGGGAGATTTGATTCCATTACAATCGTTACAGTCGTTTTCCGTCACGACCGCTGAATACAATTGCACTAATTACAATAATATCATTAAAGTGGAATCAGCCTCGGTCCAGCCTCCATTCTAGTCAACAGAGAGAGCAAAATGTCACAACTATCCTTCAGAACTACACTTAATCCATTTAGTTTTTTCGGGAAGTGTGCAGGGGTTCTTCTGGTTTGCTTTCTCTTTTTACAAGGGAACATGATCTCTGCAGAGGATGCAAATCGGCTGCCAAACGTGGTGATTGTTTTCACTGACGACCAGGGATACCAGGATTTAGGGGTTTTTGGAGCAGAGGGATTTGAGACGCCTCACATAGATCAGCTCGCTGCGGAAGGGCGTAAATTCACCAGTTTTTATGTCGCCCAGGCTGTTTGTTCTGCCTCACGAGCCGCGCTGCTGACAGGTTGTTATCCCAACCGGATTGGGATTCGTGGGGCCCTGGGACCGGGGCGCAAGGAGGGAATTAACTCAGAGGAAACTCTCCTCGCAGAGATTTTCAAACAGAAGCAGTATGCGACAGCGATCTACGGGAAATGGCATCTGGGCGACGCCCCGGAATTCCTACCAACTCGACATGGATTTGATGAATATTTCGGGCTTCCCTATTCGAATGATATGTGGCCGTTACACCCGACTGCTGGAGATAAGTATCCACCTCTCCCGCTGATCAGGAACGAATCTGTTGTGAAAGTAAATCCTGCCCAGTCGCAATTAACCAGACGCTACACAGAGCACACCGTCGATTTCATCGAACGCCATCAGGATCAACCCTTCTTTATCTACCTGGCTCATTCCATGCCCCACGTTCCTATCTTTGCCAGTGAGGAATTCGAAGGGAAAACAAAGCGGGGACTCTATGGAGATGTGATCGAAGAGATCGACTGGTCGGTCGGGCAGGTGATGGAGACACTGGATCGCTTGAATCTTACAGAGAACACCTCGTCATTTACACCTCCGACAATGGTCCCTGGCTTCTTATGGACCGCACGGTGGCTCGGCTCTTCCATTACGGGAAGGAAAAGGGACAGCGTGGGAAGGGGGAGTGCGGGTTCCCTGTGTGATGCGCTGGCCGGGTCACATCCCTGCTGGTTCGACCTGCACTGAGCTGGCGGCGACGATTGATATTCTGCCTACTCTGGCCGGAATTATTGATGTCGAGCTTTCACCCGATCGGCCGATCGATGGATTGGACATCCTCCCCTTAATGGTTGAGAAAGAGGGGACCTCAACTCCGCATGAGGTTTATTATTACTACTGGATCGATGAACTGCATGCCGTGCGAAGCGGTCCCTGGAAATTACATTTTCCCCATACATATCGCCATGTTGTCGAGCCGGGTCAGGTGGGACTGCCGGGCAAACAGACTTATCCCATGACGGAAATGGCTCTGTACAATCTTGAGGACGACATCAGCGAGAGTCGCAATGTCCTCGACCAGCATCCGGAAGTCGTCGCAAAACTTTTGAAGTACGCCAATGCCGCCCGGGAGGACCTGGGTGACAAGTTGCAGAACGTTACTGGTAAAAATCTCCGCGAACCTGGCCGGATCGAGTAATTCCTCCAATCGAGGCTCGGCCTAGCGATGTTCCTGGCTTTTCAGATTCGGGTTGTGTTTCCAGTCGGCTTTTGGGCCAAAGCGGAAGTTGTAACCAGCATGACCAGCCCAGGCATCGCCATAGACCAGACGGACAGTTGCCGATTCAAACAGGGGGACGAGTGCGGCTGTCAGTAGACAGACCACCACAGAAGTGCGTAGCAATTGCCCCCAGTTCGTCTCAGCGGCCTGTTGCGGATTGATAAACAGACTCTCGCGCGGACTGTTAACAGACAGAGAGTGAGGATAATCGCATTTACTGTGATGATCCCCTCTGTCAGCAGACGCTGGCCAGTGAACCCGGGGAGAGCGTGTGACAGATTGGCTGTGACGAACGTCCAACAGGTGATGACGAACAGCAATTGCCCACGTCCCAGCCAGGTTGAAGGAACAATGGGGATTCGCTGTTTACCATGCTGAATCAGCAGGTAGAGGAATGCGAGCGAACCCAGAACATAGAAGAATAAGAACCAGTCGTCCGCCGGGAAGGAGATCCCTCTGAACAACGGGGCATCCAACTCAGCAGCCATTAAGTTATCGCGAACCCAGTTGTGCACGTTTTTCCAGACGTTGGCATAAATCACAGCGGCAACCGAAACCATCACCGCCAGGATTTCCGTCCCCCGTTTCCGAGGACTGCTGTTATCACGAGGAGCAAGTCGAGGGAGCAGAATGGCCATCGCTATGATCACACCCAGACCATTCACAAAACCATACGACTGTTCCAGAAAACTGTGCCAGTTCTGGTGTTGCCAATGGGACCAGCTTTCGATGTGTGGCTTCAGAGCGTCGTTGTAGTACTCCAGATATTCAGGCGGAGGTGTCAGATTGGGGGCTTCCCTGGAGGCTGTTTTCTGCCACTCTGACCAGGTCTCAGCCAGTCCGGGTTGTTTGATAAGATTAGGATGTCCCAGCGAGACGAGCATTAATTTCAACCAGGCAATTCCGGAAAACCCAATCCCGCCAATCATCCCACAGACAACCGAGGCCACGACGATCGATTTCCTGTTCGTTTTGAGGAAATAGATCACAGCCCCGGCGTACGTTCCCAGAATACCCGCCCAGTTGTCACCCCGGGGAGGTGTGAGACGCAGGTCGAGGAAGACCGGGAAGATCAAAAACCCAATGAACCAACCACAGCCCATGTAGACGAAGAGTTTGGAGCCAAAAGCGAATTCGCCATATCGAATGAAATAGAGAGTGAGGGCGATTATCGCTCCCAGAAGTAAACCGATATAGCCTTTGATGTAGAGTAAAAAGTTCGGCCAGTTGAAGATCAAGTCATCGAGACTGTATTGAGACTGGTCCCCATAATACCGGACGATGTTGTGAGTCAGAAAAGAAGAGAACCCGGTTGTATCAGAGATCGCTTGCAGGAGTGCCGCACAACATGCCAATTGCAACATAGGTCACAATCAACCAGGCGCTTTCCACATTCGCTTTTTGTGATAGCCAAACTTCTTCGAGAAGAGGGCCACTCCCACGATGGCTCCAAATAGAGCACAGAAGAGGTGGGGAAAAATAAAAGTACTCAGAAATATTCAGATCCCACGTGGCGAGTGTATCCGCCAGCAGGAAGTTTAATATGCGGGCCACATATGAGCCCAGGATCGCAAATCCGGCCGCGAAGAGCGGAATCAGGTATCCATCCTCGTAGCGCTTATTGAAAAAGTCAAAGACGAGTAGAGATAACAACACAAACGCGACTTGCAGCCAGTCCGAATCGAGCCAGTAGACGGCATAAGCATGACGACTCATCGCGTTCTGGACATCAGGTTCATGCAGCATGTCCTGAATCGCAGTTTGCAGGGGAACGCGATACAGAAAAATAATGATCCAGACCCCGACCAGATATCCCAGAGGTTTGCAGTTGTCTGTCAGCTCTTTGCGGGAGTAAACGGCCGGAATCGCTGTTCCCGCTCCCCCCAGACAGGCCCAGAGGAACCCGAGCAGGAAGAGCATATAGAAACCATAAACCTGAGATTGCAGATGCCCGGAATGGGTAAACCCGATGATCTGCATGTAGGACATGGAACCACCAAAACCCCAGCCGAGTGCTCCAAACATGGCGAAGTAGGCGACTCGTTCCCGCCAATCCTCCCGTTGAGAGTAGAGGCAGACCACGATGGCAGTGAGCAGACCGGGCATCCAGGCACCAGTTTCGTGGCCGTAGTTACCTCGCATTCCCCAGCCAATGGAGAGTGCCAGAGCCGCCATGAGAATGGCGACAGGATGCAGGAGCGGGTTCTGGTGGGATTTGGCCAGCATGAGAAAACCTGGATGGGATTGGAGTGATGTTTTAGGTGGGATTGGTAAGTGAGGAAGAGTTCATTCTAAGCGGCGCAATCCCCCTGCCACAAGCAACAAAAGGACTCAGCATCTCTTCCACAACAGTTAGTACAGGTTATGAAAGCTCTCTAGCTGCGTAAAATGCGCTCCAGGGCAGCATCCATTCGCCCGGTACAGGAATTCCATCCATATTTCCTGACAAATTGATACCACGTGACACGCTGCTGGTCATCCACATGGCGGTTCTCTGTTAACTGTCCGGCATAGTCTTCCAGAATGTTTGCGAGGGTGCCTGGCTGGTTGTCGTGAAAGAAGGAACGATCTGACGGCAGCACCTCCGGATAGGCAAGTGCGTCGGGAACCAAAGGCCGGCAACCCGCAGCGACAGCTTCCAGCACGGCGATCCCGAAAAATTCATGATTCGCTGTCGAGACAACCATGTCGGCAGTTCTCAGCACATTCTGGTACTCAGTGTAGTCTTCCAGGTAGCCCCAATGCATGATCTCCTTTTTCAGCCAGTTCCGGGCTTCAGCAAAAATCTCAGGAGTCTGCGCGTACGATTCCCCCAGCACACTCACCTGGAAAGAGGTTCCCCGCTGTTGAAGCAGACGTAAGGCTTCAAAAAAAATCTCAGGCCCTTTGTCATGTTCCCAGCGCGAGACCCAGACCAGATGAAGCGGTTTTTGCGAGGGTGATCGAGGAGCTGGCTCACACTCAGGAATATTGATGCCGGGCGAGTGAACTTCACTTTTTTCCCACAGGGCAGGAATCAACGGGAGCAATGATTTGCCTTCGGGCATCCGCGGAAGCCAGTTTTCCAGAGCAGTTAAAAAATCGTGCTGGTGATAGCCAGAATTAAACCAGATCGCATCCGCGGAATGAGCCGTTAGAAAATTGCTGAACGCAAAATGAAGATCTCTTTCCCGTTCCTCCTGCACCGGATAGGTGAGTTGATTTTCGTGGAAATAGACAACCGCTGGTAGATTCGCCAGTGACGGTTTGGCGAGACCTCGGAACTCAGCGAGATTGAGCATGTCGGTGCAGAATAGGAGATCATATTCAGTCTCTGTGGAGGGAGCATGCTTTAATTTGTTAGCAAAATGAATCGCTCCCTGCCGCATGCGCCACTTCCAGTGATGTGCAGATAAAGTCTCTAAATCGAACTGATGGCGACTCCCTTTAATCCAGCCGTTCAGGAAAGCGCGATGGCTTCCACCATGAAATGGATTGAGGGCGAGGATTTTCATTGAAAGCCTGTTTGCTTAGTAGACACAGTCCGTATTAGACTCTTGAATTGCGTATAATGGTTCAAAAAATGGAATTAGTCAGAATTCCGTTTCTTCCATCACCATCCAGTTTATCGTTCTGAACCAGTCGCTTCCAATGCATAAGGGATATCCGTTTTGTGACCAGTCCAGCACCTGATAATGCGAATTCTTCCGAAACGGAAGCTGAGGACGAACTCTCCCTGCTTCTGGAAAAACTGATGGAAGATCCCACAGAAAAGCATCTGAATCAGTTATGTGCTGAACATCCTGCTTTTGAGCGGGATCTGAAAGAACTATGGGCGACTTTGAGAATTGTCGATTTTGCTCAGCAGGAATTAAACGATTCCAGCATGATGCAACCCGAGTCATCGGTCGCGAAACATCCTGTCGAAGACTATTTCGAGCAAGCAGCACCAGACAGCTCGAAACTACAGCAGCGAGCCAGTTACCCGCAGATTGAAAATTATGAGTTGCTGGAAGAAATCGGCCGCGGCGGGATGGGGGTCGTCTACAAGGCCCGCCAGAAAAATATCAACCGCATCGTCGCCCTGAAGATGATTTCCCAGGGAGCATTAGCCTCCGAGGAAGAACGGTCGCGATTTCAGTTGGAAGCGGAAACAGCAGGTAGACTCCATCACCCTAACATCGTACCTGTTTACGAAGTTGGTGAGATCAATAATCAGCCCTATTTCACGATGCAGTTGATTACCGGGATGAATCTCGCAGAGAGGTTGCGAAGTGGCCCGCTATCGAACAGGGATGCAGCTGCTCTATTGATGAGTGTTTGTGGAGCAATCGTCGTCGCACATCAGCAGGGGATTCTCCACCGGGATTTGAAACCGAGTAATATCCTGTTAGATCAACATGGTTGCCCCTACATCACCGACTTTGGACTCGCCTGTCGATATGAATTCAACTCGAATCCTCAATTGAGCCCTGGTAGTGATGAAAACCAGCAGCGAAATCGATTGACGTTAACTGGAGCTGTCCTGGGAACTCCGGGTTATGTCGCGCCGGAGCAGGCTGCTCGGAACAGAACACGATTGAACGAGACGACCGATGTCTATGGCTTGGGAGCGGTCCTCTATGCCATGCTGACCGGCGTTCCTCCGTTTCAGGGAGCGAATCCACTTGAAGTTCTGATGCGCGTGCTGGAACAGGAACCAGTGCGACCTCGCATTCTGAACCCGGAGATTGATCGAGACCTGGAACTGATCGTATTGAAGTGTCTCCAGAAACCTCAGGATTTACGATATCAAACAGCGTTGGAATTACAGATCGACCTCAAAGCTTACCTGCATGATGAACCGATCGCGGCGAGGTCCTCTCATGTCTCTCAGGTGATCATGCGGATGTTTCGAGAGACGCACCATGCCCCGATACTCGAAAACTGGGGGGCCTTGTGGATGTGGCACAGTCTGGTGCTGCTCACGATCTGTCTGGTGACCAATTACCTGCAATTCAGAGAAGTAAGTACCCGATTTCCCTATTTCTGGTATCTGGGGGTCGGGTTGACCTTATGGGTGGAGATCTTCTGGTATGCCATCGAGCTGGACCGGTGACTTTTGTTGAGAGACAGATCGCTCATGTCTGGGCCGGTTCATTACTCGCCAGTATTCTTCTCTTCTGGCTCGAGTACGCGATGGACCTTCCCGTACTTTCACTCTCACCCGTTCTGGGTTTGATCTCCGGGTGTGTCTTTTGATCAAAGCCGGAATTCTTACTGGAGCATTTTATGTTCAGGCAGTGGCATTATTTGTCACCGCCATCCTGATGCAGGTGATTTCCAGTTACAGCCGTTCGACTTCAGCATCACGCTGTTTGGCATCGTGGCAGCGGGGAGCTTTCTGGTTCCAGTTTGGTACTACTATAAGCAGTCGCTCAGGGCATGATACAGTAGCCAGTTCTAAGCCAGTGCGCAATAAAAAACGCTTCTGCATCCCCCCGCCAGATAAAACCGGCATGCAGAAGCGTATTTTTTATGCGACGCATGTTTACCAGGTAAACATCAGGCCGAGATTTCCACCATGCACAAAGATGTTGGAATCTTCGTTGACGGAATTATTCACATCCAGGAATTGATCCGGGCCCAGTGCCAGGTCGTCCAGCCAGATCAGGGTGTAACCACCAATCAGGGCGACATGCTCTGTGATGTCGAGGATATTGATTCAATTCTCTCAATAGAGAAGCTGCTGAACTTTCGTTGTCAAAGAATGGATTGAAGTTCACTGTATCGGCTGTGATGTCATTGTAGAAGAGGCCCAGGTTGAAACTCATATCGATCGTCAGAACTCCACCATTGTCAAACAGTGTTCGATCCAGGCCGATCTGAGCTCCATAAAGATTGTTTTCAATGTCGATACTGGCAAAAACATTCGCCATATCCACTGCACCCGAGACTGCCGAGTATTCATCCAGCTTCATAAATCGGAAACCGGCAAAGAGAAGGTAGTCCCAGGGATCCCAGTCCTGGCGACCGTTGACTTCCCAGCTGTAAAACTCGGAGTCTGCTGTCACAGCGCCACTACCAGCTCCAATGTCCGTGCCAAGGACGATCATGCGGGCTTCCACCCAGCGAACCGTATCTGACCAGTCATTAACGCCGAAATACTCTATGTCGAAGCCACGGCCATCAGTTCCCACATTCGTTCCAAACGATACCGCTGGCCCAGCTCATTGTCGAAATCGACATCATTACCAATATAGGAGCGGGGCGGCCATATCAGGAATACGAATCAGGAGAGGTTCGCCACCTTGTGGATCGGAACGATGCCAGTACAGTGCCTCTGCCCGAAATTCCCAGACAGGTGCTGGAGCACAGGGATCAGCATAATCGCCCCCGGAATTGACTCCAAACCAGGCACTCACAGTTTGCATTTCTGGTAGATCCTCGGCACTCTCTTCGGCGAGATCTTCAAGGTAGCTGATCGGTGAAACACCACGACCGGTGCCGGGTACAGATACATTCTCGAAGACTTCCTCGAATGCATCAAAGCTGTCACCTGATCGGCTAGTAGATTGATTCATGGGCTGAGAATTTGAATTCGAATACGAAGAAGTTGCACTGACAGTTTTTAAAGGTTGTGGACTTTCAGCCACTGGTTCTGAAAGTGAAATGCTGACGACTCCTGCTTCCTCAGATTCTTCAAAATATTCAGCGAGAGCTGCATTTTGTTCTGTGTCAGGTGTGTTGTCACTGGGTACGGATTCGTTGTTTCCAGAGAAAGCTTCCGCAATCAGATCGCGTGTGCCTTCCTTCTGTGTTCCCGGTTTTCCAGTTCCCCCGTCACGGTGCAGGGTAGTGAAGATGGAGGAGTTCTGAGAGGGAATCGGAGTTGAAACTTCTGAATCCTGAACCAGGATTTCTGATGATGTGCTGCTGTCAAAATAGTTGTATTCATCTGGCAGGTTTGAATCTGCTTCAGGTGCAATATAGAGCAATGCAGGAGCTGTGGTAGACTGAACTTGATCTTCGAAAACAGGGACAGCTGGTGCAGGTGGAAGTGCATCCCGATGGGCGGTGTTCACCCAGGGGTCTCCCAGCTCACCGAGGCTGACTTTGCCATGTTGCTGTTTTAATTCTGAATTACGAGATTCCGATAGTAGCCCAGGTTGATTATGAGAAGATTTTAATATCAGAGACCCTACCCCTTGAGGCTTTATAACTGCGGGTGCGACTGATTCAGTCGACTCTGCTGGAAGAGTCGACCAACCTGAGTTCGCAGGCTGATTCTGCACGCTGGAAGCTGCGGACGCGGGTTGATTGAAATTTCTACTGGTAATCACTGGCAGGCGATTTGGAGCTTGTGCCAATAAATCATTACCGGAAATCAAACCCAGAAATCCACAAGCAATCATGCAGAAGGTGAGCCTGTTTGAATTGTCTTTCAGTCTGGTTTTATTCGAATCAGTCATTCTTGTACCTGCCTCAGGCTCTGGAAAGCAGACCTGTGGAATCCTCACGGGGGAAGAGGGTAAGGGATACGTTGATTTGAGTTAATTGTGTTCTTGAGCGGCTTATAGTTGATCGAGAGCGTAGTTCAGGTTGATCAGGTTTAACATCACGTTGATGAACAGCTCCGATTTGGTGTATTCGAGAATCAGTAAGTCTCCCGGGAGAACTTTGATTCGTTCGTGTTCGTCATCCACAGCCCGTTTCAGGTTGACCAGAATTTTGATCTGATCACCTGTTGGAGTTTTGCGGACGATGATCAAGCGGGTTGGAGGCAAAATGTTACCTGGACCCAACTGGAAGTTATTCGAGCAGGCACCAGCTGCAGGTCCGAGCGGGTTACCGTTCGCCATTGCCAGGGCGTCAGCGTCAATTTCGTGGTCCTGAGGCAGAGGAATTTCGCTCCGTCAATCAAACCACCTGTGATGAAAGACTCTGAATCGCGTTCGCCAATAAAGAGAGGATGTCCCCATCATTCAGAATGATGTCTTTTTCCTGAAGGTTCAGAATCTGGTTGAGGTTCATTCTCAAGGGGATACGGGTGACACGGCTCTGGAGGTCATCCTGAGGAGAGCCGGAGAACGCGTTTCGAACTGAGAGTTGCTGAATCATCTGTTGTGACTCAGTAGGTCCGGCACCTCTGCCGCGGATAATCCACAGTTCATTCTTGGCGTCTACACCGGGCAATCCACCTGTCTGGTCAAGTGCATGGAGCACATCGTTCTCATAGATGTTGAGTTCGAGTTCAGCAGCAGAACCATGTTTGGCATAGAACTGCTGGTCGGAGCGGATTGCCAGCGGGATTGTTGAGTCCGAATCCTGGCGAATCACATGGACAGTTACTTTACGTGGTTGAATCAATCGCAGTTCTATTTCTGCGTTGTCCTCATTCAGGAAGCCATTATCGATGTAGGCCGCTTCGACAGTCTGTTGTGCCTCGGAGATTGTCATTCCACTGATCTGCATATCACCAATCATAGGCGGGGTGATGATCCCTTCCTCATTGATTGTGTAGGGTCGACCGGCGGATGGGGCTGGGATAATCTCGCTCGGTGGCGGGATGACTGTGGTGTCTGTTTCTTTACCCAGAATGTTTTTAATCACGACGCCTACTACGTCTCCGCTATCCAGCAGATGACGTTCTGGTGGCGTTTGACGCAGCAGCGAAAAGTCAATGGGCACTTCAGAGTTAGTGGGCTCTTCGCGAAACTGAGGAGGGAGCTGACGCACTGGAATAGACCCTTTGTGTACACAGCCTGATACCAGTGTGACCATCAGAAGTGACAGGGCTAATCCAAGCTGGCTCGGCAGAGATGCCTTCCGTTGCTCGGTCATTGAATGTCTCCACAGTTTTTTCAATACGGTATGTTGAATTTGTCTTGTCAGGAACATAACTAATGCTGATTTCAAATCGGTTACTCGGCTACATCCAGATTGAGTAAGATCAAGTCATCTTCGATAGGGTCAGTTCCCGAGCTGAGACGCAAGCTGCCTGCTGAATCGGTTGTCTGTTTCAGTTCCATAAGCACTTGGGGGACTGAACTCGGTTCAGAGGACTCGAGAGGCTCTTCTTCCGTGATTGGTAATGCATTTACGGGTGTCGGTTCATACGGGATCACAGCAGGCTCGGTCGCGTGAATGATTTCCCGATAATGCTGGTGTTGGCTGGTGGGGAGGTAGTTCCAATGTTGAACTCCTTCCTGTAAAGCCGCGTTCGCCCCCTGTCGATAGGCGTCAAACCACAAATCGATGATCTGATGTCCTTCCGGTGAACGGTATTTGAAAGAACGATAAGGAACAGGAGGGAAGGTTGGTGGATTTCCATCACCTCCCAGGGCTACATCGGTGTAGCCTTCCTTCCAGCCACGCTCGTAGTGGCGTGCATGCTGAAAACTGGGATCGAAGCTGTATCGATCGCTGTAAGCTTTGCAGGCAAGTTTTTTGACGTGTAGTTCGTTACTCCATTCGTGATATCGAATGCAGCCTGTCAGACTACTGATCAGTAGCCCGCAGAAAATACTCATGACAAAATACGACCGGTTCATAAGCCTACCCAGTTGTGATACGTTTAGTATCCAGATCTGATTTCTCGTTCTGCTCTCGCTCCAGATGTTTCGCGCAATACTGGCACGAGAGTTGGTTTGATCTTGGTATCGACCTGTTACAATCGGATTGTTCAGCAAAATCGCCACAATCGGAAAAGTTTTACAATGACCTGAGGTCGTTCAGGTGGAGCTGGAACGGTGCGTATGTATAGAGATGGGTTGTGGGGGGCTTTGGGGAGATAAGGCTGGATTTGTTAAAATTACAATTCAATAAAGTGGCCGTGGATGTTCACCCATGACGCTTCTCGTTAGGCTGGGTGACTGCAGGGCCAGAGCGTACAAAATCGTGTCCACAGATATCTTCAGACTGAGCAGAAACCGGAATGAGCGCCGTTCCCTGGTTTCCAATTGCTTTCAAGTCAGCACTACCGAATTGCCACCCGTGATTATTTTTCATTGTCTATTGAGACTGCCGCTTGCTGTGGCAGGGCAAATTTCTGATTCCGTTCCTGCTGGTCAATTGATCCAAGCCGGGAGCATTTTGTGAATCGAGTGGCCCGTCTGTCGCAGCAGATCAAACAATCTCTGGAACACAACCCCCTACTGAGCAAGTTGCTGGGAGGAGCCAGTGTCGCTTTACTGACCCAGGTGGGAGGGCATGTTCTCAAGCTGCTCTCATTTGCCTGTCTGGCACGCTGGGCGACACGCAAAGAGGATGTCGGTATCTATGCCAGCGCGTGGAGCCTCGTCCTCATTCTCTCAACTGTCTCGGCCTTAGGCCTCAAAACCACCACACTCCGGTTTATGCCGGAGTACCTCGAACATGAAAAGTGGAGTCTTCTGCGCGGTTTTCTGAGACGCAGTTATCTCTATATGGCCCTTGTCGGTTTTTGTCTGGCAGTGGCTGGAAGTCTGGTCCTTCCCAAATTGAATATCATTCCTCAGATTGAACTCTCATCAAGATCGCTTCAAGCATATCTGATTTGCCTGTGGATTGTGCCACTCTGGTCATTTTGCGAAGTTCGTTCCAGCATCATTCGCAGCACACGACATATCTTTCTCGCCTTTGGACCATTGAACCTGATTCAACCCATCACCTTAATTGCCGGTTGTGGAATCATTGTACTGGTTGATCACAATTTGAGTGCCAATCAGATCATGATTGTGATGGCGATTTCAGTGCTGATGATTCTGATCATTCAGGAGATCACGATTCGGTCACTCCTCTCCTCTGAAGTTCGCACTGTGGAACCGGAGTACGATCATTTTGAATGGCGAAAGATCGGTATTCCTTATTCTGGATTTCTTTGTTTCTAATCATCATAGGCAACGCCGATGTAGTGCTGTTGAACAGCATGGGGAACGAGACCGAGGCAGGTGTCTATGCGGCGGCCACCCGGGCAGCACGACTGTCTGCCTTTTTGCTGCTGGCTGTCAACGCAATCGTCGCCCCCGTTATCTCTCAGGCATACGCTCGTGGTGAAAATGAAAATTTGACCCGCATCTGTCGATACGCGATCACTCTGGCGTTCTGGCCCTCATTCGGGCTGGCACTGGTACTGATTCTCTTTGGTGTCCCTATTCTGGAAATTTTCAGGGATGGCTACGGGTAGGGTACTGGCCGATGGTCATTATCGCGGTGGGGCAGTTGATCAATGCCCTGACGGGGCCTGTGGGCCTGCTACTCTCCCTCTGTGGACATCAGCGAGCCAGTCAACGGGTGTACGGTTGGACGACGCTGCTCTATCTGGTATTAAATCTGCTTTGGATACCTGGCTGGGGCATGATGGGGGCCGCCGCTGCTAACGGTTTAACCCTGATTCTGACCAATCTGTGGCTAGCTATACTGGTCTATCGCGAGATGAAAATAGTTCCCTTGCCCTATCTACGCTTCTCATTGAAGCGACCTGTTTGACAAAAGATCACTATTTTATTCCTGGTATTAATGCCCACATATTTATGAATTTTCCTGCACGAGTTCTCTGTTGCATCTCTTGGCAAGACAGCATGTCGAGCAGGCAGTCTGCGGGAGCCTGGTAAAGAGATCAACATTTTCTCCGGATTAGTTTTAACTCTTTCAGTGAAATTTAATTCTGAGTTATTCAATTGAAATGGTACATCGATGACGCAACCTAACTTCCTGATTATCGGAGCTGCCCGGAGTGGAACCACCGCTCTGGTGAGATATCTGGAGCAACATCCGGAAATCTATATCACGGAACCCAAAGAACCCCATTTCTGGGCATTTGCTGGACAAACAGTTAATTTTCAGGGGCCTGGCGACGACGAGGAAATCAACAAGGAAGTCGTCTCGGATCCGGACAAATACGAAATGCTCTATAGTGATGCGAACGGAGCTGTAGCTCTCGGGGATGGTTCTGTGAGCACGATGTATTATCCCGAGACAGCCATTCCCGCTATTCAGAAATATGCCCCCAATGCAAAACTGATCGCCCTCTTGCGGAATCCAATTGATCGGGCGTTTTCCAGTTTTCTCTACACTCATGCACGAGTTCATGAGCCAGTGAAAGATTTCGATCAGGCGCTCGATCTGGAAGAAAAACGCATCGCCGATAACTGGCACCACATGTGGCACTATACGAAGGTTGGATTCTACTCCGAACAACTGCAGAAATTCATCGACGCTTTTGGCCGTGAACGGATACACATTTTGCTTGCGGATGATCTTCGCAAAGATTCGACTGGTGTCCTGAAGCAGGTCTGTGGAATTCTGGGGGTTAATCCGGAATTCAAATTTGAGGAACTCAAGGAGGTTAATAGTTCGGGTGTACCCAAAAGTCGTAAACTGGCCAAACTCATTAACGTCGTTCGCTCTAATTCAGTCCTGCGGGCGATGGCTGTTAATCTGACTCCATTGAAATTACGAAATCGAATACGGTACGGAAATCTGGCTCATCCCAAACTGCAACCCGCCCAGCGCGATCGTCTGCGGGAAGTCTATCGCGAGGAGATCGAAAAACTGGGCCAGATGCTCGATCGGGATCTCTCACACTGGCTCAAATAAACCTCTGTTTTAAAAACAGTTTTACGGAAATAGGAATGATTTTCCGTGCAAAAATTTCATTTTAATCCACCTAGTCAATCGTTTATCATAAAACATCTGGTTTCAGCAGATTTTAAAGGCTAAACTGGAGGAGAAATTCCGTATCAGCTCTATATAGGGGCTGGCTAGCATAAGAGATTTCGAAGCCGTTTCCCGGGCCAGGTTGCTTCGATAATGGACTGATTTCCGAATGATAAACAATCTGAAAATACTTACCTCCAGAATTGAAGGTAACTTATATATTCTCACTCCGGTGGGTGATGGCCATTCCTTTCGATATAGCGATCTGCAACGGGAATGTAATGCAGTTCGCCGATCTGTCGAGGAACCCTACCCGGATACCCTGATCATCAACTTCTCTGAATTGAAATATTTTGGCTCCGAATTTATTGGGGCCCTGATCTCTCTCGCCCGGACCAAGTCGGATTTAGGTGGCCAGGTCAGCTTCTGCGCAGCCAGCGATGAAATGCGACGTGTCTTGAATAACATGAAATTGACACAACTCTGGCCCTATCACGAGTACCTCGAAGAAGCGATCACCGCCTATCTTGATGTTGATGAATCCCAAAACTCCAAAGAAGAGTAATCTGAGCTGAATGGATAGGGCTCTCACAGGGTTCAAATGCGTTCCATGCTGGTTGTACAGGGTGATGGAAGTACGCTAAACTGAGTTTCTCAATTTCCATTTCTAAACGAATTCCTTCCAGTCCACTGCGAACCCGATGACCACGACCTCCCCGATACGAAGCGCTCTGCAGCAGATTCTCAAGCATGAGCCGCTGGATCAAAAACTGATGCACGCCGCCATGGGGATGATCATGGAGGGGGAGGCTGATCCCATCTTAATTTCTGCTTTCCTGGTAGGATTGCAAATGAAAGGGGAAGAGGTCGATGAAATTGCCGGTGCAGCCCAGGCGATGCGTGAGCGTGTGACCCGGATCACTCCAACCTCAACAGGACTACTCGATACCTGCGGTACGGGGGGAGATGGACTGCACACTTTTAACATCAGTACGGCAACGGCCATTCTTGCTGCCGCGTGTGGTGTTAAAATCGCCAAGCACGGTAATCGATCGGTCTCCAGTTCGAGTGGTTCATCCAACGTTCTGGAAACCCTGGGAGTCAATTTACAGTTGAGTCCGCAAGCTGTGTCAACCTGTGTCGACGAAATCGGTATCGGTTTCTGCTTCGCACCCTTATTGCACAATGCAATGAAACACGTCGCCCCTGTTCGTCAGCAACTTGGCGTCAGAACGATCTTCAACCTGCTCGGTCCGTTAACCAATCCCGCAGGGGCCGAATACCAGCTACTGGGGACAAACAACAACCTCTCCGCGGAGAAAATCGCGCGGGCGCTCGCTCAATTAGGAACTACTCGCGCAGCCGTCGTCTGCGGAAACAATGAGATTGATGAAATCAGCCTCTGGGGTGAAACTTCCGCCTGGATTGTAGAGCAGGAGCAGGTCACTCATAAAACCTGGAATGCAGATACCTTTGGTCTCGAACCCTGCTCGATTGATGAGCTCCAGGTTTCCACCCCCGAAGAGTCAGCCGCCATGATTCGCAATATCTTTGGTGGTGCCACGGGGGCGGCCAACATGGTTATCGCTAATACTGCTGCCGCTTTATGGATCACAGGCCGCTGTGAATCGTTACTGGAGGGTGTCGAGTTGGCTAAGACGAACTTGGCGGCAGGGCATGCTGCAAAGAAGTTAGAAGAACTGATTGAACTCAGCCAGAAGCTTGCCTAAGAAACATGCTTAGTTAATTTCCGCAACCAGTGGCTTCAGGACTGGGAGCATTGCTTTCGTAATCTGTTCGTGGCCTGCGGCGTTCGGATGGCATTCATCCGTCGTCCAATCCGATAAGTTCGCTCCATCTGCTTCGGCCTGCTGCCAGTAAACATAATTGTCTACGAGGGGGACTTCTAATTTTTCTGCAACCTTGCGACATTCCTCCATAAACAATTCCAGACGATCATTCGGGCTTTCGCCTAAACCATTTCTGGCTTTCTGACCCCAGCGCGGCTCCGTCATCAGGACAACCTGAATGTCTTCTGCCTGCAACTGTTTGACCAGGGATTCAAGATTTGCTCCGTACTCATTTGCAGAAATTCGACTTTCAGTTTTTCCCGGATCCACGTAGCTGTCGTTTGTTCCATACATGATGGTGACAAGATGAGGCTTTCGATCAATCACACTTTTCTGCAATCGTTTGAATGCCTGATCTGTGCGTTCTCCGCCAATGCCTTCATTGAGAACGACAACAGGTTTTTCTTTCATACTGAGATTAGTCTGTAAGAGGTGTTGATAGATTTCCTCCGCTGCAACTCCGGTTCGAACCCCTTTGGTTATCGAATCCCCTAACACCACGATGCGAACAGTGCTCGGTTCTTGAGCAGAAATCTGTCCCTGAAATCCGAGTAGGAGCAGGCACAAGCAAATAGTCAGTAGCAGGGGGAGGCAGTATTTAGGCATCGGTCAGTCTTCACAGGCATTACAGGAGTTCAGGTCTACTTAATCATAACAGTCAGTTCATCATGGCCGGTGCCGATAGCCTCGACAAGCTTTAAATGCCATTACGGAGTTACTGACCCGTAAAGTTTCCACAGTCTGAAAAGTTTCCACAGTCTGACAGGAAGACTGACGAGAAGTACAAGTTCGAGTGTATGCACTTCCCGCCGCTATTTCTGAAACTCTTTGGATTCCAAACAATTTGAATATGTTGATGGCGAGTCAATCTGGTCGATTTTATTAGAGGCTATTTTTTAAGGTGCCAGACAGTTTTGGGCTCTTCTGAGAAGGCCCATTGGGATTTGTTCACTCGGGATTTTCTCAGACTCCAGTGGCAGGGGTGTTCGGCTCATTTTGCCGAGTGTCCAATTCAAGCACAAAACAAGAGGTAATTTCCTTAAAAAAAGGAGTAAGAGCGAACTAATCTCAATCCAGAATTTCTATAAATCTGAGGGGCTGTTTTTTCTATGGCTATGCCCTCCTGTGGTTTCTCGTCTATAATAAAAAAGAATCGAGGAGCAGATCACAGTCCGTATGATTTCATTTCACGCTCGATTCTTTATATTTCAGCTTATTTCATAACGCGGACCTGAAGGGAGCAGAACGATGAATACAACCGCTGACAGAAAATTCTTCGGTGTAGATGACGCCAACCGGATGCTCCCCCTGGTCAGTGCGATCGTCGCTGACATTGTTGAACTCTACAATGATGTTCACGAACGTCGGAATCGACTGGCCCGCGTTCGCCACAACAGCAGCAAATCAACTCGCTCTGAGGACAATCCTTACGAGGAAGAAGTCCTCCAGATTGAAAAAGAGCTCGAAGCCGACATCGACCGCCTGGACGGTTTTGTGGAAGAACTTCAGAAGCTTGGTGTCGAGCTCAAAGATCCCGTGAAAGGCCTGGTTGATTTCCCTACCTATCACCAGGGACGCGAAGCCTACCTCTGCTGGATGCTTGGCGAGCAGGAGGTCGCATACTGGCATGATCTCGATGCGGGCTTCGGTGGTCGACAACCCTTGCAGGATACTCCGATTTCAGAGATCTGAAACTCGACGGAGAATTTCTCACTTTGATGAGTTGGTCGCTGAGGGTTTACCCTTGGGAGCCTGTTTGTATTCTTCCGGGGTAAGCAATCCATCCCGATTGAGATCCAGCTTACGGAATTCATCGACTCTGCTTTGTGATGCATCGGGTGCAAATTCCGAGATCGAAAGTTGTACGTCCCCGTTCCGGTCCAGCGTTAAAACCATCCTGGCAAACCATCGGGCAGGCGGGATTGCTTTACCGAGAACTGAAGATTTCGACGCCGTTCAAGTTCTTTCTCAGCATCCGATTTCTCCTGCTCCGCTGCAGAGTCCGGGTTTTGATTGTTAACCGCGTTGGTATTTTCGCTGGCTGCAGTTGTGGTTGTGCTCTTGGACTGATAGGGAGAGATCAGTCGTATTCGGCGGTTTTCTCCGTAATCTGCCATGTATCTGGCTAATTCCGGCAAGGTGATTTTCTGGTCCCCATCGAGATCCGCCTGACGTAATGTCTCCTGCTCTGTGACACGCTCATACTCTGCCGCTTCTAATTGCGTGCTGCGATCAAGATCATATTTTTTCATGATCCGGGCGGCGTAACTCAAAAGTTTAGGTGGAATGGGGGCCGCTGATTTCTCATCACTCTGTGAGCGTTCAACTCTGGGGGCATTTGTTAATGCCTCCAATGGACTCTGTTCCTGAGTGAGAACGTCATTCGAGTTCTGGTTCTCAGGTGTCGGTGCCGTTTCGTCATTAGAGGCTACTTCCTGCTTTTCCTCAGAAACTGAAATTGCAGGAATCTCGGTTTCGCTTTCCGAAGTTTCAGCTACTGGTGGAGCGATACTCTCAGCTTCAGCTTCTACTTCGGACACAACTGGTTGCTCAGTGGCCTCGGGAACAGGGTCAGGCACCACCGGCTCTGTGACACTCACTTCCTGGGGAGACGACTCAGTTGGTTCAGTCTCAGGATTTTGATTCGTTTCGGAAGTGTCCAGCGTCTTTGCAGGAGTTTCCTCGGAATTCACCGCCAATTCTGGAGATGCTTCGGTTGGGAGAGCTGAGTCTGTCGAGGCAGCTGGGTTCGCAGTTGAACTCTCCGCTGGCCTGGATTCGGCGACATCCTTATCAGACGAGGTCTTTGAACTCGTTGTGGACCTGGAAGTGGCACTCTTCGATTTCGAAGCCGCTGGTTCTTTGAGTCCAGCCATTTCGAGATACGGATCAAGATTACCTTGAGCGTACTGGTCCCAGATTAATACAGAGACAACTCCGAGCCCGACGATCGTCCAGAGAATGACGCGGCCTTTGCTCGATACTTGTTTGTTATCCGATGATTTGCTCATGGAGGCGATAGTGAATATAGGTCTGGCAGGAGTAACAGGTGGGTATGTTCAGGCGGGAATCCGATTTCAGGCAGGTACCAGCTGAACAACGGGGTGTAATTCAGAGAACCCGGTGGGATCAACTTCTCCATGGGAGGAGGGCACTGGCTAACTGTATCGGATACGGTTATTGTAGTCCACCAGCTTCGGAACAGGCAAAGCTGTTTCCCCACCTCGCGACGGTTTAACCCAGATCGAACGGGGTAATGCTTTCTTTGTGACAGGATGGGTGCATTTGTACCCTGTTTGTTTCTTTTATACCCTCATCTTGATGATATCAATTCATGTCCAGTCCATCAGTAGAATTAATTGTTTTGTCGACCTTCGGATTAGAAGCAGTCGTTGGACGGGAATTGAAAGAGCTCGGTTACGAGCAGTATCAGATCCAGGATGGCCGCATCAGTTTCACAGGTGACTTGAAGGCCATCTGCCGGACGAATCTCTGGTTGCGATCCGCTGATCGGGTGCTGGTCAAACTCGGTCAGTTTCAAGCGGTCGATTTTGGAGAATTGTTTGATCGAACAGAGGCGATCCCCTGGGAAGAGTGGATTCCGAAGAATGGTGAATTTCCCGTCCGGTGCAAATCAATCAAATCAGAGCTGCACAGTGTACCGACCTGTCAATCGATTGTGAAAAAAGCAATTGTGAAAAGATTGCAGCAGGCGTATGGTGTGGAGTGGTTTTCTGAGGATGGGCCAACTTACGCGATTGATGTCTCAATTCGAAATAACGAAGTCGTTCTTGCTCTTGATACTTCAGGCCCTGGTTTACACAAACGGGGATACCGTAAATCGGTGGGGCTTTCGCCTCTCAAAGAAACCCTCGCAGCAGCACTCGTGCAATTGAGTTACTGGAATTCAGAACGCCTGTTGGTTGATCCATTTTGTGGAACAGGAACTATTCTGATTGAAGCAGCCTGGATCGGTTACAATCGGGCTCCCGGACTACAACGCACATTTCCATCAGAGCGTTGGCCAAATTTAAAACGGGAACTGTGGACCGAGGCACGCATCGAGGCCGTCGATTTACAGAAAAAAGAACTTCAGATGCCCCGTATGCAGGGGTACGACAGCGATCGCCGAGCCCTGGGAATGGCACGTTTGCATGCACAGGAAGCGGGAGTGGAAAATGATATTCATTTTCAACAGCAGTCCTTTGCTGATTTCTCTACTCCGCATAAATATGGTTGTCTCATTACAAATCCACCCTACGGAATTCGCTCGGGTGAAATCGAGGAAGCAGAGGAAATCTATCGGCAGATGGGAGAGTTATTCCCCCGGCTCGACACCTGGTCCAAGTATGTGATCACCTCTCATCCCCATTTTGAAAAGCTGGTTGGATGTGAAGCGGGCCGACGGCGTAAATTGTATAATGGGAACATCGCCTGCACTTATTACCAGTTTCCAGGCCCGAGACCACCCCGTTCCTCAGAATCGGCTTCAGTAGATCGCTAAGAAACCTGCAGATTCAACTCAATAGAGTTGTTGCCGAGCCCTGAACTTTAGATACTGACACTAAGTGGGCCGAGTCTAACGAAAGGAAAAGAGAATGGCAGTCATCATATTCGGTCTCCTGGTCGCTATTCTCGGAGCGGGATTGGTCATCAGCCATGTCCGTGTCTGGAAAAAACAGTCGAGCCAACCGAACATCGAAAAATCAGAACTTCGCTCACAGCACTGGCAGTATCGACGTCGATTGGCTACCTCGGGCTTGATGGTACTGGTAGGGCTACTGATCATGCTCGGGCAGGCAGTCGATAAAATCGCTCATCCGGCCGTCTTTACTGTAATCTGGATTCTTGTCATCCTGATTACCCTCTCACTCATGTGTTTAGCACTTCTGGACATGATGATTGTCAGGCAGGGGCTGAAAACCAAGCTGGTTATTCTGGAAGCCAAAAAGCGTCAGTTGGAGATCGAAGCGAAAATTCTCAAACAGAAACAGGAAGGGAATCACGAACTGAACTGAGTGTGAACAGGTTCGTGATGTTAGACTGATTTCAGCATTCCTGCATTGTCGAATTCCATGGGACCAGGTTCTGAAAGTATCTCCAGATCTGGGTTCGCTTTCACCAGGTCATAATAGGTTTCGCTCACTAACAGTTCGCGTAGTTCGAGCGTATTTCTGATCTGAATGATCTCAGTCTTCTCGACAGGTTTTAAAGCAATTGTCTGAAACGATGCGAGAATTGCTTCCCGGTCGGTGTCAAAGACGTTGGGGAGCATTCCAGCTGTAGGATGACCACCAGTGATCGCATTGATGCGGGTCGGTTCCCAATCGATACTGTCTGCGGTGCGTCGATTGGTAAATTCGGCAATGCCGATCCCGTTAGCATTCCCATGAGTCGCCTTCGTCAACCCACGCACAAAAATACGCTTGCTCTGCACATCGTCTTTATCGGTCGAGACATGGTCATTAAATTTTCTCCCGACTACGTTCGTATCGAGCCCTGAGCCACTGATATCTTTTCCGATTTCATCGATGATCAGGAGGTCGACCGTTTTGACAGGGAGGCGGGGCATCCATTCGCGTGCCTGTTTTAACAGCTCGATCTCCGTCGTGCGGAAATCGGCTGGGAGCACAGCTTGTAGCTTGGCCGTTTCATCAAAAGCATTTTCGACAATGCCCAGTCCACCGCAGATGTGGCATTTTTCCAGAACGAGTGCTGCAACCGCTTCAATGATTTCCGTAAAGCTATGTTCCAGAATCGCACGATGATAGATCTTGGCTCCGTGATGTTTTCCCAGGCCTATGAGCATCATTTTATGCAGGCCCGATTCAATGTCTCCCACAAAGGCTGTATGCGGTTTAATACGACCGGCAACAAAAACATGGTCCGCATTCGAAGCATGTTTGTCAAAGTGAACGGGAATCCCTTGAGGGGTTTGGGCCACAATGATGGTGTCCATGGAAGCCCGTAGTTCGACACCCATCGATTCTTCGGTGATGCCATATCGACCAAGCAGGTCAACCTGCCCTTGAGCAGTACCGCCACCATGGCTGCCCATCGCAGGAACAATGAATGGTTTCCCGCATCGATCGATTTGAAATAATCGACGATCGCCTTCGTTATCGTGGCGATATTGGTAACTGACTTCCTGCGGTAACCGCCACTGTCTCGCCCGGTTTGATGGATTTTTAGAGAGAGAGCGATTGAAGTTCCGCCAGGGCTGTCTGATATACATCATCAATTTTAGGTTGCGAGAAGTTCTGGCGAATTCGCATCATTCGCGGGAATGTCATAGGAGCGGCCTTGGGGAGAGTAATTTCTGATGAGTGTCACATTTAAACAGTGGTCCTGAAACCTTCCATTGGGCCAGATTGACCCTTGAGATAGAGTTTCCGGAACTATCACAACCAGGTTTCAGGATCAGTACCAGTGTAGCGATTTATGAAAGGAAGAACTGCATGTGAAATGAGTTTATGCTGGGAAAGGACGCCACACTGATCCTGGATGGGATCTGGCGGATTTCTACAGGTCGTACTATACCAGAGAAGTGGATTAAAGCAGAAGCGATTTGTCCGGTATTTACAGCTCACTCTGGAACCTGAAGAAGCTGATTACTGCCGAGGGGGACTGACTTCTTCGATTCATGAAAAGAGCCGTGGACGGGCAGAAAATGCCCATTCCACGGCTCTCGTGCTGAGGATCGGTTATTTTTGAGTCTAGGCAAATAGATTCGAAACAGCTTCTGCTTTCACCAGCTCACGTGGTTGGTTGAGGTGGTTGTACACAATGGTTTCCGGGTTAATGCCAAAACTGTGATAGATCGAAGCGAGCAGTTCACCAGGATGCACAGGATCTTCCAGAGGTGCAGAGGCGGTTTTGTCGCTCTTACCGTGGATTTGGCCTCGTTTAATTCCGGCGCCTGCAACGACGGCGGTGTAGCAGTAAGGCCAGTGATCTCGACCGTCATCCGAGTTGCTGTTACCAGATGTACTGACACCTCGCTGCGGGCTGCGACCGAATTCGCCCACACAGACGACGAGAGTCTCTTCCAGCATGCCGCGTTCATCCAGGTCTGTGATCAATCCGGAAAGACCACCATCCAGCATTGGGCCAGACTGGGTTCCCATCCGTTTGCTCAGATCGACGTGGTGGTCCCACGAGTGATTGTCTGAGTTGGCAACTTTCGGCCAGACAACTTCGACAACCCGTGTTCCCGCTTCGACAAGTCGTCGTGCCAGAAGACAGGAGTCACCAAAGGTATTACGTCCGTAAAGTTCTCGAATGTGGTGCGGTTCCGATTCCAGATCAAATGCATCCCGAGCCCGACCGGAGACGATCAGATCCAGGGCACGATCGTAATACTCATTCAGGTTATGAGACTCGACCGCTTTATCAATGGTCGGCATACCCTTGTTGATCGTGTCACGCAGCTTGTGCCGCGACGGTTCAGTCTACAGAGAAGACGTCCGGCGAAGTTGCAGGTCATCAATTTTAATCTGGCCATTTTGTTCATGTCCATATCGTCCCCTTCCGGGAACAAGGTGTATGGATCAAAGGCCTTACCCAGAAAACCTGCTGTTCCCCCTTTGCCCACGACATTACTTTCCTGCAAGGGGCGAGGAAGCATCACGAAGGGAAGCATGGGGACATCAACGGGTTTGATTTTGATGATGTTGGAACCGAAGTTCGGGAAGTCTTTCGGACTGGGGTTCCAGCTGACCGGAAGGGCTGACTTTGTCAGTGGTATAGCCCGTCATCATCTGATAGATCGCTGCCGTATGGTTGAACAAGCCATTTGGTGTGTACGACATCGACCGAATCATCGTAAACTTGTCATTCACCTGAGCTGTTTCGGCAGAATTTCAGTGAACTGAACTCCTGGAAGCTTGGTGGAGATGTTCGAGAATTTATCATGAACTTTGTCAGGATTTTCAGATCCCAGAGGTCCAGATGACTGGGGCCGCCCTGTAGATAACAGAGAATAATGTTTTTAGCTTTACCCCAACCACTCGCGGGCACTGTATTGGCGGAGGCGGCCTTACCAAGCAGCATGAATGAGAGAGACGCCCAGCACCTGAACCACCACGTGTAGCAGATCCTGACGGGTCATGCCGAGGTGAGAATCACACATGTCTTTACCGGGATGCCCTTTGATTGAAAACATGGTTCGCACTCCTTCGTGTTGTGCCTGAAAAGTATCGAAAGTTGGTGGATTAAAATAACTATCTCAAAAAGAGTCCCACGAGGGGCTCTGAATTAACGGTTAAACAGGAACGAGGGATTGCTGATCAATGCCTGTTCAGGTCCTGAGCGACAGTCAACCGCTTAGAATTCTGCCAGACTTTCACTCTGTTTTACATCTTCTCTCAATTGAGCCAGTTTGTTGTCCAGAGGAACAGGTTTGGAGACCAGTTCAATAGACTTTATGTTCGGAGACGCCTGGATCCTCAGGGAGAGGAGCCTTGCCTGATTCAACTTGTACGACGATTGTTCAAATCAACGCTCAGTGACATAGTAATTTGTCAAGGATTCCTTTGCTCGTCAGAACGCTGCTCTGCTGGCAGCGAGACGATCGATTTTAACTCTTCGGTCAGACTGGAGCCCGATTGGAGTTTTGTCGGTGGTTAATGAGATGCGGAACCGACCAAGGCGATGATTTCAGCATTATGGAATTGATGTAATTTAAATTGAATCAAACTCCTTCGGCATGGCCGAAGGGTGCTTTGACTCAACTGTAAACCAGTGAGAGGTATTGCCATAGGGAGATACGGCCCAACCCTGCTGGTCCTGGGTGTTACCATCCAGCATTTGGGCTACATCGAATCCACCCTGAGTGACATCGGCAACTGCATTGGCCAGTTCTACTTTGGCCAGTGCATCTGGTGTGGCAAGGGGGCGACAACAATAAATTGCAATTACGTAGTTGCCATTATTGATAAACCGCCGGTACCTTTGAGGCCATTGCCCGTTGTGAGTGCTTCAACACGAATCCCAGTTACTCCCGTCAATTTCGTTTTGACGTTAATCACATAGGTTCCTTTGTCAGCATTGCCACTAACCTCAATAGAACGATCAGCCAGACGCTTAAAGGTTGCGTTATTGGTGCTGCTCATTGCTGCTGGATCGAGCGTAAACCATTCGACCTGAGCATTTTGTTGAGTCGCCCATTCTTCCGCTTTCAGAGGGAGTTACGTCAAAAGCTTTCAAGTCTGATCTGAGTTGAGCGACTTTCTCCGCTTCTGAGCTTCTCTCTGCTCTTCTACCTGAGGCAATGCTCGCCTGATAATCATCAAGATCCTTTTGAGCAGCTGCGATTGCCTGTTGTCTTTCTGCTTCGAGTTTTGGAAGCGTCTCGTTCCACCAGGCTTCACGATCCTGAAGCATCTGCTGCAGGGAAGCGTGATCCTCATCCATCATGCGGTAAGTATCCAGGACTGCGGCCACTTCTTCGATATCCGCAGGACGATTGAGGATTTTCAGGAAGAGTTCATTAATCAGGCGGGCATCGTTTTGTTCGGACTGAACCAGTTTGTTGATGTCGTTTTCCGGATTGCTGATTGCTGTTCCAACAGTTGGGCCACTGATCAAAGCCATGACTGGTCCCAATTGAACTTCATTGATTCGTTCACACTCACAGGCGCTCTCACGGGCAGGGCGACCGAAGGTGTTCAGGAAACCGTCATCCGCTTTAATACCGACATCGACTAACTCGGCTGCGCGGGTACCAGGTGCCGCACCATTCAGGTGAGACTGAGAACCGGTAACAAAGTGAATCGAGTCGAACAGCACCTCGGCAGCCAATCGTCGTGCCTGAGCGTGTGAGTAGTTCAATTTGTCATCTTCGTTCCATTTGTTGGTTTCAATGGAAAGTTGATAAGTGCGCGACTGGCAGATCAATTTCAAAACATGCTGCACGTTGAAATTGCTGTTTACGAATTCCTGTGTCAGGTAATCGAGCAATTCCGGGTTGGAAGGAGGATTCCCCGCACGAATATCGTCGATCGGTTCAATAATTCCTGTCCCGGTCATGTAACCCCAGAGGCGATTTACGTAACTGCGAGCGAAATACTGGTTGTCGGGAGAAGTGATCCAGGCGGCCAGCTTCTCGCGATTAGTTGCGTTTTCCGGATCGGTATGTTCCGCCTCGAATGGGAATTGTGCTTCCACAACTTTGCCCGTCCGGGCATGTTCCATTTTGCCATCCATGTTGTCGGAAACAACTTCAAAGAGAGGTCTGGCCCCCTCAACCGCTGTTCCCCCAATGTTGCGATCTCCACTGGCCGGATCCCGTGCGAGATTGACCTGAGAGAAGAAGGCGGCTGTCTCATAATATTGATTCTGAGTCCAGCGTTCGAAGGGATGGTCATGGCACTTGTTACAGTTAAAGCGGACAGCCAGGAAGAGGTGCGTAGTGTTCTCCATGGTGTCTTCTGGTGTACGCAAAATCTTGAAGTAGGAAGAGGCCGGGTTGTCTTTGTTCGATCCGGAGGCGGTGATGATCTCCCTGGCAAACTTGTCATAAGGGACGTTGTTTTCCACCTGTGTCCTGATCCAGTCACGGAAAGCCTTCGAGCCTTCTTCACCGAGGAACTTGCGGTTCACCTGCAGCATGTCACCCCATTTATTGGTCCAGTATTCGACATACTCTTTAGAACCAATCAATTTTGAGATGAGTTCATTTCGTTTTTCCTGGGTGGGACGTGTGTCGTTCAGGAAATCGCGAACATTCTGTGATGTAGGCGGCAAACCTGTCAGGTCCAGGTAAACCCGGCGAATAAACTGGGCATCGTTGGTTAACGGTGCTGGTTTAATTTTCATTCGTTGCCATTTGGAGGCAATGAGTTTGTCAATTTCATTGTAGTAGTCGGGTTCTTCCCATTCGAATCCAGAGCGATCCCCCATTACGGTTACTGTAGTCGCAGCGTAGGCTCCTTCGAATCGAGCCAGAATCGGGGCTTCTCCCCTGCGTACGGAAGTCGAAAGTCCCATGGAGTCGGTGACGGCCACTTCGGTGTTGCCACTTTCCAGGAATGATTCCCGGGTCACATCACGTGAAGAACCATCCGAGTAGGTAGCTACGACGCGAAACTGCTGCTGGGATCCAATTTCCTGGATAACCGGGTTATGGGGAAGAATCTCAATCGCGGCGACTCGCGGAGTTTCCAGATCAAGGTGAGCACCGGAGCCAATCCAAGTGCGCAGAATGTGGTAGTAAGGAGAGTCGGGTGTCATTAACTGACCACCCGTATGAGGAGCAGCACCGGTAGCTTTAAGCAGCATCAAACTGTTGTCAGGCGATGCTACGTTTGTTCTTCGTGAAGCCAGGTCGTCGGTGAAGGCTCGCACATCGAATTCCGGGTCGTAACCTCTCAAGGAAAGTTTGAAACCATTCTTTCCTTTATCAGCACCGTGACAGGTACCCTGGTTACAGCCCATTTTGGTCAGAATCGGATTTACATCGCGAATGAAGTTGGATTCAAATGTGACATTTAAACCAGAGACTTTGACAGGAATGTCAACTTTCTGGTTGGCAACAGTTACGGTCAGGCTGTCTCGCCATCTGCCTGAGGTTGAATAAGACCAGACTGCTTGAATGAGGCGACAGGTGCTGCGAATGTTCCGGTTACATTACGGGCTCAACATCAAGCCTGAAGGCAAAGCTCCACCCACAAGAATCTGAGCGTACTGTGAACATTCGACAGTTCAATCGCTGATTTCGCTCCACAGTGAGGGCGGTGAGTTCTTGAATGTCGCGAAGTTTTTCGGGAACGATGATATTTCCTACTGATTGGAATAGGCGAGATCGTTCTGGACAGCAGCAGCTGAATCAGAAGGAGTGATCGGAGCGGGAGCAAACTCCTGGACAAGGCTGCCAGTTTCTGTCTCATAAATACGCACAACACCATCGCTACCGGCTGAGGCAAACTTGATCCATCCGGGAAGAAATCAACGGCATAAATTCCAGAAGATTCAATCGGAACGGCAGCGATCTGCTTCACATCCCGATTGCGGTATTCATCGACTTTTTTGTTCTCTTCTGCATTACGGGAACCGGCAACTTTTTCCAGAATCGGTTTCAGATCGTCCGGCAGGGCCGTGTCGAATTCGTACGAATAGACATGCACCGCACCTTTACCGGCGAGTGCACTACCAGCCACGATTCGTTTTCCATCCGCAGATACTGCCACGGCCTGAATACGCCCCATCATCGCGGGGAACTGACGAATCAGGTTGGCATCGTCACCAATCACACGCTTCGTCAATCGATGCACCCGATAGACCTTGGGAATACCATCCGCGCCACCGATCACAATCTCATCACGTTCTGGATGGCGAGCGACACTTGCAATTCCTCCTTTGAGAACACCTGGAGTGATCGAGGTAATATTGTCTACAAATCGCTCTGTGGCCACTTCGGTCAACTTGCAGGTCATGTCGCGACCTGCAGAGATCAAATGCGAGCTGTCGTGAGAGAAGACCGTATCACGTACCCAATCATCATGAGCACCCTGGAACAGAACCTGTTCACCAGTTTCGGCATCAATTGCACGTACTGTTTTGTCGGTACAACCAAAGGCGATCAGTTTTCCATCGTGAGACCAGCTTCCTCCAAAGAGGGTGTCGTAAGTGATTGTCTTGGAAAGCAGAAGTTTTTTCTCAGCAACATCCCAGACCTGGATCTCACCCAGACGAGCGGGCAGACCACCGGTGGCAACAAGTCGTTTTCCTTCGGGATCGAACGCGACTGAATTGATCCGCTCGGACATCCCCACCAGTCGGGAGACGAGTTCTCCCTGAGGATTAACAAGTAAGACTTCGTGGAAACCGGCAATCGCAATGAGATCGCCATTGGGAGAAATGTCGAGTGAGGTGATGACCGGGGGAAGTGAATAAAGCGGAGGATGTTCGCTATCGAATTTAGCGAGGCGGTTTTCCGGGCTGTCGTCTTTCGCTCCCTGGGCGATCCATGTTTTGATGAGGGCGATCTCCGTTTCGTGGAGAGCCGGTTTTCCCTTGGGCATCTCTGCCTGAGCTTCCCCCTCCATCGGAGAGATCATCTCCAGCAGGATACTTTCCTCGATGTTCCCGGGGACCACTGCAGCGATTTCCGTCTTACCACCCTTGAGGAGATTCTCAAAGGAAGTCATGTCGTATCCACCCTGAGCCTTAGCCGGTTGATGGCAACCGTAACAATGCGCCTGGAACAGGGGGGCTATCTGTTTAGAGAAACTAACAGGTTCTTCTGCACTGGGATTTTCGTCAGCGAGAAGTTGTGTTGAGTTATACGGAAGTGAGAGCGCGCAAAGAGCAAAGATGCCGGCCCACAGTGTTACAGCATAATGCCGAAAAACCATTGGCAAAACTCCAGATCGGGTTGATTCAAAAACCCGTGAACTGGATCGAAACAGATCTGTGGAATGGGTGCAGCCGTTGCCACCAGAAATTCACAGAACTCCGTGCCAGATGTAAGGTGGGTAGAGATCCACCTTCAGCGAAACCGGTCGTTTCCATCATAGCTCGGATCGATCTTGCAGATCACGAGATTCTCTGATTTGACAACGCCGGTCCAGCATTCTGTCAAGAATGTGGTAGCTGGATTGGAGAAAACCCAGCAGGCGGATGTTTATGAGATAATCATTAAGAATATACAACCCGAGGGCCATTTGCCTAGTAAAAATCAACAAATTTTGATGCGATCACTCCTTTCTGGAGCAGGAACTCTAATAATGTTTTCCTCGAATTCACCTGTTTGAGGACTTTTACACGGTTCAATTCGGCGTTGTGGCTGTTTTTCGCTGAAAAATGTTTGTTATCTGCTGTATGCTGAATCAATCGTTCTCATCCGCATTTCCAGACAGGTTCAACATCATGATCAGCCTTTCATCACGACTAAAAGCATACTTATTACCACTTCTTCTGCTGGCATTCTTGATCGTTCAAGAGTCTCAATCCGCAATTGCGCTGGAGCCGATTCCAGATAAGCTGGTCATCTTAACATTTGATGACTCTGTCAAATCACACTTCACGATTGTGCGTCCACTCTTGCAGGAATACGGATTCGGTGCGACGTTCTACATCACCGAGGGATTTAATTTTCATAAGGACAAGGAACGCTACCTGACCTGGGACGAAATCGCGCAGATGCATCAGGATGGATTTGAGATTGGTAACCACACCCGCGATCACATGGGATGTACCAAAGAGAATCTTGATCGAATTAAGGAACAGGTCGAAGCGATCAATAAAAGTTGTGCCGAGCATGGCATTCCTCAGCCAGTGACCTTCGGGTACCCCGGTAATGCATTCGACGAAGGGGCATTACCGATTCTCGCTGAATGTGGATTTCAATTTGCGAGACGAGGGGCTTCCCCAGAATACTCTTACAGTAAGGATCGGGGAAAAGGGTTTGCTTATGAACCGGGCCGTGACCATCCACTTCTGGTCCCCTCAGCGGAGATGCCCGACCTGGACTGACGATGGCAGACCTTCTGAAGTGGGCTGTCCATCAGGCGAATGATGGAAAAATCAAATTCTCCAGTTTCACGGTGTTCGGATCTGGAACACCCCCGGGTCCACACACCCGTAGAACGCTTTGAAGAATACATGCAGTATCTCAAAGATGAAAACTACAAGGTGATTGCATTCCATGATCTGGCGAACTATGTCGACCCGGAAAAAGCAGACCCCGGACGATCTCTGGACGATCATCAGCAAACGTAAAGCAGAACTGGCTGCAGAGCAATAAAGAAAGAGTTACCAAAGGGTGGTCCAGACAATCCTGCAAGGTTGTCTGGATGCCGCAGGCACACGAAAGTGGTGAGTGCTGCTGAATGAATTGTTTGAGGGAGCTCTTCCAATCGAAATGGTATAAACGTTTATGTGTTGCTGCGCAATCCAGACAACACTTCGTGATTGTCTGGACCACCCGGTTTTAGATGACCTGTTTCAGGCACTGCACGTTTCAATTACCCACCAATCCCATCACTGTTGGGTGATTCAACCTGTCCACGACATGAGTTGCCATTGAGAAATCATGTTTAATGGTGTGACGATTGGGGACCGAGATAATGCAGGCTCCGGCAGCGTGGGCTGCTTCACTTCCCGCCTGACTGTCTTCAAGGACAATCATCTCAGTGGGGTTGACTCCCAGAGTCTCAGCCGCTTTGAGATATATTTCCGGGTGAGGTTTGCCCATCGAAACATCTTCTGCTGTCAACAGATGGTTAAACCTCTCCGTCATGTCGAATCGACCGAGAATATTATTCAGATAGGCCCGGTGCGAAGAAGTCGCGACTGCTTTCGGTAACTGATTCGCTTCAATATGTTCCAGCAACTCATATAAACCCGGCATTGGTGCAAGTTGCGCATCAAGGACTGTCTTGTAGAGTTCATCGGACTCTTCCAGTAACTCCTCGACAGTTTCATCAAGCTCGAGCACTTCCCGCAGCATATCGAAGGCTTCAAAAGCACGACGCCCCATCATCATTCGCCGGATGTCATCCGTCAGTTCATGCCCCCGCTTACCAAGTAAATCCCGGGCTGCAATTTCAAAGATATCTTCCGTGTTGAACATCAAGCCATCGAGATCAAACACAACAGCTTTAATGGTAGTTTGTTCCTGACTCATGAAGGTCGTCATCTATCCTGCTAAGTAGTTAAATATGTCGGGCGAGTTTGGTGGTTCAATATAACTGAAAATCAATCGCCCGGTTGAACCTGGCGGTAGCTGGCGTCGAGCAGGTCGATCGGGTGATAGACGGGGATGTCGTAACCAGCTGCTTTGAGTGTTGATTTCAGTTGTAATGAACAACCAGCGTTCCCGGCAAGGACTGCCTGCGGGTCGACCTTGCGGATGTTGTTTATTTTGCGTTCACCTAAACGATCGGCCATGTCAGGTTGTGTCAGGTTATAACTACCAGCCGCACCACAGCAGATGTCCGACTCGGGGAGGGGAATCAATTTCAGACCCGGAATCTGGGCCAGTAAATCGCGGGGTTCCTGTCGAATCTGCTGGGCATGGACCAGGTGGCATGCGTCGTGATAGGTGACCCGCATCGGGATCTCTCCCTGAGGTGGAATAAGACCTAACTCGTGAAGATACTCGCTGATATCCTTCACTTCGTGGGCAAACTTAACCAGTTTTTCACGTTGTTCGTCAGTAAGCGATTCGGCTTCTTCGGCGAGATGATGATAATCCTTCAGCATCGCCCCGCAACCAGCGACATTGATGATAATGGCATCAAGATCTTCTTTGAGAAATGCATCGACATTGGCGATCGCGAGATCAATCGCCGGTTGTGATTCCCCACCGTGATAATGAATCGCTCCGCAACATGATTGAGTTCGAGGAACTACTCACTTCGCAAACTGTTCTGCTGTAGTACTTCAGTGCTGTGGCTCTGTTCGTCGGGCTGAACATCGCTTCGGAGACGCAACCGGTAAACAGACCGACCCGGGCACGCTTTTCACCAATCGCGGCAAGACCTCGGGCAGGGGCGACCGCAGGAGGAAGCTGGGGAAGCAGGTTATGCATCCGACGTGGTGACTGGCAACAGACGGGTGATCTGTAACTTATCGATCAGTTTATCGAGCCCCGTCTTCAGAATTCGCATCGGCATTAAGGCCCACTTGAGCCGTGCAGGATAGGGGAACATGCCGAACAGGATGAATTTTTCAAACAGTGATTTCTTTTTCCCCGCCAAGCCTTTATGGTGCATTCCGATCCGGAAGGGTTCGATCAATCGACCGTATTGAACTCCCAGTACACGCTGTTCACAACTGCACAATCAAGACAGAGATCCAGGTGCCCCGCCACTTTATCGGTCAGTGGGATTTTCCCTCTGTCACAGCCCGCATCAGATAGATACGCCCACGGGGGCTGTTGTTTTCATCACCTGTTTCGAGGTAGGTCGGACAGGCCGAGGTGCACAACCCGCAATGCACACAATCGAGAAACCGCTCGAATGGAATCTGCGCGGCCACCTTTCTGATCCGTGGTGGTTAACACTGGATTCAGCGGGCCGGGTTGGTTCGGGCTGGGCTGGATGATTGTCCGTGGTGGTACTCATAAGAACTTAAATAACCGATGTTGATGTTAAAAACGCTTACTGGAAAAGTTTACCCGGAGAAAGAATGTTCCCGGGATCGAGTTTCTCTTTTATTTTACGCATGTAGGTCAGCAGGAGGGGGTCGAAATCAAAAGGTTTCTCATCCTCAGTTTCTGGTGACTGGGAACTGAGCACCACTAAACTGCCGGAACCTTCTTGAGCAAACTTTTGAAGATTCGAGGCTGAATTCCAATCTGCACAGAATCCGCGAATGAAACCGCTGCGGGTGTGTGCCTTGGTTGGACAATCTGCCGAACTCGCATGTTTACAAAAACGAGGAACATCTCCCGGTTTGAGGCTTGCCTGAAAACCGATTGAGAACGGACCATTTTGCGAAGCTGAACTGCCAGGGTGATGAAACATTTCTGTCAGGCAGCTCCATAAACCAGGGGTTTGTTCCTGGGATAGCAGAGTCATTGAATCAATTGCGGAAACAGCTTGTAATTCCTGTTGTACCTTCTCGATCTGCCAGGTGACCTCTCGCTCAGTACCTTCATAGGCAATCAGGAGGATATCGTTCCCCTCTGGTATCTGCAGGTCTGCTGATTGATTCAAAAGTGCAATCGCATGTTTATTCAACAGATCAGCAGCCACCGGAATGGTCTCGGTCTGCACCAGAGCAGCCAATGTCGGCTCTACATTGGAGTCTTTAAATGTCACCATCAGAAACCGGCTCATCTCTGGAATCGGTTTCACCTTGAGCGTCATCTGCGTGATCGCTCCCAAGGTTCCGTGAGAACCGATCATCAGTTTGCCGAGGTCGTAACCAGCGACATTCTTAACAACACGTCCTCCGGCTTTAAAGAGTCGTCCCTGTCCATCGACTGCGGAGAAACCGAGCAGGTAATCGCGCCAGGTACCCAGCTGATAACCGCGCGAGCCAAAAATATTCGCAGCGAGCGCTCCCCCGACAGTTGCCGTATCGGCGAAGGGGACATCAATCGGCAGCCGTTGGCCCTCCCGGGAGAGTTCCGCCTGTAAAGCAGCGAAAGTCATCCCCGCCTCGATCGTAATCGTCATGTCCCGTGAAGGATAATCAATCACGCGATTCAGCCCAGTGGTGGAAAGTCGTGGTAAAGCGGGGTCGAGCGGAAAACCATACGTCTGAAAGTTACCCCCGCCTTCGACAACCAGAGGACGCGATTGATCGTAACTCTCTCTGATGAGTGTAACGACTTCCGCTTCATTGGCAGGTGTCAGTCTGGTGGTGTCGGTCGGAGTTTCGGACATGGTCGTGCTTATGAAGGATTGAATTGATAAACAGTGCTTAATGATCAGAGAGCAGCCTGTCGTCCCGGATGAGATCGTTCGATATGCTCCATCCCGCAGGCACCCGCTGTGGGAAGCATCTTGCAGGGGCTACAGTTGCCATCAGGATTAAAGACTTCCCGGATATCCCTGCATCACGGCGAGATCGTTCTCGGTGAAAAGTTTCGGCATGAAGTTGATCTTCGACACCTATACCATGCTCACCGGTTACTGATCCACCGAGTTCAATGCACTTGTTGAGAATCTCGTCACCTGCATCAATGACGCGTTGAATCTGTTCTTTGTCCCGTTCATCGAAGAGAAGAATCGGGTGAATGTTCCCATCCCCCGCATGAAAGACATTCACGATCCTTATGTCATATTTGCGGCTGGTCGCTTCAATGAATTCCAGAATCTCGGGTAGCTTGGTACGCGGGACAACACCATCCTGCGTGCAGAAACTGGGACTCAAGCGACCAATTGCCCCAAAGGCCTGTTTGCGACATTTCCAGAGCAGCTGGCGTTCCTTCTCCAAGTTTGCGGTTCGCATCTCCCGCACACCTACCTGCTCGCATAGTTCAATCACGCGGGTTGCTTCGGCATCAACAGAGACTTCGAGGCCATCGACCTCGATCAAAACAACTGCCCCGGCGTCGAGTGGAAAGCCGAACTTAAAGGCGGCTTCGACTGCCTGGATGATTCCCTGATCCATCAGCTCGAGTGCTGCCGGGACAATTCCGGCCCCAATGATTTCGCTGATCGCTTTGGTCGCCGTCTGGATGTCTTCAAAGATGCCGAGCATCGTCCGATAAGCGGCTGGATTCCGTGTTAATCGGACAGTCGCTTTCGTGCAGATACCGAAGGTTCCCTCGCTGCCGACAAAGAGTCCTGTCAGATCGAAACCGGGAGGCATACCTGCCGGG
Organism: Planctomycetaceae bacterium; assembly: GCA_041398805.1. Classification (GTDB taxonomy): domain Bacteria; phylum Planctomycetota; class Planctomycetia; order Planctomycetales; family Planctomycetaceae; genus Polystyrenella. Next base: position 189,111 of record JAWKUC010000002.1, on the reverse strand, counting down.
CCACCCCAGTTGGCGACTGTTCCATCGGGGAGGACGACTTCGATGCCCATGACATGATTGACAGTCACGCCATACTTGAGTGTATGTGGACCACCAGAATTCGTGGCGACATTGCCGCCTATCGTGCAGGCTCCCTGACTCGATGGATCCGGAGCATAATGAAAACCATCGCCGGTGATGTTCCGCGTGAGGTGCACATTTACGAGACCAGGGTCGACGACAGCATAACCATTTCGCAAATCAATTTCATGGATCTCTCTCATCCGGGTGAGGGCGATCATCACACCGCCACCCACAGGAAGGCAACCTCCCGCCAGACTGGTTCCTGCACCGCGTGGTACAAAGGGAACGTTGAATCGATTGCAGGTTTTGACAATCTCAACCACCTGCTCAGTAGTCAGTGGGAAGACGACGACATCGGGGCAGTTTTTCTCGACGATGTAACCATCACATTCATAAACGAGTAGTTCCTCGGCGTCGTACAACAGATGATCTTTTCCCACTATCGGGGCGAGAGCATCAATTAAATCTGTGGGAGTGGTGGTCATGAGCGGGAAGATTGATTTCGATTGCGAGATTTATCTGAGCGATTAATAGCTGAATCCGTTTTTGCGAATGTGAGTCCAGGGAGCTGAACCGGTCAGCAGCTCTTCATCCGTGGTACTGGCAGAGGTCAACTCGACGAGATAGATATTGTGGTCCCCTGCTTCCAGTTTGTCTCTGAACAGTTCCCTCGAGATAGCCGAGTGCACCAGTGAGCGTCGGCAGGCCATTACTGGCACTTCCTGTATCGATCCCTTCGAAGGCTGGTTCGTCTGGTTCAAACCCCTTGCCGAACTGTTTCAGGAATTCATTCTGCTTTTCACCAATCAGATTGAGAACCACCTGTGGATGTTGAGCCAGCCAGTCGTTGATGTATCTTTTTTTGTTCACCGCGACTGTCACAGCCGGAGGATCGAACGAAGCCTGTTGTACCCAACTGGCGAGCATACCAGTCGTGTTTCCCGCTCCATCCCCGGCGATGAGGATATGTAAACCACTGGGGGTTTTGCCCAGTACTTTACTCAATATGTCGCGCGTCGGTTCATCAAGCTCGGGCATGGTTAGAAAATCCGGTTCAACATAGAGATTTCGAATAGCAGTAAGACTGCTGCATCATATCGGAATCGATCCCGAAGCGAAACGGTCCACAGAAAATCGACTGGGACAGATTTTCCCTGTTTCGGATTCTCAGCGTTTTGCTTTTCCAGCCGTTTGATAGGGAACCTGCAGATGTTCCAGAGTCAATTTCATGATCCGTGAGGCAACAGGAGCGGCGGCCTGTCCACCATATGCGTTTTTAGCTCCTCCCGGTTCGTCCGCACTGACATACACAAGCACGCGGGGATTCTCCACGGGACCACCACAAATGAATGAGCTGATGTACTTCTGATGCGAATATTTACCAGTTTTCGGATCCACTTTTTGAGCGGTTCCCGTTTTTCCAAACAGAGCATATTCCTTCAGCTTCGCTTGTTTCCCCGTTCCCCGTTCAATGACTTCGGCCATTGGTTTTTGAACCAGCCAGTTAGCGATTTCCTGCTTCAGTATTTGTCGAGGTTGTGATAGTTGAATAGGGGACGTATTCTCTGATGCTGATAAAGAATCTGCGATTAATTTGTCTGATGATCCGAGACCCAGCCAGGGATCATCCAGTTCCTGAAGCACCAACCGTGGAGGAAGATAAGTACCTCCGTTAGCGAGTGCGGCATGTGCGAGAATCATCTGCAGAGGAGTCGTTGCGATTTCCTGTCCCATCGGAATCGAACCGGTCGAGTAGCCATCCCAATCTTTAAAGGGACGTAGTTTTCCTGGCAACTCGCCGGCGAGCGGAATGCCGGTCGATTTTCCGAAACCGAATTCGACAGCCGTTTCAAAAAGTCCACGATTACCGAGTCGTTCACCCACTTTGGCCATCCCGATGTTACTCGATTTCACCAGGACATCTGTAAGACTCAGTTCCCCGTAACGATGATGGTCGTGCAGAGTTCGTTTGCCCATCTGGTAGACACCATTTTCGCAATGGAAAACTTCATCTTTTCTAATCAACCCTCGATTGAGCGCCCCAGCTACCACGAGAGGCTTAAAGGTGGAGCCCGGTTCATAAATGGCGGAGATGGCACAATTCTTCCAGGCGGGGGGAGGAACGTTTTCGGGATAGTTCGGATTAAAGTTCGGACGCGAACCCATCGCCAGAATTTCACCCGTGTAGGGATCAAGAACAATCGCACAACACGATTTAGGGTGCCATTCCTCAACCAGTTTGTTTAATTCCTGTTCGAGGTGAAACTGTATGACCAGGTCGAGACTCAGGACGACGGAATGTCCCGGTTGAGGAGCGATGAACTCTGAATCTTCGGGCAGAAAAACGCGTCCACGGGCATCACGAAAGTATGTTTGAGATCCAGGCGTTCCCTGCAGGATTTGATCGTAAGATTCTTCGATCCCCCCTTTCCCTTCGCCATCAATATTTCGTAAACCGAGGATGTGCGCGGCCAGTTCTCCCTGTGGATAGCTGCGAAAATATTCTTTCCGAAATCCCCAGGTTCCCTCTGGTAATCCCAGGGCTGTAACAGCGTTCGCTTCGATATCAGAGAGGCGACGTTTGATCCACAAAAATCGTTTTTGTTTGTTTTCTGACAGTCTGCCTGTCAACTCTTTCGGATCAAGTAGCACCACAGAACAGAGCGATTCGGCGAATGATACGGGCTCTTCAATTTTGGATGGATCGACGTACAGGCTGTACGTCGTAATGGTCGTCGCGAGCACCTTCCCTGTGCGGTCCAGGATTTCACCGGGCCGGGCCGGTATCGATTCCTGGTAGGAGTGCTGCCTGTTGGCGTGAATGGAAAGCGTTGCCTGCTTCACATGCTGAATCTGGATCAGTCTTAAACCGAGAGCGATGAAACCGATTATAAAGCAGAAGAGCAGCATCCAGATACGATAACTGATCGATCGATCGTTCAGATTATTCGCGTTCATGGTCAGCTCTCAGAGAGTAGCGAGATTTGATATGGATAACGCAACACCTATCGCAATCCAGGATGAGTCGCAGGTTGTAGATTTCGTGCTCGTGATGGCGGGTAGGCGCGCCAGCGCATCAGGGGAACTTCGGTTGTGTTTTCCAGGAGGATGTGCTCTGTCGCATCTTCTTTTACGACTGCCGGTTCAAACTCCTGCATCAATCGGGTGGTGGCTCCCAGTTGCTGAGTTTGCAGTCTCAAGCGGGCATGTGCTTCCAGCAGTTCTTCCGATTGATCATGTTGCTTGCTTAGCGCGCGACGTAAGTCGAGGTTCCGTTTTTCAATGGCGATGCCGATCAAACAGATCAGCACAATCAGTACGATTGCGGCACCAAACCGGAAAAACATAAACAGGCAACCTGGCAGGAACAAGCAGTCTTGTCCACCGTGCATGACGTCTTACGCGGGAACAAGCCTTGAATACAACAGAGGCCTGTTCCACTGTGGAACCTGCCTGTTAGTTCCTATCGGACTCAAAGCTGTCCGAAGCGAGCACAACCGTCCGGGCATCGGAGGGTAGTCGCAGAATGGTGCCGGGTTTAAGGGATTTCGGGTCTTTGATCTCTTCCTGATTCAGGGCGACAATCTGAATCCAGCGCGAGGCCCGTCCCAGATGTCGATAAGCGATCTCGGTGAGGGTGTCGTTGGGTTGGACCTTATAAAAAGGTTCTCCCGTTTCTTCATTGGTGAAGAAGCCACTTTTCTGGGCGAATGGATCATTGGGATTGGTTTTTGCATTCGCCAGAGAAATGTTGGTGGTTGCAGTTTTCTGTCCCTGGCTTAACAGACTGACATCAGGAGTCTTCAGGATCATCCCCGGTTTCAGGCGGGAAGCGTCAGGTAAATTCTGACGGTTGTACTGCGCGAGGGCATTGACGTAAGAACCTGAACCGTACAGCTTCTGGGAGATTTTCCAGAGATTATCACCCTGTTGCACAACGTACTCTCCCTTGTTCGCCTGAGCGAATGGATCGGGGCGAGTAGGCTTGGATGGGCTTTTTTCTGCAAAAGGAGATTCCCCCACACCATCAAAGGGAGCAGAGTCATTTGTCGTCGCGATGTCCAGTTCTCCAGGTTCATCAAAGCTGAAGGCCTCTTGCGGAGAAGACTGACTTGGTTCAGAGTCAAAAACTTCATTATCCAGGATTGGCTCTTCGAGTTCGTTTTGATCCGCAAACATGGAGTCTTCCAGCGGAGCCTGTTCGGCCTGTTTCTGGACAAGTTCCGAGGGAGATGATGTCTCTTCAAAGAGCTCATTTTCATTCAGGTTAAAAGCAGGTTCTTCCTGGAACGTTTCTGGTTCCTCGTTACCTGCAAATGCATCTTCCGCCGGTCCGGAATTGTTGTTCTCAACTGGACCTTGTGAAAACTCAGCCGGAAGATCATCAAAAGCGTTCAAATCTTGAGGAGCGGAATTCGCAGCCTGAGTATTTTCAGGAAGTTCAGCTTCGAAGGGACTGTCAGCCAGTTCCTCAGTGGGGGGATCCTGTTGCGCGAGGGGGGCATTTTCAAAGGCGTCTGTTTCGGCTGGTTCGTTAAACGCTTCAAAATTAGAACCTGTTCCTGCCTGAGGTGCGGGCTCTCCTCCGAGGTCGGATCCAAACTCAGGTTCCTCTGTAAAGGCGTCATTCTGGGCTAAATTCTGAGGAGCTGTCTCTTCTGGAAACGGATTGGATTGATCAAATCCACCACCATTCAGGTCGCTGCCAAAGTCCGGCTCGGAACTCGCAAATTCATTCGCATTCGAATTTTCTGCAAGGTTAGATTGCGCAGCAGGTTCGAAGGATGCTTCATTACTGGTGAAAGAGTCTGGAGGAGGCTCGTTTAAATTGAAATCCGAAGAGAACGAATTGGAGAGGTCAGCAGTATTTTCGGTTTCATTACTGACATTAACCAGCTCGGTTCCATCTCCCCCTTTGAATGGATCATTCGGGTCGGTTACTTCGCCATTTTCATCCAGAATTTGATCGGGGTCACCGCCCGCGGCGATGATGGCTTTACGCTCTTCCCATTTCTCATACACGACGTATCCAAAGACACCGAGTAAAATCAAAATGGTCAATAAACCAAACTTGGTTTCCGTTTTCATGATCCCTCACTCCGGATGGCATTCCCTGCCAGATTCGCTCGTGGTGGTTAAGGTCGAAGAGACGTTTTCGCTTAAAGAAAAATTGAATCGAGTTTGCTATCCAGTCCGATAGTCAGATTGGACCGATGTACGCAATCTCTCTCAGAATTTTAGCTGTTTTTTAGTCGATATCCCGTTTTGAAGAAATACCGATTTTGATTGACGGTTGCACACCGGTTTAGGGCGGATTCAGTCACCTGTTCGCTGGGCTACCCGTATTTTGGCAGAGCGGCTGCGGGGATTCACCTTCTGCTCGACCCGAGTCGGTTCGATCGGTTTCGGGGTCAGATTTTTCCAGATTGCTCCCTGTTTGAAAGCGTTTTTCACCATCCGGTCTTCCAGGGAATGGAAAGTGATAATGACCGCCAGGCCTCCGGGGGCCAGATACGTGGGCAGGACATCGTCCAGCATCAGTTCGAGTTGCTGCAATTCCTGATTCACTGCGATCCGTAAGGCCTGAAAGACGCGCGTTGCGGGATGTTTGCGGGAATCTCGGGTGAACTTCTCCGGAATGGCAGCCAGAATCACGTCGACAAGATCCTCTGCTGTCGTGAGTGAGCGTCGTTGGCGAGTGTGAATGATTCCACTCGCGATCTGCCGGCTGAATTTTCTTCCCCCCAGGTCTCCAGAATTTCAACCAGTTCTCCTCGGTCCACTCCTGCAGTAACTCAGCAGCGGAGCGACCTGTCGAAGTATCGAACCTGAGGTCGAGTGGTCCGGTTGCGTTAAAGCTGAAACCGCGGGACTCATCGGATAGCTGGTCAGACGAAAGGCCCAGGTCAAGCAGAAGCCGGTCGATCTGAGGTTTTCCCTGTTCTTCTAAAAACTGGGGAAGGTGCGCGTAACTTCCCTGACAGAGTGAGAAACCAACCGGTTGCACCTGCTCAAGCCGCTGTTGTGCATGGGAAAGCATCATCGGGTCGCGATCGATGCCCATCAGATAGCCACCCGGTTGAATTCGGGGGAGAATATGCTGGCTATGACCTCCAGCTCCCACGGTTCCATCGACTACCGTCAGCCCCGGTTTCAAATCGAGTGCCTGTAAAACTTCTCGAAGCATGACCGGCTGATGAACGCTGGATGCAGCAGACTGGGGACGATTTTCTCGATTGGTCATCAGGCTTAACTGGCCGTACAGGAAGGAGTGAGTCAAAACGGCCACGATAGCATATAGAACAGGCCAGGGGAACGGGCCTGATTAAGCTCTATAAAAAACAAAAACTCTTCATCTCTTCAAGAATCCATTCCTGACTTTGACGAGATGAAGAGCTTGTTTCGATCTGTATCCAGATCAGGCTGCCGGAAATTTCATCCTTGAAAGTTCCGTATTCGCAAAGCCCGGTAAGCAATTGCGATGAGTCGAATTGTATTGAGGATAGGTAAGAGCAACTGATGCGCTCTGCAGGGAGGTTCTGCAGAGTCCGGAAGAGCTTATTCGAAAGCGTGAGTCGCCATGTCGTCGAAGTCGGCGGCGTGCTGTTGGAGAAATTGTTCCCACAGTTCCCGATCCCAGATTTCGCAATGATCATGCACTCCCAGCAGCATCAGTTCTCCTTTGGGTTTTAATCGGGCAAAATTCACCAACCGTTCCGGCAGGCGAACACGTCCTTGTGAATCGAGGGTGAGGTGTTCCGCTTGTGAGTAGAAAATTCGGAGGTAGGTCATCGTCTCACGGCGATTTGTCGACTTCTCCGAGAGCTTCTGGCCAATTCGTTCAAATTCGGTCTGAGAATAGATCGAAAGGGACGTTTCTGTACCAGGAGCAACAACAATTTCGGCGTTGGGGGAACCAAGTCCCTTCCCGATCTTTTTGGCAGGGCGAAGCGATGTTTTTCATCGAGCGATCTGCCGTAACTCCCGGTCAGTGACATGTTTATCAAAAATCCCCACTAATCACCAATTCTCCCCACAACGAGTCTCAATTTAACCATTTGCTTCTCTTCGTCAATAGTTGAGCGGTCAATAATGAAGAGACGATTTTCCGATATGGACGTAGTAGGTCAGTGGCTGGGGAAACGGATTGCGATTTTCAGGATTTTTGAAAGGGTGGGAGTGTCTGATTCAGGAATCCTGATTTGAGCGGGAACTAAGCAGAGTTGCTTCCCAGAGCGAAAGAGACCTCTCCCACGTAAGCTTATTAGAGGCATGGAGATACGCGGCTCCAGCAGTTTCTGATCGACCTTTTTTCGAGTTCAGAAACGCTTGAACAGCGGTTCGAAATTGCTCAATTTCACCCGTTCGACCAGCTTTCCCCAACTCCCCTTCCATCAAGAGTTCGCTCACCCCTTCGGCGGAGGTGGAGACGATCGGGAGTCATGCTGCCATTGCCTCCAGAATCACATTCGGGCTCCCTCCCAATGGGGAGAATGCACCAGCAGGTCGGCAGCTTCTCTTATCAGACTGGATATCATCGCGAAATCCGAGGAGCAGGATCTGCTGACTCAGATTTTCCTCGTTGATGCGTCGTTCCAGGTCAGTTCTTAATGGTCCTCACCAACGATGACCAGGTGTAAAAGTGATCCGATTTAATCAGCGGAATGACCGCATTGAGCAAATCTAACTGACCCTTTTGAGGATCCAGTCTGCCGACGTTCAGCAGGACTCGAGCCCCTGGAGGAATTCCCAAGACTTCCCAGTTAAAGGGAGCGGCATTATCAAATCGCTCTGTGTCGATTCCGGCCTGGAATCATGACGAGTTTTTCCTGTGGAAGTTTTCCTCCTGGTGTGCGAGAATTTCGGCGACATCCCGACTGACGCAAACATGTGCGTGCACAAATCTATCGGTCGCGCGATCCAGCCATAACCGGAACCGGGAGCGACGTTCGGCGACTCGAATTCCAGAAAAGACGAGGGGACGCTGTGGCAACGAACGAGCGACCAGCCTGCCCAGGATATTCGCGTGGGAAAAGATAAGTGCACAGGTATTCCGGCTCGATCTCCTTCAATCGGGTACGAAGCAGCTTAAAAACGCGAGGCAAGCTAAAGATGCTGGTCGCGGAGAGGGTCTCAACGGGAATCCCTTTATCCTGCAGGACATTACCTAAATCTCCTGCAGGCAGGATGGAAAATACGTGCGGCGTCCACCGGGAGCGGTCGAGTCGTGTGACCAGTTCCACCAGGGCCTGCTCGGCACCTCCCCGGTCGAGGTCTGTGATCAGGAACGGCGACCACTGGGGAGCTCTCTTGTTTGTTCTTGAGTTTGCTCAGGCACAGTCTGTTTTCAGAGGGCTAAGGTGATTCAAAACGGTATTCCTGTCATTCCAGGGGGGAGAGCGACTTGGGCTTTCGAGACGACTTGTGTATCGTTAGCCCTGTCCTGAAACTTGGTTTTTCCTCATCGATCAGAATCTGAATTGGACTGATGGACCTGATAAGTGCTTACGACTACGAATTACCGGAACGTTTAATCGCTGCAGCACCACCTGCAGAGCGAACGGCTGCCAGATTAATGGTGATTCGTCGAGAGTCGGGTGAAATCGAACATCGAGGGATTATTGATTTACCTGATCTATTACAACCGGGTGACTGCCTCGTATTCAACAACACGCGTGTGATTCCTGCCAAGTTAAATGGATTTCGTTCTGAAACTGGCGGAAAATGGGAGGGGTTGTATCTCGGACTGGCGGAGGAAAACAACTGGCGGGTGATTGGTCAGACTCGTGGCAAACCCAGGCGGGAGAGACAATCAGTGTCACTTCGTCTTTGACCTCAGGATGATGACGCGGATTTGCTTGAGCTTAAGCTGATTCGCAAACTGCCAGAGGAGGGGAGCTGGGTGATGCGTCCCTTGAGCGATATTCCTTTTCTGGATTTGCTGGATCGATATGGTTCTGTTCCGCTGCCACCTTACATCAAACGCGAGGGAGAACAACCCTATGACAGGGAGCGGTATCAAACCACCATGCCGCTGCACCAGGTTCGGTGGCTGCTCCCACTGCCGGTTTACATTTTACTCCAGCTTTCAATTCGAGAAATGTCAGGAACGGGTATTGATACAGCCTGGGTCACCTTGCATGTCGGGCTGGGGACCTTCCGGCCCGTCAAAGTCGATCGACTCGATCAACATCAAATGCATGCGGAATGGTGTGGTGTATCTGAAGAGACTGTCCGCCGAATTCAAAAAACGAAGCAGCGGGGTGGGAAAATTGTCTCGGTAGGTACGACTACGGTTCGCTCGCTGGAGTCAGCATCTCAATCAGGTGAGTTAAAACCCTGGTCGGGGGATACAGATATTTTTATTCGTCCCCCCTGGCAGTTTAAAACGGTCGATCAATTGTTGACGAATTTTCATCTCCCCAAATCGACCTTACTGGTACTGGTAAGCTCCCTGGCGGGACGTGAGTTGATTCAAAGAGCGTATCAGGAAGCAATTGATCGCGAATATCGATTCTTCAGCTACGGCGATGCGATGCTCATACTTTGAAGCATGAGTCAACTCTCCAGTCGGGCGATACATTGCCTCCCATTTGGGGCTTCATGCTTGAGGGGGTTTCTGGCGTTGCTGGTACTGTTTGTGTGCCTGACTGAGGGAATCGAGCAGTCTGCGGGCGGTGGGGATGGCCATGTGAATTCGGCTTGCTACTGCAGATCGTGGGAAGAAGGTCGTGATGAAATCGAATGAAATTTCATTTGCCGAATGACCAATCAGGACTGCATTCGCGTACTGTCCGCTCATTACCTCAGGAGTGATTTTCAACTCTCCGTATAGATCTTCGATCTGAGCTGACTGGTCTGTTTGATTCGAAGTGTCGTGATGTTCGATTTTTGCACCCGGGTTAGGGTTAACAATTTCTTCAGAGCTTCCCGGTGTCGAAGGAGCTGCGCTTGCTCCTGCTCCCAGGTTTTGTTCCGACTCGATTTTCGGCTCTGCAGATACGTTTTGCTCGCTGATTTTATTTTCCTGTCCAGTTGTCTCAGTTGCCGGTTGAGCAGTTTCCGTTTTAGCTGAGCTGAATTTTTCCGGATGGAATTGCCGGTCGAACGAATCGAGGTTCGTTTGCAATGCTCGCAGAATACTGGGAATGACTGTCGGGGAAAGAACGATTCTGGCAACCAGCTGATGAGGCTTCCCCAGTCGCATCATGAAATCGAGAACAAATTCGTGCGCTCCCTGAAATACCATGGCACCAGTGCTGTAAACACCTGTCGCGATGTGTTCCGGTACGAGAGCTGATGCCTGACTGTGTCGGATCTCGTGCGAGGTTGGCTGGTTTTTGTCTCCCGGTTGAGGAGACGCAGGGTCAGTAGAATCGAAGTCTTCAGACATGAGGATTTCTTTATAGTGTCTATGTGAACGAACAGAATCAACGATAACGTTCGCTCGCAAAAAAAGCAGCCCACAGGAGTGGACTGCTTTTTATATGATTCGATTTTCAAACAGCGACTGAATTAAGTCGTCCAGCGATCACCATCCGTAGGAAAGAAATTGCCAGTTGGCTGCTGGAGTTATTTTTGTACCGGTTCTTTGACGCGTTTACGCACGTCAGTTTCCAGAACACCAAAGGCACCTTCATGGCGTTGAACGGCAGCACTCAATGCACCCAGCAGGCGTTTGGCTGTGTAGTGATTCATGATGATGCGCTGATTAACTTTGATTTTCGTGTTAGCGGCACCATAAGGATTCGGGTTCAGTCCGAGATCAAGAATCATCTCTTCAGGTGTGCTGGAGACGCGGCAGAAGTTTGAATAGGCAGCATTAATATCCGAATCGTCAACGGTGATCATCGGCGCCTGACGAGCTTCTGTGTCAGGGGCTGATTCGGATTGGGGGGTATCTGCAGTACTCATGGTGGTAATTCCTGATCAAGATAAGATGTGGAAAACAAGACATGATTACAGGGTAAGATTCAATTACGCCCTATCCTTAGGGACAGGCCATATCGAGCCTTGGATTTACGATTTCAATCGAAATCATAAAACACCTGATAATCAGGTCGTGGTATTAACGAGGTGTTTAGTCAAAAACTGCAATGCTAGCGAATGTACACGTTGCTCGCAACTTTGAGTAATAAAGTTATGAGAAGAAAATAAATTTCAAACCGAAAACGAAAATTAAATGATCTGTTAATTTTGAGTTTTCCCGGATGTCTACAGTGGAAGTGGAAGGTGCGGCGAATGTATTTCCAGAGCCATTGCCCGGCAGTCCGTTCATCGACCAGAAATCGGGCCTGACCCCAGCAATCCAGTTTGAGTAAGTCAACATCTTCGGTCAGGGAAACACGTGCGAGATACGAGGTATTCTGTAATCGCTCATTCTGTGCGTCGGTCTCGGTCGGAATGGGGCTCTCCCGCTGTTCGAGAGTGTTTGGTAATTTCCAGTGACGGTCGGCAACCTCGGTGACAGTGGCAAGGTAGGTTTCGTGTGGAAGGTGTTCGAATTTCAATTCGATCTCTTCATCAACATGCAGGTCGCCGCGCTGTTCCTGTTCAATGACAAGTTGAGCGACATAGTCGTCACTGGGAGCTATGCTGAGCAGATGTGTCTTGGGCTCCAGAAACGCCTGCAGGTTTGACTGATCAAGGGGTGTTCCCGTCCAGCGATTCAGGTTGGTAAAACACAGGGTCAATTTTCGGTTCGGGAGTTCGGGAGCAATAACAATTCTCTGCAATGGGAGCAGTGATATAGAGTCGAACTGCTCTTCCAGTTCAACGATTTGAATGATGAGGTGCTTCTTGGATTTCTTTCAGATAGTTTTCCTGGTCGAGATTTCCTGTTTGTGCCGCTGTTTTAATGCTGCTTTCCGTTTCGGCCAGATCTGTTTTGTATTGCTCCATTTCGAGTTCCTTCTCGATGTTGGACAATCGCATCAGCAGATCGCCAGCTTCCACCTTATCGCCAGGTTTAACAAGCGTCTCTTCGATGACTCCGGGGGTGGTTGTGTAGATGTGTTTTAAATCGACTGGTTCAATCAGCACTGGAGATTCGAGATGCCAGGGAATGGGAATCATCAAGGCTGCAGACAGAACTGCCAGCAGAACCGTGAGGCTGAAGCCGAGTCGAATGTAACTGATTGGTTCTTGTCGAGGAGTCATGAGAATCTGATAAATCGCCTGTCCCATTCCCCAGAAAATACTGATCACCGAAACGACCGCCAGGGTGATTCCAATGCTCTGTAATTCGTAAGGTTTGAGGACGGTGTAAAGGAACAAGGTGATACCAAAAACGACCACCCAGCGGTAAATCCAGGCTGAGATGGCAAACAGTATAAACCATAACCGACCCGAGGTGGGCATTGTTCTGTCGGGTTTTGGCTCAATTCCGAGACAATACCAGGCAAACTTTTCCCTCAGTGTTTTATCGGCTTTGGGACGCAGGTTGGGAATTTCGAGAAAGTCACTCATCATGTAATAACCGTCGAACCGCATCAGCGGGTTGGCGTTAAATACGACGGTGGTGATGGTCGTGACGAAAAAGATATTCAGGGCCAGGTGATGCAGAAGCCCCGGTTGCGTGAACCACCAGATATAAATCGCAATCGCCGAAAGGAAGACTTCCACAATCATCCCTGCGGCACCGATCAGGATCCGATGCCATTTATTACGCATCATCCAGCTGTCTGTCACGTCACAGTAGAGCGTGGGGGAGAACACGAGCAGCATGACCCCCATCTCATGACATTCCCCACCGAAATGCCGGCAACTCATCCCGTGACCGAACTCGTGAAGAACCTTGGCGAGGGCTAAAGTCGCCCACAGGTAGATCAGGTTAGGCCAGCCGAAGAATTGCTGGAATTCGGGAAGTTTCGCCTGGAAACTGCTGAAATTAACCAGCAAGAGAACCCAGGAAGAAACAACAAACAAACTGGCGAAAAATACGAAAGTAGGGTGAAAGAGGAACTTGATGTAGGGGTATAAAAATCTCAGCGTTGGTTCCGGATCCCAACCAGGCAGCCGGAGATAGAGCAGGTTCTTGACCATGTTCCAGCGTTTTTTCTTAGTCTCTTCACGCTGGATCTCCAGAAGAGAAGCACCCTGGCCTGGGCGGTCGCTGTAGACAATGTTTTTTTTATGTAGCTCAGTAACGAGGGCCTGCACATCCTGTAGTTGAAGATGCAGCGCTGGAAATTCCTCGCATAAGGTTTTTTCCAACTGCTCAAGGTTCCGTTCGCCATTCATTAATTGCAGGCAGCGGTATTGTTCCGGGTCGAGACGATGGTATTTCAAACCGACCGGATCCTTGATGACCCAGGAAGGGACACCTCGATACTCAATTCGTTTCACAACCAGATCGGGCCGCATCTTAACGGAATGGCCGCTGGCTGGAGGAAACCATGGATGAGTCGAGCGTGTTCAGCATCAGGTTAAATCAGTATTGGTGGTTGAGTTTCAGGGTGGTTAGCAGATTGCTCAGGTGATGACATTAAGGTGAAGACAGAACTTTCATTGCTACCGCTGAACCGGGGAGCAACAGGTTGTCCTGGTTGGCGACATCGGCGTAGATCTGAACATTACCTTTGACTCCAACCGTTTTTAAATCGACAAACTGAATTTTTCCTTCAAAGATCGTTTCACTCCCATTGAAAGAACTCTCCTGATCATCCAGATAGAGTTTCACAAGCACCCTGTCTCCACGTTTAACCTGATGAGCCCGGTCGCGTGTGATCCATCCGCTGATCCTGACTGTTTCAATATTCAGGATTTCCAGAACCGGGTCACCCTGATTAACGGCTTCGCCTTTTGATTTGTAAACCTTAATGACTGTTCCCTTGAATGGAGTTTTCAAATCGAACGTTTTCAATTGAACTTCAGATTCGTCTGCTGTCAGTTCATTAATCTTTTGATCATGTTGAGCTTTTTCGATTTGCAGTTCAGCACGTTGGGCATCCAGGAGGTTCTGGCGAACTTCGATTTCCGGTACGCTGTCTTTTACGAGTCGGTTCGTTTCCACTGCACGTTGATAAATTACCTCTGCCAGCTCGTGCGCTTTGATGGCATATCGTTCGTCGATGGTGTTCTGGGCATTCAGGATGTTGATGTTGTGCTGGGCGCGGGCAATATCATCTTTCAGGTGAGCGATGGTGGCGTCTGCCTCGACAACATCTCCCTCACGTGGTTCGATATATTCCAGAACACCCGGACGTTCGAATGCCAGAATCGCTCGATTTTGCGTTAAGTTTTCGACCCAGCATTTCTTCTCGATCAGATAACCGGGCTCATTAGGCGCGAAGTCAACAATCTGATTCGACTCTGTCGAGTCGAACTCTTCTTCGAAGGAGAAGGTCTCCTCAAATTCAGAGGGAATTTCCTGCACTTCCCGAGGGCGTTTGTTGAAGCGGCGCGAGTCCTGGCTTTCGGCTTCCCGAAGTCCTGGAACAATGGTCAACAGGAGCCCTGCGATGATGCCCAAAGCGAGAAAAGTAATGCGTTGCATGGCGGTTTGTCTCATCTTGAGAGAAAACGGAAGGTGGATGAGAAAATTTTATCGCTGTTTTGGAGAGGTGAAAACAGATATATGCTGGTTCAGTAAAGTTTTTGCCCTGTACCTACAAGATCCCGGTAATTATGCAGATTATGCCTGTGGAAAAGTGAGTCTGGGGAATATGTCTTTCAGGAGTTCTCTTCCGGGCGGGTTGACGGTTCTTGTGTTTGCCTGAACAATGCGGTGTTGAGACTTAACTCTATAAGCTCCCCCTGATTATTAAATAAACACTTAAGGATAACATTGATGATTCAATTTCGCCGACCGAATAACGGATTCCTAAGTTTGCCGATCCTGCTCCTGATGGGAGTCCTGACAAGTCTCCTGAGTTCAGGATTTGAGGTTTCGGCAAATGAGGCGGCAGTCAGCAGAATCGGCGAGGATATTAAATATCTTGCTTCGGATGAGCTTGAGGGTCGTGGTATCGGCACGAAAGGTCTGGAGAAGGCAGCCGAGTACATTAAGGCCGAGTTTGAAAAGCTTGGTATTCAAGGGGCAGCTGAAGATGGATCCTATTATCAGAATCTTAAAATTCCGGACTCCGTCTTTGCGGATAAAGAAAAAACCAACCTGGTATTCGATACAGGTGCTGATGAGAAACTGGAGTTGCAACTGGGGGCAGATTATCAGCCCTATACTATTGGTGGCACTGGTAACATTACCGGCGATCTCGTTTTTATTGGTTATGGAATTCAGGCTCCCGATTACAAGTATGACGATTATGCTGACATCGACATTGCCGGCAAAATTCTTGTGATGCTGCGTTATGAACCTCAACAGGGTGATGCGGAATCGGTCTTTGATGGAACAGAGACGACAGTCCATTCCTACATCCGCACTAAAATGGAGATGGCTAAAAAATATAACGCCTCCGCGGTCCTGTTTGTAAACCCTCCGTTCAATACCAAAGACAAACCTGATCAGCTTGAGGCGGTCGATAAATTTGGCCGCTCTTCATTTGAGATCCCTTTTCTGCAAATCACTCAACAGGTCTTCGAGAAACTTCTGAAAGAGTCGGAACTGAAATCAGCAGATGGCACAGAGCTGGCGACCTTGCAGGCAGTGGAAGCGGAGTTGGACAAACAGCTGAAGCCAATTACTCAACCCATGGGAAATATCAAAGCGACGGTCAGTGTGGAATTTGATAAGCAGTACGCTGATGTCTACAACGTCGTTGGAGTCTTGCCCGGCCATGGACCGCATGCTGAAGAGACGGTTGTGATTGGGGCCCATTATGACCATCTGGGGTACGGTGGAATGGGATCGCTGGCGCATGGAGTGACAGCGATTCATAATGGAGCCGATGATAATGCCTCTGGAACAGCGGCCCTGCTGGAAATCGCACGTCGTATCGCCACTCGTAGAAGCCTGTTACAGCGCCGCGTGGTCTTTATCGCTTTTACAGCAGAAGAAAGAGGACTTCTGGGGAGCGATTATTATGTTGAACATCCTTTGATTCCCCTCGATAAAACGATCGCCATGTTTAACTTTGACATGGTGGGGAATCTGAAAGAGAGTGAATTGACTGTTTATGGTACAGGTACCGCTGCCGAGTTTGACAAGTTGATTGATGAGGCAAACAGCAACACCAATTTGAAACTGAATAAAATCGAAGGGGTTATGGGTGCGAGTGACCACTACAGCTTCTTTCGGCATAACATCCCCTGTTTCCATTTCTTCAGTGGATTTACTCAGGAGTATCACACTCCCGGTGACGATTACGAAACGTTGAATGTGGCCGGGATGGACACGATTGTTTCCTTCACCCTCAACCTGGTGGATCAAGTTCTGAGAATGGATGAAGCACCGAAATTCGTCAAAACAGAGACCCCTCAATCGCACGGCGGGCGCGCCGGTATGGCCTACCTGGGAGTTTCGCCCAATTACACTGCAGATGTGGAAGGGCTGCTGCTGAATGGCGTCAAAGAGAAATCCCCCGCTGAAGCTGGTGGGCTGAAGGGGGGAGATATCATCATCAAGTTTGGAGAAGTTAAAGTCAGCGACATTCAGGGACTGGCTGATGCTCTCAGGCGTTATGAGCCAAAAGAAACAGTCACTGTGATTGTCCGCCGCAAGAAAGCGGATTCTGACGAAGAGGAAGAAGTTCAGTTGCAGGTAACATTGGGTGCTTCCGGTAGTAATTAAACCAACCGGAAACACGCAACATCATCAACACTCTTCAATCATTACTTAATCAGCTGGTGAGTTTTTAACCAGTTGTCCAGGGCCGTTGGCCATTCCTGGTATGCTGACGGAGTATTGGGCCGATCTCCGAATCCGAGGCCGTGGCGTCCTTCCTGGTAAATATGGAGTTCAGAAGAAACTCCTGCTTTTCTCAGCGCCAGATAAAACTGAACACTGTTCTCTGCCGGCACCGCCTGGTCTTCTGATGTGTGTACGAGGAAGGTGGGAGGTGTCTCCGCTGTGATCTGTCGCTCATTGGAAAGGAGTTCGATCAGCTCAGGATCGGGAGTGTCACCGAGTAAATTCTTGCGGCTTCCGCGGTGAGTGAAATCATCCTGCATGGTAATCACCGGGTAGACGAGTACAGCAAAGTCCGGGCGAGAGCTTTGCTGTTCAATTATGTCTGAATTCGATGGATCACCACCATCAAAATGAGTCGCTGCTGTCGAAGCGAGATGTCCTCCGGCAGAGAAACCGAGGATTCCAATTTTATGAGGATCGTAGCCTAGTTCTTTGGCTCTGGCTCGCGCGATTCGAATGGCGTGTTGGGCATCCAGCAGGGGAACAGGGTGCTTATAACCAGGTGAGTGACGATACCGAAGCACATAGGCTGTGACACCACGCTGATTAAACCAGTGAGCGACATCATGCCCTTCATAAGTGATGAGTTTATGGTGTGACCGTAGCTCCCCACCTGGGCAGACAATTACGCGCTATCGACTTTTTTATCTGCAGAGGGACATGTAAAGTCAGTTCGGGGATATCGGCTTCGGTGGTCCCTTTGGAATGAGGTGGTTCCCCTTCCCATAAGGGACTGGTAACCCCGTTGTAGGTGTTCACAGGGTCGGCCGCGAACAGGCTGGTGCATGTTAAGAGGAACAGGCAAAGGAAGCTTGTCAGATAACGCATGATATCTTTCCGTTGTAGATTTGATTTACTGTATTTGTATGTAATGCGATTTGTAGGCAATGAGAAGTTGGCTTCAGGGGATAGAGGGAGGGCTAATCCTTAATCGACTCGCTTTTGGTTTCGGCTCGGATGATGTATCGGGGAGATTTGGATGTCTCCTGAACAACCCGGATGACATATTCTCCCAGTGTACCGACCGCCAGCAGGATCGCACCACCGAAAAACGTAACCAGCAACACGAGTGTGGTAAACCCAGGCTCTCGAATCTGATTGTCGAGATACATGATGAGGTAATAACAGATTAACAGCAGGCTTGTTGCGGAAACAAACAAGCCGAAACCGCTGAAAAATTTCAACGGGAACGTCGTTCCAGAGACGACGTAATCAATGACGACCCGTACTAGTTTTCGCAGTGAATATCCACTCTGTCCGTGTGGTCGAGGTGCATGATTGACTTCGACATTCACGATTCGTTTGGTGCATTGCAGAATGAGGGGAGCAATGACAGGACGAATGGTTCCATGAGCGCAGATGGCTTTGGCGGTGATGCGATTCATCAGGCAAAAAGCAGATAGCTGTAACCCCGGAGGCTTTCCATAAAACCAGATATTCAGCTGGTCTGAAATGTTGGAGCCCCAGACACGCCACTGCGATTGCTGGGGTTTGGGGAAGGCTCCCATGACACAGTCGTACTGGTCGGAAGAGTTCATCTTCTCGATCAGTTTAGGAATTTCTTCCGGGATATGTTGCAGGTCATCATCCATTGTCAGAACGAACTCTCCCTGCGCATGCTCCAAACCGCAGACAGTGGCTCTAAATTGTCCCGTATTGAAGAGAAGCTCGATCCCCTTTACGAACTCTTTTTCATCAGCGAGCTTACAGATAGTCGCCCAGGTTTGATCGGGAGAGGCGTCGTTCACCAGAATGATTTCAAAGGACTGGCCAAGCTCCCTAAATACATTCTCCAGTCGATTCACCAGTTCCGGTAGCCAGGCGTGGCTGCGGTAGCAGGGAATGACAACGGAATAAGTGGTGGGGTTAGTGGCCATAAAGCAACTTTGTTTACAAATAAACGATTAGGCTGATGAAACTCGAATCAGGCAGATTGCAGCTTGTCGATGTATTTCTGGATGGTATTGAGTTGGATCGGGTCGATTCCTTCCATATTGATGCCCGTCTGTTGTTCGACCTGTAAAGCAAGCGACATTTGATCGAGGGAGTCAATGTCGTAATCTTCGAAGGGATCGTTCAGTCCCGGTTCCAGAGATTCGTCGTCTTTGACAATTTTCAAACACTCACGAACTGCTTTTTCAATTTCTGCAGGTGAAGGCATACCAGGCTATCCATATTATATTCGGTGTAAAGAGGGGGCAGAAGCAGAGGCATCATGACTCTGATGCTGTAGAGACAGGAGAGGGAAGGATTATGATTATATACAGGTTTTAAGAGGAGATGCGAGAGTCGATTCGGGTAATGACTGTAGCGGCAGCAGAAAGCCCCACTCCAAATCCGGCAAGCAGGATTTTCTCAGGTGGGTTGGTTTCGGCCATGGTCTCCTGCAGCATCAGGGGGATGGAGGAGCTGACAGTATTACCTGTTTCGCTGGCTAGAAAGGGAACTTTTTCTTCTGGTAACCGCAGCAGGCTGCGAACGGTATCCACAATAAACTTACTTCCCTGGTGAACGAGGCACAGGTCAATTTCGTCCAGGGTGAGCTCATTCTGTTTGAGATTCTTGTTTACCAGGCGTGGGACGGTCAGGCTGACAGACCGAAACACCAGGTTGCCGTCCATGCTGAGATGGCCACCCCAGGAATCCGTCTGAATCGCATGAGAGAGTCTCGATTCGGTTGCAAAACTTGTCTTACCGATGGAGTAGCGGGGAGAAGTGGATAACACTGTGCAGGTTGCGGCGTCACCGAAGAGCATTGCCGTGTCGCGGTCATCGGGATCGATGATGGTGGAGTAAGGATCTGATGTGAAAAGCAGTCCCCGTTCCATTCCATTCTCCTGCATAAAGCCCTTCAGGATGGAGAGCCCATGCACATAACCGGTGCAACCGAGAGAGATGTCGAAGCAGGCCGCCGTTTCAGGAGCCCACAACTTCTGATGTACGAGTGCGGCCGCATGCGGAATCGCTCCTGAATCCGGGTTCTGTGTAACGACAGCCAGGCAATCCAGGTCATCGAGGTCGAACGAGACTTTGTCAGCGATCTGCTGGAAAGCAGCGACACATAGATCAGAGCATTGCTGGTCCGTTTTTTTACGGGCAAGTTGCGAAAAACCAATTTTGCGTTTTACAAAGTCTGGTTTTGCATCGAACTTTTCACCCAGATCATCGAGCTGCAGACGATCTTCAGGTATGTAGGAACCAATTATCTCAATTCCGGGTTGGGTCATTTTCTGTACCAGTATGAAGTGGAATTCAGAGTCAGCTCCTTAAACATCTGTAATCCACAGGAAGTCAATCAGATTAATATGATTTATGTTTAACTGTGTCCGTAGAGTTTCGTTTATGAAAAAGTGGTGAAAACAGCATCTTGAGTTATTATTTCAATAAATCACGGAGAGTGCGATGGTGAGGTTGGGCAAAGTTGCCGGAAACTATTGAATCAGGTTCCAGGTCCTGTATGACAACAGCCCCTGCCTTCACCGAGGAATTATGGCCAATACGACAGCTGTTTGAAATCAGGCTGCCGGCACCGATCCAGCAATCAGGTTCGACAGAAACTCGTCCCAGGATCGAAGCGGCTGCTGCAATTGTGGTTCTGGTGGCGATGTGGGAATCGTGACCGATGACGCATTGCTCTCCCACCGAGACTTCATCTTCCAGTAAGGTGACCGATTGGAAGATCGCAGACTTGGCGATTCGACTACCGGAATAAATCTGGCAGTTTTTTCCTACTTGCACTCCTCCGTAGTGTCGGATCTGTTCGTATCGTCCCGATACAGGCTTGGTAAATAAACCATCGCTTCCGATCGAGCAGGAATCCCGAATAATGGTTCCTGCTCCAATCGTAAGTGGTCCACGGAGAAAACAGAGTGGACCAACTTCGACATCTTCTTCGATGGTGATCGGTCCTTCCAGAATGCAGCTCGGATGCACTTTGGCGGAGGGGGCAATATGCTGTTCGTTTTCGTTTGGATTTGCTTCGTAAGTTTCCTGGTGCAGAGCCAGGTTGTGCAAGTAATAAAAAACTTCATCCGGGTTCTGGCAGAGCAGGAGTGGTTTGACAAAATCATCGGAGCGGAGTTTGGCAATCTACGTCGTCAGAATCAGGGAGACAGCATCGTTGTCACTGGCACGTTTAAGCCAGCTTTGATTTGTGGCGAGCACCAGGCACCAGGGTGTTCGCTGTAACTGAAGCTTGTTTGTGAGACACCTGTCTGATGAGTCTCACCATGCACTTCGAGATCGATGGCAATCGATTCGATTCGGCTGATGATTTCGGCTACAGATAAGAGTCGGTGTGGTTTCATGCAATTGTTAATGTTGTGTTGGAAGGAAATTAATCGTTACCTGTATTGAATACTGATCAGAAACAATATTATTGCAGTGCTCGCTTGGATATTTATGATCCGGACGAACTCTCCTCGGCAGGAGATGCTGGTTCCGATGCTGGAGTTGTCTCTTCTTCGTTCTCGCTTTCCGGGTTTGTTTCTGCTTCTGATGAAGTTTCAGTTTCTTCTGCTACTGGTGGAACGAAATTCTTGTCTTTCAGCCAGAGCAGATAATCTTCAGATAACTCCGCTTGCTGATACCAGCCATTCTTCTTCAACGTCTCGTGGGCTGTGATCCGATTTGATTGAATGATGAGGGCGTTGCGTTTGTTGACATATTCCATCAGCTCCTGTGATTCTTCCGGTTCGACGGTGTCGCAAAAGAGGCTCCAGCCAGCAAGATTAATGAATTCGTCCTGGGGAATCATTGAGACACTGAAAGTGACTGGTCGTTTAAGGTAAGCGAGTAAGTCAAAACGTCCCGCTTCTGGTCCGGAGGCGAAACAAATTCTTTCATAAGATTTGGATCGAGATAAAAACGGTGTTCCTGAGTGGAGTTGTCATGTGCGGCTATCAGAATCTGTTTGTAGGCGTTGTCTCCCAGACGGAGCTGTACCAGAGGGTAGAGGGCCGCGTAGATTGAACCGGTGATAAATTGGACGAGCATTCAGAACAATTGTGGTGATCCGCAGCCAGTTCGGCATCTGGAATTTATCACGCCAGAACTTCTCTTGAGCCAGCCAGACTACCATGTAACTCGAAAGCAATGTAATCGTGCCGGAGATGCCCCAACGGAGGTTAGGTTGAAATCGGGAGTAGTTAGGGTCTTCACTTAATTCCCGGAACAGAAATGCGAAAACCAGCTGAACCCAGGCAGGCGATCATGGTGAGGTCGCCCCAGTTTAGTTTCTGACGATTCTGAATATCGCGTGGCATTGTTTTGAATCGAAAGACGATGAAGATCAGGGCAGCGGCTCTAACCCGAAGTAGATTAGAATCGGAATCCATTGATTGGGAAGGATATAGCTGGTGAACTCGTTGTGAGTCATGGTGAAGATCCAACCATTTCCGGCAGGAAGCTGAACCATGAACGCCGAGAGCATATAGACTGATAATCCGATCGCCATCGTGACGAAGAATGTAATCCATTCACGCACGCCATTACGGTTTACCAGCATGCAAATCAGCAGTGCGGGGGCTAACAGAATGATCAGCGAGGGTTTAATCCAGGCAGAGACAATCAGATTGAGTAGCGCGGCTAAAAACCACTGGAAGGAATTCTCACGGCT
Source organism: Planctomycetaceae bacterium (assembly GCA_041398805.1). GTDB lineage: Bacteria > Planctomycetota > Planctomycetia > Planctomycetales > Planctomycetaceae > Polystyrenella. Next base: position 166,621 of record JAWKUC010000002.1, on the reverse strand, counting down.
TTGAGACTGTTGAAAGCAATACAGAAATCCGAATCCCAGCAACACGGACCAGGCTTGTGGAAAGTTATGATATTCCATTCCAGCGATGTTATCAGACCAACCGGACATACTTTTGAATGAATCAGGGCTGATGAGAAAGCGTAAATTGGGTACGTTGAGCTGGCTCCAGAGCAGGGGAGCAATGCCGGCAGCGATTGCGATATCATTTTTCAACTGGTACTGCTCAATGCAACATAGGGCTAACCAGCCGATTAACAGATAGGCGAGAATCCAGAGTGCACTGTCAGTAACAAACAGATCCTGATGAGTTACGGCCACTTGCCTGCGATGAGTGTGGAAAACCCAACGTGACCGAGGGGAGCATATGTTGCTCCCGCGCCATAGGTATCAATTCGTGGCAGTCCATATTCCTGAATGTGGGCAGCCGTCATCACATGGAAGCTACTATCCCCCGCAATATCATTGAATGCAAGCATCAATTGGGCGTTCTCACCATCAGCGTTTTTGACCGTGATTTCATTGGCAATGATTCCATGATGCCAGAGCCCCAGAAGGATCGCGAAGAGCGACACCACAAGCAAGGATCTGTTGATCCCAGTTCAGTTTGCAGGGGCAGTTAGTTATCGATTTATACAGGCCCCAGCATGTAAGAGGAGCAGTGGCGACCATCCCCGGCCAGACTGACTTGAAAAGATGATAGGAAATGATCCACCAGAAGAGGCAATTCGCAACCCCTCCCAGAAATGCCAGGGAGAGATACGAAGTCAGCGAGGTGGCTGGCGAAACAGATTCCTCTGTCGAATCCGCTGTTGGATTCTGATTGCTCCTGTTTTTCTTCAGTTTGAGCAACCAGGCGGGGAGGTAAAGGCCGGAAGCAATGAACAGGACGCCCAAAAGTATTACTAAAACGATTTTCCAGAGAAACCCGGGGACATCTCGACCGATATTGTCCAGATAAATCAGGTAGGGAGGAATTTTCGCAATGATACTCATCGTGGAATTTTCAAGTCAGGAGAGGTTGAGAGACGCTGTGTGACAGATGCTGTATGTCGAGATATGACAAATAGATAGACAGAAAGAGGTATGATACGGGATTCCCGGCAGGGATGGAAAGCAGATAGTCCATTTCGGGAGAAATTTCATCAACAGAAATGTGCTGAAAGGGGAACAGTCTGGCGCAGACAGCAGAAACTCCAGCTGATACAACAGTTTGAAGTGGCTGATGCACTCTGGGCGTGCATAATCTGTATCTGCTTCATTACTACGGTACAGAACCCCAATTTAATGGCACAAATTTAACGGTTTAAGGGTGGTAATGATTACTATCTGGACCGCATCCGGTATGGCAGGGAGGCGATGAATGGGAGTTCCAGTTTCACAAATGGGGCGAATGGCCAGTTATGTTCTGGGCCAACGCCTGCGGGGCAATAAACGATACCCCCTCGTGCTGATGTTGGAGCCGCTGTTCCGTTGCAACCTGGCTTGTGCTGGTTGTGGAAAAATTCAGCATCCCAAAGAGATTTTAAAACAACATCTCTCTCCAGAGGAATGCTTCCGTGCTGTGGATGAGTGTGGAGCACCAATGGTCTCCATCCCGGGGGGCGAACCCCTGCTGCATCCCGAGATCGATCAAATTGTTGAGGGGCTCGTTGCACGCAAGAAATATATCTATCTCTGTACGAACGCGATCCTGCTCAAGAAAAATCTGTATCGATTTAAACCTTCCCGTTTTTTGAGTTTCTCTGTCCATCTGGATGGTCCCCGGGAGGAACACGACGCTGCTGTCTGCCGGGAAGGAATTTACGACATCGCCATCGAGGCGATCAAAGAGGCCATTGCAGCTGGCTTTCGGGTGACGACCAATACAACTCTCTACAACAATGCAGATCCCGAACGTGTGCGTGAGATGTTCGACACGCTGACGAATCTGGGGGTGGAAGGAATGATGGTTTCTCCCGGGTACTCGTATGAGAAAGCACCTCAACAGGAACTCTTTCTGATTCGTGAACAGACTCAAACACTCTTTCAACGAATCTTTTACAAACAGAAGAAAGGTTGGATCTTCAATCAGTCGCCCCTCTTTCTCGAATTCCTGAAAGGGAACTGGCAACTCGAGTGTACTCCCTGGGGGAACCCGACTTTCAATCTGTTTGGGTGGCAGAAACCCTGTTATCTACTGGATGAAGGTTATGTCGATTCATTTGAGAAGTTGATGAAGGAAACGGACTGGTCTCTGTACGGTCGCCAAAGTGGAAATTCAAAGTGCCAGAACTGCATGGTGCATTGTGGTTATGAGCCTTCTGCTGTCGATGCCACCTTCAACAGTTGGAAAGGATTTCTGGCAACAGTTAAATTAACATTACTCGGGCCATGGAAAACAAATCCTTCCAAGGCGGGTCTATTACCCAGTGGCCGGCACAACTGGCCTCTGATTCGCAGTCCGAAACTTCTCTACAATTAAATTCCGCACCAAAGCCTGGTCAGGAAATACTGGTTCAACTGGAGGCAAGCCCTCTTCGAAGGTGTGAAAATAGAATTCTCACTTTATACTGAAAGAGTCCTGCAGGGAAAATCACCTCTCCCTGTGCGAGCTGTCGGCAAATTCGCTCCCTGTGCTGACTGAAAGTGGTTCTCTCGCTGAAGCCACTTAACTCGCTGATCCCACACTTCAGAAAGTGATTAGTCTCATGCCTCTCCTCCCCGACTCTTCTCGGACAGTTTCTGCTCTCCGGTCTGGCTGCCAGTTCTGCATTTCTTGGATTAAGCGGATGTGGAGACTCGCAGGACTCATCTGATAACGGAGCAGAGACAGTCTCAGATTCTCCCGCAGAAAAACCTGTTGAAACTGCTCCTCGACAGCGAAGTCGCCCATTGTCGATACCCACATGCATATCTGGGCGAATGACTTCGAAAAATATCCATTACGGCCCGGTGACAAGGAGCCACAGGCAGAGGGGACGGCGGAGATATTAATTGAAGAAATGGATGCGCATGGTATTGATCATTGTGTCATTGTGCAGGTGATTTTTCATGGGTGGGATAATGAGTATGTCGCGGATGTGCAGCAGAAGTATCCGAATCGGTTTCGAACTCAAGGGCTGATCGATCCGGAAGATCCCAACGTGGCCGACAAGCTCACGTATTGGGTGGAGGAGCGGGGATTGCATGGAATGCGGATGAGTGCCATTTATTACCAGGACAAAGATGATTGGATCACTTCAGATGCCCATCACAAAATGTGGCAGAAAGCAGCTGACCTTAAAGCGGTCTTCAACTTTTTTATTAAGACACATCAGTTGCCCAAGCTGGAAGTAATGGTGAAGGCATATCCGGAAGTCAACATCGCCATTGACCATTTTGCCTATCTGGATATCGAGAAAGAAACGACCAGCGAGGAACTCGATAAGTTGTTGCGGCTGGCGGAATATCCGAATGTTTACTGCAAACTTTCGGAGATGAGTACGATGTCATTAACAAAAGAGTATCCATACGCGGACAGTTTTCCCTTCGTGAAGCAGGTCTTCGATGCCTTTGGGGCGGATCGACTGATGTGGGGAACCGGTTTTCCGGGGACCTCCCGTGCCCAATATGATCGCCCGGGTGTAGAGGATGAGCTTGATCTGGTTCGCAAACATCTCACCTTTCTGGGGGAAGAAGATAAACGAAAGATCCTGGGGGAAAACGCCTACAAATTGTGGCGATTTGGTGAGGCTTGAGCCTTTTCGCTCGATTCCTGGGAAACTCATCGGAAAAGGTGTGGTTGCTTCCTGCTGGCGAAACGGGACAAAGTTTTTGGGAAGTGTCAACCTTTTGCGGGTGGGGAATTGAGATTTCTTTTTGTCCTACGATTCTGCGAGAGAATACTTGCCGCCTGAATGATTTGGAAGCTACACTTGGTTCTGGATGAACTGATTGAATTTAAGAAAAACTGATCTCAAATTCATCACTTATTCATCTCACATTTCTTTCAGCATCAATGTGTGAAACATCACATCATTAATAATTCTCCTGTTATTTCGAAAGGATGCTGCCATGCCGTTGTATGAAATTGAAACCAATCAGCACATCATGATTGGTTGGGCGGAATCTTCCGATGAGGCTCGTGAAATCGCTGGGAATCATTATCCTGAAGAAGAAGTTGTCAGGATAACCAAGCGACCGCGAGACATTTGGGTGATATCCAAAAGTCTGCTCGGAATCGCCTCACAAGCGGAACCATGCGACACTGCCCGGGATTGTCTCAGTCGGGCGCGGGGAGATAAAGTTCACGCGATTCGACTTTACATGCTGGATACCGGATCGGATATTCAGGAAGCCCAACGGGCAATCGAAACGAATATGTCACTTGGCTGGTAAATCGACCAGTCTTTTTTTATGTCCTGATATCGATATTCTAAATGGCAGTGCGTGTTAAGTGAGGTTGTTTATTCAACCTCACTTAACACTAGCCATTTTCTGCCGGCCAATTTATGCCAACGCTTTCCTGATGTATTTAAATGCTTACGGCTGCTGTTCACGGAAATCGGATCGAAAGCCCCGCGCCTGTGAAAAAATCTTCTGCCGCACCGGTCAATCCTGTTCCTGCTCTTACATCGAATTGCAGATCGTTGTTGATTAACCAGGTGAAACCACCATTCACGTAATGTTCGACCTGTGCTGTATCCGCATTGTCGGGGAAGAAGGCAAACCACTCGGTGTACATGCCCAGTCGCTCTGTCAGGCTTGTGGCTACTGTCCAGGACTGGGCCCACTCGGTGTATTCTGATCCGGTGGCATCATCGACCGCAATATTGAACTGCGTGCTTCCCGCAGTACTGATGCTGTCTGTTAATTCCCAGGAATAGATCCAGTTCAAACCGGGAAGTGTTCTGTCATCAGAGAAGCTTTCACTGCCAGTTGGGATTGTCATTTGCGGAATCAAAGCCATTTCAGGTAGAAAGACATCCTGCGGTGTTAGAGCGAGTTTGAAACCGACATACAAATCTTCGAGTCCCGAAGTTTTGGTGCGACTTGTCAATGTGCGGGTTGATTCCTGCACGGGAGCTAATCCAACTCGAAGTTCCAGCCATTCTGCAAATAGACCATGCCGTAGCAGCGGCTCTCCGATGGAATGAGATTTACCACCCTCGCCCTGATCACTGTTGTAACCGTAGGTATAGCCCAGTTCGATTTGGGTCACACCTCTCCCGACCGTCGAAGAGGCCTCTGTGAAATCCGGACGATCAGTCACCAGCGGGGCCGAGAGATCAGGTCCACCCAGTTCCGGGCTGTTTCCCCAATTGAACAAAGTCGTATGGGCGGCACTTTGTCCAAAGACACCCGAAAACGCTGACGGAGGTGATTCAGCCAGACTGGCGCGAGCGTTAAGGAACAGCACCATCGTGGCTAAAGTGGAAGTGAATAAAGAGCGGCCAATAAACAGCTCTGGTCTGAAAGAGAGTGGCATTTTTATTGCGATTTCTGGAATCAAGTTACTCGGGATTGAGATCTTAGAAGTGAGGCGTTATACTTATGCAGATATTTTGGTATACCAAAAACAATAATTCTGTAAGTCAAATAATCGGCTGTTCACCTCCTTTCGCTTGATCATTAAACTTGTTTGTAAGTGACTTATGACAAAAAACTTATTCACTAAAAATTTAGTACTTCTGCTGGTGGTCAGTTTTCTAACACTGGGATGCAATAGCGAGCCAACAAGAAGTCACAACCAGGATTACCTGAAATGAAAGAGTCTCTCAAAATCGTGACGACGACGGGAATGGTGACCGATATTGTTCGCAATATTGCAGGAAGTGCCGGAGAAACCACCGGGCTGATGGGGCCTGCCGTAGACCCGCATTTACATCACCCTTTACGTGAAGATGCCCGGCAGATTCATGAGGCAGATGTGGTCTTTTATTCCGGATTGATGCTGGAAGGGCGGATGGGGGAAATATTTTCTCAGGTAGCTGATACGGGGAAAGCGATTTACGCTGTCACTGCCGACCTGGCCCCGAATCAATTACGGGAACCTCCTGAATTTGAAGGCCATCCCGATCCGCACGTCTGGATGAATGTGAAGCTCTGGCAGGAAGCCGCAAGATTTATTACAGACAAACTATCCGAAGTGAACCCAAAGAATGCAGAACAATATCAGGCGAACTGGGAGAAGTATTCCGCGGAGTTAGATCAACTCAATACCTATGCCAGAACCTCGATTGCCTCGATTCCAGAGAAACAACGTGTGTTGATCACAGCGCATGATGCTTTTGGCTACTTCGGCGAAGCATACGGGATGACTGTTCTGGGAGTGCAGGGGATCACAACAGAGTCTGCCGCTGGAGTTGATGACATTAACAAGCTGGTTGATTTCATTGTTAATAACGAAATCCGTGCGATCTTTGTGGAAACGAGCGTGGCCCAGAGTAATATCAAAGCCCTCATTGAAGGGGCAGCGAATCGTGGCTGGGAAGTAAAAATAGGTGGTAACCTATTTTCGGATGCGATGGGGGAAGAAGGTACTTATGAAGGAACTTATATCGGTATGATTGATCACAATGTGACAGTCATCACCAAAGCACTTGGCGGAAACGTTCCCGAAAAAGGGATGCAGGGTAAATTATCTTTTCCTGAATGAGATTATTACTGAGTGCAATCGGGAAACAGCTTGATCTGATAATGGAGCGTCGCTTAGATTGTAATTGAGCAGTGCGTTTTCCAGTGAGAAATTCAACTTTCGCTTCAAATAATTTCTCAGATCACTGCTGTATACCACCTTGGAAATGATCGAAGTCGGGTTAAGGGTAAAGTTGATTTCATGAGTACAAATTCTGGCCACTCCCTTGATGCTCCTGTTTCGATTCACGACATGACCGTTGCTTACCATCGACGCCCGGTGTTGTGGGATATCGATTACGATGCACCGCCTGGTAAATTGATTGCGATTGTGGGCCCAAACGGTTCCGGCAAAACGACGATGCTTAAGGCGATGCTGGGACTGATCCCCATGGCCTTCCGGAGAAGTTCTGTTTCTTGGTGAGGAGTATAAGCACCTGAGAGAACGGATCAGCTACGTGCCACAACGGAATTCTGTTGACTGGGATTTTCCTATTAATGCGCTGCAGGTCGCCGCAATGGGGCTCTATCATCAGATTGGCTGGTGTCGTCCTGTTACTAAAATTCCGGCAACAGGCCCGCGAAAGCCTGGAGCGAGTCGGGATGGCCGATTATGCGAATCGACAAATCAATCAGCTTTCAGGTGGCCAGCAGCAACGTGTTTTTCTGGCTCGCGCACTGGCTCAAAAGGCAGACCTGTATTTGATGGATGAACCCTTTGCAGGAGTCGATGCGGCCACGGAGCGGGCTATTATCAATATTCTGCGGGAGATCCGCACAGAAGGTAAAACGGCAATCGTAGTCCATCACGACTTACAAACGATTCCCGAATATTTCGATGAAATCATTCTGTTAAATATGCCTGGTAGCAACAGGCTCGGTAACGGATGTCTTCACGGAAGAGAATCTCCGTAAAACATTTGGTGGAAAATTGTCTTTGCTGGATCAATTGGGCCAGAAGATGCAATTCTCTGGAGATCGTCCTCAATGATCGGATGGATCTCAGGCTCGAAGGAGCAGGGTATTAGTTCGCGCGGAAATTCCGGGGCGATCTGAAAAATCTGTTTTCAGGCATGCCTGATAGCTATGTTCGCCTGTAATATTGAGCTGCAGGCTGATTCGGGTGATGCAAGTTCTGTAGAGCATTCGTCAAAGGCTAATACTGAGATGAAGCTCCTGAATTTCAACTGCATGAAACTCAATCATTCCAGGAGCGACTCATACGAACACTGACTCTGCAGGACTACAATACGCGAGTTGTTCTATTGGGGACCGTTCTGCTGGGGATCTGCGGGAGTAATCGGCACGTTCATGGTGCTCCGACAACGTGCACTGGTGGGCGATGTGATTGGTCACTCTGCATTACCCGGAATCGCCACAGCATTTCTGTTTATGGAAGCGATGCAACCCGGAACAGGAAAGTCGATACCGGGATTGTCTAACAGGTGCGTTTGTAGCGGGAACTCTGGGAGTGATTGCCACTCTCCTCTTCAGAAAAATTCCACGCATCAAGGAAGATGCCGCACAGGCCATTGTTCTAAGTGGTCTGTTTGGTCTGGGAATCGCCTTGTTCACTGCAATCCAGAACATACCCGCCGGAAATGCGGCCGGGTTGGAACAGTTCATTTATGGAAAAGCGGCGTCCATGCTGGCTGGAGATGTCTGGTTAATTGCCGGTATCTCACTGGTTCTGCTTTGTGCCACTTCAATTTTACTGAAGGAACTGACGATTCTCTGTTTCGATGAGAATTATGCTTCCGCCAGGGGTTGGCCGGTCGGTTTGCTTGATCTGATGTTGATGGGGCTGGTTGTTTCAGTCTGTGTTATTGGCATGCAGAGTGTGGGTATGTTGTTAGTCGTCGCCTTATTAATCATTCCCCCGGCTGCTGCACGGTTCTGGACGAATCAACTTCAACGCATGTTACTGCTGGCGGCACTGCTGGGTGGGGGGAGTTCCTGTCTGGGGATATTGATCAGTAGCCTCTATCCACGACTTTCAGCCGGCGCGATCATTGTGTTGTGTGGTACGTTGCTGTTTGTAATCAGTCTTCTCTTTGGGAAAGAAGAAGGTGTGATTCAACGGTTACTCACAGAACGACGTTTACAGATCAAGATCGGTTTGCAGGATTTGATGAGGGCTGTATACGAATTGATCGAGCAGCGTCTGGATGGTTCTGCCCGAATCGATAAGAAAAACTATCACCAGGAAGTTGTTTCGCTACAGGATTTGTTGGCAAAACGTTCCTGGACAGCGCAGCGATTGCACCGATTGATCAGGAATGCAAAGTCTGCAGAATTGATACAGGAAATTTCCCGGGATCAATTTCAGCTGACTGATACAGGAGTTGATCATGCGGCACGCGTGGTTCATAACCATCGTATCTGGGAGATATTTCTGATCGAACATGCTGATATCGCCACCAGTCGTGTTGATCGTGCAGCGGATCTGATTGAACATGCCCTGGAACCGGAAATGATCGAGGAGCTGGAAGCCAGTCTCAACTCGAAGGCGACCGAGTTTCCCGTTATGCCGAGTCCACATGAGTAGATCGCCCGAAAGAAATCACCAATTCTGAGCATGATCGCACAGCTTTAGATTTATTTAGTTTTCGTTTTTCCTGAATGACATAGTAAATATGTTCTACCTCTTCGCACAATTGACATCTAACTGGCTGATGCTGGATACCTGGACGGTGATCGTTGCCGCCCTGGCATCGATGTCTTGCGCTGCCTGGTAACTTTTTGTTATTAAGACGTCAAAGCATGATGGGGGATGCTCTCAGTCATGCTGTGCTGTTGGGCGTGGTGATGGCATTTCTTGCCGCACAACTTTTTAAAGGCCTGGGATGGATATCGTCTGCATCTCTCGCGAGTTGGACACAATCCTTCTATTTTCTGGGCGCGATCATCATTGGTGTTCTCTGTTCCCTGTTAACGGAGTGGTTCGGAAACTCGGTCGAGTGGAGAGTTCGACATCGCTGGGAGTCGTCTTTACTTCTCTGTTTGCTCTGGGCCTGGTGCTGCTGCGGGCGGGGCTGATAACGTACACAGTGACCCCAATTGTGTATTGTACGGTGCGGTCGAGTTTGCATTTCTGGATACCTGGGGGACAACTTCCATCCCTGTCGCGGCAATTCAAAATGGCTTGGTCCTCTGTATCAATCTGGTTCTTCTCGTTCTTTTTTATAAAGAATTGAAGATCAGTACTTTCGATCCTGCCCTGGCAGATGTGCTCGGTTTTCGATCCCGTTTGATTCATTACGGCTTGATGTGCCACTGCCATGACCTTGATTGTTGCTTTTGAGTCCGTGGGTAGCATCCTGGTTATTGCCATGCTGATTGCACCCTCGGCCTCGGCGTACCTGATTACCACACAGCTTAATCGGATGATCGGTTTGAGCCTGGTAATTGCTTTTCTGACTGCTGTGCTCGGGCACCTCTCTGCAATCACACTAGGTCCAGCCTTTTTTCGTTCGCTGGGATATCCTGAAGTTCAAAGTGTCAGCACTGCCGGAATGATGGCTGTCTGCAGTATGCTTTTGTTTTGTACGACGGCCCTGGTCGCTCCTCGCTACGGACTGATATCGAAATGGTTGGCGAACTGGCGTTTGATGCTCAGAATTCAAGCGGAAGATTTACTGGGGCTGTTATACCGCATGGAAGAGTCTGATGTCTCTGAATCGGAACGGATTCGAATGTTTCAGCTTGCGATGTATGAAAACAGGATACTCAACTGGTTTCTCTTACGAAGAATGTTGAAAAAAGGTCAGATTCGTTTAAACGCGACGGAAACGGATTATGCCCTGACAGAATCCGGGCGTGCGTTGGGAAGTCGACTGGTCCGTTCCCATCGCTTGTGGGAAAGTTATGTTGCACAGCACTTTGCTGTCGCCGAGGATCAATATCACGAATCTGCCCATCGAGCTGAGCACTTTATGGACGCAGCCGAAAGGCAGAAGCTGGCCCAGGAGCTTAATCAGCCCGTTGACGATCCACATGGTTCATCAATCCCCGAAGAACGCTGAGCGAACCAACCGTAACTTCTTTTTCGGGAAAAAAAATTCTCCGTCTGAATCATTTAATTTCCGGAGAAAAAATCTTGAATATCTTCTTAAATTCGAGATATTAGGATCATGGGGATACCGGTCGAAGGAGCGATCGGAGTCTGATTCCGGTTCAGCATTTCGAGAAGGGATCCTCACAGCGAGCCTGGAACATCTCATGAAAAGGAGGAGATTGTTTGCACATAAATCCTTGCGGTTGAGTTCTCCTCATCGCTTTGGGAGAGCTCCAAACAATTCCAGCCAATTCGCTAATTGGCTAAACCCCTTCTAGACCTATTCAAACAGGCGGTCCCGAAGTGTCCCTCGAATGACACCAATCGGGACCGCTTTTTATTTGTAAGCTTCCCGCTGCTGGTGAACAGGCGAGCATTTTCAGCTGCCTCGGGTGGGGCTGTAGGCTTTTTTGCAGCCCAAAATCGGGTTTCGCTACTCAACAGGGAAAATTCCATAAAGTTCCCGATACCTTTGCCCCTCCCTCGGGTTAATTTAGAAGATGACCTGATTTCAGGGATGGTCCGAATACCAGAGCTTTGTCTCCTTCTTTCGAAGGCGCAGTCTTACTGGACCAACACTCTAATCAGGTTACTTAACTTTTAATTTACACCGTGATTAACCAAACGGAAAAATGCTCAAAGGAGATTTAAGGATGAAAACGAAACACTTTACCGGAGCCTTGATGCTCGGGTTAATGATACTTTCAGCAGGAAGCCAGGTACTGGTCGCTGAGGAAAATGATAAATCCAAACAGGATGCTGAACTGTTTGCCACATTGGACGCTAATAGTGATGGTCTGCTGACTGCGGAGGAGATTCCAGCAGAGAAGGAGTTATTCTTCTCGCAACTGATTCTCCGCGGGGATGCTGACAAAAATGGTTCTTTGACTAAAGATGAATTTGTACTCGGATTAAGCGAAGAGAGCAGCACTACCGAAGCAGCACCGGCAGAAGTTAAAGAAGAGGCTAAACCAGAGACTACCCCACCAGCTGAAGAGCCTGCCGCAAAACCCGAAGCAAAAAAAGCTAAACCTGGCGCTGAAAATAAACCAGAGGCTAAGAAAGCTAAAAAAGCCGACAAGGGAGATGCTAATAAGAAAAAACCAGACGGTAAAAAGAACAAAAAGAATAAACGCCCGGAAATGAAAAAGGGAAAACCGGAGGGCAAAGGACCCATGATGGGCCGCATGAAGCCTCCCGCACCAGAAGATATCATCAAAAAATTTGACAAGGATGAAGATGGAAAACTGACGGGTGAAGAAATTCCCGAGCATATGAAACGGATGCTTAAGGAAGATCAATCGGAAGTAACTGTCGAAACTTTGAAAGTAGCTTTTGAGGAAATGAAGGAGAAGATGCAGGCTCGCATGAAAGAGCACAAACCCGAAGGTAAAGGGATGCATCGAGGAGATGGCTTTCACGGTCGCCACTTCGGCCATCATGCAGAACAGGGCCGGCACGGTCGACACTTTGGCCACCATGCAGAACATGGACGGCACGGGCGACATGGTTGGCATGAGAGAGGTGCCTGGGGACCACGTTATGGTGGTCACTATGGGTGGGGCTCACGCGGTCGCGGCTATGGTCGATACAGCATGGGCTATCATGGCCGAGGTCACTCTGGTTGGCATCGATCTGGTTGGGGAGGCCCACATCATCAGGGATGGGGACCACATCGTGGGGCTTTTGGACATCATGGCCCTCGAGGATTCCATCATGCTGGTTTTCCGCACCAGCGTCCTGAGTTCGAAGGAGGCTTCCTGAATACTCTCGATGAAAATGATGACAAAAAGCTGAGTAAGGACGAGCTGGCCAAGGCAGTAGAAATGTTTGCTGAACTCGATAAGAATGAGGATGGCCAGCTTGATATCCCTGAATTGATGGGCCGCTTAAAATTCAAAGGTCCTGAAATGGGGAAACGAGATCATCACGCCATGCATGGTCCACGATTCGAGAAAGGGATGGGTCGTGAAAAAATGGGGCGGGAAAAAGGCAAGCCCCGCATGGGCATGAAACCTCCAGAGATGAAACCGGGAATGATGGATCCTGCCAAGCGAGCTGAAATGTTCTTTGGTCGTTTTGATAAAAACGAAGATGGAAAAATCAGTCTGGAAGAGCTGCCTGAAGGAATGAAAGAGCGTTTCTCCAAGCTCGATAAAGATGCTGACGGTTCGATTTCGAAAGAGGAGTTCAAACCTCCTATGCGAAAAAAGATCGAAGAGAAGGTGAAAAAACTTCGAAAAGGCTGATGAGGAGCCCAAAGCTCAGGAAGCCACACCGGAGGAATCTAAACCCGCACCTGAAAACTAAACGAAGTTCTGCTGTACTAAAAATAATTATCTCTCGGAGATTATGACTGACGAGGTGGAATTCAACGGCAATTTCTGAGAGATAATCACTTCAGCTAAACCTCTCTGCTTTCTATGGAATGCAGGGAGGTTTTTTTATTGGCTGAAACAATTTTCAGCAGATCCGATTGCTGAGGTTCTGAGGGGTGAGGACAGATTTGTAAGGGGTGAATCGACAACCCATGTGCGACCGTTTATGATGATTAACTGCTTATATCCCGCTGAGAGCGGCCTGATTGTTATGATTTATTCTTCATGGGAGAGCTTTGATGCAACGGTGGACCACTACACTTTCGAAATGTCTTCTTTTCAATTTCGATCGTCAGCTTATGGCTCACTTCAGGTCCAGTTCAGGCAGAAACAATCGATCTGCTTGTCTATCCCAATGGAGAATTACCCTTCAGGATAAACGATTAGAACCTTCCAAAGATTTGAATGGTCACTTCCCCTTTGTCGTGCCAGAGGGAAAAGCGGAGTGGGAGGCACGTGCCAAGGATTTGAAACGTCGCATTCAGGTGGCAACAGGTATGTGGCCAATGCCGGAACGGACTCCGCTCAATCCAGTTCTGCATGGGAAGTTTACCCGCGAAGGGGTCACGATCGAGAAAGTCTATTTCGAAAGTATTCCCGGTCATTATGTAACCGGCCTCTTATTCCGTCCTGCGTCTGGCGAAGGAAAGTATCCCGGTGTTCTTTCTCCACATGGCCATGGTGGACGTCTCCACGAGTATTCCGAAAAACAGGTCCGTGAAATGATTACCCGCGGTCAGGAACGTTTCGAAGGTTCAGGTCGCTTTCCCAAGATTGCCCGTTGTATCCAGTTAGCCCGCATGGGTTGTGTTGTTTTCATTTATGACATGCTCGGTTATGCCGACAGTGTTCAGATCTCGCAACAGGTCGCCCATCGTCATGTCGAACCCTGACCAGGAACTGGAAAATCCTGAGAAGTGGGGACTCTATACTGCTCAAGCAGAACTTCGATTACAGAGTGTGATGGGTATCCAGAGCTGGAACTCAATTCGAGCACTAGATTTTCTGGAGTCCCTTCCTGATGTCGACCCGCAGCGTCTCGCCGTGACTGGAGGAAGTGGTGGTGGGACGCAAACCATTCTGCTGTGTGCGACTGATGATCGACCGATCGTTGCTTTCCCACAGGGGATGGTTTCTACATCGATGCAGGGGGGATGTACCTTCGTGAAAATTGCAGTCTGTTACGTATTGGAACAGGCACATGTCGAATTAGCGGGGCTATTTGCTCCTAAACCGCAAGCGATGACTGCCGCCAACGACTGGACCGTCGACATGATGACGGATGGTTACCCGGAACTGCAGAAGTTGTACGGCATGTTGGGGAAGAAGGAGGATGTCTTCTGCAAGTCTACCCGAACTACCCGCATAACTACAACTATGTTACCCGGGCAGTTATGTATCACTGGTTCAACAAGCATTTGAAACTGGGACTGGAAGAACCAATTGTAGAGGAAGATTATGAAGTACTCAGTAGTGAGGAACATGCTGTCTGGAATGCCGAGCATCCCGCACCTGAAGGAGGCGTTGAATACGAGACAAAACTGACGCGACAATTGGCCGAGCGGGACGAGGCCCTGATCTCAGGATTGGTTCCCACTGATAAAAACTCACTGAACGAATACAAACGGGTGATCGGCGGGGCTTTCTGAAACGATTATTGGTCGTGGGCTTCCTCGTGCAGAGGATATTCAAAGAACAAAAGTTGATAAGCAGGAGAAATCGGGATATCTCTTTTAAAGACAAACTCAGATTAACAACTAAAGAGGAAGAGCTACCCATCATCTCATTCTTCCCGCAGACAACTGACTGGAATGGCCGCGTCATTTTATGGCTGGATGGCAAGGGAAGTCGGGGCTGCTGGATGATCAGGGCGCACCGATTACCTCAAATTCGTCAACTGGTTGATTCCGGTTATGCTGTGATGAGCGCCGACCTTTTATACCAGGGAGAATTTATTCCGGCCGGACAGGAGTTCTCTCAGACACCCAAAGTTGAGAATCCACGTGACTTCGCCGGGTACACCTTCGGTTACAATCACACTGTCTTCGCGAGTCGTGTTCATGACATTCTGACTCTGATTGCTTTTATTAAAGGAGACGAGCATGCTCCTCAATCGCTTGATCTGGTGGGTGTGAATGGAGCAGGACCTCTGGTTGCTGCTGCACGAATGATTGCTCAGGATAAAATTGACCGTGCAGCGGTGGTAACGGATCACTTCCGTTTCACACAATTGGGATCGTATCGGGATCCCCAGTTTCTACCAGGCGTTGTTAAATATGGTGACCTGCCCGGACCGCTTTCGCTATCAGCCCCATATCCGCTCTGGATTGGTGGGGACGAGGGCGAAGTCCCTGAACTGGTCCGGAAGACCTACGAGGCCGCTGGGGCGATTGATAACGTCGCCACTTCCGGTGGGCGTCTTGATGCTGCTCAAGCTGCTGTCGAGTGGTTAATCGCCAGATAGGCTGGATCCCAGGCTGATTCTGCAAATCCAGACTTAATTGAGATCAACATCAAGGTGATAATGACGCAGCATGTTCAGTTAGATCGGTTAGATACCGATTAGTTACGAACAGACCGCTGCACGGATTATCTCAGGTGAGAAGCAGCCATTCGAATTGATACAGACGTCATAATCCGCAATACGTTCCTATTTTCTCCTCGTTCAGGGGGGATGCATGAACGAGATTTGATTCGTGCTTAGTTGTGATCTAACGTTCTTCGGGCCGTATAACCGGAAAGAATGTAACCATGATCTCACAATCTGTATCCGACAACACGTTACGAACTCAGAAATCTGCTCAGCAAAACCCTGCTTATCGGCAGGCAATTACTGAACTTTGCGCGCAGCGACTCGGCTGAAATCAAAACTTATACGGGAATTTCGTTCTTTGTATGGGATGTAAACACGCAAAAACCTGTGAGTACCGTCCGGGATTCTATCACTCCTTTAGTTCCCGAGGGCTTACTGCCGGAACTCATTGAGGATGATAAAGTTCGTAAGGTAGGCTTGGGAAAAGATCTGAGCGCCATTCTAGTCCCCCTGAATATCGATGGTTTCTCAGAAGGCTTAGCTGTCGGATATGTCTGCGCTCACGAAACATCACGCCCAGCCGACCTGGTCATTGCTGCCGCCATGCAGAGCTGGCCTGAAGATGAATTCAACGCCTGGCTGTCGCAAATACCCGCGTGCAGCAGTTCCATGCTGGATGCGATTGTGAACATGCTGAATGATCGTTGCCAGTTTGAGCACCTGGAGCTCGAATTAAATCAAAGTATTCTGCAACTCGATCAGCAATTGGAACAGACTTACGAAGAAATATCACTGCTCCATCGACTGACCAGTAATCTGCACATCTCGCGATCCCCCGCCGATCTGGGGGCTCTGTGTCTGGATGGTTTAAGTGGTCTGGTTCAAGCAGATGCGCACTTAATCTGGTTCAACGACAAAGTCGCCGATGAAAGCTTCATCGTGCATGGAGATCTTCCGTTTGATGAATTCGGTCTGGCTCGACTTGTCGCCAAATTTGAAACTCATGATTGGTGCAAGCCTCTCGTTAAAAACTATGTTGAGAGCACACCCCTGGGAAAAGATTTTCCTGGATTGAAAAACTTTATTCTGGTGCCTATCACCGAGGCATCGCATCGTTCCGGTTGGATTCTCAGCTGTAACATGCACCACAATGAAGAGTTCGGTACGATAGAGGCCAACCTGCTGAAATCGATCGCGACAATTCTGGGAACGCACTTGCGTAACATTCAATTGTACGAAGAGATTCAACAATTGATTCTGAGTTTCGTTCAATCACTGGTTTCCACACTGGACGCCAAGGACCCTTACACCCGCGGTCACAGCGAACGCGTAGCCCTGATTGCAAAACGGATTGCCGAAGAACTCGGTTGGTCGACCGATGAACTGGAAAATATCTATCTCTCCGGCTTGCTGCATGACCTCGGGAAAATTGGTGTCGACGACCGTGTCTTACGAAAAGAAGGTCCCCTCGATCAGGATGAGTTCGCTCAGATTCAGCAGCATCCGATGATCGGGTTCACGATTCTGAAACGACTCAAAAATCTCCATAAAGTACTGCCAGGGGTTCGCAGCCACCACGAAAGCTACGATGGACGTGGATACCCGGATGGCTTGAAAGGGGAATAAATACCCATCATGGCCCGTATTCTCGCCGTCGCGGACAGCTACGATGCGATGGGCAGCGATCGACCTTACCGCTCAGGGATGCCTCTGACGAAAATCGAGTCGATCCTAACGAGTGGAGCCGGAAAACAGTGGGACAGCAAAGTGATTGATGCCTACTTCAGTGCTCGCGAAGACATCCAGAAAATTTGCGAGGAATATTCTCCGGAACGGGGCATTTGAACTCAGACAAGCAGAAAAACGAGGCGTATGTATAGTTTCAGGCTGTTGAAAGCCTGAACCTACCCTCTCGATCTGGTGTCTCCATACAGGTGGAAAAGTCTTTTTGCTCCCTCTGGTGCTCGAAAAGAACCACAAACTGACTTGCGAAATGTGCTGCTGTTAGATAATCTGTCTCGCTCAACAGAATCGGAACCAGTTTCACCGGCGTCAGTTAGACAGATCTTTCCTGTCCCCGAAAAGACTGAAAGCAGTACAAAATCAGCCTTCTGATTCAAACTACAACATGGCGGAATAGCTCAGTTGGTTAGAGCAGCGGAATCATAATCCGCGTGTCGGGGGTTCGAGTCCCTCTTCCGCTACTGAAATAAAAAAGCCCTTTGTGATTGATGATCACAATGGGCTTTTTTTTGTGTACTGAATTTCGTTTGTTGAATCAGTTCGGTTGATCGTATTCGATCCGCAATTGCAAATCTTTCAGGGTGATGTTTTCACCAGAGGGGTTGGTCGTCAACTCCACCTTGTTGACTCCTGTTTTCATCAATTCGGGGGAACCTGATACCGGGACCAGTCGTTCTCCGTGGTTGGGTTTTCCACAAACTGACCATTGAGCTGCAGCTTCACACTTCCTGAATTAATGGGCTCAGCAGTTTGCAGCATCAGTGTTACATTGGCAGGCTGTCCCTCTTTTGCTGCTGCCTGCAGGTCGTCACTGACGCGCATCAGAACTGTTTCACTCTGTCCAGGCTCAAGGTTTCGGGGGTAGCGGGGAGAGAAGCTGGTTGGGCGAAATATTATTCGATGTTGGATCCTGAACCAATCGGGTCATGGAAATCTCTTAGCTATATATGTTTCGAGACTCTTTCAGTAACTAAGAGTGAGTTAGCGAGGTACGCATGTCTGTGATGGGTTATTTAGTCTCCATGAAAAAGAAGAAAGCTATCTTTCTAGGGAAAGTAAGATGGGACTTTGTGGATGACGACATGAAAGACCTCAAGGTTTTTGGTTTTGCAAATGAGACGATTGGTTCCTCAGAAGAATATGCAGGTTTGGATAAGGTAGTTTATCAATTCATTCTAGACCATTTTTTTGATGACGTGAGAGCTCTACCCGCTGACGAACTTTACGAAATGGATTTGAGTGGGTGGGAGCATGTTGATGCGGACTATGGTTTGGAGTGGCGGATGCCCAGGCCATTTCTGAGAGAGGAGTTTCCTGAAGACTGGTTGAACAGGGAAAGCTGAATGGAACTTAAGATTATTTCAGGATTGCAGCGGGGTAATCTTAAAACAACCGCAACTGTCTGGCCTGGCCGCAGGTGGGGTCGAAGTGGCTGGAGTCGAGTTTGGGGAAGGGGCCATTCAAACAATATTTGCGGGCGAAGATGTCGAAGGTTTGTTTGATCTGATCGGCCATGATGCCTGTTCCCCGCATTCGTTCGCCGAAATTGCTTTGATACAGTTTTCCGCCGCGGAGTTTGCGAATGGCGGAGAGGATCGCTTCTTTGCGGGAGGGGAGATTTTCTTCGAGCCAGTTCACGAAAACCGGTTCGACTGACCAGGGAAGTCGCAGGATCGTGTACGTCGCTCCTGTCGCCCCCGCAGTTTTAGCGGCTTGCATCAGTTCGGGTATCGAGCTGTCATTTAAACCGGGAATGATGGGGGCGAACAGGGAGAAGACTGGAATGTTATGCTCGGCTAAATGGCGGATTGCTTCGAGGCGGGGAAACGGGTGAACTTGTGCGAGGTTCCAGGACCCGAATCAAGGATTGATCGAGTGAGGTCAGGCTGATCCCGACGCTGATTAAACTGCGGGAAGCCATCTCATGCAGGATGTCGAGGTCACGCAAAACCAGTTTATTCTTGGTGACGATGCGGATAGGCAACCGAGCTTCGAGTGCCACCTTCAGACAACTGCGGGTTAGTTCGAGATTTCGCTCGACAGGTTGATAGCAATCGGTTACTCCCGAGATGGCGACGAACCCGGGATTCTGTTTCTGTTTGCGAATCCAGTCCCGAAAGAGCTCGGCAGCCTTCAGCTTGACGAAAATCTTCGTCTCAAAGTCGATGCCGGCGTTCAGGTCGAGGTACTCATGTGATGGACGGGCATAACAATAAGCACAACCATGCTCGCAGCCCCGGTAGGGGTTCAGGGTGAAATTGGCCGAGAGGTCTGGACTGTCGTTTTCCGAGACGATTGACTGGGAGAGATCTTCGTAGAAACGAGTCTTCAGTTTGGGTGAGGTGGATTCCTCTTCATCGGTCCGTTGTCGTTCCAGCTCTTCGAGATTCAATTCCCGGGTGCGACTTACAAAGCGGTTCTGAGGCTCCAGGCTGGAGCCACGACCGACGTATCGGGGGCCGGGTAGAGAATGTCCTTGCGGAGATGAGCTCATCAGAAGAGGCTCTACAGATCAGGAAATATTGAAACGACAGGAGTACACGATATGTATTCATGTGTACATATTCTGTGGCTCAATGTCAACCGAAGATCTTCTGCAGTTCCTGATGCCGGTGATCGTAAGCTTTGGCTAATGAATCTTTGATTCGATCAGCAGTCAGCATGAAACCGAGCATCCCACCAGGAGGATCGAAATCGATGCGTTCAGTCAAAATGGTCACTTCCGGGTTCACCAGGGTGAAATCATGGGATTGAATCCACTTCGCCACGGGGCCCTCAGTCTGGGCCATGGTGAACCGGGTGGGGCTGTTGAATTCGGTGATTTCGTAGATGACCCGTTGCGGGATGCCGAAACCGAGGAGATCGACCTTCATAATGCTGTTCCCGTCGAGTACTTCGGGAACGTCCAGCAGGTTCATTTTCAGTTCTGGAGGATTAATCTGCATCACCTTGGTGGGTCTGATCATAAAATCGAAGAGTTCTTCGATGGGAGTATTGACGGTGACGGATTTTTCAAAGATCGGCATAAAGAGATCCTGCGTTGAATTCGGGTACGATTGCTTGTGGCTTACACCTTATCTAAATTAGGTGATTTCGTAAATAACCGGCTATAGAGAATCGTTTGAAAATGGCTGTCAATTCAGCAGAACGACGCATCTTGCCGGATCAATCTCTCGGGTGGCTTTGATGTTACAGATACCAGCGGAACAGTTACAGCAGTGCTGGTTCATCGCCGGTCCGACTGCCAGTGGTAAAAGTGGAGTGGCGCTCAAACTGGCCCCACAGTTGGGTGGAGAAATCATTGCGCTTGATTCGATGACGCTCTATCGGGGGATGGACATCGGTACGGCCAAACCGACTCAGGCGGAACAGCTGCAGGTTCCTCATCACCTTTATGATCTGATTGACCCACACGAAGAGTTCAGTGTGGCTGAGTATCTCGCTCTTGCTGCAGAAAAAGTGGACGATATTCTTTCACGAGAGAAAACTCCAATCTTTGTGGGGGGAACCGGGCTTTATCTGCGTTCGCTGTTGCGTGGAGTCTTTGAAGGGCCGGAAGCCGATTGGGAATTTCGCCGGCAGCTGGAGGAGATCGCTAACGCAGAGGGGGGAGAAAAACTTCATCAGATGTTGCAACAGGTTGATCCCATTGCGGCTGATCGACTGCATCCGAATGATCAGCGACGAGTGGTGCGGGCACTGGAGGTAAACCATATCACCGGCCAACCTCTTTCCGCTCAACAGGAGCAGGAACCCTTACCCGAGAATGATCGACCTCTGCATGTCTACTGGTTATCTCCACCCCGGGCCTGGCTTCATGAACGAATCAACTCGCGCGTGGATCTGATGGTCGAGGAGGGATTGGTCGAGGAAGTCCGGGCATTGATGGAACTGGATCCCCCGCTGGGCAGGACCGCTCGTCAGGCGCTTGGTTATAAAGAGATGATTGACGCACTGGACGCAGGGCGACCTCTCGAAGAAGCGATTGAGCAGATTAAAATTCGGACGCGACAATTTGCGAAACGGCAACATACCTGGTATCGCAACCTTGTCGAATGCCGGGAAGTCCCCTTTAATGAATCAGATACAGCAGCTGAGATCGCCTCGCGATTACTGGCGGGGATCTGATTTAATCTATACACAACGCGAGAAACCAATCGCACGAGATCAATAAAACATATGGCCAATATTATTCCAGAGCGGTTTCTGTTCCGATACTCGATACCCGTTCACAAACTGAAAAACGCTCCCACAAAAAAATCGGGCTTCGACGCACTACCTGAGAAGTATCAGCTGCCGAGTTTTCGCGGATCTGGAACGTCAACAGGATTTCGCGAAGCTCGCTGTCGGTTGGCATCCCGAGGGATTGCTATTGGAAGTGAATGTCCGCAAAGAGGAATCGGTCATCAAATTTAATCGTGATGAACCCGAAGTGAGTGATGGTATCTGGTTCTGGATTGATACCCGAAACACCCAGAATATCCACCGGGCAAGTCGCTTCTGCTATTCGTTTTTCTGCTACCCGAATTTGGCCGGTCAGCCAGCGGGTAACCTGCCAATGCCCATTGCCCGGGCTCGTGAAGAAGCGACGTTACCCGAAGCGGGAGATCAACTCGTCTGGGCCGAGCATTCGCCGGAAGGGTATCGGCTCCAGTTCTGGATACCCGCAACCTCGCTCACTGGTTACGACCCGGAAAACTTTTCTGAGATGGGTTTTTATTATTGCGTCCAGGATTTTCAGCAAGGAGAGCAGACCCTGTCGGTTGGACGCGAGTTTCCGATTGCTCACGATCCCAGTTTGTGGGCGACACTCGTTTTGACTGGTTGATTGGCTGAACCGGAATCAGACGAGGAGGGGGTTGAAGAGACGAGCTCCACCGTTTTTCGTCGCATGTCAAGGACCAGGCTGAAACCGATCGGTACGATCACCAGTGTGAAGAGGGTCGAGACAAGTAGGCCGCCAAGAACCACTGATCCGAGACCGCGGTAAAGTTCCGAACCGGCACCCGACATCCAGATCAATTCACCATCCTGAAAGATCGGGAGCGGAACGACCAGCGGTAACATACCGAGCACGGTTGTCAGGGTACTCATAAAGATCGGTCGCATACGCGTACGAACACTGAGGAGAATCGCTTCCTTATCGGGCATTCCCTCATCGCGAATGTAGTTCAGGGACTGGTGAATAATCAGAATGGCATTGTTCACCACCGTTCCAATCAGAATCACGAAACCGAGCATGGTGAGCATGTCGAGTGGTTGGAAGATATAAAGATTGAGGAAAGCCAGGCCGATGAATCCACCGACGAGAGCCAGGGCGACGCTGGTCATGATGACCACCGGATAGACGAATGATTCAAACAGGGCGGCCATCAACAGGTAAGTGATGACGACTGCCAGTAACAGATTCCATTGAAGTTCACGGCGGGTGGAAACGAGTTTATCCGCAGCACCCGCGAGGCGTATCTGATAATTGCCAGTCTGGAATGGAGCCTGAGCCATCAGGGCAGGTCGGATTTTGTCGTTGACAATTCGCATCGCTGTTTCGAGTGGAATCTGGGGGGCCGGTGTCAGCTGAATGGTGATAGAACGCTGACGTTCGTTATGCACCACCTGCTCGGGACCACTTGTTAATTCCACATCGGCTACTGTTCCCAATGGAACAATGCGACCGCGAGGTGTACTGAGGGGGAGCTGGCTGATGTCTTGTGAGTAATTGACGTAATCATCGGACCCGTAGATCACGAGATCGATTTTGGTTCCTTCATTCCAGAAATCGCCCGCATAAGCTCCATCGATCAACGCATTGACGGTGTAACCAATGTCAGCCGTGGTCATTCCCAATTCGGCGGCCTGATCGAGATTTGGTTTTACGTGCATTTCCGGGCTGGAAAGGTCGAGGCCAGGTACAGGACGTAGCTGGTTTCCTTCGGACATCGGAAATTCCTGCATACACATACCGAAGGCCATTTGAGCCTGTTGAACCAGAACTTCCAGTTCGGGACCGCTCAAACGGATTTCAATCGAACGTCCTCCGGTTAAAGCATTCTCAAACAGACTGCTCTGCTGGATGATCGCAAATGTACCGGGAATGTTGGTTGTCGCTTTGCGAAGTACAGGAATCAACTCTGCGGCGCGTAGCGGATCCTGGCTGCGCGCTCCCATAAAGAGCATGGGCCCCCGTGCCACAAAGAAGAAACTTTCAATCAGCGGACCGTCGAGTGCTTTGGCTTCCGGACTGCCCGGTTTCGTTTCCCAATAGGGAGCGAGTTGGGGTTCGATAGATTCCCCGATCTCGATGATTTTGTCGATGTTGTAACCGGGTGGAGGAATGAGAATCGCAAAGATGAGGTTCCGGTTCCTTCCGGTACCAGGTATTCCGTTTCGGGCATGATCATCCAGGCACCCACAAGTGAGGTGACGATAAAACAGTCAGCACGACCACCCGAATGAAAGCTTCCACGGGTTTCCTGTAGCTAATGAAGTATTTCAATGAAACCTTCCACGACTGATGTCACGAATCGTGAAATCAGTCCTGGCTGTTTCGGGAGTTTCTTCCCGCCTTGTTTTTGATTTTGACTTTACGTTTTGTCTTTGAGGATGTGTCTGGCTGCCGATGGGATGACAGTGATAGAGACAATCAGAGAAAGTCCGACCGCACAGCTGATCGCAATGGAGATATCGCGGAAAGCTGTCCCGCCTGACCTGCACGAAGATCACCGGCACAAAAACAGCCAGAGTCGTGAGTGTGGAGGCGAGTACGGCCCCAGACTTCCTCTGTTCCTTTGATCGAGGCTTCTTTAGGATCGCCAGATTCCTCATAATGCCGGAAGATATTCTCCAACACTACGATGGCGTTATCGACAACCATCCCCACAACAAAGGCCATCCCGGCCAGACTGATCACGTTGATACTTCTACCGAAAGCTCGTACGAACACGAACGTGGCAATGACGATACTGATCGGAATTGAAATACCAATGATCAATACTGATCGAGGGCTTCGCGAACGTCGACAATTGCGCAATTGCCAAAGCCCAAATGAGCATGTTTATCTGGCTTTAGATTCGTTGCCGAAGATGTTATACCGTCAGCCATAAACTGAATGAATTTGCACACCACCGGCACGAGGCCCCTGGCATTTCTTTCGTCGCAACCCGCGTCAAAGTCTTAGCATTTACCGAAGTTGAAAGGAGCAATTTCTCGTTCATCAGGAGCCAGATTATTCGCGAGAGGAGCCCCATGATTTCAGGACGTTGTTTTGGCGATTGCTGTGCATTGATTGCCAGAGCGCTTGATCCCTTTCTGGCAGTCCTTCCGGCTTTTATAATTCAGCTCTACCCGGGCGACATCAGTGACTCGAATGGGGGTCGTATCGCGGACGGCAATGACGGTCTTTTCGACCTGTTCGATACTGCGAAACTGGCCGAGGGTACGAATCACGTTTCGTGTTTTGCCTTCCCACATATCGCCAGCCGAGGTGTTTTTATTTTGAGCCTGCAGAGCGTTCCGCAAATCAGCGATTGTTAATTGCAGCGAAGCGAGTTTTGCAGGGTCCACGACGACGCGGACTTCCTCTTCCTGACCACCAAAGACGTTGGAATTCGCCACACCGGGAACACGTTCGAATCGAGATTCAATGAAGTCCTCCGCGAATTTTTTCATCAGGGCGGGATCATTTTTTCCTTTGATGAGTATTTTCAGCTCCGGATGTTTCTCGGCAAGTTTCACGAGGACGGTATATTCGGGGGTGACTCCTTCTTCAATGAAAGGTTGTAATTCATCTTTGACATTAGGATGAGTACGGGCAAAGGCTTCCATATCTTCTACGGAAGGAGGAATCGGCAGGAGAATGAACCACGCGATAGCGTTTTCGTTGGGGTTGACTGTGGTGATGGTCGGTTCGTTGGCGTCTTCCGGGTATTCGGGGACCTGATTCAGCTTGTCAGAGACTCGGGCGCGGGCTTCACCCAAATCTGTCCCAACTTTGAAGCGGAGAATAATCTCTCCGCGGGAATCGGAACTGGTGCTTTCAAACTCACGCAGACCTTCCACACTTTTGAGTTGTTCTTCCTGTTCTTCGATGATTTCACGTTCGACTTCCTGAGCACTGGCACCAGGCCAGGTGGTGCTGACTGTGATTTTGGGTTCAATCACATCGGGGATCAGTTGAACTGGAGTGGCCCATAACGAAATCATCCCGAACAAGGCTGCCATCAAGACAGCGACGGTCACTTTAACCGGGTTTTAACGGCAAATCCGATGAAGTTCATCTGGTCTTACTTTGTATTGAGTTCGTCAGGAGTATTAGTGGAAAATGTGATGTCGCTGCGTGGTCAATAAAAATCGTCGCTGACTTATTGCTGCTCAGCGTTGGTTTGATTAGCAGTCTCTTCTGTCGATTCAACAGATGGTTCGCTCTCCTCTGGTGAAGATGCAGGCTCATCGAATCAGCAGTTGCCAGGAGCGGCTTCAGGTACGGTTCTTCGGGCAGAATGGCGACATTCTGGAAGGGCCGCAAACGTTCCGCCCCTTCCACGACTACCTGTCCAGAGGTGATATCTGCATCCTTGATATAAACACGAATCAGCTCTTTTTCGCCAATATCTGTTTCAATCTGGTATTGATTCACGACACCCGTTTGAGGATTGGCGGGGTCGGGTTGAAAGACGAAGATTGCCTTACCACCGGAAGTCCTGACCATCGCATCCTTGTGAACCAGCACCGCCTCGACTTCCGGTCCCTTGAATACGACCTCTGCATGCATCCCTTCTTTAAGAACAGGAATTTTGCGGTCGTCGATCTCTTCAAATCGATTCCTCACGACGATGCGAACGGGGAAGAGTCGGGAGCCACTTTCCCAATTGCTCTGGGAGACAATCGTACCGATTTCGCCTTTCCATTTTTCAGGTTCCGTTCCCGGAATACGAATGTCGACTTCATCACCGATCGAAATGTATTGCAACATTGATTGATCGACATTCGCGATGACAACCATCAGGTCCATGCGCGCCAGGGTAATAACAGGATCACCCTTGGAGAGCCATTGACCATTGAATGTATGAGTATCGACAATCACTCCGTCGAATGGAGCTTTGGTGATTCGCTTTTCTTTCTCGGAAAGTAGATAGTCAATGTGTTCCTTTTGAGCGGCAACACGCGCACGAGCCTGTTCAATCTCCTCCTGTCGAGGGCCCTGTTTCACCAGTTCAAAGCTCGCCTTGGCCGCATCAAAAAGATGGTTGGCTGCTTCCGCTTTTTCCTGGGCATCATCTCGTTCGTCTTTGTTGATCGCGTTTCTTTTAAAGAGTTCCTCGACCCGATTGAACTTCTGTTCTGTCACGCGTCGCGCGATTTCCGCAGCTCTCATCTTTGCCTGTGCTTCCTCGATCTCCTGCGGACGGGAACCTGCTTCCAGGCTTTTCAGTTCTTCCTGTTTTTCTTTCAGAAGGGCTTCCTCCTGAGCGATATTCAGATTGGTTGATTTCATGCGTAAAGTTGAAAGGACAGTTCCTTCCTCAACATAAAAGCCGGCGTCCGGAATAAATTCTTCAACAACACCATCGGCTCCTGACGCGACAATGGATGTTCTGCGTGGATGAATGGTGGCGACGATGCGGAGTTCGGGACGAATCGTTTTCTTAATAATTGGTCCGACACGCACCATACTGGGAGGAGGTGCCGCAGGAGGAGCACTTGCCGTACTTTCGTTCGAGCCACATCCAGCTGCACAGAGGGTGCAAAGAAGTAATACAAATGTTATCCAGATAGATTGCATGCTATCTTTTTTCATAAGGTTCGAGTGTTTTAGGTAGTCTGGGTTAGGGAAGGGTGAGCACGTCGGATTTCAAAACGACCTGATTATTCAGGCCGTACGCTGTAACTTGTGGTCTCGTTGTTAAGTAACTCTCAAGTTGCAGCGGGAATCAGGATTCGTGATGTTGTAGATCGTGTTCCTGATTTGCGACACAATCGCGACCGGATGAGCCCGTTAAAAAGGCAAATCCAATATTGAAATTCATATTCTTGATTACTCGTTGGCACAGGCTGATGTACTGGTCGATTTCATCCTGCGTCATTCCTGCTGTCGCCTGGGCACGAATCTTTCGACAACAGTCCACCATCTGTTGCCATAAGGCTTCTGCTTTGGGAGTTGGGCGAATGTTGTTTTTACGTCGATCTTCCTGACAGCAGTTTCGTTCCAGCCAGCCATCCCGTTCCATGCGTTTGATGACACCGGCCAGGGTGGGAGGTTCGATACAAAGTTGTTCAGCAAGCTGGACCTGGGTTTGTTCTCCGTTGAGTGACAGTAAAGCCAATACCTCCCATTGCCTGATCGTGATATTCTGCCGGTTTAATTCACCATCCAGCGCACGTCGATATGCATGGGAAGTTAATGCAGTCCAGTAACCGAGGCTCTGTTCAAAATCATATTCCAGCATGAGTGTTCCAATGGCCAGCGGTATCAGGAGTGCGTGGATGAGTACTAGGAGGTGCTCTGCATTTCCTGTAAATGCGGAAATTAATGAGGGTGATGGGAGGGAATGATCAGATTCGGGTACTGTACTGAGATTAATTAGCCTAACTAACTATTATCTGTAATAATAGATTCTGTTCGAAGCCTATTTCAAGCCCTGATTTAATGCAATTGATCAATTCAGGCCCTTAGAAGGTCATTCTTCAGTGTACTGAATGACCAATCGTGCTGAAACCGCATTATTTCTGATGAATTCAGGTTATGCTCAAGTGCTGATTTTCTGGTTTTCAGCTCTTTTTTTTCTGATCGGATTTTCCATCAACCGGCTGGCTGGAGCCCCCCAGGCTGAAAATGAAGAGAGATGCTCCTATGGCACCCAGCATTATGGAGAGCCATTGCTTAACAATCAGGTGTTGTTTGCCATCGATCGAGTCAAAGAATTGAGAGAAAAAACCTGAGGTGGGGATCCAGTTGGGAGAATATCGCAGGACGATGTCTTCCACACAGAAAGAAAATACCCCTAAGGTCATTAATTGCAGACCGATTGCCATTCTAGGATCGAAACATGATGGCTCTCTTGGTTGGGATCTTTGGGTTGATAAAGATAAATTCAGGCAGGCATTAAAGCTCACTTCGGAATCCAGCTGACTGATCTCTACTTCGATGATGTTAGAGCTCTTCGAATCAATAATGCTGGGGTGTTATTTCTAATTGATCCGATTATACGGAAGATTGCCTGTTGTTGATCGCCTGTAGTTGATCGTAGTGGCTGCTGATTTAATCCGATTGTAAGTGGCATGACGGAACTTGATTTTAGATTGATGTCGATCGTCGATAAAAACACGAATCATAAAACCATTCAGATCAGAGGTGCCCGTCAGCATAATTTGAAGGGGATCGATATCGATCTGCCTCAAAATCACCTGGTTGTCTTCACCGGGGTGAGTGGTAGTGGCAAGAGTTCTCTCGCTTACGATACTTTGTTCGCTGAAGGCCAACGAAAATACTTCACCACATTATCGTCGGGAGCCAGAAAGCGTTTTCCGGTTTTACCTCATATCCGGATGGATTCCATCTCCGGCTTGCTCCCCAACTTCTGAGTCTCGCCCAGCACCGTGGAAATCTGTAGGTCCCCAGACATTAGGGACGACAACCGAGATTGATGATTATCTACGTTTGCTGTTTGCCAGGGCCGGAGTGGTGCATTGTCCTCACTGTGAACAGGTCGTGAGCAGTCAGTCTTCAGAGCAGATTGTGGAATCAATTCTCACCTTTCCTGAACGAACTAAAATAATGCTACTGGCACCGGTCTGGAGAGAGGTGAGTAATTCCAAACTGGGCCAGTTATTCGATAAGTTAGTTTCGGAAGGATATGTTCGCTCGAGTGAATGGCCAATTGCACGACCTACTCAAGTCGATGATGTCGAGTTCGCTTCTCAGCACACGGTTGAGATTGTGATTGATCGATTGATCATGAAAGACGGCATTCAATCCCGTTTGCAGGAGTCCGTCAACACGACGCTTAAGCGTGGGGATGGAGAATGTATCGTTACTGTTCAGGCTGAGTCTGGGGAATGGATTGATCATTTCTTTAATGAAAAATTCGCCTGCTCCAGCTGTGATATCAGTTTTCCGAATATTCATCCGGCCACATTGAATTCGAACAGCCCTCAGGGAGCCTGTCCGGAATGTGATGGGCTAGGGTATCTCATTTCAGAAGATGAGAATACGAAAACGATTGATGAGGCAGATCATCTCTGTGTGGCGTGCAATGGAGCCCGGATTAATCCGCTGGCCAGGAACATCACTGTGGATGGTGCAAATCATTTCCCGATTTGCAGCGATTGAGTCTGGACTCACTCCGGGAGTTCTTTGGAGAACTGGAAAAAACAGTTAAATCAAATTCAACTGATCAGGCTCAATCAACCAGCGACAGACTGATTCCTGAGATCTGTTCACGTCTGGGGTATCTGTTAGATGTTGGTCTGGGATATCTGTCGCTATCGTCGCGCGAATACTTTGTCGGGTGGAGAGTATCAACGCGCCCGCCTGGCAAGCACACTGGGCACAGGTGTGACAGGTGCGTGCATAATTCTGGATGAGCCAACAGATGGCTTGCATGCCCGGGATACGCAGCGCCTGTTACAGGTTCTGCGAAGATTACAAAATCAGGGGAACAGTCTGATTGTTATCGAACACGATCTGCAGACAATGCGTTCTGCAGATATGCTGGTAGAGATTGGTCCAGGCGCCGGGACAAATGGGGGTGAACTCGTCGCTCAAGGAACGCATCAAGAGTTAATTAATCAACAGACTTTAACGGGTCTTCAATCTTGAAGATGAATACACCTGGAACGCAAACAGATGGAGAATCAGAGGATGAAAACAGCGTTTCCGATTAAGTGTCGAAGGCGTTTTCTGTCATAATATTAGAAACCTCGACGGGTCAATATCCCGCTGAAGAACCGCGTGCTTCACCGGTGTGAGTGGGAGTGGCAAAAGCAGTCTGGTCATTGATTCCATCGTTCCGGCCCTGAAGAAAACAATCCTTGCAAGGATGAAAAGAAAACGAATCAGCAGAAAAGGCCAGGAATTCAACTTCACGGAGCGGAACATCTGGAACGCGTGTTGTACTGGTTGATCAGCTTCCCCGTGGAATAGTCCACTTTCAATTCCAGCCACGTACACAGGTTGTGGGACCTGGTACGCAAATTGTTTGCCAGAAACCTCGTGAAGCGAGGTTGCGGGGTTCTCTGGTGAAACGCCTTCAGCCGCCTTCGACAGAAGCGTAGATGTGAAACCCGTCGTGGTAGAGGCGTTCAAAAAATTGAAATGCAGTCCCTGACTGATATGTGGATCACCTGTCCCACCTGTGAAGGGGAAACGGTACAACGCACAAACTTTGTCGATCCGTTTTTACGGCAGAACAATCGCTGACATGCTTAATTTAAAGATCAGCGAAGCTGCGGAGCTATTCGGTCAGATGTCGGATATGTGCATGCGATCCTGAAAACCATGGAAGAAGTTGGTTTGGGATATCTCACTCTCGGGCAGTCTGGTGTTGACGTTATCAGGAGGTGAATCTCGCGCGCGTCAAGCTGGCGACGGAGTTAAGTAAGCAGCAAACACCTCGGACCTTATTTGTACTCGATGAGCCCAGTTCCGGTTTGCATCCGGCTGATATTGAATTGCTGTTAGTATTACTCCAACAGATCGTCAGCAAAGGGCACTGGTCTGGGTGATCGAATATCAGCCTCGTTCGATTGCGGGCTGCCGATTGGATTATTGATATGGGGCCTGAAGGAGGGGATGCGGGAGGTCAGATTATCGCCTTCAGGTGAAGACCGATGAAATAAGCCAATTAGTGACTCGCAACAGGTAATTTGCTGGCTGATTGGTTTTCCTGATATAATGAAATCCAATTCACTCTACTAACAGGCCATCTCTTTGAATTCACGGAGCCAGAGACTTTTGTCTAAATCGAATCAACAGTCTGAAACTTACACTCAGCACGGTCTGCAAATTACCTATCCGGCCAATTGGACTCTGGAGGAATCGGTAAGTACAGAGGAAATTCAGATTGTGATTCAGCGCCCCACGAGTGCCTTCTGGGTGATGACACTCTACTTTGAACGGCCAGGGACTGAAGATCTGATTGAATCAGCCATCGAAGCTTATCGTGGTGAGTATGGTCAGGTTGATGAGCAGCGATCAGAAAAAAGAGTGGGTGAACATGTGGCAACAGCGGTTGACCTGGAGTTTATCTGCCTTGATTTACCAACAACGGTCACTTTACAGGCCTTTGCAACAGATCGGTTCACCGCGCTCATTCTGGCCCGCATTCGGACGCGACCCGAATCGACAGCTTCGCTCGTTCGTGAAATATGCAACTCGATTCAATGTGAAGAAGACTTTTTCGGCTTCACAGCTCTAAACCCTTGAAAAGCGGGGTCAAAACAGCGGCTTGAGGTTGTTAAAATGGGAGAAAGTAGCAGATTCTGTGTTGCATCTCTTCAGGGGTGCTATACTGGATATCTGGCAGGTATGTGACCCTAAGTTACAGGCTTGCCAAGAGTAACGACGAGTCTGGTTGGCCTGAGTGGTGATTGGACGAGGCCGAAAACCCGGATGTCCCAAAGGCCTTCTTCGTCTGAATAAGGTCTGTTCAGCATCAAATCTGAATTTGATTCATCAGACCTTCCTGGCGTATCTATAGAGTCAGTCGGAAGAACAGGTTCAGCAAACTTCAGTGAATCAGACTTCAGTGGTATTAGAGTTCTGATTTCTGCCGGAGCTTTTCTGTGCTCCTGTTAAAATTTGGTAACTCTGGTTCGCCTGTAAGAGTGTCTCTCTTTCAGGTGATGGTGGACTCTTCTGGGTTCGCCCCCCTATGTAATTGATTCGGCCTAGTTTAAGGAGCCAGAGAGTGACGACGGATATGCAGGGCAGTCAAGCGGATGAAATTGGTGTTGTGGCTGGTTTTGTCTGGAATTATCTGTCCGAAAAAGGACCTGTGACGTTAAGTAAACTTTCTCGAGAGATTGACGCACCACGCGACCTGGTTATGCAGGGAGTAGGCTGGCTGGCTCGAGAATCGAAAATTGAATTTCATCCCGGTCCACGTAGTAAATTGGTATCACTCAAAGAGGAGTAATCCTTCGCAGCGTTGAATCTGCGATTGCAACTGGACGATACATCCCCACAAATGATATTTCACCCGCTCTGATGATATTTCAACCCTGTGGAGTCGCTTGATCAATGACAGAAGCAACGCAAGTCGATCTGCTCGAAAAGCAGGCCCAGCGGCTATATCGCCATAAGAAATTATCCGAGGCCATCTCCACCTACCAGCAGGTTCTGTCAGAGGAGGAGACGCGCAGTTCTGCCCATATCGGCCTGGCCGCCTCCGCATTCCTGCTCAAAGATTATGATCTTGCAGCAAAGCATTTTGAGCGGGCAATCCAGCTGAGTCCTTCCAATGGAAAATTGTTGATCAACCTGGGTGCAGTTTACAACAAACTGGAACGCTACCTCGAAGCGGCCGCTACACTTCGAAAAGGTTTACTGCGTGAGCGAAAGTCCGTCGAGGGGCATTTTAATATCGCCTTTGCGAATCGCCAGTTAAAGCAGTATGCACTGTCAGTCTCTTCTTATCGGGAAGCAATTAACCTCGATCCGGAATTTGTCGACGCTTACGTCAATCTGGGTGAGGTTTATACCCAAATGGGCAATTTCCAGCAGGCGATGGTCCAGTTGAATAAAGCGTTGGACATCCGCCCTGATTATCCTCGGGCACTCAAAGCGATTGAGGAAGCAAAAGGGGCTTCACAAACTGCCAAAAGTGCCTTCAGCCCTTTTGGACGCCTGGTTACGGAAGAACAACTGGCTGCCAACCAGCAGGAATCGACTACTCGCGATCTGGATGAAACAGAGCGTATTAAAGACCGCCAGACGGTGTTCGATATAACCCGTGATCTGGAAGGGCTGACGACCGATTTCGTTAAGTTAATTCAAGCGAGACTTGAGGAGAAGGTTACCCAGTTGCACAAAGCTGTGCTGCATGAAGGGGAAGCACCTACGGAACTCTATTCTGCACAACGTCAGTTCAAAGATGCTTTTGATCAGTTTCGGGAAATGCAGTCAGTGCTGAAAGCTAAAACAGACGAGCTACGCGAACACGAAAACAGCATGAAAAGTCCGACTGGATAATCATCTCTTTTCTATTCAACTCTTTTCATAAATGGATCGATTGTTAGTTCCCCAGAAGATTCAACTTTAATCTGAATCGCTCCATCCCGCCTGGTGAAAGAGACGCTCTCACCTTCCAGCATCCGATTCATGATTTCAGTCTCTGTGCTAGACGAGTAATTGTGCTACTGACAATCAGATGGTAAGGCGAAAACTGCTCCATCAATTCGCGTCCGTTTGCTTCCAGGGCACCATGATGAGGGGAAGTCATCAGGTCCACCGGCAGACGCCCATTCAGCAGATGTTGTAACTCTCGTTGTCCGTCCGGTTCCAGATCCCCTGTCAGCAGAATTCGCCGTCCGGCATATTCCAGTAACAGCACGATACTATGATCGTTGTCCTGCTTTAGAGCGGTCTGTGATTGGGGAAACAGAATACGCGATGTGACATCGTTATCCAGCAATAATTGATCCCCGGCCTGAATCAGCTTGACCGGGATATCGGAGGAGTCGAGTAGATCAATGATTTCTTCGACCGCTGATTGACGCAGATCAATGAACTGGGGGGAGCAACAGACTGAGGCAACAGGCATCGTCTCCAGCAGTTGAGCTGCACCATTGAAGTGATCGACATCGGCATGGGAGAACATCAAACAGTCGATACCAGTTTTTCCTGTATGCCAGAGATGGTTCTGCACCGATTGAGCTGCCCGCTTACCACCATCGGTGGAGCCAATGTCATACAACATCCGTTGACCGTTCGGGTATTCAATCAGAATCGCGGAGACCGTGGCCCACATTCAGCATCGTGATTGTCAGGAGGTGCCTTCCTGTCTGGAATCAGCAGGAGTAGAAGTCCCAGACTGAGAACAGCACCACTGATGGGGTAACGCCATCGTGCGAGCCGGTTTGGAAGTCGTCGGGCAAAGCTCAGATATGCCAGCACAACATAATATAAAACCAGAAACCATACAGGAGGAGCAGGGGCATATAAGGTTCCCCAGCCGTGCTGATGGGCCCCTTGAATTATGAAGTGAAACAGACTGAGTAATCCATCGAAGGGAACGGCCACCCAGGATGCCAGCCAGGGGGGAGATGACCATCATCAGACTCATCAGGTAACCTGTCCACAGGAGAATGACGACGAGTGGAGAAAGTAAAACATTGATCAGCAACCCGATAGGTGCCAGAAAATGGAAGGTGAGAAGAATGAATGGAGCGGTGAAAAGCCAGATGGAAAGGGTCAAGCGGAAGCACTGACGCAGGTAGTCGAAGACAAGGTTGTAAGTGGAGGTCCACTTTGTATCCCCCTCGGGCTGAGGTTCTCTACTTTGTGAAAATGTGTAGTTTCCCCAGATGATTCCACCCACTGCCAGAAAAGAAAGTTGTGCACCGATATCAAATAAGAGAGTCGGTTTGAAAAGCAATAAAAATCAGACCGGCCAGCGTGCGAGTAAGTTCAGCAGGGTTGCCTGTCTGGAGAGAAGTTTACCCAGGAATAAAAATGTTGCCAGGAAAGAAGCTCTAAGGACAGGCGGGTTCATGTCCGTAATAAACGCGTAGAGCCAGATCCCCACAATAATTGCAAGTGGTAACCATTGGTGTGGAATTCGAATCAGTTTGCCTGTGACATAGAGAAAGAAAATCAGGATTCCGACATGTAAACCGGAGACAGCCAGGAAGTGCATGGTGCCTGTTTTCGTAAAGGCTTCCTGCTGCTCATTGGTGACTTCTTCACGCACTCCGAGAATCATCGCAGCCGCCAGACTCTGATTATTCTCCTGCAGATGCTGTTCAATAAAGTCGAGCCAATAGCTGCGGATTTGCGAGGACCACTCAGTATTAGAACTACTTTTCTGATCTCGATCAGAATTGAGTAATTGGACGCTGGCAGTCTCTTTGACCCGCAGTATTCCAGTAATTCCCTGGCGATTCAGATAGGTTCTGAAATCGAATTCTCCCGGGTTCGAAGGTGGAAAAGGTTCTTCAAGCCACCCTGTCAGCTCGACCTGATCTCCTCGCGTCGCTTCCAGTCCTTCTCCACGAATCGTTAACCAGAGAGACCCCGTGAAAGGCACAAGTTCGTTTCCGGCGGCTATTTTCTGAACTTCCAGACGTGCGATCGTGGCCGGGACACGTTGCCAATCGGGGCGCGTTCGTTGACATTTTTTTGCTTAACGACAGGGGAGGAGGAAAGTTTCCCCTGAACGCGAATTAATCTGGGTTCGGACTGAATCAGCTGAGAAACATCATTAGCTGAATCGGGAAGGGAATGTCGGTAGAGGTTGAGCATGCCGGTCAACAGGCAAACAGCTAACAAGCAGCAGAATCCAAGCCGATCCTTCTCTTCAACAAAGAAACAACGCAGCCAGTGGCAAGCAGGAGCCAGCAGCTAAATACGAAGCCTGGAGACAGATAGGCGGAGTAATATTCCCAGTAGACAATCCCGAACAGGAACGGGAAGATCAGAACGAGCAACGGATGTTGAAGCAGAAATGTGTGAATCGAGCGATTCAGTTGCGTGCTGAAATGAGCGAAGCCGACTGATTCCTGTGAAGCACTCATTTTCTCTGAAGAGGTCCAGAGGTGCGTGGCCCGGAAGATGTATTCAAGGCCGCTGTAGACTGTAATAGCTACGGCCCCCATAGGAATAAGTCACGACAGATCAGGAACCAGTTGTCATGGAAGAAAAATTCTGGACTCAGGGATAGTAAACTCAGAGTAACGGCAACGCATTGCAGGGTCATCTTGACTTTACCGCTCCAGGCCGCGGAAAAATCCTGCCCCTGTTTTTCCAGGAAGCCGCGTAGACTGCTAATGAACATTTCGCGACCGATCACGATCAGAACCATCCAGGCGTTGACTCCGGACTGTTCCCCTTTCGCCAGCAGAAAGATGAATGCTCCGCCTACGATAATTTTGTCGACAAAAGGATCGAGGATGCGACCCAGGATTGTCACCATGCCGTATTTGCGTGCGATATAACCATCCAGAGCATCTGTGGAGGCTGCAAATACAAAGAGGATCGCAGAACTGATCCAGAAGCCCTCTATATGAATCATGAGAAACAGAACCAGAGCAAGGACCAGGCGGCTGAGTGTGATCGTATTGGGAATGTTCCACACGACCCGCTGGGCTTTGAGGCTTTGCTGTGGTTCAGACTGTGTTGATTCGGCATTCATGAGCTTGAATGAAGTTAAATCTTATGGACAGGCGTTTCAGGCTAGAGCAGAGGAGGTGTATCTAAATTATACCAGAGAATCTGCTCAAATTATTCTTCAGAATCCTCTTCTGAGACGATTCCAATCAAGTCGTAATCCTGACGTTCCAGCATTTCGACAGGGACAAGTTCACCGATAGCGAGGTTTTCGCCCCGTACATAGACGACGCTGTCAATTTCGGGTGCATCAGCAAAAGTTCTGCCGATCCATAAATCCTCTTCGACCTGCTCATCGATAAGGACATCAAGTTCATAACCAACCCAACTGTCGGCCTGCTCGAAAGCGATTTCCTGTTGGATTTCCATCAGTTCATCGTAGCGTCGTTGTTTGACTTCTTCCGGTAGGTGATCAGGGAGTTTCTCGGCGGGTGTACCCGGTTCGAGAGAGTAGGTGAAGACGCCGACTCGTTCAAAATGTTGATCACGCACAAACTGTTTGAGCTCTGCGAACTGCTCTTCTGTTTCACCAGGGAAGCCGACGACGAAGGTGGTGCGAATGATGAGATTCGGAATTTGCTCCCGTAACTTATGCAGGAGAATTTCTGTTTTCTCTCGATTCACCCTGCGCTGCATCCGTTTCAACATGCGGTCATTACAATGTTGCAGGGGCATATCCAGGTAGGGGATAATCTTGCTGCTGTTGGCAATAGTTTCGATCAATTCATCGGTGAAATTGATCGGGTAGAGATACATCAGGCGAATCCACTGGAGCCCTTCAACTTTTTCAAGTTCTTTGAGTAGATCTGCCAGGCGAACTTCGCCATAGAGGTCCATTCCGTAGTAGGTTGTGTCCTGAGCAACAAGAATCAGTTCACGGACACCATCGGCTACGAGTTCTTCTGCCTCGCGTCGGACCATTTCGATAGGCTTTGTGACATGCTTACCGCGCATCTTGGGGATCGCACAGAAAGTGCAGGTGCGGTCACACCCTTCGGATATTTTCAAATAAGCAAAGTGACCTGGTGTGATTCGCAGGCGAGCTGTGTCGTCCTGAGCGCGAATGGCGGCCGGACGGAAGAGTTCTCTCTGCTCTGTTGCACCGCTGACCAGACGATCGGCGACAGTGCCGATTTCATCGCGACCAAACACCCCCACAATATGATCAATCTGGGGCATCTCTTCCAGCAGGCTTCCACCAAGCGCTCGGGCAGACAACCGGAGACGATGACCCCCTTGGTTTTACCGGCAGCTTTCAGGTCGAGCATTTCCTGTATGACGGCTTTGGATTCCTGTCGGGCGCTTTCGATGAAACCGCAGGTATTGACGATGACAAAATCAGCCTCTTCCGGTTCAGAGACGAGGGTGTATCCCTCCATAGAGAGGTTTCCCAGCATCTTCTCGCTATCAACGAGGTTTTTGGGACAGCCGAGGCTGACAAAAGCATAAGTTCCCTTGGTTTTTGTATCAGTGGTACTCAACGAATTTCTCTTCTGAATTAGTTCATTCAAAGTAAATAACAGGGGAAACGGAAAAGCCAGATCCGGTCTTCGACCAGTTGAGGAGCATCATAACAAATCACAGACTGAATAGCTCACTCTACCGATTCTTAATTCGGTAATAACCCGCTCCCTGCCACGAATCAGCTGAACATCTGGAAATTGTGCGACGGAATCGACTCCGTGGCAATCTAATTTAAGCCAGAGATTAGCTTTAAGGACTTAACAATGCCCACAGAATAAGTCCTGAGGTACCCAGGCTGACGAACAGCGTGAGAAGAGTCAGAGGTATTGCTGGACTGCATTGAACTGCCTGAAACTGGTTTAGCCTACCGGGGGAGAGTTTCCACTCATCCTGAACGCGAACTCTTTTTCCTGCTTCGCTCACCAGATAGGAACGGCTTTTACCCAGATAGAGGCATATCACAATCACACTCAGCAGAGAGCACAATGAGAGAAACAGAGGAATTCCCTCCTCGGAGGGTTCTACTTCTGCTGGGGCGTTCAGCGCCAAAAATATCGCCAGGCCATTGTTCAGAAAGTGAAGCAGCATGGGGGCAAAGATCGAGCGGGTGGTTAGGTAAACCCAGTAGATGACCCCACCCAGACCAAAGACAGCGGCCGCATGAACCGGGTGTGTGTGGACAATCGCAAAAAATACTGAGCTCAGCAAAAGGCCGAGACCAATCCCATAACGGTTCGTCAAACCGTTTCCAATCGCTCCACGAAACATCAATTCTTCGGTGATAGCCGGTGCGATCACAAATGCGAGGATTGAAATAGGGAGGGCTGTTTGAGACAGCATGTCGGGGGCTGATTCAATCAGATTGAACTGCTCAAAGAAACCGAATTTCGGGTACTGTTCCAGAAATAACTTCCAGTGATGGGAAACCTGTTCGTACACTGCCTGGGAGAGAATCTGAACGGGGAGCATCAGGCCGATTATTGCGAAGAGATGGCTGATGCTGAGACGGTTATAACGGATTGAGGTTTTCCAGAGCTTTCCCCAACGCAGACGAGTTGCGAGAATCGCAGCGAGAATACTTCCCCCCTGCACAATACCGAGCATGAGCGGCTGAGACTTCAGCAGTATAGTTTCGAATGTCTCAGGTGACTCTCTCAATCGATTTAAAAACTGAGGGACCTGCACAGCCATGACGACCAGGGTGACAATAACGAAAGCGAGCGTAAGCCCCAACTGGACAACAACGAACCCGAAAATCCAAAACAGTGATTCGATTATTCCCGGTCCACGACGAAGCTGTTCCGAAAAAGCAGGGATTTCCTCTATGGAAGAA
Organism: Planctomycetaceae bacterium; assembly: GCA_041398805.1. GTDB lineage: Bacteria > Planctomycetota > Planctomycetia > Planctomycetales > Planctomycetaceae > Polystyrenella. The sequence goes on along the minus strand of JAWKUC010000002.1, from coordinate 127,198 downwards.
TGCTGAGGCTCGTCACGAATCTCCAGTTCAGATGAAACCTCTGGTTGAGGAGCATCTTCATCACTGGAGGGAATTGAGTTCGGAGCAGGAGAATCCGTCATACCTTCGAGACTCGCTGGGAAAATGCATACTGGAATACGTTACTGAAGCACTAGCACAGCAATCGCACTCCAATTGAAGATGCTGTTGTGTGATCGTTTTAAATCTGTCAGTAAATTAACCGATATTCAGTACGCTTCGTCAACCCGGAATCAAATCGAGAAGGGATTTATTCCACGGTCCAGGTATCGCCACTATTGAAGAGCGCTTCCAGATCGCCTGCACCTTTGCTGGCGATGGTTTGTTCCACCTGGGCAGCCACTTGCTGGTCGTACACAGGTCGCTCTATCGAGCGGAAAATACCCATAGGTTCGGGGAATTCCGGGTAGCGCAGACGTGACAGTGTGAATGCCAAGCTGGGGTCAGCGACAGATTCGTCATGCACGACCAAATCTTTTTCGCTGTACTCATCGCCCAGGGTGACGACTTTGGGGTGAGAGTTTTCGTCGAGGATCAAGCCTTTGTCATTCTCTTTACCGAACACGAGAGGTTTACCATGTTCGAGATAAATGACGTTTTCTTCCTTCTCCCCTTTTTTCGAGGCGTACTCATGAGCACCTGAGTTGAAGACGTTACAGTCCTGATAGACTTCCACGAAGGCTGTCCCTTTATGATGCGCTGCACGCTCCAGCACCATCCCCAGGTGTTGAATGTCCACATCGACAGAACGGGCTACAAAAGTTGCCTCTGAACCAATCGCCACACTCAGCGGGCTGAGTGGGAAGTCGACTGAACCGTAAGGAGTGCTTTTGGTTTTCTGGCCGATCGGGCTGGTTGGTGAATACTGCCCTTTGGTCAGACCATAAATCCGATTGTTGAACAACACGATTTTCAGATCGACGTTACGTCGAATCGCGTGCATGAGGTGGTTACCACCAATGGATAGTGCATCACCGTCGCCAGTGATCACCCAGATCATCAGATCAGGGCGAGCTAACCGGAGACCCGTTGCAATTGCGGGGGCACGGCCATGAATACTGTGAAAGCCATACGTGTCCATGTAGTAAGGAAAACGACTGGAGCAGCCGATTCCGGAGACGAAGGCGAATTTTTCTTTGGGCAGATTGAGAGTCGGTAAGACTTTCTTCATCTGGGAAAGAATCGAGTAGTCGCCACAACGTGGGCACCAACGGATTTCCTGATCACTCGCAAAATCTTTGGCAGACAGTTGAGGAAGTTCCACAGTACTCATATCAGAAATCTCTTTATGGAGGAGTCGTTCAAAATAAAACGACTTATGTTGTTCAACAAATCACAATTTCAAAGTTATTAATTTCGAGTGACGGACAAACTAGTTGGCCAGCATCTCGTCAATTTTGGCAGTAATTTCGGAGACCAGGAAAGGTTTTCCTTTGATCTTGTTCAGACCTTCCGCATCAACGAGAAACTCATTACGAATCAGGAGTCGCAACTGTCCCATATTCAATTCGGGGATCAGCACCTGATCGTACTGTTCCAGAACTTCGCCCAGGTTAATGGGGAAGGGGTTCAGGTAACGAATGTGGGCATGCGCGACGCTCTTGCCTTCTTCGAGGGCGTTATTGACGGCTGTGCGAACAGAACCGAAAGTGCCTCCCCAGCTGACCACCAGTAAGTCCCCACTTTTAGGTCCATGAACCTGTTGGGCCGGGATGCGGTTCGCGATCAGCTTGACCTTCTCGGCACGGAGAAGCGTCATGTTGTGGTGGTTGTCTGGATCGTAACTGACGTTACCGGAGATGTTGGATTTTCCAGACCTCCAATACGGTGCTCTAATCCAGGAGTTCCAGGAACAACCCAGGGACGTACCAGGTTTTCATCTCGTGAATAAGGATGGAAGGGTTCGCCTTCGACAGGTCCCTCGGGGTGACTGATCTGAATCGGCTTCAGGTCACTGACTTCTGGGATCTGCCAGGGCTCGGCACCATTCGCGATGTAACCATCGGAAAGCAGGATCACGGGACTCATGTGTTCCACAGCGATTCGCATCGCCTCTTGAGCCATGGCAAAACAATCGGCGGGTGTGGCCGGGGCGATAATTGGTAATGGCGATTCACCATTACGGCCGAACATGGCCAGCAACAGGTCTGACTGTTCTGTTTTAGTGGGAAGCCCGGTACTGGGACCACCACGTTGAACGTCGATAATCACAATGGGAAGTTCGGTGATGGCACCAAGTCCCATCGCTTCCCCTTTGAGGCAGATACCGGGGCCAGAGCTGGCAGTGACCGATAATTCACCACCAAACGCGGCACCGACAGCAGCCGACATCGCGGCGATTTCATCTTCAGCCTGGAATGTTTTCACATTGAAATTCTTGAGCTTGGAGAGCTCGTGCAGAATATCACTCGCCGGAGTAATTGGATAACCCGAGTAGATGAGTGTTTTGTTCGACACGCGGGCGATGGTCGCCAATCCCATTGCGAGGGCTTCGTTACCGGTAATCTTACGATATTTACCGGGAGGAAGTTCTGCTTTGGGAACGCGGTAGTGAACTGTGAACGCCTCGGTGGAGTCACCATAGTTGCGGCCACCCTTCAGTGCGCGAATGTTGGCTTCGGCAATAACTGGAAGTTTACTGAACTTGGAGTTCACCCAGTCTTCTGTCGGTTTGGAGTCACGGTCATACAACCAGTAGACGAGTCCCAGGGCGAAGAAGTTTTTGCAGCGTGTCGCTTCGCGCTGAGAGATATCGAGTTCCGACAAAGCATCTTTCGTGAGCCGGGTCATGGGAACTTTGTAGAGTTTGTAACCGGCTAGTGATTCTTCGTCGTCCAGAGGGTTCGACTCGTATCCCGCTTTGGTCAGGTTCGATTTATCGAATTCATCTTCGTTGACGATTAATGTTCCGCCTCGTTTCAGGTCAGCGAGGTTCGTCTTGAGCGCGGCGGGGTTCATCGCGACGAGAGTATCGACTTCATCTCCCGGTGTGAAAATGTCTTTACTGGAGAAGCTGATCTGAAAACCACTCACTCCGCTCAAAGAACCAGCTGGGGCGCGAATTTCAGCTGGGAAGTCGGGCAGGGTGCTGACATCGTTTCCGAACACGGCGGAAACATTAGTGAATTGCGTACCAGCCAGCTGCATCCCGTCACCGCTGTCACCACAAAAGCGAATGACAACTGTTTCCATTTCTTCAATGGGTTTCATACCAGACGGGGCTTCAATATCAGTAGAGGCCATCAGGAGAATTTCCTCGGAATCAAACCACTGATTTAATTAAAACCTGAGCAGTGGTTTATTGTGTCACTTAGTAATTCGTTTGAATTGTAATTTTATTGGGGTGTTTCAACTGCGAGCAGGTTCATGCGTAGAGCAGGATCGTCATAGTTGAAGGGGTCTGTACCAGGTGGGACTTTTTCCCGGTTGATCCAGCAATGGCTAACACGGGAGCCAGTGAGGTTGGTCGGTCTTCGGTAGCAGGTATTGAGTCGATTGCCTGTTTCCCTATTCTGGAGCAGAGGACAGAACAAAATGTTCCCGGGTTCAGAACCCTCCACAAAGAACCCGTTTCATTCGACGTCTGCAATCAGGCAGGTGGAATCGGGTGCGAAGCAATGCAATTTGTCCCGGTCAGAGCGTACAACCTGTGAACCTTCACCCCGAAGATGGACAGGAGGTTAGCGTCCGGAGACTGTATGCATGTTCAAACGGCTTGATGCGTGATATCAAGACGAAGAATCAGCCTCGTTAATAACGGATCCACTTGTGGATTCTTGCACTTTCCTCGAACATTGGAAAGCCCCAAGATTAGAAAAGCATGACGATTATGAGGGATTTAGCGAAAAAAGTGATTCTGGCAACTCTGTAGTCTTGAATCCGAGAATTAGTTTCTTTTGTACAGTAGGTTTATAGCCAGGGTTTACTGTTCTGGTGTTTATGTTTCTGAGGTGGGCTTATCTCAATAAAAAAGACTCCCGGATAGTAAATGATTCCGGGAGTCTTCAAGTTTAGTCAAGTGGATGAGAGCCTTGAGGATTAGACGTCCAGTGTCCAACCTTCGCGATATTCTCGGCTGATGATTTCGTCCGCTTCGGGGGCGTTGGTCGCTTTCATTGCTTCGGCGTCCCAGTGGATTTCTTTACCGAGGCGATACGAGAGGTTGCCCAGATGGCCACCTTCGGTGAGGACGCCGCCGTAGCTGAAGGGGGAACCGGTGGTTCCGTTTTCTCGGATTGCTTTCAGCCATTCGGCATGGTGACCGATGGAGTCAGCGATATACGGTTTCACAGGTACAGCCTCGGAACCATCCTGCAGGACGATCTGGTTGTTGCCGTAATCGGCCCACAGACGGCCTTTGTCACCTTCGAACAGGACGCCGTGAGATTTATCAAGTACTTCCATACCTTCTGGGATGTACTTGCCATGAGACCAGGTCAGTTTCACGGGCGGTTTTTCACTACGAGCCGGGAAATCGTATTCGACCTGCATGTGGATGGGAACGTCGTTATCGCCATCGTGTCCTTTTTCCCCTTTGGCTGCAATGCGAGTGGGGTATTTAAGGTCGAGAGCCCAGTAGGCGAGATCGGCGTAATGGCACCAGAAGTCGGCCAGTTGTCCACCACCAAAATCCCACCAGCTGCGCCAGTTGAAATGGAAGTGGGATTCGTGATAGGGGCGGTAGGGGGCAGGGCCGACCCACAAGTCGTAACTGATGTAGTCGGGAGGAGTCGATTCTTCCACTCGTGTTCCGACCATGAAGTGAGTTACTGCAGGCAGAAAAATTTGAACTTCCCGCACGTCACCGATCACGCCCGATTGAATCTGCTCAACTACTCGTCGGTAGTTGGTTCCGGAGTGAATCTGGTTGCCCATCTGCGTGATGTTGTTGTGCTCGGCAGTTAACTTCAGAATTTTGCGCGCTTCAGAGATGGAGTGTGTCAGCGGCTTTTCACAATAGACAGCCAGGCCTCGTTTGAGGGCTTCAGTGACGACGAAGGCGTGCATGTGATCGGGAGTGCTACAGACGACAGCGTCGAGGTTGTGGTCAAAAATTCTGCGATAATCGTCATAGAGCGCAGCCGAGGGAAATCCCTGCGCTGCTTCATTCAGGCGTTTCTGGTCGATGTCACAGAGCGCGACGATGTTCTCGTCCTTCACCCCGTTCAGGTTAGCGGCCCCGCGAGCGGCAACACCCACTACGGCGATGTCCAGTTTTTCGTTCGGGCTCTTAGTCGCTGCTGACATCAAGGGGAGGTGGGAGACAGCTGGGTAAACGACACCCAGTGCGGCAACTTTTTTAAGAAATTCACGTCGACTTTGAGCGTCGTACATAATCAATAACCTCTGTAACGTGGAGAATGACTCGGTGAAAAGACCTGATTGGAAAAACGACCACTTGAGAAGTCGGTTTTCAGGCAGAGTGGGGATAGAGCAACAGGCAGGTATCAACAATCCGGATGGAAACCAATCAGGGAGTGTTGATACGTTTTATTAACGCAGGAGAAGCAGCCTGCTGCAAGTCAAAAGGCGATCGGAGGAGATGTAAGAAAGAAAAAATCTCCAGCGATTGAGTCACGCTGCTTGAGATTCGTCGTCCGAGTCGGCGATACGTCGTAATAGATTCAACGACTGTTTTCCGAGTGTGGAAATCTTATAGTGCAGGCCAGACTGCCGGTCGGGCAGTTCAAAGCGAATCATATCGAGAGCGATCAGATTGCCATGAATACTGGAAAGTGATTGAGGAGAGACCTCGTCAACTTCCAGCAGGCGAGAGACCATACTCTGTTCTTCGGGGAGCGATTCTTCCGCTTTGAGGTAAGCTTCAAGAACACGTACCCAGTCGGGATTAGCCTGTAATGATTCAAGTTCTGTAGCGATCATACTCAGGCTATCGACCCGCATAATACTGAAATTCAGTTTTGCGGATCGAAGCCCTAGAACCGTTACAGTTTAACCTGGTTTTGCTGCAACATTGCTCGAGTTCGTCGGTTTCAGTTAATCTTCGCGCGCTATCGAATCTGCCAGAGCAATAGAAGTCGCTGCTATCCGATAGGCTTACTTCAGGATGTCCTCTTCACGAAAGACTGAGTGCATGACCTTGATGCGATTGTAGGTGAAGATCGCATGGATGTCGCCGTTTTTAGTCTGAATCATGAAGGGGTAAGCCATGCCCGCTTCATCATCCATCAGGATTTTGCGATGCGGAAATGTTTTGCCGTCATCTGTGGAGAGGGCGAGGGTCAGTTTTCTGCGCTGATACATGTGGTCGTTATAGATGAGCAGTAGGTGACCACTCTCGAGTTTAGTCAGGTCGAGTGCAGAGTTCGGATTCGGAAACTTCGATTCCACCCCTTTAGACCAGGTCCAGCCCCCGTCGTGTGACTCGGTGAAGACCATCCAGCCGTCATCCGTTTTGTTATAATCACCACCACGTCGGCAGTAAGCATAAAAATGTTTGTCGCTTATCTGCACCACGGCAGGCTGCTCCACCCCTTTGCGATAACTGAACTCTTTCGATTTCGTGAATGTTCGACTGGCGACATCATAATGCAGAAAGAGGTTCGTGTGTTACGACCGTCAGGAGACTTCAGTGTCGGTTCCGTACTCATGATAGGATCGGGATCAGATAATTTCCGTCGTTCTTGATGATCGGTTTGTTGCGGACCATGTAACCGATTTCCTCAGTGACCAGCATGGAGTCAGAGAATGTCTGGCCACCATCTGTGGAAATTTTCAGTTTGATGCGCTGTACTCCATTCTTTCCCGTAGCGGGTGACGTAGAGTAACCAGAGTTCTTCACCCGGTGTCTGCCAGATAACTGCGTTGCCGTCCATTCTCTCGGGGTGTCTCTGGCGAGTACGACGGGGCTTGTCCATTCCGTTTTGCCTGCAGGGAGCCGCATCCCGTAAATGGCCGTTCCCGCCTGATACTCCCCATCTCCACCAAAGTAGACCATCATCAAATCACCGTTATTGAGCTCAGTGATAGAGGCTGGGTGTTTGTATTTTCCGGGAATCTCGGGTCCAACAATTGTGTTGATCTGAAATTCTGGAGGCAGAGACGAGTTGACTTGAAATCGCAACCAGTGTCAGCAGTGTGACCGATAGGGTTTTGGTGAACATGGGAGATGAACTGGTCCTTTGGTTATTGGCAGAGATGAAGTGAGCGATGGTGGTTTAATTTCGGATTCTATTGCCTGCCATGAGTCGTTTTTTGAAAAGTGGGCGATATGGGCTGTTTAAGTCTGAGGTTACTGGTCAAAGCTGGCTGTCAGTGTATTTCCTCTATGTGATTCACATTTTTTATTCTCAGCAGAGGGAATCTGTGTTGGGCAGGTTTTTTACTCTTGTGTGAACCCCCAGTTTGAGGTCAGAAAGGAGTTCTGTCAAGAAAGACCTGTTGTCAGCAGTGGGAAGATGAAGATTGCTTTTTTGCCAAACTGGTTAAACCGCATACAAGCAGGAGTGACAAATCAAGTCTCTGTTTCTCATGTCTGAGAAATTTTTGAAAAGACATCAGAACTTTTTATTTTACGATAGAAGGACTACTGATGTCGCGGCTTGAACCTGTAGCCTCAACAGGACTCAATTCGAGTCCTCAAGGGAACTTGCCTGATGCAAATCATCTCCATGCAACCGCATCACCTGTCTCGTAATTCCTGATTTACACCTTGGAATGTTATCTTCTCTCCGCTCACTTTCAGCTCTCCTGAGGAAGACTTTTTTCTTTCATGGTTGAGTTTTTAAAGGTGTTTGGAAGGTGATATCTGAGCATTCAGTTTTAAATCTTCAGGCGTTCTTTCAGGGTATGGGCTTACTCGAAAGCAACGACAGAAAAGTCACTTTTTCAACCTGATAACTGATTGTGGAATAACAGATTAATATCTCGGAGTGCTGTTTCAGCAGTCGAAACCTCTGAGTCGAGCCGCAGGTTCAATACTGATTAATCAGGATCGAGTGTAGATTCGATTCTGGTCCAGAAACTAATCACGATCATCCAATTCGAAACAGACTCTGCAATGGAAAACCAAGAGCGATTCCAATTTCCGGCCTGGACGAACAAAGTAGTTACTCTGCTTGGTGGAGTGGCGACAATCGCCGGAATTTATATCGTACTGATTGTGAATTATGGTGCTTCTCCCAAGACGATCAGCGCCGGGTTTGCACCCCCACAGGAAATTCCATTCAGCCATAAGCTCCATGCAGGCGAGCTCAAGCTTGACTGCCGCTACTGCCATAACACTGTCGAAAAAGCAGCTCATGCTGCTATTCCTCCTACTGCGACCTGTATGAACTGTCATTCCGGTGCAGATGAAAAAGGGAATGTTCCAAAGGCAGCCGTTCGCTCTGATAGCGAGAAACTGGCTCCCCTTCGCGAAAGTGCTGCGACAGGTATGCCTGTTGAATGGAAACGGGTACATGACTTGCCCGACTACGTTTACTTCAATCACAGCGCCCACGTTACTTCCGGGGTCAGCTGTGTGAGCTGCCACGGTCGAGTTGATCAGATGGATGTGGTAACTCAAGTCGCTCCGCTCAGCATGAGCTGGTGTCTTGATTGTCACCGTAATCCAGAGCCCAACATTCGCCCTGTGGATCAAGTTACAAATCTTGCCTGGACTACGGAAAATCCCGCGGAACTGGGCAAGACTCTCATTGACGAAAATAACATTCACCCCAATACAAATTGTTCAACATGTCATCGGTAAAAGATTCAGTTACGGACAATAAATACTGGCGTAGTCTCGATCAGCTGGAAGGGACTCCGGAGTTCGAAGAGTTTCTGCATCGCGAATTTCCGCAAGCAGCCTCTGAGTTCCCGGAAGGCATTTCCCGCCGTCGCTGGTTGCAGTTGATGGGCGCCTCCTTTGCGCTGGCCGGTTTAACCGGTTGTCGCTGGGAACAGGAAACGATTGCTCCGATGGCTACTCGTCCTGCCAATCGAATTCCTGGTAAAACCCAGAAATTTGCCACCATGGTGAATCGGGGTGGATACGCACAAAGTCTGGTAGTGACCAGTATTGATGGTCGACCCATCAAAGTGGAAGGTAATGCTGACCATTCCGCCAGCCTGGGAGCGACAACCGGCTACGATCAGGCTGAAATTCTGCATATGTATGACCCTGATCGACAGGGTGGTGTCACACTTCTGAGCTCCCCTGAAGAAACCAAAAGCTGGAATGACGCAGTCGCTGCATTAACAGGCCAACTTCAGGGTGATGGGGCAGGATTCGCGATCCTTTCTGAAGGTTCTACCTCTCCGACTGAAAAACGACTTAAAGAGGCTCTGTTAGCAAAATATCCAGCCATTAAGTTCTATCAGCATGAGTCGCTTTCTCGTGAGAATGAGTGGAAAGGTGCTGAACTTGCTTTCGGAACTCCGCTACGTCCTCAATATGATCTTTCGAAAGCAGACATTGTTCTGTCTCTCGATGCAGACTTACTCGGTATTCACCCAAACTCACTCGCGCATGTAAGACAATGGGCGGGGCGACGGACTCCTGAAGCAGGAGAGATGAATCGCTGGTATGTTGTCGAATCACAATTTACGACAACAGGTGCCTCGGCCGATCATCGTCTTGCTGTAAAAGCGTCTGCGATTCCTGCCTGGGTCAAAAAGCTTGCTGAAGAGGTCGAATCGGGTGCTGCTGCGGGAGATGCTTCCGAATTTGGTAAAGCGCTCATGGATGACCTGTTGAACCATAAAGGTTCCAGCCTTGTCGTTGCCGGACCGAATCAGCCTCCAGAAGTACATGCTGTTGTAGCCCGTATCAATTCACAGCTTGGCAATCTGGGTGAAACTGTTACATACAGCAGTGAACCACTCGCTGGTGAAGCGACTCTCGCTGAGCTTGTTTCTGCCATCGATGGAGGCCAGGTCAAGTCTCTGTTGGTTCTGGGTGGCAACCCTGTCTACACCGCTCCTTCAGACTTCAAACTTGGCGAAAAGCTGGAGGGCCTCGGTTTTACAGCTCATCTCAGTCAATATAAAGATGAAACCAGTCGCCTCTGTACCTGGCATCTGCCTGCGGCTCATCCCTTCGAGTCTTGGGGCGATGGGGTCAGTTACAACGGTGTTTACACACTGCAACAACCTTTGATGGAGCCTCTGCATGGCGGAAAAACAGCGATCGAATTGCTGGCTCTATTGAATGGTGAAGGTGATAAACCTGCTCGCGTCGTTGTCAGTGAGACTTTCCGTGGTCTTGGTGGCGATAACGATTCTGACCGAGCCTGGAGAGCAGCCATCCATCAGGGGTTCACTGAGGCTGGTGCCCTGAATTCTGAATCAGCTGCTGTACAGGAATCGGCTGGTTCTGTTTCTCTGGATGACTTCAAACCTTCCGAGGGTCTGGAGTTGACCTTCGCTGCCAGTGGCAGTCTCTACGATGGTCGATATGCCAATAACGGCTGGCTCCAGGAAACTCCTGACAGCATGACCAAACTGACCTGGGACAACGTCGCTCTGATCAGTTACGCCACTGCTGAAAAACTGGGTGTTGAGAACTATCACTTCGTAACAGTCCGTGCCAATGGACAGACATTCGAAATTCCTGCTTATATCCTGCCTGGTCAACCCGACGATTCGATCAGTATCGAATTAGGTTACGGACGCACGGCAGCAGGTGCTGTTGGTGGTGACGCCGATCAGGATGTCGAACCTGTTGGTGTGAATGTTGGTACGGCTCGAACTTCTGACCGCATGCATGTGATCAAAGCGGTTGAAGTCGAAGCAACCTCGAACAAAGCCCGACTGGCATCAACCCAGGACCATCACCTGATTGACACTGCGGGTATGCAGGAAATTTCAGGACGTATTGGTGAGCTGGTTCGCGAAGGTGTACTCAGCGAGTACAAAGAGCATCCCGACTTCGCCGCTCACCGGGTGCATCAACCCGATGTGCTTCGATCTTTATGGAGCGAAGAACAGGAGCATCCTTACAACGATAAAAAATGGGGCATGTCGATCGACCTCAGTCGCTGTATTGGCTGCAATGCCTGTTCAGTCGCCTGTCAGTCCGAGAACAACGTCCCTGTAGTCGGTAAAGATCAGGTCGCTCGTGGTCGTGAAATGCACTGGTTGCGAATGGACCGCTACTTCTCGGGTGACATCGAAAACCCACAAGTTGTCAACCAGATGGTTGCCTGCCAGCAGTGTGAAAATGCTCCCTGTGAGCAGGTTTGCCCGGTTGCAGCCACTGTGCACAGCGATGAAGGCTTGAACGACATGGTTTACAACCGCTGTATCGGAACCCGGTACTGTGGTAACAACTGTCCTTACAAAGTTCGTCGATTCAATTTCTTCAACTACAACAAACAATATGAAAAACCAGGTCACGACCTGATTGGTATGGTTCTCAACCCGGAAGTGACCGTTCGTCACCGCGGGGTTATGGAGAAATGTACCTTCTGTGTTCAACGTATTCAGAACGCCAAGATTGATGCCAAAGTCGCCAATCGTGAACTTGCAGATGGTGAAATTGTCACTGCCTGTCAGCAGGTTTGTCCTGCCAATGCGATTGAGTTTGGCGATCTGAATCTGGAAGGCAGCAAAATCGCACAGGCACACAATAACGATCGTGCTTACGCGATGCTCTCCGAGTTGAACGTGAAACCACGAAACAAATACCTGGCTCGGATTCGTAACCCGCATCCCAGCCTGGAACCTGACTGGCGTTCAAAACATGCACACCATGATGAGCACGCTGGTCATGATGATCACGGCCATGAAAAAGACCATGATCATGATGAAAAAGATCATGACCATGACGAGAAATCAGAATAATCCTGTATACCTACCGTGCATGTCTCGGTTGGTTACAGTTTGCGGATAAACTCATTAATCAGTTCTATTCAGACATAAAGACCCATGTCGATAGCGATCACCAAAGAAGTTGACAACACAATCATCAACCCTTCAGAGCGTCCACCGCTGGTTGTCGGGATGAATGATTACACTACCGTCACCGAAACTGTTGCCGCTGTAGCGGAGCGCTAACCTCCCGCAGCCTGGGTGATTGGTTTCCTGACCGCTGCATCACTCACTCTGATGTTGTTCAGCCTGGTCGGATACCTGATCGTCACCGGTACCGGTATCTGGGGTAACAATAACCCCGGTTTTTTCTGCGGTTGGCCGATCGTCAACTTCGTGTTCTGGGTCGGTATTGGTCACGCGGGTACATTGATTTCTGCGATTCTGTTCCTCTTCCGTCAAAACTGGCGAACGAGTATCAACCGGTTCGCAGAAGCGATGACAATCTTCGCCGTTATTTGTGCCGGTCTCTTTCCGAGGGATTCACGTCGGTCGTGTCTGGCTTGCTTACTGGCTCTTCCCCATTCCGAACCAGATGGCGATGTGGCCGAACTTCCGCAGTCCGCTGCTGTGGGGCGTGTTCGCGGTTTCCACCTACGCGACTGTTTCGCTTCTCTTCTAGTACATGGGGATGATTCCGGACCTCGCGACTTTCCGCGATCGTTCGACCTCCAAAATCAAACGCTTTGCTTACGGCATTTTCTCAATGGGCTGGACTGGTTCTAACCGTCACTGGCATCGTTATGAAAAAGCCTATGCGATTCTGGCAGCATTGGCTGCTCCACTAGTGTTGTCTGTGCACACGATCGTCTCCTTCGACTTCGCCGTTTCACAGCTGCCTGGTTGGCACACCACCATCTTCCCACCTTACTTCGTGGCGGGTGCTGTGTTCTCTGGTTTTGCGATGGTGATTACCCTGATCGTTTCCCGCTCGTGCCTTCTTTGGTATGCAGGAACTGGTCACGAAACGACCTCGAAAACATCAATAAAATCATGCTGGTGACTGGCTCGATGGTCGGTTATGCGTACGCGATGGAGTTCTTCATCGCCTGGTACAGTGTGCTTCTTCATGAGCAATTGCCTTCGTCAGTCGTGCTTTCGGGCCTTATGCCTGGGCGTACTGGACGATGGTTTCCTGTAACGTGATCAGCCCCCAGTTGTTCTGGTTTAGAGAAAGTACGTACAAACTCCCTGGATGATGTTCGTGATCAGTATTTTCGTGAACATCGGTATGTGGTTCGAACGATTCGTGATTACGGTGACATCACTTTCACGTGACTTCCTGCCATCCAGCTGGGCGTACTTCAAACCAACCTGGGTCGACATTCTGATGCTCATCGGCAGTTTCGGTTTGTTCTTTACCCTGTTCCTGCTCTTCTGTCGTTACCTCCCAATCGTGGCGATGGCAGAGGTGAAATCAGTGATGCCACCTCCTGAAGGTGGAGATCACCACTAGATTTCCAGATACAGCATCTAATCAATACAAGCATTCAATTTAACCACCGACAATCCTGACGGTTTTATCATTATGGCAACGATGTTTGAAGAAACTGCGTCCACCGAAAAACAACCACCGTAGAAGGTGTGCTGGCGGAATACGACTGCCCGCACAAACTCATAGCGACTGCTAAAAAGGTTCGTGATGCAGGCTACCACAAAAACTGGGGGATGCACACACACCGTTTCCTCTACATGGGCTCGATAAAGCAATGGGAGTTAAACCAACTCTCCTCCCCTTTATTGTGCTCGGTGCAGGTATAACAGGTGTCGCTACCGCGTTGGCCCTGCAATGGTTTACAAACGCGTTTGATTACCGCTTCTCAATCAGTGGTAAACCCTTCTTCAGTCTACCATCCAGTATTCCTGTCACTTTCGAATTGATGGTCCTCTTCAGTGCGTTTGCCGCACTGTTCGGTATGCTGGCATTAAATAAACTGCCGAAGTTTGCCAATGCCCTCTTTCACAAAGAACGCTTTCTGCGAGTAACCTCCGACCGATTTTTTATCGTCATCGAAGCGAGCGACCCTTCCTACAATGAATCAAATGTCATCGATCTCCTGCGGGAACGGGTGCGACGGCTGTTGAGACCTACGAAGCTGACTTCACTGAAAATAATTTTCCCAAGGCCATCAAAACTGCGTTGATTACGCTGACCATTGTGGCTTTGTTTGTGCCGGCTTTCATTATCATCAAACGCAACAGTGTCAGTGAGAAACCACCCTTCCATATCGTTCCCGATATGGATTACCAGCCTTTCTTCAAAGCTCAGAATGTTAACCCGATCTTTGAAGATCAACGTGCTGCTCGACCTCAGGTTGAGGGGACTGTAGCAGCGTGGTGACCTGGAAGAAGACTCTCGTCTCTATCGTGGTATTGAACCAGGAGGAGAAGGACCCGCTGTTGCCCTGCTGAGTAATGTCTCCTTTCAGGAAACTCCTGCAGAAGGAGCTGAAGGGGCCGCTCCTGCAGAAAGAAGTGGACAACACCTCCTGGGTGACCGAGTTCCCCATCGAAATTAACGAAGCCGTAATGGCACGCGGTCAGGAGCGATTCAAAATTTACTGTTCGGTCTGTCACGGTCTCTCCGGAGAAGGGGATGGTCTGGTGACTCAGCGGGCTCAACTGATTAATTGCCTCTACCTGGGTGACTCCGGTTCAACTTTCCAATGAGGCTGTTGTGAAGCAGCCTGTAGGTAAAATTTTCAATACCATTACTCACGGCATCCGAAAAATGCCTGGTTATGGTTCTCAGAATAGTCGAAGATAACTAGTGCGATTGTTTTGTACACGTCAAAGCCCTGCAGAAAAGTCGTACCTGCAACTGAAGCGGATATTCCTCGGATGTGCTCAGCATTTCCTGAAGTTAAACCCGCTGAAGAGCCGGCTCAGCCAGAATAGACCAACTGTTACATCAAATACAGATTACTTATTAGTTACTGTCATTCATTAAATTGATCGAAAAATGCATCACCATCATCGAGAAATTCCAGAATCTGAATTGAACAGCTCGTTCAAGGAACTCGGTTCGCTTCCACTTTTTGGCTCCATCGGAGCTGCAGTGATTGGAATCGTGTTAATCCTGGTGGCCCGACAATCCTCAGGTGACGCCGGTACCAAGCAGTTTCTGTTTTCCTGGCTGGTCAACTTTGCCTTCTTTCTGAGTATCGCCGTTGGAGCTTTGTTCTTTGTGCTCTTTCAGCATATCACCCGGGCTGGCTGGGGAGTGGTCATTCGTCGCTTCGCAGAATTTCTCGCAATGGGAATGATTCCCATCTTCATTCTTTCACTCCCGATTATTTTCTCGTCATCGGTGGTGGGCATAATCTATATGAGTGGAATAACGCTGAAGAACTGGCACACAGCAGAATATCTAGTGAAAAAGCTGGTTACCTCAACGAATACTTTTTCATTGGTCGCTGGGTATTTTACTTCATCATCTGGATTTCTCTGGCGAAGTTCTTTTTCGATACGCTCAATCCTGCAGGATCAGACGAAAGACAAGTCATTAACTCTGCTGTTTGAGCGTAGTGCACCAGCTTTGGCAATCATGGCTTTGCAGGTAATGCATTCGCAGCTTTCGACTGGTTCATGTCTCTCGACTATAAATGGTTCTCGACGATATTCGGAGTTTACTTCTTTGCTGAAGTATGGTTGCCTTTTTGCTCTATCTATTATTTGCAGTTTTCGCTGCAAACGAAAGGCTTACTGAAAAACGCAATCACGACAGAACATTATCACGATATGGCGAAACTGCTCTATGGTTTCAACTGTTTCTGGGCTTTATATTGCATTTTCCCAGTACATGTTGATTTGGTATGCGAACATTCCTGAAGAGACGGAATGGTTTCCAAATTCGTCAAAGTGGTTCCTGGGAATTCATCAGTTATGTGCTTTAGTCTTCCGGTCACTTTATTATTCCCTTCCTCCTGTTGATGCCACGTACTTTGCGTCGGAATCGTCTCTGGATGACGGGAGGATCGATCTGGTTACTGGTGCTGCACTGGATTGATATGTACTGGCTGGTTATGCCTCAGTTGCATCAGGATGGTCACTACTCACCCGGATTGATCTGACGCAGGATGTTCTGGCTGTCGGTGGTATCTTCTTTGGTGGTGTTAGTTTCTTTGCAACAGGTCGTGCTTTGCTGGCAAAGGCGATCCTCGATTGCCCGAGTCACTGGCATTTGAAAATCACTAATATAAGACTGCGGTATCTGAATTCCATCGTTTGGTAAAAACCTCCATCAGGCATTTCCGTTCACAGGAATGCAGTCGACAAAAAATGGCTGTTTACGACGATACAAATAACAACAAAATTTTTCATATCGGCTTGTGGGGATTCCTGATCACGGCTCTCGTTGTTCTGTATGCCCAGGGGCTTTACAT
Source organism: Planctomycetaceae bacterium (assembly GCA_041398805.1). Lineage (GTDB taxonomy): Bacteria > Planctomycetota > Planctomycetia > Planctomycetales > Planctomycetaceae > Polystyrenella. The sequence goes on along the minus strand of JAWKUC010000002.1, from coordinate 110,981 downwards.
GTGGTTTCACGGGCAACTTTGTGGCAGAACGCACAGCACCGGATTACGCTCCCGCGAAGCTGGAACTCGAAAAACAGCAACACGATCTTGATAATTATGTTCCTCTCGACCCTGCGAAAGGTCGTTACGGAACACCGATTAATAAAGCGATGGAAGAAACCCTGCAGGAGCAAAAACAGTCCTCTCCTGCAACGGCTGCAATCAGCTGGCTGGATTTAATTCCTGAGTTCTAAAATAATTAGAGCGGAGGGAAGGAAAGTACAAGTTTATTCATTTTCAAATGATTCGGTTGTTCCTCAAAACTCGTTTGCTCTGGCCATGATGATGTTCTGCTGTCTGGCTTCCCAGACCAGCACAATCGTAACGCTGATTCCCCACAGTTCCTGAAGGGGTTGGGATTGATGAACATCGATTGAACAGGTTCCACTGGATATTTCCTTCGTTGATGATAACGGTAAAGAAATATTTCTGGGAAGCTCTTCAATAATGATAAACCAGTCATTCTCTCTCTTAATTACTCTGATTGTCCCATGTTGGCTACGGTCTCCAGTTGTCGGGACTGGTTACTTCTCTGAAAAGAAATTGACGAGTGGACTTCGGAGACAGTTTCAGGTCGTCTCGGTGAGTATCAATCCCGCCGAAGTTTTCAATAAAAAAAGATACTAAGGCAAAATATCTGAATGCCTATGGAAAGCAGAATGCCGCTCATGGCTGGTCTTTCCTGACGGGTAAACAGAGTTCAATCGAAAAACTGGCTGATGCAGTTGGCTTTCGATACAAATACATTCCTGAAACCAAAGAATATGCCCATGCAGGCAGCACTGATGATCTGTGCTTGGGAAGTGGCATTATCTGTACGGAGTTGAGTACCCTTCGCAGACATTGAAGCTTTCACTTCTGGAGGCCTCTGAAGGAAAAGTAGGAACAACACTGAGCGGATACTGCTCACCTGTTTTCCTTACAACTCTCACACAGGTAAATATTCCCTGGCAGCGACCCGGGTAATGACTTTCGGAGCATTGGTATTGATTGGGACTGGTCAGCCTTCTGGTTCCGGTCTGGTTGATCTTTACACGAAAAAGAAAGCAGATCAGCAAGCGACTTCAGTTACTACTGGTCAAACGCAACAGTTACCTGCCCAAAGTTAAAACCTTTTATTTTGTCCTGAAATTAAGATAATCTGCAAAATGATATTTCATTATTTGCTCAACGATCAGTCTGGTTGCCCGAACAGAACTCTGTCCTCGCGGAAAGAAGTGGACTTTCTGTTCATGTTCATCTACTGGCTCTGTGTCATGTCATCTGCTTTGTCGGTATCATTGGGGCAATGTGCTATTTCCTGTACAAATACAAAGGAAAGAAGGGGAAGAACTGAAGTCACCTTCACATGGAATGGTCCCTGGAAGTGACCTGGTCTATCATCCGTTTTCATCGTACTCTACCTCTTCTGGGAAGGGTTCGCAGGTTTACATCCCACTTTACTCCTCCTACCGACTCTTATCCAATCACAGTCATGGGGCAGAAGTGGAAGTGGACTTTCTGACTTATCCTAATGGATACAGCGACGACAAACTGCATGTTCCTGCCGACACTCCTGTCGTCCTTAAAATGACTTCGGTTGATGTGATTCACAGCCTCTATGTTCGAATTTCCGCGTCCAAAAAGGATGTTCTGCCAGGTCAGTATTCATCACTCTGGTTTTCAGCGAGCGATGTTACGGAAGACACCAGTACAATCTCTTCTGTGCGGAATACCCAAGTCCGGCAACACTCCGATAGGTACCAAGGTTGTTGTACATCCTAAAGATCAGTTTGAACAATGGTTAGTAGATGCATCTAACATCTTCAAGAAAGTCGATGCCGGCGAAATGTCCATGATTGATGTCGGTAAGATGCTTTATGAAAAACGAGGCTGCGTACAATGTCACTCGATGACTGAATCGCAAGATGGCAAAAAAGGTCCTCCTTTCAAAGGTAACTTCGGAAAAGAAGTTGCAATTAAAGGTGGAACTAAGGTTGTGGTCGACGAGAACTATCTGCTGGAGTCGATCAAGGATCCTGCCGCCAAGGTGCGAGATGGCTACGATAACATCATGCCGAACTTCAATGCTCAATTCCGCGAAGAGCGTGAATATATAGCCGTCGTAGAGTTCATTAAATCTCTGAATGGTGTGGGTAGCGATCTGGCAACACCTGAAGCCACATCTTCTGAGGGCGAACCTTCTGACGAACCAAAACCCGAGTAGATAACTGTCTATTTCCGGTTACTGATAACATAGATTTTCATTTTTTGTTAACGACTTAATTGAGGTCAATGCTCATGGCTACGGCACATGAACCAGGCACTTCTGTAACAACAACTCACGCTGCTGATGAGAATTATCTCACAGCATCGCATGGCTTGAAATCATGGTTGATTACGCTCGATCATAAGCGAATCGGCATGATGTACCTGATGGGAGTGATGGGCGCCTTCTTCCTTGGAGGGATTTTTGCCTTGTTACTTCGGGCAGAACTCTTCCTGGGTACACCGAATACAATTTTCTTTGATATCAAATTTCTCGAGATGTCCGCCGCAGATGTGTACAACCACATGTTCACTCTGCACGGAGCCGTGATGACCTTCCTGTTCATCATTCCGAGTGTTCCGGCCGCTCTGGGTAACTTCGTTTTACCAATTATGATTGGTGCCAAGGATGTTGCTTTCCCCAGAATGAACCTCTGCAGTTTCTATCTGTGGATCGCTGGTGCAATCTTGTTCCTGCTCGCCATAGCCCTGGGTGGACTGGATACCGGTTGGACTTTCTACGCTCCCTACAGCACGACCACCAATTTTGGCGGTGTGTTTGCCGCATTAATGGGGGCATTCGTGCTGGGTTTCAGTTCAATCTTTACAGGACTGAATTTTATTGTGACCCTGCATACGATGCGTCCACCTGGAATGACCTGGTTCAAAATGCCACTCTTCCTCTGGGCGATATATGCAACGGCCATTATTCAGCTGTTAGCCACACCTGTATTGGGAATCACGGTCCTGTTGTTGGCGGTTGAACGAGTATTGCACATCGGGATATTTGATCCCGCTTACGGTGGTGACCCGGTTCTGTTCCAGCACTTTTTCTGGTTCTATTCTCACCCCGCTGTTTACATCATGATTCTTCCCGCGATGGGGATTATCAGTGAGTTAATCTCAACTTTCAGCCGTAAGCATATCTTCGGGTACACATTCATCGCCTACAGTTCACTGGCGATTGCAATCTTTGGTTTCCTCGTCTGGGGGCACCATATGTTTACCTCCAGTTCTGAATTGGGAGCTGCTGTTTTCAGCCTGCTTACCTTCAGTGTGTCGATTCCGTCAGCGATCAAAGTCTTCAACTGGCTGGCCACAATGTATAAAGGATCGATCGATTTACGGACCCCTATGATTTACGCCGTAGCTTTCATCTTTCTCTTTACGATTGGTGGTTTGACTGGTCTCTTCCTGGGAACTCTGGCGACAGACATTCATCTGCACGATACCTACTTCGTCGTTGCTCACTTCCATTATGTGATGATGGGCGGGACCCTGGTAGCATTCCTGGGTGGGGTGCATTACTGGTGGCCTAAAATGACTGGTAAAATGTACGACGAGAAATGGGCTTCAATCTGGGCACTCTCAATCCTGGTCTTCTTTAACCTGACCTTCTTCCCACAGTTCATTATGGGAAGCCGCGGGATGCCACGTCGGTATTACAACTATGTTGAGGAATATCAGATTTACCACCAGCTCTCGACCATTGGTGCTTTCCTGATGGGAATTTCACTGGTCTGTGCTGCCGTTGTTCTGATTCGATCCTTGAAAAATGGAAAGCAAGCCCCTGCTAATCCCTGGGGAGCGGCGACTCTCGAATGGAAGTGTTCTTCACCTCCACCACACAATAACTTCGACCACGCACCTGTTGTGGGCGATCCGTACGATATGCAATCCGTAGTTTACGATCCTGCAATCGAGGGATTCGTAGATCGAGAACCTGGTTCCTACGAATCAGCTCATTGAAAATAAATTACAGCCTTATCCTGTTATCTGATTCTTTTTTGTCCTTTACTTGAAGTCGGATGTCATGACCACAGTCGCGACGGAACCTCATTCAGATCACGCCGAACATCACGATCACCCCGCTTTCCTGGCGCACCATTTCGAAACTCCGGAACAACAATACGATTCCGGCAAACTCGGAATCTGGTTGTTCCTGGTAACTGAGGTGCTCTTCTTCAGTGGTCTGTTCACCGCCTACATCGTCTATCGCTATTTTCACCCTGAAATCTTCTTGTATGCCGACAATCATCTGAGCGTCGAGTTAGGTTTCCTGAACACGATTATTCTGCTGTTCAGCTCGTTGACAATGGCTTGGGCTGTTCGTTGTGCTCAGTTGAATCAGCGTAAAGGGCTCGTCCTGACGCTGACGATCACGCTCATCTGTGCCGGGGCATTCCTTGTCGTTAAGTACTTCGAATACAGTCATAAAATTCACGAAGGCTTGCTGCCGGGTGAGCACTTTAACTATGTGCCTCATGAAGAAGGGCATCATGAAGAGACAGCCGCCGAACATGAGCATGAAGAAGCTGTCGCAGCAGCAGATCAGGAAACGCATAATCCGCCCGCTGTAGATGCTGACCACAAAAATGCAGAGATTCCCAGAAATGCAGGCATTTTCTTCAGTATCTACTTCTGTATGACTGGGCTACACGGAATTCACATTCTCTTCGGGATGGGATTTATTACCTGGCTGATTGTTCGCGCTGCACGAGGCGATTTTAATGAACAGTATTTCGGTCCGGTTGACTATGTCGGTCTTTACTGGCACTTGGTCGACTTGATCTGGATTTATCTCTTCCCGTTGCTGTACCTGATTGGTTAGAGCCGTTTTCTGCTCTCGATCTGTTAACTGATTACTCCCGTTAATAATTAAAAATACTGGTGACATTAATGAGTGACTCCAACAATAATCATGATGATCATCATGGCTTCGCCCATGTGATGCCTCTCTGGATTTTACTGGCCGTCTTCTTTGCACTGGTTGGTTTAACCTGTTTGACTGTCTGGACAGCCAGCATGGACTTCTTTGGCATGGATTTGCTGCTTGCCATGGTCATTGCCACTGTCAAAGCAACCCTGGTTATGATGTTCTTCATGCACCTGATTCAGGATAAAAAGTTTAACGTACTGGTCTTCATCAGCTCCTTCCTGTTCGGGGCTTTGTTTGTTGGTTTCACACTGATGGATAAAGACTCTTATGAACATCGCATCACGGAACAGGATGCGGACCTTGTCCCGACCACTCAGACGGCACCTCCCAGTGAATAATTAATTGGCTGATTTGATAATTCAGATCAGCAGAGAGCTCTACTGTTATGAATCCCGCTATTCCCGCCAAATCTGCTCAAACACCCTCCCAGTTCATTGAAGCCTGGAAACTGGGTGTCAAATTGATGGTGGGTTCGCTCTCGATCTTCTTCGTGGCAGGCATCATGGGATATGTCGTTATACTTCAGCGACACATCACTCTCAGGTATTCACAGAATTTTGAAATCCCCGTCACACTCTGGTTGAGCACGATTGCCCTGTTGTCTGTCAGTATTGGTCTCTTTTATGCGTCTAAAGTCGTAAGACGCGACAAGTTTCAGACCCTTAAGAGAACTTTGTGGGTCACAATCACAGGAGCCGTTCTATTTACTATCCTGCAGATCGTCGGAATGACTTCGATTCTGAACGAGCATTATCTGGTGAAAGAGACAGCCACTTACAGCATGAGTGGTATTGCCTTCGGGTTGATTCTTTTTCATGCGGGGCATGTTGCTGCAGGACTCGTCTGGTTGGGAATAGTTCTCAAACGGGTTATGGCTCAAGGTTATGATCATGAGTACCATCTGGGGTTGACTCTCTGCTCCTACTACTGGCACTTCCTGGATTTTATCTGGGTAGTGATGCTGGGCGTCTTCATTGTGACGAATATGCAATAACAGACGGAATCTCTCGTAACCGTCTTCCGGATTTAGCCAGATCAAACGGCACGCAGCTGCTTTTGTTTTTCTACGAAAAACAGACTACTGGTGAACCTGTTCCATTCCCCGTTCTCTACTGTTAGAGTCTCTCTTTGTTCTGCGAGATAGCTTTCGCTGTTCATGGGCTATTCCTCCCTTATAATCGCATTAAATTTACTGATGCCCGGTTTGGAAGATTACAGGTAGAAGGCTGAGTAATTATTGGCTCATCAGCCCGCCGCAAACTTTTGGCAGGCACCGGTTTCCGCGCCACTTGTTCTGATGTACCAGATTTATAATGATGTCTACCGTCGAAGATTACGAAAAACAGCTTGCACAGGTTCTCTCCCGTGATCGTCACGGGTTAGGACAGAAGCTGCGACGTATCAAGGCGGATCTCAGGAAAAAGATATCGATTGAATCTCTGCTGGAAGACTTTGAAAAACGGTTTACCCAATCGCACGAATTTTGGTCGAAGCGTGAAGCTCACAAACCTGTTCCAGCCTTAAACGCTGACCTGCCCATTCTTGCCCATCGAAAAGAACTGGAAGATGCGATCCAGGAACACCCGGTCATTATTGTGGCGGGCGAAACTGGTTCTGGTAAATCAACGCAGTTACCACAACTTTGCCTCTCGCTGGGAAGAGGGGTAAGTGGTTTAATCGGGCATACACAACCACGCCGTATCGCCGCGCGAAGTATTGCCTCCCGCATCGCTCAGGAACTGGGGGTGAGCATGGGGCGGGAGGTCGGCTTCAAAATCCGGTTCACCGATAACACCTCCCCTGAGTCGTACATCAAATTGATGACCGACGGTATTCTGCTGGCCGAGATGCAGACAGATCGCTTCCTGAATCAGTACGACACACTCATTATCGATGAAGCACACGAACGATCTCTTAATATCGATTTTCTGCTCGGTTTACTTAAAAAGCTACTTCCCAAACGTCCCGATTTCAAACTCATCATTACCTCCGCGACGATTGATGCCGAACGCTTCAGCGAGTTCTTCACAATCGAAGGGAAATCCGCCCCGATCGTTTCTGTCTCCGGGCGAAGTTACCCGGTTGATGTCTGGTATCGTCCACCTGAAGAAAGTGAAGACGAAGAGATCGACTGGATGACAGCTGTTTGTAACAGTGTCGATGAAGTATTTCGTCATGGTGATGGAGACATTCTGATCTTTCTCCCAACCGAACGGGATATCCGCGAGCTGGCCACTCAACTGCGCGGACGAACCTTACGTGGTGATCATCAGAATCGCAGAACGGAAATTCTGCCGCTCTATGCCCGTTTATCTACTGGTGAGCAGAATAAAGTTTTCTCGACGGCCGCGCATCGGCGAATCGTACTGGCCACCAATGTGGCGGAATCATCGTTGACCGTTCCCGGTATCCGGTACGTCATCGATACGGGTCTGGCCCGGATGAGCCGCTACTCGGCTCGCTCCAAGATACAGCGATTACCTGTCGAACCGATTTCACAGGCTTCAGCCAATCAGCGTAAAGGACGATGTGGCCGCGTCGGTCCGGGGATTTGTGTCCGTATCTACAGTGAGACGGACTTCAATTCACGCGAGGAATTCACGACCCCGAGATTCAGCGAAGCAATCTGGCTTCCGTTATTTTGCAGGCAACAGCGAATAAATATGGAAACCTGGAGAGTTTTCCTTTTCTCGATCCACCCCGCCCGACGATGTTACGGACCGGTTATAAAACTCTTCAGGAACTGGGTGCCCTGGATGAACAGCAGCATCTGACTGAACTCGGAAAACGATTAGCGAAATTACCAGTTGATTCGCGTATTGGTCGAATCATTCTGGCCGGAGATGATGAAAACTGCCTGCATGAAGTTCTGATTATCGCTTCTGCAATGGAAATTCAGGATCCTCGTGAAAGACCTGTCGATCAACAGGAAGCAGCAGACAAGGCGCATGCGAACTTTGCCCATGAGGACTCTGATTTTCTAGGTTATCTGAAGCTGTGGGACGCTTACCATGAGTGGAAAGAGAAGCTCTCCCGCAATCAGCTCCGTAAGAAATGCCATCGTGAGTTTGTCTCCTATAACAGAATGCGGGAGTGGACCGAGATCTTCAGGCAATTGAGCGATCTGGTGCGCGGCTCGGTCTGAAACGTCAGAAACGTCGCGATGATAGTGACGCGATTCATCGCGCCTTTGACTGGGCTCCTTTCGAATATCGCCACCAAGTCGGACAAACATGAATACCTGGGAGCAGGTGGGCACCCACTCTTTGTCTGGCCCGGTTCTGTTCTGTTTAAAAAGAAACCGAAATGGATCATGGCGGGGGAACTCGTCGAAACAACCCGCCGTTATGGGAGGGTGATTGCCGCAATTGATCCTAACTGGCTGGAGCGACTTGCCGGACATCTTATTAAACGTTCCTACGGTTTGGCTTACTGGAGTCGTGACCGGGCAGCCGCGATGACAGACGAAAAATCGACCTTGTTCGGACTGACCATCATTCCGCGAAGACCGGTGAATCTCGGCAAAATCAACCCGGAAGAGGCACGGCACAAATTCATCGTGCATGGTTTGATCGAATCCGACATGGAGTGCACAGCGCCCTTCTTCCAGAAGAACCTGGAGACGCTACAGGAAGCAGAGGCAATACAACATAAACTGCGAAAGTACGATCTACTCACAGACCAGCAGACCCGCTACGAGTTTTTTGATCGCCAGTTACCTGAAGATGTTTACGATCTACCTCGATTAAATAAATGGTTGAAACAGGCCGAGCGCAGTAACCCTTTCGTTCTGCAGTACGCGCTCAAGGACCTGATTCAGGAAGAAGAAAATCCGCGGTCTAAGGAGGAGTTTCCAGATCACCTCAATGTGGGGCAGAATGCTTTCCCGCTCGAATATAAACTGGCGCCCGGTGAGCAGGATGATGGCATCACCATGACTGTTCCCAAGGCCGCGATCAATCAGATCGATCGAACGCGGTTAGGATGGCTCGTTCCCGGATTGATCGAAGAGAAAGTGACTGCCCTCATTAAATCTCTTCCTAAACAGTTACGGCGGTATTTTGTACCGGCCCCCGACACTGCTAGGGAAGTGATGGAACAGATTTCGTTTGCCGAGGGTGACCTGCTGGAGCAACTCGCACGCATCTTAAGTCGAATGGCGGGTGAGCCGATTCGTCCGGCTGAGTTCGATGAATCGAAAATCCCCACTCATTTACGCATCAATCTGAAGGTGGTTGATCAGTCGAGCTCAATCGTGAAAGAGGGTGAGAAGCTCGAAGATCTGCAGCGGGAAGTCGAGCAGATATCGGGAGCGACTCACTTTGAGGCAGCTGGTTCCAAATGGAATCAATCTTCTTTAACGGATTGGCCGGAGTTGAATCTGGCGGAAGTGGTAGAGGTTGATCATCAGGGAATGCGATTGAGGGCCTACCCAACTCTGGTCGATGAAGAGGACTCTGTCAGCCTGATGCTCGTCGATTCGCCGGAGAAACAGATACGACTGCACCGCGAGGGTGTGCTTCGGCTGTTCCTGCTGAAACACCAGAAAGCAATTCGCTCCCAGATTGAGCATTTCCCGGGATTGAATCAGATTCAATTACTTTCGGCTTCGATTGCTGGAATGAATGTCCGGGATGAGATGATTCAATTACTCGCGCGAAGAGCGGCTCTTTCAGAATGATACACTCCCGGCGACAGCAGAGCAGTTTCAGGCATTGGTGAAGCAGGCGAGAAACCGGATGTCGGTGGTCATTCAGGAAATGGTCGATCTGGTGGGGCCGCTCGTGACGCAGTATCACGAAGTACTGATGTTACTCGATAAAACAAAACAACCTTATCTCAAACCCATCGTGGATGACGCTCGCAGTCAGCTGGAAGCATTAATACAGCCGCGGCTGTTCACCGTCACACCGTGGAAATGGCTCTGTTGTTTTCCTCGATATTTAAATGCCATTAAGTACCGAATTGAAAAAGCGGCTGCTGGAAATCATCAGAAAGATATCCAGCAGTTACCTCAGCTGCTCCCCCTCTGGGATCGCTGTCGAAAACAGATGTTGAATCCGAACTGTTTTGATGATCCGGAGTTTGTACTCTATCGCTGGATGCTGGAGGAATTACGTGTATCGCTCTTCGCTCAACCACTGGGGACATCGATAACCGTGTCGATTAAGCGGTTAGAGAAACAGTGGAAGAAGGTGCAACCGTGAGAGCTCAGAGGCGCATCAAAAAAGAAACCAGCCCTATCGAAAGAATATCGACAGGGCTGGTGTCCGGTAGGTAAATAATTGCTGATTCAGCTTGGAGCGCCGTTTAGACGTGGATTGCAGAACCACCATCGACGGTCAGAGTTTCTCCCTGAACCAGGTCGCTGAGTGGGCTGCAGAGGAACAGGATGGTGTTGGCGACATCGTCGGCCATCAACACGCGGGGTCCCATCATTGATTTGGTATCACGCTCGGCGAACATCCGATCTGAGAACGGAATTTTGCGAGTGGAGTCAGTTTCCACCAGGCCTGCTTTTACAACGTTGATGTTGCAGTTTTCGCCAATTTCGAGAGTCAGGTGACGTGCGATACTTTCGAGAGCAGCCTTCGAGCCACCGATCAGTCCGTACATGGGAAGTGCCATGTGAGAACCGTGGCTGGAAATCGTGACGACTTTACCACGTCCCTGAGACTGAGAAAGCAGGGGGTAAGCAGCACGAACCAGGAAGATCAACGACAGAACGTTGATATCCATCGCTGTATGGAAGTGCTGACGTTTTGATTTGAGCAGGGGGCGGAAACCACCTGTGGCAGCGTTGCTGACGAGAATGTCGAGCTGACCAATGTTTTCTTTGATGAAGTCCATCATGCAGTCGATGTCATCTTCTTCGCCCATGTCGGCTTTGATGACATAAACCTGGCGGCCCATCGCCAGAATTTCCTGAGCCAGTTCCATCGCAGCTGCCTGGGAGGTGGCGTAGTTGACAATAATGTCGGCACCAGCCTGGGCCAGTTTCAGTGCAGTGGCACGTCCGATTCCGCGTGAACTACCTGTTACGAGGGCGACTTTGCCTGTCAGGTCAATCATGGTATTACCCTTTCCTCTTTTTTTAAATCCGGTCCAGACTGGCCGGTGTCATTTTTAAGTGGTTGTCTGATTATGGTCTTGTGGTTCTTCGTGGGAAGTTCCACTTTATTAATAGTTAATTCAAGTAATTCACGGGTTCAGTTTTGAGTCGACGCTGACCTGCATGTTGGAACCTGGAACGATATGGTTTTCGTAACCTTCCACTTCCAGAATGACGCGGTTCTGGCTGTCGTACAGGATGACATCGAATTGTCCATGATGCTCATCCTGACCACGGAACTGCACAGTGGCAGTGCAGCGTTCACCTTCTCGAGGCAGATCGCAGAGCGTAATCTTGTGGACACCGTTAGGAATCGCGATGACTCCCGAGCGGACGACCCACAGGTAAGCTCCACATCCGAAGAAGCATCCATCCAGCAATGACGATGGCATAATCCAGCCAGCCCGGGCACGACGTCCGGCAACATCATTCAGATTGGGGGCATCGTAGTAGGCGATACCCAAATCTTCGATCGAGCCCATTTCCTTGATCGAACGGAAGATCGGACCATGATAGATGATCGCTTCTTCCAGACTGGGGAAGGTACACGGGAAGAGTTCTGTAGGATCAGGTGGAACAGGTCGGGATAAAACTTCTGTCTGCGGAGCGACATCGACGATGCAGCTGAAACAGGGGCGATTCTGTTGCAGCAGGACACCACGACGGTTGTAATAGTCGATTCCCAACTGAACATGAATTCCATCGGCCTGTTGAGTCGCGATGACCCGCATCAGGACTGTGTTGTCTGAAGGGAAGCGAATGCTGTTCATGATTTTCAGATCACGCAGGCTGATCACTTTCAGATCAGGACCGGCGAGTAACTGAGCTGCTTCCGCCATCGATTCCATTGCCACCACAAAGGGGAACATTGGTCGTTGTTTGAACTGATGCTCAACCAGGAAGACATCGGCGACTGGATCGAGATCGGCTTCGACGACGATTTCCTGATGAGGGTGTGACTGATCACACGGTCCACCATCGGAGGCAAACTGAGAGTCGCTTCGGCAGCCGCCGGTGCTACGCTGGAACTGGCAGCGGGAGTGGGTTGCTGAGCATCCTCGTCGATACGAGAGCGGAAACTGTTTACTTCGGTGATGACAACTTCGTTCTCTGGCAGGCCATTGGCGATTTCATCCAAAAGATGTTTCGCCCCTTCCAGAAGAAGGCATGAAGTTGATGTTGTGCAGTTTACGAATGTGTTGCGATTCTGGACGGACGGCCATGCCTACATCATCCCAGGCGTGCCAGTGGAAGACGGCGGTGGGGAGGTTCGGACGCTGGGTCCGTGACCAGTCCATCAGTTTGGCGACCATGTCGTTGGCGACACTGTAATCGGTTTGTCCGACGCCACCAAAGCGGCCACTGACAGAACCGAAGGCAACCATGAATTTCACTGGGTCGCTGGTTGTCAGAGCGAGCAGATTCGCGGCTCCGTCAACTTTGGCACCGATCGTCCGGCGGACGAGTTCTTCCTGTTTCTTGTCGAAACGGGTTGCCCGTTCGAATCCGGCACCATGAATGATCCCTTCAATCGGTCCATGTTCAGATCGAATGCTGTTGAGAACACCGGCGAGTGCTTCCCGGTTGCTGATATCGCAACCGTTGTAGAAGGCATTTACCCCTTCGGCGGCGAATTCGCGTAATGTCTTGCCGATTTCGAGAGCTTTCTCAAAACGTCCCCAGGCATCCATTGGTTTTTCACCGTTTGCCAGGGCTTCTTTCATGACGGAAGCTTTGACATCTTTCAGTTCTTCTTCAGTCATGGAGTAGTAACTGTCGGCCAGTGTTGGCAGGGGGCTGGAACCGATCAGGTGCAGTTTCACACCCGGGAACCGTTTTCCCATTTCACGAGCGACTACAGCGGTCACTCCGCGAGCACCACCAGTCACGATGATATTCGCACCCGCATTCAGCTCAATTGTCTGAGTTTCGCTGACAAACTCGGCATATGGACGTACGACATGGCGACGGCCATTCTGGTAGGCGACTTCGACATCCGCATGACGAGCAGCCAATTCAGAACAGAGGAGTTGTGCCAGCAGGTTGGGATCAGTAGATGTTTCGGTATCAATCACACAGGACAGGAATCCAGGTGTCTGGTGCTGCATGTGCGATTCCATCTGCACCGCTTTCAGGAGGCCAGTCAGGGCTCCCCTTCAACATTACGGCCCTGTCCGGTGAGACCGAAGTCTCCTCCCATTGAGGTGACAGCGGCGAGAGTACACTCATTGAGCATTTTCGCTTTGAAGGCAAAATCGAACCATTTCTGAGCGACCAGATAAGCAGCCATCACGCCGACTTCACGACGATCAGACCAGTTTGATTCATCAAGAGTGGTGATCGCATCGACATCGCGTCCTGTCATCAGGAAGAGATGAGGTGCGGGTGCAACCTGCCACTGGGCATCAATAGCATTCAAGCAATCTTCAATGGACAACCGTGATGGAAGCAGCATGACGCCTACGCCGTTGGCTTCGAGGTAGGCTTTCAGTGCGAGGGCATCAGCATTGTCGCCATGAATAATGGCGGGACCGTGGAACTGCGGGAACGCAGTCGGTACAGCTTCACGCTCAAGCAGGCGGACGAGTTGGCGATGGCATACCTGGTTGGGAGCCTTGGCCCGAGAGCATCTTCACAAGCTGCCTGGGTTGTTGTACAGAGACCTGGACAGACTTGGAAACGGCTGGAGTAAATGATGCCTGTTCCGTTACAGTGTCGTTCACAGCAGGGGCAGACTCTGTGGAAGAGCTAACTTCACTGTTCCATTCAGGTAATGCGATGGTCAAATCGATCAGCGAGAAGTTGTCGCGGTGACCGTTCGCATTGGGGCCTGGTGTAACCCAGACTTTGCCAGCTGAAGGCTGCATGATCACACTGATGTGATTGTCAGACCGTTTGACACTGTTCATCGTCGGATGTTGTGCCTGATCCTGATTTTCCGGATCGTGTTCATCACGCAGAGGCCTGGCCGAAACTTTCTGCAGAGACCGGAATCTTACCGGCATCACCAGCAGTTCACGCAGGCGATTGTAACGATGATGGGAAGCTTTCACTTCGGAGTTACTCAGATTCTTGTGGGCAGCCTCGCTCAATTGCTGATGGTTGGTCGCAATTAATGTGGAGAGAGCTGGGCGAATCTGGTAGTTGGCCCCATCAAATTCAATATAACAGACCCGATCGGTAGCGGCGTGACTCATGCAGAGTGTCCAGGCACCACGGGTATTGTGTGTTTTGATCAGTTCGAGAGCTGAATCGATATCACGTGCATTCGTCAGTAAGCGTTGCACCATCATTGTCTGCAGCTGACCGACTGGATTTGGATTTGATTCGTTATCCAGTAGACGGGTTGAGCTGATAGCCAGACCGGTGAGTTAATGCCAGTTAAACAACCGATTTGTCCTGGGACGCTGAATGTCAGGTAACTGTTCCCTGCTGTGGCGAAACGAATCTGAGCGACCCGTTGCAGACAGTCGTTTAAGGGAGAGCATTCCGCACATCTTCATTAGCGGCGTGCAGCAAACCTGTGTTCGGATTCACCTGAGCCGTAACAGCGGCTGACAAGCCACCCTGACCTGCGTCGAGGAAGAGGCGGATGTTATGAGCCAACAGGCTTTCGAAGCTGACTTCCGCACCAGAAGCGATTCCCCAGAGTTCTTCCAGAGATTCGGGCGTGAAGAGAGTCTCAGCCTGGGAGACCAGGTCGGAAACATCAAAGAGATGTTCCCAACGGGTTCCAGCGAGGTTGGTGTATCGACGTAAGAGCTGTCGGATTTCCGATTTTAACTCGGAACCCTGCTGATAGCCCATTTCGTAGGCTGATCCAGAAACCTTCAGGACGGGAACCAGCGCCTCTTCTGTAAAGAGCTGATCACTGTCATGATCGTCAGCTGAAATTGATGCTTGAGTGGTTGTTTCAGGTTGTGCTGCTGTCGAAGTCAGTTCATCACTCCAGTCGAGACAGCCATAAGCTTCGAAGCAGGCACGCAGTGTCGCGAGCTGTTCCAGTCCGTTTCGTTTGGCGTGATTTGATCCGACAAACTGTACTTTCTGTTTGCCAACAATTCGTTTGTTCAAGCCTGTCAGTACATGGCCTGGACCGACTTCGATCAACAGATCGACGCCTTCAGCGATGAAGCGTTCGATCAACTTGACGTAATCGATGGGGGTGACCATCTGGATTTTCAGGTTGTCACGAATATCAGCTGGATCGGCCTTTGTATTTATTAGTGACACTACTCAAGAGTGGAGTTTGTGGAGGTTCGATGACAGCCTGATCGATTGTGGAGAAGAACGGTTCACGGGCTTTTTCCAGCAGTGGAGTGTGGAAGGCACCGGGAACGTTCAATTTGATTGCTTTAAAGCCTTCGGCCTCGATCAATTTAGCTGCTTCAGCTGCTGCCTCATCATCACCACCGATTACGGTTTGGTCAGGGGCATTGGAGTGAGAAACATAAACAGCACCTGTTGTCTGCGAACAGCATTTCTGTGCGACAGATACTGGTGCAGTGGTGGAGTAGAGCACACCAGCTGACTCTCCGCTGGCATTGATAGCAGCGACACGTGCCTTGGTTGCTTTAATGGCCTGGTTGATATCCCAGCTTCCAGCGGAAACAAGCGCGGCCAGTTCACCCAGGCTGTGTCCACAGACCCGGTCGGCTGTCGCTCCCATTTCGTTAAGAACCGCCTGCATGATGTAGTCGGCACTGATGACAGAAAGTTGTACCTGAGAAACAGAATCGAGTGAGCATTCTTCTTCCCAACTCAGTTCGGAAAAACTGGGAAGGTTGTTCGCTGCCAGAGCACTGTTCACTTCTTTCAGGGCTTTGGCGGCAGCGGGGCTGAAGTCAACGAGTGTTTTCAGCATCCCTTTATACTGTGAACCCTGTCCCGGGAAACAGAAAGCGACTTTGGCTTTCTGCTTAATCTGGTGCAGGAAGATTCCCCGTTCAGCGAGCAAGGTTGGAGCTGACGCGTTGGTGAACGATTTTTTCAACAGATCAAGTTTCTTCAGGAACTCTTCATCTGAGGAGGCAACAATCGCCAGACGGCAGCTTTCACCAGCGGTGAAATTGCTGTTACGCCAGTCAGCCTGATCGAGCTTCGCAATTTTACGGTTGAGTTCATCCCAGTCACCGGCACTGACTCGAGCGACATAGAAATCGCCGTAAGTAAGTGGCCCCTGAGAAGCTGTT
The DNA here is from genome assembly GCA_041398805.1 of Planctomycetaceae bacterium. Taxonomy (GTDB): domain Bacteria; phylum Planctomycetota; class Planctomycetia; order Planctomycetales; family Planctomycetaceae; genus Polystyrenella. Next base: position 94,672 of record JAWKUC010000002.1, on the reverse strand, counting down.
GCTTCAATGCCTGCTGGTGCAGAAGTCGTGCTGGTTTCAGCAGGAGCAGATTCGCGAGCAAGTTTGGTAGGTCCTTCGAGAATCAGGTGATAACAGACATCAGATTCAGCGTAGGAATCGATCCCTGCGTAAACCTTGCCGTCGTCGTTGAGACCAGTCAAAGCAGTTTTGCGGCTAACCAGTGAGAGGCGATCTTCGATCGATTTCAGGTAGTCGGCTCCATTACTCATATGAGGAGCGTCCGGCAACGATGTTGATTTCAATTCGTGCATCGCTTTGAGAAGCGAAGTCATGCCTGATCCACCGCGTGATTGTCCATAGATCGCAGCAGCAGAACCGATGTAAAGTGGTGCCTGGCGACTGTCGGTTCCATAGACTTGTTTCAGAGCATCAATTTCTGCACGTGATTCTTCGGGTTCACCACCAGAAGCTGTTTCGACGAGAGAGACCTGATCGGCATTCACTCCAGCATCTTCCAGAGCACGTTCCATGGAAGTCTTGAGACCATCTTTCAGGTCAGATTTACGTGAACAACCAATACCGCGGATTATTCCGTGGACTGTATCCCCATCCCGTTTGGCATCGGCGAGACGTTTAAGGATTAACACACCGACTGATTCACCCGGAATGACTCCATCCGCTCCCGCTTCAAATGGACCGTGAACACTATCCTGTTCTGATAACAGGTGATTTACTTTGAGCATTTGATAGCTGGCGAAGTCGAGTGATCGTTGCCCGCTGGCACAGATCATCACGTCGCAGTCACCCGATCGGAGAATGTCAATACAGGTGGCCAGGGCAGCGAAGGAACTGCATTCACCACCATCAACAGCGACAGCTCCACCCATCAGGTCAAATGTTTTGGTTAACCGCGATGAAAGCGTACTGGCTGTGAAGCTACCTGTTTCATCAATCAGAGCAGGGTAACGTTTCAAGATTTTCTTCTGGAACTCTTCTGCAACGGCTGCGATCTGATCTTCCGCCACACCTTTTCTGCGGAGAATGTCAGAGAGCAGTTTGCGGTTTTTCGTCAGGTTTAAACCGTGTTGGAGTTCGTTCGTGAATGCACCGCCAAAGATTGTTCCGACGATGGCACCAGTGCGTAATTTATCGAGTGGTTTTTCTGGATAACCGATTTCATGTAATGCCTGGTCTGTGGCGTCGAGCAGCATGAACTGCAGAGGATCGGCACTCAGAACCTGTTTGGGAGGAACTTTGTGTTTCTTCCAGTCATATTCGAAATCAGTGATGTAGGCACCGGTGGTGATTGGAATCGACCAGCGATCGGCATTCTCACCTTTCGCCAGACCTAAATCTTTATTCCAGCGACTGGCGGGGGCTTCGGTGAAGAAGTCCTGACCACTGTTGAGCTGGTCCCATAAGGCTTCGATTGTTCGTGCACCCGGCAGAATTGCTCCGCGACCAACGATGGCGATGGCTTCTTCATCGGCATCGATTTTCTGTTCGGGCTGGTTAGCAACTAATTGTTTTGAATACTCGGGGTGATAGCCTTCCAGAACGACGTGGACGTTCAGCCCACCGATACCGAAGGCGTTCACGGCAGCGAGACGGGTTTACCTGGTAGGTTCAGGCCAGGTGTAAGCCTGCAGCGGAACGTAGAACGGAATTTCATCCCAGGGGATGTTTTTATTCAGTTCTGTAATGTTGATCTGGGGAGGGGATCAATCCTTGATTCATTGCCAGGGATGGTTTTATGTGATACTCGCCATACCGGCTGTTTCGAGGGTGACCAACGTTAGCTTTCACACTGCCGACGGGAATCTGATAGCCTGCAGGAAGCTGATCTTTAAGGACCTGTGAAATCGCTTCCATCTCAGTCGCATCACCCACCTGAGTTGAAGTGGCGTGCATTTCCAGGTATTGCAGTTGAGAAGGGGAGAGCTGTTCGTTGTAAGCGCGTTTAATCGCTTCGATCTGACCTTCTTTGCGTGGGGCCCACAGACTTTTTCCTTTACCGTCGGAAGAAACTCCCACGCCTCGTACGACTGCTTTAATGTCATCATTGTCAGCAATCGCCTGTTCGAGAGTTTTCTATCACGAACATGACATACCCTTCGGACGCAATCAGTCCGTCGGCACTGTTGTCATAAGGACGGGTACCGGTTGTGCTCACAGATTGTGCCTGTGAGAACAGAGTCAATGTATCGGAGTTGCTGTGTAGCGGAGCCAATCCAGAGCGACTTGATCCTCACCTAACTGCAAAGCACGAGTTGCGGCAGCAAAGGCACGCATCCCAGAGGCACAGGCAGCATCAAAGGCCATCGCCGGGCCATCCAGGTTGAAGGCAGTTGAGATTGCTCCGGCAGCGTAAGCGTTGGAGCAGATTTTGAATGCAGGATGATCTTCGGGAAACTCAGCCCGCACTGTATCGATCATTTCATGAATGACTGCGTCAGTTTGTCCGGGGCAGCGGCGGCCAGTGCTTCGGAGTCTTTGAGTATTCGGTGGAGTGTTCAATCTGATAGGCGTGAATCAATTTGCCGACAGTTTGTCCAGGAGGAGTATGTCCAATATACACACCTGATTTTTTATTCGGCATGTTGACTGGGTCATAACCGGCGTTGGCACAGGCGTCGTAAGCAACTTCGCATAAATTCAGATGCAGCTTATGAAAACGTTCCAGACTGTCCGCTGGAAGCGGGCATTTCTTCAGGTCAGTGGGACGATCAGGAACAATTCCACCCAGGCAGGTGTACGACCGGGTGGGGTCATCCTTGCGCTCTGAGTAATTCAGTTCCGGGTCAAAGCGTTCAATGGGAAGCTGACCGAGATTGCTCTTGCCGTTGATGAGCATCTCCCAGTATTCATCAATGTTTTCTGCGCCGGGTAAACGGCAGGCCAGTCCGATGATCGCTAGTGGTTTGTCAGAGATGTTTTGCATGGTTTGGTTGTTCTTTTCTCTTTCGAGCTTCAATCAACGCGTCAGCTGAAATGCGAAAAAGAGGGACTCAGTCCCTCGAATTAATGAATCGTGATCTGCTCAAAGTACGCACCGGAAGTGCGATCATTTGTACCAGGAAACGATTCAAATCTATGAATTGTATGAACTGTGAATTCGATTTCTCGAAATTCTGATCGGGTGAGCTTGAATGTTTTCAAGTCACCCGGTCGTCAGTTTTTAATCATCATTTCTGAACGAAATCGATGATGCTTCGTAATGTGGGGAAGTCATCGAGTGACATATCAGCAGAAAGTTCAATTTCGACATCGAGTTCAACCTGCTCGGCGATTTCGCCAAACATTTGAGCTTTCTTGATGCTGTCAATACCCAGGTCTGCTTCAAGATCGGCATCAAGCTCGACCATTTCTGCGGGATACCCGGTTTGTTCGACGACAAAATCAATCAGGAACTGTTCCAGTTCGGCTGGTGTCAGTCGTTTCTTTTGAACCGTTGAGGTTGCAGTGGCTCCATTTGTCGATGGTGCAGCCTGGGGGGCGGCATGGGCAACAACAGGTGCCGGGCTCGGTGCGACAGGAGCAGCTGCCTGAACCGGTCGGGGCATTACTGGAGCTGGAGCCGCTACGGGGGCGGGAGCAACTGGGGCGACTGCCACTGGAGCTGGAGCTGGAGCAGCAACAGGTGCAGGAGCCATCGGGGCAGGAGCAGCTGGAGCGGGAGCAGGTGCCACAGCCGCAGGAGCAACTGGAGCTGCCGGAGCAGTACCAGCAGCTTTAGGTGTGCTGACAAACTCGATGATACTTCGCAGTGTTGGGAAATCGTCGAGTGACATGTCGGCAGACATTTCGAGTTCGACATCCAGAATGACCTGCTCAGCGATTTCGCCGAACATCTGGGCTTTCTTGATACTGTCGATTCCGAGGTCTGCTTCCAGATCGGCATCGAGTTCGACCATCTCGGCTGGATAACCGGTCTGCTCTACGACAAAGTCGATCAGGAATTGTTCAAGTTCAGTAATGGTCAGTTTTCGTTTATTATTGTTGTCAACAGTTGCGGCTGGGCTGGCAGGAGCTGCGGGAGCAGGAGCAGCAGGTGCCGGCGTTGCCACTGGAGCAGGAGTTACTGCGACAGGGGCGGGTGCAACCGTGAACGGGCTGAATGGGAGCGACCGGTTGAACAGGTGCGACTGCAACAGGTTGTGCTGGTGCGGGATGAACTGCATGACCATTCAATGCAGGAGCAGCTTCAGTGGCTTAGATCCCAACGCTTTCTGTCGCATTTTTTCTTTGCGACGGACGGTGGCATCGAAATGAATGATTTGCGGCTGTGACTGGCCATTTCCCTGAGGATTTCCTGTCATTGCTCCGGCCGGATTGATCGTTGAACTCACGTTACTGCTCCAGGTACAAAAATACTGTGTTGTTGAATGATCCAGTTGTTGTTGATGTATTGAATTCGAGCGGAAAGTTGTTTGTGCCAAGGATGCCTATGCATCTGATACTGGTTTTGACAATTCCTACGCTTGTAATGTTTCGGTTAGAGGAGTTTGTTCCAGAGGAGCAGACGCCCCATTGATTAACTGCTTAATCGCTGATTTAGCTCCCTCAAGATCGGTTCCTTCCAGCATCAATTGTCCATTTTGCAGCGTTTCTTCAACTGTAACTCCTTTTTCAGCCAGACGTAGGAACGTGTGCGCGTTCAGGCAGATATTCGCCTTGCTTTTTGAACTTGAACCCCGTTCAGCCGATATAATCGTGCCACCTTCTACCTCGATCACCCAATCTCCACCCCCTGCACCGTTGATACAAAGGGAATAGGTAGCACTGGCGTCCTGATCGGCATTTCCTGACACGGAAACCCGTTGTCCGATGTACTGGTTCACTTCGAACTCAGGTTTTACCACTGGGGGTTTGGGCCAGCCGAAATTATCTTTAATGGCGAATCGACACAGGTTCCGCATCATCTCTTCGTTGATGGTGGGGCAGGGTAGATTCGGACAGGCCTTATCCAGGTTGGTGTAATCAAATTGCGGGTCATCTCCCCAGTAAGATTGATAAGTTTTCATCTGGTTAACGAAATAGCTTTCGAACTCATCGAAGTTGATCGTCGCGTCTGAATTTTCGCCTTGGGGGAGTTCATTGAACTCGAAGAAGATTTCTTCCCAGACCTTCTGGAAGATCGTCACCGGGACGGTGTTACGCGGTGTCAGGTGGTAGGTCTGTCCGTGGTTTTTCTCGTCGCAGTAAATCTCAGTCATACAGGCTGAGACCCAGTCAACAGGAACAAAGTTCTTCTGTTCTTCGCCAGAGACATTGAGGGCCTGCTGCAGGCGAACACTGCCCATGCGAATGCCAGCTTTGATCATCTCCTGCGAGGCACTGCCACTGGCTACTTTTGAGAGGAGCGTTGCAATCAGCTTGAGGGGAACGTAGAAGCCGTGATAAGTTGTTGTGTAGCCGGTTTCAGCGTCACCGACAATAATTGCCGGGCGATAGACAGTCAGTGAATCAATGAAATCAGCACTGCGAACCATGATTTCTGATTCGAGTTTGCTTTTCGTAATCTGTTGCCCGTTCCTGACCAACGTCGACATCGGTTTCTTTAATCAGTTCACCCCGACGTTTGCCACAGACATAAGCGGTGGAACATGGTGAAATTCGCGGATCCCCCGTTCTTTACAGAAGCAGAGGACATTTCGCGTTCCCTCACGATTCGGATTTCCAGGGCTCTCCTACCTCATCTTTAGCGTAGAAGGTCAGCTCGCGGCGTTATGCATAAACGCCTTGCAGTTCTTCTCGACCCACTCTAAGTCTGCCTCAGAAAGATTGAGGGTGACGAGGAGAGATCACCTTCTAAAACAAACAGGACGAGGGAGGGAATGTCCGAGTTGTTTTTCCCAGAATGCGAGTTGAGTCTCAACACGTTGCGCTGCCGTGGCCATGCGGTTAGAACGAACCAAAACGGCGAGTTTGACTCCACGACTCATCAAGTCGTGCATCAAATACGTTCCCAGCAGCCCTGACGCACCTGAAAGGAGAAGATATTCCATTTGGTGAAGTTCATACCTGAATGGTGCGAACCTCCCTGATCGCTAGAAGAAACCATTAATGACCGCTGCTGAAGTGTTCCCAACCTTCTGCAGGGTTTTACCCGATAGCTCGTCCCGAAATGAGTCGGAAGTGCTTATGTATGTTTAAGCAGATTTGGAAATAGGTGGAATCCCTGCGATGAATATACTAAATCGCGACCACTCATTCAATAACTTGCTGAACTGATATGTGAATGCCAGTAAAGGCAATTTAAATACCAGCCCCGCTTATTTCAGATTGATAAAATGGCTTTGAGCCAGAATGCTGAGATAAGAGGGTGGAATATGACGGATGTATAGAAAAGTCAGTGCAAACTATGCACAAATTTACCATTTTACCCGCTCAACATCCAGTCTTACTACTTTACAACATCAATCTTCAGGCAGAGTGGCTGAATCCGAAAAACGACATGTTTATAAAAGGCAACCTGGATTGACTGTCTTTTCTACCGGATGATCCACTTGTGACGATACAGTCCCCAAATCTTGAAACCGAGAAGTGAATGAGTCAAAAAGACTCATGTGTATCTATATGATGTCATTTTGAGATTGACTCAGGTTATGGATAATTCACCGGGAATTTTGTTTAAAATCCCCTAAATAATTGTTATACAAGTAGATAAGTGATTTTGAATCCAATCAGTACACATTTCCGCTTATTTGGCACGTGATATGCATAACCCGGACGTGTTCCAAATCCTTCAAATCTAACTCAACCAACCGTACCTTCTCATGACGACAAAACCTCCTTTCACAGACAATCTCAAACCCAGGCTATCGAGTAGTTTAAAACTGTTCACTGCTACTCTCCTGGTTGTTTTCTCACTATCTTCTGTATCAACACAAGCTGCCGACAAAAAGAACGCTCAAGATGATTCGTCCTCTGGGCAATCAAGTCGAAAGTTCAGCAATCAGTTCAAGGGTAATTCCAAATCGAACTCTGGTTCATCTGGAAACTCACTTTCAGTTTTAAGCCGAAATCTTCTTCAAACCAGAATTCGGCTCCTCAATTCAAGAGAAATAACAGTCCTCAAGTCTTCCAGAAAGATTCAGGGAACAAAGGGAATAGTGGAAACTCACGAAAATTCACTCCTCCAAAAATCTTCTGGTAACAACTCAGATTGAATTCCGGCAACCGCCCTTCATTCAAAAAGCCTGATTTCAATTCAGGAAATTCCAGAGGGCCTTCCTTTAAGCCCGGAAATACACCAAATCTGGAATTCTCCTCCCAAGGCAACTCCTCAACTGAATACGCCTCCCGTGATTGGTAACAAATCAAAGGGGAATTCAAATCCTGGAATTAATACGCCTCCAAACTTCAAAGGTGGAATTCAGGATCGCTCTGTCAATAAGCTTCCCAATAATGGTGGGCTGAATACACAAAATCAGAATGGTAAAAATCCATTTCAGAATCGATTGCCCAATCAGGGTAACAGCAACCAGGGTAAAATCGACCCCGGTAAGATTTGAATAACAATGTCCCTAATAAAGGAAACATTGGTAATAATACTCGCCCTGATTTTAAACGCCCTGATTTCAAGGGAGGCTTTGATAAAGGGGGCAAAGACCTGCAGAACAGAGGAAACGACCAGAAGAATATCGCTAATGATATCCAGGGACGTTTCAATAATGGCAAATGGGGTCAGGATTCAAAGTCGATCCTAAAATGGAGAAACTCCTACTTTCGATCGTAAAGAATTGATAACCAAAGATCTGGAATATTGATCGTAAAGAGCTGAAAGGAAAACGACTGCCTAAGATGGAAATTGACCGCAATGCTGATAAAGACATTGTTAAAAACATCAACAATAAAGTCTTTGTGGTAAAAATTCCATTGCGAAAACAGCCGATCTGCAAGTTGATAAAGATATCCGCTTCAATGGTATTGACCGAGTGATTCGTCCAGAAAAACTCGATCGCATCGCCAATACAAAAATTGGTAACCGTATCGACCTGAAAAAACAGTTTGATTATCAGCGTCGCGGTGACTTGAACCGTCGTCTCGATCTGGGATTAAACTTGCGTAATCAGGGTGGTTGGAGAAACCGTGCCTTCATCGGTGGTGTTAACTCCAGCTTCACTCATACGCACTTCAGTTCCTGGTATGTTGGTCCTGGTTTCTACCCACGATACTGCTGGACTCCCCGTTGGAGCAGCTGGGTGAGCTGGAGCTGGGGGATCACTGTTACCCAATCTGCGATCCTCGACCAATTATCTGTCGTCCGATCATTTGCGAGCCTGCTCCAATCTGGGTTTACTACGAAACTCCTGTCTGGCAACCACTGCCAGTCGCAACCTGTGGTACCTGGATTGATGTTCCACCAGCACAGGTACAGTCACCAGCCAATCTCGATGTTCAGCTGCTCGCTGTTCGATTCGTCGATGCTGGTCACGTAGAGCAGGAACTTGGACCTCGTTACCGTGTGGATTCGTAACAACAGCCGCAAATCAGATTACTCAACCATTCAACGTGACTTTGCTATTGGTAATGATGATCGACCTATCGATGGTCTGCCACAGTCAGGTGCTCGCGTTGAGATGATGGAACCTGAGCAGGTAACTTCAGTCGATGTTCGTCTGCCGGCCGATGTCAATACGATGAACGTTGATGAACAGGGACGAAAAATTCCCTTCTCCTTCCTGAACGTCATTGTTGATAGTGGTCGTGAGCTGGAAGATGTCTTCCGCGAAAATAATGGAATTGGACTCGATGTTCAGGAAGTACTTCCGGTCGACCCGGCAGCCTTCTCGGCTGAGTCTGATACAGCACCAGTCGGTTCCATCATCAACGTTGCCGGTGAAGGTCTGGGACCTGAACCAGGTGAAGTGATGGTCGTGGTCGATGGTCAGGAATACCCGGCTGAAATTTACGGCTGGTACGACCTGGGCGTTCGGTTCCAGGTTCCTAATAATATTCCTGTGACTGGCGATCAGACCGCGGAAATCCTGATTGTTCGTGGAGATGGAGCTGCTGCCAACCCGATTGAAGTCGATCTGGCTACCCAGGCGACCGTGCTGGCACCACCCACTCCAACCCCGTAGTTGTTTGAAGGACCTGGCAGCGAGTCAGGTATAATGGAAGAAGAAAACCCCGTCTTTCGAGGCGGGGTTTTTTATTTGGTGGATACTTCTAAATCCGTAAGTAACTTGCCCACAGGGCTTTGCAACTAAAAAGGTGTGAGGGAATGTTCAGCTGTTGGGCTTGAGTTAGTAGGCGGAATAATTTGCCAGATGGTTATTTCTGACCTATGTTTTCGTAGAACTTTTCTGCTTCGCTGATTGCTCGTTTGTTAGTTCCTCTTCCTGCAACAGGCAATGCTCCGGTGGATTCAAAGGATTTGTCTCCCATTTGTGCAAGCAGTCTCATCTCATCAATGCAGGACTAGAAAAATCAATGGTAGACGAATTCGATTCGTTAACGCCGAATCCGGAACAGGTTGCTGAACATCCTAATTCAGAGGTTGAGTGGAACTCTCTCCAGATTGTTCCTTCTTCTGAAGAAGTAGGCTTGCGCGTGGAAAGAATGCTGAATACCGCTGAGCAACTGACAGCCAGCTGGAGTAAATCCTTCTATCGATATGATCAGCGACGCGATCATCGAATTCCACATCAGTCAGACTTATTGCTTGTACCAGTCTTCAATGAGACGGAAATGCCGAATGGTGATCCGGGGCTAGTCTTGTGTAAAGACATTTCCAATGGTGGATTTGCTTTCTTTCATCAGCATCCGATCGTGCACCGTAAAGTCGCTGTGTTGCTACCTACTGCTCTGGAGCGACAGGAACTGATGGTTGCCAAGTTAGTCTGGTGCCGCTTTACACGCCATAATTTCTATTGCTCAGGCGCCAAGATTCTTCGCAAAGCAACTTTTCCCTTTGAGGAACGCTGGACTGAAATGGATCTGTCGAACTGGTAGAAATAATCAGCAGGTTTCAGGTCACTTTAACTCAGTCTGAAAGCGGCTCAGGGTCTTCGTTGTGAGGCTCTGTTTAAGTTGAGCACTTATCGTTGCTGCATTTATCGTTGCTGCACTGTCCCGAACGGCCTGTGAGTGTCAGGCGGTGGCGGGCAGAAGTGTTTATAACCCCAATCAAACATCCACTGATTATGGGCGACGGAGAGCAGACGGCCTTGTGCCAGCCGATGAGCACCGCAATAACTCAGGAAAATAAAATCGACTCCGATCAACTGATATACCTGAAGCAGTCCGTCGTGCAACTTCACCATCAGTTCCTGTCTGGTCTTGCCATATTTGTGGTTTCGTCAACAGTCTGAAGCGGCGATATCGACAAAGCCCAGTTTTCCTGATTTGTCCCGGCTCCGGATCATCTCAATCTCACGTCGGCAGAGTGGGCACTCACCATCAAAAAAGACATCCAGTGCTTCTATTTGCTTATAGAGGTATTGAGCCATTGGTGATCCCAGGCAAGGATTGCCCATAAAGAAATGTTGAGCCGACGGCCACTCCAGAGTGCGGTGCAGATCCAGTTCGAGCTGACAGACGATGGCAAAGTCTCGACTTCAAGGCTTCAAGCAGTTTTTTGCATGGCAGGGAACCTGTAGAAAAAAAGTGGAGAGCCAGATCAGTGCCGTAAGGTGAAATTCCAGCAGATAAAAAGAAACTGATTCCGTCATAGGTTAATAAAGCTCAGCCAATGCTGTTGTTAACTCCCCCACGCCATCTAGGTATGACTACAAGCGAGTCGACAGTTTTTGTTTCATATAGGCCACCTCGTCATGGTTTTACGCTTTCAAAGAACAAAGGTGGTGGTGGCACTAGCTGAAACCAGATCAGTCCGGTCGTAAAAGCGGTCATACTCAGATATACGAACCAGCGTATCCCATCATACTCTTCACTTAAAGATACGGATAAATACTCTTCACTTAGAATACGGATAACACATTTCTGCTGAGAGAGGTTGGGGCATCCTGGGCATCCAGAGTGGGCAGGTACTTCGGTTTTCCTGTACAAAATCCTGAAGCTTGCTCTTTTGCCCTTATTTAAAGTTGATAATTGCTCTTTGCAGATGCCCTTATCTTTAGGAAGGCTTTTTCAGGGTCCTGGTCTTGCCCTGTTTCCGGAAACCGAAACGTTCACGAGATCAGAAACTGTTCCAGTCATCAGAACTGAATCCATCAAGTCATCGGAGTTTCTGGCTAGCTTCGGTTGTCTCTTTCAATTGATCAGGTTTCATTTCCATTCCCAGATTCTCATAAGTTTTTCGATAAGGAATGTCTGGCTCTTTCTGGCGAATACGACGTCTTCTCTTCATCATGCGGAACAGAAATGTCGTTGGACCGAGTACGTAACATCATGCTGACGGTAATGACTGATAATCGAATTTATTAACCGCATTCAGTAAAATCATATTCCCTTCGCATATCATCTCTTCCAACTGCTGGTGATTGACGCGCGCGTCAGAGAACAACCAGACGTAAATTAGATTTGATAATGCTCTGTCGTACCTGTTCGTCTGGTCAAATGACTCAAATTTTCTGATATGCGATCCAGACACTACCTGGTTTTACGCTTTTGCTGGTTTGCCCTTGTCTGAAGAAATTCATGGCACAAAATCTTTCTCCTGCCGCTGTTAATAGGGTCTGTAATGGTCGCCAGATACCTCGGCAGGTCCTGACTGCTCGCGAGAAACGAATCGAGCTCCTCGTAGAGTTCAACATCCTCCAGATCGTTTCGTATGTCCTCTTCAGACAACTGCTCGAATTCGGATGCGTAGATGTATCCAGGTTCGCTGAGCAGAGGGAAATCGGAGATCGAATCAGGCTTGCCGTTAAAGCTTTCCTGTGGAGTACTGTCGAAAACATTCAAAACGTTCGTTGGTGAAGTTGCTATCATGTCTAAAATCCATGTGAGATATTGATAAAAACGTTCAATATGTTCTATAGTAACTTCAGGGATGATAAAATCAATTCCAAAATCGTTCAATTCGTCCACAACTTCAGATTTTGGTGACTGTTCGTGTGTATATTTGACTGGAAGTGCTCTCATGTCGGGAAAAAAACAAGTTTGTATCTATCTGCATCGCAACGACTTGCGCTTGGAGGACAATCCGGCTCTCTCTGCAGCCGTAAAAATGGCATGGATTCTTGCCCATTTTTATTGTGGAGTCGGACGACGATTCTTCGGATTGGCCTTTGGGTAGTGCCAGCCGATGGTGGTTACACCATTCACTAAGTGCATTAAACGAGCAGTATGAGCAACTGGGGGGGCGACTTACCTTCTACAACGGACGTCCGCAGGAAGTGCTGAGCGAACTGATTGATGCACACGATGTCGTCGCCGTTTTCTGGAATCGTCGTTACGAACCGCAATCGATATCTACTGACAAAGCACTGAAGCAATTTCTGAAAGAGAAAGAAATCGAAGTCAAAAGTTTTAATGGTTCATTGTTGAGCCCTGGGAGGTGGAAACTCAGCAGGGGAATCCTTACCAGGTCTTTACCCCGTTCTGGAAAAGTGTCCGGCAGAAAATCAAACCGGAGAAGCCTCTTGCTAAACCTGAGTCGGTCGAGTTTTTTCATCCGCATGTGAAGTCGGTGAAATTGGACGACTATGAGTTACTTCCAGTACGCAGTTGGGCGAAGGGGTTTCACGATTGCTGGAAACCGGAGAATCTCAGAATGATGGCTATTGAAAACATCACTAAGGGGATTGAGTCAATACAAAAGAGCAGCGAGACTTTCACTGGAACCGGGAACATCTACGTTTGTCGCCTCCTGCATTTTGGTGAGGTCAGTCCGCGACAAATCTGGCATGCTGTTGGGTTCATCTCAACCGCAAACGAAAGCCAGATGGAAAAACGGGTGCGGATACGTATTTAAGCGGGAATCGGCTGGCGCCCGAAGAATTTGGCTATCATCTGTATCACTTTCCGGAAACGACAAACACGCGGCTGACGCAGTTAAATTTCCCGTGGAAGAAAAGTCAGAAAGACCTGAGGCGTTGGCAGAAGGAGAGACAGGGTAATCCCATAGTCGATGCTGGCATGCGCGGAACCATGGAAAACTGGTTGGATGCATAGCCGGGTGCGCATGATAGTGGGTTCCTTCCTCACCAAAGATTTGCTGATCCCCTGGCAAACTGGGGCCGAATGGTTTTGGGATACTCTCGTAGACGCCGATCTGGCTAACAATTCGCTTGGCTGGCAATGGGTCGCTGGAAGTGGCGCCGATGCGGCCCCTTATTTTCGCATCTTCGCCCGGTCATGCAGGTGAAATACGATCCGAGGACACGTTAAGGAAATGGATCCTGAACTGGCTGAACTTCCTGATAAATGGATCCATAAGCCCTGGAGGCCCGGAGAAGTGCAAAGGCAAATGTGCTCTGGGTAAAAGCCACATCCTCAACCTATGGTGGATCATTACGAGGCGCGCGATGCCGCGCTGGAAATCTACAACAAGATTAAAGGATAGTTTAACTGTTTCTAAGTTACTAACAGTCTGGATATTAGATTCGGGTGATCAGAGAACACAGTTTTCTTTCTCTTGGATTTCATGTAAAAGTCGAACATTTTGATCTGATAGACTTTCTAAATCGGAAGAATAGACTGAATTCAACGAGATCTTTTGATTGAATCAAGCCGATTTCATGAACCGATCACCTTCTAATGGTGATGTTGCAATTGGGGCCAGTTTTGCGTGGTTCAGAGTCTGCTTCAGACAATACACAATCAATCTGAAATTCAAGATCTATCCAGTTTGAATGTTTAGCGGCTATATAGCAACGCAAGAAGTCACCCGCTGATTCTGGGTCACACATGCTTTCCCCAGCTAAACTAGCATTAACTTACATCGCTTCTGAAAACGTGTGCCGTCTGGGTTCATCTCTTCCATAAATTCTGCTGAAGTTCATGCTCAGCGAGAGCTGGAAACCGAAGAGTGGATCGATGAGATCGATCTGAGAGGAAGGAAGAAGCATTTGAAAGACCTACAATATTAAGCGCCTACCGTCGGCTTCTTGCAATATTCCATAATTGGATGAAAGCAACAAATTGCAAGTGAAGGATGTAGATCTCTTAACGTGAAGTGTTAATACCCAGGTTGCCCCATCTAAAGAAAATCAATTCGGCGACATCTACTTTAATACGATGAACTCCAGTCGTTTATTTAAATCAGGCACAAGAATTAGATGGCAACGATTGAACAACAGGTGAAATCTTTCGATACGATTATCTCTATTTTCCAAGACTGGTTGAGCAGGATGGGGGATACGAGTTAAGTATTGGAAAAGCAACTTTTAATAATTTGAAGGCTAAGGAAATACATAAGGTTTGTGCCCTGAGCGATTACAATACCGAAAATTCCCAGGATCATTGTACTCCAGATCTATGAGGATCAGGGAGGGAGAATTAACAACCAAAGAAAGAGAATTCATTGAAGAGCCTCAACTGAAAAATGTGGAGGCTTTGAAAAAACTGGAGGACTGGCTTACTAACGGGATTATTGAAAAGAGATCACCGTCAACATGCTGAAGATATCGCTATCGCTCCTGGATGGCATGTGGAGCCTCATCTGAGTTTGTCAGATGGTGTTGGCGTTCAAGACGAATGAGTCGTCACTATCGCCGTATTGAGTGAACCAGTTGGAGGCTGAGCAAGAGGTCTCGATCAAGGTGATGTCTTCTGCCATCGTACCTGGCCGATGCGGCAGTACCAAACAGATCCGCATTACATGTGTCAACACTTTTAAGTTGTTACTATCTGGACGATCGAAAAAGTGGTTAACATTTACTCTAGTGGAGGGGAGAGTTTTGCCACGAGTTACCACACCTTTATCGATTCAGGTCTGACAGTGCATGAGTGGGCCTGACACATTCATTGGAATGGGTTGTCCGTGTCAGAGGAAGGGAAAGAGCTGTTCACCATTAAGCGAAGCATACGCAGTTGGCGAAGCGACCACTGTTGGAGTCCAATCCAGATGGATGGGAGGGCTCTTAACGGTTCCTATACCAAATGAAGTCAGGCAGACCCTGATCAGCTCATCGCTGAGCTACGATGCCTGCAAGAAAGTGCTATTTTACGTATGGAAGGTCTATGTTGAATGCTACAACTGATGGGAGGTGAGTCAGCGAGCCTGAAATTTGCCGAGAATGCATTGATTCGGGATTGTGGGAGTTGGGTATCCACATTTTACGACAAAGTCATTTCAGTCATTAATGACCACCGTTTCAGCCAGCCCGGGTTTGTATAGACTCTGCATTCAATGGAAGATACCGGAGTGCATACATCTTGCATTATTATAGAGCCCTGCAAGAATATGCTGAAAAAACTGAAAATAAAAAATTAACGAAGATCTATGAATCGAGTTCGCGAAATATGCAGGTTATGAGTGGTCATATGAGGAGGCAGAACCGCAACAGAAAAATCGAAGAGAACTATTTCGACACAGGCGTCTTCTGGGGACTGGCACTTTCAGCGCTCTGGGGATCTGGTCTTCTCTCAGACGCTGGAAGAACCGAGCAGAAAAGTATATGCTGGCAACTCTGATGGCTGTCGGGGATTTACCTGCGGCTCAGGAGGTGCTGGATGAGCTTAAAAAAGAAGATGCCGATAACAAAAGTGAATATGAGCGAAATCAACGCGCCATCGATCTGGGAAATGAACTACTGGAGAAAGGTGAAGTTGTGCATCTCTCGATCAGTCGTCGATCTGTTCGATAACATGCGTGATAGTGTTAAGGCGGAAGGCGTGTTTAAAGTTCAATATGGAACGGGTAAATCTGTGGATTTATCTCTTTCGGATTTCTTAATGCCATGATCAGTGGTATGAGTTTAAAGGAAGGGAATGGTTCGAATCTCAGTGCGCTTCCTGCACTTGAACTTGTTGCGTGATATTATCGATTAACATTTCAAAGGTACGGTAACCCAGTAAGGCTCGACGAAATCAATCTGTGATAAATCGATCCAACCGAATTAACAATTCGAGCACTCGTTTCAAAATTCTTAAAAATAGTCGGAGGAGTGATATTACAGTGTGGAAGATGTTGATCGTTGGCAGTCTCTTGCTTATGAGTCGGATTTCCTCCGGTTTTGGAATTATTGTAGATGCCTCGGAAGATGAATCATTCGAAGTCAGATAACGAATCGAAAATTCAGCTGGTGGGCCTGGAATCGAAGAGGAGCCTGAAGAGTAAATCTGGTAAGAATTCATAGCTGAACATTGGAAAATGTTAATCCTCATTGAGAGGAGAATCGCGTGCGACATGTACAACAGAATTATGATACCCAAAGTCACCACTCGGGTTAACGGATATTCAGTACGTCTGGTAATAACTCCTTATGGCCGGCAATGGTAGGGCGCGTCCAAAAACGGGAGGTTCTGTCTGATGTGCCGTCCGGGGAATGGATCGCTCTCATTGAGGAGGCGTTCATTCTTAAACCTCGAAAACCCGAGTTGTTATATCACCCAGCGCTGTCTTCCCCGGTCGATGCTGATGGGAAAATCTGTGAGCAGTTGGCGATTTCTCTCCTGGCCAATTTATATGAATGTTCTCTGAACGGAACTCAGATTCCTGTGCCATAGTTTATTCCAACACCTGGAGAACAGGAGGAGAGTTCACAAGAGGACGACAAATCCTGATGATAAATTGAGTTGTGTGGTCATTATGTCACTGACTATTACTACTTCCCCCAGCTTGTTCCCTACAGGAAAATTTACATGACATCCGCAAGCATTGACGCCACACTGGAAGTGTCCGAACTTCTGGAGTAGAAGTATCAGTGAAGAGTACCTGATCGTTCCAAATATTATCGCCGAGGAAATCTATAAAGATGTGGGGCAGAGCAATGAAGAGCAAAGTGCTTTCCTCGCAAAACAGCAATTGAAGGATTAAAGGCTGGTATCGCGTCCGCTCAACCTCCTGTGTGAGGGAAGAGATCGAGGATTACTACCCCTGCAAACCCTGCTGCAGGAAAATCCGGGTTGCCTGCTGGCTTGGATCATGGCTTTCAAACGTCGGAATAACCTGCGGGAAGTCGGCCAGTTGGTGGGGTGCTTACATGAACGAGAATGATCTGGCGATACTCTACATGATGGAGGGGCATTATTAGGCACCTTTGTTGGCCATATGAAAGGACTGCTCTCCTTCGCATCAGAAGTGAGCTCTAATGTCTGCTATCAACAGTCGATGATGCCACATGTTTCGCTGTGAAAAGAGGTGGCCGATAAGCTGATTGAAAAATGTGTGGAGCAGGCTGCAGCTATCAGGATTACTATCTCCTCGCACGCACCTTACGCAAGGTGGGCTGGTTAGCTCGTGGAGAGGGGACTGTTGCCGAAACGGATATGGAGGCGTTGAACGTATTCGGAGAACGGAGTGAGCAGTCTTACGAATTGATTACCAAAGCCCTGAAAAATCCGGATGGGTGGCAGGCACACTTCGCCGGTATTTATCGATTACAGCACAGAAATTGGCTCCCCGCAGATGGCACGTGATCCGCTGAAATGCGTTGCCTTGAGGCCTCGTTGCAAAAATGCTTATGAAGCTTACGCGCGTGCTTTACAAACCCGCTGGGGAGGGAGTCGCCAGGAAGGACTGGCCTTCGCCATGGATTGCCTGAAATCAGATGACTGGGATTTGGGTATTCCGCAAACTGCCATCGATATCATAAAAGAGCTGGGCGATCCAGACAATGTGAAAGGTTTCGATCGCGGTCTGTAAAGAGCCCGATGTCTGGAATGTCATCAACGCCTGCTATCGAGCATCCAGAAAATCCGAAAACACTGCCGCAGGTCCAGAAGAGTGCGATCGAAGGTCTGGCCTGCGTGCTGGAGTGGTGCTGTGGAGGCATTACGATGAGTGCTCCGATCTTTAAAGATTGCAGAGGCCAGCGGGCATAACCAGCAGATTTTCGGACTGGCACACCACCTGTTCCTGAAGATCTAGTCTTCTCAAAAACAGAAGATGGTGTAGCCAAGAGCTGCTCAAGAAGTTGTCTCTGTGTGACAGGGAACATTGCCGCTGCTCAAGATATTCTGCAGGAACTGGAAACGAAGACAGATACTACGACAGTATGAGGCTCGCAAGAATGCTGGTATCGAGCTGGGAAACAGATTGCTCAGGATGGGACGGTCACTTTAACCCCTGAAGAAATTCTGGACGGTTTTTTTGTATTCACTACGAAAGCCAAGGCAGATGGAGAGATCCTTCGCTTTGCAGATCCCGATGACAAATACGTCGGTCTCTTCCTCCCATTTGGAATTCGCAACATATTACGGGACATATCAAGTTCAACGGTCAGGGAGTTTTCGACATTGCTGGAGCGACGCGTTCGATGCAGAACGATGTCAGAGATACGGCTATGGCGTGGAATTGATAGTATTTTCCTCAAACGGAACCATTCTTCCCGCCTAAAACGAAGAATTCTCCCGGAAGAAGTTGATTTCGAGATCGTCAAAACACCCGGGCGTCTCTTCCTGGCGATAAACGACGTGGTCGAATTCGATACCGTAGTTTACGACACAAACCCCTCGGGCATCAGCCATCTCCTACCCCGAACAGAAAGGCTTCTCCGTCGAACTCCACCAACCTGACGATCACTCCTGATTGATCCAGAAGGTGGGCGGTAGATTGATTTTGTGGAGTAGTTATAATTCCCAGTTGGGGGGTACTCAAGATCGTAAACCTAGGACGAAATCAACCAGCCAAGAGTTTGTGGTTTCAAAAAAGAGGTTCCATTTCTATTTGTAAGTCAACCATGGTAATGTGACGCCTTTTGAAACGAGTGTTGTTTTTCTAATCATGCCCTTAACTCATTACGATTTTTGTGTTCATGAATTTCTTGCTGAATGGTCAAAAAAGAGGAATTAACTCAAACAGAAGCGGAATTAGTTGAATAAAACCACCTGAGAGAAACTTTATCGTAAATATCATGAATCGAGATCGATGGGCCATATCAAAGTTATCTGTAATTGTCAGGTCGCATTCAAAGTCGACGAATCGAAGGCCGGAGCTAAGGTTAAATGCGAAATGCGGCGGTCCGCTGGTGATCCCCAGTTCAAAAATAAATAAGCAGGAACAGGTATCATTAGACTCCCTGACACCTTTAGTGGAGTTATCTCCTGTGCATGACGAGATGGACAACACCATCTGAAAAGACTCTGCAGCGTTATAAGGTATTTGCTGGTCATACCCTCGACATTGTTTCGATGCTGATAGTCGGAGCTATTGGTTACCTATTATGGGGAACATTGGGGGTCTTGAAAATCGGAAGAGGTGGTTAAAGACGATCCTGATGTGTTATCTGGAGAAACTATTGAAAGTGAAGTAGACAAGAATGATAAGAAGTACACGAAGGAGGTTCTCGAACTAATTCATGAAACTCAGAAAATTCTTAAGGATGATCCGGATATTGTTATTCAGGAATTACAACGCGCTCAGGCTCATTTATCGAGAAATCGAAGGTATAAGTGATGAAAAACGAGTAGAGCTTACAGAAATACTAAAAGGTCAGATTGCTGCTGCTGAGCTAGTCATTGAAAAGATATTCTCAAAAGAGGGAGATCCTGCTCTACAGTATAATAAGGCGATATTGCTTTTAGATGGTGATCAAAAAGAAGTAGATGACGCGATTAAACTTCTTACGCTCTCTGCTGACAATGGTTTCTCTGATGCTCAGTATTTACTCGGTATGACATATTTTACTGGGGTAAAAGTTGAGACTGATTATTCAAAGGCATATGAAAATCTAAAAAGAAACTACTGCTTATGGACATTCTGACGCAATAACTCAAATAGGACTGATGCATGAATTGGGGTTGGGTGTACTTCAAGATTACAAAATCGCGACAATGTATCAAAAATCTGTTGACGTTGGAGATTCTTTTGCTGAACTGCAATTAGGAGGACTTTACGAGCGTGGTCTTGGGGTTTTAAAGAATGATGCAAAAGCAGCGGAATTGTTTCATCTGGCAAGTTCGAAGGGTAATATCGATGCGACTGTCAGGTTGGGAGTTTTGTATCTGGAAGGTCGTGGTGAAAACCAGGACTATGAAAAAGCACAGTCACTCTTAAAGATTGGGGTGTTTTCTGGAAATGAGCTAGCGGAATATTATTTAGGTGTGCTTTATCTTGATGAGAATTCTGGTGATGTTGATCAGGAAACAGCATTCCAACTAATCAGCTCAGCTTCCCAAAAAGGTTTGGCAATTGCTAAAACGCGGCTTGCGAGTATGTATGTTGATGGTACCGGAGTTGAAGTGGATTATGGACCCCAGCTGTCAAGCTATATGAGCAGGCAATTGCTGATGGGGTTGATTCAGCTTCAGTTGGACTTGCTCAGCTATATGAAAAGGGAAATGGTGTTCCTCAGAATTACTCAAAGGCTGCTGAACTTTATGAATCCGCAGCGAAAAAAGGATACCCCTACGCAGAATATTGTCTTGCATTAATGTTTGAAAATGGAAAAGGAGTTCGACAAGACGAACTGAGGCAATTGAATTATTTCAGAAGGCTGCAAATAGCGGACTTCCATTAGCGCACCGCAAACTGGGGGATTACTACATTCTTGGAAAGAAGTTGATCGGAATTATTCAAAAGCTGCCGGAGCATTACCAGATTGCTGTGCGCAGGTGATAGTTCTGCAATGAATGCATTAGGGATGTTGTATTTAGATGGCCAAGGTGTTCCTCAAAACTACTCAAAAGCATTGGAACTATTTGACAAGGCTCAAAGAAATGGATCAGTAGCGGCTCTGGATAATCTGGGAGCGATGTACTCGCCGGTGACGGGGTCGAAAAAAATTATTCTAAGGCGAAAAGAGTACTGGGAGGCCGCTGCAGAAAAGTGAGTGCTGATGCTCATTTTGGGCTGGCAGAGCTTTACTACAATGGATTATCTGTAGATCGCGATAGAAAAAAGGCTCTGTCCTACGAGATGGCAGCTAAGAATGGCAACTCATGCTCAATATGCCATCGTTACTTGTAGAGGTCGAATAACACCAAAAGTCTCCAAGTTTAGCTTTTGAATACTATGAGAAAGCTGCTGCATGAGGACATGCTGAAGCGAAATATCAGATGGCACAATGCTTACGGTATGGAGTAGGGGTTCCTGCAAATTCTATTAAAGCAGCAAAACTACTATTTAGAAGAATACATCGAACTAGGAAGCCCTGAAGGCGTTCCCTATGCACAGTTTTCTTTAGGTGAGATGTATTTCGATGGGAATGGAGTTGAAAAAAATGAAATCAAAGCTCAGGAGTTAATTAAAGCTGCTGCGACAAATGGACATAAAGATGCAATAATATGGCTGGACACACACGCGAAATAACAAAAGGGTTATGGCATCCCGTTAAGGACTAATGCCATTGAATTGAAAGGATTTGTCTCTTAATTCTATTTCGAAAGGAGGTTTCGCCATGCGCGAAGAAATCCGGGTTCATGTTGTGAACTACGGGAAGAAGTAGCTACATGCGGTATACTGATCCTGAAACGGGTAAGCAGAAAGCCCGGTCGACGGGAACCAACCGTAAAAGAGAGGCGGAGAGGATTGCCGCCAAATGGGAAGCAGAAGTCAGGGAGGGGCGGTATAAGATGCCGTCGCGGATCACCTGGAAAGAATTCCGGGACCGATACGAGACGGAGCATGTTTCCGGTCTCCGCCTGACACCCTGGACAAAGTCCTGGCTGTCTTCAGCATGATTGAGCAGATTCTCGACCCGCATCAGTTCTATCCAGCTTTTTCAAAGCACCGCTGGACATCAACACCACACTCTTAAATATAAAGAAGTACGAGAGGGGGGACTCGAACCCCCACGTCGCTAAGGACACTGGATCCTAAATCCAGCGCGTCTGCCAATTCCGCCACTCTCGCGTGTGGTTTGATCAGGTTGCCTGATGACAAAGGGGGATTCGGTTGAGAGGCCCCCTCGGGAAATGACCGCATTTTAGTGGAGGTTCGGTCTGACAAATCTGGAGCCGGATTCGAGGTTGAGAAGTCGGAAAATTCCATACTTTTTCTGGAATAATTGGCATGATCGTCTGCCGGGGGAGATCAATCCGGAGTGAGCTGGCCGCTCAGAAATGAAAGCTGGTGGTCAGTGGGGTGGCTCGGGTGTTATCATCGGTCAGTCTTTCATTGATTATCATTCGCCCGGAAAGTTCAAAGGTCTGCTGGATCATGTCTCGAATTGCTGTTTTTATTCTCGCTGGTTTTGCTGTTTTCGTGCTCTTCGAACCCTTCCCTGAAGGGAGCTGAGGAAGAACCAAACCCTCAATACAATGTTGTCGTTTATGGAGCGACACCGGGCAGGATCGATGCCGCTATCTCGGCGGCTCGTATGGGCGACTCGGTGGCGCTTGGTTGCGTATCAGCACCGCTGTGGGTGGCATGGCCACGAGTGGACTTGGTAAGAGTGATATCGAAAAGCGGGAGATGATTCAGGGAATCTTCAAAGAGTTCGTCGACAACGTCTATGCTCACTATGTTGAGTTTTATGGAAAAGATCATCCTGACCTGCCTCTCTGCCATGATGGTTACTACTACGAACCGAGTGTGGCCGAGGCGATTTTCGAATCGATGCTGGCGGCAGAGAAAAACATTCGTGTCTACAAAGGGTACCAGTTACTCGGTGCGGAAACGAACGATGGGCGAGTCACTTCCATGACCGTATTGCCGCGGTTGGCTCCCGGGACGTTGGGAAAACGGGCCTCGCTGACGTTCGAGGGGAAAGTCTTTATCGATGCGACATATGAAGGAGATCTGATCGCCGCTTCTTCGGCCGAATTCCGTTTAGGGCGCGAAGCTCGCGATGAATTTAATGAGCCGCACGCCGGAGTCATCTATTTCGATTACAAAAAGAAAGAGATTCTGCCAGGGACAACCGGAGAAGCAGACCATCGTTTACCCGCCTATACCTATCGCCTGTGTCTCACGACGAATCCCGAGAAAGGATTTCAACTGGTTGAACCTCCCGCTGAGTATGACCGTCAGAATTATGTGGGTTACTTCGAAGATCTCAAGAACGGAATTCTGGAAGGTCCTAAAAACTTCAAACCGGGTCGAGGTTATAACCCAGCTCATTTTGGAACTCTTGTGCGAGCATTATCTGTCACCAACATTCCGAATGAGAAGACAGACGTTAACATTAACCCCCGCCCCCTCGGTTTTCCTTTCCCGGAATTAAACGAGAATTACATCGCTGGCAATGATGCCACGCGGCAGGAAATATGCGATCAGCACCGTAATATGGTATTGGGTCTCATCTGGTTTCTGCAGAATGATTCGGAAGTCCCCGCCGCACATCGGGAGATTGCCCGGGAGTATTACTTTCCAAATGATGAATTCACAGACAATAAAGGATTCCCGTTTCAGCTTTATATCCGGGAAGGGCGGCGGTTAGTGGGTGAGTACACGCTGATTGAAGAAGACATTACAGGCACGGGTGAAAACCGCGAGCCGAAAAAATACCCGGACAGCATCGCCGTCGGTGAGTTTCCCATCGACAGTTTTCCCTGTCGTAAAAAACAACCGGGCGACACGGTTGTGCTGGAAGGTTATTTAGGGTTACTCGATCATATTACAAGACCGTATGAGATTCCGTATCGGATTATGGTGCCGGTCCAAGTCGATGGATTACTGGTCCCTGTGGCGGCTTCCACTACCCACGTTGCATTCTCTTCCGTTCGCATGGAACCAACCTGGATGGCATTGGGACAGGCTTCCGGAGTGGCGGCACATCTGGCAATCAAACATCATTGTGATCCCCGAGAAGTTCCTGTAGAGGAATTGCAACGGGAACTGAAAAATCAGAAACAGGTTGTGAATCTCCCTTAAAGGTGAATCGATTATTACATGGATGATAGAACCGATCGATCACGAGGTTGTTTTCTGGGATTGGCAGTCGGCGATGCTCTGGGGGCAGCTGTCGAGTTCAAATCACCTGGCAGCTTCCCACTGGTGACAGGCTATCGAGCTGGTGGCCCGCACGGATTAAACGCCGGCGAATGGACCGATGATACCAGCATGGCTTTAGCGCTGATGCACAGCCTTGTTGAGGTTGGATGGGATCTGAACGATCAGGCAGAGCGGTATGTCGAGTGGTGGCGCGAGGGGAAGTATTCTGTCAATGGGCGATGTTTCGATATTGGTATCACGGTGCGTCAGGCTTTGAAACGTTTTCAAGTTGATGGGGACGCATCTAACAGCGGTAGTACCGATGACTTGGCGAGCGGGAATGGATGCCTGATGCGATTCGCTCCTGTCGCGATTCGATACGCCAGTTTGATCCGTTCCGATATTAAGCAACTGATGAACTATGCCGAAGAATCAAGTAGACCGAAGCATGCAAGTGAGCAATGTCTGTCTGCCTGTCGTTATTTCGCCTTGATATTGTCTGGGCTGCTGCTGGGAGAGGACCAGGAAGAAGTCCTCTCGCCTGAGTGGAAAGTGCTGCAAGAGGTGCGACAGTATAAACCCTTCCATCCGACTGTTGAGGACGTGATCAACGGTAGTTATCGTCGCAAAGAGCCTCCTGAGATACGGGGGACTGGATATGTTGTCCATTCACTCGAAGCCGCACTTTGGGCTTTTCATAAAACAGAGACATTCCAGGAAGCTGTTCTTGCTGCTGTCAACCTTGGAGAAGATGCAGATACCACCGGTGCAATTTGCGGACAGGTCGCCGGTGCTGCCTATGGAGAGCGTGGCCTACCTGCGGAGTGGATTCATCAACTTGCTGAATACGAAATGCTTAATGAACCGCTTTTGAAACTGATTTCCTTATCCGGCGGTATGCAGTAGGGCGATACGTTCCGAGAGGTCACGGAATGTGCAGATGCCATCCAGTCTCACCCGGGCAAATTGTGTGGGAACCACCTGGTGGATGAATAAGATCGCCACCAGAATGCCAATAGATACAATCACTCCTAACCCGGTTCCAAACAGAAGCCCCAGGATTGATGGCCAGAGTGTCAGCAGAAGATACATCCAGAGAT
Source organism: Planctomycetaceae bacterium (assembly GCA_041398805.1). Taxonomy (GTDB): domain Bacteria; phylum Planctomycetota; class Planctomycetia; order Planctomycetales; family Planctomycetaceae; genus Polystyrenella. Next base: position 69,718 of record JAWKUC010000002.1, on the reverse strand, counting down.
TGCCGTATGCCTTCCACTCACGAAATCCCGAAGCGGATTCAATGTCCAACCTGATCAGGCCAGGCAATTCCGGAAGCAGTCCGAGGGTGAGGTGCAGGAATTCATCAGGAGAATTATTGAGGAGTGTTGTGATAGGGGTTGAAGGTCTGATGTCTGACACATCAATACCTGCCAGGTGTAAACGATCTCTAAGAGATAAAAAAGCAGAAGCTTTCTGGCATTTCGTTCCTGCAACAGCAAGCGGGTGAAGATCGGTTTTTCTTTACATAGGGTGTCAGAAGCTGGGCAAGGTGATAAAGGTTTTTTGCCGTTTGCAATTCGAGAGTCCAGGTTTGCTCATCAAGTTGTATCTGTAAGATACGATTCAAAGTGCTGATGATTTCGGTTGGACGCAAATCTTCAAATTCACGTTCCGCAAACCAGGTGGCAATTGTGGTATCTCTATCGATTACGTGAGGTGCAAACCAATCGGGGATGAGCATCCGCTGTATTTCGTAATCAGCATGCAATAATTGAAAGATGTACTCAGCATCCACAGGAACCTGGCGATGATATTGACTCAACATGCTACTCTCCGTGTGATTCCCGCATTCTATCCACAATGACCTGATACTTCTTTTCCAGGCCGAACGCCATGTACATCATGCCGATCAGCATGAAGAGCAGAAAACAAATCGTGTTCATTAACAGTGGAAGAAAGAAGAGCATCAGATCTTGTGTCGCGGAGTCGATGCTGTCGGCCTGTAGGCGATCTTTGACTTCGATGGGATTAATCAGAAGCGGGGACTGCATATAGAGATAGAGGGTGAGCCCTGCTACAACCAGAATCAGAAAGACGCCAGCGTAGTTCCAGGAACCGACTAGTTTTTTTCGTTTTTCCAGAAATGCAGTTTCCTGATCAGACAGTTTCATGAACGACTCCTTCATCCATCCAGAGGTCTTTTAATCACAATTTGGATAATACGCCTTGCTGACACAACCATGGTGTGCCTGAGCGACTGTCGCGCAGAAATCAGCCAGGTAACCTCGTTTTGAAGCCCACAGATCATTGGATGGTTGCCAGTTAGATCTCCGCTCAGTCAGGGTTGTCTCTTCTACATTGAGTGTAATGGTTCCTGCCTCAAGATCAAAAGAGATTTCATCACCATTTTCCACAAGCCCGATTGGCCCTCCCACTGCAGCTTCCGGAGAACAGTGGACACCAATCGCCCCGTGTGAGACCCCCGAAACACGTGTGTCAGACAGGAAGGCAACCTTACCATCGAGTTCAGGAACGGTCAGTGCGGCAGTGGCGACAAGGACTTCCGGCATGCCTGCTGCCACAGGTCCCAGGTTGCGTAAGACAATAATGTGTCCTGGTTTGATCTGATGTGCTTCCACCGCATCGGCGACTGATTTGGCGTCGTCGAAACAAATCGCTTTCCCGGTGAAGCGTGGCTCTTTCATGCTGGAAACCTTGAATACAACACCTCCCGGTGCCAGATTACCCATACAGATTTGCATATCCGCATACGGTTTATAAGGTTGGTCAACCGGCACGATCAAATCCTGTTCCGGACCAACTGTGGGAACATCTTTGAGGTTCTCGGCCATCGTTTTGCCGGTAACCGTCATACAATCCCCATGCAGCAATCCCGCATCATACAGGTGCTTTAACAGGAGCGGCGTCCCTCCCAGTTTATGCAGATCGAACATTGTTTTTCGTCCGCGGGGGGCAAAGCTACAGACAACGGGTGTCCGCTTAAGAATCGGTTGGATGTCTTCCAGATGGAAATCGAGTTCTGCCTCGCGCGCGAGTGCGAGTAAATGCAGAATGCCATTCGTTGAACCTCCTGCGGCGGCGATGGTAACCGTTGCGTTCTCGAATGCTTTTTTCGTCAGGATATCTCTCGGGCGAATATTCTGTTCGAGCAGGTTGAGAACGGCCTTGCCAACTTCGCGACATTCCTGTTTCTTGAGATCATCCACCGCGGGAATCGAACTACTGGCCGGTAACATGAGGCCGATCGCTTCGAGGGCGATTCCCCAGGTGTTGAAGGATGCCGCGATACCACATCCTCCCGGACCCGGGCAGGCGGTACGCAGAATCTGATCCGCTTCTTCCTCACTCATGGCGCCGACAGAGGCGGCCGCGCGTGAATCGTAGACATCCAGAATGGAGATGTCTTCCCCTTTATGACAACCCGGTTTGATACTTCCACCACTAACGACTAAACCGGGATAATTCATCCGGGCGAGTGCCATGGCGAAGCCGGGTCCGTTTTTGTCGCAATTATGCAGACCAATCAAGCTGTCGTAACAGTGCGCACTCACGACACACTCAGCTGAGTTCGCGATCAGGTTTCGTGAAGGAAGCGATGCATTTCCTCCTTCGTGACCCTGGGTGATATTATCACTCACCGCGGGTGTTCCGAAAGGAAAGCCAATCATCCCCCACTTCCCGACAACCAGCGGCAATTCCCTGACCCAACGCATAAGCATGCACGTTACACAGGTTCCCCTCCAGCGTGGGGACACCAATCCCGATCTGAGGTTTGTCGAAGTCGGCTTCCGTCAAACCGAGACCGTAATAAAAGGCAGTAACCCCTTTCTGCCAGCCACGCGTCAGAGAAGAACTGTTCCAGTTGATTTGGTGTGCCATGAAATTCTTTTCAAAGGATGGGAAGATAATGCAGAAAACCGGTCGAGCAGCAGCTCAACCGGTTTCAAGTTGTACCAGATTCGAACCCTGAAAAGCAGCTCAGGCCCGTATTCAGGCGGCGACTTTTCGCTGGGCTGGGTCATTAAAGAGACCACGATCAGGGTGATGAAGCCCAGAGGGATTGTGACGATCCCCGGTTGGCTGAAGGGACAACTGCCGCCTCAGCCGCGAGGCCATAGACCTTGGTCACTGTATCTTCAGAAGCGAGAATCCATCCGAGTGGTGATCATCCCAACGGTGACTGCCGCTGTGATTCCCTGTTTGGTAGTTTCTTCCAGAAGAGCAGCATTAACAGAGAGGGGCAAATTCGCCGAGGTACGATACTGAAGGCCCAACCAACCAGATAGTTGACATTCATTTTCTCAAACAGAATGCCCAGTACAATCGCGATCAGTCCCACCACAACTGCGGCCATTTTCCGATGCGAACTTTCACATGGTCTGTCATTTCAATTTTGAGAACATCCGTCAGCAGGTCATGCACAACCGCCCCACTGGCCGCGATAATGAGACCACTTACAGTTCCCAACACCGTCGTGAAAGCAATCGCCGAGATGATCGCAAAGAGCCATTCGTTAATACTTTTTGCCAATAGGGGCTGCCATGTTGCTGTTGGTTGGGTCAAGCTGTCTACTCGTCATCGCCCCCAGCCCCATGAACAGGGTGAGGACATAGAAGAAACCAATACTCCCAATCCCAACGATCGTACTTTTGCGGGCGGAAGCCTGGTCCCCAACGGTGTAGTAGCGAATCAGAATGTGAGGCAAAGAAGCCGTTCCACAGAACAGCGCGACATCAATGACAGGAAGTTGACTTTCTTAATCGGATCGTTGCTGCGTAAGCCACCAAACAGGATGATTACCCGGGCTGAGAATATCCGTACGAGGTCGGCTTCTGATAATAGACAGTCGTTGTCGCTCCATCTTCCTCTTTAATCACTTCAGATGCATTCAGCACGATGGTGCTTTCCTGGATTGTTCTGAAGAACTCCAGGGGACCCCTTGTGAGCTCGCCCGATTCGACTCCTTCAAGGAAGCTTTTCAACCTGTCCGATCGGTTTCAGATCCGCCTGTCCTTCCCCCTGTTCCCTGAGGAAGGCCATTAACCAGGGACGTATTGTGTTTATCGACGGTTTTATACTGGGCTTCCCTCAAAATGAAGTTGCCCTGCTGATCACGTTCAATACGCCAGGTAGGACTAAACCTGTTGACTTCAGTTTGACGCATAGGAACTGTTTGTCTTTCCATTCACCTGTAATGGGTAACGGCTCGTAAAAGCATTCTCATCGACGGGTTCAATCCCGGCTGTTTGACTGACAATCTCACTCATAGGGACCAGTTGCATGGTTCTGTAGGGACCAAAAAGTTTTCAGATAGCTGTCATCTGTCTCTGGCGTTGGAATGGTAAATCCCCGAACCAGAATTGCCACGGTAATAATAAAACTGAAGACGACCAGCAATGAGCCTTTGATAAATTGCACATAGGTCGTACTGACCATCCCTGCCGTGACCACAATGGTCGTAACGACCAGGCCAACCATCAGGACGCCTACATAATGGGGAAAGCCGAGCAGGGGAGTAATTAAAGGCACCTGCTCCCACCATTTGCGGAATCAGATAAAAAATACTGACGACCAGCGTGCTGATCGCCACCGTCAATTTGATACCTCGTGATCGGAATCGGCTATCGAGGGGGCATCGGCAAAAGAGTAAGCCCCATGCGTTTGAGAGGTTCAGCTACGACGGGCAGGGCCACAATCCAGCCCGCCAGGTAACCAATGGAATACAGGAAACCATCATAACCATAAAAGGCGATCATCCCGCAGATACCGAGGAAGGATGCCGCGGATAGATAATCGCCGGCAAAGGCGACTCCATTGATGAACCGGGGAATCCGAATCCACCTGCAGCGAAATATCCGGCTGAGGACTTGGCTTTCTTACCGAGGAAAAAGCTGAGCCATAAAGTAAAGGCAACAATGGCTCCAAAAATAATAACTGCGATCAAGAGAGGGGTTCGTAAATCACGCTTCACCTCCATTGCTATCACTGGAGGTAGGTGCCTTTTGCAGTTGTCGTGCGACATAACCAGCCGTAAACCAGTGCCAGAATAAGGGCAGCGATGATCAATCCAAACCCGTACATGACAGAAAGATTGACCCCTGCAATTCTGATGTCCTGTCATCTGGGGGCATGAAGGTACTGAGCGAATATATCCGAGATACAGGAACAGATAGATCATGAACAATCGCAAACCGTATCGAGTATTTCCGTTCGATATCGGAAGCACTGTTCCTGTTCCTCGTTTTGATGGGCATGCGGCGCGATCAGCCATGTATTCACCAGGAAATGTCGAGAGGAGAAATTATGTAAGATGAGAATTGATAACCAATTAGTTACCAGAAACAGAGAGGGACCACAACCAGGAGCAGGATTTTAAATGATCCCCCGCATTACGGATTGCACTTGTAATTTGCTCAGTTTATAGTGAAAACACATAAATGTGTACTTGTGCGTTGGAGAATCTCACTCTTCTTTGAGAATGATCGAGTTACTGTGTCCCAAATCAACTTAACCAATTCATTCTTCATTAACCGCCGGGAATTTCCCTAAGATTTGGCATGGCGGGAGGCGACGCGGCTCTCTTTAGCCGATCTGAACCGACTCCGTGCACGGAGAATTCTGCTGAGACAGGAAGTAAAAAAACAGCCATCATCCTGGTCTGGTTGATCGGTAGCGCGCGTCATCTTGAAACATATGATCCCAAACCGGAAGCTCCACTCCGACTACCGCGGACCTTTTTCTCCCATCCCCACTAATCTGCCGGGGTTGAATATCAGCGAGCTGCTTCCCATGCATGCTCAAATGGCGGATAAATTTAACGTGGTGCGTTCGCTCATATACAGGTTTCTGCCATCAGCAGGGGGCTCAGCAACTCCTGACTAGTCACCCGGTTCGCGAGTTGAAGAACAAGCCCGATAATCCGGATCTCTTCTCCATAGCCACAAGTTAAGGTACGACATAAATCGCGAGCTCCCCAATTATGTCGGACTGCAACCAACTCACCTTATATTGGTCCAGCTTATCTCGGACCTTCCTATGAGCCTTTCGCAATTCTATGCCAATCCGAATGAACCCGGTTTCACAGTACCCAACGTCAGCACAGTGACTGCAGAGATTGAGAATCGAATCAGTAATCGGATTTCTCTGCGTAAGCAATTTGATCGACTGCAACAGCACCTTGATGGAGTGCAGGAGATGCAGGCGTTAAACGATTTTGAGCAGCAGGCTGTTAATGTTCTCACCTCCAATAAAGCCACAGAAGCTTTTGATATCAACCAGGAACCGGAAGCGATACGGGAGCGACAAGCCGCAATCAATGGGGGCAGCAATTGCTGCTGGCGAGAAGACTGGTTGAGTCGGGTGTGGAACTGATCACCACCACACTGAATGGATCTTTATGTGGGCGAATTCATAACCTGGGACGATCATGCCGTCAACCATCACTGCTTCGATGTGATGAAAGCCCGCGCTATTACGATCAGGCCGTCACCGCGTTGATCGAAGATATTTATAACAGGTCTTGATCAGCGCGTCATGGTGGTCGTTACCGGTGAATTCGGGCGTACCCCCAAAATTGCGTATGCCAACGACTCGGCATCTGGAATTCGTCAACCAGGACGTGACCACTGGCCGAATGCGACTTCACTGATCTTTGCCGGTGGTGGAATGCAGACCGGGCAGGTGATCGGTGCCACTGATCCACGCGGAGAAGAAGTCATCGAACGCCGAATCAGTAAGCATGACTTCATGATGACGCTCTACCAGCATCTTGGTATCAATCCCAAGCCTCTCTCTTTTACAGACTTCTCCGGTCGCCCGGTCCCCATCATGCCAGAGGGAGAAGCCGTTCCCGAGCTTACTTCCGCCTAAACGCCGCACAAAAAAGAAAACCCACTGAAGAGATCACTCTCCAGTGGGTCGGCTTGTCATTTATCGTGAACCAGCTGGTGTTACTCAGCTAATGGATTCATCAGTTTGGGGGGAGGAACATTTGCGGCGATCCGTGCGAAAGCTTCCAGCATCTGATCTTCCATTTCAGCGACGGTTGTTCCACCAGGAACATTAATCCAGATACCGTCGCCAGCAAAGGCGATTGCCTGCATGAAGTCGCGGTCGGCGTTAGCCCCCACACTCATTGTGTGGATTGTATAACCTTTGTCGACAGCCTCTTTGACTTTGGCAAACGTATACAGTTTATGAGAATCAGTCGTTGTATAATCGGCAACGCCATCCCCGTTATAGTCGGTCAATTCATTCCAGTCGAATCCATCTGGTAAGGTCCAGCCAGAGTCGCTGGTGTTGGCGTTACCGTCAGTCATCAGCAGGATGGTTCGTTGTGAACCGTACCGGCTATGTTCATCCAGCAGATCAATTGCCTCTGATAAACCACCACCAGTATTGGTCGTGTTGTAATAGTGAGAAGCTTGTTTGTGCCGTTGGAGAGTGTCGATTGCAGAGTAGTTTTCCGAAATTGGATCACTACTGATGTCCACACTTTCTTCTACCCAGGCATCAGCAACAAGTGTTTCTTCAACACGGTGATAAGTGTCGTAAGTAACCAATCCGAGGTGATCGCCGAAGTTCAAACTATCCAGGTACTCGCACAACAAACTGCCACCGGATTTGACCGCATTAAATGGATAGTGACGGGTTTTCCACAGCTCAGGAGTCTGTGAGTAGTAAGGTTTGGCATCCAGCAGGTAATGCACAAAGTTCATCATCCCGAATTTGCGTTTATATCCAGCGCGATTCACCTCGTTATCATTCATGCAATAGCTTACAAAATTACTCCATGATCCTGACGGATAAGGGTAGCTCACTCCATTTAAGCCGAGTCCCAGCTTAAGAGTATTAGTGTCAAAAAGATCGAAATTGACATCATGTGTCGTAGAACCTTCCTGGTATCTGACGCTGACATAATCAATCAGATTACCTGAGTTGTATCCAGTTCCCGAGAATGATCCCGTTTGTCCTGAAAGACCATAGAATGTCTGGTTGTAACCATTGGTGAAATAGATACGAACTCGGTTCAATTCTTCAGTCGTGCTGACATCGACAGTAGAATCTTTCCAGGTCATGGTCACTTTTGGAGAACCAGTGGAATCGGAAGGGATCGTTACCCAGTCATTATCGAATTGCATATTTCCGTAAAGTGGTGATCCCAGATCCGTCCAGATGTCATACAGGCCATCATCGACGGCCTGCTGGCCAAGTTTGTTGATAGTGTCCGATCGCCAGACACTGTCGTAGTTCATGGAGCCTGAAAAGTCCATGACAACCACCAGGTCTCGGGCATCGATATAAGCAGTTGCTTCAGCTCGCAAGGCGACCTGTTCCTCGCCAAACATTTTTGCGAAGAACAAGTCCAACTTGGCGTCGGGGGCGCTCTCGTTGGGGTTGTCTTTACGAACGATGACTTTTACAGCGTTGAAGGGGGTCACACCCCAGTTGATGGAAGCCACTCCTGTATCTTCATCAATAACGCGTTGACCGAATTTGACATCGATATCTGGATCGATATACATATTATTGAGTTCACCAACATGCTGAGCCATCAACTTGGCTTGTTCCTGTGCGTACAAGTTAGCGTCCTGGACTTCACCTTGAACATCGCCTCCAGCGATTTGATCTGAAATCTCATCAAGAGCAATTGAGACTTCCTGAGCGGCCGCCAGGGCTGCCGCATCGGCCACATTCTGCAGCCTGATTTTGAATACCGAAACAACTCCCAGGTCCATGCTCATCGCAAGAAAGCCCGCCGTCGCCATCAACCCAAAAAATGAAAGGATCATAAAGGCACCCTTCCTTTTTTCCTCCGTGCGCACGCGCTTCCTGAAAGTTGTGGTCTTCATTTCATAGTCCCCCCCGAGAATCGATTGCGAAATTCACAACAGCGTGAATTTTCGCTTTCTGAAGATGTATTAATTCGGACTGGTTACCGACTGAGTTCCGGTTTCGAGGTTGAACACTTCGATTTTCAGTTATCTCAAGGCATTCAACCCCGGGAGCAAGTGGCCCCAACGTATAAAGATAGGTCTCAATAATCTGCAGGCAGGCTGTTTTTTACGTTTAAAACTGTCTTGGAGACCTGAAATATGTTGCCAATTTGCAACATTTAATTCCGAACCCGTGCTGTTACAAAAATGGTTAACTGCGGGGTACGGTAAGTTCCATATTTTTAACAGGTTACGTCTTTTGAGGCTGATCGAAACATGATGTCTGGAAGCGACCCGAGTGACTTTCTGTCGGGGAATATTTTTCGAAATTTTGTGAGGTTTTTCATTCCTGCCACTGTTCCAGGCCTGAAAACCGTTACAGAAAGACTTGATTCCCGCGACTGAGGCTGAGTTCCATAGGGTAATTTTGACAGGAGGGAAGGCGGTCATCTCAGGCAAATTGGCTGGGCTGCTATTCAGTCGCCATATCCATACCTGGGGAGATCAGCATAAAAGTCCGAACTTGTTTATCAAGAAGAGCTTGCATTGCAGTCCTGTATAGATTGAACTATAAGTAGTTTCTGTTCTTCTGATCAGAAGCGACGGGCCTGTCATACTTCACTTCAGCTAAAATGAGTTTTAAAGGAATCGGAATGCAACCTCGTCAAGTTGCCATCCTGTTGATGTTCGCGCTCAGCCTGGGAATGCTGACCGGATGCAGCAAGGATCAAATTCTCAGTTGGTTTGGCGGGGATGAATCGACGCCTGTATCGACACCGGGATCAACAAAATCCTTAATCCCGAAATCACCATTCTTCAAACTGGCCATCAATCCCGAGTTCAAAACATCGACCTGCTTCGCCAAGTTGGACACCTTTAAAAGTGGGGGCTCGATTATCCGTTCTCAGGATTAAGTCCTACGAAACCGAAGAGACCGAAGCTTTTCCTTCTTTTATGCTGTATGCCAACGTAACCGGACGCTCTTTCGAATCTCTGGTTGATAAGGAAATTGAAGCGAACTTCTATGCAACTGGCAGTGAGACCGGCACCGTTTATTATCACATCGATGGAGAAGGGGCAAAAAGTCACCATCAAAATTACGGATGTGTCCGATGATGGAATTGCCGGCAAGATAGTTGGTGGTAATGTGACGGAGACACACTCTCGTTCTCCACAGGGGGCGGAAGGCGAATTTTTCGCTCGTATACAACGTTAGACAAATCGTTGTTAAACAAATCGTTCAGACTTACGAAATGTTGAACCGCAGCTCGATCAGAGACTGCGGTTTTTTATTTTCAGCGATTCTGTTTTCCAGCCTGTTCGTTGACGAAATACCCTCGATTTTACTTCAATAGATTTTTGCAGAAACTTTGTCTGGTCCATTCTGATTCAATCATAAAAGAAGCTTCCATGCATAATATCAAATCACGCTTACAGAACGATGAAATGGTCGTGGCCATCGGTGTGGGGCGCGTTCCCCATTACAACCTGATTCAAATGGTCGGCATTAATCAGGGGTTCCACGCCGTCTGGCTGACCATGAACACGCCGGAATGTCGATTGAGAACCTGGAAGTGATGACCATGGCCTGCCGCAGCCAGGGGCTCGGCTGTTTTGTCCGGATCGCCCCTACCGACTACGCCCTGGTGACCAAATGCCTGGAAGCGGGTGGTGGAGGGGTGATGGCCGCACAGATCTGGTACTGCTGAGCAGGCCGAAGAATTCGTTCAATGGACGAAATTTTATCCCAGGGGCTACCGGGGTTTGAACACCAGCGGTTGGGATGGTCAGTACGCGACCATTCCCATGAAGAGAATTCTGTGAAAAAGCGAACCGGGAAAACTTCCTGGCAATCCAGATTGAAACCACGCAGTCGGTAGTGGAAGTCGATGAAATCGTTGCCATTGATGGAGTCGACCTGCTTTTCGTCGGTCCTGCGGATCTGAGCCAGAACCTGGGCGTGACCGGGGATCTGTTTCATGAGAAATGTATCGATGCGATCGATAAAGTCGCCGCCGCCTGTAGAAGCATGGCAAGCATTGGGGGGCGGTCACGGCATCGCCGGAGCATTGTGCGATGCTGGTTGAGAAAGGATGTCGGCTGATCTCACCTGCCAGCGACACCAAACTGATCAACATGGGAATCAAGTCCGTTAAAGATCAGTATTCAATCTATTTCTAAGAGCCCAATCGTCTATTTTCTGAGAGCGCTGAACGCGATCCTTCCTGCCGGAGCAGAAAGGATCGCGTCACTTAAATGCGCTGCCGTTAAGCAGTTCTTCTTCAAACGGTTTCGAGCTGTGTGCAGCCGACGTTTGATCGTCCCGATAGGGCTTTCGAACTGATCGCTCATCTCTTTCAGGACTGTCCCTCGAAGTAGAAAGCGATCAGCGTTTTCCGGTCGAGATCACGCAGCCGGTCGAGACTTCCACGCAGCTGATCAGCCCGCTCTTCCCGCAGAATTTCTTCGAGTGGGTTAGTGGGCTCCATTTTCAGTGCCTGGAAGGTATCATTGCTCTGCAGCGTTTCGGGTGGTTTTCGAACTGCCCGATTGATTGACATCCGGACGGCGATTTTCTTGATCCACCCTGCGAACCGCTCGGGTTCACGCAGCTGATCGAGTTTACGGAAGACCTGGATGAAGACTTCCTGAGTAACCTCGCTAGCTTCAGACCGGTTCCGCAGTCGTTTCAGAGCTACAGAGAAAACCATTGGCTCGAACTGTGTGACCAGTTCGTTCGCAGCGTTTTCGTCTCCACGCTGAGCAGCCAGGACCAGTTTCAGGAGTTCGTTATCAGTTTCAGCGATCATTGTTCTATTCCTTCTGGAGCTGTAATCAGTTTTGGCTTTGCGGGGTTCCTGCTTTCATCAGGAGGGGTCAAGGGTTGCAAAGCCCGGGATTGTGTAAGTGCAAAAATAAGTCATCGATTCCATTCGAGGTTCCTGCTCTCAGGATGAACGCTGCTGGACTCATCAACGGATAAACATCCAGTTAGAAAAGTCCCATTGCGTATGCTGCAGAGCGGGCGACCGACTGAACACGGGATAGCCAAAAACATCACAAAAGGAGTACGGAACGACCTTTGGGACGATTTGGTGAGAACGAGTTTCGACTTGTTGACTCGGTTGCGGTATCACTCGCTGAGTCAACCTGTCGGGAAAGGTTTGGACCCTAGAAGCGGGTCGGTATGCCTCTCTCTGTCGTTCCCGGCCGTGTCGTTGCCAGTTTGCCTGACGTTGTGCCCAGTCTGGGGCAACAGCAGGCGAGGACTAAGGCAGGTTCACCTGACATAATCCTTAGCCAGGACATAATGGAGCCTGGCTTATCATGGCATGGTTTGCGCTTGGCGGAATGTAGATAACTTTCACGGGCAAAACAGCGACCATCCCGTTGGCAACTTGTGCAACACCTGCTACGAGAGCGGCTTGGACTTGATTGACCACTTGGATGTTTTTGACGTTGAATCGCATCGTTCTACCTATCACGTTATTCCGCAGTTCCAGAAGATTGTGACCGAGAGTTGGGTTCTAGTTAAAAGTAACCTCGGCCTGAGGGGTGCACGTTATCACTTTCTTATCGTGCAGTTATAAAAACTTTCATTCAAACTTCAGGTACAGCTACTTTCCGGCAGCTCACCTGAGCCACCGAAAAGGTTTGCACCTTCCTCTTACTGATAAGAGCCACCGACTCGACAGTTGGTTCGCTCTATTTCATCTTATTTTCGGAATTTTACAGCAAATTGCCATAGGACAATCTCTAATTCGAATAAAAATAGTGTAAATGTGTTGCGGTAGCAGACGGCGTGTACTCGCAAGTTGATAATAGCTATGATTTAGGACTGAACCATAACGCGCGAAGTATTTTGGTAAAAAACCGTCAACGCCTGCGTAATCGGTAAAGTTTAACATTTCAGCTGGTCGATTTATTAATAGAGCCTCGTTCCGAACTCACATTTTGACCTTCTGAAAATATTAAACAGGCAGGATGCCCCCATGAGTCGCTTTATCTTCTCGCCACCGTAGCTTTCCTTTCTTGTGCCAGCGTGGGTTGTTGCTACCGGGGAGGCTGTGACCCTTGTGGAGGGTATGGATACGGCGGAGGAAACAGTGGGTGTTGTTTCAGCCTCTGGTCCGGGCAGTATCTTTGATACCTGTTGCAGCAACCCCTGCTACGATCCCTGTTGCGGGACTTCGATGGGTATGGCTCCTCCGATGATGGGCTCCGATTGCTGCACTGCTCCAGGACCAACCTGGCAATCACAACCCGGCATGCAGATGATGCCTCACAGTTACGAAAGCACTCCTTCAAGCTCTTATGCCCCTGGCCCTCACCTGTCGGTTCCAACTCCAGTCGGCATCGATGGTGGTTCCGCTTCGTATTCCTCACCCAGTATTTCCTCTGGTCTGAATATCAGCAGTCATCCTGAGTCGACAGGTCCCGTCTATCAGCAGTCACACAGTTCCCCCTGGATTCGTGCCGGCTTCTGAAAAGAGAACTCATCTTCCAGATGAATAGTAATCATTCAGACTCGGTAATCGATCGCGAAGCACCGACGAAACGACCTCAACAAAAACCCGCCGGTTATCAAAGCTGGCGGGATTTATTTTTTTTGCATTGGTCCGTTCCCATAGATTTAATTCGCAAGGTTATCCCTGAGCCATTGGAGCTCGATCTTTACGATGGACATGCCTGGCTGGGAATCGTTCCTTTCAAAATGCGGCAGGTTCGCCCCGCCTGGTCTCCAGTGATTCCTTTCGTCTCTAATTTTCTCGAAACGAACGTCCGGACTTACGTGCATTACCAGGGTGAACCGGGCGTCTGGTTTTTCAGCCTCGATGCCAACGCGACTCTCGCCACCCTCGTCGCTCGCTATCGCTGGAATTTGAACTACTGCCGATCCCAAATGAGCCTGAACCAGCAAGATGACAAGTTTCACTGGCAGGGGAAGCGCTTATGGCCCAATCCTGAACGAACACAGGTTCGCTATGAAATCCAGACTCAGTTAAACTATGTATCAGCGGATTGCCAGGTCGCTCAGTCAGGAACGTTCGAGTATTTTCTGGCCGAACGTTACCTGCTGTTTACGGAAACAAAACGGGGCGATTTGTTGCGCGGGCAGGTTCATCATCAGCCCTATCCTCTATGTCGGGTGAAGTCGGCTCATTACGAAGGGAGTCTGGAAGAACAGCTGAATCTCCCTCAATTGGCAGCAACTCCTGATCACACCTTATTCAGCCCGGGAGTTGATGTGGAGATGTTTCCGCTGAGTCTCGTTCATTCAAAGCGGTAGGGCTTCGAGTTTCTGCTGATTGATAAACTCGACCAGCTCATTTTCATGAAAGACACTCGTAGTTGCTCCCACTGAGCGGACGCAGCTTGCTCCCAATGCACTTCCGCTGATGACGCAGTTCAACAGAGATTCAGTCCCCAGTAAACCGTGCATAAAGCCGGCGACAAAGGCGTCGCCGCTCCCTGTACCATCCACAAACGGAACTTTGTAGCAACGGGTTCGAAATTCCTCCTGCTCACTCATCACAACGGTCCCTTGATCTCCGCAGGTGATGACGATGGTTCCTGCTCCGGCATCTCTTAGTTTACGTGCTTGGTCCACAGGGTTAGATAAACCGGTGAGCAATTCGGCTTCATCATCATTCGGCAGGAAATAATCCGTGTAGGGCATGAGCTCTTGAATGTCTTGCCAGTAATCCTGCTGCTCTGGAGTGACGACATCGAGCACCGTCGGAACCCGCGGCCCTCGCTTGTTTAAAGACTTCAATCACATTTGCCTGAGTCAAACTGGAGCAAAGAGGTATCCACCCACGCAAAGAATTCGCGCTGGAGCGATCAGTTCCGGGTAATTTCAGTTCCGTTGAATTCCCCATTCGCTCCAACCGCATGAATGAACCTGCGGTCCTCGCCCTTTCACATTAACGATCAGCGTTGTCGCTGTTTGGGCGGTGGTCGATTCGATCAGGTGATCACAAATGACCTGCTGTCGTGATAACTCCTGCTTCAGATGCTGACCGAAGATATCCGCCCCGACCCGCCCCAGAATGGCTGCCTTGCAGTTCAGACGTGCCAGATCAACAGCAACATTGGAAGCACACCACTCCACCGCGAGCTGGGTGCTGGGGGTCAGGATCAACTCGCCCGCCTTGGGGAGGTAAGCAATCGGTTCGCAGACATGATCCGAAACAATTATTCCGGCACACAAACAATCAATCGTGGGACTGGTCATGACTAATTCTAATCAGGAGGCAGGCACCCGGTTGATCTCGGTTGGGACGTAACAGAATGAGAAAGATTCGCTCCAGTTTAGTGCAACCCCACCATTTCACAACAGACACCCCGCCAAAATAAACCCGCAAAATCAGTCCGCCGGCACACACCGATTTCTAGCTGAAGTACTTTCGCCACCCGGCAGTTCGACGATGCGACTCCCATCAGCCCGAGAGCCTCGTGCAACTCGCTGACCTGTTCACTATACTGAAGAGGTTACTGAAGCTCCTCCCTAATGAAGGATGACAATGGATATCACAGGTATCACATTTCATTTATACGGACGTGTCGATAGTTCAATTGAGGCAAATGATAGACGCCTGGGTTGTGGGAATGTGGCCAAGTGTAATCGCAACATACATGGATTCTGATAACAATCAGACATCAAAAGTTGGGGAGAAAGTGGCAATAGAAGAAAACACTCTTCGATGTTGGGTGGAGGCTTATAACTGTCGAGATGAAGAGATGGATGAGTTTTGGGAAGAAAATGGCTATGCCCTCATGCCGAATGGACAGGGTCCTTTTGGAGTCACGATTTTCAATGTTGAGAACAAACCTTACTCAATCATGATATCACAAGACCCTCTGAATGAAGAGCGGAGTATTCCAGCAGAGCCTCTAGAGGCTTATCTTATTGGCAGGAACCTAATTTGCATTTGTGTCATTACACCCGATAGTATAGATCATGATGACTTCTCTAAACAGATATATGATGAGCTCATGAGTCTGTGCCTTGAACTGGCTAGCCAGAATTAAACCAGAAATATGTTGCTGACTCTAAGATCCGTTGGATTAACAGCTGGAAATGTCGTGATGAGATTTGTTCACAATAGCACTGTAGTGACAATCACTATTTCAGTTATGTGCAAAGCAGCTTAAAGGTTCATTTAGCATGCCAGTTGATTTCAATTTTGTAAGTATTCCAGAACGGACCATCGAGTATGAAAATGGCAAAAAACAGAAAGTCAACTCTTTTGAGATAGCAACTGCCTGTGTCAGTATTGATCAGTTTAAAGCTTTTCAACAAGCTACAGGTTATGTCACAGATGGTGAATTATTGTATCAACAAGATGAAGAAATGACTTCTTACCGATATTTCGACAATGATATAATCCTTGGCGTCCCTGATTTTCAACTGGGAACAATGGCAGCTTGCTGCATGACTTTCAGAGATGCGGATTCGTTCTGCAAGTACTTCAATTATCGATTGCCAACTGAAGATGAATGGATGGCCGCCAGTTTAGTTGTGGATGGAGTTTACCATACTGATCGGCGCAACAAGGACAAATGGCCTGAAATATGGAATGGGAAGGGATTGATCTTAGAAAAGCTCCCTTATTTTTTAGACAACATTTGCGGCAACATTACATCAACATTCGTTGCCACTAAAAACGTTAGTCGATATGGTCCTTTGTGGTTCAAGGATACAAGATGGCTTGAATGGGAGACATTCAATAGACGTTTATCCGACATAGATGAAATTGAACTTGACCGATGCTTTCGAGTGTGCCGTCCATAAGTATAGAAGGATGTATAATATGGGGCGATCTTGTGTCAGTGTTCATATTCGCAGCACGAACTTCGATAGAGTATCGGAATCTTTACAAAAGACACTGAAGCCAAAGAAGTATACAATTCGCAACCTGAAACAGAATGTAAATGAACTCCTGAACTCTGAGAATACTAGAGGGATGCTACTCACAATGCCGGTGGGAGTGTGGATTAGTGTACTGGGAAACCTGCCGGAAGAAATGCAAGATATAGCGACCCAGATTTCTAGGGAGGTCAATTGCAGTGCATTGAGAATATGGCTGAATGATAGCGACTCATGGGGGTACACACTTTTCATAGATGGAGAAGTTGTGGACAAGTACGATTCCATGACCCCACTCTATTATGTCTCCTCGAATCAAGTGTGCGGTGATGCCGGGGAGGTAAATCCTGATACTCATGGGCCAGATGAATCATTCTGCTGCTATGACTGGCGGAAACACTACGAAAGTATTTCGTTAGCAATGCCAGAAATATCAGAGAAAGAGTCTTCAAATATTATACTGAACACCAATTTAGACCCAGAAGAATCAATGGAATTATTTCTGCAACTGTTATTTATCCCTGTGCAGTATGCATACTACAGTTATGAAGAGGTAGGTTATTCGGACATTATAGAACTTCATGCAAAAGGCATAAGCATAGTTCACCAGATTGTATTGTTGTAAAGCCTTCAGTGCTAATGATAGGCTGGCCGAGTATGACTACACCGTTCGAGCTGACGGTAAGCATACGCCCTTCAGTATGAGTTCAGTGATGAATGCAGAAATTGAATCAATCACTCGCGGTCGACTAGTTCTAAAGATTGACGCCCGTCGATTCAGCATTGGAATTGAAGCACTCATTCCGAAATCCAGAATTTCTGATTTTGTTGTCTACCCATCTGATGTGTATGAGATCAAAGAGGGTAATGCGATGAGTGAAGTAGATGCCAACGAAAAATGAAGGGTTATGAGTATCCTGTATGTGCAGATGAAAGATCGTAATTGGACCTTTGAAATAGGTTGATCTCATCAGTCCCGAGTATGATCATATTTACGGATCGATTCAGTATCTAATTGAGTATCACACTAATAGTAAGCATCTTTAGCTGATGTTCTTGGTGTGAGAAACTTCCTCCAGCAGAATAACTAACATTGCCAGGATCAAGTCGATTGAAAATTAATGTTCTACTTGAGTACCACGTTTCCGATTCTGAACGTCTAGGTCTCGTGTCTGTGTTTGTCTGGCTGGGAGAGTATGATGATGAAAACCCTGAGGATTCACTCTTGGAACTTCCAGGCAAAATCACAATCCTGGATTCTGTTCCCGGAGAAATTGGATGTCCTGCGGCCAGAAACCTGGTTTCAATGTTTGAAAAACTCGGATATCAATGCGAATTCATCGATTACACAGATGATTGAAATCGTCTTACTCTAAAACAGTAAGGTGATAAGAGTCAGCCCTGGTCGAAACAAGTAACACTCGAAGAAGATCAGAAATTATACGAGCCGGGAATTGCAGGCACGTAAGCGATCAAAACTTCAACGCCACCTAGTGCGTTGAGTGGCTCGTGACCTGGGCTCTTTTCGGGGTCGGTTTCCTGTTGGAAACGACTGGCTCAGGTTTTTTTTCATGGCGAAAACTTTTAAGCAGATAGTTCATCGCCGGATAGGTCAGCAGTGCACAGGCAGTGCCGATAATGAGCGAGCCGAGTACCAGCGGCCAACCGAACTCAACCAGCAGTGTGTAAATCTGGTTCCACCAGCTTAGATTCTGCTCATTGCTTAATATCTCGGTGAAGCGCGAGATAGGGGCTTCTCCTTCCATCAGCAGGCTGCCCACTTTGTAATCAAAGTAGTAAATGGGAACCATGGTGAGAGGGTTGGAGATATAAACGGTGATCATGGCGGCGATCACGTTGAATTTAAAGAAGGGGCGAGTCAGTAGCGATAAAATGAAGACAATCAGCATTTGCGCCCCTACAGTGGGGGTCATGCCGATGAACATTCCGATTGCCGTTCCCAGGGCGATGCTATGGCGATCGTCGTCCAGCATCAGAATGGCGCGCAGCAACTTCCGGGGGCTGCTGTACCATTTCAATCCTAATTTGGGAGGCGTTTCCATAACGATTGATTTCAGCTAGGGCTGCGGTAGCACTAAATAAGTCAGGTGGGAGGGATGCTCAGGAATGCTTCGTTCTAGTTTGATATAGCTTATGTAATTGAAGTTCAGAGGGGGGGATTTGGAAAGTATCGTCTGTTCATTGGAAGCAGGCGTATTATTTTGAGTCAACTAACGCTTTTACCTGCGGAATTACGTCCTTTTTATAGGTAAATTCGTCATCAGGTGACTCCAGCTGGCTGTTATCAAACCGTTTCACCAGATTTCCCTCCTTATCATAGAGAAAAACGGCCGGAAGGGAATCGAACTCGAGTTTCTTGTAGACAGCTTCGGATTCATCTGTACAAATGTAGTTAACTAGATTCGCGTCAAACTTCTGCAGTTGCTCCAGAATTTCATCCCCGTAGGTCTGTGGGGGTTCATCTGGAAGACCTTCGTAATTCAGGTTCACCGAGATACAGACGACTTCCTTTGGAAACTCTCGCTGCAGTTCGACGAAGTTGGGGAATTCACGCAGGCAACTCAGGCACCAGGTCGACCAGAGGTCTATCACCACGACTTTTCCTTTTAGAGTCGCCCTGTATTGCTCGATTTCATTCAGATTCGCGTAAACGACCTGTACAGGCAATGCAGAGGACGTTTGCTCGGATGATGTTTGCGGAGAGGAGCTGGCAGGCTCTACGGCATCCGACTGAGTGCTGGTTTCACATCCACTCAGAAAGCCAATCACGAATAGCAGAATAACTGTCGAGTAACGCACGGACATCGAAAATTGTTTCTGTTTTCTCTGGAGTAGACGTATTATAGGGAAAGCCCAGACATGCCTGTTGCAACGCGTATTAATTCCGATGAGGAGGGAATAAACGTTGCCGCTTGATTCTCAGCTTTCTCACGCTCAAGGGGAGTGTTATTCTTGAAGGAGGGGATTCAGCGAGGGTTTTGTTTTCTCTGTGGTAATCTTAGGGAGAAGAACCGTCGGCGGCTATCGCCAGAAATAATAAAGTTGTCTGTTACGGCTCTGTTTTTTTCTGAATTGTTACCTGATTCACAATTCGATTTTGAACCCTTGAATTAAACAAACAACAATGAAAAGTGCTCTTCCCATTATTCTGATCTCAACGGCGATGAGTGCCCTTGGGCTGTTGGCGTGGATGCCGTCGGATGCGACTCCCCCGGGCATGGTCTGGATTCCAGGTGATACCTATCTGATGGGGAATGATGCGGGACCTCCACAGATGCAGGATATGCCAACTTACCTGAATGACGAAGCTCCCGCCCACATGGTTGAGCTGGATGGGTTCTGGATGGACGAAACCGAGGTCACCAATGCCCAGTTTCTCGAATTTGTAGAGGCGACGGGGTACAAAACCGTCGCCGAAAGAAAACCAAAGCGTGAGGACTTCATCGGCCAGATTCCCGATATCTCGATCATTCCGGAAGAAAACCTGCAACCTGGTTCGATCTGTTTCAATGAAAGTGTCGATCCCACCACGATTCAGAAAGATCATCCCCTCTGGCCTTACCAGATTTGGAATTATGTTCACGGAGCTGACTGGCGACATCCTCAGGGACCGGAATCTTCGATCGAAGATAAAATGGATCACCCGGTTGTGCATGTCTCCTGGGAAGATGCTCAGGAATACTGCAAATGGGCAGGCAAACGCCTTCCGACTGAGGCGGAATGGGAATACGCAGCGCGAGGTGGGCTGATCGACAAAAGATATCCCTGGGGGAATGAGCAGGTCCCTGATGACCAATGGACCATCAATATCTGGCAGGGAGTCTTTCCCGATGACAATAAGCTGGAAGATGGTTACCAGACGACGGCACCGGTGAAGTCTTTCGACCCGAATGGATTTGGTCTGTATAACATGTCGGGCAACGTCTGGGAATGGTGTCATGACAATTACACCCCCGATTACTACAGCAAAAGCCCCCGCAAGAACCCGCAAGGTCCCAAGACGAGTTACGACCCACTCGAATCAAATATCCCCAAGAAAGTTCAACGGGGAGGATCGTTCATGTGTAGCGATACCTACTGCTGGGGATATCGTGTCTCTGCCCGCATGAAAGGCGAACCGACTTCCGGAGCCTTCCACACCGGCTTCCGCTGTGTAAAGTCAGCAGAACAATAAACGTGATTCATTAAAAAAGGCTTGCCGTAAAGTATACAGCAAGCCTTTTGAGTTTATTGTCTACAGCGAGTCGGCTTAAAGCACGAATTCATCCAGACGTCCTCGAACTGTTTCGACGACTTTATCAATCGGAACTCGTTCCTGTTGCAGGCTGTCCCGATCGCGAATCGTGACGGTTCCATCTTCCAGCGTATCGCCATCAACAGTGATGCAGAAGGGGGTACCGATTTCATCCTGCTGACGATAGCGTCGTCCGATCGCCCCCTGATGAGCGTAGGTACTCGCAATTCCCGCCCGCTTTAACTGGCGATAGATGTCGGCTCCATGTTCCAGGAAACCTTCTTTTTTAATCAACGGGAAGACGGCGACTTTGACGGGGGCGAGCAGCGGGTGGAATTTCATCACGGTTCGCTTCTGCATTTCTCCTTTGTCATCCGGTTGCTCATCCTCGGTGTACGCCTCACAAATGAAGGCGAGTGTCGCCCGGTCGGCACCAGCGGCCGGTTCAATGACATGGGGAACAAAACGCTCCCGGGTTTGATCGTCAAAGTAAGTCAGGTCCTTACCGCTACCCCGATGGGTCGGTTGACCATGCTCATTCTTTTCGACCACTAATTCATCACCCTGACGAACCAGTTTTCCTTCCATGTGTGAACGCAGGTCAAAATCTCCGCGATGGGCAATCCCTTCGAGTTCACCGTACTCACCCGCTTCAAGGAATGGGTAAGCGTATTCGACATCAGCGGTTCCCACAGAGTAGTGAGACAGCTCATCTGCCGCGTGGTCACGCAGAATCAGGTTCTCCTTACTGATTCCCAAGTCGGCATACCACTTGTAACGGCGATCGCGCAATACTGGTACCAATCGCGAGACTCTTCCGGTCGACAGAAGAACTCCATCTCCATCTGCTCGAACTCACGTGAACGGAAGGTGAAGTTACGCGGGGTAATTTCATTGCGGAAACTTTTACCAATCTGGGCGATACCAAACGGGAGTTTCACGCGGCTGCTGTCGACAACGTTCTTGAAGTTCACGAACATTCCCTGCGCTGTTTCAGGACGCAGGAATGCAGTCCCTTCTTCACCTGAGAGCCGCACCGACAATAGTTTTGAACATCAGGTTGAATTCACGCGGATCAGTCAGCTCCCCATTACATTCAGGGCAGTGCGCGACAGGGGAGAAGTTGAGTTCGCGGCCAACTTGATGTAGTTATCGAGAGACATCGTCTCTTCGAGGGTTGGTTTACCATATTCCTTGATCGCTTTATCCAACCGTTTTTGTTGTGCTTTCGACAATCCCGCTTCGTGCTCCACACTGGGCATGTATGTTTCACAGGTGACGGGAGCCCGGGTCTCCGCATCGAGAATTACTTTCGTCACGATATGATCAACGCGAAACCGGCTTTTGCATGCTTTACAGTCAACCATGAAATCATGAAACAAATCGTAGTGACCGGACGCTTTCCAGACATTGGGATGCATAATGATCGATGTTTCGATACCGACCATCTGAAACGCGCTGGTGCTCCGTCTGGAACAGAGAGCTCATCATGATTAGTAATCATGCTGTTGTACCAGGCGTTACGGACATTCCGTTTGAGCTCTGTGCCTAACGGACCGTAATCCCAGAAGCCTTGCTGACCACCGTAAATATCAGAGTTTTGAAAGATAAATCCACGTCGCTTGCATAAAGCAACAATTTGTTCCATCGATTTCGACATGATTCTTTCCAGAATTTTGATTCAAATAAAAAGTGTGAAGCATTCACACAGATTGTTGAGAGTGTGTATTCAAGTGCCGGGGGAGAGATTCGCCGGAAAGCGAATTGCTGTATCGTATCGGCCTAGGCGGTGATTTTCCCGCTTAGCGGGTCGTATTTCGGGACAATCTGATAAAGATCCTGTTCCATCGCCCGTTTAATGTCTGCCTCGAAGCCTAACTTCACCAGATTCGCACCTCCTCGGCTGTGGGAGAGGGCCTCGTAAAGTTTTTCAGGTGTCTGGCTATGTTGAAGCCAGGTGTCGAGAGCGAGTTTTGCGGTATCGTTCCCCGGTTCCACCCGATCCAGCGGTGCTCCCAGCTTTTCACACATCGCCCCGGCAAACAGAATATCTTCATGGGTGATCAGATTATCGGTCCCTGCACAGAGAAAATGGACCGCCTCGGGTTGATCTTCAACCAGTCGTGAGGCTAATGCAGAGATATTATTAAAAGCACCCAGATAGATCGTCCGTGCCATCTGACAATGGGCCATCGCCCGAGTTCCGTTAGTCGTGGTGAAGATGATCTCTTTATCTCTCACGACTTCACTAGTGTAAGCTAAAGGAGAGTTATCGAGATCAAACTGCTCAATTTTTTCTCCATTCCGCTCTCCACCTAACAGAACCTCCGTTGGTGACATCTCCTCTTTTTCTGAAGAGCTTCGGAGACTTCCTGGACGACATGCACCGCTGTGGCACCTTCGGCCAAAGCTGTGGTAATTGTGGTTGTTGCCGTAGAACATCGATCACCACCGCCACCTGGTTTGAGAAATCGACCGGCGAACAGATTCGGGGAAGTAGATGGACGTGTAGATCGATTCCAGACATCGGATCAGGGACACTTTCTGTTAATTGGCAGACTTACTCAGGTCTGCGTTCCACTGGGCGGAACCAGCTTTTTACTCTCTCCGCCATTTTTTGCACGGTGAGTCCTGCAACAGGGACATTTCGTAATTCATTAACACTGGAAGGTCGATCTTGAGGTTTCAATTTTAACGCATCCTGAATGGCTGTTTTCCAGATTTCAACCACCAGCTGTTCAGACTGACCGAATCGCCCCGGAGCGAAAGTTTTCATCGCTGCCATGTACCGACTCGTTAACTTCTGTAACTGCTCGGTCAGCTTCTTCAGTTCTTCTGAGGAAAGTGGTTCCTGAACCAGCGAACTCCGTTCAGACAGATTGATGCCACCAAAGACCAGCAGGGCCAGGCATGCCCAGTTATAAAGGTCACACGCCGGGCTGAAACCAGATTGTGTATCCTGGATTTCTGGAGCAGCATAAGCTGCTGGGTAACGATCTGGAGGGAAGAACCAGCGGAGATGTTCGGTTTGACTGATGGGTAAAATCCGGTCCGTCGCTAATAGTTGGAAATGACCCGAACGGTCAACCAGGATTTCATCGGGAGAAATTGCCCCGAGGCATTGATTTCGAGAATGGAGGAAATCCAGGAAGTTGAGCCACTCCGTCAGAAAACGGACTCGCATCAGGGAGTCCTCAGGCCATTCTGTGATTGCCTGAGAAAGCGGCTCCCCTCGCATCTGGGAAAAGACCAAAGCCGCCGGTGGAAATTCAGGAGCAGGCGATGTTTCCGCCGTTGGCTCAGCAGGCTTTTCCTGTGGGTACTCAAGCCAGTCGAGGGGTTCTGGTGTCCAGGGCGAACCGGCAGTCAGTACGGCATCCATTTCATAACGGAGAAGTTTAATCCGCGATTGAGTCTCGTCAGCGTCGTTTGTTTTCGAGGGGAGTGTCGTACGAATCCAGACAGGTAACCATTCATCCGACTCAACCTCATAAAATTCCTGCTCATCGTAGCGATGGTTGAACAGAATTTTGGAGCCAGCATACAGCGGAGAATATTTCTCACCACTTTTTAACTGGTTAATCTGGTAATGAGACCAGCGTAAACCGGGAAGTCGTTGTCCAGATTCCAGAGTCATCAACAATTCGCCAATTCAAATAAAAAGATAAGGATGTCTTGCGAGTTAAAAGTTTTAGTGATTGTTATTGAACGGGATGCAATCAGTGTAACGGAAATCAGCCTGCTGTTTTCAGTCTTACTAAAATTCACTGAGCAGGGGTTTCAGGCGATCTCGGAATTCAACAGCGGAAGGAAGCCGGTCCGCAGGAGTTTCGGCAGTACAATCACGGATTAACTTGCGAACTCCAGTAGAGATTCTGGAGCCAAACGACTCAAATTCAAGTTCCACGCTCCGCGCTTCCTCCTCAGTCTGCTGCTTACGCTGTAACTCTCTCCTGAGATTTGTCCCAGTGATCAGGCTGTAGAGAGTGGTGGCCAGGCTGTAAACATCCGCTGCAGGAGTGATCGGTTGCTTGTCGCGACCACACTCGGGAGCAGCATAACCAGGTGAGTGTGACCCATGCAGAATTAACTCTCCATCAATGACGAGCTGACACCCACCGAAGTCGATCAAAGTTGCATGTCCGAAATCGTCAATGAGGATATTTGAGGGTTTCAGGTCCTGATAGACAAGATCCCAGGTTTGATCGTGGGGCATCTTCCAGGGGGTATGCATCGTCTCGATAACCGCAGCGACCTGATCAATCAGGTACAACGCCTGCTGCTCGCTGATCCCTTCCGGGTCGAATCGCTGTAAGACTTCTTTGGCACTGTAGCCTTCGACCCATTGCATCACGAGATAAGGCTCCGATTTAAGGAGTTCCTCATCATCCAGAGTCCAGACTTCGTCACTGGGAGTCCGATAGGGACCCGTCAAAGCGGGGTTCCAGTCAAAGATATAGTCGTGAGGATGGGGGACATTGTTGCAACCCAGTTTACGCAGTTGTACCAGCACCCGTCGTTCTGTCTGTAAGTGATGACGGGCGCCGTATGGAATCAATGGCCTCAAACGGGGCTCTTCGAGGGAAGGGCGGGGGATGCGGTAACCCGCCAGTGTTTTGATCAGAACTTCTTTACGCGTATGCAGATCTCTGGCTGTGAAGATAACTCCCCCCACCTCGCGCCAGTACATCGAGAATTTCATAACGCTCGGAAACTCGCAGAGGAATTGTGAATGGTGTTTCTTGCTCATTCACATTTACGGCAAATCGATGAAAATCACGCTGACCATAATTAAACAGCTCCCATTGATTCCGGGGAGATTGGTAATCCGGGACATACTGTTTGGATCCTGGCCTGAAAATAAATCTCTGCTGAGGTGCGAATGGAGCTGACAAAAATCAGCTGAACGTGAAAAATATAACAGGTCTGACGTAAACATGAAATAACCCATCCCGGAAAAGGCTCCGGGATGGGTTTCAGACTACATCTATATTAACAAATCCAGGCAATTAAAATTGACCTGGAAGTGAGATTTAGCGTTCCAGAACTCGCAGAACACGGTAGCTGACGCGATGAGTACGGGGACGACCGTAGAAGCTCATCGGGGGAGCTGGTGCTTCAGGAGCAGCGGGTGCAGCCGGAGCGGCAGGTGCTGCTGGAGCCATTTCGTAAGATGCACCGCCACAGCTTGGAGCGGGAGCACAGCAAGAAGGCTCAGGTGCGCAGCATGAGGGCTCAGGAGCACAGCAAGTTGGCTCGGGAGCACAACAGGTGGGCTCAGGAGCACAGCAAGAAGGCTCAGGAGCACAGCAAGAAGGCTCAGGAGCACAGCACTCTACAGAGACTGAGCTGCAAGATGAAACAGAGCTACAAGAAGAAACGCTGGCACAGCAACCGTGTCCAGCTTCTGCTTTACGTGACAAACCAGAAACCAAAGCCAGACCGCCGAATGCAGCCACAGATTTGGTTACGAAGCTTCGACGGTTCAGTGAACTGAAATCCATGATGTCTACCCTTCCGAAATTTAAAATGAGACGTCTCAGGTCAACTACGTGACCTACCTACAATTACACAAATATACTCTGCAACCACTATTTTCAACCCAAGACGACCCTACTCCTGTAGATTGGGGAAATATTCCGTTGTTCTTATATTTCCTGTTTTTACATATTGAATGCATTTAGAGGGCATTTTCTGGTGCTGTAAATTGCGCAAACCGTCTATTTGGTTTGGGGGCTCAGGGCTGCGGAATCGTTAAAAGTTCTCAGTTACCACCCCGATTGGCCTGTCGAGTTAACTCCTGGTGCCAATCCCCATAGCCCATGAAACCAAGGTTCTTCACTTGCTTGCTGATCAAGTTGGAATATGGGTAGGATGATTTTCATCTAAGGTCAGTCCGGGCTAGATTGAGCGACCCGACCCCAGTTCCGGGCTTTCTCTCTTCGAGAATTACAATTCAGCCACTCGCATCCGGTATCAGATTCTGATTTAAGAATGCGAAAGCCGATTCCAGCGCAGCATCTGAAGTCAGTCCGGCCTGTTAGCTCCAATCTAGAAAGTGGAAATGCATGGCGACAGCATCGCAACCCCTCCCCAATCGAATTCACTCCCTTGACCAGTTCCGAGGATATACGATTCTCGGTATGTTTCTGGTCAATTACATGGGCTCCTACAAGTCGTTCGTCCCCCCCATTCTGCTCCACCATAATGTTTCGTGCTCCTACGCCGATACCATTATGCCGCACTTTCTGTTTGCGGTTGGTTTTGCGTTTCGGCTCTCCTTTGGAAGAAAACAGCACGAAGGGGGTTTAACAGCCGCTTACTGGCGCGTTGTCCGCCGAATTCTGGGCTTACTGGTCGTGACCTTCTCGGTCTACCACGTCGGACGGATCGCCGACAGTTGGGAGCAACTGACCGAAATGACCTTCTGGGAGATTTTCGAAAAACCTGTTAAACGAGAGTGGTTGCAAACTCTGGGGCATATTGCCGTGACATCCTTGTGGATCCTCCCCTGGATGCGGACGAGTGTGTTGACCCGGGTCATCGTGATGATTGTCTGTGCCCTCGCGCATCATGCCGCCTGTTATTACGGTTACTTCCTCTATGCGAACACGGGGCCCGCCGGTATCGACGGAGGTCCTTTAGGTTTTCTTACCTGGACGACACCCGCTCTTCTCGGAACGATTACATGTGACTGGGTTCAGGATGCCCGTGAGAAACATAAGCATCCTAATCTGATCAAGATGTTTACCTGGTCTGCAATCATCATGCTGATCGGCTGGCTCATCACTCCGGCCGGCTCGTCTCTATGATATTTCTCCGGCAGAAATGAGAGACCTCAAGGAAAACGTCTACAAAGCCCAGGACCATGTCGACCACATCGTCGGGGAAGCGGTTAAACCTCTGAACGAAAAACTGAAACCGTTCAACAAGGTCGTAGGTGATTTAACTGGAGAGGTCACCAATCAGAATTTTGAGGTCAAACAGCAGAATGTCAACGAAATGATGCTCGCTCAGGGGCTTGACCCGGAAACGGACTACGCGCCCGAGTCTATCAATAAAGCTGCGATCGAAAAATGGGAGGTGGATCCTCCAGCAGACCTCAAAGAAAAGCAGGAGAGGTTGGAGCGTTACGAAACGGCCCTGAAACCGGAAAAGATCCGCCTCAGCGATGAAGAGCTCAAACGCAAAACAGACCTCGCCCGCACAGCCGAAGCCTTAATTATCGCCGAACGGGATCGTAAGAATGAACTTCGTGATCAATTCATGCAGGAAGCCAACCTTGATCCAGCCAAAGATCAACCGACGGCTGAAATCAACACGAAGGTCGAGGAGACGTTCAAAACCGACCCGGGAGCTGAAATTGCTGACATGCGAAAAAGAAGTGCAGGAAGCGAAGACTTCTTATCTCGAGTATGGTTCGGCTTATTACGATAGCTTTCAGGCCGAAAAAACCACTCTTGAGTCAATCGAATCGAATTTCAGTGCAGCGGAGACGGAAATCAAGTCTGGAATCCAGAATCGCCTCATGACGGAAGCTGGTCTCAACCCGGAAACAGATCAACCGACCGAAGAGATTACCAATCAGGTCGCGGGGCCGAACTGGCCAAATCGCAAGGTGCAGAATTCGATCAACTCCGCGAGCAGTATACTCGCCAGAAAATGCTCACCGAGCATTTGGAGACACTGGTTGAGATCGAATGGACCCGCTTACCGACCGAAGAACGTCGCGATTATAAACTGGCTGCCGACCCCGTTATTCCAGATGATGAACGGATGAAAAAACTGGAATCGATGAGCTGGGCAGAATTAGTCGGTCGCAATCCCTTCGGTGACCCGGACACAGAAGACCCCGAGATTGTCCAGTACAAACCGCGAGATGAATTCTACTGGAACGCCTGGATGATGAGTCAGCGTGCGGGAACAATGTCCTACCTGATTTTCGCCGGTGGATTTTCGCTCTTCGTCTACACGCTCTTCTACATCTTCACCGACATCTGGGGTTTCCAGATCGGTCTCTTCAGAACCTGGGGACAAACGCACTTGCCTGCTATGTCCTCTCTTCGGACTCGTCTGTGGAGCCGTAAAGAGTTCGTCCCCCGCGACTGCGCCCTGGTTCGGCTGGGGAAGCTGGGTTGTCGGTATGCTCCTGATGTACATCGTCATCCGAGCTTTCGAGAAGCAAGTGATCTTCATCAAGATGTAGATTTAAATTGTTGATACAAAAAGGCAGCTCAATTCATTTTGGGCTGCCTTTTTTATGCTGCAATCAAGGCTAGGGAAAGCAACCAGGTTAGGAATTAACCAAAGACTTGCAGATGAACATGAAGGGTGTGTTCATTTATTAAGTCGGTATGTCGAAATGAATCAAAATATAATTTCGAACAGTCCGGTCGCCACAACTGCAACAGAGCACAATTGGAGATTCAATATCGCCATAATAATCTTCTGAAGTCGATCGTGAACAGAGCGGACAAGTCCAGATAAGGTGCGCCGTCTCTGTTCCATAGTCACCCAAAACCTCACCCGTTGTATTATGACAATCGACCTCTCTCGGAACTATATGCCAGGCAGTGTTGCTCCATTCTTTGCCCAAGGCTGAGGGTTCACCCTCATCTGGTTCTCCATAACGAAAACTTGAAAGAATTCTCTGTCGGCAGCTATTGTGACTTAAGGCATAAGTGAGCAAACTGTCACCGAAGAATCCCTCGAAGATTGTGAGTTTTGATGGCACGAGTCTTGATTGGTTCCAACATACTGAGTGAAGTTTACGAGATTCAAATCGCTAAAAAATCGAGAAATGACTACATGTTATTTTCATAGGTACTCTGAAAATCATTAAATAACTCTCTTGCCACAGTCACAGATTTGCTGTTTTCACCGTAGATCCTTTCAATACCTTCCCACCAACCCCTGTTTCCAGTAGAAAATCGGAATTTGACATACTGAAAGAAACTGCACAATTCTTTGCGATTCCCGTCCGGATCTTCTGATGCCAGTGACCAACCCCAGAGATAGGCATCCAGGCGAGACAAACTGTAACTCTCAACATAAGACAGCATCTGTCCTGTTATTTCTTTGATCAATGAATACACAGATTTTCGATGCCAATCTAAATAATGATCCTGGAGGCTGGGTGTAAACAGGCGATAGCGATCTGGTTTTGACATGCCATCTACATAACGGAATTCGTTTTTAAATTCTTCACATACATCATATTCTAGAAATAAATGCAGCGTACTGAGACCAATAAAAAAACTCTCCTCACCATTCCCGTGTCGATTATTCACATAACTATCCCATCTTTCGTAAGACAGACCGTCGAGGTGTTCCAATCGCCAGCGGTCGAGTCTACATCCGAGTAAGCCCAGTTCGAAGTCGATGGAAGCCGCCGAAAACCAACCTGCCAGAAAACTGTAGAGTCTTCGAACTGTCAGAATCTTCAATTCACCTTTTGGATTGGAGACTATTCGCTCAAGCAACGATTTAAATTCATGATGGTGAAAATCCATGGGCATTGTCGAAACTTGCTTTCTACGGGATTGTGCCATACTAACTGGCACTTTTGTCTTAAACAGAATATGAGGTTTTGATGCTGCGAGCCGAAACTCAAATATTGTTCTCGTAGGCCGCATTAAATTCTGTAAATAATCTGGCAACAACGGCGATGGAGTCATTCGTTTCACCATGAAGGTCCTCGATACCCTTCCACCAGGTGTTTTGATCGGAAGGATATCTTCTCAAGACCATTCGATAGAATGAATCAAAGTCTGCCTGATTCCCCTCCGGGTCTGATGAGCCAAAACTCCAACCTGACGTAAAAGCGTCAAACCGGGCCAGGCTCCACGTGCCGATGTACATGGGGGTCCTAACCAGAATTTTACTCATGAGTTCCGAAACAGAAAAAATGTGCCATTCGATTTCTTGCTCACGCGCACGCGAGCTGCTTTTCCAGGATAGTTCTGGTTCACATTTTCCTGCTGCATACAGAGAGGCATTCTTTAACTCTTCGGTGTCGTTGTATTCCTGAAATCTGATCAGGAAGTCCAACGTAGCGTAAAATCCTTGTTCACCATTACCATGAATTCTGATCAAGCAGGTCGCCCAAGACTCCTGTGAGAGCATCTCCAACTTTTCCAGGCACCAATAGTAAAAACGAATATTAGAACGATCCATTTCAGGGGCATAACCAGCTCCGAAGTGGAAGCCTCCCATATAAGCATTCAAAATTTCCGGCGACAAAGTTCTAATGCGTGAAAAAGGATCTGAGGACAAAGTTTGCAGAATCGATTTGTATTTCTGATAGTAATTATCTGACGACATTTCGTGTAAGATTTCCTTTTTCACAGCTACAAACGAACTATCAGATCGCACCGTTTCTATTATACTTGAAACAGGGTTGTCTATACAGAAAAACAGGCCACTTAAGAGTGTTGAAAAGCGACTTATTTGTGGTCTGGTTCACTGATTATTTACGATCGGTAATCGAGAATTCAGAGACTCTTCCTCGCATGCAAACGATTTGATTCCTGGCCCCAAGCCGCCTATAATGTATTGATGACCAGCAATACTGTTTCCTCTCTTCCGTAATGAGGTCCGTGATGACTGATACTGCTCCTTCAATTGATCATGAAATTCCTCCTGTGCTTACCTCTGCGGGGAAGACTCTGTCTGAGCTCTCTCAGGATCAAATGCTGCTGATCGTTTTCCTGCGGCATGCAGGGTGTACGTTCTGTCGACAGGCTTGCCGATTTGCACAAAATTGATGACAAACTTAAGGCGAACTCGGTTCAATTGGTCGTTGTGAGCATGAGTGAAGAGGGAGATATGCTCGACACCTTGAAGAGCTACAAACTTCCCGATGCCATCGCAGTGAGTGATCCTGAGAAGCAGTTGTACGCGCATTTCCAGTTCAGCTCAGGGGGGATGTCTGAGTTGATGAGCCCCAAAGTGATGTGGCTGGGGATGAAAGCCTGCATCTTTGAGGGGCATGGAGTGGGTAAAAAAGAAGGGGACATCCGCCAGATGCCGGGGGTGATCGTCCTCAAAAATGAGCAGGTCCTCAATCGCTTCGAACACAAAACTGCGGCAGATCGCCCCGATTATCTGCAACTGGTCGAAGAGGCAATTGCTACCTGAAAATGGGGCGATTTGTTCAGGTTTGGTGGAAAATGCTGTGCAGGAACCGGTTGAGGCGGTAAATAGCAGGTTGGCCCGGCATTTCGACTCCTTGCAGACTAGGAATCACCACCGGGCAGCTATAGAATCAGGCCTCTGTCGCCCACTATGCCGGGTTTGAGCCCTCTTTCAGCCGTTAACTACAGGTTTTCTTCTAAAATGTCTGCCGATGCCTCCCATGAAGCGGATTACAAAGTCCGTGTCAAAGAAGTAGGTGAAACTACTTTTCTGCCCGATTCCAGTATCGAAATCATTCACGCTGTCGACCTGGCAGAACCTCCCGTTACGCTGTCTTCGATTTTGACGGAACGCTGAGCTGTGTCCGGGAAGGCTGGCCGGAAGTGATGGTTCCCATGATGATTGAGGAACTTCAGAAAACTGGAACGGACGAGTCAGAAGAAGAGTTAAGTAAAATCTCTTACGACTTCGTCATGCAGCTCAATGGCAAACAGACAATCTACCAGATGATTCGTCTTGTCGAAGAGATCGAAAAACGGGGTGGGACTGCTGAAGATCCGGCTCATTATAAACACAAATATCATGACCTGCTCATGGAGCGGATCACTTCCCGACGGGAAGACCTTCGCACTGGTAAGGCTGATCCCCGCACGATGCTCGTCCCGGGTTCATTTGAAGTCCTGCAGGGTTTGATCGATCGGGGCGTGGAAGTCTTCCTGGCCTCTGGTACTGATGAAAACTTCGTGCGGGAAGAATGCGAACTGCTCCAGATCGACAAGTACTTCGGACCACATATCTATGGTGCCCAGGACGATTACAAAAGCTTCTCCAAGCAGATGGTCATCGAAAGAATTCTGCGCGAGAACAACGTCGAAGGTAAATACCTGATCGGCTTCGGCGACGGTTATGTCGAGATCGACAACATTCATGAAGCAGGTGGAACTGCAATCGCTGTTGCCAGTAATGAATCTGCCAAAGATGGTTCTGTCGATGAGTGGAAACGGAGCGATTGATTGGTGTCGGGGCACATATCGTCATTCCCGACTATCAGCAAATCGATACCCTGTTTAAATATCTCTGGAAAGAGTAATCCCTCGCCTCTGCATGAAATTTAGAGTTGGTCAGTCGAGTCATGGAAACGGAACGTCTGGAAGAACTGCTAAGCAAGTTTTCGAGTCGTAAGATTGCGGTTCTGGGAGATTATTTTCTCGATCGCTATTTAATTACAGACCCGGATCTGGCGGAAAAAAGTATTGAAACCGGCAAGACCGCACCAGGTGGTCGAGATTCGTAACTCTCCGGGCGCTGCGGGAACCATCGTCAATAATCTGGCCGCCTTAGGGGCGGGCGAACTCTACGCCATTGGGGTTGTTGGTGATGACGGACAGGGCTACGACCTTAAACAGGAATTAAAACGCCGAGGCTGCAATACCGAGGGACTTGTGCAGTCCGCCAACCTGATGACGCCGACCTATCTCAAACCGATCAATAAGCAGGTTCCCGGTCTGGCTGGCGAACACGAACGGTACGACACTAAAAACCGCAAAGCAATGTCCCAGCGACTGGTGGAAGAGGCTCTTGAGGTTCTCGATCGTTTATTGCCGGAACTCGATGCCGTAATTGTGCTCGATCAGGTCGAAGAGGCCGATTGTGGAGTCGTAACGGCCCAAACTCGTGAAGAACTGGCCAAACGGGCTGCGGATCACCCGAATGTG
This sequence comes from Planctomycetaceae bacterium, assembly GCA_041398805.1. Lineage (GTDB taxonomy): Bacteria > Planctomycetota > Planctomycetia > Planctomycetales > Planctomycetaceae > Polystyrenella. The sequence goes on along the minus strand of JAWKUC010000002.1, from coordinate 36,042 downwards.
ATCTTCTATGCCGATTCCCGGAGGTATATCACCCAGTTCAAAAACATGATTATCAAACCGAACGAATTCGAAGCAGTCGGTCATGAAAGTCCTGTACCGGGGATAAAGTGGAGTTTGCTCAACTTGAGGAGGCAATTCCCGCCTGCAAAAGGAACAGCCAATGCCCCCGATCTGGGGACTGGCGGAGAAAATGGATGCTCGTCAGCGACCCGGAATTGACCACCATCCCGGGAATCAAGCTCGATGGGCCTGTCGACACCACCGGGGCGGGTGATAGTGTCTCGGCGGGGCTGGTGCTGACCCTGGCTTCTGGAGCGAGTTTACCTGAAGCAGGGCTGGTGGGCATGCTGGTTGCATCGATCACCGTGCAGCAGCTTGGTACGACAGGAACGCGTCGCAGGATCAGGTTCGCGAACGGTTGATCATGTGGAAATTACAGAACGAATCGTGAGCAAATCCCGTCAGATTTCGATCACGCTTGCCCTCTCCGTCTCAAAACATATAAACCAGTTTCAGAAGTGATTCGTTAGGAATCGCCTGATTCTTAATATCAATCTCGATAACCACTGTCTGTTATCGATCAAATAGGATCAACCCGGCCCGTTGGGCAAAAGGAATCGAACCGATGTCTGATACTGCATTCGCAGAAAATTACCTCACTAAACTGACTGAACTTCTCCCCAAACTCGATCGCGAAAAACTGGGACTGACCATCGCCAAAATGCGGGAAGTTCGCGACAACGATAAAACCGTTTACATCTGCGGTAATGGAGGCTCAGCTTCCATCGCTTCAGATGGTTGTCGACTGTCAAAGGGGCTTCTTATCAGAAGAAAAAACGATTCAAAATGATCGGCCTGACCGACAGCATGTCTACACTTTCTGCTTATGCAAATGACGTCGGTTACGATATCGTTTTCCTGGAACCTCTCAAAAACTTTGCTGTAGAAGGGGACATGCTGATCACGATCAGTGGTTCCGCAAAGCCCCAACGTGCTGCGCAGCTGAGTATGCCAAAGAAGTCGGTGTGACGACCGTAGGTCTGACAACCGGTGAAGGGGGTAAACTGAAAGACATCGTCGATATCCCACTCACTCTCCCATCCAACCACATGGGACACCTGGAAGACAGCTTCTTCATCATGACCCACGTTCGTGCTACGCCTTTATGGAAGTGGACTGAGCCACGCCAGGCTGCAACCAGTTGCAGTCAAACAAGATCAGAGAAATCTTGCCAAGCGAACCTGTCTTATACAGGTTCGCTTTTTTGCCGGTGCTATTCTGTTGACAGAAGAAGCGATTACGGGGATAACTTCGCCCACTCTCTCCCTCCAACCGATCGACAATCACGCCTGTTTTGAAAGCCGCTGGTTATGCTTCTCAAAACCTCGGTCTCCATTCTCTACATACTTATGTTGTTGGGCACACTTTGGAATCTCGGTTGCCTTGACTATTGCTCAAAACGGCAGCAACAACATACGCATTCTCATCACTATAAAGCCCCGACGCTGGCTCAGGAGTTGTCTGAGCTCAAGAAAGTTCGCATGGAGGGAGCCCTCAGTGAGAAAGAATACACGCTGGCACGTCAACGATTGATCAACGAATACAGTGCCGACGATAAAGGGATTGCCATGGAAACACGTGAAGATTCATACTGAGCAAGTCTCACACGAGCAGCAGACGAAAGTCGATGATCGAAAAGTCGATTTCATCTCGACTCAAGCGATGCCCAGCAGCAGGCAATCGCGGTTTCCGCCTCCTGATTATGGTTCGGGCAGTGGAAAGAAATTCGATCTCACTTTAAGCCTGCTGTGACCCATAATAGAGCGAAGCTGCTCTCATCAAGACTTACATCAAGCTACTCAACATCAAGAGTCACCAGAATTATGAAACGCATCCTCGATATCGGACAATGCAACTACGACCATGCCAACATCACCCGTTTTCTGCAAACGCGTTGGAAAGCCAGTCGATCGAGCATGGCTGGTCTGATACGGAACGCCTTATCTCTGAGAAAGAGTACGACCTGATTCTCGTCAACCGCTTGATGGATCAGGACCATACAGAGGGAATGTTGATCATTGAGAAATTGAAGGCGAATGACGACTACAAAAAATCCCCGTTATGCTGATTTCAAATTAGGATGCGCAAGCAAAGGCCGTTGCAGCGGAGCGATCCCCGGTTTCGGAAAGTCAGCACTAGGACAGGAAGAAGCCCAGGATCGAGTCTCTCTCGTTCTGGGTTAAACTGTTCTTACCAGATATCCGCAGCGGCAACACCTTTAGCCGCGGTCAGTTCATCAGTCAGCGGGCGACACTCAAGTCCGACGTATCCTCGATAACCGAGATCGTATGCTTCTTTGAGTACGCGGTTATAGTGAATCTCTCCAGTTCCCGGTTCAGTGCGTCCCTGATGATCGGCCAGCTGTAAATAACCAATCTGACCGGAGTCCATCCCCTCTTTCAGGTGCACCGCATAAGTCCCCTTCGGTGATGTGCATGTGGAGAGATCCCAGTTGATCTTCACATGGCTGCTGTTGACTTCATTGCAGATGCGAATAGAGGGGCACTTCCATACAGACAATGCCCTTTGTGATCGACGCGGATGTTCATTGGTTCGAGGATCAGCATTACATCGTTATCTTCTGCAACAGGAGCCGCCAGCTTTAATCCCGTAATGATATTCTGATGCATTTCTTCCTGTGTCATGCCGGGTTGGTCATTCCCTCCCACGACAGTCATCATTTTGCATTTAAGCTGATGGGCGACGGCAGGTTCTCTTTAATCTCCTGAACAAAGTTTGCATGATTTTTTGATCATTCAATCCGGGAGAGAATCCCCAGGCTGTGAATTGTGCGATTTCGATACCTAATGTCTGAGTTAAATCGGCGACTGCATCGATATTTTTATTCCGCCAGGGCCAGAACTCGATGGCCGGGTAACCGAGCTTGGCAGCTGCTTTGATGCGGTCTTCGAAGGGGGAGTGATTTCCACCACATTTCTACATTCGCAGCAAATTTGGTGTGCCGTTTGACCAGGTTTGGAGTTAGTCCTCAGCCAGTAAATGACTACCAGCTACCAGGAACTTGCTCCTAACAGGCTGGACGATTTCAGAAAAGTACGGCGAGAGACTGTCATAACCTGGGTTCCTGCTGCGTGGAAGAAAATCATTATAAAGACGCCGTGATTCAGTAACGAATCGGCCAATTTATCCAGCACGCCCGGAAAGAGAAAGCAAAGCCGAATCAGGATTTTCCGGAGCATCGACACAGAAGAGGCTTTTTCGGAGCTTAATTTGAGTGCCTGGTAAAGCCGAAGCGATTTCTCATAATCCGCCAAGTCGGCTACAGGGATCAGCCCCCACAACCCGACGACAGAAGTGGTCCAGCATCACTTCAAAGGCAGTTCGCTCAGCAGTTAGTGACTCCGATGCCGACTCGATGGGAGTCTGCCACGAGATTTCATTTGCGTTCGTAAGCAGGGCTGAACCGTGTGCACAGGTGACTTCAATTCTAGGGAAATCAGGGTATGTTTCCGTGGCTTCCTCATACTTCAGAAAAACCTGAGGGGACATTGAGCTGATATCCGCATTCTTACGCCTACAGGGAGAGTACGATATCTGGAACTGACAGGGTGCTGATTTCGATTCTTGGGATTCTGAAGTCGTCTGCTCATTTTCAGGAGTTACCAGCAGGGGAGTTGTCTTGAGAATATGCTGGCACCAGTCGAACAGGCAGACAATCAGTTCATCTTGAGGGCTCAGGATTTTTTCAAACGAAGGACACTCGTTACCAACTTGAGGCAGGGTCACTTCAATTCGATTCGGTGGGCCTAATGTTGTCTCCATCAGTTCCTGAAGCCGGGTCGTGCTGGGCGTGTACCGCAGCTTGAGGGGGGCATGAGTGTTTGCCCCTGAGAGATCGCCAGATTGTGCATTTTTCGCAGCGTTTTCGACCCGCTGTGATGTTGTTCGCCAGGAAACAGGGTTTCTCATAGTGCAGCAGGAACTCAAGCAGAGACTCGTACCAACTGCTGTTGAGGACGAGTATCGCATCGACATCATGCAGAGAAAGAAGTGATGTCACACTATCGCAGAGCAGTGCCTGGAGCTGTTTCCCCGCCAGCATGGCGCGAAAGGCAGGATCATACAGCGCGCGGACCTGAACGCGCTGTCGAAGCCGTTGCAATGCGGGGTTAAAGGTGGAGTCCCACTGGTTCCCCACCCCAGAACACCAAACTTGATCATCAGCCTTGCTTGCTGGAAGTAGAGTAGACATGAACAGCTCCAATCTCTGGGACGGGAAATCCCTGGCTCAAGTCAACAAAGGTTTAAGACACTTCTCCTCGAGAGCAGGGACCCCTTCTCAGATTGAACTCTAAACGGCATCGAGTGCCTGTTTCAGGTCACCGATGATATCGTCGACATCTTCAATACCAACCGAGAGACGCACAAAGTCAGGAGTAACCCCTGTTGACATTTGCTCTTCGACGCTCAGTTGTTGATGTGTCGTACTGGATGGGTGAATGATCAACGATTTTGCGTCTCCCACATTCGCCAGATGAGAGAAGAGCTCCAGATTATTGATCAGCTTGATTCCATTCGCCTGCTGTTCCTGTGGTGAAGACCCTGGATTCCAAACCCGAAGACCGCACCAGCTCCCTTGGGCAGATATTTCTGGCCGAGTTCATATTGCGGGTGAGATTTCAATCCCAGGTAATTGACCCACGAAACTTTCGGGTGACCTCCAGGAATTCAGCCACGGCTTGAGCGTTGGAGCAATGACGTTCCATACGCAGATGCAATGTTTCCAATCCCTGAATCAACAGGAAAGCATTGAAGGGAGACATGGCAGCACCAATGTCACGCAAGCCCTGTGTCCGAGCCTTGATGATGTAAGGAATGTTCATCGGACCGAAGGTCTCCATGAAACTCATTCCGTGGTAGCTTGGATCGGGATCAGTCATGCACGGGAACTTCATTGTCCCAGGGGAATCCACCTTCTCGATGATGATTCCACCAATGCTGGTTCCATGGCCACCAATAAACTTGGTGCAGGAACTGACGACAACGTCAGCTCCGAAATCCATCGGTCGACAGAGATAGGGGAAGCCAGGGTGTTATCGACGATCAGCGGAATTCCGGCATCATGAGCGATTTTGCTGATCGCTTCAAAATCAGGGACATCACAACGAGGGTTACCAATCGTTTCGAGATAAATCGCTCGGGTATCTTTATCGATTGCTGCTTTGAAATTATTCGGTTCCGACTGATCGACGAATTTGCAGCCAATTCCAATTTTGGAAGTGTGTAATGGAAGAGGTTGTAGGCTCCCATACAGGCTGGAAGCGGAGACAATGTTCTGACCAGTTTCGACGATATTGAGGATCGCCAGAGTTTCAGCCGCCTGACCAGAAGCAACCGCTAAAGCACCCGAGCCCCCTTCCAGTGCAGCGAGACGTTGCTCCAGCACATCGCAGGTGGGGTTCATAATTCGGGAGTAGATGTTACCGAATTCTTTCAACGCAAACAGATTCGCTGCGTGGTCGGTATCGTTGAAGATGTAAGAGGTCGTTTGATAAATCGGCACTGCACGGGCGTTAGAGGCCGAATCAGGCGTATGTCCTGCATGCAAACACTGGGTAGCAAACTTACGGGGTGTGTCAGTCATGAAATTTTACTCCACCCCGGATTGAGTTGTCTGAAGTACCGAGGATCAGGTTGTCTATGTTCAGTTTAGGGAATCACTCTCCAGGCTCCAGAGACGGACAGACTCTCTCGGAGAGATGCAATATCCAGGGAAATACCCCTGTTTGAGAGAGTCGATAAGCTGATTCTGAAGGCTGAATTGGAGAGGGCCGAGACCAGAATTTGAAACCAACATCGTAGGCAGAGAGGGTCAAAAACGCAAACAGAACGGCCAGTTTCCAGTTAATTAAACGAGAACTGAAACACAGACAGATGAATAATCCAAAATGACCAGTTTTCCTCATTTTCCTAACTGGTAAAATATAAGTGTGAAAGTCTGAACTCTTGACCTCAAAAGAGGTTAACGTCAGACTCGAAAGTCTGACTTGCTGACATCGCTTCACAACCCCCCTCCGATCAAATCTGTGACCGGTAGCAGCATATCGGTATTCTCCCCCCGATCAGTCTGCTCCCGGCTGATCCATTCACGATGATCTGGAAATTTGAATGCGACTGCTCAGTTATAATATTCACAAAGGGATCGGAGGCCGGGACCGTCGCTATCGATTGGAGCGAATTTTTGAGGTCATTGAGGAGCAGAACCCGGATCTCGTATGTCTCCAGGAGGTCGACAGCAATGTTCGACGTTCGAAATTTCACGACCAGCCTGAACTCCTGGCAGCTTATTTCTCACTGGAACACAAACTCTATCAGTTGAATGTCAAACTGAAATCGGGTGGATATGGCAACCTGATTCTCTCCCGCTGGAATTTTCTGGAATCCTCCCAGATTTCGCTCCGTCTGAATCAGAAAAAAAATCGCGGGGCCCAAATGTGTCTGATCGACACGCCCGAGGGAAAACTGCATCTGGTCAACTGGCATTTAGGACTTGCCGAGAAAGAACGACACTGGCAGGCTCGCAAACTGCTGACGCATACGACTTTTCGGGAGTTCGCTCAGCATCCCACGCTGATCATTGGAGATACAAACGATTGGCGAAATAACCTGGCAAATGGCCCATTCGCCCACCAGGATTTTCGCCACATTACGCGACCTGCCTCGAAGTTTCGATCCTTTCCGGCTTACATGCCGATGGGCTCACTTGATAAACTTTTTGTCAATCACGGGCTGAAAATTAAACACGCACACATGGTTCGCTCTCTGAAAACACGAGATGCTTCTGATCATTTACCACTTGTGGTCGATTTCCATTTTCGATCTCCCTCGATGAGCAGGCTCGAAGAAGAAATCAGTCAGGGAGCTCCAGACCCCGAGGCGGGAACCTAGGTCTGTTTCTATCTCAAAACAATGTCGCTTTCAGCTCAAATAGAAATCTGATCCCGTGAATTATTACCCGAAATTTCCCGACGCCTTTCCGGCCCAGTACGATTGGGTCAGCCCGGGCCACGTCCTATTTGGCTGGGAGCGACGATTTGATTTGGGGAGTCTGATTCAGGGAGAGATCAAGCGGGTCTTTGTTGTTTCTGGCTCCAAAATCCTGAAAAGTAATGGCTACATTCAGGAGCTTCTATTGGCTCTTAATGATGCCGGGGTGGAAACGAAACCACTGGTCAATATCCACCGGGAACCACTCGTAGAAGATGTGGATGAAGCGGCAGCGCGGCTTCGAAGCTTTCAACCTGTTCAAGGCGACGCCGTGCTGGGGATCGGTGGAGGAGCAGCGATTGACTTAGCCAAAGCTGTTGCAGCGATGGCAACCAATACCGAGAGTGATACAGTCAAAGACTATCTGGAAGGAGTGGGGCAGGGCTATCAGCTGAAGAACGATCCTCTGCCCGTCATTGCGATGCCCACGACGGCAGGTACGGGCTCCGAAGCGACAAAAAATGCGGTCATTTCCAGTTATGATCCTCCCTTTAAGAAATCATTACGCTCACCCAAAATGGTGCCCAGATGGGTAATTATCGATCCGGAAGCGAGTATGACACTCCCCATGCAGCAAACCGCTGAAAGTGGTATGGATGCGATAACTCAGCTACTGGAAAGTTATATCAGTTGCCGCGCGACACCCATGAGTGACATGGTTTGTCTCGAAGGACTTGCTTGTGGTCTGCCGGCGATGCAGACATTCATCGAAGAGACAGATGAAGATCTCATCAAAGATGCCCGGGCGCGCATGGCACAGGCTGCATTTCTTTCCGGCCTCGCTCTAGCCAATTCCGGATTGGGCATGGCGCATGGTGTCGCAGCTGCTCTGGGGGTCCATGGACGCGTGAATCATGGTCGTGCCTGCGCATTGATGCTACCGATTGCATTGAAGACCAACCGCGATGTTTCTATAAAGAAACTCGCTGAAGTTGGGAATATGACTTCCCCTGAAGTGTTAAAAGACGAAAAATCGTACGTCGATTTTCTCATCATGTATATCAATGAGCTCAATCAGCAATTAAACCTCCCCTCCCGGTTATCTGAAGTGGGAATCACCCACAATCAGTTGCCTGATATTGTCTCGAGTTCTCGCGGAAACAGCATGAATGGTAATCCGCGCGAACTTTCAGACGCTGAATTACTCTCAATCCTGGAGGTTAATCTGTGATTTGTGTAGCAGGACTGACACCTGCCTGGCAACAGATACTGGTTTTTGAACAACTGTTTGTAAATGAAGTCAATCGAGCTCAATCTGCTCACTGGTGTGCCTCGGGTAAGGTGCTCAATTGCGGACTTGCCATCCACGCGTTGAAAGGCGAATCTGTCACCATTTCTCCCGCAGGAGGAATGAACGGTGAAGCGATGAAGGCGAGCTTTCTGAAGTCTGGAGCGCATGCAATCTGGCTCGATTCCAAGGTAGAGACGCGCGTATGTACGACGGTCATTTCACAATCGGACCGCAGTATCACAGAGCTGGTGGAAAACTCTCGACCAATGCCTGCAGCGGAATTGGAATCGTACCTGAAGTGCATTCATCAGGTCTCCGATGAGGTTGATATGATGGTACTGACTGGCTCGTTACCCGATGAGACCGATCCGGAGTTCTATCGCCGCATCTTATCAAGATGTACGAAGCCTGCTATTCTCGATATTCGTGGCCCAGGTCTCAAAGCGACCCTGGACATGAAGCCCCTGGTTGTGAAACCGAATCGGTCCGAGCTGGAGACAACCCTGGAACGGGAACTGGAAAGCGAAGCTGATCTGCTGGCAGGCATGCAGGAACTTATTTCCGCTGGAGCCCAGTGGGTTTTAATCACTAACGGGAAAAATGATGTCTATCTCGCATCGAGCGAGGAAGCGTATCGCTACCAGACACTTCAGGTCCCCGTTGTGAATGCCATCGGTTGTGGGGATTGTTTTACGGCAGGTCTCGCCCTGGCGATTGATCAAGGTAAATCTATTCCCGATGCCGTCCCTTACGGAATTGCCGCAGCAGCAGATAACCTGCAACAACTGCTCCCCGCCCAATTGGATGAGCAACGCGTGCAAGAGTTAGCTGGTAAAGTGAAGAAACAGAAGTTGTAAGGGCAAAGGCTTAAACCATCTCGCGGGTTTTTCCTCGATGATGGCATCGAGTTCTGCTTTGAGTTTCGGGAGAATCTCGTCGTAGGGATATGCACCCAGCTCCTCTTCGCCTCGTTTCAGGTTGACGAAGTTCGGTGCACACCAGAGTCCCAGATCCGCATCGTCCGTTTCGCCCGGTCCATTCACGCGGCAACCCATCACCGCGATCGTAATCGCGTATTCCTTGGCGTACTCGGTCATCTTCTTCACATCTTGAGCAAGTTCGATGAAGGCTTCGTTTTCGACTCGGGAACAACTGGGGCAGCTGATGATGTTCAGGGTGTTCGTTCCGAAATCAACCACCGAGCGAACACGGCCGTTAGCGATATCATCCAGAATTCCGCGGCCAGCGGCGATCTCTTCATGTTTACGCACGTTTGGTAATGTCAGAGAAACACGTAACGTGTCTCCGATTCCCTGACTGATTAACTGCTCGAAGGCAATACGGGTTTTGATGATTCCATCGGGGGGCATCCCCGCTTCGGTCACCCCCAGGTGAAGGGGAACATCAGGACGCTGCTGGGCAAACTTTTTGTTGACATCGATCACTTTCTTTGGGTCGGAATCTTTGAGCGAAACACAATAGCGAGTGAAGCCGATGGAATCGAGGAACTCGCAATGATCGAACGCACTCTCCAGCATGGGGGAGATCGAATCCTCAGGATTGTATTTATCCAGTTTTGCCGGGTCGACCGAACCGCAGTTCACGCCAACTCGCAGGGCGCAGTCATTCTCAGCGGCGATTCCGGCGATGTAGCGGACTTTCTCCTGCCAGGGTTTCTCCCGTTCGTGGTGATAGAGATGGCCGGGGTTATAGCGGAGTTTATTCACATGCGGAGCAACAAGTTCTGCCAGACGGTAATTTTCCTGAAGATCAATCGACAGGTTTGCCTTCGTCTGCTGGCGAATTTCGATGAGGGCGGCCGCCTCTTTTTTATTATCAACGGCAATCCGCACCACATCCGCACCCGCTTCTTCCAGCGAATGGATCTGTTCGACGGTTGCGTCGATGTTGGCCGTTTTAGTAGCTGTCATACTCTGTACAGCGATCGGGTTTCCAGCACCAATCGTAACAGATCCAATTTTGACAGCCCGGGTTGGATTACGAGGTAAATCCAAGGTGAAACTCCTCAATCGAAGTGTAAGTAGTCGAAAATCCCTGCTCCACAGGGGTAACCGGATTGTAAGGAAGTCATTAACAAAAAACTACTGCGGTTCTCCGAATGTGATTGCAGTTTGCAACCTCTAAAATGGGATTTATGAATAATTTCAGAAATCGAAAATGAAGGCACCAGCACCGGAATCAAAGCCGTGGTACGCCGACGGACTTAAGTTTCGCTGCACGGGCTGTGGTAACTGCTGTACCGGCGGTCCCGGGGCGGTCTGGATCAGTGACGAAGAAATTCAGCAGATGGCCGATCACCTGCAAGTCTCCACAGGGGAATTTCGCCTGATGTACACCCGCCTGATCGGTTCCCGTCTTTCCCTGCGCGAATATGCCAATGGAGACTGCGTCTTCTTTGACGGCAAAACACGAGGCTGCACCATCTACCCCGTCCGACCGATTCAATGTCAGACGTGGCCATTCTGGAGTTCGAACATCTCTTCTGAAAATATGTGGCAGCATATTCAGCGGAACTGCCCCGGAGCAGGCAAGGCTGATCTCTATACACTCGAACAAATCGAAGAGCAGGTACAGCGGTTTATTCTCTGAGACTTTTATCAGGTAATGGGTGTACATTCCCGGTGATTGGGACCAAGATAAAGGTATCCCACCCCATTCGCCCACCTGAGTGAAGTCTCCATGATCCATCGCTACTTATTCCTGCTCTCGATTGCACTTCTAGTGTCAGCCAATCAGCTCCCAGCTGAGGAGCCGATCAATATTGGAAACCGCCGCGAATTGTTCGTCGATCATGCCTTGACGGCATCGACCAGTGGAGAAGTTGAACTCCGCCTGCATCACCCCATCGCCCGCGAGATCGCATTGACTCTCACGGAACCATGGGAAGGAACACGAGTGGTTACCCGACCGTCTTTCAGGATGGTGACATTTACCGAATGTATTGTTGCGGTCACCGCTTTCTCACTAACCCGGATGATCCCCCTCTCCGTATGGAACACTCCGAAGTAACCTGTTACGCTGAAAGTAAAGATGGACTGACCTGGACGAAACCAAACCTGGAGCTGTTTGCCTGGGCGGGTTCGACAGAGAACAACATCGTCTGGCTCGGCGGAGCAGAGAATCACAACTTCTCTCCTTTCCTCGATACCAAGCCAAATGTCGCTCCCGAGGCACGTTACAAAGCAGTCGGAGGAACGATCACTTCCAAAGGGATTTATTCCTTCCAGTCCGCCGATGGGATCCACTGGTCGAAACTGAGCACCAAACCGATCATTACCCAGGGACCGTTTGATTCGCACAATACCTGCTTCTGGGACTCGGTCCACAACCGGTACTGTATTTACATCCGCCATGTCGACCGCAATTTGCGTCTGGTGATGGTCGCCTTCTCCGATGACTTCGAGAACTGGACGACTCCAGTTGAAATTGAATATGGCGATTCGCCCGACCAGGAGATGTATACGAATCATGTGTTGCCATACTACCGCGCACCGCACATTCTGATGGGCTTCCCCACTCGATATGTCGCTCGCCCCCGTACTAAGCATGTCGAGACGATACCTCCCCGGAAGTTACGTGAAGACTTTCTGCAACTCTACGAACGAGTCGGAACGGACATTACCGACAGCCTGTTCATGTCGAGCCGCGATGGACAAAACTTTAAACGGTGGGACGAAGCCTTCCTCCGTCCCGGTCCACAACATCAGGGTCGCTGGATCTATGGCGACAATTATCAGACCTACGGTTTATGGGAAACAGAATCGACTGACGAAGGGGGCGGCCCAGAAATCTCGATGCACTTCAGCGAGGGTTACTGGCGCGATCAGGAACATCGCCTGCGACGCTATTCCATTCGACTCGATGGTTTTGTCTCCCTGCACGCGACATATAAAGGGGGTGAACTCATCACCAAACCTATTCTCTTCGACGGAAATCAACTCGAAGTCAATTATGCGACATCGGCTGCGGGGAGCTTGAAAATCGAACTGCTGGAGGAGAGCGGCAATCCGGTTCCCGGTTATTCCCTGGCTGAGGCAGATGAATTATATGGTGACACCACTTCTCAAAAAGTGAGCTGGGATTCGAATTCTGATCTCTCTTTAATAACTGGAAAACCGATCCAGATCCGCTTCGTTCTCTCCGACGGTGATCTCTATTCCTATCGATTTATTGAAAATCCCCCTGTAGAAAAGCCCTGACAGAGCTGACTCAGTCTGTCAGAATAACATCTACATCTCCTGAAATATTCTAAACCCACAACACAGGTTGGATTCATGTTGAGCTTTTTCAAATTGTCTGTGATGACATCTTTTACTTTCGCTCTGTTTGTCAGTTGCCAAGATCTGGAAGCCGCTACCCAGTTATTTGCGGGGGCTGCCAAGGTCGATATCACCGAACGCGACGCCGGGCCAGTGAACGATCCCCTCTATGCCCGGGCTCTGGTCATCACCGACAAGACGACCACCCTAACGATTGTCAGTCTCGATGTCGTCGCGGTGGGCGAGATTGGTTACATCAAGAATGATTACCTTGAGAAGGTCCGTTCGTGTATCAAAGCAGACCTTGATATTCCCGAAACGAACATCATGATCAATGCGAGTCACTGTCATGGGACTCCTGTGGCCAACACCGATGAGTTGACGATCCAGGCGATTAAGGAAGCCGCAACCAACCTTGTGCCAGTTCAGGTCGGGGCGGGCGTCGGACATGAAAATCGTATCCAAGAGAACCGTCGACTCAAAATGAAAGATGAAACCGAGATCGATGTGCGTCACGCTTATGCGTTGCCTCCCGATGAAGAGGTCGCTGAAGTTGGTCCGATTGATCCTGAGATTGGTATCCTGCGACTGGATGATGAATCTGGCAAGCCTGTCGCCGTTCTCTACAACTTCGCCTGTCACCCGATTCAGGGAGCTGCCAGCGGAGGGAACACAGCGGACTTCACCGGGTTTTCCTCGAAAGTGATTGAAGAGAACCTCGGCGAAAATACGATCGCCCTCTTTGTGCAGGGCTGCGGTGGTGATATCAACCCGGTCTTCTACAAAGATGTCGATCACCCGCGCGATGCGGAACCGTTAGGGAATATGCTCGGCCTCAGTACACTCGAAGGTGTTCGCAAGATCAAAACCTCGGCAGATGGACGTCTGAAAGTCGTCAATGAAAAACTAGAACTCCCCCGGGCCGATCTTGCCGATAAAATTGCGCAACTGGAGAAAGAACAACTCCGCCTGGTTAATTCTCTCAACGGAACGAGCCTCAGTCTCAAGACCTATCTGCCTCTGATGGTCAAATACCAGCTCAACAGCGATTTCCCCAGTTATTACTCGCACCGCTACCTCTATGAAAAAGAGCAGGGGCGTAACCATATGGCGCAGATGGATAAAATCAACCGGGCGAACATGGAAAGTTACACTCAGAACATCATCATGATGGAGAAAATGACCCGCCTGAATGCGAATCTGCGATTACTCAAGAAACATCAACAGCAGAACATTGATGCTGGTTCCCGCACTATTGAAGTTGAGCTGGTCGGTTTTCGTGTGGGGAACTTCCTGATGACCACCTTCCCGGGCGAACTGACCGTCCGCATTGGTCTGCACATCAAGCAAGCGGCTCCTGAGGATCTCAGCTTCGTCGCCGGTTACACCAACGGTTACATCTACTACGCCCCCACCGACGAACAACTCCTCAACGTCGGCGGCGCCCAGGAAGACAGCGACTGCATCCTCGCCCCCGGCTGGCAGGAAATCTACGAAACCAAAGCGGTCGAAATCCTGAAGGGGTTATGAGAGTAATACGGTTTTATTTTGAACCACGAAATACACGAAAAAGAAAATCAAAATAAGAATGCATATGATACGGATGCTTCATCGAATTTGTTTTTCAGCTTGATCCTTGGTGTCTTCGTGTCTTGGTGGTTCAAATAAAAAATGAATCTCTCAAGCTTGAGATGCCTCTGGTTTGAAGAAAACAGCCAGCCAGATGGTTGGTTCGCCTGGTGTCGTCCAGTCGACGCGATGTTTGCGATGCGGAGGAATCAGGAGATAATCGCTCGGATTCAGATGGACGACTTCCTCCGGATCCTCTAACGTCAACTTGGCAGACCCAGTGATCAACAGAACCCATTCGGCCTCTTCCTGATCGTACCAGAAATCAACCGGGCTGGAGTGACCCTGAGAAACGATTCGCTCAATGCGAACGTTCTGATTATGAGCTAGGACTTCTATTAATTCCTCGGGCAGAGATTCCGGTATCTCCCCCAATAGATTTTGAACCTTCATCAAACAAACTTCTCCGGTTAAATAGATGAGTAACTCCCACTTAACCAATCAACAACTTGAAAGTTTCCGCAACTATTATGCGGAGACAGGGGATGCGTTACAACTGGCGCGAAAGATGAAAGCAGATGGGATTCCATTTGGAGAAACACTCAAGGCGATCCGGTCAATTGCAGGCGTGGGTTTGTCGGGGGCCAGACAGGTAATGCGTGACTCGGGAGCCTGGGAGCAGGAGGTGTCCGCCAGCGATTTGATGACAGATCAATTGATGGAAGTATGGGCAACGTATGAAAAAGATGTCCAGGAAGAAATTAAGCGGGATCGACAGAGCTGAACCCACCCCGAATATCACCACGCAATTGCTCCACGAATGCAGTTAGCTTTTCCTGCGGATAGAACAGGGCCGGGTATTCCCGGTTGATCTGTACCTGGCGTTCAGCCCATAACGCTTCGAGTCGTTTCAATTCTTCCTGTAAACGCTGTTGCTCTGGTTCGACGAGGCTTGTCAACTCGCTGGCTATTTCCTTCAGGCGCTGAAATCGCTGACGGTTATCAGAAGTCGCTGCTTTCTTCTCGTCTTTGCTCAGGTTCTTGTACTCATTCTGAGCTTCGAGAAGGTGCTCGCGTTCGGAGAGTAATTCCCGGGCTGACGCCTGCTGGCTGGTGCTGAGGTGATCGGCCGGGTGATATTTTAAGTCCCGAATTTTGTCATTCAGACAATCAATCTCTTCCGCAGTGACATCGATATTTCTTCTGATCGGAAACCAGATCGTACCCGAGAGAGCCATATAGACAGGTGGCTTGTGATGATAGAACTCCCGCAGCAGATCATCGGTCACTTCGTCGTATTTCGCACCACCGATGCCATGCACAAAAAGGTCACAAAGTAGCAGGCGGGCATATAAGGTGGTGGTGAGCGCACGGGGGCGAAAACGAAGATCATCATTGGCCAATTCGGCTAGTGCCTCGATTGCAGCTTCCGGTCCACTCTGATCAGGGTGGGGGATCGTGGCGAGTTCTGTTTCCCCATCCGAGAGAATAATCTGATCGTCTACGAACTTGATCCAGACATGATTTCGCTGGGTCGCTCCTGTTCGCCAGATCCAGAAGGGAGCTTCCTGCCATTCCCCGTTCACTTCGAGATCGGGAACGGGATGCTGTTGATTGCGGATTTTGTTCCGCTGGCGATATTCAGCGAGTTGTTGGTTATAAACGTTGCGGAACTCTTCAATATGCACCAGCAAATGGAGAGCAAACCAGAGGAACGATTTATCTGTTGAGAGCCAGCTGATGGGAAGTTCCAGATTCTGGACTCCCATTTCGCGTTCCATCAGAATGCGTGCGCTGGTGAAAAGTTGACTCAGTCCCGCGGACGAGTTTTCAATCGCTTTGTCCCAGATCGAGCTCAACATCGGTGTGACATTCCACATTTCGAGTGTCGCTGTTAACTCGTGAGAGAATGTGTCGAGTTGCTTCTGATCGGGAAGCGGGAGGTCTTCCCAAGGTTGCGGTACCAGAGTCGAACCACAGGTTATTTTTCCCGTCTTGAGGTGACCATCGACTTCATCTGGATAAGTGAACGCGTTCGATTCGGCCAGATCGTTGTCGATCACCAGGTTGACGGCCGTGCCGCCAGTCAAACTCGCCAGTTCCGCACTCGCGAAGTTTTTCACCCAGACGCCCGGGTGAAATAAAGTCGGTTGATGACCTCCCATGAAGAGTGGCCCACTCCCCGCTGCCGCTTCGGTTGGAATCCGTACGGACTCCAGATACTGCCGGGCCGAATTAATCAATGAGTCTCGTGCTTCGGCTCTGAGCTGCGTTTCCGGTTTCCCCAGAAAAGTCAGTGTTCCACCCGCGAGCGATTTCTGGTTGGCCTCCAGCAGATCAGGCAGGTTCTTCCATTCCGGTTCCACCAGCAATGAAAAGTCAGTTCGCGGTACTCGCAACTGGCGGGGGATTTCAGAGGAAGGGGTGGAAACCATAGGGCAGGACATTAGTCGTCGAAAATTTTTCTATGTTCAAAAGTGTCTGTACTGCCCCGGATTGTAAGGGAAATCGCCTTCGAAAGCGATTTGTAGAGGCTGGCACCCTCTATTTTTTTTCGTCACAAGGGTGCGATCCACATGTTGTCTGGGAACAATCTTGATGGTTCGAAGTCAGCTTCTTCATCCGTGCCAGTTCCTGATCGATCACCTCCTGGTAGTAAGCAAGTCGCCTGTTGGAATCATCCAGCGATCCACCGAAAGAGCGTTCTTCATCGAGATAGACAAGCGGTATCGCAAATTCGGTGATGCGCATGTTGTGAAGCGCCGCCTGCACCCATACCTGTAGCGGCATGGCGTAACCCGTTTCGGTAACATCCAGTTTCTGCAGCGCTGATGTTCGGTACGCTTTGAAACCACAGAAGGTATCTGTCAGGTTGAGGCCGAACTGCTGGTTGAATTGTTCCGTGATAAAGAGATTAATACGCCGGCGATCAATCGGAGGTGTGCTGTCTCCATCGAATTGTTTCAGGTAGCGGCTACCGGAAACGATATCCCACGGATGAGCGGAATCGAGTTCGAGTGCGGCAAAGAGTTCGGGGATCAGCTGCGGTTGATGCTGGCCATCACAATCGATAGTCACCAATCCATCGTAGCCCTGTTCGATGGCGTAGTGGAAGGCGGTGACCAATGCCGCTCCATAGCCTGCATTCTGAGCATGGCGTACGACGGTTAACTTGCTGGCGAGTGGACTTCCACTCTGAACGAGTTCGTCGAGTAATTCTGAAGTTCCATCTGCGGAACCATCGTCGACGACGAGAATATCATCACTGTAATCTGCGACTTTTCCCAACACATCTTCAACGTGGTTGACTTCGTTGTAGACGGGGAGTGCGGTCAGGTATCGAAAGCTCGACATACGGTTTTCCTTGAGCGGTATTCCAGGAGGAATGATTTTGGGCGAGTCTGTCAGGGGTGAATTTCAGATGAAGTTCATGCTCAGGTTGCGTGAAGAAGAGCAAAAAGTCGATCACCTTGTCAGATTATAGAACTCACTCTGAAAGAGGCAAACCGGTGGAGGGGAGTGTTTGCTAAGGTCTTATTTTAAACAAACTTGCGCGGTAAGTAGCAAGCTGGACAGTTGAAAAACGGAAAAAGTGCCCCAATTCGTTCGGTGGAAGTCGCATAAACTGACACAACGATCCAGTATCAAGAACTTTTCCGATTTCCGACTCTCTGTTAGTTGAGGGTTCAGGAGTAAGTCCTAGAATACAATACAGATACGCAGTCAGCCCCCTCCCGTATCCGGAGTTTGATTGCGAACATGCTGTTCGAAAGAACGACTCTGCCTGAACGTTTGCCAGGCGAACCTCCTGGTTCGATTCAACTGGCCACTCAAATATAAACCCTGCAATCACGAACAATGTCATCACGAAAGAGGAGCGAAATCATGGCTTACAGCCTTCCCGATTTGCCTTATGCATACGATGCTCTGGAACCCCACATCGATGCCAAAACAATGGAAATCCACCATTCAAAACATCATCAGGCGTACATCAATAATGTTAACGCCGCCCTCGAAGGTCACGCTGATCTGGCCGCAAAATCTGTGGATGATCTCGTCAGCGATCTGAACGCTGTTCCTGAAGCAATTCGGGGTGCTGTCCGCAATAACGGTGGTGGCCACAGCAATCACTCCCTGTTCTGGACGATTCTCGGCCCTAACGGTGGTGGCGAACCTGGCGGAGACCTGGGAGCTGCGATTTCATCGACCTTCAGTAGCTTCGATTCATTCAAAGAGCAGTTCAATAAAGCTGCCGCTACCCGCTTTGGTAGTGGCTGGGCTTGGCTCTCTGTTGATGGAGGCAAACTCGTCGTCGAAAGTACTCCTAACCAGGATACTCCCCTTTCTGAAGGTCGTACTCCGATCCTGGGACTCGATGTCTGGGAACACGCATATTACCTGAACTACCAGAACCGCCGCCCAGATTACATCTCCGCTTTCTGGAATGTTGTGAACTGGGATGAAGTTGCCAAGCGATATGCGGCTGCCAAGTAAGCCAAATCTCCTGGTTTAACAAAACGAATATTGAAGAAGCGTACATTTTGTACGCTTCTTTTTTTATGGGTGGAGTTTACGGCGTTTTAAGGACGATAAAATCAACAGGCGGAATAATCGTTAAAGTCACCTTTCTTTAGCAACTCACCTGATTTCCGATGCGTCCAGCCAAATTCGTAATTCTATTGCTTGCGATCCTCGTCTGCTTTGGACAGACAGGTTGCTACTACATGCGCCTGGAACGAGACAAAAAGATCGCCTGTTTGCGACGCAGTCCGATTTCAATTCGAAAGATGACCTGCTCCC
The DNA here is from genome assembly GCA_041398805.1 of Planctomycetaceae bacterium. Taxonomy (GTDB): domain Bacteria; phylum Planctomycetota; class Planctomycetia; order Planctomycetales; family Planctomycetaceae; genus Polystyrenella. Next base: position 17,094 of record JAWKUC010000002.1, on the reverse strand, counting down.
CCTCTATGGTTCCCACCTACAAGCAACCGGCCGGTTACAGCCAGACCTACAAAGATCATCTCTTTGAAAATGATCCTTACCGACAGAGTTGGGAACAGGGCCCGATCACCGTCAGTTCCAATCAGGCTATGACGGTAAGCGAAATGCCAGCCGACGCTCATAGCGTGGACGACACGATGGAGTTGAGTGTGCCCGTCCCGGATGATCAATTACCATCTGACACGGATGAGTTGAGTATCGATTCCGATATTAACTGAGTCGAAGCTCCATTGTCTGTTCCAGAATAATCGAGCCTTCTCGAATTGGTTCAGGTTCTCCCGTCACCCGGAAGCCTGCGCGTGCATAGAGACGAGCCGCAGGACGATCGCCGCAGGTCACATGCAGTTCCAGCGAGTCTGCATTCTTCTGTCTGGCCCAGCTGATAATTTCATCCAGCATCCGCTTACCGACTCCCTGGCTTCGATAACATGGATCGACCCAGAATTGATAAACATGCGCCTTATGCAAATCCTCTTCTTCGATCACCCCACAGGCTAAACCGGCAGGCGCATTATTGACTTCGGCGCGGATCAGGTTTTGCAGAGTGTCATGAGCACGAAGTGTTTGAGATTCCCACCAACTGTCAGGCTCCAGAACCCATTTCTCCCATCGACTTCCAAAAGCATCCGGATCCTCCTTCAAGGCAGACAACCGCAGTTGCTTATAAATCCGCCATTCTTCGGGAGTAAAGCGATGGATTTGAATTGTAGCAGCTGAATTCATTGGCTTTCTCACGATCAAATCGGTTGCAAATAATATTTGTAGCGAAATCGAATTTCATTTTCAGGATGAAGTATACACCCAGAATGACAGAAGGAGTGGTAATTACCGGATCAGGTTCGTTAGGATGATTAAACAGTTCGTGGTTCTGACATCATCCCCGGGAGACTGAATTCAATGCTTACAGCTCGCTCTATTCTCGGACTTCTCTGGTCTTTCCTCTTCCTGTTCGTGTTGTTTCCCTGCGTTCAGGCTGACGAACAAACCCAGTTAGATCAGGCCCTCAACCAGAAATACGACGCTCTCGATCTACGGCTCTTTCAGGACAGCATTCATCACTGGCAGATGAAAGATGGGCGTACCAGAAATGATGCCCGTTATCAGCCAGAGCAGATCGTTCATATTGCTGAGAACCTGCTGAGGTTTCAGAACGAGGATGGGGGCTGGCCAACAAATCTGGACTGGTTAGCTCAGATCGACCCCGCTGAAATCATTGAAATTCGCGGAGGAACTTTTGGAAGTAGTACATTCGATAATCGCAACACGTACTCTCAAGTGGCTTACCTGTCTCAAGTCTATCAAGCGACGAAACTGGAGCGATATCGCGCATCCGCTGAGAGAGGGCTGCATTACATCCTGCAGGAGCAACGTGCTTCAGGAGGCTGGTGTGGCAAAGATGTCGATGCGATTACCTACAATGATGATGTGATGACAGGAGTGATGAGGTTACTCTTGCAGATCAAAAATAAACAACCCGAGTTTGACTGGATCAAGCCCACTTTACGTCAGGATTTAATAACTGCCCTGGAAAAAGGAATACGGGTGACCCTCCATTGTCAGATTGTCGTCGAAGGAAAGAAAACAGCCTGGTGTCAGCAACACAGTCACGAGACTCTGGAACCTGTTAACGCGCGGACGTTTGAACTCGCTTCGATTTGCTCTTCCGAAAGTGCGGGGATTGTCCGCTTCCTGATGGAACTCCCCAACCCGAGCCCGGAAATTATCGAGGCTGTGGATGCTGCTGTCGCCTGGCTCGACGAGGTGAAGATAGAAGGAATTCGAGTAGAGCAGGTTGAAATTGAACCGGTTGTATTTAAGCATCACACCGCCAGGCAGGACCGGGTTGTTGTGGCTGACCCGGATGCTCCACCTATCTGGACCCGCTATTATGAAATCGGAACGAATCGTCCCTTCTTCTGTAACCGGGATGGAGTCAAAGTCTACTCGCTGGCTGAGGTTCATCTCGAACGACGTTCCGGTTACGGCTGGTACTCAACTTCGCCGTGGACGTTGATCAGCGAAGAATATCCGAAATGGAAAGATCATTTAGCGGCCAGGTAAAATTAGTTCTGCTGAATATAAGTGAAAAATCTTACTTCAACAAGAAGTCACGAAGGATCGATCAGTTCAACTCCGTCTATGATTACATTCAAAAAGCTAAATGAAATAAATCAGGAGTTCGTTAGTTCCTTTTGTCAGTTTCCTGATTTAAATCTTTGTGCCTTCGTGCCTTCGTGTTCAAATATATTCGTTGATTAAACCTGAAGCTGAAATCGTTTTCGGTGTTATTCAGTTTTCTCCATCTTCCCCGATTTAGGTACAGGTAGAAACATAAATGTCCCTGTGGCGGTTGCGATCAATTGGTTGTCGCTGCTGCGAATCTCACCTCGTGATACGGCCGTTTGAGTTCCACGATGTTGCAGCTCACCCCGGGCAATAATTTCTTCCCCTTCCCAGGTAGGGCGAATGTAGTTGATGTTGAGCTGGACAGTGACCACATGCTGATCCTCTTTTGCTGTGGCTCCCACCACTTGTCCTAATGCCGTGTCGAGCATACTGGCGATCACGCCACCATGAATGATTCCCAATGGACGCAGATGCTGGTGTTCCACTTTGAGATGAAACTCTACAGAGCCATCTTCGTTGCGAGTCGGTTTGACATGGAGGTGATCCAGAAAGGGAACAACTCGCCCTCCAATCCCGGAAACATGCTTGTCACTCATCTGGATTCATTTCTGTTGGAAATACTTTATTGAATGTTAACTGACATGTGAGATTGAGTCCGGGTGCCACTGCTGGCTCGTCCAGCAGTGCCGATTGCATGTTGTGCTTCGATTGTATCAAATACTCATCAACTATGAGATTCCTCACGAGAGGTTGAGTGTATTGTTCAGAGTCATCGCGTTGTTGTTTTTGAATTGAAGCAACTACTATCATTCTTTCAAAGAGCACTGCTGGACAAGCCAGCAGTGGCACCCAAAAGTTCTCTTACCATCCGATATTGTGAGCTAGATTGAATAGCAGATTAAAAAAGATAAACCTTCGTACGGTCGGCATCGAAACAGGGTTGACTGGCCGATTGTGATTTTCCGCACCACCAGCGTTGTGCCGGTTTCCAGTTCCAGACGGCCAGCATATCCAGCCAGTGCCCCCGCCAACTCGATCGGTTCACATCAAAGTCATCCCAGTGGGAACAGAACTTCTTCCAGATTCTGGCGCGCTGATGGTGTTTAAAATGAATCGGATCGAAACCGAACCAGTCGCGAGGCTCCTCGATGAAATCGGCTTCGTATTTTTCAGAGAGTCTTTCCAATTGTTCGTTTAACTCCATCGCCCAACCGACCATCATCTTGTGAGTCGAGGAATTTTTGGGGAAGAATAATTTCTGTGTCAGTGTGTAACGCAGTGGTGAGAGCCGCGATAAGCTGTGCACAGGCAGACCAGTCATGACCAGGTCTGCATCATGTTTTTTCAGGCGAATGAGGCAGCGTTCCACCCAGTCCAGGATCCTGGGGACAGGAACCCCATAGACGAGGTCGTTTCCTACATCTGTGAGAATCGCTTTCAATCGATAAGGGCTATCGGTCGGTTCCATCCGCTGGATTTGCTCAAGGACTGACCACAAACCACAATTCAGAATACCCGGTAATTTACGCACCAGAACGTTGGAATATTGCCCGTAAGAGCGCCCATGACCGCAGGCGAAGAGCATTTTCAGGTAGGTATCGTGTGGAACAACATCCCGGATTGAGTAGATGAGCCGCGAGAGTGACATCGCCACGTTGCTGGCCCCCAGGACGACAACCCGTTCGGAACAGAGTCGGACATCTGTTTGTATGGATGTGTCGACGGTCATCGTAAGAATTTCCCGGGAGAACTGAGGTTGGGAGTGGATTTACTTTAAGGCTGTAGTCCATTCGTTTCCATAATTGAAAAGACTACTATTCATTGTTTTAGCAGAGTTCAGATTAAACAGACAATCTCCAGATGCTCAATTGCCGTTCGATCAGCACATTACCATAATAGGAATCGAAACAGATTTGAGGATCTGAAAATTTAATCTAACCGGAAAATAAATCATTCATGGGATACCGCAACCTGCAAAGCTGCTTGACCGATCTGGAGCAAACCCGGCAGCTTGTTCAAATCGATACAGAAATCAATCCGCATCTGGAAATGGCGGAAATACAGCGACGCGTCTACCAGGCTGCGGGGCCGGCACTCCTCTTTACGAATGTCACCGGGTGTCGCTTTCCGATGGTCTCGAATCTGTTTGGGACACTGGAGAGAACCCGCTGGATATTTCGCGATACCCTGGAGGGAGTTCGACATCTGGTTGACTTAAAAATCGATCCGATGCAGTTTTTCAAAAACCCCTGGAAATATCGAGATACGATTGGACCTGCCTTTCGATGCTCCCGCGGAAAACATCGAATGGACCCGTCCTGAAAAATCGAACTTCGATTGATCAGCTTCCCAAGCTGGTCAGTTGGCCCCAGGATGGGGTCCTTTCATCATCTTGCCGCAGGTTTATACAGAACATCCTGATAAACCTGGTTTAATGAATTCAAATCTGGGGATGTATCGCGTTCAGCTCTCCGGAAATCAGTATGCACACAACCAGGAGATCGGCCTCCATTACCAGATTCACCGGAGTATTGGCGTGCATCATGCGGCTGCTATCGCGCGAGGTGAACCCTTACGTGTGAATATATTCGTTGGGGGAACCCCCGCGATGACGTTGGCTGCCGTGATGCCGCTACCTGAAGGGATGTCGGAACTGACCTTCGCGGGCGCACTCTCTGGAAGAGCGATCCGCATGGTGCCGCAAGGGGGAGCGCCTGCGATTTATGGTGAGGCCGATTTCTGTATCACAGGAACAATTGATCCGGAGCGACTTTTACCCGAAGGACCTTTCGGAGACCATCTTGGTTATTACAGCGATGCACATGATTTCCCGGTGCTGAAGGTTGAACATGTTTACCATCGCGACGGGCGCAGTCTGGCCTTGTACTGTGGTCGGGCGTCCTCCGCAGGAAGATACATCCTTTGGTGATATCATTCATGAAATCACCGGCCCTGCGATTCCTTCGGTGATCAAGGGAGTTCACGCTGTGAATGCCGTGGATGCGGCCGGAGTCCATCCTCTCTCCTGGCGGTGGGTAGCGAGCGGTATGTTCCCTATGCAGAGGAGCGAAGACCACAGGAGCTGCTTACCTGCGCGAATGCAATTTCAGGGCAGGGGCAGTTATCGCTTGCCAAGTACCTGTTGATTGTCGCGAAGGAAGATGATCCGGGACTTGATATTCATCAGATCGATAAGTTTCTGCTGCACCTGCTGTCACGGGTTGATTGGACGCGCGATCTACATTTTCAGACGCGCACAACCATGGATACGCTCGATTATTCCGGTACGGGACTCAACGAAGGTTCCAAGCTGGTGATGGCAGCAGCGGGAGAGCCCCGGCGAAACTTGCCAACAGAAATGCCGACTGGTTTAACACTCCCCCGGGCTTTTCTGACGCGCGAATGGTGCTGCCTGGTATCCTGGCTGTCAAAGCTCCAGCATATGTCGCAGGAAATTCGGATCTGGTTACATTCTGCCAGTATTACGACCAGTCCGCGGTTATTAATCAATTTCCACTCATCGTGCTGGTTGATGATGCTTCATTCACTGCGGAAACGCTCAATAATTTTCTGTGGGTGACCTTCACGCGTTCCAATCCCGCGGCAGATATTGACGGAATTGAATCCTTCATCGAACAGAAACATTGGGGTTGCCGTGGAACTCTCGTCATCGATGCCCGGTTGAAGCCCCACCATCAGCGCCCCTTGGTGGAAGATCCGGAAGTATCACGCAAAGTCGATTCTCTGGCTGTGACAGGTGGTCCTTTGCATGGACTGTTCTAACCGAGCTCATAATTTCAGATCGAGAATATTTCCAAGTTATTCCGCTGTCTGGATTTAAATGTGGCAATCCCGCTTCAAAATTGTCATAATGAGCTTCTACATATGATTTTCTTCACATGAGTCCCACCCGGTTTTCCTCACTCTGGATCCTCTTTTTGGGGAATCCGTGTTTGAGTTGATTTCAACTCACCAACCAAACTGAAGCGTGGTAATTCATTGAGTAACTCTACTCACCGAGATTCTGTCCACTCTTCACCAGCCTGAATTTTTAATCACTCAGCCAAGACCGCAACCTGTCTACGGACCTTCTCCTCCAGGGAGAGGATGGGAGATTTGAATGTTGCCTGCGAGAACTCTAACTCGAACCCGATCACGAAATCATTTTACCCGGGCTGCGTTTATCTGCTGGGGCCTGTTTCTGGTGATTGTGCTGGTTCTGTCTCAAAGACTCCGGGGAGCGGAAGCGTCTTCCATTGAAGTAACTCCTAACGAAATCACCTTTACCCAAAATCTGGAACGTGCTCAGATTCTTGTCAGACAACCTGTCACAGCAGAAATTGCCCGTGATGGCTGGCAGGATATGACTCGAAATGTCACTTATGAAACTTCCGATCCCCATGTGGCGACTGTAACTCCTGAAGGTCAGGTTCTGGCCATCGGGAATGGCGAAGCGGTGGTGACCATCAAGCAGGGGGAGCAGGTAGTAACTGTCCCCGTTCATGTCACCGAATTCAAAGAACAACCTGAATTTCGTTATATCGAAGAAATCAGTCCAATCCTGAGTAAAGCGGGCTGTAACCTGGGGCCTTGCCACGCGAGTCAGCATGGTAAAGGGGGGTTCAAGCTTTCTGTGTTTGGATTCGAACCCGATAATGACCACGTCGCTCTCACGCGCGAACGTCAACAACGACGGATTAATCATATCGAACCAGAATCGAGTCTCTTCTTACAGAAGGCGACATTGCAGGCTCCGCATGGTGGTGGTAAGCGAATCAAACCGAGTGATATTGATTATAAGATTCTTACCGAATGGGTACGCAATGGTTCCCCCGGTCCAGCGAAGGATGCACCTGAGGTCACTCTGCTGGAAGTCTTCCCGGAAGCAAGAGTGGTGAATCCGGGTGCGGATCAACAGTTACGTGTCATTGCCCATTACAGCAACGATACGACTCGTGATGTGACAGCCTGGGCAAAATACGATTCGATGGATGAGTCTATCATCTCCATTTCGGAAGCTGGACTGGTTTCTGTCATCGGCAAAGGACAGACGACAGCACTCGTTCGCTTTGAAGGTCAGGCGACCATTGCAGAGTTCAGAGCCCCTATAGCGAATCGATCGATCTGGCAGACTGGCAGAACAATAATTTCATTGACGAATATGCCAGTATCAAATTTCAGGAACTCGGACTTCAACCCTCGCCACTCTGTGACGATGCCACGTTTCTGCGGCGTGCTTATCTGGATGCCATTGGAACGTTGCCGACGGTGGAAGAAACTCGAACATTTATCGCCTCAGATGATCCTGAGAAGAGAAACCGTATCATTGATGAACTGCTCGGTTTTTCACCCGAGGCAGGGAATCAGCACAATGACGCCTATGCTTCGTTCTGGACATTGAAATGGGCCGATCTCATTCGTAACCAGAGCCGGGACCTGGGTGATCAGGGAATGTGGGCTTTGCACAACTGGTTACTCTCCTCTTTTCGAGAGAACAAAGCCTTGGACAAGTTCGTCGCGTAACTGGTCTCGGGGAAGGGTTCCATCTACATGAATGGACCTGCTAACTACTACAAGATCAACAAAGATAGCTCTGATCTGGCCGAGTCAACGGCACAACTGTTTCTGGGTGTTCGATTGCAGTGTGCGAAATGCCATCATCACCCTATGGAAAAATACAGTCAGAGTGACTACTACGGATTCGCCGCCTTCTTTGCCCGGATGGGGACCAAACAGAGTAAAGAATTTGGTACCTTCGGTCGGGAAACAATCGTCAAAGTCTTATCCAGTGGAGATGTGAAGCATCCCCGGTCAGGACAGGTAATGAAACCGAAACTGCTCAAAGGACCGGAAACGGATCATCCACTCGATCGCCGCATCCCACTTGTTGAGTGGCTGACCTCTCCCGAAAATCCTTATTTTGCAAAATCGATTGTGAATCGCTATGTCGGTTACTTATTAGGCAGAGGCCTGGTCGAACCGATTGATGATATGCGGGACACTAATCCTCCGTCGAATGTGGCAATGATGGATGAACTGACCAAATCTTTCATTGAAAGTAAATTTAATGTCAAAGAACTGATGCGAACCATCATGAAGTCGCGTCTGTACCAACTGAGCTCTCAGCCGACCGTCGAGAATGCAGCGGACAATCGATTTTACAGTCATTACAAGGTGAAACGCATCAGTGCGGAAGCCTTGCTGGATGCGATTGATGAAGCGACTGGCGTGCAAACCAAGTTCACTAATCTGCCGCTCGGCACCCGCGCGATTTCATTGCCGGATGCCGAGTATCCGAATGAGTTTTTGAATACTTTCGGGAAACCGCGACGCGCTTCTGTGTGTGAGTGCGAGCGAATTCCCGATGAAAACCTGGCGCAGGCACTTCACACTTTAAATGGCGAAACGATCGCTAAAAAGATTTCTGAAAAAGCGGGAAGGCTTTCTTCGATGATCACGGAGAAAAAAACACCTGAAGAGATTGTCTCTGAAATCTATCTCGCCTCTTTAAACAGGTCCGTTCGCCCGGACGAACAGGAAGCCTGTCAGAACTACTTGAAACAATCCGAATTTTCACAACAAGCTTATGAAGATCTCTTCTGGGCTTTGCTGAACTCCAAAGAGTTTCTGTTTGTGCATTAAACCGGAACGATTTGGAATAAGGGGGATAATACATCATGAGATCCAACTTTTTTACGATCGGAATCATTCTGGTCGTCGGCCTCAATATGAGTAGTCGCAGCGAGGCTCAAACTTCGTACCCGATGTTGATGTCCCTTGATGCTACGGCTATCCAGGTTGGACAAACTTCCGAGCTGACTGTTCATTCTCGCTATAGCATGTTCGGTGCTACTCAGGTGATTGTTTCAGGCGAAGGAGTTACCTGTGAAATAGCGACGGAGATGAAACTCGATAAAGATGGCAAAGAACCTTCGCTGACCGAATTAATAGTCCGATTTACTGCAGCGGCAGATGCATTAACCGGTGTGCGGGATTTTCGTATAAACACTCCTAATGGGGTCAGTACACTGGGCCAGTTGGTAGTCACCTCTCTACCCGTTCAGAGTGAAGATCCCAAGCAGGACAATAATAGTCCTGAGAAAGCTCACGAAGTGACCTTGCCCGCTACGATTTGCGGAACCATCGAAAAAAACGAAGATGTGGACTGCTTCAAGTTTCACATTGAAGAACCGGGAGACTGGACATTCCACATGCAGGCGATGCGCTTGGAAGACCGCATTCATGATTTGCAGTCGCACGTCGATCCGATTATCACTCTGCGATCATCTACTGGAGCAACGCTGGCTGTTTGTGATAATCATTTTTATGCGGACCCGTTTCTGAGTTACCACTTTGACCAGCCCGGCGATTATCAGATTGAAATTCGGGACGTGCGTTATCAGGGTAATAAATTCTGGAGCTACGCACTGGAAGTCGATCGGAATCCATTCGTTTCAGTGGCCTATCCGCTGGCAGTTGTTCGGGGTCGAGAAAACGAAATTCAACTTTTAGGAGAATCTGTTCCTGAGAACACAATCTCCAGATTGACTGTTTCACCAGAGAGTCCTCTGGGGGAGGCGAATCAACCTTTTCCTATTAATGGCAAGCAATCAAACCCGGTTAAAGTCCTCGTGACCGATACAGAACCGGCACTTGAATCTACAGAATCACACAGCGACTTGGAAACTGCCCAGCAGGTCACCTTTCCCGGATTAGTCGCGGGACGAATCCTGCAGGAAGGCGAACTGGATCTCTACCGATTCGAAGCTAAAAAGGATTCCGCATACCGCTTTGAAATTCTGTCTCGCCGGTTGCAGTCAAGCCTCGACTCGAATCTGCGTATTCTGGATTCAACCGGCAAAGCCCTGCTGGAAACGGATGACATGACTGTCTTTCGTATGTCCTACAGCGATTCACTGGTTGATAAGTGGGTCGCTCCGACAGATGGCGTTTTTTATCTCGAAGTTCGAGATTTGCACCTCAGGGAGGAAACTTACTCTTACCTGATCAAAGCGACCGAGGCCAAACCTCATTTTGAACTATATGTTGATACGGATAAAACCTTAGTCAGTCCTTCAAGTCCGGGAGTGCTCTTATGTACGAGTCGTCAGAAAAAACGGATTTGATGGTGAGGTCGCGCTCCAGATCGAAAATCTTCCTGAAGGGGTGAATGCTCATTGCGGGACGATCCCCGCCAGCGGAGTGGATGATGCCTGTATTATTCTTCAAGCAAGTGCGGAAGCTAAATCGGGTATCAGCAATGTAGTCATCACAGGGACAGGGCGTTTTTCTGCACAGCCTGAAGAGGAGGCTCCCTTAAAAGTTCAAGCCGAAGTTCTCCAGGAAACTTATGCCCCCGGTGGAGGACGTCATCACTGGCCCGTTCAAATGCATACAGTCTCCGTGAAGCCACCTGGAGACATCCGCAACATCAAGTTGAACACCTATGATGTGACCTTGAAACCGGGTGAAAAAACAAAAATTGAAGTTGAATTCGAACGCGCTCCCGAGATGGATAAGAATGTCACCCTCTCGGCTAATTTTCAGCATCTGGGGAATGTCTTCGGGAACTCGATGCCACCAGGTGTGAAGGTTGTCGATGCGGAAAGTAAAATTCTGGTCACAGGGACCGAAACCAAAGGTCATCTCGTCCTGCAGGCAGCCCCCGATGCCAAGCCTTCTCCGCGTATGCAGGTGCCGATAATGGCTCATATCTCGATTAATTTCGTCATGAAGTTGACCTTCAGCAGCGACCCGCTCTTCGTCACTATTGCCAAAGCGGAAGAGTGAAGTTAAGGTTCAAATGGCTCGACATTCTTCTTTTGTGAGCAGTGTCGACAGTTGGAATTGAAATCAGATTCTATTCATGGCGATCCCGCTCTATTCTTGGCGATCCCGCAGTGAATCCTGATCTCGACTTAATCTGCAACGGAACATGAAGGAGAAGTCCGGGAAATGTCGCAACGGTTGGAAGCTGCCATCGCGGATAAAAAAGCAGTTGTCGGAGTAATTGGCCTTGGTTATGTCGGTCTCCCCTTAATCAATGCGTTTGTGAATGCAGGTTTTAAGACCATCGGGTTTGATGTTGACCAGCAGAAAGTCGACCTGCTCAAAGCGAAAAAAGCTACATTAAAACGATTCCGACGGAGCAGATTGCCCGCTGGATTGACGAAGAAAGCTGCGAACCAACCTCTGATATGAGTCGGCTTCAAGAAGCCGATGCCTTATTGATCTGCGTCCCGACTCCGCTTAACGACAGCCGCGACCCCGACCTGAAATACATCGAATCAACGGCAGAGGCGATTGCAAAAGTTTTGAGAAAGGATCAATTGATCGTTCTCGAATCAACCACCTATCCCTCCACCACCCGCGATGTTTTGCTTCCCATCCTCGAAAAATCGGGACTCAAATCAGGGGATGATTTCTTTCTGGCCTACAGCCCGGAACGGGAAGATCCCGGTAACCCGGACTACACCGCCGCTGGAATTCCCAAAGTCGTGGGAGGTCTGGATGAGATCAGCGGAAAACTCGCTTCCGATCTCTACCGGCACGCAATCGTGCAGATAGTTACTGTCGAGACACCTGAAGTAGCTGAAGCTTGTAAGATTCTGGAAAACACCTATCGAGCTGTTAACATCGCCCTCGTCAATGAACTGAAGATGTTGTTCGATCGCATGAACATCGACATCTGGAATGTCGTCGATGCAGCCAAGACCAAGCCGTTCGGTTTTCAGGCGTTTTATCCTGGTCCGGGCCTGGGTGGTCACTGCATTCCGATTGACCCGTTCTATCTCACCTGGCTGGCCCGAAAACAGGGTCTCAATACCCGCTTCATTGAACTCGCTGGTGAAGTGAATTCCAAGATGCCGGAGTATGTGATCTCCCGGTTGTTTGAATACCTCAACAATGCCGGTAAACCGATCAAGGGTAGCAAAATCTGTTTGCTGGGGGTCGCGTACAAAAAAGATGTCGATGATCCGCGTGAAAGCCCGGCGTTTGTACTCATCGACCTGCTGCGCGAACGGGGAGCTGAGCTCAGTTACAACGACCCTCATGTTCCGAGACTTCCGAAAATGAGGCATCACGATGTCCCTGACTTAAGCAGCCAGGAACTGACTCCCGAGTTTCTCGCCTCGCAGGACTGCGTCCTCATCGCGACCGACCACTCAGCCTACGACTACGACTTCATCGTCCAGCATTCCAACATGGTCCTCGACACTCGGAATGCGACAAAAAACGTGACGGACGGACGGGAAAAGATTTTCAAAGCATAACGTGAACTTCTGTTCATATTTCGCCTGAGTTCGTATGCCTTAAATCGAACGCAAGTCAAACTTTGACGGCTAGTTGAAAGAATCCTGTCATGCGGATTCCAACTGGTTGGTTCCCCCTCAAGCCACTCTGGTGATCTCTCGATATTGGACGATAAGCTGATTTGTTTCAGTCACAGTTTCAGTATGCATTGAGAAATCGGAAGTTCCTACTCGGAATCAGCTTGAGCCTGTTTCCTCTAAGCTGCCTCTCCGGTGCAGACTTTCTGTTTTACCTCCGTTTTTGTTTGCCCTTTGATTCCCGTATCGTTTAATCTGTGAAGAGTGATTTGAAGTCGGTTTCATGAGCTTTCGGGTCGGGCTCTAACTGCTGACTGCTCAGTGGGTAATGCCAGCTGATCGATCACACTCTCAACGGTCTGGTGAGAAACAGCTCTCTGTTTGTTTTTCTGCCCGATCAGAACCTGATTCACAGTTTATGGAGTGGTTGTATGCCCAGATTTCTCTGGTGCTGTTTCATCATGTTTACCCTGCTGTGTGCCGGATTCACTCTCCGCGCGCTGGCTCAGGGGGAGCGCGACACAGTTGATGCTCAAGCTGAATCAACTGAACTCCCAGCGAATCTTGATGCCGATTTGCTCCTTCGCGAACCGGAAACAGCCACCGAACTTCTGGATACTGCATTCATGATGATGCGTCTGGGACGCTTCGAACAATCTCGAAGTTACCTGGCCAGGCTTCTGGCGATGGATTTGAGCTCCAGTGACTGGCTCGCCCTCAATGAACATACTGGCAACACGACCCTGCTGCGAATGGCTCGCGCAGACAATCTTCACCCGGAATCAATTACAGTCCTGGATAATGTCACCAAAGCATTGCAGGAATATCAGAACGATCCGTTGCGTATCAATGCCCTGATTGATCAACTCGGTGGATCCGCTGAGGAACAGGAATTGGCGATCCTGCATCTCAAAAATAACAGCGATGTCACGTTACCACACCTGATTGCCCGCCTGGCGAATAATGACGGAACTTTGAATCCGGAAGTCTTCACCCGGGCGTTCACTCTGATTGGAAAACGGGCTGTTCCACCCCTGATTGCTGCCCTGCAATCTTCTCAGGAAGACGTGCTGGTGACAGCGATCGAAGTCCTACGATTTCTGAAAGCGACCGAAGCGGCTCCCGAAGTTCTGGTACTGGCCTACAGCCCGGACACTCCCCCCGGAGTTCAGTTACTGGCAAGAGAAACTCTACAGAACTGGAATCTGGTAAGTTCAGCAGAATCGGAGGAAGCCAGGATTCAGCGAGCTGCACAGCAGTTAAGTGAATTAGCTCTGAATAATTTCAATCGTGTTCCCGCTTTCAATCCAGAACCGGTCACCCTGTGGGGCTGGGATGTGGAAAAGAAAACGGTCTTTCGGCGAGAAGTCACTCCTTATGAAAAAGCCCAGCACGAAGGACTGATGCAGACCAACCAGGTGTTGGCGATGAATCCCAATTCGCTGGAAACACAAGCCTTAATGCTGAGCTACATGCTGGCATCCGAGCGGCGAAATGGAGAGGGCGACCCCGCCATGACAGGGCAGGGGTCGGCGCATGATCTGGCCTTATCACTCGGGCCGGAACTCGCTCTCAAATCCCTGGATTATGCCTTGGAAGCACAAAACCATCAGGCAGCCTATTCCTGCCTGAAAGTGCTGGGAGAAATTGGCACGGCGAACCTGCTTTACACAGCGGTGGAGTCGCCGATTGTTAAAGCTTTAAATTCGTCGGATCGGGCAGTGCAATTCGCTGCTGCGGAAACGATTCTTCGCTTCAGGCCAACTGAACCTTACCGGAATTCGAATCGCGTGATTCCTATTCTTGCGGAGTCCTTACTCGACGATGGTAAGCGATTGGCAATTATTGTCGGAGCCAACATTGGCACAAGCCTCGCGACGGCCAATATGTTCGATCAACTTCGATTCGAAACTCTGGTTGCCACAACAGGCAAACAAGGGTTCCGTTTAGCTGCCCAGAACCGGGGAGTGGAGCTGATTGTGCTCCGGCCGAATACGATCCATTGGCCAGTTTCAGATACAGTGGCCAACTTACGGGCAGATGCCCGCACAGCGATGATTCCCATCGTGATTTACGGTCCGCCAGAAGTACGCAAAACCGCTGATTTTCTGGCTACCCGCTATCCGGGAATTGCATACGTGCAATCAACAGTCGAGTCCGTCACCATGCGACCGGTCGTCGAACAGTTGATGAAAAAACAGGAAATCCATTCTGTCGATTCATCAATTAATAACCAGCAACAGCGTGAACTGGCGGCTTACTGGCTCGCACAGGTGGGACAATTTCACTCTACCGGAATTGTACGACCTGAAACGGGCCGAGATGGCGTTGATCGATAGTCTGACGAATACGGAATTAGTCGGGAATTCACTTATCGCACTCACCTATGTGGGAAGTTACAACGCTCAGTCGGCAATTGCTAAACTGATCTATGCTCCTAAAAAAGAAGACCGGGTGCGGGCCGAAGCAGCCAGACAGTTGAAAGAGCATATTCAACGTTATGGGCTTCTGCTGACAGACAAAGAGATTGTACTGGTCAAACGAGCTCGTCAGGATGTGCTCTCGCCGGAACTATCCAATGCACTCTCGGCGATCATCGGTCAGCTCAAGCCAGATCGAGTCAAAACGGGAACCCTGCTGAGGAAGTTCTCTAGATCGTCTTGGCGAAGTCATCCGCTAAATGATCCAGCGGCTTCGCTCTTACTTCTCGACCCTTTATCATCGTGCTGATGGCATAATCCTCATAGCTCTCAGCCTGGGACATCCTGTGGTTGAGACTCGCTCTTTGTAGAGTTCGATCACCGCTTTGCCCCTCAGATTCCCAACCTCGGAATGGTTCGATATTTGCATTAGCATGGTAACTAACTTGCTGACGGGGATTTTGCGGCTGTACTCCCAAGGCGATGCTCAAAAAAACGTCATCAAAGCGCGATGTCAATGCAGCCCTGGCAGTTTTTTATGTGGCAGCCAGAATGTTTTTCTTATATTTATTCCATTATTTCAATATCAAGCAGATTTTGAAGTGATAGAAGCTGCATGACTGCCTAGAATAATCGCATACTCGCAAGCTAGCCTTCTGTAAACAAGCGTATATTATTGGCGATGGATAACGTGTTTTCGGACGACCCGGTTCTCCCGGAGATGATTGGTAACTGTGAGGCAATGCGTGAGGTCTATCGGCTGACACGCCAGGCTGCACCTACGCAAGCGACTGTCCTATTGACCGGCGAAACGGGTACGGGCAAGGAATTGATAGCCCGGGCTGTCCATGAACTGAGTCACCGCGCTACGGGACCCTTTATTCGAGTCAACTGTGGAGCTCTCTCCGAAAGTCTGCTGGAGAGTGAGCTATTTGGCCATACGAAGGGGGCTTTCACATCCGCACATGAAAATCGAACCGGAAGATTCGAAGCGGCTCATGGTGGAACGATCTTTCTGGATGAAATCAACTCGGTCAGCTACAAGTTACAGGTCAAACTCTTAAGAGTGCTTCAGGAGCACGAGTTTGAACGCGTTGGCGATACACGCACGATCCAGGTCGATTGCCGTGTTATTGCCGCGACTAACCGTGACCTGCTGGATCTGGTCGAAGAAGGAACATTCCGGGAAGACCTGTATTACCGTTTGAATGTTATTCCGATTGATATTCCCCCCTTGAGAGAACGATCCGATGATATTCCGGCGCTGGTCGATTATTTTGTTGAGCGCTACTCTAAATTGAATAATAAACGTATCGTGGCAACCGATCGTCAGGCGATGAGTTGCATGCAGAAGTACGCTTGGCCCGGCAATGTGCGTGAGCTACAGAACTACATTGAACGCGCGATTGTATTTGCCAGGAATGATGTACTGGGTGAGGAATTGTTCCCCCCGCATGTACGTGGATTAGCCCCTGTTCGCACGACAAGATCTAACGGAAAGAATATCGAAGACCTTTGCCGTGATCTGGTGACCAAGGGAATGCTGGAAAATGGAAATGCAGATGGCATCTTACATCAGCAGATTGTCTCACTCGTAGAAAAAGAGCTCATCTATCAGGTTCTGCAGATGTCCCAGGGAACACAGACGAAAGCGGCGACCAAACTGGGTATCAATCGAAATACTCTGCACAAAAAGATCGAAGATTATCAACTGGGCGACGTGCAGTAATAAGAGGCTGAAACGTTGCTCTCCCCGACTCGACTTACCAGTTGCTGATGCATTCTTTCCAGTGATGGATGGCCACTGCCGAGATCTGCCCTGCACGTGCTCCCGATTCGCAGACGCTTCCTCTCACGGCGATAATATCGGGGGAGACTTCTTTGATTTGATCCAGGTGTTTGAGAGAAATCGAGCCTGCCAGTGCGAAGAAGAGATTCGACTCGTGACAGCGAGAACGCAATTCCTGCAGATTCTCGACAGATAGAAAATCGAAGGATGAAAGTCCCTCCTTCGAATAAGTGTCGACCAGTAAACCTGTACAACCTGTTTCGCAGGCCAGACGCCAGACTTCTTCCGGGGCAGGGGCGTTGACCGAGGAATAATCAGCGTAGCTCACGGCCACCTGATTAATCGCAGGGTTTGAAGATTGCCCAAGCCTTGTTTGCCAACGCCGAAA
>JAWKUC010000001.1:0-919342 GCA_041398805.1 Planctomycetaceae bacterium | reverse complement strand
ATGGCAGGAGTTCTGGTGGCAGCACCCTTTGCAGCGGTCATGTCCACAATCGATAGCTTTTTGCTGATGATGTCTTCCGCAATTGTGCGGGACATTTATCAGCGAAACATCAACCCAGACGCCAGCGAGCGAACGATCAAATTACTCAGTTATGGAAGTACCCTGGTCATCGGTTTGACGGCGATGTTCTTTGCC
Organism: Planctomycetaceae bacterium; assembly: GCA_041398805.1. Lineage (GTDB taxonomy): Bacteria > Planctomycetota > Planctomycetia > Planctomycetales > Planctomycetaceae > Polystyrenella. Next base: position 919,147 of record JAWKUC010000001.1, on the reverse strand, counting down.
ATCGATCCTCCACCATTCCTCCAGGACATCATCGTCTATACCGGTAGCGGTCTTTCCACCTGTTTCCTCGCTCCGATTGTCTATGCGATTTACTGGCCGAAGTGTAACAAGCAGGCGATTTTTGCCAGTATGCTTAGTGGACTTGGAATGCATTTCTTCTGCTATGTGATGGGTTGGTTTATGCATGATAATTTCTTCTCGCCCTACCGAATCATGGACTTTGATCCTGTGGTCACAGGCCTGGTCGCATCATTCCTGGGAGGAGCTATCGTAGGGAATCTCTTCCCGCCACCCGATGAAGCGATTATCAGGAAGTATTTCGCTAAGAACGAAGCGTAATCAGGAGCGTCAAAATCGAACCCAGGGAGGTTTACCGAAAATCGGAACCACAGGCTTGATTCGTTCTTGCCTGCCATACAGCCCGGCAATAACGAACGAGTGATTCACAACCGGAGAACAGAACATGCTTAAAATTGATGCTCACAGCCATATCTGGACTCCGGAGACGATCGCTTATCCCCTGGCAGCTGGTTGGCGTAAAGCGAATATGGCTCCCGCCAGTTTTACCGCCGAAGAACTACTCGAGCACATGCGTAAATCGAGTGTCGACAAAACGGTTCTGATTCAGATGTCGTTCTATGGATACGACAACAGTTACATGCTCGATATGATTCGAAAGTATCCGGGCAAATTTGCTGGAGTTGCCGTTGTCGATCAGGACACGGACCGCGTTGATCTCGAAATGCGAAAGCAAAAAGGGATGGGCGTGACTGGATTTCGCATCTTTCCAAAAAACCAGATGGAAGATTCCTGGTTAAGCGGTCAGGCGATGCACACCATGTTTGACACAGCAGCTGCAGAGAACCTGAATATGTGCTGTCTTATTGATGCATCTCATCTGGAAGCACTCGATAGAATGTGCCGTAACTTTCCTGAGGCACCTGTCGTGATCGATCACATGTCCCGGATTGGTGTCGATGGTACCATTCGAGAAGCCGAAGTAAAGCAGCTGTGTGCTATGGCCAGGCACGCGAAGGTGACTGTAAAAGTCTCTGCCTTTTATGCACTGGGGCAGAAAAAAGAACCCTATCACGATCTGGGCCCCATGATCAAACAGCTACTCTCTGCTTATGGCCCTGAACGTTTAATGTGGGCGACGGACTGTCCCTTCCAGGCAGAAGCACCACACACCTATGAAGCATCAATTGCACTCATTGAAAGTGGACTTGATTTCCTGACTGCAAACGATCGCGAATGGCTGCTGGGTAAAACAGCCGAACGTGTCTTCTTCTCAAATCAGAAGCTGGACTGAGTCCGGTAACCTCAGAGTCAACTCAATTATATTGAGTTTCAAACGAGGAAAATGCTGTTCGAGACTTAACACGCTTCAATTTAAAAAATTGATGAAGAAACGGATTCTTCCATGCGTGCAGCTGAAGACCCTTGCAGATTGAAATGAGGACTGTGCTCGAAACGTTTCTCTGCCGGAACAGTACTCTGCATAGCAGAATTAACGCTTGCTCTGGTCAAGTCTTCATTAACCAGAAAATTACCTTTGCAGCGAGGGCATTCAAATTCAGCCCCCATTTGAGAAATCTGCAACTTCACCGCCATTAACCTCGCAACGGGAATACTCTCCGAGGTGATCTGGTAAGTGTAGAAACAATGAGAACAGCATACATCAAGTGATTGTGATGGCCCGAGAGACATGATTCACTCCGACTGACTGAAAAAGGAGACGGGAAAGGTGGTAGTCAGTGCTGTCAACTCGTGAATAAGGTAAAGACTTCTTCAAGAATATCAAGTTGCTCTTATTGTAAGACAATGATCACAGAAATGTGAAGATGAAATGGACTCAAAAGGAGTAACTTCGCTGCTGCCAACAGAAATCTCAGAGAGGCTACACTGAAATCCCAAACCAACAGGCAGCGAAGAAACTCCCTGAAGCTGAGGATTTGTAGTCTAACTGATCCTATGTCAGCTTATTGACACACCTGTTTGCGATTCTGAACAGAATTTGGCAAACTATGTCGCTTTTTAATTCTTGCTCAATTAATTAAGACCTTATTTAAATGTAATTATCGGTCTAATTTTGGGCGGTCTTTTTTATTTCGTAATTCGCTTACCCGTTTCTTGATTCGCACCCAGATAGAACCGGTAAAACCTGAATAAGGAGGTGAAAACCTTGAGAATAGTCACTTTTGGCGAAGTCATGTTGCGATTGGCCTCAGAAGATTTTTTGCGCATGCGACAATCGATTCCCGGAAAGCTCGAAGCAACTTTTGGGGGAGGCGAACTGAACGTGGCTATTTCGGTCGCTTTCCAGGGTGGTCACTCAGCCTATCTGACTGCACTTCCGGACAATGTCATCACCGATGCCGTCGTTCAAGACATGCAGAAACTGGGTGTCGACTCCAGCCTGGTACAACGAACTAAAGTAGGCCGGTTTGGTATTTATTTCGTCGAGACCGGGGCCAATCAGCGTGGCGGAACGGTCACCTATGATCGCGAATTCAGTTCTATTTCACTGGTGGAATCGAGCTTCTTCAACTGGGAAAAGGCCTTCGACGGAGCGACCTGGTTTCACATCACCGGGATTACGCCCGCCATCAGTAAACAGGCGGCTGCTTCTGCGTTTGAATCTGTCAAACAAGCGAAAGCACGCGGCATTACCGTCTCTTGCGATCTGAACTATCGTGGCAAGTTATGGAAGTGGGAAGAGGGTACATCCCAGATTGATCTCGCACGGAAAACAATGAAGCAATTGATGCCCTACATCGATGTGGTCATCGCTAACGAAGAAGATGCCGATCGTTCTCTGGGAATCAGCGCCAGCGAAACCGACATCGAAGCGGGTGAACTCAACATCGCCGGTTACGAAGAAGTCGCTCGTGAAATTGTGAAACAATATCCGAACGTCAGTCAGGTCGCGATTACATTACGCGAAAGTTATTCCGCCACGCATAACAACTGGGGAGCGATGCTCTATGATGTGAAATCGGATCAGGCTTACTTTGCCCCGGAAGATGGCGAAGGGAAGTACAGCCCCTATGAAATTAAAAACATCATCGACCGCGTGGGCGCAGGAGACTCGTTTGCAGGGGGCTTACTGGTCGCCCTGAATACTCCCGAACTGTCGGATCCTCAGACCGCTATTCGCTATGCCACTGCCGCCAGTTGCCTGAAACACTCGATCAAAGGGGATTTCAATTACGCCACCCGCAAGGAAATTGAAGCCCTGATGGGAGGCGCCGCCAGCGGGCGAGTACAGCGGTAAACTTTTCAATGTGACTTCCCCCAACAGGCTGATAACTGGCATCGGTGGGGGAGCGTCTTCAAAAATACAAAACCAATTCAGAACTCTTAAAATCAGCTCGATCAAGGGATCAACTCCATGGAATACTTCCCCGAAGTTCCCACCATCAAATACGAAGGTGCCGACAGTCGGAACGACTTTGCGTTCAAACATTACAATCCCACTGAAACCGTTGCCGGCAAAACCATGAAAGAGTGGTTGCGGTTCAGTGTCTGTTACTGGCACACCTTCCGCGGAACAGGTTCCGATCCCTTTGGTGCTCCCACCTTGCAACGCCCCTGGGATGACGGGACCGACTCGACCGAGAACGCACTCAAACGGGTTGATGTCGCTTTCGAGTTCATGGAGAAACTGGGGGCTCCCTTCTACTGCTTCCACGATCGTGATATCTCTCCCGAACGGGATACCCTCAAAGAGACCAACGAAGTTCTCGACAAAATTGCCGATAAACTTCTGGAAGCTCAACAACGGACGGGAATCAAGTTGTTGTGGGGAACAGCGAATCTCTTCTCGCATCCCCGCTTCCTGCACGGTGCCGCCACCAGCCCAAACGCAGACGTCTTTGCTTATGCCGCTGCCCAGGTCAAAAAAGCAATGGAAGTCACCCACCGACTCGGTGGGGAGAACTATGTCTTCTGGGGTGGACGTGAAGGGTATATGAATCTCTTCAACACCAACATGAAACGGGAACTCGACCATCTGGCCAAGTTCATGCACATGGCGGCAGACCATGCAGACAAAATTGGTTTCAAAGGGACGTTCCTCTTCGAACCGAACCCAAAGAACCGACTAAACACCAGTACGACTTCGACGCCGCTGCCTGTCTGAACTTCATTCGGCAGTATGGTCTGATGGATCGTGTTAAACTGAACATCGAAACAAACCACGCCACCCTGGCTGGTCATACAATGATGCACGAACTCGCCTATGCTTCCATCCAGAATGCTCTGGGAAGTATCGATGCGAACACAGGTGACCTGCTTCTGGGTTGGGACACCGACCAGTTCCCGACCGACATCTACCTGACCACTCAGTGTATGCTGGTGATCATGGATCAGGACGGTCTTGCCCCGGGTGGAGTTAACTTCGATGCCAAAGTTCGTCGTGAAAGTTTCGAACCGGTCGACCTCTTCCATGCCCATATCGGTGGTATGGATGCCTTCGCCCGCGGTCTGAAGATCGCAGCGAAAATTCGCGAAGAGGGTATCCTCAGTGATTTCGTCGCGAAACGCTATAGCACTTATGATTCCGGCATCGGTGCCAAAATCGAAGCGGGGGATGTCGGTTTCGCGGACCTGGAAGAGTATGTCCTCAACAAAGGAACTCTCGAACCAAATCAGAGTGGTCGCCAGGAATGGATTGAGAACATTATCAATCAATACCTGTAAAACCTGCTGAATCAGATAATCCCAAAGGAGCCGGTAGTGTTCTTCACCAACGGCTCCTTTTTTCAGCATATACTGCGGCCTGCTTATAAATCCTTATTCTTCTCTCGAATCGGTTCAACCTGATGCCTCGCCTGCTGATCATCCTGTTCGTTGCTCTCTTCTCACATGTGCCGTCTCGTTAATGGCGAAGGTCCCTTCCGGAAGCGGAAGGGGAATCGACTCCGACGATTTCCAGTGAAGATGCACAGAAAGAAGCCTCTTTACTGATGGAAAGGCTTTCAGATTCCGGAATAGCTTTACGGCGAGCGTCTTCGCTACCGAACCTCTGCTGGGCAACCCGGTCTGTTTCACAATTGATGAACAGGGACGTTTCTATGTCGCTGAAACTTATCGACGTGAAAAGGGGGTTACCGACAATCGGGGACACAAAGAGTGGTTACGTGACGATCTCTCTCTGCAGACTGTCGAGGAGCGTCGGGAGATGTTTCGCAAACATCTTCCCCAGGAATTTGCTGAATACGGAATGGCTGAAGACCGCGTGGTGATGATCACCGATGTTGATCAGGATGGAACTGCCGATGAATCGGTAGTTTACGTCGGTGGCTTCAAAGATGTTGTGGAAGGTGCCGGCGCGGGATTGCTCGCTGTCGATGGAGATGTCTATTACACCTGTATCCCCCGCATCTGGAAGTTTCGCGATGAGGACGGGGATGGTCATGCGGATGAGAAGGAAAGCTGCCTGTCTGATGGGTATGGTGTCCGTGTCGCCTTTCGTGGTCATGACCTGCATGGTCTGATTCTCGGTCCTGATAACCGGGTTTACTTCAGTTTGGGTGACCGAGGTTACAACGTGATGACCCGCGAAGGAAATCATCTCTTCCGACCCGACACGCGCTGTTTTCCGCTGTGAACGGGATGGTTCAAACCTGGAAGTCTTTGCTTATGGATTGCGTAACCCGCAGGAACTTGCCTTTGATGATTACGGTAACCTGTTTACCTGCGATAACAACTCCGACAGTGGTGACAAAGCCCGCTTCGTGCACATCATTGAAGGAGGAGATACTGGTTGGCGAATGTATTTCCAATACCTCAGTGATCGTGGTCCCTGGAACCGGGAGAAAATGTGGTACCCACAAAACGAAGAGCAACCTGCCTATATCCTCCCCCCGATTGTAAATGTGGCCGATGGCCCCGCGGGTTTCGTCGCTTATCCCGGTGTGGGTTTTTCTGAACGATACAACAATCATTTTTTCCTGTGTGACTTCCGGGGGACACCGGGGCTATCGGGCATCCGTTCTTTCAGCACGAAACCCAAAGGGGCCAGTTATGAAATGACCGACGAGCATCAGTTCATCTGGTCCGTTCTGGCCACCGACGTCGATTTCGGTTACGACGGCTCTATCTATCTGACCGACTGGATCGATGGTTGGGATGGCCTGGAGAAGGGACGTATTTATAAATTCACCGATCAACAGCATGTTGGCGAGGCTGTCGCCGCGAAATCGACCGAATGGATCGCAGCCGATTACGCGCAGCTCGATCTATCCACCCTGACCAAACTGTTCGATCATGCTGATCGCCGCATTCGTTTGAAAGCTCAATTCGAACTCGCCCGCCGCAACGAAGTTGAAACCCTGGTTTCGATCTATGGTAATACCGGAAACTCGCTGCTCTCCCGCCTGCACGCGATCTGGGGATTGGGTGAAATCGCACGAAAAGATAAATCGATCAATGTAAAAATCCGCCCCGCTTTAAGTTCATCCGAACCGGAGATCAGAGCCCAGGCAGCCCATGTACTGGGAGACTCCGCTGATGGTGGATCGCTGGAAGAACTCATTAAATTAACTGCCGACGAAAGTCCGCGAGTTCGCATGCTGGCGACGCTGGCCCTATCGAAACTACGATTGCCACAATCAACTCCGGCCGTCCTGAAATTACTGAATGAGAATGACGATCAGGATCCAATTTTGCGACATGCGGGGGTGATGACACTCACAGCGAGTCACACCTCGGAAGAGTTGGCTAAGCTCGGTACACACTCTACCCGCTCAATCCGTATGGCCAGTTTACTCGCCTTGAGACGTCACCTTTCTCCCAGGATCGCCCTGTTTCTGAAAGATGCGGACATAAAGATCGTCACGGAAGCTGCACGGGCGATTCATGATGAACCGATCCTGGACGCCATGCCCGCTCTCGCGAGTGTCTCCCTCTCTCCAGAAACCCCCGATGCACTCGCCCGTCGAATTATCAATGCCAATCTGATTGAGGGTGATGCCGCTGCGGCGGAACGAGTGCTGAAAGTGGCTGCTGATTCCAGTTTCAATGAAACCTGGCGAACGTTAGCCTTCGATGCCCTGGCAGAATGGGCCGCCCCCGATGCGATCGACGCTGTTGATGGAGACTGGTTTCCCAAACCAGAACGCGACGCAGGTTATCTGGCTGATTTAATTCGCCCTTATCTGCAATCCCTGTTGTCAGAATCGGACATGATCCGCAATCGAACAGTTCAGTTGGCTACTACTTACAAAATGGCGGAAATCCTACCCGAATTACGTACAGATGTAAGCAATCCCCAGTTATCCGAAGAGGTGCGAGTCACCTCGCTGCAGGCAGTTTTCGATTTAAACGAGAATGAACCGAGTGAGTTGCTCACAAGTTGTCTTAATTCCGATTCGGCTCGCCTGCGATCACTCGCTTTGAACTTGCTCTCCGCCAGAAACCCGACTGTATCGATTCCTTATATTGTAAAAGGATTAACCTCGGCAGATCAGGTCGAACAACAACAGGCTGTGCGTATGCTGGCGCGACTCGATTCGCAGCAGGCAGGTGAATTATTACTCCCCCTGAATCAGCAGTGGGAAACACAAAAGCTGCCTTCCTATCTGGAACTGGAGGTTTTCGAAACCACGAAAGCTGTTTTAAGTTCCGGTGAGGGAAACCTGCCTGAGTTATCTCAAACCTATGACAGAATTCAGGAATTTCTGGCTGCTCAGCCTCTCAAAAAATATGCGGTTGCCCAGGCGGGTGGGGATGTGGAGCGGGGACGTGATTTGTTTCATAACAATAATGATTTCTCCTGTCTGCGATGTCATAAGGTCGACTCAAAAGGGGGAGAGGTCGGCCCTGATCTGACTAAAATCGGCAAAGACAAAACACCAGAGTACCTCGTCGAAGCTGTCGCTTTTCCTAACAACAAGGTTGCTAAAGGGTTCGAATCGGCAGTTATTGTTACTGAGGAAGGTAAAATCGAAGTTGGTATCGTCAGGAATGAAACAGACGAAGAAATCGAACTGATCAAAGCCGACGGAACCAAAGTGACGATCAACAAAGATGAGATCGATGAGAAGACTCAAGGCAAATCAGCCATGCCGGAAGATCTGATTAATAAGATGTCTCTGGAGCAATTGCGAGATCTGGTTGCTTACCTGAAATCACTTGAAGGTAATTAATCTAAGTCACGTACAACCAGCGGCCGATAAACTTCGCCGGTAGAAAGAGTGCGGCAGTCGCCAGGGCGTAACCGTAACACCCGTTGAAGGCGAGGATGTAGATTGCGTCAAAGAAGATAATCGATGTCAGCAATGTTTTCATCGCTTGCTGAACCTGCGCTGGACCGGGTTGACGGATCGCTGCTATAAGCCTGCGAGCAATCAAGCCGAATACGACCAGCAGCCCTCCGAGTGCAACCCAGCGATTGAGGGAAATCACATCGCTGGATGTTTCCTCCAGCGGGATCGTCCAGAAGAGGACCGCTCGCAACACCAACAGTGCGACTAAACCCAGGGCAATTGTCCCGAGAAAGAGATCTACTCGCGAACTTTCTTCCGCTTCATTGCGTCCAAACCAGGTGAGAGCAAAGACGTAGAAACCAACCAGGAAAGCTACCCCTTGCAGGGTTGGATCCCAGAGATTCGCCGCCAGACTCGCACCGAGCAGAACATTCAGATATCGGCAGAGTCCCATCAGGATTGGACCCGTAAAATATTTTTTCCCTCCTCCATCATACAGAAGAACGGAACCGGCAATTGCCAGGGCGAGGTAAAGCGAATTCAAACTGACAAACGCCGCAGTGACAATTCCGACCAGCATTAAAATGATTGAGAACATCAACGCCCGTTTGTGGCAGACAGCCCCGCAGGGAATCGGTCTGAAGGGGCGTTCTTTTGCATCGACATGCCGATCAAAATAATCGTTGAAAGACATCCCCGCGAGATAAAGCCCGGTTGAGGAGAGCATCAGTAATACGACCGAGCTGACAGGAAGCAGATGTTTGTGCGTCAGCAGATAACCAAGCCAGATATTACTCCAGGCAGAAAGAGGGCCGGCAATCGAACAAGTTGGAACCAGGGTCGGAAGGAATGCATATTAGGGCTTTGAAAATTATTATTATCATTCCAGGTTTCTGAGATTTTATTTAACCACCAAGACACAAAGACACGAAGAGGTTAATGGACTTACCTAGATTCCAGGCAATTTACGATAAATTACTAAGGTCGTAATAGATTCTGATTTCTTCATTTCCAGCAGTGTCTTTGTGTCTTGGTAGTTCAAAATCTTCATGACTCAACCTGTGATTTGAAGAAGAATGTTCACCGATGGTAACCGGCTGAATCACCGATAGCGACTAAACTGCGGCTTTCAACCGATAATCTGCTCAAAGTTGTTTATCTGTAAGAAGTTATAAGCTGAAAAGAGCCGGGAGGGTGCATACAATTTGAGATTGAGAGTGGGCTGTGTGATCGCTGCCAGTTGAAACAGACTGGTGGAGGAAAGTCCGGGCTTCACAGGACATGTGGTGGTGGGTAACGCCCACCGTCCGCGAGGATAGGGAAAGTGCCACAGAAAACAAACCGCCGGTATGGCTATCAGCTGTGCCGGTAAGGGTGAAAAGGTGCGGTAAGAGCACTCCAGCAACTCAGGTGACCGGGTTGGCTTGGTAAGCCCCACCAGAAGCAAAACCAAGCAGAAGTGGCCCGACTCAATCAGGCACGAGTCGGTCCGGTTCGTCTGAGTCTCGGGTAGGTTACTAGAGGTGTCGGGCAACCGGCATCGCAGATAAATGATCGCACTCATTTGAACAACCCGGCTTACAGGCCCGCTCTCTTTTTTGTTTGTTACCACAACTGGACACGGTTTCCTTCGCTTCGAAAATAATTTCTTCAATCATGACTGAGACTGAAAACAAACCAATCAGGATTGCTGTTATTGGTGGAGGAATCAGTGGACTGACCGCCGCGCACCGGTTGATGGAACTCGCCGAAGAACAAAAGCGACCAATCGATCTGACGTTGTATGAAGCGAGCTCCCGCCATGGGGGACTTCTCGGTACGAAAAAAGTGGGGGGCTACCTCGTCGAGTATGGAGGCGATATGTTCGTCACCAACAAACCGTGGGGAGTTGACCTCTGTAAACGGTTGGGACTGGAAGATCAGTTGATCCAGACGGAAAAGGTCAACCGGCGTGCGTTTGTATTATCGAAAGGTAAACCGGTCGAAGTCCCGCTCGGGTTCAATCTGATGGCCCCCGCACGAGTCTGGCCGATGGTGACGACTCCACTGCTCAGTTGGAAAGCAAAATTGCGTATGGCGTGGGAATACTTTGTTCCCCCCCGTAAAAACCTTGATGAGGACGAAAGTCTTGCCAGCTTTGTCAGAAGGAGACTCGGAACCGAAGCGTTGGAACGGTTGATCCAACCTCTCGTAGGTGGCATTTACACCTCCGACCCGGAAAAACTTTCTTTGCGGGCCACATTACCCCGGTTCATTGACATGGAACGACAGCATGGCAGCTTAATTCGCGCCATGCGTCGGCAATCGGCAGGAACATCAGAAAATCGGGAAGCAACCGGGGCACGATATGGATTGTTCGTCTCACTGAAAGGAGGGATTCAGCAGTTACTCGATCAACTTCGCGAACGAGTGACACAATCGGCCACTTACAAAGAGGGGCATCAGCTCACTTCGATCGAGAAACTGGAACAGGGTTATCGCCTGACCTTCAAAGTACCTGCATCGGGTGAAGAAGTCGTAACAGAAGTCGACCGGCTGATTCTCACCTTACCTGCCTATGTGACAGCGAAGCTGTTGGAACCTTTCGCTCCAAACATCGCTGAGCCACTTAAGAAAATTGAATATGCCTCTTGTGCTCTGGTCATCAGCGGACATCGATTGAATGATTTCGATCATCCGATGGATGCCAACGGTCTCGTTATTCCTTTTGTAGAAAATCGAAAAATCCTGGCCGTCTCATTCACCAGTCGGAAGTTTGCCGATCGGGCCCCGGACGGACAAATTCTGTTGAGAACTTTCGTGGGAGGGGCACTGCAACCCGAATTACTTGATCAGAGTGATGAAGAGATCAAACAATTCACAATCGCAGAACTGCGGGATATCTTCGGCATGCAAGGGGCCCCCGAGTTCATCGAAGTCAACCGCTACGAAGGGGCGATGCCGCAATACCACGTCGGTCATGAAGAACGCATCAAGGCAATTCACGCCGAAGTCGCCCAGCTACCCGGCTTCGAACTGGCCGGTAACATCTACGAAGGAGTCGGCATCCCCGATTGCATTCATAACGCGGAAACCGCTGCGGAGCGTTTGCTTGTTGATTAGTGTTTCATCTCTGTCTAATTTTAATGGGTAGTCCGGACAATCACGAAGTGTTGTCCGGATGCCGCAGGCACAAGATATTTTAATGATTCAACTTTGAGCCATATATTGCCAAAGAATTATCAAGGTCACTCACTAATATCCTGTCGCTACGCGACCCGGACAACTTTTCAAGATTGTCCGGGCTACCCACCTTCATTTTATCTTTGCATTGGAGCTAGACGTACCTCTACTTCTCATCCAACAGCACAAAGGGCAGCTCCGTCTGAGCGATCACTTTGAGATCGTCTTCGTCCTGCATGGTCGCTTCGAGCATGATGGGCATGTTGAAGGGGCCGACCTGGGTCTGATCTGCCTGAATGGTGAGTTCACCTTCGGTTTCACCGGCGGCAATCTCGATTGGTTCTGCAGAGATGCCTTTGACGTGGGCGGGAAGTTTCAGTTCGACCTGAACCGGTCCTTCCAGACCAATGGCGCGGCCGATTTTGACGGGGAGGGTGGTTGATTGACCACGATGAATCGGAACCGAACTGGCTTGGGCCGCCAGGCTGAGGCGTCCCGGGTCTGTTAAAGTAATGACCTGAACGTTCACATCAAAGGTGGTGAAGCTGACTTTATGTTCGCTTCCATCCAGATCGACAACTGTTCCCACGGCCATCAGGTTGGTCCGGCTCGTGCGACCGACTTCCATAAAGGGAGAAAGTTGAAGTGGATAAGCAAATTTAGTCTCACCTGCAGGTATGACTACAGTAGGACCAGTGATCCCCTGTTTGTGCCTGATCTGTTTATCGGCAATGCTGACCTCAACTGGTCCCTCGAAACCGTTCCGGACGACTTCGTAATACCGCATATAGACCGACCCTCTGTTGGCAAATTTTTGCTCGAACTGGGTAGTGAGTTCAAAGGAAGTGGGAACAGTCGGCATGAGATAAACAGTCTCAGTCTGTTCGTTGAGATAATCGATCTTAGCCAGCGCCAGCTTGCTAATGAGTCTTCCGTTGATTTCCGCCTCGCCGCGAATGCGAACAGGGCTGCGGACGATTTTGACTGAGTCCTCCGCAGTGAGACTCAGTTCAACATCATTCTTTCCTTCTTCGATGGTGACTGTCTCATAGGAAAACTGGTCCGGCAGATTCTCGACGACGAGTCGGACAGGACCGGTGAAGTCACCTTTTCTGGTAACAGTCACTTTCAGTTTGCCAGTCGCTCCCCGATCTACAGGTAAGAGATAGCTGGCGAGTTGCAGATCGAAATCAGCTGTTTGGACAAAAGGTTTTACTTTCAACCGGTAGGCGAAGTTCTCTCCCCCACGGCTATCGAATCGATCGTTAATGAGCACGGTATAAGTCCCTGTGACGGGAACATCGTAAGTTAATCGGGAATCAGTCTCTCCACTGGTGATGTCATCGGCAGTGGCGACTTCCTTTCCATCTGGATCGAGAAGCTTTATTGTCGAGTCGAGTGGCGAACCGAGACGCGCGGCCCAGAGATCCAGTTCAATTTTTTCACCCTCGGTTAAGCTGAGCTGCCAACGATCCACTTCGGCAGGTACTGAAATACGCCCGTTCAAAGCAGCAGGTACTTTAACGGGTTCTCTTACTGTTTCTTCCCGATGTTCGGGAATCGTATCCAAGTCGATTTTCAAATTCCCGGTGACACCTGCTTCCCGCAGGGGATTAAACTCGATACCGGATGACGGATTCTCAGATAAAGTCAACATGGCTGTTGCCTGGGGAAGCTGACTTCCCAACAGGGTGAACTCGGTTTCCTCACCTTTTCGAGCACCGAGAGGATAGACTGATTCCAGATGCGGCCCTGTCGAAACAGTCAGCCGGTAAACAAAAGGCTGTAAACCAGCGTAATTGACATCGGTGATGTGAATCGCATATTGCCCGGTGGTGGGAAGTTCAAACTTGAGAAAGGAATCGGCTCCATAATGGTCGTCGTTTTCAGCAATCAATAATCCCTCTGCATTTCGCAATTCGAGGCGCGCATCCAGGGGAGACCCAATGCGTGCCGCCATGACTTCTGCGTGCAGAACCTCACCCGCTGTTCCCTCGAATGTCCAGACATCGACATCCTCACGTGGAAAAATTCGACCATTGATTGTTGAGGGAAGTTCAACCGCTGTGGGAATCGGATCACCATCGACTTCGTCTTCCACGACTTCGGGGAGATCACCGATCACAAACGGCAGAAAGGGAGTAATTCCCTGCGAGTTCCAGACCTGCCAGCGACGGAAGCCGGGAGTAGCAGCTTCTTCGATAGCGACTGTGGCTTTATAATCCCGGGGATAATCCTCCCCTGCTTGAGAGAGAGGTTTGGGAACAAATGGCCCCTGAAAGAAAAGCGTTTCTGTTTCTTCGATCTGATTGGGGGCGGTTAAACCTGCGCCCTGCATTTCGAACTGGGCTTGATCGTGTAGATAGTGACCGCCAATATGCACATCAACAGTCGTCCCCCGTTGTCCGCCTGCTGGAAAGATATACGAGACAGAGGGAGGTTCCGCGCGCAGGACGGAAGTGAAGAAAAATAGTATTGCTGCACTGAGCAGGATCAGAACCGGTTGGTTGCGTTTCATGATCAATAACCTGTTTTTCATCTGTTAGGATTAACTGCTTGAATCGAGCGAGCGCTGGCCCTTCCAGCGGAGCCAGTGGTCGGCGAGCACAATCGCAATCATCGCTTCTGCCATCGGAATAAAACGAGGCAACAGGCAAGGGTCGTGCCGGCCCCGGGTTTGAATAGTGGCCGGATCTCCCTGTTGATTAATCGTCGGTTGTTCAATTGGTAGAGAACTGGTTGGTTTGACGGCGGCCCGTAAGACGATCGGCATGCCACTCGTTATTCCTCCCAGCATCCCCCCATGGTTGTTCGAAGTTGTCCGGACGACTTTGTCTCCCTCGGGATTTTCTTCGGCTGTGAAAATGTCATTATTCTGCGAACCACGCATCATGACACAACCAAACCCAATCCCATATTCCACACCTAACACGGCCGGCAGGCTGAACAGAGCTTTGGCAAAGTCGGCTTTGATTTTATCGAAGACCGGTTCGCCTAATCCTGCAGGAACACCACTGGCAACAATTTCCGCAGCTCCTCCAATGGAACCACCTCTTTACGAACTTCTTCGATTAAGGAAATCATTTTCCCGGCAGTTTCATAATCAGGGCAGCGCACGATATTGGGAGAACCATCAGGTAGCTTTTCGACTTGATCGAGGGTGACCATCGCGGGTTGAGCGATGTGAGCCTTAATGTCCCCAACCTGAGAGACATAGCCCACAACCTGTCCACCAAATTCCTGTGCAATCAGTTTTTTGGCGACCACACCTGCAGCGACTCGGACAGTCGTCTCGCGGGCGCTCGAGCGTCCGCCACCGCGGTAATCGCGAAAACCATATTTGGCATCGAAGGTGTAATCGGCATGGCCAGGTCGGTAGAGGTCTTTGATGTTCGAGTAATCTTTGCTCCGTTGATCCTGATTGCGAACCAGAATCGCCAGGCTTGTTCCAGTCGTCCGGCCTTCGAATACTCCCGAGAGAATTTCCGGATGATCATCTTCTTTTCTCTGGGTGACAATTTTACTTTGTCCCGGCTTACGACGATTCAGATCGACCAGCAAATCCTCTTCGCTCAACGGGATCCCGGCGGGAACGCCATCAATAATGACCACATTCGCCGGACCATGACTTTCTCCAGCGGTCGTGATGCGAAAAGCCTGTCCGAATGTATTTCCTGCCATTATCGTTCTATTTTTCCAAACTAACTTCTGAGCACTTTAAAAGGAGACAAATCGTCTGTCACAGTATAACCAGTAAGAGCCCCTTCTCACCACAAGCCAACCCGAAAATGTCGTCTTCTTTACTGGTGAGGAAGGGGGATTATGGTTGCAGGCCTAGGTTCCAGGGGGTGATCCCTTATAATTCGTCATAAAAGTCACACTGCAACAGCTTATGTTCGAATAGAGTGAACCCGATGACAACTCCCCCGGATCCAGATCGGCCATTTCGAATCCGCTTTCCTGCTGGACAGAAATTGCCCGAATGGCAATTACGACAATTTCAGTTCTCCGGTTGCCTGATTCTGTTTCTGCTTCTCTTCGTTAGTTGCCTGCTCCCCCTCTTTCTGATCGAAACGGCTCAGCAGGCACTACTGAATCTGAATCTGAGCCCCACCGGGGCGATTCTGGTCATACTGGGAATCGTAATTGGTTCCACCATCAACATTCCCATTTCACGACGGTTATCAGGCCGAACTGTCGAAGTCCCTCTCGAAAGTACCATTACCAACTGGCCCCCGATGTCGCGTACGGCGCGCCTGAACGAAGAGCTGATCATCGCGGTCAACGTCGGTGGGTGCGTCATTCCCTCTCTGCTCGGCCTCTGGGTGCTCCGTCCTCTCCTGGAGCAGGGGGGAACAGTCCTCTCTGTGTTGTTGATCGGAATCGTCCTCAACAGCCTGATTTGTTATTACTGCTCCCGACCAATCGAGGGGCTGGGGATACTTCTGCCCCTATGGGTACCGGCTCTCGTCGCGCTCGCTGTCCCCTGGATCGGACTGGGAGCTGACAGTTACGCCCCATTCAGGCCAGCGGTGGCATATCTGATTGGTATCTCAGGCCCGTTACTCGGTGCGGACCTCTTGCGCTGGAAAGACTTCCACAAGATCGGCTCGGGGGTCGTCTCGATTGGAGGAGCAGGAACCTGGGACGGAATTTTACTCTCAGGACTGGTCGCCGCATTTCTTGTATGAAAAGATATGAGGATGCAACCTGGAAAAGCTGCATCCCCATTAATGTCAATCAGTTATCTTTGAGATTATTAGACTTTCACACCGGCAGGAAGGTAGGACTTGTTGGTGCCATTATCGACTGAGGTGACGACACCACTTCCAAAAGTGGTTCCTCCGTTTTCATTTATGCCCGCCGAGCTACGTAACATTAAAGCTCTGACGAGTGGGTTACTCGCTCCAGACACCTCTTTTCCATTCACGACGTTGTACATCACGAGATCTTCTTCGTTCCAATGCTCGATGATATTATCCGAGACGATTGCATTGACAACGTCGTAATCAGCGCCTCCCACCAGCAGAATCGCAGACTTTCCAAGTGAACCATAGACTTCATTCGCCACCACTTCGATGACTGCGGTGTTCCGAATATCAATTCCTCTACCCGCAGCTCGGCGCAGTAAATTATTTGCTAGCCGGATGCGGTCGGCCCCTTTGACCTGAATTCCGATTTTCACCCGATCAAGTCCTTCTGCCGATCCAATTTCGATGAGGCTGTTATTGGTCACCAGGACGTTGTAAGACCGGATGGATTCTCTGGCGAGTTCTGAATCTGCGGCATTGTTATACCACGATTGAATCAAAATGCCGCTGGAGACGGTGCTGCTGATCTGGTTCCCGTCGATCGTCGCATGCCGCACCCCTGTCAGCGCGATACCCCGACCTTGCGAAAGTTCATGCCGAACACTCCGTCCCACAATAATATTGTTCGTGATCGTGATATTACTCGGTGCCAAGGTGTAGTTGATGGCATGTTCGGTGCCTGCATGGACCGCGATGGCATCGTCACCGACGTTCTCAAACTTATTATGAGAAATGAACAGGTTGTTCAGCGGATAGGACATAAATTCAGGATCGTCCTGATTCACTAATGGAAACGATGTAATACCATCACGTCCCACATTGCGAATGGTATTACCGATAAAGGTTCCGTTGACCAGACCAATATTACTGATTGAAAATCCACTCGTGTATCGAATTTCAACGCGACTGACTTTGACATTCATGGCTTTACGGAAGGAGATCCCATGTGTGACTCCATGCACTGTGGGACCGTAAGGATCTCCAGTGTCTCCCCCTTCGATGACAAAATCACGCAGTTCAATATTTCTGTCACCAGACAAGTGATTGCCACGGTTTTTATTCCCCAGGTGAAACTCTCGGCCTTCAGACTGATCGCGCCATTTGAATTTCAAAATCGAATTCGAACCAGCTCCGGACAAGATTGTATTAGAAGGAATCAGTAACGCATCGCTGATAAGATACGTTCCTGGATCAAGGTAAAGTTCATTTCCTTCAGCAGCATCGAGAGCCGCCTGTACCGCTTTGGTATCATCTGTAATTCCGTCGCCAACTGCCCCAAAATCGGTCACATGCAGAATCAGATGCACTGTGGTGTTTCCGTCGCCTCCCACTGACGACTGACTTCCCACTGCGACGCCCTCTGTATCAAGTTCTGTTCCCTGATCGAGCAAATCGCTTCCCGAACTTTCGAGTAAAACATCGAGGCCTCCCTGGCCAAAGAGCTGGTCATTCCCATTGCCACCATCCAGGTGGTCGCTCCCAGTTCCCCCTTTCAGAACGTCATGACCATCACCACCTGACAATTGATCGTCATTCGCCCCACCGATGAGCAGGTCGTTCCCCGGGCCTCCCACCAGTTGATCCTTGCCGTTATGCCCTTTGAGGACATCATGGCCATCACTGCCGAAGAGCTGGTCATCTCCTCCTCGGCCCAGGAGCAGGTCATCTCCCAATTCACCAAAGAGCAGGTCCATGGCTCCGCCACCGAACAGGATGTCGTTTCCACTTTCACCGTGGGCTTCAGAAGGGAGATCCGTTTCATTACGAAAAGTATCGTTACCATCTCCACCATAAAACAGAAGAGATTGAACCTGATTCGCCGGATAATTTCTGTTCAGACTAATTTCATCATTCGAGAGGGAGACCTGCACTGTCCCTCCTGCCGTTTGGGTTACCTCAGCAGTATCAGATTTTTCAGAGCCTGATATCATCAGAACTCCTGATGGAGCCAGCGAAATCTGAGGAGTCAGCAGACAACGGGATTCCAATCGTTCCGGAGTTCGTACAACCAGCGCGCGAGTCCGTCGGTGATGACGCTTACCTGTTTCTGCTATCAATAATTGAATCGTTTGGTTGAGTAATCGACTAATCTCTAATCGAAATCCCATAGATTGACATCCCTGTGCTTTAAATTTAGAGGTGATCCTGAAACCCTCTGACAGGCCGCATTGAACCTTATTAATTAGATTCAAAACTGCCACAACCTGGGTGTAGAATGGGTTTCAGATATTTGAGTCCAGTGGCTTGGTCAGCGCCCCAAGCATCCTGCTTGTGAGACTTTGTGTAGCCAGTGCCCGCTACAAAATCTGGTGAAGTTTCTTCACCTGGCCCAAATCGGAAAACTCTGTGCAATGATTACAATCCGCACAATCCTCCCACTTTCTCTTTTGTCGGCATTTTGTATTCAATGAGTCGATCCAAATTCCCTGCAGGTTCGCACCAGCTTTTCACATGAGATGAAAAAAGCTTATCAGTGGTGGCTCATAGAGATAATAAAAATGCGATTCGTGAGATTAAGTGAAAGATACCTTTCGGGTCCTATTTTGCATCAGAAACAAAAGGAGAGTTCAACCTGTTAGCAGAGAGAGGTTTAAAGCAGAAATTACGTATGATCGCTGATGACATACATCAACGAATTTGATTATGAATTTTTCCGGCATGAAAAATCTGAAGTCTTCTGCCTGCAGAATCTGCCGCTTTGAGCCTGTAACTGGTTCAGAAATTTATTGACAGTTTTTCAGAGCGGTCGATTTCAGGGGGCGGAAATTAATCCAAATTGTTTTCCAAAGCAATCCGGAAAACTACCAATTCCCGGCAGCATTTTCAAATCAAACCTGCTCATTTTTTACGCAGAGTTCTTGAAAAACAGCATCTCAGATTTCACGCTGGATCTGCTTTACGTATGCTTTTCGCTTCAAGACTTTACGAAACAAACTGTAACAAAAAAACGGAGACGGTTCCCGCAGAACCATCTCCGCGTCGCTTTCTCACGGACTGAAGCGTACTCGAAATGTTGCTCTCTGTCTCTCTTGATGTTACGGGCAACGAAGATCGAAGCCGCTCAGCCACTCCTTTCGGTTGTTTTAATAAGTTTCAAGCCCTGAGAGAGAATAGCAGGAGATAGGGCCCTGTTTGACCGGGGCGGGCCTTCCTCACCTCCCGATGAGAAGATATCCAACTACTGGCCGCAACCGCATCCCAGTGCCACAAGCAGGTTCCAAAATAGGGAACGTGATACTGTGTAAGGCACTTTTTGCAGACAGTACGAGGAACACAACGAGCTACGGTGTAGCAGACTTCGCGAGGAACGCATTTGTTTACCGTTTTTGTAAGTTGTGCAAGCCACTTTTTTGCACTCGCAATAAGGAACCTTACGGGTACGAGTTTCTTTTTTGGTTTCGCAGACCGTGTAAGGAACCTTTCTTTGGTGTGACATTCTTTCACCATCTCGCAGACAGTGTAAAGGAACTTTCTTGCGTGGCATTCTTCGACCATCTCGCAGACAGTGTAGGGAACCTTTTAGTCCGGCACTCTTTCACCATTTCGCAAACGGTGTAAGGGAACCTTTTTGGTGTGGCACTCTTTCACCATTTCGCAAACAGTGTAAGGAACTTCTTAGTGTGGCATTCCTCAACCATTTCGCAGACGGTGTAAGGGACCTTTTGGTGACATTCTTTCACCATTTCGCACACGGTGTAAGGAACACGTTTGGTGCAGGTCTCTTTTGTACTCACAGACAGTGTAAGGAACTTTCTTAACTGTAGTGCAGGGAACTTGTTTGCAGACAGTGTAAGGAATCCTTGGTAAAGTGTTTCATGTTCTCTTTTTCGTAGCGTGCAGCAAACTTCTTTCTGGATGGTTTTGGTGGCACCAGACTTTTTTGCAGACAGTACGAAGGACACTGAACCTTGTACCTTTCACGCAACCTGGTTTGTAGACACAACCGCATTTGCAGGGGTCCCATTCCCAGGTACCTGGTTCCTGAACGCATTTCTCGACAACTGGGCCGGGAATACACTCAGTTACAGTTTTCCACTCGCCGCAGCAGACATCAACCATCTTTTTCAACTACAGGTTTGCAGGTGGTGTAGCAAACGTCTTTGTAGCAGGTTTCTTTGACAGTTGTAAGTTGTGCAGCTAACGTCTTTGTAGCAGGTTTCTGAACTGGCTTGCAGACAGTGTAGCAGACATCTTTGTAATACGGTTTTGTAGGGAACTGGCTTTGTAGGTCGTAGCTGCAATCGCGGTAACAGGTTTTGTAAACCGGTTTGCTGGTTTTGCAGACGACATCTTTGTAGCAGGTTTTGCATACCGGTTTGGTGGTCGTAGCTGGTAATCGCGGTAGCAGGTTTTGTAAACCGGTTTCATAGACAGCGTAGTTGCATTCACGGTAGCAGGTTTTGTAAACCGGCTTGCAGGTTTTGCAGACTACATCGCGGTAGCAGGTTTTGTAAACCGGTTTGCAGGTTGTGTAAGTACAATCACGATAGCAGGTTTTCTGCACAGGAATGCAAACAGTGTAGCATTCATCGCGGTACTTGGTTTCGTACACGTTTTTTGTAACAGGTTACAGAACCTGCTCACAAACTGTGTCGTAAACGGTTTTTTTACAGGAACTTCCTGTTTGTCCTGGTGACAGTTTCTTTAACTGTCTTGTAGCACGTTTTTGTGCAGGTTTTGGCTTCACAGTAGTTTCCAGCAGGGGCTGCAGGATTGTGGTGGGCAGCAATTGTAGCTTGAGGCACCACAGTAACCTGCAAAAGCACTGCTACTGGCGAACAAAGCCAGCAGAGCACCGAAGAGGCTAAGTCGTAAGGTATTGTTCATTGTATTCTTCCTAAGGCTTCCAGTCCTGTTTTGAAGCATCCATTCGATTCGCCATCGGCACTTGTCCAGACCGATTGACGAACGGTACATTTTCTCTATCTTGCTTCGGCAGTCAAAACTCACTAACTGAGCAGGAGAACCTGAACAACGCACACAACAAAACCAAAAAACATCACGCCCCTGACCCAGCCTGCATGACCGTTACAACCAGACCAGTACTACTTCGCGCGCCATTTTTTTAAACCCTTTCTGAACGTTCATGGAAATTACATTTGGCATTGGGGTCAGTTTCAGTTTCGCCACCAGAACTGGAGTGGCCCGTCTGAAATGCTGGTTGACTCGTCGCCGAACTGGAGACCTGTTATTCTGGAAATGAAAGCACGGCCCCTGGCATCACCAGAAAAAATCGCAACCGATTTCGCTACAGGCCACGACCAATCAACAACCTGTGAACAATTGACTAGAACTTTATCGAATCAGATACCAGATCCGGTTCCTGTGAACCGCCCTGAAAGAGGATTAAAGCCAACATGAAATTTGCTATTTGCCACGAACTGTTTGAAAACTGGGAATGGGAAAAACAATGTCAGATCATCGCTGAAATTGGATATACCGGCATTGAAGCAGCTCCCTTCGCGCTCACGGACGATGTGGCAACCGTTTCGGACGAAGTTCTTAAAACCTACCGCAAGCAGGCGGAAGCTTATGGACTGGAAATCATCGGCTTGCACTGGTTGCTCGCTAAGACCGAAGGGTTTCATCTGACAACGATGAACCAGGACGTGCGCAAGGCGACCGCCGACTATTTCGTCAAATTAGGTAATATGTGTGCGACTTTAGGCGGTGATTTGATGGTTTTAGGTTCCCCATTTCAACGAAATCTGGAAGAGGGCATCACCCGCGAGCAGGCTTACAGGAACGCCGCCGAGGTTTTAAAGGCAGCAATGCCCCGCCTGGCAGACCTGGGAGTTCGTATCTGCATGGAACCATTAACCACGAAAGAAACCGACTTTGTTAACACCTGCGCAGAAGCAATGGAGCTGATTGATCTGGTCGGAGAACCAAACATGGTGCTGCACCAGGATGTGAAAGCGATGGCGGGTGCTGAAACAAAATCGATCCCGGAACTCATCCATGAGTTTGCCCCTTATGTGGGTCATTTTCATGTGAATGATACCAACCTGCTTGGTCCTGGTATGGGTGAAACTGATTATCTTCCCATCTTCAAAGCGCTGCTCGAAACGAACTATCAGGGGTGGATTTCGGTCGAAGTCTTCGATTACAGCCCTGGAAGTGAAAAAATTGCTAGAGAAAGTTTTGACTTCATGCAGGACGTTTTGAAGCAGATTTCGAACTGATTTATCTCTCTGTGATATAACAAGAACTCGTAATGGTTAGCTTAATCATTACGAGTTTTTTTGTGAGCGTTTACAAAACCGCTACTGGAAAACGTAAAATAACCCTTGTTTTACAGTGTTTTCTGATTTACTCATGCATTCGCCCTTCACAAAGACCACAACGAACTGTTTCAAGTTAGCTGATCTTCATGACATGTGAAACTATTACAAACGACTTCATTCCGATCAAACTCAATGGTAAGAGGGAGTTTGATCTGACGAGAACAAAAAATTGCATGCCGAATTATGATAAAAATGGAACACGCATTTTTATGGATTACTTAGTATGTTGCGTGAATTGTATTGTTATTTATGTATCAAAAAGGTTTGGTGGGGGGTAATCAATCTTGAGAAAGTTGATTCTTACCTCTTCCTGATCGACATGAAAACTCACTCAATTACATCGGTAACATGCAAGTTGTCTATAAGGTTGTCAGACATAACGGATTTCCAATAAGTGTTTTGTTTCATGAACTCATGCCCGGTAAGCAATTTGTTATGAAATGATTCACTTGGCTCTGTAAAGGTTTTTACGGTGGCCAAAAAGAAAGCAATAAAAAGGTTACTAAGAAAAAAGCTGTAAAGAAAAAGCAGCCAAGAAAAAGTAGCTAAAAAAGAAAGCTGCTAAAAAGTAGCAAGAAAAAGCACCAAAGAAAAAAGCAGCTAAAAAGAAAACTGCCAAGAAAAAAGCTACTAAAAAGCTGCGAAGAAAAAAGCTACTAAAAAGAAAAAACGCTAACGCTTTTTAATTCGTCCGACACAAGTGTTTACAACAGAAGTAAACGATCAGCCCTCTTGGCTGATCGCTATTTATTTAGTAACCTCTGCTCCAGCAATCAGATAAGCAAAAGCGACTGCGTTTGCCAGCTCAAGAATGCCCTTGAGCTTCCTCTTCAAGGTCCAGTTCTTCGATTGCATTGGCTGCCGCCTGCTGTTCAGCCTGTTTTTTGCTGTTTCCCCGGAGCGGTTCAGAAGCTTCGGGAACCTATTACAGAAATTTTGACTTGATGCGTGAAGTGGAACCTGCTCGTCGGTCACTTTGTAAACGGGAGTTTCTCCCATCATTTTCTCTGCTATATAGATATGTAGTTCTGACTGCTCCAGAATCGCCACTTTCTCCAATCTCGATTTGAAGGCCGCATGATGAACTCTCAGGCGACATCAATTCCAGCATCGATATACAGTCAGCAGTCGACTCAATGACGCCCGCCTTCACAGAAGGGGGGATGTCCTGCTGCTGGCTGAGTCCTTTACCAACCTGGATCGGTTTATCAATCCCGGTTCGTTACACAGATCAGGTGCAGGTATTGAAGCTCACCAGGACGGCTTAATCGTGTCGGATTCTCCTCCAACTGAGTCGGAAGGTGATCGTACAATTCTAGCAGACAACAACCCCAGGATGGAGTCCCCAGAAACTCCAGCCGCTCATTACCTATCAAGTCTGGTTTGCAACCGAGGTATGCGTTAAACAACGCTCAAGCAGGACCTGATCTGTAAAGCGATGACCTAAGGATGTCGCATTGTTCAAGGGCTTCCTGGATCGACAGGTTTGGTGATCGATCTGACATGACTCTGCTACCTCATCCAATAGCCTCATACAGAACTGCCGGGATTCACAGCAGGACGTATCGAGGGTGGAATGGAACAATAAGCGGTTTGAGGACGAAGCAATGCAGGTCAGCACCATAACAGGAAGGAGTACAGAAGTTGTGCTGAGTTGAAGGACATTGTTCCAATACAGGGGGAGAGTCAGTCTTGAAAGTCTGTGTCACAAAGAATGAAGAAGGATTCTTCACTCTCCTGAGACAGAGTTTGAAGTCTGGCTCTTCGCAACCAGTTCAATCTGCCAATCATAAAATCGCAGTTTGAATGGCTGTGACAGGAAAGGAAAAACAGGAATCCGCTGTTTTTGACAGACACACTCCCTGTTGAACCTCAAAACCTTAACTTAAGCGTATTTGAGCCGAGAGCTTATGTCAACGAGCAACTTTGAGCTGTACAGGGGAATGAACACTAAAATATTGGGTAATAGACAGAGTTTTACCTCAACTGAGGGCACAGGCACTCGGATTTTGAGATCAGAGGACTAAAGCTTCGTTCGCATCAGGTCCCTGTCTCCGAATTATTTCCCTTAGTAAGGCTTCGGCTGCTGAACCACAGGCATGGGAAACCTCCGCTCCAATCGTGTGGGAGTCGTCTCCGGGTTTTCATAGTTAATCCAGAGGTCTTTGCTGCCGGTTGCAACCCCTTTGACATGCAGCGTATATCTGGCACTGATTCCGGGGGGAATATCAGGAGTTTTTAATTGAAGTTGATTGTTGTTTGACCCACTATTTTGACTTTCATCTTCAGAACGTCGAGCCCCCCAACCGGACCTGACAAGCTGAACCGTATCCGGTAACTGAATACTCAGCTGGCTTCCACGGAGCGTTGCTAATCCCTGGTTCCGACAGACAATAACCCAATCGGTCTCTTCCCCCACCTCAAGAGGTGCAACAGCCTGCTCTAAATCAAGATCTAAAGCCCCTTGAGGATGTTTGATGCTCAAGTAAGCCCCTGTTTCTGTCGGAGGGATGCCTCCAGCTGTCGCTTGAACAGTCAGGCTGCTGTTGGAACTCTCCTTGATCCCTTCGAATGCATAAGAGACTGGAATTGATTCTCCTCCCTTCAGGCTGGGAATTTTGAGGACAAGTTCCTGATCTTCGCTGGTCACTGGCTGTGAAGAATCCAGAAAGTTCAGGACCGAATCGTAACGAACTTTCACTTCTACATCATTCAAAGGGTTCCTGGAAACATTCTGCACAAACAAGGTGTACTGCCCGTGGGAATTGACGGAAATTTCGTCCGGTCCCAACAGATCTGTCCTCAATGTTTCAGAGATGTAAGTCACACAAGTCGAATGCCAGCGTAATTCTTCCCGGTTCGCGTTCTGCAGACTGAAGCGAACACAGTGGTACCCTTCCTCTTCGCTGAACAGGGTCAGAGGAACCTTCAATTCCTCTCCGGGGTCAATACGGGGAACAGAGCGAGCCAATTCCTCATTTTCTTTTCCAGGTACAAATAAAGCAGGACTGAAGGTCGCCTTCAGGGTCAGATCCCGGAAAACTTCAGTCGATCGATTGAGAAGATAGACTTCGAACAGGGTCCCACTTCCAACCTGGCTTTTCTCTCTCGAAACGACCTTGATTTCGAGCTCATCACGGAGACTCGACGAGTTGAATTCAAGCAGCGGACCAGAATCGCTGGAAAAATCTTCAAACGGACTCGTTTCGGGAGTCACCTTGAGAGTTTCAAGTTCCTGAATCTCTTTCTCAGGAAGTGGTTCCAACCCCGGTCTCGTCAATAATTCGACCTGATCCAACGGAGGAACGGCCGTCTCCTCAAACAACTTCTCTACCGGTTGGGGTTCTCTGATGGGAGGTATAATCAGCGGGGCTGGCTCCACCCCACTTCCCTCCACCGGCACTATTTCCTCAGCAGGAGCTTCAAAGGAATTACTCAGGCTAGGTTCGGGTTCTTCAGTCTCGATCACTTCGCCGAACGGAACTGATTCTTCCTGAATACCCTGCGGATTCTCTTCGAGGAGGTCCTGACGCTGCTTTAACACAGAAGGACTTTCCGTCTCCTGAAAAGGATCGGGAACTTTCTGTTCGACTGGTTGTCGTTCCAACCGGAATTCAAGCTCTTCATTCTGTTGCGGAAGCGAAGGTTCCTCTGCAGGCTCTTCACCCAGAAAAATTTTATCCGCAGGCGTTCCCAGTATTGGATCCGGCTTCACGTTCGTGGGTGGCGTGTCCGGTGCCGGCTTCTGATACGTCCTTTTCTCTGCTCTGACTACGGGGATCTGGCGGAAGCAGTTCCTGAGTAGAAGGAAGTGGTTCCTGTTGCCTGTAAGTGCGCGGGCGTTCCTGAATCCCGTTCAGAGGAGCCGAGGGACTTGCGGGTGGAACAGGTGTTGGGTTCTGATTCGCAGGATTACTGAATCCATTGATGGAATTCGAACCATTGAACCCACCTGGCGGTACAGCCTGTTCCATAGTAGGAATCTGATGTCTTGGATCGGCTGGAGGAGGATAGTTCCGATTCCCCCAAACATGTTTCGTAGTGGTTGAAAAAATCCACCACGGTAATTCGATTGATTGGGCACAGCTTGTGGTTGAGGAGGAATCGATTGCGGTGCGGGAGCAACAGACTGAGGTGCCGAATAGAATTTTGAACTCGGTACACCAGTGCCAGGGTAAAGCTGATTCTGAACAGCAACTGGTCGCGACATCGAGGGCAACCAGACACGCGAACAACAGTCCGAGACAGATCGACAGTGATCGGTACCGGGTGGCAATATTAGATTTTGTGGCTGATGTAGTGGCAAAGATGTCATTTCAGGAACCAGATAAAACTATTTGTTTTCGACAAAAGTCTATCACCAAAAAGCAACTTGCCTAGGGGTCGATTTGTAAGTTTTACAAGGGAGAACTTAAGGAATTACAAACGATTGTAAGTGTTCTTCCTGTTGGCTTAACCTTCCCGTCTGGCGATGTAATCCGTGCTTTTCGGTCGCTATTCCCGTCATGAGAGCTTAAACAGAGCATCCTTGCTGATAAACCAGTTACAGCGATCAGAGAAATCCCTAGCGCGCCAATAAAATTGACCGCGAAAGAAAACCTTCGCGGTCAATTAAGATACAACTTTCATGCCAATTGTGAGTGCGACAGAATGGCTAGGCGGTGAACTCTTCAGTCCTCCGCCCGGCTACCGTCACCACTCATTTTGACAATTTTAGGATCGAATCGAGCGATCGCCGCAACCAGGTCTTCCTGGTCCGCCATCACCTCGCGAATATCCTTGTAAACACCGGGAACTTCGTCAGCCCCTGCCGACAGGACTTCAATTCCACGGTCACGCAAGGTGTTGCGAACCGATTTGAAATTGAAGGTATCCTTCGCCTTCTTACGGGACATCTTACGTCCGGCACCATGTGATGCCGAATGCAGGCTCTCCGGTTTCCTTTTCCGCACAACGAATGCCGGGTCAGCCATTGATCCTGGAATCACACCCAGCACACCCGGTCCAGCTGGCGTTGCTCCCTTCCGGTGCACAACGACCTCCTTACCCTGATGCTCTTCGATCCACGCGAAGTTATGGTGGTTCTCCACCGTCGCAATAGACTCGGCTCCGAGCAGTCGCCCAACCTGACGATGGATCACCGCATGGTTTGCCGCCGCGTAATCTCCCATCAGGTTCATTGCTGCCCAGTACTCCTGACCCGCTTCCGAGTCGAGGTCCAGCCAGGCGAGGTAACTGAACTTTTCATACCCGTCGGGCATATTCGCTCGCGCAATTGCCGAGTAGGTATTGCAGACAGCCGCACCGGCACCACGGCTACCGCTATGCGACAGCAATGCCAGGTACTTTCCTGCATCGAGTCCGAGATCTTCGTCTCGATCCTCAATCGTCAGCAATCCAAACTCAACGAAGTGGTTTCCAGAACCGGACGTTCCCAGCTGTTTCCACGCGGTATCCTTTTTCTCGCGTGTAATGCGGGTAATCGACCAGTCCTGATCCATCACGTCGTGCTGCTGCTTCCGATCATAAGCCGCACCGACACCGAATCGCGTTCCGTTTTCCAGAGCCGATTTCAATGAGTGACGATCTTTCTCCAGAGTCTCGACCGGCAGATCAAAAACAGACAGCTTCATACGGCAGGCGATGTCGACACCGACAGCGTAAGGGATAACCGCGTTCTCACACGCCAGAACACCCCCGATGGGCAATCCATATCCAACATGCGCATCCGGCATCAGCGCAGCACCAAACGCCATCGGCAGTTCACACGCTTCACGCATCTGGTGATGGGCCTGATCATCAATCTCAACCGTCTTTCCCCAAGTCTTGTACTCGATTGGTTCTTTTTCGATGGGTGCAGCATCCCGCCACTTCACGAGTTCTCGCGCAAAGGGAGCGTAGCTCTCATCCAGCAGAAACGCATCCGGATCAGCGACAACCTCGGTTAACTTCTGTTTGATTTCCTTACCACGCACGCTCTCCATACGCACGATGTCCTGAATCAGGGCCATCGCTGCCTTCACATGCCGCTCGGGAACTCCAATTTTCAGCAACTGTCGCTTGTTCATTCTCTTCTTGAGGTCGTGCTTAACCGACCTGCTCCTTCAGTTTAGTTCCAATTCATTTACCATCAGGGTGCCACTGTCTGGCACCCGAGGACTCATTTCTCGTCAGGTTTTTCAATCACATATCTCATTTTCCCAAGATTATCAGAGATGGGACACCAGACGGGTACCCGGGTTCACCTGTTTTCCCGACGGACGGGGCTGAAAATCGGTCTGGACGTAACTCCTGAAATTTGTAAAACTTACCAGCTGCTGAAGTGTGCGGGCCAACTGCGCGCAATGCAGGATCGGCGCCGAGCTCTGCTCGGTGCCGATTACATCAACTTCTCAGGAATGGATTTTTTACTCGTTCAAGGATTGAACGGATCAATGAATAGCATCTCAATCGTTGTCCCAATTTATAACGAAGTCGAGAATATTCCTCGGCTCTATGCCGCACTCACCCCCGTTCTCGAAGAAATGGACCGGGAGTATGAAGTTCTGCTGGTGGATGATGGTTCCACCGATGGTTCCAAAGAGGAACTCGAGAAGCTGGTGCAGCAGGACAACCGGATCAAGGTGATCGAATTCCGTAACAACTTTGGCCAGACCGCCGCGATGGCCGCCGGGTTGCGACATGCCTCGGGTGACATCCTGATCACAATGGATGGGGACCTGCAGAACGATCCTTCCGACATTCCCATGATGGTCGCCAAGATCGAAGAAGGGTACGACCTCGTCCACGGTTGGCGCAAGAACCGCCAGGACACCTTCATCAATCGCAAACTTCCCTCCAAGATTGCCAACTGGCTGATCTCTAAAGTAACCGGCTTTCCAGTTAATGACCTGGGGTGCACACTCAAAGCGATTCGCCGTGAAGTGGCGCAGGAACTGGAACTCTTCGGTGATATGCACCGGTTCATTCCGATTCTCGCCTCCTGGCGGGGAGCGAAATGTGCCGAAGTCGTTACCAAACATCATCCCCGTCGATTCGGCGAAACAAAGTATGGGATCTCCCGAACCTTCAAAGTGCTGCTCGACTTGATCACTGTCAAATACCTGATTCAATACCTTGTCAGCCCGATGCGTCTCTTCGGCACGATGGGATTGATCTCGGGTGGGGTGTCTATCCTGGCTGGTTTGATTACTGTCGGTATGAAACTCTTCTCGGGAGTCGACATGACTGGCAACCCGCTGTTGTTACTCACTGTCTTTTCTTCGATGGTGGGAATTCAGTTCTTCATCCTCGGGATGCTGGGTGAGTTGGGAGCGCGAATCTACTTTGAGGTTCGTAAGAAACAACCTTACGCCGTGCGGAACCTGAAAAACTTCGAAGTTAAACAGGAATTCCCGCGTGCTTTCGATGAACGTCGTGCGGCCTGATGAACTCGCCCGCTGTGACTTCCGCTTAACTCCTTGAATGATTCAAGATGACCAGCGAACACCTTCCCCAGCTTGAAGATTCTGCACTCCCCTTTTACCGCTCCTGGAAGTTTAAAGTGGGAGTGGTGTTTGCTGTCGGGATTCTCGTTCTGTTTTTCAACCTGGCAGGATATCGTACGTTTTCTTCACACGAAGGGTTCGCAGTCGTTCCTACTCAGGAGATGCTCGAATCAGGGAATTATGTCGTCCCTTACTACGCAGGTATTCCCCGTCTGAAAAAACCACCCCTCGTCTACTGGGTCCTTTCCGGCTCTGCGACCTTGTTCGGCGAATTGAATGAATGGACTGCCCGGGCACCTCAGGCACTTGCCGCCCTGTTACTCGCTGGACTGCTCTATCACTGGGGATCGCGCTGGTATGGACGAAAAGTCGGCCTGGCAGCAGCACTCGTTCAACTAACGGCGGTGTATGTCCTCGACTTTGGCCGCAAGGCAGAGATCGACATGACGCTCTGCCTGTTAACAACAGCCGCTATGTATCTCGTAGCGACTTCAAAACCGGAAGCAACTTATAAAGAATCATTCCTCCGCATCACGGCGATTTATGCTCTATTGTCAATCAGCTGGTTGGGGAAATTCTACTATGGACCAGTAATGGTCATCGCCCCAACGGTTCTCTTTTTCATTATTCAGAAACGGTACCGCGACTTTCTGAAAATGTTGAACCCGGTTGGATTACTAATAGCTGCGGCCGCAATTGGTATCTGGCCTTATCTGTTGTTACAACGACTTCCAGGGGCATGGGAGGTCTGGCAGAGTGAAACAGTCGGGCGTGCGTTCGGAGAACTGGGATCGGAACCCTTCTGGTATTATGGACCACATATTCTGACCTCAATGCTTCCCTGGTCGCTGTTCGCCGTCGCAGCCTGGCCTTCCTCCTGGAGGAAAGCGTGGAAAGAACAAGATGCAAACGAACGGTTTCTCTGGATCTGGTTCCTGGTCCAACTGGCGATCATCTCTTCTCAGGCAAACAAACACAAACACTACCTGATGCCGTTGCTGCCACTCCTCTCATTGATGGCGGGGACACAGATCGTGCGGTTGGAAGCTTATCTGCCTAAAGTCGCTCAGTTCTTCTCGCGCTGGAGGGCGGGGCTGTTCGCAGGCGTCGCCATTGCCGCAGCGGGTGGAACGGGTTACCTGATCAACCACAAGTGGCCCTGGATGCAAACGACGGCCCTGCTATTGAGTCTGACTATTGCTTGTGGATTCTTAACTTCGCTCTGGTTATCTAATCGTGGCAAGATATATGCTTCGATGTCAGCGATCGGAGTGATGGGACTCGTCTGTTATCTGGTGGTGAATTCCCAGATCATTCCAGGACGCGATCATCGTGCTGTCGCCGCCCGGTTTGCTAATGAAGTAAGAAGGGAGCTGGGACAAGGTCCTGAAATCACGACGTACAAAACCGGCGAGTGGCACCCCTTCCTGTTCTACCTGGGGAGTGAAGTCCAGCGACTGGAAAACCCGGAAGCAATCGCAAATTACCTCGACCAGCATCAGCAATCCGATATGCTGGCCTTCGAATCCGATCTGCCCGAGATTGAAACGGTCGCCAGGTATGAATCGATCCGTAAAATGACCTGGACCGCCGAAGAACCGGCTCCCAAGCATGCCCCCCTCGTCTGGATCCGTCTGAGAGGGACGCAAGAGTCGACAAAAGAGGTCGCACAACTCTCGGCACCCTAAACAGAACGGGGTCTGGCTGCATATAATCTCAGCAGCAACAAAGAGTGGAACGATTGCTTTCCACTTCCGGGTGGTCCAGATAATCCTGCAAGGTTGCCTGGATGCCGCAGGCACACCAAAGCGTTGACAGCAATTCAAGCTGGAGTCGCTTCAAGCACCTGTTCACACTGAAACGCAATCACCGCTTTTGTGTTGCTACGCAACCCGGACAACACGTTGTGATTGTCCGGGCCACCCTTGGAACTTGTCCATAACCCCCATCCCAAAACAGACCTGATACCTAGCATAAGATTTTAGAAGCAGACTGATGAAAGAAACCTGGATTGCCGACCGGATGCATAAGATTGATGCTTCGGGAATTCGAAAAGTGTTCGACCTGGCTGCGAACATGAAGGACCCGGTGAACCTCAGCATCGGTCAGCCGCATTTTGATACGCCGCAACCGATCAAAGAGGCGTTGTATAAAGCAGTTGATGAAGGAAAGAACGCTTACAGCCAGACTCAGGGAATCGCTCCCTTATTGAAGCGGTTACAGGCCGATGTTGATAAGCAATATGGCCAAAGTAACCGGAAGGTCTTTGTCAGCAGTGGAACGAGTGGTGCGTTGATGCTGGCGATTTCGACGCTGGTCAATCCAGGGGAAGAGGTCATTATTTTTGACCCGTTCTTTGTAATGTATAAACACCTCGTCTCGCTGGCGGGGAGTCCCTGTTTTCATCAGCACTTATCCCGATTTCAAAATCGATGTGGCCAAAGTGGAAGCGGCGATCACTGATAAAACCAAACTGATCTGCAACTCACCCGCCAACCCAACCGGCACAGTTGGCGGAGCTTCTGAAATGGAAGCATTGGCGAAACTCGCTAAGGAAAAAGAAATCGTCCTGATCAGCGACGAGATTTATCGCTCGTTCTGTTATGACGACGAGTTCAGCAGCCCCACAACCTGAATGAAGACACAATCGTCATCGATGGTTTCAGCAAGTCACATTCGATGACCGGTTGGCGACTCGGATATGTACATGGCCCGCAGGAAATTCTGCAACAGATGATCAAGCTGTAACAGTTCACCTTCGTCTGCGCTCCTCACCCGGTGCAGTGGGCGGGGTTATCGGCTCTTGACGATATCTCGCCTACGTGGGTGAATACAAACAGAAGCGGGACTTCATGCTGAAAGAACTGGGAGATGATTACGACATTCGAGGTGCCGACGGAGCATTTTATCTGTTTTCAGAAAGCACCCTGGGGAACAGGGACCGAATTCGTTAAGAAAGCGATCGAAAATAACCTGTTGATCATCCCCGGTAACGTCTTCAGTTCGCAGGACACTCACTTCCGGATTTCTACGCGGCGGAGCAATCGACGCTGGAACGCGGGGTCGAAATCCTCCGAAAACTGGTCAAAGAGGGTTAACCGAAGCTTAAACATCCCTTAATAAGGGGTTGAACGGTAAAATCCTCACCGATTTCGCGGGTGGGGGACAGATTTCACCCTCGAAATCAATTGAAGCAAACGCCGGTATCAGATATTCTTTACCATTCGCCTCAAATGCGAGTCTACAGCTATTTGTGGACATTTGTATAAAACATAACCCTCAGGTCATCTCCACCAGGACCGAGACCCGAATCGAAACATTATCAGGAGATAAAAAGGAAAACTAGTGGTTAAGTTACGATTACGAGACAATGAATCTGTTCAAGATGCTGTAAAAAGATTCCGTAAACTGGTTGAGCATGCTGGCGTTAAAAAAGAAATGCGTCGCCGCGAATATTACGAAAAACCCTCTGATGCTCGTCGTCGTACCCGTTTGCGTGCTGCCCGACGCGCTCGCCTGAGCAACATGCTGAACTCCAAATAATCAAACGGGGCGCTCGGGAGAAATCAAGTCTCCTGGAGCCGGAACAAGCCCCGAAGATGAATTAAAAATGAGCACCTTGCATGGTGCTCATTTTGTACAGTAAGATCATAAGCACCTGTTTGTTTTAATGACGAATGAGAGAACGGACTCTTCTCTGATTATGCACCTGCTTTACAACTGATGGATACGATGGCTGACTCACCAGGTAAAATCATTCTGGGTTCCCGTTCCCCACGCCGCGCGGAATTACTGGAACTGCTTGTTCCCAAACAGCAAATTGAAATTCTGGAACCGGCCAATCCCGTCGAGTCCGGTTTTCAGGATGCCCACACCTGGCGCGAGATCGAACGACTCGTTTCCGAGATTGCCCGTACAAAGAACGACGACGTCATTGAGCAACTGGAAAGTGCAGGCCGCAACGATTACCAGGCGGTGCTGACTGCCGACACCGTGATTGTCTGTTCGGAACCGCGACAGGTACACGACAAAGTCGAAACCTTACACGTACTGGGGCAGCCCCATGCTGAGGGCGACTGGAAATCCGAAGTGCAGACCTGGTTCAAAAAGTATTACTTCGGAAAAGAGCACTGGGCACTGACTGCACTCTGTCTGGTTGATTCAACAGGCTGGTTACACGAAGCAGTCAGCCGTACCTCTGTTACTTTCAAACGTGCTGACCTTCCGCTGCTCGACTGGTATCTCTCCACAGAAGAGCCACTTGGTAAAGCAGGGGGATACGCGATCCAGGAAGCGGGTTCTGTCTTTGTCAGTTCGATCGAGGGAAGTCTGACAAATGTCGTCGGGTTACCCCTGGAAGAACTGCGTAGCCTGCTTAAAGATTGTGAAATCGAAATTGCTGCTGCTTAACTCAAGAGAGAGCCTCTTATCTGCACTGGACCAAAAGGGAACGGAATGAAGGTCTGCCTGTTTACTGATACCTTCTTCCCGAATGTGGGTGGTGCAGAAATGGTGCTGGATCACCTCGCCAGAGAACTGCTGAATAGGGGTGACACTGTCGTTGTGCTGGCTCCCAAATCCCGGCAGTCGCACGATGATTCTCAATACGCCTACCCGGTTGTCCGTTATCGTAAACCTTTTTCCAAACATTTCGGTTTGCGACTGCTGCTCCCCAGATTAATTCGGTTACATCAACGCTATCAGTTTGACCTGATTCACTGCCACGCTGCTTATCCCCCCGCATACATTGCCAAATCACTCTCCAGCATGACCAATGTGCCTGTCGTCGTAAGACCGCATGGTTCAGATATCCTTCCCGGCGAACGAATGCGAAAACATCCGCGCATCGAAAACCGGATCCGAGATACGTTGAATGCCGTGGATGCCGTCATCGCTCAAGGTGATTTTCTGAAAGAGGAGATCACGACTCTGGGTGTCTCTCCTGAAAAAGTTCACGTGATTCACAATGGAGTCTCACTGGAGAATTTCGCCGCGGGAGAAGTTTACCCCCACCCGAAACCTTACTGTCTGAGTTTAGGAAACCTCTCACATCGGAAAGGTTTTGACACACTGATTCGGGCATACGCAGAGCTCGATTCCCCTCCCTTCGACCTGCTGATAGGGGGACAGGACCGGAAGAAGAGAACTTAAGAAAACTCATTCAGGAATTGAAACTCACCGAGCGTGTGCAGCTGGTCGGGCATGTCTCCGGGCAGCAGAAGGTCAATCTGTATCGATCTGCTCAGTTCTTTATCTGCCCCTCCCGCAGAGAGCCGTTTGCAAATGTGATTCTGGAGGCACTGGCCTCCGGCTTACCCGTCCTGGCCACAGATGTGGGTGGGAACAGACAGCTGGTCCTGCACGAAAAACACGGGTTACTCTCTCCCATCGAGGACGTGTCTCAGCTGGCTCAAAATCTGCAAGCCTGCATGGAGGAACCTGATCGATTAGAACGTTATCGAGCAGCTGTTCCCGGATTCATCTCGCAATTTGACTGGCCGCTGGTGGCGGGTAGATATCGGGAGTTATATGAACAGGTAATTGCCGCAAAACAGTAATCGATTGTTAGAAACTTATGCAGAATTAATGAATAATCCCAGATTCGGGTTCAAGCGATTCAGGAGACTGATTAAACTTCGATTATCTTTACTGAAACGCGTGAGGGATCGCGCCGGTTTTCCATCGCGAAACTGTTCTTCTGTTTTGAATCACGTGATCTTCCAGGAAGGAACTTCACCCTGATGTCTTCAGTCTCGACACCTGTCTTAAATGAATCAGGTTCCACTTCAGCAACTCGTCCATTCTACAAGCGAAAACCGATCCTGATTGGCGGTGTTTTGCTGCTGATTATTGCCTCGGCGCTGATCTGGGATGAATTCTTTAAATACCAGTTCTTTGCCAAACGCTTTGGCGAAGTCGTTCCCGGTGAGATATTTCGCAGTGGTCAGATTTCAGTGGCGATGTTCGAACCGACAGTTCGCAAGCATGACATTCAGGTGGTAATTGATCTGAATGGATTCGATACCACCGACTCGAGACAAGTGAACGAGGTCGAAACCTCCAAACGACTGGGAATCGAACACTATCGCTATCGACTTGATGGTGATGGTCGAGGTGATATTACCGAGTATGCGAATGCAATCGAGAAACTGGTTGAATGCCAGGAAACTGGTAAACCGGTTCTCGTGCATGCCGCCGGGGCTCATCGAACGGGTGGTGTCGTCGCCTGTTACCGTATGCTGCTGGAAGATCTACCAGCAGAGAAGGCCTACAAAGAGATGTGTTCTACGGATTACGGGGAGGTGTCGAAGGTCGCTTGCCAGTTTATATCAACGAACATATCCAGGATCTCGCAAAAGAACTCATTCAACGTGGCATCCTCGAAAAGATGCCTGAGGAACTTCCACAGATAGGTAAACCTGCAATACCAGTGAGGGAGCAAAATCAGTATGGCGAAAAGAAAGCGGGGAAGTCAGACACAACTCTTTGAGTGTTTTAATCCCAAGCCGCATTTCACTCGACGATTTTTAAACCGGTTTGTTCATCCGGCACGGCGTGCAGCAGGTGACCTTCGTTCATTCTGGCGTCATTCCGGGATCCGCGAGCGATATAATACTGATTATCACCTAAACCGAGAATTCCGTAACCGCATTCGAAATCATATCTGCCGACCATTTCGAGTTCATTATTAACTTTCAGTAAATGGCCACCATAGCAGGCAAACCACCAATGGTTATCTGCATAGGCTGCTCCCTGAATGCCCAGTAATGTCCAGCCACTTTTAAGTTCGTGCTTTTTAACGAACTTCAGATCGCGGTCATACTCGTAAAGGTAATTGACGGGAACATCTGTCGGTAACCCACCAACGATCAGAAATTTTCCATCGTGATAAGCCATGCCGCCAGCCCCATGAAAAACTTCCTGGACTTCATGCTGCGACTCTGTGAGGGTCTCAGCATCGTACACATAAACCCAGTTGTCTGATTTTCCTTCCGGGTTATTAAACTGGCCTTTGTTGACAGCAACATAGACTTTGCCATCGACATAGCAGCAGTCTCCATGATGAGAGACCACCGGTATCTCTTTTATGATCTTTCCACTGAGATCCGTCTTCACCATCTTTGTAGTGAAACTCCAGTGGATATGTTTTTGATCATCGATGCAGAATCCCTGGAGATGCCCCGAATATCTTCCCTTCGCATTGAATCTTCGCCTGAATTTCATTCAGCGGCAGGGTGACCTCATCCGCAACTAAGAGAGTGCTGAAACCCGCTACCACCATTACGAGCAGAGTAAACAGAGCGTGGGATACGAGGCTTCGCATGAATTCAACCTTCTAGAAAACAATTCCAAAACTAAATCTACAGGCAGTGAGAACTGATTTTACTTAATCTTATTCTGATCCCTGCATAGAGAGGCTGGCAACCGACGACATGAATTTTGTTTGAATTCACTCAAATTGACTGCCAACTGAAGCGACACCTGAACAATAGAAAGGCTTCTGGGTGATTGACTCACCCAGAAGCCTTTTTCCGGCGTTGGCCACTTACTTTTGTTTTTAACTTCAGCAGGCTTCAACAGAAGCCTGGAAAGGTTATTCGAATTGAGCTTTGATGGCTCGTTTGAGCTCATCTCCACCCAGGTCAACAGCGATGACATTCCCTTCCCGATCAATGAGGTAAGTAGAGGGGAACATGGTGACAGAGTAGCGTTCGGCTGTTGCCAGCTCGTCTGAGTTAGACATCGCGAGTTTCCAGGGAAGATTGAATTCTTTCTGGAATTCATCAACCTGCTCTTTGGCATCGTCAGCGGAGATTCCGATGATCTCGAAGCCTTTATCCTTGTATTCCGCATAGGTTTCTTTTAAGCCGGGAAATTCAGCGATACATGGACCGCAGAAAGTTCCCCAGAAATCGAGTAGAACGACTTTGCCCTTATACTCTTCCAGCTTGATGGGTGCTTCGCGAAGTCAGTGACTGAAATTTCAGGAGCTGGTTTTTGAACCAATTCAATCTTCTTGATTTTTGATTCGCACATCCGATCGTAAGTGGGGTGCAGGGGAAGTACTTCCCGCATGACAAGCATCACTTTGCGTGTCAGGTCGGGACGATTTGCCAGTTGAGCTTCATCGGAAAGCATAAACCCGCACTGACCAGCCGCATTCGGATCCCGCCGTGATCGATAACGAACCATGGGCAAAAAGAGATCGACTGCTTCTTCAATTTTTCCGTCGGCCACGAGATGATTAATCTGAATGCAAACCGCTTTGGTTTCGGCCGCCTGATCACCACTTTCCAGGTACTTTTCGGCCAGAGGCAGAACTTTAGCTTCCTGCTTATAAGCGAGAGCCAGCCTGAAGACGATGTTGTAGGCCTCGCCCACGTCTTCGGCTTCCGGATTCTGCTCGATGTAACTGATCACCGCATTCATTTTGCTGACTTCCTGAGCATCCAGCACTTCAGTCAGGGTTTCCCCCTGAACTGTGGGCAAAGCCAGCATCAACATGGACAGAGAAACCATTCCGGTCACTATAGAAAGGACTACAGATCGGGAGGGTATGTGTTTCATCATAGATCGCCTTAAAAGTAGAGGGCAGGGTAGTTCAGGTAGGAAAGTCGTTTGGAGGGAAATCGAGGTAAGATTCACCATGGTAGAAGCTGGGTGAATGGATTTCATCCCCAATTCTATACGTCATTGAGGGGTGAAAGTGAAAATATCTTTTAAAACATACTGTCCACACGAACAGAACCCGCTTTAAAAGTCACGACTTTTCACGTACTTAAGCATTATATGACAGGATCAGGTTCCAATGAAGATCAGTTCAGAAGGGAAATAACCGAGGTCTGCTGATACACGCATGGAGTTAAGTGAGAGTTGCCGGGATCGGCTCCTGTCGATCTCTGAAGCAAATGTGGACCGCCGCACGAAGAACCATTTGTTTAACAGATACGGCCCTTGTACAATTTATTTCAGGTTACTACCAAAGTCAGGGAATCAAGATGACTCTCTCGACTGCACTTCGGGTGACCTTCTCTGAGAATTGAAAAAATTCATGACATCACATCCTTCAACGAATTCCGGGGACAGGTCTTCTGACCGAGCCCCCAATCCCAACCGAGTGGCTAAATCGGAGTTGAGCCCTGCTGAGGAAATTCTTGCGCACCATCGGGGTGGTCTTAAACTCCGCGATTTGCCTGCGTGGGCGATCAGCCTTGTAGTTCATGCCTGTATTCTGCTGGTGCTTGCCAGTATGACTTACAGTCAGCATCTGGAAGCGAACCTGCTGCCGTTTGTTTCCACTACAGAGTTCGATGACTGGGAGCCGGAAGAGCTGCAGATCGATAACCTGGAAATTGTTGACCCGGGTAATGACAGTTCACTCGAAATCCAAGGGGAATCGGCCCTCGCTGCGGTAACACCTGCTGAACAGACTCAGGAGTCGGTCGAGCACGACCTGAACAGAGCGGTGGAAATTGATATTGATGTACCTGTCTTTGAGCAGATTGCGAGCATGCAGGAAGCGGAACTGGTTGAAGCCGTTGATGTGAAGGGGACGTCCGAAAAAGCTGGAGGAGTCGACGGTGCGATTGATCGTCTCACACTGGAAATCGCCAGCTCTCTACGGCAGGAACAGACGCTTGTGGTCTGGTTACTCGATGCATCTCTTTCACTCAAGGAACGACGTAACGCGATCGCCAGTCGCATCGAAAATGTTTATGAACAACTCGGTGTAATGGAACTGGGGGCGGAAGGGTCGCTGCTCACTGGTGTGGTCAGTTTCGGCGAAGGGACTAACTTCCTGACCCAGACACCGGTGGAGGAACCCGCTCTGGCTGTGCAGGCGATTCGACAGGTGCAACCTGATGAATCGGGTGAAGAGAAAGTCTTCACTTCAGTCCAGGCGGTTGTCGAGAAATGGAAACCTTACCGCACCAAACAACGACGCAACTTCCTGATTGTCATCGTCACCGATGAACGGGGGGATGACCATGATATGGTAGATCAGGTCACTTACGATTTAAGTCGACTTGGTGCGCGCGTCTATTGTGTGGGGAACTCGGCAGTCTTTGGTCGCAAAGTCGGTTACCAGCCCTATCAACTCTCGGACGGTTCTTTTCAGAACTTACCTGTCGATCAGGGCCCCGAAACAGGTTATCCCGAGCGGTTAGGGCTCGATTTCTGGGGCCGGAATGAGGGTTTGAATTCCTTCTCCTCTGGATTTGGGCCCTATGCTCTCACACGACTTTGTGCTGAAACAGGTGGAATCTACTTCATCGCCGCAGAGCAACCCGGTCCCAGGTTCGACACCAACCTGATGCGGAACTACATGCCCGATTACAGTTCCTTCAGTGATTATCAGGAGGCCGTGCGAAGTAACAGGGCGGTCGCCGCTTTAGTGAAAGCATCCTTGAGTACAACCGATCGACCAACCCCGGAAGCGCGTCTTGTCTTTCGCGCTGATCGCCAGGAGCGTTTAAAGCAGGAGATCGATGAAGCCCAGAAGCCATTCGCTGATTATGTTTATCACCTGGAGAATGAAGTTCTGCGGACCCTGCTGGACGGAGAAGATGCCCGAGCAGAGGTGACTGTCCCCCGGTGGAAAGCAGGTTATGATCTGGCGATGGGTCGCGCTCTCGCCAGTTGGGTGCGAACTTTCGGTTACAACAAAATGCTCGCCCAGATGAAAGTTTCTCCTCTGGAGTTCACTAAGGAAGGAAACAACATGTGGCGTTTACTTCCCGCTGACGAAAGTGATGCGGGGGGGCAAGTCAAAAAATATACAGAACAGGCTCGCTTTTATCTGGAACGAGTCATTACTGAGCACCCCGATACTCCCTGGGCGTTACTGGCAGCAAAAGAACTGGAGACGCCTTTGGGATGGCGCTGGCAGGATGGTTTTAATCCCAACTATCGAGAAGCTCCACAGCAGCAACCAACTCCGATGCTACTCCTCGAAGAAGAACGCCGGCGCCGCATGCAACCACGCCCGCAACCTGTTCAACTTCCCAAGCTGTAAGACGTGTTAAGAGCTCAGGACTCCTCACTCGCCTTAGAAGCAATTCGATTGGCAATGAAGGTATCGATAAACAGCTGCGACCCATGAAAGAGCAACATGGGGAATACCACGAAGGGGATACCTTGACCTGGACCTAGAAAATCCGGGTTTCCGAACAGGGAAGGGTCGGTCGCAATCAGGACTCCAATGGGCAATGTTTTCTGACTGCCGGCGAACAGCATGGCAATTCGGTCCCGGCGTGCGAAACCAAATCGGAGCCCCAACTGCCAGGCGAGTAACATACCCAGCAGATGCAGGAAGATCGCACAAACGGTGACCCACAGAACAGCCACCAATCCGGGGGCACCTTCCGCCGACTGTATATTCAGCCCTCCACGACAGGAGGCTGCAAATACCAGGAAGAGCACGCACAACTGGGCGATCACTCCCAGCGGAGTTTTAAACCGATCTGCAAACCGGGCAGCAGGTGGAATGATACGCGCTGATTGCCCCAGTGAGACAGGAATCAGCACCGAGTAGATGAGGCGCCAGACCATACTCTGCGTATCAAGCTGAACTTCACTTCCAATCGCCCAGGAAAGCCAGAAGGGGGTTACGATGAAACAAATCCCGTTGGTTAGAATTGTCACCAGCAGCGAAACAGCGTCGTTACCCCCCGCCTTGCGCGTCCAGACAGAGGCGGCAGCCATCGTACAGGGTGTACTGGCTGCAATCATCAAACCGATTTGAAAATCGACTCCGCTTTGTAAAGGCATCAGCAACATGGCTACCAGCGGAATGGCAATATAGTTCGCGCACGACGCCGCCAGCACCGGGCCAGGATATCGAAAGGACTCATAAAGGAGACGGCTGTTCAAACTGAAGGCCATCAGGAAGAGGACCACCTGAGTCAGCGGTTTGGGGGATAAAAATCGATTCAGCTGATCGATCTCTTCAACAGAGGAATGATATCCCCACCACAGCCCGATACTGATAAATATTGTCAGTCCAAACAGGAACCATTGCTTCTGAACAAACTGCAACATGAATCAGCATTCTACGGATTAAAAAACAGAGTGCGCCAGCAGAACCGCCCAGTTGCGTTGGTCTGTACCCGGATAGACGCATGCACCAGGCCCGGAGCCTTATTCTTGCAACATGAGGCTGTGACGACAACTCGCCTGACTGAAGAATCAGGTTCTGTCTCGTAAGCGTTTTTTTCAGAGGTTGTGTGCCCTGATTTCGAGTTAAACCGGGTCAATTGGCCTGTTTCAAGCGTTCCTGCTGCTGAAGATTACGAAGTTGCTTCAGTTTGAGTTCCAAACCATAGCGTTCGAGTGAGCCTTCAGGCAGCGGCTCCATGAACTGTTGCACAACCTGAATGGCAAGAGCGTATTTTTTACTCTGGGCATAAGAAGTGATCGAGTTCAACACAGCAGCCCGGGTCCAGAAGCCCGTGCCCCCGTACTTTCGGCCGTACTCTGTGTATAAATCTCCGGCCTGATCATATTTGCCAAGTGCCATCTGTGCTGTCGGCAGCCAGTAACTGATATTTTCCAGGGCGAGTTGGCACTGAGCTGCTTCTTCCTGCTTACCGATCTGCATCAGCTGTTCGACAGTTAAGGAATCATTATCCGAGCTTTGTTTCAGAATCACCTGAGTACCGACGTACTGCTTAACGGCTTGCTGATACTGACCCATTAAATAGGCCAACCTGGCTTGATGTACAAGATTGGATGAGGTGATTCGGTATCCTGTGCCGTCTGAAGTATCGTCCTGTTGTGCTCCGAAATAAACTCGAAGTGAGCCTTCAAAGGATTGTTCAATCTGCTGCTGCTCTTCCGGCATATTGAGTCTTTGTTGACGCCGTTTTTCCGGAAAGGGCCAGATTTTAAGTTCCTCAATTTTCCATCTTCCTTTGGATTGAGCTACTAATCGAGAAGCGAGCCCCTGTCCACTTTCGTTATCCACAAGGCCATCCGTCAGCAGAAATTTATTATCCTTAGGTAACATAGTCTGCAAACGGGAAAACCGGGAAACCCACAGTTCCGGATAACCAATCATCTCTACATTGAGCTGAGAGAGATCTTCTTTAGTTAAGAGAAATGGATGCTCGTCATCCAGGGCGAGTTTTTTAAGTATTGAATCATCGTTCAGTGCTTCTTCAAGAGTGGCCACATCACTGATGCCATATTGGTTCTCGTCGGCTTCCGGTCCGGGGATAGGAATGCCGAGCTGAGTGTTATAGAGATAAACCTCGTCTTTCAGAATGACGCCGACCAACCAGGGAGCATTTTCATTGGCGGGACTGACCGGGGTCAGAATACAGGTATCGATTCGATTCTGACGCAGGATATCTGCAAATACCAAAGCCCGGTCTTCTGCTGTCCCCACACCCCAGAGTAGTGTGTTGTGTCGGGAGAAGGGAACCATGTCCGCTTCGGCAATTAAAGCCATGTTTGTGATCACGAACTCAAAAACTTTGTTCACCCGTTCGAGATCGGTTTCCAGACCAGCAGCGACTGATTCCCAGATGTTGAAATAGAGAATACAGTTCCGAATGTGGTCGGTATCTTTTCCGTTAAAGCGAGTAGACTGCAAGCGTTCAATCTCTTCCTCATTCAACCACTGCTTCAGTCCTTCTGTATCCAGATCGTGTTTGGTCGAGCCGCAATTCGAGCTCCAGTCATTCAGCAGGCCAGTCACGACCCGCTCTTCAACCTTGACCGAATATTGATCGGGTTGACTCATACTGATGATGGAATCGACCCATTTCTCACACTGATCTTCCGTATTCGAAGCCAGACTGGCATCAATGGTGTTTGATTGCTGGTTTGAATTTTTGTCCGCAGGTTCGGGGGGACGACATCCCTCCATGAGCGGAATCAATGCGCATAAAAACAACCAGGACCAGTTACGAAAAAAGGAAACCTTGGAATGATCAATGAAAGGAGTGTTCATGAGATTGAATTGCTGTCTTAGAAGAAATGAAATCTAGATAAGAAATGGGATTATTAATGAACTCTCATCAGGAGAG
The DNA here is from genome assembly GCA_041398805.1 of Planctomycetaceae bacterium. Classification (GTDB taxonomy): domain Bacteria; phylum Planctomycetota; class Planctomycetia; order Planctomycetales; family Planctomycetaceae; genus Polystyrenella. The sequence goes on along the minus strand of JAWKUC010000001.1, from coordinate 875,154 downwards.
CATCAATCGTGAGAAAAGGTGAGATATAACTCTCGCAGTTTTTTTAATTCAGAAAGTAGCCCCTCCAGCCGATCGAGTGCCAGCATATTGGGTCCATCGCTGAGGGCATTATCGGGGTCGGGATGAGTTTCCAGAAAGACGGCATCGGCTCCCGCCGCGACGGCTGCTCTCGCCAGGGTGGGGATCATGTGTCGTTGCCCTCCCGTTGTACTTCCGCCCGGAGTTTGCACACTGTGAGTCGCATCGAAAACCACCGGCACACCATGCTGCTTCATAATCGGAATACAACGAAAGTCGTTGATCAATCGCCCATAGCCAAACACAGTTCCCCGCTCGGTGAGTAAGATGTTCGAGTTCCCCGCTTCTTCTGCCTTGCGGACGGCATGCAGCGTATCTTCCGGCGCAACAAACTGGGGTTTCTTGATGTTGATCACCCCTCCATGTTTGGCGGTCGCCTCAGCTGTAGCGACGATGAGGTCGGTCTGGCGCGCCAGGAAGGCAGGGATTTGCACGATTTCGCAGACGGAGGCTACTGATTCGGCCTGACACGACTCGTGGATATCGGTTGTGACTGGAAGTCCTGTTTCGGATTTGACCTGCTCCAGCATCGCCAGCCCCTCATCGAGTCCCGGACCTCGATAAGATTTGATACTCGTGCGGTTCGCTTTGTCGAAACTCGATTTAAAGACAAAGGGAAGTTCGAGCGCTTCACAAATTTGTGCAACGCGACTTGAGACCTCCTGCAACAGACTCAGGCTCTCCATGACACAAGGACCCGCGATAACCATCAGGGGACGGCCTGTCCCGCAATGGTAATCCCCTCGAGCAGGGGTTTTGAATTTGATCGGATCAGCGGGCACTTGAGCAGCTTTCAGCGCAGAGGGGTAGCGTGATGGGAAAGGTTCTATTCTTTCTGTACGAACCCGAATTGTAAAACGTTGGTCAGACTTTCCCAACAGAACGGGAAGAGAGTCCTCAGAATTCCCCCTCAGATAGGTATAGGCCGCAGAGTCTCGCTAATTCGGTCAGCTTACCAGTGCGCGATTGGCCCGTTGGGAATTTTCAGCATCGCGGTGGGGATAAACGATTCCCGTTCACCCTGGCGTTCACGAATCTGATCAACGATTTCGTCAAACTCGCTACAGGAGTTGAACTTACGAAGGCGATCTTCCAGATCTTCGGGGATTCCCAGTTTCGCCCCATACCAGGCCGAGAACTTGCGGAACATGATGCAGCTGTAATCCCCATACTGATCGAACATCAGGTAAAAATGCCGTCTAAGGAACTGAATATGTTCTTCCGGTTCCGGTTCGCGAGGCTCGATTCCATTCCCGTAGTCGTCGATCTTGCGGAATATCCAGGGATCGAATAGAGCTCCCCGACCAATCGCCACAGCAGCGCAACCAGTCAGCTCCCGCAGGCGAAAGGCATCCACTGGATTACGCACATCTCCATTACCAATGACGGGGATGTTTTCGACCGCTTCGACTGTATCGCGAATTCCCTCGACGCTGATTTCGCCATGAAAACCCTGTTGTCGTGTACGGCCATGAATCGTAATCGCCTGCACGCCCTGATTTTCAAATTCGCGGGCCAGGGCGGGGAGGTGATGTTCTCTGCATCCCATCCGAGACGCATTTTGACAGTGACGGGAATTTTCACCGCGTTCACCACTTGCGCAACGAGACTACACGCATTGTCTGTATCGCACATGAGCCGAGCACCACCACCATTGCCGGTGATTTTCGCCATCGGGCACCCCATGTTGATGTCGATTGATTTGTAGTTGTGATCTTCCAGCCACTTCGCCGCGTTGACGAGGTTCTCCGTCTTGCCCCCATAAATCTGGACGGCCATCGGTGTATCTTCCGGACAGGTCCGGGTTAATTCAACCGCTTTCTTCCCCTGGGCGAGAATACTGTCAGCCAGCACCAGGTCTGTCGTCGCCAACCCCAAACCACCCAACTCGCGTATGGTCAGACGGAAAGAGAGATGCGTAAAACCAGCCAGCGGCGCCAGAAAATATCGCGTCGGAATCGTCCGATCACCGATCACGATCGGCTTATCAGCCGGAGCCACCGGGATGCGAATTGATTGAGGTTTCAGCTGGGTACTCATGATGCGTGTACCTTACGAAACGGGTTCCCCTCGTGACAACCGCAATCGGAGACGACGGAGGAGATTGAGTAGGAAATCCGAGAGAGACCACAGATGGACACGGATTGACACAGATAGATAAAGAGGGGATTGAATTTTGTCCCGCTATTTCGAGGGGACATCACTCTGGGTCCAGGTTCCATCAATCAACCGCCACATCTCGCCAGTTGGATTTTTGTCTTGGAGGGAAACCGGCAAACGTGCAGAACGAACGTTGTCGTAACAGTGCAGCATGGCAAAGCGAACTATCGAGGCGGGGATGCCGACTGAGGTGAATCCGGGATGGCCAGTCGAGGGTAGGGGCCACCATGATTCATGGAGGGAACGACTGCGACACCGGTCGGCATTTTGTCATTGAGAAGTCGTCCCACCTTCTGGCGGAGAACTGGGGCGATTTGATCGTAAGCTGCATCATCTTTGCCGCTGGTCTCTGTGTAGAGACAGCCAGTTAGATTGCCTTCCAGTGCGGCGGCGATTTCAACCATCTGTTTCACATCGTCTGCGATTACAAGCAGGGACTCATTTCCGAATGCTTCCGCCTGAAGTCCCTCGGCGTTCTTAAGGAATTCGGCTCCACTTACTTTAAGTAGAGTGTTTTGACATCGGTAACCCGCTCCGTCCGCGGTATCGCCCCCAGTGAGTAGCTCTGCTCCCGCCTCGGTGAGTTGTTTTACACCAGAGAGAAAATTGCTTTTCACATTTTCAGCGAGTTATGTCCCCGCCGGTGCGGCAGCGAATTTTTCTTTGACACCATTCACAAACTTATCAGCCAGATCAGACTTGGGCAGAATGACGAGGCCTGGATTGGTACAGAACTGCCCTGTCCCCATCAGGCAACTGGTGACAAACTCATCGACCAGTGCGTCCCCTTTTTCAGCGAGGGCACCCTCCAGAATGAAGATCGGGTTGATGCTGGAGAGTTCGAGATAAATTGGTTTACCCGCTTTATCAGCGGCTGCTTTTAAAGCGAGTCCTCCTTTGCGAGACCCTGTAAAGGCAGAGGCACCAATCAGGGGGTGCGAGACGAGTTTTTCACCATCGGCATAATCGAGTTGATAGATCAACTGGACGAATCCCGCAGGCATTTCGGTTTTATCAGCAGCAGTCTGTGCGGCTTGCGCGAACAAGCAAGTTGTCTGGGGATGCGCAGGATGTCCTTTAGCGATGACCGGGTTCCCGGCCGCAACAGCGGCAGCAAAGTCCCCGCCCGAGATGCCATTGAAGGCAAAAGGAAAATTATTTGGTCCAAAGATGACGACGGGGCCTAATGGTCCGAACTCCGAGCGGATGTTGCTGGCGGAATCGATCGTCGGTTGTTTCCAGGAACCGGTCCGGGCCGCTTTTGCAGCGAGGCGAAGTTGATTGGTTGTGCGGGGCAGTTCGACATCCTTGAGTCTTGGCGAAACAGGATAACCGGTTTCCTCATGAGCGGCGGCGACAAGTTCATCAGCCAGCGCTTCAATCTCGGTCGCATACGCCTCCAGAAATTGAGCGAACCGTTCTCCCGGCCAGGTTTTGACCTCTTCGAAGGCTGCCGCAGCCGCTTTAATCGCTGCTTCGACTTCTGACCAGGGACTGACGGGAAACGATTCCGTTAACGCTTCACCGGTCGCAGGGCTATAAGCATTAAAAGTTTCCGTTCCGGTGGAAGATTTCCACTGACCTTGAATGAGTATCGAAGAAGTCGTCATGCAGCACCTGTCGGTTGTCTGGTGTTTTGGTTCATAAATGAAGGATGTGTCATTTTCCCGACTCGCCCCCGAAACCGCAACCCACTCGCTCAAGCAGTAAGTGATTCCCATCGCTCCATTTTTCAGGATTTTTTATTCCGTGTGCCACTGCTAGCTCGTCTAGCAGTGCCATTGTGGAGTCGATCAACCCCGAGAGTTAATAGGGAAATCAAACCGGATTTCATGTATAGGGAGGTTAGTGAAAAGTTCGAAAGTTGAGCTGATCTCGCACTGCTAGACGAGCTAGCAGTGGCACACAAAGAGCTTCAGATTGCACTCCAGGATAAACGAGAAGCCTCTCAGCCTTCGATGCCCGTATCGGGGCTCGATTCCTGGAGTTGCTGGATGAACTCCTCTGAGAGGCCGGCTGCTTTGCGGGCGTCGTACTGGAATGTGTCCCCCTTGGCTTTGAAGGGACGGAGGGGCCAGTGGAGATGTTTACAGAAGGCTTCCCAATCGGAATCGGTCGGAGCCTTCATTTTCGCAACCATTCAATGCCAAAGGCGACATGCTCGATTTCGTCTTTATGAATCTGCCGCATCATCGCGGCACTTTTCGGATCACCCGCTTCCAGAAAGTAATTCTCGAACTCAATGGTATGATCGAGGTTCCGACCCTCAAAGGTAAGTGGCAACCCGCTAGGTAGTCGAGTTCACTTTCGAAGCTGAGAGCCTTCTTCCAGATGTAGCAGTTGACGGGAAGATCACCGAATTCGATTCCCAGGGCAGCACAACGAACCTGGTGCATACGGGTGTGACGTTGTTCATCCGCCATTACGGTCGTCATTCCCAGACGAAACTCGGCAGGGAGCCTCCGGGAAGGCGAGCAACATGTAGGCCATCACTTCAGCGCCTGCAGTTCATGATTCGCCATGATGTGATGCGCAATCGCCCGCATCTTCTGCTCTTTGAAGCTGGTTGGATGAGGCATCGCGGGTGCCGTTCGCCTGGGAGCGAACTTTAAATTCGCAGGCCGGGCTGGTTCTTCAACTCGCAGGACATCGCCCGGCGCTTCGTCGGTGAAGGGTTCTTCGACAGGTCGCAGTTTCTCTTCAAGCGATTCGGAAGCAGGACTCGTTCAGCAAATTGTCGAATTTCCATCGGAAAGCATTAACCTGTCAGCGCGGTTCTTTCGGGTGTATCCCTAACCGCGTCCCCCTTCGCAGCAGGTTTCACAAATCGTATGACACTGCGAACAAACCGTTTTCATTTTGATATCAATCAACTCCCCACCACACACGGGACAACATCGACGACAACTATTCTGATCGACTGGTTGAGAAGGAATGTGCTGATTCTGGATTTGAGGCTTGATGGTCATGGAACTCACTCCTTGAGTTATGTGGTATGGAATATAGAGATCATATTGATAATCTAATCTGAGTAGATCTTCAATGAGCAAATCTTGGCCTATATCTCCCTCAATCGGACCGACCTGAATTGTGAATCGGGAATTAGCATTAGTTCACTACCAGCCAAACTCAAGGTATCCTCTGGCTCTGGACGTAATAAACTTGTAGAAGCTTATAAAAACCGGTAACATAAACACTCGTTTATTCGTCTCGCCAGGGCACCCGCCTGCTAAACCTCAATACCTTCCACCCTCCCTTTACTTCACCTCCCCGGAGCAATCTGCATGCGATGGGTCTCCGTCACCTCTATTGGCCTCTGTTACTGGCTGGTTCTCTTTGTGGGACTCGCTTTCTTGCCGAGGAACCGGGGTGGAATCAGAGCTTCGCGTCGATCCTGCTGAGCTGACACTCACCGGGCCCGATCTGCAATTCAATCTGCTTGTGGAAACTGATGAGGCCGAAGGATTCATTGCCAATGTGACCCGAGAGGTCACCTTTCCGAGCCGGGATGAATCGATTGCGACGGTCTCTTCTGCAGGAAAAATTGTGGGACTGAAAGATGGCAAGACAGAGATCCTCGTCAAACAGGGAGATCGGGAAGTTGTTCTGCCGCTTGTCGTGCAGCAAAGCGATCAACAACGCGAATTGCATTTCGAGAATGACATCACGCCGATCTTCAACAAGTTCAGTTGCAATGGATCGGGTTGTCATGGAAAGGCGGAAGGGCAGAACGGTTTCAAACTTTCAGTCTTCGGGTTTAATCCTGAACAGGATCGGTATGCACTCGTCTCCGAAGCACGGGGACGACGACTCTTTCCCGCCGCACCGGAGAAAAGTCTGCTGTTGATGAAAGCCGCTGGCGATGTGCCGCATGGGGGCGGGATTCATATCCGCAAAGGCTCGGAAGACTATCAACTGTTGTACGACTGGATTGCCGCAGGAATGCCGGTTGGAGATCCCAATGCACCCCAAGTCGTCGCGATCGAAGTTTCTCCTGGTGAACGCCGCATGCGGATGAATAGCGAACAACAACTGCGCGTGGTGGCGACGTACTCGGATGGTCACCAGGTTGATGTTACCCGGCACGCAAAATTCCAGTCGAACAATGAGCCCCTGGCGACTGTCAACGAAACAGGCCTGGTCCACATTCACGATATCCCCGGGGAAGTCGCCGTGATGGCGAGTTACATGGGGGCAGTACATGTCTTTCGTGCTCTGATTCCTCAACAGGATTTTGAATTCGAACCGAACACCTCGCCCCCAACGAACTTCATCGATGAACTTGTCGAAGCCAAACTGGAAAAACTTAACATCAGCTCATCAGGCGTGTGCAGCGATGAAGATTTTCTGAGACGCGTCTATCTCGACCTGATTGGGACCTTGCCTACTCCCGAAGAAACACGCCAGTTTCTCGCGGATCAGTCAGAAGATCGTCGTGAACGACTGGTGACTGAGTTGTTGGAGCGTCCTGAGTATGCCACCTACTGGGCACTCAAATGGTCTGACCTGTTGCGAGTTGATCAACTCAAACTGGGTCGCAAGGGTGCCTACAACTACTACAACTGGATTCGAACGAGTTTCGAGCAGAACAAACCCTTCGACCAGTTTGCTGAAGAATTACTAACTGCCGAGGGACCAATCACCGAATCCCCCTCAGGATATTTCTTCAAAGCAGTCGATGATCCGGGTCAGGCAGCAAGTACTGTTGCCCAGGTCTTCCTGGGAATACGGATCGAATGTGCCCAATGTCATCATCACCCCACCGACCGCTGGAGTCAGTCTGATTATTACGGGATGCGGGCACTCTTCTCGCAAGTGCAGTTTAAACCCTCCGAACAGGGTGAGATGCTGCAGACCGCCGTCGCGACACCGACGATGCATCCCCGCACGGGTGAAGAAGTGATGCCACGACCACTTGGTGCGGATGAAGAAGTCACTTCCGCAGAGATTGATCGTCGTGAAGTGATGGCGGGCTGGTTAACCGCTCACAACAACGAATGGTTTGCTCAGAATGTGGTCAACCGGGTCTGGGCCCATTTCCTGGGACGGGGAATTATTGAACCAGTTGATGATGTCCGGTCAACCAATCCCCCGACAAACCCGGAATTGCTCTCGGGTCTGACCGATTACTTCATTGAGCATGAATACGACCTGCATCAATTGATCCAATTAATCACCTCCCTCACGTACTTATCAGCTTTCGTCTGCAACGAACCCAAGTAACGAACGGGACGAGCAGAACTATTCGCGGGCGTTACTCAAAACTTTATCTGCCGAAGTGTTGCTGGATGCGATTTGTGATGTGACTGGTGTGGAAGAGAAATTTGCGGGAGTACCCGCCGGGGCTCGTTCCATCGAACTCTGGGATAGTCAGGTACCACATTACTTCCTGAAGCTATTCGGTCGCCCGGTGAGAACCACTGCCTGTCAGTGTGAACGATCCGCCGAACCGAACGTCGCCCAGATTCTGCATGTCCTTAACTCTCCAGAGATTCATCAGAAACTGGAGCACGCCGCCGGACGGATCGCTCAATTGGAAACATATTACACAGACGACAACGATCTGACTGAGAATTTATATCTGGTCTTCCTGAGTCGTTACCCCACAGTTGATGAGAAAAACCAGGTGACTGGCTACCTCGCCACTCACAGCAATCGACGTCAGGCAACGGAAGATGTGGCGTGGAGTATGCTGAACTCAACCGAGTTTCTGTTTAATCATTAGCCCCTTGCTCAATCGAAATATTTGAACCTTAACGGTGACCATCATGAGAAAACGAACCCGTTCGTGTGACGGAATCAGTCGACGCGACCTCTTGCAGGTCGGATTCGGTGGTGTTTGCGCGGCGACCGGTTTACTGGGGCCGACAGCATCCTTACTGGCGGCTGAAGCGGCGAAGAAAGATGTGTCACTGATCATCCTCACACGTGGTGGGCTCAGTACGATTGATACGGTTGATATGAAGCCGAACGCACCGGCAGAAATCCGGGGTGAGTTTCAACCAATCGATACGAATGTCCCCGGCATTCAGGTTTGTGAACACCTGCCCGAGTTCGCCAAAGTCGCGGACAAGTTCGCCCTGCTGCGATCGATGACGCATACGAATTCAAGTCATGGACATGCCGATCATTATATGCTGACCGGTTATCATCCAACGCCGAACTTTAACTCGAACCTGAGCCCAAACAACGAACGTCCCTGTCATGGTTCGATCATTTCGAAATGAAAGGACCTAAGGGATCAATTCCTCCTTATGTAGCACTGCCGATGATGCACCCTTCGGGGGGAGCCGCTTACCTTGGTTCTGGCGCCGCTCCCTTCGTCGTGAACTCGGATCCGAACTCGCCTGATTTCGCGGTACCCGATCTTGTTCCTCCCCTGACAGTTGATGGAAACCGGTTGGATCGCCGACAGGAACTTCTCGCAGGCATTGACCGGTTTGCCAGCTCAACGGAGATCGAAGCGAACAAACAGGCCAAGTCACTCAATACATTCCAGAACAAAGCCTTTGATCTGATTACCTCTTCAGAGACACGCAAAGCGTTCGATCTGGCACAGGAACCGGCCGAGCTGCGCGATGCTTATGGACGAAATTCTCTCGGACAAATGTGCCTGATGGGACGACGACTGGTGGAAGCGGGGGTTCGCTGTGTCACCCTGCAGCACAATGACTGGGACACTCATTACAACAACTTCCGCGTTCTGAAAAATGATTTGCTGCCTCACCTCAATACCGGCCTGCCCGCACTGCTGACAGACCTTTCCAATCGGGGAATGCTCGATTCGACAATGGTTATCTGCATGGGTGAATTTGGGAGAACGCCCCGCATCAATAATGAGGCAGGTCGCGACCACTGGGGACCGACAAATACGATCATCATGGCGGGAGGAGGTATTCAGGGGGGCCGCATCGTGGGAGCCACAGACGCCAAGGGCGAACGCCCCGATGGTGACTCGCATGGACCGGAAGATCTCGCTGCGACAATTTACCAGTGTCTGGGTATCAATCCCAAACAGGAATTCATCACCCCGGAAGGTCGCCCCGTATCCATTGTGAATGACGGGAAAGTGATTGAGGAACTGCTATAAGCTTCCTCCTGTCCGTTTTTATTCCTCCCCTGTAATCTGCCTCGCTCTCTCAGTATAATTCGGTTCACGAACCACAAGTTATTACTGATTGAGAGCCTCTGCATGTCGACTGTCTGGATACAGCGGGAGATCAGGTTACCGGCGAAAAGTCGCGGGTTTCACCTGGTGACCCATCTGATTGAAAACGAAATTCCCGAAGCAGGTAAGCTGGAGTGTGGCATTCTCCACCTGTTCATCAAACATACTTCGGCATCGCTATCGATCAATGAAAATGCCGATCCGGATGTGCCGATCGATCTGGAATCCTCAATGAATGCGATTGCCCCCGAGAACTTTCCCTATCGACATACTTGCGAGGGCCCGGATGATATGCCGGCACACGTGAAATGTTCCCTCATCGGAAGTTCCCTGAGCATCCCGGTTACCAACGGGAGATTGAACCTGGGGACCTGGCAGGGTGTTTATTTGTGTGAACACAGGAATCATGGTGGCGGGCGAAAAGTAGTGATTACCTTACAAGGCCAAACGAAGGAATAAGCGCTATGCAGATTAAACTCGACTACGGGAGAACGGGCATGCTGGTCGAAGTGCCGGATAAAAACATCGTCGGTCCGCTCTCGCTCAAACCGGCCGAACCAATTGAAGATACTGCCGCCGCAGTGCAGGCAGTCTTACAGAATCCAACGGGGACCAAACCTCTTAAAGAGCTGGCTGCCGGTAAAGGTTCCGTCTGCATTCTGATTTGTGATATTACGCGACCCGTCCCTAATCAGATCATTCTCGAACAGGTGCTGCCTGAACTGGAAGCGGCGGGAATCGCCCATGACAAAATCACGATTCTCATTGCCACAGGTCTGCATCGCCCGAATGAGGGTGACGAACTGATTGAGCTGGTTGGTGCGGAGATCGCACAGAATTATCGTGTGGAAAATCACTTCGGAAAAAATCTGGAGGAGCATACCTTCCTGGGCGATTCAACCCGCGGAGTCCCTGCCTGGATTGATACGCGGTATGTCACCGCTGACCTCAAAATCACGATCGGTTTGATTGAACCTCACCTGATGGCAGGCTACTCGGGTGGTCGCAAATTGATCTGTCCCGGGATTGCCGCCTTGGAAACAGTTAAGGTCTGGCACAGCCCCCGATTTATTGAACATCCCAATGCAGACTGCGGGATTCTCGAAGGAATCCGGTACATGAAGAGAACACCGAAATTGCGAAGATGGCGGGCTGTGATTTCATCGTGAATGTGACCCTCGATGAACTTCGCCGCGTTACGAAAGTCGTTGGGGGTGACATGGAAGCAGCCTTCCTGGAAGGAGTGAAATTCATAGAGCAATTCGTGAAGGCGGAAGTCAATGGTGCTTGCGATGTCGTCCTCACCAGCTCGGCCGGTTATCCGCTCGATGATACCTTCTATCAATCGATCAAAGGCTTAACGGGTGTGCTTCCCATCGTCAAAGAAGGGGGACGCATCATCATTGTGGCGAAGATTGGCGAAGGAATTGGTTCCCCCGAGTTTCAGCAACTCTTCACCGACAACGAGAACCTCGAAACCTTCATGGATCGCATCACGAACACGGACTACTTCGTGATGGATCAGTGGCAACTCGAAGAACTCGCCAAGGTCTGCCGCAAAGCGAAAGTAACCTATGTGACAGAAGGCTTGAATGCGGAGGAACTCAACGGTTTATTCGTTGATTCTGCACCTTCAGTCGAAGCGGCGATTGAAGCGGCCCTTCAAGAACATGGATCAGAGGCCCGGATTGCTGTGATCCCGAAAGGGCCGTACGTATTGCCGGTGTTGAATTGAAGTAAACTTGATAACCTCGAAACAAATTAGTCAGCAAGAAATTCTGTGCATGAAACTGCTGTCCGTGAAAAATATCATAGAACTCTATCGAAATGGTATTTTCACTTTAGACGAAACGACGCTTTCCATCGTGCGGAGTATTGGCTCTGATTTGGAAATTGATCCTGAACTGTTTGAAGAACAAGACGTGATAGAGAATCTTCAACAGTATCTCCTCAGCTGGCAACCGAGTCTTCGGATCTGGCAAGGAGACGCGCCAACGGCTACTCAAATCTCAAAGGCTAAGCAGCGATTACAACTTGAGAATTGATATTCAGAATCACAAGTTCCAGCTAAGTTTCAAATTCATTCTCTAACCCACCAGATACTGTTTCAACAACTCAGGCAGTTGTGCGGTGAACTGACTGCGGGGGAGAACGGCGCCGCAACCGAGGTCTTTGGCCTGCTGGATTTTTTCCGTTTCGACATGCGGGCCAAAGGCGATCGAGCGAGCTTTGACCTCCTCGGGGAGATCACTCAAAAGATTTTCCAGATTGAGCAGCGGAGTCGTCAGGTCGATAACCAGCCCCTGTGGGTTCTCCATTGCTTTGAGGACCGATTCTGCTTTTGGGCCGGACATCACACTCTCACACTTCAGGCCCAGCATTTGTGCGGTTCCGGCCACTTTGCTCGAAAAGAAGAGGTCGCTACAGATAATCAGATAATCGGCCATTGATCACTTTCCTGAATCCAGACCCAAACGCTGGTTGAAGGAATAAACGGGGAAACTCCGGTTGAGTTTTAGGCCTCCCCAGTCCGAATCGCAACCGAGAATCAGTTCCGGCGGCAGGATGAGAGTCAAAAATCGCACCTGGGCCCCCTGTGACAGAGGTGATTCCCTCTTTGTTTTATGGTAAAAAGGATCGAAATCTGAATTTGTTCACCTCGACAGATCCTTTCATGCACGTCTTAATACGCGGGTAACGGGACCCCGCTGGAGAGAATTTTCTACTCTCCCCTGTCAGACGCTCGACAATCCTCTGCCCCGACAAGGTCTAAACATGCTTTCAACGATTGATCTGATCATTCTGATCGGCTACCTCGCAACAATGGTCGGTTTCGGTTTCTGGTTTGCCCGGAAAAGTTCCAACACAGAAGAATTCATGGCAGCGGGCCGCTCACTTCCCGGTTGGGCTGTGGGGCTTTCTATTTTTGGAACTTTCGTCAGTTCGATTTCGTTCCTGGCCAACCCGGGAAAATCATTCGGGGGGAACTGGAATCCGTTTGTGTTCGGGCTCTCGCTACCTATCGCAGCTTTTATCGCCACCAAGTGGTTCGTCCCCTTTTATAGAAAATCGGGGGAAATCTCGGCTTACTCGCATCTCGAACACCGGTTTGGGGTCTGGGCTCGACTCTATGTCGGCATTTGTTTCCTGGCTCTTCAGATTGTCCGCATCGGTGTGATCATGATGCTGGCGGCAACCCCAATTCGCCTGATGACCGGCTGGGATATGTCCACCATCGTGATCGTCATTGGAATCCTCGTGACACTTTATACCATCCTGGGAGGTATCGAAGCGGTTATCTGGACCGACGTCGTCCAAAGTGTGGTGCTTACGGGCGGAGCGCTCCTCTGCATCGGGCTCATCATCTTTGACATGCCCGAAGGTCTCGGACAAATTTTCGAAATCGCTTCGAATGTCGAGGTCGACGGAAAGACCGTTAATAAGTTTTCACTCGGTTCGTTTTCACCTGCCGTCTTCGTCAGCTCTCCCACCTTCTGGATTACTTTGCTGTATGGTCTGTTCATTAACTTGAACAACTTCGGCATTGAGCAGACAACTGTGCAAAGATACGCCACAGCCAAAACAGATAAAGATGCGACCTGGAGTGTCTGGTTGGGAGCCTGGTTGTTCATCCCCACCTCAGCAATGCTCTTCTTCATCGGAACTGCACTTTATGCCTATTCTCAAGCTGTTCCCAGCTTTATTGAAGAAGCCACAGCGAGTGTCCGCGCGTTCGACGATAATATTGACGAGAGTGTCGCGAACGAGGATGTACTGAAAAACGATGAGATAGTCCCAGCCTTTATTGCCTTCCGGGGACCGGTCGGAATTAAGGGGATTCTGGTCGCCGCGATTTTTGCTGCCGCCATGAGTAGCGTCGACAGCAGCCTGAACAGTTCTTCGACATTGATTCTCACGGACTACTACAAACGCTTTATCAATCCAGATGCAAACGAACGTCAGTCGATGAAAGTCCTCTATGGCTCCACGCTTGTCTTTGGATTAGTCGGCACACTCCTGGGACTGGCCCTGATGGGACATGACTCCATTCTGGACATCTGGTGGATGATCGCCGGGGTACTTTCGGGGGGTATGCTGGGGCTCTTCCTTCTGGGGATCATCTCCAAACGAGTCGGTAATCCAGCGGCTATTATTGCCTTAATACTGGGAATGATTTCTCTTGCCTGGATGGCGGTTGCGAGTGTCTTTGATTCACTGGATGCTGCAGCAAATAATCCCGATGCGACTTCCCCCTTCGAATTCATGAGAGGTTTTCTGGAAGCCTTCCGGGCTGTTGATACGGACCTGAATGGTCTCCTTGCAATTGTCGTGGGAACCTTGACGATTGTATTAAGCGGGATGCTGCTGGGGCTCTTGTTCAAGAAACCCCTCCCTCTAGAGACGAATAGTACAGAAGCAGAATAACTTCTGATCGAGTTTTCCTGATCTGATAAAATCCATAAACGGACTGCGTGATCCACGACAGGGAGTTTGTCTTTAGAACAAGTAAAAAGAGAAAAGATGAGCGAATCGAAATTACCAAAACCACTCAGTGGTATTATCCCTCCGATGATCACACCTCTGGCCGACCGGGACACTCTCGATGTAGAAGGTCTTGAACGACTGGTCGAGCATATTCTTGCTGGTGGAGTTCATGGTCTCTTCGTACTGGGAACCACTGGTGAAGCCCCCAGCCTGAGCTATCGCCTCCGTCAGGAAGTCCTGGAACGAACCTGCAAAATTGTCAACGGTCGCGTTCCAGTGATCGTTGGTATCACCGATACCTCTTATGTCGAATCGGTCAACCTGGCAGAGTTTTCCGCTGATTGCGGTGCTGACGCCGTTGTGCTCGCAGCTCCCTATTATTTTCCTGCCGGACAACCGGAACTTCTGGAATATGTGACCCACATTGCCGCAGAGCTTCCGTTACCTCTGTATCTCTACAACATGCCCAGCCTGACCAAGGTCACCTTTGATCCGAACATGGTCAAACAGGCTCTCGATATTCCGAACGTGATTGGTCTTAAAGACAGTTCCGGGAATATGATCTACCTGCACGAGATCATTCAGATCTGCAAAGATCGTCCCGATTTCACCCTGTTGGTTGGTCCTGAGCAATTGCTCGCGGAATCGGTCCTCATGGGTGGTCATGGTGGTATCAACGGCGGCGCCAACCTTGCTCCGAAGTTGTATGTCGATCTGTATAACGCTGCAAAAGCAGAAGATATGGCAACCGTCCGCAAACTGCACGACCAGGTCATGCAGCTCGCCATGTCGATCTACACCGTCGGTAAACATGGTTCGACTTATCTCAAAGGCCTGAAGTGTGCCCTTTCCTGTGCAGGCATCTGTAATGACGCCTTGGCAGAACCATTCACGAACTTCAAATCAGCAGAGCGTGCCCAGGTTCAGGCGGCTCTCGAGAAACTGGGTCTCCTGAAGAACAAAGCTTCCTGCTGAACGACCTGACCGGCATATTTTGACTGGTGGTCACGACAGCATTAACAGATAAACTCACTGAGAGGTTCGGGCTGATCTACAGCTAAATTTGTTGACAGCCCTGAGGGGGGTGATAGAATCGAGTTGCGGCAAATTTGTCGCGGCACGCTTCTATACCCCCTCTTTTTTTCCTCCTGCGGGCTGGGTTACTGTTATGGGAACCACCTATTTCCGACGTTATCGCATGGAAATCGATCTTTCCCGCACGCAGATTGCAGAGCCTCAGCTCCCCGAAGAATATTGCTGGGTCGAATGGTCCTCGGAGTTACTCGAGCGTCACGCCCTGGTCAAGTATGAGAGTTTCTCTCAGGAACTCGACTCGATCGTTTTCCCCTGCCTGGGCGAATTGAATGGCTGCACACGATTGATGGAGGACATTTCGCATCAACGCAGTTTTGTCCCCGCTGCCACCTGGTTACTCATGTCGCGCCCTCACCAGGAATTCTTCGGCCTCGACTGCGGTACCATCCAGGGAATCGTACAGTCCAACCATCTGGGAGCGATTCAAAACGTTGGTGTGATACCCGATCACCGCGGACAGGGGCTGGGTCGAGCGCTGGTTTGCAAATCGCTTAAAGGCTTTCAATACGCCGGTGTCAACCGCGTTTACCTCGAAGTCACCGCCCAGAATCGCCACGCCGTCGAGCTCTACCACTCCATCGGTTTCCGCATTCTCCGCACGCTGTATAAAGCAGTCGAGACATCACCGGCCGAAGTTTAACGGAGCGTTTCTTCAAGGACGCTCGGCACGAACTGGTTGGGGTTTTCCGCGATCGATGCGAAACGTCTCATCATCTCCCTTTTCGTTCCAGTAAGATGACTTTCCTCCGTCGTCATACCCCTGATATCCCCATGAGTAAAGTTGGTAACCAGAGTGAGTTCGCTCATAGCTGAACGGACCCTCTTCCTGGTAGATATCTTCCATTTCTTCTGGAGACGGAGGAGGATTTAACTCTTGTAGTGACTCAGGATAGACTCCTTCTTTCAGATAATGATGCTCCAGTCGGATTGCCAACCTTAATAATCTGTATCGTTGATCACACCGCATCTCACTATAAATATTACTGGAAATCGATGAACCTGGACCAATGAGTCGAGCAAAATATACTCCCATACGTTTAGAAAATTCTTCTCGTGAGAGAAGTATGTGAAATTGGAGATATTTAATCAGGGCTTCTAAATCTTCTTCAGATAAGATCAATTGCTCGACGGCTGAGAAAGCCGGTAATTCCCAAGCATCTGTGTAATCACCAGCAAGTACGCGTTGATGGGTTTCATCAATTTCTTTGTTAATAGCTGTAAAAAAGACGTTCCAATCCATTCGATACAAGATATTCGAACCTGTCATTACACTACTTAACGTTTCTTCATTCCTGAAAGCCTTTTCATGATAGGGTTGATAAAACTTTTCCTGTATCTTTCAAGCAAACGATTCTCTCTCCAAAATCAATTTGCTCAATAACTCCGGGCAGCTTTTCATACTGTTCGATTAAGTCTTCATAAAGTTGCAACTGCGCTTTGAATTTTGACCGCTATTAATCAACTGATTAATGAGCGGCAAGAGATGAGTTGTAGTCGCACTGAATTGAAGTTGAGGAATAAATCCCGATTCTCGAGTATAGAATTGACTTAGTTGATGAATCGATTTCAGGTGTGATATGGCAGAATCAAAATCACCTGCATGGATCAAATACATGCATCTAGCGGACAGCGCATTGATAAAAGGTCTTAGATTGCTGGAGATATGCGATAGATTAAGTGACAGGTACATCTGATCCAAATTAGTCACTTCTTCACTGATCCTGGGGTTATAATAGTCTGTCCGTTTTCCTGCCGCGAGAATTTTATCGAGTGGCAGTTTATTAAGCTCCAGCCATCGGGCAACCTCAGGGTACTCAGTTTCAGACCAGGGAAGATTCTGAGCATCTTTATAATCTTTCGAGTAATCAATTTGTGAATATGCATCGAATGCGGCTTCATCTATTGGAACAGGCAGTTTGTCCATCAACATTGCCTCATAGGTAGCAAAGTCCAGGAAATAGTCACCCTTTTCTGAAGGACGTTCGATTCCGAGCTCTTCATAAAATTTATTATGTGGAGAAACACCCGGTCCAATTGCTTCCACCAGTAGAACTACCGAATTATTCTCCGGTGTGACGCCCTGTTTATTGATCTCATTAAGGGCAGCGTCGTAATCAACTGTTCCATCCTCACGCAGGGGGCCTGTGAAATAGGTCGTCTCTTTACTTGGTTTAAGAGGCTCCTGAGTTGCGGCATACCAGGCGGTCCGAGCGCAGAAACAACCAAAGAGAAACAGCATCACGAAGAAGATCTTCCGCTTCCAACTCCATCTCTTTTTCTTTGCGGGCTCAGTTGACATTTAGGTATTATTCCTGAAGTTCATCACTCGGTCGCTCTGCTCGGGCGGGTTCCGGATTCAAGTTTACCTTCAAGACCATATCATCTGTTCGATTGAATGGGTCTTTGGGATCGGGTGGGTTGTCGAATGATTTTCCATCGTCATCGCGCAGGTTGTCTCCGATGCTGTAAATCATGTAACCGGTTGCTGATGGGCGGTAGACGAGGGAGGCATCCGTAAAATAATCGATAAAGGTTTCTGCCGGCAGGCGATCTTTGAGGGGGTTGAGACTCTCAGGGAATGATCCATTCTGTAATCGATATTTTTCCAGCTCAAGTCCAATCAGCAGTAACTGGCGGCGGGAAGAACTTCGCCCCCAGGCTTTATCCGCTTGAGTGATTGCGGGGAATAGTAACCCCATCAGCGTATCCCCATAGACTTCAGTCGCATAGTCCCGACTGAAATATCCAAACACAGTCATTTTGACAGGGTTATCAAACTCAGGTATCAGTCTTTCTTCGAACTCTTCACAGGCGACAACCCGATTCGTATAAGGTACCATTTTCAATGCCTGAACAATCTCGTCACAGGTTTGGTTGGCATTTCGCAGAAGATGATTGATGTCGATGAGGGGAGGAACTTTGACCTGATCCATTTCCTCCAGAACACCATCACCAGCAGCCACTGAACGTGAAAAGATTATGATCGTATCCAGAATCGCGATCCGTTCCCAGACATCAATTACTTCCGCTGCTGAAGGAGGCTCCGGAAGTTCCCTGAGTTGTGCCTGATAAGACTCAATCTGCTCAACCGTCAATTGACCCGAATTCAGTAGCGCGGATTCTCCTTCGAATACCAGAGAGTCGAGAGCCATACCGACCAGGTTGCTGATCAGGAATGAATGTTTCCTGATGTACGCGGCGAGCTGATGTACAGTCATGTAAATCACTCAGCCGCGGCAGCATTTCCTTCATTCAGAAACAGGTTTGCGTGCTGTAAAAGAGCGAGCAATCTCTCAACCTCCTGTTCAATTCGTATGAGCAGGCAATCACTCTTCCTGAGAAACATCCTGCGAATATGAGCAACGGAAAAATTTATCCGCTTGTTCACTTCTGTGATGCGTTGTAAGGGGCCTTGTTATGATCAAGCCGTCAGCAGGATCAGGAAGTTCTCCCAGACCAAGTTTATTCTTCTTCTGGTGAGTATTAGATGCTTCAACAACGATCCTGCTGCTCTAATACTTTCTCCTCGTACTGGTTCTGGTGACGATGTACTCTCCCTCTTCGGTGGTACAAAGCATCCCCAGTTTCAAAATACCCCACACAATCATCATGCGGCCAACCAATCCCGGTCAAACGCCTCCATCAGCGGAATGGCAGCATTGTTCTCGAGTGGTTACCTTCACTGGCAATTTGTCTCTAACGCGTCGACATAATCGAGTCTCTGCGGATCAAGAAGAGGTTCTCCAGGTATGTGTCGTCTCTTTCGGCTGTCGCTGCAGCCACCACGTGGCAAAGGGTACACGTAGAGGGACAGCTGGGTTCTGTCTTGTCGAAGGGATAACGGAACCAGCGTGATTTAAACAGTTTTTGGACGTACTTTTATTCAGATTTCTAACCTGCTGATACAATCAGCAGGTTTATTCTTCAGGATTGAAACGGTCGTTTGGTAGTTTGAATAATTATAGAGAGGACAGCTCGGCGAAAATTGGTCCGCTACGCGAGTTATCGTCCTGGTGTAGATCCACAGTTCGTTCGGATTCCAGACCACGATTTCGTCACGCGCGTCCCCGCCACAAGTCGAGTACGGAATTACACATTTCAGGGTGACCGTCGGCCCAGGGAACTTAACGACCTTGCGTCCCAACCATCGAAAAGTCCACCTTCTTCCACATTCGCAGAGAGCCAAGAATTCGCCCGGTTGCCCTGACCAGTTGATCCGGGAAGACACATGCTCCCATGCTGGCAAGGTTCAGTCGTAGTAAATATCTCCACGCGCATCGTAAAAATGGACGATTCCCTGATTGCCCCAGAAATTAATCGAGATCGCCTCAGGCCCGGCATATCGGACGAAAATCGCTTAATCGCCGGATTCTGGACATGCCCCAGATAATGATGTTTCAGCACATTTCCGGACATATCGGCGAAAATCCCCTCGTCACTGGCACATAAAGATCAGGAGCCTCTCCCGTTTGAAAATGGAACAATCGCCACTCCGTCGGCATGATCTTTGATTTTCGAATCGAGACTCCAGAGTGGTTTCCCATTATCATCGAACAGGACGTAGCAATCATCAGTTCATCTTTTCCATCGTGATCGACATCGTAGGCATACGGATAATGCCCCGTGTTACATTGGGCCTCCGGCAGTTCAGATCGCGGTCATAGGCCCAGACATTGAGGTAACGGTCTTTGAGAATGATGTCACTATCATGACCCACTCCCGGACAAATCACAGAAATACAGGCTGTCCCCCAGAGCTTGAGGAAAACGAAGATATTCCTCGGGTGTGTTCTCCGGTAAGTGAGGTGTCGGAATGGATTTGATCTCTTTCCCGGTCGCATACAATGGTCAGGCGAAAGTCTTTACAGAAGACAGCTTCGGTTTCGCCGTCGTTATTAAGATCGTGAATCTGAAAAGCAACATCGTTTGTCAGATGGTTTTTCCAGGGGATCGGGATTTCCCAGTTGCCACAACTGTTCCCCATCCACAGTCAACGCGTTGTCAGGCAACTCACTTCACTGTTGCGGTCTTTCGGTCCATGATGCAGGACCTGCCCCAACAGCAAATCAATCTGACCATCCTGATTGAATCACCAAACCGGATATTCCGACACCGAAATCATCCAGGTTCATTTCTTCAATACGATGTCCGGTTCTCTCCTGTAACTGCTGCTCCTCTGCGAGTCGTGCCTGGATCGTTTCTTTAATTCGCAGTTGTTCCGCTGTGGAAGTGGTCACCTGGATATTTTGAAAGAGTGCCGGGCCATCCGCCAGCAGGGCGACCTTTCCCTGTTTGAACAGGTCATCCTCTGATTCAGGGTGATCCCATTTAAATCGACTCATCTGTTTCCCGTTGACTTCCAATTTTCAACAGACATTCCACTTCTGTCTATCGGGAAGGGGAGCGTGTGCCAAGTTTTTCGAGTGGTTTATGGCCGGTGGCGTGGTTAACCCACTTAAGCGCAATTCTCCTTATCGACACCACAGAAATAATAACAGCGGTCATTCCAGTAACGAAAAGCGATTCCTGTTAACCGGTCTTTTGTGTTTGGGAAAATCGAGCTTCTACCTGGTAATCACGCCAGGCGATATCTCCAGAAACAAGCATCGGATGATAATGTTTAAAGCTATTCTTATAGAACTGTCCCATCGCCGGTTGGCCAGCGTGATCCACCACTCGCCATGCTTCCTGTGACGGAACACTGGGGCGAAAATTTGAAACAGCCCAATTCCCTTTAGGTGCTGCTTCAGGAAGATAATGATACTCCGTATGCGCCCCCACCACCAGAAGAGAATGCGCGCCTCGGATAGGAGCTGAAATCATCGTACAACAGAGTAACTGAATCTTCTGCCTGAATTTGGGAGTGAGGAGCAAACCACAACAGATCAAAAAAGTAGAATTCGCATGCCAACAGACTTATCTTGAAAAGGGATAAACTGATACCAAAACATCTTTATTCAACCGTCACTATAAAGCGGGCATAACGAGTCAGCGAAGGTTCGCCATCATCAGTGATGCGACAGACAAATGTAATTCATCATTAGTTTTGACATCTTTGGACAAATAACCAAGTAGTTGCTTGACTAGGGTCCGAAATTTTCAACGTGCCATCATAATCACTCGCTTCGCGGTAATAGAACCACTCATATGTCAATTGATCCCCATCCGGATCCTGGCTGCCTGATACATCTAACTCGACCGTGGATCCAACTGTAGAAGTGATTGATTTAGAAGAATTTGATTTGATCTCCGGCGGATGATTGGAGTCCTCATAACTATTTACACACCAGTCGGCGCGGGCTGCCCAGTCGTTCTGAAAATCAATCGACCAGCGAACGATACTGTGTGGATTAGAGTTCCTTTTATCTTTCGTGATCCATAACTCATTTTGACGAACAAAACGACCACCCCAGCCTCCGTAACCAGGTTGTTCGTGCGATCGTAACCCAGTTGGAATGACATGTAGAAATGCAGGAGAATCCCCTTCCGACCGAAATCGGTTTTCTTTGTGTTCGTACATACTGCAAAGGGGACCATGATTTTCCAGAATGTGAGACATCATCCAGTCCTGCTTGAAGTACCGTTTCGATTCTGTCGTCTGAAATTTACTCCATCCGTAAGCAATAGCACCAAAGGAGTCCCAGTCGCTGAGCAATACTTGAAGTTCCGGCCATTCTTTTAGAATGTAGGTACGAAGCGTGTTATCCTGTTCCGCAATTAAATACAGCCGTGCTTTTTGAACGACATCAGCCATCCGTTCGGGATGTTTTTCCTGAATCGTTTTCAGAGCCCGCGCAATGGTATTGGCCCCACCCCAGGCCTGCAGCCAGATTTCTGTCGGGTCGTCTTCCAGGAGTACTGAGACAATATGATCCGAACCGGGTGTTTCCTCGTCCATGGCGCCTTCGTAAGCGATATTACCGACGTAAACCCGGGCACGTAGATCAGCGGGTGTCGGATAGCGAGAATCGTGTTGTTTCAGGTTATCATAGATCGCCTCATAGGCATCGAGTTGACGGTCAAGCCAGCTGACCGGTTCCCAATCTTGCTTTTTGTGCTCTTTATCCCCTTTCCAATGAAACTTCGAACTGGAATGAATCAATCCCTGTAGATCCCATTCGTTGGTATACAGCAGAAATCTAATCATCGAACAGCGGTCGTCTATTTCACCATCAGTTGTCACGATGACTCTCAAACGTTTCTTCAGGGAAGACTCGTCCGCGTGAGTAACTTGATCTGCAAATACGATTGGAAAAACCATTACTGTTAGTAGATTTATCAAGATGGGAATACGCATATACAAACCTTATTCTGGAGATGACGCTATTGAACTAACACTTCAATCATATCAATTCCAATTCCAGACTGATTGTCTGAAACAGAGCGGTTTGCTGATTATTTATCAAGCTTTCTGACCTCTCGCCAAGCCGAGATCAGTCGTCGGAGATCTCAAGCCGCATGCGCCTGACTGAATTTTCTACAACGTCTTCGGTTAAGCCTCGGAAGGTAACGCTAATGGTTTAGCGGTTTAATTTTTCCGATCTCTTCCAGTTCTTTTTCAGAAAGAGGGATATGATCGAGATTCAGGCTGAACATCTTCCGTGCATGTTGAAAATGATCATAACTCCCTGCTTCCAGTTCACTTCCGCTTAAATCCAGTACACAGGAGTGCTGGAAGTAGCAGACGGTTCCAGTTGCTCCGCGGAGACTGG
This sequence comes from Planctomycetaceae bacterium, assembly GCA_041398805.1. Classification (GTDB taxonomy): domain Bacteria; phylum Planctomycetota; class Planctomycetia; order Planctomycetales; family Planctomycetaceae; genus Polystyrenella. The sequence continues at coordinate 852,457 of JAWKUC010000001.1, read as the reverse complement.
TGGAGCTTACTTCCAGACTGACCACTTCAAACGGTCTCCCCAGCAGGCTGAAATCAACCTCCGAAACCTGGCAGGAACTCAGTTGTACATTAAACACGGCATCGAACATCTTGCATAAAAAATAAGGATCTGCTGAGTCTTCTCTTGGATCAATCTCCAGATTCTAAAGTTTTGACTACATAGTTCGGTTCATAATCTTAGGGGTATAATTCAACTGTCGTGCGAAGAATATTACTTCTGAAGCACTCGCACGATATACTTCTCCCCTGGGAGGCTCTGGACGTAGCGGTGGAGCGAATAACGGCGATAATACTCGCGTCCCATGGATGCAAAGAAGCATTCCGAGCAGGATGATGATGGCCAGAGCAGGATAGAACCATGACGAGTACCGCCATCGCTGAAACGTTGTAAGCCATCTATCGTCCGTTTCCTGATTCACATCATTCTCCCCACGCGGATTCGATCAAATTTTTGTCAGTACTCAGCCACGTCCGAATGTGATTTTTCATTTCCTTTGGGATGAGTCGATTGATAATCACTTCTGAAATGCACGCCGCGACTTTCAGTACGTGCGGGCAGAGATCGCCAGCAGCTATGCGACCAGCAACAGGTTCTGCAACTCCCACCCATCCGGTGAGGTAAATTCTCGTAAGGAAACATACCGATCCCAAAACGCCAACTGATTGATCGCTTCTTTTAAACCGGCATCGTCCCGCTTTATTCTGGCTTTACGCCACATCAGACTGGCCAGGGCGTTCTGCACGTCAACCAGGTTCAAATTATCATCATGAGGAACAAGGTCCGCCCAATTCGATTCAACAGGGGGAGCAGCAAAAGAATCGGCCTGCTCCCGGGCTGCTCTGGAAGCTTCCCGACCTGCCCGTAAACCGAAGACCAGCCCTTCAAGCAAGCTATTAGAACCAAGACGATTGGCTCCATGTAAGCCGCTCGATGTCACTTCACCTGCTGCCCACAAACCAGGAAGAGTTGTTTTGCCGAATTCATCAACGACAATCCCCCCAATCATGTAATGCGCTCCCGGTCGCACGGGGACCCGATCCCGGTGAATATCGATACCGAATTCCATACAGACCTTGCCGATATGCGGAAACCGCTCGTCGATCAGCTCGGCAGGGAGATGAGTCAGATCAAGGTAGGCGCAGGGATGATTCGTTTTTTCCATCTGGGCCGTAATCGAACGGCTGACAATGTCGCGTGGGGCCAGTTCCATGGCAGCATCGTAATCCTGCATGAATCGATATCCGTTGCAGTCTACCAGGTGTGCGCCCTCACCACGCACGGCCTCTGAAATCAAATGTCGGGAGCCCCCGGCAATGTAGAGGACTGTTGGATGGAACTGCATCATTTCCATGTCACGCATTTCGGCACCAGCCCGAAAAGCGATGGCGTGTCCGTCTCCCGTAGCAATCGCCGGGTTGGTGGTTTCCCGATAGAGCTGCCCGGCCCCACCGGTGGCCAGAATGGTCTGTTTGGCCCAGACAAATGTCTTCCCGTGGTTGGGGTTCCAGACAATCGCTCCACGACAGACCCCCTCGTGTGTGAGTAGATCAATCGTGAAGGTACGTTCCCAAATCTGTAAACTTTTCTGATCTTCGCGGCTGCGTGCCTGGGCATGCATTGCCCGCATGATTTCCTTACCGGTGGCATCACCCAGAGCATGAGCCACCCGGGCATGGCTATGCCCTCCTTCCTGGGTCAGGGCAATTTCACCCGAGTCGGTTGTATCGAAGTGAGTACCCAGGGTGACGAGTTCGCGAATGCGAATGGGGGCCTCTTCAATGACCATCCTCACGATCTCATCATCGCACAATCCTTTGCCAGCCGAAATCGTATCCGAGACATGATTCGTGAAGTCATCCAGCGGATCAAGGACACCCGCGATGCCTCCCTGGGCATAGACGCTGTTCGAAAGGCCGAGAGAATCTTTAGTGACCACCACAGTCTGGAGCGCCGGATCAATTTCGAGAGCGGCACGTATCCCGGCGATTCCTCCACCGACAATTAACACGTCGGTAAACATGTGAGGAACCCGTTTGGGATCAAACTGGGTCAGGTAACGACGATGAGGTGTGAACTGCAAAAGGGGAAATGTCATCGTTCTATCACATTCTCTTAGAGGAGCCTCCCTGATGAAACTCATCAGGATATTAAAACAGCATACCCTTGTTCGAGATTCCAGACAATTTCCAGAATGGATTCTCTACTTATACAGAGACGGTTTCGCAGAGTTGGGTTCAGCAATCTGTCTGCAAATCGATCAAATATGAGTGGCAGAAAATTCGATACTTAAATAGTCATCGAACTGAAACCACCATCGACGACCAGATTGTGACCGGTTAAAAAGCTGCCGGCTTTGGAAGAGGCCATTAAGAGAATTGCCCCCGCCAGCTCTTCGGGTGATCCAAACCGCTGCATCGGGGTATGTGTCATGATGCTGTTGACGCGATCTTCCGTGAGCACTTTCCGGTTCTGTTCCGCCGGAAAGAATCCGGGCGAGATCGCATTCACCCGAATTCCCGCTGTCGCCCATTCACGCGCAAGGTTCTGTGTCAGGTTGAGTACGGCTGCTTTCGAAGCTGAATAGGTAAAGACACGCGATAGCGGAATGATAGCGCTGAGAGAAGCGACATTAATAATGGAGCCCTGTGTGCCCGAATCCAACATGAATTTGGCAAAGACCTGGCAAGCAACACGAACGCCCCGCAGATTGATATTCATGATCCGGTCCCATTCCTCGTCCTCGATTTCGAGGAAAGGAGTGGGTGAATTCACACCGGCACCGTTGACCAGAATGTCGCATGCCTGTTGATTTGATTTTAAGTGCGCGACCAGTTTTTCGAGGTCTTCCCGTGAGGTGGCGTCGGCAGCAAAGAACTCACCTTTCCCACCAGCAGCTTCCAGTCGACTGACAACCTCCGCACCGTTCGCCGCATTACGCCCGACAATAATCGTATAGGCTCCCGCTGAAGCGAGTGCTTCGGCAATGGCTCCTCCAAGAACGCTCAGTCCCTCCGATGACGACTGCCGTTTTTCCACCGAGTCCGAATAAATCTTGCAAGTAGCTGGCAGAGGTCATCAGTCGATCAAGTACTTTCAGAGGATTGGTTCAAACTGTTTGGAACCACAGATGAACACAGAGAGACACAGATTATTTATTTACAGACAGAATAGTCCCAGCATCTATCCGATGAATTCGAGTTCGACCGGGTTGGGGATAATTCCTTTTTCGTAGCCTTTCTGCAGCAACAATTTCACGGCCTGGCGACCTTTGTCACCGAAGTCGACCGTGTAGTCGTTAACGTACATGCCGACAAATTTATCGGCCTTGGCGTCATCTAGATCGCGTCCGTATTTCTGAGCGTGAGCAAGAGCTTCCTTGCGATGATCCAGACCGTAGATAATGCTCTGCTTCAGATACTCAGTCACTTCTTCCATCACTTCCTGGCCGAGATTTTTACGAATCGCATTCGCACCCAGAGGTAATGGGAGCCCATCCGTTTCCTGGTACCACCATTCGCCCAGATCCACAATCAGCTTCAATCCCTGATCAGCGTAGGTCAGCTGGCCTTCATGAATGATCAATCCGGCGTCGACTTCGCCCCGCTCGACGATATTCAGGATTTCGTCGAAGGGATGCACTTCGTATTCGAAGGTATCGCCCAGTAGCAGTTTCAATGCCAGGAAGGCGGTGGTCATCGTTCCGGGAACGGCGATTTTCTTGCCCTTGAGGTCTTCGATAGCACATTCTTCTCTGGCGACGACCATCGGACCGTAATTGTCTCCGATGCTCGCTCCACAGGAGCAGAGTGCGTAGGTATCGGTCATGTAGGCGTAGCCATGCAGACTAACAGCTGTCAGTTCCAGCTCCCCTTTGAGGGCTCGCTGATTGAGTGATTCGATGTCCTGCAGCTCGTGAGTAAATCGGTATTTCCCTGTTTCAATTTTATCATTCGCCAGTGCATGAAACATGAAGGCATCGTCAGGGTCTGGGCTGTGTCCAATACGGATCAAAACTTTTTCGTCGGTCATCATCGAATCTATTTACCTGTCCTCAAACATGTGGGGGGAAGACGCTGGGAACGAGAAAACTCTCGATCAGGTCAAACCAGAGCATTATTTAGATTAGGAATAAATTTCCTGGGGAAGAACCTGTTCGTCATCAGGCCGGGTCTGATATATACTGACTCCCGCTGAAAACCCTGAAACAGGGTGCGTGTGTCCACATTTGGCGGTAATCAGACTGGAGTCTCCAGGAAAAACACAGACTAACGTGAGACCGTGAACACCGCAACCACCACCCCCCTTGTGACAAGAAGCTGATGTCGGGTTTCAGGGTCTTTTCCTCCATCCAAACCGCATCTGGCTCCCTCCCCTTAACTTTAAATTGACACTAAACTCGCATGATTCTGCTAACTGTCCAAGATATCGTTCGTCAATTCGATACAGAGCCGGTGCTCAACAAGGTCTCCTTCGATATCTCCACTGGTGACAAGATTGGCCTGGTGGGACCGAACGGTGCAGGTAAATCGACGCTGCTCAAGATCATCATGCGTTACGATGACCCCGATTCGGGTAGCATCGAGCAACCCTCCGCGGTCGAAATCGCCATGCTGGAGCAGGAAGCGAACTTCGACGAGAACAGGACCTTACTGGACGAAGCGAAATCTGGTCTGGCCCATCTTTACGAATTGCAGGATGAATCAGTTCGGGTTGCTGAAGAGATGGCGACTACCACAGATGAAGTGCAGCTCGACCGCCTGCATTCGCGATTCGATCACCTGCAGCATGAGCTTGACCGCCTGAATGCGTATAACATTGACCATCGAGTCGATGAAGTTCTGCAGGGTCTGGGGTTCAGTGAGTCCGATTATAGCCGTACTTTGAATACTTTCAGTGGGGGGCAACAAAACCGCGTGTTACTCGCCCGGTTACTGTTACGAGCCCCGGATCTGATGATCCTGGACGAACCGACAAACCACCTCGACATTGAAGCGACGGAATGGCTGGAGCAATACCTCTCCAACATGAATGGCACCTTGCTGCTGGTCAGTCACGACCGGTACTTTCTCGATCGGGTCACGAACAGAACCTTTGAGCTCTACAACTCTAAATTAACCGACTTCAAAGGGAACTTCTCTGCGTATTGGCGACAGCGGGAAGAACGAATGAAGCTGCAACAGAAGTCATTCGAGAAGCAGCAGGAGTTCATTGAGAAGACAGAAGATTTCATTCGACGAAACCAGTACGGACAGAAACATGCCCAAGCTTCAGACCGTGTAAAAAAACTGGAACGTCTGGATAAGATTGATAACCCAACCGACTTTGATACCCCATTTATGGACTTCGCTGAGGCAGAGCGCACCGGGGACTGGGTTTTTGATATCAAAGAGCTGAGTAAAGGGTATGACGCCCCTCTCTTTTCGGATTTAACCTTACAAATCGAGCGGGGTGAACGCCTCGGTATCCTGGGACCGAACGGTTGTGGGAAATCCACATTCCTTAAAACATTGGTGAATCAACTCGACGCAGATACGGGCATCATTCGCCATGGAACGAATGTCAAAATTGGTTACTACGACCAGCAGCTTTCGGGTGTTGATCCAAAGCTGGATGGGGTAGAAGCGGCACGGCCACTTGAGAATCCGGAGATCACACCAGGAGTCATCCGGAAATGGCTGGCCAAGTTCGGTGTGAAAGGGGATCTCGCACTGCAGAAAGTAGGGGCGATGAGTGGAGGTGAGAAAAGTAAAGTCGCGCTCACCAAGCTCGCGCTTACCTTTCCGAATGTCCTGATTCTCGACGAACCGACAAACCACCTCGACCTGTGGGCCCGTCAATCTCTTGAGGAAGCTTTGCAGCGGTTTAACGGCACGATTTTATTCGTGAGCCATGACCGCTATTTCATCGACCAGGTTGCGAAGAGTGTGCTTGTCTTCGAACCTGAACGGTGTCGCTACTACGAGGGAAACTACTCAGACTTCCAGAAGTTTCAGGATAGTCAGAAGCGGGAATCGGCACCGGTTAAGGCTGCTCCCAAGCCAGCGCCCACCGCTGTTGTTGCTGCGCCAGAATTAAAAGAGGCTCCTGCTGAGCAGGAACAGAAGAAACCGGCTTCAAAACGGAAAAGACAATTTCCATACCGCAAGGTCGAGGACATCGAAATCGACATCGCCGAGCATGAAGATCTGAAATCAGAGCTCGAAGCCAAAATGGTTGACCCGAAGATTCAACGGGATGGAGAACAGGCCCGACTGGTGTTTGAAGAGTACGAATCGACCTGCTCGGAACTCGAAGAATTGTACGCTCACTGGGAAGAAGCAGTGGAATTAAACTGACTTACCCCTACAACTGAACATAAGTCTCCAGTCGAAACTTTATTAAGCTTGAATCAAGGGTGGGATCTCCCACTTCTATTGCTCAGAATACCTTCAGAGCAGGACTGACTCGCTTGGAGATTGGTTATTTCAGCTCACTTTCAACCGACGGGCTTCAGCAACCCCAACTAAAGAATTGATCAAGAGAAAGACTCATGATTCGCACAGGCATATCGACTTTGACGGCATTCGTTGCCCTGATCACACTCACCACCATCGCATCGGCAGAAATCAAATTTGAACGGGTGCTTGACCCCGAAATTCCCGGGGAATCTATAAACATCCCGCAACAATCGAAGAGTTACCAAACGGCGACCTGTTCATCGCCTACTACGGTGGAGAAGGGGAGTATCAGGGAGACACCGCTGTCTACGGAAGTCGACTTGCAAAGGGCAGCGATACATGGACAACTCCCGCGAGAATTGCTGATACACCTGACCGGGCAGATGGCAACGGCGTGATCTGGGCGGCACCTGATGGCGTCTGCTGGTTGTTTTATGTCGTTCGTTACGGGGATACCTGGTCCGACTCAATCATCAAATACAAATACTCCAAAGATAATGCACACACCTGGACGGATTCCGAAACCTTGACCTTCGACAAGGGAATGATGGTTCGCTCACAACCTATCGCCCTCAGCGATGGGGACTACCTGTTACCGATCTACCATGAAACCGGGAACGACCGCGAAATTGTCGGTCATGAAAGTGGTTCACTTTTCGCCCGGTTAGATCCTAAAACCATGAAGTGGACCTTTACTGACATCATTCATTCCCGCATGGGTAACATTCAACCTTCCGTTGTCCAGATCGATGACAATCACCTGCTCGCATACTGTCGTCGTGGGGGTGGATATGGAAAAGTTCCTGATGGCTTTGTCGTGAAAACAGAATCGAATGATGGAGGTCACACCTGGTCTCCCGGAGAAGACACAATCTATCCCAACCCGAACTCGGCTATTGATCTCATCAAACTTGAAAATGGTCATTTGATGTTTGTGTACAACAACAGCTTTGAAGGAAATCGGATGCCCCTGGTGGTGCGGGTTTCCACAGACAATGGGAAAACCTGGCCTCACTCAAGAGTGATTCTCAACAAACCGGGCGATAGCGCCGCTTATCCTTACATGATTCAAGCGGCAGATGAATCGATTCACCTCGTTTACACTTCAGAAAAACGAACTGTGGTAAACCATGCGACCTTCACTGAGAAGGACATCCTGGGACACAACGAAGTCGAATAGAAATCAACTCCTGAAAGCTCACTTAAAAACTTCCCGGTTCTCAATGTCGAACCGGGAAGTTTTTTTAATGCGCTGATTTGAAATTGGCGGTAAAATAGAGGAATGCCAACTTCCACTTCACAACCAGATCTCTGGATACTCCGCTGCCGCTGGGGAACGATCGTTGTGTTTTTTCTCCTGTGGATTGTTCTCAGCATTAATGTTCCTTATCCCCAGTATTATGTCGTCCAGCATTTGTTGACCGTGCTCGCCTGGATCGTCCTGTTTTTCATGCTGCATAAACGCTGGTTGAAGGAGATCGATTTTTATGCCTCGGTGCTCTTCCTTGTGCTGCATTTGATCGGTGCCCGCTATATCTATTCTCTCGTCCCCTATGACGACTGGCTGAACTCAATATTTGGATTCACTCTGGCCGATACATTCGGCTGGAAACGAAATCATTATGATCGCTTGGTACACCTGATGTATGGTGTCTTACTGACCATACCGATCTGGCACTTGCTGGAACGATTTTTTACTCGTTCGCGTCTGTCACTGTTACTACTCTCTGTGATGGTGATCCTCTCGACATCCGCCCTGTACGAACTGGCCGAGTGGATTCTGACAGAAATCGCAGCTCCAGCGCTGGCGGAAAGCTATAACGGACAACAGGGAGATATGTGGGATCCGCAGAAAGATATGGCCCTGGCACTGGGGGGAAGCTTGATTACAGCAGGGGTTTTGATGTTAACCCCCAGCAACTTGAAGAAATCAGAGTCGACAACCACTTAACATTTATCCAGAAGCTCGCTCTAGCAGCAAAATCACACGAACTCTTTCTGTTAAAATTGGGCCCGGGTAATTTTCAGGTGTTGATCGCCTGAACCTTTTTACGTTTCCGAGGATATACGTTGGAAATTCTGTTTCGAACAGCTAGACTCGTACTGATTTCGTCTGATCAAAATCTGTCGAAATTCCCATCTGGCTAATTAATTTCGATTCAACCAGGTTTCAATGGCCGTTGCCTGTTTCCGGCTACCACCAGATCGGCTCGGAAACTTTGACTATTGCAACGGCAATGCTGATGAAACCCACTTTCCCACGTCCTGGAGCCATTCATGGCTGAAAGCCACCACCCCGATTTCGAGTTTTCTTTAGATCATTTACAACCTCTGATCGACGAGATGTACTCGCGCAAGGATGAAGAACGGGGAGTGGAAGGAACCTTTATGTGGTTAATGGAAGAAGTAGGCGAGTTATCGGCTGCTTTACGTGAAGGAACACAGGAGGAACTGGCAGCTGAATTTGCTGATGTCCTCGCCTGGTTGGCTACCATCGCCAATATCAGCGGGATCGATCTGCGCAAAGCTGTCTATGAAAAATATGGACGAGGATGCCCCGGGTGCCTGAAGATGGTTTGCTCCTGCGGACCGGAAGAGAAACCCTGAAGAGCATACCTTCTTGGGAAGTCTGGCCCTGACGATTGTAAGTGCCGGCTTCAGTTCACTCATCCCCGACTGAACTTCAAGCTGTCTCCAATGATTGACTTTGGATTTGTGTAGGGGGTAGTATGGAAAACAAGCTCATATCAGCTGCTTTTCCCTTTTCAAATTAACTGATTATCAAATTTTATCTTTTTTGATTTGCGTTCTCATCATTCATACCTTTGCTGATCTTCAAGCTCCCACCTGACTTAAATTCCATTCTAATCAGTATCGTTCATTTTTTCTTAATCCACACACTTTACTTAACACTCAAACACAAAATTTGAACACCTGAAAAAACCTGTCTTATTGTGAAGGTAACCGATTAGGAAGACACCGGTCTGCCAGTCAACAAACTACTCTTTCACATAGACCACTCCAATTGGAATCCATCACTGCTTTTCCGGACTGAAGGCAGTGGCTCTTCTTTTGAGAACGGTACCAAAGCCTATGGCCACGGCGAATAAAAAATACCATCCTCAGCCGGTGATGCGAATTACCCGTTATGACCGTGTCAGTGCCTGGATGACCTCTGTCATACTGGCCTGTTTTGTCGGTGCAATTATTTTCTTCATCATGTGGTACTCCAACCGGATCCCCGAGCCCGAAGGGAAATGATCACCGAACCGATGACTCTCGCCGGGGGTGAACTCGATGGAGCAATTGACGAAACATTAAAGGTCGAGTCCCCCGAAGATGTCACTGATGATCCTTCCGAGGCAGATCTTCCCAGTGAAGAAACCCAGGTTCTGGAAACACTCGAGACCGTCGTTGAATTAACAGACAATGCTTCTCAATTCGTTCAGGAGCAGGTTCAGGATCAGTCAGAATCGACGGGAAAACCAGGAAGTGCTGATGGTTCCGGAAGACCTGCTTTAGGTGAAGGAGGAGGAGAGGGGGCTATCTCACGCGCGCAGCGTTGGGTCGTCCGCTTTGGCGATAAAGACACTCTCGAAGAATACGCCAACCAGCTCGATTTCTTTGGAATCGAACTGGGCGCTTTGATGGCTAACCAGGGCGAAGTGGTCTACGTTTCCAAAATGTCAGCCAGTTCTCCCACAGTCAGGCGCAAGAAGATCAGTAAAGAGGAACAACGTCTTTACATGACCTGGCAGGACGAAGGACGTCGCAAATCCGATGCGGAACTGTTGAAAAAAGCGGGCGTCAACGCGGACAACGTTCCTATCCTGCATTTTTACCCTGCTGCTACAGAAAACAAACTTGGCAGAAGGAACTTCAGTATCGAAATAGAAACGTAAAGGAAATTCGACGTACCTATTTCACCGTTGCCCGTCGGGCAGGGGGGTACGATTTCATCGTCACCCGGCAACTTTACCTGCGATAACAAATTTAATTCTGATCTGAACAAACTCAATAACTTAACTTATCAACACACCTAGCTTAGTAGTGGACTTCCAGATGGATGGTAAACAGATTTTTCTAGAGTACCTGGGTTATGTAATCTATGGTGCAATGGCTCTCTCGGCGATGGGAGGTCTGGCCTGTATTTACATTCTCAACCGGAATGTGAAACGTAAATCTCTCGGTAACAGGGCCGCCTCCGAAGCCTTTCTTGATGAAGTTGCGCTGGCTCTGGAAGATAAAGATTTTGAAGCAGTCATGGAATTGTGTGATTCGCCACCCTACTGGAGTAAAGCCGTTCCGCAACTCATCATGGTCGCGATCGAGAACAAATCTCTGGGAGTTACCAAAGTCCGCCGTATGCTGGCGGAACGTTTTGAACGTGAGATTTTGGCCGAGTTGGAATACACCGTCTCCTGGGTCACCACTGTCGTTAAAAGTGCGCCGATGCTCGGACTGCTGGGTACGGTGACTGGTATGATCAGCGCCTTTGCCAAAATCGCCGCGATGCAGGAAACGGGTACCAATCCCGCTGAACTCGCTAACGACATCAGCTTCGCGTTGTTAACGACTGCGTATGGACTGGCGATTGCGATTCCTCTCGTCGTTCTGGGTAACAAAATTAATGTCCAGATTGGAAAGCTGCAGGACTCTGTGCAGGATGACCTGGGACGTTTTCTGAATGACTTCGAAAAAGCAATCCGGAGCTGATCACCTTGGCCAGAAGAACGGTATTCATGGGAGGCAGCGAAGCCGCCTTCCTGACCAAAAAGAAAAAGAAAGAGGAAGCCGATCTGGATATCACTCCTATGATCGACGTCACCTTTCTACTACTGATTTTCTTCATGGTGACTTCAACCATGCAGGAAAGCTCTAACATTCACCCACCTGGTGCAAGACATGGCGAGGGAACGAACAAGGAAGACTCTGTCATTATCAGTATCGCAGCCCCCTCCACTCCAACCGAAGACCCTGAGATTAAACTGGGGGATAAACCCAACTCACCGATCATCGCCCTCGGTCAGGTAGAAGCCGAAGTGAGAGCAGGGGTAGCCGCACTCGGACTACAGGAGCCAAATGTAATCGTTAAAGCCGACCGTGATGTTCCCCATGGGTTTGTTCAACAGGTGTTAAGAGAAATCAATCGATTGGAGAATGTCCGTTTTCATATAGGTGTGGAGGACAAATCCCGCTCCTCAAATTAATCTTTTACTGAGTACTATCTGATCCAGATTGCAATTAGACCTTTTTTCTAATTAAAGCGTCCTTAAACAATGCCGATTCAATTTCGTTGTCCACAATGTCGAACCCGCCTGAGCATCTCGCGCAAGAGGTCCGGTCTCGACATCCAATGTCCTTCCTGCATGGCTTCCATCCAGGTTCCGGCCATTGACGGCGCTCCTTCTGAAAAAACCGAGGAGGAAGCAGCGACAACAGAACCTGTCGATGATCTCTTCGAAGACTCACCTGCTCCTTCGCCAAATCCTGCTCCGACCCCGGATATCAACATCACCGGCCCAGTCGTCGTCGGTCCTGCTCCGGAGGACGATGAGGAAGATGAAGGCTTTTCCATCCGTTCGATGGAATCGGACATGGAAGACATGGACCTCACTCCGATGGTCGACGTGACCTTCCTGCTGCTGATCTTCTTCATGATTTCGGCTTCGTTCAGTCTGCAGAAAACAATGCAGTATCCTCCCCCGGAGCCGGACGAGGAAGGGGCTACCACTCAAATGGTCGAGCAGGAAGAAATCGAAGAAACCTCTATCCTGATTGAAATCGATGCGAACAACACGATCATGATTGGGGAAGAACTCGAAGTGATCGCCGACCCGGCACTGGTGGCAGAAAAAATTTCTGAATATGCACGACGTCAAAGTACGCAGGAGGTGATGCTGACTGCAAATGATCTTGCGTTACACGATACCGTCGTCTGGGTCCTCGACTCGGCGAGTGAAGCGGGCATTCAGAAGGTTCGAATAGCCTCCACACCGGAATGACGACTTTTCCCCGTCAATATTAAACACCATTCACTACTACCAGCGACTTAATTAAATATCATCATAAACTGCAGAGGTTACTCAACGTAGTTCTACAAAACTAATTTCATCTTCAACCATCTGAAAAACAGATGAGCCAGACGAGCTTTTAAAAAAATGAGCGATGATGCACTTAATGTGACAATCAGATTGGAACTTCCAGTGGAGACGTGAAAGAGCTGGCTCTCGAACCGAGAACGCCCGTCTCTATTGGTGCGCATCGCAACAACGATCTGCGTATAGATGACCCATCTCTCGGGGCGATGCATTGCCGACTCAATTGGTCCGAGCGTGGTGTGGTAATTGTCGCAGCAACATCTAAAAAGGAGTGCTCATCAATGGGGTTCCCGTAAAAAGGGAGTCCTCTCAATCAATGACGTGGTCAACCTGGGTGAAAGTAAACTGACTGTAACAGGTGACGACGTCGGCAAAGCCTCCGAGAAAGCCGCCTCCGTAGATCTGAAACCCGTTACCAAAGACGTGCTGTTTGGTGATGTTGAAGATCAGGAAGAAACCGTAAAGCCGACGAAAAAACCTGCAAACAGGGAAATGTCCCCCGAAGAATCTGCCGTCTCAGCGATTCTGGATGACGAGGATTTTCTGGATGAAGACGATCCCTTCGATCCTTCAGAATCATTTTCTCTCAAAGACTCTTTCGATTCCGATGACGAAATTTCGGATGAAGAAGGCGAAGATGTTTCCGAAGAGGATATGGTCGATGAGGATGGTGCAGAGCCCGGCAAAAAAGGTTCAAAAGAGGGAATTCGCGACCGGATTCAGTCCCGCAGAAATCGTAATGCCGTGCGACCGGGCGAAGAAGAGTTGCTGCGTTCCAAACTAATTCAATTCCTCGGCGGGGGTAGCCTGCTCCTGGTTGTGCTTGCGGCAATTTTCTTTGTGCTGTTCCGCAGTAACGACAGCCAGCAGATGTACAACTCGGCTCTGACCCAATTCCAGGAAAAGAAATATTCTCAGGCGATCTCGGCATTTAACACCTTCATAGAAGCCTACCCCCGAAACGAACTTGCCGATGACGCCCGTATCAAACTGGGCCAATCTAAAATCGAGAAGGAAATTTCCGGCAGTAGCGATAACTGGGCGGAAGGTCTTAAGCAGTTTGAAAACTTTGTAGTCGATAATCGTGGCACAAAAGGGTTTGTCATTGAGCAACGCCCCATTCTTTTCAAATACGCCGATGAAATCACTCGAGGCGCCATCCAATCGGCCGTGAACACTAAAAAGCGTGACTATCTGGCGATTGCCACGGAAGCACGTAAAAAAGTAACGGCCTACGGTCCTGAGAGCGAAAGTGAGATGAAAGCGCTCAATATTGAACTGGACCAACTCTATCGGGAAGCCGAGTCAGCAGTTCTCAAACAGGAAGTCTTCGACGAACATTTAAAGGCCATCCAGGAGGCTCTGAACAATAATCAGACACTGGTGGCATTGCAGAGGCGTCGTGAGCTGCTTAATCGCTATCCAGACCTCACTGACAACAAAACGATGAAAGAGGTCATGGGGCAGATTCTGAACAAAGAGCAGAGTCTGGTTACCTCGGAAGAGCTGAATCAGGCGGCACTGACGGAAGAACGGGAATCACCAATTCCCTCACCAATCACAATTGCGGTGCACACTCGCTCGCAAACACCCGGGCAATCTGAGGGTGAAGCTGTACTCGTCCAGACTCCCACCAGTTGTTATGGTCTCGATACCATCACCGGTCAACCACTCTGGCAGCGATTGACTGGCCCTGTCAAATCATTCTTCCCAGTCTTAACCGATACTGCCCCGGAAGGCGTCCTCTATTTTGATTCTCATCATCATGAGTTGAATCTGGTAGAGTTACACACTGGTAAGCTCATCTGGCGTCAGCCTCTTGTTTCAGCAGACGATGTTCCCGAGCTCGTTACCGGCAAACCACTGGTTCATGAATCGTCCATCTTTGTCGCCACGGACCAGAATAATCTCTATCAATTGGATCTCCACTCCGGTCAGTTGATGGTGCGATTGCATTTCGCTCAACCCTTATTTGGTTCTCCCGCACTGACTGCCGATGAACAACACTGCCTGATTTCCGGTGAGCAGGAGCTCTTCTATTACTTCTCACTGCGACCACTCAAATGCGAAGCTGTCTCCTATTTCGGCCACCTTCCAGGCGATATCGATATTCCCATTCTCGCCATGGGTAGCCTGGCACTGATCACTCAAAACACAGGTGCCAATGAATGCACCCTCAAGGTTCTGCGAACAGAATACCCAAGCGATCCGTCAGAATTCCCAGATGTCATTGTTCCGGAAGCGCATGAAAATCGCTGGAAGAGTTGTGAACCCTCCCTTCCTGCGAGGGAAACAACTTGTGATTCACTCGACTGGAAAACGCTTAACCTCATTCACCGTCTCGGCAGATACGGGAACCCAGACCTTGACCCTGGATGGAACTTTTCAGTTCCAGGATATGAATGAATCCGCTGCAGCAAAGGACGAGCAAGATGCTTCCCCCAACGTTTACCTGTATATCGGCCCGAATGGCCAACTCTGGATGACACAGGCTGCGTGCGCGCTCCAGATTTTCAGTGATCATTTTCAGCTGAATCCCAAGGAGACTGCCGAAGGCGAACCTGTTCAACCACTGCAGATGCAACATAGAGCAGGTCTTTGTCGGGCGTAGTCATCCATTCTCTCCGGCAGTATTTCTCTCTCAAGCAGACCGTCAGAACCTCGACAGCTTCTGGCGTACCGTTTGCGGCTCCAAGATAATTGAAACGAGTTCAGCAAATCCCAACTCATTAATCTGTCTGACTGACAGTGGTTCGATTGTGCAGCTGACTGAATCCGAGTTGCAACAGAATCGTTTTGCAACGAATTCTGTGGCCCGAATTCCACTCGAACGAGAAGACGAAGTTGCCGATTCACCACTCCATGCCGTCCAGATGAAAAATGGTCACCTCTTTGCCAGCTGGGGTGAAAAGCAGGCGTATTACTGCATGGTTTCAAGCACTGGTCAGGTTATTCCACCGCAAAAACTGGATGAGCCGGTCGAAGCCAATCCAGTCGAGATCGATGCCGGACTTGTCCTGCCCGTTGCCGACAATCTCATTCTGGTCCCTCCCTCAGGTCGAGGGCGGTTGATTATCACGCCCATCGAAAGCCGGACAGCAAATGGAGAGCACTATTAGCTCTTTCCGGGAATCAATTCCTGGGCATCACGACTTCAGGAGCCGTTGGTCGGTATGAATTCACATCTGAAGGTTCTTCCTATTTCCGTGAGATCACACCTTACGACCTGCGAGTACCCGTAGATGTAAAACCTGTGGTTGCAGGAGACAAACTTTATGTGGCGACTTCCGATGGCAAGCTTCAGGTTATCGACTCGAACTCACTGACAGTGACTTCCACAGTCAATCTTCCAGCACCGGCAACCGAAGCACTGTGGGTCACCCGGGATACTTTGCTTGTACAAGCGGATAACAAATTATTCGGCTTTTCAATGGGAGAAGAACTCACCGAAAAATGGTCGGTCTCGTTGACGGGTGGACCGATTGTAGTCAAACCGACTGTTAAAGGTGATTCGATTTTCACTTCCGATTTATCGGGTCGCATTCTGAGTATCGAGCTTGAGAACGGCAATCTCACTGAGATGGCCCGGTTGGATGTCCCACTCGTTCTGCCCCTCTTTACCTTTGGTAATGAAGTTCTGGCGGCAACTGTCGATGGCAGCCTGTATCGCCTGACCAATCTTTTCTCACCATGACAATCTTAAACACCTCAAACCTGTACCTGGTTTGTTACAGCGAATTCTGAACATCTGATTTCAATTAAAAGACATCGTTACCTCAGGTCCCTTTGCAAATGACTTCTCCACTTACTCAATCCTTGATTATCAGTCACGCTGGCAGCGACGATGGAAATAATCCATCACAGCCTCGCCACCGCTGGAATCTCACACAAGGATTGGTGTTGCTAATTCTGGTTTTCAGTCTTCAGTTAACTGGATTCAGTCCAGCTCTTTTTGCCCAGGACGAAGCTCAACCAGAACAGCCTCAAAACACGCCAGCTGAAGAGGATAACGATACCCCCACAGAACCGAACCAGGAGAATCAGCAGCAGAACAATGAAGAGACAGGACTTCCCTCATCTTGAAGACCTGATGGCGAACTTCCCTTCTGCAGAAACCCTGCTTACCAAGCCAGCCGTTGACTGGCTGATCCTGAACAAACTGGATGGTGGGAAGGAAATTGTACTGGAGGTCCAGCCCGTAACTCCCCGTCCGAATACACTGGAAAAAATGAAAGAGGCTGCGGAAGCATTTCCTCCTGTACCGCGCGATGCCTCGGAAGAAGACAAGCAAAAACACCTTCAGCGGCGCGAGCAGTTGAACAAATTGAGTATCTTCCTGCCCGATGACAAAACGAACACAGAATACTTTCTGGATTACAGATCCATCGACCGGATTTATTATCACGAAGACAAACTTCTGCATTGGGTGAAAGAATACGGTAAAGAAGGTCGATTTCGTGAGGCGTTTGATCTTCTCTTTAAACTCAAAAGGAGAGTTCCTGACTGGCCCGGTACCGAAGACCAGCACGATAACCTGATTCACATTGAAGCCTTCTATAACCTTGAAAAAGGGAACGCAGAAACAGCCTTTGCCTGGCTGATTGAGTTGTATGAGAGAAATCCGAAATATCCTGATCTTTCTCTAGATTTCGATAAGGTGATCGATGCACTCGTTAATGAAAGCATCCAGCAGGAAGAGTACCGCCGCGCACCTGCTATTATCTGAATCGCTTGCGAAAGATTCTTTCCCAAAGTACAGCGTCGCCACCTGGGAAAGTCGCATGGAAAACGCGAGCTCAAAATACAATCGCAAAGGCATTAACCTTCTTCGATCAGAAAGAGTTCGCCGCGTCGCTGCAGACCATAGAAACTGCTTCAGATATCTGGCCTGAAGCAAGCCGTCTTCCTGAAACACACCGCCGTATTGCCGAGCGCTACCAGCAGGTGAATGTAGGTGTGCTGCGATTTGCTGACGACCCGAAAAATTATCCATTCCCGACAGATGCCGAATCGAGAATCAACAACCTCAAAGAGGCTTACCTGTTTGAAAATCAGAATGCTCAGGAGATTGCGGCTCTACAGTAGCCCCTATCTGAGTAACTGGGTCCCCACCCAACTGGGCAAGAAACTGACTTTCGATTTACGCTCGCAATTTCAGAGTTGGGAACCTTTTCAACCTCTCAATTCATTTGATCTTTACGAAACACTACAAAAAAAGCTGGACCCGACTTCACCTGAATCGGACGAGCGTCTGCAGAATTATATTGGCGAGGTTGTCATCAAATCTCCGACACGATTTGAAATCACCTTCTCCAAAGTTCCACTCCGGCCAGAGGCAATTCTCTCATTTCCGGTTAAACACCGAGTGCCCAATCCAAACCCGGATGCGGAATCACAATCAGCAATCAACGATCTGTTTCTCCCCCCCAGTCGTTACGAACTCAAGGAATCCACCGAGAACTCCCGCACTTATATTCGTTCGACTCCGGAACCTGATTCCAATTCGCGTTTTCATGTCGCTGCCATCAAAGAGATTAAATACTCTACCATCGAAAAAGCGGTGCAGGCTCTGGTGAGAGGGGAAATCTCGATGCTCCCCAGTGTTCGCGGCGAACTGGTTACCCTGTTACAGGAAGATGGTCGTTTTTTCGTTCAACAGCGCTCTTTGCCTCAAACATTTGTTCTGCAGTTTAATCCAGACACAGAGATGCTGAAAAACACAGAGCTCCGCAGAGCTCTGGCTTACGGAGTCAATCGCCAGGAACTTCTGCATGAGATTATCCTGCAGACAGATAATCCCGACCTCGGTCGTGTGATTTCTGCTCCCTATCCGACACAGAATCAGGCGTACAACCGACTGACAGAACTACGTCCGTATGACCTGACACTCGCTTACAGCCTCGTCCAAGCTGCCAAGACTAATCTCAAGGAAAAGTTTGGCCCCTTGAAATTAGTCTGTGTGCCTGATGAACGAATTCGCCAGGCTGCTGAGAAAATGGTGACGGAATGGGGCCGGATCGGACTCGAAATTGAATTAGTGGATGAAAACGCACCTGTAGACCTGAAGTCGGGTTGGGACATTGTGCTCAGGCAACATCGTATGGCTGAACCAATCGTGGAGATTTGGCCTTACATGACTCTGGCAGAACATGCCAAAGCAGAAAACCTGGTCGATCTCCCCTCCTGGCTGAGACAACACCTGGTTGATCTGGAAAATGCAGGAGACCTGCGTACCGCAACACGTTCCTTACAACTACTCCATGATCACCTGCAGGCGAATGTAGAAATGATTCCCCTCTGGGAAATTAATGATTACATCGTACTTCGTAAAACGATTTCCGGTTTCCCACTGTCTCCAGTTTACCCCTATCAGAATGCGGAACACTGGTACTCACAAGCCTGGTTCCAGACTGGTTTCTAAGAGAATCACTCGACTACTTAATTGAATACCTATTTAAAATGATTCACTCTGTTCTACAACAGGTTATCTCAAAAACAGGCAGACTTTGTCTGCCATTGTTGCTGTTGATGGTCCTCCTCTCGGCATCTGTAGAAGCGGCGCGTGATTCGAATCTCGAATTTGATCTTGAGACTTATGCCGTCAACATTCAGGTTCTGTTTCAGGATCAGTCTGAAATTCCCCCAGCACTTCGCCAGCAGGTTCTTAACCGACTGAACCAGCTCAATGAAAGTACATACGGAGAGTTATGGAAACAGGAAGTCTCTGAGAATAAAACATTTTTACCACGTACCAGCGAAGCCCTCACCAGAACATCACCAGAGCAACTTAAAAAGGACTTCCCGGCAGATACCTGGGATAAAGTCTACTTGTGCTATGTAGCGAGAAATGGTTTCTACTTTGATGTATTCGTCCGCGAGTGGGATTGTGTTCTCGAAAGTTTCAGTCTGGTAGAACAGGAACAGGTTTTCTCGATCGATGAAGTTCCTGCGACAATCAACAGTCTGTTTGTACGCACCTTTCGACCGCTTGCTAAAGTGACCAAACTCGACAAAACTGATCGCAAAGTCTATCTGACGCTACGAGGAGGAGAATTTCCGACTCCGGATGCCAGCGCGGCTCAGGTCGTTTCCGGTGATGTTTTTCTCCCCGCATTAAGATACATGGATAAAAACAATCAGGTGCAGAAGATTCAGTTTTTCGACTGGAACTATTTTCGAGTAGAAGAAATTGACCGGGGAAGAATTGTCTGCTCTGTCATCTCTGGTGTGCAGACACCCATTGGTGGCCGGGGTCTGCGCCGCATCGAACAATACGGAATGCGGATCCGTCCCCTCCGTTCATCCACTGAAATCCGGTTGAGTAAATTCAACCAACCGAATATCCCACTTGTAGCCCACTATGTTTCCTCCTTCCTGAAAAATTCCTATCGCGATGAAGCCATTGAAGAGCCCATCCGCTACCTTTCCAATCGACAGGGAGTCATTGACATCCCTCTGCGAAAAGAACACCCCGTCCAATGGCTCTATATCAATAGCGGCAGTGCATTGCTGGGTCGTGTTCCCGTGGTGCCGGGAATCACGGAGCACATCGAGTGCCCACTGCCTGATGACTCAACTCGACTTGAAGTGGAAGGGCAGATTGAACAGCTCAAAGGGCGCATTGTAGAGTTGATCGCCATGCGTTCTTCCATCATGGCCGAAATCAAAGTCGCTGCCTTAAAAAATAAATGGGACGAAGTCGATGCCCTGCTTCCCCGTCTGGATGAACTGGATACCGCCGAAGAGTTGAAAGGGCAGCTGAATACCATCCGTGTGTTGCCCATGCAGGAGGCGGAGCGTCTGGGCAATAAGGTCGGGGCACGCCGCATTGACGCCCTGGCACGCAAAACGGCCCCGTTTATCGACAAATATCTCGGCTCCAAAGCAATCGAGAGCTTCAAAGACCAGATCGAAGCCGATCGTGCCTCCGCGCAGAAAGCTGCTGAAGAAGCTGCCGCCCGAAAAGCAGAGGAAGAAGCCGCTGCTCGAGGAGAATAGCCCAAATCGACTATGGGTCGGTTTTGTGAACTTCGCTTATGCACCCTGACTTTAGGCTGCATAAGCCTGGAGCACTCGCTAAAATCAAACAGGATATCTGGAGCAGTCCGGAAACTCTCTGATCGGTTAATTTGAGTCTTTATTTGCAGATTCAAGCACTACCACAACCAGTTTCAGGCTCAGTTCCAGTCACAGCTGACTACAGGCTGTCACGATTTCGGGTTTACCATGATCTGTAAGATCATGGGTCTTCCCCGGGAATCACCCATTCTCAACCTGTATTTAATCTTTTAAAACAAAGGGCTCCACCATGCCACGTTTTTGTTGGAATAAGTTCGTTACCACAGTTTTTGCAGTTCTGTTATTCACCATGCTGTGCGTTTCCTCATCAATGTCTGTTCGTGCGGATGAGGGACCGACAACAACAACCACAATCAAAGGCTTGAAGCTGGAACTTCCCGAATCCTGGACGAAAAAAGAGAACGCCAGCCGATTCCGCCTCGCCGAGTTCGACATTCCTTTCCCGGAAACGGACCTGGAAAATGCCGAGCTGATCATTTTTCATTTTCAGGGAGCTGCTGGAAAAACGGATGCGAATATTATCCGCTGGATCGGTCAGTTTGATTCCAAAGATGTCAGCCATTCTGTGAAGGAAGGCAAAACCACCGACGGAAGCTACATCTGGGTCGATATTCAGGGAACATACAAAAAACCAGTCGGTCCACCTGTACTGGGACGATTTGAGGAAATGAAAGACGCACGCGTCATTTCCGTAATTCTGAATACTCCCGATGATGTCTACTATCTCAAGCTGGTCGGCAAACAGGATGCAATTAAACAGATCGAAGGCGTCTTTCGCAAATCATTCGGCGGAAATGCCGAAACAGAGGGCGACTATAAGTTCGAACTCTAAGCATCCATCATTACCTTATCAATCAAGTTTTAATCGTCAGTAATTAAAGGAACAGGACGGAATGACTCCCGATGAGAAAGCCCAGGAACTGGGTATCCAATTCACAGAACTCTCCCAGACCTATCTGAATCTCTGTATCAAGTCTGGAAATCAATTAATCACCTCAGGCCATGTCAGTGATATCAAAGGCAAACTGGGCGATGGATTATCAGTCGAAGAAGGCTATGCAGCTGCAAAAGAATGTGCCTTCAAAATTCTGAATTCTGTTCGGGCGACTCACGGAACCTTGAATGATTTGAAAGTGATTAAAGTCTTCGGTTGCGTCAACTCCACACCGGACTTTATTGAGCAACACCTGGTTATCAACGGTACTTCCGATCTGTTCCATGAAATTTTCGGTAAAACTACTGATGGATATCATGCCCGCAGTGCACTCGGTTTCGCCGCATTGCCCACCGGTGTCGCTGTAGAAGTCGAAGCGATCTTCGAAATCAAAGAATCCTAAACCAGCAATTAAAAGGTTGGTATCAATTGCCCTCCCCGGGACAAATAATTGCAGCTGTCCCGGGTTAGCGGAGGCGATATAATGGAGCTTAGCCATGACCTCGTCATGGCTTATCAACCACTTAGTTCTGCATAGATTTGTCAGGGATGGAACCACTCGCAACGAATATCAAAGGCCCGGTCGCCATCATTGGTGATCTGCACGGTCAACTCGATAAGCTGCACAGCATTCTTGATCAGCTGCGCGGTTGCCCGACTATGATCGCCGCTGGATCGTCTTTCTGGGCGATTTTGTCGATCGTGGCCCAGATAGTAATGGAGTCATCGAGACAATTCTCCGCCTGCGGGAAGAGCACCCCCGGACGACAGCAATCTGTGGCAATCATGATCTGGGAATGGCGACTTCACTGCGCATAGTTCCACAATCAGAATACAGCGATTGGGAAGATCGCTGGACGAATTATTATGACGCCGACGCGACCTTCGCTTCTTACGGAGCCAATTTCCCTGATCTGGATGATCTGTATGGGGCCGTTCCCGATGAGCATAAAGAGTTTCTCTCAATTCTGCCCTGGAGTGTAGAACATCCCCGCCTTTTCTTTGTGCATGCCGGGCTTGATCCACACACACCATTCGAAGTCCAACGCCAGATCCTTGCGCAACGCGACTTCACCCTGAACCACCCACAATGGCTCTGCTCAAAAACTTATGTGGAAGAATCACCTCCACCCGACTGTCCGCTGATGGTCGTTTCCGGCCATGTGCAGGTGCGTGAAGTGGTCATCACAAAAGATCGGATTCTGGCCGATACAACAGGGGGTGTCTCTGGCGAACTGAGCTGTGTGCTTATGCCGGAAAAGAAAGTATTGAAATCGCGTGCCGCGAATCAAACCACGGGTGAACAGCCCTGGTGGAAAATCTGGTAAGACCTCTTGTAGAGCCTGTTAAACTTTCGTATTTGCTTATGCGATGATTTTCTCGATGGGATGACCCAGGTCCATTTCCAGACGAACGCGTCCTGGCACCGACAATTGTGAAGGGGTGAGGCCCAACTGATGCATTACCGTCGCATGCAGGTCGGTGACATAATGACGATCTTCAACCGCATGGAACCCGAGTTCATCCGTGGCGCCGTGAGCGACTCCTCCTTTAATGCCTCCACCGGCCAACCAGACTGAGAAACCAAACGGATGATGATCACGGCCATTCCCACTTTGTGCCCCGGGCGTTCGACCAAATTCGGTCCCCCAGACAACTAATGTCTCATCAAGTAGTCCCCGCTGCTTCAAATCCTTGAGTAATGCGGCGATCGGTTGGTCAGTCTCTTTGCATAATTGCGAGTGGCCGGATTGCAGATTTCCATGGGCATCCCAGCGACCCGCGCCTCCATTGAAACCGTGGTAAATCTGCACAAATCGAGTTCCCTGTTCGACCATCCTGCGAGCAGCGAGACATTGCTCACCAAAAACTTTTGTCTCTTTCTGTTCCAGGCCATACATCGCCTGCGTTTCAGCAGTCTCCTGAGAAAAATCCATAATCCCCGGGATGGCGGTCTGCATGCGAAATGCGAGTTCGTACGATTTTATACGAGCGCTGATCAAGGGATCGTCCGCATAGTCGCGTGCCGCGACTCGATTCAGACGATTCAGCAAATCGAATTCGGCCGACTGTTCTTCGCGATAAACATCCGCAGTGGGGGTCGCAAAGGGGAGTGGATTATGGGGATCGACCTTCAATTGTACGCCACTATGTTCCGGTCCCAGGTAATTCGCTCCATGACCTCGTTGGCCCCCGCAGCAATCGGCCAGAGGAGTCCCTAACACCACAAATTGCGGCAGGTTTTCATTGAGGGACCTAATCCATAATGAACCCACGAGCCAATCGTTGGAAAGGTTCCATCCAGCGTATGGCGACCGGTGTGGAACTGTAACTGCGCTCCATGGTTATTGTCTGTCGTCCACATGGAACGCACGATCGCCATGTCATCCACACATTCAGAAAGATGCCAACCAGTCACTCACTTCAACGCCACTTTCTCCCCGCTTCTGATATCCCACCTGCAGGGGAAAGACTTTGGAGCCAGATTTTCCCGTTCGCATCATCCTTCACCACAACTCTCAGATTCTCTTCAAGTGCCGGATTATTCAACACATGACTGTGGGGTGTTTCGTTAATGGATAAACCGGCGTACTCGGTTAAAGCTGGCTTAGGATCAAAGGTTTCCATATGACTGGCTCCTCCAATCATGAAAAACCAGATCACGGACTTCGCCCTGGGAGCGAAATGCGGTAACTCTTTTTCAATCGCGTTTTTAACTGAGTTCGCAGCAGCAGAAGCGCATCCCATCCTGGTGCAGCATCGAAGTCAATGCGATGCTCGACAACCCCAGACCGGCGTTCGTCAGAAAGGAACGTCGACTTGTGTGCTGATGATGGCCGAAATTGAAGTCGTGGAACATAGCAGATATTTCAAGGAATAAAGACGAATTCGTTATGATTGAACAGGACGTGTACCAGATTCTCGCGGGCACGCATCTCTTTATTTTCAGAGGCTTTTACGGCAGGTTCAGGTCCACCCTCAATCTGGCTCAGGCCCGCCTGCTCTGTTAGCAGTTGGGACTGTTCGTCCAGAAAAGTGAGACAGACAGTCTGCTCTTCGTTAGAAGGCTGCCGGGAAAGCAGATTCTCAAACAGATACTCAACAAACTCGGCACGTGGCATCTCAGGACTGGTGATCGAATTGGCATACTTGCGAGCTAACTCAACCGAAAGCCGACTGTTCGAAAGCTAGCGCTCTGCGGCACAATGGTCACAGCGCCGATAACACTCATTAGTATTGGCCGCATCGAAGACTTCCATGAAGGTCATCATTTTTTCAGGAGCGTGTCGATAATAGAGGCTCCGACGATAGGTTGTTTCACCCAGTTCGGCGTCCAGCTCCGGACCGTGGAATGTACGAACGAGTTCACCTGTAACTGCCAGTACAGAATCACGAACCGCCTCTGCTTCGGCGCGACGTCGATTCATCCTCCAGTAGTACCGATTATCTTTATCCTGAGCGAGATTGGACTCAACCCCCGTGGCATTCGCCTGTAGCTGATAGAGGTGTGATGTGGTCATTAAACGATGCAGATGTTTCAAGTCCCACTCATGTTCCATCAACTCGACTGCTAACCAGTCAAGTAATTCAGGATGAGAGGCAGGTTTACCGTTCAATCCAAAGTCGAATGTCGTCGGCACCAGAGGTTCACCGAAGTGTCGCATCCAGATTTGATTCACAGCCACTCGGGCAGTTAACGGATTGTTGCGATCTGCCAACCAATGTGCAAAAGCAAGGCGACGTCCGGTGCTGGTATTCGGGTAGGTGGTCGTTAAGGGTTGGTAATCAGTGGGAAGTTCCTTCGCCTTCAGATCCGCTAATGCATTCTCTGCTTTATCAAGACTGGCTTTCGCCGTATTGATTGCATTCTGTTTTTTGGTTGCATCTTTCTCATCACTTTTTTCAGCCTGATCGAGTTTCACCTTCGCTTCAAAAAGCAGGAGCTCCGATTCAGCAATCGCCAGTTCTTGCTGTCGGGCAATGGCCTGCTCTTTTAACTCTGTTGACTCAGCAACTGGACTTTCCTGGTAACGGGCAAGGTCGGCTTGAATCACTTTCTCCAGCGAAGCAAGTTTCAATTCACGAGCTTTGATCCGCTGCAAATGCGTTTGCTCATGCACTGAAACAGAATCCGCGGCGAGCTTAGCTTTTTCTTCTTGCTGAAATTTGTCATAGCCACTTCGGGCGTGATTCAGGCCTGCTTGGGCTTCGACCAGAATACGCTCCCGAATTTCGGGGCGAAAACCTGGGTAATAGGCTTCCGTCGGCAAATTCACCGGGACGACCTCGAAATCACCAAGTCCGTCAAAGAGACCAGGAAGCTCTGGTGAGAGCGCTTTATCCTTGTCCGGTTTATCCTCATTCCCCCGTTCAAAGAGATAAGTCGGTTCCTCCAGATTCGCATCATAGGTGAGGGAGACTCCATCACTTTCGGTATTCGCGGTAGAGGTCAGTCGGTCAATACGGACCTGGTGAGGCTCAAAGATCGCCCGGAACTGATAATATTCCTCCTGGCTGATCGGATCATACATATGATCGTGACAGCGGGCGCAGTTCATTGTCACACCCAGGAATGCTTTGCTCGTATGTTCGATCGTGTTTTCCATCCAGGTGTTGCGGTTGAACTTGTAATAGTTTCGTACCAGGAAGCCAGTTGCCCGGGTTGTGTCGTTGTCGCCCGGTCGAAGTTCATCTCCTGCGACCATTTCCATCATCATTTCAGAATACGGCTTGTCGGAATTAATCGAGTCGACAATCCAGTCCCGCCAGCGCCACATGTGGCGGCCACTATTACGAAGTTCCGCCCGGTAACCGTACCAGTCACTGTATCGCCAGACATCCATCCAGTGTCGACCCCAGCGTTCACCATGCTCTGGGCGAGCCAGAAGTTCGTTGACGAGATTCTCAACAGCATCGGGTTGGTCATTCTGAATGAATTGCTGCACTTCATCCGCTGTCGGGGGAATTCCGATCAGATCAAGATAGACCCGCCGAACCCACATCCGACGATCCAGTTCCTGAACTGGTTGTAAACCATGGTCTTCGTATTGTTTGTAAATGAAGCGGTCGATCGGATTCAGAGACCATTCACTCTGCTCAACTTCCGGGATCTGCGGGCGAACAGGAGGAACAAAAGCCCAATGCTCTCTGGGATCGGCCAGAACTTCTTCGTCTTCCGGATAAGAGGCACCTGCTTTGATCCAACCCAGAACGGCCTCAATCTCCTGTTGAGTCAGCGGAGCCCCTTCCATGGGCATTTGCAGGGCATCATTTCTGCCTAACAGGGCATCGACCAATCGGCTCTGGTCACTCTCACCTGGAATAACGAGCGGTTCCCCTTCTTCAGCATGAAGGAGAAATTGACCGGCGTCGACGCGAAGGTCCCCTTCCTGCTTGAGTGGACCGTGACACATCACGCAGCGTTGTGCAAAGAGAGGTTTGACTTTCTTCGTATAGAGGTCGGTCGCCTCATCGGCGTACGAGAGAGTACTGGCTTCTGAGAACAGCAGACAGCCGGTAAATAGTATCCAACGAACAAACGTCATTCCGTGATCCATAGACTTAAGGCGGGCGGGAGAATCTGTCGGTAGCAGAGCTCTCAGCGCGGAATTTTCTGGCGGGAGAACATAGAAACTCTCCCAATACAATAACATAAACAAATCCAGATGAGTTACAATAGACTATTCATTGTAACAATGTAATTTACAAGGGGTTCCGTACACCTTTGAGTCACAATGCATGTAATTGGAACCAGTCTGAGAATCGAGCACGCAAAACCGGACTCAGTGACGTACTGAATGGGAGGGACTGACTTACGGAGCAGGATTCCCTCTAATCCGGGGTTGTCCGATTTTGCCTCGTTTGCCAGAATCAACGTTCCCCAGAGAACTTCCACCTCGGACGTCCGTTCTAAATGTGGGGTTCTCAATCGATAGCAACTGGCGAAAAATAAAATCGACAGCAGAAATACAAATCACACAATCTTAATAACGAATCCAGGAATATCACGGATGGGTATCAAGAATCCTTTTCTCTCCTTATTTGCGACTCTCTCTCTGCTAACCACTTTCACTCTCACCGGATGCTCCGACAGCACCTCGGTTGTGGTTGATGAGGGAACACCAACGACATCGACTCTTGAAATCTACGATGCTCCTCCTCTGGAAGAGCTGGAAGCCAATATCACCTGGACCGATATGCCTGTGCTGGATTCGATGGCGTTGATGAAGGAACGCCAGGCAAAAGAAGAAGTTCTCGCCACATACGAAGAAGCGAGCTCGCTCAAGAATGATTCGGATGAAGCGAATCAGAAAATTCTGAGTGCGATGGGTCGAGGCCCGGTTGAAGAATCTGAAATTGATTATGACGCTGTTATTCAACGTCATGTCAGTGCAGACATGAAAAGCACGAACCCTTTAATGGGTAGTTCTGCTATTGAATTTGAAGTCATTGGACAGACCAGCTTCGGACTGTTCAGCTTCGATTGGGATTTCAATCCGTTTGCTTCCTCAGCGACGGTCAAAAGCTGGCAATCAAGTGATGACCGCATGTTTGACAAAGTTGTTATTCGCGATGACCTCGTCTGGACAGATGGAACTCCCATCACTGCGCACGATGTCGCCTTCTCATTCCGAACTATTATGGATGAGCGAATTCCAATTCCAGCCGTTCGTTCCGGGACAGATAAGTTGAAATGGGTCGAGGCGTATGATGATCACACTGTCGTCTTCTTTCACAAAGAATCACTCGCCAGTAATGTCTGGAACATTAACTTCCCGATCATTCCCCGCCACGTCTACGAGCCACTGATCGAAAAAGATGTCACCATGCAGAATATCCCCGAGTTTGTCGAACTTGAGGAAAGCCCGGTGAGTGGGGGTCCCTATAAAATTGTCTCCCGTGTTAAAGATACAGAAGTCCTGCTGGAACGTCGTGAAGAATGGTACATGAAAGATGGAGAGCAGGTCCGCGAAAAACCACGATTCAAACAAATCCGATTTCACATCCTGAAGGAACCCGACACCGCCTTGCTCGCGCTGAAAAAAGGAACGATCGAAGAAATCATTCTGAATACCGAGCAGTGGAGTGACCAGACAAGTGATGAGGACTTCTACCGTTTAAACACCAAAGTCACAGGCCCGGAATGGACCTACTTCTACTTCGGTTGGAATACCAAAACCCCGTTCTTCAGCGACAAACGGGTCCGTCAGGCGATGTCCTGGGCTTTCAACCACGAAGAGCTGATGAAGAATTTTCTTCATGGTTTGAATCAGCCCTGTGTCGGAATCTTCCATCCTGATTCCTGGATGTTTCCGGAAAACAGCGGCATTGAACCTTATCATCAGGATCTCGACAAGGCAGTCGCTTTACTGAAAGAAGCAGGTTGGGAGGACCATGACAATGATGGTATTCTCGACAAGGAAGTGGATGGAAAGCTTCTCAAGTTTGAGTTTTCAATCCTGTGTGCGAACTCACCCCGGTCCATCAAAATCTCCACCCTGTTGCAGTCCAGCCTCGAACGGATTGGAATCACCTGTAATGTCCGTTCGCTCGAATTCCCGGTGCTCATGGAGAAAACTTTGAACCATGAATTCCAGGCCTCTTTCGGTGGATGGGGAACAGGTGCTGACCCTTCGACTGCCAAGAACATCTGGAATACCGATGCCATCAACAATGGCCGAAACTATGTTCAATATTCTAACCCGGAAATTGATGAGCTGTTCGAACAGGCCGAGCGTGAGTTCGACCGCGAAAAACAGAAAGAACTCTATGGCAAGATCCATCAAATCCTCTGGGAAGATCAGCCCTACACCTTTCTGTTCTACAACAACAGCTTCTACGGATTTAACAAAAAGGTGCGGGGTTATGTGCTGAGCCCCCGCGGTCCATTTTCTTATGGACCAGGTTTTGACCATGTGTGGAAAGCCGTCGAGTAATTATCACCAGGGAATGGAATTCCATCTGAAAAAACTCTGAACGACTTAATTAAGTTCAGAGATCTGCTGGACCCTACTGGCAATTCAGGA
Source organism: Planctomycetaceae bacterium (assembly GCA_041398805.1). Lineage (GTDB taxonomy): Bacteria > Planctomycetota > Planctomycetia > Planctomycetales > Planctomycetaceae > Polystyrenella. The sequence continues at coordinate 822,858 of JAWKUC010000001.1, read as the reverse complement.
AGAAACAGAACGGATTTATGTACGCCTTTATCATTCGTCGAATTCTCATCAGCCTGGTGACGTTACTGATCATCACGTTCATCGTCTTCGGTTTGATCCGGAACATCCCCGGCAATCCGTTTACGATCGCTGTCTCCGAGATCTCGGACCCCGGCAAAATGATCAGCAAAGCAGATGCGCTTCGCCTCAAGCAGGCTTATGGATTGGACAAACCCTGGTACGAATCGTACTTCCACTGGAGTCTGAATCTTCTTAAGGGCGATCTGGGTACTTCTTTCGATCACAAGAAACCGGTCACCACGGTAATTGCCGATCGCTTCACAGCGACCTTAATCCTTTCGATCAGCTCGATGATCCTGACCTATCTGATCGCGGTGCCGCTGGGGCTCTACTCGACTGTTTATTACGCCACAGTACAGGAACGGACCATCAGCGTGGTCCTGTATATTCTGTATTCGCTTCCCGTAATGGTGGCCGCTCTTCTTCTCCAATTCTACCTGGCGTTCAAGTTCGACCTGTTACCGCTGACAGGGATGTACTCCTCACAGGACTACGAAAACTTGTCTCTATTTGGAAAACTCTGGGATGTGACCAAGCATGCCATGATGCCCATCATCTGCTCGACCTATGGCAGCCTCGCGTTTTTGAGCCGGTTTGTGAATTCAAATATGCAGGAAGTCATCAGGCAGGACTATATCCGCACGGCACGCGCGAAAGGGCTTCCGCCGGAAACAGTGCTGCTGCGGCATGCATTTCGAAATACGTTGATTCCGTTAATTACTCAATTAGGTCTCGCCTTACCTGGGCTGCTAGGTGGTTCAATTATCATCGAAGGCATTTTTCAGTGGCCCGGAATGGGACAGCTCTTTTTTGAATCAATTGGTAAACGCGACTACCCCGTCATTATGGGACTGACGTTGATGTTCTCGATCCTGACGTTACTCGGACAACTTCTGGCGGACATCTTCTATGCTGCTGCTGATCCCCGAATTCGTCTTTCCTGATATCAAATTTTTGAGCCAACTCATCCCATTTTTCTCAGCATTAATCAGACATTATGTTAGACCAACCCAACCCGGATGTAGAAGAAGCCATCGAAGAAGTCTCAGCACGCGTTGAGGCGACGACGAAAGTCCACAAAACGGCTGGTTTCTGGAAAGAGTCGTGGACTCAATTCAAAAGGAAAGCTCGCCATGCTTTCCTTGTGGCTGGTTTTCCTGCTGACTGTAATCGCCATCTTCTCGCCAGCCATTGCCGGAACACGTCCCGTTATTTGTAAATACAAGGGGAGTTTTTATTTTCCCTGTATGTATTACTTCAATTCGAGCTGGGAAAACCCGATCTTCTTCAAAGACCGATTTCGCCAGCGATATCCGGAAAATCTGAAGCAGAATGACCCCGACAGCTGGGCGATCTGGCCTCTTGTTTATCAGGACCCTACACGAAGAATCGAAGCAGGGGAGTTTGAAGATCAACCGGGAAACCCAACTCACCAGGAAGGAAGCCCCAATAAGTACAACTGGTTTGGTACAGATAAGCAGGGTGTCGATGTCTTTGCCCAACTCGTTCATGGAACACGAATCGCGCTGCTGGTCGGATTTTTCTCCATGGGCATCGCCAGCCTGATTGGGATTCTGGTCGGAGCGATTGGCGGTTTCTTCGGGGGATGGATCGACAGCCTGCTCAGCCGCTTCACCGAGGTAGTGATGTGCGTTCCCACGCTGGTTCTCATTCTGGCATTACTCGCGATCGTGGAAACACCGACCATCTATCACCTGATGGCGGTAATCGGGTTTACCGGCTGGACCGGTATCGCCCGCTTGACGCGTGCAGAATTTTTAAAACTGAAGCAGATGGACTTTGTCGCCGCCGCGCACTGTCTCGGTGTAAAAAGAATGCGAATTGTCTTCTGGCATATTCTTCCGAATGCCCTGGCACCGATTCTCGTTCCGATCAGCTTCGGTATCGCTTCGGCTATCCTGCTGGAGAGTGCCTTGAGCTTCCTGGGAATGGGCCCCCCACCACCTACACCCAGTTGGGGGCGGGTTTTGAACGAGGCCAAAGGGACGGATGCCATGTGGTGGCTGATTTTCTTCCCCGGTGGGGCCATCTTCGTGGCCGTCCTCGCCTACAACCTGATTGGTGAAGGTTTACAGGCAGCCACCGACCCGCGTCTGCGCGACTGATACGTGCTTAGACGAAAGATGACTTAAGCATCCGTTGTCGATTGCAATTGAGCCCAGTGTGTTTCGCCAATCCTGGCGACTTCAGCATCGTCGATGCGCTCCAGAGGACTATATTGCGGATGCCGGACTTCCCGGTAGGGATTGTTCCTCTTCGTGTTGTAACAACAGATGAAGGCCCAACGGGGGTTTTCACTTTTGTTCTGATCAGACCGGTGCAATAGATTACTGTGGAACAGCACGGCGTCACCAGGTTCCAGTTGCACATAAACGAGTTCCAGACGTTCGAGCGCAACCTCCACCCGCTCCGGATCCGCCCCTGTTTGTTGGCCCACCTGAATGTGGTCCACACGTCCCATCAGGTGAGAGCCTTTAATGACCTGTAGACATCCATTATCGGGTGTCGCGCGGTCAATCGCGATCATACAGCTCGCCATGTGCGGGAAGGGACAACAGAAGTTGTACCAGTATCCATAATCCTGATGCCAGGCCCATGCCCCTCCTTCAAAAGGCTCTTTCAGAATCATCTTGTTATGATAATGATAAACTTCGTCATCTAATAATCTCCATTGTTTCCACCAGAGACCGCGGATTTGACACCAGCGCTGTAGATGTCATTCTCGTACAGATCGTTCTTCAACTTCAGCTTGATAGCACCACCTTCACCATCTTCGCGAGAGGCAGCTTCACGCAGGAGCGCCAAGTCGGCCCGGGCAATTTTTTTGAGCATTTCCAGAGTGTCCGGTTTCAACAAACCGGGAACGATAATATATCCCTCTTTTTCAAACTGGTCCTGCTGTGCCTGATCGAGCTGAAATGTCTGCATCTCACAAATTCCTTCTGGCCGAGTGATGACCAAGTGAAATAATAAAACCGGCGGAAGCTATGCTGTTTCCATCCTTCTAGTTTATGCTCTCCTCCAGTTAGAGAGAAACAATCGCAGCCACATTTTCCTGAAAACAGAATTTCTCGAAGAGAACCCGGAATCACCCCCGATGAATGACCAAAGCGTAAATGACAATCTCAAATCTACCGAAACAGAAATGGCCCTGAAAGAGTGGGCGATTGTTTGTGCTGCCCTCGCTGCCGGTAAACAGATTCTCATTATCCGCAAGGGAGGGATTGACGAAGGAGCAGATGGCTTTAAACCGGAGCATTCCGACTTCTGGCTCTTCCCCACGAATTTCCACCAGGATGCTTCTGCTCTGAATGAAAATGGTCAGAACTGGTTAAAAAACCTTTCCGATCATTCTCCTCTGCAAAGCCCTGCTGCAGGAGAGATTTCACTGCAAACCTTCTGTCATGTCGAAGAGGTCTTTCGGGTGGAACACGAAAGTCAAATTCAATTACTGGAATCGATGCAAATTCTCTCAGCGGAAACCCTGACAAAACGCTTCCATTATCGGGAGCCGGGATTATGGTTATTGGCTGTAAGAGCTTATCAGCAGCTTCAACCTGTCACCTTACCCGATTCAGAGCATTTTTCCGGGTGCCGTAGCTGGGTCGATCTCCCCGCCAAATTGGCAGCTTCAGTTATGGAACCTGTATTGTCCGATGAGGAGTTTCAGCAAAAACTGAAACAACTTAAACACCTGCTGACAATTTCAGAAATCGTTTAAGCCATTTCAGGTTTCCCGGCAAACGCATGAGCATGTAACGCTCCCTTATCGCTTTAAAATTGTTTGTCAAGAATAAAATCGATTGATCATGTCAAGGTTTAACGAGTGATTCTGAGGTCATCACAAAAATGGTCATTCTCATGTGTATCTGAACTTGCCCTTCAGGGCTTCATCTTGCAGAATGAAAAACATAAGGTTGTTGGTTATTCATCTAAGGCTTAAACCTGATCCATCAGCGGGCTGAGTTTTCTATTACCACTCGCGCCTGTTCAATGATCGATCATGAAGACTTGAATCCGATTTGTCCGTTCAAGTCCATGTTACCTCAACCCTGTTCTCTAATAGATCGAGTCCTTCCACTTTGGAGCAAGAGGTACAGTGATGCATCTTATTTCTCGCAGCATCCATCAAAGTGTTGTCATAGATGATGATATCCATGTTACCATTCTTGAAATCAAGGAAGATCAGGTCACCCTTGAAATTCACTCTCCCAACTCTTCCGTTCCTTACCAGATTCAGACACTCTCTCTGTATCGTGCAGAGGAATCAGAGAGCAATCTGGTAGAAGAAGAGAGCCACTCGCTCGCATTGGCTAACAGCTGAGAATTCCCCTGTGATGCCTCCAGTGCTGCATCAAGGGAGATAGCGTCTTCCCCACAGCTCGAAGACCAGCAGTGCGTATAATCGGGAAGCATGATTTCGTTTTCCCGTGCGATGCTCTTTCAGATAACACTGCACGACCTCTGGCTCGAAAAATTGATTGATCGTCTTAGCTTGATCAATTAACTGTTCCTGCAACCAATCTGCCAGTTCTCCCATAAACCATTGTTTCACGGGCACCCCAAACCCTCGTTTGGGTCGTTTGAAGATTTCAGGAGGAAGATCCTGCTCCGCCAGTTTTCGTAAGGCGACTTTGGTTTCGCTTCGGGTTGCTTTCAACCGCAAGGGGAGACGTGCGATCCGCTCAGCCAGTTGATGATCAAGAAACGGGGCCCGCGCTTCGATACTTCCCGACATCGTGGCGTAATCTGTCTTAAGGAGTAAATCTCCCACGAGGTAATCACCGCAATCGATCTGGAGCATCTGGTTCAGGAGATCAGCTGGTCGAGACAGTCCGTGATCATCGATCGCCTTAAACGGCATTGCAAGCTGTTCACGAAACTCGGGGCGATACAATTGATATCGATCCCAGCCTTCCCAGAAGTTTTTAAAATACCCACAGGCATGTTCGGGCAATCCAGCGCGGGCAAGCCGCGTCAGTAACCGGCGGCGTCCTATGGGGTCGGCTTTACAGGCAGCCAGGTCGCTCGTGCTGAACCAGCTGGGGAGACTGGAAGCGATCTGCCGGATCAAACGGGACGATTGATCGGCCCGCATATGTTTTCCGTAACCAGCAAAGAGTTCGTCTCCTCCATCACCCGTCAGGACAACTTTCACGTGTTCCGCAGTCTGCTCGCTCAACATCATCAGGGGAAGGGCAGCTGAATCAGCCAGAGGTTGGTCGAAGAAATAGATCGCTTTCTCTAACCAGCCCTGCAAATCTGTCGGGGCGAAGCGAAAGACATGATGTCGCAGGTTAAAACTTTTGCTGACCAGTTCCGCAAATTCCTGTTCATCATACTTCGTCCCGGGAAAACTGATGGAGAAGGAACTGAGTGGTTGATCGAGTATTCGTGAACAAACCGCAGCAATATAGGAGGAATCGAGTCCTCCACTTAAGAATAGACCTACCGGGACATCGCTGATCATATGCGAACGGACCGCGTCTGCGATTTCCTGCCGCACTTCCTCCAGGATTTCTGCTTCGCGTTCCGGAGTTGGATCTGCTTCTGGTTGATATTCCAACTCCCAGTAGCGTTTGATTGTCAGAGTCCCTGACTGGAGCAGAAACGAATGAGCGGCCGGAAGCTGGCGAATCCCTTTGAACAACGTGCCTGGCGGGGGGACAAATTGATAAAAGAGAAACTGATCAAGGGCATTTACATCCAGTTCACGATTCACCCGGGGATGAGTCAGTAAAGATTTCACTTCAGAAGCGAACAGAAACTCCTGCTCATGCCAACTGTAGAAGAACGGCTTCTGACCGAAGCGATCCCGGGCCCCAAACAAAATCTCCCGCTTTAAATCATAAATCACAAAGGCGAACATGCCGCGCAGATGAGTAACCATCTCCGAGCCGTACTCTTCCCAGAGATGCACCAGTACTTCTGTATCAGAGTGGGTTCGAAACTGATGCCCTCTGCTTTCGAGAGATGCTTTGATCGATTCGTAGTTGTAAATTTCCCCATTAAAAACAACGACGACCGATTGATCCTCGTTCCAGATTGGTTGTTGTCCATCTGACAAACCAATGATCGACAACCGCCGATGTGCCAATCCGCAATGCTCCGAGAGGTAAATGCCAGCTTCATCCGGACCGCGATGCAGCATTGCATCCCGCATCTGCTGTAAGGCTGCTTCCTGAAACCCGTCGTGCGGATTCTGAATATACCAACCACAAATTCCGCACATAAACTGAGAGGGTCATTTCTTCAGAAGGTTAGAGAATCGCATAATGAGCCTGGTAGCGATCCGAGTTGTATTTTGTCAGTCATCGACGCTCTTCACGTTTTCGAATCTGTTTTGCCAGTTCACGCCAGGCTGCTTTCCAATCGAGTTCGCAACGGAAGTTCGCCTCAAGGTAAGCTCGCAGAAATCGGTAATGTAAGGTCAATGAAAGTTCCTGTTTAGAAACAGCATCAAAAGCAAATCGAGACAGATTCCAGAACCACCGCTGCTGACTGCCAGCGGAGGCTGTGGCTCCATCGAGGTCAATAATATAGACAATTGTCTGCGAGCCCGTTAAGCGAGAAGGAGATTTGAGAATTTTAAATCTCGATGGCAAAATCCCGCGACATGCATCTTTCCAGGGTTTTCCCCAATCCGACAGCAATCTCACAAACCAGTTTCCAGGTAGACTGGTCTCCCGCAGTAAGCAGGAGCTAGATTTGTTAACTGGCCATTCAAATCTCGCACAGCGTGCGGTAACCACTCAAAACCGAGATAAGCAGGGCAATTCCAGGACCAGCGTGAGGCGGGAGCCCAGAGAGGTTCAGGGTGGAGATGCCGGCACGTAGAAATTGATGTCCCATCTCAAAACTGTGGCGAGTTCGATCTACGGGGCGGAAAATGTCAGAGAGACGCTTCAGCCAGGTTTTGCGGTAGACTTTTGTAACCACAAACCGTTTCCCTTCCCCTGCAATGTGAGTGGTAATGAGATAAGCAGAGTCGATCGACTTTGTTTGATGATCCGAGCTTCTGGAGCTTGAAAGTGTTTCTCCGGATCACTGGTAAAATTCGCCATTCTTCCCGGCTCACTCGGCTGGATGCCAGTGCAAAGCGTCCCTGGTGACGAATTGCATAGATCGCCCCGGCAGAATGCTCCTGTTGATCAACAGCTTCCTGAGAGGAGTTTTCATGTTCCATCATGTGAACCAGGAGTGCAAGAAGATTGAATTTTTTACAACGATATCGTTTATATCCATCAGAGTAGGTCACTCTGTGATTGTAAAAGTTGCAATTTTTACAATGGGTAATGGCTTGAGTTTTCAAGCCACAGAATCGGAGAACTTTTGTTATCTTCCCGACAGTTCGGTACTTACGCAACTCGTCTGATTAAAAAAAACGAACAGGGAATCTAATTGGTCCTGGTTTGCAAAGAGTTTCGGCTGAGACAGGATGTCTTCCCGTCCGTGGATTGGTGACGGGTTTCAAATTCAGTCGCAAGGATGCCGACCAGATGAGATTTCGTCTGACAATCTATCTATCAATTCTGCTCTGTAGTTCTATTACCTATGGAGCCAGTTATAGCACGAACAATTTTGTCGTTACTGCTCCAACCGAGCAAATGGCAATGCAAATTGCTCTCACCGCCGAGGAATGCCGCAAAGAAAATCGCCATTGCCTGGCTGGAGAAGAGCTTCCCGGAAACTGGAACAAACCTTGTCAGGTTAAAGTGAAAGTCGGGCAGTTTGGTGCCGGAGGAGCGACCACCTTCAAGTTCAACAATGGGGAGGTCTACGGTTGGGATATGGAAGTGCAGGGGACGCTGGAGCGTATTCTCGACTCCGTAATTCCCCATGAAGTAAGCCACACCATCTTCGCCTCTTACTTTCGTCGTCCTCTTCCCCGCTGGGCTGACGAAGGGCTGCCACCATCGTCGAGCACGTCTCTGAAAAACGCCGACAACTCGATCTGCTGCACGATGTAATCAACACCAGAAACGAATTCCACTCAACAAGCTGTTGAAATTACGGAATACCCGCGAAATCATCAGGATGTTCTGACGCTCTACGCGGAAGGTTATTCGCTGGCAGACTCGATTGAAGTGGGGGGCGTAAACGGTTCCTGGAATTGCTGAATACTGCCGAAGAACAGGACTGGGAAACAGCCTTTCGTAAAATTTACAAACTCGAAAGTGTTGATGAGTTGGAAAGCCACTGGCATAAATGGATTGTGGCTGGTTCTCCTCGCAATCAACATGAGAATTCAGATATCGAAGTCGCAGCCAGCAAATCTCCTGATGGCACAATCGTCCGCGGACAATCGCCCGATCAGGATAAACTACTGGATAAAAGACTTGAATCAGAACCCACCGGCGAACAATTTTCGGATCGTTCGCTGTTAACTGAGGAATCATCAACCCGCATCAAACGCCCTGAACCACAACTGTTGCGGGTTTCCTCGAAACAATAACTTCCCTTTGATGAGGACCCTGTTTTTTTCCCTGACGAAACGCGCGGCGATCGTCCATTAATTCAAATCAGTTTCCCACACCTAACGCTGATTTGAACCACGTCAGATTGGCAGACAACGCCCTCTCTCCCCTTGTTGTCTCTCAAGATCATGATAGTGCGGACCCTGATTCGTCGTACTTGCCACCGCGAAAGCGGTGGCTTTTTTATCGCCATTAAATGAATTTACGTTAACGTTTCCCTTTAAAACGGGGAGCCAGTTTGAGTTCCTGTTGCAGGATAGGCTTGAGCAGGCCAGGACTCGATTCAGAAGTTGTCCATCTGTGGAAATTTCCTCGGTGATTCCGAAGCATCGAGTTTAAATCCTCCATCAAGGTCTGAGTCGTTGGCGAGATTTCTGGAGAAAGAGAGCCAGATCCTCCTCACCTAAATCCTCACGCTGCAAAGTCGTTTGCATACGTTTGGTCTCCGGATCGAAACCTACGCAGACGCTCCAGGCGAGCCAGGGTCGATTCCTGAGTCCGATACAACAACCCTTCAACATAAGCCCGCTTTAACCTCCCTGCCGCATCGAAATGGTAGACCGGGTCGGGGCCTAAATAGAGGAAAGCAGCCCCCACGTCGAAAACCAAAGATAATCGGCTCAGGCCAGGTGGAAACCTGTAGTTCGATCCGTTCGATGAGCACTGGTTGCCTCTCGCATCAAATCTTCCCGGTCCGATTCCTCCCATGCCATTTTTCTTGCAATGCCTTTCTGGTAGTGGATAGTATATTATAGATAACGAATCTAATTCGCCTGGATTGATTTTTCCCTTAAATCTCTGGACCCCGGAATGATTTAAGCCTGATAATCAACAATCCCAAAGTAATCTGTGTATGGGCCTGCAGATTACCATTTCTTTCTTATTTTTCTGACTACCGATTCTATTCTTATCTGATTTCAAAATTTGTTGATTTTCTTCTGACCATTCATCCCTCTACTTAAGCATCTGATTCAATTATCCTGCTCATTCATTTTGGGAGTCAGGTGTCATTGAATCGATAAACATTGATCAGATCTTTTTCACCGGAAGTGGAAACCCATTGTGAAATCAGTTACCCGAATGGAAGACGGGCTACCTGAAATACTGCTGCCTGGAAGTCGTGAATGTCTTCAGTGACCCATCGCTACAGTCTCCCTGTCTCTTCAGCCGAGATCAACACCATTGATCCACAGCGTCTGCACGAGGTAGAAGAGAAACACAAAAAACTGATCGAGTTTCTCGAATCACATCAGTTTGACGCGTTACTTCTTCAGAAGCCAGAGAACCTCTCCTGGTTCACTGCCGGAGGAGATTTCACCCGGATGGGTTCGGCTGAGCCGGCGGGAGCCATTTTTGTCACCTCTGCCGCGCCTGCTGGCCACCAATTCGATCGATTCCGGTCGCTTGTTTGATCGACAAATCCCTGGTTTTGGTTTTCAGGTCAAAGAACGCCCCTGGCATGAGTCTCCAGAGACTTTAATTGAGGACCTCTGTCGCAGTCGGCGTGTCGCTTCAGATACAGGTGTTGGCTCAACGAAAGATGTTTCGCTTCACCTCAAAAACCTGCGTGTTAATTTGAATGAGCGCGATGCGCACAAATTCGGGAACTCGGCCTGCAAGTCGCCCACGCCGTTGAAGCGACTGCCCGGCACCTGCAACGGGGACAAACAGAAGCGGAAGTAGCCGCACAACTTGCCCACCGTCTGATTAAACACAATATCATCCCCGACCGGATTCAGGTGTTGTCTGACGGGCAGGGCGAACGTTACCCCACCTGGAGTTATGGTGAAGATCGCATTGAGGGGCACTGTGTGATCTCTGCTGTTGGAAGAAAGTCTGGATTACACGTGGGCGCCTCTCGAACCGTCAGTTTTGGGCCTCTACGCCAATCGATCCGCGACGCTCATTATCGAGTCATGCTCGTACAGGCGACAGGGATGCATTTCTCACAACCTGATTGGGAAATGTTTGAAATCTGGAATCGTATTCAGCGTATTTACGAGAAATTCGGTCACCCCCTGGAATGGCGTCGGGCAGAACAGGCATCGGTCGTCGGATATAAAGCGAGTGAGGTTCCTCTGGTTCCGAACAGCCAGTTTCGACTTGAAAAAAATATGGTCCTGCACTGGCACCCTTCCATTGGCCCGGCACTGACAGGGGATACGATTCTGGTGAAAGAGGGCTGCTTTGAGTTGATAACGCCCTGTGAAGACTGGCCTAAAATAAAAATCGAGGTCAAGGGAATGCCAATCTACCGCCCCGATATTCTGCAGCGAGCAGAATAAAGTATTTCCAGAAAAATTTTACCGCTCGACGACTGGAAGCAGCTAAACAGAGCCAGTTTGCACTTTCCCTGAATGGAATCTCTTTCGATAATGGCCTGTTCCAGACTCAGGTTCACACTGTGGAAACGCAGCTGAAACTGGAACCTGAATACTCAACCTATTTTAACTAACCGGAACGGAACCGGGCTTCCAATGGAGGCATCTGATCAAGCCGGGAATTTGCCTGACAACTGATCAAGCCACCTTGATTAACAGCCGATGACTTTGAGGCACGAAGCACTTCCTCGCAATAAAGACTATGCTTTCTCTGCGAGTGAATCCCCTACCTTCTCTCATCACAGGGAAAGCAGGGTCACCTGATGGATTTCACTGCAACAGGATGTTCAGTTCAATCATGACTCACCTTCAGCTCAGCTCGGTTACTACTTCTTCCTTCATGCCCGGGAATTCTTCCCAAATCAACGTAAACAAGGCCCTTAAATCGATCAGCAAAGTTCATCTGGTCGGCATTTGTGGTTCTGGAATGAAGGCTCTGGCAGAGTATCTGAGCGATTGTGGTATTGAAGTCTCCGGCTCGGACCAATCACACACGGGCCCTCTCTGGCACACAATGCAGCAACGGGGATGGAAAATCCATCACGGACATCGTGGTGAGTACCTGCCCAAAGATGTTGAACTGCTGGTCTACAGCCCCGCGATCAGTGACCGGAATCCGGAAAGAGTCTCTGCACAGGAGCTGGGAATCGCTCAACTTTCTTACACCGAACTGCTCGGAAAACTACTCGAACATGAGACAGGTTTCTGTATCTCCGGTACCCACGGCAAAAGCACAACTACGGCGATGCTCGGTAGCATTCTGAAGGATTCTCGCCAGAATCCCTCCCTCTTCGTTGGTGCCGAGCTTTGTGGACGAAATCGGAGTGGGTGGGCTGGTGGTGGGGAGATCATGGTCGTGGAAAGTTGCGAATATCGTCGTCACTTTCTCAATTACAAACCTAAGTTTGCTGCGATTCTGGGAATTGAAGCCGATCACTTCGACTGCTACGCAAATGTGGAGGAAGCCACTCAGGCTTATGCTGAATTCGCCCGGAATGTCTCTCCAGAGGGTGTTTTACTGATTGCCGCAGAAAGTGAAGCGACCGCCAAGGCTGCTGCCGCAGCCTCAGCCAAAGTAGTGACCTTCAGCTCAGTCGCCTCAGCCGACTGGTGGGCCACCGATGTGCGACAGACGCCCACTGGCCAACGGTTTCGAGTCTTTTTGAAGGGGAATTCTTCTCGGAGATCGAAATCGATCTTCCCGGTGAACACAACATCTCCAATGCCCTGGCAGCCACAGCACTGGCTCATTACGCCGGTTGCTCACCGATGCAGATTCGAGTCGCCCTCTCTCGATTTAAGGGGATCAAGCGGCGATTCGAGCATGTTGGTTCCTATCGCGGGGTGACGATGATCGACGATTATGCACATCACCCGACGGCGGTCGCCAAAACCCTGGCTGCAGCGCGTCGGCAATTTCCGAACAGACGCCTGTGGACTGTCTATCAACCGCACCAGGCCTCTCGGACGACGATGCTGGAATCAGATTTTGTGGAGGCACTTTCCCTGGCAGATCAGGTGATCATTGCCCATACTTTTGCTGCCCGCGAAGGTACTGACGGAACCGAGGACCGCACGGCTGTCCAGTTAGCAGAGAAGCTCTCTGAGAGAAACGTGGAGACTCTTTACTGCGGTTCTCTTGACCAGTTGATCGAATCTTTAGACGATGCACTTCGTCCTGGGGACATCTTGTTAACAATGGGTGCAGGAGATATCGATCGGGTTCATAATGCCTTCACTAGACGACTTTGCCGACATTACGCTTCTTAATGAACCGCTTGCCAAACATACCTGGCTTGGCGTAGGGGGACCTGCCCAATATTTCATCGAGCCTCGAAATCTCGATGAGCTGCAGAGCGTAGTTCAATACTGCCATGAATCGAGCACACCAATCCATATTCTGGGTGGGGGTTCGAATGTACTCGTCCGCGACGAAGGCGTCAGCGGGGTGGTGGTCCACTTCAAAGCAGAGCATTTTACCGAGATCAGTTTCAGTGGAACTGACGTTCGGGCAGAGGCCGGGGCATTGCTCTCGAACCTCATTTCCCGCTGCATCCAGGAAGGTCTCGCAGGGCTTGAGGCCCTCGCAGGAATTCCCGGGACAGTCGGCGGAGCAATCGCCGGTAATGCCGGAGGTAATAATGGGGACATCGGTCAGTTCGTCAAAGAAGTGCAGGTATTGACCGCTGAGGGTGAAGTAAAAACCCGCACTTCGGAAGAAATCTCCTTCATGTATCGCCAGACGACACTTACTGATCTGGTCGTGCTGAACGGGCTGTTTTCCCTGCAGAAAGAAGACCCGGATGAGATCAGCCAGCGGATGCGAAAAATCTGGATCATGAAGAAATCCACCCAGCCCCTTTCTTTTCAATCGGCGGGTTGTATTTTCCGGAATCCCCGGGGGACAAAGGCTGGTGCATTAATTGAACAGGCAGGCCTTAAAGGGACACGCGTCGGCAATGTCGAGATCAGTGATCGACATGCGAATTTTTTCGTGACGCAACCCGGTGCAACTGCGGAGGATATCCTCAAGCTGATTGACCTGACACGCTCTAAAGTGAGTGAACAGCACGGAATTGATCTGGAACTGGAAATTAAGATCTGGTAAAAATTTCGACCCGGCCTTGCGCCCACCAGTTCTTAAGAACTGTTTTCAGGCCGGAAAACTGTATGCGATTTCTTAAAGTAACCTGTTATAAGTTCAAGGAATCAGCTACGACTGTATCGTCCAGTATGAGTTAAGCCCATGGATTCGGGCAGGCTCCTGGTGATCGCCAATCTGATACCACTTTTTTTGTCTTCCTGAAGCCAGCTGCAGTTGAGTTTAAATCGAATATGCGATCAAGACTTCACTGAGTAACAGCGGGTTTCAGGATCAGTTAACCCTGAAACTGTTCCGTATAGAGAACAACTCCTGGCTCATGATGATCAGTCTCCGCTGTCTGATCGGAACTTGACCTTTCCAGAGTTAGATTATCGGAACCTGATTTAGCCAGGTGCACGGAGGCTTCCATGGCAGAGTTCGACTATTTTTCCGACGACAAATTGCGAATCGTGGTTCTGGCGGGAGGTGATTCCGCTGAACGTGAAATCAGCCTGCAAAGTGGTGCTACAGTTACAGAAGCTCTGAAAGAGCGCGGACATATTGTCTGCCAGATTGATCCTGCATCTGAAGATTTGAGCTGTCGCGACTGGAGTGATTGCGATGTAGTCTTCATCGCCCTGCATGGTCCTTATGGGGAAGATGGCGGTGTGCAGCTACTCCTCGAAGAACTCGACATTCCATACACAGGCAGCGACTCTTCCGCTTCTCGACTTGCCTTCAGTAAATCGGCAGCGAAAGAGCGGTTTATCCTCTCAGGAGTTGATACGCCCGCCTACGTTTTAATTCATGAAACAGATGACGCTTCCACGATCCACCAGAAAGCTTCCAGCATTGGTTATCCACTGGTTGTTAAACCCGATGCCCAGGGTTCCAGCCTGGGAGTCACCATCGTACAGACACCGGAAGATTTACCTCAGGCTCTCGCTCGCTGTTTCCACTACGATTCATTCGGTTTAATGGAACAGGCGATCGAAGGATCGGAGTGGACCCTTGGAATTGCTGATGGTCAAGCACTACCCCTGATTCAGATTGAATCGGACCGCGAGTTTTACGACTACGATGCCAAGTATGTCGACGAACAAACTCGATTCAAGTTTGAGTTCGATGTGGAAAGCCCCACAATTGGACAGGTGGAACAACTGGGCCTGGCAGCTTTTGATGCACTGGGAATCTCTGGAATTGCCCGGGCTGATATCCGCCTGGACCGCTTTGGAAAACCGTGGGTGCTGGAAGTAAATACCATTCCTGGATTTACATCTCACAGCCTTATTCCCATGGCCGCAAATAAGGCAGGAATTGATTTAGGAGAACTGTTTGAGCAAACCTTGCGAGAGGCACTCCAACTGAGTTATCTCCGTCGTCAGAATTAGACTATTCCGCATAGTCAGATTCGCTCATCAGAAAAATCGAGTTCAGGGCCAGCCGGACTTCTCCGCTCCGCAATAGTAGTCGATGAAAATCGACAGGAAGAGCTATCCGAGGCTACTATTGCGCACCAGGAGGGTCGTCCCTAACGGGACCATTTCGTTCACCGGAAGACGATGCGGCTAGATGTTCATGTTTTTTAATAAAGACGCCAAAAAGAAGGCAAAGCGGAAGTCAAAGGGTTCGCTCAATGCGAAGTCCTGGTTGACGCGTAATCTGTTCCGTCCTTTCCCTCTGCTTTGCCTGGCCCTGCTGGCGACACTTGCAATACTGACGCCTCGCATCTATCAGAAGCTCCCGAATCTCGCGGACGATCATCGTTATCAATTCACGATGGAGAATATCTACCTGGTCGATCGCCCTGATTGGGTTCCTCCTTACTTTCTGAGGTCGGTGTTAGCTCAACATCAGATTCCCGATAACGTCCTCGAACCAGAGTTGGCCCGGACAATCTCCACCTGGTTCGCCAACGAACCCTGGGTAGAGAAAGTTGATTCTGTCCGCATCAGCTATCCTCCTACTGCCATGGTCAAACTCTCATTCCGGGAACCTGTGGCCGTTGTCCAACTGGATGGCCGGTTATATCCGATTGATGAATCTGGTGTGCTGTTACCACAAAACGATTTTGCTCCCGGTGTACTCGAACGGTATCCCGTACTGGAATCGAACCGTGTTCCACCTCCCTTGTATGTTGGTCGAGTCTGGGAAGATGTGAACATCAAACAGGGAGCGAAACTTGCCAGCCAGCTTAATCCTCACTGGAACTCGTTCGACTTCATCTCGATTCGACCACAGACTGTGAAAAAGAGCCTGACTGCTCCTGAAGCTCAGGAAGAACCCACATTTGAAATTGTCTCCGCATCAGGTTCCATCATTATCTGGGGTCGAGGTCCTGGTACGAATCATCCGGGTGAACTATCCGTGGATGAAAAGATCCGACGTCTGGTTGCTTATCAGGAACGCTTCGAGGGATTTGCTCTCCCACAGGGGCCTTATGAAATTGACATCACTCACTGGAATGATATCTCACGTCGAGTCCTCTCTCAGGCTGCAACAGAAACCAATTCTCGACGTTAACCGGGGTTTCAATCCTGAGTCAGAATTCTCCATCCCCAATGGCATTGATGGAATCAGGATGTCCGCCTGATCGAAGAATCTGTTCCGTCAGTTCGATGGCCCATTCATCCACACCATTGGCGTACATATTCTTGATCGTCTCATTAATGTCATAACTGACACGCTTGAACATCACCTCGTTGTTTTCGATTACTACATAGGATGCCCGGGAATCACCGTCACGCGGTTGGCCGACGCTTCCTGGATTGATGACCTGTGTCGAACCGAGATCGAGGTACATCGGGTGATGCGTATGACCAACGCAAACGAGATCGACATCGAGACCTTCCAGTCGATTCTTCCAGGCTTGTTTATCTGGTCCAAGATACTCATCCATCGGGTCTCGTGGTGTACCATGCACGACTAGAATTTTGAGCCCATCAATTTCAATCTGCTCCATCACAGGAAGCCGAGCCAGGTACTTCATGTGCGAGGGACGAAGTAAGTCCCAATGCACGGGTCGTGTAGCCGCCACGAGAGCTCGAAAACCGGAACCTGTTCGGGCTGTGACTCGCTGCGCAACGGCATGATCGTGGTTCCCCCGCACAGCAACTGTCGCGTTATTTCTGACCCACTCAATACAGGGCAAAGGATTCGTCCCATAATCGACAATATCTCCAGCCACAATGCACGCATCGAATTCCTCCCGGATCGCAGAGAGTGCGGCCCAGTTGGAATGAATGTCGGAGACGACCAGGATGCGCGACATGAATCAAACAGTTCGGGAAGAGGAGGAGGGCAGAACCGATCAGAGATTAATCAGAGTGGGGGAAATCATGAGGTGGGAGTGGAGATGAAGACGTTCTGGAATGTTCAGCACCAGTTAGAAAAGGACGATTTGAATGCACAACACTGCTTCAGAATGAACTGGTTCTGTCTTCGCGGGCAGGCATTCTAAAATTGAGGAGATGAACCGGCAATAATCCCTCTCCTCCCGTCACTCAACTCTACAGGATACTTGATTTTACTGTCCAGTGAGACACCCGAAAGTGCTGACAGGGTTAAAAAGATCACCAATTGTTCACTTACCCTTGACCAGGCTCCTCACACTCCCTTCTAATGATCCAGAATCTGATGCGTTTATTGAATCTGCATGCTTACTCGATTTCAGAACGAGAGTCGACAATGTGACAATTTTGACGCCATGACCCTGGCGACAGACTCACACTGCAGAGCCGCCGTATTCGAGGTACCGAGACCATCTGGAACGAGGTTTCTCCCGAAAGTTTCAGACACCATCGAGCTGATCCATCCAACCTCCACAGGGGTCTTCCCGAAAATCTGAAGGATATCACCCTCAGGAATTCGGTAAAAAATCTGCTCTCGGCGGATGAGTACTCTAATCAGTCAGCTGAATCTCTAATTGCCTTGTGTAACTCCGTCGAGGAAGAAGTTGACCGCATCCTGAAAACAAATAACAGGACACTCCCTCTGTACATCAGGTTCCATTTATATCAGTTTTGCAGGATCCTGCGGTCATTAAAAAAGATCAGCGAGACTCTCTTAATGCCCATTGGTCGCTTTGACTCAAATCAGCCCCGCTCATAAGCTTTTATTTGCATCCATCGTAGAAATGCCGCTTGAACTGCCTATGCCGTGACCTAAAATTAAACGGAGAAAGTCCTTACGTTTGATTTTGTAATCGTCTTGAATGCTGCTTAGATTCGTTTTCCTGAATCTGATTTTAACCGCCGGCAATCAGAGATAACCTTTGAGGACTATCAATACGGCAGTCCAACAAATTAATCCACTCATCGTTATCAACTAGTACTGCCCGGGTTTGAATTCGTTTTTAAAGAACTCACACACTTCGATCCTGCTAAATCTTATCTCAATGAAGAACTCCTCCTCTACAGATGAAGGTACAACTCCCGAAGACGGTGAACATCACTCGTCGCTGGAGAACTCTACGTCTGGTGAGAAGAAAGCTCTTGAGGCGTCTAACGAACAGAAAACATTAAGCAACGATGCTGAATCACGATGTTGCTGATGATGTGGCAGCCACTTACTTATTCAACCGGTAAGCAGGGTCTGGAGGAAGACACAGTACTTCGAGCCCCACATGGGAGTTCTTATATCTCTCATGATGAACCGAATGCCGCAGCAATCCAGTACAACATTCAGTTCCTGAAGAATCGTGGAACCCTACTGAAATTCGTTATCGATTATTTCCCAGGGAATATGGGCACCTGGCAGATTCGCCACTACCAGATACATCGGGTCTGGTACTGGGCCACTTTCGACTGGAAGAGAATCGGAACGGGTGGAATGGGTGCCGTCTTCCGGGCAATTGACGAGCGACTTCAGCGCGATGTTGCCTTGAAGGTCCTTTCACCAACCCAGCTTCATCAACCGGATGCAATCCAGCGATTCCGAAATGAAGCACGTTCTGCCGCGACTTGATCACGAAAACATTGCTCGCGTTTACTATGTCGGTGAAGAAAAGGGTTCACTTCATCGCTTATGAATTTGTGACCGGACGTAATATTCGAGATCTGATCTACAGCGAAGGACGATTAAAACCTGCTGACGCTGTTTATTACACGCATCAGGTCGCTTCCGCACTCAACCATACCTCGGCAGCAGGTGTAATTCACCGGGACATTAAACCATCGAACATCATCGTCACTCCAAATGGCCTGGACGAAGCTGGTGGACTCGGTCTAGCCCGCCAGGAATCAACCGAGTCCCAAGAGGACTTGACTGTCGCTGGGACTACACTGGGAACGTTTGATTATATTGCTCCCGAACAGGCGAAGATCCTCGTTTTGTCGACGTACGAAGTGATATTTATTCTTTAGGCTGCACGCTCTATCACATGCTGACTGGTGAGCCACCCTACCCAGGCGGAACCTTCATTCAGAAAATTTTCAACCATGAACACAAGGATGTACCAGATCCGGCAGCAAAAGTACCTGGCATTCCTCCGCTCCTTTCGCACATCGTAATGAAAATGATGGCGAGCGATTTATCGGAGCGTTATCGTACTCCGAACGAGTTGCTGCACGAGCTGGAAGAGGTCGCACAACAGCTGGGAATGCCGGGAGCACACAGTCGTGCTTTCCGCAAAACGGCTCCAATCAGTGAACGACAGGCTAAATGGGAAGCTTCAATAGGCTGGATTATCATGGCCGTTCTGTTGATTTCTCTGGTGATCGTGATCGACTTGCTGCTCCCTCAAACAAACATTACGCCCGGGGACTCAGGTAATTCCGTTTTAAATAAAGCATCAAACCCGGCGGTTGTCGAAACAGATAATCTGGATTCAGATTCGCAAAATCCCGCAACGCCTGTGCCGGTCAATCAAAATTCGACTCTATCGAAGATGACGATCCGAGTTCGGTTACACTCACTGAAAATAAAGGTTCTGCATCCGAAACGGGCGATGCGAAACCAGAGAAGTCGGTCACAAATCCACCGGTAAGCAGCAGCTGCCTGTCACAACTAACGGTCATTCACCGTTCGTTCTGATTGATCCCGAAGGGGTGTAAATCAGGCATTTTCAACATTGGAAAGTGCCTGCTTAAATGCTCCCGAAAATGGCGAAATTGAAATCCACGCCACATCCGACAAACCACTGCAGATTAATCAACCAATCCACCTGATTAACAAATCCATAATTCTGCGGGCTGCAAGTGGAACTCGACCACGTCTATTATTTCAGCTGGAAGATAAAAAGGTGATTGGTTCGGGAGGTCTGATTGAATTACAGAGCAACAGCTCGCTCAGTCTGTTTAAGCTCGATATTGAGTTTCAGATTGACCCGATGATCAAACGCTCCAATCCGGCACTCTTCACCATCTCGGGTGAGGAAAGTTCACTCAGACTGTCGGATTGCAGTCTGAAAGTCAGCAGTGACCGGAATAAGAATGCCACTTTGATTCATTTAAAAAGACCAGAACAACTCAGCGCCACTGTCTCAGAGACTGCACCAGGTTCAAAAATAGATATCTCGCGCTGTTTCATACATGGCAACAGTCGCCTATGTCAGCTGGATACTGTTGTTCCGGGGTCAGTGAGCATCACGGAAAGTGTGATCGCCACCGCTGCAGAAACTGTTTATCTGGAAAACAGCAAGGGAACAGAACGACTCAAAACGGAACTCTCCTTCAATCGGGAGAGTCCTGAAACAGTTGAACTTAATTTGACACGTTGCACATTACTCTGCGGAAATTCATTTCTTTATCTGGACCGCACCTTAGATAAAAATGAAAACATGCCCCGTATTAAAGTCTTAACGACTGACAATATCTTTGTGGGCAAAAACAGTGATCAGTCTTTTGTGCAGACAAATTACTCAGAGAACCCCTTAACCGTCAGCCTGATCAGCACCTTTCCCGAGCGTTTTGAATGGCGTGAAGGTTCCGACTTCATTGACGGGTTTGATATCTATTACCAAAACAATCCTGACGCGACAGGTTCATTGGCATTACCCGTAACCAGAATCACCGATTGGAGAGCACTCTGGAAAAAGACGAATAATCGCGAGCTTAAATCGAAACGTGGATTCATCCAGTTTCATAACACCTTCGAAGAGATCACGTTTACAAAACTGGAACTGGAAGCATTTCAGCTGGAAGGTACCTCAGATACCAATGCTGCAATCAATGGTAGCTCTGATGGACAGGATGATGCAGGTGCTCCGGTTTTCGAACTCATCGATTTAATTAAGCCGGCAACAACTTCGAATGGACAACCACCGCGCACGAAGCCATCCCCTCCGTCCAACTCACCGATTACTTCATAAATTCGGCGACTTCTTCCGGGGTAAATTTGCGTTCCATGCGTGCCCCCAGTTGACTCACAATACGAGCCGCAGCGTGTGAGGCAAGGTGACCAGCCTGCTTCCAGGTCATCCCGTGAGTGATCCCGTAGAGCAACCCGGCCGCATACATATCACCGGCACCCGTTGTGTCAATCGCTTTGACTTCGACACCTTCGATCGGAATCACTTCACCGGCATGCATGATCATCGAACCGTTTCCACCCAGTGTTAATGCCACGTTTTCAGAACGTTCATGTAACCACTGAGCACATTCCACGATGTCATCCATCTGGGCAAGGCTTTTGGCTTCTTCTTCATTACAGAAGAGTAAATCGACCGAGTCGTGAATCAGCTCCAGAAACTCATCCCGGAACAGATTGATGAGAAAGGGGTCGGAAACAGTAAAGGCAACTTTGACACCATGTTTCCTGGCTAATGCCATCGCCTTCAGCGCTGCTTGCTTAGGTTCCGCCTCGGTGAAGAGATAACCTTCGATGTAAACCCACGAGGCCTGTTTCAGGTGATCTTCATTGATGTCAGCTGGTGTCAGTTTGGAGGAGACGCCCAGCGTCGTCAGCATGGTTCGTTCGGCATCTTCTGTGATGAGGATCACACAGGTACCACTGGGACCGCTCATATCAGAGGCTTCAATAGTCACTCCCAGTTTACACATATCCTGGAGGAAGAAGTGTCCGATTTCATCGCTACCGACTTTGCCTGTATAAGCGACGGCTCCCCCAAAGTCAGCGATTCCAATGATCGTATTGGCCGCAGAACCTCCGGCACAACGGTTGATGGGCACATCTGAAATTGCTCCCAGCACTCGCTCCTGGGTTTCTTCATCAACCAGGGTCATCACACCCTTGGAAAAATCGAGTGCTGTCAGAATGTCATCACTGACTCGAGCCTGAATATCAACCAGAGCGTTCCCTACACCATACACGTCGTACATTGAATTTCTTCCGTTATTATTCTGGAACAGGTCGTCCCAGCAACCATGTGATGACTTATCAAATACTGCTGCTGTTTACACGCTGGCAATTCTAGTTTCTCATCCGCATCTTCAAAAGACTTAGAGACCGAAATGGTCTCGACCTGATTCGAATTCGATAATCAATCGACGGTGCAGGGCAACGCTTGACATTTAACCTTGAGATCTGGGAACCTGTCTGCCACAGAAAGGAATAGAGGAACTATGTCAGCAGGTAGAGAGCTTCCCCGCCTGGTCATTGCCAGTCGGAATCAGAAAAAACGGGCGAAATTCGCGATCAACTCGCTCCCTGGAAGATCGACGTATCCTCCGTCGCTGATTTTCCTGATGTACCGGAAACAGTCGAAGATGGAGACTCTTTCGCCGCCAATGCCGCCAAAAAAGCAACTGAAGTCGCGCAGGCACTCGGCACCTGGGCTCTGGGTGAAGATAGTGGTTTGTGCGTCGATGCATTGGGGGTGCCCCCGGAATTTACTCCGCTCGTTTTTCCGGGGAAGCTGCAACGGATGCACAAAATAATGAGAAACTGATCCAGGAGTTGCAGAATGTCAATGAGGAGAAGCGTTCCGCTCATTATGTCTGTCATGTCGCTGTTTCAGATCCGCAAGGGAACATTCGACTGTCGATCGAAGCAACCTGTCATGGACGAATCACTCGCGAGCCTCATGGAACGAACGGATTCGGTTACGATCCCTATTTTCTGGATTGTAGAATACGGGCGAACGTTTGGTCAGTTTGATTCAATCGTCAACCGTCAGATCAGCCATCGAGCACGCGTCTTTCGAAAACTGCTTCCCCAGCTTGTCTCGTTACTCAAAAGTGAAGAGTAACCACAGTTTTGGCAGTAAAAATCGACCTATCTTGAGCCTCTATATCTGGTGTAAAATGAAGTATTCGGGCAGATGGCCCGCATTCTGACCTACAGATTACCAGAGCAAGTAGATGACCATTAAACCAAAATTTTCTCGGCTGATTTCGCCTCCTGTTACGCATGGCCTGATTTATCTACTGCTATCAGCTTTTTTAGCCATTTTCATTTCTCACAGCGAAGCAGCTCTTCCGCGCAGTATTGAAGAGATTCGCTACGAACATGAAAAACTACAGGAGAAAGCAGCCTCTTACCTGACTCAACTCAGTCAGGAACTGGAGCAGGCAGGACAATCCAGCGCCGCTGAACAGGCTGCTGAGCTTGCACAGCCAGTTCAGCTTGCACTCTCTCGCGTGAGCAACTTACCCCGTGAAATGCAGCCTGAGCTTGATAAATCACTGCCCGAGCAAGTTTATCATCAACTACAGGAGCAGCGTGAATTCAACGAGACTCATGCGAATCGACTTTACATCCTGGCGCGGCGCGCTTCGAAGATTGGTTACCCCACCTATGCTTACGGTTTAATTCAAGAGGTTTTACGGTTTAACCCAGATCATCAGATCAGCCGGAAAATCATGGGATTCGAGCGGCATCAAGAGGAATGGTTGACGCCCTTCGAAAAACGGATGCTGGAACAGGATTATGTCGAGCACGAACTCTTCGGCTGGATTCGCAAAGCACATGTCGATCGCTATGAGCAGGGTGAACGGTACTATCATAGTCGCTGGATCTCAGCAGCTCGCGAACAAGAGCTGAGACGGGATCTTAAGAATTCATGGACAATTGAAAGCGAGCATTTTGTCCTCAAAACCAATCACAGTCTGGAAAAAGGAGTCGAAATCTCACGTAAGCTGGAGTTGTTCCATCGTTTTTTCTACCAGACATTTCACGCATTCTTCACCACTCCCCAGCAGATGGATCAACTATTCGAAAACTCAAGCCGGAGCCTGAGTAGATCACTCGCCAAGCGGCATCAGGTTTTCTATTTCCAATCGAAAGACGAGTATGTTTCCTATTTGATGAAAAAGATTCCTGACACAATCATTGATGAGCAGGGGCAACGTATTCCCAAAGTTTCAATCACCAATGGGCTTTATCTGACGGCGGACCGCACTTCTTATTTCTTCTACGATCCCGATGCCCGGGATGACTCGGTGATCTATCACGAAGCGACTCACCAGATTTTCTTTGAGAGTGCCCCTCGTCGCCGCCAGGTTGCTGAAGAAGAACATTTCTGGCTGATGGAAGGGATTGCCTGTTATATGGAATCCTTCCGGCAGCTGGATGACAATTCATGGACAGTGGGAAACATCCTGCATGATCGATTTTATGCTGCACGAGTCCGGTATCTCGAAGACGAGTATTACATTCCCATGCAGGAATTCTCTGGCATGAGTATGTATCAATTCCAGGGACATCCCCGCATGAAGTGGAATTATTCACAGGCCTCGGGACTGGCTCATTTCTTCATGCATTATGATAACGGCCGATACCGGGACGCCCTGATCGAGCATCTCATCCAAATCTACAATGCCGCCGGATATCGCCCGGGTTCCGTCAGCAATCTGGCCCAACTGACAGAATCGAGTTACGAAGAACTGGACCGCCAGTACGATGAGTACATCCACGTCCAGGACGAAGAAGAAAAAGAACTCCTCAAACAACGCCAGTTCAACGCCCAGGTGAAGGACATTGAATAGCAGATTTTGTACATCTCAATAATCGCGAAACGGGCCGCGGGGTTCGGAGGCGTTCATTTCGGATTTCCAGTCGCGGAAGCGTTGTTTTATTTGCGACAGAATTTCGGGGTTCGATTTTGAGAGATCATGCTTTTCTCCCGGATCAGAATCTAAATCGAACAATCCTCCTCCTCGAGAGGATTTAACCCATTTGTAGTTACCAATCCGCGCTGCCTGCTGATCTCTGCGCTCCCAGAACATTTCCTTACGTGGGGATGAAACTTCTCCCGCCAAGACTGGCAGGAAATCAAAGCCGTCATAGATCACCTCTTCCGGGAGTGTTGCTCCAGCCAGTTTCGTAAAGCTTGGGAAGAGTTCCAGCACTGTCAGAAAATCCTCATTAACTTTCCCTGCAGGAAGGTGACCCGGATAGCGAGACAAAACGGAACCCGAATCCCTCCTTCGAAGACCTGGCCTTTAAAACCCCTCAAAGGCTGATTATCGGAGCAACCGCTGTTCCTCCATTGTCTGAGAAGAAGATCACCAGTGTATTCTCACTCAACTGATGATTGTCCAGTGTCGCAAGGACCTCTCCGATGGCGGCGTCCATCGATGTGATCGCTGCCAGATATTCGAGGCGTTTTTCTCCTTGGAAGGAACCTGAGCCGGTTGGCCATATTTCTTTCCGTCAACCAGAGTATCTTCCAGATGGGGATACAACTTTTTGAATTCTTCCGGCGCTTGTGCTGCTCCGCGAATAGCCGGATCAAGATTGGAGGCACCGTGCGGGGCGTTGAAGGGGAGATACAGAAAGAAAGGTCGATCTTTATTCGCTGAGATGAATCGAATCGCCTCACGTTTAAACAGATCGGTGCAGTAAGTCCCTTTATCTTCCTCGGTCAGCGTGTTCTGGCGATACATCGAAGGAACACCGTATCGCTCGTGCGTGAAGTAATCGATCCCGGTATTCGCCAGACCATAGTACTCGTCGAAGCCATTCTGTAGTGGAAGAAATCGCTTCAACTGGCCCCCATCCCATTTACCGAAGATGGCAGTCTGGTAACCCTGATCCTTGAGGACTTCGGAGATCACGATTTCCCGCTCGTCCATCCCCAGGATTCGTTCAGGAGAGACGGCGTACTCGGCCGGGGGTATTTTCCTTCCGAAATCGGCGACATCATTGCGAATCATGTCGTACAGGCCGTTTCTCTGCGGATATCGCCCGGTCAGAATACTTCCCGGGAAGGCGTGCAGGCAGGCCAGGTAACATAGAAGTTCGTACAGAGAACACCACCAGCTGCCAGCTGATCGAGATGAGGAGTGATGACCTCCTCTGACCCAAAGCAGCCCAGGTCGTGATAACCCTGATCATCACTCACGATCATTACAATATTCGGAGGACGCTCCGCAGAGAGCAGGGTTGGGGTCGCAACGGAGAGGCAAATAAGCGCTGTGAAAAAAGTTCGTAGCAGAGAAGCAGACATATTATCCCACCCTGTTTCAGGTTGATGAATAACCGCAACTCCGTCTTAGTATCGATTCCACAATAAGCAAAGCACCCCGGGCAGGATTCGAACCTGCGACCCTCGGTTTAGAAGACCGATGCTCTATCCAGCTGAGCTACCGGGGCATGAAGCAGAATGTGCGTGAGTTAGAAAATCACTGAGGGACAGTTTATCAAATCCGAATTCGACCGCAAGGGGCAGGGGAGCCTCGCAAAGCTGATTCTTGACGGGGGCTGGATTGGACGAAGCTGCTCTGTTCAGGTGAATTAAAGAGCGATTAGCACCCTGTTCCAACTGACATCAGGTACCGCATTGGGGTTCGGACGCTTACCGAAATCACTCGAATCCGCTCCTCGCGATGGATACGGGTCACCTCAATATCGCACCTGGAATCTCTGCAATAATTACAATCCGGGATGGCAAATTGCATAAAACAGCTGTTTGATCAAGTCCTATTAACGGCATAATCGTGATATTTTGACAATCCCCGTAAGATTGGCAAAAGCGTTACAACCGGAACAGCCGATACGACTGGTACGACCGATTATCACATACGCGGCATCGGTTTGTACGGAGATTAACTCGTGATGAAACAGGAATGGGCTGTGGGTTTGACGACCAGGACAAAAAATATGGCCAGTCACCTTTATAGGATGATCTTGTTATGCACCGCCGGTCTCGCATTGACGAGTCAGGCGTGGGCACAATATCCCGTTATGAACGGGTACTCTGCGCCCGAGCAAGTCGAACTCTTCGACATGCGGGAATTTCATAACCCTGATCACTGGAATTCACTTCCACGAGGGGGAACGGTACCTGCCGGAGCGGCATACAATCCAGATGTGATTGTTCCACCCGCTTTGCCTCCGCATATGCAACCAATGGGACCTGGCCCACAACCGGGTTATTCCTACGCCAACGGCTCAATGGTCACCTCAGTGGCTCCTCAATACGATCCGAATGATCCCTGGGAACAACCGAGTGAATTTGAGAAGTTTCTGTATGCAGCTGCTAAGAACTCCTGGTTCCGGGCCGACTACCTGTTCTGGTCCATGGATCAACCGGGGAACGTAGTTCTGGGACATAGTCAATTTGAAGATGTCTATTCTGCAGACGTTAGTACTGATCCACGTCAACCTGTCGTCTATGCAGATGATTTATCATTTCCCTTAGCGAACCTGCTTCCATTTGGGGTGGCGACCTCATCAACAATCGTACCTGTGTCTACCAGCCGTGCACTCGATTTAGAATCTGTTCAATTTCGT
The DNA here is from genome assembly GCA_041398805.1 of Planctomycetaceae bacterium. GTDB lineage: Bacteria > Planctomycetota > Planctomycetia > Planctomycetales > Planctomycetaceae > Polystyrenella. Next base: position 795,700 of record JAWKUC010000001.1, on the reverse strand, counting down.
GAAAAGAGTGGTTTTCGCGGTACCTTGGGAATCCCATTTGTTACAGGTGAGGTTCAAATCAGCAGCTTTGTTGTCGGCCAGGCATCTGACGATGTTTATGGGAATGACGCCGATTTTGAACTCGCAGTCTTCAGCGCTGGACCTGCGATTAATCTTGGTTATCAGGACTACTTCCGGCTTCCAAAACTCTACAATCTTCCAGTACAGCTCAATGGTTCCGATTGGATTCCAATTGCACCCGAACTTGTCTATGAAGATATGCGGGTACGGATGACTAATAATGTCTGGGGTGGAGATTTCAAGTATCTGATCGATCTTCCCATGACGCCTCAATATGGATTCGTCGCCAGGCCTCTGGTGGGAGCTATGTATCTGGCAATCCACGAAGACATTACAACTGATGCCTACCGCACCGATGACTATTCACTCTGGGAAGCACTGGCGAATTACATATGAGCCAGGATTCTTACAACAATATCTACGGGGTACGCTGGGTTTGAACCTGGAATACCGTCAGGAACATTTCACTCTGGGAGTCGAGCCTAAAGGCTTAATTGGCTTCAACACCTATCGTACTCGCATCAAAACTCAGGACCTCGCCTTTGCTGGTGAAGAGTTCTTTGCCAAGAAAACCAAAACTGAATTTTCACCTCTGATCGATTTGCAGGTCTACGGAAAAGTCAATCTGACTCAAAAGTTCTCTCTGTTTGTTGCTTACGACCTGAAATATGCCATGAAAGTCGCTCGACCTGCTAACCAGACTCGTTACAACGTAATCGGAACAACGGACGCAGGGACTGGTATGACCGAAGTCGACGCAACCGATTTCAGCATCTCGTCCAACCTGGACGAATTCAAAATCGACGGTTTGACCATTGGTGGAGAATTCCGGTTCCACTAGGTCTTAATCCTCAAAGAGCAAGACAACATCAAACCTCGCACAGTTCAACTACTGTGCGAGGTTTTTTTATTGGTCGAAGTTGCTGACTGCAATAGATTAAAACCGACCAGCCCGCACAGACAATAACCGCAGGCATTCAGTGATCCATGCCAGATAATCATTGTCGGAATCTGCAATTGCTGAATCTGCAGGAATTCTCCACTCGCGTAAACCATTGCGAGGGGCATGGAGCCCAGCAGCGAAATCGCAGAAATCATCAATAGAATCGCGGCTGTTTTATTCGTTTTGAGGAACTTCATTCCGGCTTCTAGTTGCCAGATCGCAACGATCATGAGTTGCAGGCTTAACAGCATCGCCGCACAAACTTCAAGAAGTGGCGAGCAGGCGATACCAATGCCCACCAGCGGGATCGTCAATACTATAAGCAGTGGCAGTACCCTGAGTTTCTGTATGGGAAACGCATTCTCAAGTTGACTCAGCAGAACTGGAAGCCCAAGCCCTGCAAAATGAAAGTGGAGGCTGGTCAGCATGATGATTCCAATTGGAAGCCCGAACAGGGCAACATCCAGTTTCCACAGAATCAATGCCAGTGCAGCGATTGGATAAAAGAGTTGACCAAGCGAGACGACCAGCAGGCTTAAGGTCCATTTCTCGAATACGAGTCGTCGTCCTCCTGCGATGGCAACGAGCAACGTGAGCAATGCAAAGGGGGCGAGTGCACTGACCACGATCCATTGAATCCGAAGCATCAACACCAGAATCAAACAAACATAAGCCGGAAACCACAAGACGCGAATCATTCGTGACAGAACAGGATCGAATCTGGTTGAATGCGATCTGGAGAGATCCATCAGGTAGAGCGAGCGGAAGCGTGATTCCAATACCCAACATCAGCAACAGCTCTACCCATTCGAGATTGCTGACTGAAAGCAAAATCAGCCAGATCAGAATTGCTGAAATCTGAAACCAGATCTGGAAGCTGTGGTGAGACGAATCTGATTGCGACATGGCTCCTCCTCACATTAATTTTTGATGCGAGGGAAAGGGAGTTGTCTCTTTCTGTATTTCCTGTTTGATGGAAGCGGTGGAAAGTCTCCTGAATTTACGTTGGATCACGCGAAAGTAAATCGGGTTGAGTCTGACCAACCAGTGATCGGGCGCGGAATAAACTTCGATCTCGTAAGTGACTTCTTCCGTACTCTTATTGAATCGCAGCAGAAATCGCTCCTCCCCCGGGCGATGTGTCCAGGCAGAGTTGCATAAGTAAATCCATACCGGAACTCATCCTCGGTCTCCTCTTCAATCACTTCAAAGATTCTACAAGCGTTGTAGCTCCAGATTCCTCCCCCTTTGGCAACAACCGCCACGACTGTGCCGACTGCGATTTTGTCCTCTAAAGTGATGACTTCGGCCATCGTTGAGGGGAACATCTTCCATTGACGAAAAGACTGGATCCCGGCTTCGAATGCCTGTTTGCCGCGTCCCACTTCGGTCTGCACGAAATCATGCCTGTAACCTGAAACTGCAGGGGAGTGGAAAAGTGAATATTCCTCGTAGTTGTAGTTGGAATCCAGCAGGGTCGACATCCATTGACGGACCTGCTCTGGTGCAGGGTGAGTGAGTTGGAACATCTTCTTGCTATCTTTTTAACTGAAACTAAACGGGGCGAAAACGGGGGCAACGAGCTATTGAAACAACCGCTGATTCTCCAAAAGTGTAACGAACTATTTTGCTTCTTCCCCTCGGGCCGTGATAAAATCGGGGTTCAACATTGATCTGATTCTTCCTGATTTTATTGAAAGCCAGCCCAGATGCGGTTCACCATTCTGATAATTCTCCTTCTGTTTGCGGTCGCTGGTTGCCAGAAAAAATCCGAAGTCGAAACTAAAACACCCCCAACCGACTCCTCGAAGCAGACCAGGCAGGCGGCTCCTTCTCCTGAAATCTCAAAGGGAGAAGAGATCGCCCTGATCCTGCTGAATGATGAAATCGAGGAACAGGAACGTCGCGATCTCTTTCCGGAACATCCTCAACTGGCTGCTGAAATTGTAACTGCGATGACCAAAGAGGCTCCCTTCGATGAGGAGGAAGAATACCGCCGCATTCCCTGGATCTGGCGCGTCTCGATCAATGCAACCAAAACCTTGAACAAGGATGAAATCCGGGAACTGCTGGAAGTCAGCTTACCTGAAGTCGGCAAACCGCTGGCAGATTGGCAGGCAGTTGTCATTGGCGGTGGGGTAATCAACGGACTAACCTTGAAAGGGGAGTGGCCCCGTGAATACCTCAAACCAATCGTCGAACAGGAAACAGATCTCCTCGAACGGTGGAATTATATGCTGGAAGCCTCGCTCAAGATGGCACATGATTCGACAGTCAGAACGGGAACCCGGTACGACGCGCTTCGGAATCTGGGCATGCTCTCCTGGAAGGAAGCGGGTGCTGACCTCACTGAATACCTGGCAGCAAACGCGAATTCAGAGTTGAAGCAGGGAGCGATTTGCGGACTGGCCGACATGCATTCGAGTGCAGCCGACAGCCTGCTTCTGGCCGGTTGGCTCAATTACGATTCCCACCTCAAGTATTTTGCCTTCGAAGGCATGTTACGCACACCAGACCGGTTTCGTCTCCTGAAGCAGGAAATCTCTGCAGGTCGAATTGATCCTACTTTTCTGACGGAAGAGGATCGCGAAAAACTGCTGAATCACCCACATGAACTGACAAAACAGCACGCGAGCGAATTACTCGCAAAGCCTGTCGAACCTGCGGTTCCAGCAGCAGATCACGACCACTCAGAACATAGTGAGGGTTCTGATCCACAAAAATGAAGGAAAAATAATAATTGGCGAACCACGGCCCTTTTCCGAGGTCGAATTCACTATATAATCCCACTCACACATATCGCGGGGTGGAGCAGTCTGGTAGCTCGCGAGGCTCATAACCTCGAGGTCGCAGGTTCGAATCCTGTCCCCGCCACTTATTAGAATGCTCGAAATTCTCTGTGATTACCCTTAAGGAAGCAATCAATGCTCTCTGGTACTCACAACCGAATTTCGAGCGTTTTTTATTTTAGAATGCTCGACGTTCCCTGTGAGTACCCCTGAGGAAGCAATCAATGCTCTCTGGTATTCACAACCGAATTTCGAGCGTTTTTTATTTTAGAATGCTCGACGTTCCCTGTGATTACCCCTGAGGAAGCAATCATTGCTCTCTGGTACTCACAACCGAATTTCGAGCGTTTTTTATTTTAGAATGCTCGACGTTCCCTGTGAGTAACCCTGAGGAAGCAATCATTGCCTTCCGGTGATCACAACCGAATTTCGAGTGTGATGATTCAACAAAGAGACCTGAGATCGAAATCGATCTCAGGTCTCTTTGTTGTTGGTGCCCATTCAGATCTGCAATTCAAATTCTGCAGGTTCGAATTCCTGTCCGTTGATTCTAACCCGAATACGATGCTTCCCCGGATAATGTTTCCGAGTCGTCATCGGTGCGAAGAGTTGCTTACCGATCAGAGTGTGTTCCCCTTTCGAAAATTCACGTTCGGTCCACTGGAAGACCTTGCTCGAATGGGTACCGTTTTTTTTGAGATAATCGATCAGGTATTCTACACGAAGTGTGCATTTTTGTTTCACATGAAACAGGACCGAAAATTTTAGCTCACTTCCCAATTTCAAACGTGTTGTTTGTATCTCAAATTTTTGCAGTTGCTCCACACTCCTGCCAAAGCCGAACAACTTCAGTGCCTGGGGATGAGATTGTTTCAGCAAAGTTCGGCAGCCATGTTTCAAAATCCAATCGGTGGCGTTCGAAGTTCCCTGCCAGTTTTTAGCAATCCTGATTGCGACTTCGGGGTGATCTTTGGAAATGTCGTTCAGGTTATTCGCCACGCTGTTCTGGACATATTTTTCCGGATCGGATTTTAAAAGTTCGAGTAGTTCCAGGACCGGCTTGGGGTCCTCTTTGAACAGCGGGAGCGAGACCGCCCAGGGAAGTCGGGGCCGACATCCTTCGCTCGCCAGTCTCCTCACATGATGGTTTCTGTCTTTCGCCCACTTCTTCATCTGGTTCATCATCCGCTTCGGGTCAGCCAGAATGAATGGCCTGACGGCAAATTCGGAGGAGGCGAACGGGGTGAATCTGGCGAGTGCCGGAAGAGATGTTTTCCAGTCGTCCAGGCCATATAGAGCAACGAACTCCGGAAAGTACATCCCCAGGAATCCGGAATGCTTGTCCTGCGGTAACTGTTCGATTGTGGTCACCAGCAGGGAAACAGCGCTCGGGTAGTCCTCGGGAAGATACTGTTTAAGCGTCTGAGCAATGTGGATCATCCGGGCTTTCAGTTCCTTCTCCTCCCAATCCGGGGTGAAGATCTGTTTCTGAAAGCGGGCGGAGGGGAAACCGGGATCGACCTGACAGAGTGTCGACGAAAGTTGGTTTATGTATTTGCGGGAGTACTAATTCTTCAGCGGCTCAGCCATACCACTCTCAACAAGTCCAGGTTAGAGATTACGAAAGCGATCAATAATCACGCCTCTCATAATAGCAGAAGTCCAGACCTGTTCACCGTCACAAAAGGTAGTTCAGAGAGAAGAGGTCGTATACTGTGCGTATCTGCATCCTGCCTGAGGCAATTTCTGATTCTGGAAACCAGGGACCATCGCCCATCGGGGGAGGGTCAAGATTGACTTGTAGTCTTGACCAGAAATCCGTGATCGGATATCCCTCGAAGGGAACCATTAATTGACTTGACGAATTGGCCATCAGGGATGGCCTTTTTCATTTCGTCAACATATGATTCACTCAGCTTGGATGATCTTTCCGGCCCAAAGTGGATTTGGGTCTTTTCAATCGACAGATACGAGAGGAACGTTTCGTGTTCAATTCCGCGGCCGACTTTTCGCCCTTCACCCCCATGAACCAGCGCGCCCGACAATATTCCCAACAACGTCAAATGGGTATCGGTGACCTGCTGCTGGATAACCGCATCGTCTTCCTGGATGGAGTCATTCACGACGGCAGCGCCAACATGATCGTGATGAAGCTGCTCTACCTTCAATCAGAGAACCGCCATCAGGACATCCATTTTTACATCAACTCACCGGGTGGTTCCGTCACCGCCACCATGGCGATTTATGACACCATGCAGTACCTGGAATGCGACATCTGCACCTATTGCGTGGGGCTGGCTGCCTCCGGGGGAGCGGTACTGATCGCGGGTGGTTCTGAGAAAAACGGTTCATTCTCCCTCACGCCAAAATGATGATTCACCAGCCACATGGTGAGGTAGGGGGACAGGTCTCCGACATCGAGATTCAGGCCAACGAAATCCTGAAGACCCGTGAGACACTCAACCAGATTCTGGCAGGACACACCAAACAACCTGTCGAGCGGATCGCCAAAGACACCCTTCGCGACCGTTACCTGACAGCCTCTGAATCGGTCGAATATGGACTGGTTGACGAGATCCTGACTCCTCGACCCAAAGAAAAGAAATCCTGATTTATCACGGCGACTCACCAAACTGAAGATCGCCGGTTACCAATATACAGACCCTTTAGCGCAGGAAAGCTGATTCTCATGACTACACTCGTTCCCTATGTGATCGAGAAAAATGGCCGCGACGAACGAGCCATGGATATTTACAGCCGGTTGCTCCGGGACCGGATCATCATTCTCGGCAGCCAGGTTAATGACGACGTGGCTAACAGCCTGGTCGCCCAGTTGCTGTATCTGCAGTTCGAAGACAGCGAAGCAGACATTCATTTTTACATCAACTCCCCCGGTGGTTCGATCACTGCCGGCATGGCGATCTACGATACCATGCAATACATCAGTTGCGATGTTGCCACATACTGCATGGGTCAAGCTGCCAGTATGGGGGCCGTCCTGCTGACAGCAGGTCACCCCGAGAAACGTTTTGCATTACCGAATGCCCGCATCATGATTCACCAGCCCCTGGCTGGTATGCAGGGTACAGCGGCTGACCTCGAGATTCACGCTAAGGAAGTTCTCAAGGTTAAGCGACGTATGAATGAAATTCTGTTGAAACACACAGGTCAGACCCTGGAGAAACTCGAGGAAGATACCGACCGCGACAACTTCATGACTGCCGAAGAGGCCAAGTCATATGGTCTGATTGACAAAGTCCTCGATAAGATTGAATTAACCCCATAGAGAAATTCCTCCCGGATTTCACGTAAAACGCACGAAACCCGGGAGGACTCCTCTTTTCATAAAACGGGCTTTCCCGCTATAGTTCTGACCTCTCTCCCCAAGCTGGTTCAGAATCTTAACGACAAACTCCAACAGAATGCTCCCTCAGGATGACGGGAATCACATGCTGTTGTGTCATGAGTGTTGTCAAAATCTTCAGCCTGCCCTCAATCTTATGTCGAATCTCCGCTGGACATGGATGTCTCTGCTCGGACTCGCGCTGTTGACTGGTTGCGAGTCGACAGCAAAACGCGAAGTCTGGCAGGCTCGCCTGCGCGATTCCCAGGACCAGGTTTATCGTCTCAGCAAAAAAGTGGACGAGCTGGAAGAAGAACTCGCCCTCAAGATGGCCGAGTCAGACGACCTGCGATTGCAATTGACCGCCGAAGGCGAGACCCCACTCCAGGCCGAGCAGGCCAAAGCCCTTTACAAGGTGACCGGCATCAAGATTAATCACCTCCTCACAGGAGGGCTCGATCATGATGGCGAACCGGGCGATGAAGCTCTCTCGCTCCTGCTCTCCCCTCATGATGAAGATGGGACGCTGGTCAAATTACCGGGCGAGCTGATGATCGAGATCATTGATCATTCACGCCCCGAATCGGAAGAAGTGATCGGTGAGTGGAAATTCTCGCCACAACAAATGAAGCTCCACTGGCATGCAGGCTTCATCGGTGTCGGTTATCTGTTCGACCTGAACTGGCAGGAGCTACCCCACCAGGAGGAACTCCTGGTACATGCCCGCCTCGAGACCGGGGACGACCGACAATTCGATATCACAGAGAAGATTCGAATTGTCCCTCCCATCAGTAACCAGACAACCCGTTTCGCTGAGTCAAAGGAAAGCGACCGATTCAAAACCATGAGCGGGGACCTGCCGAGTACTCGTCGACTCAAACTGGATGCCCCACCTCTCTCCAGACCATTACGCCCGGATGAGCCTCCTGTTTTCATAAACCGACTCGCTCCCCTCCGGAAGATCAATCTTCCCCGATCCCGATTTTTGTGGAGCTACCGGCGGAGATTCCAGACTTCGAAGAAGAGCCTGAATTCGAGGAGCCCGGTTTCGCGGAACCCGAATTTGAAGAACCTGGCTTTTTGCAACTTCCGGGGACGCACTCCGATCGCCGAACCAAGTTTGAAGATTTTCTACCCGAGTGAGATAATCAGGCTCGAGCTCAAAGCGACGGGATACAGATTGTGGAACAATCCGGAATCGACCTGCGCGGAACAGACGAGGAGGCTGGGGGTTTAGGCAGTTTCACGTGAAACTGAATCCTGTAAGAATCGAGCAGATAATTTTGATTTGGCGATCTGGTCCACGACACCGTTCCACAGTTCAATCCGGGAACGAATTGCCTCTTCAGCGGCAGTGATGGCCTCGGCCAGTTTCTGCTCATCATCACCAATTAATGTCTCCACCAGTCGCTTGGCGAGAGCACCGTGCTCGTCTCCATCCAGCTCGATATGACGTTCGAGGTAGTAGAGGAAACGCTCGACCGGCATGCCACTCGACTTAATCACCGGGACGAGCCGAGAGAACATATCGGGAATGACCTCTTCTCTTCCATAACAGAACGAAGCGGCGACCTCATGGATTTTACCAGTGAGGGAAAGATCGAGAGTGTTCTGAACAAAGCGGGAGGTGGTTTCCAGCTTGGCAATCTCTGGCCAGAGTGCTGCGAACTCTCTGCCGGATCGTAAACCGGAAATCAACTTTTCGACTTCGAGACGACTCGCATCGATATCGGACATCGCTTCCAGGTAGAGTTCGAAATGGCTGAGGTATCCTCCGGAACCATCCTGATCGCATTCTTCTCCCAGGACAATCTCATTGATAAATCGGGCCAGCGAGACATCGACTGGAGGAACCCAGGGAAGCTGACAGCCTGCCGCATGCAGCTGAAGCCGTTTCAATAGAGACATGAAATCCCAGACAGCGAAGACGTGCTGCTCCATAAAGTAACGCAGCTGCTCCACCGTTTTGATTTCCTGATAGACAGGATGAGCTAACAACTCGTCTCGCAGGGGAGCAATTTTCTGTTCGAGCAGTTCGACAGGATGAGAGCTGGATGTCATGGATCAGCTGACCTCAAGGAGGGATTTATGTGGGAAGGATCGCAGACCAAATAGGTGCGACTTTATAGAGGGATGCAGAAGGGAGGGCAAGAGGTTTTTCTATGCAGATGCAGCTGGAGGTCACCAGCTCGGAAGCTGACGTGCATGATTCCGAGCATTCATGAAATATCAGCTCAGTGACCAGCTGTCTTCATTCTCGCCTGGGCGAGTGCATCTTCCGCTTCAGCAATCATGCCACAGCGCTGGCAGATGATTGAAAGCTGTGTGTAGGAAAACGGATCATTGGGATCGAGCTCTACCACTTTCTGAGCATGGGCGACCGCTTCTTTCAACCGGTCGAGCTTCTGTAAATAGACAGCCAATGCTGAATGAGCCAGCTTGTAGCCGGGGTCGCTCTCGACGATTTCCTGGAGAAGTACAACGGCTTCATCCAGTTTGCCCTCTTCTTTCAAGGCAACGGAGGCATCATATTTTTGACTGATCTCGGACATACGGATTGAAACCTTGTAACTGATAATTTGCGCTAGCTCAAATCGAGGTTGCCAGAGCGACCTCACCTGAGGCCTATCATACTCAACCTCATCCGCACTGCAAGGCGGTCAAAGAGAAGGAGAATTTCTGGCCTGAATTAAGAGTGGATGGACGGCAAGTCACATTGAGGCAACCTGGAGTTCTATCGAATCAGGCGCGAGTCCTTGATCGATTTCTGCTCCTGACGCCAGGACTCGATGTCTGCAAAGAGCGACTCAATCGCTTTTCTCAACTCTCGTGTACTGAGGGGTGAACTCAAAATCTGCACGAAAGTAGACTCAGACATCTTCTTTTTAAGCTCCCGCTGAGATTCAGCCAGGATCGTGATCACACCGATTTCTTTGTCGTTGGCGATTTCGGCGGCGCGATTATGAATGGCACGAACTTCGTCTCCTACTGGCTGCCCCATGAGTATCAGACAGTCTGGTAAATCCTGAGCCTGGCGTTTGAGTGCACGACCGGGATCAGTCAGCAGAATTAATTGAATGCCATGTTTGGAAAAATATTCTCTGAGCAAGGCCTGAATTTTGGGTCGACTTTCGACACAAAATATTTTCCGATGCTGCAGCTTATCAGTGGACTTGTCGATGGGTAATTCTTCATCCGAATCGGAGGCGTCGGAGACTGGATTCGTTTTGTTGGATGCTGCCGATGCGCTGGGAGGTTGATGTGAACCGAGTTGAATTTGTAACTCTTCAAGATCGGCGAGCAATTCCGAAGCCGATTGATAGCGTTGATCAGGATCAAACTTCAGCAGACGTTCGACCACATGCACGACCTCTTTGGGAAGATCTGGTACATGCGACCGGATCGGTTTGATGTGCATGTATCGCAAAATATTTTTGCGTTCATCCCGACTTCGTGTCGGTTGATACGGAGGCGCGCCAGCGAGCAATTCGTAAAAGACGGTGCCAGTGAAAAAGAGGTCCGAACGGGGATCGTTGCGTGGGACACCGGTTGCTTTTTCCAGGGTCGCATACTCGAGTGCGTGCTGCGGAGTTTCACCACGATTTCCAATGGCGGAATCGGAATCACCTGCGAGACCAAAGTCAGCCAGTTTGGCGACTCCTTTGGTATTCAGCAGAATATTGGTCAGCTTCATGTCGCGGTGGGTCACACCCATCCGCAGCGCATATTCCAAACCTTGTGCAATCTGTGCCAGGTAACCGGTCGCCTCAGCGGGCGAAAGCTGTTTGCGGATTTTGAGGAAATCCTTGAGGTTCCCTCCTTCGACGAATTCCATCGTGAAGTAATGGTTGTCCCCATCGACTCCGACATCGTAAATCGGAACGATATTTGGATGTCTTAACTTCTGACAAAGCTCGGCTTCGCGGTGAAAATGGTTGACCATGTCACGGTCGTTCAACCAGCGCTGGCGAAGAATTTTGAGCGCGATGATCTCGTTGGATCCCAATGTCGCCGCTCGAAAGACACGGGCAAAACTTCCGGAGTCATTGCGGTAAAGCAGCTTGTAATTACCGACGATCAGATTGTCGGTGTCCCCTTTGCTCAATCGACTCAGTTGGTACGGGGTCAACAGGCTTCGTTGTTCGAGGACAGAAATTAAATCTTCGGGGGTATTCTCTTCCAGACTGAGGCCAACGAGACACGATTGCAGCACGACTGGGTCGACGAGCTGCAATTGAAACAGTGTCTGCAATAGTTCCTCTAATGATCGAAAGGCCATCTAATTCCCCGGCTGCCGCCAGCTTGAGCCCAAAGCCGGAGCGCTCTTTTATCTTCATGAACGACCGCCTACCCGGCGTGCCAGTTCAGATCAGTTTATCAAAATGTTCAGTCAATTTGTTTTAAAACCCGGGGGATGGACAAAAACATCATCCGAATTTCAGCTTGAGATTCCTCACAACAAAAGCCCGAACAAGTGGTGAGAATAGTCTGGCACAAGCAATTAATTAGCGAACTACTCATTTAGTACATAGTACCAATTCGTCAGGCAGGTGCAAGTTGTGATCAGCACTTCAGAGAGGGTTCCGGACTTGAATTCCTGTACAAGCAACCCCTTCGTCAAAACCCTGAATCTTGGGGCTCAGTTGCGGGTAAACCGGACCTCTCCCTCAACGACCGTTTGCCTGATATCAATTCTGGGAGCTGTTTCGTCATAGTCAAATTGAATCAGGTCAGCCAGGCCACCTGGCTCCAATAATCCAGTCTCGACTCCGAAGAGTTTTCCCGGATTTCCGGACGCGAAATCAATCGCCTCGGCCAGACTGATTTCGTCAACCATGTTGACTAATTCAGCGACGCACATTTCTGTCGTGGCCCCCGATCCTGCCAGCAGTTGTCTCTGTCCGGCAATCACATGTCGACCATCCTCCAGAATTTCCACGTCGACCGAATCGGACTTGTACAAGCCGACGGGTGAGCCAGCCAAACCGGAGGCGTCGCAGGTGATCAGCATGCGCTCGTACCCTTTCACCCGATAGGCGATTTTGGCGATGCTGGCCGGGATATGGTGACCATCTGTAATCAGGCAGCAATGCAATCGATCCTCGGCCAATTGCTCCCAGATGTAATTGGGGTGACGGCGTATCAGCCCTTCAGCTCCGTTTCCAAGATGAGTGCTCATCCGGGCACCTGCATCAGCAGCCGCTCGAATAAGTTCTGGTGACGCGGCAGTGTGACCAATTGAGACGACGACACCTGATTCGACCGCTTTGGGTATGAACTCCAGGACGCCTTTCTGCTCTGGTGCAACCGTGATCAGCTTGATCCTGTTTCCCGAGAGATCCTGCAATTTGCAGAACTCGTCCCAATCAGCGGGACGGATATGTTCGAGGGGGTGAGCTCCTCGGGAACCATCAATCGCTGATAAATAAGGTCCCTCCAGATGACATCCCGCAACCAGTTTGTCGATCTCCGGATGCTCTTCACAAGTCTGTCGCAGGGTGGAAAAACCGTCGACAAGCTGCTGCATGTGAGCTGGTTATCAGAGTTGGAAACAACTTGGTAACCCCCGCGGCGAGAAAGGGGAGGATCGCTTTAATCACCTCTTCGACTGTTAATCCTTCGTTACAGAACCAGATACCTCCGTACCCATTTATTTGAATATCAAACAATCCAAGCGCTAAGTAGGGAAGTTTTTCGACTTCAGTCTGCTTCTCCCGGAATGGTTCTACGGTCGAAATCCGATTCCCTTCCCAGGAAATCGTCACTGGTTGAAGAGTATCGTAGCGTACTCCAGAGAGTTGTTGAATTTGTTTTGCCATCTAATTAGTGTTCTTTTAGACAGTTAAGAACCGGGAATTGAAATCCCGCTTTTAGGGAATTGTGTCGAGAGTCAGACTTCAACTTACTGATGTCTGAGTGAGTTTGAAGAGTTACTTCCCGATTTGCAACTAAGTTCGGAGGAGCCGGAAAAGCTGTTTCAGAGAAAACATATTGATTGACGTTGATGTGATCCCAAATTATAATTGTCGACAATTACATAGCATCAAGCCTGACTATTGCCACTAAATGTCGACAGGCTTGTCTGCGTGTTTCACAATCAGTTACTATAAAGTCTACTTAAAAATGAGCGCTTACATTAAAAGAGACTGCCTATCAGACTATTCGCCAGAGATTGATTGCAGGTGAATTTCCGCCCGGTAGTCGTCTATCAGATGACTCCATTGCCCGGGAGATTGGCATCAGCCGCAGCCCGGTTCGAGAAGCGATTAATCAATTTGTCAGTGAAGGTCTGGTTGAATACCGCCCTCGTTGCGGGACCTATGTTCGTCAACTTTCTTTACAAGAGCTGGACGATTTATGGGGAGTGCGCTCCGCCATGGAATGTTATGCTGTAGTAGAGGCAGTTGACCGGTTGCAGGAAGATGGCTTGGCTCGAATGCGACAATTGAATAACGATCTGCTTGATGCGGTTCGTGAATGTCGCAAGCGACCCGGACAAATTGCTGATGGAGATTTGAAACAACACTTTCTGCAAATTGATTCCCGGTTTCATCAGGAAATTCTGGAATCTGCCGGTAATGAGCGCATCCTCAAAATCGTAGAGGATTGTCGATTGATGATGTTCATCTTTGGAGTGACCCATTCGGCGTTACGAGTGAATGCTGACATGATGCTGCAATCACAACGGGAACACGAACTGATCATAAAAGCGATTGAAAATCTGGATCATGACAATGCCCGTGAATGGGTGAGCAATCATATCCGCACCACCCGTGCCCGGGTTATGGCACAACTGGAACAGGCACGAACTGATTCCTTCCCCACCTGAAAAGCTCCTTAATCAGGAGTTCCAACCTCATTCACCTGGCTTACCCGATCATAAAGGTTCAACGGTGTCCTTAACTTTTCCTATTCCCAAAAATGTTCTGGCCTGCATTGTGAAATTCAATTTCACACTCTGTCTATGCTTCTCTCTGCTCTCACATTCATCGTTAGCTATGGGTGAAGAAAAAGAGATTTCTGAATCTCAGCCAGAGGAATTCAGCGCTACTCAAATCGAGTTTTTTGAGAAAGAAATCCGGCCTCTGCTCATTGAACGATGTCAGGAATGCCACAATCAGGAAACAAGTGAAGGGGGGCTCGATCTCAGTTCGCGGATCGGAATCATCAAAGGGGGAGACTCCGGGACCGCCTTTGCTCATGAAAAGCCAGCAGAAAGTTTATTGCTGGAAGTAATCAGCTATAAACCGGATGCGATTGTGGAGATGCCGCCCGATGGCAGGCTGACTCCTGAAGAAGTCGCAGCAATTTCGAAGTGGGTCAGTGAAGGTCTACCCTGGCCTGGTGCTCAACCTGGTGTAATGCAGGCTGAAGACGCCGCCGGAAATCCGGATTTCCCGTTTTCAGAAGAACAACAGAATTACTGGTCCTTTCAGGTTCCTCAAAAACCTGAACTCCCCGCAGTGAAACAACAGGATTGGATTCGAAGCGAGATTGACCATTTCATTCTCTCCCAACTCGAATCAAACGAGATGGTTCCAGCTGCCAAAGCAGATAAGCTAACGCTGATTCGGCGGGCGACGTTTGATTTGACAGGACTCCCACCGACCCCTGAAGAAATTCAGGCATTCATGGTAGATGAAAGTGAAGATGCCTTCGCCAAAGTGATTGACCGGTTACTCGAAACGAAAGCCTATGGCGAACGTTGGGGTCGACACTGGCTGGATGTGGCCCGCTATGCTGATACCAATGGTATGGATGAAAATCTTTCCTACGCGCACGCCCACCTGTACCGCAATTACGTCATCAATGCGTTCAATAAAGATAAACCTTACGATCAGTTCCTGCATGAACAACTCGCAGGAGATCTGATGCCCGATCCTGAGAATGAGCAGAATACGATCGAGCGACAAATCGCCACAGGTTTTCTGGCCATTGGTCCGAAAATGCTGGCTGAAGATGATCCGGTCAAAATGCACATGGACATCATTGATGAGCAACTGGATACAACTGGCAAAACGATCCTGGGAATGACTCTCGGTTGTGCACGCTGCCATGATCATAAGTTCGATCCCATCAGTACGAAGGACTATTACAGTCTGGCCGGCATTCTCAAAAGCACGAAAACTATGGAGACGTACACTGTCGTCGCCCACTGGTTTGAGGCCCTGTGGAGACGCAGGCTCGAATTTCAGAATGGAATGATTATGAAAAGAACCGGGATACGAAACAGGCTGAAATTGATGGATTGATTAAAGAAACCAATCAGTCAATTCAGACGACGGCTCGTGAACAGGCTGTTGACTACCTGGATTCCGCCTCCAGACTGCTTTCCTCTCGTAAGCTACACGCGGATCTCACAACACAGTGGGATAACGGGAGCGAACCGGAAGTGACAGGATTGGTTGAGAGACTGGCTGAGAAATTTGACCGAGGGAATGTCGATCTGCAAGTGCAGCTTAAAGACCCACGTTTGGCTGTGGTCGTCACCTACAAACAGGGACCCGCGACGGCTGAGTATGACTTTGAAGTAGAAAAAGCTGGTAAGTATGCGGCTCTTCGTGCGGTATGCCGCTCAGGAAAGTCGCCCGCTGAAGATCAGCGTCAACGGGACTGTAGTCAAAGAGCTGGGGGTAAATCAGGTTACTGGTGACTGGGGCCCGAAAGGCCAGCGCTCAGGTTCTTCGAGCAGTACGTTGATCTGCAGGCAGGAAAAAATGTAGTCAAACTCGCCTGTAAAGAATTGTTCCCGCATGTAAGTCAACTTCGTCTACTTCCCGCAGAACATTACGAAATCAACTCAGCCACAGCTTCCAGCGAGCAAAATACTCAAGAAGAGCTTAACTCTCTGATGTTAGAACAGTGGGTCAACTACCTGAAAGAAGAAACTGGAAAACCCAAGTTCATTTTTAATACCCTGGTCAATCTGGATGAGACTATTCAAAAGGCAGCTGCCGAGAAGAAGGCCAGGGTGAATCCCAAAATCAATGCCATCTACGTCGATTCACTCAGTGCAAGCCGTGCATCACTACTGCATAAATACAAGGAGTTATTCACTGAGGCTGAAACCACCTGGAATACATTGAAATCGAATCCTGAGACGAAGAATACTGAAACCCTTCCCGATGCTGAGCTTGAAGCCTTTCGATCAGCCCTGCAGAGTGACAAGGGTCCTTTCCGAATTCCGGAGAACATTGAACAGGCATACTCATCAGAAACTCAGCAGCAACTGGCGAGCTGGAAAGCTGAACTAAAGCAGATTAATGACAGTGCTCCAGAACCATTGCAGTATGCAATGGGAGTGACCGAGTCTGATGTTAACAACATGCAGGTTTGCATTCGCGGAAATCATATCAACCTGGGACCTGAAGTTCCCCGCCAATTCCTCTCAATCGTGGAAGGCCCTGAACAGAAACCGTTGGGTGATGAACAGAGTGGTCGACTTGAACTCGCCAAGTGGTTGACAAAACCCGATCATCCCCTGACAAGCCGAGTCATGGCGAATCGTATCTGGCGCTGGCATATGGGAACAGGCATTGTTCGTACCGTCGATAACTTCGGGCTGACTGGAGAAACTCCTACTCATCCTGAATTGCTGGACTGGTTGGCCGTGACATTTATTGAAAAGGGTTGGTCGATCAAAGAGATGCATCGATTGATTATGAATTCGTCGACTTACCAGATGAGTTCAGAATATTCACCCGAGTATTACGAACTCGATCCCGAGAACAAGTTGTACTGGCGTATGAATCGTCAACGGTTGGAAGCTGAAGCGATTCGAGATGCGATTCTGGCCATTGCTGGAACTCTCGACCGTACCCAGGTTGAGACTACCTTAAAATACAAAAGCTTCGAGTATGTAAACAGCACAGGTGGTGCTGGGTCGGTCAGTTATGATTGGGAATACCGATCGGTCTACCTGCCCATCATACGCAGTGCGCTCTTTGAAATGTTCCAGGCGTACGATTTCCCTGATCCAAGTTATATGCAGGGTGACCGCGAGTCGACCATGCTTGCTCCCCAGTCCTTATTCCTGATGAATAGCGATTTCATGGAGAAACAGACAGCAGCGATGGCGAAGCGGTTACTGGAGGAAGCACCTGATGCACCGGAGGATCGCATCGAACAGGCTTATCAACTGATCTTCGGTCGTAAACCTGAACTTACAGAAATGGAGAATTCACTCGCATTTCTTTATCAGTATGAAACGGAAGTTGTCAAAGCGATTCCCGAACAGGAATCACGTGCGCTGCATGTCTGGAAAGGTTTATGCCGCGTTCTGCTTTCTTCCAACGAGTTTATCTTTATTGATTGATACAAATTGCACTGGAACCGATCCTGAAAGCCGGTTTTGGCTGTTCTTTAATTTACAAATTATGGTTCCATGTGACCCATCAGAGGGTTTCAGGACCACCCAGAAAGAGATTTTCATTTTCGATGTTGCTCTGAAATATCTCTGGAGAATTTTAAATGTCTAATTTTCGTGATCACTTCAATCTGAATGCCCGGACCACACGTCGACAGATGCTGCAGCAATCGGCGACTGGCTTTGGATGGTTAGCCCTGACGGATTTATTGTGTCGCAACAGTTCAACTGCTATAGCTGAAGAGCCACAAGCTGAACCTGCAGGTCCACTGGTAGTAAAAGCACCTCACTTTCCCGCGAAAGCGAAACGGGTGATCTTTCTGTTTATGCACGGGGGTCCCTCTCATATGGACACCTTCGAATATAAACCTCTACTGCAGCGGGACCATGGCAAACCTCTTCCGTTTGATAAACCTCGCGTTTTCTCCGCCCAGACCGGAGCATTGATGAAATCTCCTTACAAGTTTCAGCAACATGGGGAGTCAGGCGCCTGGGTGAGTGAACTGTTTCCTAATGTCGCCAAGCATGTGGATGACTTGTGCATCATGAATGGAATGCATGGTTCTAACTCTCGCCATGGAGGAGCCTTACTTGAACTGCATACCGGTAGTGATACTTTCACCCGTCCCAGCATGGGTTCCTGGTTAACCTACGGACTCGGAACGGAAAACCAGAATCTGCCCGGCTTCATTACTATTTGCCCCAGTCTGTCCCATGGTGGGATGAACAACTGGAGTTCCGCCTTTTTACCTGCCGTTTATCAGGGAACCCCGATTGGTAACGCAGGCCTGGAAGCGAAAAATTCCCGTATCCCATACATCACTGGGTCGAATCCTGATTCACTCCAGCGGATGGAACTCGAATTTATTCAGAAGCTGAATCAAAAGCGGTTACAGGAAACGGGGCCTGATGCTGGACTGGAAGGGCGAATCGAAGCCTTTGAGCTGGCCTATCGAATGCAGATGGAAGCACCCGACATCCAGGATATATCCAGCGAGTCTGAAGAGACTCTCAAAATGTACGGGCTTGATGATAAGGTGACTGAAGACTTTGGTCGTCAGTGCCTGATGGCCAGACGCTTCTCCGAACAGGGTGTGCGGTTTGTGCAGGTCTCTCACAGTTATCGCTGGGACTCCCACTCGGATCTTTTCAATCAGCACACACGAAACTCACTCGAAGTCGATAAACCGATCGCAGCACTTTTAACTGACCTCAAACAACGCGATCTGCTTAAGGATACCCTGGTGTTATGGGGTGGTGAATTCGGCCGAACACCCGTTTCCCAAGGTGGAAATGGGCGCGATCACAACCCGGAAGGATTCACCATGTGGATGGCCGGAGGCGGAATCAAACCTGGTATCCAGTATGGTCGCACTGATGATTACGGTTACTTTGCCGTGGAGAACAAAATCCACTTCCATGATCTGCACGCAACGATGTTGCATCTACTCGGTCTGGATCATTTGAAGCTGACCTATCGGTTTGGCGGTCGCGACTTCCGATTAACCGACGTAGCTGGCGAAATCAAGCATGACATCCTGGCATAAAATGCAGTTTGATTATAAGTGAAATCAGTTTGAGATAGGCTGACTTTCAATCCTGATCACATAAAACAAAACTCCCCGCTTACATGTTCATGAAAGCGGGGAGTTTTTTTGTTTATAGAAATGTTGTCGATAGAAAGCTGATTGAAGAAGTTTTTTCCTTCAGCATACAAGAACACGATCAGACAACTGTGTTTCGACCTTCAGCGAAGGTTTGATCTTCCTCTTCGTCATCAAACAGAAAACCAAGATCACCTGCAGCAAAAGCCAGATCACTGGAGACTTCTGAAGCACCTGGAGTAATATCTTTCGCACGGAAGTCGTGGAAGCGGCTACGGGCATTGTAGGTCGCCAACCCGATTTCTCCGATGTTCAGGATTGCCTGATTTGTGAATGTTGCCTCTGCAATCATCTCGTCATCAACAAAGAGTGTTACCAGGTTATCAACTACATCAATCCGGACATCGTATTTCTGTCCATTGACAATGTCGCGGCCGGTGTCATCCCAGTCGACAGTTATGATGCGATTGGCGAAGTTCCCCTGGTAATGTCCAATGACCCACTCATTCTGACCAGAGAACATACCAGCGTATTTAAAGTCGTTTGCATTCTTATAGTCGAAGATGATGAAGGCATCAGACCAGCCGGCAGGGGCAATGCTGGTGTTGATTTCAGATTCGATTCGAAAACTGGAAGAGAGGGTTCCTTCCAAACCGACCAGAACAGTAGCGAGTTTCTGTCCCGCTGGAGCCCCAACAGTGTTGGCTTCAAGGACGACATCACCGCCGAGATCCACTGCAGACCACTTGGCCGGATTATTGGTTGTGAAATTCGGAGGAATTACGGGAGTACCAACGATATCGACGCCAAAGAGTTCATTGACCTCTTCAAATGTTCGACCGTGATTGACTTTATAGCCGAGACGGAAATTGTCGAATTGAGTTACACCGTTGTAATTTGCCAGTCCGACGCGTCCCAGATTCAAGTTGGAAACACCATCAATCACTTTACTGATGATGCGCTCTCCATCGACGGAGAGTTCAACTTTGTTACCAACAACTCGCAGGTGAACTTCGTAAGCACGATCTCGTTCGATTTTGCGACCTTGATTATCCCAGTCGATACTGGCGTAGCGATTTCCCCAGTTACCCTGGTAGCGACCGACAATCCATTGGTTCTGTCCGGCAAGCATACCAGCATATTTGAAGTCGGTTGGACTTTTGTAGTCGAAGACAATAAAGCCGTCGTACCAGCGATTACTGCCTGTAACCGCCTTCATTTCAACAGAAAGATCAAAGTCCTGAGGTAATTCCATGAAACCCAGAACCGAAACTCCTAAGCCGGAGAGGCCAGAGGTATTGGCTTCGTAGGAGTAATTTCCATTCGGCCCCGGCACAACGCTCCAATGATTGTTATTGACTGGAAGGAAGAACTGGGCTGCCTGATCCTGATAATCTTCGAAGTAAGGGAATGCACTTTCGGATGCTTCGTGATATCCCAGGTCGCGAAGATAATCCCGGGCATTTCCAAAGAAGTCGACACGAGGAGCTTCCACACCTTCGTATCCGCCGAAAGTGACGTCATCTTCAAATCGGGTACCCGCATTGATGGCAATGGAGTCATCGCGAATCTGATAATTATCGGGTCCCAGGAAGTTAGGATCACCACTGATGTTTTTCTCTGGATCGGATGGCGTCCGGTTCACATTGAATGAAGTCAAGGAACCGAATTGAGCAGGATAGTTAACCCAGTTCTGGCCATTATTGCTCCAGACGAGGTTTCGCATTACCGACTCGATGAGAGGTGTGTAAGGACCGGAGGCAACGATCCCGGAGCCGTTACGTGCGATGATGTTATTTCTGATTGAGAAACTGACATCAGTCATGTTCGAGTGATAAATGGCAGCACCCGGGTTATCAGCAATCGTATTGTTGATAATATCAGCATTCAATAATCCGTAGATGGATGAAACCTGAAGATCAATCGCGTTCCCGTCGTTATGGACGATCAGGTTGTTGTGCGCGATCGGAGCAACAACTGTATAATTCTGGTCGCTGATAGCTCGAGTTGATTTACCGACGATCCCCTCTTTGTTGTTGTGAATTGAGTTGGCATAAATTCTCGGAGCGACAATCGACTCGGCCTTATCCGGATTGTTGACATTCAGACTGGTGGTCGCCATCAGGTAAACACCAGCGCCGAATTCATGACCGTAAATGTCGTTTCCTTCAATAAGTGGAGCGGAGCGAGAATCCTGCAGTTCATTATTGAACGAAGTAACAAGAACGGCATTTTCACCGTTGTCATAGATTTTGTTGTACAGAATCTCGACCTCATCTTCGTTGATGTCATCTCCATTACGGGCAGAGACCTCGAAGCCGTTCTCCACATTATTAAAGATTTCTGAATGAATGACACGGAGTTTCGGAAGATCAGTTCCATAGACTGAAAATGCATTGATTGCTTTATGCACTCGAGTGTTAGCGAAAAGAGAATTCGCCTGATCTTCGGCAGAATAGAAAATACCAGCCCAGGGACCAGGTTCATTATCCCGGTTACTTTGATCAGTGAAGGTGATTGGCAGATTGTTTTCAGCATTCGCAACCACAGCACCTTCAATGTAGAGTCCTGTCCCGGGGGCAAATTTCAGATTGGTCCCTACATTCGGTGAGGACTGAATATTCAGAACTCGTCCAGGGTCTACAATGATATCGAGCAGAACCTGATAGTTATTGAACGGGGCGATTGGTTCATAAAGATGCCCTCCCAGAGTTCGAGTTGATGCACGATCGTCATCGAGAACATCAATTGAGTCCGTGATTGACGAATAGAAGGGTGCAGTTGCGTAGAGAGTGACTCCCGCCTGAGTTCCATCGATCGCACCATCGTTGACAGTTTCGATATCAAATTCGACGGAATCAACCCCTACAGGGAAGAAGAGTGTTTTCGGAACATACAGCTCGGTGTCGTCAGTATTAACGATTTGAACGGTCAGCGGTTCTGTTAAATCGCCATTTCGCTCAACCGTTGCTTTGGCCGCACGAGGACCTTCCTGCTCACCAACCTGATCACGATCGATCGATGTATACAGCACGAGCGGGTCATCGTTGTCAAGAATTGTTCCAACACCAACATCGCTGATATCTTCAAGGTTACCCTGCACAACATTCACAATGGTGACATTAAAATACTCCAACGGTTCTGATATCAGATCGTTGAGTAACGAGACCTTAAATGGAATGACGGTGCTGGTTGTATTTGCAGGGATGGTTACCTGGGCAGTCGTCGCCACATAGTCCTTACCTGCTTTGGCTGTTCCATCAGAGGTAGCGAGTGTCAGAATGATGTCTTCTGAACTGGGGCTGTCGAGTGTGACATGAAACTCCATTTCCGATTGAAATTCACTGGCAGTTGCGTCGATGATATCAACCGTAGGATTGAAGAATTTTTGCACGGTACCAGTAATACGATAGTTCCCCAGGCTTCCATAATTGTTGTAACCAGTTGGATCTGTCGGATCAAAGGGGTTTCCTGTGCTCCCACCGAAGACCTGTAGATAGTAGAGCCCCGCCCCGCCCAGGGTTGTGGTGAATGAAGAATTCAAGGTGTCCGGGTCATTGAAAACTCCGATGATGGAGCCGCCCGCATTTCTCAGGATTACATGCACATCGAGGTTTGCTGCGCCAGGTTCTCCATCACCCAACTCTGGTACATCAATATCGATATTAATTTCACCGGCACCAGCCCAGAAGTTAAAGAAATCCCGGTCGGTATTCTGACTGATGATACCGTAAGTTGTATTAATAGTCGTTCCACCCTGAGGAACCAGATTCGTACTGGTAAGTGAGGAATCGCCGTAATCATCGGGGTAGTACCCGAAACCATTCAGTGTGGTAATGATGTCCAGATCATCTTCCAGATTGCTGGCACCAAAATAGTCCCCCTGACTCCACTGGGTCACATTCTTATCGAATGGGGCTCCCATGATCGGTCCCCAGGATGTTTCGCCTGTTCCATGCCCTCGATAATATTCGTTATTCGCATCACCATCATGTCGTAAGCCAAGAGCATGACCTACTTCATGAGAGACCGTCATCCCGGCAACGTTACTTCCACCCACCCGCTGCCCGTTGAAGGAGAAGACAGGAATATCCAGCTCTGAATTAAATGAATTCAGGAAAGCGATACCCCCTGCGCCTGTATTCATGGCGTCATCACCGATGACAACGCGCACACCCCAGCGAGTATCGGGGGTGACTCCGTCGATCGATATTTTTTTCAGATCTTCCAGATCGACAGGTTCCAGGGTCGTAACGTTCACATCAAATGGAACAAAGTCTTCAGCAACACGTGCCCAGATTTTCTGAATCTCAACCAGCTCTTCATCAGTGAAGACATCTACATTCCCATCAAAGTCGTAAGCAGGAGAAGTAATGGTTTGCATACCCGAGAAAGTATTCCATGCCGTTCCAGTTGTGACATGACCGTTGAAATCCAGGTAGATCGTATGGCTCGCTCCCGGGTTGCTCTGGAGCTCAAACGTTTTTTCGAGGTCGAATGCTGAAAAGTCATTCCAGAAGGTACCATCACCAGGAGCAGCTTCAAATTCACTTGTCGTGTCAAACTGCACGAGTGGATCGAAAAATAGTGTCTCACCATCCGCTGTGATGAGAGACTCTACTTCAGGATCGATCACGGTATAGGATTGACTGGGAGCATCGGACGTTCCTAACCCGAAGAAGGAGGCCATGTCTGCTGAAAGCAGGACTTTGTCCTCGAGTAATTCCACATGCACTGCTACAGCAGTTTCAGAAGGTTGGCGACGGCGAATTGATTGGGAGCGAGAGAAACGTTTGGAGAGTTTATTCCAGGGTGAGATAAGCATGATCTAAACCTGTGCTGAAGTGATGAGGAGAAAAATATGAATTATCATTTGAACTTTTGGAAAGTTCATTTCCCGATTTTCAAATGAGGGAGTCCTCGCAGAATTTGAAAATCGGAAGGGATCATCAACGAAGGTATGATGAATATGGCCCGGTCGTCGATGTTTATAAGCCGCAGTAGCTGACAAAAATGAGGATCAGTTTTTCAGCATTGGTTGAACTGAAGAGTTCGAGAACCCGTAAATCAGCGATTCTCTGAGTGAATAATTTGGGGATTGATTTCAGGGTAGATCAACCTGCGTTTATCTATCAAAGCCAGTATCTGACTTGCCAGAAAAGCTTTCGCAGTTTAGCTAACCCATAAAAACATCATCATCTATACACTAGCAGCTATTAAAATGACACTATTTTGCAGCCACAAAGTCCAAAATGTTCTAAATTAACAATTTTAACAAGTGTACGAAAAAGGCTTGAAATTCGGCCCCATAAATCGCATTTCAAGCCCCAAAATGTATTCATTTGTATATTTTACTGCGCGAACCTGCTCGCGAATATGGTCTCTGATGGTAAATAGCGAAGGGGGAGTTGACTCTAAGAAAGGGAGTTTCTAGACTGCCGTACGCAAATCTGAACGGGATGTAGCTCAGCTTGGTAGAGCGCCGGCTTTGGGAGCCGGAAGTCGCAGGTTCGAATCCTGTCGT
This sequence comes from Planctomycetaceae bacterium, assembly GCA_041398805.1. GTDB lineage: Bacteria > Planctomycetota > Planctomycetia > Planctomycetales > Planctomycetaceae > Polystyrenella. The sequence goes on along the minus strand of JAWKUC010000001.1, from coordinate 771,071 downwards.
CCCGACTTAATATGGAAAGCCCACCGAATGTCACGAATTCGGTGGGCTTTTCTGTTGCTGCGATCTTCCCTGTTGACAATAGGAATGCAAAGCAGCAAAGTGGAGGTTCACCTCTTATTTCTCCGCCCTCCACTCAAACCACAGGAGAGACCCATGATCACGTCCTTGCACCAGCTAAGAAAAGCCGCTTTCTATGCATTCTGTTTGATACTGTCTGTCGTCACGACAGGACCGCTTCGAGCCGATGACTCTATCAAAGTGAACATCGAGAATTTTGCCCGAGTGGAGACCGCTTTTCAATTTGATCGATTCCATGCGATTGCCGGAGGTGTAAACAAATGGTTTCATAACAGGGTCCCTACGCCACTGGATAAGCAGAACGTCATCCGCATGAATCGGGACACGCTTTACAGCTTTGCCCTGGTTGATATCAGCGAGGGAGCCACGCTCACCATGCCCGATGCAGGTGACAGATATATGTCTGTCATGGTGGTGAATGAGGACCAGTACATCAACAACATCTATCACGGCGCGGGTACTTACAAACTTACGGTTGATGAATTCGACACACCTTATGTGTTGCTAGCCTGCCGAACACTCGCTGATCCGACAAATTCTGATGATCTTCATCACGCGAATAAACTTCAGGATGAACTTCAAGTCAATGCGAAGTCTGCGAAATCCTATCATCACCCGAACTACGATCAAACGAGTTATGAGGCGACTTATAAGCCGTTGTTAGCACTTGCGACAGGTCTTACCGACTCCAAATTCATGTTTGGAAAACGGGAGGAAGTCTCACCAGTCCGCTATATCATCGGGGCGGCTTCGGGTTGGGGTGGACTTCCGACCTACGAAGCAATGTATCAGGATCAAAACAAACCCAAACCGGCCGGTGAGTATCGCTGACAGTTAAGGATGTACCTGGTTGACGCCTTCTGGTCGATTTCAATTTACAATAAGGATGGTTACTTCGAAAAAGAACGAGTACGATTCCTACAGTATCAACAGCGTGACTGCCAAATCCGATGCCGACGGCTCCATCACCGTGAACTTCGGCACGAACCCTGAGGGCAAAAAGAATTTCCTGTACGTCATGGACGGCTGGAACTACGCAGTTCGCCTCTATCGACCTCGTGAAGAAATTCAGAACGGTGAATGGGTCTTCCCGGACCCTGCCAAAGTGAAGTAGAGTATCGAGTTTCAGGTACAGAATGAGTTACAGAGATTGACCTGGGAATTTGAACTCGAATTTAGAAATTCTTCAGATAACTCCTTCTCTGCCAGGTCATCTTCACAACTAATCCGGAATCGCTGCTGCGTCGTCTACGATGATGGCGACGAGGTTCCAGTCTGCCGAACGGCCACATCGTATCGAGTGGGACATAGAAGATCTATGGGTTCGTTGATGTTTACCAGTATGATGTTCATGCATTAACATCAGTCAGGAATTCTAAGCAGTCGATTTATTCCTACTTAAACCAGACCGCATCCTGTTAAACCCTGGTTAAGTCATACTCTCCAGTGATGTTGTCATGCTCTACCTGTTCTCGGCGATTTTGGCTGTTGTAATCATCGCACTGATTCTGTTTCTCGTGTGGAAAAAGCGGCGCGCCCGGACACAGGATCAATTTGGAGGTTTTCAGGAATGGGTAAAGAATCCAGACTTCAAAAAATCTTATGGGATGTTTATAGAGGATCGAGAGCAGGCAAGGCAGGCTTTAAAAGTCCCTGCGAATATTTCTCCTGCGGAAATTCAGAAGATGGTTAATCAGCTGTTTGTCGAAGAGGACTTCCACTTCAATTACGACAAGCTGGAACTGCTCGGCCCGAAGGCAGTTCCTTTTCTAACAAAAGCGTTACAGAATCCCAAAGCAGCAAAACGATTTAATCCGGGAGCCTTCAAGTTTACTCCGGACACACCCCTCCAGCGAATCTGTAAATTATTGGAACCCCATGCACCGGAAGTTGTTCTCAGGGGATTGTCCAGGTATGTCGATCACTCGGACAATTATGTAGTCAAGTTTGTCGGCGGCGAACTGGGAAGGCTCGGACAACTCGAATGTATCTCTCCGGTGTTAGTGCTATTGAATCATGAGGACGATTACGTTCGCTCACACACGATGAATGGCATCAGCATTGGACTTCGAGATAATTCCTGCAGTGCGGAATTTCTCCAGGGTGTTTATCCCGGTCTCATCAAACTGCTCAAACGAGATGACAAAAGCATGAGTGGCAATGCACCGCAGTTGATGCTGAAGCGATAGATCCTCATCGAGCTATTTCAGTGCTACTCTCCCAGGAATACTTTACTACCGACAATAAAGAAGTTAGCTACATTATTAAAGCCTTCAACGAAACCGACACGAAGATACCACGTGTACTCAATTATTCCCTTGATGAATAATATCAAGCACCTGCAACAGGAATCTCTGTGGGAGAGACGTACGCCGAATTACTTAAGGCGTATACACAACCCGGATGCCTCGGCTGAAAAATTTTTTCGCAGCGAAGTAAATTCTAATCACGAGCGTGTGCAGAAAGCTGCTGCAGAGGCACTTGAGATTCTCGCTGGTATCAAAGATTTCTGGAAATATCTGTCTCGATTAAGAGAGAAAAAAGGTTTCGAAAACCTGACAAAACCTCAACAGGTGTATTCAGCAGTTCTGAGTTATCATGCACAGGTCGTCAACGGAGGTCACTCCCAGTATTTTGTGAATTCCTCGGGTGATGAATGGAAAGTGGCTCACGCCGGATTAAGAGCTGTTGGAGCACCAGATCATCTGACTATTTTCCGCAAGGCGCTGGCCCTGTTCGGCAAATCAGGACCCGCCGAAGAGAATGACACACGGCATCAACAGATTGCCAGATTTTCCAAAACACAGGACGAGATGCTATCCAAACTCGACAGTCAATATTATGCCTGTGAGGAGAATATGGATGTACTTCTATCGCTGTTTGCAGTGAAGAACAAATCACACTTCATCGAGTCCGAAGTCGATTTCGATCAGTAACAGGTTCCATTAGCACCGACCTTTCCTGTTTGTACGACTAATCCGGAATTTCCGCTGCGTCGTCGACGATGATGGCGACGAGATCCGCCAGGCCGCGGAGGCTGGCGCGTTGGACGTCTGGGGCTGAGAGGGTGCCACCGTGGCCGTCGGGGAGTGAGCGGGTGGCGGTGGTGTTTTCGGCGATGGTGACGGCGTAGTTGCGATCAAAACCACCCCGAGCTGTGGAGCTGACACACATGTGCGACATGAAACCGGCGAGGATCAGGTTCCTGGCTCCGGCCTGCTTCAATTGCTGATCCAGGTTGGTGGAGGAAAATGAATCGGGATAATTCTTCACGATCACCGGTTCGTTTTCTAGCGGGGCGACCGGTTTGGAAATCTGACCGTTCTCTGCTGTCAGATCATAAGGAGAACCGACACCCGCATCGTGCTGAATATGAAAGATCGGGATACCCGCCTTCCGCGCTCGCTCTAACAAGAGTCGAGCGTTTACGAGGGCTTCTTCGACACCTTCCAACTGCATCACCCCTTCACGATACGTATTCTGGCAATCAATCATGATGAGGGCAGAGTCGCTGAGTTTTGCAGGCGTGGATGGAAGACCGGCAATTTCACGGATCGTTGGCATGGTGGATACTTTCAAATAACATTTGTTACCGCACAGCTGGCCCAATATTTTTTGGTCGAAAAAACCTCCGAGATGTCACGAACCATGATAAGGGCGTAGGCTCCTTTCTACAAGAATGGGTTAGAGGATGTCGTTCTGTTAGAATGCAGATGAATTGCTCAATGTCTTTCACCCGTAATCCCATTACTTGCGACCAGGTCACAAACTCCTGTAGAACTGATTCGATTTCATGCAACCTATTCTGCTGGCGGATGGTGGAGAACTTCTTTATGACGAGAAATTCCTGCCCGCTGAAATAGCTGATCGATATTTTGCAGAGTTGAGGGAGGGGTGCGCGTGGGAGCAGAAACCGGGGTTGTTCGGGTATCCGCAACCGAGGTTGATTGCGTCGTATGGGGATGCGGGAATTTCTTATCGGTACTCCGGTGTGGAGAACATCGCGCTCCCCTGGACCAAGGTGTTACTGGAGATCAAAGCTCAGATCGAAGGGGTGGCGGGGAAGTACAATTACTGCCTGCTCAACCTCTACCGGCATGGTTCCGACAGCATGGGCTGGCATGCAGACGATGAACCGGAGATGGGGAACATCATCGCTTCCCTCTCCCTCGGAGCGACCCGCCGCTTCCGGTTGCGTCATAACACGACTCGCGAAACAATGGTCTTTGATTTGCCGCATGGGTCACTACTCATCATGGCGGGGACGACTCAGCAATTCTGGCAACATGAGGTAACGAAAACAAAACGCGTGGTGGGAGAACGGATTAATTTGACGTTTCGGGAGGTTAGGACAATGTAATATTAGATAGATGGGTAGCCCAGACAATCTACTCATCACCTATTTATGATTACCGTTTCCACCAAGCTTTATCGTAATAAAAAGCTTCTATACGATCATAGTTCATGACGGCAGCGCCCTCGATCTGATCATGCCAGTGCCGTTTCGAAGTCGGCGCTAATATTCCAATATCTACAGTGCGATGTGCTGTTGCATTACCATTGTTGTCAATAAAAACGACTTCCAGTTGAAACTCTTGATAATGTTCATTTGAAGAATTTTCAATTACTCCCCCAAATTGAATGTAATCGTTAGGCGAATAGATGGCTCCAAGTTGAAAATCCTGGATAATTATACCAGCTCCAAGAAATCCTGTTCCATTTTGACCATCAAAAGATGGAATGTGTGATTGAATATTTGAGTCATTAATCATACTTAAGGCTTCAGATAAATCTAACTCACAAGCTGCCCCAACGTGATTCTCTGTTATTACTGATGTTTTTATATTGCTTTTTTCAAGCACTTCGACAACTTGCTTTGGTAATTCATTCTCACCAGCCAAGCGATCGACGAAAATTCCTATCACCTGTAGAACACTCCTGGTTTGACCAGGAAGAATCCTTTGCTCCTGAACGTCAGTGTTACCAAGTGAAGTTATCGTAAATACTGGGAAACCAGATCGACGAATGACACCCTCATTTGCAATCCTTTGATCGTTACTCAACAAATCTACATACCAATGGGATGGTGTGACTGTGCCTTCATTTGTTACAGCCAGCTTCAGTAATAGTTGAATAAAATAATTCTCTGGAGTTTCTAATACTCGTATGATTCGTGTCCTTGATATCTCAACTGAAAATGACGGAGCCTTCTGTCGATTCCTAAGTGTTTCAAGATAGAAATGAGACGCCGGTAAAGAATGTCCCCCAACTCGATGAAAATACAGCTTTGTTTTGCGTGATTGAAAAGGAGCTAAGTGGGAATCAGTAATATCGATGACTAACAGTACTCTATTATCGGGTATAACAATCTCCGATGAGGATTCAACGAGATGTACTCTGAAAGCTACAGGTACTGGCTCAACAAGATTAGGTATAATTTGTTCTATCCATTCGCGCGTGCAGGTTCTTCCCTTAGTTCGCGGAACTCCATCAAATGAACCGTCGTCTTTAACTCCTAAGATGATATACCCACCTCCTGAGTTAGCGAACGCCGAAAAAGCTTTTGAAAAATCGGTTTGAAAATCACCTTTCTCAATCAATAAGCCGCTTTTTCGATCAAAGTAATCGTGCTCTCCTGGTGGAAGGGTATTAACCTCTTCGATGGTCCATCCTGTCCTTAGCATATTATTCATTGAATAAATCTACGCATCACTACATTTAAATAGGTTTTGAGACATTCTAAACACGTGATTCCAAAGTTGTAAACAATACTTGATCTACAAACATTAAGAGATTCCATCACTCAAACCCCATCTTCTTCCGTCCTTCATCTGTTAACCGGTTCGAGCTCCAGCCGGGTTCCCAGGTTTGTTTGACGACGACCTGGCGGATGCCGGGGAGTTGTTCCAGGCGTTGGCGGACGGGCATGGAGGGAGTGGGGTGGACTTCGATGGAACCGTTGATGAAGTAGTCGAGCAGGGGGCGGCCGCGGTGGGGCATCGCCATCACGAGGATGACGACATCGCCACGAACACGAACGTCATACACCAGGCCGAGGTCGACAACGTTGATGTCGGCGGTGTAGAGCTGGGCATCTTTGCAGTCACGTAGCGCGTTCCAGATCGCCTGTTTCATTTCGGACTGCTCGCCCCCTTCTCCCGCACGCGCCAGTCGACCGGTCTGCTTCTGCCCCAGTTTGGGTAACGCATCACCAGCCGCCAGCTCAAGCGGATGCATCATCGCCCGGCGGGTCTGTTCGATTTGTGCAGAGCCCTCTTCGGGAGTGAAGGGGACAGAGAGGTACGCGTTCTTCTGCTTGAGGACGGCACCGGCAGGAATTTTATTGGTGCTGAGGGGATATCGACTCCAGAGCTGACCATGCCAGCGATAATAGAGTGTTGGTGCTCCGGCGTGACTTAATTCAGGCAAACCTTCTGCCTCATGCTGCAGGAAGAGAGACATGAAGGAATCCTGAGTCTCCTGATTGTAAAAACCGACGCCCCACAAATTCGTTTGCATCTCGGGAGTCACATCGCCGATGTGCAGTTCTCCTTCCGGATCCATCCATAATTTGTGAGTGAAGGACTGGCCGGTGAAGACCCATTCATCGTCACGCAATGCGGCTGGTTCAAAGTCCTGCACTGCAGTCATCTCTCCATATTTATGAAACCAGGGAAGACCAGCGTAAAAGCGATATTCAATATCAACATTCAGTCGGGCAGGGGAATAAAGCGGATGAACCGGCGAGTAGGGGAACCCCCAGCGGCGGACGATCGTGCAGAGAGGTCCTTTAATGACTTCGAAATCGGGACAGGTTTCCCAGAGCGAGATTCGTAATTTCTGAAAGCTTCCCTCATCAACATAATCATGTGCCCAGTCGATACCAGCTGGTTCTCCATGACCTTCGCCCCCCGAGTAGAGTTCCATCCCATGCTCGCGTTCGAGAATGAGACGTTCAATCTGACCGGTCTGTTTAGAGAGCGCGACTTTGAAGAACGCATTCGAGATATCCAGCCCGAAGCCTTCCCCTTCAACGTTCAGATCGGAAGGATACTCTGGTAGTTCGGCATCCGGATTTCCATAGAAGACAAGATAAGTCTGCTGCTGATTCGGTTCGCTATCGACCATCCAGAGGATGTTACAGAAACGCTGGTCGCCACGACGAATTTCACCATAGACCTGCGAGGTGACTTCGGTCAGTGAACCGTCGCTCACACGTGCGACTCGAATTTCACGCGCGAGTGAGGTAGTTTGCTCGGCAGGAAAACTGAGAAAGAGATCAACAGGTTCGGAGGTTCGTGGTTCACCAACCGATTCGCTGATGGTTACTGCTTTAAAGTACTTCCACCCTTGCGCCCATTTCATACCCGCAGCACCGAGCGCATCAACAGATTTCCAAGTGGCGACATCGATAAGCGACTCACCGGGAATTTCTTCCTCGTTCTGAGTCTGCTTGACGGTATCGCGCAGCGAATGAGTGAGCGAGCGGGCGAGGTCGTAATCTTTATTCTTCCAGGCTTGCTCCAGCAACTTCATCTTGGTCTCGAAAGAGTCGGTCATCTCTTTGGCTGAGGGGGTTCCCTGGGCCAACAGGAGAGTCGGTTGCATTACCAGTCCCAGGAAGAGCAGAGAGGCAAAAGTCCGAAATTGTCGTGTCAGACAGGAAGGAAGCAGCTTATTCATGGTGGGACTCAGGGTGGGTAGAGGGAGGTGAGGCGGAGAAGTTCGGGTCTACTAAAAGGAATGTCTGCTTCTGATCGTACCACCTGGAGAGACCAAACAAAAGAACCTCGTGGACACTAACAACAGGAAGTCCACGAGGTTCTCGCCTCAGCTTAAATCCATTCCGCCCGGAGACGGCACTGATTTATTTCGAGTTTTTCTCAGGTCGATTCGATGAACCGGGGCCTTTGTTTCCAATTCCGGAGTTACCTGATCGATTAAGACCGGATTTACCGGAGAAACCACTGTTACCATTTGCAGGTTTATTGGCTTTGAAACCTGTAGAAGGTGTTGAGTTACCCCGGTTCGGTCCTCGGTTCAGATCAGGGGTGTCTTTATTCGATTCAGGTCGAGGATTCGTACCTGGAATCGGAGTAAATCCACTATTCGATTTTTTACCAGTGCTGGGAGTATTTCCTGTGTTGGGTTTATTCCCTGAACGAGGAGTGTTGTTACTTCCCGCTTTAGGAGCGTTTCCAGCTTCTGGTTTATTTCCAGGAGCACCATTTCCTAAACCTGGTTTGTTATCAGGTTTATTTCCAGCATCCGGTTTAGTACTGGGAGTGTTACCTGTTTCAGGTTTGTTGGATGGTTTAGGAGGTGCCAACAGTTTCAGGCTTATTTGAACTACTAACTCCGGGTTTATCAGTACCAGCAGGTTTGGGAGTATCAGAAGGTTTGTTTAAACCAGGTTTGTCAGATTTAGAAGAAGGAGAGTTAGTTCCTTTTTCAGGTTTGTTATCTGCTTTGGGCTTCGTAGACGAATCAGATTTTTCCGGCTTAGTGGATTTCTCTGGTTTGTCTTTAGAAGTTGATTCAGGTTTGCTGGTTTTAGAATCGGCTTTAGAGTTCAGTTTCGATTTAGTAGAAGAAGCTGCACTACCGGCACCCGACTCGAGTTGTTCACGACGTTTGTCTGCTTCTCGAACGGTGTCCTGTGCTTTATCTTCTGCGTTTTTACGAAACTCTTTACGGTTGTTTTCGAATTTCTCTTTGGTTTCTTCGCTCGTTTTTTCGAGTTGAGTCAACTGCTCTTCCCGTATTTCCTGAGCATTTTGAAGATCCTTGGTTTCAGAAGTAAACCGCTCACGACGATCTGCATCTTCAGTGAAGTTGACCTGAACGCCAGGGTAACGACCTTGAGTCAACATATCGACACCCGCGGCAATTGCAACATCTTCGAGATCGACATTGTTGTTCTGTTGAATGAAAGTACGTTGATCATTCCAGGTGTGACGGGGTCGGTAGTCGGCATGGTCATGATAATAAGCATGGCGATTATGATAATGATCAAACCGATCGCGATGGAATGTCCAGAAGAAGATTCGCAGCGGATCGTAGTATCGGTTATCAGCAACCCAGGGATAGAATGATTGACGTGATGAGCCATATGCATAGTAGTCACCATAGGCATAGTGGCTGTAATGATTGTCTACAAACATATGTGTGGGAAGGTAATCAACCCGCACAACCAGACTGGGTGTGTATTGATAGTCAGGAGTCACATCCTGTTGGAAAACGACAGGACTGAACAGCACGCCGCGATTTTCGAGGTCATAGTCCCAATAACCTGTCAAGGCGATGTATCCACGGGGAGTCCAGACATAACGGAAGGGAACCCAGACGTGTCCTTCGTATCCTTCAGCCCAGTATCCTTCAACCCATTCATAATCGTTTCCTACCAATTCCCAATGTCCGGGAACCCAGAACTGACTTGAAGAGGGACTTTCACCACGTTCTTCTTCTTTAGCTTCTGGAGGTGTTTGAGATACCAGGAATGACTGTTCGTCATTTCCCCAGAAACCGGCAACCCAGGCGTATCCGCCATCAACTTGAGCCCAGTACCCTGGGTTCCAGTTCATCTCCTGGGGAGCTCTACGCCAGATACCACTGATCCAAATGTAGCGTTGCTCTTCAATTTCCCATCCCCAGTAACCGGGAATCCACTCGTAGTCACCAGACTCAGGTACAACTGATGAAGGTTGTTCCTGAATACGGGCGGGAGGTTGCTCGTTAACCACAAGTCCCTGGCTGTTAGCCAACTGATAAGGTTGAGCAAATGCTTCGTGAATCGGACCTCGATTCAATTGAATAATATTTCCATTAGCCGCACCGGCAGGCCGGGGTGGAGCTGGTTGCTGAGCGTTCAGATGAGTTGATGATAGAGCGATCAGCGCTCCCACTAGCGTGCAGCCAAGCAGTCGCCCAGCATTTAAAAACGTGATTTTCATAGGGTTACCCTCCATAGGTAGGAATATTTGTTTTAACTGAATCCATGAAAAGCAACTCCCGTTCCATCAATCAAATTCGATGTAACCTGATGCAAAACAATTTTTATTTATCGAATTTCCTTTATTGCTCACGCAGTCCTTAAGTCATGCAGTCAGCTTTTCAGTTTTATTGTGAACATAAAAAAAGCGATGGGTGAGTTACTCACCCATCGCTGGACTGAAATCAGTCTGGCGTTATATAGGATTAATGATGGACCATAGCTGGTTCAGAGACATCTTCCAGAGCATCTCCGCTCATCATGTCGTCCTGACCTCGAACTGCGAGGTCTCCCAGAGAAACAACTCCGACCAGTTTCTTGTCACGACCCAGCACAAGCACACGTCGAATCTGTTTCTGCTTCATCAGATTCGCAACATCCTGCACGGTGTCATCAACATCGCAGAATTCGATGTGGCGTGTGACGAATGGTTGAACGGGTGCATCAACACCGGTACCATTTGCGACAGCGCGGATAACAATGTCGCGATCGGTGATGATCCCTGTCAGTTTCTCATTGTCATCACAAACGGGAAGTGATCCCACATCCATCTGTTTCATCATCTGGGCTGCTTTCTGAAGTGTCGTTGTATCGGCGATACAAGTCACGTCTGCAGTCATGATGTCTCGAATATTCATGGTATTCCTCCTGGGTCAATAGCTATATCAGAGCATTGGATTAATGCTGATTCTGATGGATTATTTGTTTCTGCGTTAGTATCAATCGAGCTAATCATAATTGACTAACCGCGAGATAATTATTCATGCAAACGCCGTTCCGCCCGTATGAACAGGGGGTAAAACCCTTTTATTTTTCGGGTGTATTCCATTGATATTGAATGAGTTAGGCTAAGTTCCGGATTTGTTAGCCCTTTACTAAGACCATCCTGCTGAGCTACGGTTGATCTCTCAAAGAGCAGCGATTCGGCGGATGAAGGACCAGTTCATTAAGAGCATATCTAATAGACCTGTGTGTCATTATGATGACTCTGCTGACTCCCGTTCTTGAACAACAACATCAACATCCTTTAGCTATGTTCATAATAACTGCATCGAGAGTTTTTCTTTTGAGAAGTTGTAACCAGGAGCTATGTTTCATGAAGGGTATCATTTTTCCCGGGGTGTTATTATTGACTCTCCTGGTGATCAGTTCCCGGAATTTGTTTGGATCAGAGCCTGTCATGTCTCAAGTCGTCGCACATCGTGGCCTCATGCAGGAGGCCCCGGAGAATACAATTATCAATTTTCGGAGTTGTCTCGTTTCGGGAATGGGATTTGAGTTTGATGTGCAGTTGACGAAGGATGGACAACTCGTCTGTATTCATGATGGAGAGTTGGAGCGAACGACTAATGGTACTGGTAAAGCATCTGACTTACTTTTATCAGAGATTCGTCAACTCGATGCGGGAAGCTGGTTCGATGATCAATTTAAGGGAGCACAGGTCCCCACTGTTGAAGAAGTCTTCGAACTCTTAAGCGACTCCCAACAACCGGACCTTGTAATTGCGGTCGATCTCAAGATTAGTGGTGTCGAGCAGCAAATTGTGAAGTTAGCTCAAGAGAAAGGAGTTTTGGATCAGCTCCTGTTCATTGGCCATACGATTTCTCAACCTGAAGTCCGCCATGAACTCCGGGAGGCTTCCCCGCAAGCTCACACTGCTGCCCTGGCCAATACTCCCGAAGAATTTGAACAAGCTCTGAAAGCTGTGGATGCGGACTGGGTTTATCTGAGGTTTCTACCTACTCAAGAGCAGATGCAGCAGGTACATACCGCTCAGAAACGAGCTTTCATTGCTGGTAAGACGGTAAGCGGAAAGCTGCCTCTGAACTGGACGAAGGCTAAAGAGGTGGGAATTGATGCCATCCTGACTGATCATCCACGCGAACTGGACGCACTGCTGAAAGGCAACTGATGCTGATACATAACCCGTCAGCCAAACAGTAATATTAATAAAGGGAGCAGCGCTAAGGTAGAAACGATCACGAACAGAATGATCAACGGACGCAACGCGATTCTTCGTAATACACCGGCAACAGACTGCGTATAAGACATCGCCCCGTTGAGAATCGATTCGATACGCGAGTTATTTTCGCCAATCGCCTCTATCGCATCCGTGGCGAGCTGTTCGATTTCAATCTCCTCTGCTTCTGTAACAGATTCTGATTGAATACGGGCGATCAGATACCGAACCCCTTTACCGATTGTGTAGCGATAAATCCACAGAAGCGGTCTGCCAAGAAAACCAAACGACTTGGAGACAGCTGATTCTGCGGCAGGCAGCACGACATGTTCATAGACATGAGCCACGATTTCACCTGCGGATGGTATGCGAACTCCCTCCTCACGAATTTTTTGATAATCATGAGCGACTTGCACGGAAGTCTCCAGAATCAACCGCAATAATAATTCGGTTCGATCAAGCAGATCGGTCGCGACTCGAATTAACCCCAGGCACAAACCGAGGGGAACAGTGATGAACAAGACGTACACAAAGGAAATTATCCAGATATACCAGTTGTGACCGCCGAGCCCATTTAACACAAAATTTGTAATCAAGAGAACAAGAACAACAAATCCCCAGGTATTGAACAGGGTGCGAATCGCTCTCGGGACCGAAAGAATCTCAGCCACGCGGGATGCAATCTGATCCGTTCTGTAACGGGATAAATCGAGTTTTGCTGTCTTAGCCATGTTGACTACCATCTGCCTGGGATTTATATCACGCTGCTTTTGCCTGTTCCGCCTCTGAAGTTTCGTTCTCTGTCTCCGACTGCTCTTCTTCCAGGAACAATGTACCGACCACCCACAAAATACATCCATAGACGATGTTGAGTACCAGATAACTGAAGAAGACTTTGCTGCCTGTTTCACCCAGAACAGGATATTCGTCCCCACCAGGAAAGTCGGCAATGGTCACCGCTGCCACGGTGAGACTACCCAGAGTAACCAGTACGAAATGCAGAAGAGACGTTGCAGCCTTCGATAGTGATAAGCGGTGGCATAGATAAACAACATATACAGCGGCAGGATCCAGAAAAAGAGAAACGCCGTGAACAGATCACCCAGCTTTGGAATTGATTCTCCTTTTTCGCGAATCGTGTTCACGACATAAACGGAAGTGAAAAGGTAAGGATGCTGCTCTGCCTGTTGTTCAAGATATTTGTTATAAGCCGCGACTTCAGCCTTCTGAGGAAGAGGGCGAGTTGATCGATGCCAGATCCAGAAAGCCAGAAACGGAAAGCCGCCTCCCATCAGCAACAGATAAAGATTTTCCTGGTTATGTGCCGCTTGAGTTTCTGCAAATGGGATGAGATTTTCACCAGTGACATCTGCCGCAAATATCTTCGCCGGTTGATCCAGCTCAGGCTGCTCGTCTCGACCCAGATGATTACCGGCATGTGCAGTGCAATCTGGCGATCAAAAGCTTCGTAACCTGGTTCTCCTTTTCATACTTGAAGCGGCCAGTTGCTCCTGAAACCTTCAGATGAGGACAACATCTTCCCAGTAGGTTTTTTATGTTCAATTTCTGAAATCTCACCTTTGATCTCGGTTAAATCCTCCCACTCAATATGATTTCCGCTAATGTTGCTATGATGGTGAGAAGTCCAAGAGAAAGGCACCCGCCACGATCAATTTCCGTGACCATTTCAGTTTTCGTCTGACACGATTATGATTCTGGTCAATGTCGAAACTGATTGAGTTTTAGCTATCGTTTTCAGGGATTCATCAGAGTGCGGAGCGGCATTCGTTGCCATGGGATCCTCTGACACAAATTTAAAGCGTTTCTGAGGAGATGCTTTGGAATATGTGCGGACTCACCGAATCCTTTCCGGATCGGGCAATATCACTTTAATTCTGGGGAATACAGGAGTCAGTAAAGAGGTCGATGGCAGACAAGCAGGCATTGGTATTAGGAGCGAGCGGCGGCTACCACTGGTCGCTGGAGTGGTGAAATTTCTGGTAGAGCGGGGATACCAGGTGCGAATTATTGTTCGCCATCCCGGAGATATTACCGGAGATAATAACTCAATGTAATTCCTGAGGAGGAATCGAATTACAATTATCCGAGAACATTGCTCATTTTGCTGAGGATGAGCTCTGAAACAGGTCGATGGTTGTGATGCAGTCGTTTGCTGTCTCGGTCACAACATGACCGCGAAGGAATCTGGGGACCTCCGCGCTTCGATTGGTAACGAGTCGATACGGTTTGTGCTGCAATTGAAAAAAACTCACCGAAGTAATCCCCGTCGGTTGGTATTAATGAACACCACAGGCAATGTGAACCATAAACAGAATGAGTTTCTCCGGCTGAGCGTTTTCTGTTAATGCTGCTCAGGTTACTGGTTCCACCCATGCAGATAATGAACAGGGCCGCAGCCTATCTTCAGAATCACTATGCTTCAGAAGATGGAAGTCTGGAGTGGGTGGCTGTCCGCCCTGATTCGCTGATTAATGAAGCAGGGGCGATGCCCCTCGACCACTGCATCGTCTCCCATTCGCAGTGCTCTGTTTAATTCAGGCAAGACCAGTCAATTAATGCAGCCCACTTCATGGTGGACTTGCTCGACGATGATTCGCTATGGACAAAATGGAAGGGAGAGATGCCGGTCATCTACAACCGGGAGTAATGTTGCTCAAGCACGATTCCATTCTGTTGTTAGAGCAGATCATCGTGCCCCTCCGATGGAAAAAGGGGTTCAGTTCTCTCTATGATCACGATGAAGAGCGGCTTTGACGGAGCCCATAAGCTGGTGAGCCTGCTTGCTGCCGTCGTCGACTGCAAAATCAGTTCAATCCGGAAAATCGAAAGGAAAAGGGCGATCGAAGACTTTCTCGCGGACTGCGGGCTCATCAGATCACTCGGATGGCGCCTGACGTCGGAAACGAACTCTTCCGGGGTTACCGCTCGCTGACGGTTGGATTCTCTGGTCTGCTCGGCATTTTTGCGGCTTCCATTCAGACAACCTGGGTCGCCTCACCGCAGGAGGATCTGGATGATTACCTCAAGCTCTGGTTCATCGTCGCGATGCTCAGTTTGACGATCGTGGGCATCGAGCTATTTCATAAAGCATTCACCAGTGGCTCGGGGCTGGTAAAACAAATGACCCTGTCGGCCATCGGTCGGTTTCTCCTTGTGTCTTTGTGGGAGCACTTTTCTCACCTGGCGATCTTTCGCGGCGCTACCTGAAGTCGCCTGGATGCTCCCGGTTGTGGGCCATGCTATTCGCCCTCGGTATTTTTTCTTCCCTGTGGTCTCCCCTCACCCGTATGGGTGGGTGGATATTATGTGATGTGTGGTTGCCTCTGTCTGATCGTTGGTCAGGGAGAACTCGCTTATTCACCCTGGTTAATGGGCATCACATTCGGTTTGGGGCAATTGATAAGTGCCTTCATTCTTTACTGGACATTAGAACGAGTAGACGACAGGGAACGAGCAGATGGCAGCCAAAAAGAAATCGGCTAAACAGAATTCAAGAGCCGCAGCAAGCTCGGAAGGCCGCTTCTCTTATGATGGTCTTGACCGGGTAATGCATGAAAGCACGGTTGGGAATTCTCGCCTCCCTGGCTGCCCACACCGAAGGTCTCCTCTTTAATGACCTGAAAGAACTCTGTGCACTCACCGATGGAAATCTCAGTCGCCACGCTGACCGTGCTCAGCGAAGCGGGTCTGGTTGAACCAGTAAAAGAACCGACCAGTTCCCGCCCCAGACGATGTACCGCCTCACCAGAACCGACCGCCAACGCTTCGCTGAATACATCACCGTGCTGGAACAGGTCGTCGCCGACGCAGGTTGATGTGAAGGAAGCGAAGTCGAGTGGAACATCTCCAGTGGCTGGTCACCGGCGTGATTTGCTGCTTTCGCCTGTCTTAATGGCTACAAACAGATTCAGTTTATTCGCATGACAGATCTTGTTCCACTTCCAGAAATCAATCGGCTTGATTACTACCGCCTGTCAGAGAATTCCTATTCAGTCTTGCGGACGCAATAGAATTATTCTTCGCTGAACATCCCAGCGAAGACTTGTGTGATGAACTGGAAGCAATCTACTGCTGGACGAAATTGTTATACGAAGTAAATAACGGAGGTTTCACTCAATTTTTCTATAACAGGGCAGGAGAGACAGGCATTGAAGAACTGGCTCAGTTTCTGGATGAATTACAGTTGCCGGAAGAGAGCGAAATGATTTGGAATGCAATTTCTTTCTTTGACGAACACGAAGAGGAATTCGAACTCGTAGATCCTGTAGAATTATTCGGTAGCTTTGACGAATTAAATCAGCTCGATAAGCAGTTCTTCAGTATTAACCATTCTATTACCCTGGTGTTGGAAAACTGGATTCGAAAAGAATGCCATAAGATCATTGTTAGTGAATCAGGAAATGAATCGACAATGAATTTCTCCGGGAAAGTCGAAGAGTTTTATCCATCGGGACAGCTGCTGTACGCTGGAAGTCAATAATGGGCGAGCCTCCGGTGTCTATCAGGAATATTCAGAAGATGGAACTTCGCGTGGCATCATCTCTATCAATCCCATGTAGTTAGTGGGGAATACTGGCCGCATGGTAAACCCAAAGGTGAATCTATTCTGGAAGGAAATCATCTTTTCGAATTTTTCTACCGGGTGGATCACTGCACAAGCGAATGATCGAGAATGACAAGAGAGGTACTTGGTTCAATTCAGTTATATCATGAAAACGGTCAGTTGGCAGAGGAAGTAAATTTTGAAAATGGTAAACGACTGGGGAAACTGGCTCCGTTTTTGAGGATGGTTCTCCACAACTGGTAGCCCGATTTGAGGAAGAGGTTTCCAACTGATTGTCGATGATGCCTGGGATGAAAACAGGCGCCCAGAGTTGTAAAAAATGGGACAGGCACCTTTCTTGATGATGGCCTTACACTTTTCTCTGACAAAGAGGTTCTGCTTTACTCACCTTTCCCAACTGAATATCAGTTAAAAAGCATCAAATGCGGAAAAGTAACGCGATACCAATAGAGGGTTAATACAAGAGCACCGGAAAACCTGGGAGTGATCAAAGTCTCCAAGCTACTTTGAAGGCGAATTACATGGTCCCCAGCAGACGTTTGGGGACAATGGACGAGTTAGAACTGAAACTATATATGACCATGGAAATCCTGTCTCAGCCCGTCAATTTCCGATGTTTGACCACCCCCGAGCCCACAGCTTCGCTCAGGCTGATCACGCAGATGAACGCCACTATGAAGCCTGGGGAGAGGAAATGGTCGATAGATTCACGGTCCCGCAGAATCTGGCTGAAGTAACTCAACAGATTATCATACCCAGTTCCATCGAAGAGCTACATCGCATGAACTGTAGCGGTGAATACCGGGAGCATGAATCTAATCATTGGAATAACTTCCAGGCATCAATATCGTATTCGCTCCGTATCGATCCGTCAGGACAAGTCAACAATATTAAATTAACTACAACCAGTTATCATCTGGATCATGTCACAGATTCATTCATTGATGCTTTAAACCGGCTCTCGTTCAAACCAGCAGTCAAGTTGGGGGTGCCTGTGAATAGTAAGGCTATCGCTGTTATTTCCATTCAATTTACGGAATCTGAAACAAGCTCTCCCTCAAAAGACATCTTCGCCTGGCTCAGAAATCTGTTTCGACGATAATTCCGAGCGGAATTTGCCCTAAGCTAATAAATGCCAATAACAGGCTATCGACGGGCAGATACGACAGAATGACGATTTAATCCTCTTCAGGTTCCATCACACCGGGAGCATGTCCGTCGTCTTTCCCTTTTTGCGAAGTTCGGCTGGCGAGTGTTCCCAGGATGGGTGCGATGAGCGCCGTCCAACCTGTCTGGTGACTGGCTCCCAGGCCTCGGCCTGTTTCTGCGTCGAAGTATTCGTAGAAGAGGACCAGGTCAGCAGCAATGAGGATCGTTCAGCAGCTTGTCGGTGCGGCAGTAACTGGGACGGTCTCCTTCCGCATCGGACAAAAACAGGCGGGCGAGTCGGCGACGTATTTCATCGGCAACTTCCTGCAAGTCCATGTAATGGCCAGAACGGGTAGGGCACTCCACACGGAGCGTTTTTCCGTAGAAGAGGTGGTAGCGTTCGAGTGCTTCAATCAGCAGATAATTAAGCGGGAACCAGATTGAAGTACGCCCGATTGGACCAACCTCCGGAATAAACCACTGTCCGATTCCGCTGGTTGATACTGTACCCGTAAGCGTTCGCCGTTCAGTTCATATTCAAAGGGATGATCCTGATGATATTTGGAGAGGACCGAATACCGTAGTCCGACAGAAATTCATCCTCATCCAGTAGATACCGCAACATGCGCGCTTGAGCGGTCCTTCGTTGGAATCGCGAGTAACCGGTGACCTTCCTCGTTCGTTTCCGGGTCATGTTCCATATAGGTCATGAACTTACCCAGGTCAGGACGATTCCGCAGGAACCAGTTCATCCGTTTTTTGAAACCGGGTAGTTTATTGATGGTGTGATCAAACAGCACATCGACAGTGAACAGCGGAATCAAGCCGACAATCGAGCGGATCTTGAGCGGGATACTGCGACCATCCATGTGCAGGTGATCATCTTAATAGAAACCATCTTCATCATCCAGAGACCAGTTCCATCCAGTGAGTTCATTGCTTCTGCAATGGTGACATAATGCTCGAAGAATTTGGATGCCATGTCTTCATAAGCCGGGTTTCCATCAGCCAATTCAAAGGCAATCGACAACATGCTGGAACAGAAGAAGCCATCCACGCCGTTCCATCCGCCTGTTCCAGGTGACCACCCGTTGGCAGGGTTTTGATCGGTCGAAGATTCCAATATTATCAAGACCCAGAAAGCCGCTGAAAACATGCTTGCCGCGGATGTCTTTACGATTCACCCACCAGGTGAAATTGATGAGCAACTTCTGGAAGACTCTTTCGAGGAAGTTTCGATCACGATCTCCATTGGAAGCTGTCATCTGGTAGACCCGCCAGCAGGCCCAGGCATGCACAGGCGGATTGACATCGCTGAAATTCCATTCATAGGCCGGCAACTGGCCATTGGGATGCATGTACCATTCCCGCAGGAATAGAATCGCTGTTCTTTCGCAAAGTAAGGATCGAGCTTGGCAAAAGGAATCAGGTGAAAGGCCAAATCCCAGGCAGCGTACCACGGGTACTCCCATTTATCCGGCATTGAGATAATGTTGCGATTGTAGAGGTGCCCCCAATCTGCATTACGCCCGGTTGGTTTACCGGGTGAAGGAGAAGAGGGTTGTATCTCCTCCCTGTTTGTATATTCCAGCCAGCGGGGAATGACGTAGTGATAAAATTGTTTTGTCCAGAGTAAACCGGCGTTTGCCTGACGCAGAACCTGCGTCTCATCGGCAGAAAGCCGGGGCGACGATCGGTTGGCGAACCGGTCCGCTTCGCTGATCCGCTTTTTCCGGGACCGCTGGAATTCGCTTCCGAAAGGTTCTGAGAACCTCATGACCTGCCGACATGCGATCGATATTCGACGGATTTCCCAGCCGGTATGGTGCACTGATAATGCGCAGCCGATTTGGTTCCGGAAGGACGGGGATTTAATACCCCTTCGACTCCTTCCACGATTGCAAGATGAAAAGCGTCTTTGCAGGAAGGTCGTTTGCTTCCCTGATCTTCAAACCGCCAGCTGTTGGTTTCGTTCTCCGTAAAGAGCCACTGGGGATCTTTACCTGTTTGATCTGTATCGGCATAGAGATGAAACTCACCCAGGGTTTCATGTTTGGCGAGCAGTTCATTCTTACTTGTCTGCGTCAGGGAAGGTTTTTTACTCAACCGCTCCAGAGTGGGGCCCCAGTCCCAGGTATTTCGATACCACCAGGTTGGCAGAAAATGGAGATCCGCCTCTTCGCGTCCGCGATTAAAGATCGTCACGCGGATCAGAATGTCTTCATCAGCCGCTTTGGCGTACTCGACCTGGACATCAAAATATCGACCTTCATCGAAGATACCGGTGTCGGTCAATTCGTACTCAGGCTCTGTTCGGGAACGTTGTCCGTTCACCTCTCGTAAATGGGCGTAAGGAAATTCTGCCTGAGGATATTTATAGAGACCTTTTAAGTAAGCATGAGTCGGAGTTGAATCGAGGTAGTAGTAGGCCTCTTTGACATCCTCGCCATGATTTCCTTCCGGCCCAGTCAAACCGAACAGGCGTTCTTTCAGAATCGGGTCTTTACCATTCCAGAGAGCGAGCCCAAAACAGAGCCGACACTGGCGATCGCAGATACCCAGCAGGCCATCTTCACCCCAGCGGTACGACCTCCAAGTCGCTTCCTCGTGGGTAAAGTTCAGCCAAGGTTCACCTGCAGCGGTGCTTTCGCGCACCGTCCCCCATTGCCGTTCAGCCAGATAAGGCCCCCACCGTTTCCAGTTTGAATCAGGCTGTTGACTCGACTCCGCAAAAAGACGTTCCAATTCCGCTTCGGGCATATGCAGGCGTGCCTAATAAAATTGCGAGCTGTGTTTGATAACTGCGTTCCAACGCGGAAATAAAGACTAAATCAAGTTTAGCCTCTGTTTCGCAATATATCTGCGAATCCTGTTCCTGTAGGGGTTAGCCCCAGGAATTTCCCGTCTGTTCAAGCAACATGAAAAGTAGATAAGTCGATCTTGTTGGAACAAATCGAGGCTGTTAGTCTGACAGCATCAAACATCCGTTCATGCTGCCTCCCGGCCTCTTCATTGTGGAATCTTACCTTCCCTCAGGTATTTCAACAACTGGTGCCTGACCACCGTCTTAAACAAATGGAGTTGTTATGTTACGCCAGACAGGTTTTGTGGTGACTGTGGTCTTACTCTCAACCTGGCCCCTCACCGCCCAAGAGAGCCCGAATTCTTCACCAACTCAGGAGACCGAGTTACAGCTCGCCCGAGATGTTCTCAGGGAAGCCAGCGAACTGACCAGAAACCCAGATCATCAGGAAGAGTTCTGGGTAAACCGTCTTATGAATCAGATTTTTAATCTGCAATTGAAGCTGAATGATTTTGAGGGGGCCGAACAAACAACAGCTACAACCAACGAGGAACATGCTTCCAGCCATGACATTTTCCTCCTGGCTGATGGCCTGGCAACCGCCGGTCACCAAGAAGAGACACTTCGTGTGCTGGAAAAACTGGGAACAGACCACGACTGGCATCCTGAGTTGCTTCAGGAAGCAGCCCTATTTGGTTCAATCAAGTTATTGATCAAAGCTGGTAAACTGAAGGAAGCAGAATCAACCCGGGCGGAATTGACGCAGCCTCCCTACCAACAGGATGTCTCGATCCTACTTGGATTAGCTTATGCCGAAAAAGGGGATCTTGATCGAGCTGAAAAGTATTTTTCAGAAGCCCAACAGAGCTACCAGATTTCGAGCGGCACTGATGAGACAGTCGTTTCAACTGATGTGCTCAATGCCAGAATCAAATCCGGTCTCATTCAACACACAAAAGAATCTATCGACTTACTGGCTAGTTATATTGAGGAGTCAGACGGATGGAATCTCCTCTCTGATTTTTGTCATGCAGCCACAACTGCCGCAGAAAGTGACAAGCTTGATCTGGCCCGAGAACTTTTTCAGAAAGCAACAGAAGCGCAGACTCGAGTCAATAACTTGAACAAGATCAATGCGTTTAAAGTAATTGCACTCTCACAAGCCAAAGCTGGAATGGTTGGTGATGCACTCAAAACAGCCGAAAAAATACCACAATCAGATTCTGATTACTGTCAGTCTATCCTTGGAGTTGTTAAAGCCTATCTGAAGGCGGGAAATCCAGAAGCTGCCCTCAAAATCACACACCAGATCGAATCGTACCCGCAATACAAGAATGATGCGTACGAGGAGATTACCATCTGGTACTCGTCACAGGGTGACTTAGAGAATGCCTATCTAAATGCAGTTAAAATTCAAGATGCAACGAGCAAAATCACCGCTATTCTTAAAACGGCTAAAGTGGCTGCTCAATTTGGAAAATTCAACCAAGCTCGAAAAATAGCCTCCAGAATTACACTCGCGCGTACTATCAATTTTTATCTCACACAGGAGGACAAGCCTGATTTTATTTTTGATTACAAAAACCCTCAGAGTTGGGGCTTTGATGATAGTAATAGCATCTTTTTCACAAGTTCTTACCGCTCCCACCAAGTTGATCTCACTGCCCAACGGGCGAAGGAGGCAATGCTGCTGGCATTAGCGCTCGAGTGGGAAGAAGAGCCTGATTATCTGAAGTCATTACATGAACTGAGGGAAGAGAAAGTTGCGCGGTTGCTCGCTCAAGGTTACTCCCTGGGAGCGGACTGGCCTCAAGTCGAACGATTCGCGCGAGAGGTGATTGAGAGTGACCATGTGAAGACCGATCAGGGAAGCGAACTCTATTTCCATCCGCGTGAACGGATTGAGATTCTGGTGGGAATCGCTCTGGGTATCATGGAGCGACACTCACTCCAACCGCAAACGGAAGAGGAACTGTATGCTCCCCGCCCGGTAACCCTGATATTAAAACGAATCCGGGGTGGTTGCTGCTGTCAGAATGTTGACCAAAGCGATACGGCAAACGAGGAAGAGGCGACTTCAGAAGACGAACCAGATAATCCACAAGAAGCAACAGAAGAGGGTTCTCCTACTGAGGTCCCATCCAACGAGAACGACTCAAGTTCAGAGAAGATTCCTGAATAGATGCTTTCCATATTTTTAAACCCTCGATCCTGGTCGTGCTCAACTCCTCGGAGGACACTCATGCTGAAACGAATCAGCCTCTTCAGTTTTTTGTTCATCTTTGCGGCAGGAATTATTGCTGTTGCTGATGATGAAATCAATTCACCGGAGCATCAACAGGACTTGGAAATCGCCCGAGAGGTGCTCAGGGAAGCCAGCGAACTTTTGTGTGATCCCCCTGCTCAGGTTGAAATACTCTTCAGGATATATCTGGAAGATATCGTCAAGTACCAGCTTCAACTGGAGGATTTGGAAGGTCTAAGGATTTCCTGCTCTTACCCATGCTGGAATGAATATAAACAAAAAATGCATCGCAGAGACCTGGCGTCTCTTCTGGCAAAACTGGGCCAGTTAGAAGAGGCCAGAAAACTGCTGGAAGGACATGAATGGAGTGATAAGCAAGAAGAAAAGAATATGCAGGACTATCTCGATCTCTGTGAGATTGATCAGCTGATTTCGCTTGGGAAACTGGATGAAGCCGAAAATATTGCCGTGAACAGGATGTATTTTCGGGATAACGCTCAGACTGCTTACCTCAAACTGGCAGTTGGATTTGCTCGAGCTGGCCAGGCCGAGAAGCGGGACAAGTACTTTCGCTGGAGCCGCTTTCATGTCGACAATATTCTTCACTGGGAATACATCAAAATTCATGACAGAACTGCGAGAGCACAGATTGAAGTGGGAGATCTTGAAGGAGCCAGAAAGACAGTTGAAACGCTTTATATGAAAGCCAGGC
Source organism: Planctomycetaceae bacterium (assembly GCA_041398805.1). GTDB lineage: Bacteria > Planctomycetota > Planctomycetia > Planctomycetales > Planctomycetaceae > Polystyrenella. The sequence goes on along the minus strand of JAWKUC010000001.1, from coordinate 747,548 downwards.
GTGATTCAATTGGTTACATGAAGATGATGTACTACTTCAAGCTTGCAGAGTTGACACAACTACTGGATCTCCCTTCGACCAGCGAATACATGCTTGAAATTGCTTTTAACTGCGAACCGGAGGTCCTGCCACGACATTATTCAGATACACGACACACTCTTTTGGAGAAGCATCTGGAATACAATCATCTGGACGAAGTTGTAAAACGAATCCCCACCTCTCAGAATCAAGACGGAAACGTTTTAAAGATTGTCTATCTGCTACTCTCCCAGGATCACGTTGATGCAGCAACTGAAGTCATCACTAAATATAGAAATATACAAGGTGATGACCGCCAGGACGAAGCACATCAATATTTAGTTGACTTCTGGGCTAAAAAACAGAATCCTGAAAACGCACTTGCAGCAGCAGAGAAAATTAAGAGTGACAAATTAAAAGCCATTTCACAGTTAAAAGCGGCTACGGCTTTTGCTCAAAGTGATAAAAGTAAGAGAGCGATAGAAATTGCAACAAGCATAGATTTGGATCTTGACCGAGGAATTATTGCGAGTGAATTCGGATCAGAACCCTATGATTTTCGTGATCCAAGTACCTGGCTATACAGAGATTTCAGTACAATCGCGGGGACAGGTCTCTCTATGACTTACAATTCTATGGTGAGTGACGTTATTGCATCGAATTCCCTCATCCTGGCAGAATCACTACAGCCAAAACCAGAGTATGATTATGCCGTCATATTTAAAAAAAGCGGTGGTGATACGATCCGCACACTCGCTCGAGCGCATGTTGTTTCCGGAAATCTTGAAAGCGCAATTAACTGGTCCCGCCGAATTGGAACTTCCGATCCAGCCAGTGTAACCCCACGGAGATACTCCGAGGATATGCTGACACGCGCAATGGCACTCCTGGGATGCGCCGAGGGAATCATGGAGCGCGCCGGACTGATCGAACACCCACGCTTGAGATACTACTGGTAGATTGCTTTCACCCTGCGGTTCCTCAAAGTATTCGGTCAAGTTGCTCGCATTTTTATTCTTTTTGAACGATTTCCCCTCCCGCTTAAGTTTGAACATTATCTGAACAAACAGTCCGATTTACCTCATTTTCTGCTGTGAAATCAGCTGATTCTCCGTTCCAAACGAATTTCAGACGGGGGTGGTTAAATTGATCATTTCTGTTCGCGCACGCTACGTAAGTCCTTAAACGACAGGCGGATTTTCAAGGCATTTCCCCTAATTTACCCGTCCAGCCAGAGAATGCCTTTGAATTCCCGGTGGGTGATTATTCTGTGCGGTATGGTTGAGAGCCTTTCTCCCTAACCTTTCTTTTGCACCATGACGAACGACTGTTGCTATCCTCCAATCTAACTTCAGTTGGTTTTAACCGTCATGAGTTTAGCAGTCGCTACACCTGCATCGAGCAGATCGAAAACCAGGATCCACTTCCGGGTCTGGCTCGGCCTGCTGCTCTGGACAACCGGCATCGCGTACGCCCTGCTTGTTATGTGGGAGTACGAAATGACTCCCGGAGAACAAACGACTGCACCTGCAAATTGGCCAGTCCAGACTGGAATCACTTTTGATCACTCTCGGCCCAATCTGCTTCTGTTTGCACACCCACGCTGCCCCTGTACCAGGGCGACTCTGGAAGAACTGTCGAAGCTAGTTACTCAGTGCCAGGATGGCGTGGCTGTCGAAGTCTGGTTTTACGTTCCTGAGAACTCAACGCGTGACTGGTTACAGACAGACTTATGGGAATCCGCGATGGCCATCCCGGGTGTCGAAGTGCAAGCTGACATTAATGGGGTAGAAGCGAAACGCTTTCATGCCCGGACTTCCGGTAGCGCGGTTCTTTACGATTCAAATGGATCATTACTTTTTCAGGGAGGGATCACCGCCTCGCGCGGGCATGTAGGAGATAACTCTGGTCGCAGTGCGATTCAGGAACTCATACTGACTGGCCAATCGGAAAAATCAGACTCATTTGTCTACGGTTGTCCCATCAATAATGGAAACGACAAATTCGAGGTAAACGCGAACTAATGCTGACTCATTCCGAACCCAACATTAGCCTGGAAAAAGATCTACTGGCCAAGTCCGACAGATTGTTCAAATCCGATTTGCACAAATTGCACTGCCGGATGGATCGCCTGTTTGCAGTCATCATCGGATTGCAATGGCTGGCGACGATTCTGGCGGCGTTCCTGATCTCTCCTTACACCTGGAACGGTGACGAAAGTCAAACACACCTTCACCTTAAAGCAGCTTTTCTGCTGGGAGGTTTCATTGCCTTTCTGCCGATTAAATTAACCATTGAACATCCTGGTTCTGCTCTCACCAGACAGATGATTGCCATCAGTCAGATGTTAACCTCAGCCCTGCTGATTCACATCAGTGGGGGACGCATCGAAACCCATTTTCATATATTCGTTTCGTTGGCATTTCTGGCCTGTTACCGTGACTGGCGGGTTTTAATAACTGCCACATTGGTTGTAGCCGCCGACCACTATGTCCGAGGGATTTATTATCCCGCTTCCGTATTTGGTGTTTTAACAAGCAGCCCCTGGAGAGTTTTTGAACATACCGGCTGGGTAATTTTCGAAGATATCGTACTGCTGGTCACCATTCGATACAGTATCACCGAGATGCGGCAGATTGCCTGGCAACGCACTCGCGTGGAACATATCAATCAATCAATCGAAGAACAGGTTGAGCTCCGCACGAGCGAACTGCAAACAGCCAATGAAGAGATTCTGGCTAAAAACAATGCTCTGGAAACAACAGCTCTGGCAGTAAGAAGACAGGCTGAAGCGGCTGGAGAGCTCCAGAAGAAGGCAGGAAGAACTGAGCACATTCGGCAAAGTACTCGATCAGTCGCTCAACGAATTTTATGTATTCGAAGCAGAGAGCCACCTGTTTATTCATGCAAATTATGGAGCCCTTAGAAACAGCGGGTATTCACTCGAAGAACTCCGTGAAGTGACTCCCCTGGAACTCTACAGGGACCAGACAAAGGAAAGTTTCGACAAACTGATTCACCCATTACTGATTCAAACGAAAAGCAATCTGGAATTCACCTCAAGACAGTATCGAAAAAGATGGTACAAGTTATCCTGTCGAAGTCCATCTCGGCATAACCAGACAGAATCAGCGGGAAATTATTATCGCGAATGTGCTTGATATTACCGAGCGTAATATCTTCGAGAAGCAATTGCAGGAATCACAAGCGCACGCACAAGCTGCAGATCGATCCAAATCTGAATTTCTGGCAAATATCAGCCACGAAATCCGCACACCCATGACAGCCATCCTCGGCTTCGCAGAGACATTGCTGGAGCAGGATTCTGACGAAAATGAGCGAACCTCGGCTGTGAAAACTATAATTCGAAATGGTGAATACCTGCTCGAAATTATTAATGACATTCTCGATCTGTCTAAACTTGAAACAGGTAAAATTCTCATTCAAAATGAGAAGGTCCAACCGAACCACATCATTGCCGAAGTCATTGACATCATGCGGTCACGTGCTGACGCCAAAAGTCTGAATTGTAAACTCCACTATGAAGGAGCGATCCCGGCTCAAATTACAACGGATCCCATTCGGCTTCGGCAAATCCTGATCAATCTGATCGGGAATGCTCTTAAATTCACACAAGCTGGTGGAATTGAAATCCGCGTTCGCCTTGATCAACAGGAAACAGAATCTTACCTGGAATTCGATATCATTGATTCCGGGTGTGGTATCCCCATGGAACTTCAGAAGAACCTTTTCCAACCGGTCAGTCTGGCGGATAATTCAATCTCACACCGTTTCGGAAAAACAGGATTAGGATTAACAATCAGTAAGAAGATGGCAGAACTTTTAGGGGAAATCTGCACCTGGAATCCTCCCACATCAACGAAGGTAGCACCTTCCGGGTCCGGGTTGCCATTGGCAATATCGCGAGGTGTCAAACTAATTGAAAATATGGATCAATTGGTTGTTTCCGAACCAAAAACTGAATTAGGTTACCTGGAAACGGAAGATCAATTTGGGGCTGGACATCGAGTCTTACTGGTTGAGGATGGCCCGGACAACCAGAAATTAATTACTTATGTATTACGAAAGCAGGGCTTTGAAATTGCTCATGCCTCGAATGGGCAACAAGGTTTTGAAATGGCCCTGTCAGCAAGAGATGCAGCACATCCCTATGATATTGTCCTGATGGATATGCAAATGCCCATCATGGATGGTTTTCAGGCAACATCCGCCTTGAGAGACTCCAGGTATGAGGGACCCATCATTGCCTTAACAGCTCTCTCTTTACCCGAGGAAAAAGAGCGGTGTCTGGAAGCCGGGTGTGATGAGCATGTATCTAAACCAATCAACAGGCAGAAGCTGACCGACATCTTAAGAAAATACGTTTCCAAAAGCAGAGATAGAGTCGAGGCGGATAGCCTGCAAACATCTCTATAATCGCGGTTACAACAGAAATGCATCTGTCTTAGCGATTTTCAATTGCAACAAATCGATTGGAAGTTCCCTAAAAAAACGATCTCTGTACGGAGCGAAACCGGGTGGCTGGTTTCGCCCGTACGAGATCTGACCGAGTGCCCTTCGGTTTATTGTTCGCCTGCCAGAACTGTCAAAGATTGCTTTGACTCCGTCAGCAGGATTTCAATCGCTCCACTCTTTACATCGTACAAGCCCCCACGACCATCACCTGTCCCGCTTCCAGTGCTTCGCGGATCACCTTACTACGCTGGACAACTTCCTGAACGGTGTGGACAACATTCTGTCGAGCGATGTCATCGACGAAGTGTTCCTGTCCCTCCTCTGGTAATCCACCGAATTGACGCAATTCCTCATCATCCAGAGAGTGAGCAATCTCATCAACGATGGGTTGGAGATGCTGACAGCCAGTGACTTCTTCTGCCTTATGTCCTTCGTGTAATAATTTGACAGAAGATGTAACCGCTCCACAGCGTGAATGGCCAAGGACCATCACAGTTTGACTCCGGCGACTTTTACGGCGTATTCCATGCTTCCCAGCGACTTGGTACCGACTATGTTTCCGGCCACTCGGACGCTGAAGATGTCACCAATCCCCAGGTCAAAGACGAGCTCTGCGGGTACGCGCGAGTCGATACAGCTAAGAACCACAGCCAGTGGGTTCTGACCGGCAGCCGTTGCGTTGACTTGTCGAGTCAAATCGCGTGTCAATCTGCGACCACTCTGAAATCGTTGATTCCCTTCAACCAGAATCTCCAGAACCTGTTCCGGTTGCACACGATCCTGTAATTCACGGGAAGTAAAGTCCGCAAATTGAATGTCATCATGCAGCTGATATTTCTTTCTGAAACCACGCAAGCTGACGGTGATCCCGCGCGTAGGTGCAACAGTCTCTTTGAAGTCACGAATCAAACTGAGAATATCCGGATCGATGTAATCTGTTGCCGGAGCATCAATCAACAACTTGGTTCCTGAGGTAGTATCATTAAATAACTTGTCGAAAGCTGCTTTATTCAAAAAGCTGACCTGATTCGCCAGCTCGATATGGATGATGTCACCATCCAGGTGTGTCTCAACAATCTGTCGAATCGGTCTGCGTACATTCGAAGCCAGGATGAAGACCAGACTCGTTCCCAGACCGATCAGAATTCCGATCAAGAGATCAGTGAATACAATCGAGACTAGAGTTACTATGAACGGAATAAATTGGTATCGACCCTCTTCCCACATTTGTTTGAACAGCTGGGGACTGGCCAGCTTGATGCCGGTGACCATTAGTATCGCCGCCAGAGAAGCCAGTGGAATCATATTAAGAAAGCTGGCAAAGAAGAGAACAAAAGTGAGCAACAAAGCCCCATGGAAAAGCGTGGATACCCGGGTTTTAGCCCCCATGTTCACATTGACTGAACTACGCACAATGACCGAGGTAATTGGTAACCCACCTACGAGACCCGCGACCACATTCCCCGCTCCTTGAGCGATGAGCTCACGGTTAGGTGGTGAAGACCGTTTCTCGTGGTCCAGTTTGTCAACAGCCTCCAGGTTAAGCAACGTTTCAAGTGAGGCCACAATCGCAATTGTAATAGCCGCCGTATAGACTTTGAGATTAAGCAATTGACTCAAATCAGGATGAGTCAGGTGAGAGAAAAACTGTTTAGGAGAACCTGTCACAGGAACTTCCACCAGATGCGACTTCTCAATCACCCAGCTACCACCCAGGTTTTGAAACAGTTGTTGCAGTGCGATTCCCAGTAGCACGATAATCAAAGGGGCCGGAACTGGTAACTTTTTAAGGAACTTCACCCGATCCCAGAAAATCAACAAGGCAAAAGACAGCAATCCAATTACTGCCGCACTCCAGGCGATATCGTCGTAGACAGTATAAAAAATTTCGCTGAGAGTGTTTTTGCCATCAATCTGACTAAAGGCCATGTCCCCCTCTGGGTCATCGTCATGCCCCAGCAGGTGAGGGATTTCCTTAAGAATTAGAATCACCCCGATCGCCGCCAGTAAACCCTTAATGACACTGGTAGGGAAGAAGGAGGATAAAGCCCCCGCTCGGGCAAATCCAAGTCCGATCTGGATTAATCCCGCCAGCAAAACAGCTGTCAGAAATGCTTCGAAAGAACCACCCAGAATCGCAATCTGACTGATTACAATGGCTACGAGACCAGCCGCAGGTCCACTGACACTGGTGTGGGATCCGCTCAGGGTACCCACCACCAGCCCCCCGATGATCCCTGATAATAACCCTGCCATCGGGTCCAACCCTGAAGCAATGGCGATCCCCAGACAGAGAGGTAATGCCACTAGAAACACCACAATTCCGGCAGGCAGGTCTTTTGATAAATAGCTCAATTGATAATTTGTAAGGCGGTTGTTCGACGCCATATTGGACTCACTTTATGTTGATGCAGATGATTGCAGTCAGGCTTTGAAATATTTCAAAGAACGACCGACACGAATTATGTCAGGCACAGGTCGAATTCATGCTGAAATTGAGGCGCAGCAGTCGGAACGATTCAATAAACGTGGAAGGGAATCGCAGTGAGTGTCCCTTACAATCGCTTTGAGTGATCGAACGTCGCATAAAAGAAAGCGTACGTCATTTTCCCAGATGGTCAGCGCGCAGCCAGCTGTGGTCAAAGCTGATCCAGGTAATCAACAGCGTATGGGAGCCATTTCGCCGGTCTGTAAGCGATGACCGGAAAGGGGAGCAGCTAGAGACGCTTGTACCGGGTTTCGGCGCATCTCGGATTCGAGTAATCGAACATCGGTGACGAGAGAATGTTTTCGATCTTTTCGAAAACGATGCATTTCCGCCACCGAGAGAAATTCCTCGCACTCTTCAGAGTGTTTCTCTGATTCAGTTTTTTCAATCAAACTGGTTTCCACTACCAGCGAGAACGAACAGGGAAGGGCGAATGCCATCAACACCAGAATCAGGCGCGGTGACAGAAACTGCCTCCAACTATACATAGTTTCGCCCTTTCTTCTGGTTATGTGAATAAGGTAAACCACCATTCGATATCGTAGACCATTAATATCACAGGGTCAACAAGTCCTTGTGGAACTTCAGAATGGTGAGAAGTCCTGACATTATAGACACAATTGTCGTAAAACGGGAACTCCAAGTGGATTATGCCCACTTACTTATTAGATCGTAACTGTTTACGTCTAAAATTGACTGCTGGATGAGAATAATTCATGAAAATTCAGAAATTCAACTTTGCGGCAGTTAAGGAAAATTGTGGGAGACTCCCTAAGTTCTTGAGCATCAAGAGCAAGCATCTCGCTCGAAAATCTCCCTGCAAATGACTAGAATCTGCCGTACATCAAAATTTCACCTGAGCGGCGAGGCCTTCCAGCTTCGATTCGGTCGCATTTGTTTTTGTTATTGGCAGGAAATTAATGGCTAAGGATTTTCTCAAGGGTGCTAAAGATTATTACGACGTCGTTGTCATCGGGAGTGGTCTCGCCGGCTTAACCTCCGCGAATGTCCTCGCCCGACAGGGACGCTCCGTCCTTCTGCTGGAACAGCATTATCAGCTGGGCGGCATGGCGACCTGGTTCAAACGACAGAACAAGCACATTTTTGATATCTCCCTGCATGGATTTCCCCATGGCATGGTGAAAAGCTGCCGCAAATACTGGACGAAGGATATCGCCGATTCCATCGTGCAACTGAAAGGGGTCCGTTTTGAGAATCCCCAGTTCTCGGTCCGCACCACCTTCGACCGCGAAAACTTCTCCCAGATCCTGAAAGAGAAATTCGGTGTTAAGGAGGAAACGATCCAGAGGTTCTTCGATACCGCCCGCAGCATGAACTTCTACGACGATCAATCCAAAACAACGGGTGAACTCTTCGAAGAATTCTTCCCGGGACGCGACGACATCGTCCGGTTTCTGATGGAACCGATCACCTACGCCAACGGCTCCACCCTCGAAGACCCGGCCATCACTTACGGCATCGTCTTCTCCAACTTCATGCATAAAGGGGTCTTCACTTTTGAAGGGGGAACCGATCTGCTGGTCAGTAAGATGAAAGAGGAGATGGAAAAGAACGGCGTCGATCTGCGCATCCGCACCCAGGTTGAAAAAATCGAAGTCTCACCCGATCGCAAAGTGACTGGCGTGGTCGTCAACGGAAAGCGGATCGGTTGCGGCGCGATGATCTCTAATGCCAACATCAAATCAACGATCCTCAAACTCGTCGGTGAAGAAAACTTCGATAAAGAATTCGTCGAAGAAACGAAAGCCGTTCGTCTCAACAACAGTAGCTGCCAGGTTTACATCGCCCTCAAACCGGGAGAATCATTCGAAGACCAGGGAGACCTCCTCTTCCACTCCGAACACACCGGTTTCGACATCGACGCAATGCTTTCTCGTAATATTAGCAGTCGAACCTTCTCATTCTATTATCCGAAAACACGCCCCGGTCACGACCGCTACGTGATTGTCTCTTCGACCAACGCCAACTACGAAGACTGGGCGAAGCTCTCCGAAGAAGAATACCAGGCAGCTAAAACAGACATGATCGAAACAACGATCGACTGCCTGGATCAATATGTCCCCGGTATCCGTGAAAAACTTGATCACGTCGAAGCCTCCACCCCGCGAACGTTCGAGTTCTACACCCAGCATATGAATGGTGCCTCCTTCGGAACCAAGTTCGAAGGCCTCAAAGTGAGCAAGGAACTCCCCGAACAAATCGCCGGCCTCTACCACGCCGGCTCTGTGGGAATCATCATGTCCGGCTGGCTCGGCGCCGTGAACTATGGTGTGATTGTCTCGAACGAGGTCGACAAATATCTGACCCCCTCACCGGTGAATGCGTAGCTATCTGGACCGAATTGAAAATCGATTTCGATGACTCATTAGTCGACAAAATCAGTGACATCATTGTATCCATAGCAGTCACATTCGCCCGAAAATTCCAACTCCACAATCGAGACATGGACAACAGCCAGAGAATGAATAGGACATCTTCGCACCCTTTCGCTAGAATCATCCATCATCTGTGTCTATCCGTGTCCATCTGTGGTTCTAACATGAATCTCCAAGGCCCCGCTCTGTGAATCTCGACGAAATCAAAGCCTGTATCCCGCACCGCGAACCCTTCCTCTGGTTGGATGAAGTCATACTTCAGAATAACGAAGGTCTCGTCGCGACGAAATTCATCGATCCGGAACTGGAACTCTTTAAAGGGCATTACCCCGGTACCCCCATTCTTCCCGGTGTGCTGCAATGCGAGGCCTGCTTTCAAGCGGCAGCCGTGTTCATGGCGAAGAAACATCCCCCCGAAGCAGGGCGGGTTCCCGTGGTCACACGACAAACAGAAACCCGGTTCCGACGCATTGTGCGACCGGGTGAGACGATCACCATAGAGGTCAAACTGACGGAGCAACTGGCGAACGCCTACTTTTTCACGGGCAAAGTCTCCGTGGAGGGACAGGTTGCCGTGCGGCTTGAATTTGCCGTGGCTGACGCCCCGATGCCTGAATAAGCGAGAGCAGGCCGGGTATCAGGACAAATCGGTGTAACTGCTGACCGGTTCAACTCTAATATCCTGACATAACCGCGGATCGAGCGGTCCAATTTACACAGATTTAACACGAACCAGTGCTAAAACTTGACACTTCGTCCTTTATGCCTGAAAATATGAGCACAGGTTTATATGTCATTGATCTGGTCACTTCTCGACCCGATCCCACCGCACACCCGGACTGACAACTCTGCCTGCTTGTCTATCGCGAGATTACCGGGTCCATTTTTTCTCTCTTATCTTCACGAGGTTTGTCGAGAGACCATGGTACGATCTCTTCCCGCCGGTTTGTTTCTTTCCTGCTTATTCACCATTGCTTTAACCGCTGCTGAACTTCCTCCTGCTGCCGAGCAGGAGATCGATTTCGCGCGCGATATCAAGCCCATCTTCGCAAAGCACTGTCTGCAATGTCACGGTCCCGATGCCCAGGAGGGGGGGTTCCGAGTTGATGTGAAACAGAATGCCCTTGATGGGGGTGATACGGGGAAAGTCATCCTTCCCAAAGAAAGCCACATCAGCCCGCTCATTGAACGAGTGGCGGCTGTTGATCCGGAACTGATGATGCCTCCCGAAGGAGAAGACCTGCTCACCAAAGAACAGGTCGGTCTGCTCCGCGCCTGGATTGACCAGGGCGCTATCTGGCCCGATACTGAATCTGCCAAAGTCGAAGTCGATCATTGGGCCTTTAAGCCCATCACCCGACCAGAAGTTCCTGCAGTCACTCACCAGGACTGGGTTAAAAATGAGATCGATCATTTCGTTTTGTCCAAACTCGAATCAAAAGAGTTAACTCCTTCACCCGAAGCAGATCGTTACACTTTAATTCGCCGGTTATACCTCGACCTGATCGGGCTCGCCCCGACTCCGGAAGAAATTGACGCCTTTGTTAATGACGAGTCACCAGAAGCCTACGAGAAAATCGTTGATCATCTGCTCGCTTCTCCTCACTTTGGAGAGCGCTGGGGTCGACACTGGCTCGACATGGCCCGTTACGCTGACTCGGATGGCTACGAAAAAGACAACCCACGCCCGAATGCCTGGCGATATCGTGACTGGGTTATCAACGCGGTTAATGAAGACATGCCCTACGACCAGTTCACCCGAGAACAACTTGCCGGTGACCTGATTGATAACGCCAGTAAGATGCAGCAACTGGCCACCGCCTTCCATCGTCAGACCCTCACCAACACTGAAGGGGGAACAGACCAGGAACAGTGGCGTGTCGAAGCGGTCTTTGACCGTGTGGAGACAACCGGTGCCATCTGGCTGGGGTTAACTGTCGGTTGTGCCCGCTGTCACTCGCACAAATACGATCCAATTGCGCAGCGAGAGTATTATCAGCTATTCGCCTACTTCAATAATGGTGACGAAACGACAACCGATGTTGTTAAGTCCGAAGCAGCCGTTCAGGAATACGAAAAGAATAAAGCAGACTTCGACCAGAAAGTCAGCTCTCTGGAATCAGAATTGAAGGCAGCAAAAGAGTCTTCTGCAGCCCAGCAGACTGAATGGGAAGCTGCCATACATCAGAAGATTGCTGCTGAATCGAATAATCCGCTGCAATATCATCCTCTCGCCAATGAAACGATCATCGCTCCTGAAGAAGATACGTTCGATAAACTCGAGGACGGAAGCTGGTTAGCGAAAACTCGCCGTGCAGAGCAGGGACAGTACAAAATCACGGCAAACTCTGCAGTGACTGACAAACCTGTCGTTGCTGTCCGTTTGGAAGCCATCGCAGACGATTCACTTCCCGGGAAAGGCCCTGGGCTCGCTGGTTACGGAAACTTTGTCCTTTCCGAGTTTCGACTTCTGCGAAACATCAATGGTCAACCGACTCCTTTACAAATCAGTTCCGTCACCGCCGATCATAATCAGGAAGGTTACCACGTTAACGCTTCGATCGATGGTAAAGCGGACACCGGTTGGGCAATCAAACCTGAATATGGAAAATCGCACCAGGCAACCTATGTGCTGGCCGAGCCAATCACGTTAACTGCCGACGAACAGATCAGCATTGAGCTCGATCAGAACTACGGCACAAACCACATTCTGGGTCGATTTAAATTGACCCTGGTTACAGGCACCCTCCCGATAGCTCACTGACAGAAGAATATCGTGCCATCCTCGCCAAAGAACCCGCTGCACGAACGGCAGAGGAAACGAACAAACTGACAGACCTGTTTTATCATCAGCAGGATCCTACCAAATCACTGATCGCCAATCTGGATGAATTGAAAAAGTCTCCTCCTACCCCTCCCAACATGACCGTCCGCGTGATTACGCAACGGACAGAGGAACCTCGCACGACACACATCATGCGTCGGGGCGACTTCCTGCAACCGATGGACGAAGTCGAACCGGGAACATTACAGGTCCTCCATTCACTCGAGGAAAAACCAAATAAGACCACCCGCCTGGGTTTAGTCGATTGGCTCTTTTCCGAAGAGAACCCCTTAACCCCCCGTGTGACTGTCAACCAGGTTTGGGAAAAGTTACTGGGGAAAGGGATTGTCACTACGATCAACGACTTTGGATTACGGGGCGATGCACCTACCCATCCAGAACTGCTTGACTGGCTGGCCACCGAATATCGCCGCCTGGGTTGGAGCCGTAAAGAATTCATTAAAACAATTGTGATGTCCGCCACCTATCGTCAGGCATCAATTCATCGAGCTGAATTTGACGAAATTGACCCCTTGAATAAACTCCTGCACCGCCAGAATCGATTGCGGGTCGAAGCGGAAATCGTTCGCGATTTGTCTCTGCAAGCCTCTGGATTACTCTCCAAAAAAGTCGGTGGACCTTCCGTATTCCCATCCCTGCCACCTGACATCGCCGCGCTCAGTTACGCGAACAATTTCAAGTGGGAAACCAGCACAGGAGAAGACCGTTATCGAAGGGGCATGTATACGTTCTTTAAACGAACAGCTCCACACCCCAACCTGATTAACTTTGACTGCCCGGATTCGAATACGACCTGCCTCTCTCGTCGCACTTCAAACACTCCCTTGCAGGCACTTCAGGCTCTCAACAACGACACCTTCCATCAAGCAGCGATTCAACTGGCCCGCAGATTACTGACAGCGGAAGGCAACTCTGATGAAGACCGTCTGGCCTCCATGATCATGTTGACCAGCTCGCGACCCATCGAATCGATTGAGCGTCAGGCTTATCTCGACTTATTAAATGAATCCCGCGCCTGGTACACCGATCACCCGGAAGCGGCCACGGAATTAACTGAAGGAATGGAAGTCGAACCGATCGAAGGAATTTCTCCAACCGAGTTTGCCGCCTGGGTCGCCACCAGTCGAATTGCTCTCAACCTGGATGATTTCTTCACCCGACCCTAGAACCAGACTTCTCAGTTAGTTTCACACCAGCAAATAAATCCACTGTAACGGAATCACACTCATGATACTGGATCCGATGACACCACAAGCCAGAGCAATGCACAGTCGCCGCGAGTTCTTGACTACAACCGCGAGTGGTTTAGGCATGGCAGCTTGGAAGTATGCTCACCGAAGATGGCCTGCTGACTTCTGCCAATGCAGCAGCGCCGAACGTCAATCCGCTCCGCACCGAAAGATCCTCATTTCGATGCCAAAGCGAAAGCCTGTATCTTCATCTTCATGGCCGGGGCTCCATCGCATCTCGATCTGTTTGATCCGAAGCCCAAGCTGAAAGAAATGAACGGGCAGAAACTTCCCGAGTCAATGACCAAGAATGTCCGCTTCGCTTTCATTAAAAAAGACTCGGCGACATTACTCGGCTCCAATCGCGAATTCATCAAACATGGTGAATGTGGCATGGAATTATCCGACTGGCTGCCGAACATCGGTTCCTGTGCTGACGATCTACTCCTGGTGCGCTCACTCCATTCGGATCAGTTCAATCACCACCCCGGTCAACTTCTGATGCAATGTGGTCGAGGAACATTTGGATTGCCCACTATGGGTTCCTGGATGACTTACGGCCTTGGAAGTGAATCGAATAACTTACCCGGTTACGTCGTTCTCACCAGTGGTCGTGGCTCTTCTGGTGGTGCGACTTTATGGCAAAGTGGTTTTCTCCCTTCGACCCATGCGGGAGTTTTATTCCGTAACCAGGGTGAACCTGTCCTTAACCTCAAAAATCCAAATGGACTTCCAGAAGAACTGCAACGTAAAGGTCTGGATGTTCTCAATCAGGTGAACAGCCAACGCTTCCAGGAAATCCAGGATCCGGAAATCGCGTCCCGCATCGCTAACTATGAACTTGCCTACCGAATGCAGACTGCCGCACCTGAGTTAATCGACCTCTCCAGCGAGAGCAAAGCGACTCTCGACATGTACGGAGTCGATCGCCCGGAACCGGAGAATTCCGGTAGCCAACGGGGCCGCATGGGGAACACGCACCAAAGCTTTGCCCGTAACTGTCTGCTGGCTCGGCGTATGGTCGAGCGGGGTGTCCGTTTCATCAACATTGTCTATGCCTCCTGGGATCATCACAGCCGTATTGATGAAGAGCTAAGCTACAACGCCCATGTTGTCGACCAACCGATTGCTGCACTTATCAAAGACCTGAAGCAACGTGGCATGCTGGATGAAACGATGGTCGTCTGGGGTACTGAATTCGGTCGCACCCCGCTGGGTGAAAACCGCACCGAAGGTCAGGCGATCACCGGCCGCGACCATCACCCCTTCGCCTTCAGCATGTTTATGGCTGGGGGAGGTCTTAAAGGGGGGCAGGTCTACGGAGCATCTGACGAAATTGGTTGGGGCATCGCTGAAAATCCGGTGCACATCAACGATCTGCACGCCACCATGCTGCATCAGTTCGGTCTCGACCACCTGAAATTGACCTATCGCTTCCAGGGTCGTGATTTCCGTTTAACAGACGTGGGTGGTAAATTAATTCCCGAATGGATTGCCTGAGCAACTTGACCTTCTGCTGCCAGCGGTGAAGAATGCCTCCTGAGAAGAGGCATCCTACACCTATCATCAAAGCAGCATGATCATGTTCGACTGGTACACACCTGAAATCACCTATTACCTGCTCGCAACTCTACTGATTATTGTCTGCGCAGGTCTCTGGTTGCTCAATATGCTGGCGATGCCCGGTAACTGGCTCATCATTGTCTGCGCGGCGTTCTTCATCTGGTTGTATCCCTACCCGGGAACCGAAGGGGAAGGGCTGGAATGGTGGATGGTCATCGGCCTTGTGGTTATTGCTGTACTCGGAGAACTCATTGAATTCGCCGCGGGCGCCGTGGGCGCCGCCAAACAGGGAGCGAGTCGTCGCGCGATGGTGCTCGCAGTCATTGGAACCATGATCGGAAGCTTGCTGGGGGCAGGTGCGGGAGTACCAATTCCAGTCGTGGGACCGGTGATCGGTGCACTGGGCGGCGGAGCATTGGGGGCATTTGCCGGAGCCTGGGTCGGGGAAACCTGGAAAGGCAAAACAGCTCAGGAATCTTTGAACGTCAGTAAAGGAGCGATGGTGGGGCGTATTCTGGGAACACTTGGCAAACTCCTCTGCGGCACGATGATGCTGGTCCTCATGATTGTCGATTTATTCGTCTAATGACGAATCAGACTCCTTTGATTCCGTCACCGGTAAATCAATACGTAACCAGGGACGAATTTGTTCCAGTTTGATTTCACCGATTCCATTGACCCGAATTAGATCATCAATCGATTTGAAGGGACCATTCTGTTCCCGATCGGCGATAATTTTCTGGGCGGTTGGTTTGCCAATCCCTTTCAGCTGAATCCATTCCACCCAGGTCGCGGAATTAATCTCGATTTTATAATCGTAAACATGCTCGGCCGGGCGATCGATTTCGACCGGAGTCAATCCCCACCCCTGCAATCTGGCCCAGTGCAGCACCAGCGAGAGGACCAGCGCCCCCATAACGAGTAAGACTAAAACCTGTTGGGTACGGGTTAACGGGAGGGGTTGTTCTAGAGCAGGCGGGGAATCCCCCCCGATTTCGGATGATTTCTCAGGCTCTGGATCTGGATCATTCACAGTGAAAACGCTTCCAGTTGAGTCGAACGACCCTGTTTCAAAATGAGTGAGATTATCGTAATATAAAGCTCGTTGACTCGAATAAGAGCATTACCTGAACATCCTACCCGGATTTCAAACTTCTCGAAAGCAGAACCTTTTGTCGACAGTCGCCGGATATTCTGAAAACCAGCTCCAGGAGCTCGGCCTCGACGCCGAAAAACTCCCCCGTCACATTGCCGTCATCATGGATGGCAACGGACGCTGGGCCCGCACGCGTGGTTTGCCGCGCATCGAAGGGCATCGCCGGGGGGTGAAGAGTGTGCGAAAGATTGTCGAGGAATGTGCCCGGCTCGGTGTTGGCTATCTCACGCTCTATTGCTTCAGCAGCGAGAACTGGAAACGCCCCCAGCACGAGCTCGATTTACTGATGTCACTGCTGAAACAGTACGTGATTGAAGAACGCTCCGAGATCATGCGTCAAAACCTGAGTTTCCGCACCATTGGACGGAAGGAAGGTCTGGGCGAGGAAGTTCTCGCGGAAGTTCAAAAGACAATCGATTACAGCCAGGAGAACACCGGCATGTGTCTTTGCCTGGCACTCAATTATGGTAGTCGAGGTGAATTAGTCGATGCAGTCCAGTCGATCTCCGAAAAAGTGAAGTCGGGAGAACTCGAACCGGCCGACATCTCGGAAGAGACGATCTCCGATCATCTCTACACCCGCGGCATGCCCGATCCGGATCTCATCATCAGAACTTCTGGAGAAATGCGGGTCAGTAACTTTCTCCTCTGGCAATTAAGTTATGCGGAACTGTGGGTAACCGAAAAACATTGGCCTGAATTTCGTCAGGAAGAATTACATCAGGCTTTGCGCGACTACGCCAGCCGTGATCGCCGATTTGGTGGTTTGAAAGGATAATTGTGTATGCTTGGTTGGCGCATTGGTATTTCCTGCATTCTGATTCCGCTCATCTTTCTGCTTTTTCGTTTTGATCACCGGTCAGGAGAAACAGCCATTCTCTTGTGGGCCTTCTGCCTGCTGGTCCTGATTCGAGCTACATTCGAACTGAAAACACTCCTCACCCGTCGGCAGATGCAACCAACCTGGTTCGTCCCCACACTCCTCTCGGGTCTCGTGTTAACAGCCGGCTGGATGCCGCACTGGCTCCAATCCGAACCCGACTGGACCGACAGCCTCGTCTGGATCGCCTTCGCCTTGTCGCTCAGTATTCTGGGACTCTTCCTGAATCGAGCGGCTCTCTTCCGGGAACCGGGCCACCACATGGAAACTTTAGGCGCGGAGCTGCTCATTCTCTGTTACATCGGTCTCTTAATCGCAATCACAACTCAACTGCGCTGGGTGGCGGGGGCATCGATGGGTTATCTGGCGATCGGCTCTTTGATTTTTGCCGCGAAGGGGGGAGATATCGGTGCTTATTTTATGGGGCGATTCTTAGGAAAAACCAAACTCGTCCCCCGACTCAGCCCGGGTAAAACCCGCATGGGAGGGCTGGGAGCACTTCTGGGAGGTGGGCTCGCTTCTCTCCTCTGGTTTCAATTCACCACGGGCCGTTTCATGGAAGGCCAGGCCCCACCAGCAATCTGGGCGACACTCATCTACGGAGTCATCATTGCAATCGTCGGGTTGATCGGTGACCTCGCAGAGTCGCTGATCAAACGGGATTGTGAGCAAAAAGATTCCGCCGCCTTAATGCCGGGCTTTGGCGGATTGCTCGACTTGATCGACTCCGTCATCTACGCCGGACCCGTTGCCCTTTTGCTCTGGTATCTGCTTCCCTTAAAAACCTGGTAGGCTTTGGAAACAAAACCAGATTCGCAACTAGTCGCAGAACTCAATCAGAGTTTTACTCGATTCACCCGGTCGCTCCTGTACATAGCGGGGTACAGCATACCCTGGTAACCGGGAACGAAGCTGAGAAATGATCTCGCGTCCTCGTTCGATCTCTACCTGAAAGTGCGCGACTCCAGCAACCTGATCAAGTTGATGAAGATAGTAGGGAAGGACCCCCAGGTTAACCAGCCGCTCACATAGCTCGGTTAAGGTCTCTACCTCATCATTGACCCCCTTCAAAAGGACAGACTGATTCAGTAATTGAATCCCGGTCGCTTTCAGTCTCAGGAGCGCCTTCGCACAATCCCCGGTAATTTCCTTCGGATGATTGGCGTGCACGACCAGCACCACCGACAGCCGGGAATCAGTCAGCAGATTCAGCAATGCTTCATTGACCCTGGCGGGCAGCACGATTGGGAGACGCGTATGAATTCGTAATCGCTGCAGATGTGGTATTTCGGCAATTAGGTCATGCAGTTCCTGCAATCTGAGATCCGTGAGCATCAACGGATCACCCCCACTCAGGATCACTTCGTGGACCGATTCTTCCTTCCGAATATATTCGAGTGCGGGCTCCCAGTCTTTAAGACGACTCGGCTCCTGCTGATAGGGATAATTTCGGCGGAAGCAATAACGGCAATTCACCGCACAACTACGGGCCGCAATCATCAGCACTCTTCCCGGATACTTATGGAGCAAACCGGGGACGATCCGCGAGGAGGCTTCCTCCAGGGGGTCAATTGAAAACCCCGGGTGAGCTTCAGTTTCCGCAGCCAGAGGAAGCACCTGAAGCAGCAGCGGATCAAGTGGATTCTTCTGCTCCATCCGATTGAGAAACGATTCAGGAACAAAAAGGGGAAAGGTAGGATCGGCCAGCAACTTCAGCCCGGCAGAATCAAAATCAGACTCCTTCAGACCGAGTCGAGCCAGCAATTCTTCCAGAGTCCGCACCGCGTCCCCCAGCTGTTCATTCCAGCTGTAAAGACTGTTGGAGAAGGGAGAGGTCGATTCAAGAGCCATAATCTGAGCATTTCCGCAGACATCAGGCCCAAACAGCCTGTTTATAGTGAAATCCGGGTAAAACTCGATTATCTCGATGTTCCTCTACCGGGCGGCTTATGATATTCTTTTGCCGCCTAACGCTCCAGTGACGGTTCCCCCTCTAAAGGAAATACCGACCGGGCGAAACCCAGAAGAGCTACTATACAGATAGCTCCTACTACTAAACTTCCTCAGGACCGCGTTGTTTCCTGAATAATACAACGAGACCAGAACTTTTCAGACTCTGACAAACAGAGTGATCAGGTTGGTCTCCTCGATGACGTCAAGCAATTTTTAGAGAACAGACATGCCTCAAATCAACACTGGAGATTTTCGCAAGGGAACCAAAGTTATTCTGGATGGCGAACCTTACGACATGCTCGAATGTAACTTTGTGAAACCGGGAAAAGGCCAGGCGCTATACAAAACCCGTTTGAAAAACATCCTGAAGGGAACCATTCTCGATCGTACTTATAAAAGTGGTGACAGCCTGGAAGCAGCTGATATCCGTAAGTCCGATGGACAGTACCTCTATCGTGATGCCAACGGCTTCGTGTTCATGGACAATGAAAACTACGAGCAATACACCATGGAGGAAGCAGTCGCCGCCGATAAGGTGAAATTCCTGCTCGAAGGGGCGACCGTGCAGATGCTCTACTGGAACGATCAACTGATCGACATGACTCCCCTCAGCATGTCACGCTGGAAGTCACCTATACAGAGCCTGCCGCCAAAGGGAACACCGCCACCAACGTAACAAAACCTGCTACAGTCGAGACGGGTGCTGAAATTCAGGTTCCTGCTTTCATCGAACAGGGAGACCGGGTGAAGATAGACGCTTCGACCGGTGAATATGTGGAACGCGTCCGTACCTGATCCTGCGTTCGCAATGAGTTCGTTTTCGACCAGCAACCCAGAGCACCAACCAGACTTTTCTGAACATTCAAACGCCAAAGGAGATAGCGAATGAGTTCAATTCAACTGGGTGTCTATCTGATTGCAACATTTCTGGCAATCCGTTCCCTCTCCTCGTTGATGACCCATCATCGGCAGCATTTCCTGCTGGAACGGTTACAGCAGATTAAAAAGCAGGTTGATGAGGAAGCCCGCCTGGCCCGCAAGGCGGAATTCAAGGAACATGCCCGTCAGTTGCAGGAAACCCGGGAACAGCAGGAAAAAAAAGAGAAAAAAGCAGGTTCAGTCGCCTGAACCCAACTGCTGGCCCAGCTCTCCTGATATGATGATTCGTTCCAGACACTCTGGTATTCAATCACGGGTCTGATCCAGTCTTCCTGGATCCGATGCACTTGTTTTAAGTGATACTTTATCGATCACATTCAATCGCGGTAATAAACACAATGACGACGGAATCCGCAAACAGTTCCACCGAAACAATCCAGAACCCAGCTCAGGTACAGAAACTGTACATCGAGACCGTTGGCTGTCAGATGAACGTTCTGGACAGTGAACTGGTGGTGGGGGCATTGCGTCAGGATGGCTATGAACTGACCGACGACATGTTTAATGCAGATACTGTCCTCTTCAACACCTGCAGCGTTCGCGAACACGCCGAGCACAAAATTTACAGTCAACTCGGCCGGATGAAATTCAGCAAACGCGATAACCCTAATCAGGTGATTGGCGTGATTGGCTGCATGGCTCAGAAAGATCAGAAGCTGATCTTCCGACGTGCGCCTCACGTCGACATGGTGGTCGGTACCGGTCAACTGGGTGAAATCCCGCGCATGGTGCGTGAAGCACGCGAGAACCGCGAACGGGCGCTGGCTGTCAGCCTGGGGCGTAAAGAAGGTTCCCGTGATACTGTCACCCGCAGTTTCGAAAGTTACGACCCGCTACGTGAACCGGAGATGCGTCCCTCACCCTACCAGGCTTACATCCGCATCATGATCGGTTGCGACAAGTTCTGTACCTACTGTGTGGTTCCATCGACACGGGGACCGGAACAGAGTCGATCGCCGAGTGAAATTCTGAGTGAAACCAAAGTGCTGGCAGGGCAGGGGGTGAAAGAAGTCATCCTGCTCGGTCAGACCGTCAACAGTTATAAACACACCGAAGAAGGTAGGCTCCATCGCCTTTCTGATCTGCTGTATAAAATTCATGATGTCGACGGTATCGACCGCATCAAATTTGTGACCAGTTACCCCAAAGATATGGGAAATGATCTTCTGGAAGCGATGCGGGATCTTCCTAAGGTCGCCCACTACATTCACGTACCGATTCAGTCGGGTTGTAACGACGTACTCAAAATGATGAAACGAGGTTACACCGTCGAACAGTATATGGAGATGATGGGCCGCATCCGCGAAATACTTCCTGATTGTTCCGTCTCCAGCGACTTCATTGTCGGTCACCCCGGCGAAACAGAAGAGTCCTTTGAGAAGAGCATGGACATCATCCGGGAATGCCGGTTCAAAAACAGCTTTATCTTCAAATACAGCCCACGTCCGGGCACCAAAGCCTTCGAGCTTTACGAAGACGAGATTCCCGACAAGGTGAAAAAACGACGTAACAACGAGATGCTGGCGCTCCAGAACCAGATCAGCGAAGAAGACAACGCGACCTTCATTGGTAAAGAAGTCGAAGTGCTGGTCGAAGGGACCAGTAAAACCGAAGATAAAAAAGCGGAACGGGAACCCGATAATGAGAATGGCCCCATTCAGCTAATGGGACGCTCCCGCTGTGATCGCATCGTGGTCTTCGATGGAAACCCCCGCCTGGCGGGAAGTTTGACTAACATCGGCATTTACGACTGCACACCTACTACACTACTCGGTACGATCGTGACCCGTAACTATCAACACGGGACCGAGGGAATGCTCCCCATCCTTCAATAGCCGTAACCGATCTATTTCAGAATCGATCGAAGTGCATCTTCGAGGCTGAATAACTCGAAGAGAAATCCATGCTCTTCCAGTTTAGCCGGGATGACATTCGCACTTGCAAAGAGCAGGTCATCAGCCATCTCTCCCAGGGCCGTGCGTGCCAGGAATGCTGGAACAGGAATCAGAGTCGGGCGCTTCAAAACTTTACCCAGGGTCTTGGTAAATTCCTGATTCGTCACCGGGCAGGGAGCGGTCCCATTCACCGGTCCAGAGAGCTGTTTATGGGTAATTGCAAAATGCATCACCCGAACGAGATCTTCCAGGGCGATCCAACTCCAGAACTGTTTACCATCTCCAATACGACCACCCACACCCAGCTTAAAAGGTGTCAGCATTTTCTCTAACGCTCCTCCCTCTTTGGAGAGGACCAGCCCCGTCCGGATCATGACCACGCGAATTCCAGCATCACTGGCCGCTTTGGTTGCTTCTTCCCAGGCAACGCAGGTCTCCGGCAGAAACCCGGTCCCTGGTGGACTTACTTCGGTCAATTGCAAGTCACCCCGGTCACCGTAATATCCGGTGGCGGAAGAGCTGACCAGCACTTCAGGTGGATTTTCAAGTTCAGCCAGTGTTTCGGCGATCAACCGGGTCCCCTTGACGCGGCTCTCCACAATTTTCTTTTTGAGTTCCGGTGTCCATCGTCCCGAGGCAATGCTTTCACCAGCCAGATGCACAACCGCATCGATCCCTTCGAGCTTCTCTTTTTCGATCTCCCCCTTATTGATATCCCAATGGACCGCCTCGAGTTTACTGTCGTTCCTGGAACGCGTAACCGGGAAGACCTGGTCTCCCTTTGATTCCAGAAATCGAGTGAGTGCAGAACCCACGAGTCCAGAGGCCCCGGTGATTGCAATTTTCATTATTCAAATCCTTCGCGAGGGAAGTGGGGAGCTATTTTGAAATGCAACAGGAGGGAAATGAGCACGACTTGGAGGGACGTGTGGAGGGAACAGTGATTTGTCCTACCATCAACTATCTTAGCAATATAAGATCATTTAGTATCTACTTCTTGGTCGTTTTGCATAGAAACGGTATTCATCATCAATAATACCTGCGAGAACAGATGAGTAAACCGGGTTTCGTTTATTTGGTTGGAGCTGGACCGGGAGATCCTGGTTTGATCACCCTGAAAGGGTTCGATTGCCTCCAGCGCGCCGACTCAATTTTATATGACGGGTTAGTCAATCCCTTGCTGCTGCGCCACACCGCTGCTCATGCCGAGCGAACTTGTCGTTCCGTGGGAGAGCATGGGAAATGGCTCAATCAGCAAGAGATCAACCAACACCTGATCGACGAGGCCAAACAGGGAAAAACAGTCGTTCGCCTGAAAGGGGGAGACCCTTATATCTTCGGACGGGGAAGTGAAGAGGCTGCCGCACTGGAAGCGGAGGGAATCCCCTATGAAGTCATCCCCGGAATCACCGCCGCCACAGCAGCAGCTGTGTATGCAGGACTGTCACTGACTCATCGCGATTATGCCTCAGCAGTTGCTTACGTAACAGGCCATGAAGATCCGGATAAGGAAGACAGCTCACTCGACTATGAGAGTCTGGCTAGATTCTCCGGAACACTTGTTTTTTACATGGGGCTGCATCGTCTGCCCACGATCGTGCAGAAATTAATGGCGGCGGGAAAATCAGCGACGACTCCTGCCTGTGTGGTGCGCCGCGCCACCTGGACAGACCAGCAAACGCTTTCCACAACTCTGGCTGAACTCCCCGGTGCCGTCAAAGAAGCCGGACTGAAAGCCCCCTCGTTGATCATCGTCGGTGACTGCGTGCAGCAACGTGAGCAGATTGACTGGTTCAGCCGCAAGCCCCTCTTGGGGAAACGGATCGGCATTACCCGCCCCGAGGTCATACCATTTAAACGCGAAGCACTCTCTGAACCAGATAATGTCGACCACCTGATCAAACAGTGCTGGGAACTGGGAGCCGAGCCCGTGCTGATTCCCACAATGCGCATTCAACGCGTGCAATCGATTGAACAGCTTCAAAAAATTCACTCCAGACTGCAACAACTGGCTCAATATGACTGGCTGATCTTTACCAGCCAGTCATATTGAGCCAGTTGTTGCAGTCTGGCTCAATATGACTGGCTGATCTTTACCAGCGAGAATGGTGTGAATTACTTCCATGACTTTCTATGGGAGGGGGGCCTTGATAACCGGGCTCTTGCCCACTGCAAACTCGCCAGCATTGGATCCTCGACTGCCAAGGCCCTCGAAAAATTCAGCTTAAGAAGTGATCTTGTTCCTCCTGACTTTCGAGCGGAAAGCCTCGCGGAGACTCTGAAGCCTCAGGCAGCGGGAAAGAAAATTCTCTGGGTCAGGGCGAACCGGGGACGGGATATTCTGCCCAGAGAACTTGGACCTGTCTGCGAGCAGTTCGATGAACTTGTGGTGTATGAACACGAAGATATCAGGCAATGGTCCCCCGAACAAATTGCACAAATTAAAACAGGGGGGCTCGACTGGATCGGATTGAGCAGCCCGGCGATCGCCCGAAATCTCAAACAGCTGATTGAGGCTGATGCAGAATTGAAAAACACCCTCAGCCAAACCCGGTTTGCTGCCCTCAGCCCAGTCACGGGGGAGGCAGCAGAGGAAATCGGTTTGCCGGTGCACCTGACCTCCGAGGTGTATACCTGGGATCACCTGCTGCATTCGATAGCGAGTTTCGTAAGTCCTGAACAGACCTTTTAATACAGCTCTAATCGCAAACTTCCCAGAATCAACAGCTTGCCGCCACCACAATGATCACCTAGACTAGATAGGTTAATTACGGGCTGCCTCACAACTTGTCCTGCCAGCAATTCCTGAATACCCGCCCCGCTTGACCCCTGGTCGTAACATCCTCAGTAAGATTTCATTATTCCGTGTAGATTCATCCTCAGTACAGACTGATCATTCCCTACTGAATCCAAGGAGCATTCCCCAATGCGGACCGCTATTGCCACGCTTCGACGAAATGATAAGTTTATCTACCGTTCCAGTCTGCTCTTCATGCTCCTGGTGGTAATTCTTGTGGCCTGCTCAGTTCTGCTGAAAGCGGACGAGGATACAGAGAAAACTGAGGACGAACGACTCTATGAACTGATGACACTCTTCGTCGACACCTTCGAAAAAATCGACAAGAACTATGTCGAAGAAGTCGATCGTCGCGAAATTGTGGAAGCTGCTGTTCGAGGGATGTTACGGGAACTCGATCCTTACAGTAACTACATCAGCCCCGATGACATCCAGATGTTCAATCAATCTGTTGATCAGGAATTCGGCGGAATCGGTATCCAGGTTTTTGTAGACCCTGACACAACTCATTTAACAGTGATGACTCCCCTCCCCGGAACCCCTGCCTACGCTGCTGGTGTAAAAGCGGGGGATACGATTCTCGAAATCGAAGGGAAATCAACCGAAGGCTTTCAAGTCTCCGATGCGGTTGAATTGCTTAAAGGGAAAACGGGCGAAAAAGTAAAAATCAAAATCCTGCACGAGAACGAAACAGAACCTGTCGAGCTGGAAATTGAGCGCGATGTGATCCGGCTCTCAACCGTCCTCGGTATGAACTACAACGATGACGCGAGTTGGAATTTCTGGCTCGATCAGGAAGCCAAACTCGCCTACATCCGTTTAACCCATTTCAGTCGACACAGCGCGGAAGAACTCCAGGTCGTACTGGATGATCTTGTGCTGAATGGAATGCGAGGCCTGATCCTTGATCTCCGTTCTAACCCGGGCGGGCTGCTTTCTCAGGCAACTGAAATCTCCGATATGTTCGTCGAAAGTGGTCGCATCGTGAGCACCAAAGGTCGCAACACCCCCGAACGTGTCTGGGATGCCAAAGCCGAAGGAACCTACAAAGGTTTCCCCATGGTTGTACTTGTCAATCATTACAGTGCTTCTGCGAGCGAAATTGTCTCCGCCTGCTTACAGGATCACGAGCGGGCAGTTGTCATTGGGGAACGCACCTGGGGTAAAGGCTCTGTTCAGAATGTTTTTGATCTGGAAGAAGGAAGCAGTGCCCTTAAACTGACAACCGCCAGCTATCATCGACCGAGTGGCAAAAACATCCACCGCACGCGCAGCGCCAAAGATGAAGACGATTGGGGCGTCTTACCCAACGATGGCTTTGAAGTGAAATTCACCACAGACGAATTTCGCAAGTATCTGGATTATCGTCGACAGACAGATATCCTGGGATCAAAAGCCGATGTGGAAGTGTTCGAAGATACACAACTGAATAAAGGGGTGGAGTACCTTAAGGCACAGTTACAGCCCAAGGCTGAAGAGTAATCCTGATTTTTCACTTCTAATCTCTGCTATTCTTTTTCCTGCTGTTCGCTCCGAACGATTATTGAGGTACCACCTATGAGCGAGGCCCGTTTAATGCTGGCCCTCGAATCCTCTTGCGACGAAACAGCGGCAGCGATCATTGATCGAGATTTAAACGTCCTTTCTAACGTCGTCGCCTCACAGGCCGAGCTGCATGAAAAGTATGGTGGTGTGGTCCCCGAGATTGCTTCGCGAGCGCATGTCACCAACCTGTTGCCGGTCATTCATGAAGCTCTGTCCCGTGCCGATGTTACTCTGAATGAGATTGACGTGATTGCGGTTGTCACACGGCCCGGTTTGGTCGGTTCACTGCTGGTCGGCTTAACTGCCGCCAAAACCCTGGCGGCCACACTCGATTGCCCCCTCATCGCAGTCGATCATGTTCAGGCACACCTGTATGCCTGCCGGCTCGCAGCCAAACAGGATATTTTCCCCGCGATCGGACTGGTGGTCAGTGGAGGACATACCAATCTATATCACTGCCTGAGTGCCACCGATTATGACCTGATCGGCTCAACCATTGATGACGCAGCTGGGGAAGCGTTCGACAAAGTCGCCAAGATTTTGAATCTCCCTTATCCGGGGGGGCCGCATATTGAAAAAGTCGCCGCACAGGGAAACCCGTCCGCATTCTCATTCGCCCGCACATTCCTGAAAGAGGACCGTCTCGATTTCAGTTTCAGCGGATTAAAAACAGCGGTCCTCTATCAGGCGGAAGGTACCCCGGGGGCCGTCAAACAACCCCCACCTCTCGATGATCAACGCATCGCCGATCTCGCAGCCAGTTTTCAGGAAGCCGTGGTCGATGTTCTGGTTGGTAAATCCCGGCAGGCGCTGGAGCAATATCAGCTCTCCCGTTTGTTGATCGGCGGAGGAGTCGCTGCTAATGGTCGATTCCGGGAAGCCCTCACAGAGATGACAAACAGCAATAATTTCGAGCTGCATATTTCTCCCCGCGAATTCTGTACAGACAACGCCGGTATGGCGGCCATTGCCTGGGAACATTTCAAAAAGGATGAATTCGCTGATCTGACCATCGACGTAGAACCAGGCCTCGTCCGGAAATCTTAAATCGCTGATTTTTAACCTCTTTGAATGCACATATTCAGGCTGTTGAACGTAAAATATATGTTGGTAGCCAGTTACATCGTAACGGCATTTCCAGTTCGATGAATTTGTGCATTTTTATTGCGACCAGCAGATATATTTAATATTATTAAATAACTGCTGATTTCTGCGACTTCAAACTATCTCCGTGTTTCACAGGTTGTCTGATGAGAGCTTTATTCTGGCTGATTCTGAGTTTCGCTTTAGTAGGCAATTTTGCCTTACTGCGAGAAGCTTATGCACAAGTGGAGACTCCTCCTGAATTCAGCCCGGAGCAACTGGAGTTTTTCGAGACACACGTCCGTCCGTTGCTGAAGGCAGAGTGTTACAAATGTCATTCCTCTCATAAACAGGAGGGGGCATTGCGACTCGACGCGCGAGCATTAATCCTCGAAGGGGGTGAAAGTGGTCCCGCTGTTGAACCGGGCGACCCTGCAGCCAGCCTGCTGATTGAGGCCGTGAAACGAGAGGGCTTTGAGATGCCCCCGACCAAAAAACTTTCTGATGAACAGGTCGCTGTTCTGACTAAATGGGTCGAGATGAAAGCCCCCTGGCCGGATGAGGAAATCGAACCGATCATTGACCCGTTTGAGGAAAAGATTGCTGCAGGACAGGAACATTGGGCATTTCAACCTGTCGAGCCTGTGCCCGTTCCAGAGACGAAAGCACCAGACTGGGTTTCCAACCCGATTGACGCCTTCATCCTGGAGAAGCTGGAAGCGAACAACATGTCTCCAGCAGCACCTGCGGATCGAGCAAAACTGATTCGCCGGGTTTATTATGATCTGACAGGCCTCCCGCCCAGTATCGAAGAGGTTCGTCAGTTTGTTAATGATGATTCCCCCGCAGCCTATGCTGAATTAGTCGAACGCCTACTTGCATCGCCCCATTACGGAGAGAAATGGGGACGTCACTGGCTGGACCTGGTGCGGTACGCCGAATCGAACAGTTACGAACGGGATGATCCCAAACCCTTCGTCTGGAAATACCGCGATTACGTTATTCAATCTTTCAACGAAGACAAACCTTATAACCAGTTCATCAAAGAACAGCTGGCTGGCGATGAACTTGATCCGGACAATTCCGCTGCCATCATCGCCACAGGTTACTATCGTCTTGGTATCTGGGATGATGAACCTGCTGATAAGCAACTCGCTTACTACGACGATATGGATGACATTGTCTCGACGACAACTGAAGTTTTCATGGGACTGACTTTTGGTTGTGCCCGCTGTCACGATCACAAACTCGATCCGATTTCCCAGCAGGATTATTACAGCCTGCTTTCCTTTATGAGGAATGTGAAACGGTACGGTGTGCGCAGCCCCGAGACTGTGCAGGCAGCCTCCATTTCTGAAATCGGCACTCCCGAGGAGAAAGCCCAGCACCAGCAGGAAATGCAACGATATCAGGCTAAGCTCGATGAGGTGCAGGCGGAATTGACAGCAATCGCACAGCCTGTCGTCGATCAGTTACAGGGGGTCGACAAAGAAGAATGGCAATACGAAAACCGCCGTTTAGATCTGCTGAAGAAATTCTCTCCGCAGCTCATCTCTGCTGAGGGCGTGGAGCAGTATGCGGCACTGATTACGCAGCAGAAAGAACTCAAGGCATCACCTCCCGCCGGACTCGAACAAGCGCTCTGTGTTAAGGAACAAGGCCCCGACCCCCTGCTTACACACATCCTGTTACGTGGAAACCCTGGCTCACCAGGCGACGAAGTTGAGCCTGTCCGCCCCGCGGCGCTTGCCCCGTTTACTCCCGAATTAGAACCGATTCAGGCACGCCAGAACTCGACTGGCAGACGCGCCAGTCTGGCTGAGTGGATTGCTTCAGCAGAACACCCCCTCACTGCCCGAGTGCTGGTGAATCGCGTCTGGCAATATCATTTCGGTCGGGGGATCGTCCGATCCTCCAGCAACTTTGGCCTGGCAGGTGAGTCTCCCACACACCCGGAACTTCTGGACTGGCTGGCGAATGATTTTGTGGAACAGGGCTGGAGTCTGAAAGAGTTACATCGACGAATGCTACTCTCCTCAACGTACCAGATGTCCTCCGCAGCACGTGAGGATTATCTCGACCGTGATCCACTGAATAATCTGTTCTGGCGATTTAACATGCGGCGTCTGGGAGCGGAGGAAATTCGTGATTCGATCTTCGAAGCAAGCCAGAATTTAACCACCACCAAATTATTTGGTCCCAGCATTTATTCCTATATCCCCGACGAAGTCAAAGCGGGACAGTCACAACCGGGGAAAGGGTGGGGAGACTCCACACCATTCGAACGGTATCGCCGATCGGTTTACATTCATGCAAAGCGGTCACTCGTCACACCCATTCTGTTCAGCTTTGATGTTGCCGATCTGGATGACAGCTGCCCTGTCCGTTTCGTCACGACTCAACCCACGCAGGCGCTGGGAATGTTGAACAGCGATCTTCTCACGGAACAGGCAGAAAGCTTTGCCCGCAGTTTGCTGGAGACAGAGCAGACAATATCAGATGAGGAGATTGTTGAAACGGCTTTGGAAAGAGTCTTACAACGCGAGCCCTCAGCAGAAGAGGTATCGCGTGGAGTCAGTTTCATCTCCAGGATGCAGGCAGAGAGAGACATGAATCACAAACAGGCCGTTCAGAGTTTCTGCCTGCTGGCCCTGAATCTGAATGAATTTGTTTATCTCGATTAATATAGACAATAACCCTACGAACTGATTTCAATAATTCATATCTCCGTTACAGGACATTACTACTATGAGTCAATCCGGGAACCCTAACTTCTGCGGACGGACACGTCGTGAGTTCATGTGGCAGGCGGGCGCTGGTTTTGGATCGGTCGCCCTCTCCGGCATGCTGGGGAGCGACTTTTTTAATCGTCAGAGCCTGGCAGCAGATGGAGTGACCCCCTACAAGTCACCCCTCAGCGCCAAAGATCCGCATTTCGATCCACAAGCAACCTCCGTCATTTTTCTGTATATGTATGGCGGTCCCAGTCACATCGACACCTTTGATCACAAACCCGCCATGACCGGGATGGATGGTAAAACGGTCGAAGTGAAAACCTTTGGTCGTGGTGGCCATAAAAATCAGGGGCGGATTGTCGAACCGCGCTGGAACTTCAATCAATACGGCGAATCGGGACAGTGGGTTTCTGATCTCTTTCCGCACCTCTCAAGCTGCGTTGATGACATCGCATTCCTGAAGTCGATGACTGCCGATTCCCCCATTCATGGTTCTGCCATGTTAATGATGAACTCCGGTCGCATTCTGAGTGGTAGTCCCTGTATGGGTTCCTGGGTCAACTATGGTCTGGGAACTGAGAACCAGGATCTGCCGGGATTTGTCGTGATGCTGGATCCACGCGGAGGCCCAATCAGTGGTGCCAAGAACTGGAGCAGCGGATTCATGCCTGCGTCGTACCAGGCGACTGTTATGCGTTCCAAAGGTGCTCCCATCCTCGATCTGGAACCTCCCCAGGGAATGAGCCATGCCGCCCAGCGTGACTTGCTCGATTCACTACAGGCTTACAACAACGAACACCTGAATTCACGCGCTTATAACTCTGATCTTGCCGCGCGGATTGCTAACTATGAACTTGCCTTCAAAATGCAGAGCTCTGCACCGGAAGCGACCGACATCAGCCAGGAAACAAAAGAAACCCAGGAACTGTATGGGCTGAACAACGAAACCTCGGCCACCTTCGGACGCCAGTGCCTGCTGGCACGTCGTCTGGTGGAACGGGGAGTGCGGTTTATCCAGATCTACTCCGGTGGAAATCACAACGATGCCAACTGGGACGCGCATGGAGACTTGGAAGACAACCATAACCTGCACGCAGCGGAAACGGATAAACCGATCGCCGGTCTGCTGAAAGATCTCAAACAGCGCGGGCTCCTCGAAAAGACATTGATCGTCTGGGGAGGCGAATTTGGACGCCAACCGACGGCGGAGTATGCCAAAGGCAGCGGGCGGGATCACAACAGTTATGGCTTCACCATGTGGATGGCGGGAGGGGGTATTAAAGGGGGACAATCAGTTGGCACCACCGATGAGTTATGCAGCAAGGCATTGGAAAACAAACTGAACGTAAAAAAACTGCATGCCACTGTACTCAATCAACTCGGGCTGGACCATACACGCCTCACCTACTTCTACGACGGGCTTGATGAAAGTTTGGTGGGAATCGAAGGGGCAGAATTGATTGATCAGATTATTTGATCTCAACAATTCGATTCAGCCACACTCATGCGAAAACAGACTTAGTCTGTCCCGCTTTTCCCAACCAAGTTTGTTCCAGAATTCAATACCAGCTGCGTTGGAATTCAGAACGAGCAGATGACATTTCTCGATTCCCACATCCGCCAGATTCTGGAGCACCTTGTTAACCAGAGCCGTAGCAATTCCCTGACTGCGATATGATTCTTCGACAGCCAGATGGTGAAGATATCCCCTGCGACCATCGTGACCACACAACAGAGTTCCCACGATCTGATCCGCGCAAATGGCCACCTGACTCAGGCCCGGATTTCTCTCAAGATAAAGCGAGATTGCCTCGCGACTGTCAGCAGAACTCAGAGCAACCCCTTCGGACTTCTGCCACAAGGCAGTTATGGAATCATAATCATCGATGCTTAGTGGTCGTATTTTGAACTGTTCGAGAGCCATGGGTGTGATTGAAGGAGTATGTGAAGTCATCATGGGTTTTGTTGTACAAAACCAAACGTGAAGACATCGGTGATATTGGTGAACACGGGAGTTGTGCTGATGCGAACGTATCGCCGATCAGCCGAGACGACCGGCAGGACAGATAAACTGACACCTTCGGATAATGTGGTGATCACAGGTTGATAACCTACTGCTGTTCCCGAGGCAGCGGTTGTATTGAAATTCTGAAAGTTCGCCTGTTGCCTGAGGGCCGATCCGGTTGCCTGACGATTATTTGCAGCAACAGGAATCTCTTTTCGTTGCAGCTGCTTTCTGATTTTAGCTTCTGTTGCTGTCAATGCGGCGTGGTTCGATTGGAGCCAGCTGCGATGTTTCAAGTTGAGTAGCACGACGTCCCTCTGGTAATTTTAATTGAATTGATTGTTCTTCCGGTTTCACAGTCAGGGAAAACTCCTGAACCCGTTCCGTTGAACTTCGCGCGTTACGCCAGACTTTTACCCGAATGCGATTCCCGACGATATCTCCCTGAATATGTTGAATACGCAGTTCATAATTTCCGGGGTCGCCTGAACCGCGACATACTCTTCGTAACAGTTTTGAGATTTCGGTCCAAAACCATCATGCAGGAACTGTCCTCCGTTGACCGTCTGCCGCTGATGTGTCGAGCAGACGGCTCCCCTGGTTCGAGAACAGTCAGATCGACATCTCCGCACCAGTCCAACTCACTCGAACTCGTAAATCCTGCTGCAAGGCTGCGGCAAACTGTTGGGCATACTCCTGGCTCAACTCAGGATTTGTTGTTTGAGTTTTCTGGATGAGCTTCTCGAGTACATTTTCAGCCTGCAAGCGGCGCGACTTGTACTTCGGGTCCATCGCATTGACCAGAATGCCGGTCGCTCCCCAGAGGATCCCTTCTGCATCATTCAGTTCCTCGGCGACCTTCAGCCCCAATAGATATGCTTCCACCTGAGTGGGGATTAATTCCGCTGCCTGGCGGTACAGTTTCAATGCCTCCTGTTTCGCTTCCAGGCGATTCAAATACGCCGCTGAGACGAGCAGGTGGGGCACATCAGATGCCTGAAAGTCGACATTAGAGAGCAGAACACGATCAATCTCTTTCTGAGGATACTCCTCAAGACGCATCGAGAAGGCGAGCACTTCATACATCCAGGGTTGCGAATGGCCAGCCAGCAGCGACTGCTTGATAACGGCGATGACATGCTTGTGCTGGTCCTGTTCCAACAGCTTCTGCACAACGCGCGACACTGTTTCTGTGGAGCGTTTCTCTTTGAAATAAGCCTGCCAGATTTCTTCCGGAGAACCGGTATTCAAATCAGGGAGCAATCCCTGTTTAGCATTTCGGGCAGGTTCTTCCTCACCCGTAGCAGCCGCTTCTTCGCGCAAAAGAAGAGCGACAGGCTCACTAGCCTGACGCTCTCTTTGTGGAATCTGATTATCTAATCGGGGCAGTTTACCCTGACTGTTGTCAATTAACGGTTGAGGGCTTTTTTTTTCAGATCAAACCGCTCGGGTTGAATCGTGTCCGGCACACTGAAGAAGTTACCGTTGTTGTTACCATTATTCCCAAAGCTGTTCTGGCCATTACCACCGTTCTGAGTACCATTGATACCCTGACCACCGGAGATGTTCTGAATTGGAATCACCAGGTCGGTAACCGGGTAAATTTTCAGTTGCAGGAAGTCGGTGTTATTCTGTGCTTCTTCTTCCGAAATGATGAACAACACTTCGTCTTTGATGGCGTAGGTTAATTCACTCGGTCCGAGCAACAATCGCAGAATACTGCGAAGTTTGATACCAGAGTAACTGTTCTCAATTTCGATTGATCCCAGGTCAGCTGTATCTGTCACAGAGCTGTGGACCTGAATCATGAATCCACCCTGGTCTTCAATCTGTTGCAGGGCTTCTTCCAGGCTCAAACCTTCGACATCAAGTTCGTAGACGCGATCCAGTTCTTCGCGGATTTTCTGTTCGCGAGGAGTCTGCTTGAAGATGGAGACCTGTTTCCATTTTTCACGGTTACGAGTCAACGCCTGCCAGATTTCTGGTGCCGGGTAAGCGATGGGTGGTTCATCCGGGAATGGAACGTGAGATTTTTCAACTTCTTCCAGGGCCGCCAACCAGCGGTCACGACGAAGTTCGTTCAAGTCATAAACAAGGTTCAGCTGAGTCAATGCCTCACTCTGAATACGGGCTGCAGTGGCTGTTCCCTGTCGAGGGCGTGCCTGCAGAGCTTTAGAAGCAACTGCCTGTGCTTCTTCGAAGGCGTCGTCGTTACCACGTACGGCATCGGCGAGTAACGCACGAACCCGTTCCATCCAGGCTTCGAGTTGCTCTTCATCCCGTAAGAGTTGGTCAACAGCTCGTTCCCGTGCTTCCAGTTGAGATCGTTCATTCTCAACCTGAATTCGTAATTGCTCGGCAATTTCGATTCGGTTCTGAGCTTCGGCCAGTTTCGATTTCAGTTTACGGATCAACTCATCGCGAACATCCGGTCCAATATTGTTTACGGCGGCGACGTGAGTAATTGCCCGTTTGATTTCACTGATCACAGATTCGGGATCAAGGAAAATTTTGTCGTTTGATTCTTCGATCAGTCGTTCGACTTCCAGAGCATAGTGCTGTTCGTTAATGCGGATCAGCTGTCGTTCGGCTTCCAGCAGATTCTCGGCTTCTCCCCCTTCGCGAGGCAGAAGTTCTTCCTCTGCGGGTGGAGCAGGATCGAGCAGGCTATCCTGCTGCGAGACATTGAGCAGTTTGAA
Source organism: Planctomycetaceae bacterium (assembly GCA_041398805.1). Taxonomy (GTDB): domain Bacteria; phylum Planctomycetota; class Planctomycetia; order Planctomycetales; family Planctomycetaceae; genus Polystyrenella. The sequence continues at coordinate 712,846 of JAWKUC010000001.1, read as the reverse complement.
TTTGCGACTGTCTGAATTCAACAGTTCCGCATGACGGTTACCGGGATTCAGCTGAGCCATCTGCTGGCTGATTCTGTTTGCTGAACGGTGATCTTTCAGATCAAGTGCCCGTTCCCCCTGCTCTCCCAACTGGTCGAGCTGAGTCAGAATTGCTTTTTCCTGAAGTTCCAGTAATTCGCTGCCAGCGAAGGCGACCTTGAGTCCACCGGAGACCTGTGCGGTTTGCCAGGCGGTATCGAGAATGTTTTCAATCTTTTCATTGGTAACCAGCTTCACCTCGGCTCCATCTTCCAGCTTCATCTCGGCGGGAAGTGTTCCATGGGCCAGATAAATGGTTTCACGATCACCACGCAGGGGAAGAGCTTCACCAGGGAGAAGTTCTGCTGATTCGCATGTCAAACCGGCTGGATATTCGACAGTCATTTTGAGTGCCTGGGCCAGCTCTTTACCGACTGCGGCCCCTTTTTCAGCGGTCATTTCTTCGTTGTCGAACTTAATCACACCACCGGTGAAGTTGGCGAGCGTTCCGAGCACCTGGAAATCGATCATGGGACCGACACCAAAACTGTGTACGGCAATTTTTCGTTCCTGCAGGTTGTTAATCAATCCGCCCATTTGATCGACAGAGATCAATCTTCCGCGGCTCATGCCGTCACCGATGTAACAGATGGCGCCCTGCTCACTGTTTTCGAGCAGACTCAAGGCATGTTCCATGGCGGGCATCAGGTTCGTGACACCGAGAGGTACTCGAGATTTCAATGTAGCGAGACCGGTACGAACTTCTTCAGAATTGATCGTAGCGAACTGAGTGGTCAGATCTTCGACACTCACATCAACGGCGACCAGGCGAACTCGATCCTGCTCTGACAGCGAGCCCAACAGGTTCTCCAGCACATTTAAGGCGAGAGCCCGATGATCTCCCATCTGACTGGCAGAGGTGTCCACCAGGACCACCAGATCACGATTGACGAGCTGGCCAGCAGTGTCTGATTTTAGACCAATGGCGAAGGTCTGCTCGACATCAGCTGCCTGTGGGTGATACAGCGTTCCACTGAGGGGTGCGGCTGATGCTACAGTAGTTTGAGCCAGCACAAATGCTCCGACGGTGACGAGAAAGAAACGATGAAGTCTCTTCCTGAAATCTGTCCCCTCGAGATGAGTCCCCCAAAATGAGTCTCATTTGCAACTCCCAATTTTTCTGGATGCGTTTTATGTGAGTTCAATAGTCGCGGCTATATCGAAAATGTTGATGTTTGTCTCAAACCCGGCAGTTCTCACCCGTCAAAGCTAGTGTCGCTGATTTTAATTCAGGAGCCTGGAGCAATTGATGGAAGGCGTGATGGAAGTGTCGCAGGAGAAATGTGTTCAGGTATGATTAATCAACTTCTGTATAGATTATCTCTGTTTAGAGATTAGGCCCTATTGGATTGTATATTCACCGTCGGACAGCAGAGAAGATAATTTGCCCTTAATTTCCCAAATTGTCCAAATTTCAGAAGTTTACATACGGCTGGAACATAACATCGCTCCAGCCGGTTCTTTCGGTCTTAAAAACCAGGGTTGTAGAGACGGTTTTCAAGAGAACTGATTGTCCCACAACTTCTACGGATTTTGAGCTGCTAATCAACTCGCCTTTAAGGAGATCTGCCGAAAGTTAATCCAATTCAGCTGACAGTGATCAGAAATCAGGAGAAATGACCAGACGAACTCGCATTGGGCTGTTTGGGAAGATTCTATCAGGTCGATGAAATTAATCAGTTCAGGCAGAGCTTATCGTCCTGATTTCTCCTCAAGACCACCGGCAATATCGAGTCCCTCATGCAGAATCGAAGTCAGCTGCTCTCGATGATTCTGGGGCCTGCTCCTGCTGGGAGGAATCACCTACTGGAATCCTGCCGGAATCCCCACCTTCGCCCGAACCCGGGAGAACCACCCTTCGGAGTGGCAACTGAACCAGGCTCCTGTACTTCTGGAACAGGGACAACCCTACGACATCCAGCCGGTCTCTGCATTTTCTCAACCTTCAACCTGGAATAGCTCAATTTCCAGACCTGAAATCAGCTTCGAGATTCCGGAATCAGGTGAAGCGAGTGAGTATCTATTGATCGTGGGGTGTCTGCAGGGAGATCTGCATGAGAACGCATTTCAAATATCAGTCAGCAGATCAGAGGAAACGTCATCCTCTCGTCAGTTTGCCAACGCCCAACTAATACCCATCTCGGCTGATCAAGTGCGTTCGTCTAAAGTCACTTCGAAAAGTTCCTTCATAAGTCTGCACACTTCCCCGATCCAACTGCATGCGGGGTCGACGTTCGAAGAATTTTGTGTTGAAGAAACTGACGCAGCATCAGAGCGATCTTCTATCTGTATCTGAATGACGCGGAGAGTTTCCACAACGCTAATGCCTATCAGAAATGTTCAACACGTCTACTGGCGGAATGTGAGCACCTGCGGGTGTGGATTGATAACGAGTTGGAAAATCAGGTTGATGTGAAAGCGGACAACGGCTTCAGCCACAAGGTAGCACACCTCATCAATGTCTTTGAGCAGCTGGTCGTGCCAGAACTGATTCCCTGGTTAGGTGAAGTCAGTGATCTCGATCGAGATGGAAAATTTTCGATTGTGCTTACGAATCAACTCAATCAGTTAGCCACGGAAAAAACACCGCTCACAGGACTCACCTGGTCTGGTGATTATCGCCGTGAACTGGGGCCTCCCTTTGGAAATCAGGCGGATTTGCTCTATCTCAATCCAGTCGAAGCGAGTGAAGAGCTCCTGACTGAAGTTCTTATTCACGAGTATGTGCACGCCCTCTCCTTCGATCTGCATTTGAAATCTTCCAACAAACCTGGTTATCAACAATTCGAAGAAGACTGGCTGAATGAAGCATTGGCCCACGTGGTGGAGACCCGGCTCTCTGGCACGCATTTCAACATACAGGATCGACTGAAAATTTATGAGTCGCATCAGGGCCAGTATCCACTTGTCGTTCCCGATTATTATCGTTCCCGTTTATGGAGATCGGATGGATGCCGCGGGGCAACATTTTCTTTCCTGAACTGGTGCGCCGGCGAATCTGACTCCGATTTTCTACCGCGACTACTGCATGCGGATCAGCACGGAATTCGAAATATCGAGAACGCATGTGGGCAGAACTTCTCTGAATTATTTCGCAGGTGGTCTATCGCCGTAGCTCAAGAAGCGACCAACGCGACATCCATTAATCCGGAAGAAGTACATAGCTGGAATCAGGCGGCCACTTCGTGGAGCTTATTTCGTCTCCAGAAAGCCGATACGGAGAGAATTCTGGTTCGCATAAAAAACGAATCGGAAAGCGGCATTCAACTTACGCTGATTCCGCTTTCCGATCCGAAAGCTGAGGAAGCATTAATATATTGATGTGTCCCTGTTTTCATTCTCAGGTGATTATGAAACAGAGTATAGTTGACGTGAATCTGAGCGAGGTTGGCAACATAAATGAGCCAAGCCTCAGCAGAGTGCTGAAAGACCTGAACGGTTGACCAAAACCTGACTGTTTTGGCAGACAAAACTCTGCATTAGGTATAGCAATTTTAACACCTGATTGGCAAATGAAAATCTATTAAATGAGCGATTTTCTAATTTCCTGCCGCATAGCGTTCAAAATCTTTATAGAGCTGTTTCATACGCTCGGGGGAGTAAAGTCGCACTACCTTGTTTCTGTACATCAATCTGCCTGAGTCATCGAGACTGATTTCGCTGGCAATCGCTGGCTCCGCAAAGCCGGCGTAAAGCGCACCATAGGTGAACGGATCCACCCCAGTACCCCGTTCGAGATCTTTAAGTGATTCCGTCCCTCCCGCTCCGACGGCCAGAGTATTTACGACTCGGAGACTTACTTCGTGTCTACCTTCCGCAATGAGATCTTTGCGGGCATCGAATAATGTCGAGTAGGCAGATCGCACTTTGAGAATCGTTTCCGCAGCAACACCAGAATCTTCCTGCGCCTGAGCTGATTCAATCCAGGCTTGTTGAGCAAGCCCCAAAACATAACCTGAAACAATGAGTAGAATTCCAAGAATCAGTTTTTTCTGGTGCATCATCTGTAGTTTGTCTTTCTAGTTTTAACGTGTGTGTGATGGTCTCTGGTGAGAATTCTAAAGTAGCGGCCCCCTCTAGATTGTCAATTGAACGGATGCCGAGGTGTCTGTTACCAACTCCGGACTATGATTTCTTTATCAAAACTTAATATCATTTTTCAGGACCAAAGCTGTCCGCCGGTGCAATGTTCTCCATGATTTCGCGCGTTACACTGGAAAGGAAAAAGCTCGTTCTCATCAACAGTGAAATCTGACTCTCACCCGTATTGATTAAAAAATTGCAGAATTGTTTAATATGCTCGCTTTGATTTCCCCCGCTAAACGACTTGAAGAAGCCCCCCAGCAACTGAAACTGGAGCTGACGCAGCCCGCACTACTCTCTCAGACTGAACAACTGATTCAGAAACTAAAAAAGTGTTCAGTCAAAAAGCTTCAAGCGTTGATGGATATCAGTTCCGATCTGGCAGAGCTCAATTACGATCGATACCAGAACTGGTCACTTCCATTTACGAAAGAGAACGCGACACCAGCGATTCTCACTTTCAACGGCGAAGTTTATCAGGGGATGAATCCCAAAGAGTTTAATACCAGCGATCACCGGTACGCACAAAATCACTTGCGCATTCTCTCGGGTCTCTATGGCGTGCTGCGTCCGTTAGACTTAATGCAACCTTATCGATTGGAGATGGGAACAGAGATTTCGATCGGGCGCAGGAAAAACCTGTACGAGTTCTGGGGAAGTACTATTACCGACGAGATTAATCAGGCCCTTTCTGAAAGTGGCAGCGACCTGCTGATTAATCTGGCTTCACAGGAGTATTTCAATGCTATTCAGCCGAAACGGATAGCTGGAGATATTATTACTCCCGTTTTCAAAGAAGAAAAAAACGGGAAGCTTCGCGTGCTGGGAATGTTTGCGAAAAAAGCACGTGGAATGATGGTCAACCATCTGATCCGAAACCGCGTTAAAACTCTGGATGATCTGAAAGAGTTTCAACAGGCCGGATACTGTTATGACGAAGCCCTCTCCAAAGGGAACCAGCTGATCTTTGTGCGACCACAACCTGCCCCTGTCTCAGCGAAATAGATAACCACACCTGCCAACTTAAGGTGCTGTCTGGGGCGTGGGTGCCTGCCAGGGAATTTCGCCTCCCCGCTGAATATGTTTTCGCAAGCGAGCTGAGAGATCTTGAAAGATAGCAGGTTTCTGTCGACTCACATCTGTAGTCTCCAGAGGATCTTCCTTCAGATTAAACAGCTGTGAGGTTCAAAGGGAGTATTCTGTACCACCTTCCAATCCTGATACTGCAAAGCCTCAATGGTTTTTCCACCATACGCCTGCCCTCCCTCGCGACGGGTGAAGTAACATTCCTCCCGCAAGGGGGCTTGTTCCTCTCCCAGCAATGTCGGAAGTAAACTCTGCCCATCGATCCCATCAGGGTGATCAATATCGTTGATCGCCATTGCTGTGGGAAAAAGATCCATACTGAGCGCGACAAAGCTGGTCCTGGTGCCGGCTTTGATTTTCCCCGGCCAGCGGGCCATGGTGGGAACCTTCAGTCCCCCCTCGTACATACTCTGCTTTCCATCGCGTAAAGGTCCATTGTTCGCACCAACGGAAAGTTGACCTCCGTTATCGGAGGTAAAGATCACAAGTGTTTCTTCCGCCTGACCGGTTTCTTCGAGAGCATTCAGTACTTGTCCGATTCCTGCATCCATGTGTTCGATCAAAGCGACTAACCTGGCCCGGGTTGGACTGATGCCTGGTTCCCGCTGCTCTACTTTTTTAACCCATTCCTCTGGTGGTTGAATGGGAGTATGTGGGGCATTGTAAGCGAGGTACAGAAAAAATGGAGACTCTGCCTGTTGCTGGCTCATGAGATATTCAACAGCCCATGCACTAAAGAGATCCGTTGCATGTCCATCGGGATCAATGACGGATTCGTTCTGCCGCATGTAGTTGATGTCATGCCGGCGATGGGTGTAATAATCATCCATCATGTCACCCAGCCAGCCTTTAAAGAAATCGAACCCGCGATCATTAGGTCGATTCGGTTTCTCCAGACCGAGATGCCATTTGCCAATGATCGCCGTTTGATAACCGACTTCTTTCAATCGAGAAGTGATTAAGGTCGCCGCTGGATCCAGATAACCCCAACTGTTTTCAGGATGAGTGCGGATGACTCCCGGAACACCGACCCGATCGGGATAACAGCCTGTCATCAATGAAGCCCGTGTGGGTGAGCAAACCGGACAGTTGGCATAGAAGTTTTCGAACTTCAGCCCCTCGGCAGCCAGCTGATCGAGAACCGGGGTCTGCATATCCTGGGCCCCATAGCAGGCCAGATCGCCATAGCCCAGATCATCTGCGACAATCCACATAATATTGGGGCGTTTTGATTCAGCTGCCTGTGTGACAGAACTTCTCACGCAGGGAGAAATCATCAACATTAATATCAGAATTATGTTACGGAGCGCGTCGTACATCAGTTCATTCGAAATGTTTAATTTGGAGTAATCGTTCGTGACCAGCAGGCATGTTCAGATTAAGCCAAGTTCACGATAAGAATTCAGAAGTGCCAACCTCACCCTGTTCTCCCGGAAGCGAAGTGCCGTGCTCCAGTCCTAACAGGCCCGAATAGCGAAACTGTTGCAACAGCTGACAGATGTGTGAGAAATCGATCTCCCCTGTGCCAGGTTCTTTACGACCATGACTGTCACCCAGTTCCACATGACCAAGCCACTTGGAAGAAGCGACCAGAGCTGATTCCAGATCAGGAGTATGTTGATGCTGTTGATACAGATCGAACAGTAACCGGCAGTGTGAGTGATCAAGTCGTTCACAAAGTTCGATCACTTCATCCAGCGAGCTTAAAAACATCGGAGTGGTCGACCCCTGATGTCGCACCGGTTCAAAAAGCAGGGTCACATTCGCAGCTTCACACAGCGGCATTAGCTGTCGATAGAATCGAACTGCGTGTTCCATTTGCCCGGCATGGGATACAGTCGCATCCCGTTTTCCTGGAACAACGATAAAGGAGGTCGCTCCTGTGCGGATCGCCACACCCAGAGCATGTTGATGTTCTCGCATTAAATGCTGTAAGTTTGAGCTTGATCCGGAACCAGGCCCGCACTACTTCCGGCGTACTCCCACGAAGGGACCGAGTGTTAGACCTCTTGCTTTCAGTTCCCGGTGTAGTCGAATTGAAATTTCGAGGAACGATTGAGTAGTCCATTTTCCTGTAAGCCGTGAAAGCCCGCTACCTGGATGAAATTGAGCTGTTTCCGCCAATCCTCTCCTGCCTGATGACGAAACTGCCCTAAATGGGGGGCCAGCTTTAACGAACCCGTAAACGCCTCCGGCTCATGGGCTAACAGGCTCGCTGAACCCAGGCCGATTCCAGCAATTCCCCAGCCAGGGTCGTTTGCAGAAATGTACGTCGTTTCATGATCTTGATTCTCCGAATGATGATTCCAAGGCAGTCAGTTCATCTTCACCTGAGCCACCAACAAATTGCAAGCCGCGATCGACTTGAAAAAGAGCCTTACCCCAAGTTTACACAGTCTACCCAGTCCCACATTTAGCTCTTGTTCCGTTTTCCTGTTTCTGATACCTCTTCCCGCTCTCTCTCCAATCCCCAATCAGAACAGATCGATCACCCACAGCTGAAATCGCAAGATGATGCGGCTGCTGGAAGTGATCCAAATCCGCGCAAGCATGTTTGTATCCCTTAGATAGTGGACCGAACAGGCTTTCGGGAGTGGTTGTATTTATGTCTGTCCTTTTTCGAATAGTATATGCCTCCCAGTGCAACGGGACTCACCACAAGCTGGCGATGGATGCGCTCCGATATCTAACGCTTCCACAAAGTGAAGCCTGGATGCGGCTCTTTCTGAAGCATGCTGACCAGTACCTGGAAGGTTCCAAAGCCCCCGATAAGCGGTTTCGTGATTTCCGAAATCACGTGCTGCATGTCGATGAAAACTTCTGGGGTGGGGCAGTTAAAACAGCGACGCGTTGGTACGACACCACTGTAGAGGCCCTCAGAAATCAGAACTGGAAAGAGGCCGTTTACTCGGCAGGTGTACTGAGTCACTACTACACCGACCCGATCATGCCTTTTCATACAGGACAAAGTGAAGAGGAAACTCAAATCCATCGGGCAGTGGAATGGTCGATTTCGAAATCTTACGACTATCTGTTCGAGTTATTCGAAGGTGAATTTCAACAGCAGGTACGAATTCCACATACCCGATCACAGCAGGGAATGCTCGTTGAAGAACTCGTTCTTGCCGGGGCTTCCCTATCCCATCAGCACTACATGAACACCATCAAGCACTACAACATCGATATTGGTGTGCAGGATCCCCCCGCCGGTCTCGATGCCCTGTTACGGGAAACTTATGCCAAGTTGCTCGGTTACGCTGCACTCGGCTTTGCCCGAATTCTGGAAGAGGTGATTCAGGACGCCGGTATTAAGCCTCCGGAGGTTTCCCTGACTATCGAATCAATTCTGGGCGGTCTCGAAATTCCGATCAAATGGGTGACACGCAAAATTGCAGATCGTGAAGAACGATTGCAGATCGAAGCGATCTACCAGGAATTCATGGAAACAGGTCGCGTGTTGCAGCAGTTACCGGAAGATGATCGGTTGATTCGCCAGCTGCATGCTGAAGAAGTTCTGGGAACTACTCTCTCGCAGTTGAATCAGCAACCTTTGGAAAGGTTAGGAACCGAGTACGGGCAAGGGGGTGAAGTCGAAAAAACGAGTTTCCTGCATCGCCCACAGCGCGACTTGCAGGCCGCTTATGAACGAAGCCGTAATAATCGCCTGGGGACAGTAACTCAAATTGAAGTGATGGGGCCCGCGCGCATACCGCAGTCAACAGCACCAGTGCCCGTTAAAGAGCAGCAACCCGCTCCGGCAATACAACGACCGGTTGCACCAACTATTTCGATGGCTGTAGTGTCCGAAGCCAAGCCCAAAATTCGGGTTAAAACAACTTCGATTCATCCAACACGACCGGTCTCGCTGCATCACATCGAACGGGATCAGCCTGTCGGACAGAAATCTCAGGTCCAACTCAAACAACCACAGGACTTGCCGCTCGATCCGGAGACAGGTCACCCTGCTCGCCCCACGGTAACGTCCGAATCAAAACCGGTCAGTCATCCATTATCAAACAAGTCACAGCCAGCTGAGAAATTGAAATACTACCTGCATCGCAGCAGCGATCTGGTCGATGCACCCTCGATTGGCCCCAAAACAGCTAAACGGTTTCGCAAAATTGGAATCAAGACGGTCGATGATTTCCTGAATGCCGACCCGGTTGACATGGCTACCCAGTTGGATCTGCGCTACATCACGGTGGAAGAATTGAAAAATTGGCAGGATCAGACAGAGCTCGTTTGCCGCATTCCCAATCTGCGGGGACATGATGCGCAGATACTGGTTTATTCGGGAATTCGCAAGGTGGAGCATTTGGAGGGGTGGGAACCTCGTCCGCTGCTCGATCTCGTGCAGCCATTCGTCGATTCGGCTGAAGGTGTACGGCTACTGCGGGGAAGTGGCCAGCCTGACCTCCAGGAAGTCTCTGACTGGCTACGCTGGTCGACCTCAGCCCGGGCATTAAGGGCAGCCTGATTTGCCAGAAGTGGCTCATCATGGTAGAACTGAATGATAAACGTCTGTCAACAACGGACGGATTTGCTGTTCAGCTCACTTCTTACCAGAGATCAGGCATCAATTCTTATGGCCGAACCCAATCCATCAGCTTTTCGCTCGCTGCTTGATCAGGTACGGGAAGGAGATGCCAATGCTCAGAATAAAATTCTGGAGCAGTATCGTCCCTACCTGCAAATGCTCGCTCGCAATCAGTTTGAAACCTGGATGCAATCCAAGAATGATGCTTCGGATATTGTGCAGGAAAGCATGCTTGATGCCTGCCGGGGCTTGAGACAGTTCCAGGGTGACACAGAAGCGGAATGGCTCGCCTGGCTCAAACAGATCGTCGCCCACAACCTGCAGGATCAGGTCCGGCATTTCAAAGGTGCCGCCAAACGGGATGTCAATCTGGAGCGATCCTGGAATTATTCACCCAATGGAAACTCGGGCGTGGTGGAACGTGCACCGGGAGCGGACGACCCCCGGCCCAGCCAGATCATGATGCAGTCTGAACGGGAACAGCAACTCGCACGCGCGATCAGTCTTTTGAGTGAAGACTACCGGGAAGTGATTCGCTTACGAAATCTGCAACGACTTTCGTTCAATGAAGTTGCCGAACAGATGGGCCGCACGCGCTCGGCCACTCAAATGTTGTGGACACGGGCGATGGTCAAATTGACAGAAGAAATGAAAACACTCACGGACGAATTTTAAAGCAGACCTTTTATGGCGAACTCACCCACCGATTCCGAGTCAGACCTTCCCGATTCTTTTTCACCAGACGAACTGAAATTGTTCGAACTGCTGAACCAGTACGTGGAGGGACAACACTCTCAGGATATGGAATCGTGTTCTAACCTGATGGTGGAACATCCCCGTCTGCAGGAGCTGTATCGTTGCCTGAATGATCTGGACACACTCGCTCCGGAATCGGTCTCGATCGGGAACAGTGAACCAGTCAGCCAACCTCTCGTCGATAATTTAACGTCGTCGATGTTGCAGGAACTCTGGATTGAAAACTACGAGCTCCTGGAAGAAATTGGTCGGGGAGGAATGGGCGTTGTTTATAAAGCCCTGCAAACCGATCTGCAGCGAATAGTCGCCATTAAAATGATTCGCAGCAGCAGCCTGGCATCCTCGGAAGAGGTGAAACGATTCGAACAGGAAGCACGTGCCGCTGAAAAATTGCAACACCCCCATATCGTGCGTATCTACGAAGCAGGACAGATTGCCGGCCAACCCTACTTTTCCATGGAATATGTACCCGGTCAATCGCTACACCAGATTCTGCGGCGAGGACCGATTGATCCACGCCGGGCGGCGGAATTACTGCAAAAGATTTGTCTTGGCGTTCATCATCTGCATGAAAACCATATTCTGCATCGAGATTTGAAACCGCAGAATATTCTGATCGACCAGACCGATTGCCCCCACATCACAGACTTCGGTTTAGCGAAAATTCTTGAAGAAGATTTTGATCTGACGCAAACAGGGGCGGTATTGGGAACTCCCGGTTATATGTCTCCCGAACAGGCCTCACCCAGTACGGGGATCTGCTCGGCTGCGAGTGATGTCTATAGTCTGGGTGCGATATTGTACCACACCTTAACTGGGCGACCTCCATTTGCAGGGCCGAATCCCTTTGAGACATTAATGGCGGTGCTGGAAAGTGAACCTCTTCTGCCACGTAAGTTGAATCCGAAAATTCCCAGAGAGTTGGAATTAATCTGCCTTAAATGCCTCGAAAAGAAACCTGAAAACCGGTTTCAATCAGCACAGGAACTCGCTGAAGAGCTGGAACGCTACCTCCAGGGGGAACCACTGCAAACGACAACGGCGGAGCTGGCCCATCGTTTCAAACGGTTTGTCCGGCGGGAACTTCCCCTCGTGGCTCGACTTTCAGGAATTGGAGTCGCGGCCGTCATTGTGCAGATGAATTATCTACTGATCGGCGCTGACCGCGATTTGCATAGAAATGTGATGACGATTTTCACCTTATGGGGACTGGCTGTCTGTGGTTTTCAATGGCTGGTGAATCGGAATCGACTTCCTAATTTTACCCGTTATGGCTGGGCAATTGCGGATGTGCTCTTCCTGACATGGATGTTCTCAGTTGTAGAAGGCCCATTAGGACCATTACCGGGGGCGTACGCGCTGTTGATTGTCGCCTCGGGCCTGTTTTATCAACTTTCGCTGGTCGGGGTGACCACTGTTCTTTCAATTGTCTGCTTTGGTTTCATCTTGTGGTTCAACATGGAAGAGAATGAGTCCATCTTTTACGGTGTGATCTATGAAGCACTGTTACTGATTTTTGGAATTCTCACTGCCTACCATGTTCGACGTATGAATTTACTCAATCAATATTTCGAGCGGAATTCGAGTCCACCCTTAACAACCGACTAAACAGAGACCACATCGGGGCGACTTCGAGGTTAGAACCGCTACACAAACCTGGTTGTGGCAGTTCCTGAACCTGCAAGACAACATTCGCAAGTCAAAGTTCCATGTGACCCATCAGAGGGCTGCAGGACTACTTATTGCTGAGCGCAAAAAAATAACCCGCACTAATGAACGGGTTATTTTCGCTGTTGTTTCACAGAAGTATCGAATGTTACTTCTTGCCGCGGCTGGTTGTCCGCTTGGCAGTTGTTCGTTTTGCTGTAGTACGTTTGGCAGCAGGTTTTGCACCAGAACGTGTTTTGGTAGACTTAGCCGGGCTTTTGCTGGCGGTGCTTTTAAAGCAGCGCTTGCGTGAAGTGGTTTCTTGGCTGTGCTGCTTTTAGCTTTGGTTGATTTAGCTGCAGTTGAGCGTTTTGCAGTTGAAGCTGAACCAGAAGCCGACGGTTTTTTAGCGGTCGTTTTCTTGGCTGCTCCAGCTTTGGCCTTGGTTGATTTGGCAGCAGTACTACGTGAAGTGGTTTTTTTGGCGCCACTTTTTGCTGCGGTTGATTTTGCCGAGGTTCGTGCTTTGGTTGATTTAGCCGCAGCAGGAGTCGATCGTTTTTACGTAGTCGATTTTGACTTAGTCGTTTTACTTGTTGTCCGTGTAGCCATCACAGGCTCCTATCCTTGACAATTGGGGGACCGGATTGCTTTGGTGAACTCTACTCTGGTACCCCAAAAGAGAAGAGTCACCGAAATATCTTTTGCGTTAAAACGCATCCATTCTGAAAACGAAAAAGTAACCTGCCCCGGAAAAAATCCATCTTCCAATTCCGACTTGTCTGCTCTTCCTGGATTGAGATGAAGAGTCAGACTCAAGTCATTTGATCAGGGCGGGTCAGTAGCAATCTTTCTGGACAAGACTCCATCACAGGTGCAGAACATAACCACGTTGTCCAGTTCGAACGGCTAACTTATATTCAGTATGAAAAATCGAGTCAACTGCAAGTTCTGCCGCGGCAAGCAGTTCATACATATCAATCACTTTCACATGAAATCATCCCTGCGGCTTCTGCTCGAATTTGATTGAAAATTTCACTTCCTGAGTGGCTATCGATTGACGAGTTGACAGGTCTGACGAAGAATCAACCCTTTGTCATCTTCTGGCAAAGTGAACCTTTCTGGTGAGTCTCTCTCTCAGTGAAGGGCTCCTCAATCAGGTATCTCTGGAGGTCCACATTACTCTCCCCCGTTTAGACCTCTATACCTTAAAAACATGCTGTATTTCCAGTATTTTAGAGTTAATTGACTATTTGAATAACCGTTTACAATCCACGCACCATCTACTTTCAGACCCTTAGCGAGTCGGACATGCAAATCTCAGAGACCGTGAAAAAAATCAAACCTTCCGCCACAATCGCCGCCGCCGCCGAGGCCAAGCAATTGAAAAGCACGGGGGTCAAGGTTTTCGAATTCACCCTCGGAGAACCTGATTTCGTCACTCCAGATCATATCTGTGAAGCGGCGAGAGCTGCGATGCAGTCCGGAAAGACTCATTACACCCCTGTTCCAGGCATTCCACAACTGCGCCAGGCAATTGTCGACGCCTACGAGCGCGACCATGGGCTGAAATACACTCCGGAGCAGGTTGTTTGCTCGAATGGTGCGAAACACTCAATCCATAATGTGCTCACAGCCATCTGTAATGAAGGGGATGAAGTCATTATCCCCACACCTTACTGGGTCAGTTACTCGGATCTGGTCGAAATCGCAGGCGGAGTTCCCGTATTGGTCGAAACCACCGAAGAGAGCGGATTCTGCCTCTCCGCAGAGCAATTCGAAGCTGCCATTACCGATAAAACCCGGCTGCTGATGCTCAATAACCCCTGTAACCCCACAGGTGCCGCATACCCCATCGAGCAACTCGAAGCGATTGCCAGAGTCGCCGTGAAACATCAGATCCCGGTCCTCTCCGACGAGATTTACGAAAAATTGATCTATGAAGGTTCCTCTTTCCGCAGTTTTGCTACTTTTGGAGAGGATGTGAAAGATCTGACCATCATCGTCAACGGGGTGAGTAAAGCGTATGCCATGACTGGTTGGCGCATGGGTTGGACCCTCGCTCCTCTCGATATCAGTAAAGCGATGAGCAAACTGCAATCTCAGGAAACATCCTGTCCCAGCAGCATCACTCAATACGCGACTGTCGCCGCCCTGAATGGCCCCCAGGAATGCGTCACAGACATGCTGCGGGAGTTCGCAAAACGACGCGAATATGTGCTGGGACGTCTACGGGCACTTCCAGGAGTCACGTTCGCTGAACCGGGCGGGGCATTTTTACGCCTTTTTCAACGTGAGTGCTTACTTTGGAAAACCTCTGGGTGGAGGAGTTGTCGTCAATGACGCCACCGAGTTCTGCTCGGCCCTGTTGAATCAGGCACATGTCGCTCTGGTCACGGGGGATGCCTTCGGTGCTCCCGGATATGTCCGTCTCTCCTTCGCCACAGATATGGAGACCCTCTCGGGTGGACTGGACCGCCTGGAAGCCTTCCTGAAAGGTGAATGAGGCGCTGAGAGGGTGATTTCACTATCGTGTGTGATGCGAATCGATTAAAATTCGCCTGAGTTCCCGTGACAGAAGAAATTCAGCCGGGAATCTCCGTATTTGTTGATTCAGCAGGAGAAGGATCGATGAATCAATCTGCCGGTTCCCAGAGCCAAACCCCCGAAGGACGACCCTTTCTGGGAGTCCATCTGCGTTGTTGTAACAATTATATCCGCATCTACCTGAATCAGCAGGGAAATGCGTACACTGGATGGTGTCCCCGCTGCGCCACACCTGTACGAGTCAATGTGGTAAAAGAGGGTGGCACGGCCGGCAAGTTTTTCACTGCGGACTGAGCTTTCGGCCAACTCATCTTAGCCATCACCTGTCAAATTATGAGGTTTCTCCCGGAAAATCTGTGAGAACTCCCGGAGATGAAGATGGGGTCAGTTGTCCCCACCACTCTTCCCGGGTCTAATGTAGGAAACCACGCCCGTGGAGTCCTTATTGAGAGGGAGTTTGCAGTAACAGAGGGAGTCAGAACTGGCGTCGGTCTCTCTCAATCCGTGTCTGAAATCGATCAGGAAAATCGGCCCTATGCCGGCAGCCTGATTCAGACCCATTCCAACTGAGGACTGCTTTTCAGATTTATGTTCCAGAGCCTGGGGAAACTTGTAACGCGCTACTGGAAACTTTTGATTCCAATCTGGATCACAAGTTTGCTGCTGCTATGGCTTGCTGCTCCCTCATTTAAGTCGGTCCTGCGTGAAGGTGAATTCGCCTTTCTCCCCGCTGATTCACCCAGTCTGGAGGGAGAACGACTGCTCGCAGAGGCATTCCCTCAAATTAAAACTGCCAGCCAGATTGTGATAGTCGCCAATCGGACTACGAATGGCGAACCACTTCGTGATGAAGACAAATCCTTCCTGACAGAAAAGCTCGTTCCGCAACTCGAAGAACTGGTGGAGTCGCAAGGGGGGTACGCCGAATCTCTGGCAACCGTAGAAGAAGCGGCCGAAGAACCAGCTGAAACTGAGGAAACTTCGGAAACAGAACAATCTACAGCAGGAAGTTCGGCATCTGAGGAAGAAAACACGACGCTGGGGAATCCGCCTGCCAGTAAACTGCCTCAGCGGTCCCTGATCTCGCGCATCAAGACTTTCGAAGATCGCTTCATTGGTCCGCTGTTAATCAGTGAAGATAAACAGGCGGCTCTCGTCATTGTCGAATTCAGCACCGAATTTCTGGACAAACGCAGCTTCCCCACAATTGAAAAAATCGAGCAGATCATCACCGATCTGCAATCAGAACAACCAGCCGGGCTCAAGATTTCTCTGAGTGGATCCTCTACTGTAGGCCGTGACATTATCGAGGCGGCTCAGCAAAGTGCGAATGCCACAGAACTCTGGACGGTCGTATTGGTCATCATCCTGCTGATCGTCATTTACCGGGCCCCGTTCCTGGCCCTTATTCCGCTGGTGACGGTGTACATCGCAACCAAGTTCGCCCTCACCTTTCTGGCGCTCCTCGCAGGCTGGAATGTGATTGGCCTGTTCAATGGTGTTGAGATCTATGTCACCGTTGTCCTCTATGGGGCGGGGGTAGATTACTGCATGTTTCTGATTTCCCGCTACAGCGAAGAGCTCGATTCGGGTAACAGCATGGACGAGGCGATGGAGAAAACGATCGAGTCGGTCGGTGCTGCACTCGCCGCCAGCGCAGGAACCACCATTTGTGGCCTTGCCATGATGGCTTTCGCTGAGTTCGGTAAGTTTCACCAGGCAGGGATCGCCATGTCCGTCAGCCTGATTTTTGTGCTGTTGGCATCTATCACGTTTGCCCCCGCGCTGCTGCTGTTTGCCGGACGCTGGGCTTTCTGGCCTCAGGTTTATTCGGAACGGATCAAGACCGGTTCAGGCTGGGTTTCACCCACGTCATTGATTGCCCGCTTGTTCGAGGCGCAGTGGATTCAGACGTTCTGGGACTGGGTCGGGGAACTTGTACTGCGGCGCCCCGCGACCGTCTGGCTGATCACCATTGGATTGATGTCTCCGTTCGCCCTGGTCAGCATTGTCTGGTATCACAATCTCAGCTACGGCCTCCTCTCCGAACTTCCACCATCGAAAACCAGCGTGCAGGGTGCGGAAGCAGTTCGGGAACACTTCCCGGCGGGAACAATCGGTCCGGTCACCTTACTGGTGAAGAACAATCATCTCGACTTTGCACTCGATGATGAAATTCTGCTGAAGGATTTAGTGGATAACCTCAACGAGACCAAAGAGAAGTTTGGAATCATTGATGTTCGTGCTTTAACACAACCTCTCGGCCAGATTCATGAAGGCGACCTTCCTGAAGGCGATTCCGTTCTCTCCAGGGGAGCACTTCGCAACCGGGTCAAAAAATATTATATCGGTGAAGCTGATTTGAATCAGGGAACAGACCCGGAGGAGGAACTTGGGGGAAATGTAGCCCGGGTGGAGATCCTGTTTAACAAGGACCCCTTCAGCCGTTACAGCATTGAACAAATTAATAATTTTGAGATCGCTCTTAACCAAACAGGACCTGACGCACTTTTACCTGAAGAACTTCAATCGGAAACGGAAATTCATCTGATTGGTCCCCCTGCCAGTGTACGCGATTTGAAAACTGTCACCCGACGGGACCAGTTCTTAATTCACATCCTGGTCATCTGCGCTGTGCTCCTGGTGCTGATCATGCTCCTCAAGCGGATCGCGATTTCGATCTATCTTATTTTCACGGTCTTCATCAGTTATCTGGCCACCCTCGGTTTGACGTTCATTCTGTTCTGGTCATTCGACCCGATTAATTTCGCTGGACTCGATTGGAAAGTCCCCATCTTTCTGTTCACCATCCTGATTGCCGTCGGCGAAGACTATAACATCTACCTCATAGCCCGAATTCAGGAAGAACAACGCCGTCATGGTACCGTCAAGGGTATCATCGAGGCCCTCTCCCGCACGGGAAGTATCATCTCCAGTTGTGGAATCATTATGGCAGGGACATTTTCCTCGCTGATGGCGGGATCGCTGACGGGAATGCATCAATTGGGGTTTGCTCTCGCTTTTGGCGTATTACTCGATACATTCATCGTCCGTCCTATCCTGGTCCCGGCTTATCTCGTCATGCTGCACACGGATCGCTTTGGCAAACTGGGGCTGCTGCTCGGCTCAGGCCCCGATGAAGAAGAAATTGAACCCGAAGAGGAAGAGGCAAAACTCTCTTCCTGAGGGGTCTGTTTTTCTCAAATTCCCGCCCTTATTTCAACAAGACAGAGTTAATACCGGGGGGATTCAGCGGTTCAGATATTGCCTCCGAGGGAGTGGTTTCCCAGTGAGATGAGAGTAGAATGGATTACGACCTCCAAAACACTCTATTCCCGGTAGATAACCCCGTCTTAAACCCCGAAGATTCTCATTTATCATTGAAGGTATGCTGACAAACCTATGACCAGTTCTTCGTCAAATAACATGCTCGAACAAATCAGGGAGAAAGTTCAGGCCGGAGAACGCGTTTCGGTCGATGAGGGTCTGTTTCTGGAGCAGGAAGTTGACCTGCTTACCCTGGGGGAACTGGCGAACCAGATTCGCGAACGGAAAAACGGGAACTACGCTTACTACAACACGAACATCCACCTCAACCCGACCAACGTCTGTGTCTATCGTTGTGACTTCTGCGCCTTCCGGGCCGATCTTCGCGATGAGAAAGCTTACACCTTCACTGATGAAATGGTACGCGAGCGCGTCGAAGAAGCCCGTTCCCAGGGAGCGACCGAGATTCATGTCGTGGGTGGGTTACACCACCAGAAGAAATTCGACTGGTACCTGAACATCGTCCGTGTGATTCATGAAACCTACCCCGAACTGCACATCAAAGCATGGACCCCGGTCGAGATCTACTGGTTCAGCTTCATGACCAAACAACCTTATCAATGGGTTCTGGAGCAATTGATAGAAGCTGGACTCGGCAGCATGCCCGGTGGTGGAGCCGAGATTTTCGACCCTGAAGTTCGAGCGAAAATCTGCGAACACAAAGCAGATGCCAAAAACTGGTTCGAGATTCACGAAACAGCCCATAACCTCGGACTTCGTTCCAATGCAACGATGCTCTACGGCCATGTGGAAGAAGCTCGGCATCGCATTGACCATCTGAATCAACTGAGAGAACTGCAGGATAAAACCGGCGGTTTTCAAACCTTCATTCCTCTCGCCTTCCACCCCGATAATACCCGGTTGTCACACATCCCCAAACCAACAGGTTTGATGGATCTGAAAACCATGGCGATCTCGCGGATCATGCTCGATAACTTCGATCACATCAAAGCGTACTGGATTATGCTGGGTGAGAAAATTGCTCAAACTGCTCTCAGCTTCGGTGCTGATGACCTGGATGGTACGGTGGTCCATGAATTGATCTACCACGATGCGGGTGCCGAAACCCCTGAAGGGTTAACAGTCGATCAAATCCATCGTCTCATTCGGGAAGCGGGTCGGGAACCCGTCGAACGGGATACCCTCTATCGCCGTATTATCCGCGATGGAGCCCACTGGAGCGTCGGTGAGCCAGTCATGTCTGCCGCCGGCTGCTGACTGGTGTTAAACAGAAACGAAAGTGCCTCAACATGACGAGTTCAACTTCCACATCCCGCATTAAGGTCAAAACTATTGACCATGTGACCCTGGTCTCCAAAGACATGGAGAAAACACGTCATTTCTACGTAGATATTCTGGGCATGGAAGATGTACCCCGTCCTGCATTTTCGTTCGCGGGAATGTGGTTCCAGGCTGGGAACACGATGATTCATATCATCGAAGAACATGCGCAATCCGGACCAGCGGGAAACCAGGATGTCTCCGGTTATACGGAAACCCGCACGCATCATTTCGCGTTCGAAGTAGACGACGCTCTGGCAGCTGAGAAGGTTCTCCGAGAAGAGAATGTCCCTATTGTCTGCCCGGCCAAACAGAGGCCCGATGGGGCAACCCAGGTCTTTGTTCTCGACCCGGATGGTTATGTCGTCGAGCTGAGCTCGCTGGCTTAATGACTCGCAGCCTGTGATTCTACCAGCGGTTTTCCAGCTGCATGTGATTCACGTTCAGCGTCCGTCCGGCTTCAAAGCATTCCGGAGCTGTCGCAGGTAATCGCAACCAGATTTTTTCTTCCTGGTAGAGACCGTCAATTGCGATGTGGGGGCCCAGGTCATCATCATCCGTGTGGGACAGTGCCTGCCAGTGGAACTCGTTGATCTGGCGGAAAACCTGTTGCAGCTTGGTCAGGTCGACATGGAAGTTGCTCGGTAAACGGCGACCATCACTAGCTCCCCCCTGCACTTCCGTAGAAGAGGCGAACAGCGTGACCTCCCATTGTTCCCACTCTTCATTCCAGAAGATGTGACATCCCCAGGGAGGCATCGGAGAGAGAGGGCAGACTGCCGAGAGTACCGCTTCGCAAAAATCTGACAGCCAGACAGGTGATTCGCACATAACGTGGTCCTTCGATGCTGATGTTTCAAGACTGTTTCTGAAAGAAGAAACTCAAGGTGGGTTTCAGCAATTCGAGTGCCAATAAATTCAGTGAACTGAACTCTCTCCAGTAACATAATGGAGAGTAACAGGATACGTCCGGAATCAGTCAGGTGCTGTTTTGTCGAACGTATATCAAACAGATACTTTGCGAATCAACTGTTGTAAAAAAGAACCTGCCATGGAAATCGTTTCTGGAACAGAGATTTTCTACCTGCTTTCTACAGCCGTTCTCTCTGTTCTGTCCGCTATAACTGGAATGTTTATGCATCTTTGCCTGATACGATCAAACATTCAGCAGGTTGTTCATCATCATGATGGCGGCAGGGCCGACCAGCACGACGAAAATACCGGGGAAAATGAACAGCACGAGTGGGAAAATCATCTTCACAGCCGTTTGCTGTGCCTTTTCTTCGGCCAGCTGGCTACGTCGCAGTCGCATACTGTCCGACTGCACACGCAGTGCCTGAGCGATTGATGAACCAAACTTGTCGGCCTGGATCAAAATGGCCGCGAGGGCTTTCATATCGTCCACACCCGTCCGCACACCCAGTTCATGGAGTACGTCGCGACGAGGGCGACCCATTTGTAACTGCATATTGCAGAGAGTCAGTTCCTGACATACCTCTGGAGCGGAGTCTTCGAGTTCTTCCGAGACGCGTCGCATCCCGGCATCCAGACCCAGACCCGCTTCCACACAAACGACCAAGAGGTCGAGTGCATCCGGCAGGTTCAGGAAGATTTTCTCCTGACGGCTCTTCTTGAGAAGACCGACAGCCAGTTCCGGCAGATAGAAACCGAAGCCCCCACCCAGTACGAGTGAGCTCCAACCATTCTGTGTCGCTCCAAAGTTAAAGAATCCAAAACCACCCCCAAACATCAAACCAATTATGGCCCCGACTACTTTGGTCGCCAGGAAGATGGTTGGAGCAGAGGGATTGTGAAAACCTGCATTGGAAAGACGAATCTTCAGATTGTTCTGTTCCAGTTCTGTCTTCGGTTTCAAAGAACTCGACAGAGCCGGAGCCGCTTTATTGAAGTACTTTTTAAGTCCTGTATGTTCTTCCTCAAGAGAAGACTTTTTATTACGCAACGAAGGATCGCGTAATTCATCCAGACGCTCTGCCGCGCGCTCGTCGGAAGAGCTGCTGAACAGATTAAAGACAGCCCAGATCAGTAAAGTGATCGCACCAAAAATGATGAATGGGAGTAATGTCTGGAGGTCCATGGGAGTAATCCAATTTAAATACGAACGAAAAAGTAACTGGAAATCAAAAGTAGTTTTATCGTTTCAAACTTGATCCCAGAGGAATCGAGGTTGATGGAAGTAATAAGTTGTCAGACTTTGATGTTGACGATCTTCTTGATAGCGACCGCTCCCAGAATCTGCAGGAAGGCAGCTCCGGCGATCATCTTACGACCATTTTCATCCGTGAAGAGCAACATCACGTAATCGGGGTTCAGGTAATAAACCGCGATGAACAGCGCCACAGGTAAAGCCATCAACACGATACCGCTGATACGACCTTCCCCAGTCAACGCCTGTACCTGGCCTAAAATCTTGAATCGTTCACGAATGATGTATCCGATTTTGTCGAGAATCTCGGCCATGTCCCCCCAGCTGTACGCTGAATCGCCACAGCAGTCACGAAGAACTTCAGGTCAAGGTTCGGCATGCGTTTCAACATATTCTTGAGTGCTTCCTCCATGGAAACCCCAGGTTCTGTTCTTCATAGGCTTTGCTGAATTCAACCGAAATGGGATCGGGCATCTCTTCAATCACCACATGCAGACCAGAAGCCAGACTGTGCCCTGAACGAAGAGCACGGGCCACCAGTTCGAGTGCATCGGGTAACTGTTGAGCGAACATTTTGAAGCGTTTACGCCGTTTCATCATAATCCAGATGAGTGGCAATAGTCCGAACATGAGAGCCGCCACCGGTAAGAGGGACCGGTGCATGGCCGATAATGGCAATGAATACACCGAGTGCCGCACAGGCAAACGAGATCGGCAGAAACATATCATTTCGAATCGGCGCATTGGCTTGTTCAAGCAACAGGGAGAGCCCGGTAAACCGGGATCCCATTTTCTTAAACATCCCCGGACACCGGTCAGACTGTCGTTGATTGCTTCCTTGGTAATGGAAGCCTGTTCTCCGTCATCTCCTTTACCGGTTAACGAACGGAGACGTTCTTCGGTCTTGGAACCTTCCTTGATGTCGCCCATCACGTACGAAATCGCCACCACGATGCAGACAACACCGACGAAGACAGCCAGACTGATTAAATAGATTGCCATGGTTCAAACCAGTATCAAGTAGAGGAGATCAGCAGATTCAATTTGCTGTTGAATTCAATTTTCAGATAGTTGTTTTCGTAATCCTTAAAGACTAACCGAGTTTTCGGTGTGCGAAGATGTTACTTGGCAACCGAATACCAGCCGCTTCCAGGCGGTCCATACAGGCAGGTCGAACACCAGTTGATTCGAAGTGACCGAAAGCACGGCCATTCTCATCAATTCCATCCTGCACAAACAGGAAGATGTCCTGCATGATGACGGTGTCCTGCTCCATGTTGAGTACCTCAGTGATGTGAGTCACTTTACGAGGTCCACCCTGCAGTCGGTTCACCTGAATGATGACGTCGACGGCAGAAGCAAACTGTTGACGAAGTGCCTTCAGGGGCATCTCAATTCCCCCATGGTGATCATTGTTTCCAGACGGGAAACAGCGTCACGCGGGGTGTTGGCGTGAATCGTGGTCAGCGAACCTTCGTGACCAGTGTTCATCGCCTGGAGCATGTCGAGTGATTCAGGTCCACGACATTCCCCGATGATGATTCGGTCAGGACGCATACGCAGGGCGTTCTTGACGAGCGCCGTAGCTGTGATCTGACCTTTACCCTCAATGTTGGGGGGACGGGTTTCGAGACGTAGCACGTGGTCCTGCTGCAACTGAAGCTCGGCCGCGTCTTCAATCGTGATCACACGCTGGTCAGCGGGAATGAAGCTGGAAAGTGTATTGAGCAAAGTCGTTTTACCGGAACCGGTACCACCACTGATGATCATGTTCAAGCGGGCTTTAGAAGCACCTTCCAGGAACATCACCATCTCTGGTGTGAAGGCACCAAAGCGGAGCAGGTCTTCCAGAGTGAGTGGGTTCGAACCGAAACGACGAATGGTTAGTGAAGGTCCATCCAGCGCCAGTGGAGGAATAATGGCGTTCAAACGGGAACCATCGGGCAGACGTGCGTCACACATCGGGCTTGTTTCGTCAACACGTCGCCCCACCTTGGAAACGATACGGTCAAGAATCTGCAGCAGGTGTGCGTTGTCGCGGAAGGTGACATTTGAACGTTGAATTCGTCCGTTTTTCTCGATGAAGATGTGTTTGGGGCCGTTAATCATAATATCGGCGACCCCTTCTTCCTTGAGCAGGATCTCCAGTGGACCGAAACCGAATGTTTCGTCCAGGACTTCCTCAATCAGACGTTCCCGTTCGGAACGGTTCAAGAGAGGGTTTTCTGTATCACAGAGATGTTCAACGACCAGGCGAATTTCACGGCGCAGGGTATCTCCTTCGAGATCACCCAGCTTGGAGAGGTCGAGTTTATCGACCAGTTTTCCGTGAATCAGCTGTTTGAGTGTTTCGAACTCTTGTTGTTTGGTTTCGGCTCCGCGTGCCGTGCGGGAAGCGGACTGTTGCATGCCGGCCATTCTGAAAAATCTCCTGTCGTCAGAACGAAAGTTGTTGCTGCCTGGTGAAATTATTGGGAATAAGAAGAGGAACTGACATCGGACCTGGGCCCTGAGAGGAGCTCGCGCAATGCCTCTTCCTGTATTTTCTCATCTCAAACCTAGCTCAAAATTCTCCGCGCGCAACGATTTCTGGACGACGTTGACAAAAAGCATCACGGAAGAGAGCAAACTTGTAGAGAATCTAGCAACAACAAGCGATTTGCCGGATGTACCGGTTGCAACTGATAACCGATTTAAGAGGCCTGCAATGGCGATAAACAGGCTCAATGGCGTGAGGAATTACTCTTAATTCAGGCTTCCAGATCCAGGACCTGGCCTGTTTCCATTTCGAGCGCGGCTCGGTCTGGTTTCGATTTGGTGGGTTCCTGCTGCTCTTCCTGAGCCAATTGAGATAACTCCAACTCATCCTGATGAGCAGAATCCTGATAATCCGCACGACCGTCTGCATCGCGATCGGGACTTAAATCAGCCTCCGAGACATCCTGAGTTTTGTTCGCCAGATCTTTCTGATCGAGCTGGAATTTCTGGGCAGCTGCTTCAGCTTTATTATCGTTCGTCTGGGCGCCGTTCGATTTTTGAGTACCAGCTAATGAGCCGGCGATGTTAAAAGCACCGATATTTCCCGATCCGATGGAAGACATTCGAAACCCCTTCTGAATCAATTATGGGAGTCGTCTCGTCCTGGCTGCGCTACCTTCATTTCCTGATATTTCGTGGCCCTGAATCTCAGCTCAGGTCTGTACTCCACCTGAACTATAGCTCATACGAATAGCGATTTCGGAGAATCAGGACAATATGAATCTGATTTCCCACTTCGTATTCTTCCTCACCGGATGGAGTCTGCTGAACAAATCACGGCCCATTGCAGGGGCACAACCTGTTGAGTTGCAAAATGATAGAGAATCTGATCAGAATGAGGTCTCCTGATCTGCTCAATTTCAATCCCCGCAATTTTCGGCCTTCAAAACACAGGTAACTCCATGCAATTTCACCGGCTTCTCTGCGCATTCAGCGTTCTACTCTTTATTACTGCACCTGCTCTCACATTAAATGCAGATGAATTTGAGAACGTGCTGAACCGGCCTGACAGTCTTTCCGGTTGGCAGGAAACTGGCTCGGCAACCTTCGAGCGGAATGAAGATCAACTGTCACTTCAGCAGGGTGAAGCCACTTTAAAGTTTGATTTCCCGCTTCAGACAGGTAGCTGGAGTTTCACCTTGGATTGCCCCGAAAGTTTTCAGGGTAAAGTCGTTGCCCGTTTCGAATCCAGCAAGGAATCGCATGTGCTCGAATTGGTAAACAGTGAGATTGCTTCTTCGACAGGGACTACGACCCCAGCATTCGAAATCTCCAGCTCAGAAATCAAATGGAATCGAGGTGATCAAGAGCCACTGGTACATACACGTCAATCAGCCGCTCCCCTGTTTCTGAGTTTAACCTTAGCGTCGGCTAGTTCAGAACCAGTTACGCTTTCTGGAATGAAAGTTGTGGAAACGAACTTCAAATCCCTCTTCAATGGAACTGATCTCACAGGCTGGGAGGGGGGAGGCCAACCGGCAGATGTCTGCTGGAAAGTCGAAGAAGGTTGTATCGTCTGCACCGGGCTCAAAAAAGGCCCCTGGCTGCGCACTGCTGAAGAATATGGAGATTTCAATCTCCGAATTGAGTACTGGCTTTCTGCAGAAGGAAACAGTGGTCTCTATGTTCGAGTGCCAGAAGATGGCAATCATCATCGGGATAATAAAGATCTGCCCGAAGCGGGCTTCGAGATCCAGTTACTGGATGATGGTGCCGATGTCTACAAAGCGATGAATCTGAAGGATTATCAATACACGGGTTCGGTTTACGATATCGTCGGTGCTAATGAACATGTCGGGAAAGGTCCCGGCACCTGGAATACCTTAGAGCTGAACTGCAACGGGCAACACATCACCACCATCCACAATGGGAAGATGATCGTGAATGCCTCGGAAGAACATTACCCCCTGTTATCACTACGAAAAGTGAAAGGTTATCTGGGCCTGCAGAATCACAGCTCGGTAGTCAAGTTCCGCAATCTCCGCTTAGGCCCAGCCTTGGATTATTAAACATTCCAGGGTGGTCCAGACAATCACGCCGTGTTGTCTGGACTGCGTAGCAACACAAAAGTGCCGAGCTCGACTTAAAGTGGAATTGCCTCAGGAGCCTGCTCAGAACGAAGCATTCTTCGGTGTGCGCGGGAAAGGTATGCAGTCGCGGATATTCTGCATACCGGTCACAAGTTGCACGACTCGTTCAAAACCGAGTCCGAAACCGGCGTGAGGGACTGACCCGAATCGTCTCAAATCCAGATACCACCAGTATTCTTCTGGATCAAGGTCGCACTCACGCATTCTTGTTTCCAGAATATCCAGTCGCTCTTCACGCTGACTCCCCCCGATAATCTCGCCAATGCGTGGCACCAGCACGTCCATCGCCCGCACAGTTTTGCCATCATCATTGCAGCGCATGTAGAAAGGTTTAATGGTACGGGGATAATCGAAGAGGATGATCGGCTTCTTAAAATGCTTCTCTGTTAAATACCGCTCATGTTCTGACTGTAAATCGTTCCCCCACTCTACCGGGTATTCGAAATTTTCACCGGACGACTTCAAGAGCTCGATGGCTTCTGTATAAGGAACCCGCTCAAAGGATGTCTCGGCAATTTGCTTAACGGTCTCCAGCACGGTCGGTTCAATCCGCTCATTGAAAAATTCGAGATCCGCCGCTGATTTCTCCAGAACCGCTTTCATCAAGTGCTGAATGAATTCTTCAGCCAGTTCCATGTTATCGTTCAAATCGTAAACGGCATTTCCGGCTCGATCATCCAGAACTCGGCGAGATGGCGCGTGGTGTTGGAATTCTCTGCGCGGAAGGTGGGGCCGAAGGTGTAACATTCCCCAATCGAACAGGCAAAGATCTCAGCCTCCAATTGACCGCTGACAGTAAGTGACGCCTT
Source organism: Planctomycetaceae bacterium (assembly GCA_041398805.1). Lineage (GTDB taxonomy): Bacteria > Planctomycetota > Planctomycetia > Planctomycetales > Planctomycetaceae > Polystyrenella. The sequence continues at coordinate 685,900 of JAWKUC010000001.1, read as the reverse complement.
TTTGCCGAAGAAATCCTGAGTGAAATCCAGCTCTGTCTGAATTTGGGCAATGCGTGCTAGATCGAGTGTTGTCACCTGGAACATCTCACCCGCCCCTTCGCAGTCACTCGTAGTGATGACCGGGGTCTGAATGTATTGAAATCCTCTAGTCTGAAAAAACTCGTGAATGGCTGCGGAGAGCACATTTCTTACCCGAGTAATTGCTCCGAAGGTGTTTGTTCGCGGACGCAGGTGTGCGATCTCGCGGAGAAATTCGAAACTGTGACGTTTTTTCTGCAGTGGGTAGGTATCAGCATCGGCGGTACCGTAGAGTTCGATTTCTGTGGCGAGCATTTCCACTCGTTGCCCTTTACCGGGAGACTCCTGCAATGTTCCGATCAGCCGCAAACTTGCTCCGGTGGTGATCTGTTTGTGAATCGCCTCAAACCCGGCGACATCGGCATCGACTACAATCTGCAGCCCCTGCATGCAACTGCCGTCATTCAGTTCGATAAATGAGAACCCCTGCTTCGAGTCGCGACGTGTGCGTACCCATCCACATACCTGATGGGATTCACCCGGTTCTCCATGCTCAAGTACGTGCGCTATCCTGGTTCGTTTCATTCGTGTGCAATCCTTCGTTCTCAACAGTCAGCATCGATCAGCACCGGGGCATCCCGGACATCCCTGATCCTGCTCAAGTGTAGCTGGTTTGAGCAGGATGAAAAGGGGAGCCACGACTTCAGTATCGCGAAGAGAAGGATCTTTCTCAGGACTGAATATACCCACTCACCCAGGCAGCAAAACTACCGGTGGTAATTACAGGAGTCCAGGCAGCAATATCGGGTTCGATCAGATTCGCGCGCCCCATAAAGAAAGAGGCTTGCATTAATCCAAACAGAACACCCAGCACTGTAGCACACAGGGCCAGGTTTCCAATCAAACCCCGACTCTCTTTACGTAGAACCAACGGGACGGCCACGAGGATCGCAAGAATATTCAGAATCGGTTGGGTTAAGCGTGTATGCAGACTCATTTCCTGCATTCGCAGGGCAAGCGGGTTTGCTGCCGGGGATTTGACCCTGCGAATCAGATCCTGAGTTGTGGCGAACTGCATACTCTGGTTACGGCTGTAGAGGTCCATGAAATCGAGACTGGTCAGAATGAAAATTCCCTCGCCCGATTCAGAGCGGGAAACAATCGTTCGTCCTTTTTCAGTTAATTCTGAAAGAATCTTGTCCGCTGAAGGAAGAACCTGCTCCAGCAACCACCCACTCGGTTGAGTATCAGTCGCCGGTTGATATTTGGCCATGGGAGAAGAAATTGTCATCAATGTTTTTGCTTCGTCATTTGCCTTCAAAGTGAAAACAACATTCTCAATGACACGATCGTTGACAATCAGTTTATCCCCAGCCAGATGCACACCCGTCGCTGTATCATAAACCGGGTCAAGCTGCTTCTGTACCTGCTTGGTACTGTTCCGCGGTGCCAGCAAATGATGGGAGATCTGCGGTATCACGATTTCCTGATTAATGATCAGCAACACATTCACCAGAGCCATGCCCATCAAAGCAGGGACAATGATTCGGTAAATCGGCACACCAGCCGCCAGCAGAGGCGCAATCTCGCTATGTTTCTGCAATAGCGCAAAGACAATCATTGCAGATGTAACACCCAGGATAGCCCCAATCATGGTGAAAAACGGGGCGGCCTGAAAACTGTAATGCTTCACCATCCGCATGATGGTGTCGAGAGTGCTCAGGGAACCTTCCTGGAATTCATCCATATTGGTAAACCCGTCGAACACCACGAACAAGCCGTAAATGCTGACGAACAGAATCAGAAAGGTGTGCAGGTACTTTCCCAGTACGTATCGATCGAAGAGCGTTGTCACAGATCCCTCTATGGAGCTCGTTGGGTATCAATTCAGACGGGACTCCCCGTCTGGGCTGAATTACATGATATCTGTCAAAACAGGTCAAGATCGTGCTGAACGAATTACCCTTATCTCAGCCAGTCAGAAGAGGAAAATCGCTCTGCAATGGACTGGACGAACAGATACATCTGACTCATTCAACCTTCCTGTCGGGTACCAGAATTTTCGAGATAGCGAGTTTGAGAACTCATCTGGCTGAAAAGTCAGCCTAATATCGCCCTGGAATTGTCAAAATGGGAAGCCTGGGAGATAATATACATTTGAATGCGTGTGGCGAATTTTTACAATTCTTGAGCCAGGTCGACCTTCAGCAGTCGCCACGTCGTATCCTGCTATTCTGTCTGATCTTATATCCATATTTCCTCTTTGATTACCGTGGAAAAATGGATAATCAAATCAGACATATCCCTGATGAAATTCGCATTAAATTACGTTTATACATTTCTGGGAGTAGGCAATTCCCTTTTTTTCGGGCATGATGTTGACCAGAAGTGACATGGGCTCACTTCCCAACAGGGTCTCAAACGTAAGTGCAAATCGAGAAACAGGATATCGATTTAACCCATTCGAGGTAATAACAGGACGGAGTCGCCACCTGGTCCTTGAAGATAGTATTCGAAACTGAATTCACTTCCGGGTAATTACAAGTGGTATATTGCTTCATCATGTCCTTTGACACTTCAAACTATCGAATTTCCAGTGCTGATCACGCGCCGCTCCAGATTCTTTGGAATATCCATCAACCTGATGCTCATCTGAGGTGACATATGTCTCGAAAAGAAGCTCTTCAAAAGCTTTATGACCGATTACTGACAGACCGTAACGATTTACGTCGAAAACTGGCAGCGGAAGCCGGTCTTAGTGATCTCCCTTCAAACGGGGGTGATTTCGCTGATGTAGCCAATGCTGATGTTGAAAATGAACTCTCTCAGCAATTAAAAGCGATGGGAAGCCGGGAACTGGCCCAGATCGAAAAAGCATTACATGCCATTCGCGAAGGCAATTACGGCAATTGTGAAGGCTGCGGAAAGGCAATTCCGATTACCCGTCTGAAAGCCGTTCTCTACGCAGCGACTTGCGTTGATTGCCAGAAAAAACAGGAAGAGGAAGGTTACACAGCCGAGCAGGAAGATGCCGACTGGGAATCTGCATTCCGATCAGAAAGCAGCATGGATGAACGCGAATTCTCAATGAATGACCTCGAGATGGAACGTTAGTTCCGATCGTACATCATAAAAGTTTGCTCATTGGAAGGAGAGTGGCCAGGCCACTCTCCTTTTTTTGTTCGATTTGACTCTTATAACAGGTACAGATTACCTCTGATCTTCGATTTGCTCGACTGGAGCTACTCTCATAATCTGATTTCGCCTCCTCAAAAGCTCGACCCCCATCTCAATTCGTGGCGGTTTTCTCAAGCTCACCAGCTTATAATGAAATAAGTGCCAGATCGCATGCCAGCGGTTCCATTCGATCTGGACTGCCTGATAAAGTGAAATTGAGCGTCTTAGTTCCGCTCTAAATTACTCTTACGACTACATCTGAAAATCAAAGCGATTCTGCTGAAATAGAGGACTGCTTCGCATGCGATACGTCTCGATCACCCTTCTCTGCTCCCTCTGTCTGGGCATCGGATTCTGGGGAGGTTTATTTCAACATTCTCAAAATCCCACCTGGGGAACAAAACCTTCCTATGCTGCTCAGGAGCAGATGAGCGAAGAGGTCACCAACGCCCTCATTCAAAGCAGTGATTGGGTCGCACGTATCGCCGATCAGGTCATGCCCTCCGTTGTACATATTGAGTCGGTCTGGAAATCTTCCAGTACAGGCAAAGTGATTGCCTCGGAAACAGGTTCCGGAGTGATTGTCGAATTTGGTGATCAGGGAACAAAATATGTTGTCACCAATCGCCATGTCATTCGTAATGCGCAGCCTAAGGATATCGTTATTCAGTTACAGGATGGTCGGCAGGTTCATCCAGCACAAAAGTGGGACGATGAAAAAACAGACGTCGCAGTGATGCGACTCCCCGTCACAGACGTCATCCCCGCAGAATGGGCGGATAGCGATCAGGTCAAAATCGGAAACTTTGTGCTCGCGATGGGCAGTCCCTTCGGCTTAAGCCAGTCGGTGACACTCGGAATTATCGCGCCAAGAGTCGTCGCGAACTCGCCTTGGGTAATGGCCGCACAGCGATGACCAATCAGGACTTCCTGCAAACAGATGCCGCGATTAATCCGGGTAACAGTGGTGGCCCTTTGATCGACCTGCGAGGCAAAATTGTGGGAATCAACACTGCTATCGCTTCCAGTACAGGTGGGAATGAAGGGGTCGGTTTCAGTATTCCCAGCCGAATGGTGAAACACATTGTCGAACACTTATTAGAACATGGTCGGGTGGAACGGGCTTATCTGGGCGTCACGCTCGATGATCAATTCACACTGGAAGAAGCACGCACCCTGGGACTGGGAAATGCAAGTGGTGCACGGATCGAAGCGATCCAGGCCGAAACCCCAGCGTCCCGAGCTAATCTGCAGGCCAACGATGTGATCCTGAGCGTGAATGGAATCGACATTGAAGACGAACGACATCTGATCAACATCATCAGCTTGATGGTCGTCGGAACCAAGGCGAACCTGGTTGTGCAGCGGGATGGCAAACGTGTGACGATTGTGGTCCAGCTCGGAGATCTGGCTGAACTGGAATCCCGTTAAGCGGCTTGAGTTTCTACCGGTTGATCCTGATCGAGCTCTTTGATCAGAAATTCCGCAACACGTTTACTGGCACCAGTTGAGAAGACGGTTTTTCGTAAAGCGTCGAGTTCGGCCTTCTTCTGCGCCAGTTGTTCCGGATCAGAGAGATAGCCGTGTAACACGTTGTAAACTTTGCGCACAATCGGCTTCTTACGTCCGGTGCAGGGGAACTCCGTCATCAGCTCCTGATCAGCCATCAGATTTGGCAGACAGATGTATTTGCAATGAATGAGTATCGTACCCAGGATGTAGGTCAATCGATTGACATAATAGATCACTACAGCCGGAGTCCGTCTCGCCATCACCTCCAGGCTGATGGACCCGGAAACCATCAGACAGCAATCTCCCAGTTCGATCACTTCGGGAGCCTGCCCCCGCAAAAAAGTGATCGGTAACTGATACCCCGATTCGGCCAGCATTCGTTCGCAGGTTTCCTGTTGTTTCTGTTTATAAGATCCAACCAGAAAATGAATATTGGGGAAATCATTCGAGAGACGATGCATGACTCTCAGCATGATGGGCCAGTTATTCTGGATCTCCGAACCTCGTGAACCAGGGAGCACCGCCACCAGCGGTCCCTGATGTTGTTCCCAGGTTTGCATCGTCTCTGGATTCAGTTTCGTCTCTTCGACTTCATCAAAGAATGGATGCCCCACATAAGTCGCGGTGACTCCCCGTTCGCGATACCAGTCGTATTCAAAGGGGAGCGCACACAAAACATGATCGACATATTTTCTTACGCGTCGAATCCGGTAGGAGGCCCATGCCCAGAGTTGCGGAGGAAGATAATAATAAACAGGAATGCCCAGCTTCTTCGCTTTGCGGGCAATCCACCAGTTAAATCCGGGGAAGTCAACCAGCACGACGGCATCGGGGCGATCTGCAACAAAGATGGCTTCGGCTTGTTTGACCCGTTTATAAAACTTCCAGATCATCGGCAGAACCTGAAAGAAGCCCATCACCGCCATGGTGGTCAGCATAAAGTCAATTCGGCAGCCCGCTTCCTGCATATGCGGACCGCCAAAACCGCGCACATCAATATCAGAGCGTTGTGCGCGTAGTTCATGAATCAGATGAGCAGCGTGCTGATCGCCGCTCGGTTCACCGACTGAGAAAAATATCTGCATAATCTGCTCTCGATCCGTCGAGATGAAGAGTTAATTAACGAAAGTCTGATCGCAACAGTAACCCGGATGTTCCTGAAACGTCAAGAGGCATTCGGTTCAGCGGAATTTTCGAGGCTATCGACACTCTTACAGATTGAACGTATCCGAGAGGACATCGTGAGCGACGCGGGAATCCTCTTCCGAGACGACGGCGCTCATGCGAATTTCGCTGGTATTGATCATCTGAATATTCACATTGGCTTCTGCGAGTGCTGCAAATAACTTCTGACCGACACCCGTGTGACTTCGGAGTCCAATCCCCAGCACAGAAATCTTTGCGATTCTAGCATCGTGACTGACGGCTGTTTCCGGCCACTCTTTGAGGACAGTATCCATCAGTTTCAAGCAATTATCGACATCGGCACGTGGAACAGTGAATGAGAGCGAGGCATGTTGTTCATGACCGATGTTCTGCACGATCATGTCGACATTAATTCCCCCCTCAGCAGCTTTCCTGAAAACATGAGCCGCCACACCGGGCTTATCGGGAATATTGTGAATCGTTACTCGAGCTTGAGTGCAATCTACTTCCACTTCCGAGACAACAATATCTTCCATGGATGGCAGTCGAGAGATGACTTCCTGCTCGGATCGTTCACGCGCATCCTGAACTTTAGCTTCATCCTGCTCCGTTTCAGTTCCAATTGCGAGTGGTTTGGAAACAGCCTGATCAAGTGAAAATCCAGCGTGAACAGCTTTAATCGCTTTATCCGCGTCTTCCCGATCAACCAGTGCCGAGATTTTAATTTCACTGGTCGTAATCATGCTGATTGAAATATTCTGGTCTGCCAATGCCTGAAACATCTGCGCGGCGACACCAGTATGAGTTCGCATTCCACGACCCACGGCGGAGACTTTGGAAAGGTTGGTACCATGTCGGACCTCGCCTGCTCCCAGCTCTTTAACAGCCGCTGAAGCAGCAGTCAGCGTATCGGCCAGTTCATTTTGAGGAACGGTGAATGAAACTTCCGCCAGACCATCTTCCCCCACGTTCTGTACAACCATATCAATGGGAATCTTCTTTTCTGCCATACGGGAGAAAATCAGATGCATGACACCGGGACGGTCGGGAATATTGCACAAACTGACGCGTACCTCATCACGCACCAGTGCGACACCGGTTACTACTGAATCGGCTTCATCCTGATTGGCATGAATTAATGTTCCTTCGCCATCGGAATATGCGGGACGCACACGCAGCGGAATTTTGTACTTCTTGGCAAACTCGATGGATCGGGAATGCATTACGCCCGCACCCAGGCTGGCGAGCTCCAGCATTTCTTCATAAGTGATCGAATCGATTTTACGTGCCTCGGGCACAAGTCGAGGGTCGGTGGAGAAGACCCCTTCGACGTCGGTATAGATCTGGCACTCATCCGCCTGCAGAACTGCTGCGAGAGCTGTCGCGGTGGAATCGGATCCACCACGCCCCAGGGTGGTGATGTTAAATTTGCTGTCGCGCCCCTGAAAACCGGCTGCGACGACAATCTTTCCCGCGTCGAGCGCTTCTCGCATTCTCTTGGTCGAGATTTTCTGAATACGGGCTTTTCTGAATGCAGAGTCGGTTTCGACACCAATCTGAAAACCGGTCATACTCTCCGCAGGGACACCCAGTTCGGAAATTGCCATCGACATCAAAGCAATTGTTTCCTGCTCACCGGTTGAAAGCAGCACATCCATTTCGCGGGCAGAGGGTTTATCCGAGATTTCTGCAGCGAGCGAAACGAGTTCATCCGTCTTTTTTCCTCGCGCCGAAACAACCATCACGACTTGATGGCCAGCCTGATAAGCGGCCACCGCACGGGCTGCTGCTGCTTTGATTTTTGTGGCATCGGCAACTGAGGTGCCGCCAAACTTCTGTACAATAAGTCCCACTGGATTTTCCGAGTTCTTAATCTAAATGAAGCGAGGGAGCAGGGCCCAACATGGAACCTGGACTTTGTGGACAGTTGTCCGCCCTCAATAACCAGTGCCCACATTATTTCGACCGCTCGATTGGCGCCAAGCTCGCAGCATGAAAAACCGGATCAATCACGCAACTAACGCGTAATTGATCCGGCGATCCACCTCTTACTGTACACAGTTCAGTCGATTCATTGCTCTTTGATCGACCTAGGCTGCCTGTGGGAAGGGAATGGTGGCTGCCACTTCTTCTTCCTTGGGCAGACAGGCTTCGTACAGATTTTCAAAGATTTGCATATCCAGGGCGGATGATGTTTCATTTTCCGGATGCCATTGGACACCGACACAGAACCAGGTCGGATCAACAGCTTCGATCGCTTCCACTACTCCATCTGGACAAACAGCAGAGATCATGAACAGGTCGGCGGGTTGAGCCACAGCCATGTGATGATGACTGTTGATACGAATTTCACCTGGACCATAAATTTCGAACATGCGGGTGTCTTCCACGATATCAATCACATGTCGCAGGTTCATTTCTACACTGTCGCGATGGTAGAGTGCACCGGGTACATCTTCGGTGACATGCTGATGCAGGGTACCACCACAGACAACATTCAGAGTCTGCATGCCGGAGCCAATCGCCAGGATTGGAAGTCGCATTTCTACAGCAAGTTTACATAAACGTCGGTCAAAGTCTTCACGTCTTTTAGGCATGACGCGTGTTGCAGGATGTGGGTCCATGCCCAGTCGGAGCGGGTCGAGGTCGAGGGAGCAACCAGCAAGTACAATCCCATCCAGGCCTTCGAGAATTTGTTTCAGGTCCTCTTCGTTCTGCATCGGTGGAATCAGGTAGGGAATTGCACCAGTCGCAGTAATACAATCGTAGTAGCCAGTGTTAAACCAACTCAAAGCGGCAGCGTTCTGACGGGTATCACGAAAATCACCATTGATACCAATTACAGGTTTACGAGCCATTTTAGAATCCTTTCAGGGAGTTACCTTCACTTCATGTGACGGCGTTAACGGGAGAGAAGAGGAAGTCCTTTCCTGCGGGAAAAATCCAGTGGTACGTAACGAGTCCCTGCTACGTAGACTGGGAGGGCAGCAAAGGGGGTTGATTTCCAGCACTGAAAATCAGAGAGGAGCCATGCAGCAAGAAGAGGAACCTGACATCCTGACAGGCGGTCTTCAGTTTGATTCAGAGCACATTCCTTCGAAACGACATTCATTGTCATTCGCAGAAAGTTCAAATCAAAAATATGGCTGTTGAAAAATGAAAACATAGCGTCCGTGCTTTTTTGTTTTCCAGACCGAGGCTCTGAACCGGCTTCAGGTTGCGTTGATCAACAATCGTCGATTCTCAAATGGAATGAACAATCAAAGTTGCCTGACGATTGCCAACCAGAAATCAAGAGGTCAATCTCTTCGGAACAGAATGGTCTTGGGTTAAAAATGATTGAACCTGTTAATGATCAAACACGTCGATTCATTCGAGTCGATTGATCAGGTTTTCAATCAGCGAGTGAGAAAATAGAGATTGCCATTCCAGTTGTCCAGAAAATTGTCGATTTTGTGCTAAGCACTCTCTCAAAATACAAGATCATGTGGAAAGCAACCTCTGTACACTACTTGATTTAGTGTCGATCTTGTTTCATTCCTGTCCAATTTCAACCCTTTCTGGTCCCATTCCCGGCAGAAAACAGGCTAAAAATGCAGAAATAAGTACTGGAATGACAAAGACTCGCACGCCTGACTCGGTACGCCCGACTGCTCAAAATGAGCTGTAATCGGGGCCTGAATCAGGCTGCCAACGCCCCAGGAAATCCCCATCGTCAGGGCGGCTGCAAAGCCTGCCCTTTGGGAAACATGAACTGCCCATAGGAAACCATTGCAGAGGCGGTCCCCCACAGAATCACTCCCACCGGGACCAGCAGCATGATGAACAGCGCGTCGAGCATTCTTCCTGACCCATGTACCAGAGCATCGGCGCAGATACGAGCGGGCAGAAAATTAAAAATCTCTTTTCCCAACCGGTGCGGAAAAAGAAGGCCATCAACATCATCCCGAAACTGGCTGAGGCGAGAAATAAAGATTGCACGCTCGCAATTTCAGAAGTGGAGAATTCTCGTGACTCCAGATGGAATGAAATCACCTTGTCGAGTGCCTGGTTCGGAACAAGTCGCAACGAACAGATCATCAATAGAACCAGCATCAACAAGGCAATTTTAAGCGCGGTGTCTCCTGTGCAGGTTCAGTTAGTTCGGTTTCATCAACGATCTCAGTTTGTGATGGTTCACTCTCCTGCTTGAGTAACTTCGCTACAGTAATCAGATGCCCAAATCGCACGACCGCAAAAATGGCCACTACAAAGGGAGGAATTAACCAGATGAGACTTTTGATTCCGAACTTCTCGACCACAAATCCACTCAGTAACGGCCCTAAACATAAACCGAGTGTGCCTCCCAACAGAAAAATGGAGAGTGCACGTGTTTTTAATTCTGGAAAGATACGACTGGCGGTCACTGCCGCTTCCGGATGAAACGCCCCCACTCCAGTACCACCCACAATCAACAACAAACAGAGTAAACTGAATTGCGAAGGAAAGCCGACGAGCGATAAAAACAGAATCGCAACCAGGGGCCCCGACCAGAGAAACAAAGGGGTAGATAAGCGATCGCGCATCACCCCGAAAATCGCCTGACTGAGCGATGTCGGTAAGGCCTGAACGATGAAGGCAAAAGTCAACCCGGTGGAACTGAACTGAAACTGTTCATTCAAGGTAGGCCATAGCGGAGCAATCAGTAACGCCGCTGCATCGACCAGCGTATGCAGTAATGTCAGGCAGATCAATGCGCGAATTCTCCACTGCGCTGGTAGTGTGGCTGACAGGTCAGAATTCATGGAGTTACGATCTAATAAAAACGGGAAGGAGTCCGTTGATCAGTATAGAAATAGTTCTCGGGAAAGTCATCATGCACGAAGCAACGTGATCAACTTATCTCTAAAGAGTTTCGCATCACGTGAGTAATCGTCGGAATCCGTCAAAGAAGGCATGATTGGATGTGGTTGACCCTCAGGATGTTTTTGATCACGCTGTTGATCGTGATCGCTGTTACCAGGTGGGACAAGCCCGACTCTGTTCTGGTTCAGCCTGCAACTCCGAACTCCAGGATGATGCGAGAGTCGTTGCTGAACCAAATTGACGATGATTACCAGATCTGGAGAGCACGATACCAGGAAATTGATTCGCCGGATGACCTGAAAAAGTACAAGGCTGATAAACGAGATCTTTTTCAGCAGTTGATCGGTCCGTTCCCCCGGCACGTTCTCCTCTGCAGCCAGTCCTGGGAGAAACAATTACTCTCGACGGTCTCCGCATTCAAAAAATCATACTGGAAACTCGTCCCCAGTTTTATCTGACGGGCCATTTCTATCTCCCCGAGGAAACTCAGTTCCAACCTCCCTACCCCGCCTGCCTCTTTTTATGCGGACATTCTCTGGAGGGAAAATCCCATCCCCAATATCAACAGGCATGTCAACTGCTTGCCCGGAATGGAATTGCAACTTTCATCTTCGATCCAATTGGTCAGGGAGAACGTTATCAAGCCCTGACATCAGGAGGAGAGCTGATTTTAAAAGTACCGACACATGAACATTCCATGCTCGGAGTCGGTTGTTCTCTGGTGAATCAACATCTGGCGAACTACATGATCTGGGATGCTATACGAGCACTGGATTACCTGCAGACACGCGAAGAAATCGATTTCAATCGGGTGGCCGCATTTGGTAACAGCGGAGGAGGAATGCAGTCGGCTTATTTAATGGCGCTTGAGGAACGCCTTTTCTGTGCTGTAGCCAGTTGTTATTTCACAACGTTACCGCAAATGCTCTCTTCGAGTGGACCGCAGGATGCAGAACAACATTTTTTCTGTCAGTCGTCTGAAGGTTTTCAACTCGCCGACTTTCTGATTTCATTTGCCCCTAAACCTGTATTGATTGGTGCCGCCAGGCAAGATTATTTCCCTTTCAGCGGGACGGAGGAAATCTATCAGGACGCAAAGAAAGCTTATCAAATTGAAGGCCAGACCTCTTCCATTGAGTTGTCCGCCCACGATCACCGACATGGTTTGCACCCTCCGCTGTTGACAGCATGCTGCAAATGGTTGACCGAGCAACTGACCGATCACGCTTACCAGGAATTTCCTCCGGAATCATTACCCAGGCTTGATGTTAATTCAGCTCAATGCACATTGGCAGGACAGACCATGCTGCTGCCCGGGGCAAAATCGGTATACGATATGAATCTGGAAGTAGAGGCTGAACTGGAACGACAAAGAGAGCAACATTGGCAAACCCATACCCGGGAGTCGAACCTGGAAACCATTCGAAAGTTGGCTCGAATCAGTCCATATAATGAGATCACAACACCTCACATCGAACAACGAGGTTCGGCATTCCTGTGGGGATACCGATTGACCCGCTTTGATTTTCAGGTCGAACCTGGCATCACCTTAAACTTGTTGTGGTGCGAAGCAAACTCTCCCGCGCAGGGAGTCACCATCTATTTGCATCCTCAGGGTATTTCAGAGGAACTTCAGCGTGGCAGCCGAGTTCACCGCCTGCTGAGTTCGGGACATTCCGTCCTGATACTCGAACCACGCGGCACAGGCAGCAATGAAGATCTCAGTTTAGTGTGGAAACATCGAGAGCTGGGACCAGAAGCGCAGGGAGCAACACTCGCTTACCTCACTGGTCGCACCTATACCGGCATGCAAACGGATGATGTTCAAGCGCTGTTGAAAGCAATCGCAGCAGGGTTGCTGCCCGTTGAAATCGAAAAGGAATCATTATTCACGCTCGAAGCGTATCACGAGTTGACGATCCCAGCACTGCATGCCGCGGCATTGCACGCGGAGCGATTCAACAAGGTGATTCTGCATGAGGGGCTCGATTCGTGGAGTTGCCTCTTATCACATCCTGTCCCGGGCACAGCTCACACGCATACCGTGCAGCGGGCCTTGACGGTATACGACTTACCAGACCTGAAACAAATCCTGGGGGAGAAATTAATCGAGCAAGCAGAGTATTAATTTTCAGGCGCCAGTAATCGCTGCACTTGCTCGCGTGCGAGTTGTTCATTGGCAGCGATCAATAAACCGGTTTGATGTTGTACGATTTCTCCCGCATGCATCAAGGGAGCAGTGCGAATCAATCGACAACCTTCTGCACCACATTGATCGATTTTCGCTTCCCACCATTCGCTCAATTTCTGCTTCGATTCACAACGTTTTCCCAGATGCAGCCAGCATCCAACTTCGCCCGGTTGCAGATAGCGTCGCCACCAGCAGGTGAGATAACCCATCGTGAACCGGGCATTCACATCCTGATACAAACGCATCTTCAAGCGACCATCCGCAGATCGATATTGCATTACATCGATACCAACCCGGCCAAAGTATCCACTTTGTTGCAATTTCAGGCAGACATTTTCCAATTGATTGAGCGTGGTCTGCCAACCATCAATCAATTGCTGAGGATCGAGTAACCAGCTTCCGGCATACCTCCCTGTGGTGTCTGTCAGCATCGGGACCAGACCACTGAAAACTGGCGTGCCTGAAGAAGGAATCCCAAATTGCGCACCCAGTTCCTGCAAGCCTTCCAAACGTTTTTCCAGAATGAGTGGTTGATCAGATTTCAGTCGTTTTCTCACCCAGCCCGATTGAGCTTCTGTCAGTTGTGAACCTGTCCCCGTCAGACGATCCCGACCTGACATACTGAATTCCATTTTCAGTAGCCATGCCTCTTCTGATGTGAATTGGCCTAGTGCGGATTCCAGTTCCGCCTGACTGCGAACGACTCGACTTACCTGATCATTGTCTGCTGCTTCCTGTTCTGCGGCCCAGCAGCGACTGTTCACTTCACGGATGATTTCTATATCAGGGAATGATCCCTCCAGGCCGACAGCACCAGCAAACCGTTGGGCGGGAATTGACCATCCCCAGGGAACAAAATGTTCGGCATTGATTTCAGATGCCTTTGTGATAAAGCGGGATTCGTAAACCGGCTTCCTCCAGATAGGTGAGAAATTCGTCCTCTACGGAATTCTGCAAGAGCACCTGATCGTTTTGGTCAGCGATGGCCAGCCAGGCGAAGGAGAGTTCTTCATTGAGACGTAACAAGCGGGGGTCGGTTGATAATGACCAGTCAGTTGATATTCGAAATCGAAGTTACCGTAGTAAAGAGTTGACGACACGCTGCGAGTCCCATGGTAGTTCAGGGAAAGACTCAACCGACCAGTCGCAATTCCTGATACTCATCGATAATCGTATCGGGCAGACTGATGATAAAATCGTCGCGCCCATACAGTCCGTTTTCAATCTGGCGTTGGCGATGTGCTTTCCAGGCTTTGTTTCCGAATAATCTCAGGGCGGTCCATTCCACACATGACCAGGAGACTCCTTCTCCGACGGCAATTTGTGAGATGACATAAAACCAGTCCGCCACTCTTCGGCTCGGTTTCCCCGATAATAATCGAGATCATGCCGCACGGAAACGATATCCCGCTTGAAACCGGACTTTCGCTGAATCACGGGGAGGCGATTGACGGGAGATGACTTCCCATCGCATTTTTTGTAAAAGCCGATGTCGTAAGGTTCGACCATGCGTTCAAACAGCAAGCCGGTGACACCACGCGAGCGGAGGAAGACCCGAATCGCGGTTCGGTTATCGATCACGGAATTGGGATTATGGATCTCATGGTGCCCCAGATTGGGAAACTGGTTGACCAGGTGATCCAGCTCGTGATCCTGCGGAGGACAATATTCCAGAGAAGAAGGGAAATGCATCGTTGGCGATCCTTGCAGTGCATTCGTCCATGAAACAGCCCGTTAACCGACTCAATTTTACCTGATCGTCAAAGTCACCCCGATTTCTTGAGTAAAAAATCCGAATTGCTTGTGATTCTGGAAAGAGCCTGTTTCAGGAGCTCGCTCCACAATTAGAGCCACCCCGACCATATTCCCTTGAAATAGCCTCTGTTTGTGGAAAATGGCGACTGTTGACGGTACGATGCTAGACTGCATTTCAGCAATCAAACCTACATCGAGAGGAATCACCGAAGAGAATTTCGTCTGCCTGACTATCGTTGACCGGTCAAGTGAATGCTACGCAGCTCGCATGTTGAACCTGACAGGTAAGTCTTCAGACTTTCTTCCACTCTCAATAAACCATCCCCCAACACTCTCAGCCCCAGCTTTCGGGAGAGCTTCCTTATGTCCGAAACAAACAGGTTCCCTCTATTCATCGCCAGCTTCCTGACCCTCATTGCCGCCGGTATGGGGTTCGCCATTCGTGGTGCTATCCTGGATGACTGGGCCAATGATTTTACATTCACCAAAGCGGAACTGGGACAAATCACCGGGGGTGGTCTGGTTGGTTTCGGGTTCATCATTATCTTTTTCAGTCTGTTCACAGATAAGGTCGGATACAAACCCCTGCTGGTCCTGGCGTTCCTGATGCATGTCCTCTCAGCAGGTCTGACGGTGGCAGCAACTCCCATCTACGCTTCGATGGGTAAAGAGGCGACCTTTCAATGTCTCTACTGGGGTATGTTCATGTTCGCCATTGCGAATGGCTTATGCGAAACAGTCATTAACCCTCTGACAGCCAACCTGTATCCCAAACAGAAAACTCATTATCTTAACATTCTGCATGCCGGCTGGCCGGGTGGATTGATTGTGGGTGGTATCCTGGCTTATCTCTTCTGCGGATCAAACGCCACAGTGACGACTTTGCGTTGGGAAATTCCCATGATGTTTTTCCTGATCCCCACTGTAGTTTATGGTTTGATTGTACTGAAAGAAAAATTCCCAGTGTCTGAAGCAGCCGCTGCTGGAGTTTCTTACGGTCGCATGTTCTCAATCTTCGCTTCACCGGTCTTCCTGCTGCTTCTGGTGCTGCATGCGATGGTTGGTTATGTGGAACTGGGTACGGACAGCTGGATCACCAACATCATGGAGAACGTCATTCCAGGTAATGCGATCCTGCTCTTCATCTACACCTCCGGTTTGATGTTTGTACTGCGATTCTTCGCCGGACCGATTGTAGAAAAAGTGAATCCGGTCGGTCTGCTGCTGGGAAGTGCTGTATTGGGCTGTCTGGGACTTATGTTTCTGTCTGTCGCAGATGCAGCGATCACGATTCTGGCAGCTGCGACTGTTTACGGACTGGGTAAAACCTTCCTCTGGCCTACCATGCTGGGTGTCGTAGGCGAACGTTTCCCCCAAGGGGGAGCCATTGCGATGGGTGCCCTCGGTGGCATCGGAATGCTCTCTGCCGGTCTGCTCGGCGGCCCTGGTATCGGTTACAAACAGGACTACTTTGCGACTCAACAACTGCAACAGGAATCAGAAGCGACTTATGAGGCTTATAAATCTGCTAAAGCCAAACCGTTCCTGACCTTCCCCGAAATCGCTGGTCTGGATGGTGAGAAAGTCGGTGCCTTAAAAGCGAAACCAGAAGGCGAACTCACCCCTGAAGAAACAATGGTCCTCGACGCGAACCTGCATGGTGGGCGTATGGCGCTCCGGTATACCGCTTTCGTCCCCTTCATGATGGCAATCGGCTATCTGATCCTGGTCATCTACTTCTGGACTAAAGGGGGTTACAAGCAGGAAGTTCTGCACGGAGAAGAACCCGACGGAGAACGATACACAGGCGGTGTCGAAGGACCTGTCGAGTAGCTTCCGCTGCCACCTCTGTAATCAACACGAAACCCCGCTCTCTAAGGCGGGGTTTCTTTTTTGGGTAGCCCGGACAATCACGCAGTGTTGTCCGGGTCGCGTAGCGACAAGCTATTGAACTCGACTACGCACCCAGGTCACCAACGAGGCATGAGAATATCTTGTGCCTGACGGCACCCGGACAACTTTTCAAGATTGTCCGGGCTACCCCTGATGAAATCGATCTCACCTTAATACGTCAGCGATTCCATAAACAAATCGTTCCAGTCGTGCTGTCGATCAATCAGGAAACGCTGGATTTCGCTCGACATTTGACGGGCTCGATGGAATCCTTCTTCCCAGGCATGATTCTCGGTCGGTTCAATTCCCCCTTCCAGACGAGCGAGGTAGTCCGGGTTCTGCATTTGCGAGAGAAACCAGTCGTAGTGGCGGGCAATCACATGAAACATCGCATCATGACGTCGAGCATAAACAGCCGCGATCCGCTCCAGGGGTGTCCAGAGCAGAGCTTTGCGTAACCATTCCCCCCGGCCTACAGGTTGAATGCCCATCTCACCGAGCAACAGCAGCATCCCGAAATGATTGAGAAACCGACTGTTGCGGAATTTCAAATTGAGTAGTCTCCACTGCAGCGGATCGTCTCGATGTTGAAACTGATACCGAATCGCCAGGGCACGTTGGTAACGTTGCAGATCATTCATCAGGTAAGCGACTTGTGCAGGGTCGTTAGTTTCTTCTTCAACCTGATACCAGTCCAGAATATCCGATTGCAATTGCACAAACTCAGATCGCCCAAAGAGTGGTTGGCTGTCTAGTAACAATTGAATCCGTTTTCCAAACAGAGCGGGAGACGCTTCAATCTGACCGATCAATTCCTCGTTGCACAACTCCACTCGGGTCGTCGCTTGAGAGAAAATACCCTTTGCCTTAGGTACAGGAAAACCGAGCTGGCGGAGGACTTCCCAGATTTGCTGAACGATGCGATCACCCACTTCTGGTTCGTCGTAGTGTTCATCGCGCAGGACGACAATCAGATCAACATCCGAGCCGGCATGGGCATCCATCCTGCCGACAGAGCCGGAAACGGCGACGGTGGAAACGACGTCGTTCGGTAACAGCGTAAGCAGAGCTGTTTCCACTCGTTCGCACACAACGCGTGAATGCTGCCAGGCGTGTTGCAGGGCGGGATAGGTGCGTAGCGGGTGGTTCGAATCAAAAGTCCAGTTTCGCCGCGCAGCGAACTCATCGGCAAAACATCCTGCGGCCTTCAACATGCGAGCTTATCTTTCAGCCAGACTTGTAAATGGAGTGCTTTCTCTGCCAATCAGTTTAGTGAATTCGACCGTGGTTGCAGAGACCGGTTTTACGCCAGGAGAAGAGTCGATTTTCGAGGTCCATTTTCCCCTTCCAGACGGAATTACATGATCTGGAGACAAATGTCTGGAAGCGACTGGAGACCCCTAACGTAAGTTATTTATTGAAAAGAGGATATATCGATCACCAACCTTAAAATAGTTGTCTGGAATCCTGCCTGTAGCGATTGAGAAAGCCCTGCATTTCACCTAAAATATGAACTCGTCTTAAACTATGATTTTCAGCCTGTTTTTGAGCCTCCAAAAGTGTCAAAAACGGGGACTTTTTGTCTTAAAATCAGCCCTGCCAAAACCGGGCTGGATCAGGTCCGGGAGAGTAGCGGCTTCGACCCTGTGGTCAGAAGGGACGCAATTCCACCGGGCGTTAAAGGAGCCCATTCTTGTCGAACGGAAATCCCCGGACGAAACTCCAGCAGCGTCAACCGACCGCATCATCAAACACGACATCCAGGATGAGATGCGTGAAAGCTATTTGACCTACGCCATGTCGGTCATTGTCAGTCGTGCCCTCCCCGATGTACGTGATGGTTTAAAACCATCGCAGCGACGTATTCTGGTCGCCATGAACGACGGCAACCTGGGCCCCACTTCCAAGCGAGTTAAATGCGCCAAAATTTCCGGCGATACGAGTGGTAACTATCACCCGCACGGGGATGGTTCCGTTTATCCGACACTCGTTCGTCTCGCTCAGAACTGGGTGATGCGAAATGTGCTTGTCGATAAGCAAGGGAACTTCGGTTCGCTGGCTGGTCTCCCCCGCGGCGATGCGATATACGGAAGCGCGACTTTCGCACGCGGCCGCCGAGATGCTTAAAGATCTCGATCGTGAAACGGTCGACTACATTCCCAACTACGACCAGACCCGTAACGAGCCGGTTGTCCTTCCTTCCCGATTTCCGAACCTGTTGGTGAATGGTTCCAACGGAATCGCTGTCGGCATGGCGACCAGCATTCCTCCTCATAACCTGGGAGAGATCTGCGATGCGGTCATCGCTCTGATTGAGAACCCGTTCATCACGGTCGATGAACTGATGGAATTTCTTCCCGGTCCCGACTTCCCACGGGGGATCATTTGCGGACATGCGGGAATACGGCAGGGATACAAAACCGGCCGCTCCACCATTACACTGCGTGCTAAAACACACTTTGATACGGAAAAAGAAAAGCGACGTCATTGTCGTCACCGAGATCCCCTATCTCGAAACACGCGATCGTATCCGCGAGAAACTGGAACAACTTGTTCGCGACAATAAAATCGATGGCATCTCAAGAATTGTCGACCTGACCGACCGTAACGTTCCTGACTGGCAGGTCCACCTGCAGATCATCCTGAAGCGGGATGCCGACAAAGAGATCGTGCTCAACCAGCTCTATAAATATTCAACGTTGCAGACGACGTGCAGTATCATTCTGCTCGCCCTCGTGGCCAACCGTCCGCAAACGTTGACGATCCTCGAAATGGTGCAGGAATTCCTGCGACATCGGGTCGAAGTCATTCGTCGACGAACCGAGTTCCTCTTACGCGAAGCCCGCAACCGTAAGCATACTGTTGAAGGTTTGCTGATCGCGCGAGTTGAACATCGATGAAGTCATTCAGACGATCCGTGACTCGTCCAGCCGGGCTGAGGCAAAGATCGGTTGCAGGAAATCAATGTTCCTGCCGAGATGATTCAGCGGGCGCTCGGTGAAGATGGCTTCAAGCTCTTCCTGCAGGAGAAAGGTCAGGCCACCGAGTACCAGCTTTCGCAGAAACAGGCCGAAGCGATCGTTTCGATGCAGCTCGGTTCACTCGCCAACCTGGAACGGGAAAATCTGCAGGGTGAACATCGCGAGTTGATCAACCAGATCAATGAATACCTCCGCCTTCTCTCTGATGAAGACAACATTCGTGCTGTCGTGAAAGAGGACATGGAGGAATTGAAAAAACGGTACGCCGATAAACGCCGCACCGAAATCTCTGACGAAGAGTTGAGCTACGTCGATCGGGAAGATTTGATTCCCGAAGAAACGATGGTGGTCACTCTTTCTCAACGGGGTTACATCAAACGAACCGCCCTCTCGACATACCAGGCCCAGGGTCGTGGTGGAAAAGGGATCAAAGGGGCCCAGTCGGATGACGAGGATGCCATCCAGCATCTGTTCGTCAGCAGTACACACGCTTACCTCCTCTTCTTCACCGACCGGGGTAAAGTGTACTGGCAGAAAGTTTACGATCTGCCGCTGCAAAGCCGTACTGCCAAAGGGCGTGCTGTAGTAAACCTGCTCGCACTTGATGAAGAGGAACAGGTGCAAAGTTGCGTTGCGATCCGTGAGTTTGATGAAGATCACTTCCTGATGATGGCGACGAAAAACGGAGTCGTTAAGAAGACCGAACTTTCAGCCTACTCACGCCCCATGAAAGGGGGCATCATCGCGATTCGCCTCGACGATGATGACCAGCTGATTAACGTAGCAGTCGTTTCCAAAACAGATGATGTCGTCCTAACCACTGCCAACGGGATGGCGATCCGGTTCGATGCGAATGACGCCCGCAGTATGGGTCGTGCCACCCGTGGTGTGCGTGGTATCAACTTATCGAAAGGCGATTTTGTCGTCGGGATGGCTGTTGCTGATGAAGAGATGACTCTGCTCTCGACCTGTGTTAACGGTTATGGCAAACGAACTCCGTTCGGTTCCGCTGAGACAGATGCTGCCCTGGAAGGGGAAGGCGACACTGAAAAACCAGAAATCGAAACGGATGCAGATGCAGATGACGATAATGAATCGGCATCAGTCTCCAGCAATATGCGGTACCGTCGTCAGCGACGGGGTGGAAAAGGATTGAGGGATATTCGTACTTCTGCCCGAAACGGGAAAGTCGTCACCTCTCTGGCCGTTGCCGAAGATGACGAAATTCTGATGGTGACGCAGAAAGGAAAAATTCAGCGTATTCGTGCCAATGAGATTAGTCAGGTTGGCCGCAATACTCAGGGGGTTCGCATCATGCGGATGGACGACGGAGACAGCCTTGCCTCGGTCGCCCGTATTCCTGCTGAATTCGCTGAGGAAGAAATCGAGACAACATCCCTGCCCGTCGAATCTGCATCAGAAGCAACACCTTCATCAGAAGCAACTCCTGCACCTGAAGAAACCACTCCGGAAACTCCTGAGGAAAATTCAGAGGAATAATATTCCGGTTCGATTGATTCAACATGCAGAATGTTACTAACCCGTAACAGGAATGGTCCCGGTCACCTCATTCTGAAGTAAGAATGGGAATAGCGACAACAGATTCTTTACTTTTGCTTAACCCGGATCATTTGTGATGAAATCGATACTGGTCACCGGTGGTTGTGGATTTATCGGATCCAACTTCATACGGATGCAGCGAGAGCTGTACCCCGAACAGACGATTCATAACATCGACAAACTAACCTACGCCGGGAACCTGGAGAACCTTGCAGATCTCGAACAGGATCCTCATTATCATTTTCATCATGTCGATATCTGCGATCACGCGGCCATTCAGAAACTTCTGGCCGAGATCAAAGTCGATGCGATTCTGAACTTCGCCGCAGAAAGTCATGTCGACCGCTCAATTCTCGATTCTGGTCCCTTTGTCCAGACGAATGTCATCGGTACCCAGGTGCTGATGGATGTCGCCCGCGAACAGAACATCCCGCGTTATCTTCAAGTCTCTACGGATGAAGTTTATGGTTCGCTCGGCTCGGAAGGCTACTTTACCGAAACAACCCCGCTCGCTCCGAACAGCCCTTACTCTTCGTCCAAAGCGGCGGCGGACTTATTAGTCCGGAGTTATGTCCATACGTTTGATTTTCCGGCTGTCATCACCCGATGTTCGAATAACTATGGACCATACCAGTTTCCAGAAAAGCTGATCCCGCTGTTCATTTCGAATGCCCTGGAAAACAAATCGCTTCCCGTTTACGGTACAGGCGAGAATGTACGCGACTGGATTCATGTCCTGGATCATTGCCGGGGTATCGATGCCGCCCTGCGAAAAGGTAATATCGGCGAGGTTTATAACTTCGGTGGCCATCATGAACTGACCAACCTGGAGATGACGCACATCCTGATCGACCTGTTAGGAAAATCCCGCGACCTCATCACCTTCGTGCAGGATCGACCGGGTCATGACCTGCGTTACGCGATTGATTGCAGTAAAGCCGAACGTGAACTCGGCTGGACTCCTCAAGTCCCCTTTGAGCAGGGAATTCGCGATACGATCTCCTGGTACCAGAGTCACACTGACTGGGTCAAGCGGATTAAAACTGGCGAATACCTGCAGTATCTGGAAACGCAATATGCGAACCGATTGAAGAAGTAAAGTTCTTCAACTCATTTCAACTCGCGTAAACACTGTTCGCAGCAGCGATGCTGGAACCGGGAGTCAGCTGATAGCCCTGTTTTGTCAGACATTGTTCCAGTGCGGCTAAGAAGAGCAGCACATTCGCTTCGCGGCTTGCTTCTCCCATCAGACCGATGCGCCAGGTTTTACCAGCCATCGGGCCGAGACCGGCACCGATTTCGATACCGAACTGATTGAGAAGTTGTCCCCGGACCGCTTTATCATCAACTCCTTCGGGAATCGAGACGGCGTTCAGCATCGGCAGCGAATGTTCTTCAGCAACGGCGTAGTTGATGCCAATCGCTTTCAGGCCCGCTTTAAGTGCCTGATGGTTTTTCTCGTGACGGGCGAATCGGGTTTCGAGTCCTTCTTCAAGGACAATTCTGAGCGCTTCGTGCAAACCAAAGTTCATGTTGATCAGCGCTGTATGGTGATACGCTCTGTTGCCACCCCAGTAGTTGCGAATCAGATTGAGATCGACATACCAGCTGCGAACAGGTTCCTTGCGTTGATCCATCACCTCCTCCGCACGAGAGCTGAAAGTTACGGGTGCCAGACCGGGAGGACAGCTGAGACATTTCTGCGTCCCCGAGTAAACAGCATCGATTCCCCATTCATCGATTTCGACAGGAAGTCCGCCGAGTGATGTGACCATGTCAGCGAGGATCAAAGCTCCCTGTTGATGAGCCAGCTCGGCGATTTCCGCCAGTGGTTGTAGAGCCCCGGTGGAGGTCTCCGCATGCACAATACCAATCACTTTTGGTTGATGTTCCTTGAGGGCCGCTTCAACTTCACTCGTCGAGAATATCTCTCCGAATGGTTTTTCGATTGTACTCACCTGAGCCCCCGCACGCCGGGCGACTTCAGCCATACGTCCTCCAAAGACTCCATTTACACAAACCAGCATTTTGTCACCTGGTTCAATCAGGTTATAAACACACGCTTCCATTCCGTCGCTACCGGTTCCGCTTATGGCCAGGGTCAATCGATTCTTTGTGCGGAAGACTTGTCGCAACATCTCCTGAAGTTCGTCCATAATTTTGAGGAAGTACGGATCCAGGTGACCGACTGTGGGTGCAGATAAAGCCGACAGTACACGGGGGGAGATATCACTGGGACCGGGCCCCATCAAAGTACGGGCAGGAGGACAAACAGGGGCAGGGATGGAGTAAGACATGATGATCGCTTTCGATTTTATCTGTAGCAGATGGTTCGTTATCTGCCCTCATATTTCATGAGTTAACTTATTTGTTTGATTTTTCTTTGAGACGTTGACTCAGCTGTTTGAATTCGGGAGATCCCGCTGCTTCGCACCATTCAAACAGCACACTTTCAGTCGTGGTGAGAATCGCACCGGCAAGAGCGAAGCGTTCGAGGGCCATTTTCCAGTCGAGTTTAAACCGGCTGGCGATGGCATCAACAGGAACATAGACCCGGTAACCATTAGAGATCAAATCCAGAACAGTCTGCATCACACAGACGTGAGCTTCAATTCCGGCAATGATGATGCGGGGCCGGGTGACCTCTCCATCAAACGCCGCTGGCCAGTTGAGTGCCGGCCAGCTACTGAAAATGGTTTTGGCAGGAATTTCAATGTTGTTCAAACCTAATTCCGGGACCGTTGCTCCGAGACCTTGCGGATACTGCTCTGTTGCAGAAATCGGGACTTCAAAAAGCTGCGCCATTTCGATCAGTAATTGACAATTGGCAATCAGACCTTGGCGAACCTTATCTTTGAAGGCCGGGAGTAACTTTTCCTGCACATCAACGATCAACAGCTGGCTATCTTGCCGACTGATCTGTTCATCGCTGCGAATATAAGAGGAGGACATGGTTCATTTTCTTCTGAAGCAATGTAGAGTTCACTGACCCGCAATCTCACAGGAATCAGGAATTAAGCTCCTTAAGTTGTACTGGATCAGCTCCCGGTTTGCATCTGTCAGCAGAAGATGGGAAGATAAGATTCTCTGCTCACATTTATCCTCTTCCTGAACCCGTTCCCGATCTTCCTGACAAACATTCACATGGCCTGCACGCTGAATCAATTCCTAAAGAGCCTGGAATCTGCGATTGCCACCGGGCAGATCGGGCAACCTGTGGCTGCACGCCTGCGAATTGTAACCGCTCCGGAATTGATCCCCCCGTTCGTTAACGAGTTTCTTGATTGGGCCAGTTTTGGACTGACATCCGGTGACCCCCATCTCTTCAAGGGGAATTACCGCATCTCCCGTCACGTGAGTGGTTTGCAGACCAACGTTCAATTCCGAACAGATGGTGGGGCCAATCTTTCACTGACCTGGGTGGAGAATAGCACACAACCTGCCAGTTTGAAGTTCCTGTTGATCGGAAATCATGGACTCATCCGGTTGGAAGAACCGCTTCAATCCTCATGGAATTTTGCTGAGAATAATGGTCCCGCTAAAGACTGGTTTTCGCAGCTTCTCGATACTTTGAATAGCGATAGCTCGATGGGCAGCTTTCCGTAACGTGGGTGGCTGACTTCAGATATTCAGATAAGTCTGCCCAGATTACCAATCACCTGACCTGAACTTTAATGCAGAAAATTTGGAGATTCAGGACTGCTTTTACAGGGAGAGTGTTTGCATTGCAGAATCTCCCCTTATAATTAGAGCTTGTAGATCAAATCCCAGCTATAACAGCCTCTTCATCGGCAAGGACGCCTATATCAAGATCTTCTTCCACGATCTTATTTTACGGACAAATCGCGTCCCACCTATTACCGATGAACAAAGTCGCCACGACATTATCCAGCCCGGAATTCATTGCCTTGCTGAACCGCAGCAAGTTAATCCGGCCACACCGCGCAGAAGATATCCTGCGTAAGCTGGGCCTGGATCCATCCGTCTCGGCGACTCAACTTGCCAGTTCACTGGTTTCGCGTAACATCCTGACGAACTATCAGGCAACCCGATTGCTGTCAGGTCGCTATCGAGGTTACTTTTATAACCAGTACAAAGTCCTCGACGTACTTGGGGCTGGTGGTATGGGCTGGGTCTATCTGGCGGAAGATACGCAAAGCCAGGACAAGGTCGTGCTGAAGGTGCTCTCCAGTCATCTGGCTGATGATGCCGGAATGATGGCTCGGTTACGGCTGGAATCCCGCGCGGGTCAGAAGCTCTTCCATCCACGCGTTGCCCGGACAATTGATGCGGGTGAGGCAGCTGGCAGCCACTTCCTGGTGATGGAATATGTGCATGGGATCAGCCTCCGCGAGCTGGTGATGCAGCAAGGCCCTCTCGCCTGGCCTGTCGCCTGTCACATTATCAAACAGATCGCTGAAGGTTTACATTACTCCCACGAACGGGGACTGGTGCACCGGGACATCAAACCTGAAAACTTCCTGGTGAACGAACAGGCGGAAGTCAAAATTCTCGACTTCGGACTTGCACTCATTCAAGGAGCTGAAGACGAGGAATTCTCGCTGTCCATGATCTTTGGCCATGATGGTGTGGGTACACTCGACTACATGGCACCGGAACAATCCGAGGATAGTCATAACGTCGACCGACGGGCAGATATTTATGGATTGGGAGGCACCTTCTACTCAATCCTGACCGGTTTGCTTCCCTACGCCGTAAAGACAACAGCAGAAAAAGTGGAAGCACATAAAAATCGCCCCTTCCCGCTCGTGCGCAGCAAGTTTCCAAATGTTCCACCGGCGATTGATCACATCATCACCCGCATGACGGCCAAGGATCCCAAGGATCGTTATCAAACTGCAGCAGAAGTAGTGGAAGCGATCGCCCCCCTGGCTAAAATTGAGCCACTCGATTTCGATTTTGATGCAATCCTGAAATTGCGCCGGGAAGATGCTCAACGACGCATGGCGCGCACTGCCCGTCGGGCCCGAGGTGAGAGTGGAACATCGACCCCCGGTACACCTCCCTCCCAAACGAGTCCGATCCTGAAATCGACCCAGGCAAATATGCTTCTGGATACGGAGCGGGCCCTGAAAGAGGAACAAATTGAGCGGAACGGCCATAGTCGCTCGTTCGCTGAGCGCGGGATTGGTGATGCCCGACCTGCCGCCCGTTACGGTCGCCTTTACAATACCGATGGCATGCAGAATATTCCCCTGCACCGATCGGATTTGATTATCGGTCGAGACCTGAAAGCCGATATCCGGCTTGATTCTCCCATGATCTCCTCGACCCACTGCCGTCTGGTCTTTAATGGGCAGTACTGGAAAATCACCGACCTGGAAAGCCGCAATGGGGTGCGCGTTAATGGAGTTGAGACGCGTAGTGCGATTTTAAAACCGGGGGACCGGGTAACAATTGCAGAAGTTTTTCAGTATGAGATCGATTACACCTCCGAGTGGGCGAAAAAACAGCAACAACGGGGAAGTAACACAAAAAAATGGGCCACATTGCTGGCGACACTGCTTATGATAGCAGCGGGTGCCGCCCTGCTCTGGTGGTGGCTGGGGTAATCCCCAACAGGCTATCTGTACCCGACCTGATTTCTACCGTCTTCTAACCGATTTGCAGCCTGCTTGAGGAAATTGTGTCGAAGCTGAATACTGCCTGGCACTGGACTAAAACGGGGGGACGCCCCAATGCAGCCCGCCTCTCCCGCTGGAGAAGCATGGCCCGCGATATTATTGCCCGCGCGGAGAAACTCAAGAATTTATCTGAAGAAGATTTACTGATTCAGGGGCGGGAAATTCACTGGCGTGCCAAGTCGGTTCGCGACCTGAAAGAGATTCTTCCAGATGCTTTCGCGCTGGCCCGGGAAGCATCACGCAGAGTCCTGAAGATGGAACAGTACCCGGTGCAGATTATGGGTGCGTGTGCTCTGTTTGAAGGGCATATCGCCGAGATGCAAACCGGGGAGGGAAAAACATTAACAGCCGTCATGCCCTCATACCTCCGTGCCTTGCGGGGACGAGGAGTGCATGTCATTACCGTCAACGATTACCTGGCTCAGCGTGATGCCGAGTTGATGGGACCTGTTTATAAATCTCTTGGCTTATCGGTCGGTTGTGTAACGACTGAGATGGAACCAGAAGAACGGCGGGAGGCCTACGCCTGCGATATCACGTATTGCACCGCCAAAGAATTGGGATTCGATTTTCTACGCGATCGACTCCGTTCGGGTGCTGATGCCCATGGATCTAAAACACAAAAACAAGCCCGTTCGTTGTTCGCTCAGCGTGCTGATGGACTCGTGCAGCGGGGACATTATTTTGCCCTGATCGACGAAGCGGACAGTATTCTCATCGACGAAGCACGTACACCACTGATTATCGGCTTACTTAAATCG
The DNA here is from genome assembly GCA_041398805.1 of Planctomycetaceae bacterium. Lineage (GTDB taxonomy): Bacteria > Planctomycetota > Planctomycetia > Planctomycetales > Planctomycetaceae > Polystyrenella. Next base: position 658,416 of record JAWKUC010000001.1, on the reverse strand, counting down.
AATGATTCTGCCACAGTAACCCTGATGCGATGGAGCCAGCGTATCTGCAAGAACCTCGTCCCGGTGGAAGACTACATTTTCGATCCGGAACGACGTTCGGCTTATCTGACGGACGAAGGTTGTCGACATCTGATGTTAATCAAAAAACCGACCGTGCTGGATAAAGTAGAAACCCAACGGATCTATACCCAGGTCGAACGGGCGTTGATCGCCGAGTATGGTTTTCAGCGTGATCGGGATTATGTCGTTGCGGAAGAAAAAGTTCACATTGTGGATGAATCGACCGGACGAATCATGGAAGGTCGTAAATGGCAGGATGGGTTGCACCAGGCGATTGAAGCGAAGGAAATGGTTCCCATCACTGCTGCGACGGGTCAGGCCGCCCGTATTACTGTGCAGGAATTCTTCAGGCACTACACGCATCTTTCCGGAATGACCGGTACGGCGTATACATCCCGTCGGGAACTCAAAAAGACCTTCCATCTGAAAGTCGCCGTGATACCGACGAACAAACCTTGTATCCGTAAGGGACTGACCACCCGATTCTTCCCCACCTTAAAAGCAAAGTGGGAAGCGGTTGCGAATGACGTCGAAAAACTTCGCGAAGTGAATCGGGCGATTCTGATTGGTACTCCCTCGGTCGAGGCCTCGGAAGCGCTCTCACAAATGCTACTGGTTCGTGGCGTTCCGCATCAGGTTTTGAATGCGAACTACCATGAACGGGAAGCGGAGATTGTCAAAGAAGCAGGGCATGCAATGCGTGTCACCATTGCGACGAATATGGCTGGTCGCGGAACTGACATTCTGCTGGATGATACCGTCCGTTCTTCAGGTGGATTACATGTTATCGCCACTGAGATGCACACCTCGGACAGAATTGACCGGCAGTTGATCGGGCGTGCTGCCCGCCAGGGAGACCCGGGTTCTTATCAGTTTTTCCTATCGTGGGAGGATGAACTTTTCCGTTCACTTTCCAGCACGGAACAGGAACGCCTCAAGAAGAAGTCGGTGAAATCGAGCCAGGCAGAACTGACTGCCAATCTGCAGCGACTCTTCCGCACGGCTCAGAAGAAAATCCAGAAGGCTCACCGCAAAAATCGAAAGCAGTTGCTGAAACACGAACAACAAAGAAACCGCATGTACCTGCAGATGGGTATCGACCCGTATCTGGAATTGACCGAGTAAGCATATCTCGATTACAGCCAGAGATACTTTCGCAGAAACTCGATCACGTCGCCAAAGAGCACATAACCGAGGCTCTTTTTACCACAATTGATTTTGGCACGTACTTCGGAGCCAATCACCATCTTGGGTAACTTCTCTTCTAGTTCATCTTCATTGATCTCGACATTGACCTGCAGGATATTCGTATTTTCAGCAGATGTATTAGCCCGGGTTGAGATCTCTTTCAGATGGCCTTCAAAGGTCAACTCCGAAGCTGTGGCAAGAATGAACTCAACAGGGAGTTCATCTGTTCCCGAAGCCTTCTGCGCCTGTGCGAGGTGACCGTAGCGATCTTCCTCGACCTCCAGTTCAAGATGCCAGGGCCCATTCGGGTTCATGACTTCAATTAAAGATTCACCCCAGTTCACAGGTCGATTCAAAAGTAATTGCTCGACCTGGTGAGTTGCGACGACACCATTGAGTGGAGATTTAATCACCAGCTTTTCACGGCGTTTGTTCAGAATCTTGATCTGTGTTTCCAACCCGTTAATCAATGTGTCGGCTGAAGCGATTTCACCATCGATTTCGACTTCCTGCTTACGACGATCTTCAGGGGAAAGTCCAGCGGAACCAATCTGGGAGAGCCGCACGTTTAACGCGTTTCGCTCCTGAATCTTGGATTTCAGCTCTTTCATTTTCTGCTGGAATTCGAGATCCAGTTTGTTATCGCGCAGGATGATCAGCGGTTCGCCAGCCTGTACAGTCTCGCCCCCGTTCACGAGCACGCGGGCCACTTCAGCATCGGCTGTGGCGAAGATTGTTCTCCGATCCATCGGCATCAAACGCCCTTCCCCTTCAACTCGATAGTCCCAGGGAATGAATGCCAGAGCACATCCGACAAGCACAATCAGACTGGTGATCGCCAGCGTTTTGGCGAGCTTGCGACCTTTGAACCACTCCTGGATACTTCCCAGAAATGTCCAGACCGGCAAGAGAAAGATGCGTTTGTGATCTAATGCGTTATTCAGCGCGACAGCGATATGCTCTTCGAGCAGATCGGCATAATGCCGAACTCCGGGGCGGGGTTCACTTTCATTGATTTGCTCGATGATCAGACAGCCAATCAGTGGTTGCAGCTTATCCTGTTTGCGAACTTTACCGGCAATTTCATCTTCATCGCGAACGAGTTTTTCCGGTTTCAGCAGGGGCATGATGAGCAGCATCCGCGACTCACTCTCCTGCAGATAGTTGGTGAGCAGTTTTTCCAACTGAGGAGGAAGCTCGTCCGCTTTACCATAAAAGGCAAAAGGTTCACGGGTCTCCATTACAGCTTCAGTCAGCTTGCGGAGACTTCGCACCAGGTTCGCGCGATGATTGACTTTATCCTGTCCACTGATCGCTTCGACGGAAACCTTGCGGCCCCGTTTAATACATAAGGTCACCCGGTCGCAACCCATCAAACGACGCGAATCGTTAGAGGCAGTCGCGGCGACCTGCTTCAAGTCGAGTGAGCGGTGCAGATCATTCAGAAATTTGTCGTAGCTTTCCTGTACCTCTCCCACTTCCACCTGTTGGGGAGCAGAGGACTTACTTAAAAACTTGGAAGCCAGCCCGGCCAGATGCTCTACGAATTGCAACATGCCACTGTGAGAGCCTGCCGAGGCATCGGGGCGTTGGAAGATCTCCAGTACACCGACACATTCCCCCTCTCGCTGGAGAAGGCGAGAATCACGATATGATCTGTCAGGAGTGGAACAGCCGGATTTCCCGGACGATGAACAGCCTCGCCCGTGGAAAGATTCTGAACGAGTAATTGATGATTCTTCTGCAGGCTGCCCGGATTTTTATAGAAGCCCAACTCTTCCAGTTTCAGATCAGCCACCAGTTGCAGTTGTTTGTTGTCATCCAGTAACCAGATTTCGCCCGCGGGGGCATGCAGAGCCTGAACGACACGCTCAGAAATTCCTGAAAGAATTGAGGTGGCTCGATGGGTGATCGGACCAGTTCTTCGATTTCCTGTGCCAGCTTTTTTGATGAGGTTGCACTCGGGCGAGATCATCACCCTCTCATTTTTGACTTTGTTCTCGGGACTGGACATACAGAACTCGCTGAGCTGACAAATCAGGAACTCTCAGAGGAGTTGATTGCCATTAGAAATTCGAGAGAAGAGGCTCTTATCTGAGATACAGAGTGTACCTCGTACAGAGAAGTATACTGAACGGGGTGGGGATAAAAACACCGTTTTCCCGGTGATCCGCTGAGAAACAGCCCGTTGTGGCCGAATTTTAACGGCTGGAGCGGTAAGTGAATGTGAGGATCCGCCTTAGCTGATGGAGAGTCGTATTCTCTCAGGAATTCAGGCGAAAACGAGTCCTTTGAGCCGCATAAAAAAACTGTCAGTTATCGTTATCAATAACTGACAGCTTTGATTAAAAACCTCAATGCTGCGACTGTAGGAAGCGGTGCGAGAATAGCGGAGTCAGATAGCTCAGCACTCATCTTTTGAGTATTCTCGCTAACGCGATTAATTAGGCCCTCTGTCGAACTGGCGAGGTTGAATTTGATGCATTGAAATGCATGTCTCCAGGCTTCTTATAATGATCACTGGAGTAACATCAGTTGATATCGGACGCTCCCGGGCCGAAAATGAGATCAGAGTTCTCAAAAATTAATAAAAGCTGGAAGACATAAATATACATATGTGTATACTTTTCATATGTTATTTTGCCCTTCCATCCCCGACTGAGTGAACGTTCGGGAGCGTTATTCTTCAGCTTTAAACCCTTTTTTGACGTGCTTAAGAGCCGGGCGGCTGAACCGGTTGCAAGTCTGGAGTGACTCAGTATACTGTTGATTCTCTCCACGAAGGGGGATTTTGCGCAATTTCATTCCCATATAGCCTTTAGGCATAGAGGAACCGTGCCGGTCATGCCCGAAGAAGAGGTCAATATTCAACAGTTACTTCAAGATCAGTCCCATTTTGGAACCATTGAAGTCAGCAAACTTCGTTCTGTCATCGCAACCAATCAATATGTCGACGTCCGCCGGGAAGTGAACGCCTTGCAGAACAGCGTCGATTCCACTCCTTCACCCACCGAACTCGACCTGGTGAAAGTTGGAATCTCATCTTACTTCCTGGGTGATCATCGAAAATCGGATGAATACCTTTCCCGCATCAAGAACGATGCTGTGGGAATGTTTTATCACGCTTGGGTGCTCAACGCCCTGGGACGTCACGAAGAAGCGAGTAAAAATTCCACACCGCTTCTCAGCTCGGTTACGATCGTATTGAATGTACGCTCCGCCAGGCAGGAACTTTTACGTGAGCTGGTCAGCTCGATGATGCCGAGCATTGCTACGCAGCGTAGCCGCTGAAGCAGCCAGCCGAGCAGAATACTCTATCAGATGGGCTGTATTCTTTCAGATCGCGGCGACACCTATGGTGCAATCGAATACTTCGAACGCGCTGTGGATATGAACAATCAACATGCTCCCGCACTCTTCCGTCTGGCAGCTGAAAACGCACTGCGTGGTAACGATCACGAAGCGATTCGCCTCTACGAGCAGGCTTTGTCGAAGCCACCCTACTACATGGGTGCCTTGATGAACCTTGGACTGCTGTACGAAGATAACGAGAACTATAACGCCGCCGCGTTCTGCTTCCGGAAAGTTCTGGACGCTGATCCCAGCAACCTGCGTGCGAAGTTATACTTAAAAGACATTCGTGCCACAGAAGACATGTTCTATGATGAAGAGTCGGCCAAGAACGAAGCTCGTCTGGAACAACTGCTCGGTCGTCCTATCACCGACTTCGAACTTTCTGTTCGATCACGTAACTGTCTGCAGGCGATGGACATTAACACGCTGGGCGATTTAACAACTACCACCGAACAGGACCTGCTCGGCGGTAAGAACTTCGGCGAGACTTCACTGAAAGAGATTCGCGAAATGCTCTCTGCTCACAGCCTGAGCATTGGTCAGAACCTGAAGAAGAAAACCTCCGACACTTCCTTCCAGATGCAGAATCTCAGCCCTCAGGAACAGTTGCTGCTCAACAAACCGATCAGCGAACTCGACCTGTCTGTCCGTGCCCGCAAATGTATGTCTCGTCTTAATATGTCCACTATTGGTGAACTGATTCAGAAAACACCGGACGAACTGCTTTCCAGCAGAAACTTCGGGGTGACATCACTCAACGAAATTCGTGCAAAACTGCAGGAAATGAATCTTTCGCTCCGCAACGACTAGATTCACTATTCGAGAGCACTCGAATTGGCGTTGACAATTTAATTCTCCTCAGACACAGTTGCCTCACCCGCAACTGTGTCTGTTTTTTTATTCCTCCACATACAGTAGGCATTTCACTGAAGGAGCAGCCATGCGAACCAAAATCGCACTCATTGTGCTGGTCCTGGGAATCTGCTTCGCCTTCTACTGGCGCCATCAGGAAAAAAACGTTTCCAATCCAACAACTCCATCGGAAATTAAAACGAGCGAGAATGTCGCGCCAGAGAACTCTTTTAATGAAAGCTTCGTTCCCTCCCCAGTCATGCGGGTCAGCCTGACTAATTCGGCGCGGAACTCATTTGAATTCAGTTCGAGCAAACCCTGTCTGATTCAGACGGGAGTAAACGACTCAGAAAGTGTCACGCTGGAACCTGTTCCTCGCGGGGGAATTGTGCGTGCCGCTTCGGGACCGCAAGGGATTCAACTTGGTGACGAAACTTATCCCACTAGTCTGATTAAGGTCATCCCGGAAAGTTCTCCTGATCTCTGGGTGAATGACCATCAGTACCGGGGCGAAATCTGGTTTCATCGCCTGGCAAGTGGGCGGCTCGTTGCCGTGAATCACGTTCCGCTGGAAGAATACCTGGGGAGTGTCGTGGATAGCGAAATGCCCGCATCGTTTCCCGATGAAGCCCGAAAGGCGCAAGCGATCATCGCCCGCACTTACGCACTCTATCGACGTCAGGTCACTGTCGACGACCCCTATTTCGATCTCTATGCGACCACACTCAGTCAGCAATACCTGGGGGTGCAGTACTGGGCAAACGGAAGACGGCTGGCTGGGGAATCGCTCATCAGCAGAAGACTGGTACAGGAGACAACAGGGTTAGTCTGTCTGTATGAGAATGAGCTCTTCAGCACCTACTATTCAGCCGTCTGTGGAGGCAAAACCACTCACGGTTCGATTCTCTTCCCCGACGCCGTTCCTCTGTTGCAGGAGGTTCCGTGCGAATATTGTTCAGCAGCAGAACTTTATAAATGGGATCGGAAATGGTCCCTTGATCAAGCTTCCGAAATAATAAGCCGCGCGGCATCCAGTCGAGGAAGACGTCTTGGCCAGTTGGCATCTGTTAAAATGCAGGGATCAGAAGCAGGACCCGATACTCGTTATCAATTCGAAGATGGTCGCTCATCACTGACATTAAGCGGTCAGGAAATTCGCAATCTCTTTTCCGGTCTTCCCAGTCCGACATTCAGCCTGGAAGTGAATGGGTCAGAGTTGATCTTCCATGGTGCGGGGCATGGCCACGGGGTTGGTCTCTGCCAATGGGGAGCACGGGGAATGGCCATGACCGGCAAGCAGGTGGACGAAATACTTCAGCATTATTATCCAGGGGTAACCATCAGCAGCTACCGCGAATAATGGATAGAGGGTGCAATTATTCCTTTTGATCTAATAGCTCGTTCGATGGAAGCTTTACGATTGAAAACCAGTATAGGTTTAACTCTTTGAGAACCTCACGAAATTTGACTAGATCGATCGGTTTGGTGATATAGCTGCTCGCTTTGAAATCATAACTTTTCAATACATCCCGCTCATCGTCAGAACTGGTAAAGACGACGATCGGAATCCGTCTCAGGTTAGTGTCTTCGTAACATTCCTTGAGGACCTCCCGCCCATCCATCCGCGGCATATTTAAATCCAGCAGAATCAAATCCGGTCGAACGGCAGCTTTGTATTCCCTTGTTGACGCAGGTACTCCATGGCATCAACACCATCTTTCGCGCGTTGTACCACATTGGCGACGCGATCGTTTTTCAGATTCCGCATTATTAAACGGACATCATCATCGTCATCTTCGACCAAGAGAATATTAATGGGACGGTAATCTTTGAATGTCATGAATTCTTAATCCTGTTCCGCCTGCTTTAAGGTGAAATAAAAGGCACTCCCTTGACCGGGTTTCGAAGTGACCCAAATTCGGCCACCAAAACGCTCCACGATTCTTTTAGCATTCGCCAGACCAATGCCCGTTCCTCCACCATATTCATGTGGTGAATGCAGTCGTTTAAATATTTCAAATATCTTCGAATAATAGTCTTCCTCAATCCCAATGCCATTATCTTTTACACAAAACTCGTAAGCATCAGGGATTTCCCTCACACTGACCTGAATCTCAGTTCGACGCTCCGATCGATATTTAATGGCGTTGTGAATCAGATTCTGAAAGAGCATCACCAGTTGACTCATCTCGGCAGAGACCACTGGAAGTGGTTCGCATTTAATGATAGCCTCATTATCCTGAATAGTTACCTGTAAATGATCAACCGCAACCTCAAATGCCGCCGCAGCTCTGATCGGAACCAGTTTTTTACCGCGTGTATTAATCCGGGAGAAGGTCAAAGGTCCTTCACCAGTCGTTCTAATCGCTCAGCCCCATTAATGACGATCGACAAATATTCTTTACCTTCTTCATCGAGTTTATCATTGTAGTCTTCACGGACAATCGCGAGTAAGCAATGATTTTCCGGAGAGGCTCCTGTAAATCATGAGATGCCACAAAGGCGAACTGTTCCAACTCACGATTACTGGTAACCAGCACCTCTTTTTCTTTCTGTAGTTGAAGTTGTGTTTCATGCCTCATGGTGGCAATCACCCACATGCGCGTGACCAGAAACAGTAAAACAGTGATGACTCCGCCCAGCAGAATCAGACGATAGGACATTGCCCAAGTCTCAGCAAATGCCTCCCGCCCGGGAATGTGAGAGATCAGAACTAATTGTGTGAAAGGAGAATCAACTGAAGTCTCAGGAATCGAACCTTCAATCAGAGGAAAAAACCCAAAGCCACCTTCCTGATTCCAGATAACTCCATTGGTAGTTGAAAGATTCTCAGGAAGATTCTTCAGTAATGGAAAATAGTTGGTCAACCGGTGATCGTTCCCCAGCATCCAGCCCCATTCGACATCTTTTTCGGGACCTAGAAGGAAGAATCCATCAGCACGAACAAGATAAGTTCTTCCAGGCAGTGTAATTTCAGCGAGTTCCTGCAGCAGCCTGCTCCCGTCATAATTCAGAATCAGCAGATTGCCCGCTTCTCCAGTTTCCGTGCTCACAGGTGTGACGAAGCGAATCATCGGTTTGTGAGGAATTTCCAATTCTCCCTGCTCGATGTTTAAATCAAACTCGGAAGTGAAGACTTCGTTTGGCTTTAAGCTGAGAGAGTTTCGTACGTAATAGCGCGAACTTTTATCCTGAAGTTCGTCACCCGATTTCACTAGAGCCTCGTCTTCATTCCAGTCAACACGGACAATTTCCTGGCCTTCACGATTAACCAGGCGCGCTTGACGATAGGCTTGCTTCGACTGCTCGAAGTTGGAAAAAGTCGTCTGCAGTAATTCAAGCGATGCTGGATCAGTTTCGGTAGCGTTCCTTGTCTCATCAAGTAACGACAGAAATATCAAATCTGACTTTACCCGGTTCAAATCCCGGGTAATAATTTCTGCCGCAAGTTGCAGTCGATAATTAAGTTGTTCTGTACGAAGCTGTTTGGTTTGAACGTACTGCTGCAGAAACAAACTCACCAGCACGAGAAACAGTAAAACCTGTAAGAGTAGAAACAACAGGATTTGACGTTTGAAAATCGACTGACTTGTTGCTTTCGGTAAATCTGATTCTGTGTCTCTAATCGAGTCAGATTCCATCAATGACAGGGCGCCTTGTATATTTTATTACGCGAACTTTTATCTGTCTTGAGACTGAAGTATATATTATTCCTCCGCGGAATACTTCCATCTCAGCCCCGTTGCCTTCTCCAACTGTACTTTTTTCCCTTCAGTGATAACGAATTGATATTTAGAGGGACTCTCAAAATACCCAAGACGCCGCATAACCTGTTCGTGATGGGCATCGATTTCGGCAGCGGGTAATGCAAAATTGTAGAACGCGATTTCATCCAGAATTCCATCGAAGGGCTCATTGCCTCCTGTATGCGGAGGTTTCAAATTTCCCAGTACCACCTCACCCGGGCCACCCGTCAGGGGTCGAGTTCCCGCGGGATAGGCATACGATTCCACCAGTCGACCATCGATGAAAATCTGCTTCATTCCCGTGGAGGTCTGATAGGTGGCGACCAGATGATGCGGTTTTCCATCTTTCAGATCATCCAGGGTAATCACCCCGTTTTCTCCTGAAAGAGGAACTTCCAGTTCGTGATAACCTTCACCAATTAAAAACAGCCCAAACGCCAGGACAGGGCCCGGTGACCGGGCGGGTTGAGAATAATTGTTCAATTCTGGATTATCATTCTGAAACGAGAGCAGGAATCGAAGTTCTCCATCACCCTCCTTACGAATGATTTCGTCGTAGTCTTTTTCATCTCCGGTACTGAAACCTTTCCCGGACCAGCGAGGAAGAATCAGCGCTTCGAGAGTGATCCCCTCATCAACGGCAAAACTCCCCGTACCCAGCGCCTGCCCTCCGCCACTCCCAACAGCAATGGCCGCATCGGGAGTGTTATCAAAATCAATAGCTCCCGCGCCAATTAAACCGGGGACTCTCTTTGTGCCTGAGCCAAGTAGTCCGTTGGCCTCTCCCAGCAAATCCACAATCTGACGTCCCTCCTCATCGAAATTCCAATAATGTATCGGTTGCCAACGACTCGGTTGGACGGTCACATTACCGGAATGCACGACAAGCTCCAGCAAATCAGCCTGACTATCTGGTTGAATTTCATATCGGGAACCGACACTTTCGAAATTGATCGAACCATATTTGAGAAAGAACGGTCCCGTTGACTCTGAAGAGTCCACAAGAATTTCGCCCGCACTGTTGACCAGCTTCTGATTTGATTGCAGTTCGAATACTGTTGGGCCATTCAAGGTGACTTCAGTCCCACTCAGCAATTTGAGTTTGAGTTCTCCTGCTGGTAATTCATAAAGCCCCTGCCGTAACTCTGCTCCCGCCTGGTAAGCAGCCAATGGAGTCTCAAGTTGAGAACGAACTACGGTTGCCATCACTTCCCGTCGCCAATCAGAAAGCAAAAAGATGATCAGCAACAACAGGAGCAATACCAGGAGTGAGGAAACGAAGAAGAATCGTTTTTTAGAGGACGAACCAGGCCCCGTGAGTCTGTGTTGACCTGTATTCGACAATAAATCGCCAGTTTCGATGGAATCGCGCTCTCCGAATTCGACGATCAATTGCTTCAGAGTCATCGACTTGATGGGAAGCTGTTTTGCTGACTCGCCACCCCGCATCCGGGCATGCAAATCGAGGTATTGCAGATATTCTCTCTGTCGATCCGGAGCATCTTCCAGTAACTCAGCAAGTCGCTGCTGCTGCGCACTGTCCAGTTCCCCGTCGCATAACAGGTCGAGTAAATCTCTGAATTCCTGATCTTGGTCTGTCATGATTCCTCTTCCGATTCCGACAGGGCCTGTCGTCCGACACAATCAAATAATAGACGCCTTATTTTCCGGATTGATTTTCTGATTGCAAAAATAGAACGATCTTCCGACTGGGCCAGCTTCTCTGCGGTGACCTGCGTGGTGTAATAAGTTTTATACAATCGCTGGTCTTCCGGACGCAATTTCTCCATACAGAAAGAAAGCTGTTCCCAGCGCTTGTCAAGTTCTGTCTGCATCTGGTCCTGACGCACAGTAAGTTCTTCCAGCAATTTCGGTTCGAAGAGGACCAGCGAATCCTTACGTTGTCGGTGTCGATAATCCCGCACCCGATTCAAAGCAACGGCCCGCCCCCAACTGTAAAAACTACTTCCCGGTTCGTAGGTATGAAACTCTTTCCACAGAAAGAGGGCCGTCTCCTGAAAGATTTCATCAGCCACATCATGCCGGGGAACTAAAGTGAAGATAAAAGCATACAATCCCCTTCTCGATTCCTCGATCAACTGCGTGAACTGGGTTACCAGTTGTTGATCCGAAGCATCGGTAATGGATTGAGGGATCAGTGATGGCGTGAATTCAGACTCCGTCACGCACAAATCCGTATCAGAAAGAAGGAGAGAAGAGTAAAAAGGTTGCTACATGCTACTACAAGCCAGCATCAAGAACATAGCTGATGCTGTCAGAATTAGACTTGTTGCTCAAACCGACTTAAAAAATCTGGTTTTTCTCAGGAAAAACATGAAATAATGGGTATCAACCCCGCTCCAGACTTACCTTAGATAGACAGGGGATTTCTTTATCCCCCCGATTTTTTGATCTCTGTTTCACCAGCGACTCCTGATCAGATTTCTTATGCTTACGAATCACTCTCAACATCTCCGGTTTCCAGTCAGTTTGATACTGATTTGGCTTATCACATCACCTCACAGTGATGCCGCCGAACCCGGGAACATCTTCCGCGAGAAAATCGCCCCCATCCTGCAAACCAAGTGCTTGCGCTGTCATGCTGAGGGTGAGGCTAAAGGGGAACTCAATCTGTCCAGCGCAGCAGGTTGGAAGCAGGGAGGAGCCTCCGGTGTTCTGTTTGATGCCGAAAACCCGGAAGAAAGTCTGTTGCTGGAGTACATCACGGGGGATGATCCGTTGATGCCGGAGAGTGGGCCTCCATTAACAACAGCGGAAGTCGAGTTCATCCGAACCTGGTTATCTCAAGGAGCCGGCTGGCCGGAAGAGGTGACGATTACAGCTCCCGGGGCGGATCTTAACTGGTGGTCGCTTGAGCCATTATCAAAACCGGAAGTTCCAAAACTGGATGAACATGGCGCAGCCTGGGCAAGAAACAGTATCGATCACTTCGTCTATCAGAAATTGCAGACGCAAGGCTTAACTCCCAGTGAGGAAGCTGATCGGCGGACGCTCATCCGACGACTTTACTACGATCTGACCGGGTTGCCTCCCGCTTTTGAAGAGGTGGTCGCATTTGAACAAAGTAGCGACCCTTTGGCGTATGAAAAACTCGTCGATCAATTGCTCGATTCTCCTCATTATGGAGAACGCCTGGCGCGGTACTGGATTGATATTGTGCATTGGGGCGAAACACATGGGTACGATAAAGATAAACCCCGGCTCAATGCCTGGCCGTATCGCGATTACCTGATCCGCGCGTTCAACAACGATAAACCTTATCAGCAATTTGTCCGGGAACAGTTATGGCGGGGATATTCTGTATCCGGAAACAGTTGATGGAATTCCCGCGACTGGTTTTATCGCGGCAGGCCCCTGGGATTTCATCGGTCATGCGGAAGTTCCGGAAACAAAATTGATGGTCAGGTCGCCCGTAATCTCGACCGTGACGACATGGTTACCACGACCATGAACACCTTTGTCAGCACGACTGTCCAATGTGGCCGATGTCATAATCACAAATTCGACCCTGTCACCATGGAAGATTACTACAGTCTCCAAGCCGTTTTCCGGCTCCGATCGGGCGGATCGCGAATACGATCCCAACCCGGAAACGACTGCTCTTCGTGAGAAAGTCGCAGCGGAGATCAAAGACCTCGAAGACGAACTTCAGCAAATCAATCTCGAAGTTCAACAGCAGGGGTGGCCCTGAGCTGGAAGCGTTAAATGGTCAGATAACTGAACTCAAATCGAGTTTTCCTCAGAAGCAGACCTCAGCCTTCGGTTACCACAGCCAAATTGCGACGAAAGCTGAGCAGTCGAAGTGGGTGCAACTCGATTTAGGTGCGGTCGTCCCGGTGCGCCGGATCGTGCTGGTAGGTGCTTATGATGATTACAACAACATTGGCGCGGGATTTGGATTTCCGCTCCGGTATCGGATCGAGGCTGCGGACGATCCTGAATTCAAAGAGAATGTGCAGACAATCGTCGATAAGACAGAATATGATCAACTGAATCCGGGGGTTGAACCTCAACTCGTTGATGCCAATCTATCTGCCCGCTATATCCGGATCACAGCCACCCGATTGGCCGAGCGTTCCAACGACTTCATCCTCGCTCTGGGCGAAATCCAATGCTTTGGTGAAGAACTCAATCCAATCGCTGTTACAGAGGTGAGCAGCAAAGACTCGATTGAGTCTGGCGACCGCTGGGGCCGGGGAAACTTGATTGATGGCCGTTTTTATGGTGCTCCTGAACAGGTTGAAGACTTCCATCGTTATCTTACCCTGCTGCATGAACGTGATGTGCTGCTCAAGACCAACTTGCCTCCTGAAGCACAGGAGCGGATCGTCACGGCTCAACAGAAGTTGAACGACAAAAAAACAGCGTATGCCCATCTGCCCGCGAAGCAGAAAGTTTACTGCGGCATGGTTTATACCGGTTCAGGATCCTTTACCGGGACTGGTAATAACCAGGGAAAACCTCGCGACATTCATGTGTTGGACCGGGGAGATGTGGAAAAGAAATTACAGCCCGTATTACCCGGAACCTTACCTGTGATTGCTGATGTTGATTCTCGTTTTGATCTGCCAGAAGACCATAGCGAATCAGAGCGGCGTGTCGCTTTAGCCAACTGGATCGTGCGCGACGACAACCCACTCACCTGGCGATCAATCGTCAACCGCATCTGGCTTTTTCATTTTGGTCGAGGCATTGTGGACAGCCCGAATGATTTCGGTCGCATGGGTCAATTACCCACACATCCGGAACTCCTCAACTGGCTGGCCATTCAGTTCCGGGATGGGAATCAGAGTCTCAAGGAATTACATCGACTCATTTTATCGAGTGCAACTTATCGACAAAGTTCAGATCACCAGGAAGTTGCTGCTCTGATTGATTCAGAAAATCAATATTACTGGCGGATGAACAGGCAACGTCTCGATGCCGAGGCAATTCGGGATTCGGTTCTGTTACTCTCTGGAAATCTGAATCCCCAACTTTATGGTCCTTCTTTCCAGGACTTTGTAATTCAAAACCCGGAACATTCGCCTCACTACGAATACGATTTATATGACCCAACCAATCCGGAATCATTCCGGCGATCTGTGTATCGCTTCCTTGTTCGCTCACAACCTCAACCGTTCATGGAGACACTCGATTGTGCCGATCCCTCCGAGCGTGTGGCCAAACGTGCGGAGACCTTAACAGTCCTGCAGGCATTAGCTTTACTCAACAACGGCTTCATGCTGCACATGGCGGAATCATTGGCTAACGAGATTGAAGCAACCACAACCAATCCTGATCAACAGATAGAACTCCTCTTTCAGAGAGTTTTACAACGAAACCCACACGAGGACGAACGGACTCTATTTAAACAATATCTAAGCCAGCATGGATTGAAAAACTGTGCCCGTTTGATTTTCAACCTGAATGAATTTGTCTTTCTGGATTAATTGGAACTGACTCTTCCCGAAACGCATCACTATGAAATCTCATAATCTCAATACTGCTTTGCAAGCCCCCGGCATTTCTCGACGCGAGTGGTTATGGCAGTCGGGTGGTGGACTCGGTGGCATTGCACTCGCCTCTCTATTAGCAGAACAGAGCCAGGGTGCGATTCCTGAAACGACAACAGGTATGGGGGGAGTTGTTCATCCTCTCCATGTTCCTGCGAAAGCGAAACGCGTTGTGCAGCTTTTCATGTCGGGGGCAGCGAGCCATGTAGATACCTTCGATTACAAACCGGCCCTCATCGAGCAACATGGACAGAAATGGGATCCGGGTGAGAAAGTCGAACTCTTCAGAATGGAATGGGCGAAACCTTAAAATCTCCCTGGAAGTGGCAGGCCTATGGGGAATCGGGAAAACATCTGAACGAGATTGTCGCTCCGCTCGGTGACTGTGTGGATGACATGGCCTTCGTGCATAACATGGTGGCCAAAACGGGCGTTCACAGTCAGTCTACTTTACTCCAGGCGACTGGATTTCAGGAACCTGGTTTTCCGGGTGTCGGTGCCTGGGTCAGTTATGCTTTAGGAAGCATGAATAAGAATCTCCCCACGTTTGTCGTGCTGCCCGATCATCGGGGGTTCGCCTCGAATGGAGCCAAGAACTGGAGCTCCGCTTTTCTGCCGGCACATCATCAGGGAACGATTTTAAGACCGGGAACCGAGAACCCGATCAATGATCTCTTCCCGGCGAGTAATCAGTTCATCTCCAGTAAGAGTGAGCGCGATACCCAGGCACTCCTGGAACAGCTGAATGAACGTCATCAGGAAAGCCGACCGGGAGATTCCCGTCTGGAAGCAAGAATCAAATCGTATGAGCTCGCTGCGCGTATGCAACTCGCCGCCCCGGAAGCGATGGACCTTTCGACAGAACCGAAACATATCCTGAAAATGTACGGTCTCGATCACGGTCTTTCTACATTTCCTAAAGAGATCAACCCCGTTGAAGAAACCGAGTACTTCGGACGCACATGTCTGGTCGCCCGACGATTACTCGAACGGGGAGTGAGGTTTGTGCAAATCTGGTCTGGAAACGACAACCGGTTCCCACGTCGAAACTGGGACTCGCACGAAAATATCAAGCAGGATCACGGCCCCCTGGCTATTGGAATGTCGACGGGTGCAGCGGCCCTGATTCAGGATTTGAAACAGCGCGGCATGCTGGAGGATACCCTCATTCTCTGGACCACCGAATTCGGTCGCATGCCCTGTTCGCAAGGCTCGACTGGACGCGATCACAATCCATTCTGTTTTACCAACTGGTTGTGTGGAGGGGGAATCAAAGGTGGAACGACTTATGGACCTTCTGATGAATGGGGATACAAACCCCTCGATCGCGAACACCCGACAACCTGCTATGACATCCACGCGACCCTGCTGCATCTACTGGGAATCGATCACACCCGCCTCACCTTCCGCTCCAACGGAATTGACCGCCGTCTGACCGATGTGCATGGTCATGTGATCCAGGATATTCTGGCCTGATCGCATCGATGCAGGTGGATTTCTGTTTGAGAATCAGAAAATCGATCCTGTTTGCTTCGTTCGGATCCGTGTAGTCCCTAAACTATGAACATTGGACCAGACGTCCTGCTGCATAACGTCTCCTGTTCCCAGTTCATAAGAGGACTCCGGCTGCATGTCGAAGCATATTCGTGAAGAGATTGAAACCCTCCGCGAGGAATTACGCCGTCATAACAAACTGTATTATGTCGATGCTGCACCGGAAATAACTGACCGCGAATACGACCGGCTGATGAAACAACTGGAACAGCTGGAACGTGAACATCCCGAGTACGATTCGCCCGATAGCCCCACTCATCAGGTGGGGGGGGAACCGATTGATGGTTTTACGACAGTCAAGCATCGAGTCCCAATGCTGTCGATTGATAATGCCTTCAATCTGGAAGAATTAACCGCCTTCGATCAACGCGTTCGCAAGCTGCTCGAGATGGAGCAAGTCGAATACACGCTGGAATATAAAATCGATGGTGTCGCGCTCTCCCTGATTTATGAAGCGGGTGTCTTAACTCAAGCTGTAACGCGCGGTAATGGAGTTGAAGGAGATGATGTCACCCACAATGCGCGTGTGATGCGTGGCGTCCCTTTGAAGCTGCTGGGGAAGAAGCTTCCCCCGGTACTGAAATTCGCGGCGAAGCGTACATACGCAATTCTGATTTCGCGGAAATTCGTGCCGAGCAGGAAGCGGCAGGCGAGCAGGTTTTTGCCAATCCCCGGAATGCAACCAGTGGTGCCCTGAAGCGACTCGACCCGACTCTTTCGGCCCGGATGAAATTACACTTTTTGCACATGGACTGGGTTACTTCGAGGGCATCGAAATCGAAACCCAACATGATTTTGTCCGACAGGTTCAACAACTGGGTGTACCAACCACTCCTAATGTTGTCCGCTGCAAGGGAATTGAAGAAACGCAGCAGCAACTGGAAAACCTGATCGAAAAACTTCCATTACTCGATTTCGAAGTCGATGGCATCGTGATCAAAGTCGACCGGATTGACTTACGCTCGCACATGGGAACGACTTCCAAATCGCCCCGTTGGGTGATTGCCTACAAATGGGAAAAATACGAAGCCATCACGCAGGTCGAAAAAATTGATATCCAGGTCGGCAAAACAGGAGCCCTGACCCCTGTAGCGTATCTGGCCCCGGTTGAAATTGCCGGAACAACCGTTTCGCGAGCAAGTTTGCACAACCGTGATGAAATTGAACGGCTGGAGATTTGCGAGCATGACGTTGTCGTTGAGAAAGCAGGCAAGATTATTCCGCATGTCGTCCGCGTCGAGAAACACCGTCGGACAGGCGCTGAAATTCCATTTGATTTCCCGGACCATTGCCCGGAATGTGGTGGTGAAGTTCGTCAGGATGAAGGGGCGTTTATGTCCGCTGTATCAACCTCAACTGTCCTGCCCAACTTCGTGAGACATTACGGTTCTACGCATCGCGCAGTGCGATGGATATTGAAGGGATGGGCATCAAACTCGTCGAACAACTCATTGAGGCCAAACTCCTCACCCGCTTGACCGATATTTACCGCTTACCACAAAAGCGAGAGGAACTTCTCGTCTCGAACGCATGGGTGAGAAGTCGGTCGATAATCTGCTCGCCGGAATTGAAAAGTCCAAATCGCAACCGCTCTGGAGATTGCTGACCGGTCTCAATATTCGTCATGTCGGTACGCGCGGAAGTCAAATCCTGGAAGGACAATTCGGGACGCTCGATAAAATTGCTGAGCAGAAAGTCGAAGAGCTCGCAGCAGTCGAAGAAATTGGTCCCGTCATCGCCGATTCTGTTTATCAATTCTTCCATTCCGAGGTAGGTATCGAGACGGTCAGGGAGCTGAAAGAATTCGGCGTCAATCTGGGTTCCTCTGTCACCGAGAAAAAATGGCAGAGAATGCCTCTGATGGAGTTCTGACAGGCAAAACCCTGGTCGTCACTGGCACGCTGACTCGCTTCAGTCGCGATGAGATACACGAGTTAATCCGGCAACAAGGTGGAAAAGCCTCGTCGAGTATATCATCCAAGACGGATTTTCTGGTTGCAGGGAAAAAGCGGGCAGTAAACTAGCTAAAGCAGAGAAACTGGGGATACCCGTTCTATCTGAAGATGAGTTTCTCGCTCGGATCGGTCAGGAATAGAGAGTCCGAGGTGGACTCATCTTTCCCCAGAACCTGATATCAATTACAAGTCTGGATCCACGAATACACGGAAGTATTTTCCCGGAATGGTAATGTCTCAGCGCGCTAATCAACCTTCACTTCCCGCGACAGTTCCGCTCCTGTCTCAGTCGATCTCCCATTTGCCGGCACTCGATCATGTGCGGGTGGTTGGTGTGATGATGGTCCTCCTGTTGCATGCGCTGACCCCCTACATTACGCACAAGATGCCGCTGTTAGTCTGGCCTGTCCTTGAATCGGGTGGCGACGAAGTATTGGACGCCGTTTTCTGGTGGATCGAATGTTACATAATGCCCCTGTTCCTGCTCCTCTCCGGATTTGTGGCAGGAAGACTATTACAAAGATATTCGCGTTCTGAGTTTTTCAGGCATCGTCAGCGTCGGCTGTTATACCCCTTGTTACTGGGCATCGTATTCGTACTACCGTTCGATCTGTATGCCTGGGGGGTTGGTTTTGTGGTCCATGGTGACGCCACCCTGAAAAATTTATTATCACTCAAATTTGGCGACCCAATCGATTCAAACCTCTGGGGTCTTTCGCACCTCTGGTACCTGCAATACGTTTTTATCTATTCGCTGATGCTGCTGGGGGGAATCTGGTTTCTGGAAAAATTTCCCCGTCTTGATCTGCTGCTGAAACACTACGAACCTCGGAATCACTGGGTTAAGGTCACCTTCCTCGCGGTGGCGGGAGTCGTTTTGTTGAATTGGGAACCCCAGGTTGTCGTGGGATTCCAACACAGCTTCTGGCCGATCCCTTCCAAGTTTATGTACAGTGGCCTTTTCTTTTTAGGAGGCTTCTGGTTACAACGTGCGGAAGGGAGTGTTGAGTGGCTCCGCAAATGGGGCCCCGTCTCAGTCGTCTGTTCAGTTGCCGTCTTTATTCTCGCATTGCCAATGATTCACCAGGAAATCCGCTCGGTCATTTCTGCAGACGAGCGATGGCTGATGTCAGCGTGTATTGTCTACACCGCCTGGTTCAGTTGCCTGGGGATGATGGGCTGCTATCTGCGGTGGATGAACCATCGTTACGAGGGTATCAGCTATTTCGCAGCGGCCTCTTTCTGGATGTATCTCGTGCATCATCCGATAATCGGGGCGATTCATATCGGTCTCGCTTTTGTTTCCCTGCCCGCCATGCTAAAAGGATTAATGGCCTGGTTACTGACTGTCGCCATTACCGTCGGAAGTTACGAACTCTTCGTTCGTAAAACCCGGTTGAGCGCCTGGTTAAACGGGAAAAAGATGTGGCCGGATAAGCAAGTCCCCTCACAGGAAGTCAGCCCTCTTCCGCCAGCAAGCAGGCCGCCTGATTTTACTGCTGCTGACTTTTCCTCCTGAATCAAGCTTCGCTGCCACAGGTTCGAACCTTATGGCTTATTCTGTAAAAGAGATCTACTACACCCTGCAAGGTGAAGGTGCATACCGGTCGACCTGCCATCTTCTGCCGTTTCGCCGGGTGTAATCTCTGGACGGACGAGAAGCCGACCGCCACAAGGCAATCTGTCAGTTTTGCGATACCGATTTTGTGGGAACCGATGGACCGGGAGGAGGAACTTTCTCTACTCCGGAAGAACTCGCTGAGAATCTTCGTTCTTACTGGCCGGAACAGGAAGAACGTTCCCCCTACATTGTCTGCACGGGTGGTGAACCTCTGCTGCAGATCGATTCCGCCTTTATCAAAGCGGTACACGACCTGGGAATGCTGATAGCAATTGAAACGAATGGTACCCGGCTTCCACCGCAAGGGATCGACTGGGTTTGCGTCAGTCCCAAAGCAGGGAGTGACTTCCAGCTGAAACAGGGAAATGAACTGAAACTGGTCTATCCTCAACCTGAAGCCTTACCCGAAGTATTCGCAGGTCTGGAGTTTGATCATTTTTACCTGCAACCGATGGATGGTCCCCAGCAACAGGAAACACCGTTGCGGCTATCCAATACTGCCTCCAACATCCACAATGGAAGCTCAGTTTACAGACGCATAAATATCTGGGAATCGACTGATCACAGTTATGTGATTGCTCACATCAATGAATCTGAAAATAGAAAACCCCATGCTCCTCGATGAAGAGCATGGGGTTCTTTTATGATAATAGAGAGATCAGTTTCAGGCTTCGATTTCGTAGCCTTTACGTTGTTCACGACCCTGCATCTGTTGTGCCTGGCTGTCCCCAATAATCTGCTCGGCTGCTGCATCCCATTTCAATTCACGGTTCAAACGAACGGCGATATTGGCCAGGTGGCAGTTACTCAAAGCCGCGATGGTGAGTATGGACATCTGAAATGGGAACTCCGCCAGTTTTAACGCAATCGAGGAAGTTATACATGTGAGCAAACTTACCTTCAGGCATTTTGCCACCGTAAACTTCGGCGATCTGGTCGTCGGTAATTGGATTGGTTTCCAGATCTTCAGCGGGCTTACCTTTCATGGCACCCCGACTGACGTGGAAGCGACCTTCGGTACCTTCGAAGAGAATACCATTACCATCTGGTGAGTGAGAAACAATGTTCATGGTCAGGCCATTTTCATATTTGAGCTGAACATGAAACTTATGAGAGACGTTATACATATCGTCGCGAGTCGGCATGCCATCTTTGTAAGGCATGGGGTGCTCGGCAATGATGGGATTGACTGTCTGTGGGCCGGTTTCTGTGAGACCGCATGCCCAGCTGGCGATATCGACATGGTGTGCACCCCAGTCAGTCATCTTTCCCCCGGAGTATTCGTACCACCAGCGGAATTCGTAATGACAACGGCTGAAGGGATAGCCTCCTCCCTGTTTGGCCAGTGAGCGATATTCAACCAGGGAGCCTGACCGAGCCACATCTCCCAGTTCAGTCCTTCCGGTGTGGACGCAACAGGAATGACGGGGCTTTCCGGGCCAGGTCCGATATCACAAGTGACGGTGTGCACATCGCCAATTCGACCATCGCGGATCATGGCGATGGCTTTCAGGAAACGGAGTCCCATTTCTGAACGTTGTTGTGTTCCAACCTGAAAGACACGACCTGTTTCTTTCTGGACTTTGTTGATCAACTTTCCTTCTTCGATGGTCAAAGTCAGCGGTTTTTCACAATAGACATCTTTGCCCGCTTTCATCGCTTCGATAGCAACTTTGGTGTGCCAGTGGTCGGTGGTCACACAAAGGATGGTATCGATGTCATCGCGTTCGATCACTTTTCGATAATCTTCGTAAGCATCCGCATCACGTCCCTGTGCATCTTTAACTCGTTTTTTGGCTTTTTCGACATTGTTTTTATCAACATCACAAACAGCCACGATGTCGAAGTATTCCATAGCACGGCTACCACCGACATCATTCCAGCGATCGCCTGTTCCCACACAGCCCATCGTCGGACGCTCGAGAGCGGACTTCAGATTGGCATGTGCCGGTTGAGGTGAGTACCAGTACGGCATTGAACCGGCTGCCAGCGGCTGCAGCGGAGTATTTCATGAAATCACGTCGGTTTTGCTGACTCACGAGTTTGTTCCTTTAATATTTGATCAGTTGCGTGTGGAAAGGTGTAAAGCTAGTAAAAGCTGATAATCAGCTATGAGTGGCCCTGAAACCCTCTGATGGGTCACACTGAATCTGTAAGCGCAGGCTCGAGAACAGCCATAACCGGAATTCAGGATCGATTCTAAATCTCAGTTTACCCGGAGCACTCTAGCGATAACCAGCCTTTATCCACTCTTTTTCAGCGGGTAGAGCAAGGTTTTAAGCTCAAAAAGCCCTGTATTTCATGCTTTGAAATAAGCAGTCACCGAATGCCAAACAGTACTTAAGTCAGAATCTGCGTTCAAAAGTAGCAGCGACTATTGAGGAGGCGACCCATCCTGTGGGGGCTTGGCCGGGGGCGGACCGGGGCGGCGAGGAGGCCCATCCCCGTTATGACCTTCTCCTGGATGTCGATTCCGAAACCCCTCCCAGGGACGACGTCGATACTGTCGTTGATCTCTCTTTTGCAGCGAGTTAAGTAGTCTTTCAATTTCGCCCAGATCGTAATTCAGCCAATAGCTTTCCAGTAATCTTTTGAATTTATCCCGCGACTGATTAGTAAGACCAATATCGGCTTTCACTTTTTCGTTCAGTTTTTCAAAGACTTCTTCCAACTCAAAGGTTTCCGGACGCGCGCCCTTTTTAATAACTTCCTTCGAGTACGTCTCCATTTCTCTCTGAAGATAACGCATCAGGAAGAAGCTCTGAGCTTCGACAGGAAAATCTTCAATTCGACTTCTACTGTCGCGCCGAGACATGAGTCGAATCATCTCCCGGGTTAACTCGGGAGTGAAGGGTTGATTGTCAGCTTTGGTTTTATTTTGAGATTGATTCTTTAACTGTTGTTCGAGTGCGATTCGCAAGATGCGAATGTTTTGACTGTGCTGATCCAGCACAGCCAACTCCTGCTCTACATTCTGTTCGAGCTCCAGGCTCTTCCTTAATGGTTCCAGAATCTCTGCAACGTCATTAGGTATGTTATTCAGACGAGCCGCTAATTTCTGGCGGCCAAGTTCTTCTTTTTCCTTCCACTGGTTGAACAACTCCCTCTGTTGTTCTTCCGCCTGATTCTCATCCAGAAATCGTCGGACAAGCTTCATGCGTGCGTTGGCAGAATCCGCACTGGCCAGATCTTTGCGTTGCCAGGGGGATAAAGTATCGAGCCAGGCACAATAGATTTGAAACGTCTGCTGATTTGCTTTTGATCCCTGGATTTCCTCGTGCAGCTGACGAAGCTGGGCCTGTCGTGCAGGGGGAAGAGATTGATAATTCTCAAGATTTTTATCCAGCTGAACTCTGTCCGACCAGCTCATCTCTTCGAGCAATGCATCTGGCTCCGGACCTTCCGCGTAAACCAGCTTAAAGAGCAGGAGTGTCAGTAGAATTCCAAGGAGTAGACCTGTTGCGGCATAAAGGCGACTATTTGAAGTGAGGAGTCTGCTCATTCTGACACCTCACCTTCTGCAGGGTCCGCCGGCTCAGGAAATATTCCCTGAAGCGCATCTTCCAGATCCTGTTGCTGCAGCTGTTTCAAAAACTCGATTTCTCCCACTTCTTCGTAGTGATCAAGATTATTATAGAAATCGAAATCTTCCAGAATCTGCTCTGTAGGAGAGGGCCATAACTTCTGTCCGGCAATATAACCTCCGTAAGCTGATCCAATCAGCAGGCAGAACCAGCAGCAGATGACAAACAATCGCCTGCTCCACTGAAACCATTGCCGATCTGCCAGAGGAATCTGGTTCTCCAGGGCCGAGATCGTTGCCAGTGTCTGTTGGGTAAATTGTTCGGAAGCTTTTTCTTTCGGCAGCATATCGAGTAAATCAAAGCTGCGCGAGAGCATTTCGACATCATGCCGGGCAACTTCACTTTTTGCCAGCAACTGTTCGACATCGCGCGATGTCTCCTCGTCCAGTTCCCCATCGAGGTAGGCCACCAGATTCGATCGTAGATCAGTACTGACTCGAACAATTTTTTTCATAAGACAACAGGTCTACTGAAACACACAGAATTTTAGTTAGTTAGGTTATGGGTTTCTCAAAGTTAGAATAAATGAATTATCTGATTAAGGGTTCCAGAATCACACGCAGTTTCTCCCGGGTTCGGGCAAGTAAGGATTTCACGGCGGGCTCAGTCATATCCATCGCAGTGCTGATATCGACATAACTCATCCCTTCAAACTTATGCAACAGGATGGCCGTTTTCTCCCGATCAGAGAGTGCTTCCAGAGATTCCCGAACCTGGGCCCGTAACTCTTCCCGCGTCAATTGACGTGCCGGCATCAACGCTGACTTTTCTACGGCCAGGGCTTCTTCCGGTCGAACGCCAAAGGCGGTTGTTTGCCCCGCAGGCATGGCAACTTCTTTTCGTCGATTTTTCTTGCGACGGGTATTGCTGGCCAGGTTATTGGCGATGTGGAAGATATAGGTCGAAAACTTGGCATTGGGCTGATAGCCACGCCGGGTCCGATAGACTCTCAGAAAGGTTTCCTGAGCGAGGTCTTCAGCAGCTTCGTGATCTCCCAGGATATGCGAAAAGATGCCGACAATTCGATCCTGATAGTTCTGAACCAGCTGGCTGAAAGCGTTCTCATCCCCATCGCGCACCCGGAGCATCAACCGCACATCCGGGTCTTTCAGATATTTGATATCAAGGGAAGAGGTCGCCACCACGATTGGTTGGTTTCCGATTCAAATTGATTTATTAATAAACAAGACCACAGGTTACCACAGCAACCTGAATCAGCAGAGATAAACCCTCTTCAGCTCGCACTGAGATTTCCACTGACTGGACTTGAATTAAGATCAGAGTAAATTGTCGCTAGTTATTTTGAGTCAACCAGTTGCGACTTTTGATATTATTCCGCAACAGTCGTTATTATGCAGGATGTCCTTACGGAATTGAACTACAAACACAGGAAAATGTAGTGGACTGAATTGGAGAATCTGAATACTCCCGCACGATCAGACCTGCTGAGTTGCTGTAGCTCGTCTCCTGATCTGCTAAAATAAGCAGCTTCAAACGATTCTCTGGTTATACAGATACGAATTCTCCATCCCGATTCGACTTTAATTCCGGCTCTTAAACAGGTTTTTCATGTCACTCAGTACGCTCCCGTTATGTTATTGCACGAACGTGCACGCCGCTCAAACAGTTGAGGAGGTGCTTAACGGTCTGACTCAATTCACGGTTCCCGTCAAATCGAATTATGGAAGCAGCCTTGCCGCAGGGCTCTGGCTGGCGAAACCGGTTATCGACGAAATACTAAGCCAGAATGATGGGATAGCCCGTTTTGCAGGAGAGCTGGAAGAGCGGGATCTGACCTGTCACACATTGAATGCCTTCCCTTATGGTAATTTTCACAGCACACGTGTGAAGGAACAAGTCTATCTGCCTGACTGGTCAACCAGCGAAAGATTGCAGTACACGCTCGATTGCGCCCGGGTCCTGGCCGGTTTGTTACCAGATGGTCGAGAAGGTTCGATCTCGACCGTTCCACTCGGTTTCAAACAGTTCGAATATCAAGCTGACTTTGAAGAGCGCGCCATTGCCAACTTACTTGAGCTCACCCGACAACTGGACGACCTGCACGATGAAACTGGCCGAGTGATTCGGCTTGCGATTGAACCGGAACCATTTTGCCTGCTAGAAACGACTACGGAAACAATTGAGTTCTTCCATAAATTATTTACCGCTGCAGCAGAAATTGACCTGCTCGATGAAGCCCGGCGTCACCTCGGTGTCTGTTACGATGTCTGCCATCAATCGATCGAATTTGAAGATGTCGCAGCTTCGATCCGAGACTTGGAAGCGCAGGGAATTCGGATTAACAAGGTCCACATCACCTGTGCCATTGAACTTCGTCAACCTGGTGAACAGCCAGAACTACGCGAGGTATTGAGTCGTTATGTGGAACCGCGCTATCTGCACCAGACAATGGCACGAAATGCGGAAGGCAAGGTCCTCCGACTGGTTGATCTGACGACCGATTTCGCAAATGCACCCCCGGCAGACTTTGCAACTGCCGATGTCTGGAGAGTACATTATCATGTGCCAGTCAACGCCGAGCAGGTCGGCCCTCTCGGAACAACTCGGCCTGACTTAAAGCGTGCTTTAGAAGCAGTACATCGACTCTCCTACGCCCCTCATCTGGAAGTCGAGACTTATACATGGGACGTGCTGCCAGAACAGAAAATCGATCTGGTCGAGGGATTGACGAAGGAATTGAGTGCGACTCGACAATTGCTGGGTTCAGTACGTATCTCGCAGTCGAATATGATTATCGGATAGAGCGGTTAACATTGAGACCATTCAGGATGAATTGAAAACGTGTGAGCGAGAACAAAACTGAACATAATGAGCCAGCCGGCGGAATTGGTCGAATCGTACAAGTTCTGATCAACCTGCGGTGGATACTACTGGGGATCGGATTCGCCCTGATTGCTATTTACTGGCCCGTCGCCAGTAAACTTTCGTTTGATCAATCGATCGAATCCCTCTACGCCGAAGAAAACACCCATCTGCAGAGTTACCTCCGCAGCCGAGATCTCTTCGGTGGTGATGAATTTGTTATTCTGGCCAACCGAAATCCAAATCTTTTTGCCAACAGAGACGAGCTGGAACTGAGCGAAGAGTCGATTGCAGAAATCAGTGCTCTTGTTAAACAGCTTACTGGTCAAACTCTGGAAGACGAGGATGATGAAGAATCAATTGAAGAAAACAGTGAATCGGAACTTCCACCTGAATCAACTGGTGTTCCTGGAATTCAGCCTGATTCCGTGCAGAACCTGGCGTCTTCCCTGGATTTCAAACATACCCGCAAACGGGTCACCAGTCTGATCGAGGGCGTGCTGATTGGTGAAGACCGCGAGACGAATGCGGTCGTCATGCGACTGCAGGCTGAACATGACGCCCCCGTTCCCCGGTCCGAAACGATTGAGACGATCAAACAAATCGCAGCGGAACAACCACGTGCAACTTATGTGGTGGGTGAGCCAGTTCAAATCCAAGATATGTTTACTTATGTCGAGGAGGATGGCCAACTCCTTTTATGCCTCGCTCGGTTTACTTGGGCTGATACTTCTCGCCTTCTTCAGGAGTCTGCGCTGGGTGATTTTACCGATCACCATGTGTCTGTTCGCAATTAAGGGAACGGAAGCGCTCCTGGTGATGAGTCATGCCCAGTTGAGTATGGTCAGCTCGATGTTGAATTCGCTGGTGACGATCATCGGCATCGCCACAACGACACATATTGCTGTGCATTACCTGACTGCGCGGCAAAAACTCGCAGCAGAGCCAGCCATTACAGAGACATTAATCAAACTTCTCCCTCCCATCTTCTGGACCTGTGCGACAACCGCCGTTGGGTTCGGGGCACTGCTCACGAGTCAGATCAGGCCGGTGCAGAGCTTCGGTATCATGATGGCACTCGCTACCTTTCTGGTGATTCTATCTGTGCTCCTCTTTGTACCCGGGGGCGTTTTAATAGGAGCTACCGGTTCCAGTAAGGAGCGAAAACGAAAACGGGACAAAAAAACTTCCTGGCTGGGTGGAGTATTGCGACGACAGGCCCAGATGCTTGATCGTTATCCACAGTGGATTGGACTGGTCTTCTTCGGAACGTTGATTCTGGCAGCGATTGGATTCACTCGCTTAACAGTGGAGACCGACTTCAGCCGGAACTTCCGTGAGTCGAGCCCGATTGTAAAGTCGTTGATGTTTGTCGAGTCGCACCTGGGTGGAGCGGGGAACTGGGAGATCAATTTTCCTGCCCCGCAGGATATCGACGAGGCGTTTCTCGAACGGGTAAAAAAGTATCCGATGAATTACGCGACTCGAAGATCGATGACGAACCTTGTCTGACTAAAGTGATCTCTCTGGCCGATGGTGTCGATGCGATTCCTCCCATCCCCATCGTGGCAAGCACACTGCGTAAACGGATGGCATTGCTCAATGGTTTTCAGAAAGATTTTGTCAGTTCGCTCTACGATGAAGAAGCGGGGCGAATGCGGATCGTATTGCGTTCCAAAGAACGACAACCTTCCGAGCGTAAACTGGAAATCATCTCTAAAGTGGAAGAAACCGTTGTGACTGAGTTCGGAGAAGCGACTCCGACGGGTTTATATGTACTGCTCACTTATCTGATTGAAAGCCTGCTCTCCGATCAGTTGACCAGTTTTCTTCTGGCCGGGGCAGGCATTTTTCTGATGATGAGCATCGCATTCCGGTCAGTCTTGATTGGACTGATTTCTCTGGTTCCCAACCTTTTCCCGATCGCGGTTGTGATTGGCTTCATGGGTTGGATTGGTTTGCCGATTAACATCGCCACTGCGATGATTGCCTCCGTATCACTTGGTTTGACAGTCGATTCCAGCATTCACTATCTCTCTGCTTTTCAATATGAACGACGAGCAGGAGCCCCATTCGAACTGGCGATTTCCCGCACACATCAGGGAACCGGCAAGGCTCTCGTCTTCGCCAATTTTGCATTGATTGCGGGGTTCAGTGTACTTACTCTTTCTCATTTCATCCCGCTGATTTACTTTGGAATTCTCGTCAGTCTCGCGATGCTGGGAGGCCTGGCCGGTAATCTGTTTCTGTTACCCCTCCTGCTGAAAATGATCGATCGGGAACCGAATACTTAATCCACTTAACTGAATGATACCTTGAACTGATGGCTGCGAAACGTGTGCGAAACTGGGAGGCGTTGATAACCAACAGTCAAACTCCCTGTTTTGCAATCAATCTGCAGCGACAACTGGTGCTGTTTAACCAGGGATGCGAAGAGCTGTTCGGTTGGTCCAGCGATGACTTACAGTTCCAGGAATGTCGGTATGTGACCGAACCTGACCCTAAACGGGCCGATTCTGTCACTTCGATACTGGCTCCTCCCGAGGAAGTCTGGCAGGGGGAAACGATCACTGTTCCCACATTTATCCGGCATCGTAACTCAGCGGATCGCCCACTTTCCCGCCTGATCCGATTCACCCCTCTACTCGATGAAAGCGGCAGTTGTCAGGGAGTCTGGGGGACGATTTCGGAACTGAACCCGGCTCAAAAAACGGAACCTGTCCGTCTCTCTCATAAAGTCCATACCGAGTTAGCCGCGCTCAGGATTTCACTGAGACAACGCTATGAGATCGACCGCTTTATTGCCAAATCACCGGCGATGATCTGTTTATTGGAGCAGATTCAACTTGCGTTGGGAAAATCCCAGCCAGTCAGCTTTACGGGAGAACGGGGAACTGGAAAACAGCATCTCGCCAGTTTGATTCATCATGCTGTCAACCCGCAGGGGCGGGCGTTTGTGCCTCTGCAATGCAGCAATCTTTCTGATTTCAAACTTGATGAAGAATTGCGAGATCTCTTCGATGCCTGCGGCGATGATCAACTTCCCTCAGGTCTGCAACCGGGAACGTTGTACCTCGACGAGGTCGATCGACTGCCCCGGGAATTACAAATGTGGCTCGTTTCGCAGTATGGAAAGAATGATCAGGAAATCAGTAAACCTCGCCTGATGGTCAGTAGTCGTCGCAGTTTGTCTGATCTGCATGAGGAGGAAATTCTCACAAGTGATTTTTATTATCTGCTGGCCCCATTACAGATCAGAGTTCCCCCCTTGCGGGAACGTCCGGATGATTTACCTCTTTTAGCGCAGTATTTTCTGGAGGAATGCAACAGGCTGTTCGAACTTAACGAGCAGATCAGTAGTTTTCACCCCTCAGTCTGGGAGCAACTGAAGCTTTACCACTGGCCCGGAAATCTGGATGAACTCGCCAGTACGGTGCGTGAAGCCTATGCGAATTGCCTGGGAATCGAAATCGGACTGGATGACCTCCCTTCTCATTCCGGGCTGGCCGCGATGCCCAGCAGTTAACTGAACCCCTCAAAAAACAGGAACCCCTTGACGATGCTTTGAAGCGGATCGAAAAAGAACTGATTGAAGAAGTCCTTGCCGATTGCAATCAGAATAAAACAAATGCCGCCAAACGTCTCGGTTTAACCCGTGCAAAGTTGTATCGACGAATGGAGAACCTGGGGATACCGCTGGATGAATAGCGTTTCATTTAGCTCTAAAAATCGTAATCATTCTGTGGGTAGTCCGGACAATCACGGAGTGTTGTCCGGATGCCGTAGGCACAAGATATTCCTACGACTCGCCTTTGCTCTTTCATTTTAAAAGGCTTGTACGCATCACTCCGTTAATATCCTGTCGCTTCGCGACCCGGACAACTTTTCAAGATTGTCCGGGCTACCCACTATTATTTCTAATTGCAGTTAGAGAGAGATTTAACACAAGCCCTAAACTTACTTCGCAGCCAGATCGAAACAGTACAACCGGTCTTCGGAGCGGAGATAGAGTCGTTTGCGGGAGAGGATGGGAGCGGCCCAAGTGGGATAACTGAGGCCTTCCACATAAGCACGCGAGATCTCGATGAATTCTTTGGGTGAGACTTCTACCAGAGCCAGAGTACCGCGTTCGCCAAGTACGATAAACTTCCCATCCGCCAGAATTTTGGAACCACGCCCGTAAAATGGCCAGGGGGCCTGCAGGCCAGTTTCTTTATCGGTCAGAGCACCTGTTGTCGCATCCTGTTCGTATCTTTGCAGCGGATCGTCATCATAACCTCGTGTCTTCCATTCAACCCGTCCTGTTTCTAGATCAATGCATTTCAACTGGCCTTCGTTTTCGTGCCGACCGCTGAAACCGTATAGATTTCCGTCAACAGCGATGGCTGTCGACCAGTGAGTCAGCATATTCCGCTCATCACGCCAGACGACATCGAACGCTTTTCCATCTTCATGGACTTTCAACAAAGCGGAACCGACCCGATAAGCTGCGGAAATAAAGATCTGATCATCAACGACGACTGGCGTAGCAGCGTTAACTGATTCATAAGCACGGGACATAAACCAGTATTTGAAATTGACCTCTCCCGTATCGGGATCAAGCGAAACGAGCCCCTGTCGCATCAGGCAGAGCAGATGTCGTTTTCCATGAATGGTGGCGACGAGCGGTGTCGCATAACTGACCAACATCTCTTCGCCCGACCAGGTGTAACTTCGATTTCGCACATCGGTGGGCATTCCATCCCAGGTTTTCTTACCGACAGATTCCCAGATGACATCACCCGTCTCTTTATTAAAGGCAACAACTCCCGAATCGGTCTGACCACCGACGAGGACAATCAGTTTGTCCTTTTCGATCACCGGGGTACAACCGACACCAAAGAAGCCGTCAGGGATATTGAATTCCTCTTTCAGACGTTGCTCCCACAGTTTCTGACCTGAGAGAAGATCTAGGCAGAGCAACATCCCTTCCGGTCCGAGAGTGTAACAGCGATTCTCTTCCAGCACCGGCGAACAGCGGGGACCTTCGTTGTAACCGTACGGATCAGAAAAGCTGCTGGGGTACTCATACTTCCAGATTGGTTTTCCATCGGTCGCCTGCAAACATTCGACGACTTCCACCGGTCCGGGAGATCTACCATCACGGGGACGATGATGGACGATCAATCTGTTGCCAAGAATCGAAGGGGAGCGTATCCCACACCAGTTTTCTGCGACCAGACTAAAGGGGGCCTTCCGCCGGCCAGCTTTTCAGCAATCCCGTTTCACCCGAGACACCCGTTCCCCGAGGTCCTAAAAGGCAGGCCAGTCTTCCCCATCGCGATCAACAGGATCGACAGGCAATTCCTTAAAACCATTCTGGGCAACAAGTGGCGTATCGTGATATCCAGAGAAACTGATCAGGGCGAATGCGCAGAGTAATCTGATCAATTGTTTTCCCGGCAGAGTGGATACGATAGAATGAACAAGCATTGGCAGGGTTCCAGAGGCAGGCAGGCAATTCAGGATTGCGGTCTGTGAAGTCATTTTTCTTCGAGGAATTTCTGCACTCAAGTGTACCAGCCCCTCGCAGAGGACGCGAGATCGAAGTTGCCTGTTACCTGGTTTCCTGAACGTTCACACTAATTCATCCCCTGTTTAGTTTTCCAGATACGAAGCCAACACCATGATTCTGCACATCGACATGGATGCCTTTTACGCTTCAGTGGAAGAAAGGGATCAACCCGCTCTCCAGGGAAAGCCAGTGATTGTTGGCTACTCGGCTGAAGGCCGAGGGGTTGTTTGTGCTGCTAATTATGAAGCCCGGAAATACGGAGTCCACAGTGCCCAACCGATGATCACCGCCCGTAGACTCTGCCCCAACGGAGTCTACATTCGTCCCCGACATCAGCATTATGCGGAGATATCACGCCAGATACGCAGCATCATGGAAAGCTTCACCCTCTCGTGGAACCGCTTTCGCTCGATGAGGCATTTCTGGATGTCACCGGTTCAGAAAAGTTGTTTGGCAGTTCGGTTGAGATCGGGAGGGAAATCAAAGAGCGGATCAAATCAGAAGTTGATCTGATCGCTTCAGTAGGTGTGGCCCCAAACAAGTATCTTGCCAAGATTGCGAGCGACCTGAATAAGCCCGATGGATTTTGCGTTGTCGACCCAAATCGCATACAGGAGTTTCTGGACCCGCTGGCAGTCAGTCGTTTGTGGGGCGTGGGTAAAGTCTCCCAGGCCACATTTAGACAACTAGGCATTAAGACCATCGGGGAATTACGTCAGGTCCCTGAAAGTTACCTGCAACGTAAATTTGGAAAATTCGGTGAGCATCTCTGGAAGCTGGCCCATGGGATCGATCTTCGCCGGGTCGAACCCGATCATCAGGCAAAATCGATTTCTCACGAGACTACCTTCTCTACGGATGTTGCTGATCGCGACGTATTGAAGATGTGGCTCCTGGAACAAACCGAACAGGTTGCCCGCCGGTTAAGAAGAAACAAACTCTTTGGAAAAACAGTCAATCTCAAGATTCGTTTCTCTGATTTTCAAACATTCACCCGCGCACAATCACTGCCGCATGGAACACAAACCACGCAGGAGATCTGGGAAGCTGCCATACAACTTCTCGAAGAGAAAGCCCCGAAAAGTAACATGCCTGTCCGTCTGCTGGGTGTGGGGATGAGTCATCTGCATACCGAAGCAACCAGACAATTGAATTTATTTGAGACCGAAGATCACGAAAAACTGAACCGCCTCGATCAAACCACAGATGCGATCCGCGATCGGTTTGGATCAGCAGCGTTACATCGGGCACTCAATCTTGGGCTTCCTGAAAAACGGACGGAATCAAAACCTGAGGAAGACACCTGAAATTATGAAACTCTCCACAAACACAATAATCAACGCCCCACTAGAAACTGTTTTTGCTAAAGGAACAGATTTCGAACACTGTGAAGAGTGGATCAGTGGAATTATTAAGGCGGAAGTACTCACAGCAGGTCCGGTGGGACTGGGGACCCGCTGGAAAGAAACGCGCATGATGTTCGGTAAGGAATCCGACGAAGTCATGGAACTTGTCGAGTTCGAAGAACCTCGGTATTACGTGGCAAGTGCTTACAATTGTGGAACCAGGTATCGTACCGAGATCAGTATGGAACCTGTTGATGAGGGAACAGTAGTAACCGCCACTTTCACCGGAACAGCTGAAAGCTTCTTCGCCAGAATTATGAATCTACTACTGGGCTGGATGGCGAAAGGAACCGTGTTGAAGATGATGCAGCAGGACTTGCAGGATTTAAAGAGGGCAGTTGAAGGTAAATAACCTTCAGTTCTCCCCAAGCAATCCATTCAATTTATCAACCAGCCAGACCGCCGTTTCTGCATCGAGTGAAGTCGTCAATTGTATTTCGCGGGCGGGTGTGTGGGCGATGACCTGGTGATTCTCATCAATGGCTAGTTTCTCAATTGCGGCTGTTAGAATTGTCTGCTCTTCACGTACCAGCAACTCCGTCACTGATGAGTTTAACTGCTGATGAGTTAGATCGATTTCCCATGCATAGACCGGCAGGTTTCCCGCCTGGATATTCAGGTAGCACTCTGCGATGGAATAGATTTTGTAAACCAGCCCGAAGAAAACGGTAAGCACCAGCAGGATAAATGCCCACTCCCAGAGTGTATCAGGGACCTGATTGAACTGATTCAGAAACCCAATGGCGAAGATGATCGCCAGTGTGACAAAGACTGCACCGGTGATCTGTTTGGAGTTTTCCAGCTGCTCTCGTCGTTGTTCGTCTGGCTTATAGAACCAGGCCCAGTAGAGCAGCAGTCCAGAGTCGGTGGGGTTTACACTGATATCATCCCGGTTGACAACAACCTCCGGCCTGGTCATACGCTGGGATAGAAACTGCCTGAGATTGTTCATCGGAGAGGTACTCAGTCGCAGGAAAGAACGAAAACCATCCTACTCTACGCAGATCTGCCTAAGCATTCAGCTTACTTGCCGGATTTTTTCTGATTATCCCGGCGATCTTTTGTTTTGCGTCGTTCGCGCGATACAGCCACTTTTTTCTGGCGACGCTCTTTTTCTTCCCGCTTCTCGATTAAGTGATCAATTTCGGGCGGAACTGGAAGATCATTCGGCATAGCGCAGTTCCTCCATGATTGGTGTCAGGCCAGGTTGACGATGGAGAGCTCCCGGAACCTTATTTTCGAACAGACTCTCCGGAAATTGCAATCGGACAGGATTTCGCGCGTCTCGTGTTGGCTGAACAGTTTTTTTCAACTCAGATTGCTTTGCCTGCACTGGCGTTTCTTTTTCCACGAAAACGACGTTCTGAATGCTTCTGGCTGATGGTTCCTCAGTGGGAGATTCTTCTGCTGCCAGTTCTAATTGCTCGGATTCGAATGGTGGTAGTTGATGGGGTGTAGCCAACTCTGTTTCGATTGTGGGATCGTCCTGAGGAGTCGATTGGCTTAACTCTGGGTAGTCGGGATAGATCACCGGACCAGAGTAAGGCTGCAGGCCGTACTTTTCCTGAACACTGGGAACGTAATATTCGATTGGCTTTGGGTACGGTTGTTTCAGGTCGTCACCGATATGCTTCAGGCGTTCCCAATCAACCTTACGGGGATCATGAATCGCGTCGGGCAACTCTGCCTCCCATGGCCTGTCAACAGGTTGCAGCTGACCTTCCAGAAGAGGTGTCATCGCTTTATGCACGTCGATCTGGTGATTGCAGTATTCTTCTACGGAGTAAGGAAGAATATGAGGAACCAGGACAATGATGACCTCAGTGCGTCGACGTTCCATCCTACGTCGTTGAAAAATTCGTCCCACGCCCCACAAGTCACCCAGGATTGGAATCTTGTTCTGGATGTCACTATCTGTTTCTTTGATCAATCCACCGATAATCATCGCTTCGCCATTGGCCAGCATGACGGATGTTTCGACTTCGGTTGTCTCTTCTTCCGGTAAGCCAGTCAGCAGATTAATCTGACCTTCCGATACTTCCGGCTTCACAGTAAGCATCACCCGGTTGTCGTCACTGATTCGTGGAGTCACACTCAGCACCACCCCGACATCGAGGAACTGCACGTTCTGGAGTGTGCTCGTTTCAGTGGTGGTCGTTACCAGGAAACCGAGCTGTGCCCCTGTCTGGAAACGGGCTTCCTGTCCATTCAGAACCAGGAGCTTGGGATCTGCCAGAGTTTTCGCGTCTGTGGTTGTCTGTAAGGCCTCCAGCAGAGAATCAAGATCGGTCCCATCAATTCCGAACAAGAACGCGGGTGCCGAAAGTGGATTCGCAAACCCTTGAGTTTTAAAGCTGATATCAGCTCCCGCCAGTTCCGCGATCGCCGAGATATTCACACCATGCGACATTTCATTTCTGAGGTCGACTTCCAGAATTTTAGCTTCGACCATTACCTGACGGGGAGGAATATCGGCCTGACTGATGTACTGCGCAATTCGTTCCACGTATTCAGGTAAATCCTCAACGACGATTGATTCCTGAGTTCTGCGGGTGTCGTTGGAACTCGTTTCGTTCATAAACGATTTACCAACGGGGGACAATAATCCCTGTACGATTTTGTCGACATCGATGGCAGAAAGAAAATTCAGTTTAAAAACGCGTAGGACCTTGCCATGTACCTGGCTGGAACCGTTCCCCGTTCCGTTAATAGGGCTGATAATGATGATGCCACTTTTGCGTATCCAGGTATAACCGGTGCTGGCCAGGATCGCATTGAGAGCATCTTCGAGAGTGACCCGACTGACTGTTACAGAAATTCGCGTATTCACCTCACCCGAAGTGATAATGTTGATTCCCTGATTTTCTGCAATCAGACTTAAGACAGACCCGACCGGGGCATCCCGAACGATCAGCGAGATCAAGTCATCATCATTGGTGATCCGCACATCTTCTGATTGCGGAATTTCTTCCAGTGGCACATGGGTCGGTTCGAACTGCGTCGGAGGACCGGGAACAGGAGGAAGATCAGAGGGTTCCTCTGCCAGGCGAACAGGAGGTTCAAAAGGATCGCCCTGAAAGTTGGTCTGTTGATAAGAAGCCCCTGGCTTGATAGATCGAAAAGCCTGTTGCTGTGCGAGGGGATTGGGACCGGAGGGTTGCTGTTGCAGATCAAAGTGACGTGGTTGTAATGGAATTTCAGACTGCGTTCTTACCAATGCGGGCAACGGAACTGGTTTCGCTACTGATGAAGAAGGCCCTTCCTGAGAAGATGCAGCTAATTCCTGCGGCACTTTCTTTTCGTCGCGACGGACAGACTTTGAATCCGAATTACTGACCCCATACTTTTTAACAGCCGGTTCCACTTCCTTATCGCGTTTGAAGAGGCTTTTGACTTTCCCTGTGAAGCTCTCATTTGATTTGGAGGAAGTCTTCGTCGTTTCCTCTGCCAGACGAGTCGTCTGGCGATAACGAGGTGCCTCAGCTGCAGTCATCGTCTCGTTGTGCGCGCACCAGAATCCCACGACAAGCAATATCACCGCCAGCAGCTGTGATACTCTCGAGCGAGAGAGGATTTGCGACAGGAAGATAAGGCAACAAGCCATAACTGAACAGTCGTGAGTAGAACATCTTGAGAAATTAGTGCACGTATCCTCAAGTATCGGTTAAAAAGAATCGAAATAATTGATTTTCTCACTACCATCGACAGAATCCGACCTTGTTAGACTGACGCTCTGCTTAAATTTGTGCTGATTCCCAAGTTCTACTAAAGTTCAACTTCACTGATAGACGTAATTCAGACCGACCAGAGGAATACCTGGGGATGCGATCAAAACTCCGCAGCGCGCAAAGGTTTTTCTCATCGGATCCCATTCAGATTCTCGCTTCAGTCGAGATAATTCTGGATAAGTTCAGCCACTTTTCTGGCTGCCTCCGGGTAGGCCAGATTACTCATCGATCGCGCCATTTCCATTCGCTGTTGAGAATCCTGAATCAAACTTTTCAATAGTTTACTCAACGGATTGGTTAATGGTTCTGATGGGTTTCCCGCATCCATCTGCAATTCTGATTCGGGAAGCACGAGTGCTCCACCATGTTGCTCGTAGTATCTCGCATTCGCTGTCTGATGATCGGCGAGTGCATAGGGATAGGGAATCAAGATCGCTGGAATTCCCACGAGAGCAAGCTCTGCTAACGTAGTCGCTCCGGCGCGGCACACAGCGAGTGTTGCTCCTCGATAGAGATCTTCAGGTTGTTGGAAAAACGGAGCGCAGGTGATGTTTAATCCCAGCTCATTCAACTGTTTCTCGACAGTTTCGTAATCCTGCACTCCAGTCTGATGCCAGATTTCCCAGCCAGCTAATTCGCTCTTTAAATCTACGTAGGCTTGCAGCACGAACTTGTTCAGACTTACTGAACCCTGGCTTCCCCCCAGGATGATCAACTTCGGTTTGTGATTCTGCTCTGGAGTCTGCAGAGCGATTTCTCGTATCTCTTTGCGAACAGGGTTACCCGTGACGACTTTCTCAATTCGACGAGAAAGTTTGCCTTTCGTATCGGGAAAGGAAAGACAGACCTTATGCGCCCAATGACTGCAAAATCGAGTGGCACGCCCGGCGATGATATTCTGCTCGAGCAGGATCGCCGGTCGCTTTTGCCGGTGAGCCGCCCACATGAAGGGAAGACTGGCAAAACCTCCCAAGCCAACGACCACTTGAGGATCAATTCGTTTCAACTCGATGGCAGCCTGACGACATGCCTGTTTGAATCGCCATAAAAAGCGAACAGGATGACGTCGAAATTCAGTC
Source organism: Planctomycetaceae bacterium (assembly GCA_041398805.1). Lineage (GTDB taxonomy): Bacteria > Planctomycetota > Planctomycetia > Planctomycetales > Planctomycetaceae > Polystyrenella. The sequence goes on along the minus strand of JAWKUC010000001.1, from coordinate 620,396 downwards.
GAGGGCTCTATCTCGATGGCGAGATGTTCATAAGGAGTCTGATTAATAATCTCCTGCTCGATCCCACGACGAGAGCCTGCAAAAATAATCTCAAGAGCAGAATTGTTGTTCAGCAATTCTTCCGCAACGGCGATTCCAGGGAAGAGATGTCCTCCCGTTCCTCCACCGGCGAACAGAATGCGCGAACCCATCAAGCCGCCCCCCGACGAGAGAGGGGCTCCTCAGAACGCGCTTTGACGCGCACCTTGGGTTTATCTTTGATTTTTGATTTCGGAGTAGATTCAGGTTTGTCGCTGGCTTGTATCGACTGTTGTTCGGGATGAGTCAGACTGACGATGATTCCCAGAGTCATCAGACTGACGATCAGGTTCGTCCCTCCATAACTGACGAGCGGGAGTGGAATTCCTTTGGGAGGAATCATGGAAGTGACAACCGCCATATTAATTCCTGCCTGGAGCACGAGCTGACACAGCAGTGTGAGGCTGACGATCTGGGTGAAGCTGTTTCTCTCTAACTTTCGAATCATCTTGATCCCGATGAGAAAAAAACCCAGCCAGAGAATCACCACGGTGAGAGTTCCCATTAGACCGAGTTCTTCTCCAATGACAGCGAAGACGAAGTCGGTATTTGCTTCCGGTAGAAAACTGAGTTTCTGCCATCCTTTCCCCAGCCCGGTTCCGAAGGTTCCGCCCGAACCGAGTGATATCAAAGATTGTTTCAGCTGATAGGGTGCGGCATCGAAATCGTTCCACGATTCCAGAAAACCAGTAATACGTTTCAGCTGATACGGTCGTAAGACCAAAAGTGAACCAACAGCGGGCAGAGTCACCAGCAGACTGAAAACAAAATACTTAAGTGGCCAGCCCCCGACGAACAGTGTGATCGCACAACAGAAGAGGAGAAAGAGACTCGTACCAAGGTCGGGCTCAATGACCACGAGGGGAACGAGTAATAAGGGGGGAAGCAGCAAAGGAATTGTGCCATAGATCCAGTGAGATAATTTCTCCCGACGATTACAGAGGATCCTCGCCAACAAAAGCGGGAGAGCAATTTTCGCTAAGTCAGAGGGTTGAAACCGAAGCGGGCCTAATTGCAGCCAGCGCTGCGCTCCATTGACCATCTTGCCCAGGCCGGGGGTGAGTACTAACCCCAACAGGATTAGTGTCACTACAAACAAAGCTGGTGCCAGTTTGAACCAGATGCGGGGAGGAATCAGGTAGCAGACATAAGCGAGGCTGACCCCGATAGCGAGCCGAACAAGATGCCGTGAAAGATAAATCTGTTCGAATTCAGTCGGCCAGGAAGTGATGCTGGCGCTGTAGACCATCACGATACCGAAACAAACGAGCGCCCCTGCCAGCGACAGAAATAAACCGCGATCCCGTTCGTAATTCGACATCATTTGATGTTTCATAAATGTGAGACGCTTCGCGAATTAATGCCAAACCAGTAATGTGCATTTAGCATGGTCTATAAAAGGGGAGAAGCCGATCCGATTGAGGTTATCAACCGAATCGGCTTCCCAAATCCCTCTCTCCCTAACGCTGCCTGATATAAGCCTTCTAAGTTATCTTATCTGATTTTTAGGCTGGCGAGAGCGAGTATGGCAAGCAGTGCTGCTGCGATCCAGAAACGAGTGACGATTTTTATCTCATGTTGGCCTTTGAATAAATAGTGATTATGCAGTGGAGAGCAGGCAATCAATCTTTTTTTCGAAATTTTATACCAACCGACCTGCATGATCACACTCAGTGTTTCTATCACGAAGATACCACCCGCAATTACGAGCAGTGCCTCCTGTCGCGCGGTCATTGCTGCCAGTCCAATCAGACTTCCCAGAGATAACGATCCGGTATCTCCCATGAAGACCTGAGCGGGATAACAGTTAAACCAGAGAAAGCCCATCACCGCACCCACCAGGGCGCCCATGACGATGGTCAGTTCTCCGCATCCCGGTATAAACGGGATACTCAAGTATCCGGCAAGTTGACTATGTCCAGCGAGATAAGTGAGAGCCACAAAGGTCGCACCACACATAATCAGGCATCCACTGGCAAGTCCGTCGAGTCCATCCGTCAGGTTGACTGCGTTCGAACTTCCAACCAGTACTAGTATGCCCCAGAAAATAAATCCGATTCCCAGAGGAATTGAATAATTTCCGATAGGAGAGATTAAAGAGGTCGCCCCTTCAATCTTCCGGCACTCCAGATACAGGAGCGGCAGGACTATAGAGGAAATCAGAATTTGAGCCAATAGCTTTTGTTTCGCTTTTAGACCATTTTTTTTGGATGTCAGTTTTGTCCAGTCATCATACGCGCCCAGTGCTCCGAATGAGATGGCTGAGAACAATCCCAGTTGTACAAAGCGGTTACCCAGATCTCCCCAGGCCAATACTGAAATCACAATCGCACCCACCACAAAAAGACCGCCCATTGTGGGGGTATCCTGCTTGCTCGATTGTAATTCATTTAATTTATCAGAATCGGATTTAATCGGTTCCCGAAAGCGGCTCTGCAGCCAGCGAATAGCCAGAGGCCCCAGTAAAATCGCCATCAGAAAGGCCGTTAAACTGGCGAGGGCCGTGCGAGCGGTAATGAATACACGCGAGTCACCTGTCGAATAAAATTCGAGGCGCTCCAGCAGCGGGCCGAATTGATCGAGTAACCAGATTAACATCAAGGTCCAGAAAAAGTCGTCGGGGATAGGGAGGAGATTTTTGCGTCATCGACTTTCATCGATGGCCAGATTAGATTGAGTATTATTTATTAAACACGAAGACACTAAGACACAAAGAAAATAAAATGAGAATTGTTTAATCCTTCTCACGGATTGCCTATTCACTTCAGAGATTGTTCTCGTCTGAAAAAACTTCGTACCTTTGTGTCTTCGTGTTTAAATAAAATCGTATTTGTATTTTTTCAAAGGCAGCTCACTCAGGCGGCGGGGCGATAGAACTGGAATCCGTAGTTGTCCTGATCGGCCTCCAGGTGTTCGGCAAGCCACTGAGTGATCCGTTCCATCTGCATTCCTCGAGAACCTTTCACAAGGATCGCGTCACCATGTTCGACGGTGCAGGATAAAACTGCCAGTAATGAATCAAAGTTACTGCAAACAGCGGTTTGATGGGGGGGCATCCCGTATTGTCTTGCACCGGCAATGACTGCGGAGGCAAAATCACCAAAACTGATCAACATCTCAACTTCACTGTGGGCGACTGCTTCTCCAAGTTGATGATGGAAGAAGATTTCTCCTGGCCCCAGTTCCAGCATGTCCCCGACAATCAGAATTCGTTTACCTGTGACATGGAGTGCTTCCAGTGTCTCAATCGCTGCTTTCATCGAGGCAGGACTGGCATTGTAGGTGTCATCGATCAGAATAACCTGACCAATCTGATTCCACTGACACCGCCCCGCCATCGGTTGGAAATCAGCGATGCCATCTCTTAACTGTGCCAGACTGAGACCCAGCTCTTTACCAATGGCGATAGCGGCGAGTGCTGCGCGGATATGATGTTCTCCCATGGCGGGAAGGAAATAATCATCTCCACCCGCTTCAAACCAGATTTTGCCATTTTCTGTTTGAACATTTACGGCCCGTAATTCGTTGTTCTCATTGAAACCGACATGCACCACAGGGCAACGGGCGATTTCGGCCATCAAGCGAACTTTGGGTGAGTCCCCATTCAACACTGCAAAACCTGAATCGGGTAAAGCAGCGATTAATTTCTGCTTCTCATTCAGAATATTTTCCAGCTGGCCAAACGTTGAAAGATGTGCGGGGGAGACCTCAGTCACAACGCCCATTTCCGGGTGAACCATATCGAGCAGGAAATTCAAATCATTCGCACGGGCTGCACCGAGTTCCAACACGGCGAATTCATCGGTCGGGTTGATCGAAAGCAGACTGAATGGGACACCGAATTCATTATTAAAATTCTTCGGTGAACGGAATCCGTTGAACCCCGTGCGCAGCGTCGAGTAAATCATTTCCCGGGTGGTTGTTTTACCGACGGAACCGGTGACCCCGATCAACAGTGTCTCCAGCGTTTTCCGATAGGCTGTGGCGAAAGCGACGAGCGCCTGGTAGGTGTCCGGAACAGCGATACAGGGAAGCGGCGCGTTCTCAGCCTGTTCCAACTGGACGACTAATGCAGCAGCCCCTTTGCGAGCGGCTTCATCCAGATAGTGGTGGCCATCCTGTTTCTCACCCTTCAGTGCCCAGAAGAGTCCTCCTGCGGAGATTTCTCGAGAGTCGATGGAAATCTCGGGAAAACTGACTTCGAGTGAATCGAAGTGATGCGGAGTTCCCTGGGTGGACTGAAGAATAAGTTGGAGATTAATTCGTTTCATCAGCAATGCGAGCATTCAGAGAGATAGATTTAGTCTGAACTTTTTAACTGAACTGTCAGGCCCGGGACGGTTCACATTTAAAATAAGATCACGATTAATTTTATGATTCAGGCAATTTAATGATTCAGGGTGAGATTGGTTTTCGACCAGGAATTCTGATCCATGAATTGCCGGACAACTTCCACATCATCAAATGGAATCTCTTCCTGATTGAAGACTTGAACTTTTTCATGACCTTTACCGGCGATCAGCACAGTGTCTCCCACCGCAGCATGCTGCAATGCCCAGAAGATCGCTTCCCGACGGTCAGGTTCGACATGAATTTCGAGATTGTCATCGCCGGCTGGAATACCACTGGCAATCTGATCGATGATCTCCTGCGGGTCTTCCTGACGGGGGTTATCGCTCGTTAACACGACAACTTCCGCTCCGGAGGCTACCTTGCCCATATGGGGTCTTTTCTGTTGATCCCGGTTCCCACCCGCACCAAACAGGCAGAAGAGACGTCCCGAGGTAACTGGTTGTAAAGCTGCGATTACATTGGCGAGCGCATCTGGCGTGTGCGCATAATCGACAACTACCTGTGGCCCATCCTCATAGGGAATCTTCTGCATGCGTCCTGGAATACCAGAGATTTGCTGTAAGCCTTTTACGACCGCCTCAACGGGAATATCGCTACTGAAAGCGAGTGCCGCCGCCGTGAGTGCGTTGATCAGATTATGCCGCCCGAGCAGCTGTGTCTCGATCGGAATCGCATCTCCCTGGTAATGCAGGATGAAACGAGTTCTCTCGAAAGTTTCATCAATCACTTCTGCGTAGAGATCTGCCGAGTGTGATTCAAGGCTGATCGTCATCAACTGGCTGTGTCGATCAACACGCTCCGCAATTCGGCAACAACCTTCGTCATCCAGATTGATAATTACTGAAGTACTTGGATTACAATGATCCATCAGACGACATTTGGCTTCGAGGTAAGCCTCGTAGGATTGATGATAATCGAGATGATCGTGAGTCACATTCGTGAAGGCGACAGCGCGAAATTGCGATCCGGCCACCCGGTGTTGATGTAATGCATGACTTGAGACTTCTGTTACGGCATACTCACAATTGTTCTGCAGCATCTTCCGGATGAAAGTCTGATATTCAGCTGGACCGGCTGTCGTCAAACGTGAGGGATATCGATTTACTCCATCAAAGTTTTCGATCGTGCCCAGAAGTCCCGCCTTCTTACCTGCTGCTTCGAAGATAGAGCGCGTCATCCAGCAGGTTGAGGTCTTCCCATTCGTCCCGGTGATTCTGAGTAGTGACAGTTTGCGGGAAGGGTTTCATGCAGAGCCGCACAGAGTGTGCAAAGCTTTACGGGTATCTGAAACGACACATTGAGGTAAGTTCACTTCTGGACGAGGGCGGGTAACAAGAAAAGAAGTTGCCCCGGATGCTTGAGCATGCGCAATGAAAGCCGTTCCACATTCGCGTGTTCCTTCAATCGCGGCGAAGAGAGAACCGACGGCACTGTCGGCTGTCATCGGCAGCATGCTGCACCCAGATGTCAGCACAACTGACAAAACTGGCTGAAGGAAAAAGTTTACGGAGACTGACGGGGAACATCGCCCCAGCTTCCGACATTGTTGGTCATGGTGTTCACTTAATACTACCAGAGGTAACTGCCCGGGACTGTCTTACAGTCGTTTCCGATCCCACTGACAATATGCTGGAATTACACCTGCTGACGGAATGTTGTTAGCTGAAGCAGGACAGGCAGTTAGAGCATTATTTCCCTGCTGATTCTCAGCATGCCGCTCTGTCTGTTTATCCGCCCAGGCAAGACATCCGTGTCATAGGGCCGGTTTGAAAATTGAGTGTGAATTTTCATCATTCTGCTAAAACGGTCAACACCTCTTTTTAAGGTGACTCCCCAATGTAATTTTTACAAAATCAAGGTGATTTCCACTGCGAAACTAGTCATCAAGACACCCAATCGATTTTTGCTCCGGTCTTTTCTCTGCGGAGATATAATGAAGTTGACGTTTCTCTCTTAAACAATTCTACGAGGCCTTTATGAATTCTGCTGCACCCCGATTTCTGATGTGCCCGCCTGATTATTTTCGGATTGAATACGAAATTAATCCGTGGATGCATAAAGAAGATCAGAATGATCACGAAAATTCGATCGCACAGTGGAAGGCTCTCCATAAGGTGTTGGAGAAAATTGGCTGTCAGATCGCCGAGGTGAAACCGGTCGAGGGACTCCCTGATCTTGTCTTTACGGCCAATGCCGCCCTCGTATTCGAAAAAGGCATTTATCTCCCACTTCCGGCATGCAGCTCGACAAGGAGAAGAACCGGTTTTCGCTGAGTGGTTTCGCCAGGAGGGGTGGGAAGTCATTCAATTGCCTCGAAGAAATGTTCTTCGAAGGAGCCGGAGATGCCCTGTTTTGTGGAGAGACCTTATTCGCCGGTTACATTTTCAGGTCAGACGTCAATGCCCTCCATTGGGTTGCCGAACAAATTGATCGACGCGTGATCCCCCTGCAGTTAACTAGCGAACAGTTTTACCACCTTGATACCTGTTTCTGTCCGCTCAACGAGGAGAGCGCCATCTATTACCCTCCGGCCTTCGATAGTTATGCCCAAGCCGCATTGAAAGCCCATATTCCGCACCTGATAGAAGTCGAACAAACTGAAGCAGACCGCTTTGCGTGTAACGCTGTGGTGATTGGAAAGCATGTTGTCCTGAATACAGGTTGCCCAAATCTGGAAGCGAATCTCAAAGACCTGGGTTACGAAACACATGCCACTCCCCTCGATGAGTTCCTGAAATCGGGTGGGAGTGCGAAATGCCTGACCTTACGTCTAAACGCCTGATGATTCCGACTCCGGAAGCATTGACCCGAGCATGATCTTTAAGAATCAGATGTTTTCGTGAGATAATTCCACTGGTACTGTTGATCAGTGCATCAAAGTGCAGCAGGATAGATTCGTCTCGCAGGCTACCACTCTATAAGGAATCGACCCGCTTTCCCACGAACTGAGATCGGCACATGAATACCTCTCCCCATCAACCAGACGCCCGGGAAGAATCGGCTCGAACTCAACAGGTTGATTCACGATGTAATCAATTCGCCGCCGACTGGTTTGAAGCAGAAAGACCTTCCATTGAAGATTATCTGGAAGGGGTCGCAGGGATAGAACGACAACAACTTGTCCGGGAATTGATCAAAATCGAGATCGAACTCCGTCGTAAAGGGGGAGAGACCCCACAGCTGGATGAGTACAGCCCCCGCTTCGCTGAATATGAATCTGAGTTAGGAACGTTATTCATCAATCAGGAAGACGCCTCTCTGAAGGATACTTTATGTCTGAAAGAGGGTGCTCACAGTGAACCGACTGTCGTCATTCCGGTGGGAGGCAAGTTTGACTCTGAGCTGGTCGGCAAAGAGGGACCGCATCATTCCGACGACTATTTGACTCGCCAGTGGATTGAAGCGCAGGATCATCTCCAGAAGCTGGGAGATTACGTCATCATCTCCGAAATCGCCCGGGGAGGGATGGGTGTTGTTTACAAAGCGTACCACCAGAAATTGAATCGTCTGATCGCTCTGAAAATGATCTCGCAGGGTGAATTCGCCAACGAGTCTGAAATTCAACGCTTCCAGCTTGAAGCTGAAGCAGCCGCCCAGCTGGATCACTCAGGAATTGTCCCCATCTATGATGTCGGTGAAGACGAGGGTCGTCATTACTTCTCCATGGGATTGATTGAAGGCGAGAGCCTGAATTCTGCTGTTGTCTCCCAATCGTTATCCCCCAAAGAAGTTGCTGAAATCGTCTTTAAAATCAGTCTGGCCGTCGAATACGCCCACTCCAGAGGTTTGATCCACCGGGACCTGAAACCAGGGAACGTGCTGCTCGACAAAAACAATGAGCCGCGCATTACTGACTTTGGTCTGGCTAAGAAAATTGACGAGGGGAGTAACCTGACGATGACGGGGCAGATTCTGGGAACGCCCAGTTACATGCCCCCTGAACAGGCAAGTGGCATAGCGAGCGAAATTCTGGAGACCGCAGATATCTATTCGCTCGGAGCAATCCTGTATGCCTTGTTATGCGGTCGCCCTCCTTTTCAGTCACCCAATCCGATGACGACTTTACGCCAGGTCCTGGAAGAAGAACCGATCGCACCACGACAGTTCAACTCCAAGATTCCGATCGACCTGGAAACGATCTGCCTGAAATGCCTCGAAAAGAATCGACTGCAGCGATATCAATCGGCTGGAGAATTAGCCGAAGAGCTGAAACGATTTATGGAAGGGCATCCAATTGTCGCCAGACCCGTCGGATCGATCACCCGCTTTGGTCGCTGGTGTCAACGTAACCCGGTTATCGCCGGTCTGGTGGCTACCGTCATGTTGAGTATGTTTATTGGAACCGGAGTGTCGATCTATTTTGGATTGCTTGCACAAGCCCGCATGGAAGCGACTCAAACCAGTGCCTCTGCCCTGTTAAAGACGCTCGATACCGTGATTTATAATGTCGACACGAAGCTTCGTGAGATACCGGAAACACGGGAAATTCGTGTTGAGCTCTTACAACAGGCATTGTCTGATCTGGACCAGCTTCCCTCCGAACTGCTGGAACAGGGTAAGGTCGATCTGAATTCAGCCATCGTCCTGCGGAACCTCGGAAGATTAATCGAAGAGCTCGGTGAAAATATTGTCAAAGATGAAGGTTCGGCACCATCTTATTTTTCCCGCTCGATTGAAATCCTCGAAATTCTGCATCGAGAGGATCCTCTGAATGAAACTGTGCGAAATGAACTTTCCATTTCAAACGAACATCTGGCGAACTGGTACCTGGAACACAATCGATCTGTTCAAGCAGTTGAACCCGCCAAACGCAATCAGGAATTACTCGAACAACTTGTTGCCGACTTCCCGGAAAACGAAACGTATCAGTATGGACTCGCCAACGCATTGGCTTTAAATGCGGAAATAGCCGCGGCGAGACGTAAATATCCCGAAGCGATTGAACTGGCACAACAAGCAGATGTCTACATCAGTAAGCTCAGAAACAGCCATCCGGACAATCTGAAAATCATCAATCTTTATACTTCAACAGAGCTGGCGATTGGTGATGCCTGGTTCGACATGCGTAAGCTGGAGGAAGCGACGCCAATTTATGAGAAACTGTATGAGTTTCAGAAAGAGCAGTATTCAACAGATCCTGACAACCTTATGAAGCAGTATTTCTTTTCGCTCATCTGCGAACGGATGGGGAACTTATACAGCGAACTGTCAAATCACGAGCTGGCACGTAAGTACTACGAGGAAGAGGTGGAAGTCGCCACACGCACACTCGAAGCCGATCCAAAAAACATTAATTACGTGAACGATCTCGACATCGCTTACGAGAAGCTGATCGAATCCGTCCGGGACTCAGGCAACAGAGAGGAAGTGCTGGAATTGATGAGAACCTGGAACACTCTCAAAGAATCGTACGTCAATCCGGAACCCAATGCTGCCGAGAATGAAAAACCCGCTGATGAGTTCGAGCGGGGTGAACGACGCGAATAGCTCTGTGTATTCTTCAAGCAAGTAATCCTGTTTCAACTTCACTACAGGTGCGATGACTTTCGACGAATACTGCTGGTTGTGATAAATCACATTCGTGGCGACCTTGCGATTCTCTGGGGATTCGATGGTTAAGGGTTCCCCCGTATTCGGATTCGGTTCAAAAAATGGGGCTCCCGTACTGGCGACTGTCACACGGATACGGTGTCCTTTGTTGAATATCTGACTGAGCCAGCCGACATAAAACTTCACTTTATAGACTTCTCCCGGTTCCATCATTTTCTCAGTTTCAAAACCATCCCGAAACCGGGCACGGCGAATCATGTCAACGATGAGAATGGAGCGACCATCGGGATAAACATCGGACACACGTACAATAAAATCGGTATCGGGGGCATCAGAGGAGATATACAACTCGGTCTCCACTTTTCCTGTCCACTCCACTGGCTCACTTAAGACATCTGTCGTAAAGGTGAGCACTTCGTCCTGTTCCTCCGAATGGTCGCGCATCCTGAGCCCCCGGAAAAGAGGTCCCGGGAATTGAAGCAGGATGAAATGGGTCTGCTTTGATTGAAGATGAAGCATCGACAACCCGTGGCACAGAAGATCCAGCGCTTGCTTCTGGTTTGAGATAGTACTCAGTCGGTTCGGCTGCGATGGGCCAATCTTCAGCACTTCGCCACACATTTCCGGGAGCATCTGGCTCATCGAAGGCACCCATGACATAATACTGCACCGCCGGAGTCTCGGCGATTTCGTTCTGGATTCCCTTCAGGTGATAATCGAACCAGGTGATCATGTGATTGAGCATATCGAAGTTGGCATTCTCCGGATAATCGACGTCCCGAAACTTGTTCGTTTTATTAAATCGACCATGTAACCAGGGGCCGATATAGAGAAATTGACTTCCCTGTGAGTTCGGTCCACCCGCATGTTGCCGACCGATGTAACTTTCAACCGAACCAACACACATGAAGTCATACCAGCTGCCAACGGTAAAACAGGGAACATTCATTTTGTCGAAGAAGCGACTACAATCTTCTTCCTGCCAGTATTCATCGTAGGTGGGGTGCTGATACCATTCTTTCATCAGCTCCGCATTATGTTCCGGCACTCGGCAAACCCCGGCCATTCCTTTAAAGCGGTTCGGTTTGGTCACTCCCCCAATGCGGTAACCTTCATGATACAGGCTGAGACCGGTGTCGATCATATACTGACAAACCAGGTGCGGTGGTTGCGTCACAGCCAGGAAGTTCTGCGCAAAACCAGCCTGTGAACTTCCGAAGGTACCGATCTTGCCATTCGACCAGGGTTGCACTGCCAGCCACTCGACGATGTCGTAGCCATCCTGCTTCTCTCCCCAACCAAGTGCTCGATATCCGACAAACTTCCCTTCGGAAAGTTGAGTCCCGCGAAAATTCACCCCGGCAACCACATAACCAGCGGTTGCTAACTCAGCCATTTCTTTGCGTGTCTGATCACTGGTAAAGCCACCATACCGCTGCTCCATGATGACTGGCCACGGCCCTGCCCCTTCAGGTTGATAGAGGTAAGCGGAAAGCTTCACACCATCCCGCATGGGGATCATCACATGCGATTCCTTGACTGGCCCCAGATCGATTTCAGCTGCATTCACTCCCTCACAACAGAGCATTCTGACACAACATACGAAGAGTACAGAAAAGTTTTTCAGAGAGTGCATGTTGAATTCCTGTCGTGGCGGAGGAGGTTGATTCCAAGTGGTGTCAGCTGAATGATGCTCGATTTTTTCTTAGATACATTATCAGCCAGACCACCATGATGATCAACAATAACTCGATGATCGAAATCGGTCCCATCAAAGAAACTGGCAACAGGAGCAGCAACGGAAGTGCAAATAGAATCACACCACTGAAGGCCACCCGGTAGTATTTCCCGAGGCTGAAACAGATCGCTCCGGGCAGAGCCGGAATAGCGGAAAGGCTGACCACTCCAAAATAGAAAGTAATAAAATCAGACATCCCTCTACCAGCTGCGTCCAGATTGTCTCCGGGTGACCGCTGACTCAGATAGCTTAGCACACTGCAGGAAATGACAAACACGAACCAGACAATCAGAAACAGGGAGCCCGCCTGCCTGACAGAGGGAAATGTGACTGCGTGATTCGCCGCTTCGTCCTCGGGAAACTTCTTCTCCAAAAGCTGACGGACATCTCTCTGTTTGAATGGGCCTTTTTTTGAGTTACTCATCCATTCAGTGGGATAAAGCCGCTTCCTCTCCTCCATCTCTTTCAGTTCGATCCAAGTATATGGACCAAGTACCTTGGTGCCACGTTTGATGTACATGGATAATTGCTCGTGCTATTTGAAGTATTTGCGATTCCAGATAAGAACGGCCAGAAATGGAATCGCAACCAGATTGGGAACTATCACCAGCAGAAATAAAGGTCCGTATGAAAACAAATCTTCAAGTAAATAGGCTAGAGGTAAAACAAATATCAAGGGTGCCAGCAATAAGTAAAAAGGCGAGAGAATTATCAACACACTACTAAGCGATACATAAAATCTTCTACCTAGGCAGAAAAACCAGGCACCGGGTAAAGCGAGCAGAGATGGCCAGAAGAAGAGATGAGCTAAGTCATTGTCAATCGCATAAACCATCCGATTATCCGCCGACATACCCGCCCTCGCGGCTTTTTCTGCAGGCCCCGGGTAATTAACTGTATACAACGTCGCTCCCGCCGTGATGAGTATCAGCAGATTGATGAGCAGAAAAATCGTTCCTGTAATACGGATCAATAATCTCGGCGGGATTAACTTATCCCGGGGGTCTTCCAGATAATCGAGAAAGAGATCGTGCTGCATACTTTTGTTTTCAAATGGTCCTGCTTCTGAATCTCCAACCAGCTCTCTGGCGCGAAGTTTTCCCTCTTGGGCCAGATCATTGAGTTCATTCCAGGAGTAGGGTCCCAGAATTTCACTCTCGCGTTTGATGTAGATCTGGCCTGCACTCATGGTTATCACCTGGACATCCTGGAACCGTGTTTATGGGGAGATTGAACCATTAAAATCGGATTCAACATAACACGAAGGCTCTTTTTTGAACTCAATATAACTGTACATCTAACCATTTTTTCAAGTTCTCGATTGTCGTTTCCGATCGCACAAGTTACCATTTATATGTTCTCGCCTGATAAGTTTCCCCCCGATCTATCGACCCTGCCTCAACGATTCCCTCCTGACTACAGGTTATATCTATGTTAACCCGCCGAGAATTAATTCAGGTTGGCTGCTCTTCCTATTTTGGACTGGGCCTCTCAGGTCTTCTTCAACAGCAGGCCTTTGCCACACCAACCGGAGCCAGACCTCGTGCTAAATCCGTGGTTCTGATTTTCCTCGGTGGTGGTGGGAGTCATCTCGATACATTCGACCCGAAGCCTCAAGCTTCCGAAACCAAAGGTGAGTTTGGCACAATCTCGACTGCCGTTCCCGGATATCAGTTTTCCGATCGGATGCCACATCTCGCGCAGCATGCCGATCTGTTTTCGATTGTCCGGTCGATGTCGCACAAAGATAATCGACACCTCTCTGGAACTCATCATTTTCTCACTGGTTCCATCCAGCCTTTCCGGGGAGAATCCAATCAGGATAAATCCCTGAATCGTGATGACTGGCCTTCGTACGGTTCCGCACTTTCTTACCTGCAACCGCGAACAGACAACCTTCCCAGCCAAGTCACTTTACCGAACGATCTGGTTGAAGGTGTTCTCGTCTGGCCAGTCAGCACTCCGGTTTTCTCGGCCCCAAGTACGATCCATTTGTAATGAAAGACGATCCCAACTCAGCCGATTACAAAATTCGTGGGCTTGAAACTACATAATGGTCTAAACATCGAACGCCTGAATGACCGCAAAAAACTGTTGATGGATATGGACCGTCATCAGAAAGCGATTACAGAATCAACCAAAGGAAAACAGTATTCACTGCAGGAAGAAATGGCGTTCTCCATGCTGACTTCGCCGACGTTGCGAACAGCTGCTGGATATCAATGCCGAAACACCCGAAGTTCGCGATCGATATGGACGCCATCTGTATGGCCAGAGCCTGTTACTGGCTCGTCGACTCGTGGAACTCGAAATGCCTGTCATTCAATGTAACATGGGGCGCATCCAGACCTGGGATACACACACCGACCACTTCCCGCGACTTAAAAACATGCTCCCGCCTCTCGATCAGGGAATCGCCGCCTTCCTGACCGATTTGAAAGAACGAGGTTTGCTCGACCAAACCCTTGTGATTTGTGCGGGTGAGTTCGGTCGGACACCACAGATTTCACCCTTACCGCAATCTCCGATTCCGGGGCGACATCATTGGGCGTATGCCTATTCAACCTTGTTCGCCGGCGCCCGGGTCCAGGGGGGACAGATCATAGGTGAAACAGATAAAATTGGAGCTTACCCCAACACTCGTCCCTATAGTCCGAGTGACATGGGGGCTACCATCTACACCGCGCTGGGTGTGGAACCGCATCAGATGGTTCCCGACCGATTGAATCGACCATTGCCCCTGAATCAAGGGAAAGTGATGGATGTGCTCTACACAGGGAATGAAAGCTAAAGAACAGGTCAAATCACTATGATTCCCCCACGATCACACCGAGAACATCACAACAGCAGCAATCTGTTATCCCAGTTCGGCCCCCGCTCTGAGAATTTGTTGACTGTAGGAAGTCGTCGCTGGTTTCTGCAGACAGGCTTAGGAGGACTCGCGGGTCTTTCGGCTGCATCACTGCTACAGCAACAAGCCGTTCAGGCAGCCGACCAGGCAGGTTTGATCACTCAGAATTCTCAGGCGAAGTCCGTGATCTTCATCTGGCTATCGGGTGGTCCCAGCCAGCTTGATATGTGGGATATGAAACCGAATGCCCCCAGGAAATTCGTGGGCCGTTTAATCCCATCGCGACATCAGTTCCCGGAATTGAAATTTGCGAACACATGCCGAAGCAGGCAGCGATGATGGATAAATTCTCCCTCATTCGCACAATGGATGCTTCCGCCAGTAATCACACCCCGGTTACTTTTCAGGCAGCGAATCCTAAATCACAACGAACTAATAAAGGAATCGACGGTGGTGGCTATCCTTCCATGGGAGCAGTCGCCGCTAAATTTCGGGGAGCGAATGTCACCGGGATGCCACCCTACGTTGCTCTGGCAGACAGCATGATTTCTGATGTTTACGGAGCAGGTGAACTGGGACATGAATTCGAACCTCTGGATGGTATGAAATCGACCGGCAAATTTGATATGCCCCAGGGAATTAAAATTCCCCGTCTGCAGGATCGTAACTCGCTCCGCCAGGAACTCGATCGCTTTCGACGACAATCGGAAACCTCCACCAGCCTTGCCTTCCATGATCGTTACGTGCAGGAAGCGTATCAGATGGTCTCAAGTGGAAAAGTCGCCGAGGCGTTTGATATTAACAAAGAATCAGATGAAGTTCGCGAGCGTTACGGCAGCAACTCTTTCGGTACGAAATCGCTCCTCGCACGACGACTGGTGGAAGCAGGGGTGACCTGGATCACCATGAGTGATGCCTGGGGGCATTGGGACCATCATGGTGGCGATGTCAAATGGGGCGGAATCGAAAAAGGCCTCAAACCGATGTTACCCGTGCTTGATCATGGGATAACCAACCTGATCAGCGATCTTGAAGATCGTGGTCTCCTTGATACGACCCTGGTACTGGTGCTGGGAGAGTTTGGGCGTACTCCCACCATCAACAAAGAAGCCGGACGAGGGCACTGGACACCCACAATGTCGATGCTTGCCGCCGGTGCAGGTGTCCCGGGTGGGCAGGTGATTGGCCAGACAGACCGCCGTGGAGGAGAGATTCTTGAACGTCGACTTGGCCCGGGTGACCTGGCGGCGACGATCTTCACCAAGTTGGGAATCAATCCCCGCACACACTGGATCAACAACTCAGGACGACCCGTACCCCTCGTCGAAGGGGAAGCGGATTACATCCGTGAGCTTGGATAGTGAATACTTGAGAGTAAGCGTATAACGCTCAGAAAGCGAAACGAAACTCTCTAGAACAGGACATCCAGATCGCCACTGACTTCAATCTCGGCGACATCTTCCAGCTTATAAATCTTGCCGTTGAGTTCGACCGGGATTTCTTCGATCGGACAAATATCGTCCGGGTTCTCCAGGTTTTCGAGCATGCGTTCTTCTTTATCGAGCGCCGCTTCGATGGCGTCGGAAAGTTCTTCGACTGTCACCCCCAGCTCGTCCAGTTTGTCTAACCGGGGTTCCACATTCAGTTCAATTTCTCCGAGAACTTCTTCTTCCAGAGAATCATTTTCTTCTGCTTCGGCCATCGGGGGGCTCCTCAAAGTTTCCGGTAGATTTAAGGGGTTGCTTCTGAGTGAAGATACTCTTTCCAGTTCTCGGATGCGATGGTTTCCGTTTCGGTAATAATAAAAGTCGCCAGATTTTTATCCCGGTTAATGGTCTCCACACCCCGCTCTGGCCCCAGCACACTGACTGCCGAAGCCCACGCATCGGCCAGGGTTCCATTGGGAGCAATGACTGTCACCGAACTTCGCTCCGTTAACCCGAGGCCCGTTTTCGGATTTACGATGTGGGAATACCGCACCCCATCGAGCTCCACATACTGATAGGCATCACCCGAGGTCGCGACCGAGCCATTCTTGAGGTCAATGAACTGAAATTTTTCCGCTCCGGCATCATTTTTCAAAGGAGCGACAGCAATCGTCCAGTATTCTTTTCCGGGGGGAGGATCGCCGACCACCACATCGCCGCCAAAATCTAGAATCGCGCAATTGAGACCCTGTTTTTTCAGCTCTTTAAGCGCTGCATCGGCCGCGTAACCTTTGGCAATTCCCCCCAGATCGAGTCGCATCCCGGGGTGGCTTAATGTGACTTTCTGACCGTCTTCGTTCAACTGAATTAATCGATAATCAACTGATTTTTTTCGCTCATTCAGCTCGATCGTATCAGGTAACTCCTTCTGACGTCTTGCTTTGCGCCATAATTTCACCAGGGGGCCCACGGAAACATCAAAGGCCCCTGCCGACTCTTCCGAAACCTTTTCGGAGATTTTGAGAACATGAAACAAGTCAGTGCTCACAGGGTGCGGTACATTATAAGGCCGCTCCAGTGCGAGCTGATTCAGTTCACTGTCGATCTTGTAATCGCTCAGCAATTGGTCGAGTTCTTTCACTCGTTCAAATGCAGCAGTCGCCCCTTTGTTTGCGAGCGCTTCATCATCAACGTATACTGATATTTTGAGTGGGACACCCATCAGAACTTCGGAGAACTCGAACTTTTCAGGTTCCCCGGCCAGGACTTCCTGTCCTACTGACAAGAGCAGCAGCATGACAGGTAAGACGAAAATCTTTACCGTGAAATGACACAATCTCGTCAGGCGGAAGTTTAAAGTTTTGAAGCAAGGTTCCATCAGCATCCCTGTTTAAGCAATCAATTAAATTACTACTCCAACATACGTTAATTGTAACCATGTTCTGAGTCAGGCGGGAGTTCGAATTTTGAATTCACTCGGCTTGAGTCTTTACAGAATCAACTTTGGAATGACATTTATGAACAACCTGACGTGGCAGAAAACTCTGCGACAATTCTGTATGTTAACCCTGATGACAACTCTCTGTGCAGGTACCGCAATGGCAGCCAATCCGGATGCCGAAGCGAAAACCGAAGCCGAAATGAAACCTTACAAACAGGTCATTCCCGGCACCGAAATTAAATTCGAGATGGTCCCCATTCCTGGTGGAACTTTCACCATGGGAAGTCCGGAAGACGAAGCCGACCGAGCTGATGACGAAGGTCCTCAGCATCAGGTTAAACTCGAACCCTTCTGGATGGGTAAATATGAAGTGACCTGGGATGAGTACGATATCTGGTCATTCAATCTCGACATTCAGCGTCGTAAACTCTTCGGCAAAAAAGCAACGACTGCCGATGAAATTGCAGACGCGGTTACTCGGCCAACCAAACCTTACACCGACATGACCTTCAATATGGGTCACGATGGTTACCCGGCGATCTGCATGACACAACTGGCTGCTCGCGTTTACTGCGAATGGTTGAGTGCCAAAACGGGTCACTACTATCGCTTACCAACCGAAGCCGAATGGGAATACGCCTGTCGCGCAGGGACCACCACTGCATACTCTTTCGGTGATGATCCGGCTGACATCGATGAATACGCCTGGTACTACGACAACGCTGGCGACATCGATGAGAAATACCGCCAGGTCGGTCAGAAAAAACCGAACCCCTGGGGATTATACGACATGCACGGCAACGTCTCCGAATGGTGCCTAGATCAATACGCTGAAGATTTCTATCAGCAGTTCAATCCGAAAGAACCTGCCCTCTTCCCAATCAACATTGCCACCGAGTTATACCCCCGCGTGGCCCGGGGAGGATCCTGGGATGACGATCCGGAAATGCTTCGTTCGTCAGCCCGCATCGCTTCTTCTGAAGACTGGAAAATGCAGGACCCCCAAATCCCGCAATCGATCTGGTATCACACCGATGCCCAGTTCCTCGGTTTCCGACTGGTCCGTCCGTTGACTGCACCCGATGAGGAAACTCGTAAAAAATACTCACTCGACCCGGTTGTTCCGGAAGTCATCGAATAAATCGATTCACTGAAAAAGCTGTTGAATCAGGGAGTAGACCTTGCTTCCTGATTCAACTTTTTCAGACACTACTTATATAAACGAATTCTCACCTGTATTAACCCACTCATATGAGCCGGATCTTTTCAGCACAACAGCCTTTGAATTAATGCTTAATCAAAGCGGTCGCTGAAAATCCTGCCCCTACCCAGGAGAATAGCATGCTCAATTCCGAATCATCCCGCCGCGACTTTCTCAAAACAACTGGTGCCCTTACTCTGGGTGCTACGGCTTTGTCCAGCCTGACTAATCGTGCATTTGCTGCTGGCGATGACACGATCCGCATCGGACTCGTCGGTTGTGGTGGCCGTGGTTCAGGAGCAGCTGCCCAGGCACTCTCCACAGAAGGTAATGTCAAACTGGTTGCCATGGGCGATGCCTTCGCCGACCAGGTCGAATCAAGCCTGAATGGAATTAAAGGGGAACTGAAAGACCGCGCTGATCGAGTTGATGTCGACGAAGATCACAAATTTGCCGGCTTTGATGCTTACCAGAAAGTCATCGATAGCGATGTTGATATGGTCATCCTGGCGACTCCTCCCGGTTTCCGCCCCATTCACTTCGAAGCTGCTGTAGCCGCCGGCAAACATGTCTTTATGGAAAAACCTGTCGCCACCGATGCACCGGGTGTCCGTAAAGTCCTTGCCGCTGCCGCTGAAGCCAAAGCAAAAAATCTGAAGGTGGGCGTCGGATTACAACGTCACCATCAACTCCCTTATCTGGAAACAATCGCCCGTCTGCAGGATGGAGCTATCGGAGACATCCGGGCTCTGCATGTCTACTGGAACGGTGGAGGTGTCTGGGACCCACGCAAGACACGTGAAGAAGTCGCTTCAGAAATGGAATACCAGATGCGAAACTGGTATTACTACAACTGGCTTTGTGGTGACCATATTTGCGAACAACACATTCACAACCTCGATGTAGGGAACTGGGTTAAAGGCTCTTACCCGGTCAAGTGTAACGGCATGGGTGGTCGTCAGTCTCGAACAGACAAAAAATACGGTGAAATCTACGACCACTTCGCCGTCGAATACACCTTCGCAGATGAAACCAAGATGTTCAGTCAGTGTCGACACATTGCAAACTGCTGGAATTCGATTTCTGAACATGCAATTGGAACGAAGGGTTTCTCCGATATCTCCGACGCCAAGTACACCGCTGGTGATGAAAAATGGCGATTTAAAGGAAAATCAAAAAACCCTTATCAGGTTGAGCACGACGATCTCTTCAAAGCAATCCGCGAAGATGTCAGTTACAACGAAGCTGAAAATGGCGCCTACAGCACCCTGACTTCAATCATGGGGCGCATGGCAACCTATTCCGGAAAAGAAGTGACTTGGGAACAGGCTTTGAATTCGGAATTAAACATCATGCCTACCGAATTCAGCTGGGATGCCAACCCACCGGTTATGCCTAATGCGGACGGCTCTTACCCGATTCCAATGCCTGGTATTACCCGCGCTGTCTAAACGAATTGAAATCGGGCAAATTGCCTGCTGAAATATTTGACCGCTGCTGTCCCGCCGAAGTTCATGGACAGCAGTGGTTTTATTGGCCTGTCGCTCATTGATCCAGGCTGAATGAACCAAGCCCCCGGTTTTGTGTCCCCAACAGTAGATCACGGGTAAAATTGCGCATTCCGCCCCCTCTGACAAGTTCCTTGTTTATGGGTCCCGGGCCGATTATGATGTCCCTTTCGCGGCGCTGAGGTTGTGTACCCCGAAAGGCTCACTGATCTTAAACCTCGTTCCAATCAACAGTTAAGACAAATTATCCGAAGGTACTTTCTGATGCGGCATGTCCTGTCAGCCCTAGTCATGAACCAGCCAGGCGTGCTGGCTCATATTTCCGGTATGTTGGCTTCTCGTGATTTCAATATCGACAGCCTGGCTGTCGGTGAAACCGAGAACAAAGAATTCTCACGTATTACGTTTGTCGTCAATGGCGATAACCGGGTGCTGGAGCAGGTTCGCAAACAGCTGGAAAAACTGGTCACCGTGGTGAAAGTACAGGATTACCTCGACACCGATTTCGTCGAACGCGATTTGATGCTCATCAAAGTCAAAACGGCTGAGGCCCGTCAGCGAAGTGAAATTCGTGAGATGGTCGATGTCTTTCGCGGCAAAATTGTGAATGTTTCCAAGACACATCTCATGATTGAAATTTCAGGCCAGGAGAAAAAACTGGAAGCGTTCATCGAACTGATGCGTCCTTTCGGCATTCTGGAAATGGTCCGCACCGGCCGGATTGCTCTCGAACGGGATACCTCAATCAACGAAGGCCTCGACCTGGCTCGCGAACAGATTGAGATTCGCTAAGTCTTCTTCCTCCCATTACTCTGCTGCGAATTTCATTTTCATTCTCTTTAAGAACCGCGTGTGCAAGGTGGCTTCATGGATTCCGAGTTACAGGAACGTGCTCAGGAAATGGTCAATCGGATCGTTCATTTAAAGGACTCTCTTTGACTACGACGATAAACAGACACGCGTCAAAGAGATCAATGAACTGATGGCTGCCGGCGACTTCTGGAATGATCAGGAGCGCGCCGAGGGGCTGGTGGGTGAGTTAAAACAACTGAATAACTCAATCAAGCCACTCAAAGAACTCGTCACTGGTATGGGTGACATTGAAGTTCTGCTTGAATTTGCTGAAGAAGACGATTCCGAAGAGAGTGAACGCGAACTCGTTCAGGTTCTGGATCGCCTCGATAGCAGCATCGAAGCTGTCGAACTTCAGGCGATGATGTCCAACCCGGAAGACAGTTGCAATGCGTATGTCGCTGTGCAGGCAGGCGAAGGGGGAACCGACTCCTCCGACTGGGCCGAGATGCTGCTGCGGATGTTCATCCGCTGGGCCGAGGTCCGCGGTTACGGGATCGAACTGCTCGAACGCTCCGATGCGGAAGAAGCGGGTATTCGCAATGCCACAATTCTGATCAAAGGTGACAATGCTTATGGTTACCTGCGAGGAGAAACAGGGAACCACCGGTTGATCCGCATCAGCCCGTTCGATTCCGCTGGTCGCCGACATACTTCCTTCGCCGCTGTCGATGTGACTCCTGAAGTTGGAGATGATATCGATATCGATATCAACTGGGATCAGGATGTGCGTGAAGACACCTACCGGGCAAGTGGAGCAGGTGGACAGCACGTCAACAAAACTGACTCCGCAATTCGCTTGACCCACCTCCCCACCAATGTCGTCGTGCAATGCCAGTCGGAACGAAGCCAGCACAAGAACAGGGCCTCTGCCCGAAAGATGCTGCAGGCGAAACTGTTCCAGATTGAGCAGGAAAAACGGGACGCGGAACTGGCAGCCCGCCGGGGACAAAAATCAAAAATTGGTTTTGGGGGCGAGACCATCCGGAACTACGTGTTGCACCCGGATCAGTACGTGAAAGATGCCCGCACTGGTCACAAAGTGGGGAATCCCCAGACTGTTCTGGACGGAGGGCTCGATCCCTTCCTGGAAGCGTTTCTGAAATGGCAGATGGCACAGTAAGCAACCTCCTCTCAACCACAGCTTGAATTCGGAAACGAAAAGCATGTTGAAAACGATTCTGTTCGACATGGGGAATGTACTCGTCTACTTTTCGCACGATCGCATGTGCCAGCAGATGGGGGCACTTTATGATCGAAGTGAGTCCGAAGTTCGGGAGCTCTTAATGTCCTCCGGTTTGCAGGCCGGGTTTGAGCGTGGAACAATTCAACCTGAAGAGCTCTGGCACGAATTCGAATTACGATTTGGCGCAAAGCTTGGACGACAAGTCACGCTGCAGGAACTGGAGCGAGCCGGTTCAGATATTTTCTGGCTGAACGAACCGATGCCCGAATTACTGGAGGAGTTAAAATCGTTCGGACTCCGTCTGGTGCTCCTTTCGAATACTTCGATCTCGCACTTTGAATTTATTATGCGCGAGTTTTCAGTTCTGCAATACTTTGATGATTATGTGACTTCTTACGAAGTGGGCGCCATGAAACCCGAGCCCGCTATCTATCAGGCAGCGCTCGAAAAAATCGATTGCCTACCCGAGGAATGTTTCTACACCGATGATATTGAGATCTACATCGAAGCAGCGCGAGAGTATGGACTTCAAGCTGAAGTTTTTCACTCTGTGGCTGAACTGAGAACTCACCTCAAACGAGCAGGACTGGACGTGCAGGTGGGTTAAGTCCCTCTTAAGGAGTCTCATTAAATGCCGTTCACACCCTACCACATGGGACCGGCATTTCCTGTAAAAGGAGCCTGCGGAACTCGATTCAGCCTGATGCTCTATGGCTACACTCAGGTCCTGATGGACCTGGAGGCCCTCTACCACATTCTGAACCGGCACACTGAACTGCACGGTTACAGTCACACCTTCGCGGGAGCCACCACCATCGGAATCGTAGCTCTTCTGACCGGGAAACCGCTTTTCGAATGGTGGTTCCGGGTCTGGAACCAGACGGTCGAGTCCATCAATTTACACCACATGAAAGTTGCAGAACGGCTCTCCTGGAAGGTGGCAATGGGGAGTGTTTTTTTCGGGAGCTGGATGCACATTTTACTCGATGCCATCATGCACCCGGACATGCATCCCTTTCTTCCCTTCAGCGATCAAAACCCTTTCCTGCGACTGATTTCGGTTCGAGAACTGCATCTGTTCTGTCTCATCACACTTCTGCTGGGAGTGGGCTGGGTGGGGCTCAAGTGGTTATTCAAAAAGCAGACTGATGAGTAATTGAGCAGATCCCGCATTTGTGCTTCAGTCGAATTGAGAAACCTGCTTGATTTTTGAAAATCTGTGCAACCTTTTGCATTTCCTCCGAGATATTGCAGATGTTATGCTCTCAATTCCTCCTGAGACAGACGGTTTCCATTCATTCTGAAGGCGTCTGTCGGTGTGAAATTCTCAGCCTGGGGAACATGTGCAGCCGAAATCTTAAAACAGGTTTTGGGAGAGCTGCAGAACTTGAAGCACCCTATTCGGGTTTCAATTTGCTACAGGAAGTTTTTTTCGATGACAGAATCGCCAATCTACGGTGTGCTCCTGTTTGGTGCTCCAGGTGTAGGAAAAGGGACACAGGGAAAAATCCTGCACAATTCCCGGTTTTTCCATCTCTCCGTTGGCGACGTCTTTCGGTCAATCGATATCGGCTCACCTGTAGGACGTGAAATTTACCGGCATACCTCGCGGGGTGAGCTGGTGCCGGACGACCTGACGATGAAAATCTGGCGACGAAACCTCGAAGGTCAAACCATCCTCAACCGGTTCAAACCTCACGAAGACATCCGATCCTCGATGGTTTACCCCGCAACCTGCACCAGGCGGAACTGCTCAAAGATTACGTTACTATCCTGCACGTCATCTATCTGGTCTGTAACGATCAGGAAGAGATGATCCACCGCATTAAACGCCGGGCGATTCGCGAGAACCGAACTGACGACGCGAACGAAGACATCATTCGCCATCGTTACAAGGTCTATCACGCCGACACCGCACCTGTAGTCGACTTCTACGATAAATCTCAGGTTCACGAGGTAGAAGCGATGGGCTCTCCTGCGGAAGTTCTTTCCCGGATTCTGAAGGTGTTGATCCTCGTGCAGAACAGCCACTATCAGAACAACTCAAACGGCGTGACGACTCTTAAGTGTAATTACACACGGCCAGAAGTATTACTTCTTCGGCAGGTACTGCAGCGTGTAGTAGGCAGCGTCGTGAAGTAAGGGTTGCCCTGCTTGTGAGCGAATTCCTTTCAGATGGAATTCATGAATGTGTCCGCGCTGTGTACTGTCAATGATCACATCCATGCTGAGGTTATCCTCGGCCACGGTCACTGATTTGATTGCAGGAGTTGTGTGATCGACTTCCGGGCTTCCGTAAGAGGCTTTATAGATATAAGCGTAAGTCTGAAGTTCGTACTTCTCGGTCATTTGAGCAGAGGCAGGATCAATCGGTTTCGTGAATGTGAACCGAAAGCCATCGGGAATGGTTTCATTTCATGGACTCGAAGGGACTTTGCCACTCCAGGAAATTCTCTGTAAGGAGAATGGAGCCGATCCGATTGAACCCCACCCTCGGTTGGTTCCCCCCGCAAAGAGTTTTCCATCCGTGGAGAATTCCAGTGGTAATGTTCCTGAAGCAATTCCATGTCGGAAGGGGAAGCAGGCTCCCTGATAATGCCCGTCCACTTTTTCGAGTGAGCACCGCATGATAGTACTGTCTGACTGATCCCCCACAAACATTTGACCGGCAAATGGACCGAACTTTCCTTCACTCATATCACAGGCGATCCCACTCGCCGATTTTCCCATTTTGGCATACGGAAAATAAACAGCCGGAGGTTCCAGTTCAGGAATCAGATTCGCTCGACCATCATACGGCTTTGATCTTTGGGATCACGTGGTCGATCTCCGATTACGCCGCCGGCTCACTTTATACCAGTCGTTTCCTCCCGGATGGCCCTGAAAGAACCGGGCCGTAACCACTTCAGACTACAGGTCCATTCCAGGCCCCTGGTTGTCGTGTAAAAGACATCACCGTCGAGGTTCATCCCCATGCCACCCGGGGAGCGAAATCACTACAGGTGGGAATCAATTTTCCATCGGGTGAGATTCGCAGCACACCAACCTGGCGATAGGGGGCCTGACTACTGAATGAGCCGGTTAGAGGGTAATCCAGATGTTCCCTTCTTTATCGAACTTGGAGCCAAAGGCGTACTCGTAGTAATCACCTGTGATCCCCCATCCGTCATTCACTGTTTCAAACAGATCGGCAACTCCATCACCATCCTGATCTTTCAGTCGAGAAAGTTCGCAAGCGCTGTGTGGCATACGAACCAACCATCCCGCCAGGCAAATCCGAGAATCTCATGCAGCCCCTCGGCAAATTTTGTCAGCTTAACCTGATCGGGATCAGACTCAAAGGGATTCTCCACCATCCAGATCTCGCCCCGACGTGTACCGACAGCTAACCGTCCGTCGGGAATCAGATGTAAGCGCCGACTTCCAAGGTGCCGTATTGTTCGATGGGAAATGTGACGAGAGGATAATAATCATCCTCAGTCAGTTTCTGTTCTTCAGCGTTGGCCACTGGTGCAAGAATCAGAAACATAAAACAGAAGATTAAAAGAAGCGAAACATGGATTCTTTACTCCAGCGACAACCAGTTGGGTCTGAGATTTTATGTATGAATTAATGTAATGGTATTCTTACCAGAGGTAATCAACCTGGAAGCGGGCCATATTCCCCTCGATCAATAAGGGACAATCAACCCCGTTGTCGCCCGACTTTCGAATTCGAGGCAGGGAACTGGAGGAGATGCAGCTTTAGTTTTAATCCATTAGATAGCCTCATTGATTCCCTCCCAGATCTTTAATGTCAGCCGACCTTGCAGCACGAAACCAGAGGCGTTCGACGGGCTTGTTAAAGGTAACTGTGAGTGTCCTCTCGAAGGAGGCGTCAGGCTCACCCATTACAGGCCGAAGATCCTGAACCTGGTATTGATCGGTGCTGTAGAGAAATATCGGTTGGGATTTCTGATCGAATTGATATCCGCGGAAACGGAACCCCAACTCTCGGGCTGACTCGTTGGGCCAGGGCGTTTTAGCCTGTTCCAGCTGGGCGAAGGGAACACCCTTCACGAGTGAAAGGACGTGATCTCCCAGGGGTGGTTGAAAACCCTCCCCGCGACCGGTCCAGTGCCGGGATGCATCCATAAACCGGCCATGCCAGATTAATGCCAAAGAAATCTGATCGGCATCAAAAGCGAGATTCGCATTCTCCGGGTAGCCGACCGCAATTCCACGTGGACTGACTCCTTCAATGAAGTTCCCGATAGAGGATCGGTTTCCTTCAGCAATCAATTCAATCATGGATGTTCCAACGCCATCCGGTAAGGGGCTTTATCCTAGCTTGAGGTATTCCCATAACGCTTCCACCTGCAAGGGAATACTGCCATCGAGTCGATTGGGCATGCTTCGTCCTCCAAAGAAGAAGGAAGGCATGCGTGTTCCTCTGCGGAAGACCTGCGGATTGATCAGATATCGATGGAACCAGTCCTTCCGAATTCTCTGTGGCATGCGTAAGAGATCCACAGATTGAATGCCTGTCGCCCGATGTTCTCCGAAGGTATGACATTTAATACAGGCCATGCCTTTTTCACCTATCATATGGCGACCTTCCCCTGCAGGGCGGTAATCTGCAAGCAGAGTTTCCGTTTCTTCGAATTCAGTCTTCCGATCAAGTTCGACAAACTGTTCAACCAGGGAGCCGACATTCTGCATGCCGAACCGTGGCATGCGTGTCTCCATATAAGGACGCTCATCAGCCCCTGAATCAAGTACATGCTTGATCCATTCGGTGCAGTTTGTCTCCTACCCCAGTTAAACCAGGAGGGCGTCGCCCTTCATCACCCATTTCAGGAATCGTAGAGAGGAAGAAGGCATCCCGTTCCCCTTCCGGTCCTCCCAGGTTATTTCTCTCATGACAGGCGTAGCAGTTGAAAGTCGTCAATGTCGAAGTGACCAGCGGTTCGCCGGTTAATGCAGGAATCGGTTGATTACCAATTTCAGTCACCTGTTGACTGAGATCTTTCCTCTGAGCCGCTGATAGATGAAAGTCAGGCACCGACTCTCCCGGTTTCTCAGCCAGACAACCTGCAGCGGGATTCAACGATTCAAACGCCGTGAGATTAGCTTGCTGAAGAGAGTCTCATCCTGAGATTTCAGCTGGTGGCAATCAAGCGGCAGCCTTGTTCGGTGAATATTATCTTCCCCTGTGCGGCCAGTTCGGGATTGATCTCGAAATGTTGTTTTTGTCTTTGGGCTTCCGGATCGACTGTTGAGATAGAGGCAATCGAACGTCGCGCGCCAGGCCGGGGCCTTCAATTTCCACAGTTAGAGATTCCTCCCCCCTGTTCGAAGTAATCGACTCGAAAAGTATGCCAGCCTGCTGACAGTTTCAGTTTTTTGTCTCGAACTCCATGCCCATGAATTCCGTCGTAATCGATCAGTTCCTGGCCATCGATATAGAGCCGACTCCCATCGTCTGATCCCAGAAAGAACTTGTATTCTCCCTCTGTCGTAATCTCAAAGTTCGATTCAAACCTGAAACCGAACTCGTTCTTTCTCCGAGCGAGAGTTTTAAAATCGATATCGGCTGTAACTCTTCGACAGGTTCCAGTTCATCGTAATTCGGAATCGTCGACCAGTTTCCTTCGTAGTAGGCAAATTGATTAGGAACTCCATCCACATTTCGGAGGAGATAACTGGCGATCTGATCGGCTTCACCCTCATCCAGGTTCGCGCCGGCATTCGACCAGAAGACGCATGCAGGGGGTCTTGAGAAACTGGCTCAGGCTGGGAATCGTATATTTCTGATCGAGCTGACCAGGGGACGGCATGCGGTAGCGGCGGCATCTTCTTCTGGTGATTGATGACAGGCCATGCAACCAATCTCGTTAAACAGCTTCTTGCCACGACTAACCATCGCCGGGCTGGGAAAACCCAGCGCGGTCCTCGACCTGTGGAAGCCAGAAAGTGAACGAGTGGCTCAACCAGCTCTTCTTCATCCGTGTTAATAACATCCGGCATGGTTGTGCCTGGTTTCGACAGATGGGGATCTTTCAGATACTCCCGCAGAAATTCAGGCCTGACCCTGTCTCCAACTTCGGTCAATACCGGAGCCTGTCTTGTGAACGAAGTGAGCCCCTCCTGCTGTGCCTTGTGACAGGAAACACAGTTGAGTTCACTCAAAAGAATCCGCCCGGCCTGTTCGGGCTTGCGATCTTCTGACTCAAGAAATCGGCTGTATCCCGGAATCATGGGGGCTGCATCTGACTTTTCTCCCCCCACTGACCAGGAGGTGGAAAAACTGACGATCGCAACTGCGAATAAAAGCTGCTTGCTGGAGCAAGAAAATGGCATGGAGAGGACCAACTTATTCAGGAAATGGAAATTATTCAGAGAGAATTCCCGGGAAGAAGTTTTCGAATACCCCGCGAAATTCACCCTACGAGGGTAGTCCGGTACCCCTTTTGAAATCAAGCGACATTGATGTGTTCGCCACTCTAGAAAATCAAAACCTTTGACCAGCAATCACTTAGAGTGGGCCGCTGTTTAATGGATACCAACTTGAGGCAAATCACTCATGCCTGAAAATTTTCCAGACTTTCCTTGACTCTCGGAATTGCTGACCTAGGTTTCGGGTAACTTCGGCACTGCCGAACACTAATTGACGCGGTAAGGAAAGCTGGGAGCTTTGAGGGGACCTTACCGCGTCTTTTTTTATGCGCTGATTTTAATGAGCTCGTCCAGATCGCTGTTGTTTCACTAACTGTTACAACCCCTAAAACTGGACCATTCGCAGGATTGCCCTCAGGCGAAACGCTGATTCCCTGAAATTAACAGTCGTGGTTCCTCTCTGGATCCTAACTTTCAAATAGCAATTGGAAGTGCGGGCCGCACACTTCGAGCAAGACTTCCTCACACCGACTTACACCTTCTAGCAGCAGCGATTCAAGTGAACATGAACTTTCAGACTCATTCATTTACGTTCTGGATTTGTCTGGTGTTGATATCGCTCTTCACGCTGATTTCTATCCTGCTTGGTCTCAGTTTTTATTGGACCCCGGGTCTTCCTTCGCTCTTCTCGCTGATCATCCCGGTGATTCTGATTTCGTCGTTCAGCAATCGGACCGAGCGACACACCATCACCTGGCTCTGCAGCCTGTTCTGTCTGGTAGAAAGCACTGTCACCGCAGGCTCACATTTCTCTACCGGCACTTTCATCATGCCGCTCGCTTCGATCTTTATTTACCAGGTCGTGGGTTACCTGGCGAGTGAACCGAACCTTTCCGTGCGGTTGAAAAAATATGCTCAGAGTACGCTTCCACAGTTACAACAACAGGCAGCAGAACGAGCTCATCGCGCTAACCTGGAAATGATTGAATCGGCCACGAATAATCTGGCTGCTGCACCTACAGGTCATCTGCTCGATTACCCTCTGCTGTTACAGAAACTTCAGGATATCATTGGCAAAGTGACTCACGAGCTGAACCTCGAAGAGCTGCTTCCCACGCTCGAGAAGACAGCCAAAGATGCTCTTGATGCTCGACACTGTCATCTGTTTCTGTGGGATTCTGACAGTTGGAATTTCTGCCGACAGCATCAGGAAGGAAAAAAGATTCCACTCCCTTCCGCTCGACAGGGAATGGCCGCCTGGGTCCTGACTCATCGACAGATATTACTGAAAAGCCGACTTGATCGTGAACCGGAACTCGCCTCACAGGTTTATGGCGAACTGGAAGATTATGATGCGACTGTGCCGCTGATTGCACATGATGAGTTTATTGGAATTCTGCTGATTCGTGGTGGTGATGTCAGTTCTTTGAACTACTTAAGAATGCTGCACATCATCTGCAACATGTTCGCACTCGCCATTAAAAATGCACAGCTGTTTTATCGCATCGAACAAATGGCGCGACAGGATGGCCTGACCGGTTTACTTAACCATGTCACCTTCCTGCAGGAACTCGATTTTTTAATTATCGACTCTCTGGAAAACCAGACTCCGTTAACCTTGTTCATGGGTGACATCGACTTCTTCAAGAAGTTTAATGACACCTACGGTCACCAGGTGGGGGACATGGTCCTCAAAGAAGTTGCTAATATCTGGAAAGAGATTGCTCCCCCTGATGCCCTGCTGGGTCGATATGGGGGTGAAGAGTTTATCTGGGCTCTCCCTGGATGGACGATTCAGGATGGTTACCAGATTGCCGAAACAATTCGGCAGCGTATTGAACACACGCCGGTTAAGTTTAAACAAAAAGAGTTGAAAGTGACCATGAGTGCGGGTGTGGCCGAGCTGCATAAACCGGCGAATAGCAGCCACGAGCTGATCTATCTCGCGGATGAATTCCTGTACAGTGCGAAAATGCGGGGCGTAACCAGGTCGTTATCGGTTCGGGTGTAACTCACTTAAACTGATACCGCTACAGAACGGCCCGTACATCTTCTTCGGTCACGTTCGTAAACAGCTCACAATGCCCCATGCGAGTGGGCAGGATAAACCTCAGTTTGCCAGCGAGGACTTTCTTGTCGAGCTTCATGCGATCGAGAATCGCATCCGGGTTTAACTTCGCATCACGCGGCAGCTCTACAGGTAACGCAACTGCTGAAAGCAATTCGATTTGCCGACGGTGAGTTCTTCATCAATCAACCCCATCCGTTCAGCCAGTCGACTGGCGTAAATCATCCCGATGCTGACTGCTTCCCCATGCATCAACTCACCGTAACCACATAAGGCTTCAAAGGCGTGAGCAAAGGTGTGTCCGTAATTCAGACTGCACGTAGGCCGGTGCGTTCCTCTTCATCTTCTTCGACAACATCGGCTTTGAGGCGACAACTGCGGGCAATAATGTATCGTAGCACTTCAGGATCGCGTTTATTGAGACCTTCCACATTCTGTTCGAGGTACTCAAAGAATTCGGCATCGAGAATCATCCCATACTTTACGACTTCCGCAAGACCACTGCGGTAATCTCTGACTGGCAACGTGTCGAGTGTCGCCGTATCAATGAATACCCCTTGGGTTGATAAAAGCACCAATCAGATTCTTCGCTTTGGGATGATTGACGGCCACCTTCCCCCGACGGAGCTGTCGACCTGAGCCAGTAATGTCGTCGGGACCTGTACGAAGGGAATCCCCCGGGTGTAACTGGCAGCGACAAAACCGGCCGCATCACCAATTACCCTCCTCCCAGTGCCACCAGCAGAGTACCGCGATCTGCCTTGAACTCGACCAGTTTGTCGTACATCACCTGCATGACGGACAATGTTTTAGAAGCTTCGCCAGGTTCCAGAATGATCGTACAGGTTTGCCAGTCATCCTCCTCGAGACTTTTGACGACTACCGGAAGATGAGATGCAGCCAGATGTTTATCGGTCACAATCGCGACTTTTTTGATGCCCGACTTCGGGGCGGGAATCCAACTGGCGATACTTTCAGCCAGAGCGGTGAGCCTGTCGGAGCCAATCGAAATGTCGTAACTGCGGGGGCCGAGGTCGACATGCACATCTAAAACAGAATCACTCACCAGTCACTCTTCTTCACGGAAACTATAAATCAGCTGAAACGGGCGTTCATTCTACCGCTCTGGAGTACCTGACAACAGGGAGAGGTTCGCTTCCCACCCGAATTGAATCGGTTTCCGGCAGGATATCTTCCCGATCCTGAATTCAGTACACTTCAACTAAGCCAGTTCCCACCTGTTTCCTGTTCGTCTTTCCTACCCCATGCCAGAATCGCCACTCCCCCGGATTTTAATCTGCTGTGAATACGCCACCCTGAATGGGGGCGAGCATTCGCTATTGGCCGCCTTACGTTTACTGGCTGGGGAGATCTTCGATTTCGTAGCGGCAGTCCCGCCACAGGGACCGTTGGGAGCCGAACTGGCGAGTATCAACATCCCCACCCTCCCGCTGAATTTACGAAATACAGAGAATCAGAAACTCTCTCCCGCAGAAGTTAATTCGGCCCTCTCTGATGTGATTAAGGAAGCTAAGCCCAATTTAATCCATGCGAACAGCCTGGCCATGGGGAGAATGCTGGGACGGATTGCACCCGAATTTGAGATTCCGATGACTGCCCATCTGCGGGATATCCGGTTAAGTGAACCGGCAATCTCCGACTTGAATCAGCTTGATCGCCTCATTGCCGTTTCCGAGGCAACCTGTAAATACCATGTAAAACGAGGACTCGCAGCAGAGCGGACCACAGTCTTTACAACGGCGTTGACCTGAACCCTTTCAACCTCGCCCGGCAACAGGGTGGTTGAAGCGCGAGCTTGGTTTAACTGAAGAGACCTTTCTGATTGCGAACATCGGTCAAATCTGTTTGCGAAAAGGACAGGATGTCGCCGCGACAGCCATCGCGCGGTTAGTGACTCAGTTTCCCGATCTGCATCTGCTGTTTGTTGGAGAGCGGCACTCTCAAAAGAGTGAAAGCATTGAATATGAACAATCACTCAGGGAACCTTTTCTTCAGGCGGGGATTGAGGACCACCTGCACTTCACCGGTTTTCGAATGGAGATAAATCGGATCCTGAATGAAATTGACCTGCTCGTGCATACCGCTCATCAGGAACCTCTGGGCCGGGTGCTGCTCGAATCGGCTGCCAGTGGCTGTCCGATTGTTGCGACAACTGCCGGGGGGACTCGGGAGATTCTGGGTCACAACCTCTCTGGCATTCTGCTCCCACCGGGTGATGTCGACTTGCTGGAATACACTCTTGCCGAGCTGATCCCCGACGCTTATCGGCAAACACAACTTGGACAGGAGGCCCTGCACCAGATGGAGCAGAAATTCTCGATCAGCGATTCTGCTGCGGGCCTCCGTGCAATTTGGGAACGATTGTTGTAAGCTGCGGCTCCCTGCCCCAACCTGGCCTTCTTCTTTTTTTCCGACTGAAAGTTTTCCTGTATGTCTTTAGTTCGCCTCAATCAGGTCTCGTTTGCATGGGGTGGCCCCCTGCTTCTGGACGACGTGCAGCTTGTCGTCGAACGGGGAGAACGCATCGGCCTCGCCGGACGGACTGGGGCAGGTAAGTCGACACTCATGAAAATGCTGACGGGAGAACTTCACCCGGATAATGGCGAAGTCCTGAGAGACAGCAATGTGGTCGTTTCCCGACTGGTACAGGAAGTCCCCGGGATGGAAACGGGACTTGTGCGCGAAATGGTCGCCCGAGGTTTCGAGATCGAATCACAAACAGGGCAACACTCCGATACAGAGCTGGAACCGTGGGAAAAGGAAGTCGCTGTCGAAACGGTGCTCTCCCGCATGAAGCTGGACGGAGAAGTTCCCTTCCAGACTTTATCTTCTGGAAAGAAACGACGTGTTCTCCTCGCTCAGGCTCTCGTGCGGGAACCCGATGTGCTTCTGCTTGATGAACCGACGAACCATCTCGACATCGAATCGATCACGTGGCTCGAACAGTTTCTTTCCAATTATGCAGGAACACTGATATTCGTAACACACGACCGCCAGTTCCTGCAGGCGCTCGCCACCCGCATCATCGAGCTCGATCGGGGGCGACTCTTCGACTGGACCTGCGACTACCAGACCTTCCTCCAACGCAAAGAAGAGGCACTGGCTGTTGAAGAAAAGCAGAACGAACTCTTCGACAAAAAACTGGCCGAGGAAGAAGTCTGGATTCGCCAGGGAATCAAAGCCCGCCGCACCCGGAACGAAGGCCGCGTACGAGCATTAAAAGCTTTACGGAAAGAACGTCAGGATAGACGCGACAAAGTCGGTAACGTGAAGATGCAGGTTGCCGAGGCCGAAAAGTCAGGCAGATTAGTCCTCGAAGCCAAGAACATCTCATTCAAATATGACGACCACAATATCATCAATGACTTCTCGATCCTGTTGGCCCGGGAGGATAAGGTCGGAATCATTGGTCCGAACGGAGCAGGTAAATCGACACTACTCAAGTTGCTCCTTGGTCAACTTCAACCAACCACCGGCACTATTCGTGAAGGGACGAAGCTGGAAGTTCTCTACTTCGATCAGCTCCGGGAGCAGATCGACGAAGAGAAAACCGTGGTTGAAAATGTGGGGGACGGCACAGACATGTTGTTGATCAACGGACGTCGACAACATATCTATGGTTACCTGCAGGATTTTCTATTTACTCCCGAACGCGCACGGCGCCCTGCCCGGTTCCTGTCGGGTGGAGAGAGAAACCGCCTCCTCCTGGCGAAACTGTTTAAGAATCCCTCCAATGTGATGGTTCTGGACGAACCGACGAACGATCTTGATGCAGAGACGTTGGAACTTCTGGAAGAATTGGTCAGCAATTACCCCGGCACGCTCCTGCTGGTCAGTCACGACCGGGCATTTTTGAATAACGTCGTCACAAGTACTCTCGTATTTCAAGGTGATGGAAACATCAAGGAATATGCCGGAGGCTATGACGATTACCTGGTACAGAAAGCCACGCAGCTTGAACAAGTAAAACCAGCAGAAACAGAACCGGAAATCAAAACGACTCCCAGGGCGAACACGACCTCCAAACAGGCCAAGCTCAGTTTTAAAGAACAGCGGGAGCTGGAGTCGTTGACCGAAGAAATTTCGCAACTGGAAACAGAACAAACCGAGCTTCACTCGGCGATGGCTGCCCCCGAGTTCTTCAAACAGGATGGCTCGGAAATCGCAGCTGTTAACGAGCGGTTACAAAAACTAACTGATTCGCTCACAGCGAAATATGCCCGCTGGGAAGAACTGGAAGCACGCGCCTGATTAATCTAATGCTCAGGAGGCTTCCACAGAGGCAACGAGTTCCGCATATTGTTTGCTGGAGATTCCTATCGGCAGCACACTGACTTGACCCGTGTACCGCTCGCTTTCCCTGTTCGCAAAACCCGCTTTCAACGCGACAAAGGTAACGGTCTGGTTCGCTTTAACAGTTGCACCACACGGTTCTCCCCGATCACAATCGAGTCCTGAAGGGAGATCGATAGCGACAATCTGTCGGGCGGACTCATTGATGATCGGGATTAGCGTCGCAAAGGGCTCGCGGACTTCGCCTCGGGCGCCTGTTCCCAATAGTGCATCGATCACACAATCTGCTCTTCTCAGGTGTTCCCTGATCGCGGCGAGGTCCAGAGGTTCGAATTGATCGGCAGCAAATGTCTCAATTGGAATATCTGCTGCTTTGCAGATCTCATAATTAGTGAGCGCATCTCCGGAAAGTCTTGCTGGGTCAGCAAACAACAGGATTCTTACCCGGGCACCACCAGATTGCAGATGCCGGGCGATGACGAACCCATCCCCGCCGTTGTTTCCCTTACCTGCACAGATCAGGTAAGTCTGCCTCTCCTGCTTCAGCAATCAGTCGTGCTGGTATCGCACCGGCATTCTCCATCAGGACAATTCCCGGTATGCGGTAGGTCTCGATGGCGGTCCTGTCGACCTCGCGAACCTGGTCCCGAGTCAGATAAAGAGCTTCCGAACTGGACACAACCTTTTCCCTCCGCTGGTAACAGTCAAAACGATTATGCAATCACCCGGTCCTGTAAACGATAGATTATACCGATTATATGAGTTTCGCCCGGGGAATTCATCTGCACGGTTGCAGCAACTGGCGCGAAAGAGGTGCGACGAACTTGTTGAAGTTGAGCAATTGCCGGATCGCGATTTGTCCCGGCCTGATAATTTGATACGATTTTAGTGGAAAACCATATTCTTTTCCTTTTGCGCTTCTTTTGAAACCATTGCAGCATGATGTCAACATCAGGGAGCAATTCAGTTGTTAAAGCAGTATGCCGATCACTGGGCTCTAGTGACGGGAGCTTCCTCCGAATCGGGATGGAGTTCGGCGGGGGTCCGCTGCGCGTGGCATGCACCTGGTGTTAACAGCTCGACGAAGGAATGAGCTCGAGCGCTCGCTGAAGAACTGCACACTCGCCACGGGACGCGGTCACTGATCATTCCCGGCGATTTGTACGACCGGAATTTCCCGAACAACTCGTCGCTGAGATCGATCGCCAGCAAATCAAGCTGGAACTACTCGTGAACAACGCCGGTTTCGGGATGGCGGATACCATCGAAAACACTGATCGCAAACGCGTTCTCGAAATGTTGCAGGTGAATATCTCGGCTCTGACCAATCTGACTTACCTGGTGCTGCCTGGTTTGATGGAGCGGGGTCATGGGGGTGATTAACGTCTCCTCAATTTCCGGATTTCAACCAGTGGCTTACATGCCAGCCTATTCCGCATCCAAAGCCTTTATTCTGCATTTCAGCGAAGCCCTGTGGGCCGAAGCCCGCTACAAAGGGGTCACCGTCATGGCACTCTGCCCGGGTGTCACGACGACGAACTTTTTGAAATCGCTGGTGTCGGAGGCTGGCTGAAGAAACGTCGCTCACACACCGCCGAGTATGTCGTCCGCATGGCTTTGAAGGCGCTCGATAAAAAACGACAGTATTATGTTCCCGGGTAAGGAACTATCTGCTCTCGCTGGCCTCACGAATCGCCAGCCGCCGCACGGTCGTGCAGAGTTCCATGAAATACTTCCGCCCACGGAAGAAAAAGAAATCGGACGACTCCTGAGACCGGTTTTGGATCTTCAAGATCCTGCATCTGGTCTAAGAATCACCCGCAGCTTCATCTGCAATGAGGACACGGCGGCCCTCAATCGTCAGCCGGCCTGCCGCAAACAAGCGGATCGCTTCCGGATACGCTTCGCACTCCGCTGCAAAAACCCGATCCGCAACATCATCTGCTGTATCCGTCGAATAGACAGGAACGGAACGCTGCACAATGATCGGACCATGATCATATTCATTGTCAGCAAAATGGACGGTGCAGCCACTTACCTTCACGCCCCGTTTTACAACGGCTTCATGCACGTGGTGACCGTAATATCCCTGCCCGCAAAATGCCGGAATCAAAGCGGGATGGATATTCATCACTCGACCGATGAAGTCGTCCGGCACTTCAATGAGCGATAGATATCCCGCCAGAGTAACCAGATCGACCTGTGCCGAGCGAAGCTGTTCGAAAAGCGATTCACTGAACTGGCTCACATCCTCATAATCTTTTCGACAAATGACTTCGCAGCGAAGCCCGGCCTGCTCGGCTCGCTCGATCCCCTTGATTCCTGGTCGACTGGCGATGACGAGTGGTATCTCGATATTAAGTTGTCCAGCCTGTCGCTGCTCCAGAAAATTGAGCATCGTAGTCCCCCCACCAGAGATGAGAACTCCAATCCGCAAGGGGCGGTCAAGTGGTTGTTCCAGCGGACGCGATTGTGCCATCGATTTCTGTTTCATCTCAGGGTGTAGGAAAACGAGTTTGATCACTCGGGAGTGAGGGGATGAACAAATTCCCTAGTCTTCTGGTTTCTCTTCAGGCTCGTTCAGAGGAGGGAGTTCCTGGGGTAATGACTGCTGCACCACCGAGGGACGTTTTCTGATTAAGCCTGTATACAGAATGTATCCCATGATACTTGCCACCACTACTGCGGTCGCCAGAAAAAAATAGATCCTCTTTTCAAGATAGTCCGGTTCAATCCGTTCCGGCAGCGGCTCCAGCGCACCAGCCAGAATCATGGGAGCGAGACGCGTCGTATCCTGAGCTCGATATCCATACAGCTTAAAAAAGTAACCAGTCAATCCAACCCGGATATCGAGATCATCGCCCAGGTGTAACTGTCGGCTCGGAGGAACAGTAAAGACAACCACAATTGGATTTGATTGTCCTGTCTCGGGGTAGATCCAGGCTTCGTATAAGTTTTTGAGGTCGAACTTATTGGGACCCGCATTGTATTTCACAATCCGCCTGACATATCCCGTCTGAGTGATTACCTCCCCCCGGTATTCTTCCGGGTGTTGGAACAGGTCGGCGAAATGCGGGTGAGAAAAGCTTTTCAGTTCAGGATGCGCTGCCTGTCTTTGGAGCCAGAACTCTCTGGCACGATCGATGGCCGCTTCTGCATCTTCATTGGCAATGGTGTAAAGCAACTGGTAGTAAGCCTCACTTTCCTCGGGTGGAATTCCCAAGGTTTTGTCCTTAACAGAATCCAGAAGAGAGGGGTCATATAGAGTACGTTGATCCACCTCAGTCCGCTGTGCCTGAAGTGTCGTGCCCCAAATGAGGCAAATCACCGTAACCAGCCAGATTCTCCCAAACCATGCTACGTTGTTACCAACCGGAGAGGCCCCACACTCTCTAATTGGAAGCAACTCATTACTGGCAAGTATTTTACGCATTTTCACACCTTCTGAAGTTGAGTCAATTTCAGCTGAAACACCCTTCAGTTTAGCAGTCGTATCGAAATTGAGGAGCATTGGCCTCTCTCCCCGACATTCCGTGCATATGGGCCACATTGACACCCGAACCGGTTTTTCTATAATTCGGTCCAACAGTTACAAGTCAATGACAGAACGGGGATTGTGCACTAAAACGCATTCCGAACAAACCGGAATCATCACGGCAGGCTTGAAGCACGTTCTAATTCAGAAACAGATTACGTTAAATAGAAGCGATTGGAGATCATAGTATGGCCGGGAATGTTATGGAATTTTCCGATGATAAATTTCAATCAGAGGTCTTAGAGTCCTCTCAACCGGTGCTGGTCGATTTCTGGGCTCCCTGGTGTGGCCCATGCAAAATGCTTGCCCCTACGATTGATGAAGTCGCCAATGAGTTTGTTGGTAAAGTCTCTGTCGGAAAAATGAATACCGATGAAAACCATATCACTGCAACTCAATTTGGCATCAGCGCCATCCCCACTGTAATTTTATTCAAAGGTGGAGAAGTCGTTGAGCGTTTTGTGGGTGTGACACCCAAAGAGAAATTCGCTGAAAAGATTAACAATCACCTGTAAGAAACCACGCTGGAATTTCTGCCAGGGAAGCGCAGGAAGTTTCGCGTTTCATAGTTATTTACCGTCGAAACTGGTTATTACTTTGAATTCCAACTTCTGATTGTTTCAAGTTTTCCAAGCCTAAGATTCAATCAGAAGTTTTTTACGAAAATGCTCCCGGGAAAGGACTCCCCTATGAGCGAGCGAACCACCTCCCATTCTAATCGTACCCAAACCGGACAACCGGCTTCCGGCTCGTTACCGCAAAGTGGCCCCACGGGAGGTTATCGACGGGATGATGCGCATGCCGATTTCAGTAGCTCTCATTTGAACCTGAGTGGCAGTGGTGCGGCTGGTCCCTCGGAACCAAAATCGATCGCCGCTTCTGAACGTGAACTGCAACTTCAGGCACGTCAGATTTCTCAACACCTGCGTTCACAATTCGCCGAACTTGATCGCAGAGAAAAAAACCTGAATGAGCAAATGTCTGCGCTCGATCAGGAACAACGCGCTGCTCGCTTACAACTACAACAACTCGAGAATGAACTTCTCGACCGGGAAGCTTCACTACGCGGCAAAGAAACCGAGCTGGAACATCGTCTGCGAAAATGCGAGCAGTTAGTCGCCTCCCTCGACCAGAAACGGGAAGAACTCGATTCTGAATGGGAACGTCTGGAACAGAAACAGAAAGTTTACCGCGAAGAACTGAAGAGGGAACTGCTCCAGAACTGGAATGCCCTCGACGGTAAACCAGTCCCACGCCAGCTGGACCCCAACCAGCCGCTTTCTATTGCAGCAACTCAGCAGAATTCAAAAGCTACTCCCGATGCAGAACAGTTGAAGCAGCAGCTCGCCAATGTCGAGCAGAAATTGCGGGCCGACCTGGAGGCTGAGCTCACCGAACGGCTGGAAGCAGCCCAGCGAGCTTTTCAGAACGAAAAACAACTCTGGGAAGAGCAACGTACTGCTGAATTCGAAGAAATCGAACGGGAACGACAGCTCACAGCCGAAGCGACTCAACGGGCTCAAAATCAACTCGAAGAACTCCGGGTTGCTCAGCAAACAGAGTTCGATGCACTGCGTGAAAAAACCAGCTGATCTTGAAGATCGTCAGCGAGTTCTGAAAGATGAGTTTCAGGACGAGCGGGAAGTTTATGTCACCCAGCTGGAAGAAGCACGGCATCAAATCCAGGAGTTGCAGAAGCAGTTGCAGCAGTCTGAGTTGCAATTGAATTCTCAAGCCTCTCGCAATCGCGTACTGGAAGCGGAAGTTGAGAAAAGCAAACTCAGCACGGAAAATCAACAGGTCTCCCAGAAGGAGGAACTCGATGCCTCCATCATGGCCATCGCTCAGGAATATGAGGATGAGCTGCATGTCAAAGAGACCGAGTGGGAAACCCGCTTGACAGAACAGTTCGAGAAGCAACTCGAAGAGCAGAAAGCCATCTGGCAGGAAAAACAGAAAGAAGAACAGGCGACTTTACAGATCGAGCTCGAAGAACAAATCGCCCGTTCACAGCGCCTGGATGACGAATTATCTGAACTGCGGGAGCAATACACCGAGCTCAAACTCGAACTGGAAACCCGCCCCGCGATCTCTACTGGTGATCATTCCGGCTCTTCTGAAATTGTGAATCAGCGGGAAGAGTTACTGCAGTTGCGTAAAGACCAGACCATGGCCGAGCAACGCCTGCGTTTTCGCGAAGATCATCTGCAGAAGATGCGTGAAGAGCTGGAACAACAGCAGAAAGAGCTGAAACTCACCCATCAGAAGATCGCGATTGAGAAACAGGAACTCTTCCAGAACCATGCGTTACAGTCACAACAACTGAAACGATACCGCAGCATACTGGAAAAACGGGAAGAGTCACTCGAACGGGAACAGAAAACCCTCGAAGAGATTCGTGAGTTTCTGGAAGGCGATGTCAACAAAGAGAAAGCACAGCTCAGTAATGAGCGAGCCGATTGGGAAGCCCAGCGTGCCGCTGACCACGAAGATCTCAACCGACAGATGGAATGGCTCAAGGGAGAAACAAAGTCGCTGCAGGAACGAAAACAGCGACTCGATGAGTTGCGTTCTGAACTGGAACAGAAACATCAGTTGAATCTGGAACTGCAACTGGCTATCGAACAGATTCGATCAGAACTGGGCGATCAGTTAGGGGAAGAAGAAGCAGAAGAGCGAATCGAGGAAGCACGTACACAGCTGGCGAAGCTGCTCGAACAGGATCGAGAAGAAATTGCCTTACTCCGTTCGGATCTTGATCAGGATGTATTGAGCCTGGAGCAGGACCGGGAATCGTTCCAGAACGAGAAGTTCAAACTCCTCTCCACCTTCGAACAACAGCGGGACGAATTGCACAAACGTCAGGAGGAACTTCAGGAAGAACTGGAGAATATCCGCTCCCGGGAACACGCCTGGAGTAAAGTCCGTGAAGGTTGGACGAAAGAGAAACTGGAAGCCGAGTCGGTGATCCGCAGCTTGCTGCAACAACTTTCAGACCAGCATGATTCCAGTGCCAGTGACGAAGAAGATGTTCTCGAAATGCAGCAGAACGAATCACTGCCTACGATTTCAGTCGAAGATCTCCGCAAGAGCATCAAAGTCCAACGCCCCGCTTAGCAGAACGGGTGGTCCAGACAATCTCGCAGAGTTGTCTGGATCGCGCAGCGACACGCAAGCGTGGAATGTCTGTAAGTAGAAATGCTTCAGAAAACGATCACACGTTTCGCTGTGCTCGTGAAATCCTCTCGCAGGGTAGTATTCGTCATCATCTCTGCAATTGGTCTGCTGGACGAGCCAGCAGTGGCACCTGTTGGTTGAAGCATTTAAAAGTGCAGAGCGAACATTGCTTGTGTGTGCCTGCGGCATCCAGACAACCTTGCAGGATTGTCTGGACCACCCTTATAAGGCTTCATCGCCTCAATGCTTCAATCAGGCGACGTGGAAGCGAGTGCTCATCGTAGAGAGCTCAATGTCGATCAGCTCGCGTCGGAGCTCACGCGTTGTCTGAGGGCGACGCAGGGGTTGTTTTGCCAATAACCGATTGGTCAGGTCGACCATCTCGACTGTCGCCAGGGGACAGAACCGACGCAGTGTCGGAGGCAACGCTTCCCGCTGCTGCTGCATCACTTCTTCAATAGAAGTTTCCCCATGCCCATAGAAAGGCAATCGGCCGGTGAGCATGCGATAAAAGAGGACCCCAATCGCATAGATATCCTGCAGGAGTGGATTCGTTTTGCTGCGGGTCAGCGCTTCCGGCGCCAGGTATTCAGGTTCGTCCATCAAAGTCGAATGGGCATTGATCACATCGTGGTCATTCAATTTACGGGCGAATGCCAGGTCGATCAGACGAACTTCTTTCTCTTCATTGATCAGGATGTTTTCCGGTTTCAAATCGCCATGCGCAAACCCGGCCGACTCAAGTTCCCCTAAGGCATCGACGATCTGGCGTGTGACCCATACGGCTTCTCCGGCATTCAGTTGTCGTCCTAAGGCAAGGTAATCCTCCAGGTTGGTGCCCGCATACCATTCAAAAATCAGATGGGGCCGTTTCCCTTTGAAATCGCTGTGGATCAGTTTGGGTAAATGGGGGCTATCCAGTTGAGAGACGACCTGCGACTCATTTTCGAGGAACTGATTTGCCGAGTAATCCCCGACCCATTCCGAACGCAGCTGTTTCAGTACGTATTCCCGTCCGCTATCCTTCCCGCGCAGTTTCCACAGTTCTGTGAATGTCCCGCGACCGACCGCTTCGATCAATTCAAAGCCAGGGGGAGGAGTCACCGCATCCTTATTACTTCGGGAGAACAGATAACTGAGCATTTGTCTTATCTCGATACGTGGAGGGGCGTCGAATACTTACTTTGTTAAGTATCGACCGTATCGATCAGGCAGGATGAGCCGATTTTGAGGCCAATCGGCAATTCCCCCCTATTCCACAATCAGGATCCCGTTCATCACCATCCAGTGCCCCGGAAAAGTGCATAAATAAGGATAATGACCCGGTTCTGAAGGAGCCTGGAAGAAGATCGACATCTCCTCCTGAGGAGGCACGACATCGGTGTAAAACAGCACCTGATCAGTCTCCGGAATATATTGCCGGACAACCGCTTCCGGGTCGGCAATGAGTCTATTTGCCATCTCACCGACTTCCTTGAGAGCACCCGGTTTCACCAGTGCCCAGTTGTGTGGAACGACATCCGGATTGACCAGCTTCAACTCCAGCATTTCCCCCGCCTTCGCTTTCAGGCTGCGGGTTTCATACGAGAGATTCTTTCCGTCCGGAGCTCAATTCTGAGAGCATTGGGAACAGGTTGCTCCCAGGGATTCGGTTCCTTCTTTGTAGAGAGGGCCAGATCGAGCAGAATCGGATGTGCGGCGATCGTTTTTTCGACCGGTTCATATCCGGGAAATTTGTCGAAGGGTTCGTCCAGTTTGTGGACGGTTAGAAACATACTCAGACCATCTTCAGGTGCACTAGTCGCTTCATTCACATGCATTTGGAGGTGAAGTTGATTCACAGGTTGCAGTTCAGGAATTTCCAGGAAGAGCAATTTATTTTGAGCCAACACGTGAGACGATTTGATCTCGAGCACATCATGTCCACGTGTGCCGAAATGACTCGGTGAATATTCTGGCGAACCATATGCCGCACTGTAACGATAGTTCCAGCACTGCACAAAATGCGATCGGGTCTGTTCAGCGAGTTCAGGATCGATCGGTTCAGTGAACTCAATCAGAATGCCATTCTGGAATGCATGAAAGCGTTTCGGCAGGACGACCGGTTTACCGGTATAGCGGACCCGCTGAAAACTTCCATCCTGCAAAGTGTAATTCCCCCAGCCCCCCATACCACTGACATAAAGTTGACCATCTGCCGGATTGAATCGTCCCCGATGAGCACCGGAGAGAAATTCCCCTTTCAAGGGAACAACCGCCCCCTGAAATTGTCCTTCGACTTCATCTCGCAACAGCAGAAAGTGGGAACCTGTACCGTAACTGAAATGGAGCATTTCACCCTGTAATGGTCCCCAGCGATCACTATCAATATATGCCTGACCTCCCGCAGAGTTATCGAGCCCGCGGGGAAGGTAAACCAGCGGCAGGCTGGGCGGTTCCCCATCTTTCAACACTTTGAGATTTTTATGCTTTGGATTTTTATAACCAAAGAATTCTGTTTCGCCATTAAGTGAAGAGTGTGCATTAACAGCACAAATCATCGACGCTGGTGTCCATTCACCCTCTGAACAGGGAACAGTTACTATTCCTTCAGGTGTTAACCCCAGTCCATCCGGGTTACGAAAGCCGTTCGCC
Source organism: Planctomycetaceae bacterium (assembly GCA_041398805.1). Taxonomy (GTDB): domain Bacteria; phylum Planctomycetota; class Planctomycetia; order Planctomycetales; family Planctomycetaceae; genus Polystyrenella. Next base: position 576,106 of record JAWKUC010000001.1, on the reverse strand, counting down.
AGAACCTGGACTTCTGCTCCATCAGCTGAAATCTTCAGCAAGCCCTGATTACCTGAAGCTGTGTAGAAGTTACCCTCCTGATCACGTTGCAAACCACAGATAAAATCGTGCCCCGCGTCCGAAGTTTCGTAAGCATTGCTGAAGCATTCATAGTGGTCAGCTTCGCCATCGTTATTGTGATCGTATAAACGGGTGATCTGATCGCGACCGAGAACGTAGATAGCACCTTCATGCACCACCAGCCCCAATGCATGATTCAATCCCGCTGCAAACCGTTTCCACTTTTCAGTAGAACCACCTTCGAGAAAACCATCCACCAGCCAGACATCTCCCTGAATCGTACAAACGAGCGCACGCCCATCCGGAAGAAAGTCATGACCACCGCAGAACATCAACGCCTTCCACGGATTATCGAATGGAATGGGGATGTCATCCACCGCGTACGGTTCCCCAGTTCCCATTGTAATGGATGTTTCGAGCAGCCGCGGCCACTGTGGTTCACCCGGTTCCAGTAGAGAAAAGATGTCGGAGCGGTCGACGGCACTCGCCAATACTTTGTGCGAGCAAAATTGCCCGAATCAGAATAAGGAATATCATAAAATTCCTCCTCTCCAATTCGATAATGAAAAACCACATTTCTTCCATGCCGGAAGAAACCGAGATACTTAAGGATTGCCCGGGGTTTCTGGCTTGTGCACAGCAACCGGAGTTCCTTCCAGGGTCAACCCATGCATGAAGCCATGTCGGACGGAGGAAAACTTGACGAACCCCTCTTTCCAGACTACTGGGTAAGAAAGCGAATCCGGATCAAAACAGACGGAGAGTTCGTTATCGTCTCCCAGCTGCACACAAACACCGCGGGGAATAGTGATGTCCCCGTGCCTGAAGATGCCAGCCTGTACAGAGCCAAGTTGGGTTTCGTTCCAGCGATCATCCGCCCAACTATCTTCAGTCTGATTTCCCCAATGGCCGAAAGAGCCTCCATCCAGACCCGGGAATTCCATCAGTAAGTGAGGTGACTTTGCCTCTTGACGAAAATGTTCTCCCTCTTTGGCATAGAAGTCATACAGGCGATCCCGATTCATCTGATGCTGCCAGTTCGGCCAGTCTTCAGGATGCAGTGGTTTGCGATCGTACTCGAATTTCGCGGGACCATGCACATGCATCCGCGCCCATCAGATCACTTACCTTGTCGAGCGAAACGGCGTCTTTCGTTCCCAGAGTCGTCACGAATTTAATTAAATCGAGTTGCTGCTGCCTGGTCATGGCAGTGGTGAGACCATCCGGCATCAGCGTACTCGCGGGAACATGCTCATCCACTTCATCCAGCGGGATTGTGGTATCGACACCCGAAGTCGGGTTTCGGATGGTGAGTGCCTCATCTGATTTACTGGTCAGATAACCGGTGAAGATTTTCCCTCGTCGGTGATCACCGTATGCGAAATGTATTCTTCTTTGACTTCCCGTTTGGGCCACAGAATCGATTCCACAATCTGTTCTGGTTTTCGCTCAGTCCCAATTTTCGACAACGCCGGACCGACCGTCCCGCATTCTCTCCCAGCTTGTGACAAGAGATACAGGCAGACTTCGCCGAGGTAAACACTGCCAGGCCTGCTTCTGCGTTTCCTGCTGAAGTCGCTTCTGCAACATAATCCTGAACGAGTTGCGGGTCATACTCCAATGTGGGCCCACCCGGAGCGGAACTTGTCCTGGAAGCCTTAATGACCCCCTCTTCACGAGTCCATTCAAAAAGAGAACTTTCCTGAGGCAACTTCTCCAGTTGTTTGTCAGATTGAATTTCGACGATGCCTCTCAGAATGCGAACCCGGTTTACATCTCCACTCAGTGGCATTGAATGCTCCACCAGAGTGCCGATCGCGAGGCCTGCGGGGACAGAGCGTTTCTGCAGCGATTTAACAGCCTGGTCCGCTTTCAGCTGTCCATCGACATACAACCGCACCCGATTTTCTTCTAATTGCATACTGACCGTATGCAGTTGGCTGTCACAGATGTTGAATTGACTGTGTACATGATCCGGACTCATACCGGGCAGATAGGCTGACACAGCCCCTGAGTTTGGATGTGTAAACAGCTCCCAATGCGTTCCTGAATTTTTGCCATCATTCGCCACCAGAATATTGTAACCGGCACTCGGTTTCAGCTCAGTTTCACACAGGAGTGTAAGCGGTAAAGTGCGATAGGCGGTATCTCCATCCAGCACCACCCCCTTCACCTTACTTGGATTGAGAGTGGCAGCCGATGCCGGCATTTTCCACGATTTGTAATCTGGTCGTTCTCCAACCTCGTCCCCTCTCAGCTGGTTGACTAGCCAATCGAGACCGTTCAAGTTGTCCTGCAGACGTAGCTTGCTGTCGACTGTCGTATCGTGGTCCAGAATTCCCACTGGCCCTTCCCAACCGCTGCTGGCAATGATCTTAAGAAGTTTTAAATCGACCTCACCCGCTCCCAGTGGCACAATTTTCAAGTGATCATCAGGATGACCGGGCATCATGCCGTTCAAGTTGAGCGTGATCAGGTACGGTTTCATCTCCTCCAGCATTGTCGCAAAGCGATCAAGGTGATTGTGGCCATGATGCAGGTTATAAACGATGCCGACGTTATTGAGATTGACCTCTTTAATGATCTCGATCTGGTTTTCCGGTTCGCCGAACCAGCCCCCATGATTATACAAACCGACCTTGCAACCAACTTCCGCTGCGGCTGTTGCAATCGATTTCACTCGCGTCGCCTCTGCCTTTACGCGTTCTCTCTGCTCTTCCGCAGATTTGGTTGGTTCGCCGTGACCCGTTATCCACAACTGCGGATGCAAATCATGCTTCTTGAAGATCTCCAGCGTCATCTTCGCTTCATCATTGAGTGCTCCCGGGAACCACCAGGCTGTCAATTCGATCCCTCGCGCTTTGAGCGATTCAATCTCCTGATCGAAGGTCGGAATGTGCTCTGCCCGGTAGTCATAGGCGAGCCGTTTGATCCCCAGTTCCTCCAGCATCGCCGCCCGCTCTTCCGGCCCCCGTTTGGAACTGTCAAACGGAACGATGCACCAGGCAACCAGGTTATCGTGCTCAAAGAGGGATAGATTGAGCTCGGATTCCGCTGATACCGCTGGTCGAGCGACAGAAGATGATAATGAGATGAGAGCGGCTAACAGGAAGGATAGCGTAAAAATCAGGCGTGGCATTTAATTAATCCAATAGAGATCTATTCAATCGGAGTTGAGCTGAGAGCGGACTGTCTGGAACCGTTGCTTTATATGCTGCACCATCGCTTTGCGTGCAGCAGCCGGTTTTCTTTGTTCTAACATTCTCAGAATATTGAGATGTTCTTTCAATGCAGCGAGCAGATTCTGTTCACTTCCTGTCATTCGACAAAAGCAACGAACCAATCGGCGATAGCGTAGAATGTCTTCCGCCATCCGTTTGTTATCGGCGGCTTCGGCTAGAATCTGGTGAAAACGCAGATCATATTCGATTGCCTGTTCGTGCCATCCTACTTCACGCCGACGACTTTTAAGTCGATTTGCTTCCTGGATTAAGCTCCTGATCGTCTCTGGAGACAACCGCGTCGCGGCACGTTCTGCTGCTGCCCCTTCCAGCATCATCCGCATTTCATAAATCTCAGAGATATCCTCGAAGGACAACTGCATCACCTGAGCTTTACGGTTACTGAGCTGTTCGACCAGTCCATCATGCGCTAACCTCTGCAGCAGCTCAGTCACAGGCGTGCGGCTTACCTGTAGTTGCTGAGATAAATCGACAGAGCTGAGCGAAGTTCCAGGAGGAAGTTGCCCCTCTACGATCGCTTCGACCAGGGTTTCATAAACGGAATCGGCGAGTGAGATACGATGAATGGAAGTCTGAAGCTGAGGAACAGTCATGAATCTCCTCAATCAGTAAGAATTGCAAATCAGTGACAGGTTAATTGACAATTTGAGTCAACAGGTTTAAATTCAGATTATCCATTCTGCATGCAGAATACAACATTCACACGTTCACCTCGCTTAAGAATTTTTCTGTGTCCCATTCACACTCACAATTCCAAGCTCAATGTCGAATTCCTGGCGGCTCAGTCACCGTCCCGGAGCGAGCAACCACTCCTGCTCTTTCTGCACGGAGTCACGCGTTGCTGGCAGACATTTATCCCGCTGATGAATGGGCTATATCCGAGGTACGAAGCGATCGGTCTCGATTTTCCGGGTCATGGAAAATCAGGAAGACTCAATGACTATTATGTCCAGGATCACACACAGGCAGTCGCGAACTGGTTGCAACATGACTCGCAAGCCCTGATTGGTGATCGCTCACTGATTGTGTATGGGCATTCTTTAGGTGGGATGGTCGCCGCGCGCTGGCCGCTCAATTTCCGAAACAAATTAAGGCAGTCATTCTGGAAGACCCACCATTTCGTTCGATGGGGGAACTGGTGATTGGAACCGGTTGGCAGAATTACTTTCGCGGCTGTCCAACATTACGCCAGTCTGAACTGCCCGGAAGTGGAACTACATCAGCAGTTAAAAAAATGAGTTGGGAAGATCCGCAAACACAGAAAACAATCCAGCTCACCTCGGTTCGAGATCAGGCAGCCTTACGATTCATGACACATTGCCTGCACCGATTGGACCCGAAAACGATGGAACCGATCGTGAAGGGGACGTGGCTCAAAGGATATGCGTTATCTGATTTTATTGAGAAGATCCATTGCCCAGTCCTGCTACTCCAAGGTGACCCTGACAACGGGGGAACCTTATTAGATGACGATGTGAGCCTGTTCTGTGATCAGGTTGAGCATGTCGTTGTAAAAACATTCCCAGGTGCCGGTCATCTGCTTCACCAATTGCGATTAACTGAGATCCTGCAGACGATTCCACTCTTCCTGGAATCCATTTAACTTTTCACACCGTTCTGATTCTCTTCTTACTGGAGTTCCTGACAATGAAACTTGCGCCCGGTTTAACTCGTATTAAAAACGGAACGCTGATTGATGGAACAGGAGCGCCTCCCGTAAATCGGGGGGTTGTGCTCATTCAGGAAGGACGCATCCTCTACGCAGGACCTGAAAGTGATGCGCCGGAAGTGACAGGGGAGATTCAAGAGATTGATGCCCGGGGTGGCACCATTCTGCCCGGTCTGGTCGAAGCCCATTTTCACCCAACTTATTTTAATGTCGCTGCCCTGGAGGATCTGGATACCAAATATCCAGTCGAATACGTCACCCTGCTGGCGGCCTACAACATGAAACTCGCCCTGGAGTGTGGTTACACGGCCGCGCGCAGTGGAGGAAGTCTGTTTAACATTGATGTCTGGATGAAGAAAGCGATCAACAATGACCTGATCCCCGGTCCGCGATTTGTTGCTGCGGGACGCGAGATATGCGGAGTGGGTGGGTTGATGGACTGGAACCCGGACTTCCGCAAAATCGGTATGGAAGGTCTGGTCATTCTGATTAACGGGCCAGACGAAGCGCGGGCTGCGGTGCGCTCCCTCGTCAAGGATGGTTGCGAGTGGATTAAAACCTATCCAACAGGGGATGCCGCTGCTCCTGACACGAACGACCACCACACACTCTGCATGACTTTCGAAGAAATGCACGCCGTCGTTCAGACGGCACACAACCATGGTTTAAAAGTAACCGGTCATTGCCGCGCCAATGAAGGGATTAAGAACGCACTCAAGGCAGGCTACGATGCGATTGAACATGGTACATTCATGGACCAGGAAGCTTTGGACCTATTGCTGGCACGTGACGTCCCCTGCGTTCCCGCACTCTACTTTGAACAGGCGAGTATTATTCATGGTCCGGAATATGGCATGCCGCAAGCTGTGATCGACGCCCACCAGGAAACATTAGATGCGGGAGCAGAATCGGCTCGCATGATTCTGGAAGCAGGAGGCACACTCGGCATGGGTGGCGATTACGGTTTCGCCTGGAACCCTCATGGAGATTACGCCAAAGAACTCTCGTTCTTCGTCAATTATGTCGGCTTCTCCCCAGTTGATACAATTAAGTGCGCCACTCTCAATGGGGCCAAAATCATGGGCATGGAAGAGAATATCGGAACCCTTGAAGCAGGGAAACTCGCCGATGTCCTGATTGTCGACGGCGACATACACCAGGACATCACTATTCTGGAAGACCGCCAAAACCTGATCGCCGTCATGCAGGGGGGCTACATCAAAGCGGGACGGTTAAATTCGGGACCAGCCCGTTCTGCGGAATACTGCTGAGAAGTAACCTCGACTACCAGGGTGACTCCATCTGCTCGACAATTTGTCGGGCGAGGCCATCAACTGAGGATTGGGTAGCCGTGGCCAGTGAATGGCCAACTTCGGGAGCAAATTCGCCAGTCGAGATCAGGTGCGTGGTCGCTCCATTCACGGGGATGGTGTTCTGCGAGAGAATTTCCCCCGTACGGGCATCTTCCCATTTCAATTCGACTGCGATCGACAACTGTAATTCACGCGGATCATCGAAGGATGTTTCCCCGAGCACATCTTTGCGAACCTCGACAATCGTCCCGACTAACCGGGTATCGGCGTAGGGCTCTTTAGAGAGACGCAGATGGGACTGAGACTGAATTTCTCGCTGCACGGCTTCGGTTAAGCGTTCTTCGAAACCGCGGCGATAACTGTTCGATTTAAACATCGGGACAGCGACGGTGCGGTATTGTGGCGGATGCGGTGAACCAATCTGATACCCACATCCCGCCAGCAGATGAATCACCACCATCGCGATCACCCCACCCCACAGACGCACACCGAGCGGCCTGACGCGATACTCGTCGGTTGGCAGCGTTGTTGATTGGTGGTCAGGAAATCAGTCATCGGTTTGATTCTCATAACCCAGCTTGATGCAGATTACATCAACTGGCGAATGAATTCCTCTTCTTCTGAATCAGAACTGTTATTGAAGCTCGGAATCAATTTTTTCCTGTCTCTTCTTCTTCTTCAGGAAGTTCGTTTGGTTCTTCGCTGCATTTCAGGAAGCCAGCTCGATTTCGGTTTTTCAGGCTCGGCTTTGGGTTTCGCAGTGGGCGCTACATTTGGGGTTACCGCTACTGTCGAACTGAGTCTGTTCTTCGATCGGTTTTGCTTCCGCTACCCGTTCCTGGCTGAATGGACGTGGCATCGAAGGAAGTTTGAATTCCCGTTCTGGCTCTTCGACGACGGCCCCCAGTTCTGCCAGTTTTCTGTCATCGGCTTTGTCGGCAGCATCGGATGTTGGATAGCGTCGAATGATTTCACGACACTGAATCTGCACTGCCTTGTAGTTTTTCTTTTTCTGCCAGAACATCGCCCGCTGCCATTCTTTATGGGCTTCTTCCTCATAAATCAGGCGTAATTCGTCTCTGATCATTTCCCGTTCAGGAAGATCTTTGAAAATTCGCAAGGTACTTGCTTTTAAATCACGGGCGGCGAGAAGTTGTTCGCTGTCATATGCAGGCCCCTGATAGGAAACCAGTTTGGCATGACTTCCGAAAACAAAGGCGTTCTGAAAATGAGTGCTCTCCGGATATTCTTCGCGAATCATCGTGAAGAAACGATCCGCTTCGACATAGTCCCCCTGCCGCATGTAATAACTGGCGGTCAACATCAGGGCATCGTCGGCCAGCGGCCCCGTCGGGTCTTTCAACCAGACGGATCGTAATGCCTGAATAGCTCGTCCTTCTGAATCGAAGTAAGGTCGAGAACGATCTCTCAGGTTCGGAATCAAAGCATAGCGTTGACTGAGTGGTCGCTGTTTCTTTTCTGAGCAGTCTCTTCTGCACTATTGAGTGCGTGCTGTTTGCCAGGTTGCTCGAAGTCGACCTGTTGAATCTCACCAGGGGTGACAATATCCCTCAGAAGTCCAGCCAGTAACGACCGATCTGGAACAGTCGCTGTGTTGTCTGTGTGGTGTGCCGTGTGGAAGGATAGGCATTCAGGAGTTCATCGTAGCTGTCCTGCGCCTGGGGATATCGTTTCTGCTGAAACTGACTCTCGGCCAGCATGAACATGCTGTCTTCCTGCAAGGGCAGTCTCTTTGTTCGACTTGGCTAATTGCTTGAATGCTTTTTCAGCTTCAGCATATTTCCCATCATCGTAAAGCTTGGAAGCTTTCTGATACTCGGGGTTCCGCTCGGAGAAAGCATAGGCACCGGAAGGTCCGGAGGCAGATCCCCGGGCACCAATCGGCAGAATCCGTTCCAGAGGGCCTTTGATATCGTCGGTGCTGGCCAGCTCTTCCTCAGATTCGCGATTTCGAAAACCGAAACTGCTCTTATTGAGGCCTAAGCTTTGGCAGCCACTCATCCCACCCAGAAATGTCATTATTGACACCGCGGAAATGAGAGCGGATCGACTGAGAGTCAGTTGATGCTTCATTCTGTTATCCATTGTCATCCATAACACGGATTTAAATACCGGCGGTGGGCTGGCTGAGTAATACGACGATGATCAGTCATCAATTACTCAGACGGATATCAACATCCTTGTCGATCATCCGGCAGGCCACACATGACTTCGGTTTCAAGAGCATGCGCAACCAGGTTAAAGGGTAATGTCAAATTCAGGTTCAGTGTTCTTGGTTCTGAAACGTTCTGAAGGGATCATTGGACCCTTCAATTCCGGTTTCAGGATCTACTTTAAAGTTGAAGATACCGACTCATTTTGGACGGGCGTCCCAGGACATGACGAATTGCCGCTGTCACGATCCGCCGCATTTCTGCATATTGCTGATCGGACAGTTGCAGATTCTTGAGCCCCTCTCCATTTTCAGCAGAGAGACGTCTCAGAATCGCCAATGTTCCCGGTTGAATCTCAGGTTGAGGTTGATATTCCTTTTTCTGACATTCATGGCAGATCAAGCCCCCCTGGGCTACCCAGAAACCGAACATTGTTTTTCCTGTATCAGCAGGAATTCCACATGCCAGGCAGGCATCAAACAGGGGAAGGTGACCTGTCTCCCGTAACAGGGCCAGTTCAAACTTCAATAAAGTAGTTTTATGTTCCGGATCTTCCGACAGGCTGCTCAGGGTTCGCACAGCGACGTCGTACAATTCGGGGTTAGGATCGTATTCTTCTGTAAAACTGGCGAGCAATTCGGCGACATAATAGCCCCCGTACAAGCTCATCAGGTTTCGTCCGTTTGGCTTAAATCGTTGCTGTAGCTTGGCTTCAGTCAATATATCCAGCCCACCGGAGGATTTGCGGATGAAGACTATCCGACAAGCGGCTAACAGGTCAATAGCAGCCTCGAAGGGGCCTTTTAACCGTTTTGCCCCTTTTGCCACGGCGGAGAGTTTTCCAAAGTCACGTGAGAAGAACGTGACCACCCGGCTCGACTCACTCCAGTCTGCCAGTCGGATGATGATCGCCTCAGTTTTTTCGCTCGACATCAGTTTCCATTACAATACGGCGATTCAGGGGAGAACAGACAACTTACAACTACGAAATGGATTGGTACTTGAACCTGATTAATAACTATCCAGGCGACCAGACCCTGGTCTTCGGGATCAATATTATTAAACGGAGACCTTGCCTTACAGCGGGTCTATGGTGAATTATAGAATAGACCCCTCGCTGAACCTATCGAGATCACCCAACCTGGAGTCACTAATGGAACTCTTTCGCCGAAACTTTCTGATCGTCCTGCCACTCACCCTGTTTACTGTGGGTTCTCTCCTGATTCCCAGTGTTGAAGCAGACCCCAAGGCGGACGATACGAAACAGGAATTGACAGAGTTGACTCCCATTCAACTGGGGCAAACCCGGAATGTTCATCAATTTGGACCGACAATCCTCTGTGGCCAACCAGATCAGGCCGACTTCAAATCGGCTCAGGAAAAAGGAGTCGAGGTTGTCATTACCTTGCGTACCGAGGAAGAATTATTCTGGAACGAAAAAGAACTCGTGGAAGATTTAGGCCTCGAATTTCACCAGCTTGGATTTCAGCAACCCGCTTCATTGACTGACCAGATTCTGGACCAGACCCGGGAGTTGCTCCGTAATTCCAGGAAGAAGCCTGTGATGCTGCATTGCGCTTCGGCGAATCGCGTGGGAGCCGTCTGGGCAGCTCATCGGGTGTTGGATGATGGGCTCGATCTCAATACGGCACTCAAGGAAGCCCAGAAAGTCGGCCTCCGTAACCCCGGTTATGTGATGCAGGTCGAGAATTACATCAAGCGAAAGCAGAGTGACAGACAGGCGACCACCACGGGTGAATGATGTCGACCCCGATCCAGATTAAGCATTATGCCTGCTTAAGGGGTCTCAACCTGTTCATCGTCATCAGAGGGAAAGTTAAGTCGCTGCGCAGTCTGTGGAATAAACTCTCCCACCAGTTGCATCAGTTTCTCTTCACCTTTGCAGTTACAGCGCACACTCGTACGGTCTCCGGGTAACAGGAGTTCCCGCTGGCAATCAGGGCATTTCCAGCGACGTCGCACTTCGAGTTTGTTACGAAAATCGGGACCTTTAATACTCACACTCCTTGTCAATCCAAGCCAGTTCTCTGTTTAATTCGAAAACGTCGTCCGCCTCGCCGTAGTCGTTTCCAGCTGAGCCTTCAAGCAAGGCTCGAATTAATACCGCAGAAACACAAGATCATTTTACTATGAAGCAAGATTTACTGATGATTGCCCGCGGCTTTCTGATGGGTGGGGCGGATATTATTCCGGGAGTCTCCGGCGGAACAGTTGCTTTAATTCTCGGCATTTATGAACGGCTTGTAAAGGCGATCAGCCATTTTGACCTGCAACTCCTTGGGCACCTGAAGCGACGTGAACTTCCAGAAGCGATGGAACACATCGATTTCCGCTTCCTGGTGACCCTATTTCTGGGAATTGGACTGGGGATTGGCAGTCTCGCTTCATTGATGAATTATCTCCTGGAGAACCAGCTGCAGCATACGATGGCGGTCTTCTTCGGGTTAATCCTCGGTTCCAGCGTGATTGTTGCCCATCTGATTCCTGACAAAAAGATGATTCATGGTGTCTGTGTGGTGATCGGCATTGTGGTCGCCTTCATCATTGTCGGGCTGCCCATGTTCAGTGATCCTCCCCAGGCAGACTGGTACTTCTTCATCTGGGGTGATTGCGATCTGCGAATGATACTGCCCGGCATCAGTGGCTCCTTCATTCTGCTGATTCTGGGAACCTACCACCCATCACCGGCTTTCTTCGTAGTATGCTTCATGGTGAGATTGGACTCTCTGAACTGGGTTCACTGGGTGTCTTTGCCCTGGGAGCGCTGATCGGCCTGCTCGGGTTCAGTAAAGTTCTGCGCTGGTTGCTGGAACGTTACGAGATGATTGTGCTTGCCATCCTGTGTGGTTTCATGCTCGGGTCTCTGCGGCGCATCTGGCCTTTTCAGACTGACACCACGCCTGAGGTCACCAAATTTAAAGACAAGATTTTCATTAATAGCTGGCCCGATTTTGGAAGCGGCTCAACCTGGCTCTCACTCCTGTTGATGCTGATCGCTTTCATCGCTGTCTTGCTGCTTGATCGGACACAACGTCGTTTGGCAGAACGCTCTCAGCTGAAGCAGGTCTGATATCCTTCGCGCGCGAATGCTTCGCTTCCGGGGCATCTGATTGTAACGATTAGACCAATTCTGACGAATTCTCCTGTTGTGCCACCTGTTGATAGTCGATGAATAGGGTGGCTTCTTCGTGAATCCGAACTGATTCACAGTCATTTCCTGATGACTTTCTACGGTCCTGAGAGCGTCTCACTCATATACAGGCAGGGAAAGTTCAACACGGATTCCTGAGAAGCCCACACGTTTCTGAAACCTGAATTATCTCCCATTGTCACAGTGGGAATGATAAACACGATCACCCGGGGTTTCAGAACGGTCATCATTTTTAATTCGGGGGCGATTGTTTAAGGAGTTTCATCGATGCTCGGGCGGTTCTGTCTTACAGGAATGATTTTATTAGCTGGATTGTCAACTGCCTGGTTCGGTGCCTCTACTGCCGAAGCTGCGAAACCCGGGCAACCTACGGACTGGCAACGTTTTTACCATTACCCGTACGTGTACTATCCCCACACCTTCCAGCAGCCATACCAGTACAACCATATGTACTACAAGTACCCTATGGAGCGCCGGATTCCGGTTTACAACAAAAACTGGTACAACCCCATGATTGAACCTCGTCCTTATCATTCCGGACATCATTTCATTCTCGACACACTCTAAGATCTCTATACACCGTAAGATTCAGTCTTCCCGTCGGACGGAAGCCATCTTTTTCCGTGAGAGAATCTGATCATCCAGAAGCACCACTGAAATTTCAGTGGTGCTTTTTTTATGCACGCTTGTGAAACCCGTGGTGAGCGAGTATGACTGTACAGAGCCGTCCCGGCCCGGATGTTTTCACTCCTGCATTAATGAATCTCACCAGGTGATTCACATAAATGGCCTCCCCCGACTTACCCGAATACGAAGAACCGATTTTCACCCGCAATTCCTCCGGAAACACCAGGGAAGCCGGAGAAAGTATCGATTCAGGTAAGGGACGCATTTTCCCCTGTGAGGGTTGCGGTGCCGACCTGCAATTTAATATCGGGCAGCAAAAACTTGTCTGCCCCTTCTGTGGTTTCGAGAAACAGCTTGTCTGGGATGAAGACGAAAAAATCTCGGAGCAGAATTATGAGGAGATGCTGCTCCAGCTGGCGGAATGGAAACGGGAGCAGGAAGAATCGGGAGAGGAGGAGGATTCTGGTCAACAGGAAATTCATTGTGCCTCCTGTGGAGCCGATGTGATTTTTGTCGGCAGCCTGACGAGCAGTTCCTGTCCTTACTGTTCCTCCCCTCTGCAACGGGAAGAGGTCACAAAGCCCCCAAAGAGCAATTCCCTGTGGACGGAGTCTTACACGTTCTGTTACCCGCGAAAAACAGAACAGAATCTGAAGACCTGGATCTCCAGCCTCCGGTTTGCTCCCAATGAATTCCGCCAGAAAGGAATCAAAGGCAACTTTGAAGGCGTTTATCTTCCCTATTGGACATTCGGTCTTCACTCACTTTCACGCATTCTTGAGTCAACGGGGTGACCATTATTATGTGACCACTGGCAGTGGCAAGAATCGACGCCGAGAAAGAAGAACAAGCTGGAGTTCTGCCTCGGGATCATTTCAACGTTTCTTCGACGATGTCCTCGTTCTCGCGGCGGAGGAAATGAACCTCAATCTTGTGCGGCAGCTCGAACCCTGGCCATTACACCAATGTGTCCCGTTTCGTCAGGAACTACTGGCTGGTTTATTCTCGCGAACTTATGAAATCGAATTGGAACCGGGCTTTCACCTCGCTGAAAATCTCATCCGGGATGCGCTCACCAGCGACGTGCGACATCGCATCGGTGGGGATACTCAAATCATCGACAGTATGGATGTGGTGCATGATGCTATCACATTCAAGCATGTGCTCCTCCCGGTCTGGTTAATGCCCTACAAGTACAAAGGGAAGCTTTATCAACTGATGGTGAATGCTGCCACCGGTGAAGTTTGTGGAGAACGCCCCTACAGCTGGGTAAAAATTACGTTCGCAATCCTGGCGGGGCTGTTATTGGCTGGGGCTATTTATCTATTCACTCAGAGTTAAGTTGAGAGAATTAATCTTTCATGGGATTCTCATCTCCATATCACTTCTCTTCCAGTCAGACGCGCCTGATCTGGCTGGAACGACTTACGGCTCTGTTCGCCCTGGTACTGCTATGGTGCAGCTGGCCACTCTGGTGGGGTGGTACATCCTTCCCCATGATTCCTCTGCTTCCCGGCCTGTCTTCGATTCCTCTCTGGATCGACCGGGCTTTGCTGATTGGATTAATTCTCGCGCTGGCTGGTTGGATACTTCTCCCTGCCAGTTACTCCCATAGAAGAATTTTTAACTTTGCAATTCCACTTCTATTTCTGCTATTGGCGATTCTTGATCAGCATCGGATTCAGACCTGGTCCTATCAATTCAGTCTGATGGGAATTCTGCTCGGTTGTCGGCAACAGGGAGTCCCTTCCAATTCTGAACAGATTGGCTACTCGGCCGACCGGGCTCTGAAATTGCTGCAGATTCTCATTGCCAGTATTTATATCTACTCCGCACTCTCCAAACTCGATCTGCATTTCATCTCGGGGGGAGGCTTCTTCCTTTCAGAAGGACTGATGCAGGCATTAGGTATCGACACCACTTTATGGTCGGACGAAAAGCGTAAGATTGTAACCTCACTCCTACCACTCTACGAACTGACTGTGGGAATCACTCTGCTCTTTAAACGATTCCGACGAATTGCTCTGGTTGGTTCCATCCTGCTGCATCTCGCCCTGTTACTTACATTAGGACCGTGGGGGCTGCACCACTCAGATGGTGTTCTGATCTGGAACCTCTATTTTATTGTGCAGAACCTGGTGCTCTTCAGTTTCTCATTACCAGCGATTTCGATGGATGCAACGGAGGCAGCCATAGAGCCATCCTCGAACTCTGTTGCCTTTAGTCCCCGGAAATCGCTGGGGTACCTGACGTTCGTGTTCGCGATTGCTCCCAGCCTGGGAGGCGTGGGGGTATTGCGATCACTGGATTGGCTGGGCAGTGTACACCTCGCGACAGGAACGATTTCTCATACTGGTAGAGACATCAGAAGAAGAACCCATCCCCGAGGAAATTAAACCCTTCCTGTCTGCTCCACAGCCTCTGGAAAGAATACAACTGCTCAATGTCAATGCTTGGTCCCTGACAGAGCAGCACGTCCCGGTTTATCCTCAAACGCGATTTCAATGGGGAATCTGGAAAGAGCTACATACCAAATATCCCGAGCTGAAGATGCAGATTGTGCTTGAGAAAACGATCAGCCGTTTTGAGACCGACCGCTGTCGGGATATTTACATGGATGCTGTAGACATCGATAAACTTGATGCTCAATTCCTGTTGAACAGCAACCCGCGGCTGGTGCAGTAGACATATCCTTAATCAGCAACCAGCCCCTTCATCTCACGGACGGCCTGTTCCATCCCCACCATGATCGAGCGGGCGATAATGCTGTGACCGATATTGAATTCATGCACTCCTTCGATCTCCACGACAGGTTTCACATTACGATATGTTAAACCATGCCCCATGTTGAGCAGCAGGTTGAGCTCCGTTGCTGCATGTCCCGCTTTAGCGAGTGCCTGCAATTCATGATCAATCTCTTTAGCTGTTTTTGCTTCGGCGTAACTTCCCGTGTGCAGTTCCACAGCTTGAACTCCCATGCGATGTGCTGCTTCAACCTGCTCCAGAGAAGGGTCGATGAATAGACTCACCTCGATGCCTGCTTCGATCAGCTGATCGGCACACTTCTTGACCCGATCATAATTCGATACGACATCCAGCCCCCCCTCGGTGGTTACTTCTTCCCGTTTTTCGGGGACGAGACAAACTTTATGTGGTTTAACATCCAGGGCGATCCGGGTGATCTCGTCTTCGGCGGCCATCTCGAGGTTAACGGGTACCTGAGCGACTTCCATTACAACACGCACATCCCGATCCTGAATGTGACGTCGATCTTCCCGCACATGAATCGTAATTCCATCGGCTCCGCCCAATTCAGCGAGCACAACGGCCCAGGCGGGATCGGGTTCAATCGTACGTCGAGCCTGTCGAACAGTCGCCACATGATCGATATTTACACCCAGTAACGGCATTCCGCACTCACTTTCAATGAATTGAATTCAACTAACATCGTTTCGATACTCGTCGACCACTTTTCGGAGCAGAAACAGCTCGAACAGGTTCGCAGGTTATTCAGAGTCTTATTTCCCTGAATCATGAAAGGCATAAAACTGTAACCAGGCTTTCCCCAGGAAACAGGGAAGATCTGAAGAGATCATCCCAGTTGAGAATATTCCTGTGCCGCCAAATCCCCGCAAGCCCATGCAGATAAACGCCCAACTGGAAGCCGCCTCAAACGCCAGCATCCCCTGAGCTAATAAACCGGTGATGATTCCTGTCAGGACATCCCCGGTTCCACCCGTTGCCATTCCGCTGTTACCTGTCGTATTCACATACAACCTGTGCCCGTCAGTCACAATGGTATCTTCTCCTTTAAGAACCAGAGTGACATCGTAAGTATCCGCAAATTCAGCGGCTACCTGTTGTCGATGCTGAGTGATGGTTTTCATGGGCAGGTTAGTTAAACGGGCAAATTCTCCCGGATGAGGAGTCAATACACGAGGAACAGGTCCCTCATGTAAGACATCCAGCATGCCTGCCAGCAGATTGAGTCCATCGGCATCCACCACAATCGGTTTCTCTTCATGCAACAGAATGTCATGAAAGAGATGGCTTAAGTGCTCACTCTGTCCGCAACCAGGTCCCAGGGCGATGGAAGTTTTGTCTTCCAGTTGACTTTTGAGATCGTCGTATTCAATCGTCGTGATTCGACCAGCATCATCTTCAGGTAAAGGAATCGTCAGATAAGCCGGTTCATGGGCTGCCACAATTGATGCGATTCCGGAAGGAATTACGAGATAGACCAATCCGGCGCCACTCCGCAGAGCGCCCATGCCAGCCAGACTGATCGCGCCACTCATCCCACGACTTCCACCGAAGAGCATCGTTTTACCAAAGGTTCCCTTATGCCCTCCTGAGGGGCGTTGGGGAGGTCGAGGTAATTCTTTTATCTGATCGACAATCATGATCTTGTTCTTTCCCTGTCCCGGCTGCTGACAACTCTATGTTTCCAATTGTCCTGAACTGGCGCGACGCGCTTTGGACATCCGATGCGTGATCAACCCGGCAACATAGCCACCTTTAAAACCAGCATCAATGTTGACCACCGTTACGTTGGAAGCACAACTGTTAAGCATCCCCAGTAAGGCTGTTACACCGCCGAAGCTCGCTCCATAACCAACACTCGTCGGCACTGCGATCACAGGGCAATCGACATATCCTCCCACAACAGAGGGGAGTGCGCCTTCCATTCCAGCGACCACAATCACCGCGTCGGAATCCTGTAATCGATGCACCTGCTCCTGTAAGCGATGGGGGCCAGCGACTCCGATATCAACGATCAACTCCACATCGCAGTCCATCCAGTAGAGCGTTTCCCGTGCGTCCTCAGCGACAGGCAAATCGGATGTTCCGGCTGTCAGCAGAGAAACTTTCCCACCGGTTCTGAGCTTGCCGCTTCCCCTTTACGGGGCAGACGGACGGTTCGAGCAGTTCGTATAAATCACATTCGGAAAACACTCCGTGAGTCACCGTCGCCTGAGCTTCACTGACACGTGTTCCCAGACAATGCTGACCATGACTGGATAGAGACTTAAAGATTTCGACAACTGATCGAATCGACTTTCCTTCACAGTAGACCACTTCAGTGAAACCACAACAGCACAGGCGATCAACATCCACATACGCTTGTCTCGGTGCGATCTGATCCCGCAATCACTGCGTCGCCGCATCCAGGGACAGCTCGCCAGACTGAAACTTCAATAAGAGTTCTTCGATATGTTCGCGGGGGATCGTCATAGAAAGGCCATGTTTATCTGAATACCAGTGAAATACCTCATCGTGGAATATCTGAGTTCATTTTATCTCATCTTCAAGGGTGAAACCACGAGTTGGAGCAATCTCTCGCTGGAATCGGGCATGAAATTAGAGGAAAGAAAACTGTTCAACTTGAACCTGTTCCAGTCACTTTAGACAATCGGTCTGGTTTCATCCTGACCGGATCCTCTCTGGAAGATTCAGGTCGTTGCATTCTTCATTTCTGTTTTTGGATCATGCTTCATGTCTACTGTTCACCTCAGTCGCTGCGATCGATTACTTGCTTTGCTGAAACATCAGGATCTGGAAGCGATCTTAATTTCGCATCCGGTTAATGTCAGTTACCTCACCGGGTTTACAGGCGAGGACAGCATGCTCCTGTTGAGCAGGGATCGTACGATCCTGGTGAGTGACAGCCGTTTCGAGACTCAGATCGAGCAGGAATGCCCCGGGTTGGAGGCTGAAATCCGGACCTCGGGACAATCGATGTTTGCGGTCCTGATCAGCCTGATTGGCCAACTGGGGGTTAAGTCAGTTGGTTTTGAATCAACAAACACCACGTATGCCATGTGGAAGCAACTCGATTCAGAATTGATCAACAGCAACCTGGTCGCCACCAACGGACTCGTGGAGGAACTTCGACAGATTAAGGACGAAGCCGAAATCGCCCAGATTCGGCAGGCAATTGAGCAGGCAGAACAGGGCTTCTACTCGCTCCAGGCCCAGTTAAATCCAGAAATGACGGAGCTGGAAGCGGCTCATGAGCTGGAGCACACGATGCGGGGGCTGGGAGCAAAAGGGGCGAGCTTCGAAACGATCGTTGCTGTAGGAACACGAGCCGCGCTCCCTCACGCCCGGCCAACCTCAAGGAAGTTGGGGGCGGCCGATTTCGTGTTGATTGACTGGGGGGCAACAAACCAACAGGGGTACAACAGTGACTTGACCCGGGTACTTTGGACGGGTACGCTCTCTCCCAAATTAACAGAAATCTACACGATCACCTTAACGGCTCAACAGCGGGCCATTGAGGCTATCCGCCCCGGAATTACCTGCCGCGAGGTCGACAGAGTCGCCCGAAGCGTAATTGAGGAAGCAGGTTACGGCAATAAATTCGGCCACGGTCTGGGC
This sequence comes from Planctomycetaceae bacterium, assembly GCA_041398805.1. Taxonomy (GTDB): domain Bacteria; phylum Planctomycetota; class Planctomycetia; order Planctomycetales; family Planctomycetaceae; genus Polystyrenella. The sequence goes on along the minus strand of JAWKUC010000001.1, from coordinate 557,468 downwards.
CACGGAATCGGGCGGGATATACATGAAGGGCCGAGGGTTGGCCCCAGTTCAGACACCATTCTGGAACCCGGCATGATTATTACGATCGAGCCGGGAATCTATCTGCCGGAATGGGGAGGTGTGAGGATTGAGGATGACGTTCTGATCACCGAGGATGGATATGAAGTAATGACTTCTGTTCCGAAAGAGTTGGAAATGTCTCGCTGGGGCTGATTCTGAACTCAAAAAACGTTACCATTCTGCCAGATTCTTCCCCTTTCAGAATCTGCAACGCATTCTATTTTTGAAGAGAGATTCCGTCCGGAAGACCCCTCCCGGTCTATCCTCAGAATTTCGAATTAAATAGAATGCCCCCAACACTTTCAATCACGGTGAGCTTCACCAGGTTGAAGGAAGATACAAAACGAAACACTGAAAATATTCCAGGGTTCCGCGCCGACGGTTTCCCTGCCAATGTACAGGATTTAGAAAGCCGAAGCAGTATGTCTGCCGAAAAATCAGATCAGGAATCAACGTTCGATCTGGAGAAGTTCCGTGAGCTCGTTGAATTGATGGAAAAACACGATCTCTCCGATGTCAGCTTGAAATGCGGAGAGCAGCACTGGCGCGTGAAACGGGGTGCGGAACAGGTGATGCCCAGCTTCGCCATGCCTCCGATGCAGGCTGTTCCCCAGGCTCCGCTTGCTCCCCCTGCCCCGTCAGCAGCCGCCCCTGCCGCAGCGGAAGCTCCTCTTGATGCCAACACGAGGTGGAAATCAAATCACCAACAGTCGGAACATTTTACGACTCTCAGCCCGGACGATCCCTCCCTTCATCAAAATCGGATCCAAAGTCACTCCAGACACCACTGTCTGTCTCGTTGAAGCGATGAAAGTCTTCAACCAGATTCAAGCCGAAGTATCTGGAACGATTGTGGAAGTCCTTGCCAAAACAGGTGACGCCGTCGATTTCGGACAGCCATTGTTCAGAGTAAAAATCAGTTAAACACGTTTCCTCCCTCCTGCAGGAATTGGAACGCTCTCCAATTCAAAATGTTGCGCGAGAATCCGGTTTTTAAACCGGTGTTCATGCAGCAACAACTCAGGAGCTAATCAACTCATAATAGACGTTCATTTATGTTTCAGCGTATTCTGATAGCCAATCGTGGGGAAATTGCCCTGCGGATTATTCGCACCTGCCGCGAGATGGGTATTGCCACCGTCGCCGTTTTCAGCGAAGCAGATCGAGGTGCACACTATCTCGAACTGGCCAACGAGGCGTATTGCATCGGCCCGGCTGCAGCAACTGACAGTTACCTGATGATCAACCGCATCATCAGTGCGGCTGAAATCGGGAATGTTCAGGCGATTCATCCCGGTTATGGTTTCCTCGCCGAGAACGCTCACTTCGCTGAAGTCTGCCGAAGTTGTAATATCGAGTTCATTGGTCCTCCTCACGAAGCGATGGCCAAACTGGGTGACAAAGTCTCTGCACGCGAAATCGCTCAGGAAGCCAAGGTCAACCTGGTACCAGGTTCAGATGGCTTGATCACCTCGGAAAAAGAAGCGATTGAAATCGCCCACCGTATCGGTTACCCCGTCCTTATCAAGGCGACAGCTGGTGGCGGCGGAAAAGGGATGCGGGTCGCCGGAAACGACATCGCTTTAAAAGCGGGGCTGAAAGCGGCAGCCTCTGAAGCGGAGAAGGCTTTCTCAAACGCGGGTGTCTATCTGGAAAAATTCATCGAACGCCCCCGTCACGTCGAAGTGCAGGTTCTGGCCGATCAACATGGCAATGCCCTGCACCTCTGGGAACGTGACTGCACCATGCAGCGTAAACACCAGAAACTGGTAGAAGAAAGCCCTGCTCCGAACCTGCCCCTGGCGGTTCGGGAAGAAATGTGTAAAGCGGCGATTCGCCTGGTGAAAGCTGCCAATTATAACAATGCCGGAACCGTCGAATTCCTGGTCGATAAAAATCACAATTTCTACTTCATTGAAGTCAACGCCCGTATTCAGGTCGAACATCCCGTAACCGAGATGGTGACCGGGCTGGACCTGATTGAACAGCAGATTCGTGTGGCAGCGGGTGAGAAACTCACCATTAAACAGAAACAAATCCCTGCCAACGGTTGTGCGATTGAACTTCGAATTAATGCCGAGGACCCGGACAATGATTTCCGCGGATCGCCTGGTAAAATTACCAAGTTGCGGTTGCCGGGTGGAGCAGGCGTTCGCTTCGATTCGCATGTCTACGAAGGCTACACAGTCAGCCGTATTACGATTCCCTCATCGGGAAATTGATTATTCATAAACCGACGCGTGAACAGGCCATCAACTGCATGCGCCCGGGCACTGGAAGAAATCGAAGTGGGTGGTATTAAAACAACCATCCCTCTCGCGAAAAAAATCTTCAACAACTCCGAGTTTGTCGAAGGACAGGTAGATACAACGTTCGTCGAACGGACCTGGTAACAGACCTATTCGTCGAAACGGTTCGCTCCAACGAACGTTCAAAAGCTGACTCTTCGATTCTGAACTTGCTGACGGCAGCACTCCGTTGAAAGTGCGATTCTGTCCGGTTCAAGAGGAGTGATTATCCCAAATTGGTTTCTGCAATGACATTACGCAACTTTCCCGGGCTGCATAGCCAGGGGAAGTGCCGACGAATGAATCCGGCGAAACCAGGTCCCTGATCCGAAATAATTAACAACTGTTTAACAGAGTGAGGTACTACAATGAAGGTTGGTATTTTAACTGGCGGTGGCGACTGTCCTGGTTTGAACCCGGTGATTCGTGGAGTTGTACAATCCGTTTCCAACGCTGGTGGTGAAGTAATTGGATTTCTCGAAGGTTGGCGCGGACCGATCGAGTGTAATTACATTACACTGACTCCAGAATCCTGCAGTGACATCATTTTCAAAGGGGGAACCATTCTTGGTTCATCACGAACGAACCCTCACAAAGATCCGTCACTGGTCGACAAGATTCTCGAAAACTTCAAGAAGATGGAACTCGATTGTCTTGTCGCAATTGGTGGCGATGACACTCTGGGTGTCGCCAATAAACTGCATGCTGAGTACGGTCTCGCGACCATCGGTTGCCCTAAAACAATCGATAACGACCTGAGCAGCACCGATGTCACCTTCGGTTTCGACACTTCCATCAATATCGTCATGGAAGCGATCGACCGTCTGCGTACGACAGCCGAATCTCACCGTCGCGTGATCGTTATCGAGACCATGGGACGTCACGCTGGCTGGATCGCCTGCTATTCAGCGATCGCCTCCGCTGCGGACTACGTTATGGTTCCCGAAGTTCCCGCCAACATCGAAGAGATGTGTACCCTGCTGAAAAAACGTCGTGCTGCAGGCAAAAACTACGGTATCGTCGTGGTCTCAGAAGGGGCTCAACTGACTAAAGATGAAGGGTTCGTCACTCAGCATGGAGATGTGGATGACTTCGGTCACGTTGCTTTGGGCGGTATCGGTGAAGTTGTAGCTGAAATCATCGAAAAGAAAACCGACATCGAAACCCGTTGGGTCACTTTAGGACACCTGCAACGTGGCGGTTCTCCCTCTGCTTATGACCGTGTTCTGGGTACCCGACTTGGTGTACACGCCGGACGCCTGGCTGCCAGTGGTGCTAAAGGACGCATGGTCGCTCTGCGGGGAACTGACATCGTCGACGTCGCTCTGGCCGACGCTGTCGGTGAACTTCGTACGCTTGATCTCGACATTCTCAAAGAAGCTGCTGAATTCTTCAAATAGGCCGCTCTTAATTGAGAGCTTGAAATAACAGAAGCCGGTGTGAACTTCTATAGCTCACACCGGCTTTTTTATTTAACCGATCAGGTGATTTTTTTGCTTTTGGTCAGGCATTGACAGACATCACCCCCAGCCCTGCGACCAGCACCAGAATGATGTAGGCGAGTTTGAGGCGTTTCTCAAATTTGCGTTGTGAAAAGTGATTCAACCGGAAGAGCGCCGACAGGGCGACAAACATCAGTACGAAGAATCCGATCAGGCTGGCCAGCTTGACCATGCGTTGCAGGATCAACACCTGTGTCCAGTACTGATAGGGTTGTCTATCCGGAAGAGTACTGAGCTCGCAATCGAGCCAGACACGATACATCGGGAATTTGTTCTGACCGGTCGAGACAAGTCCCGAGGCGTTGAACGTATGAATGATTGCGGATTGGGTTAGCAGCTCTTCGGGAATGGTCGTAATTCCTGAATCGGTCCTGGTTTTGTTGAACAGAGTCACGGCCCGATTGGACAATCTTTGTAAGGCATCGTTAAAGGCAGCTTCATTGGTATCAAACAGATCACTCATCACTGTGAAGCGGAACACACTCACGTTCTCGGGATCGGACAACAACATCGCATCCCCTCGATTAATCCAGTCTGGATACTCGAGGTTAACCGTCGAAACCAGCTCGTTTCCAGCGGTGACATCGGTGGGTAAGGGAGTTACTTTTTTCTTGAGTTGATCTGGCAATAAGTCATTCGACGTCTCCAACAGATTTCCCTCTCCAAATCCTCCATGGGGCGGTTTTAAATCAACTTTCGCAACGGGGATATCAACCATAAGTTGATCATCGTAAGGTTGCTGCTGGTTCATGAATTGGATAAGGACCATCGCTGAAATGAACAGAACAGGTAGTGCCCACATTGCAGACTCGATCAAGTTGCCTGATCGTTGTCTCTCGACAGGCTTGCGACTGACCAGATAGACATAAACTGCGAAGGCGGTGATGATTGATATTATTCCTGCGATCACACCATAGACTGTTGCCGAACTGGTCAAAAAGGCCAGGAGTTCGCCTGGATGCTGAACCTGAATCGTTTCTCCAGTTGAAGTTGAAACCAGGGAGCTTTCAGAAAGTAAGGTGGTACCGAGCAACTTTAATCCAATTCCCAGAACAACCAGCATTCCAAAGCCAAACAAACCGACCAACAGTGAGGAAGCAACTATGCGGAATTTATCCGAGCGGTAGAGTAACCAGACAATCACGCCACCTGTCGCCAGGACCAATGACAGACAGACAATAGCCGCCACTCCTCGTGCACTTTGATAGGTTTGAATCCCACGATGAGTTTGAGTCGAGATGACTTCTGATTGGATTTCTAGTTGAGGAGAACCTTGAACGGGGTTGTCATTTTCAGCAGCAGCAAGTTCTAATTGACCACGATCTATCTCAACAGAAACATGATGTGCTTCACCAGGAATCACACCTGAACCTGAATGAGCACCGCCCACGTAAAACAAAAGCAGCACGGGGATTGCGACTACGATTGCAAAAGTTGCTCCCCCCAGAACTTTCACCAGCCGGGCCTGCTGTGGGAACATTCGGCAGAGGAAATAGACTCCAAGACCAAAGAGCACAAGTGGAACCAGGCCGATAAGCAGGAGTAACAAATTTTTCATAAGGGTTGGATCAAAGGCCGTATTCATGACTATCGATCCTCCACGATGTAAAGCCGGTCACGGGGAGGTGTCCATGTAGAGGCGAGCTGTGCTGATGCCGTACCGACCACCGACCAGAAGAGTGCGAGTTCCAGTGGGAAGGCGAAGAACGCAACCCATATTCCTGAAAGGAGACCACTCCAGAGTATCGAAGAGATTTTCAGTTTTTTCCTGCGGTAGCTGTCTGCCACTCCCCACCAGCCTCGAACCAGGAACAGTCCGGCAAAGAAGAGGAGATAGGCATCCCAGGTGGGGTGACCTGCTGCCACCAACATGACATCACCGACTTTATTGGTCATGGCGGTATCGATAACGTCGTGAGAAAATTTGAAGTTCGGTGAAACCATCAGGTAATTCGACAGTCCGTATGTCGCAGAACCGACCAGCAGGGCTGCGGGCAATAACAGCACCCGTCGCCAGAGACCGGAAAGTTCCCGACCTTCGGTGATTTTAGTCCCGATCAAGATCGCCCAGGTCGTCAACAGCGTGCTGCTTCCCAGGAAGAAAATCACAGGAAGACTTTCCATGTAACTTGTTTCCGAGATGAATAGATAGAGGCATGAAAAGACCGTTACATAAAAAGCAGAGAGTCCCAGAGAACTACTCAGTTCTGTCATGCGCTGGACCAGGCTGATGTGACGTTTTGTTTCAGGTGGAGTCTGCCTTAAAATTTCTTTATCCGTCCAGTGACGAATTTTTTTCTTAACATGTTGAGCGTAGTGATTCACAGTTCGTGTCAGCGGATCGAGTGGGCGACTCTGTTCCCTGGGTGGAGGTGAACTGACTGGAGGAGAAGACTCTGACGCTTCCTCGAGGCCCATCAGATACTTGAAGAGGGCGTAACATCCCCAGAAAACACCAGCAAATAAAGCGGCGACTACAGCGACTGGAAATAGCCCTGTGCCGAACACCACGAACAGCACAGCGAAGATCAATAAAGCCTGCACAACACCCGTCTGTGAGTTGTACCACTCCAGCATGTTGTGAAAAGCCTCTGCAAACTCCTTCATGCGTAGAGGTTGCTCCCCCGGTCGCGCAGTTGCGACTGGTGCAGTGGCGGCTTCCTCCTGTTTGACATGCCTTGCCCCGGGGGTTGGGAAGGCTATGCTCCGTCCTAATATCGATATGTATCTCTGAATCCGCTTTCGCCTGCTCACGAGTTTGCACTTCGATGCCGTCTCCAGCTGGCGACTGTTTGCCTGCTGGGGAGTGTGGTTTGAAGGAACCTGCTGGAATCTCGATAGCGGCATTTCCTCTGGTGGCAGCCTGAAATTCATTCCAGAACTGATTAACCGAGTTCGTACGTTGATGCGGATCTTTTTCCAGTGCTCTGGCGATGACGGGACGGAATGCTTCTGGCAACCGATTGAGATCAGGCTTTTCTGTGAGATGTTTCATCAGAATCTCACCGGTCGATTCTCCTTCAAAGGGGACACAACCTGTCAGCAATTCATACAGAATAATCCCCAGTGCATACGTATCAACTTCATGACCGTATCGACCATGGGCGACTTCCGGGGCCATGTAATAGACTGTGCCAACCGACTGTGTCTGAGCACTGCGGCGGCTTTGGGTGATGAACTTGGAGAGACCGATGTCACCGATTTTCACCATGTCGTCTTCAACGAATAAATTCGCGGGCTTCATGTCGCGGTGGACAATGCCCCGATCGTGCAGAAAGCTGAGGCCTTTGCAGATCTGCTCAAACAACAGAGAGACTTTTTCCAGGGGCATCCCCTGTGGATAGTCTGACAGAATTTCGTCGAGCGTTTTACCGGCAACGTATTCCATGATGATCCAGTGATCGCCATCTTCATCTGTTTTAATGTCGAACAGGTTCACCAGGTTGGGGTGCTTCAGATTCAGACATTGCGTTACCCCCCGCAGTTCCACATCGGTATTCTGTCGCAACAGTTTGAGCGCGACTTCTTTACCCGCATCGCTGAGCGCATAGTAGACTTCGCCGAATCCACCCCGGTGGATAGCCCGCTTGATGGTGTATCCATCCAGCGGTTTTGATTCTGGTGCGAAGGCGAATTTCATAGCCCTGAAAACCTGTTACCTGTTGATGATTAGTGAAGTTTAAAAATTGATTGAGTCGGGTTGGAAACCGTTGGGTTCCCTCTGGTAAACGATGAACGGGGTTAAATGGTTCTCAAATAAGTCTGGTTTTTTGAAATAATTCTTACTGTCCAAATTTCTTGATTCGCTCCGGTCGGCGGACAAAGTAGTAGGCGATAGAACCAAAAGGTGGGAGAAGTATCTGAATTAGAATCCAGACTATTTTGTCGTTCCCTTCGGAAGGTTCATTCATCGCGCAATCGATAACCATCCAGATTGTGAAGGCAATGGAAGCAATCGGCAGTATGAATACCACGAAGACAAAAAACAGTATTCCGAGAATTGCAATTAAAGCTTCCATGGCCAATACCTTTCGTGAATAGTCGGTTGAGGGGTTCTAATTCATCAAAGACAATGATCCTCCTTATTTTCATTGCGAAGGAACTAATAAAATTCTACCCGAAATCGGGCATCGGTGCCTGTGACGATCTGGCCATGGGAAATGGTTTGTTCCACCTGCACCAGTTCTTCATCTACAAACAATGATCCATGATTTGGCAGAAAAGCGATTATTGCGAACAGAATGATTTCCACCAGGCCTTGAGTGACGACAGACAATGTGATGATCTGCTCCTGGTCCTAAGAGACATAGGTCTTCTCCATCGGCACAACTCCGGTCTTCAGCAATCCGGTGCGATGTTAATCGATCGGCGACAGCAGAGGCCGAAAAGAACTGTCGGTTGTCGGAATCGGAAAACCGACTCCGGCTATCTGAACTGGCTGTTGGAAGAGATACGTTTCATGTTCGAGTGCTCACCCAACAGGGTCGAGGCATGTGGACCGCCAAATAAGACTCTCCCCGACGCTTCAGAGTGATGCAAACGTGGAAAAGCGTTAGCCATGATCGGAATACCAACTCTGGCTGTTCTCCTGTAACTGCGCTAAAAGCGAACTTCCTCATTCAGGCAGACCAGAAATCCTCCCACTTGATCCACCCAGAGCATCAGTCGCTCTGGCAGGGTACCAGCTGTGTTGGCAGAGGAGTCCTGGCTCGGCAGCTGAATCTCCACGAGCAAACATCATCTCTTCTGGCCTGGTTTTGGAGGAAAGAATCAGTGGGTTAGATCAACAAGCCAGTAATCACTGACCTTCAGAACATTGTATTGGTTTGAGTGACCGGAAACGTGATTGCTCTAAAATTTGCGAGTCCGGCGATGATTGAGTTGGGTACTACGGACAGACTTCTTTGTTTTTCGTCACCTAAACTGCATCACATCATGTTTAAGCTTTGGTAAACTCTCTGAAGAGAGGCCGGTGGCAGGGATTCACTGCCACCGTCTGCTAAGCAAACTGTCGAGTCATTGACAGATTTGTTCCATCATGGATATGGGAAGGCGACTCGCTCAGGAGCGATCACTGGTTCCCGTGCAGGGAAAAGGACGACAACTCTCAGATTTACTGGTCTGAGATTTACTGGTCTCAGATTTTGAGGCCTGAGATTTACAGGGCGGCCTGTAAATCAGCTCAACGGATGCGGAGGCATCGGCTTGAGGTTGCTCGGCGGCTGTCGGACTTTGTTCCTGTTGTTCAACCTGGGGAAGAGCTTTGACTCCCTCTTCAGTTGATGGTGCGGTTTCATCGAAGTAAGCGTCGATTTCACTCAACAGATCAGGATGCTTACGGCTTTCGAGTTCTTCTTCAACCGGGATCAGTCCAATGAATTCACCCGATTCATCCAGAATGCGTTCCTGAACATCAAGCTGTTTGTTGAGTTCATCAATCAGCTTTATGAGTACAACGAGTTGAGAATCATCGATGTCCATCGATTTAACAGACTCGGTTGCCCGCAGCTGGTTCAGTTTGGCCTGTAACTGGATGACCTGAGCTTCCAGAGTTTTCTTCTGGCTCATCATGCTGTCGAGAGCCTGCTCATTGGATCGCAGAGCTTTCCGTTTGGCTTCGTAAACTTCCTGCTCCCGTTTGAGAGAATCTTCAGCAATTTTGAACCGCTCAAAACGTTGAGCTACATCAGATTCAACTTCAGCAGCGGTGTAACGGTGATTGGCGAACTGATAGGTGGAGTTTCCATCCTGCAGCATCTCCCTGCAATGCGAGGATCGCTTTTTTCTGTGACTCAAGTTCACTGCCGAGTTTTTGTGATCGCTTCGACTGGTATTTCAACCCGACCTGCTGTTTGGCAACGAGTTGTTTGTGTTTGGTGAATTTCAGGCAGAATCGCTTCGACTTCCTCCGCAGCGCCTGGATTTTTGGTTTCCATCGGGACATTCGCCTGTACCGATTCTCTGACATTGTTCGCAGTCGTCCGACATAACTCCAAAGATTGGAACCGAAGGCAAAGAGCCCTACAGCCATGACAACAGCGGCACTCGTGATTAACGTTTTGTGGATCATTTTTTGTTCCCCGCTTGGTGGACAGGTCCCGATCTGGGACAGACAGAAAAAGTTGACTCCGACGATTCGACCTCGATTCCTGCCTCAACATCTTCTGACAGGTTGGTCGATTCCCATATTCGCGGGGGGGATGGCATTTCTTGACGTAAACAGTGGAAAATTTGATCAGGTCATAAAAACTCCGAACTCCCTGTCAGGTAAGGAGTTCGGGTTTGAATTCAATTTTAGATCGTAAAATTGACTGAAAGTGATCAGTCATCGACGGCAGCGAGGCCGCCTGCAAGGTTCCGGGCGTCATCGGCACCGACGAGGTCCGAATGGCAGGAAGCTTTCTGGTCGTCTCCCTGCATCGCTTTTTCGTCTTAGAGGCGAGCTTGTGGATTTGATCTGGTGAGAGAACCCCTCGCTTCTCCAGAATCTCGCGTTGCTCGGCGGTTAAAGCGGCTGAGACTTTAGTGCGATCCCAGGCGTAGTTTTCATCTTTACCAGAGGCAAACTGCACAATCTCTTTGGAAATGCGGACGCTACACCAGTCATGACCACACATCGCACAGAAGTCGGTGTCGACATCGAGATCTCGGCTGATAAGCACGGGCGGTGTCCGGGTCGAAACTGAGATCGAAGTGCTTGCCAGTTGAGGGCCGCCCGAGCTTTAGTGAGTTCGTCGTCCTGATCACGCGTCCCCGGAATACCGAGGGCAATATCAGCAGAGTGTGCCGCTATTTTATAGGCAATACACCCTGTTTGACATCACCTTTTTCGGAAGTCCGAGATGTCTCTTAGAGTTACATAACAGAGCATACTCGCACCATGGTAGGCGGCCGCGGTGGCACCTATACAGCTGGTGATATGATCGTAACCAGGGAAGATATCAGTCACCAGGGGACCGAGCACGTAGAACGGAGCGCCGTGACAGAGCTGGCGTTCGAGTTTCATGTTGTATTCGATCTGATCGAAGGGGACGTGACCTGGCCCTTCAATCATCACCTGCACCCCTTTTCGCCAGGCACGCTCAGTCAAAGTGCCCAGAGCAATCAGCTCGGCCAGTTGAGCCTGGTCGGTTGCATCCGCCAGACCACCCGGTCGCAGTCCATCACCAATTGAGAAGCTGACATCATACTGCCGCATGACATCGCAGATATCTTCCCACAGGGTGTACATGATGTTCTGCTGCTTGTGATGGATCATCCATTTGGCGAGAAGAGAACCACCCCGGCTGACGACGCCGATCAGGCGGTCTTTGACGTAACTGAGGTGATCCTGCAGAATACCGGCATGAATGGTGAAGTAATCGACCCCCTGCTCGGCCTGTTTCTGCAGTGATTCAAGGATGATCTCCCGATTGAGGTCTTCGATTTTGCGGCCGATAATCATCGAATAAATGGGGACTGTTCCAATGGGAACGAGACTGTTTTTGATGATTGTCTCCCGGCACTCGTCGATCTTGCCACCGGTGGAAAGGTCCATCACGGTATCAGCGCCCCATTTTTCAGCCCACTTGAGCTTTTCGACTTCTTCATCGGTACCGGAAGAGACGGGAGAGGCCCCCATGTTGGCATTGATTTTAGTTTTTGAAGCGCGACCGATACACATCGGATCGAGTTGATAACCGAGGTGAACTTTGTTTGCCGGAATGATCATACGACCGGCAGCGACTTCATCGCGAATCTGCTCGGCGGTTAAGTGAGTTTCCCGCTCGGCAACACGTTTCATTTCCGGGGTGACAATCCCCATGCGTGCCGATTCAAGCTGGGTGATTGGTTCGAAGCCGGAGGGAGGTTCCCAGGCTGCAGCAGTCTGGTAGTTATTTTCGAAACCTGCTTTCAGAGTCCAGTCTTCCGGCATGAAATCCCAGGCTGTCTTTTCAGAGGGAGCCGGCATTCCGGGAGTATCGGGAGAAGAGTAGGTAAATCGCCCCTCGATTCCGGAAGCAATACGAGATGGATTGGCAAAACTTCCAGGATTCGTTCCCTGTGTATTTGTAGATGGGTTTTCACCAATCGGGGGAAGTGTGTATCCGAGAGAGGAATTGTTCTGGTCTATCATATCAGCATCCTTTCGATGCAACCGGAGGGAAGCCGGTATCATTCAGCATTGAAGACTCTAATCATTGGAAATCAGAGCACCCGAAGAAATGGGCGGTTTCACTTTTGCTCATTTTACCACAAGTGGTCCGCTCCGAGGAGCACCCGCGATTCCAGAAAGTGAACTGACCTCAAGTATGGTAGCTGAAGATGGGCGAAATTCAATGTGCGAGCCGCATAAAGCAGTATTTACAGCGAACCTGAATAGTCGACATCCGCAGAAAACAGGAAGTCTCAGCGAACTTTTTGACAGGGCCGGGGTTTAATGGCTATGGAAGGAAGACAACAGGAGGCGGTTTACGCGAGTCATCCTGCTTCCAGATTGAGGTCATGAAAACGCACTGAATTCAATCCAGTAGCTGGTTGACTGTTGTTGTTATTTTAACACTTCAGTAGACTGAAGATGCACAAATTTCACCTAAAGTCCCCTTCAGTGTCACCCCAAGCGAATATCAGGAAGCCTTTCTGATGAACAATTCACTGGCGAAACGAATCGTGGTTTATCTGTTTGTGACTGTCGTCGTCGTGGGTGGAGCTTCTGGTTTAACCTGGGTTCTCACCGATGCATCAAATGCGGATTATCCGATCCCGCAGAATCTCAAAGCGGTACGGGAAGAGGGATACGACTATGTGGTCAAAGTCGTCAATGAGGATAATAAACCGGTTCAGGCGGCGCGCATTCAGGTCAGGTGGGCATTCGATCCTAACAGTGCCTACAAAGCTGCCCAGATCTTTTCCAATGAAGATGGGATGGCTTATATCAATACCTACGGCGACCACGTTTATTATCTCGAATTAGAAGTTCGCGCCAGAGGATATCAAACATTACACCGATACTGGGGTGACCGGCGAGATATCGATAAGAAAGTCGATTTTCCCGAAGAATTGACCGTGCAGCTACCCAAAGGGCAAACCATTGGTGGGATTGTCGTAACGCAACTGGGTGAACCTGTCGTGGGGGCAAAGGTTGAATTGCGTTCTCAGCGGGTCCGAGGTGATAACAACGAATACAATGTCAGTCTGAATGAATCGACCCCGACAGACGCTCAAGGACGCTGGGAATTAACCAATGCTCCCCTGGAAATGGCCGGATTGAACATCAACGTCTCTCACAGTTCGCACCTGGAAAACCGGGATCAACGCAGGAGTTATCAATCGATCGACGCTGAGGGGATCAAGCAGATGATCACCAAAACGCACCGACTCGAAATGAAACGGGGAGTTGTCATTCAAGGAAAAATCACGGATGCAGAAGGGCTGCCTGTTGCGAATGCCATCGTGATACAGGGTCGAGACCCCTACAACCGACCAAATTATAACTATCAACCGCGGAGCGACTTTCAAGGGAACTATCGATACAAACTTGGCGTTGAGGGATCGGATGTATTGACGATTCTCTCACGCGATTACAAACCGACTGAAGTTCCTGTTGAAGTCAGTTACAACATGGCTCCAGTCAATGTGCAACTGGAGAAAGGCTCTCCTGTTGAAATTGACGTCAAAGGTGAAGATGGTAATTCGCTCCGGGATGTGCAGGTATACCCACAAGGGTGGGAAAACAACAGTTGTCTAAGCCTGCTCTACACCCGGGAAGACCCTCTTAAATCAAACGATCAAGGTAAAGTGATCTGGGAGAATGCTCCTGCTGCCCCCATTCAATTTGCATTCACCAAAGATGGCTTGATGTATAACTATGCGTCGCTGGCTCCTCAGGAAGAACCACACGAAATCACCATGCTCTCTACCAGAACGGTGAATATCACCGCCGTAGATGCACAAAGCGGGAAGCCGATCAACAACTTTATAATCGAAGAGGGTTACCTCTCGGGAACAGTCAACAATATTGCGCAGTACCACTACGGCTATGGACAACAAAATGTGGCTGAAAAAACTTACGCACACAATATCAATAACTCCAACTCCCGGATTCGATTGCGCGTGCGGGCTGCCGGTTACAAACCGGCCGAAACTCCGGAAATAATCGCTTCCGAAATGCAGGAACTCACCACAGATATTGCAGTTAAGATGCAACCTGGGGTGGGACCTGCTGGACGAGTTCTTGACCCGGATGGAAACCCAGTTGCTGACGCGACCGTGTTACTTTTTAATGAACATGGCCAGGCTCAGCTTGCCAATGGCGAGGTGAATAGCTGGGGAAGTGCAGTTCAGACTAAAACTAATGCGCAAGGAGAGTTTAAGTTTGAACCTCAGGGAGATGACTTTGGCTTGCTTGCCGCCCATGAAAGTGGCGTTATCAAGATATCGATGGGTGAAGTTCCTGAAAAAGGGGATTATCAATTACAGAAATGGGCCACGCTGAGTGGACAATTACTGAGAGGAACGGAACCGGTTCCTGACAAAGATCTCAATCTGTATCCACGGCAAAAAGTTTATAAAGGGGATCAGCAGCGATATAGGAATGATCTAACAATCCAGTATTCGACTCGAACTGATTCGAACGGAGCTTTCGAGTTCAAACGAGTTCTTCCGGGAGTATTTGAACTCCACGAATATGTTCAGGTTCCCATGGGTCAGGGAATGTACCGGGTTCTGGGCTCCGGTAGAGGGCGATATGAAGTAAATGCCGGTGAAGACAACAAAATAGTTGTGGGAGAGCACGGAGACCTGTTCGAGGCAGTGTAAAGATACCGGAGGAGATATCCAACATCAGCCGGATTGAAATAGCCGCTCAGATGCAATCCCCACCTGCAGAGGAAAAAACCTCTGCTTCGGAACAGGGTTCCACCCCGAAAGCGGATAATGAAGCCGAAGTAGCTTCCGCAGATGAGAAGCAACCCACAGCTGCACCGGAACTGGTGGAAGTCCCCTACAATCCCTACTTTCAAGTAGATTTGGCGGAAGATGATACCTTCACGTTTGAGCTACTTCCCCCCGGGCATTACCGGTTAAACGGGACGGCTTATCGATCCGATGCCCAAAACCAGTGGGGCGCACAGATCGGTTTTCTGAAACTCGAATTTGATGTCCCTGAAGCCGCTGAGGGAGAACCGTCGTACAACCCGGAGCCGCTTGACCTGGGAGAGATCGAGATGGTTGCCCCGCAAAAGAGCAACTGATTCCAGTAAGAGTTGGCATTTTATGGAAAAAACTGGAGCCATAGGAGCGATTTCTGCATCTTATTTAGTAGTGGACCGGGAAATTCAGCGGAAGATTCAATCCCGGTTTACGAATAACAACGTTGTGGCAAGTGAAATCAGGAAATGCGTGGCATAGCGGAAGAAGAGATGCCAGCACTGTCAATTCTTGCGCATAAAAGTATACTTGGAATATGGGCCCCCCGCATCACACAGTCCGGCCCTATTGTGCACATTGAGTCATGCAGGAGTCTCCACCTATGGGCAATTCTCTAGCTAAACGAATATTTCTCTATACAGTCCTCATCGCTCTCGTCGTAGGAGTGGCAGCGGGGCTGACCTGGGCATTCACGGATGTCACCAATTCCGACTATGAAATACCGAAGGGTGCTCAGGAGGTACGAGAAGAACGCTATGATGTGGTAATCAAAGTGGTCGATGAAGAGGATCGCCCCCTGAGTGTTGCCCGAATTAAAGCGAACTGGTCACATGACCCGAACCAGCGAACCAAATATTCCCAGTTATTTTCGAATAACGATGGACTCGCCTACCTCAATCTGTTTGGGGATGATTTTTATTATTTCACTCTTGAGATCAGGGCGCGCGGATATCAGACACTTTACCGCACCTGGGGAGACCGACGGACAGTTGACAAGAAGGTGGAACTTCCTGAGGAAATTGTCATTAAGCTTCCCCGCGGCGAAACGATCGGGGGAACTGTAGTTACCCAATTGGGTGAGCCAGTAGTAGGGGCCAAAGTCGAGCTCTACTCTGATTCAGAAAAACTCGATGATGGTGAGTATTACTCGCGATTACAGGAATCAACACCTACCAATGCTGAAGGTAAGTGGGAACTGACGAACGCTCCCCCTGAAATGGAGGACTTGCGTATTAAAGTCTCTCACAGTTCTCACTTGAAGCGTGACAACTGGAATCGGATCAGCAAAAAAGCGATTGACCAGATGAAAACCAAGACTCACCGTATGGAGATGGAACGTGGGCTGGTGATTGAGGGGCGCTTAACGAATGAAGAGGGACAATCTGTGCCCAATGCGATTGTCATCCTGGGAAGAAATCCCTACGACCGTCCGAACCAGGAATATGTACCCCGTTCAAACTTTGAGGGAGCCTATCGTTACAAGTTAGGGACGGAAGGTTCAAATGTGCTGACCATTCTCTCTCCCGACTATCAACCTATGGAAGTTCCTGTCAATGTTTCTGCCAACATGTCTCCCGTGAATGTAACCCTCAAGAAAGGGAAACATTTTGAGATGCTCATTAAGGGTGATGATGGCACACCACTAAACGACGTGCGAGTGACACCCACTTCATGGGAAGGTACTGAGTGCTTACGGCTACTCTTCACAGAGGAATTCCCACTGAAAACCAACGTCCAGGGAAAAGCGATCTGGGAGAATGCACCTGATGAATCTGTGCAGTTCTGGTTTCGTAAAGATGGTCTGATGAATGCCAGTTCGTCGCTGGCCCCCCAGGAAGAACCGCACGAGATAACTTTGGCCAAGACAAAGAAACTGATTCTGAACATTGTTGATGCAAAAACTGGTGAAAAGATCCCGAACTTTGTTATCTCGGAAGGGTATGTCTGGAATTACAACAATAACAAACCAATGTTCCAGTTCGGAAACAATGAGCGTCCTGGTGCTGACGGAACATTCGAGCGTCAGATTGATAGCGAAAATGAACAGCTTATCATTCAGGCGAAGGCACCTGGTTACAAACCCGCTAATACAGAATTAATCAAGTCTGGCGAGTTAACCAACTCGACGACCACCGTGGAGCTTAAACTCGAACCAGGTGTTGGGCCAACCGGTCGAATTCTGATGGCCGATGGCAATCCAGCGAAGAATGCCAGTGTGATGCTTTTCGACGCCAGAGGAAATGGCCAGATTTATAATGGTGAAATCCCCAACTGGAATCGAATTTCCAAAATCGAAACGAATGAAAACGGGGAATTTAAGTTTGATCCTCAGGATCAGGAATTCGGTCTCGTCGCTGTCAGTGAGGAAGGTTTCGTAAAAGTTGATGCAGGCGAAGTTCCTGAAAAGGGTGATTACACGTTGCAACCCTGGGCGACTGTGAAGGGAACTCTGTATCACGGCACGGAACCTGTCATAGAAAAAACCGTCACCTTGAATCTGACAAGAAAGTTCTATAACCCGAATAACCCCAACGCCAGTTTTGATTTAAGGGCGTATTATCAAACAGAAACGGATGCTAATGGTCAGTTTGTGTTTGAACGCGTTCCTTCAGGAACTTTTGAAGCAGCGGAACAAACTCGCGTGCCGGTGGGAGTCAGCAGTTATCGACACTTGAACTACGGACATGATCTATTTGAACTTGAAGCAGGCGAAGTCAAGGAAGTGAAACTGGGAGGTATTGGGCGTCCTGTTAAAGGAATCTTGAAAAAATCTGAGGATATTGAAATCAGCCGTGCGGAGGTATACGTTACCAAAATGGTCGATCAACCCGTTCAGGTAAACCCGTCACAAACCAATGCGCTTGGGGCTGCTGTCATTAAAGGTTTCCTCAACAAATTGACCGATGCTGCCGGAGTCGAAACAAGTGGGAATGACGGGGCCGAAGCACCCAAAGTGGAAATGGTCGAGGTTCCATATACACCCAACTACCAGGTGCAGATTAATGATGATGGAAGCTTTGAATTTCATCAGCTCCCACCGGGAAAATATAATCTGAATGGACAGGCCTACATGCCGGTTGGCTCTGATAACAATGCCAACTATGCCGGTTCGTTTAACACCCAATTCGAGGTACCCGAACCCGCGGAAGGGGAACCTCAATTCAATCCAGAACCGATTGATCTGGGTGAACTGGAATTGGTCCGTCCGAATCAATCGCGGGATTTTCGTGGAAGATTCTAGGCCTGTCTGGTTACAGGTAACCTGCTGAGAAGACCCCATTTTCAGATGTTGCCTCTGAATTATGAACAGTTCAAAATAAGATCATGATAAACGCGGTGGTTTCTCAAAGAGTTTCCACCGTGTTTTTTCTTGATCCCGAACCAGATTCTGATCGCGATTACTCACAGTAGATGTCTGGTCACGATCTCTCCGGGCCACTAAAATAGGTCAACTTATCTGTCTGTTCGTTCAGACCGACCCTGCCTGATGTTGCCATTATTATTAAACAGCTGCTGGACCAGGACTCGGTCCGGGCTGATGTTGGAACCCTGTATGTTTGATTCCCGAATTCCGCAGAAGAATCGCTCTCTGGCTGCCTTCCTGGCCTTTCTCGTTCCCGGTTTAGGACATTATTACCAGGGACGTATTTTCAAGGCTTCCGTGTATGCGGTCTGCATTATCGGGACCTATACCTACGGTATGGCAATGGCCGATGGAAACGGCGTTTACACGCATCAGGTCAATGGCAGCCAATCGATGCGAAACTTCTCTTTTCTGGCCCAGGCTGGGGTAGGTTCCGTCGGATTAGTCGCAGTCCTGCAATCCCAGCGGTATTTCGCACAGAATTTTCGTGGAGAGAATATCTACCCCATTGAGGAGGGGATTGACCAACAGGTTGTTGCTCAACTTGTCTATAACAACCCCGATGAAGGAGCATTGGAAGATGTTCCCGGTCAGTTAGTAATCCCCCCACAAGCGCGATCGGCCGATGTGATTGAAGGGGAATTCATCGCAAGCATAGATGGACAGGAAACACGTTTTCTGGTTGCGCACCCATCATGTAATGAATCAATCATCTCTGCCAAGTCGACCTGGCAACTCGATTGCAGTCTGCGGGAAGAGGTGAATGGCCAGGTGAATACGGTTGGGCGACTTGAAACCGAAATCCCCCGCGAATTTCTGAATCACTTCTGTGTGCCACCTGATGTGAACACCATCGACAGCTGGTACAACAGAGTCGGAGGAAAGAAATATGATCTCGCAGTTACCATGACCATGATTGCCGGGCTGCTCAACATTCTTGCAATCTGGGACTGTTTCGACGGACCTGCTCATGGTTATGGAGATGAAGAAGAGAAAACAGACTCCAATAAAAAACCTGAAGAAGTTATCGAACCCGAAGCCAACTAAAACCACTTCTGATAAATAATGATTCAACCTTGTCTTTGTAAGTAAATTTGAATCTGCTCATCTTGCTAACAGGCTTTATCACTATGTCTGCTCTTGTTACATTTCTGCATTTCATTCCACTGTCGCTGGTTATTACGCTGGTTTACAACTGCAGCCGTTACGAGAGCACCAGCGCGATCCTGAAACATGCCACACGCAGCTTTCTCTACCTGGTCGGATTCATGAGCTTGATGTTCGGTATCCTGTGGGGATGTTCTTACGATCTGTAATTCGGGTATTCTGGAAAGCGATACTCGATAACTGAGACTTACACTCCCTGATCACTCTCTTTTCGTTGATAACAGAATAATCGGGACGGGTACTCTCTCCTGTCAAAAGAAGCAGACAGATGAAATTCGACTCTCCCACTGCGGTTATGCACTATGCCCTTCAGCTCGCTGCTCAAGGCCAGGGACTTGTCGAGCCCAACCCGATGGTTGGAGCGGTGATCGTAGACGATGACCTGAATCTGCTGGGGGCAGGTTATCACGAGAAGTATGGCGAAGCTCACGCCGAGATTAACGCTCTGAAAGCAGCTGGCAGCAAAGCCCGGGGTGCCACTTTGTATGTCACGCTCGAACCGTGCTGTCATCAGGGTAAAACCGGCCCATGCAGTACAGCTGTCATTGAAGCCGGAATCAAAAAAGTCGTGATTGCGATGAGTGACCCAGCCGAGTGGGTTGCCGGAAAAGGGATTCAGCTGCTGCGTGAAACGGGACTGGAGATCGAAGTCGGCTACTGGAACGAGAAGCGATTTACCTGAATGCCCTGTTCATAAAATTCGTTACCTCTCAAAAACCTTTCATGCTGGCCAAATGGGCCATGACCCTGGATGGAAAGATCGCTGCACGTACGGGTTCGTCCCGGTGGATTTCCAGTGTAGAATCACGAGCGATTGTCCATCAGCTGCGCGGGCGGATGGATGGTATCCTGGTTGGAGCGGGTACAGTTCAGGCAGACGACCCGCTCCTGACTGCTCGACCACCGGGCGTACGACCCTTAACCAGAATCATCCTCGACAGCCGGGCCAGGTTATCAGTCGATTCACAATTAGTGCGAACGATCGCCGAGGGCCCCGTCCTGTTGATGACTTCAGAAAAGGCACCTGCTGAAAAGTTGAAAACTCTGGAATCTGCCGGTGTCAAAATCTGGAAAGGTTCACAGAACGCAGCAGGACAATTGAAGTGGGATGAGATCTTACTTGAATTGGGCAGGCGGGGGATGACGAATTTACTGGTTGAGGGGGGGAGCCAGATTCTGACTTCACTGTGGGAATCCAATGAGATTGATGAATACCACGTGTTCATCGCCCCTAAAATTGTGGGAGGGAGTCAGGCATTCACTCCCATCGCAGGTGAAGGGTTAGCCAATATTCCCCAAGCAGCAGATTTATGCGATGTCGTTATCAGAGAAACAGGCGGGGACATCTACCTGCAGGGAAGAAAGAAAAATTCCGCCACTTGATATTTTGGATCACTTTATGTGAGTGCCAATATTGGTGGCTGTTTCATTTCAAGGCTGTTAGAGAGTTCAATCGGCCCGAGCGATCTGAACGATAATCAAAAAGAGAAACTGACCGAACTCTTCGCCCTTGAATATTCAAGGCAGCACCACACCCACTTCTCATCTCCGTAACGAGCGAAGAAGGTCACTCTAACCATAATCATTATGGCCAGAAGAAAGCTTCGACGTTGCCCTCCGTATTGGCATAAGTCAGGTTGTTCGATCAGTTTCCCCCCGATGAATCGTCAGTGATTCTAAATGGGATGCAGATCCGTCTGCACATAATCCTCTATATCATCCGGAACTACATAATCTCACCGTTGTTGCAGATTGGCAGTCACCAGGAGCGACACGCAACTCGTATGCCGCGCGCAGTGCGCAACCTCATCGCAGTTAGGAAGAGGTGGTAGTTGCTCCTGGACCAGCGGAAGGTAAAGCTGATCGCTTCCATGAGTGAACCTGAACTGAAATAAACATCAATTGTCAGTCATAATGACAAAGTTGATTTTTTGAATCTGGATCAAAACCACTCCTGAATTTGAGTCCATCTTCAAAGTTTGTTCAGCAGGTTTCCAGCAGAGTGCAAATGTGATAGGGAGACGTGAATGAATCTCACAACTTAAATTTCCATGTGTGAAATTCACATTCAGTTTCTAGAACCTAACATACCCTGTTGTGAAAATCTTTCAACCGAAATCTGATTGAAAAAAAGATTTCTTTCACAGTGAGTAGTATCCCCTGTATTTCAACGTTGACTGGTTAAGTCACTTGACAGGAAAGCAGTCTGTATAACTGCAACAGCAGCCTACAAAGTTCCTTTAGAAGAGGGGACACCTGTCTGACGCGGATCAATCGTGATCGCCTGACGTAAGGCTCGCGCAGTTTGAAGATCCCCTGAAATGTGATGACTGTTTTCCCCGTGATGGAGCACCAGGTGCAAATTCATCAATGCGTTCGAAGAGACCGATTGCCAAAACTCGCGAACGAGCTGAGAGTCGAATTGACCGATCTTTTCCGTAGGAAACGTGACATGATAAACCAGCCACATGCGACCGCTCAAATCGAGTGCGGATGTCACTAAGGTTTCCTCCATCGGCAAAGTCATACTGCCGTAGCGGTTGATTCCTTTTTTATCTCCTACCGCTTTCAATAACGCTTGACCGAGACATATACCAACATCTTCAACAGTATGATGCTGATCGACTTCCAGGTCACCATCGGCCTTGACTGTTAAGTCGAACAATCCATGTTTGGCGAACAGGGTCAGCATGTGATCGAAAAAGCCAACGCCAGTATTGATATCAGCGACACCCGTACCATCGAGATTCAATGAAAGTTCAATGCGCGTCTCGGCAGTTGCACGTTTAATGGTGGCGGTTCGAGCATTTGATGCTGACATGTGACTTGTCCTGTCGGGAATGAACCCGGTAATGCAACTCGTGTAAGATTGGAGAAAAAGATCCCTGAGGGAGCCTCTTGATCACCAGCCTGGGGAGAACTTAAAGCTCTCAACTGATGTACTCTCCCTTAAAAATACCCCGTTACCATTGGCTCGCAATGGGTTATCGCCTATTCGGTGAGAGGGATCAGGTTTCGCTGAGGACTAACCGGCAAAACCGGAATAACCCGCACTCACTCAGTCCCGGCCTGGCTCTAGATAATTTCCTTCAGCTTTTCGAGGAAGCTATCAATTTCGGCATCCGTCCCGACGGTAATGCGGAGCCCTGTCAGCAGACCGGAGATCGTATCAGGGAATTTCATATATCGGACGAGGATCCGACGCTCTTTCAATGCCTGGTATAACTCTTCATGATCGCGCTCAGGATGAGTCGCCCAGACAAAGTTGGCCTGACTGTCAACGACATCAAAACCAAGCAGACGCAGGGCTAGTGTCAACCGTTCGCGGGTTGTCTGAATACGTCTGGTGTTCTTAAGCATCCACTCCTGATCCTGAATCGCGGCGGTGGCTGACGCGATAGAGAGCGTATTACAGTTGTAACTGTCTTTCACTTTCCGCATTCCAGAGATCAAATCGGGCTGGGCGATTGCAAACCCAAATCGGATTCCAGCCAGACTGTACGATTTGCTGAGTGTTCTCGTCATCACAATGCGGGAACCATGTTCTCCTTTCAGGAGCGCTCCTTTATCTGGCATGGAACAGAAGTCGCCATAAGCTTCATCGAGCACCAGGAGGCCGTTAGGAGGAATGAGCTTGATCAGCGTCTCATGATCCCACAGGGTACCGGAAGGTGAATTCGGATTGGGGATGAAGAGTAGCTTCGTTTTTTCAATCTGAGGTTTAACCCGGTTCAAGTCCCAGGACCAGTCTTCGTTCAACAACAAACGCTCGCAGTGGCAACCTTGAATTTCAGCAAGGGATTCATAGAGCACATAGCTGGGATAAGCGTATGAGATGGTTTCGTCCGGATCGACAAAACTCCGGACCAGAATCGTGAGGTTTTCATCGCTGCCATTCGCCGGAAGGACCCAGTCCGGATCGACATCAAACAGATTTGCAACTTCTTCACGAAAACCTTTCACGAGCGGATCGGGGTAGATATTCAGTCGACTCCGTGCTGCTTTCTCGATCGCCTCGGCTACGCGAGGGGAATGCGAATACGGGTTCTCATTGGTATTGAGTTTAATCCAGTCTTTTTCCTGAGGTTGTTCTCCCGGAACATACCCCAGCATTTGATCGATATTAGGTCGAAACAGGCTCATAAAAAACAATCGGTCTATGTAAGGTTAAAAATGGCAATTATGGATTCGCTTGAATCTTTAGAAGAGGAGCTTGCGGGGATCCTCTTCAGAGTCATCTGAATCATCCTGATCAGACTTGGATTTTTTGCTCGCTTTTTTAGAGGCACTTCGCCGTCGTTTGGCCTCGCCTCCTGTTTGACTGAAGGTCGATTCAGCGTCGAATTCTTCTGTATGTGGATTTCCTGACTCATCAATCCGGGTGAGTAATTCGATTTTCTGTTCGGCGGCTTCCAGAGTTTTGTAGCAGAGTCGGATCAAACCTACCCCTTCTTCGTACCGCTGCAGAGAGGTTTCCAATCCTAATTCACCCGATTCGAGATCAGCAACGATATCCTGCAACCGGGTTAATGCTTCTTCAAATGCGGGGACAGGTTCAGTCTGTGCAGAGGACTTTTTTTCAGCCATCGAGTTAATACTTTTGAGGTTGATTTATAAGTGAGCCTGAAACCCTCGGATAGGTCACATAGCCCTTCTAAGCGGGTACAAACAGCCCAACCCAGATTACAAGGTCAGTTCTAATCTGGAGTAACGAGAAACCGGGCAGGTTCAGTCCTTATTTTCGGACATCCTCTCATTTTTTCTACTGCCTCCACCCGACTATATAAAATTCCATCCTTGATCAACGTCTCCAGAGCGTCTCCAACCTGTATTTGATCCCGTTTCTGCAGGACTTCCCTGTATCCGGGCGACGGGTTACCGAGTACCCCTGCTCAGCACACTGAGTGGACTGAGTGCTTCCAGTGTGCGGCCGAGTTGCTGAAGCCGATTCTGGCTGGTTTCAACTGATCGTCCGATTGTTTGAGTTAACCGGGTTGAAAGTTCGTCCAGTTGCATAGTCCGATCATGGATTATGGAAAGTGGCCGGGCTAATACAGGTCGCGAAACCAGGGCCTCGAGTTGAGTCGAGCCCGTTCCGCCTGCTCTTTCAAGCCCGAGCGGAGATCCGCTTCGAGTTGCCGAACCCCACCCAGGATATCCCTGATATCGGGAACCACGAGTTCTCCCGCTTCACTGGGAGTTAACGCTCGCCTGTCGGCCACCAGATCGGCGATGGTGACATCGATCTCGTGTCCCACGGCACTCACGACAGGAATGGGACAGGCAGCGATGCGCGGGCGACGACTTCTTCATTGAAAGCCCACAAGTCCTCCAGGCTTCCTCCTCCACGTCCCACTATGACCACATCAATATCGGGAGTTTCTCCACCAGGCGAATCCCCTCGGCGATTTGACCTGCTGCCTCTCCCCCTGCACCTGCACGGGAATGACTATAATTTGTGCCACAGGCCAGCGACGCGTTAGAACCTGCAGCATATCTCGTACAGCCGCACTGGTGGGGCTGGTCACCACGGCAATCCGTTTTGGATAACGTGGCAACGGCCGTTTTCGTTCCGGGCTGAACAGCCCTTCGTCGGCCAGCTTGGCCTGTAACTGTCGAAAGGCGAGTTCCAGTGGCCCCATTCCCTGGGGGAACATTTCCCTCAAGATGATCTGGTAAGAACCTCGTGGTTGATAAACTTCGACGGCTCCTGCAGCAACCACCTGTAAACCATCTTCCAGCTCAAATTTGAATCGATCTGCAGTTCCTTTCCAGATCACCGCACTGATCTGAGCATGTTCGTCTTTTAGAGTGAGATAGACATGACCTGATCGAGCCGCGTGCAACTGGAGATTTCACCAGAGATCCATACGAACGGAAAATTGGCTTCGATCAGATCTTTGAGTTGCCGAGTCAGTTCTGAAACAGACCAGATTTCCTCTTCTTCGGGGGAACCGTAGTAAGAAGACATATTCATTCACTTCAACTAAAAGGTAATCACTGGAACCGTACGAAGGTTCTATTCTTAACCCAATTGTGCGGAGGTAGCGGATTGCATTTTCCATATCGATCGCCTGCCGTTCGCCAGAGGTACGCTGAACAGTAATCCAACCGTGGTATTCTGCCTCAACCAGGACGGCCAGGGTCTCTTCCCAGTCGACTTCGCCACGTCCGATCGCCGTCTCCTGCCCTTGTCCATCCCGAGAACGAGAGGCATCGCGGGCAGTCACATGCATCAGTCGATCATGAAACAATCGCACAACATCAACCGGGTTATAGCCATTCAGAATGGCTGTCGCCGTATCGAGATTTATTCCAACAGGCCCAGTTTGAATTTCATCGAGAAATTCACGCAGCTGATTCAAATCTGCTCTCTGCGGGAGTCACACAAGGCGTGACCCCAATATGGTTTCCAATGCGAGCCAGATCGGTCAGAATATCTTTCAGGAGTTTTAACTCTGGTTGTGTATTCTCTGTGCTGGCAGAAAGATGCCCCGTGTCGATTAACAGCACGCGACTCTTCATTTGAGCACAGAACTGGAAAGCCTGCTGCACGGCATTGAGACGTTGGTCCAGTTGATGGGGATCATGCAGCACATGACGGGTGGGAAAATGAAACGCACTGAGAGTCAGCCCCAGCTCTTTGAGATAATGCTGAAACTCACGTTGAGCTGATTGAGACATCTCCCTCATGGGAGTTTCGTGCCGTACATCGATCAACACTCCTTCGCACCTGCTTCCATCGCTGCCAGGAGAGCTTTGCGAATGGGTAAATTAAAAGGCCGGGTGGCCATGCCAAACTGATGCTGAAACATAACCTGATTCTAGAGAATAGAGAGACAATTGACGCCCCCTTACTCATGAGAGGCTCCCAGAAGCAACTGGGTTGAGGCGATCGACCTCCGGTATAGCGGGTTTGCCTGCCGACTTCCAGTGCGTGATCTGGTAATGAGCTGTGAAAGTGCCTTAGAGCTGCGATTTCAATTCACTTCCCGGTCACATGTAGAGACCGATCGGGTTTCAGAATCGTTATAACGCGCATTGCAGAATAATCTATAGCAGGCGCGGCAGACGATCCGAACAGAGATAAGAGAATTCTCTAAATTCAAAACTACCTGGCCGGGTCGGTTATGCGAAATTCGAATCGAATTCAATCCATTCTTATCGCAGCGGGATTGCTGTTTCTGCATTTAGTTTGCGCGCGAACTGAACAGGTAGAGGCCGCCGCAACAACCACCAGTGTCATCAGTAATGACGCACCAGACCCCTTCGTCGGTGCGGAAGAGATTCTGCATTTCTCCTTCGAACAGGATGCTTCCTGACCCTACGATGGTGACAAAGACCTGGACAACATGCCGGACGACTGGAATCGGCGTAAAGGGGAAAACTTTCCCCAGTATGTCACCTGTGGATTGATCGTAGTTTTGGTCGCATCGCAGATGAGGAAGAAAACCCGACTTCAAGCCCCCAGTCTTTTCGGATCGATTTGAACGGTGGAGATTTCGCCTGCTACTCCCCTTTCAATAAATCCGCACATATCAACCCGCTCTATTCCTACGTGTTTGAAGGTTGGGTTAAGACAGAAGGCTTGCAGAATTCAGCTGCAATCATTTCGATTAATCTTGTAAATTCAAAACGTCAGTCAGTACAACGCTATCTCAGCCAACCGATCACCGGAACCTGGTCAGAATGGCAGAAGATCCAAATCGATCCGATCCTGCCGCGAGATGATGTCTCTTTCGTCTTTATCGGTCTGCATGTTGTTAACCAGCGAACCAAGGATATCCGCGGGACAGTCTGGTTTGACTCTCTGCATTGGCAAAACCGCGGTTGTCCTCCAGCAACGACTTCTACTCTCACTTCAAAGACTTCCGTCGTCGTGATGAACAACAGATCGATGTGAAGTTCAATATCAGCGGACTGAACTATGATCACAAAAACACGTTGCATCTGACATTGATGGACAGTTCAGGCAAGGAACTCCAGCAGCAGATTCAACCAATTGAGCGGCCCGCTGTTGCTGAAGCCGAGATGGATAAGTGGGTTGAACCGGTCAAATGGACACTCGCCTCGGAAAAAATGGAGATTGGATTTTACCAGATTAAAGCAGAGTTAAAGCGAGATGATTACCTCGTAGCTGATCAGCTCACCTCCTTTGCCGTGATGGAACTGGTGGAATATAAGGATCCGGACTTCTCTCTGAAGGGGGAATTCGGCTGGTCAGTGCATGCTGAGCTTCCCTCACACGTTCTGAATGACCTCGGCAGCATTTCCGGTCAGGCAGGCATTAACTGGATGAAGTACCCTGTCTGGAAACGATCTTTTGAATCCTCACAACAACCGATTGCTACCCTGTTCAAAGATATTTCCTCCAAAGGGATCACACCTGTCGGTGTATTGCAATCACCTCCTCCTGAACTGCGAGAGCAATTCAAGATCGATTGGAGCGGGGTCCGCGAGGTTTTCAATATGTCCCGCAAAACCTGGGCACGATCGCTGGAATCGGTCATCGCGCACTTTTCATCAACTGTGCAATACTGGCAATTAGGAGGTGACGAAGACCTCAGTTTCGTCGGGGAAAAAGGGCTGGGGGAAACGATTACCTCTGTTAAAAATCACTTCGATATTGTTGGTCGAAACACCAAAGTTGGTGTCCGCTGGACCTGGGAATCGGAGTTGCCCAGCAATGTGATTCCTTCGTCTGCCTTCCTGACGATCAAAAACGAAGACATTGATCCTGAAGAAGAGAAGAAACAGAAGACTCAAAAAAAACCAACCCCCGCAGATGAACTGCTCTACAACAGGTTGATCGCTGCAAGAGAAAGTAACAATCAGATTCCCCTGTGGGTGCTGATCAAACCTCTCGACACTTCCCACGACAAGGAAATACGAGGTTCAGACCTGGTGAAACGCATGGTCGCTGCCAAGCGGGGTGGAGCCGATCAGATTTATGCGATGAATATCTTCTCGCCTGAATATGGTCTGATGATGAAATCAGGTTCTCCCACATTGCTCTTTCTTCCCTGGCGAACGACGGCCCTGGCCCTCAGAAACTCCAAACCAATCGGTTCCTTCAAACTGATCAATGGCAGCACCAATTATCTCTTTGAAAAAGAGAATGAAGTCGTCATGGTGCTCTGGAATGAAGAGAATGAAGTTGAAGAACAGCTCTTCCTCGGAAATGAAAAGGAAGTCAAGATCTACAACGTCTGGGGGCAACAACTTCGGGTCGGCAAGGATTTTCAGATTGATCCGGAAAGTAAACAACACCTGCTGCGTGTAGGAAAAACGCCGTTGATTGTGCGTAACTGTCTGCCTGGTGTGACGAAAATGCGCATGCTGGTTGGCTACGAAAAAGGAAAAGTCCCCAGTCAATCGGGACGACACACAGATGCTCTCCTGATTGAAAATACGTTCTCGCAAGGTATCGATGTCACCTACAAAATCATTATGCCTGCCCGGGACTGGGAAATTGACCCCGAAACGAAAACGTTCAGCATGGCGGCTGGGGAGAAAAAACGACTTCCCTTCAACCTGAACCTGCCGAACAACGTGAGTATGGGAATTCACGAAACAACAATTGAATTACGAATTCAGGCCGATACGCTCCCGTACATTATATCGGTGAAACGACCATACCAGGTTGGTCTGGGCGATGTGGAAATTGACGTAGTCGATTTCAAAACCCCTGAAGGCACACTCATCATCAAGCAGACGATTCGGAACAATTCGGTTGATGATGAGCTGTTGAATTTCAATTGTATTCTGTTCGTACCCGGGGAACGTCGAAAACAGACCCGGGTTGTGAAGCTGGGAGTAGGCAGCAGCGATACGAAAACCTATCATGTGGAAAACGCTGATAATTGGAAGGGAGTTCAATTCCGTATTCGTGCCGAACAGGATGGTGGACGTCGGGTCCTGAATAAGGACTGGATTATCGGTGAAAAATGGGATGAATACGATCCGACAGCGCGCGTCCCGCTACCCCTCAAACGACAGGCTGTAATCAGACAGGAAGATCAGCTCTAACGATGCTCACCCTTGCCGAATTGCTTCAGTATCTCGATACACAATACCCCCCCGACCTGGCTGAATCCTGGGATAATGTAGGACTTCTGGTAGGCCGTGAAGAATCGCAGATAGGTTCGATTCTGACCTGCCTGACATTAACTCCTGATGTCGCCGCCGAAGCAGTTCGAGAAAAAGTCGATCTCATCATCGCACATCACCCGATCCTCTTTCGACCCGTCCAGAAAATTACTTCCGCGACTGTTGAAGGGGAGATGTTACTGGGTTTGATCGAATCCCGGATCGCCGTTTTCTCACCTCACACCCGATATGACAGTGCCCCCGCCGGGATCAATCAGCAACTGGCCGAGCAACTTGGATTAACCAGCATTCGTTCCATCCGTCCAATCGAAACGGAATCGGTTCCTGCTGGAGTCAATCAGACAGGTGCAGGTCGCTGGGGCCAGTTACCTGTACCTCAGTCTCTTGAGAAATTTGCTCTTAAAGTGAAGGAGTGCTTACAGGCACCTGCTATCAGTCTCTCTGGGGCACCACTTGACCAGGTTTCAAAGGTCGCGATTGCGTGTGGGTCTGCTGGTGAGTTTTTACAGGATGCAGCGTTATTAGGCTGTGACCTCTTCATCACTGGTGAAGCCCGTTTTCATACGGCATTCGAAGCAGAGCAGTTGGGTGTCGCTTTACTGCTGGCAGGTCACTATCAAACAGAACGTCCGGCGATGGAAGCGATGGCAGTCCGCTTGCAGGAGCAGTTTCCACAGCTTTCGATCAAAGCGAGCCAGGACGAATCCGATCCCTTTCGCTGGATCTGAATTTCGCCCGCATCCGCAGTGAGAAAAATATAGCCACTGGCATTTGGTACCCAATCCCTTTTTAATAGATTGGAAACTGACTTATTCGCTATTGATTGACCAGGTGGCTTTTTAAATGGATCGACGTGCATTTCTGTATTCGACTGCGGCACTCACCGCAACAACTTCTTCTTTATCAACCCGACTTCAAGCCGAAGACGTTGAGGCCAGCTCAGGAAAGGTGTCTGCGCTCACGGAAAGACTCAATCCGCAAATTCAACATGCGCGGGAAGTCGCCCTGAACATGCTGAAACCAAGTGCCGCCGAGCTTGAGAAAGGTTTGAAGCTGCATGCGGAATCGATTGTCTTCGATTCCTACGCTTTCTCTCCACGGGCTGCGGTTGATGGTGAGGTGCTGGCAGCAGCCTCCGAGGCGGGTGCTTCTGTCGATGAACTGGAAGACCTGCGCGAAGATCACATGATGACCCGTTACATCAACAATCTGACGGAACAGCAGGAATATCTGAATGCGTGGCGTGCTTCGGGGGTGACTTGTATTTTTCAGAATGCAGGACAGGAGGGACAGGACCCGTTGCGGTTGATCAAACGCCTGGCGAGATTCACCTACGCCACCGATATTATGAAAGATCATGTCTCCAAAGCGGCTCTACCTGCTGATGTAGAAGCTGTTAAAGCGGCTGGAAAGCATGCCCTTTACATGACAGGGAATGGAGTTCCCCTGACGCAGCAGTGGGATACCGTGGAGGATGAACTCAAGTATGTACGCATCTTTTATCAACTCGGTATCCGGATGATGCACCTCACCTATCAACGTCGCAACATGATTGGCGATGGTTGTGGTGAAAAAAGCGATGGCGGATTGAGCGACTTTGGACGCGAAGCGATTGCCGAAATGAACCGGGTGGGGGTGATTCCCGATTGTGCGCACAGTGGTTGGAGAACCAGCCGAGAGGCGGCTGAAGTCTCAGGAAAACCTGTCGTGGCGAGCCACTCGACAGCGGGAGGCATCTACCCACATTTTCGCAGTAAACCGGATGAGGTTATCAAAGCGATCGTCGATTCCGGAGGTTATATCGGCATCTGTTGTATCTCGCGGTTCTTGCGCGGTGCGGAGATCTGACCACGCTGCTCGACCATATTGATTACGTCGCTAAAAAGTTCGGAATCGATCATGTAGCAATCGGAACGGATATCGCCTACACCTCACAGCATGCGGCAGCTGAAAATAAAAAGGTTCCGAAAGGACCCAAGTCGAGAGAACCTTTTCGCTCGTTATGGCCCAAAGATGATTACCAGACAACAGCAGAGGCGACCAGCAGCCTCGCCTGGACGAATTGGCCACTTTATACAGTCGGGCTGGTGCAGCGAGGATATTCTGAGGAGGATATCCGTAAAATCATCGGGGGAAATGTGATGAGAGTCGCCAGAGAGACATTGCAGGGATAAGCAGCAGGGTTAAAGCGAGACAGGTTTTATTCCTGTGTCTCTTCGTCTTCGATCTGCTCCTGATCCCGTTCCTTAGTCAGCTGGTACACCTTCACACCAAAGCCAGTGAAGATGAGTGCGGGCATCGAAATCATGAAGAGAATGCTGTACATGTACGCACGCGGCAGAGCCTGATCCGTTTCATTCGCCTGTTTGCACATGGGGCAGGCGGAAGCGACCGACAATAAACCGGTGCTCCAGAGGGCGATTGCTAAACAGAAAATGGAGAAGGCTCTTTTCATGTTGTTACACACTTTCGCTGATCATTTCAGGGCGAGTTCGGCACAAGTTGTTTAATACGTGTCTGAGGCTATCCCAGATGATACAGCATGAAGTAAATGATCACCCCGGTGACTGAGACATACAACCAGAGTGGAAAAGTTATTTTAGCAATTTTCCGATGTTGTTCCCACTGCTCTTTCAGCCCTCTGTACATGGTTATCGGAACCATAACAGCGATGACAATCGCCAGCAGGACATGCGAAATGAGAATGCCAAAGTAAATGGGTCGAATAATTCCGGTCCCCTCAAATTTCTGAGAACCGCTCCCTGTGTAGTGATGCAGCACGGCATGATACAGAAGATAACAGACCAGAAATGCAGCGGAAACAAAGAATGTCGTCAGCATGATCTTCTTGTGGGCCTCGCGTTTGCCCTGTTTGATCGCAATAAACCCCCACAGCAGTAATAGAGTCGCCGTACCATTCAGCACGGCATTTAAACCGGGCAGCTGGTAGACCCAGGCGGGAGTTTCACTGGAAACAGTTTCAGTTACTTGCTGAGCGAGCAGATACATATCAATGAAATTGACCAGAGGAGTAAAGCGGACCATCTTCGACTCAGGCAGTATATCGCGAGCCGTGAATTGGGAACCAGACAGAAAAAGAGCAGGCAGGGTTCAATCTCAATATTGGGAAGGTACGTAGCCGATTCTAAGGTCCATTCTCCTCTATCCGCCGGAAATCGGTGTCGAAATGGTCAGCACAGCGCCTTCTGCAAGGACGGGATTCTCTTCGATTCGAACCTGATCTTCACCCAGAAATATCAACAGAGAATTGATAGGATTCCCATCGGCTGCCAGAAGCATACCAGCCAGGGGATCTCCATGCTTTTCAGCCAGAGAGGAAAGTGTCTCCTTAAGAGTCGCTCCGTCGCTGAGTTCCACTGTTTCTTTACCCGTTCCGGCGGCACGCTTAATCTGGGCGACATATTCGATTGTAATATGCATCGGGGTGATTCTTTCCTGCTCAAGCTGAGTTTACGATTCGAGTTTACCATCCCGGATGAGCAACGTTCGATCGGCGTATTCACTTGCACGATCATCATGAGTCACCAGCAGAACTCCTCCCCCGGCAGCAGAATACTCTTTCAGAGCTGTCAGCACAATTCGGGCATTTTCCTCATCAAGGTTCCCGGTCGGTTCATCAGCCAGTAGCAAAGGGGGATTGAATAACATCGCCCGCGCGAGAGATGTCCGCTGACGTTCACCGGTGCTCAGTTCCCCCGGATTGTGATCTTTGCGCGAAGTCATTCCAAAGCGATCAAGAAGTTCCATTGCGCGGGCTTCGAGCTCTGCCTGAGAGGAAGCCTTGCCCGCAGAACGGGGAGCGAGTCCGGGAGCAATCACATTTTCCAGCACGGAGAGATAGGGAATGAGATGAAACTGTTGAAACACAAACCCGATTTCACTTGCGCGGAATTCCGCTCTTTTCTCTGGAGTGAGTGCGTAGAGATTCTTCCCGGTGATTTCTACCTCTCCCTGATCGGGACGGAGTAAGCCACCCAGTATCAACAGCAAGGTCGACTTCCCACCACCACTGGGCCCGCGGATGGCCAGGAATTCCCGGGGAGAGACCGAGAGAGAAACCTCGTTCACAGCAACCACCTTGTGCTGTGAACCGGTAGAGAATTCTTTCACGATCTGTTTCGCATCTAACAACATGCCGTAACCAGTTTTTCTTATGTCGATATGAAGTTTGGGAATTGATTCTGGATGGGAGAGAGTTGAGAGGGGTCAGCTTTCCTGCTGCAGAATGGAGGCGGGGTCTGTTGTGGAAGCAATTACTGCCGGCAGCCAGCCGGAGAGGAATGCAAGAACGGGAGCCAGCAGAAATATCCAGCAGAGAGTTGTCAGATCAAATACATCAGAACTACTCACCATAAAGGGAGTCTCAAACGGAGCACTGAGCACCGCCGCGCTGCGTGAGGCAGACACAGACCCGAAACAGAGACCTGCAGTAATTCCCAGGGCTGCTCCCGCCAGTGAAATGAGGAAATTTCTACCAATGATGGCCATCAGAATCTGATACGATCGCACACCGAAGGTGCGAAGAATCGCTATCTCACTTCGCCGCTGACGAACATTATTATAAGTAAGTAAACCGAGCCAGATCGTCGCACAGAACACAATCAGAATGACGAGTACCTTCGTAAAAAAAGCGAGTTGTTGTTCGAGTTGATCACGACTCGCCTGCTGATCTTCAAGTAGAGCAAGACCGGATTCCTGTTCCAGGGCCAGGGCTTCCTCGGCTGATTGCTTTGCTTTGTTCCGCGCTTCTGCCCGGGCAAGAGCGGGAGGCCCACGTTCTATAAATTTTGTTCCCGGTAATAGACCCGATAGTTCTTCACGAATTTCACCAATACGATCAACCGAAGCACAATTGCATTCGAGTGCCAGAATCGCATTGAGCAAATTCTCACGGTTTAAGAGTTCCTGTGCTTCCTTCAGATTGATCCAGACCGTGCTGTCGTCGGCTGTTCCCCGTTGATCGTAAAGTTCGGTGACTTCAAATTCTTTGCCTTTTAAAGTCACTTTGTCACCCTGTTTGAGTTTCAACTGCTGGTGAACTTCATGACCGAGCACCATCGATCCAGCGGGGACCTGATCCTGTAATGGTTTTTTGTTATTTCGATGAGTGAACGGAACTTCTCCCTGGGTTCCCGTCAGGATGATTTCCATCCCCTGCTCTTCCCAGTTCATCTTCTCGGTCACCATCGGCAGCAGATGATTGATCGTCACAATTTTGGCTTCGGCGATCCGGTGCACATATTCTTCAGGAAAGGTTTGCGAAATTTTTCCCGAAACATGCAGCTCATTGAGATCCTGGTTTTCAGGGAGGATAAGAATATTGAACCCCAGACCAAGCGCGATCTTACGGACTTCGTCCTGTAGCTCGGCCCCCGCCTGTTTGACGGCCTCTTCCTTGGTTTTAATCTTCTCTTTGAACTCGGCTTCGTGCTGGTCGTGCAGCCAATGAGTGAGGGTCGATTCGACTTTGAGAAGTGACGTCGCCCCAGTCAGGAAGGCAACCGCCACGATGACCGCCAGCATTGAAAGAATGAAATTCAGTTTTCGATGACTGATTTCTTTCAGGATGAGCTTCCAGACTGACATGAGCGAATAATTTCTGCGGTAGTAGTTGGAGAGTAGGGAACAAGCTGGAAACCAGGAGCAGAGAACTTCTTAAGTATTCGTTCCTGTTTAAGCATTCGTTCCTGTTTTACGAATGATGAAAAAAGTCCCAATGGCAATCAGTACGACCCCCAGACCAATCAGCCCGAGAATACTGTTAATGAAACCGTTCTCCGCTTTCACCGGTGCCGGAGAGGTAACTTCGCTGATTTCTACTGAGGTCGAGGACTCTTCCGATGCAGAGGCAGCCTGATCAACCTCGGGAGTTTTATCTGCTGTAGTTTTGTCGGGAGATGTACTCCCTGGGGTGACGGACGCGAGAGCCTCAGCATCTTCACTATTGGCCTGTAGTTCCGGGACCGTTTCCTCTTCGAGCCCAGCGGCTTTTTGAAGAGCTGCCAGTCGTTCCCGATCATTGGGAGTCGCCTCGCTCTCACCTTCGGCTTGAGGTTCACTGAAACTGGCCAATCCCTGCAGGGGGGGAAGTTCTTTATCGAGGTCGATCGTCGATTCGATCAGGTTATCCCAATCGACATTCATCACCAGATCAGTACCAGGATTCTCTTCTTTCACCTGACAGGTGCAGGGGCCAATCAACTCGGTACACGAAATCAGCATATTTTCTTCACTGATGCCTGCACCGATCAATCCATACAAAACTCGTCCTCGACCAAAGATGGGAAAGGCCATCGGCTCTTCGCGTAAGTCATAAAGATCGTCTTCACTTCCCAACAGCATACTGATAAAGGCAACCTCATCCGGATTATTCTGATCGATCTCATAGGAAGTGAAATTCACTTTCAATAACGCGGGATCGATTTTCACCAGCCCATCTTTAATATCCTGCTCATCGATTTCGGGGAGTTCCAGAGTTTCATTCGCTTTGGCAATTCCTTTGGTCATCGCTTCTCGGGCCGCATCATCCAGTTCTTTGTTACCCGATCTTAGTAGAACCCAGATGGCGGTTTCACCTGAAACTAAACGCCGCGCAATTTCACGACGCGCGGGGGAATCGAGCAGCTTATTGAAGTTTTCTTCCGACCAGCTTGCGGACCAGGCATCAAAATATTCGGGATGACCTTTAAATCCAGCGGCCTGTAATGGATATCGAACCACCATCCGCGGAAGTTCTTCTTTGACTTCATCCGCTTGGGCCTGCCAGACGAGTTGGTCCGCTTCGGAGAGTTCCTTGTTCAGATCAACATAACGCACATGCAAATTTGCAATAGCGGTTGTTGCTTCATCTTTGGAACTATTTTCATAAGGTTTCAATAAAGCGGATGAATTTTCATCAAGAGGAGCTTGATGAAATATCAGAACTTCGTATTGATCAGAAGACCATTGTTCCAAAGCATATCGGAATACGGGGACAGAACAGGCCCAGACGGCTGTGACTGTCAGCAGCAGACAGCCTGCCATGAGAGGAGCTGTTTTGAGTGAATTCCGGATCGATTTCAATCGCATGAGAATGACTCTCGCTGTAAATTGGGCGTAGACAGAAATGCAGCCAGTTCAAGTCTGCTGCAAACCTCTATTTTCAATACAGGGCATGGAAACGCAAGCCTCTGTTGTGCATTGTTTGTTGATTCCCCCTCAATACAATAGACAGACTAACATTACTTCACGCCCTGTTAACACAAAATCATTAATTCGGATTAAAGATAATCGGGTCTCAATTGAACCTCCCGATCTCACAGCTAAATGTTTCCCGTCTCAGTCGTCGGAAATCATGTCTAAAGGAGTTCCTCGTGAGTCAGTTCGCTCGGCAGCACTTTTTGCCAATACTTTTACTGGTCTTTGCTGTTCTTCCCACGCCTCGCACAGCCTGCTTTGCAGAGGAAACGAATGCCTTTCGCTTACAGGAAAATGATCGGGTCGCCCTGGTAGCGCGACGTTCATCGAACGTGATCGGCATTATGGTTACTTCGAAACGATGCTCCGTATCAATCACCCGGGAATGAATCTCTTTCCGCAACATGGCCTGGCCGGGCGATACAACCCATGTTCGTTTACGTCCGCTGAATTACGGATCCTTTGAAGAAAACCTGGCGAAGCAGAACCCCACCGTCGTCATGGCCAGTTATGGAGTGAATGATGCCTTCGAGGGAACCGCTCAACTCGAAAAATTCTTAAATGGATATCGTGAAACATTAACCACATTTGCGAACCTCAAGTTGCACACTCCTGATTTCACCTCCCCGTTCGAGTCGATCCCAGGTGCTCCTTATGATCTGGAACAGCAAAACAAATCATTACAGGAATATGTCAATGCGACAGGACAGTTGGCGCAGGAGTCCAATATCTCCTTCGTGAATCTTTTCCAACCAAACTATCACCCCGATGCCCCCACCCCCTACCCGCTGACCGACAATGGGCTCCATTTCACTGAGTTTGGTTATTGGAAGGTCAGTCAAAGCCTGGCAGAACAACTTGGATACGGAACAGAGGAATGGTCGGTTGAAATCAGTGCTGGTAAACGGAAAGTGAATAAAACAGGTGTGCGAATCCGTGACTTACAATCCAGTTCGACTGCGGTCAGCTTTGCTGCTATCGATGATCGTCTTCCCCTGGCTCCCCGGTAACAGCCCCCGCAGGTGCAGATTCTTCTGCTGCCCGAATTCTAACGGTGACCAACCTGGAACCTGGAAATTACACCTTGAGCATTGACGAAGAAGAAGTCGCCTCCGGTTCTGCGGAACAGTGGGCCAATGGGATTCCCTCGATCATGGACCTCAGTTCAAACAGTCTCAGGAACTACGAGATGAAGTCGTCTTCAAGAACGACATGTTCTTTTTCAAATGGAGAGCTCACAACGGGGAATACATCTATGGTCGTCGCGCCTCGACCAGCGATAACTACGACCCGACCAAGGATGGTGGAAACTCGGGAAACCCGACCTTTCCCAAAGAGATGGCCGAATTACAACGATTGATGGATGAGTCCGATCAGAAAGCAAGTCGACTCTCTAAACCGACCTCTCATCAGTATGTACTCATCCGGAAGTAAGCAAATTCACTCTCCGAAACCATTCAACAGACCACGAAAACAGTCACGCTCCCTGACAAGGTAAAGTTCAACGATGCCTACCTCAAAAATATTCACTCTCCTCTTGACCGGTTTACTCTGCTGCTCTGTTTCCACTGCGATGGCTCAGGTAGGAACAGGGCGGTCGACCGATGAAGTTTATGACCTGTTGAAATTGACATACCCCGAAAGTCAACAGGAAGACTCGGCGGAGGAAGCTTCGCAGTTCACTGTGCATGAAGATTTCGAAATTAATCTCTTGCGGAATCTCCCATGGTGGTGAATCCCATCGCAATGAAGTGGGATGCCAAGGGACGATTGTGGGTGATCAACTCTCCCATGTATCCCCATATTCTACCGGGGCAGGAACGAACCGACTTCATCAGCGTTCTCGAAGATACCGACAACGACGGCAAAGCAGACAAATCGACCATCTTCTATGACAAATTATATGTCCCCACAGGATTCGATCTGGGTGATGGAGGCGTTTACGTCGCGAATCAACCCGACCTGCTTTTCCTTAAAGATACAGACGGTGACCTGAAAGCAGATACCGAACGTGTTTTACTAAGCGGCTTCGGAACAGAGGATAATCACCATGCCATTTCCGCCTTCACCTGGGGACCGGGGGCTGGTTGTATTTTCAATCCGGAATTTTCCTGCATACCCAGGTTGAAACTCCTCATGGATTGTTACGACTCGACAATGGAGGTGTCTTTCAGTTGCGACCACGCGAGTTGAAATTGCAGATGTTCAACGTCGGTACCGCGACTAACCCCTGGGGTCACACGTTTGATCAATGGGGGCAAAGTTTTCTTACAGAAGGACCTCAGGGAGGAATCTGGTATCTCACCCCGGCGACCAGCAAGGGTAACCCGGCAGAACGGGTGCCCGGGACTACCGCTCCTAAATCATGTGGAACCGAATTCATTTACAACAGTCACTTCTCAGAGAAATATCAGAATCTGATGGTGCTGAATGCCTTCAAAAATAAAACAGTCAATCTGTATGAGTTCAGTGATGACGGGGCGGGCTATGCCACTCGTGAACTGCAACCTCTGATGATTGTCAGCAATGGCCCCAAGTTTCGCCCTGTCGATGTGAAAACCGGCCCGGACGGGGCACTCTACCTGGCAGACTTTTATCAACCTGTCATCGGACATATGCAGTATCAGTTCCGCGATGAACGTCGTGACCATCTCAATGGACGTGTATGGCGCGTGACCCAGAAAGTTCGTGATCTCCTCCCGAAAATCGATTTTACAGAACTCTCCATTGCTGAGCTGTTTGAGAATCTGAAATCTCAGGAAGGATATACCCGGGATAAAAGTCGTCGAGAACTTTATGAACGCGATTCCGCTGAAGTCATTGCCGCACTTCCCGCTTATCTCGACTCGCTGGATACCAACGACCCGAACTTTGCTCATCAGCAACTGGAAGCTTTGTGGGTTTGCGAGACGATTAACCACATCGATCTCAACCTGCTTACCAAGGTACTCGACTCGGCAGAACCAAGAGCGCGCGCCGCTGCCACACGTGTACTTCGTTACTGGCTTCCTTCCGTGCCGGACGCACTAGCCAGGTTAGACCGGCTGATTCAGGACGAATTCCCGCGTGTCCGATTGGAGGCCTTGTGTGCCTTGAGTTACATAGAAGATCCCCAGGCAATTGAAATCGCGACAAAAATCGTCGATAAACCTCGCGACAAATACATTGATTACACCTTTAAGCACACGATTCTCAACACACGTGATTCCTGGTTACCGGCTTTGAAAGCGGGTGAGATCACCTTCAATGGAAACCTCAATCACCTGCAGTCCGCTTTAAGTGTGGCGGAGACGACTGAAGCGACTGCCCTGCTGCTAGATATTCTGAAGAATGGAAAACTTGATCGTGCTAAACGAACGAATCTGCTCAAGGTGATTGCCCAGCAGGGTACACCTGATGAGATCTCTCAATTACTCGCACATGACTCACTCGCTGCAATCGCGAATGCGGGGCTGAATGAGAACGACGCGCTCTATTCACCTCAGTTACACGCAATTATCCTCAATGGTATTGCCGACGCCTATCGCAACAGGAAGGTCACTCCCAGCGGCAACCTGACTGAAGTTGGAACATTGATCTCCTCGGAGAACCCGTCGCTTAAAGCAGCAGCACTGACATTGGCAGGTTTGTGGAAAGTCACTGACCTGCAGGCCGACGTGGAAGCGATTGCTCTTGATTCTGCTGCCAGCACCGAGGTCAGACAAGCCGCCTTTACGGCTGTCTCGCGATTGGGTGGTGAAACGGCATTGAATACACTCAAACAGATTGCAGAAGCTAATTCAGAAACTCTAGAAACTCGATACCGTGCTGCCGCAGCGCTGGCAGATATCGACCTCAAGGTGGCTGCTCAACTTGCTTCGATTCTGTTGGAACTGGAACCAGATAAAGCAGACCCGGGTCTGCTGATCGAAAACTTCTTTTCTCATCCCGAGGGGCCTGATCAACTCGTCGCCAGTTTTAAAGATCAACCACTTAATGTGGATGCCGCCAAACTATCACTTCGGTATATGAACGAAACGGGTAAACAGCATCAGGGTCTGGTCGAAGCTTTCCGTGCGTTGATCGGTACGAAGAGTCTCTCGGCAGAATTACTGGCGGAGGATTTGAAACCTCTGCTGGAATCAGTCATGAATTCTGGAGATGCCGCCCGTGGAGAAGATGTCTTCCGTCGTAAGGACCTCGCCTGCTTCTCCTGCCATGCAATCTCAGGCGGAGGAGCCCCCGTGGGACCTGACCTGGAAGGATTGGGAGCGAGTTCTCCACTCGACTATGTTTTCCATGCCGTCGTGGACCCCAATAAAGCTGTACGTGAAGGATACGCCGCAGTCACCCTCCTGACTGACGAAGGAAAAGTTTTCACGGGAATTCTGAGAGAGAAGACACCGGAAAGCATCGTCATTCTGGAGGCTTCAACCCGACAACTCCGCTCCTTTGACCCGGAAGAGATCGAAGAAGTCTCACCCGCTCCCTCGATGATGCCGAAGGGACTGGTCGATAATATGACGCGGCAGGAATTCCTCGATCTGGTTCGTTTTATTCACGAACTTGGACGCCCCGGTCCGTTCGCCACACCAAATATTCCGGTGCACGCACCTGGCGGGAACTGCAAGCCGCAGAAGTCAACTTGTCTTCTCTGACTGCGAGCGATCTGCAGAAACTGACTGAAGAGAATAAAGAGGTGATCTGGTCACCCATCTACAGTCGGGTGAATGGTTCGCTCTCGATGAGCGATCTTCAGCAGGGATCAACCAGTTTTCTGACCAGCCGTTTTGATGTGGGAAGTGCGGGAGAAGTTCGACTAAACTTCAATTCCGTAGCCGGGCTGGAACTCTGGGTCGACGGTAAACCTGTTTCCAACCTGGGAGCGGAGACTCTTATCGATGTCTCCACTGGCGAGCACACACTCACCTTTAAAATTGACCGTGCGGAGCGAGGCGATGAACCGCTTCGTCTGGAATTCAGTTCTGCTCCGAACTCTCCTGCCCGCCCGAATGTCATCAATGGTATTTAATTAAGAGAGATTGCTGAATTGGAGTCTCCCACATCGAATCCAAACCAAAACGAGGACCACTCGTGGTCCTCGTGATGTTTGGATTTGGAATATTAATGGTCGGTTCACTCTGGGTTTACTTTGAGTTTCAAACCAGACCCTTTCGTGATCTGACCACGGCCCTCTCTGAGGAATTCCCCGAGGCACGTCCGCTCGTACAGGGAGGTCAGGCCAAGCTCCATGATGAGGAGCATCCGCTCTTACTGCGAATACTGGTGACAGTCCCCTTCAATCCGCAGGAAGAGGAATCAGAATTTGAGCAGTCTGTCAATCGTATTCAGGAACTTGCTCAAGCACACCAGGATCTTTCCCCGTATCAGCAACTGGAGATCCACCTCATTCAACGCATCCCCGAACAGGAACCGGTGACCCGTACGATCACAATTGATCTCTAGTTTCTAAAACAAAGGCAGAGTTCACTCAGCAGAAGCGGTTGCTGCGGGAGGGTTCAGAGCAAGTTCAATTCCATCAATGATGCTTCCCTCTGAATTATGATTCCAGACGACTTTCCCATCGCGACCGATCACCCACATCTCCGGGATGAAGTTTGACTGATAACTCACGATCGTGTTCACCGCCTCTGGCCCATAAC
This sequence comes from Planctomycetaceae bacterium, assembly GCA_041398805.1. Classification (GTDB taxonomy): domain Bacteria; phylum Planctomycetota; class Planctomycetia; order Planctomycetales; family Planctomycetaceae; genus Polystyrenella. Next base: position 515,230 of record JAWKUC010000001.1, on the reverse strand, counting down.
CATTCGGCCATTCGACTTTATAATCAACGAGGAACTGATTCACCTCTTCCAACCGCTCCGGCCCTTCGGAGGTCAGTCCGATAAACTGGACCTTGTCTTTATACTGCTCGTAAGCTTCTACGAGTTGGGGGGTTTTAAACTGGCAGGGAAAGCAGTAAGAGGCCCAAACCTCCAGCACAACAACTTCCCCGGTTAACGCTTCCGGCGAAGGCGCTGCCCCATTAATCCACGCCGAGGCACGAATCGGGGGTGCTGATTCCCCCACGGCTAATCCATCCAACGGACGATCAATCGGGCCAGCCTGTTCGATCAGGTAACCCAGGGTGAAACCCAGGGCAGCCACACTGACGAAAATCAGAATCGCCTCAGTTCGATATTCCCTGAAAATTGATTGACTCATGAATTCCCTGCTTCTGTTAGAGACCAGTACCTGTACGCATTCTGGAATTATAGAGATTCAAACTCTAAGGACCAGCCAGTGACTCCTCAGCTTTAAAAGCATTTTCTACCCGGTAATGCCAAAGCCGGCTCTGTATTCGTACGATTTCCGAGTTGATTTCGAGGGTTTTATCACCGTTCGCGGCCTCATTTCGTCGTATCCCTGGAATGAATTCGCCAGCCGCATAATCGTTATAACCTGCTTAATCCGCACTTGGGCCAGGTCACTCAATGAACTTGGTTTAAAGGGGTCGGGTCCCGACCTGCGAGGTCCATTTAGGGACCTAATCTTCAGGTGAATCATTCCTCCAGTTTCAACCTTGAATTCGGCTTAGAACCTGTGATCCGGCAGGAGTTAGTTATGAAATCACCCACTGTGTTTTTTGTTGATGATGAACAAAATGTCCTTGATGGTCTGCGCCGTGTTTTACGCCGGAAAGCCAAAGACTGGGATCTTCATTTTTTCCTGAGAGCAGATGAAGCCCTCAAAAAGATGGAAGAAATCCCCTGCGATGCCATCATCAGCGATATGCGGATGCCACAGATGGATGGGGCGACTTTTATGAAAGAAGTCGCCACCCGATTTCCCGATACGATTCGGTTTATTCTCTCCGGTTATGCTGACAGCGAATCTCTGGGCCGGGCTCTTGCTTACACACATCAGTTCTTCGCAAAACCCTGGGATGCCGATCAACTGGTCAATCTGATTTCCCAGACATTGAATCAACGCGAATTGACCATCGATGAACATATTCGCCCCTTCATCACCAAACTGGGTTCACTCCCCAGCCTTCCCAGCCTTTACCAGGAATTGCGAAGTTGCATCGATAACGACGGTTCATTAAGTGATGCCGTAAAGATTGTCAGCCAGGACGTGGCGATGTCTGCCCAAAATTCTGCAACTGATGAATTCATCGTCTGCTTTGGTTTCAACAAGCAGATCACTTCGATCTCGCAGGCGATCACATTACTTTCGGATTGGAAAATCTCTGCTCGTTCGTGTTGAGCTCACAGATCTTCAAACCATTTCAAAGTTCCAAAGGAGTGGATCAGAAAATTTTAAGCGAGATCATCAATCACTCGCTGCTCACAGCTCGTATTGCCCAGAAGTTCACCCTGGAAGAGACCGGCAATCGCTCTCTCGCCAATGAAGCCTTCTCAGCAGGATTACTGCATGATATCGGTAAGACTGTGCTGCTGGTGCAGTTGCCCGATACCTTTAAAGAAATCCAGGCCTACTCCGCGAAACATCAGTGCGCTTTCCATGAAGCTGAACAGGCTCTTAATCACATCAGTCATGCTGAAGTGGGTGGTTATTTATTGGGAGTCTGGGGATTACCACAAACTTTGATTGATTCGATTCTGTTCCACCATCTTCCACTCGGAAATGATAATATTCGCTTTTCAATTCCGGGGATTGTCGCCTTTGCCAATCTGATCGCCGGCTATCGCGTGCCCTATTCCAGTGGCGAAATCTCGGAACTGGAATGGCAGGAAGCCATCAAAGATATTTCCGATGATGTCCTGAACCGCTGGACTGCTGTTACAGATGAAGTCATTGAAACTTCTGACCAGACGGAAGCGATCCTCGCCTGAATTAGTGCATTAAGAGAAGACTTTCAGCATTCCGCCGTAAGTGGCTACTTTATGGGGCCAGTTCATTCATCTAGAATGAGTATGATGAGGTATTCCTCATCCTGATTTAGTATTCTGTGCAGACACCTCACGCCTCGATTCTTTCTCTGGCAGATTAAATCTGGACGGTTCTTCGCCACTCTTAGCAGCATGGCGTCAAATTTATTCTCAAATCTGGCGATGAACAGATTCTGCCCCCTCAGGAACAGGACGTCGAGGAACTCAGTTCATGAAAATATTCAAGGCTATCGTAGAAGCGGCCAAAGACTTCCTGCACGATGAATGTATGGTGAGTGGAGCGGCGCTCGCTTATTACACGATATTTTCACTTCCCCCAATCCTGATCATCCTGTTTGCTGTCGCCGGCTGGTTTGGGGTGGAAGCCGATCGAATTGACACCATCGTCAAGCAGCAGGTGGGACTACCGATTACAGATGTAACCGGCAGCATTGGTCATAAAGAAGAGCCAAATTCCAGCGAGAGTGACGAATCCTCTGATGCAGAGGAAAAGCAAACAGTTCCATCAGAAGTAGCTGGCTTTGGCTGGTTGTCCAGAATTTTTGGAATCGGTCTGCTTTTTTTCACCGCCACCAGTCTATTCGCCCAATTTCAACATGCCCTGAATCGAGTCTGGAAAGTACAGCGCGATCCCAATCGGAAAGTACTGAGATGGTTTCTGTTAAAAAGAATCCTGTCACTCGGCATGGTCGCCATCATCGCGTTTATGCTGCTTGTCTCGCTGGTGCTCACGATGATGGTCGACGAAATGATTGAATGGACACAGGGTCCCAAAGCGACATTTCTCATGTTCGGTCTGGGCATGCTGGCGAATAACTTGATCACCCTGTTTGTTGCCACCGTGCTGTTCGCTGTCATGTTCAAGGTGCTTCCGGATGCGAAGACCAGCTGGAAAGATATGTTTGTGGGTTCTTTTCTGACAGCCCTCTTATTTGTTACAGGTAAATCGGTCATTAGCTGGTATCTTCAGAATTCCGAAGTCGGTTCCAGCTGGGAAGTGCCGCTTCATCCCTGATCGCCGTTCTGGTCTGGGTTTATTTTTCTTCGTTGATCGTCCTCTTTGGAGCCGAGTTGACCCAGGTCTGGGCAAAATATTACGGAAGCGGTATCGTGCCGGAGGAAGGTGCAGTCCACTTGACTGAAAGGATGCAGCCTCCCAAGATTGAAGGGCCTACTCCGGAAGAAGCCCAATCCTGATAAACGAAACATCGATCACTCTAGAATGAATTCTGAATAGGCATGCAACCGCACGGTGTTCTGGAAACCATTATCTACGCGGAAGACTTAACCGGTATTAAGTCTTTCTACGAAGATGTTCTGGGACTGGAAGTGCTTGATGAAGATCTCCCCACCATATCTTCTTTCGCTGCCAGCAGAGCCTCTTCCTCGTCTTCAACCCGCTCAAGTCGATTGGCCCCAATATGGTCGTTAACGGGGTCGAAATTCCACGGCATGGAGCCCGGGGACCCTGCCACATGGCCTTCCGCGTCTCCGAGAATGAAATGGATGATTGGAAAAAGCAGCTGACCGCCAAAGAAGTTGAGCTCGAAGCAGAGATCAACTGGCCACAGGAGGGCGTTCGCTCTACTTTCGAGACCCGGCCGGGAACAGCATCGAACTCGCCACCCCCAAACTGTGGAAGATTCTGGAAGACTGAGGCGACCTCCAGGAGTAATTTTATTCTCCACAGTTCATTCTTCCCCCATCGTGTGGTAAACTGAACAGCTCAACAGCAAGAGTAACTGAGTTCACTCTATTATGTATTTCGTGGTTCCAACTCTTCTTGAAGTTCAATCATGCCAAATTGAAAAGTGGTGGGGGCTGGCAGGCTCTTAAATACAGTTTTAAATTATTCCACCGGGTCGGTTGGCTCAATATGTGGAAGTCGATGTACTCCCGCAACACGTGCAAAACTTGCGCTGTCGGTATGGGGGGACAGTCGGGTGGAATGCGTAATGAAGCGGGCCACTTTCCGGAAGTCTGTAAAAAATCGTTCCAGGCGATGGCCTCCGATTTACAGGGTGCCATTCCTGCCGACTTCTTTGACAAAATGACGATTCCCAAAATGCGCGCCCTGTCACCACGCGAACTGGAGAACAGTGGTCGGCTGGTACAACCTGTTATCTGTGGCCCCGAGCACGATCAATATCGTCCCATCAGTTGGGAAGAGGCTTTCGATAAAATCGCCGGACAAATGCAGGCGAGCGGACCCGACAAGACGTTCTTCTATGTCAGCGGGCGCTCCTCCAATGAAGCAGGCTTTCTGCTGCAGATGATGGCGCGACTCTTCGGAACGAATTATGTCAACAACTGCTCCTACTACTGTCATCAACCAAGTGGTGTCGGTTTAACGAGTAGCCTGGGAACAGGTGCGGGAACGGTTCAACTCGAAGACCTCGACAAGACCGACCTCTACATTCTGATTGGCGCAAACCCCGCTTCGAATCATCCCCGTCTGATGCGCACACTGATGGAAATCCGTCGTCGGGGTGGCAAGGTGATTGTCCTCAACCCGGTGAAGGAACTTGGCCTCGTCAATTTCCGCGTACCGAGTGATGTCCGTAGCATGCTGTTTGGTTCCGATATCGCCAGCACCTACATTCAACCACACATCGGCGGAGACATGGCCCTCTTGGCGGGGATCGCCAAAAACGTGCTGGAAAAAATGCCCAGTCACAGGAATTCATCGACCAGCACACCGAAGGCTTCGACGCCTTTAAGCAACAGATTGAACAGACGAGTTGGGAAGAGATCATCAGTAAGTCGGGTGTCGACCGGGCGACGATTGATGACCTGAGTCAGCAGTACATGGACGCGAAGAATGTCGTCTTCGCCTGGGCGATGGGAATCACGCATCATCTGCATGCAACGGAGAATGTGCAGATGATCGCCAATGTCTCCCTGCTCCGTGCGATGGTCGGTCGCCGCGAGGCAGGAGTCATGCCGATCCGCGGACATAGTAACGTCCAGGGGATGGGTTCTGTCGGAGTGACGCCGCAGCTGAAAACCAACATCCTCGAACGGTTCGAACAACAACTCGGAATTAAAATCCCCACCTCGCCCGGTTACGACACGATGGCCTGTATGCAGGCTGCCAAAAGGGGCGAGATGGAAACGGCCTTCTGCCTGGGAGGCAACCTGTATGGAAGTAACCCCGATGCCCAGTTCGCGATGGAAGCGTTCGGGAATCTCAAGCTGAATGTTTATCTCTCCACGACGCTCAACACTGGGCATGCCTGGGGTCTGGGACAGGAGACGATTATCCTCCCCGTCTTCCCACGTGATGAGGAACCGCAACCGACCACGCAAGAGTCGATGTTCAGCTTCGTCCGGTTAAGTGATGGAGGGAAGAATCGCCTGGAAGGCCCGAAGAGTGAAGTGAGTATCATCAATGCAATTGCCAAGCGGTTGCTCGGTACACATGGCCCGGTGAACTGGGATGAGCTCGAAAGCCATGCAGCGATCCGTCAGATGATTGCTCAATTGATTCCTGGTTACGAAGAGATCGGAAAGATCGATTCCACGAAGAAAGAGTTTCATGTCACTGGTCGTGCGCTCGATGGGTTTCATTTCCCGACGCCAAGTGGCAAAGCGATCTTCCACACCCTTCCGCTCCCCGAACCAACTCCCCTTAAAGAGGGTGAACTCCGCCTGATGACGGTTCGTTCGGAAGGACAATTCAACACGGTTGTCTACGATGAAGAAGATGTCTACCGCGGCCAGGAACGGCGTGATGTCATTCTGCTCAATGAGCGTGATATGAAGCGAATGAATCTGGTGACCGATCAACGCGTGCGCGTGAAGAGTGAAGCGGGTGAAATGCGACTTCTGCTCGCCCGTCCGTTTGACATTCGAGAAGGGAATGCGTTGATGTATTACCCGGAAGCGAATGCCCTCGTCACCACTGACGTCGATGACACCTCCAAAACGCCCGGTTACAAATCGATAGTCATCACCGTCACCCCCGAAGAGGTCGCCACCCCGGTCGGATAACAGACGATGCCCCGTTTCCCCCGCAAGTTGTTCGACCGCATTCTTTCGCACCCGACGCTGATGGAACAACCACCAGTCCTTGTCGACATCGGCGCCTCGGGAGCAGTACATCCCGCCTGGAAACCGTTAGCACCAGCCTCAATCTGCATCGCCTTCGACGCCGATCAACGGGAGCTGACCACCACCACAAGCACCCAGGCCGGTTATCGACAATTGCATCTCTTCCCCGCTGCCGTTGTGGAGCAACCAGAGGAGAAGGCCCGATTTTATCTCACCAAATCCCCCTACTGCTCAAGCCGATTGAAACCGAATCAAGAGGCATTGCAGGTATGGAACTTCGCCCCGCTGTTTGAAGTATCCGAGGAAGTCGAAGTCCCGGCAATCACGCTCCCCGAAGTTTTAGAACAATTACAGCTCACCTACATCGACTGGTTCAAAACCGATTCCCAGGGAACTGACTTGCGTCTCTTTCTAAGTCTTCCCGATGAGATCCGCCATCAGATTCTGATCGCCGAATTCGAACCCGGCCTGATCGACGCCTATCACAATGAAGATAAACTCCACCAGATCCTCGCCCGTCTGGAACAGGAACCGTTCTGGTTAAGTCGCCTCGATCTCAAAGGCCCGCACCGATTCTCTCCTGAACTGCTGCAGAACCAATCCTCATTCAAGCAAAGACTCTGGCTCAAAGGACAACGTATCACCCCCGGTTGGGGAGAGATGTGCTATCTCCATGAATTCGAGGGAGAACAAACCTTACGCCGCTATCTCCTCGGCTGGATGATCGCCACGATCCAGGAACAACATGGCTTCGCCTTTGAGCTATGTTCAAAAGCGATTAGTCTGTTCAATGAACCGTTACTCATAGATTTGAAATCGTGGTCGGAAAGACGCTTGACGAATCTCGGTTTAAGGAAGATCCCGGGATGGATTTTGGATAAGCTGTTGAAAAGATAATGGCCGTATGTTGAAAGCAGCATTTCATCTGCCCTCTTCTCCAATAAATCTTCTGCGATAATTAATGCACAGCAGTCTTTTGGGAGTTGAATATTCAGCAGATCAGTTGTCAAATGTGTAGTAGCATTAACCCCAACTGCAATTACTATCTTTTCACAGGGCAGCAGCTATGGATCTGATTGATCGACTTCAGGAAATCGGTAATAAAATTCCACGTCTTATCGGAAGTTTGGAAACCGAAGAGGCAACGAAAAATGCATTGATCATGCCATTCATCAATGCTTTGGGTTACAACGTTTTTGACCCGACTGAAGTGATTCCCGAATTCACAGCTGATGTTGGTATTAAAAAAGGCGAGAAGGTCGACTATGCCATCAATAAAGATTCTAAGCTGATCATTTTAATTGAATGCAAAAAGGCCAATTGCGATCTCGATCAAGTGCATGCCTCCCAATTATATCGCTATTTTTCAGTGACGCATGCGAGATTTGGTATTCTGACAAACGGGGTGCAATATCGCATTTTTTCGGATCTGGACAAACCGAACGTAATGGATCAACAACCGTTCTTTGAGTTTGATATGACGCAGATCAACGATCGAATTGCTTCCGAAATAAAAAAATTCACAAAAGATATTTACGATCTTGATGAGATTCTCTCCACCGCGAATGACCTGAAGTATCGCAAGGGAATTAAGCGAATTCTGACTGAGGAATGGACAAACCCCTCAGAACAGTTTGTCAAAGTGCTGACAAAACGCGTTTATGATGGCATGATCACACAGACTGTATTGGAACAATTTACGGCATTAACCAAAAAAGCGTTTCAGGAATTTGTAGCAGAAAGAGTTAACGAGCGTTTAAAAACGGCATTGGATACACAACCGCGCGATCCTATGGATGACCCTGAACCGGAAGTGGTCGTTAAAGAGGCCTCTGATATTGAGACGACTGAAGACGAGATAGAAGGCTTTTACATCGTGAAGTCTATCCTCAGAGAAATTGTCGATGTCAAAAGAGTCTTTATGCGCGATACTGCGAGTTATTGCGGCATTTTGTTCGATGATAATAACCGAAAACCTATCTGCCGCCTTCATTTCAATCGTAATCAAAAGTATTTAGGCATACTGGATGAGGCAAAAGTCGAGTCTCGAATTCCCATTTCTGACTTAACAGAGATCTATCAATACGCAGACAAGATTCAAAACCGCGTTGCACTCTATCTTAATGAGAAAGATAGTTCAGATGACTCTGTAGATAAGGCCGCAGCGAGCTAGTCAAATTACAGATACTCTTCTTTACAGTTGCATGAGTTACTCCCTTCCGGTTGTCCTCACCCCCTTGGACCGGTTCTAATACATCTGTGTTTATCCGTGTCCATCTGTGGTTCCCACCCGAACGGTCTCGCTCATGCCTATTTTGAAAACACTCCCCCTAGTCATAATCATCGCGTCCCTGTCTCCCCTGCTGGCGGACGATTCGGAACTCTTCCAGACTTTCGTCGATGAATTCGTCGAGATCACCCCGGGAGAAGGGAAGTTTCCCCAGTCGTTCCAGATGGGATCAACGATTGCAGGAGAAGACGCAGAACCAGTACATAAAGTGACGTTTGATTACTCGTTCTCTATCGCGAAGTACGAAGTTCCCCAGAATCTGTATCAGGCGGTGATGGGAGACAACCCGAGTCGCTGGAAAGGGCCGCGGAACTCGGTGGAGATGATGACCCGGGCCGATGCGATGGAATTCTGCAAGAAGCTGACAGCGATCCTCCACCAGAAAAAGCTGATCGGCTCAGAGGAGATGATCCGGCTCCCCCTGGAAGCAGAGTGGGAATACTGTTGCCGGGCGGGGACGACCACCCGGTACAGCTTCGGTGAGGAGGCCCAGGCCGAGGGGGACGTGGGAAATTTCGCGGGGAACCTGAATGAGTACGCCTGGCACACCGGGAATGCGGCTGGAAACGACCCGCCCGTGGGAGCCCTCAAACCAAACCCCTGGGGCCTGTACGACATGCACGGCTATTTGTGGGAGTTCGTACTGGATGATGCCTCAACGGGAGAGGGAGCCTCAGCGAATTCTAAAGAGGAGAAAATCATTCTGCGGGGTGGATCGTGGAAAGATCGGTTCGAAAAATTGACCTCTTCGTTCCGGAGAGTAGCGAAATCAGGTCTCAAGGATGATGCCGTCGGTTTCCGCTGTGTCAAAAGTACACCTGTTTTAGTGGACAAATCTGGTGAATAGAGCCTGAATTTGCTACAAAGTCCCACATCAAAAATATTTTACAACATTCCCTCTAAGCAAGCGGAACGGACTCGAATGTCCGATTCTGTTTAGCTATCGTAAATGCATAACGCAAATGATGTCGCGCTCCATCACGCCGACAGAGACCAAGTCCAGCGGCTGGATAAATCGTAAAGTGGGAACATCACGCATGATGTTCGCGATTTACACCGCTTGACCGGATGGCCACCAGCAAATCACCAGTGAATTTACTCTGACTGTTGGATGACCATCAGACATTGCAGGAATTAAGGTAAATGACTTCAAACGAATCTGTGACTCCGGACCAGGACACAACTACGGAAACTGAAACAACTCAAACCGAAACTCAGGAACAGACAAGTCAGGAATCAATGACTGATTCGGCTCAACCTGAGACAGCTCAGCCGGAGAAAGCTCAGCCGGAGAAAGCTCCACTGGCTGAACGGATGAAACGAAATGTTGTGCCAACCGAGATGAAAGCGGTCGGGTCAGTTGAGACTCCTCGACCAGCACAGCCTGAAGCGGAACCGGTCTCCGAAGTCAAAGCTGAAGCCACTCCCGCGGCACCTGTCGAAGCCGCAGCTGAGCCAGCAGAAGAAGCTGTCGCAGAAAAATCAGTCAACAGTGAGGCCATCATTGAAGCGATGAAAGAAGCCTCTGCCCTGAAACCTAAACAGCAGGTGAAAGTCGATATTCCCAAGGCGGAAGACCTCGATGATGATATCGAAGCCCAGCTCCAGGCTGTTATGGCAGGGGAAGTCGCTTCAGAGGATCTCGCCGCAACAGCTGCCACTCCAGATGAAGCGGCACCTGTAAAAATCAGCGAAACAGAAGTGAGCGAAGGGGATCGCCTCAAAGGGAAAGTTGAATCGATTCATGGTGACGATGTCTTCATCGATCTCGGCCTGCGTGCCTCGGGTGTTGTCTCCGCTCGTCAATTTCCCGATGGAGCCCCTGAAGTTGGAGCCGAAGTCAAAGTCAAAGTGGCCAAGGTCGATCCAAATGAAGGTTTGATTCACCTGACGCTTTCTGGTGGTCGCCAGAAGGTAGGCGGGGATTGGAGTGCGATTGATGTCGGCCAGATCGTCGACGCCATGGTCACCAAGACAGTCAAAGGTGGACTGGAAGTGACTGTCAGCAACCTGCGTGGTTTCATGCCAGCGGGTCAGGTTGAAATTGGATTCATCAGTGACCTGGAACCCTTCGTCGGCCAGAAACTGACTGCCGTCGTGCTGGAAGTGAACCCCAAGAAACGCAACCTGGTTGTCAGTCATCGGACTTACCTCCAGTCTCAGCGGGAAGAGGAACAGGGGAAAGTCTGGGAAACACTCGCCCTCGGTCAGCAGTATTCCGGTAAAGTGAAAACGATCAAAAACTATGGTGCCTTCATCGACATCGGTGCCATCGATGGTTTCCTGCACGTCGGCGAAATCAGCTGGATGCGGATCAATCACCCCAGCGATGTCCTGAAAGAAGGCCAGGAAGTCGAGGTCCAGGTGATCTCCCTAGACCCGGAGAAAAAACGGGTCGGCCTCGGTATGAAACAACTGATCAAAAACCCCTGGACCGTCGCCGAAACGACCTACGAAAAAGGGAAGACCGTTTCAGGAAAGGTAACCCGCATTGCTGAGTTCGGTGCCTTTGTCGAACTTGAGCAGGGTGTCGAGGGGATGATCCACATCAGCGAACTCGACCACAAACGGGTCAACAAAGTGGGCGATGTACTGAAAGTCGGTCAACAGGTCGACGTGCAGGTGCTGGAAGTCAACCAGAAGAAACACCGGATTGCTCTCTCCTTAAAAGCTCTGGTCGCCAAACCCGAACCGGAAGCCGAAGAAGAACCGGTCACCCCCTACGTCCGCAAACGTAAAGAACCTCTCCAGGGAGGAACAGGCAACACCGGCGGCGGAGGCCTCTTCGGAAATCCCAAGGATTTCACGTGAGGTTTTAGAGACTGCCTGTAAAAAAATCTTCTGTAAGAAGAGCTTCAGGAAAGACTCTCCCCAGCTCATGCTGAACAACTCAAAACCGGCAACAGGTGATGCGCACGCGCTCTACTTAGACTCATTGCCCCCTGAGCATCAAGTTGATTCAGCCTCTTGATCGGAATAGCCGATCGACTTCCTTAGAACATCTTCCCGAAGGAATCGATCAGGAGGCCGCCTGGGCTGCCGGCGTCTGAGGGGAGAGGTGCCCAGAGTGCTCGGACGAGGTCAATCGCCACGAACATACAGAGCATCAGGATCACAGCTGAGATTGCTGAGAGGACGACTGAACCTGTAGTCCACTCCGCAGGAGCAGCCATCATGGATTGGCCACCCATGCCGGTCGGCAGCGGTTGGGCGAAATCGGCAGCGCTTTCACCTGTATCGAAGCCTTCGTCATCGAAGACATCGTCATCGGCATCGAAGACATCAAATTCATCCAGAGTTGAAACGGATTCACCGTCGTCTTCGAAATCGAATTCGTCACCATCGAACTCATTGAATTCATCGAGCGATTCTTCCAGTTCGAATTCTTCACTTTCCATATCTTCGAATTCAGAATCAGCCATTTCGAAGACGTCGGCCGATTCATCACCACCTCCCACCATAGTGGAAGCGTGGTCTTCATCATCATCCATGAAGAGCATCTCTGTATCATCAGAGGTGTCATCATCAAAAGCAAAGGCGTCACCGAAGGTATCCATCTCTTCGTGGGTATCATCACCCTGTTTGCCCACGGTATTCATCATGGGCAGGGTTCCCTGAAGTTCGTCATCCATATCGATCCCACTGTCGTCTTCCAGTGAGATGCCACTGTCATCGGCCATATCAAGGGCGATACCGCTATCGTCATCCGGCAACAGGGAAATAGTACTATCATCTTCAGCTTCGAGTGAAAGCCCACTGTCATCAGCTTCGAGCGAAATTCCGCTGTCGACAGGGTCGTTCAGGGAGATGCCACTTTCACCGGCAATTCGGATATCAGAATCTTCGCTTTTGGCGAGTGAGATACCACTTTCATCAGCGAGATCTTCAGAGACGAGAGTTGATATCGCTATCGCTTCCTCTAACCGAGGTTCTGAATCTCCCCACGAGTCGCACGTCACTGTCACTTCCAAAATCGAATGCTGACTGGCTTCTTCCTCAACCAGATTCACATCGGAGTCTGAAAGGGAGCATCCAGTTCTGGCTCAAGGTTGAGATGGGTTGCCGGTTTCGGCTGAAATCGGCATCGCATCGGGGTCGGTTCCGACTTCATCAACAAGACGGACTTCGCTGTCGGTCTCGACTATTTTGACATCGCTATCGGAAGTTTTACTGTCCAGGGTCGGGATCTCCATGGGGTATCCTCGCCAGCGAGTTTGACATCACCGTCAGAGTCTTCACCGACAAGACTCACATCGCTGTCAGAATCTGATCCAACGAGTTTCATCTGAATCAGTTCCGAAAGGGCCTTCACCGAGCGGAATTTCATCGCCACTTTCACCACTGACCAGTTTCACGTCACTATCTGATTTTTTATCAATGTTCTGATCGACCAGGCGACATCGCTATCAGAGTCGCCGATGGATTCGAAATGAAATTTCAGGATCACTATCACCACTCACCAGATCGTCATCCAGTACCAATCGCACATCGCTGTCCGATGAGGTATCTGCCAGTGAAGCAGTATCCAGGGCGGCGGTGTCATCCGGATTGATCGGAGAAGCAGGTTGCTCGGGTTGATAGAGCGGAACATCCGGGTCGGAGTCGGGCCGCTGGCTGCGACGGTATTCGTTCACTTCATCTTCCCGGAATTTCCAGGAACCCCGATCAGCATAACCTCGAATTTCCCCCCGATTGCGAATCTGTTTCAATTCATCAGGTGTGATTCCGAGGAGATCTGCTGTTTCTTCCAAACTGAGATAACGGTTAGCCATGTTCGAAGAGACTCCGGGTCAATTGCCAGCATGCGCAAGTGCGGATGGGACAGGATTGCAGACAAAGCTGCAGACTGGATGGGTAAAGTCAGTTGTTGAATTGTTCGGAGGTTCCAGATTCTGGAACAGTCCCAAACGAATAAGAACAACTCTCTGTTTTTATACGGAAAACTCAGAGAGAATCCTCTGATGTTTTATCGGTCATGAGCGATGAAGGATCTGAACACACTAATGTTTCACATCAAGGGGGCTGTGACAAACAGGACTTAGGTGAAGATCGTAAAAGTGTGGTAAACCTTACGTCCTGTTATGGGGTTTCAGTCCAAATCCGGGAATTCGCTATATTCGTCAGCATCCGTACCCAAGGGGCCCTATTCAAGATTTTCCTACCTACCTTGCCCCTTTATTCTAAACCGACATTCAGGCAATGCAAGTAGTTTGCTCCGAAGAGTTAACGTTTCCCGGCTCTCCCCTGAAAATTACCCCCTGGTTGGTCGATCCCGGCACTCAATGACTATGATATTCCGGGCTCGAAATAGAATGACCAGTCGATCCAAAATGATCTTTTGTACACATTTCTGATCTGGTACAAATACTCAAAATCTACTGAACTCCTGTAATTGCCCTACTTTGGAGCAATTGGCCTTCAATTTCTGGTATTCTGTTTCCCAAGATTCGGGTAACAGGAACCCATGCCCTCCACCCTCGTGTCTCTTGAGGTGTCCCATCGAAATATCACAAAACGAACTCGAATACAGAGTCGCCTGGAACCAGATGTTCTGGTCTCTGGGGCATGTGATTACCAGTGGGGCGTTTCTGCATTACTTCATTTACGATCTCGATATTGGGTTCAAGGAAATCAGCATCGTCATTGCCCTGCCGGAACTGGTCGGTTTTGTGGCGATCTTCACCCGCGTGCTGCTCAACTGGAACCTGGGGCTGAAAAAAATCTGGCTGAATCTGTTATTCGCCTCGCGGATTCTTGCCATTGGTATTCCCCTGCTGATCTACCTGGACGACGACTCTCACCACAGCAGCAGTCTGGTTCGCATGCTGTTGCTCTTTCTTGCTGTCTCGGAGATGCTGCAAGCTTTTTCCTACACCGCTTACATATCCTGGCTGTCGGTCCTCTCTCCACGAACCCGATGGGGAGAAATGTTTGCTTATCGGAATATAGCCAAGTTAGTCGTCATGATTATCTGGGCAACCTCAGTGGCCTATGCGCGCGATTATTTGAATCATCACTACTCACCGGAGCAGTTGGAGCTGTTCTACGTTATCTGCTTCCTGTCCGGTTGTCTGTTACAGCTATGCTCTGTTTTGCCCCTGTTGAAGCTGCCTGAAAGTGAAGTTCAAGATAAAGTTTCGCAATTCAGCTGGGGAAAACTGTTCGCTGTACTCATGCAGGATTCGTCCCTGCGCTGGTTGATGATGCATAGCTGGACGCTCGCATTTTTTAACGGCTTGACGCAATCGGTCTTCTTCTTTTACTCGCGTAATGTACTTGAACTGAGCCTGACTTACAGTTTTCTGTTACTGGGAATCATGCGAGTCGTTAAGTTGCCTGTTAGCTATCTCACGGGAAAGGCATGTGACCGAGGGTATGACAAAGCCACGTTGTGGGGAGGCCTGTTATTGGCCAACATGGGGTTACTCTTCTGGTTTCCCGCCACGATTGAACAACCCTGGTGGCTGGTTCTCTGTTATTTCCTCTGGGGGTTTTATGCAGCCGCCAACATTGGCGGCCAGAACCTGCTGCTCAAACATGCCCCCACGAGTGACAACACCCTGCAGCTCGCCCTCTTTCAGCGGATGGCAGGAACGCTGGCCGGTTTAAGCGGCTTGTTGGGTGGCTATCTGCTGACTTTGAAAGGTCCGATTCCCTTCACTGATATTTATATTCATGACTCGGTCATTACCCTGGGCAATTTCAGTATGAACTTCACCAAATATCATGTGATCATCCTCATCTCTCTGGTCGGCCGGTACCTCGCGTTATTGTTTCTTTTTCCCGTCCTTCGCATCCCGAACCTGATTCAGCACCAGTTCGGCCCAAGCTCTCTCTCCAGCACCTGTTTCAGGCTCGGATTGACCGCATTTTTCCCCCCAGATATAATGACCCGCTTGCAGGCAACCTGATTTTCAGGTTGAAATGGGGCTGAAGCTGCTTTGACGAAAGTGCTTGCTGTAATTAACTTTACGCACCGCCCCGGCAGTCCGGATGGATCCAGGCTGTCCTGTCAATCTTACCGCAATTCACGTCAGGGATAATGACCGATGAATCTCGCGGCCAATCAACAGCCTCGCTCAGTACCTTTACCCCCCTCTGAATACCGCTCGATCCTGCAGGAAGCGACTGAAGTTCTGCAAACTGAGGGGGCCGCTCTGATCAAACTGGCCGGGCGACTGGATCACGATTTCTGCCAGGCCGTACAACTGCTCGCCGAATGTCGCGGGACTGTCATTTTAACGGGGATCGGGAAAGCAGGTCTGATCGCCCAGAAGATCTCGGCAACACTTTCCTCCACAGGGACACGTGCCTCATTTCTGCACCCGGTGGAGGCTGTTCATGGTGATCTGGGTTTCATGCGACAAGGTGATACGCTGCTCGCTTTCTCCAATAGTGGCGAAACAGAAGAGCTGTTGCGTCTGGTTCCCTTCGTAACCAGTCTCGACATCCCGATTATTGCAGTCACAGCCCATGCCCAGAGTTCATTAGGGCGATCCGCAAAAATCGTCATCTCTCTGGGTAACCAGACAGAGGTCGGACCCCATGGCCTCGCTCCTTCCACCAGCACGACATCCATGCTGGGGTTGGGGGATGCACTTGCCCTGGTGACAGCGCGACGACGCGGATTCAAACCAGAACAGTTTGCCGCCTGGCATCCAGGGGGTAGTCTCGGTCTCAAATTCAAAACAGTACAGGATTTGATGCGAGTTGGTTCCCGGGTGAGGGTTGCTGCGGAGGAAAAAACGGTCCGGGAAGTTCTCTCGACATCACATATTGATGGCCGCCGAACAGGTGCCATTATCCTCGTAAATCAGCAGAACCGCATCTCCGGCTTGTTTACTGATTCCGATCTGGCTCGATTGCTCGAAACGCGACATGATCAACAACTGGATGCTCCCATTCGGGAAGTGATGACCAGAAAACCCACAACGGTGACCCCTAATTTATTGATCTCCGACGCGGTTGCTTTACTTTCTGAACGCAAGTTAAGCGAACTTCCAGTCATTGATGATGAACAACGCCCGGTCGGCATGCTTGATATCACAGATGTGATCAGCCTGCTACCCGCTCAAGGAAGCCTTTCGTCTGATGCGGATAATCAGCTTAAGAAGAAAGCAGCTTAATCGGCATCACAGAAACATACTCAGCATCACGACTTACTTGACCAGTCTCTTACTTAGTTAAAACCACCCACGGGAACCTGTGTGAATGAAACGGCAATTCCTGATCACACTGATTACAACCTGCCTGTTAACGGGTGTGGGATGGTTCTATCACACGTATGTGAACCCGATGCTGGTTCCTCCTGTATTGTCGCTACCGCAGGCAATTCCTGTGACACCTCCCGAACACCAACTGGGACCTATTGAAAACAGGGAGCTCGCGCTTAAGCATTTGAAACATGTCGAGTGGGTGGTTAATCAGAACCCGGGTTACCAGGTCAAGTTTGGAGACAAAGCCTATATCTTCGCGAGAGCTGATCAATGATGGACAGCAGATCGAGCTGAAACCGTTCGCGATGATCTGGGTGCCTGAACAGAAACCTGGTGACAAAGAATCTGTTAAACCGATTACTGTCGCCTGTGATTCAGCTGTGATCGAATTCAATGAGAAATACAGCTGGGACAACGCGAATGAAAACCTGCGGGTCATTAAAGGACAATTGCGTGGCAAGGTAGAGATCAATGGTGATAAAGGGCTGCATGTTTCTGGAAACAACTTTGTGTACTCAGAAGAAGCGATGAGTATCGTCTGTGACGACAAACGCATCCGTTTCCATTACAACGGCACCGATGGAGTCGCAGACGGTCTGGTCATCAACCTCGAAGAAGACAACACGCTGAAGCAGTCGGGACAGATTCCTGTCAAAGGAGTCAGCCAGTTACGACTACGTGAAAATGTAAACCTCGAATATCACCCTCCTCTCGATCCAGAGGACCCCACCGGGGGATCTGACCTGGAAGGCCCTGTCACCATTTCTTCACAGGGAAGTCTGCTGTATGACTTAACAACGAATGTGGCCCAGCTCTTCGATAATGTGCAGATACATCGCCAGACCAAGCCGGGTGAATCTGAGCATCTTTACGCGCCGGACAGTTTGACCATTGAACTGGAACAGGAAGAGACACAGGAACCAGAATTCACCACGAATCAGCCAACCGCAGACGATGAAAAGTCGGATGAAGAAAATCAATTTTCTCAAATACGCCGGATTCGCGCCACAGGTCAGCCCGTCCGCCTGATGGTGGAAAAACAGAATCTGCTCGTCGAGACAGTCAATCTTGTTTACGATTACAAAGCTCGTACAGCTGTCTTGAACGGGCCGGGGGGAGTCTCTGCCCAGATGAAAGAAAACCATCTGGAGTGCCCGGAGCTACAACTGATTCATAATGAAGACAATGATATTGAATCGGTCATCGGTCTTGGCCGGGGAAAACTGATTCAGCTGGATGAGGAAACAGCGGAGATCAAGTTTCAGGCTTCCTGGATGAAACGCGTGTATTTTCTGCATGACTTCCCGAGTGATCAGGACATCGTGCAGCTCGATGAACAGGCTTATTTCGAAGTTCCGGAACAGAATTTCGGAGCAACCGCCAACCAGATTACTGTCCGTCTGGAAGAATGGGCTCCCCCAGCTGATCCAACCAGAGCTCAATCGGAAAAACCCAAACGACAACCTGTCTATGTGCGTGCTGCTGACAATGTGCAGATGAAAATGGATCAGATGGAGGCGCGGAATGAATTAACGGAAGTTTGGATCAAAGATCTCACTTTCGCCGATGCCGCACAACGGAAAATAACGCCAGAGCAATCAAACGGCGATAATCCGGGGGGTATCATCGAACATCATGAAGAGCAGGAGAAACGATCTTCAAATCAGTTTGAAGATCCGATGTCTGTAAACTCCCGAAGCATGAAAATCATGGTCAATCGAATTCATCCTGATCCAACCGCCCCACTACCGGAAAGCGGAGAGAAGCCGGTTCCCAAGTATGAACTTCAGGATGCAGAAATCCTGGAAAAAGTGATCGTCAAACGATCGAGTCCTGAAGCAAATAAAAATCTGGCAATCGCCGGTAACCGAGTCCGTTTTGCATCCAATCCACAGGGTCAGGAAACCATCACCGTATTAGGCACCCCCGCTGAGGTCCAGGGCCCCCAGGCTTACCTGACCGGGAATCAGCTGGTGATTCACACCGAGACTGAAGAGGCCGAAGTGATCGGTGGGGGCCAACTACGCCTTGATATTCGCAAAGACATGGAAGGCAAAGACCTGGAAGTCCCTGACAAACTGACGATCAAGTGGCATGAGAAGATGGTCTTCGGCGATAAAACAGCGTCGTTCTATGGCCACATTGATGCAAGTTCAGAAGTGAACCAGAGCCAGATAAACTGTCAAATCATGCATGTTCACTTCACGGACAACATCGCTTTATCGAATGATGATGAAACCGATCAACCCGATATTGAATTGATTGAATGTCTCGAACAGGTCCGCCTTTTCAGTAAACAATACGAAAAGGATACATTGACCGAGATTCGCAAAGGGGAAGTCTGGGAAATGCGGATTCATCCCGAAACGGGTGAGACGGAATCAATTGGCCCCGGTTATTTTGAAATCTGGTCACAACAGCAAAACAAGAATGACCTTGCATCACTTTCCTCTAAATCAAAAGTCATGAGCAACCAGTCGCTGGCCGTCGATGATTCCCGCTGGAAATACATTCGAGTCGACTTCAATCGGAGTTCGAAAGGAAATTTACTCGATCGTAGCAATTCTTTCGATGGGGGCGTGGAAATGATTTACGGCCCTGTCCAACATCCGCAACAGGTGATCCGCAAAACCGAACTCTCGGAGGAATCGGGTGCCATGGAGTCAGAAAAACTGGATATCCGACAGGTTAAAAAATCGGAACTCGGTACCGGGAAAGAAGAAGAATATGTAGAGCTCTTTGCCAGTGGAAATGTACGACTGGAAAGTGACAAGTTTCACGCCCGCGCAGAGTTAGTCTCTTACGATCAGTCTAAAGAGCGGTATGAACTGAAATCACGTGGTTCCGAATTTGTCGATCTCTGGGAACAGAAGAAAGTCGGTGGCGAGTGGAACCGATCGCAGGCGAAAGAGATGACCTACTATCCTCTGAAGAACCAGGTCTCTCTGGGTAAAGTGCAGATCCTGCAGGGTGGTCAGGAATAATTTCCGTGGTCGTTAATTCTCAGCCCCTTCTTTGAGGCGATCGTGGATTATGGTCAGCATCGCCGGATGTAATCCCAATGGGGGACAGACTGTAAAAGTCGCGTGAGGGTATTCCTCGCTGAACTGGCGACAGAATTCTTCCAGGTCATCAGCAACATGCCGACCCGAGGAGAGAAACCAGGGCATCATCAGCACACGAATCGCCCCCTGCTCCACACAAGCTGCCGCCCCCTGCGGAATCGAGGGTTCCGCCAGCTCCAGAAAGGCATGCTGCACGATCGGATAAGACCCCTCAGCCCGCAACTGATCTGCCAGCTTGATCAGATCATCATTGGCTGCCTGTCGACGGGAACCATGGGCGATTAACAGAACTGCGGTCGGGTTCAGGAATGGATCGGGCATTTCAGTAAGGCTTCTGATAGACTATTATTTTCGAGGAGGATTGCCATTCAAACGTGATTCTCTGCACAAGCGGTTTCAAAACCTGCTTGTATAACGCGTTCACCATTTTTTACAGAGGCGGTAACGACCACAACCAGGTTTTGAATCAGCCTTTCGATAACTGTAGACACTTGTCCGAACCAGGGCAAATCGGGCCAGCCTATTCAACATGGCGAATGTTCAGCATCAGGCAGGAACATTCTCGATTATCCCCCACTTCACGCTCATTTCCAGTAGATTAAAAACGACAATGGAACTCGAAAAAATCGGCCCCTACCTGATTGAGAGTAAACTTGGTTCCGGTGGTATGGGAACAGTCTACAAAGGGCGACACGAGGATACGGACCAACTGGCCGCAGTGAAGGTGCTTTCCCCCAGCCTTTCGCGTGAAGAAGGTTTTGTGGCCCGTTTCTCTCGCGAGGTAGAATCGCTCCGGAAGCTTTCCAATCCGCATGTTGTTGAATTTTACGAAAGCGATGTCGACGGAGAATACTATTATTTCGCGATGGAGTATGTAGAGGGAGAAACCTTAACCCAACGTCTCCGCAGAGAAAAACGAATCCCCTGGCGGGATGTGATCGAAATTTCGACGCAAATCTGCCTCGCATTAAAATCTGCACACGACGCGGGCGTGATTCATCGGGATTTGAAACCTTCCAACCTGATGCTGACCCCGGATGGAAATGTCAAACTGACCGACTTCGGTGTCGCCCAGGTATTTGCATCGGCCAAGCTTACGGTGACGGGAGGGATCATCGGTACGGCAGAATATATGTCACCCGAACAAGCCCAGGGAAAACGCGTCACCAAGAAAAGCGATTTGTATTCCCTAGCGCGGTTATGTATGTCATGCTGACGGGACGCCCTCCCTTTCGTGGCAAGACGATCCTGGAGGTCATTCAGAAACATAAGTATGGACAGTTCGATCATGCCCGCACAGTCGTGCCTGAAATTCCGTACTGGCTGGATGAACTTGTTTGCCAGCTACTCGAGAAAGATCCTGACAAACGTGTTCCCGATGCGTATGTCCTGTCGCGTCGATTGCAGGAGATCCTGAAGAAGGTTGAACTCTCTCAATCCGAGATGACTCAATCCCTGGATCCCGATCCAGAGGGAGGGGCAGCCACAACTGTCGCCATCAACCCGAATGAGCCAGTCTATCAGCAGAAAGAAACCCAAGCTTCACGACCCTCGTCCCCCTCTGTGAATTTCCCTCATGAGTCGGGCGGAACCTTGATGCGGGAGATGCTGCGGGCTGAAATCGAACAGACGGCGGAAAAATCTGCGCTCGCACGTTTCTTTGATAATACCTGGGTGCTCATCTTTCTGATGATCTGCGTCTTGTTTGGCTTTTATCTCTGGTACGCGGGAATTATTCCTTCTAACGCGACAACCAATATTGATTCTGAAGACAGCTCAGACAGTAATGAACGGATTCGCCTGGTTGAACTCGACTGGAAGAGAGCCCTTAAACGAACAGAAGCGGAACGGCTTTATACCCGCGGTGTCCGTCAATTTGAAGAAGGACATTCCCAACAGGCGATCGAAACTTTAACTGCCTTATTGACCTTGATCGAAGCGACCGACAAATCGTCCGAGATGATTCCGCGAGTTAAAGAAAAGTTGAGCGAGATCGAACAACAGCAGGAAGAGTTCATTAACATTTACATCACTCAAGCAGAAACGCTGCTGAGTCAGGGAGAACTGGGCAAAGCCCAGACATTGATCTCCAGCCTGAACATTCTGTTTGGCAACGACTCGCGCGTCCGAAACCTGGTCGAGCAATTTAACCAGGCGTTACAGCAACGAAAACCGGGTGGAGAATAAACGCAGGTAGTGATGCGATGAAATATGGTTTCCTTTTCAGTATTGCTTCAGCTCTTCTCTGCATCACTGCTTATCTACATTCCAATTTCTACATTCTCTGCCTCTGGCCGGCAGTCAGCTTCGGAGTCGTTGCTGCTGGCTATCTGTATTTTGGCCCGGTTGTATTCGGTAAATCTAAAACAGGTCTACTCTCGAAATTCAACACAATCGTGTTACTCCCTTATCTGATTTATGCCTGGACTGCCTGGCACTTAATTCGGCTTTTCAAACGAGAAGCGGCCTATGACCAACTCACGGATAAGATATATATCGGTCGGCGGTTAATGAATCACGAAGTGCCTTCCTTTATCGATCACGTGATTGATCTAACGTGTGAATTTTCAGAGCCAAGATCATTTCGGGAGAAAAAATACTATTCCTACCCGATACTGGATGGATTCATTCCGCGATCAGAGGATCTACAAACCTGGGTACTTGAGGTATCTCGCCTGGAGGGAGTTATTTATATACATTGCGCCGAAGGACATGGTCGCACTGGCCTGTTTGCCGCAGCACTTCTGATTCAGCAAGGCATGTTCAACTCAATTGAAGATGCGTTAGAGTTCATCAAATCAAAAAGACCACTCGTGCGGCTTGGTCGTCGTCAATTGCAGGTACTTACTGAAACTGTCACGGCTACTCAAACATAGCAGGAAGCCTCCAGATGCAGAGAGCTTATTCCACCGTCACAGATTCGGGTGCTTTCAGTTGCACCAGAGTGGGGGCGGCGGTTTCTGAATGGTCGTAACCATCGTAGACACCAAAGTCGTTGTACCAGTACCGTTTTGCGAAACGGTAGATCCAGTTTTTCTCCGGGATCTGATGGGCGGGGTTGTATTGCGATGTGCGGACTTCCATGGCGGACAATTCTGCCAGTGAAGTCTGTCTTGCCGTGCCATCGGCAACGTTCTCCCGTTCCATCAAGTCCTTCAAGAGGTCAGGCCGTTCGAGAACAATGCATCCGCGGGTAGTGGAACGAGCGAGCTGACGAAATTCTTTGAGATAGCCTGAATTAAGAAATTTCTCTTTAAGAGTCGTTTCCGAGTCGTGAATGTTCTCTTTGGAAAACTGGACGATGGGACAGGGTTCGATACCTCCCCAGGGGCTGATGTGATGTGAGATACCGGTTGCCGCAGGACAGACGGCACGCCCTTCTCCATCGTAATAGGCATCAATAATGATGATTGGTTTTTTCGCCCGCATCTCGACGACAAATTTACGGGCTTCGAATTGCTGGTCGGCAGTCAACGCCAGCTCAGGACATCCATCCGGCCCCATCGGTCGATAGACGTGAAACCAGGTATACATAACCCCCATCTCGATCAGGCGATCGATCCAGCTTTCCTGCAGGAGATCTTTATAGTTCGTCTGGCAGAGTGAGGTACAGACACCGGTGAAGAGTTTATTGTTTAGGCAGTTCTGAATCCCCTCCATCGTTTTGTTCAGAACCCTTCACGTCCCCGTCGCTGATCGCTGACGATCTCATTTCCTTCGACAGAGATGAGTGGCGTGACATTGCCGAGTTCCCGTAATCGTTTTGCTTTTTCATCGGTGATGAACTGGCCGTTGGTGAAAACCTGAAAATAGCAATCGGGATTGGCGGCGAAAATATCGAGTAATTCGGGATGCATGAATGGTTCGCCACCCACTATGCCGAAGAAGGAGTTTCCCATCTCCTTCGCTTCACCGATCAATTTGTTCATCGCCTGCAGATCGATGCGGGATTGTTTTGCTGCGACATCCACCCAGCAACCCTGACAGCGTAAGTTACAGCTGTTAATGACAGAGATATACAGAAAGGGAGGAAATACTTCTCCCTGTTTTAAGCGTTTTTTGAATTTCTGGACAGACCGCATCCCTTTCCAACCCATGTTGTAGCCGAGCTTCCACAGGGCTTTTTTATCAACGCGGGTCATAAATCGCCGGGCCATACGAAGATACATGATGTAGTTTCACCTGGGGAGAATGTTCAGCGATTGAGGAAAAAATGCAGCAGACCAACAAGGCATTGGTTTATCTTATCCCTCTCCCCCCATGGTGGCAACCACCTCTCTGCATTCCGGTCAGAATCGGAAGAAGATGTTGCATCTTGCAGGTTAGAATAGCTCGGAAATTGGTTCACCGGCAGGAATTAAAGGTGTCGGACGACCTGCAAAATTTGTGAGATGCGTTTCAAACTGGACGCCCATTGCCTGATAGATGGTGGCAAGAAAATCATTGGGAGTACAGAGGCCGGTGGTGACTTCATCCCCTTGCGGTTCGTCGAACCGACAATCTCCCCATATTCAGTCCTCCTCCCGACAGGAGTAGCGACATAGTCTTTCCCCAATGCTCTCTACCAGGCTGGCCTTGAAAGTTACTCAAGCGGGGGGTGTGCGACATTTCACCCATCACCACAAAGAGAACATCATCGTGTAAACCACGTTCGACGAGGTCAGTGATCATGGCGGAACAGATCTGATCCAGAACAGGCAATCGATATTTCATCTCTTCAAAAATATTCCAGACAGAAGCATGGTCATCCCAACTGAACGCTTTCTGGCCGGGAACTGTAGCGAAGTCGACGGTTACTAACCGGACTCCCGCTTCAACAAGCCGACGTGCCAAGAGGCAGCGTTGTCCTAAGGTGTGACGACCATAACGGTCTCTGATTTCATCAGATTCTTCTTCGATCTTAAACGCTTTCTCTGCACGACCACTTGTTAACATCGACATCGCCTTCTGTTCATAGCGATCCATGTTCGCCATCGATTCGCCGGTATCGATATCGCGTCGTAACTGATCGAACTGGGCCTTGAGTGCTAACCTCTCTTTTGCTCTGCCGGGAGTGATGCGCTCGAACTTTACATTGGGAACCTTAAATTCAGTGGCATTCGGGTCCGATTTCATGATGAATGGATCAAGGCCTCCGCCCAGGTAAGCGGATCCGTTGTAACGCATGAAGGGTAATGCGACATGAGTGGGAACCCCTTCATGCACAGGACCTTTAAAGTGCGAAATCACGGACCATAGATCGGGATGGTCCGGTCGGAAAGGAGGAGCTTCGACCAGGTTGCCGGGGTAAGCCGTCATCAGTGTATGTGTGCTGTTCACATGCCCGGGACTATCGTGGCTTAACGAGCGAATCAGAGAATACTTATCCGCCAAGCGCGCCAGTTTTGGAAGGTGCTCTGAAATTTGAATCCCAGGGACGTTCGTATCGATGGGAAAAAACTCACCCCGATATTCAATGGGGGCTTCCGGCTTCAGATCGAATGTCTCCATATGGCTGGGACCACCCCACAGCCAGAGGACGATCATCGATTTATTTTTTGATACATCGATTGAGTTCGCAGCCAGCGTCTCCTGTAGACGGAGAAGTTGCGGCAAAGTTAAACCACCCAGCGTAGCAGCACCCGCCTTGAGAAAATGGCGACGCTTGAATGTCCCGGGACAGTCTATGGGGGAAGTATTGTTCGTGCTGTTAGTGTTGAGAAGCGGGAACATCACCGGACCTTCCTGCTGTGAACACGAAACTGAGATGGCACAGTATTACTGAGGTGAGACAGCATTGAAGTGCCCGGGCGAGCGGATTTCAGTTTCGCAGACTGAGATAATTCCTGGAGCAATCAGACGAAGAGTCCAGTATCGATATTATTGATCTGATTTGCAACTCGATTTTGAGACCGAAACAAATCCGGGGGGAGTAATTAAGAAAAAAACTGCCCCCAGGATGAATTCACCGGGGGCAGTTTTTACAGGTTTAACAATCGAGTCTTCTTAACTAAATGATTAAATAGGCTCTTTTAACAGACATTAACGGACTTCTCGATAGGCGAGATCAAGTGCCTGACGTAAGGTTACGGCTCGGGTAGTCATACAGCTCATCGCTCTGGTCTGGTGCAGAGTTGTCTCAACTGAATGATGCGTCTCTGGAGACAGGACCGATGGTTTCATTGCCAACACCTTGCTTGCAGTCTGGTCGTATAACTGAGCACAGGCAAAGTGATGACCGTTATTGTAATAACTGGACCCAGTGGCGACGGCATTCTCAATCACTTTGGCAGCTGGATGCGCCTGGGCCGTTGAGTCTTCGGCTGGAATGAGGACGGAGTCGATTACGTGAATCACACCATTAATGGAGTCGATATCTGTTTTGACTAGCGAGGCTTTGTTGACCATCGCCTTACCATTCACGACTTTGATCATCAATTCCGGACCCAGCAAGGTAGGGGCTTCGCCTGCCTCAACCGCTTGTGAAGAATAGACTCTTCCCGCCACGACATGGTACTTGAGAATTGAGATCAGCTTGTTCTTATTCTCAGGTTTCAGCAGCGAGTCCAGAGTCCCTTCGGGAAGATTAGCAAAGGCTTCATCGGTAGGAGCGAATACAGTGAAAGGACCTTCAGAGTTTAAGGTTTCGACCAGTCCGGCTGCCTCGATGGCAGCACAGAGTGTCTTGAAACTTCCAGCTGCTGCGGCTGTTTCGACGACAGTTTGTTCCGCAGGTAGAATGACGGAATCAATCACATGAATGATGCCATTGGTGCAATCGATGTCGGTTTTCACGACATTGGCGCCATCTACGGCAACAGCACCATCTTTAGCTTTAATGTCAACTTGTTGCCCGTTAACGGTCACTGATCCACTCAGGCCAACAACCTGCTGGGAGCTCACCTTACCTGGTACAACATGGTATGTGAGAATTGCTGTCAGCTTGTCTTTGTTTTCGGATTTCAACAGTGTGTCAATGGTGCCCTTGGGAAGCTTGGCAAAAGCATCATCCGTGGGAGCAAAGACTGTAAAGGGACCTTCGCCCTGTAGGGTCGAGACGAGATCTGCTGCCTGGAGGGCTGCGGCTAGAGTCTTGAAAGATCCGTTCTCCACAGCGGTGGTAACAATGTCTTTGGGGGCAGCTTGAATCGTGGTTACGCAGAAAAATGCGAAGCATAATGCGGGTGCGAAAACTTTGTGTATAGGGACGAGCATTTGATTACTCCTGAAAGTTGGTGATACTCCATGACTGGTGATTCAGAAAATTTATGCTGGCCAACATTAATTTCGACTTTGTATGAAGAATTAAAGTCAGGCCTAGCTTTCTGGCCACTCGAAATGTGGAAATTCACGAAATCTTTTCAGCAGTAGATGCAGAGGCCGCGCGCACTGGTGCATCGTTATAAATCAGACGGAATGATCTCTTTTAAAGCGTTTCGAGATCAGCTTTGGAACATCAACTTCTTGCGGATTCCAACTTTGTGGGCACAGTAAGAGGCCAGCACGTTCAGGGAACCAACACCGTATTTAAAGTCTTCTGAAAAACTTCGATCAGAGCAACAACCCTCTACCGGAATCTCGGCAATGCGATATCCGAAGCAGGATGCCTGTGCAAGCATCTGACTATCGAAGACGTAATCATCTGAATTCCGCAGGAATGGAATTTTCTTCAGGACCGTTCGACGATAAGCGCGAAAACTGGAAAAGCAGTCCGACATCTTTTGTCGCAACAGAACGTTGTGCATTGATGTCAGCATGCGGTTACCGGCGTACTTGTGCAGCGGGATGCCGCACTGTTGCGCTTCTTTGCGAGTGCGAATGCGTGATCCGATTACAACATCACTCACATTGCACTTCATCAGATCAATCATGCTGCTAACCAGGCGACCATCGAACCCTGAGTTCGGATTCAGCATAACGATGTAATCGCCCCCGCGCTCAAGTGCGCATGTAACACATTTTGAGGTTGGCGCGTAGCCGCGGCTTTTGGGGTGACGATAGATGCGCAGACCAAGCCCCCGGGCGATACGGACAGTCTGGTCTGTGCTTCCATCGTCCACCAGAATGATCTCGTCGACGAGATCGTTGGGAAACTGATGTACTGTTTTCTCCAGAGTCTTCGCGGCATTGAATGTAGGCAGCACCACCACTGTTCGAGACGCATGCGCCTCGGGGCGGGAAGCCGCCTGCAGGATCCGTTCGATTTTCATCAACGGATGAGCATCATTTGAGTGTGAAGAGTCCATGGGCATTTCTGTTACGGTCCGACTCGAACTTTCCATCGACTGCCGATCCACTTCGTGTAGAACCTCCGTAGAGATCGTGGCGACAGGAGTCTGCGTATTCATGTTGTGATTCAATGTTGAGAAATTCATTCAATATTCTCCCCATCCTGAGAGTTGATCTACCTGAGTCCGTTTCAGTGCTTGCGAGGGTGTACAGCTGGATTGGTCATGAAAAAGAGAACTTTCATGACATTCAACAGATAGCTCACAGGGGCAAACCCGTCTGCATTCTCTTAATAGAGAAACAGCTAATGGTTCGGCATTTTAGTGAGGAACTGACAAGTTTGCCGGTTGTATCGATTATGCAGCCCTGCCCTGCCGTGCGGTCTGACCTGTTGAGGCGCGGAAGTCGTAATCAACTGACGTTATCTGCGTGGAATCCGATCTGGTGGGCAGCTGTATCCAGCGGATGAGCTATCTTTCCATCAGTTAATCAGCCAGAAGAAAAGCATTCTCAGCCGATAACAGAATTAGGCTGAGCACGCTGAAAAGCAGGTTTTTCTTGATGGACAACATTTCCGACAGGTTTCATTGCAGAGCAGAAATCGAATTATGAGTATCGCAACTCCTCCTGAAACCAGAGCTGAGCAGGAACAGAGCCCTGAGATCTCCCTCGGTTCCGTACTGAAACGGATCGTCGAGCGATTGGGTGGATTGCGGGTAGTTTCACCAGCCTGTTGTTTGATTCTGCTGACCTGTGCCTGCTTTGGACCCGCGATCACCTACGGTTTTGTGAACTGGGATGACCCCTGGTACGTCGAGAATAACGATTTGATAAAATCGTGGGCGCCGCAAAACCTGTATACGATGGGGACCGAAATCGCGATCCGCAACTATGCCCCGCTTAACCTGTTCTCTTACCTGATCGATCATACGATCTGGGGAATGTGGCCGGGGGGGTACCACCTGACCAACATTTTACTCCATGCCTTAAATGCGACACTGGTTTATGTGCTGTTATTGCGGTTTGTACAGAACCGGACGGTCGCCTTTATCGCTGCTGCTCTGTTCGCGATACACCCCGTGCAGGTCGAATCGGTTGTCTGGATTTCTTCCCGCAAGGGAATACTCTCGGGAACTTTTATTCTCGCTTCCTTACTCTGCTGGCTCCGCTCAGATAGAACCGCAAAACAGGAATTATGGGGTACAGGATTCCTGGCACTCGCCCTGTTAACCAAAATTATTGCCATTGTCGTTCCGCCCATTGTGCTGCTGTATGACATCTGGCTGATTAAGAAAACGAAGACAGAATCGGTCGCCAGACAATTCATTCCGGGCTTAATTGCTGCCTGGTTGCTGATTATCAATATGTCCGCCCAAAACAGCGAATTAGGGGGAACTCGGGGCCATCTGGACCTCTCCCGACTGGAAATCCTGCAGCTGGATTCCGTCATTCTCTGGAAATACGTGGGCATGCTCGTCTGGCCACAAAACCTGAGTGTGCTGTATGACCCGGCGACCTCTGGTATTGGGCTCCAAATTCTGCTGGCCATGAGCGGGTGGATTCTTGTGGGGATGATTACCTGGAAGCTGCGTAACCGGTTTCCGCAACTGAAGTGGGCACTGGCCATTATGCTGCTCTGTCTGCTTCCTGTGTTGAACCTGTTCCCGATGACCACCTTGATGAATGATCGTTATCTGTATTTACCGGCGATTCCCTTCTTCGCATTAGCGGCAAGTGCAATTGCTCAGTTAATTGGATGGGGCCTGGCACGTCTGCGTCACACCGAGGAGGCAAGCCTGACCGCTCTTAATCCGATGCTCAGTGATCCCCAACCCGTGCGCTGGACCTTCCTGATAGTGGGATTGTTGGGAGTCGTCCTGTTAACAGGCAGAACAGCCGCCTATCTGCCCGTCTGGAGAGATGGTATGTCCTCTGGAGTTACACCGTCCAGCAGGTCCCCCAGTTAGCTGTCGTGCAGATTCAGATGGCCAACACGCTGCACGACGCGGGAGATACAGAAGCCGCGATTGAGCACCTGGAGTATGCCCTGGCGCACTGTAATCCTGATGATCTCGATCGCAAAAGAATCGAGCAGAAGCTGAGTGACTGGCAATAAATTCTGAAATTTTCAGCCAGAAATAAAACGGCACTTCTGAAACTCATTGCAGCGTTCGCTCTGTGTCGCTTTTTATCGGAGCAGGGATTCTCTATTTCAGGTTGAGTTTGCGTGCTGGCGAACTGCTTCTGATCCTCACGAATACCCACGCAGAATGATCGTGCGAACCATTCCAGCTTAACGAAAGCTGTTTTAACTGGTGAAAGTTTGACGGACAGGAAAATTTCCGGAATTTTTCCGACGTTGACTTTAGTAAACATCACGTAAGCTGGCTTCGCTCTTTGGTTTACGACTCTTGTGATGTTTACCGTTCGCAACAGCCAAGATTCTATTTCAAACACAAAAGATCCGGTTTGACTCTGTGCCTGTATGAAATAAGTTTGCGTTGCAAGCCTGTCAGGTAAGCAATCACAAGGAATGGTTAAACAACTCAACTGCGTGAGCGAAGACCTCTGACAAACATCACCAGATGCTCTCTGGTCTCCATGATAAGCTGGCCTTTCGAATTCTCGAAAGAATGACTTATGAGTTTTTCCTCACACCGTTGAGGTTAACTGGGTGCAGAGACAATTCCTCAGATGGTCTGGCGGCATGTCTCAACAATTAATTGGCTCACCCGACCGGTGAGCAGGTCTCTAAAAATTTTCAGAGAGGACTCCAATGAAAAACTTCGCTAACAGTGTAAAGCACTTCCTGGTATCAGAAGATGGCCCAACCGCAGTTGAGTATGCTGTCATGCTCGCCCTGATCGTTATCGTCTGTCTGACAGCGATCTCCGCGATCGGAACGAACGCGAACACCAAGTTCGAAGCTGTTCGTGACGCCTTGACCTAATCGATTGACTTTAAGTCAATTTGCGAAATGGTGTGAGTCGGTCGTTCAGCCGGACTTTCCGAGTTCGGCTGAACGACTCTTTCCACCAACCTCTGCTTCCTCTTCTTACTGGAAACAGAACCTTGTAAACCACCAGCGACACTTCCTCCCCTCAAAAAACTAATGCAAGCAGAAAGCAAATATTATGCTTCCTTACTTATTTGAAATGACTGAAACCTCTTTCGCAGAAATGGCTGGCATTCTGATTGCCGGGTTTGCGATCGTGTTTTCGACCTTCTGTTGTTTTCGGAGTGCCTAGGCGAGGCGCCGGATCGATTCGATCCTGGCAGCTGCCTGACTTTCCTGAAACAGCCATAAACCAATTTGCAAGCAGACACTCACGGGCACCGATCACACAACGGTGTCCGTGTTCAAGACTCCTCACTCGATTAATCTGATTTCATTAATCTCAAACACACCATACTGAAACCACGACTCACTCCCATCAGGGAAACCTGCAAAAAGGACCCATAACTATGGACTGGAATGAATTTCTAACCCAGCACTGGGATATCAAATTCGTCTCGATTGTCTTGATCGTCGCTGCCTGGATTGACGGTAAAGAACTCCGTGTACCGAACTGGATCACCTTTCCGATGGTGCTCTCCGGCCTTATCTACTGTACCTGGGTCGGTGGATTAAGTGGCCTCGGAGAAAGCCTGCTCGGTATGTGCGTTGGTCTTCTCTGTCTGCTTCCCTATGCCGTCGGCGGCATGGGAGCGGAGACGTCAAACTGATGGCCGGGATGGGTGCCTGGGTCGGTGCAACAGTTACCTTCTACGCCTTCTGTGTCTCGACCGTGGTCGGGGCGATCATGGCGATCTGCATGGTGCTGTACCGCAAAAGCTTCCGCAAACATTACGACAACTTCCTGATGATTCTGATGGAATGGTTAGCCGTTAAAAATCCAAGAGAACTCTCTGAAATCGCCGCCAGACGCCTGAAACCTCAGATGTTTCTCCTGCCATATGGGATTCCCATTTGCATCGGATCAATCGCCTACTTCTGCTATGCGAACCTGATCTGAGTTTTGAAAAATACAATTGCCGGGTCTGGAAGCAGGCCCGGCAATCTTTCGGTACGGACAGTACCAAACAGGTTTTCACCTGTATTTGTCTGAACG
The DNA here is from genome assembly GCA_041398805.1 of Planctomycetaceae bacterium. Lineage (GTDB taxonomy): Bacteria > Planctomycetota > Planctomycetia > Planctomycetales > Planctomycetaceae > Polystyrenella. Next base: position 483,195 of record JAWKUC010000001.1, on the reverse strand, counting down.
AGAATTCACTTCAATCTGAAGAACGAATGGAACTCATTCAGGCAGATTATAAATTTTGAAAAATTGCCAAGTTGAATAACACCCGGCTGGCCCTGTCTCTGAGTACCTCAGAACCTGGCCTCCGGGCTTTCGTTACATCCCCTACAACGAAACCAGGCGATAAAACCGTTATAAATTGAAGCTTTTAACACTCTCGTGCCGATGAAGTTTCTAACTGCACTCTCCGTTGTTGCGCAACGAGAATTGCAGGGACAAGAGTGATCTTCGAGCCTGACGGCAGCCTGATTCGTTTAACTTACTACTATTTCAGGCGTTAAGTTTCACGAACGTGGTTTCAAAGACCCCGTCGGACGGCCTCGAAGGGAACTGAAATGAAATCGAAATCCATGATGTTATGGTTAGTCGCACTAACCTGTGGCCTGGTGGCCATGCTGGGGGTGCGTCAGGTCATGAACCAGAACCGGCTGAAGCAGCCCCGTGATTGAGTACGGGCAGATGCTTGTAGCCATTGAAGCAATTGGTCCGGGAACAATGTTAACAGAAGCAAACACCGAATTTCGGGAGATACCGCTTGATGCGATTCCCGCCGGTGCTGTGACCCGACCAGAGCAATACCAGGAACGGGCGATTTTAAGTCGTGCTGTTCCCAACGAACCAATTATGGAAGCAAAACTGGGAGCCCGAGGGGTTTCCGGAGCTTCCACTGAAATTCCCAAGGGGATGCGCGTAGTCAGTGTTAAAGTGAACCAGACAACGACCCACAGTGGTCTGATGCTGCCAGGGGACAGGGTCGATGTGCTGTTGACCTTCCAGTCACGCAGTACTTCCAATGGTCGTTCCGCCATGGTACGGAAAACAAAACCGTTCTGGAATACATTAAGGTCTTCGCAACCGACTCGATGCGTGAGCGGATTGGAGACTCAGCTGAAGTTCAGGCTAAAAACGTTTCGTTACTGGTGACTCCTGAACAGGGCGAATTACTGATGTTAGCCGAGAGTAAAGGCGAACTGACATTAGCGATGCGTTCCCCACCGATGATGGCGAAGCCAGATCTTCACTCATTGACGAATCCATTTTTGAAGATAGTGAAACCCTGTTTGGTATGGCGGATGAAGATAAATCCTTCGAACCGCCTGCTGAAGGGGTCAGTATTGATGAAAACAACAGTGACACCGACGACATTCGCAAGTTCCTTTCAGAGGAATCAAATCCGCAGCCGCAACCTGCAAGGTCGCTGTCGCTACTCCTGAACCGAACCCGAACGTCCTACCTGGAAAATGACTATTTATTCCGGACAGGATAGCGAAACCGTCGAATTTGAATTTGATGAAAATGGCAAAGCAACCCGGGTTGATCGTGAAGATATGAATAAATATCAGCGTGCTGCGAATGAGAATTCCACACCGCAGACAGCGATTCCGAGTTCGCCGAATCCACAAAACTTTTAAACCACGCTGAAGTCCAATTCAGTACTGGTTTCCAATAAAAAGTAATGATAACAATTCAGATCAAGTAACCCCTGTCCTGAATCACTTTCAGTGACAGGGGCAGCTTGGTCTTACTATCGAAACCTGATTTTTATGGGCAGGATGCTCAGTTAATCAAGTTTTTGAATCAAGGACAGGGAAGGAACAGTATTGAACTGCCCGTGATTTTCAGGCAGGCAAGACTGATTCAATTCAACAACTCCTTCAAAAGAGAAGGCGCAGGGATGCAAACTCGATTCTTCCAAATTAACAACCATTGCTGTCAAACTTCCGGAGGAAAGGATTCCCTTAAACCGGAAACCTGCCCATCCGTTTCGCTCTTAGTGGCAGGCAAGGTGCTGCTTCTCTGCAGTCTCGTTTTCTGCATCACAGCCACTCCAAGCATGGCCCAGGGCCCGGGAATGCTCTCTGCCGAGCCACCCGCATCGAATGAGCCCATCATCAAACTGGAACGGGCTCGTACTCGAGTGGACCTGATCGAAACCTTCACCAAAATCGTGGAGTTGAAATCCCAGATTTTGCGTGTGGATGGTTTTGATCCTGCCGTTCTACAGGTCACTGCGATCAGCCCGCATCAGATTCGCCTTCAGGCAATGGCCCAGGGTGTGACTCAAGTCACTCTGGTCGATGAAAACGAAAAAGTTTACGACATCGAGATCTTTGTTGAGGGAGACGTTCGCCATCTCCAGGCGATGATTGACAAGCTCTTCCCGGATTCAGCCGTTAAAGCGGTGAAGGTCGCTCAAGACTCGGTCGTGCTGCGAGGTTTCGTCGCCAAGCCGGAACAGATTACCCGTATCGTCGATGTGGCTGATCAGTTCTTCCCGACTGTCATCAACCAGATGGACTTCGGTGGCGAACAACAGATCAAATTAAAAATTATCGTGATGGAAGTTCAGCGGGCCAAACTTCGTCAGTTCGGATTTAACTTCCTGTTACTCGGTGAAGATGGTTATCTGGCAAGTACTCCTGGTCAGTTGACCCCGCTTGCCAACCTGACAACTTCTGCTGGTTCGGCACCTGCCGCTGCTGTACGAACGAGTGCCCGGCTGACTCAACTTTGACATTCGGGATTATTCGACCCGGTTCTGTCTTTAACGGTTTCCTGGAAGCCCTGAAGAAAGAATCTCTCCTCAAGATTTACTCCAATACCGAACTGGTTGCTTCCAACGGTCGACCCGCGAACCTGCTGGCAGGGGGTGAATTCCCAATTCTGGTTCCCCAGAGTTTAGGTACTGTCAGTGTGGAATATCGTCCCTTCGGTACAAGCCTGGAAGCAGTCCCCATCCTGCTTGGTAATGGTCGCCTGCGTCTGGAACTGCAACCGGAAGTTTCTGAAACCGACTTCGCAAACGCGGTGACTCTCTCGGGTACAACCGTTCCTGCGATCACGACCCGTCGTGTGAACACACAGGTCGAAATGAACTTCGGACAGACATTGGTGATCGCCGGTTTGCTCGCGAATCGGGATAAAGCAGAAACTCATAAAGTTCCTTTCCTGGGTGAGCTGCCTTATATCGGGGCTGCCTTCCGTCGCGAACAATATGATGAAGGTGAGACTGAGGTTGTTGTTATGGTTACACCTGAAGTCGTTGGCCCACTGGCGAGTGATGAAGTTCCACCAGGTGGCCCGGGTCGCTTTACCACAACACCGACCGACCGTGAATTGTACCTCGATGGCATGATCGAAATTCCCAGCTATGGTGATCCCTGCACAGGATGTAACTCTGGCTGTAACAGCTGTGCCCCCGCAGGTCCTCATAGCCTGCAATATGGTCCTTCTAACGACATGGTTCTGCACCACACCCCAATTCAGGATGGCATGATTGTTCCGGGACCTGTACCGGGCAACGGGCCGATCCAGATGGCTCCCGGTCAGATGGCTCCCGGACAGATCTATGAACAACCAGTTCCTCAGGAGTTGCCACCTATTGCTCCTCCAGCCGATATTCCTCCTCAAACGAATCAGTGGAGAAGAACAGCTCCAGCAACATCGTTGATTCCACCTTCGCAAGGCTTGATTCAACCTGTTTCAGGAACAGTTCCTCCCCGAAAAACCATAACACGACCTCAACAGCGAAGTGCCAGTGGTTTGATTGCACCTGGTGGAAATTAATGTTCAGTACTTGAACTGAAATGATTCGAAATTACTTCGAACATACCACCAGGAAAAAGATAAAGTTCAAATGTCAACAAGTTCAAACCATTAAATTTGTGTCATCAAAAACTTCAACTGCTGCTACGATCTCCCGGAATGAACAGAATCTTCCAATGAAGCCTGTTCACTCCACTGTCTTGCAACTGTCTTATAAAACTGTTTCAGACAACTTTTAGAGACCATCCTTTGTAACAGACCTTTGTCACTTCTGGCGTCTCTATGGTGATGAAACGGTTCCAACGTCTGATTAGGTGAATAAAATGAGCGGTGTCGTTCGTTTAGCTATCGTCGATCCTGATGACTCCAGCCGAAGCACATTGAAAAATATGCTATTGGGTATTGATACCCTGTGGTTGGAGGCGGAGTGCGCTCGATACGAATTTTTCATTGATGTTGCCAGTCAGACCCAACCTGAAATCGCGTTGATCTCGCTCGATTCGGATGCCGAAAAAGGCCTCGACCTTGTTCAGAAACTGGGACAGGAAGTTCCTGAATGTAGTGTGCTTGTTGTCAGCAGTTCGCAGGAAGGTCGCCTGATTCTCAAGGCGATGCGTAACGGAGCAAAAGAGTTTTTATCGCTCCCACTCAACCTGGAAGACTTCATGAGCGCCCTGGAGCGCATCAAACAAACCAAGCAGACTTCCGATCAGGGAGTTTCACCCCGATCAAGTCAGGTCATCTCGGTGGTTGGCGTTTCCGGAGGGATTGGTTGTACTTCTATGGCCGTGAACCTGGGCTGCGCCCTCGCTAAAGAAGAACGCAACTCGGTTGCCATCATCGACCTTGACATGTCACTGGGTGATGCCGATGTCTGGCTTGATATCATTCCCGACTACACCATTCAGGATGTCGCCGAGAATATTTCCCGACTCGACTTTTCCCTTCTGAAGCGGTCTTTAACAAAACATAGCTGCGGTGCCTTTCTGTTACCGCGACCAGTTCAGATGGAAGAAAACTCCGTACTGACAGCTGAAGAACTGAAGCGGGTTATCGCACTGCTCAAGGCGACTTTTTCTCACCTGATTATTGATGTGAGTAAATCGTTCAGTCCCATCGACATGATGGCCTTGAGCCAATCGAACACAGTGCTGGCCTTAACCCAACTCGACTTGCCCTCGCTACGGAATATTGTTCGCGTACTTCAGTTCTTTGATCAGTACGATCATATTGCAGATAAGGTCCAGGTCGTTGTAAACCGAATCGGACTATCAGATAGCCAGATCAGTCTGAACAAAGCACTGGAAACCATCGGACGTGAAATCAGCTGGCAGGTCCCCAACGACTACGCCACGATGATTGAGTCACGCAACAACGGTGTTCCACTGATTGAACAGGCACCACGAGCCAAGCTGACTAAAGTCTTCCAGCAAATGGCCCAAAGTTTCAGTGGGGCTCCCAATCAGAAACTGGACGACGACCAGAGCAAAAAAGGGAAAAGCATTTTCAACTTGTTCAAATCGAAGTCCTGAGACTTATGTCTTCTATGCGAACGTGACTTTCCAAGAGGTTACGTCGAGACATCTCAAATCTCATTGAATGAGATACCTGAATCATCCACAAAGGCTTCCTACTCAGAGTTATGAGCAGGAAGCCTTTCTGCATTTGGAGCGAATAATTGCTGTTTTGAAGAGTGATTTCAGAGGAAAAACGGGCTAATTCGGAGTAGAAACTGCTCCAGATTCAGGTAAGATGAAGTGTCCATATAATCACATCTCTATTCATGAGATTCTCATAGAGATCCCGAAACCTGGTGGTGGCTGTTTTTGAACAGCATAACCAAGGTTCAACGCCACTCAGCAGAGGGTTTCAGGATCAGTTTATAGATAACACTTCAGTGGATTCTCCGAGGCATGCCTCTTTCTATTAGACTTCATTTGCTTCTCGCACTTATCTCGTTTGGATGCACACTCAGCGTGCGCGCTGCCGAGCCTGTAACTCAAGAGCAACTGCAATTCTTCGAATCCCGTATTCGTCCTGTCCTCGCTACCCACTGCTATGAATGCCATGCAGCAGATGCCAAAAAAGTTATGGGTGGTCTGCTACTCGATACGCGAGCCCCGGAATTCGTGCTGGAGGTGATTCAGGACCGGCAGTTGTTCCTGAAGAGATCGATGAAAGTCTGATTCTGGGTGCACTTCGTCACGAGACTTTCGAAATGCCTCCCGAGGAAAAACTTTCAGAGGGAAGTCATTGCTGACTTTGAAACCTGGATCAGGATGGGTGCCCCGACCCGCCGCGATGGAGAACTCAGGAAAAATAAAACCGAAATCAATATTGATGAAGGTCGCGAGTTCTGGTCGTTTCAACCACTTGTCAAACCTGAAATTCCGCAGCTTGAAAGTGACTGGGCTGAAACAGAGATTGATCAATTCATTCTCGCGCGACTTCAAAAAGAAGATCTGGAACCTGTTGAGGAAGCATCCCGGCGCAGCCTTGTCAGGCGGGCAAGTTATGCCTTAACTGGCCTTCCCCCCAGCCCGGAACAAATCGAACAGTTCGTTCAGGACCGCGTCCCACGAGAGAGAGGCCTTCGGAGAGCTGATCGACAGCTGGTTGGCATCGCCCATTTTGGTAGGCAACAGGGACGCCACTGGCTCGACGTCGTCCGGTTCGCGGAATCGAGTGGCGGTGGTCGCAGCCGATGTTTAAAGATGCCTGGAGATTTCGTGACTACGTGATTGATGCCTTCAAATCAGGACAAACCCGTCAATCCAATTGATTCGAGAACATCTCGCCGGGGATCTCCTTCCGCATAGAACAGATAAAGAACTGACCGAGCACGTGGTTGCGACTGGCTTTCTGGTGCTGGGAGCGACGAATTACGAGCAACAGGATAAGACGCTCCTACGAATGGACGTGATTGACGAACAGATCGACACGATGGGACGCGCCTTCCTGGGAATGACTTTGAATTGTGCGCGATGTCACGACCATAAATTCGACCCGATTCCGACGAACGACTATTACGCACTGGCGGGAATTTTTGGCAGTACGAACACCCTCACCTATGGCAACGTATCCGGTTGGGTAACCAAAGAGCTTCCCCTGGAACCGGAAATCGAACGTGACCTCCAGCAAATGAGAAAGAGGCTGGACGAAGCGATGCCGGAACTGGAAGCAGTACGCAAACAGATTTCCGCTGCCTCTTCGGATAAAGACAAGCAGGCACACGCTCCGCAGGAAAAGGAGCTGAAAACCGAGGTCATCGCACTTCGTGAAAAAATCGCACGCCTGGTTGAAGAGGCGATGTCTGTCAGTGAAATAGAAAAGCCGCAGGATGGGCATCTCCACATTCGGGGGTCGGCTCATAATGTGGGACCTGAAGTAAAACGAGGATTTCTCTCAGTGGTTCCCTCGTCCGCAGAGTTCGCACAACAAATCGATAACGAACAAAGCGGGCGATTACAATTGGCCAACTGGGTTGTAGACGAACAGAATCCACTCACAGCTCGCGTCTATGTGAATCGAGTCTGGCAGCATTTACTGGGAGAGGGACTCGTTCGAACACCAGATAATTTCGGAAAGACGGGTGAACAACCTTCGCATCCTGAACTGCTCGATTACCTCGCTATTCGCTTCATCGAGGAGGGGTGGTCGACGAAACAGCTGATTCGCGAAATCATGCTGACGAGGGTTTACAGACTCTCGACTACCTATAACGCGAAAGCGGCTCATGTTGATAGCGACAACAGACTTCTCTGGCGTGCACATAAAAGGCGTCTGGATGCGGAATCGATTCGAGACACGATTCTCTATCTCTCTGGTCAACTCGATTTAACAGCCGGGGGCTTCACCATCCGGAAACTCGCGGAATACGATTATGGATATGAGTTCGACACGGTGCGACGCTCAGTTTATGTCCCCGTCTTCCGGAATGCGATGCTTGATCTCTTCGAAGTCTTTGATGTTGCCAACCCCAATCTGGTGGTGGGACGACGCACAGCGAGTACCTTACCGACGCAATCGCTCTTCTGATGAATAGTCCTTTCATGCGGGAACAGGCAGAACTGACTGCCAAACGGGTCTTGTCGCAGGATTTCTCACAAGAGACAGCACGTCTCGACTGGATTTATCAACAGGCCCTCGGTCGCTTGCCTTCCGAAAAGTGGAAACAGCACAAACTCTTCAGTATCTGGAGTCGTTCGAGGGGGAGTCAGATGAGATTGATGATGAGCTGAAAAAATGGACGGTTTTTGTCTCACTCGCTTTATTGTTGTCTCGACTTCCTGTACCTCCGATAACCGATCATCAACCAATGACTGTCAGATAAACGATATGTTTAACTCGAAACAGTTTCAACTCGTCGCAAACTCGCAAACAGCCTGCGGGTTCGGTGGGTGGCGGCAGCGGTTACTGGGAATTCAACAGCAGCAAATACCGCGGGTAAGAACCCACTCGTGGCCAGAGAACCGATGTTTCAGCCCGGGCGAAGCGGGTCATCTTTCTCTTCATGGGCGGGGGCCCCAGTCATGTTGATACATTCGATTACAAACCGGACTTAATCAAACATCACGCTCAGGATATTGATTTCACAAGAGTTAGCCTTCGACACATTCGGCCAGAAAAGCAAACGGAAACTGATGAAACCCCTCTGGAAGTTTCAACAGTATGGGGAATGTGGCCAGCAGGTTTCTGAACTCTTTCCGCACATGGCAAAGCATGTCGACAAAATGTGCATGATTCACTCGATGCAAACCGAGGGAGTCGCGCATGGTCCCTGCACGCTCTTTCTGCATACGGGGGCGAATACACTGGTGCGACCTTCTGTCGGGAGCTGGATTACTTATGGCCTGGGTAGTTTGAATGAAAATGTGCCGGGGTTCGTCACACTCAACCCGTCTCCCAATCAGGGAGGACCACGAAATTATTCGAACGCATTCTTACCCACCATTTACCAGGGAACGACTATTGGCCGCTCTGGCATGAAAGCGGTCGATTCCAAAATTCGCAACATCGAGAACCATCAGGTCAGCCTGCAATTACAACAGAAACAATTTCAGTTTCTACAGGCGCTCAACAAATCTCAACAGGAAAGCAATCCTCATAACGACCGTCTGGACGCCACGATTGATGCCTATGAACTTGCCTATCGCATGCAGCAACATGCACCCGAGATTATGGATCTTTCCACAGAAACAGCGGCGACTTTCGAGGCTTACGGAATCAATCAGCCAGAGACAGAAGACTTTGGACGACAATGCCTGTTAGCCAGAAAACTGGCTGAAGCAGATGTGCGTTACATTCAGGTGAACTATTCCGATGCTTCTGGAAACCCGAAGTGGGATCAACATTCAAAAATGCACCGGCATGCCGATCATGCCAAAGCCATTGATCAACCTGTGGCCGCCTTACTGCATGATCTCGATCAACGGGGCCTGCTTGAAGACACCTTAGTCTGGTGGGGTGGGGAGTTCGGTCGTACTCCCTTCTCGCAAAGTAATGATGGACGAGATCATAATCCTCGTGGATTTACGGTCTGGCTGGCAGGGGGCGGAACCAAAGCAGGCTACGCTCATGGAGCGACCGATGAAATCGGGCATATCGCCGTCGAAAAGAAAGTCCACATGCACGATCTGCACGCCTCGATTCTGCACTTATTGGGTCTCGATCATGAAAAGCTGACCTACCGCCATGCCGGTCGTGATTTCCGCCTGACCGACGTCCATGGACGCGTCGTAGAAGAGTTATTTGCCTGAGCAGGTGTCCCACAGTAGAAAAGTCCCTTCCAGGCGGCATCAGCCTCCTCTCGTGACTTTCCCGCAGCGCTAATTTGCATATCCTTCCCCATCGAAATGGATTGAGATTGGATTCAGGGGGGTGCCAGCTGCTAAATTTGAGTGACAACTTTACCTGAACGACCCCCGTCAATTCCTCCAGCTGCTTGTGGGAAGGTTTGAATTCAATGAGATTTGGCACTACCTGTTTATGCACCCTCGCGTTGTCTGCTCTGCTGTTCGTTCAACCAGTCAACGCTCATGACGACATTGAAGTCGAACGCGTCACTGGCCTGGAAGCACCGGCTGGTTATAAACATCCCGCGACAATTACTGAATTGCGAAATGGTGACCTCTACATAGCCTACTACGGAGGAGATGGTGAATACGATGGGGATACCAAGGTTTATGGCCTGCGCAAGAAAAAAGGGAGCGACGTCTGGACGAATCTCGAAGTCATCGCCGACACACCGAATCGTTCCGAAGGGAATGCCGCTATTTGGCAGGCACCGGATGGAATGGTCTGGTTGTTCTACATTACGAACTATGGACCAACATGGTCCTCAGCCCGCATCAAATACAAAATCTCGCGGGATGGCGCCTACACCTGGTCCGATCCTTATATGCTCAGTTTTGAAGAAGGGACGATGGTGCGAACAGCGCCGATTGTGCTGAACAATGGGGACTACCTGCTCCCTGTTTATCATGAAACAGGCGAGGATCGTGACGGAACCGCGGCGGATACCTCCACTTACTTCATGAGATATAACCCGAAGACGAAAGAGTGGACGGAGACGAATCGGATCTTTTCTGAAGAGGTGGGCAACCTGCAGGCACAACCGGTACAGATTGATGATGATTATCTCGTCGCCTACATTCGCCGGGGTGGAACTTTCGATCCGTGGGAAGAAGGAGTCACCCTCCGTTCTGAATCACGTGATGGAGGTTTTACCTGGTCACCTGCCAAACGGACTGAGTTTAAAAATCCGAATTCAGCGGTCGACTTCATTAAACTTCAAAATGGACACTTAATGCTCGTCTACAACGACAACAACGAAGGTCACCGCATGCCGCTGACGATCGCGATCTCCACGGACAACGATCAGACTTATCCGTATCGCCGGAACGTGGTCAACATTCCGGGAGACAGTGCCGCTTATCCGACAATGATTCAAACCCGGGATGGAAAAATCCACATCGTCTATACCTCACGTCGCCGGACCCAGATCAATCATCTCGTCTTCGATGAGGAAGCAGTGCTTAACGATCAGTATAAAGGTAACTCCCTGATCAATTGACGAAGCTTAGCATTAAGCATGGAGCTCGAGGGCTGCCTGAATTGATGCCAGGGTGATGTCACACACTTCAGCCAATAGATCAAGCGGCATGCCCCGGGCGGGCATCAGTACGTCACATCACCCAGAGGCCTGATGATCAACCCTCTTTACGAGGCTTCGAGGGTGACCTGATGTCCCATGCGGGCCGTGGCAGGAAGGGGAGCATCCCTTCACGACTTCCCACAAGCGTACCGGCCATGATTCCCTTCGGCGAATCTCACCTACATGCGGATGCTCCGCCAGGGTATCGAGTTTTTCAGCAATCAAAGACTGCTGCTGTGTTATGTGACTCAGCAGGTTCTGTTTATCGAAGAGCTCAAGTGAAGCGAGTGCCGCGGCACAGGCAAGTGGGTTCCCAGTATAGGTATAGCTGATAGAAGGTCCGGCCTGCGTGGGGTTCTCCCAGAAACGCGTTATAGATTTCACGTCGGTCGCGAGTGTAGCAGCAGGGGAAGATAACCGGCTGAGATCCCCTTTCGCCAGGCAGAGAAAGTCTGGCTCGACCCCTTCCTGTTCGCAGGCAAAGAACGTCCCCGTACGACCGAAGCCGACAGCGACTTCATCCGCAATGAGGGGAATGTTGTATTCCCTGGTTAATTCGCGTACCCGTTTCAAGTAACCGGGCGGATGAACCAGGATCGGCAGCCCCTGTACGAGAGGTTCAATAATGAACCCGGCGATATTCGCGTGGTGCTCGCGAATCAGACGTTCCATTTCGTCAAAACAATACTGCAGATAACTCTCCCGCGCGTATGATCAGCAGGCACTCGCAAGGCAACCGGGGTAGGAACCTGAATGGTTTCGAATAAGAGGTTTCCATAGATCCCGTGGAAGAGCGAAATTCCGCCGACACTGACTGAACCGACGGTATCTCCATGATAGGCATTGCTCATGCAGAGAAAGCGTGTCCGTTTTTCCGGACCTGCTGCTTTCTGCTGGTGATATTGGAACGCCAGTTTGATCGCGACTTCTACGGCGGTCGACCCACTGTCCGAATAGAAGACTTTCGATAGTTTCCCCGGTGCACGATCAACGAGTGCTTTCGCCAGCTCAATGGAGGGTGGACTTGATAAACCGAGCAGCGTCGTATGACCAATTTTTTTCAGCTGCTCCTCAATCGCCCGATCAATCTCCGGCACCTGGTGACCATGTATGTTACACCAGAGCGAGGAAATGCCATCGATGTATCGGTTACCTTCTACATCGTACAGATAAAACCCTTCCCCCTTCTCAATGATAGGCACACCCTCCTCACGAAAGGCCTGCATCGGTGCAAAGGGATGCCAGACGTAGTTGTTATCCCATTCACGGAGAGTTGCTGGATCGGGCGACGACATCGAATAAGACATAAGCAATTATCAATTCCAGTTTGTGCTCGCGGTTGACGCGACTGCATGCAGTATTCTCAGGTGGATTACTCTTTCCGGCTGGCAACAGTAGCGGGTTCACTCACCCGCTGCCAACTGAACAATTTCATCGGACCACTCTTTTTCAGGATGGGCAAGAGCAAACAGCACGACCCTGCCCCGTACAGCGGAGAGGCGATGCTGCATTAACTCTCTGGCAGTCGCCGCATTAGGGCTGATTGTCAGCAAGGTTCTGGTCGCCGATTCGAACTGATCGATCCCAATCTGCTCTGCCTCTGCACTGGAGAGAGCAAGGTAATCCCGGCAGAGTTGCTCAGTTTCTTCACCCGGAAAAGCAGCCAGTAATTCAAAAACAGGAATCTTGGTGCGCCAGTCGACCCACGAGCGTGGGTTTTTGTAGGCCGGATTCTGGAAGTCTGCCGCCTGGGGATCGTCTCGCCAGAGACAAAATCGAGCGAGTTCTACAAACCGGGGAGCTTCCAGTTCTGCCAGTGCCCGGAGTGCGGTGATCCCATCTAACCCGGTGTAACGCCAATGCGGATGCAGGGTGCGATACCGAACACAATCTTCCAATGCGGAATAGACTTCGGCTGTACGAAGACCACGCCGACCGAGTTCATCAATGAGTTGAACTCTAAACGTGATGCGATCCTGTAATTCCTGATCAGCTTCTGTTCCTTCGACCGGTGCTTTCTGGGTTTGATCCACCATGGTCGTCTCCCGAAGCTTGGCCAACAGTTCCTCCAGGGAATGATCACTCAAGGTTTTGATTGGCAAGGGGTTCTGCGACCATTTGGAAAGTTTATCTTTGTAAGGTTTATCGGAAGGAATTTGACTCTCTCGGCCGAAAGCGGTGACCAGCCCGCGCGGGTCATCCACCAGATACTGTTGGCCAGGCTGATTGGGAGAGATCGTATTTTTCAAGATGCCGGCAAAGACCTCTGCGTGATCGAGATAAAGCCCGGTCGAACCGGTGTTGTACTTGATTCGTGAATCCTGCAATTGGGAGGGAGCACTGACAACATGATCCCACATGTCGAGCTCTTCCAGGAGGACTCCTATGCTCTCCCCTAATCCGGGACGCTTTATGTCGAGAAAAACTAGACCTGCCTGATCGCGATGAAGTTCCAGCACCTCGCGCAGGGTCGGAATGCGGGCATACGCGCCGAACTTACCCGGGTTACGAAATGGAATCCGTTGCAGTTCCTCCCAGGTGTAATCGCTGACATCACCATAGGCAGTTAATATGCTGTCGAGCATATCATCGTGAAAGCAGACCAGGACTCCATCACTCGTCATCCGCACGTCGATCTCGTTCCCATCTGCACCTAAGGTGAAAGTGGCGCGATACGCTTCCATCGTGTTGTCATAAGCGAATTCGTTGGCTCCACGATGGCAGATAATCATCGTTCGTTGCCTCCGTTCCGCCACAAGTCGATGTCGTTCCGCTGCTGCATCGGCGGTCTCTGCATAGCAGACATCAAGACTCGTTAATGCAGTCAAGCAGAATGTCATCCACAGGATCGAATAGATTTTCATAGCGATACACTTCCGGTATAAGGATGTAAAACTCAAGTATTCACTTCAGTTATTTGTTTGTGGGATCCGGGTTGAAGGCGGGGGCAGTCGCATCCCCTCCCGTTCTGAGATAAGCCAGGAGGTCGAGTATCTCCTCCCGCGTCAGCACATTGATCAGGTTCGGTGGCATGGGGGATGTTTTGGAGAGAATCGATTCATCAATTTCATCCCGTTTGATGGTGATGATCGTCTCATTGATCGGATCTGTTTCCAGTTTCAATGAGGTTCCATCAAAACCCGCCGGGCGCCCCGTCACGATTTTTCCATTGGTGAGAATGTAGAGCGTATGCTGGTATTTGGGATCAATCACCTTCGAGGGTTCAATGATTGATTCCAGAATTGTACGGCTATCAAAGCGTTTCCCGACGTTGGTCAGATCAGGACCGATATAAGCTCCTGAATTATTGATGCGATGGCATTTCAGGCAACTGGCGGCCAGCAATGCCTGCCGTGCCTGTTGATACGATCGACCAGTCTCCACTTCTGCCAGACTTCCTTCCAGCTCTTCGAGTGTCCATTGACGTACCTGCGGACGGGCGGGAGCAGATACCTCCTCAGCGGGAGGAGCGTCGAATTCAGCGAGCAGGGTTTGATATTGCTGCTGTTCTGCTTCGCTCATTTGATTGACGAAATCATCACGGAGATTCTGCAGACGTTCCGCCATCTGTTTACCACCCGGATAGTTTTTGACTTTGATCAACCAGTTAAGGAAGTCTGTTCTATTCTCCGAGCTCCACCTTCCGCTGGTAGCCACCATCAACATGCGGCCAATACCCGGATTTCCTCTTCCTGCGACAAATCCATTTTGAGGAGTGGAATTGCCCGCGATACAAAGGACTCCTCACCGACATAGACCAGCAATTCCCCCAGCAGATGATTTACATTGCTGGACCTGGATGGGAAGTGTGAACTGAGCCGATTCCTGAGCAGCTCTTTTTGTTTCTCTGTGGGACTTCCCAACCGCAGAAAGCAAAGCTGGTAAGCACGTAAGAGATCTGCAAATTGTTCTACGGTAATTTCATCGGGTGAAATCTTGAGCAAGGCCTGGAAAACCTCAGGCTGATCAGCTTCACTTCCCTTGCGAGCCAGTGCGATTAATCCCGTGATCGCGACTTCCGGATCAGTTTCATTTAAAACGAGAGAACGCCAGTTGGCTGGCTCCTGCTTTTCCAGAGCGACGCGGGCCGAAAATCGTAACCATCGATCTGGACTTTTTAATTGACTCCAGAGGAATCCAATATCGTCAGTCGTGCTGGTTTGATATTCTTCCAACTTCCGCCTCAGGGCGCGCTGCTCTTCCCCATGAGCAATCTGCTGGGGCGAGACTTCCGGTAACTTCGAAGTGTTTTCCATGTCAGGATCGGGAGTCACCCGATAGAGACCTGTCTGCGAACCAACTCCGCCAGTGATGAAATAGAGAGCCCCATCCGGTCCGAATTGCATGTCACAGACATTAAGAGGTCCTCCTTCCAGGAAAACTTCTGAGGTGCAGGTGTAAGTTGCCCCGTTTGGAATCATATCAATTAACAGAATTCGACCGTTCTGCCAGTCCGCGGCAAAGAGCACATCTCGAAACCGTTCAGGAAATTTCCCCTCGCTACCTGAGACCATACCTGTCGGAGAGCCCAGGCCGGTGTTTAATGTGGCCGGAAGACTGTCAGCATAATATTCAGGCCATTTCCCGGTTCCCGATCGCCAACCGTATTCGCCACCGGGGATGATATGATTAATGCGCGTCGGACGATACCAGGGTTGTCCGAGATCCCATTCCATGTCGGCATCCCAGGTAAACATTTCCCCCGCGGCGTTAAATGCAATATCGACCTGATTACGAAAACCACCTGCGATCACTTCCCAGTTTTTGCCTTCAGGGTCAGTTCGCAGAATATAACCTACCCGGTGATCAGGTTCGCCATCATGAGGATTGGGAAGCAGATGATCGAGTTGTGGATTCAGGTAATTTGAATCAGCGGAAACTCCCTCCGGGAAAGAAACATCATTCCCCACCACCAGATAGATCATCTGATCCGGTCCAAGCTTCAGCTGATTACTCCCATGTCCGAATCGACTGCGGTAATCCAGTTCGGTCAGCAGAACTTTCTCATCGAACTGATCATCACCGTTGGTATCTCGCAGTCGATAGAAGGCATACTGTTTGTCGCGGCTTTGACATACAAACTGTCATTAGCATAGAGAACACCGCGACAATGCTTGGAGGTCGATTCAATTTTTTCAAATTCAATCTCTCCCGATTGCTTATTGATTGTGGCCCTTTAATCCTTCATCATCAATTCCGACGATGATACGCCCCTGTGGATCAAACGTCATACTGATCCAGGAACCACTCCCTGTGCGACTGAATGTACCAGTTCAACCTGAAAGCCAGGTTGAACCCGAATGGAGCTCACTGGGGTTGCGGCCGGTTCATTCGACCAACAGTCGGAGCTATGAAGTATAAGCAGGAAGATCAATAAGCTGGACGGTATATAAGTGCGCATGGGTGACTGACTCAGTAACTGGAGGAGGTGGCCTTTTACTCCAGAATAATGTGAGAAGAGGGCAGCGCGTAGGGAAATGAGCCTGAAACCGATCTACAAGCAGTCTCAAAACCCTCTAACTTGAGATACAGGCGAATTCCCTGAGAGTCGCCTGAGCGACCGGCTGAGGACAGGACCAGACGAGGAAGAACATCGCCTCCCGTACCATTCGCTCGGCCGGATGCCCTTTCACAAACCCCCGTCCTTTTGTGGCTGTCAACGCTGCCTGGGTCGAACGGAGAGCGAGTAAATTCGCCTGTTGACGGATGATACCCGGGGTGAATTCCGGGTCCTCCGGGCTGACCTCGCCCGAGTTTGACAACCACATTTTTCGAGTCAGTTCCTTCCGGGTTCGATCGAGCGAATGGAAGACCTCTTCCAGATCGGATCGTTTTTCCGCTTCTTCACGAATCAGATCGATTGCCAGTCGTGACAGCCCGACAGCCAGTGCGGAAGTGGTTAACGAACCTGTTCCTCCACCGATCCCAAGTTTCATTACTTCATGAACAGGACCGGCGATCAGATCCTCTTCAGGAATTTCCAACCTGGTTAAGCTGCACCAGCCCGGTCTGTGAGGCTGTTAATGAAAGTAGTTGCTCGGGGGAATCACAACTGACACCAGGAATCGAGGTATTCAAGGCAGTCAGAATTTGTCGACCATCGTCACAAGTCGCCCCCGTCACAATGTAATCAGCCGCCACAGCACCAGTCACCCAGGGAATGGTACCATTTAAGAGATAGCCCTGCTCAGTCTTCTCAGCTGTAACAGCGGGCTTATTGAGATGTTGTCTGGAGGTTGTTAAGTGTGAGATCCCTACTGTCGCGAAAAGTTTTCCTGAACAGAGATCAGCAAGCAATCGTGCTTTCAATCCTTCGTTATCACAACCGGCAATACGCTGGCAGGCTCCATTTCGCTGCGTCAGGATGAAAGTCGTCACCAGGCAGGAAGCGGCGAGTTGTTCATAGCCGAGATTCAATTCCGCAGAGTTCAATTCAGAGCCACCATATTGGATTGGAATAACCCACCCCAATACACCCGCAGAGGCCAGCCAGTTCAGTTGTTCCAGTGGCCATTGATCTGGTTGCGCTTCCAGCTGCGCGGTCGACTGGCTGAGTCGCTCCAGCAACTCTCGATAGGCAGGTTTATCAAAACTCGCATCAGGTTCGACAAATTCCACAGTCATGAATCAGGCTTAAAATTTGAAAGTTAGCGCGCAAGGCAAAGGTAGTTAAAGAAGTCAGATCGTCCTCTATTGTAAAAGAGGAACCGGGGCCCCAACAAGAACCGGCTCCGGGGAATTGCGAATCGTGAGGATTAAAAATTGATGTAATCCGAATTTTGAATCAGTAAAAACAAAAACCACTTGCAATTCAGTTTTTTGCCAGCACAGCGGGAAGAGCCATTCTTAGTATCGAAAATATGGATTTGCGTATTCCGATTTCCCGGAAGTTCAGACCGGAAAAGATTTCGCTTAAAGATTCTACTCAAATGTAATCCATACAGGAGATTTCTTTATTTAAAGAGTCTCAATTCTGTTGTGAGCGAGTGATCTGCTTCAGAAAAAATCCAACTCAGCAGACAAAAACCTCAATTCGAAGTCGTTACAGACGTCACAGATTTCGTGATCGTAACCCGGTTCTGGCTAGGTAAGTTTTGCCGATTGAAGCCGCGTACTTCAAGTCAGAAAACCAGTGTACCGATGGTGAAATGTGCGGAGAACAGATGGAGCGATCTCCGGTCGGCTATTGAACCAGCCCACGGATGTTTTGCTACATCACTAATCCACAACGACAATAGAATAGCGACTACATATGACGACCAAGTGCCAACCTCTGATCGCGTTCTGTATCGGACTGGTTTTGCTCGTGGTTACTGCTCCCCTGATGGCCGAGGATAATGATCCTCGCATGACGCCTCTGGTGAAAGCAGTACAGCGGGTTAAAACCTCTGTCGTCAACATCCATACAGAAAAAACAACTTATCCCGATGACGCCTTGTTCGCTGGTGACAAACCACGAAAAGTCAGCGGGATGGGCTAACGTATCATTATAGACCCCCGTGGGTACCTCGTTACCAATCATCATGTGATTAACGGAGTCGATCTCGACACGTTACAGGTCACCCTGCACGATGGCTCCATCTACCACGCCGAGATTGTTTCGTACGACAGCAAACATGACCTGGCCGTGTTGAAAATCAGCCCCACCCAGAATCTGGCTGTGATGCCACTGGGCACCTCTTCCGACCTGATGTTGGGAGAATCAGTAATGGCTCTGGGCAATCCTTACGGTTACAAACATACCGTCACTGCAGGAATTGTCAGCTCTCTTTCACGCGACGTGGAAGTCAACGAGCACCAGACCTACGAGAACCTGATTCAGACAGACACCAGCATTAATCCTGGCAATAGTGGTGGGCCACTCGTCAACATGAAAGGCGAAGTCGTTGGTATCAACGTCGCCATTCGGGCAGGTGCTCAGCGAATTGGATTTGCAATTCCCATTGATGATGCTCGCGTCGTCATTCGCAAACTGCTCAGCATCGAGAAGCTCGATCATCACTCGCACGGTTTGATCAGCCGCGATCATAAAACTGCTCAGCAGAAAGAAATGATTGTCGAAGCGACTCGTGGTCCTGCCATGCTGGCTGGGTTACAGACGGGTGATGTGATTGTTTCCGTCAATGAACAACCCGTGCTGGATGCCGCTGATTTCGAGCGTTTACTGCTGGGCCATTCCGTTGAGGAATCCTTCAAAGTTGTTGTCCGACGCAATAACGAAAAACAGGAGATCGACCTCAAACTGACTGGAACTTCCAACAGAGGAGAAAGTGCTGATCACAATGTGGTCTTCCAGACTCCTGCTGCCAATGAAGACGATCCTATCTGGATGACTCTCGGTCTGCGACTCATTCCCACCGCCGTCACATCAGATCGTTACCGTGGCGGAATGAAAGTCCTGGACGTTCGCGACGACAGCACAGCCAGCCGAAATGGAATTCGGACGGGTGACATTCTGGTTGGTCTCCACAAATGGGAGACGATCAACTACGACAATGTCTCCTACGTGCTGGAGCATCCACAACTGCAAACCTTCTCTCCCTTGCGATTCTTCATCCTGCGTGGACAGGAGACTCGTTACGGGAACCTGCAGCTCGGTCCGGCCAGCATTGGAACGAATGTTTCTGCTCGCACGACCACCACAGCTCAAGCTGCCATGCGTTAATCAAATCGGCAGGGCTTGAGGCGAGTAATGTCGTCCAGCTCGCCTCGCTTCCTGTTTATAGATCAAGCCGCTCAAGGTGAATTTTAGAGTGTTGTTCGTCGCATCTTGTCGTGACGAACATGAAAATAAAAAAGGGATTCGATTCTCATGTGGAATCGAATCCTTTTTTATTTGTATAAGAGTAGTCTTGAAACCCTCTGATGGATCACATTGAGCCTTTGTTGCAGGTTCAATAACAACCACTACCGGGTTTCAGGATTAGTTCCAGTTCGCCCGGCAACTCAATTCGATGCCGCTCTCTGCGTACGCTTCCAGGTCGGCCTGACCTTTCCGGGCACAGAAGTCGCCAAAGCTTTCTTTGTCTGCGCGCTCACTGGCATAGTAACTGAAGAGTGGAGAGCAGAGTGTGGCGATTTCTTCCATGGGGACCATGTCTTTATACAGGAATGCCAATCGGGTACCGACTGCATTCCCGCCCAGGAAGAGCGTGTATTTCCCTTTAGCTTTGCCGACGAGACCGATATCCGGGTGATAAGGTCGTGCACAACCGTTGGGACAACCTGTCATGTGAACGGCAACCCGTTCTCCGGCCAGACCTGCTTTTTCAAGTTCCTCTTCCAGCGAATCAATCACGGAAGGGAGTGCCCGCTCGGATTCAGTCACAGCCAGTCCACAAGTAGGAAGAGCGGGGCAGGCGATCGAGTAGCGACGAATCAAAGAGAGTTCATCCGCCATTTTCATGCCATGATCACGCAGTATCTGTTCGATATCCGCTTTGTCTTTCTCTTCAATGTCACACAGGATAACAGCCTGCAGAGCCGTTAAGCGGGCATCCATTCCGTACTTCTCGAAAATTTTCCGGAACGCGGTTTTAATTTTGAGATCGCCTTCGTCTTTGACGCGACCATTTTCAATGTTGATTCCCAGGAACCATTTGCCGTCCCCCTGTTCGAACCAGCCAATATGGTCATCGACATCATGCGCGACGACGTCTTTGGCGGGGGTGAGTGCCTTGCCGTAGTATTCAGCAACCTTCTCCCGAAACTTCTCGATCCCCCAGTTAGCGATAACGTACTTCATTCGGGCGATTTTACGATCTTCCCGATTACCATAATCGCGTTGAACTTTGACAACCGCTTCAGCGAGCGGAATGGTTTCTTCAACACTCGCAAAGGCGAGGGGAAGTCCCAGGGCAGGGAAGGTTTTCTCTTTAAGCGAGGGGGTCGTCCCCATACCTCCACCGACAATCAGGTTATAACCCACGACATTCCCATCTTCGACAATCGCCAGGTAACCCAGATCGTTCGTGTACAGGTCGATGCAATTGTCATCGGGTAGGGCAATACCCATTTTGAATTTACGTGGCAGGTACCGTTCTCCGTAGATCGGTTCCTCGACAGGTCTGAATTCTTCTACTTTCGTTTTATCCCCTTCGCCATCTTCCAGCCAGATCTCGCAGTAAGCGGTTGTGCGCGGGCGGAAATGGTCTGCCAGATCGTCTGCCATTTTCTGCATCTGGTCGAAGACAGGGTTATTCTTAAACGGGGCAGGGCAGCAGAGAACATTTCGGTTCACGTCACCACAGGCTGCGATTGTAGAAAGCTCAGACTCATTGATCGCCCGGATGACGGCTTTCATATGCTTTTTAGGAATTTCATGAAGCTGAAATGCCTGACGCGTGGTGATACGGGCCGTTCCGTTGCCGTACTGGTCACACAGATCGAGATGAGCCAGAAACTGTTTCGCAGTTACTTTCCCACCCGGCATGCGGGTACGGATCATCATGCTGTAGACTTTGCCCTGTTTGGTGCCGTCAGGAAGCTTTTTGTTTCGCTCGTCCCGGTTGTCCTGCTGATAACTACCGTGGTGTTTCAACAACTGAATTGAATCTTCGCAGAATGCAGGCTCATCATTCGCCAGCTCTTCGGCAATCGTCCCGCGCAATTGGCGACTGTCCAGTTTCAATTGTTCCAGTTTGCTGAGATTCACTTCTTCCGACATCAATTGACCTCATTGAGTAACATATGCATAAAATATTGCGAGGGTTGTAATTGAACCATTCCAGTGACAGACAGGTATCACAATGTTCACTGATCAAAATTGCTCAGGCGTGGTGAACGGGGTGAGATCTGCATAACAGTGATAATACTGAAGTGGGGCAAAACCCGAGAGCGTTCAATTTATTGAAAAACAGGCATCTGAGTCCAGTCCGAGATGCACTCCCAGGGACTCTGAAGCGACTCGTTTCCGGAAATCCTTCACCTTAAAGAGGATTTTCAGGTGTGAGCGTTCATTTCCCCTCCCGATTGCCCTATTTTGAGGTCAGCCCCTACCAGGTACCTTTATCAGATGAATCTGCCCAACAGGGATCAGGACAACGAGTCCACAACCATGAATGAACCCGATAATCAACCTCTTACACCACACTGGAGTGACAAACTTGTCCTCTGGTTCGGCAGGGGGTTTGGTTCAGGTCAAATGTGGGTCGCTCCCGGGACGTTTGGTACTTTGGCCGCTTTCCCCCTGATCTGGTTGTTGAAACTGGCCGCCGGGGAGGGAAACCAGGGCCTCTTCATCTATTTCACTGTAGCCATCATTTATTTTCTTGTCGGGATACCAATCTGCCGTCGTTGCGAGCAATTAATTGGCAAAGCCGATCCCGGAGAAATTGTGATTGATGAAATCGCAGCGATGTTACTGCTCTTTGGATTCTTCGATCTGACTCAGCTGACCGTCGTCGTCGGATTCGCTTTTTTCCGCCTGTTTGATGTCAAAAAACCCTGGCCCGTTTCCTGGGCCGATCAGCGTAAAGATCCGCTCGGAATCATGCTGGATGATCTGCTGGCGGCTCTGTATACACTCGCCTGCATCTGGTTGACACAACGTTTCATTGGTCTCGGATTTTTTGAACGCTTTTCGATTTTTTAAGTCTCCCTGATTGAGCCACCTGATGCACATCAATTCCAGATAGACTATGATGAGGTTGACTTGGGTTTGACCTTAAAACTCATATCGATTTCATCGCTCTGGAATAAATGGGACTTCTGAATCGTGACGGCACAAATCATCGATGGAAAAGCGATTGCTTTAGAAACACGAACTGAACTGGCAACTAAAGTCGAATCATTCAAGTCAGCCACAGGAGTAACACCCCACCTGGCAGCGATCCTTGTCGGTGACGATCCTGCCAGTGCCGTCTATGTGAGAAACAAAGAACGCGCCTGTGCCAAAGCAGGAATGAAAAGCACTCTCCATAAACTTTCAGCCGAGACAACGCAAACCGAGTTACTCGAACTGATCGAAAACTGTAATGCCGATCAGAACGTCCATGGCATTCTCGTGCAACTTCCTCTGCCCTCTCAGATTGATGAACAGACGGTGCTGGATGCTGTCACTCCATTGAAAGATGTGGATTGCTTTCATCCGGAAAATGTTGGATTACTGGCGCAGGGACGTCCCCGTTATCAACCATGTACTCCCCGGGGAGTTCAGGTCCTGCTGGAAAAATCCGGTATTGATGTCGCCGGAAAACATGCCGTTGTATTAGGACGCAGTGAAATCGTGGGTAAACCGATGGCCCTGTTACTCGTTCAGAAAGGTCCTGTAGCGAATGCGACTGTGACCATCTGTCATAGCCGCACTGCCAATCTGGCGGAGATCACACGACAGGCGGACATCCTGGTCGCCGCGATCGGCAAAGCAAATTTTGTAACAGCCGAGATGGTCAAACCTGGCGCTGTCGTAATGGATGTCGGAATCAACAGTGTGGATGGCAAACTAGTCGGTGATGTCGATTATGAACAAGTCGCAGCGATTGCGTCCGCAATCACACCTGTCCCGGGTGGAGTTGGTCCAATGACGATCGCCATGCTGCTGGATAATACATTGACCGCAGCTCAAATTACGGCACAAAGCTGAAAAACAGGCAATTGTCCAAATTCCAGACATTGCCCATCTGGTGATTGTCTTGAATTCTGAGAGCGTGTATCGTGGAAGTAGCACTTTCTTAACAGCGCTCCAGACTCATTTATTTCTCCCGCCCGGAGGTCCTTCATGTCCCGCCTGCAATGCCTCACCTCATTCTCCACTGCCTTGGCCCTTCTAATTATTTGTGCTTCATCACAGGGAGAAGACTGGTCTCAATTCCGGGGACTGAATGCTTCGGGTGTCTCCACAGAAAGCACGAACCTGCCCGTTGAATTTTCCATCGACGATAAAGTTCTCTGGTCAGTCGAATTGGGAGAAGGGATCGCCTGTCCGATTGTTGTGAATGACCGTGCTTATACCACCGCCATGTCAGCGGACGAAACATTCAGTGTCTTCTGTTTTAATGGTTCGACAGGTGAGAAAATCTGGCAACGCGATTTCGAAACAGGCCCTCTGCCGGCGATCATGCTGCCGAATAAACCCGCTTCTTCCACACCCGTCTGCGATGGTGAAAATGTTTATGTCTATTTCAGCACACTGGGGATGTTCGCCCTCTCCGCCGAGAGTGGTGAGGATGTCTGGGAACTCCCCGTACAGATGCCCTACTACCTGATGGGCTGGGGGGCTGCTCACTCGCCGATCGTGCATGGGGATCTCGTCATCTTCAATCAGGATGATGACCTGGCTCCCTTCCTGATGGCAGTTGATAAACATACCGGTTCGCCTGTCTGGAGAACCGAGCGTCCCGACATGCTGGCAGGTTATGCCGTGCCGGTTATCTGCGAGGTGAATGGCCGAACCGAGGTCATTGTCGCCGGGACGGGAAAGCTCAAAGGCTATGACATCACCAACGGCAAAGAATTATGGACATGTAACACTTTGCTGCGGACCATTATGACAACCCCTGTAGTTCAGGGAGAACATGTCTATGTCTCCGTGCAGAGTTATGGAGATACAAACCGGGTTCTTAAATACGCGTTGCTGGAATGGAAAGATACCAACCAGGACGAAAAACTGGAGAAGTCGGAACTGGAAGAAGCCTTCTGGGAAAAGTTCGATAAAGGCGACACTGATAAAGATGGTTTCCTGGTTGATGCCGAAATCGATGCGGCCTTCCAGTCTCCAGAAAATATGGCCGGAGGGGGAAACATCATTCAGAAAATCAAAGCAGGTGGAGCAGGGGACGTCACGAAAACACATGTCGTCTGGAATCTCGATAACACTGCTCCCTCCAACATCGCTTCTCCCTTAGTCGTCAACGACATGATCTTCCTGGTCAAGAAGGGAGGAATCGCGGCTTCCTTTGGACTGGAAGAAGGAAATCCGATCTGGAAACGGATGCGATTGAAAAACCTGGGTCATTATTACGCCTCTCCCGTCGCAGGCGACGGCAAAATTTATGTGCAGGGTGAAAACGGTTACCTGGTTGTGCTCGATCAGGAAGGGAAAGGAGAAGTTCTCGCCAAGAACTTCATGGGAGACAGCTGTGTCGCCACTCCAGCGATTGCCAACAACCGGATTTATGTACGTACCCTGACCAAACTACTCTGCTTCTCTAACGAAGCAGCTCAGTAATCAATACGTACCGAATCCTCACTCAATTCTTATACAGCCCAGAGATACTCATTCCAGATACAGGATTGAAAGATGACTCCGACTCTGTTTCGAACTGCCTGCCTGTCCGTCATGTTGATCCCAGGAATTCTAACTGCGGCAGAGACGGAAACCGTGCATATTGTCACCGGGTCGAATCCGCTCAGCTCTCTGGAGCAACTCGCTGTCGAAGAACTCGAATCCGAACTCACCGAGCTCTTTCAGGTGGAAGTGAAGGTTGAAGAGCAACTTTCGAATGAAGGTTCTCCTGCGATTATTATCGGCACCGCCACAAATCAATCCCTGTTTGGAGATGGCTCGAAATATAAGCTGTCGGAGCTGGGTGCCCAGACACAACTCCTTAAAAGTGTCGAGTCAAATGGCAATACCTCCCTGGTGATCGCCGGAGGGAGCCCGGTGGCGACGTTATGGGCTGTCTATGAATACGGTTACCAGAATGGGATTCGCAGTTTAATGCAAACCGATGTTTATCCCCCCCATCCCCCGGAATTCAAACTGACTGGTTATGATTTGAAACTTGAGCCTCAACTTCAGCGAAGGGCGTTTGAACTGGGGGGAAAACATCTCGCCAGTTTCCAATCCTGGTCTGCTGAGGATTGTGAAGCGTTAATCAACCAGCTAAGCAAACTGAAGTTCAATCACATTCAGTTGAACATCGAAGCGTATCAACCGTACGTGCATTACGAGGTTGAAGGCATCGCCCGTTCCACCGCTTATTTGAATCCACTCCAGGATTTTGAACTCGATCCGGAGATGCCTGGCAGCACACGCTTTGTTGATCAACCTGATTTTCAAAATCTCGATTTTGCCGAAGCAGAAACTTACGAAGAAAAAATGGCAGCAGGTAAAGCCTATGTCGATAGCCTGACTGAAGCAGCACACGCCCGGGGAATGACGTTCGGCATTTCTTATTCTCCTGTGGAGTTCCCCGTCGAATTCAAATCACTGCTTCCCAATCCTGTGCCAGTTATTGATGCGCCCGAACTGTTGGTAACAAAAGGGAGTACAGACTCTAAAGATCATAATTTACTTAAATTGACCAGAGCCCAATATGATGCGATTATCAAAACCTACCCCGACGTTGACGAAATAGTAAATCGAGCCCCGGGTCATGCTTATATGTCAGATGGAAAGCCTCTCAAAGACAATCAGTTCTCCAAGTTGCTGAAGGTCGCTGATGAGATGAAATCTATTTTGACTCCCGATTCAGTCTCGCTATTCGAAACACAACTAATGGCGATGGATGTGCTTGAGAATTCTCAAGACAAAAAAGATTTCCGCGATCCCTCATTCAAAAAACCAGACTTCATGCTTGGTAATCTTCATCCAGCCTTTATTTCAATCAGTGAGAAAAGAGGAAAAGACTTTTTCGGTTGCTACTATCGCATCCTGCCAAGTCCCTTCCAAACCGCAAAAGCTGTGGCAGCATTAAATGAAATAGAAGCATCCGGCAATAAAGCAGAAGAAGCCAATCTACCCGCCGCTTACCTGCAACTGAACCTGACCGATCCGAAATCAGAACCTGTACCTCAAATGCCCACTGTGCATCTGGCGGCGATTCTTAAGCAACTGGAAGCCCGGCCCTGGCAGGGAATCTCGGTCAACCTGACCATTCCAGCGGAACTGGACTCGACGCTCAACTACCTGTCGCGTCGTGGGTTTGATGCTTCTATTACACCTCACGAAGCTCATCACGAGTTCTTCCGCACAATCACCGGTGAGGAAGCAGCCAGCGAACGGATGTGGATTGGATACGAACATATCCGTGAAGGTGTCGACCTGATTGATGAAAACAGTCAGCACTTCTCAGAACTTGGTCCGGATCTGTTTGAGCGGATCTACACGCCGGCTGAAACCCCGGAGTGGTGGGCTGACCTTATGGAGCATTTCACCCAGAGCGACATCGAACTCTACCGCAGCCACGACCCGGTTAAAACTTCGGGACGTAAGGAACTCTACTACTACGCGAAACGGAGCGAGTACGTTCTCGACTACCTCACCTTCATCGATAAGCTGCATGCAGCGGCCACTGCGGAGAAAGAGGGTGATCTCGAAGCGGCGGTTGAACTGCTGTACGAAGCCCAGGAATCACTGTACAACGGAATTGATACCCTCGGAGATGTCGCCCGTAACCCAAGTGACCTGGGATTGATCTTCGTACTCAATCGCGATGCCTACGCGCCCCTGATGCAAAAGATTGAGGAGCTCGAAGAAAAACTGGACGCGGAACAATAAGCTTTCCCGTCGCCTTCACTCCAACTTCTTCGTGCGCGTATTAAAGCCATCCCGTTTGCACCATTGAGTTGGCAACATAATCGGTACGACCGTCAAGCTCGCCACTGGCTTTCTCTCTCTCTGCAAAACACCCTGCTTACGCAACAGTTAATCTTTCCAAGAGTCGAAATTGATGAAAGCAGCACACTGCAAGAAGCCGTGTGTCTGTACGTGACGTCACGCACGTGACTGATTTGCTCACGATTTTAGGAAATGATTCTCGAAAACGTTTTCAGGAGAAACGAAATGCGTTGGATTACATTAACTGCTGCGTTGGCCATCTGCGGCTTGAGCACTCAGGCAGAAGCCGGTCTGTTCAATCTGTTCGGTCACAAACACAACAGCTGTTGCGCTTCTGTTGAGCCTTCCTGTTGTGCACCTGAGCCCAGCTGCTGTGCCCCAGAGCCTTCATGCTGTGCACCTGAGCCTTCTTGCTGTGCCCCAGAGCCAGTTTGCTGTGCTCCTGCTCCTTCTTGCTGTGCACCTGAGCCATCATGCTGTGCACCAGCTCCTTCTTGCGGTTGCTGCAAACCTAAAAAAGCTTGCCTGTTCACAAAATTGTTCAGCTGCTTCAAAAAGAAAAGCCACTGCTGCTGCGAAGTTGAAGTTTCCTGCTGTGCACCAGAACCCTCTTGCTGTGCACCAGAACCTTCATGCTGTGCTCCTGAGCCCTCATGCTGTGCTCCTGAGCCCAGCTGCTGTGCTCCAGCACCTGCTTGTGGCTGCAGCTCATGCGGACACAAAACCTCTTTCCTCGGTCGTATGTTCCACTAAGAACTGATCGGAAAGAGGTCCTCGTTGTTTTGTAATACTCCCCAAAGTTACGACATCTACTGATCCACAACCGACATCAATGAATGATCAACTGTGTTTATCGATCAACGTAACTTGACTTGTTAAACGACACCCTGATTGACAACTTTGATAACAAACAAGTCCCTACTGACTTAAAGCACGCTATCGATAATAAATCGCATCCAATCTCTTGAAACCAGTAACTTTCAAGACCAGGGATATAACTACAGCCTGCTCCAGTAATAATTGAGAATTACAACTTAACGGGAAACCTTACATCAAACGGGGTGACATATTCCTGCCAAGAATGTGTCACCCTGTTTTTTTGATTTAAACATGGTCCTGAAACCCTCTGCGGGGTCAAATGGAGCCTCAATTTGCAGGATTTAGAACAACCACAACCGGGTTTCAGGATCGGTTCTAAGGGTTCATTCATCTTCAGATGAACGATACGATCTCAATTCCCAATACGATACAACGCCTTGTCGGTTCTTAAAATCAGCCCGTTGTTAATTGGTGCGGGGGTCGCTTTAATCATCCCCTCCAGCTCATTGGTCTGGACAATCTTCAATTCATCTGCCGGTTCGACCACATACGTCTTGCCTTCGTGGTTACTGAAGAGAATGTGTCCGCTGACATAGATCGGTGAGGAGGAAAAATTCCCACCGAGTCGATCCTGCCAGATCGCCTCTCCGGTTTTTGCATCCACGCAACCGCCGACTCCCTTATCGCTGCAGAAGTAAAGTCGCCCATCAACCAGTATCGGGGAACTGATATTGGGAACCTGGCGATTGTAAGTCCACAGAACATGCGAATCAGTTACATCTCCAGAACCGGTCAAATCAATCGCCCACAATTCTGACTTCACAAAACCAGTGCAGACATACGCCGTTGTTCCCTCTACGAGCACCAGCGGAACATTTGAAAACCCGTGATAACGGACACGCCAGATTTCTTCACCCGTCAATGCATCATACCCCTGCATCTGATCGGCACCGGTACTGATGACCTGCCAGCGACCATTCACTTCATGCAGAGTGGGTGTCGCATACGCCTTGCGAAAATCAGGCTTCTCCCGGAAAGGGGCCGTGCGATCCGTTTTCCAGACTGTCTCCCCGTCCGTTTATCCAGAGCGGCGACGTATTGCACATCCATTCCATCACAATGCACGATGAGTAAATCGCCAAACAATACCGGTGATCCACCTGGTCCTTCTTTTGTGTTCCAGCTTGAGTCGATCATGTTTCCAGACAATCGAGCCCGTTTCGCTGCTGATGCAGGCTGTCCCCATCGTGCCGAAATGAACATATACAAATCCAGGTTCGACGACAGGGTGGGAGAAGCATGGCTGTTCTGTTCGTTCACAGAGACCGGTTCCTCCGGTCGGAAGACTTCTATTTCCTGAAGCGTTTTCCCGTTGACAGATCGAACGAATATGCCTTCAGTACACTCCCCCTTCGAGTGCTCGTCAACCAGATTTTTCCTTCAAGGACTGGTGAAGACCATCCCAAACCGGGAACAGGCGTTTTCCAGACAATGTGTTCGGTCTCATTCCAGGTAAGCGGAACTTCAACGGGGTGTGTCGGATGCCCCTGTCCATTCGGACCTCGTAACTGGTTCCACTCAGGCGAGATCCGCTCTGCGGCTTCAGTAGATCCGGGCAGGCACAAATTGATCCCCAGAAGTATCAACGCCGCTGTTTTTATATAGGAAGTCTGGTAGATCATGCCGTTCGTACTCGATGAAAAGTGGGTGAGAAAGCCATTGGCGGGATTACATAGCCTACACGAAGGCAGCACCTCTCACAATGTCCCACCTGAATGATCCAGACCTCCGCTCAGTGATCCAAAATCGCCCGCCAGGCGTGGAGGGAATCGACCGTGGCCCTGACGTCATGCACCCGCAGCAGATCAACGCCCAGTTGCGCCAGGGCGATGGAGATGCCCACCGTTCCCCATAGGCGTTCATCGACCTCCCGTCCCAGCATTTTGCCGATAAATCGCTTGCGGGAATGCCCGATCAGGACGGGACGCCCGAGTTCCTGAAAGACCCTCAGGTGCTGCAGAATATCGATGTTATGTGCGGCAGTTTTTCCAAAACCAATACCTGGATCGAGCACCACTCGCTCCGGATCAATTCCCGCCTGTTCCATCAGTTGCAATCGCTCGTGGAAGTACTCGCAGATTTCAGATACGACATCGGAATAACGGGGAGCCTGTTGCATTGTCTGCGGGGTTCCCTGAATATGCATGGCGATCACTCCCACCTCCGGATGTGACCCACAGACGGGAATCATCTGTTTATCAAACTGCAGGCCGGAAATATCGTTCACGATTTTCGCCCCCGCTTCAATCGCCTGTCGAGCAACTTCCGCTTTGGTTGTATCGATCGAGATCGGTACTTCGGTCTGCTGGGAGAGGGCTTCGACCACCGGGACGACCCGGGCCAGTTCCTCGTCGACAGAGACAAGAGCGGCGTCCGGACGAGTCGATTCCCCACCGATATCCAGAATATCCGCTCCCTGCTCCACGAGTTGCAGCGCATGAGCGACGGCCGCTTCTGTTGAATTATGTTCCCCCCCATCCGAAAAACTGTCCGGGGTCACATTCACAATTCCCATCACCAGCGGGAATTTCCCCAATTCGTGCACCTGCCCTCCATACTTCCAGAATCGGGGAGGGAGAGGCTGGTTCCGGGGATCCACTTCAGGTTTCATCACCATAGATCAAATAATTCAGTCAATCTGTTTAAGGATCGCTTGTCCTGTTCCACGATAAAGGATCAGCACTGGCAAACACGAAGTCTGCCGAGCACCATGACAAGCATTCAGGAAGCCGCTATTATCACATATTGAAGCGTGGTCTGCATCTCCGGTATGGCTGACCTGGTCTGTTTCACTCTAATCCATATTTTCAGAGATCCATGTTGATCAACCTGTACACCCGAAAGTGAATTCCCGTGAAACCTGTCGCCCTATCACTGGCATCTCCGGCCAGGATGGACATTATCTCAGCCAGCTCCTGTTGGAGCGGGGCTACCAGCTGCATGGTTTTATTCATCCTGTCGAAAAACAGACCATTACCAGTGCGACCCTGCATCCTTTCGATTTACGGCAACCGGAACCATTAGCTGATTTGCTGCGGAAGATTCGACCGACCGAGGTCTATCACCTCGCCGCTCAAAGCCATGTCGGTAAATCGTACGCAGAACCTCTGGAGACAGCCCGCATCACTGGACTGGGGGCATTGTACATGCTGGAAGGGGTGCGGCAATATCAGGACGAGCACCAGCAGCAGGTCCGCTTCTTTCAGGCGTCCAGCTCTGCGATTTTTGATGACACGGCGGGCCCGATCCTCGATGAGCAGAGTCCGATCCACCCCCGCAGCCCCTATGCCTGTGCCAAGGCTTTCGCCCACCTGCAGGTGCAGAACTACCGCGAAGCCCACGGAATGTTCGCCTGCAATGGGATTCTGTTTAATCACGAATCCCCCTTAAGAGATGAAAGCTTCGTCACCCGCAAAATCACGCGCGGTGCCGCCCGGATTAAACTCGGATTACAAGAGAACCTGACACTCGGCAACCTCGATGCTGAACGGAGCTGGGGTTATGCCGGAGATTTTGTCAAAGCTATGTGGTTGATGCTCCAGCAGGACAAACCGGAGGACTACATTATATCCACAACAGAAACTCACTCCGTCCGAGAGTTTGTCGAAACGGTCTTTGCATATCTTGATCTCGATTATCAAGCCTATGTCAAAACAGACCCCCAACTCCTCCGCCCCCACGACCCCCCAGTTCTCAGCGGCGACATCACCCGAGCAAAATCAAACCTGAACTGGACCCCCGAAGTAACTTTCGAAGAACTCGCCCGAATGATGGTTGAGGCAGATTTACGGGAACTTCAGGCAGAGAATAAGTCTTGAGTTTAGATAATATAATCCCGGGTCAAATCAGAACTTTGGTCCGATAGACACTTTGGATCAGCTGCACATCAGAGTCTTTTTTGAATTCGTAGGGATTCCGACTTCGATTTTCTTCCAGCCGCGTTTTCATCCGCATGGTTAACTTTTGACCGATGCGTAAATCAACCAATGTGTGATTTTCTTCCAGAGCCTCCTCCAGAATCTGAATCGATTTTGAGTCTCCTTTACTGATGGTCAGGCTTAAACGTCGCAACATTTTATTCCCCTGCAAGAGTGCTGCTATGGCTTGAACTCCTGTGCTACCGATCTGATTGAGCTGAGACCCCAGAGTCCGGGTCGAGGGAGCCGAACCGAGATCGAGTTCAACAAGAGCAGGAGACTGCTGCACGGCTTCGATAAGCACTTTGCATCCATCAGCATTAATTCCGTTACTGGCTAACCCAAGTTCTTTTAGAGTTGAGTTACGAGACAGCCCTCGGGCCAACTCTTTGACACCATCGTCCCCAAGACGATTAACGTTCAACAGCAATGCTTTTAAATGGTTATTGCTGGCGAGCAGGTCAGCCAGAGGAGTTGCGTCCTGGTGTTGCAGATAATTGCCTCCCAGATACAGCCGAGTGATACTTTTATTCTGCTTGAGGGATGCCACCAGTGCTTTGAGCCCAAGCTCGCCGGGATTGGTGTTTACCAGATCCAGAATGGTTAACGAAGTATTGGATTTCAGCATCTCAGCGAGTATCTGGTAACCCTCCTCACCCAGTGGATTTCTTTTAAGCCACAGGGAGGATATGTGGTCCGTCTCCTGTATGGCTCTAGCGATTTCTTTCACTCCGACCGAGGTGATTTTATTGCAACCGAGATAAATCACTCGCAGGTTTGTATTCTGTCTTATCAATTGAGCAACATCTGCAGCTCCCTGATCTCCGATCCCGTCAGTTCCGAGTAGCAGACTTTGAATATACTCGTTACCGATCAATGAGTTCGTGATCAATCGGCAAGAGTCAGGTCCCAGATTCTGTTTGCATAAATCCAGTCGTCCGTCCGGAAGTACAGTCCCACGGGGAAAGACTATTCTTTCATCAGGAGCCTGGTTTTGCTCCAGAAAATTAACGAGTGGCTGCACTTCCTCTGCCGGACAGGGAACGACTTCGGGAATGCCCAGCACAGGACAGTGAATCGGATTGGAATTCGCCTTGCTCATAATTAGTGGTCCTAAAACCCTCTGATGGGTCATATTGAACCTTTATTTTCAGTCTAGAGAACAGCCACAACCGGGTTTCAGGATCGGTTCTCTCATTTCGCTCGAAATAATACTCACCACGGATGAGGGAAATAATCCTTGAGGAAGTGACTAACAACGGTTTTGTGTCAGGCATTAATCCAGACACAATCGGATCGTATATCCGCGCTGCACCATCGATCACATCTAAGGGAGGGTAGAAACCGTCCTGATGTTGTACCCGTTGTGCATCTGGATGTGGTTTTTCATCCGTTATCCAACCCGTATCGACGCTGTTAATATAGACCCCGACTTGACGTAAATCATCAGCACAGGTGCGAGTCATCATATTCAAAGCTGCTTTAGCCATATTGGTATGCGGATGATGCGATGTTTTATTCTGACGATTGAACTGCCCCTCCATTGCTGAAACATTCACGATGAATTTGCGATGCTTTCTGGAGTCGATCATCAATTTTTTCAGACGATTATTAATCATGAACGGAGCTGCGGCATTTACGAGATACACTTCCAGCATTTCCACAGCATCGATATCCCCCAATTGTTGACGCCAGCTGTTCATAGGACGTAGATCAAATTGCTGACCGTACTGGTCATACTGATTCAGCGGGAAATACGATTCTTCTCCCGGTAGTAATGACTGTTTTCGATTCTCCGCTTCCCACAAAACTACTTTAGAGGCATCATAATCGGCCAGCATGGCAACTGCTTTTGAAGAAAGTTGACGTTCCTGAAGCAAGTGTTGATAGAAAGCAAGGGGTCGCTTTATGGTCTGGGCTGCATTATTGATGATGATATCGAGAGTAGAATTGTACTGCGTATACTTTGAAAGAAACTCCTCCAGAGCAGGGAGATCACGTAAGTCGAGCGCATGTATGTGTAACCGATCCCGCCATTCGTCCACATCATCTATCTGTTCATATCGCTGCGCGGCGTCCGCTGGAAAGCGGGTCGTGATATCGACTTCTGCACCATCCCGCAGCAACTTCAGAGCCGTTTCGAAACCAATTTTGATGCGTCCACCAGTCAGGAATGCTCTGTAACCAGTTAGATCAGTTCGCTGATTTCTTTTCATCCAGTTCAACCCGGCACAATCCGGACAGAGCTGATGATAGTAGAAATGAAGTTCTCGATACGGCTTTTTACAAATGTAGCAGGAGCGGGCTCTCGTCAGTGTTTTGGACAAATCCGATCGTTCAGCTGTTTCCGAGAAGCTTGAAGTCTGCTGCTGAACTATTCCACATTCAGCCTGTTTCTGCTGATCTTCATGCATCAATTCTATCCGATGACGTACTCGTTTTTTACGTTTTCCCTCCCGATGGAGTTTGGAAATCAACGTTTTGAAGCGAGGGTTATCGTCGATGAACTCAGGAGAAATGGCCAACTCCTGAAGGACCTCTAAGCATTTACTGATTTCTTCTGGTGTCGGCATATATAAAAGCCCAGAACTGTTCTCGTGGCTATGTGTGAATGAAAGGTGGGGGGTGCGCAGGAGTTGCACCTGCAATCCAGGATTTGCTGTCCTGGAGTGTTCTACACACAGCACCCCCCAATAGTGGAACGAACTTAACTGATTCTGGTTCGGAGAATTTTTGATTGTCAGTTAATTCCGCTCAGAATGAAATGAACAGCGATGGGCAGGAATTGCACCTGCTCCTGAAAAGAGTTGAGCTCTTCTATGCTCTATACACCACCATCCCTGTCCAACAGCATTACCTCACAAACAGAAGGTGAATTCAAGCCATTCCCGGTTGCCATTCCTGCCAACGATCAATTAGGTTGGAATAAATCGTTTCTCAAACCACAGGTAATTTCCATGCAGGCTTCTTCATTCTCACGGCGTGATTTTCTGGTGACTTCTGCGGGAGTTGTATTAGGAAGCAATGTGCTGCGGCAGGTGATGGCAGATTCGGGTCAAGGTTCCAAACCGCTGCTGAAACCAAAACACGATGAAGTGATCTGCCCGTGGACACCGAGGCATCCTCGGCATGATCATCAGTTGATCTTTCCTTTAACTGATGAAGAGTTGATGCTCGTCTGGTGTGAGTATTATGTAGAGGGAGAACCGACCGTCACGAAAAAGGAGGAGGGGTATTGGGGATGAAGTCGCATGCCAGATCAGTTCAATGACCTCAACTGACCAGGGACGAAGCTGGAAAGATCGTCGCATTCTGCAGGAGAACAACTGGAAGCATAATGTCAAACACCCCAATCTGATTCGACTTTCACCGGACGAGGTCATCTTCACCTATGTTGGTTGGGACTCGAACGAGAACCGGAATGTCTACCTCAGGCGGTCGCTCGACAACGGTCAGAGTTTTGGCGAACAAGTGCAAATCTCCGAACCGGGCTGGTATTGTAATAATGCCGATCGGGCAATCCGTTTGAGCACGGGGCGAATTATTCTGCCCGCGCATGGTCCTTATGCAGAAAACTACATTGGAGGAAAAGCGTATCAGGGGGGAAGCCTGCATTCATTTGTCTGGTATTCGGATGATGGTTTCCGAACGTGGAAGCGCAGCAGCGACAGCATGACAGCCAAAGGGCGAGGTTGTCATGAACCCACCATTGTTGAGCTGAAAGATGGAAGGCTCTATTGCCTGCTCAGAAATACAAATCAGAAACAGTACTTCAGTACTTCGGAAGATGGAGGGGATCACTGGACGCAACCGGAACCGACAGAGTTGATCTCACCGGAATCACCCGCGATTGTCAAACGGATTCCTTCGACGGGTGATTTGCTGGTTGTCTGGAATCAGGTCGCCTCGAAGAGCAACTGGCCCCGGACACCACTGACAGCCGCCATCTCGAAGGATGAAGGTCAGAGCTGGACGAACTTCTGCGACATCGATAATCGCGAAGATTACGATGCCGCGTATCCTTCCCTCACATTTGTGGGCGATGAAGTCCTCGTTGGTTATTACAGTCGCTCGACGAAGTGGAAGCGGGATAGTGAAGTGACGCTTAAGGTTTTTGACGTCGAGCAGTTTTATCTGTAGAGCTGATTGGAACCGCATTCGCTCCACTCTGACGATTAAAAATCGACCTGCCCGCGAACGGCAACGATATCGGCATCGGAGTCTTTAACTACAGGTCCATAGACTGCCGAGCTGGAATTGAGGAAGGCGTGAATGTAGTTCAGTTGGAACTTGGTATTTTTGTTGAGATACCAGTTGAGCCCCAGGGTCACATCATTCAACTTGCCACCTTGCACTGTGTCATCATCCAGATCAAGGTATGACCAGCGAGCAGCGACTTCCCAGGCGCCTGTTCCCCCATGACCAAAGGGGTTATCGGGAACAACCCGGCCCAGTACGCCTCCCTTGCGGTTATAAGGACGGTGCTCACCCGTCAGAATGTAACCGACCTGGGCATACCCCCCGGAGAAGGTGAGGGAGGAACCATTTAACTGGCTGACCATCGTATAGAAGATTTCCGCCTGGGTATGCAGAGGGCCAGAGGTCGAGGCGAGTTCACCATTGATCATATTGACATGCTCGGTCGCCAGTGTATTAGTATCAACAAAGAAGGGGACGTTCGTGAGCACTCCCGGTGGCACCAGAGGTGCTCCACCAGTTTCTGAGACAAAGAATTCCGGCTGGTTACGGTACTGCACCAGATCACTGGACGGATCGATGTAAACATAACCACCCCCAATGTGGACAATGTTGTCGCAACCATCATCCAACAACACCCCAGTCAGGCGAGCAGCCCCACCATAGCCGCCACTATCACCGATGTTCCCCCCGAATGCGTCTGTGGGAAAGCGGAACCCGGAGACAGCCCAGGTCGCCATCTCATCTTCTGTATGGCCGTAGTACATCATGCCGATTTGACGAAATGGGGGAAATGTGAAGGGAAGTCCCCGTTCCAGAAAGGTCAACTCTTTGACACTTGTTTGACCATCCATACCAAACGGATGTCTGAATTGCCCGATACGAAAATTTCCCGCTTCCTCATCTTTGATTTCAAACCAGACATCCATGAAACTGGGGCGACCGGGAAATGCAAAATCCATCTCCAGCATGTACCCGACATTCTCCCAGACATCACCAACCGCCGCCAAACGAGCACGGCGAAAATCGGCCCCATCCTGAATATCACCGACCACGGCTTTATTAGCGTCATCCTGATGGAACCAACCGGCGTCGACCTGGAAGAAGCCGGTTAGTTTTACCGTCGGATATTTACTCTCCTTTGCCGCCGGAGGACAAACAGTGCAGGTATCAAAGACTTGATCGACAGACGGGGGAGTATATTTAAAAGTACCACTGGTCTGCTCGACTGCTCCGCCCGAGCTTACTGCAGCAGTTTTGTTCTGCATTCCATATTCGGTTTTGAGCTGATCTATTTGAAACTGCAGCGCTTCAATCTGAGTTTTCACATCAGGAGTTTTCGACTCGGCCTGCCCACTGATGCATAAATTTAATATGAGTGCACTCACCGCCAGGGCGAGCCAGGCCTGCTTTCGCGTTGCCGGAGAGGCTATATTGAGAATTGGACCAACACAGATTTTTAAGAGTAAAAAGATAATCATTGAGGATAAATCATATCTGTATAGAGTAACGACGAAGGGCCTCTGGGCCCGGGGGACAAGTTCCTGATTATTAAATCGGCGTTATAACTGATACAGACTGAATCCTTTTCCCCACATTCTGATTTTTTTACGATCTTTGATTAAAGAAACACTGCAGATGGTTGCAGTAATTTACTGCAAAGGATTGCATCAAACAGAGCTGACAACCTGTCAGACAGTGCTTATTTATGCATTCTGCCGGGAAATCGCGTAGAATGGAAATTACTTAACCCGTTAAGGACTTACACGTGATTGCCGAAAGGATCGCGTTCTTCAATGACTGAATCGCAAAACTTACTGGACGTGTACCTCAAAAAAGAAGTCGTGATCGACGCCCGGAGTGAATACGTCTACATCGGGCGACTGATTGAATACGACGAACATTACCTGGTACTGCACCAGGCCGATGTCCATGACATGCGCGATTCTTCGACAACGCGCGAAGTCTATGTCATGGAAGCCAGGCGGCACGGTTACCCCTGGAATCGTGAACGCGTCATGATCCGACGGGAAGAGGCGATCAGCATCTCCCGGTTAAGTGAGGTCCGCGAATAATCCAGCTTACGGACTCGACTGAGCCACATTCTGCGGAGCAACTACATGCAACCGGATAGGCACAGTGGTCAATCCTTCCTCCCGATTTGATTTTAGATGGAATAATCGGGATTGTGCAGGGACCCACTTGGAAGCAGTGATATAGAACACCTGCTCATTCAGCCCTTCAGGAATCATCAATCCATTCAGCCCGATATTATCAACACGGGTTCCGAAAGGAAGATTTCGTCCACTATCCGCACTTCCAAACTTAACGGGAGCTTCCAGGCCGTTTCGCTGGATACGAATTTTGGCAGAAATCGTTTCACCCGGATGAATCGTCAGTTCCTGAACACCATCTTCAGCATTGGTAACCAGGCCACTGATATGCGGGATGAATTCCATAGTCACTTCGGGTTTGTCTTCTGAAAGTTTTATTTCGCCCAGTGAATTCACTTCATGGGTCACTTCCTGACCATTAATGATGGCGGTGGCGGTTACTTTTGTCAGTTTGGAGTTTTCAGGTGTCGGTGCAGCGACATCCGCCGGAGCAAATACGACACCCATCGCTTCGATCTGTCCTTCTTCAATGGTGATGGGACTGGACGAGATGAATCCGGGTGGCAAACCAGTCAGGTTCACTTCCACTGGTCCTTCAAAATTATCTTTACGCTCGATCTTCACCACAAATTCAAGGCCGGTCCCCCGCTTGTAAGTCGGATTTTCACCCTGCAAGGTGACTTTGAAATCGGGCTGAGGTTGTCGGACAGTCAACTCATATTTGTAATCGCTTCCCTGGAATTGTCGCACATCACTCACTCTGACGAGATATTCACCATCAGCTGGCGCTGTGAAAGTCAACATGGAGTCGGCTCCCCATTCGCGGCGACTCTGGTCATCGTTTTCATAATAAAGTTTGAAAATCGGCAAGCCGTTGGGAATGACCTCCGCATCAGCCGGGTAAGGCTCCACAATGTAACAAGGTTCCTGCAGGGCATGTGCTAATGGAGTGGTATCGAAGTATCCGTAACGTTTTCCCTGTCCCGGATAGACTTTGAACCCGGAATCGGGCCCGCGGGGATACAACCAGAGTTTCACAATCTCACCGTTACAGTAGAGATACTCATTCAGTTCCATTTCCTCCCAGTTGTGACTCCGGAAGTCGTCGTTGGTGTAAGAGTCTTTCCCACGAAAGGTGAAGTATGAATCGCGAACGGCTCTTAATTGAGCACGTACAATTGAGTTTCCGTCGCTATCCAGAATTTCAACTTTTGAATCCAGAGGTGATTTATCCCGCTCCGCTTTGA
Organism: Planctomycetaceae bacterium; assembly: GCA_041398805.1. Classification (GTDB taxonomy): domain Bacteria; phylum Planctomycetota; class Planctomycetia; order Planctomycetales; family Planctomycetaceae; genus Polystyrenella. Next base: position 443,602 of record JAWKUC010000001.1, on the reverse strand, counting down.
TTTCAGCAATCCACTCTTCGCCCGCTTTGGCAGTGAAACGATAAAGATCGAAATCTGTCTCATCCTGTTCCTGGAAGATCGTTCCCTGAATTTTCGCGGGCAACTCGATGACTGTCGCATTCTCAGGCAGATTATTCGGTTCCTGTTCAGACAAATCGTGGAGTTCCACTTGCTCGCGCAATACAGGAGAGGTGGATGCTGATTCGATTACTGCGTCAGAGGAGTTCTTGACTGGTAGAAGTGGGTACTGCTGAAACGTTCCATCAATTCGTCCGACTAAAAATGATTTACTGTCGGGAGCAATAGTGAGCGTTGTGCAGAGAGCAGGTTCGTTTTCAAAGATTTGAACCTGTTCCAGCGTGGTGGCATTCCATTGTTTGATGGAGAGATCCTCACTGATCGTCACCATCGAAGAACTATCTGGCGTATAAGCGAGTGAGAGAATCGGTCCGAGATGAGCATAACGGGCATGCAGCAGGGGATTGATCGCCACATGGTCTGTTGAGACTAACTTCCAGATGCGAATTCGGTTATCAACACCGGCTGCCAGGACTGTTTTACCATCAGGACTGAAGAGAGCGGAATAAACTTCTTTCAAAGGCTGACTCAATGTATCGAGTCGTTCCCCGGTCGCGACATCCCAGACTTTGGCTGTTGTATCGCCACTGGCTGTCACAAGCAGAGTACCGCTCGGATTGAATTCCAGATCGTAAATGGCATCGTTATGCCCTGCCAGGGTACGCAATTGCTCACCGGTTTTGACATCCCACAGAATAATTTTACGGTCATAACTTCCCGTGGCGAGAATATCCCCCGCTGGGTTCAGTCTGGCGGTGTAGATGATATCCGCGTGTCCGGTGAAGGTACGAACCAGTTCACCTGTCTCCACACTCCAGAGGGCTGCTTCTCCCTGGAGGCCCGTGATTCCGGAACCTGTCACAAGGAATTGATTATCGTGCGAAAATGAAACCGAGTTCACTTTACCTGGGAACTCTGACAAACTACGTACAGGTTTTAATGAGGCTGCATCCAGCAAATCGACATGCTGATAGGAAGAAACTGCAACCCATTTGCCATCGGGCGACCAATCCAGAGAGGTGATCGGGTCATCATAGCTGTGGGTCGGTTGGATTTCCGGGACGTTCAACATGATGGTTTCTGTTCCTGGTGCCGGGCCTTTCGCTCCCGCATCAATCCACGCAGCCAGCAGAGCGATTTCACTCTTGGTCGGCACTTCGTTATCTTCCGGTGGCATGATTGTTTCGGATTGACCAGTTAACACTTTAATCAGCAGTGAATCTGCACTTTTTCCGGCAACAAATGTCGGTCCGGAAACGCCTCCCTCCTGCAGCGCGGCGAAGGTCTGCAGAGAGAAGTCGCCATCCTTGTCCTCGGCGTTATGACACCCGACGCAATATTTCTGCAGAATCGGTGCGATCTGTTTCTGGTAATCAATTTCTTCCCCCTGCAAGAGGGTTGAAGAAAGAACAAACAGTGCAGTCAGGCTGAATAATATTTTAGGCATCGATTTGGAACCTGTAGGACAGGAAGAAAGTGAATGAACTGAACAACATCGAAGAGGAATTAATGGTTGAATAAAAACTCCCGGCTGGTGAGCAGACTCCAGTAGAGATCCTCAATCGCGATTCGTCGATCGTCACCAGTCGCCTCGGCCAGGTAAGAGGCGAGCTTTTGTTGTTCTGTTTCAGTGGGATATCGAGAGAGTGCTTCCAGAAAAGCCTTCTCGATGATCTCTTCGTTCGGGATATCGGCTTGCAGTACTTGCTGCACAGTACAGCGTTCGTTCTGCAGTTTCTTGTTAATTGTGTCACCGTTCGAGAGGTGCAATACCTGAACCATCGTAGGTTCGTCAGATCGTTCACACTCGCAGGTAATCTCTCGCGCATTTCGACCGAAGGTTTTCAGGAAGTAAGAACGAACGGCAGAGTCGTACAACTGCAATGCCCGAGTTCCTTCAGGATAGTAGTCGATGTCAAAGACACTCGATCCGGGAATCTCCTGCTGGGTGAATTTATCAGGCACATCTGTGACCTGAGAAATGGCATCCAGCAACACTTCAGCCATCAACCGACGGGGATAGTAACGGGAATAGAACCGCTTTTCATCTTCGTTACCGGGTAAGGGTTCACTGCTGCGTTGATACGCTTCGGACTGAAGAATCACCCGCATCACTTCTTTAACATTAAAATGATTGGCAACCAGATGGTCGGCCATTGCAGTGAGTAGTTCTTCATTACTGGCCGGATTCGAGACCCGCATATCATCAACCTGTTCCACCAGACCGACACTCATGAAGTTCGCCCAGATACGATTCGTAATCGAACGGGCAAAATACGGATTCTCAGGAGAGGTCATCCATTTCGCCAGGTGAATACGACGATCAGCAGGATCATCAAATTCGAGTGCTTCTCCATCCAGCGGAGTGGGAGGTTGCGGTTTACCGGTAAGTGGTTGAATCAGGTCTCCCTTGGTTGTCACATATAAGGTTCGCTGGGCATCTCCATCTCGCCCCTGTCCTCCCCAACCTTTAGCACGGACGCGGGCAAACAGGTTGGCCATCCCGTAGTATTGATCGTTGGTCCATTTTTCCAGTGGATGGTTATGGCATTTGGCGCAACCAATCGACAGACCCAGAAACGCCTGACAGGCATTTTCAGCCATCAACTCCGGTTCCTGGTGCAGTGAGTAGAAGTTCGTCGGTCCATTCTCGGTACTGCTTCCCTGGGCAGTCAGAATCTCGCTAACCAGCTCATTCCAGGGACGGTTCTGTTCAACGTTAGTACGCAACCACTGGTAATACGTTTTCAACGCGTTGTTGGGAAGTTTGGCTCCATTCAACAACAGAATATCGGACCATTTGTAAGTCCAGTAGTCGACGAACTCTGGACGAGCCAGCAGCGAATCAACCACCTGGGCTCGTTTATCAGGAGTCGGGTCATTTAAAAAGGCGACGACTTCTGCTTCCGTGGGGAGGACGCCGATCGTATCGATGTAAACGCGACGCAGGAAGACTTCATCACTCGCCCGCGGAGAAGGGGGGAGGTTCAATCGCTGTAACTGTTTTAAGACCAGCTCATCGATAAAGTTCTGACGGGGAGCGTTGGCATAAACTTCTTCCGCCACTTCGTTTTCATAAGGTGAGGTAATGCGGGCGATGGCAGGTTGACTGCGGAAGAGAGCCGTCACCGCACCTTCCCCTGCACCCACGACTTGAACTTCACCCTCTTCATTCACCTGGGCAACAGCATCGTTTGCAGAGATAAACTTCGCCCAGCGAGTCACGTCATCCACTGTACCGTCGGTGTAATGAGCCCGGACCAATAACTGCTGTGTTACCCCTTTCTTGAGGGTGACCCGTTCCGGCAGTATTTCCAATCGTTCGAGTTGAGCTTCCGCGGTAGACTCATAAGTGGCTCCTGCAGCGACCCATTCCGAGAGAATCTGATACTCGCGGGAATCGGTATTGAAGCGTACGCCCCCTTTATGGGGAATCCCCCCACTTGGTTTCGCCAGGAAGAGGCTGCGCCCCGGGTCAGAGAGTTCAATTCGGCGACCGCGGGCCTGTTTTACAATTGTATGATAGTCGGTCGCTGAATCATAACCCCTCAAGGAGAGCTTGAAGCCTCCTTTGCCTGCCAGTGCTCCATGACAGGCACCGCTGTTACAACTTGCTTTGGTCAGCACCGACTGGATATGTCGCTCGAACATCCAGGGTTCTTTTTCCCCCGCTCCTGTCACGACAACTTTTATTTCCGAGGATTGAGCAGCGCTGTTTTCCGAGGCAGGCCTGGTGATTTGAATCGTGGTTTCACCATTACTTACGGGACGGATTTCGCCATCGACAATCTTCGCAATCTGTTCGTCGGCGACTTTGATTTCCAAACCTTCAGTCAATTCCTGCTGAAGCAGGTCACCCGTCTGTTGTTGGACAAGAAATGAATGGCGTGATTCACTTCCATGTAAGGTGATGGTAGAGGGAAGTACCGTAATCGTGCTTTCGGTCTCTTCCGCGTGTACGTTCCGAATCGACAATGGTGCCAGAAGAAAGGCAGCCAGCAACAACCAAAGCGATTTATTGACTCGCACCGTTGTAGAACAGGAGGTGAGCGTTTCGTGTTTATCAATCGAAATCATAGTCATGCTTAACTTCTTTAAGTCGTTTCAGTGATCAAAGTTGAAGTTGGATCAGAGCTGAAGTTGACCTGTGGAATTGATTCAGTAAGAAAATTCTGGTGACTGCGGTGGAAAACTATCTCAGGCAAAGAGCTCATGAATCGGTTGTTTACCCGTATCGACCAGCATAAAGGGTCGACCTGCCGGACCGGGGAGTTCCGTGCCCAGGTCAAGACCAAGGCTGTGGAAGATGGTGGCGGCAATCTGTCCGGGATCGACAGGGCGCTCAGCAGGGACGGCTCCAATCGGGTCGCTGGCACCGACCACGCGGCCTCCTTTTACCCCCACCGGCAAAGTAACAGGTAAAACATTGTGGCCAGTGGTCTCGACCACCCGCGGGGTTCACTTTGGGAGTACGTCCGAACTCCGCAACGTTACAGACAAGTGTGTCGTCCAGCATTCCCCGTTGTGCAAGGTCCTCAATCAGGGCACTGTAAGCCTGGTCGTACATCGGTGCGACGATGTTCTTCATCCCTTCGATCGAAGTGAATGGCTTGGAACCATGAAGGTCCCAGGTGATTTCATCAAAGACAGTCAGGAATGTATTGATGGTGACAAACCGCACGCCTGCATCAATCAAGCGTCGCGCCAGAAGACAGCATTGACCAAAGCGGGTCATGCCGTAACGATCCCGAACCGATTGTGGTTCTTTGGACAAGTCAAATGCTTCCCGGGCCTGGGTGCTGGTCATCAATCGATAGGCTGACTCAAAGTTTCCTTCAAGTAACTTCGCGTTTTCACTTGCTTCAAAGTTAGTGACGGACTCTTCAATTACTTCCCGCATTTTACGACGACGATCCAGGCGGACTTCGCTGATTTCTTTCGGTGGCAGGAGGTCGGGCACCTGGAAATTTTCCTGGGATGGATCGGCGGAAAGTTCGAAAGGATCATAAGCTTTCCCCAGGAATCCACCCGCTTGACCATTAGGTAAGTTACCACCACCACGACCCATTTTTTCTGGCAGCACGACATGCGCCGGTAAGTCCGTTCGACGACCTCTTAAATAACTGACGACAGACCCGACGTGGGGTGTATTGATTCCACCCGAGAACTGACGACCCGTTTGCAGCATCTGCCAACCTGCGTCATGCACCGCGGCGGATGTATGATAGCATGAACGGACAAGCGAAAATTTATCCGCTACTTTCGCATGCATCGGAAACATCTCCGAGATTTGAATCTCGGGTGAAGCAGTAGCAATTGGCTGAAAGGGGCCACGTACTTCGGCAGGGGCTTCCGGTTTCATATCCCAGGTATCGACATGACTGGGAGCACCCAGGTTGAAGATCATGATCGCCGATTTTTTATCTTTGGCCGGGTCAACCTGTCCTCGTTCTTTCGCATGCAGATAATCAGACAGAGATAAGCCTAAAGCGCCTAAGGCACCTGCCTGTAAGAAGTCACGACGTGTGGTTCCATTACAGGTCTGCGATTTGCCTTTGCCAGTCATCGTAAACATGGCGAATGATCCTCTTACGAAAGTAGTTGAGATTTCTCCAACAGATTGAGTAATCCAGAGAGAATTGTGTTGGAGAGAATTCCGGGGATGATTTTTGGGAAAGAGTTAACATGTTGAAATAAGAGCCCGGAAGAAGATCCCCGATAGACACGGGAATCTGGCACATGGCTCCGGATCAACATTCTTTTATGGGACGTTCCATACTAAGCCATGCAGTATGTGTTTGTCTACGAATTAGTTACTTTTCGAGCATAAGTTCCAGAGCGGAAAATCTACGGATTCATAGAAAAGCCTGCGTGAGAGAGCCTCACGCAGGCTTTTTGAATTCAGGATTCGCGATGTTGACCGGAAAGTCCAGTAGCGCGGGTTATTCCTCTGAATTTCGGAGATTGGCGACCACACTGTAATCTTCCAGTGTGGTGGTATCGCCCACCTGCTCCCGACCGGCAGCAATGTCCCTTAACAATCGACGCATAATCTTGCCCGAACGGGTCTTGGGCAATGCAGCGGCAAAGCGAATCTGATCGGGAGTAGCGATGGCACCGATCTGGGTACGAACATGGTTTTTGAGTTCTTTCTCCAAATCAGCCGAGCCATCCCCTTTCTTCAAGGTGACGAAACAGCAGATGCCTTCCCCTTTAAGATCATGAGGAAAACCCACGACAGCCGCTTCGGCTACAGTGTCATGAGCGACCAGGGCGGACTCGACTTCCATCGTGCTCAGGCGGTGACCGGAAACATTAAGAACATCGTCTACGCGACCCATGATCCAGTAGTACCCATCCTCATCACGACGGGCTCCATCACCAGCGAAGTAACAACCTTCAATCGTGCTGAAGTAAGTTTCACAAATCGATCGTGGTCCCCATACAGGGTTCGCAGCATGGAAGGCCAGGGTTGAGTCATTACCAGCAAGCCCCTTCGTTGTCTCCCAGACTGTTTCCTTCCTGAGAAACAATATCAGGCACCACACCCGGCAGAGGCTTGGTGCAGCTTCCCGGCTTGGTGGCGGTGACACCGGGTAACGGGCTCATCATGATCGATCCCGTTTCCTGTTTGCCACCAGGTATCGACAATCGGACATTTCTCGTTGCCGATCACTTTGTGATACCACATCCACGCTTCGGGGTTGATCGGTTCACCAACAGTACCGAGTAATCGCAAACTGCTGAGATCGTGCTGTTTGGGATAATCATCGCCCCATTTGATGAAGGCCCGAATTGCCGTCGGGGCTGTATAGAAAATGTTAACCTGATACTTCTCGATGATTTCCCAGAACCGGCCTTCGTCTGGCCAGTTGGGAGCCCCTTCATACATCACGGTAGTCGCCCCGTTGGAGAGAGGACCATACACGATGTAACTATGCCCGGTGATCCAGCCAATGTCGGCGGTACACCAGTAGGTATCCTCTTCCTTAAGGTCAAAGACCCAGCGGGAAGTCATTGTTGTGCCCAGCAGGTAACCGGCTGTCGTGTGCAGGACCCCTTTCGGTTTGCCGGTGCTTCCTGAGGTATAGAGAATGAACAGAGGATGCTCGCTTTCAAGTTCAACCGCTTCGCAATCGGCAGAAACATCTTCCATCAATTCATGCACCAGTAATCGCGATCATCGACCATCGTCACATCGGCACCTGTGCGGCGAACGACGACGACTTTCTCAACGCTCGGCGATTTTTCCAGGCTCGCATCGACTGCTTCCTTCAGCGGAACCTCTTTGCCACGACGCCAACCTGCATCAGCCGTAATCACCAGTTTGGACTGGGCATCGTTGTTTCGATCCGCCACGGCATCGGCACTGAAACCTCCGAAGATGATGGAGTGGGTGGCACCAATCCGGGCACAAGCCAGCATCGCAATCGCCAGTTCAGGAATCATGGGCATATATAAGGTGACCCGGTCGCCGGTGTTCACACCCATTTTCTTGAGTACATTCGCAAACTTGGAAACTTCGCGATGCAAATCCTGGAAGGTCAACACACGGGTATCGCCCGGTTCCCCTTCCCAGATGATGGCCGCTTTGTTTTTACGCCAGGTCAACAGATGCCGATCAACACAGTTGTAACAGGCATTGATCTTGCCGCCATTAAACCATTTGGTGTTGGGCATTTCCCCTTCGAGCACACTGTCGAATTTTTTGAACCAGTGCAGATTCTCGGCCATCTCTCCCCAGAACTCAGCCGGTTGATCTTTGGCCCGGTTCCACAATTCCTGATATTGTGCTTCCGAACTGATATGAGCCTGTTCGACGAACTCAGCCGGGGGAGGGAAGAGTCGGGTTTCTTTCAGTACAGATTCAATTTTTTCACTCGCCTCTGAGCTCATGAGACAGGCTCCTCGTTGTTGTGGATCGGTAGGTTCAGCATCGCCCATAGCCATCTTCAGCGCGTGAAACAGCAGGAATGCCGAGAGAGAAGAGACCTGCTCGAAGCGGCTCTTCCTCAAGATGTTATTAAGAAAATGAGAGATTTTGAGAAATCGGAAGCCCCAATCTTAGACCTGAAAGGTAGGGACTGTCAAACGAGTCCGTCGAGGTATCTCAGAGGGGGACGCTCCTTCTGGCCGCAAAGTCCCCCTCAGCCACCTACAGTCACAAAACCAGCGAGTGGCTGGAGATATTTCAATGACTTATTCTCACGCGCACTGTGCCGCGGGACGTCACACACTTTCACTCGGGAAACGCACACCGCGGACCCAACCGGGCGAATGCCCGCCGGTCAGGGTTCGCCTTCGGCGGTTGGACCACCAGGGGAGACCGACGCCACCATCCATGGTGAGCGTGCCACCAGTCATGTAGGAGGCATCGTCGCTCATCAGGTAAGCAACCATTTTACCGAGTTCTTCGGAGGTACCGAGGCGGCCCAACGGCAGCTTTTTCGCCCCCTCGGCGAGTTGTTCCTCGGTGAAGAATTTCCGTTCGCCGGGCGTATCGGTCCAACCGGGATGAACAATGTTGACACGAATGCCATGTTTGGCAAACTCACACGCAGCGGTGCGGCTCATGTGATCGATGGCGGCTTTGGCCATGTTGTAGGCACAGGAAGTTGGAATCGCGAGGACTGCATGAGGGGAACTGACCGTCACGATGGAGCCGGGCGTTCCCTGCTTGATCAACTGCTGGGCTGTGGCCCTCAGACCATAAAATGCCCCCACATGCTGACATCGATCGTGCGACGAAAACCTTCCATCTCTGCTTCCACGATCAGCTGTCGATCACTGTAAGCAGCATTGGAAACAAAACCGTCCAGCTGCCCGAATTCTTCTGCGGTCTTGGCAACCATCTCTTCCACAGAAGCCTGATCGGCAACATCCCCCTGCAGCAATAATGCGCGACCACCGACCGCCTTAACTTGATCGGCAACCTCTTCCGCCTCTTCAGGATGGGAACGAAAGTTGATTCCCACGTTAGCCCCTTCACGAGCCAGTTCTACAGCACATCCTCGACCGATTCCGCGTGAGGCCCCCGTAACCAGATAGGTTCGATTCTTTAATTTCATAAGACTAAATAAATCCCGTTCCTGAAGGATTGATAGAGAAGGTTTTAACCTGAATTCACCGGTTATCTTAGCGTTGCACGTCGTATATAATAAGCGTTGATGGGGAACATTTCCTGTTAACCGAAATTCGGCCATTTTTCTGTTCCGACCCGAATTTGTGGACTATCCGCTCTCCTTAATTCTCCTCAACCGCAGGAAACCGGTTCCGAGAGTAAAAAGGGGGCTTGAAAAATAGTCTATTAAGAATGTAATTTGGATGTATCGGGATCATTGACGTTCGCAAGGCAGCCCGCCTGGCAGTCTTTTGAACTGAACACCCAGATTATACGAATTTCGGTGGCACGATTACCTACCGGTTCAGAATCGTCCTGAACCTCTCCAACCCTCCTGCCTGGTTTCCCGCCTACTCAACTCCAGTAAGCTAGAGTTGAATTGCCTGCGCAGGCCGGAAGAGTTTCCCAATCGGCCATACCTGAAACCTCGCCTCGTAGAAAAGGGTATTCCGTATGTCTCCTGTGTTGAGAATGTATTTCCTGATTTCTCTTCCCCTCACCTTCTCGTTACTGACGACTCAAGCCTCAGTACAAGCTGAAGAGAACGCTGCTGAAGAAGAACAGGTCCAGTTCAATCGGGATATCCGTCCCATTCTTTCGGATACCTGCTTTACCTGTCATGGACCTTCCGATAAAGACCGGGAAGCAGGCCTTCGCTTTGATTCGCAGGAAGGGGCCTTTGCGGAACTCGATTCCGGTATGCATGCCATCGTGCCGGGTAACCTGGATGAAAGCGAACTCTATCAACGAATCATCAGCGAGGACGATTCGCTGATCATGCCCCCTGCCGATTTCAATAAGCATTTGAAACCCGAACAGATCGAACTCTTTAAAAAGTGGATTGAACAAGGGGCCAAGTGGGAAGATCACTGGTCGTTCATTACCCCCAAAAAACCGGAAGTCCCCGAGAATACAAAAGAAGGTTGGACCCAGAATGAAATCGATCATTTCATTCTGCGACGTCTTCAGAAAGAGGGCCTAAGCCCATCCAGCGAAGCGGATAAAGAAACATTGATTCGCCGCGTGACATTCGATCTCACCGGGTTACCACCAACCCCTTCGGAAATGAATGATTTCCTGGCCGATACTTCACCGAACGCTTACGAAAAGCTGGTTGATCGATTACTGAATTCTCCACACTATGGAGAACACATGGGGCGATTCTGGCTTGATGCCGCCCGCTACGGTGACACTCATGGATTGCACCTCGATAACCAGCGATCGATCTGGCCTTACCGGGACTGGGTCATCAATTCATTCAATAACAATATGCCCTTCGATCAATTCACCATTGAACAGATCGGAGGCGACCTGCTTCCAGATCCAACACTCTCCCAGAAAATTGCCACCGGTTTTCAACGTTGCAATGTGACCACCAGCGAAGGGGGCTCCATTAACGAAGAATACATCGTCCGCTACGCAGTCGACCGCGTCGAAACGATGGGAACTGTCTGGCTCGGTCTGACTCTCGGGTGTGCTGTCTGTCACGAACACAAATACGATCCCATTACCCAGGAAGAGTTCTATCAGCTCTTCGCGTTCTATAACAGCCTGACAGAGAAGGCGATGGATGGGAACGCACTGCTTCCTCCTCCTGTGGTTAAAGTCCCTACGGAAGACGAAAGATTGAAGCTGACGGAACTTGCCGATCTGATCAATCAACTGAACCAGGACAAAGAACAACTCTACGCCAAAATCACTTACACCGACCCAACACCAGAGATTGAAGTTATCCTGCCCGAACTCCAGGAAGTTGTCGTTGTCGATGATGAGGCCCCGACTGAAGTCACACTCTCTGGTGTGCCAGAGAAAGAATGGAATTTCGTCGAGGGGCCTGACCACCCTGTTTACAGTGGTAGCAAATCACTGCTGATTCAAGGGGATGCTCTCGCTCAGAAATACTATCAGGCTGACAAAACTCCTATCACCATCCAACAGGGTGACCGCTTCTTCTGTTATGTCTATATCGATCCGGAACAGCCAACCGAAGAGGTCATGCTGCAGGTTCTCACCAAGCGAAACTCCTGGCATCAGCGGGCCTTCTGGGGTGCCAATAAAATCGAATTCGGCGAAGCGAATACAAAACAACGTCTCCATATGGGAGACCTGCCTCCCGCAGGGAGTGGGTCCGTTTGGAAGTCTCAGCAGAACAGATTGGTCTGCAACCAGGAGACATTGTTGAAGGACTTTCCATGTCTCAGTTCGGAGGCAAAGCCTACTGGGATAAATACGGAATGCTGACTTATGGCGACTTCCGTAAGCAAGGTTATGAGTCGCAGCATTTGTGGGAACTGGTCGAACTTGCATTGCAGGAAGGGACTTCTCTCCCCGAGGAAATTCTGACCGCGATCAAAGTCCCGACTGCGGAGAGAACTCAGAACAGGCGACCAAGATCGCTCATTACTATTACGAGAACATCAATCCGACTACACGTGCTGAGTTCCAGGCTGTTAAAGAGAAAATTGCGTCTCAAACCAAAGCTCGCACAGATTTTGAAAATACGATTCCAGCCACTCTCATCATGGAAGACATGTCCGAACCTCGCGAAGCGTTTGTGCTGAAACGGGGTGAGTACGACAAACCTGGCGAGAAGGTCGAACGGGGTGTCCCCGCCGTATTTCCACCGCTGCCGGAAGGGACTCCAGTCAACAGGCTGGGCCTGGCGAAATGGCTTGTGGACCCGGCTAATCCACTCACCTCCGTGTGACTGTCAACCGATTCTGGCAGCAGTATTTTGGAACAGGGCTGGTCAAAACGACTGAGGACTTCGGTTCACAGGAGAGGGCTTCTCACCCAGAACTACTCGACTGGTTAGCCGTCCACTTCATCGACACTGGCTGGGATGTAAAAGCATTTCAGAAGTTGATTGTGATGTCGGGCACCTATCGACAATCGTCTCATGTCACCCCGGAACTGCATAAGCGGGACCCTGCCAACCGACTGCTCGCGCGTGGTCCCCGCTTCCGTCTCGATGCCGAGATGATCCGGGACAACGCTCTCTTCCTGAGTGGTCAAATGAATGATCAGATTGGGGGAGCCAGCGTGAAACCTTATCAACCCCCCGGATTATGGGAAGCGGTCGGTTATACCTCCAGCAACACAGCCAAATTCCAGAAAGATGAAGGCGACGCTCTTTACCGTCGCAGTATGTATACCTTCTGGAAGCGAACTTCACCTCCACCATCGATGACGACTTTCGATGCCCCTTCCCGTGAAACCTGTACTGTTAAACGCGAGCGGACCAATACCCCGCTTCAGGCGCTCAACCTGCTTAACGATATCCAGTTTGTGGAAGCCGCCCGTAAATTCGCCGAGCGAATTTTGCGGGAAGGGGGCGAAACGACGACCGATAAAGTGAACTTTGGGTATCGCTGGGCGACATCTCATGTTGCAGATGAACAGGAGCTCGCCATTCTGTCTGAACTTTATGAACAGAACCTGGAAGAATTCACGAACGATCCTACCAGTGCAGAGCAATTGCTGAACGTGGGAGACTCCACTCCAGACCCGGTCATGAATCCGGCTGAGCTTGCCGCCTGGACGATGGTGGCGAATACGTTACTCAACATGGATGAAACCATCGTCAAGGAATAACCCGCGGTCTAACCACACAAACATCACGCTTCTTGCAATACGCAGGAGAAAATCATGGATTTATTCGAAGAAAATGTGCTGCAGGCGACACGACGTCAATTCATAGGTCGTACGGCGACAGGCATTGGAACTGCGGCACTCGCTTCACTTTTGAACCCTCAACTTTTTGCGGAGACTTCTGCACCGGAGTCTGCTGGCTTGGGGGGAGTTCTACCCGGCTTTCATCACGCTCCCAAAGCGAAGCGGGTTATTTATCTGTTCATGTCCGGGGCTCCCTCACAGCTCGATATGTGGGATTACAAACCCGAACTTGAGAAAATGTTCGATCAGGACCTTCCCGACTCCGTTCGTCAGGGTCAGCGCATTACGACCATGACCTCGGGACAGGCTCGACTTCCGATTGCTCCCACGATGTTCAAGTTTAACCAGCATGGTGGCAATGGCACCTGGGTCAGCGAGTTATTGCCCCACACGGCTTCCGTGGTGGATGACCTGGCTGTCATAAAAACGGTGAACACCGAGGCGATTAATCACGACCCGGCGATTACTTACATCCAAACCGGTTCGCAGCTTCCAGGACGCCCCAGTTTAGGGGCCTGGCTCTCGTACGGTCTGGGAACCATGAATCGCGATTTGCCTGAATTTGTGGTGCTCAACTCAAGCTGGAGCGCCAAGCGGGATGCACAAGCTCTCTATAACCGCCTGTGGGGCTCTGGCTGGCTCCCCTCAAAACATCAGGGGGTAGCACTAAGATCGACGGGAGACCCGGTCCTTTATCTATCTAACCCTCAAGGGGTGAGTGGCTCAACCCGACGTCGTATGCTCGACTCACTGGCTGCCCTCAACGAGAAAAAGTTTGAGGAAGTGGGTGACCCGGAAATCAACGCGCGAATCTCTCAGTACGAGATGGCCTTCCGTATGCAGACCTCTGTTCCAGACCTGGTGGATATCACCGATGAACCAGAGCACATTCTGGAAATGTACGGTCCCGATGTGCATAAACCGGGTACCTTCTCCTACAACTGCCTGCTCGCTCGCAGACTTGCGGAAAGGAACGTGCGATTTACGCAGGTCTTCATCCGCGGTTGGGACCAGCATGGTAATTTGCCCAACGACATCAAGTCGCAATGTAGCGACGTTGACCAGGGCTGTGCAGCACTCCTCAAAGACCTGAAGCAACGAGGGATGCTGGATGACACGCTGGTGCTGTGGGGTGGTGAATTCGGACGAACCGTCTACTCGCAAGGCACGCTGACCAAAACGAATTATGGTCGCGATCATCATCCACGCTGTTACACAATGTGGATGGCGGGAGCGGGTGTCAAAAGCGGAATCACCTACGGTGAAACAGACGACTTCAGTTATAATGTCGTCGAAAACCCAGTACACATTCATGATTTGAATGCAACTGTGTTACACCTGTTAGGCATCGATCACGAGAGATTGACTTATCGGTTCCAGGGACGGGATTTCCGCCTGACCGATATTCATGGCAATCTGATCGATGGACTGATGGCTTAAGCAAACTACAGCCGCCCCCGGAGAATCTGTCCGGGGATCAATCGAGCAATCCGAACTGACTCAAAGACTCGTTCCTGGAACGAGTCTTTTTTTGTACTCAGTTCGCCTGTTCTGCCGTACCTTGAGTGGGAGCGTCTGTTTCACGCTGAATCGCTTCGTAGACTTCTTCCCGATGGACAGTTACGTCCTTAGGGGCGTCGATGCCTAATCGAACTTTGTCACCACGAATATCAATCACCATCAGAGTGATCTTGTCACCGATGATGATTTTTTCGTCCTTTTTCGGCTGAGAACAAGCATTGGCCGGTCCTTGCACTTGCGGTTAGAGAATTGTGTTTAGTTACCTGCCAAACTCTACACCGGAATCAGCTGCGTGGCAAAATAAAAAGAAACCCGCATTGAGGGGGCCACTTGTAGGGGCTCTGGCTATTGATACGGTCAGGTAAATATCCGGACAACCAGCGAAGCGCACAGGTGTTACCACCCAGCTACCTGTTGTAACGAACAAGCCAACCATATTGATTGTAGGACTTAATAAGATCTCTGCTGTGCAGGAACAGATCTAACTCAATCAATCGCGATTTCATCTCCAACTTTGATGATCAACTCCTGGCCAGGAGATATCTGAGCCCGAGAAAGCTGATCCTCGTTTAATATTGTATTAAGTCCAAAGCGATAATAGTGGTCAAATCTGTCGCACGCGGCCCATTCCGGCAGGGATTGTTCTCTGGCCGACATGAAATTTTTCGCAAACCCTACGATCTGCGCCCCGTCAAAGGATCTCGTGTGGGGACAATACAGCGAGCGCAGGGATTAGCTCCCAGAAAGGGAACCTTACCGATGGTAAAAGGACGTAGCCTGTTGCTGTAAAGAGTTGATCCTCCCAGAACGCAGGAGACTCTGCAATCTCCAGATTGGCTCGAAAACGCAGCCACATCTCTTCATAGGAGAGATTAAACCAATGACTCACCTTGGCCATGGAAGAACGACCCACCAGGGTAGGCCCCCCCAGTTCCAGATCATCTGGAAAACCAGTAGTTCGATTTTCATTAATGAAAACGGCGTAGCCAAAGTACTCAGATAAATAGGACTCGGCACGTTCTGGCTCATGAATCAGGTCGGCTTCAAAGTGCCCCAGGCGACTTGTCAGGCGGAACTTCCCTCACAGAACCGTGTGATGCGGAGCTTATGCACAAGAGGTTCACTCTTGCCATTCACATAGTCTCCCTGCCCATTCACTATGGACCAGCGCCGATCATTTTCCAGGGCGCCACTTGCCAGGACCCTGGCTTTCTCAACCCAGACCGGGTCCAGTGATTTCACTGGATAGATAGCGATGCGACTTAATATTGGCATCAAGATGGCCCTGTAGTGAGATGCATCAGGAAGTTTTACTCGCTGACAATTCCTGCGGTCGATTTTCCACAGAAATCTTTCCACAGAAATCAGCGGGTATCTAACCCCTTTCCGATCGTGTATTCAATGCGATCGAGATATTTAACATTCGCGCAAGCGTCTAATTCAGCTGTTTTACAAGGGGCTGCCTTTTCAATTAAAAAGCGAAAAGGGCCTCCTGTTTCCTCGGTTAATGGTGCTCCAGCCAGTTCATAAACAATCAAGCCGACATCTTTGACATCTGCAATTGGCAAACTCGCAGCAAATCCATCATGAGAGGCATGTAGAGTGATGTGGGTGACATCCGAATCGGGAGGGCACTGTTCAAATAAAGCCCACAACCGGACCGCTCTCCCTTCACGCCCAGGGACAACCTGAGTGAGGTCATCTATTCGAGCAGCTTCTGGAAACCGCTGAAACTCCTCAGTCGAGAACATTCCAGACTGGACTGTATTACCATCTACCCGAAGTTGCTGACCCACCAGAATACCCACTACTACAACATGTTCTGTAAATTTAACAGTGGCGCATTGTACCAGCTTTTTTGAACTTTAAAGTGGGGAATTACACTCTGAACAACCTTTCCCCTGAAGTGAACAATTTTAGACCATTCACTTTTTTATTGAGCAAAGTCGAGAAGCTCTGTTTTAGCCACCTGCTTCGACTTGATAACCACCAGCATTGTTACAGCGACTTCAGCTAAGGAGAGCGCATAAAATAACTCTCAAGAAGTACCACTGATTTCATTTCGGAATAGGCTGTGAAGCGTTGGGGAACTGTGCAGCAAATGGGTCAGGCTGCATTTCAGCAGGAGTCCGAAATAATTTCAGCTAAAAGTACTACTTGAGAGTTAGGCTGGGTATCCTGACTGCCAGAAGGCAGTTGTGTTTAAGTTGATTTATCAATCTTTATGACTGACTTGACAATTCTTATATGCACCCACCGTGCCAACTTGAGGATTTCTTTCCAAAACAGGATATTTAGCACAAAATCGGCCAAATTTCACGCCATGGCGCCGAATATGAACCCTTTTAAACGAGTATCGGCGCTTTTTTCGGCGCTGCATGGCGCTGAAATATTGATAATTCGGCGCGCCGATGGGTAGAATATCTCAAGTCAATTCAACCAGAACCCCCAAATTCCACCCAAGTTTGTCGTTGGCTTTTGTACAGAATTACTGGTTTTTCAGTCTTCACCTACCCAGGTAATACTCTATATGTCGCCACAAGACTCCTCCATAAATTCACCAACTCGCCGGATTGTTATGACGCTGGCAGGGGGGGCAGTCTTGTTTTACGTCGTACTGGCTCTGGGGTATGTAGCGACCTCTCCCGATTTGCGACTCCGCTTTCTGCTCCTCGACGAAAAAGTGGAGCCGACACTGGAAGAAGGAATCCGTATTCGAGAGACCCTGTTTGAATCTGAAATCACCGGTGGCGAAACAGACCAATCTGGAACATCGGTCCTGTGGGGAGCAGAACCAGAAAAAGGGGACTGGTTGCAGACTGTCGATGGGCAGACCATTCGCAACTACTACGACTACAGCGATGTAATGTCACGTTTATATCAGGCCCCTCTATCTCATAACCTTTCGTCCAACTTTCCTGCGATTCAGCAACCGGGCGAAAATGATGAACCCATTGAAGGTCGTCGTACTGTTGAAATCGAAATTCGTCCCCGCCAGGATTCAAACACGATTCTGAAGAGCAAAATTCATCTCCAGTCCGTTCCTTCGGGGAACTGCTCACCATGCTCTGTTGGGTATTTGTGCAAATCGGGATTTTGCGATTGCCGCCCTGGCTGCCTGGTACCGTCCCTACGACCGTTCTTCGCACCTCTTTTACGCGATGATCATCTGCATGCTGGGGGCGTCAGTGGGGACCTTTTACTGGTGGATTCTATTCACACGTCTCTGGTTGCTGGTTCCCTTTGTATTGTGCGCTGCATTGCTTCCGGCAGTTGCGCTGCATTTCTTTCTGGTGTACCCGCACCCCAAACGGGTGATCCGACGGTGGCCCTGGCTGGTACTGGAGGAATCTATACGATCCCAGTTCTTTCTGCCGTCGTCTTTTTATCCCTATGGGGGTATGGTTTCTGGCTGCATTATCAACCGGCTGAAACGGGTGCTGCTTTGATGGTTGTGAATGTACTGCACATGGTACGCGTTACGATTTACAGTTACGTCGGTGTGGCCACGATTTATTTCCTGTGCATTCTGCTGGCTCTCGCATTCAGCTTTTACACCACTCGCAATCCACTTGAAAAACAACAGGTCCGGGTTATTCTGGGGGCCGGTTTATTCTCTACAGTGATGCTGTGTATCGCACTCTGGCTGGCGACTGTCGATAAAGAACAATTTGCACATGGTTCCGATCGCATACTCAGTGCGAATGTTGAGTTTTCTCGCCAGCCTGTTCTTTATGCTCGCTTACTCGCACGGGATTGTGCGGTACAAGCTCAAGATGATCAACGAGGTGATTAACAGGAGTGCCTTGTATTACCTGATGAGTTTTATGCTGACAATCGGCTTCAGTCTGCTGGCTGCCATGATGGGGCAGATCATTCAGTTACTTGGTATTTCTATCCGCAGTGACCAGCTGATTGCCTTCACGGCTGTTCTACTGGTCCCCATTGTGGGTTCACTTCTCCTGCGAGACCGTATTCAGAGGATTATTGATCGCCGCTTCTTCAGAGAGAAGTATCAACTCGACAAAGCGCTTCGGCGCATGAACAGAATGATGGATCGGGTTGTTGACCCCCATTCGGTAACCGAACTGATGCTTGGTTCAATTGTCGAAGTATTGAACGTTAAAGATGCCTCGCTTTATCTACGCTCCCATTCGGGTAGCCCGTTTAAGTTAATTGGCTCGGAAGGTTCCGAACTGCGGGCGTTACAGTTCCTGCTGGATAGAGAATTGGAAGATTCACTGGAGCGGGAAGGAAGTGCTCAGCGGGTCATGACCGGTACCCGGAGTGAGATGACTCCCGTGCAGAATCTGCTTCGTGAACTGAATGCCCATCTGATTCACATGGTCGACCTCGGTCGCGATGGGAAAGCGATCGTCGCATTAGGGGTCAAAAAGAATTCGGGGCCTTCACGGCGGAAGACCTGACCTTTATTGAAGCACTCGCCCAGATCTCGAATATCGCTCTGCATGGCGAAACTTCATCAGGATTTAAGTCGCCTTAATGACGACCTTAAGCTGAAGGTGGAAAAATTTCCTCACAAGAGCGACAGATCGCCATGATGCAGGCGGAACTTGCAATCAATCGAGAAGATCACAAAATCGCTCAACTGGAAGCCCAACCTCAGGAGGTTTCTATCCAGCGTGACGCGATCATCGGTAACAGCCCGGCTACGATTCAAGTACTGCAGACAGTTAAAAAAGTTGCGAACAGTAGCTCGTCTGTGCTGGTACTGGGAGAGAGTGGTACAGGTAAAGGAGTTATTGGCGCGCGTCATTCATGAGAATAGTTCCCGTCGGGACAAACCTTTGATCAGCGTACACTGTGCTGCGTTGTCCTCCGGTTTACTGGAGAGTGAATTGTTCGGGCATGTCAGCGCCTTTACTGGGGCTCACAAAGATAAAGTAGGTCGTTTTGAAGCGGCGCATGGTGGAACCTTGTTCCTGGATGAAATTGGGGACATTTCACTCGAAACTCAGATCAAGTTGTTACGAGTACTCCAGGAACGTAAATTCGAACCTGTGGGAAGCACACGAACTGTTGAGGTCGATGTTAGACTCGTCACGGCGACGCATCAGAATCTGCTGAAACTGATCGAAGCAGGAAAGTTTCGCGAAGACCTGTATTACCGTTTAAATGTAATCAGTATTTCTCTTCCACCTCTACGCGAACGCATGGAAGACATCTACGAACTTGCTTTGCACTTCCTGGAAAAATCAAGACTTAAAACCGGTAAGGAAGTCACCGGTTTTGATGAAGCGGTCCTCGGTCAATTGATCAGCTATCAGTGGCCAGGAAACATTCGGGAACTGGAAAACGTGGTTGAGCGTGCTGTGGTGATGGCCGATTCGGATAAAATCCATTTAAAAGATCTGCCACGGATGCTGCAGCAGAATCTGAATCCACAACCGACTTCTGCGACCATGTCTGCCGCGAATAGCAGACCTGTACGTTCCCTCAAGCCGGCTGCTGAGTCAACCTCCGGTAGCTACTGGTCCAATCGCAGGAACTCGCAGAGGAGAATGAACGCGAAATGCTTTATAACGCTCTCGACCAGGCGGGAGGCAACAAAGCAAGTGCCGCACGGCTATTGGGGATGCCCCGCAGTACGTTCTACAGCCGACTGAAGAAATACGAATCCTGAGCTCCTCCTGAATCGATCATTGATCGTCAGTAGCTCTAATTCCGGTATAATCGTTACAGTCATGCTATGTTTACTCTCCGGATGAATCGTCTGCGAGGGTTAAATTTGACTGAGTCCAGCGGCAAGCTAGCTTTCAGTAATGATACTGCGCGCAGGTTCCGTGAAATCAGAGGTTCCTGAGGTGCGGCTGAATTAATGTGATCAAGATCTCGATTCACACCCCATACCCAGAGTTCGTCGCTATTTCGACGACTTGCTGAAAAGTGATTCCCCATGGTAAGCCCAGACACAACAACATCTTCGACCAATCTGACTGCAGCCGATCTATCACAGAACCGAGGTGCAGAATTTCAGTCGGGGAGCCAATGCTCATGTGGCGACTCGTCGATCAGGAACTTTGTCTGAGCTGGTCACGCTGTTTCGCCTGGCAGCAATGGGGAAATCAACATACGACGCAGAAGCGGGACGCAATCTGGGGATCAATGAAGATCAGAAACCTTCGGAACAGGCTCGTTCACAGGGAGTCTCTAAATCGCTGCTACGCGTTTTAATGGCTGCCCTGAAATCATACGACCCTTACGTTTATGCTCACAGTCAGCGTGTTGCCTTACTGGCGACAGGTATCGCCGGACAACTTGGCTGGTCGGAAGAACAACAGCGTGAACTGGAAGTCGCCGCGTTGCTTCACGACTTTGGTAAGATTTCCGTTCCGCAACATATTATGAATAAACCAGGACGACTCAATTCGATCGAACGCGAAATCATGAGCCGCCATCTGTTCAATGCCAGTTGTCTACTGCAGTCATGCCAGATTCCGCTGTCGATCATCACCATGATCATCGAGGCTGAGCGTGCGCAGATCATGAAAAATCTGATTCAGAATGTATCACAGTATGGAACCAGTATCGGTTCTCGAATTCTGGCTGTGGCGGATGCCTACGATTCCCTGCGCTGTAACCAGGTCTATCGATCTGGTAAAACGCATGCCGATGTGATGCAGATTCTACTCGAACAATCGCCGACTCGCTTTGATGCCTCTGTGGTTTCTGCTTTACAACACTGGGTAGAAAAAGAGGCAGCCCCTCAGTTGATGTACGAGGGGCAGTTGAACCAGACTCTGGAGCACGACAGTAGCGCCGACAAACTGGAAACAGTACTCGCGGAACGAAACATTCACCAGATCATGCAGTATCTGGTTTCGCTTGATGAACACTACAGTGGTTTTTATCTGGTGAATCACAAACTGGATATTGTCATGTGGAGCCAGGGGATGCAGCAGATCACTGGAACAGCTGCCAGTGAGTTGATTCATTCTGACTGGAAACCTGAATTACTCAGTTACTTCAATGAAAAACGGAAACTGATCGGTCTCGAGAACCAGGCATTGCTGCTGGCACATTCGAGCAAGAAGTCAGTTTTAAGTACCTACTACCGGATGAATGAAGACGAACAGCTGGATGAGTATGAAGTTCAATCAATCCCTGTTCTGAACGAGAAAAATCAGGTTCTGGGAATTCTGGAAATTCTCTTCAACCAGGAGAACGCACAGAAAAGTGGCGGCGATGAAATGCAGCAGTTGAAGCTGGCCGCGACACGGGATGCCTTAACAAAAATTCCCAACAGGGGAGAACTGGAACGAAGACTTCAATCGATGTGGTCCGACTTCAGCCAGAAAGGTGCCAAAGAAACCTTCAGTACTATCTTCCTGGATGTCGATTATTTCAAGTCGATTAACGATACTCATGGTCATGCTGTGGGTGACCGCGTACTGATTGATTTGGCGCGATTATTGGAAACAGAAACCTATTCGGGAGAAATCGTTGGTCGCTACGGTGGCGAAGAGTTTGTCGTGCTCTGTCCGAATACCGATCTGGATATGGCTGTTCAAAAAGCAAACCGATTCCGACATGCGATCGAACAGGCTTCGATTGGCTGGTTTACCTCATGCGGCCGTGACCTCTTCTTTTGGTGTTTCGCAAATTGAATCAGGTGATGTTGTTCACGATGTAGTTCGTCGAGCGGACAAGGCTTTGTATCAGGCAAAAGAAACTGGTAGAAACAAAGTCTGTTCCATGACGAAACTCGAACAGAATTCGGCTTCTCCAGAGAAGCAGGTTAAAAGTGAAGCAAAGACGACGGAATTTGAGTATCACCAGACACTCACCGCCTGTACCAGCTCGGACATGATCATCTACAAGCTGAAAGCCTTCCTGGAAGCGAATCACGCCGTGCTGAAAGAAGTAAATTCAGAACGAGTTCAGATGCGTGTCGGAAAACCGGGATTGCTGACCAACTGGGGGAAAGCCCCGGAACGTCAACCGGTCGATCTGGTTCTAGAATTTGAAAAGAAAACCCGTAAACAGGGAGCTCATAACGTCGCCGAGATTCGCGTGATTGTGACTCCTGCGGTGAAACCACCCTCAAATCAGAAGTTCCAGAATCGAGCCGGACATGTTGTGCGTAGCTTGAGAGAGTACCTCGCTGGCTCCTGATTCGTGGAAGCACCCTTTTCCTGACCCGCAAACTTTACCAGGAACCCCATGATCGCCTCGATCACCTGACCGGCTTGACTGCTACTCAGTGAAAATGATTCATCCTTCACTGTGGGTGGTCGATAAAGAAATGGGGTCAACCCGTCACCTGCATGGAAGGTGTGACAAAACTGAGTGGGTCCTGCAACACGCGATTGATTTGAGTGTTGCAGATACCAGCTTCCTCCAGTTCTGATTCAAATCATTCAAAGTATCTGACGAATCTGTCTTCAAGGATGAAAACAGTGACGATGCGAATTTCGCTTTACAGCCTGCTGGCTACCAGTCTCTTCTTGAGCCTCACTGGCTGTCACACCTCATCCAAATGCGCTACCAACGGCATTGTGATGCAGGGTTGTTCAAACTGCCCAGGCGGCGATGAGTGTGCTACTTACGAAAGTTGCTGCACGCCACTGCAGAAATGCTGTTCGCCCCTTTCGGACGGTGCATCGAAACGGCTCGCTCGCAAAACCCTGTCGGAATTACGACGTGCTACCTGTTGTGATTTTTCTGATCATTACGAAGATGGTTTTGAAGCTGCCTTTGAAGATATTTCTCAGGGAGGTAATGGTGTTCTGCCACCTGTTCCTCCTTCCAAATACTGGAAAGAGAAGTACCGTTGCCCGCGGGTGCTGAAAAAGTGGAGGAATGGTACTCGGGCTATCACGCCGGCGTGCAGCATGCTTACCTCAAAGGGGTTCAACATTGCAATTATGTTCGCGGACGCCAGGAGTTCATTGAGAGTACGACCAGTTGTGGATGCGACCCTTGTGGTAGTGGAGTGGGTGTCACTTATAAAGGCCGCAGACGAAGCTTGCCGATTGAACAGGAAATCTGCAACACGACCTGTTGCAACCAGAAACCCTGTTCTTCATCAGGCTGCGGCACGACACAGTCGGGAGGGTTGATGACACCATCCAGCATGGGCACCCCTGCCATGCAGTCAAACCAGGTTCCCCTCAGAGCCTGCCCCGGGACCGGTTCCTATGCCGGGAACATCTCCCATGCCGACACCGATCCCCAAGGACGCTGTTCCGGCGGAGCGACCTGCAGGGCCATCTGCTCAAGCAAATCGGAGCTACAAACAATTAGGCTATGAAGTGGAACTGATCCTGCAGCAAACAATCTTCGTTATTCACCAATTCAATTGCAGGCTGGGCAATTACAAACTGGCCATAGTAGCCCTGCAGTTTCTGGTCGCCCTTTAAGCTGGGGAGCAGAAGAATCGAATACAAACAGCCTTGGTGGCCGCATTGACGGCTGGCTCTCTCGCTGAGTCCAGTAAGCTGCTCAGAATGACTTACTGAAAGTTGAAGAACCCGTCATCGTCGTCTTCTTCTTTCTTCTCGGCTGGTTTCTTTTTCGGATCCGGTTTCGTATTTTCATCTGGACCGAGAAGATCAAAGCTATCGTCATTCATGGGAGCAGCAGGTTCGGTAGCAGGTTCCGGTTCAACGAGAGATTCCTCACCCGGATTGGGAGCCATTTCAGGATCAATCGGCTGCTGTTTGTTCTCTCGGTAGAAGACAGGGAACTCGGCTCCCTCTTCCCGAATCTCAGCCACAATTCCTTCTTTTGTGGAAACATAAAGGCGGTCGGTATATTCATTCTGGTAACGAACTGTAAATGATCGTAAGGGAAGTCGTCCCAGGGTTGAGCCTGTATTGCGATCAATCAGGACAATATTATTGAGACTGTCCGAAGCCAGAACGAATGATTCCGTCATGGAGAGAAAGCGGACTGCCTCTTTATTTTTCCAGAACTGCTGACCTGTATCGGCATGCAACATCATCAAACCTTCCCGGACGGGAGCGACAAACAGATTGTCATTGATGACAATCATGCGTTGCAAAACAGGTTGAGTCAGTACTCGCTGCCAGAGTGTCTGGCCGGTAAATTCATCCAGACAGAAGATACGCTTATCCTGTCTGAAGCTGGGATCCGCTACGGATAGATAGAGCTGCCGACCACGATTACTGAGTGGCGCTACGACTGGGGAATCCCCCTCAAAGTGCATGAACTGTTTTTTATCAGTCCGAGCCAAACCGTACATCGTGCCGTCGTCGCTGACGAAGATAATTTCTTCTTCAATACGTTTGGGGGCAAAGCGAACCATATCAGCAGAGCGATAACGCCAGTTGATCGTATCGAAGGAGGAACGAGGGAGTTCACCTTTTCGAGCAAACTCATTCGTTCTTTTTTTATCGATGGCATAGAACATCCCGGTGATGTCGCCAAAGTAGATCTGATCTTCATCGACAAGGATTTGAGATGAAATAGCACCTGGTAGTCGAAGCATCCATTTTTCATCACCCGTAAAACGATTGAGTGCCACGAGATGCACACCACTGATGAAGTAAACTGTGTCTTCATCTGTCACAATCGGGCTTGAGTGATCGTTAACGAACCCGAACTTGTAACTCCAGATTCGTTTTCCCGTCTGAATATCAAGTGCAGAAGTATTCCCCGCGTGGGTTTGTACGAACACAAATGCATCATCAACGGTAAGATGCAGGACCTCGTCACCATCGGGGTCGACAACAGCCTGTCCCCACCAGCCTCGCTCCAGAGCAAACCGGGAAAGCAGGTCTTTGGTCGGTAGAGTGTTTTTCTTCAGGGAATACCGAAGTTGGGCTGAAGCGGTATCGACCAGAAAAATGGAGGATAGGCAGCAGATTGTCAGAATCGTTCTTAACAGCATAAGAAACCTCTGGGATTTCAATATTGGAGGAGACGATGTTGATAAACAACAGCGTCTCGCGTTTATTTCAGTGGCTTCTGAACAGAACTCCTTTCTGAACAGCGATCATTGGTAGAGGCAGGCTCGACTGAGTATTAATCAGTGGCACACGCCTCGTAGTTGGCCCAGCCTCTCTATTTTAAAGCGATTGCTTTACCCGAGGCCAGTGTTTGATTTGTGCTTTTTCCGTGCTGATTCAATCATGACCATTTTTTCGACCAAATACAGCTGAAAAAAGGTGGGATTCAAGACTCTTATTGAATTCACCGCAGGCCATGCCCTAGAATTTGAAGAGCCGTTATCTGTTAACACACTTAATCGATGCCCTTATGTATAGTATAGCCCGTCTAACTCGAATCTTGCTGATCGGAGCAGGGATCTGCCTAGGGGGAAATTCCCTCTGTCTGGCCGACCACCTTGTTCTAACCAATGGGGGAGTAGTGCGCGGTCTGTTTGAGGAAGAAGCAGAAGTAACAGCCGAAAAATCTGATACAGCTCCAGAGCAGTACGAAATCCGCACACTCTCGGGAAATCTGCTGACTATTTCGGCGGTCGAAGTGGAGGAGGTCGTTTATCAACCTGTACTGGTTGAGGAATATGCGGTGAAAGCGGCAGCAACTCCTGATACAGCCGAGGCACACTGGACTTTAGCGGAATGGTGTCGTCAGCAGGAACTCTTTCCGGAATGGAAATCTGAACTGGAAACGGTACTCAAACTGGACCCCAACTATATTGCCGCCCGTCAATTGCTGACCAAAGCTGATATCGCTGTTCGAAAACAACAACGTGATGAAGAAATGCGTTCCCTGGGGATGGTGAAATACCGGGGGAAATACATCACCGAACGTGAAAAAGAGATGCTGGATAAAGTCGCAGAGGAACGGGAACGCCGCGAGGTCTGGTGGAAGAAAGTGAAGCTGTGGCACGGTTGGCTGACACATCGAACGGCCTCCTACCGCCAGAAGGGGATTGACGCCTTGAGTGGGATCGATTCTCCGGATGCACTCCCGGCTCTCGAAAAATATCTGCAGCAGGAGGATGGTGAGAATTATCGCCTGTTGCTGGCTGAGATTCTTCCCAATATTGATTCCGACCAGGCTATTCTGAAACTGATTGAGCTCTCACTCTTTGATAACAGCCCCCAGGTTCGCAATACCGCTTTCAACAACCTGCCTGCTGATAAACTGGAATTCGTAACCGGCCAGTATGTGCGGCAGCTGAATCATTCAGAGAATCTGGTTGTCCGTCGTTCCGCAGAAATACTGGCACAAATTGGTGATGTGCGTGTTGTTCCGCATCTGATTGATGCCTTGATCACCACACATACTTATCAGGTTTCAGTCCCGATCCAGAATCAGACCTACGCCGTGGGAGCACCGGGTCCGATTGTTCCCCCGGAGATTGAGTATCAGTTACGAACCGGGCAACTTCCTTTTGGAGTCGTCATCGATAATACTCAAACGAATAATGTGCAGCCACCACCTCAAACAAAGCTGGTGAATGTCAATCGCGACATTCAAAACTCGGAAGTGCTGGCCGCATTGAAAACTCTAACCGATCAGGACTTCCAGTTTAACGAAGTCCAATGGCGAAACTGGTGGAACTCTGTTCGCGATGGCAAAGCTCCCCTCCCTGTTAATCAGACGAGCTGAAGTCTGATTTGATTGAGTTAAATCATCAGCAGGACCGCAGGCTGCCCTACTTTAATACGCAGCCTAACTTCGTTTCGCGATATCCCAGAGGGGGTTTCTGATCAGACTGCATGAGTGACTGATAATGCTTACGCGCGGTTCGATCTTTAAATTCCTGACTCGCTTCTGTCAGGGTCTTCGGGTTCTGATAGAGATCCCAGGCTGAGAGGGCTAGCGTTTTCATGGCCAGTACCATGCCCTTCCGAGCGATTGTGGTACCACCACAAGCTGTCGCCTGCCAGGAGTGTGCCGGCGTTCCAGGTACCCAGCAGGCGGCATTAAAACCTGCTGTAGGAACGACCCAGGAAACATCTCCCACATCAGTTGAACCTGTCCCGGTGATTCCAGAAAGATCATATACTTCGGTAATATCACTGATCGGTTGCTTCTTGATTAATGTCTCCTGAAGTTTAACCGCGAAGAGTTGCTCCTCCTCTGTATAATGCAGGTCATTCAGCTTCTTCAGATTTTTTTCAAGGACTTCCGAAAGAGCCAGATTCGGAAGTAGATTCAAAATCCCACCTTCGTTTTTGACTGTCAGTTTGGTTTCCGTAGCCAGAGCACCCGCCTTCGCACACAGAAGTAACCGGTCGTAAAGCTCCTGCACCACCTCGGCATCGGCGTGGCGAACATAGTAGTAAACTTCAGCATGTTCCGGGACAACATTCGGGGCTTCACCTCCCCGGGTAATGACATAATGAATTCGGGCAGTATCGGGTATGTGCTCACGGAGTAATTCCGCGGCATGGTTCGTAATGGCAACGGCATCAAGTGCCGAGCGACCTTCCTCAGGAGCCCCTGCCGCATGCGCTGCCGCACCCTGAAACTGAAACTTCACGGCTATTCGGGCGAGTGACGTTCTGGCACCTGCTGCGTTTCGGTTACTGGGATGCCAATGGAGGACGGCATCGCAATCCTGAAAAAGACCTGCCTTCACCAGGAATGCTTTGGCAGCACCCCCTTCTTCGGCGGGGCATCCATAATACCTGATGGTTCCGGTGATGGTCCCATTTTTCAACTCCTGAGCGATCGCGATGGCCGCTCCAGCTGAAGCAACACCAAACAGGTGGTGTCCACAACCATGGCCATAGGCCTGATCATCTTCCGTTGAACGATAAGGAACCGCTTCCTGAGCCAACCCCGGGAGTGCATCGAATTCTCCCAGAATCGCGATGACCGGTTTCCCTGTCCCGTATTCGGCCATGAACGCAGTCGGAATCTCTGCCAGCGGAGAGGTGATCTTGAATTCGGCGTCATTCAGTAATTGAACCAGACGCTGCGAAGACTTTGTCTCATGATAACCGGGCTCAGCCCAGCTCCAGATATCAAGGGCAGCCAGCCAGAGTGTTTCTTCCTGCTGTGCTATAGATTGCCATAATTGATGGCCCTCTTCGTTAGGTTTGTTTTTTGTCTCTGGAGATTTGGCTGTTTGTTCAGAGGGGGTGACCCCATCAGGATCGTCAGCGTACAAAGTCAAGCTGGATGAAGAGGCAAGGGTGACAAGCAGCGTCAGAATCACACCCACACAACGAAAGCTAAGACACCTTGAAGTGCCTCGCGACCAGACCGAAAAAGCGATTCCAGCAGAAATGCTCATGATGTACGTCAGAGGTGCGAAAAGCAGTGTGGATACCAGAGTGAAAGAACCTCTCCTGCAGTAGAACCGCAAATATCCGTATTGATGCAGTGAACCTCGAGGGAATTATTCACTGGGAGATGTAGAGTTGAACCGACGCGGTCTGAGAAAGGGACCGCCGAGTCTTGCTTATAGGATGCTGATCATGAGGCAGATTGCGAGAAGTATTTCTTTCTCCAGGCAAGAGATTTCTATTTGTTTGACTTCAAATTAAGCCGGGTTGCATCAGCAACTGGCATCAACTTAACCATTGGTACGCACTTTATGCTGCATAGGCTGCTTTGAAAATAAGCATTCTGGATATTGAGCAGATTTTCTGATTCAGCTGTTTTTTTGCGAATTCCTGCATAAATCTTCGCCACAGCACATCTCCAGCAGAATTCATCTGACAAAGAACCGTATCAGGCACGCTTCTTGCTTTTTAGTCTTCCAGCTCAAAATAGCTGGGTGCTGTTTGGGAAAATTGTTTTTTCAATTGACGAACTGATTCGAATACATTGAGAGGTTAATTTTCGCAAACAGGCGTAAGTTCTCCCCACGAAAGCGCGCTCGAAAGTCATTCAAATCAACAGTTTTACTGCTGATTTAACTGATCGGGGTGATTCGTCACACACGCAGTTTCCTGTCTGAGCAGATCGTCCTAATTCAATTGTCGCAACAAGTTTTTATTTTAACCCCTACCCACTCAAACAGGTTCCTATAGTTCAGAATGTTCTGAAAGTCCTGTCGACCATTGTCTGGCTTGAATGTGAAGTAGCGGGTTGAAAGCCTATCAGAGGGAAAACAATGATCAAAAATTGCGCTTTCATTGCGCTCCTATTCGGATCACTTTTAATGCTGCCCGCAGCGACGACGATGTCGACTGTGTACGCACAAGACGAAGCCGCAGAAACGGAAACTCCGGCAGAAGCACCCACGGAAGAGGCACCCGAAGAAGAAGCTGCTCCCATCACTCTGGGAGAGGTTCAATACGCTTTTGACAACTTTGTGTTGTTCATCTGCGCGGTCCTGGTCTTTCTGATGCAGGCAGGTTTTGCGATGGTTGAATCAGGTTTCAACTCCGCGAAAAACAGTGTGAACATTCTTTTCAAGAACTCAATGGACGTCTGCGTTGGGGTACTTCTTTTCTGGCTCGTCGGTTACGGATTAATGTATCCGGGTGACGAAGGCTGGAAAGTCGGAAGTTATCTCGGCTTCGCAGGCTGGGGTGTCTCTGAGGACTCGCTCGGAGCCGACATGGCTGCTGGAGCACTCTACCCTCAGGTTGACTTCTTCTTCCAGGCTGTTTTTGCTGCGACTGCTGCCACCATCGTTTCCGGTGCTGTCGCTGGTCGTATGAAATTCAATGGTTACATCATCTACAGTGCTATTCTGACTGCCTTCATCTACCCCATCAGCGGAAGTTGGAAATGGGGTGGTGGATTCCTCGATCAGCAAGGCTTCTATGACTTTGCTGGTTCAATCGTGGTCCACGCTGTCGGTGGTTTCGCCGGTCTGGCTGGAGCGATTGTCCTTGGACCTCGTCTGGGCAAATTCAGTGCTGACGGTAAACCTCAGCCAATGCCAGGTCACAGCCTCCCCCTCGCCGCACTGGGTGTCTTCATCCTGTGGTTCGGATGGTACGGCTTCAACCCCGGTAGTCAGCTGGTCTTCTCCGATGGTGCTGACATCGAAGCTACAATGAAAATTGCAACGAACACCACCCTGGCAGCTGCTGCTGGTGGAGTTATCGCCACAATCCTTTCCTGGATTCTGTTCTCTAAACCAGACCTGTCGATGGCTCTGAACGGTATTCTGGCTGGTCTGGTTGGTATCACCGCCAACTGTGATGGCGTTACCAACGAATCTGCTATGGCTATCGGAGCTGTGGCTGGTGTCCTGGTTGTCCTCGCGATCATCGCTCTCGATAAACTGAGAATCGACGATCCTGTAGGTGCCTTCCCTGTCCACGGTGTCTGTGGTGTCTGGGGTGGTATCGCAACTGGTATCTTCGGTAACTACGATGAAGGAACTGCTGAACTCGGCGTTCAGATCATGGGATCAATTATCATCCCCGTCTATGCCTTCGTCAGCATGCTGATCCTCTTCTTCATCCTGAAAATGGTCGGTCTCCTCCGAGTTACTCCGGAAGAAGAAGAAAAAGGTCTCGACATCTCCGAACACGGAATGTCAGCCTACACTCACTAGAGTTTGTTGAACTAACTGCTTCTGAGACTCGGCCGGGTTACCCACTGACTCGGTCGAGTCTTTCAGAGATACAAATCATAACTGAATTATAAAGTCATCATCAAAAGAAGGGTATAAAACAGGAATTTCGGTTCCTGATTAGAGGTGTTTCCTCTTTCTGAAACAGTAACGAATTTGTCCACCTGACAAGCCGGATCGATTTGTTACTGCCAGGGAAGTTGAATGTTTTCTAACAACTTTTGATTGACCTATTCAAAAACCACTGAAGTAGCAAACGTCTTCCCCGGTAATTTACTGGGGAAGGCGTTTGTTATTATAGTGAGGAATTTTTGAGAGAATTTAAAGTGGCGTTCACTTCATGAGGCTTTTCCCGATCGCCTTTTAAATTCAGTCCCGGTTATCGTATGATAGGGCTTCAGTATCGGTAAACTGCTGGCCTCGAAGACAGGGACTGAAGAACATGGATCTCTACGGTACAGGAATTTTAGATGGGCTCGATCACACGATCGCCCATGAAATTACGCAACTGTACGATAAGCCCTTGAAGTATTGCAGGTTATCTCATCTGCAGGTCGCTGTCGAAAAGTCCTCCTCCGAGATGATTGGGCTGGCGGATGGAAATCGATTCCCCTCCCTGAGAGAGTGGAAAGTGGCTGCAGAGAAACTTCAGGAAAATAATGCGGCGGCCGTAATCCTCTACCCGGAAAACGGGATGCGGGCGAACATCTGGAAAAAGGCTCCTCTAGAAGTGGCCACACTCGTTGCCTCTCCATCCGCAACTGCTGCTGTATTAATTTCGAGAGATCTGTTTTCACAAGAGCTTTCGCAACTAAACGCTGCTGATGACTTTCAGGATCCTCTGTGGTCTGTGCTGCATAATTCAGCAAAAGCAGATCGACTCATGGCTTTGCCATCCGCAATTTCCTGTCACTGGAAGGATGAAGAACTTCCTGAGCTTGCGCCTGATCATCCTGCACGCGGCTTGAACTGGCTCAAAGCAGCCATTCAGGAATGCTGTTCTGATACGGAACTGGGAACACCTTTAAAACGAACTCTATTGCGTGCCGGGTTATTTCAACTTCATGACTTTCTGAATGAAAGTCATGAAGCATCGCAGTCCATCGAAGGCAATGTGCAGGGAGATCACTGGCATGCAATCATGCATCGCCGAGAACCCGATTATGGAAACTCGAAGTACTGGTACCGTCATGTCGGTTCAACTTCGATCTTCATTGATCTGAATGACTGGGCACTTCGATTGAGAAAAGAACTCCCAGTGAATTCAGTCACGAACGAACAAATCGGAGCCGGCACACAATGGGATCCATTCAGCTTCGTTGATTTCTGTTCCAACTGTGAACGGAACAGAAATCAGGAAGCTGTTAAGCTGGCCAGGCAAATCCAATATCTGGAAATGCTATTGCTGTTGCAGACTACTCTTTAATCAGAACCAGCCGATTAGGCTACTGAGCCATGATGGGGCGACCAGCGGGTGGTGCTGGGGGCTGAGTCCAGTCCCAGAAGGGGACATACTTCACGTCGAGATACGGGGTTTCAATCACTTTTCCCCTGGCGACTTTCGACTGCAGCAGGGCGTCTAAAGTACCACTCACCAGCAGGGTTCGCTCAACATTCCAGGTTGGTTTGCCGGTATGAAACATCTTTTCAGCACCGGCGAGCAGGTAAGTAAAGTGCATAAAGGGACGGGCTTCCTGCGTCCAGAAGGCGGTGGAGGTGATTTTGTCGGTCTCTGCATTTCGCCAGGCGACAGTCCATTCACTCACTCCCCCATTGGCACTCAAAACAGAGGCTTTCAGCCCGTCATTGTAGTTGATAATGAACAGGACTGGCTGAGGAGTCGAGTTTTTCAGTTCTTCGAGGAAGGGAGGAGAACGCTTGGTCAAACGCCCCAGGGCATTCTGTAAGAGCTCCTTGTCGAATCGTCCTGCTTCCATCGCTTCCCAGACGGCGTCACCTTCCAGACACTGGACAGACTTCACACCGGTTTCTCCACCGGCGCGGCGATCAATGAGACAGTGGACCATTTCCAACGCGTGAAACCCGTAAGCATCGAGCGAACCATATGATGTCGCGACGACTTCTTTAATTTTCTCACCACGCTCTGTGTTCGCTTCCGGAATTCGCCACAGGACAGGCAATGAGGAGCCGGCAATGTAAGGGATATTGAGCTCATTGATTCCGGACATGATTTTCAAACAGTCTTCCCAGTTATCAGCGATATGCTTATCGTGAAATACGGGGACAACTTCACCCGTCTTGCGAAAGACCGCTTCGATCTCTTTGAATAGTCGCAATTTGGGATAAATTACCTGCCCCGTGGGGGAACGATCATAGGTTCCATGTTCGGCAACCAGCAGAATGCCATCCACGGCAAGTTTACCGGTCCCCATGGTGAGGGCTTCTTCAATCGAGTCATAGACAGGAACATGATGCTCGGCAGCCAGCTTACGGCTGGTATCTGAATCGGGCACCTGATCGGTCCAGAGCGAGACTAGCTCCAGTTGTGGTTTGGTTCCCTTCCCGTCCAGCGTATTCGTCTGCATCAGACGACTGACGACGACATCCGCATGAGAATTATGACGGTATTCTGTCACAATCGCTGCCACTCGCGGCAACGCCTGCGTCTTTTCTTTTTGGGTAACTTCCTGTTGCTGATCCTCGGCCAGACCACCTGAAATGGCAATCGACAGGATACAGATCATTAAAAAACAGCACTTCAACCGGAAACGGATCGGAAGCATCAGTAGTCCCTTCAAACAATATAATCTTAAAATGTGAGTCATCTTCAGGTGATAATCAGAACAGTACACATTGATTTTCGTTTATGTATTGTGTCATATAGAGGAGAGTTGAAAACCGCCTGATTTGTAAAATAACTCACTGACTCAAACATCCCTCAGGACTTAAACTCTAGTTACGCTCACCTGGAACTGCCTGGTGACAATCAATCGCCTGCTTAATTACGGATCTTCAATACATGCCCGCCTCTTCAATTGCCCTGCGACTTTTCAAGTTGATGTCCATCCTTTGGGCGCTCAGCGTCCTCGGAAGTCAACCCGTTACTCAGGCGGCTGAACCCTTCGTTTCGGGAATTCCGATTGACGAACCGATCGATACCTTCAATGTCCGCGCCATCACGGGTCCCTCTCAAGGAAAGACTTTGTGTTACGCCTGCCAATATGGTGGCAAGCCAGTGATAGCCGTCTTCTTCAAAGAAGTGAACGTTGAAGTCATCGAACTCCTGAAAGAAGTAAATGAAACGACTCACAGTTTCGAAAACAAAAAGTTACGCGCATTCGGGATCTATCTGACAGACGAACCGGAAGTGGCCGCTGCAGAGCTCGAGAAGTTGTCTCAAGCTCATTCCTTTGAGAATTTGCCACTGACTGTTTACGACGGCGAGTCTGGCCCCTTGAATTATGAAATCAAGGAAGAGGCCCAAGTGAACGTGATGATGTGGGTGAAGGCACGCGTCAAAGCGAATCACGCCTACCGATCCGGTAAGGAGTTGACCCGGGAAGAACGCTCGCGAATCTTGATGGATACAGAAAAAATTCTTCCACAGGGATAGTCCGCTCCCACCATAAACCACCGCAGATTGTGAATCTGTAGCGGTTGAATCGGTTAATGGGCCACAATACGGGCTTAAGCTTCCTGTTAAGTTCCCAGACTGCCAGTTCGGTACAACTGGTCCAAATAGTGAGTGTATAAACACCTCATTCTAATCCGTCGATACCTGATAAATCGGACGTTGGGTATAACCGGTAGAAAGTCTCTGCCAACCAACGCTCATTACGGCAATCAAGAGTCAGGGACGGCGCGGCCATGTGTGGCATACTGGGACTGGTCACGGCACCAGGTCGACCGGTCTCGATTGACCTGAATGCATTAAACCGCATGCGCGACAGCATGCTGGTTCGAGGTCCTGACGATGCGGGCAGCTACCTGAATAAGAATGTCGCCTTTGGTCATCGGCGGTTGGCGATTCGTGATCGCGAGGGAGGAACACAACCCTGGATCGATAAATCGGGTCAGTATGTCCTTGTGTATAATGGCGAGATTTATAACGATCAGCTTCTGCGAAAAGAACTGGAACAGGCGGGGCATCATTTTCATACCCGCTGCGATACCGAAGTGCTCGCCCGGTCTTACATGCAATGGGGAACCGACGCACTCGCTAAATTGAATGGCGATTTTGCGTTTGGCATTTACGATTTCAACAGGGAGCAACTCTTACTCGCACGCGATCGCTGCGGAGTGAAACCTCTCTTTTTTTCCCAGATCGATAACACCTTAATTTTCGCCAGCTCGATCGCCGCGATTGTCGCCCATCCTCAATTTTCTTCCGAGCCCAACTACGCCGCCATCAGCCATTACCTGACCACCTTTCGGCTGACGCTGGGGCGCGAGACCCTCTACAAGGGAATCTGGCAGTTACTGCCGGGGGAATACCTGCTGTTTAACGGTCAGCAGGTGCATATTGAATCGTACTGGGAGTATCCGATCCAGGAACAGACTTCCATGCGTTATCTGGACGCCGTCGACGAGTTGGAAGAACTGCTTGATCTCGCTGTCAGTGATCGACTGGTAAGCGATGTACCGGTCGGAATTTTCTTAAGCGGGGGAGTCGACTCGAATACTCTCGCCTGCCTGCTGAATCGTCATGTGGGTGACGAGATGCGCAGCGAATGCGGTGGATCCCTTGATCCGCAGACAGAAGATTTTCAATTCGCCCGCCAATGTGCTGAGTTTGTCGGTTTCGAACATGGTGAAGTCAAGGTGAGTGCAGATGAGTATCTGCGGGACTGGGATTACCTGATCGAGCAGCAGAACTTGCCACTCGCAACACCAACGGATGTGATCATTTATCGTCTGGCTCAACAGATGAAGCAGACAGTGGGTGTTGCCCTGGGGGGAGAAGGAGCAGACGAACTCTTTTGCGGTTACGCCACACAACACTGGTCGGCGAATGATTTCGTTCGCGCCAATAAGCTGGCCAGAAACATTGATCCTTTTGAATCGAGTGACTCTTCTCATTGTTTTCTGGAAAGCCTGCAGAGACAATACGGGCGTGTGCAGTTTCAATCAGAAACGGATCATTATCTCGCCTTGAACAGTCTGATTCCAATGCAGGTTAAACCGGCTCTGCTGCAATCCCACATCTGGAATGAGGCGGGTGAGGATCGCGTGATGATTGAACATTATCATCGCCAGTTACAACATTGGGGAGAGTTGCCCACCCGGCGCAAGTACATGCTTATGCTGCACCGAATCAACCTGGAATCTCTCTTATCGCGTCTGGACTCGGCCACGATGCAGGCGAGTCTGGAGGCAAGAGTTCCTTTCACCGATGTCCGTCTGCTGGAGCAGGGGTTTCAGATGCCGCAGCGGTATAAAATCGATGTGGCGCATGGCGTCAAGATTCCGCATCTCGCCTCAGCCGAACTCGATCAGCAGAATTACCTGCAATCCAAACGAGTATTACGAACGCTGGCGGGCAGATTAATGCCTGCGGAATTGGCCGAGCGGAGGAAAGCATCCTTCCCCACCTCTGTACAGAGTTGGCTTACAGGTCCCTGGACAAACTGGGCCTCGCAAACTTTAAAAGAGAGCCCTTTCGCCCGGGAACTCTTTCAGGATCAAGCTCTGGCTGAAATCTGCGACAATCCACAACAGGCGGGAATGTGGCTGTGGCCGATGCTGAATCTCTCCCTATGGGGCGACAAACATCTGGTCTGATGAATATGATGCAAAGTTCAAGAACGTTATTATAATCGCATTCTCACTTTGCACTTTCTTTCTAAATTCATCGAGTTCATGAACGAGATCAAACTGACTGATCTGAATGACCCGTGTCTGGAACCCTACCGGGATTTGAAAAAATCCAATCAGACCAGATGGAACAGGCACTTCATTGCTGAAGGTCGTTTTGTGGTCGAACGTTTGTTGCAGTCCGACTATGAAATTGAATCGGTTCTCGTCAGTGAAAAGAAACTGCATCTCTACCCGGAAGAGTATCTCGATCGCGCACCAAGAATCATTCTGCCGCATGCATTAATGGAAGAGCTGATCGGTTTCAATTTCCATCAGGGTTTTCTGGCTTGTGGAATCCGGAAACAGGAACAAGCATTACCAGCCCCTCGACCTGATAAATCAAGTTTGATTCTGGCTTGCCCGCATATCACCGACCCTGATAATCTGGGTACGATCATGCGGCTGGCTCGTGCGTTTGGAGTTTCGGGACTGATCGTCGGTGATCAATCAACCGATCCTTTCTCCCGTCGGGTGATTCGAGTTTCAATGGGGAACATCTTTTTCCTGCCAATTATTGTCCCCAACGACTTTCAGGAAACGATTGAGCAGTTAAAACGAGAGCAGAACTACCAGGTCTTCGCGACTGTGCTTGATGAGCAGGCAGAGAGCTTGATGAATCAATCGCGCCCGGAACACCTCGTACTGATGTTTGGGAATGAGGCGAATGGGCTGGAGGAACACCATCGTGAACTGGCTGATCGACTGGTGACGATCCCGATGGATGATGGAACCGACTCATTGAATGTCGCCCTCTCAGCAGGTATTTTTCTCTATCATTTCACCCGGTTGGGGGGAAGATCCTGAGTGGATTCCGTTGAAATCAGCGGATCGTATGAAGAATCATTGAAGAGGATTAACGGGCGAGTTTTCTCTGCACTGGCAATTCGCTAAACTGGGAATACCCCTATCGCTTCCTGCTACCGCACTCGCATCAACTCGTCTGACCAAAGTCGATCAGATTCCCCTCCTGGATGCTGTTTTGGACTTTTATCAACAAAGATTACGGACTCTATGCTTCCTGCAGAACTGAAACAGAAACTGGAAAAGGCTGACCAACAACATTTGCTGAACTGGTGGGATGATCTCTCCAGTGAGCAGCAGGCAGAATTCACTTCGCAATTGAGTGCTGTTGATTTCGAATTGATTAAAAAACTGCTCAACAAGGGAAGTAGCACCGCAGGAGAATCAATTGCCGAGCAGGCAAAACGGGCGACTCCTCCGCATAACCTGGTGCGGTTGAGTGATTTGAATTCTGATCCGGCTCTGGAACAGCAGGCTGATCAGAAAGGGCGCGAACTGCTTGCCGCTGGAAAGGTGGGAGTGATCCTGGTTGCGGGAGGGCAGGGAACCCGCCTGGGCTTTGACAAACCGAAAGGGATGTACCCCATTGGACCGATCACCGACCGGACGTTATTCCAGATCATGTTCGAACAGGTATTGGCCCGTTCGCGTCAAGCAGATTGCCACATCCCTTATCTGATCATGACGAGTGACGCGACCGACACAGAAACGCGCGAGTATCTCCAATCCGAAAACTATTTTGGCCTTGATGAGAGTGACGTCTTTTTCTTCAAGCAGGGGACAATGCCGGCTGTTGATGACCAGGATGGGAAGCTGCTGCTTTCCTACAAAGGGAAATTGTCTGTCAGTCCGGATGGACATGGTGGCATGTTAGGGGCCCTTCTCAACGCAGGTCTGTTTGAAGAGCTGGAATCGCGTGGGATCGAATACCTGTATTATCATCAGGTCGATAATCCAACGGCCATCATTGCTGATCCTGTCTTCCTGGGACTGCACCTGCTACGTGACTCTGAAATGTCGACCAAGGTCATCGCTAAAGTGAACGCTGCCGAGAAAACCGGGATCGTAGTGGATGTCGATGGCGTTACCCAGATCATCGAATACAGCGACATGCCCGAAGAAGTTTCGCAGAAAACAGATGCTGAAGGAAATCTTTTACACTGGGCAGGCAGCACGGCAATTCACGTCTTCGATGTCGCCTTCCTTAAGCGGATCGCACAGTCGGCCGACGGGCTCCCCTTCCATATCGCACATAAGAAAGTTCCTTATCTCGATGAGCAGGGTCAGGAAGTTTCGCCAGATGAACCGAACGCTTATAAGTTCGAGCGGTTTATCTTCGACGCGATGCCGATGGTGAAAAATGCATTGGTGATGGAAGCCGATCGCTCCAAAGAGTTCAACCCGGTTAAAAATGCGGAAGGGAATGATTCTCCCGCAACCTGTAAATCCGCACTCGACTTAATCGCCAAAGACTGGTTAGTCAGCGCTGGAGCAGAACTGGAATCGAACACCACGATCGAACTGAGCCCGTTATTTGCCGTAGAACCTGCCGACTTGAATAATAAGATTGAACCGGGGAAAAGATTCAGTGGCGATGTGCTGCTGAAGTAGTTGACCCAGATTGATAGGGCTTATTCCTCGCCGCCGACCTCTTTCATATCGAGGTGGCGCATTTTGCGGTAGAGGTTCGATCGATGGAGCCCCATCAGGCGGGCGGCTTCACTCATGTTTCCGTTAACCCGTTTGACGAACGCGTGCTTGCGCTTAGCCTGGAAGATGAGATTTATTTACTCTGATCAAGCATTTTCTGCCACTCATCAAGGAGCCCAATTCGAATTGACTCATCTGTTATTCCGTTTTTGATGCAACCAACATAAACATCATCGTACTGCAGCATAAAATCACAATTAAGCTCTAGAGAGAGCTTACATAACTCTTCAACAATCAGAGTGACTTCCTCCAAATGATATCTGTCTATTTGGGGAGGTAGTGTTTTCCTCCAAGGTTCTGAAGCAGAATACATCTGCAACGCCGCACCATATGTGTGAACTTCACTCCCATCAGGGAACTCATCAATGTAATCTACCAACTGAGGAGCATCGATAACCCAAGGCCTTCTGCTGGCAAGTGAAATTAATAATTCCTCAAAAGCTTGAGTGACTTCAATGAATAATTCCCCCTGGACCATGAAATACAAACAGCGTATAGGATGCCCAGGCGCTAAGATAAAATCGTTCATCGATCTTGATCGTTCAGAGGAAACTTCAAAACAGTAACATTTAATTAAAAAATTGAGGTAACTGGAAACTATTCCTCGCCGCCGACCTCTTTCATATCGAGGTGGCGCATTTTGCGGTAGAGGTTCGATCGATGGAGCCCCATCAGGCGGGCGGCTTCACTCATGTTTCCGTTAACCCGCTTGACGGACTTGCGGATGAACTCGCGCTGGAAGGAAGAGGTTGCTTCGTTCAAACCGAGTTCGAGGAAAGGCTCATTGGCGGCGGCTTGATCGGGGCTCAGGATGAAGGCGAGATCTTCCGATTCCACCTGATCGCCATTCGCCAGGAAAGCGACCCGTTCCATCAGGTTACGCAATTCACGAATGTTTCCTGGCCAGTTATGCGATTGCAACCGGAGACGAGCCTCACTGGAGAGTCGCAATTCCGGTCGACGTGCCTGCAGGGAGAACTGCTTCAGGAAGAAGTGAGCCAGGGGGAGAATATCTTCAGGACGTTCACGCAAGGGGAAGATGCTGGGTGACGACGCTCAGGCGATAGTACAAATCTTCGCGGAACTTTTTCTCTCGGACTGATTCTAGCAGGTTTGCATTCGTGGCGGCGACCACGCGAACATTGATGGGAATGTTTTGCGATCCGCCGACGGGGGTGACCACTTTCTGTTCCAGCACGCGGAGTAATTTCGCCTGTCCACCGAGAGACATATCCCCGATCTCATCGAGGAAGATCGTCCCTCCTTCTGCAAGTTCAAATTTCCCTTTGCGGTTTTCACTGGCGTCCGTAAAGGCCCCTTTCACGTGACCGAAGAGTTCGCTTTCCAGAAGCGTTTCTGCAATGGCGCGCAGTTGACAGCGACAAAGGGATGTTTGGCACGTGGTCCCAGGTAATGGAGCGCTGTAGAGACGACTTCCTTACCCGTTCCACTTTCCCCAGAATGAGCACCGGCAGATCGGTGGAAGCCAGACGATCGACGGTGTTTCGTAGTGCTTCAATCGCGGGGCTTTCACCAATGATGCGAACCCCTTTAGTCACCTGTTCTTCCAGGTTCGCCCGGCTCCGAGTCAACGTCTCGTGCTCCTGGGTATTCACAATTGCAGCGGCTGCATGGG
This sequence comes from Planctomycetaceae bacterium, assembly GCA_041398805.1. Taxonomy (GTDB): domain Bacteria; phylum Planctomycetota; class Planctomycetia; order Planctomycetales; family Planctomycetaceae; genus Polystyrenella. The sequence continues at coordinate 402,796 of JAWKUC010000001.1, read as the reverse complement.
AGCGATGCGGTGCAGAAATTGTTCATCGGCCGCACTGAATAAACCTTCGTTTTTATTGATGACTTCAAAGGCACCAATAATTTCGTTGTCACTCCCTCTTAAGGGGACACAAAGAAGGTTACGAGTCTGATAACCGCTTGTCTTGTCGACCTTCTCATGAAAGCGATCATCGTGCGTGACGTCATCAACTCGAATCGTTCTACCAGTGTGGATCACCTCACCGACAATACCGACGTTGTCCGGCAGGCGGAGTGTGTTCCCTTCAACACCCAATGCAGGGCAGGCGGTGATCTCCTTATTCTCTTTATTCCAGACGAAAATACTCGAGCGATCACAATCAACGAGTTCCGTTGCCGCTTCGGCCAGGTACTCCAATAGTTTCTGCGTCTGATGAATCATCGGCAGACGGGAAACGACTTCGAGCATTTTCTGGAGCTGGAAGATTTCTGCATCGAGAACTTTTCCATTCTTGAGCAGGTGTATTGCATGCGAAAGGTAACGGGCACAGGCAACAGCGCTTTCGAGCATGCCCGAGTCGATTCGCGACCCCTCCATAACCAGGACCATCGATGTTCCCGGTCCAACTTCGAGAGGACGACCAGCGATTTGGCAGCACCCGCTGCGTTGAAGCAGGCTTCCCCCCGGTCGAGGGTTTCTTCGAACTGCCGAAAATCGGTCTCTTCGCTACCAGCGCGGCCCAGTTCGGTCACCAATTCCCATTTGGGAGTTCGCTCCCAGAGGCAGATACGCTGGGCGGAAAACTCGGTCGCCATTTCCGGCAGCAGCTGTTTTAAAAACTGATCAGTCGTTTTGGATTCTGTCAGAAATTGCAGCATGCGGTCACAAAACTGGAAAATCGAACCGAGCTGTTCCAGGTCGCTGTTCCAGCGTAACCCTCGCCAACTCATCCATCGGGCGGAAGCGGTTTGTGACATAAAAATAAGGCCTGTGTTGTATTGTTGTGTTGAGAAGCAGTCTACATCTGGACAACCCGGCGTCTCGCATGGATTCAGTGAACCCAGGAGCATGTATCACAATGATACCAACCTCTTTGCCATTTAGAAGTCAAACTTACTGAAAAATAGAATCTCACTCCACTAGAGTCTGATTCCAGTGCCTATCCCGAAAGCTTTCACTGCAGTAGAACCCCATCTAACTCTGTGGCACGATCGGTTTCCGATGGTTTCTGAATCGGATCGATGACATTTTTCATATCTGAAAGCCCAAAACAGCACCATTTTCGCTGTGGAAAGTGGGAGTGAGGTGGGCTGAAAGGGCCGGAATGTACTGCTCCCGCGAATTTCAGGCGTCCTCAATGTCGCGACGGTTGACGGGTCTTCCCTGCATGGGGATGATGGCACTTTCCACTTGGAAAACCGTATCTCTCTTGCAACACAATTTCTCCGGAATGTGGACTTCTCTCCGTCCCTGGTGATGAGAGGTTCAACTGCTTAATCCGCTCGAATCCCTCCCGGGTTGTCGGTAATGTCGCGGAATTCAGCATTAGATTGAACCCCGCGGTTCGCACTCCGGTCTTCGAGGAAGAGGGTCCTGATGCCCCAGGCACGACTCCTGATTTCTCACTCGACTCCAGACAGTTATTGACCAGAAGGTAATTCCGATGACCGATCAGCACTTGAACAAGTACAGCTCCCACATCACACAACCCCGTTCTCAGGGGCTTCCCAGGCGATGCTTTATGGTACAGGCATGACTGAGGATGATATGAATAAAGGGCAGGTCGGTATCTCTTCCGTCTGGTACGAAGGAAATACCTGTAACATGCACCTGAACGACCTCGCTGCCAAAGTGAAGGAAGGGGTTCAGGCTGCGGGGCTTGTCGGGATGCGGTTTAATACGATCGGTGTCAGCGATGGAATCTCCATGGGTACCGATGGAATGTCTTACTCCTTGCAATCCCGCGACTTGATTGCCGACTCCATTGAAACGGTGATGGGAGCACAGTGGTACGACGCAAACATCTCGCTGCCTGGCTGCGACAAAAACATGCCTGGCTGTCTGATCGCCATGGGCCGTTTGAATCGTCCCTCCCTGATGGTTTACGGGGGAACCATCAAACCGGGTTGCTTCAACCAGAAAAAGCTGGATATCGTTTCGGCCTTTCAGGCTTATGGTGAGTATCTCTCTGGTTCGATCTCAGATGATGAGCGTAAAGAAATCGTCAAACGCAGCTGTCCCGGTGCCGGCGCCTGCGGTGGAATGTACACCGCGAACACCATGGCTTCCGCCATTGAAGCGATGGGAATGACCCTGCCTTACAGTTCTTCAATACCCGCTGTTGATCCCCGCAAACTGGAAGAATGTTTCAACGCCGGTGCAGCAATCAAGCATCTGCTGGAAATCGATCTGAAACCTCGCGATATCATGACTCGCGATGCATTCGAAAATGCGATGGTTCTGACAATGGCCCTGGGTGGTTCGACCAACGCCGTACTGCACCTGATCGCCATTGCCCGCTCTGTCGGTGTTGATCTGACCATCGATGACTTCCAGAGCGTCTCGGACCGTATCCCTTTCATTGCCGACCTGAAACCGAGTGGCCGGTTTGTGATGGAAGACCTGCATGAAATCGGAGGAACACCTGCGGTCCTCAAATATCTGCTCGAACATAAATTGATTAAAGGTGACTGCATGACAGTCACTGGCAAAACATTGGCCGAGAACATTGCTGACCTGCCGGGACTGCCGGCGGATCAGGAAATTATTCAACCTCTGGATAAACCGATCAAGGAAACAGGTCACCTGCAGATTCTGCGAGGCAACATGGCTCCGGAAGGTTCTGTCGCCAAAATCACCGGCAAAGAAGGTCTGGTCTTTACAGGAACTGCCCGTTGCTTTGATTCTGAAGAACTGATGCTGAAAGCAGTTGAAGACAAAGTGGTGCAGAAAGGGGATGTGATCATCATCCGCTATGAAGGGCCTCAAGGGGGACCGGGAATGCCTGAAATGCTCACACCTACTTCTGTCATCATGGGAGCAGGTCTGGGTAAAGATGTCGCCCTGTTGACTGACGGACGGTTCTCGGGTGGATCACACGGTTTCATCGTGGGCCATGTCACTCCGGAAGCACAATTGGGTGGACCGATTGCTCTCGTTCAGGATGGAGACAAAATCACGATCGATGCTGAGAAGAACGAAATCAACATCGACATCTCCGATGCAGAACTGAATAAACGACGCGAGAACTGGACCGCTCCTCCGTTCAAGTTCACACGGGGTACTCTCTACAAGTACATCAAGAATGTCAAAACAGCTTCTGAAGGTTGTGTAACCGACGAATAGTCTGTTGGATATTCCCGCTACGCTCGCGTTTTCTATAGAAGGTCAGGTTGATGTCGAAAGAATTGAATTTCAAACAGGAATTAACATGCGTCTTTGGTCACCCGGTGGCGGAGAACCCGACCCAGGCGATGATCGAAGCCGCCTATCGACATCATCAACTCGAATGGCGTTATCTTACGATTGAAGTCCTTCCTCAGGATCTGAAAGATGCCGTCGCGGGAATGCGTGCGATGAATTTCCGTGGAGGAAACCTGACCATTCCTCATAAGGTGGAAGTCATTCAGTATCTCGATCGGGTCAGTGAGGCGGTCTCAGTAATGGGCGCCGTTAACTGCATCATTCGCGAGGGAGATGAACTGGTTGGCGATAACACCGACGGGAAAGGCTTCGTGCAGTCGCTTAAGTCAGTCACTGATCCTGTGGGAAAATCGATTGTGATGTTCGGTGCCGGGGGTGCTACCCGGGCGATGGCTGTGGAAACCGCCTTTGCGGGTGTTACGAAGATCACCATCGTGAACCGCTCCGTTGAACGGGGTGAAGCTTTGGTGAAATTGATTAACGAGAAAACGAGTTGCTCAGCGACCTTCGTCAAATGGGAAGGGGATTATCAGATTCCCGCTGGAACGGATATCGTGATCAACTCGACCTCAATCGGGCTCTTTCCGGATGTCGATGCGAAGGTGGCTGTTGACCTTTCGACCATCACACCAGAGATGGTTGTGGCTGATGTGATTCCTAATCCACCGCGTACCTGGTTGATCAAAGAAGCGGAGAAAATTGGCTGCACGACACTGGATGGCCTCGGCATGCTGGTCAACCAGGGAGTGATCGGCTTCAAGCTCTGGACTGGTGTTGACCCAGACCCCACCGTGATGCGCGCGGCACTCGAAGAAGTCTTCGGCGGCTAGAAGTCATGCGGATCTAATGAAGCTCTTTTTTAACCACCAAGACACAAAGACACCAAGGGATCGAACTGCTTTTTTGAGTTGTCAGGAAGCGATCCCTGATCCAACTATTAACATAAAAGTCTTTTCCAACTTTCATGATTTCATAATTCCTGGTGTCTTCGTGCCTTGGTGGTTTAAATTCACCTTGCCCATGTCCATTGAATTTAAGCAATTGATATGGGCGATCTGTTGTAATCTTCGAATTAATTACTGAACTCAATCTACCCGTGTTGTAAGATGAGGAAATCCATTTCCTTATCCACATCATGGGTTTTCTTATGTCGGAACAGATCCCTTCGCGCGGGAATTTATTCAGAATTGTTCGCTGGGCACCGCTTCTTTACTGACCGCCTCTTCTGCGTCATTAGTTCAGGCGGCAACTCAGAAAGAGCGTCCCAACATCTTGTTCATCATGACCGACCAGCAACGGTTTGATGGTTTGGGTGCGAATGGGAATAAGCTGATCCAGACACCGAACCTGGATCGACTCGCCGAACAATCGGCGAATTTTCAAAGTGCGTATGTGCAATCGCCGGTTTGTGTTCCCTCGCGAGGTTGTTTCTTTACAGGGCGTTACGCTCATTCACACAAAAACCGGGTGAATTACACACCGTTGGATAATCGGGAAGTTCCTCTACAACGTTATTTAAAAGAGATGGGGTATGACACTTCGTGTGTCGGCAAGCTGCATCTCTACCCTCCAACGACGGAACATGCAAAGCAGACTGGTTTTGATTTACTGAAATTGCACGATGGTGCAGGCAGCACCAACCCGTATTCCGATTATTTCCAATGGTGGAAAGTGAACGATCCCTACAGCAAGCAGGGGAATTATCGCGATTACATTTCCCAGGTGGAACCGGGAAAGAATCCCTTCCGGTCGGTGATTACAGAAGAGTTCTCGGAAACGCACTGGACGGGGGTCGAAGCGAGAGCCCATTTGCGGCAGCTGAGTCAGTCATCGAAGCCCTTCTTCCATTATGTCTCCTTCTGGAAACCGCATTCCCCGTACGATGTTCCGGCCCCCTGGTCTGAGATGTATAACGATGTGGAGTTCCCTCTCCCTCCTGAACTCAGTTTGAGTGACATTGAGAAGCTGCCCCTGCCGTTACAAAAACAGATTCTGCGGTTCGAACCGCAGTACGACATGGATCGTCAGAAACTGCAGTGGATTTATCGCAGTTATTACGCGGCGATCAGTCAGATCGATCATGAAGTCGGGCTGCTCCTGGATGAACTCGAACAACTGGGAGAGGCGGAAAACACGATTGTGATCTTCACATCGGATCATGGTGACCAACTTCTCAGCCATGGACTGGTAGGGAAGAATGTGTTCTATGAAGAGTCGATCCATATTCCGCTGATGATGCGTTATCCGAACCGCATCCAACCGGGGGCTCGCTCGGAACTGATTGAAACAATCGACCTGCTGCCGACTTTATTCGACCTGATTGGTGAACCGATACCTCAGCGTTGTCAGGGATTGAGTTTCTCCCCTTTGTTACGGGGTGATCGTACTTATAAAGCGAAACAAGCCGTCTTCTGTGAGAATGTCATTCCAGAAGTGATCACCTCCCGACATAACAAGACGTACAGTTTTCACAAAGGGAAAGGGATTGCCGGTATCCGGCATCCTGATGCGAAAATGGTCCGGACAAACAGATGGAAATACAATTATTATCCGGAAGGGTATGCTGAACTTTACGATATGAAGCACGATCCAGGGGAGACGAGAAACCTGATTGATTCACGCGGTCATCGCGATATCAAATGGGATATGCAGGAACGCCTGTTGCATTGGCTCTCAACGGCGGATGAGACCGATCAGATCGCTGAAGAATGGTTGCTCTAGTGCTTCATCGACTTCATAATGTCGGGTAGCATTGATTTTGAACCACAGATGAACACAGATCGACACAGATTTTCAGCGGTACCAATAACGTTTGTAGGGACCTAGCTTTTGAAATGGATGGATTTCCGGGTGCCACTGACTGGCTTGTCCAGCAGTGACGAATTGACCTGCTGTTTTGATCATTCTTTCTGGCTATCATCATTGGGATTCCTCACGAAAGACTGATCACCCCTTTCTGAACCATCGTGGTGTTGCGAACTGTCGAGCAATTTCAAAACGTTCTCTGCAATCGCACTGCTGGACAAGCCAGTAAGTGGCACCCTTTTCACACAGACACCAGACATTAAACGGTAGATAGCACAGTAGCAGTATTACGAAAGAGAGTCTGGTCCTTCGAGAGGAGGGGACTGATTTTGTTGCGAGTAATATTTTGTGATGTCAAAGTCATCCTTCGCTTCGGCCTCGAGTAATTGCAATCGCTGTTCAAGCCGTTGCAGGCGTTGTTCTACAGCAGGGTGAATGATGGGGGACTGGCTGCTGGTTTTGATGCGGGGGACTTTGGGATAGTTCAACTGCCGCTGTAATGCCGAGAACATATACAGCGGATCTTTACCCCGGTTCGCCTTGGCGATCCTCCCTTCCTGACGTCCGAAAAAGATCGGGTAGCTGGGTTGATATTCCTTTTCGCGAGTGCGGTGTCGGCGTTCCTCGACATAATGTTCGGAGCGGAAATAAATGAGATCACAAAAATCGTGCTCACCAAGTTGAAAGCGAATCTTCTTCAGCCACGATTGCCATTCCTCATCATAGAATGGGTCATCCGCGATGGCGAGCATGCCGGCATCGTAACCTAGCCGGTTACGGGCGAGACATTCAAACTGATATATGAACAGCCCCGGTCGTGAAGGAGTTTCCGACATGTACTCCGCCAGCTTCTGCAGAATGTGTAGCGCGATCGAAATATCAAAGCGCGACTTGTCTTCCTCGGCCCGGGCCATGACATAGGTTTGAAAGGGAGTGAAGTAGTGGGGGAGTCGCTTCATCCCGTCACTGACTTTCCCCTTCAGCAATATTTCGCCTTTGAGGAATTCGATGGCCTTGGGCAGATTCGTGGTGGCGAGCAGTTCTTCGCTGATACTTGCGAGAATTTCCTGCGCAGGGAGATTGTCGATCAGTCGTTCGCTGTAACTTTTGAAGAAGTAGGCCTGTTCGACGTATTCTTCGCGATCGAGAGTTTTAAGCGATGTAGAAGCCATGTCAGGAATCGCTGCCAGTGAGTTGTAGATATTGGACTCTCTCATTTTAGCATGGTGAGGAGTCTCTGACTCAATCCCGAATGGATGATTTCAGCTCGCTAAAATAAAAAAGGCCACCCCTGGTTACGGCAAATACCAGGGATGACCCGAGTCAAACGATAAAACACGTTTGAACTGCGATTCTTCAGGAAAGTGAATTTATTGAACGAGCCTACCTGGTCTGTCGCAGAGCCCTCATTAAATCTCCACTTCCGGAAGCTTTATCGATGTGTCACTAAGTCATCTTTAAGTTCCAGAGGCAGCGGTTCGAACTGGGTTGCCTTAATCGCCTGGACTGTTTCCACACAGGCGGTGATGTGATGAGTTGGCAGAACTTCCTCACGCAGGTATCTTAGAATCGCTTCACACACATGCAGGGGAACAATGACTTCAATGCGATATTGATGAGTGTTTACTTCTTCATGATTGAGTAATCGAGTCAATCCTTTGCCAACACAGGGGAGTGTGGTGTAACCAGTCGCACCGCAACGGACAAATTCGTTCTCAAGCATCTCGCGCAGGGATTCATCAGCCACGACTGTAATTCGTTTGACCGTAGCCAGCCCCCGTTTACGAGCGGCGTGTGCGTTGTCGGTAAAGGGTTGCAGACTATCGAGCCCTCTCACTTCAAAATGGAGTCCTTCCTGCTCGAAGGTCATTTCCATCTCTTCCAGTTTTTCCATTACGCTATGGTCAACCAGTTTGGTATCTGAAACATCCACGATTAGATTTCGTCGCTGTACCAGTCCGATTTGTTCAATCTGTCGTCGGAAGGGAATCCAGTTACTGAAAACTGCTGACTGATGGGCAATGATCAGGCTCGTATTCTCATCGACATCCTGAACTTCCAGATAGGGTTTGAAGAGTGAATTGAGAGAGACACCGTTAATCACGTGAATACTCATCTTCAGGACAATTCCAATGAGAATCCCAATTAACAAGTCGGTCGCCAGCACGGCAATTAATGTTGTAACGAAAATAGCGAGCTGTTCCCGCCCAATTCGATAGACGTTCACGAATTCATTCGGGTGAGCCAATCGAGTTCCAGTGTAAACTAGCATTGCAGCCAGGGCGGCGTTGGGAATATGAACGAGCATCCAGGGTAACAACGCGACACAGAGCAGTAGAAAGATTCCATGCCACATATCAGCAAAGCGAGTTCGGGCTCCGTTATCGATATTCGCACGTGATCGGACAATCTCGGAAATCATCGGAAGTCCTCCGATCATCGCAGCACAGAGGTTACCTGTACCCACAGCCAGAATGTCACGGTCCATGTTCGTTTTTCTTTTCCAAGGATCGAGCAGGTCTACCGCTTTAGCACTTAGCAAAGACTCCAAGCTGCCGATGATGAAAAACATAAAAACCCATTTCCATGCAACAGGTTCTTTCAATCTTGAGAAATCAGGCATTGTGATGCTTTTAAACATCCCTAATGGCTGCCCCCCCTCAGGCATTGAGACGAGGTAGTGACTGTCAAGGTGATAAGTCTGACTACCCAGATGGTAGTCGTGGTCACTCGTTAAATTGAAATACCAGCCCATAGGAATTGCGACCAACAGAACAATCATTGGTCCTGGTATCATTTTCAAGAATTTGACACGTTTCCGACTTGCGGCAAAAGACATAATGAGAATGCTCGTCATACCGATGGCCGCGATGGCGGGTTCATCTGAGTGAAATAGGTGGGAATCTGCTGCATCATATGGAATGGAGAACCACTGGCAGATACCCCCAGTGCGACTGGAATTTGTTTGACGATAATGATTACCCCAATGGCAGCGAGCATCCCATGCACGGCTGAAATAGGGAAAAACTCTCCGAGAATGCCAGCTCGGAAAACACCGAATAGAATCTGCAGAACTGCCGCTGCAACACCAACGGCCAAGGCGGCTTCGTAGGCTGACTGGTCAGATTCGAGCCAACCCCCAGTTAATCCATTGCCGCCGAATTCTTCGATACACCCGACAACAATCACAATTAGACCTGCGGCTGGCCCCTTAATGGTCAATTCACTGTTGCTGATGCAGGTCGTGACCAGTGCCCCGATAATGGCCGTGAATATTCCCGCAATAGCCGGAAAACCAGACGCTGCGGAAATACCCAAACAAAGTGGGAGTGCGATAAGAAAAACCAGCCCACCGGAAACAATGTCGTTGACAAAGTAACGCACAAAGCCGGCAGCGTTTCCTTTGGGTTTGCTGGAATTGGAATTAGTCGTTGTTGCCATTTGTCGGTTTCCGAATAGATTTCTATCTGTTTAACAAGTGAATATTTTGAAATCGAAATAAAGTCGATCAGGCTTAGTCGTTTCCGAGTGGTGCCATCATCAGGCTGGTACTGTTGGGGGCGGAACGATCAGGTTTATGTTCTGCATTTGAATCAGTTAGGGTTGAACTTTCCCAGCTGTTGGTAACTTTGGTTTCTTTACTCAGGTTCTCTTCCCGACGGGTCATCAGTTGTTTTGCAGCGTGATATCGAGATTCAACGCCTGGTTGCGGGTAGAGCCCTCCTCCCAGAATGAGACCTGCCAGCACCAGAACAGCAATTCGTTCCGAGAGGCGAGATTTCAAAGGGAGTGAAGTCGTAATTCTGGTGCCGGTGAAGATGCGGAAGTAAGCCGCCAGAATAGCGATCCCATTGAAAGCAGCAGCAATCACCACTGCCGTACCAACAAGGGGATAAACATCCACAGCTCCTTCAATCAGGAGCTCAGTCCCCACGAAACCAATCGTCCCCGGAAAACCAATGGAGGCGAGGCCAGTCATCATGAAAAAGGCTGCCAGCATGGGAGTGTGTTCATAAAGTCCATGATATTCTGACAAAGAAATTCGTCCCCGGCGTGCTTCTACACAGCGAAGAGTCAAGCCGAAACCTCCCAGGGAGAGCCCGACCGACAACCAGACACAAAGCGCACCTGTCAGACCAATCACCGTCGCCAGTTCCAGCCCCACCAATACAAGCGAGGAGTGACTCAGGAACAGGTAACAGAAAAAGCGGCGTGCTTCACGTTGTACGAGCGCCATTCCCCCGGCGTAGACCGCGGTAATGAGGGAGATCACAGCAATACTTTGCAATGCCCATTCAGGTGCAATGGGAAGAATCATCCGCATGACGAGATAAGCCCCAGTCATCGGAGTAACAAAAAGTAAAGCCGTTCCAAATGTTGCTTTCTCGAAGAGGTCGGTGATCCAGCAATGAAGCGGAATCACCCCTGTTCTCAGTAATGCAGCCGCTGTGAGGATAGCGCCCGCTGTGGTTGTCATCATATAGCTGGTGGAATACATCAGCAGTGATTGTCCAGCGATCATCAGAATCACAAAGAGACTCATATGGAGTGTGTAAGCCCGGGTCGAGCGATTTCGCAACTTCAATTCAACCCAGGGTGGAATCGTCGCGATCGACATTAAGGCGATGATCCCCCAGGGGTCGCGGCAACTGAGTGTGGCTAACAGGACTGCTTCAGAGAAGAGTGTCCAGCTGAAGGAAAACCGATTGACCTTCGTCCGCAAGGTAGAAAGGACTGTGAGCAGATACAGAAGCGCCCCGAGTGGCAGCAGGGGAGCACTCAGTTCATCCACAATGAACACATTATGATGAAAGAGATAGGCAAACAGATCCCAATGGTCGTGGGCTTCGTATGTTTTCAGACTGGCAAAGTCGATCCACTCACCGCAGGTACACAAAAAGGTGATAGCGGTGATCACAATACTGAGGCGTCGCGCCCGCTCCGGATTACGGAAGGTTGCCAGGAAGCACGCCCCAAGTAAGGGAGTAAGAATCGAGAGTTCAAGCCAGGGTAAATGTAGTTCGGGCATCACAGATAGTCCTCCGGTGAAAAGGTGTGCGGTCTCAACTCGTCGGATTCGCGAGAGTCCCCACCGGATAGATAATCTGTCCATTTGCGTTCAGAATCACACCACTGGAAGAATCGTGCAAACAGTTTAACGATGTAAGCGAACAGGGTAGCGTCGAGGAAGCCCGTTCGAGTGAATAGCGATATAGCCAGTAACAGGTTTTCTGTTGTATAACGCCGCCAGAAAGATTGTTCACGAGGGAGGTGCAGGCAATTGCGTTCTCCATTTCGTGATAGTCGTGAAGTAAGGAAGGGCTCTCAGGCACGTAATGTCCGCAAACAGGCGTGGCCAATAATGTGAATGAGTGCGAGATAGCGGAAACCGAGGCCGATCTCCACCACGATAATCCCCTACTTGAGTAAGTGATGCAAAGGCGAGAGCACTTTTCACGTCGCATTGCACACGTGCAGTCAGAGCTCCGTAAATCGCCGACAGGGAGTCAATCAAAACGACGGCTACACTCAAGGCGGGGAAACTTCCAGCAATGGACTGACGCGTAAGAGGAGGAATGCTCCAGGTGAACCGAAGGGAACCATAAAAGACCTCCGAAGAGGTCAGACCCTCCATCGCCCGGGTAACCATTCGGAGAAGGCAGAGCCGGTTACCAGCGGCAGCAACCAGTAGTAACAGGCCAATGTAAAAGGCGTGTGTTTCTGAAATGGCGGCCGTTCCTTCCGGCCAGGGACCATTACCCATCAGCAGTTCGAAATCGCCCGCTCCTGTCAGGTGGTGCAACATGATGGCAGCAACGAGGAAGGCAGCATCGGCGATGCGATAGACTGACCAGACTCGCAAACCGTTTCGAACAGGATTGACCCGCTCATGGAAAAAGGCCACCAGCAAAGTGGAAGAGAATCCTACGAGCTCCCATCCCAGGAAGGGATTCAATGGTGCCGGCGAGCGAGAGACAATCATTCCCAGCATGAAGAGGGCATAAAAGTTAAAGAATCGATTGAAGCCCGGCTCACGATGCAGATAACGGGATGCAAAGGCACCAATCGTTCCGCAGAGCACATAGGTCAGAATGACGAGAGGACGAAAGTCGGTCGAGGCAATTTCAGATTGAAATGGAAATGCTGTTCCTCGATGAGGACCCATTCACCGATTTCAATCGGGACGTGCCGTTTATCGGTAAGCAACATAATCGCCAACACTTGGGATGGTAAAGAGACCGAACAAGACAGTCACTTCCGTCAAACGGGAAAAGGTCCGTTCGCTGAGCGGAATACTGAATAAGGTGGACAACCCGAACAGCAACAGCAGTATTGCCGGACAGGCAACGACGCAGGTACCAAAAGAGTTTGTAAGACGGTATCGGTGGTCATTTAATAACGATCTGAAAACAGGAGGAGCTTGTATGAAATCAAATCAAATAATTTGTAAGATGTCGTTAATCAGAGCGTGGGGCTGGTTGCCGGTTGGGGCACATTCTGCTTTATCGAGGCAAATCCGAGGGCGTTACGCCAGCCTCGGTACCATTTATGAGATGACTCAACGACAGGCAGCTCTGTCGATTCGGGTTCAACAGCTGAAAAGATGCCCTGTTGATAATGCTGTAATTTTCCAGACTCTGGTTCGAAGACGGCGAGCTGCACCCAACCACCATCAACGAGTTGTTTGATCACGCGTTTTCTTTAATGATGCGGGACATAACGACCGGTGTGGTTTCAATCACAAACAGAATTCGCATCGGTTCATGAATTTCAGCCATCCGGCAGAAGGAACCTGGTCTTAAATCGCCTGGCGGCCCCGGACATCACCTAAGAGAGGTGACGTTGTGGGGAAGTTTTGAGCCACGTCCATACCCTTCCACATCAACCGTGGAAAAATAGTACTCAGGCTGATACCGGCACAGACCGGGATAACAGCTTGCAGAATGCGTTCCAGAACATGACCTTCCGCGTCGTCCGTCAGACTGTCATACGACGCAAGAAATGCTCGACGGTCGACAAACAGATTGCGGCTCCATTCACGTTTTACCAACGAAACAGAGAGCGTTGGTGGCGTGGTTAATATTCAGGACGGACCTGCGAGAGATCCTCTGCACGTGTCTCAACGTGTTTCAACGCTTCGTCAAAGGAGCAATCGAGCTCCGCTGTTTCAAAGCGTCGACAACGTTCATGTGCGTTTCGTTTTCGGGCTTCGTTGATTTGATCGCGTGCATGTTCGAACTGATCACGATGGGATACAGGAATGGCGTCCAGATCGAACCAGGTGATGGAGTCGTCACAGGTATTGTGATAAGAACCGACAAGAAGGGTCTCATCAGGAATTAGAAAGCCCCGATTTTCAGGATGGTACGGACGCGGACATCGTTGGCCATTTTGGAAAAGGCACGGTATTCGGGCCACCACGGCTACCACTACAGGCGCCACAGTTGTAAGCCGACTCATGAGGGTTGTTGACACTTCCGGAACCGTGACCACAAATCAAGACAATATTTGAGTAGCGTTCGGGGCGGGTCAAACCGATTGCCCGCATACCGCTCTCGACGATATTGGCCATTTCTTCGATGGTGTATCCATGCGGCCCCCTCCTGGATGGGGTCGCCGGGATATCGTTCGAGTCGGAGCTCTGTGAATTGAGTTCCGACAATATTTCCAAACGATTTTCTGAATTGAGCAGTTGTGCGTGGGAACAGAATGCGAGCGACCAGGGGAAAGGCGGCGGTGATCCCATCAAACCGGTTAAAAGTCCCCCGATAAAGGAACGGGACCCACGGTGTGTCTGATGCGTCAGGAGCCCGATTTTCGACGGGTTTCCGCACGACGACGGTCAATCTGCTGCAGCGAATAGAGCGGCATTTCCTCGATGTAGTGCTGCGGTTTGATTGTATTCGGACAGAGTGGCTTGTAATGGGCATCGGTTGATCCCCGATAATACATAGCGACTCCGTAAAACCCGGCAGCCCAAAGGTTTCGCAGGCAGGATCAATCTCTTCGAGATGACGACGGAATGATTCTTCGCGATCATCGATACAGCAGAGAATCTGGAACGAAGAAGGACGGTTGGAACTAATGGTCGGGTCAGATTTACTTGCGTCCTTCTTCGCATTCCTTACCTTCGTATGCGCGATTAAGGCGTCAAAGGTGTCGTTTCGGTAGCGACGTTCATAGGCGAGATGAAAAAGCCGACGTCGTTCAAAACTCGAAAAGAAGTCGATCTCTCAAGAGAGAATGAGCCATTGGGAATCGGTAAGTTGTATAAGTCCTCAGCTTCCACCGCACACCTGTGCGAGTTGGAGAAGACGACGAACGTTTTCTGAATCACGTGATCCAGGATCCATCCGCGAGATTCGTTTCAGTGCATGGCCCGCACTTCGTTGAGTTGTCCTTCGAGTCCCGGGTGATCCTGAGCAACCTGCTCAATTGCGAGTCGATCGAGGATCCAGTACGCACGGCAAGGAGTTCGATCAGGCTTCCTTTGGGGGCAGGATGCGGCATCCACTCGGCTTCTGTTTCCATCTGCCAGACCATGCCGAACCAGCCTCGTAAAGCGAGCAGCGACTGAGTCAGGAATTCTTCTGTTCGTCGGCTGGAACTCCCAGAAGTTGTAATGACTCGGCAATCGATTCCAGTGGCGATAGTTTTGCATCCAGGATTCGATTCGTCTCATTAATTAAATCCTGATACCATAACGGTGGGCAGCCTGATTTACTGTAGAGATGAAATGACTTGAACATTCCCCGATGGCGATAGGGAAGTTGCCAGTCTGAAAAACCCTGATCAAGAAAGGAGGAACAGAATTTGATCAATAACTCATGAACGATCAGGTCGGTGTCTTCACCGGTCGCTTCCAGAATCAGATTGCGATGCCGGGGAAGATGGATTTCTGGAAGAGGAACAATGGAAAGATTTTTTTCAACATTTTTGACACCCGTATGACAGATGTTCCAGAGGGCATTCAGTAAAAAGACTTCCCAGTTTTTATCTGTCCAGGATTCCATGTTCCGCTGATTAAACCGGCCCAGATTTTCTGTGAGCAGGTTCGTTTTGTTGCCAATGCTGAAGACTTCTTTCAGATCCCGCATAATCCAGTGGCGGGTGGTATCTATCAGGTGTGTGCGGGTAGCACTACTGACATCAGAGCGAAATTGTCACTGCTTGCATTTGTTTCTGCAATCACCCAGTTCAGTTCGGCAGGTGGTCCGGCACAGATTCTGTTTCGCAACATCGCCAGACGAAGCTCGTATCTCATCACGGAGGCGATCAGGGGTTTATCTGCTTCACCTTTGAGTTCTTCCTTCAAAACGGCTTCCAGATCCGAGAGAGTCGGATACGGTCACGGTCGATACCCTGGCAATGGCGTTCCTCCGAGAGATACGCATGACAACTCCAGAGTTCTCCTCCTTTACGAACCCCCTCTTCGAACGATCGTTGTTGAAACGCATGCAGGGTGTTGTGGTGCACGAAGGCCGTAATCGGGCCTTGTGAGAAACGTAAGGTGCCGAAGCATGCTCAATCTGGTGTTGCAGATTTACTAAATGATAGGAAACGAAACCCTGTTCGGTTTCGAGATTGGTTTTCCTGGGCAGTCGAAGTCACGTTCAACAAAGCCTTAATCGGGATTGCGAGAGGGAAGGTGGGAGAAATCTGACCAGAATTCAAGTATCTTCTCAGTTAGCAAACAAATTTAGGTCACAGATTTCTGATGGTGAGTGCTAGTGTCAGAAATAAGCCAACAGGTAGGAATTTCCGGGATATACCTCATCTGGCAAGACTCATGCCAAACTGAGGCAGACCGGGAAGTACCATCTGATTGAGAACTCGCACTCAGGAGGTGATGGGGTGGGCTGTATCAATTCACTTGATTCTGACGAGTCAATTAACTGCCTGGAGCTAATCCTTGAAGACATTTTCCTCCGAAAAAAACTCCAGAATTCCAGAGAAACTGCAGAATCAGGCGACTCCCCCTCGTAAACTGTGCAGATGCGGGGTCAATGCAGCAAGATGCGGGAGTGAAGATTAACCAGGTTGGACGAATCAATTGGATTAGAGGAATATTTTTCCAGCGGTGAAACCGCAGTGAAAGCGTCTCCTGATCACATGAGCCTTCTCGCTTTTCACTTACACCAGAATGCACTCTCCCGGTTTACGGCACCCCTTGAGCTTGGTTATAAGGCATCTACACTCAAGCACCACGGAGAGCATTCAGGTCCAGCACTGCATGACCCTGCTTAAGGGTGACATATACCAATCCTAGATTGATCATAAACGGTTCAAAGATGTTTCGAATTCGACAGGACCCTACTCGCAAAACGCCCGGCCTGGCAATTATTGGGCTGCTGGTGCTGAGTGTTTCCGCACTGCTGGTGACCGTATGGATTATGGTCGACTTTCTGCGTGAGCAGGAAATCGTTCAAGAGCTGATAAAAAAGTTACCGGCAGACATGACGGCTTCTGCTGAAGAATTGATTGGTGAACTGCGCTGGCAATTCCGATTGACGATCCTGATTGTTCTGAATCTGGTCCTGACAGCTCTGGCAGTTGTCATTTTATGGCGTGCTTATCGTTCCTCCCAGGAATCCTTACGCGATATTAAAGCTCAGGCATCGGACATCTTAAGTTGCATGGATCAGGGGGTGATTACCACCAGCCTCTCGGGAGAAATCACGAGTATAAATCGGCGGGGGCAGCAGTTTTTAGAGTTGAGTGAAGATGTGGTCGGTCAGTTCCTCAAAGATGTATGCCGCCAGATACCATTGGAAGCCTATAGACAGGAAATGCAGGCCGCCGTTACCAGCGACGAAACTCATGATTTCACGATCCTGCTGGGGGGAACTGTCAGAACATTACGAGGTTTCTGTCAGCCCTTACGAGACCGATCTGACCAGATCAGTGGCCACATTCTGCAACTGCGAGATGTGACTGAAAGAGTATTAATTGATGAGCGATTGAGGCGTATGGAACGTTATATGGGCCTGGGCAATATGGCGGCTGGACTTCATCATGAAATAAAAAATCCACTAGCGGCGCTCTCTTTGCATGTGCAACTTCTGGAAGAGCAACTCGATCAATCGGATGCCTCTGATGAAATCCAGGATATGCTGGGAGTTATCAAGACGGAGGTGATGCGGGTCGGAGGTGTTTTGGAAAACTTCCGTGATTTTGCTTCCATTGGACATCTGCATTACGACAAGATTGATGTAATGGAAATGCTGGAGAGGCAGATCAAATTACTACGCCCGCAGGCGGAAATGCAACAGATCATCTTCGAGTTGGAACCTGAAGAGGAACCCTTACGTCCTTTGATGGGTGACCGGATTCGGTTGGAACAGGTGATGTTAAACCTGCTCTTAAACAGCATGGAAGCAATTCAGAAGCAAGGTGAGATCCACCTGCGGGCGATTCCTGCAAACGACCCGGAATTCATCAAAGTGGAGATTTCTGATACTGGTCCGGGAATTCCCCCCGACTTGCAGGACCGGGTCTTCGACCCCTACTTTACGACAAAAAGCCAGGGAACTGGCATGGGATTGGCATTGTGCGACAAGATTATTCGCCAGCATAACGGCACAATCGACTTTCGCAGTTCCGCAAGCGGGACAACTTTTGAAATCACCTTACCTATTATATTAAAACACTTAGCCCCTGACCGGACTGAAGATGACTGACGGATTGAACCTGTTGATAGTAGATGACGAGCCAAATATCCGATCGGGCCTGGAGAAGGGATTGATTGCGGAAGCAGGGCATATTGAGACTGCTGGCGATGTTACCGAAGCCCTGGAAAAATTTCGCGAAGTTAACTTTCAAATCGTGATCGCCGATGTCCGTCTTCCCGGCGATCGAAATGGCCTGGACCTTATCTCCCTGATTCTGGAGCAGAAGCCGGAAACGACAGTCATTGTCATCACTGCCCATGGAACTGTAGAAACTGCGGTGGAAGCAATGCGCAGGGGTGCGTTTGACTTTGTCACCAAACCGGTCGACCTGAACCTGATTCGTCAGCAGGTGCGAAAAGCCTTCAATCACCATCGGTTGCAAACAGAAAACCAGCAACTGAAAGATCGTCTGGCGGGAGCCGGGGAAATTTCCGGAATCATCGGCAACTGCGCGTTGATGCAGGAAGTCTTTCAACAGGTTCGACAAGTCGCTGATACAGACGCCACGGTGTTGATACAGGGGGAAAGTGGAACCGGTAAGGAATTGATTGCCAGAGCCCTGCATGATTTGAGTAGTCGATCAACCCGACCCTTTGTGGCGGTGAACCTGGGGGCCCTGCCTGAATCTCTGCTGGAAAGTGAACTTTTTGGCCACGAGAAAGGTTCTTTCACCGGTGCTTCCCGCAAAAAACCGGGTTGTTTTGAACAAAGCCGGGGAGGAACATTGTTTCTGGATGAAGTGACAGAAATCCCCCCTAAGAGTCAGGTTGATTTGTTACGGGTTCTGGAAACAGGTCAATTCACGCGTGTTGGTGGTGAGGAACTTCTGACTTCGGATGCACGAATCGTCTCTGCGACCAATAAAGATATCCTGGCCCTGATTGAAGAAGGGACCGTGCGTGAAGACTTATACTATCGCCTGAATATCATTCCGATCCAGATTCCGGCTTTGCGGGAACGTCGTGAGGACATTCCCCTGTTGATTGAACATTTTCTGCATCACTTCTGCGAACGTCATTCCCGCGTTCCGAAACGGGTAAGCGAGGAAGCAATGTATGCTCTCACTTCTCACAGCTGGCCTGGAAATGTGCGCCAGTTGAGAAACGTAATGGAGCGGCTGGTCGTCACCGTCACCAGTGATCTGATCAACCTGGAAAATTTACCCCCGGAGTTTCATGCCGTAACAAGTCTGGGTAAAAGTCATATTCGCTCCCTGGCGGAGGTTGTTGAGGAGGCTGAAAAAGAGGCCATTACGGCTGCCTTGATCGCTTCGGACTATCACCGGGAGCAAACGGCTAAGAAGCTGGGGGTCAGCGTACGAACCCTGCACTACAAAATGAGCCGGTATGGCCTGCATTAATTCTCTTTACTAAATGCAGAGAATTGCACGGGGAATGCAGCCCGTTGCAGTAAAAGTCTGTTTTGAGTGGCGAGCGCTGAATATCTGCTTAAAGCAACATTGACCAGGAAATGCTCAACAGCAACGACTTACGTTCAACATCAAACCTCAAATTGAACGATTCGCCCTGCTGATTAATAAGTTTGTGACAATCCCTCCTGAGATGAGGTATTTGGAACAACGATTGCTTAGTAATAGTATTCCTGAACGGATCACAGGTTTTCGATCAATATCAGATTACAGCTGAGGGTAACCTGATCATTGATCGAGACCTGTACCCGTTCAGCTTTTGTCGATCTCTCTCTTTTTTCCAGAGCTAACACAATGCAGGATTCGAACATAACATTCAGTGGGCAGGGTGCCCCACCCGTTGCTCAGGAAAAGCCGTTTATCTCTTTCACTTCGGTCTTTAAGCCGAACTGTATCGAGAAGCTACCTGCCGCATGTGGGTTATCCTCGGTACTCAGTTTACTCATCGAACGTCTGGCGAGAGAAGAACGTATCGAGCGGGAACACGCGGAAGAAATTGTCAAGAATTTACTCGACCGGGAACGTCATGGTTCCACAGCGATTGGCAAAGGAATCGCGTTTCCCCATCTGCGGACTCCCTATGTTGATCATTTCGTGGGGGCGATTGGAATTTCTCCTGCCGGTTTCCAATTTGGCAAAACTAGCGAACCGACCCGCCTGGTCTTTCTGACACTTTCCCCCTGGGATGACCGCGAGCGGCATACGGAATTATTGGGACGCCTGATGAATCTATCGCAGGATAAGATGGCCAACTTCCAGTTGCTGAACACAACACGGGCTCAGGATGTGTATAACTATCTGGCCGAACTGGACCGGCATTTTTAATCGGGCCATACAAAACGGCTCATAATCATAACTCGTTGGCCATGATTCAGTCATCTTGATTTTAAACAACAAACCAACAAAAAAACGACCGGATAAAAACCGGTCGTTTTTTTTCTTATTCGGGACGAGGCCTATTCTTCCATTACCTCGGTCTCTTTAGTACTGGCCTGATCGTTGACCTGGCCTTCGTACTTTTTGGTTTGATTCTGAATCTCTTCTTTCAGATCATTACATTCATCTTCAGAAAGAATTTTATCTTTCTGTGACGTATCCGCATGCTTATTAGCGTCGCGGCGGATATTGCGGATCGAAACACGTGCTTCCTCAGCCAACTCTTTGACACGACCCACCAGCTGTTTGCGGCGTTCTGTAGATAGAGGGGGAATGTTCAAACGGATCAGGCGGTTTTCGGGATTCGGACTGAGACCGGTATCGCTGGCCTGAATCGCTTTCACAATCGCGCTGATGATAGAAGGATCATAAGGTTTGATGACAATCTGCTGTGGTTCGGGCACAGAGATGTTGGCACATTGTTTCAACGGTGTGGGAGAGCCATATACGTTGACGCGAATGGAATCAACCAGACCGGGTGTCCGCGGCCGGTACGAAGCCCCTGCAGTTGATCGTGCAGGTGGGTTACCGCTTTTTCATGCGATCTTCTGTATCGGATATAATTTCAGCGCGTTCCATTTGTAAAACTCCTCAGGAGATGCGGGAAAACAATGATTTTTAATTCGACTTCAGGCAACCGAATGAGCAAACTCATCTGGTTCCAGTTTGGCCTGACTTCTGCCTGTACAACAAGTCTGAATGACAGTCAGACAGCCTGCCTCTTTAAGTTTAGATGGTGGCTGTGGTAAAGGGAAGTGATTGAACCTGCCTCTATATCAAACATCGCCCAGCCTCACTGAAACGGGAAGCAGTCACTCAGCTTTCGCTGGAGTTATCGTCATTAGCAATAACTCGAGTTCCGATTTTTTCTCCTGCCAGAACTCTGTCGAGGTTTCCCTCTTTCTGGTAGTTAAAGACGATGATCGGAATTTTATGCTCCATGCAGTGATGAAACGCCTGGGCATCCATCACCTGCAGATTCTGGGCCAGCACGTCCTGAAAATTAATGGTCGGATAGCGGACAGCATGCGGGTTTTTCATAGGGTCTTCAGAATAAATGCCATCGACTTTAGTCGCTTTCAGAACCACGTCCGCCTCGATTTCCCGCACGCAGGGCGGCGGCAGTATCAGTGGTGACGAAGGACTCCCCGTACCTGCGGCAAGAATCACCACGCGTCCTTTTTCGAGGTGACGCACACAACGTCTACGAATGAACGGTTCAGCGACTCCTTCCATGCGAATGGCGGTTTGTAACCGGGTAGGTACACCAATATTTTCGAGTGCATCCTGCAGGGCCAGGCCGTTGATGACTGTCGCCAGCATTCCCATGTAATGAGCTGTCGGGGCATTGATCGACTTGCTGAAAGCCGAAAACTCTTTACCACGCAGAATATTTCCACCACCAGTGACAATCGCCAGTTGAACTCCGGTTTCATAAGCCCGCTTTAACTGTTGCGAAAGAGAGGCGACAGCGGTCATGCTGATACCACTCTCCCCACTGCGGCAGAAACTTTCGCCACTCAACTTGAGCAGAGCGCGATTGAAGACAGATGTTTTTCTCTGGTCTCAGACATCGGTTGGCATTCCCAAAAAAAAGGCCGGCTGAAGACAACCGGCCAGATGAATTCAATTTTAAACTAACTTCCGAGCACCCAGAGTGTGAAGGAGTCGGCGGTCAGCCCTCCTTCAGCAAGCGCCTGACTGACTGTTTTGGAATCGTCTTTTGCGAAAGCCTGAGCAGTCAGAACTCCTTGCTCGACGTAAGTTTTTCATTCGACCGTCGACAATCTTATCAATGATGTTGTCTGGTTTGCCAGAGGCTTTAGCTTCTGCTGTCAGCTGATCGCGTTGTTCTTTTACAAGAGCAGCATCGACATCTGCTTCATTGCAGGAAGTCGGCTTCATGGCGGCAATGTGCATGGCGACATCACGCATCACATCGAAGTTGGGTTTTTCACCTGAGGCTTTAAACAGCACAGCTACTTTACCATTGTGATGCACATAAGCAGCTACAGGGCCGGAGACTTTGGCGATGCGACCGACAATGATTTTCTCGCGAATCTTGTTCACGATAGTATCGAAAATCTGTTGCAGGGTCTGGTCTGTACCTGGAGCAGGTTGTGTGAGAAGTTCTTCTGCACTCGCAGCTCCAGGACCATTCATCAATTGTTCGGTTAACATTGCTCCAAACTGAGAGAGGTCCTGACCGGTGGCTACGGGAGCTGATTCGCACAGAACTTCAACCAGAACAGCCTCTGAGCCATCCTCTTTAACCAGGCTGAAGATATAGCCTTCTTCAGTGGCGTTATCAGCCCGTTTTTCACGGACTTTGCCAACTTCTTCTCTCAGAATTTCAATCGCTTTATCCTGATCACCATCAGCCTGCACGAGTGCTTTTTTACAAGTCATCATGGGAAGGTCGGTAATCTCACGAAGCGCCTTTACGGCGGCGGCGGTAATTTCGGCCATTGCCTCAAATCTCCTCCAGGGAAGGTTTACTACGAACGCGGTGAATCAATCTCTGCGCTGTTCGTACTTTGTACTATTTATGTTTACGATTAATGAAGATTCCTGAATTCAGTGAAGCCAACTCAGTCTCTTCATCACTATTGAGTCAGGAATACAATTCTGAAGGTCGCACGAATCTCAAATTCGCAGGAATTCAGAATGAGGTGATGTCTGATTCTGTAAAACAGCAGACCCGGAAAGTTTCTATAGAACCCTCCGAGTCTGGCCTGATCAGAGACAAGGCGTCTGTCTTACCTGGAAACTGCCTGATCGGCAGTTTCATATACTTGAATAACTAGACTGCCTGATAGACTGGATTAACCAATCGAAGGGACAGCTTTCGGCTCGTTGTCTTCCGATTTGTCTTCTTTGGGCAGATTCTGTTTTGAGTTCTGAATCGCACTGGTGATGTGATCCATGATCAGTTTGATCGAACGGATCGAGTCGTCGTTACCTGGAATGGGCAGATCGACGTCATCGGGATCAGAGTCGGTATCAATCAGAGAGACAACTTTGGCACCAATCAGGTGCGCTTCGTGAACGGCGTTTTTCTCTTTTTTAGGATCGACAATCACCAACGCTTCAGGCAGGCGGTTCATGTCGCGGATACCATTCAGGTTCCGGTAGATTTTGCGGTATTCCCGCATCAGGGTCGATTGCATCTTTTTAGAGTAAGAATGAATCTCACCTGACTCCTGCAAGCTTTCGAGCTCGTCAAGGCGTTTCAGACGATCACGAATGGTGCGGAAGTTGGTCAAGGTTCCCCCCACCCAGCGTTCGGTAACGTAAGGCATTCCACAAGCTTTAGCACACTGCTCGACAGCATCTGCTGCCTGACGCTTGGTACCAACGAAGAGGACGAGGCTTCCTTGAGAGGTGACTCGTTGCAGATATTTCTGAGCCCGCAGAATTCCGCGGATGGTTTCACGAATGTCGATGATGTGAATCAGGTTGCGGCGTCCATAAATGTAAGGACGCATTTTGGGGTTCCAGCGACTGGTTTTGTGACCGTAATGAACACCCGCTTCAAGAATGTCTTTAACGACAATTTCTGACGACATAATAGAGAATCTCCTGTTCTGGCCTGTCTCCTGCCGGAAGCTGTTCCTGGCAGCACAGTCTCGCTGTTCGTTGGAGACCGTTCTGACTTCATACCAGAGTAATAAAATGAAAAGGGATGATCTGCCCGTCTGAACAGACCTTCTACGCAATCTGCCTGACCTCAGGCAGGAGGGGCATCGTAATCGAATGGCCAGAACCCGTCAAATAACCCCGATCCCCTTATTTCGGAAAAAGAGAGCATTCAACGGGCCGATGGTCTCCCTCGAAGCTTTCAACATAGCTGTAACCGGCTTACTCTGCCGAAACGGAGACAGATGTGTTCTTTTGATCACTATCGGGGGCTGTAGTGAGAGGAATTTTATAAACGGCTGATTTCAACTTACAAAGTCCCCCTTTCCCGTCGCGGCAATAACCGAACCGGGTTTTGAGGATGAGTTCACCTGCCCCCGCTTCCGCAGCCAGCTGCACGGTGGCGCCCAACTGGTTATCGGAAACAAATTCCAGCTTTTGACGCTTTCCAAGCTGTTCCGGAGCGAAGAGTGCGGGAGTCGAGGACTCCAGTCCTGTAGAGGCTGGATAAAGCTTATTCAGTTTGAAGCCTTCCGGCATTTCCACATTCAGAACAATCTTTACTTCGGCCCCCGCCTGAACAGTTACGGGATCGAGGGTAATGATGTCCTCTGTGCTTGGCTCAGGCTCTTTTGCTGGGGGAGGTTCGGGCGGCTCCAGCCCTGCAACCACAAACTCACTGGCAGTATCGGCGTCGAGATCATATTTCACAATTCGATGATTGTTGGTATCTGCAATGAAAAGATTATTCCCTACGACCGCCAGACCGGCGGGTTCTGAAAGTTCGAGTGGATCAAGTGAATCGCCCGCTTTTCCGTTCCCCACCTTTGTGGTGGCGACGCCAATATGATTCCCTTCAGCATCTTCTTCAAAAGTGACTGCTTTAATTTTGTGGTTATAGCTATCAGCGACATAAAGCGTCTCTCCAGAGAAGGCGAGACCCAGAGGGTGCTGCAACCGGGCCTCTGTCCCCTTACCGTCGATGTCACCAAAGGCGAAGAGCGATTGACCGGATCTGAGGTCGTGAGTTCCAACTATCGTTTTCACCTCACCGGCAGGGTCTGTTGAGATCTCACGGATAGAGGAACCTTCTGAATCGGCCACATAGAGATAGCCATTATGCAGTTTGATAGAAGAGGGCTGTGCAAGTGCCGATGCAGCGAGTGACCCGTCGACAATATCTTCCCGACCCGAGCCTGCATAAACAGAAACCTGTTTGGAACCGAGTTCGTGTTTCCAAATCTGGTGAGGACCTGCCATAGCTATATAGAGAATTCCCTTATCAATTTCGAGTGACCAGGGGCTGTTAATCGCAAAGTCGGTGATGTCCCCCGAGAACTCACGAGTGCGCGATTGCTCGCCTGTCCCTATCAGTGTGGCAACCTTTTTCTCTTTCAGGTCAACCGTACGAATCAGATGATTTTCCGTGTCAGCGACGTAGAGGACATCTTCATGCAGGGTCATCCCCTGGGGATGATCAAAGGTTGCCTCGGCATAGCTACCATCCTGGGCTCCCAAACCCCCATTACCAATCGTCTCGATCAGCTTTCCATCCAGTGTAGAGACCACGATCCGGTTGTGGTTGCTATCGGAGATGAAAATGCGATTATTGGCTTCGTCAACGAGCAGTTTTCCAGGGTACTTTAGCGGAGTCGGGGGGAGTTTTTCCCGTTCCAGGGCGAAGTTGATCGGGGTGCTGTCGAGCTGATCGCGATCAGCGTGGTATTCAATTAATTCGCCGACATATTTGTCCATGATCTCCCGGTTACCTTCCCCCGAGGCCAGAAGACAGATATTTCCTTCGGCATCGATCAGGGCGAGAGTCGGCCAGGCCCGGACTCCGATTTTGCGCCAGATGATCATTTCTGAATCGTTGAGCACCGGGTGTTTGATCTCGTAACGGACAATCGCTTCACGGATGTTGTCTGTCTCCTGCTCGTTATCAAACTTGGCGGAGTGAACACCGATTACGACGAGATCATTGGGGTATTTTTCTTCGAGATACTCCAGATCGGGCAGGACGTGCATACAGTTAATACAGCAGAAGGTCCAGAAATCGAAGATGACGACTTTGCCCTTCAGATCTTCCATCGATATGGGCCCTGACGTGTTCAGCCAGTCGGCATCGGGAACATCGAGTAAATCAGGAGGAAGAGGTATTTTATGCGGACGGGGATACTCAGCTAATTCAGTTTTCTTCACGTCAGACTCCTCCTTTGACTGAGTCCCGGTAGTTTCGGATTGATCCGAATCGGGAGCGGCACAGCTGATCGATGTACAACAAAAGAGAATGAATACTGTCAGGAGCAGCGACGAGGTCAAGCGGTTAAATCCTGCGTGAACTGAATAGTCCGCGTTGACTGAGGAAGTGCAGTTGCGATAACCGGGAAAGTTTCGCAAACAAGCAGACTTGATGTAACGCATTCTATAGTCTCCAATTGCGCGCAGGTGAGTTGAGCATTAAGAAGGATTGTATCGCGTACAGCGGCAAGACGAATCCATTTTTGTTTATAACAGCAGAATATGCCAGAGTAAATCAAATCAGCGACAAGGTGAGGTTCGATGATGAAAGCACGATGGAGCGATCCGGGATCAAACCCAGGTTACCCAAATGCCTTACCAATTATAAAACTCATCCTATATTATCAACATTGACATTTTCAGATCTGCGAATTAATTTCGTATTTGTAGAGGTCCGTCTGTTCGTACATTCGTACAATAGAACAGAGTCGGGTGGTAACTGGAATTCACGAATATAAGTGTGGGCAACTTACTGGGGAGTGAATTCGACCTTTACGAATTCTTTGAAAATTCAAATTGGGTCCTGACGCCGGGGTTTATGGTTATTTCCTGCATGACGCAAGCGAGGGAAAAAACCAGAAAGATCAACTTCAAACGGATATCTGTCGAGCGTTCTTCAATCTTCGGGCTACATTGAAATCGGGATAACCTCCTTAATTTCAATGCTGAAGTGCAGATATGACGGATATGAATTTATTTTCATGTCTCAACCGTTTGAACATACTATCCTCGTACTGGGTCACTTTAGTGCCTTGCACGTTCAGAACTCGCTACTGAGTGTGCGTCAGAAGAAAATGTAATAGAACTATGCAAAAGACTAACCTGATTTCAAAATATGCCATCGCGATCGCTTCGTTTCTGTTTCTGTCCAACATCGCTTCTGCTCAGGAATTAAACTGGGCTGAGAAAATGTTTGACGAACACAAACATGATTTTGGCACGGTTGCCCGGGGGGCCGAAGCCCGATTCCGTTTCAAATTCACAAACAACTATGAAGAGACTGTGCATATTTCGCATGTTAAAACAACATGTGGATGCACCGGTGCAACTCCATCTAAAGACACCGTCATGAGTGGCGAGTCGGCTTATATCGAAGTCGCCATGGACACCAATAAATTCTCTCACGAGAAAAATTCGAATGCAATCGTCGTATTCGACAAGCCTTTCTACAAAGAAGTTCGCCTGCCGATTCGGGCTTATATCCGTACCGATGTCGTCGTTACACCTGGTTGGGCTAATTTCGAGTCTGTTGATCAGGGTGAAGCTAAAACGATGACCTTGAATATCCAATACACGGGTCGCTCTGACTGGCACATCACGGATATTATCAGCAACAACAAATTTATCCTGGCTGAAGCAACCGAAACTTCACGCAGCACCTACAACATCCGTTACGATCTTAAAGTCACCATCAAAGCTGATGCTCCTCTTGGTGCCTTACGTGATCAGATCGTGTTGATCACTGATGACTCCAACAATCCTAAAGTACCAGTACTGGTGGAAGCGAATGTTGAGTCTGATCTGATGGTGGCCAATGCCCCGCTTGCTCTGGGTAACCTGTTCCCCGGACAGATCAAAAACTCCAGCCTGATTATCAAAGGTAAAGAACCCTTTGAAATCGAAAGCATTGAGTGTGAATCTCGCGGAGACATGTTCAAAGTGAAACGACCAGAGTCTGCCAAAAAGGTTCAGATCGTGCCGATCATGATCACACCCCCGGAAGAAGACGGAAACTTCTCTGAAGAGTTCACCGTCAAAATTACCGGTCGGGATGAGCCTCTGAAATTCACTGCATATGGCCGAATTGTGGTCAAATAAGCATCCCGGGACCGGCCAACTGGTTAAAGCCAGTTTCCAGTACGTGGATAGTTAACCAGTAAAATTGCAAACAGGGACGGATTATCCGTCCCTGTTTTCATTGGTTTCGTACGCTTCGCGGCCCATTTTCACAGGTTAACGCTTGCCTTGCGTGGCTCGATTCGCGACGATCTCGGGAGTGAATCCCAAACTATGTAGAACTACTTGAGAGAGAAGACAGGGTATCGTAAACATGGCTGATACGAATGCTCCGCTGGTGGGTATCATCATGGAGTCAGTCTGACTGGGAAACGATGAAGCCTGCCAGTGAGATCCTGGAAGAATTCGGAATTCCACACGAGTGTCGTGTCGTCTCGGCTCACCGCCTCAATGGATGGCCGAGTATGCCGAGCAGGCAGAATCACGAGGGTCTGGAAGTGATCATCGCGGGGTGCAGGGAGCGGCTCACCTGCCCGGAATGGTTGCATCCCAAACAGTTCTGCCAGTATTGGGGTTGCCTGTCAAAGCAGGGCACTCAATGGGCCGATTCACTACTCTCTATCGTGCAGATGCCCGGAGGGGTTCCTGTCGGTACGTTAGCGATTGGAGAAGCGGGTGCAAAAAACGGAGGGCTACTGGCTGTTCGCATCCTGGCAAACACTCGTCCTGACCTAAGAGAGAAACTGCATCACTATCATCAGCAGCAGATTGAGACTGTGCTGAAAAATTCTGAATTGAAATAACATCTAAAACACCTGGATACCTGACAGCTCTTTTTTCCTGTTTCATTTTTCAACATACCAGTTCTGTTCGACAACGATCTTATGAGTGACTATTTACCTCCCGGTTCCTGTTTAGGTGTTTTAGGTAGCGGCCAGCTGGGAAGAATGTTCGCCATTGAAGCCCGTCGACTGGGATATGGTGTGCATGTTTTCTCTCCGGAAGCAAACTCACCTACGATGCAGGTGGCTGATCGCGAGTTCGTTGCCGAGTACGAAGACCTCGCTGCGATTGAAGATTTTGCCCGCTCGGTTTCGGTGATTACCTTCGAGTTTGAAAACGTTCCGGCGGCCAGTACCGATGTCGCCCAGAAATTTACGCGGGTCGCTCCCTCCGTTGAAATTCTGCATCTTTCGCAGAATCGAAATCGTGAAAGAGTTCATTAGCTGCAATGGGCATTCCCGTTCCTGAATTTATCGATTCTTACTCGCGAAGATCTTGATCGGGCGGTGTCGAAACTCGGTCGCCCTCGGTCCTCAAAACGGCAACGATGGGTTACGACGGTAAAGGTCAGACAATGCTCAAGCCGGAAACGGATCTCGATGCGTTGTGGCCCGAGTATGCCGGTCGGGAATCGATTCTCGAAGCTTTCGTGGACTTTGAGCTGGAGCTCTCTGTCGTGGGTGCCGCGGGATGCGGGGGAGACTACGCCGCCTGAAGCCTATCCAGAACGAACATCGAAATCACATTCTTGATCTCTCCGTCATTCCTGCACAGGTTCCTGAAAAGATTGCCGCAGAAGCAATCGAGATTACGCACTCGTGATGACCAGTGTAATGTGGTGGGTGTACTCTGTATCGAATTTTTTCTGACGCGGGATGGGAAACTGCTCGTCAATGAACTTGCCCCCCGGCCACACAATTCAGGGCATTTGACGATTGATGCCTCTCTCTGCTGTCAGTTTGAACAACAGGTTCGTGCCATCACTGGATTGCCGATTGGTTCTTTTCGTGCTCCTCAACCGGCCGCTATGGCCAATCTACTCGGTGAGGAATGGGAGCATGGCGAACCAGACTGGCGGGAATGCTGGGGCAGTTCCCTGAAACCAAAATCCATCTGTACGGGAAACAGGAACCGCGCGCAGGGCGCAAGATGGGTCACCTGACGACAGTCGCCGCCACCAGCCAGGAAGCTGCTGAGCGAGTTCTTAAAGCACGCGAAGCACTCACAGCTAAATACAGGTAGTAGGCCAGCTCTTATTCTTCCAACCAGCGGTTGGCCAGAATGCAGAAGCCTCCGTAAATCAGGAACAGCAGAAAGCTCGCCAGCACTCCCGAGAAACCGCCCGCTTTGAAAAAGATGTCGTAGTAAATCTTGCCCAGTTCCAAGAGAACGATTGAGCAGATTCCACCGAGACCAGCCAGCATGGCAATTCGGCGTGTGATAATACAAATCTTTTTACCGGGCCAGGAACCGACCTTCAGATATTTTTCGATCTGTTTGTATAAGAGCCTGGAGACTGAATGAGTGTAGCCAAGTTGAACCCCGGCGATGTTCATTAAACGCTGCCAGCGATCCTCGCATTGAGGCAATGCACAATTGGCGGAATCGGCCCACCTGATATGCGACCAGCTCGATCGCATTCGTGTATTCGTTTTCCAGCCAGCGATTTTCAATTTCAGGGCATCGCCTGTAGCTGATTGAAATGTTCCAGGGCTTCCAGCATCTCTTCCCAGGCTGTTAAATTCGGCTCAGCCTCTTTGAGATGTTCTCGATACTTTTTCAACAGATCGAGACGAATCTGAAAACGCTCTGGATCTTCTGTTAAGTTCGACAGAATTTTGATGAGCTTCAGATAGAGACCTCTACCACTGACAGGATAATGATCGAGCATATTCTCATCGCCATCAAGCATGAGATCTTCGAAATCATCCTGTTTGATCGCATTGATCAGGTAATCGAGTAAGGATACCAGAGCGGAGTCTTCTGTTTCGGACTCTTTCAGTTTATTAAATACTTTACTCAGAGAGCCTTCCAGACCACCCGAAAGAATCTCTTTCAGCAGTCTGTCATATTCTCCCTCGTGCAGTTCCTTGAGTTTATCGAAGGACTCTGCCGTATCACTGAATTCTGAGGTCTCAAAGTCCTGCAGAATGGCTTCTCGAAGCTCATCGATCTTTTCGATGATGCCTTCCAGTTCCATGATCTGTTCACGAATGGGACCGGTCTGAACGTCGGGATGGACTTTCTGTAAACATTCCAGCGCGTCACGGAAGTGTTTGTCTTCCACGTGCAGCCGGGCATATTCCTGAAGTTCTTCCCGCTCTTTGGTCATTTCGATGTAGTTGGACGCTTTTTCAGCTCGATCACGTGCTTCTTCATCGATGGGGCAGAGCTCGAGAATCTCTTTATAGATTTTCAGAACCTTATCAAAGGAATCTTCCTCACTTTCGAGATGCTCCATGGAGATGCCCATCAGGGCTTTCTGAAAGCGGCTCTCCCCTTCGAGTCGCAAGTCATCCAGTCTTCGGGTGATCCGGTACGTTTCACGCAGCAACTGAATTAATGCTTCGGATCGACGTTCCTTGGGCACGCCTTCCAGAATTTCGATCGCTCCCTTGAAGTGATATTCTTTCAAGGTCTCTTTTGCATTCTGGATCGCCAGCGTGACGGTCGCCTGGTTTTGTGCGACATGCAGCATGTTGGTCATCTGCTTCGTGCGTAACTCTTCTGGAATCGATTCCAGAACTTCCATCGCGGCGACGTAATCTTCTTTCTGAACAAATTTCTTGGCCTTCAGCCAGAGTTGTTCATATTCCATCATCCCTTTGGACTGCTCGTATAATTCCTTAATCTTCGGGGTGCGTCGGTTTGCGGGAATCTCATCGAGCAGTTTGCGTGCACTGACGAATTCACCAGACTCGATGGCAGTGCGGGCCATGTCTGTGATCGTCGAGAGCTTCTCCGAAATATCCGCTGTCACTCGCGACTTGGGAATATCCGTAGGAATATCAGCGGCTTTAGCAGCTGGAGAGGGTGCCTCACTATTGTCTTCCGACAGGGAAGGCGGAACTGCATCCTCGACTTCGGGAACAGATACTTCTTCCGGAACCACCTCTGATTGCTCTTCAGCGACGGGAGCAGGTGCTGCAGAATCAGGAACTTTCGGCTCACCCTGTAGACCCAGGCTTCCCAGTGCCGCTTCCAGTTCTGATTCAGACATTTCCAGTAAGGAGTTATCTGGTGAATCGAGTGATTGGGTTTCGGTTGACATGGAAATAATCCTGAGACGCTAAAAAATTGAAACGGATCGGTGTGAGGTGAGTTAACCAACGGATGCTGGTGATTGATGGGTTAGAAGAAGAGTAAAAAGTCTGCGCATCATTAGAGAGTCATGCATCACAAACCTAGGTTGCACTTCGAATGAGTCAAATAGACCACATGTTTATTCACCGCAACATTTCGAATTCATCCCCCTGATCGTCACAATCGATACGACCAGCGCAGAACCTGACACGGAGCCTCCCCTTCAATCCCTATAACTGGCAAGGGGAAGGGGGTCGGCGGGATACGGTGCGATGACGGGAACCCCGACACGGGGGGAGTGGTTGAGCTCGATTCGATTGAGAGCTGGCAGGAGAGTACAGAGCGAAGGATCAGAGTACACTGCGTCTAATCAGGATGGTAAATGTGTTTTTGAAGTGGTACCATCAATCATTCGAACAAAGTAGAGAGAGACGGGCTGCTGTGCACTGGACCAAGATTACAAATCATCACTGGCCCTGGTGAAACAACCCCATTTGGAGCAACAGGATTTGAAAGATTCCTTAACCAAAGTAATTTATTTGGATCCCAGTACTAATGAAATACAGCACCGAATATATCAAATCGTTTTTACTTGCCGATGCTCCATTACATCTGCATGGAATTATAAGGTCCCCAAGCGATAATCCTAAAGCAGGTATTCTTTGTCATCTAAGACCAGATGGAGTCCTGTTCTTTTCAATGGACGATGATGAAGACAGGGCAGACCAGTGTCTCAGGTTCCTGAGAAGGATGGACTGTGCGGTTTTTGAAGACGCTGATGAAATGCAAGAATACCTTTTGAAACTCAGTAAAAGCCATCCAGATAATCCGTGATACAAATCACTCATTCAATGGTCATGATAAGTTATTGAAGTCCGATTTGCTCCATTTCAAAGCTTGTCTTCGTTTGCACATTGACAGCAAGCAGTAATCGTTAACTAATGATTCGAGTCGACAACAAAGAATTCCGCGTAGTGATAGAGAGTCATCGAGATGTTGTCTGGCCATAGCTGACGAATGTCATATCCCTGTGCAGACTTAATCAACCGGAACCATAAGATGAGCAGAGCAAAGAGCATTGAGGATTTTGCAAACAATTTCAAGGGACGATTAGACCAGTCTCTGATTGACCAAGCTCTAAACTACCTTCAATACAATGAAGAACCTTTAGCGTTCGAAATCCTGTGTGAATTTCTCTTCGAGAACTCCGTGCCTATCACCAAGGGAGAGTGTGATCTGGCCAATATGATTGCCAAGGGAATGTGTATCGAATGTAATGTTGTGAACCGACTCCAAGAATTGATTAAGTAAATGTACGATTCGATAAATTTTTAAAACCATATCGTAAAAGTATTCAACCGACATTGAAAACGAGTTTCTGTAGGTTATTGAGCTCCGTTTAGAAGTCGAACATGAAACGAAGATGGGGCCACCACCTGCTTACCCCAGGTGCTGAGCGAACCAGGATTTGGTTCTCTTCCACATTTCTTCCGAAAGGACGTGGCCGGTTTTTTCTTCGATGAAGTAGGAGAAGTTTTTTTCGGCGTGCTGACTTTCGTAGGCTTTTTTGATGATATCAATTGCCCAGGGAATGTCCTCGATCGGTGAACCGGAATCCTGATCACCGAGGTTCAGGTGTAGAGCGCGGGGAGCGATCAGGCCGGCGATATCGGGGGTGTCTCCATACTGCTCGATTCCGGGAATGAAGTTGGGGAAGCAGTGCAGCATGTGCTCGCGGTGGATACCACGAT
The DNA here is from genome assembly GCA_041398805.1 of Planctomycetaceae bacterium. GTDB lineage: Bacteria > Planctomycetota > Planctomycetia > Planctomycetales > Planctomycetaceae > Polystyrenella. The sequence continues at coordinate 369,059 of JAWKUC010000001.1, read as the reverse complement.
AGGTGGGGAGACAGCAGTTACCGACCAGGCATTTAATTCGTTCTTCCCAGGGACCAACCAGCCAGGTGTGCGTCGAACCCATCGAGTGTCCGTAACAACCGATATTTCGGGCGTCGACTTCCGGGCGGCTGCAGAGATAATCAATCGCCCGTTGCATATCAAGAATATTTTTCCACGCCATGCAGGTTCCTTTCACCACATAGCGCAGAAACTCAAAGCGTTCATACATCATGGTCTGGAGTTTTCCGGTTGGGTCCTGTCGCTCTTCAAATGCAAGTGCATCGGGACAGAGCACGACATAACCTTCTCTGGCCAACGCTGCCCCGGTGTGATGCATTGGATCTCCTGCTAAACCGGCAGGCTCACTTTTCCCCAGATGATACTGACCACCATGCTGGTGCCAGACGGCAATTGCGGGGGCCGGGTGCTGCGCATCCACCCCATCGGGAACGAGAAGCATCGCAGGAATGGGATCATTCGGTTCCGCCTCGTAGGTGAGCGACTCGATCCGGTATCCCTCCTTTTGAATGACTTCTCTTTGTTGGGGGCGTAAATCTCCCTTCTCAGGCCAGGCTCCTCCCAGACACTCCAGTAACTTCTCACGAAAAAATACGTGACTCATCTTCAGACCTTTGACAGGGTAACATATGTATAACTCCGACCACTTAACAGGTAACACCCAGATTACATTATTGACAACATAAAAAGCTTGTGAAATCAGCCAATACTCCCTTTTCAACAGGGATTTCGTCCTGAGCCATTTCGGATGCAGGTCAGAGTCGTTATTCTGCCCCAAATATGAAGTTTTGAAGAAGATTTCTTAACAATTGACGGGAGCTGAAAGTAGTTCACGTCTACTAAACCGACTGACGTTCAACGTCTCAAATCGAAACTCGAGATTCCCGAAAAGAGCAGCTCGATGGAACTCAAAGTATTAATGAATCTGGTTTTCACTCTGGTGGGAGGCCTGGGAATTTTTCTGTACGGCATGAAGAACATGTCGGAAGGAATGCAGGCTGTCGCTGGGAACAGCCTGAGAAATCTCATCAATAAAGTAACGAACAACCGCCTGATTGCTGCCACTGTAGGAACTCTCGTCACAATGATTGTGCAATCGAGTTCTGTGACGACAGTGATGGTCGTCGGTTTTGTGAATAGTGGTCTGATGAGTCTCACCCAGGCAATCGGCGTCATCATGGGGGCGAATATTGGTACCACCATCACCGGTTGGATTCTGGTTCTGAAAATCGGCAAGTACGGTTTGCCCCTACTCGGGTTTGCTGCATTCGCTTATCTCTTTTCCAACAAAGACCGTACTCGATACATCGCCATGTCACTGATGGGAATCGGCATGGTTTTCTTTGGACTGGAATTGATGAAAGATGCCTGCAGCACCATCGAGGAGATCCCTCAATTCCAGGCGTGGTTCGACAAGTTCAAAGCGGATGACTTCAAAGGGATGGTTCTCTGTATGGTCGTGGGGTGTGTCACTACCATGATTGTGCAGTCTTCCTCGGCGACACTGGGGATCACGATTGCATTGGCCGTCGAAGGATCCATTGGATACGAGACAGCAGCCGCTCTGGTACTTGGTGAAAACGTCGGAACGACGATCACCGCATTGATGGCTTCACTCTCGGCAACCAAGAACGCACGTAGAGCTGCGTACTTCCATGCAATTTTCAACCTGATTGGTGTCTGCTGGATCGCCTTGATTTTCCGCCAGTATGTGCAATTCATTCCCTGGCTGGTCGGAGCGGATCTGACAGGCGAGACTGGGATGAAATCGGCCATCGCTACGACCCACTCTGTATTCAACATTGCCAACACGATTCTGTTTCTTCCCTTTGTCCCCTTAATGGCCCGCTTCCTGTTGAAGCTATTTCCGGACTCGGATGTCAAAGAGACCCCGCATCTGACAAGCCTGGACATCAGGATGCTGGAGACCCCCACCATTGCGATCGAACAATCTCGACAGGAAATCATCCACATGGGGATTGGCTGTCAGAAGATGATGGCCTGGCTCAAGCAGCTGTTGCAGGAGAAGGAACCGGATAAAGATGCGGTTCAGAAGTTTTTCCATCGGGAGGAAGTGCTCGACGATATCCAGGATGAAATTACGGCCTTCATGACCGACTTACTTGCGGGGAATGTACCCCATGAAGTTATTGCGGAAGGGCGTATGCAACTGCGCATGGCGGATGAGCTGGAATCGGTAAGTGACTACATCCGCAGTATTCTCAAGTTCCATTTAAAACTGATTAAACAGGGGCACGAATTCGACGAACAACATCTGGCCAAGCTGTTGAAACTGCATGATGAAGTACAGGCTTATGTTGATTTTATCGTCGAAGCCTATCGATCAAAGCAGCACGATATCCTCTCGAAAAGTCAGACCCAGGCTTCCTTGCTCAAGCAACATCTGAAGCAACTGCGTAAAGAGCACCTGGAGCACCTCACCCAGGAAAAGGTCGAACCGTTTATGAATGTCGCCTACATGTCAACATTGAACTCCTACATGCGTGTGCGAGATCACCTGATCAACGTCGCTGAAGCGATGGCCGGCGAGAAGTAGGTTCTGTTTACCGCTATATGTCATGTGTTTAAGGGTGGTCCAGACAATCATGCAGTGTTGTCTGGATTGCGAAGCAACACAAAAGTGATGAATGCGGAGTGATTAAAATAGCTTAATGAGCACTTCCCATGGGAAAACAACCAACGCTTTCGTGTGCCTGCGGCATCCAGACAACTCGATGAGATTGTCTGGACCACCCTTGAAGTTATCTGACATTTAGCGGTAGACGGAAAAGTAGGCTTCCAGGCACATCCGCAACACTATGCAGTTTGTCTACTGCTCACCTTCGTTCGGCTCCACGTAAACGTGTTCGAAGAAGAATCCCCAGGTGGGGTCTTCCTGAAACTCGATTTGTATCGGATAAGGTTTTTCCAGATCGTCGGTGATCTGGATCACATGCTCCTGAAAGAGTTCAATGTCGCGCGCGTAAAAGACATAGGTCTGGCGCCCATTGATGGTTTGAACACCGACCATCAATCCTGACTGATCTTCCCGTAACGACGTGTTCAAACGGGTTTCGAAGGTGTCCATCAGACTCTTTTCGACTGCTGTCGGAAACCCGCTCGCATCCCCATCGTACTCCCAATAGATGATAATCAGGAGACCGAGATCGGGGACGATCATCACGGGGTCCATCGGACTGATACAGCGGACGAGGATCGGAATCTCGTTGACGACCCCCTGGGCGAGGATCCACTGCTTCTCGGTCATCTGCTGGTATTGTTCCATACTGTCTGTTATCCAGAATTGAATTGGGTCTCTGTTGCTGAATGGGAGTAGGGTAGGGCGTTCCACCAGTCTCTCGTAGGTCACAGGAGCGAAAACTTCCGGTAATCGGTAAAGTTTGACAAAATTTTGACTCCCCTCAATGACGATAGAAGGAAGGAGAATCCCTACATTCGTTACAAACCTTACCGTAGGGATTGGGCCTGATTTCCCGTATCTTGTTGGGCAGTTTGAAGTTATGAGCACCGCAACAAAACAGACCACTCCAGCATCTCTCAATTCTCCGTTTGTTTCCGATAATCCGGACGATCAGAGCACATTAGGTGTTGTGCAGAAATTACAACAGAAATTGCGGAATACACGCGAAAATCTGGAGCGACTTCGCATCGATCCGGCGGCGGAATCAGACGGGATGCAACCGCACCTGATCACCGAGAAAATTGCGAATCAGTTGCGTCTTGTGAACAAAGAACGGTTGGAAGTGCTGCAGCAACTTGGTTCCAACGGCAATGAAAAATTGCGGGATGTCGTCGCGCGGATGCAGCAGGAGATGGACCAGCTGCGGAAACAGAATGAAGATCTGCGAACCCACTCATCCTCTGCACGTCCAGCGCCCAATGCACCCATGCTCGAACAACCGATCGAGAAACAGACTGCTCCTCAACGGATGCCTTTCCAATCGACACTCGCCGCAGGAGCGAACTCCGTTGCGCCACGCGCCAAGACTGTGCTGGAACAGGAAATGGCTCGCAAACAGCAGGAACACGCCAGTCGATCAACAGCACAGAACAATCCAGCCATGAAGGGGCCACGAATCCCGGAGGCAGCTTACTCGAACCTGGAACTCGAAGACCTGCTTTCAATGCTGAATGCTGGCTCTCTCGAAGAGGGGATGCAGAAGCTTCAGGAAATGCGAGATCTTTGCGAACAGTATCCCGTTCAGAAAGAGTCTTTACTCAGCAAGAACAAAGAACTGACCGCCGCAGTGAAAAAGATGCATGCCGATCAACTCGCCTTATGCAAACGGTTCAATGTCAACAGCCTCTCCGAGATGGCCCGCTTGATCATGGAAACCATGGATATCAAAAAGCAGAACGGCCAACGCGTCACTCAGGAAGTGAATTCGTGGGTTGCTGTAGCCGATCTCTTGCAGGACTGGGATCGAAAAATTCATACCGACGACCCCAATCACACTGTCAAAGTGGAACGTGTCGGCAGTCGCTGGAATCTTTCAGCCAACTGGCAACAGATGTAATTCGAGTCTGAGTTACGAAGCGACTTCTTCGGGTTTCCAGTCTTTCAGTAATAACTGCACTGAATGCTGGCCGCGAAAGTTGTTGATATTCACTGCAAAGCTGATTGAGAGTGGCCCCTCAATCCGGGCGATTTCATCCGCCCACTCTCCACGTCCAAACGCAATGGCCTTGAGCTTTTTACCATACTGATGCAGGGTCAGGGAAAGATGCCGTTCACCCGCCCCCATTTTACGGGGTGGTTCGGCCAGCTCGACGCGTGTGGCAGCAAAAGTCGGGCGGGGATTTTTCTCACCGAAAGGGCCCAAGCGATCGAGCTCTTTGACGGCGTTCATGGTGCAGTCAGCAAGCCGGACTTCCGCATCAATCCAGAGCTCCTCTTCAGGGCGGTCCCCCTCCAGTTGCTGTTGAATCTGGTTGCAGAAAGCTGCCCTGAAATCATCGATCTGATCGGCAGCGATCTTCAATCCAGCTGCTGCCTCGTGTCCTCCGAATGTCTCCAAAAACTCAGCCGAACCAGCCAGAGCCGCATGGAGATTCAGGTTGGCGATTGTTCGTCCGGAGCCTTGTCCAATTTGCGATTTTTCACTCATGGAGATCAGGATCGTTGGCTTGGAGTAATGTTCGGCGACGCGTGCGGCAACAATTCCAATCACCCCCGCATGCCATTCTGACGAAGCGAGTACGAGGGCGGGCGCCTCCAACCATTCGGGTTGTTCATCCACCATCTCACGAGCGTGTTTCAGAATTTTACGTTCCACTTTCTTGCGCATCTCGTTCATCTCGTTGAGATACACGGCCAGCTCACGCGCTCTGTTTTCGTTTTCGGTGGTCAGTAATTCGACGGCAAGACGTGCCTGACCCAATCGTCCTGCGGCATTAATGCGGGGGCCGATATTGAAACCGACATCATCTGTTTCCAGCAGCGGTTTATTCTGCAATTCGCACAAAGTAAGGAGTGCCTTCATCCCGCAACCAGGTCGCTCAGTTAAGGCGGGTAGCCCGAACCGGACAAGCAGTCGATTCTCACCATGCAGGGGGACCACATCGGTGATCGTCGCCAGCGCCGCCAGCCCCATGGCGCTGAGCAGGAACTCGCGCATCTGTGGAGTCGCCCGTTTGCCATCTCCTTTGATCTGACAAAGTCGCCAGGCAAGCTTAAAGGCGACAGCCGCTCCGCAGAGATCACCAAACGGGTAATCGGATTCAGGCAAACGAGGATGAACCAGCACGGCGGCCTCAGGAAGCGCTTCACCGAACTGGTGATGATCGGTGATGATCAACTCCAGTCCCAGTTCCTTCGCCAGTCTGGCTTCTTCGACACTCGTAATTCCACAATCAACACTGATCAGAAGACGCTCAGGATCGGCTTCGTGCAGTTCGCGAATTGCGGATGTGTTGAGTCCGTAACCTTCTTCAAGACGGGACGGGATGAAGTAATCGACATTCGCTCCCAGCAATTTGAGACAATGCCAGAGAATACTAGTCGCGCAAACACCATCAGCATCGTAGTCGCCATAGATGGTGACTCGCCGTCGGTCCTCGACGGCAGACAGAATTCGAGCCGCCGCTTCATTGAGTCCCGGCAGCAGTTCCGGAGGATGAAGATCGACGAGTTTCGCCTCGAGAAATTCCTGCACCTGCAAAGTCGATTCATACCCGCGCGCGATGAGGACCTGCGCCATCAAAGGGGAGATACGCAACCCATTCGAAAGCGAGCGAACCTGCTGCTCATCATGCCGCGAAAACCGCCATATTTTCGCCATGCTGTATGGTCGTCCGTATTATGCAAAAACCTGGTGAGTGAAAATTATCTGTTTCTCCAGAATAAAAAAATTCCCCTCACAAAACCAGACAGCAGCGAACCTGACACATGAATTAGAGATCAAAGCTGAGAAGTGCCTCACAATGCTCAATATTCGAATGAAGAGATTCAATGAAAGAGTACCAGATTCGAGCCGATTTTGATCGAGATTCAATAGTAGTCTATCAAGCCTACAATGAAGCCATCTCAGTTGCTGCTCTGAAAAATCAGCGGTTTGTCTCACCGTTCTCTTTTAATCGAATGACCTGGATCAAACCGTCATTTTTATGGTTAATGCACCGCAGCAACTGGGGGCAAAAAAAGGCCAGGAACGAACCTTGGCCATCAGGATCAAAAGAACTGGCTGGGAAAAAGCCCTCTCTCTGGGTGTTTTGACACATCCAGAACCAGGAATTTATGAATCACCCGAAAAATGGAAAACTGATTTCGAGACAGCAATGGTGCACGTGCAATGGGATACCGAAAAGTCCTTACGTGGAAATCCTCTGAATCAATTCAGTATTCAGGTCGGTTTGAGTCGACAGATTATTCAGGAATTTGTCGATGAATGGATTCTTGAAATTCGTGATCTCAGTCCGATTGTGGAGAAAATATACCGTTCCCTTAAAACAGGTCGAGCCAAACAAGCTCAACGCCTTATCCCACCTGAAAAAGAGTACCAACTCCCGCCGAAATTAGGCCGCAAATTGATGATTTGCTGAAAATGTTGATTGAAAATTCTCCCTCAGAAGTCTTTAGTTTTATGAACCTGAAGAGAGCGGCATGTGTCGGAATAAGAGTAGAAAACAAGCAAATTTGAATCGGATGTTCAGTTATCCTTCTGGCTGGGTTGTAAAATCAGTAAAATCTGCCAGAATCGGGGGATAAGCAGTAAGAAAAGGACTGGCTAGATTGCATCAGCCGGTCCGGCTTGCTAAATTCCGCATTCCAAAAACCTGAAGGCGTAGCTCAGTTGGTAGAGCAACGGACTTTTAATCCGTAGGTCCAGGGTTCAAGTCCCTGCGCCTTCATTATGGCACCAAACGACTTATGACGTTTGGTGCTTTTTTATTGCCCGCATGTCAGACTATTTTGTCAGACTTTCCAAACTGCGGATACAATAAAAGACTCCCCGATCAGTTCGCACCTGATCGAGGAGTCCGAAAGCCTCTCGGCTTCCAGCTGTACGTTTCCTGTTCCATTAGCTGGGAGGTTTTTTAATGCCCCATCACCCCAAGCCCTTCTTCCGTAAGGACCGCCAGACCTGGTACGTCCAGCTACGCGGAAAACAGTACCGACTCGGTCAGGACGAAACGCTCGCGTTTCAGAAGTATCACGAACTGATGGCCCAGTTCCCCCGAGTCGAAGTTGATTCGCAGTCAGTGGCTTACATCTGCGATCAGTTTCTGGATTGGACCCTCAATAACCGGTCCAATGCCACCTATGTCTATTACCGGGAACGACTCCAGTCGTTCCTGACGATGCATCCGAATTTGCTGATGCATCAACTCAAACCTTTTCATGTCCAACAATGGGTCGATTCAAATCCCAATTGGTCAGACGGTCACAAACGTGGATTAATCACGACAATTAAACGTACCTTCAACTGGGCGATGAAATCTGGTCACATCGAACAGAATCCGATCCAGTATCTGGAAAAGCCTCCTGGTGGTCGCCGAGAGCGAATTTTGAAGGTGGAGGAGTACAATCACATTCTGTCACTCGTAAAAGATCAACAGTTTCGTGACCTGCTTACACTCGCCTGGGAAACGGGAGCCCGCCCCCAGGAACTACTTCGAGCTGAAGCTCGTCATATCGATCTTAAGAATCGACGCTGGGTTTTCCCTCGCGAAGAAGCAAAAGGGAAAAAACAGGTACGGGTTATCTATCACAATGATGTCAGCTGGGAGATCAGTGAACGATATCGCATCCAGTATCCCACAGGTAGACTTTTACGAAATACAGACGGTAACCCATGGAAACCGACTGCAGTCAATTGTCGTTTCAATCGTATCGAGAAGAAAACCGGTGAGAAACTTTGTCTTTACAACTTCCGTCACACTTTCGCCACGCGCATGCTGGAGAAAGGGGTTGATGGAATTACCGTTGCTCAGTTAATGGGACATCGTGATACGACAATGCTAGGAAAGGTATACCAGCACCTGTCCCAGAATCCGGAATTCCTCAGGAATCAACTTCAAAACGCTTCCTGAATTCACTCACAACTTCAAATGCTTCAAGACTGGCCGTGCCGCACTGCGACGCGACTTGTCCTGTTTCTGAACATGCTCTTGAACATCTTCTTTACAACCTTCGATATAGGATTGAAGATCTTCATCGGTAAAGCGAATTGTTGTCCTTTTCTTTCCGACTCGCCTGTGAGGTATTACTTTAGCTTTCACCATATCGTAAACAGCTGCCGGACTAAGGCTCAGCTTTTCCGCAGCTTCTTTAAGGGTGTACAACATATTCGTTCCTACAATGAATTTAAGGTTTCGTGGTGAGTCGAAGTGACGTATCTCATCGCTGAATACACCTCGGCTCTAGATGGCTGGCAAAATTCTATTCACAAATTCATTAACTGAATGTCAATGAGCCTCTCTCTCGGAGAAAATTTCAATATTTGTAATTAAACTTCGCCACTTTTAACGCCGTTGTTAATAAATCTACAGTGGTTCTACTTACTCGACAGTTTGTCTGCGTTGCCTTATACGGCATCAAATTCTGGTATAATAGAATTATCACCAACCGGGAGAGAAATGATGAATCCGAACGAACAAAAAGAGCAATACCTTACACCACCCGATTTAGCTCGTAGATGGGGTATTAAGCCTGAGAAAGTAATCGCCTGGATTCGTGCAGGTGAACTCAGGGCTATGGACTTCTCTGCTGTTCCTGGAGTTGGAAGGCCAAGGTATCGAATACGACTCTCAGATGCAGAATCATTCGAGAAACTCCGCGAAGTTGTGCCAGCGGTGGTGATGGATTTCCATAATAATTTTGATTGGTCTACAGAACTCAGTTGATTGGCTGAATTTCTTAGTGAGACAATTTGCAAACGTTTACTGAAAGTGTTTTTTCACTCACCTCATGATCTGATAGCTAAAAAAAGGCTCACCTCATTATAACAGGTGAGCCTTCGTTGATTATCTCGGCTTGCGGCAGCAGGGACATCGTTTTTGCTTACGATGTCGTCGGTTTTCACCAGGTCTTGAATCGCTTAAGAACTGAATTATCCAATAAACGAAGTAAGCTCCTATGCAGAGCCATAACAGATCTATCAAACTGCATTAACTCCTTTTCTGGAAATAGAATTCATAGCGCCTTTAGCAGAATCATATTTCGGCATAACTAGATATATCTGGTTGATTGAACGAGATCCCAATCCACCATTAGTGGAGCACGTTCGTCATCCTCGTTTGGCAATTCGTCGGAAAGCAGATTGAAACCTCGATGGGAAATTGTGCTTTCGGATTCACCCGTACGTCGAGCGATTTCCTGGATCAGTTCAGAGTTTTTCATGTTCAAAATTCCTGTTGGGTAAGAGAGATAGGTTTGGTCAGTGCATAAAAAATGCCGACTCCCTGACAGAAGTCGGCTGAAGTTACTGGTGTTGAATTCAGATCAGGATGACGGCGGGTAGCCAGAAGGTTTCCAGCCAATCCTGTTCAGCAGCGAGGGCTGCCGAGCGATTAGGATACGGGCCCAGGCGAGGCCCGTTTACGGGTTCGAGATCGGCTTCCCATTGCAATTCCGAGTTCGGTTCCACAAAAGAGCCGCGTTTGATATCCAGGCTGCCTAACAGGGACAGATCGAGATCATCCTGGTAGAGAGTGTGGATGGTGCCGTCCGGTTGCACTTTAAGTTGCATCGGTGACCACCTCCTCCTCAGAACGGTGCCGGATAATCTGACGACGGGGACGGAGTTCCAGTTGATCGTTGAGCACATTACTCACCTGCTGCAGCTGTTCACGAACAGTTCCCCGCATATTCCCATCCCCACGGAGTCGACGGGGAGAGAGCCCCGAAGTGACCTGCTGCACTTCATCGATCAGTTCGTCCAGCTGCACATTGGAGCGGATGTTGAGTTGACGGAACCGCTGCAGGAACTCGGTCAGGTTGGTGAGGGCAGAATCCCGAAAGACTTTCGGTTTACCGTCACTCTCACCTGAAAGCCGTTCGGTGAGATGCGACACTAATTGCCGAAACTCCTGGAGGAAAGATTCTTCAGCCAGTTCGAGCGCCTCCTCAAACCGGTTTTCAATGCGGCGACATTCCTCCTCGTAAAGTTCGGGGTTCAGTCGCTGGAGATAATTGGGAGGTTCGACATTGGGATACTCGACCTCAATCCGAAAGAGGTTCTCCAGCTGGTCGGGATAATCTCCCTCGTTGTAGAGTTCTCCTAAACGCACTTGTGCCAGACTTTTGAGTTCTGCGAATTCCCGCTGTAGTTTTTGAACTGCGTCCGCCAGATCCTGCTGCAGTTGCTGGAATTCGAATTCGAAGGTCTGGATGCGGTCCCGCCGAATTAACCGTAATCCCGGATCAGGGTAGGGGACAGTCATCCCTTTCCAGAGCGAGATGATCTGAGTGCGGATGGAGCTCACTTGGCGATAGGCGGGATGACGGGTGTCGATCAGTTTCTTACGGGCGGAGAGGAACTCTCGGCTGGCACCGAACGTCGCCGCCGCTTCCGCCTGCTGGGATGCCGGGAGCGCTTTACTCGTTCCCAGCCAGTGAACCGATAACCGGACCGCCCCCATCTGGGTACGCAGGTCCGACGAATTGGTAATGGGTTGTGTTGAGGAGGAGGATGAAACACTGATCATGAAATTCCTTTCGGGGTAAATACAAAAACCCGTGATCGGCGCTCGTTCAGAAAACGAGGCCCACCACGGGAATCAATGGTATTTAGATGTGATTGAACTTGAGAGTAAGCGGAAAGCGCCCTAATTCAGCGAATGGTTAGTCCGCTTTCCATTTCGTGTTCGAGCTATACTCGCATCAAGTTCCTATAGATGCCCGCTTGTTCTGCCGAGAGACAGCGACCGCTGGCCCATTCCTGCAGCTGCGTGACTTTCTCCAGGCGGTGTGGGAGATAGGAACAACATGTTGAGCCGCTTCGACTAGCGAGACGTTCAACAGTGCCGCCAGACGACAGGCAGATTTGATCTCCGCCCCCGTCCATCCCTGGTCTTCCGGAAGAGGCTGTGAGGAATCAAGTTGGTACAAATGGAGGTATTGTTCCCAGATCTGCTCCCGCTGCGTGCGATCGGGGAGATCGAGGAAGAAGATTCCATCAAACCGCTCGGAACGACTCATCTCGGGAGGAAGCTGCGCGATGTTGTTGCAGGTGGCAATGACATAAACATCAGACTGCCGATCATTCAGCCAGGTGAGGAAATAACCAAACAACCTTGTAGACACGCCGCTATCTCCGACATTGCCTGACTGCACCCCGCTGAGTCCTTTTTCGATTTCATCGATAAATAGAATACAGGGAGCCATCGCTTCGGCTACCGAGAGAGCCTGACGAATGTTCTTTTCACTCTCCCCCACAAGACTCCCCATCAGGCGGCCAATATCAAGCTGCAGGGTAGGGCGACCCATTTCATTTCCCAAGGCTTTGGCAAATTGACTTTTTCCTGTGCCCGGCACACCGAGCAGTAACACCCCTTTGGGTTGGGCCAGACTATCGACAGCTCGGTGCTGAAGCGTGCCTGCACAGAACTGTTTAAGAGCCTGAAGTCCCCCCAGGTCGGCAAAACGCTGCTCCCCCCGGTGCAGTTCGAGTAAGCGGTTCTGTTTAAGCTGGCTCGTCTTCAGCTCCCACAAGGAAGCCGGAGAAAGTTTGCCTTCGCGAACGAGTGATAATGAAAAGGCAGATTCGGCTTCCTGACGTGTCAGGCCGCTGGCGGCATCCAGCAGTTGTTCCAGTTCGTCTCCTTCCGGTAGATCACCCGGCAGATCTCCCATTTCCGTAGCGATTTGCAGTAACTTCTCCCGATCCGGTAGTTCGTGCTGCAATACCAGGAACTGTTTTCGGAGTTCGACCGGGATATCAACAATAGGAGCCAGGATGATAATGAAGTTGCGGTGCTGCTTGCCGATGGTCAGCTGGTGGTTCAGTTGCTCAATCAACTCGGGGGAATTCAGAAACCGATGGAAGTGCTTCAGTACCAGGAGGTTTGTCCCGGTAGGGGACGCATGAGTTCCAAAGAGTTCCAGTGCAGAGAGGGGATCTGCCGGTTCACTTCCCTCACTCGCGGCAAACCCTCGGGCGATATCCCAGACAGATATCGTCCAGTCTGCGTCTAGAGCCAGTTGCCGAATCTCCTGAATCGCTTCCTCCGGTTCGTCGGTCTCAATCCAGATACCTGTAAAACAGGCGTCGATATATTCACGTAGTTTTTTCAGTGTCATGCAGTCTCCTGCTAAGTGGATGAGAAAATGTGACTGAGACGGGCAGCTGGACTTTATTGCTGCTGCCGGTGTTCAGACTCGTTATGAATCTGCAGGTAAAATTCGGGAGTCAACGTTTCTGATAACCGTTGTCCCAGGGCTTCCTCCAGTTTCCGGGTAGCATCAACACACGTCCGACCTGAGAACCCGCGGGAGGCTATACGGGAACTTCCTTCGGGACTGATGATGATTTCAATCTGTTTCAAGCGACACCTCCCGTCTGCAGCAGTAACTTGACAGAACCATCGGACAGTCGCTGTTCTGTCATCGAATACCCTTGACGACGGGCAACGCGGCGGGTCTGTTCGATCGCATACGACTGGAGAAACGCATTGAGATGCACCGGATCTCCCCAGCGACCTTCGTAGTTGTCATAGCTGAGCTCTCCCGTCTCTGTCTGACAGACGACGGGATAACGCCACTCAGGCAACTGCACCTGCCAGCCGGTGGCCTCAGAATGGTAGAGCTCAATCGTACCGAAGACTGGTTCCGGTAGTTGATTTCGGGTACAGGCTGCTCGGATTGAAGCTGGTTCCCGTACTTCGGTTTTAATCTGCACGATGTGTGACATCAGTTTCCTTTCATAAGGATGAAATGAAAAAAGGGAGCCCGAATCGGCTGATTCGAACTCCCTCAGTGGATCTTGCTGATAGCTATTTTACATGTTCATGTTATATGACCTGAAATTTAGGTTCGCCCAGGATCATGATAAAATCAGTAACGGAGCCTATTTGTTGGTGCCGATCGCGTAGATCATAAAAACCAGAACCGCTCCTAACAGGGGCGTCACCGTGAAGGCTCCCCCAAAGAAGAGCCAGATACCGACCAATCCACAGAGAACATCCACCGTTGCAAGTTCATTTTCTCTCATTAGGAATTCTTCACTTGATTCGCTATGTGAATTAAAAATAATTCATTTTAAAGTGTGTTTGGAAATACTGCTTCTAAAACTGACCTATGCTAAAAAGTGTTGATGGGTTATTCATCGGATCACTTTCAGTTGCTTGAGTGTTAAATAAGATCTAAGGGACCTATCCTGCTAGTTATCATTGGCACTTGGTTGACCAAAAAATATCCGTAAACCAGGAAGATAATAAACGCGTGGCCAACCAGTCTTAAAAACATTGGTTTGTGGGTGTACCATTCCACCGGGTCATCTGCGACATCAGTTCGGTCCATTTATAATCTGGCCATCGATGTAAGTGATGCTTTGACCATCCACGCGAACCAGTAACCCGAAGTAATAAACAGGTAACGTTGTAGAAAAGAAAAAGTGGGATACCCCACGAAGACTGACAAAATGTAAAAGTATCCAGTGATCCCATCTCTGTCCGTTTCCTGTTTTTTATTGTGGTTCGATTTAAGCAATTCTTTCTTTTTTAAAGTTGTGTGGTCAGTAGTGTTTCCGGATTCTTTAACGGATTGCTCTCTTTGTAATGCTGACAACCGGAACTCATAGCTATCGCATCAGTTCACGTTATATGACATGAATTGGCCCGAAATTTAGATGCATTTCAACTCACGTTTCACTATCTTCCGGCAAACCGAGTAGAGCATGACAATATCCGCATCGGGCGGTATTGTTGTCGGCCTCTGCGGGAATGCGGTTCTTCTTTTCACACAGCCAACATCGGCAGGTGAATCTCTCGTTCTCTTCAGGATAGACAGTCGTCTCTTCTAATTCGGCTCGAAAGCCAAGTTTCTTGGCTCGTCCTTCACGATTGGTCAGACCGCGATAGGCAGCGGTAGCCGCCGTTAATTTTGCTGAGGCCAATTGCATGATATCGGGAGGGAGGTCGCCCAATCGGTCGGGATGATACTTCTTCGCAATTTCCCGATACGCCGTCTGAATCTGTTGCTGATCTGCTGTCGTGTGCAGTCCTAATTCATCAAACCAGGCCCGACGTGATTGTGGCGAAACCGCCACCCCGCGATCGTACAGGGCGAGGATCGATTCGTCATTGATTCCACACCATTCATAAATTGCGAATAAAAGGTCCTTCTTTTGTGGTGAAATGGGGTTACTGCAATAGGTAATCCTCAATGCGTGTAGTAATACGATCAGTTTCCATTCGTGCGGGAGCCTAAAAATGAAATCCCGGATATGCACGGGTTTGAAGGCCAGGTTCGCAGCGTCTCGCAGCCAAGTCTTTACGTCTTCAGACGAATTCAGGCCAATCACCTCCAGCAGATCCCGGGCGGACTCATGTAACTTCTGCATCTCCTTCGGTGTAGGCTTGGAATCAACCCTCGCAATAGCCTGTAATGTGGCGAGACAGCACAGTCGGTCGCTCTGATCGTTCATAGTATCGAGTTCACTCCATCCCAGTACTCCATTAAGCCAGAATGAAAATACCAATCCGGCGAGCACACCGAGGACAACCCCGGTAGAACTCTGGAAAAGCTGAATTCCCATCACGATGCCCGCTATGATACTGAACATCAAAACATAATCTGCTTTGTATCGTTGCCAGAAACCCGACAGACTTCTCTTGTCAACCAGGTAATCGTAAACAATCGCGAGCACAGAAAATGCCGTAATACTCACAACGATAGCCGTTCGTAGCCCATACGCGTACATGATCCTGCTCCCAAGAAACAGGACAACCAGTGATATAACAGTCTTATGCATAAACAGATTTACCTTTCCATAAAATACTTACTGATTCACTACATCACCTGAAATAGAGAGTCATCTGATTGTTCCGTTCCTTACCGGTGGGCTCATTTCATTTCGCGCAGTGTCGGACGACATTGCCTATGTGACGCTCATGCTCTGGTTCATAATTTTGCGGTCGTGTGTACGGAAAGTCTGGGTCATAAAGAGGGCAATCAATCCGATGAGGAGAATGACGTTAGAGATACACCAAAGACGACGGACTCATTCTCAAGGCTAGAATTTCTGATACGTAGAGTTTCGCTTGAGCAATAAACACAAAAAGGAAGCTAACCAAACTACCGCAGATAACACGAAGCAAAGTGGATTCGCATACAGGGATTAAATTCATGGCAACAATACATGAGACACTACTTGGAAAAATAGCGGGGCGTTGAAGATTGAGTTCTAAATGCGACCTCCGAATCAGCGCGCAAAAAAAGTAGCGCCGTACCGAGACCGCTCCTCACACCCCCGCCAAGGGGCTGATCAGAACAGCACAAGGCCGACGCCCCCGTATCGGGAGCGTTCAACCAAGTGCTACTTCTGATCATTCAAGAGCCGAGGCTCAGGTTGGCGGTTTTTAGGGAAGTAGAACTTGACGTTCGCACGTCAATTCAAATTGTCGTGAGACCTGTGTGGTCTCAGTTCATAATCAATACTCCAATATTAAGTTTATTAGTGATTCGCATTGAACATATGTTTCTAGTGCAGATTCACTTGTAGCCAATTAACCGGGTACATTCAAGATTCCATTGCAGCGACGAGACGAGAATGGTTTGTTTCAGCAGTTCCCGTTCCCCCATTTGAAGGCTCATCAGCAAGTGGCTGATTCTTATCTTTTGAATAGCAATTGCTGAGTACTAAGATTGGCCCTTCATTGTTTATGTCACAAAACAAGTACTGAATTTAGGTTGCAGCCTCCTTTGAGCCCCTGAGCTGTTAACAAAAAAAACCTCGAAATCGAAACAGCCTCAGGTAATGTAGAAATTTTCGAGTACTTTTCTCAAACCCCTTGAAAAATAGTCTAAAATGAACCAGAGCCTTACTTTGAAATTGATTTTGTAAAAATTCAGTTTTTTAGACTGAGAGGCTTAAATTGCAGGCATGGACAAAACTTTAAGCCCCTCAAAGGCCCTTAAAAAGTCCACTAACCTATTTCCAGACGCCTCTCAAGGAGATGCTCTGGTACTGGAACACTAAAAACTAAACGCATCTTGCAAGTTACATCTGCCTCCAAAGAGGACGGCTTGGGTGCTCCCCGTGCGCGCCTGATTGGAGATTGATTTTTCTTTGAAAAGCCACAGTCATGTTTTCAATTTTCTGATGTAACGATTTTTTATAATTTCCTGAGTTCGGGTAGTTGAAAGCTTGAGAAACTCGTGTCCTCTGCATAATCTTTTTTCTGGAGTCAAGAATAATGGCTCGCAAGATAATGGACTAATGGTCCCCCTGTTTACTTTGAGTAGGCTCAGTGCAGACGTATTCCTTCGGGATCCCCCCAAATACAATGACATGAGTATTTCTGGAGGCTTGGTTTTTTTACTAAATTCACTTTCATCTTAAGTCATTTTCAACGGCCTCGTTTCAAGTTTTAAGAAGTTCACTTAACGACATGGAACATTTTTGAAGAAAGATCGAAAACAAACAATTTTGAACTATCATCAACATCTTTAAGGGAATTTGTGAGCGAGATTAGTGTCGCAACTGAGTCTAAAAGTATGAAATTCACAACCCCTTGCTATTCTGTTTGATGACCTAACTGAGGCAACCTGGCAGTTTAATTTCCTGTATGCAGCCTGAAAATTAGCTCTCTGTAGAGTAGGTTGGTACTGATAATTAAGACTCACCTTTATGGTGATTACGTGGCCTTTAGCGAGTCCCTCAGCATTCGTATTTAGAAGGGCATTTTCTAGATCAATAGTGCCCACATTATGTTTTTCGATATCTCTGCTATTCGGTATCGAATTAAACAACTGGCGGCCGAAAAACGCTGCGGTACTCCCTGGAATCGCAAGGGAGGTTCTCAGGCCCATAATGGCCAACGACTATCGACGATTCAAAATCAATTGCGATTAAGTAAATAACATCAATCGTCCATCTGCATTAACAAAATCTGTCAAGCTATAAGTACGTGTACGCAAAACTAGGTATAGTGTACATAAAAAATTGTAGTACACAGTGACGTTATGTGATCTAAACACATGTACAAAAACTCCATCCTTAAGGTACTTGTCAAATCCGGCTAGGGAACTAGCATCAGAATGTACAGTAATTTGTATAGCATCTGGGGCGGCCATTGGACTAGCTCCGGCAGCCGTAGTTGTGATGATCTGTATATCTATTTACGACGAGATTCCGGACGATTCGCCCCTGAAAAAGGCCTTAGCGTTCCCTGTGAGGTTCGTATACTTAATAAAGTATAAGCTCGGATATGGGGAATGTCCGTGGAAAAAAGTACGGGAAAAGCGTGAACAAAAGATACGTGAAAAGGAGTGGAAAGATTCATTTCGGGTTGATTTACTGTACAAAATGCAATTCTTTTCCCTGAAAAACCTCGAAAATGGCATTTTCGTTTAAGGCCTCTCACGTCCCCTGTATCGAACGCTAATTCTCAAGACGATAACTTGGTCATCCCAGGCCCACAAAACGACGCAGAGCGGCTGTAAGCCGCCTCGTCGGAAATTGACAAAATCAGGTCATTAACATCATAGCCGGAATGAATTTATTTCCGAGTTCGAAACGTTCACAAAAATTGACGTAAGTCAAAAAAAGAGAACCCGCTCGGCGGAGATTTATTGACGCCGAGCGGCTCCAGCTCGATCTCGAGAGAGTGGCTTCTTATTTCTGAACGTCAGTGAAGAAATCTATAATCCTAATTCGATTCTATGAGAATTAGGATTTAATTTTTATACGATACCTAAAGTGTGCCAGCTGAATTGTTAGCACGAATCTGTACACTACGATTTTGTAAACGATAACTCCGATTTGATTATCGATAACTAATTAGAAAGAGTCTTATGCCTCGAATTCCGAATCGCATGCAGCTTGAGCTGAGCGAGAACGAGTCTTTAACACGAACCAGACAATTGATCTGGAGTTGCCGAGCTACAACTCGAAGCATAATTACAAGAAGCCTAAGAAGTACTTAGGCGAGCAGTCGAATTTCAGAGGGACTGTTTACGGCCCTGAGCATTTCGCGAAACCCAAGGTATATAAAACAACAGAAGCAGCCAGGCTCTGTAATGTTTCCGTCTTCAACACGTTTCTGAGTGAGAGAATATCTCAATCAACTCAGAAGAATGGGAAGCCCTGGTCGCCCGGACAAAAGATGTGGATTGTGAATAAGCACTGGGCCGATCGTTTCTGGAAGCTCTGGGCTAATTACCGATTGGGCGGCGGGCAACGCGACATGATCGGTAGATGCCCGAGCCCGACGATGCGTTTGAGTGAGATGAAGAAGTTAGCCGAGCCAGGTTATATCAACAGAACCTGCGGCTACCGTGCCTGCCCTTTCTGCTATATGCGAAGGGTGCCGATGAATGTGTATACGAGAGTGAAAGAGCTCATCAAAGCTACACCCAACCGTAAGGATTACCGGCTGGTGTATCTGAATTTCCCGCATCACTTTGAAATTGCATCACATTACCCAGAGGAGGGGTTTAACCATTTCAAGGAACGGCTCGACCTGGAGTACAAACTGACCCGGGATATCCCCGGAGGGAGAGATCAGATTCATCCCTATCGGGCCGACGAGTGATTGTTACGAAAATGAGATCCTGGCAGATTTCAGATACCTGTTCTGGACTCACAAAGAGAACGTCGCCTACGTCAGAAGTGTCGCCCTGGGCGAGCTGCTGGATACGTATTATCCGTGGTACGATTACCTGAATGTGCGGGAGGATTGTGAAGATCTGGTCATCGAAAAACCGTATCAGTTTCTCGTGGACTCTGACCCGGTCGGTGGTTTCTCGAATCTGGACTCCAGAAGGTTTTACCTGATGGAGAGATTTTGCAATTACCCGAAACCATGGCTCTTCGGACAGCTCCTGTCGGCGTCCGCAGCATGGACTGGATGACCCGGCACAAATACAAAATGATCAACTTCTACGGAACCTTCCGAGAGGAGATTCGCAACTTAAGGAAAGGGAGATAATTCACCTGATCTGATCAACATTCCTGTGATCAATGAACAGGTTATTAACTATTAGCAATACTGTTAACTGTCTGATGGGTCACATTGGACAATATTTTTCAGACCCAAGGACAGCCACAACAGGGTTTCAAAATGGTTTTCAGCATGTCTGAATCTAGAGTGGAATCAGCATACTTGGATTCTCAAGTCGGTAAAGCTATCGCTTGGAATATTAAAGCATTAACCCACTCTGATGAGAAAGACGAGCATTTCGATGAATACGAAATCAGGGGGATGCTGGAAGTGCTCCCCTGATTCGTTGTTTTGAGACACGGTCGATTTAACGCTTCGCGAGACACGCGATTATCTAATCGGCAAGCGGATGCAGTCAGCCTACCGGCTGTTTCAGCATCGGTGCCGAGAGAAACCTATCCACCATGCCAATCCAGAGCTAAATGAGCCCACAACCAGTGCTGATGTACTCTGTCTTCATCATCCTTACAATCAAATCAACAATCTACGATTTGATTGTAAGGATGATGAAGAGCGTGTGGTGGTTAAAAGAGCCTTTGGGCGGGTATTGAAATGCTACAGCTTCGATACTCATTCATAAATCAAGAAATTGCAACTGTTTAGAGACTCATACTTTTTGAGCAGTACTCTGTACTGCATAAACATTTTACTGAAAGCTTTACCAGAATGACTATTCCCAATTATCAGAACTGCATGCGTCCCTTACTCGAAACACTCGCCGATGGTGAGACCTACGCGTTTAAAAACGTTGTTGAAATTATCCTGACCACTGACCTGACTGAAGAGGAGCGGCAGGAGAAATTACCAGTAATAATATGACGTTAATCGATAGTCGTGTCAGTTAGCGCGGACATACCTCAAGAAAGCTGGTCTGATCTCGCAACCCGGATGGGACTTAATCAATATCACGAAATTGGGACTGCGGGTTCTGAAAGAGCACGCTGGTAGAATCTCCACCCGGGATCTTGAGCAGTTTGACTCCTTCAAAGAATTCAAAAACTTGTTGGTGACCTCAACGTTGGATGACTCTAGTACAAGCCATGTACGAAGATACTCCCGAGGAAGCTCTTGAGTCAGCGAATTGGTTACACCAGGAATCACTGGCGAGTGATCTTCTGGATAGGATCGTGTCCTGCTCACCCACCTTCTTTGAAAAACTTGTGGTCGAATTGCTGGTGGCGATGGGTTACGGTGGTTCGATGCCTGACGCGGGCAAGCCATTGGTAAGTCAGGGGATGGAGGAATTGAGGAGTTATTAAAGAAGATAAACTGGGGCTGGACCAGGTCTGTATTCAAGCGAAGCGGCAGGTAGGAACAGTAGGCAGACCTGCCGTCCAGGCCTTTGCGGAAAGTATGGAGGGATTTCGTGCCCGTAAGGGTGTGTTGATCAACACCGGGAAGTTCAGTTTTGACGCCCTGGAGTATGCCAATCAAATCGAGCGAAAGATTTTCCTGATTGATGGTAGCAGGTTATGCCAGTTGATGATGGAGCATGATGTGGGAGTCTCAGTGGCTCAGACTTATCATGTGAAAAGGATTGATCTCGATTATTTTGAGTCTGAGGAGATGTAGAGAATACTTGACTTTGTAAACAATTACAGAATCGAATTGTGTCCTCAAATCCAGAAGGGTTTTCTGAATTTTCCAGAAGCTCTCGATTTCGGATCACACGTGCTTCTGGTAAGGTAATTTGTTCAGGTACCGACCTGTCTCCATTCGTCTCTACCCCTCTTGCGATCACACCGGGCCCTCTCTCCATGAATGCGGGTGAACTCAGTCTCAGTCAGTTGTCTCAGCATTTGTGGGAGTCCGCGAATATTCTGCGGGGGCCGGTGGATGCGGCTGACTTTAAGACATTCATCTTTCCACTCCTGTTCTTCAAACGGATCTCGGACGTCTTCGATGAAGAACTGGCCGATGCTCTGGAGGAATCCGGGGGCGATCAGCAGTATGCCCTGTTCCCTGAGAACCACCGGTTCCAGATACCGGAAGACTGTCATTGGGAGGATGTCCGCAAGAAGACGACGAATGTCGGCAAGGCCCTGCAGCGGGCGATGCGGGAGATTGAGAAGGCAAACCCCGATACACTCTATGGAATCTTCGGGGACGCACAGTGGACAAACAAAGACCGGTTGTCCGATGCTCTGCTGTGCGATCTGATCGAGCACTTTTCGAAACTTCCCCTGGGCAATAAAGGAGCACGGGCCGATATCCTGGGGCAGTCTTACGAGTACCTCATCAAGAAGTTCGCCGACGCGACTAACAAGAAAGCGGGGAATTCTACACCCCGCGAAGCGTCGTCAACCTGATGGTGCGGATACTCGACCGAAGGAGGGGGAATCGATCTACGACCCCGCCTGCGGGACCGGGGGGATGCTGATCGAGGCTATTCATCATGTGAATGAGTCCGGTGGGAATGTCCGTACGTTGTGGGGGAAGCTGTTCGGGCAGGAGAAGAACCTGACGACCTCCGCAATCGCCCGGATGAACCTCTTCCTGCACGGCGTCGAGGACTTTCAGGTTGTGCGGGGGGATACGCTCCGGCAACCTGCCTTTCATACGGGAGACAACCTGGCGAAGTTCGACTGTGTGATTGCCAATCCTCCCTTCTCCCTGGAGAAATGGGGAGAGGATGTCTGGGCGAGCGATCCATATGGGCGGAACTTCGCGGGGATGCCTCCGGCGAAGAGTGGTGACTTTGCCTGGGTGCAGCACATGCTCAAGTCGATGGCGCCGAAATCAGGCCGGATGGCGGTGGTGTTACCGCATGGAGCACTCTTCCGGATGGGGGCCGAAGGAAAAATTCGCAAAAAACTGTTGAACCATGACAGCCTCGATGCCGTTATCGGTCTCGGACCGAATCTTTTCTACGGAACCGGCCTTGCCGCCTGCATTCTCGTCTTCCGGGACAAGAAGCCGGTCAAGCACCGGAAAAAAGTGCTGATCATCGATGCCTCCAGCGAGTTTAAAAAGGGCCGGGCTCAGAACGAACTGCTGCCGGAACACGTCGACCGTATCTTTGAGCTTTACAAAGCTCACCAGGATATCGACGGGCTCGCCCGGTTGGTGACACTCGATGAAATCAGGAGAACGACTGGAATCTCAACATTCCGCGTTACGTGGAACCGTTGTTGGAAGAGGAGACGATTACCGTTGAGGAGGCGATCGCGAATTTGAAGAAGAGTCTGGATGAAGCGTATGCGGCTGAAGAGCGTTTAAGAAAATTACTAAATAATGCGAATCTAACTTGAGAACCGAAATGAAAAAACAAATTCCTATTAACACATGGCAAGACTTTCTGACTGGGAAAACTCAGAGTACTACTGCACCGCAAGACATCCTTAGCTATTTGGAAGCAGGTGAACTTGAGGTGATCAATCATGATGAATCCATTCGTTACCCATACAAAAAAGCCGACGGTAGTTGGAGTACTTCGACAACGCCGAGAGCTGACGAAACTCCAACAGACGAAGAAGAATGACTAAACGCATTACTCAATCCCAGCTTGAAAGTTACCTCTGGGGGGCCGCTGTCCTCTTGCGGGGGTATATTGATGCGGGGGATTATAAGCAGTTCATCTTTCCGCTGTTGTTCTATAAGCGGTTGTGCGATGTCTATGACGAAGAGGTCGCACTGGCGCTTGAGGAATCGGGTGGAGATGAGGAGTATGCGCAGTTCGCGGAGAACCATCGGTTTCAGATTCCTGAGGAGGCCCACTGGAATAGTATCCGGCAGGTCGGAAAAAATGTTGGTAAGGCGCTGCAGGATGCTTTTCGAGCGATTGAGACGGCGAATCCGGAGAGGTTGTACGGGATTTTCGGCTATGCTCAGTGGACCAACAAGGACCGGTTGCCCGATCATACACTCAAGGAACTGATCGAGCATTTCAGCAAGCTGACATTGTCGGTGGCGAACTGCCCCGAGGATGAGCTGGGGGTTGGGTATGAATACCTGATCAAGAAGTTCGCGGATGATTCGGGGCATACGGCGGCGGAGTTCTATACGAACCGAACCGTCGTCCATCTGATGACGGAGCTGCTGCAGCCGCAACCGGGAGATTCGATTTATGACCCGACCTGCGGTAGCGGGGGAATGCTGCTCTCGTGCGTGACGCATCTGCGGAATCAGAACAAGGAATGGCGGACGCTGCGGTTGTTCGGACAGGAACGGAATCTGATGACCTCGGCGATCGCCCGGATGAACTGTTTTCTGCACGGGATCGAAGACTTCGACGTTCTTCGCGGGGATACACTGGCCGATCCGAAGTTCGTGGAGGGGGATCGGCTGCAGCAGTTTGATGTCTGCCTGGCGAATCCACCATACTCGATCAAGCAGTGGGACCGGGAAGCGTTCAGTGCGGATCCGTGGGGGCGAAACCTGTACGGGACACCGCCGCAGGGGCGGGCGGATTACGCGTTCTGGCAGCACATCATCAAAAGCTTGAATCCGAAGAAGGGCCGGTGTGCGATTCTCTTCCCGCATGGGGTGCTCTTCCGGAATGAAGAAGCGGAAATGCGGCGAAAGCTGGTTGAGCACGACATCGTCGACATTGTGCTCGGCCTGGGACCAAACCTGTTCTACAACTCACCGATGGAAGCGTGCGTCCTCATCTGTTCGATGAAGAAACGTCGCGGTCGCAAGAACAAAATTCAGTTCGTCAACGCCGTCCACGAAGTGACCCGCGAACGGGCGCAGAGTTTTCTGACTGATAACCACATCAACCGGATCGTGAAAGCCTGCAGTACGAACAAGGATCAGGAGAACTTCTCACGGCTGGTCCCGTTCGAAGAGATTCGGAGCCAGGAATACAACTTAAGTATTCCGCTGTATTTGCGAGTGGAAGCGAATGGAGTGAACGGTGATGCCGAGGGGGGTCCTACGCTGGAGGAAGCGATTGCTGCCTGGGAGGCGAGTTCGGTGGAATTGAGGGAGTCGATGGATAGCCTGTTCAAGACTTTGGAGGAGGCTGATCTTGTCTAAGAGGAAAGCGACGAAAACCTCTCTCAAAAAGACCTCGACCGGCCTGCCCGCGGATAATGCCCTGGTGAACGAGTTGCGCAGTCTGATTGAAGAGGCTCGGATGCAAACCGCTCAGGCGGTGAATTCGGCGCTGACGCTGACGAAGTGGCAGGTGGGTGACCGGATTCGGCGGGAGAGCCTGCAGGAAAAGCGGGCGGAGTATGGTCAGGAAATTGTCGTGACAGTGTCGCGAGAATTGGCGTCCGAGTTCGGGAGCGGGTTTTCGAAGTCAAATCTGTTGAGAATGGTTCAGTTTGCGGAGCTTTTCCCCGATCAGGAGATTGTCGCGACACTGTCGCGACAATTGAGCTGGAGCCATTTCGTTGAGATTCTGCCGATCGAAGATCAGGTCAAGCGAGACTTCTATGCGGAAATGTGCCGCGTCGAACGGTGGTCGGTCCGGACGTTGCGAGACAAAATCAATGGTATGCTGTTCGAGCGCACGGCACTCTCGAAAAAGCCGGCGGAACTCGCCCGGCAGGAGGTGGCTGCTCTGCGGGAGGAGGACAGGCTGACTCCCGGTATTGTCTTCCGGGATCCGTACTTCCTTGATTTTCTCGGGCTTAAAGATACGTACAGCGAACAGGACCTGGAGACGGCTATTCTACGTCAGCTGGAGGCATTCATTCTGGAGTTGGGAACCGGGTTCGCCTTTGTCGGTCGCCAGTTTCGGATGATCATTGATGGTCAGGACCATGCCCTCGACTTGCTCTTTTTCCATCGAAAATTGAACCGTCTGATCGCCGTGGAATTAAAACTCGGGAAATTTGAAGCGGCGTATAAGGGTCAGATGGAACTGTATCTGCGCTGGTTGGAAAAGCATGAAATGCAATCGGGCGAAAACTCTCCCCTGGGGTTAATTCTCTGCGCCGACAAATCGGCGGAGCAGATTGAATTGCTCCGACTCGATGAAAGTGGAATTCATGTCTCCTCCTACCTGACGGAACTCCCACCGCGGGAACTGCTGCAACGCAAACTGCATGAAGCGGTGAACGCGGCCCGCGCGAGGATTGATAAACCCGGTAAGGAGGAGAGTTAATCATGGTGACAGGAGACGTAGAGATAGCTTCGCTAATCGGACGCAGTCGTGAAAACCGGAAGACAGTCAAATTTGGCGACGTCGTCAGGGAGGTCAAAGAAATCGTTGACCGTTCGACGACAGATTTGGATCGTTATGTCGCTGGCGGACATATGGACTCGGATGATTTTCACCTGAGACGATGGGGAACGATCACTGAAGACTATCTCGGCCCCGCTTTTCATCGATTATTCAAAAAAGGCCAAATTCTTTATGGTTCGCGCAGGACCTATCTGAAGAAAGTTTCCATCGCCCCTTTTGACGGTATTTGCGCAAACACAACTTTCGTACTCGAATCGGCAGACTCTGACACATTATTACCAGAGTTGATTCCACATATAATGTTGTCTGAATCATTTACATCCCATGCGATAAGCAAATCGCGAGGATCCACCAATCCTTATGTTGTGTGGAATGATATTGCTGCATTTGAGTTCCCACTTCCTCCGAAGGAGGAGCAGCGGCGGATTGCGGAAGTATTGCAAGCGTGCGAAGAATCGTTGGAGTCATACGACCACTCGACAAAAAACGCGTCTTCCCTTCTTACCGCCATACGACGACAACTGTTCGAAGAAGACGCCTGTACCCACGATTCGATTTCCTTAGAACAGGCGGGCAAGTGGTTGAGCGGGGGGACCCCTAAACGTAGTAATCCAGATTTTTGGGGAGGCGATTTCCCTTGGGTGAGTCCCAAAGATATGAAATGCACCTTAATTCAAGATTCCGAGGAGCATATTACCTCGTTAGCACTAAAACGAAGAGCTACGGTTGTTAATGAAGGTACACTTCTAATGGTCATTCGAGGAATGATACTTGCCCACACCTTTCCAGTAGCTATAGCCGGCCGAGAAGTTGCATTTAATCAAGACATGAAGGCACTGGTAGTATCAGAGCATTTTCATCAGCAGTATGTTTTTCATTGGTTGAAGCACAATTCCATGAAACTGTTAAAGCTTGTGGCGGAGAGCTCGCACGGAACAAAGCGTTTGCCGATGCAATCTGTTTTTGAACTTCAGATTCCTAAACCCCCGCTTGAGCGACAAAACTCTGTAGTAGAAACGCTCGAACAATGTGTCTCTGAGATCGACGGCCTGGAACATCATGTTCAACTGACACTCAGACTAAAGAAACACCTACTGAATCATTTGTTGGGTCAGTGACTATGTTTAACGAATTCAACTCCGTCGAAAAAATGGTCCTCGATGCGTGTGTGTCGAATGGGTGGACCTATACGGCCGGACCTTCGCTGGATCGGCAGAGCGGAGAGGTGTTCGTCGAGTCGGCGCTGCTGGAGGCGTTGATCCGGTTGAACCCGGAGATTGCCGAGCAACCGGACCGGGCGTATGAGGTGATCTACAAGTTGCGGGCGATTGTGCTGGCGGTGCAGAACGACGGGGTCGTACGGTCGAATGAAGCGCTGACCGAATGGATCCGGGGGGAGAAAACGATGCCCTTCGGGCCGAACGGAGAACATACCTCCGTCCGCCTGATCGATTTTGAGGAACCGGAGAACAACGAGTTGGTTGTCTGTAACCAGTGGACGTTTAAAGTCGGCACGCTGGAGAAGCGGTTTGATATCGTGCTGCTGGTCAACGGGCTGCCGGTCGTCATTGGAGAAGCAAAGACACCAACGCGACCGGCGGTGACCTGGGTCGACGGAGCAAGCCAGATTCACGACGACTACGAACAGAGCATACCGGCGATGTTCGTCCCGAATGTGCTCGTTTTCGCGACCGAAGGGAAAGCGTACCGGTATGGTTCAATCCGGATGCCGCTGACGATCTGGGGCCCCTGGCGGGAAGCGGGGCATCAGCAGGAAGGGACACTCGCCGATGTCCAGAAGACGGTCGAGAGCATGTTGAAACCGGAGGTGGTGCTCGACATCCTGCAAAACTTCACGCTGTTCGCCACCGACAAGAAACATCGCCGTATCAAGATCATCTGCCGCTATCAGCAGTACGAAGCGACCAACCTGCTGGTGAACAGGGTGGTTGAGGGAAAGATTCGGAAGGGGCTGATCTGGCATTTCCAGGGTTCGGGCAAATCGCTGCTGATGGTCTTCAGTGCTCAGAAACTGCGGATGCACCCGGACCTGGGAAATCCGACGGTGCTGATTGTCGTCGATCGGATTGACCTCGATACGCAGATTACCGCGACCTTCAATGCGGCCGATGTGACGAACATGGTCAAGGCGGAGACGCGCGAGGCACTGCAGACGTTGCTCAAGCAGGATACCCGGAAGGTGATCATCACCACGATTCACAAGTTCGGGGAATGCGAGGGGGCCCTCAACACACGAGCGAACATTATCGCCCTGGTCGACGAAGCCCACCGGACTCAGGAAGGGAACCTGGGCCGGAAGATGCGTGATGCGTTACCGAATGCATCGCTGTTCGGTTTGACGGGCACGCCGATCAACAGAGCGGACCGGAATACGTTTTATACCTTCGGTGCCGAAGAGGATACTGGCGGTTACATCACCCGGTATTCCTTCCAGGAATCGATCCGGGACGGGGCGACGTTGCCGCTGCACTTTGAAGCACCGGACGTGAAGCTCAAGATTGACCAGGATGCGATTGACGAAGCATATGCGGAGATCACCGGTCGGCTGAGCGAACAGGACCGTGATGACCTGGCGAAACGGGCGGCGAAGATGGCGGTGCTGATCAAGTCGCCCGAGCGGGTGCAATCGGTCTGTCAGCATATCGTCAACCATTACCGAGAGAAGGTCGAGCCGAATGACTTCAAGGGAATGATCGTCACGTTTGATCGCGAATGCTGTGATCTGTATAAGCGGGCGATCGATCAGATTACAGAGGAACCGGAGTTTTCTGATGTAGTGATGTCGGTGGAGTCGGGCGAGAAGGAGTTCGAAGCGTATAAGCGGGACCGCGACCAGGAAGAGAAGTTGCTCGACCGGTTTCGAGATCCGTCCGATCCGCTCAAACTGCTGATCGTGACTTCGAAGTTGCTGACGGGATTTGATGCTCCGATTCTGCAGGCCCAGTATCTCGACAAACCGATGAAGGACCATAACCTGCTGCAGTGTATTTGCCGCACCAACAGGGTTCATGCGGAGAAAACGCACGGATTGATTGTGGACTACATCGGAATTTTCGATGATGTCGCCAAGGCACTCGCGTTCGATGAGCAGGCGGTGCAATCGGTAATTTCTAACCTGGATGAACTTAAGAAGGAACTACCGGAGCGGGTGCAGGCCTGTCTCGCCTTCTTTCCCGGTGTCGATCGCACACTGGAGGGGTACGAGGGGTTAATGGCCGCTCAGGAATGCCTGCCTGATAACGAGACCTGCGATAAGTTCGCTGCGGAATACTCAGCTCTGTCACGATTGTGGGAAGCATTGTCACCAGACTCCTGTCTGAGTGCGTACGAAACTGACTATCGCTGGCTGGCGCAGGTGTATCAATCCGTAAAACCGGCCAGCGGGAATGGCAAGCTGCTGTGGCATGCCCTGGGTGCGAAGACGATCGAACTGATCCATCAGCACACGCACATTGACGGTGTGAGTGATGATCTCGATGCGTTAATCATGGATGCTGATTTGATCGAGGCGGTCGAGGAGGCAAAAGGGCGAGCGAACGCCATCGTGATGAAACTGATCGCCCGGCTACGGAAACATGGCGGGGATCCGAAGTTCGTCGAACTGGGAGAACGGTTGGATAAGCTGCGCGAGCGTCACGAGAAGGGACTGGATGACAGTAGGAAGTTCCTTAAGGAGATCCTGCGATTGGCACGGGATGTTGTCGCTGCAGAAAAGGATACCACGCCCAAAGAAGATCAGGACCTCGCTAAAGCGGCATTGACGGAGCTCTTTGAAGAGATCAGGAACGAGAAGACCCCGATCATTGTGGAACGAATCGTCAACGAGATTGACGAGATTGTCCGCATCGTCCGCTTCGACGGCTGGCAGAACACCAGTGGCGGCGAACGGGAGGTAAAAAAGGCCTTGAGGAAGGTCCTCCTCAACTACAAACTCCACGGCGACCAGGAACTGTTCGACCGGGCTTACGGGTACATCGTGCAGTATTACTAAGGGGTGAATTTTGTAAATGTTTGCAAAATTGATGGCGTTGTCGGGAGAGAGTTGGAGCTTTGGTGAATCTCCCGAGAATTACATCTGGTGCGAAGAACTTGATCGAATTCACCAGTTGGGGGTGCTACAATTCAGGGATCTTGATGTCCCAATCGCACTGAAATGCCCTTTCTTGAAGGAAAATCATCGGCGCGCAACAGAGTTGGGCTCAGGATGTCGATATCAGTTGAAAGTCGAGCGAAACATGCTCAACAAGGAATCTAAATCAACTGAAATTGAGTCTTACCAGGAATTGAACTCCCGTGGCCACAGCAGCACAAATGAAATCCCTGTTACGCAGTTACAGTGAAGCAGATAGCGAACGCTTTCTCGCTGTCGCCACACAGATCACTGCGCATGCTGCCCGATCGGGAAAGACTAAGCTAGCCAGCGAACTGAAAGAGCTTCTGGAGGAGATTAAGCTCAAGCAGCAGAGTGATCGAATTGGAGGAGCCGTCCCAGTTGCACGCCCTCAGGGAGAGCTTCAGTTTCTGCTCTCAGTCAGCTATCCGAAAACCCGGCTTTCAGAAATGGTGCTGGGAGAGGATCAACGGGAATCTCTGGCACGGGTAATTCATGAGTACCGCCAGCAATCGAAACTTCGTCACCATGGCCTTAGCGCTCGCCGGAAATTACTCCTGGTGGGCCCTCCGGGTTGTGGAAAGACGATGACCTCGAAGGCTTTGGCAGGCGAACTAAAGTTACCGCATTTTGCAGTACAACTGCACTCTTTGATTACAAAGTTCATGGGAGAGACCGCGGCAAAATTGCATGCGATTTTCGAATCCATGAACGAGACCCGCGGCATTTACCTCTTTGATGAGTTCGATGCCATTGGCGGCGAGCGGGGATCAAAAAATGATGTCGGAGAGATTCGGCGTGTTTTAAACTCTTTTCTTCAATTTCTCGAACAGGACGACTCAGACAGCTTGATCGTTGCTGCCACAAACAATGTTCATATTCTTGATGATGCTTTGTTTCGGCGGTTCGACGACGTCCTCGTTTATGAATTCCCAGGCGCTACAGAAATACGGAAATTAATTTTGAACCGGTTGGCCCCTTTTAACGTTCCCTCATTCGAGTGGCCTGCATTGGAATCAGCCGCTGAAACTCTGAGCCATGCAGACATCTGCCAGGCTTGCAATGATGCCGCCAAAGATGCTGTACTGTCTGATCGAGATGAGATTAACGAGTCAGTATTACAACGAGCTCTCCTGAATAGAAATCGTTATCGCTCCAGGAATTAGAAACCCACTGACGGATGCCTGAATTCCCCCATTTCTATCTGCCGAATCACGGCCATCCTGAGGATTATACTTCGACGAACCGAGGAGGTCGAAAGTTTGAGGCTCCACCTCGTGATCGTGTCCAGCATGCAAATAAGTTGCTGAACGAGCTTCACCAAGCCCGGGACACCGCCGACGCAGAGTTGAACAAAACGCCTGCTACAAGCGACTTGCACCATATACCCCTTGTCTTCGAAGGAGCGACCGACAGCAATTTGAAAGTCGAAAGCTTAGAGGATAAACGGCGCGGAATTCGAGTAGTCAATGTAACGGTCCAGAACGGGCTCAAAGTCGCTACCGTTGCGGTTCCGAAAGGTAAGATCGACCACTTTGAAAAACGCATTCTCGATTATGCCGCATTAGACACCGCTAAGGGTAAACCCCAGCACGAGAAGTTGATTACTCCCATCAGCGCGATTCGGCTTGCGGTGTTGGCGGATTATTACACGGACGCTGACGGTAAGCTGCCGAGGCAGGAGGAGGAACTGTGGTGGGAGGTCTGGCTTAACACGGCGTCGGTGAAAAACGCCGTCGAACTCTTTCGAGACGAGGGAAAGAAACAGGGGCTGTTAGTAAGTGACAACACGGTTATCTTTCCGGAAGTAGGCGTGGTGCTTGCCCGTGCGTCGCTGGACCGATGGGCGCAGTTTCCAGCGCTGCTTAATATTCTTGCAGAATTGCGTCGAGCAAGCATCGTTGCCTCGGAATACACGGATCTCCCACCGAGTGACCAGTCCGAATTTATCGACAATCTGCTCTCCCGAACAAAGTTTGCTTCTACGACTGCCCCAGCAGTCTGTCTCCTTGATACCGGTGTCAATCGCGGCCATAAACTACTTGCTCCTGCATTGAGTGATGATGATACACAATCGTGGAAACCTCAATGGAATTCGGATGACAGGAAAGGACATGGTACTGAACTAGCGGGGCTGGCGCTGTATGGTCCACTTGAAGAACTTTTACTGGGTGACTCTGAGGTAACGCTCTCCCATCGACTGGAATCGGTAAAGATTCTACCTGACGTTGGGCAGAATGAAGCTCCAGATTACGGAGCAATTACTGAAGGCTCGATGTACATGGCCGAAGCACAGGCCCCGAGCAGACCTCGCACGTTCTGCCTGGCGACAACTGCGGATGACCGCGACCAGGGGCTTCCCACACTATGGTCCGCGGCGATTGATCAGGCATGTGCAGGCGTCGGTGAAGAGGATGAAACGCGACGGCTGCTTGTCGTCTCTGCCGGAAATCTCTATTTAGAAGTAGGAGTTAATTATCCGGATGCAAATCACCTGGCGAGCGTACAGAACCCGGCACAATCCTGGAACAGCCTGACAGTGGGGGCCTGCACTGAAAAGTGCTGGATACAGGAAAAGGGACTTGAAGGCTTCACACCAATCGCTTCGAAAGGACTACTCAATCCCGCGAGTACGACGTCAATCGGCTGGGAGGCTCAGGAGTGGCCGATCAAACCGGACGTCGTTTTTGAAGGTGGAAACCACGCATGCGACAATACCGGATTCGTGACTAAGCCGGACGACCTAGGCTTACTGACAACGATCCTGGAGAAGGATGGTGCATTACTTGGAGTTTCGGGCGACACGAGCGCCGCGACTGCTCAAGTTGCGAGAATGGCAGCGATTCTTCAAGCGGAGTACCCTCATTTTCAGCCAGAAACAATAAAGGGGCTACTGGTTCACTCAGCGGAATGGACGCCCGAAATGCTCGAACAGTTTCCGAGAAAGGACCGAAATTTACGACTTCGCTGTTACGGTTGGGGAATTCCACATCTCGAACGTGCCCAGAAATGCGCAACGAACATTGCGACAATTGTCATCGAGGATTCACTTTCTCCGTTTCGTAAGGACGGTAGCGAAATCAAGTCACATGAAATGAAACTTCACGCGCTCCCCTTTCCTTCTCAGGTCCTGCAGGACCTGGGAGAAGAGGAAGTGTCAATGCGTGTCACATTGTCGTATTTCATTGAACCCAGTCCCGGAAGAAAAGGGTGGGGAGTTCGACATAGATATGCTTCTCATGGATTGCGTTTTGATGTTATTCGGCCTGAGGAAGACATGAATCAGTTTCGAAAACGAATCACCAGAACTGTTTGGGAAGATCCGAAGCAGAATCCCGGAGGGGCAATCGCCGACAGTCGCAACTGGGAACTTGGCGACAACTTGCAAAAAAAAGGGTGCATACATTCTGATCGGTGGACAGGAACTGCCGCTACTCTCGCGTCCTGTGGTCAAATTGCCGTCATGCCGGTCACCGGTTGGTGGAGGGAACGACCAAGCCAAAACCGTTTTGAGAGCGAAGCTCGCTATTCGTTGCTGGTTTCAATCGCCACAAAAAACAGTGAGATTCCGCTGTACAATGCCGTTGCTCAGGAAATAACGACGGAAGTGCCTGTGACCACGGATGTCGAGATTTGAGAGTCTGCTTGAGTCGCACGGCTAAGTCGTGACTTTTGCCGAGCGGGTTGTCCCCGATGGATTTGCACTGTCCCTGAATTCGAATTTTGCAATCGTTTGCAAAATTTGGGGCTCAGGAACTTTGCTGATTGAGTCGCAGGCAGGGAGCGTGATATGGTGGACCCATCTCCTCCGTCTGACCCCGACGTTAAGGTCGTCCCGATGTCTGAAATTGCTCCTGAACAATTTGCTCTCGGCAAAAAACGCATCAAACAGATTTTTGAGTATCTGAAGGCGTTAAATGATTTGCGCAACCCGGCAGAACGCCAGATCGCTAAACAGGAATGGAGACTGTGGCTCGACGAATTGCCTGACCATGTCGCGATCCAGCGAGGAACACCTCAGTCTCACATAGAGGACTCGGATGCCGATGAGGAGTCGCAAACACAAGTTGATGACTTCATCCTCAAAGTACGTCGTCCAGAACTGACGAACGCTCCCTCTCCACCTGAGGAACTTCTCCCCTGGCTACGCCAGGGATGGAAGCTTCCAGACAATGAGCAGGTGCAAGTCCACGAATCAAGAAACGAGACCACAGTTGCTGGAGAGACCATTGTCGTTTCGTTTCAGGAAGATTCGGCGAGACCGAAATTGCTGGCAGAATGGTCCACACTGAGGGATAAATGGCGAATAAACGAGCTGCCATCAAGACGAGCAATGAAATGCTTCGAAAGATTGTACGACCTTTACGGACGCATGGAACGTGAATCGGAACGTGTTGAACTTGTTCTGGGAGACGGAATACTCAGCTGGCATCTGGATTCCGGATCAATTTTCCATCCAATCCTGCTGCAACGGGTTGAGCTGACGTTCGATGCTTCGGTTCCTGAGTTCACGATCACAGAGTCCGACCGACCAGTGGAACTTTGCTGCCCTGTTTCAGTCCCTCGACGAGGTCGAACCACAAGCTTTGGCAAAATGTAGAGCCGAAATCGATCAGAATAATTGCCATCCTTTGGCTGAAGATGCCTCTGGTTTCCTGAAGCGATTTGCAACAACCCTGTCATCGCAGGGCCGATTGATTGACTCTGGTCGACCAGCATTCGAATGTGAAGCCCCTACTTTGGGACGATCACCAGTAATTTTCTTGCGCAAGCGAACTCTCGGTTTCAACGCGGCTTTCGAGAAGGTTACTACAGCGATTGAAAAGGCGGAATCTTTTCCGACCGCACTCCTGAATATTGTTGGTGTGGAGACGGTCCCGGATTGGGACGCTGAGCCTACCGCACGCTCCAGCACATTCAGGTCACTCGGCCCAGCGAAGGAAATCCTGTTTGGAAAGCCATCAAATCCGGAGCAAACCCGCATTGCCAAACGTCTGGAACAACATGGCGCAGTGATCGTACAAGGGCCTCCTGGAACCGGTAAAAGCCACACGATCGGGAATTTGATCGGACATCTACTGGCCCAAGGGCAAAGCATTCTGGTGACAAGTCACACCACAAAAGCCCTGAGAGACCTACGTGATCATGTCGTAGAAGAGTTACGGCCGCTGTGTGTAAGTGTGCTGGATAATGATTTGGACAGACGACAGCAGCTTAAGGAATCTGTAGAGGTCATCAGCGAACGACTGAGTAATTCGGACCAGGAACAATTAGAGCAAGAAGCGGCTCAGCTGCAAAACGAACGCCTTGAGTTAATCGAACGATTGGAGGAACTGCAGGACGATCTCCTCAATGCACGGAACAATGAATATCGAGATATCGTTCTCGCTGGGGAGTCGACATCGCCGTCGGAAGCGGCTCGAATCGTCGCTGCTGGAAAAGATACTCATGATTGGATACCCGGCCCCCTGACTCCAAACGTTCCCTTGCCTCTGAGCCAGGCGGAGGTTCTCGAACTATACCTATCTAACGATAAAACTACCGAGCTCGATGACCTACATGTCGATGACCCACTTCCAGAAATCGAGAAGCTTGTCTCACCAACCCAGTTTCGCGAGATGATTGAAAATGGAGACGGCCTATCTCAGCAAGCAGCACAATTCAATAAAGAGTCCTGGCGAGACTCTAAGTTCACCGTGAAAAGTATTCAGGCGATCGAATCACTTCGAGAGGGCTTTGACAATGCCTTGAACCTGTTGAAGGAGATGCCACCGTGGCAAATTACAGTCGTCAACGCGGGGCGGATTGGAAAAATGGAATCCTCTTCATGGGAACTGCTGATCGAACGGATAGACAATGCCGTCGAGCGTGTATCGGCGAACAAGGTGGATATTCTTCGATTCTATCCAGATATCGACAAAGCAACGACTATTACAGAACAACTTACTCATGCTACAACAATCCGAACACGTCTCGAAGGAGGGAGGCGTTTAGGCTGGTTGACGCTGCTATTGAACAGGGAGTGGAGAGAAACTATCCGAAATTGGAAAGTTCTGGATATGCCCCCGTCCTCTCTCGAGCATTTTCAGGCCATTGAGAGGACGCTGCTTGCAGGCCAGGCGAAACAGGAGCTTTCACAGATTTGGGACAGCCTTATTGTGCCTTACGGGGTCGAGACCTCTTCAGAGCTTGGCCTGAATTTCGTCGAGGTTTGCCAGCAATTCCGACCTCAGATTTCCGATTCGCTGACGTGGTGGGAAAACAAGTGGCAGCCACTGGTCGATACCCTGGTGGATCTGGGTTTTGACTGGGAAGGGTTCATTCGACAGCTCCCTCCGCGAACGGAAGCGAACGGGACGATGATGCGAATCATCGATGGTGTCGAACAACTACTACTTGATCAGCTGACGGCAACGATGTGTTTCCTGAAATCACGAATCAATAAACAGCGTGAAAAAGTGCTTTTTGAAGAAACGGAAAGCTACATACGTACGGAAGTTCTTTCAATGCGTGAAGCAATCAGCCAACGAAATGCGACCGATTACGAAAATTCATACAACCACCTGACTCAGGCGGTCAGCCGTAGGAAACACGCTGAGCGCCGAAAGGAACTTCTGGAACGACTCCAACCGTTTGCAGAGTGCTGGGTTCAGCAGATACGAAGCCGTAATGGTATCCATGGTGAAACCAACACTCCAGGCAATCCGGTGGCAGCATGGCAATGGCGACAACTTGAGGATGAA
Source organism: Planctomycetaceae bacterium (assembly GCA_041398805.1). Classification (GTDB taxonomy): domain Bacteria; phylum Planctomycetota; class Planctomycetia; order Planctomycetales; family Planctomycetaceae; genus Polystyrenella. The sequence goes on along the minus strand of JAWKUC010000001.1, from coordinate 332,401 downwards.
TTGAATCGTCGTTCCGAAATTAATATAGATGAGCTAATCACAAGCATTGAAAGAACGAAAGATCAGATTGCGTCCGTCACCATTCAATTGATTGATCGAAGAGCGTGGGCTAAACAAGTTGAACGAACCAACCTTCGGCAGCGACAGTCTCTCATTGGATGGCTCGACACAGTCCGGCGGATGGGAAAAGGACATGGAAAACGAGTGGAGCTCTTGAAACGGGAAGCACAGCGTAAAATGGTCGATTGTCAAAGTGCCGTTCCCGCGTGGATCATGCCGATTTCACGTCTAGTGGAAAGCTTTGATTTCGAGACGACCAAGTTCGATGTGGTCATTATCGATGAAGCCAGTCAGTGTGACGTGACGGGGTTACTCGCAATTACTTTGGGGAAACGAGTCGTTGTCGTCGGAGACCATGAGCAGGTGAGTCCTTCCGCTGTTGGACAAACCGTTTCGGAGGTCGATAAACTGATAGCCTCTTGTTTAAAAGATATCCCCAATAGTGATCTTTATGACGGTAAAATGTCGATTTACGACGTCGCCAGGCAGTCGTTCGGAGGCTCGATTTGTCTGCAGGAGCACTTCCGCTGCGTGCCGGACATCATCAATTTCAGCAATTATCTGGCTTATCAGGGGCAGATAAAGCCACTTCGAGACGAAACGAGTTCTCCGATTCATCCCGCCGTTATCTCTTACAGAGTTGAGGGTGCATCACGCCAAAGTAAGTCGAAAATCAATCAGGAGGAGGCTGAGGCGATTGCATCCTTGATTGTTGCCGCTATCGAACATCCGATGTACGCGGATCAGACTTTTGGTGTTATCAATTTGCTGGGAAGTGAACAGGCAACAGAGATCGAAAAGCTCCTGCTCCGGTATCTGACACCAGAACAGTACGAGGACCGAAGGATCGTTTGTGGTAACTCAGCACAATTTCAGGGAGATGAACGTGATGTGATTTTTCTTTCAATGGTTGACTCTCCCACAGACGGTCCTCTACCCCTCAAACAACGTCCGGATGACCAGAAACGTTATAATGTCGCCGCCAGTCGGGCACGAAATCAAATGTGGGTTGTACATTCTCTCAACTCAGATATTGATTTAAAGCCGGGAGATTTGCGACGTCGCTTGATCGAACATGCACTTGATCCGAAATCCGTCGCCCGTGAGGTTGGAGAAGCAATTGCTCGGGCAGAATCACCTTTCGAGGAGATGGTTATTCAACATCTTATTGAAGCAAGATACAAAGTGACGCCCCAATGGAGAGTCGGAGCCTATCGAATTGATATTGTAGTTGAAGGTGAAGGGGGTCGACGCCTGGCAGTTGAGTGCGATGGCGATCGGTACCATCCACCCGAGAAATTACCGGAGGACATGGCAAGGCAGGCAATTCTTGAAAGACTGGGATGGACATTTCACCGTCTCCGCGGTTCCGAGTTTTTTCGTACTCCTGATACAACAATGGAGAGACTGTTCGATAAACTTAAGCGGATGGGTATAGAGCCACTTTCCGGGCTTGGCGAAGCAGGTCCAGCCGAAGTGGAGCAATCTCGGGAGACTGTCGAGGCTGTGATACGCAGAGGAGCCGAATTACGAGAGTTATGGCGTCAACAGGATGAGGCTGATTTGAACCCGGAGAATAATTTCTCAGAGCCTGAAAACATTACAACCTCTGTCGCTCTACCCCGAGATATTGCCATTGCATCAAACGATAACGACCAGGAGGTGGATCTCGACAGGGAGGGAATTGAAGTAGACCAGTAGTTCCTTGTCCAAATGAGCTGAGATTTTGCAAACATTTGCAAAATCATGTTGAGTTGGCCTCCCAAAGACAATTTTTCTTATCCCCTCATAACATCTCTTACCATGAACCAGATGCAGGAGATAACGACTTAGAGAAAACATATGATAAAATAAGCCTCTAATAGCTGAATTGTCTGTTTTCAGCTGAAATCAACCGTTTGGCACAGTGCATGCTTAAATGACAAGCATCTTCTGGTTCCCTGCTAGATGGAGGCTTTACCTTGCTACAAACTGAATCTGTAATCTCTTCTGTCGCCCAGGTCATCGCAGAGAATGATGAATTCTCTGTTCTTTACGATCCTCCCCAGGAGCCGTTCCGTGAGGGGAGATTTGAACCACTGGCAAACTCATGCCTGCATCCGGGGATTGTGAAATTCCTCGAAGAAGTTTTCCCCCAAGGTTTATTTCAACATCAGCATCTGGCCATTGAGGAGGTCTTGCAGGGGAGAAATACCGTCGTTGCTACACGCACATCAAGCGGAAAGTCATTGATTTACTCGCTCCCTGCATTCCACGAGCTTTGCTGTGATGAAGATTCGACAGCATTGCTCCTGTTCCCTCAAAAGGCCCTGGCTAATGACCAGCTCTCGAAACTGAGGGACATGGCCGAGCAGATACCGACAATTGCGAATCTCCAGAACAGGAAGCCAGACCTGATTGCTCGATATGACGGCTCTGTTTCTGACGAACGTAAGCCGTTGATCCGCCAGGAAGCACAAATCTTGCTCACCAATCCGGATATGCTCCATTTTGGACTGTTGCAGCATCACGAACGCCACTGGACTAAATTCTTTTCGAATCTCAAACTTATCGTGATTGATGAGTGTCATGACTATCGAGGAGTCTTTGGTACTAACGTTGCTTATATCCTGCATCGTCTAAAGCAAGTGTGCCAGCTTTATGGCTCTAACCCCAAATTCATTGCGACTTCGGCGACCATCAGTGACCCTCAGAGACACATGGAGCAATTAACTGGAGAGCAATTCGTCTGTATTTCTCCCGAACAGGATGGTAGCCAGCAGGGTGCCCGTAAATTCTGGATGGTTGATTCTGAGAGCCATTACTTCGACACAGGGAGGAAGATGGCAAAAAAGCTTGTCGATGCAGGATTAACCGTGTTGACATTCTGTCCCAGTCGAATTTCGGCTGAACGAATGCTGTCACGATTTACCGATACACAGAGCGACGAAGATGCCTACGTAAGAGTCTATCGCTCGGGCCTCTCCGCAGAGGAACGACAGGAAATCGAAGATGGATTGAGAAACGGGAAAGTTCGACTGGTATTCTCTACCAGCGCTCTCGAACTTGGCATCGATATCGGTTCGATCGATGTTGTGCTCTGTATCGGCCTGCCAAACAGCATGATGAGTCTGTGGCAAAGAGCTGGTAGGTCTGCGCGAGGCGGCAGGGAAGGTGTTTCGATATTCATCCCGGCTGAAAAGCCGATCGACTCCTATTATGCTAACCATCCCGATGAACTGTTCCAGAAGGAGAATGAGCCACTCGTCTTGAACATGCACAACCAGCGGATTGTCTGTCAGCACTACGCATGTGCCGTCCAGGAAGTTGGAGGAGATGAAGACAGGCTGATCGAAAATGCTGTTGGGACACAAATCAGTCAAATTAAAAGCTTACGGGCTGACGGGCAACTCAATCGCGACGAATTTTACCGCTCACAGCCACACATGGAGATAAACATTCGCAGTTCCGGCGAAGGTGCTTACGCACTGATGGTCGGTGATTCAAAGCTGGGCGAAATTGATTCCATCCATCTTCTCCGTGAGTGTTCTCGAAATGCAATTTATCGACATGGGGGCCGAGCATTTAAGGTTAAGGATGTAATACAGGGTAAGCGAGTTGTTCGGCTGCACCCGATTTACACCCGTAACGAAACCAGCGTATTCATCCAAAAGAAAATCCGACTGAAACAGCAATACAAGAAAAAGGATTATTCCTGTCTGCGGATCGCACAGGTCTCGATTGATGTATCTGAGTTTCTGGTGAATGTCGTTGAAAAAGACCGTTCCGGACAAACAGTCCATTGCTGGAACGGCTCGCAGGGCATGCCGACGAACACACTTCCTACCGAGGGAACCATGCTGCTTTTCCAGAAGTGCTTCTGGGATCAGTTCGCTGGCAAATTGGGAATCGCTCCTCGCGAGGTGCTGTCGGCTTGTGAGCATCTCTTCTGCAGCCTGTTCCCAACAGTTTCTGGTCCCTGTGATACGCAGGATTTCTCGTCTGGGATTGATTCGCTCTCATCTGGAGAACTGGCGATCTTCATTTACGACATGGTCTATGATGGTGTTGACATGACCAATGTCGCCTTCGATTTGCTGGAATCGCTCGTTGAACGCACAATCGAGCGAATCACTAATTGCGATTGCGAGCGAGAGACAGGGTGCATCCGGTGCGTTCTCGACCCTTATGGAAATCCGACTGCCAGCAAAGAAATGACATTGGAAGTGCTTCGCGCTCTACTGAATGTTATTGAGAACGAAACACCTGTTTTAACCGAGGCACCTGCGGACTGGTCTCGTGAATTGTTACTGGACAACCGACGTAACTGCCCCTGTTGTGACACAGAAGCCTTATCAACGGCCCGTTTCTGTTCCAACTGTGGGGAACAATTGGAGACAATATAGATGATCAGCACAATGAATGAGATAAATTATGATTCTCGATATCCCTTTGCGGCAATTCGCTGTAGGAGAGTTACTCGAATGGAGAGCAGGATGCTGGGAGACGTTCAACTGAACGCTGACACGGCCTGTAAACTCGGCAATGATAACATTGGAGTTCTCGTAGAAAAGTGCAGTAACATTGACATCCTGGCCAAACAGCTGGAAGATTTATGTAGTTGTGAGTGGCCCGGGCAATGGGTCGTTATCTGTTCTGCGAAATTGGACCTCCGGCGGCTCTACTCTCAGCTTCACCAAGGTACCTTAGCCGGTTCTGAAAAGTCTTATTGGACCTGGCGAAACGGTATATTTACATACCCCGAAGGAACAAAAGCATTGCGAAAGTCTGGTCTGATTACCCGAAATGTCTCAGCACTGCTCGTGTTGGATTTCCATGGCAGCCTTCATCAGTCGCGTGGCATGCGAAGTAATCGGTATTTCGGAAACGATCGACCACAATTGATTGCTGACTTCAGGTCGAGTTTGATGGAATCGGACTGGTCACCCCCATTGTACCTGCTTACAAGTAAGCCGGCAAAATCGGTGAATTCCCAGGCAATGCTGAGCCCCTATTGCCTGGAGAATTGGTGGTTCGTCGATGGGAGTCATCTACGAATCGGAAAACCACCGTTCACGAGTTGACACAATCTAGGCAGAGAACAGTAGTCAGACCTCTAAATTTACAAGAACGACTTCAGAATCGGACAAGACCGTGGCACGCATCACCAAGATCGGTATTGAGAATTTCAAAGGTATTGGCAAAGATGATCGAGATCGAACTCAAGCCGATTACTTTGCTCTATGGAGCAAATAGTGCTGGGAAAAGTAGCTTGATTCATGCATTGCACTACTTATTTGAACTATTCGTGAACAATAATCCAAATCCGCGAGAGACTGTCTTGGGTGGTGAATCCGTTGATTTGGGAGGATTCCGCCAATTTGTTTACGAGGGCAAAAGTACAAACACGGTATCGCTACTTGTCGAAGTCTCACTGGCTGATGGAGATTTATCAGATTACGCGCGTGGTGATCTATTGAAGTCGATAGGCATCATTCAACATTTCGCACATTACGAACAGTCATACACAGCGATGAAATCTATTAAAACACTTGGTCTTCGAGTCTCACTGGGCTGTGAAGGTTCTGATGTACTCATTAACTGTTTGCAACTTCACCTGGACGGGCGATTTGTTTGTGAAATTGGAAAGGGAGACGAGACTCGATGGGAGGACGAAACATCTTGTTATGAAGGAACGTATCTTAAAATCGATGCTTTTCATGACTTTTGGTTTTATACAAATAGTGAGGGGCTGAGGAAGTCGTGGTTTCATGAGTTGACAAATTCGCTTTGGTGTTTGGAGGATGAGAGTAACTATTACTTACAAGTCAACGACACTCATTTCTTTGATAACTGTATGACAAGTGATGTAGCACTGTCATTTTCTCAATTTCTTGAAGAAGAGAATTTGTTCATCCGTTATAACAAATCTTCAGAAAGCGAAAAAAAAAGCAACTTCGACGACGAAGAACGCTTCTTTATTGATGTCGACTTCAAACGCTATGCGATCAATTATCAACTAGAGGAATTTTTTACACAACTATTTCGAGGCTCGATTACAACTGTCCGAACGGAGCTGTCCCGGTTATTGTATTTGGGACCATTGAGAACTATTCCCACGAATCTTGAACAGAATCTCGATAACTCACCTGCAACGCGATCGCGTGCAGATGGAACGAGGTTATGGCAAGAACTCTTCAGTGAGGATGCAGGGGTAGAAAATGATCGACGCATAAACTATTGGCTCGCCAGTAATCAGCATTTCGATGGTGGCTGTGAGATAAGGCAAAAATATTATATGGAGCTCGACTACGATCTCTTGAGAGCATGTCGACGCGGAGTGCCGCAAGAGGTAACAGACTTTCTAGTCAGTCTGCCGATGAAGAAGCGAATAGTCATCCTTTCAACGAATGGTCACACTAAGCCAGTAACGTCCTACCACGAAGAACTGAGTGAATCGTTAGAAAGACTGTATCATCGTATCAAAGGGGATCCCCAACTGTACCGAAACATTCTCCGTGAAAGTTCGCATGAATTGAGACCGCAGGATGTAGGTGTCGGCATCTCTCAGCTGTTACCTGTACTTGTGTTAGCATTTAAGTCGCGAGAGGCGCTTATCGCGATTGAGCAGCCCGAACTTCATCTCCACCCTCGAATGCAGTCAGAACTGGGTGATTTATTCATTTGTACGGCCCTCGAGTATACGGATGAGTTTGTCATATCTGACTCCTTAGTGGGGAATAAGAACTCGTACATCTTAGAGACCCACAGTGAACATCTTCTGCTTCGAATTCTTCGTCGAATTCGGGAACAGCACGAAGGGGCAGCTGCTCCAGACGCACCTAAAATCACACCAGAAGACGTAAGCGTGCTCTACTTCCGTAAGACAGAAGATGGCACACGGGTAGATAAGCTCCGAATCAATGAAAAGGGAGAATTCGTTGATCGATGGCCGGAAGGCTTCTTCGACGAGCGAGAAAAGGAGTTGTTTTGATGTTCCGGGAATTTGCAGTGGAGCCTGAAGCTATAGTGAACTTCGAAACTCCAGCTTACTGGTGGAACGCTTTTCTAAACGACTCGGGCGATTCATCCTTGGGATGAAAGGGAATGGAGTCGAAAATTTCTCCTGTCAATCAACGCCGCACAACTCGGCCAAATCGAACAAAAAAGACTTGAAACGTTGGGAAAGAGAATCATCGAACGTGCACTAGTGCCGCGACTGATCTCTGCCAGTCCAGAAATCGGTTGGCTTAGGAGAGCTATAACTGAACACTCGAAGGCTCCGTTCGACGCAATCTTAACGTCAGAGGAGGGTGAACATAAGGATTTTCCTATTCTATACCTCAGTCAAATTGGGGGTCATTGATGTAGATGTTCGCCTCCATACGATGTTCGCAGAATCTGGCTTTTGCGTGGCCCATCACGATTCCCTGCACGAGCCGAAGGCATCAGCGATACTTGCCGTCCTTCTGAGGAAAGAGCGAAAAGCTGCTTTTTTGCGATCCCTATTTCTGACATGAAGACGTGAACGAAATACATCAGGACTCGTGGCATTTTTTCAGGAAATGAAAAAGCAAAATTAGACCCGATATCGAGTAGCTGAGATTCATTCCACTGAACATAATAAGATTGCTCCCAAGTTTGGCAGCAATCGATTCAAAATGTGGAACCTATTATCCTCAGCGTGGCGGTGAAGTCGATTCGTCCGTGGAAAGCAAAACTCACCACAACCGTTATCTTCTCGGTAATTCTACGGGGATAACTATCGGAGAGGGCTTCGCGGAAACATCCACCAAGGACGCGAATTCGACAGGGCAGCATTGATGACCTTCAAGGACAGCGAAGAAGAAATGGAAAACGATGATACAAAAAATTCGCTCCAACGAAATTTTTTTAGCAGACTTCAACATCACGGGTCGTTAGCCGATCTTTGACACAATTACTTGTTTTCCATAAGAAGTATTGTACAGTGTCAGCATGAACAAACTGTACTTCGCCTGATTGGCAACACGGACCTGCGGGCTTCCCGCAACGAACTCCCAATGGCGTCGGCCAGTCGCATCAGCAGTAGCAGGAGCCAGGCAGTTTAGCATCATCCATCTTCTCACGAATCAGAATAAAAGAGTCCACTGACTTTGTGAAATGGTTGAAGCATTACACGGAAGCTCCGTCACTTTATGGCACAAGAAACTTAGTGGTCCCACACATTTTGGTGGCATCTACGAAGCTGTGTGTAAAGTGATTGATAGCATCCTGGAAGAGAAGAAATCTCCACGATTTACCTTCATTCAGCCCGGGGACACCCAGCGATGGCGGCTGTGTGGATCATCCTATGAAAAACCAGTTGTCCAGCTGAATTGATCGAATCTTTCGCTCGAAGACGGAGTTAAAACTGTCTCGATCCCTTTCGAATTGGCTGGTGACTATAACGCAAATGTGCACCATTGAGAATTTGCCGAATTGATGCGACTGTCTCAAGGACTTCCTCCTGAGGCACCTGAATTTCATGCTATCGTACATCGCTGCCTTGCAATGAAACAAGTTATCGCTCAAGCCAGAGGATTGTTCCCAGAGGACGTTCCACTACTGATTCAGGGTGAATCGGGAACCGGTAAAGAATTGTTTGCTCGGAGCTGCATGCTTCCAGTAACTGGAAGCACATAAACCGTTCATTGAGGTGAATTGCGGTGCAATTCCAGCCGAATTGGTGGAATCAGAATTCTTCGGTCACGAGAAAGGGGCATTTACTGGAGCGATATCAGCCAGAGGCGGTTACCTGGAGTCAGCCGAGGGAGGAACCTTGTTTGATGAATTGGCGAACTTCCGCTTCCCCGCACAAGTCAAACTGCTCCGGCGCATTTGCAGGAAAAAGGTGACTCGTGTCGGAGGATCAAAGACTAAAAAAGTCGATTTTCGAGTCATTGCAGCGACTAACCGCAGTTTGATTCATGAGGTAGCAGAAAAACGTTTCCGAGAAGATCTGTTCCATCGCCTGGCAGTTGGAGTTATTCAACTGCCCCTACACAGACCGAGCCGGAGACCTGCACCTGTTGATATCATCTACTTGAGCAAACCATATTGAACAGAATCAACTGACAATCCGACCTCCTGTCGACTTTCAGCAGGATCTCGTAAACCTGCTAAACCAACACACCTGGCCTGAACATCCGAGAATTGTCTAATACTCTTGTCGAGCTGCAATCTGGTCTACTGGTACGACTTCATTGACATTGAAGATTGCTCAGCAAGCTCTATTTCCTATTTCCACCAACATCGTGGTGGGCCATGACATTCTGAATCGTTCCCTAGGCAACGGGTTCGACCTCCAAGAGTTGCAATGAGTGAAGTAGCCTGCTATTACTCGAGCGAGCCTACCAAGAGACTAACGGCAACAAAACGGCGGCTTTGAACTTGTTGGGCTACCTAATTATCAGACATTCACGAACTGGATGACTAAGTATGGGGTGGAGGAGTCATTGTAAACCTGGCGAAAAGCAGGTTATGTAAGCTGTCAGGATTCAATTAACAACTAGCTCAGAGCATCAAACCTTGATTACGGTATTCACTTAATAATCACGGGCATTAGTCAGTAGGTGTTTCTCCAATATTGGCCTCTCCATCAGAGCTATCAAGCGGGTTGGTCTGATTGCTTTCTACTTCCTTGTTAATCTCTTCAAGAAGCCTGCGAATCTCGGCAAGTTCGCTGACAAGACCATCGTTTAACTTTCGTGTCTCAAGCTGTTCCAGTCGATTGACAACTTGAGGTCCCTGAAGAGAAGCAGACACTGCTTGGATTTCATCTATCTGATTGCCGATCGTATTGCGGTTTATTTCGATTTTAATCCACTCTTCCAAACCTGCCTTGGAGAAGCGCCTCGTAATTTTCTGATTTACCTCGATTTTCTAAATAATGCATAAGGTCGTCGTTTTGTTCATTCCAAGCGCTCAGTAATGACCCTCTTCTATAGAGTGTGGTAAAAAGCTCTTTGAGCAAAGCAACATTCTCTTTCGCTGGTCTTTCACTTCCAATCTGATTCTGATCATCTAAGTTTATAGATGGACGCAACGGAATAAAATTGGACTCCACACCACCGGGTTTATTCTGAGGATTAGTTTTATTAGCTCTTTGAAGATAGTAGGATACCGAGACACCTAAAAGAAGAGTTGCAGCAACGACGCATCCGTATAACACTAATCTGACAACATTATTTTTTTGATTCAAGGGGAACGTTGTCTCAGAGGCTTTTCTGTTAACAACGGCCTTCTCGAAGGCAATCTGAAAGGACAAGCGTACGTTGTCCCGATCAGCAGTATCCGGTGCCTTAAACTGAATCGACCTTCGCGTCTTTATCACAATTTCCTACAGCGCGTTAAGAATCTTCTCCGCCGATTCACAATTACGTGACCAATCAATATCAAACGAGATCCGCAAGATCCAATAACAGGTTTTGTATCTGCATCAAATGTTGGAAATGACAAGCGCGGGTAATTTGCCGGCACTATCTATCTCCCAGTTTATATTTCCATGTAATTCTTCTGTGAAATAAAATGGCTGCCAATCAAATGATTCACATTCATCACAGAGAAAATAATCATCCGGATTTCAAGCGTCTGCCCCACGTCATTGGTGATAGACTGCATCCGACTGAGGACACGTCGATTATGATCAAAAGGCAACCAGATCCAGCCATACTGTTCTTTCAAATCTGCCGGACGAATTCTTAACCGCTGCATCAATGCATCAATTGAGAGAGTGCTTGAAGGCTTGCTCGCAATTGAACGGGCAATCACACCATAACCGACACTTTCGGAGCTTGAGCTATGACCATAAAGTATTTTTTCTGCCATAGAACAGTCACTTACTGCGATTAAATGCTTCTGTAATTTCAGGGGAATATCCAGTTGATGTTTGATGCGTACAATTACTCGATATGGCTGCTCCGCCATGCTTAAAGAGTTTGCTGTGCCAAACCAGTCTAACCCCAGCGGACCCGTTCGAGGTACTTTCGAATAAACCAACGTACCATTTCGTCCATCGAAGGAGAAGAATCTGCCCAGATCTGATCATTCATTAGAATTCGGGCTGACAGATCCTTACTTGCACTTGCTCTCTGGCGAGTGTGCCTGACCAAAGAATACTATGTTCGTCAATTGACCTAACCGGTTCTTTTGCAGTGGTTCCGAGTGGCGGCAGCTCGTCTGAATCTTTATCAAAAGGCACCGGGTCACCAGCTTTGGTATTCCCAGATCTCCATGCGTAGATATGATGAACCTATATAACCTGTCCACCACTGGGGTCCCTTAAACGATGAGTGATCCAGCTCAATATCAACTCCGTCTTTCACTGTCTCGCAGAACTGTAATATTTGCGTCCATCGTTTCCGCGATGCTTGGTCCCATGTGTTGTCATCACTATGAGCAAACTCCGCAGTCTTTGCCAAATCATCGTAAAAAGCCCTCAAATTTGGCCCATGAACTTTTATCAGTTCGCCAATTTCATAAGCGATTCCGTTGTTGCTGTCCGGCGATCGGGGTGGGTCAATTGAACTCAACACAGACCGCAGGACTGACACCACCTCCTTGAATTCCTCGTTGTATTCAGAGTCAACAGGAACTTCATTAGCGACCCGCATCTCAAGTGATTCAAGTGTGGAAAGCAACTCCTGTGCTTTTGTATCTGTGATGTTTCCCTTCGACTCATCTTCGATTTGATCGAGTTCCAGATGTATCTCCTCAACAGCATTAGCCGATGCGTTCGATTTGTCTTCTTGAGATAAAACACCCAGAATGACTACCAGGACCATTGCAATTGCCAGTATCCACCACCATTTTGTGCTATTTTTCTCGGTGGCTTGCGAACGGATTCTTGTTATCTCACTGCCGGATTGATCGAGAATTGTCAGCATAGTCTGAGTAAACAACTGTTGGAATTCTCGCTGCGGTTTACGGTCCATCGTGTCATTCCATACTCGAGCATCCCCACAACGAATCTCCAAATCTGCTAAGCTGTTCTTCTTTAAGCAGTCCTTAAGGCTCTTCACAGCGTTTGCCACGAGTTCAGGCGAAATAGAATCTCCGCGAGAAAGGTAAAGCGTTGCGTTCGACACGTCGCCCGGTTGGCCGTCAAAGAGTATTCTAGGTAAGACTTTTGAAAGCCATAAAGCATCGATCAGCTGGGCCGCCGTCCCGTCACTGATAGCGATGGGATCGTGTACCATAATAATCCAGTCGGCCCTCGTAACGTCTGCCAAGAATCCTTGTTCTAACTCGGAATGTGGACTCTCATCTATCGCTCCGTGGAGGAATTTGCTGGCACTACAAATGAGATCCTCACCTGCATAGTCGATCAGCTCCAGTAGAAACTTCTGGTGTTTATGCTCGCATTGAAATTGCGCTCGAGTTACTTCACCTCTACTGGTAGGGTCAACTACGGTGACGTCCTGGTACCGTTGATAGGTTTCAAGCAAATCAACAGTCTGGCCGAACTCCTGCACCGGAGTTGCGTTGTAAGCTTGCCGGGCAAGATGATACCAACCGCACATCAGTGTGGTTTTTCCTGCCTGTTGCGCACCGATGAACAGGATCGTTTTTTTCTCAGACGTTGTTGTCATTGGGGGCTACCGCCTTTTGGACTTTCGATAAACTCGAAGTCTGCACGCATGTTCTCAAGACTCGACTCAATTTCTCTCATATAAAGATTCCATTCACCATGTTCACCGGGAAGCAGAATCGCATATTCTACTTTCAACAATTTACCATAGACGACCGAGGGCAAGAGCTCCTTCAGGATTCCATCCTTATCGATTAATTCTCCTTGGAGTCTAACCTGTTCATCTCCATTTTCGTTTAGATCTATTACAAGCATAAAAGATTCGGCTTCCAGCATCTCAACTGGTACACCAGGAACTGCAGCATCATGAGCGGAAGAACTTCCACCTCCCTCGCCAGGTTGCATGGCAAAGAACGCGCAGGCAGTGGCTGTTACACCAGCCGCAAGACCTGTCTTAACGCAATGCCGAATCGAGAGAATTGTGGCCTGTTTAATGATAACTTTAGCTGCCACAGCAGTGACACCCATAACTGGACAGCCGATGGTTAATACAAGCATGCCGACTGTCATAGCAGTATCAGCCCATTCGACAGCTTCAAAAATATTCATTTTGCTTCCTCCGAATCACTGTTATGACCAATAAGTTTAATGGCGACACCTTGTTCTTCAATAATCTTCATTAAATCCTGGATTACTTTATTATCTATCGTCTGCTGGGATTTCGAAGGCCGCGTGTAATGTATCAAGACTAAAGGATCGTTGAGCTCTCCTAAATCCTCAAGCATTTTATTTACCTTCAAACTATCAATTCCTAACGCAGTCGTGGCCAGAATATTTTCACCATAAACTACATCGCCACTCTGCCTGACATCGATCCTCACAACATTGCCTTCGATACCGGAATCACGAGATTCACTGCTGACCGAAACCATCAGAATCAGTATTCCGACAAGTGAGAGGGCAACATCAAGCAGGGGAAGAATCCTTTTCTCGAGATTCGGCCCGGATTGCCATTCAACCATTCGGATGTTCCCTTCGATGATAGCCTTCGAGAACGGGGACCAGAAACATTTGCAATACGACTAGATTGACCAGCGAGCAGGCAAGTCCGCTTACTGTGGATGTCAAACCAGGAGCAAAATCAGAAATAACATTGGTTGTCACTTTGTTTCCGCTAATACCGGCGAAAGTTACTAATAGAGAAGCTACTGTGCCTAGTAAGCCAAGCAAAGGAAATCCATCGATTCCTACGGTCGTAACCCTGAAGACACGTGACGCCCTTTGCTTCGCCTCTAGGAGTTCTTTATTTATTGAATTTTGATGAGCTAACAAATACTTACGCTCGCGTACCTGAAACACCAGAACTGCGCCACCCAACACTAAGATTATCCAATCAATGAACGATAAGTGGTTTAAGTACAAAGAGAGAAATTCTTCAATGAAACTCATTTGGCGTCCCCCTCATTACCATTTTCTAATGAGACACAAGTTTGATTAAATCTGGATACTGCCTCTTGCTTTGAGTAAACGAGAGATAAGATTCTCATTTTCACACGCAGGAATGAGCTTACGATTAAATGGCACCGCATCATGTCTGTCATTTAGGATGCAATGACGTGCAATCGTATGTGCTGACATACTGCCAAATGAACACTTGTTACTCAACGAAACGGGGATACTGATTTCCTAAAAAACCTAAAAATAGCTCCACTGACTCAATCCGGTCCGTTTGAAGTGGTGTTACTCAAAGCCCAAGTATCACCATTGCAGGGAAGTATTCCAAAGATTGAGTTGAGTTCAATCTGCTGGAGTCATTGCTAGCGCCTAACGAGCTTATATCGTGGAGAGAACCATCACATTTCAGAATTGTGTTCCTTTAATATTGGTCGAACCTTTCTATGGTAGTTCATTCGCTGTGTTTACAAATCAGAACCGACACGCTATTGGAAGTTCCGCCGCGGACGTCGAAGGTGAGGGAGCAGACCATTTCATCCTGGGGTTGGAAGGTTGGGCGGAGGTGAGGTGGCTGGGGTTGCTGGTCTTTCGGATGGCCGAGGATTGGTTCGGTGCCATCGATGCAGGGCTTGAGCAGGGCGTGGATCGATTTTCGTCTGCCGTCATCGTTGACACTGACGCGGATGTCCATCGCCAGGGGGCTCCGAGGTGGAAAACGAAGTTCTGGATTCTGCTCGTATAACTCGTAAGCTTTCTCGTAAAGCTCGCACTTAACAGTTTTCTCATCCAGCCTGGTCAGTTCGGTTTCAATCAAAACTCCCTCTCCGCGTTGCGACAATGGAGGAGGTCCAATCTTTGGTGTGACGAGAACGCCAATTTCCTCGGGAGTTGATGCCGCGATTTTCCTGCTGGTCACCGCGCCCAGATATTGAAAAGCCGGTAGAATCCAACCCGCATCACGTGCAGACTCCAGTAAGGGGGTCACTATGTTGTCGATGTCCTTGCGGTAGAGTTTGTCAGCAGGTAACCGAAAGTCGAAGTCGATCCACTGAGGAGAAGTATCAGGTACGTGTTTCTTAAAGATTGATAATGCGTGCTGCTTCCATTCCCTTTCGCCTGAACTGGCCATGACAGCCGCTTCACCAGGGATCCAGACCGGTCCCTCGATTATGGTGCGTTCACTCTCTACCGCTGCGGTAAATCCTAAAGATTTCTGAGTGGAATCAACTAAACGAAAGCACCGAGAACATCTCTTCCACATCGCTTCCCCCAACACTGTACTCGCATGCTGTTTAAGCTCGACTTCCGAGGGGGAACACCATTTTTCGACGACCGTTCTCGCATCTTCGTCCTTCTCTCTCGATAAGAAAGAACAGGTCGAACGGTGCAGCACGTTAAACTGCGAATTCGTTCCACCGAATCGATTGAACACGAAACCGTCTATGTGAGATGACATCCATTTGAGATAACCTGCATCATCATTCTTGAAGATTTCCATTTGTTGCGCCTTGTTCTGGAAAATCTGAAAGGTTGTCTGGTGGCCAGAGTGTGTTGAGTTCTATGTTCGGACGAAATCTTTCCTCATGCCAGTAAAAACTGGAAGAGCGTTGTCAATCTGCTCCTTTAATCATCTCCCGGGCCAATCTTTCTCCCTCACGATGGTTTGCCAGTGTTCTATTGGTGATCAATTCTTCAAGCTGAATTAGATTCACCGGGCGGAGGGAGACAGTTCCCAACTGATGGCCGTAGATGGGATCAGTGATGGCGATGCGTTGTTCGCGGGCTGCTGAGTTGGTCGTCGCGTACAGAATCGCGCTAGCGGGATGGTGTCGCTGGCTGATGGCGTAGACGGTGAGTTGATAGAGCATTTCGCGAGGTAAGTTTTTCTCCCAGAGATCCCGGTACTTGGCATCGAGTAGTGTCATCAGCTCTCCCTGTTGAAAGATTGCAAAGTCTGGTCGAGGGGTAGGGGAGTGGCGTTTGAGGGGATTGTAACCGGGTTGATAACGCATCATTCCCTTGAGTCCGTGTTCGTCGCGGACTTCATGGTGTGGCAGATGATCCCGCAGAAACCGGGAGAGGAGTGCCTGGAAGAAGGCGTTCATATCAAACAGGAACCCGGGGAGGGGAGTGGCCGATTGGGTTCCTTCGAGCAGAACACCCTGCGAGCGGTAGAGGGTGCGGATAATACTGATGGCTGCTGTATACGAGGTCGTCATGCGGTTGATTTCGAGTTCGGCCCGAGCAAGTAACTGCTCATTCAGGTTCACCAGGCTGACCTGCTCGTCCATCTGGGCAGAGAGTCGGTACGCCTCGCGCCGCAATTCTTTCTGGTTCGCCATACGGGAAGCGAGTTGCAGACCGGCCAGCAGAATCTGGTTCAGGAGGATATCCTCCACACGTGGAAAATGCCGACAGGGGAGAGTGGCCGTGATAGTGCCCGCCTCCCGAGCCAGTTGCTGGACATTGATGCGTCCACGGGGAGAAGATAATCGCTCGTCGACAGGTCGATAGGCACGTGACAGCCCGCGCGAAAGCAATTCCTCTGTCTCTGTCAGCAACTGAGAAATGAGCAGGTCTTCGAAACCATATTGCTCCACGGAATGTGTTGTTGTTGCGATGAGTTTCAGTTTTCGAAAGCCATACGCATACCGGAGAAGAGAGAGCAGCGACGACGACTTGAGCTTGGGATGGATCGTCAAGTTGAGATCACCAATCTGCAACCGCCCCACAAAGAGTTGGTCTCCAGCGTGAGCCCCGAGCGCAGCTCCGTGACCCTGACCAGACGCTCCTTGTTGAGTCTTTCGATCACAGACGGGTTCGCATTCAACTCACGAAACGATAAACCGCGCAGAGGACTTTTATCGTGAGGCTCGTGCGTTTCCCACTCCTGCATGGAGAGCGTAAGTTGACCATTCATTACTCGTCACTGCCTTCTTCAGAGTCCTCCTGGTCGTCTTCGTCAATCTCTTCTTCCAGGTCGGTTGATAGCATCGCGTCCGTAGAAGAGGTAATTTCCGGACAGGGATCCAGTAAGGCGGAGATGAGGTCTTCCTCCTGACCTTTGTTGAACAGATCCTGTTTAATCTGCTGACCAGCCTCGTCCACAATCTGTTTCCCGAGAATCTCTCTTAAGGTGGAGAAGTCTTCATAGCAATACTCTTCCAGCAGCGGAATGATGTCATCACGAACGACGCGCATCAGCGAGGGAAGGTCCTTAACCGGGCTACCTCCCTGAAGCAGGTACGAATGGCCGATCTGCAGGTTGCGGGCGTCACGACCGGCGTGCTGGCGAATTCGTTCGTTGAGCGCATCGAACCAAGCCCGCAGTGGGATCCCTTTGATCGCGATCTCAGCCAGGACGGAGCTGTCGGGCATCAGTTCAATAAATCCGAATCGACGACGCAGGGCCGAGTCGAGCAGTGAGATCGAGCGGTCCGCCGTGTTCATCGTGCCGATCACATAGACGTTTGGTGGGACAGCGAAACGCTCCTGGCTGACAGGCAACGTGATCGGTTTGCCCCGCTTATCCTTTTCCAAGGTGGTCAGCAGCTCGCCAAAGATACGGGGAATGTCTCCCCGGTTGATCTCATCCACGATCAGATAATAACTTGTCCCCGGATTTACTGAGGCCTCTCGACAGAGTGCTTTGAAGACACCATCCCGCAGTTCGAAGCTGACCTGTCCATTGGTTGTCGTGGGGCGGAATCCCTCCAGGAAATCTTCGTAACCATAAGCGGGATGAAAACAACAGATTCGCACCTGCCCCGCAGTGGCAGCATCCCCCTCGATTTGTGCTTTTTCAGTATCGCTGAGATCTTTAAACAGTTTTCCGAAAGAGGAAATTGCAGCCAGATCACGGGCCGCATTCATCGCCCAGTAGGTTTTTCCAGTTCCGGGAGGCCCATACAGGATGACCTGACTTTTCCGTTCGAGGACGGATTGGATCCGTTTTGGAATACCATGCAGGCTCTTCTTTGGTGGAGGGGGAGGTATAACAATCTCCGCACCCTGAATTCGCTGTTCGATCTCCAGCAAATTGACTTCGTCTTTCAACTCACGTACGGAGGACATCAGTCCCTCCTGCTTATGAGGCAGAACCCATTCGTCCAGGCTCAGCCATTGAACAGGCCGCTGATTAGGAAACTCGAGTCCAGCCTCATAGTGGTAACCTCCAATGACTTTACCGACACCGAGAATTTTCTGCCCATCTGCAGCGATGATGAGATCACCTTCGCTCATCTGCAGAATGAATTTCCGAATTTGTGAGGACCAGTTTCCGATCACGCTGGGTTCTTTTTCCGGAAACTGCTCGGCCAATTCCTCTTTAAGTCTATCTCGCGCCTCCTTCTTCGGTTCGAGCCACGAGAGATCTCCCAGTTCAGGCCAACCGATCGACATATACTCATTCCGCTTCATTTGCTCCCAGTGGCTTGTTTTGGTTTTGTCGTTACGCGTGCCAACTCGCCAATAGCGGTAGCGATCACCATAGATGTTGTTGAGAACGGCGGTGAAGTGAATCATGGGTAATTCAACTTCTCTTGCAGCCGAAACAAAACGCCCGGCACACAGATATCGCCCGTTTCCCTCGGGTGGGATTTGCAACAATCTAAGTAAGATATAATGTTCCCACTCAATGCTGTGGTAGTCATCAATCTTCTGCGGATGAATCATACAGAAGTATTTGTGTGCCCAGGAGAGGTGAGCAATGTCGGGAGCCTGCTCATCCATCTGCCGCTGTAATTCTGCGTAAGCTTCATCGGAAGTATCTTCTTCTGTCATTGCTTCCAGTAGTTTGCAACCAACAAGCAATTGATCTCGATTCTGACGGGCGATTTCAATTGCTTCTTCGAGCGTAATGTCTTTAGGTTTTCCACGCTCGTTGGCACCTTGCCAGGTACCGGTCTCCTTCCGACGGAAGATGCGAAACTTCATCGCACTTCCACCGCTGATCCCGCCGAACAGGCGATTGTTGAATTCCTCGTCCTTTTTGAACTCCAGCCAGTAAACCAGGCTATCCTGCTCTCGGAGATCATGCATTTCAACGAGCAGCTTTTCGCCATCGAGTGCAGCCAGCTTTTCCGGAGCGAAGCGTTCCCGAAAGTTCCTGTAGTTTTTCTCGTATTCGTCACGAGTAGGAAGATCGCCTTTCTCTGAAAGCTTCTCGTACGTTTCCAGAATGAGCGTTTTCTGTTCTTCAGTAAGCATGGAGGCGATCTTTAACAGCAGGTGGATTTCGGTTGTGTTATTACGGTTTGTATCGTATTCATATAAAGGAGTTCTGCTGTTAGAACAACAGTTCTGAGATCAGTTTTTCAAATTGTTCTCTGAACCTTTAATCCGCCGGACCTACTCTTGTCCGTTTGATTGATACCGTCATCTCCAGACAGTCACCAGTTTCATTTCAACCGTAATACTGAATGAGATCATTTCGTGCCTAATGACAACGATCAAGATTCCAATTCCAGAGGAAAAAAGAAGAAGTCCGACGCAGAACGTCGCATTCAGCAGGCGGCCCGGTTGGCTGATATCCTGAAAATGCTCAACCTGCTGCGTGGTTATGGACGCTGGAATGCAGCAGGACTGGCCAGGGAATTTGAATGCAACGAGCGGACAGTTCGTCGTAATCTCAAAGTCCTGGAGTATGCCGGCATTCCCATTTTCTACAATCGGAAGGAACGCTGTTACTATCTGAGATCGGACTACTCGTTTCCGGTACTCAACCTGAACCCGGAAGAGATGCTCGGGCAGGCCATCGCGACAGTCACTACCAAAGCAATTGGCTTAGATATCAGTGAAGGGGCAGAGCCCACCACGATCAATCTGGCAGCCACGAATGAAGAAATGCAGGAGATCCTCGCCCAGGCAGGGGAACTGGTGGAAGTGCTCGGTCTGCAACTCGCGGATCACAGCCAGCATCAGGAAATCATTCGCACCGTTCAACAGGCTCTGTTGAATGGCAAACAGATTCGAGGCTTATACCGTTCTCCTTATCGTGACAAAGATTTTGAACTGCAGATCGAACCGTATCGGCTCTGCCTGATCAAACAGGCCTGGTACATCGTGGGTCGTGGTGAGGGAATGCCCAAACCGCACACGTATCGCATCGCCCGGTTCAAATCCCTGAAGATGCTTGAGTTAAACGCATCGATTCCAGAGGATTTCACGCTGGATGAGTACCTCGAAACGCCTGGACCGTGTTTCGGGGAGAGTCCAGTCATGAAATCGAACTCCTGTTCGAACCGGAAGCGGCCCTGCTCGCTTCAGAAACCCGCTGGCACGCCACCCAGGAGATCAAATGGCATCAGGATGGTACCGCAACGTTCAAGTTCACTGTCGATGGTCTGGATGAAATCCTGACCTGGATACTCGGCTGGACCGGAAGAGTTCAGATAATAAATCCACCAGAACTGCGGTCACTTTATCGCGATCAACTTAAAAAGGGACTGGAGATGCTGGGGGAATAGGTCAGCACTTCCCTGGTTGGTTTTAATCTCTACTTTTTTTCAAATTAGAGTTCAGCGCTGACCCACACCTGTCCGGCAAGACATTAATAATGCCACCGTTATCGATTCATGCGACTGACAGGTTTTTTGAATAATCTGGAGATCTGCATAGAAACAGTGACCGTTGAATAGAAATTCCCCGGTGAACTGATATGCTGTTTTTATACTGTTAGTTCTATTGCATATCGATACCAGTCTTTCTCCTCCCATCCTCTCTAACTGGTTAGATTCTTGAGCGCTTCCATTTCATCCGAATTCCAGTCTACATCCACTCTCCAATGTCGCATTCATCGGGGTTGCCATGAAATTGGTGGCAATTGTGTGGAGTTGAAGGCGCAAGGAAAACGAATATTACTCGACCTGGGGCTTCCCCTGAGTGACGATAGCACGCCGCTGATCCCCCCCTACCTAGATCTGCTGAATTCCGATGAGTCTCTATTGGGGATTTTTATTTCTCACCCCCATCCTGATCATTTTGGACTGCTACAGTTCATCTCGAAACCGGAAGAAGGTCACTCTACGATCCCGGTTTACATTGGGCAGGAGGGACTGGGAATTCTCCAGAACAGCCAGCTGTTTACCCGTAATGCCGGCCTGGACGATCTGAACCTGAAACCATTCCAACCGGGAGCTGTGTTCGAAGTCGGTCCCTTTACGATCACCCCCTATCGAATCGATCATTCTGCCCATGACAGCTACTGTTTCCTGATCGAAGTCGCTGGAAAACGTCTCTTTTACAGTGGCGATATTCGTGCGCATGGACGTTCGGCTCATTATTTCCGAGACCTGGTTCTCAACCCACCTGCTGATATCGATGTGTTGATCTGCGAAGGGACCCGAGTCGGCCATGTCGAAGATTTCAGGTATCCCACCGAAGATTCTGTCACTGAAGCTATGGCCGAAGAATTCAAGCATACTCCAGGATTGGGGCTCGCCTGGTGTTCAGCTCAGAATATTGATCGGCTGGTCTCCATTTACAATGCCTGTCGTATCACCGACCGAACATTCGTTATTGACGTGTACACAGCCGAGGTCCTGCGGGCCGTGAGTCGAGACGACATCCCCCTGCCGGGGCGTCCCGGTGTTCGAGTCTACCTTCCGCGCTCGCAACGCAGGCGAATCAAGCAGGAGGAAGCCTACAGCACCTCCAATAAATACCATTCCTTCCGAGTCTATCCGGAGCAGTTACGCGCAACTCCGTCTAAATTTGTCATGCTCTGTCGTAGCTCCATGTTCGCCGAACTTGCAGAGGCGGACGGTCTGAGTGGAGCAACCCTCATAACATCGCTCTGGTCCGGCTACCTTAAGGAAGAGCGAGAAGCAGCCCGTCTCAATGATTTACGAGCGATGGGTGTCCGCCAGACTCACATTCACTGCTCCGGTCACGCCACTGTAGACGAGCTGAAACAATTCATCGCGGCATTCCCGAACTCCCGCATCATCCCCATCCACCTGGACGATCGCGAAGGGTTCAAGGAACTGTCGGTAAATGTGGAACTTAAGAACGATGGTGAATGGTGGGGAGTATGAGTGATATGAAAACTCTAAATATCGTAACCCTTCTGAGATCTGAAAGCTTATAATTAGATGTCTACTCGAAAATATCGCGCCGTAAAATGCGCTCAATCGTACCACAAGATGGGAGCAGAACTGAATCAACTTAGATTTCAGGATCAACACATTGAGAATTTGATAAATTGTATGAACCTGCATATGGAGCAGACTTACTGTGAAGCACCGCTTCGACATCAATCCTATGAATTAAGCAGAACTACTCGTGACAATTCTCGCATTGAAGAACGGTTATTTGAAAAAGCAATTTGGTCGCAATGGCACTACTCTGTAGATGAAGTGGCTCTAAAACCTTTTCTAAAAAATCACTGTGAATACATTCAATCCTATCAGGTGCCTCTTCAAAAATCACGGAAAGATGAGAAGTGGGGTAAAATTGATTTAGTCGGAGTAACATCATACTTTACTCCATCTGTGATTGAATTAAAGAGAAAGAACTCAAAAGAAACCCCTCTTAGAATGATAATAGAGGGAGTAGCCTATGCACTGGCTATTCGGAAATCTTGGAATCACCAAGATGGTTCTATGTATGAGCAATGGAAAGCCATTGAAAATCTTACTGAGGCTCAACTGGAAATCCCCGAAACCCTTAATACTGTCCCAGTAATTGGAATCGCACCATCCGAATACTGGAATCGAAAGTTCGGCCAATCGGATAAAGTAAAGAGCGATCGAGTTCCCTCAGAGACTTGGCCAGCTTTTAAGGGGCTTTGTCGTAAATTTGCTGAGCGCGGCTTTCCTATAACGCTTATGCAGTTTGAGTCCGAAGAAACTGATGACACAGGTCTCCCAAAGATAACTAATCTCAGGAAAGTAACTCTTCCAAAGTAGACCCTATTCTTGAACAATTTATTTCAAACTATTTCCCTCCAGACCCCCTCAAATCGCAGAGAGATTTTCATGGGAGGGGTATAGGGATTATCGAGATAGGTGCGGGAGAGAAGTTGGCCCGGCTAGCGGGCGGCGAGTTGGTTCCACCAGGAGCAGGCATTCATGTGGACGCGTTCCACATGAGAGAAGACCTGCCACCGGTGAGTTCTAACGCAGAGCATTCGAAAGAAACCCGGCTCTCCCGCACTCTCGTTTTTATTATAGACAACTTCAAAACCCGGTTGTGGTTCTTATCGACACTGCAAACACAGGTTAAAGGTGATCCATCAGAGGGTTTTGAAACTGTTTGTAGTTAAAAATCAGACAGTTCGCATAACTCAGAGGAGAATTACCATCCCAGAACGAGTTACGAATTCAGGCCCGGCATATCATTTCGAGGCAGCAGGTCCCGGCGAATCAATCGAATTTCGCCCCTGGACTCCGCCACGATTTTCTCCCGAGGACGATGAGCCACCTCGGTTGCCAGACTCCGAGGTACCCGTTGCAAAACACAAAGTTGGTGGTAGAAGTGATTCTCCTCCTTCGCTTCTCCTCGCGAAAGTCGGAGTGTGGATCGTTCTCAACCAGCTCGATTGATAATCACGTAAACGCGAATAGATCGGAATCTAGATGGCTTACGGGAAGTACTTTGTTTGTGATCATTGTGGATTTACCATCCAGGCTTGGGATGAGGGGAACCCTTATATTCTGGATATCGATGGCAAGAAGCAGTATGTCTATCATCCGGATCCCAGGAGGTACGAAGCAATCGGTGTTGATTTGCCACACCTATGCCTGGATTGTGGATGCAACCACAATGTTGACCAGGGAAAACCCTACAGTTGTATCCGCTGCTGGTCTACGAACCGGGTTGATTCGTATTTACTGGAGGGTCATATATGCCCGAAGTGCAAGAAGGGTAAGTTCTTTGAGGAACCGGATCGGTATATGATTTCATGAAAGCACTTGTTTTTCATTCGATCCAGTAGCCCCCATGATCAAACAATCTAATAATTCAGGACTACTTGAAAACTGAACTAAGAATCTGTCATGTCTATAGATACTCAACTTCATCACATCCTGTCCTGGCGAATCCAGACCGAACTCTGGAGACGATTTCCAGATCGTTTTTTATTACTGGAAACACATCCCTGCGACGGGCAGTACGATTGCCTGACGCTTCTAGACCGCGAATCAACATATAATGCCTTCATCGACATCAATCGTGGTGGTAGCCTTCATTTACACTGCACACTGGAAATAGAACATCATGGCGACTGGGTAGAACGATTCTTAAGTGACCCCACCAGATACCTGGATGAACTCACCACTGCAATGAGATTCGAAAAACCCGCGAAACTACCTTCGTCTACACCTTCTTCCCTCTGTTTTCGATACATCACAGAACTACTCAGTCACTCCGTTGGTTCTAGAGTGTTATGGGAGTGCAGGATGGGATTTCTGGATTCTTCAGGGTGGGGCGGAGGCGCCCACGAAAACTGGTTTCAGATGTTCGAATCAACTCGAACTGAACCTCAAGTGTGTCCGCTCCATCCTCAGATGCATTACACTTCCTGCTACTGGTTCATCCTCCGAGACAAAGTTCCCATCTTATGCGTTGATCTCGATGGACGGCTACATCGCCTCGACGGCAAAGCCATCCCACTTCCAATGTTGTACGCAAAGTCGAGGAAGGTTTGGTCCTTAATCGCAGCAACAGCGATGGATTACCTCAGCTAGGTTTCGTACTGGATTCAGATTTTGCAAACGTTTGCAAAATGTGACTTCTGTCGCGATCTTCCTGGATGGAACATACTCTGTGTCAGAGATTCTGTCAGACTATTGAAATAACCTGATAATCGTTCGCAAATACGAGCTAAAAACAGCTGAGCCGAGCTAGGGGCAGAGGAAAGCGAAGGCAATAAAGTGTTTCAATGTGAGAGGTTAATGAAAGCGTGGATTGGACATGCAATTCGATGTAGATGAGAATCTCTAATTTTCAATCCAAGCTGGTAAATGATTAAACATACACCTCTTTGTCACCTTGCAACACCACCATAGAATGGTGATGGGATTTAAGATCGCATCATTTCTCCTAAAAGACTCCGTCCGATTACTTTAGCTTTCTCGACGATATACCTTCGTTGATCCTCACTGAGCAGAATCCTTTTCTTACCAAGCATTTCTTTGAGATTACGATTCTCGGGCTGTATTTATTCGATTATCTGTTGATGATCGCGATTCAGCAAGCTGGCCACGAAGAGGTCGAGCAAATGCCTAGCTAGCATCAGAAAATCATGGAAACCGTTCTGAAGTGAGGAAGGTGACTCATTTTGGAACTTTTCCATTCTTTCAACTGACCGGACGCACTCATCGTATATTACCGACTTTCTACGATTGGTTGTGGTGATTGTAGCGGCGAGCGATGTTGACAGATGGCTTGAGAATCGATCCCCTCAGTGTCCATCAATAGCCTTACTTCCTAGCGTGTGCAGTTCGACTGAGCTTTTTCTACGGTACAGGAATCTATTCGGGAAATCTAAATAGTAAAAGCCGAGCACTAATCTTAAGTCAGCCACTCGACGTAATTAAAAACCTCAAGAAAACTCCAAAAAAGTTCATTTTCGTTCTGAAAATATCCACCTTGAATTCCTTTCTATAGTGAGTAGGCAGTCGAAGTGCCTGTCACAAAACACTATTCAGAGAGGTAAAGAGAAATGAAACGAAACTCGTACAACCAGGAAACCCACGATCGTCAGACGCTCAGCCTGATCCCGCTGCAACCGATCGCGATCCCCACCGGCTATTTTGAGGGCGAAGACGCGGACGCCGATCGAAATGAACTCAGTGAATTTATCCCTCCCGGTACGTTCCATGGGGATGACGACGACGACGAAGCAGTGTCCCGCGACATTATTCCTCCGGGTACGTTTCATGTCGGGGCTTAACTTCTTTGACTTTCTTCTTTCCTTCCAGAGGGGGTCTCTCTGGTGGCACGTAAAAACCGCCAGAGACCTCTTTTGTGAGGGTTTTCGCGAAGGATGGAATGACTCATCTCTTCAGTCAAAGAAGGAAAGCCAAATGATCAGTTACCGAACGCGGGACGGCGAAGAGGACTATCGATTTTCGATAGAGCGTCAGCCGGATGGTACGTTGCGCATCTACATCGCGTCGCAGCCTTCCTACAACAGTCGTTCCGAGGCCGGCCATATCACTCATCGATTGACTGACGGCGATCGGAAGTACATTTGCTGGGACTCACCAATTCGATCGAAAGAGGATGCTAAACGAATCATCGCGCTTTGGGCCGATTCGACTCAGAGTTACCGCAAGACGGGCAGAACCTTCTAACCGTGGTTCTGCCCTTTCGGCTTCAAGTCCGAGATATTTCATGAAGGGAGAGATCGTGCTCCCGCCTTTTAAGGTGTAACAGATGATGTCGAATTTTAACCTCATTTCGTTCGGTTTTGGCGCCCGATCCCGAGCGCGATTCGGAACGTTTCTTTCGGAAAGAATGATCGCCATGCGTAACCGTCTTAAGAAAAAGATGAAGAAGAAACTCACCACAAATCATCCTCGGATCAAAGTCTCGCGAAGCGTTATCGAGCAGATCCGGAATTCGATTGGTGCTGCACCGGCCGAGACTGGAGGAATGCTGGGGGGAAACCGTAATAAGAACCTGATCACGCACTTCCACCTGGATGAAATGGCGAATATGAGTTGGACGACATACAGCCCGAATACAGATGAGCTGAACGAACAACTTCAAGTTTGGCGTAGCCAAGGCACAGAGTTGATGGGATTCGTTCATAGTCATCCGGGCTTTCACAATCACCCATCGGGAGGCGACCACGTCTACGCTCAAGCTATTCTATCAGCAATCCCCTCGCTCAAAGCACTCTCTATCCCGATCGTGACCTCCGCAGTGGAAACAGGGAAATTTGACATCAATTGGTTTACGGCCGAGAAGAAGTTGGATCGCCTTATCGTTCGCCGGGCTGAAATCGAGATTGTTGAAGATACTCTGTTTAATCCGGTGTCCGTGGAACCACGGGAAGATAAAACGATGGCGATTCCCCTTCAATTTCCGGTCTACCGCCTGCCGTTGAACGAGACAAGGGTCAGTCCTTCCGAGTGGAAGAACTTGTCCGCGACGTATGAACGAGTTGAAGGCCATCCCTGGGTGAATACGGATGCCTCCTTCGAGCGAGTGCAAGATGCTTACGATCTGAAACATCTTGCTCGATCCAGGATGGTTGTTGTGGGGACTGGCGGCGCCGCCAATTGGGTGGAAGAGATGGCACGCTGCGGTGTCGGAGAGTTCGTGCTGATTGATCCCGATATCGTCTCTGAAACAAACCTGGCGACGCAACAGACCTATCGACGGGACATCGGAAGATCGAAAGTGGAGGTCATCGCGGAGCGAATTAACGATATCAACCCCAATGCCCGGGTCGAAACCATCCCCCAATCGTTGGATGATCTCTCGGATGTGAAAATGCACGAGCTCCTGTCGGAGCCCCTGCGGGCTGAGTATCGGATCTCACTCAACGAAAGACAAATTCAATCGCGTCCCCTGTTTCCCGCTTCGTCGCTATTGTGTGGATTTACTGATTCCTTTTCGGCACAAGCACGTATCAACAGGCTGGCATTGCAGTTTGGTATCCCGAGCCTCTGTGCCCAGCTTTACAGGGAAGGCTTGGCTGCGGAACTGACATTTACCCATCCGGACTTTACATCGGCTTGTCATCGCTGCATTCTCGCCAGCCGCTACCAGGCATTCCTCGACGACGGCTATCAGAACGACGTCACTTCCCACGGAACTCCCATCTTCGCCACAAGTCGGGTGAACGCAACGAAAGGTTACATCGCACTGGGGCTACTGCACGCGGACTCACCTCACAAGCGTTGGAAACATGTGCGTGGAAAACATCATGAATAAAAACTTGGTGCAGATCAGCATGATGCCGGAAGGGTTCGGAGACCTGCGTCTCCCGGCTTTCTCGCCGCTCCGCAAAAGCGAACTCAACCACACACTCGTTTTCGATGAAACCCTCTGGTTGAGCCTGCCGCCCAAGCAGGGTATTTGCCCCGACTGCGGTGGGACGGGGAATCTGCGAGACGCAATGGGAACCATTCGCGATACGCGCCTGCTCCCGAAGAATTCTGCACCTTACTGTTCCGCGAAGTAATTGTGCCAGTTAAGGACAACGCCCCCAAATCGCTCGCTCATTAAATGTCTCAGACCGGAGAGCTTTGATGTCAATCCGCTCAAATCGGAGGCTGCCGAAAGCTCCCCGTGAAGATTCAATACTGCTCGGATGGGGTTCCTCCTCCCGGAAGTCGGTAGGCTTTCACGGAGGGGATTTTCGTAATGGAGCCGCCAATCGACCGATCTGGTCCGATGCTCATCACCTGACCACGATCGCCCCTACCGGTGCTGGTAAGGGGGTAAGCTGTGCCATCCCAACGTTGCTCACCTATCCCGGAACGATGATCGTTCTGGATGTAAAGGGTGAACTGTATGAGACAACCTGTCGTCGTCGACGGGAAATGGGACAGCAGGCCATCAAACTCGATCCATTCCGTTACCTGGGTGATTTCACCGATCGGTTGAATCCGCTGGATAGCCTCTACCTGCCCAACGCCAATCTGGAGATCGATTGTCAAACGTTGGCGGCATTGCTCGCGACGGGGAGAGGGTTCTCCAAAGACCCGTTCTGGGAATTGTCGGCAAATGGTTTGAATTCCGGATGCCTCGGCGCGATTGCGACGACTGAGGAGCCGGAGAACCAAACGATTTCCCGGCTGACCCAAATGCTCTACAACGACGACGTTGTTTACTCATTAGCTGTCCTCTTGGATACCGTTGGCAAGAGAATTCCGCCGATGGCTTACCAGGAGATTGCCGCATTTCTGCAGTTGTCCGAGCGAGAGACACGGCCGTCCGTACTGGCGACGGCTCAGTCGTTCCTGAAGGGAATTAATTCAGCACGCGTCCTGGAGTCTCTGGGCCAAACCTCGTTTTCATTGACCGATTTCATCGTTGGCAAGCCGATGACGATCTATCTCGTCATCCCGCCGGACCGACTCGCCAGCCATGCCAACCTGCTGGTACTGTGGATCGGCACTCTTCTTAAGGCGATCTTCACTCGTACCGCCATTCCGGACAAAAAGACACTGTTCCTCATCGACGAATGCGCCTCGCTCGGTTCGTTCCCCTTCCTGGAGACCGCCATCACGCTCTGTCGATCGTACGGTGTCCGCATCTGGTCCTTCTGGCAGGACCTCCAGCAATTGAAATCGAATTACCCCACCGGTTGGCAAACGATCCTCAACAACAGCAGCATCCAATGCTTCGGCATAAGCTCCCGCCTGATGGCCGAGGAGTTGGCAGAGGTCGTCGATATAAGTTCCCGCGACTTACTGAGAACGTCTAGTGGCGGGCAGATGCTTCAGCACCATACGGATAAATTTCAGGAAGTAGAGAGGTTGGACTATCTGCGGGATGAGTGTTTTCGGGGGTTGTTTGATGGGAATCGGTATTATGCGGGGGTGAATGGTTCACGAGTGATTTGAGGGTGACGGAGGAAGATTGCCTTTGGTAACGTGGTCGACGTAGAGCAATCCGGCTGTTGTTCCGCATATAATCTGACCGGTCATTCTGTCTATGTCCATGCGGTAGATATGATACGGAGGGATAAGACATATAGAAGAAGGCCCACGGCATAGTGCAAGATACCGCTTCGAAATAGCATACACCTCATTATTCCCACCTGCTACGCTCCTCACTGGATGAGAAATATGAAAAACGTCATCCACTTGATTCAAGGACAAGTTGATTAGTGAGACGCTTCCATCATTGCATCCAACAGCAAGCAGGTCTTCTGAGAGAACTGCCATGCAATTGATAGTGCCCGCCGTCTCAAATGAATTCTCAATCTGCCGTGCGCACAAACAATAAACAATTACATGACCTTTGCGAGAAGCGATTGCAACCCGTGAATGGGGTAATTCCCCCAATAGCACTATGAAATCATCCACCGATTCGTCTGCTGTAAGTATCTCATCACGCCTGACCTCTAGTTGGCTGTAAAGTTTGATGCACCTAGGTGAATCGGATTCCGCGGTGACAATGTCATTGTTAGGGAATACTGCGATGCATTTTAAGTTGTTTTCAATTTCCGAAATCTGTTCAACTTTGCCCATATTGGGATCAAACGCGTACACTCTGTTTTCAACGACAATGATCGAACGCCCATCAGAACATTCTTGAATAACGCTAAGGCTTGAAGGTGCTTTCCTTCGACAAGGCGGACCGATTTCGCGAGGATGAAAAGTCGAATACCACATTTGACCGTTCTCGAGCTCGCCAACGCATGTTAACTCACCATCAGAGAAACATTTTACAAAATGCGTCTTTTGCTCCTTCAGCGATCGCCACGGTTGCATTCGTCTAGTTGAGACAATCCTCAATTCCCCATGATTCCCAAATTCTCCGTGTGTACCACTACAAACAATTCGACCGTCAGACAATGAAGCTACGCAACTGGGGCCCGGGTACTGGTTCCACCCTGGGAGTTCGATATGAGAGTCGTTTCTATAATCTACTATACCTACTCGCCCCCACCGTGTTCCGTAGATGAATCGCTCTTCAGGCAAGCTTGCTAGATAGTCGACTTCGATGGGGGTGCGAAATACTTTGACTACTTGGACCTTTGGGTCGTATACCCTAATTCTTCCGTTAACCATACCGCCTGCAAGTAGTCCTTTTGGTGAGGTCGTTAAACAAAGTGTGGCTGAGTCATCATCCCATATGATTGAGTTCGTATTTGCTTCCAAATCGTGTATGCGAACCGTGCATGATGATGTGTCTCCGCTTGCAAGTCGGCCATCAGGCATGGCTTCTAAACATCTAACCCATGCAATGTCGCCGTGATCGAAGATCGTCTCCGGACAGGCAGAAAACGCATCAACAGCTTTGATAGTACCATCCCAACTACTGCTCGCAATACGACCGTCTCTCAACTGAACGATGCATGATACTTTATTTTCATGTTTCAGTATTCTCTTGGTGATTTTATCGTGTGGGGTTAACAACATGACCGAGCCATCACTTGTGCCATACGCGAAACAATCATTTGAAAGCGAAATTACATTCGTGATGAAACCGTCATGTTCAGTAACGATTTCGGCTACTTTACGCCGCGGGTCATATAATGTGACTTTTCCCCCGTAATCCCCGCTGATGACGAGTCCAGCGGAATTTACTGCGAGACACGTTATTTTGTCAGTGCTGTCAATAAGTGTGCTTATCGATCCTGTGTTGGGGTCGATAAGTTTAACCTTTCCATCCTCTCCCCCACTAACTATCGAGTCGCCGTTGAAAACTTCTAAGCTGGTGATCGCACGAGAATGCGCGTCAATGTTGATGGTGTAATCTAATGGCGGAGTGACCGCTATGTGCAACCATTCGGTGGGCATTGCGGTCGATTGCTTCCACTCGTTTATAATCGCCTTCGCAAAGAGGGGCAGTCTGGTGTCACTCGATCGAATATGCTCTACAAAATTCACCACCTCAGAAATTATCTGCTCGGAATGCTCAAACAGAACCCCCGGGTTCCTCCGCAGTGCAAACTCCACCTCATGCAACACAGGATCACTCGAGGCACCACGACTATATCGTTGTAACAACTTGACCCATGCTGGATCATTTTCTCTCGCCTCTAGAATCAACCTTCGCGTTAACGCTCGCACGAGCGGGTCATCTTCACCAGGTCTCGTCAACCGATGAACAGCGCCGCCCAAAAACTCAGCCGGCAGTTCCCACGTGACCGCATCGTCTCGCAACCGTTTTGTGACGGCGTCCAACCATTTAGATTCTTCGCAAATCTCACTTTCCGGTTCTTCATGTTGGACAAGTGCAACACCGCCCGTGAAATAGGGGATCATTGAGTCGTGTAGAAAACCGATTTCGGATTGCCCGGTTTCTGATTGTTCTCTGCGAAAAAGGGAGAAGTTGGTTAACCCTTTGATCTCGTCTTCGTCTTCCTTAATTGTCCATTGGGATGCCTTGGCCTTGTTCCCGTAGTCGTTGTCGCCGAGATAATAACTGGAGTTTCTCCAATCGAGATCGTTCTTGCTCGCAGGTGGAGCGGGCCACCATTTGGTCCCCAAGTTCCAGGGAGATTTGACACATTTTTCGAATTGATAGCGGCTAAGACGAGTTGTATTTTGGGACTGCATGTAAAGCGCGATCCGAGTCGCCGCGTTAATTATCCGTCGTTTGCCATCTTCTCCTCGCAAACGAGCCGGAACATGTGCTGTTTGGTTGTTATGTTCGTATCTGATCTGCTGCGCGATGACTCGGTCATAGAGGTCCGTGATTGATTCAACTCCTTCCAGCGAATCAAGTGACGCAACCCAGTGCATCAACAGCGGGGTCGAGACCAGGCTTTCCGCTCCACCCGCGTAGAGCGAGAGAAACTGCTTGAGCAAATTCACTTCCTGGTCGATATCGCGTTCATCTAGCGGCATTCCCAGCTGTTCGCAAACCCATTTCTCGAACTTCCGGTATTCACGCAGGTAAATCGTGGCTTCGTGTAACGTGATGGTTGTCATGTCGAAGTGACGAAACAGTGTGGAGTCGTTGAATTCATCCATCACCGCATCGTTCACCTCGTTGGTTCGATAAGTCACAATACAGCGATGACCATGTTTACCGTAGGTCTTCTGAAATAGTTTGATTCCCCGGGCCAGAATCAGCCGCTCCTGTCGACCTGCCGTGTTCAGGTCGAAAAAGATCAGTAGGGGCGGGCAGCTTTCAGGCAGGATTCGCTCGAGCAATTCAAAGCGATCAGATCCTTTCGGCAGGTCCGACTGCCTAGCGAGCAAGTCTATGATCAAATCGAGGTATTGCCTGTCCAGTTCCTTAGCGCCACGCGATTTCGCTTCACCCAGAGCGAGTGGTTCGGTTGTTCTGGCAAAACAGGGAAGATACCCGCCCAAAGCAGCTGGTCGATGATCGCCTGCGCCGGCCACTGTGCCTCGGATCGGAAAGCAGTCGTACATCGCACGACGGCAGGAGAGCGTTTTCCCTCCACCAGAGCGGGCCCGGAGTACGATGCCGCAGTGACCCTCCTCCTTATCACGCGCCGCATCCAGTTTCTGAATTATCGTCGTGAAGGTGTTGGACTGATTGTACAGTCGCATGGCGTTTTCACGGTCACGAATCGGAGGCCTCGTATGGTTCACCTCGAACAGTTTCAACGCCAGGAATAAAACTTGGCGAGAGTCATCGTCTGCGGGAAGGTCCCGATACAGAAATTCTTCCGGGCGCAGCAGGTTTTTTAGCTCCTCCACTTTTCCGAGCCTGGCCGCTTCAGAATGCCATTTGTCGTCAAGGTGCTTGAGCGGGAGTATCTCATCAATACTCAAGAACTCACGCTCCAGGTGAGAACGAAACAGCGTTTTTCGATAGTCAACAGGTTTACGCATCGATAATCATCTTCCACTGTCAATCAAATCGGTACATCTATTCCTGATTATCAACTTGAACGAAACTCTATAAACGATTCAAGGCAATCCAGCGGGTGAAATAGTCATCGATGGCCTCTTCGTCAGATTGTTCGACACAAGTTGATTTTTCTACAGGAGCTGCCCGTCGCCGATTCGCCAGGGTTCGCTCCACCTCCCTTGCGACCGATTCCGGGGAGTCGAGCAACGCCGATGTTAAATTATAACCAGACAGGTTCAATCCGGCACAACTCAGAAACCCCACTGCGAACAAAATCCGGGGGGTGATTGTCGCGCTCTGATTATCGACGTTTGTTGCCAGGTGGAAAGCATCGGTCAGATAACGCAGAAGAAGTGGCTCATTCGACATGGGGGTCATCCAGGGCTGCTGGCTTCGTTGTTGACTTCGTCTGACCCAGGTTTCGGGAAACAGGTCCTGAGCAAAAATCCCCGAGCAGCAAATCGCGGCGAGCAGGTCATCCACTCGCACGACACCTCCCCGGCTCAGCGACATGGCCGTTCGGAATATCTGGTGAGATTCCGCATCGAATGCCGCGTAAATCTCACTGATCGTCGGTTGAGGTTTCGGTGTAGAGCTAACCATGTCAGGATTTCACAATTGAACTGGTAGAAGAGCAGGGGTCGTCGAGTCGAAGGACGAAATGATTCTGATCGTCGACGACTTGTTCCCAAGATACAGTCAGCCTCTCATCATAGGCATTCGCCTTGATAAAGCGGGCCCTGCGTGTGGCGCGAGTGCCAAACTCTGGAACATAGGCGAGCGGCTCCTCTCCGGCGGAAATGATCTCACCGATGCGGTGATTCAGGGAACCGGAATCCTCCAGCTTCTGAAAAAGAGACTCTTCGGCTGTTAAATCGTGGTAGTCCTGATTAAGGAGGGCCAAGCCTTCAGCCAACTCATAATTTTTCCTCAGATCTTTCCATTCACAACCATGGATATCGAGGTAGTAATTGAAGACGGCATACTTGATCCATGGATCGAGTCGCTGTGCGAGCCACTCGTGATCTCTGCGCTCAAGCGCATCGAGCGTTGTCTCCCAGATTGTCACGACCTGTTTCGCCCAGGGGGGGACATCTGCTAACGTCACATACCGATCGACCAGCGAGAGATAAACGCGTTGAACATGAATGGCGAGCTTTGACGCCGTCAGACCGTCATCACAGCGCCGCAAACGATTGAACTGGCGCAATGATCGAATCCAGAACTGAGGCTTCCAGGATTGGTCTCGCTTCACCGGAAGACTTTTGAGTGCATCGGGGAAAGCCTGAATCGCTTGTAGCACAAGGGCGGTGACACCGAATCGCAACAGGAGACTGAAATGGGAACGAAGTCCATCGCCCAGGATGGTATGGTACCGCCAACCGTAACGTGCGGGGTTACTTGTCAGCGGTTCATCTCGCGCAGTGCTGTGAATGGCTCGTTCCTGTGTTGTACTTCCCCCCTCTGTACGCTGCAGGAAGTTCAGTCGGACGCCCGAGAGATAATCGCCACTAGGCCAATGGACTCCCCCGGCTCCGGCGTAAACGCGGGTCACCAGAAAGGGAAGAATTCGTTCCGTAATCCGTGTGGGATGTTCGTCGGTCAAATAATTCCCATGCGAACCCCAGGTCGCGGCTTCCTTTTTAAGAACGCCGTCGTGGTTGCAGTTTGCCAAGGTGACACTCCAGCCCACTTCACGCATCCGGTTGGCTGTTTCCACCATCAACCGCTGTTGTGCTTCGAGAATTTGAACCAGAGTGAAGGGATCACCACATTCCGCAGCGGCGAACTCCAAGTGGCTGCCATCAATGTAAATTCGGCCGTACGGATTAAAAAAACCCTGGGGACCGGGAAGCGCGGGAGCGAGCGTGTACATCTCGTTCAGAAATTGCGAAAGCCCGATTGCTTTCTTCTCCGGGTCGGGGTGATCGAAGACAGACAGATATTCTGTCTCGGTGCTCATCAGAAATCGATCGACGGTATTGTCCATAGCGAAAACCCCCGTAGCCCATTCAAGTCACGTAAAAAAACAGGCCGATGGGGGAAGCTGAGAACCCTCATCGACCTGCCTGAAAACCGCGTACGCGGCGGGCTATTCGCCACTGGGACTTCGGCGGCGCTCCAGTTCCCGATGAACTTCAGCGGGTCGCTGGATGCGGGATTCCATCAGGGTTTGCATGTTTTCTTTGTTTTTGTCTCCTGACGCGACAGGTCGCGGGGGACGCTCCTGAGTTGAGCAATTCATCGTACCTCTCCAAATCAGATTCATGTTCGGCACAACACCAATGTTGCCGCCTGCATACTAATAAGGAGATTTGGAGCGGCTTTTTCAGGAGGAAAATGGCGAATAACATGATATTTATCCCCAAAGCCAGGGAGACAACTCCAGAATGAGTAACCCATTTGCCGTACCGCACGTGATCTGATTCGGACCGGGACCTGCGGCGATACAAAAGATGCCCTCGTAAGACGTTCCCGGTAAACTCTCGCGGGTCTTGGGATCCCATACTATAATCTCCTGCCCTCCGACAGCAACCAACCGACCATTGGGCAGGGTACACAAGCCAGTCACGCCGCTACTGATTTCGAGGATCGTCTCCGGAGGCCCTCCCTGCGGGTCGTACAGTTGCACCGTTCCGTCCCTGCTGCCACTGACAATCCGGCAATCGGGCAGCACCGCCAAGCAATTGGCCCGGCCTTCGTCTCCATACCGGATAATCGTCTCCGGAGGCCCACCCTGCGGGTCCCACAGTTGCAGCATTCTGTCCGGGCCGCCACTGACAATCCGGCCATCGGGCAGTACCGCCACGCAAATGACCCAGTTTTCATGCCGAATAATCGTCTCCGGACGCCCACCCTGCGGGTCGTACAGTTGCACCGTTCCGTCACCACTGCCACTGACAATGCGGCCATCGGGTAGCACCGCCAAGCAAGTGACCCAGTCTTTATGCCGGATAATCGTCTCGACGCTTCCTCTCTGCGGGTTGAATAGCTTCACCGTATTGTCCCAACTGCCACTGACAATCCGGCCATCCCGAAGGACAGCTAGACAGGATATCGTATCGCTGTGCTGTGCCATGGTCTGATTTCTTACAGGGCACGGCCCTTTCAGGACTTTGAGCCATTCTTTTCTTGTCATTACTTTTGCCTTAACAAATGATCCAGGAAGTTCTGCAAACGATCACTGCGTTCTGGTAGCGAAAGTAGATAGCGTGCGATTTCCGCGGGGAGATCGTCGGGATATTGCCGCAAATAACCCGG
Source organism: Planctomycetaceae bacterium (assembly GCA_041398805.1). Lineage (GTDB taxonomy): Bacteria > Planctomycetota > Planctomycetia > Planctomycetales > Planctomycetaceae > Polystyrenella. The sequence continues at coordinate 295,632 of JAWKUC010000001.1, read as the reverse complement.
GTGATTGTGCATAGCTCTCCAGATGATGGCGAATAACTCATCTCCATTTTTCAAACTTGAACTATACAAGTTCAACAGATCAAACCAGTCTTCTGTTCTGCCATGACGAACCAATTGCAGCAGAAGCTCTGACTTGATCGATGTTGAATTCGGCGAGTGCTTGGAAACCAAAACGTCGATCGTCTGCAAACGGTGCGCGAGAAACGGTGCGGGCTTGACCCAGATGTCCGTTCTTTCTTTGAACCTGGCGATAACGTGTTGACACCAGTCGTCCCCACAGCGACTGGTGCGACCAGGCACCTCGTACTCCACAAGTGCCACGGCACCGCAGAAAAAATAAATGAGGGAGTCATGATTGAAGGAAACCCCTTCGTCGGTTTGCTTCAACAATGAGAAACTGATCACCTTGTCCCACGAGACACTGCCACAATTCTGCGAACTTGTAGGGAAGAATTGCGTGTGAACTGGGGAGGAGTGACAGAAGGTATCTGCAGGCCACCAGCCAGGCGTTTGTCCGGTCTGGGGATCATTTCGAGGCGAGGTCAGCAGCGGCGACAGTAATTTTGGCGGCAGGCGCGTCGCGTCGGCACCCTGTGATTGAATTGCTAGAGCGATCCGCGTCATCGCAACTAATGCCAACTGCCGCAATTCTTCGTTCGGCGTGGAAATGCCGCTTCGCGTATGTGAGCGTGAATTAATTTCGCGATCTAGATGCTGATTGATGACGGCGTTGTAAAGATCGTAAAGTGTCGAATCGCTGGTCAATGTGCCTGGCGGAAGAATTGAAACAAAATGCATCAGCAGGGGAGTTGATATCAGGCTCTCCCGGTCAGTCGTTCCCACTCCGGCAAAATTTCGGGAAAGGTTTTCGAACAATGCGATGACATCTCCCACGTCTCCTTCAGTGAAAGTTACACCGTGCTGGTGGAGTCCACCTTCTTCAAGTTGACGTTCGAAGTGGTGTTTGTTCGTCAGGTAGGCCGTCGCCTGAGCAACATCCAGGGAGAAGAGGTCGTAGACGCCGAAATTACCCGACTTCAATTCGCGCATGGGGCCTTTCTCAGCATCAATCGAACGGTAGGTAACGACCAACCGGTGGCCGTAGATTCCGAATTCTTCCTGAACTGGGCGAAGAGGGTGGCAAATTGTTGCCGCGCGTCGGCAGGAGCAGCGTTCAAGTCGGCAAAGAGCAACAACGGGGGACCTGTGCGAAGATAACGTTCGATCCGCGAATAGATTTGATCGGTCGGCTTGAGGATCCCAGCCGTACGAGCGAGCAATTCCAACATGGCCTGTTTCTGCGTTCCGCTCTTGGGAACGTAATTCAACGAAAGCCAACAGGGGAGATATTGTCTTAGATCGGGTTGGGATGATGTCCCGTTGACGGCGTTCGCCCCCGCAGCAAACAGACAGTCATAAAAAGCCTTCCAGCAGGCCGCCGTTTTTCCTGCGCCGGACTGGGACAACAAGAGAACTCCGCGGCTTTCGGCCTGGGGATCTTCGCTCCATCGCCAATGGAGTGCGAATAGAAGCTCGCTGAGGCTCGAATAGGATTCCAGCTCCTTGTTCGAACGGTAAGTCAAGGGTGCCGGAGGAGGCAAGTTGCGTTTGCTTGCGTCGACACATGCCGCTTCGTGTTGTTTGCGTCTCTCATTCTCAGCGAACTGGAAATACATTGAATCGGTTCGATGCCAGAACTTGAAAGGTTTGACGCGCAGAGGAATATACAACCTCTCGTCAGGCATGTCACGGTAAAAGAACTCTCGATAGTTCACCGCTGCGATGACATCGGGATGCCAGCGATCGACTCGAACGCCATTGGCGTCGACGCAGTTACACGCTTCGATATTCCTCAGGATCTCCTCGACTGCCAAAATGTCGAGGTTTTCACGCTGCTCAAGTATTCGGGAAATATGATCCCGAAAAAGTGTCTTCCGATGGTCCAAGCTCACACCTCACCGAACCAGAGCAATTGATGATGGTAGTCGGCGCAAATAGCGAAGATGTAGACATTCTCTTGTTCGCCCCATTTAAGAATTTTCTGCATGACTTCTTTCTGTTTTTCGTAGCGAGCATCGTTCCACACATTGGGCTGATCATTTTTCCGATCAGCATCGGTTACGAGGAGAACGAGCCGTTTTCGCTGATCGGAGAGGGCATTGCTCAGTGACACAGGATTTAGTTGGACGTGATATGTCGTTTCAATGGCTGAAATCACAGTATCGATCGGGTCATCCAGAGATTCCGGAGTCGCGTCCGCCACGTTGACGTGCAGAAACACGGGAGCGTCAGCAAGCTTGGTGCTATCGACTTTTTTCCAAGCCTCACAGATGTCGTACAAAATATTGGAAACGATCTGTGATGGTGACTCACCAAAGGGAAGTGTCAGTCGGGCATTAGGGGATGAGAGTTCACCCTCTTCTTTGGCAGGGGAGTCGGCGACTTCAATGACGTCGACCCCCGTGAATATTTCTACGATCGATTTTGAGAAATCAGCGATCTCCTCTAAATCTTCGTCGAGAAACCCCTGTTTGGGATCGGAACTGACGGGAATCTCATTCCATTGCAGGTTCAATGCGTGGTCATTGGTTGAACCAACCATGAATCGGCTCCGGAGTTCATCGAATCCGTCGGTCAGAAATTTATTATGTTGAGAAATCAAATGCTTAAATGATGAGAAATAGATCACTGCTCTCTCTTCAAGGGACGTCCCGAAGATTTTGCTATGGTTTCCCTGGGGAAACAATATTTTTAGTGTTCCTTCTATTCGCTCTGTGAGCATAGTCATCACTTCTGCTTTCTCCTTCACATATTCAATCTCTCGAATGCCTTCCTTACCTACAATCTCTCCGGTTGCCACTATAGGATAAAGTGTTTTTTTCTGAGTAGCGGCCCATGCTGCGATGGCAATCGCTAAGCCAATGGAATCACCACTGATATCGAAATGAGTGGGATTTAGTGGGTACGTCCTTATGAATTGAAATGCTCGTTCCTGGCCTTTCAGTCGAGAGTGATCAATCAATTGAAAGTCGAGCAGGATCTGAGAATTGACTAAAATGAACTCAAGCTCTTTGTTCAGACTATCCAATATTTCATCTTCAACTTTGAACAAGGACCACGGGGCGACTTCTACCTGCTGACATTCGACTCTTCCTGCGGGAAGTACAGTAACCCGAACAGACACCATTGCACCTCTCTTGCATTGTGCATTATCGTGCAAATAGTCAGCCAAGGGTAAATAAACTTCGTAGGAACTGTCGGTTGTCGACATTGCCTGTCGTAATGAACGCGCTTCCGTGATTATCTTCTCGGAGTCAGAACCGAAACCTGCGGCGGTGAGCCATTGCCCGATATCATCGGAAGAATCTCGTTTTAATAGCAATCTCATAAACGCTGGCAACAGCTCTCGCCAGTGGCCATCTAGCGCCTTTCCGTTCAAATTTGGTTATATCGAAAATGTATCCGTAGTAGTTCTCGCGTACTTCTTTGAATCGTACCGATCAATTTTTTCGAGTTCGTTAAGATGAAGTTCTACGAGACGTAGATATGTCGGCAATACTTCTGGGTGACATCGAATATGATCATCGATTCCATCTTCCGCATTTTTGATTGTTCTTCAACAACGTCTCTATGGATGGCAGCCATTCCCATTTGCTGCTAGACAACGGCTCATTGTCAATATTCATATTTTGTCTCCAATACACAACACAGCCCAGTGACGGTCATGGTGTTGTGCCAATGAGGGACTTGGCCGATTTAAGATCAATAGAGTGCAGGAGAGCTCCCAGTGAATCGCCCTTCCGACGCTAAGGGTGATCCTGTCACACCGACCGCGTTTTGCGAGTGTTGTTGCGATCCACCAGCTTTTGCGAATTTGGGGCAAGTTTTCCTCCGTTTCTTCAGAGGGTTCCTGAAGTTGTTTGAACATTTCGTGTAGCACTCTTCTGGCGGTACTATGTTCACGTATCTCCGATGTGCATCGAGACTGAATCTCACGAAACCACTGTTCGTTTGACTGTCCCGGCTTTGGAAATTCTTCAGGTTGCAGTCCTACTAGGCACTGCAGAAGTCTGAGGATCGGTTCAGAAATCACCAAGAGGCACCACTGACGGCCCACAGGACTTTGCTGATGTTTACCGTAAACTTATCCTGTGTTGGACTATCTTGTGCTGACCTGAAAATTGACGAATTCTCTTCGGGACCCTGATTTCAACACCTTCCAACGAGAGTTCTACTCGGAACAACGGATACTTGACATCAACGGGAGTTCCCCTCATAGGTGAAACAGATTCCGCCTCCGCTATTGAGTCAATCTCGTTCGATCCTCTTTAAGACGATTACCCATCCGGAAATCATGTAGCATTTGATTGAGCTCTTTCGAGTATCCCCAGTCGGGAACTACCGCTCCGATTTCTTCTCCCAGGATATACTGCCGAGCGATTTCGGCGTGACGGTTACCTTCGAAATAGCGGCGGATGGCAGTCTCCCCGATCAGACCAGAGAGACTCATTCGTGGCAAGCCGGTAGAAGCTGGTTTCGTCGAATATCGCATGTACTTTTTCAGTGTGATTATTCATTTATTTGTACCTTGAGTTGGAATAGATATTGATGTTTTGAGGAGTAAGGTAGCCTATACTAGTTTCTTCAGATTCAGATGATCTGAGGGACTGGATCTGGAGAAAAGTATGCCCGATTCAGTTCGTGAGCTGTTTGTGAAATCTGTTCGAGACAGGTGTGGATCAGCACTTCGCGAACCTGCAGATCGAAATAGGGTTCACCGCTTCGCAAGTTTTTTGAATTCACAAAAGCTGTCATTAACTCCCTGACAGGATTGTACTCTCCCAGCGAAAGATAATGGTGACATACTATGTGGTAATTCCGGCTGTGTCTCACTCTTGATTTCCAGATGCCCTATCCAGAAATGAAGGATACTATGGCCCAACTCTCGCACAATGTCGGGCGGGTTCCAGTCTGGTTTGTCAAAACGAATACTACGTTGGATATCATCCAGGTGATATCCAGTGGAAAGCGCGACGAGAATTCGCTGCGCAAGAGGGTATTGGATTCGCTCAAGTCGATGAAGTGTTTTACCGAACAACAATGAGATATGTCGTTCGATTTCGGTTGCTGAGCGAGGCATTAATGGTTCAAATCCATCCTCCAGACAGGCAAGTACTGTAGAATGTGTCAGGCGAATTAACTTAAGGGAACGTACCCGATCAGCAAGACGAGTCGCGGCTCGAAGTTGCGCGACTTCACCTGAGTTGTGCTTATTAACTCGGAGTTGGCACTCCTGGTCGAAAGTGTCCAAAATGCAGGCTGTTAAAGAGAGATCACGTTTTGGCTTGAAGACGTTTTCCAGAATACACTGATTCAGTTTCGAGTATTTTGACATTCTTCAGACTTTCTATCAGATTTAAGTTATTGACTGTCTGTTCTTGTTCTCATCGTAAATCTTAAACATTCGAGCACACAGGTCTTCGCCCAAAATACAAAGCAGGGCGGCTATTAGAACGACGTATTCAGGAGATTTTTCATCACACAACTGGAGAGGGTCGTTTCCCTTCGCCAGAGTATTCGATAAAGATTCCCGCACCTGCCTTATAAGAGGCCACTCCACCTGACTTTTTCGAGAGGGGTCGTTGGGGATTTCCCAAAGAATCCCTTCATCCACATATTTGCGACCTGGAATCTTTCCGCTTTTTAAGTAGGTCTCCCATTCATGCAATCGGTTTTTAACTCTTAGCCAGACGACTGAAGGGACTCGGAATCGCGGGTTACACCAGGCTGCTGGGTGATCTCTCAATTCGAGAAATGAAGTACCCGCTAATAATTTCTGAAACACGGCAAACTCAAGTGAATCTGTCTCCAATTCTTTTGCAATGCCTTCCCTTAGATCATCGGGAGTAATTGCCCGTCTTCCACTTGGGACTTTATTGCTCACTTTCTTATTTACTGATTTCACCTGCCTCGAATGTGCGCGAGGACAAACTGGTTTTTGCAAGATAGCCTTTAATGCCTCATCCAGTGAGGGACGGCCTTGCAGTGATTCGATTTCGATTTTGGAAAAATCAGTAGGAAGCGTATTTAGCCAGACTGATGTAGATGAGGAACGTACGGTATCTAGTTCTTCGGGATTCAGGTTTTGCTTGACCCATTCATTGACTTCCGCTATGGATTCCGACAGGACTGGGCGATTGTTCAAAAGTGCCCGGGAATCGCGAATTTGTTTTAATGCTTTTGCGATGTGGGTATATCTGCTACCTGAGCAGACGTCGTCGATGTAGACCGGACTGGAGAACAGCCGATGCTCCAACCCTGCAACATCCAGTGCTTCATCGTCCTGCACAGAACTATTCGAATCAAGATGCCTAATCAGATAGAGCAATGGATCGAGTGACTTATTGGACATGCCGTTTTTGAAATCCTCAGCTGTACACATGAGGTACCTATCTGATGCTTCACATAGTTCGTTCAAAACCCATTCAAGTCCGAACTTGAAATGATCGCTGGACAGGTTGTTTTGCTTTTCCTGATCCCCCAGAAAGATCTCTGCGAACAACCCTTTACTATAATACTTATTCGCATTCCGCTCCTGTCCCATACGAATATTGTTGGATTTTGCATCGCGAGGGATGAAGAGTTTTAATAAAATCCATCCCTGACGAGAAAAAGCTGCGATCAACATGAAAAACAAGAACCAAGTGGGTCGCTGATCATCCGCTTCAATCAATGGAGCAGTGGCATAATCACTGTTGTCATAGTGGAAAATATTCTTTTCATTATTAAACCCCTTACTTATGTAAGAGTGACGTGTGAGTGATGACATTTGATACTCAGAGCATTGTCGAACTTTATCCGCCAGCATTGCGGCCCCGCGCATGGCAGCAACTTCACACTCCGGTTTTCCACGGAAGAGATCGGAAGAGTTCATACTCCAAAAGCTCCGCCTTCATGGGCACGTCGTCTCGCAGGGTCTCCGATTTTTGTTCCAATATCAACAAATTCGTGTGTCTATCCATTAATTCATTCCAGTCAAGCGGGGGCATCGAGCGGTGACAGATTGTTGCTTCTGTAGTCTTTAGTTACTACAGATACTTGATTTACGAAGATTCTCATTTTCATAGTCTCAACATCCGACATTAGATAAGGGAATTTGCCCCGAGATTTTCAGCCCGTTTTTCGAGATTTTTAGAACTTTTTCGCTAGATTCCAAGGCGGCTCATCCGGCAGATCCTCTGGCCAGGGTTCAATAGCGAAGTGGTAAAGATCGGGGCCATTGGCAGCCACGAAGGCAGGGATGGTTGGGAACGCGGCCAGGGATTGAATATTGATGCAGATTTTTATTGACAGATCATGCTCAAGATTAAGCAATGCATGCTCGTGACCAGTTGACCTGAGGAAAATAGTCCGATGAACTAATGCTAGAACTTCTGCGCAATCGCGAAGGTTTGTATCCATAGACTTTATCAATTTACCATCATTCCCAAACTCTGATATTTTACCTGCACTGCAAACAGTTGTCAGAGTGCCTGACAAATTCATATATCAACAAATATTATGAGTGTATTCACTTTGAATGGCTCCACTCTAGTACAACGCGGTAGGGAATATTCATACATTTCGACAGCAAAACGCCTAAATATCTATTTATACTCAAATAGTTTCACCCCAGAGGCAGCCTTCTTGGCCTTCCATAAACCTGACTCTCCTGCAGCAAAGATTCAAAATGTCTCGAAGTCAATCCATAAGTGATCCATATTAACAGGAACATGAAAAGTGCATCGAGTATGTTTTTGATTGAGGTCGTGTACCGCAACCGACTTATAATTATCTGTACTGATTACTTCGTTTGAAGAATACCGCTTCATCCATCGACATTCTCCTGCGTTTAAACAATGTTTTAATCTGACGCTTACTGATGTTGACTAGGTTAACTCGTCTGTATCTATCGATGATAATAAGATCATTAGGGAGTTTTGAAGACATACTTTTTGCCATAGACAGGCACACCAAGATCATCAATGCCCCCAGTAGGGTCGCGTCGCATCACTCTCTCTCATCCGAGTTTGCCATAATTATTTGATGATCGGTGTCGATATCCAAGCAAAGAGTGGTTGGGTAAACGATAGATGATAAATCGTCAATTGAAGAAGAAACCTCATAAACAAAAAAACTCGACCAGTCTCGTCACCGACAATAACAGAGCCTTGCCTGAACCCGGATAGGCAGCTTGCCTCCGCATCTAAGCGGGCTATGATATAACTTAGGTTTTGAATGTCGTATGATCGAACAGTAAGATCAGTACCACAACTAACCACATATCTATTGGCAACAGTGATCAAATGAGTCACCATATTTAGGTGGGTATTTACTACTTCGGACTCGTCTGTCTTTAGGTCGATACCGTAAATGAATCGGTCTTCACAGCAACAGAAATACCGATCCCTGTCCACACTAACAATCGATGTAATACATCCGGGAAGAGTAATCACCTGTCGATATTGATGTTTCTCAAGGTCGAATAAGATAATAGTGCCACTGGCATCTCCAGTAATTAATAAATGATCATCGAATGAGTATATCACACTGACGTCACTGGTGTGTCGGTAAACTATCTCACTCGATAAGCCATCATATTTAATTCGATGAATTCCCACTTCTCCATTTTGCAGTCCCGTCACAAATCGATCTTCTGAAAGTGAATTCATAGCAGTGATCGCCGAAGGCAATGTTGCTGCAGTGTAAACATATTGATTGGTTGCATTATATACTCTTAAAACTCCATCGAAGTCACCAGTTACTATCCAGTGACCATCAACTACGATCAGCCTACTAATAAGTCTGAACTGCTGAAAAAGGAAATAAGGTGAAGAGAGGTTCCAGTCATATATAATTATAGACCCCCTATTATTGCAGACAGCTATAGCGTTGCTTGATAGCTTAGCGCCCAATGCGAGGCCGCATCTTGTTGTCATTGTTGATTCGTCGACTACCCCTTTATTGGGAGCGAAACGTACTAGCCGCCCATCATCACTGCCACTGATTATTTCGTGTTCGTTGAGTGCAATAATGAACGAGATGCGAGATGTGTGAGCAGCGATGAATGTTCTAGACGATTTAATTGGTCCGTCAGCTATCCTAATCCATATTGCCCGTGGTTCCGGCATCGATCGGTAAGTATATAGTAGCTCTTTTGCGAAAGCTCTACAGTCATTCTTATTGGCAATACACCACCTCAGATGATTGTAAACCTGCTGTAGGATTGTCTCTGGGTGACTGTAAATAAAGGGACCATATTCCAGAAGAGCATAGCGAATTTGCCTCAACAAAGGATCGCTTGCTAACTCTGCCAGAAAGCGGATTAATAGGTCTGGCAACTGCGAATTAGGGAAAGCTAGAATGAGTTCTTTTACCAGGGCTCTAGCATCGGGGGTGGATGATTGGAGTAATGTTTGATTTGCGAGAGCTGGTAAATTTAGCGAGCCAGCTAAGAATTCGGCAGGAAGTACCCAACGGTCGGGAGTTTCTGCGAGAAGAGTCGCAGTTTGAGCAGGCCAGGTAGGATCGAGTCGCTGCTCCTGACCGGGTAAGCCAGGTGATATGTATTCTCTTAGTCCGATGGCTCCTGCGAAATAGTAAATAAAAGAATCATGTAGAAACCGAATCTCTTCGCCTTCTTGGCGAACAATTCCGAGGTCTAGAAATCTATGTATCTCGCCGTCATCATAAATGTCAGTTGCGTAGGACGACTGGAGGAATAGACTACCTTTGGGCCACCAGTTGGCTACCGTCCCCTGAGGATTAGCGAGGAGTGATTTTATATAGGCTATTGGTAATTGAGTCCCTGATCCCTGATGCAGTATTGCGAACGCCAAACGCGTACATGCGGTAACGATTCTTGAGTCATTCTGATTCAATACAGAGCTGAGGCTCACTTGTTTAAGTTGCTCGCGTTGGAGATAGCACTTGACGACCTTGGAATAAAGGTTGGTGAGAGTGTGGGTATTGAGCAACTCTGGGCCCGATAACAGGCTGACCCAATGCATCAGAAGTGGAATTGAGATCAACGAACTCGTCTCAAGTTTATTTCGAATATCCCCATGTTCCACTTCCCGCTCAAAATTGCTTATAGGGACAAAATAACTTCGGGCTGTTTTTCTAATAAAAGTTCGTAATAGCCGGCATTCCCATTCTACGAAGCGTTGTCGCCTATCGACAATTTCAAGCTCTTCAGCATTGAATAATTCATCAGGAAGATTATTGATTGAAAAATTGGATGGGTTAGGTAGTGACAGCTCGCGGTAAAGCGCGCCCTCAACTTCTCTAATTGCTTTAAGATATTCTACGGAAACCTGTTCGGAGAGTGGAATCAGATCGTATTGCCGAAATCTTTTCAGTTTCAACAGCTCTTGAAATGTATTGTCATCATTCCGGCAAGGACGATAAATGACAACACAGCGATGTCGACCTCCGTATCGATGATGAAAGTCATTCAAGGCAGTAGCGATTTGTATTCGCTCTCTTTCATAATGTACATGGTTCAAGTCAAAGAAGAGCAGACAGGACGGACCGTATTGAAGATATCTTTCTAGACGTAGTTGAATTTGATCAAGAGAACCTGAGGCATATGAATCTTCAGATGTCAAATCAACCATATTCACCGTGAATGCAATTAACTCCAAGATAAGACGATAGCTGCCTCCTGCAACAACGTCCTCACCTTGATTCTGCTTATAATATGGTACCGATGAGTATGAGCGGACCCAACAAGGAAGATAGTCGTGGAGATAAGGGGTTGTCTCTGAATCGTTTGGAAGGATAGGACGATTAAAGCAGTCGAAGAAAGCTTTCCAAGCCGCAACAGTTTTCCCACTGCCGCTTCCCGCGGTCAGAAGGATCCCAGATTGATCCCTTTGGTCATTTTCGAATTTGCGATCTGTTAAAGCTCTAATCAAGCATGATAGTTCGGGCCATTTTTCATCGGGATCATCTACATTGTATATCGTTACCGGTCTATATAGGTTGACTCCGGCTTCACCATAGAAGAAACGCTTGGGAGACGTTCTTGAGAACAAGTTCTTACGAAATGACTCTAGTGACTCGCGTTCATCAATATCGACTTGTCGCCATGCGGCTTCCATTTTCGCTCGTAAGTCCAACATACCAAGCAAATCACGCGTAGGATCAAAAGAGTAAATTCCATCTCGGGAATTCATGTCGACCTCTGCACCCAACGCATTCAAAATATGAGCTCTTAGAAATGTCTTTCGATAATCCGGTCGCATCTTTGTCGATCTCGATTCCACAGCAATGTGCACACACTTCCACCCGGCTTATTGTCAGGTAAGAATTGACGATCTGTCAATCTCGAGCCCGTATCGTAAATATATTCAGTCAACGTCGAAAACCAATGATTTCAAGTGGTTTCGCTGCTGGCGAGCGACAGATATGAGACGAAGTTCGGTTCCACGCCTGACGGCTGGTGTCTGATTTTCCTCGAAAAGGCCATCGTCAGAACACCAGTATCTGAGAATGACGCACGAGATTTGCGGTCCTCGATCGATTCAGTGCTATGCGTCATCGCGATAATAATACTTGAGCAGCCCACCGAGACGTTCGCGGCATTCGATTTCGCCAACGACACCTGCAACTTCCTCACCAGGATCAATCAACAGATTGTCGAGTCCCTGATGATTCCGCTCAGCATCGTAGTGAACAACATATTCCTTCAACACTCTTTCGAGAGAATGCTGGCCGAAAAATCATCTTTTCCAGGCACTCAGACTTGAGGCTTTTCATGAAGCGCTAGAGATACGGATTCATGTTGGGGCTTTATGGTGGTAGAAGAACTGGTTCAATGTTGGTCATCTTGTGAAGATATTTGCGGAATGGTTGAAAGCCAGAATCGCGATTCAAGATGACATTTGCCTCCCGCTACCACGATGTCATCACTACCAAGCAGGCGACGAGCACTTTGTGTCACTCATTATTTGCTAAACTTCGTTGAGACTTCAGCTGTAACTGCTTTCGGTGAAATCAATACCAACGTATTGATCCTGCGGGTACTTCATTACCTGTTATCAGCGACCGTGTAGAACGATTAGGCAAGTATTGACTGATATCTGGATTAAGCTTAAGCGTTCCTACAAAGAACATTTGAGATTCGGAGATAAGATTCATCTAAAGAGTTCATCTTCGTGGACTTTCTCCCGGTAAGTCACTTCCCATACGACAACACTGTTGTTGCGAGGTCGCCCCATGAAATTTCAGTCAAGGGGGTGAAAATAAATCAACCGAACCTTTTTTCGCACATGGCGGTCTCCTATCATAATTCCAGTAACCTGATGCGGGAATTATCCACGTTCGCTTTCTGTGCATTAAGAGGGTCATCACCGTTGTCCAGGATCGTGACACATTCTTTAGCCCTGATCTGTAAAAACTCCGGTTACCTCAGGCTGGCATCGGTGGCACTCCCTTCGCTTAGACCGGGACAGGTACTTGTCAATGTGCGTGCCTGTGGACTGTGCCGAACTGACTTATATGCCATTGAGGGAAGAATTCGCACGTGGCACAGGAGGTTCATACCGGGACATGAATTTTCAGGAGTTGTTACAGAGGTCGGCCCGAAAGTATCAGATATCGCAGAGGGTATGCGAGTTGTCGTGAATCCGATAATTCCCTGTGGGCTGTGCCCTGTTTGTGAGGCCGACGAAGCCCATCTCTGCCCAGAATTTCGACAGATGGGGGTTGATCTCAATGGTGCTTTCTGCGAGCAGGTCATCGTCTCCGCTGAGCAGCTTTATCCGATCCCGGACTCATTATCTTTTGAAGAAGCTGCATTTGCGGAACCGATAGCGGCTGCTCTGGGTGTAATGAATGCGAAGATAGAACTCGATGCCCGGGGAGCAGTGATGGGTACTAGTCGAATCGCGAGGCTGACCTGGCGAGTGCTGAAAGCGTGTGGCTTCAGTCAGGTATGCCTGCTTGATAACCGGCAAGCGGAACAATTAGAAGCACCCGGATTTGACTTCGTTGTGGAAACAGAAATGTCTACAGAGATTTTTAATCAGATGGTTCGATTGATTCGCCCGGGTGGCCGTATCGTATTGAAAAGCCGGCAATATCAATCGTTCGAGATAACACTCAGACAAATCATTCCGTTCCAGCCTGTAATACACGTCGTCAATTATGGCCCCTTCCAGTCCGCAGTCGACCTCCTGACCTCGATGGAATTGGAGGTGAGTGATTTGATCGGCGACCGACTGTCGTTTGATGAGTTTCAATCAGCCATCGAACATGGGCAGTTGGATGAACAGCTCAAGACGTTTCTCATTCCGGGGAGTCTCTGACTGGTGTGTGGTGTGGTTGGAGTTTACTCACAGAGTGAACCGCTGGATATGCGGAAGCTCTTCCCGTTAATCAAGCGATTGCACCACCGCGGACCGGATGAGTCTGATGTATGGCTTAACGATACCCGGAGCGTCTTTTTAGGTCACAGCCGGTTAAGTATGGTCGGGCTGCGGGATGGTTCTCAACCGATCCTCAATGAAGAGGGATGTATCGCTGCAACGGTCAATGGAGAGTTTTATGGACATCGCCAGATTCGCAGCGATCTGGAATCGAGAGGTCATACATTCTCTACCGCGAGCGATAGCGAGATTGTCATTCACCTGTATGAAGAGTCCGGTCTGGAGTTCGTCAAATATCTCCGCGGAGAATTTGCATTTCTACTCTGGGATGAGAGATGGCAGCGACTGATTGCAGTGCGGGATCGGTTTGGAATTAAACCACTGGTTTATACGCGACAGGGCGATGCCTGGCGGTTTGCTTCCGAAGCGAAGGCATTGCTGCCTGATATGCAGAACGCTGACTGGGATGAAGAAGCTGTCTGGCACTCGCTTCAGATGCAGTATCTCCCTTCAGCAGGAACATTATTCAAAGGCATTCAGATTATTCCTCCCGGTCATCTGGCTGTGGTTGATCAACATGGGTTGCATCTGCAGTGCTACTGGGAGCTTGATTATCCTGCTGAAAGTCAGGCCGGTACAGGCAGCGAGCAACTCGACGAGCAAACCGTCATTGCCAGAATTGAAAACTTACTTCGGGACTCGGTTTCAGAGCGAATGAGTGCTGATGTTCCCCTCGCGTTTCACTTGAGTGGTGGCCTCGACTCCAGTGCTATCCTGGGGATTGCTACGAGTATTTCATCAAGATCACTTCCTGCTTATTCGATCTGCTTCATAAATCAGGATTACGATGAACGTCATGTGGCACTGGAAACAGCAGAGTTCTGTGGCGCGGACCTTCAGCTACTGGAATTCTCCCCGGAAGATCTCCGTAACCATCTGCATGTTGCAGCCCGAGCAAGTGAAGGACTCGCTATTAATGGTCACCTCCCAGCGAAATACTTACTGAATCAGAGAATACAGCGTGATGGATTTAAGGGGATTCTATCCGGAGAAGGGGCGGACGAAGTCTTCCTCGGATACTCGCACTTTCGAATGGACTGGTGTAAGAGTGAATCGATCGCTTTGAATTCCGATCAATTTCTCGCTCAGAACAAGACTTCGCTTGGCATGATGTTTCCGACTGAAGATGACCTCAATCAAAAGCCGTTCCGAAAAGGTTCCTCATGGTTACCCACTTTTCTTCTCGCCAAAAGGGCATTGGGAGAACGGGCCCGATCATTACTCAACCAGGATTGGCTGTCGACATTTCATGGCCGTGATGCTGTCACGGAAACGTTTCTCGACTCTCATACGAGTTCACAATTGCAGAGCAGATCACCCGTTCATAAAGCTGCGTGGTTATGGTCCCGCAGGGCTCTGTCTGGTTACATCCTGAAAACATTGGCAGACGGAACCGAAATGCCTTTTTCACTGGAAGGCCGTCTCCCATTTCTCGATCATCTGCTATTCGAATACATTCGCACATTGCCATTAACAATGTTGATGCAGGGAGAAATCGACAAGAAGATACTGCGTGAAGCAGTTAAGCCTTATGTTACAAGCACCGTCTACCAGCGTCCCAAGCACCCCTTTGATGCTCCACCTCTGTTGCTTGACGACTCACCTCAGACTCGTGAATTTCTCTGGGATCAAATCAATAGCGAGATGTTTCGACAACAGCCCTTTTTCGACCAGATCAGGGTTAAGGACTTACTTGATAAACTACCCTATCTCTCTTCCGTGGAAAGACAGAAATGGGATCCGGTCTTCATGATAATGAGTACATTGATAGGGCTCCAGGAAATGATCTCCTCCAGAGGCAGGATTTTGACACATGACTGAGGCAGAAACCGCAGAGAACTGGTGGGAAACATTTCATGTCATTGAAATGGCAGATATTTTTCTGCAGCGTGACTCACAGGAAGAAATAGATACTACAGTCGACTTTCTGATCCGTGAATTGAATTTACCTGCAGAGGCGAACGTATACGATCAATGCTGCGGTACAGGCACACTGAGCCTGGAACTTTCACGGCTCGGAAGGAATGCATACGGAGCAGATTTATGTGAATTGTACATTGAACGTGCCAGAGAAGATGCTGCCAGTAACAAGCTAAGTTCCCGGTATGAAGTTGCTGATGCATTTCAATACATCCCACCAGAGGCGTGTAATGGCGTCTTCAACTGGTACAGCAGTTTGGGTTACGCTTCCGACGACAGCATGAATCAGCGTATGTTAAATTGTGCTTTTGAAGCATTAATACCTGGTGGACGTTTTGCTTTGGAGATGTTGAATTTCACCGGAGTCCTGCGCAACTTCCAGCGTTGCATGGTTCGTCGTGGAATCAGTAAAGGGAAATCGGTTACTTGTGTCAGGGAAAGTGAGATCAATCTTTCTCGCGGACTTCTCCAGCAAAAATGGACATGGATAACCGAGGGGCAACCTGAAGTCGTCCGTAACAGTGCCCTGAGAATGTATTATCCGTGGCAGATCAAAGAGATGCTGGAGATTGCAGGATTCATAGAGATAGAGCTGTATGCTGACCTTGCCAAAAAGCCACTTTGTATTGACGACTCTCGTTTAATAGTCACTGCGAGCAAACCATCATGAACAATGTTGCCACATTCCTACCAGAGAATCAGGATGAAGTTCGGAACAGGTTGTACCAGGGTGAGATTTACCTGCTGCCAGCCAACGAAGCATCGTTGGCACTGACGGATGCAGTTCTGGTGCTCATCCGCGACAGCCTGGGTGATGATTTCCATAAATCTCATGAACAATATGATAGCGACGATTTCTTCCAACGCATCGGTAAGCTTCGTAAAGCGCATCTATACCTCGGAAGAATTTCAACAGCTGACAGAAGCAGTGATCGAATCTCATGATTTTCCGGTCGAAGAACAAGCATACGATCCCACTCGGTTGCGGGTTATCAGTCATAAAGGACATCAGAATCCCGGAGCAGCGCTAATCTATTACGGACATCGTGATACGTGGTATTCCAATCCTCAAGCGATGATCACCTGGTGGATTCCATTGCATGACGTATTTCCCGAGGAAACCTTCCAGTTCTTTCCGGGGTATTTCGATCAGAGTGTTGATAACGATTCAGAGATCTTCGATTTCGACGCTTGGGTTGCGGAAGGTCAGGAGAAGCGGATTGGCTGGCAGAATAAGCAAACCGGTCGCACTGCAGGCTACCCGCAACTACGACAGGAGGTTTCGGGTGAAACGATAGATGTTGTCGCGCGGAAAGGAGAAGTTCTGTTATTCAGTGGTCAGCATCTTCATCAGACAAGAAAAAACGAAACCGGCAAGACACGCTTCAGCCTCGACTTCCGAACGGTCCAACTTCATGATCACGCGGCCAAGCGTGAGCCATTAAACGTTGACAATCGCTCAACCGGCAGTTCGCTCGTGCAGTTTGTTCGCCCGGGAGCACGTGGCAGCGGAGTGAAGAATGTGCCCTGACTTTTCGAGAGCCTTCATTCCCCGTCTGTCACAAGTCGTGGCGAGCCATGGAGATCGTCCTGCCGTTTGTGTGGTGGGAGGTAAGACTGTCACGTATTCTGAACTATGGATGTGGTCCGAACGGATCGCGCAGAAGTTGAAAGCTAATCAGGTAGGTCCTGAGTCGGTTGTGGCGATCCATGTCGAAAAGTCGGCAGAGTACATCGCGGGAATCATTGCCGTCTGGCGTCTGCGTGCCGCATGGACACCGCTCGATCTTCAACTTCCCGAATATCGAAAACAGGTTCTGATCGAAGATGCTCAGCCGACTGTGATACTGGGAAATGTTCCTCCCGATAACGCTGTGACCACAACAGTTGTTTCGTTTGTCGACCCAGTGGCGGAAGTTGATGACTTTCAGGGACTGGATACTAACCGCGTTGCCAATCAGGATATGGAATTTGAGCATTATAAACCAGCTGATCTTGCGTATCTGATTTATACTTCCGGATCAACAGGTAAGCCGAAGGGAGTCGAAGTCACTCACGCGGGATTAGTCCCCATGCTGGATGAACAGATTAAACTTATTCAACTTCAGTCGTCGTCGCGCAGTCTGTTTCTACTCTCGATCTCATTCGATGCCAGTATTTCGGACATCGGCACAGCTCTGCTTGCTGGTGCATGCCTGGTTATCGATCCCACATTATTCGAAGAGGGTCGATTGATAGCCGCCCCGCAAATACTTCTTGATACGATCACTCGGCATCAGATTACTTATGTTGATCTTCCCCGGCATTGCTTGCCAGATTAAGCAGTGGGGATGGAAAAGGGATCCTGTTCTTCCTGATTCTCTCAAGACGATTTTGATAGGTGGCGAGAAGTGTCCCGATTCTGTCATCCAGAGATTTGCCCACCGTATAAGACTAATCAATTCCTATGGGCCTACCGAGACGACTGTCTGCTCAAGTATGAATCTCTGTCGTGGCGAACGAGGTGAATCAGCAATTATCGGGAAACCTTTAAACCACGTTACTTACCTGATTGACGAGGCGAACGACAATGAACTGCTGATTGGGGATCCTGCGTTGCAAGAGGATATCGCCATCGCCCTGAGTTGAACCAGGCAAGGTTCATCCAGATTGATGGAACACGTTATTATCGCACCGGTGATCGTGTGCGGGTGAATGATAACGGAAGTTACGAATTTCTGGGACGGTTAGATCGACAACTGAAAATACATGGCCACCGCATTGAACCCGAAGAAATCGAAGCAGTATTACATCAACATCCGATGGTGTCTGAGGCTACCGTATTTGAGTCGAGGGTTTCAGACTCGGATAAGCGATATTTGTCAGCTTGCATCGTGATCCGCAATGTGAGTGTAGATGATAATTGGTGGAAACCAATCAGGGCTTTCATACGTTCGCAACTTCCCGAGTACATGGTCCCTACGAAATTCCATCTCTGTGAGACATTACCAAGGAATCTGCACGGTAAAGTCGATCAGGAACAGCTCATTAGGAGGTTTTCATTGAGTGTGACAGAATCAATGACACCTTCGACTACTGCAGACTCTCTATCCAAAGAAGTAATATTAGCTGACGCGTTCAGAAGTGTGTTAAACCTGAATAAATTTGATACTTCAGACTCGTTTTTTGACCTAGGAGGTGATTCTCTTGGTCTGTTTGAAATCACTGAGCATGTTCGGAAGCACGGAATTCAGGTCAGCCCTCAATTGATAGCTCGTTACGAGTCGGTCGATGGTATCTGCGCTGCTATCGATGCCGGACTAATCGGTGAGGATGACGTCCGTTCGGCCTGTGAACTTCGAGCTGACGTATCCGATCTGCTTGCTCAAGTGAAAATACTGGAATTCACACTGTCCTCAGCTTCGAACGTTTCAAAATGCCTGCTGTTAACAGGTGCGACGGGATTTCTAGGCAGCCGCCTGCTGGCAAATCTTCTGGCGGAATTCAATGGAGAGATCGTATGTCTGGTGCGTGGATTCAGTGATGAAATTGCACAGAGCCGACTGGAAGCCAAGCTGATTGAAATCAAAAAGCCACTTAACGACTCCGCACGGTCGCGTCTTCGAGTGATCGCTGGTGACCTCACCGTGGGACAGTTGGGGATGAAGGCATCGGAGTATCACAAGCTGACCAAGGAGGTTGATCACGTCATTCATTGTGCGGCAGAGGTGAATCTGCTCAGTTCCTACGAGCGTTTACGCCCCGCAAATGTATCAGCGACGCTGGAGTTGGCCTTGTTTGTGCTGACGGGAAAGGCAAAGAGATTCGATTTTATGTCGACACTCTCGGTCTTCGTCGCTTCGGATAAACCCCGTGGTATGCACCTGGAATCAGACACTTTGAAGGAGTCACGTTTTATTCATGGAGGGTATGCTCAGTCAAAGTGGGCAGCGGAGATCCTGTTGCGTTCTATTCCAGAGTTAATCGCTTCAACCCGGTATTTCCGACTTGGTTTACAAACAACGGACAGAAATACGCAACAGTCTCCAACGAAAGATCTGCTGGAGTGGCTGGTTCGTGGAACTGTCGAGCTAGGTTGCTATCCTGAGCTTGACGAATCGATCCGTATGGATGTCACTCCTGTCGATTATGCGGCCGACATTCTCTCGAGACTGGTGTTAACACAAACGGCTGATAATACATTTCACCTTGCCCACCCGATTGGATTACAGGCCAACACGCTATTCAATATCATTGAGAAGATGCTCCCGAATGTCCGCAATATTTCTCTTGATGAATACAAAGTTATTTTGAATTCACAAAGTGAAGAGTTTCTACAGTCACCAACCGGCCTGACATTAAGTCGTTCCCTCATCCCAGAGACTCGAAACATTAATCACCCCTTTAATCTCTTCCAGGCGACGAACACCACTTTTGATATGCAACATACTCAACGCTATTTGAACGGAGTGGGATCTCAGCCTCCCTCTGTGAGCAGGAACGAGATCATCAAGATGCTGCAACCGATTTGCGCAGAATTGACCGAGAGGGTGTTAACATGACGACACCGACTCGCGGGATGGTGTTAGGCAAGTTCATGCCTCCGCACCTCGGCCATCAGTATCTGTTCGAATTCGCGAGAGAATACTTGGATGAGCTTGCGATTGTGGTAGAAACCGAACGAAATCAACCCATTCCGGGAGAATTGAGGTATCGATGGGTAAAAGAGATGTTTCCCACAGTGAATGTTCTCCATTTGACAGACGAGAACCCACAGGATCCGTCGGAACATCCGGACTTCTGGACAATATGGAGGAATAGTTTACTCCGATTGCTTCCGTTCACTCCCGACTATGTATTCGCTTCCGAGAATTACGACTGGAAGCTGGCAGAGGTATTGGGAGCCAGGTTTATTCCTGTCGACATTGACCGTCAGCTGTTCCCGGTCAGCGGTTCTCAGGTTCGCGAAAATCCCATGCGGCACTGGAATTACCTGCCTCGCATCACCCGTCCTTATTTCGCGAAACGCGTTTGTATCTTTGGACCGGAATCGACCGGTAAATCGACCCTCACCCGCCAACTGGCCGAACATTTTTCAACGAGTTATGTTCCGGAGTACGCTCGAATCCATATCGAATCCAGGAATGGGGAGATTCAACTTGAAGATATTCCTCTCATTGCCAGAGGGCAAATATCTTCGGAAGAGGCCATCGCGTTCAACGCCAACCGTGTACTATTCTGCGATACCGACCTTCTGACGACGACCATCTGGAGCAAACGGCTGTTTCAAGAGTGTCCTGACTGGATCGAAGCTGAAGCGAACCGTCGCCAGTACGATCTTTATCTGGTGACGGATGTCGATGTTCCCTGGGTCCAGGATATCGTTCGGTTCCTGCCTGAAGAACGGGAGAGCTTTTTGGATACCTGTCTGGAAGAATTGAGAACTCGTGACCGGAAATTCGTTCTCTTGTCAGGAAGTTGGGACGACCGCATGGCAAAAGCCGTCAATGCAGTTACCGAGTTGATGGAAGGTATTACCTGAACGCGAAATAATCACGCTATACAGGCTGAATTCCGTTCTTCGAAAACGCGACCTGTATAGCCGTTAAAGTCTCGTTTGTTACTTAAGTCACACTGTTTCAAGATCAGCCGTGTATTGCTAATCCAGTGAGTCTCGCGAGACACACAATGGATGCTGTGGCTCATGATAACTGCGTCGTAGTTGTCCAGTTTTTTGCAAACGATTGCAAATTCTAAATGTTCGGGGTAGCATCAATTCAGTTTCATCTTGATTCATGGTCACCGAACTTTCCTGTCAGAGTTCGTGTCAGACTTTGAAATTGACTACTTCAATTTCACTCTTGAAATATAGTGGTTTCTGGAATCCGAGAGATTTAGCTGCATCACACGATACTGGCTTCAAAGCCTTATCATACAAGCGTTTGGGACATTCTACGGAGCGACCTTTTAATCCGTAGGTCCAGGGTTCAAGTCCCTGCGCCTTCACTTAGTAAACCTCGACGCGAACTAGATTTGCGTTGAGGTTTCTGCGTTTATAGCCTCTTCAGAATTTCCAGCGCCACCAAAGCCGTCACCTGCTGGCGCCGTTTCGGTCCACAATACTTCGGCTATTTACTCCGCACTCCGTCCCACGTAGAGCTTCATCGTGTTTCGCGAAGCATCTTCGATCCGAATACCTTACCTTTCACAGCCAGACGTCGACGCTGGTCATCGGTGAGCAGATGCCAGGGCTGATTCAGGAAATTCATGGAAGTGATTCCAAAGCGAGGGAGATAACGTCATCTTGGAACTATAACCGTTCCTCCAACCAACGGGGCTACTGAATACGATCTTGCATTCAGTCTGGACCACGGGAGATGCTGGTTATGAAGGCTGCGATGACGTGTGTGGTAGTCGGGCTGTCTGAGAATGAACCTCGTTAATGTCTCACAGATACCTTAAGTTACATTGTTTTGCGTTCGGCTGAGATTTTTACTGTGCGCGATCAGATTAACGGGAAATTCTTGATATCCGTGAAGAATTCATCGAATGCCCACAAACCACGCCAATCCCGGTTTGAATCTGCAAGCACCCAGTCATTCAAGGAGGAGCCGAGCGCTTTATCAGCATAAAGATCATTGAATACCGTAGAGGAATCCAGTTGATAACCCTGTGTAGCAGTTCCACTTTCAATATTAGATTTGCGCGTCGATGTGTTTACACCGGGTGCATTCCACTCTTCCAGGATGGCATCCAATGCAGTAGTAAAGTCCTGGGTAACAGAACTGCCGGGATCGTAGAGGGTACTGCCAGTTAATAGAAGATCGGAACCGACCGCGGCAATTAATGTATCCTTACCATCACCTCCGATGAGAATATCATTTCGAGTTCCGCCACGTAAAAAGTCGTGTCCAGCACCTCCCCACAATACACTAGGTCCGCCACCAGCATTCAGGGAATCATTTCCGGAACCACCATATGCAAACAATTTCTGGGAAACATTAGTGGCGACATTAAGAGTATCATGTCCATCGCACAGTAATACGACTATTTCAGACACACTTGATCCTGATATTGTTCGAGAGTGAAAGAATCCGGGTAGAAATGACGCATAGACATAGAGATTACCAGTCCAGAATGTTCGGCTGATATTTACCGCATCTTGATTGTTCGTTCCAATCACATAGAGAGTATCGTCTTGTACGCCCACTCCGGTGATGATGGCCGAAGTTGTCGATGTGATTATATTTCCCGCGTCATCTGTAAGATTGACTGTGATGGAATAAATACCCCCTGAGTTGTAAACATGGCCTCCCGAGAACGAACCTGAGGTTTCGTTTGTCGCAGCGATAACTGTTTCGGAATATCCATCCCCCCAATGAATTGTTGCCGTGTATTGTCCCTCCAGATCAATATCCGAGAAGGTCGCATTGAACAGCACTTCATCACCTTCGCCTGCAATTCCACATTCTTCAGCAGAAGTCATCAATGCCGTAAATTCGTGTAAGTCATTAACACCAGTGACAGAAACTTTAACCAGTGCCGTGTTACTGATGGCGCTGTGGGAATCGGTTGCCGTATACTGGAAACTGACATCGCGAGTCTCACCGGCTGCCAAGTCCTGGAAGTCACTTCCTGGATTGAAGCTGAAGGTACCGTCTCCATTGTTGATGACAGTTCCTTCAGCAGGAGTGGAAATAATATCGTAAATGAGCGTGGAGGGTGTATCGTCATTGTCCACATCGTCTGCATCGAAGGAACCGACGACGGGGCTGCCATCTTCAGTTGCAGATACAACAATGGCGTTAGCGCTCGGATCATCATTCACACCAGTTACAGTAATGGTAACCACTGCCGTGTTACTGACAGCATCGTGCGAGTCGGTTGCTGTGTACTGGAAACTGACATCACGCGTGTCTCCGACAGCCAGGTCCTGGAAGTCACTACCCGGATTGAAAGTGAAGGTGCCATCCCCGTTGTTGGCTACGGAGCCTTCGGTGGGAGATGAAATAATATCGTATGTGAGCGTGGCAGGCGTGTCGTCGCTATCAACATCATCTGCATCGAAGGAGGCAACGACAGGGCTGCCATCTTCAGTCGCAGATACCACAACGGCGTTGGCGATCGGATCATCATTCACACCAGTTACGGTAATGGTAACCACGGCCGTGTTACTGATGGCTCCGTGTGAATCGGTTGCTCTGTACTGGAAACTGACATCTCGCGTTTCTCCTACAGCCAGGTCCTGAAAGTCATTGCCTGGGTCAAAATAAAAGGATCGCTCTCCATTATTGATTACGGTCCCCTCTGTTGGGAGAGTAATAATTTGATGAGTAAACGTATTCGAATAACCGTCGTTATCCACGTCAAATGAACCGAATGAAGCAACGATCAGGCCACCATCTTCGGTTGCAGATGCAAACACTGCGTTAGCGGTCGGAGCATCATTGACGCCAGTTACGGTGATGGTAACCAGTGCCGTGTTGCTGACGGCACTGTGCGAATCAGTTGCCGTGTATTGGAAACCGACCTGGCGCGTTTCGCCGACGGCCAGATCCTGGAAGTCGCTACCGGGGTTGAAGGTGAAGGTTCCATTCAAATTGTTGACAACTGAGCCTGCTGATGGCGCCGAAATGATGTCATAGAAGAGTGTGGCAGGCGTATTGTTACTGTCCACATCATCCCCGTCGAAGGAGCCAGTCACAGGGCCACCGTCTTCGGTCGCAAAGGCAACTACATCATTGGCCGTTGGATTATCATTCACGCCAGTGACGGTGATCGTGACCAGTGCCGAGTTACTAACGGCGCCGTGTGAATCGGTTGCCGTGTACTGGAAACTGACGTTCCGCATTTCTCCGACGGCCAGGTCCTGGAAGTCGCTACCGGGGTTGAAGGTGAAACTGCCATCTCCATTGTTGGCTACACTTCCCTCTGCAGGAGCGGAAGTAATATCATAGATGAGAGTGGCAGGCGTATCATCGCTATCCTCATCATCTGCATTAAATGGGACAATAACGGGACCACCATCCTCTATTGCACCAGCGATCACGTTCTCGGCAACTGGAGGGCTGTTTACTGCCCGGTAATGTCTCGCTGCCACTTCTAGACTTGAAGCAGTGGCCTTAGTCCAGACAAAAATGAATCCTCCATTATTGTCCAGGATAACTGAAGGAGAGCCACCCGAGTATCTTATGGGTTGATCTACCAGAAATTCATTGCTGATTGGGGATCCAGCCGCATCGTAGCATCGTCCCCATGTTCCTGTACCCGTACTCGTAGGACCCTGCCATGCGACAACAAAACTTCCATCATCGTGCATGGCGATAGAAGGAGCTTCCTGCCATCCTGCGGTTGTTTGATTAACTCGAAATTCACCTGATAAAGCCGTTCCCGAACTGTTAAATCGTCTGCCGTAAATTCCATATCCGGAACCATCCTGTCCGTTACTGGTCCAGGTGATAACAAAATTTCCATCACCATCTGAGGATATTTTCTGAGAAGTCAGGGAGAAAGTTGTTGTTGTATTAACGCGAAATTCATTCTGTATGGGGCTGAGGTTGGCATTGAAGCGCCGCGCATAAATATCACTTCTTCCATTTTGATTGGTAATCCACGTAGCCACAAAATCACCTGAATCAAGCATTGTCAATTTCACATTGGACTGATCTGTTGTGGTTGTTGCATTCAGCCGGGTTTCGCTGGAGAGAGGCGTACCCTGAGCGTTAAAACGACGTGCATAAATTCCATAACCACTTCCATCTTGTGCAGAACTTTGCCAGGCGACCACAAAATTGCCATACTGATCCATTCTGACGGAGGGGGCGACTTGAGCGTTGTTCTGGTTTTGATTCACACGGAATTCGTTTGTTAGTGGCGTGCCCAGTGAGTTGTATAGACGCGCATAGATTCCTTCTCCGTTGGCATCTGGGCCATTCCAGGTGACAACGAAGTTGCCATCTCCATTCATGGAAATACTTGCGCGGAACTGCGAGCCTGGAACTGTCTGATTGACGCGAAACTCATTTGAAAGAGGAGTTCCATCGGGCGCCAAATCGGCGGCATACACATCAAAAGTACCACCCTGTCGGCTTTCCCAGACAATGGTGTAATTGTCATCATCATCCACACCAACTGCATCTGCACCACCCAGAATACGCTGAATGTCATTTGATGTCGTATTGACTTGAAACTCAGGGTCGGGAACCGTATTCACTGAGGAGAGGAGGAGACGGGGTTTCCAACCTGGAGATGGTCGCTAAAGAGGGGGATCTCCTGGCACGATGGTGGCGTACTTTCTGAGCAGCAGACTGAGAACTTAATCTTTGAACAAAACGTTGCCATAGTGACCGGCTGGAAGGAATCATGATGACCTTTTCACAATCAAATCAAAGAAGGAAATGATTTCAGAGAGATGGTGCTAAACGGGCATACCATCCCTTGGAAAAGGACTCCGCAAATATTTTGAATCGGTCACATGAAAAATAGGGGAAATTAAAAAAATGGTAAAAGAGGGGGCGATGCCTGGTCGATATCTCTCGCGTCAGAACCTCAACATGAGTTCTATATGGCTTTATAGTAACGGGTTACGTGCAGGTTTTCTGTCTGGCTCACGGACCTGAATTTTCGAATGGGGGCACATTCCAGACATGAATATCCCAACCGCAAAGAATGCCAATGCCATTTCCATCGCTGGAAAGAGAAATCGCATTGTGAGAGCTGGGGTATTTCCGAACGGGTACATTGAAATTCATGAGGCGTTGTCCCGTTCTCATGTCCCAAACTAGAATAGTGCCTGCTTCTTCCAGGGTGAATAAACTTTTTCCATCCCGTGAAAATGTGGCACCGACTACCCAGCTACGATGTCCATGCAGGGTGTGTTTCTGTTCTCCCGTCTTGAGATCCCATATTATGACGCGTCTGTCGTTTCCAGAGGAAGCAAGCAGTCTCCCATCGGGATGATAAGCTACAGCGCTGACGGTCCCCTGGTGACCCTGAAGAACCTGCCTGATCTCGAACGATTTGATTGAATAGAGAACGACGTTGTTCTCGCTGGCGATTGCCAGGGTCTCTCCCAGAGGGGCGGTTCTGATATGACGTGGAGTGGGAATGCTGCACTGCTTAACAACCGCTCCGTTCGTGGAATCAAGAAGAATCAGTTGATCCTGGTTCGACAAGGTGATCGCGACGTGACGTCCATTGGGAAGAAAACTGAGATGACAATCTGGGGCTCCCAGGTCATGCTGATGGATTAGTTTCCCTGCGGGATAGGACCAGGTAGACAGAAGCCCTTGGTTATTAACAGCGATAATGCGATCACCTGCAGGGGAAGCGATTGCTTCCAGCCACTTGTGCTTTCCTGCAGCGATGGATTGAACAATTTTCCCTGTCTGTCTGTCACGAATGCGGACATTGTCGATCTCGGCTGTCAAGAAGTGATTCCCCTGGGGTAAGGGTGCGATGGAATAAAACTGCTTCGGCTGATCCGATAATTTGACATAATTACCGGTGCCACTAGAGTCCCAGATCTTCAACGTTCCCTGGCTTCCCGCCGTCAATAGATACCGACCATCTGAAGAAAAGCGGAGCGCATAAATCCTACCGGTGTGTGCCTGCCAACTGGTTCGTAGTTCACGTGCACCGATTGTTATCTCAGTGTAGTTGCTGGTTGGTTCGTGATCAGGCGATTGCAGCGTTTCCTGGAGTTTCCAGAGGTGGCAGCTTCCCATGCGGGTTCCTACCGAAAGTTCACTTCCGTCGGGAGAGAATGCCACACTTTGCACTTCGTCCAGATGTTTGAGTCGAGTGGAAGGTTGAATTCCATCCGTGGGATTTGACTTTGATAGTTTGGCGACTTCCCAGAGATGGACTGCTCTATCGATTGAGCCAGTGACGAGCCACTCTCCATCAGGAGAAAAATCGAGACAGGTTATTTTATTCTGGTGGGCCTGAGGAACAACTGACAGGCTTGAGTGATTGGTTACATCCCATAAACGAATCGTTTCATCACCAGAGACGGAGGCGAGGTATTTTCCACCTGGATGCACTGCGATGGCTTCCACAACATCGGTATGTCCCTCCAAAACGCCCAGAGGCGTTCCGGTATCTGCATCCCAGAGACGAATTACCTGATCATCCCCGCAAGTCACCAGAGCGTTATTTTGGTTGATGAATAGCACGTTGTAGACGGGTGATTCGTGTGCAAAGAACGAACTCTGTAAATTACCAGTCGCAAGATTCCACAAACAAACCGAGCCATCATCACCGGCAGAAGCCAAAATCTCCCCATTGGAAGAGAAGTCAATTCCGTTGACTTCGCCTTGTTCTGTCTTGAATGCATGTAGCGGATTATATTTCTCGGCATCCAGTAGGACAACTTTTCCATCCTCTCCACCCGTCGCCAGAGTCGAACCGTCGGGGCTGGATTTAATGTAATAGCAGTCCCCCGAATGGACACTTTTTTCACGATGATTCAACGAGGGTAAGGAATTGAGTAATCGCCACTCCATTCCCCGCACATCCTTTTCCCCTGGTTGGGGAATGTGTCTCTGCAGGCGTTCTATCGCTTCCCGCGAGTCGTATTCCTGTAGAGCACGAGAGGCGAGTCTGATATCAGCTGCATAGAGCAGTTCCCGGTTTGTTTTCTGGAATTCTTCAGCGTGTGTTTTAGCGCGATTGGCTAAATCAACGGATTGCTGTAGTTGTTTTCCACTTTCCACGAGTTCTGAATTCAGATTATTTAATTTCGCATTCGAACGAGCAAGTACAACAAGTACCACTCCTATGGAAAGTAATACTGCAAACAATGCGGCTGAGGCTGCACGATTACGTCGAGTCCATTTAATCAGCCGTTCAATGTAACTGGGACGCGTCGCAAGGATTGGTCGGTTTTCCAGAAATCTCTGAAGATCGTCAGCAAACTGTCCGGCTGTTGTGTAGCGGTCGAGTGGATCTTCTGAGATCGACTTCAGTAGTATGGTTTCTAATGAAACCGGAATCCTCCTGTCAATTTTACGAGGTAAAAGATGGTCTTGTTCATAGATCTTGCGAAGCAGCTCGGCTCGATCATCTCCCTGATAAAGAGGCTTCAGTACTATTAACTCATATAGCGTTGCTCCCAGAGAATAAATGTCTGTACGGTGATCGACAGCACCTCGATCTCCCAGTGCCTGTTCTGGACTCATATACCGCACAGTTCCAATTAGGTCACCAGTATGGGTCAAATCTGTCT
The DNA here is from genome assembly GCA_041398805.1 of Planctomycetaceae bacterium. Lineage (GTDB taxonomy): Bacteria > Planctomycetota > Planctomycetia > Planctomycetales > Planctomycetaceae > Polystyrenella. Next base: position 267,033 of record JAWKUC010000001.1, on the reverse strand, counting down.
GCCCCACCGACCGTGCAAGTCCGAAGTCTGCGATCCAGACCATACTATTAGAGTCGATTAGAATATTTGCAGGTTTAATATCCCGGTGAACGACCCCTTGTTCATGTGCATAATGCAATGCACGCGAAGTGACCATTACTAAGTGAACCACGTTCCGAACATATTCCAGGCGGTCAACATTGGTGCTCCCTACCGATGAATCAGGAAGAGATTCTCTATTTTCTGATGTTTCATTAGACAGATTATCGATCTGAGAAGAGTAGTCGGGCCAATACGGCTTCCCTTCTCTCATGTCATGAATCATCTCAGCCAGAGTTTTTCCATCAATGAATTGCATCGCATAATAATGGATACCCTGTTCGACTCCGACTGCGTAGACGGGGACAATGTTTTTGTGTTTTAACCTTGCAACTGCGAGGGCTTCATTCTGAAATCGCTGCAATTGTAGAGAATTTAAAGCTGTTGCATGGGGAAGTATTTTGAGTGCAACGATGCGATTACAGGATATTTGCTTCGCTTGATATACGATACCCATTCCACCATGGGCGACCAGGCGGATGATTTTGAAGTCACCCAATATAAATCCATCTTTTAAGATGACAGGAGACTGACCGGATTGCTCCTGAGTATCGGAAGAGTTTTTGCTGATACGACGAAGTGCTTCAATCGTCGGGAACAGCTTCTTCAATCGAGGAAGAAGGTGGGGGTAACGACCCACATATTCCTCGAAATGAACTGGTTCACCTGTCTGCAGTTTTGAAGTTATTTCTTCATTAATTTCTGCAAGTTGAACGTCATCGCTGGAACTGCTCGCTGACCCGGAAAGCTCCGTCATTGAGGAGAATCTCCATTCTGGGATTCGATTTCTGCTCGTAGACGTTCTAATGCTCTGAGGCAACGCATTTTGACCGCGGCTTTCAGAGATTCAGTTTCTCTGCAATTACTTTGACACTCAGGCAATCTTCGTAACGCATTTTCAGAATCTGAAATTCGTGTTCCCCCAGTCTATGTAAACATTCGAGGAGAAATGATTGTCGTTCTGCCTGAATTAACTGCTCACTGGGTGAATCGTCTGGTGCGGTAAACTGGAATGCACTCTGGGTTTCACCACCCGGGTACATTCGGCTTTCGCGGTATATCGAGCGTCTTGCAGATCCAACATGCCGTCGATTAAAATCAATCAAACGTTCCCAGGCGATATTCTTCAACCAGAAAAAGAATGGTACTCGCTGGGTGGCAATGTATTGCGGTAATTTTTGTGTTGCAGAGACAAACGTTTCCTGAATTACATCGGAAGTGTCAAATCGCGCCGTTAGTCCGGACTTCATTCGCGATGCCACCACACGTCTGAGAGGATCGCGATGAGTTTCGAACAATTTCATTGTGGCAGAATCGTCCCCCTGCGCAGCTCTTGAAGCAAGTTCCATTACGGTGGATTCGGATGGACTATTTTCTTTAGTAATCTCTTTTTCGAGGTTTGCTGTCATGTTTAATATCCACTCCCAATCCAGGAAAGTCATCGTTGCTACTTATGATGTTGAAATTCTGGAAAGTATTGTGTGTTAATTGTTGATTCGATACTCCCTGATTTAATCTGCAAAATCATTTTGCAATTCATCTTACCTGGAACCCCATCTCGGACGTCGTTAATAGCCATTAGTTGTGTTGAGCTTGCTTCATGTCGGTTTTTTTACGGTAAGCTTGCAGGTGACTGAGAAGCATCGTTGTTTATCCAGTCATAAATTCGAACTTTGCTGGTTACCTTTGATAACGACCCGGGATCGAAGTTTTTGCGAGATACCAGAGCGACCAGATATTTATTGTCCTCACTTAGAGAGAGTCGGACAGGGGAATAGTCGCCGGTATCAATTTCTATAAGCCGCTCGAAACTGTCTTCATCAGTATTCCAGACGGTAATACAATTGTCTGATCCGGCGGTAAATAATCGTCGCTCAAACTCCCCTGAAATCATGTGTTCTACATCTGCATTATGGCCATTGAGGACATCCTTTACAGTCCAGGGACCATTTTCCCAGATGCGAATCATTCTGTCTCCACCGCTGCTAGCAATAAAGTGGTCACTCTTAAGTGATATAATTGATTTAATACCATGCTCATGACCTTTGAGTTGTTGAATGACCTTCTGTTGCTCAAAATCCCATACGCAGAGTTGGTTCTGATCATTCGAGAAATACAGGAATTTATCATCCTTTGAAAAAGCGATCGTATTCTGTATGTCGTCAGGTAAATTCTCTATTCGTGATGCGGAGGCCAGATCAAACAGGCAAAAACGCATCTTGGAATCCAAGGTAGTATCTACAACAGCCAGCATTTCTTTACTTGGTGAAAACTTCATTTGGCTGGGGTTAATTCCAGGGAATTGCCAGGTTTTGAGAACACGTTTGTCCCACAAATCATAAAGTACGAACTGACCTTTGGAATTCGCAGCAGCAAAGATGCGTGAATCATGAGAGAGAGCAAGAGTCGTGACGGGAAAGTCGCTGAAATTTATAACGTCTTTAACTTGAGCTGAGACCGGATCCCATAGTTCCAGCTTATTAGTTGATAATGTGAGGAGCTGTTCTCCATCTGGGGTAGAAACAATTTCTACGTCGTAGAAATATCTGTCTGTGGAATCGAGTTGTCGATAGGTGTGTTCAGTGATGCCCTTCCATGTAAGTACTTTTCCATCTTCTCCCAGTGAATACAACTTCGAATCCTCAGGTGAAACGGCGACCAGGTTAACTCTTCCCGAATGTGCTTTCCAGACCTTTTTGCGTGACTCTACTGTTTCATTTAGTGGCCAGACAGATATAAATCCCATGAAATCATTGCAGGCAATCCATCGTCCATCTTTTGTAAATGTAAGCCCGCGAATCTGATCCCTGTGCTGGAATGTCATCACAGGAGAACTATTTCCGCTCTGAAACAAACGTACTTTTCCCTTAAGATCTCCTATGGCAATGTACTGGTCGTCAGGTGATATACTAACTGCACTCAACCTGACGAGGTCGTCCAGTTTATCCCGCAATAAAGCCTGCTCCAGTTCATAATTATCAGCATTCCAGATATTAAGACGACCATCATCTCCAATCGACACCAGTTTTGAACCGGTCGAATTGAGTGCAATCCCCTTAATCCTGCGCGTATGTCCTGAAAGCTCTGTAATCAGACTCTGTGTGGAAGTATTCCAGACTTTTATCTTCTCATGAGGTCCTGTTGAAAAGAGGGTGGTTCCATCTGGAGCATGAACCAGCGAAAGGGCCAGGTTTTTCTCAGCTTGAATCTGCCAAACTTCGAATGCCTGTCGTTTGTTCCAATCAAGTCTCCATCCTCGGATTGTTCCGTCGTCTCCTGAAGATGAGTAATTGATCGTCAGGTGTAAAAGTGAGACAATTAACTTCCGACTGCCCGGTGTTAAATCTCAATTACCAGTCATGGGTTGTAGAGTCGATTATGCGAACAATGGAGTCCTTTTCCACTGACTGCAACGCTGTTACGTTCTTACGAAAATGCAAATGCATAGATGGCCTCGGGTGTGTCCAGAAATAGTTCATTCGCCTGATGCAGCTGATTGTTGAGGTAGTACCATTCACCTCGCCGGAAGTCGTGTTCTCCTTCTTCAGGTTTAAGACTGCTGAGTATTCTCTCCAGCTGTAGAGCATCCCCTTCCTTCAGCGCTGTACTCGCTTCCCGAATTTTTGAGAAGTAGTTTGATTTTTGAAGCAGTTCCTGGCTGCGTTCTGCCAACCTGAGCAGCTCCTGTTGTTTTTTACTGGTCACTATCAACGTCGTTGAAATGATAGCCATGGCAGCCAGTATGACTAATGAAGAAAAGAGCAATCCTGCAGTGACTGCTCTATGCCTGAGAAACCACCTTGAACTTCGTTCAAACATGGAAAGGCGGCGGGCTTTGATGGGACTGCCATCAAGATACCGCTCTAAATCATCGGCCAGTTCAGAAGCGGTCTGATACCGGTCCTCTGGCCTTTTTGACAAAGTCTTCAGCAGAATTGTCTCGACGTCATGCGGTAATGCTGGATTATATTCTCTTGGAGGAACGGGTTGCCTGTGCGAGATGCAGTGATAAATATCCTCCGTTTTTTGAGGGGCAAACAGAGGCCGTAGAGTAAGCAATTCATAGAGACTTGCCCCAAGTGAGTAGATATCGCTTCGGTGGTCTACCAGGTAGCCCGAACCACTCGCCTGTTCCGGACTCATGTATCGAGGAGTGCCGACGACGGCTCCGGTGATCGTCAGGTTATCGCCATGATCCCATTTCGCGATACCAAAGTCGCTAAGCCATAATTTACCCGTCTGATCCAGAAGCAGATTCGATGGTTTTATGTCTCGATGTACAATCCCACGTTCATGAGCATACTGCAAACTTTCGGCAATATTCTGATACTGTTTCAGTATTAAGTTGAGAAACTGGATTTGATTCACACTTGGCTTCTCAGATAACCAAGGCCGTTCTTTTATCGATTCGGCGTCTTGATGGCCTTCTGGTTCATCGCGGCTAATGGTTAACCATTGGATGAACTCAGCAAGATTCTGGCCGACTATTAATTTCATCACCAGGTAGCGATGACCTGCCGATTCACCAACCTGATAAATAGGGACAATATGTGGATGGTCAAGTCGAGCTGCTGCCAGTGATTCATTACGAAATCGTTGCATTTCCTGATCTGAGTGATCCAGAAAACTGGAAATCAATTTCAGAGCGACCTGACGGTGCAGTGCAACTTGCTCTGCCTCATAAACAACCCCCATCCCTCCCCGGGCTATGATCCTGGTGAGCGTGAACCCATCAATTGTTTTCCCCACGAGCGAATTTGCGTTGAGGCCTTCAGGAAAATCGCTTGTGCAGGAATTAATCTGATTACGAATGGAAGAGTCTATGAATTCCTGACATTTTTCCTCTTTAGAATAGCTGTGAAGTGTCAACGCGGCTGCAATTTCGGAGTCATCGAGATCTGACAGAAAATCATCCTGATCTGAAAAATGCCTCTGGCAAATCTCACAGTCATTAACATGTTCCAGAAGCAGGTCAAGATCGGGAGATGTCGCTGTACCAATCTCAAGTGACTTCAAAATTTCAGGTGGGGGGCATTTCATCAACAGAGTTCCTGGCGAGTTACCTTCCAGATTTAAGTTCTTTCCAGAATTAAAACAGAAGTCTGTAACCTGCTCCCTAAGTTAAGGACTCGTCGAAGGTTTCCCACAACTGGCGGATTTTGTCCAATACACGTCTTTTTGACATTCGCACTGCATCTGGCGAGAGCTCTAAAATCGTCCCAATTTCCACTGATGTTTTTTCCCCAAACATCATCAACTCAAACGCTTCCCAGGTTTTAGGGCTTACTTCCTGCTGAATTCGCTGAAGAATTAGTTGTAATTTCAGTTGGCGCTCGCTCAAGATTGCAGGGGAAGCAGATTCGTCAGAAAGATCAATCTGACCCAGGGATTGTGTGTTCCTAATCCGTTCAGCCTCAACGAGTTTCTGCTTCTGTTCATAGAAATCGTTCACTTTGTTGACCGTGACGACTCTCAGCCAGCGGCGGAAGGAGCCTCTCTGCTTTCGCTGAAAGCTCGGCAGACTTCGCAGTAATTGCATCCAGACTGTTTGAGAAATGTCTGCGGCCTCATTCGGGTCCAGCCCCACGCTTCTGGCGTACTTGTAAATAAGTGGGCCATAAGTTTTTACAATGCTGAACCAGGCCCCTCGTGACTCAAGCTGAGCCCTACCGATGAGATGATTGTCCGTGGAACTGGGAGGATTGTAAGTAGTCTCGTGAATTGAAATGCTGGAACTCCCTCGAATTTCACGCTCTCGGTAACACAGTTTTGAAGAGTTATCGCTAATTATATCGCCCTGTTGAACGAAACAGAATCATTTCTTCGTGAAGCCCCCCAATCGGGCCAAAATCCCAATCGACTGAATAGAATTTCGAGGAACCGGGTGAGCCGAAAACTGTCGGACGCCGCAATACTGAGCAATCGCCGATCGAGTTCCAGAAGGCTAAGCATGACATAACCTTATACTATGAAATATTTTATAAGAACTAAATCAATCAAATGCCGTATCATAAAAAACTCAGCCGACTTCGAAAGCAAGTAGTTCCAGTTGGTTGTAGTGCTAACGGGCGAAGAATTTCGAACAAATTTTGGCTCAACGCCTGACGGCTGGTGCCCCGTTTTCTGACAATGAGTAATCGGCGTCATAGGAGAATGGTACCCGGACTGCAGATGGTTCCAATTTCTCTCATCGACTTCAGACCGAGCACTTTTACTTTCACGGCCAGGTATCGCCGTTGTTCGATAGTGAGCAGAATTTTTTCTTAATAAACTTATCGCGGAGGAAGCGATTCTTGGCTTGCAGGTATTCGATTACCTGATGCTGCTCGCGATTCAGCCAACTGGCAAGAGAGAGGGCGAGCAGATGCCAAGGCTGCATCAGGAAGTTTATGGCAACGGTTCCATAGCGAGAGAGTTGAAGTACCTTTGGAAACATAACGGTTTTTCAACCGACCGGACTCACGAATCGGATATTGCTGACAGTCTCCACGACCAGTTGAAATCGTTGTGGTGAATGTAGCGGCGAGCATAGTGGCCAAGTCATCTGAAATCGATGTCGTCCATGTTTACATGTACTGTGTTTTGCGGGGTTTTGAGCTCGGTTGAGTTTTTTTACGATACGGGGACAGCAGGAATACTTCTCTTCTCGGGATCAGGAATTCGTGCAAATGGTTTGTCCACTCAGTATACTTAAGTGTTTGAGAAACTGCGTTTATTTACTCGCTGATTGACAATCACAAAGAAACAGGTATGGGATCGGACCGCATTGCGATGAAGAAATGGCCCCAATCCAGTTCCGGTGAAGATTCCCGAAACTCAACCGAATTATTGGATGATATTGACCAGAGTTATCTGGCCTATTATCTTCCCGTTCCCCGTCCATTTTTTCGTTTCACCTCTGGCCATTTTCCCTCGGGAACAACAACCCAACAACATAGTCACTCCGTAATTTCAATGCATGGCTGCTTGCAGGGACCATTGACATTGTTGACTTCAGTGGGGGAACAATCGCTTGATGCGGGGGACTTCTGCTTTCTCTCACCGGGGGTAGAGCACTATTGGACCAATTCCGATTCACATACAGCTGCAACACTCTCTTTTCTAATCGATACGGAACGCCCGGGCAGTTGGCCCGCCGGTTCAGGAGTGAAAGATGCCTGTAATGAGTTGAAACGGCTTGTTCAGAATGTCCATTACCTGAGTTCCGCGGGTGATCCTGATCTGCAGCATGCATTCTGGCAGGTGGCTGATCAGTTGACCGAGGAGAAGTCCTGGAAAAAACTGGGGGTGATGAGCCGACTCTGGATTTTTATCTCGATTGTCCTCGAACGCCTGTCACCCGATCAAGTTCCCGGGACACAACATAATGTGGCTCAGAAAATACGACGCCTGCTTCTTAACCGGGTCAATGACCGGCTCACGATTGCAGAAGTTGCTCAGGAAGTGCATGTCAGCGCAACTCAAGCCAAGGAAGTCTTCAGTGCCACTTTTGGCTGTGGGATCATGACTTACTTTAATGAACTCAAGATCTGGCAGGCTAAACGATTGCTCTGTGATCCAGCTCTGACGATTGACCAGGTCAGCAATAAACTGGGATTTTCGTCACCCGCTTATTTCAGCCAGACATTTCGCAAACATACCGGGGAGACCCCTTCAGAATTTCGCAAGTAATACAGAATAATTGTGAAATATTGCACAGTACCGCGAAGAATATCCGGGACAACGAAGTGGTTCGAGATGAGGCATCAGGCCAGAATTCCTTTGATAATCTGAGGATCATTTCCGACCCCCGTCAGTCGTTCTTCCAAACCATTTTTTTGGATGAACAGCTCTTCGTGGTTCAAACCTAACAGATGCAGCAGAGTTGCATGCCAGTCGGGAACGCTTACACGGTTTTCCACAGCTTTAAGTCCAAGTTCATCTGTTTCTCCCCAGACCAGACCTTTTTTAATTCCACCACCGGCCATGAGTGTGCACATAGCATTTTTATTATGATCACGACCTGATTTTTTCTCATCTTTATCGGGAGAAAGTTGAGCAATCGGCAGTCGGCCCATTTCCCCTCCCCACATCACCAGGGTGTTCTCCAGCAGACCTCTCTGTTTTAAATCTTTCAGGAGTGCTGCGCTCGGCTGGTCCGTTCTCAGGCAGGCATCTTTGAGACCTGTGGCGATATTACTGTGGTTATCCCAGATTTGGCCGTCGATAAACAGCTGGACAAAGCGGACTCCCCGTTCAATCAGCCGACGCGCAATCAGGCATCGTCGACCGTATGATTCCGTTATCTGCTGGTCAATCCCGTACATTTTGAGTGTCTCTTCAGTCTCTTGAGAGAGATCAAGTGCATCCGATGCTTCAATCTGCATTCGTGAAGCAAGAGCATACACCGACATTCTGGCCTGTAACTGATCGTGATAGGGGCGATTGCGGTAGTGGGCTTTATCCAACTGTAATAACAGTTCTTTTTCATAGCCTGTAATTTCGGCCGGCTGTTGATAACCCTGTTTCAGGTTCAGTACAGGAGTTCCCGTCGCCCGGAATCGGGTTCCCTGATGTTGAGCGGGTAAAAAACCGGACTGCCAGTTTTCAATGCCATTAACGGGCAGGCCGCGGGGATCATCCAGCACCACATAAGCTGGCATATTCTGATTTTCACTCCCCAATCCATACGAGACCCAGGCGCCTAGTGAGGGATGACCGGTAAACTCACTTCCGGAATGAATCTTATAGAGGGCAGGTTCATGAGTGAGGTTGGTGGTATACATCGAACGAATCATCGTGATCTCGTCGACCTGCGTAGCTAGGTGGGGTAAAGCATCTGACATCCACATGCCTGACTCCCCATGCCGGGCGAATTTGAATGGGCTTCGCATGATGGCACCGGCCTGAGCGGGGAATTCGACCTCACCTGCGATTTTATCAAAGTATTCCTCACCATGATGCTTGTCCAGCATTGGTTTGGGATCAAATAAATCCATCTGACTGGGACCACCATTCATGAATAGATGTATAACCGATTTCGCTTTCGGATCATGGTGAGGTTCGCCGTTGTGTTGCTCCTGAGGTGTTGCCGTTTTGGAGTTCGCGACTGAATCCTGGCTCAACAGCCAGGTTAATGCGGCCCCCTGAACCCCTGTGGAAACCCGGCTGAACAGACCACGTCTGGAAAATCGATTCTGATCCAATTGATTAGGCATGAGTAGCATCCTCGAACCCTTGAAAGAGTCACATTGATTCTTATTCCTGAAGTACAAGTTCAATTAACAGCGAACAGCAGACAAAGGGGAAGGGAGTATAAATAACAAGTGAGTCCGTACCAGGAAGACTCCCTGGTGCTTCAATCAATATACTGAAATTCAGCCAGATTAAAGATGACATGGCAATAACTGGTCAACGCCTGGTGTTTATAGTTCGCCTGTTCCTGCTCTCTGTTTCCGGAATTGCTCCAGTATTGTTCCAGTTGTTGGAGTGACTTGAGTGCGATGGTCATCTCTTCCCCGGTGGGAAGGCGTCCGAATGCGCTAAGTAGATATGCGTAATCTGATCTGCTGGTTCGGAACCCACCGCTTCCTGAACCTGTGTGGCAAATTCAGCGGATAGGTCATGAATGAGTGTGTCGTTCATGAGATGGAGCCGCTTGTGTGGGAACCAGCGAGGTTTTACGACTGATACAATTCGGTCCCATCTGGGGGTAATCAAAGTTTTCCAGGATGGTGGGAACCTGTGTCCGACGCTGCAGAACATAGATACTTCTTCTCCATCCCAGTTCCGAACGTGTTGTCGTCACAAGTCCATCTGCCCGAACATCTACAGGAACACCAGGGCCGTACATCGATTCATCCAGTTGTCCGGAGACATATAGAATTGAATCCCTGAGAACTTCCCCATCCATGCGTTTCAACGGCATGTGAGAGAGCAGAGTCCCTTCCGGATCCAATTGAGCAGACCTGTCCGATATGGATGAGCTCTGACGGTAGGTTTCCGAGGTCACGATTAATCGATGCATCGCCTTGAAACTCCATCCTGACTCAATAAACTGCATGGCAAGCCAGTCCAATAACTCGGGATGCGAGGGTTTGGAGCCGGCAAATCCAAAATTCCCGGGAGTGTTGACGATTCCATTTCCGAAATATTGAGCCCAGATTCGATTGACCATCACGCGCGCGGTCAAGGGGTTGTCCCGACGTGTCAACCACTCAGCAAACACGAGACGATTTCCACCAGGTTTTCCATTAACCGGAACAGACGAGAAATTCGGACTTGTTTCAGCGCTGGTTAAGACTTCCGGTACGCCGGGCTGAACAGGTAAACCGGGGGTGAGATAATTTCCCCGCTTAAGAATATATGAGGGTGATGGTGAGCCCCGCGACCACAATGCGCGAATACGCGGTTCGGGCTTCCTGTTGGTTTCGAGATCCATAATCTGCTTTTCGAGAGCGTCACATTGTTTTCCGAACTCAGGATCCTGTTCTTTTAATTGGTTACTGGTGAAGTTGAGGATGTGTTGATGTTTGTCGAGGACTTTGAGTTGTTCTTCCGTACGCTCAGAGCTGCCTGTCGATAACGCTGCGATGACTAACTGCGACTCCTCAGGCGGAATCAGTTTATAATTCTGTTCACGAAGTTTTTCTGTCGTCTCATTCTTCAATTGTTCGAGCTGAGTCCTGATGAGTTCAATTTTCTCATTTTCTGCATCCCGAATTTTCTCATAAGCGGCGCGCTCGGCTGACATCACATGAGGTAATGTTCGCTCACCCTGTGATTTCAGCCAGTCGTGTTCATCATAGGCTTCTTTAAAAATGGCCGTCAGCCGATAGTAATCCCGCTGCGGAATCGGGTCGAACTTATGGGAATGACAACGGGCACACTTGATCGTCAACCCCATCACGGCTGAGCCCAGGATGTCCATCTCGTCAGAAATCACTTCCAGGCGATCCGGTACAAAATTAGTGATATTCGCAAAAGTACGGTCCGGTGCCGTTCTCAGGAACCCGGTTGCCACCAGACAGTCGTATGTTTCCTGGTTAATTTCTGCTGCAGATTGATAGTCAACCAGTTCATCCCCCGCAATCTGTTCTACGAGGAATCGTGAATATGGTTTATCCTGGTTGAACGATTGGATGACATAGTCCCGGTAGCGATACATATGCGGGCACTTTATCCTGGTTCTGCGCTCCTTCAGAGTCTGCATAACCCGCTGCATCCAGCCAGTGCCGAGCCCATTTTTCTCCATAGCGGGGAGAGGCAAGTAATTTATCAACCTGTTTTTCGTACGCGAGTGGATCGGTATCCTGAACGAACTGTTCAATTTCCCCGGGTGTCGGGGGCAAGCCCGTCAGATCAAAATAGAGTCGACGTAACAGCGTTCGTTTCTCAGCAGGAGGGGCAAGTGTTAATTCAACCTCTTCCAGCTTACTGAGAATAAACGCGTCAATTGAATTTCTGACTCGCTCCGGTTGTCTTACCTCGGGGGAGCAACAAAGGAAGGAGGTTGAAAAGACCAGAATTTACGATCTTCGTCTTTAATCGGTGATTCAGTCGACTCAAGCTCCGTAAGATCGATTTCAGGCAACTCCAGTTCAATCCATTTGGAAAGCAGTTTTAATTCATTCGCTTCCATTGGTTTGACACTGGCTGAGACAAGTTCCCGTCTCGGTGGCATTTCTTCCGCGATAATTTTCTGAATGAGCCTGCTTTGCCCGGGATTGCCCGGGATTACCACCGGCCCCGATTTACTTCCCTTGAGTATGGATTCTTTCGTTCGGAGATCGAGGTCCGCCTCTTTGATTCGTCCACCATGACAGGCAACACAACGCAGGTGCAACAGGGGGATAATGTCATGCTGAGACACCTCCGGTTTCAGCTCGACTGATTCTCGAAACCGGGCGCCTGAACGAATCCAGTTGCTGATCTGTGACAGCTCGTCTTCGGTAAGGTGTTCAGCTTCATCGGGAGGCATTTCGCCAGACTGAACCATCTGGATGATCAGGCTTGATTCAGGATCACCCGCTTGAACAACGTTTCCAGATTCACTCCCATTGATGATTCCCTGCGGAGAACTGAGATCAAGCCCTGCTTCTTTCGTATCCGCATCGTGACAGCTCGTGCATTTGGAGTTCAGTATCGATTGAACTTTGTCTTCGTAATAATCCTTCTTGCCCGGTTCATCGGGATTCTCTGCTTTCAGGAGCCTGTTGACAGACGGACAAAGTAAGATTGCAAAGAGCAGGGCAAGAATATAGATATGCGGACAGATCGACCGTACCAGTTTCCCGGCCGGACATTCCGCATTGATACCTGCTTTTCCTGCAATCACTTTCCGCATCATACCAGTGTAACCTTTCTTATAGATTCTATGACAAAAGGTTCCATAAAAGTAAAACAGTGAGTGTTCCGTAAAAGATTGCACTTAGAATTAACGCAAAGCGACGCCAGACAGCGGGTCGCAGTTCATTGGGAAGCAGGGTGGTGTTAACGATCAGAATCTGAACTGAGGCGAGAGCGAGCACTGGACTCGCAATGGCTCCCAGAATTTTGAACAAAGTCATGGCATGTCCCCAGTTCACGGCAAACATACCCCAGACAGAGAACACGGCTAATAACGTGTAATAAATCTTACTGATTTTTATATTATGTCGTTCAATACTATGAGAACTCGAACCCCCAGATAATGTCAGTGACGGTTCGAATCAGGATGTCCGTATTTCCCAGATGGGTTGAAATCAGAACCCAGAACCCGTTGAGGAGTGCGAGAAACCAGAAACCACTCCAAAGCTGCTCGGCCATGAATTTGGCCTGGAAGGCGCAGCCGCCATATGGTCCATTTCCGTATCGGAGGGGATGATGGCCGTTGTGATGTTAACATTCAAAAACATGCCCACGACACAGCCGGTACCCCACAACCAGACCTGATCGACAGAAACATACTTCCACCACATCTTCCAGCTTTTCATGTTCTTCTCGTTGACTGGAAAAACTTTGCCGACGGGTGAGAGGTGGATCTCTCTTTTACTGAATGCACTAGTAATGGAGCCCACTTTCGCTCCCATCCCGAATCCTTTATCACGATACCAGTTGGTGATCACCAGGTTCCCGATTCCTCCAGAACCCGCAGTGGCGGCAAAAGTAATCAGTAACAGCAAGTCGACATCAGCCGGGATGCTCCCGAACTGAAAGAACCCACTGAAGGTTTTCATCCAGTGGCTAAAAGGAACGAACAGAAGATTCACCACCAGCAGGAACAGGAAGATGAAAGTGACCATGAACCAGGAAAGATATTCCAGCAGGCGCTCGATCGTTTTTCCTGACAGTAGAATACCGAACGTGACAATGATGATGATATATGTCAGATACTGCAGAGCAGCTGTATCTCCATCACCCGCTAAACGACCTGCAAAAGTGGCGAAGAGCACAGACGCGCAACCCGCTGCCAAAGCGGGGACCCCCAACTGGGCAATCGTAATGAAGATGTAACCAGCGGCCCAGAATTTTGAACCAGGACGTAAACGCATAAAACCAATCAGGGCAGGTTCGCCCGTGTATAAGGTGTAGCGGATCGCTTCCAGGTTGAAGGCGAGTTGCAGTGCGATTGCTACAAAGGCGATCCATAGAATATCAGTGCCATATTTGACCGTGATCGCAGGCCCGATCAGCCATTCGCCCCCTCCGATGGAGGTGGCCAGCAGGATCGCCCCGGGACCGATGGTGCGAATCAGGTTACGTAGTGTATATGCCGGAGGTTCAGGTAAATCGTCCTGTTCCCACGGAGCAAGATTCCCGAAAGGCATCGATTCAGGTTGTTTGTTTATTTCGGTATTCATGATTTCTTTCTGAACCTGTCTGACTTCATACTGGTTTCGCAGATTCAGCTTGTTCACAGCAACACTGGTCAAGGATTGTTCTGTCGGGTTCATCACCCGCATACACCCAGATCATTGCCATTGGTTGATTGGAACGATTAATAAAACGGTGAGGACGTCCTTCTGGTACACAGGCAGTCGCATTATTGGATAAGGTATATTCCTGACCCGCAACCTGACATACCGCCTCCCCTTCCACAATCGTAATCGATTCATCATAACCGTGGATATGACAGGGAAGTGAGGAACCAGGCTGGAATTTCCCATAACCTCCGCAAATCCCTCGGGAGCCCATCTGGTCAGTAAATAAATCACGGAATAAGGCGGCTTCGGCCAACTCATACACCGGGGCTGTACTCATTCGAGTGAGATGTTCGGGAACTGAGGAACTGGTTGCATCGTGATCTTCTATAGTGAAGCCCGATTGTACCCACTCCCGTGTTGGCTGTTCAGTAGCAAACACCGTAAAACAGGTAACGGGCTCGTCAGACAGATCGTTGTGAACACAATGAGGAATTCCCCTGGGAATATGCAGCGCATCATATTGCTCCAGCAGATACCGGCGCCCTTCAACAATCGCGCGGATTTTTCCTGAGAGTGGAATGATCACTTCACTGGTGGGGTGTGTATGCAACGGCAGCATGGCGCCCACCTGAAATGTGGCAATCCCCGTGGATAGTCCTTTCGATCCTACATTCCCGGAAATAAGTGATCGATGGTCGATACGGTCGGCCAGGTGTGTTGGTGTTATTTCATTTTCGAAAACGATTATTTCCAAGCGTTCCGATGGCTGTGTCACAGTCATGGAAGTTCCACTTTCTTCTTACTACTCAACTTGAGACCCATTGGTGCAGGTTCACAACCTGGCATGACAACATGGTCATTTCGAGAGAGCCCCTCTGTCATTTCCGGAACGTCAAATCCATGCTCAATGTCCAGTGATTGACAGGTCTTAAGTATCTGCATCAGGGTGACATCATCCAGTTCGATTCCGTGCTCCATTCGCTGCAGCTTCATTCGATGTTCAATTTCACCGGGCATCAGGATTTCACCGTTTGGATTTACCGTTCTCGAACTTTTCACAAATTCGATATATCGATTGACCTCCGGGAAGAATTCGGAATCCGATCCGAAGAAACTGCGATCGATGATGATCGATAACATACCATTTGAGACGCCAGGCATTTTTCGGATTCGTGCAGGAACTTCCAGTGAGAGCCCCAGCGAGCATTTCAATAATCAATGAAAGACCAGAACCTTTATGGCCTGAAATTGGAAGGATGGCGCCGGGCGGATCTGCATAAAACAACCTGGGATCGTTTGTCGGATTGCCGTATGAGTCAATCAGACAGCCATCTGGAACAGGCTTATTCTGATTAAGTGCGACTCGTATTTTTCCTTCAGCAACTTTGCAGGCTGATATATCCAGAATAATTGGTTGACGCCCCTCAACAGGGATACCCGCTGCGAAGGGATTTGCCGAAAGTCGACGATCAATGCCACCAAAAGGAGCGACCAGCATTCCTGCCACTGGTATTAACAAAGTGGAGCGATATTTTGCCAGCCGCAGCTGCCATTTCCGCCCAGTCCCCAATTCTTCCCAGGTGTCCGGAATTTCGTAACGCGATGATCGAGACACCATGTCTTGTTGATTTTTCAATCCCTCTTTGTATTGCCTGTTCTCCAACCGTTTGTCCCAGTCCATATTGCCCATCAACAACAGCCAGCACGTCATTTTCAGTGACAATACTGATCGATTGGTTGGCGAGAACTTTGCCGGCACGCAACCACTCCACGTAGGAAGGAATGCGAATAATTCCGTGGGAATCATGCCCAACCAGATTCGCCTCGACTAATCGTCTACTGACTCTGGTTGCTTCTTCGTGTTCACAACCGACGGCAGAAAAGACGTTTTCAGCAAGTGCAACCAGTCGTTCGTAGGGATATTTCATTACAGCACCTCTTTTGGTTGAAGTATGAATTTCTGCAGAGTGTGGCAAGCAGGAGAAATAAGACCTCGGTTCCCCCCGCGGACATAATGACTTCACTGAGGTAAATGTCACCTTTTGAATCTACCTGGATATCGTGGGGGGCAAAGAAGTTTCCCGGTAAACAGGGATCCCCGGTTCCTCCCCAGCGAGCTTGCAGCTCGCCTGATAAATTAAACAGACTGATTCTTCCGCCAGTGGCATAGGGAGAGGGGGGATGCGTTCCGGGCCACATGCCTGCCCGGTAACCAAGCTCGGCCACATACACAATGGAATCCCGGTCTATATAAACCTGACAGGGACGGGCTATCTCTTGCCATTCGGTGAGATATTCCCCTTCTGCGGAAAAGATCTGAATGCGACTGTTCTCACGGTCAGCAACATAAACAAGCCCGTTCTTATCGATCGCAATACCATGAGGTATCTGGAACTGCCCCGGACCACTCCCAGGTTCACCCCAGGAATAAAGGAGGTCTCCTTCGGAGGTGAAACGGTGAATACGTGCGTTCCCGTAACCATCGGCAACATAAATATCTCCACCCGGTGACAGTGCCAGGTTCGTGGGAAAGTTAAAAGGTCCTCCAACACATTGAATCGTTCGGTAATCAACGGTTGTCGCGCCTGTATTTGAATAACAGCCACTCCTGCCGATCGTCATTATCAGCCGCCCCTCAGTGGTGAACTTTTTCACGGTGTGGTCGAGGTCATCCACACAATAAACTGCATCGTCTGGCCCAATCGTAATACCGTGAGCTCGCGCGAAGACTCCTTCGCCCCAGGAAGTAATGTACGCCCCTTCCGGGCTGAAGATGGCGACCGGATGCTCTCCTCGATTGAAAACATACACTCTGTCCAGCGAATCTGTAGCGACCGCTGTCACTTCCACAAATTGCAAATCGGGTGGCATCACAGGCCAGTTCTCGGCCACATTATACCGAAAAGCATCGCAACCATATTCTCGTTCTGAATCAGTAATCGAGTCGCTACTCATTGTCTGCCCCCGGGGATATGTTGATGTCCTTGTGTGTTTACCCGGACTCGATAAAGGCTCTTGTCGATGGTCACGTATAAAATGTGTTTTTCAGCACCAATCCCGAATTCAACATTGCTGGGTATCCCTTTCCAGTCTTCGAATTCACCACTCTGATTTATGGGGCCGGTCGGTAGAAACGCCAGTTCCTTTCCGGTCGGATCGATGACCAGTACTCCCGGTTTTACCAGGCTTCTACAGGTAAGATAGATGTTGCCTTGCGTGTCGACGGTCATTCCATCGCAACCTGGCTCCTGGCCAAAATCAACCAAGGTGCGGCGCGATCCTGAAACCAGTCCATCCTCGTCCAATGGAAAGGCATAAACTTTCATCGCCCCTTTCATCGTCGGGGGAGCATTCCTGTCGGCTTCAGACCCATCACTACCGTTATTGTGATCGCCCACATAGAGGGTGCGTTCATCAGGACTGAGCGCGATCCCATTCGGTTTCTCAACGTCATGAGTGACTTCAATGAGGTTGGAGTCAGTATTAACCCGATAAACGGCACGATGCTTGAGCTCCCTCGGTTCGTTACCCAGATACCGTGGGTCTGTAAAATAGATTTGTCCTTTCGAATTGACACACAGGTCATTCGGAGAATTAAAGCGTTTTCCTTCGAAGCGATCAACGAATGTATCGGCCTCTCCTGTTTGCAGGTTCCAGCGAATCAGGCGACGCCCACCACCGTCTGCACCATCACAGGAAATCAGGGAACCATCGAGAGTAAAAGCAAGGCCATTCGATTTACCACTGTCATTGGTGAAAACTGTCGTTCTGTTCGTTACGGGATCATAACGCAGAATCATGCCCTTCTCTTTTTCACCAAAGGGCATATCCGTAAAATAGACGCTTCCGTCTGGTGCGACAGCAGGCCCTTCGGTCAGGCCACTGTTCAGGTCAGCATTGCGTGTGAATATTAATTCCAGTTTAGCGTCGCGGGGAAAGATCGGGTTCCCAGCCTGAATAGAACTCGCAAAACTGAAAACAATACCCCATACAATGATGTTCAGTCCAAACCGGCGCATGTCGGACTCCCGGGAAAATGGTGATGTTAGCTTTTAGAAAGATGCACCATTTTATTCCTGAGATGGAGGGGAAAAGAAGATAGTATTGGCCGGATGTATGTTGAAATCGGACGCGATCAGGAAGGAAGCATCATATTCCCTCGCCCGTATAGTAAAAATACTCAGCCGACGTCGAAACCCATAATTTTCAAGCAGATACGTTTCTGGCGAGCGTGGGATCTCATTCGAGATTGATGTCTCGAACCTCCCCTTTTATTGCTCTCGATTTAGCTATCCGACATGCGAGAACAAGAGGAGATCTCAGATTCCGTGAGTCATCCATCACGTTTAGTAACTCTTCCCCATCAAGCACCGCAAGTCGTTCCGGTGCATAGCGCTCTCGAAAACGGTGATAGTTCTCCTCGTACCCTTCCTGAATCGGCAGCCCCCCCTTGAAAGAGAGGCCTTAGTACTTGTCCCGAATCTGCTTTATCTGTTCTTCCGTCAGTATGGAGGCAGTCTTTAACAGGAGGTGGGGCTCGGCTGTGTAACTACTGTTTGTATCGTCTTCAGACCGTTCCTGAAACCCGGTTGTGATTGTTCCGAAATCTATAAATATAGACTCAAGTAGACTCATAAGAGTGTTTCAGGCCCACATATAGCGCCGACAGCAATAGGCTTACAAGTAGTCTCTAACAGGAATACATACAATTTTAACATTGATTAATTAGAAGAGACATTATTTTAAAACACAATACATGAAACTATTCTACCATTATATTCTATTTTCCAATTGCTCTCTTGATTCACTTCTGCTTATTATTTAGAACACAGTGAATTAATGATATATTCCTTTCTGATTGATATTTTTAAAATCTGCAGTATTTGCAATCTGAAACTGTGACATTATCTGTAGCTGCTGTGAAAGCTTATTCGATTCCACGAGCATTCTTTGACTGGGCCACTTAAGGAGAAGTTTGATGCACCTCAGTGATTTCTGGCATGCTTTGTCTTGTAACTTAATAAAATTCGCTCGCGGATCGTGTTCTTCCTGAACCACGATCCTTTTTTATTGTCGGGTTTGCACAACATTGCTTAATGACTGCTGCTGAAGCTGAGGGCAGCTTATTCGTTGTGCTGAATCGTCTTTGAACCCGATATCTCTTGTCTGCCTGTTCAAACTGGGCCACTTGTTCTGCACCTGTTGCGCGCTGGTCCGGCTGCCCTCATTCATTCTATTCAGGATCTTTCCAGATGAAACTCACCCCTGGTTGGAATCACTACGTACCCATTTTGCGCAGAATCGTCAGCAACGTCGAATTTTAAAGCGTCACCGCACCGAGCATAAGCAGATCCCGGCTGCAGTTGAGAAGCTTGAAGAACGTCTGCTGCTCAGTGTGACCAGCTACGATGTCACAGCCGATATGGGAGATACGAACTCGGCTGTTGTGGGGGATGTTACCCCGACATCAATCGATCATAACCTGATTCCAGAGCAGACCGTGACGGATACCGTTACGCTCAACTTTGATAATGAATCGCAGATTCCTACAGCAGACATCATCTTTGTGGTCGACGAGTCCGGTTCGATGGTGGGAGAACATGCCTGGATTGTCGAGATGGCGTCGGATCTGGAAGAGTCACTGAACTGCAGGGGATTACAGATAACCGGTTTGCACTGGTCGGCTACCTGGGTGAGGGGAGCCTGTTCAATATGTCTCCGGCGGAGTTCTCGATTTCTATCTATGACAGTAGTGGAACTCTGGTGGACAGTGCCGTAGTCAGTCCGGAATACGAGGATAATCCTGCCGGAAATAGTGGTTTTATTAATGCTGAATTTAATCTACCGGCAGATGGAACCTATTACGCAGTGGTGGAAACAACTGACCTGGATGATCAGGGACTGCTTTCCATTGATGCGGAAAATTATGACACTGCCGCGGCTGGAAATACTGGGGACACCTGGACTGTTGAAGGAAACTATAGTGCCTCCGGTGGCGAGGTTGTGGAATCGGGGCCGGATAATGGAACGAGTTATGGTTCCGGTAGTGTAGCTAATGCACCCCGACTCGACTACGAAGTAAATCTGGAAGCGGGAACTTATCATGTCTGGATCCGCGGGCGGCAACCGAGCAATAGTGGGAACCTGGTGCATATTGGGATGGACAGCCAGGTTGTTTCCCGTTCTGGATTCGGGTCAAATGACACGCTGACCTGGAATGAAGCGGACAGCACGATCACCGTAGCGACCTCGGGCACACGAACGCTCAGTTTGTGGATGGGAGAAGATGGTGTTATCGTCGATAAGATCGTCCTTACAAAAGACATTAATTACACGCCAACCGGTCAAGGTCCTTCCGAAAGTCTGCAGGATGGCTCCGGGGTCTTTCAACAGAATACGAGTTCACTCGAATTCAGCTTCCTATTTGAAGATAACTCCAGTTCCGTCACCAGTCAGGCACTCACACTCAACGAACCGTACCGGAATGTGGTTACACCGACGGCAACAGAGCACACTTATGCATTTACGTTGGGAAGTTCTACGGATCTTTTCTTCGAATCGTTGACTCCTGATGCGAGTTATGAATGGACATTGACGGGGCCATCCGGAAATCTCTTCACGGATCAGGGGTTCGACCTGAATGATACTCTGCTGTCCGCTGCGGCAGGCAGTTATACGTTGACCGTGAATGCCGTGACGAATTCGACTGGACATTATGGATTTCGGTTGCTTGATCTCTTCTCAATCAGCAATCACGACGGGAAGTGCAACGACCGCGACAGTGAATCCTGTCGATGAATCGGTCATTTATTCCCTGGCAGTCACTTCAGGAAATCAATATTACTTCAACGCCACGAGTTGGGACGGAACAAGTGGAGCACGCTGGCGGTTGGTCGATGACAGCGGGAATGTCTTGTTTAATTCGTCGCTGAGTGAGGATTCGAGTCTGCTGACTGCGAGTAGTACAGGGACTTATTACCTGATCGTAGAAGGGGATGTTGCGGAAACGGCCACAACAGCGCGCGCTTTGGATTCACCGTCGAGGACCATGGTAGTGTCGCGAGTCGCACTTCAGCCTTAACATTAGGAACTGCCGTGAGCAGTTCTCTTTCCACAATTGGTGAAGAGCAGCATTACACCTTCACTCTGGGAAGTGCGTCACTTTTATATCTGGATTCGTTCACCTCCTCGACCAGTTTGAACTGGTCATTAAATGGACCGAGCGGAGAGGTAATCGATGGCCAGTCCTTTACCTCCGGTAATCAGGTTCTCGCGTTAGCGAGTGGCAGTTATACGTTGAGTGTCGATGGGGCAGGGGAAGCGACCGGCAGTTATTCCTTCCTGCTTGATACCGTTTCCAACCTGGCTGCGGCTATTACTCCCGATACGGCCAAGAGTGGCAGACTCGATCCGGCGGGCGAGTCGCACGTCTATCAGTTCACGGTGACAGCAGGGGATAAATACTCGTTCGATAGTCAAAGCTGGTCCGGTTCGTCAGCGGCACGCTGGAAACTGGTCGATCCGTACGGAAATATACTGTTCGACGAAACACTCAGTACCGATGTCGGTACACTCCATTTTCATGAGGGTGGGACCTACTCAGTAATCATCGAAGGGGATGAGGCTGATTCAGGAACTCCGGGTTACACGGTCGAGGTGATCTCCCAGGGGACTGACACATCCTCACCGGCGCCACTCGATTTGTCGCAAGTCGTGAGCGGCAATATCAGCGCGAGCCTGGAACAGGATACGTTCACCTTCACGCTTGGTTCAGGTGGGCTCTACTACTTTGATGCCATCTCCGATAATGGACCAGTTCGCTGGTCGCTGACCGGCTCCACAAGTGGGTCAGTGGTGACGAACCGCACTTTCACAACTTCCAATGCGAATGATGTCGCTGATGGGGATGCTATTCTCGATCTGGCTGCCGATACCTACACATTAACGATTGACGCCGACACGGGCGTCACGGGCGATTATGCATTTCAGTTGTCCGCATTGAGTGCGGTCGCTACTGCGTTGACCTCGGGTGTCGGGGCCACAGCTGCCTTCAATTCGCATGCCACTCAGATTTACAGTTTCAGTGCGACGGCCAATGATCGACTGCACCTGACGATGGGTGACTGGACTGGATCGCTTGATGCTCTATGGCGCGTCGTTGACAGTACCGGAAGCGTAGTGACCTCAGACTCGCTGGGAAGTGGTGCGGGGAATGTCACCTTGACTGCAGGAGGAACTTATTACCTGTTGATTGAAGGAGATTCCGCCGAGACGGTTTTAAACCGGGAGCTGGATTTTGAGATCGAACTTGAGGCGATGACACAGACGGCCGCGCTCGCACTGGGAACACTGGTGATGGACAGCATCACCACCGCCGGTGATACTCATGAATACACCTTTACCGGAACAGCAGGCGACACTTTACTCCTCGATTTCGATTCCGCGGCGACGACCGATCATCAGATTCGCTTACGTGGTCCAAACGGAGAGGTGCTGCTCACCACGAATTACAGCAGTTCGAATGTCGTTACGCAGATCAGCAGCCTGACTCTGGAGGAAACGGGCAGTTACCAACTCGTAGTTTCGGCAGAGAACAGCTCGACAGGGGCATATGAGTTTCAACTGTCGGTGAAATCAGATCTCCTGCTCGACCATGATGTTTCCGGGGCGCTCGATGGGGTCGATGCGCGGGAGGTCTTTCAATTCAGTGGTCTGGCCGGGCAGACAGTCCAGCTCCGGATGGATGTCTGGGGAAATGCAGCTGATTTTGCCAAAACTGCAGCTCGGCTCTCGACAGTCGGGGCGGTAGAAGATGGTTACAACGCGATCGATGTGGGTCTGGAACTACTCAATCTGCGCGATCATGCTTCCAAACATGTCATTCTCATTACAGACGAAGACCGGGATCCTCACAATTCCAGCGAAACCTACTCCACGATCAAGTCGCAGCTCGAAGCACTTGGAATTACCCTGCACTCAGTTGTCAATGCCACGATCGATACGACTAACTCGACAGAGGATGCGCTCGGTATTGATGGTACGGGTACCACAGCGAGTGCCTTTTTTGCGGATGGAGAAGGAGGATATTCACGCGAGGATAGCGGCGGGGTGAACTTCACGAACGAATCTGGAACGACGGAAGCAGATTATATCGATCTAACCTTCGATATCACTGGCAGCACAGGCACGGTCTGGGACCTCAACCAGTTGCGGGCGGGGGCGATGTGGGGACATCCTTCTCGACCGCTCTCTCATTCTCTCAAGCCTTTGTGGATGTGATTACCGGTCAAGTGCTTGATGACAGCTATGCGCTTCAGGTATCCAAATCGGGGTACAGTTTTGATTACGAAGTGCGGGAAATTACAGACGAATATGTCTCGTTTGATGTGACCTGGACTGGGGACGACCATTCCCACCTCTTTGACCTCGAGTTCGTACGGAATGGCGAAACGGGGAGCCCGATTGCTTCGATCCCGGTTTCGATTACCGCCAGTTATGTGGAACTGGTCGAAGAAGATGATTTCCATACCGTTTACAGCGACACGTTCACTTTGAGTTCCGGGACTGTCGCGCTGGCCATTGAATTCAACGACCTGGTCTTCAACACTCTGACAAGTGGCGAAACGAATGATGCGTTTGAACTGGCGCTCGTCGATGCCAACGGTGATTCCGTCGTCGGTACGGTCTGGCAGGGGCGGGATGCGTTCTTTAACTTCACGCAGGGAGCCGCCGTCCCCACGACTGGTGGAGGCGCCACCGTCACGACCGATGCCACATCGGGTGTCAGCACGGTGACGGTCGATGTTTCCCATCTGAGTGCCGGAACCGAGGTGACCTTGCTCGCCCGACTCATCAATAACGATGCCAATGTCGGAGTCGATGATGATGTGACTACAGCAGTTGTCATTGCACCAGTAATGAAACAGCTGACAACCTCACCCATCGGTTCGCCCACACTGAACACACCGGTCGAAACAGACAATCTGACCAGCACTTCATCTCCGGAAAGCCTGACCGAGGTGACGGCGCTCGTCAGCGTGGAGTACGGGATGACCTCATATAACGCCGATACATCCACACTCTACTCAGCGGTGAAGCTCACCAATGAAGCAAGTCAGATACTGCGAGGACCGGTCCTCGTTGGGATCAGTAACATTACCGACTCTTCTGTATCTCTCCTCAACTATGATGGCCAACTGAGTGGTGGTATTCAGTATTACGAAGTCGGACATCTCATTACTGGAGATGTCTGGGAACCGGCAGAACTTCTCTCCGGATTCTCGCTGCAGTTTTCTAACCCGAATGAAGTTGAATTTGATTACGATCTTACTGTGTATGCCGCATTGAATTCGGCTCCGGTTTTTACCTCGACGCCGAATCTGCAGATCACGACGGGGGATACTTTTACCTATGACGCGGATGCGACCGATGCAGATGGGGATGTAATTACTTATTCACTGGAGACCAACACGAGCCCGAGCGGCATGACGATCGACAGCGAAACGGGGGAGATCAGTTGGGACACCTCTTCGATCTCGGCGGGTGATTACACCTTTTCTGTGGTCGCCACCGATAGCTATGGCGGAACGGACGAGCAGAACCTCATTATCAATGTGCAGGAACCGTTACCCAACCGGCCTCCGGTATTCGATTCCATTCCGGTTGTTGATGCGTACGCCGGATTTGATTATCTGTACCTTGCTCATGCGAGCGATCTGGATGGAGATACCTTAACCTACGCGGTGACCAGTGGTCCGACTGGCCTGACGATTAACAGTTCGAATGGGCTGGTGCAGTGGCAATCGGTATCGGATAACCTCACTGGCCAGAACGTTCCGGTTACGATTACTGCGAGCGATGGGAACGGGGGTGTTGTCGAGCAGAATTTCCTGATCGCCGTCCATGCTGATCTTGGAAATACTCCTCCCATCATTATCACAACTCCCAATACGGAGTATGTGTTGCCGGATGGGACTACTTCCACCGCGCTTGGAGATGTCAGCCCAACTTCGATCGATCTCGAGCTTGAACTGGGTGACGGTACAATTCAACCGATCACGCTCAATTACCCGGATGGAGATTCTCTCTTTACAGCAGACGTTGTCATCGCGCTCGACTCTTCCGGGTCGATGGAAAACAGAGTCGAGTGGATTCCGCAGATGGTGCAGGATCTGGAAGCGGCCCTTGTTGCCCGCGGAATTACCAATAATCGTTATTCGGTCGTCCGCTTCACCGGCAGTTCTCTCCTGTATGCCACCGCTCCCAACCCCTCACGTGTTTCAATTTATGGGCCTGATAATCAACTGGTTGATACGGTCTTCGTACCGAGCATCAATCTGGGGTGGGCTTATGTTGGTGATTTGAATCTGCCAGCGACCGGCGATTACTACGCAATTGTCGAAAATGAAAACGGTACTGAGACAGGCGAGTATCGGTTTGAAGCGGAACTGGTGCAGGATACGTCCGAGTCCTTCGACCTGACGATGAATGAAGTCTATCACGAAGAAGTCGATGCCTGGAATGAATCCCACGACTATAGTTTTACACTGGCGGGTGCGACTCGGGTTGAGCTCGATGTACTGGAAACGTTTGCCTATTACAACTGGAGCCTGGAAGGTCCCTCGGGACTCAATATTAATAATCAGGATCTCCAGATCGGGCAGACTGTTCTGGATCTGGCCGCGGGTAACTATACCCTGTCGATCACGAGTGAGCGGTTTGAATTCATTCCTTATGAATTCCGATTGAATGATCTGACGAATAACATCACGACGATCACACCGGGAACTCCGTGACAGGTTCACTGGGCAAAGCGACCTATTCAAAAGGATTTGCATTCAGTGCGACTACAGGAGAAGAGTTCCAGTTTTATGCTGATAGCTGGACAGGTTCCAGCTCGGCGACCTGGCGTTTACTCGATCCGCAGGGAGAGACTTTATTCGACAATAATATTTTCACAGACGAAACCGGACTGAGAATCCCTCAGACGGGAACATATACCTTGCTGCTGGAGGGAGCGCCTGGCGATACAACCCCGTCGGTCAGTTACGGCTTTGATGTGATCAAGTTGACGGAGTCGTCAACATCGCTGACTTTGGGATCAGAAACCAGTGGTAGCATCAGTGCGGGTGAGACGGATATTTATACCTTCACGCTTGCTGGCGATGATTATGTCTACTTTCATCCTTACAGCACTGAAGCGACAACTGAGTGGCAACTGGTGAATGCTGCCGGAGTCATCATTCCCCTCCAAGGATTTGACGAGGGAGACCATCTCCAAAAACTGACTGCTGGAGATTATGAAGTTCGTATTTCGAAAACCGGGTTGAACAGTGGTGACTATGATTTCAAATTGACTGCCTTTGGGGGAGCGACCGCAATGACGGTCGACACCCAGGTCGATGCGACGTTGTCACCGGCACAGACTTCTCTGTTGTATCAGTTCAGTGCTACCGCGGGGGATCAGTTCAGCTTCGATTCGATCAGTTGGAACGGGGCAAGTGGAGCGCGCTGGTCCCTGTATAATGAACTCGGTCAGCAGCTTTTTGACGATGTGGTCGGCAATGATCAAGCGACGATGACATTGACCTCAGCTGGGGATTACAGCCTGATCCTGACGGGAGACCCGACTGATACAGCGACCGATCCACAGTTCTCTTTCGAGGTGATCTCTCAGGGAACGGCGACAGCCAACACCCTGACGGGGACCGCACTCAGCTTGAGCACCCCTGTCAGTGGGACCATTTCCACCAATGGGGAAATCGATAAATTTACCTTTACGTTGACCGGTACAACCCGCATTTTCCTGGACGCGATCAGTGTACATAGCAGCAGTATGGGTACAGATCCCGAACTGATGTACTGGAAACTGGAGAATGAATACGAAACGCTACTTGATCTGAACTACTTTTATGATTCGGGAGAAAACAACTTTGATAATGGAGCCCAGTTTATCGAACTGCCGGCAGGCGATTATCAATTGTCGGTGGCAATCAGTTCCGGTGGTTCACAGGATACAGGAAATTACAATTTCCAGGTTCTCGATCTCGATTCCCCGGTGAGCACGCTGACTGTCGGAACAGCTTACAATGGCAGTCTGACGGCCGCCAATCAGGTCCAGTCGTATCAGTTCACGGCTGATGCGGGGGATAAACTGTTCTTTGAAAGGCAAGCACTCTCGGGCAGCCTGGCGGATTGGACGCTGATCGATCCTCTGGGAAATATTCTGTTCAGCCAGAGCATGTCGATTAATGAGCCTGACCGATTGATCCCTTATGACGGCACCTACACGCTGCTGCTTGAGCCTGCCTCGGCAGCTGCAACGTTCACCATGCTCGTTGAAGATGAGTATGGAAGTAATGTCACCGCATCATCCATGAGTACGGTTTACAACACGACACTCGGCTCGAAACTGGAAGTCGATCATTACTCCTTTACGCTCACCGAAGATCATCTTGTTCTGTTTGATGCCCAGACAAACAGTGGCAATCTGAAATGGAGTCTGGCTGGTCCCGCTGGCGATCTGGTCTCAGCCCAGGCATTTAATACCACGATGGTCCCCATCTGGTTGTCCGCAGGTTCGTATGATTTATCAGTACAGAATCATAATTCCAGTTCACAGAGTTATAAATTCCAGCTGATTGATCTGGATGCGGCCAGCTCAGTGACGATTGGTGCCAGTAACACTGGAGCACTCAGTCCGGCGAATTCAACTCAGGCCTTTAAAGTCAGTGCGTCAGCGGGAGACTGGCTGGAACTGGGAATTAGCATTACGGATATTGCATCATTCCAGACTTACGACAGTCGTGGAAACCTGATCAATGATCTGCTCGTCTATCATGAGGGAGGGTCGCACTATAGTGGCGACGGGGAAAGGTGGGCGCTGCCGGAAACAGGCGAGTATTATATTGTGCTGCAGGGAGCGATTGGGGAAACAGCCTCTTCGAACAGCTACGATTTCAGTCTCGATCTCTACTATCCGCCGATTTCAATTAATAAAAACCTCTCCTGGAACACTCCCGTCAGTGATACCCTCATCAACAAGGGAGAAGAGCACGAATACTTCTTCCAGTTGCCAATCAACTCGATGCTGAATTTCGATTCGCTGACGAACAATGCGAACATTGCCTGGAAAATTCTTAATTCCAGCAGTACACAGGTGGCGGGAAGTAATTTTGCTGCCGGAGATACCCCCGCCAGTCTGGCTGCGGGGGATTATACCCTGGTGATTGATGGCACAGGTGCCGCAATTGGAAGTTACTCGTTTCAGCTGAACAACCTGCTGACCACTTCGACCTATATCGCGCCGAGTGACACGAGTTCCATCACGGGAACGCTTTCACCAGCGACTTCTAGTCTGGCCTATCAGTTCCAGGCCGCCAATGGGGAATCATTTGACTTCGAAGCGGTTGGCTATACCGGTTCTTCTTCAGCGAGCTGGAAACTGGTCGACAGCAGTGGCACGATTTTGTTTGATAATGCGATTACTACGGATGAGTCCGGCCTGACTGTCAGTTCGACGGGAAGTTTCTGGCTGTTGATTGATGGCGATCCGGCTGACAGTACAACGGACCCTGAATTCGAATTCAACTTTAAAACGGCGACGAGTGGCGGCGGGGGAGGTTCCTACACTCTGAACGGGACGAGTATTTCGCTTAATACAACGGTAAGTGGAAGTGTCGTTACCGGGACTCCCACCGAGTACAACTTCACCCTCAGCTCTGATTCACTCGTCTATTTTGATACGTTGCACCAGACAGGAAACTCGGATGAAAACCTCTGGTCACTCGAAGGGGCAGCAGGAAGTTATGTAACAGATCGCAGTTTTGATGGAAGTAATGCCGGACGCTATACAGGCAGCACCACCGGACTGGTCTTTCCGTTACCGGCGGGAGGATACAACCTGACTGTGGAAAATCCGGAAGAGGATGACAGCTTTCAGTATCGAATTATTGATCTTCCTTCTGCCGCCTCCACGTTTACCCTCAGCTCCACTGTCAGTGGCACACTTTCCCCTTCCCGGGAAACCGACGTTTATAAGTTTGATGTGAATGCCGCGGAACAGTATGAGTTCGATGCGCTGACGACAAGCTATCATTCCTACGCACGCTGGCGACTGATCGATCCCGATGGAGAAATTCTGTTTTCGTACAATCTGGCCACCGATGTTTCTTCCATACAGCTCGATAAAGCAGGCACCTACTACCTGTTGATTGAAGGGGCATCCCGGGACAGCAGTGCCAGCAGAAATTACAGTTTCGAGGTGAATTATCTGGGGCAGGGAAGTGTACCAGCGACTCCACTCACGCTCGACACAAATTACTCCGGCACGCTCGCCAGTTCCTCTCAGGTTGATGAGTACACGTTTACGCTGGCAGGGACCACGAACGTCTTCTTCGATTCGTTCACCAATAATGCTGATTTCGAATGGGTGCTGGAAGATGACAGCAGCAATGTGATTATTTCCGCCACCTCATTCACCGCTTCGGATGGGAACGATGTGACCAATGCCAACCTGCTGCATTCCCTGTCAGCGGGTGATTATGTGCTGAAGATCCAATCGACCAACAGTGCAACCGGGTCTTACGGATTTCGCCTGGCTGATTTTGACAGTGCCTCCAGTGCGATCAGCGGTGGCAGCACGGGGATTCAGCAATTGATTCCCGGAAACAGCACTAACCTGCATACTTTATCAGTGACGGCTGGGGATCGACTGCATATCACGCCCACCCTGTGGACAGGATCGACGCAGGGGCAATATCGACTGATGACTTCCAGTGGCACGGTTCTTACCACTGGTTCTCTGACAGAAATGCACATCTACGATGTGCTGACTACTGAGACATTAACATTGCTGGTGGAAGGGGACGTCGCGGATGTAAGTGGCTTGCGTTCTTACCAGCTTGACTTCGAGGCAATCGACATCACAACGACTTCGACGATGAGTCTGGATGGAAATGGAGTCGCCTCTGTCACCGGAAATATTTCTACAGCCGGCGATATTCACGAATACACGCTGACAACGAGCACCACTCCTTTACGTCTTTATTTCGAATGGGTAGGGACGAATGCCGATCTCAATCTCCGCTTGAAAGATTCGACCGGTAAAACGGTTCTGACGGATGATTATGAAACGGAAACCGTTCGCAGTAACATTTCCACGATCACACTGGCCGCGAATGAAACGTATTCGTTTCTGATCGACAGTGGTTTAACCACGACAGGTGGTTATGCATTCCGCGTCCTGGATCTGGATGCTCAACCTGACCTTGAGTTTGATGTCGATACGATTGGCTCCTGGTCAACGGCCACCGAACGGGACATCTATCATTTTTCGGCTCAGAAAGATGATCGACTCTTCATTCGCATGTCAGTCTGGGGGACAGTTGATGAACTGGAAGACAACATCGATCAGATCCTCGATGATATCGCCAACCAGAATGATCGTGGACTGGAAGCGGAATGGGAAGATGGTTATGCCACGATTTCGGGAGCCCTGCATGACATGATTCCCCGCGAATACGCCACCCGGCAATTTGTGCTGATTACGGATGAAGACCGGGATGCCTATTATCCGAGTGTCAACAAAGATTTCATCGAACATGGTCTGCTGAAATCAGTACAGCCTGCATACGATTCTGAATATGCAGGAAGAACTTGACACATCGGAAAACCCTTGCTGGGAGTAACAGGCAACAATGCCAACTCACTGGCATATGTCTCGGATGGAAATGACAGTTATTACACGGATCTGGCGTCGAACTTTACCTTCCTGGCCAACGACAGTACCGATCCAGATGATGACCCGAATAACCACTTCCATAATCCGACTCATATCCAGGACGATTATGTTGATCTGTCGTACTCGGTGGGAGGCTCCGTCTGGGATTTAAATCAGATGGGAACGGTGGGGACAGGCTATTCAACCATCTTCACAGAAGCATTTGTGAAAGCGATCGAACTCGATATCGCCCGTAAAGTGGAAATCAGTCTGATTCCAACCAGTGCAGGGGCCCCTGTGCAGGTCCTTGATCCCACATACAATACAACTTCGATGGCATTTGATGTCGAGTTTACCGGGGATGGTGCGACTCACCAGTTTGATCTACAGTTCGTGCGAACCTGGAACAACGATATTCTGCTCGGTTCTGTCCCGGTCGCGATACAAACGAAGTATTTCTACGACACCGACGCCATCGATGCGGATGATGATGCATTGACCTATTCGCTGATTGCCGGTTCTGAATATGGGGCAACGATCGACAATGAAACCGGAAAAATTCACTGGGTCCCCACGGCCACAGGAGACTATGACTTTACTGTCGTGGTGACCGATGGGCGGGGTGGACAGGATGAACAAAGCTGGACAGTCACCGTCACCGATGTCTCCAGCGGTAACACAGCTCCGACACTCGCTTCCTCCGGGCCGCATACTTTAACTGCCAATCGGGAGTTCTCCTTCCGTCTGCAGGGAAGTGATGTTGATGGTGACGTACTCCTCTATCAGATTGTGGACGATCCCCTCACTTATCCACTACCGGCAGGCTTCTCTATTGATGGAGTGAACGGGATTGCCACCTGGACTCCCACGAATGCACAGGTTGGCACTCATGAAGTGCTGGCCCGGGTTCTGGATGGCCGTGGTGGGGTCGCGACGCAGGTGATTACGCTGGTTGTCGAGCCAGTCGATGGCTTCGAGAATAATCCGCCGATTATTACCTCCACACCTCCCGAAGATCTGACTGAAGAAATGCCGGTTGCCCGCGTTGGTGAAATCTACAGCTATCAGATGGAGGCGTATGATCCGGAAGGAGATAACATCGGCTTTGACATCTCCTATGCACCGGACGGGGTAGCCATCCATCACACCTCGGGCTTAGTCCTCTGGCGTCCTACTGAGGACCAGCTCGGTGACCATCAGGTGATTCTCCGGGTCCGGGATGATCTGGGTGGGGTTACACTTCAGTCATTCTCAATCCGGGTTCTCGAAACTTCCGGGGTGCCGCAGATCACCTCGACTCCGGGGACGACATTTGACAAGCAATCGAATGGTGGGGAGTACATCTACAATGTAGCGCTGCTGGATCCGGATGGTGTTCTGAACGATGTGCTGGATCTGGAACTGATCAACACCGATTCAGGTGTGAGTATTCCTGCGACAGCGACGCTGGATGCGAATGGGGAAGCGACGGTTGAGCTCAGTTATACCCCCAGCACGAATGGGTTTCATCCAATTCACATCCGGGTGACCGATCAGGATGGAAAAGTTGTCAACCAGATTTTCAATCTGCAGGTTTATGATTCCAGCCTGTCCAACAACCCTCCGGAAATTGATACGAATGCCTCAACGAACCGGGATGTCGTGCAGGCGGGGGCGCTCTTTGTCAGCCAGATCGTGGCGAGCGATCCTGATTTTGATGCGATCAGTTTTTCACTCCTCTCCGGTCCGACCGGCATGGCGATTGATGCGGACACGGGGATCATCACCTGGCAAACAGAGCCAGCGGACATCAATGATCCCGCCAGTCCCTACACCTACCAGATCCGGGTGACCGATGCGCGCGGAGCGTATACCGATTCGTCTGTCCTGAATCTCGATGTGACTCTCACGATGCCGAACACCGCACCGGAGATCACCACGACTACGGTTCCGACGTTCGTCCTGTTGAATGATGTTTATTCCGTCGATCTGGAGGCGACCGACGCCGAGAATGACCTGCTTGCCTGGATTCTCGAACAGTCTCCGACCGGGATGACTATTGATAGCGTCACGGGTGAGATCACCTGGGTGCCGGTTGCCGGTCAGGAAGGGGAATACACTATCACAGCCGTTGTGATGGATCCGTATGGCGGTCGGGATGAAATCAGTTTTAATTTGATCACCCGAGGAGTCAACTCGCCGCCAGTAATTACCTCAGTTCCTGCGACCGAGACCCGTCAGAATGATCCGTACCGGTATCAGGTAACGGCTTATGACCCGGAAGGGGAAACATTAACCTATAGCCTGGTCAGTCCTCCTACCGGGATGACGATCAACTCCTCCACCGGTCAACTCGATTGGACACCCGATACGGTCAATACCTACACAATCACGGTTCAGATCACTGATGCTTCCGGTATGGGAACGGAGCAGGTGTACGATCTGGATGTCGTCAGCAGCAGTACGATTGTCAAACCGATCTTTCTCTATAATGGCCCAAAAAGCGAAGCCTGGAACGGGATTGCTTATCCTTATGATGCTCTGACCAACTGGGAACAGTTGGGTAGCCCGAATGTTGTCTATACTTTGAACACAGCACCCACTGGGATGTCGATCAATTCGACGACCGGAGTCATCAGCTGGACTCCGAACGAAACACCCAACACCGATCACCTGGTTGTTATCGGGGCTTCAGATGGAGATCCAAATACGGCCGATGAAGCGACGCTGACTTATTATGTCCACGTTTCAGGCAACAGCACCCCCGTTCTGAATGCGATTCCGAATGTCACCGTTGATGCGGGGAACATGATCTCGCGTTACATCGCCTATTACGATGCCGACGGCGAAGCAGTAACCTGGACACTCGATACTGCTCCTTCCGGTATGGTCATCAACGAGCAGGGGGTGCTCTCCTGGTTGACGACTCCCTCCGATGTAAGTGCGACTCCGTATGATGTGACTGTTCGTGTTACCGATCCTCACGGTTCCTATGATACGGAATCGTTCCAGGTGACGGTGCAGGCTGATACGACGGACCCGGTGGTGAATGTCTCTTACAGTCCCGAGAATCCGTTCCAGGGAGATCAGGTTGTCATTCATGTGACAGCAATCGATAACACCGTGGTGGAAGATCTTGTGCTGGAAATCGACGGGACGGAAGTTCTGCTTGATGGTAACAACGAGTACATCCTGACAGTGACCGACATCACCAACGGTCACGACATCACCGTCACGGCGACCGACATCAGCGGTAACGACACGGTCTATACCGACAACATCGCCGTTCTTGATCCGAACAACACCTCCCTGCCAACTGCGACACTGGCCACAATCAGCGGGGATAAAATCCAGACGTTGACCGACATCGTCGGGACGGTGGATGACACAACATCTCCGAGTACGGTCGACTGGACATTGACCCTCATCTCGATGAGCACCGGTACGGTTCGTGAACTCGGTAGCGGTACGGGAGCCGTTTCCAGCAGCACGCTCGGAAGCCTCGACCCGACGCGCATTGCGAATGGCTCGTATGTCATCAAACTTTCGGCGACCAACAGTGGTGGCCTGACTTCCACCGACAGCCTGCAGGTGACGGTCGACAGCGACATGAACAAGGTGGGGAACTTCAACATCTCGTTCCTCGACCTCGAACTGACGATGTCACAGTTGCCGATCTCGGTCACGCGTAGTTACGACACCTTGCGGGCCGATGAACCGGGCGACTTCGGGTATGGCTGGGTGATGGATCTGACGAATACGAAACTCGAAATTGATTACGGCATCGACAACCCGCTGCCTTATCAACCTTTCACCGACGGCACCAAGGTGACCGTCACGTTGCCGGATGGGGAAACGCATACGTTCACATTCCAACCGACGAACGAGTCGTACGTGTTGGGTGTGCCGATGGGGGCCTGGTTGCCAACGTTCACGACGAATCAGCTCTTTACCGGGCTTGATTTGTATGGTGGGGGTGGTCCCTTCCTCAAAATGAACACCGGGGCGCAGACGCTCTACCTCGATCCGGAAACGGGGAACGCCTACAACCCGAAACGTCCCGAGTTCGGTAACGCACTCACGATGCGGACCCGCGAAGGGATGGAGTACACGTTCGATGCGACGACTGGGAAACTGTTCGAGATCCGCGATACGCACGGCAACACGCTGACGATTACCGATTACGGCATCTTCCATTCAGCCGGGCGATCGATTCAGTTCGTGCGGAATCAAATAGGCTTCATCACCGAGATCATCGATCCGGCCAACCAGAGCATCTATTACACCTATGACCAGGACGGCAACCTGACAAGCGTCACCGACCGGGAAGGGAACACCACGCAGTTCATCTATCACGACACCCCCCTCCCCGAGCATTACCTCAAGGGGATTATCTCCCCGAACGGTGCAACGGCGGTGGAGAATGTGTATGACAGTAACGGCCTGTTAACCGAGGTCCTCGATGCGGACGAGAACAGCGTCGAAGTCGATTACATCGACCGGGCCTCGTTCACGACGCTCGAACAGGCCCAACTTCCCACAGCGGTCCGCAAGGAAATCCTGACCGACCAGCTGGGTGAATACTGGACGACTTACTACGATGACCGCGGCAACAAAATCGCCGAACTTGATCCGCTCGGCGGCATGATGTTGTGGGAATACTCGGACACGGTCACCATCTTCCAGCCGTATGTCAATAACGAGATACAACGGACCTACGAGGGATTAAACCTGCTCGTCAAAACGACGAAGATGATCGGTGCCCTCGACAGCCTGGTCACGACTCCCACCACCGATGCCCCCGACCTGGTGACAACGTACCACTACTGGATCCACGACGACAACATGTTCGATCCACCGAACATTCCCGACCTGGCTGAATCTGTAACGGCTATGGTGGTGACCACGACAGATCCACGTGGGAATAGCTCGAAACGTTACATGAACCGCTTCGGAAGAGTGATTCAGGAAATCGACGCGCGTGGAAACAGTGTCAAGTACAATTACCAGGAGAAATTAGACTGGCAGGATTATCAGACAGGTAATTTATATGGTGTTCATGACCAACATGGTCAGTATATGGAAATGAAATATGATAGTCGGGGAAATGTGACTAATGTTCGGGATTCTTTGAAGAACTCCAGTTTCTTACAGTATAACAGCTTTTCCGAATTAGTTCTGGTGACAGACACTTTTGGAAATGTCACGACATATGAATACGATGCTTATGGGCAACAAACAGGGACCGAAAGTACTTGGATTAATCCAGAGGACGCCGAGACGGCAGTAGTTTTGGAGGCATCCAAGACATATGACCTAAACGGTAGAGTCACCGGTACAACAGACGAACTGGGAAATACGGCCAGTGTGACTTACAACAACCTTGGACAAGTTGTTACCCAAACCGACCAGCATGGTCGGACGATGACATATCGCTACGATCAGCGTGGTTTGGTGGTCCAGACGATTTATGATGATGGAACGACGTCGGAATCAGTCTATGACGTTAAAGGTCGTGAAGTATATTTTGCCAGTGCTCACCGTCCTGGAGAACCGACTCGAGGTGTCCAATCCATTTACAATGAACGGGACCAGGTCACGACCACGAACCAGATTACAGGCATAGTGATCACGGTCACGGCTAATGGAAATGTCTACGAATCTTCGGTAACCTCAGCAGGAGCAGTCCTAGATAGTTATTCCAGTGCCTACGACGACGTATCGGGACAGCTACAGAGTTCAACCGACAGTTATGGTAATACGACGAGTTATGAATATGATGAGTACGGCCAGCAAATCGAAGTCGAAAAGGTGATGGGTTCGACGACGCTGACGACGACATATGAGTATGACAGTTATGGCCAGATGATCAAGATGACCGATCCATACGACCGCGACACCTATTATGTCTATGATGAATATGGTCGCCAGATTAAAACCATTCATTATACGAACGCCGAATCCACAACGACGTATGACGATTATGGTCGCGTTGTTTCCCAGAAGTCTTATACAGGTGTCGTGACGACGTATGAATATGACGCTTACGGTCGGCAGTCGGCAATGGAAACAACGACCGATGGGGTGACGAATCGAACTGAATATGAATACGACAACTACGGCCAACGGTCACTCGTGAGGGACAGTTATGGCCACGAGACTCTGTATCGATATGATGCGTATGGTCGTCAGGTCAGTTACACGCAGGTCATCGGTGAGATCGATGACACGATCAACATGGAAACGGATGACCTTACCTATTTAACAACCTACGATGTACACGATAATGTGTTGACGGAGACAAATTCTTTAGGGTTAACCCGGACGTTCACTTATGACAGTGAAGGTCGATTGGAATCAGTCACGTTGCCACAGGTCGCCGATCCGCAGAACGGCGGAACGCTTACCGCACCGGTCTATGAATACGACTACGATGTGTACGGCAACCTGATCCAGATTACGGATCCGCTGGGCCGGGAAACAGGCTTTACGTTTAATGAGCAGAACCAGCAGTTGACCCGTGCATTGCCCGTGACGGGAACCGAATACTCCTGGTACGACGAAGAAAACCGTAAGTATCGAAGTGAGGACTTTGAAGGGAAGGTTCTGGACAGGCTCTTCACCGACGAAGGCTTGCTGGATGAACTGCAATACTTTAACCCGAGTGCCGATCCCGATGTGGATACACCTGATGAAACCGTCAGTTACTCGTATGATGATCAGTATCGTAAAACGAGCATGACCGATGATCAGGGGACGACCTATTACACGTATGATGACGATGGCCGAATTACTCAGATTGATTCGCCGGTGGGAATTCTCAACTACGAGTACGATGACCTCACCGGTCGGCGGACCCGTGTGACAACAGGTAACCCAAGCGATGTCGAAAACGATTTCCGCTACACCTATGATTCGCTGAATCGGCTGAAAACGGTGGAAGTTTATGAACGGAATGATTCCGTACTCTCGACACCGGAAGTAACGACCTATTCATATGATGCGGTTGGGAATCTGGTGCGCACTGATCTGGCGAATGGAGTGATCACGGCTTACGAGTACGATGAGTTGTATCGTTTGGATGTGTTGACGCACTACGAACCAGACAGCACCCCCAATATTCTGTCGGATAACGATAAGCTGGCCGAGTATGACTACACCGTTCGCGCGGATGGTAAGCGAACCGGTGTGACCGAAACTCGCTGGGACAATGGTACCCCACTCGTCGATACCTTCAGTTGGACTTACGACGATTTAGGCCGGTTGGTGACGGAGGTCTTCGACAGTCATGACAACGCGCTCGACTTCGAAGCTAATTACACGTATGACCTGGTCGGTAACCGGCTGGAGAAAACAGTCGATCAGGATCTCGATTCCGATATCGACGAGATCTATACCTACACCTACAACACTTCGGACCAGTTACTGACCGAATCGAAAGTGGTCGGCAATGTCGATGATGGTGTTAATCTTGAGACCGACGATACAACAACGACCTACAGCTACACCGGCACGTTGCAAACCGGGAAGGAAGTCAAAGAGACCTATTCGAATACAGTCCTTACCGACACGACCTTCGATTACAACCTGCAGGGACGGATGGAAACTGTCACGATCGATACCTACACGAGCGGTTCGATCAGCAAGCGAGAAGTGACGGTATACGATTATGATGATACGGGCATACGCGTTTCCGCTCATCATACCGTAGACGAAGGTAATGACAGTACGCTGGAAGTTAATGAGACGACGACGTACCTGAATGACCCGTTGAATCACACCGGTTACAGTCAGGTGATTGAAGAGGTCACCGAAGACAATCTGACGATGTCAGAATCAGAGCGGGTTGTTTACACGCTCGGTCTCGATCTTATACAGCAAGTGAAATACGACAGTGTTAACCCGGCGGGCTTGTCGAATGCTTTGTTGTATGACGGTCATGGGTCAGTCAGAATGCTGACGGACATGCTGGGGGCATTAGCTGTTTATAACAGTATTCCCCAGAACTTTACCTACGACGCTTATGGAATTGCGATTGGATTCAATGAAGTAAATGCCGCCACCAGCTACTTATACAGTGGTGAACAATTTGATAACAGAATTCAGCAGCAATATCTGAGAGCTCGTTATTACAGCGCGGTAACGGGCGGCTTCAATCGTCTGGATCCGTTTTTCGGTGACCTCTATGACCCGCAGATTCTACATAAATATCTTTACACTCATGGTGACCCAGTTAATGGCATCGATCCGAGCGGGTTATTCTCTTTGACAGAGACGCTGGTGGGTATGGGGGTAACCAGAAACATTGCTGAGGCAATGTCAACAGGGGCTACTTACACTGGAAGACAAATTGCCCGGGCAACTTTAGAGACCGGGCTTGAAATTCTGATCGGAAATTCGCTCAGTGTACTTACTGGCTATGATTTTGCTCCTTCAAGAGCAGATATCGCTCGTAGTTTCTTAACCAATGTAACGGTGAATTTGACAACTTCCTGGTTAGGTTGCAAATCCAGAATGAGAGAGTTCCTGGATTTCGGAATGCGGACTATTTCAGATGTTGTCTTTGGAGGACAATCTTTATTACCCACGATAGCAATGAATCTGATTGTACTATCCGGTAGTAAAGTATTAGAGAAATATGGCGTCAAAATTTTTGGTGAATCAATCAAGAAGTATGCCTGTTTCGTGGCTGGGACCCCTGTTTTAGCTTATGAGCCAGAACTGAGCGATTCTCTCCAGTCTGGCAACTCAACACAGGATTCTTATCAGGGGCCAACTCCTGTTAAAGCTCATACACTTATTCATAAACCAATAGACAAGATTCATCTTGGATCAAGAGTGGCAGCTCAGAATCCAAATAAGACCAGCGAACCCGTTGCTCATCCAGACGAGACCTGGCGACATGTGGTCCTCGAATATATTGATGACTCCGGATCGCCGATGAGAATGGAGCTATTGCGTGAAGCATCCTGGTTAGCTGCACACGGCTTGAATGATGTTGGAAACACAGCCTTATGGACTATAGAAGAAATTTCACTTCATGGTGCTGTTCGGCTACTTGAGATTAACCCCTGCCCGAAAATCAGTGAAGGTGAAGGTCATATTGTAACCGGAACCTTCAACAGATTGATCACAGAAGGGATCTGCTCACTTCATATCGCAGGAGTTGAGGAACCGCTTGTGGGTACGGGCAGCCACTTAGTCTGGTCTGAAACGGCCAGCGACTTCATCCCCATGCAGGATCTGGTACCAGGAGATGTCGTCCGCACTCATTCAGGTTTTAACATCGTGCAGAAAGTGACTTGCTCAGATGATGTTACACGGGTATATAATATTGAAGTTAATGGAGAACACTGCTTCTTTGCTGGACAGGGAAATGTTCTTGTTCATAATGCAGATTATGGATACTTGTCAGACAACACACCTCGCACTGGTCCTATTGCGGAGGTAGGTGAAGAACTCGCAAGATGGTCAAAGTCTTTGTATGCTTCCGCTTTAAAAGCGGCTCCTGGAATTACTCCATTAATGGTCGAGATGGTTGATGGAACAAGAAAGATATTTTTAAATGGTAGAGCATCAAATTATGCCAAGGATAAAATCGAGCAAGTGGCACCAAAAATGGGGATTGATCCAGAAAATGTTATTCGAGGAAGAGGCGGTGAGCATGCAGAAGCAGCCATGGTAGCCAGTGGAATTCAACCATCGCAAGTTAAAGCAGTAGGAATTGGGCAAGAACCATGCGGGCCTGATCTCCCAAATTGCCGAGATTTTCTGTTGAGAAATGGGTGGGTTAATGTTTATTGGGAAACAGGACGTATACCAAACTTGATTCCATAATTACCCCTTTGACTTTTCAAACAAACCACATAGGATATGTAAATAATGCCCTTGAATGTTAAAGAAATCATCTCACCAGACTTATATAAATGGTTTTCGGAGGATATAGATCGTCCCTGTGATGACACTGAGCTTTTTTTGTTGTTGAGAGCATGGGAGTTTGTCGGTTATGCGGCGCGGGCGGGGGAAATGGGGAAAGATCAATTTGGAGGAATCCAAGATCGGTTATCAGATGTCCTTAAGACTCCAGAACTCAAAAAACGGATAATCGCAGGCGTGGAAGACTCTTCACCACACTTACGAGCACTTTGCGGTAGAACTGTGCTTGATAATAAGTTAGGCGACTATGAAAAAGTCGCTCTCCGCTTACTAGGCGATGAGGAAGCATTTGTCCGACGTCATATGTGTGAGACCCTGCATTTGAAACCACCTCCTGCTGCTTTAGTAGAACTGGAGCACCTTGCTCAGAACGATCCCTTTCCCAGCGTGCGTGCCCTGGCTACTCGTGCTTTAGCAAAGGGAGACCCCATAAAAGTGATTCCCATTCTGTTGCACATTCACGAAACAGATAAAGAATATGAAGAAGATTTGATGATCGATACGCCAAGTTCGCACGCAGCGTCTGCACTAGATGAGTTGATGAAAACCAACTGGATATTTGTCAGAAATGATAGAGGATTTTCTACTTTGAGACCGGGAGGAAGCGATTACGCTCGATTAGTAGAACATGCCAAGTCTTATCTCGAACGCCTTAAACGAGAGCAGGGGGGCGAGAAATAAAGGACCTGTAGAGAACCTGTCTAGTGAATTAACTTCACCGACCTCTAATACAAGTTCTTGAGGCTTGTTAGCTTCCATTTGAAAGTACGTTTTCGCATGAAGATTGACCAGAAGAACTGCTCGTTACCCACTTTTTCCAGTCAAACATAATGAAAACTGCGTCGCGATAATAATACTTGAGTAGACCACCGAGGCGTTCACGACATTCGATCATGCCAGTTAAGGCTCCAACATCATCACCTGGTTCAATTAAACGATTGTCGAGCCCCTGCTGATTCCTGGTTTGTTGTATGTTATCAGTGAAGAACGCGGCGATCTGGAGCTGGAGACGATTGGTACTCAGGTTCCCTCGGACATTTCGGAAGTGATCTCGGGGTGGGAAGAAGCCAGACCTAATCCGAACTTTCCGGACCAGGTCTATTTCGTTGATCGCAAAACGTGTAAATACAATTACACCAGAGAAACTCGGTGGCTGGGTTGGCGTCCTTTTCGATATCCCGGTTGGGAGGCAACGATTCCGCTGGATAAAAACCCGACGAGCATCATGGAGAAATATTACATTCCCATCTACAGCTTTCACACACCGGCAGAAGTTCAGAAACTGTACGAGGAAGCGCAGGAATACGAGGACGTGTTCAATGCCTGTAGTGATGAAGTCCTGGTCGAGATGTTCAACTCAGACTACCTCGACGGCCTGGAAGTCGCCGCCCGCAACAAACTGGGCCTGTTCTGCTGGCTGAATGATTGATCTCCATCATATGATCTATGATACGATGGGGCTTAAGCGATACTTGCTGATTCCTGCTCCCAGTTGGAGAAGAGTGTGTCGACAGGGGAACGGAGTGGTGTTTCGAAGTTGATTGTAAAGTTATCGAACCAGCAGAAGGCATTGGCAGCAGCGAGACCGACAACATTGCTGGTTAATGGAGCGTCGAATTCCGTGGAGATTAATGTCTCTCCATCGACCTTCAGGATAACCAGTGGTCCCTCCAGATGGACTTCGAGATTATAGAACTGATTGAAGTTGATTGTTTTTCCTTCGTCATCCCAGTCGAGTACCTCCTGGTAGTCCCCCCAACTCCCCTGATAGTGGCCGACGACCCACTGATTCTGTCTCGAAAACATAGCGGCGTAATTAAAGTCCTAAGGTCCCTGATAATCGAAGATCAGAAAACCATCCTGCCAGAGTCCAGCCGACGCATCGGTAGGTTTTGATATTAAATTTGCAAGTGCAAGTACCGAGCACAAAATCACATTCGAATTTGGTGAGTCAAAAATATCATTCGATCAACGAGCTCTTTCCGCTGCCAGGTTCCAGCACTTCTCTTCACCAAAATCCCCTAAATAACAGGAAATCGATTGACCGGAAATTCTAATATCCGGTCTAATTCAATTAACAAATATTAAACCCATTGATTCGTTTTGGCCTTTCTTCACTGGCCACCTTTGCAGTCGGTTCCCCTTCTTATCCCCTGACTGCCATCATCTCCTCACACCGCTTTTGGGACACAACATGAGCCTTTTTCACCAGCTGGTTCTTATCAGCATTGCACGATCAGCGTCTGCAATCCCGTCGACAAAGTAATTCTCTTAAATCTTCTCCAGCGAATCTCGGTTGGTATCAGTTTGATCGCCTGGAGGATCGCGCCTTTTGTCGGGTGTGACTGACCTGGAAATTACAAAAGAGTCTGCCGTGACCGCTGTTGAGCAGGGTGCTTCTCTCACTTACACAGTGATCGTCAGTAACATCGGCGCGGAGGATGTCACCGGAGTTACTGTGACCGATGACTACAGTGATTTCATGGCAGGTGTGAGCTGGACTGCTCTCGTCAGTGGTGGCGCGGTGGAAGTTACAGCTGGTTCGGGGATTCTCAACGAAGTGATCGATTTACCCGCAGGCTCCTCAGTGGAATACACAATTTCCGGCATCAGTGAGGCCTCGTGTGCGCATTAACATCACCAATGTCGCATCGGTTGATATGACGACTACACCGATACCAATCCTGATAATAACAGTGCCTTCGACAGTGATGTGATCGTCCTGGCAGCCGAAGGTGGCTCGAGCCTTTTACTCCAGGGCAGGGGTTGACTAACAGTAGCAGCTCGTCCTACACCGCTAAGATTGGGGATATCGATGGAGATGCGTGATCTCGATGTGATTTTTCCGGTATTTCGAAGATCTGGAAGAATAACGGAGACGGCACGTT
The DNA here is from genome assembly GCA_041398805.1 of Planctomycetaceae bacterium. Classification (GTDB taxonomy): domain Bacteria; phylum Planctomycetota; class Planctomycetia; order Planctomycetales; family Planctomycetaceae; genus Polystyrenella. The sequence continues at coordinate 223,549 of JAWKUC010000001.1, read as the reverse complement.
CACTGACTGGTAATGCAGTCTCATTCTCAGAAGATATCGCCGTTGGCGACCTGGACGGCGATGGTGACCTCGACCTTTTTGTGTCCATTAGTGGCTCCACAACACCGTCCGAAATCTGGTTCAATAATGGGACAGGCATTTTTTCAGACAGCGGTCAGTCACTGGGTAGTGGTGGAAGTGAGGATGGTTGAACTGGGGGACATCGATGGCGATGGCGACCTGGATGCGGTCACCTCGCATGAAGGTTCCACCAATTCGTTCCGCTTCTGGATCAATGATGGATCGGGTAACTTCACCGATAACGGAAGTCCAGTCAATCTGGCGGGGACAGCACGTAAAGGGTTGGCTCTGGGTGACCTGGATGGCGATGGTGACCTCGACCTGTATGGCTCCACCTACGGAGCTGGACCTGAAGCTGTTACAGATAGTGATGCAGTTTTTCTGAATGATGGAACTGGCATCTTCTCCCTTCATCAGACTGTCCCCGATACGGGAAAAGCGACGTGGGGAGTAAGTATGGGTGACGTGGATGGTGATGGCGACCTCGATGTGGCCATCGCTCAAAACTTCGATGTCCCCAAAGTTCTTCTTAATGACGGAACGGGAACTTTCACTCTGGGCCAGGCATTAACTGGTGCATTCTATGCCAGCTATTCGACTGAGCTGGCCGACTTCGACAATGATGGTGACCTGGATCTCCTGGTTACGAATTCCTCTTCAGGTGGAGATACGATCTGGTTCAATGATGGTACGGGGCAATTTACCGATAGTGGGCAGTCTTTGGGTAGTCAAAGTGGCTTCACTTCAGCTGTCGGTGATCTGGACGGCGACGGAGACCTCGATTTTGTCAGTGCCAGTCTGAGTAGTCCAAATACTATCTGGCTTAATAAAAATATCACTCTTCCGTATAGCAACGGTTTTGAAGCCGATCACTGGGGTTTATATGTCAATAACCCGCAGAATGTTTCACTCGTCGAAGAAGGTGGGGGTAATCAAGTTTTCCAGACGGACAACAGCGGGCTGACTGGTCTGAGTACGGCTCTTGTGCCGGTTGAAAATCCACTCCCGGGTACCTATGAGATGTCCGTTTTGATGACGGCGATCAGTGGGCCAAATCGCTGGCTGAATGGATTTCTGATCTTTGATTATCACTCTCCCACTGACTTCAAGTATGCGGGAATGTTTAACGGCCAAAACCAATGGGCGATTGGACACTATCAGGGGAACTTCAATAATAAGTTGGTCAATGACAACCTTACGATTGATAACGATGTTGCTTATCTCGTCCACCTGCATGTGGAGGGGAGCATGGTCCGTCTGGCGGTGGATGGCAATGTCGTGCTGGAGCGCACATTCGCTGGAAATTTAAATGGCGGAGATGCAGGATTAGCCTCTTTTAACGCGGTGACTCAATTCGACAATCTTCGAGTCGGAGTCGTCGTGAATCAGGGAGCTCCGTCGGACCTGCCCTACAGTGAAGATTTTACCGATGGTATCGCAGATCGACTCGGTTTTTACGGTGGTAACCGCTGGGGTATCAATCCGGTCAGTGGAAACAATAAACTCTTCTTCAATGGAGGGAATGGCTTCGGTCTGGGTGTCGCCTTTCTGGAAAACCAGATTCCGCTTCCCAACTCGTTTGAATTCTCCACGGTGATGGCAAGCTATTCCGCTGCCGGGTTCTGGAACGATGGTTTCCTCGTCTTCGATTATCAGGGGCCCAACGACTTCAAATACGCCGGGATGTTTACCGGTCAGGATGAGTGGATCATCGGTCACTATCAGGGGAACTGGGGTAACCGGATTGCTTCCGCTTCAAGAGAGCTCTACACAAGTACGGAATACACATTGCTTCTGAAAGTCGATGGAGATCATGTTGCCCTGTACGTGGATGGTCTGCCTGTTGTTGACGGGACTTTCACCAATGGTATCGGCGACGGGACAGTCGGAGTGGCGGGATACAATTCACGCACCAGTTTTGACAACATCGAAATCGCCCTTAATGTTGATCAGAGTAGTCCCAAACAACTCCCTTACGTGAATGACTTTGAGTCTCAAGCGGCGCCCGATCTCTTCTATTACAACAAACTCGCCTGGGGATTCACCAATGGAGCGAATAAATACCTGCGGGCAAACACATCCTATCTGACAAGCCCCGCACGGCAGTTGGCAACCGCCTACGTCCCACTCGATTATGACACCGCCCCGGAAGGCATCCTTATCCAGGCGCGAGTAAATGCGAAGAACGGCGCGTCCAGTGAACACAATGGGTACATCATCTTTGACTACCAGCATGAGTTCGACTTCAAGTACGCTGGTTTCAATGTAGAGACTAACGAGTGGGTCATCGGTCAGTATGACGGGAGCTGGAACACATTGAGTTCGACTCCTGGAGGCGACCTGAACCCCTCTATTCAGACAGATCGGTGGTATGATCTGGAAGTCACAATCGCGGGTAGTCTTGTTTCTCTCAAAGTCGATGGCAATTCCGTGTTGCCTTATAACATCGGTACTCCTGTCAATCAGGGGGGCATCGGTCTCGCTGTTTACAAAGCGTTCACCTTATTCGACGAGCTGAGTATCACCGAGCTCGCCTTTTCTGCCCCTGAGGGAGCCCCCCTGGCTGGTGAGGCTTCCAGTTCTCTCGCCGCCGGTTCGGATTTCACCTTCAGCGAAGCGGCTGACTGGACGACTGGCGAATCCTTATCGGTCAACACGACCAGCGATGTTCCCAGTATTGCTCTCTCAACTGAGATGGTACCCGCTGGAACAGACTTCACGATCTCGGTTGACCTCACCTCGATCGCAAATGCGGATCGCTGGCACAATGGGTTTATCATCTTCGATTATAAAAGCAACACGGATTTCAAGTATGCCGGTATGTTTGCTGGTCAGAATGAATGGGTCATCGGTCACTACCAGGGGGACTGGAGCAATCGAATGGCCCAGGTTGACGACCTGATGATCAACATCGATCAGACATACCATCTGGAACTCAACATCAGCGGAGGGAATGTGGAGCTGATTGTGGATGGGGAATCTATGCTGACAACCACTTTTGATAATGATGTCAGTACGGGATCAACAGGGTTGGCTGCTCAGAATAGTCAAACAAATTTTGATCACTTCCTGATTGAATCCCTTTCCAGCTCTCCCTTCGACGAACTCTTCGTCGGGTGGGGAGATGAATCGGATGAGTTGTTGAGTTAAGAAATAGAACTCGAATATCCAGATTTCCATCAATCGTTAACTCCAGCGACTTTTTGTCGGCTCCCAACCGAGCCATTATTACAGCGAGAGATCATTGCTCTGCTGAATTAACCAGAAAATCATAGAACAGCCGGGCCGTTAATCTGCGGAACCGGCTGTTTTCATTTCTAGTTGAGAAATACTTACTCGCCAGGTTTTACTAGACTGGGGAACTAGTACCGGTGGTGAAAAACCGATTAAATAGTTGTTTATGTTGATCAGAGCTTGTGATTTTGAATTGTGAAATTGAAAGGACTGTGCCACAATGGATCCACAACACTTCTAATAATTGAAGAACCAGCATCAATTAAAATTTTCTTTAATCACGTCTCTTAAGGTGAAAAGTTCTTGTTGGTCATCACGCTCACTGTTGAATCGATTTTTTTATCGTTTATATTTTGCCTCGCTGAGAACAACCGTTCTCTTTAATCCAGATGCTGTCTTTCCCAACTTTCGATAATTCAAATGATTTCCTGTTTCGCAGAGTTTACGATAACCTCGAATAGAATTCTGAATGGATTCGATAGTACTCACTCTCTCGCGAGAAAACAGACTTTTTTTATCGCGACAATGCAACCTGAAAGCAAGTGGCTATGAAGCTCTATATCGTGCTCGCAGCCAGTCTATTGGTCGTTCTGGGAATAATCGTATCCAGTTGGGGTACTTCTCCTCCGGCTGGTGAAACCCCTCCCGGTATGGTCTGGATCCCCGCAGGCCAATTCATGATGGGGATTGAGGATGACCAGTTTCGAGATACAACTCCGCTACACCAGGTTCAGGTGGACGGATTCTGGATAGATGAGACTGAAGTCACCAATGCCCAGTTTCAGGAATTCGTAGAGGCAACAGGATATGTGACCGTTTCTGAACGCGCACCGACTGCTGAGGAATTTCCAAACGCGCCACCCGAAAATCTGAAAGCAGGTTCCGTCTGCTTTTCTCCACCGGACCACCCCGTACCACTGGATAATCATTATGTCTGGTGGAATTACATTCATGGTTCTGACTGGCGCCACCCGGAAGGACCCGAAAGTAATCTGGATGGTCGTGAAAATCACCCGGTAGTCCATGTCGCTTATGAAGATGCCGAAGCGTACGCCAAATGGGCCGGCAAGAGGTTACCGACTGAAGCCGAATGGGAATATGCCGCTCGAGGCGGAATGGATCAGAATCGATATACGTGGGGCGATGAATTTCAACCGGATGGAAAATTCATGGCGAACACCTTTCAGGGTATCTTTCCGGTAAGTAATACAGCTGAAGATGGATTTTCTACTACCGCCCCTGTTCGGACTTTTCCTGCAAACGGATACGGACTGTTTGATATGGCCGGAAACGTGTGGGAGTGGACCAGCGACTGGTATCGTCATGACACCTATCGTCGAGATATTTCCCAGAATGAGGTGACTGTGAACCCTCAAGGTCCTTCTCAGGAAGAATCTTACGACCCCAGCGAACCGGGGGTGCAGAAACGGGTGCAGAAAGGAGGGAGTTTCCTTTGTACCGACCAGTATTGCACTCGCTATGTTCCAGGTGGACGCGGAAAAGGTGAACCGTCTACAGGAACAAGTCACACCGGTTTTCGTTGCGTTAAATAATGTTGTGATAATTTAGAACCGATCCTGAAGCCCGTTTGTGGCTGTTTTTGAACCTCTGCAACGGGTCAACGTGACCCATTAGAGGGTTTCAGGAATACTTATAAAAATTTGGCCCCTTATTAGTTACCCCTCTCTTCCTCTCAGAAACTCAGGAGAAATCAGCATGTTTAAAATCAAACTGACAGGAATGGCACTGGCAGCCTTTCTGTTAAGCGCTCTTTCACTCTCGGCAGCGGATAAGCTGAACATTCTTGTCATCTGGGGTGATGACATCGGCACCTGGAACATCAGTCATAACAACCGGGAATGATGGGATACCATACACCCAACATCGACCGAATCGCTCAGCAGGGAATTGCGTTCACAGATTATTACGGACAACAAAGTTGTACAGCAGGACGAGCCGCGTTCATCGGTGGGAATGTCCCTGTGCGAACCGGAATGACCAAAGTCGGTTTACCGGGTGCCAAAGAAGGTTGGCAAGCATCCGATGTGACACTCGCGACTGTGATGAAAGCTGCCGGGTATTCCACCGGCCAGTTCGGTAAGAACCATTTCGGTGACCGCGACGAGCATCTACCGACGATGCATGGTTTTGATGAGTTCCTGGGCAATCTTTATCACCTGAATGCCCAGGAAGAACCGGAAAACCGGGATTATCCTGCTGATTATGTTATGCCGAGTGGAAAAACATTCCTGGAAACCTATGGACCTCGTGGCGTATTAAAATGTAAGGCTGACGGAAAAGGTGGACAGACAATTGAAGACACAGGTCCACTTAATAAAAAACGAATGGAAACAATCGATGATGAGACGGTCGCAGCCGCGAAAGATTTCATCAAACGCCAGAATGATGCTGGTGAGCCATTCTTCTGCTGGTGGAACGGAACCCGTATGCACTTCCGTACGCATGTTAAAGAAGAGCTGACAGGGATCTCAGGAAAAAGTGGTAATGAATATCATGACGGAATGGTCGAGCACGATGGCCACGTCGGTCAGTTACTCGACTTACTCGACGAACTTGGTATCGCAGAGAACACGATCGTTTATTACTCAACTGACAACGGACCTCACTACAATACCTGGCCCGATGCAGGTACGACTCCTTTCCGTAGTGAAAAGAACAGTAACTGGGAAGGTGCCTATCGCGTTCCCGCCTTCATTCGCTGGCCGGGCAAATATCCAGCCGGCAAAACCCTGAACGGAATCGTGGCTCATGAAGACTGGTTACCCACCTTCGCCGCCATCGCAGGAGCCCCCGACATTAAAGATCACCTGAAAAAAGGGGTCACCCTGAATGGTCGTAAATATCGAAATTACATAGATGGTTACAACCAGCATGAATACCTCTCTGGAGCAGTTGATCAATCTCCCCGAAAAGAATTCATGTATGTGAATGATGATGGCCAGGTTGTGGCCATCCGTTTAGGTGACTGGAAGGCGGTCTTCCTGGAAAACCGGGGGCAAGCTTTTGAAGTCTGGCGTGAGCCCTTCACTGAGCTCCGCGTTCCACTGCTGTTCAATTTGAGGCGTGATCCGTTTGAAAAAGCTCAGCATAATGCGAACACATACAACGACTGGTTCCTGGATCGTGCCTATGTTTTGATTCCCATGCAGCAACTGGCTGGGAAATTCCTGATGACGATGCAGGATTATCCACCGAGCCAGACGCCAGGCTCTTTCAATCTGGAAAAAGTTCAGAAACAGATTGAAGATGCGACACGCGGTCGCTAATTCTCTTACCAGATTAGAAGTAACCCTGACAGGAAATCTGTCAGGGTTACTTTTTCTAAAACATCTCTACTTTAAGTAGTCCTTAGGGGTTCAACATGATCAAGAAAGCAATTTTATTTTTCTGCCTTGTTCTGATAGCCTGTCCGCTCTCAGCTACCGAGCCCCTTGCCTCCTGGAATGACTCCAACTCAAAGGCGGCGATTCTAAAATTTGTCGCGGCAGTAACCGAGGAAGGGGGAGAACAATATGTTGCCCCCACGGATCGAGTGGCTGTCTTTGACAACGATGGCTGCCTCTGGTGTGAACAACCCTTTTACAATCAACTGGCCTTTGCCCTCTATCGAGTCAAAAAACTGGCACCGGAACATCCCGAATGGAATCGACAGGAACCATTCCGATCAATTCTCCTGGGTGACGCAAGCAAAGCCTTCGCGTCTGGAGAAAAAGGGATTGCGGAACTGGTTGCTGCCAGCCATGCGGGTCTGACTGAAACAGAGTTTGCAGCAGTTGTCGAAGATTGGGTCACACATGATCGTCATCCCCGCTTTAACAGTTCCTACATTGAATGTGTCTACCAACCTCAGCTCGAATTACTCTCCTACTTACGTGAGAACGGTTTCAAAACATATATCGTCTCGGGAGGAGGCATTGATTTTATGCGCCCCTGGTCCGAACGTGTTTATGGAATTCCGCCGGAACAGGTGGTAGGGAGTTCGCTCAAAAGTGAATACGAAGTTCGTGATGGCGTAGGAGTGGTTGTGAAAAAACCAGAACTCAACTTCATCGATGACAAAGAGGGGAAACCCGTTGGAATCCATCATCATATTGGGAAACGACCACTGATTGCTGTCGGCAACTCTGACGGTGATTTCCAGATGCTGGAATACGTGACGACCGGTTCTGGTCCACGTCTGGGAGTGATCATTCATCATGATGACGCCGAACGAGAGTACGCTTATGACCGAGACTCTCACATAGGTAAGTTAGATCGGGGACTTGATGAAGCTGGCTCTCGTGGGTGGGTGCTCGTCAGTATGAAAGAGGACTGGAAGCAAATTTTCCCGTCAGGAGATTAGCTGCTTTTCAGATCTCGATCCTGATTTGCGACACTCAGATTGAACAATTCAAGAGCGCGCACGGATAGTGGCAATTTCTGCCGGAGTCGCGCAACCGCCAGAATCATCTCATCAGCCACTACTTCAGAGAACTCCAGGCAACAGCGTTCCATCTGATGATATTAATCGCAACTTGATCCGATAGGACAGACGTGGGTACTCTCATTTTCACGTCTCCAGAGATGGTGTGCTATCATGATTAAGTTCCGATTTTCAAACTGGTGTCTGAAACTTGGCGCGCTGACAACCCTGACTTATGGGCTTGTCTCGACATCCTACGTCGATGAAGCGCATTGCCAGAACAACGACTCTTCGATTCAGCAGGTAGCCTCCTTCTCATCAGCCTCTTATTGCCCCAGCAGTTCGCCCTGTGACTGTTACCATCAGGCTGATTGCGACGACCATTCGTTTCCCACATTGAATGAAATCTTCGCACTGCCACAACATGGCATCATGATGGAAAACAACATCACCCAGTTTTATATGGGTGTGGTCAATGGCGGACAGGAGCAGGAATTTCGTTATTCAGGACATGGTGACTACCTGATGAACGCCGACCTCTCCAAGTTAGGTGGTCCGCAGGGCCTGTTCCTGAAAGTGCGAGCTGAACATCGATTTGGTGAATCAATGGCTGGCACAACAGGTGCCTTACTTCCCTCAAACGTGGCAGCTGACTTACCTGTTGTCGACAGTGAAGAAGTCTATCTGACTAACGTCCTCTTCACACAAATGCTGTCCGAAAACTTCGGTTTCTTCTTTGGTAAACTCGACACACTTGATGGAGATATGAACGCCTTCGCGCATGGTCGAGGGATTAAGCAATTTTCGAACGTAGCATTTACAGCAACACCGATTGCACTCCGATCTGCCCCTTATTCTTCATTAGGAACTGGATTCGTAATTCTGGATGAAGGGGAACCGATTTTCACCTTCACTGTAATGAACCCGACAGATACTGCCCGCACCAGTGGATTTGATGAACTCTTCGAAGAAGGAGTTGTCATCGTACCGGAGCTTCGTCTTCCTACGGAATTCTTCGGACTGCCAGGACATCAACTCTTTGGAGGATCCTGGAGCAGTCGGGATTATGCTGCTCTTGATCAGGACCCACGTATTATCCTGCCGAACGTTGCCATCGCAGAAGCTTCCGAGTCCTGGTCACTCTATTGGAACTTTGATCAATATCTTTATGTCGATCCCTGCAATTCTTCCCGTGGCTGGGGGGTGTTTGGACGTGCTGGAATTGCCGATGCAGACACCAACCCACTGCAATGGTTTCTCAGCTTCGGTGTGGGCGGAAACAGTATGATTACCGGTCGCGAGGCTGATACATTTGGCGTCGGCTGGTATTACTCGGGAACGAGCGATGAAATCGCACCATTTCTGCAAGCTGCACTAGGCGGAGTGGGTGATGGACAGGGTGTTGAGATGTTTTACAACATCGCCGTCACCAAAAATCTGACAATCACTCCAGACGCCCAGGTTATCATTCCCGCTCGTGACAGCGTGGATACGGCTCTTCTCCTCGGAGTGCGTGCCAATCTCGCCTTTTGATTGAAGACTTTCAGGAATTAAGATTAATCCTGATCTCTAAAACCTCACGCTGATTTTTCAATTTCAGAATGGGATTTCAGAACCCGGTCGCCATCTTCCTGCTTAATAAGATAAGCGGGTTCTTCTTTGCTTGCTGAGCGTGTGATCTCGGAGCCTTTAATAGTGCGGGTAACTTTTTCGGTGAAGCGTTCGGTAACTTGCCCTTCACCAAAACCGTTACCCCATTTCCATTTCACCTTCGTGCCAATCTGGTAACCTTTCGACATCGTTTCCTCTGCTTCATTCATACTGATGATGGATTAATCTTACTCGCGACGACTTCTATCGCGATTTATCCTCAGCATAAATAGTAGTAGGACTGCTTCGTTAAACCACTTAAATTGTGATCATGATTCCCAGCATCCCAATATAAGTGTGGCATCATAAAGAGCGTTCATAACCTGCACTTCACCTGAATTCAGCCCCACCGGCACACGCTTTGCCTATTAGCTTTAAAGCCGTGGTGGTTTCGCAAATTTCCTTGTGAAAACCGCTCGTTTTTAAATACGTAAGTAAAGGTTTCGCCATGTCTGTATCCAGCTCTCAATCACATCCACACCAGACTACCTGGAGAGGTTTCACAACAGCAGAGTTGCCTGAAGTCCCTCATTGGATTGAAGTTGCGGGGAGAGCCGGACACGTTATTAAAGGTGTGGTTTACATGATCGTCGGTTTTGTGGCGTTCAAGTTGGCCATTGGTGCCGGAGGTCAGATATCCGGCGCTCGCGGAGCGATCAGAGAGATCGGCAATCAGCCATTTGGACAGACATTATTAGCTGTTACTGCAATTTGCCTGTTTGGATATACCGCCTGGCGCTGGGTTCAGGCCCTGCGTGATACTGAAGGCGTTGGAGATGATTTACAGGGAATTATCAAACGCCTGGGATACGCTATGAGTGGTGCTGCGTATGCGTTTCTGGGAGTTTATGCGGCGACACGGGCAATCGGTACTGATTTCAATTTCATTGGTGGTGGCGATACAACCAAGTCATACCTGAGCACACTTCCTGGTCAAATCGTTCTGGCTATCGCAGGTGCCATTGTAATCGGAACTGGTTTTTTCTTCATTTACAAAGGGTTCGTGGCCAAATTCATGAGAACTTATAATCTGGCAGCAATGAGTGATACCGTGCGTAAGATCGCTTTATATGCCGGCCGCATGGGTTTGATGACGCGAGGGGTTGCCTTCATCATTATTGGAGGATTTCTCATCTCCTCCGTGGTGCAGGGAATCAATGACGGTGAAATCTCCGGTTTGAGCGATGCACTTGCCGCGATTGCAGCCCAGACTTACGGGAAAGTTCTACTGGCTATCACAGGGTTTGGGTTGATGTGTTACGCCATCCACTGTCTGCTTAAAGGCTGGTTTCGTCGATTCAATGTTACCGGTTAAGAAATTGTGTGAGTTTTGATTCGGATCCAATACTTTGAATCGCTTCATTTAGATTTTTGGAACGATGTTTATTTTTAATCGCAACTACAAGAAGCTGATCTTCAGTTTTCTCATTTCCATTTTACTTATTCCAGTTCAGGCGACTGTCTCGCAGGCGAATCTTCAAAATACGGAAATAGAACAGAGCCTGATAACCGACGAGAGCGAGGAGGAAATTGCTGCTCCGGAAAAAGTCGAAGTCACACCACAAAGTTATGACGGAGACATCACAAAACGTCTGGAACGCATCTACCAAGCTACGGGTTGGTTCAGTTCGCTTGAGATTACGACCGATGAAGGCATTGTTTTCCTGAACGGCGTTGCCGACAGCGAACCTCACCGTGATTGGGCAGAGCGAGTCGCACAAAAAACCTCTGATGTAGTCGCCGTCGTGAATCGACTGAATATCAAAGCTCGTCCGGTGTGGGATATCGAACCGGCGATGGTTCAACTCCGAAACCTGGGGCGAGATTCCATCAAGATTCTCCCCCTGCTGGCGAGTCGGCGCCCTGATCATATTTATCGCCTATCTTTTTGCACGAGGAGTTGCACGGATCACCCGCTGGTTGACAGCCAGGCGATTTGACAGCGAACTCTGCAACAGGTTGTTGCCAGCTTCCTCGCAGTATTTATCATGTTGATAGGTATCTATATCGCCCTGAAAGTCTCAGGACTCAGCCGCCTGGCAATGACCGTGCTGGGGGAACGGGATGATTGGTCTGGCGTTTGGATTTGCCTTCAGAGATATTGGGAGAATTATCTCGCGAGTGTATTGATCAGTCTGAATCGTCCCTTCCGTGTAGGTGACCTCATTGAACTGGTAGGAGAGAAGGGGTTTGTTCGCCGAGTTACAACACGAGGTACCTTACTGCTTACAGTTGATGGGAATCATATTCAGATTCCCAACAGCACTGTTTATAAAGCAGTCGTAACAAACTATTCCTCTTCTCCTCGTATTCGCAGCGAGTTCACTGTGGGCATTGGATACGATGACTCAGTCACTGAGGCACAGCGTGTAATTTTGGAAGTACTGAATTCAAATGAAGCTGTGCTGGATGATCCTGCTCCATTAGTACTGGTCGATTCGCTGGGTGCCTCTACAGTGAACCTGATCAGTTATTTCTGGCTGGATGGCAGCCGGTTTGATGCTCCCTCAGTTTGCAGCGTCTTGATGCGACAGGCCAAAACAGCCCTCTCCGAAGCAAATATCAGCATGCCTGATGAAGCCCGTGAAATCATTTTCCCGAGTGGTGTTCCTGTACAGATGACGAACCAGGCTCCTGCTGCACCGGAATTTTCAAACTCCTCCACTGAGATTGCCAGTCTAGAACCACATGTGGAAAAAAACTCAATAAAACATCGAGATAAAGCAACAATCACAGATGCGGAAGGAAGCCTCCGCAACATTGATTCCAAAATTCAGCAGCATGCCGCCCAATCTGAATCATCCACGGAAGAAAACCTGATTGACTGATATGTATATGCTCTTATGTATTAGTTCCTTCCACGGAGCAAAATAGCGTTAGCAGCTCTCGATATTAAGAATATTTAAAGTTAGGAATCTCACGGGAGATGCTCTCGATTTTCCTTGCTGAATACTTACGTTCTCTTAGAAAATAGAGGGTAGGAACTCATTCTCGAATTTGAAGCCATTGCCTCTCTTCGAGTTCCCCTATCCCTCAAATTGAAAAGAGAATGAAGTGAAGCTTGCATCCCACACGATCCTCTCGTTGATTCTTGCCTGTGGTTTATCTACTTCCGTCACATATGGAGATGACGAACCAACTGCACCACCCGCAAGTGGCATCAAAATTGTTCCTAAGGCAACAGCAACACCTGAGGATCCTGCTAATGATCCGACAATCGAGTTACAGCAAGCTTTGGAAGGGTATGTCGCCGCTTTTAATGAGCGATGTAACTGGTTTGCTCAGCTATTGAGTCCAGAGGGAATCTATGTCACCCCTGCTGGGGATGAGCTGAAAGGCCAGGCGGAATTGAAGGATGCGTTTGAAGCTTATTTTAAAGATCTGGATCCGGCAGTCCGTCTCGAGATTCCCGTCTACGAACATGAAATCATTTCCCTCGACTCGCCCGGGAGTCAGGCACGGCGATCATTTACGGGAAGAAAGCGAACCACAGCTTTCTAGTTATACGGCGTATTACATCAGAGAAGAGAACAAATGGAAGCTCGACAGTATTAAAGAAATTGAGCCGGTTACGCCCCTCTAATTACGAGCAACTGCAATCTCTCGAATGGCTGATTGGTGACTGGCAGGTAGATATCGATTCTGCAGAGGCCACTCTCACATCGTCTAACATCTGGTCAATGAATCAGAACTTCATCATTTCGAATTTCAGTTCGCAAAGAGATGGTGAACCAGGGATTGCTGGCGTGCAGATTATTGGTTGGGATCCTGTAGAGGAGACCATTCGTTCCTGGATCTTTGATTCCTACGGTGGGTTCGGATCTGGTACGTGGTCGGAGAATGACGGGAAATGGTCACTACGGGTTCTCTATCAGACGAACGAAGGCGAAAAGCCTCTGCCATTCATATCTATACTCCAGTGAATGACGACTCATTTCTTTACAAAATGGTCAGCAGACAACGTGGTTCAGAACTGCTACCCAGCACGGATGAAATCATGAGAACGGATTCAATAACCACACTAGACTCACTCGCACAACAATCAAACAGGTTCAATTCATACCTCAGGAACCGGTCTCATGAAAAACATTGCCCTCTTTATCGCTGCCTTATTAATGATTATCCAAGCACCTGAAGCGGTGCGGCGGAGGTGGCCGGTTGGGTGGAGGAGGTGGTGGTGGTCATTCAGGGGGAGGTCGTCCCAATATCTCACGCCCGTCGGGGAACTTTTCTCCATCGATGAGTCGTCCTGCCCCCAGTCGACCCGCACCAAGTCGACCGGCACCGAGCCGTCCGAATGTGAGCAAGCCCAATATCAGTCGTCCCGCACCCAATACTCCAAATATAAATCGTCCGAGTAATAATCGCCCTAACGTAAATCCGCCTAATATAAGTAAGCCTAATCTACCTTCTGGAAATACACGTCCTGGTAATAATCTTCCTAATACAGGTAACCGCCCCCAGATCACTCCTGGGAACAGACCTGGAGGTGGGCAAGGACAAATTGGTCAGAACAATCGTCCCAGTAAAGGCGATCTGCAAAACTTTCTGGATCTCCCTGGCGATAAAGGTCCCTCGACTCGACCCGCTCCCAAACCGGATATCTCAAACAAACTTCCCGGGAATCAGAAACCAGGTGACCTGAGACCCGGAAATAAACTCCCTGACAACAAACTTCCAGGGGGAGGGAATCGGCCTGGTAATGAAATTGGCAATCGATTTCCCAATCGAATCGATGGCAAAAATAACTGGGTAAATAATAAGGTCGAAATCAGTAACAATATCCGTAACAGATATGATCGCTGGTCTGTTGATGTTCGTAATAATCATCACTGGGATGATCATTTTGATCGCTGGCACAACCATTACGATCATTGGCATTTCCACTGGAATAATTACCCCCGCAATTACTGGTGGCGCTGGGCGACTTGGACTGCCATTGGCACCTGGTTCCTGAATCCTGGAAGCAACCTTACTACTACGATTACGGCTCGACAGTCTACTATCAGAATGACACGGTTTATTATCAGGATAAGCCCGTCGCATCTGCAGAGGAATACGCCGGACAGGCCGAGACGATTGCCTCCGATGTTCCTGAAGAACTCCTGAAACAATTGAATGGATGCCACTGGAGTCTTCGCCATCAGTAAAGACGACTCAGGTGAGTCCAACATGGCCCTCCAGCTGGCGGTCAGCAAAGAAGGCTACATCGTGGGGACTTATTACAACACCACCACAGAGGCCTCGACCCCTGTGGAAGGCAAAGTCGATCACGATACTCAACGCTGCCTGGAGACTGGTCCAGGAGGAAGAGAACCCTCCAGCAGGAAGTGAAATCGTGATGGAATCGGGCATCTACAATCTGACGCAGGATCAGACTGTTGTGCTGGTTCATTTCGGCACAGAACGGACGGAAGAGTGGTTACTCGTTCGCCTGGATCAGCCGGAAGAAGAGGGTGCCAACACAGAATCCTCTTCCTCAAGTGGAAACTGATTCGGAGAAAAATCTGAAAAGTGCACTCTAACTTACTCAGGCAAGAATCTTTGTCGCTACGTTTCCGGAGACATCCGTGAGTCGATAATCGCGACCTTCGTGCCTGAATGTAAGTCGTTCATGATCGATCCCCAGTAAATGCAGCATCGTTGCATGGAGATCGTGGATTGTGCAGCGGTCTTCAACAGCATAGTAACCGTAATCATCGGTTTTCCCGTACCGGTAACCTCCCTTCACTCCGCCACCTGCCATCCACATTGTAAAGCCATCGGGATGATGATCGCGTCCTTTAGGGCATCTGATTTCTGCACCGTAGGTGTGCGGCCAAACTCGCCCCCCCAGAGGACCAGGGTGTCTTCCAGTAAACCTCGGCTTTTCAAATCTAGGATGAGCCCTGTCATGGGCTTGTCGATTTGGCCACATTTTCCGCATGTCCTTCTTCCAGATAATTATGCTGATCCCATTGTTCATTCGTTTTAGGAAGCTTGCCGGCGTGATTGATCTGGATGAATCGAACGCCCGCTTCCGCGAACCGACGAGCGTATAAACATTGCAGACCAAAGTTCTCTGTCATCGGATCGTCCAGTCCATACAGCTTGCGGACGACATTCGATTCGCCTGAAATATCCATCACCTCGGGGGCGGCGGTCTGCATGCGAAAGGCGAGTTCAAAAGACTGTATCCGCGCATCGAGAAGAGCATCGTGGGGGGCGGCATTCGATTTGTTCATCTGCCGAAGCAACTTGAGTTGCAATGCCTGCTGGTCCAAACTCAATCGGGAGTTCCCCATGTAATCGAATTTGGCATCTTTGGCAGGTGTATTCGGATATCCGGGAGTTCCCAGGGCGACCCCCTGATGAATCGATGGCAGGAACGAGGTGCCGTAATTATCGACTCCACCATGAATCGATTGCGGGCAGATTGAAATGAAGCTGGGGAGATTATTGTTCTCTGTACCCAAACCATAACTGACCCAGGAACCGACACTCGGTCGCACAAAGGCTTCATTCCCTGTGTGTAATTTCATGCATGCGCCTCCGTGGGAGACGTTCGTTTCACAGAGAGAATGAATCATGCAGAGTTCGTCTGCGACCTTGGGAAGATGTTGCCACAGTTCGCACATGGGAATTCCGCTCTGACCCGTCGGGCGAAACTTCCAGAGTGGCTTCATCAGGTTACCCCGCTCGGCAAACTGAACTCCACGTTCTGCGAATGGAAGCGGTTTTCCATCATCTCGTTCCAGCAGTGGTTTATGATCAAACAGATCCACATGCGAAGGCCCGCCACTCATGAACATGAAGATCACCCGCTTAACCCGCGGTGGATGGTGGGGCATCCGGGGAGCCAATGGACCGAGCGAGCTTTTCGAGCTTTCAGCAGCAAAGAGTTGCTCGGCCAGCATTCCGTTCAGTGCCAGTCCCCCAAAACCAACCGCCATGCGATTGAGTAATGTTCGACGTGATATCGGTTGTGAAACTGGAGAAAACACTGGGGCGACTTTCATCGTAGGATATAAATGATGATGTTCTTACATAAGAATTTGTTTTCAACGGAGATAAATGAACTCATTCGACATGAGCAGTGTGTGAATAAGACTACTCCAGGCCTCTTGCTCAGGATCAAATATCTCATTTACAGAGCCCAACGAGAGAAACTCTGCAAGGAATTCTTTTGATTGATCAATTTCTTCCTCAGTGGGACGGCGCGCAAACAGTTGCTCGTAAAGTAGATTAATCCGTTCATCTTTACTTTCCGTGGAAGCAAGACGAGTTTTCTCTGCAATGACTCGTGCCTGATTCGTGACAAACTCGCTGTTCATCATCATCAATGCCTGGGTCGGCACCGTCGTCGAGGAACGCTGCCCCGTCGGAGCACTCGAATTGGGGAAGTCATATAAAGTCAGCATGTCGTAGACCATTGTGCGAATGACAGGGAGATAGACCGTCCGCCGTGGTGAAGTGACATAGATTTCCTGGTTCTTCCGGATATCTTCAGCCGACAGGTTTTTACTGGCAATTCCAGCCAGTATGGGTCCACCAACGGTCCGATCCAGTTCACCGGAGATCGCCAGCATCGAATCGCGAATCGCTTCTGCTTCGAGTCGCTTTATGTTGGTTTTCCAATAGAGTTCATTGCCTGGATCGGCTTCCTGCCCCCCCGTGTAGTCCGAGGTCATTTGCCAGGTACTGGAGAGCAAAATCTGCCGATGCAGTTTTTTGATCGACCAGTCCTCTTTGATAAACTGCACTGTCAGATAATCAAGTAGTTCCGGATGAGACGGGCGAGCTCCCATCGTTCCAAAATTATCAGGAGTCGTCACGAGCCCCTTACCAAAATGCCAGCCCCAGATGCGGTTGACCAGCACACGCGCAGTTAAAGGGTGATCTGGTTTAACTAACCAATCCACCAGTTCACTGCGACCACTCTCGTCTTGAGGCAATGGTTTAAGGTCTTTACTATCGACAGCAGACAGAAAATGTCGAGGTTCGAGCTCACCCAGGGAGTTGTGATCTCCACGCAGATGGATTTTCACATCCTGCACCATGCCATCCTGAGCGGCCATTAATACCGGTTGCGGTGGCGCGGCACTGATGAATTCATCCAGTTCCTGTTTGGCGACTTTCAACTGCTCGACAGTAGCTATCAAATCGATTTCACCCTCGATGCGGGTCAGTCGTAACTTGTCGAGATGAGCCATCGTTCCCGATGTGAATCGTAACGTGTTTTTCCCCTCGCGAAGCGTTATCGCCCCTTCATTGACCCATTTCTGATTGGCGGGATACCATCCTCCCGTAATTTCAGTAACAGTATCTCCGACCAGCTCCCCATTAACGAATAACTGACAGGGGCGAATCATTGCGGCTGCATAGCGGATTTCGACCTGATACACACCCGGTTTGGTAATATCGAAGTCGTATTCAAACTCATTTCCCTGATCGATATAGGAAGCGACAACTCCAATCTCGGCGCCATATTTGTCCGTGTCGATAACCACCTTGTTGCCACGATCAAAGGCTTCCGCTTCCCGGGTGATGATCTCCTCTTTCGAAAGGTGAGCACTCAATTCCGCTTTAAGTTTATCGCATCGATTCTGAACGATGCTCAACTTCTCGTCATAGGCTGATTTTCGTTCCAGATATTCACTCGTTTCCAGCTTACGATCCTGAATACTCGTGCTGTGAAAAATTCCAGCCAGGGCATAATAATCTGCTGTAGGGATGGGGTCGAACTTGTGATCATGACATCGTGCGCAACCAAGTGTTAACCCGAGGAAAGCCTTCCCCAGCGTGTCGATCTGTTCGTCAACAATGTCGGCCTGCTTTTTGACGAGATCTTTTTCGGCGATGATCTTCACACCCAGTGTCAGGAAACCTGTGCCGGTGGCCAGACGGAAATTCTGATCGACATCGTCCGTTTTAGCGAGTAGATCTCCTGCCAGTTGCTGGCGTACGAATTGATCGTAAGGGAGATCTCGATTGAATGCATCGATTACATAGTTTCGATAGCGGTAGGCGTTGTCATGAAAATAATTTTCATCGGCTCCATTGGAATCGGCGTAACGAACAACGTCGAGCCAATGTCGCCCCCAACGTTCACCATAGTGGGGAGAATCAAGCAGGCGATCGATCACTTTGGCAAATGCATCATCGGAATCGTCCGCCAGAAACTCAGCGATTTCCTCTCGCGTTGGTGGCAGACCAGTCAGATCGAATGTGGCTCTGCGAATGAGCGTTCGTTTATCGGCGGCTGACGCGGAGTGATCCCTTCCTGTTCCAGGCGGGCCAGAATGAAATGATCGAGATCATTTGTGGCCCATTCTGTATTCTCCACCTGCGGAACGATTTGTTCAACTGGCGGTTCAAAAGCCCAATGTTTCTTCCACGGAGCTCCCTGGGAAATCCAATGCTCAAGCAACTCGATTTGTTCGTTACTCAGTGGATCGTTGGCGTCTGCAGGGGGCATACGTAGATCAGGGTCATCTGAGGTGATGACTTCGATTAACTTACTCTGACTGACATCGCCGGGAACAATTGCAAAACCGTCTGATTCGAGCGGAGCAAAAGCTCCCTCCTGAGTATCGAGTCGTAACCCCGCCTGTCGCTCCCCCTCATCCGGACCATGACATTCATAGCAATGCGCGGCGAGAATTGGACCGATTTGTGTATCGAAGTTGATCACTTCAGAAGCCTGCTCCTCCGCCCTAAGAGATTCATGCAAACCGGGGGAGAACCACCCCGCACTTACTGCGGCACAGAGGACGAGAATCGAACGCAGCTGATTCAGGATCGATTCTCTCATGATGGGTACCACATCGAAAAAGGGGGCTGCTGAGGCTGTAGTTCTGACAGATAAATCGTTGTTCCTGTGTTATTTCAACAGGAATGGACTCTGCAAAATAAGCTGTTTTCATTCAATTTGTCGACAATCGACAAAAAGACTGTACCACCCACTCATCGGGCTGTCAATCAAGGAACAGGGCGGGAAATTGCTTTCCTGTGATTCAGACTGCCCTAAGGAAGCAGCTCCGAAGTGAGTTATTTAAGCAAAGTCGGCTCAAACCCGGGGATGTCATCTACAACCGGGAAGTAGGGTGGTTGGAGCTTCTCAAATTTTACATGCCGGAGAGTTCCCGGGGTCGGTCCATAGGTATCGAGAATGAAAATCCCTTTGGCTATCGCACCGTAAGCATGCCGGTAGTTCATTGGATTCTTGGCGACGATGAACTTTGCCTGAATTGGATCAAGGCCGAGTGCCCTGATCTGCTCGTCGGCAAAATCGTAGGTCGCTTTGGACATGATCACAACCAGCACCGAGCCAATGCGAAAGAGAGCCGAGGGTCCCATGTCGGCTTCGAAGCCATCCCATTGTCCACCGGTGTAAACGAACTTCCCGTCACTCAACCGTAAGACCTCTCCCGTAAAGGTGCGAGGTTGACCCCAACGTGGATCGAGTTTGTGACCGAGTTCGATTTCAATCACGGCACCAACGCCTGCGGCATGACATTTCTCCGCCGCTTCCGGATCATTCAACGGGACAACTGAAGGGACATCAAGATTTGCTTCAACCAGCGGCTGTTAGTGGTTCAATTCCATCTCCCGCGGCCCCGCCCCACAACAGTCAGCCGCTTCCACAAGAATGACCGGGCCTCCTTTAATTTTTAATCCTTCCTCAATCGCCGCTGCCGGAGTGAACATTTCGGGTTCGAAGTCCTGTCGGCGATCCCAATAACGTCGACCGATTTCCGCCGCCAGTTCTTCCGCCAGTTCCAGGTTATTGTTGGTAACGACAATTCCCCCGGAACCCATCCTGGGGCAATCGATGTAGGGATGCACCAGGATCAGACTGGTTGTCAGGACTTCCTCCCGCGTTTCGAGTGATTTGGTGAATCTCATCAGTTCGGCAAATGGATCAGGGTCGTTGGTGGAGCCGTGCACACCGCTGGTGATCACTGGAACTTTACCCATCGCCATGGTTGGTTTGCACTTACCGTCGAGCATATCAAACAGTAATCTCGCTGCGCGTTCCCCGGTGATAAACTGATCGACGTGGGGATATGTTTCCCACGCCAGTAGCGCGTCGGCATCGTGTACCATGCGGTCAGTCACATTCGCATGCAGATCGAGAGAGACAATCACTGGAACATCCGGCCCTACCAGTTCGCGAGCGATGTGCACCAGGTCCCCTTCCGGGTCGTCCTCACCATAAGCAACCGAGGAACCATGCATAGGCAAGAGGACACCATCGACAGGTAAGGCTTTCTCTAATTCGGCGACGAATTCTTTCCGAATCTGTTGATAACATTCTTCGGTCATCGGCCCTGCGGAACAGGCGGAAGCATAGATGAGTGGGACAGGAGTTGCACCACGAGTTTCGAGTGTGTGCAGCATCCCTCCGACAACACTATGTTTCATCTGCAAAATTTCATTCCCTCGTAACAGCTCACTCGCTTCGTAAGTAGCCAGGTCGATGGGCAAGCCACCAAAGCTGTTACACTCTGTGAGAATGCCCCCAATCGCAATTCGGACAGGCTTCGTTGGTGAGTCAGCAGTCATGAGGACCAATCCAGTTGATAATCAGGGGAAATGAAGAAGTATTCAATCAGTTATGGTCGTGCATAAAACTTGAGTTTATCTCGATCAAGTTCCAACCCATGGCCAGGTTGATCGGGGACATGAGCATAACCCTCGGCGACTTGCACCGGTTTCACAGCAAGCTCATTCCATCTGAGGTCCGAGAACTCCAGGAAATGACATTCCGGCAGACTGGCCGCAATATGTACACCGACTTCCAGAATGGTGTTGCCTAATGAAAGTGGAACTCCATAATCAGCCGCCAGTACAGCTGCCGCTCGGGATACACCAAATGATCCATGCACATTGAGCACATCCACTCCCTGATGTTCCAGCAGTCGTCGCTTGCCATGGAAACTTAGATATTCCCCCGTATTAATGCGGGTTGTTTCGAGTTCGGCACAGAGTGTTCTGTATCCATCGTAATCTTCTCTGGTGATCGGATCTTCCAGCCAGAACAGAGGATGCCCGGCATCCTGATAGCGATTGACCCGAATGAGTGTTTCTTTCACTGACCAGGCTTCATTCGCATCAACCATCAAGGTGACATCATACAACATCACATCTTTCACGATCTGCAATCTCTTCAGATCCCACTTGATATCCTGATGGCCGACTTTGGTTTTAACCGCGCGAAAACCCATGTCGTAAAACTGTTCCAGTTTTTTGCGGAAGGTTTCATCATCGAGCGGAAAATCGAGCGTGCTACCATAAGCGGGGACTTTGGCTTTCTCTCCACCAAAAACCTGAGCGAGTGTTAATTGCTGCTGCTTGCCGACGAGATCCCAGAGTGCTGTTTCAACGGGTAGAGCGAAAAAGCTGACTCCGACATTCCCCCCGCGAGGGCGGCTGATGCGCTGCGCGATTCCTAACGGATGCCGATCTTTCAATCCTGGCCAGGTTCCGAACTCAAACTGTTCAATCTGATCGGACAGGCATGATGTCGGCATCCCCTGCTGCAATGCAAACCCGACCCCGGTGTGTCCGATATCGGTGTGCAATTCCAGCACCGTCATCCAGTGATCCTCAAAGCGGACTTGTGAATCGCCGATCGGTTCTCGTAACGGAAGCAAAAGTCGATGTAATGTATAGTCAGTAATTTTCACTGTGATGCCTTAACAAAGTGGTTGAGCTATGGGAGTCATCGTGCGAAGTCATTGTCTCAGTAGAAAACCTCTACTGAAAGTAGACGATCATCGTCTGTACTCCCAGTATGGACATTCCTACCCCGGCAAGAAAAGTAATCACCCACAAGATTCGGCTCATTCTCAGTGGAGCCGGTAAACGTGTGCGGTCTACCCAGAGCATGGCGAAGCACCAGAAACCGCAGAGGGTCGCTCCCCCCACCACGGCACCGAAGGTCATGCGACTGAGGATGTCGCCTGCTACCTGTCTGGGTAACCAGATCATCGTGAGTGCACCCAGAAAGCAATAAGCCACAGTGAGGTTCCGCCAGAGAGGAATCTTTTTGTCAGTTGTCCACTGCGGCAGGATCGATCGCATGCATTCGACTACGGTGTAGCGGTAAATTTCAAATGCCCCATACAGGGTGCCGACAAAGGCGAGAAAAACCCCGCCTCGATAAAGCCAGAGTAAATGTGGATGAAGTTGTGTCAGAAAGAGTTCCTGCTCGGTGAGTAAAGTTGTTTCATTGGGGATGCGATGTGCTGGATTTAACAGGAATTAACTCCCCGGAACCAGCGAAGAGTAAGGTCACCAGAATGACGCCCGAAAATCACCACATCCAGCATCGCAGCCCGTGTCCAGATTTTCGCTCTGGAAATCTGCTCCGAACTCAGTTGTTCCAGTTGTCTTTTGAAGCGACTTGTGAACCTGCGATTCCCCATTTCTTGTCGCGGATCATCCCGACGTAACCAACATAGTCGCCCGTCCCCCTCCCTACAGCACTCAGGTAAAGAGGGCGACTTCCAGCGGGATTTGCGGTCGGAAAATGTCGATGCACCTGTGAAATCGGCCAGCACCCATTCATCGTATTCCGGTACGGTGGGGATCAACAAACCAGTCAGAACTGCACGAGATCGGGGCGACAGTAGATGACGGAGATGGCGGCACAGAGAATAATCAATCCGAAGTACTACCGCCGAAACGCGTTCCAGGGTATTCAGCGGGCTTACGATCGCGAGAATAAAACAGAGCGTGAGAACTGCTCCTCCCCAGACGTTCTCCCAGAATTCAACTCCAGTAAATGGGCCTATCATCTCTTCCGTACTGGAGATGCCGGTCAGTTCCCGCAGATACCCACCCAGAATTTCTGCAATGCTGGAGAACCCGATTGGCATTACCATCAGAGTGGGGAGTGCAATCAGCAACGGAAACCAGAGGGGTGGGCCAGGTAATCCTTTCCAGGTTACTAACGGATGTTCGCCCGTCAAAGCAAGATGTCGAGCGGCGACGTAGACCTGAACCCCTTTGAATATCCCGGCGACTAAAAAACACCACAACAGGCTATAGCCAAAGATCGCGCCGCTGCGCGAGGCCCAGACGAGTTCCCCACTCCCAATTGTCACCGAGGCGATAATCAGTCCCGGTCCTACGAATGCAAAGAAGTTACGTAAACTTAATTTTCGCAGGCGTTCCGGAGGTTCCTGAAACAGGTCGTCGGTGGTTGACATCGATTGCACCTCCCAATGGTTATAGACGGGATGTAAGATGGGCTCGAGGTGATTAGAGAGATCGTCAGGGCTGACACTCGACTAAACGAGTCGAAGCACCGGGGGCATCCGGAAGCTGATAACGCCCCTGCTGGATATTGGCGGGATTGGTGAACTTCTCTTTCAAATGCTGAATCGCTTCAACATAACACGGTTTGCGTCCCAGATAAACCGAGTTCCAGATAACAAGATGCTGATGAATCTGTCCCATATCAGCAGCATGCGGAACCACGGGCAGACCCGCTTTCTTCGCCATGAGTGCGACACTCAACCACTCAGGCAAACCACCCAGGCGGAGGACATCGGCCTGTAGAAAATGCAGACCTCCCGACTGAATCAGATTCTTGAAGAGGACCGCGTTCGAGACGCATTCACCACTCGCAAGTTTAATTGGAGTCGCCTCTTTGGCGATGCGTTGATAACCGAGGATATCATCAGGATGTGTCGGTTCCTCCAGCCAGTAACAACCAAGTTCAGCGAGCGCCTTACCCGCCCGAATTGCTTCTGTGACAGACCAGCACTGATTCGCGTCCGTCATGATATCAACATCAGGCCCGACCGCTTCACGTACCGTTTGAATGCGCTTCAGATCGTCTTCCAGATTCGGAGAACCGACCTTCAGTTTCAAGCCACGAAAACCGGCAGCGACCGTCGCCTTGCTTCGTTTGGTTACTTCTTCCAGACTGTGACCTAACCAACCGACAGAAGTGTCGTAGGCGGGGTAACCTTTCTCTAACACTTCCTGTTGATAGGGATTACTTTCCCGATCGGCACCCAGTAATTCGAGGGCTTCCTCCCGGGTGATGAAATCAGAGAGGTACTTCAGATCAACCCACTTGATCAGCTCCGCGGGAGGCATCTCGAGAAGAAGTTTCCAGAGAGGTTTTCCCTGCTTTCGCGCCCAGGCATCAATCAGCGCGGAAGAAACCGAGGCGAGAGCCAGGTGGACTGCCCCTTTGTGTGGCCCGATCCATCTCAGTTGCGATTCATCAGCCAGGCTGCGCCAGAAGCGGGCGAAATCGGACATGATCGCTTCCAGGTTCTGACCAACGACAAAAGAAGCGAAAGCTTCAATCGCCTTGACGACAACTTCACTTCCCCGTCCCAGGGAGTAACTGAGCCCTGTACCATATTCTCCATCACCCAGTTCGAGCAGGGTCACTGCATACGAGTAAACTGGATCTTTATGGATGGCATCGGACCCATCCTGTCCTTCCAGTTTGTAACGGACATCCATCGTCCGAATCTGTTTGATCAGGTTGTCACTCATAGAAAGTCCCTGGAGCTGAACGCTTGAGAAAATAAAGAGAAGATGTGATTGAGTTAATCGAGATGCTTGCCCGAAGTTTTCAATTATCAGAATTACCGGTTTGTTGCCGCAGTCCTTCCAGCACGTATTGCTGGGCGACACGTATATGCTGCGCCATCCAGTAGGAAGCTGCCTGCTTGTCGCGACGTTCGATGGCTTTATAAACAGTCATGTGATGTCGGTAACTGCGAGCCATAATGCCCAGATCATGCTGCACAGGAACATGACCAAAGATGCGCGTCATCAGTTTGAATTCCTGGACGAGTTGCAACATCCGTTTATTCCCTGCCCCGCGCAAGAGCAGCAGGTGGAAGTCGAGGTCATTCGCCAGAAACTGATCCGTGAGTGATTTCGTCGCCTTGTGCCCTTTGGACTGACGACAGCGTGCAGCCAGAGTCCGCATTTTAGCGCATAGTTTTCCAAGTTCTTTGACATCGTGCTCCCGCATCCGCTCGGCAGCCATCCCCGCGGCTTTCGATTCGAGCGCCTCGCGAATTTCATACAGTTCCTGCATTTCCTCAAGACTTGGTTGACGCACATAAACACCCGAGCGGGGCTTGTGCACCACCAGTCCTTCGGTGGAAAGCTGACTGATCGCTTCGCGAACCGGGCTGCGGCTGATTCCCAGTTCCTTGGAGAGAGCGTCATCGGAGAGTCGGTCATCCGGATGAAATTCACCATTCAACAAACGCTGCCGGATGATCTGGTAGGCATGTTGTTTCAACGTAAGAGTCATGCAGCAAGTACCTGTCTGCCAGACCTTTAGATAATCACAAGGCCTGATAATCGTGGCGGAATATTTTCAGATTGTCGACAATCGACATCAGAATTGTGCCATCCCACCAGCGGAATGTCAATCATACTGAATCAGGATTCACACCATCCAGAAGCTGTGAACCTCTTTGGCAAGACCTCGACCCGCACTTGCCTACTCTTAGCGAGAGACCCAATGGTGCTCGTACCTAATATTCATTTCTTCCAGTTCTTCGGGTGTATATTCTTCGAGGTTATCATACATCACCGTACCGTAGAACTCAGGAATTTTAAGTTGCTTCATAAAGGGAACGAGTATTGATTCGGCAAATGCATTCTTTTTTGTTAGCAAAGATTGAAGGTGTTCTTCAGTAAAATCGACTGATAGTTTTTTCAGATTTTCAAAATGGGGAGTACAATCGTAAGCGGTTGGATCTATCGTTTTTGGAGAATCGAATTCTTGTCCAAAGCTGTACACATTCTGTTGACCACTTCCGAACAATTCATAACTGTTGTATTCGTCTATCGGAATGCCATTCTCATATAATTGATAGCCCCAAAAGTCACTATCTTCCAATGTAAACAAAATCGCTGGCACATTGAGTTTTTGGGTAATGAATTCAGCCAGAAGATGATCTTCAAACATCAGGTTGCAAAGGAGGCCCACCCAGCCATTAGTTGGTTGTGAAATCAGAATAGCAGCACTGTAATCTTCGTCGTAGGTGATGTCGGGATATTCCTCGATCACATCTTCGACGTGCTCGTCAATTTGCAGCAGGTATTCCTGAACCAGATTACTTATCTTTGTGGAATCACTGGTTCTAACATGCAGGCTTTTCGAGAAATTCCCCATAGAGTCATTCCTTATCGGCTATCCATTGATCTTAACTTCCAAAGCGGTTCCCGCTTTGTAAGCGGTATCCACTACGGCGCAAACAAGTCGATAAAACAGTTGGGACTCCAGCGGTTCCAGTCCGATCGACAATGTGACATACCTTCCTTTGGAAGTTGCCTGCTCCACACGGACCAGCTGGTTGAGATCTGCAAACATTTCCTCCAAACTTTGCTCCTGCGGTTTGATCGCCTTGCGAAATTCAATCACGACTTTCAGATGCTCGCAACCAGGATTGGCATGGCCGTCAATGAAAAAATTTCTCGATGGAGGAAACTGTTGGTAAGCAAAACTGAAAAATAAGAATTCCGTAGTTACCCGTTCCTGTAGATCTTTGAAAGCAAAAAAAGTAGCGTCGCCGATATCAAAATCCCGATATCTGAGATCAAGAGGTTTTTTAGAGTTTTCATCTTCAGAGAATTGAGCTAGAGGATACCAAAACCGAATCGTGAAATCTTCAACACACTCACGACCGGAGATAAGAATTCCCTCGGGGGAAATCAGCCGAATTTGATCGGAACCACTGTTAATGAACTGGTCCAGTTCGACTTGCGTAACGGAGGTATATTTACAAATTGCATCTAGAAATGACCGAGTGATCAAAAGCTCACTCATATCATAAGCTTCATCAGACATCAGGCTGAAATCGGGAGGATCAAGTTTCATTTAATATCAATTCTTGTAAATCAAACTAAAACGCAAATCCACCTAGTGCAGCGAGCATGGCTTTGCTATCCCTACATGCTCTTGTTGACGTGCCCCATCAATCGCAATATCGACAATTAACTCACAATGACCAATCATTCCCAGTTAATGGGTACGAATTGTTGTGCATATTTGGGTGAAGATCTCAGCCATGCTTCCCATGCGTCTGCATCATAACCGAAGTCCTACCCTGTCCAATCTTTCAAGTCCCGGAGAGCAGCTTCCTTAGTTTGATACTCCCTGCGCATGCGTGAAGGAATTTGGCCACGTAGATTTTTAAGGTGTCTTTCTGCTTTCGTCATTCTCATATTGCATTAGTTATTTCGGTATATCTGTCAAACGCTCCTCACCAGACAGATCGCACCCCTTGAACAGTTATTTCGTAATAAGAGCAACCAATGGCCGGCAGTTTTTGAACCAACTGAATGTGCGATCGACATTCATACTTTTTCGTTATCAGGCAAAGAGAACTTGATCTTTATTATAGAGGAGAATTCTGCAACTAGATCCTTTCACTTCTGACTGCCTTTGTTCTTCTGCGTGCTTTTTATTTTACAAACTGATGCCGTGCTAACCAGTGTTGGTTCAATTCCGATTTCCATCGCTGGGACTTCCGGATTGGACATGCGCCAGGCGAGTTGGTCAACCGCGCGTCGTCCGATCTCCCTGGCGTGCACGTCGATGGTTGTCAGCGCGGGATGAATTCCCATCAGCAGAGATTGCTCGTTGTTGCAGGACATCAGGCTGAGGTCCTGACCAATCCGAATTCCACGCGAAGTCAGCACCCGTGCCGTCAGTGCGCCCACACTGTCATCCGGGGCGAAAATTGCAGTGGCCGGTTTATCATCATTCAGGATCCGCTGAACCAACTCTTCCACTAACTCCACCTGCTTTACGGCCGCAGAAGGGAACGTCCAGTTCTGCTCTTCCCCCAGATAACTGGTGACTTCCGCTCCGGCCTGCTGTGCGAAATAAGTGAAACTGGCCTGTCGACGCTGCAACGTCATTTGCGAGGGTTTGGGACTGAGGAATGCGAGATTACGATGACCGCGCGAGACAAGATGTTCCGCAGCGAGTTGACCAATCTGCATGTCACTGGCCTGCACGACATCTCCGCGAAAACCTTCGGGCGACCCAACACCCAGACCAGCGGGTACTGACTTAACTTTCGAGCAGTGCGGATGCGTTCCGCACTTAAGTCGCCTTGTAAGGCACCTTTGACGATGACGCCATCAATCCGTTGACGATCGAAGACTTCCGGGACACGATCCGCCCCCGGCAGATTGAAATGAGCAAGTTGGCATTCGCCTTATCAATTGATTCCTCGACCTTCCAATGCAGAAGCAACGACAGGCAGACTGGCGAGAGAACGATCCATTCAACATCAGCAATAACACATTCCTCTGTTCGAGTGGATTGAGATCAATCATCGATGCTTTGCGTTGACGACGTGAATAATCAAGCTTTTCAATCGCGCGCTCTACCCGTTGCTGATTCTCTCGGGAGACACCCGGATGTCGATTGAGGACCCGACTAACCGTCCCGGCAGAGACCTTTGCAAGTCTTGCTACATCTAGAATTGTGGCGGACAAAATCACCTCCAATATCGAATGAATATTCAATTATTGGTCGTTCATAATTTAATTGACAACATCAATCATTGACTTAGAATCGATTTTCTATCCTGAAAACAGAACAAAAGCGAATTAAAATCCTCCTCGCCTATTTGAATATTCATCTCCAAAACATGAAACACAACACTCGGCTTCTACCGGTATTCCGGATTTCCGCCCTCCTTTGGAGCGGGCCGGTATCGACATTGATGGTGGGAGAGGATGGCGAGCGGCAACGTCAGGTGATTGAAAGGGCGATTGAGCGGGGGCTGAACTGGTTTGATACCGCCGCGACTTATGGTGCGGGGCAATCCGAAACAAACCTCGGTCGAGTGCTTGAAGAACTGGGCACAGGTGAGTCGGTGCATGTGGCGACGAAGGTGCGACTGATGCCGGAAGATCTGGATGACATTCCCGGGTTCATTCGCCAGTCTGTGCATCAGAGTTTACAACGACTCAGGTTACCCCGGATTACGCTGCTGCAACTGCATAACTCAATCACACCAGCGCGCGATGATGAACCAACCTCGCTGACACCCGAAGATGTGCTGGGAACACATGGTATCGCAGAGACCTTTGAAGAACTCAAAGCTTCCGGTCTGGTGCAGCAGATCGGACTGACGGGAATCGGGCATCCTGATTCCCTGGCGGAAGTAGTGCGATCCGGACGCTTCGCGACGATGCAGGTCCCCTATCATCTGCTCAACCCGAGTGCAGGTCGGAACATGCCGGACGATTTCGCGGAGACTAACTATGGGAACATCATCGAGGAATGCGCGCAGCAGCAGATGGGCGTACTGGCGATTCGCGTGATGGCTGGTGGGGCATTGGCTGATTCTCCACCCAGTCCGCATACATTCAAAACACCCTTTTTTCCTTTGGCGCTGTATGAGCGCGATCGTCACCGCGCAGCACAGTTACAAAACCTGCTGAGAGAGAGCTATTCTCTTCCTCAAGTGGCCGTACAGTTTGCCTTAAATCATCCATCCATTCACTCGGCCCTCATCGGGTTTGGTGAACCGGATCAGGTCGATGAAGCTCTCGCCGCTCTGAATACAGATTCCCCTCTCCCCGACTGGGACGAACTTCTCACCAGCGTGCTCACTGGTTAACTGGAGGTCCAGCACTTGCAATGTCTACTCCTGCCCCTGCTCTTGATAATCCACGTATTCATGACCGGCGCTGGTTGATAGTCAGCTGTGCTTTACTGGCATGGATGTGCGCCGGAATTCTATTAGCAATTCCACCCCTGTCGGCCCGGGTCGCCGTCGCCTCGATGGGAGTCCTTGAGGAAGCCGATCGCGGCAACTGGTTCTCCCGTTATGTCTGCGCGTTTCTCTTTGGAGCTGCCTGCGGAGGTATTTTTTTCGGTTGGCTGGGTGATCGTTTCGGTCGCACCAAGGCGCTCGCTGCCGGTGTACTTACCTATTCATTGCTGGCAGGGGCTTGCTACTTCATTCAAACTCCCGAACAGATGCTGGTCCTCTGGTTTCTGGCCTGCACCGGGGTGGGAGGTGTCTGGCCTAATGGAATTTCACTCGCTTCAGAAGCACTGCCCGGAATTTCCCGTCCCTGGTTAGCAGGCATTTTTGGAACAACTGCGAACCTCGGAATGATGTTTCTCTCCGAGTTGGCCAAGTGGCACCCGGTTACAGTAGAGAATTGGCGGTGGGTTATGCTGGTCGCCGCGGCGCCCGCTCTGCTAGGTATCATCATTCTGTTTCTTGTGCCGGAATCGCCCGCCTGGCTCAAAAGTCAATCAGAAACAAATCGACAAACTAACTCTCTATTTACGACAGAGGTCTTCCAACCTCCCTTACTCAAATACACGATCATCGGCATTCTCTTAGGCGCCGTTCCTTTGATGGGAAACTGGGGAGCTTCCAACTGGATGGTTCCCTGGGCGGGACAGGTTCAGGAACAACTCTCTGATTCCACCCTCAAAGCATCAACCCAATGGATGAAGTCAGGTGGTGGAGCAATTGGAAGTTTACTCGGTGGCTGGATCGCCAGTTTATGCGGTCGGCGTCTCGCTTATTTTTTGATCAGCCTGGTTGCTCTCTGCTCGTCGTTTTACATCTTTCATTTTCTAACCCCGACTTCTGATTCCTTCCTGATGTGGGTTTTCATTCAGGGATTCTTTGGAACGATTTACTTCGGTTGGTTACCTCTCTACCTGCGAATTATTCTGCATCCGATGCTGAGGACTGAGTCACCTTTAACTGGGGGCGAATCCTGACGGCTATCGGAGTGTTGTTCACCGGGAAATTACTCTCCT
Organism: Planctomycetaceae bacterium; assembly: GCA_041398805.1. Classification (GTDB taxonomy): domain Bacteria; phylum Planctomycetota; class Planctomycetia; order Planctomycetales; family Planctomycetaceae; genus Polystyrenella. The sequence continues at coordinate 192,395 of JAWKUC010000001.1, read as the reverse complement.
GGTTCGATGTAGATTACGCGAGTGTTGGTCAATGGACCAGCCTCGTCTACGGCTTTGGCATGATCGTGATCTGCTTCGCCCCCGACACCAGTCGCAATAGACTGGACGAAGACGCTGCTTCGAGCTGAATGCTTTCGCACGATAAGCTGTTGTTCTTTAATCCTTGCCGAGGAATGCGAATTTTTGTGAATCGCTTCCAGCAGTAAATGGTTTGCAATTTCAGATTCTATGAGATCACCTAATCTGCCGGGATGGGATCGTTTACAGGCTAAATTTCATTGTGTATTGTATACAAAGTGGAATTAAAGTCGCTTTCTACTTTTCCCAGGGATTTTGAATGAGCCTTTCTTCAACAGTTCTATCTGTGCATGATCAAATCGCTTCGCAGTTGCGGGCTGATGTTCGTAGTGGAGTTTACCAACCCGGTGATCGTATTCGTGAAGGCGAGATTGCGGAGCGGTTTGGGGTCAGTCGCAGCCCGGTGCGGCAAGTCTTACAAGAACTCACGAGGGAAGGTTTACTTTACGCGCGTCCCAATTGTGGCACGGTTGTCGCTGATGCACCTTCCAAAGAAGTGATGCAGGTATTACGACGTTGTCGAGCTGAACTGGAATGCATCGCGCTACGACAATGTTTTGACGAGCTGGATGAAGCAGACTTCCGCGAATGGGAGCGTATCATGGAAACATTATACAACGCCTGTGATCGAGAGGATTACATCCACGCTTATTATCAGGACTCCCTCTTCCATGCACTCATCATGGAGAAAGCCGCGCCGGCAGGTTCTCGGGGTGTTTATGGAGTGATAAATAACGCAACGGCCGAATATGTGAGTGTTGATTGCAACCGGCCTTACCACTCCGATTTCCGCGAAGTGTATGCGATGCATGCTTCCCTGTTCGCCATCTATCGGATGGGGGATCTCGAACTCGCCTGTGAAGCGCTTTACCAACACATCCTGCGCGAGCCTTTCGTACAGGACTCATATCAGTGCTGGATGGAGGCCGGTAAACCACGTAAGTCTTATGAGATTTACGAACCTCTGGCGAAGAATCTTCGCAAAGCAATTAACCGGACACAAAAGAAGTAAGTCGCTCGTGTCGTTCGTCGTGTCAAAACGGAATAGGAAACATCAGGCAATACAGCATCCTGACAGAAACATGATTTATGAAAATCACTCAAGTTGAAACCATCCCTGTCGTCGTGCCGCTCAAATCGGGCATGACGACCAAAACATCACATGGTGAGCATGTGGTCTCGCCGTATGTGATTGTACGGTTACATACCGACGAGGGGTTGGTGGGACTGGGGGAAGCAACTTTGGCTCCGAGGTGGAGTGGTGAGACGAGCCCCGGGTGCCTGGCGATTATCCGTGGGTTATTCACCGATCTCCTGATCGGAGAAGACCCAAGAGAGATTAATGTTTTGCGGAAGCGGATGGATCAGGCGGTTCGTCACAATCCGTTTACCAAAGCGGCGGTCGAAATGGCCTTATGGGATTTGGCGGGGAAAGCGGTTGGTCTCCCCGTCTATCAATTATTGGGAGGCAAGGTTAATCCGCTACTCCCACTCAAAATGGTTGTGGGTGCGTTTGATGTTCCGAAATCAGTTGCCCTGGCCAAAATGTTTCTCGATGCAGGCGTGAAGGCTCTGAAGGTCAAAGTGGGACTCGACCCGCAACAGGATCTCGAACGGGTGCGGGCCGTACGGGAATTGGTCGGACCGGATGTCCCGATTGGAATTGACGCTAACTGCGGCTGGACTTCTGTCTCAAGCGAAGGCATTATCGCGTCTGGAAGAATATGACATCAGCTTCGCCGAACAACCGATCTCGACTCACGATCCACTCAACCTGGCGGACTTAAGACAATGCACCAACATTCCCATCATGGCGGATGAAAGCCTCTTTACTTCACAGGATGCCTGGCATTTAACTCAGTTACGAGCCGCCGACATTTTCTCCGTCTATCCCGGAAAGCATGGTGGGATTCAGGCGACGGTAGAGATTACGAATATCGCGAAAGCAGCAGGAGTTGTCTGTTCGATCGGTAGTAACCTGGAACTCGGAATCGGAACGGCAGCGATGCTGCATGTCGCTGCGGCCATCGACACGATTGATTCAACCAACTTTCCCGGAGATTTTATCGGTCCCCTGTATCACGAAACCGATTTACTCAAAACACCGCTTTCTCTGGGACCGGTTGTGGCAACCATTCCTGAAGGTCCCGGATTGGGCGTTGAACTGGATGAAGATCAACTCAACTTCTATCGCGATCACGAAAGCGATGCACGAGCACTCGATCAGATATTGGATGGTTAGTCCTACCCGAGCCCGAGTGAGATGAACTGTTGGTAGGATCCTTAGTTGATTCCCTCAAAAGAGGTTATTGGCGGTTTGTCAAAACGGTGGTTCATACAGCAGCTATTGAAAATCCGTCATTCTGTGTCGTTCAAACTTAATCGATAAAATGTAGAAGCGAACTTTGTTATGCAACGTGTCAGCCCCTACCCGCTTAAACATGAATTCAGTCGTTTTTGTGAACCGGTTGTGGAAGTCGATCCTGGTGAAACGATTCTGGTCGAATCGGAAGATGCCCTCTCGGGGCAAATTCGTAAAGCGGGTGATCGCCGTGATAAGTCGACTGTCCCCTATAGTAATCCACTCGCGGGGCCAATCTTTGTTCGGGGGGCCGCACCGGGAGACACTTTGACTGTCCGCATCGAACAGATCGAGCCGCGGGATAATCAGGCAGCAACTTATACCGGTCATCCCAAACTATTGACGCAATGGCTAGGCGACAATGTTCCTTCCGGTGAACACATCTGTCCAATCAAAGACGGGCAGATTTACTGGAGTGATGAGATTACCATTCCTTATCAACCAATGCTTGGTTGCATCGGCACCTCGCCTGAATTGGGAGTCCCTACAACCGTTCCCGCTGGTCCACATGGGGGGAACCTTGACCTTGTGGAAGTTTGTCCGGGCAGCGTCGTTCATTTGCCTGTGTTTGTAGAGGGGGCCTATCTCTATCTAGGAGATGCGCATGCCGCGATGGGCCATGGAGAACTTTCGTCCACTGGTTTAGAGATGGCTGCTGAGTCGGTCGTCACTATCGATTTAATCAAAAACCGCAAACTGGTCGGTCCCCGCATCGAAACACCGACGGAAATTCTTACGGTGGCGACAGGCTGCCCGATGGAGCGGGCGATTGCCGAAGCGTTCTTCTATCTGATTTTATGGATGGAAGAAGACTATGGTTGGAGGAATCGCTGGAAGGCGTACGACCTGCTCACGCATGTGTGACGATCTCTGTCGGACATTATTCGATTGGGACAGTCGCTACCAAAATCGAAAAACGATACCTCACGAAGTAACCTGAAATCCTCTTTGAGAGTCTGATAATGAAACCAAGTGCAAATTTATTTTTGGTTTTTATGTGACAATTTTGTGCATGTTATTCAGCTCTGAATTGCCGGCAACAGAGAAACTGGACCTTCAATTAGCTACTCCGCAACAACCCGGCATTAGCTGTAGGAAGTCAGCATCGTCTGTACTGGAATAAGAGGACTTCCTGATTTGGAACAGGTAACGATTGAATTCTCAAAAGACGCAGGCCAGTCCTGGTCAACTGCGATGACAGTTGATAACACTGGGAAGCAATCTGGAAAGTGCCTGATCAAATATCGAAAAAATGTCTGATTCAATTGTCCAGCGGGTCAAGAGAATACGCACCAAGAATATCTCCTTCTCAATCACTCCCTCTCAAGCGGTGGACGATTACCAGTGGACTCAGGTGACCATGAATGCGGGTTGCAGCGCGCGATGGTGCGGGGCACGGTTTTATCAGATAAGTTGTGGCTGCTGGTGGTTGGAACCCGGGAGACAAAGTGCACTTTCACTGATCTGCAACAACGAAGTCTGGAGCTCGGTGGATGGTCGTGAATAGCTGTTGGAGAAACCCGAATACGTTTTTCATGATAAAAGCTTCGATCCGCATTCCGATTGGGAAGGTCGTCATACGGCGGGTTATGCTGTTTACAAGAATAAGATGTGGATTATCGGAGGAGACGCCAATCAGGGTCATTACCAGAATGAAGTCTGGAGTTCGGTAGACGGAAAAACATGGGAAGAGGTAAACGACGATGTTCCTGGGGACCAAGAGCCTTGCATCAGACTTTCGTGTTTCAAGACAAAATGTGGGTGATGGGTGGGCAAACGATGCCTGCCTTTGGAGGAGGCTCAGAAGAGTTCTATCGGGATCTCTGGAATACGACAGATGGTGTTAAGTGGGAAAAAATTGAACTGTATGAGCCCTGCGCAATCACCCGGGGAATGATTGGAGGGAATGCCGTTGAACGACCGGATCTGGGTGCTGGGAGGAGGGAACATACGACACTCCCACGACCCCGGCTCGAAATTTCTACAACGATGTCTGGAGTTCAGCAGACGGACAGCATTGGACACAGCATTCCTCCGCAGCTCCTGGACCGCGGCAATATCATGATGTGGCTGCCTATGATGGGCGAATGTGGGTGCTGGAAGAAATTACAAACAGGGAAACCGGAATGACGTCTGGTATTCACAGGATGGTTTGAACTTCGGCGCTGAAGTTCCCAACACTCCTGGAAACCTCGCCCGCGGCCAGTGCCTTCTACGTTTATGAAGGCATTATGGATAGTCGCGGGAAACAATATGCAACCCGATGTCTGGAAGTTAGAGCGTTCTCTGAAAAACGATTGAAAGGGAAGTACTCGAACTTCAGTCGGCATCCTTCCGCACGAACCTCTGATTCACCGAATGGACAACCGACTCATCCGCTGGGTCGTGTTGATTTTTCTGGCTCTCGCGGCGGCCGGTGCTTACCTCACCCGCAATTGCATTTCCGTGACGAACATACCCATTCAAAAAGAATTGTCTTTAGACGATGAGCAGATGGGCTGGGTGCTGGGTATCTTTTCGCTGGGTTATTTTGTGTTCCGGGTTCCCGGTGGCTGGCTGGAAATCGTTTCGGTACGCGCATCGCATTAGCGGGGATGAACTTTGCCTGGTCCCTCTTCACGATTCTCAGCGCTGTCGTCTATTCATTTTATGCACTCCTCTTCTTAAGAATTTTGTATGGACTGGCACAGGCTGGTTGTTCCCGTTTCTGGAAAGATCGTTCGAGACTGGTTTCCGGAAGAGCGTCGCCCGAGTTTCAGCAGCTCTGTAGTTAGCGCCTCGATGTCTGCGGGTGGAGCAATTGCGACTGCCCTGACAGGGGCGTTGCTGAATTCTGGCTGGCGAGAAATCTTTTTCTGTATGTTCTTCTGTGGGCATATGGTGTGGGCTGTTGTTTTTATTTTTTACTTTCGGACATATCCGGAAGAACACCCGCAGCTGAATCAGGCTGAACTGCAACTTATTAAACCCATCACATCCAAAACTATAACTGAGCAGATTAAGGCTCATCTGAGCATGTTGATCAGTACCCACCTGAAAATATCGCCCTGCGGATGCTTCAAAGCAAATCGATGTGGGAGTCTTTACACGGAAAGGGCTCTGTTCAGGCTGCTTAACATTATGTACTGTTGTCTCCTGGTACCGCCTTCCTGCAGTACCGCGCTTGAGAGTTCGGTTGACATCTCGATCTTCCTCGGCAGAAGAGATGACTCGGATCGCTGCCTACCTGGCGACGTTTCCGCTCATCGCTGTTTTTGCGGTGCATTACTCGGGGATATGTTATTGACTTAATTCTGAAGAAAACCGGAAGTCACTTTTGGAGTCGTTGTGGAGTTGCGATTGGGTCACTGGCTGCAAGTGGACTGTTTGTAATTGTCGCCAGCCGGTTTGAATCGCTGTATCTGTTCACGCTAATGATGTCCAGTTTGTGCTTTATTCACCCGAGATGGGAAATCCCGCCGCCTGGACAGCGACGATGGATGTCGGTGGCAGGCAGACGGCGATTGCGCGGTGTCTGAATATGGCCGGCGCTCTCCGGGGAGGCTTCATCATGCCCATCGTCCTTGGATACCTGATCGGAGATATCAAACGGACGGAAGGTGGTGGAACCATGTATTATACGTGGTTGCCCTGACTTATTTTTGTAGCGTACTTGCTGGTTGCTGGTGAATCGAATCAAACGATAGATGATTGAAGTTAATCGCAAAACTGAATACCTATTTTGCTGGCTCGCTATGCTCGTCGATACACGCCCTGGCAACCTGATGTGGTACCCGGACCATTTTTCAGATGAGTTTGTAGAGTTCGCCTGGGAAGCTAAAGGCGAAGATGAAATTGACGAACGACGTTTATTTCGCGGGAAGTGATGTCAGGAGCAGAATGCGTTCGATTCCCGACCGGGCAGTTGCTCGAAGCGACGAAGAACATGGACAAAGTCATTGTGTTCGGGATCAAAGCTCCTTTCTGCGGTATCAATGCGAATCCAGGAATTGATCGCTTCCAGGTTTGTCAACGAGCATGCAGATCGCTTCATTGGTTGGTGCTCGGTCGACCCAAATGATGCTGATTGCGTCCAGTCAGTTGACGTATTGCGTGAATGATTTGGGTTTACAGGGCTTGAAGAGTCTCACCGATCTATCAGAACTGGGATCCGCAGGATCCAAACACTACCCTTGTTCAAAAAAAGCGGAGCCGGCTGGGAATTCCGATCAGCATTCCTGGGAACCTCGTTTGTCCGCCCCGGTCCACTTAAATACGCCAATCCGATTCAGTTGGAAGATATCGCCATTGCCTGTCCTGATCTCAGAATCGTGATCTCCCATATGGGGCACCCCTGGGAAACAGAATGTGTGGTCTTAATTCGCAAGCATCCTAATCTCTACGCCAATGTTTCTGCACTCCATTATCGACCTCTGAGACATTACCAGGCATTTATGACGGCAGTTGAATACAGCGTCGATCATAAACTGATCTTCGGCTCTGACTTTCCCTCGGCCACGCCCGAGCAAGTAATTTCGGGCTTGAGTAAGGTGAATGACATTGTCGCCGGGACAGCCTTTCCCAAAGTCTCGGAAGAGTGCATTCACAACATGATCTATGAAAACTGGAAAGCATTCCTGCCTGAACTACTTACCTGAGTTTCGAAATCCACCGGGAATCAGCTACAGAGTCTCGGGAGTTCAAGGTTCGAAATTCAGAAGTGCTGCCATAGACCTTCTAAATTGGCATCAAACATGTTTCAGAAATTAAGAACTGGACAAAAGCTTCTCAGACTGGTGAGCGATTTACTAACAGTGAAATTGGAGGCAAATGATCAACTAACATCTTAGTATCAAACCTGAAACCTGAAGTTTCAATCTACTTCTGGTAAGCCCCATTTTCAGGCTGAAATTATTGGCCAGAATTCATCTTATGGTTTAAATCCCTTGATTCTCCGATCTGATTCGAATATGATCTGTTTTTGGGTGAGATTCTGTTTATCTGATAAGACTTTCGTGATCGAGACCATTGCTGCATCTCCCCCCGAAGCGACAGCCTTCCCCATTCAAAACTTGAGCACACTGGAAGGAACCATCATGCTTAAGAGACCATCTCGAATTCACTCTATAGACCTCTTTCTTAAGGGGTTGTTGCTGCTCACTTTCTTAAGCAGCGATCTTTTCCAGCCTGGGAGCCTGTTCGCGCAGAGGTGCTGTTGCTCAGCAGGCTGCCGGACCAGGGGCCATCGATACTAAGATCAGTCGCGTTTATATTTTTGTATAAGACGGGGATTCGGTCACGAACATGCCATCACGGGTTATGTCAAATCGGGAAGTGCACCTAGGCTAAAATCAAGAAAGCGGGTCAAATTGTCTTTGATATGACCCGGTTGTAGCCGACACCTTTCGAGGCGCGTAAGGCGATCGGACTGGGAGGAAGTACGAATGCCTCGACAGCCCAGGAAGTCACTCAGAACATGCTGGGTGGGGCGGTACTCAATGTGAGACAATACCCCACGTCCACCTACACGATCGGCCTCGCTCTGCCTACGGGAAAAGTGAGCCAAGTGGTAAACCGCTGTATGAATTAAAAGGAACCTGGGATCTGCATGGCATCTCTCGTCCCTTAGCACTCCAGGTCGAAGCTCTGAAGTAAGCGGACAGATGCATTTGCAGTAGCCGATTTGCGATGTTACAGACACAATACGGGATCAAACTCCCGAAAGCACTCGGCAGCTGTTGGTGTAACGGACCGCCTGGTGATCAATGGAAATATTGTTGTATCCAAATAGTTCGCTTTCCCCGAAGATCGATTCGAGTAGTCCTGGTTGCGATCAGGAATTGAAAGTCTGACCACGCATATGATCGGTTGCCCCCACGGTTGAGAAAAGGTGATTCAGCTCTCACTACAACCTCACGACCTTTTTCTATTGGTTACTTTGGAAGCTTATATCCATCATGGTTTGTGGGAAGGAATGAATCCTGCAAGGCGGCTCAAATCAATCTGACCGAAACACTCGCCTCACTCGGTCAGATTCAACCTGGTTATCGCACTCGATGTCGGATGTGGTATGGGGGGATCCTCGATTCACCTGGCTCGAAAATTCAACTGTGAAGTAATCGGTGTCACTCTCAGCCCCGTGCAGCGTCGCTGGGCCAGCACATCGTCGCTGCTTTCTGGTGCATCCCGCAATACTCAGTTCCTCTGCCAGGATGCAGAGCAAATCAATTTTGAACCCGAATCGTTCGACATCATCTGGAGTATTGAATGCACCGAGCATTTGTTTGATAAACCTGCATTTTTCCGCAAAGCGGCGACCTGGTTGAAACCGGGAGGTCGAGTTTCGATTTGTGCCTGGCTGGCGGGAGACAATGTCGAATCGGCGGAGGATATACAACAGGTTTATGATGTCTGTGAAGGATTTTTCTGTCCGTCACTGGGAAGTAGTGCTGACTACGAACACTGGTTAACCGACTCGGGCCTGACGATGGAACAGACGTTGGACTGGACCGAACGGGTCGATCGAACCTGGGAAATCTGTAAATCAAGAATTCAGAAAACGGGCATGCCCTGGCTGGCCCGTATGATCGATCAGGATACCGTCATGTTCCTGGATCGGTTTGAAACCATACTGAAAGCGTATCGAACGGGTGCGATGAAATACGGATGTTTTATTGCACACAAGCCTGAATAACTTCAGGATCGCCTGTTTACATTCCATTTCAATGAGACTGCAAGGATGCAACGTACATTGGGAATTCTGGCCGGTGCCGGAACACAACTCTTTTTTATCTTCACCGTCTGGCATCTGTTCAGTTTTTTGAATGGGGCTCACGCGACAAAGCAGGCAGGTGGATTGTGGACTGACGTATTGCTGGCCCTGCAATATGCCATTCCGCACAGCCTGTTACTAATGCCTTCCATCAAAAAACGACTGACCCGCTGGATCTCGGGGGCTTTTTATGGTTCGTTCTACTGCATCGCCACTTGCGCAGGTCTGCTGGTCACTTTTTACTTCTGGAAAAGTAGTCCAGTGGTGATCTGGCAGTTGGAATCAACAGGAGCCACCAGTGCCACATTTCTGTTTTATTTCGCCTGGGGAAGTTTGCTGTACAGTCTGAGCCTGACAGGTCTGGGCTATCAGACAGGGCTCACTCAATGGTGGTACTGGTTAATGAATAAAAAACAGCCCAGTCGCGAGTTTACACCTCACTCTCTCTATCGGTTCCTGCGACATCCTGTCTATCTCAGTTTTATGGGACTGCTCTGGTTTACACCTTTAATGACCCTCGATCGGCTGTTATTGGCTGTACTCTGGTCGATTTACATTTTAGTGGGAAGCTATCTTAAGGATGAACGATTAGCGTTTTACATTGGCGCTCCCTATCGCGAGTACCAGTCACGGGTTGCCGGCTATCCCTTTTTCATTCTGGGACCACTCGGAAAACGCTCCCCTGCTCCTCAAGTGATAATCGACAAACAGCCAACACTACCCGCGCTACCAAAAGTTGGATCGCGCCGTGCAGCATAATTAAGGGTGGAGTTAATCTGTCATGCAGTTGCAACGGAAAAGACTTTACCTGCTGGCACTCTACGTGGTTATTCTGTTGCCGTTTGTGGGCTATGGCGCATTTCGCGCCATGGAGACGAACAGTAATTCGCCCATCGACTGGGTCGCGAATGATTTTCCCGAGCGACAACTTTATGATTCTTTTGTAGAACAATTCGGCAGTGGCGACATCCTGATGATCAGCTGGCCGGGATGCACGCTCGACCAACCACTGATCGATCCGGTGATGTCAGCTCTCCGTACCAATCCGGAATTTGTGATTGATGATGAGCTTGGCTGTTTCGAGCAGGTTACTACGGGTAGAGAGCTTCTGGCTCAATTAACATCACCCCCTGTCTCTTTACCTCGCACCGAAGTGGTGGAGAGATTTAAAGGTTCCTTGATTGGGCCTGATGGGAATCAGACCTGCATTATTATCAGATTCACCAGGGAAGGATTGGCCCGCCGTGGCACCGTTGTAAAACAGATTGAAGATGTACTGATCAGGGAGGCACAGCTGCAACCAGGTGACTGGCATATGGTGGGGCCAGTCATGGATGGATTATCAGTCGACCAGGCAGGAAAGAGAGCCCTTGATCGTTTTGCCCTCCCCTCGATTTTGCTGATCTACTATTTCTGCTTTTTCTGTCTGCGTTCCTGGCGCGCAGCGACATTAATTTTTCAACTCTCTCTGCTCGCCTCCGGGTTCACTTGGCCTTCGTCTTCTATCGAGGTGAAGAGATGAGTGCCCTTTCGATGATCATGCCACCTCTGGTACAGGTGCTCGCAGTTTCCGGTGGCATTCACCTGGTCAATTATTACTTCGATGCCCTCCAGGACCCTGCTGAACAGAATCCGTCTCAGCGCGCTTTTCAAATGGGCTGGCTTCCCTGTGTGCTTTCATCAGGAACGACGGCGATCGGTTTGTTCTCTCTGATGGTCAGTAAACTGACACCGATTCAATACTTCGGCCTTGATGCGGGAGTAGGTGTGTTGATCACGACTGCCCTGCTGCTGGTCTTCATTCCCGGTTATTTTTATCTATTTCCCTATCAGAAGAAATTTCACCCTGCCACGAACGAGGAAGTCTTTATTCCACAAAATGACTTCTGGGGGAATTGCTGGTATGAGATGACCAGTTTAATCACAAAGCTGCATTTACCAATTCTGATTTGTACAGCACTCATTCTGTTCTACGCCTTACAGGGCGTTGGTAAACTCAAGACCTCGGTGCGGATTGAAACTTTATTCAATGGCGAGACCGCCATCCTGAAAGATTACGCCTGGTTCGAGAAACATATTGGCCCCGTTGTACCCCTGGAGATCCTCGTCGATTTTGATGTTCAAAGCCAGTTGGATGAAATTGAACGGTATCGTCTCATCGCCCAACTGGAGCGTCTGCTGGTAGACCGGGATGATATCGGTACAACACTTTCCCCTCTGAAATATCTCCCCCAGGCGCATCAATCCAAACTCGCCCAGGCTGGGGAATATGAAGCCCAACTGCATCAGATTCTCTCTCAAAGTCGACCTAACCTCATTCAGGCAGGCTACCTGCACCGGAATGAAGAGTGTGAAACATTCCGGGTCACGGCCTTTGTAAGTGCGCTCGATCCTCTCGATTATGGAGAGTTACTGGAGAACCTGCAAACTCAGATTCAACGGGAACTCCTTACCAGTGCTTACCAGGAAACTCATGGTGTCTCCACCAGGTACACAGGTATTATGCCACTCGTGCACGAGATCCAGCGGCAGTTGATGGATGACCTCTTCAGTAGTTTCATCTCGGTCTTTATCGTAGTCTCCATCGTGATGACCCTGGTGCAGGGAGGAATCCTGGCGGGAGCCGTCTCGATGATTCCCAACCTGTTCCCGATCCTGTTGATCTTTGGAATTTTAGGGTGGTCTGGGATCTCCGTCGACGCGGGCTCCATGATGACCGCCAGCGTCGCTCTGGGAGTCGCAGTGGACGACACACTGCACTACCTCACCTTCTTTCGACGTGGACTGGAAAATGGTTTGAGCCGGACAGAGGCGATTCACTACGCTTTTCACCACTGCGGAAAAGCAATGATGCAAACCACCCTGATTTGTGGTTTGGGAATGCTGATCTTCTCGCTGAGCGACTTCGTCCCCACCAGCCGTTTTGCCTGGATGATGCTCTACCTGCTTTCTGCTGCTTTGATTGGCGATCTCATTCTGCTGCCGGCCCTCCTACTGAGCCCTTTAGGCCGATTATTCGAATCGGCTGATGAATCTGAATCTCTTCCCGGTTTTGAGATGGAAAACTCATGACCATTGGAAAAAGTCTTTCCAGCCCATGAGAAGTTTCTTTGCACCTCAGTTCCAGTCACTGCGAATTAAGGGCTGAATTTGCAAGTTTGCAATGAGGTTAGGGCAGATTTTGTGCTTGGCATGGTTAATGCATTTGAAGTTTAGATGCTCGACACAACTATCTTCATACATGCCATCTTCCTACCAGGGATCTTGCTACAAGGGCCCCATCATGAGCCAAGCCACATTGACACCCTCCCGAATGAGTTCTTCCCAAATGGTTAAGCTGATACTCGTCATCTTGGCCCTGACTGGGGGAGGGTTAATTTATCTCTATCGAGATTCGACTCCTGAAGTTGCTGAACCTCATCTGTCTGAAATAGACCAGAATGCAGAATTGGTCCCCACCGGGATGGTGCAGTTAACCCCTGAAAAAGTTCTCTCAGGAAAAATCGTTACCGAACCAGTCACAACGCATCAGTTGCAGCCAGAGCACACAGTTCCGGGTAGACTCAGCTATAACGAGGCACGCCATATTTCTATTAAGGCTCCTATCTCCGGGATCCTGAGTGAGCTGCCTGTGAAACCGGGAGACAAAGTGAGCAAGGGAGACCTCATCGCCGTCGTGCACAGTGCCGATATCGGCCGTGCTCGATCAGAGATTCTGCGATGTCAGTCTCTGGTCGATCTGGCTGCCACTGAGCATGATCGGATGAAATTGATCTCTCAGAATCTGGAAGAGTTGTTGGCATCGCTGGAGCAGAAACGGAATATCGATCAGATTCAACGGGAATTTTCAGAGAAAATTCTGGGTGATTATCGAGATAAGATTCTGTCCGCTTACTCTCGCTATCATCTCGCCTCTGAATCACTCGAAAAAGTGAAACCGCTGGCCGAATCGGGTGCCATTGCCGGACTACAATTGCGTGAACGGGAATCTGAAGCACAGATTACGCGATCCGCTTATCAATCAACCTGCGATCAGTCCCGCTACGACGCACAGAAAGACGAGCGTCGTACTGCCTCCAGTCTGGCGGAAGCCGAGCGGATGTTAACAATAGCCGAGCAGGAACTGAAAACACTGATGGGAAGTTCTGCCGAGCAAACTACGGAACCCAATGGAGTATCGCTTTCCAGTCTTGAGATCAGAGCTCCTTTTGAAGGCACGATCGAGTCTCTGATCCTCGCCAGGAATGAACGACTCTCTGCAACCGATTCCATCTGTGTGTTGGCCGATACCACGTCTTTATATGTTTCAGCCGATATCCGCGAAAATGACTGGCAGGCTGTCGAACTGGAACCTGGAACCGAAGTCCAGGTCACTTCGCCCGCTCTTCCGGGTGAACTACTCACTGCAAAAATCCACTACATCGGCCGGGAAGTCTCTGTATCCAGTAACGCCGTTCCCTTGATTGCAACCATTGATAATAGCGCTGGCCACCTGCGTCCCGGTATGTTTATCCGCGTACAGATTCCCGTAGGTCCTGCTCAGAATTCGCTGGCTGTTCCTGCTGAATCAGTGATGAAACATGACAACCAGCAGTTCGTCTTTATTGCTCGGGGAGAGAACACCTTCGAGCGAGTTGACATCGAAACCGGTATTGAAACCCCGGAATGGGTTGAAGTCACCTCCGGTTTACAGGAAGGACAGGAAGTCGTTCGTAATGGAGCATTTCTTTTAAAGTCGGAATTATTACTGGAAGGCGAGGAAGAATAACTCTTCAGACTAATTTGACGAAAAATTTTTTCCTCTACTCCTGAATCCACCGGCTCATCACACTCTCTGAAATGAAATCGTTCCGATGTTAACTCGCTTGATTGAGTTCTCCCTGAATAATCGAGGGCTCGTTATTATTCTAACGCTACTGGTGGCCCTTGCTGGTGGCTACTCGGCGATTCATTTACCCATTGACGCCGTTCCCGATATGACCAACGTGCAGGTGCAGGTCGTCACCGATGCAGGTTCGCTATCGCCTGTCGAAGTGGAACAGTATGTCACCTACCCGGTCGAAACCACGATGGGAGGACTGCCAAATCTGGAAGAACTTCGAAGTGTATCCAAATTTGGAATTTCCGTCGTCACGATTGTGTTCGAAGAAGGAACGGACATCTATTGGGCTCGACAACTTGTAACCGAGCGCTTGAACGCAGCAGCCTCACTGATTCCGCCAGGCTACGGTACTCCCGAACTTGGCCCGTTAACCACCGCACTGGGAGAAATCTTACAGTTCGAAGTCAAAAGCGAGAGTAAATCGCCCATGGAACTTCGCAGCATGCTCGAATGGGAAATCGCTCCCCGTTTGAGAGAAGTTCGTGGTGTAACCGAAATCAATACACATGGTGGATATTATAAGACTTACGAAATTCAACCCGACCCCGATCGGATGGCCAGTTTCGGCATTACGATGGAGACATTGTTTCAGCGTTTACAGAACAATAACGCCACTGCGGGTGGGGGCTATATCATTCATCATGGCGAACAGCAATTCATTCGTGGTGAATCATTACTGAAAAACATCAACGATATCGGAGAAGTTGTTGTTCAACGCGAAGCTGACGGCGCGCCTGTTCTCGTCAAAGATCTTGCCAGAATTGAATCGGCTCCCATGACACGCCAGGGAGCTGTCACCCGCGATGGCCGGGGAGAAGCGGTTACCGGCCTGGTGATGATGCTGATCGGAGAAAATTCACGCGAGGTGGTGCAACGAGTCAAACAGCGAATTGAGGAAATTCGCCCCACGCTCAGTGAAGGTGTGGATATTGAAATTACTTATGACCGCTCTGAGTTAATCGGGCGCACGCTGAAAACAGTGATGAAGAATCTGCTGGAAGGGGGCGTGCTGGTCATTGTCGTCCTGCTCTTGATGCTGGGCAATCTGCGTGCGGGTATCATCGTGGCACTCGCCATTCCCCTGTCGATGCTCTTTGCCACAAACGTGATGGCATACACGGCCATTACTGCCAGCCTGATGAGCCTGGGGGCGATTGACTTCGGATTGATCGTCGACAGTAGTGTCATCATGATCGAAAACTGCATGCATCGCATTTCGCACTCTGATGGTCGGCAATCACATATTGAATTGATTCGAGATGCTGCTGTCGAAGTCCGCAAACCAACCATGTTCGGTGAATTAATTATTTCTGTCGTCTTCCTTCCGATTCTACTGATGGAAGGAACCGAGGGAAAACTATTTCGCCCCATGGCATTGACCGTACTCTTCGCACTTGCCGGTTCGATGTTGCTTTCCATGACCTTAATGCCAGCTCTGGCTTCCCTGGTTCTACCCAAAAAATTAGATGACAAAGAAGTCTTTCTCATTCGTATGATCAAGAAGATCTACGATCCGCTGGTGAGTCGTGCAGTGAAACATCCGATTTTCACAATTATCTGCGCATTATCTCTCTTCCTGGTGAGCATTCCCGTTGGTATGAATCTGGGTGCGGAATTCATGCCACGTCTCGAAGAAGGCGACTTGCTGGTCGAAGCGGTTCGATTGCCGAGTGCGACACTCGAAGGCTCGATTGAGATGTCGAATCAGATCGAACAGATCCTCATAAAATATCCTGAAGTCCGCACTGTTTTCTGTAAGACGGGGCGTCCCGAAATTGCGAACGATGTAATGGGAGTCCACCAGACCGATGTCTGGGTCCTGCTGTATCCTGTTCATGACTGGCCGGAAGAGAAAACTCGTGACGAGCTGATTGGAGAAATGTCGGCAGAATTGACCTCCAAAGTCCCCGGAGTCGCATTCGGTTTTACCCAACCAATCGAGATGCGAGTTGATGAACTGGTTGCGGGTGTTAAAGCAGATGTGGCTGTGTTGCTCTACGGAGACGACCTCGAAATCCTCGGTCGTAAAGGGAAAGAGATCGAAAACAGGCTGCGTCAGATACCGGGTGCTGTCGATGTGAAAGCGGACTATCAGGCGAACCTGACGACGCTGACCATTCGAACCAAACCCGAGCAGCTCGCCATGTATGGTATCGATGCCCAACTTGTACTGGATGTCGTTTCCTCTCTGGGGGGACATCAGGTTGGCCAAATCATTGAAGGGCGAGCGCGCTATCCAATCATTGTCCGAGTACCCGAAAAATGGCGAGAAGATCTCACACTGCTGGAGCAGATCCCAGTAGCCGAGGTTGCCGGAAAATCGATCCCGCTGCGTGATCTCGCCGAGATTAAACTTGAAGAGACTCCCCCCTCGATTGAGCATGAAGCCAACCGGCGTCGTACATTTGTCTCGGCGAACGTACGTGGTCGCGATGTGGCCACCTTCGTTGCAGAAGCGCAACGGGTGATCGAGAATGATGTCGAACTTCCCGCAGGTTACGAATTACGCTGGGGGGGAGATTTTGAGAATCTGCAATCAGCCAGCCTGAGATTGATGATTATCACTCCCATCGTACTGGTCATCATCCTGTTATTGCTCCACACCAGTCTGGGATCGCTGCGATTAGCCATGTTGATCTACCTGGCGGTTCCGATGGCTGCCTCCGGAGGTATTCTCGCCCTCGCGTGGAGAGAGATGCCCTTCAGTATTTCAGCGGGTGTTGGTTTTATTGCCCTGTTTGGTGTCGCTGTGCTTAATGGTCTTGTCTGGGTGAGCGCCGCGGAACATCTGCGGCATACCGGTCTTGATTTAAAAGAGGTGAGTTATCAGACAGCTCTGGCCCGATTGAGACCGGTTCTCATGACGGCTACGGTAGCGAGTCTTGGCTTTTTACCCATGGCGTTATCGACTTCGGATGGAGCTGAAATGCAGCGTCCACTCGCCACGGTTGTCATTGGCGGACTGATCACCTCGACATTACTGACCTCGCTGGTAGTCCCCTGTATTTATCCCTGGTTTGCCCGGGGACTCAAACACGAACACGTTGATCATCACGATCCGGTAGATTAAGGAGCCTCGTTCATCAGGATCACTTCAATGAAAAGTAATGGACTGAAACTCGCCCGCAGGCTGTCGATGATTTACAATCCGGGATATCCACAACTTCCCCTCTCCAAGTATTCATTTCCTGATCTCATCATGGCCAGCGCCACTGCCAGCTTACAGAAAATCCTCCATACACCCTCCCGATTAATCGTGTTGGTGCTGATGGTCGTATTTTCTATTGAAGCCTGTATTATGCTCGCCCTGCCGATTCTATTGCCCGAGAATCTCTCTTCGGAAACTTATGCACTGGTCGATGCCATTGCCCTGACTGTTGTTTCTGCGCCAGTCCTCTGGCTCATCATTATTGGACCACTCCGTCAGATTGCGATTGATGAGCATGTGCGGACAGAAACAGTCGTCAAATTTGCCGGCGATGGAATTATCACACTTGATCCTGCCGGGATGATTCTCTCGATGAATCGTGCTGCCAGTTTGCTGTTCCAGTTTCAGGCACAGCAGCTGATCGGCCACTCTATTACAGAAATCATTCCAGACTTCATTCTCGAATCAACCTCAGCAAACGAAACCCGTCAGATGCAGGGGTTGCGTCAGGATCACTCCACATTTCCGGTCGCATTGTCCCTGGCTGAAATTCCTCCGGAACACCAACCTAATTATGTCGCCATCATTCGTGACCTGACCGAAGCGCAGCGGTTGGAGCTGGAACGGACGAATGCAGCGCGGGAACGGGAAGCGATGCGTTCCCAGCAATTAAAAACACTGGCTGAAATCGCAACAGGGGTAGCGCATGAAATCCGAAACCCGCTCACCTCCATCAAAATGCTGATCCAGGCCGATCGACAAAGGTTGGAAAAACTAGGCACTCCTTCAGAAGATCTGGAGCTGGTTGAACACGAAATTCGGCGGATGGAACGCTCGGTCAGCAGCCTACTCGATTATGCTCGACCTGCGGAACCTGTGCGCAAACTGGTTGCTATACAGCAGGTGCTGGACCGCACAAAAACACTTCTCGAAGGACGCGCTCGCTCTTCGAGAATTAAACTTAATGTCGTCGAGGAAGAAAATCCACTGGAGGTTGTCGCTGATCCGGAACAGTTACAACAGCTCTTTTTAAATCTCATTCTGAATGCCTTTGATGTCATGCCGGACGGAGGCGAAATTCGCATCGAGGTCCAACAGGAAGTAGATGACGCTGTTGTCAGGGTGACAGATCAGGGAACAGGTATCGCTCCCGACATTCTGGACCGCCTCTTCACTCCCTTTGTCACCAATAAAAAACAGGGTGTCGGGTTGGGGCTGGGAATCAGTCGTCAAATTGCAGAAGCACATCACGGAAGTCTAACTGGTTACAACCTGGAACGGGGTGCCTGCTTCGAACTCCGAATTCCACTGACAGTGAATACCGTAGAGGCTATTTCAAAACCCGGTTGTGGTTTGCCTCGACTCTAAAAAACAGGGTAAATGTGACCCATCAGAGGGTTTTGAAACTGCTTATAAGTAATGAAGGATAAGAGATGCCTAAACTTTTAGTGATTGATGATGAGGCTTCTATCCTGCATGCCTTTAAACGCGCCTTTGCCGACGATGACCTCGAATTGCTACGGCAGAAACAGCTGCCGAAGGAGAAGTTCTTGTCGCTGAAGAAAAACCGGACGTCGTGGTGCTCGACCTGCGATTGCCGGATAAATCGGGACTCGATTGTTTTAAAAGTATTCGTGAAATCGATTCCCGTACCCCCGTTATCTTCATCACGGGTCATGGCACCGTAGAAACCGCAATCGAGGCGACCAAGGCGGGAGCCTACGATTATCTGTTCAAACCGCTCGAGCTCGTTCAGTTAAAGGAACTGATCGGAAAAGCGCTGCATTTAAGTCATCTAATCAAAGTCCAGCCTTCCGTTCCCGGAGCAGATCAGGAGATCGGCACCAGTGAATCGATCATCGGTCGTTGCGATGCGATGAAAGAGGTCTACAAGGCGATTGGCCAGGTCGCCATTCAGGATCTGAGTGTACTTCTCCTGGGAGAAAGTGGCACAGGGAAAGAAGTCGTCGCCCAGGCGATTTATCACCACAGCAAACGGTCTGACAAACCGTTCCATACAATCAATTGCGCAGCGATTCCGGAATCTCTCCTTGAAAGCGAAATGTTCGGGCACGAGAAGGGAGCCTTCACCAGTGCCGATCGCCGGAGGATTGGCAAGTTTGAACAAGCCGATGGAGGAACCTTGTTCCTGGACGAAGTGGGCGATATGTCCCCGATGACTCAGGCCAAATTGTTACGCGTCCTGCAGGATGGAACATTCGAGCGTGTGGGTGGAACCGGAATCATCAAGGCCGATGTGCGCGTGATCGCGGCCACCAACCACAATCTCCAGGAACTTGTGGAGAAAGGATTATTTCGTAAGGACCTCTTCTATCGCTTGAGCGTGGTTACGATCAAACTTCCTCCGCTACGCGATCGGGGGGACGATTTGAAACTGCTCGCAGAATATTTCCTGAATAAGTACAGCCCGGAGTTCGCCCGCAAAGTGAACTCCCTCTCCCCGGAAGCACTGCAATGTCTCCACGAATACTCCTGGCCGGGTAATGTGCGTGAGCTCGAAAGTGTGATTAAGCAATCGCTGCTGAAAGCGCGCGGGACGGTGCTGCTCCCTGAATTTCTACCTGGTATGCTGAGTGGGTCGACCCCGGATATTCCAACCGGTTCAAACATGGACCTCGACAGCTTTATCGATCAGCGTCTGCATACAGGCTCGACCGACCTCTATTCGGAAACAATCGCCTGTGCCGAGCGACACCTGCTGCAGAAAGTTCTCAATCAAACTAAAGGGAACCAGGTCCAAGCGAGTGCGATTCTGGGAATCTCCCGCGTGACGCTTCGCAACCGAATCCGCACCCTGGGTATTAACATCGAACAATTCCTGTAGGAATTCCTTTGGGTTTCTCAGGATACACGAACGCGATTTATCAGGTCATTGGATCAGGGCGGCTTCAACGACTAACCCGGGGCCAAACCCCAGGACGACACACGGTAACTCGGCTTGTGAATTCTGAAGACGTTCCATGATGAATAGAATCGTGGGTGAGGACATGTTGCCCAATTCTTCCAGCACTTTTTGAGAAGGGGCAACCTGCGCTTCAGTCAGGTTGAGACACTCGCCTGTCGCCTGGAGAATTCGTGGGCCACCCGGGTGAATGATCCACGACTTGATTTGATCGACTTCCAGCTGATATTGCCCCAGCCAGTTATCGATCCAATCGGGCAGACATTGTTTGATCAATGTGGGAACTTCAGGAGAAAGACTCATCTCGAAACCGTTATTCCCAATCCGCCAGCTCATCATCTCTCTTGAATCCGGAATCAACCGGGAGCCATTGGAAATAATCTGCCAGCAGTCTGAAGATTTTGAATCACTCCCGGCACGACCAACAACTGCCGCAGCTCCATCCGCAAAGAGCGAGTTCGCGACGATCTGTTGCGGATTCCAGCCGTACTGATGATGCAGACTGCATAATTCGACAGCACAAACGAGCACAGTCGCGTTCGGGTTCGACTCGGCAAAACTTCTGGCGACACGTAACCCATTCAATGCCCCGTGACAGCCCATAAATCCGACATGGGTCCGGGCTGTTTCTCCCGATAGCCCCAGTTCTCGCATCAGTTCGATATCGAAACCAGGCGCAGCAAATCCACTGCAAGACACAGTCACCAGGTGGGTGATTTCAGCCGGGTCAACATTCCCACTCTGCAGACTTTTCCGGGCAGCTTCCAGTGCGAGCTGTGGTGCATGGGTTTCGTACTCAGCCATGCGTGCCGCTGTACCCGGTCCTTTGTCGTCGCTGGAGGTAATCCGCTGGTAGAAAGTCTGACGATCTTCTGTTCCCGGACCGGGCGAATCGAGCAGCACGCTGTAACGGGTTTTCACACCGGAGCGGCGATAGAGTGCGACCATCTGTCTTTTCTGTTTTTCATCATCAAGACAAACTTCCTTGGCGATATCCGCAGCATCAGCCTGCTCAATCTGGTAAGCGGGACTGGCTGTACCAATACCCAGAATTTCGAAACTCATAACATGTTCAATCTGAAGTGCGTGAATACGGACAAGGACCAAGACAACTCAATTGCAGGTCAACCACCGGGCAGAGGGACTGACTTGACGGGATCATTCAAGTGAGTGATCACCGGTTTGGCAAGAACGGGAAAGAAGCGAACGGCAGAGACAGCCATCTCTACCGCGATTTTGTGATGGGAGAGGCGCGCTAACCAGCTGCACCAGTGATAACGACGCTGAATTTTCTGTTGATAAATCTGCTTCCATTCGGCTTCAGCAGCACTACTCCAACGATCGAGATGAGTCCTGATCAATTGACTCGCCAGCATCCCCCCCGCCAGGGCGCTCGAAATGCCCTCACCCGTGAACGGTTCGACATAACCGGCCGCATCACCGCAAAGTAAGGTGCGCGGCAAAGTTGGTTGTTGGACGCTGCGGGTCAAGGGGACTGTGCCAGTCCATTTGACTTCGTTCAGTCGATCCAACTCAAATGGACAGGTTTGTTTCAGCACATCACTCACGAGCTCTTCCAACGAAGGATATTTTTTCAGATCGTGTGTATTAATTGCGGCGGCGATATTCAGATTCCCATCTTCCTCAAGCACCATCCCGACATACCCCGCTCTGGCAACTGCCATGTAAATTCGCCCTCGCTCGAATGCAGGAGGAGGATCGATCAGGAGCCCCCCCACACCGACTCGTGAGGATGGAACCGCCTGGCTTTTGGCAGCTGGGTAGTTCTGCAGTGCGGAATTACTCAATCCATCAGCGAGCACCACCAACCGCGCGGTAACAGTCACTTCAGGTGCTTCTGTTGATTTCAATTTAACGAGCCGCGATTGACCGTCGTTTGTCAGCTCGTCCAAGGTTGCCGTGACACGCGAGAGGAACATCGCTCCCGCATCAATCGCTTCGCGAAGCAGAATTTCATCGAGACGGGTACGACTTAGAATCAGACCTCCCGGAAGTTTCAGGCGAGCCGATTGACGGGGAGTTTGAATCATTAACTCATTAATCGAAATCGGATTTGCCTGAGCAAGCTGCTTTTCCAGTCCCGCCTGTTTCAGCAAACTCAACGTCCGTTCGTTCAAACAGGCACCGCAGACTTTGGAACGGGGAAAGGACTTGCGGTCGACCAGTAAAGTACGCAAGCCGCTTTGAGCCAACTGCTGAGCGGCGATCGTCCCCGCCGGACCAGCCCCAACCACGACGACATCCCATACTGCCTCTCCGGCAGTTGTAGCTGGCGTATCTTCTACCATCATGATCGTTTTCTCCAGCTGAGTAGAAAACGTTGGGGCCAGTGATGGGTAATCGTCACTTTCTTCCATTCCTGCTAACCGTGCCTGCTCTCGTGCCTCCTCTGTCGTATAAGCCGACTGCACAGAGAGGGGGCCATCGACATGCACAATCGCCGAGCGACTTAATAACCGGCACCCTAGAAAGGCCAGCCAGTAAGCAAAGCGGGAACGACGCAGGTCGTTAATCAATACGAGTCCCTCGGTGGCCGCAGCAATCTTTGTCAAAAACTGAACTCCCTCTCTGTCATTCAAGTGATGCAGAAAGAGCGAACAGATGATGATGTCGTAACCTTTCGGGATCTCTCCCTGTAAGGCATCCAGCTGCATAAACTCGACGGACAATTGCTGCGCAGCAACTTTCTGTTGAGCGAATTCAATCGCCACCGGGTTAAAGTCGCTTCCTGTGAATTGCACAGGTAAGGCTTCCCGCTGCGCCCGTTCGGCCAGCTTGAGCACCACATCCCCACCACCACTGGCGATATCGAGAACCCGGATAACTTTTCCAGGGTGCTGCCGGGCATAACTGGCAATGGAGGGCCAGAAGATCCGGTCACTCCCGCTGATCCAGTTGATCCGCCCGAGACCTTGCAGTGCCTGATGATGCTCACCCCGGTTCAGACCGGGCTGGTCCATCAATTCTTCAACATCCTGGCGCGTACTGAAATCCATCAAAACCTGCTACCCAAAACCATGAAACAACCAACACCTGCAAACCAACCCCGGTCTCCTTTACAGTGTATTGTATTCAATTCGCGACCCGATACCTACCGCGGATTAAATACGAATCTCCATTTGGCCAAGACCTGTTCACTCTCTGGAAACAATCTGTCCACCGCAGCGTTGGGTTTAATGGAGTTGATTGGGTAATGACTAGAACTCTAAGAATCTCGCACGAGAACCAGTTAGTGTATAAACTGGAGGTGCACCGCGAACATGTCTACCGCGTGGGTGATAGCGGGACGTTGGTGCATAATACCTATAGTGGTTTGATCGCCAAGTATTACAAGTATACAGAAAGTGTAGGCGTAAATAATGTCCGAAGACTTTTTAATGGGCGAATAAGGTATTATGAATAAATCACGAGAGCTCGAACTCAAGGAATCATTGCTGGCAGTCGAACTGTAAGAGAGATCATTCCTAGTAATAAAATTTTCGTGCTTGGCGTGAATCGTTTGACCATCAAGGACGAACAAGAATGGTACGCCCCGAAACTGGTGGTCGTAAATTTCATTATCAATTTGATGAACTTGGTAATTTCACAGGAACATTAACATTCTGATGAAAATCTCACTTAACACATTGGCTCCAGTTTTCGAAGCTCTGATCAATGGGCAAATGAGTAGGGAAGAGGCTTCCGATTGGGCAATAATACTTGAACAGGAATGGGATGCCAAAGTTCACACGGCATCTTCTTCAGTTGATGAATCGGTCTTATATGATTCGCTAGATTTACTAAAAGCAGCAGATTTCAAGAATTCACCAACCGAGTATTTTCATGTTCCAGAAGATTTTGTTGAACATTACAACAAGTACATAAAAAGGTAATCGTATACTCGTAGAGTAAATAACTAGACCAAAAGCCAAAATGATTTTTGCTGGCTGCTACGCTGCAAATGATAGTTCATTTTAGAACGAGCTTTTCCCAAAGGTTGAACCAGACAATGGCCAACCTCCGAAACGGAAAAGAGGAAAGTCACTGATTTCATGGATCGAAGCAGGTTACTCTGAAATTGACGGACGCGAGCGAGAGTTCTTGAATGGATAGAAGATGAGTCTCTTATCCGAAGAAGGTTTGTGGATGTTGCTACGAATTTTTTCCGAAGGGAAGTCTCATTCAATGACGATGGGGATGTTACGATAACAAGCGACTGGATTCTTGAAGATGCAAATCCCCTGATGACGAAGTCTTCACTTCCGAATGGACACCCGCGGATTCCTAAGTGATTGATTAATTATGACGCTCACGTGCTGTAACGAATTGCATGAGTTGAGTGAGGCCTCTGAAAAAATCTGGGAGGGTTCCGTTTTGAATGAAATCTCGAATAATGAATTCTAAATTCGTAACATAATCGATGAAGTAAGAAAACGCCCAGCACTTTACATCGGTGGCCGTTCATTACCTAATCTTGCTTATTTTTTACGAGGTTGTGAATTTGTTATATGCGACAAACTTGGCTCCGATGATGCTTTCCTGCCAATTTTGGAGAGTGGATATCAGGAAAATACACAATACAATCATCCATATCTTGGGAGACAATAATCCAGATACACAACCCAGAGGAATTGCAAGCTTTCAATAAGTTCTGGGAGCATTAAAATGAATACCTGAAAGAAATCTCGAAGCTCTAGAGGGCGTTTCGAGGTGGTAAGTGGCAGTATCATGCGAAATCTGTTGATGTTAATGATCTGCATGTTCAGTTAGAAAGACTTAATCCTCGGACAGGCGAGGTGCTTGAGAATTGGAATTTGTACTATCCACAAGTAGGTGTGAGATGACATCCGCAAAAACACTATCAGAGACTTTCCAACTTGAGAAGTATTCACCAACTTCAATGGCATTGAAATATCCTGTAAACGACAATACTTTACAAGAGCTGATCAACAGCCTCTCAATGCTGGAATACAAAGTGATTGATGTGGTATGTATTCGTTCGAATACAGTAAAGTGCACTCTCAAAATTCGATATCAGGATGAATATGAATTCAGTAGTCTTGAAGTCCTTGATAATATCCTAACTGTTCAGATTTCATTGAATGCTTTGCAAGCATTAATCTCATTTCTTCTGGTATGTTTGCGAGACTCCTGTTATCACCCGAATCATATCGACATTGATTTGGATTGCAAAATAAATGAATGGTCAGATTGTACGCTACTTTTCACCAATCAAATGTGAACGTTAATAGTTCATACTGAGTTAAGCAAACTCAAACGACGCCTCGCAAAAGTATTCAATTAAAAGCCAAAATTATTTTTGCTGGCTGCTACGCGGCAAATGATGGTTCATTTTAGAACGAGCTTTTCCCAAAGGTTGAACCAGACAATGTCCATCCTCCGAAACGGAAAACAGGACAGTCACTGATTTCATGGATCGAAGCAGGTTACTCTGAAATTGACGGACGCGAGTGCAGAGTTCTTGAATGGATAAAGGACGAGTCTCTTATACGAAGAAGGTTTGTGGATGTTGCTACGAACTTTTTCTGCAGGCAAGTCTCATTCAATAACGATGGGGATGTTACTATAACTAGCGACTGGATTATTGAAGATGCGAATCCCCCTGATGACGAAGTCTTCACCTCTGAATGGACACCCGCGGATTCCTGAGATTTTATTCACTACATAATCCGCGACCACCTCACGGGACCTTCGCCCTTTTCCCTTAGCCTGGGCCACATAACCTGTTGAAAACATAGAAGTTGCGAACAGAGCGTATTTCAGGTTTTTCTGGTCAAAATGGGGCTATGTTTTCCATGCATTTCAGTTATGGAATACATATCGAATATGCATTGGATGTATTAACGGAAATCGACCATAGTAGTTTTGTGGGGAGCCGGCTGTTTCTGGCGGGTTCGATTCTAACGTTACCATATTCCCTGGAGAGATCTCATGATCACCAAAACTCGCTTCGCTCGCGTGACGATCTTAGGTGCTGTGCTCTGTATCGCAGCCCTCGTATTTGTACAAACTCGATATTCTCAAGCCGAAAAGGGTGAGGGGACCGCCTCGGCTCCTGAAGGAATTGATCGATGTCCCGTGATGGGAACAGTCAGCCCCGCTTCTGCCCGACAGACTGCCGCAGGGGTGATGTCGAATGGAGACTGGTGGCCGAATCAGCTTAACCTGCAGATGCTGCATCAGAACTCCGCCAAAAGTAATCCACTCGGGAGTGACTTCAACTACGCTGAAGAATTCAAGTCGCTCGACCTGGCTGCAGTGAAGCAGGATATCAAAGAGTTACTCACAACTTCACAAGAGTGGTGGCCGGCTGACTACGGAAACTACGGCCCCCTGTTTATTCGCATGGCCTGGCATAGTGCCGGTACTTACCGAACCACCGATGGTCGGGGAGGAGCAAGTGACGGAACGCAGCGGTTTGCACCACTCAGCTGGCCGGATAACGCGAACCTCGACAAAGCGCGTCGTTTACTCTGGCCGATCAAACAGAAGTACGGTAACAAAAATTTCCCTGGAGCCATGATGGTCTGACAGGCAACGTCTCTCTTGAATCGATGGGTTTTTGAAACCTTCGGATTCGCCGAGCCGTGAAGATGTCTGGGAACCTCAACAGGACGTTTCTGGGGACCGGAAAGCGAATGGTTGGGAGACAAGCAGTATCATGGTGATCGGGAGCTGGACAATCCACTTGCTGCCGTACAGATGGGTTTGATTTATGTGAATCCGGAAGGCCCGAATGGAAAACCTGATCCACTGGCCGCCGCATGACATCCGCGAAACATTCGGACGGATGGCGATGAACGACAAGAGACGGTCGCGCTCTGATCGCGGGGGACACTCATTCGGTAAAGCGCACGGAGCTGCTAATCCGGGTAGTCGGTCCCGAACCGGAAGGAGCCAGCATTGAAGAACAGGGATTCGGTTGGAGGAAAAACAAATTTGGCAAGGGAAATGCCGAACACGATTACCAGTGGACTGGAAGGGGCCTGGACATCCACCCCGGCCCAGTGGTCACACGGTTACTTCGAAAACATGTTCGCTTATGATTGGGAACTGACCAAAGAGTCCGGCGGTGCTCATCAATGGACCCCGAAACGAAAGCTGCCCAGGGAACCGTGCCTGATGCTATATTCCTGATAAGATTCATGCTCCGATCATGTTCACCACCGACCTCGCTTTAAAGATGGATCCTGCCTACTCGAAGATTTCAAAACGCTTTCACGAGCATCCCGAAGAATTCCGAAAAAGCATTTGCCAAAGCGTGGTATAAATGACTCACCGCGATATGGGCCCCATTACCGCTGCCTCGGACCAGAAGTCCCGGAAGTGCAGTTGTGGCAGGACCCTGTTCCCGCTGTCGATTACGAATTGATTGATGAACAGGATATTGCGAACCTGAAACAGAAGATTCTTGAATCCGACTTAACTGTTTCGCAGCTTGTCTCGACAGCCTGGGCTTCGGCTTCGACCTTCCGTGGAACCGACAATCGTGGTGGCGCTGTAGACCCGCATTCGATTGGAACCCCAGAAGAAGAACTGGGCCGTCAATAACCAATCCTGCTGAACTCGAAAGCGTTTTGCAGAAGCTGGAGAAAATTCAAAGCGACTTCAACAACTCCCAGTCGAGCGGCAAAAAGTTTCTATGGCAGAACTTAATCGTCCTCGGTGGTTGTGCGGCAGTTGAAGATGCAGCGAAGAAAAAAGGAGGTCCTGGAGTTAACGTTCCGTTCTATCCGGGCCGTAATGACACGACCCAGGAACGACAGATGTGGAAGCCTTCACAGTTCTGGAACCGAAAGCGGATGGATTCGTAACTACCAGCACAAAGGGATCCGATCGCCCTGCCCGAGTTGCTGGTTGATCAGGCTCAGAAACTGAATTTGACAGCTCCGGAGATGACCGTGCTGGTCGGAGGAATGCGAGTTCTTAACACCACTGTTGGGTACCCGCAGTTGGGACTCTTCACAGAGAAACCGGAAACATTGTCGAATGATTTCTTCGTCAACCTGCTGGACATGAATACCGAATGGGAGAAGTCTCCCATGTGTGATCACTTTTCGAAGGCAAAGACCGCCAGTCAGGAAAAGTGAAATGGACAGCAAGCACGGTCGATCTGGTTTTCGGTTCGAACTCTCAGCTGCGAGCGATTGCCGAAGTTTATGCCAGTGAAGATTCAGAAGAAAAGTTCGTGCAGGACTTCGTTGCCGCCTGGAACAAGTGATGAACCTCGATCGCTTCGATCTGGCTCCATCACAGCAACAGGGTGCAGCACCAGTCGCACTAGAAATAACCTTCATCGGTTAGATTAATAAACGTTAGATCGAACAGGGCTGGGTCATCATGATCCAGCCCTGTTTCATTTATTAATGGTTTAAATTCAGGATAATCGTCGTTTTTCCCTGAAGAATGCCTCTTTCCCACCCTCGAATCGCCGATTCGGGGGACGATTATTCTGAATTCCCGCACGAATCCTGATTGACGGTCGACGGTCGACCGTTTACGTTGGGGGATGAATACTACATTTAAACAACCTCAGCACGCACCCGGTTCTCAAGGAAATTAACCGGAGAACCGTCACCGAACGTCGAGGGAACAGTTGCGGGAAGCGATCTATTCGGGGGCGATTCCTCCCGAGAGACCTTGCCCGAGGCGCAAATTGCAAAACTGTTAGGCGTCAGCCAGAAACCTCACCAATGCCTTGGGCCTAATTCCAACTGGCCCAGGAAGGTCTACTGCAACTCGACAGCCGCGGGACAGCCCGCGCCCTGAAGCTGACGGAAGACGATCTGAATGAACTCGTCGACGCGCGTGAAATCCTGGAGGTAGGAGCCTTCCGTCTCGCCTGCCAGAAAATGACTCCTGAAGCGTATGATCGTCTCGAACTGAAGATCCATCAGATTGAAAAAGAATCTGATCTGATCCAACTCACACTGCTTGATATTGAATTTCACGAAGAGATCATTCGCATCGCCGGAAATTCGCGGCTCCTCTCCGCCTGGAATTTATTGCGTCCCCAATTGCAGCTCTGGCTGGCCAGCATGCACCGACTCCATCACGAAAAGAAAACGACAACCCAGAAAGATACTTCCGAGTCACATCGAAAACTGCTTAAGACACTCGCCACAGGAGATGCGGATTTGTGTGAACGAGTCGCTCGGGAACATGCGCGGGACCTCTGGCAAAGTCTGCTTAATGCGCAACGATCACTGGCAGGATCGGGAGTTGCTGATGACTAGTCGCATCTCATCCAGATTGTCGAGGATAGCTCTAGCACTACTGCGAGATTCAAAACGAGTACTATTCTTTAGCTGGTTCCTCGGCCTTATTCTCCTCAGTGGCACCGCCATGGGAGCAGAGAAAAATCCCGGACAGGAAGAGTTGTTTGAAAATCAAATTCGACCATTCCTGTTAAAACACTGCATCGAATGTCACAGCAATCGCAAATCTGAATCAGGATTAAGGCTCGATTCCAGAGAGAACATGCTGACGGGTGGCGACAGCGGCCCGGTGATCTTCCTGGATAATCCGGGAGAAAGTTTACTGCTGAAAGCCCTGAATCACGAAGAGGGTTACGAAATGCCTCCATCCGGGAAACTGGATGCGGATACGATTTCAGTTATCTCAAAATGGCTCGATCAGGGGGCGATCTGGCCGGAGGGTGTCGTGCTGGAGACGGGTGGTCCCCAATTACGCGGTGGGACGATCACTGATGAGGAGCGCCAGTTCTGGTCCTATCAACCTGTCCAGGACCCAACACCCCCTGCGTTGGATGGGGCCGAGGTGATCAGTGACATTGATCGTTTTTTACAGAAGCAACTTGATACGGCCGGTATCAAAACTGTCGCTCCTGCTTCCAGGTCTGTCTGGCTTCGCCGGGTAATTTTCGATTTAACTGGTTTACCCCCCACTCCCGAAGAAGTCACCGCCTTTGAACAGGATAACTCCCCAGAGGCGTATTCAAAGGTAATCGAAAGATTGCTCGCCTCTACAGCCTATGGAGAGCGCTGGGGAAGGCATTGGCTGGATGTCGTCCGTTACGCCGATACCGCGGGTGAAACAGCCGACTATCCTGTCCCTCTGGCGTACAAATATCGAAACTGGGTTATCAACGCCTTTAATGCCGACTTACCTTATGACGAATTTATCAGACAACAGATTGCCGGTGATCTGATTGCCGCCAACTTGCCGGAACCTCAAACAGATCAAGAGCTGAGAGAGTATCGGGAACTGCAGATCGCCACCGGTTATATTGCGATTTCGAGACGGTTCGGGTTCGACGTCGAAAATTATCATCACTTGACCATTCAGGATACAATCGACGTGATGGGACAATCGGTACTCGGGCTCACACTCGGTTGTGCCCGCTGCCATGACCATAAGTTCGATCCTGTGAATATGTCGGATTACTATGGTCTCTATGGTATCTTTGACAGTACGCGCTATTCCTTTCCCGGGTCGGAAGAAAAAAAACGTCCCTATGATCTCTATCCGGAAATTCCTCCGGCACTGGTGGCTGAAGCGGAATCAAAATATCAACAGGAACTTAGCACGGTTGAAACAGAACTGAATCAACTTAATCAGCGTCTAACAGAAGCCACGGAGGAAATTAATTCCGTTACTGGATCGTCGCGCTACTTTGGTTTTGAAGAACTCGATTTGGGAACGGACTTGAGCTCTGCTTATGTGAAGTATGGTTCACTCACTGTGACTCAAGATTCTCAGAGCCCCTTCAAAAACGCTTTTGCGTATGGTTCACGTGGAATTTCTTTTCCTGAGAATTCGGATAATAACGCAATCCTCGCTAAGTTCGAGGAAGTCACCGATCCCAAAACTGTTCTGCATTACAACATCGACTTTCGCAATACTTCAAACAATAAGAACACCCAACGAGCGTATCGTTTTTATCTCGGCCATGGCCCCGGTAATTCGGCTGCCGTAGAAGTTGCTGTCACAGCGAAGCAGCTCCTGCTCAAAGATGGAGCGCAATATAGAGAAATCGCTGAGCTTGAAGTCGGTGAATGGTACAACCTGCAGCTTGCGATCAACCTGAGCGCGAGAACATTTGGCGGCGTACTTGCGTCTTCCGACGAGGAAATCACTTTCAGCGACGCACAGTTCACCTCCGGTTGGGATGGAGTGATTGACACGACTTTTGTAGACAATTATGGACCGGGCGACGGGAATACTCCTGCACATGAAATCGATAATCTCAGTATAGCGACTCTCCCATTTCCTCCAGCCGGAAGTCTGCAACCGAGCAGTTCAGATTCAATTCCTGAACCGGCAGTCTTAGCAGAGAAACTGGATTTAAAACGAGAGCTGCAGAAACAAGCCGATCACCTGAATCGCCGGAAAAAAGAACTCGAGACACGCGGCGCGATCCCCATGATGGATCGTGTTTATGGGGCGATTGATAAAGAAACTCCACACGATTCTCGAATCCAGCTGCGAGGTGAAATAACTCGACCGGGAGAGGAAGTCCCCAGGAGGAATCTGGATATTCTGGGAGCCACCTTACTCCCTGAACCGACCCAAAGTGGTCGTTTACAATTGGCGAACTGGTGGACGTCGAATGAGAATCCACTCTTTGCCCGAGTCATGGTCAATCGCATCTGGCAACATCATTTCGGGAAAGGACTGGTCGGCACGGAAAATGACTTCGGTGTTCGCGGCGAACGTCCTTCGCATCCGGAATTACTCGACTGGCTGGCATCCCGTTTTAAAGAGTCGGGATACTCGGTTAAAGCGATGCACCGCCTCATACTCAATTCAGCAGCCTATCGTCGTAGTACTGCTTTCAACGAGACTGCTTACCTGCATGACCCGGATGCCAGACTTCTATGGCGTTTCACTCGTCGGCGTTTGAGTGCCGAAGAAATACGCGACTCGATGCTGATGGTGGGTGGAAATCTCGATCGAAGTATGGGAGAGGCGCATCCCTTCCCTGCTGTGGAGTCCTGGGGATTTACTCAACACAATCCTTATTATGGAGTCTATCCGACTTCCCGGCGCAGCGTCTACCTGATGCAGCAACGTCTCAAACGGCATCCCTTCCTGAGTCTGTTTGATGGGGCCGATACCAATGTCAGCACAGCTCATCGTGCATTGACCACAGTTCCGACGCAAGCACTCTACCTGATGAATAATGAATTCGTCCATGAGCAGGCCGCAGCATTTCAGAAGCGGTTATTCGATAGATCAGAAACAGAGACTCTGCGAATTCGAGATGCATTCACCATTTCATTAGCGAGAACACCTACTCCTACTGAAGAAGATGAAGCTCTGACATTTTTGAACACGTACCGTAAAGCAGCAATAGATGCAGGGATGTCGACAACTGACGCGGGTACCTATGCCTGGCATGGATTTCTGAGAACCTTGCTGACACGGAATGAATTCCTCTACGTCGATTAAATATGCAAACCGATTAAATCTGCGGACATTGAAACCATGAGTGATTTTTATTTTCGTCGACAATTTTTAAAACAGGCTACAAGCGGGCTGGGAGCGATCGCTTTATCTGCCATGTTAGCGGAAGAAACTCAATCGGCCACTTCTTCGCCCGGTCGGGATCCGCTTGAAGCAATCATTCCGCATTTCGCCCCCAAAGCAAAACGTGTTATTTTTCTGTATATGACAGGGGGTGTCTCTCATGTCGACTCGTTCGATCCAAAGCCTGACCTGTTTGCAAATCATGGCAAGACAATCACGGTCGACAACTGGCAGGGAAAAATCGGCGAATTTACCCGCTATCTGAAAAAACCGAATTGGAAGTATCGGCCTGGTGGGAAGTGTGGAACTGAAGTCAGTGATCTGTTCCCGCATATGCGAGGCATTGTAGATGATCTGGCTGTTATCCGATCTATGGAAACAGATCATACCAATCACTACGAGAGCACTCTCGGTATGCATTGTGGTTCCTGGACTTTTGCCCGTCCCAGCATCGGATCCTGGATCAGTTACGGACTTGGTACTGTTAATCGCAACCTTCCCTCTTTTGTGGTGATCGCTCCACAAGCTCCCTATGCCGGCACTCAAACCTGGGGAAGTGACTTTTTACCCGGTTGTCATCAGGGAACGCAATTCATTCCAGGAGACCACCCTGTTCCCAATGTGAATCCTAAAGTCGACACAAGCTTCCAGCGACTCGAACTCGATTTGTTAAAATCCGCCAACGAACGGCATGCGCTTGAGCGTCCGGAAGACTCGGCTCTGGAAGCCCGTATTCGCTCTTACGAAACCGCCTTCGGGATGCAGTTTGAAGCTCCCGAAGCACTTGATTTATCTGGTGAGACAGAGAGCACCTTGCGAGCTTATGGACTTGATCCCGGACAGAAAACCGGGTTTGGCTGGCAATGCCTGGTAGCACGCAGACTGGCAGAACGGGGTGTGCGATTCATTGAGCTCATTGATGTAGGTTCCTCCAACAACTGGGATGCCCATGGTGACATGGCAACTCATGCCCCTCTTGCCAGAAACGTTGATCAACCGATTTCTGCCCTGATTGCAGATCTTAAACAACGTGGAATGTTTGAAGAGACGCTGGTTGTGTGGACAACAGAATTTGGCCGCACCCCTTATCATGAAACGGCGAACCATGCAGGGCGTGAACACCATCATCAGGTCTTCTCTTCCTGGCTGGCTGGAGGAGGCATTAAGGGAGGAATTGTCCATGGCGCCAGCGACGAGTTTGGAATTGCCGTAGGCGAAAATCGCGTGCATGTTCATGACTTCCATGCCACAATTCTACATCAACTGGGCCTCAACCACGAGAAACTTACCTTTCGACATGCGGGCAGAGATTATCGACTGACCGACGTCCATGGTCATGTGGTTGAGAATCTGATCGCCTGATTGCTGTCGACGCTAACCATCTGAACGAGTCCTTTCCTCATCGAGTAACCACCAGGTTAGCAAGTTAAGATTTTCGACATTTAACGCCTGGAGAAGCTGCACAGGCGTGGCCGTACATTTTACCCATTCTGCTCATGCGCCACGGTCCCCGCTATCCCGTCATCGTTATTGGTTTTGTGCTGTTTCACAATCGCTCTGATTGACGATTGTTTTGAAATGCAGATTGAGGTAACAGCGCGCTTTCTCTAATAACTTCACTCTCTCGTCAGGGTAATAATCTAATCATGGTTGATCTGGAACTGGATTGCCGAGGCATGAATTGTCCTATGCCGATTGTCGAACTGACGAAAGCAGCACGAAGCCTTGGTCCCGGGAAACGCATAGAAGTCACGGCAACCGACCTTGCATTCAGGCCAGATGTGGAAGCATGGGCCAGAAGACTTGGACATACCATTGAAGAGTTTGAGGAAGCGGATGGATTACACCGAGCAATAATCACTCTGCGAAGTTGATTGCCTGGAAGGATCGAAACAGAATGTGCCCACAGAATAAACATGTTGTCGTGATGTTAACAGTCGGTAAGGCTGACAACGGTAAGCGTGCTACGCTCGCATTTTCCTGTGCTTTGTCTGCACTCGCGATGGGTAATAAGGCGAGTGTTTTTCTGACAAGTGATGGGGCTGTCTGGGGCTACCAGGGAAGTGGCAATGGAATCAGCGTACAAGGCTTTCCCCCGCTGGACGAATTGATCACACAGTATCATGAATCTGGTGGGCGAATTCTGCTCTGCTCAGTTTGTCATAAAACGTGTGGTTTCGGTGGACCCGGTGAACTAAGCACTATCGATATGCTTCCGCAGATTGAAATCGGAGGCTTTGTGACCATGCTGGAACTGGCAACCGAGGGCATTGTCATCACTTTTTAAGGGTCATTCCATCAAGACTGCTCATGCTTACCGAGCTTCAGTCTTCATACTTAAGGGACTTGTGCCCTAAGATGTGACAGAGTTGCATTCATTAACTGACAGCCAGTTGATGTAATCATTGGCTGGCATAGGTCGACCGAAGTAATAACCTTGTAGATAGGTACACCCAAATTCTGTCAACAGGTTGGCCTGCTCTTCCGTTTCCACACCTTCTGCTACGATATCCAGGCCTAAACCGGATCCCAATGAAATGATGGAACGCACCACGGCACTTGACTGCCAGTCAGCGGTCACATCATGGATGAAGGACAAGTCGATCTTCAAGGTGTGAATACGGAAGTTCTTCAGATAGCTCAGTGAAGAATAGCCTGTTCCAAAGTCGTCGATCGCAATGCTGAAACCCATGTCAGCAAGTTCATTAATCACGCGTGCTGAGTGTTCAACATCCTCCATCATCGCGTGCTCCGTAATCTCTAACTCAAACCATTCGGCTTCTGATTTCGTTGCTAACAGGATTGTTCTTAATTGCTCGACAAAACCCGGATGACGAAGCTGATTGGCAGAAACATTCACGGCGATATGAGGAGTGATTCCTGTAGCTGCCCAGCGGCAGGCATACTGGCTGCTTTCTGAAAAACGTGTTCTCCCAGCGTCAGGATCAGACCTGTCTGCTCAGCAAGTGGTACGAATTCGCTGGGTGGAATGTGGCTGCCATCCGGCATAATCCAGCGTGAAAGGGTTCACAACCGACTGGCTGTCTCGTTTTGGCACAGACCTTGGGTTGAAAATGGAGGCCAATATCTTTTCCTGCAGCGCTCGGTGCAGTCTGGTCTGCAACTGGTGTCGGGTATTGATTCCGGTTTCCAGTTCGGGAGTGAAAAAGCAGATTTGATTTTTTCCAGCAGATTTAGCTGTATACATCGCTATATCCGCTTTGCACATCAATGTCCCCACCTCTTGACCGTGATCCGGGAAGGTGGCGACTCCAATACTCAGGCCGACTTTAGTTTCGTGATTCCCGATGATGAACGGGTTTGAATTCCCGAGAAGATTCTGCAAAGTCCCTGAAATGGTCTGTTTCGCTCCTGACTGGTGTAGATCATGGCAAATTCGTCGCCGCCGAAACGTGCGATGAATACATGATCTCCTACCACGGAGCGGATTCTTTTACCCACAAGCCGCAAAGCAGTGCGTCACCCGTGTTATGCCCGGCTGTATCATTGACGTGTTTAAAGTCGTCCAGGTCGATAAAGCAGACATAGATCTCCTTGGTATGACTACGATCTAATGTAATTAACTCATCTAAATGCTCAATGAAGTAACGACGATTGGGCAGGCCTGTCAGCGAGTCATGAAGCACCTGGACACGCAGATTCTCTTGAGCGTTTTCTAATTCTGTGATGTCTGAAAAGAGCCGCAATCAGCCGAGGACTCTTATCTTTAGATTCACAGGAAGTGACTGATAGAGACCCAGAAGTGACGAATCTTTCTGCCGATACCTGTCGTGATGGCTTTGCCCGACCAGGGGTTTCCTCTGGCAACATCGGCCAGAATCGGGTCGATCTCTCCAATATCAAAGCGGATTGCATCTTCGAGATCACCACCCACCAGTGATTCCTGGTTCAGTCCGATCATTTTAATAAATGCAGGGTTGGCTTCACAGATCTCACCATCGATGGCCAGAATCGCGACTCCCTCAGAAGCTCCATTGAAGACACTTGCCAGTAAACGTAAACGATCTTCCCGGACTCGATCCTCGGTGATATCACGTGCTGTAGAAACGATATAGTTTTTCCCGGAGTCATCTCCGAACTGGGATCGTTTAATCGACCAGACTTTGGAAATACCATTAGCATCGTTGGAGTGATGAATGATATCCCGATTATGATCAAGTTCGATTCCTGTCTTCGCCGACTTCTGTATTCCTGAGAGCATCTCCCTGGGAATCAGGTTCTCTGCAGATCGGCCAATCAGGTCATCTCTTTCCTCGCCCACGTTCTCGCAGAAAGCATTATTCGCAACTACCAGCGAAAGGTCATCGGACATGACCGACAATTGATCAGGAACGGCGTTGATAATATTATCAAGCAGGTCACGTTGTTGTCGCAATTCGTACTCGAATTCCTTATGCGAGGTTATATCCTGCACCACCGCCAGAACGTGACCGGCATCTCCCATAGAGAATGCACTCATGGTCACTTCCGCCCAGAAATGACCTTCGTTTTCAATCGGTAGCCGAACTTCAACAGAATTTATTTTGTTTCCAAACGCATTAGCATGCATCGACCTGATGTCGCTCGCGGCAGACGCTTCATTCTCATAACACGCCGTCTCGAAGGCACGTGGCCAGTTGCCCAGAAGTCTGTCTCGGCTTGTTCCCAACAGCACTGAGGCATTGTCGTTACAGGCGATACACTTATAGTCGCAAAAGACTAATACACCATCATTGGTCCGTTCAAAGATGGTATCTGCAAGCCGCTTCGTATCTTCGGCAGCTTTTTCTGCGGCCTGTCTGGCATCGGAAAGATTTTGACGGGTGATTTCGAGCTCATCGATGATTTCTGCAGAGCGGACAATGGCGTCCGCCTGAGCTCTCGCCAGCAATTCGTACCGCTCTGTTACCTCCATGATTTTGCGGTCCCGCTCAGCAATATCAGCTACCATCTCTTCCAGACGTCGCCACAATATCCAATGTGGTGACCTCTGAAGAGGCTGTCGAATCACCACCAAGTAGTGATTCCAGCCGATTCAATATTTTGATCGGATCCGAATTATCTGTGAGGGGAGTCGACATCGGGATTCATCCAGGCGACAGAGAGTCGCGTCTTACATCTTCTTCTCTGAGATTCTAAATAAACAATGTTGTATTCGCTTTGGCGGCTTCTTCTGCGAAGGCGGCGACACCACAGAATTCGAGACCGGGGTAATCAATCAGTTCTTCGCGTTTGATGCCCATCAATTTCATGGACATCTCACAGATCTGAATTTTTACGTTTAAGTCAGCCGCTGTTTGATCAGTTGATCAAGATCGGCGATGTTCTTCTTTTTCATTTCGCCATTCATCAACATACGTCCCATCCCGCACATATCCATCTGGGAGAGTTTTGTGTTTCGGAGTGAACCGGGCAGCATCCAACCGAATGCGCTCAATGAATGACTTCTTTCCCACCTGTCCATTGCCGTTTCGTAAGGCTGCTGTCCCCCAGAATGTGAAGAACATCGTGACCTGCATTCCACACGCAGCTGCACCGGTCGCCATTACGAACGCAGCCAGCAAGCGGTCGCGGGACGACTCGAATACCAGCAAATTCATGCGGTTCGGGTCGGCTACTTCTGGTTGTTGACGCTCTTCTAATTCACGAATTCGCTGCTTGAGAGCACTTAACTCTGCTTGCATTGAGAGCTCGCTCTGAGCTGCTTCTTTCACGCTGACCATTTCGTGATCCTTAAATGACATTTCCCTGAGTACGAGGCGATAAGACAGGCCTCTCCACGTGGATAAGAACAAATGGAGTCTAGGTCACCCTCAGTAAGAGGGGGAAAACCCTGCAAAGTTAGATTGCCCATTTAGTAGCTTTATGGCGAAACCTGACGATTACGCGACTATTGCGGATCGTATTGATTAAAGCGATTACACCGGTTTCGTGCGTGAGCAGGGCTCAGGATCGCTTCGCATGCGCGACACACTTAGCTGCAGCAGTCTAAGAGCGCAAAACCACGTCTTCAGGGACTATTCGTATACAAAAGCCGCCCCACTTATGTTGGGCAAGATCTCAATTCTCAGCCGTACAATTCTTGAATCGGCTTTCCTTCGGGTAGCACAGGAAAGACACGGCGGCTGTCATCTTCAAAGCGGTGGTGATAATCGACACCCAGAAAATCATAAACTGTGGAGAGCACATCTCCCGGTGAATAAGGATGTGTCACCGGGTAGGCGGCCTGGGAATCTGTCTCCCCAATCATGCGTCCTACTTTCATTCCGGCGCCGGAAAACAAAACGCACGCTGCTCCCGGCCAGTGATCGCGCCCCGCATCCGGGTTGATTTTAGGGGTGCGTCCAAACTCACCATAAGCGATCACCATCACTCGTTTATCTAACCCACGCTCATAGATATCATTCACAAGAGCAGCGATTGCTTTATCCATGCGCGGGAGGCAGTCCGTCTTCAGGGTGTTAAAATTGTCGGTATGCGTGTCCCATTCACCACCAGACAGCACGGTGACCAGGGTCACTCCCGCTTCGACTAATCGCCGTGCCAATAGGCAACCCTGCCCTCCACTTGTTCGACCGTATTGATCACGGAGATTTGGATCTTCCTGCGACAGGTCGAATGCCCGGGCAGCTCTCTCACCAGTGATCAGGTCATACGCCTGTTGAGAAAACTGATCGAGTTCATCGGCTATCGGATCGCTCTTTACCTGTTGCTGAAACTGATCAAGCTGAGCCCGTAGACTTTGTCGAGCGGAAAGACGATTGTTCGTTATACCGGGAGCGAGAGAAAGGTTTCGAACAGCGAAATCTTCACTGTTAGGATTACTTCCGGGAGTGAAGGGATTATGAGCCAGGCCAAGATAAGCCGATCCCCCAATCAACTGCTTGCCGGGAATACTGACGTACCCTGGCATCCCTTTCACGTTTGATCCCCGTAATCTGGAAACAACCGATCCAAGAGAAGGATTGAAATTCTGCTTTGCACTGACGGCGGCTTCGTAGCCAGTCATCATCCAGTGTGAGGCGGGTAGATGACTGGGGTTCGTGTGTTGGACAGATCGAACGATTGCCAATTTATCCATCACCCGCGCCTGGTTCGGCAAATGTTCCGACATGAAATAGCCAGGTACGGATGTCGAAATCGGTTGAAATTCACCCCTTATTTCCCGGGGAGCCTTGGGCTTCAAATCATACATATCTATATGACTTGGCCCGCCCCCCATAAAAATCTGGATAACAGCGGTGGAAGTATCTGGCAGAGTCTCTTCAGCTGCGGCATGCTGTAGCTGCTGCGCCAAAGTCACTCCCCCACAGGAGAGTGCTCCTACCTTTAAGAAAGTACGGCGACCGATTTGCGTCGTAAAGGGGACAAAAGAGGAGGCGCGTTCGCTCATTGTCAAACCTGTGAAAGACTGATTGAATTGAATCAATGAAATGAAGCAATCAGTCTAGCACGGAATCGAGTGCACGTATATGCCTGATTAGCACATATTGAATGCAGCTCTCCTCTTGTAGCATACAAACATTCAGGGCAAATTAAACCGTCGACAAGGCGTCGTAATCAGAGACACTGGCATTGTCCAGACAGGCACGGATAATCTCCTGCGCTTTGGGATCCAGATCGTCCTCCAGGTACTGCCGAATCTGTTCATGGAAGAAGTTCGTCAGCATTTCAGCACCGATATCGTAACTCTCTTCGCCGACTTCCGGTTGCGTTTCCACACGCAGAAACCAGTGTCCGATCGTCTGACTTTCGACCTGAATCGTTCGAGGTGATCGACCGAGTAGCGGGCAACGTGAATCGAGTACTTTACCGGGTGCAAAGGGGGCCGTTCCACGTCGTGATAAGTATTCGCGAGTAATCCACTGGGGAGCAAAACCAGTTGCCCAGCATCCAATGTGTTGATTGGGAATCAGCACGAACATGGTGTCCGGGGTGTTCATGATTTGTCGAAAGAGGATATTCGCCTGATCGACACGGCGACCGGTCGCAAATGGCCAATACGATCCAACTCCTTCACTACTCATTCCACCTGTATCAACAATGGATGGGTTACCATGACCGCGCGGTGCGACCAGACGCCACAACCAGGCGAGCGACGGAGGTAACAGGTGAAAGAGTCCCAGGATACCATAAGTCGGTTTCTCTCTCGTACACGGCGGACAACGAACTCCGAAGCTCCGGATATCTACTGTGACAGGATCATCCACAATCCCCGGATATTCCTGTCGGGGGAAGACGACCCGCGGGTTGGGACAACGCTGCCCGGGCTCATCCTCAATGTGATCCCAGATGAGCGCGGTCGAGTTCGGTGCTGCTTCAATATTTAAAAACAGCAACGGTTGTTTCGGTTTAATTGTCAGGGCTTCCAGATGTGGATCTGTCCCATACTCTTTAATGTGGTTAACCCTCAGGAACCAGGAGTGTTCAGCATCAATGACCGACAGTTTCCGTTCCTTCGCTTCCGGGTGTTGCAGGTCCGGATGACAGAGAGCCATGTCGTCAGTCACCGGTCGCAATTCACAACCGCGTGGCAGAGCAACATAGCGGCGTTCTTCATTGACAAGGTTTTTCCCGAGTCTTAAGCGTCCATCGGGCTCGCGATGCATGTGCTCCAGCATTTCACTTTTACCACCACCTGAGGCACCTTCGTGCATGATGGTAACCGTGTTATCGTAAGGTGTGACAACCTGAACCGTCGAACAATGGGCGGTCGTCCAGTCCTGTTTCTCACCGAAGTTAAGCAGCATGCCGTAAACCCCCTTCTTCGCGGACGGTCCGGGATAGAGGTTATAGCTATAAAGCTCATGCAGCTTATCACGGCGATTGTGTACGACAATCTGCCGACCATCAAAATGAGTAAATCGCAGTGGTGGAGCGACATAAATAATGGCCGAATGCGTATAGTCATGGCCGCGCTGACGAATCTCTTCCAGCGGAATAATTCC
The DNA here is from genome assembly GCA_041398805.1 of Planctomycetaceae bacterium. Classification (GTDB taxonomy): domain Bacteria; phylum Planctomycetota; class Planctomycetia; order Planctomycetales; family Planctomycetaceae; genus Polystyrenella. The sequence goes on along the minus strand of JAWKUC010000001.1, from coordinate 150,790 downwards.
CTGTAACATCGCCAGGCCAAAGGCAAAGAACGCGGCGTTCGTCGGGCAGATTGCAACGGCGGGTAATCCTTTTCCCGGTAAACCGGCATCGAAGAAGAAACAAGCCAGATCCTGTGTTTTTAACCACTCGAATGTTTTCTCCCTGACCTCGTCAAAGTCTTCATTAAAGCGATCACGAAAAGTCTGTTTATCTGTTGCATGACCATCGGCAATGACCATGCAGTCCGGGTCACGGCGCCGCATGTAGGGGTCGAGATAGTTAGCACTGATCCCATTCTTGACTCGACAGACTTTGGCTTCTGGGACAAAGTGTCCGTCGACGTCGTATCCCACAGTGTAAAAACCCTGTTCGTCAACTTGATCAGCGGGTACGGCCGCCTCTGCCAATTCTTCCACGCTCCCAAAAAAGCGAACTGATTTCGCCTCGCTTAAGATGGCATCTGCATATCGGGAAAGTGTCAATTCCTTGTGATTCAAGGGGCTCATGTACATTCTCTTTCAGTGAAGGAATTGGAGGGAGATGTTCTCCGGAGAGTTACGTGGTGGTCAAGATAACAGAGGCATCATGATACAGAGATCGTCGTGCGAATCAATTAACCATAATTTCGCATTTTCAGCGTTATATCAGGTGTTGATTCTCGCCTGAATGATGCTTCAAGCCTCTTATCTTGTAACGATATTTCCTGAGATGATCTTGTTTTTATGAGGTGTAGAAACTCATCAAGAGCCTGTCGTGCCTCAGGGTCAGAGCGAATTGATATCCTTGATCAGTTGGTGATTTGGATACCAGTCATCAAAAAAGTAAACAATTTCTATACCAAACAAACCACCCCCAACTGCGAATTCCCGGGAATGATTGATTTATCTCAACCAGTAAACTCTCTCTGGAGAACTCTGCTTACAACCAATCTAATTAAGACCCTGTAAGTCGAGAATTAACCAGAGATTACGGAGATCGACAGCAACCAAACCAGGCATTGGAGTCGATGGATGCATCAAAATTGACTGATTATTCGAGTCTGACACAAAAACTCAATCAGGGAACACATGATCCCGTCGCTGAGGACTTGCCAACCAATTAGACAACGAATGCCAATCCTTCAGGCATTGACTCATTTCCAGCAGAAGCCTCTGCTCCAGCAGGTGAATTATGATTCCATCGTTTTACATTCTCAGACTGAAGAGAGAACTCGCCGCTTGCCTGGTAATCGCTGTTTTATTCAGTGGGTGTGATGATTCTTCCATCTCGTATCGAGATGTCTGTAACCCGGCAACCCTCCCCAAGGGAGTTAAGTTTTACGAAGAGAGCCGCGAAATTCCCAGCAAGTTTCCGAGCGAAGAACATGACTTCCACCACGCTCAAGTACTGGTCGTTGTTGAGACCACGGATGGAGAATACTATGTGCCTGCAATCAATGTAATGGAAGCCAATAAGAGTGGTTTTATGGGAGGAGTCAGAAAAGCTTACCGATGTCATTATGGTCGAGATTTTCTGAGTACAGATAAAAACGAAGTGCGCGGAATAGACATTCCTGTATCAGATGAAATTACAGCTGTATATTTTCATCTCTATAAAGTTGATGGCGTCGGTCAGAAACCTGATCCTGACGATTGGTTTGTCTGGCAGTTGCCGGAAGAATTTGAGGAACCGCTCATCTTTCCCACTCATCATTCAGGTGAACTAACTGAACAGATGCAGAAAGTTCATGACTTTGTCCTGAATCTCTACCGGAAGCAGTAAGCGAAATGGCTGCCTTAAATGTTCTTCAGCTTCTATAATAATCCAGGCAGCCTGAGCCGCTGCACAATTGCTTCAGGTATGATTCCCCTCCCCTCGCTATCAGCAAAGGAATTGCAATCGCTTGTTCATCCTCTGAGGAAGAGACGATATTTCTGATACCAGGTTTCATGTCACCTGCCTGGATGCTCTATGGACTGGAGAGATATCTGCGGCGTCCCGGTCGTAAAATAATTCGCTGGGATTACCCTCAGGTATTCGTAGACCCCGCCAGGAATGTCGAAAAACTTTCCGAGGCACTTCAGAACTGCAAATCCCCCTCCATATACCTGATCGGTCATAGCTTTGGCGACTGGATTGCCCGCTCGGCGATCAATGACTGCAAGCTGCCAGCCATTAAGAAACTGATCTCTATCTGTCCCGCATTGGCCCCCGTCCCCTTTGCGAAAGTGTTCAGCCCCCTTTTCGGATGGCTCATTCCCGAGCTGGTGGTGATGAAAGATCCGGAGCTTATCTCCGTTCCAATTTCATCAGAGCTCTCTACCCAACGCACCATCATCTGGGCCAGATTCGAATTCATCGTATCTCGCCCACCAGGTCTGGAAATCAACCATGAGGTACTGGGTACGCACATTACCTCCGTATTTCAACCAAGCCTCTGGCGGATGGTGGAGGAAGAGCTAGCTTCGAAGTAAGGCTGCAACCAGACTGACTTCATGAAATTACGGGAGAGTGCGTGACTATCACTCCACCTCAACTCAGCACACCCTCCGCTTCTTCAGACCAACTGCTGAACAGGAGCTCGCTGGGGCTGGAGAGAGGGTGAGTTCAATGCGCAGGTTATCGAACCAGGTAAACGCATTGGCGGTCGCGAAGCCAATGGCATTGTGTGTAATGTTCGTACCGAAGTTGTAGGAGACGAGTTGAACTCCATCGGCGTACAACGTCGCCACTGAACCATCAAGCTTGACATCCAGGTGGTAGAACTGGTTCGTCAGGATGTCTTTCCCTTCGTTGTCCCAGTCGAGCACCGCCAGCTTGTTACTCCAGTTCCCCTGGTAATGACCTATCACCCATTCGTTCTGGTTCGGATAAAAACCGGCGTACTTGAAGTCGTTCGCGTTTTTGTAATCGAAGATGATAAACGCGTTGTGCCCTCCATTACTGATCTGGTTTGAACGAATATCGGCTGAGATCGTGAGGGGATTACCCGCGGCATTGTCAGGAGAGACATAAGCGATCGCGTTCCCATTACCACCCGACGTGTTCGCTCGGAAGACTTTGTTCGGACCGTAATCGGCGAAACCCCAGACGAGCGGATTGTTGTAATAGATGTTGTCGGCAACGCCGTCGTTGAAGTTCTCGAAGTAGGGCAAGGGTTGATCGCTGCCGGTACTGACATGCTTATCGACCATCAGGTTATCGAACCGGGTGACGGCGTTGTCTGCAGCGACACCAATCGTCCCGTTGTGAATGCCGTTCGCAAAAGTCGCCTCGGTCACCAGCAGGCCATTCACGCGCAGCTGAACATGATCCCCTTCAATGGTGAGATGGAGTTGATACGCGGTGTTCACCTTGATTGTCTGGCCGACATCATCCCAATCGACTTGAGCCAATCGGTTTCCCCAATTCCCCTGGTAGTGTCCGATGATCCACTGGTTCTGTCCTTTGAACATTCCGGCGTACTTAAAGTCGGTCGGTGACTTATAATCAAAGACGAGGAACCCATCGAGCCAGCGATTCGCACCACCGACAGAGGTAACCTGCGCGGCGAACTCATAGTTGTTGGGAAGCAACCACTGGTTATTGAGCAGCGCGACACCGAGTCCCTGATTGTTGGCGGCGTTGATTTCGAGATACTTATTGGAACCGGTCCCCTGCACTGACCAGAGTGATTGCCGATAGTACTTCGATTTGTTGAAGAACCCGTCGTTGAAGGTTTCGTAGTAAGGAAGATCGGTCGGCGCTCCTGCATCGACTTTCTCAGCTACTTCGAAGTTATCGAACCAGGCGAATGCTTTATCTGCCGCGAGACCGACCGCTCCTCCATTCACATCACCACCGAACGTGGCCGAAGTAATGTACTCTCCATCCACAGAGAGCCAGACTTTGTTCCCATCGATCCGTACGTGAGCCGTGTAGAACGTATTCGCATTGATCGACCGACCGGTATCATCCCAATCGACGACCGAGAGTTTGTTGTTCCAGTTCCCCTGGTAATGCCCGATCACCCACTGGTTCTGACCCGTCCACATCCCGGCATACTTGAAGTCTTTGGGTGACTTGTAATCAAAGATAATAAACGCATCCTGCCAACCGGTGGATGGAATCGTCCGCATCTTCGCCGAGATCTCAAAAGCCGCGGGCGCATCCTCAGGGAGCGGTACATAAGTCAAACCGAGTTGATTGTTACTAGAATTATTTATCCGAAAGACCTGCTCCCCGCCCCACTAACGACAGCCCAGTTCGTTCCGAGTGGATAAAAGAAGCCATCGGCACTGTTATCATTGAAGTCTTCCAGGAACGGCAGCGGTTGAGGAGTACCGGTCGAGACCTGCTCGGCGATTTCGATATTGTCGAATTGAGTTGCGGAGTTATAACCTGCCAGGCCAAGTTTCCCATTACCTATTCCGCTGTTGAACGTGGCGGAGACAACAGGAAGACCATCGACATGCAGTTGGACCTGGTTCCCGTCAACACTCAGGTGCAACTGGTAAGCCCGATCGGGTTTGATATCCTGGTTGCTGTCATCCCAGTCGACGACAGCGAGTTTGTTACTCCAGTTCCCCTGATAGTGACCAATCACCCACTCGTTCTGCCCACCAAAGAAACCGGCGTATTTGAAATCGGTCGGACTCTGATAATCAAAAACCAGAAACCCATCGATCCATCGATTGGTACCGCTCGCCGAAAGACTGTGGCCGCCATCTCGTAAGTAGTCGGTAGTGGTTGTCCTAAATTCAAATAGGCGACACCCAGCCCGAAATTATTCGTCCCATTGAAGAGGAGTGCCTTTGAGCCTGAATTCGCATTCACAATCGCCCAGCGGTTGGCTCCGTAATAATCGATCAAGTCAGCAGTTTCGTCGTTGAAGTCTTCGAAGTAATTCAAAAATGGTTGAATGTCGAGTTCAAATGATTTGAATGCGGTTGCTCCATGATTATCGACCGCTGTGATGACGATTTCTTTGGTGCCGAACTCATTCACGGGAGGCGTGTACGACCAGGACCAGGTGCCATTACTCTGCTGAACGATGCTGCCAAAGTTAACGCTTAAGTATACCGTGTCTTCCGAGTTCATATCGGAGAAAGTCCCCGAGTTAGTAAATATCTCCCCCGCAATTCCAGTAATCACCGATTGGTTTACAGTCACTTCTGGGGGATAACTTTGAACGATCTTCCAGAGAAACGCTTTTGAATCGTTACTTGATTCCGAATTCAGGTAATAGGATTCCGCACGGGGGTAAAAGTTTTTTGTTCCAAAAAAGTTTCCGGCAACAAAAACATTCTGATTTCCATCGACAGCGAGTTTTATCGGATAATAAATATTGCCACTTCCGGTAGACGATTCCGTCCAGATAAAGTTGCCTGATAAATCATAACGGGAAAGAAAGATATTCCCACTTTGAGTGATTGTCTCCAGCATATAGCTGGACCGGTTGAAAACATTCTCTCCCAGATCGAAATCAACAATATCAACATAATATCCCGTCAAATAGATGGAATCGGTTGTGATGGCGATATCGTACCCGGCATCGGAGCGGAATGCCCCAAATGTTTTCACCCAGTCAAAGTCACCATCATTAGTTAGCTTCAAAAGAAAGCCATCACTTCCTTCTGGATAATCATCAAAAGAAACCGTTGCCAGGTATTCATCCGGGCCTGGATCGAAATCAACGGTGTATCTGAAACTTCCTGTCACATAAATGTTTCCACTGTCATCCAAATCAATTGCAGATCCAGCACCGCTGTGATCTCCCTCAAAGTGCTTCACCCACACAAACCCCCCAGTGGCGTTGTACTTGGCAACAAAAATATCGCTGTTGCCCTGGGCAGTTAAACTACCTGCTGATGATGTTGAATCGAAATCGACATTGTCGCTGAAGTACCCTGTCAGATACAGGTTTTCATTCTCATCAATTGCAAAGTCTAAAACGTAAATGGATTGGGTGATTAAAGAATACGGAAGGAATCTTTTCGAGATAAAATTGCCATTCGTATCAATTTTAGAAATGTATGGAAGGAGACTGGAACCACTTTCTAAAATTAAACCCGTCGTGTGCAGATTTCCGTTTGCATCAAAACTGATCCAGGCTTCATAGGTTCTGCTGAATTCACTCATCAGTGCCCATTCAAAGTTTCCAGCTGTATTCAATTTCAAATAGAATGCTCGTTCAAAGCTGGTTTCCAGATTGAAAATGCCAGTGCCCGGATTGAAATCAGCGAGTCCTCGGAAATTCCCGGTTATGTAGGCATTTCCTGATGCATCAACAACGATGTCTTCGCCCTTAGCAAAGTTGTCGCTGCCAATCATCCTGGCCCAGATGAGGGAGCCCGAGGAATCTGTTTTCGTCACAAACATTGAGTAGTTACCGGTGGAAGTCAGAGCCACTACTCCCGGTCCAGGATCAAAGTCGACTGTCCCAGTGAATGAACCTGTCACGTAAACATTGCCGGCAGCATCAGTGTCTACCGCCAGATAATCTGCATCGGTGCTGGTGGCAAATCCAAATGCTGTCTCGGTCTCAATTACTGTGATTGTAGAAGTAGCAACATCCACGAAGCCGTCGTTATCCGTTACACGAAGAGTAATCGGATAGACATTTCCGAGTGAGTTTGCCGGAGCAGTGAAGAATGTTTGATCTCCACGTTCATTACCGTATAAAGCGGAGGGGCCAGTTTCACCGAAAATGCCATCGTTATCAAGATCCCACTCGAAGAGCAGGAAATCGCGTTCCTCTTCCACATCACTACTAAGCTCTGCATTAAGACCGGAAGGTTCACCAGGTCGCACCAGGAAAGGGCCTCCCAGCACCGCTGTGGGTGGGTGAGGTTCACGAATATGCAGGTCACTGAAGATGGTGTCAAAGTTCCCTTCGTTATCGAGCACCATCAGATGAATGCGGGTAAAAGTGTCCGTTAAAATTGTCTCTGCAGAGAAAACAGGGCGCATCCCAATCTCATCGCCATAATGTGCATCGGGACCAGTCTCTCCAAAGATCCCGTCATTGTCGAGATCCCAGTAATAGGTCAATGTTTCGCTATCCTGGTTGGCATCCCAGGTAACCGAACCATCCAACTGAACTGACTGACCGGTAAAAATAAATGCTGGGGCTCCCGTATTAGCGACCGGTGCATTCCCAGGAACGAATTTCCAAAGAAAACCGTCATAACTTCCAGAGCTGGTAAGCTCGTAAATACTCGCTCTTGGGTTGAAATCGACTGATTGCGTAAATTGACCAGTTATGTACAGCGTACCGTTTGACCCAACTACCAATCCATTTCCACTGCTTGAGGTAGTCGATGACCCCGGAATGGTTTCCGCCCAACGAATTTCACCATCGCTGTTGTAGCTGGCCACCAGCATGTTGAAGCGACCAGTGTTACCTATGTCACCTGTATCTTCATCCTTGAGGATAAAATAGCCCGGACCAGGATCCAGGTCAGCATAGTAGGCGAAGTCACCTGTCAGGTACAAATTTCCCTGAGAGTCGAAGCTCATACTCTCAAAATAGGGGAATGGCTCAACATCCAGAAACTGAGGGTCAATATAGCTGTTAATTGACTTTGCCCAGATTAATTCACCTGTACTGGAATGTTTCGTTAAATAGGTGCCATAACTGACAATTCCACTTTCGAGTTCACCTCCCGGATTGCCAGGATCTGTATCGATATGACCTCGGTTGTACCAACCAGTCATGTAGACATTTCCTTGTGGATCAACACCTAATGCAGATGCCCGGTTCGAGGTTTCGGTTTCGTACGTCCTTACCCAGGAGAAATTCCCCTGACTATTCAATTTGAGCACGAAAGAATTGTAGGAATTGCTTGAAGAACTGACTTCATAAATCTCCGGACCCGGGTCGAAGTCAACGATGCCCTGGAATCTTCCTCCCACGTACAATGAACCAGTCCCATCAACCGCAATCTGAATCACCTGGTTTGAAGAATAGGACGGAATGGCTTCTGCCCAGATCAAGTTTCCCGAACTCGAGTAGCGTGCAGCAAAAAGATTATAGCTTTTTGCCGCCCCTAAATTGTTCACGTTGGCACTGCCATCAAAATCAACCGTCCCATAAAATGATCCTGAAATATACACATCGCCATTTGGTCCAACCGCTATATCGGTCACAGAGGAGCTTGCTTCAGGATCACCAAAACTCTGGGCCCAGACGAAATTTCCTGCGGAATCGAGCTTCTGTAAGTAGATGGACGTAAAATTACCTGCGTCCATAAAATACTCGCCTGCACCGGGATCAAAATCTTGAATCCCCTTGAAGGCACCGGCAATGTATACATTGCCTTGAGAATCGATCTCCATGTAGGAACGAGTGTTGAAAGTGACTGGTTGAGTATTCGGTTGTTTCACCCACAGCAAATTACCAGCAGGATCGTGCTTGGTTAGATAGAGAGAAATATCTTCGCTGGACGATAACTCCATGACCTGGGGACCTGGATCGAAATCAACTGTTCCTTTGAATGATCCCAGGGTATATATGTTACCTTGTGAATCAACGGCTACTTCTTTAGCGTCATCGCTTTCGGTCCCGCCAATTGCTAAAGCCCAACTCGGGTCAATTTCATCCACAACAGGAATAACGTGAGTCGTTGCATTGGCGACATTCCCGTCGCTGTCAAAGACTCTTAGTTTGACGGTGTAGCTGCCTGTATAGACAGATTCTGCTGTAAAGGTGGGCGTGATACCCAACTCGTCTCCGCGTAATGCAAACGCCCCTGTTTCCCCATAGATTCCATCGCCATCCAAGTCCCAACGGAAATTCAATGTCGCTGGATCCTGCTCGACGTCAGTTGTGCCGGAAGCATCGAGTTGTATTGTTTCACCCGGTTTCAGCAGGTAGGGACCACCCGGGTCGGCAATAGGTTTATAGGATGGAGTGATAGTGATACCGCTGTTTGTTGCCGCATTATTAGCCGGGACATCATCACTGCCGCCATTCACAGTGGCGACAGCAGTGTGAGTGATTATTTCATCAGGTTCACCTGCAACGGTGGCATTAATGGTAATTACTGCGGAAGAACCTGCCGGCATAGAATAGTCTTCGCTCAGATTACCACTGCCGGAGGTCGACCCCGATGTCGCACCATCAAAAAGTTCGACCGAATAAGTCACATTGCTTAATGTCTGAGGAAAAATATCTTCGACATGCACGTTGCTGGCATCTTTATTGCCCAGGTTACGGACTGTAACTGTGTAGGTAACTTGAGTTCTTTCTTTGGCGGACATCACGGGAGTGGTATTGGTAACCGAAATGTCCGTACAGTCGGCTTCATCATCCAGTTTCCAGACAAAGGCATCCCCCTCATCAATCGAAGTTAACTCTGCCGTCTGAGCTCCGGGATCAAAATCAACAGTGCCGAGGAAGTAACCGCTTGCGTAGACATTCCCCTGTGAATCGGTTTCGACACCATAACCTCGTCCCGTCACACCGGTCACCCAGGCCAGTTCACCTGTCGTAGTAAATTTAGCAAAATACATCCCGGGATCAGTGTTGGGAGCCGTTAACTCATTTACTGTCGGACCAGAATCGAAATCAACCTGTCCAAAGTAGGAACCAGTAACAAACACCTCCCCGGCGTCATTGAGTGTGAGATCCTCAACAACATCATTGCTATTCCCTCCAAAGGAAGTCGCCCAGACAAAGTTTCCGCTGGCATCCAGTTTGGACAGGAATACATCCCGCCCACCGTTACTGGTTAATTCAAATATTCCTGCTCCTGGATCAAAATCAATCGTTCCGTAGAGACGACCTGTTGTGTAGACATTTCCAAGTGAATCTACTTCGAGATTGGTTCCAATATTTGGTCCAAAGCCGTTGCTGTCGAACATACGCGCCCACAGAAATTCCCCGGAATTGTTCAGTTTTGAGACATATATCTCATTTTGAGTACCAGCATCTAAATCAAAAACTCCTGTACCAGGGTCAAAATCAACCTTTCCTTCGAATGTTCCCGTTAGGTATACATTTCCTGCATCATCAAGAGTGAGATCAAACGAATCACTATCAGTCGAACTGGAAGCAGGATTAGCTTCCAGTTGTTTGGCCCAGATGAATTCCCCGGCTGAGTTGAGTTTTTCTATAAATACTGAGAAACCGTCTGTTGTGAAAGTACTCACTCCTGCTCCTGGATTGAGATCTACAGTATCTTCGAAGGAGCCTGATATATAAACATTTCCGGTACTATCAACATCAATACCACCTTGCCATTCATATCCAGTTCCACCAATGGTGCGCGCCCAGACGAGTTCACCTGAACTGTTCAATTTGGTAAAAAAAAGATCGTCGCCACCATTGGAAGTAAAATTAAGAACCTCCGCCCCTGGATCGAGATCAACTGTTCCTTCGAATGTTCCAAGTAAATAAATATTCCCTGAGGCATCAATTTGCATATCCTCAGTTAGAACATTAACTGAGGAACTGTAAGTTCCTCCCCAGATGAATTCTCCAGCCGCATTTAATTTAATGAGAAAGGTGTCATCTGATCCGTCATTCGTGACATTCATCGTGCCAGGTCCCGGGTCGAGATCGATCGATGTATCAAATTCGCCCATGAGATATAAGTTGCCACTCGAATCGACTTTGACCTGAGAGACCGAGAGGTAATCTGGACCACCGAAAACCTTCACAAGATCAAATTCGGGAACAGCATCAAAGGTACTCACCGTCGTCGATGTTGTGCCGACTTCATTTGCGGAATCAGTTACACGTAACCCAATCGTGATCGTTTCGAAAGAGGGAATGCTTGCGGCAGAAAAAGTAGGACTGATTCCAATTTCGTCTCCATACAGCGCGTCGGGACCAAGCTCGCCGAAAAGACCATCATTATCGAGATCCCATTGATATGTCAGGGTCGTCGGATCCTGATCCGCATCAGTCGAATTAGAGGCATCAAGCTGAATTGTCTCCCCTGCCTCCACGACATAAGGACCGCCAGCATCGGCTACGGGTGCCGCCAGCAATGTCCGGTCTTCCAATGCTTCGAATCGATACCAGCCACTCCGATCTGTGACTCGGTTTCTGAAAGCCTGTTGTTCGCGGGCCTGGCGTTTGTTGGCGCGCAGGAGGGAGGAGAGCCACGAGGTGATGAGCATGAGAGGCAGAACCTGAGGAAACGGGGAGAGGAAATCCCCGTTGGGGGTGGTGTAAGTTGGGGGAGCGATTCCACGCTGGGCCCGGGAGGAATCACAGACGGGCGATGTCTTCACTAAATTACACCAGAAGGGTGCTGCGAAGTCAACATTCCATCTCATCTATTAAAGAGGATGTTAACTGTTAAGAGGGAGATATATGTCCTGAAATATAAGGTCAAACCGTGATTGTAATCAGGTTTCCTTCGAGCACGTCGCGGAGGACATGGAAGAGTTTGAGACCGTCGTTGTTCCAGTGCTCGATCGTGTTATTGCGAATAGTGACATCAGTCACATCGTAATTCGCACCTCCCCCCAGCAGAATCCCCGCATTTCCCTCTGAGCCAGTCACTTCATTTGAGATGATATCCAGCTCGGTTGCGTTGCGGATATCCATTCCCCGATCAGCCGAGTTACGCACAGCGTTATTTAAAATCTGAATGCGATCGGCCCCTTTTACCTGCATCCCGAATTTCACCCGGGGAAGTCCCGTTGATGTTCCCGCTCCTGTGATCGTGTTATTCGAAACCTGAATATCGTCACAGCGAATCGCTTCATTGGTGAGTTGAGGATCAATCGAGAGATTATACCAGGAGGAAATCAGAATCCCTGTCGAGACTGTATTGCTGATGTCGTTAGAGTCGATCAGGGCATGATGCACTCCCGTTAACACAATCCCCCTCCCCTGCGCCAGCTCGTGATCAGTGATGCGACCGATAATGGTATTCTCGGTGATCGTAATGTTCGTGGGAGGGTAATTATAGTTCACCGAGTACGATGTACCGGCATGCACGGCGATAGCATCATCACCGACGTTAGCAAAGAAGTTGTGGTGAATGAGCAATCCATCCAGATTCCAATTCCCATACTCAGGATCGTCTTCCTGTATGAGTGGAAACGAGGTAATCCCGTCTCGTCCGACATTCTCAATTGTGTTGTAAGCGAAGGTGCCGTTAATCAATCCGGTATTACAAATCGCAAAACCACTGGTGTTACGAATCTCTAGCCCAGTGACGAGTACATTGGCGACTTTGCGAAACCAGATGCCATGGGTGATCGTGTTGACGGCGACACCATAGGGGTTTCCTGAATCTCCCCCCAGTAAGGTGAAATCCTGAAGCTCGATATTCCTGTCACCAGCTGAATCGTTCCCGCGATTGCGGTTACCCAGATAAAATGTCCCACCGTCAGTGCTGTCACGCCAACTGAATTGCAGAATCGAATTGGCACCCGCTCCAATTAAACGTGTGTCGGAGGAGATTAAGAGTGAGTCCGTGACATAATAGGTGCCGGCATCGAGATAGAGTTCCTGACCAGCCGCGGCATCAAGGGCTGCTTGGATTGCGGCGGTGTCATCTGTCACACCATCTCCAACTGCGCCGAAATCTTTCACATGATAGCGAAGTTTGACGATATTCAGATTGATGGGAATATCTTCCGGGGCAGTGGAACTGTTTGAACTGGTGCTGACTAAAGATTCCGTCGTGGAGAATGCGACGATCTGTGTTCCATCATCGATAATCTCGACTCCTGATTCCGCACCATAAGAAGTCGAAGCCGGTTGTTCCAACATCATCTCTTCTTCGAACTCTGAGAAGACGTTATCTCCATACTGATCTGATTCGTCACTGAAATCTATTGCGTAAGATGTCGCTGAATTCATTGTCGACCCAGCAGAGAATAAACTTTCCACAGAGTCGACTGATTCTTCATCTTCGAGAAGTAATATTTCCGTCGTGATGGGGAGGACCTGAGCGGAGAGCAGGCAGCGGGCTTCGAGCTTTTCGGATCGCGGCGCAGTGAGTTTCTGCTCTCTCCTCGCGGGTCCAGTTCCCGAGAGCAGCGTCACCCACCCGGAGGCATCTGACAGCAATTTATCGATACTCGATTTAATCGTCACAGCTGTTACATCCAGATGTTATCAAGCAGATTGAGATCAGGTTTATGGCTTTAAAGGTGAGCGTGTCGGCAACCCTATCAAAAAGAGGTATCAGACAGTTAACCAAACTGGAAACTGTCCCTCAGAGCAGGAAATGCCTGCCTTGAGCTTATATAAGAGGAGCGACAAGTCCTCTCACGACGCAAATATCAGCGGTAATCCGCCAGATTTGAGCAGCAGGCAGCCACCAGCTTGTTCGAAAGATAGGTCACAAAGCCGGGAGTCATGGAGAATAATACCAGACCGATCCCGGTCGTCTCGAACTCTTTACAAAGACGTAGCATGATCAACATAACCGGCGGTATCTGACTACTGGCCTCGGATGTCGACTACTCCGAACGGGGATTTCGTTTGTAATAGAAGTGACCATCTTCGGCGCCGACGAGGAGGTCGGGGATGGAGTCTTTGTTCCAGTCGACGACGGTCGGGCTGCTGCTGTGGCCGGAGACTTTACGGGTGGCGAGAGGGCCCTGGTGAGATAAAACGATCTTTCCCTCTTTCTCGCCTTCATTCAGGTACAAGTCGGCATTGGTGCTGTTCATCAACACATCGAGACGACCATCGCCGTTCCAGTCGACGATCTGAATTTTACGGCGACCACTTTTACCGGCTCGACCACTGTTGGGTTGCAGCAGTTCCCCACTCTCATCCACAAAGATTCTTTTGCCGGGTAACAGTTTGAGGTCCCCCTTTGTTCCTGTGCGTTCGAAGAAAGCGAGATAACCTTCGTGATCGAGCATCACGAGATCCATTAACCCATCCTGATTGAAGTCGACCATCGAAGGAGTCGTTCGCCATTGGGTGACGAGTTGATTTCCTTTGGGGTTCCACCAGAACCATTCCGGTTTGGGAGCCGCTCCCTCCCATTCGACTTGAACAGGTTGCGCGGCGGCCAGTTTGGGCGCGGTGCGCGTCCCGATATTTTTGTACCAGAGGATCTCTCCCCAGATAGAGTTGATCATGATGTCCGGTAATTCATCACTGTCCCAATCGGCCACAGTCAATGTGGTGTAACCCCATTTTGCTTCACAGGGACCTTGAATCGATCCATTCGGGCCTGCCTGAATGCGAATCCACTCCCCTTCTGCCTGTAAGAGTTCCGGTGCAGCAAATTTCGGACTTTCTCCACCACCCAGGTTCTCGATGAAGGCGATGTAACCGGCGGTGTTTCCGCATAAAATATCGTCGTCCCCATCGCCATCCCAGTCGTAACCATAAGGAGTCGCCAGGGCACCAAACTTGATGTGGTTCGCCTGTTGCTGAAGATAAACGGGAGCGGCAAAGACCGGTTGGCCATTGTTGTAGTATCCCGTGTGCTCAATGAAGGCAACACGTCCATCTTCATCACCGCATACAAGATCGATGTCGCCATCTTTGTCCCAGTCGACTGCCGCGGGGACAATCATCTCCAGTTCCATCGTTAATGGTTGACCGTGCGACATAAGGAACTCACCCGCGGCGTATTCGGGTTCCGTACGGGAACCAATATTCTGGAAGTAAGTAAACTTGTCGAGGAACTCTCCGCAGAGCAGATCGAGATCGCCATCATTGTCGAAATCGGCGAAGTTGGGTGATGGCCATCCGTAGACATCAACCGGTTCCCCCCCTGCCTCGACTTTGACAGGGTCGGCATAAGTCGGTGCGTCATTGGAACCGCTGTTTAATAAGACATAGACATATCCATGTAACGGGCCGTTCGTCCATTCACCCTGGTCGTTATAGGCATCGTCCCAACCGTAATGCTGCCATTCCCCCATGCCGACAATCAAGTCAAGCACACCGTCACCGTTGTAGTCCGTGTAGGACCATTGATTCGACCGGATTTTTTTATCCTTCAGATCCAGATTGGAATTCACCGGCAGGCTGTGTTCCTCGGAGAATTGTTGGTGAGTGAAGTCGCGATATTCCTTTCCGGGTAACAGAATGGAAATGGTATCACCCACTTTGGAAGCCCGCATATGATGGACACCGGGGCCGACTTTCACAGCTGGTTTAAAGGTCGGCAGCTGGACGTCGCCATCCGGGTTTTCAAAGAAGTAAGTTCCGTTATAAGGCTTATCGGGACAGGAAACGACGAGATCGAGATCTCCGTCGCCATCGTAGTCCATTGGCATCGGGAACGCCCACAAACCGACACCCAGATCGACCACCAGCTCAGGCTGGTTGTAATCGAGCATCAGCATATCCTGATCAGGTTCATCGGCTGACAAAGGAAGCAGAAAACAACTGAGTGAAAATAACCAGAGGGTCTGTCGTGTGAGTAAGCGCATCTAAAAATCAATCCTGTGAGATTGTGGAAAGTTTCATGAACGTCTCTATGGACGTAGTATTCTCACGGGTACTCGATCAAAGAACGTCTGAGGAGGGTGCACCAGAAAAAAGCGGACGCAATTCCGGGGATCTCTTATCTTTCAGAGCTCTGAGATCTGCGGAAAAAGCGGACATTTCTGAATTCACTCTCCGCCCGGGCTGTGACATCATCATCGGCCACGAAATAGAGGTATTTCTGCGTCCCGGTGAAATAACGACCGACTGGAATACGGAAGGTTTGCCAATCGTCCCCTCGATAGGTGTTGTACTGCTGTCCAATGGTAGGTAGTGCCTCATAGCCATGAATCTGGATGATGGAAGAGCGGTCGTTGTAAGTATCATCCGTATCAAAGCCAAAACCGTGAATCTGGCCTTCCAGGGTACTACGAAACTCAAACTCCATGACGAGATCCTCGGTCATCTCCAGATTGACTTCAAACATCTTCCAGGTATTCCCTGCGAGAATCAAAGTCTCCCCATTGGCAGTTAACTCCCCCTTTGCCGGTAGACCATGTTGTCCATCCTGAAAACCATAAGCCAGCATCGGTTGAGCAGCAAATTCGAATGGTATCGATGTTCCAACTTCTTCCAGAAGTTCCAGATCATGTTCATGCACGAATCGACTTCGATCAAACTCGATGTTGACGAGGTTCGTCGCACCTGTCGGCAACCTGTATGCTTCACCTGCGTTGATGTGAACCGGCTCGGGAACATCCAGCGTAGTGTGTGCATCAAAAAGTTTAAGAGTCCCTTTCAAGGTGTGGACCTCCAGTTGAGCTGTATCAACAATCACACCACCACTGGCGGATTCCGCATACAACTGCGCCTGGTCACTCGATAAATAAAACCCACCCGGTTGATCGCCACTAAAGATTGTCACCTTACCTGATTTAAGATGAGCTCGATTTCGCGAGGTGATCCCCAATTCTGCCGGACCTTCCACCACAATTGTGGTTCCACCATAGAAATCAATCTGCACCTCCCCGGCTTCGATTTTAATCCAACCGGTTGTCAGGGGCTTGCCTACTTTTTCGGTAAGGGGATCGAGTAAATCGGTCGAGCCCCACCGCACTTCCTCAGCAGAGGAAATAATTGCCACCGGCCCTGATTCGACGAGTGCATCTTTACTGCGTGCTACTGCCTCCGGTTGACCAATGCGGAAGAAAAGTAATCCTGAAAGCAAACCGCATACAACTAAAGTGGTAGCCAGCATCCATCGTAAATGTCTCACCTGACGACGATATCGTGAACTTGAAGAAGGCGTTGTTAAAGAGACTGGTAAAGCCGGTTCGGGTAATAAGAGCTCTTCCCCCTGGTCCCATTGCAGCAACGAGTCCAGATGGGCCAGTTCCAGATAGCGTGCTTGAGCATCGGGTGATTTCTTTAACTCTTCGCGCAACTCGATCTGCTCGGTATCGGTCAGTTGCCCATCGAGTGCGGCGGAAATCAATTGGTTCAGTTTATCTGAAGAATTCATATGGTTATCTCTCCCGAATCGGGACCGAGTTGTGTGTGAATGCAATTACGCAAGGTTTCTCGTATGCGATAGAGCGACTGCGAAATCGAACCGACCGGTCGACCTGTCTCGTCCGACATCCGCTGCACCGATCCTCCCGGTAAATAGCGTTGCTGAATGAGCCGCCGCTGATGATCGGGTAATTTCTGCAGACAGCTTTTGAGTGCCCGCTTCCAATCCTGTTCTCTGGCGAATTGTCGCTCACCAACGGTTGCCAGGGCCGTGACCAGTTCGGCATCAAACAGCAGTTTCTCACGTTGATGATCGCGGTAAAAAGCAAGGACCTGAAAGTAAGCCACTTTCCGGGCCCAGCCTCCAAAGTTCTCACCCAGGTTAAATTCCTCCGCTCGTCGCCACAGCACCAGGTTCGTTTCCTGCAGGACATCACTGGCCTTATCAGCATCCGGGAGCAACGTGCGGATGTAACCGTGTAACATCGG
Source organism: Planctomycetaceae bacterium (assembly GCA_041398805.1). Lineage (GTDB taxonomy): Bacteria > Planctomycetota > Planctomycetia > Planctomycetales > Planctomycetaceae > Polystyrenella. The sequence continues at coordinate 133,481 of JAWKUC010000001.1, read as the reverse complement.
TTGATGCGCGGTGATCTGCTGCACAAAATATTCCTGCTGCTCGGGAGTCATTCGGGTCTCTAAATCAGAAAGAGGAACCGGAGATGGACATGGACAAACACAGATCTTTCGATCCGCACTCTATTCCTGTTTCTATACCGGGCAGACAGGGAATCTCACCAGAAAAATCGTCTGGAGGCCGAAATGGTGGGATATTGTGACAAATCTGGTTTGAGATTCACTCAAAATGAGGTGACTGGGCAGAGATCGCCAAAAAACTGTTAAATTTTGGGTGAGATTCCATTCGCTCATGGTATAGACTGATGGAAGTCCTCAGATAGAAAGGGCTTATCCCACCAATTCTCTGCCCACCTGACTGGACCTCGAGGAGCGTTCCCGCATGTCCCGCCTGCTGACTGCTAGTTCAACTTTCATTAAATGCCAGATGAAAACTGTCTGTGTGCCACTGCTAGCTTGTCTAGCAGTGCGAGTATGGTTAACGGTTTCGAATGTTTTAATGTTGTTACTAAGCACGAGAAGTTCTTGGTTTCCCCTTTTATTTCTTAATGTAAATCGATCCCACAATGGCACTGTTAATCAAGCTAGCAGTGGCACACGGAATCACCCACAGTTTGTATTTATAAACCGACTGAACTCTCCAACTCTAATTCTATTTTTACTGACGCTGGCCTCCAGTTTGATCTCGCCTGCACTCCTTCAGTCGGAAGAAGTCGATAAACAGGACAAGCGTCCTTATCACGAACGTGTAGTGGCTGATGAACCGATCATCTACTGGCAGTTCTCCGACGATCAGAAACTGACCAATTCCATCACAGAGACAGGCGACTTCGCATTTGAACCAGCCGGACGCCCGATCTGGAATAAAGAAGGGGCTCAGCCGGAAACTTTCCCTCTCTTCACAAAAGAAAATAAGGCGATTCATTTCCCTGGTGGGGCTCACTACCTGAAGTTAAAAGATCCCGGAGAACAGAGTCCGCTCGATTTTGATCTCGGCGATTCCATCACTCTCGAAGCATGGGTGAACCCACACACCATTGCCAATGGTCATACACCGTACGTCATCGCCAAAGGACGCACACATCGGGCAGGTTTTTCACGAGATAATCAAAACTACGCCCTGCGTTTGATGGGCGAGTCGGGTTCGGCACGGTTGAATTTTCTCTTTCGCAGCCGGGAAGGCAAAGGGGACTGGCATCGCTGGACTTCTAAAGAAGGCTTCGCAGTGAACAGTGGCTGGCATCATATTGTCATCACTTACACCTTTGGTGAAGCAGATTCACTCAAGGGTTACATCGACGCCCAGGAAGTCACCGGTAAATGGGACTATGGCGGAAAGACAAATAAAGCCCCAGTTGTCGACAACGACGAACTCTGGATCGGTTCGGCACAAGCGGGTGGTGCGAGCAGTTCGTTCACAGGTGAATTGGATGAAATCGCAATCTATCGAAAGACACTCTCGGCCGAACAGGTTACTAATCACTTCGAAGTCATCCTCCCTGACCCCTATGAAAGCCCGGCAGAGCTGCCAGCAGATCAAACGCTGGTTGAAATATTCGAAAATGTGAAATTCGATCCCCATTGGAATTTTATTCAGCCGGAACCGACAGAGAGCTACACGCAATCATCTCTCGTCTTCCTGAAGACACCTACGAAATACAATGCTAAAGGATTGATCACGGACAGAAGTAATCCATATCTGGTGCGTGCTTTGACTAATGTTGAACTTCCACCCGGTAACCATCAGTTCCTGCTCCGTTCCCGCAACGCGGCCCGGTTATCGATTGATGGAAAATTGCTGACCGAGAACGATGTCCCTAATCAACGGGGAGATGGCCATAACGAACTGTGGGAAATGCCCGTTCGAAGTCCCGGTATTCGTGCTGTGCAACCTGGTGATAGTGAATCCGCAGCCGAGTTCCTTACCGAGGGGGGAACACACCGGATTCAACTCGACTTCTATGCCGGAGGGCAGGGGAAGCGTCCCGAGCTGGGAGAGACGTTCATTGCCGTACAACTTGAAGGGAGCGATCACTTCATAGTCCTCGATCACGCGGGCAGCTTCCCTCTGGCAGATCAGGATTGGATTGAGTATGAGGAAAAGTATTTTGCTGATCTTGATGAAACCAACGCCGAACGCCGCAAGGTTGCCTCAGCTGAATATCGAGAGCACTGGGACAGACGTCATTCCTGGATTCGCGAATTCGTCGCTAAGAGACAAGGACCTGAAATTCCTCCAGAAACAGCTCTGCCGGAAAACAATCTGATTGACCGGTTCCTGAATCAGCAGCTTGTTGCTAATCAGATTGAACCGACGGAGACGATGAATGACTACGAATTCCTGCGTCGCTCGACTCTCGATCTTATTGGACTCGTACCAACCCCAGAGCAGGTTGCTGTCTACTTGAATGACCTGACTGTTGATCGCCGGGTGAATCATATCAATCGATTACTGGCTCACGCTGGTTGGGCCGATCATTGGGTCAGTTACTGGCAGGATGCCCTGGCTGAAAATCCAAACGTGATTAACCCGACTCTCAATAACACGGGACCGTTCCGTTACTGGCTGGAAGAATCATTCCGCGACAACAAACCTTTTGACCAGCTCGTAACCGAACTGGTATTGATGGAAGGTTCTGAGTATTACGGTGGTCCGGATTTGCGGTGGCGAGTGAAAACGATTCCCCGATGGCAGCCAAAGCTCATATTCTGGGACAGGCCTTCCTCGGTATGAATATGAAATGTGCCCGCTGCCACGATGCTCCCTTCCACAGTTTCGGTCAACGCGACTTGTTTGAAATGGCGGCGATGCTGAAACGAAAACCAGAGAAGATTCCAGCCTCCAGCACAATCAACGCGACTCCCGAGACCTTAGCCAACATGCTGATTAAGGTCACCTTGAAACCTGGCGAAGAGATCAAACCGAAATGGCCTTTCGATGAAGATTATTCATCAAAACTTGTAGCGGAATTAATTCAAAAACCAGAAGACACCCGTGAACAACTCGCCTGGCAGATGACTTCTCCTGAAAACGAACGTTTTGCACAGGTCATTGCCAACCGGCTCTGGCAGCGACTGATGGGACGGGGAATTGTTTCTCCCGTAGATGATTGGGAGCTGGGCTCAAACAGCCATCCCGAATTATTACAATACCTCGCCCGGGAACTGATGCTGCATGATTATGATTTGAAATATCTTACCCGGTTAATCATGACTTCTGCCGCTTATCAGCGAAAGCCGGCTGTTGACGAGGAGCAAGTCGACCTCTTCGCCGGACCCGAGCGTCGACGCATGCGGGCAGAGCAACTTGTCGATTCCCTGTTCCTGGTTGCTGGTAAAGATTTTCATACGGAAGACATGAATATCGATGTCGACGGGACTCGTCGTGAATCGATCTCACGAAACTTCGGCACACCACATCGATCGTGGGAGTTCACTTCACTCTCAAATGAACGTGACCGCCCCTCACTTTCACTGTCCCGGGGTGCAGACGGTGATCAATGTGCTGGAAAACTTCGGTTGGCGTGGTTCGCGTCAAGACCCGCTCACTTACCGCGAAGAAGAACCTTCGCTGTTACAATCCGCGATTCTCTCCAACGGTGTAGTAGCCCGTCGTATTACACAACTCTCAGAAGATTCCCGCTTCACCCGGGTCGCCATGCAGGAGCTATCGCTTGAAGAATACATCGATCAGGTTTATCTGGCTGTATTAACAAGAAAGCCAACCTCAGAAGAACAGGCACTCTTTCAGGAATATCTCTCACCAGGATTTGACACACGAAAAATCCCGGGCGCTGAACCGGGGCCACTCCCCTTAAGGCCAGCTCGCGATGGTGTCTCCTGGTCGAATCACTTAAAACCTAGAGCGAATGAAATGAAGATCGAGTTTGAAGAAAAAATTCAAGCTGGGGATCCACCCACCACGTTACTGGAAGCAGACTGGCGTGAACGGGCTGAGGATATGCTCTGGGCGTTGATTAACTCTCCCGAGTTTCTGATTTTGCCGTAAGGGGTTGAACCACAGACGGAGACAGATCAACACAGATCATAAATCTTAATTACTATAAATAATGCAGGTACTATCTGCTTGATGAGCAGAAGATTCGAACAGGTGCTCAAGTGCAAAACATAAATCAATACTCTCGACGTGATTTTCTTTCCCAGACAGGTGCGGCCGGACTCTCGGCTACGGCACTCAATCTGCTCGGCGGAAACCCGCTGGTAGCGAATGAAACAAGAGCCGAACCCTTGCCGATGGGTAAAGCCGAGCACTGTATTTTCGTCTGGCTGGGAGGTGGTGCCGGACAGATTGATACCTGGGATCCCAAACGCAAAGGAGAGCCACAGGCGAATAAACCAGGTTCCTATTATGACTCTATTGAGACTGCCATCCCGGGTACACAGGTCTGTCAACATTTGAGTCGCTGCGCATCCATTCTGGATCGATTCAACATTGTGCGGACTGTCCACCACGATGTCATTGATGAACATGCGGCAGCGACGAACATGGTTCACACCGGGCGTAAAACGACCGGGACGATTGTCTATCCTTCAGTCGGTTCCATTGTCTCTCATCAACGTGGTGCTGCAGGAGATGGCGTACCGGCTTATGTGTTGATGGGTTATCCCAACGTCACCCGTGGACCAGGGTTTCTGGGGACACGGTATGGTTATCTCTACCTGACCGAGACAAAAGCAGGGCCGAAAGGGATTTCTCGACCGAAGGACATTCCCCAGGCACGTAATGAGCGCCGAGAACAGTTACTCGCCGCTGTGCGGGAGGGATATCTTCAGCAGAATAAAGCAGATCAATTAATCACAGACTATGATGCAGTCGTAGAACAGGCGCAGGCGATGGCCGGCCCCCGGTTCTCCGGCATCTTTCAAATCGATCGGGAGCCTGCGGATTTAAGAAACAGGTATGGTGGAGAATTCGGCCAGCGTTGTCTACTGGCACGAAGGTTACTCGAATCGGGTGTCCGGTTTGTCGAAGTCTCCCACAATCTCAACTTCCTCAACGGAGCAGGGTGGGATGTCCATAACAAGACAATTGAAGATCAATACAAACTGATCGAGGAATTGGATATCGCCCTCTCGTCACTCGTGCTCGATCTGGAAGAGAAGAAAATGCTCGACAAGACTTTAATCGTCGTCGGGACCGAGTTCGGTCGGCCACCCGGTTTTGACAGTGGCGGGGGACGTGGTCACCAGGGGAAAACCTTCAGTATGGTGCTCGCGGGTGGCGGACTCAAAAACGGACTCACCATCGGAGAGACAGACGAACTTTCACAGAAAATTGTCTCGCGTCCTGTCTCGATTCCTGATTTCCACGCGACGATCCATGCGGCCATGGGCATCAATCCTCATGAAGAATTGTACGATAACGACAATCGTCCTGTACCCATTACTGATGGTGGCGTACCGATTCGTGAACTCTTCAGTTAATGCACTATTATTAACGTGGCGCTGGGATTAACGGGGTGCCGGAGTTGGTGATTCCAGGCTACTCTCTTTGGGTTCCGTTTCGGCAGGTGCATTCGAGGCCGTATCGAGTTCCCGGGCGACCCGTACCCGTTGCGATTTGATTTCTTCACTCAAATCTTTACGTGAGAAGATTTCAATTTTTGCTCCATCATAGATGACATCCAGGTTAGACATCACCACCGATTCTCCCGGTTCGATGCCACTGGAAATGACTGCCAGGGATTGCAGAGTCTGTTTAACTTCGACCGCACGAGCTTCGATGGCATAAACAGGTGGAAGTTCTTTGGCTTCTTCCTGTTCAGTCACTTCAGAATTATCTTCGTCGTTTTTTTGTGATTCCGTCTTCTCTTCCTCTTCGCGCAAATTGGGAGAGGGGGGACGAGGGACTGACTTTCGCGAGGCGACAAAGACCTGTCCATTTTGAATTGCATCCCGTGGGATAATCAGGGCGTCTTCGAGTATGTCACCCTCAATGCGGGCATGCACGAAAGTTCCCGGCAATAACGGAGAAGCCTGCTCCGGTTGTCAACCTGCACAAAGGCCATCACTGTGCGGGTCTGTTCATTCATGACTGGTGATAGACGCACGATGACACCATACCATCGGGAAGAAGTTGTTTCATTTTCCGCTAACTCAACCTGGGGATACTCCTGCTGGTCAAGTTTAGCCTTGAGCAGGGCATAATCCTTCATTGTGACCGAGACAGGTACTTCGACCAGATTCAGATCGACCATTTTGAGAAGTTGTTTGCCCACATTCACGTATTCTCCTTCTTCAACCGAGACATCACTGACCACGGCATTGAAAGGAGCATTCACTTCGGTCTGTTTGAGATTGTGTTCGGCGAGATTCAGATCCTGCTGATGGGATTCAATTCGTTTTTCGAGTTGTTCTCTCCGCAGGGGATAAAGTTTGTTTTCATTCTCTGCTCTGATGAGGGCTGTTTCATATCGCTGGAGCTCGAGCTGCGCCTGATCGAGTTCCGCAGAAGAGGCGACCCCCTTGGATTTTAAGCCACGCACCCGATCGAACTGTTCGCGATAGACCTTCAAATCCTGTGTCGCTTTATCCAGGACTTCGCGCTGATTGATTTCTTCCTTGTTGAGTCGAGCCAGTTCCGCCCGATCCTGCGCCAGCATGCTTTCCGCCTGAGTGACTTTCTGCTGGTAGGTAGTAGGGTCGATACGCAAGAGGACATCGGGCCGGGTCCGTTCTGATTCCCCGTGAGCAATCATGCTTTCGCCCACCTCCAGGCGCGGGTTGGTCTGCACCACTTCCCCGGAAACCTGTGCTGAGATTACGACCTCCCGGTCCGCCTTGACTGTACCAAACCCCGTAATGATTCGCTGGACTTTACTGGGATGCGTGTCGTAGACACTAACCTTGTACACAAGTTCCGTGGCCGTCCGCTCTTCCGGTGTCGGTTTCAGCGAGAGCAGATACTTGAATCCCAGCACTGTGAGCGCAATCGCCAGTCCCCCACCAATGGTGGAGATCACTGTGCGCGTCCCCTTACTGGTCGGTTTACGGCCTGCGGCATTATCAATTGTCAAACTTTCGTGACTCATATATTTCTCAAATCAGAACCGCCCGGAGGGGGATCTGTGATGGTTTCTTGAAATCGCAATCGAAATATTCGATTTGCATGCATACAAATAATAGAGCTCATGTATGGACAGAGGTGAACTCGAACGTCAAAATTCTCGATTTTTTACCAATCACCCCGAAATCAGGTGATACCCTTGCTAACAGGAAATCTCTGGTATTGTGACTTCTTTCCGCTTTTTTGTTCGAACAAACAGGATAAAATTGGGTGAATTCCCGGGAAGAGTAGCCAGTCTCTCAAAAACAGGAAACGGCAGCTTGGTCTTCGCTTTCCCAACTGCCAGTCACCCTGCCTGATCACCAACCCTAAACTGTTATCTATTATAAGGTTTCGCTCGAATGGCCTCGACGGAAGCTGCTTCGTCAGTTTGTATTTTTCCACCCGGCAACTTCTTCTCTAAAGAAGAAGTGGTGCAGTTTGAACGGGATGGTTACATCATTGTGCGGAATCTGGCAGCTCCCGAACTTGTCCAGCAAATGCGGAAAGTCACCCGAAAACATCTGGATGAAGTTATTCTTCCCGTGGAATTCGAGGCGGATGTCAAATATCCAGGCTCCCCCCTCAGTCGCGAGGCCGCAGGAGGCCAGACGATCCGTCGCCTGAAGCAGGCCCATGCGCGGGATATCTGCTTCACCGAGTGGGTCTCCTCACCGCAGATTCTGGGGCGGTTGTCGCAGTTACTGGGACCAGAGCTTGTCATGCCGCTGGCGCATCACAACTGCATCATGACCAAACAACCCCGATTCAGCAGCCGGACCGGCTGGCATCAGGACATTCGCTACTGGGCCTATGAACGCCCTCAACTTGTGAATGCCTGGCTCGCACTTGATCATGAAGAGAGCAACAATGGTTGCCTGAGGTTAATCCCGGGATCGCACAAGTTAAATCCCGCCGATCATGCCTTCGACAATGCACAATTCTTCATGGACGATGATCAACGAAATCAACAACTGATCAACAGTCACATCGAAGCTGAATTACAACCGGGAGATGTCCTCTTCTTCCATGTTCTCGCGTTGCATGCGGCAAGTGAAAATATCAGTAATGAAACAAAACATTCTGTCGTCTTCACATTCCGCCCTGCCGATAACAAACCGATCCCCAACAGCCGCTCTGCTTCCCTCCCCGAAATGCTGTTACCAAGCCCACCTGCTCAAGATTAGAGATTGCCTGAAGGAGTTCTGCCCTATGCCAACAGAAATTCAAAGGATCAATCAGGTTTATCAACGAGGCCTTGTGACCCGTACCGAGGGGGGACTTCGTCTCATCATGGCCTCTATCACTGGAGTCAATCTGGATGATTTATCCGACCTGCATGAGGACCTGTTTCAGGAAGCGGAAGAGGTGCTGCAAGTCGACAGGGATGAAATCAGCTATTGGACGATGGTGACCTCAATTCCCCCCGAGAGTGGGAAACTGACCAATAACTGGAAGCAGACGGTGATCAGTAGAGACGATATTGATCTTGCGCGCGAACGGCTCGGCATCACTGTGGAAAATTCGGCTGAGTGCTAGCATCGGACCGCGACGCTTTAGCGGTCCAACTTACGATTCTTCCGGGAGCGGATCAGGCAACGGGCATAGTTGATCTGCACAGCGAGCTGCCCCTTGGGACCGGCCCCATTCATTCGGGAGAAAAAGAAATTACCCAGGGTCTGCATCTGCGCCTGGCCGATTCCAATTCCGTGTATGAATGAGATTAACATGGAGTAGCTCCAGTGAATGTGATTGGCTGATAAACTCTCAGGCGTAGTCTCCGCCGGAATCTAACGCGAATTCTTCCTGTTTTTATTCTTATTCGTAAATCCCATTAGACTATCGGCTTAGACATCCTTGCCCTGATGCATTTTGTCGCGAATCACGTCGCTCAGATAGATTGTCAGACTGAAAAAAGTGACGATCACGGAGAGAGTGGTGAATAAATCAGTCGGGGCCTGGGAAGGACATGCCAGGATCGGGATCAACATGGGAGGGTTCCTTGGGGGTGGGATTGGGAGGCAGGAATAATTGGGGAACGTTGTATAAGGCGAGAAGCGTGTCGGAATATCACACTATTTTTACAATGTAATTTTCAGTTTGGGGCAAAGTCCTCATCCCTGGGTTGCAGATGTTTTGTGGAGAAATGCACCACAAAGACAAGCAGAAGCATGAGGACGCTTGCAGCAATAGCACACACGAAACCTAAAGCAGCCAACTTCAGTAAGGGATCAAACAGGCTACCTCCAGAGCAGGCAAGAAGATTCACCATGATCATTTCCTACGATTTACCTAGGTGCTGGATTAATCGATTTTTGCCACAACCATGCAGACCAAACCGGCCAGCAGACCGACTCCCAGAACAGCCAGGGGAGCACCGAAAATGAGATAACCAAGATCGCCCATGTTGCAGGCTAAAATTTGCGAGGTCATGATTTGTTTTCCTGGAGAAGAGATTTAAGGGGTGACAGCAGGTAAGGCGGTGTTAGGGGAGGGATATCACGCAGATTGCAAAGTTTTTTTGATCACTTAAAGAAGTTAATGACCAAACAGAACAGCGATCAGCAGCAGGATGAAATCGAGGGGAGAACCTGATCCAGAACCGCAAGCGAAGAGAAGATCGGACATAACCTGTTTCCTTTTGTTTAAGAGTTGGATTTTGGTAACAGGTAGCAGGGCGGGCTGCGCGCGGGGATACCACTCCGATTCTGAGAAATAATCGGAAAAGCGTTGAAATCAAAACAGACCCACGATGAGATTACTTTTTTTGCTGCGTGTAATCGGGCCATTTGATGCGGTCCCGTTCGATGCCGGGGGCCTTCCAGAGAGGCCAGAGGGGTGTTTCCGATTGAACTTCGGCGTACAGTTCTTCCAACTGAGTTCGCATTTGCTGAAAGCGTACTGATTCGATTCGAGAGAGCTCTTCACTTTCGTCGATGTCGTTGTTCAGATTGTAAAGTTCGAAGTCTTTCAGCTTTGCTGTTTTGATGGATTGATTGATTTCCTCGGTGATGTTCGACCCCGTTCGAAGATTCGGGCCTGTCAAAGTCGCCAGAATTTTCCACTCCCCATCGCGCAGCGCGACTTTTGTATCAGACTGGGCGGAATTGAAATGCCAGTAGAGGGGTGTTTCGCGTTCGATTGGTTCGTTGTCGAGGATCGACAGGATGCTCGTCCCATCAATTGCGCGATCTGTGGGGACTGACGTTCCACTGATTTCACACAGTGTGGGTAACAGATCAACTCCACAGATTGGTTCGTCACTCGTGGCTCCCGCTGTAGTATGCCCCGGCCAGCGGAGAATTCCTGGCACACGAATACCGCCGTCGTAGATATGCCCCTTCTTGGCACGCAGGGGACCAGCGGAACCATGTGGATGATAGTTCGTTCGCGCCGGTCCATTATCACTCGTAAAGAAGATGAACGTCTTCTCGCGAAGTTTTAATGAGTCGACCTTCTGCATCAGGCGACCAAAGGCATCGTCCATCTGGGTGATGTTACCATGGTGAGCGGAGTAACTCGGATCGTCGGAAGGATAGAGCTTCGTGTATTTCTCATCCGAGGCAATCGGTTCGTGAGGTTCATGGAAACAGACATACAGAAAGAAGGGTTTCTCCTCATCGCGTCCCGCTTCCAGCCAGTTGATCGCTTCATCAACGACCAGATGTGCGGAGTAACCTTCCAGCTGACCGACATCCTTCCCGTTCCGCACAAAGTTATCCGGGTCATGGTGATTGGGCAGGGCGTTGTTCTGGGTCGAGAACCAGTGATCAAACCCATGGTCTCCCGGTTGAGGTTGTTCGGGCATATTGAACATGCCATTCATATGCCATTTACCGCTATGACAGGTTGTGTAACCGGCATCATGCAGGAGTGACGCAATCGTCCGTTCGCTTTTCCGCATGTGCATCGGCGATAGGTAGGGGATCCAGTTATGCACACCAACACGCGTCGGCGTGCGGCCGGTCATCAAACCTGTTCGTGAGGGAGAGCAATTCGGGTGGGCAGCATAGCAACTCGTTAAGCGCAAACCTTCATTCGCAAATTGATCGAGATTGGGAGTAAAGACCTCCTCATTCCCATAACAGGCCAGATCGCCATAACCAAGATCGTCAGCGAGAACGATAATAAAGTTTGGTCTCTCTGCTGCGTGAATCGGCAAACTGAATGTACCTGCAATTAAAGTCACAATGGAAAACAGCAGGAAATACCGAAGATGAGATGTAAACATGATCGCAGTGGGTCCTGAGCTGGAAACTCTTTACAAGCAGTTTCAAAACCCTCTGATGGGTCTCATCAACCCCGCTTTAGCAGCGTCGAGAACAACCACAACCGGGTTTTGAAATGGCCTCTAAGAAGATTGAAAAAGAAGATCGAAGCTTTATTATGCAGCAGCAGACGAGTGAATACAGGAAAAATCGGCGCATAAAAAAGAGCGAACCCGAAATTCAGGTTCGCTCTGGGAAATATTAGCGCTCGAATTACGCCTCTCCGGTTTACTCCGGAATCGTTCTTACCACAATTGGATCGTGGAAGTATTCCGAGATAACGCGTTTGATGTCATCCGAAGTGATGGCATTTACTCGGTCGTTGTACCCTTTGCTGTAATCGTAACCGAGACCATAAAGTTCATCCAAGGCAGCCGAGAAGGCCTGCTCGGAAGCGGTTGTGCGGGACATCGCTTCGTCGGCAATCATCTTCTGCTTGATTTTGGCGAGGGTCTCGTCGTCGATACCATTCTCGCGAAGCTCAGCCAGGTTGGCCTCGGTGCGGGAGATGACTTCATCGACCGCATCAGGTGTCGTTTGCGCCAGGAAGGCAAAATAACCGGGTGCGAGACCAGTCAGTTCAAAACCGTAAACATAATAAACAAGTCGCGCCCCGCGTAGTTCAGAGTAGAGTTTGCCACCTAGACCGCCGGTGAGATAGGTTTGACGACATCAATCGTGGCGTGATCTTTTTTATTGAGGGCCGACACGGTCGGATATCCCAACATCACCAGGGCAGTACCGGCACGTTTATTGGTTTCGGTGGCGGAAGTCGCCTGTGAGCCTGAGTGAGCGGTGAGGAATTCTGGATGAGTAAAACTCTGCTTCGGCATTTACCGAAGGTTTTCTCAACCATCGCTTCAGCCTCAACCGGATCGATATCTCCATAAATGGCGATCACCATGTTCTCCGGCACGAAAAGCCGACTGTGAAAACTACGACAGTCGTTGACTGTTAACCGGGCGACAGATTCTGCAGAACCGAGCACCGTGCGGCTGTACGCTTCGGAGGAGGGTAATTGATCGACCCACAAGTCGAGAATCTCTGCCTGCGGGTTCGCTTTTCGAGCTGCGATTTGAGCCAGCTGACGAGTTTGTGCTTTGGTGAATTCCTCTTCGAGGAAGGAGGAGCTGCTGCCACTGGTGGAAATAATCGAAAGCTTCCCCCAAAGTTCTGAGTCAGCACGGTGGACTGGATGAATGTCGTGTTACGTTGTGATTGAACCGACAGACTTCCTCCGATCGAGTCAAAATATTCCGCGATCTGGTCGGCGGTGTATTTTCCGTGCCCCGATCAAACAGGCTGGCCGCCAGTGCAGCCCGGCCGCTGGTCTCTTCCGTCTGTCACTTAAAACGCCAGCAATCGTGTAAGCTGCATGCTGACGAGCGGAGTGACCGCATGACGTTTCAGTAGCAGGGTGATGCCATTCGAGAGCGTTTTGCGGATGACCTCGGACTCGACATTCTGAGCCATTTCACTGGTCGCTTCATCTCCCGAACCAATGGGGACAATGCGAACGGTATTCAGGCGATCGGCGACAAAATAATGTTTGGCCACTTCCTGAATCTGTGCGGCAGTCACCGTCTGAATCCCTTTGACGTATTGTTCATCCAAAGAGTGGGTCGCCTGTTGATTGATAACTGCGAGCAAGGGACTCGGCAATCGCCTGCACTGTCTGCTGACTGAAGACATGCTCGGCCGCTTTCTGCTGTTTGACTTTGGCGAGTTCCGCTTCAGTCACAGGCTCGGTTTGAAGTCGTTCGATTTCCTCCATGATGATCTCGCGGCAACGCTCGACGTTCTGGCCTTCGCACTCCACCGAGACCTGAAACCAGCCGGGTACATCGCCCGGTGTATACGAGGCACTTGATACAGAAATCGCGAGAGGTTCGTCGATCTTGAGACGTTTCTTCAAGCGGGAACTGTCCCCATTGGTGAGCACATAACTGGCGACATCGAGCGGATACAGATCCGGATGTTGCAGCATGACAGTTGGCCAGGCGACATTCAGCTCGAAGGTTTCCCCTTCCATTTCGACAGTTGCTGCACGAGGAGATGCCTGGGGAGGTTCCTCGGCCAGGATGGGAGCCCGTTCGTTGGTACATAAAACCTTGGAACTGTTCCTGCACGGCTTGATGAGGGTTGCCTCGGTTTCGATATCACCTGCTACCACGAAAATCATGTTCTGGGGAACGTAACGAGACTTATAGAAATTACGGACATCGTCAGGGTCGTACTTTTTGCAGCACCTGCAGGTAACCGACGGTGGGATGGCGAATGGGATGTTTCGTGAAGACGAGTTCTTTCATCGCCTGATAGCTGACCCGCTCACGTTGACTGAGCCCCATTTCCAACTCACGTTGTACAACGCCCAACTCGCGCGGGTATTCCTCTTCGGGAATGATGCAGTGCTGCATGCTGTCCGCGATCAGCTCGAGAGCCAGAGCGACTCGGTCTGAGGGGGAGTCGATATAATAAGCGGTGATATTATTTGAGGTGTACGCGTTCGTTTTTCCTCCGAGTGAATCGACCAGTTCCTGAACTTCATCCTCGGTTCGTTTATTCGTCGTTCCCCCGGAAACAAGGTGCTCGACGAGGTGGCTGATTCCGGCCCCCAGCCATTCCCCTTCGTAGGAGCTTCCCGTGTTCATCACATAACAGCGCACCGTTGCCAGTGGAGTCGCATGATTTTCCTGCACAATGACCGTCATTCCATTGGAGAGCTGTGCCAGTGTCGCCCCATTACCCAGCGGACGCCGTGAGACATAATCTACAGTGGCGGCCGCGCGGTGTTCCGGTTCCTGGGCGATTGCGGTGGGAAGGATTTTATTAGAGCTGGTGAAGGCCGTCATAGCACACAAGCATCCTGTGAAGGTAAGTAGACGAAGAACAGAATTCATAATCTCGCGGATCTCCTTTTATGCGAAGGGAGGGGCAGTGGGTGAATCAGGGCAAAATAGGCCAGAAACTGCCTCTTTTGAATCATCGCGACCTCGATCGGTTTCGTCAATCTTCTTCAGCGGGTAAGTTGCCACGGGTTGGGTGAATATGGGGAAATTCCGTCCCGATTGGTTCACTCTCTTATTTGTGAATTTAACTAAATCTGGGCATGATGGAACGACAACTTATTTCACTGAGATACCCCACACACACTCGAATGAACACTGGCATGACTGAATCCAATCAGAAGCTGGTCTGTTGATATCAGGTTTTCAAAATGGTGCTGAAATTAATTCGATCCAAACCGGTTCTGAATGATCGGGGAGAACTGCTCTATTTCTCTCCCTGGGGGGGATGTCAGTTCATTTCTTTGTGTTATGTATTGTACCACTGGTCAGAGTACTCGATGTCGACGCTTCGTGATGACTCAACCTTCGGCATATATGCTCCTGCGTTAATTGCCAGTTTCATAAGTCTGCCCCTGATGTCGATACTCGGTTACCTAATCCAGGCAAACCCGAAACTGCGAAAGAAGTATCTCGAATCCGATTTTGTCGATGTTCCCGGAAAGAGAGCGATTATCGAACTCTGTGTTGTTTTGCCTGCGATTTGTGGGCTTACTCAGGGAATAATAATGTTAGCGGTGTTCTGGATGGACAACTTTGAAAGTAGTTGAAACCAGTGATTCATCATTTCTAGCTCAAATATATGACTCGATTTCGCCAATCTTCAAATTGGTGTGGATACTGCAATAGTTGCCCTGTGGGTAAATGGCTATGATGTCGCCTGATTCTAGAGCCGTTCAAGCAATTTACTCATCAAAATTATTATTTCAGGCAGAGCAGGAATTTCAACGTCATGAAGACCGTTACCATCGAGGATCAGGAGTCTGGCTCTGTGGCCAGCATCAGCGTTGAATATGGATTCAATTGCTATGCCTTTAAGGGAGTTCTCAGATGTAAGGTCGTCGATGTGATTGATGCGGCTGCTGAATTTCCTGAAAACGGGGAACGCCCGAGTGGAAATGGCATCCCGATTCTTTTCCCATATCCGAACCGGATCCGCAAAGGAACCTTCTCCTGGGAAGGGAAAGAATATCACCTGCCGGAAGGGGTAGTCTCTTATAACAAAGATAATGCGATTCACGGTTTCTGTCTCGATCGTCCCTGGCGCTTGATCGATTCGGGACCCGACTTCGCCGTTGGTCAGTTTCAATTGAGTGTCGATGCACCCGATCGATTGGAGTTATGGCCGGCTGATTTCATCATTGAGGTTCGCTACTCTGTCAGTGGTGCAGTCCTGATGATGGAAACCCGCATCCAGAACTGCGATCAGAAAACGCTCCCCTGGGGATTTGGAACTCACCCTTACTTCAAACTTCCGCTTGTTCCCACCTCTGAAGCAGGCAACTGCCTGATTACTTTAGAAGCAGATCGTCAGTGGGAATTGATTGATTGCATGCCGACTGGAAATCAGATTGATGTTCCCGAAGATCAGGACCTGCGCGAGGGAGCTTATTTTGATTTGCTCGATCTCGACGATGTCTACACCGGGTTAACACAGACGGACCAGCGTGAGTGCAGCCTGATGGATCAGGACGCGGGAATACAAGTTGCTCAACGTTACGGCTCTCTCTTCCGGGAAGTTGTGATGTACACCCCCCCCGGTCGTCCCGCCATCTGTCTGGAGCCGTATACTTGCGTAACCGACGCCATCAACCTGCAACAGCAGGGAATCGATGCCGGACTACAGGTGCTGGAACCGGGAGCTGAATGTCGCTTCCAGATCGGAATCGGTGTCGAGGAAGTGATCGCCTGAGGCGAAGTCACAGAACTTCCCAGCGTTTTTCTAAACAGCGGCCGAAGTCGCCTAACCTGTTGTGATCAAGCAGGATAGCGACCGTCGTGCACGTCGGGGGATTTGGTGGATAGCCACCTGTTTTTTCCCAATTGGGATACCCTGTTGCCAAGTCGCGCCGTATAGTTGAGGAAGTGGAAAATCTGTCGCGCAGAGATATGTTTCCTGTGGAAACAGTCCTCAGCTCGGCAGCCATTCCCCTCAACCCACCTTCCGCTGGAATACCAGAGCGATCTTGAGAAAGCTTTGAAATGATTCGCCACTGCCGAACCCTGCTGCTCGGACTCCCCTGTTTTGCCCTGCTTCTGTTTCCAGCCACTCTCTGGTCGCAAGATACGAAACCAGAGAGCAGTGAGGTTGATTTACAGAGTCTGTTGAAAAAGGTCGTAGGCCGTCTCGATCGGGTAGAGCAGGAACTGCGCGATCTTAAATTAAAAACAGCCGGTTTAGAACGCCCCGAGGGGCAGCTACCGGAGGATAAGGATCAGCGGCAACTCTACCTGCAATTGGAACATCCTTTCTATTCCCAGATGTTGATTCAGCGCAATCAGCGGGCTAAGTATTTCATTGCCAAGCTGACCTGCCTGAATCTGACTGAAAAACCAATCGAGCTTTCGACTGAGACATTGACGTTGAACGTTGATGGAGTGAATCACAAACTGAGTGAAGAATCGGACGCAACACGTAACCAGGGATTCCAATCCGAAGGACAGGTGTTCCAGATTCGTAACCTGCCGATGCTGGATCGACTGACGATTGAATCGGGGCATGCACGTTCGACCTGGATACTCTTTTCTGAGTTACCTTACACACCAAATGTTCCCAAGATGAATTTGGTGATTAAATCGGAGAACCAGGAACCATTCAACTACTCCATCAATGAAGCTGCTGAACAGAGGCTCGATCTTGACGTGGAGATGATTGGACCACGCGAAAGCCTGGGATTACTCACGGTTAACGGGATCATCGATAATCTGAGTATGGGGACGCTTGTTGATAAAATTACAAAATTGAATGATCAGAAAATCTCCCGGTTTGTGCTGCGTTTTGGTGAATCGGCCACCATCTCTGATAACGGTTTACAGAACTGGTTGGTGACCCAGGCGCAAGCGGCGGGAAGTAATGCTGTCAATCAGTCTCAAGTTTATCCTCCCTTCCCGATAAACATCAGGGAGCTGCACCTCGCTGAATTACCCGATGACCAATCGAATCGGGGTGGGCAGTCTCGTTATGTTGGCAATAATCGAGTCCACGAGTCGACGACTGATGCCGTCGAAGAAGCACTGAAATCAATTTATGAGAATCTGCCTCGTCCGGAACTGATCACCGAAATCACCAAAGGACATCCCTTAACTCGCATCGTGGCACTCAAACATGGTGGCGCCCGCTTAATGGATGAACAATTACCGCTGGTAATTGAATTGGCCGATGATGGTGATCCTCAATTAC
This sequence comes from Planctomycetaceae bacterium, assembly GCA_041398805.1. Classification (GTDB taxonomy): domain Bacteria; phylum Planctomycetota; class Planctomycetia; order Planctomycetales; family Planctomycetaceae; genus Polystyrenella. The sequence goes on along the minus strand of JAWKUC010000001.1, from coordinate 115,904 downwards.
AGAAAGCGGCTTTATACGCACTTCGCCATTTCAATAATGCAGATGCTTTCGACAAGCTGGAAGATTATGTCCGCAGAAATATTGATGGCCTCTCTGAGATCGCGATCGACAGCCTTGCTGCATCCCGATTTGGTGAAGCCCATGAGCGGTTACTCTCAATCCTGAATAACGAACCCCCCGAATCAAAAACAGAATTCGTAAAGATTCTCTCCGAGAATCCCCGGCCGATCTGGTCGGATACGATTTACAGCTTCCTGAAAGAGGAGACGGATAGTGATTATCGAGCGGAAGCACTACAGGCACTGAACCGCATTGGTCACCCCAAATTGCTGGAAGTGCTGGAGTCGTCCCTGGCGAATCGAGATCGCGAGATTCAGCGAATCGCCTTCCTGATTCTGGCAACCCGAAATGATCCTGAAAGTGAAGAACTCGCGCTTAACTACACTTTGAAGTATATCGAGAAGGAAGATCCTACAGACGAAATGCACAAATTGATTGTGCAGACCAAGAGTCAGGAGGCGATTCCGTTACTGATTGCTCAACTTGAGCAACCAAACAGCAACGAACGGAGAAAGGTACTGGAAACCCTGGCTGAAATCGGGGACCAGAGTGTCGCGAGCCGGATGGTCGACATTTATCCGAAACTAAAATCACAGGAAAAAGCTATTGCGCTAAAGAGTCTGTGGGATTTGAAATCGCCCGCCGCCTTTGAACTATCAAAGCAAGCGCTCTCCTCAAGTGATCATATCCTCATTCGCTCCGCGATTCTTAACTTAACTGATGATGGCAGCGATACTGCCGTTGAACTGCTGGTGAAATCGTTTGAAGAAACAACCAATCAGCAGATCATCGGTTACCTTGCCCACGCCCTGGGTCAAATCCGATCTACAGAGGCAAAAGCCGCTTTAACGAAAGCGAGCCTGGAGGGAGAAATCAACAAGCAGGATCACGCCTATAAAACCCTGTTGACGATCTGGCGTGCTTCTCCCGGTGCTCAGTATGTGAGTATGGGCCGTGGTAAAATTGAAACAGAACAATATGATGAGGCTCTCGAAGATTTCACCACGGCGATCAAAATTGATCCCGAGCTTCCCGACGCCTGGACGGCTCGGGGAAACGTTTACATGAAGACGGAAAAGCTTCCTGAAGCTCTGTCAGACTTTCAGAAAGCACGTGAATTTAATCCACGAGATGAAGGAGCGATTACCTGCACGGCGATTGTACTGGTTCGCCAGGGAGAAAATGAAAAGGCGTTCGAAACGCTAAAAGAGAATGAACATTTCTTTCAGGACGGACAGTTAGGTACTCACTACTTCGCCTACAACAGTGCCTGCGTCTACGGTGTGGCCCTTGAGCTGCTTCGCAATAAAAAAGACAAAGGCGAGGCTCCCGCTGACTTCGAACAGTTGGAAGCCGAATATGAGAATAAAGCAGTTGAAGCTCTCAGACGCTCGGTGAATAACAATTTCGAAGATTTGGATTGGATGCGTAAAGACCCTGATTTGAACTCTCTGCACGAGAATAAAGAGTTCCGTAAAATTTCCCAGTGGAAAGCTGAGGGTTGATTCCTGCCCCCTGCTGGTCTAGAACCAGAGCGTAATTTACCCGGTTAGTCATATGGGAGCTCGTTGTGGAACTCCCTTGAAATTCACCCGGGAATTCCCTTTCAGCATCCGGAAAATGGTGGCGTGGTTTATCTCAATCGTATTTACACCAAAAGTGGAGACCAGGGGGAAACCTCTCTCGGTTCAGGGGAACGGGTTCCCAAAACTGCTGCTCGAATTATCGCCTATGGCGAGGTCGATGAACTGAATTCCCTGTTGGGAGTGGTCCTGCTCAACGAGCTTCCCGCTGAAATCCGGGATACATTGAAGCGGATCCAGAATGACTTGTTCGACCTGGGAGCCGATTTGTGCATTCCCGAAACTGACGAGCCGCTGGAGTATGAACCGCTACGAGTGACAGCCGCGCAGGCCGAGCGTCTGGAAAGATCGATTGACCGGGCTAACGAGCGTCTGGAGCCACTCAACAGTTTCATTCTTCCCGGGGGCTCCCCTGCTAGCGCCTATCTGCATCTGGCCCGTGCTGTCTGTCGTCGCGTTGAAATCTCGGTGCTCAAACTCAAAGAGCAGGAAAGGATCAACCCCCAGATCATCATCTACCTGAATCGTTTGTCCGATCTCCTCTTTGTTTACGGACGTCTGGCAAATAACGATGGTCGTGATGATGTCCTCTGGGTTCCCGGGAAGAACCGGGAAGAGGGTTAACGCGTTTTACTGTGACTGACCCTGTTACACACCAATGGGTAGCCCTGAATTTATATCTGCTGGTTCAGGAGCTACCACAGCGGAGTTTCAATTTTGGTTTCAGTTATGCGTTCAGTCTATTAACCGTTATGGCGCCTCCATGACGGCTGGTTTTTCTTTTGTGCGTTGCTGTTCGACCCGGCAAAGGGCTTTCAGGTAGGCACGGGCACTCGCTTCGATGATGTCTGTGCTGACACCTTTGCCATGGTAGGAGCGATCACCGACGATGATCTCGACATCGACTTCACCGAGAGCGTCTTTGCCGTGTGAAACCGAGCGGACCTGATAATCCTGTAAGCTGGCAGCAATACCAGTAATTCGTTCCAGTGCCCAGAAGACAGCATCGACTGGACCATCGCCTGTGGCCGCATCGCAGCCGACTTTGCCTTCAGCATCTTCCAGTTGAATGGTCGCTGTGGGGATATTTCCTGAACCGGCTGAAGTATGAAAGCTGACCAGTTTCAGGGATCGACAGTATCTCCACCTGGTTCTCGATCAAAGCAACGATGTCCGCATCGTAAACTTCTTGCACTACCCAATCGGCGAGGTTGTTAGTCTTCAAAGACGCGTTGGAACGTTTCATCGTCGGTTGTAATTGAGTTCCTCCAATCGGTTCGAAAAGCGTGACGTCCGCTATGCTTACCAGGACCAGACTCGTTCCGCGGTAACCGACATCCTCCGGTTTCATGATCTCGTACGTTTCGCTGTGTTGAAGCATTCCATGCTGATGAATACCCGATTCATGAGCGAATGCATTTCTTCCGACGATCGCTTTATTACGCTGCACCTTCATGCCAGTGATCGTCGTCAATAGTGCGAAGTCGGATAGAGACGTGTTGAGTCGATATTGGTCGTACACTTATAGAAGTTATTGCGTGTCCGAAGAGCCATAACAACTTCTTCGAGTGCGGCATTACCTGCCCGTTCGCCAATACCGTTGATGGTACACTCAATCTGTCGAGCACCTGCTTCAACAGCGGCAAGGCTGTTCGCGACAGCCATGCCCAGGTCATCGTGACAGTGAGTGCTGATGACTGCCTTATCGATGTTGGAAACGGTCGTTTTGAGATGACGGATACAGTTGTAATACTGGCTGGGAACGGCGTAGCCGACCGTATCGGGGATGTTCGTTGTTGCCCCGGCTTCAATTGCCCGTTCGACGACTTCAGAAAGAAAATCGAGTTCAGTGCGGACAGCATCTTCTGGAGAGAATTCGATGTCCTCACAGTAACCAGCGGCGCGTTTTACCATTTCCACCGCACGTTGAATAATATCTTCCTTACTCATTTTGAGTTTGTGTTCCCGGTGAATCGCACTGGTCGCAAGGAAGACGTGAATTCGTTTTCTGAGCATTCTGAATCGCTTCCCAGGCTCAGTCGATATCTTCTACTCGACAGCCAGGCGAGGCACAGATTGTCGCCCGATCGCCAAATTGCTCGGCGATCTGCCGAACGTATCGAAGTCTCCCGGTGAGGCGATGGGGAATCCGCTTCGATCACATCGACACCCAGCTCAACCAGCGCTTTAGCAACTTCAAGTTTTTCGGCAGTATTCATACTGCAACCTGGAGATTGTTCGCCATCGCGCAACGTGGTGTCAAATATGGTGACGATATCACCGGACATAGCTGAGACTCCCAAATAAGAGTGGAAAGAAAAACTTTATCAGTAATTGAGCTTGAAAACCTGGTTGTGACTGAGCCACTAGCTGTGATAGATTCATACACAGCGAATGAGTTTCAAGCTCTATAAACGAAAGAAACCCTGAGACCTACGGTGATCTCAGGGTTTCAATTTATTCTGGATAGCAAAAATCCAATGAACCCAAGACCGTCCGTCTCCGGAAGGGGCTAATAGTAGCAGGTTGTGGAAAATGCCGGTCATGTTGAATCAAGTTCGATAGTTGGTCGAGTAAATTGAGAGGGAGATTTCGTCTCCCCGACGAATGAAATATACAGTGGTATCAGAGGGAGTCAAGCAGATAAGGTTTTTGGAGTCTGACTTATTGCAGGCTGGCTAAAGCCAGCTTTCCCTCTGCAGGAGGGTGATGTGATGACTTGAGTTCGGGGAAATTCATATTTTGACTTGTTACCCGTTCTGTGCTCGTACTCTGCCTGGGCCTCCTGGAGGTGTTGTCGGCATTCCGGACAGCCTCAATGTGACTGTGATCATAGAGATCAGCTTGGCATCAGTTCGCCTGAGAGAGAGCTTCGGCCCTGTCAAAGACTTCAGAACAGTAGAGGCCAGCCAGTTTCTGTCCACGGGGTATTTCCGGGCCGGCAGAGGAAGTTGCAAACCAGGCAGCACCTCCCACAAGTGCGATCAAACAGGACCGCAACCGAGCAGCGTTTGCAGTTCTGCACTCTTTTGCGGCAGCTTCAGGAAGAGACCTTGCGCAATTTCCCCTCCCTGGCAATTGTGCCAGTCCAGCTCTGGTTTTTCTAATTCGTTCATCGCCCACCCCGAAACTATTCTTTTGTTCACACCTCAAGAGTATGTGCTTTCGACGGAGTATTACTCCTCAGTCAATTATTATCGTACAGGGTCTCAGCCGCTTCTGTAAGGCATCTTACATTTTGAATAAGTGATCTCAATCACCAAACCAATTTGTACTCTATTTGAGAAATGACTTTCTGCTTCAGGCAGCGCGCACAGAAAAACCCTGCCGGGTGCAGTGGCAGGGCTTTTCAGAGAGGTCGTGATTTATGATGTCTCTTGTCGAAGAGCAGGGTAGCTGATGGTTTCTACTGAGAACTGCTTCCGGGTGGGATAGTTCCCCTAAATGCGAGTGGCGTGCCAACCGGCTCATCCCGACAAGGAAGAGCAAGTGATTGGATACGTTAATCCCTACAATACAGGCGGATCTGCGAAATAGAAATAATTTTGAGAGTCGTTTTATTGCAAATGACTGATATTTGCTGAAATACATCACCAGAACTGCCTAGTTTAAATCAAACAGACCGTAAAGCTTCGCCATCGTAGCGTTGCATGTTTCCCCCGGATGAGACACGATGTTTTAAGGCAACACGATTGCAATCAAATGGAACGCTCACATCTAAAGAGAATGACGCTTGAACCACTCCCCCGAAAGAAAAATCTACTGGCCCGATTTGGTCCGGGGCTACTCGTGGCTGCTACGGGTGTCGGTGCGGGCGACCTGGCGGGTGGAGCAAGTGCCGGGAGCAAACTCGGGACGACCATTTTGTGGGCGGTCATCATCGGAGCAGCTCTAAAATTTGTCTTAACTGAAGGGCTGGCGCGTGGCAGCTGGCTACTGGAGAAACCTTACTCGAAGGCTCTATTCGCCGGTTTGGAAAAATCACCAAGCCAATTTTTATGATCTACCTGATCATCTGGAGCTACCTGGTTGGGGAGTGCCTTGCTCAATGCGAATGGGGCTGTTGCTGCGGCGATGTTTCCTATCCCCGGTTGCGACCCGGTGCAGTGTAAAATTCTCTACGGGGTGCTTCAGTCTTTAATAGCCGTGGGACTGGTTCTGCGAGGTGGATTCCAGTTATTTGAAAAGCTGATGGCGATCTGTATCGGTTTAATGTTTTTCGTCGTTGCCGTTACGACCATCCTGATTCATGATGACTGGCTCGGTGTGTTGAAAGGGATGACGGTCCCCTTGATTCCGACTGACTCACCAGAGGGCGTCAGCTGGACGATCGGATTGATCGGTGGAGTTGGAGGGACAGTGACTGTCCTTTGTTACGGCTACTGGATCAGAGAGTCAGGTGAAAATTCACTTGCTGATCTCAAAGAGATGCGTCTCGACCTCGGCCTCGGATATCTCATGACAGCTCTGTTTGGAATGGCGATGGTCATAATTGGAAGTCATGTCCCCAGTACTGATGGAGGAACCAAACTGCTCATTGGTCTGAGCAATCAGCTGGGGAACATCCCCCTGTTTGGTAATCTCGGTCCACTCTTAAAGTGGTTGTTTCTCATCGGAACCTGGGGAGCTGTCTTCAGCAGTCTGCTCGGTGTGTGGCAGTCGGTTCCGTATCTGTTTGCTGATTTCTGGAATCAATCGTTTGCACGTCAACCGGTTGACAGAATTTCGCAGGAACTGAAATCGTATCGCTATTACCTTTTCGCCCTGGCGACAATTCCCATGAGTGGCTTGTTTCTCAGTTTTGCCCGAGCGCAGAAACTGTACGCTGTCCTGGGGGCTTTTTTTGTGCCAATGCTGGCCATGATGTTACTCCTGCTGCTCGGAAGTAACCGGCATATTAAAGAGGGGGGACAGAATCACCTCAGCACCAACATTGTGTTGGGTTTGGCCCTTCTGTTTTTTCTTTTTCTGGCTGTCGTAGAACTGATCCAGTAGGCTCAATTAGAGCACAGACTGTAGTCATTCCGATCTCACCTCAGTCGTTTTTTGCCGCTGATCCCGCAGAGAAAAACAGCCCCGATCAAAATATTTCGCCCTGAAATACAGGCTTTTTCGTGCTCCAGAGTGTGTAGAGATCATTTCCTGCAATTTTGGGAACTCAATTTTCTAGATCCCCCCAATGGCCACATGGGCTCAATGAGAGTGGCCATTCTGCTTGTACATTTCCCATATCAAATCATTGCAAGAAGGATGAAGTCATGTCAGCTCTTAAAATCGTCTTCGGATGCACCGCTTGTCTGTTGTTGGCTGGAATTTAGGTATCTGCCCAGGGTTACACTTTCTTCCCCAAGACTTACAAATCGATCAACACGAGCATATCGTGCGTAATGGATTCGGACATGTCGTGGGAGGTTATCGGCAGAATGTGATTACTGAAAAATCACAACCGCTGGTTCCAGGTGTTTCGCTGGTTAATAACAACGGGAGCTACATCACTCAAGGTGGCAAGTACTACTTCAACCCTCAGAGCAGTTTCGATCAACACGGCACTGCTCCTCAACTGCAACTCGTCCAGTTTGGCAGTTTCTCGCATGTCGATGATCTGGCGAACCGCCTGGAAAACCAGATGCGAACCCTGTTACTCGATATGCACTACAACTACTCACACAGTCAGGGATTTCGTGCCACCTACGCCGAAGCCTACAGACTGTACGAAGTTGCTCAATACATTCACGCTGCCGAGCATCAACAGAACCGTCTGGCCATGCGGCAGCAGCTGAATGGGATGGACGCTCTCTTTCACCATGTCGAAGAGGATGTCTGCAGCTGGCACCGCCACAACAACTACCCTGTGACTAACATGAGTGTTCAAACTCAGTTGAACCAGATTGAATCGACTTTGCATCACCTGATGAACGACGTCGGCGTTAACCAGGTTCCTCCACCTCCCGCAGGTGTCGGAAATCAGGTTATTCTGCCACCCGTTCCCAAATCAGCCTGGCGTATTCGCTGATTGAAAACACAACCAGAAACCAACAACGGCCACGAAACTGGATTTCGTGGCCGTTTTTTGTTTTCACTATTATTTCAGGGAGGTAAAATCCTGTTAGACATCAAGTTGGGTAGATGAGTTATGCAGTCGAGCTCTGTTTTGGTAATGTTCGTATTGACTCATCTACGGCATTCTTAGTAGAACTCGCCCTCAAGTATTGGAATTCCATTTTTTCAGGATGAAAGTATCAGCTAGATGAACGGAATGCCTTCCCGGCAAATTTCACCCAGCTCTGCTTGCCAGAACGGTAATTATCGTCGCACGGTTTCAACCTGCCGCGGTGGTTTTACGATTCTGGAACTACTGACTGTGATCCTGATTCTCACAGTACTGTTGGCACTGTTGTTACCCTCACTCGGTTCTGCCAGAGAATCGGCTCGACGGATTCAATGTCAAAACCAGATGCGGCAACTGGGAACTGCACTTCATGGATATCACGATCTTAACCACAGCCTGCCCCCCGGATTAAAATGGGAAGAGACCGAGCAATCTGCTTATGGGTGGGCTGTTCCTTTATTGGGTTTCCTGGAGCAACGTGCAGTGAGTGAACAGATTCATGTTGATCTCCCGCTGACAAATCCACTGAATTCCGAGGCGCGGTATTCCTCGATCGCTACGTTTCTCTGTCCTTCTGACATCACCGTCGAAACATTTACGCTGTATACTGAAATTGAAGAGATTCCTCTCCAGGAACCATCACCCCTGATGGAGCTACCCACGGCCAGTTACCTGGGTGTTTTTGGAACAATAGAAGCAGATGAAGATTTTCCGATTCCCGATGGCGATGGGGCTTTTGTGGACTCGAAACCAATTCGCTTTGCTGAACTGCAACGTGGATTGAGTAATACTATCATCGTGGGTGAACGGACAATGTCCACAGTTCCTTCCACGTGGTTAGGAGTTGACGTACAGGGCGAAGATGCTGCATGCCGGCTCGTAGGGAGTGCAATGACTTCGCCTAATTGCCGTGAATGTGATGAGTGTGAATTCTCAAGTCGTCATACAGAGGGAGTCAATTTTCTCTGGGGAGACGGACACGTGCAGATGATTGGAAATGGCATTGATCAGGAACTTTACAAGACGCTTTCCAAACGCCAGTCAGCTAATAACTTAACATTTACTTTCTCAGCTATCAGCGGCGAATGACTTCTGCAGAATATAAACAGGAACGGCTATATGTCTCATTTACAATTAACTAAATGTGAACTTGAAGTGATGGATGTCGTGTAGCGGCTTCGGGCAAGGCGACCGTGCAGAATGTTGTCGATAATCTGGAACGCCCGCTGGCTTACACAACGGTCATGACGACGCTCAAAATTCTGGATGAAACTCGTGGAGTTCTCCGCAAAGAGATGGGGACGTGCTTATGTTTATGAAGCTGCTGTAACCCGGGAAGAAGTCAGCCGCTCGATGGCGGGTGATCTGACCAATCGACTTTTCGGAGGGTCCGTTAAATCGCTTGTCATGAGCCTTATGGATCCGGAGACGATTACCACAGACGAAATCAACGAGCTCAAAGAAGCGATCGCACAACTGGAGGACCGAAGTTGAGTTCATTCCATTTTCTGGAAATCGTAACAACTCTGTTTGTCCAGGTCAGTCTGGTCATCGGTCTTACCTGGGCGATCACTCATGTAGTGCGGGGAGAGAAATGGCGCTGTCATTTGTGGACCTGTGCTTATGGGCTGATCCTGCTGCTGGCGGGCCTGGCTGTAGCGACGCCTCATCCCCGATTATTTCATCCCTGGAATTCCTACAGCACAGAAAGCCTGGTTACTCTTGCCGAGGTCGAACAGAAGGGTGGCCACTTCCTGTTTATTGCCTGGTCGATTGGATTTCTGGTCTCCTTCGGCATGATGCTGATTCGACACAATATGGTGAGTCGTTTTCTGAACCGCTGCCAAAAACTGGAACAATATTCTGAAGAAGGTACAAAACTCTATCGCCGATTAGAGGCGGGAGCAGGTGGGATTGGACGCCTGACTATTCAGAACCGTCCCGTGAAAATACTCGTCAGCACAGAGGTCTCAACCCCCTTCTGCTGGCAGTTCCATAATCCTGTTGTCGTATTGCCAGAGTATCTCATTGGATTTGAAGTCGAGAGTGTCGAGCATATTGTTCGACATGAACTGGAACACTTACAGACGGGCCACCCTATGCAACTGTTCCTGCAACGATTAGTGGAGGCCCTGTTCTGGTTTCATCCCCTGGTCTGGTGGGCTTCTCGCCAATCCGACCTGCATCGCGAGTTTGCCTGTGATGAAGCCGCGATCAACTCTAAGCAGGAAATTGTAGCTTACCTTCGGACTTTATTAACAATTGTGGAATACACGACGAGTCGCAACGATCAACTCCCGTCTTCACTCAACTTCAGTCGAGGCAAGCAGGTGATTGCCCGTCGCGCTGAACGTCTGGTGGCTCTGGCCTCTACAAATCATCCGAATTCGCGGTTGTTTGTTCCGAGAAAACTGGCTCTATCGTGCCTGGTTTTCCTGAGCCTGTTGTGCTCACTCCTTTGGCTCCCATTAAATGTGCTGGCTTCACCTCGTTCCAACTGGTCTCCCTGGCCCAAGTGGTCGGCCAGCCTGCTGCATGACCTGGGCCTGCCTGTTCGTGACTTCGAAGTTTTTAATCAACGTACGGAACTCATCGAAATGCATGAGCAGTTAAATCTGCCAGAAGCTGAGGCAGAATAAACCGTAAATTTTTTTACCTCTATCTACTAAGTTCTTCGGAGACTGGCATCGAAGTCAGTCAAATCTTTCGATCTTTTCCATATTTCATACACCTGAATCCTAAATTTTTAGTTCTTAAGTTTTCTCCACAAGCTGGAGTTCAGAAAGGAGCAGGCAAGGATGCCGACTCTACTGATCGACCCTTCTAATTCACTATCAGAATCGCACTCAGCGCGATCTCGCTCTTTCTACCTGACACGTGGTCTCGTTGTCATCGTGATTGTATGCCTGTTAGCGATACTCTGGCGGAAGAAGTTTCACTACGAGTACTTCCCCAAACGCTGGGCGGTTGTCTATGAGGGTGAGCTTTATAGAAGTGGTCAATTATCAGGCGCCTTAGTGGAACGCACCCTGGGTGATCATCAGATCGATGTTGTGATTGATTTTACTGGGGAGGAACCCGGTAACTTAGACCAGCAGGCAGAAATTGCTGCCTGTCATAAACTGCATATCGAGCATCACCGTTTCCCTCTGAAAGGGGACGGAACCGGGGATATAGAGACTTACGCTGCGGCAGTTCATTCTGTTGAGGAAGCGGTTCGTAATCACAAACGAGTCCTGGTCCATTGTGCTGCTGGTATCCATCGGACAGGTGGGGTCTTGGCTATGTACAAACTACATGTCCGAAATGAGTCTCCCGAATCTATTTCCAGTGGGCTGCAAGAGTTCGGTTTCTGGGACCAGGCCGTGAATGACAAGCTGATCCCTTTTCTGAATCAAAACCGGCAGGAGATGGCTCTCAAACTGAGCCAGACAGGTTCCCCCGCACTTGATCCAGAAGAAGTTCCTTTGCTTGGGGCTCAAACAGAGTCAGATTCTACGCCCTGATCAAACCTTTATTTCAGGCGGCCTTCCAGTCTTCTTTCGTTATACACACTGCTTTTGTTTTACACACTGCAATTCCAGGGAATCGTTCCAATGTCCTGTTATACTCCCTCACCAGTAAGTACGTCTCAACAAGACAATGAGAAGCAGCAAAGTCTCACGATTGAACTACGGTCTCATTCACTGACAACCCGTTTGTTCAACAAGTTATATCTTTGTCATATGCAAATGGCAGATTTTCTGGGACGTTATCAGATTACAGTCCTCATGCTGGGAATGATGTTCGCTTATCTGACAGGGCTGCGCATCACATTAATGATCACTATGGCAGACCTGGGAAAATTATCGGTCCTGGAATTCATCCAGGTTTTTCTGACTGGATTCAGGTTTGATCTGTTTACGCTACTCTGTTTCGGGCTGCCGCAAATCATTCAGTTCAGTCTCTGGCCGGAGAGTCGTATCAATAGCAAGATGAGCCGTGTGTTGATTGAAGCCGAATGGTTAATCACTTTCTTCTTCCTGCCTCTCTTATGTGTGGCGGAATTTCTGTTCTTTGACGAGTTTCAATCGCGTTTGAATTACATCGCGTTTGAATATCTGGTCTACCCTACTGAGGTTTGTTGCAACATCTGGGAGTCTTACCCGTTGATCGACCTGATACTGATCATCGGACTGGTCGGTTTCCTCCCCTGGTTGGTAACACGTCGGTACTTTAATCGACTGCTGACTAAACCCCTGCCGGTGAAACGAAGGTTCGCATTTCTTAGTTGTTGCCTGACTCTCCTGGGCCTGCTCTGGTTCACGACCAGTTCGAATAGTCCACATTTCACAAAAGATCGGGTCACGAATGAGTGCAGCTGGAACGGGATGTATAGCTTTGTGTATTACGCCTGGACCTGTCATTTTGAATATAATGAGAATTATGTCTCTCTCGACAAAGAAGAAGCGGTCGCACAGTTTCAAAACTCAGCAATTCATCCACATGACCAACTCACTTCTGAATCAGCGAACCCATTGGACCGGGTTATCAAAACAGGTGAACCCCAACATGATTACAATGTCGTCCTGATTCTGGAGGAAAGTTTTGGTGCTGATTTCGTTGGCGTGCTGGGAGACAAGCGAGGCCTCACCCCGCATTTTGACAAGCTTTCTGAGGCGGGGCTGCTGTTTGATAATTTTTATGCCACCGGCAACAGAACTGCCCGCGCCCTGGAAGCTGTTCATACATCAATGCCTCCCATTCCTACGGAATCGATCCTTAAACGGGATCACTCGGAGCGTGTCTATACAATTGCGAATGTTCTGGAGGAGAGAGGTTACGAAAGACTCTTCATGACTGCCGGACGTGGCTTGTTCGATGGCGTGCGTTCCTTCATGACATCGAATGGGTACAATCACTTCCGGGAACAGTCTGACTTTGAAAACCCTGTTTTTTCTAACGCCTGGGGGGTGAGTGACGAAGACCTGTTTCGTCAATCATTCAAAGAACTTGATCAGTTGCACGCTACTGGCAAACCCTTTCTGGCGACCTTGCTGACCGTTTCGAATCATCGCCCTTTTACCTACCCCGAGGGGAGAATTCCGGAAACTGCCCAAACTCGTGAAAATGCCATCAGGTATGCGGACTGGGCATTGGGATACTTTTTTCGGGAAGCGAAACAACATGACTTCTACAAGAACACGATTTTCATCGTGATGGGAGATCATGGAGCCCGTGTTTATGGCAGCCAATTGTTTCCGATGAGTTCTTATCGGGTCCCCGTGTTGATGATTCATCCTGATCAGGAAATTGCTGGCACCCGCTGCCATACGCTGGGCTGCTCCCTGGATATTCCTGCTATTCTGATGGGGCAATTAGGAGGAGAGTATAGATCAGTCTTTCCAGGTCAGGATGTTTTGAGCATTCCCGCGAACGAGGGGCGGGCTTTAATGCAACACAATCATGATCTGGCACTCCTGGATGCTCAGAACCGGATGCTGGTGCTGGGGTAAGGGAAGCAGGTATCCCAGTTTCAGTACGACCCGGCAACGCACGATCTACGTCAGCTGGAAGAGACGAATCAGGCGATGCTGACCGAAACAGCGGTCTGCTTTCAGCTGGGTTACTGCAATCCTTATTACGATGACTGCTGGTATCCGGACATGACCCATTGAACAATTTGGCTCTATTAACTCTCTCTCCTGACACGCACCTCCTCTCCTAGTATTTTTTAATAAAATCTCCAACTGAGACATATTGCGGATCTGCCTGGACTCTTGTCTCGGATCTTATAGGTTTCGCCGGGGTACATCAGGATCTCCGACTGTGCGTTTAATGTTGAATAAATTTATTAGTCTTGAATACCTGATCTATTATTTAGGTCTATGTTGTGTCGTGAGTTTACCGGGGTGTATGACAACAGGTGCCCCCCTGAAATCATTTGCGCGAACTCAATTGAGAGAAATTGAAGATTTCAAGCTGGAAAGAAAATCTGAATCTGAACGTGCAAGTACTTCAATTGTGACCGTCGCAACGAACTCAAAGAATATCGGATTGATCGAACCTGATGCTCTCTTCGCGGAACGATTACAGCAAGTTGATTCAAACACAATGACTGAGCAGGATTCTGGTTTCGAGTTATCAACTGAACTCTCCTCTGTCGAAACAGGTTTGTTTGATCGCGTCTGGGAAGATCATTGTCATTTTTATGCGGGCGATAGCCTTGGTATTGGCATAGCCGGTCTGGCAGGGGGAGCGATAATGGCGAACTCATCAATTGATGAACACCTGCGGCACAAAGTCCAGCAGAATATCCGTAGTGCCAGTTCGGATGAATGGTTTGAAATGCTGCACGCCCAGAAGGAGCTGGGGAATGGATTATATACCTTACCACTCTTTGCCGCTTCCTGGATGGTGGGTGAATACTTCGATGATGACCCTCGCGCCGTGATGGTGGGAGACTGGGGAGAGAGATCACTCAGAGCATTTGCTGTCGGTGTTCCCCCGATGCTGCTGACACAGCGTTTAACAGGTGCCTCCCGTCCGGGAGAATCTGAAAATGATTCTCACTGGAATCCCCTGAACGATGATAACGGCGTCAGCGGGCACAGTTTCATGGGTGCCATTCCATTCCTCACCGCTGCCCGCATGACGGATGATCCCAAGCTTAAATTTTTGTACTACACGGGATCAACACTCGCTCCACTCTCGCGTGTTAACGATGACTCTCATTATACATCCCAGGCCTTTCTAGGATGGGGATTCGCCTGGTTGGCAACGCGTGCCGTTTTTAAAACAGACTCTGCGAATCAAAACTGGCAAATCAATCCCATCCTGTTTGATGACAAACAGGGTGTGGCATTCACCTATCAATGGTGATTCCTTTGAAAACTCGATTCGCATGGAATTCCGGGATATAAACCGGGAAATTTCCCCTCTCACATCGACCTCCAGCCCATCCTTCCAATTTTCTCAAGGAAGTCCCTGATTGGTTCACATTCGGTGTTGATCTGGCGCGGGGGTTGGCATCATGATGGAAAGTCAGGCAATTCGAAGTTCCGGGCCAGCAACTTTGTCCACGTCTGCTTGATCGGCTGCAAAGCCATGCTCACACCTGTTCTGGTTTATGGAAGACACTATGATTCTGCCCCGCTTTTTCGCGCTCATCGTCTCATTTATTTCGAACGGATTCTCAACTCGCAAACGCCGTGTGAACCAAACGGCTCGCTTTCAGAAAACATCATGGTCGACAGAAGCTTTAGAGACGCGAGTGATGCTCTCTGCTTCAGGAATCACCATTGACGGAGATTTCAGTGACTGGGCGAGTCTCCCCAGTTACACCGACCCGGCTGATGACCAGCACGATACGGATCACGATCAACAGTTCGATACGCCCAGTTATGTCGACCACCCCGATGTCGATCTCTTGGAATATAAGGTGACCCACGACGAAGAGAACTTTTATTTCTACTTCAGAGCGACAGGGGAGATCGGAGCGACTCAGCAGGCGAACAGCTCTCAGAACCTGCGCGCTGGTCGCTACTATGTCATCGTGACTATCGATGTTGATAATGATGACAGTACCGGTTACTGGTTGCACGAGGGTGGCTATTTTCCGACGACTGATGGCTATGACATGAATGCCGAGCTGGAGTTTTATGATGGCTCCATCAACACCGGTCATTATTTATTACATGCGGCTTTGAATAACACGGAACTGGAACAGTCCTTCGACGATCAATCTAATGGTCAGTATGTCTGGGGAGGAGCTCAGACTCAGGGACCTTTCGATCCTGGCTTCGTCGAATTGAAATCGGGTGACTACGACCATTACACCCAATGGGTATATAAAAATGACGACCCCGCCAATAGTGGGAATGATTCTGTTACGTTCGTGCAGGACAAAGGCCCGGTCGTGACTGGAATCATTGAATTTGCTCAGTCGCTGGATGGGACTGAGCTCGAAATGATTGTCCCGTTTAAAGGCTTCCTGGTTGACGATCTGGGAAATCCGATTGTCGACCTGGGTGCGACCGTCGATCTCTCGTTTTCACTCGAAGCAAGTGGCGAGCTGAGTAATGAAGTCAACGCGAGCAATCCAAATGGGATGTGGGCATCGGACACGGGTAATCCCATCAATGGCTACTTTCTCTCGACGCCGAAAGATTACGGAGACGCACCCGATTCTTACTCCACATTAGAGGGTAGTAATGGCCCCAGCCATCTCAGCTCCAGTCTGTATCTGGGTACTGGTGTTGATACAGAACTGGATGGCCTTCCCGATGCCAACGCGAACCTGGATACACTCGATGATGGAGTCGCTACGATCTCTGCGTTGATCGCTGGTGAAACAGTGACGGGTACGTACACATCCTCGGGCGCTGGTTATCTGAGTGGTTGGATCGATTACAACCAGGATGGTGACTTTGGTGATCCCGGCGAACAGTTTTTTGTTGATCAACCTGTCGTCGCAGGCGCGAACAACCTCAACTTTAATATCCCCTTGAGTGCATCAACAGGAGCTACTTACGCCAGACTGCGTTTGAGTTCGCAGACAGGTCTCTCCTTCGACGGTGCGGCTCCTGATGGTGAAGTTGAAGATTATCTCGTTGCGATCAGTGCCGCTGAAGCCGATTTAGCAATCACTAAATCTTCGACGCCGGAATCAGTCGCCCAGGGGGAAACGGTTAGTTACACCGTCGACGTCACCAACAACGGCCCCTCGAATGTCACCGGGGCGACTGTCACAGATACGATGAGTGATCATTTGGAAAATGTCACCTGGACGGCGGTTCTGTCCGGCGGGGCGAGTGGAACGACGAGTGGCTCGGGAGACATCAGTGAACTGGTCGATCTGCCAGATGGAGCGACTATCACCTACACGATAACCGGGCAGGTAAAATCGGATGCCAGATTATTTGTTTTGAATAAAGCAACTGTGGCAGCACCAGCATTGGTGACTGATACTGATCTGACAAATAACTCGGACTACGATATCGATGCGATTTCAATGACCACTACAGTCAGCACAGGTGAATTCTACGCAGCCGACATTGCCCCTGGCGTAAACGACGGAGATTTTGTAAAGGAAGTTGCCTTTGGTGATCTGAATGGAGACGGCTATGAGGATGCCGTCTTCGCTTTTGTCGACGGTGGCCATCAAATCTGGTTTTATAATGCCGGTAGTGGAGTTTTAGTCAATTCGGGACAGGCGCTCGCCATTGAGGCAACACCTGCCTCGGCGCATCACGCACTGGGTACAGAGATCGCTGATTTTAATAATGATGGCCATCTCGACATTCTCGTTCTCGTAAAATCGACTCAGGCAGTCTATCTGAATGATGGGTCGGGCAACTTCTCTGAGCCCGGTATCGACATCACCGGCATCAGTAGCCTGGAAGCGTATGAAGTTGAACTGGGTGACCTGGATGGTGATGGTGATATCGACGCGATCGTTGCCGATGATGATGGTCTCGCCTTTGGAGGGACTGGAAATAACCTCCTGTTGTTCAATGATGGGACAGGTCATTTCACAAAGATCACTTCGTTACCGATGACGACAACTGATGATGACACCTGGGATACAACAGTGGGCGATTTCAATGGCGATGGTGCCGTAGATCTCGTCTTTGCGAATTTCAGTTCCGGACAGACGAGCGAACTCTGGTTCAACGATGGTGCGGGAAACTTCACCAAGCAGGCGCAGAACTTCAGTGGAAAACGTCACTGGAATGTCGAAAAAGGAGATTTCGATGATGATGGTGACCTCGATTTGATGTTAGTCGTTAACAATGGCGACCCTGATTATGTGGAACTCTGGAATAACGATGGTGCCGGAAACTTCTCCTACAGTGGTCAACGCACCTTCACCAATGAAAATGGTCAGGGCGGGGTGGAAGGTATTCAAATTGGCGACCTGGATGGGGATGGTGACCTCGACGCTTTCTTCTCCACCTTTGGGGCTGTCGGTACAATTCAAACCTGGGTCAATGACGGTACCGGAACGTTCTCAACAGGATTCGTTTCGACATTCATCACCCCCACTCCCCCTGATACCGCAGGAGGATGGCGATCACGTCTGGGAGATGTCGATGGGGATGGTGACCTCGATGCCTTTGTATTTGAAGGCTTTAACGAACAGGTTCACTACTTCGAAAACGTGAATCAGTTACCGCTACCCTATGCCGACAATTTCGATGATGGTGTTGCTGATGGTCTCGCCTATGTGGGCGGAAACCGCTGGACCGTTTATGAAGTCGGTGGAGACAAACAACTCTTGTTCAATGGTGCGAATCAATTCGGTTTGGGAGTCGCTTATCTGGATACAAACATTCCTCTACCGGATCAGTACGAGATCGTTGCCAAGGTATCCACCTTCCAGGGGAATAACGTCTGGTATGACGGTTTTCTGATTTTTGATTATCAGGGGCCAGATGATTTTAAATACGCGGGTATGTTTACTGGCCAGAACCAGTGGGTGATTGGCCAGTATGATGGAGGTTGGTCCAACCGCGTTGCCCAGTTCGATCTGGATGATGTTGGCGGTACGATCAATTCGGTTCAGCAATATACGATGCTGGTTAAGATTGATGGTGACGATGTTGATCTGTTTGTCGACGGCATCAAGATTGTTTCAGGAAATTTCGCGGGTGGCATTCACAACGGTACGGCCGGAGTCGCCGGGTTCAGTTCACTTACCAGTTTTGACAACCTGGAAATCGCACCTTCGGTCTCATATGGAAAACCATACGAACTTCCTTACAGTGAAGATTTCAACGACGGAATCGCGGATCAATTTTACTACAACCGGCCTCTGTTCTGGAACGTAGTGAGTCCTGGAGGTCAGAAGGTCCTGCGAACGAATACCTCTTATAACCAGAAACTTTCCACTGCTTATGTCCCCCTGGATCCGGCAACAACGCCTGCCACGTTTGATATCTCAGCTGATATTCGCTCCTTGAATGCAGCGACTGGTTCGAAAAACGGATTTATTATTTTCGATTACAAACATGAGAACGATTTCAAATACGCGGGGTTCTTCACGGATACCAATGAGTGGATCATCGGCCACTATCAGGGTGACTGGAACAATCGTCTGGTGACTGTCGACTGGGACAACACCGGCAGGTCGATCAATATTAACCAGTGGTACTCACTGGAAGTTAATATTGATGGCACAACTGCCAGTTTGTCCGTTGATGGTGAGTTCATTACCTCGGGAGATTTCGGTGTCGCTTTGAATCAGGGAGGAGTCGGTTTGGCGGCAGATAAAGCTTTCGCCTGGTTTGATAACTTCAATATTGCGATACCGGCACCCGCTTCTGCACCTTTATTCGATCCTCTGTTTGCCAACTGGTCTGAGGAATCGAACGACCTGTTATTCTAATCCCTGTATTGTCGAACTTATTTACTGAGATCGACTGTGCATCAACCTGTATTTCATTCCCAGAGGGCCAAGATGTTTTTATCTCGATTACTCTCCCTGATCATCATTTTTTCCTGTATCCAGTTATTCGCAGATCCCCCAGTCCGGGAGTATAACGCCACTGGTGCCCCGGAGTTTACTGTTCTGGATACAGGTGAAGATCCACCTGTCGACCAGAATGGAAATTATGTCATTGGACCGGAATACATTCGGGCTGCTGAATTCGAACCCGTCGCTGGTGTACCTCAAGGTCGAGTTCAGCAGTTTGTAATCGATTCGAAAGAGACAAAATTACTCAACCCGGGTATCGCCCGTGAGGAGTTCGGCAGAGTTGACCCTGACAATCCGAACACATTGATTGTTGAAACTCACGAGATCGATTACGAACGGCAGATCACCGTTTATATTCCAGCTCAATACCAGGCGGGAACAGAAGCTCCCTTGATGGTGATGCATGATGGCACCAAGGGAAAACCCAGTATGGATCTGCCGCATGTGCTCGATAACCTGATTGCTCAGAAACGAATCCCACCGATCATTCTGGTGCAGATTGCGAACGGGGGAGGGGATGCCCAGGGACATCAGCGCGGAAAAGAGTATGACACCATGTCAGGCGTATTCGCCGAGTACATCGAAACGGAAGTACTTCCGCGGGTCGAGAAAAACTGCAATGTAAAGCTGACTTCCGATCCTGATGGCCGGGCTGTGATGGGTTCCAGCTCGGGTGGTTCCGCTTCGTTGATTATGGCCTGGTTTCGCACTGACCTTTATCATCGGGTATTAACGACTTCCGGCACGTTTGTGAATCAGCAATGGCCGTATGACCCTGAGTACCCACACGGTGCCTGGGGGTTTCATGAGACAGTTATTCCCAACTCACCCCGAAAGCCGATCCGGCTGTTTATTTCCGTAGGTGATCGGGATTTACTGAACCCGAACGTGATGCGGGATGGGATGCACGACTGGGTGGAAGCGAATCATCTCATGGCGAAAGTGTTGAAAGCGAAAGGGTATGATTACCAGTACCTCTTCTGTCGAAACTCGGCCCATGGAATTAATAATGCCAAAGCGCAATTCCTACCACATGCAATCGAGTGGGTCTGGTACGGTTACGAACCGAAGTAGTAAGAGAGGTTCACTCAGGGCTGTTGATCAATGTCGTCCAGCGTGACCGTTTTTCGCGATTCATCCACGAAGACGTTTTTCGCCAACGGGAATTGATGCGAACGGCTCTCGCGGAAATGCATCAGGTATCCAGCCGTGTTAAGGAAAACTATGTGATCGCCTACTGAGACTCCCTGCGGGAAAGAGAGTTTACGCAGGGAGAGCAGCTCTGTCTCGGTGCAGTAGGCCCCCACCAGGTAACCTTCCATACCGGGGTTACGGCGAGATTTTGCTTCGGGCGGTTCATCGGGCTGCGTTTTGATCAGAAGTGGATCGACCATAAAGTCGTCGCTGCTGGTTTTACATTGCGTGTGATTCATCCCCAGGCCAATTAACCAGTCCCCGTTCGTTCGTTGCTTACGGAAAAGGACATGGGCGATCGTCATTCCGCAACCATCCAGCAGGCTGCGTCCAGGTTCGCAGCGTAATTCCAGATTTCGCTTACGAATCGCCTCCGCGACATGAGTTGAGCCACAAGGCGATTTGAGTAAGTCGTCAAACCAATCGTGTTGCACTGGAGATTGCCAGTAGGGATAACTATTCCGGCGTCCGTAGATCTGATTGCCTCCAACCGTTAATCCCAGTCCATGATTGTTCCAGGTGACAGGCGAGCGGTGTCCCAATAGTGCACGCGAATGTTGCAGCCAGAAACTGGCCCATTGCACTTCTTCTTCCAGATACGACATAGGGAAGCCTCCACCGATATCAAGGAAGCGAATGGGGTGTCCTTCCGTTCTCCAATGATCGATTAATGGAAGTAATTCCCGAATAGCGGATACCCGCTCCTCAAGATCGTAACCATTGAGATGGAAATGAACTCCAATGAGCTGGAGATATTCACCAACTTCTTTCTGATGAAAAAGTTGGTGAAAATGGGAGCGCAGCATCTCTACAGGGAAGCCGAACCGCGTCTCCAGTCTTCCACCTGCATGTTGGAATTCACCGACGCGGATCGCAATCGGTGCGACCTTCTTTTTTTGTGAAGCAATGTAGCTGGCGATTCGAAGTTCATCCGCGTTATCAATTGCAATCGTGATCCCGTGATCGATACAGAGACCAAGTAACTGCGGAGACTTAACCGCCGCCGTGCAGATGATGCGATCTCCGCTGATGCCTCGATCGAGAGTCTGTTGTATTTCAACTTCGCTCGCAGTGTCGACGCCTGAACCGATTTCGCGAACAACATCCAGATAGCGGAGACACTTATTCGCTTTACGGGCGAAGAAAAGATCAAAGTTAAGCTGGTGATCCTCGGCGACCTGATAAAAACGGGCGATATTACGTCTGAATGGACGATCATGCTGCACATTGAGTGGGGAGCCAAATTGATTAAGCAGCGAGGGGAACTGATCGCTTTTGAGCAGACGAACCATCCAGGGCTCCAGCCGACCGGTCAACGGAAGCACACCTCGGCAATGAGAGCGAACTGACTCCAACTCTGCAGACAGTTTTTCCGGTTTGGTTTCCTGTTGTCGGACTGATTTACGAGACATCTGAAAGTCCTTCCTGAACTGGCAGCCAGAGCACTAGATGATTCTCATCCAGGTTATGTAACCGCTGAGTGCCTGACGTTATTTTGTCAGTACCTGATCGACCAGAGAACCTGTTCGCTGTATGGGAACCTGAGTCCGCACCGCCCTGGCAATCATTCGGTTTGCCCAGATATCGGACTGGGGATGCAGCTCACGGCTCAAAGTATCATTTCCCAGCACGCAACCTTCTGTTGGGCGACCAATGATTGAGAGCCCAGCTACAGGTTGTTCATTTGCATCGAGAGCCTGTACCTGTTGGTTGACCGCGATCCCTCCCGTGTTGCGGAATGGGGAGAGATATTGGCGCTGTAACAGGTTATAGAGCAGGGAATCTTCAGTGGCGTAACTTGGACCAGGCAGTACAGCATTCACCAGGCAATCGATTTGAATTTGAGATTGTTCGTTACTGAGAATGAGCTCCTCACGCTGAT
The DNA here is from genome assembly GCA_041398805.1 of Planctomycetaceae bacterium. Lineage (GTDB taxonomy): Bacteria > Planctomycetota > Planctomycetia > Planctomycetales > Planctomycetaceae > Polystyrenella. The sequence goes on along the minus strand of JAWKUC010000001.1, from coordinate 93,618 downwards.
CGAGTGGTTCATGCTGAGTAAAGACGACAGGTGAACCAGTCAGAAATCGGAGATCAATCAGTCCCGCCTTAATCAGGGCCAGAACTTTCCCTAGTGAGTCGGCAGGAGGGCCAAACGAAATACGCTCCATCTCAATCGCGAAGAATCGAAATAACTCCCAGCATGATTCGGACAAGCCGCCGTAACTGACACGCTCGACCAGTGCAGGGTAAACTTGGCCGCCACGTCTCTCCAATTGCCCAGGCTTCACCGGGAGGAGTTTGTGCGGTGGCAACCAGATAGGAATGCTGCATGCGGTTTCTGATGTCTGTCGGATAGATTGTTTCGCAGTTCCAACCCGCTAACCAACTCGTCATGGATTCGATCGTGTAATCCCCCGGTCTGTATGGAGATAAAGCCTCGTCAGCAGGATTCGAGGTGTGCTGCAATTGCAGAGCTCTTGCAGCTGTTTTAAGAATGATCGGTTGAATCTGATTTACAAAATCCAACCCTGCCAGACCAGGTTCCAGTTGTCTCAGCTCAGCTTGCCCTTGTTCCCAGAGTCGATCCAGGTCTGTACTTAATTCGATCTTCTGATAATCAGGCTTAGCAAGCATCGGTCGGCCCGAGCGGGAATAGGGATAGATCATTCCAGGTTCCTGTCCAGTCGGAATATATTCCCATTCACCCTCAGTGTTCTTAGTGAATTGTCCGCCCCGTCCCTCGGTCAGAGTGAGACAGGCGTCAATGAATGTTAATCCGAAACCACGCAGGGCTACTTTTGAACCAGGGGCGACATTCTCTGTGCTTAATTGCTCATGAACCGGGTATGTTGATTTTATAATCTGATCGGATTTTGAACGCACACGATTGCCTCGCCTCAGATGGTCAGAGGAGGTAGTACTTTCGAAGGCTTCATCAATCTCAAAATCACTCCCATGTCCCAGGCAAAGCAGGACTTCATCAAACTGCTCTGATTCCTGAACAGTTAAGACCGTCCAGAATTCCTCCTGTCGCAGAATATCTTTAACAGTCGCCTGAACATGTTTGTATTTAACATTGTTCGGTTTTTCTGCAAGCACCTGTTCATAACATTCGGACAGGTATTCACCGGTGATTCTGCGTGGAATCGTTTGGTCGGGGTGAGACCAGTCCGGGTAGTTTCGTGCCAACCAGCTCGTCAAGTCAGGGTGCGATTCATCTGCATCACTGTTTTCGTGTCGCCAGGCATCGATGTGGCGCGAACTGTAATTCATCATCAGCCAGTCAGGTTGAGACGGAGCATAAACCTTGCCCGCTCCGGGATGGGAACTCGGTTCATATAAGGAGACCTCCAAATAGAGGGTTGAATTCTCTTTGGCTTGATTAAATATTCTTTCCAGGGAGTATAGGCCGCGCGGTCCTCCTCCAATGATGGCGATTCTCAATGGTAGTCCCGGTGGTTCTTCGTTCTCCATTGATTGTGAATTATGCTGGCTGGTAGTCGAGACTCCACTCCCAGATTGCTCCTGGCTCTTCATGACATTACCTGTTCAGAATTACTATTTTGAATGCTGCAACTTTGGGTGATGATTCTGGAGGTATTCTTTCGCAAAGGAAAACCTGTGGCGAAATATCGATTTCGCCTTTCAACTCTCCGTTTACCAACACGTCTTTTGATTTCCTCCAGGTCGCCTCCCAGAACACTTTGAACCCATTCATCTGAGAACACAGTATCGAGATATCGAGTTCCTGAATCGTGCAGGATGGCAACACAGGTCTTACTATGCAAATCCGGTTCCATTGAATAAATCGTTTCCATGACTCCTCCGGCTGATCCCCCAATGAGCATTGCCTCCCGCAGAGCCATGCGGCGGCAACCCACGACACAATCGAGATCGGAGACGCGCTTGACCTGATCGAACTGAACATCGATTGCTAATGGAGAAACTCGACCTGCACCGAGACCTGGAATATGACGTTTGCCATCAGTTCCACCGAAAAGCACACTAGCCTGGGAGTCTATCGCGATAACTTGAGTGTGGAGGTTCAGTTTCTGAAGATAGTTCTGACAGCCTTGTGCAGTACCGGTACTACTGGTTGCGACAAAAAGGTAATCAGGGGCAGCCCCGAGTTCCTCTAAGATTTCCCGAATCGTACCCTCCTGGTGCGCTTCGGGATTTGCTGTGTTGGCGTATTGATTAGGCCAGTAGGAGTCAGGGATTGCTTTAAGCAGTGCCTGAACGCGTTCCCAGCGTCGTCCCAGAAAATCACCATCCTGTGGATCTTCAATCTGCACAATATGAGCTCCCAGAGCTTTCATAATCTGTACATTCTGGGTCTGGGTTCGAGAATCTGTGACACAGATAAAATCGAGACCGTAATAAGCACAGACCTGAGCCAGCGCCACTCCCATATTTCCTGATGAGGATTCGATGATCGTGGTATTTCGATTGATTTCTCCGGACAGCAGGGCTTTTTCAATCATTAGCTGAGCAGGTCGATCTTTAGCACTTCCTCCTGGATTAAGGCTTTCCATTTTTACATACAGGTTGACTCGTTGCCCCAGATAATTCTTAAGATGGATTAATGGAGTATGACCAATCGCACTCAGAACTCCTGAGTTTGAACTATGAGAGATATCAACAGCAGGAAGAGTGATGTCCCGCTTAAATTCAGGATGCCTTGCCTGAATTGAATTATCAAAACTAGCCTGACTGGCAGGAGTTGCTGGTTGGAACATAGTGTAGGGCCTGTTCAATGAATCGTTCAAAGAAGTGAATCAAGAAGTATGTCTATACATGTTTGAGTGGAGGATTTCGGCACACCTGTCTGCTACGCAGACTTGCGATTGCCGCTGTAGCTATTTGCAGAGAAAGCCTGCTGTTGAATTTGCTCGCACATGCCAATCAGGAAATGCGAAAACGAAATCTGGCCTCATGGACAGCTGTGGGAATGCGGAGCAGGCATGAGGATGCCTGACGCTTAAAAAATTCCCGGTTTTCAAAGGTACAGTGAATTGATGTTGACTGCACAACAGACTTGCTCCTGATAAGCAGACGGATTGATCAACTTGGGATCAATCAAGCAAATCAGGTGCCACTCACCATTACGAGAGCACAACGGAACCGAGATCACAGCATGATCTGATGAAGATCGCCTACAGTTAGCATTTCCGCTGATTATTAAGCTGGCGGAAAATTAAGAGAATCTGAGTGTTTCGTGGTCAGATCGGGGTTCCTGAGCGAGATGAAATATTTTTGAGAGTTTTGGAATATTTTATCGATCTGGAATCTCTAATCTCAGGATTGAATGTTCGCGAGACAGATTGAGCTCTGTGCGAACGGTGATCGATCGGCCGCTGATCGGGCAGATTTCAGCAACCAGGGAGTCAGGCAATGATCTCGTGGATCGGTTCGCCGTGATCGATTTCCAATCGTTTGCGACCTGGAATTTCGAGGCGACGGGAGTCGAGACCTAACTGTTGCAGGATGGTGGCGTGAATGTCGGTGACATAGTGCCGATTTTCCACAGCATGAAATCCGAGTTCATCGGTCGCTCCATGCACGACACCCTGTTTTAAACCTCCACCTGCCATCCAGACACTGAAGCCGAAAATGTGATGATCTCGACCATCAGAATTCTGGCTGCCTGGTGTACGTCCGAATTCAGTGGCAAATACAACGAGGGTTTCGTCGAGCAAGCCACGTTGGCTCAAGTCTGTCAGCAGGCCACCAACTGGTTGGTCGACTTCCAGTGCAGAAGAACTGTGTCTCTTTTTCAATCCTCCGTGCGCATCCCACTGACCCGCGCCACCACCGCCATGTTGAATCTGAATAAAACGGACCCCTTTTTCAATGAATCGGCGGGCGGCCAGTAACTGCATTCCAAAATCGCGACTTGGTTTATTCTCCATCCCATACATCTGCTGTGTCGCCGCAGTTTCGGAAGAGAAATCAAAGACCTCCGGTATGGCTGATTGCATTTTCCAGGCGAGCTCATAAGAGCGAATCCGTGCCTCGACAGCCGGGTCTTCAGGGTAGTCATTTCTACGCAACTCGTTCAGCCTGCTGCTCAAATTGCGACCAATTGACTGGGCGGCAGTCGAGAAGGGGATTTCCGGGTTGGCGTAATCGAGGGGATTCTGAGGATCTACCCGCAGGGAGACCGCATCGTGACTTGGACCGAGATAATGACCGTCCCGTGAATTCCATTCGGGACGTCTTCCGAGCGAGATGAACTGCGGGAGATTTTCATTCAACGATCCTAACCCATAATGGACCCAGGCTCCCAAGGTTGGGAAGTGTCCATCGTTCTGATGTCGACCAGAATGAAATTGTACCTGAGCCCCATGGTTACTATCTGTCGTCCACATGGACCGCACCAGCGCGAGTTTATCGACATGCTCGGCGATATGGGGAAACCAGTCACTGACTTCGATGCCACTCTGGCCATGCTTACGATAGCCTATTTGTAGCGGATATATTTCGTTGCGTTGATTTCCATTTGCATCGGGAACACGCAAGCGTTCGATCGCCAGTTTTTCCGGATTCTGGACATCAGCAAAGGGAGTTTCGGCAATCGTCTTGCCGGCGTACTTGTTGAGCATTGGTTTGGGATCGAAACTCTCCATGTGGCTGAGACCACCATTCATGAAGAGCCAGATGACATTCTTCGCCCGGGGCATGTAATGCGGAAGTCCATTCGGGAGAGTCCATTTCTGCTCGGCACCGACGGCGTCTCGATGCAGCATGCTCGCCAGCGCAATTCCGGCACAACCCGAACCGAGACTGGAGAGCCATTGCCGCCGTGTGACTGTTGAATCCGCTCCATAGCTATTCATTGAGTAATTGTTCAATTACGGTTACCTCAACGTCACAAAATCGTTGTGATTGATTAACGACCAGATGAAATAGGCACGTGCTTCCTGTTGTGAACAACCTGCCTCGGTCTGCCAGGATTTCATTGCTTCCAGACTGGCCTGCGTTTCCTCTTCGCTGGCATCCATTCCCAATAGCACAGCAAAGGCTGCCTGAATGAATTTCTGATCAGCTTCTTCAACTGGAGCAAGTTGTGCAACAATGCCTGGTGCGGCTTCGAGCACGAGCTTACTGTTATTGAGTGCGAGTGCCTGCTGGGGTTGAATGCTCGATTCGCGTCGATAACATCCCCCGACATCGGGCGAGTTGAAGTTGGACAGAAACAGATTGAGTTCATCAGCTGAATGGAAGAAATACATACTCCGTCGAGTCGAGCTCGTCTGTTGATTAATTTCTACTGGAGGTCCTCCCATCGTTCCGTCGAGTTGGCCGGCATGGGCCAGGATGGCATCGCGAACGACTTCTGATTCCAGCAGCATTGGTTGACGTCGCCAGTTGTATTTATTGTCCGGATCAATCGCAGCATTGACTTCCACCCCTCCTTGACGAGGAACGACGATAGGCTGCTGATAACAGGATGAGGCGGTGGAGGTGCTTCATTTTCCAGCCACTCTCAATAAACTCTGCAGCCAGCCAGTCGAGCAATTCGCGATGAACAGGGGGCTCGGACTTCAAACCGAAGTCAAACATACTGGAATGAAGGGGAGTCCCCATATGCCTGGTCCAGATATGATTGACGGCGACACGGGCTGTCAGCGGATTGCGGGGATCGACAATCCACTCAGCGAGCATTGTCCGGCGGCCAGTGCTGGTGGAAGCGAATGCGACTTCAGGATCGTCGCCTGTCGATTTGAGAAAACGGGTGGGTGTCCATTTTGCTCCCGTTAGCCGCGCATAGCTGGCGTTGTCATCAATGGGCGAATCTTGATTCTTCTGTTCTGCCTGGAGTGCTTTTTGAGCAGACTCCAGTTCTGTTTTCATTTTCTGTTGCTTGTCTTCGCCAGCATTATGCAATTTTTGTTCTGCTTCAGCCACCACTTTTCGGGCACGGGCAAGTTTGACATCGCGTTCGGATTGAATAGCAACTCGCGCCAATTCTTTGTCGGTTGCCTCAGCCAGGGTGGCGTTCCTGTTTCTTCCAGCGTTCCATTCAGCACGCTCCGCTGCGATTCGACATTCGAGACTGGTCAGTTCCAAACTGGCCAGATCCAACTCCGCTTGAGCAAGCTGCAGCTCAGCTGAAGACTTATCCTCAGATTTTTCAGTGAGATTTTTAACTCGAGTTTCAGTTTGCTCGATCTGTTTACGAGCCGCATCCAGATAAGCTTTGATGACCCACTCTCGACGAGCCGGTTGCCAACTCTCAATGGGTAGATTAACAGGCTCTATAGAGGTCTCGGCGAACTTTAACGCGACCGGTACATCGGGTTGAATTACTTTCGACTTATCAGGATTACGCTCATCACCACGAATCAACAGGTATGTTGGTTCATCGATCAGCCCATCAAAGGCGCGAGGAATTGAATCTGCGGTGAGATCCGGATTCCCGGGAAGCATATCCAGTCGAACATGATAAGGCTCGAAGACGGCCCGGAGCGCGTAGAAGTCGTGTTGAGAGATCGGATCGTATTTGTGATCGTGACATTTGGCACAGTTAGTCGTCAGACCCAGGAAACCTTTGCTGACATGTTCGACTACGTTGTCCATCCATTCGGTTCGGTTGAAGAGTGTCCAGTTTCTAGCCAGAAAACCGGACGCCCGCAGCTTGTCTAAGTCATTGGGGTACAATTCGTCCGCTGCCAGCATTAACCTGACCATCTCGTCATACGGCATATCCTCATTGAGTGATTCGATGATCCAGTCGCGCCAATGCCAGATATGCTTCTGACTGTAACGCAACTGTCCATTAAAGCCGGACCAGTCGCTATATCGCCAGATATCCATCCAGTGCCGCCCCAGCGTTCGCCATAGCGGGGATCGTTAAGCAGCTCTTCGACTTTCTTCTCGTACCAACCGGGCTCAGGAGAATTCTGTAATGCCAGTACTTCGTCAACGGGTGGGGGGACCCCGATCGTATCGAAGTACAATCGACGCAGCAGCACCACGGGAGAAGCTTCCTGCTGGGGATTCAACCCGTGCAGTTCGTGCTGGTGAGCCAGAAACTGATCGATCGGATTTCGGATGGTTTCCTCGTTAGAAATTTCAGGCAATTCAGGTCGGACGATTGCCCGAAAGGCCCAGTGCTGAGACGGATTGGCGGGAATTTCTTCAGGCGGAGAGAGCGCTCCCTGATTGATCCAATTTTTAAGGATGGAAATCTCTTCGGTCGTGAGTGCGGCACCTTCTTCGGCGGGGGGCATCCGCTCGTCGTCAGCTGCCTGGATCCGCTCCAGCACCAGACTATGCTCTGCATCACCTGCCACCAGTACTTCACCGCTGTCACCTCCCTGAAGCATCAACTCCAGAGTTTCGAGACGAAGGTTCCCTTCCTGCTTTAAAGCGCCATGACATGCATAACATTTAGTCGATAGAATCGGCTTCACCTGCTCCAGGTAGTCAACCTGTTCCGCTGCCGCGAGCCAGCTACTTGCGCCAAACGCAAGTGCCACTAAGCTGGTTAACTGCAGAAGCCGATTCATGAAAACTTATCCTTGGACAGCGATTCGCTTAATTTCGAAAAACTGTTTTCTATTGCGGTTTATATTAACTGTTCATTCTCAGAGGAGGTAATTTCGAAGACTCTCTTTAAAATACCCTGTCCAGTATCCAATCTCAATCAGTAGTTGAGGATTGAATCGTAGACTGCATTCCAAAGTCTGGAATCCCATTTATAGTATAAATGCCTGAAGAGCGGATGTCTGGCATATTCTCCCCATAATTACAGGCATGACAGCCAAACAGCCCTCACATTCAGACAGTTGTAGTCGTGAATTAAAGTCCTGATTACCTTTTCGAAGACTGAGAGTCGAGGAGACCTGTTTTCACTTCAAATCGATAACTCTCAGGCGGAGGGCGTTGCCGATCACGGAAACGCTGCTGAAACTCATGGCAGCCGCGGCAATCATGGGACTTAAGAGAATACCAAAGACAGGATAAAGCAGCCCGGCGGCAACCGGTATTCCAAGAGCGTTATAGATAAACGCGAAGAAGAGATTCTGGCGAATATTACGCATCGTTTTTCGACTGAGGAGCATCGCCGCGGCTACTCCTCGCAAATCTCCACCGACCAGAGTAATCCCGGCGGATTCGATCGCCACACCAGTGCCTGTTCCCATGGCAATGCCAACACTTGCCGCAGCCAGAGCAGGAGCATCATTGATTCCATCTCCGGCCATTGCAATCTTGATTCCCTGTGAAACCTTCTCTTTAACGAACTCATGCTTTTCTTCTGGTGAAACATTCGCATGATACTCATCAATCCCCAGTTCTTTTGCAACCGCTTTCGCAGTCCCTTCGGCATCTCCCGTAAGCATAACGACTCTTAAACCGAGCGAATGCAATGCTGCCAGTGCCTCACGAGAGCTTTCCTTAATCGGATCGGCCACAGAAATCAGTGCGGCGAGCTCGCTATCGACAGCGGCGAACATGATTGTGCTTCCCTGTTCCTGCATCGAGATCATTTTCGACTTCACCTCTTGGCTGACATGAATCCCCCGTTGCTCCATCAGTTTCAGATTTCCAAGGAGAATACTTTGATTATTCACTCTTCCTTCAACTCCACCTCCGGTGATACTGCCAAACTCATCCGGTTCATTCACAGAAATATTTCGCTTTTCCCCATACTTCAGAAGAGATCTGGAAAGTGGATGTTCGCTCTGGCTTTCCACAGCCAGTATTAATCGCAGTACTTCTTCTTTCCCTTGGGTACCGAGTGCCTCGAAATGATTCACTTCGGGATTTCCCTGGGTTAAAGTTCCCGTTTTATCAACGACAATGAGCTCTACCTGTTCCATCAGTTCCAGGACTTCTGCATTACGAATCAACACTCCTTCGCGGGCCCCCCGGCCAACCCCCACCATCACCGACATGGGTGTTGCTAATCCTAATGCGCAAGGACAGGCGACTATCAGCACGGCGACCCCGGCCACGATTGCATGGGCCAGACGTGGTTCCGGTCCCCACCAGATCCACCCCATAAATGCGAGCACAGCACAAATAATCACAGTCGGTACGAAGTACTGGGCAACAATATCTACCAGTTTCTGAATGGGAGCCCGACTTCGCTGCGCATTGGCAACCATCTGAATAATCTGAGCCAGGACTGTTCCTTCACCTACTTCTGTTGCTTCCATGACCAGGGCGCCTGTCTGATTCAATGTCCCTCCAGTCAGTGCATCTCCCGATTGTTTTTCAACAGGAATTGATTCACCGGTCAACATTGATTCATCTACGTTACTACTACCGGAGACAACCTTTCCATCCACGGGGATCTTATCACCCGGGCGAACTCGTAACTTATTGCCCTGTTCGATCTGCTCCAATGGGATTTCTTCCTCACCCGCAGCGGAGATCCGAATAGCGGATTCTGGAGTCAGGTGCATTAACTCCCTGATTGCATCACCGGTACGATTTCTGGCTCGCAGTTCCAGAACCTGTCCCAACAGAACAAGAGTGATGATAACAGCAGCAGCTTCAAAGAAAACGGGGACCTCCCCAAGTTCTTTGAATGAATCGGGTATCGTACCAGGGAAAAGCATGGCGGCTAGACTATAAAAATAGGCAGCAGCAACACCCAGAGAAATCAAGGTGAACATATTCAGGTTCCGGTTGATCACCGAACGATAACCAAGCACAAAAAACGGCCAACCGCAATAAAGTACTACGGGAGTACTTAATAGTAACTGCAGCCAGCGTGATGTGTTGGCCGAAACACCCAGGTCGATGCCTACCATCGGCAGCATGGTAAGCAGTAGAAGTGGAACACTCAAAACGAGAGCTATCCAGAACCGGATTGTCATCGAGCGAAGTTCATCGTTCTCGGAATCGTCGGAGACAGTGACTGTTTCCGGTTCCAGAGCCATGCCACATTTAGGACAGCTACCGGGGAATTCCTGACGAATCTCCGGGTGCATGGGGCACGTATAGATCGTTTTTGATTTAGAGTCTGCTTGACCGGGGATTCGCTCGAGATCCATTCCACATTTAGGACATTTCCCGGGAACATCACTCTCTACTCCCGGACACATGGGACAGTAATAAACAGAACCCGTTTTAAAAGCAGCTTCGCGAACTACAGATGTGGGGTTTTGCTCGTGCTGGTGACAACAGGAATGCTCTTCGGAGGAAGCGTTACTGTCGTGGCTCATAAACGCTTCGGGATCGTTCTCAAATTTCTGCAGGCAATGATTGCTGCAAAAATAAAAGACTGACTCTTTGTATGCAGTTTTTAGTTCTGTTGTCTCCGGAACATGCATTCCACAGACGGGATCGGTTGCCATGAGTCATTCTTTCGTTTGCAGTGAAAGATTATCTTATCATGGAGTTGACCGTTCATTGAGAGGTATTTGCCCTCTCCGACAATAATCGTTTCTTTCCTGGTGAAATCAGATTGATATTACTCAATCTAATTATTCGCTGTGACGCTGCCTGTAGAAACTGACCAACCATTCACTGATCAGTAGACAATACGACTAGCATACGAGATAAGTCTCCTTAAAACAAAAAAGGACGGTTTTCCTTTTCAGAAAACCGTCCTTTGGTTTGTTTTTGGACGTTATTGAATATGCTGTTCGAGACTCAACGGATTCTTTCAAATCCAGCGACTCTTAGAACCGGCGGAAATCGCGGCTGCGTTCAGAGAAGCTGTGTGGGAATCGATATTCGATTCCAATGCTTCCGCGGAAACGGTCATAGTCATTGAAGCCGAGGTTCGATTCATTCATATCCATCCAGGCATCCAGGGTCAGATACCAGTCGTCATGGATTGGATGCAGGATTTCGGCACCTACGATGAATTCACGGTCTTCACGAGTGGTCGTGGTGATGATCGAGTTACGATTGTCGTAGTCACGAATGTGATATTCAGCTGCCAGGGTGACGAGTGTTTCTGAATCAGGAATTTCCCACAACAGATAACCAACGATATTGTGGCTACCGTAATCGTAGTCGCTTCCCTGGGAATCATTCATCGCATATTGATAACCCAGTCCAACCAGCAGGTTATCACAAGGCAGGAATCGATAACGTTCTGTGATTCCAACCCGACCATAATGAGAGTCAGTATCGAGAGCTGTACCATCCAGGGCACCCTGACCGAGGAAGTCGTAGTATTTATAATCCCCGTAAAGAACGGTGGAGTAGCGGTCGTCGTGTTGAATTGTAACCCAGGGAGAGACAATTGGATTATTGAGGAAGCTATTGTCTCCCACGGTGACATAGTCGTAATTGAATACGATTCCAGAGTAAGTTGGTGTACAGTTAATGTAATCCCGGTGGGTATAACGCAGGTAACCGCTGTAGCGGCCAATGTCATAATTATGGCCACTGTAGTTCTCGGTTCCGTAGGCGACACCCCCTAAAGTTAAATCTGAGTTATCTGTACGGGCGATGTCTTTTTCGAATCCGAACAGGTATGAGTTTCCAAAGCTGGAATCAGCATTCTGATCGGGAATCCCGACGGCATTAAAAATTGGGAGGATTGCCGGGTTACTATCGTAGAAGGTCGTCGCTTTGAACCAGAATCGTTCCTCTTCTCGACAATAAACATAACGATCGAGCTCACTAATGGACTGATTGGCCATTTGTCGAAGTTCAGGATTCTGAGATTCTCTGGCAACGGTCGTATAATAGCAGCGGGCTTCACTGATCATGTCCAGTTCGCCGAGAGCTGCACCCATCGTTAGCATTTTATAATGTTTGATATCTGAAGTAGCCGAACCAGTGCACATCATCGCATCGAGGGCTGCCATCGGTTGTTCACAACGCAGGAAGTTTTGCCCACGTCGAATGGCATGATCGTAATATGAACCATTAGAACCCCGGTAATGATTTGTCATGGGGACAGGGGATGCGCTTGAGGGGGCAGGCTGGTTCAACTCGGGATAATTTCCAGGTGACGGTTGCAGAAACGTCACCGGGATCAGTTCGGGATCCTCGAATTCCACGTCTGAGAAAACGGCTGAAAGCTCATCAGAGAGCTGGTCGTTTTCAAAAGAAGTTGCTTCCTGTTCAGCGGCATTCAAACCAGCCTGCTCTCCTGCAAAAAAAGTTGAAGAGGTAGCCGGGCAGAGGAATGCCAAAACCAGGATTTTTCGAATCGGCGCGAATTTGAGCATATCGCACTTCCTTGTGACGGAAACGAGGTGCAGTGAATTGTGAGGTGGTCGTTATCTAAGTAAATCGGAAAACATTCCTCGTCGTGACCATGTTTCACTCAAGTGCAAATTAATTTTGCAGAATTTCATCACTCTCAGATATACTGCACCGAAATAAAGAAGGAAGTCGCCATAATCGTTAAGCTCCGCACACTTTACCCTTGGGTGTCAAGGATTGCCGGTTGTATCGATCAGCGAGAGAATACGGGCGATATTCATAGGTACTTCGTGCCTTAAGCAGAACGTCTGAGAGTTCTGGCCTCAAAACGGGGAGACGACTCGATTCGGGTTTGGCTGGAGAAATTTAGGGGCCGGTTGTGCGTTAAGCACCGCAATATCATCTCGATCTGTTTCTGTCATCTGCTCAATAATGATGGGAGAATCGAGCTCAACCACCATGGCCGTTACCCAATCTTTAGCAGAGAGATAAGTTGTAATAGAAGTGGGCAATCTTCTTTTATTCAGTAGTGAGGAGTATTGCTCGGGCGAGACCATCGTGGAAACTGCAATTTCGGATCGATTCACATATTCATGCGGAACGGCATTACAGATTTTTCCAGTCGTCTTCAGTGTGGGGCATTTCCAGAAGGGAGCAATCGAATCCACTAACCAGCGGACTGCTGGATTGATCAAATCGTGTGAATCCATTTTATCGTGCCATACGGCCTGTTCGACACGATAAAAGGAACGGTACTCAATCCTAAAGACAACCAGTACAGAACACCTTCATGAGCATGAATATCATAGATCTGAAATACATGGCCTGGAGAGTAGCCTTAATTGATCCACCCAGGTCCGATTCAAACACCAGATTCCCAAGCGTGTCGGTGGTTGTATTGATTGTTTCTTCCGTCGCCTTCCCGGCCTGAATAAGTCGAAATCTGTATTTACGATCTCGAATACTGGTAAAACAATCTGCCACACGATTATTCACTGCAGCTGCACTGATTATTGTTCCCTCTGACGGAATTCCACTCGAATGGTAAGTCAGTTTGCAACCCTGCTTTTCATAATAATGCGAGAGATAGAACTGGACTGTCTTCGCAACTACTGTGGGACCACTTTGCACCTGCAGGTGTATGTGCGGAATGGGTGACCTGCCTGAATTACCGCATGAGCCGATCACTTCTCCCTGACGAATACGTGACCCTTCGTAACAACGGATTGAATGTCTCTGCAGATGGCAGACCATCAGGTAATATCCGTTGTCCATACCGATCAAGACAAAGTTTCCCCAGTTATCAATGAGGTTGAGGGAACCAGGCTCACCATCTTTGACTTCATCAACGACTTTGATGACTGTTCCATTGGCTGGTGCCAGCACAGGTGTTCCATAACTGTAATAATCTGTGAGCTCCTCTCCGGTACCGAGCCGTGGTTCTCCAGATCGATCCAGAACTTCAAAATCGAACGCGTACTTCCAATCGTTCTTATGAGTAATATCGCCATCGACCCCCTGGGTAACTGCACGTTCACCAGAGAATGGGCACCGGATGATTGGATAACCGAATTCCGGGAACCTCATTCGCATCAGGCTGAATTTTCTGAAATTCTCTTCCGGTGTTGTCGGCATGAAGGGAGTCAGATTTAAAAGTCCCGGTTGCATTCTCATCCGCATCGCATGTAGGACCAACAGGACTACGAAGTTGACTGGCAACGCGATCGGAATAAACCCACTCGACTCGAAGAGCTTCACTACAACAACGGCAATAAGCGTACATATCGCCGTACTGAAAATGGCCAGCACCAGTGAACGACGGGATGGAATAAAGAACACACCGCCGATTGCCAGTGAACAGAAAGCAAAGTTAAAGGCCAGCATGGAGGCCTGCTCATAGGTGATTGAGACGGGCAGTAAAGTAAGCACCGTCATGCTTACCGCAAACCCGAGCAGGGCGTAAAAAACGTAAAGCCGCGACAGGATCAGCATCGCAATGATGATGATTCCTCCCAGATAGTAATTGGGCATCAGCAGGATAGCCGACATCGTTTTGACAATAGTCAGCAGATGCTGCGCAAGTGGGATCGCACCCAGTTCCCAATCAGGACTCCCCGATAACGGAGCTATAGGTGTCGAAGCCAGGGGAGATGCTGAACTGGCTACAGGGGCTACGATGAAAATCAGTAACGTCTGAGCAATGACGAAAGGGAGACTGATCGCCGGAATACCGAGCGAGCGATACATGATATCGGATAGACTGACTGTGGTGAGTAGTGTAAACAATGTTGCACAGGGAAGCAGGACCAGCAGGGTGACTGTGTCGATCATCTCCAGACGATAGAAATAACCTATCGTCAGGGAAATGAGGAGCGTGTTGAACTGGTAGATGCCACTGCGAACCATCTGCCGGTCGAGTTTGAGCTGTATTGCCGCAAACAGACAGATTGAAAGGCCAGCCAGACCAATAAGTCCCTGAATGGGATAGGCAATCAGGGTGCACAGCAGCACTACTGCCCCGAACCAATGACTTTGTGAGAAGTAAATGATTCCATAACTTCTCAGAATTGCTTCACCGGCCAGTTTCCAGTCGCTCTCATTGTTATCGCGGCCAGACATGCACGTGCCCTAACTTCGAGAAGCATCTATAAATGCTGAGCGAATACGATTCACTCCGTTTGTTCCATTTTTATGCCGACCATTTTTAACTGGTTTCTCTTTTTCCTGCATCCGTTCGGGAAGTTCTTCAAGAGCCTCGATATCAAAATCTTCGAGCGCGGCGAATCGCATCAACCTCTCCATTACAGCCAATCATGACCACCGCAGGGCGATAAGTGATGAACTGCATTGATTGAGTGATGTTGTAAGCCCCTACAGGATGAATCACCAGTTTTTCTCCTGGCGACAAGGCAGGAAGATAAACTTCCTGACGGACCACATCAATAAGTTCATACAGAGTGGACCGCATAAATGTTGTCGGACCAACAGGCACAGTATGAGGCTGGGCTGGTTTGATATCGAATTTATACCAGGCTGCGGTATACAGCAGATTGATCCCCGCATCGACAAATCAGCGACTGCCGACCATCGCCGGAATGTCGACCGTGCAGGACTGATGTAATCAAGTAACCCGCTTCGTCCACCAGGGCCTGTCCTGTTTCCAGGTAAAGCTTCGGTTTGGGCATATCTTTGGGAAGATTAAGTAACAGCGTATCGCAGATGGCTTCCGCATATTGATTGAAGGAAGGAACAACATCTTTCCCGGGAAGATACTGGTAATGCAAGGTGTTGGCAGAGGCGAATCCGCCACCGGCGTTGATATATTTGACCTCCACTCCAAACTGATTATAGGCCCCCCAGACAAGTGCGCAGAGATTCTGCATCGACACCCGGTACTGGTTCGGGTCGAGAATGAATGTTCCAATGTGGGAATGCAGGCCTACCAACCGCAAGTGCTCGCTGGAGCAGGCACGGGTTACGGCCAGCATGGCGTCGCCACTCTCAAAATTGAATCCGAACTTAGTCCAGGCTGGCTCACAACCGGTGATCATATTCACCCGAATGGCGACATCGATGGGTCGTCCAATCTCTTCACCGATTTTTTCGAGAGTACTCAGTTCCTGATGATTGTCGACTTGTATCTTGGCGTTCTCACTCACGGCGAGACGCAGAAATTCTTCGCTCTTGTAGGGTCCGTTCACAATGATCTGATGACAGGGCATTCCGAGGGCGCGGGCCTTTTCATATTCGAAGTCCGAAACGACTTCTGCAATCGAGCCTTCTTCATGGAAGACTTTGCAGATCGCTTTCAGGTAATTCGTCTTGTAGGACCAGGCAAACTGCACGTCAGGGTACCGGGTACTGAAGGCGGTGTAGGCATCATGATATTTATCGCGCAGAGCACGCTCCGAGAAGACAAACAGGGGTGACCCGAACTTCTCAACGAGATCTTCGATCAGCACACCCTCAATCTGGTCGTCACGAAATTCAGTTCCCTTGGCGGGTTGAGTTTCGAAGAAACCATTGTGATTTTTGGAAATAGAAGGTGGGACGTAACCGTTCGACTGCATTATTAACAATCCTCAAGAAAATAAATCATTAAGACAGAACTTCTTGTTTGGTATGACCATTGACCATTTTTTTCTTTTTCACATCCCTGTCGATTTGAACCTCTGGTTGAGTCGTTACTTCTTCAGTTTTACCGCAGACCAGTTCACCCAATGTCGAAAGCTGCTCCAGTTGAGAAAGGCTACCGACCAGATCAAGGCTATGTCGAATAAAGAATTTACCGACTTCGCATTCCGGAAGACGGAGGGCCTCTTCATTCAACAAGGTGCGAACGACTTGGACGGGCAGGTTCAGTCCGATCTGTGAAGGAAAATCGACCCAGGCCGGGAAGCGGGGATTAATCTCAATCAGGAGAAAATCCTGAGTGACCTCATCCTTGATAAATTCCAGTTCGAGTGGACCGCGCCACTTCAAATGTTTAATCAGGCCCCGTGAAATCTCATCAAGGCGAGCATCACGGATTGTGATTCCGCCATAACCTTTCCCTTTTTCAGAGACGACGGTTTTACGAATGGAGCAGTAACCATCCACTCCACCCTGGCCATCACCCACAGCGATGACATTGAATTCCTGACCCTTGATACATTCCTGCAGAATGACAGGGCCACCCCAGTCGCGAATGATCGTATTAAACTTATCCAGGAGAGCCTCACGAGACTGAACTTTGTCCGCTCCGTAAAAAGGCCCTTTGATCATCAGTGGGAACCCGATGGTATCCACAGCGGCCATCAATCCTTTCGGTTCAACAGCCTGTAATGTTCGGGGTGTACGAAACCCACATTCTTCGACCAGTTTTGATAATGTCTGCTTCTTGCTACGCAGGTAAGAGTCCCTTTCGGGAAGCATTACTTTGATATTCCGTTCCGCCAGTTTTTCCTCGATCCGCAGCATTCCGTCCATCTCGGCATCGAGTGTCGGGATGAAGACATCGATAGGGTACGACTCACAGATATAGTCAATTCGCTCAAGAAAGGCTGCCGTGCCCTTACTGGGATAAGGAAGCTGATAGATCACATCAGCCAGACCATCTGCATAGATACCACTCTCCATGAGTTCATACACGAGACCCACAATCGTCACATCACCAAACTCCCGACGCAAACTCTGGATAATACCGGCGCCAGGTTGAGGATTTTCTCCTCGGTTCAATCCTGAAACAGCAATCGTCAGACTCATGTTCGAGTTCTCTAATTCGGATGATGAATAACTAGGTGAATGAAGATATGAGATCGAGAGGTATCAGTGATTCTGAAACCTGAGAATTGAATACATTGTCTCTGGGCTGATTCAAACAGGGTTAGAATCAGGAATTCAGAGCAGTCGCTTCAACAGGCAATCACCTGAATCAGTTAATGCCATTCGTGCGGAGTGAGGAAAGGAACGATTCGAAATCGCGAGTTGCGGTGAATTGATCGATACCGTACTGATCCTGTAAACGCATGATGACAGTGTCTGCGGTAGCACCTTCATTCATCCAGCGAATCATTTCCACACCTGTCTGGTTGGCAGAAAAAGTCTGACCGGACTGTGGATCAAACACAAAACCGTTATCGTTAATGATCAGGTTCTGCGTAGGACAGCAGGGATCGGGAACTACTGGACAGGGTGCAAAGTCCTGCATAATCGGGGGGTTCATTTTCATGACTGGAATTCCTTGTTAATAAAACTCTGGATAAGTTTAATTCTTGTCAGCTTGCTCTTTTTTAAGAGTCGCTATTTCTGCATATCCTGTAAGTGCGCCTAACTGATCAGGGTCGACGGCCAGAATATCCAGAAAGACGTTTTCGGCTTCTTTTGTTTTTCCTTCTTTAGCCCAGCACCAGGCAAGGCTGGACCAGGTCTCCAGATCTTCCGGATTCAGGCTGACGATTGCTCCGTAATAGGCAGCAGCGTTTTTGTAATCCTGTTTTTTGTAGTACAGGTTTGCGATGGTGGTGTTGGCAGATTTGTCACCGGGGTTGTAGAGGAGGATTCGTTTCGCAGCTGAAATGGCTTCGTCGGTCTGATCCAGAGCCAGATAGCAGTTCAGTAGCCCCTGATGCGGGCTGATAGCCCGAGGTGCCTGCTGAGAGGCCATTCGATAAGATTGAATCGCGGTCTCATAATCCTGTTTGAGATAATTCAACCATCCCAGACGCAGGTAGACAAACGCGTTACTGTGTTTCCCGCCAATTTTAATTGCCTGATTAACAGCTTCGATGGCGGCATCGTAATCCTGTAACTGTTCTGCTTCGAAAGAGGCAATCCAGAACTTCTGGATTTCGTTTGCTTCCGGGCCATTCTTTACCAGTTTAATTTTTTCCTGAAGCTCTTTAACCTCTTCAGTCTTATTTTGCGATTCTGCATTTTTTTGCAGTTCTTCGAGTTTTGTGACGTAGGCTTCACGTAGATGACGAATGCTCGTCTCGTACTCGGTAGTGGCAACTGCACCCTGACGCTGCGCTTCCATCACAATGTCTGTGCGCGTTTCCTGAAGTTTTACGCCAGCGTTAATCAAATCCTGATTGTATTTCTGACCAGCCGTCGCGGCCGATTCCATTAAATTTTCTTCAGGAGCTTCCCCCTGAACAGGAACCAGAAGCAGCAATGCAATCACCAGAGATAAAGATGCGGCGCGCATGTAAATGAATCCTCAAAGGCTTCTACCGAAATAAAACTCGGAAAACATTCAATGACTTAAGAGAGGCAATCAGATAGTAAAATCGTTTGCTATATTCTCTGACTGTTGTCAGATGGAGATACTGTGAGAGAGTGTGTATCGTGGTCTCGAGAAGTGAGAAATCGAATGGGTACGACTTCTTATTCAGACCTGAGGGGGATGTAGCATCCTGGTTCTCAAACCCCGTACCACTGTGATTAATCAACTCTGTGCTTCTTCAGCACAGTGGTTTCTCAAACTGTGATAATGAGTCCTGAGCATCATGCTGAGACGGATTCCCTGGCGAAGTTCCTTAACTTCTGTTGAGGTAGAGAATGGACGTCTCGATTCCTGCTACTTAATCCATGGGAAGTGGTGCTCACGCCATTGGGCACCTGTGTTGGAGTGAACATTGAGCGTAACACCCCCAAACCACCGCAAACAACCAAATTAACTTTCCCAGCCCCTCTTTTTGCCGCGGAATACCGATTTGGACGGTTAGTATCGACACGGAAATATACTTTAGTACACTCGTCAATCAGAGGTGGATTATTGGATAATGGGTTCTGAGGCCTTCAGAATCAGGCTGCTTATGAATTCAAACTGCCATCGTCTGGCAAGAATTCCCAGCTCTCAAATGTCGCTGCCTGGCCAACCTTCGTTCCGGAGTCGTCTGTTAAGTTCCAGACGGTTGCTTTCTCTATAAAGAATCGGCGGCCCTGGCTGGTGATACGCACACCTTGGTAGTCGTCGACAAAACCCTGCTCTGCCGTCCGCTGGAGCAATCGGGCTCGTTCATCGCGATGCACAGGCTCGGCAGTCATGCGGGAAGGTGTTTTGACAAATTCTGCAATAGTCATCTCCCACAGGGAAAGGGCTGTCTGGTTGCCGTAGTTCAGAACTGGATCCGTTTCCGTTCCATGCGAGACGACAACAAAGGGAGCTTGAAACAGGTGCTCTGCTTCTTCTTCAGCGTTTCCACTTCGCTCAATTAATTGTTGACCCAATAAGTCATAATACGAATCAAGTAGAATCTGTGTATGTTCAATCCAGTTCCACTCCAACCACGGTTGCATAACAAAACCTTTTAACCCGCTATCACTGCACATCAGGATTTCAGAATAGCATCCGAGTGAACAGCGGTTAGCATAGGTGCCGGCTCGGATACTCCAGCTGCTGATTGGAACATAGATGTGCTCAGTATGCAAGAATAGAGCTTGGCAGAACTATGTCCAGCAATGGCTGGATTGACTCAGTTTTTTTGAGGAGTGATTTAATCTCCAAGCACTCCAGCGAGCAATTCGAAATATTCATTATCCCCCTGCAGGTTTTGAGTCTGGGCTTTTAATTCTTTTTCGTTGTCTGAAGATGGTGTTTTAGAAAATGTGGCGAGTGATTCGTAGAAACGGATTGTTTTTTCATATTTCGCATAATCCGTTTTAGAGGTGAGTTCCCTGAGTAAAGCCAGATGTCCACTCATTTTTTGAGTCAGTCCCTCTACAGTCTCATCCGGTGACTGCAGGGCATCGCGTCGAATTACAAATAACCATTCCTGGGAAGGAACCCGCTCCATGAGGACACGGAAGCCTGGTGAATAATCCTGTGCTACATTCAGTTCCTCAAGTTGATCAGCAGAAAATGAACCTGCGGTATCCTCCTCCATCGGAGCCCCACCCCCAAATTGCAAGGTAGACCACTGGTTAGTATTTCTATCCAGAGAGTGGTTATAACCTCCACCGGCAAGAAAATATCCATTAATCTTATCGGCATATAGTGCCTCATCTTCCCCTTTGCAGATAGCTATCCCACATTGCTGAAAATTCGTCCTGATTTCTGATCACCAGAGTCCATTCAAATACATTGCCGTGAAAATCCTGAAGTTGCCAGCGATTGGGGAGACTGGCACCCACGGGTCTGGGGCTTGTTAACGTGGTGGCATAATCTCTCTGGCCCCCTATCCCTGCCTGAAGAAATTTCGAGAATATCTCAACGCCACGTGCGGGATTTTCCTGATTCAGCATGACTTCCAGACATTCCTCCTGGGTTCCTACGAACTCAGTCGTCTTGCGAAGTTGCTGGGTCCATGTGTCCTGACAATCCGAGAGAATATCTTTAGGCATCTGCGACAGTTCAGGCCAGGAATTAAAATGGGGGACTTCAGCGACCTCATCGGCAGTGGCCACCCCTCTGCACGCGTATTGCCATTCATCATGCGTCGGGAGACGGTATTTTCGCGCCTCAATGGTGGCCGTATTGCCTGATTGTTCTGCCTGAACTCTCTGTAACGTGCGGCAAAACTCAGCGGCCTCTTCTAATGTAACTCCACGTATCGGATAGTCTGCAGTCAGTCCCTCCGATTCTCCACTCACCAGACGATTATGAACTGTGTTAACGGCTTCCTCAGACATGACCGCTGCATATTGCGCGTGGCTTACCTCCGTTTTTGCCATGTAGAATCCACGCATGAATCCCAGAAGTGCCCCCCTTTTCAGTTTATCGATCACTGGGTTTCCCGTGGGCTCCGGAAGAGGCTGAGGTTTGCCGCGTTGAACTTCGCCACTGGGACAGAAATGAAAAGTCATTTCGACGGGAGTGGTCCCCGATGTCACCGAGACGTTTAATTGATCTCCGGGTGGAATTTCAGCAGAGCTCACACCCATTCCAAAGATCAGGAACTGAATGGCGAACAAGGTCAATAGGCGTAGTGAAGTGGACATGGATAGAATCTCTAGTGAAGGTTTATTTCTTAGAGGTCATTTCAAAACCCGGTTAAGGTTGTTCTTACCGCTGCAAATACAGGGCAAATGCGACCCATCAGAGGGTTTTGAAACTGCTTGTTGTAATTATCCGAACTATTCAGAGATCAAGGTACTCCATTTTGAACTCAATCAACCCTTAACGAAATCTTCCTTCGATAATCGCTTCAAAGGGATCCATGCTGCTGGCCCGTCTGGCAGGGATCAGTGAGCCCAGCAGACAACAGAACAAAGCCCCTGCCGCAATGATAAGAATATCGAGGGGTGTAATGCTGAGTAATATCACAGGTTTGTAGCCGTAGAAGAGGCTTTGCTCGCTGGGAGACCAATTTAAAAATGTGGCGATTCCATAACCGACCACAATCGAAAATGTCGCTGCCAGTATTCCAATAATCGCCGCTCTCAAAAAGACCATGTAGAACAGTCCGAATTGACTCACGCCCATCACTCTTAAGATGCCGATGCTACCCCGTTTACGTTCTGTAGAGTCATGCAGGACGCTGAAGACAGTGATGGTGCCAAATACGAAAACACTAACCGCCACGATCCAGACGAGTAGTTGCAGGGAGTGATCCTGCTGGTGTATCTCGCGAATGCGAGATTCCTCCGACATGATTGCATACCCTTTGTCGCGTAAAGATGTAACAACAGCGGGGACATCGTCGATCGTCTGTGCGTACAGTCTGGCTTTATCAAACAGTACAGGTGTGGGAACAGGCACAAACAATTGAATGGTGGGGTCGTACTCGGCCAGACCGGATTGTTCAGCATACAACAACGCCAGTAGATCCATGGGAACCAGGATTAAGTCCGACACTTCCGGAGGGGATTCTTTTACCACAACTTCAACTGATTCTACGGTGTTTTCAACGGCTTCTTCGGCTGATGGTTCGCTCTCTGTGGGATTAATCGTCTCTGGTGTCGGTGCTGGTATTGTCGTCATCTCCACAGAGACTTCAGAACCGTGAGGAGATTTTAAAGTGGCAGTCTTCAGAGATTCGTCGACTACATCTACTGCAATCTTTTTTGCGGAAAATGTTGATGCATTGAAATCGAATGGAGTGATCTTCTCTTTGAAGTAGAGCGACAACCAGTTTCTGGAGGGTAACGAGATACCTACCAGCGTTTTCGACTCGTTTTCTATTTCTACTTCCAGAGGAGCATTCCAGGCGACCACGATATCATCAGCCTCTGTCAGGCGAGCCAGCTCACCGGGAGCAGCACTGATATTATGTTGCGCTGCACCTCCACTCGTTAACTGATAGACAACCAACTGATCCAGACTCTCTTCTTTCAGCAAACCGTGTAGTGATCGGAGAGCGGGATCTTCAACTCGCTGTATCTGATAACCCCGCTCTGTCAGGGCGCGAATATCTTCCTGGGAGAGTTGACTCAGTTCTTCACAGAAAAAGAGATAGCTTGCATAGGTATCAGGAGCCGACTGGTTTGCCGCAGGCCATTTGTATTTAGCAACCTGGTAGCCCAGAATATATTGTTCCATAAGTTTGAGTAATGAGGAATCAACGTATCCC
Organism: Planctomycetaceae bacterium; assembly: GCA_041398805.1. Taxonomy (GTDB): domain Bacteria; phylum Planctomycetota; class Planctomycetia; order Planctomycetales; family Planctomycetaceae; genus Polystyrenella. The sequence goes on along the minus strand of JAWKUC010000001.1, from coordinate 70,535 downwards.
ACGTAGTTGTTTTCAGAATTCTGGCTGGAAGGAATTATTGATTTAACTTTAAGTGGAAGAGATACCGCTTTTGTCGAGCCTTCCTCGACTCTTTCAATCACAGCCCTGACTTCCCCACCAGATTTAACCTGCAGTGCATCAGCCAGACTCTCCAGCAGAATGATTTCATCAGCCCCAGTGGTGCTGATAGAGGTATTGCTCTGACTGAGAATGGGATCTTGTGGCCGAGTAGAGTAAAGGGTTGCGTTGTCGACGACATCTTTCGAACTGGATGTTGATTCAAGACGAACCAGCCGTTGTATTTCGGGGATGATAATTTCCACTTGAGGAAGAACTTTTTCGAATTCCTCAATGGTGGAATCTGTCATCAGGTCCCCTTGTTGACCTGCCCAGAATACGACTTGTCGACCGGAAGGACTCTCCAGCAAATCCTCCCGCAGTTTGGCGACATGACCGTTTCTTAACCCGAGTAACAGAAGAATAGGCAGACAAATCCCCGCCACAATGATCATGTGGTGCTGTACACTCGGCCAAAGCCGATGAATGTCTTTCATGGTCAGGCTGTTGTAAAGCGAAAACCGCCGGGAGATGTTTTTCATTCAGGAGACCTCTTTCAGATTGGAAAGTGGTTCCGAATGCTGGATGTAATTGATCTCCGTCACACTCCCCGCAGCGCGACCTTTTTCAGGTTCCATGCGAATAACAACATCTGCAAAATCATCAGCCAATTGTTCATCGTGGGTAATCATGATGACAGCAGAGGGTGTCTCCCCTTCCAGCAAGCTCCTTTTTAAAGTTGCCAGTGATGAATAAGCGAGTTCCCGATTCAGAGCCGATGTCGGTTCATCGACGAAGACCAATCGGGGTTTGTGAGCAATGGAACGAGCAAGCACCACACGCTGGTATTCTCCTCCCGATAGTTTATTGATACGGGAAGTCGCCAGTCGACGTGAGTGATCATTATCGTCATACAGACTGAAATACCTGAGTAATTCATCCACACGTTTTGAGGCTTCCGCCGCACTCCAGCCATTTAACCGCAGCGGGAGAGAGATGTTCTCTTCCACAGTGAGCGAATTGAGTAACTCTCCACTTTGTAGCGCAAATCCAATATGTTTGCGTCTGAGTGCTTCAATCTCTTTGAAACGCTTCTTCTTCCAGATCTCTTTTACATCATAGGTTTTTGCATCCTCTTCTGCAGAGTTCGTGGAGATTTCGAATGCGCCAATTGACTCTGGAGCTGAAGGTTGTCGTAACAGCCCCAGGACGGTCAGCAACGTCGTCTTACCACAACCGCTTGGCCCGAGTAAGGCTGCAAAGACTCCAGCCTGGAGACTCAGTTCCTGACTAAGTGTGATCGTAAACGATTCACCACTGACGGCATCATGCAACCGGTGTTCGAGATTTCCGACACGGAGTACAGGAGTATGCTCTATGGGGTGTGGTTCTTGGGAATCCATGAAACTTATGACAATCAAGATTTAATAATCAATACGGAAGCCGGGATAGCTATGAAAGAGATCATTCAGAACGAACTGACATTTCTATTACGGTAATTCGGAGATCGCCAGAAATGTAAATTGGTCGCTATCTTCGGTATTCAGTTGAGTCCACGCTGTCTGCCCCCCTGTACCAGTGTCTTGGCACGATCTCGTGCCGTGGCGAGTGAGTCGAGCCAGTTGTTGAAGGCAGGTGTAGTCATCACGGCAATCTGCTTGGCGTTGATTTCCAAAGCTGGTGTTTTTAAGGGAAAGTCCAGCTTGAGGATATTCTCAAGGTTCACCTCTTCGGACAAGTTCTCTCCGGCTGCACTTGAAGCAACCGCAAGCTTTAAATCCTGAAGGATGTCGTTTACATTCTGCCGCTCTGTTTTATTCGATTTATTGGAGAAGGTCGTATGTAAGCTGTCCAGAAAACTGTAAAGCCGCGTTAACTCTTCCTTGAAAATCATGACTTTCTTCTGACCAACGAGCCGCCCATTACCATCACGAACAGATGCGAATCCTCTTTCAACCTGATCCAGATTTCCCGCATCTCCTTTAGTACCTACGATCTGATAAATCGAACGGGAAACGCTACCTTCTTTGCCGGTGATCTCCCCCTCAGAGGTCATTTTCCCGTCGCGAGCAGCAGCGAGAACCTGGTACGATTTAAACAGAGTTTGAGTCAACCCATCAATCGCTTTCTCCCGGTCACCTGGATTTTTCCACGTGTTGACTGTCGCAAAGAATCCATCGAGTTCATTTTGATTCTGGGAGATCATCTCAAATTGAGCGTCGGTTACTTTCTGGTAACGGTTAATCACGTGATTGAATAGAATCGCTTCCGTGATACCAATCGCTGCTTCCTGGGGCATTCCCAGCGAAATAAATGTGCCGACAAGCTCTTCCGGAGAATTTAAGGCCAGGTCGATGACTTCTTTATTTTCAAACAAGTCTCGAACTGTCTTTTTTCGATCCTCAGCATCAATTGTTTTCAGAATCTGATCGATGACCGGCTCTGCTCCGTTGGATATAGTATGCAGGTTCCGTGCGTTAAGAGCCCTTTGACTGTCGCTACCCCCTGAAGGACGCGCCTCTTTCAGGATTGCATCGAGGGATTTCCCAACACTGTTCTCTCTCTCCTCTTCAGATATCTCATCTTTTCCATCGACAGCGGGAGCGTCACCCAGAATGATGATGTGCTTGGAGCTGTTGGGGGTCCATTTAATCTGATTGATCGCCGCATCAAGACCTGCTACAAGATCCTCAGGTATATCATTTTTCTCCGATTCTTTTTCTGTGGCCGCTTTGAGTCCGTCGAGTTGCTTGAGGAACTCTTCATGGTCTGTCGTCGTTACGCATTTTTCTTTAAAATGCAAATGTGCATTGAGGCGCGTCACGGTACTCGATTAACCCGAAGTGAACCACCCTTTCACCTCTGGCATTTCGGAGAGAGACTTTGCGGATTGACGCCACATCCTGAGCGACTTCAATCAAAGGGGTCATACTTCCTGTGGTGTCAATCAGATAAACGATTTCCAACTGCAGGTTGTACAATGCCATCTGCTCTTTTTGCTTTGCACCGGAGCTATCGACCTCTCCTGTGAAGACGACCACAGGAAAGACTTCCTCAGTTTCTTCTCGGGGCGTATCAACAATCAGTGCAAAGCGGCGGGCACCATCGGGAATCTGGCCAGCTTTGCCTATAAACTCAAGATGAGGTGTGGTGGCCTTGCCATCTTTATAAATGACGAAATGCCGGTCAGGTTGAGGTAATGCCGGTTCGATACCAAATCTTGTATTCCACTGGGTGACGAAATCCTTCTTGATCCAACCGACAGGTGTCCCATCTCGCTTTCCAACCCGATAATATCCATTCTGTTCATTGTTGGGGGTGTCGGTTTTCAGACGGAAAAAGATATTGAATGTGGGAGTCGGCCGTCGTGTCGCATCCAATGTCGGTTCATCCACCAGAAAAGCTTTATTCGATTGTACAACCAGCTTTTCATATAAACTTCCACTCCCTTTTGACGACCGCAGGAGATCTTTTTCGTCTGCATAGATATCTGTAGAAACAGACAAGGCACACAGGATTGTTGCCGCGATTCTAAATAAATTCTGATTGGGAATGGCCCGCATTACTATTCTCCTGGGGAAGAGACAACTGCCATAGGAATAAATTGATATTAATAGTTTCAGATTGTTTAGTTTTGAGCGGTTGCAGGTAAAGGAGCGACCAACTGCAATCTCAGACGAGCGATCTTCGATTGCACCTGAATGGACTCTCTGGGAGTGGATGCTTGCGAACTTGCCAGCAGATATCTGTTCAGCGACTCCAACTCATTGCCACTTTGTTCCAGAACCATCGCGGCAAAATAGTTCGACTGAAATGACGAAATCATTTCGAGTTGATCCGCGACTTCAATCTGTTTCAATAACGCTAACGTGCTGTCAGAATCGGTGTTTGCATTTACCTGCCCGATCTGTGAGCTGAAATAGGCCTGCCACAATTCATAAGAGCGAGGATGTCGCTTTAAACCCTCTTCCAGAGAATGAATCGCAGCGACATCATTTACATTTGATTGGAGTTCAGCAGAGGCTACCAGGTAAGACTGACTACTCTCATAAGCCTGTTGAGAGTTTGAACTGAGTTGAACCAGATAGGGATAGCGTTCTGCAGTCCTGTGATTTTCAAGTTGATGATGCAGATTCGCCAGAACTTTCTTATTCGTGGTGATTAACAACTCCCGCTCATCAATCTGATCGAGTGGTAAATCGAGAAGCCGCGCATCAATTGCCGAAAACAACGCATAAGAAAGTAGCGGCGAGAGTGTGTTCGCCTCGGCCTGAGCAAGATGCTCCCTGGTGATATCTTCGATTTTTCGCAAAGACGTATCATTTGTCACCAGCTTAATTGCGGTCACATAAGCTCGTGAATGTTCACCCGCTTTAACATCTGCCAGGACCTGAAAGGCACGCATGGAATCCTGAAGCGTGATCTGATCGTCGAATCCATCTGTTTTTTCAAGACTTTCAGTGGCATCGATTACGGACTGGTTAGATGAATCTGATTGTTCGATTGAGGTATTCAGAGCTCTGGTTATCTGATCAGCTGCGTTGCCAGGATCACCGAACTGCATTACGAACAACCCTTCCAGGAATCGCGAAATTCGAATTCGATTATCCTTTTCTTTTTGAGCCAGAATGCCGCTCGCATTTTCCGGGCGATTAAATATTGCCGTCAGCAGGGGAGACCCCATGATGGTCCCCGATTTTCTCTCATAAGGAAGTTTGGCGGTTTGATCGTTGGCTGCTGCGAACGCCAGGATGGCATCTTCACGGTAATCAGGCAGAACACGCACAGAGAGAAACCCATAAGCCCAATGAGCCGCAATTAACGCTTCCCGATATTCCACGGCATCCATGGAAAGGGGGGCGTTCTGCAGATGAGCAGTCAACGTCGAAATCGCATCTCGTGAATACTGATAGATTTCATTATCGTGCTCGGCAGGAGCCTGTGGGTTAAGAATATTCTGATAGACGAAATCGAGGGCCACATAGGCCTGCAACCGAGATTTAAGCAGCTCATCATCCACTGTGTTCATTTTCTGCAGCAGGAGAGCTTCTTCCTCTTTGAGTCTCGATACGAGTTGATTTCGTTCTTCCACCGAAATGCCCGCGACATGATCGCTGCTGACTTTACGTTCGAGAATATCCACGAGAAACCGGGTCTTATCGATTTGCACTTGCAGGTTATCTTCAGGGAACAGACCCTGTTTTTCCACCTGTTGCAGCATCTCTTCCAGTTCTTCCGCTGAGGCACCCGTACGCAGACGGGCGTTAATCAAACTGGCCCACACTTGAGGTTCCCGGTAGATCAAGATCGCTTCATTCAGGACGGATTCAGATTTCTCTGGGGTTCCTTCCAGTGTAAATGCGGCTGCCTGCTCCAGAAAGTAGTCGCTGCTGGTCAGCGATTCGAGTGTCTGAGTCAGCTCAGCGGCTAGATCGATGGCCTCACCCTCTCCGGTGCTCGCCTTCACTAGAGCTAAACTTTTTTCCAAAGCGGACCTGGCCTCTTCCAGTAGCGAACGGGCATTTTCATGTAATGCATTATCTACAGGCGCAGGAGCGGTGATCAGCTTCGCTCGCAGCAGATTGACGTTTCCGATTACGTAGTAGGCGAGATAGTTGTTGCTATCCTCCCCATCAGGCTGAAGTGATGTTACGGCTGCTGAGTCGCCATTACCCAGTGACATGTTTGCCCATTCGGCGGCCTGTTTCAGGTATTCATCTTTGTTTTCATACTCGACACTTTGAGCAATTCGTAAAAATGCCAGGCCTTGCAGTGCTTTTCGATGAGCGGTAAATGGAATGCTGAGAGGTTGAGGGGTCGATTGAAGACTCGCCAGTTCGTCCTGCTCTTCGAGTCGGGGCTCATCACTCAGAAGAAAATAATCCGTACGCTGTTTGGCAATTTTTTCGATATTCTCAATCATTTGCAGGGCGTCCTGATTGGAGGCTTTGGCTTTTTCCATTTCTCCAATCTTGAAGTACAGATCGGCTTCTGCTGTCTTATCAAGCAACGTTTTGAAAGCGACAGCGATCTCCCGCAATTGATTTAACCTGGCTCGCTCTTCCTCACGTGCGAGGGTGCGTCGCTCCTCGATAGCCGCACCACGTGCGAGGGCAGTATCCAGTTTGATAACGACATCAGGCTTGGAAGAAACTTCTTTTTCCAGTTCCGTATTTAAACTGAGTTCATTCTGAATCTGCTCAATTTCAGTTAACCCCTCTTCAAAAGCATCGAGGGCCATACTCCATTGACTGACATTTTCACCATCACGAACGGCTAACTCACCCAACATGATTTTCCAGGCAGCGACATCAATCCTGTTTTCTATGGTCGCTTCTTCTTCAAGCCTGGCTGTTGATTCCTTAAGCTTTTCTACTGCCTTGGAGAAATGATCAGCGGGATCAAGTGTCTGTGCAGAAACTGGCACAGTTAAGAGCAGAGCAAAGCAAATCAAAGCTGCGGATTGCAACAGGAGGCTTATGCATTGACGAGCTCTACCATAAACACAGACACGGGATTCGCTATTTATTACCTGGATAGGGGAAACAGATTCAGCTGAAGTCTCGTTGTACATGATTCAAGCCCTGATGCAAAACTCGATGAGGTGATCGCGAAATTAGAAACAAGTGAGATGAAGTAAAAACCAGGTATGGCTATGGTTTGAAATATTTGTCAGGTTAAAGAGGATTCCCCATGCGAAATGATTCAATCCAAATCCGGCGTTCTCCCTGGATACGGTAAAGCAATGAGGAAATATACCTTTTCTCATCCCTGTTACTTCGCTTCTCCAGATGAGCTCCCAGTACGGCGTCGTGTTGTGCCTTGGTGTAATCACCCAGACGACTGTACGCCAAGGAACGGAAAATCCAGTATTCCGGTCTGTCTGGAGCAAGTTGTAAAGCCGCATTCAGACAATCGATTGATTCCGGAATCTGACCTTCAAAGTAATATTGATAGGCCCGGCTGAATAACTTGCTTGCTTTATTGGTAACGAGCCCCTCAGTATCAGCTGTAGGAACAGGCCTTTCTTTCAGACGCAGGGCGATCTGAGTCATCCGCTCCAGATGATTGAGATAAACCTTTTTATCCCCAGCAGCAGCCCGTAGGTAGGCCAGCCCGGTAACATAATCATCAAGAGCGTTCGCATCATGCCCCAGACTCTCCCAGATTGCTGCCCGTGTGAAATAGGGATCGGCAAGTCTCGTTTTCCGGCAGGGCCTCGTTTTGTGCGATCGCTTCCGATACCTCCACAGGCTTTTTTGAATTTCGGGGCTATTACTGATCGGGACCGAGTTCGCAAGTTCCTCTGCAGTGACTGGATTTACTTGATCATCCGTAGCATTTTGTTGCTTGAGTTTGAATGCACGAACTCTTAAAAAGTTCACCTGGTCGCTCACGGTAGTCACGGACGAACCTGAGACCCATAAAGTACCCTCCTGGACCCCTTCAGCAGAAACAAGCCATCCCTCAATGTTCTGAGGGCCGAATGTTGCCTGACGAATTCCTGACAAGACCGATTCAGTGGGGGAGTTCCGCATGGATCTTTCCTGTGGCGACATGTATTAACTGCGTCGGACGATTTACAATCAGTGGGACGGTCTCTTCATTCTGTTCCCCGCCAGACGCGCGGAGTTAAGAAGTAAGCCGGAAGCAGTAGCAGTCCGCAGAAGGTCATCACCAACCAGCGTCGCAACTGGATTCGCAAAGCATCTGATAACCCCGAATTACAGGGTAGATGCTTTTGATCTGCAACAATCTCTACAACTGATGGCCGGAGAGAGAAACAGGCTGTTGAATGCATGAGGGTCCCATCGTTAAAGCAGTTAAGCGAGCCTGGTTCAAATAGAAATGCAGGCCAGAAGTTGAAGTGCACGTTGTCACACACCGTGTCATCAACCCTCCTGGTCAAGCTACAGTTACCCAACATTTACAGGAGAGGTTGCTAAGACGACCACGCATGACAACGTCATTACGAGGGAGCGATCTGCCGAAGAAACGAGGGAAGCCAGACAGTGTATGTGTGAATACACGAAACTACTGCTAAAAAAGTAGGAATTCAAGTCGAAAAACAGTTTTATATCGCAATATAAAGCGACATTCTGTGGTGACATATATTCTGTGGTGACATATAGATGACATACTCGTCTAATTAATGGACCGCACAGTCCATCTTCAGCAAAGTAATCCTCACCCCGGGAAAGATCTGGAGTGATGAATCATGCTGGTATTTGACCGATTTCCAGGCGCTTGGCTTCGCACTCCCAACATTCGACTTATTAATTTAATGTTCTCAGCATTAAATACACTTAAAGATATTTGCAACTATCTTAATTATGCATTAGCAGATCGAGCATCGACTTCTCAGCATCCAACATTAATCCTCAGTGCTCATTCTGCCTTCGACCGCTTCTACAAGCAGTTTCAAAACCCTCTAATGGGTCACATTTCCCCTGTTTTAGCAACGTCGAGAACAATTACAACCGGGTTGTGACAGGGCCTCTAATTTTCTCCGTCTCCCTGTTTACGAACCAGTACAACCACACTGCGCGGCCCCACTGAACAGGTCGTCGATTGAACGACCTCCCCTTCTCCATCGACAAAGTCCTCGGGAGCAGGGCGTGCTGTATCGATGACTCGCTTCCATTCTCCGGCGGCTCCTTCGTGCAAACCGAACTCGTATGCATCTGCTGCACTATTAATCATGACATACAAATCATGATCGGATTGAGAAGATCCATGCAGACAGAAAGCGAGTTGCCTTGATTGGAGAGACATATCAACATGATGCTGAGTCCCATACCAATGGATATCTTCTCGCCAGAAATGAGCACGCGATATGGAAGGGTGCGATTTGCGGAAGGCGATCATTTTTTTTACAAACAGAAAGAGATCCCGATTCTCCTCAAGTTTTCCCCAGTCGAGCCAGGTCGTTTCGTTGTCCTGGTTATACGGATTGTTGTTCCCCCCTTGCGTCTGTAAGAACTCATCTCCCATGCGGAACATTGGTGTCCCGTTCGACAACAGCAGCAGACAGAAGAAATTCCTGACCTGCTGCTTTCTTAGAAGTACAACTTCCGAGGGAACTTCGTCATCTCCTTCGACACCGCAATTCCAGCTTCCATCCCATTCTCCGTCAGTGTTATCATGACCATTCGCCCAGTTTCGCTTCTGGTTGTAAGAGACCATATCGTACAAGGTGAAACCATCGTGCGAGGAGATATAGTTAATGCTTTGCCAGGGACGGCATGAATTTTTCAGATCATCGGGAAAGAGGTCAGCACTTCCATACAACCGCGTCATCAAATCGGCGACCATTCCTTCATCTCCCCGCACAAATCTTCGCAGAGTATCTCGATACCGGCCATTCCACTGCATCCAGAGTTGTCCTGGAAATCGACTGCCAAGTTGAAAGGCACCATCTGCATCCCACGGTTCGGCAATCAGGCGAATGTTTGCCAATTCCGGCTCCGCAGAGATCTGACCGAAGATGGGGGGATCGGTCAGGTTGATGGACCCATCTTCATTGCGGGAAAATACCGAGGCCAGATCGAAACGGAATCCATCAACATGCATCTCCCTGACCCAGTAATAAAGACTATCAACAACCAACTGCCTGACGGCACGGTTGACAGTATGCAACGTGTTGCCTGTACCACTGAAGTTCTGGTAAGGATTTGTGGGATTACCCGTCAGCAGGTAATAGGTGCTGTTATCAATACCTTTGAAATTGAAAATTGGTCCTGTTTCATTCCCTTCGGCTGTGTGATTGAAAACAACATCCAGAATGACTTCGATACCCGCCTTGTGAAGTTTGCTTACGAGTCTCCGAAAACTATCCAATTGTTGACAAACATGTGACTTGCCAGCATACGCATGATGCGGTGAGAAAAAACTCAGCGGCATGTAACCCCAGTAGTCACCGTTCTGCGGATCAAACTGAAAAACAGGCATCAACTCGACAGCCGTGATCCCTAATTCCTGCAGGTAGGGGATTTTCTCAATGACCCCTTCGAAGGTTCCCCGTTTTTCCTCCTCAACGCCTGAGCTCTGGTGGTGAGTAAATCCTCTGACATGCATTTCGTATATGACGAGATCATTAGAATGGCGTACTGGTTTGTCATCGGCCCAGTCATATTCGCAATGCAGATGCTCTAATACGCCAGCGCCGCTTTCCCTCATTGGAACCGGGTTGGCAGGCAGCATCACGACTGAACTCAGGAGGAAAATAGATGGCACGTGCGTAAGGATCGAGCAGGATTTTTTCTGCGTCGAATGTGTGCCAGGAAAAACCGGCGCCCGGTCCCGGGCCATCGATGCGGTAACCATAATAATTCGCGGATTCGATTTCAGAGTATGGTATTCGACAATGCCAGATCGGCCCTGACTTATTAACCAGATAATCAAACTGAAACACACGAACAGGCGTCGACAGATCATTTTCAGAATAGAATCGCAACTCCACCGATTCCGCATGCTTCGAGTACAATGCGAAATTGTAAGCCTGCTGATCCTTGATCCAACTGGCTCCTAAAGGGAATGGCATACCTTCCAGTTGAGCCCATGCAACCGACATGATTTAACCTCCGGGTGACTTGTCAGGAAGAATTGTCGTGCCGTATTTACATTATACGGATTTCTCCGTCGACCTGGTTCAGATTCGAGTAATTCAGCATCAAATCCTGAAGGATAATTCCAATCATCATCGCTTTTGAGGGTGCCGATGGGACCACTCTCTATTTCACGGTATGATGATCAGGTATGATTAATAGAGTCTGATCGGTTTCTCACAAGGGTCTAACAATCATGAACACCAATAGAGGACACGTCACCAAATGATACGATGGGTCTTAATTTTAGTAATCGTTGCCGGTGTGTTAATTGGAGCCCTGGTTTACAGCCAGCAGCAGACTCAACCACTGAAGGTTTCCGGTTACATCGAAGCGGATGAAATCCGGGTCGGTTCCCGCGTTGGTGGACGGGTTAAAAGTAATCGCCGTTGAAGGTGCAGAAGTTCAACAGGGTGATCTGCTGGTTGAGCTGGAGCCTTTTGATCTGCTGGAACGTCGGGCACAAGCAGCTTCGAACCTGGCTGAACAACAAGCCCACCTGCAGGAACTTCAGGCTGGATTTCGAGAAGAAGAAATCACCCAGGCAGAAGCCCATCGAGAACAATTGGCCGCACATCTACTGGAACTAAAGAATGGTCCCCGGAAACAGGAAATCAAATCTGCGAAAGCACGTGTCGATCTGGCCCAGGCAGAATTGAAGCTCGCGAAACTGAAACATGGTCGCATGCAGACTTTATTTAATAGAGAAGCCGCGAGCACGGAAGAAATGGATGAGGCGGATACGGCTCTGCAAGTCGCGACTGCCAACCTGACTGTGAGGGAAGAAGAACTCGCCCTGTTATTTGAAGGAACACGGGCGGAATCCATCGCCCAGGCGGAGGCTCAACTCAAGGAAGCGGAGGCCGCCTGGAAGTTGCGAGTGAATGGGTACCGCAAGGAAGACATCCAGCAAGCCGAGGCGGCTGTGCAGGCAGCTGAGGCCGCATTGAAGGTCATTGATGCGGAAGTTGAAGAGTTGACTGTGAGTGCTCCAGTGATCGGTACGATCGAAGCTGTTGATCTTCAACCGGGCGATCTGGTGCAGACGAATGCTCCTGTCATCTCCCTGCTTGATCATTCTCATATGTGGGTTCGTGCGTTTGTTCCCGAGAACCGTCAGGCCGTAGATATAGGTGACAAAGTGACTCTTACCGTCGACGCCTTTCCCGATGAGGAATTCCAGGGGAACATCAGTTATGTGGCCCGCCGAGCTGAGTTCACACCGCGGAATGTTCAGACTTCCGATGAGCGAGCCAAGCAGGTATTTCGAATTAAGGTAGAACTCCCGAAAGAGACGAGCCGGCTGCGCCCCGGAATGGCGGTGGACGTCTGGCTGGAAGGGCGGGAGTAGACAACGATGCCTGAGATCGTAATTGATGTTCAGAACCTGAGTCGGACATTCGGAAATTTAGTCGCCGTCAATAATGTCAGTTTTCAGGTTGAAGCGGGATCCATCTTTGGATTACTCGGCCCTAACGGAAGTGGTAAATCAACCATTATTCGAATGCTGTGCGGTGTGCTTCCCCCGTCTGAGGGTTCGGCTTCCGTGCTGGGCTACGATGTCTCTCAGGATGCAGAACAAATCAAACGACGCATCGGTTACATGTCCCAACAGTTCAGTCTGTATGCCGATTTAAGTGTCAGTGAAAATATCGATTTTTACGGACGCATCTACGGGCTCTCTGAGAGTCGATTGCAAGAGCGCAGACAGGTTGTGCTGGAGTTAACATCACTTCAGGATCGAACAGACCAACTGGCGGGAACTCTTTCCGGTGGCTGGAAACAGCGATTAGCGCTCGCGTGCGCTTTGATCCATGAACCTGAGGTGCTCTATCTCGATGAACCGACAGCCGGGATTGATCCCGTTGCACGCCGGGAACTCTGGGACCTCCTCTTCGATCTGGCCGCTGAGGGAGTTACGTTACTGGTTACAACACACTACATGGATGAGGCTGAACGTTGTAGCGAGGTTGCCTATCTCGTTCAGTCGCACTTATTAGTTTGTGGCAAACCGGATGAGTTGAAAACATTACCCGAGGTGACCCCACCCGGGACCCGGCGCTGGGAACTCTCCTCGCCACAACCGACAGAGATACTTCGTCGAGCCAGCAGAAACGAGAAGATACTCGACTCCACCTTATTCGGTCAGCGAGTTCATCTTCTTGCCAAAGAGGAACTCACCCGTACTGAACTTGAAAGTCTCTTTGCAGATGCGGCTCCGATCGAAAACCTTCAACCTGCTCAACCGACATTGGAAGATGTCTTCGTCACCTTAAGCCGCGCTGCCGAATCAAATCCGGAGAAGAAACCCATCATCCGCTCCGAGTCAGATGATGAGCCTTCCGCAACTGAAGAACCAGAGAAACCTTTGAACTCCAGTTCTGATGAGGACCTCGTTCCGGAAATCAAAGTAGACCCCCAACCCGTGTTATCGCGAGTGGGCCGCAAGGCGGCCTCGACCTGGAACGGTTTGGGAGCGATTCTGGTCAAAGAGTTCGCTCATATCCGGCGAGAACCGACGACACTCTTTTTCATGTTCGTAGTACCGGTCCTCCAGACAATCATCTTCGGGTATGCAATCGATACCCAAATCGAGCATATACCGACCATCGTCTACGACCTGGATGGGAGAAGTGCTGGACGGGAATTGACCTCCGCTTTTGAAAATACGAATACCTTCACAATCATCGATCATGCGTATGACTCCGAAACGTTTCGCCGTGCGCTCACGTCGGGACGCGCCAAGGTGGGTATCTGTATTCCTCCCGACTACAGCGAACATTTAATGCGCGGGGAACAGATTGCCGTGCAGGTGCTGATTGATGGAAGCGATTCACAAATTGCCACGACTGCGTTGAATGCTGCCAATCTGCTAGGAGTGAACATATCGATCGATCTGGCACGCGCTCGAGGCGAAGCATTACCCACTGTTCCAGCCAGAGACGAGACTGGTAAAGCAGCCCTCCCGATCGAGATGCGCCCCCGACTGCTCTACAACCCGGATCTCGAAAGCTCTCATTTCTTTGTACCCGGTCTGGTCGGGATCATTCTCCAACTCGTCACTTTGTTCTTAACTTCGTTTGCTATCGTACGCGAGCGGGAAAAAGGAACACTCGAACAATTGTTTGTGACACCTGTCGGGAAAGCTGGCCTGCTGCTGGGAAAACTCGCCCCCTATGCACTCCTCGGATTCATCGAAACCTTAATTGTGCTGGTGATGATGGTCTATCTGTTCGGTGTTCCCATAACCGGCCAACTCTCGAGCCTACTACTCTTGTCGATGCTGTTTCTGGTCTGTGCTCTGGGTCTGGGAATATTGGTCTCCACACTCGCCAAAACTCAATTGCAGGCGATTCAGTTTGCGTTCATCATCATGCTTCCTTCCGTTTTGCTTTCCGGTTTCATGTTCCCCCGCACCCAAATGCCCACACCGATCTACCTGGCGACCTTCGGTATCCCGGTGACCTATTTCATCGAAATCCTCCGCGGAATTGTTTTGCGGGGTGCTGATTTGACTGATTTATACCCGCAGGTGCTCGGTCTGCTGGCCTGCTGTGGAGTGATCTTCAGCTGGAGCCTTGCTCGCTTCCGGAAACAGCTTGGTTAATCTGATTGGACAAAAGGTCCACAATTCTTTTCTTCCTGCCCTCCAAATGAGTGGAAACCCGAGAATCTACGCAGGCGTCAAACTTTGCCGATTCAATAAAGGTCGTATGAAAACGAACCTATCTAACCCGGTCGGGTTGGAACTACTAGCGCGTTACAACAGATCTGCACACACTGCCGATAGTCTGATGTATGCGATTAGTTCCGGATTCCCTACCTCACAAACTCATGGCCCCCATGATGCTTAGCCTGCGAAGCATTCTGTTCTCACACAGCACACTTATGCGGCTATTGATGTATATTGTATGCGCCCTACTGAGTTTACAGTTACTCACCGGTTGCGCAAGTGTTCGTGAATGGCAAGAGAAACAAAGACATGTCCAGCATGTGGACAAAAGTCACGAGCAAACCGGGAACGAAGAAGTCACCTTCATCAATCCAGGCTCGGGCACTACTGATTTCATCGCACAATCTGTCCAGCAGTCGGAGATAGAATCGAGTTCACCTCCTGAAAGCCAGGAAACTGAACCTCTCTTCGAGAATGAAATCGAGCTCGTTGTTGATGAAGAACCGGTCGACGAGGTAAAGCGAGAGGAAAATTCCGTATTTGAAGACCCTGTTTCTGCCCCACCCGCAGAGCTCTCTGGCACTGAGCTGGATTTGCTCGAAGTGGTGAGATCAGTGCATGAAACCTATCCTGCACTGGAGATACTTTACCTGGAAAGACAAATTGCGAACGGGAAACAACTTTCCGCCTGGGGTGAATTCGATACCAAACTGAAAGGCTTCACTGAAAACCAACCCACAGGTTTCTATCAGACTTACCGACAGGCCGCGGAAGTTTATCAACCTATTTATCACGGTGGGGAATTCTTTGGTGGATACCGCGTGGGTCGTGGAGATTTTGAACCCTGGTATCAGGAACGGCAGACAAACGATGGGGGCGAATTCAAATTGGGAATGAAAGTCCCTCTGTTACGCAATCGAGAGATTGATAGTCGACGTGCTGAATTATGGAGAGCCACCTACGAACGACAACGAGTTCAACCCGAGATTCGTTCCAACCTGGTCAATTTTGTACGGGATGCTTCCATCGCCTATTGGAATTGGGTCGCTGCAGGTCAGCAGGTGCAGGTTTATGAAGATGCACTGCTACTTTCCATTAAACGAAATGACAAACTGAAACGTCGACTTGAGACAGGAGATCTGGACCCTCCTGCACTACAGGACAATATCCGTTCGCTCAGACTGCGCGAGTCAAAACTGATTGACCGCAAACGTAAACTCGACCAAGCCGCAGTCAAACTCTCATTGTATTACAGGACGACGTCCGGGGACCCGCTGCTTCCTTCGCCAGAACTGTTGCCTCGCAAAATTAACACACTTTCAGTTAAACCAGTCGACTCACTGGACAACAGCCTGCAAACAGCACTTACCAGTCGTCCTGAGTTACAGGTGATCAATGCGGAAATGAGAAAGGTGGATGTTGATTATGCGGAAGCCCGAAACGACTTGCTTCCCAATCTGGATACGCAGTTTCAGGGTAAGCAGGATGTTGGAGAACCGACCAGCAGCAAACGGGATAAATCGGAATTCGAGCTGGAAGCAGGCATCTATTTAGAAGTTCCCCTGCAGAGACGGAAAGCACGCGGAAAAATCCAGACCTCTTCCGCCAAGATGGCGCAACTGAACATCAAACGTGAATTCATGGAGGATAAAATCGTTGCCGAAGTGCAATCAGCCTATGCTGGCGTCAAAGCAGCTGAGGAGCGAATCGGCAAGGCCGTAGAAGCTCGCGAACTGGCAGAATATCTTTCTGATGTGGAAATGAGAAAATTTGATTTGGGACAAAGCGATCTGCTTGCAGTCTTTCTGCGAGAGCAATACGCGATCGAAGCCGCTGATGGTGAAATTGAAGCAAGGCTGGAATATCAACTGGCCCTGGCAGATTTTCTGGCTGCACTCGCAGATGACCTACTACCCTGAGCGAAGAATACGTCTATTATTTCAATTAATGACGTACCGGTCCTATTATTGAAAACACAAAAGATTTCCTACCTCACTGTGGAAGTCTGCGATAGACGACACTAAATTCGTGACAATCAGCGGGCTTCTCCAGTCAACCACTACACCATACTGAGAGTACCATTGGTAATATTATTCCAGACTGCATACGGATTCATTCATGGATTTTGCTGAAAACAAACAGGAAATCGATGCTGCAGTATGGCTGTTTGATCAGTTAGTACTTTCGAGTTCCATTCCCGATCGCAAAACGCCCGAACGGGCACTTCTCGATGTGATGAGTGCCTGACCGGGAACGTTTGAAGATCGCTGGTTCAAATGGTTTAAGGAAGCATCCACCTCGCTGGGAATGCGCAGCAGAATACTCAACCTGGAACTGGAAGACATTCCCGCCTTTTCCAAGACTGGTGCTTCGGTACTGGTTATGCTCGGAACGGAGACCGCGAACTTATCCTCGTCCAACCGAACAGCAGTCGTAATCACACCCTCTGCTGTTATTCTGCAGCAGAGCAGGAGCAACACCTCAGCTCTTACGAAGTAACAACCACACTGCGAGCATACTCTGGCCAGTCTGAGGCTGATCACACTAAGGTCAAATGCCTCGTATTCGATCCACTCGCTCATATCGATATCAGTCAGGCGACACACGGTCAGCTGACTCCTCTGAATCGACTCTATCGAATCCTGAGACCCGAATGGTCAGATATCTGGTTGATCGTTGTATTTTCGTTTGCAGTTGGGCTGTTATCTCTCACGACTCCCATCGCTGTGGAATCCCTCGTTAATACTGTCGCCTTCGGACGATTCCTGCAACCTGTCGTCGTGCTGGCTGTCATATTGCTGATTTTCCTGGGCTTACAGGGAGCCCTCCGTGCAGTTAATACCTACGTCGTGGAGATTATTCAACGCCGCATGTTTGTGCGTGTTGCGGCAGATCTCTCTGATCGTCTCCCCGGGTTCAATATATGGAGACAGAAAAACATCATCTCCCCGAACTGGTGAATCGCTTCTTCGAAGTTGTTACTCTGCAGAAAGTCACCGCTCAGTTACTGCTGGATGGAATTGGCTTAATCCTCAGCACCGTGATCGGCATGGCCGTCCTGGCCTTTTACCATCCCTGGTTACTGGGATTCGACCTGTTTCTGCTTGCCTCGATTGCGTTTATCATTTTTGTCCTCGGTTACGGTGCTGTCGACAGTGCGATCAAAGAATCCAAAAACAAGTACTACATGGCTGCCTGGCTGGAGGACATCGCCAGTGCTCCGATTGCCTTCCGTACTTTCGGAGGTCACGACTTCGCCTTGAATGAAGCAGACCGGCTGATTTCTAACTATATTCTTTCCAGAAGAACACACTTCCGTATCCTGATTCGACAGATCATTTTTGCACTTGGCCTGCAGGCTGTTGCCAGCACGCTGCTGTTAGGTCTGGGTGGCTGGCTGGTGATCACCGGGGAGTTAACCCTGGGACAACTTGTCGCGGCAGAGTTGATCGTGACTGTTATCGTAGGAGCATTTGCCAAGATCGGAAAACATATGGAGAGTTTTTACGATCTTCTGGCCGCAGTCGACAAACTGGGCAACCTGTTCGATCTGAAACTGGATCGTCAGGATGGCATCGTCTCTCTGGGAAAAACAGGCCCCGTCGAAGTATTGTTCCATAACATCAGCTACGCCGTTCCTGGTAATGCCCCCTTGGTTAAATCGTCCAATTTGCATTTACAACCAGGTAGCGCCTCCTGTCTCTGGGAAAAGCAGGACAGGGAAAAAGCACGCTGCTGGAATTAATGGGAGGGCTGCGTCCACCCCAGACAGGACAGGTCACACTGGATGGATTTCTCCCTCAGGAAATCCGGCCGGATATCCTGCAAAGCAGAGTGGCGCTAGCCCGTCAGGGTGAAGTATTTCATGGGACGATCGAAGATAATATTGTGCTGCATCGATCAGACATCGTTGCCAGTGAACTTCAATCCTTGCTCAGCAATTTGAAATTAGCGAGCACCATCACCTCCATTGAAAATGGATTGCGTACAGTCCTGAGCTCAGATGGATCCCCCCTGACGAGAAATCAGTGTAATCTGATAAGTCTGGCTCGCGCCATCTTGTCTCAACCGGGGTTACTCCTGGTGGATGGCCTGCTGGATTCGCTGGAAGTAGAGGATGCGACAGACATCATTCACTATTTATGCAGACCCGAACACAATTGGACAGTGGTGGTCGCCACAAGCCAGAAACATATCAGTGACCAGTTCGAGAATGTGATACCGGTTTCAACATTGAAATAATACTCTCCCCCGGAAAGGTTCTTTCTGCCACAGACACCCATAAGAATAATCGTTTCTGTCAGCAGAATAATCACCACAAGGAATTTTGACCTATGTTATCGACAGTCGCTTATGATGAAAAAGCGATGCCCTCTCTGCAACTCGCGCGGTCGTCACGTCTCGTTCGACGTGTGGGACGTTGGTTGTTCGCAGCGCTGATCATAGGTTTCATCATCGTCGCGATTTCCCCCTGGCAACAATCCGTCAAGGGTACCGGAAATGTCATCGCTTATGCCCTCCATGCGGCAACAGACCCTGGAAGCTCCTGTTAAAGGACGAATTGTTAACCTTGGAGACAATATTGTCGAGAACGCGCTCGTTCAGAAGGGAGATCTGATCGCGGTCATCTCTGATATTGATGAGAATTATCTCACTCGTCTTGAAGCGCAATTAAGTGCGTCACAACAACAGGTGAATGCCTCGCGAACACTGCTTGAGGCCAGCCAGCGAAATCTCCAGTCTGCGGAGATGGTTGTTACCTCATTTGAAGAGCAGTTGAAAACATACGAACGGGTGAAAGAGCAAATCGTTGCCTCGGCAGAGGCCAATGTTGATGCAGCCCGCAATAAACTGGAAGCAGAGCAACAGCAGTTGGCCGAATATGAGGCGGCCCTGGTACAGATTAAAGCCGACTATGAACGCCAGAAAACTTTATTTGAGGAAGAAATCGCTTCCCAACTGAAATTTCAGGAATCCGAACGGAAGTACAAAAGAGGCGGAAGCGAAGGTTGCTAAAACAGAGGCTTACATCAAAGCGGCACAAAACGATTTAGCAGCAAAACAGAATGACCGCATCGCCAAGGAGCAAAAAGCCCAGATTGATATCGACTACGCAAAGGGAGCGCTGAGAAAGTCAACTGCCGATGTCGCGAAGGCAGAAAGTGATGTCGCCAAAGCGGAAAGCGAATTACAGAAATCAGAAAAAGATTTACTGGATGTCGAAACCAAACTGGCTCGACAGCAAAACCAGGAAGTTCGCGCCCCATTTGATGGCTTTATTACTCAAATCAATCCAAACCAGGGGAGCCAGATTCTGAAAGAAGGTGATCCAATCTGCGTCATCGTTCCCGAAACATCAGATCGCTCCGTTCAGATCTGGCTTGATGGGAATGATGCTCCGCTCGTGGAACCGGGGCGACTTGTTCGTTTACAGTTCGAAGGTTGGCCTGCTGTTCAGTTTGCGGGCTGGCCGTCGGTCGCGATTGGAACATTTGGTGGCGAAGTGATCTCGGTCGATGCGACCGATAATGGTAAAGGAAAATTTCGAGTCCTGGTACGCCCCGATTCCGACGACAACCCCTGGCCCAAAGATCGGTTTTTGCGCCAAGGGGTGCGTGCCAATGGCTGGGTGATCCTGGAGAAGGTTCCGCTCTGGTACGAAATCTGGCGAAACATGAACGGTTTCCCACCTGTCGTGTCGATGGAAGAACCCAAAGAAGACAAAACCAAACCACCCAAACTTCCGAAACCGTAATTATCAGGTGATCTGTTTCTAAGCCCTTAACTGAAGAGCCAGAATAAGATGCGCAGTGCGATCAGGAATACCCCGAGTTTCATCAAACACAATACATACAGAACATGAAATTCCGCATGCGGGTCTGCCGTAAATAGTTTCTGGAATGTCGCTACAAGCATTGAAATACCAAAAGCGGCCATTAAAAAAGCGACGATCCCCCATCTCTCCCCAGTGACGATCGGGGCTCCAGCCAGCAAAAGAGCTGTTGCGATCGAATAGAGACCCAAAAATATTTCGCTCTCACTAAGTTGATGTCTCAAAACCTCACCTGAGTTATAGAGTGCGATCTCAGTCCACACGCGGTGTGGAGTGTTTCGTTAATTATCGCACTATTCCGGGCGCTGGCCGTAAGTTTTTCTAATAATCCTGTTTTTTGTTATTGACGTATCGTAATATTCCGATATATTGAGATATAGACTTTTCAGGAGTGCTTTTTACCATGTCGAAATCATCAGTTAAACCGCCCGGTTCTGTGGACAATTTTTCAGAGGCAGCGGAGTGTTTGAAGACGCTCGCTCATCCGGTCCGGTTAAGGATAATTCAGCTTTTACTTCAGGGACGCTATACCGTTGGGGAATTGGCCGCTGATTGTGATATCCCGGATAATGCAATGTCCGACCATCTCCGGTTACTCCAACGCTGTAGTTTTCTGAACAGCGTTAGAGACGGTCGATTCGTCTACTACCAGGTGGCTGAATCGCACCTCAAGCAGTTAATGGATTGCATCGAAGGTCGATTCCTTCCATGTTGCAGAACTTAACGAGTCTGAATGACTCATTAAAAAAATCCATTTTTTTACACCTACATATCGTACAATAGCGACATTTCGATACATATTTCACAACTTCGAATTCACGGAGTGGATCGATGCCACAGCAAACCAGAACATTTTGGGATAAGTCCGAAGGGGGGCAATCATGCTCACGCTGACGATCCTGTTTGGTTGCATAGTTGGCTTTGCACTCGGTTTGACCGGGGAGGGGTGGTGTGTTTGCCGTCCCCTTACTCGTCTACGGCCTGTCGGTCGCCCCTCGCGAAGCAGTTGGAATTTCCCTGGCGTCGGTTGGGGGCACGGCTCTGTTCGGTGCACTTCCCCGGTTAATGCGGGGTGATGTGGAAGTGCGAACCGGCCTCCTCTTCGCTGTAGCCGGGATGATAGGCGCTCCTGTCGGCTCTTATCTCTCTTCTCTGGTGCCAGAAAGTGCTCTGCTCTTCATGTTCGCCGGTTTAATGTTGATTGTCGCCTATCGGATGTGGCAGAAATCCCGAGATCCTGGAATTGTGAGTGGTGTCTGCAACACCGAAGCGGACCGCGACCGCAGTGCCTGTCAGCGGGATGAGGATGGCAAGCTCCGATTGACATCGAAGTGTGCTCGTCTGCTGGTGATGGTTGGTCTGTTAACTGGAATTCTCTCCGGCATGTTTGGTGTTGGCGGCGGGTTTGTCATTGTGCCGGCACTCGTGTTGTTCAGTGGTATGGCGATTCACCAGGCAGTCGGTACATCACTATTTGTAATCGTACTGGTCAGTATCTCCGGGGTGACGTCTCACCTCATGAGTGGTAAAGGACTGTCGCTGGAAATCACCTCGCTGTTTATGCTGGGTGGTTTTGTCGGTATGTGGCTCGGTGGACTGGTTGGCAAAAAACTTAAGGGGCCGACCCTGCAAAAAGTATTTTCGGTGGCCATTGTGTTGGTGGCCGTGTTTGTAATTTTCAAATCAACGGTTCTGTAAGGAATCATTCGTTCCTGTAAGGAAATCGAATCATGTTACTTAAATATTTTTACGATACGAAACTGGCTCATGCTTCTTACCTGGTTGGCTGCCAACGCTCTGGAACGGCTTGCATTGTCGACCCCGGACGTGATATCGAGCAGTACCTGCAAATGGCCAAACGCGAAGGTATGACGATTACAGCCGTCGCGGAAACACATATTCATGCAGATTATGTATCCGGTGCCCGTGAACTGGCCGATCGTGTGGGGGCGAAGCTCTATGTCTCCGATGAAGGACCCGCCGAATGGAAGTATCACTATGTCCAGAACTATGAGCATCAACTTTTGCACGATGGCGATACATTCAAACTTGGCAATATTCAATTCAAAGTGATGCACACTCCTGGCCACACACCCGAGAGCATCTCCTTTCTGTTGACTGACGAAGGGGGTGGTGCGTCGACACCGATGGGAATTTTCACCGGTGACTTCATCTTCGTCGGTTCGATTGGACGACCGGACCTGTTGGAGGAAGCTGCCGGAATCATGGATACTGCCGAACCGGGAGCCCGTGACCTGTTTGCATCGATGAAACGTTTCCGTGAGCTGCCCGATCATCTACAGGTCTGGCCCGCTCATGGTGCAGGTAGCGCGTGCGGTAAGGGGCTCGGTGCAATTCCCTCCTCTACTGTCGGGTACGAAAAACTCTACAACCCGGCCCTGCAATACAACGATGAGGAAGCATTTGTCAAATACATCCTGGCAGATCAACCGGAAGCACCGAAGTATTTCGCCGTGATGAAACGCGTCAACAAAGAAGGCCCGAAGATTCTCGGTGAAGGTCATCATCACAATATGATTCCTATCGAGAAACTGGATGCAGCCATTCGCGATGGAGTGGTTGTTGATCTTCGACCGTCTACTGAATTTGCCGCAGGCCATCTTCCCGGTTCGATCAATATTCCCCTGAGCATGCTGGCCGCCTGGGCGGGTTGGCTGGTGGACTATTCCAAACCAACTTACCTGATCTGTCAACCTGACGAACTGGAAGAAGCAGCCCGCGTACTGCACAAAATCGGTTGTGACGACATCGCCGGTGGCTTCGACGGCTCAGCTGTTACGGGAAGTGGTAAAGCAACGGAAACCTACGCAGCTGGCACACCTGAAGAGCTTTCAGATGCCATCAAGTCGGGAGAAGTACACCTGATTGATGTTCGCTCGAACGATGAATGGAATGCGGGACACATCGCACAAGCGAACCACCACTTCCTGGGTCGCCTGTATGACACCGCCAACTCGATTCCAGACGATGCCCAGGTTGTGACCCAGTGTCGTAGTGGAGCGAGATCGGCCATCGCGGCAAGCGTGCTGCAATCTCTCGTACATAAGAACGTGGTCAACCTGACCGGTGGCTACATGGCCTGGACGAAAGCCAAATTACCGACTGTGAAAGAGAATACTCCTGCGAGTGCGTAGAAATCATCTTAAGACCCGGTAATGGCTGTTAATGAACCTGGAAATTATGACTCAATGTGAACCAGTAGATGGTTTCAGGAAAACCCATAGTTCAAATCGACAAGGAAACTGACGATGGAAACGACTTTAAACAGGCCATCACTTTCAGATCGCCTGGCTGAGCCTGAAACGACTGAGATGCTGCATCGTTTGCTGGACCACGCACAAACGCTGGATCAGGTGTTGCAGGTTGCCGGAGATATTCCCAATCTGTTGGCCATCGCGGTGGACTTTTTCGATGCAGTTGCCAAGCGAGTTTCAGACGAGGGAATCAATCTTGAAGAACGGGCAACGGGGCTGCTCCGACTGCTGCGTTTGGTCACTGATCCTCAAAATCAGCAAGCAATGGAAAGTCTGGTCAGTTCGTTACCTGCACTCGCTGAAGGTGGCAAACTGGCTGAAGAGCTACCAAACCTCATGGCTACCGCTGTCGATGTCTTCGATGAATGGGCGACAAAGTTAAAGGCCGAAGGCATCAGCCTTGAAGAAAGTGTCCGGCGAGGGCTGCATGCGGCTCTCTATCTTGGTGGACAGATCCGTGAGCATGAACTTGATCGGATCGGATTTCTACTGCGCTCGGACGTCTTAAGTGAACAGGCTGTGGAAACGGTAAGTCTGGCGGGAACAGCCCTGACAAGTTGCCGCAAGGGAACCTGCGAGCAGCAGGTTCCACCACGCATGGGAATTCTGGGTGCATTGAAAGTTCTTCGTGATCCGCATGCCCAGCGGGCCGTTTCATTTGCTATGCAGTTCGCTAAATGTTTTGGCAACGCACTTGAGGAATCGCATCCCACACCAAACTCCAGCAACAAGGATTGAATGAAGCAATGAAGAAACATCAGATACTTATCGTTGGTGGAGGAAGTGCCGGGATTACCGTCGCCGCACGGCTGCACAACGCTTCCCCCAATCTTGACATCGCGATCATTGAACCGTCAGAGCGACACTATTATCAGCCACTCTGGACGTTAGTCGGAGGCGGTATCTTTCCTCCGGAAGAATCCGAACGCCTCGAAGCAGATTTCATTCCAGACCAATGCACGTGGATCAAGGATTTTGTCGAAGGATTTGATCCGTACAATAACCGCCTGCAGACCCGAAACAGCGGTGAAATTGAATACGATTACCTGATTGTCTGTCCCGGGATCCAGATTAACTGGGATGGTGTAAAAGGCTTGAAAGAGTCTGTCGGTAAAGATGGCATCTGTAGTAACTACTCGATTAAAACAGTCGCCAGCACATGGAAGTTCGTTCGCGAGTTGAAGCAGGGAACCGCTTTATTTACACAACCTTCCGGAGCAATCAAATGTGGTGGAGCTCCCCAGAAAATTTGCTATCTGGCAGAAGACCATTTTCGTCGCACGGGAGTTCGCGATCAGATTAATGTGATTTTCACTTTAGCAGGTCCGCGTCTCTTTGCGGTTGATAAATATCGCGAGGTTCTTGAAAAAGTTGCCGAGCGGAAAGGGATTGAACCACGATATCGTCTGAATCTGATTGAAGTTCGAGCTGCGTCGAAAGAGGCCATCTATCGCCACATGGATACTGCCGAGGAAGTGATCATCAAGTACGACATGATTCATGTCACCCCACCGATGGGACCACCCGACTTTGTTTCTGCAAGTGAGTTAGCTGGTGAGGGAGGCTGGGTCGACGTGGATATGTACAGCCTGCAACACACCCGGTTTGACAATGTATTCAGCCTGGGTGATGCTTCCAGCCTGCCCACATCAAAAACGGGCGCAGCAATACGCAAACAGGCTCCTGTGCTCGTTGAGAATCTATTGTCTACTATGGAAGGCAAGCCACTGACGGCAAGTTACGATGGTTACACATCCTGCCCGGTGGTGACAGGGTATGACTCCCTTATTCTCGCCGAATTCAACTATGATAAGGAGCCCGCTGAAACATTTCCTTTCAATCAGGCCCAGGAGCGTTTCAGTATGTTTGGCCTGAAGAAATTTGGTCTGCCGGCACTTTACTGGCACGGAATGCTTCGCGGCCGTATGTAAAATAGGACTCAGTCAGGAGGCCTACTCTGGATGTTGTGATACAGGCTATCCAATCGGCTCACAACCCAACTCAAGAAATCTCAATATAAAGATATAAAGGTCATTTCAATGCGTGTTTTAGCAATGGTCGTATTAGCTGGTTTAACAATGCTGGCTGTCAGCAGTTCTGTTCAGTCTCAACCACAGGGTGTCGCGGAACAGAAGGAGAGAGCAGCTGCTGAAGAAGTAACTCCGGCTGAATACACTAAAACGTTCCCAGTTATTGCAGGTCACGGAGCGGTGGTGCAACTTCCCCATGCGGCTATGCAGCCCCGATCAGGAACCCGGTTGCTGGTGGATATCACCCGCGGTCATGATCCGGCTGAATTAAACGACGCCATCGAGAAAGTCGCCCGGTTTGTGAACCTCTTCGCCGGTGGGGGAGAGCAACCGGCGAAGGTGCAAATCGCAGTGGTCTTCCATGGGGATGCGACTTTGGATATCTTGAAGCAAGAGGCTTACTCCTCCAGATTCAATACACCAATCAATCCGAATCTGGAACTCCTCGAACAACTGCACTCAACCGAGGTTCAGTTTTATGTCTGCGGTCAGTCACTCATCTCCAAAGGAGGGACTCCGGAAGAAGTGGCTCCCTTTGTAAAAACAGCCGTCTCCGCCATGACCGCCGTCGTCAACCTGCAAACCGACGGTTACGCCTATCTACCGCTGGGTAAATAAAAAAGAACTCCATATGATTTCCGATAACCTTCTTAAGCAAAGTAAATTCATATCACTCTGCGGGTTGATCATTTTGATACTCAGCGGTTGTAGCTCTGAACCACCCATTACCAAACCTTGCAACCCTGGCACTCTACCTGATGGTGTTAAGTTCTTTGAAGAAAGCCGTCCCATCCTCAGTCAGTTCCCTGAAGGAGACCATAATTTCAGTCATGCGAGCATCCTGGTAATAGTAGAAACGATTGATGGAGAACTTTTACTCCCTGCCCAGCACAAATTAGCTGTCAACAAGAGTGGGTTTATGGGAGGATTGAAAACGTTTTATGTATGTGATTATAGTTCGCTTATCGCAAGTGCTCATAATGATGTTGCCAGAAACATTTATGTCCCCATATCAGATGAGGTATCGACCATCTATCTGCACTTCTGCAATGCTCAGAAAGGACAAAGTCCTGACCCAGATATCGATGATTGGTTTGTGTGGCAATTACCGGCAGAATTCGAGGAGCCGTTGATCTTCCCCACCCAGGCAACAGGCGAGGTAACAGAGCAAATGAAAAATGTGCGAGAGTTCGCCGTTAAACACAAAGACAAGTGGTAAGGAAAGCAAATATCGATGCTGTACCCTGCCCGGTTTTCAGCGATTGGAAACCGGGCTTTTTTCGTATTTGCCAATTGGCTTAATAAGGTAAAGACCTTTTCAGACCACATTACCGCCTTCATCTCACATCGTGTTGCAAGATGGTGCTTCATACTTTAGTCGATAAGCTTTTCTGCAATTCGGATTCAGATTCAAATCAACAACTCATCCGCTTCTGTATCCCAGTTTTCGAAGAGGGGGAAGGCGGAGGGGGCGAGGGGGACGACTAGTTCGCTGATGTTGAAGTCGTCGAACCAGGTGAAGGCCTTGTAGAGTGCGAGGCCGATGCCTCCCTGATTGAGTGCGGTACCGAAGTCGTACGAAGTGATGAACTCACCATCGACTGAGAGCGACACGCTGGTCCCGGTCAGTGTCACATTCAGTGAGTACCACTGGTTGACATTGATGGTCCGGCTGGTGTCGTCCCAGTCAATCATCGCCCGGACATCGTTCCAGTCTCCCTGGTAGTGACCGATCACCCACTGGTTCGTGTTGGCGTCGAAGCCAGCGTATTTGAAGTCGAACTCGTGTTTGTAATCGAAGATCACGTACCCGTTGTGTTCTGATGAAGCTCCATTTTTAGAAGCAACCTTCGCCGTGATCTCGATGTCCGAGGGGGCTGTTGTCTGTTCCAGTGGGAAGTAGGCAGTGGCCAGCTGACGGGTCGGATTGGTCAGGTACGACGTGTTCGCCCGCAGATATTTATTCGTGCTGCCGGAGAAGCCCCAGGCCAGCTTGTTGTAGTAATAGATACCGGGAGCATCCTGGGTGTCGAAGTTGTTCGAGTAAGGGAGTAACCCCGGGCTACCTTGATCGACGGTAGTATCGAGCACGATGTTGTCAAACCCGGTACGGGAGTTATATCCGGCGACACCGACTTTGCCCTCGCCGATCCCATTCGTGAAGGTTCCCTCGACAACAGGCAATCCATCAACGAACAACTTAACATGATCCCCATCGACTTTCAGGTGGAGGGTGTACTCGATGTTCGTGTACAACTCTCGCGAGGCGGTGGCGATGCGGTTTCCCCAGTTCCCCTGGTAGTGACCGATGATCCACTCATCCTGCCCGGTAAACATCCCGGCGTATTTGAAATCGTTTGGACCATTGTAATCGAAGACGAGGAAGCCGTCGTTCCAGAAACCAGCGGCCGAGTAACTCGCCATCGTGGCTGAGAACTCGAATTTGTTGGGCAACCGGAATTCGTTTTCCAGGAAAGCGACGCCCAGGCCGAAGTTGTTGCCACCATTGAAGAAGAGTTTGTTGTTGCCGCTGACAGGAGAGATCCCCCAGCGATTTCCACCGTAATAGCCAATCTGGTCGGCGATACCATCGGTGAAGTCTTCCATGTAGGGGAAGTCGGTGGGAGCCCCTTTATCCACTTCGACACCAATTTCGAAGTTATCGAAGCATGTCACGGCGTTGTAGGATGCTATTCCTGCCTGTCCATCATTCAGGGGACCACTGAAAGTCCGTTCGAGCACGAATTCTCCATCGACCGCCAGATAAACGGTACTCCCCTCGATGCGAACATGCGCCGTATAGGGGGTGTCGTTGTTGATGATCAGCGAATTATTGATCACTTTGTCGTTGAAGTTCCCCTGGTAATGTCCAATGACCCACTGGTTCTGCCCGTTGAACATACCGGCGTATTTGAAATCGGTGGGGGACTGATAATCGAAGATGAGGAATCCATCCAGCCAACGATCAGGTCCGCTGACCGCGGTCATCTCGACGGACATTTCGAAGGTGGAAGGAAGCATCAATGCGGAATCCAGCACTGCCGTACTTAGCCCGGTTAAGCCACTATTATCGGTCTGGAACTTGTTATTTCCGCCATCATCAATAATGGAGAAATTCTGCGGTTTGTTGATCACGAGCCCTTGCCAGGTGTCGTTTTCGAAATCTTGTGTATAAGGCAGGCTCACATTCTCGTTCAGCCAGACCTGGTTGTCTGTATTATAATTGGCTGAAATGAAATCAAGATCTCCATCTCCATCCAGGTCACCAATTCCAATCCCCAGAGTGGCACTGCTGCCCAGGCGTTGTCCGCTATCGGTGAAATTGCCGTTACCATCATTCAGCCAGAGCGTGTTCGGTTGAGCTGAACTCTTCGACAACAGCAGATCGAGATCCCCATCATTGTCGAAGTCGCCAAATTCAGGCGACCAGTTCGAGTTGATCCCGTCATTCAGGTCCTGGCCAAGGGTAAACGTACCGGTCCCATCATTCAGCAGCAGCTTGGTGAATCCAGCATCCTGTGAAACGGCTGCATCCAGATCGCCATCCCCATCGACGTCCCCCAGACTTAATTTGAGCGTAAGCCCGTTCGTAATGGTCACCGTCTGATGAAGTGAAAGGTTCCGGAACCATCATTCAGGAAGACCGCGTCATTGTCACCATAGGTCGTTGCGAACAGGTCGAGATCCCCGTCTCCATCCAGATCGCCCAGTGCCAGCCCCCTGTGGTTTGATCCATCGATGTTGATCGTTTGTCCGCTATCGGTAAAGACGGCCAAACCATTATTGAGCCAGACTCGAATCGTATTCGTAGAGGAACCATTAGAGGTTAGAGCGTCCAGGTCTCCGTCCCCGTCGATATCACCCAGCTTGACCAGTCTGCCCTGGTCGTTGCCCAAAGCCTGTCCGCTGTCGGTAAAGGTCCCGCTGCCGTCGTTCAACCAGACCTCATCGGGTAGAACATCGACACCCCCTTACTATGTAAAGATCCAGATCCCCATCGCCATCCAGATCACCCAGTTCAGCACCAAGGGTAGTAGGAAGAGATTGCCCAGTATTGGTGAAGGTACCATCGCCATTATTTTTCCAGACCTGACCCACCGTATCGCGGTTTCCAAAAACGACATCCAGATCGCCATCCCCGTCGATATCACCCAATGTGGATGAGTACGTTAGATCGGTCCCTGTAAATGTTTGTCCCGCGCTGAAGAAGCCCGTTCCCCCTCCGCTGCCAGGACGATCACATCACTATCAACGGACCGATTGTTTACGGGAGTTGCATCCGTATACAAGTGAATAATTTTCGCTGTATTGGTGAAATTGTCCCGGGCATCGGCTGTTACGTTTCCAGTGACCGTATAGACAATCGTAGATCCAACAGGCATGTTCACCGTTTCATTCAGACTGCCCGTGCCGGATAGATTCGCTATAGCGCCTCCGTAGGCAACTGCAGTCCAACTGATATTCTCCAACTGATCCGGGAAGACATCTTCGATCAAGGCAGTGGGAACATCCACACTACCATCATTACTCGCGGTAATGGTGTAGGTGATTGGGGCACCCTGCACTGCGACAACAGCCGAATCTGTTTTGATGATCGAGAGATCGGCTTCCGGAATTTCAATATGCACATTATCAAAACAGGTGACTGCATTGTAGGAAGCGACGCCCACACGACCACCGCTGAGTTCGACATTGAAATCAGCAGAGGTGATGTATTCATCATCTACGAATAACCTTACGGTAGAGCCGTAAACTTCGGCGCAGCTCGTAGGCCTGATTCGCGTTAATGGAGCGACCGGTATCATCCCAGTCGATCATGGCGAGAAGATTACTGAAGTTCCCCTGGTAGTGGCCAATGACCCATTGATTCTGACCAGTGAAATAACCGGCGTATTTGAAGTCGTTATCATTTTTGTAATCGAAGATCAGGAAGCCGTCGAGCCAACGGTTCGCACCACTTAAGGAAGTCATCTCGGCCGAGAGACTGTGCGCAAGCGGAATTGTCGGTAATGCAAGCAGAGCGGCGCTCAAGCCGGTCAGACCACTGTTATCCGACTGAAGTTTTTTATTCCCGCCACTGTCGATCACAGAAAACGTAGCAGGGTCATTCATGACCAGCCCTTTGCTGTTCCCCCCCTCGAAATCCTGAGTAAATGGAAGTGAGATGTTGTCATTCAGCCAGACCTGATTATTCTGTGTGAAATTGGCCGATACTAAATCAAGATCGCCATCGCCATCCAGGTCGCCGATACCAACTCCCAGGGTGCTACTGCTTCCTATACGAATTCCAGTATCGGTGAAATTTCCGTTGCCATCATTCAACCAGAGCGTATTTGGTAGAACTGATTCCTTGGATAACAGGAGATCGAGATCACCATCATTATCGAAGTCGCCAAAGTCAGCTGCCCAGGTAGTGTCAAGCCCGTCATCAAGATCCTGACCGAGTGTAAATGTACCCGTGCCGTCATTCAACAACAGCTTTGAAATACCACCATTACCTTGGGAAACCGCCGCATCCAGGTCGCCATCCCCATCGACGTCCCCCAAGCTTAATTTGAGTGTTTCCCCACTTGTAATGGTCACCGTCTGATGCAATGAGAATGTCCCGGAACCATCATTCAGGAAGACCGCATCATTGCCGCCATAGGTCGTTGCGAACAGATCGAGGTCCCCATCCCCATCAAGGTCACCGATTGCTAAGCCCCATCGGGAGGATCCTGACATGTTGATTGTTTGTCCGCTGTCGGTGAAGTTAGCTGAACCATCATTCAACCAGACTCGAATCGAATTCGTCTCTATTGAATGATTGGTAATGGCATCAAGATCTCCATCCCCGTCAATGTCACCCAGTTTAACAAACCGGCTGTTTCCGGGACCCAGTGCCTGTCCACTGGTAGCGAAGGTTCCGCTGCCATTATTCAACCAGACCTGATCGGGTTGACCCTGGCCATGACCTCTAGCGATATTCAAATCCAAGTCCCCTTCGCCATCCTAGTCACCGAGTTCGTGTCCTATGCCATCTGGGAGAGATTGCCCCGTGTTGGTGAAAGTACCATCTCCGTTGTTAGTCCAGACTTGACCCGCCGAATCGCGATTTCCAAAGACGAGATCCAGATCGCCATCACCGTCGATGTCTCCCAGTGTGGGTGAGTAAGTACGATCTCCAGAGGTACCTGTAAAAGTTTGCCCCGCGCTGAAGAAACCCGTTCCCCCCTCCGCAGCCAGCACGATCAGGTCACTATCGAATGCGCTTATTATCTGTTGGATCGGATTCGGTGTAACTGCCGCCACCAACTGTGGCGACATTGGTGATGTTATCACGAACATTCTCTTTAACAGTTCCGCTGATGGTGTAGGTCACAGTTGCATTAGCAGGGAGATCGACCAATTCGTTAAGGTTCCCAGAGCCCGACAACGTGGCGACAGCGCCGCTCTGCCACAACGGCGGTCCAGGTGACATTATCCAGAATGGTTGAGTAATCATCAGCCACCGTCACCCCGGAAACGTATTCAGCGCCATTGTTACTCACAGTGACTGTATAACTGAGTGGCGCCCCCTGCTCCACAGCGACAACGGAGGATGTTTTCGTGATCGACAGATCGGTAGTACGGGTTGCTGCTTCCGCGACGGAGAAATCATCGAACCGAGCGACAGCATCTTTCGAAGCTATCCCTACCCGACCACCAGTGACAGGAGCGGCAAACTGGACGTAAGCGATCTTCTCTCCGTCGACTGTCAGTTCGACGAACTCTTCATTCAGATACAACTCCAGGTGATAGGCTTGATCGGGATTGATCACGCGAGTCTGATCATCCCAGTCGACCGTCGCCAATCGGTTGCTGAAGTCACCCTGATAGTGCCCGATGATCCATTCATTCGCCCCCTCGGCTAACCCGGCGTATTTGAAATCGTTGTCACTGATATAGTCGAAAATCAGGAACCCGTTATTATCCCGGTTCGGTCCACTCACGGCAGTGATGTCCGCCGCGATATCCACAGCGGAGGGGAGAGAATCAAATTGCAGGACAGCGATGCTGAGACCGGAAAATCCACTGTTATCCGCCTGGAGCAGACCGTTACCACCATCGTCGACGAAAGAGAAATTCCCCGGGGTATTGAGAACCATCCCCAGTGCGTTTTCGTAATCGAAATCCTGAGTGTAGGGGAGCGTCACCTCGTTCAGCCAGACCCGGTTCGCCTGTGCGTAATTGGCCGAAACGTAATCGAGATCACCGTCTCCATCCAGATCACCAATTCCAACTTCCAGAGTGTTCCCGCTGCCCAGGCGTTGTCCGCTATCGGTAAAATTCCCGTTGCCATCATTCAACCAGAGCGTGTTCGGCTGACCTGATTCTTTCGACAACAGCAGATCGAGATCACCATCATTGTCGAAGTCGCCAAAGTCAGCCGACCAGTTCGAGATGATCCCGTCATTCAAGTCCTGGCCAAGGGTAAATATACCGGTCCCATCATTCAGCAGCAACTTCGTGTTGCCATTACGTTGTGAAACAGCCGCATCGAGATCACCATCCCCATCGACGTCCCCCAGGCTCAATCTGAGTGAATTCCCGTTCGTGATGGTCACGGTTTGATGCAGTGAGAACGAGCCGGAACCGTCGTTCAGGAAGACGGCGTCATTTCCAAGATAGGTCGTTGCGAATAAATCGAGGTCGCCGTCTCCATCCAGATCCCCCAGTGCCAGCCCCCAGTGGTTTGATCCAGCGATGTTGATCGCTTGTCCGCTATCGGTAAAGACGGCCGAACCATTATTGAGCCAGACCCGAATCGTATTCGTGGCGGAACCATTAGAGGTTAGAGCGTCCAGGTCTCCGTCCCCGTCAATATCCCCCAGCTTTACGAAGCGACCGATGTCGTTGCCTAATGACTGTCCGCTGTCGGTAAAGGTACCGCTGCCGTCGTTCAACCAGACCTCATCGGGAGCATTTGAGGTAAACCCACGCGCAAAGAAAAGATCGAGATCGCCATCACCATCCAGATCGCCGAGTTCGGCACCAGTGCCAGCTGCGAGAGCTTGTCCGGTATTGGTGAAGGTGCCATCCCCATTATTTTTCCAGACCTGACCCGCCGTATCGCGGTTCGCGAAAACGACATCCAGATCGCCATCCCCGTCGATATCACCCAATGTGGAGGAGTAGGTACTATCAGTATTGGTACCTGTAAAGTTTAGCCCCGCAGTGAAGAAACCGGTACCCCTCTGCTGCCAGCACAATCAAGTCGCTATCAAAAGCGCTGTTGGGTCGGATTCGATATAACTGCCACCACCCTGTGGCGATATTTGTGATGTTATCGCGAACATTCTCTTCACAGTTCCGCTGATGGTGTAGGTTACGGTCGCGTTGACAGGGAGATCGGTCAGGTTTCGAACCCGACAACGTAGCGATGCGCCGCCCGCCACAAGCGGTCCAGGTGACGTTGTCCAGGATCGTTGAGTAATCATCAGCCACCGTCACCCCGCTTACATATTGGGGGCGCGTTACTGACAATTACGGTATAAGTGAGTGGAGGCCCTGCTCGACAGCCACCACGGAGGAGGTTTTCGTAATCGACAAGTCGGTTTCACACGCGCTTCCATTACAGTGAAATTATCGAAGCGGGTAAGAGAATCCCTGGAAGCCATGCCGATCCGATTATTCGTAGCAGCCTGGGGCAGCAACACGGAGGCAATGAATCACCATCTACCGTCAGCTCAACATATCCTTATTAAGATAGAGTCCCAGTGCGTAGACTGGTCCGTGTTGATCGTGTGGGATTGATTATCCCAATCAACCGTGACAATCGATTGCTGAAATTACCCTCATAGTGCCCGATGATCCATTCATTTGTGGCAGCGAAGAACCCGGCGTATTTGAAATCGCTGTCACTGATATAGTCGAAGATCAGGAACCCATTGATGTCATTGGTCCACTCACGGCGGTGATATCCGCCGAAATCCACAACACCGGGCAACGAGTCATAATTAAATACGGCAGTACTGAGACCGGTGAACCACTATTATTTGCCTGCAGCAAACCGTTTCCACCGTCGTCGACGAAGGAGAAATTCCCGGATTGTTGAAGACCATCCCCAGTGCGTTTTCGTAATCGAAATCCTGAGTGTGAGGAGCGTCACCTCGTTCAGCCAGACCTGGTTCTCCTGTGTGTAATTGGCCGAAACGTAATCGAGATCACCGTCTCCATCAGATCACCAATTCCAACTTTCAGAGTCTTCCGCTGCCCGGCGTTGTCCGCTATCAGAAATTCCCGTTACCATCGTTTAGCCAGAGCGTGTTCGGCTGACCTGATTCTTTCAACAGCAGATCGAGATCACCATCATTGTCGAAGTCAAAATCAGCCGACCAGTTCAAGTTGATCCGTCATTCAAGTCCTGGCCAAGGGTAAACGTGCCGGTCCCATCATTCAGCAGCAATTCGTGTTGCCGCTAGACTGTGAAGGCGGCGTCCAGATCGCCATCCCCATCGACGTCCCCAGGCTCAATCTGATTGTATTCCCGTTCGTGATGGTCACCGTCTGATGGGTGAAAACGAGCCGGTACCATCATTCAGGAAGACCGCATCATTGCCGCAAGGTCGATGCAAACAGATCAAGGTCCCCATCCCCATCCAGGTCTCCCGGTGCCAGCCCCAAGTGTTCTGATCCCGCGATGCTGATCGTCTGACCGCTGTCGGTAAAGACGCTGACTATTGAGCCGGACCGAATCGTATTCGTGGAGAAACCAATAGAGGTCAGAGCGTCCGGTCCCCGTCCCCGTCAATGTCGCCCAGCTTGACAAATCGGCTGTTGTCGGTGCCTAAAGCCTGTCCACTGGTGGTGAAAGTCCCGCTGCCATCATTCAACCAGACTTCATCCGGAGTGGATGGGTAAAACCCTTGACAAGTAAAGATCCAGGTCCCCATCCCCATCAGGTCGCCGAGTTCCGCGCTAATGCCAGCCGGGAGGCTTTGGCCTGTATTGGTGAAGGTGCCATCCCCATTATTTTTCCAGACCTGACCGCCGTATCGCGGTCGCGAAACGACATCCAGATCGCCATCCCCGTCGATGTCCCCCAATGTGGATGAGTATGTTGTATCGGTCCCTGTAAATGTTTGTCCCGCACTGAAGAAACCCGTTCCCCCCTCCGCAGCCAGCACGATCAGGTCACTATCAAA
The DNA here is from genome assembly GCA_041398805.1 of Planctomycetaceae bacterium. Lineage (GTDB taxonomy): Bacteria > Planctomycetota > Planctomycetia > Planctomycetales > Planctomycetaceae > Polystyrenella. Next base: position 34,894 of record JAWKUC010000001.1, on the reverse strand, counting down.
AGCGCTGTTGTTCGTCGGATCGGATTCAGTGTAACTGCCGCCACCGATTGTGGCGACATTGGTAATGTTATCACGAACATTGTCTTTAACAGTTCCGCTGATGGTGTAAGTCACGCTTGCACCAGTGGGGAGAACGACCTGTTCACTGAGATCACCTGTACCTGTTAACGTAGCAATGGCTCCCCCGGCAACAACGGCGGTCCAGGTAGCATTGTCCAGAAAGCTGGAGTACTCATCCGTCACCATCACCCCGCCGACATTCTCATTCCCATCATTACTGACGACGACGGTATAAATGAGTGAAGCTCCCTGCTCGACAGCCACCACGGAAGAGGTCTTTGTGATCGACAGATCGGTAGTACGGATTGCTCCTTCCGCGACGGAGAAATCATCGAACCGGGTCATGGCATCCTTCGAGGCAACTCCCACCCGACCACCGGTGACCGGAGCGGCGAACTGGGCGAAAACGATCAACTCGCCATTCACAGTCAGTTCGACATACTCCTCATTCAGATATAACTCCAGATGATAGGCTTGATCCAGGTCAATCGTTAGGGGCTGCTCTTGTTCATCCCAGTCAACAGTCGCTAATCGGTTGTTAAAGTCACCCTGATAGTGACCAATGATCCATTCATTGGTTGTGGCGAGTAAGCCGGCGTATTTGAAATCGGTGTCGCTGATGTAATCGAAGATCAGGAATCCGTTGTAGTCCTTGTTTGGTCCACTCACGGCGGTGATGTCCGCCGCGATATCCACAGCGGAGGGGAGCGAATCAAATTCCAGGACAGCGGTGCTGAGACCGGTAAACCCACTGTTATCCGACTGGAGCAGGCTGTTTCCACCATCGTCGACGAAAGAGAAAGTCCCCGGGGTATTGAGAACCAGCCCCAATGCGTTTTCGTAGTCGAAGTCCTGAGTGTAGGGGAGCGTTATTTCATTCAGCCAGACCTGGTTCACATCCAGATAATTAGCGGAAATGAGATCGAGATCACCATCTCCATCCAGGTCGCCAATTGCAACCTCCGATGAATCGTTGCTCCCCAGCCGCTGTCCGCTATCGGTGAAATTACCACTTCCATCATTCAACCAGAGTGTGTCCGGCTCTGAATTCGACTTGGACAACAACAGATCGAGATCACCATCATTGTCGAAGTCGCCGAAGCCTGACGACCAGGTCGAATTGATCCCATCGTCCAGGTCCTGACCAAGGGTAAAAGTACCGGTCCCATCATTCAACAACAGCTTCGAGATTCCACCACCCTGCGTAACAGCCGCATCCAGATCACCATCCCCGTCGACATCACCCAGATCTACTAATAACGTGGCCCCATTCGTAATGCTCACTGTCTGATACAGTGTGAACGTCCCGGAACCATTATTCAAAAAGACAGCATCATCGCCTGTGTTGTAGGTCGAGGCGAACAGATCCAGGTCGCCATCCCCATCCAGGTCCCCCAGTGCCAGGCCCCAGTGCCCAGTTCCAGAGATATTGATCGCCTGTCCGCTGTCGGTAAAGGCGGCTGAACCATTATTCAACCAGACTCGAATCGAATTTGTGGCTCCATCATAAGAGGTCAAGGCATCCAGATCCCCGTCTCCATCTATATCACCAAATTCCACGTGTCGACCGTTGCCGGGACCGAGTGACTGTCCGCTATTGGTAAAAGTTCCGCTACCATCATTCAACCAGACCTCATCAAGCAAACTACTGGTACCTCTGGCTGCATACAGATCCAAATCTCCATCACCATCCAGATCACCCAATGCTATGCCAGTCCCCGATGGGAGAGATTGTCCTGTGTTGGTGAAGGTTCCATCCCCGTTGTTTTTCCAGAGTTGACTCGCCGAATTGCGGTTGCCAAAGACAACATCCAGATCGCCATCGCCATCGATATCTCCTAAAGTGGATGAGTAACCTTGATCACTATCAGTGCCTGTAAATGTTTGTCCTGCACTGAACACCCCGGTTCCACTCTCCGCCGCAAGCACAATCAAGTCGCTGTCGAACGCGCTGTTGTTCGTTGGATCGGTATCGGTATAAGTTATCATATCGACGGTGGCGACGTTGGTGATATTATCACGGACACCATCCTTTACAGTCCCGGCAATTGTGTACTCAATGGAGGATCCGGCCGGCAGATCGACAAGCTCACTCAGGACCCCGGTTCCGGATGTATTTCCACTTGCACCCCCACTGACGATTGCGGTCCAGCTGACACTCTCCAGGAAATCGCTGTAGTCGTCCGAGACAGTCACCCCGGTGACACCTTCCGCACCGATGTTGCTGACGATCACCGTATAGGTAAGGGCCGCCCCCTGCTCGACTGCGACGACGGGCGATTCCTTGGTGATTTCTAGATCAGTTACGCCTGATAAAAGCGTTCGATCTTCAAGCTGTTCCAATCGATACCAGCTCACATGGTCGGGTGATGGCTTGCGGATAGCGTTCTGACGGCGGGATTCTTGGCGTTGAGCGCGCAGCAACGAGGCAAACCAGGATGTGGTAAAACGCATGAGGGGACCCGACTTTTTGAGAGGAGGCTGAGGGGTTGATACTGCTGACTTGAAAATGAGTATCTTCAGAAGCGAAAGGTTAATCTGAGCAGATTACGCAGGAATTTCACCTGTAAATTAGAGCAGGAATCTAACGACGAGGTCAACGACTTAGCAGTTGCTAAAAAAATATTTAACATATAAAAAACCGCACACCCTACTGCTGGTTTTTTATCATTTATGCTAATTGTGACGAGATCTGCGCTTTTAAAAATTGAAATCCACCAGCACCTCATAATCGGACTGTTTATTAAAGCGAATTCAGGTTGTGCCCTGAGTCTTTTTTTGCTGATAGCAGATTTGAAACATTTGGATGGACAGAAAAGGAAGCTCCACCATTTTTCAATATCACAATCTTTCTCACGGCTTGGGGAATAAATCAACCAATTCATCCCAGTAGCTCGCCGACGGCAATTCGGGTAATACTCTCGGCAGAAGCCAAAGTAACGACTGAAGACTATCATGCAGGACTGATTTGAAAACATCAGATTTCATGACCACGGAAACGCCGGGGTTCTGATACTCCTCAGTCAGGATTATCTGATCATTGTCATCGGACCTGGCTATGAGTTCATATGTCTGATCCATACAGGAGACCATCCCCGCATCGTTTTCGCCCTTGAACATGGCACTTGTAGTCAGACGAAGATCACACAGGAAGTTAATGCAGTCGCAATTGGCAAGCCAGAGCGGAGCGGTACCAGGGGTGCCTGACCAGATAACAATGTCACCGAGTCTCGCATGGTCAAGAAAGTCGTCAAATTTCAGTTGATTAACATACGTTTGCGTTTGTGCGATTCTATGCGGATTGGGGACCACTACAATTTTCGGCTTGGACATTTCTAGCAGCTCACTGAGTAGAACCGATCCTGGAACCCGGTTTTAAAAAGACTCTAAGCCTTTGGTATAGTATTTTACAACACGCATCTAAAACAATCGAACAAATATTTTAACGTGCAGAAGAACCGCTGGTTTTGAGTTCGGATTCGACTTTCGCTATGCGTGTTCCGGTTTTCAAGACGGAGTCAGGATTAAGTGAGATACTGTCGATTCCCTGCTTTACCAGGAATTCGGCAATTTCCGGATAATCGCTGGGGGCCTGACCACAGATTCCGATTTTTCTTCCCGCTGCTTTTACTTTTCTGATGGCTGTCGCCAGCGAGTTCATCACAGCTGGATTGCGTTCATCGAATAGGTGCGCCACTATTTCAGAATCGCGATCGACTCCTAATGTCAATTGAGTCAGATCATTTGAACCAATCGAAAATCCGTCGAAGATTTCCGCAAACTCTTCCGCGAGAATCACATTACTGGGAATTTCACACATGATGTAAATTTCCAGTCCTTCCTCACCCCGCTTCAGACCATGTTTCTCCATTTCGGCGAGGACTTTTCTTCCCTCCTCGACAGTGCGGCAGAAGGGAATCATCAATTTCAGGTTCTTCAGGCCCATCGTCTCGCGCACTTTTCGCATCGCCTGACATTCAAGCCCAAAGGCTTCTGATAACTTTCATGATAGTAGCGTGAAGCCCCCGGAAACCGATCATCGGGTTTTCCTCAGAGGGTTCATAATGCTCACCTCCAATCAGATTTGCATACTCGTTTGTTTTGAAATCGCTCATGCGGACAATCACATCACGTGGATAAAATGCCGCGGCAATCATGGCGACACCTTGAGCTAACGTGTCGACAAAGAACTTGGGTTTGTCTTCATAGGCAGTGGTAAGACGAGCAATTTCACTTTAACCGCAACATCTTTCAGGTTTGCATACCCAGTAAGGCCATCGGATGGATACGGATAAATGAGTTGATGATGAATTCCATGCGAGCCAGCCCGACGCCATCACTGGGTAACATCGACAGTCTAAAGGCTTCATTCGGATTACCGACAATCATCATGACCTTCGTCTGAGTTTCAGGTAATTGAGACAAATCGACTTCTCGGCAATCATAATCCAGTTTTCCTTCATACACATAACCGGTATCCCCCTCCGCGCAAGAGACAGTGACCATATCGCCTGCAGGAATCATCTCCGTGGCATTTTCTGCACCGACCACGGCGGGCAAGCCCAGTTCCCGACTGACAATGGCAGCGTGACAAGTGCGTCCGCCACGGTTCGTGACAATCGCTGAGGCCTTTTCATGATCGGTTCCCAATCCGATCCGTCTTATCTGTAATCAGGACATCGCCCGGTTCGAGTTCGCCCAGATTTTTCGCACTGTGAATGATTCGTGCTACTCCATGTCCGATACGTTCACCGACGCTATGCCCCGTTACAAGTACATTTCCGTGTTCATTCAAGTGATAACTCTTAACGATGTTTCCCTGTTTCTGGGAATGAACAGTTTCGGGACGCGCTTGAACGATAAAGAGTTCCTGAGTGATTCCATCTTTGGCCCATTCAATATCCATAGGACAATAATGCCCCTGGACCTCGGAGTAATGATCTTCAATCAGACATCCCCACCGTGCGAGAGTGAGAATATCCTCATCACAGAGGGCAAAATGCTCCCGCTCACGAACCTCGACCGGAACATTACGGGTCATTTTTTCGCCACCCGTGTCGTAGATGAGTTTGAACTCTTGGAACCGACTGTTTTCTTGAGGATTGGTTTGGAACCTGTCTTCAAGGTTGGTTTGAACACATAGTATTCATCCGGATTAACACTTCCCTGAACAACATTTTCTCCGAGACCATAAGCAGCATTGATGAGGATCGCATCTTTGAAGCCAGTCTCTGTATCAATCGTAAACATGACTCCTGACGCAGACAGATCGGAACGAACCATCCGCTGAATACCAATCGAGAGAGCAATGTCAAAGTGATCGAATCCTTTTTCCGTCCGATAGGAAATCGCCCGATCGGTAAACAGGGAGGCAAAGCAGCGACGGCAGATATCCATTAATGCCGTGTGACCATGCACATTCAAATACGATTCCTGCTGACCGGCGAAACTGGCATCGGGCAGGTCTTCAGCGGTCGCACTACTGCGTACAGCAACATCAACTCCCCCAGGTTTTTGCTCACTCAACTGGTCGTAAGCTTTTAATATTTCATCTTGAAGAGATTTGGGAATCTCTGCGGAGAGAATCGCGTGACGAACTTCACGACCATGCTGTTGAAGGTTGGCGACATTGGAAGTATCTAAATCTTTCAGAATATTTCGGATACGTTGATCGAGTCCTGTTACATCCAGAAAATGACGGTAGGCGTAGGCCGTTGTCGCAAATCCATTGGGAACGGAAATCCCTTTGGACTTCAGGTTGCAATACATTTCGCCCAGTGATGCGTTCTTGCCTCCCACTGCGGGGACATCGCCAATATTGATCTGATCAAACCAGAGAATAAATGGTTCCTGAGACATGATGCATCACTCCTTGCTCTTGAACTTGAAATCTGGTGAGTACTGAAATCTCCACGCTTTAAAACATTCGTCGAACATTTCTAAAAACATGTCACAATCAACCGTTTAATATAGATTGGACATTTATGTCCATTATACAATAGAAGTGTGAAAACCCTACGCATTATTCAGGGGCTTTTGTGAAATCGATATTTTTCCTGAAATGGAATCTGTAGCGATCTCATTTGTGAGCCTATGGGGAGGAGTGTGCAACGATGCCGGTTCAGAATGCGAATGATCTCAACGCAGGAACCATCCTCTCGATCCGGGGGAGCGTAGTGGATGCTGAATTTCTTCATCGACTTCCGGCATTACAAAGTGAACTACATGCAGGTGATCACGGTGAAGTGATCATTGAAGTTCTGACACAGCTGAATGATCGTACCGTTCGTGGAATTGCTTTAACTTCAACTCGTGGCCTCTCACGGGGCTCCCGAGTGATCAATATGGGACATCCACTTCGTGTTCCAGTTGGTAGGTCCCTCTTGGGTCGTATGCTGGACGTTTTCGGTGAGACAATCGACAACGGCAACCCACTTGAGGAGACAAACTGGCGATCGATACATCAGGCGGCACCGGAATTGGTTGAGCGGCCACCACGTTCCGAGATGTTTAAAACCGGGATCAAAGCGATTGATCTTCTGGCTCCATTGGAACGGGGTGGTAAGGCGGGCCTCTTTGGAGGAGCGGGAGTAGGCAAGACGGTGCTTATTACCGAGTTGATTCACAACGTCGTGGGAGAGCATCAGGGAGTCAGTCTGTTCTGCGGTATCGGTGAACGTTGTCGTGAAGCGGAGGAATTATACCGTGAAATGAAGCAGGCGGGAGTACTCGATAACGCGGTTATGGTGTTCGGTCAGATGAATGAGCCCCCCGGGGCCCGCTATCGCGTTGGCCATGCAGCGCTCACCATGGCAGAATATTTTCGAGACGACCAGCGACAGGATGTGCTGTTGTTAATTGATAACATATTTCGTTTTATCCAGGCTGGTACTGAAGTATCGGGATTAATGGGAGAAATACCATCTCGTGTGGGATATCAACCGACCCTCGCCTCGGATCTCGCCGAGCTGGAAGAACGGATCTGTACAACGACAAATGGATCCATCACCTCGGTTCAGGCGGTCTATGTTCCTGCCGATGATTTCACCGATCCCTCTGCCGTTCACACCTTTGCCCATTTATCAACTTCGGTGGTTCTCTCCCGTAAACGGGCCGCTGCGGGATTTTATCCGGCAATCGATTTGCTGAACTCCGGTTCCAAAATGCTGATGCCCCCAACCGTCGGAGACCGACACTACCAGGTTGCCCGAGATGTCCGCGAAACACTCGCGCAGTATGAAGATCTGAAGGACATCATCGCGATGCTGGGACTTGAGGAACTCTCCCGGGAAGATCAGCGGACCGTAAACCGTGCCCGTCGTCTGGAACGTTTTCTGACACAACCCTTCTTCAGTACTGAGCAGTTCACGGGATATCCGGGACAATTTGTATCACTGGAAGAGACCTTGTGTGGTTGCGAACAGATTCTGAATGATGACTTTCATGATGTCCCGGAACGGGCTCTCTACATGATTGGAGCGATTGAGGGTGTGAAACAGGAGGTCTCTCAATGAATCTGAAAATTCTGTTACCAACCGAGATTCTTATTGCTCAACCTGTTTCCAAAATCATTGCGGAAGCGGAGAACGGTTCATTTTGCCTGCTGCCAAAACATGTTGATTTTGTTTCGGCACTGGTGCCGGGAATATTAACTTTTGTCGACGAACGCCACTGCGATAATTATCTGGGTGTGGGTGGAGGTATCCTGACGAAAACTGGCTCGGATGTGCGCATCTCCACAATTTACGCTGTTCGCGGCGATGACCTCGGCACCCTTCGACAAAAAGTAATCGAACATTTTGAAACCATGCATGAACGAGAGCGGTTGGTTCGGACCGCCATGGCTACCCTCGAAGCGGACATTCTGAGGCATTTTGTTCAACAGGGGGTGAGTGATGTCTGACGATCCTCTCACCAATAAGGATGACTTTGAACCTGATCAATTCCATCTGGAGAATCAGAATGAGATCCAACAGAGAATTGCGGCCCAGGAACGGCGAAAACTTAAAGCGCAGCAGGAAAAACATCACACCGTCTGGTTCGGACTGGGCATGTTCGGACTGATTGGATGGTCGATTGCCATTCCCACAGTGGGAGGCGCGGCGATCGGATTGTGGATCGACTCTCGCTGGCCGTCTCGTTTTTCATGGAGTCTGATGCTGTTAGTGGGTGGGCTGGTGCTCGGTTGTTTTAACGCGTGGAAATGGTTGCATCGAGAAGGGAACATTGACCAATGACTGCCAGTTTATTTTTTCAGCTCATGCTCAGCCTGGTAACTGGATTGTTACTCGGGGCGTTTTTCTTCGGGGGTCTCTGGATGACCGTCAGGAATCTGCAGAATGTGCCATATCCCTGGTTACTGTTCCTGCTGAGTGCCATGGGAAGAACTTTACTTGTACTCACCGGATTCTGGTGCGTGGGGATCTGGTTATCTCCAACACATCAATGGCAGCGATTGGCAATCTGCCTGTTCGGATTTGTGGTGATGCGAGTTCTTTTCACACGAGCTATCAAAACCGGAACAGACTCAACCACCATTCAGGAGAGACCGCGATGACAATATCTCCTGATGAAGTAATCTGGCAATGGGGACCACTGGTCCTGAACCGCACGATCCTGTTTACCTGGCTGGTGATGGGCCTTCTGGTACTGGTTTCATGGATCGTTACACGTCGATTAACGTCCAGTGCATCGATGACGCGCGGTCAGAACCTGCTGGAAGTGTTGGTAACCGGGTTACGAAATCAGATTCGTGAGGTCAGCCAGCAGGAACCGGGTTCCTACTTGCCGTTTATAGGCACATTATTCCTGTTTATTGTTGTTTCCAATATTCTGGCCATGATTCCGGGTTACGTGGCCCCCACAAGTTCACTCTCAACGACAGCGGCTCTGGCAACTTGTGTATTTGTCGCCGTGCCGATTTATGGAATCAGAAACCAGGGGGTCAGAAGCTACCTGAAACAATACATCAGCCCCTCTCCCCTGATGTTACCCTTCAATATTATCGGTGAGCTATCGCGAACATTGGCCATGGCTGTGCGACTCTATGGCAACATGATGAGTGGAACTGTAATCGTTGCCATTCTCATCGGTTTCGTTCCCCTCTTTGTACCAGTGTTGATGCAGGTATTCGGCCTGCTGACAGGTGTCATTCAAGCGTATATTTTTGCAGTGCTGGCGATGGTTTATATCGCTTCAGCAACAGAGGCGAAGCAGAACCTGGCTGAAAATAATATTGAGCAGAAACTTAATTCGGAATCTTCATCAACTGATCACGAACAGACTCAGAATAAATGAAAGGGATGCACTTATGGACTCCAGTACGCTTATTGCTGCGGTTTCAATCTTCACGGCGGGGCTCACGATCGCCATAGGTTCGATCGCGCCGGCATTGGGTGAGGGGCGAGCACTGGCTCAGGCATTGAGCTCGATTGCCCAGCAACCAGATGAGGCGAGTACGATCACTCGCACCCTGTTTGTGGGGCTCGCCATGGTTGAATCGACGGCGATTTACTGTTTTGTCATTTCGATGATTCTCATTTTTGCCAACCCATTCTGGAATCATTTCCTGCAATCAACCGGTGGCTGATAGAAAACAATATCCTGGGACAACATTATGTCGATTGACTGGTTTACCTTTACTGCTCAGATCGTGAATTTCCTGGTTCTCGTCTGGCTGTTGTCACATTTTCTGTATCGTCCGATCATCAACTCGATGAACGAACGGCAGGAAAAGATTGCTGCTGAACAAGAGAAGGCCTTGATAGATCAAGAGAAAGCCCAGGCAGCAATGGCTGCATACAATCAGAAAACCAATGAACTCACTCATGCGAAAGAGGAATTATTGGCAGAGGCGGGTAAAGAGATTCAGGAATGGAAAGAGCAACACCTGCTTCGGGCACGATCCGATGTGGATGCGGTTAAAACGGAGTGGTACCACACTCTTACCCGGGAAAAGGAGGCCTTTATCCGTGAAGTCAGGTTACTCATGGCGAACTATGTTCATCAGATGAGTCGTCGGGTCCTCACCGAAGTAACCAACACCGATTTGCAGAAAGTTGCCGTCCAGACATTTCTAAACAAAATCGGTCAAATTGATGAACAGCAGAAAAGCAGGCTCTTATCGTTAGTTGAATCGACAAAGCACCGCGTGTTGGTCGAAACAGCATTGCCGCTCGATGCAGCCGATAAAGATCGAATCACTACATTTCTGCATGATTTTATCGAGGCCGATCTGGGAATTGATTTCGAGACCGATGCAGAGCTTGTTTGCGGAATTGAATTGCATGTGGCAGGTTACAAAATCGCCTGGAACATAAACGAACCCCTTGAAGAACTGGAGGAAGAGTTCGTGCATAGTTTGAATGAAGCAATCAGACTGGAAACCGTCACAGATCTACCCGCCACAACTTGAACTTGCAGATCCGCTGTTCCGGACAGGGAACGATGACATGTCAACAAACCTGGATTTCAAAGAATTATTCGACCAGACATCTCTGGCTTTTGCAGAGATACTGGACCAGCATGACTTCGGACCGAGACTGGTTGAGAGTGGCCGGATAACTTATGTTGGCCGGGGGTGTGTGCGGGTGAATGGTTTACCTCATGTCCGTTCTGAAGAATTAATACAGTTTCCGAATCACATATTGGGTTTAGCGTTAAATCTGGATGTGGACCAGGTAGATGTTGTCCTGCTCGATGAAGGTGATCAACTCGCAGCTGGCGATGAAGTCCGCCGTACCCATCGCCTGCTGGATATACCTGTTGGAGAATCGCTAATCGGACGCGTGATTGACCCGGTAGGACGCCCGCTGGACGGGCATGGTCCGGTCTCGCCTGTCGAACGGAGACCTTATGAGCGCGAACCGGCAGCGATTACCGACCGCGCACCAGTCACTGTACCCTTGCAATCCGGTTTGAAAGTCATTGACTCTCTGATTCCCATAGGGCGCGGCCAACGGGAATTGATTCTGGGAGATCGCCAAACAGGAAAAACAGCCATCGCCCTCGATACGATCATCAATCAACGGGATAAAGATGTCATCTGCATTTACTGCGCGATTGGTCAACGGAACACAGCTGTCGCCAAAGTCATTGACGATTTACGTCGACATGGTGCACTTGAATATTCGCCGTCGTCGTTGCCGAGAGTGATTCTCCGCCTGCTTTACACTTGTGGCTCCTATGCCGCCACGACCTTGGGAGAGTATTTCTGGACCAGGGGAAAGATGTTCTGATTGTCTACGATGACCTGACCTCTCACGCGGGCGTACAGAGAGCTCTTCTCTTATTACGCCGTCCACCTGGACGGGAAGCATATCCCGGTGACATTTTCTACCTGCATTCACGATTATTAGAACGCTCAACTCATCTGATAGACTCTCGGGGGTGGCTCACCACGGCGCTACCCATTGCAGAGACAGAAGCCCAGAACCTGTCCGCATATATTCCGACCAATCTGATTTCCATCACTGATGGGCAGATTTATCTCTCCCCATTTGTTTCAGAAAGGGATATTGCCGGCAGTCGATGTAGGCCGATCAGTCTCCCGGGTGGGAGGAAAGACACAACTCCCTGCCTACGGGCGGTGACCAGTGACTTACGATTGTCGTACAGTCAATTCGAAGAACTGGAAGCATTCTCCCGTTTCAGCAGTCGACTCGATAAAGAAACATTAGCCATTCTTGAACGTGGTCGCCGCGTTCGTGAGCTATTGAAGCAACCACAATACGCTCCCATCTCTGTTCCTGAACAGATCGCAGTACTCCTGTCATTAGTCTCCGGAGCCTTTGACAACTCCTCCATTGCCGAAATTCATCAGGACGAACGGGCAATCCAGAAGATACTCATCAAGGATTTCCCTCACCTGGGTGAACTGATAGTGCAGGGTGGCGTGCTCAGTGACTCGGATCGGCAGAATATTCTTAAAAGAGTGTCGGAATTGATCTCTTCCCGCAAACAATAATTCGGGCAGATCCTCATTATGCAACATTTTGAAGCCTTGAAACGAAACATCGACAGCACCCGGGATTTACAATCCGTGGTCAGGACGATGAAAACACTGGCGGCTGTCAGCATTCGCCAGTATGAACAGGCAGTCGATGGCTCGAGGATTTTTCCGAAACAGTGGAACTCGGAATCAGAATGGTCTTACTGGAGATGAAACATGATTCCTTCTCCACCGAGTTAAAAAGTGACGGCCATCAGGGGATCATCGTCTTCGGTTCTGATCAGGGAATGTGTGGACAATTCAACGAGCAAATTGTCTCCCATGCACTGGAGTCTCTTCAATCAAGTAATCTCCGGCACCCCAATGCGACCTGGATGGTAATCGGATCCCGAGTCGAGGATAGTCTGCTCGATTCGGGAATTGAGGTTGATTATCGATTCTCCCAGGCAAGTTCGGCGACTGGAATCGCCCCGCTGGTCTCAGAGATTCTGGTTCACATTGATCGCTGGCGTAAGCAAAAACCGATAAGCGAAATTCAACTTTTTTATAACCGACGCATCTCTGCCTCATCTTATAAACCGCATGCATTGCAATTGTTGCCAATTTCACGAAAGCGATTCTTTCAGGAACGCAATCGGAAGTGGCCATCACGATCCCTTCCACTCTATACGATGCCGCGACAGGTTTTGTTATCCCGGCTGATTCGACAGTTTCTATTCGTGACCCTGTTTCGGGCTTGTGCGGAATCGCTGGCTGGTGAAAACGCGAGCCGAATTGCCTCCATGCAGGCGGCTGAGCAGAACATAGGAGATCGATTATTCCAACTGCAATCTGAGTTTAACCAGCAACGACAAACCGCCATTACAGAAGAGCTGCTGGATGTCGTAACCGGTTTCGAAGCATTACAAGATTCGTGAATCTCCAGGGGCCATCACGTAATGGCCTGCTGAAAATCTGGCTTATTAAATTTCTCGACGAAAGGAAACACAAGCCATGAATGAAACACAATAATCACCGCTGGCCAGTCAATTCATGACAACCGATGTAAAAATGGTGACAGAAGAGACCGCGCTTACCGATGTCGTTCACTTTTTACTTAAGCATCATGTTTCCAATGCACCTGTTGTCAAAATGCAAAATGGCAAGCCAGTTCTACTCGGCTTTATTTCGGAAGAAGACTGCATGACTGCCCTGTCGAATGAAATTTTCTTCGGAAATCCTAGTCCTTCCCAGACAGCCCGGACGATTATGACACCCCATCCGATCTGTATCTCTCCTGAGACTGAACTTTTTGCACTCGTCTCCGTTTTTACAACGCATCGGCTCCGTCATCTCCCTGTTGTGGAAAATGGAATCCTCCTGGGGCTTGTCAGTCGGAGAGATATTCTGGAAGCGATGGAAGTCTATTACAAGAGTCTGGTTCACCGGAATGATCGCGACCGGATGTTGAGAGATACATCACAGAGTCTCAACTTGAGGTTCATTATTGATCGTGGATAAAGATGTTTCACTTTATCAAACCAGCTTTTCGAAAGCGGATAATGCAGCTGATTTCAACATATTCGTGGGAGTGGAGTTCCCAGGGGGTCATCGAGTGGTTGCTCAGCAGAGAGCGTACGTCGAATGGTTACAGGCACTATTCCTTTCGATTTCACAGTTCCAATGAGCTCTGCCTGAGAGGTCTCCGATAGCGAGCGCAAAGCTTTCACTGCAGCGTTGCCAGATCCCTTGCGAACAGCGATGACCATCGTCCCCTCATTTGCCATGTGAAGTGGATCCAGCCCCAGCAGTTCGCAGACCCCCCGGATATCTGAGGAGACGGGCAGGCTGCGTTCATCGATACTCAGCGTCAGGTTGCAGACCTCGGCCCATTCATGCAGCACCGCAGCAACTCCACCACGGGTGGCATCACGGATACAGAGGAGCTGATCACCCAGCTGATGGCGTAAGTGTTCGATGGGTCGTAACAATGAACCACAATCACTCACGGGAGAAGGCTGAAGTTCCAGTTCTTCTCGCGAAGCCAGAACCGCGATTCCATGATGGCCTATCGGGCCACTGATGATCAACTCATCCTGTTCCCGCAGTGCAGCCGGTCCAGGTGGAATCGGATCAAGTAGCTCGCCGATCCCTGTGGTGTTTATAAACAGGCCATCGGCGGCACCACGCGGTACCACTTTCGAATCGCCCGCGACAATTTTCACCCCGTTTCCTGCGCTGCTTGAGCGATACTTTTCAAAACGGCATCAAGCACCTTAAACGGTAGCCCTCTTCGATAATCAGGGCCAGGGTGAGCCAGAGAGGGGGCGCTCCGCTGACCGCCAGGTCATTAACCGTTCCATAAACCGCCAGCTTGCCAATATCTCCTCCAGGAAAAATAAGGGAGTGACGACATAACTGTCTGTTGTTATTGCGATCCTGTTTTTGATCTCAGTTAATTGTGCGGCGTCATTCAGATCAATGAGGACGTCGTTGTGCAGATGAGGGAGAATGTGTTCTCGAATCATCTTTCGAGACAATCGCCCCCCTTCTCCATGCGCTAAGGTGACGCAATCATCATTGGACAAGATCAATACTGGACAATTCATCTGCCAGGTGGGAACTCTTTGTTCTTGGTCGTTCTGCATGATTTTGCGAGATGTCTTGCTGAGCTTAGGTGCTGATTATCCAGGTTGACGAGAAGGAATTGTCCCATAGCGATAGGTAGGCCGCACAAGCACCCTCGGAGGATACCATTGGTGCTCCCAGAGGAGTTTCTGGAGTGCAAGCTGTCCGAAATGGGGACATTGTGGTGGCTTGAGTTGCCCGGACAGAATTGCCTGACTGTGACATTCGCTGAGCTCTTCAGCGAAGGTGAGCTGAGCTGAAAATCGTTGTCGGCAAGTCATATTGGCCCCATTCGGGGCGTAGCTCCAGGCACACCATTCGGAATAGATCCGAAACCACGCCAGGGGCGATCGCAAATCTGATAGACTTGTTGAACCAGTTCCCGTGCAGCACGATTTCCGGACGGTTTCACAAGGCGACTGTACTGGTTTTCCAACCTGGCCGTTCCTGCTTCCAGTTGGCGGATACAAGCAAGAATCCCATTCAACAGATCGAGCGGCTCGAAACCAGTCACTACGACAGGTAACTGATATTGCGCGACCAGGGACTCGTACGATTCGTATCCAGTGACTGTGCAGACATGACCTGCTGCCAGAAAAGCCTGAACCCGGTTATCGGCTGATTGTAGTAATAATTCCATCGCTGGTTGTACGCGTACATGAGAAACAAGCAGGCTGAAATTCGTTAAACCACTTAGTTCTGCCTGCTTGAGGGCAAGTGCCGTTGCGGGGGCTGTCGTTTCAAAGCCGACAGCAAAGAAAACAATCTCCTTTTGCGGCTGTTGCCTGGCCAGCTTAACGGCGTCCAACGGAGAATAGACTGTGCGAATATTGGCACCTGCTGTTTGGGCATCGAGCAATGAACCCTGTCGACCGGGAACACGGAGCATATCGCCAAAACTGGTTAGCACGACGTCTCTCCGCTGCGCCAGCTCACAGGCAAAATCAATATCTGGTTGATCTGTGACACAAACAGGGCATCCCGGTCCATGAATAAGCTCAACGATTCCTTCCAGTTCAGAGACAATACCATGTCGTAATAGACTATGAGTTTGACCTCCGCAAACTTCCATCAACGTCCAGCACCGGCTGGTGATGCGACGGATTTCATCCAGTATCTGGCCAGCGGCTGCCGGGTCGCGGTATTCATCGAGATATTTCATACAACCCCCTCCGAGCCATAATCTGATTCAGAAAGTGTCTCAAAAATCCGTGCTGCTTCGGCAGGATCGATGCGGCTGATCGCAATACCGGCATGAACAACAACATAATCCCCGAGTTCCGCTTCTGTGACACACGCCATGTGAACAATTCGTCGGATACCTTCGAATTCAACCTCAGCCTGAGCGAAGGTTCCTTCGCGTTCCAACCAGCGCACCACTTTACCGGGGATTGCTAAACACATGAGTTAGTTCCTCTCTGAATCGCTCGTGCACTTGCGACACCAAGTTGTCCCGCCGCCAGACCACCATCGTTGGGAGGAATCACGCCTGGTAAACCACACTCCTGACAATTCTGTTCGATTTCTTCTCTCAATAGCTCAACCAGACAGCGATTTTGAAAGACACCACCGCCGAGAACAACAGGAAGTGGGACATACTGTCGGCAAAGCCGGGCGATCACCTGCGCCAGGCCCCGATGAAACTTCATCGCCATCATGCCCGGCGAAATCCCACTGTTACGATCATGAATGATCTGTCTGATCAACGGACGCCAGTCCAGTTGCAGCGGCGTACCTTCATGCAATGAAAACTCATAAGAACCGGATTCGGAGTGATCACAGATGGCTTCGAGCAGCATTGCTGCCTGCCCCTCAAAGTCAGACTGTTCAACACCCAGAACTAAAGCGGCGACACCATCGAACAACCGGCCCGCACTTGATGTCATAGGGGAGAGTGACCTGGAATTGAGAAGCTGCATTATTGGTTTCAGTCGACTTTCCGGCCAGGGTTGACGAAAGGCTTCTGCTTCTCCCATCGCCTGAGTCACCAGCGAGAAAGCCACGCGCCAAGGTTTCTTAACAGCCCCCTCTCCTCCCGGTAATGCAAATGGTCGGAGGTGGGCAACACGTTCATAGCTTGTCGTTGTCGTCAGCAGGAACTCACCTCCCCAGATGGTCTGATCGTCTCCCCAGCCAGTCCCGTCAAAGGCGACTCCCAGTACCTGACGGTCTAACCAGTTATGTTCCAACATCCCCGCCACGATATGGGCATGGTGATGTTGCACTGATTCAACTGGCACAGATTGTCGCTCTGCCCATTGTGTACTGAAATATTCCGGATGCCTGTCACAAATCAGGGAACATTCCGAGAGATCATAAAGTCGCTTCAGGAGCTCATCTGATTCTGATATCGTTCACAGGTCAGTAAGCTGTCCAGATCGCCAATGTGCGGACCTAATATAGACTGATGGCCGTTGCTGATGGAAACAGCCGTTTTCTGGTGCCCTCCTAACCCGATTCGGAGATGGTCGCTGTTTAGTTTCAAAGGGAGTGGAGCGAGCCCCCGCCCCAACCGGATGGTGACAGCACGACCGGCGATGCACCTGATGACGCTATCGTCCACAGGATGTTCGATTTCCCGGTTGTGATCCAACCAGAGATCGGCAATGGACATGTTATCTGTACTGCGATTGCTCTGTTGGTAAATGATCGGTTCCCCTTCCCGGTTCGCGCTGGTAACCACGAGCGGAAGTTGGCATTGTTGTAACAACAGTGCATGGAGGGGAGTTGTTGGTAACATCAGACCAACTGTCTTCAGTCCGGGATTTATACTCGAAGCGAGACCGTTTTCACTGCGCGCATGCACCAACACGATTGGGGCAGCCCGGCTACCAAGTGTGGCTCGTTCCAGTTCACTCAGAGTCCCATACTGCTCAGCCGTTGCCAGGGAGTCGACCATAACGGCCAGTGGTTTTCCAATGCGTTGTTTGCGTTGACGCAAGCGGTTGACGGCAACTTCTGATGTGGCATCCACAAGTAGCTGGTATCCACCCAGACCGCGAAATGCGACAACATGTCCCTGTCTGATTGCTGCTACTGCCGTGCTGATCGCTTGCTGGTGGCTAGCGACCCGTTCACCGCTTGATGTGGTACTCCATACTTCGGGACCACAATCGGGACAGGCATTCGTCTGCGCGTGAAAGCGTCGGTCTTTTGCGGACTTATATTCTGCCTGGCACGAAAAGCAGAGCGGGAACTCCCTCATGCTGGTCGAGGCCCGCTCGTAGGGCATCGCCTGAATAATAGAGTAGCGGGGACCGCAGTTCGTACAACTCGTAAAGGGATACCTATAGCGGCGTGCCTCTGGATCCCCTATCTCTGCGAGACACTCTTCACAGACGGCAACATCGGGTGGAACATGAGTGGTTAGCGCGTTGCTATTTAAACTTTCCGTGATTGAAAAACTGGATAGTATCTGTTCCTTCTCTTCACTTTGTATGCATTGCTCAATGTGGGCGCCAACCGGTAAGTGATCGAATATCTGATCAATAAAGAGTTGAACTTGATCTGTCGGACCTTGAATGAATATTTCTACTCCTCTGTTTGTATTGGAGATGGTGCCGGTCAGTTCGAGCTTCTCAGCCCACCGCGCCACAGCTGGGCGCAGACCAATCCCCTGTACATGGCCATTCAAGATCAGCTTTCTAGCCACGGTTGCAACTGAGCATAATTCACCGGGTGGCTGTTTCATGATAGGCCGCTAACAATTGCTGATGTTGTTGTTCCAGAAAGTCACACCAGGCTGACATTCCCGATTCGTTTAAAGCAGAGACGGACATGATTTCCAGTTTGGGTTGGATGCGAAGAGCGTCCTCGGTGACCGCTGCAACAGAGAATGGAAGGTGAGGTAATAAGTCTGTTTTGGTGATGACCATCGCCTGACTGGTACGGAACATCTTAGGGTATTTCCCCGGTTTGTCATCTCCCTCCGTCGTACTGATTAAAACTACGCGTAAGTGCTCTGCCAGGTCATGAGATGCCGGGCAAACCAGATTGCCCACATTTTCGATGAAGAGAAAGTCGACTTCCGGATCTCCCAGTGCTTCCAGCCCTCTCTGAACTAATGGAAGCTCCAGGTGACACGCTCCACCCGTTGTTAATTGGGCTGTGGGCACCAGGGGAGAGAGACGTTGGGCGTCACGATCGGTTTCGAGATCACCGACGAGTACCGCCATCGTGCGACGTCCGGCAAAATGACGGGCGGTTGCTTCAAGTAAGGATGTTTTTCCTGATCCAGGTGAAGAGAGCAGATTGATCACTAACGTACCACGACGTCCCAGTCTCTCCCGTTCCATCTCCGCATTCGCTTTATCTTCAGCTTGGACATCTTTTTTTACAATGATTGTGTGTCTGGTCATGTTCGGGCTCCGTCGAGAGAATCTTCGGAATTGACTGTGATTGAAATTAATTTCACTTCGTCACCCTGAAGCGTGTGAACAGAGTCCGCCAGACAAACTGGACAACGAAACTCGAAATTAATGACTTCAAACTGTTCACCACAATCAGCGCAGCATGCTGTTAATGGAACAAGCTCCAGATGCAGGCGGCAGGGTGCCCCCAGTGTAAGATTAGCGAGTTCAGCAAAGGCTGTTTCGAATAAGAGTGGTTCAATTCCCGCGAGTGGCCCAATCTGGACATGAATTTCTTCGATGACATCAGCTTGTTCCGCTGCGGCGATTTGTTGAACCTGTTGTAACAATTTTTTGACAAGCGAGCGCTCATGCATTTTGAGGCTCCTTCGTTGTTGCGGATTCTATCAGCATGCGATGAATCTCACGTATCACTGTTTCTGCACCAGTAGAAACGATTTCTGACAGAGGAGTACCAGGCTGTGATTGTCCAATCTCAACTCCCCAGATCTGCACTTTTGACGGGAGGCGACCCAGTTGTGCGGCGAGAGATAAAACCACCGGTAAAGAAACCTGATGCGAACCCGAGGTGCGAATTGTCTCCAATTGATTAGTCGGCCAGCTCCAGTGGTGATAACTTCCCACTTGCCCCGCACCCTGACAGGCATCGCAGATAATCAGGTTTTTGTATCCTTCGAGCCAGTCGAGCAGATCTTGCGGTGATCTCGCTTGTCGAACATCCACCGACTTTCCCACCAGACTTCCCAGTCGCTGTGCTATTTGCCAACCGACTTGATCGTCTCCGTGCGGACTACCAATTCCGACAATTAATGTAGATGAAACAAGGGGCATGACGAGGGGCTTTCGGTTTGTCGCTTATGAACGATCGATTTTGACTTTCAGAAAATGGGTTGAACAACTGATACAGGGATCGTAAGACCGCACCAGGTTTTCGCATTGACGGGCAGTCGCTGCTTCATCTTCGCTGAGAACCTGTCCAACCCAATGTCGGAGATCCGATTCAATCTGAGCCTGGTTCTGCGACGTGGGGGGCACAATTCTGGCCTCTACGATTTTACCCTCTTCATCAACTACATAGCGATGATACAAAGTTCCCCGTGGTGCCTCTGTCGCCGCCATTCCTTCTCCGGAAGAGTACTCGTATGATTCGCGAACTTTTGTCCGGGGGTGATCTTCCCGCAGAATTTCCAGGGCCAGTTCAAACGCATGCACGAGTTCCAGGCTACGCGCGATGATCGCCTTATGGGGATTATAACAGGGTGTCTCCCACTCGATTTCATCCGCCAAACGCTTTGCCGCTGGAGAGAGCTTCTCTCGATTCAAATTCACTCTTGAAAGTGGACCGAGCAGATAGGGTTTACCCGTTGATTTACGAAGAGCATGCAGTGCTGTGGAATGTGGAACCTGATGTTCTTCGAATTCCTGCTCATAGTCCGCGACTTCGATAGTGTCACCACCGCTTGTTCTCATAACCCCTTCATTCATCGGGTATTCATCTGGATGCCACAAAGAGACGAAATCACAATCGGGAATCTGAAAATCGGGATAGTCGAAAGTGGCGACCCAACGGGTAGTGGCAATGGCTGCTTCCAATCCCCATTCAAAATCAGGAATCAATTTCTGGAAGTTTTCCTGTTTGGGCAAATGATAAAATCCACCGACGCAAACATTAACCGGGTGAATTGCCCGGCCTCCTAACATATCCAGTAACTGATTCCCATGTTTTTTCAGTCGCAATCCTCGGTTGATTTCCATCGGGAACTGTTTGGCCATCTCCAGACCACTCTCAAAACCGAAGAAATCAGGGGCATGCAATAAATGCAGATGCAAACCGTGACTTTCAATCCATTCACCACAGTATAACAACTGGCGTAACCGGCGAATCTCGGGTGCGATGGTTACTTTGAGAGCATCTTCCAGTGCGTGTACGCTACTCATTTGATATGCAACTGGACAGATACCACAAATTCTAGCGGTAATATCAGGCGCATCTTCCAGGCGTCTTCCCCTTAACATTGCTTCGAACAGCCGCGGCGGCTCGTATATTTCCAACCGGACTTCATCCACAGCCCCCGGTTCAAACGCACATAAAGTCCCCCCTCCCCTTCCACACGGGTTAACGTCTCGACTTTAATCGTACGGTTCCCCATCAGACCTGCTCCTGGTTCTCATTGAGAATGCGTTGGCTCTCGTTCCGAAACGCATGAGCATAATTATTGAAATTCTGGAGTCTATGGGCAGCCTGCTGCGGAGAATCTCCCTCCTTAATGTTGTGTGTACTCAGACTTACGAGGTTTGATTGAGCTGCGGGGCCATAGCAACCATAACAACCTCGCGAAAAACTCGGACAGATTGAATTGCAGCCCGATTGTGTCACCGGTCCCAGACAGGCAATTCCCTGTGCGACAGTAATACAGATGGTCCCTCGGCGTTTACAATCGAGACAAACGCTGTGACGGGGAGTTCGTGGAGTACGGCCCGCGAGCAACGACTGGATCACTTCAATCAGTTGATGCTGATTGATGGGGCACCCACGTAATTCAAAGTCAACTTGAACATGTTCTGCAATGGGAGTGGAATTATTCAATACGTTGATGTAATCAGGTGATGCGTAAACGTAACGCATGTATTCATCGGTATCCCCCAGTTACGCAAGCGCTTGAATTCCGCCTGCCGTCGCGCATGCGCCGATTGTAATCAGGTATTTCGATTGTTTCCGGATCTGCTTTATTCTCTGCATCATGAGGAGTCGTAACGGAACCTTCAACCAGCCGCGATGTCATAAGGTCCCGATTCCAGACGGCTACTGGCTTCCGGGAAATTGACTATATCCACTGCGCCGGCAACGGCTAACAGATCGTCTTCTGCGTCGAGCAGAGCGAGTTGGCAGCCATCGCAGGAGGCGAACTTGAATACGGCAAGCCTGGCGTGCATTATCAGAGTCCTTCCACATTTAAATAGGGGGAGATCTGATCATAGCGAAATACAGGGCCATCTTTGCAGACAAATTCGGGTCCCAACTGGCAATGTCCACACATCCCCACGCGCATTGCATATTTCGTTCAGTAGAAACCCAGATCTGTTCTGCAGTCATACCGCGTTGAATCGCTGATCTGGCAGTGAACCGCATCATTACTTCCGGCCCACAGATCATGAGAATTGAACGTTCCGGATTAAACTTTTCCAGTTGTTCCAGCAAGAGTGGCACGACTCCGACATTTCCATGCCAACCAAGCGTTTTGCGGTCCACCGTCTCTTTGATGACCACTCCCCGTGCGGTCCACGATGAATACTCACTTGTATACAGACGCAATTCGGGCGAACGGGCTCCATAGAGTAAAAAGATTTGCCCATATCTTTCTCTTTCTGCAAGTAACCGATAGAGGACAGGCCGTAATGGAGGGAGTCCGATTCCACCCGCAACCAGAATCACATCTCGACCGGCAGACTCTTCCATTGGCCAACCGGTTCCAAAGGGACCTCTTATACCAAGTGAATCTCCAACCTGCAGTGCGCCGATACTGCGTGTCACATTGCCTACCACTCGAATCGTATGTGCCAGCAATTCTGTCGAGGTCGGGTCGCCACTCATCGAGATCGCAGCTTCTCCAGCACCTGGCACATAGAGCATATTGAATTGGCCGGGCAGAAATGAGTAGTCATCTGATTCTGCTAAGGCCAGATGAAATGTCATCACACCTTCGATTTCCGGTGTTACATCTTGAATAATGGCCGTTTGTGGTACCCACAAGTCAGTAGACACTAAGAGTCGCCTTCCATTTTGGAGCAAGATGAATTCACACCTTATTTTCCCGAATGGCTGCAACTTCCCGGGTCAAGTCGATGCCTACCGGACACCAGGTGATGCAACGTCCACATCCAACACATCCTGATGTACCAAACTGATCACTCCATGTCGCCAGCTTATGAGTCAACCATTGCCTGTATCGATTTCGAATATTGTTACGCACCAGACCACCATTCATATAACTGAACGAGACATTAAAGCAGGAATCCCATTTCCGTTGTCGCTCGACATGATCACCACTTAGATCACTTACCTCTTCTACAGAACTACAGAAGCAGGTGGGGCAGACCATTGTGCAGTTAGTACAGGACAAACATCTTTCCGCGACATCATTCCACTGGGGATGCTCCAGATTGGACATCAACAATTCCCGGATATTTTCCGTGTCGAGTTGTTTTTCAATTTGATCGACGGCGCGCTGTTGTGCCGACGCTGCCTCGGCGAGAACCTCTACTGTGGCGGCTTCTGTCTCGAGAGCCTCGAGGATGGATTCCCCTGCGGACGTTCCCACCTCGACGAGAAACCCATCCTGTAATTCGGTCAGAGCCAGATCAAACCCCTGTTCACAACGAGGGCCCGTCTTCATCGAAGTGCAAAAGCAGGTGGATGCCGCTTGCGTGCAATTGACAGCGATGATTAATGCCTGCTGACGTCGCTGCTGGTATCCCGGGTCTACATAGGGACCTTCCAGAAAGACTTTGTCCTGAATTTTCATCGCCGCGATTTCACAGGCGCGAACACCCAGATAGGCTACCTTGGGAAAATCCTCTACCGCAGCGGTGAATTGCCAACCTGCCTCCGAGCGGTCCGCATTCGACAACGTACTGACCGGGGGGAACAGAAACTGTTTCCAGGAATGGGGTCCGACCACGTAACCGAACAGGGCCTCGTCCTCTCTTTGCTGGAGTCGGTACGTTCCCGGTCCTTGAATATCAGTCCAGCCGCGGGGGAGATCATCGACTGATCGGATACGGTCATAAACGATAGCCTGTTGATCGATTGTGGGACCGATGACCTGGAAATCCAATTTGTGCAGTACGTCGAAAATCTTTGCAAACTGCTCATGAGTGAGAAAGCGGGATTGGCTAGCGGAAGGTTTTTGCTCGGATTTCATATCGATTCCTCCGACAAACCCTCACTTTGAGCATCGAATAACTCCAGCTGATAGATATCGAGCATCTGTAATCGGGTGGCAATCAGTCGCTGAGAAAGCGCCCGAGCGATTCGTTCCATGATTCGATAACCGATATCGTGATCCTGGTCGCATAGTTCTCGCAGTCTGGCCGCTTTCATGGTAATTGTTTGGGTTTCTTCAATAGCAATAACGGTGGCCATCGTGCCAGCCAGATTCAAAATGGAAGACCAACCCACCACATCACCAGGCTCAAGCGTCAGCACGGGCAAACAACCACGGGCGGGAATACTCATACAGATTTCCACACGTCCAGAGCGAATGATGTGAAAGTCCCCGGAATTACTCCCCTCCGTAACCAGGGTTGCTCCCTTGGGAAAGGTTTTCAGACAGGCATTTTCAGATAACTGGAGTTGCTCTTCGTGAGAGAGACCTGCGGTGAAACGCAGCTCCATTAAAGACTGTTGAATCTGTTGAGTATCCTTAAGCATCGTCTCAGTTAACCGATCAATAGTTACAGGCAATTCAGGATATTCTTTATTATATCGCGCCTGTCGATAAGTCCAAGGTAAAACCCCTTCATTCATTTTACTTATCATCACTCGAATAAAAACTTTCCGACAATTATTTGAACCAGCGCGATTCCTGAAGTCACTCAGAATTAAAAAAACATCAGGCGATAGTCCCTTAGCCAACATTTCGTCTCAGCCAGCGAGCAGGAATCAGGTGACTTACAGATACGACGCCTGGGGGAATGTAATCGCCCGGACTGGGAACACGGTCATGCCACTCCGGATATGTTTATTCGATAATTGTGAGAGCCGCAAAATTCTCATTTGGTACGAGGTCCAACGCAGTAAACTTATCCTCACTGCCCCTTGGTTCACCCGGGAGTTAGTGTCGGAGAGTGAAAATAAGACGATTGCTGGTTGGATGCAGGTGGTACAAATTCTAAACTGGGGTGGTCCAATTCCTTTCCGCACTCGCATTCGACCGTTTGATAAATAAAGGCGCGGCATGTCCCTGCAGCCCCCCGCTTCTGTTACCCCGACCAGTGGCCGAATTGTTTCGATGGACCAGTTCCGGGGATACACCGTATTCGCGATGCTGGTGGTTAACTATCTCGGCAAATACAACCACTCATGGGAACGCCTGCATCACGACGATTACTGGCTTAACTTTGCCGACATCATTATGCCCGCCTTTGTGTTTGCGGTTGGATTTTCGTTTCGGCTTACCATTATTAAACGGATCCCGCAACTCGGTGCGACGAAAACGTATCTGACTTACTTCAAGCGAAGCCTCGCTCTCTGCCTGATCTCAATTGTGATGTGGGGGGCAGAGGTTGGCTTTGGCCCCTATGTCTCTTTCTACGAAAACCCCTGGACGGGCGAAGTCGCCAGAGAGTTACAGGACCGGTACCTGGCGGGCAATGCATCCTTCTTCGAAGTTCCTCCCTACTTCTGGGAGCATGTCGCCAAGGCGCTCGCGCAGTTCTTTAAGTCGACCTTATGGGAAACGCTCGCGATCATCGGCTGTACTCAGCTGGTAATCATGCCGGTCATTAACCTCTCGTTCTGGAAGCGAGTGATCGCCATGGCCGGTTACAGCCTGTTCCACCTCTTCATCACCTGGTGGTTCAACTGGCAGTTCATGTACGGCTGGCAGCAGGACAGCATCTGGGTGAAACCGGAGATCGGACTCGATAACTGGATGGGGGCTCTCTTCGAAACGGGGGGACGCAGTTGGGATGGCGGGCTGTTCGGCCTGTTCAGCTTCGGCGCGATCATGCTCGCCGGGTCGCTCTGTTATGACATTCAACGGAAATACGCCGCCTGGACAGCGTGTAAAAAGATTGCGATTACCGGCTTCGCGCTGTGCATCGCCGGTTACCTGCTCTCCTGCCTGGCCTGTCTCTATCAATGGGATGTGGCCGAACCGGCATCCGATCAGATCTACACTTCCAGCACCGATAGCAATGGCAACGTCAAATACAACCGCATTGCGAAGGATCAAGCTGCACATCCGGTGATTCCGGATTTCAGCAACTACAGCAAAATCGACAAGTTCCTCGCTCCGTTTCCCGTACTCGGAGACATCCCCGAAACCGAAGCGAGCAAAGCAGCGGGAATGCCGTACTACCTGAAAAACTACTGGATGACGGCCAAACGGACAGTCACCCTCCCCTACGTCCTGCTCACGTCAGGTCTGGCGATGCTGACGCTATCGCTGTTCATCATCTTCTCAGACATCTGGGGGAAGAAAGTCCGAGTCTTCGAGATGCTCGGTATGAATCCACTCGCCGCCTATTTCCTCCACAAGGTCTTCTGGCTCTCCTTCTGGGAGAAAACCTTCGACACGAAAACAACCGCCCCCTGGTTGATCACGCTCTCCTTCATCGTGTACATGATCCTCGTCCTGGGAATGGTCCGCAGCCTCGATCGACAGAAGATTTACATTCGCATGTGATGCCGCGAAACTCACTCGAGGGATTTGAGTAACACAAGGCTCTCGGATGGTCTTGGTTAAAGGGGGCAGGACATGATTACAATACGTTTTGAAAAAAGATAACTTAGCCTCTGGAAGCAAGTGCCACACTCTTGCTTCCACCTTTGCTACAACCCCTATGGTAAGTTTACTATGCGTCGATATCATAATGTCACAATACTCACGTTGTTGATTCTTATATCCTGGGCTACCTGTTCTGATGCGGGGCAGACAAAAACAATAATTCATTCGAACACAGATCAACATCAAAGAGAAATCGTTAAATCAATTCACCAGTCATATCGTGATCTTACATCGACTCACATTCAGTACACCCATACATTCCAGGAGCCTGATTACGCTGGACTTGAGAACGCTAAAGAGCAAAGGTATTCATTCCCACAAGATTTGGAAAAAGTATCAGGCTCAACGATAGGGCCTATCTCTGAAGAAATAAAATTTTCACAATCAGATTTCTTCATGAAAACCTCTTACTTTTTTCTTCCCGAGTCCAATCCTAAATCGGCGCAACCTATGGCCATTCAAAAAGATGGATATTATGAAGTATTGGCATGGACTGAACTGGAATCGAATTCAGGATACATTTATGTTCCACAAAAAATGCGTTGAAAAGGTTCAACTATGATGAAAAAGACCAATTATATGGTGCATTTGGTTCATTGGTGTCGCCATGGAGATATGGCCTAAGAATTGATCCAACAAAATTAACAAGCCCAGCGGAAGACACCACAATCATTTGGTTGCCGATTCTTTATTACGAAAAGCAAGGTGATATCGACTGCGCAGTATTAGAGCAGCTGCATATCTGCGAGGATAGATCACGTAGGATTCACTTTTACTTTATAAAAATGTGGCTCGATCCCGAACGAGATTATTCAACTATAAAAGTAGAACATTATGGTTACGACAATCTCGTTTCAACAGACTTGGCATCGAAACGCACAGATTACAGCAACATCAAATTGCCTCGTTCAGATAAAGGCAAACGCATCTACATTACATTAACATTTAAGTACAAATATGACACTGACAATGGCTGGCTCCCTAGTGATTGTGAGGCAGCGCATAATTCTCGTGATGCATTTGGATTTCACCGATATGCTGTAGACAGTATTGAGATCCCTTACCATGTCGGTAAAGACGACATGGAAGCGAATATTGAACATCCAGACCAAATGTCAAATGACATGTTTTATATACCAGGTTACATTACTCCATTGGCAGAATTGGATAATGGACATACGAAAAACAAAGGAAAGATAAGTACTTATTGGATTTATTATTTAATGCCCATAGTAATCATTGCTTTGGTATTTTTCGTTTATTATTCAACCAAGAATCGTTCTTACGACGGATAAGCCCGGTGACGAATCCGACGAACAAGACGATCAGTTATGGTTACGATAACGCGGGACGACGACGCGACCTGGTCGATCCCGATGTTCAACAGTAGCCCGCCATGCCGCTCTGCATGCTCAGCCTGTCCCCTTGTACGTGCCGGATAAAGCTTCCCATAAACAATAGTAACGTGATGATGAACGATCTGAATTGACGATGTGACCGAACCATTTCATTTCACTTTCCTCCAAGTGATGGTTGCGAATAGTAATGACGCTCGGGTACGCTTGAGAATTCAGAATTATCGACTGAAATTAAACGTTACTTTTTCATTGTGATTTTTTAAGTCGAGTCAGGTTTACCAAGAGGTGCTTCTTGAAGCAGGGTGATCTCCAATATTGCAGACATACTTTATCGACCATGCTGATGATTATCAGCATGGTGTCGATGAGTTACTGCGCGCACTGTTGCTTTGCAGATTCGCCACAAGTGGTAGGCGACTTTATCCAGAAGAACTGCGTTGACTGTCATAACGATGATTTGGCCGAAGGAGGACTGAATTTGTCCTCTCTCTCATTCGAACTGGAACAACAAACAGTCCTCCAGCAATGGATTCGGATTCATGATCGAATTCTTAATGAAGAAATGCCACCTGAGCGAGAAGACTTACCTGCAGAGGAACGGCAAGGCTTGCTGGTTACCTTAGCAAGCGAATTGCGTGAGGCTGATTCCCAGGCAGTGACTCGATCCGGGCGGGGGCCCATGCGAAGACTTACTCGTGATGAGTATCAACAGAATCTTCGTGATTTACTGAAACTGCCACTTCTGGATATTCGCGATATTCTTCCTGAAGATCGTGAAATGTTCCATTCCAATAAGACAACCATGTCACTGGATATCACTCGCGTTCAGTTAAAAGCCTATCTGGATGCTGCAGAGACTGCTCTCTATGAGGCGACTGCCAGTGGAGCAATACCACCTCCCAGCTCAAAATTTCGCATGGTGGGAAAAAATCTATTTTCAACCATGTCGACTTTCGGCAATAAAGAGGCGATGTTTTTTGCCAGAGATAATCGAGCGTTAGAAAACCGTGAAGTCACAGAATCTCCGGACGATGAAACCATCGAACTCGCTTTGTTTCGTTCAGCGCATTGGCCCTATTATGGTTACCCGGCTGGTTTTGTGGCAGAGCGAGCTGGAGCTTATCGAGTTCGTTTTTCCGCACGGGCTGTGCTGCAGATTCCCGGATACCAGTTGAAACCCGCGGAAGCTCCTGTCCCGATGACATTCCGTGCGCGTAAACCATCCGGTGCGGATGTATCGGGAGATGTCCGGGCTACGGGTGGAATCATGGATATACTTCCCGAAGCATCCACTTTCGAAACAGTTATTCATCTTAAAGCGACGGAAACGTTTGAGTACAGCCTGCTTGGTCTACCCGTTCCACTTGCCAGAAATGTAAATGGAGGACCACCAACATACCGGTACCCTCCCTTCCCCGAAGGAGGACAACCAGGCATAGCCTTTCAGTGGCTGGAAATAGAAGGACCTCTCTCTCCAGAGGAGTGGCCAGCTGAATCTCACCGAGTGCTGTTTGCAGATCTGCCTGTCGAACCCTCTGAGCATAATAATGTTCTACCAATCAATGTGGTCACTTCAAACCCACGAGAGGATGCCAGAAAACTATTACATCAATTCATCAACCGCGCGGCGAGGAGGCCGCTGGATGATACTGTGCTCTCTCGATATGAGCAGCTTGTCTACCAACAACTCGATGAAGGTGCCAGCTTCGCGGAAGCTATGCTCGTCGGTTACAAGGCATTTCTCTGTTCAGGACATATACTTTTTCTGCAGGAGCCGCAAGGGGCCAAAGATACTTTTGCGATTGCATCGCGACTCTCTCATTTTATAACAAACAGCAGCCCGGATGATCGTTTAAGAAGTCTCGCTGAAGATGGCAACCTCGGTTCTCCACAAATTTTGCAGGCAGAGACCGATCGCCTGATCGACAGCGAGGAGTTCAATCGATTTGTGAAGAATTTCACAGGCTACTGGCTGAACCTGAGACACATTACGCGCGATGACCCAGACGTTCGACTCTATCCGGAATATCGATTCGATGCCTATCTGGCTGAATCAATGGAACGGGAGACGTTGGCATTCGTAGCGAATCTGATTCGTGAGAATAAGCCCGTCGGTCATTTGATCGATACTGATTATGCGTATGTAAACGACCGACTGGCACAGCATTATGGTCTGCCAACCATTTCTGGTTCGAGCATTCGAAAGGTCGAATTACCTGACGATAGTCCTTATGGGGGACTATTAACGCAGGCGGCCATCATGAAGGTTACCGCCAACGGAACTTCTACCTCACCAGTTATCCGTGGCGCGTGGATTATGGACCGGTTGATGGGACAACCCCCTCCCCCACCCCCGGAGAGTGTGCCTGCCGTAGAACCTGATATCCGTGGAGCAAAAACGATCCGTGATCTGCTCGCATTACATACGAAGTCAGAATCATGTGCCAACTGCCACAAAAGATTTGATCCCGTCGGACTGGCTTTAGAGAACTTCGATGTTTGGGGAGGCTGGCGAACCACCTATCGCGGATTGGAAGAGGGGGAAACGATTGAAGGCATTGACCGGGCAGGACACGATTTCCGGTATACTCTTACCAGCAACGTCGATCCGTCAGGAACTTTACTCGATGGCAGAGAGTTTGCAGAAATTCGTGCGCTGAAACAATTATTGTTATTGGACACCCGGGGCATCGCGCGAAACCTGCTTGAACGGTGGGTCGTCTATGCGACAGGTACTCCCGTCAGATTCTCAGACCGGGCAGAGATCGAACGCATCCTGGACCAACATGCGGTAGCCGAATATCCAACACGTGATCTGCTGCATAGCTTCATCCAAAGTCCGATCTTTCTGGGCATAGAACGTGGAAAGGTCATTCAACATGACTGACATTAAACGCCGCCGATTTTTGAGAGGCCTGGGCGTCACTGTGGCATTACCCTGGCTGAATCAATCCGCCTCCATACAGCACGGGGAGAAGAAAATGTTGACTCCCGCAAAAGATGCTCTTAATATCCAACAATCTGGGAATTCTACCTGAACTATTTTTCCCCGACACGACCGGT
Organism: Planctomycetaceae bacterium; assembly: GCA_041398805.1. Taxonomy (GTDB): domain Bacteria; phylum Planctomycetota; class Planctomycetia; order Planctomycetales; family Planctomycetaceae; genus Polystyrenella. The sequence continues at coordinate 3,975 of JAWKUC010000001.1, read as the reverse complement.
CCAGATTTTCAACTCTCCCCTACCTCGAGGAGCTTGCTGATTTTCGAGACGACATCACCGTGATCAGTGGCCTGTCCCATCCAGATGTCACAGGTGGACACAGCACCGAGAATTGTTTTCTCACGGCGGCTCGCGGTCCTACTCGCAGTGGATTTCGAAACAGTATCTCACTTGATCAGTACGCAGCTGAATTACTGGGACCAGTGACGCGATTTTCCACATTTAATCTGGGAGTCAACATCGACAAGGCCAACCGCAGCCTGTCATGGACTCGAGATGGCGACTATTGCCTGCTGAAGATCGTGCTTCAGTACTCTTTCGAAAAATGTTCGTTCAGGAAGGGAAAGATGCTGTTCAACAGGAATTGCGCCGTCTGCATGAACGTCGAAGCATCCTGGACACGCTGATAGATGATACCCATAAATTGGAACACCAGATCACAAAATCTGATCGAACACGATTAGACCAGTATCTGACCTCAATTCGCGAAGTTGAACAACGGTTAGAATCTGCCAGAACATGGGAGCTTCAACCGAAACCCGTGACTCAGCAGAATGAACCTGTTGACATTCAGGACCAGAGGCTTTTCTTCGATAAGTTCGACCTGATGTTATCAATGGCTCAATTCCAGCGCTGGAATCGGATTCCACCCGGATTGTCACATTAATGGTCGATGCCTTCGCTACACCCGTATTCCAGTTGCATGAAGGACAACAGACTACGGACGGTTATCACAACCTCAGCCATCATGGTCAATCGGCAGAAAAACTGTCCCAACTCGAAGACGCAGACCGACAGCAGCTCCAAATCATACGCCGCTTACTCAAGAACCTGTCGGAAAAGAGACAGGGAGATCGACGCCTGCTGGATACAACCACAATTTTGTATGGCAGTAACATGGGCGATGCGAACACCCACGATAATACAAATCTGCCAATCCTGTTAGCTGGCGGCGGTTTCAGCATGGCCAGCACCTTGCTTATCGTCCTGATCACAATCTGCCCCTCTGCAACTTGTTTGTAACCCTGCTACAGAACCTCGGCCTGGAAACAGACACCTTCGGCTCAAGTACCGGCACTCTTTTGAGCATATCGTAAAAAAACTGCCGACCCCCAAACACATTCTAATCAATTGAGTTTGCAAACAACCACAGGGTCAATTCTCAAATGAGCTGTCAGAGAGACTCGCTTCTCGAATCTTTATTACCGGTATTCGAGACAACTGGCATACTCCGTTTGACGATGCTCGCTTGATAACCATCGCGAATCAAAGATACAACCTCTTGAAGTTGGAAGTTGTTTGTTTTAAACAGTGGTCGCATATTTTTTTGATACAGGAGAGAACGGGATTCGAACCCGTGGCGTTATTTACATCACTCACTGGATTAGCAATAGACGGCTGGCATGGAAACTATCTACTTTGAGTATTGCATAATCCTTTAAACCCTAGTCAGGTCATGTCTTCGAAAAACCGAATTTGACCTGTTTGGCGTGATTATTTAGCGTTCAGGTAACACTCATATTAAGAGTGTGCCCGATTCCTCCTCCCAGTTTGAGAATAAAGGATCGACGATGGACGCCGCGGCAGCCATCGGTTGGATGCTGAAGTTATCGAACCAGGTAAACGCATTGGCGGTCGCGAAGCCAATGGCATTGTGTGTAATGTTCGTACCGAAGTTGTAGGAGACGAGTTGAACTCCATCGGCGTACAACGTCGCCACTGAACCATCAAGCTTGACATCCAGGTGGTAGAACTGGTTCGTCAGGATGTCTTTCCCTTCGTTGTCCCAGTCGAGCACCGCCAGCTTGTTACTCCAGTTCCCCTGGTAATGACCTATCACCCATTCGTTCTGGTTCGGATAAAAACCGGCGTACTTGAAGTCGTTCGCGTTTTTGTAATCGAAGATGATAAACGCGTTGTGCCCTCCATTACTGATCTGGTTTGAACGAATATCGGCTGAGATCGTGAGGGGATTACCCGCGGCATTGTCAGGAGAGACATAAGCGATCGCGTTCCCATTACCACCCGACGTGTTCGCTCGGAAGACTTTGTTCGGACCGTAATCGGCGAAACCCCAGACGAGCGGATTGTTGTAATAGATGTTGTCGGCAACGCCGTCGTTGAAGTTCTCGAAGTAGGGCAAGGGTTGATCGCTGCCGGTACTGACATGCTTATCGACCATCAGGTTATCGAACCGGGTGACGGCGTTGTCTGCAGCGACACCAATCGTCCCGTTGTGAATGCCGTTCGCAAAAGTCGCCTCGGTCACCAGCAGGCCATTCACGCGCAGCTGAACATGATCCCCTTCAATGGTGAGATGGAGTTGATACGCGGTGTTCACCTTGATTGTCTGGCCGACATCATCCCAATCGACTTGAGCCAATCGGTTTCCCCAATTCCCCTGGTAGTGTCCGATGATCCACTGGTTCTGTCCTTTGAACATTCCGGCGTACTTAAAGTCGGTCGGTGACTTATAATCAAAGACGAGGAACCCATCGAGCCAGCGATTCGCACCACCGACAGAGGTAACCTGCGCGGCGAACTCATAGTTGTTGGGAAGCAACCACTGGTTATTGAGCAGCGCGACACCGAGTCCCTGATTGTTGGCGGCGTTGATTTCGAGATACTTATTGGAACCGGTCCCCTGCACTGACCAGAGTGATTGCCGATAGTACTTCGATTTGTTGAAGAACCCGTCGTTGAAGGTTTCGTAGTAAGGAAGATCGGTCGGCGCTCCTGCATCGACTTTCTCAGCTACTTCGAAGTTATCGAACCAGGCGAATGCTTTATCTGCCGCGAGACCGACCGCTCCTCCATTCACATCACCACCGAACGTGGCCGAAGTAATGTACTCTCCATCCACAGAGAGCCAGACTTTGTTCCCATCGATCCGTACGTGAGCCGTGTAGAACGTATTCGCATTGATCGACCGACCGGTATCATCCCAATCGACGACCGAGAGTTTGTTGTTCCAGTTCCCCTGGTAATGCCCGATCACCCACTGGTTCTGACCCGTCCACATCCCGGCATACTTGAAGTCTTTGGGTGACTTGTAATCAAAGATAATAAACGCATCCTGCCAACCGGTGGATGGAATCGTCCGCATCTTCGCCGAGATCTCAAAAGCCGCGGGCGCATCCTCAGGGAGCGGTACATAAGTCAAACCGAGTTGATTGTTACTAGAATTATTTATCCGAAAGACCTGCTCCCCCGCCCCACTAACGACAGCCCAGTTCGTTCCGAGTGGATAAAAGAAGCCATCGGCACTGTTATCATTGAAGTCTTCCAGGAACGGCAGCGGTTGAGGAGTACCGGTCGAGACCTGCTCGGCGATTTCGATATTGTCGAATTGAGTTGCGGAGTTATAACCTGCCAGGCCAAGTTTCCCATTACCTATTCCGCTGTTGAACGTGGCGGAGACAACAGGAAGACCATCGACATGCAGTTGGACCTGGTTCCCGTCAACACTCAGGTGCAACTGGTAAGCCCGATCGGGTTTGATATCCTGGTTGCTGTCATCCCAGTCGACGACAGCGAGTTTGTTATTCCAGTTCCCCTCGTAATGTCCGATCACCCACTGACTCTGCCCGGTCCACATCCCTGCATATTTAAAATCGTTCTCGTTCTTGTAATCGAAAATCAGAAATCCATCGAGCCACCGGTTGGTGCCACCAACAGAAGAGATCTGAACCGACATTTCGTAACTTAGCGGCAACGGAAGATCGGTTGACAGCACGGCTGTGCTGAGCCCGGTGAGACCCGCGTTGTTGAACTGAAAGACCTGGTTGCCGCTCTGTTCGACGATTGTGGTGTGCTCCAGATTATTGTAGGCAAAGCTGTATGGCAGGTCTCCTTCAAATTCCTCGGAGTAGGGAAGAGTGACGTTTGTTGTGGCCAGATTGAACCACACCTCACTCGCGTCTTCCGTCCAATACGTCAAAAATAGATCGAGAGTACCATCGTTGTTGAGGTCCC